>NZ_CP186056.1:0-5336333 GCF_049315205.1 Mycobacterium sp. WMMD1722 | reverse complement strand
GGCCCACCTCTTCGCCGTACTCCGGATCGTCGGAGTCGTAGCCGCACTGGGTCGGCAGATCCAGTGCCACCGAAAGCCCGGTGCCACCCTGATCCAGCAGGTAGCGGTATCGGCGATTCGACTCTTCGGCAGTGCCGAACCCGGAATACTGCCGGAACGTCCACAGCTTGCCGCGGTACCCGGACGCGAAGTTGCCCCGGGTGAACGGATAGGCGCCGGGCGCCGGCGGTTCGTGTTCGCGATCGCCCGGCCCGTACACGGGTTCGAGCGGTATGCCCGAGGAGGTCTGCACGAGGTCGCTCATCGATGGATAACGTACTTGCAAAAAATGAGAATGCCAATACCGCTTACAGGGAAACGCCCGCTAGGAGCCGGTGCCGGATGGGACCGCGGCGACCGGGGCACGGTGCGGTCGACCCCGCGTTTCACCTCGACGAGCGGTGCGACACAATCGGTGATTACGCCACTTGCAGATAATGAGAATGGCAATACCATCGAGGGCGAGTCGAGGAGGTCCATTGCCCAGCGAAAACGGGGCGTCCGGCCAGCGAGCGCTGTCCGACCGCACCCTGGTGGTGTCCGGGGGCAGCCGCGGCATCGGACTGGCCATCGCGCTCGGCGCCGCCAAGGCCGGTGCCGAAATCGTTCTGCTGGCCAAGACGGCCGAACCCCATCCCAAGCTGCCGGGCACCGTGCATACCGCGGTCGCCGAGATCGAGGCCGTAGGCGGCCGGGCCGTCGCCGTGGTGGGCGACGTCCGCGAGGAAGACGATGTGCAGCGCGCCGTCGACACGGCCGTCGAACACTTCGGCGGGGTGGACATCGTGGTGAACAACGCCAGCGCCATCGCCACGGAGACGACCGAACACCTCAGGGTCAAGAAGTTCGACCTGATGATGGACATCAATGTGCGCGGGACCTTTCTGCTGACCCAGGCGGCGCTGCCCCACCTTCGCGCGTCCTCGAATCCGCATGTGCTGACCCTGGCGCCGCCGCTGAACACCAGCCCGCACTGGCTCGGCGCGCATCCGGCCTACACCCTGTCCAAATACGGCATGACGCTGCTGACGCTGGGCTGGGCCGAGGAGTACCGCGACGCCGGTATCGCCTGCAACTGCCTGTGGCCCGAGACCTACATCGCCACCTCCGCCGTGGCGAACATGGCCGACGGGCAGCAGGCGCTCGAGTCGGCGAGGAGCCCTGAGATCATGGCCGACGCCGCAGTCGAGGTGCTGTCGCGCCCCGCCCGGGAAGCGACCGGACGGTGCTACATCGACTCCGCGGTGCTGACCGAGGCCGGCGTGACGGACCTCGCCCGCTACGGCGGCGGCGACCGTCCGACCCTCGACATCTTCGTCGACGAATACGTGGACAAGGGCGTGGAAGTGAACGTGGACAAGGCAGCGGCCGGGGTATGAGTATCTCGCTGCTGCTGGAGATGGCGGTGTCGGCCGGGCCCGACCGCACGGCCGTGGTTTGCGACGATCTACGGCTGAGCACAGACGAGCTGAGCACGCTGGCCGACGGCGGAGCCGGTGCCATCGCCGGCTCCGGAGCGGCGCATGTCGTCTACGTCGGCACCGGCGGTGCGCTGCTGCCACTGCTCATCTTCGCCTCCGCGCGCGCGGCGGTCCCCTTCACTCCGCTGAACTACCGCCTGAGCGCCGAGGGCCTGAGTGAGCTGATCGGGCGGCTGCCGGATCCGCTGGTGATCGCCGACACCGAGTACCGCGACATGGTCGCCGGGTCCGGACGGCCCGTCATCGACTCCGCTGACTTCCTCACCGCCGCACGGCAGGCCGAGCCGGCCGCCGAATTCGCCGACCCCGACGCTGTCGCGGTGGTGTTGTTCACCTCCGGCACCACATCGCGACCCAAAGCCGTCGAGCTGACGCACAACAACCTCACCAGCTACGTCACCGGAACCGTCGAATTCGCCTCCGCCGACCCCGCCGACGCCGCGCTGATCTGTGTACCGCCGTACCACATCGCGGGCGTCGGGGCGGCGATGTCGAATCTGTACGCCGGTCGGAAGATGGTGTACCTGCGCCACTTCGACGCCCGCGAGTGGATCCGGCTGGTCCGCAGCGAGGGGGTCACCACCGCGACCGTGGTGCCCACCATGCTCGACCGGATCGTGACCGCGCTGGCCCACGAGCCGGTCGCGCTGCCCACGCTGCGCAACCTGGCCTACGGCGGGTCGAAGGTGGCGCTGCCGCTGGTACGCAGGGCTCTGGAACTGCTGCCGGGGGTGGGCTTCGTCAATGCCTACGGGCTCACCGAGACCAGCTCCACGATCGCGGTGCTCGGCCCGGAGGATCACCGTGCCGCACTGGACTCCGACGAGGATGCGGTGATCCGACGGCTCGGATCGGTGGGCCAGGTGGTACCGGGCGTCGAGGTGCAGATCCGCGCCGAGGACGGGACGGTCCTGGGGCCGGGGCAGACCGGTGAGCTGTTCGTGCGCGGCGATCAGGTCTCCGGGCGCTACACCGAGATCGGCTCAGTGCTCGACGCCGAGGGCTGGTTTCCGACCAAGGATGTCGCCGCCCTGGATGCGGACGGCTACCTGTTCATCGGCGGCCGGTTCGACGACACGATCATCCGGGGCGGAGAGAACATCGCACCGGCCGAGATCGAGGACGTCCTCGTGGAGCATCCGGACGTCCGCGACGTCGCGGTGGTCGGACCCGAGGACCCCGAATGGGGACAGATCATCGTCGCCGTCGTGGTGCCCCGCCCCGGCGCGTCGCCCGACGCCGACGATCTGCGTCGTCACGTACGCAGGCACCTGCGTGGCTCGCGGACCCCCGACCGGGTGGTCTTCCGCGAAGAACTGCCCACCAATGCCACCGGTAAAGTCTTGCGCCGCGAGCTGATCCGAGAATTGCACGCCGCCGCCGACGAACCCACGAAGGAGCCCGCATGATCAAGAACGGCACGCGCCTGCAGAGTCAGGTGTGCGACACCCAGGTGATCGTCGTGCGCAGCGCCGACAGCCTCGACGACCTACGGGCCGGCGGGGTGCCGATGGTCGCGCTGGACGCACCGAAGTCCGACGATGTCGCGCTGGACCCGGCCTTCGGCGGCGGATCCGTGATGGGTAAGCGCTACGTCGACGAAAGCGGCGCGGAGGTCCTGGTCACCAAGGCCGGTCAGGGCACGCTGTCGGTCGGCGGGACTGCGCTGAGCCTCAAGGAGGCCAAGCCACTGCCAGCCAGCGACTGAGCAGCTGACGCGCCGGGATGTTGATTTCCCGGCGCGATCGGGAATGCACAGCTTCACACCATCCGGGGAGCTGCCATGACCATCGCCGAAGGAAGTAAGCGCCGCGACGCCCCACCAGCCGAACTGCGCCGAGCGATCCGTGGCGCGTCGGTCGGTAACACCGTGGAATGGTTCGACTTCGCCATCTACGGCTTTCTCGCCTCCTACATCGCCGACAAGTTCTTCCCTTCCGGCGATGACACCGCGGCGCTGCTCAACACCTTCGCCATCTTCGCCGCCGCCTTCTTCATGCGGCCGCTCGGCGGTTTCTTCTTCGGCCCGCTCGGCGACCGCATCGGCCGCCAGCGGGTGCTCGCCCTGGTGATCCTGCTGATGTCGGGTTCGACGCTGGCCATCGGTCTGGTGCCCAGCTACGACACCATCGGGGTGTTCGCGCCGATCCTGCTGCTTCTGCTGCGCTGTCTGCAGGGGTTTTCCGCCGGCGGCGAATACGGCAGCGGCGCCTGCTTTCTCGCCGAATACGCGCCCGACCGCCACCGCGGCTTCGTGGTGTCCTTCCTGGTGTGGTCGGTCGTCATCGGATTCCTGCTCGGCTCGATCACCGTCACGGCGCTCGAGGCGATGCTCAGCGAATCGGCGATGGACGCCTACGGCTGGCGAATCCCGTTCCTGCTCGCCGGGGCGCTCGGCGGCGTCGGCCTCTACATCAGGCTGCGTCTGGGTGACACGCCGGAATTCGAACAGTTGCGGGAATCAGGTGAGGTGTCGACGTCACCGTTGCGCGACGCGGTCACCACGTCGTGGAGACCGATCCTGCAGATCGCCGGTCTGGTGGTCATCCACAACGTCGGCTTCTACACGGTGTACACCTTCCTGCCCAGCTATTTCACCGAGACCCTGGGATTTTCGAAGACCGACGCGTTCATCTCGATCACCGTGGCCAGTGTGGTCGGTCTGGTACTGATCCTCCCGCTGGGCGCGCTGTCGGACCGCATCGGGCGCAAGCCCGTGCTCATCTGCGGTGCAACAGCTTTCGCGGTGTTCGCCTACCCACTGTTCCTGCTGCTGACCTCCGGGTCGCTGCCGGCAGCGGTGGCCGGGCACGCGGGGCTGGCCGCGCTGGAGGCGCTGTTCGTCTCGACCTCGCTCGCGGCGGGCGCCGAACTGTTCGCCACCAAGGTGCGCTCCAGCGGCTATTCGATCGGCTACAACGCCTCGGTCGCGCTGTTCGGTGGAACCGCACCCTACGTCGCGACGTGGCTGACCGACCGCACCGGCAACCCGCTCGCGCCCGCCTACTACGTGATCGTCGCCGCGGTGATCTCGTTGGCGACGATCCTGACCATGCGGGAGACCTCGCGACGGCCGTTGCGCAGGCAAGTCTGAATGCTGCGCTAACCGGTGATGTCGGTGATCGCCTCGGCGGTGTGCAGATCGGCGTAAGCGGCTGAATACCGTTGCGCCAGTGCGACGGCGATATCCGGCCGCTGCCATAGTTCGCCCGCGCTGGCGGTGCACAGCCACAACGTCAGTCCGTGTGCGACCGACGCCCGGTAGCGCAGCCAGATGTCGTCGAGGGAGGGGATCTCGGCGGCGGGCAGGTCCAGCGCGTCGCGGTACTCCTCGATCAGCTGCCGTTCGGCCGAGCGGCGGTCCGCGATGGTCAATGCGCCCTGGAGGAAATAACCCAGATCCAGCGACCAGTTGCCCCGCCGGGCGACCTGCCAGTCCAGGAACCCCACCTCATCCGACGGCAGCAGGTACGTGTTGCCGATGTGTGGATCCCCGTGCAGCAGCGTCTGTGTGGTGCTGGTCAGCGTGGTGATGTAGGGCTTCCAGATCCCGTCGATCAGCCGCTCGATGGTCAGTGACATGACCTCGTCGGGGGCGACGTCACCGAGGCGGTTGAGCGCCTCCTGCAGCGGCGCGGCTCCCATACCGTCCCACGGGACGAAGGGTTCCAGCCAGCCGAGCGCCGGGTCATCGGTGACCCGCCCCCAGAATCGGCCGTGCATCCGTGCCAGACCACGCACCCCGGTGGCGGCCTGTTCGACGGTCAGCGGTCGGGTGGCGTCGCGCGGATCAGCGCCGCGGGCGGTCAGATCTTCCATGACCAGGATGAAGTCCTCGGCCTGTTCATCGATCAGCGCGGCGTAGACCGTCGGATGTTCCAGCGGCAGTTCGACACCTGAGGTGAACAGTCGCGGTTCATGGAACAGCCCACTGGTCAGGCGCACCAGATCCCGATGCGCCGGATCGACCGCCTTGACGAAAACCGTCGCGGGACCGTCGCCCGTCGCATAGGTCAGCCCCAGCCGGGCCCGCCGGTTGGTCCCGTCGTCACGCAATTCGACGGTGACCGCGTCGACGACCACATCGGGGTGTCGCTTCGACAGCGCCGCGGTCATCCATTGCGGGGTGATCTCCTCCCAGTCCCGCGGGACGGCGAGCTCGACGCTGGTCACCGCAACACCGCAGGCATCGAATCCCAGCCTCGCACAGTCGATGTCGGTGAGATTCTGGCGTTGGCGAGGTCGACGTCCCACTCGGGGAACCGCTTGAGGATCTCCTCCAGCGCGATGCGGCCCTCCAGCCGCGCCAGCGCCGAACCGAGGCAGTAGTGCGTGCCGACGCTGAACGCGAGATGCTGACGCGGTTCGCGGTGGATGTCGAAGACGTCGCCGTCCGGCGGGAACTGCCGATGATCGCGGACGGCCGCGCCGATGAGCATCATCATCACACTGCCCGCCGGCACCGTCTGTCCGTGGACGTCGACGTCGCGGGTGACGTAACGGGCCACGTGCGGAGCGGGCGGCTCGAAGCGCAGCAACTCCTCGACCGCCAAGGGGATCAACGCCGGATTGTCGACCAGTTCGCGGCGCTGCTCGGGATGTTCGGCGAGCACCTTGGCCGCCCAGCCGATCAGCCGGGTGGTCGTCTCGTTGCCGGCGCCGGCGACGACGTTGAGGTAGACGAGGAGCTCGTCGCGACGCAGCCGGCGTTCGACGCCGTTCTCGTCGGTGAAGACCACGTTGAGCAGGTCGGTCATGATGTCGTCGGACGGGTGGTCAGTACGCCAGTCGATGTATGCCTCGAACACCTCACCGGCCACCATGCCCCGTTCGGCGGCGGCCATCGGCTTGCCCGCCTGGGTGCGCAGCTGGGCGTTGCCATAGTCGCGGATCATCTCCTGGTCGTCCTCCGGGATGCCCAGCAGTGAACTGATCACCTTCATCGGCATCTGCGCGCCGAAGTCGGCGATGAAGTCGAAGCCGCCGGACCCGACCAGCGGATCGAGGCTCTGCGCGCAGAACTCTCGGATTCTCGGTTCCAGCGCGTTGACCTTGCGCGGGGTGAACATTCGCGCCAGCAGCTTGCGGTGCACGTCGTGGATCGGCGGGTCCTCGAAGATCACCGTGCCAGGCGGAATGTCGATGTTGGCTTTGATCAGTTCGACGATCGCACCGCGCGCCGAACTGTAGGTCTCGTGATCGACCAGCGCTTCGCATACGTCGGCGTAGCGACTGACGGCGAAGAAGTCGTGCTGGGTGTTGTAGTACAGCGGCGCCTCTTCCCGCAGCCGCTTGAACATCGGGTACGGATCGGCGTTCAGTTCCACATCGTAGGGATCGAAGTAGATGTCGGGGCTGGCGCTCACGGTCACGGCTATCACCTCTCTCCGCGCAGAGATTACACGCGTAAGTGCACGATAATAGTGACATCAGCGGGCTCGAATGTAATCCTCAGGTGGAGGCGCGCTGAATCAGCCTCGCGACGTCACCCGGGCTGGATTCCGGCTCGGCCGGTAGCCCCAGGGCCGTCATCATCGCCGCAACCGCGACGTCGACGATCACCTCCGCGTCGAAGGCGACCGAACTCAGCGGTGGGCCGGCGACCGCGCCCAGCGGCCGGGCGTCCACACCGAGGACGGCGAGATCGGCCGGGCACCGCAGTCCCGCCTCGCGCACACCGTGCAGGGCCACGAACGCCGTCTCGTCGCTCTGGGCGCAGACGGCGGTCACGTCATCGGCCACCCACCGGGACACCACGACTGCGGCGTTGGCGCCGTCACTGATGAGGGTGTCGACCGCCAGTTCGGGCAGCCCGCGCCGCCGCGCGGCGATGCGCAGCCCCTCGAGCCAGTAGTCGCCCAGCGCCCGCAGTTGCGGGACATCCGAATAGGCGAACGCGATGCGCCGGTGACCGCGGGAGACGAGATGCTTGATCCGAAGTTCGCCGATCGACAGGTGGAGTTCGCCGAGTGCACGCAGCTGGGCACTGCCGAGGTGGATCTGCGGGATCCCGGCCGCGTCGGCGGCGGCCCGTGCCGGCCCGGTCAGGGGGAAGACGCCGGCGACCGCCAGTGGGTTGAGATCGTTGATGGCGTCGACGACGTTGCGGTCGTCGTCAGTCTCGAACTGCAGCGACAACACGATGCCGTGCCGAGCCAGGGCGGTGGTCAGCCGGCTGCCCACCTCCATGAGGAGCTCACCGAGGGACAGCCGTGGCACGATGTAGAGCACGACGCCGCTGCCGCCCACCGCCAGATTTCGCGCCGCGAGGTTTGGACGGTATCCCAGCGTTCTCGCGGCATCGCGGACCGCGTCGCGGGTCCGAGTGGAAATACGTTGCGAGGCAACGTTGTTGAGCACATAACTGACGGTGGCTGTCGACACCCCGGCCAGTCGGGCCACGTCGGCCTTGGTCGGCCGGGCCGATCCCCTGGCGCTCACCGAATCATCGTCGCACGTCCACCCCGCCCGTCGTGGCCAGCGGCCGGCCGGCGGTCTCGGCCACGGTGAGCAGCGCGCCCAGCGATACGACGGCCGCGACGCTCAGATACAGCGCCGGCGCGAGTCGGTTGCCGGACGTCGAGGTCAGCCAGGTCACCACGTACGGGGTGGTGCCGCCGAACGCGGCCACCGAGATGTTGTAGCCGATCGAGAACCCGCTGTAGCGGACCCGCGTCGCGAACAGCTCCACGCCCGCGGTCACCGCCGCCGACACGTACACCGACTCGATCGCGGCGAGGAGGCAGTGCGCGGCGACCGCGGCGACCACCGACCCCGAGTTCAGCAAGACGAACAGCGGATAGGCCAGGACGATGTAGGCCGCCGCCCCGCCGAGGAGCAGCGGCCGTCGGCCCACCCGGTCCGACAGCGTCGCCAGCGGGAGGATCAGCACCAGCGCGACCAGACTCGCCAGCGTGATCGACACGAACGACACCGTCTTGCTGAACTGCAGCGTCCTGATGAAGTACGTGGGCAGGAAGGTGAACACCACGTAGTAGCCGACGTTGAACACGATGAACAGCCCGATCACCTGCAGGATCGGCCGCCAGGCCGTGGTCGTGGCCTCACGTAGCGGCGAGGTGGCGACGTGGTCGGCCCGGCTGAGTGCCTCGAACTGCGGCGTGTCATCCAAGCGCAGACGGATGTAGAGACCGACCAGCCCCAGCGGTGCGGCGATGAGGAAAGGGATGCGCCAGCCGTAGCTCTCCATCGCCTCGGCGGGCAGCAGCGCCTGTAGCAGGGTGACGGTCACCGATCCGAGCAGGAACCCGAGCACCCCGGACCAGGCGATGAACGTCACGGTCAACCCGCGCCTGCCGTCGCGGGCGTATTCAGCGAGATAGACTGCACCACCGCCGTATTCGCCGCCTGCGGAGAAGCCCTGCACACAGCGCAGTAGCAACAGCAGCAGCGGCGCCGCGACACCGATGGTCGCGTAGGTGGGCAGCAGGCCGATGCCGAGTGTGGCGGCCGACATCAGCAGGATGACCACGGCGAGCACCTTCTGGCGACCGATGCGGTCACCGAGCGGTCCGAAGACGAATCCACCCAGCGGGCGGACCAGAAACGCCGCGGCGAAGATCGCGAAAGTGTTGAGCAGGGCGGCGGTGTCGTCACCGGACGGGAAGAAGTTCGCGGCGATGAAGGTGGCCAGGAAGCCATAGATGGCGAAGTCGAACCACTCGACGGCGTTGCCGATGGACGCGCCGGTGATGGCTTTGCGCACCGCGGCGCCACGGGCCGTGTTGTCCTCCATGACGGTGAGACGCTACCCGGACTTACCCGCATAAGCGGCCGTTGAGCAGGGCGCTTAGCAGTTGGTGTCGACCAGCCGGGGCCGTAGCCGCGCGGCGTCGATGTCGGCGCCTGCGTCGAGGGCGGCGACGAGCGCCGTCGCGTGGTCGATCAGCCCGGAGACGTCGATGCGATACGGGCCCGCCGACCGGTACGGTGCGATCCGCTCGGCTCCACGGCTCAGCAGGGTGCGCGCGCCGCGACGGTTGCCCCGCTGGATGTGGGTGATGCCGACCATCAACTGGGCCAGCCCCTGCCACAGCGGCTTCTCCCCCGCCGGACCGTCCTTCCAGGCCGCCTCGAGCACTTCATGGGCGTGGAAAGCCCGGCCGCCGTCGAGGAGTTCCTGGGCGTAGGTCAGCGATTCGGCGGGCGCGAGGTGGAGGTCGTCGGGAATACGGTCGACGCCGGTGCTGCCCGGCGGCAGCGGACGGCCCAACGCGTCGCGGGGGCGGGTGTTGCGCGGCCGGCCCTCGTCGTCGCGATCCCGATCGGCCATCGGTCCATCATGCGCTTCCGGTGTCAGGGCGCCGCCACGCCGCCCATGCCCCGGTCGCCCACAGGGCCCAGATCACCAACAGCGGTTGGAACAGCAACCGGATCGCCCGCGCTCGATCGGAGTCCAGACCGAACGCGTCGGTGTGCGTGACGAACTGCGAGATGTTGCCGGGGAAGACCGCCACGAAGAACGCCGCGGCGAGCCACCCGAGCGCAACCCGCCAGCGGCCGAGCAGGACCAGCGCCGCACCGAGGACGATCTCCACCACACCCGAGGCGAGGACGACGAAATCGGCGTCGAGCGGGAGCCATCCGGGCACCTGCGCCTGGAACTCGGTGCGGGCGAAGCTCAGATGCGCGACACCGGCGTAGCCGAGCATGACGCCCAGCAGCATGCGGAACAACGATCGGATCAAGTGCGGGCGGAGGGACTCGAACCCTCACGCTCTTTCGAACACGGGCACCTAAAGCCCGGGTGTCTGCCAATTCCACCACGCCCGCGAGGCGAGCCCACCTTACCGCCCGCGCGGTGGTGGGCGCTGCGGCCGCGGACCAGGCGGTACCGTGGGAGCGTGTCCACTACACGGCGTAGGAGGCCTGCGCTCATCATGCTGGTCGTGGTCGCCGCGGCCGGCTGCCTGGCGCTGGCCTGGTGGCAGTGGACCCGTTGGGAGTCGACCTCGGGTAGCTTCCAGAACCTGGGCTACGCACTGCAGTGGCCGGCGTTCGCGGTCTTCTGCTTCTACGCGTATTTCAAGTTCGTCCGCTACGAGGAATCGCCGCCCGAACCGCGCCGGGCCGATGAGGTGACCGAACTGCCGGCCGGCCTGCTGCCCGAGCGGCCGACCATCACCCGGACTCCCGACGACGGGGCCGACGACCCGGCACTGCGCGAGTACAACGCATATCTGGCGAACCTCGCCGAAGCCGACAACGAAGGCAGAACCCCCTCATGACCGCATCGCCGACGCCCGCGGGCGTGTCGATCGAGACGATCCGCAAGGCCGTCCGCAACTACCGGGTGCTCGCCTGGGCCACCGGCATCTGGCTCATCGTGCTGTGCGCCGAGATGGTGCTCAAATACATCGTCAAGGTCGACTGGCCCTTCCTGTGGCTGGTCGCGCCCATCCACGGCTGGGTGTATTTCGCCTATCTGCTCGTGACCGCGAATCTGGCGGTGAAGGTCCGCTGGCCGATCGCCAAGACGGTCGGCATCCTGCTGGCCGGCACCATCCCACTGCTCGGCATCATCGTCGAGCAGCGGCAGAGCCGCGTGTTCAAGGAGCGGTACGGGATCTGACGAGTTCTCCGACCGAGTCGGCGACGCCCGGCGCGGAATCGGAGCTCGGCTGCGGGATCATCAGCGCGATCACCCCGGCCAGGGCGGCCGCACAGGCGGCGATCATCAGCGCCGCGTGGAAGCCGGCCAGCGACGGCACGAGCTGGCCGGCGAACGACGTCGTCATCCCGGCGAGCACCGCACCCATCACCGCACTGGAGATCGACGTGCCCAGTGAGCGAGCCAACGCGTTGATCCCGTTGGCCGCCGCCGTCTCGGTCACCGGCACCGCCGCGTTGATCAGCGCGGGCAGCGATGCGAAGGCGAACCCGACCCCGACGCTGACCAGGACATTGAGCATCAGCACCTCGATGGGACTGTCCAGCAACCACAGCCCGCCGACGTAGGACGCGGCGATGATCGCGCATCCGGCGACCAGCGTCGAGCGGGGTCCGCGCCGCGCCGCGATCCGGGCCGCGAGCGGGGCGGACACCATCATGGCCAACCCGCCGGGCGCCATCCACAGGCCGGTGTGCAGCATCGACTGGCCGAGCCCGTAGCCGGTCTGCTCCGGCAACTCCAGCACCTGCGGGGCAACCAGGGAGAGCGCGAAGAGCCCGAAGCCGACGCCGACCGAGGCCAGGTTCGTCGTCAGCACGGGCCGGCGCGCCGTGGTACGCAGATCGACGATCGGCGAGCGGGCGCGCAACTGCCACCAACCGAACAGCACGAAGATCACCGGCGAGGCGACGAACATGCTCAGCGTTGCGGCACTGGACCATCCCCACGTCTGGCCCTTCGAGATGCCCAGCAACAGGGTCACCAGACCACCGGCCAGTCCGAGCGCCCCGACCACGTCCACGCGGTCGGGGCTGCGCGCGTCCACGGCCGGGATGAGCGCCGCGAAGGCCACCAACGCGGCCGCGCCCAGGCCGGCGGCGAACCAGAACAGGACGTGCCAGCTGAAGTTCTCGGCGATCACCGCCGACAGCGGCAGGCCGAGCGCACCCCCGACCCCGAGCGACGCGCTCATCAGACCCATCGCCGTGCCGACCTGCTGCGGCGGGACCGCCGCGCGCAACACGCTGATACCCAGGGGGATGATCGGCATGCCGAAGCCCTGCAGGCCGCGCCCGACGATCACCGGGAGTAGCGAGTCGCTCACCGCGGCGACCACCGAACCGGCGGTCAGCAGCGCCGCACACAGCATCAGGATCGGCTTGGGCCCGTAGATGTCGCCGAGCCGGCCGAACAGCGGGGTCGCGACCGCCGCAGTCAGCAGGGTCGCGGTGATGGCCCACGACGCATTGTCCGCACTGGTCTTCAGGAGTGTGGGCAGCACCGGGATGAGCGGGATGATCAGCGTCTGCATCAACGACACGCTGATGCCCGCGGCGGACAACACGGCGACGAGCACACCGGGATGGGTCGTCGCCTGTCGATTCACGACGGGGATGCTACCCATTAGGTTGTCTATCTAAAACTCGAACCGGTCAGGCCAGTGCGCGCAGCTCCGGCACCAGCTGAGCCAGCGCACGCCCGCGGTGCGAGACGGCGTCCTTCTCCTCGGGCGTCAACTCGGCGGCGGTGCGGTCCGAACCGTCCGGCAGGAACACCGGGTCATAGCCGAAGCCACCGTCGCCCCGGGGCGCATCGACGATCGCTCCACGCCAGACGCCGCGCACCACCACCTCACCCCGGTCGCTGACCAGCGCGCAGGCCGAGACGAATCCGCCGCCGCGCCGCTCACCCGGGACGTCGCGCAGCTGCCCGAGCAGCAATGCGGTGTTCGATTCGTCCTGACCGTGGACGCCCGACCACCGGGCCGACAGCACCCCGGGCATGCCGTTGAGCGCGTCGACCTCGATACCGGAGTCGTCGGCCAGCGCGGCGATACCGGTGGCGCGGTACGCGTCGCGCGCCTTGGCGAGCGCGTTCTCCTCGAACGTCGCGCCCGTCTCGGGGGCCTCGTCGAACCGGTCGACGTCGTCGAGAGAGAGCAGCGTCAGCCCGGAGATGCCTGCCGCGTCGAGGACGCGCTGGAGTTCGGCCAGCTTCTTGCGGTTGCGGCTGGCGACCAAGAGCCGGGTCATGGGCCGATTGTCGCCCATCGCATCGCTCACCTGAACGCCGGTGCGACGAAGCGCCGCAACAGGTGCTTCTCGGTGCGCGGGTCACCGGTCGGCCAGTAGGCCAGCGACACCACCACCCGCACGATCCATTGCGCGGCCTCGGGATCGTCGTCGGTGATACCCGTCAGATCAGCGGCAAGGCGTCCGAGCAGCGGCGAGTCGTGCAGGCCGCCCAGATCGAGCGCGTTCATCCCGGCCACCATGAGCCGGCGCATCGGATCGGCCCGGATCTGTTCGAGGGCCACCTCGATCGCCGCGATCACCCGTTCGGGTCCACTGCGCCCCTCGACGGCGACGCGCACCTTCTCGACGACACCGGCCGCCAACCGCATGAGCACCGCGTCCCGGATCGCCGCCTTACCGCCGGCGTAGCGATACACCGTCGCCCGCGAGCAGTGCAGCCGCGCGGCCAGGACGTCGATGTCCAGCCCGTCGAGCCCGTCGGCGAGCACGAGGTCGACGGCGGCGCGGTGGATCCGCTCGGCGGCGGCCGCGCGCCGGTCTCCGTCGAGCATCCAGTCGTCGCGAGTCATACCGCCCCCTGAGAAGTCGAGTCCCAGTGTCGCAGAACTGAGACAGATTCCGCTCAGCACCACAGCATTCATCCTGCTCGTGGCGTTGCGGTGAGACATCGACGTGTCGGTGCGTTCGAAGGGCGTTTCGACTTCACCGCCACCCGTTGACCCGGCGCACCCACCGCGTCAGCGTGGGGGCCATGACATCCGGGGACGGCGCGCTCGGTCTCGCACTCTTCGACGACCGCTGTCTGCAGGACCGGTATCCGCTGTACGCCCGGATGCACGGCCACGGACCGGTACACCGCATCGGGACCTCGGACTTCTACGCGGTCAGCGGGTTCGACGCCGTCACCGAGGCCGTCCAGCGCTGCGACGTCTTCTCGTCGAACCTGACCGCGACCATGATGTACCAGCCCGGCGGGCAGGTGACAGCCTTCACCGTCGGCGAATTGGGCGGTGCCACACAGGCTCTGGCCACGGCCGACGAACCGTCGCACGACGTCCACCGCAAGGCGCTGCTCCCCCAGCTGGCGGCCAGGCGCATCCAGGCCTTCAAACCGTTCATCGGCGACAGCGCCGCCGAGATCCTGGACGGCGCGGGCGACGGGACCGTCGAGTGGATGGCGACGATGGCCAACCGGCTGCCGATGATGGTCGTGGGCCGGATCATCGGCGTGCCCGACACCGACATCGACCGGCTCATCCGGTGGGGGTACGCGGCCACCCAGGTCGTCGAGGGTCTCGTCACGCCCGAGCAGATGGAATCCGCGGCGGTCGCGGTCATGGAGCTCGGCGGCTACATCACCGAGCAGTTCGCGCGGGCTGCGGCCGACCGGCCCGACAACCTCCTCGGCGATCTCGCGGCGGCATGCGCGGACGGCACCCTGACTGACCTCACGGCGCTGGCCATGATGATCACCCTGTTCAGCGCCGGTGGGGAGTCGACGGCCTCGCTGATCGGTTCGGCGGCGTGGATCCTGGCGACCCGTCCGGAGATTCAGCGCCAGGTGCGCGCGGAACCGAAGTTACTCGGGGCGTTCCTGGAGGAGACCCTGCGCTACGAACCGCCGTTTCGTGGCCACTACCGGCACGTGGTCCGCGACACCGAACTGGCCGGCGTCGAGTTGCCCGCGGGGTCGCGACTGCTCCCACTGTGGGGTGCGGCCAACCGCGACCCGTCCCACTTCGCGGAGCCCGACGACTTCCGGTTGCAGCGCGCGGGCGCCAAGGGCCACGTCGCCTTCGGTAGAGGCGTGCACTTCTGCGTGGGGGCCGCGCTGGCCCGGATGGAGGCCACCGTGGTGATCGGTCAGCTGCTCGAGCGGACCGCCTCGGTGGAAGCGAGCGACGTCGGACGGTGGCTGCCGAGTCTGCTGGTGCGCCGGCTCGAATCGCTGCGACTGACGCTGCGGTGAGCGCCGGTCAGCTTCCGAAAGCCTTCTTCGGCGGCGTCTTCGGCTCGGGCAGCACCCCGGGATACGGCGCCTCGAGGGCCTCGCGCTGAATCGCGAACAGCTGCTCGCTGGCCGACATCGCGAGATCGAGCAGCTTGTCGAGCGTCGACCGCGGGAACGTCGCACCCTCGCCGGTGCCCTGGATCTCCACCAGCGTGCCGGTGTCGGTGGCCACCACGTTCATGTCGACCTCCGCGCGGGAGTCTTCGGAGTAGGGCAGGTCGACGCGGACCCGCCCGTCGACGACGCCGACGCTGACCGCGGCGATCGCGCAGGACAGCGGACGCGGATCCGAGAGCTTCTCGGCGGCCGCGAGATACGTCACCGCGTCCGCCAGCGCCACGTAAGCCCCGGTGATGGCCGCGGTGCGGGTGCCGCCGTCCGCCTGCAGCACGTCGCAGTCGATCGCGATGGTGTTCTCGCCCAACGCATTCAGGTCGATACACGCGCGCAGTGACCGCCCGATCAGCCGGCTGATCTCCTGGGTGCGGCCACCGACCCGGCCTTTGACCGATTCGCGGTCCGAGCGGTCATGGGTGGCCGCGGGCAGCATGGCGTATTCGGCGGTCAACCAGCCCAGCCCGGTTCCCTTACGCCAGCGCGGCACGCCCTCGGTCACGCTGGCGGTGCACATCACCCGGGTCTGGCCGAACTCCACGAGGACCGACCCGGCCGGATGCGAGGTGAAGCCCCGGGTGATCCGCACGGGCCGCAGCTCGTCGTCGAGGC
Organism: Mycobacterium sp. WMMD1722; assembly: GCF_049315205.1. NCBI lineage: Bacteria > Bacillati > Actinomycetota > Actinomycetes > Mycobacteriales > Mycobacteriaceae > Mycobacterium > Mycobacterium sp. WMMD1722. The sequence goes on along the minus strand of NZ_CP186056.1, from coordinate 5,320,409 downwards.
GGCCGTCTTCTCGTCTGGACACCGCCCAACCCTATCGGGTGACCTAACGCCGGGTGACGTCGAAGGACTCGTTGGTCACCACGGCGTGCACCGGACCGTCGAACTCCGCCTTGGCCTCGCTGATGACATCCTCCCGCGACGTCCACGGCGGAATATGGGTCAGCAGCAGTTCGCCGACACCGGCGCGGGCGGCCGCCCGTCCGGCTTCGGTGCCCGACAGGTGCAGCTTCGGTGGGCGATCCGGGGAGTGCGTCCACGACGCTTCGCACAAGAAGACGTCGGCGCCGCGGGCGAGTTCGATCAGCGAATCGCAGAAACCGGTGTCACCGGAGTAGACGAACGTCGCGCCGGAGGGATCGGTCAACCGCATGCCATAGGACTCGGTCGGATGGCAGACCAGCCGCGGCAGAACCGACAGCGCGCCGATCTGCACCTCATGATTGTCCGACCAGTTACGGACGTCGAAGATGTCGGAGAAGTCGTCGATCTCGCCGCCCTCCGGTGAACTGGCCGCGCCCAGACGGGCCCACGTGTTGGCCGGTCCGTAGACGATGCCCCGCGTGGTCGCCGGTGACGGGTGGTAGCGCCGCCATACGAACAACCCGGGCAGATCCAGGCAATGGTCGGCATGCAGATGCGAGAGCAACACGGAGACGTCGTTGGGGTCGGCGTGGCGCTGCAGCGCCCCCAGCACGCCACCGCCGAAGTCGAGTACCAGCGGCGGAGTGTCCGGTGCGGTCACGAGGTATCCAGACGCCGGCGAATCAGGTCCGACGACGCTGCCGGAGCACCCCAGAACGGTGATTCGCACGCCCATTAGCTTGCCATGCCCACCGGGCGGTTGACGAAAACATCGGCCGTTTCGCGCAGGATCTCAGCGAAGCGTCACGCTCACGCGTCGATGTGACGGCGCGCCGGCCGGACCCCGTCCAGACTCGGCCCGAGGAACCGCGCGGCGAGAGCGGTGAACGCGACCGGATCGCCGGTGGACTCGAACTGCCGGATCGGCGGTTCGGCGCCGGGGTCCTGCGGGTGCGGCCGCAACAGGTCACCCTCGGTCAGCACTCGCAGCAAATCCTTGGCCGTCTCCTCGGCGCTGGAGACCAGGGTGACGTGATCGCCCATCGCCAGCTGGATCAGTCCGGACAGCATCGGATAGTGGGTGCAGCCGAGGACCAACGTGTCGACCTCCGCCCGCTGCAGCGGTTCGAGGTAGCCCTCGGCCAGACCGAGGACCTGCCGCCCGCTGGTGACGCCGCGCTCGACGAAGTCGACGAAGCGCGGGCACGCCACCCCCATCACCTCGATGTCGCGGGCGGCGGCGAACGCATCCTGGTAGGCCCCCGAAGCGATGGTGGCGGCGGTGCCGATCACCCCGACACGCCCGGTCCGCGTGGCCGCGACCGCGCGGCGCACCGCGGGCAGGATGACCTCCACCACGGGCACCGGCGCGTAGCGCTCGCGGGCATCGCGCAGACACGCCGCCGAGGCCGAGTTACACGCGATGACGAGCGCCTTGACCCCGCGCTCGACGAGGTCGTCACCGATGGCCAGGGCGTGTGCGCGGATCTGCGAGATGGACAGCGGACCGTAGGGTCCGTTGCCGGTGTCGCCGACATAGACGATGTTCTCGTCGGGGAGCTGGTCGATGACGGCGCGCGCCACGGTGAGCCCACCCACCCCGGAGTCGAAGATCCCGACCGGCAGCAGGCGGGCGTCGGCGTTGTCGGTCACGACGTGAGGTACGGCGGCGTAGTGGGCGACCGGCGGAGTTCGCGCGCTTTGCGCTCCGGACTGGACAGCAGATACGCGGCGACGACACCGGCGACCGCACCGCACAGGTGGCCCTGCCAGGACACCCCGAGCGTCCCCGGTAACACGCCGAGCAGGATGCCACCGTAGACGAACAGGACGACGACCCCGACGACGATCTCCCACACCTTGCGGGTGAAGAACCCGAAGACCAGCAGGAACGTGAGCCATCCGAAGATCAGCCCCGATGCGCCGATGTGGTTGGTCTCGACCGGGACGCCTCGATAGCTGGGTGCACCGACGTTGCCGATCAGCCACGTGCCCAGACCGCCGAGGATCCACACGATCGCGGTGGCGTAGATGAACCGCGCCATCCCGGCCAGGGTCATGAGGAACCCGAGGACCAGCGCTGGACCGGTGTTGGCGATCAGATGCTCCCAGTTGGCGTGCAGCAGCGGGGAGACCACGATGCCCCACAGTCCGTCGGTCTCCAGGGGGCGGATGCCGTTCTCGTCGAGGCGGTGTCCGGTCAGGGAATCGACCAGCTCGATCACATAGAGCAGAGCGACGAAGCTCACGATGGTGACCCCGCCGACCACCCACGCCGGTCGCTTGCCGGCCGCGGGCCGGCCGGGCGAACCGGCCGGATATCCGGTCGGACCGGTCACGCCCATAGCTGCCCTTCCAACGCGTCTTCCGCGTCGTCCAGGCTACCGGCGTAGGCGCCGGTCGACAGATACTTCCAACCGGCGTCGCAGACCACGAACGCGATATCGGCCCGCTCCCCGGCCTTGACCGCTTTCGCCGCCATTCCGAGCGCCGCGTGCAGGATGGCTCCGGTCGAGATACCGGCGAAGATGCCTTCCTCTTCGACGATCTGGCGCGTCCTGCGGATCGCGTCGAATGACCCGACGGAGTAACGGGTGGTCAGGACGTCGGGGTCGTACAGCTCCGGGATGAACCCCTCGTCGATGTTGCGCAGTGCGTAGACCCCTTCGCCGTAGCGGGGTTCGGCCGCCACGATCTGGATGCCGGGCACCTGCTCGCGCAGGAACCGACCGGTCCCCATCAGGGTGCCGGTGGTACCCAGGCCGGCGACGAAGTGGGTGATCTCCGGCAGGTCGGCGAGCAGCTCGGGGCCCGTGCCGTAGTAATGCGCATCGGCGTTGGCCGGGTTGCCGTACTGATAGAGCATCACCCAGTCGGGATGTTCGGCCGCGAGCTGTTTGGCGGTCGCCACGGCGGTGTTGGAGCCGCCCTCGGCCGGGCTGAAGATGATCTCCGCGCCGTAGAGCGCCAGCACCTGGGTGCGTTCGACCGAGGTGTTCTCGGGCATCACGCAGATCATCCGGTAGCCCTTGAGCCGGGCGGCCATCGCCAGCGAGATCCCGGTGTTGCCGGATGTCGGTTCCAGGATGGTGGCGCCCGGTGTGAGCAGCCCGTCGTGTTCGGCCTGCTCGATCATCCGCAGCGCGGGCCGGTCCTTGATGGAACCGGTCGGGTTGCGGTCCTCGAGCTTGGCCCACAGCCGCACGTGCGGACCGTCGGCGTCATCGTCCCAGCGCGGGGAGATCCGCGGCAACCCTACGAGCGGGGTGTTGCCCAACGCCTGCAGCAGGGAGTCGTGCCTCGTCATCGCCCCCGACTCACCCGCCCGCGACGGCGGGCAGGATGGTGACCGAGTCGCCGTCGGAGATCTCGGTGTCCAAGCCGCCGGAAAACCGCACATCCTCGTCGTTGACGTAGACGTTGACGAAGCGGTGCAGCTTGCCCGAGTCGACCAGCCGTTCGGAGATCCCGGAGTAGTTGCTCTCCAGGTCGGTGATCACCTCACCGAGGGTGGCGCCGGTCGCGCTGACCCGCTTCTCGCCGCCGGTGTGCGGGCGCAGGATGGTCGGGATGGAAACGGTCACAGCCATGGGTCGGCCTTTCTAGTACTCGGTCACGATGTTGACGGGCTCCTCGGTCACCACACCGTCGGCGATGCGGTAACTGCGCAACTCGTGGACCTCGGGATCCCTGGTGGAGACCAGGACGTAGTGGGCATCCGGTTCGGACGCGTAGGAGATGTCGGTGCGGCTCGGATACGCCTCGGTCGCCGTGTGGGAGTGGTAGATGACCAAGGGCGCATCGCCCGACTCGTCCAAGGCGCGCCACACTTTGAGCTGTTCACCCGAGTCGAAGCGGTAGAACGTCGGCGACCGTTCGGCGTTGAGCATCGCGATGTGCCGCTCGGGCCGGTCGGATCCCTCCGGACCGGCGATGATGCCGCACGCCTCGTCGGGGTGGTCGGCGCGCGCATGGGCGACCATGGCGTCGACCAGGTCAGCGCGGATTGTCAACACGTCAGGACTCCTTTCCCAGCGCTCCGGGCAACAGGCTGCGGTACGTCGGTATTCCGGCGGCCGGCCCCGCGCCGAGCACACCCACGAGTACCGCCCGGGCCAGACAGTCCGCCGCGGCCGCCCCGATCGCGGTGACCAACGGCACCTCGGGTGACATCGACGCCGGGGTCTGCGGATCCGGGGGCACCTCGACGGCTCCGGTCGCGAGCGCGAACACCGTGTCGCCGTCCAGCGGGGTGTGACAGGGCCGCAGCGTGCGGGCCAGGCCGTCGTGGGCGGCGACCGCGACCCGGCGGCACGCCGCCTTCGACAGCACCGCGTCCGTCGCGACGACCGCGATCGTGGTGTTGAGCGGTCCGAATTCGGCGTGCCGGCCGGCGTAGGACGCGACCTGCTCGGCGGGCGGCGCCGTGAGTCCGAACTCGACGATGTGCTCGGCCATCCACGGCAGCCCGGTGGTGGTGTCGAACGCCTCTCCGGCCGAGTTCACCACCACCAGAGCACCGACGGTCGCACCGGAATCCAGGACGGTCGAGGCGGTGCCCACCCCGCCCTTGAGCACCCCGGCCCGCGCGCCGGCCCCTGCCCCGACCGAGCCGATCGCCACGTCGACACCCGCCGATTGCGCTGCCAGGTAACCGAACTCGGCGGTGGGGCGGCAGGACCACGCCCCGACCGGCAGATCGAAGATCACCGCCGACGGGACGATCGGCACCACACCGCCGTCCAGGGCGACGCCCCGGTCCTGCTCCTCGAGCCAGGTCATCACCCCGTCCGCGGCGGCCAGGCCGTAGGCACTGCCGCCGGTGAGCACGATCGCGTCGACGTGGCGCACCGAATTGCTGGGTTCGAGCAGATCGGTCTCCCGCGTCCCGGGAGCTCCACCCCGGCCGTCGACCGCACCGATGGTGCCCGGCGGGGTCAGCACCACGGTGGTGCCGGTCGCCCACCCGGAGCCCAGTGCGGCGTCCGGGTCGAGGCGGTGGTGCTGGCCCACCCGGATACCGCCGATATCGGTGATCGAGCCCATCGTCATCTCGTGGGTCACCGCTTACCCATGAGGCCGACCACCAGGTATTCCTGCAGCACCGTCAGCCACTGGTAGACGTCGAGATGGTGGGCCATCGGATGTTCGGGCGGCAACCGATCGGGACCGTGCGCCCCGATGTCGAGCATGGCGCCCAGCGCCAACCGCACGTCGTTGACGGCCGCAGCCCAGGCGTGCGCATCGTCCTCGGTGAGCTCGATCTTCCCCCCGCCGGCCGGCACGGTGTCCAGAACCCGTTGCGCGGCCTCGCGTTTGGCGTCGATGATGTCCGGTTCGTGCAGGCTGCGCAGGGCACTGTTGAGGCTCTCGGCGGTTCCCGAACCGGCCGGGTGGTCGGTCTGTGTCCGGTAGAAGTCCGGCAACAGGCGTTTCATGGTGGCGTCTTGCGGTGGACTGGAATGTCCGGTGCGCATCCCGGTGATCTCTTCGAGTTCGTCTGCCGGAGCGGACGATTCACGTTCCTCCAGCATGGCGATCAGCGACGTCACCAGACTGCGCAGCAACGCCGCCTCGTGGGATTCGACGGACGACCGCAGGCGGGCGCCCCGGGATGTCTCCACCCGCTTCCATTTGCGCACTCCGTCGCCCTGCCGGTCAGCGATCCTGCTGCATGGTGGCCCACAGGCCGGCCGCATGCAGCTTGGTGACGTCGATCTCCATGGACTCGCGGCTGCCGGCGGAAACCACGGCCTTGCCCTCGGTGTGCACCTGCATCATCAGTTTCGTGGCGTGCGGCTCGCTGTACCCGAACAGCTTCTGGAACACATAGGTCACATAGGTCATCAGGTTCACCGGGTCGTCCCAGACAATGGTCACCCAGGGTGAGTCGGTGGCCTCCCCGGTCTCCACACTGCGGTCCTCGTGGGTTTCCGGGCGGGCCTTCGCCGGCGTAACCATGTCGCCAGGATACCGGGGCGCCGCCAACGGCTACGGTGACACCTGTGACGGCCGCGCTGCTGACCGACAAGTACGAACTGACGATGCTGGCGGCCGCGCTGCGGGACGGCACCGCGCAGCGGCGCACCTCGTTCGAGGTGTTCGCCCGGCGACTCCCCGAAGGCAGACGCTACGGCGTGGTCGCCGGCACCGGGCGCTTCGTCGATGCGCTGCGTGACTTCGTGTTCGACGACGCGGCGCTGAGCTCGCTGTCGGACTTCGTGGACGCGACCACCCGCGACTACCTGGCCGGCTACCGATTCAGCGGAGACATCGACGGCTACGCCGAAGGCGAGTTGTACTTCCCCGGATCGCCCCTGCTGTCGGTGCACGGCACCTTCGCCGAATGCGTGATCCTCGAGACGCTGGCCCTGTCGGTGTTCAACCACGACAGCGCCATCGCCTCGGCCGCCGCGAGGATGGCCTCGGCGGCCGAGGGCCGACCCATGATCGAGATGGGGTCGCGCCGCACCCACGAGCAGGCCGCCGTCGCCGCCGCCCGCGCCGCCTATCTGGCCGGCTTCGCCGGAACGTCGAACCTAGAGGCGCAACGCCGATACGGCGTGCCCGCCCTGGGCACCAGCGCGCACGCGTTCACGCTGCTGTACACACGGGCACCTGGCCCTGGTGATGAGCCCCTCGAGCGAAGAACATCCGAGTGGGAGAAGGCGGCGTTCCGCGCCCAGGTCGACGCGCTGGGTGCGCAGACCACGCTTCTGGTCGACACCTACGACATCACTGCCGGCGTGGCCAACGCCGTCGACGTGGCAGGTCCGCAGCTCGGCGCGGTGCGCATCGACTCCGGTGACCTCGGTGTGCTCGCCCGGCAGGTGCGCGCCCAACTCGACGGGCTCGGCGCCACGAACACCCGCATCGTCGTCTCCGGCGACCTCGACGAGTTTGCGATCGCCGCCCTGCGCGCAGAACCGGTGGACAGCTACGGCGTCGGGACGTCGGTGGTGACCGGATCGGGCGCACCGACCGCGGGCATGGTCTACAAGCTGGTCGAGGTCGACGGCATCCCGGTGGAGAAACGCAGCAGCCACAAGGAGAGCCACGGCGGCCACAAGGAGGCGGTCCGGTTGGCGCGGGCGTCGGGCACCGTGGTCGAGGAGGTCGTGTACCCGGCCGGCCGCCCGCCCGCCGACGTGGCCGGTCTGTCCGCACGGCCGTTGATCACCCCGCTGGTCCGGGCGGGGGAACCGGTCGCCCCGCCGGATCTGACCGCGGCGCGCGAACGTGTCGCCGCGGGTCTGAAGAGCCTGCCCTGGGACGGGCTGGCGCTCTCGCGTGGTGAACCGGCGATCCCGACCCGGATGGTCGCGCCCAGAACGTGGTGAAGAAGGACTGTCCCGCCTCTGTCGCCGAGCTGCTGGCCGCGGCCGTCGCCGCGGTCGGCGGCGCTGAACGGCCGGGCCAGGTGCAGATGGCCGAAGCCGTCGCGCGCGCCTTCGACGACAGCGAACACCTGGCCGTGCAGGCCGGCACCGGTACCGGCAAATCGCTGGCCTACCTCGTCCCGGCGATCGCGCATGCCCTGGCCGCCGAGGAGCCGGTGGTGGTGTCGACCGCGACCATCGCGCTGCAGCGCCAACTCGTCGACCGCGATCTGCCCCGCCTCGCCGACGCCCTGGCGCCCGTGCTCCCGCGCCGTCCGGAATTCGCACTGCTCAAGGGACGCGGAAACTATCTGTGCCTCAACAAGATCCACAACGGCAGCGCCGGTGCCGCCGACGAACCGGCGGACCGTCCGCAGGAGGAGCTGTTCGATGCGGTCGCGGCCACCGCGCTGGGTCGCGACGTCCAACGCCTCACCGCCTGGGCGTCGGACACCGAGACCGGTGATCGCGACGAGCTCAAACCCGGGGTCGCCGACCGGTCATGGGGTCAGGTCAGCGTGTCGGCCCGCGAGTGCATCGGGGTGGCCCGGTGCTCCTTCGGCGCCGACTGTTTCTCCGAGAAGGCGCGCGGCCGGGCCGGGGCCGCCGATGTGGTGGTGACCAACCACGCCCTGCTGGCCATCGACGCGCTCTCCGACGCCGCGGTGCTGCCCGAACATTCCGTCGTCGTCGTCGACGAAGCGCACGAACTGGCCGACCGGGTGACCTCGGTGGCCACCGCCGAATTGTCGGCCAGCGCGCTGGGCGTCGCCCAACGGCGGGCCGCCCGTCTGGTGGATCCCGAGATCGCACAACGGCTCGAGGCGGTCGCGGCCACGCTGATGTCGGCGCTGCACGATTCCTCACCCGGGCGCATCGATCGCCTCGACGACGAGCTCGCCACCTATCTGACGGCGCTGCGCGACGCCGCCGATCGCGCCCGCACGACCATCGACACCCGGCCGACCGATCCGAAAGCGGCCGCGGCGCGGGCCGAGGCCGTCACCGCGCTGTCCGACATCAGCGCCACGGCCTCCCGGGTGGTCGATTCGTTCGTCCCGGCCATACCGGAGCGCACCGACGTGGTGTGGCTCGACCACGAAGACGTGCGGGGCGCGACGAGGGCCGTGCTGCGGGTGGCGCCGCTGTCGGTGGCGGGCCTGCTGCGCACCCGGCTGTTCGACCACGCCACGACGGTGCTCACGTCGGCGACGCTGACCGTCGGCGGATCGTTCGACGCCATGGCCCGGGCCTGGGGTCTGGCCGAAACGACCTGGCACGGCCTCGACGTGGGATCGCCGTTCGAGCACGCCAAATCGGGAATTCTCTACGTCGCCGCGCATCTGCCGGCCCCGGGCCGCGACAGTACCGGCTCTGCCGAACAGCTCACCGCGATCGAGGAGCTGATCACCGCCGCCGGCGGGCGCACCCTCGGTCTGTTCTCGTCGATGCGGGCTGCCAAGGCGACCGCCGAGGTGATGCGCGACCGGCTCGACACCCCGGTGCTGTGCCAGGGTGAGGACGCCACGTCGGTGCTGGTGCAGCGGTTCGCCGACGATCCGGAGGTGTCGCTGTTCGGGACGCTGTCGCTGTGGCAGGGCGTCGACGTTCCCGGCCCGTCGCTGTCGCTGGTGCTGATCGACCGGATCCCGTTCCCGCGGCCCGACGACCCGCTGCTGACCGCACGCCAGCGGGCGGTCACCGCGCACGGCGGCAACGGGTTCATGGCGGTGGCCGCATCGCACGCAGCCCTGCTGCTGGCCCAGGGCGCGGGCCGGCTGCTGCGCCGCACCGACGACCGCGGCGTCGTGGCGATCCTCGACTCACGGATGGCGACCGCCCGCTACGGCGGATATCTGCGGGCGTCGCTGCCCCCGTTCTGGGCCACGACCGACACCGGCCGGGTGCTGGCCGCGCTCGAACGCCTCCGTGCCGACACCTGAGATCACTATCCTCGGAGCGAACCGTAGAGCGCGACGGCGAGCCGCCGGGCGATGTTTTCGGGAGGAACAGATGGGCCGACGGCAGCTGCTGGGCACGGTCGTCGCCGTGGCGGCAGGGTGGGCGGTGTTCTCCGCGACGGCCTGCACGACCACCTTGGCGGGCCGACCGGTCTCGGTGTTCGACGATCCGTTCCGGGTCGCCGGCATGGTGGCCACCGACGGGCCGACCGGACTGCGCCCGGACGCCGAGAAGCCGTCGCGCGAGGTGCGGGACACCGACGGCGGTGACATCGACCGGCTCGCGTCCTCGGCCCTCAGTGACGTCGAGGCGTTCTGGGCCGGCACCTACCCCCAGGTGTTCGGCCACGACTTCCGTCCGGTCGACGCCCTGATTTCCTGGGACTCGCAGGGGTTCGACGGCTACTTCTGCGGGAGCGACACTTACGACCTGGTCAACGCCGGCTTCTGCGACGCGGACAACACGATCGGCTGGGATCGCGGCGAGCTGCTGCCGGCCCTGCGGTCGGCCAATGGCGACATGGGCGTGGCGATGGTGCTGGCCCACGAATACGGTCATGCGATCCAGCATCAGGCCGGGTTCAACCCGCCGGATGTCCCCATCCTGGTGAACGAGCAGCAGGCCGACTGCTTTGCCGGTGCCTACATGCGCTGGGTGGCCGAGGGTGAATCGCCGCGCTTCACCCTCAACACCGGCGACGGTCTCAACGACGTGCTGGCCGCGGTCATCGCCTTCCGTGATCCGCTGTTCACCGAAGGTGACGCGATGGCGGGTATCGACGAACACGGCTCGGCGTTCGAACGGGTGTCGGCGTTCCAATTCGGCTTCACCGACGGGGTGGCGTCGTGTGCGGCGATCGATCTGCGCGAGATCGGCCAGCGCCGCGGAGATCTACCCGTGCTGCTGCCGGAGGATCAGACCGGCGAACTGCCCGTGACCGAGGACTCGGTGCAGTCCATCGTCGACGCGATGAACGTCGTGTTCTCCCCGGCCGCGCCGCCGAAGCTGGTGTTCGACGCCGCCGCGGCGAAGGACTGCCGGGACGCCCGGCCCAGCCCGCCGGTGTCCTACTGCCCCGACACCAATTCACTCATCGTCGATCTGGACGAACTGGAGGCGATGGGTGCGCTGAACGACGCGGGCGGCGACGGCCTGGCCGCGGGCGACAACACCGCGTACTCGGTGCTGATGTCGCGCTATCTGCAGGCCGTCCAGCACGAGAAGGGGTTGGTACTCGACTCCGCGGAGGCGGCGCTGCGCACCGCGTGCCTGACCGGTGTCGCGACCACCGAACTGTCGCAGGACATCACGACGCCGGGCGGCAACACCATCGCGCTGACCGCAGGCGACCTCGACGAAGCGGTGTCCGGCATCCTGACCAACGGCCTGGCGGCCAGCAATGTCAACGGCGACTCGGTGCCGTCGGGCTTCGCCCGGATCGACGCGTTCCGGATCGGCGTACTCGGCGATCAACAGCGCTGTCTGACCCGGTTCCCGTGAGCCGGCCTCAGATCATCTTGGTGGTGCCGTACCAGGCCAGCACCGCCTCGGACATGTCGGTCTCGTGGGTGAGCAACGCGTACGACCGGATGAACGACTGACCGACGCAACCGTCGATCTTGACGCGGAAGTTGCTCACCATCAGCCACGGCTGCGCGCCGGTGTACTCCTTCTCGCTGACCGGTACGACGTTGATCAAGCCGGGCTTGAGGCCGACGGTGATACCGCCGCCGATGTTTCCGCCGATGCCGGGCAGGATTCCGTCGGGCAACGGGGAGATGACATCGGTGCCGATCACGCCCAGCGACGGGTTGAGGCCGACGGTTCCGGTCAGCGCGACACCGTTGGATGTGCTCATGTCGATGCCGCAGCCGATCTCGTAGCCGACCTCGATCTGGCCGCTCGGGGGCTCGACATCCTCCGGTCCGGTCAGCGCGCCCCGGAAGGTCCCGCCCACGACGTATTCGCGCGAGGACAGTGCGGTGGTCAGCGGCGGAATCGCGGTCTGCGTCTCGTCCTCGGCCGACAGCGTCAGCGTCCAGCCGTCCGGGGTGTCGATGGTCGCCGGCGGGGTCGAGACGACCGCGCCGTCGGGGGCGGGCGGCGGTGCCGCCTCGGGTGCGGGCAGATCGGCGGCGGCGGGTTCGGCATCGGGTTGCGACGATCCGACCGCCGGGTCGATGCCGCCGAGGACACCCAGCAGAACCATCACCAGCGCGCCGCGGCGCAGCGTTGCCCGAACTTTCACGACCGTGCCTTCCCCGGACGAACCGGCGAAAACCAGCCGGACTGACCAGGAACCTACAATGCGGGTCGACGCCTGCGGGCAAGGTGCGGTAAATCGTCACCGGCGTCAGTGCGCTAGTCGCAGCGCATGCCCGGACTCCAGCGCCACCCACACCGCACCCTCGGGCCCCAGGCCCAGTCCATGCGGTTCGCTGCCCGGGGGTAAGTCGACGGTGACGACATCGCCGTCGTTGCTCACCCGGGCGATCTGGTCGGTGCCCCACAGCGTCACCCACACGCCGTCGTCGGGGTCGGCGAGTACCGCGTGCGGCCGCCCGGGCAGGTCCATCTCCTGCAGCGCGCCGTCGACCGGAATGCGCCCGAGCCGGCCCCCGGTGATCTCGGTGAACCACACGGCGTCGTCATGGCTGGCCGCGATGCCCACCGGCCCACTGTCCGGGTGCGGCAGGTCGCGCACGGTGAGCCCGTCGCGCGGATGGAGACGGCCGATCGCGTTGCGCCGGTTCAGGGTGAACCACAGCGCATCGTCGGGGCCGCGGGTGATCATCGCCGGCAGGTCGCCGACCCCCGGGTGCCTGCTGACCTCACCGTCGACGGTGATGCGCCCAACCGCGCCCGCGGCCGTCTCGGTGAACCACAGTGCGTCGTCGGGGCCCGCGCAGATGCCGTAGGGCGCAGCGCCCTCGGGCAGCGCGAACTCGCCGAGCTCGCCCGAGGGGGTGACGCGGCCGATCCGGTCGTCGCCGTTGCGGGTGAACCACATCGCGCCGTCGGCGCCCTGCGCGATCAGCGACGGCCGCGACCCGTCCCCCACCGGGATCCGCTCCACCGAACCGTCACCGTCGATGCGGGCCAATGCGCCGGCCTGCACCAGCGTCACCCACATCGCGCCGTCGAGTCCCGCCGCCAGCGCGTAGGGCCCGCCGTCGACCGCGATGGTCTGCGACCGGCTCACGCCAGCGTGACCAGACCCAATTCGTTGTCGGCGGCCAGCAGGCGGTGATGCGGAAGCACCCGCACGGTGTAGCCGACCGGCCCGGCCACCGGCAACGGTGTGCTCGTCTCGAAGATCTCCACGCCGCCGTCGGAGCTCGCGGTGTGGACCATCGGGATGGTGGTCGGCTCCACCAATGAATCGCCGTCGTCGACGCGGCCCAGCACCGCCTGCACCGACACCTCGTCGGGGCGCAGGCCGGCCAGCTGCACGGTCGCCGTCAGAGTCAGTTCCGAGCCGAGCAGCGGCGTGTCGGGCAATCCGGAGCTGTCCACCTCGGTGATCTCGATCTTCGGCCATGCCTCGCCCACCCGGCGCCGGTAGCTCGCCAGTTCACCGGCCGCACCGAAGGCGGCACCGTCGACCTCCGCCACCGTGCGGCGCAGCGACTGCGCCGCGGGCGCGTAGTACTTCTCGGTGTAGTCACGGACCATCCGCGAGGCCAGCACCTTGGGCCCGAGCACCTTGAGCGTGTGGCGGACCATCTCCACCCACCGCAGCGGCACCCCGTGTTCGTCGCGCTCGTAGAACTTGGGTGCCACCGACCGCTCGATCAGGTCGTAGAGGGCGGCGGCCTCGATGTCGTCGCGGCGCCCCTCGTCGGCCAGCCCGTCTGCGGTGGGAATCTCCCAGCCGTTCTCCCCGTCGAACCACTCGTCCCACCAGCCGTCGCGGATCGACAGGTTCAGACCGCCGTTGAGCGCGCTCTTCATCCCCGACGTGCCGCAGGCCTCGAGCGGGCGCAGCGGATTGTTCAGCCAGACGTCGCAGCCCCAGTAGAGCTGCCGCGCCATCGACATGTCGTAGTCCGGCAGGAAGGCGATGCGGTGCCGGACGTCGTGGCGGTCGGCGAACCGGACCACCTGCTGGATCAGCGCCTTACCGCCGTCGTCGGCCGGATGCGATTTGCCCGCGACGATCAGCTGGACCGGACGTTCGGGGTCGAGCAGCAACCGGGAGAGCCGGTCGGCGTCGCGCAACATCAGGGTCAGCCGCTTGTAGGTCGGAACTCGGCGGGCGAAGCCGATGGTCAGCACGCCGGGGTCGAAAGCGGTTGCGATCCAACCCAATTCGGCATCGGAAGCGCCACGTTCCAGCCAGCTGCGCCGCAACCGGGAACGGACGTCGTCGACGAGCTGACCGCGCAGCTGCGACCGGATCCACCACATGTGGCCCGGGTCCACCTCGTGCAGCCGCTCCCAGGTCTCCGGTTCGGTCAACGAGGCCAGGTCTTGGCTGCCGAGCAGTTCGCGGCCGAGCTCGAGCCACTGCGGGGCCGCCCACGTGGGTCCGTGCACGCCGTTGGTGATCGATCCGATGGGCACCTCACCGGGGTCGAAGCCCGGCCACAGTTCGTTGAACATCTCGCGGCTGACCCGCCCGTGCAGCAGGGAGACGCCGTTGGCCCGCTGCGCCAGCCGCAACCCCATGTGCGCCATGTTGAATTTCGAAGGATCGTCCTCGGCGCCGAAGGCCACGATCCGGTCGAGCGGCACACCGGGCAGCAGGCGGGATTCCCCCCCGGACGGCGGCTCGGCGGGCGGGCGCTCGTCGGCCGGGTCACCGGACGGATCGCCGGCCTGATCACCGAAGTACCTCTTGACCATCTCCACCGGGAACCGGTCGATACCGGCCGGCACCGGGGTGTGGGTGGTGAACACCGTGGAGGACCGCACCACCGTCAGCGCGGTGTCGAAGTCCAGGCCGGCGTCGATCAGTTCGCGGATGCGCTCCACGCCGAGGAAGCCGGCGTGGCCCTCGTTCATGTGGAACACCTCCGGAGCGGGCCTGCCCTCGATCTCGGTGAACGCGCGGATCGCCCGGACGCCGCCGATACCGGCCAGGATCTCCTGCTTGATGCGGTGCTCCTGGTCCCCGCCGTAGAGCCGGTCGGTCACGCCCCGCAGATCGTGCTCGTTCTCCGGGATGTCCGAATCGAGCAGCAGCAACGGAATCCGACCGACCTGCGCAATCCACACGCGGGCGTACAGCCGGCTGTCCTCGAGGTCGAGGTCGATCAGCGCCGGCCGGTCGGCGGCATCGGTGAGCAGCCGCAGCGGCAGACCCTGCGGATCCAGGGACGGATAGTTCTCGTGCTGCCAGCCGTCGGCGGTCAGCGACTGGCGGAAGTATCCGGATCGGTAGTGCAGCCCGACCGCGATGAGCGGTAGGCCCAGGTCCGAGGCGGACTTCAGGTGGTCGCCGGCCAGGATGCCCAGGCCACCGGAATAGTTCGGCAGCACCTCGGCCACCCCGAACTCCATGGAGAAATAGGCGATGCCGTTGGGCAGCTGCACGCCATCGGCGATCTGCTGCTGGTACCAGAGCGGGCGGGTCAGATAGTTGTCGAGATCCGAGGCCAGCGCGTCGAGCCGCCGCAGGAAACCCTCGTCGCCGGCCAGCTGGTCGAGCCGGGCCGGGGTGACGCCGCCGAGCAGCGCCACCGGATCGCAGCCGAGCCGTTGCCACAGGGCGGGGTCGATGTCGGCGAAGAGATCCTGAGTCGGTTTGTCCCACGACCAGCGCAGGTTCACCGACAGCCGCTCGAGGGCGGCGAGCCGGTCGGGTAGATGGGCGCGGACGGTGAACCGGCGCAGTGCTTTCACGCGGATTTACCTTACTGACTTCTCGGCTCGGCGCAGGCCGCTCCGGCCAGCCGGTCGCCTCGGCCACGAATCGGTCGGCCTTCGGTGGTTGGGCCGGACGCTGGTGTGGGTATAGGCCGCGGGAGAGGATGGAAGAGCTTCCCGCGGCAGTTCGGTGAATGCAGCCGGAACAGCGGGTTCCAACCGACAGTGCACCCGATTCAGGGGCCGCGCGCAACGACGCTCGTGGCTGCGCCGATCTAAGGAGTGGTGGTGGCCGGTCGTATCGGCATCGATGACGTCCAGCCCGTCGTATCAGGCGGAAAGTACCCGGCGAAGGCAGTGACCGGTGAGGTGGTGCCGGTCAGCGCCACGGTGTGGCGCGAGGGCCACGACGCCGTGTCGGCGACCTTGGTGGTGCGCTATCACGGGACGGCGTACCCGCAGTTGGCCGACGACCCGGCCGGCCGGGTGAAGACGCCCCCGGTTCCCATCGAGGACGTCATCGCACCGGCGCCGCGCAAGCGGCCTCAGGCGCTGCCGATGTCACAGGGCCGCACACCCGACGTCTTCCACGGTCAGTTCGTCCCGGATGCGGTGGGGTTGTGGACGTACCGGGTGGACGGCTGGGGAGACCCGATCGCGACCTGGCGCAAGGCCATCAACGCCAAGCTCGACGCCGGCCAGGGCGAATCCGAGCTCGACAACGACCTGCTGGTGGGCGCCAAGCTCCTCGAACGTGCCGCCGCGGGCGTGCCGCGCCAGGACCGCTATCCGCTGATCGAGGCTGCCGAACAACTCAGCCGGCCCGGTGACCCGTTCACCCGCGCGGCGGCCGCGCTGGCACCCGATGTCACCGAACTGCTCGAGCAGTATCCGCTGCGTGAACTGATCACCCGTGGTGACCAGTACGGCATCTGGGTCGATCGTCCGTTGGCCCGGTTCGGCTCGTGGTACGAGTTCTTCCCGCGTTCGACCGGCGGGTGGGACGCCAGCGGCAATCCCGTGCACGGCACGTTCGCCACGGCCACCAAGGCGCTCCCGCGAGTCGCGCGGATGGGGTTCGACGTGGTGTATCTGCCGCCGATCCACCCGATCGGAAAGGTGCACCGGAAGGGACGCAACAACTCCGTCACCGCCGCCCCCGGCGACGTGGGTTCACCATGGGCGATCGGCAGCGACGAGGGCGGCCATGATGCCGTGCATCCCGACCTGGGCACGATCGAAGACTTCGACGAGTTCGTGGCCGCCGCCCGCAGCGAAGGTTTGGAGGTGGCGCTCGACCTGGCGCTGCAATGCGCACCGGACCATCCGTGGGCCCGGGATCACCCGGAATGGTTCACCGTCCTGCCCGACGGGACCATCGCCTATGCGGAGAATCCGCCGAAGAAGTACCAGGACATCTATCCACTGAACTTCGACAACGACCCGGCGGGGTTGTACGAAGAGGTGCTGCGGGTGGTGCGGTTCTGGATCTCCCACGGGGTGAAGGTATTCCGCGTCGACAACCCGCACACCAAGCCGCCGAACTTCTGGGCGTGGCTGATCGGCCAGGTCAAGAACGAGGAACCCGACGTGCTGTTCCTGGCCGAGGCATTCACCCGGCCCGCTCGGCTCTACGGGCTGGCCAAGCTGGGTTACACGCAGTCCTACACGTACTTCACGTGGCGCACCTCGAAGAGCGAGCTCACCGAGTTCGGCCAGCAGATCGCCGAGCACGCCGACTACGCCCGGCCCAACCTCTTCGTCAACACGCCGGACATCCTGCACGAGAGCCTGCAGCACGGCGGTCCGGGCATGTTCGCGATCCGGGCGGTGCTGGCGTCGACGATGAGCCCGATCTGGGGGGTGTACTCCGGGTATGAGCTCTTCGAACACCGCGCGGTGCGGGAGGGCAGCGAGGAGTACCTCAACTCCGAGAAGTACGAACTGCGCCCGCGCGACTTCGACGCCGCGCTGGCCGACGGCGAATCGCTCGAGCCGTTCATCACCCGCCTCAACGAGATCCGCCGAGTCCATCCCGCGTTGCACGAGTTGCGCACCATCACGTTCCACTACCCCGACAACGACGCCATCCTGGCGTACAGCAAATTCGACCCGGTCACCGGCGATCAGGTGCTGGTGGTGGTGACGCTCAACCCGTTCGGGCCCGAAGAGGCCACGTTGTGGTTGGACATGGGCGCATTGGGCATGGAGCCCTATGACCGCTTTTGGGTGCGCGACGAGATCACCGGGGAGGAATACCAGTGGGGCCAGTCGAACTATGTGCGCATCGAACCCTCGAGGGCGGTCGCGCACGTGCTGAACATGCCCCAGATCCCGGCCGACCAACGGCTCAACCTACTGCGTAGGGAGTGACACGCATGACCAATTCGACCAAGCAGACCACCAGCCCGAATCTGCGACCGCACACCGCCGACCTCAACCGGCTGCTGGCCGGGGAGCATCACGATCCGCACTCGATCCTGGGCGCTCACGAATACGACGATCACACCGTCATCCGCGCCTATCGACCGCACGCCACCGAGGTGGTCGCGGTCGTCGGCGGGGACCGTCACGTGTTCACCCACCTCGAGTCCGGTCTGTTCGCCGTGGCGCTCCCGTTCACCGATCTTGCCGACTACCGGCTCGAGATCAGCTATGACCACGGCGGGGACCAGCCGCACGTGCACCGTACTGCCGACGCCTACCGCTTCCTGCCCACCCTGGGCGAAGTCGACCTCCATCTGTTCTCCGAGGGGCGGCATGAGCGGCTGTGGGAGGTCCTCGGGGCGCACCCACGGACCTACACCACCCCCGACGGCGAGGTGAGCGGGGTTTCGTTCGCAGTGTGGGCGCCCAACGCCAAGGGCGTCAGCCTGATCGGCGACTTCAACCACTGGGACGGCACCGAGGCACAGATGCGGGTGCTCGGCTCGACCGGGGTGTGGGAGGTGTTCTGGCCGGACTTCCCGATGGAGGGCCTCTACAAGTTCCGCATCCACGGCGCCGACGGGCAGATCACCGAGCGCGCCGATCCCATGGCGTTCGCCACCGAGGTGCCGCCGCAAACGGCGTCTCGGGTCACCCGCAGCGATTACCGCTGGGCCGACGACGCGTGGATGGCCCAGCGCGCGGCGCAGAACCCGGTGTTCGAGCCGATGTCCACCCTCGAGGTGCACCTGATGTCGTGGCGGCCCGGGCTGTCGTACCGGGAACTGGCCGACCAGCTGACCGAATACGTCCTGGAGAACGGGTTCACCCACGTCGAGATGCTCCCGGTGGCCGAGCACCCGTTCGGCGGATCGTGGGGCTATCAGGTCACGTCCTACTACGCGCCCACATCGCGGCTGGGAAATCCGGACGATTTCCGCTATCTGGTCGACCGGCTGCACCAGGCCGGCGTCGGGGTGATCGTGGACTGGGTTCCCGCCCACTTCCCCAAGGACGCGTGGGCGCTCGGACGATTCGACGGCACCGCACTCTACGAGCACGCCGACCCGCGCCGCGGCGAGCAACTCGACTGGGGCACGTACGTCTTCGACTTCGGTCGGGCCGAGGTGCGCAACTTCCTGGTCGCCAACGCGCTGTACTGGCTGCAGGAGTTCCACGTCGACGGCCTGCGCGTGGACGCCGTCGCATCGATGCTCTACCTGGACTACTCACGCCCCGAGGGCGGGTGGACGCCCAACATCTACGGTGGCCGCGAGAACCTGGAGGCCGTTCAGTTCCTGCAGGAGATGAACGCCACCGTGCACAAGGCCGTGCCCGGCATCGTCACCGTCGCCGAGGAGTCGACGTCCTGGCCGGGTGTCACCCGCCCGACGAACCTCGGCGGCCTGGGCTTCTCGATGAAGTGGAACATGGGCTGGATGAACGACACGCTGGCGTTCATCCAGCGCGACCCGATCCACCGCAGTTTCCACCACCACGAGATGACGTTCTCGATGCTCTACGCCTACAGCGAGAACTACGTCCTGCCGATCAGTCACGACGAGGTGGTGCACGGCAAGGGCACGCTGTGGGGGCGCATGCCCGGCGACGACCACCGCAAAGCGGCGGGGGTGCGTCAGCTGCTGGCCTATCAGTGGGCGCATCCCGGTAAGCAGCTGCTGTTCCAGGGCCAGGAGTTCGGCCAGCGCGCGGAATGGTCCGAGGAGCGCGGGGTCGACTGGTATCAGCTCGACGAGAACAGCTTCTCCGGGGGCATTCTGCGGATGGTCTCCGATATGAACCAGATCTACCAGGGTCGGCGTGCCCTGTGGTCGCAGGACACCAGCCCCCAGGGGTACTCCTGGATCGACGCAAATGATTCCTCGAACAACGTGTTGAGTTTCCTGCGCTATGGCGACGACGGCTCGGTCATGGCCTGCGTGTTCAATTTCTCTGGAGCCGAGCACAGCCACTACCGGCTGGGTCTGCCGCATGCCGGCACGTGGCGTGAGGTGCTCAATACCGACGCGACGTCCTACAACGGCGGTGGCGCGGGCAACTACGGCGCGGTGTACGCCACCGACGAGCCCTGGCATGGCCGCCCGGCATCGGCCGCGATGGTGCTGCCGCCGCTGTCGGCCCTGTGGTTCGAGCCGGTGTCCGAGGACGCGGCGGTCGAGCTGGAACCGGCGACCGACCCCCCGCTGTCGTAGCGGGGGGCGGCGGCGCCGCGGGTCAGTAGAGCGCGTTCGCGAGGTTGCGGCGGCCGGCGATCACCTCGGGGTCGGCCGGATCGAACAGCTCGAATAGCTCGATCAGCCGGGTCCGCACCCTCGTGCGCTCGTCGCCCGCGGTCCGCTTGACGAGCCCGATCAGCCGGTCGAAGGCCGCGTGGACCTGCTGTTGCAAGATCTCGACGTCGGCCGCGGCGAACGCCGCATCGATATCGCCCGGGGCGGCATCGGCGGCGGCCACGGCATCCGGGCGATGGGTCGTCGCACGCTGCAGGAAGGCGATCTGCCGGACCGCACCCTTGGCTTCGGCATGGTTGGGCTGGCCGTCGAGAATCGCCTGATAGGCCGCCAGCGCGGCGTCGAACTCGCCGTCGTCGAGCAGCTCGCGCGCCCGGGCGACCTCGGGATCGATCTCTTCTGGTTCGCCGGTGTCCGGTCCGCCGGCCAGCTTGCCCGCGGTGGCCTCGAGCAGCGAGTCGATCCAGCGGCGCAGCTGATCGGCCGGTTGCGGCCCCTGGAAGCTGGAGATCGGCTGCCCGCCGGCCAGGGCGACGACGGTCGGGACGGCCTGCACCCCGAACATCTGCGCGACGCGCGGGGTGGTGTCGACGTTGACCGTCGCCAGAGACCACTTACCGCGATCGGCGGTGACCAGATCGGCCAGCGTCTGCCCCAGTTCGACGCTGGCGTCGCTGCGAGGTGTCCAGAGCAGCACCACCACCGGAACCTGGGTGGAGCGGACCAGGACCTCGGCTTCGAGGTTGGCTTCGGTGACCTCGACACCGCCGGGTCCGCCCGGGGCGGCAGCGGAGTCGGCGGCCTCTGCCGCGGGTCGCTGTTTGAGAGCTGACAGATCAACGGCGCCGGCCAGCGCGGGCCCGATCGAAGGACGTGGACGTGTCACAGAGGCAAGTCTGTCACGTCGTTTCGGTGGCCGTCCGTCCCGGCCGAGCGACCAGCGGCGCGGCCCCGTGACGGCCCGCCCGCCCCGTCTTGTCGGCCCATATGAGGAAGATCACAGTACCCAGGGGGACGATGCTCGCGAGCAAAGCCAGCAACCACGTTCCGATCCCCCAGGCGAACCCGATCCCCGCGACGATCGCCACCACGACGAACGCCACGAAGACCCCGCCGTGGATCGGCCCGAAGACCTTCACCCCTACCTCGGTGCGCGGGCTGCCGAGATATTTGAAGTACATACCGGTCAGCAGGCCCACCCAGCTGACCGCCTCGAGGAGGCCGACGAGTCGGAGCCAACCGCCCCGGCTGCGGAGATCGAAAGCGCCAGTCATGGCGCCATTGTGCCTGAAGACCCGCCCGATTACTACGGGCCGTCGTAGAGGCGGTGGCGCCGTCAGCGGCGCAGGATCAACGCGTCGCCCTGGCCGCCGGCCCCACACAACGCGGCCACGGCGTATCCGGAGCCGCGGCGCTTGAGCTCGAGTGCCGCGTGCAGCGCGACGCGCGCACCCGACATCCCGATCGGATGGCCGATGGCGATCGCACCGCCGTTGACGTTGACCTTGTCCGGATCGACGCCCAGCTCCCTGGTCGAAGCCAGGGCCACCGCCGCGAAGGCCTCGTTGAGTTCGATCACGTCGAGCTGATCGACGCTGATGCCCTCGCGGGCGACGGCCTTCTTGACGGCGTTGGCCGGCTGCGATTGCAGGGTGGAGTCCGGTCCGGCCACCACGCCGTGCGCGCCGATCTCACAGAGCCAGTCCAGGCCCAGTTCCTCGGCCTTGGCTTTGCGCATCACGACGACCGCACAAGCGCCGTCGGAGATCTGGGAGGCCGAACCCGCGGTGATCGTGCCGTCCTTGCGGAACGCGGGCTTGAGGCCGGCCAATGAGTCGGCGGTGGTGTTGGCCCGGATCCCCTCGTCCTCGGCAAATTCGAGCGGGTCC
Organism: Mycobacterium sp. WMMD1722; assembly: GCF_049315205.1. Classification (NCBI taxonomy): domain Bacteria; kingdom Bacillati; phylum Actinomycetota; class Actinomycetes; order Mycobacteriales; family Mycobacteriaceae; genus Mycobacterium; species Mycobacterium sp. WMMD1722. Next base: position 5,298,608 of record NZ_CP186056.1, on the reverse strand, counting down.
CCTTTGCGCTGCGGGATGGACACCGGGACGACCTCGTCGGCGAAGACCCCGTCCTTCCACGCGGCGGCCGCGCGCTGGTGGGACTGCGCGGCGTACTCGTCCTGTTCAGCGCGGGTGAAGCGGTCCTCGTCGTTGCGCTGTTCGGTCAGCGCACCCATCGGCTGATCGGTGAAGACGTCGTGCAGCCCGTCGTAGGCCGTGTGGTCCACGGCAGTCACGTCGCCGTACTTGTAGCCGGCACGGCTGCCGATCAGCAGGTGGGGCGCCTGGGTCATCGATTCCTGACCACCGGCCACCACCACGTCGAATTCACCGGCGCGGATCATCTGGTCGGCCAGGGCGATGGCATCGATGCCGGACAGGCACATCTTGTTGATGGTCAGCGCCGGCACGTCCCAGGGGATCCCGGCGGCGACGGCAGCCTGACGGGCCGGCATCTGGCCCGCGCCGGCCGTCAGCACCTGGCCCATGATCACGTATTCGACAGCCGACGGCTCGACCCCGGCCTTCTCGAGGGCGCCCTTGATGGCGATCGCACCGAGATCGCTGCCCGAGAAATCCTTCAGCGAGCCCATCAGTTTGCCGACCGGCGTGCGCGCGCCAGCAACGATCACCGACACCGAATCATTGGCTGCCATCACTACCTCCATGGGGGTTTCGGGGGGCTCCGCGGCGGCTATCCATTTCCCGACGTTTCGGAACCGATGTCGTTAGGTTACCTTTGCGATATGACTGCCGAGCAAATTGACGCCCGTCCAGTACTGGCCACCGCCCTGGTGACCGCCGTCGACCACGTCGGCATCGCGGTGCCCGATCTCGACGCCGCGATCAAGTGGTATCACGACCACCTCGGGATGATCGTCCTGCACGAGGAGATCAACGATGAGCAGGGCATCCGCGAGGCCATGCTGGCCGTGCGCGGCGCGCCGGTCGGCAGCACCCAGATCCAGCTGATGGCGCCGATCGACGACGAATCGACCATCGCGAAATTCCTCGACAAGCGCGGGCCGGGTCTGCAGCAGTTCGCCTACCGCGTGAGCGACATCGAGGCCCTCAGCGACCGCCTGCGCGAGCAGGGCGTGCGGCTGATCTACGACGCTCCGCGACGCGGAACCTCGAATTCACGCATCAACTTCATCCATCCCAAAGACGGTGGCGGCGTGCTGATCGAACTCGTCGAACCGGCCGCTGAGGCACATTAGGCGTCATCGGGACCGCATCAGGACCATTTCCTGGTCGGACCGCGGGTGCCGCGGCGGGCCCAGCACGGGCTGTGCCAATGCCTGCGGTCGTCGGCGGCCGCGTCCCCGCCGTCGGCCGGCCACACCACGAGATGCGGTGTGCCGAGCGCGATCTGATGATCACAGCCCGGGCAGCGGTAGAGCTTGACCGCCCGCGCACCCGCGATCGGCCGCACCTCGTATTCGTAGCCATCCGGGCCGGTCTCCACACGCCGCCCGGCGAACGCCGGCGGCAGCGGACGCGACCGCCGCGGCTGGGGGCGGCGCCTGGGCATCACCCCAGTGTAGGTCCTCAGAACAGCCGGAACTCGTTGCTGTCCATTCCGCGCATCTGATCGTAATCAAGTGTCAGACAACGGATTCCGCGATCAGTAGCGAGCGTGCGCGCCTGGGGCTTGATCTGCTGGGCGGCGAACACGCCACTGACGGGGGCCAGCAGGGTGTCCCGATTGAGCAGTTCGAGATACCGCGTGAGCTGCTCGACGCCATCGATCTCCCCGCGCCGCTTGATCTCCACGGCCACCGAACCGCCGGTCGCATCGCGACACAGCAGGTCCACCGGGCCGATGGGGGTCATGTACTCGCGTCGCACCAGCGTGTAACCCTCACCCAGGAGTTCGACGTGCTCGGCCAGCAGCTTCTGCAGGTGCGCCTCGACGCCGTCCTTGACCAGGCCGGGATCGACGCCGAGTTCGTGGCTGGAGTCGTGTTCGACGTCTTCGACGGTGATCCGCAGCTGTTCGCCGGCCTTGTTCTCGACGACCCAGATCGGATGCGGATCTCCGGATTCCTCTTTGAGCCAGCAGGGCGGGCTCATCCAGTTGAGCGGCTTGTAGGCGCGGTCGTCGGCATGCACGCTCACCGACCCGTCGGCTTTGAACAGCAGCAGCCGCCGGGCCGAAGGCAGGTGGGCGGTCAGCCGGCCGACATAGTCGACGGTGCACTGGGCGATCACGAGGCGCACCCGGACAACCATAGGCGCTGGGCCCGGCGCACCCTAGGCTGACGTCACCATGAACGCCACCAAGAGCGTCCCGCAACGACTGGGCCGTGTCCTCGAACGGGTGACGCGGCAGAGCGGTCGGCTGCCCGACACTCCCGACTACGGTTCCTGGCTGCTGGGCAGACCCGACGAGGATCAGCGCCGCCGGCGCATTCGCATCCAGGTCATCCTCACGTTCTTCCTGATCTTCACGAACCTGTTGGGCATCGGCGTCTCGCTACTGCTCAACGCCGTGGCCATCCCGGTGCCCAGCGTGTTCACCGATGCACCCGCATGGCTCACCTGGGCCGTCGTGCCCGCTTACATGCTGCTCGCGCTGCTCTTCGGCACCGCGTGGATCACGTCGCGGACGGTGAACTCGTTGCGCTGGTCCATCGAGGAGCGCACCCCCACCCGAGCCGATCAGCACAACGTGTTCCTGGCGCCCTGGCGGGTGGCCAAGCAGGCGCTGTTGCTCTGGGGCATCGGCACGGTGCTCCTGACGGTTCTCTACGGTCTGCACGACTCGGCGTTCATCCCGCGGTTCCTGTTCGCCGTCGGCTTCCCCGGCATCGTGGTCGCGACCGCGTGCTATCTGATCACCGAGTTCGCCCTACGACCCGTCGCGGCGCAGGCACTGGAGGCCGGGCGGCCACCGCGCCGGTTGTCCCAAGGCGTGATGGGCCGCACGATGACGGTGTGGCTGCTCGGCTCCGGGGTGCCGGTGCTGGGCATCCTGCTACTCGCGGTGTTCTCACTGTCCCTGCAGAATCTCAGCGCCACCCAGTTCGGCGTGGCGGTGATGATCATCGCGATCGTGGCCCTGGTGTTCGGCATGGTCCTGATGTGGTTGCTGTCCTGGCTGATCGCCACCCCGGTGCGGGTGGTGCGGTCCGCGCTGAAGAACGTCGAACGCGGCGACTTCGATTGCGAGCTGGTGGTTTTCGACGGCACCGAATTGGGCGAACTGCAGCGCGGATTCAACTCGATGGTGCACGGTCTGCGGGAGCGCGAACGGGTACGGGATCTGTTCGGCCGGCACGTCGGCCGTGAGGTCGCCTTGGCCGCCGAGCAGCAACAGGTCGAGCTCGGCGGCGAAGAGCGCCATGCCGCAGTGATCTTCGTCGACATCATCGGCTCGACCCAGATGGTCACGAGCCGGCCGGCCGCGGAGATCGTCGAACTCCTCAACCGGTTCTTCGCGGTGATCGTCGACGAGGTCGACCGTCATCACGGCCTGGTCAACAAATTCGAGGGAGATGCCGTGCTCGCCGTGTTCGGGGCGCCCGTCGCACTCGACAACGCCGAGGACGAGGCGCTGGCCGCCGCGCGGGCGATCGCCGCGCGACTGGCCGACGAGGTGCCCGAGTGCAAAGCCGGCATCGGAGTCGCGGCCGGGACCGTGGTCGCCGGAAATGTCGGCGCGAAGGAACGTTTCGAGTACACCGTCATCGGCGAGCCGGTCAACGAGGCGGCTCGGTTGTGCGAGCTCGCCAAGACCGCGCCCGACCGATTGGTCGCCTCGTTCGAGACGGTCGACAACGCGACCGAGAGCGAGCGGGCGAACTGGACGCTCGGGGACACCGTCACACTGCGGGGCCATGATGAGCCGACCCGGCTGGCGCTGCCGGTCTGACGCGGTCCACGTCACAGCCCAAGGTATGTGATACCAGCCGTCACGGTAACTAAACTCGACGGTATGAGTGAGGGCCTGCTGCAGATCGAGGACTGCCTCGACGACCGGGGCGCCATCGTGCTGCCGCCGGGCGTCACCCTGATCTCGCTGATCGACCGGAACATCGCCCACGTGGGTGACGCGGTGGCCTACCGGTACCTCGACTACACCGCCGGGCAGGACGGCCGGGCCGCGGAACTCACCTGGGACCAGCTCGGCCGCCGGATCAGGGCCATCGGCGCACGGGTCCAGCAGCTGTGCGACCGCGGCGACCGGGTGGCGATCCTCGCGCCCCAGGGGTTGGACTACGTCGCCGGTTTCTTCGGGGCTGTGAAGGCCGGCGCCATCGCCGTACCGCTGTTCGCCCCCGAACTGCAGGGACACGCCGAACGTCTCGACACCGCGCTGCGCGACTCACGCCCGCGCGTCGTGCTCACCACCACGGCCGTGCGCGGTGCGGTCGTCGACCACCTCTGCACCGTCAATCCCGACATCCGCGTGGTGGTGCTCGACGAGATCCCCGATACCGACGGTGACGCCTTTGCTCCGGTGGTGCTCGATGTCGACGACGTCTCCCACCTGCAATACACCTCCGGAGCGACGCGCGCGCCCGTCGGCGTGGAGGTCACCCATCGGGCCGTCGGGACCAATCTGATCCAGATGATCCTGTCCATCGATCTGCTCGACCGCAACACCCACGGCGTCAGCTGGTTGCCGCTGTACCACGACATGGGCCTGTCGATGATCGGCTTTCCCGCCGTGTACGGCGGCCATTCCACGCTGCTGTCCCCCACCGCCTATCTACGCCGGCCGCAGCGCTGGATCTCCGCGCTGTCGGACGGCTCCCGCCACGGACGCGTGGTGACGGCCGCGCCGAATTTCGCCTACGAGTACACCGCTCAGCGCGGTCGGCCCGCCGCCGAGGACGACGTCGACCTGAGCAACGTCGTGATGATCGTCGGATCCGAACCGGTCAGCATGGCCGCCATCCGGACGTTCAGCGCCGCCTTCGCGCCCTACGGTCTGCCGCCGACGGCGATCAAACCGTCCTACGGCATCGCCGAGGCGACGCTGTTCGTCTCGACCATCGCACCCGACGCCGAACCCCGTCAGACGTTCTTCGATCGCGCCGCGCTGACCGACGACCGGGCGGTCGCCGTCGCGCCGGACAGCGACCGCGCCGTGGCGCACGTGCCGTGCGGGCAGATCGCGCGGTCCCAGTGGGCCGTCATCGTGGACCCCGACGGCGCCGAAGTGCCCGACGGGCGGGTGGGCGAGATCTGGTTGCACGGGGACAACGTCGCACGGCGGTACTGGGACCGCCCGACGGAGACGCGGGAGAAATTCGGCGCCGTCCTGCGATCGCGACTCGCTGCGGGCAGCCACGCCGCCGGCGTCCCGGACGGGGCAGGCTTCTTCCGGACCGGCGATCTCGGGGTGTTCGTGGACGGCGATCTCTACGTGACCGGCCGAGTCGCCGATCTGATCGTGCTCGACGGTGCGCACCACTATCCCCAGGACATCGAGAAGACCGCGGCGGACGCGTCGCCGATCGTGCGGGCGGGATACGCGACGGCATTCACGGTGCCCGATGGGCGTCTGGTGATCGTTGCCGAACGTGCGTCGGGCACTCGGCGCGTGGATCCGGAACCGGAGCTACAGGCGATCCGCGCGGCCGTCGCGGCCCGCCACGGGCTGGTGGTCGACGATGTCCGTCTGGTGCCGGCCGGCGCCATTCCGCGCACGACGAGCGGCAAGCTGGCCCGCCGGGCCTGCCGCGACGGCTATCTCGCGGGCACCTTCGCGGGCGTGATCAGCACTCCACGACGTTGACCCCGACCTGGGCGGCCAGCCCTCCGAGTGCGGTCTCCTTGTATTTGTGACTCATGTCGAGTCCGGTGACGCGCATCGTCTCGATGACCTCGTCGAGGCTGACCCGGTGGGTGCCGTCGCCGCGCAGCGCCATCCGCGCCGCGGTGATCGCCTTGTTGGCCGAGATCGCGTTGCGTTCGATACACGGGATCTGCACCAGCCCGCCGATCGGATCGCAGGTCAGCCCGAGGCAGTGCTCCATCGCGATCTCGGCGGCGTTCTCCACCTGTTCGGGCGTGCCACCGAGGATCTCGGCGAGGGCACCCGCGGCCATCGAGGCCGCCGATCCCACCTCTCCCTGACAGCCGACCTCGGCGCCGGAGATGGACGCCCGCTGCTTGTACAGCGATCCGATCGCGCCGGCGGTGAGCAGGAACCGCACCGCGACGCGGTCGCGATCGGCCTGCCCGGCGGCGGTGTAGTGCTCGGCGTAGTGCAGGACCGCGGGAATGATGCCGGCGGCGCCGTTGGTGGGTGCGGTGACGACCCGTCCGCCGGAGGCGTTCTCCTCGTTGACCGCCAGGGCGATGAGGTTGACCCAGTCCTGCGCGAAGAGCGGATCGCGATCGGGGTCTTCGGTGCGCAGGCGCTGATGCCAGCCGTGGGCCCGGCGGTGCACCGCCAACGCGCCCGGCAGATCGCCGGTGCGTGCCATGCCGTTGGCGGCACAGTCGGCCATCACGTCGCGAAGGTGCAGCAGTCCCGCGGTGATCTCGGCGCGGGGTCGCAGCGTCGATTCGTGGGCGAACATGACGTCGCTGACCGGTAGATGATGGCGGCGGGTCAGTTCGAGGAGTTCCGCAGCGCTGCTGAACGTGTAGGGCGACGGAGTCTCGGCGGTTGCGGTCTCGGGTTCACCGTCGGTCACGACGAAGCCGCCGCCGACCGAGTAGTAGGTCCGCTCGAGTGCGACGGCGCCGGCGTGTCGGGCGGTGAACGTCATGGCGTTGGGGTGACGGGAGAGCATCTCGGTGGGACGACGGACGATGTCGGCGCTGCTCAACCGGATGGACGATCGACCGTCGAGGCGGATCTCACCGGTCGCGCGCTGGCGGGCGAGCGTCTGCTCCATCTCGTCCACCGTCACCGCGTCTGGCTGTAGCCCCTCGAGTCCGAGCATCATCGCGGTGAAGGTGGCGTGTCCGTCGCCGGTGGCCGCGAGCGATCCGTACACCGTCACGTCGAGACCGTCGACGACGGAGAGGAGATTCTGTCGGCGCAGGTCTGCGGCGAACGTGGCCGCCGCACGCATCGGTCCGACGGTGTGGGAGCTCGACGGGCCGATACCGACGGAGAAGAGGTCGAAGACGCTGACGGTCATGGGTCGCTCCGGGGATCGGCGTCCGACGGTGATGTCGAACGGCTCGCTGTGGCCCCTCCCCGCTCTGTCCGTGGGACCTGAGAGATTGGCGGCCGACGCAGGCGGCTGCGGTTCACCTTCGGTAAGCGCGGAGCGCTTTCTCCAGAGTTGCCTCGTCGCAGCGGTACTGGTGCCTGAGAGATTCCCGGGGAGGACATTGCTCCTACGGCGCCCACCTCGGTGGGTTCTCCCGCTGCGCGTCGGTGGCGTGTGCAGTTGTATCCGTCATCAAATCACAGGTCCGCGCGGTGGACCACCATGTCGGATTTCCGCCAGTGCTGTCGGTGGCCGGGTGTAAGTGTGGACATCGTGCACGACGACTTCGACCGCTGCTATCGGGCCGTTCAGTCCAAGGACGCGCGATTCGACGGCTGGTTCGTCACGGCGGTGCGCAGTACCGGAATCTACTGCCGCCCGAGTTGCCCGGTCCGGCCGCCGTTCGCCCGCAACATACGCTTCTTCGCCACGGCGGCGGCCGCTCAGGCCGAAGGTTTCCGCGCCTGTAAACGATGCCGGCCCGACGCGTCGCCCGGTTCGCCGGAGTGGAACGTCCGGGGTGACGTCGCGGCGCGGGCGATGCGCCTGATCGCCGACGGGGTGGTCGACCGCGACGGAGTGACCGGGCTGGCGGCGGGGCTGGGCTACACCTCCCGCCAGCTACAGCGCATCCTGCACGCTGAGGTCGGGGCGAATCCGTTGGCGTTGGCGCGGGCGCAGCGCGCGCAGACCGCCCGGCTGCTCATCGAGGCCACCGAGCTGGCATTCTCCGACGTCGCCTTCGCCGCCGGTTTCGCCAGCATCCGCCAGTTCAACGACACGGTGCGCGCGGTGTGCGATCTGACCCCCACCGAACTTCGCCGCCGGGCCCGCGGGCGGACGGTGAACACGTCGGTCGGACCCGGTCCGATGTCGTTGCGCCTGCCGGTGCGGACGCCGTTCGCCTACGAGGGTCTGTTCGGCCACCTCGCGGCCAGCGCCGTCCACGGGGTGGAGGAATTCCGGGACGGCGCATTTCGCCGCACATTGCGGTTGCCCCACGGCAGTGCGGTGGTGAGCCTGACGCCGCAGCACGACCACGTCGGCTGTCGGTTGTATCTCGACGATCTGCGTGATCTGACCAGTGCGATCGCCCGCTGCCGGCGGTTGCTCGATCTCGATGCCGATCCGGAGGCGGTCATCGACGCGCTGTGCGAGGATCCGGCGCTGGCCGCACTGGTCGCCAAGGCACCCGGTCAACGGATCCCGCGCACGGTCGACGAGTCCGAGCTCGCGCTTCGGGTGGTTCTCGGCCAGCAGGTCTCGCTCAAGGCGGCGCGCACCCATGCCGGCCGGCTGGCCGCCAATTACGGCCGGCCCGTCTCGGATCCCGTCGGCGGTCTGACACATGTGTTCCCCAGCGTCGAACAGCTGGCGGAGATCGACCCGGCGCATCTGGCACTTCCCCGCGCCCGGCAACGGACCGTGGTCGCGCTCGTGGGCGCCCTGGCCGCCGGCGAGGTCGAGCTCGGCCCCGGTAGCGACTGGAACGCAGCGCGCGAGCGACTGCTCGCGGTACCGGGCATCGGCCCCTGGACCGCCGAGGTGGTGGCAATGCGCGGCCTCGGCGATCCCGACGCCTTCCCGGTGGGAGACCTCGGCGTGCGCGCCGCAGCGCGGGCGCTCTCGCTGCCCGACGACATCCGCGGGTTGACCGAGCGTAGTTCGGCGTGGCGACCCTGGCGCGCCTACGTCACACAACACCTGTGGACGGCGCTCGATCACGCGGTCAACGACTGGCCGCCGAAGGAGACGATGTCATGAGCATGTTCTTCCGGACCGTGGACAGTCCCGTAGGCCCGCTGACGCTGGCCGGACGCGACGGCCGACTGATGCATCTGCGGATGGTCGATCAGACCTACGATCCGAACCGCACCGGCTGGTCGCGCGATGATGGCATCTTCGACGATGCGGTCGCCCAGTTGGCGGCGTACTTCCGCGGCGAACTCACCACATTCGATCTCGAACTGGAGTTGACGGGAACAGCGTTTCAGCGCCGGGTATGGGAGGCGCTTTTGACGATTCCGTACGGCGAGACCCGCTCCTATGCGGAGATCGCCCGCAAGATCGGGGCGCCGGGTGCGTTCCGGGCGGTGGGGCTGGCCAACGGCCACAATCCCGTCGGCATCATCGTCCCGTGTCATCGCGTGATCGGGGCGAACGGCAGCCTCACCGGATATGGCGGTGGACTCGACCGCAAGCGACTACTGCTCGCATTGGAAAGAATGGCGAATTCGGCGACTCCGACCCTATTCGACTGAAACCAATTCCCTTCGAACACATATGAAAAAGCCTCGGCCCCCAACCGAAGTCGGGGGCCGAGGTGAAAGGGTGTTCGGCGGTGTCCTACTTTTCCACCCGTGTGGGTAGTATCATCGGCGCTGGCAGGCTTAGCTTCCGGGTTCGGGATGGGACCGGGCGTTTCCCTGCCGCTATGGACCGCCGTAACTGTATTCACTCGTTTTTGAGTGATCCCCCGTGGTGGGGGAAGTGTTTTTTGGTGGTGGGGTGTGAATCGTGGTTGATTCTGGTGTGGGTGTGGTTGCGGGCGTCGTTGGTGTTAACACACTCACCTTTGGTTTTGGGTGTGTGTAAGTTTTCGGCCGGTTAGTGCCAGTTCCCTACGCCTATTACTAGGTGTGCAGGTCTGGTCTATCGATCCCGTGGTCTGCGGGGGGCCTTATCCCACTTAATGGGTGAGAAGCCTGGTCTTGGAGGGGGTTTCCCGCTTAGATGCTTTCAGCGGTTATCCTGTCCGAACGTGGCTATCCAGCGGTGCTCCTGGTGGAACAACTGGTAGACCAGAGGTTCGTCCGTCCCGGTCCTCTCGTACTAGGGACAGATTTCCTCAAGCTTCTGACGCGCGCGGCGGATAGAGACCGAACTGTCTCACGACGTTCTAAACCCAGCTCGCGTGCCGCTTTAATGGGCGAACAGCCCAACCCTTGGGACCTGCTCCAGCCCCAGGATGCGACGAGCCGACATCGAGGTGCCAAACCATCCCGTCGATATGGACTCTTGGGGAAGATCAGCCTGTTATCCCCGGGGTACCTTTTATCCGTTGAGCGACACCCCTTCCACTCAGAGGTGCCGGATCACTAGTCCCGACTTTCGTCCCTGCTCGACATGTACGTCTCGCAGTCAAGCTCCCTTGTGCACTTACACTCAACACCTGATTGCCGTCCAGGTTGAGGGAACCTTTGGGCGCCTCCGTTACATTTTAGGAGGCAACCGCCCCAGTTAAACTACCCACCAGGCACTGTCCCTGAACCGGATATACGGTTCGAGGTTAGAAGCCCAATACGACCAGAGTGGTATTTCAACAACGACTCCACACTCACTGGCGTGAATGCTTCACAGTCTCCCACCTATCCTACACAAACCGTATCGAACTCCAATACCAAGTTGTAGTGAAGGTCCCGGGGTCTTTTCGTCCTGCCGCGCGTAACGAGCATCTTTACTCGTAATGCAATTTCGCCGAGTCTATGGTTGAGACAGTTGAGAAGTCGTTACGCCATTCGTGCAGGTCGGAACTTACCCGACAAGGAATTTCGCTACCTTAGGATGGTTATAGTTACCACCGCCGTTTACTGGGGCTTAAATTCTCAGCTTCACCCCGAAGGGTTAACCGGTCCTCTTAACCTTCCAGCACCGGGCAGGCGTCAGTCCGTATACATCGTCTTGCGACTTCGCACGGACCTGTGTTTTTAGTAAACAGTCGCTTCTCACTGGTTTGTGCCACCCCCTCACGCTCGAGACCGTAAAGATCCGTCACGCCATGGGGGTCCCCCTTCTCCCGAAGTTACGGGGGCATTTTGCCGAGTTCCTTAACCATAGTTCACTCGTACGCCTTGGTATTCTCTACCTGACCACCTGTGTCGGTTTGGGGTACGGGCCGTGTGCGCACTCGCTAGAGGCTTTTCTTGGCAGCATAGGATCACCGAATTCGCCTCAAACGGCTATGCATCACCTCTCAGGATCTGTGAACGACGGATTTACCTATCGCTCTCCCTACAGGCTTACCCCAGTACAACCACTGACTGGTACGGCTACCTTCCTGCGTCACCCCATCGCTTGACTACTACCACCGAAGGTCCCACGCAGCGGAGAAGACCCGCACCCCGAAGGGATTGGTGACTCCTCGTTTGGATGGTTAGTACCGGTGATTCATCAGGGACGCTCACACACGGGTACGGGAATATCAACCCGCTGTCCATCGACTACGCCTGTCGGCCTCGCCTTAGGTCCCGACTCACCCTGGGCGGACTGGCCTGGCCCAGGAACCCTTGGTCTTTCGGCGGGCAAGGTTCTCACTTGCCTTATCGCTACTCATGCCTGCATTCTCACTCCCACACCCTCCACAACACGATCACTCGGCTGCTTCACCGGATGCAGGACGCTCCCCTACCCATCAACAAAAGTTGATGCCGCGGCTTCGGCGGTGTGCTTGAGCCCCGCTACATTATCGGCGCACAATCACTTGACCAGTGAGCTATTACGCACTCTTTCAAGGGTGGCTGCTTCTAAGCCAACCTCCTGGTTGTCTTCGCGACTGCACATCCTTTTCCACTTAGCACACGCTTAGGGGCCTTAGCCGGCGATCTGGGCTGTTTCCCTCTCGACGCACGGAGCTTATCCCCCGCCGTCTCACTGCCACACTTTCACTTGTCGGCATTCGGAGTTTGGCTGACGTCAGTAACCTAGTAGGGCCCATCGGCCATCCAGTAGCTCTACCTCCAACAAGAAACATGCAACGCTGCACCTAAATGCATTTCGGGGAGAACCAGCTATCACGGAGTTTGATTGGCCTTTCACCCCTACCCACAGCTCATCCCCTCAGTCTTCAACCTAAGTGGGTTCGGGCCTCCACAACATCTTACTGCTGCTTCACCCTGGCCATGGGTAGATCACTCCGCTTCGGGTCCAGAACACACCACTACACACGCCACTATTGACGTGATACGCCCTATTCAGACTCGCTTTCGCTGCGGCTACCCCACACGGGTTAACCTCGCGACATGTCCCTGACTCGCAGGCTCATTCTTCAAAAGGCACGCCATCACCCCACGTTAAAAACGAAGGCTCTGACGGATTGTAAGCGCACGGTTTCAGGTACTATTTCACTCCCCTCCCGGGGTACTTTTCACCATTCCCTCACGGTACTATCCGCTATCGGTCACTGAGAAGTATTCAGGCTTACCGGGTGGTCCCGGCAGATTCACAGCAGATTCCACGGGCCCGCTGCTACTCGGGCATCCATCACTACAGAGCACGTGTTTTCACCTACGGGACTCTCACCCTCTACGGCCGGCCATCCCAAACCAGTTCGACTAACACGAGCTTTTCTCACTGCAGCCCAGACCGGCAGATCTGAGATTGATGAACCCCACAACACCACACACACAACCCCTGCCGGGTATCACATGCATACGGTTTAGCCATCCTCCGCTTTCGCTCGCCACTACTCACGGAATCACTTTTGTTTTCTCTTCCTACGGGTACTGAGATGTTTCACTTCCCCGCGTTCCCCCCCGTACCCTATGTATTCAGATACGGGTGACACGACATCACTCGTGCCGGGTTTCCCCATTCGGACATCCTCGGATCCACGCTCGGTTGACAGCTCCCCGAGGCATAACGCAGCCTCCCACGTCCTTCATCGGCTCCCAGTGCCAAGGCATCCACCATGCGCCCTTAAACACTTACAACACAACACCAAAAAATGAGTTCAGAAAAATTGCATTAACACCAACAACACACCACACCCAGAAGCACCCCCACCCCACAAGGAGGAAGAAGCCCTCTACGCGCAGTACATCGTTGAGATGCTCGCAACCACTATCCACAAATCAAACACCACACCCCACCACCAAAGCAGGGCAGCAACCAGAACCCCCACCCCCACAGGGGAGAGAGCCGGCACCCACCCCCATTCCGGAGTGAGCCCGCGGGCCTGTTGCCTCAGGACCCAACAGTGTGTCTGGCAATCTCTTTCACCGACATGGGCTTTCCCCACCCACCGGCACGGCTTGTTGTGCACCAAACCCCCACCCACTACAGGTGAGAGCTATTCACACGAATCGCCCGACAACAGCCGATCCCGCGATCTGCGGGGACTGGCCGGGTCTCGTGGTGCTCCTTAGAAAGGAGGTGATCCAGCCGCACCTTCCGGTACGGCTACCTTGTTACGACTTCGTCCCAATCGCCGATCCCACCTTCGACGGCTCCCTCCACAAGGGTTAGGCCACCGGCTTCGGGTGTTACCGACTTTCATGACGTGACGGGCGGTGTGTACAAGGCCCGGGAACGTATTCACCGCAGCGTTGCTGATCTGCGATTACTAGCGACTCCGACTTCACGGGGTCGAGTTGCAGACCCCGATCCGAACTGAGACCGGCTTTCAAGGATTCGCTCCACCTCACGGCATCGCAGCCCTTTGTACCGGCCATTGTAGCATGTGTGAAGCCCTGGACATAAGGGGCATGATGACTTGACGTCATCCCCACCTTCCTCCGAGTTGACCCCGGCAGTCTCCTGCGAGTCCCCACCACGACGTGCTGGCAACACAGGACAAGGGTTGCGCTCGTTGCGGGACTTAACCCAACATCTCACGACACGAGCTGACGACAGCCATGCACCACCTGCACACAGGCCACAAGGGAACCCATATCTCTATGAGCGTCCTGTGCATGTCAAACCCAGGTAAGGTTCTTCGCGTTGCATCGAATTAATCCACATGCTCCGCCGCTTGTGCGGGCCCCCGTCAATTCCTTTGAGTTTTAGCCTTGCGGCCGTACTCCCCAGGCGGGGTACTTAATGCGTTAGCTACGGCACGGATCCCAAGGAAGGAAACCCACACCTAGTACCCACCGTTTACGGCGTGGACTACCAGGGTATCTAATCCTGTTCGCTCCCCACGCTTTCGCTCCTCAGCGTCAGTTACTGCCCAGAGACCCGCCTTCGCCACCGGTGTTCCTCCTGATATCTGCGCATTCCACCGCTACACCAGGAATTCCAGTCTCCCCTGCAGTACTCCAGTCTGCCCGTATCGCCCGCACGCCCACAGTTAAGCTGTGAGTTTTCACGAACAACGCGACAAACCACCTACGAGCTCTTTACGCCCAGTAATTCCGGACAACGCTCGCACCCTACGTATTACCGCGGCTGCTGGCACGTAGTTGGCCGGTGCTTCTTCTGCACATACCGTCACTTGCGCTTCGTCTGTGCTGAAAGAGGTTTACAACCCGAAGGCCGTCATCCCCCACGCGGCGTCGCTGCATCAGGCTTGCGCCCATTGTGCAATATTCCCCACTGCTGCCTCCCGTAGGAGTCTGGGCCGTATCTCAGTCCCAGTGTGGCCGGACACCCTCTCAGGCCGGCTACCCGTCGTCGCCTTGGTAGGCCATCACCCCACCAACAAGCTGATAGGCCGCGGGCCCATCCCACACCGCAAAAGCTTTCCCCCCAAGATCATGCAACCAAGGAGGTATATTCGGTATTAGACCCAGTTTCCCAGGCTTATCCCAAAGTGCAGGGCAGATCACCCACGTGTTACTCACCCGTTCGCCACTCGAGTACCCCGAAAGGCCTTTCCGTTCGACTTGCATGTGTTAAGCACGCCGCCAGCGTTCGTCCTGAGCCAGGATCAAACTCTCCAAACAAAAACAACCCAACCGGCCAAGCCGGCAGGCGAATTCGAATCAGAAAAATCCGATCACAACCAGAAACATCTGGCAAAAAACCACACCCCCTAAACGGGAAAAAGAAGGCATGGCACAACAAAAACAACAAACAAAAACCACCAAACACACTATTGAGTTCTCAAACAACACACCCGTCTCGCAGGCAACCCTGCCAGCTTAATACATCTTGCTCGCCTGGGTCAACCTCTCCTCCGGGTTTTTTCAACCCGGGGGCGTTCGGTATGCGATAACCATACGCGCTGATCCCGTCTTCGCCAAAATCCGCAGGTGAGAGGCCGGATCGGGCACCGATTCGCCAGCGCGAACGACCCTGTTGTGCTAGTCCACGCGCTCGATCTCGGCGCCCAGACTCTTGAGGTTCTCGACGAAGAGCGGGTAGCCGCGGTCGATGTGGAACACGTCGTGCACCTCGGTGTCGCCGTCGGCGACCAGCCCGGCCAACACGAGCCCCGCCCCGGCGCGGATGTCGGACGACCAGACCGGCGCACTCGAAAGCTGCGGGATTCCGCGTACCACCGCGTGATGGCCGTCGGTACGGGCGTCGGCGCCGAGCCGGATCATCTCCTCGACGAAGCGGAATCTCGCCTCGAACACGTTCTCGGTGATCATCGAGGTCCCGTCGGCGATCGCCGCAAGCCCGATGGCCATCGGTTGCAGATCGGTCGGGAAACCCGGGAACGGCAAGGTCGCGACGTTGACCGCTTTCGGCCGCTCGTACTGCACGATCCGGAAGCCGTTGTCGTTCTGCGTGACTGTCGCACCGGCGTCGTGCAGCTTGTGCAGAACCAACTGCAGGTGCGACGGATCGACGCCGGTCACCGAGATGTCACCGCGCGTCATCGCCGCCGCGATGCCCCACGTCGCGGCCACGATCCGGTCCCCGATGACCCGGTGCTCGGTCGGATAGAGCCGGTCGACGCCATGGATGGTCAGGACCGACGAGCCGGCGCCGCTGATCTGCGCGCCCATCTGGTTGAGCATCGTGCACAGGTCCACGACGTCGGGTTCGCGGGCGACGTTGTGGATCGTCGTCACCCCCCGGGCGAGCACCGCAGCCATCAGGATGTTCTCGGTCGCCCCGACCGACGGAAATTCGAGCTGGATGTCGGCGCCGTGCAGCTCGTCGGCCTCGGCGACCACACAACCGTGCTCGATATTGCACTGGGCACCGAGCTGGCGCAGACCGGACTGGTGCATGTCGAGCGGACGCGAACCGATCGCGTCACCACCAGGTAGCGCGACTTTCGCGCGGTTGCAGCGTCCGACCAGTGGTCCGAGCACACACACCGAGGCCCGGAACTGCCGGACCGCTGCGAAGTCGGCGTCGTATTTGAGCTCGTCGGGACTGGTGATGCGCACGGTGTCGCCGTCGAGTTCGACCGTGGCGCCCAATCCCCGCAGCACCTCGGCCATCAGCGGGACGTCCAGGATGTCCGGGCAGTTGGTGATCGTGCTCGTGCCCTCGGCCAGCAGCGACGCTGCCATCAGTTTGAGCACACTGTTCTTGGCACCGCCGACGGCGACTTCGCCTGACAACCGGTGTCCCCCGGTCACCACGAATCGCTCGCTCACGCGGCCAGTGTAAACAGCGCTCTCGGCCATGTCAGTTTCCTGGAACATACTGGCCGAACGCCGCGCGGTACCGTTTCGGCCATGGCCGTACACCTCACCCGTATTTACACGCGGACCGGCGATGACGGAACGACCGGGTTGAGTGATTTCAGCCGGGTGTCCAAGAACGATCCGCGGTTGGTCGCCTATGCCGATTGCGACGAGGCCAACGCTGCGATCGGCGTCGCGGTCGCGTTGGGCGAGCCCCCCGAGCAACTGCTGACCGTGCTGCGCCAGATCCAGAACGACCTGTTCGATGCGGGCGCCGACCTGTCCACGCCGGTCGTCGAGAATCCGCAATATCCGCCGCTGCGCATCACCGCGCCCTACATCGACCGCCTCGAGTCCTGGTGCGACGAATTCAACGAACCGCTACCGGCGTTGAACTCCTTCGTCCTGCCCGGCGGCACCGGGCTGTCGGCACTTCTGCACGTCGCCAGGACCGTCACCCGACGCGCCGAGCGATCGGCCTGGGAAGCCGTTGCGGCACATGGCGATTCGATCAGTGTGCTACCTGCCAAATACTTGAACCGACTGTCGGATCTGCTGTTCATCCTGTCTCGGGTGGCCAATCCGGGCGGCGATGTGCTCTGGCAGCCGGGCGGTACCCGCGACGATCAGTAGTTGCGCCGGCGCGCACGCGGCGACGGCCGCGACTCGAGCCAGGACATGAAGGCGGTCAATGCGCCACGGTCCAGGGCGATCTCGTACGCGCGGCCCCGCTCGGGACTGATATCGCGCAGCTCGAGGACGACGATCTCGTCGGTCATGATGTCGAATTCGTCTCCCCGTGGGGATCGGCGGGACACCACTTCCAGGCCGCGGCGGCTCAACCGGCGGTCGGGCCACCAGCGCAGGCTCGACAACCGGTAGAAGCCGGCTTCTCCCCCGCGGTACCGCACCACGCCGTGGCGCCAACCGTGCCCACCGACCGCCGGGAAATCACGCATGATCGCGGCGGTGCCGCCGACCTGGCGCAGCTTCCACAACCGATAGAACAGCACGCTGACGACCAGCAGTAGCACACCCACGAGCGCGACCATGCTCCACATGGGCGCGCTCATCTGTACTCCCCGTCGCTTCGCTCGCCCCGGTGGCGGACCGCGCTAGTCGATCTGACCGAGCGCGCGAAGCCTCGCGCGACCCCTGGCCGCCGTCGCCGGATCGTCGGAGTCCGCGTCGCTGCGCGCCTGGCTCTCGTCGATCTCCGACTCCAGCGCGGCGGACTCGGCCAGGATGATCACGTTCGACTCGGTCACCGACATGAAGCCGCCGTCGACGGCGACCCGCAGATCGTCCTCGCCCTCGCGTTCGACGCGCACCATGGCGTCGTCGACGAGCTGGGCCACCAGCGGAATGTGCCGTGGGAGGATGCCGATCTCACCGGACGTCGTCCGAGTGAATACGAACGACGCCTTACCCGACCAGATCTCCCGCTCGACGGCGACGATCTCAACGTCCAGGTCGGCCATCGTCATTCGCCCTTGTCGGCGTCGTCATCCTTGGAGTCGTCATCCTTGGAATCGTCATCCTTGGACTCGCTCTGGGCCGGCGCACCGTCACTGGCGTTGTCGTCGATCTTCGCGCCCAGGCTCTCGGCCTTGCGCTGCAGATCCTCCAGACCACCGATGAGGAAGAACGCCTGCTCGGGCAGGTGGTCGAAATCGCCCTTGCTCAGCTTGTCGAACGCCTCGATGGTCTCCTTGAGCGGAACCGTCGAACCCGGCTGGCCGGTGAACTGCTCGGCGGCCATCATGTTCTGGCTCAGGAAGCGCTCGATACGACGTGCCCGCTGCACCAGCTGCTTGTCCTCCTCGGCGAGCTCGTCGATACCGAGAATGGCGATGATGTCCTGAAGATCCTTGTAGCGCTGCAGGATCCGGATGACTTCCTGAGCGACGCGGTAGTGCTCGTCGCCCACGACCGAGGGGTCGAGGATCGTCGAGCTCGACGCCAGCGGGTCCACCGCCGGGAAGATGCCCTTGGAGAACACCGTTCGGGACAGCTCCGTGGTCGCGTCGAGGTGCGCGAACGTGGTGGCCGGCGCCGGGTCGGTGTAGTCGTCGGCGGGCACGTACACGGCCTGCATCGAGGTGATGGAGCGACCGCGCGTCGAGGTGATGCGCTCCTGGAGCTCACCCATCTCGTCGGCCAGGGTCGGCTGGTAACCCACGGCCGAGGGCATACGGCCGAGCAGCGTCGAGACCTCCGAACCGGCCTGGGTGAACCGGAAGATGTTGTCGATGAACAGCAGCACGTCCTGCTGCTGCTCGTCGCGGAAGTACTCCGCCATCGTCAGCGCCGACAGCGCGACGCGCATACGGGTGCCCGGCGGCTCGTCCATCTGGCCGAACACCAGCGCGGTGTCCTTGAGCACGTTGGCATCGCCGAGCTCGACCCAGAGGTCGTTGCCCTCGCGCGTGCGCTCACCCACGCCGGCGAAGACCGAGGTGCCGCCGAAGTTGCGGGCGATACGGTTGATCATCTCCTGGATGAGCACCGTCTTACCCACGCCGGCACCGCCGAACAGGGCGATCTTGCCGCCACGGACGTACGGGGTCAGCAGGTCGACGACCTTCAGACCGGTCTCGAGCATCTCGGTACGCGGTTCGAGCTCGTCGAAGGCCGGGGGCTTGCGGTGGATCGACCACTTCTCGAAGTCCTTGCCGTAGCCCGGATCATCGAGGCAATCGCCCAGGGCGTTGAACACATGGCCCTTGACGCCGTCGCCCACCGGGACCGAGATCGACGCGCCGGTGTCGGTCACGTCGACGCCCCGGACCAGGCCGTCGGTCGGCTGCAGCGAGATGCAGCGCACGAGATTGTCACCCAGGTGCTGGGCAACCTCCAGCGTCAGGGTCTTGGCGAGGTCTTTGTAGTCGATCTCGGCGTGCAGAGCGTTGAACAGCTCCGGCACGGAGCCGCGCGGGAACTCCACGTCGACCACCGGGCCGGTCACGCGTACGACGCGGCCCGTGGTGTCGCCGCTCTTCGTCGACTCTTTTTGTTCGGTAGCAGCAGTCATTTTCTCTTCGCTTCCTACGGGCTACTTCTTGGCGGCGTCCGCGAGCGCGTTGGCGCCACCGACGATTTCGCTGATTTCCTGGGTGATCTGGGACTGCCGCTCACGGTTGGCCATCAGGGTCAGGTCCTTGATCAGATCGTCGGCGTTGTCGGACGCCGACTTCATGGCGCGCCGGCGCGAAGCCGACTCCGACGCCGCCGCTTCGAGCATCGCGGCGAAGATGCGCGTCGAGACGTACCGCGGCAGCAGCGCGTCGAACAGCGTCTCAGCGCTCGGCTCGAACGAGAACAGCGTCCGAAGGCTGTTGTCGTCCTCTTCGCTGTATTCCACCACCATCGGGGCGATGCGGCGGGCGATCGCCGACTGCGAGAGCATCGACCGGAACTCGGTGAAGACGATGTGGAGTTCGTCGAGGCCCAGGACACCGTCGGCGCCCGCGTCGTCGCCCTCGTCGTCGACACCGGCCATGAACGCCTCGACCAGCGTCTTGCCGATCTCCTGCGCATGCTCGTACTCCGGCCGCTCGGAGAAGCCGGTCCACGACTCGGCCACGTCCCAGTTGCGGAAGCTGTAGTAGCCCAATGCCTTTCGGCCGACGACGTAGAGCACCGGCTCTTTGCCCTCCTCGCGGAGCAGCGAGAACAGCTCCTCGGAGCGGCGGAACACGTTGGCGTTGTAGGCGCCGGCCAGCCCGCGGTCGGAGGACACCACCAGCACACCGGCACGCTTGGGCTGCTCGCGTTCGACGAGCAACGGATGGTCCAGCGCGCTGGCGCTGGCCAGTTCGGTGAGCATATTGGTGATCTCACGGTCGTAGGGCCGAGCCGCTTCGACTCGGGCCTGCGCCTTGGCGATACGCGAGGTCGCGATCATCTCCTGAGCCTTGGTGATCTTCTTGATCGACCCGGCGGAGCGGATGCGGCCGCGCAATTCGCGCAGTGTTGCTGCCATGTGTTTCCCCTTGGACCCTTCGGTGCCTTACTTCTTCTTCGGGGCGGGCTTGCGGACCTTGACCGATTCCTTCTCGAGGTCCTCCTCGGCCATGGCGTCGACGTTCTCGTCGGGAACCACCGACTCGCCGGAGGTGCTCTCGAAGCCCTTCTTGAAGTCGTTGACGACGTCGGTCAGCGTCTTCTCGAGCTCGTCGGAGAGCTTCTTGCTCTCGCGGATCTCCTTGAGGATCTCGTCCTTCGAGGAGCGGACGTGCTCGAGCAGTTCCTGCTCGAAACGCTGCACGTCCTCGACCGGGACCGAGTCCAGGTGGCCGCGGGTGCCGAGGAAGATCGCGACGACCTGCTCCTCGACCGGCATCGGGCTGTTCTGCGGCTGCTTCAGCAGCTCCACCAGGCGGGCACCGCGGTCGAGCTGCGCCTTCGAAGCCGCATCCAGGTCCGACGCGAACGCCGCGAACGACTCCAGCTCGCGGTACTGGGACAGATCCAGACGCAGCGAACCGGCGACCTCTTTCATCGCCTTGATCTGGGCGGCGCCGCCGACGCGGGACACCGAGACACCGACGTTGATCGCCGGTCGCACACCCTGGTTGAACAGGTCGGTCTCCAGGAAGCACTGACCGTCGGTGATCGAGATGACGTTGGTGGGGATGTAGGCCGAGATGTCGTTGGCCTTGGTCTCGATCAGCGGCAAGCCGGTCATCGAGCCGCCACCCAGTTCGTCGGACAGCTTGGCGCAACGCTCCAGCAGCCGGGAGTGCAGGTAGAACACGTCACCGGGGAACGCCTCGCGGCCCGGCGGGCGGCGCAGCAGCAGCGAGATGGCGCGGTAGGCCTCAGCATGCTTGGTCAGGTCGTCGAACACGATCAGCACGTGCTTGCTGTCGTACATCCAGTGCTGGGCGATTGCCGAACCGGTGTACGGCGCCAGCCATTTGAAGCCGGCCGAATCCGACGCCGGGGCCGCGACGATGGTGGTGTAGTCCATCGCGCCGCCCTCTTCGAGGGTGCGTCGCACCGACGCGATCGTCGTGCCCTTCTGGCCGATGGCGACGTAGACGCAGCGCACCTGCTGGTCGGGGTCACCGGTCTCCCAGTTCTGGCGCTGGTTGAGGATGGTGTCCACACAGACCGCGGTCTTGCCGGTCTTGCGGTCGCCGATGATCAGCTGGCGCTGGCCGCGACCGATCGGCGTCTGCGAGTCGATGGCCTTGATACCGGTCTGCAGCGGCTCACTGACGCCCTGGCGCTGCACCACCGACGGGGCCTGGAGCTCCAGTGCACGACGCTCGGTGGTCTCGATCTCGCCGCGGCCGTCGATCGGCTGACCGAGCGGGTTCACGACGCGGCCGAGGAAGCCGTCACCGACGGGCACCGACAGCACCTCGCCGGTCCGCTTGACCTGCTGGCCCTCTTCGATCTTCTCGAAGTCACCGAGAACGACCGCGCCGATGCTGTGCTCGTCGAGGTTCAGGGCGACGCCCAGGACACCACCGGGGAACTCGAGGAGCTCCTGCGTCATCACCGAGGGCAGGCCCTCGACGTGCGCGATGCCGTCACCGGCATCGATGACGGTGCCGATCTCTTCCCGGTCGGTGTCGGTGGCGAAGTTGGCGACGTAGTCCTCGATCGCCCCTTGGATGTCAGCAGCCGAGATTGTCAACTCTGCCATGGGTTCGTTCCTGCCTGTCTGAGTTCTTTGTCGTGAGTTCTGGAGTGGGGGTTAGTCGGGCAGCCGGGTCTCGGCCGATTCGAGGCGCGAGGCCAGGGATCCGTCGATGACCTCGTCGCCCACCGCGATGGTCAGGCCACCAAGGATCTCGGGCGCGATGTGCAGCTGGATCGAGACCGGGTGGCCGTAGATCCGGCTGAGCACCTCGGTGAGGCGCGTGCGCTGCGCGTCGCTCAGGCCGTCGGCGGCGTTGACGTGAGCCACCACCTCGCCACGGCGGGCCACCGCGAGCCCGGCGAGTTCGCGCACCGCCTCATCGGCGCGCTCACCGCGCAACAGCTCGACCGTCTGGGCCAGCAGCGCCTTGGTGGTGTCACCCGCCTGGTCGCCGAGCAGCCGGTTCAGCAATTCGATGCGGCCGTCCGCCGGAGTGGTGTAGTCGCTGAGCACCGCGGACAGCCGGGACTCCGAGTCCAGGATCCGGCTGAATCGGAACAGCTGGTCCTCCACGTCGCTGGTCTCGTCGTTGCGCTCGGCGCGGACCAGTAGGGCCAGCTGGGCGACGTGACGCATCGCGTAGTGCAGATCCGATTCCTCGGACCAGCGCTGCGCCGCAGCGGTTTTCACCAACTCCAGCGCGCTGTCGGAGACCTTGCCCGACAGCAGCGCCTCGGCCAGGTTCGCCTTGGCGTCGCCCTGTTCGGTCGGCTCGCTGAAGTGCTTGCTCAGCACCGGCTCGCTTCTGAGCAGCTTCGCGACGGCGGCCAAATCGTCACCGAGACCGGTGAGGCCGTTCGCGTCGACGTCAGCGGTCAACTCGTCGAATCGCGCCACCAGCGTCTTGAGCGAGTCGCGGCTCGTGGCGCGCAACCGCGCACCCGCGGCGTCGTCGAGCGATGCCTCCGACGGAGCCATCGCGTCGAGTTCGTCGAGGAACCGGTCGACGGTCGCGGAGCGGTTGCCGTCGTCGGAGACGTGCTCGCGCACCAGCTCGCGGGCGCGGGCGACCGACTCGGTGCCCAGGTGCGACCGGAGTTCCCGGATGAGCTGCTGGCGCAGCAGCTGAACCTGCGCGGCGCCCTGCACCTTGATCCGCTCGACCTCTGCGTCGGCCTGCGCCCGCAGCTGCTCGGTGATCTTCTCCGCGTCGGTGCGGGCCTCCTCCACCACGCGGGCGGCGTCGGCTTTGGCCTCCTCGACCGCCTTGGCGTGCTGCTGGTCGGCTTGGTCGACCTTGTTGGCCGCGGTGGCGCTCTCCTCGAGTTGCCGGCGCACCGTGTCCTGCTGCGTCTTCATCATCCGCTTCACGGGCGGCACGACATAGCGCACCACCAGGAACACGATGAGCGCGAACCCGATCAGCTGACCGATGAAAGTCGACATGCCCTAGCGCCCCTGTCCCGTGGTGGTCGGCGTACCGATCTCGACGCCGAGCACCCGGCTGGCCAGGGTCGCCGACAGCGTCTCGATCGACGTCTGCAACTCGTCGGCCGTCTGCCGGCCCTGCCGGGACAACTCGTCGTTGGCCGCCTCCAGCGTGGACGCCGCCTCGGCGCCGGCCCGCGCCCGGTGGTCCTCGACGATCTGGCGTCCGTCGCCGCGGGCCTTGTCGCGGATGGCCGCAGCCTCCCGGCGCGCGGACCCCATCACCTTCTGGGAGTCCGCCTGGGCTGCTGCGAACAATTCGGCCGACTTGCGGTTGTCCTCGACCGTCTTGGTGACCATCGCTTCGCGATCGTGCAGCACCTTGCTGATCGGCGGCACCACGAATTTCGCGATGACGCCGAGAACGATCAGGAAGATGAGCAGGACGAAGAAGAAGGTGCCGTTGGGGACGAGGAAGTTCCCGCCCCCGCCCTCTTCGGCGGCCAGGATGGTCGTGCTCAGGTCAACCATGACTGAAGATTCCAAACTGACTTAGCCGACCGGGGTGGCGAAGACGAACAGCGCCATGAAGGCCAGGTTGATGAAGTAGGCGGCCTCGACCAGACCGACCGTGATGAAGAACGGTGTGAACAGCCGACCCTGGGCCTCGGGCTGCCGGGCGATGCCGGCGATCAGGGCGTTACCGGCGATACCGTCGCCGATACCCGCACCGATGGCGCCACCGGCCATGATCAGTCCACCGCCGATGAGGGCACCGGCCGCGATAGTGGGATCCATCTTTATCCTCCTTGATAACTGGTAGTCGGACTACCAGGACGTGGGTCGAGCGGTTGTTTTCGGTTCGTCTGTGGGATCAGTGGTGATCTTCGTCGAGTTCCATCGACTGGCTGAAGTACAGGATGGTCAGCAGGGCGAAGATGAACGCCTGGATGGCGCCGACGAACAGGTCGAAGCTCTTCCAGATGGCGTTGGGCGCCCACATGATCCACGGCGGGAACAGCGCGATCAGAGCGACCAGGATGCCGCCGGCGAAGATGTTGCCGAAGAGTCGCAGGGACAGCGAGATCGGCTTGGCGAGTTCCTCGACCAGGTTGATCGGGGCCAGCACCGCGACGTGGCCCTTCAGCAGCTTCTTCGGGTGACCCAGCACGCCACGGCGCCAGAAGCCGGCCGCGTGGTAGGCGATGAACACGAACAGCGCCAAGGCGAGCACGAAGTTGATGTCGGATGCCGCGGGCTTGAGCAGCTCGTGGATGCCGGTCTCGTCGGAGTACTGCACCGGCAGCACCGACAGCCAGTTGGCGATCAGGATGAACGCGAACAGCGTGACCGCCAGCGGCAGCACGAAGCCGGCGACCCGCATGCCGATCGCGCTCTCGATCTGGTTGCGCATCTGAACGGTCAGCGCCTCCCAGAACAACTGCACCCCGTTGGGAACGCCGGTCGAGGTGACCTTGGCCCGCAGGAAGAACGCCAGGCCGAGCACGATCGCCGCGGCGATCGCGGTGGAGAGGATGGTGTCGGTGTTGACCGTCAGCCCGAACCAGTGGGCCTCGGTGTGATGGCCGACTTCGATGCCACCTTCGGCGGCGAGGATGGTCTCGGTCATTGCTGGGGGGTCTCTCCTTCGAGTCCGTCAGCTGCTTGTGCTTTGAGCTTCTTCACCACCGGCAGGGTCGTGGAGGCGACCAGGATGACCTGGAAGAGCGCCATTCCGAAGACCACACCGAGGCCCTGCGGTTTGAAGATGTAGGCGATGGTCAGGCCGATCACGGTCATGATCAGCAGGCGGGTGGCCGAGTTCATGGCCATGTTCCGCTTGAGCGGGTGGTCCTTGGCGGTGATCGACAGCACGGAGCGCTGGATCATCACGGCGTTGAGCAGACCGAGCCCGAGCCCGATCGCGAAGAACAGCGCCACCATCGGATAACCGAGCAGGGTGGCGGCCACCGCTGCGGCGGCGGCCAGCAGTACACAGATGACGAGTAGGCGCACCGGTCGGAAAGCGACTGCGGGCAACACCAACGGCGCGTCCTGCGCTGGCGTCGTCACGACTTCACCTCAATCCCGCGGTTGTGTGGAGGAGCTGATCCCGGTGTACCTGTGAGCAACCTGTCCGAGAGTATCGGAGCGCGTATCGCTCGCTGGAATCACCCAAGGGGTAGCTCCCTTTTGTCGGTCTGATTCGGCACCGATCGGTACTCCGATGGGCCGGTGGCCGGCAACCCGCGAGGTTCAGGTTTCGGGTCTTGGCTGGGTTCTAGCAGCACCGTACCACATGGTAGGCGGCCCTAAACCGGACCTACTACTTTTTGTCGTACATCGGCTCGGAGGGCTCGTTGCGCCGCCTCACGAGCGGTATCAGCGTCACCACGATCGCGACCAGAATCGCCGCGGCCATCACTGCCCCGGTGTAGCGGGGGTCGAAGAAGATGGTGCTGGCCGCCCCCAGCGCGACGATGCCCACCCACAGGTAGATCAGCAGCACGACGCGGCGGTGCGAGTGCCCGATCTCCAGCAACCGGTGATGCAGGTGCATCTTGTCGGGGCTGAACGGGCTCAACCCCGCGCGGGTGCGCCGGATGATGGCCAGCAGCATGTCCAGTGCGGGGACGAACATGACGGCGACGACCAGCAAGAACGGCGAGAGCAACGCGAACACGTCGCGGGCGCCGTAGGCGGTCTGCGAGATCGGTCCGGCGGCGGTGGTCGACGCCGCGGCGAGCATCAGCCCGATCAGCATCGATCCCGAGTCGCCCATGAAGATCTTGGCCTTGTGGAAATTGTGCGGCAGGAAACCCAGACACGCCCCGGCCAGCACCACCGAGATGACGGCCGGCGGATAGAACAGCACGTCGCCGCCGTGATCGCGTAACAGTCCGATGGAGAAGATGCAGATCGCCGACGCGGTGATCAGCCCGAGCCCGGCGGCCAGGCCGTCGAGGCCGTCGACGAAGTTCATGGCGTTGACGATGGCGACCGTGAGCGCCAACGTCAGCAGGATCGACGAGACCTGGTCGAGCACGATCGTGCCGACGCCGCCGATCGGGATGTAGAGCACACTCCACGCGACACCCATGGTGACCAGCACGCTGGCCGCGGTGATCTGACCGGCGAACTTGGTCAGCGCGTCGAGACCCCAGCGGTCGTCGATCAATCCGATCACCATGATGAGGCCGCCCGCGACGACCACCGCGGGCATGCCCGTGGAGTAGACGAAACCGCGGGTGAGCGCGGGTAGCTGCGACGCCAGCAGCACCGCCGCCGCCACCCCGATGTACATGGCGAGCCCGCCCATCCGCGGCGTCGGCTGGACGTGGACGTCGCGTTCCCGGGGGTAGGCCACCGCCCCGAGGCGGGTCGCCAGCGCACGCACCCACCCGGTCGCGAAGTAGGTGATGATCGCGGCGGTCAATCCGACCAGGGCGAGCTCGCGCAGCGGCACACCGGTGCCGCGATCGGACAGCGCAAGGACATCCATCACCGCGTGACGCTACTGCACTGGACCGTGCTCAATCGGTGAGCAGACTCTCGGCGTTGACGCCGAGGACCTCGGCGACGGCGTCGGCGCCGATCGGTCCCGTGCGCAGGATGCGCGGGTGCACACCGGTGAGGTCGACGATGGTGGACGCGGCCTGCTGTTCGGACGGGCCGGCGTCGAGGTACACCTCGACCAGGTCACCGAGCTGGTCGCGGGCCTCTGCTGCCGTGACGGCGGCGGGCCGGCCGGAGATGTTGGCGCTGGAGACCGCCATCGGACCGACTTCCCGGAGCAGTTCGATGGCGACCGGATGCAGTGGCATACGCAGCATGACCGTTCCGTGCGCGTCGCCGAGATCCCACTGCAGCGACGGCGCCTGCCGGACCACGAGGCTCAACGCCCCGGGCCAGAACGCCTCGATCAGCTCCCGCGCGGTGTTGGGCACGGTGTAGACGAGGCCGTCGATGGTGTGCCACGAACCGACGAGCACGGGCACCGGCATATCCCGGCCGCGGCCCTTGGCCGCCAGCAGCGCGGCGACGGCTTCGCTGTCGAAGGCGTCGGCGCCGAGACCGTACACGGTGTCGGTGGGCAGCACGACCAGCCGGCTGCCCTTGAGTGCGCTGACGGCCGAGGCGATGCCGGTGGCCCGCTGGTCGGCGTCGGTGCAGTCGAAGAGTTCGGTCATGGCATCTGAACCTCCGTGTCGCGGCGGGTGGCGGTGACGAACCTGGGCCGGCCGGTCAGATCCCGTCGCGGGGTGACGTCGCCGAAGCCGCCGATCCGGACGAATGCCTCGACGGTCTGCGCCGAGGTGGTGTCGTCGTGCTCGACGGCGCACCGACCACCGGCTCGGAGCCAGCGCTTGCCCAGCGCGGCGATCGCCTCGATGACCGTCATACCGTCGGGCCCGCCGAATAGCGCATGCGCCGGGTCGTGGTCGGTCACTTCGGGTGGCAGGGCGGCACCGTCGGGAATGTAGGGCGGGTTCGCGACGAGCACATCCACAGCCGAGTCCAACTCGGGCATCAGGCCGCGGGAGGTGACGTCGGCGTCCACGAGTTCGACACCGGTGCCGTCGAGGTTGCGGCGGGCGTAGCCCAAGGCGGCCGGCGAATCGTCCACGGCGATGACACGAGCCGCCGGTCGGTGGGTGGCCAGCGCGAGGGCCAGCGCACCCGACCCGGTGCACAGGTCCACGATCACCGGATCCGACGGAAGGGTCAGCCCCATGGCCCATTCGAGCAGGGCCTCGGTCTCGGGCCGCGGGACGAAGACCCCGGGGCCCACCGCGACCTCGACGGGGCCGAACGCGGCGGTGCCGACGAGATGTTGCAGCGGGATCCGCCTGGCCCGCTCGGCCACCAGGCCGTCGTAGCGGGCAGGGAAGTCGGCGGGTAGATCGTTAGGTCCGGTGAGCAGGCCCAGGCGCGTGCGATCGGTGCCGGCGGCGTGCGCGGCCAGCAACTCGGCGTCCACCCGGGCCGAGCCGACGCCCGCGTCGGCAAGCGCCGCCGCGGCGTCGTCGATCAACCGGCGCAGGGTCGTCATGCGCGTTGCAGTCGGGCCTGCTTGTCGGCGGCGGCCAGCGCGTCGAACAACGGATCGAGGTCCCCGTCGAGGACCTGGTCGAGGTTGTGCGACTTGAAATTGATGCGGTGATCGGCGATGCGGTTCTCGGGGAAGTTGTAGGTGCGGATCCGCTCGCTGCGGTCGACGGTGCGGATCTGGCTGGCCCGGTCCGCCGAGGCGTCGGCCTGAGCCTGTTCCTCGGCCAGCGCCTGCAGCCGGGCGGCGAGCACCTGCATCGCGCGGGCCTTGTTCTGCAACTGGGAGCGCTCGTTCTGACAGGTGACGACGATGCCGGTCGGCAGATGGGTGATGCGCACGGCGGAATCGGTGGTGTTCACGCCCTGCCCGCCCTTACCCGAGGATCGGTAGACGTCGATCCGCAGGTCCGATTCGTCGATCCGGACCTCCTCGACCTCGTCCGTTTCGGGATAGACGAGGACGCCGGCCGCCGACGTGTGGACCCGGCCCTGCGATTCGGTGACCGGAACGCGCTGCACCCGGTGCACACCGCCCTCGAATTTCAGCCGGGACCAGACACCGTCGGCCGAGTCGCCCTTGCTGCGGATGGACAGCGTGGCGTCCTTGTAGCCGCCCAGGTCGGAGTAGGTCTCGCCGAGCAGCGACACGGTCCACCCGTGCCGTTCGGCGTACCGGGTGTACATCCGGGCCAGGTCGGCGGCGAAGAGCGCGGACTCCTCTCCGCCCTCCCCCGACTTGACCTCGAGGACGATGTCGTCGGCGTCGTGCGGGTCGCGCGGGGCGAGCAGATCCGACAGCTGCGTCTCGAGCTGGTCGACCTGCGCCTCGAGCTCGGGGACCTCCGCGGCGAAGGATTTGTCGTCGGCGGCCAACTCGCGAGCCGCCTCGAGGTCGCCGCGGGCCGACTCGAGCTTGCGGTGCGTGGCGACGACGGGCGCGAGCTGCGCAAACCGCCGGCCCACCCGTCGGGCGCGGGCCGCGTCGGCGTGCAGCGCAGGGTCGGCGAGCTGCGCCTCCAGGTCGGCGTGCTCGGCGAGCAGCGTGTCGATCGCGGTCATCGCGACGACCTCCTTCCCGAAACGCAAACCGACGCCCGGCCTGCGCACACGGCGGCAGATCGGGCGTCGGACTGGTAGCTAGTTGTCGGCTGCGGACTTCTCGGCGCCGGCGGACTTGCGCTTGCCGTAGCGCTTCTCGAAGCGGGCGACGCGGCCGCCGCTGTCGAGGATCTTCTGCTTGCCGGTGTAGAACGGATGGCACTGCGAGCAGACCTCGACGTTGATCTGGCCGCTCTGCTTGGTGCTCTTCGTGGTGAACGTATTGCCGCAGCCGCACACCACAGTGGTGTCGACGTAATCGGGGTGAATACCCGTCTTCATTGCTGGTCCTCTTCGATAGGTGGCCGCCGGGTCGCCCGTCCATGCGTGGGCAGGATCGGACGTGAACCGGAACCGAGGGTGTGACTAGCGATCGATTATGCCAGGACGACCGCTGTCAGCCTAAACGCCGGCCTCCAGGCGACTATTCCGTCCGGACAGGGCCAATACGATGTCGCGGATCGGCCCCGTCAACGGTGCCCCGGCGCCGCGGCGGAAGTCGGCGTCGGTGGCCTGCAGCGCGTATCCGGCGAAACGTCTGCGGGCGTGGAACGGGAAGCCCATCTCCCACAGCCGCTCGGCGGCCAGGACGGCCGGCGTGGTCGGCATGGGCAGATCGACACCGATCGGCACGGCGATGTCCTGACCGTGCACCAGCACGTCGGTCAGCGGGTCGGCCACCGCCGTCCCGGGCGGTCGGCGTCGCACGCCGGCCATCGCGCGGATGGCGGCGACGAGCTGGTCGGGCGTCCGCGGATCCGTGCGCGCCAGCCGCGCCAACATCGCGTTGAAGCGCAACCCCGACCGCGCCGCTTCCCACCCCATCCGCGGCCAGCTCATCGTCGAGTGGGTGAGATGCGCGGTGACGTCGCGTACCGCCCACCCCGGACACAGCGACGGGGCCGCCCATTGGTCGGCGGTCAGCGTGGCCAGCAGGTCGGCCAGCGCGGCACGCTGCGCGTCGATGTGTGTCCAGATCTCGTCGTCGGATCGCACCACGCCTCCCCCATAGTCAGGCTTCCTGTCTAGTTAGACAGGAAGCCGTACTAAAGTCAAGGCTGTGACCGACGGACCCTCGACGGCGAACCTGATGTTCATCGCATACCGGGCGGCGGAAGCGCAGGTGCTGAAAGCACTGCGGACCGACGGGTTCGCGGATCTCACGCTTGCGCAGTGCCGCCTGGCGCAGCGACTGCGGCCGGCGGGGATCCGCATCACCGACCTCGCCGACGAGGCCGGGGTGACCAAGCAGACCGCAGGCGGTCTGCTCGACGAACTCGAGCGCAACGGGTATGTGACTCGCCACCCGGATCCGGTGGACGCCCGCGCCCGGCTGATCCTGCTCAGCGAGCGGGGTCAGCGGCTGTGCGCCGCGGCGGCGGCCGAGGTGACCGCGGTGGAGACGCAGTGGCGGCGACGGCTCGGCGCAGTGGCATTCGCCGAATTGCGCGAGGCGCTGTTGTCGCTGCGCGAGATCACCGATCCGTACCGCTGAGGTCCCGGTAGACACCCGCGCGGTCGCGCTTCCAGATCACCCGCCCGCGCGGTTGCACACCCAGGGCGACGAGTTCGCGCTTGAGGATCTTGTTGGTCGCGGTGCTCGGCAGATCGTCGGCCACCCAGAGGTAGCGCGGCCACGCCTTGGGCGAGAGGTCCGGCTGCTCGGCAAGGAATTCACCGAACTCCGCGGCGGTCAGCTTCGCGTCGTCCTGGAGCACGACAGCCGCCATCACCTGATCACCGACCAGGTCGTCGGGCACCGGGTACACCGCGACGCGGTTGATCGCCGGCAGCCGCAGCAGGATCCGTTCGATCGGCGCCGCGGTGAGGTTCTCCCCGTCGACGCGCATCCAGTCCGCGGTGCGGCCGGCCAGGTAGATCCAGCCGTCGGCGTCGCGGTAGGCCAGGTCGCCCGACCAGTACATGCCGTGGCGCATCCGGTCGTCGGTGGCGCCGTCGTCGTTGTAATACCCCTTGAACAGACCGCCGCCTGCGGTGTTGACCAGCTCTCCGATCGCGGCGTCGGGATTGGCGAGCGCGCCGTTCTCGTCGAAGCGCGCGATGTCGCATTCTTTGACGGTCTCGGGGTCGTAGATCGCAACGCCGGGGAAGCCCCGGCCGATCGAACCGACCGGGCAGTCGTCGGGCCGGGTGATGATGACGGCCGTCTCGGTCGAGCCGAAGCCGTCCCAGACGGTGCAGTCGAACCGCCGGGCGAACGCGTCGATGTCGCGGTCGGCGGCTTCGTTGCCGAAGGCGATGCGTAGCGGATTGTCGTGGTCGTCGGGCTTCTCCGTCGTCGCCAGGATGTAGGCCAGCGGCTTGCCGACGTAGTTCATGTAGGTGGCGGCGTAGTGCCGGATGTCGGTCAGGAACCGGGATGCCGAGAAGGACGCCGGCGCCATCGCCGCACCCGCCCCGACCGCGACGCTCCACCCGGCGTACACGGCGTTCGAGTGGAACAGCGGCATCGCCAGATAGCACACATCGTCGCTGGTCAGACCGTAGCGGTCGACCAGGGCGCTGCCCGCGAACAGCACCATCGCATGCGGCACCTGCACGGCCTTGGGTTCTCCGCTGGTACCCGAGGTGAAGATCATCATGAAGGTGTCGTCGGCCCCGACCTCGCGGTGCGGGGTCAGCGCCGGGGCGGCCGCCAGACGCGTCATCCATGCGTCGGAGCCGGTGTCGAGGACGGTGACGCCGGGCAGGTCCAGACCCTCGATCAGGTGTCGGTGTTCGGCGTTGACCACGAGAAGCTGACAGTCCACCCGGGCGATGTCGCGGGCCAGCGCGTCGCCGCGGCGCGTGGTGTTGATCCCGCACAGCACGTAGCCGCCCAGCGCGGCCGCGGCGAGCGCGGTCAGCATGTCCGGGGTATTGCCCAGCAGCACGCCGACGTGCAGCGGTCGCGCCGGGTCGGCCGCGCCGATCAGTGCCGCCGCCTGCCGGGATGCCTCGGCCACGTGCTCGCGCCAGGTCCAGCTCGCGTCGCCGTAGCGCACCGCGACGGTGTCGGCATCGGCGCGCTCGCGAAGCAGTTGCTGCAGCGTCTCCGGCATCGGCAGGCCACCTCGATTCGACGGAGTAAACAGATTTGACGATCTGTCTACCACGTTGTCCTGTGTCACCGCACCGGTGCTCTGCTTGGCAGAATGCAGTGACCGCGGCCGTTCCGCGGCGAAATGCCCGAGGAGGTGGCACACCGGTGCCGGCAACCACGCCCACACGGTCGGTCCGCGACCGGTTGATCGACGCCGCCGAAGAGTGTCTGCGCAGCAAGGGGATCCGCGCGACGACGGTCTCGGAGGTGGCTGAGGCGGCCGGCGTATCGCGCGGCTGGCTCTACCGGCACTTCCCGGACAAGGTGACGCTGCTCGGGGCGGCCATCGTGCGCCTGAACGAGGCGTACTGGTCGGAAGCGCACGCCATGCTCGAGCAGATATCGGGACTGGACGCCCAGATCACGGCGGGCATCCGGCACGGCCGCAGCGCCTATGACGATCCGGGTGCACTGCTGATGAGGCTACGACTGGCAGAACCCGACGAGTTCACCGCCTGCGCCGGCGCCGGGGTGCAGGGCCTGGTACCCGACCTCGCTCAATTCTGGAGCCGGTATCTACTCGCCGCACGCGAGCGCGGCGAGATCCACCCGGCGACGGACATCCCGGAAGCCTCGGAATGGGTTGCGCGGGTGCTGATTTCGCTGGCAACGGTGCCGGGCGACACCCTGGACCCGGCAGACGCGGCCGCTCTGCTGCGGCAGGTGCGGCGCTACGTCATGCCGGGTCTGCAGGCCGATCCCACGGCCGAGCAGACGTAAAAGGCCCCCGACACGCCGGGCGTGCGGGGGCCTTTGCGTCTGCTCGCACAGAATCAGTCGCTGTCGGCCGAGCCGGGTGCGGTCTTGGACACCTGCACCAGGAACTCGTAGTTGTTCTTGGTCTTGCGCAGCTGGCTCATCAACAGGTCGATGGCCTGGTGACTGTCGAGTCCGGACAGCACCCGGCGCAGCTTGTGCACGATCGCGAACTCATCCGGCGAGAGCAGCAGCTCGTCCTTGCGGGTACCCGAGGGGTTGACGTCTACCGCGGGGAATACCCGGCGCTCGGCGATCTTGCGGTCGAGCTTGAGCTCGGCGTTGCCGGTGCCCTTGAACTCTTCGAAGATCACCGTGTCACCGGTCGAACCGGTCTCGACCATCGCGGTGGCGATGATCGTCAGCGATCCGCCGTCCTCGATGTTGCGCGCCGCACCGAGGAACCGCTTCGGCGGGTACAACGCGGTCGAGTCGACACCACCGGAGAGGATGCGACCCGACGCCGGTGATGCGTTGTTGTAGGCGCGGCCGAGGCGGGTGATCGAGTCGAGCAACACGACCACGTCCTTGCCCTGCTCCACCAGCCGCTTGGCCCGTTCGATGGCCAGCTCGGCGGCCTGGGTGTGGTCTGAGGGCGGCCGGTCGAAGGTGGAGGCGATGACCTCACCCTTGACCGAACGCTGCATGTCGGTGACTTCTTCGGGGCGCTCGTCGACCAGCACCACCATCAGATGGCACTCGGGGTTGTTGCGGGTGATCGCGTTGGCGATGTCCTGCATGATCGTCGTCTTACCGGCCTTGGGCGGCGACACGATCAGGGCACGCTGTCCCTTGCCGATCGGCATGATCAGGTCGATCACGCGAGTGGTCAGCTTCTCGGTGCTGGTCTCGAGGCGTAGGCGCTGATTCGGGTACAGCGGGGTGAGCTTGCCGAATTCGGGGCGGTTCTTGGCCGCCTCGACCGGACCACCGTTGACGGTGTCGAGCCGAACCAGCGGGTTGAACTTCTGGCGCGAGTTCTGACCGCCGCCGTCGCCCTCCTTCGGAACACGGACCGCACCGGTGACCGCGTCGCCGCGGCGCAGACCGTTCTTACGCACCATGTTCATCGAGACGTAGACGTCGTTGGGCCCGGCCAGATATCCGGAGGTCCGGACGAATGCGTAGTTGTCGAGGACGTCGAGGATGCCCGCGACCGGCTGAACGACGTCGTCATCGCGCAGTTCGGCGTCGCGGTCGTTACCCCCGCCGCCCTCGCCGCCGCGCTCACCGCGGCGCCTCCGGTCCCGGAATCGACGTCCGCGCCGGCCCTGGCGACCGTCGCCATCGTCGTCGTCGTCATTGTTGTTGGCGTTGTTGTTGTTGGCGTTACCGCGGTTG
Organism: Mycobacterium sp. WMMD1722; assembly: GCF_049315205.1. NCBI lineage: Bacteria > Bacillati > Actinomycetota > Actinomycetes > Mycobacteriales > Mycobacteriaceae > Mycobacterium > Mycobacterium sp. WMMD1722. The sequence continues at coordinate 5,263,763 of NZ_CP186056.1, read as the reverse complement.
TTGCGACCCTGCTGGTCGTCGCGCTGCCGGTCGCCGCCGTCGTTCCTGTTGTCCGACTTGTTGTTGTCCGACCTGTTGTCCGACTTGTTGTTGTCGGACTTGTTGCTGTCCGACCTGTTGTCGGACTGGTCGTCGGAGCGCCGCTGTCCGCGGTCACCCTTGGGTTCGTCGTCGGCCGGCTTCTCCTGGTGCGCGCGCTCGGGAGCGGACGCGTCGGCGGCCTCGGGCGCGGCCTGGGGGGCTTCGCCGGCGCCGGCATTGCCGGCCTCGGGCGCACCGGCCCGGCGGGCGGAGCCACGACGCTCACGGCGCGGCGGGGTCTGCGGGGCGGCGTCGGCTGCGCTCTGCGCGGGCGCGCTCTGGGCAGCGGCGGGCTCGGCCGGGGCGGTCGGCTGCGAGCCGGCGCCCTCCCGGCGCTCGCGGATCGCCGCGATGAGCTCGCTCTTGCGCATACCGGAGGCGCCTTCCACCCCGATCTGCTTGGCCATGGCCCGCAGTTCGGGCAGCACCATCGAGGTCAACGAGGGCCGCCGGGCACGATCACCGGAGGCGACGTCCGCGGTGGGGGCCGTCTCCGCGGCCTGCGGCTCGACGGCAGGTGCGCCCGCCACATCGGTGGTCACGGGGGTCGGCAGGTCGCGTTCGGCGCTGTCGGCCGTGACGAGGTCCGTATCGGTCACGGATTTCCTTTCTTTCCCTCGCCGATTGCGTGGTGCGAGGGTTCCAAGATGCTTCGGCGTTCAACCAATCCGCTGAACGCGAAGTACCCACCGTCGCCTCTGCAACGGTGATCGACGGGAATCGCCACGATGAGGCGAACCGTCAGTCCACGAGTGAAACACGGGAGAGATGAGTGGTCGTCCTAGTGTCGGCGCAGGCAGAGCCGCTGCGATTGCTGGACGTTGCCGAGGATAACCCGCCTGGGTGTCGGAAGCAAGAAACCCCACTCCACAGGATGTCGAGTGTCGGGTCAGTGCCCGATCGTCACACCCGATGTCCAACGAACACCCTCGCCCACCTTCATCTCCCGCACGGCGAATCCGTTGGCGGCGCCGTACTCGAGGGCTTGTGCGGGCAGGCCCGGAGCCGTAGTCAGAGCCAATAGCGCAGGTCCGGCCCCCGACAGCACCGCTGCCACGCCACAACCGCGCAGCAGCCGCAGATATTCCGCCGAGGCGGGCATCGCCGGGCCGCGCTGCCGCTGATGCAACACGTCGTCGGTCGCTGCCATCAGCAGGTCGGGCCGTTCGGTCAAGGCCACCACCAGCAGCGCGGCGCGGCTCAGGTTGAAGCGGGCATCGGTGTGCGCGACGAGATCGGGCAGGAGCACGCGAGTCTCCGCGGTCGAAGACCTCACCTGGGGAATCGCGGAGAACAGGTGGATACCCGGATGCAGCCGCAGCGCCGCAGCGGCATAGCGGGCCGACGGTCCGGCGCCCTCGGTCCAGGTGACCACCGCACCACCCATGACCGCGGCGGCGGCGTTGTCCGGGTGACCCTCGAACTCCGACGCCAGCTGCACCAGCGCCGCCTCGCTCAACGGCGTCGAATCAGATTGCGCCACAAGGCCGTTGGCAACGGCGAGACCCCCGACCACGGCGGCGGCCGACGAGCCGAGGCCGCGTGAGTGCGGGATCTCGTTGCGGCAGCGCACGCTCAGGCCGCCGGCCCGGCAACCCGCCGCGCGCAGTCCGGCTTCGATCGCACGCACCACCAGATGGGACGAGTCGAGCGCCACATGCCCGGCACCCTCGCCCTCGACCTCGACGGTGAGCCCGGTTTCGAGGGTGTCCACCCTGATGTCGTCGTAGAGACCCAGCGCCAGGCCGAGACTGTCGAAGCCCGGCCCCAGATTCGCGCTCGATGCGGCGACGCGGGCCGACGCGGTGAGTCCGGCGGGCAGGAGGTGGGTCACGGTGCGATCCGTCAGACCAGGCCGAGTTCGGCGACCACCGCGACCGGGTCGACCGGAACGGCGGTCACGACGGGCATGCCCTTGAGGGCGGTGTCGGGGTCCTTGAGACCGTTGCCGGTCACCGTGCAGACCACAGTCGAACCCCGCGCCACCCACCCGTCCTCGATCGACTTCAGCAGGCCGGCGACACTGGCCGCCGACGCCGGCTCGACGAACACCCCTTCACTGCGAGCGACCAGGTGGTACGCCGCCAGGATCTCTTCGTCGGTGGCGGCCAGGAACCGGCCACCGGACTCCTGCTGGGCTTCGACCGCGGAATTCCAGGAGGCCGGTGCGCCGATGCGGATGGCGGTCGCGATGGTCTCGGGATTCTTCACCGGTGCACCGGAGACCAGCGGCGCGGCGCCGGCGGCCTGGGTGCCCAACATGCGTGGCAGCCGATCCGACAGCCCGTCGCGGTGGTATTCGGTGTATCCCTTCCAGTACGCCGTGATGTTCCCGGCGTTGCCGACGGGCAGTGCGTGCACGTCGGGGGCAGTCCCCAGCGCGTCCACGATCTCGAACGCCGCGGTCTTCTGGCCCTCGATGCGGTACGGGTTCACCGAGTTCACCAGAGCGATGGTCGGGAAGTCAGCGGTCAGCTTGCGCGCCAGCTCCAGGCAGTCGTCGAAGTTGCCGTCGATCTGGATGATCCGGGCGCCGTGCATGACGGCCTGGGCCAGCTTGCCCATCGCGATCTTGCCCTGCGGGATCAGGACGGCACAGGTCATCCCGGCTCGCGCGGCGTACGCGGCGGCCGAGGCGGAGGTGTTGCCGGTCGACGCGCAGAGCACCGCCTGCTGACCGCGGGCCGCCGACTCGGTGACCGCCACGGTCATGCCCCGGTCCTTGAACGAACCGGTCGGGTTCAGTCCCTCGACCTTCAGATGCACTGTGCACCCGGTCTGTTCGCTCAGCCGCGGCGCGTACACCAGCGGCGTGCCGCCTTCGAGCAGCGTCACCGTCTTCCAGTTCTCACCGATCGGCAGGCGGTCGCGGTAGGCCTCGATGAGCCCCGGCCAGGGCCGGTGCACTGCCGCGGAGGGCGAGGTCATTCGTTGGTTCCTTCCATGCGCAGCACACTGTTGATGCTCTGCACGACGTCCAGATCGCCGAGCGCGGAGACGGTTTCGGACAGAGCGGCATCGGTGGCCCGATGGGTGACGACCACGATGCGCGCACCGCACGGCTGACCGCCCTCGTCCACCATCCCCTCCTGGCGCACCTCGGCGATGCTGACCTCACGCTTGCCGAACTCCGAGGCGACCGCGGACAGCACGCCGGGGCGGTCCGCGACGTTCATGCTCACGTAGTAGCGGGTCGGGATGTAGCCGATCGGAGACACCGGCAGCGCCGCGTATTTCGACTCGCGCGGCCCCAGTCCACCCTGGACGCGGTTGCGCGCGGCCATCACCAGATCGCCCAGCACCGCCGATGCGGTCGGAGCACCACCGGCACCCTGCCCATAGAACATCAACCGACCGGCGGCCTCGGCCTCGACGACCACCGCGTTGAACGCCCCGCCGACCGACGCCAGCGGATGGCTCAGCGGCACCAGGGCCGGATACACCCGCGCCGACACGCGCTCCTGACCGTCGGTGGTGAGGCGCTCGCAGATGGCCAGCAGCTTGATGGTGCAGCCGAGCGCACGGGCGGATTCGAAGTCTTCCGCGGACACCGAGGTGATGCCCTCGCGGTACACGTCGTCGGCAGTCACCCGCGTGTGGAACGCGATCGAAGCCAGGATCGCCGCCTTGGCCGCGGCGTCGTAGCCCTCGACGTCGGCGGTGGGGTCGGCCTCGGCGTAGCCGAGTGCGCTCGCGTCGGCCAGTGCGGCCGCGTAGTCGGCTCCGGTCTCGTTCATTGCCGAGAGGATGTAGTTGGTGGTGCCGTTGACGATGCCGGCCACCCGCAGCACCGAATCACCGGCCAGCGACTGGGTGAGCGGACGGATCACCGGGATGGCGCCGGCCACTGCCGCCTCGAAATACAGGTCCACCCGTGCGGATTCCGCGGCCTGGGCCAGTTCACCGGTCGACTGGGCCATCAGCGCCTTGTTTGCGGTGACGACGGACTTGCCCTGTTCCAGGGCCGACAGGATGGCCTTGCGGGCCGGCTCGACCGGACCCATCAATTCCACGACGATGTCGACGTCGTCGCGTGACACGAGCTCTTCGACGTTGTCGGTCAGCAGGTATACCGGCACGCCGCGATCGTCGGCGACCCGGCGCACGCCGACGCCCCGCAGCACCAAGGGCGCCCCGATGCGGGCGGCGAGGTCGGCCGCACTGTCTTCGATGATGCGGACCACTTCGCTGCCGACGTTGCCCAGACCCAGAACTGCTACGCCGATCTGCTTCTCGGGTGTACTCATTGACCACTCACTTCCAGACTCAACAGGTCCTCGACCGTCTCGCGGCGCAGCAGCAGACGGACTCGCCCGTCGCGCACCGCCACCACCGCCGGACGGCAGATCATGTTGTAACGGCTCGACATCGAATAGCAGTAGGCGCCGGTGGCCGCCACCCCCAGCAGGTCACCGGGGCCGACGTCGTCGGACGCCCAGGTGTCCCGGACGACGATGTCCCCGCTCTCGCAATGCTTTCCGACCACCCGACTCAGGGTCGGTTCAGCTTCGCTGAGCCGCGAGATCAGCCGTACATCGTATTCGGCACCGTAGAGCGAGGTACGGATGTTGTCGCTCATCCCGCCGTCGACGCTGATGTAGCGCCGATGTCGCGTCGACGAGACGGCCACGTCCTTGACCGTGCCGACCTCGTAGAGGGTGATGGTGCCGGGCCCGGCGATCGCCCGGCCCGGTTCGACGACCAGGCGCGGGGTGGGCAGGCCGACCGCGACCGATTCGTCATGCACGATGGTGGTCAGCTTGGCGGCGAGTTCGGCGATCGGCGGCGGGTCGTCGTGCGGCAGATACGAGATCCCCAGTCCGCCACCGAGGTCGACGGTCGACATCTGCGAGGTCTTCTCGACGCCGAACTCCTCCACGACGTCGCGCAGCAACCCGATCACCCGGCGGGCAGCGATCTCGAAGCCGGCGACGTCGAAGATCTGCGATCCGATGTGGCTGTGCAGACCGACCAGCCGCAGATTGTCGGTCGCGAACACCCGCCGGACCGCGTCGAGGGCAGCGCCGGTGGCCAGCGAGAGGCCGAACTTCTGATCTTCGTGCGCGGTCGAGATGAACTCGTGGGTGTGGGCCTCCACGCCGACGGTCACGCGGATCAGGACGTCCTGCACCACGTCGGCCGCCCGGGCGATCTCGTCGAGGCGTTCGATCTCGATGGTCGAGTCGACGACCACGTGTCCGACACCCGATGCGACGGCCAGCTGAAGCTCGGCCGGCGATTTGTTGTTGCCGTGCAACGCGATCCGATCAGCCGGGAAGCCGGCGTGCAACGCCACCGCCAGCTCTCCCCCGCTGGCGACGTCGAGGGCGAGACCCTCCTGGTCGATCCAGCGGACCACCTCACTGCACAGGAACGCCTTGGCCGCGTAACGGACGTTCTCGCCGCCCCCGAACGCGGCGGCGATCTCGCGGCACCGCGAGCGGAAATCGTCCTCGTCGATGATGAACACCGGCGTGCCGAACTCGGCGGCGATGTCGGTGACCCGGATGCCGGCGATGGACACCACACCGTCGTCGCCGCGACGGGCGTTGCGCGGCCACACATTCGGGGCCAGGGAGAGCATCTCCTCGACGCTCACCGGACGCGGCGGCGCGCCGCCATGCTGGACCTCTTCGGCGTGGCGGGGGCCGGCGGGGTGCGCGTTCACATCCGCTCCGGGGCGCTGACACCGAGGATCGCCAGACCGTTGGCGATCACCTGTCGGGTGGCCTGACACAGCGCGAGCCGCGCCGAGTGCAGGTCGCCGGCATCCTCATCGCCCATCGGCAGGACGCGGCACGAATCGTAGAACCGGTGATAGTCCCCGGCGAGATCCTCGAGGTAGCGACAGACACGGTGCGGCTCACGCAGGGCGGCGGCGGCTTTGAGCACCCGCGGGAACTCACCCAGATTGCGGATCAGCGTGCCCTCTTTGTCGTGGGTCAGCAGATCGAGGTGTCCGGTGCTCGCGGCGATGCCCAGGTCGGCGGCGTTGCGCGCCAGCGCGGACAGCCGGGCATGGGCGTACTGCACGTAGTACACCGGATTCTCGTTGCTCGCCGACGACCACAGCGCGAGATCGATGTCGATGGGGGTGTCCACCGAGGAACGGGTCAGCGAGTAGCGCGACGCGTCGACCCCGATCGCCTCGACGAGGTCGTCGAGGGTGATGACGGTGCCGGCCCGCTTGCTCATCCGCACCGGCTGGCCGTCGCGCACCAGATTGACCAGCTGGCCGATCAGCACCTCGACGGTGTCGGGATCGTCTCCGAGTGCGGCGGCCGCGGCCTTGAGCCGGGCGATGTAGCCGTGGTGGTCCGCGCCGAGCATGTAGATGCACAGGTCGAACCCGCGCTGACGCTTGTCCAGGAAGTAGGCCAGATCGCCGGCGATGTAGGCCGGGTTGCCGTCGCTCTTGATCACCACCCGGTCTTTGTCGTCGCCGAAATCGGTGGTGCGCAACCACGTTGCGCCGTCCTTCTCGTAGATCGCACCGGTCTCGCGCAGCTTGGCGATCGCCTCGTCGACGCGGCCGGAGGTGTGCATCGAGTCCTCGTGGGTGAACACGTCGAAGTCGGTGCCGAATTCGTGCAGCGAGGTCTTGATGTGGCTGAACATCAGGTCGACGCCGACGGCGCGGAACGTCTCGCGCATCTGGTCGTCGGGCAGGGCCAGCGCGTCGGGAGCATGGGCGAGGACCTGGGCGGCGATGTCGCCGATGTAGGCACCGGCGTAGCCGTCCTCCGGGGTGGGTTCCCCCTTCGCCGCGGCGATCAGCGAGTTCACGAAGCGGTCGATCTGCGCGCCGTGGTCGTTGAAGTAGTACTCCCGGACCACCAGCGCGGACTGGGTGGCCAGCAGCCGTCCCAGCGCATCTCCGACCGCGGCCCACCGGGTCCCGCCGATGTGGATCGGGCCGGTGGGGTTGGCCGAGACGAACTCGAGGTTGACCCGGCGCCCGGCCATCTCCTCGGAACCGCCGTAACCGTCGCCGGCGGTGATGATCTGCTCGACGATGACGTTCTGCGCGGACGCCTCGATGCGCAGGTTGACGAAACCGGGGCCCGCCACGTCGGCCGAGGCGATGCCCGGGGCGGCGGTCAGGGCATCGGCGAGCCACCCGGCCAACTCGCGCGGATTGGCGCCCGCCTTCTTGCCGACCTGCAGGGCCAGGTTCGTCGCGTAGTCGCCGTGCTCGGGGTTACGCGGACGTTCCACCGTGACCGTCGCGGGCAGCGCTGCGGAGTCGAGGTCGTGCTCGGCGAGCACCGCGGCGGCGGTGGTCCTGAGCAGCTCGGCGAGGTCGGCGGGTGTCACGGGGGTCCATCCTATGGTCTGGGGTGGTCAGCGCCCGAATCCATTACCCCCGCCCGGATGCGCTAGGCTGTGCCTGCCCAACTGGCGCGGTTGCATCACGCGCCCCCGTAGCTCAGGGGATAGAGCGTCTGCCTCCGGAGCAGAAGGCCGCAGGTTCGAATCCTGCCGGGGGCACCACGCAATATCGCAATGTGTCTTGCGTCACACCCCGTCAGGTCATACGGTGACGCAAGGTCCGGCCGTCGACTGCTGACGCGAGTGCCGACCTCGTGTGGTTCTGACGGGAGGACTCCCGCGATGGCAGTGCAGCCGGGCAGATACGCACGCGTCATCGGCACGATCGGCGGCCTGGCCGTCGCGCTGGGTATCGGCACGGCGATCGCGATGAATCCTTCTTGTGCCGGCGCGGACGACGGCGTCTCCGCCGACGGCACCTCGACAGACTCCCAGCCGGCGTTGTCGGGCCCCTCGACTGCGCCCGGACGTGCGACCCGCGCAGTCGCCGACGATGAGGACGATCGACCCCGCGACGTCCACCGCCGGCGCAGCGCATCGATGGTCAGCAGCGGCGACGAGGACTCACCCGAGTCGTCCGCCGAGCCCTCGCAGACCGACCTCCCGACCCGCGCCGTCCCGTCGATCGCCGCTCGGGTCGTCGATGAGCCGACCAACGAGGTCACTTCGCACCCGGTGGTTCCGCGGTCCCCGAAGCCGACCGCCCGGGCCAGTGCCGACCCGGTCGCGCCTGCTCCACCGCCCCCGCCCGCGGAAATACTCGGCTGGGCGCGCCGAGAACTCCGGCCGGTGGCCGAAGAAGTGACCGCACCCCGGGTGAGCCCACTCGCAACGCCCGAGCAGTTGGCGGCGGAGCGAACGGCCACCGAAACGGTGCAATCACTACCGGTCAGACTGATGACACATGTTCTGCGCCAACAATTCTTGGCCTCAGCCCGAGCCCGCTACGGCCACGTCGACGACGACAACATGATGGCGCTGGACCGGGCTGTCGACGAATACGCGATGGCCGCGGCCTTCCAGCAACAGCTACTCGACTCGATGAATCCCGCGGTCATCACCCAGGTCGCCCCGCCGCACACGTGGTTCGGACAAACGGTGCAGGGTTCGCGTCTCCTCTACGACAACCCGGACACCATCTACCGATTCATGGCCGTCAACGGCGCCTCGTCATATGTCATCGCCGGCCGGTTCCACCGCACCGGCGGCGCTGAGATTCCCACGGAGTTGACGTTCAGCGTGCTGGAAGGCCTTGCCGGGACGACGTCGTCGCTGCTGACCTACGACGAGCTGGAGATCAACGCAGACGGGACGTTCGTGATCACCGTGAGCAGGGAACCCGCCAACGGACGCCGGAACCACCTGCAGCTCACCCCCGGCTCAACCATCATCGCAGCGCGAGACACGTTGGGCGACTGGAACACCGAAGTTCCGATGAGCCTGTCCATCACCCGGGTCGGCGGGCCACCCGACAGCCTCTTCGCCCAGATCGGCGGGTTCGCGTTCCTCGGGAACCTGGTCAGCGCGAATCCGTTGTTGACCACGCTGGTGTCTCTGGTTCCCCCGCTGCCGTATCTGCCACCGGTGGTGCGCGGTCTCTTCGCCGCCGCCATCCTGGTGGTACGCGGCGCCAACGAGCAGACCAAGTACATGGCGTTGGCGACCACGGATCCCGAAACCGGAGTGCCGCGACCGGTCAACACCGTGAGCCAGCCGGCGAGCAACGCCGAATTCCTTGCCAACCAACGGCAGAGCAACGGTCACTTCCAACTCGCCGACGATCAGGCCCTTGTCCTCCGGATCGATCCCGGCCGAGCCGGTTATTTCGTGGTTCCCATCTACAACATCTGGACCATCACCGACAACTACTGGGATCAGCCGACGAGCCTGAACAGCAAGCAGGCGCGGCGCAACGACGACGGCACCTACACCGTCGTGATCTCCCCGACCGATCCCGGCGCGGCCAACTGGGTTTCCACCGGCCGACTGCACCAGGGCGCCATCGCGATCCGGTTCCAGGATCTCGGCGCCGAATCCCTCGGCGAGCCGCGGATTCTCGACCAACGCGTGCTGACACACGCGGAATTGCGCGACCACCTGGCACCCGGCGCCTTCGTCACCGGTAGCCAACGCGCTGCACAGCTCGCCGCACGCATGGCCGGCTTCGACACCCGCTGGGCGCCTTATCCGCAGCCATAGCGAACGTCGATGTCGCCGGGTTTCCGGCGACCAGTCGGTCGCGTCCCCTCGTTTCCTACCGGCGATGCTCGGGTACTGCTTTGAGAGCTGCCGAGGTTGTGGCAAGCGACTGTTCAGCGTTGTTGCTTCATCAGATCTCGGCAGGCCTCATGTCTGACCAAGGTTCAGGAGGGAGCGACACATGCCCATCATGAAGAAGAAGAGCGGCAAGCCCAGGATCAGCGAATTGCCGAGCACTCTGCAGAAGTCCGGGAAGAAGGCGCAGCGCACATTCGCCAAGGCTCACGACGCCGCAGCCAAGGAGTACGGCGACGGTGAGCGAGCTCACCGCGTCGCCTATAGCGCGCTCAAGCACAAGTTCGAAAAGGTCGGCGACCACTGGGAGAAGAAGGACAAGAAAGGACCGTCGGACGAACGCGCCCGCGACGGCGGACCCGATGCCAGTGGTGCCACCGCCGAAGGCGTCAACGCCAACTCCAGCAAAAAGCATCTGGTCGATGTCGCGCGAAAGCTCGACATCAAGGGTCGGTCGACGATGAAGAAGGACGAGCTGGTGTCGGCGATCAAGAAGGCCAATCGGCGCGAAACCGCCAGCAGCCGCCGCTGACCCCGCGCCGTGCTGGGCGCCTTCGGGCGCTCAGCGGGAGGTGCGATCGCCCTCCCACGACAGCAGGCGCTGCGCGAGCTCTGGACCGCAGTCCTCCTGCACGAAGTGGCTCCCGTTGATGCGATCGTGCGGCTGGCCGGCCGCACCCGGGATGTGCGCGATCAGCGGGCGATCGGCCTTACCGAGGATCGGATCGCGGGCACCGAACACGGCGAGGAAGGGCTTCTCCCACCGTCCCAGCGCATCCCACGCGGCGCGGTTCGCCGGAATCGCGGGATCCTGCGGTGACGTCGGCACCAGCAGCGGGAACGCTCGGGCACCCGCCTGATAGGCCTTGTCGGGAAAGGGTGCGTCGTAGCCCGCCCGGACGTCGGCGGACATCGAGGTGACGGTGCCGACCGAGACGAGCCGGCCGGCGGGTAGCACCGGGGTGTACTTGGCGAACGCGCGCCATACGTGGAACGCCAACGGTGTGCTCTGCCGCGCGGTCGGCAGGAAGCCGTTGGCCACCATGATCCGGCCGATCCGGTCGCCCTGCTCGGCCGCCAGCCGCAGACCGATCAACGACCCCCAATCCTGGACGAACAGCGTGACGTCACGCAGATCAACCTGCTCCAGCCACGACCTCACCCACTCGACGTGCCGAAGGTAGGTGTAGTCCTGAATGCGGGTGGGTTTGTCCGACCGGCCGAACCCGATCAGATCGGGCGCCAGCACACGCCGTCCCGCGGCGACCAGCGGCGGGATCATCGACCGGTACAGATAGCTCCAGGTCGGCTCGCCGTGCAGCAGCACCACCGGTGGGCCGTCAGCCGGCCCCTCGTCGACGTAGTGCATACGTAGCGGTCCGGTGTCGCTCGCCGTCACGTCGAGGTAGTGCGGACCGAACGGGTATCCGGACAAGTTCGCGAATCGTGCGTCGGGTGTTCTGAGAACGTCCACGCACACCAGACCACCACGGCAGCCCTGACCGCGGCAAGGGCTCGACTCTAGGGCTCGACGATGAAGACCGGGATCTGCCGATCCGTCTTGGTCTGGTACTCCGCATAGGGCGGGTACGCCTGCACCGCGAGCTTCCACCAGTGCTCCCGCTCGGTGCCCTCGATCTCTCGGGCGGTGCCCTCGAAGGTCTTCTCACCGTCCTGGACGGTGACGGCCGGATTGGCCTTCACATTGAAGTACCAGCTCGGGTGCCTGGGGTCACCACCCTTGGAGGCCACCATCGCGTAGCGGCCGTTCTCCTCGACCCGCATCAGCGGCACGTACCGCTTCTTGCCGGACTGGGCGCCGAGGGTGGTGAAAAGCACGACCGGTCGGTCGAACACCTCGACACCGTCGGTGGTTCCCTGGGCCAGGATGCGCTCGGTCTGCTCGCGAACCCAGTCGGTGGGGCTCAGTTCCGGTTGCTCGGTCATGCACGTGCGCAACGGCGCGGGACCGCAGGCTATTCCCTAGACGGGCAGCGAGGTTCCGGTCTCACGCTCGGCGAACTGCCACAGGGTGCGGGCGTTGTCGTAGTCGCACGCGTTCGCGGTCCGGCCGCTCAGCGCCGGTCCCCCCTTGAACCCGAACCGCCCGTCGATGCCCACATAGCTGCCCGGGGGGATCGGCTCGGTGAGGCAGTACAGCGTCGGGGCCGCTCCGGCCTCGATGTCGTTTCCGATGACGTTGGCCGCCGCCGTGACCACCGCGTGGAAGGCGGTCATGACGCGGGTGTCCGATACGTTCGCCAGGTTGGACGCCACGTAGCCGGGATGGGTGAGATAGGCGCTCACCGGTGAACCGGCCGCACGCAACCGGCGGTCGAGTTCGAGCCCCCATAGCATCACCGCCAGCTTGGAACGGGCATACGCCGGGAACGCCGACCACTTCCTCGATCGCAGATGCGGATCGTCGAACGCGATCGTCGCCTGCTTGTGCGCATCTGATCCGACGTTGATGATCTTGGACCGCACCCGGTCGAAGAGCAGGTTGGTCAATGCGAAGGGGCCGAGGAAGTTCGTGCCCAACGTCATCTCGAAACCGTCGACGGTATCGCTGTGCCGCTGGGCGACCAGCCCGGCGTTGTTGATCAGGACGTCCACGTCGCCGTCGAACAGGCTCGGGAAGGCGCGCACCGACGACAGGTCGGCCAGGTCGAGTTTGACCACCGACGTATGGCCACCCATCTCCGCCGCGCGCTGAGCGCCGAGTTCGAGGTTGCGGACCGCCAGGATGACGTCGGCGCCCGCGCGCGCAAGTGCGGTCGCGGTCGCCAGGCCGACACCGTTGGTGGCACCGGTCACGATGATGCGCTGGCCGGTCATGTCGCCGAGCCGAGATACTGACCAAGGTTGAGTCACCCCGTGAGGTTAGCCAGGTAGCCGACTTCTCGGTGTCATGCCTCCGCCACCAAGACTTCGCTGACCGCTTGCCCACCGGTGGCTGCGAGCGCGTTAATATCCGTCCGGTCATGGCGGACCGGGCTTCCGCCGCATCTCGACATTCCACCCAATTCACGGACGGGACGGGCACTTTCGATGGTCGACGGGCGCAGGATCGGTGTGGGCGGAATCGTGGTGGCGGCGGGTATCGGGCTTGCTGCGATGGCCGGGCAGGCGGTCGCCTCGGCCGACACCTCGGGAGGCGAACAGGGCGTGCGTTCCGGTCACAGCACCGGACCGGCGAGTACGTCGACCCCACGTCGGGTCGGCGTCGAGGCCGGCGAGGCACGCGGAGCAGGCGCGAGTAGCCCGGACCGACCCGCCGCCCGGTCCGACGCGGGGACGAAGAACGGCGACGGCGTCTCAGCCAAGCGCATCGCCGATGCGCGCACGCAGACCCGCGTAGCCGAACGCGACGCCGACGCCACGTCGATTTCCACCGCCCTGTCCGACCCCGCAGCCATGAGCGGCGTGGACACCGGCGACAACCCGCAGGCGCCGGCCGTGGGGTCGGCGTTGTGGACGGTTCTCGGATCGGCGCGCCGCACCGACGATTCGACCGACCCCGTCGATGCGGGCGACGACCAGGACACCCACCACACCGGGGCCACCGGGGACACCGGGATCGAGGACCCGATCCCCGCCGCCGACAACATCTTCTTCGCCACTGGCACCGCCACTGCCGCCAAGACCTCCGGTAACCCGCCGTGGCGGACGGATCTCACCCGAGGCTTCACCGTGACCAACCTTTCGGCCCACGAGGTCGTCCTCACCTCCCAGTCCTACGAGATCCGCGGATCGGGGCCGAGCACCACATCGGCACTTCCGCCGGGTGGGAGCCAGCATTTCGAACTCTCCCGATTCTGGTTCGACAGCAATACCGCGACCCTCACCTACCGCCAGAGCGATTCGACGCGTGAATACACCGTCACCCTGCGCAACAACGCGATCCTCGCGGGTGGAAGTGAAGCTCCGGGGTTCGCCGTCCGCTGCAGCGGAGGCCCCTGCACCGCCCGGGACACCTGGGACGAGTGGAGTGATCAGGTGTCCTTGCTCGACGAGACCGGCACGTCGATCGCGGTGCCCAAAGACCGGCAGGATGCACAGGTCAAGGCCATCAACGCACTGTGTGCGAACGGCAACGCGACGTGCCGCTTCATCCCGAAGACCACCGACGAGAACGCCTTCTCGGAGCTGCATCCGACGGGCACCACCCTGGCCAACAGCACCGGCAACAAGATCGAGAAGACCGTGACGGTGTCCGATGTCGCGACCGTCACGTCCAACATCAAGCTCTCGGCGAAGGTCGCGCTGGACGTCCTCAAGCTCGCCAAAGCCGAGTTCAACGCGGAGTACGGCCGGCAGTGGACCGATTCACACACCTTCTCCGAAGCGATGAAGTTCTTCATCGAGCCGGGCAACGAGGTGACGGTGTTCGCCCGGACTCCGGTCATCCGCTACTACGGCGACATGGAGATCACCATCGGCAACACCACGGTCGTCGTCTCCGACATCTACTTCGACTCACCGCGTAGCGACGCCGGCTCCGGCTCCCGGTTCGAAGTCGTCGAGACGAAGATCGGGAGGCCCGGCGGCATTTCCGCATAGTCGCCCGCCGGCACTGCTCAAACCGTTGACATGACACTTCCGGACTGGTTGTCTACCGCCAATGAGCGACGCCGCCCGAGAGATCGAGAATCTGGTGTACACCTACGCCGAGCGCATCGATGCCGGCGATCTCGACGGTGTCGCGGCGCTGTTCGCCCATGGACGGATCTGCGGGATGGCGGACGGCCCGCCCGAGACGGTGTTCGAAGGCACCACCCGGGTTCGCCAGATGTACGACATGGCGACCCGTATCTACGATGACGGCACACCGAAGACCAAGCACTTCACCACCAACGTACGGCTCGAGGTGAACGAGTCGGCGGGAACGGCCAGCGGCAACGCGTACTACTGCGTCACCCAGGCCACCCCTGAGCTGCCGTTGCAGGTCATCGTCACCGGCCACTACCGCGATACCTTTCACCGCCTGGACGGTGCGTGGTGGTTCGACACCCGGATCATGTTCGTCGACCAGATCGGCGACACCAGCCACCATCTGAAGTTCTGAACCTCAGGTGCCGCACTCCTTCACCGCGGCGTCGCTGATGGCTGCTGCGCAGCAGAAGGAAGGGCTGTCCGACTGGGGCCCGCTGCCGTTCGAAGAACCGCTGGACGTGCTCGCGGAGAGCTATGGCGAGGCCGGACTGAACGACGTCGGAGCCCACATCCTGCGCTCGGGTCTGGTGCACAGCCTGCGGATGCGGCTGCGGACCCAGGAGTGGATCAGGCGGCACCCGGAAATCACCGAGGAGGTCATCGAGGACCCGGTCGTGGTGGTCGGCATGATGCGCAGCGGCACCACCCTGATACAGCGGATCCTGGCCGCCGACAGCCGGTTTCACTGTGCCTACGGCTGGGAGGTGGTCGAGGCCGCACCCCGGCTCGACCACGACTGGTCCGGGGCGGAGGATCCGCGCATCGCGGTCAGCGAGAAGCGCGAGGCGATGTCGCGTGAGCTCGCGCCCGAGTTGTTCTCGATCCATCCGATGCACGCACGTGAACCGGAGGAGGAGATCGTCTTCCTCGCCGATGCGTTCCTCTCGCACGTGCCGGAGTCCGGCGCACACGTCCCCCGCTACCGGTCGTGGATCGACGAACAGGATTTCGGTCCGGCCTATACGTACCTGCACCGGATGTTGCAGTTCCTGCAGTGGCAGAAGCGGCAGGCCGGGCACACGGCCCAACGCTGGGTCCTGAAATCCCCTGCCCACCTGGGGTACCTGGACACCCTGCGAGCCCGGTTCCCCGGCCTGCACATCGTGCACATGCACCGCGATCCGCGCGAGACGATCCCGTCCGGCGCGAGCTTGAACGCCACCCTGCACGCCATGCATGCCGACGGGGTGGACAGGCACCGGATCGGCGCCGAATGGCTGGAGCGGATGGGCTGGACCAACGACCGGGCGATGCGCGTCCGCGATACCTGGGCCGATGAACAGGCCCGCTGTACCGACATCGAATTCGCCGACGCCGTCGCCGATCCGATCGGACAGGCAGCCAGGGTGTACGACGCGATCGGCATGTCACTGACCGCCGAGGCCGGAGCCGCGATGGGGCGCTGGCTGGCCGAGCGCCCCCGGGTACCGGCTCGTCCGCCCTACTCCGCTGCCGAGTTCGGGTTGACCGACGAGCGAATCGACACCCGGTTTGCCGACTACAACACACGTTTCCGTGCCCATGCCAGCACCAGGAGATCATCATGACCGACTTCACCGAAGATCCCGTCGCCACCGCCGAACAGCACGCACAGGAACTGGCCGCTCTCGACCTCATCGAACATCCGACGGTCCGGGCGGCCTATGCCCGCGTCGCGGAGAATTGGCTGAGCCGCGCGAAGGCGTCGGAGGCCATGCGGGAACGCTTCGACGACGCGTTCGCCGAGGTCATGTTCTCCGCCGCGGTGTGGTCGTCGAATCAGGACCCGCAGCGACCGAAGGTCAGCTGCATCACCCGGCTGGGCCACCCGCTCGACGGGCGCCGGATCCCGGGATCGCGCTGGGGGATCGACAATCCGGACAGCGTCTACCGGGTGATCCCGATCTCCGGCGACGAACGGTACGAGATTCGGGGCCGGGTCGGCCCGAATCGCATGACGGAGAACTACTTCACGCTATGGGACGCCAACATGGGCACCGTCGCGGTGCTCAACGGCCGCACCATGGAGGTCGCTGCGGACGGTTCGTTCACCATCACCGTCGACTCCGACCCTGCCGGCGGACGGCCCAACCATGTGCAGACGACGCCGGAGGCGCACGAGTTCTACATCCGCGACGTGCTGCTCAACTGGGATCGCGACGACCCGAACCACCTTGCGGTGCACCGTCTGGGCGCAGAACCGTCCCGGCCCGCACGCACTCTCGACGAACAGGCCGACGCCACCGCGGCGATGATGGCGCACTTCGCGAATTTCACCGGCAAGCTCAGCCACGGGGTGTACAAGATGGCTGCCAACCGCTTCGACCTCGCATGGTCGGCCGACCGGGTCGGAGCGATGCGCAACCAGGTCTACGTCATGGGCCGGTTCGATCTTCAACCCGGTGAGGCGTTCGTGGTGGAGGTGAGCGACGGCGGCGCGGAGTACTTCACCGTTCCGCTGAGCAACATCTGGGGGACCACGCTGGACATCGTGGACCGCACCGGCAGCCTCAACAAGGCGCAATCGGTACCGAACGAGGACGGGACCTACACCTACGTCATCTCCCCCACCGACCCCGGAGTGGCGAACTGGATCGACTCCGATGGTCTGCGCGAGGGCATTCTGACCCTGCGGATGGCCGAGTTCGGTGCGGCCGGGCCCCGGGAGGATCTCGGCGCGCGGGGCCGGGTGGTGCCGCTCGACGATCTCGACGACGAGGTGCCGGGTCTGCAGCGGGTGTCGGCGCAGGAGCGCGCCACCGCGTTGTCCGACCGCCGCGCGGCCTATCTGCGCCGCCTTCCCGAAGGGACGAACTGACATGGCGCGCTGGCTGATCACCGGATGCTCCACCGGCATCGGGCGGGAGATCACCCGCGCCGCACTCGAAGCCGGCCACTCGGTGGCGGTGACGGCGCGGCGCGTCGAGACGGTGTCCGACTTCGGCGAGGCATTCGGCGACCGCGCCCTGCCCGTCGCGCTCGACGTCACGGACAAGACCCAGATCGCCGATGCGGTGCGCGCGGCCCACGACACCTTCGGCGGTATCGACGTGCTGGTGAACAACGCCGGAAACGGATATCTGTCGGCCGTCGAGGAGGGCGAGGACGACCAGGTGCGAAAGTTGTTCGACACGAACTACTTCGGCGTGGTCGACCTGATCAAGGCGGTGTTGCCCGAGATGCGGGCCCGGCAATCCGGCCACATCGTCAACATCTCGTCGATGACCGGTCTGGTGGCCAACCCGCCCAACGCCTACTACTCGTCCACCAAATTCGCCCTGGAGGCCCTGACCGAGGCGCTGGCCCAGGAGGTCGCGCCGTTCGGCGTCAAGGTCACCGCCATCGAGCCCGGCGCCTTTCGGACCGACTGGGCATCCCGGTCGATGTGGGAATCAGCCACGCCCATCGGCGAATACGACGCGAACGTCGGTGCCCGCAAGACGATGATCAAGGAGTTCGCCAACCACCTGCCCGGTGATCCCCGCAAGGTCGCGGACGCCGTTCTGATGGTGACCACCCTCGACGAGCCGCCACTGCGGCTGCTGCTCGGCCGCGACGTGCTCAAGGCCGTCCGCGACAAACTGGCCGCGTTCTCGGCGTCGATCGACCAATGGGAATCGGTCACCAAGGACGTCAACTTCCCGAAGGGCCAGTGATGCCGGCTCTGGACGGTCAGGTCGCCTTCATCACCGGAGCCGCCCGCGGCCAGGGCAGGGCCCATGCCGTCACGCTCGCCGGCGAAGGGGCGGACATCATCGCGGTCGATCTCTGTGCCGACGTCGCGGCCACCGGGTATCGCGGAGCCACCGGGGACGACCTCGAGGAGACGGTCCGGCTCGTGCAGGCCGCGGGCCGCCGAATCCTGGCGCGACCGGTGGACGTCCGAGATCCTGAGGCGCTGCAGGCCGTCGTCGACGAGGGAGTCCGGATGTTCGGCCGGCTGGACATCGTGGTCGCCAACGCCGGCGTCATTCGCGTCACCGACACCGAGCAGCGCGCCCAGACGTTCCGCGACATCGTCGAAGTCAACCTGATCGGCGCGTGGAACACCGTCGACGCCGCCATCCCGGCCCTGCTCGAGGGTGGGCGCGGCGGTTCCATCGTGCTGACCAGCTCGACGCAGGGCATCAAGGCCTCGGGCACCGACCGGCCCGGGATTCAGGCCTACGCGGCGTCCAAGCGGGGTCTGGTGGCGCTCATGCAGGCCTGGGCGACCCAGCTCGCCCCGCATGACATCCGGGTCAACACGATCCATCCGAGCGGGGTGGCCACCGACATGATCATCAACGAGACGACGATGGCACTGGCCGCCGCGGAGGATCCATGGCTGATGGCCCAGCAGAACGCGTTACCCATCGCGCTGCTGGAACCCGCACAGGTGGCCAGGGCGGTGGCCTGGCTGGTCTCCGACGCCGGGCGGTTCATCACCGGTACGTCGTGGCCGCTGGACGCGGGCTTCCTGCTCCGGAACTAACGGGCGCGTTCGGCCTCCGGATTGCGCGCCGGTCGTAAGGCCATGGCCGTCACCCCGGCGGCCGCCGCGATGACGAACGCCGTGGCCAGGCCGACGGCTTCGGCAAGCACCCCCACCGCGGGAGCGCCGAGCGCCTGCCCCGCCGCGATCCCGAAGAACGACAGGGCGACGCCGAACGAGACACTGTCGGCAAAGACCCGGGTGGCCCACACCAGGACCAATCCCGTCGCGGTGATGTACGCAGCTCCGAATGCGGCCGCCGCGAGCAGCACGGCAATCGCCACATCGGCGCACAACCCGTAGATCAACGTCGCGCCCGCCATCGCCAGGCTGGTGATCCGCCACGCCGGCGCCAATCCGATTCGCGTCACCAGATCGCCACCGAACGCCCCGGCGATCCCTGCCCCGCCGAGCAGCGTCCACGCCACGACGGAGGTGGTCTCCCCCAGGCCGTCGGCCAGTTCGCGGCCGAACGTCCACACCGCGGCACTGCCGAACCCGGTCAATACCGACGCCGCGACCAGGCCCACGGTGCCGGGCCGCGACGCGACATGCGGCAGGGAACGCCCGGGCGTCTCGGTGGGCGCCGGAATGACCCAGGCCACCATGACCGTCACCGCGGCGGTGATCGCGGCCATGACCGCCCAGGCCAGTCGCCACTGACCGAACAGCATCAGCGCGATCGGCGCCGACATGACCACCCCGACTCCGGTGCCGGCATTGACCACCGTCTGGGCGCGATCCCGGACTTCTGCGCGCACCCAGCGGGCCACCGCGGCGGCCAGTGGCGGCGACGCCAGGCCGGTACTGCTGCCGGCGATCAGGACGCCGGTGGCCAGCAGGGCTGTCGAGGGCGCCGCCGCCACCATCGACATGCCGGCGGTCGCGACCAGACCGGCGCCGACCGCGACCCGGCGGGCCCCGATGCGTTCGGTGAGCACCGTGCTGGCGATGACAGCGACGCAGTATCCGACGTAACTACCCGACCCGATCAGCCCGATCGCGGCCGGCGTCAGTGCGAACGCACCGGACAGGACCGGTGTGAACAACCCGTAGGCGAATCGCGCGAAGCCATAGCAGCAGGCGGTGAGGAGGGTGCCCGCGGCCACAATCCAGTAGAACGATCGTTTCACTTTGGTAGATTGGCACGATGTCCGGTCCGCGGCAACCCGCGCGTGCCCGGCTGCTGCGCGCGGCCGACGAGCTGTTCTACGACCACGGCATCGCCGGCACCGGCGTGGACGCGGTGATCGAGCGGGCCGGGGTGGCCACCGGATCCCTCTACAAGAATTTCTCCGGTAAAGACGATCTGGTGGCCGCGTACCTGGCTGATCGCGACCACCGCTGGCGCGAGGAGTGGGAATCGGCCATCGCGGCTGCCCACAGCCCTGTCGACCGAGTACTGGCCCTGTTCACCGCGACCGACAAATGGCGCGACCGGGCGGGTCTGCACCGGGGGTGTGCCCACATCGCAGCCGTGAACCAGCTCCCCCCGGGGCACCCCGGGATCGCGGTCGCCGTCGCCCACAAGCGGTACGTCATCGACCGGCTGGCGGAGTTGATCGCCGCGGCCGGTGTCGCCGATCCCGCCGCAGCGGCGGCCGACATCGCCCTGATCTACGACGGGATGCTCAGTGCGTTCGCCGTTCGGGCGGATCCGGATCCGGTAGGCCGGGCCACCCGCCTCGCCCGAACGGTCCTGGCCGTCGCGTAGGCGCATTTGCTGAAACTGCAAGTATTCGTCGGCTCGACCCTCGCCCGGCGCCGGCCTCCGGTGCGGCAGGCCCATTCGCCCTCTTCGGCAACGGCGGCAACGGTGGTGACGGCGGTGCCGGCGTCGACGGCGCCGACCGGGCGAACCCGGATTTCGGTGGGGTCGCCGGCATTCCGGTCGTGGGACTGCCCGGTACCTTCGCCGGACCCGCCACCGGACCGGCCACGGCGGGCAATGGCGGAGACGGCGGCAACGGAACCGGCACCGGTCGGTTGGCCGCCGGGGGCATCGGCGGCGTAGGAGGAGTCGCGGTGGCGGCCCCGGGCGGCCAGGCCACCGGCGGCAACGGCGGACGGGGTGGCGACGGCGCGTTCGGCGGGGCGGACGGCGGCAAGGGCGGTAAGGGCGGCCGTGCGCAGGCGATGTTCGCCGTCGTCGGCGGCAACGCCGTCGCCGGCAACGGCGGCGACGGCGGCAGGGGTGGCAACGGCGTCGACGGTGAACACGGGACCGCGGGCGGCGCGGGCGGCCACGGCGGTGCCGGTGGAGTCTTCGGCTCCGGTGGCCGAGGCGGCAACGGGGGCAACGGTGGCAACGGCGGGGACAGCCTCGGCGTCGGTGGACACGGAGGCAGCGGCGGCGACGGCGGCTTCGTCAACGGCGCCGACCGCGTCGACAACGTCGGCGGCAACGGCGGCAACGGCGGCGACGGCGGCGACGGCGGCAACGGGGGCAACGGCGGCAACGGCGGCGCGGCCGGTAAGGGCGGCGCCCCAGGCATATTCGGGCCGGCCGGCGTCGACGGTGCGGTCGGTAAAGGCGGAACCGGCGGGAATGGCGCCGCCGGCGGCACGGGCGGCAGCGGAGGCGCGGCCGGGGCGGTCACCCCGGCGGGCAAGGCCGGAACGGTAGGCGCCCGCGGCGCCGACGGCTCCCCGGGCGGGCGCGGCCAGGACGGGGTGGACGGCGGCAACACCTGACCGGCGCCGGGATTTGCTGAACTCACCCGACCGCGGCAGCCGCACACTTTCCCCGAGCTGAACCAAAGTCGTCAACCAGGTTTCGGCGCGGTGCTACGTTGCTGCCATTCGCCACGGTTGAAGGGGGTCCCGATGGGCAGGAACGCGAAGAGCACCGCGGGGATCGCGGTCACCGGTGTCGGGCTGTTGATGTCCGCTCCTGCTGCGGCATTGCTCGCCATCCCCGGTACGGCTCATGCGGCACCGGTGGCGCCGGCGCCGGCCCACATCGAGCGGCGCGCACGATCCCTGCTGCGTCTGGCCTCGAATTTCATCGGCAACAGCATCTCGACGTCCAATCCGCTCGCGGCGGCGTTCAGCAACCCCATCGACCTGCTGCTCGACGTGGCTGGATTCATCCCGCTCCTCAACATCTTCATCGGAAACGGCATCCCGGGAATCCTGCCCGGCACCGACGGTGGCGACGGCGGCTTCTTCATCGGAAGCGGCGGCGACGGCGCCCGCGGCCTGCTCCCCGGCGAGAACGGCGGCAACGGCGGCAACGCCGGCCTGTTCTGGGGTAGCGGTGGCAGTGGCGGACACGGCGGCGCCGGCGGGGCGGGCGGCAATGGTGGCAACGGTGGCATGTTCGCGTTGTTCGGCAGTGGCGGCAACGGCGGCAACGGCGGCAACGGCGGCAACGGGTACGACCCGCTGATCGAGGGACTGCTCGGCGAGAAGACCCCGGGCGGTCGAGGCGGAAACGGCGGCAACGCAGGCCAATTCGCATTCTTCGGCAGCGGCGGCAACGGCGGTAACGGCGGGGCCGGCGTGAACGGCTCCGGCAGCGGGAATCCCCTCCTCGGCGGCACCCCGGGCGAGCCGCTCCTGGGCGAATTCGGGGAGTCGGTGTTGGACATCGCCGGCACCGCAACCGCAGGCAATGGCGGAAACGGTGGCGACGGGACGGGCACGGGGCGCCTGGGCTTCGGCGGCCGCGGCGGCTTTGGGGGCGAAGCAGTGCTGGGTGCCGGCTTCAAGGCCGTCGGCGGCAACGGCGGCAACGGCGGCAACGGCGCCGACGGCGGGGCCGACGGCGGCCACGGGGGGACAGGCGGCTTCGCCATCGCCGCAGTGACCGGCCATGGCGAGGGCGGCACCGGCGGCAACGGCGGTAACGGCGGGAATGGCGTCAACGGTGAGAACGGCACCACGGGCGGCCCTGGCGGGAACGGCGGCGCGGGCGGCATCTTCGGTGACGGTGGACGCGGCGGCGCAGGCGGCGCGGGCGGTAACGGCGGTAACGGGGCGGTCGGTGGCGTCGGCGGCAACGGCGGCGACGGCGGCAGCGCGATCATCATCGACCATCCGCAGAACCGCGGCGGCAACGGTGGCAACGGCGGGAATGGCGGAAACGGCGGCGCCGGTGGCAACGGCGCCGATGGCGGTGCCGCCGGAAAGGGTGGCCCTGCGGGCGTGTTCGGCTCCCCGGGCGTGAACGGAGTCGTCGGTAAGGGCGGCGTGGCCGGGATCGGCGGCGCGGGCGGCAAGGGCGGCAACGGCGGCGCCGGCGGGACCGCGAAAGGCGCGCTGAGCGAAAACAACGGGAAGGCCGGCTCGGCAGGCAACGACGGATCCGCCGGGTCGAACGGCCAGAACGGTGTCGACGGCGGCAACGCCGGCATCTGAAGCCTGAACGTCAACTACCAGTTGAGGAGCGACACATCGCCGTGGCGGCGCAGGCCGCTCATTGTTGTCGCCTACTGAAGCAGCGGCGACCGCGCGGTAACCGCATTAGGCATCGGGTTGCGGCAGCAGACGTTGTCGCCCCGTTTGCGCAAAATCGCTTGGTGACCATCACGCACGACGGGCGAGAAGCAAGCCGAAGTGCCCGGAAGAGTCAAGGCGCGAGCAGGCTCGCCGACGCGTGCTCCGGTGAGGCGACGGGGAATCGCCGCGTGATTACAGGCTCGAGGAGAAGATGGACGAACGAGTGAACGTGCGTTTGCTGGGACTGAAGGAAACGCGCGTCACGCAGCGAGCGGCCGCATACCACTCGACCCAAGCAGCTACCACCTAAGCTGAACGTCAGCTGATAGAACGCTGAGCAGCGCGTCGCGGAACGAGCGGCTCGCTGTTACTTCGCCTATTTAATCGCCAGATTCGCCGCCGTGGCGCAATCGCCTTTCTTAGGACATGTCGACATCGGGTGGATCCAGCTACCAGTTAGCGAAGGACCGTATCCTCACGGCGAAATTCGTCCGACTTAAGAGATAAGGCATGTTACGTTGCTGCGGCGCGTTCCTTGCTTCAGCAACGAAAGGGAGACCTCGATGGGCAAACACTCCAGAACCAATCGTTCCGTTCGATCGGCGAAGACCGGTTGCGCAACGGTCGCCGGAGCCGGTCTATTGCTTGCCGCGCCCGCCGCAGCACTGCTCGCCCTTCCCGGCGCGGCCCAGGCGGCCCCGATGGCCGCCGTGCCTCAGCAGGGGTCGTGCGGCGCGCTGGACCTCGGCTGCATCCTGGGCGGCGGATTGTTCGGTAGCGGAGCGAGCCCTTCCTCCAGCGCAGGCCGGCCGGCTGATCCGCTGGATCCGATCCTCGACTTCTTCGGCGTGATCCCGATCGTCAACATCTTCATCGGCAACGGCATCGACGCCCTCCTGCCGGGCGGGGACGGCGGCAACGCCGGCTTCTTCTTCGGCAGTGGCGGTGACGGCGCCGCTGGCGCGCTGCCCGGCCAGGCCGGCGGCAACGGCGGCAACGGCGGCTTCTTCTATGGCAGTGGCGGCTACGGCGGCGCCGGTGGCGCCGGTGCACGTGGCGGCGAAGGCGGCAACGCCGGGATCTTCGCCTTCTTCGGCAACGGCGGCAACGGCGGCAACGGCGGCAACGGCGTGGATCCGCTGCTGGGCATCGTCGGTGAGCGCACCCCGGGCGGCGCGGGCGGCAACGGTGGTGACGCGGGCCTGCTCGGCCTCTTCGGCCGTGGCGGTGCCGGCGGCAACGGTGGCGCCGGTGTGGACGGACCTGACACGTTGGCCAACCCGCTCTTGGGCGGCGTGCCGGGACTTTCCTCGCTGATTACGCTGCCGACCGTAACGATTGCTGGGGACGTCATCGGAGGCAACGGCACTCCTGGCGCAAGCGGGACCGGCGTCGGAGTTTTAGGCATCGGCGGCAACGGAGCAGCAGGTGGAACCGCCGTTGCAGTATTGGGTTCGGCCACGGGAGGCAACGGTGGCGCAGGCGGGAATGGGTCTCCCGGGGGGGCCGCGGGCGGCAATGGTGGCGCAGGCGGTAGCGCAACCCCGCTGATAGCGACGGGTCCAGCCACGGCAGGGAACGGTGGAAGCGGCGGAAACGGTGGGGCCGGGGTTGCCGGCGGCAACGGTACTGCCGGCGGACCGGGCGGTGCGGGTGGCCGCGGCGGCCTGTTCGGGGCCGGCGGACCTGGTGGCAACGGCGGCAACGGCGGCAACGGTGGCGACAGCTTTGCGACCGGTGGCGCTGGCGGAATCGGTGGGCCCGGTGGCGCGATTATCACCATCGGTGGGATCAATTCCGTGAACGGCGACGGTGGCAGAGGTGGTGACGGTGGCGCCGGTGGCGCCGGCGGAAACGGCGGCGACGGCGGAGCTGCTGGTAAGGGCGGCGCGGGCGGCCTGCTGGGCTCCGGTGGCGGCGACGGCGCTGTGGGCAAGGGCGGCACAGGCGGCAAGGGCGGTCCGGGTGGTGCGGGCGGTTCTGGCGGATCCGCAGGAGGCCTACTACCGGGCGCCCTTGGTCGGCCTGGACAACCTGGCGATCGCGGCAACGACGGACCTCAAGGTGCCGATGGCGCGAACGGCGTCGACGGCGGGAACACCGGCAACGGCTAGAACTGCGTTGCTGCGATGAGCACCGGGGCGTCGGCTGTGGCCGGCGCCCCGGTTTCGTCGGAATCTGCCAACTGAACTTCAAGATCACCCATCGGGGCTAGCGTCACCGCCATGGGCCCCGTCGGCCGCCGCGAGTTCACGCTCGGCCTCAGCGCACTCGCCGCCGCCGCAGCGCTTCCCGGCTGCGATGACGAATCGCCGAAGCGGTCACCCGGCGAGCATGTCGTGGTGATCGGAGCGGGCTTCGCCGGCTTGGCGGCGGCGCGGCGGCTCGCCGAGGCCGGGGTCCGCGTCACCGTTGTCGAGGCCAGGGACCGGATCGGCGGGCGCACCCGCACCGATACCTCACTCGGCGTCCCGGTGGATCTCGGGGCGTCGTGGATCCACGGCACCGAAGGCAACCCGCTGCTCGGGCTGGCCGACCAGGTGGGCGCCCGGACGATCCCGACCGATTTCGAGGACGTCGTGCTGCTCGGGCCCGGCGGCGCGGTCGACCCCGGCGCCGCGGCCGCCGCGTCGGCAGACTGGCACCAGATCAGCGGGGCACTCCAACGTCGGGTCGAGACAGCCGATTCCGACGAGACGGTGGCTGACGGCCTGGCCGGTATCGCGAACTTGAATGATCCGCTGGTCGCCTGGAACGTCGCCTCGAGCATCGCCGGGGAGTACGCCGCCGATCCGGACCAGCTGTCGCTGCGTTGGTTCGGCAGCGAGGAAGAGCTCGGCGGTCCCGATGTGCTGTTGCCCGACGGGTACACCCAGCTGTCCGCACGCCTCGCACAGGGTCTGGACGTCCGACGGTCCACCGAGGTGACCCGGATCGCGCACAGTTCGGCCACTGTCCGCGTCGAGACCTCGCAGGGCACGATGACCGCCGACCGTGTGATCGTCACCGTCCCGCTGGGAGTGCTCAAGGCCGGCGCCATCGGGTTCGATCCGCCGCTGCCGGCGGCGAAGCGCTCAGCCATCACGCGTCTGGGCTTCGGGCTGTTGAACAAGGTCGTCGTCATGTTCGACGAACCGTTCTGGCCGCGGGAGCGGCCGGTGATCGGGCTCGTCGGTGACAATCAACCGGTCACCGACCTGGTCAACGGATGGTTGTTCACCGACCGGCCACTGCTGGTCGGCCTACGCGCCGGGGACGCGGCGTGGTCACGCGAGCCGATGTCGGATGCCGACGCCGTGGGCGAACTCGTCACCGCACTGCGGGCGCCACGACCGACCGGGTCGCTGGTCACCCGGTGGGGCGAGGACCGCTACGCCCGCGGGTCCTACAGCTTCATCGCTGTCGGTTCCGGCCCTGACGATATGGACGTGCTGGCCGAACCCGTCGGTGATCGTCTGTTGTTCGCCGGCGAGGCCACCAATGCCGAGTACTTCGGCACGGTGCACGGCGCCTATCTGAGTGGAGTGCGCGAGGCGGAGCGGATTCTGCGATCGCCCCGGTGATCCACTGGTACCGGCGCATCGACTAGACCGCGTAGTCGCCCGCAGGCCGGTACCGGCACCTATGATCGAAGCGATTTCCATTTCAAGGGGTTGATCGTGAACATCAAGCGCGTCCTGGCCGGGGCATCGATCATCGGTGTCGTCGGTATTCCGGCGGCCTGGCTGGGCTCGGGCGTCGCCGCCGCCGACCCGGACCGCAACGCCGACGAGCAGCGCGAGGAGAACTCGGCGCCACGCTGGGAGATACCGCCGCAGATCTCCGAGGAGATCGCCAAGAACGTCCGCAACCTGCCGTCGCCGATCGGTGTCGACGCCACCGTTCCGGTCAACATCCCGTTGCCCGACGTGGTGCCAGACCTCGCCGTACCGATCGTCTTCAATCCCCCGGCGCTGAACGTGCCGGCTCCGAGCGCGCCGAGCATCGATCCGCTCAACCCGCTGGGCCTGCCGCCGCCGCCGGCGATCAACCCGCTCAATCCGCTCGGGCTGCCGCCGCCACCGCCGGCGATCAACCCGCTCAACCCGCTGGGGCTGCCGCCGCCACCGCCGCCGCCGGCCATCAACCCGCTCAACCCGTTGGGCCTGCCACCTCCGCCGGATCCGTTCAACCCGCTGGGGCTGCCGCGCCTGTGGTGAACGCTCGGGGTTAGCCGAACTGCTTGACCGCGTCGGCCACCCGGTGCAGCTGGGTGATGTCCGAGCTCGTCGGAATCAGGTGCACCTCGTCGGTGCCGATGTCGGCGAACCGGGCCAGCACCTCGAGCAGTTCGTCCTCCGAGCCCGCGAATCCCGTGTCCGGAGCCATCGCGTCGACGATCTCGGCGGGGATCCAGTTCATGTAGCGGCGTAGGTGGTGATGCATCTGCGCGCGGGCCTCGTCGCGGTCGCCGATGGCGAACCAGAACGACGTCGCGAGATGCGGTGCCGGCTTGCCGGCCTGCCTCCACGCCGTGCGCGCGACGTCGAAGAGCTCGGCCTGCTTGTCGACGTCGAGGTCGAGGATCGTGCCGGCCATGCCCTGAGCCCACCCTGCTGCGCTGCGCACCGTCTTGGGGCCGATGGTGCCGACGAGCAGCGGCGGCCCGCCGGGCTGCACCGGCGCCGGCCCCACCGGAAGCACCGACTCGGTGAGCTTCTCACCGGCCCATACCCGCTTCATTATCGCAACGCGCTCGGCCATGGCTCGCATGGTCTGCGTGGCTGGATCGGCGCCGACCGCCCGGTAATCCTCGTGGCGGCCCCCGACGCCGATGCCCACGGTGAGCCGTCCCCCGCTGACGAGGTCGCCGGTGGCCAGCCCTTTGGCCAGCATGACGGGATCGTGCAGCTGCGGCACGATCACCGTGGTCACCAAACGCACCCGGTGGGTCCAGGCGGCCAACGCACCGAGCAGGGTGAGGCTGTGGGGATTGTCGAAGGCGATCCGCTCCCCCCAGCACAACGCCGAGAACGGGCCCTCGTCGACGATTTCGGCCCAGGACCGCAGCAGTGCCGCGTCGAGGTCGGGCTCCATCACCGGCATGGTCATTCCGATACGCACGGTAGCGATTCTGGCACGCCGCCCGGTTCGGCCGCGGGGGTTATCCCCCGCCGGGTTCGCGGGGAAACGCTGTGTCGCGGTGTGCCGTCAGTCCCTAGGTTGGTGGCATGGTCGCAGTCAGCAGCGGTTCCGCCCCGGCCGCCGTCGCCGCAGGCTCCGCCACCGGGTCGCGGCGGCACATCGGCCTCGTGCCGACCGCGTCGATGATCACCGGCGCCGCCGTCGGCGTCGTCTGGTTCTGGATTCCGCTGATCATCGTGGTCGCCGGCATTTCCTCGATCCCCTCCGGTATCGGATTCGCCCTTGCCGCGGTGACTTTCATCTATCTCATGCGCGGCGTCGACTGGTTCGAACGCCGGCGCAGCGAGGCCGTCTTCGGGCTGGCGATCCCGGTGCCGTATCGACGTGTCTCGTCCTACACCGGTGTTCAACGCTGGCTGCACCAGCTGTGGCTCGATGTCAGCAGCGCGCGCTTCTGGAAGGCAGTGGCCCACCACTATCTGCGGCTGGCCTATGACATGGCCGCGACCGGAATCGCCTTCGCGCTGCTCGTGGTGACGTTCATCGGCCCCGCGACCGCGCTGGCCGTCGAGCGCAGCGACCCGGACGCCGGTCTGTGGTCCCCGTCGCCGGTACTGGCGTGGCTGCTGGCCGTGATCGCTGCGGCCGGAGCCGTCGCGATTCTGGTTTTCGCCCCGATGCTCGACGCGGCGATCGACCGTCGGGTCCTGGCACCGTCACCGACTGCGGCCCTGAAATATCAGGTGAGCGCCCTCAACGATGCTCGGGTGGGGGCGATGTCGTCGGCGCAGACCGAACGTCACCGCATCGAACGCGATCTGCACGACAGCGTGCAACCCCGGCTGGTGTCGTTGGCGATGGCCATCGGTCTGGCGCAGACCAAACTCGACACCGACCTCCCCGCCGCCAAGCAACTCATCGCCGAGGCCCACGACGAGGCGAAGAACGCCCTGGTCGATCTGCGCAACGTGGTCCGCGGTATCGCGCCGACGATCCTGGCCGATCGCGGACTCGACGCGGCCCTCTCGGCGGTCGTGCAGCGCATCGAGAACAGCGGCGTTCCAACGACGTTGGACCTTCACCTCCCGCGACGACTGCCTGACGAGGTGGAGTCGGTCGCCTACTTCGTGGTCGCCGAGGCGCTGACCAACGTGGCCAAGCACGCCCAGGCCCGCCAGGCGGTCGTCACCGTACGGCTCGACGAGAGCGCTGAGTTGCTGCACGTGTCGGTGTTCGACGACGGCCGCGGTGGCGCCGCCATCACCGACGACGGTGAGGCCACCGGGTTGCGCGGACTCGACGAGCGGGTCCGTGCAGCGCGCGGCACACTGACAGTGACCAGCCCGGCCACCGGCCCCACGATCGTCACGGCGGTGTTGCCATGCGCATCGTGATCGCCGAGGATTCGGCGCTGTTGCGAGCCGGAATCGAACGGATCCTGTCCGATGCGGGACACCAGGTGGTGGCCGGCGTGCCCGACGCCACCGATCTGCTGCGGCTGGTCAACGACGAACGGCCAGACCTGGCGATCCTCGATGTGCGGATGCCGCCGACGTTCACCGACGAGGGCATCCGGGCCGCCGCACTGCTGCGCCGCCAGAATCCCGAGTCACCCGTGCTGGTGCTGTCACATTACGTCGAGGAGCGTTACGCTGCTGACCTGATCGCTTCGGACACAAAGGGTTTCGGATACCTGCTCAAGGACCGGGTGGCCGACGTCCCCGCCTTCCTCGACGCCGTCGCGGTCGTCGGCGGCGGCGGCACGGTGCTCGATCCCGAAGTGGTCTCGCAGATCCTGGTGCGCTCGCGCCGACGGTCGGCGCTCGACGAGCTGACCCCGCGCGAGCGGGAGGTGTTACAGCTCATGGCCGAGGGCAGGACCAACTCGGCGATCGCCGCCGCACTGCACATCTCAGTCGGCTCGGCGGAGAAGCACATCGCCTCGATCTTCATGAAGCTCGATCTGGCCCCCGACGAGAGCGAGAACCGCCGCGTGCTGGCGGTCCTGCGCTTCCTCGAATCCTGACTCCGCATCCTGACCGCCCGGAAAGGACCGTCATGACCGCCATCGCCCCGCCACCCGCTCCCCCGGGGAATCCACCGGATCTGTCGCCGGGTGGCCGAAAGGCCCTGCGCGGCGGGTTCATCGCCGCCGCCGCGGTGATCGTGGTCGCAAGCCTCGCCGCGCTCGCCGTCACTGCATGGGGGGTGAGCACCGTGCGGGTGACCGCCGACAGCCGCACCCTGCCCGCCACCGTGCGTTCGCTGACCATCGACACCGGTGACATACCGATCGCCGTGCGGATCACCGACGACCGCGACGCCCGGGAGCCGCGACTGGACCTGCGTCTGGTGAACACCACCGGAAGCGGCGAACACCACCTGACGGTGTCGGCTGACGGCGCCGATACCCGCGTGGGCGTCGAGGGCCGACCCTCGCCGATCCTCGACTGGGCCCGCGGCGGTGAGATCACCGTGACGCTGCCACCCGAGCAGGCGCGGCGGATGACTGTGCGCACCGAACAGCAGACCGGTGTGGTGCTGGCCCAGACCGACCTGGATCAGCTCATCGCCCAGACCACCGACGGCGCCGTGATCCTGGGTGCTGCGGCGCGGCGGATCGAGATCCAGACGGTCGACGGCGACGTCGCCGCCCACCGCCCGATCAGCGTCAGCGAACGCTTCACCGCCACGACGTCCGATGGCGACATCGCCGTCGACTTCGCCGACGCACCGCGGACCGTCGAGGCCACCAGCCGGGGCGGCGATGTCGTGCTGGGGCTGCCGCCGCAGGGGCCCTACCTGCTCAAGACCGGAGGCGATGGATCGGTGACCGTGCAGGTACCCGAGACCGCCGACCCCGCGGCCGCCGTCGCGGAGGTCACCGCGCGCTCAGAACGCGGTGACGTGGTGATCGAGGAGGTCACGTCAGCCCGGCCATGATCTCGGCGACCGAACCGGAGGGGGCCGACCGGAACCCGGTGCCGGCCCAGATGTTGGTCCCGTGCGGGTCGCCCGCGCGCACGGCCGCCGCACGCAGCGGACCGGTCAGATGGTGCACCTGCGGATAAGCCAGCGGCGCCTGCGCGTCGTGATCGACGACGAAGCGATTGCGCAAACCGCGCGCGTAGCGGCCGGAGAACGCCTTGGTCACCACCGTCTCGGTGAACTGCGGATCGCGCAGCGCGCCACGATGCACCGGCGAGCTGCCCGACTCGTCGGCGAGCAGGAATGCGGTACCGAGTTGGGCGGCCACCGCGCCGGCGTCGAGTACCCCGGCCACCGCCCGCGCGTCGATCAGGCCGCCGGCGGCCACGACGGGCAGGTCGATCGCGGCGAGCACCTCGGCCAGCAGGTCGGTGAGCGGTTGGGTGGGCGGTCGCACCGCCGCGTCGAAGTGGCCTCGATGCCCGCCCGCCTCGGGACCCTGCACCGCCACCACATCCACGCCGCGGTCCGCCGCCGCGCGCGCCTCCTCGACGGTCGTCACCGTCCCCACCGTGGCGATGCCGACGCTGCGCAATCGCGTCAGCTCGGTTGCGCTCGGCAGGCCGAAGGTGAAGGAGACGACCTCGGGGCGCAGCTCGCCGAGGACGTCGAGCTTGGCCTGCCAGGCGTCGTCATTCCAGCGCGGTTCCCCCGGCTGGGCACCGTAGCGCCGTGCGTCGGGCGCCAGCTGCTCGGCGTAGGCCAGCACCTCATCCCGGCCCGCGACACTCGGTTGCGGCACGAAGAGATTGGCGCCGAGTGGACCCGAAGTCAACGCCTGGGCGGCGCGCAGCCGGTCGGCGAACGCGTCGGCGGTCAGATAGCCGGCGGCCACGAAGCCGAGCCCGCCCGCCTCGGTGCCTGCCGCGGCCAGCTCCGGGGTGGACGGCCCACCCGCCATCGGTGCGACGATGACGGGCCGGGTCAGGTCACGAATATCGAAAACCGTCATGACGCCATCCTGCATCCTTGACCACATGGCCATCACGCCCGACCACTCGATCGTCGCCGCCGTTGATCGCAGCGAATCCGCGGCCTTCCTCGGCGACCTGTTCGGAATGCCCGCCGTCCCCCGGACGTACGGTTGCGGCGAGTGAACGCCCCGTTGCGGGTGATCCAGTGGGGCACCGGCGCCGTCGGCGGCGAGCTCATCGCGACGATCCTCGACCACCGGCCCGATCTGCAGCTCGTCGGGGTCAGGGTGTACTCGGCCGACAAGGGGGGCGTGGACGCCGGAACCCTGGCCGGCCGGGAGCCGATCGGTGTCGCGGCCACCACCGACACCGCCGCCGTCGTCGCACTGGATGCCGACTGTGTCCTCTACACCCCGCGCATCGTCGACCTCGACGACGTCTGCGCGCTGCTGGCCAGCGGCAAGAACGTCGTCACCACGGCCTTCCTCTTTCACCCCGAGCGTCAACCCGCCGATGTCCGGCGACGGCTCGAAGAAGCCTGCCGCCAGGGCGGTTCCACCGTGCACGGCAGCGGGATCAACCCGGGCAATCTGTCCGGTGTGCTGCCGCTGGCGCTGACCGGGATGAGCCGCACCATCGAGAAGATCACCCTGCAGGAGCGCGCCGACTGGTCGGTCTACGACAGCACTGCGATCACGTTCGACAACATGTCGTTCGGTCGGCCGATCGAGCAGATCAGCCCGACCGCAACCGATTTCCTCGCGTTCAACAGCGCCATCTTCAGCGAGGAGGTGTGGCTGCTCGCCGACGCGCTGCACGCCGGTATCGACGAGGTGACCGCATCGGTCGAGGCCGTCCCGGCCCTGGCCGATCACCAGATCTTCGACCACGTCCTGCGTGCGGGGACCACCGCGGGGCAACGCTGGAACTGGGTGGGTCGCCGGGCCGGTGAACCGCTCGTGGAGATCGAGACGTTGTGGACGGTCGGCAACGAGTACCCGTCACACTGGCCGACGCCGCGGCACGGCTGGACCCTGACCATCGAGGGTGACCCGTCGATGCAGGCGCACGTGATCGCGCTGGCCAGCTTCGGCCGGGCAGCGAGTATGGCCGAACACGTCAACGCCGCCAACATCGCCACCGCCATGCAGGTGCTCAACGCGGTGCCCGCGGTCTGCGCCGCCGAACCGGGCTTCGCCACCATGGCGACCCTGCCGCTGATCCGCAGTGCGGTGGGTTTCGGCAACGCTCAGCGCACTGCGGCCTTGCCGTAGACGCCAATCAGGCCCAGCGCGGGGCGACGGCCCTGCGCAGAGCGTCGCGCCGACACACCGACCTCACCGTTCGGTCGGGTCACCGCCCGGGGGACCCGCGGAGTCGTCGGTGTCGGCGTCGGCGTCATCCTGGGACTCCGGTTGCAGCGCGACGCTCCACGACCGCCGGTGCGGATTGCGCATCTGCTGCTGGACGGGTGACGGCCGTAACGCAACCACGTTGCCGATGGCCCGGCGGAGTCCGGGTGGACCTTCGACACGCAGGATCTGACCGATGCGCCCGGCGCGGTAGCGCAACGGCGAGCCGAGCAGCTCACCCATCACCACTCCGGCACCGATGGCCAGCGCGATCGCCGCGGCCCCCAATGCCTGCGCGATTCCGCCGGGGATGTTCCGATCGACGGCGAAGTAGAACACCGCGCGGAAGACGGCGAGGCCGGGCAGCATCGGTGTGATGCCTGCTGTCGCGGTGACCAGCGCCGGAGCCTGCCGGCGGATGGAGATCAGCGTGGCGAGCAAACCGACGCCGACGGCCGCGGTTCCCGTGGCGACCACCCCGCCGAATCCCGCGGCGCCGAGGCCGATCAGCACCGCCTCCGCCAGACCCGCGGCGACACCGGCGGTGACCACCGAGCGCAGCCGGGCGTAACTGGCGATCGTCAGGCAGGCGCCGGCGAGCGCCGCGCCCAGCACGGCGAGCAGAATCGGCACCGGCCGGGTCGGCATCACGAACGACTCGGTGGCGTCGACGTGGAGCTCGATCTGGATACCGGCAAGCGCGGCGACCTGCAGTCCGGCCAGGATGCCGACGACGATGCCCGCGGTGAGGAACAGGACGTCACCGAGACGGGCCACCGCCGTGACCATGTACCCCGTCAGCGCGTCCTGTACCGAACCCACCAGGGTCAGGCCGGCCAGCAGCATGACGATGCCGGTCGCGACGAGCGCGGTCGGTCCGACACCGGCGAACAGGTACGCCGCGGCGGCGATCATCGTCGCGATGAACGCACCCGCGGCCTGCTGGAAGAAGAACGGGGTGCCCAGCCGGTTGAGCACCCGGCCGACGCGATCGATCAGCACCGATGAGACGGCGGCCAGGATGCAGGTCAGCCAGGTTCCGCCGAACAGCATCGCGATACCCAGGGCGAAACCGGCCCAGCCCACGGTGGCGACCCAGCGCGGGTAGGGATGTGGCCGCTCGGACAGCTCGTCCATCGCGTCGTGGGCTTCGTCGACCGATACACCGCCGGAGGTGATCCGCCCCACCAGCAGATCGAGTTCGGCGAGCCGTGAGTAGTCGGTCGAGCGGGCATGGACCGACCGCACGATGGTCACCGGCGAACTGTCAGCGGTCGGCGGCGCCGAGACGAAGATGGTGGTCACGAAGACGTCGACGACGCAGTCGGTGAGCTGGTAGGCCTGCGCCACGTCCTGGGCGGTGGCCACCATGTCGGCAGTGCCGGACCCCGATGACAGCATCACCTCGGCGATCCGAAGGGTCAGGTCGAGGACCTTGCGGGTGTGCAGCTCGCTCAGTCCGCCCGACACCCGCCTGCGCTGACCGGCACCTGAGGCCGGGTCGCGCCGGCCACGCAGCGCGAGGTGCAGAGGGCGCCGACGCCGGGCCGGCCAGTCAGATCGATCGAACTCCACGCCACGACCATACTGATGTGGCGAACCCGCTCAGGGGCAGGCTATTTGGTGTCCACGCGATCGCGGTGACCGCGCTTGTGCTCCTGGTCCAGGTACTCCCCCGCCATCGCCGCGACGTGGGGCGGAAGACCACCGGACGCCACATCGGCGAGGCTGGTGCCCTCGAGCACGGATCGCATGCTGGCCCGTAACGCCCGCCACACATCCGTCAGCGCGGCTGTCGGACCCGAATACGGCAGGTCGCCCAGGCCGATGTCGCGGACGCTGGCCAGGGGACCGTCGATGCAGCGCAGCACATCGGCCAGGCTGATGTCCGCGGCGGGGCGGGCAAGGGCGTATCCGCCGTCGCGGCCACGGTGGCTGCGCACCAGCCGGTCGGTGCGCAGCTCCGAGAGGATGTCGACGAGGAACTGTGCGGGGATGCCCTGCGCCTTGGCCAGGTCGTCGGTCTTGACCAGCACACCGTCGTCCACGGTGGCCAGTTGCACCATGGCGCGAACGGCGTACTCCGCCTTGGCCGACATCCGCATGGGGCCAGGTTAGCCGGTCAGCTCGTCCGGGCAGATCCCCTGCGCCGAGGGACCGCGAGGTACTTGTACTCGAGGAACTCGTCGATCCCGACGCGGCCGCCTTCGCGGCCCAGCCCGGACTGCTTGACACCGCCGAACGGCGCGGCCGGGTTGGACACCACACCGGTGTTGACACCGACCATGCCCACCTCGAGCCGCTCGCTCAGGTCGAACGCCCGGTCGATGTCTTGGCTGAAGACGTACCCGACCAGTCCCCAGCAGGTGTCGTTGGCGCGTCGGACCACGTCGTCCTCGTCGTCGAAAGGGATGACCGGAGCGACCGGGCCGAAGATCTCGGTGGTCATCAGATCGGATTCGGCGGACACATCGGCGAGCACGGTCGGCGGGTAGAAGTAGCCCGGTCCATCGGGTAGCCGGCCGCCGGTGAGCGCCGTGGCGCCACGGGCCAGCGCGTCGTCGACGAGTCGTTGCACCTTGGCGCGCCCGGGGGAATCGATCAGCGGCCCCACCTCGGTGCCGTCCCGGAGGCCGTCGCCCACCGTCAGTGCCGCCATGCGTGCCGCCAGCCGCTCGGCGAAGGTCGCGGCGATGTCGCGGTGGACGTACATGCGGTTGGCCGCTGTGCAGGCCTCGCCCATATTGCGCATCTTGGCTACCATCGCCCCTTCGACCGCCACATCGATGTCGGCGTCGGCGCACACGATGAACGGTGCATTGCCCCCCAGCTCCATTGATGAGCGCATCACCGTCTCGGCCGCCTGCCGAAG
Organism: Mycobacterium sp. WMMD1722; assembly: GCF_049315205.1. NCBI lineage: Bacteria > Bacillati > Actinomycetota > Actinomycetes > Mycobacteriales > Mycobacteriaceae > Mycobacterium > Mycobacterium sp. WMMD1722. The sequence continues at coordinate 5,227,214 of NZ_CP186056.1, read as the reverse complement.
CAGCACCTTGCCGACCGAGGTCGAGCCGGTGAAACTCACTTTCCGCGCCGCGCCGCCGGTCATCCAGCGCTCCACCACGGTCGCCGCGTCGGTCGTGGTGACCACGTTGAGAACGCCGGCAGGAAGACCACTTTCGGAGATGATGTCGGCCAGTGCCAACGACGTCAGCGGAGTCTGGGGCGCCGGTTTGAGGACCATGGTGCATCCGGCGGCGATCGCGGGCGCGATCTTGCGCGTCCCCATGGCCAACGGAAAGTTCCACGGGGTGATGAGCACGCAGGGACCGACCGGTTCGCGGGTCACGATGATGCGGTTCGCACCGTCCCCGGTGGTCGTGTGGTCACCCGATATCCGAACTGCCTCCTCGGAGAACCACCGGAGGAATTCCGCGGCGTACGCGACCTCACCCCTCGCTTCGGCGAACGGCTTGCCCATCTCCGAGGTCATGACACCGGCCAGCCAGTCCTGCCGGTCCATCACCAGATCGTAAGCCCGACGCAGGATCTCACTACGCTGACGCGGGGGCGTGCGACCCCACGCCGGCTGCGCGTCCACGGCCGCCGCCAGCGCGTCATCCCCGTCGGCAGGCCCGGCGTCGGCGACGACTGCCAGTACCTCGCCCGTGGCAGGATTCTCGACCTCGAACACCTCGCCGCCGGCGGCATCGCGCCAGCGTCCGCCGATGAGCAGCTTCTTGGGGATCGACCCGATGTCGACGGGCGACATCGTGGCGGCGGTACCGGTCGTAGGGGCCGTCATTGGGTTCAACTCCTTGGGGGGTTCGGGTCGAGGATCTGCGCGAGGTGGCGGGAGGCGGCTGGTCCAGCCCGATCGGTGAGCTGTCTGGCCTGCATGTGGCAGCTGAAACCGTCGGTGAGCACGACGGCGTCGGGATCAGCCCGCAACGCCGGCGCCAGCGCCTGTTCGGCGACGGCCATGCTGACATCGAAGTGCTGCCGCTCGAAGCCGAAGTTGCCTGCGACGCCGCAACATCCGGTCGCCTCCCGGATCTCGTCGATGCCGACGGCCGCGAGAGCGCGGCGCTGGGTGGCCGGACCGAACACCGCGTACTCGTGACAGTGGGTCTGCACGGTGACCGTCTTCGGCAGCGTTGCAGTCGGCGACCAGCCGCGTTCACCCTGATGCCGCACCTGCTCGGCGAAGCTGCGCACCCGACTCGCGACCCGGCGGGCGGCATCGCTGTCGACCAGCGCGGGCAGGTCATGGCGCAGCGCGGCGGCACAGCTCGGTTCGGTGACCACGATGGGCCGGTCGGTCCCGTCATCGAGAGCAGTTGCCGCGGCCGCCAACTTCTTCCGGGCCTGCCGCAGCTGACCGGTGGAGATCCAGGTGAGCCCGCAGCAGAGGTCCATGCGGACCTCGGGGCGCAGTCCGGCGTCCTGCACGACCCGGGCCGCCGCTCCCCCGACCTCCGGACGGAAACCCCTGGTGAAGGAATCGACGAGCAGCACGACATCCCCGTCACGGGCTGCGGGTGCTGCGAGTTCCCTGCGGATCTGGCGCCGGGAGGCGAATCGGGGCAGTCGCCGGTGGGGGGTCAGACCGCCCAGCCGCAGGACCGGTACGCGTAGCGGGCCGGTCAGTACCGCATTCACCGCCGGTGCGAGCCGCGACGTCACACTCAACCATCGCGGCAACCAGCCCAGCGAATAGTGGGCCATCGGACGGATGCGGCCGCGATAGTGGTGGTCGAGGAACTCGGACTTGTAGGTGGCCATGTCCACGCCGGTCGGGCAGTCGGTGGAACACGCCTTACAGGACAGGCACAGATCCAGCGCGTCGCGGACGTCGTCGGAAGCCCAGCCCCGTTCGGTCTCACCTGCGCCCCGGATCATGTCCTGCAGCACCCGCGCCCGCCCGCGGGTCGAATCCTTTTCATCGCCGGTGGCCCGGTAGCTCGGGCACATGACCCCGCTTCCGTGCGATCGGCACCGCCCGACGCCGATACAGCGCTGCAGCTCGGCGGGGAACGCCGCGCTCCCGGTCGCGCCGGCGTTGCGCAGAGCGAAGGTGGTGTGCCAGGGCAGCGGCGCGATACCGGCCAGCGCCAGGTCCTCGGTGACGGCGGGCGGGTCGACGATGACGCCCGGATTCAAGATGCCGGACGGGTCGAAGAGCCGTTTGAACTCCGCAAACGAACGCAGGATCGACGGCGAGTACATCTCGGCCAGGAGTCCCGAACGCGCCCTGCCGTCGCCGTGCTCCCCCGACAGCGTTCCGCCGTGTGCGACCACCAGTCGCGCGGCCGCGGTGAGGAAAGCCGACATCGCCGCCCGGCCTTGCGGTGTCCACTGGTCGAAGGTGATCCGGATGTGCATGCAGCCCGCACCGAAATGGCCGTACATCACGCCGATGAGGCCGTACTCCTCGAGCAGGAGCCGGAAGTCGGCCAGATAGTCCGCGAGGCGCTCGGGCGCCACTGCGGAGTCCTCCCAGCCCGGCCAGGAGGTGACGGTGGTTCCGTCGAGCAGCGTCAGCCGGGAGGAGAGTCCGGCGCCGTCTTCACGAACACGCCACAGATTTCTGCGCTGAACCGGATTGCTGACCTCACGACAGTCGAGGGCATATCCGTTGTCCCGCAATTCCGCCATGAGTCTTCGGCCCTGTTCGGCGACGTCGGCTTCGTCCTCGCCGTCGAGATCGACATACAGCCAGGCGCGTCCGGCCGGAAGGTCGGCCACCGCATCCGCTCCGCGGCGAGCCTTCATGGTGGCGACGATCTGTTCGTCGATCCCTTCGACGGCGGCCGGCGCGTACGGCAGGATCGTCGTGACATCGCGTGCGGCATCGACGATGTCGTCGTAGGCGATGATCAGCAGCAGAGCCGAGCGCGGGACGTCGACCAGCCGCATCGTCGCGCGGACCACCACCGCGCAGGCCCCCTCGCTACCCACCAGGGCGCGAGCCACGTCGAACCCGTTCTCCGGCAAGAGTCTGCCGAGGTGGAAGCCCGAGACCTGGCGGGGGATCCGGCCGAGTTCCAGCCGGAATTCCGACATGTGCTCGACCGTGAGCGCCTCGAGGTCCGCGGTCAATCGGGTCGCCCGCGCCACCGCATCCCGATCGGCGGGATCGGTCGCCTCCAGTCCGGTCCGAGTCGCGGTGAGCCGCGTTCCGTCCGCGAGCACCAGATCGAGGGACACCACGTGGTCGCTGGTGCGGCCATGGCGCACCGAGTGATTTCCACAGGCATCGTTGCCGATCGATCCGCCCACCGTGGCGCGGTTGCGGCTCGACGGGTCCGGGGCGAATGTGAGGCGGCCACCGCTGTCGGCCTCGACATGTTCGGCCAGATCGGCGAGCACCACCCCGGGCTCGACGACGGCCGTGCGGTTCTGCGGGTCGACGGCCAGGACGCGGTTCATGTGGCGCGAGAAATCGAGGATCACCCCGCGGCCGATGGCGTTGCCCGCCATGGACGTTCCCCCACCGCGGGCAATGATCGGCACACCCTCGCGCCGGCACAGCGCCAGCAGTCGGCTGACCTCGGCGGGGTCCCGCGGGAAGGCGACGGCCAGCGGCGCCACACGATAGTTCGATGCGTCGTAGCTGTACTCGGCGAGTCGGCGGCTACTGGCATCGATCTCGATACCGCTGCCGGCCAGGAGCCCGACCACGTCGACGTTCTCCGACGATGTCGTCAGAGGTTCACGGATCAATGGAGCTCCTCGGCGAGAGCATTCTGCAGATTCTGCAGCATGCGATCGGCGTCGCCGATGGAGAACGGCAGCGGGGGGCGGATCTTGAGGACACTGCCCCGCGGGCCCGAGGCAGAGATCAGCACCCGGCGCCGGCGCATGTTGTTGACCACCCGAAGCGCCGCCGCACCGTCCGGCGTATTCGACTCACGATCGGTGACGATGTCCACGCCGATGAACAGCCCGGCGCCGCGGACCTCGGCCACCTGGTCGTAGTTCGCCACCATCGTCGAGGTTTCGGCCGCGATGTGGGCGCCGACCGTGTCGGCATTGTCGATCAGACCTTCGTCCTCGATCACGTCCAGGACGGCCTGCGCTGCCGCGATGGACACCGAGTTCCCGCCGAAGGTGTTGAAATAGCGGATGTTACGCCCGAATTCGACGAGCAGTTCCGGACGGAAGACAGCCGCCGCGATGGGTATGCCGTTGCCCATCGGCTTGCCGGTGGTCATGATGTCGGGCACCAGGCCGTGCCGTTGGAATCCCCACCAGTGCCGGCCCGTCCGTCCGAAGCCGGGTTGTACTTCGTCGGCGACGAACAGCCCGCCCGCGGCGTGGACCTCCTCGATCACCGGACGCAGGAAGCCGGGCGGGTCGGCGTAGATGCCGTCGGAGGAGAAGATCATGTCGGCGATGAAGGCAGCCAACCCGAAGCCGTGGCGTTCCAGGTCGGCGATGGCCTCCCTCACCTCCCGCTGCATGGCCGCCGCCACCGCGTCGTCGCCTCCCCGGCGCAGGCGGTCCGGCGCGCTGATCGTGCGGACGTGGGGTGCGAGCGGAACACCGACACCCAGCGAGGGCGAGAACGACGAGACGTCGGCGGTGAGCCCGTGGTAGGCCCCGGAAGTGACGATGACGCCCTGCCGCCCCGTGTGATACCGCGCCACCCGCATGGCCAGGTCGTTGGCTTCCGAACCGGTGCAGGTGAACATGACGTGGCCGAGTTCGGCCGGCATCGTGCTCAGGAGGCGTTCGCTGTAGTCGAGGATCGACTGCTGGAGGTAGCGCGTGTTGGTGTTCAGCGTCGCGAGCTGGCGGTGGACGGCGTCGACGACGTAGGGGTGGCAGTGACCGACACTGGCCACGTTGTTGTAGACATCGAGATAGTCGTTGCCGTCCGCGTCGTAGAGCAGTGTGCCGGCGCCCCGCACGATCTCGACCGGGTCCTGGTAGAAGAGCCGGTAGCCGGGGCCGAGCAGCCGGTCGCGGGCCTCGACCTGGCCGCGGGTGCGAGGTGGCAGCGCTGCGGTGCGCGACCGGTCGAACCCGTTCACCATGGGTTCGGACGCCTTGGGCGAGAAGGATGTGGTCACTGTCGTTCCCCTTCCGTCGGAAACGTCGTCGTTCCGGTTGCCGCCAGCATCGCCTCGACGGTGGGCCTCGCCACCGACAGTGCACTGCGCAGCCTCGACCAGTCCTGCGCCGAATGCGACAGGCCGTAGTCCCGGGAATGCGGGTGCGCGGATCGGCGCCACCCGAAGATCAGTGCGCGCAGCAGGAGTCGCGCCGGACCCGTGATGGCCAGCAACGCCGCGTCGGCGTCGCTCAGTCGTGCCACCGAACGGAATCCGCGCACGATGTCGAGCGCACCGGCCCACGGTCGCCGCGGGTCGCCGCCGATCTGGTTGGCGACGGCAACGCTGAGTTCGAACACCATCGGACTTCTCACGGTATCCCCGAAGTCGATGACACCGGTGACGAATTCGCCCGACGCCGGGTCGACGACCACGTTGTAGGGGCTGAAGTCGCCGTGGATCATCTGGGTGTCCAGATCCCCGATCCGCGGGGCGACCAGGGAATCGAACTGGTCGAAGACCCAGGTGGCCATGGTCACGTCGTCACGATCGTGCACGAATTCCAGCAGCGGACGCATATGGGTGAAGTTCTTCAGATCCCAGATCAGCGAACGGGATTCGTAGGGGTGACGGAAATCGGCCAGCGCGGCGTCCACCCGGGCCAGCATCGCACCGACGCGCTGGAACTGACTCGGCGTCGGGGCGGCGGTGGAGAGGAGATCACCGTCGATGTAGGTCAGGACCCGCAGTATCCGCTCGTGACCGAGCGGATCGATCACGGTGGATTCGACCTGGCCGTGCAGACCGCGGACCAACCGCTGCGCCGGAATCGCCGCGGCCGATCGCTGCAGATGGAGCAGGACCGCCGACTGCAGGTTCACGACATGGGCGCTTTCGGTCGCCGGCGCGATCTTGACCAGGAAGCGGCCGCGGTGGTCGGCCAACCGAAAAGTGTCGTCTTTCTCGGTGGGGATGCGACTCAGCGTGCCCCCCAACCCGTAGAGCCGGCGAAGCTCGTCCTTCACCTGTGGTTCGGGGAACCGCTCGGCACCCGATTCCAGGGCGCTCTCTCGAGCGATCTGCGTGACGACGTCCAATCCGCTCGTCACGTCGTCCACCCTGGCGACGGCTGTCGGCTGTGTGTCATGTGCGGTGAAGAATCCTTTGCGCTCTGGTGACACTCGCCGGACGTGGCTCGCCCGTCCACCGCCATCTCGGCGATCCCGAACCCGCGGTGGTGTCGATCGGCCAACTGTAGAACATTAGGACAGCTGTGTACAGCCGTCGGGTACGCGTGCGTCCCGCCGCACGCGTGTTCAACAGTTGTACCCTGGGGCCATGTCCGTGGCAGACCGCATTCGCATCGTCGGGCGCAGCAGCGCGCAGCAGATCGCCGACGGCCTGATGGACATGATCCTCGAGGGCGAACTCAAGCCCGGTGAGCGCATCAGGGAAAGCGTCGTGGCCGACTCGTTGGGCATCTCCCGCAACACGGTCAGAGAAGCCGTCCGACTCCTACAGGGCACCGGTCTGGTGCGGTACACGTTCAACCGCGGCCTGGTGGTGTGGGACCCCTCCGACGACGAGGTCCTCGACATCTATCGCGCCAGGCTCCACCTGGAGACGGCCGCCGCCACGGCATTGGGACCGGATACCGACCTCCTGCCCCTCGTCAGCGCGATGGAAAAGTTCAAACAGGCTCTCGCGACCGAGGATCCGCGCACCATTGTCGAGTCCGACCTGGCGATTCACCGTGCGATCGTCGGCATGATGAACAGTCCGCGCCTGGACAAGTTCTACGACGAGCTACTGGCCGACCTCCGTTACTTCCTGCTCGTCCTCAACCTCGACCACCACGAATACGAGAGCGGCTCGGGCCTGCTGGCCGAGCATCAGCGGATCGTCGGCGCATTCGCGTCGCGGGACCCCGAACTGGCGCGGGACACCATCGCCGAGATCATCACCGAGAACCGCGACGAGGTGCGCAAGATCCTCGCCGCGCGGTCGGCCGGCTGAGGGACCCCGGGTCGGGCTACGCCCGCACCCGACGCGGCACAAGCGTCGGTCCCGAATTTTCCCGCTCGGTGTGTTGCACACCACCGGACCCTGTGATTAAGTCTCCATGTCAACTGTTCAACAATAGGGCAACCGACGCGTGAAGCGCCGATGCCCGGTTCGGAGACACATCCTCATGGCAGACGGCCGACTGATGTACGTCGCGGGCGAGCACGTGGGTGCCGCCAGCGGCGCAACCGAAGCGGTGATCAACCCCGCCAACGGCGAACAGATCGCCACGGTGCCGCAGGGCGACGCCACCGATGTGGACCGCGCCGTCACCGCCGCCGACGCGGCGTTCGACGACTGGTCGGCCACCACGGCGGGACGACGGGCCGAGCTGCTGCTCAAACTGGCCGATCGGTTGGAGTCGCACGCCGAGGAATTCGCCCAGCTGGAATCGCAGAACGTGGGCAAGCCGATCGCGGTGGCGCGGGAGGAGATCCCGTTCGGAGTCGACAACATGCGGTTCTTCGCCGGCGCGGCACGGGTCCTGGAGGGCCGCGCCGCCGGCGAATACTCCCCGACCCACACCAGCATCATCCGGCGCGATCCGCTGGGCGTCGTCGGCAGCGTCGCCCCCTGGAACTTCCCTCTGGTCATGGCGATCTGGAAGATATGCCCCGCGCTGATGACCGGTAACACGTTGGTGCTCAAGCCGAGTGAGCAGACACCGCTGAGCACCCTGCGGCTCGCCGAGCTGGCTGCCGATCTGTTCCCGCCCGGCGTCTTCAACGTCGTCACCGGACACGGCGACACCGTCGGCGCCGCGCTGACCGCACATCCGCGGGTGCGGATGAGCTCGCTGACCGGGGACACCGCGACGGGCAAGGTGGTGGCCCGCGCCGGCGCCGAGAACCTCAAGCGTCTCCATCTCGAATTGGGCGGCAAAGCACCGGTCCTGGTGTTCGAGGACTGCGACGTCGACCTGGCCGTAGCCAAGATCTGTGAAGGCGGCTACGGGAATTCGGGCCAGGACTGTATGGCCGCCTCTCGGGTGTACATCGCCGACAGCATCTACGACGACTTCGTCACCGAACTGTCCCGCGCGGTGGGCAAGGTGGCCATGGGCCAGCCGGCCGACGAGTCCACCGAGATGGGACCGGTGATCTCGCAGCGCCAGCGCGACCGGATCGCGGGCTTCGTCGACCGGGCGACCGCCGCCGGGCCGGCGGCACTGGCCGTCGGCGGCCCAGGCACCGGCCCGGGGTTCTGGTACCGGCCGACGCTCGTCGTCGATGCGGCACAGGATTCCGAGATCGTCCAGCGGGAGGTCTTCGGCCCGGTCGTCACCACGACCCGCTTCACCGGCGAGGAACAGGCCTTCGCGTGGGCCAACGACGTCGAATACGGTTTGGCCGCATCGGTGTTCACCAAGGATGTCGGCCGCGCGATGCGGGCCGCCCGCAAACTCCAGTTCGGCACCGTGTGGATCAACGATCACCTGCCGATCGTTTCGGAGATGCCGCACGGCGGCTTCAAACAGTCCGGTCACGGCAACGACATGTCGATCTACTCGATCGAGGAGTACACCGAGATCAAACACATCATGATCAGCCTCACCTCCTGATCGCCCCTCCTGCAACCCCTTTGGAGTCTCACCTGATGATCCCTTCCGGCCGCTCGGTGATAGCGGTGAACATGTTCTCGATGTTGCCCGGCGTCGACCCGGCCGACTTCGAACGCTTCTCGACCGATGTCGACCGGCCGACGTGCCTGGCGCACGGCGACATCGTCCGCCGATTCGAGGCCTTTCGCGTCAGCGCGGCCCCCGACGGCGCACCCGCCGACATCCTGGAGGTCATGGAGGTCACCGACTGGGCCGATTGGGAACGGCTCCGGGACAACCATCCGACGATGAAACCGGTGATCGACGGCTTCAACGCGCTCGTCGATCCCGCCTCGGTCCGCACCTACTTCACCCACGCCATCCCGGGAGCCCACGCATGAACACCTCCGCGACCTACGACGCGATCATCATCGGCGCCGGACACAACGGCCTGGTCACCGCAGGCTATCTCGGCCGGGCCGGCAAGAAGGTACTGGTCGTCGAAGCCCGCGACGTCGTGGGTGGAGCCTGCACCAGTGAGGAGCTGATCCCGGGCTCCACCTGGTCGTCGTGCGCATTCATCGCCAGCCTGCTGCGCCCGGAGATCATCGCCGATCTGGAGCTCGAGCGGTACGGCCTCGAGATGTACCAGACCGAGGCGAACGAGGTCAGCATCTTCCCCGACGGCAGCCACATGTTCATGTGGAAGGACATGGACCGGACGCTCAAGGAGATCGAGAAGTTCTCCAAGCGGGACGCCGCCGCCTTTCTCGAATTCGGCCTGCGCGTCAAGAAGTTTGCCTCGATCCTGACGCCGTTTCTGCTGTCGCCGGCGCCGAGCCGCTCGCAGGTGCTGTCGGCATTCGAAGCAGCGGGGGCAGAGGACCTCTTCAACGAGATGGTGCTGCTGTCCACCAAAGACCTCCTGGACCGCTATTTCGACTCCGAACACATCAAGGGTCTGTTCACCTTCTTCGGCATGATCTCGGTGTGGGGCGGTCCGTCGACCCCCGGGACCGGTTACGTCTACGGTCACCACTCGGTCGGCGAGTTCAAGGGAACCCTCGGTCAGTGGGGATTCGTCAAAGGCGGTATGGGCGGCATCACCCAGGCGCTGGCCCGCAGCGCACAGGCCCACGGCGTCGACATCCGGCTGAGCTCGCCGGTGGAGCAGGTGGTCGTCGCCAAGGGCCGGGCCACCGGCGTCCGGCTGGCCGGCGGTGAGGTGATCTCCGCACGCACCGTCATCTCCAACGCCGACCCGCAGCGCTCGATGCTGCAACTGCTGCCGGCAGGCACCCTCGACACCAAGCTTGCGGCGAAGCTGCAGAGCTACGATGCCCGCGGCTCCATGGCCCGCATCCATCTGCTGATCGATGAGCTGCCCGACTACATCGGTTTCCCCGCAGGCCGATTCGGTCCCCAGCATCAGGCCCAGGCAATTCTGGGCGCCTCGATCGAGAACTTCGAACGGGCCTGGGAGGCCGAGCGGCGCGGCGAGTTCCCCGACGACTTCGTGATCGAGGCGGTCATCCAGTCGACCCACGACAGCTCGCTCGCGCCCGCGGGCACGCACACGATGACACTCGGGGTGCAACAGCTCCCGTTCGAGCTGGCCGGCACCGACTGGGACACCGTCCGCGACGAGTGGGCCGATCGCGTGCTCGAGGTGCTGTATCGCTACGCACCCAATCTGCGTGGCCACATCCTCGAGCGGGTCGTCATCACGCCAAAGGACCTGGAACGCGATTACGGGTTGACCGGCGGCAACATCTTCCACGGCGCGATGTTCTTCGACCAGTTGTTCAACAACCGCCCCACCCCGGAGTTGGCCGACTACCGCACCACCGTCGGTGACTACTACCTGTGCGGCTCGGGCACCCACCCCGGCGGCGGCGTCATGGGCGCCAACGGTCACAACGCGGCACAGGTGGTCATCGCCGATCTCAACGGAACTCCCGCCCCCACCGGCGAACGCGTCGGTCCGGCACCGAAGGCCGGCGTCCTCGATCGAGCGGTGGAGACGGTGATGGACACCAAAACCGGCAAGAAGCTCGGCTACACCGTCGCGACCAGCCCGGCGCTGCGCAAGGTCGTCAAATTCGCTGCTCGCAGCAAAACCACCCGTTGAATTCCACCCCAAAGGACCCGCCATGCTCCATCAGGATGACCCCACCCCGCTGACCGCCACGCCGCTGTCCCCCGACGGTTCGACGTCGTTGGCCCGCAACCAGATCGGCGTACTGGGCATCGTGTTCTTCGTCGTTGCCGCCGCCGCGCCGCTGACCGTGGTCGTCGCCTTGTTCCCGGTCATCATCGGCTCGGGCAACGGCGTCGGCATCGCCGGGGCATTCGTGGTGGTCGCCGTGGTGCTGACGATCTTCGCGGTCGGCTATGTGGCGATGAGCAAGCACATCACCAACGCGGGCGCCTTCTACGCGTTCATCACGCGAGGTCTGGGCCGACCGATGGGCCTCGGTTCGGCCTCGCTGGCGATCTTCGCCTACAACGCGATCCAGCTCGGCGTCATCGGCGGGTTCGGTTACTACGCAGCTGAATTCGTTTCCACCCACAGTGGTGTGTCGATTCCGTGGTGGGTGTTCTCGGCGTTGGCGATGGGCGCCTCGGTGTTTCTCGGTGTCCGGCAGATCCACGCCGGAGCCCGGGTGCTGGCCGTGCTGCTCACCCTCGAGACCTCCATCATCCTCATCCTGAACATCGCCATCCTGGTCAACTCACCCAATCCGCTCAGCGAGTACTCCTTCGAACCCTTCGCTCCCTCAGCGGTGTTCGCCGGCGCACTCGGTGTGGCCCTGATGTTCGCCCACGCATCGTTCATCGGGTTCGAAGGCACCGCGATCTACGGCGAGGAAGCCAAGGACCCCAAACGCACGGTCCCGCGCGCCACCTATGCCTCGGTGATCTTCATGGGCGTCTTCTACGCGGTCACCGCGTTTCTCATCGTCAACTCCGTGGGCGCCGGAAACATCGTGGGCCTGGCCGAGACCGAGGGCGGCAACCTCGTCTTCGCCGTCAGCGACAGCGTGCTCGGCCGACTGGGCACCGAGGCCTTCCAACTGCTGGTGATCACCAGTCTGTTCGCCGCCATCCTGACCTTCCACAACAACGTCGCGCGATACCTCTACTCGCTCGGCCGCCAGGGCGTCCTCTGGTCCCGCCTGGGCACCACCCACCCCCGACGCCAGTCACCGGCGCTGGCCTGCTACGTCCAGATCACCATGGTGGCGATCGTGGTGGCCGTCTTCGCGATCCTCGGCCTGGACCCCTACACCACGCTGTTCACCTGGTGGACCGGGGTGGGAGCGGCCGCGATCATCCTGCTGCAGACCATTGCCAGCATCGCCATCTTCGTCTTCTTCCGCCGTTCCGACGTCGACAAGCGGCCCTGGAACACCTTCATCGCTCCGCTGCTGGGCATCGCGGGCCTGCTGCCGTTTCTCTGGTACGCGGTGACCGGCATGGACGTGCTACTCGGCGGCGGCGGTTGGCTGCAGACCTCGTTCACGTTCATGTTGTTCGCCTCGCTGGCCATCGGCGTGATCGGCGCATACGTGATCAAGTTCCGCGCGCCGCACCGCTATGCGCAGCTGAATTCGACGCTGGGCGATCGCCTGTGAACCGGCCCGGTCAGTCCGGGATGTCTCCCGCACCGGGCACCACCACCGCGAAGAGGTCGGCCATGGCGGCCAGGCTCGCCGCCTGCATCGCCGCCGCGGACACCGTCTCGTCGCTGCCCAGCCCGGGCAGCGCACGGGTGGCGGTGGCCGAGGCCACCACCGTCGGCGCATAGCCCAGATTGAACGCACCGCGGGCGGTCGAGTTGACGCACATGTGCGTCATGAAGCCGGCGAGCACCAGATTCGAGGCGCCCACGGCCCGCAGCCGCTCGTCGAGATCGGTCTGCACGAACGAATTCGGGAATTGTTTGACCACGACGGGTTCACCGTCGCGGGGCGCGACGGCCGGCACGATGGCGCCGGTGTCGCCGTCGATGTCGTACAGCGAATCGGGTCCATCGGAGTGCTGGATGTGGATCACCGGAATGCCGGCGCTGCGGGCCCGGTCGAGCAGGGTGGCCGCCTCCTCCAGCGCCGCCCCGACACCCTCGAGTTCCAGCACGCCCTGGGTGTAGGTGTTCTGGCAGTCGATGAGCACCAGTGTGGACTGGGACAGGTTCACCGGCTGCTGAGGCAGATCGGCCAGCACGCGCAGGGTTGGGTTGGACACGCCGACGAGCCTACCCAGCGCGGGTGATCGCCAGCACCGCCTCGGCCAGTTCCGGACGGCACACCACCAGATCGGGCAGCCTCGGGTCCTCGCGGTTGTAGAGCAGCGGCGATCCGTCGATCCGGGAGGTGTGCAGCCCGGCGGCCCGCGCCACCGCGACCGGCGCCGCCGAATCCCACTCGTACTGTCCCCCGGCGTGCACGTAGACATCGGAGATGCCCTGGACGACGGAAGCGACTTTGGCCCCGGCCGAACCCATTTCGACGAGTTCGCCGTCGAGCGCGGCACGCACGGCCAGCGCGATCGCCGGGGGCCGGGTCCGGGACACCACGATGCGCGGCGCGCCGGGCATCGGCCGGGGTGCGGCGACCTGCGGGGTGGCCAGCGTGGTGTTCTGCGCGGGCAGTGCGACAGCGCCGGCGACCAACTCGCCGGACTGCCACAGCGCCACGTGCACGGCCCAGTCGGTGCGGTCGAGTTCGGAGAATTCGCGGGTGCCGTCGAGCGGGTCGACGATCCAGACCCGCTGCGTGCGCAGCCGCACCGGATCGTCGGCGCCTTCCTCCGAGAGGACCGCATCGCCCGGCCGGGCCTCGGCCAGTTCGGCCATCAGGAACTCGTGGGACCGTTTGTCGCCCGCGGCCTTGCGTTCCGCCACCGACGCCTCGGCGAATTCGGCTCGCACGTCGAGCAACAGGTCACCGGCGCGGGTGGCCAGCCGGGCTGCCAGTTCGTGATCGTCGAGGCTCATCGCGACCCGTCCAACAGGTCGACGACCTGCTGCGCCAGCGCGTCGACCGAGTGGTCGGGGGTCAGGCGCAGATCGGGGTTCTTCGGTCGCTGATACGGACTGTCGATTCCGGTGAAGTGGGTGATCTCACCGGCGCGCGCCTTCTTGTACAGCCCCTTGGGGTCGCGGCGCTCGCAGTCCGCGAGCGGGGTGTCGCAGAACACCTCGAAGAACTCATAACCCTGGTCGCGATGGACGCTGCGCGCCAGATCGCGGTGTTCGGTCAGCGGACTGATCGCCGGCACCAGCACCGTCAGCCCCGAATCAGCCATCAGACAGGCGATGTGGGCCAGGCGGCGCAGATTCTCCGCGCGGTCGGCCATCGAGAAGCCGAGGTCGGCGTTCAGGCCGTGGCGCAGATTGTCCCCGTCGAGAACATAAGCCGGACAACCCCGTTCGAGCAGCTTCTGCTCGACCCGCATCGCCACCGACGACTTACCCGAGCCGGACAGTCCGGTGAACCAGATCGTGCGGCCCTTCGACAACCGATCCTCGGAACCGACCAGCGACTGGTGCCGGACCGTGTTCGGGGTGGCGCTACGGTTGGCCACCGGTGTGGTGTCACGCACCATGCCGGCGGCGAGGGTGCCATTGGTGTCGGGGTCGATCAGGATGAACGATCCCGTCGCCGCGTTGCGCGAATACTCATCGAGCAGCAGCGGCTGCTGGGTACGCAGCGTGACCCGGCCGAGTTCGTTGAGTTTCAGTGCGGTGGCGGACTTGTCGCGGTGCAAGGTGTTGACGTCGAGCCGGTAGTCCAACGCCGCCACGCGGGCCCGCGTGGTCTTGGTGGTGTGTTTGATGACGTACTCACGACCGGGTTCGAGCGCCGATCCGTCGGCCATCCAGCAGACGGTCGCGTCGAATTCGGTCGACACGTGGGGCTGGTTGTTCGCGCGGGCCAGGACGTCGCCGCGGGAGATGTCGATGTCGTCGGCCAGGCTGACCGACACCGCCATCGGCGGGAACGCCTCGGCCACCGGGCCGGTCGGCGAGTCGATCGCGGTGACGGTGCTGGTCTTGCCGCTGGGCAGCGCGACGACCTCGTCGCCGACCCGCATGACGCCACTGGCCACGGTGCCCGCGTAACTGCGGTGGTCGGCGTGGTCGCGGGTCTGCGGACGGATCACGTACTGCACCGGGAACCGCACGTCGACCAGGTTGCGGTCACCGGCGATGTAGACCTCTTCGAGGTGGCTGAGCAGCGCGGGACCGTCGTACCAGGGGGCCTTGTCGGATTTGGTGACGACGTTGTCGCCGAGCAGCGCCGACATCGGGATGGTGGTGACGTCGTGGATGTCGAGCCGGGCGGCGAACGCGTGGAACTCGTCGCGGATATTGTCGAATTTCTCCTGATTCCAATCGATCAGGTCCATCTTGTTCACCGCGAGCACGATGTGCTGCACACCCAGCAGCGAGGCCAGGAACGCATGCCGGCGGGACTGTTCGAGCAACCCGTGCCGGGCATCGACGAGGACGATCGCCAGCTGCGCGGTGGAGGTGCCGGTCACCATGTTGCGGGTGTACTGGATGTGGCCCGGCGTGTCGGCGATGATGAATTTCCGCTTGGCCGTGGCGAAATAGCGGTAGGCCACGTCGATCGTGATGCCCTGTTCGCGCTCGGACCGCAGCCCGTCGGTGACCAGCGCGAGGTCGGTGTAGTCGTTACCGCGCTCCTTGGAGGTGCGTTCGACGGCCTCGAGCTGATCCTCCATGACGGCTTTGGAGTCGTAGAGCAGCCGGCCGATCAGCGTCGATTTGCCGTCGTCCACGGAGCCGGCGGTGGCGATGCGAAGAAGCGTGCTCATCAGAAGTACCCCTCGCGCTTGCGGTCTTCCATCCCGGCCTCGGAGATGCGGTCATCGGCGCGGGTGGCGCCGCGTTCGGTCAGCCGCGACACGGCGGTCTCGGCGATGATGTCCTCCACCGAGGACGCGGTCGATTCCACGCAGCCGGTGCACGTGACGTCGCCGACGGTGCGGAAGCGCACGCTGGTCTCGAAGACCTCTTCCCCGTCGCGGGGCGCCATGAACGGGTGCACCGCGAGCAGCATGCCGTCGCGCTGGAACACCGGACGGGTGTGGGCGTAGTAGATCGCGGGCAGCGTGATGCCCTCGGCACCGATGTAGGCCCAGATGTCGTATTCGGTCCAGTTCGACAGCGGGAACACCCGGATGTGCTCGCCCTTGCGGTGCCGGCCGTTGTAGAGATTCCACAGTTCGGGCCGCTGCGCCTTCGGATCCCACTGGCCGAATTCGTCGCGGAAGCTGAACACCCGTTCCTTGGCGCGGGCCTTCTCCTCGTCTCGGCGGGCTCCGCCGAAGGCGGCGTCGAACCGGTTCTCGCGGATCGCCCGCAGCAACGTGACGGTCTGCAGCGGGTTGCGGGACGGGCCGTTGTCCACGACGCGGCCGGCGTCGATGTCGTCCTGCACGCTCGCGATGACCAGGCGCACTCCGTTCTCGGCGACCAGCCGATCGCGGGTGTCGATCACCTCGTCGAAATTGTGGCCGGTGTCGACGTGCATCACCGGGAACGGCAGGCGCGCGGGCGCGAACGCCTTGAGCGCCAGATGCAGCATGACGATCGAGTCCTTGCCCCCGGAGAACAGCAGTACCGGGCGCTCGAACTCGGCGGCGACCTCTCTGATGATGTGGATGGCCTCGGCTTCGAGCGAGCGCAGATGGCTCAGCTCGTACTGGCCGGGCTCCGGAGCGGCGACCTCAGCGGCTGTCATCGTTTCCTCGTAATGTTGGTTCTTCTTGCCAGAATTACAATCTTGAAGAGGAAATGTAGCCGGGCCCGGCAATGGTGTCAACGCCGACGGCAGCGCCGCACCGGTCAGCCGGCCTGCAGGTCGTAGACCGTCCGGTCGCCGACCTTCGTCGGGGTGAAGTGCTGCTGCACCCAGGCGGTGATATCGCTCGCCGCGCCCTGACCCCGCTCACCAGGCGGCCCGAACCGCCCGTTCTCGATGAAGTACCGCACCTCGTGCTCGGCGACGTAGTGCTGGAACCGGGCCAGTGTCGGCGAATCGTCGGAGCCGGTGAATCCGCCGATCGCCATGATCGGCACGCCGGAGTCCAGCTGCAGGCCCGACGCTCCCATCGCACCGATGGTCGCGGCCGCCCAGCGGTTGTGGGTCGAGCTGACCAGGCGCACCAGTGCCGATTCATCCAGTTCGCCGGCGGGACCGTGTCCGCCCGGCCCACCCGGCGGCATGTCGCCGAATGCTTCGGTGCGGCCCGGGCCGGAGATGGCGCCCGGACCACTCGCCGGGTGGGCCACGTTGTAGATCGTGAAGGCCGCCGGCGCGGCGATTCCGGCCAGCGCCGTGCCGATCAGGACGGCCGCGGTGGCGCGGCCCAGCCGGTGGCCACGCATCGCGAGGAGACCGGCGGCCGCCACCGACACCGTCAGCACCGTCCAGCGCAGCCACGGCTGCCAGTCCGGGGTGCGATCGAGCAGCACGTATGCCCACCCGCCGGTGGCGGCGATCATCGCCGCCAACACAAGCCGCGCGGGGGTGAACCGTCGACCCCGCCACAGCTCGGCGACCGAACTACCCACCAGCGCCGCCACCGACGGTGCCAACGCGACGGTGTAATACGGATGGATCGTCCCGTCCATGAAACTGAACACCGCGCCGGTGACCAGTAGCCACCCGCCCCACAGCAGTAGCCCGGCGCGCACGATGTCGGTCCGGGCGGTGCGCCGGGTGAACCACAACCCCGCCGCCAGACCGATCAGCGCCGCGGGTAGCAGCCAGGACGCCTCCACGCCCATCGACAGGCCGAACAGCCGGCCGATACCGGGTTCGCCGCCGAAGAACAGGTGCCTACCCGCGCCCGGGCCCTCGCCGGGACCGCCGTGTCCCCCGCCGGCGATGCGCGCAATACCGTTGTAGCCCAACGCCAGTTGCAGCAGGCTGTTGTCGGTCGAGCCGCCGATGTAGGGGCGCGCCGATGCCGGCCACCACTGCACCAGCGCCAGATACCACCCGGCCGACAGGATCATCGCCAGTCCGCCGGCAGCCAGTGCGCCGATCCGCCGCCCCAGACCGACCGGTGCTGCCACCAGGAACGCCAGCGCCAGCCCGGGGACGACGAGGAAGGCCTGCAGCATCTTGGTCAGGAATGCAACGCCGATGACCGCACCCGCCAGCACCATCCAGCGGATGCCACCGGTCTCGATGGCCCGCACCACGAGATAGGCCGACACCACCAGCAGCAGCACCAGCAGGGCGTCCGGGTTGTTGAACCGGAACATCAACGCCGCCACCGGGGTCAGCGCCATCGCCGCACCGGCCGCCAGCCCGGCGGCCGGCCCGCTGATCCGGCGCACCGTCGCGAACAGCGTGCCGACGGTGGCGACACCCATCAGCGCCTGGGGCAACAGCATGGTGAAGGCGCTGAATCCGAACAGGCGCCCTGACAGCACCATCACCCACAGCGCGACCGGCGGTTTGTCGACGGTGATGGCGTTACCGGCATCGAAGGAACCGAACAGCCATGCGGTCGCGTTCTGCGTCCCGGCCTGCACAGCGGCCGCGTAGTACTCGTTGGCCCAGCCCGCGGAACCCAGCGCCCACAGATAGAGGACTGCGGTCAGGGCCAACAGGCCGATCAGCGCGGGCCACACCCACCGCGGCCGATGCTCAGCAGGGTTGGTGGGCGCATCCTCGGGCCGCGCGTCGACGGTCGTCGTCATATCGTGTCCTCGGTCGTGTGGTGGTGTGGTCGTGGGATACCGGTCAGCGGTTGCGCCGCGGGTGGAAGACCCAGCCGCGCAACAGCACGAAGCGCAGAACGGTGGCCAGGAGATTCGCCACGACCAGCACACCGAGTTCGATCCCGCCGTGCGGAGCGGGGCTGAGCGTGTGCAGCAGCGCCAGCGATCCGCTGGTGATGGCCAGCGCGATGGCGAAGACGATGAGACCTTCGACGTGGTGGCGCGCGGCGCGGCCGGCGCCGCCGCCGGGGCGGGCGGCTGCGAAGGTGAATCGGCGGTTGGCGGCCGTGTTGGCGATCGCGGTCAGCAGCAGCGCGAGCAGATTCGCGGTCTGGGCGCCGAGCCAGCCGCGGGTCAGCACGAACAGCACGAGATAGGCCAGTGTCGAGAGCGCCCCCACGGCGCCGAACCGCACCACCTGACGCAGCAGGGAGCGTGGTGGCGCCGACACCGGCGCCGGGGCGAGCTGCGCGGCCAGCACCCCGACCGGGATCGTTCCCCCGGCGAAGCCCTTGAGCAGCCGACCGATCCCCTTCAGGTCCGCGGTCGCTGTGGCGACGATGTCGACCCGGCTGTCCGGGTCGTCGACCCAGTCGACGGGCACCTCGTGGATCCGCAGCCCGCTGCGTTCGGCGAGTACCAGCAGTTCGGTGTCGAAGAACCAGCCGGTGTCCGAGACGTGGGGCAGCAGCTGCCGGGCGACGTCGGCCCTGATCGCCTTGAATCCACACTGGGCGTCGGAGAACCCGGCCGCCAGCGTCGACTTGAGAATGAAGTTGTAGCAGCGCGAGATGAATTCACGCTTGGCGCCGCGCACCACCCGGGAGCCGCGGCCCAGCCGCGTACCGATCGCCACATCGGAGTGCCCGGAGATCAGCGACGCCACCAGCGGCGCCAGTGCCGCCAGATCGGTGGACAGGTCGACGTCCATGTAGGCCAGCACGGGCGCGTCGGAATTCGACCACACCGCGCGCAGGGCGCGCCCGCGCCCCTTCTCCTCCAGGCGCACCACCCGGACGTCGGGCAGTTCATCGGCCAGGCCGGCCGCAATGCCGGGGGTGGCGTCGACGCTGGCGTTGTCGGCGATCGTGATGCGGGCCGGGAACGGGAAGGATTCGACGAGGTGGCGGTGCAGCCGGCGCACCGACGCCGCCAGCGCGATCTCCTCGTTGTACACCGGAACGACGACGTCGAGCACCGGCACCCCGGCGGCGCGCGCGGCGGACACGACATTGGGGCGTGGCACGAACACGGTGTCTGTCATGGTCTTCATCCTCAGTCGGCTGGTTGTGACCCCGGTGGGGTGAAGCTATGTGCCGGCTATGAATGGGCGTCGGCGGCCGGCCGGGTCAGGTCGTAGAGCTCGACGCCGTCCACGCGCACCGAAGCGAAGGTGCCGCGCACCCAGGCCGCGATGTCCGCCGAGGCCCGGCTGCCGCCGTGCCCACCGTCGCGACCGGGGCCGAAGACCATGGGGCGGTCGATGAAGTAGTGGATGTCGCCTGCAGCGATCTGGCGCTGGAACTGCTCCAGCGTGGGTGCGGGGTCGGTGCCGTTGAACCCGCCGACGGCCATCACCGGCACCCCGGCGGACAGCTGATAACCGGCGGCGTTGTTGGATCCGACCGTCGCGGCGGCCCATCGGTAGCGGTGCGCGTCCGCAGCCACGGCTGCGGTCAGCTCCGGGCCCGGCTTCGGCGCATCGAGCAGCCCACCCCGGCCGCCGAACATCCCGCCGAACTCCCGCGCGGGGCCGACGGACGGGATCGCGCCGGTGTGTGGGGCCGCGGCGGTCGCCACGGAGTAGGCCGCGGGTGCCGCCAGACAGACCGCGACCGCCAGGGCGGCGACCACCCGCACCACGGCGGCCGGCAACCGGGTGACGACGATCAACAGGACGGCCACCCCCACTCCCCCGACGGCGACCGCCGCCCGCAACCAGGGCATCCACTCGACGTTGCGCGCGAGCAACACCGCCGCCAGCACCGCGGTCAGCACCACCGCACCGGCCAACGCCACCGCACACGGCGGCCGCGATCGATGGCGCCACACCAGATGTGATCCGATGCCGACGACCGCTCCGAGGGCCGGCGCCAGGGCGACCGTGTAGTAGGAGTGCACGATGCCGTTCATGTAGCTGAACACCACGGCGGTCACCACCAGCCAACCGCCCCAACCGATCAGGGCGGCGCGGGTCGGGTCGGTGCGCGGTGCGCGGCGGGTCAGCACCAGGCCGGCGCTCAGGCAGATCAGTGCGGCGGGTAACAGCCAGGCGATGTCGAGTCCCATCCCGAACCCGAAAAGCCGCCCGATCCCGGCGTCCTGGTTCAGATTGCCCAGCCCGCCGGTCTCTTCTCCGGTGAGGCGCCCGAACCCGTTGTAGCCCAGCGCCAGTTCGACGATGCTGTCGTGCTGTGAGCCGCCGATGTAGGGCCGGGATGCGACCGGCCACAATTCGGCGAGCACCAGGTACCACCCCCCGGCGACGAGCATCGCCGTCGCGGCGGCGGCCAG
This sequence comes from Mycobacterium sp. WMMD1722, assembly GCF_049315205.1. Taxonomy (NCBI): domain Bacteria; kingdom Bacillati; phylum Actinomycetota; class Actinomycetes; order Mycobacteriales; family Mycobacteriaceae; genus Mycobacterium; species Mycobacterium sp. WMMD1722. Next base: position 5,206,313 of record NZ_CP186056.1, on the reverse strand, counting down.
ACCGGTCAGCCGTCCCCACAAACGGTGGTGCCCGGCGAGCAGATAGGCGGCGATGAACCCGGGCAGCACCAGGAACGCCTGCAGCATCTTGGCCAGGAATCCGAACCCGACCGCCGTCCCCGCCGCCACCAGCCACCACCGGCTGGCGTCGGGCTCGCAGGCGCGCTGCACGCAGTAGGCGGCGGTCACCAGCAGCAGCACCAGCAGCGCATCGGGGTTGTTGAACCGGAACATCAAGGCCGCCACGGGGGTCAGTGCGAACACCGCACCGGCCAGCAGCGCCGCCCCGGGGCCGCTGACCCGGCGCACCGTCGCGTAGAGCACACCGACCGCGGCGATGCCCATCACCGCCTGCGGAACCAGCACGCTCCACGGGCTCAGACCGAACAGCCGCACCGATACGTCCATCACCCACAGGGCGGCGGGCGTCTTGTCGACGGTGATCGCGTTGGCAGCGTCGCTGGCGCCGAACAACATGGCCGTCCCGTTCTGCGAGCCGGCCTGCGCGGCAGCGGAATAGAACGCGTTGGCCCAACCGCTGGAGGACAGATCCCACAGATAGAGCACGGCGGTGCCGGCCAGCAGCGCGACCAGCGCCGCCCGGTGCAGGTGGGTGCGAGTCACTGCGACGCCTGCTGGGCAGATGCGGGCAGCCGGACGACGAACTCGGTGTGCCCGGGCCTGCTGTCGACCCCGATGGTGCCGCGATGCGCGCGAACCACCGCCGCCACGATGGCCAGCCCCAGCCCGGTGCTGCCCCCGCGCCGTGAGCGTGAGCTGTCGCCGCGGGCGAACCGTTCGAAGATCTCGGGTTGCAGCCAGCGTGGGATGCCCGGCCCGTCGTCGGTGACCGTCAGCACGGCACCGTCGTCGGCGCCGACGGCCAGACCCATGGTCACCGAGGTGCCCGGCGGGGTGTGCGTGCGGGCGTTGGCCAACAGATTCGCCAGCACCTGGTGCAACCGCGCCTCGTCGCCTTCGATCACCACCGGCTCCGGCGGCAGATCGAGTGACCACCGGTGCTCGGGTCCGGCGGCGTGCGCGTCGCTGACGGTGTCGACGACCAGCCGGGACAGGTCGACGGGTTCCCGGACCAGCGGCCGACCGGTGTCGAGGCGGGCCAGCAGCAGCATGTCCTCGACCAGCTGGGTCATCCGTCCGGTCTCGGACTCGACCCGGCTCATCGCGTGCGCGACGTCATCGGGCAGCACGTCGGATCTGCGTTGCGCCAGTTCGGTGTAACCGCGGATGGCGGCCAGCGGTGTGCGTAGCTCGTGGCTGGCGTCGGCGACGAACTGGCGCACCCGGGTCTCGCTGGCGTGCCGGGCCGACAGCGCCCCGGCGATACGGTCGAGCATGCGGTTGAGCGCGGTGCCCAGCTGACCCACCTCGGTGTGCGCACCAGCCGGGTCGACGTCGACGATCGGTGTCGGTAGCCGGACCTCGCCGCGCTCCAGTTCGAGATCGGCGACCTGCCGTGCGGCCTCCGATACCCGCGACAGCGGTTCGAGCTGCCGGCGGATGATGACCACACCCGCGGTGGCGCCGGCGGCCAGCGCGATGGCCCCGACCACGCCGAAGATCCACAGCACCGAGAGCAGCGTGTCGTCGACGTCGGCGGTCGGCAGCCCGGTGACGATCACCTGACCTCGGCGGGCGGGCAGCGCAATCACCCGGTAGCGCCCGAGACCGTCCACCTCGAGGGTCTGCGGTTCGTCGTTCGGGGGTATGGCGGCGAGCTGCCGCGCAGCCGCCGCGCTGATCTCGGCGCGGGTGCCGTCGGCGGTGATCACGCCCGCGTCGACCGGTGTGCCCTGCGCGACGACCACGCCGACCGTGCGGGCCGCCTGCCCGGGGGCGTTCAGGAAGTCGGGGCCGGGGCCCATGGCGTCGCGGGGGATCATGCGATGCGGGGGGCCGAAGCCCGGAGGCAGCGGAGGAGGCGGGGGCGGCGGCGGCCCGAAGTCGAACAGCCCGGCCGAGCGGCGCGCCGTCTCGTGGAGCTGGTTGTCCAGCTGGTGGGTCAGAAACCGTTCCAGCGCCAATTCCGTACCGACCCCCACCGCGGCGCAGACCAGCGCCAGCAGCGCGATCAGGGTGGCCAGCAGCCGTGCCCGCAGCGTCCACGTTCGCGGTGAGCGCAGGCGGGTCCGGCCCTCAGCGGCCGGCGGGTTTGAGGACATAGCCCGCGCCGCGCAGCGTGTGGATCATCGGCTCACGCCCGCTGTCGATCTTCTTGCGCAAGTAGGACACGTAGAGCTCGACGATGTTGGACCGGCCGCCGAAGTCGTAGCTCCACACGCGGTCGAGGATCTGCGCCTTGCTCAACACCCGCTTGGCGTTGCGCATCATGAACCGCAGCAGTTCGAACTCGGTGGCGGTCAGGGTGATGAGGTCACCCCCGCGGGTCACCTCGTGGCTGTCCTCGTCGAGGACCAGGTCACCGACCACGATCTTGGCGCCGCCGGTCTCGGCGACACCGGTGCGCCGCAGCAGTGCGCGCAGCCGCAGCACGACCTCCTCGAGCGAGAACGGTTTGGTGACGTAGTCGTCGCCGCCCGCGGTCAGCCCGGCAATGCGGTCCTCGACCGAATCCTTGGCCGTCAGCAGCAACAGCGGCAGCCCGGGGGTCTGCTGGCGCAGGATGCGCAACACCTCCAGTCCGCTCATATCCGGCAGCATGACGTCGAGCACGACGACGTCGGGCGGGTTCTCGCGGGCCAGCGCGACCGCGGTCGCCCCGTCGCCGGCGGTGGCGATGTCCCAGCCCTCGTAGCGCAGCGCCATCGAGACCAGCTCGGCCAGGACCGGTTCGTCGTCGACCACGAGGACGCGGACCGGATTCCCGTCGGCGCGGCGCATGACGGACCGTTCGGTGGTCTGGTTCGCGCTCATGACGGCCATTATTCGCCGCGGCGATAGGCGGACCCTGTGTGATTTCTATGCCGCAGCTGTGAAGCGGCAGCTGCTGCACGAACGCACATCGCCCACACAGCCGACACCCACACTCGGGGCGCACAGTGTCGCCATGAGCAGCGAACAGATCTGGGGCGCACCCGCGCCGTCGACGTGGAGCGCACGCGAGACAGCGGCCGCCGTGGCGGTGGCGGTGCTGATCGGAGTGCTCGGCGGCGGCGTGATCTATGCCGCCACCGACCACGGCGCGACCGGTCCGGGGCCGGGGCGCTGGGGGCCGCCGCCGGGGATGGCCGACGCGCCCGGGCCGGGCGGCGCTCCGACGGTGGGCCCAGGGGTCTTCTAACCTCTACGGCATGCAGCCCCACCACCCGGCGGACCGGCGCCGGTGACGCGTTTCCTCGCGCGCCGGCTGCTGAACTACGTCGTGCTGCTGGCGCTGGCCTCGTTTCTGACGTTCACCCTGACCTCGCTGACGTTCGAACCGCTGGAGAGTCTGCTGCAGCGCAATCCGCGGCCTGCTCAGGCAGTGATCGACGCCAAGGCCGCCGAACTGGATCTCGACAAGCCGATCCCACTGCGGTACGCGCACTGGTTGGGCGGCGCGGTGACCGGCGACTTCGGCACCACGGTGGCCGGGCAGCCGGTGGCCGCCGAGCTGTGGCGGCGCATCGGGGTCAGCCTGCGTCTGGTGGTGATCGGCTCGATTCTGGGCACCGTGATCGGGGTGGTGGTCGGTGCGTGGGGCGCGATCCGCCAGTACCGGCTGTCCGACCGCGTGATCACCGTGCTGTCCCTGCTGATCATCAGCACCCCGACGTTCGTCATCGCCAACCTGCTGATCCTGGCGGCGCTCAACGCCAATTCCGCGCTGGGAGTGCAGCTGTTCGAATACACCGGGGAGACCTCTCCGGATGTCGCGGGCGGGGCCTGGCAGCAGTTCGTGGACCGGTTGCAGCATCTCGTGCTCCCGACCTTCACGCTGGCACTCACCGCGATCGCCGGCTTCAGCCGCTATCAACGCAACGCGATGCTCGACGTGCTCGGGCAGGACTTCATCCGCACCGCACGAGCCAAGGGGCTGACCCGGCGTCAGGCGCTGTTCAAACACGGGCTGCGCACGGCCCTGATCCCGATGGCGACACTGTTCGCCTACAGCGTCGGCAGCCTGGTCATCGGCTCGGTGTTCGTCGAGAAGATCTTCGGCTGGCACGGCATGGGCGAATGGGTGGTGCAGGGCATCGCGACCCAGGACACCAACATCGTGGCCGCCATCACCGTCTTCACCGGCGCCACGGTCCTGCTGGCCGGTCTGCTGAGCGACGTGATCTACGCCGCGCTGGATCCGCGGGTGCGGGTGCGATGACCACCACCGAGCGCTTCGCGACCCGGCGCACCCTGGTGCTGCGCCGGTTCCTGCGTAACCGGCCCGCGGTGGTGTCGCTCGCCGTGCTGGTCCTGCTGTTCGCCGGCTGCTATCTGCTGCCGCCCCTGCTCCCGTACAGCTACTCCGAGCTGGACTATTACGCGCTGCAGCAGCCGCCGACCACCGAGCACTGGTTCGGCACCAACGGCCTGGGTCAGGACATCCTCGCCCAGACGCTGCGTGGGATGCAGAAGTCGCTGCTGATCGGGGTCGCGGTGGCCTTCATCTCGACCATCATCGCCGCCACCGTCGGGGCGATCGCGGGCTATTTCGGCGGCTGGCGCGATCGTGCGCTGATGTGGCTGGTGGATCTGCTGCTGGTGGTGCCGAGCTTCATCCTCATCGCGATCGTCACGCCGCGTACCCGCCAATCGGGGACCATCTTCTGGCTGATCGTGCTGCTTGCCGCGTTCTCCTGGATGATCAGCTCGCGCATCGTGCGCGGCCTGACGATGAGCCTGCGCGACCGCGAATTCGTCGTCGCCGCCCGCTACATGGGTGTGCCGCACTGGCGGATCATCGTGCGCCACATCCTGCCCAACGTGGCCTCGATCCTGATCATCGACACCGCGCTCAACGTCGGAGTCGCCGTCCTCGCCGAGACCGGGCTGAGCTTCCTCGGGTTCGGCGTCCAGCGCCCGGACGTGTCGCTGGGCACGCTGATTGCCGATGGCACCGGCTCGGTGACCACGTTCCCGTGGGTGTTCCTGTTTCCGGCGGGGGTACTGGTGCTGATCGTGCTGTGCGCCAACCTGATCGGTGACGGTCTGCGGGATGCGCTCGATCCGGGTTCGCGGCCCGCCCGGAAACGGCGGCGCACATGAGCCTGCTCGAGGTCTCCGGTTTGACGGTGACGTTCGCGACCGACACCGAGCGGGTGCCGGCGGTGCGCGGTCTGGACTACCACGTCGACGCCGGCGAGGTGGTGGCGCTGGTCGGCGAATCCGGTGCGGGCAAGACCGCCGGCGCGATGGCGGTGGCCGGGCTGCTGCCCGAACACGCCGAGGTATCCGGATCGGTGCGGCTGCACGGCGAGGAACTGCTCGGGCTCTCGGACGCGCAGCTCTCCCAGATCCGGGGCCGCCGGATCGGCACCGTGTTCCAGGATCCGATGTCGGCGCTGACGCCGGTCTACACCGTCGGCGATCAGCTCGCCGAAGCCCTGCTGGTGCACGACCGCAGCCTCGGCCGACGGGCCGCGCGCCACCGCGCCGTCGAACTGCTCGAGCTGGTCGGTATCGCACAAGCCGACCGTCGGGCGCGGGCATTCCCGCACGAACTGTCCGGCGGCGAACGCCAACGCGTGGTCATCGCCATCGCGATCGCCAACAATCCGGACCTGCTGATCTGCGACGAACCCACCACCGCCCTCGACGTCACGGTGCAGAAGCAGATCCTCGACGTGCTGCGCACCGCCCGCGACGTCACCGGCGCAGCGGTGTTGATCATCACCCACGATCTGGGGGTGGTCGCCGAGTTCGCCGACCGGGCACTGGTCATGTACGCCGGCCGCGCCGTCGAAATGGCCTCGGTGGCAACGCTCTACGAGCACCGCGTGATGCCCTACACCGTCGGCCTGCTGGGTTCGGCACCTCGGCTCGACGCCGCGCAGGGCGCCCGTCTGGTGCCGATCCCGGGCGCTCCGCCGTCGATGACCGACCTCCCGCCGGGGTGCCCGTTCGCCCCCCGATGTCCGCTGGCCATCGATGACTGCCGCACGGCCGAACCGGAACTCGTCCACGTCGCCGAAGGGCACCGGGCGGCGTGTATCCGCACCGAACACGTGGCCGGTCGCAGCGCGCCGGACGTCTACGGCGTCTCCACGGCGGCCCCGTCGGCGGAGCAGACCGGAGACACGCCGACCGTGCTGCGGGTGCGGGACCTGGTCAAGACCTACACGCTGACCAAGGGCGTGGTGTTCCGGCGCACCATCGGCGAGGTGCGCGCCGTCGACGGCATCAGCCTCGAGCTGCAGCAGGGTCGCACGCTGGGCATCGTCGGGGAGTCCGGTTCGGGCAAGACGACGACGCTGCACCAGATCCTGGAGCTGGCGCCGCCACAGTCCGGATCGATCGAGGTCCTCGGATCCGACGTGGCCACCCTGAACGCCAGATCCCGGCGGGCGTTGCGCGCCGATCTGCAGGTGGTGTTCCAGGATCCCGTCGCCGCCCTGGATCCCCGCCTGCCGGTGTTCGAGGTGCTCGCCGAACCGTTGACCGCCAACGGCTTCGACCGGGCCGGCATCGATGCCCGGGTGGCCGAACTGCTCGACATCGTCGGGCTGCGCCGAGAGGACGCCGGCCGCTACCCCGCCGAGTTCTCCGGTGGACAGAAGCAGCGCATCGGAATCGCCCGCGCACTGGCCACCCAACCGAAGATTCTCGCGCTCGACGAGCCGGTGTCGGCGCTGGACGTGTCGATCCAGGCCGGCATCATCAACCTGCTGCTGGACCTGCAGCAGCAGTTCGGGCTGTCGTACCTGTTCGTCTCCCACGACCTGTCGGTGGTGCGGCACCTGGCTCACCGGGTGGTGGTCCTCTATCAGGGCGCGGTCGTCGAGCAGGGCGACAGCGACGAGGTGTTCACCGCACCGCGACACGACTACACGCGACGGCTGCTGGCGGCGGTTCCCCAACCGAATCGACACCGGCGTTAGAGTTTGTGCGCATGACGTTGCGACGCCTGCTCTCCGCCGCCCTGATTGTCGCTCTGGCCCTGTCGGGCTGCTCCAGCGGCGAGCAGGAGACGCCCGCGGCGGGCGGAGCAGCCGAGGTCGGCGCCACCAACGACATCAACCCGCAAGACGTTGCCAATCTGCGCGAGGGCGGCAATCTGCGGCTGGCGCTGCCTGCGTTTCCGCCGAACTGGAACACGCTGCACATCGATGGCAACGACGGCACCCTCGGGGCGCTGATGCGCTGGACGCTGCCGCGTGCCTACCGCATCGGACCCGACGGCTCGATGACGGTCAACAACGACTACTTCACCAACGTCGAACTGACCAGCGAGGACCCGCAGGTGGTCACCTACACCATCAATCCGAAAGCGGTGTGGAGCGACGGTGTCCCGATCACCTGGGAGGACATCGCCAGCCAGGTCAATGCCGCCAGCGGCAAGGACAAGGCCTATGCGATCGCCAGCTCGGCGGGCTATGAGCGGGTCGGTTCGGTGACCCGTGGCGTCGACGACCGGCAGGCGGTGGTGACGTTCGCCGAACCGTTCACCGACTGGCAGGGCATGTTCGCCGGCAACACGATGCTGCTGCCCAAGAGCATGACCGAGAATCCCGAGGTATTCAACAAGGGTCAGCTCAACGGGCCCGGCCCGTCCGCGGGGCCGTTCATCGTGTCCGACCTGGACCGCACCGCCCAGCGGATCACCCTGACCCGCAACCCCAAATGGTGGGGTGCGAAGCCGCTGCTGGACAGCGTCACGTATTCCGTGCTCGATGATGCGGCCCGAATTCCGGCGCTGCAGAACAACGCCATCGACGCGACACCGGTGGCCACCCTCGACGAGGTCACCATAGCCCAGCGGACCCCCGGGATCTCGATCCGCCGGGCGCCCAATGCGCAGTGGTACCACATGACCTTCAACGGGGCGCCCGGCTCGATCCTGGCGGACCGGGATCTGCGCGTCGCGGTGCAGAAGGGCATCGACCGCCAGGCGATCGCGAGCATCACGCTGCGCGGACTCGCCGACGATCCGGTACCACTGAACAACCACGTCTTCGTGGCCGGACAGCAGGGCTACCAGGACAACAGCGGTGTGGTCGCCTACGATCCGGCCAAGGCCGCCGAGGAGCTCGACGCGCTCGGCTGGCGGATGAACGGGCAGTTCCGCGAGAAGGACGGCCGTCAGCTGGTCATCCGTGACATCTTCTACGATTCGCTGTCCACCCGGCAGATCGCCCAGATCGCGCAGAACAATCTCGCCCAGATCGGGGTGAAATTGGAGCTCGAAGCCAAGCCCGGTGCCGGCTTCTTCACCGACTGGGTGACCGTCGGCAACTTCGACATTGCCCAGTTCTCCTGGGTAGGTGACGCATTCGCCCTGTGCTGCCTGACCCAGATCTACACCACCGGCGCGGACAGCAACTTCGGCAAGATCAGCTCGCCGGACATCGATGCGAAGGTGCAGGCGATGCTCGACGAACTCGATCCGGAGAAGGCGCGGGAGATGGCCAACGAGATCGACACGCTCATCTGGGCCGAGGGCTTCAGCCTGCCGCTGTTCCAGTCCCCCGGCAACGTCGCGGTACGCAGCAGTCTGGCGAACTTCGGCCCCGCCGGCCTCGGAGATCTGGACTACACCAAGATCGGCTTCATGAAGTAGGTCGCCGCCCGGATCGAGGGCTCGCCCCGCCGGACCGGGTCAGGTCGACTTCTTCGCCGGCGCTCTGGTGGTGGCCGCCTTTTTCGCCGGCGCTTGGGTGGTGGCCGCCTTTTTCGCCGGAGACTTCGCGGGCGCCTTCTTCGCCGGTGCCTTCGCGGGTGCCTTTTTCGCCGGCGTCACAGTCTCGGCGGCCTTGGCCGGCGGAGCCTTCTTGGCTGGCGGGGCTTTCTTGGCTACCAGGGCATTCTCTGGCGGAGCCTTCTTCGCCGGAGCCGCGGTCTTTTTGGCCGGAGCCGCGGCCTTCTTGGCCGGAGCCGCGGCCTTCTTGGCCGGAGCCGCGGCCTTCTTGGCCGGAGCCGTGGCCTTCTTGGCCGGAGACTTCTTGGCCGGCGCCGGCTTGGATGGGGGGCTTCCGGCCGTCGGCGTCGAGGCCGGCAGCGCCTTCTTCGTCACGGCCTCGTTCCCTCCGGCGGCGGGCAACGCGGCCGCGGTCTGGTAACCGGGGGACTCCGAATCGCCCTCGCCGGAACCGATTCCGACCTTGTCGGCGGCTCCCTCGACGAGGTCGCGGGCGCGCTGCGCCAATTCACTCAGCGACGCAGCAGCAGCGGCGAGGAATTCGGCCACCCGCTGCTGCAGGGGCGCGCCGTTATCGTCTGATGACACCATGGCCTCCATTTCACCTGTGACTCACCTGGCCCATACCCGTTTTCACGCGAACCTCACGTGAAACGCGGAACGACTGTGCTCGTCACGGTCGTTGCAGGGGCCGACCTGCAGGCGGCCCAGCGCCCCCAATCGAGCTCGCGCGAACCGCTTTCAGGTCGCGGACCTACCTCGACCCGCTGCTAGCCGGCGGCTGCGTCGGTGAGCAATTCGATGCGGTGGGCGGAGTCCACAGATTTGTAGCGCTCGGGGTTGCAGGTCAGCACGATGACCTGTCCGCCCCCGCCGACGACGTCGAAGACCAATCCCATCTTCAGCAGGCGCTCGGGATCGGTGAACCCGAGCGCATCGTCGATCACCACGGGCACCGCGTCCTCCTTGGCCACCAGAGCCGCACCCGCAAGTCGCGCGACGATCCCCAACTGCTCCTTGGCGCCGCCGGACAGCGACTCGTAGGCAACCGTGCGGCCGGCAACAGTGCGGCTGCAGATCGACAATGAACTGTCGATCTCCACCTCGAAGGTCTCCCCGAACACCACGCGACCGAGCCGTTCCACCTCACGCCGGAACGGCTCGACATACCGTTCACGCGTCGCGCAGCGGTGCCGGCTCATCACATCGCGCAACATCTGCGCGGCCCTGGCCCGCCGGTGCACCCGGGCGTGGTCGGTGTGGGCGTGTTCGTATTCGGTACGTGCGGCGTCCAGGCGGCCCTGCCGACCCTCGGTGCCGTACACCTTGAGTGTCGCGCTGATCTCCCGCAGTGCTTCTGACGTCTCACGGCACCGGGCTTCCAGCGCGCTCGCCGCACGCGTCGCGTCGGAGTACGCCGCTGCCACCGCGTCCGGCGCGCCGGCGGTCCACTGCTCCCGCAACAACTCGACCCGGGCCGCCGCCTGCGCGGCAGCCTCGCCCTCGATCTGCGCACGCACGGCGAGGGCGGCATCGTCGACGCCGGCGCGCGCCGCACTGAGACGCTCGCTGGCAGCGGCGAGTTCGGCACGCGCCACCGCGACCTTCTCGCGGGCAACGGTCGTGCGCAGAGTCGCCTCCGCCATCCGCTTGGCGGCCGCCACGGCGACCTTGCGATGCGTCTCGCAGGCGGTGATCGCCTGCTTGTGTGCGCCCAGCGCCGATTCCAGTGCACTGCGCGCCGCGGTGACATCAGTCGGGCCGTCGAGCTCGAACAGCGTCGCGTCGGAAGGTTGCCCGTACAGCAACGCAGCGAGGCGCCCACGCAACGCGTCGACGGTGTCGTCACCGCTGAGCGCATCGACGGTTGCGCGCAACGCATCCCGCCTGCTGCTGAGTTCCCGACGGCGCGCGTGCAGGTCCCGGGCACCTGCCAGGTCCTGCGCGCCGGCCGCATGCAGCGCCGCGGTGAGCACGGCATGGGCCTCGTCCAGCCGGGCCTGGGTCTGGACGGCCGGAGTTCCCGGCACTATACGCGCGGTCAGCGTGCCGGGCACCGCGAGGTCGGTGGGTGACGTGGTGCTCACCGACCAGGTATCTCCCGGGCCCAGGACGACGCATTCACCCCCCACGGTCACCGCTACGTCAGTGGACGCGGCCAGTTCGATTCGCGCGGAGGCGAGGTCGGCCTGCCCGGCGGCGCGCTCGACGTCGAGTGACGCGGATTCCACGCTACGCAGCAACGCATCGGTCACCGTCATGTTGGCCAGCTGGTCGGCGATGTCGGCCGATTCCTGTACCGCAGCATCCAATTTGGCCAGTCGGGCGGCAAGCCGGTCGGACTCCTCGCGGTCGGAAAGCCGCTGCAGCGTCGCTCGTGCGGCGTCGGCGGCGTCCTGACACCGTTCGACCTCGGCACGAGCCGTCTCGGCCTCCTCCTCGGCGACGTCGTGCACCTCACGCGCGGTCGCCTCGGCCTCCACCGCCGCGTCGACGGCCGCGTCGAGCGTCCCGATCGCCACCGAACGCTCGTCGATCTCGGCACGCAGTCGGCGCCGCTCGGTGAGGGCTGCGACCGTGGCGTCCCGAGTGGCCTGTTCACGGGTCAAGACCACTTCGGCTTCATCGAGTTCGCGACGTAGCGCCGCCGACGACTCGGCCGCCGCGCGGGCTTCATCGAGCCGGTCCTGTGCCGCGGCCTGCTGTGTGGTCAGTGCGGCGAGATCGTCGGTCAGCGCGGCGTCGCGGCGCACCGCAACCTCTACCTCGGCGACGGCGGCCGCACAGCGGGCAACCTCGGCGTCGGCGGCCTGCAGACGCTTCACGGCGGTCGCCCACTCACCGGTCGCGCGGCCCGTTCCGGTGAAGTACCGCGAGTATTCACCGTCGATGCGGTCGACGAGCAGCGGCTCGGCGCCAGACAGGGTGTCCGCCTCGCCAGCAGCCGCGTCCAGCGCACGCGAGAGCGCGTCCGATCCGGACAGTTCGACCGCTGCCGTGGACGCCGACTGCCAGATGCGCTGCGCCCGCCACAGATCCATGTCCACCGAGTCCGCCAGGATCTTCAGCACGCGCTCGTGTGCTTCGTCGCCGGTCAGCTGTTCACGCTGCGGCGACAGCACGTGCAGCCAGGTCTCGGGCTTCTTGTGGAAGCGCTTGTGGTACACGAACCGGTGGGCACCCGCGCTGATCTCGGCGGTGATCTCGGCCCCGACGTCAGCGTGGGTCGGCTTGACCTGCTTCACCTCCTTCTTCGACGACCGATCCTTGGCGTCGAAGAGCAGATCCAGGGCCTCCACCATGGACGTCTTACCGATCTCGTTGGCCCCGCTGACGATCACCACACCGTGATCGGGAAAGTCGATCTCGCGGTGGCTGATGCCCCGGTAGTTGGTCAGGACCAGCCGGTGCAGCTTCATGCGACGTCACTCCTGTCGACCAGACGCAGCAACAATGCCAACGCCGCGCGCGCATCTTCGGCGCCGTCGCCGTCAGCGCGGGCCAGCCCGACCAGTTCGTCGACCGCCGCGGCGGCGAAACCGCCGATGCCGAGGTCGTCGAATTCACCGTCGGCGGGCAGCACGGCGATGTCGGTACCGCGCTCCCACACCGTCAACGCCGCGAAGAGCCGGGCATATCGGTCCAGGCAGGTATCGAGTGCCGCCTTGTCGGTGACCGTCAACGAACCCGTCAGGCCCATACGCACCACGGTGCGTTCCTTGTCGGGCATCAGGTCGAGGTTCAAGTCCAGATCGGCGATATCGCGGCGGTCGTCGACCGACCGGGTGAGGGTGACGAACTTCCACCGGCCCAGGCGTTCGGCATCCACCCGAACCGGCCGGTGCGGTTCCTGATCGTCGATGTCAACCACAAGCGCGTGGCCGGAGTCGCTTTCGATGTCGTCGTAGTTGGTGACTTCCGGTGAGCCGGAGTACCAGACCCGCCCGGTGGCACCCACCGAGGTGCGGGAATGTTTGTCGCCCAAAGCGACATAGTGCACTGCACCGCGCGCCAAAGCGGCTTCCACCGCATCGAGACGAATCAGCGAGGGCTTGTCCTTGCCCGGATCGATGAGATCGACCGCACCGTGGGCCACCACGACGCGGGTGACGCCGTCGGCGGGTAGTCCGGCGAGCACGTCACCGACCAGATCGGATGTCGGCGCCTTTGACCGCCACGGTGCCGCGACGATCTCCAGACCGGGCCGTACCTGATAGACCCCGGCCCGATCGAGAACCGTGACGTGACTGGGACATTCGTCGGCGAACAACGGGCTGGTGTACACCGACCCCGCATCCAGCGGGTCGTGGTTGCCCGGCAGCAGATAGACCGGGACACCGACGGTGCGCATCGCTTCGAGCGCCTGGCTGACCTCGCGGGGGGCCAGTTGGTTGTGCTCGAACACATCGCCGGCGACCACGACGAATTCGGCGCCGGCGGTGGCCGCGAGGTCACCGACGGCGACGACGGCGTCGCGTCTGGCCGCCGAATACCGCGGCTGCGCCTCGCCGTTGAGGAAGTGGCGGGTCATGCCCAGCTGCCAGTCGGCGGTGTGGATGAACTTCATCGCAACCCCGTCCTCCCCCTCGTCATCAGCGTTGTCGTCGTGCGCATCGGAGTCTAGGTGTGGCCGCCGACAACTCTGCGGACCTCGATCGGCATGTGGCCGCGCTGGCATAGCGTGGTGACCGTGAGCACCGAGTTCCGGACCCTCCTGCTGCTGCGCCACGCCAAGTCCGGGTATCCGTCCGGCGTCGTCGACCACGAGCGTCCGCTGGCCGAGCGCGGGGTGCGCGAGGCCGGACTGGCGGGTGAGTATCTGCGTGCGCATGCGCCGGTCATCGAGGCGGTGCTGTGCTCGACCGCGACCCGCACCCGGCAGACGTTGCAGCGCGCTCGCATCGATGCACCCGTGTGCTACCTCGACGGCCTCTACGATGCGACGCCGGGAGAAGTGATCGATCAAATCAATCGGGTGCCCGAGCTGTTCGACCATCCGGTGCGGACCCTCCTGGTGATCGGCCACGAACCGGCGATGTCACGGGTCTCGCTCGGCCTCGCCGACCTGGACGGCAGCAATCATGCCGCCGCTGAGGCCCTCTCGAGCAAGTACCCGACATCGGCTATCGCCGAACTACGGACCGCGCACACCTGGGAGCGACTGACGCTCGGCGGCGCTGCACTGATCACGTTCCACGTGCCGCGCTGATCTGCTGTCGGTGCGCGGCCGTACAGTCGCACGCATGTTCGAAGAATTGGCCTCGGTGGACGACGCAGCCGACGAGGCTGCGCTGGTGGCGCGGCTCACGGCGCTCGAAGCCGCCAAAGCCGCCGCCGCGGCCGGCCAAGCCCGGGCCACCGCGCTGCTGGACGCTCGTCGCCGCGCCGCTGACGCCGCCGCGGGGATTCCGCCCGCCAAGCGGGGCCGCGGATTGGCCGCCGAGATCGCCCTGGCCCGACGCGACTCCCCCACCCGGGGCGGACGCCATCTGGGATTCGCCCGCGCCCTGGTCCACGAGATGCCCCACACCCTGGCCGCCCTACAGACCGGGATGCTGTCGGAATGGCGGGCCACCCTGCTGGTCCGCGAATCAGCCTGCCTCAGCGTCAACGACCGGCGCCGCTTCGACGCCGAGCTGTGCGCCGACCCCACCAGGCTCGCGGGCTGGGGCGACACCCGGCTAACAGCAGAAGCCAAGAGGATCGCCTACCGTCTCGACGCCCAGGCCGTGGTCGATCGCGCCGCCCACGCCGCCACCGATCGCCGTGTCAGCGTGCGCCCCGCCCCGGACTGCATGACCTACGTGACGCTGCTGCTGCCCGTCGCCCAGGGGGTGGCGATCTACGCTGCCTTGAAACGGGCGGCCGACACCACCGTCGACGACCGGTCACACTCGCAGGTCATGGCGGACACCGCCTATGAACGACTCACCGGCCGGCCGGCGGACGCCCCGGTACCGATCACGGTGAACTTGGCCATCTCCGATGACGCCCTGCTGGGCGGCGGCACAGAACCGGCGCACCTGCACGGCTATGGGCCTGTTCCGGCGGGTACCGCACGGCATTGGATCACCGACGCCGCCACCGACTCCCGCACCCGAGCCACTCTGCGCCGGCTCTACACCCGGCCACACACGGGGGCGCTGGTCGCGATGGACTCGCGAGCCCGGATCTTCCCCAAGGGCCTGGCCACCTTCATCGACCTTCGCGACCAGACCTGCCGCACCCCCTACTGCGATGCCCCGATCCGCCACCACGACCATGCCCGCCCCTACGCCTTCGGTGGACCGACCAGCGCCGACAACGCACTCGGTGAATGCGCCGGCTGCAACTACACCAAAGAAACCCCCGGCTGGACCGTCGCCACCACGGCCGGCCAGGGGCGGCACAGCGCCACCTTCATCACCCCCACCGGACACCGCTACACCAGCACTGCCCCCGCCGCACCCGGCCACCATCCCGTCCACATCACCCGGCCTCGGATCCGGATCCGCTGCAGGCTGATATCCGCTCACCACAGGCCGTTACGCAGATGATTCGCGCAGGGGTGCCGCTACGAACTGGTGGCCAGCGTGAGCTCCATCAACTTGATCGCCATACCGCAGGCGTCGATGCCGGGCGCCTGCGGGTTGACCCACCAGCCGACGACTCCGCCGGCGTCACTGGCCACGCCGCACGCGCCGTTGGGGTCGTTGGGCCGCATCACGAACGACGGGACACCCGCGACATTGCGGTCCTCGATCCGGTACTGCAGCTTCTGCGCGGTCTGCCGCTCGTTGTCGAGACTGCCGTCCTCGAACCAGAAACGCGTGATGTCGACGAGCCCGTTCGGGTTGGCCGCCTGCCAACGGCACACCGCGCCGACGAAGGTGCTCTGGATGTCGAGCGGATCCGCCCCGACGGTCTCGGCCAGGATGTCGGTGGTCAGAACGTCGCATTCCTTGAGCAGGTTGGGATACTGCCGCTCCGACTGGTCGTTACTCGGTCCCCCGCTCGAACCAGCCTTGGCCGCGGTCCCGTCCACCGTGCGTGTGCAGCCCAGCAGCATCGACAGGGTGGCCAGCAGCGTCGCCACTACGGCGAGGATCCGGCGACGCGGACTCATTGCGAGTTCACGATCGACTGGCGGGTGAGCTCTTTGGCCACCTCGCACGGATCGGGGAACGGTTTGCGGTCATACGTCACCGACCACTCGATGAAGTCGTCGCCGAAGCCGATGCCGATCTCGCACAGGTTCGTCCCGAGCGTCAGGTCGTCCCCGATCGCGAGGAATCCCTCGTGACCCTCGATGTTGACGTCCTCCACACTCGTTCGAGAAAGCTCTTCGGTCTTGCGCTCCCGCCCGATCGGACTGCCGCGAAACCACGTGAACGAGAAGTGGGGACCGACGATGCTGCCGTTGGTCAGCCATTGGCATCCGACCGACGTGGTCGCGGTGTTCTTCAAACCGGGGATCTGGGTGACCTGGCTGATGGTCTCGTCGCTGATGCCGCCGCACTGCGGGAAGAAAGGGCCGTGCGACGCGCCGTCGGCGGACTGGGTGCTCTGCGGCTCGTCCGGCGTGGCGGGCCCGCCCGAATCGGAGCAGGCGCCGACCACCGGGATGAGCGCCGTCGCCAGTGCGGCCAGCGCCTTCGCGTTGCGGGCTCGGCCCGTTCTGCGCGTGCTGGGAGTCACGCCATGCACTGTAGCGGCCGCGCTGATCGTGAACCACCGACATGCCGGTTGACCAGCATATTCTCGGCGAGTCCGGCGGCCGCGTGCCGAGACGTGGCGCACAGCGGGGTGTGCGACAGTAGCGGGATGCTCTGGGCGCTGCTGCGGCGGTACGTGCCGCCGTACCGCGGTCTGCTCGCCGTGGTCGCGGCCCTGCAGGTGGTCAGCACGCTCGCCTCCCTGTATCTGCCGACGGTGAACGCGAAGATCATCGACGACGGGGTCGCCAAGGGCGACACCCGCACGATCGTCGACCTCGGCATGGTGATGCTGGGCGTGAGTGCCCTACAGGTCGTGTGCGCCGTCGCCGCCGTGTACTTCGGCTCCCGCGCCGGCATGGGGTTCGGCCGTGATCTTCGCGCGGCGATCTTCAACCAGGTGACGACCTTCTCGGCCGAGGAGACGGCCCGCTTCGGGGCACCGTCGCTACTCACCCGCACCACCAACGACGTCGGACAGATCCAACTGCTGGTCCAGATGACGTGCACGATGCTCATCACCGCGCCGATCATGTCGGTCGGCGGCATCTTCATGGCCGTGCACCAGGACGCGGGCCTGTCGTGGCTGCTGCTAGTCAGCGTCCCGGTCCTCGCGGTGGCGAACTACTGGATCGTGTCGCATCTGCTGCCGATCTTCCGCCGTATGCAGCAGCTCATCGACAACATCAACCGGGTGATGCGCGAACAACTCTCGGGCATCCGGGTGATCCGCGCATTCGCCCGAGAACCCCAGGAGCGCAGCCGGTTCGGCCGAGCGAACCAGGAACTATCGGATACCGCCCTGGCCGCAGGCCGCTGGCAGGCCCTGATGCTACCGGTGACCACGTTGGTCATCAATGTCTCCAGCGTCGCGTTGATCTGGTTCGGGGGCCTGCGCATCGACGCCGGACAGATGCAGGTCGGGTCGCTGATCGCGTTCCTGTCCTACTTCATGCAGATCCTGATGGCCGTGTTGATGGCCACCTTCATGCTGATCATCATCCCGCGCGCCGCCGTCTGCGCCGAGCGCATCACCGAGGTGCTCGACACCCGTCCGGCGATCGTCTCGCCGGCAGACCCGGTCCGGCCCGCCGCTGTCGCCGGCGAAGTCCGCCTCGACGACGTGTCCTTCAGCTATCCCGGCGCCGATCGCCCCGTGCTGCAGGACGTGTCGTTCCTGGCGCGCCCCGGCTCGACGACCGCGATCGTCGGTTCGACCGGATCCGGCAAATCCACCCTGGTCTCGCTGATCTGCCGGCTCTATGACGCCACCGCCGGGTCGGTCCGCGTCGATGGGGTGGATGTGCGCGACTACGACGTCGAACAGCTGTGGGCGGCGGTCGGTCTGGTGCCGCAGCGCGGATATCTGTTCTCCGGGACGGTGGCCGAGAACCTGGCGCTCGGCGCGTCGCCGGGACAGGTGCTGAGCGCGGCGCAGATGTGGGCGGCGCTCGAAGTGGCCGACGCCGACGGGTTCATACGCGCCCACGCCGACGGGCTCGACATGCGCGTCGCCCAGGGCGGTATGAACTTTTCCGGCGGCCAACGCCAGCGGCTTGCCATCGCGCGCGCGGTGATCCGCCGGCCTGCGATCTATCTCTTCGACGACGCCTTCTCGGCGCTCGATGTGCACACCGACGCGCGCGTGCGCGCCGCACTGCGCGACATCTCCGGCGACGCCACCGTCATCATCGTCGCCCAGCGGCTCTCGACGGTCGCCGATGCCGACCAGGTCATCGTCGTCGACGACGGTCGCGTGGTGGGTGTCGGCACCCACGAGGAGCTGCTCGCCGATTGCCCCACCTATGCGGAGTTCGCCGAATCGCAGTCGGTGGGCGCACCGTGACCGGGCCGATCGGCGGAGCATTCCGGGGCCTGCAGCAACGTCCGCCCGAACGCACCCGGGACTTCAAGGGCTCGGCGATCCGCCTGGTCAAGCGACTCACCCCGCAGCGCACGCTGACCGCGGTGGTGATCCTGCTCGGGGTGGCCGGAATCGCGATCGGCGTGATCGGCCCCCGCATCCTCGGCCACGCGACCGACCTGTTGTTCAACGGCGTGATCGGCCGCCAGCTGCCCGCCGGGCTGACCAAGGAACAGGCCATCGCGGCGGCACGCGCTCGCGGCGACTCGACCTTCGCCGATCTGCTGTCGGGGATGAACGTCACGCCCGGACAGGGCGTGGACTTCGGCGCCGTCGCTCGCACGCTCGCCCTGGCACTGGTCCTGTACCTCGTTGCCGCACTGCTGGTCTGGCTGCAGGCCCGGCTACTCAACGTGACGGTGCAGCGCACGATGGTGCGACTGCGCGCCGACGTCGAGGACAAGGTCCACCGGCTCCCGCTGTCCTATTTCGACACCCGCCAGCGCGGCGAGGTGCTCAGCCGGGTCACCAACGACGTCGACAACATCCAGACCTCGCTGTCGCTGACGATCAGCCAGCTGCTCACCTCGCTGCTGACCATCGTGGCGGTGCTGGTGATGATGCTGACCATCTCGCCGCTGTTGGCGCTGATCACTGTGCTGACCGTGCCGTTGTCGCTGCTCGCGACACGCTGGATCACCCGACGTTCACAACAGATGTTCGTCGCGCAGTGGCGCAACACCGGGCGGCTCAACGCCCACATCGAGGAGACCTACAGCGGCTTCACGATCGTCAAGACCTTCGGGCACCGCGCCGACGCCCAGGCGAAGTTCCGCGACCTCAACGACGACGTCTACCAATCGGGATTCGGCGCACAGTTCTTCTCCGGGCTGGTACAGCCGGCGACGATGTTCATCGGCAACCTGAGCTACGTCGCGGTCGCGGTGATCGGCGGTCTGCAGGTGGCCACCGGCCAGATCACGCTCGGCAGTATCCAGGCGTTCATCCAGTACGTGCGTCAGTTCAATCAGCCGCTGACCCAGGTCGCCGCCATGTACAACACCCTGCAATCCGGGATCGCCAGTGCCGAGCGGGTTTTCGAGCTGCTGGACACCGAAGAAGAACGACCCGACAGCTCCGCCGAACTGCCCGTCCGGCGCGGCCGGGTCGAATTCGACCACGTGAACTTCGGCTACCGCCCCGATACACCGGTGATCCAGGATCTGTCGCTGGTGGCCGAACCGGGCAGCACGGTGGCCATCGTGGGACCGACCGGGGCGGGTAAGACGACGCTGGTGAACCTGCTGATGCGGTTCTACGAGGTCGACTCCGGCCGCATCCTGCTCGACGGTGAGGACATCTCGCGGGTGAGCCGGCAATCGCTGCGCTCCCGCATCGGCATGGTGCTGCAGGACACCTGGCTGTTCGCGGGCACCATCTACGACAACATCGCCTACGGCAGACCGGACGCCGATGAGGACGACGTGATCGCCGCGGCGAAGGCGGCCTACGTAGACCGGTTCGTGCACAGCCTGCCCGAGGGGTATCAGACGCGGGTCAGCGACGACGGCGGGTCGATCAGTGCCGGCGAGAAACAACTCATCACCATCGCCCGGGCCGTGCTGGCGCGCCCGCAACTGCTGGTGCTCGACGAAGCCACCAGCTCGGTGGACACCCGCACCGAGCTGCTCATCCAGCACGCCATGCGTGAATTGCGCCGCGACCGCACCAGCTTCATCATCGCCCACCGGCTCTCGACCATCCGCGACGCGGATCTGATCCTCGTCATGGAGGACGGCCGCATCGTCGAACGCGGCAGCCACGACGACCTGGTGGCCCGACGCGGCGAATACTGGTCCATGACACGGGTTTAAGCGGATCGCTGGGCGGCATTCGCGCCCGGCGGACGGGATCCCTGAGCGAGGATGCCTGCATGACCAGCACTTCGGACCAGACGCCCGGGCACACCGTGCACACCTTCTGCCGGTACTGCCTGGCCTCCTGCGGCATCGAGGTGACCGTCGCCGACAACCGCGTCCTCAAGATCTCCGCCGACAAACAGAATCCGCACAGCTGGCGCGATTTCTGCGCCAAGGGGCGCACCGCGGGGCAGCTCGTCGACCATCCCCGGCGCATCCTGGCCCCGATGCGGCGGGTCGACGATCCGGCCGGCGCCCGTTACGTCGAGGCCACCTGGGACGAGGCGATGGCCGACATCGCCGCCCGGATGAACGCGGCGATCGACGCCGACGGACCCGACGCTGTGGGCGCCTACTACGGCAACCCGGCCGGGTTCTCCGGCTCGAACGTCATCTTCATGAACGCCTGGATGGATGCCGTCGGCACCCGGAACCGCTACGCCGTCGGATCAGTCGACCAGAACGCCATGCACGTGGTGGCCGAGGCCATGTACGGCTCGATGCTGATGGCGCCGGTGTCCGACATCGACAACTGCGACTACTTCCTGCTGGTCGGCACCAATCCCGCAGTGAGCGCGTGGAACTGGTTGGAGACAGTGCCCGGCGGGTGGCGCCGCGCGCTGGACCGGCAGAAGCAGGGCGCCACGCTGGTGGTGGTGGACCCGGTCCGCACCGAGAGCGCCGAGAAAGCCGATCTACATCTGGCCGTGCGGCCGGGCCAGGACTGGGCGCTGTTGCTCGCACTGGTCAAGGTGGTGCTCGACGAGGGCCTCGAACACGACGGCGACTGTGCCGATCTCGCCATCGGGATGCCCGAGTTGTGCCGACTCGCCGCCGCAGCGGATCTCGACGACCTCGCGGCGCGGTGCGGTGTCGACCGCCCGACCATCGAGCGCGTCGCCCGCGGCTTCGCGACCGCCGAAGGGGCCATGGTCGTCACCCGCACCGGGGTGTCGCTGCACGCCGCGGGCACCGTCGCCGAATGGCTCGGCCAGGTGCTGAACGTGATCACCGGCCGGATGGACCGGCCCGGCGGTCGCCGCTTCGAGCGCGGATACGTCGACGCGTTGCGGCTGGCCGACTTGGCCAAGACCCCACCGCACCTCAGCCGGGTCGCGGGGCGGCCCATGGTGTCCGGTGCGCACGCGCTGGCCGAGCTGCCCGACGAGATCACCACGCCGGGTCCCGGTCGGATCCGGGCACTGCTGATCAACTGCGGTAACCCGGTCATCTCCGGGCCCGACGGCACCAAACTCGACCGTGCGCTGGCCGCACTGGACCTGCTGGTGGCCATCGACTTCGTCCAGCGCGAAAGCCACCGGCACGCGCACTGGCTGCTGCCCGCGGTGCACTGGCTGGAGCGCGAGGACCTGCTGTCGTTCACCAGCAGCATGCACGACGAACCGTTCGTGCAGTTCGGCCGCAAGGCGATCGACCCACCGGCGGGCGCCCGGGAGGAGTGGCGCATCTTCACCGATCTGGCGCTGGCCATGAACCGGCCGCTGTTCGGCGCCAAGGGGATGAACGCCTTCGTCCGCGCCACCCGCCGCGCGGCCGGGTGGACCGGGCGTCCCCGCCTGGAGTTCGGCCCGCACTGGATCAACCGCGTGGTGGTCGCGACCGCCCGAAAGGTCAACGGCCGCAGGGTGACCTGGCGTGACGTGATGTCCAGTCCGCACGGGCTGGTGCTGGGCCCACGGGAATTCGGTCACTTCCGCGCCGCGCTGCGCACCCCCGACAAGCGGGTGCACGTCGCGCCGCCGGAATTCGTGGCCCGGGCGCGGGAACTACTGGCCGGGCCGCTCCCGGAACCACCCGACGGTTACCCGTTCCAACTCGGCAACCGGCGGCACCGGCATTCGATGAATTCCTGGCTCAACGAGCTCCCCGGCCTGCATCCGGCGGGTAAACGCAACGCGGTGGTGATCCACCCGGATGACGCGGCCGCCCTCGGCGTTGCCGAGGGTGACCGGGTGCGGGTGTTCTCGCCGGTGGGTGCCATTGAGCTCGAGGCCGCCGTCGACGACCGGCCGCGCCGCGGACTGGTCATCGTCGACCACGGCTGGGGTTCGCGGGTGTTCGACCCCCGTGGCGGCGCCGCACCGCAGGGTTTCGGGGTCAACCGGAACCTGCTGGTCGACGGCGGGTCGCTGGACCCGCTGTCGCAGACCTCGACGCTGTCGGAAACCTACGTCGGGATCGAGCGAGTCTAGAGCTGCGGCCCCTCGGCACGCAGCTCATCGACGGTGGTCATGGCCTCGCGCAACTTGGCCAGCCATTCGTCGGCGTGCTCGCCGACCAACCGCACCGACCAGGCCAGGGCATCCGACCGAGACCGCGCCACCCCGGCGTCGACGAGCGTGTCGAGCACCTGACGCTCCGACTGTCGCAACCGGGTCATGACCGGAACCGCGATGTGGGTGAACAGGATTCGCTCGTTTTCCCCGTCACCCGCCGCTGCGATCTCCACGCCCCAGGAGACCTTGCGACCGTAACGGGCCTCGGCCTCGTCGGCGATCTGCATTCGTTCGGGGCGGGTCTGTTCACGGAAGCGAGCCGCACGCCCGGACGCGCGTGCTTCGCTCTCCTGCTCCGCAGGCTCGGGGAGCCGCCCGATCACCGTGATCTCCTCGCGGTCCACCACGACGGTCGGGTCGCCGGCGAACCAGCCGTCGGGTAGTCGCCCGGCGAACCAGTCCGCGGCGTCACCGGCATCGGGTTGTGCAGCCTGCTGCCAGCCGCCGGAGCGGCGGCGCTGATGATGGGTTCTCATGCTTACATGATTACACCGTTGCACCCTTGCGGGGTGGGCGTTCACCGACGGTGAACGATGCAGCGAGGGCGGCCCGAGGGTGACCTAGTGTCGATGGCAACGTCGACAGAGTCGTCCGGCGACGAAAGGGTGCGAACGTGACCGGTCAATGGCTGCCCGATCCCGAGGGGCGCTACGAGTACCGCTGGTGGGATGGCCACGGCTGGACCGATCAGGTCTCCAGTCGGGGGCAGGTCTCGCAGGATCCACTGGCTGCACAACCACACCCACAACCACAACCGCAACCGCAACCGCACGCCCACACCCCGGCCCAGCCCCAGGGCGGTGGGGGCGGATTCGCCGGTATCACCGGCGATCTCGTCGACGGGCGGTTCGGCGAAAAGAATGCCGCGGCGATCGCCAACCAGAACACCAAGATGCTGCGGGTCCGCCTCGGCGAGCCGTTCATGGCCCGCCAGGGCGCGATGGTGGCCTACCAGGGCAACGTCGACTTCGCCTTCGAGGGGGGCGGGGCCGGGAAGTTCCTGAAGAAGGCGCTCACCGGCGAGGGACTGCCGCTGATGCGGTGTCAGGGACAGGGCGACGTGTTCCTCGCCGAGCGCGGTTTCGACGTGCACCTGCTGCACCTCGACCAGAGCGGGCTGTCGATCAGCGGGAAGAATGTGCTCGCATTCTCCGCCGGCCTCGATTGGAACATCGAGCGCGTGCGCGGCGGCAGCATGGCCACCGGCGGACTGTTCAACACGACACTGCGCGGGACCGGGTGGGTGGCGCTGACCACCGACGGTCCGCCCGTCGTGCTCGACGCCGCCGAAGCGCCCACCTTCGCCGATACCAATGCCGTGGTGGCCTGGTCGGCGGATCTACAGACCCAGCTGAAGGCGAGCTTCAAGGCCGGCGCGCTGATCGGCCGCGGATCGGGCGAGGCGCTGCAGGTCGCGTTCCACGGACGGGGCTTCGTGATCGTGCAGCCCTCCGAAGGCGTGCACGTTCCCACCGCCGGATGACCGCCGACCATCCCTGGGCCACCGAGACCGTCGAGGCCGAGTACGCCGGCCACCCGGGGCGGCTCTATCGACGCAGCCCCGAGACGTTCGCCGAGCTGCTCGCCGGGACGCGCTGCTGGACCGACCGGACGGTGTTGGTGCAGGGTGACCGGCGGATCTCGTTCTCCCAGTTCCGCTCCGCCCTGGGCAACGCCGCCCAGCTGCTGGCCGATCGTGGTGTACGCCCCCGCGACCGGGTCATGGTGTTCGGCTACAACAGCTGCGAATGGGTGCTGGCGGTGTGGTCGCTGCTGCTGGCCGGCGCGGTACCGGTACTCGGGAACCGCTGGTGGAGCGGCCGGGAGATCGAGCATGCGGCCGGACTGCTCGACCTGCGCCTGATCTTGACCGACACCGTGCTCGACACTTCCACCCCGACCTGGCCGCTGACCGGACTCGCGGCGGCATTCGGTCCGGCCACTCAGAACCAGATGGCGCCCGTCGAGGCGGGCCTGGACGACGTGGCCGTCGTCCTGTTCACCTCCGGCAGCTCGGGTATGCCGAAAGCCGTCGAGCTGTCCCGCCGTTCGGTGATCGTCAACCAGCAGAACGTGCTGGCGCGCAACGGCAGGCTGCCGCACCTGCTCGACGCCAGTTCACCGCAGGCCGTCAGCCTGGCCAGTACGCCGATGTTCCACATCGGCGGCCTGTCCAGCCTGCTGACCCATGTGCTGACCGGTGGACGCATCGTGCTCGCCGAGGGTCGCTTCGACGCCGAACGGGTGATGGCGCTGATCGAACGGGAGCGGGTGCAGGTGTGGGGTGCGGTGCCGACCATGGCGATCCGCGTCCTGACCCATCCCGCGTTCGGGTCCTACGACCTGGATAGTCTGCGGTCCTGGCCGCTGGGTGGTGCGCCGGTCAGCCCCGAACTGCTGGAGCGCATCCGGGTCGCGCTGCCGAATCTGCGCGACCGCGGCCTCAGCAACACCTGGGGTATGACCGAGGGCGGCGGGTTCCTCACCGTGGCCGACAGCCGGGACCTACGGGCCAGGCCCGGCACCGTCGGCCGGCCCTACCCCGTCGTCGAACTGCGGATCGACCGTCCCGGCGCCGACGGATCGGGTGAGGTGCTGGTCCGGTCCCCCACCGTCATGCTCGGCTACGCCGGACGGGCACCCGGCGGTGACGACACCGTCGACACCGACGGCTGGCTGCACACCGGCGACCTCGGCCATCTCGACGTCGACGGCTACCTGTTCATCGACGGCCGCAGCAAAGACATCGTGATCCGTGGCGGGGAGAACATCGCGTGCCCGCACGTCGAGGCGGCGTTGACCAGCCATCCGGACGTCACCGAGGCCGCCGTGTTCGGCCTGCCCCATCCCGATCTGGGCGAGGAACTGGTCGCGGTGGTGGTTCACCGGGGCGGCGGTGCGCCCCCGGCGGTCGAGGAGCTGCGCCGACATCTGGGGGCCGCGGTGTCCTCCTTCGCGGTGCCCACCCGCTGGCGGCTCACCACCGAACCACTGCCGACGCTGGCGGGTGAGAAGGTCGACAAGCGGGCGTTGGCGGCCTCCTTCGACGCCGCCCGGGAGCCCGTTACCCATACCCCCTAGAGGTATATGATGGCGGTATGACCCTGCGCCTGGAAGTCGACGGAATGAGCTGCCAGCACTGCATCGCGAGCATCACCGCCGCGGTCGAAGCGATCCCCGGCGTCACCGCCGTGCAGGTGGACCTGCCCACCAAAGCGGTGACGGTCAGCGGCGAACCCGATCAGCACCGCGTCGTCGACGCCATCGAGGACTGCGGATACGACGTACGCCCAGCGGCATGAGCTCCGTCACGCTCACCGTCGGGGGGATGACCTGTGCGTCGTGCGCGGCGCGTGTGGAGAAGAAACTCAACCGGATCGACGGGGTGACCGCAGCGGTCAACTACGCGACCGAGCAGGCCACGGTCTCCTACCCGGACACCGTGCACCCCGAGGACCTGATCGCCGCGGTCGAGGCCACCGGCTACACCGCCAGCCTGCCCTCGACGGCCCCGGACGACCGGTTCGACGTCGACGATGCGGCACCGTGGCGACGGCGCGTCGTCGTCTGCGCAGCACTGAGCCTTCCGGTGGTCGCGCTGTCGATGGTTCCCGCCCTGCAGTTCGGCGGTTGGCAATGGCTGGCGCTGGCATTGACCACCCCCGTCGTCGGATGGGGCGGCCTGCCGTTCCACCGTGCGGCACTGACCAACCTGCGCCACGGCGCGGCGACCATGGACACCCTGGTCTCCGTCGGCGTCACCGCCGCTTATCTGTGGTCGCTGTGGGCGCTGCTGTCCGCCCCTGGCGGTGAGCCGCACCTCTATCTGGAGGTGGCGGCCGCGGTGACGACGTTCATCGCCGCCGGGCGCTACTTCGAGGCGCGGGCCCGTCGGCAGTCCGGTGCGGCATTGCGCGCCCTGCTCGATATGGGCGCCAAAGATGTTGCGGTACTTCGCGACTCGCGGGAGGTGCGAATCCCGGTGGCACAGCTCGCGGTGGGTGACGAGTTCGTGGTGCGCCCCGGGGAGAAGATCGCCACCGACGGGGTCGTGGTCGCCGGCGCCTCAGCGGTCGACGCCGCGATGCTGACCGGCGAGTCGGTGCCGGTGGAGAAGGCACCGGGCGACCAGGTTGTCGGCGCCACCGTCAACGTCGGCGGACGGCTGACCGTGCGGGCCACTCGGGTCGGGGCCGACACCCAGCTGGCGCAGATGGCGCGGCTGGTCACCGAGGCGCAGAGCGGGAAGGCCGACGTGGCCCGACTCGCCGACCGGGTGTCGGCGGTGTTCGTGCCGGCGGTGATCGCCTTGGCGCTGCTGACTTTGGCGGCGTGGCTGCTGGCCGGCGGCGCGGCGAATGCGGCGTTCACCGCGGCGGTGGCGGTGCTGATCATCGCCTGCCCGTGTGCGCTCGGACTCGCGACGCCCACGGCGCTGCTCGTCGGTACCGGCCGCGGTGCGCAGCTCGGCATCCTGATCAAGGGGCCGCAGATCCTGGAATCCACCCGACGTGTCGACACCGTGGTGTTGGACAAGACCGGCACGGTCACCACCGGACGGATGTCGGTCGTCGCCTTCCAACCCAATGACGAGGACACCCTGCGACTCGTCGGCGCGCTGGAGAACGCCTCGGAGCACCCGATCGCCGGGGCGATCGCCGAGTACGCCAGGCAGGCGACGGCGGGCCGCGATCTTCCTGCCGTCGAGCAGTTCGAGAACCACGGGGGCCGTGGGGTCCGCGGCACGGTGGACGGACGGCGGGTCGCCGCGGGGCGGTTGGCCTGGCTCGGGGCATCGGCAACCGAGGACCTACAGCGGTTCGCCGACACCGCCGAGGCGCGCGGCCAGACCGCGGTGTGGTTCGCGGTCGACGACGCAATCGCCGGTCTGGTGGTGGTCGCCGACACGGTCAAGGACGACGCCGCGGACGCGATCGCCGAGCTGCGTGCGCTGGGTCTGGCCCCGGTGCTGCTCACCGGCGACAACCGGCGGGCGGCGCATGCGGTCGCCGAGCGGGTCGGTATCGACACCGTGATCGCCGAGGTGCTGCCGGAGGGCAAGGTCGACGCGATCCGCCGGCTGCAGGCCGACGGGCGGGTCGTGGCGATGACCGGGGACGGAGTCAACGACGCCGCGGCACTCGCCCAGGCCGACCTGGGGCTGGCGATGGGAACCGGCACCGACGCCGCGATCGAGGCGGCCGACCTCACGCTGGTGACCGGGGACCTGCGGGCGGTCCCGGACGCGATCCGCCTGTCGCGTGCCACCCTGCGCACCATCAAGGGCAATCTGTTCTGGGCGTTCGCCTACAACGTCGCCGCACTGCCGTTGGCGGCGCTGGGACTGCTCAACCCGATGATCGCGGGCGCCGCGATGGCGGCCAGCTCGGTCTTCGTCGTCACCAACAGCCTGCGGCTGCGACGCTTCCGCCCGTCTCGTCGGGTCACTGGTCGGGGCGGCGCGCGCGGAACAGCTTCGCATCGCCCTTGATGCCTTTGAGGTGCCGGGCCCCGGCGAACGACCACGTGAACCGGTCGTCGTCGCCGATGGCCTCCCGCGTCGCCTCGGCGACCAGCACCGAACCCGGGCGGGCGGCCGCGGTGACCCGGCTGGCGAGATTGACCGGACTGCCGAACCAGTCACCGACCCGGCTGACCGCCTCGCCGGTGGCCACCCCCACGCGCAGCCGCGGGAAGTCCGGCACCGTCGCGGTGGCGTCGAGCAGGTCGAGCGCCGCGCTGAGCAGCGCGGCCGGTTCGGTGCTCACCAGCATCACGGCGTCTCCGATGGTCTTGACGAAGTGCACGGGCGGCACGGCGAGCTCCCGGGCGAAATCACCGAGCCGGCGGGCGAGCTGCTCGAGCTCCTCGGGCGGCACCGCCTCGCCGAGCCGGGTGAATCCGACCAGATCGGCGAACAGGATCGATACGATCCGCGCCCCCGGCAGCGGGACGCCCCGGGCCCGCTCGGCGGCGGTGACGGCCTCGGTCTCCATCGAGTGCCGCAGCTGTAGCAGCAGCATGTCGCCGATCATGGGGACCAGCAGCGGGGACAGCTCACGCACCAGCGCCTCGGACGCCTTGGCGAGTTCGAGCTCCGACGCGCCGGGGGTCAGGATCGCGGCGAAGGCGGCGTACCGCATCGCTTCGGCGGTCTTGGCCATCCCCTCCGACAGCACCCGCACGACCTGCACGACCTGATCGGGATCCAGCCCGTACTCCAGGAACCGCTGTGCGTGCGCAGCAGCCTCGGCGTCGGCGCGCAGATGCACCGCGGCGTCGGGATCGTCGACGCGCGACAACCCCATCGCCCGTTGCATGCGCTGCAGCAGTTCCAGGTCGACGCCGTACTTCTCACTGGTCTCCCGCGCCGACACGTACACGCCGTCATCACCGATCACCCGACGTGAGGCCAGCAGCATGGGTGAGACAGCCTCCCGGATCTCCTCGACGGAGACGCCGCGCTGCCTGAGCCACCCGATCAACTCGGCGCGTTCGTCACGCGCCGCGCCGGTCAGCCCGTCGAGCAGCCCGGATGACTCGACGTCCTCGACTTCACCCACGCGGCCACGGTATACCGGTGCCCGTGCGCACCCCCGACACTGACGACCGCGCACCGCTGTTGCACGGCTTCGCACCGATCCTCGGCGACCGGCCGAGGGTGCTGATACTCGGTAATGCGCCGAGCGTGCTGGCGCTGGCCCGGCATCAGTACTACGGCAATCCCCAGAACGCGTTCTGGCGGATCACCGGGGAGCTCTACGGTTTCGCCGCCGACGAGCCCTATGAGCAGCGCACCGCCGCGCTGACCCTCCACGGTGTCGCGGTCTGGGATGTGCTGGCCTCCTGCCGGCGCCGGGGCAGCCTGGATTCGGCAGTCGAACCGAAGAGCATGGTGGCCAACGGCTTCCGGCCGCTGTTCGAGGCACATCCGACCATCCGGCGGGTGTTGTTCAACGGCGCCGCGGCCGAGAAGAACTTCCGGCGGCTGGTGGCCGGGGAGTTCGCGGCCGAATTCCAGCGGCTGCCCTCGACCAGCCCCGCCCAGACGATGCGCTACGAGGCCAAGCTGGCGGCGTGGCGCGCGGCGCTGTCGCGGTGACCGCTCAGCTCACCGCCGGGCTGCGCTGCGACCACGGCCGGGTGCGTTCGATCTGTGCGCTCACCGAGAGCAGCGTCGCCTCGGCGAACGGCCGCCCCACCAGCTGAATCGACGTGGGCAGCCCCTGCCCGTCGAAACCCCACGGCACCACCGCCGCGGGCTGGCCGGTCGCGTTGAACAGCACCTGGAACGGCACCCGCGCCGACACCAGCGCCAGGGTGCTCACCCCGCCCCGGCGGCGGTAGGCCCCGACCCGCGACGGGCCGGTCGCCGCACCGGGGGTGATCACCACGTCGACGTCGTCGAAGATGCGGGTGATCCGGTCGGCCACCGTCTTCTCCGCGGCGCGGATGCGCGCCATCCGGCGGTCGGAGAACAGCGCGCCGATGCGGGCCATGGTCCGGGTGCGGGCGTCGAGACGCTCCGGTCGGGGCAGCGCCGCGGCGGTGTCGGAGATGCCGCGCAGCATCCTGGGTAGCGCGTGACCGTAGACGGCGAACCGCGGATAGTCCGGATCGCGGTGCACCACGTCGTGGCCGAGCTCGCGCAACACCTCGCCGGCTTCCTCGACGGCGGCGCGCTGGGCGCGGCCCACCCGCGCCGTCATCGTCGGCGGCACCTTCGCGCTCAGGGCGATCCGCAGTCGTCCCGGTGACCGGGTGGCCGCGGTGACGAACCCGCCCGCAGGTACCGGTTCGTCGGCGGTGACGTCCAAGAACAGCGCCGCATCCTCCACCGTCCGGGTGATCGGGCCGTTGACCGACAGCCCGCACCATGCGCCGTCCTGCGGGGCCATCGGGACCCGGCCGCGCTGCGGTTTGATGCCGAACACGCCGCACCAGGTCGACGGGATGCGGATCGATCCGGCACCGTCGGAGCCGAGCGCCATCGCGGCGAGCCCGGCGGCCACCGCGGCCGCGCTGCCGCCGCTGCTGCCACCCGGGGTGTAGTCGGTGTTCCACGGATTGCGCGTCGCCCCGAAGGTCACCGACTCGGTGAACGGCCACACCATCAGTTCCGGCACCGAGGTCTTACCGAGGACGACCGCCCCCGCGGCCCGCAACCGGCGCACCACCTCGGCGTCCTGCTCCGGCGCGGGCCCGTGCGCGCTGCTGCCCAGTGTGGTCAGCTCGCCGGCGACGTCGACATCGTCTTTGATCGCGATCGGCACGCCGAGCAGCGGAAGCCGCTCCCCGGCGTCCAGTCGCGCCTGAGCGGCGGCGGCGTCGGCGCGCGCCCGCTCGGTGAGCACGGTCCGGTAGGCGTGCAGCTCCGGGTCGAGCCGGGCGATGCGCTCGAGGTAGAGGTCGAGCAGGGCCGGCGCGCTCACCGTGCCCGCCGCGAGCCGTCGAGCTTGTTCGGCGGCACCGGCAAAGGCCAATTCGGAGGCGGTCACCTCCGGCAGCGTAATACGGTGACGTGGTGTCCTGTGTGTTCTGCGACATCGT
This sequence comes from Mycobacterium sp. WMMD1722, assembly GCF_049315205.1. Taxonomy (NCBI): domain Bacteria; kingdom Bacillati; phylum Actinomycetota; class Actinomycetes; order Mycobacteriales; family Mycobacteriaceae; genus Mycobacterium; species Mycobacterium sp. WMMD1722. Next base: position 5,175,234 of record NZ_CP186056.1, on the reverse strand, counting down.
CGCCGGGGATGCCCCCGCCATCCGCGTCTACGAGGACGACGGATACCTGGGCATCCTCGACATCCGACCCTTCAGTCGCGGTCACACCCTGGTGATCCCCAAACGGCACAGCGTGGATCTGACCGACACCGCACCCGAGACACTGGCCGACATGGTCCGCATCGGCCAGCGCATCGCCCAGGCGGCCAGACGCTCCGGCCTGCATGCCGACGGCAACAACCTCGTCGTCAACGACGGCAAGGCGGCGTTCCAGACGGTGTTCCACATCCACCTGCACGTGCTGCCCCGCCGCAGCGGGGACAAGCTGTCGTTCGCCAAGAACATGGTGCTGCGGCGCGACCCCGACCGCGAGGAGTCCGGCCGGTTGCTGCGTGCGGCACTCGCCGAACTCGACCGCACGCCCTAACGCGACGGAAGCCTCACAGCGGCAGCGGCGCGTTGGCCGAGTCGAGGTGTTCGACGGTGGTGAACACCAGATCCTCGGAGCCGGCGTTCTCGATGTCGTGCAACAGGAATTCGCCTGCGGCGAAGGTGAAGTGGCGCGTCTCGCCGGCGGCGTAGGACACCTCGCGGGTGGTGCCGTCGGCGGTGTGCTGGCGGCTGCGGCCCGCGTTCACCGCCGTCCAGAAGTAGTCCAGCACGTGCCGGTGGGCGTGGAAGCGTTCGCCGGGTGCCAGCCGGATCTCCCAGACCCGGACCCGCTCGTTCTCGCTCAGCAGCCGGGACCCGACATGCCCGTCGTGGGCGTGGTCGGTGAACTCGGCGCGCAGCGCGTCGGTCCAGCCCTCGAAATCGGTGCCCACCAGGGTGCCGGCCAGCGGCGCATCGGTGAGGAACTCTGCATGGGTGGTCATCGTGTCTCCTAGTGTCCGGGGCCGTAGAGGCCGAAACGGTTCTCGGGATTGCCCGGGATCCAGGTGCAGTCGAACTGGGACCGGGCGCCCATGTCCTGGACGCGCTGCACCAGCCGCTGTCCGAGCTCGAGCTGGCCGGGTTCCCACTTCGCGAGCGCCTCGGCGATGTCGCCGCTGTCGGACAGTGCGTCGTAGAGGGCCCACGCGTTGGCGGCGGCTTTGGCGGTGCCGGCCGCTGCATGCGGTCGCGCGGCGCTCGCGGCATCGCCGATCAGGGCCACCCGACCCATGGCCATGCGCTGGGCGACCGCGTCGTACACCGCCTGCAGATAGGGCTGTTCGGTGCGCACCACCACCTCGGCCGCGGCGGGGGCGAGCACCGACGGCGCCGCCCGGCGCATCTCGTCGACGAATCGGTCCTGCACCGCACCCGGGTGCAGGGACACCCCCGCCAGGAAGCCGCGCTTGTCGGTCATCAACTCGTCGAGTTCGTGTCCCTCGGGCACGTTGCGGTACCAGACATAGTTCAGCAGGCGCTCCCCCACCGCCAGACCCCCCTCGGGTGAGGGGATCGGGTAGACGTTGATGTGGGTATGCGGTGCGACGCTGTAGGTGATCGAATCGTGCAGCAACTCGAACGTCCCGGCCGACACCTCGCGCTCCGGCACGGTGCCGCGCCAGCCGACATAACCCGAGTACTCGAGCCTGGTCTCCGGTGAGATCCGCCGCCTGCTGGGTGAACTGATCCCGTCGGCGAACACCACCAGATCGGCGCGTTCGCGGCGGCCCGAGGTGAACCGCACCTCGACACCGTCGACGTCCTCGTCGAAGCCGGACGCGTACTGTCCGAGGTGGTAGTCGTCGGTGCCGAAATCGGCGAGCAGTGCCCGGTAGAACGTCCCCCAGGACGTGTAGCGCCACGGCGCGTCCTCGCGGTGCACGAGCTCGTTGACGGCCCCCAGATACTGCACGTAATGCGTTGAGGTGCTGACCTGTTCGGGATGCTGGTCACTGCACTCGACGAACCAGCGCAGGGTGTCGGGCTGCAGCACGATCCCCCCGCCGCGACCGTCGAGATTGGTCGGTGTGCGCTCGTACACCGACACGTCGAAGCCCAGGCGGCGCAACAGCAGCGCGGTGGTGAGCCCGCCGATCGAGCCGCCGACCACCAGCGCGCGATGCCCGCTCCAGTCGTGCCGCGGGTTGATGTTCTCAGTCATCAGGTTCTCCTTCGAGGCCCAGGAAGCGGTGGGCGTTGTGTTCCAGGGCGGCGTCGGTGATGCCCACGGCGTGCGGCAGGTCCAGCGGCCGGGTGACCCCCATGTCGAACGGGTAGTCGCTACCGCACATCAGATGCGCCGGGTCGGCGTGCGCCCGAAGCAGCTCCAGAGCCGGACCGTCGTGGGTCAGCGTGTCGAACCACAACCCGGCGAAACCTTCCCGGGGAGAACGGGTCTCGGCGCTACGGACATCGGCGCGCTGGGACCAGCCGTGCTGCCAGCGGCCGACCAGCGCGGGTGCGCAGCCACCGCCGTGCAGCAGGCAGATCCGCAGCTGCGGAAGTTCCTCGAGCACACCGCCGAGTACGAGAGCCGCTGCTGCGGTGGCGGTTTCGACGGGATTGCCGATCAGGTTGGCCAGGTAGTACGACGACCACTCGGGCCGCGCCAGCTGCATCGGATGTACCAGCACCGCCAGGTCGTATTCGGCCGCGCTGCGCAGCACATCCCGCATCGGATCCACATCGAAGGACGTGGCGCCCAGCAGTGGCGGGACCGCGATCCCACGCACCACCCCCGAGCCGGCGATCGCGTCCATCTGCTTACGGGCCGCGTCGGCGTCGTGCAGGGACACCAGGCCCAGTCCGAGCAGCCGGCCCGCGCTGTCGCGGCACGTCCTGGTCAGTGCGTCGTTGAAGCTGCCCACGTAATCGTCGACCCCGGGCGCATCGGCGACGGGAAAGGCGAACGGCGGCGCGGAGATCACCCGGCAACCCAGACCGGCGGCATCGGTGTCGGCCAGCACGCGGTCGGCATCGCTCATCGCCGCGGTCTCGATCGACAGCGGCAGATCGCCCAGATGCAGCTGACCGTCGCGACCGTTCAGCGGGGGCACCGGGGAACCGGGCGGCAGACCGAACAGATCCTCGGGCAGCCAGTGGGCGTGGACGTCGACGGGGCCGGGTCGCAGCTCGATCATGCCGGGCTCCCCACGGTCGCCGCTTCGAGGGCCTCGAACCGCTGCAGGACCTCGGCCTGGAGTACGGCGACGGCGGGGTCGGACGCACGGCGGGGACGCGGCAGGTCGACGTCGATGATCTCGTGGATGTGGCCGCCGGGGGCCAGCACCACGATCCGATCCGACAGCTGCACCGCCTCGGTCACGTCGTGGGTGACGAACATGACGGTGCGGCGCGACTCCAGCCAGATGCGTTCCAGATGTTCGCGCAGCGTGCGCGAGGTCATCGCGTCGAGGTGGCTGAACGGCTCGTCCATCAGCAGCACGTCGGGCTCGACGGCGAAGGCCCTGGCGATGCCGATGCGTTGCTGCTGACCGCCGGACAGTTGGGCCGGGAAACGGTCGGCGCAGTGGCTCAGGCCCACCAGGTCGAGATAGTGCCGGGCGCGCTTCTCCCATCCGGCCCGCTCGTGCTGGACGAAGCCGAGGTTGGCCATCACCGTCCGCCACGGCAGCAGCCGCGGATCCTGGAAGACGTAGCCGACGCGGGCCTCGCGGGTGCCGGCCCGCAGGTCGACGGTGCCGGAGGTGTGTGTCTCGATGCCCGAGACGATGTTGAGCAGGGTGGTCTTGCCGCTGCCCGACGGTCCGACGATCGAGACGAATGTCTCGCCGGAGATGGTGAGGTCGATGCCGTCGATCACCCGGGTGGTGGCGCCGTTGCGGCCGTGGAACTCCTTGACGAGTTCGCGGATTTCGATGGAGGCCATGATTTCTCGTTTCTAGCGGTGAAGGGGCGGGGGCGGAGGCTGGGTCAGGCCGAGCGCCAGCGGGTGATGCGGCGTTCGAGCGGGCCGAGGATCAGCAGATCGGCGATGACGAGTAGCAGGATGAACACCAGCACCCAGGCGAAGAAGCCGTCGAGCTGGTTCGCGTCGTACCAGTACCGCGAGCGCCAGCCCACCCCGGAGGTCGAGCCGAACCACTCGGCCAGCAGGAGTCCGTTCCAGGCGCTCATGATGGCGAACCGCACGGCCGCCACGGTGGAGCCCGCGACCGCGGGGGCCACGATGTGGCGCAGCACCTTCGTGCGGGGCACACCGAAGGACCGCGCCATCAACACCAGGTCCGCGGGCACCGCCCTGGTCGCCTTGGCGATGTTCACCACGACGAACGGCAGACCGGACAGGAACACGGTGACCACCGGGGTCAGCCAGCCGAACCCGAACCACATGGTGGTCAGCAGGGCCCAGATGACCGCGGGGATGGCCAGGGCTGCGGCGTTGACGTCGGCGAAGGCCAGGTCGGCGATCTTGGACAGGCCCATCCAGACGCCGAGCGCCGCACCCACGATCAGCGCCGCGGCCAAGCCCAGCAGGAAGCGGTTCATGCTGATCGCCAGGTTGTGCCACAGCTCGCCGATCGCCGCCTCGGAGATCAGGCTGTCGACGGCGTCGGCCGGCGACGGGATGCGATTGCCGACGACAACGGCCAGCTGCCAGGCACCGAGGATGGTCAGCAGCGCGGCCAGCACGGCGACGGCCGACATGGATTGTCCGCGCAGATGACGCCGCCACGCGGGGGTCGACAGTGTTGCGGTGGTCATGCGATTTCCTTCCGCCAGGCGAAGAAGCGGTTCTCCAAATAGGCCAGGCCGCGCTCGATCAGCACCATGGCGACGATGAACAGGGTGGTCCAGGCGAGCATGTCGGCGACCTGGAATTCCTGATAGGCCTTGCGGATCATGAACCCGACGCCGTCGCTGGCGCCGAACACCTCGGTGAGCGCTTCGACCTTCCAGGCCATCGCGAAGCCGTAACGCACTCCGGCGAAGACGAACGTGGTGAGGGCGGGCAGGTAGAGGTGGCGCAGGATGTCGCGGCGGTTGCGCCCGAACGCATGGCACATCGACAGCAGGCTGCCGTCGACCGATCGGACCCCCTCGGCGACGTTCATCGCGATGAACGGACACGCCACCAGGGCCGACACCACGATCGGTCCCCCGGCGCCGACCCCGAAGATCAGCAGCCCGAACACCGCGTAGGTCAGGCCGGGCATGTTGCCGAGGACGAACAGCGGCAGGGAGAAGTAGGACGTCATGAATGTGCTGCGGCCCATCGCGAATCCGATCACCAGACCGGCGACCATCGCGATGGCGAATCCGGCGGCGATCTTGCCGATGCTCGAGGCGAAGTTCGTGAACGCCTCCCCCGACATCGTGATCGCGACGACCTCGTCGAGGACCGCGGCGGGCCGGGGCAGGATCGGATCGTCCACGATCGCCGCGATCACGGCCCAGCCGCCGATCGCCGCGATCAGCCCGATCAGCGACACCAGCCACCGGCGCGGTCCGGCCGGCCGGCGCACCCGGTGTCTGCGGGTCCTCGGGCCCGGATCGCGCGGCGTCGGCTGCGCGTCCGGCGGGGTGATGGTCTGGGTCACCGTTGCACTCCTTCGGTGGGCAGGAAGCGCGGGTCGGCGACGTCGTCACCGATGACGCCCGCACGCCGCATCAGATCGAATATCGAGCTCTCGTCCTCGGCCCACTGTTGGTCGAATCGGACGTCGTCGACGACCCAGTCATGTTGGGCCACATAGTCCTTCATGAACGCGATGTCCTCGGGAGTGTCGACCGCGAAGTGCTGGGGGTAGCGCTCGATCATCTCGTCGCGGTGGGCCGCCCACTCCTGTAGACCGCGGGTCCACAGATCCAGGAACGCCGACACCTCACCGGGGTGACCGTCGACCCAGTCCTCGCGGGCGACGAACACGTTGCCCATCGGGCCGTCGTGTCCCGGCGCGTCCAGATCGGCGAACACCTCGGCCGAGGACTTTCCGTCGTAGAGTGCGCGCACGGTGCCCTCTCGCAGATCCCGGGCCGACAGATCGGGGTAACAGATGCACGCGTCGATCTCGCCGCGGGCCAGCAGGTTCGACAGATTCTGGATATCGGCCACCACGATCTCGAAGTCGCCGCCGACGAGGTCTATGTCGTGCATCTGCTTGACCAGGCCGCTCCACACCAGGGTGCCCGAGACAGTGGTGAACACGCCGAGGCGTTTACCCCGCAGATCCGCGAGCGACTGGGCCGGATCGTCGGTGCGGACCAAGATCCGGCTGCGTTCGGCGTTGTAGCGGCCGATGATGACGGTCTCGCGCTGGGTCTGCTCCTCGAGGGCGGGCACCTCGAAGGACGCCGTGGAGATGATGTCGGCGTGGCCGCCGGCGAACAGGCCGAACTCGTCCCAGGTGGCACTCGTCTCGATGCGGTAGCCGGTGTCGCGCTGCCACTCGTCGACGATGCCGGTCTCGTTCATGTAGTCCCAGATGGGGTCGGGCGCGAACGTGAACCGGATGACCCCGTCCCGAGCGGCGCGTGAGGACGCCGGGCCACCGAGGCCGGCCGAACACGCCGTCGACAGCGCGACCGCCGCCACGGCCCCGAGCGCGACGGCCGCACGCGCGCCCCGGATTAATGCCCGGGTTCGAATCGGAATGCGCAACGGAGATCCTCCTTGTTGACCGTCGGCGTGTGACCGCTGTCACCGTTGGGGCCAACGATGCCGCCGTCCCCAATCCGCGGCAATGTCTGCCCACACATACTTATGCTGCTCCGTATGTCTGGGACGACACCGGTGCCGCTCGAGGGATGGCTGGACGCGTTGGCCGAGATCGGCGCGGCGGTGGGGGGCGACGAGCCGGTGACCGACCTGCTGGACCGGGTCGCCGAGACGGCGTGCGCCCTGCTCGACTTCGACTTCTGCGCGGTGCTGCTCCCTGATGACAGCGGGCGGGCGCTGACCATCGTCGGATCCCACGGCCTGTCGGCGGAATACGTCGCGCAGGTCAACGCCACCCGCCCGATCCTGCTCGACGTCCGCGGCACCGAGGAGGCGCCCACCAGCGTGGCGTATCGCACCGGCGAGGTGGTGTGGCTCAAGGACGTCGACCTGCAACCCGGTTTCGGCTGGGGCGGGGTTGCCCACGAGCAGGGCTACCGTGCGCTGGTCTCGGCCCCGCTGCTGCGCGCCGGGCAGGTGGTGGGGGCGCTCAACGGCTATCGAACGGCACCACACCGCTTCGACGCGGCGGAGATCTCCCTGGTGACGACGCTGGCCACGCAGGTGGCGATCGCGCTGGGCACCGCTCAGCTGCGGGCCAGCGAACAACACACGATCCGGGAATTGCGCCGCGCCGAGGAGGTGCACGCCATGCTCACGGCCACCGCGCTGCGCGGCGAGGGCGTCGCCGGGGTGGCCGCCGCCCTGTCGGAGCTCCTCCACCGGCCGGTACTGATCGAAGGGATGTACGGCGAAACCCTGGCGGACACCGCGGCGGACCGACCGCAGGTCCCGGCGGGGGAGGATCTGGACGTCCGACTGGCCGCCGGGGAGGTGCTCGGCGCCGGGGACGAGACGGTCGCGGGGGTGGTGCTCGACGGCGCGGTGGTCGCCCGGCTGCGCGTCAGCGCTGCGCGCACCGCCCTCAGTTCCCTGGATGTGCGCGCGATCGAACACGCCGCCGTGGTGGCGGCGTTGGAACTGCTGCGCGCCCGCACTGCGGCCGAGGTCGAGCAGCGGCTGCGCGGATCGCTGGTGGCCGACCTGCTCAGCGCCGACGGCGGCGACATCGCTGTGCTCGCCGAACGCGCCCGTCGGCTGGGGTGGGATCTGTCGGGCGACCAGATTCTGATCGCCGTGCGATGCGCCGAGCCACCGCACCGCGGCGGCCGGCCCGCCGCCGATCGCCTGCTCTCGGCCGCCGACCGCGCCGTCGCCGGAATGCCGGCGAAACCGCTGACCGCCGTGCACCGCGGGGATCTGGTGCTGGTGTGGGCCGAGCATCCCGGCGCCGGCGCGGCACGCGAGGTGGCCGCCCGGATCGTCGAATCCGTCGCGGTGAGCGGGCTGGGCACCGCAGCCGTCGCCGCGGTGGCCCCACCCGCGCCCGCCGCCGAGCTGGCCGCCACCTTCCGCACTCTGCGCGGAGCGTTGTCGCTTGCCGCACAATCGGATTCGCCGGCGGTCATCGACCTGCGGGAAACCGTGCTGGACCATCTGCTGCTGCAACTCGACGATCCGCAACGGTTGCGTGCCTTCGCCCGCGCGGTACTCGGACCGGCGCTCGACTACGACCGCGACCGCGCGGCCGCGTTGCTGCGCACCGCACGGGTGCTGCTCGACCACGACCTGGACCGGCGGGCGGCGGCTGCCGCCCTGCACCTGCACCCCAACACCGTCGCGCAGCGCATGCGCCGACTCGAGGAACTGACCCAGCTGCGGATCGGCCGCCCTCGGGATCTGCTGCAGCTGACCGCGGCGCTGACCGTCGCCCAGATCGCCGGCATGGGATGAGGCGTCGGCCCGGCGGCTGACACACTGGACCGATGGATCATCTCTCGCCGCTCGAACAGATCGGGATACGGCTCCTACGCCTGCACGATCTGATGTATCAGAAGTCGGGCGGACGCATCGGCCATCACATCCCCTTCGCACCGCCGAGTCTGCTGCTGCACACCACCGGCGCCAAGACGGGCATCGCCCGGATCAACACGCTGACCTACGCCGAGGACGGCGGAAAGTACTACATCGTGGCGTCGCTCGGCGGCGCCCCGAAGGCACCGGGCTGGTACCACAACCTCAAGGCGAACCCCGACGTCGAGATCAACCTGGGCACCCGCCGCCTGAAGGCCACGGCCACGCCGATCATGCCCGATGATCCGGATTACGCACGGCTGTGGCGGATCGTCAACGACAACAACTCCGGCCGCTACGACGCCTACCAGAAGCGCACCACCCGCCCGATCCCGATCGTCGAGCTGGCACCCTAGAAGAGCTCTTTGGCCAGCAACTCCAGCGTGGTGTCGCGGGCCGGCGCGGTCGCCGGATCGGTGCCCCGGCGCGCGGATGCGACGGGATTGACCATCACCTCGTCGACGCCGAACTCGGCGGCCAGCGCGCGGACCTGATCAGCCGCCTCGGCCGGCGAGCCGACCACCGCGCGGGCGAGCCCGTGTTGGATCACCGCCTGCGCCTGCGCGCCGAGCTCCAGCTGTTCGGCGTCCTCCACGAGGTCCAGCGGCGTGAGCGGCTGACCGGTGCGCAGCCGAGCCATCATCTGCAGATTCGGCAGCATCAGGGACATCGCCTCGTCGTGGGTGTCGGCCACCACGGCGTTGACGGTCAGGAACGTGACGGGTTCGGCCGTCAGGTCGCTGGGCCGGAACTCCGACCGGTAGACCTCCAGCGCCTCCTTGGTGCCCTGCCCGGAGAAATGGTGGGCGAAGACGTAGGGCAGACCCTTGGCCGCCGCGAGGTGCGCCGAGTACATCGACGAACCCAGCAGCCACAGCCTCGGCTCCGACCCGGCGGCGGGCGTGGCCTTGAGGATGTAGTTCTCCCGCATCAGATTTCGCGGCAGCGACACCCGCACACCGTCGGTGCTCATCAGGGCCGCGACGTCGTCGAGGTACTGCGGGAAGCGTTCGATGTCGGTGTCGTCCCGGCCGGCCGCGCCGCGCAGGGCCATCGACGTCACCGGATCCGAACCCGGCGCCCGCCCGATGCCCAGGTCGATGCGGCCGGGATGGGCGGCCTCGAGCAGCGCGAACTGTTCGGCCACCGCCAGCGGCGCGTGGTTGGGCAGCATCACCCCGCCGGAACCGAGCCGCAGCGCCGAGGTGTGGGCGGCGAGATGGGCGATCAGCACGGGCGGGCTGGTGGCCGCGACGGCGGGCATGTTGTGGTGCTCTGCGATCCAGAAGCGGGTGTAGCCCAGTCGGTCGGCGGTCTGCGCGAGGCGCGTGGTGGCGGCCAGCGCATCCGAGGTGGACTGGTCGGTCCGCACCGGAACGAGATCGAGGACGGAAAGGCGCATGGCAGGGTCAACGCATCCGGGTGGCCGTACGTTCCCGGGCGGCGGTCCTCACCGGCCCGCCATCCGCTTGGCCGCGGAGAAGACGGCGTCCATCATCGCCGGGGTGAGCCTGCCGGTGAACGTGTTCTGCTGGCTGGGGTGGAAGCAGCCGAGCAGCGTGACGTCCCCGATCACCGCCTCGACGAGGTGACCGAATTTCGGCGCCGGGACCGGCACGACGGCGCCGGCGCGGCGCAGCATGTCCAGCGCGGCCTTCCAGGCGAAACCGCCGAGCGCCACCACCACCCGAACCTCCGCAGCGACCAGACGCCACTCCGCGTCCAGCCACGGCGCACACGTCGCCCGCTCGGCCGGCGCCGGCGCATTGCCCGGCGGCGCACAGCGCACCGCGGCGGCCACCCGCGCGCCGGTCATGGCCAGGCCGTCGGCGGCGTCGACGCACAGAGCCTGATTCGCCAGTCCGGCCCGGTGCAGCGCGGCGAACAGGAAGTCACCCGAGCGGTCGCCGGTGAACACCCGGCCGGTGCGATTGGCCCCGTGCGCGGCCGGCGCCAGGCCGACGACGAGGATGCGCGGGTGCGCGTCGCCCAGTCCGGGGGCCGGCCGGCCCCAGTACGGCTGCTCGGCGAAGGCCTTGCGCACGGCCACCTCTTTGCGGGCGACCTGCTCGCGCCACTGGACGAGCCGCGGACAGGCGCGGCACACCGAGACCAGGGCGTCGAGTTCTGCCAGCGTCTCGGTGGCCGCCGCCAGCGAGGCCACGGGCGCCGCCGACTCCGCGACCGCGGTGTCGGAGGTGGCGGGGTCCGAGGGCCAACCCGAGCCCGGCGGGACCGGCGAGGCGAACTGCGCGCCGGTGCGCGGATGGGGTAACTGCACGGCTCCACTGTGCATCGCCGCGAAATTCGCTCGCTACCGGGTTGCGGCGCTGCTAGATTCGGCCGCGATATCCATGATCACCGGCAAACGCGGTCCGCTGCTCCTCATTCTGTTCTCGGCGTTGAGCGCGGGTGCAGGCAACGGCATCTCGCTGGTCGCGTTCCCGTGGTTGGTGTTGCAGCGCAACGGCTCCGCGGTGGACGCGTCGATCGTCGCGATGGCGGGCACCCTGCCGCTGCTGGTCGCCACGCTGATCGCCGGCGCGGCCGTCGACTATCTGGGCCGGCGACGGGTGGCGATGATCTCCGATGCGCTCTCGGCACTGTCGGTCGCGGCGGTGCCGGTGCTGGCGCTGACCTTCGGCGTCCAGGTGATCAATGTCGCCGTGCTGGCCCTGCTCGCCGCCCTGGGCGCGCTGTTCGATCCGGCCGGGATCACCGCGCGCGAGACGATGTTGCCGGAGGCCGCACAGCGGGCCGGCTGGACGCTCGACCATGCCAACAGCGTGTACGAGGCGGTGTTCAATCTGGCCTACATCGTCGGGCCGGGGCTGGGCGGTCTGCTGATCGCCACCCTGGGTGGGGTCGACACGATGTGGGTGACCGCAGGCGCCTTTCTGCTGTCGATCGGCGCGATCGCGGTGCTTCGGCTCGAGGGCGCCGGGGCGCCCGCGCGCGACCAGATCCCTGACCGGGTCTTGGCCGGCATCCTGGAGGGTCTCCGGTTCGTCTGGCGCACACCGGTTCTGCGTACGCTGGCGATCGTCGAGCTGATCGCCACCGGTCTGTACATGCCGATGGAGAGCGTGCTGTTCCCGAAGTACTTCACCGACCGCGATGAGCCCGCGCACCTGGGCTGGGTGCTGATGGCCCTGTCGATCGGCGGTCTGGTCGGCGCGCTGGGCTATGCGGCGCTGTCCCGGTACGCCAATCGCCGCACGGTCATGCTCACCGCGGTGCTCACCCTCGGCATCGCGATGACGGTGATCGCCTTCCTGCCGCCGCTCCCGGTGATCCTGGCACTGTCGGCGATCGTCGGGCTGGTGTACGGCCCCATCGCGCCGATCTACAACTACGTCATGCAGACCCGCGCACCGTCGCATCTGCGTGGGCGGGTGGTCGGGGTGATGGGCTCGCTGGCCTACGCCGCCGGGCCGCTGGGTCTGGTGGTCGCCGGACCCCTGGCCGACAGCGCCGGTCTGCACGTCACCTTCCTGGCGCTCTCCGTGCCGATGGTTCTGCTCGGTCTGGTCGCGGTGGGGTTGCCCACGCTGCGGGACCTGGACCGTCCACCCACTACCGGGGCGGGCGCGGACTAGCGCCGGAACCTGTCCAACCACGTCCGCAGGCGAGTGGCCCGGCGGAACCGCGGGCACGCTCCCGGCGGGCACAGCGCGCAGTCGCTGCCTGAGCGGTGGTGCTCATGGGCGGAGCGGCCGTGTCGGCACACACACAACTCTGTCTCCACGCGAGGAGACATTACTACGATCCGCCTTTGCTCCGGCTAGGCCAACCGGTACTGCCGCGCCCAGTCCACGGCGAGCTGACCGCCGGCGCCGGTGTCGCCGCCGAAGTCATCGAGTTGCAGGCACAGATGCATCGAGCGGGGCGGGAAACGGCTGGGGTCGGTGCTCTGCGCCCACTGCTGTCCGTCGACGAAGACGGCGATCCGCTCGGGGGTCCACTCCACCGCCCAGCTGTGCCACTGCGTCGCGTCGACGAAGGTCTGATGACCCTCGCGCCGGTCGTCGGACCCGTAGTGCAAGTTGTAGTCGACGCGCTGGCGGTCGGCAGTCACGATCTCCATGAAATCGACCTCCCCGCCAATCGGCCAGTCGTTGGCGTCCGGCCACAGCAGGGCCACCGAGTGGTAGGTCTCTGCCGCCACGGTCGATCGGGCGCACACCTCCCACCGCCCGTACATCTGGCCACCGCCGCGCCAGGCCATACCGCCGGAGTTGCCGACCGCGTCGCCGGCGATCGTGAGTTCGCCGTCGGCGACCGAGATGGCCGCGGGTGTCCGGCGGCCGTTGCCGTCGTGGCCCGGGCCGTCATAGAGCCACCAGTCGTTCAGCGCGGACGGGGCGTCGAACCCAGCCTCGCGATCCGGAACACCCCAACCCTGGGTGTCGGCGGCGGTGGCAGCGCAGTTCCCGTTCGACGACGGCGCTCCCTCCGCGGCCCCCGTAAGGCATCCAGCGAGAATGGCGGGAACACTGACGACGAACAGCGAATTCCGTAGCACGCGAGGAAGTGAGAGTTCGACGAGTCGAGGCATTACTCAAAATATCACGGAATTTATGTCGCCAATTCTTCCCGCGGGCCTCTACGCTGTCCTCGTGAGAATTCGGAAACATTCGCCCTCCGGCGACGGCATTCGGTGGTGACCGCGCGCCGTATCGCCCTGGCGGCCGGTCTCGCGTTCTCCGCGGTGTCCGCCGCTGCAATCGCCGCCCGTTACGTCCCGATCACCCATCACGCCGCCGTCGTCGCAGCGGCCTTCGTCCCCGTGCTGTCCCTCTGTGCTTTCGCGGCCTTGCTGTTGTCGGTCGCGGCCCGGCATTGGCCGGCAGCCGTGGCGGCGACAGGTTTGTCCGTGACCGCCACGGCTGTTCAAATGCCGCAGTACCTACCCGCCGAAGCCCGCACCGGCGCGGTGACCGTACGGGTCATGACCGCCAATGTGCATCTGGGGCAGGCAGATACCGAGCAACTCGCGCGGTCAGCCGAGGATCGAGCCGACATCCTCGCGGTCCAGGAATTGACTCCTTCGGCGGCGCGACGGCTCTCATCTCGACTCTCACCCACCTTCCCATTCCGGGTCGTCGAGGCGCGCGACGAGGCGGCGGGCGCGGGCCTGTGGAGCCGGTACCCGATCCGCGACGCGCAGCGCATCCCCGGCTATCGGATGGTGATGCTCAGCGGTCGCGTGCACATCGACGATGGCGGCACCGATCCGACCGTGGTGGTCGGGCACATGTCCGGGCCCTGGCCGCAGCCCGTCGCCGACTGGCAGGCAGACATTGCGCAGGCCAGCGAGACCATGCGGGAGTTGGCCCGCGGGGCGAATGGCGCGGCAACCGTCGTGATGGGCGACTTCAACTCCACCCTCGACGCACGTCCGTTCCGGGCTCTGCTGCACAACGGATTTCGGGATGCCGCCCAACAGGCCGGGGTGGGCAGCCCGCCCACCTACCCCGCGGATTCAGCCGTCCCGCCACTGATTGCGATCGACCACGTGATCTCGCGCGGCGCCACAGCGGTCTCACTCTCGGCGGTGGCCCTACCGGGCTCCGATCACCGGGGACTCGTCGCCACCCTAGAGTTCGACTGGTCCCCGTCGCGGTGAAATTCCAACTGCGCGAACAACTCCTCGTAGCGGCGCACCGATTCATCCCAGGACGCCGGATCGTCGTTGCGGGATCCCCGCATCCGAGCCAGCCGGTACAGGGCCTCTCGCAGTGCCTCGACGTCCCCCGGCGGGAAGAACACACACCCTCGGTAACCGGCGGCCGAGTCCACCAGGGCCGGAATGTCGGACACTGCGACAGGTAGCCCCAGAGACATGCCCACGTGCAGCGGTCCACTGGCCGACGAGCGGCGGTACGGCAGCACGAGTGCATCAGCGCCGGCCAGCCAACGCGCGGCCTCGGCATCGCTCACATAGCTGTTGACGAAGGTGATCCGGTCCGCGAACGGGCTGCCGGCGATCAGTTCGGCCGGCGACGTCCAACCTTCCCAGGTCTCCCCGATCACGGTCAGCCAGAACGGGTTGCCCTCGGGGAGGTCGTTGAAGACGCGAACCAGATCCTCCAACCCCTTGTAGGGCCGGATGGTCCCAAAGAACATCAGGTTGACCCGGTCGGCGGGTGCTTCGCGCAACATATGCCGAGGCGCTGCCGAATACTGTTCGTACGGCCCGTGGTGGATCACCTGGACCGGTCGCGAGCCGACCTCGTGCGCGTCGGTCAGGGGCCCACGGTCGGCCTCCGAGTGGATGACGAACCCGTCCACCATCGGTGTCAACAGCCGCATCACCGCGCGCGCGTAGCCCGCGGCCAGCGGTATCTGCGCCTCGCCGGTGTCCTGCAGCTCGTGCATCTCCAGCACAATGCGCGAGCCACGCAGCCGGGCCACCGCCGCCAGCAGTAGGTAGGTGTGCGCGACCGCGCCTGTCCACCAGTGCATCACGACGGTGTCCGGACGTTCGCGCCACAGCATCCGCACCGCGACGAGAAGAGACGGGAACCAGAACCAGTCGACGCCGTCGTAGACACGCACACCGGGCGGGTACACATGGTCGGAGATGTGGGCGCCCACCCGGTCGGCACCCGGGTACAGACGCCGTGGGAGCAGCCGCCGGATCAGCACGACCGAGACCCGGTGGCGTTCACTGAGCGCACACGCCAGCGCGTGTGTGTAGTGACTGATCCCACTGACGAACCGGGTCCCCGACCCGATCACCATCACCCGAGACTGTTGAACCACGCGACGATGTCCTTTCCTTGGATGCACGACGGGTCCATGTGCTCACCGCTGCACATGACCGTGGAGATGTCGGCGACACCCCCGTATCGCCGCTCGAAGGCCGTGGCGTTGCGGTCGGTGGGCACCAGCTGGTCATCGGGTGTCACGTAGAAGCGCAATTTCTCGTCTTTCATCTTCGCCACCGGTATATCGATCGGATTCACCGCCGATATCGGCACGTCGGAATTGGCGTCCTCGGCCTGTGCAACATATTTGGGTTCTAGCGAACGGACATCCAACAATGGGTTGATGGCCACCATTCCGGAGATATTGAATTCGCCGCCGGCCATCAAATTCGTCGCGGCGATGGCGCCCATGGATTCGGAGAGTAGAAACAATTTGTCGACTCCGTAGTGCTCGGCAGATCCATAGGCCAGATCGGCGTAGACACGGCGGGACGCGGCATTCCCCCACACGTTCCCGCCGGCCCGGCTGGCGACGACGACATAGCCGGCGCCGGTAAGCGCCTCGGTCAGCTCACGATGCGGCTCGTCGACGTCGAGGATCGTCTCGTCGCGGTCCATGCCGTGGAAGAACAGCACGATGCCGCGCGGCTCCGCGCCCTTGCGCGAGACCCCCACCGCGTTCTCGCCGTCGAGGGTCAGGCGGTAGTACTCCAGTTCCTGCCGCGCGCACGCCGTGAAAGTGGCGATCAGCACCGCCACGGCGGACACCGCGGCCAGGCATCTCGAACGCACGATCTACCCCCATCCCCCGCCGCCGCGGTAGACCTCCGCGATCCGATCGGCGCGGATGTCGGCGGTATAGGCCCGGCGCACCCGGTCCTGTCCCGCCCGGGCGATGCGTGCGCGGAGCTGTCCGTCCCGCAACAGCCGGGACAGCGCCCCGGCCAGGGCTCCAGGGTCTCCCGGCGCGACGAGGAGGCCGGTGCGGTCGTGGGTGATGAACTCGAGCGGGCCACCGGACGCGCTCGCCACGACGGGCACACCGCAGGCCTGCGCCTCGAGCAGGATGAGTCCGAAGGGTTCCTCGAACGACGGACAAGCCAGGATGTCGACCGCCTGCAGGACCGCGGGAACGTCGTCGACCTGGGGCACGATGCGCAGCGCATCGCCGAGGAGCCGGTCGCCGAGGGTCCGGAGCTCGGCCAGATATCCGCCGCCGTCTTTGCTGGGGGAACCCACCAGCGCCAGCTGCGCCTCGACCCCCGAGGCCCGCAGCTCCGCCACCGCCTCGACGAGGACGTGCAGACCCTTCTCGGGGTCGAGGCGACCGACGGCGGCGATCAGCGGGACCTCGGGCGCGGCGGCCAGCCGGGTGCGCCAGTCACCCGGCGCGGCGGCGGCGCCGAAGCGCTCGACGTCGACGCTCTGCGGCACCACCACGACCTTTTCACGCGCCCACCGAGGCAGCTGGTCACGCACCGCCGAGCTGATCGCGATGGCCCGGCCGGCGATCCGCACCGCCACCCCCATGAACAGCCGCCCGATGCCGGGCGCCACGATGTCGTGCAGCTCGAGCACCGGCGTCGCGCCGGTGACGCGGCCCGCCACCGCGCAGTCGAAATGCGTGATGAGGCAATTGGAGTGAATGACCTCCGCGCGGCTACGGCGCACCAGCGTGACGATGCCGATGATCGCCCGCACCGTGCGGATCGGTAACCGCGCCAGTTCAGCCACGCTGTTGAAGCCCCTACCTGTGTTGGGCCGGAAACCCTGTCGCCGAGGCAGATCGAGGTCGTAGAACGTCAGACCCATGTCACGCCAGCGGCTCTCGAAGCTCCCGCTCCGCTCGGCGGCCAGCATCATCTCGAGTCCGCGAGACGACAACCGCGGCGTGACGTTGAGCAGGCTGTGCTCGGTCCCCATCACGTCGCGAGCGGAGGACACCGCGAGGACCCTGGTCATCGCGCCAGCCTCGGCTCGCACACCAGCCGGGCGGGGCCGGCCGCGAGGACGTCGAGCGCCTGACGCATCTGCGCAGCGTCGACCGCGTTGTCGTGGAAACTGGCCGTCGCGATGGTGGAGTCGCGGGTGTGGGTCAGCGCGATCGTCACGCCCAGCGGTCCGTCGGGGTTCCCGCCCGCGGCGTAGATGCTCGGCTCGCCGAGGAAGAACGGAATGTGCTCGAGGTAGGGCGAATCTCCCAGATCGGTCACGGTCACCACCAGCGGCGCATGCGGGTCGTAGGAATCCGGCTGAGCCGTTCGGTATCCGAATCCACCCGCCCGTATGGACGTGAGGATCTGATTCGCGAGAGGCCGACCGGACCGCAGGGTGGTCTTGACCGACGCCGCGAACTCCTGCGGCGTCATGTCCGGCTCAAACCGCATCGGGACACCGGCGACGAAGTTGCCGTTGATCGGGCCGGCGCCCAGATACTTGCGCAGGTCCATCAGGACGTGGATGTCACGGGACACGGCCAAGCCGGCTGCCCGCATCGCGCTCAGCACGGCGCACGTCAGCAACACGAACCTGCTGGGCGTGGGAGTGAACCGCCGGCCCCAGTCGACCATCTCGTCGGTGCGGCTGCGCGGGAACGCCACCACGGCGGTGCGCCGCGACGGCTCCCAAGCCAGCATGGTGCCCGAGGCTTGCGGGTACTCCGGCTCGAACTTGTCGGCCAGCGCCGTGCGGATCAGCGAGGGATGCCGGCCGAAGGTGCGCAGCCCCGCGGTCAGCAGCGGGAACCGGCCCGTCGTATGCGACGACCACGGGGCCACCTGGCCGGTGAACGCGGTTTCCGCCACGCCGCCCAGGTACTCGAGGAAGCTGCGGCCGTCGCCGACGGCATGCGCCATCACCAGCCCGAGATGATGCGGATAGCGGATGAAGGTCAGCGGCCCGCCATCGCTGTGGCGCGTCCACATGTCGTCGAGCATGTCTCCGACGGGCTGGCCTGGGACGCCGGTTTCCTCGACGACCATCTGTTCGGGCCGGCGGTCGCCGATCCAGCGCCGTTGCGAGGCATCGAAGCGCCAATCCAGGCGGCTGTGCGGATAGGCCTCGGTCAACGCCCCGATGGCCTGTTCGATCTCCGCGACGGCCGGCGTGTCGAACGGACCGATGATCAGGGCGGGTCGCGAAGAGCGCCACGGCCGGTCGCGGCGCTCCACCGTGTGCGTCACCGGCCGGTCACCTCGTCGGGGGGCGGTGGACGTAGACGCCGAGATCTCGTTCGTCTTCGACAGTCTGCCAGCGTGGGTCATCTCTGAGTCGCTCCCTCAAGTTCGTCACTGCGTCGTATGGGAAGAGCCCGAAATAGGCTCCGTAGTCGGCCATCGGTTCGGTCAGCACCAGATAGGTGGTGGCGTCGGTTCTGGCGTCGATAAGCGTCATGAACGCGTCGAAGTCCGCGTCGTCGGCGAAGTGCCTGCCCAGCAGCTCCGGCTGGAAGATCAGCGAATGATCGTATCGCTCATCGTATTCCGCGTAGCGGACGTACTGGCCGGCGCTGCGTTCCGGCCAGACCGGGCTCAGCGGGGTGATGTAGGCGGGATAGTCACCCTGGGTCAGCAGATCGTCGGCGGCCCTCACCTGCGCCGCGGTCAGCAGGTTGGTCGACCAGTTGCCGAAGTACGCCTGCGCCGAGGCCGCCGTCACCAGGAGCAGAACCGCCACAGCCCCGGCCGCACGCGCGGTGGCGGCACGCAGGCCGGCCAGCAGGATCGGGGCGAACAACAGGGCGCACCCCGGCAACGAGTACAAGAAGACGCGGAAGACCGCCTCGCCCCCGTAGCCCTGGCCCCCGAGGATAAGGACCGGACTCAGCGCCAGCACGCCCAGCGCCCACACCGGTTGTCCTCTGCGCCAACGGATGACGAGCACCAGCGCCGCGCCACACCACATGGCCACCGACAGCGTCCGCATCACCGTGCTGGTGAGCAGCTGACCGACGGCACCGGGCCCCGGGATGTTGGTCGAGGCGTTGCCGACGACGTCGAGGGAGAAGTTGGCGTATTCGCGGGTGGTCTCGAAGTTGTAGAAGAACAACGCCAACAGCATCGCGGCCATCGGCAGCAGAATCCACCACGGCCTGAACTTGCGCCCGGCCACGAGCAGTCCGACCGCGAGAAAGATCCAGTAAGGGGTCAGCTGGTGGGAGATGGTGATCGCGGCGAAGAGCA
Source organism: Mycobacterium sp. WMMD1722 (assembly GCF_049315205.1). Lineage (NCBI taxonomy): Bacteria > Bacillati > Actinomycetota > Actinomycetes > Mycobacteriales > Mycobacteriaceae > Mycobacterium > Mycobacterium sp. WMMD1722. The sequence continues at coordinate 5,155,834 of NZ_CP186056.1, read as the reverse complement.
CCAGGATCAGCGGAACGGCCACCGGGCGTTCCCGCGACAGGCCCGCCAGGGTGAACAGGGCGACAGTCAGCAGCATCGCCACCGCCTGGGGGGCGAAGTAGTCCTGCTCCACCCAGTTGAGGGTGACCACGATGAACGCGGCCACCAGCCCCTGGTCCGTGCCGAGCCGCCATGCGCGCGCCGCCGCGTACACCAGCCCGGCCATGGCGAGGTGGAAGAAGAGCGTGAACCAGTGCGCGACGTCGATCGGCGGGACGCCGGTGAGATCGGAGAACCAGGCGGTGACCGCGAACAGGCCGGGCCACCCGTTGTAGACGTCCACCCCATGTGCCAGAGCATGATTCGCCTGGATGTAGTCGACGACGCCGAGGTGTTTGTAGGTCCACGCGTACATCGGGACCTCGGTCGAGACCACCCGCGGTAATCGCTGGCACACGATCATGGCGACCGTGGCAGCCACCGCCGCGGAGGCGTTCCTCTGGCGGATGGCGATCGCGAAGGCGCCCGCGGCGAGCAGGATGGACAACGCGTACAGGGGCGAGGCGGCGGCCAGCAGTCCGAACTGGCTGGCGGGGGCGGACGGGATCGTCCGAACCCCGTAGGCGAACGCGCCCAGGCAGGCGAGCAGGACGAGCCACGGCAGTCGAAGTGACAGCCACGGTGAGCGGCGCCGATCGGCGACCTCGCCAGTCGTCGGGTCGGCCGGGGCGTGGCGTCCCTTGCCGGCCACCGCCGTGTTCACGCCGTGGTCCGTTCACGTCGGGCCAGCACCGCGCAGCGGGAGAGGGCGCCGACCACGGTGGCGAGCGCCAGGCCCGTCAGCACCGCCGGGGGGTCGTAGACACCGATCATCAGTAGTCCGGTGACGGCGAGGACGCAGACGGCCAGTCCAGCGGTCGGGATCAGGGCCAGCCTCGCGGACCGCGGCAGTTGCGCGAAGAAGGAGACCGCGAGGCAACCGGGGCCGGTCAGCACGAACGCGGCGATGATCAGTGCGCGTAGGCCCGGGGGCAACGCCTGCACCGTGCCCAGCGCCGCGACGGCTCCGGCCAACAGGCCGCTCAGCGCGAGCCGACCCGACGTGCCGGCAGGTCCGGACTCGCCCCACATGCGTCCGTGACGGACGTCGAAGTGCCGCAGTAACACCGGGCGCGGCCTCAGTGGCGCCGCACGGCGCCCCGACAGGCGCCCACGCACCAGTGACCACGGTCCAAGGATCACTCCGGACATCTCGGCCCGCTTGAGGGACCGTAGGCCCGGCGCGGCGTCGGCCGAGGCATCGTCGCGCACCTCGGTGACCCGGCCCAGGTGGCGCAGCCCGATCACCAGGCGGCTGACGACGAGGGTGAAGGTGCGGGGGCTCACGAGGAGTTTGGTGATCCACGCGCTGAGGCCGATTCCGTAATTGTGCATCTGGGTGCGCAGTCCCTCGACGGTCCGCCGGTGGCTGTGCCACACGACCGCCGCGGGTTCCCTGACCAGCAGGTGACCCGCGACCATTATGCGCAGGAAGATGTCCACATCCTCGCCGCTGCCCGTCGGGGCACCCGCGCCGAGGGCCTCGTCGAACCCGCCGAGCTCGGTCACGACGGTGCGGCGCACCGCGAAATTGGCGCCGGTGCCGAACTCCGAGACCTCCAGCGGGAACAGCCCGCCGCCCGATGGGGTCCGCAGGTCGTAGACCGCCGGATCCCACCGCTGCGCCCAGCCGACGCGCCGGTCGAAATACGACTGCGCCGGCGTGACCAGTTCGGAGGTCGGCACCATGCCGCAGACGCAGGCGACGCGCTCGTCGCGGGCGAAGCCGTGCGCGAGGTTGCGCAGCCACCTCCGGTCGATCACCACGTCGTCGTCGGTGAAGGCCACGATGTCATGGCGCGCGTCGCGCAGACCCACGTTGCGAGCAACCGACAATCCCTGCCCGACCGCGTCGACGACTCGCACCGACCGGCCCCGGTAGGCCTCCACGACCGGGCGGGTCAATCCGCTCGCCGGGTTGTTGTCGACGATCAGCACCTCGAATTCGGGGTAGTCGAGACCGCCGAGGCTGCCGAGGACGGTGCGCAGCTGATCCGGCCGGTCCCGGGTGCAGATGACGATCGAGATCGGCGGGCGTACGGCGTGGCGGTCCAGGGGGGCCGGGTCGGCCAGCCCCCCGGCCGCCTCCCGCACCGCGGCGAGGTCGATCTCGCCGCGCTCGATGCCGACCTCCACCGACCCGCGTGGACGGTCGGCGTTCCAGATCAGCAGCCGCGCCCGCCGGTAGCCGTCCGCGCCGGCCAGCCGCGCCCGGTCACCGTCGAGCCCACGCTGGTCTATCTCACCGATCCACGTGGCGCCGTCCCATCCCGGTGCGCCGTCGTCGGGCAGCACCGGATGCAGCGTCGGGACCGGCCCGGCCGGCCGGAGTGCGTCGGTGCTAGACATCCGCGCACACCTCCTCGCGATGACGGAGAACCCGGAAGTGAACGCCGGCTGCGACGGTGAGCCCGATCTGGTGCACCAGCACCGCAACGGCTCCGCCCAGGGCTCCGTAGGCATCGCACAGGACCGGCATCACGGCGATCATCACCAGCGCGCCAACCGAATTGAAGACCAGGGGCATGCGCAGGCTGCGGCGGGCCTGCTGCAGCGCCGCCCAGACGATGTAGGGCACCCGGCAGATCGTCGCGGCACAGAGCACAGCGACGACGGCGAGCGTATCGGAGACGCCGTACTGGGGATTGAGGAACTGCAGCGCCGTGGGCACGACCAGAACAACCGCGGCGGTGCCCGCGATCGTGAGCGCTCCCGCGCGCAGCAGGATTCCGCGCGCCATGGTGCCCGCGTGCTCGGGTGAGCTCGAGGCGTGCACCACCAAAGAGACCGCCATGGCGGCGGCGATGTAGTCGAACGTGGTGACGATCGAGAACGACAGTGCGAACAAGGCGCCGCCGGCGGCGCCGGCGAACACGGTCACGAGGAACGGCGTGAGTGTCACCACGCCGATCCCCATCGCGGACAACGCGACGGTGCGCACCACGACGCGCCGGAACTCTGCAGAAGCGCGGTCCGCCGAGATCATCGCGGTCGTCGGCAACTCGCGCCCGTCGACGATGATCCGGATCAGGACGGGCTGAACGATCAGGACGATGACCAGCACCGGCAGGACGACGGCCAGTTCTACGCTGTGCCAGCCCACATAGACCGAGAGCGCCGCCAACAGAACGATTTTCGCCAACCCGAGCGAGATGTTGACCGTCGGAACCCAGGCCGCCCGCCCGACCGCGGTCATCGTGGCGTTCTGCAGGTTGAACGACGCCCAGCCGATGATGCCCACCGCCACGAGGACCGCGACCGCCGTCGAACCCCGGACCTGCTCGAGCAGAAGTGTGGTGCCCAGGGCGCCCAGCACACCGGCCGTCAGGGCCAGCGCCAGGAAGACACGCTGACCCATCCAGTAGATGCGGGGGCGGGCCGTTCCGACGGCGGGCAGCAGCGCACTGTAGGCGTCACCGACACCGACGGCGACGACATTGCCCACCGCGAGGATCACCGCGAGAATCGCGGTCATGACACCAAGGTGTTCCGGCGCCACGAATCGGGCCGCGAACCCCCAGAACGCGACGCCCAGGCCGGCGTTCGCCACCGACGACAGGGCCATGGCGGCGGCGTCACGATGGACCCGCCGGACGCCGAATCGCGAGCGGGCTTCGCGCGCAGGCGAGTCCGTCAGCGCGGTCACGATGCCCTCTCCGACCCCTCTGTCATCACGAGATTCGTTGCCACAGGCCTAATCCGCAGCCGGATCGGACTGCGACGATCCGACTTCGCCACGCGGCGCGCCGCAACGAACTCGCGCCGGATGGTGCGCAGGACCCGCACGCCGTCGCGCACGGCGTTGAGATTGCTGTCTCCGTGGATGCGCGACGCCTCGAAGCTGTACACCTCGGCCACCGACAGTCGGCTCATCGCCACCCGGACGTTGATCAGCGTCTCGATCTCGAAACCGTCACCCCACTGGTCGACGTCGCTGTCGGTGGCGGGCAGTCGCATCGCGTCCAGGCACTCGCGCCGGAATGCGTTGTATCCGTAGCAGAGGTCGGTGTAGCGGCACGGGAATAGGACGTTAACCACCGCGTTCAACCCCCAGTTGCCCGCTCGCCGGAAACGGGTGATGTCAGCACTCCCGCCGCCTTCGACGAATCGCGAGCCCTTGGCATAGTCAGCTCCCGCGGTCAGCGCCGCGACGTAGCGCGGGATCTCACCGGGGTCGGTGCTGCCGTCGGCGTCGATCATCACGATGATGTCACCTGTCGCGGCTTTGAATCCGCACGCGAGTGCGTTGCCCTTACCCGAACGAGTCTGCTTGACCTGCAGGGCATCTGGCCACAGTCGGCGACTCACCTCGACCGTGTCGTCGACTGATCGGCCGTCGACGAACACGATTTCGTCGACGTCGACAGGCATCCGTGCCGCAACATGAGGCAGGTTGCGGGCCTCATTCAGCGCGGGAATGACGACCGACACCTTGGGCCGCTCGCCGATGGTGGACAGTTCGCCCCAGATCTTGGTGTTCGTGGCCATTCCCGTCTTCCTGTATTCGGATTGATGGAAGTGCGTTCGTGAAGTGCGGTGGTGTTGCGCGGTGACCACTTCGGCCCTGTACGCGGCGTTCGTCGGGTGGATCCGCCAGTGCGATCCGGCCGGCGCTAGGGGCACCGACCCTGGTTCGAAGAAACGAGAGCACACCGCTCGAATTTTCTTACCGAGCAGTAAGTTCATCCGCGAACAAACATCGCACAGACATAGCTGTCGATCAACTCGGGCGGCGCAGCGCGGCCTCCGAAAGCGGGGTACCGAACCGGATTCTCGCACGCAAATGCCTGTTTTCAACGTCGGAACAGGTCGGCGTCAGGTTGCGGCTCGAAGTAGCCACAAATTTGCCCAATATGCGCGCGACCGTCAATTTACTGGAGATCGGAATGTCAGAGCGTGGCCTCATCGCGCCGCTCACGCGACGGTTTGCATGCCTGTGATCAGCCACGATCGGAGCAAGTCACAATTTGACAGCTAGGTCAAGAAACGTAAGGCCGACGACGGGCCGAGCAGGCAGAATCGCCGCGAACATCGTATGCGGAGCGTTGCGGGCGCACGCCCAAGCCGGGCGCTGCCGGAGTTTCGGCCCGCCAGCTCTGACCCGTTTGTGACGCCTCGCGAAATGTGTCCGGCGTCACATCACGGAATCGCTGTACCGCGACGCCCGAACCTTCGACGGCGCCAATCCTTTCGGTGACCTGCGGAAATCCTGTGAATTACCTGCCGCAGGAGACGGCCGATGGCCCGAAGCTACTCCACCCGGGCGGAGGCGGTCGCTGAGGCGCGGACGCGTCGAACTGTTCCGCAGGTGTCCTGGGCAAGATGATCTCGCCGCAGAACCTGGCGATCGCCTCGGCCGCGGCCGGGCTCGACGGCAAAGAGCGAGAGATCTTCTGGCGGGTCGCCCTCGGGAGTCCGGGCTTCCTGGCGCTGATGTGTGCGCTATCGGCGCTGCAGGCCGGCCCGGTGCTGTCCTGGATGGTGCCGTCGTGAGCGCTCGTAGCATGAGGCCATGGATGCGCTGGCCGAGCTGAAGTCCGAACTGCCCGACGGTGTCGTGGTCACCGACCCGGACATCGTCGCCTCCTACCGGCAGGACCGGGCCGCCGACCCGAGTGCGGGGACGGCGCTGTCCGTCATCCGGCCCACCCGCACCGAGGAGGTACAGACGGTGCTGCGCTGGGCCTCGGCACACCGGATCGCGGTCGTGCCGCGCGGTATGGGTACCGGGCTGTCCGGCGGTGCAACGGCACTGGACGGAGCGGTGGTGCTGTCCACGGAGAAGATGCGGGACATCGCCGTCGACACGGTCACCCGCACGGCGGTGGTGCAGCCGGGCCTGCTCAACGCCGAGGTCAAGAAGGCCGTCGCCGAGCACGGCCTGTGGTACCCGCCCGACCCGTCGTCCTACGAGATCTGCAGCATCGGGGGCAACGTCGCCACCAACGCCGGCGGCCTGTGCTGTGTGAAATACGGCGTCACCACCGATTACGTTCTCGCACTGCAGGTCGTGCTCGCCGACGGCACCGCGGTGCGCCTGGGCGGCCCCCGGCTCAAGGACGTCGCCGGCCTGAGCCTGACCAAACTGTTCGTCGGCAGCGAAGGCACGCTCGGCATCATCACGGAGGTGACGCTGCGTCTGCTGCCGCCGCAGCACACCCCGTGCACGGTGGTGGCGACCTTCGATTCCGTGGAGACCGCCGCCGACGCGGTGGTCACCATCACCGGCCGGATCAGGCCGTCGATGCTGGAGTTCATGGATGCGGTCGCCATCAATGCGGTCGAGGACAAACTGCGGATGGGTCTGGACCGCAACGCCGCCGCCATGATGGTCGCCGCCTCCGACGACCGCGGCGCGGCGGGCACCGAGGACGCCGAGTTCATGGCGAAGGTGTTCGCCGATGCCGGCGCGACGGAGGTCTTTTCGACATCGGATCCCGACGAGGGCGAAGCTTTCGTCGCCGCCCGACGGTTCGCCATCCCGGCGGTCGAGGCCAAAGGCGCGCTGCTGCTCGAGGACGTCGGCGTGCCAGTGCCACGACTGGCCGATCTGTGCGCCGGCATCGAGAAGATCGCCGCCGATCGCGACTTGATGATCTCAGTGATAGCGCACGCCGGCGACGGCAACACCCACCCCCTGATCGTGTTCGACCCGGCCGACGCCGCGATGGCCGAGCGCGCGCAGACCGCGTTCGGCGAGATCATGGACCTCGCCGTCGGACTGGGCGGAACGATCACCGGTGAACACGGGGTCGGCCGCCTCAAGCGGCCGTGGCTGGCGGGTCAGATCGGGCCCGAGGCGATGGAACTGAACCGCCGCATCAAACAGGCACTCGATCCGCACGCCATCCTCAATCCGGGCGCCGGGTTCTAGGCGGCACCCGGCGGCTGATCCATAGACAGGAACGGGGAGACTGCGCGATGAGTGATGCTGGGCCGATCGGTGCGGTGCCCGCCGTCGAGGTGCCGCGCTACGCCGGAAAGGGGACCTTCGCCCGGATCGCCGACGTCCACGAGGTCGGCGATTACGACGTGGCGATCCTCGGGGTGCCCTTCGACGGGGGCACCTCTTACCGGCCGGGAGCCCGGTTCGGGCCGATGGCGGTCCGGCAGGCCGCCCGCACCTTGCGGCCGGGCTACCACGTCGAACTCGGCGTCGCACCGCTGGAGGTGGTGCAGGTCGTCGATGCCGGCGACGTCACCGTCACCCCGTTCGACATCGACGAGGCGTGCCGCCAGATCCAGCGCCACGCCGCCGACGTGCTGGGCGAGGGCGGCCACCGCCGCATTGTCTCCATCGGCGGGGACCACACCATCGCGCTGCCCAACCTGCGGGCGCTGCACGCGGTGCACGGACCGGTCGCCCTGGTGCACTTCGACGCCCATCTGGACACCTGGGACACCTATTTCAACGCCCCGGTCACCCACGGCACCATCTTCCGGCGGGCATTCGAGGAGGGTCTGTTGGTGGAGGACCACTCGATCCACATCGGGATCCGCGGACCGATCTACGACCGCGCCGACCTCGACGACGACGCCACGATGGGGTTCCGCATCATCCGCGCCGGTGACCTCGACGTCATGGGCATCGACGCGGCCGTCGACGTCATCCGGCGGCGGGTGGGCGACGAACCGGTGTATCTGTCCGTCGACATCGACGTGCTGGACCCCGCCTTCGCCCCCGGCACCGGCACACCCGAGTCCGGCGGGCTGACCGCGCGGGAACTGTTGCGAATGCTGCGGCGCCTCACCGGCCTGAACCTGGTCGGTGCGGATGTCGTCGAGGTCGCGCCGGCCTATGACCACGCCGAGATCACCTCGATCGCCGCGGCGACGGTGGTGTTCGACCTCGTGGCACTGATGGTCGAGGGTCGCCAGGTGGTTGACACTTAGGCTTCCAATGTCGTATGCATGAGACATGACGACGCGTCTGTCTCACGAGGTGCCCCGTTTCGAGCTGGCCTCGGCGCGGACCTGGGCGGCTCCGTGGTCGATGTATGCGGCGTTGCGCGACCACGATCCGGTGCACCGCGTCATACCTCCGGACGCCCCGCACCTGGACTACTACGTGCTCTCTCGACACGCCGACGTCTGGCGAGCCGCCCGCGACCACGAGACGTTCTCCTCGGCGCAGGGTCTGACCGTCAACTACGGCGAACTCGAACTGATCGGCCTGGCCGACAATCCGCCGTTCGTCATGCAGGATCCCCCGACGCACACCGCGTTTCGCAAGCTGGTCTCCCGGGGTTTCACGCCGCGGCAGGTCGAGGCGGTCGAACCGGCGGTGCGCGCCTTCGTCGTCGAGCGCATCGAGGGGTTGCGCGCGAACGGCGGAGGTGACATCGTCGCCGAACTCTTCAAACCGCTGCCGTCAATGGTGGTCGCCCATTATCTCGGGGTGCCTGAGGCGGATCGGGTGCAGTTCGACCACTGGACCGAGGCGATCATGGCCGCGAGCACCGAGGGCGGCGGGATCACCGACGCCGGTGACGCCATCGGCGCGATGATGGGGTACTTCACCGAGCTCATCGAATATCGCCGCCGTGAGCCGGGCGACGACACCATCTCGCATCTGGTGGCCGCGGGTGTGGGCGCCGACGGCGATCTGGCCGGGACACTGTCGGTGCTGGCTTTCACCTTCACGATGGTTACCGGCGGCAACGACACCACCACCGGAATGCTCGGCGGTACCGCCCAACTGCTGCATCAACGCCCCGATCAGCGGCGCCTGCTGGTCGAGTGCCCCGAGCTCATCCCCGATGCCATCGACGAATTCCTGCGACTGACCTCGCCGGTGCAGGGTCTGGCGCGCACCGCCACCCGTGACGTCACCATCGGTGACAGCACGATCCCCGCCGGACGCAAGGTCCTGCTGCTGTACGGCTCGGCCAACCGGGACGAACGTGAATTCGGTTCCGATGCCGGGGAACTCGACGTGAACCGACGGCCCCGCAATATCCTGACGTTCAGCCACGGCGCCCACTTCTGCCTCGGAGCGGCCGCGGCCCGCATGCAATCGCGGGTCGCGCTGACCGAATTGCTCGCGCGCTGCCCCGAATTCACGGTGGACGAGGGGCACATCGTCTGGGCCGGCGGCAGTTACGTACGGCGCCCGTTGTCGGTGCCGTTCACGGTCGGCAGCTGATGGCCGCCGGCTGGCTGGCTGACCGGCGCACCGAGGCCGCGGCCGACCGGATCCTCGATGCCGCTGGGGATCTGTTCACCCGCCGGGAGGCCGCCGACGTCGGAATGAACGAGATCGCCAGAGCCGCAGGATGTTCACGGGCGACGCTGTACCGGTACTTCGAGAACCGCGAAGCGTTGCAGACGGCGTATGCGCACCGCGAAGCGCAGCGGCTCTACCGGGTGCTCACCGAGCGCGTGGCCACGCTCACCGATCCGGCCGCACGCCTGGTCGAGGGCATGCTCACCGCCTTGCGCAGCGTGCGCGAAAACCCGGCGCTGTCTTCGTGGTTCGCGCCCACGGCGCGTCCGATCGGCGGTGAACTGGCCGAGCGGTCCGATGTGGTGGGGGCGATGGTCGGCGCATTCGTGCGGTCGCTGGGCGTCGAGGACGAGGTGACCGTCGACCGTCAGGCGCGTTGGCTCGTGCGGGTCCTGACGTCGCTGCTGATGTTTCCCGGCCGCGACGACGTCGAAGAGCGTGCGCTGCTCGAGGACTTCGTCGCGCCGGTGGTGGTCAGGCTTCCCAGTAACCCTGCGCCTTGATCGACTTCTTCGGGATCTTGTAGTCCTCCCGGAGGACCTTGGCCACCGCCCTGGTGGTGCGGTTGTCGCAGGCGACCCAGCCGAAGTGGTCAGCCGCGTCGAAGGCAGCGGCCGCAACCGTTTCGATCAGCGCCTCGCCGTTGTTCTTGCGGTCCACCCAGTGGACATCGGCCGAGCGCAGTACCGGCAGCTGCTTGTCCTCTTCGTGCTGGGCCTCCAGGAAGATCCGGGTGGGGGCGTCGCCGATGGCGGCCAGCAGCGAGTTGATGGCGGGCAGGGAGGCGGTGTCGCCGACGATCACGTAACCGGCCGGGCGTGGATCAGGCAGACCGAAGTTGCTGCCCAGCACCGTGACCTCGATGGTGTCCCCCGGCTGGGCGGCCTGCGCCCAGCGCGCGGCGGGACCGTCGTGCAGCGCGAACTCGATGTCGACGGTGTCGGCCACCGGATCGGGGTCGACCAGTGTGTAGCCGCGCTGATGCAGCTTCTCGCCGTCGTTGAACCACATCCGGATCCACTGCGTGGGGTGCAACGGCTTGTCGGCGAGCATGCCGCCGGCGGTGAAGCTCAACCTCAGGTAGTACGGCCCGATCTTTTGTCTGCCGGTGACGGTCATCTCGTAGTCGCCGGCGCGCATCAGCTTGAGCACCGCGCCGGAGAACCCGCGCGACGGCTTTCTGTCGGACATCTGTGCCACACCCTTCGTCTAGAAGTTAGGGCAGCTTAACCTAATTTCAAGGCGCTGTGCGGCGTCCGCGACGAGGGCCGCTGCGGGTCAATGCGCCCGTGATCCCATCTGCGATGCCGCTTGCCGATGTCCGCCGAGACGTCGATGTCACTCAGAGTCGTACATGTGTAAGACTCCGAGGTGAGCCGCCGCAAAGTTCTCGGCAATTCGTTCCTTCAACCACATGAGCCACGTCGTATCGGACTCGAAATTCGCTCGGTCAGCTCTGAGCATCTTCACAAGCTGCTCAAGGGGTACGTCGGGTCTAGGCACGAATTCAGTGAGGTAATGCCACTTCGCAGATCTGTCGTAAAGGCCGTGCTCATTCGGCGCCCACCCAGGTGCGATCATCACGTTGATCTCGAACTCACGGGCGGACCAGTAGATCTGAAGTTTGCAGTCCCACCTTCGGTAGAAAACTACCGCACCCGTCCTACCTCCCTCATCGACGCTGTCATCCACACCGTCCAAGACAAAACCGAGATCAGTCATGAGTGGGCCGATTACGGATTGGACGTCGGATACGAATTTCTTAGTCACGGTTCACCGGACTTCCACGACTTTCAGTGACCATTCACTCAACCTCGGCGACGTCTACTTCCATCAGGTGACTGAAAACCTGCGCTATCGACCGCGGCAGAACCACCAGGCCACCCTTAACCTACGCGATGTCGCTGCTGACCAGCTTCTCGAGATCATCTACCGGCATCAGCATGACGTGGCTGAACACTGTTGAGCTCGACACAGGCAAGATTGCGTCTCCGACCGAGGCTTGCAGTCGAACGAAGTAATACCGGTCTGTCGGCAAGACGTCCACGTATGGCGCAACCCCAGCCCGGTGAAGCCGGACGCCCAAAGGAGTGGAACCGATTGCGCTACGCGTTACAGATGCCCAATTCCAGATCAGGTATTTCTCCGCCAGTTCATAGGTCGAGAGCTTCGCAGTTGCTTCATAGAGTTTGCCGCGGTCGTCCATCTCGTCGACCACCCACCACCCAGAGTGCCGCCTTAAGAAGAAAGACTGATCGTCGGACGTGAAGGCAACCTGGTTTTCACCAAGCGACGCTGACACACGGGTCATGCCGGCCAGGTCGGTCCACTTCCGCCAGTTCGCCAGCAGCCGGGAATGATCAACCGTCATCGTCGGACCTCTCTCAGGAATCCCCAGTCGACAAGCACCTGCGCAGATGCCCTAACCCCGTCGGGGGCGATAATTCGATATTGCGTGCCGCCTCCCGGCTGGTGGAACCAAGGGGCTGCTATCGACTGTTCCACGCGCCAGCCCGGTGGGAGGTTCGCGGGATTGTCGACGACATAACCGAAGTATGGCTTCATGGCGCTGTCCGGAGGCAGCGACAACCCGGCGAAGGGTGTGCCCTCCGGAGCTAGGTACGTGCCGCCCGGGTAGCCGAACCGACCGAGTTCGGTGCCTCGCGGCAGTTCGACGTGATCGATGACCGTGCCGGGTATCGCGTAGGGCTTCTCCGGCGAACTGTCATCCGGGTAGATAAGACCGCCGTCCGGATTGGTGAACTCCGGGCCCGGCGGTATGGGGTCGTATCCGTCGAAGAGCGGAGAGTCTGCCGGAAGGGCCGGCGGTGGCCCGTCTGCTATGGGCGCCGGACCGTGGCTGTGTGTCGGTACGTCATGGACCGGGCCCTGGTGGTCTGGCAGCTGCAGAGGGTGATCTGCGGTGCCTGAGTGTGCGGGGCCGTGGAGGACGTCGTGCGGGATCGCGCCCGCGCCGGCCAGGTCGTCGAGGGCTCCGGCTCGGGCGACGAGGGCGCCTTCACCGCCGAAGACCACCCCGGGTGCGGCGGCCGCCGCATCGGCGGATTTCTCGCCCAGATAGTAGGCGGCGCTGGGTGAGTTCAGGGCGTGTTGGACCTCGTCGACGGCGGCGCTGACCGGATTGGTGAGTTGGTCGTTGGTGCTCTTGGCGAGATCGCGCCACGCCTCCAGGACGCCGGGTGCTCCCGGGCCGCCCTGCCCGATCAGCTCTTTGATGCCCTGTTCGGTCGCCCGCCAACGGTCACCGAACCCCTCACCGAATCCGGGCGCCGGCATCTTTGCCGGTGCGGGCGGCGTGTAGGCGGGCAGCGGCCGTTGCGCGGCGGCAACCATGGCGTCCAGACGCGCTTCGATCTGGTCGGGCGCCACACCCTCGCGTGCGAGCACCCCGCGGGCCAGGTTCTTGAACTCATCGACCTTCGCCGGATCCAGCGGGATCGGCGCCGACGAGGCCGCGGCACGCGGGTCAGTCGGGCGGATCGGCTGACCAGTTCCGGCGAGCTGACCCAGCGCGTCGTCCAGATCTGCCGGACCCGGGGCATGACCACCGGACTGCGCCGTCCCGGCAGCCGTGCTAATCGCCTGGGCCAGGTCCGCATCCAGGCGCTGCCCGTCAGCCACCGCAGCGGCGATCCGCCCCCGCAGATCAGTGACCTTGGCCGCGACCTGAGCGGCGTACTCCTCGGTCATGAAACTGGTGTCCGGAGGAATCACCGCGTTCGTCGACTCATCAACGGTCACCGCCGGCGCGGCGGCGGCATCATCGAGGATCCGCTTGATGGTCTCGGCGAGCGCCTCGGCCTCCTGCGCAACCCCATCCATGGCTCCGGCCGCGGTTGCCAGCCGGTCAGCCACCGAATCATGGTCGCTCGCAGTGGCTTCCATTGCGGTGCGCGCGGCCTCGGCACCGTGACCCTGCCATGCCGACACCGTGGTCAAAGACCGATAGAACTCAGCGGCCCCGCCGTGGCTGGCTGCCGACCCGCGAGTTGCCGTGACCAGGTCCTCGATCTCCGGAGCCCACCCCTTGAGCTCCCCGATGCTCAACGCCACGCCGTCAGCCCCCGGCGTTCAGACCCGCTTCGCCAATCCACCCAGCACCCTCGACGTCGGTGCGTTCATACGCGTCCGCTGCCTCCCGGTGCCCCTGCGCATGCTTCCGGGCGGACACCTCGAACCGCGCCGTCTCGGCCTCCCAGGCCGCCGACAACCCTGCCAAAGCCGCCCCCGCCGCGCCGGAGCCCAACGAGACCTCACCCGCTCGTGAGCGCGCCGCATCCTGAGCCGACCGGAACTCACCGGCATGCCCCTCCACCCGGGTCGCCGTTGCACGCAGCTCGACGGGATCGGCTCTCAGCGGCTCACCCGGATGACTCACCCAACCCCCTAGCGATGACGCTGCTCCCCCGTCGAGCCTAGCGGCGCCGTGCAGCCGGCCAGCGCACTGATTTTTAGCCCCGCACCCGGGTGAAGCGGTGCAGCAACCACGCCAGCGGAAGCGTGATGAGCATCGTCACGGCGAACAGCGCCAGCATCGAGCCCGTGTAGATCGGGTAGCGCAGGATCTCGACCATGGCCACCTCCATGGTGATCAGGTGAATCAGGAAGATCTCGTAGGAGATCTCACCGAGGAACACCATCGGCCGGCTGGCGAGCACCCGCGAATAGAGCCCGCGGTCGCCGAGCGCCAACGGCGCCACCACCAACGTCGCGATCACCGCGTAGAAGGCCGTCTTCGCCAGCGCCTCCCCCAGCCCGGCCGGTGAGGTTGTCGGCGCCCCGGCGATCGGTGTCGATGCGATCAGGTAACAGACCACCGCCAGCGGGATGCACACCAGTGCGTAGACGCGCACCCCCATGGCCTGCAGTACCGCGAGCAGCATCCCGCCGAGGAACCACACCAGATACGTCGGTAACCACAGCCGCGCGCCGTCGGGCAGCCAGTCCACCGAGTGCACCAGCCACAGCCACAGCGGCGAGATCGCGGCCAAACCCGCCAACCCCGCCAGCAGCACCCCCGGCCGCCAGCGTCGCCGACACAGCAGCACCAACAGCAGGTAGGCCAGCAACGGCAGGACGACGTAGTACGCGGCCTCGACCGCCAGACTCCACATCTGCGTCAGGCCCTGATGCAGGAACGAGTACAGGTAGTTGTCGGTGTAGATCTGGGTCAGCGTGAGGTTGCGGAACAGGCCCTCCCAGGTGTGCCCGGGATTGGGCCCCGCCGTACGGAAGTGGTAGACGAGGTAGGCCGCGAGGACCGTGACGACATAGGCCGGCATGATGCGGCGCACCCGGTGCCAGGCGTAGCGGCGCACCGACGGCGCCGTGGCGCCTTCGGAGTCGGGCCGCCGACGACAATCCGACACGGCAGCGGCCTGCACCCACGGCCGGAAGAGTAGGAACCCGGACAAGACGAAGAAGATCGGCACGCCGATCTCCATCCGGGAATACACCAGACCGGCGAAACCCTGCGCGTATCCACCCGTGGTGTAGGCCGCGTGGGTGAGCACCACGAGCAGGGCCGCCACCGCGCGCACCCCGGTCAGCGAGGCGACCCGGTCGACGGTGGAGACCGACTCCAGTCCGCCCTGATCCACACCCGCCGGTCCGGTGTGCCGGACGCCCCGGGATGCGGTCACGTCACTTGTTCTTGTGGCGCGCCTTGGGCCCACGGTCCGGCTCCAGGTGGATCAGCTGACCCTGGATGCGGGTGCGTTCGAGCTTCTTGAGGGTGTCCGGCGGCAGCTTCGCCGGAAGCTCCACCAGGGAATGATCCATCTTGATCGAGATGTGCCCGAAGTCGCTACGGTTGAGCCCACCCTCATTGGCGATCGCGCCGACGATAGCCCCGGGCATCACCTTGTGCCGCTTGCCGACGGCGATGCGGTAGGTGGCCAGATCCGTCCGGGCGGTCCGTTCCCGGGGCTTGCGTGGGCCGCCGTCCTCGCGGGCGGGACGCTCGCGGCGCTTCTCCGGGGGCGGCTCGGTCATCAGGAACGCTTCACCGTTGCGCGATTGCACCGCCAGCGCCGCCGCGATGTCGGCCAGCGGCACGTTGTTGTCGCGCTCGAAGTCCTCGATGAGCCGGCGGAACAGCTCGATGCCGGGAGCGTTGAGCGCTTCGCTGATCGAATCGCGGAACTTCTCCACCCGCTGGGCGTTGACGTCGTCGACCGATGGCAGCTGGATCTCCACCAGTTTCTGGCGGGTGACCCGTTCGATCGAGTTGAGCAGATGGCGCTCGCGCGGGGTGACGAACAGCAGCGCGGTGCCCGACCGTCCGGCCCGGCCGGTGCGCCCGATGCGGTGCACGTAGGACTCCGGGTCGTGCGGGATGTCGTAGTTGACGACGTGCGAGATGCGCTCGACATCCAGTCCCCGGGCGGCGACATCGGTGGCGACGAGAATGTCGATCGTGCCGTCCTTGAGCTGGGAGATCGTCCGCTCACGCACCGCCTGCGGGATGTCGCCGTTGATGGCCGCCGCGGCGAACCCACGGGCCCGCAGCTTCTCGGCGACCTCCTCGGTGGCCTGCTTGGTGCGGACGAAGACGATCATCGCGTCGCCCTGCTCGGTCTCCAGCAGCCGGGTCAGCGCATCCATCTTGCGCGGGTAGGACACCTGCAGATAGCGCTGCGTGATGTTCTCGGCGGTCTGGGTCTTCGCCTTGACCGTGACCTCGACCGGGTCGTGCAGATACTTGGCCGTAATTTTTTTGATCGCCGGCGGCATCGTCGCCGAGAACAGCGCGACCTGCTTGTACTCCGGGGTGTCGGCCAGGATGCGCTCGACGTCCTCGGCGAACCCCATCTGCAGCATCTCGTCGGCCTCGTCGAGCACCATGTAGTCCAGATGCGAGAGGTCCAGACTGCCCTTGTCCAGGTGGTCGATGACCCGGCCCGGCGTACCGACCACGACCTGTGCGCCGCGTTTGAGGCCGGCCAGCTGCGGACCGTAGGAGGATCCGCCGTAGACCGGCAGCACGTTCACGTTCAGGTGGGCGCCGTAGCGACCGAATGCCTCGGCGACCTGCAGGGCCAGCTCGCGGGTGGGCGCCAGCACCAACGCCTGGGTGGTGCGGCTACCGGTGTCGATCTTGGACAGAATGGGGATGGCGAAGGCCGCGGTCTTACCGGTGCCGGTCTGGGCGAGGCCGACGACATCGGAACCGGCGAGCATCGCCGGAATCGTGGCGGCCTGGATCGCCGACGGCGACTCATACCCCACATCGGTGACGGCACGCAGCACGTCCGGGTGAATATGCAGGTCAGCGAACGTGGGATCGGCGCCGGGTTCGACCGGTTCTGGCGAGGTCATAGCGCTTCGAGTCTAGTGCGTGATCGCCCCGCCGACGCCCAGCGCGCCTTTCCGGTGCCGGCCGGCGATGCCGGTACGGTGCGCTGTTGTGAAGCGGTTGGTCATGGCGTCGACGACGGGAGCCCTTCTGCTGACCGCCACAGTGACGCTGGCGGGCTGCGGTTCCGGTGACTCGACGGTGTCCAAGACGCCTGAGGCGACCGCTCCGGTGCAGACCACCAGCGCCGTGCCCACACCGCCCCCGGCGCCGACCGTGGGCCCGCCGCCGACGGCCGCCCCGGCCTCGGATCCGTGTGCGGTCAACCTGGCCGCCCCGGAGATCGCCAAGGCCGTCTCGGCGTTGCCCCGCGATCCGCGCAGCGAACAGGGGTGGAGTCCGGAGCCCATCGCAGGCAACTACAACGCCTGCGCCCAGCTGTCCGCGGTGATCGTGCGCGCGAACTCCAACGCCGACAATCGCAGTACCAGGGCGGTGATGTTCCACCTGGGCAAGTTCATCCCCACCGGAGTCCCGGACACCTACGGCTTCAACGGCATCGACAACACCAACACCACCGGCGACACCGTCGCTTTGAAGTACTCCGGCGACGTCGCCGGTCTGGCCAGCGTGGTGCGGTTCCGGTGGAACGGCAACGGCGTGGAACTGATCGGCAACACCGGCTGAGCTGTCGGCGTCCTGCCCTACAGTGGCAGGCGTGTTCGTCACCGATGGCGGCGTCATCGTCTACAGCGCTTCGGATCTCGCGGCGGCGGCACGCTGCGAGTACGCGCTGTTGCGGGCCTTCGACGCGAAGCTCGGGCGCGGTCCGCGCCGCGTGGTCGGCGACGATCTGCTCGACCGCACCGCCGCCCTGGGTGATGACCACGAACGCCGCACCCTGGGGGATCTGCAGGCCGAGTTCGGCGACGACATCACCGTCATCGGCCGCCCGCACTACACCGACGCCGGACTGCGAGCGGCCGCCGCGCAGACCCGGCATGCCGTCGCGGCCGGCTCGCCGGTGATCTACCAGGCGGCCATGTTCGACGGCCGCTTCGCCGGCTTCGCCGACTTCCTCATCCGGACCGACCAGGGGTATCGCGTCGCCGACACCAAGCTGGCCCGTTCGGCCAAGGTCGAGGCGCTGCTGCAGCTCGCCGCCTACGCCGACGCGCTGAGCGCCTCCGGGGTGCCGGTGGCGCCGGAAGCAGAGCTCGTGCTCGGTGACCGACGGTCGAGCCGGTACCGGCTCGACGAGATCGTTCCGGTGTACCGCGCCCGTCGCACCGCACTGCAACGGCTGCTCGACGACCACCATGCCGGACAGCGGGCGGTCAGCTGGGCCGACGACGTACGGGCGTGCTTTCGCTGCCCGGAATGCGCCGAGCAGGTCCGCGGGTCCGACGATCTGTTGCTCGTGGCCGGGATGCGGGTCAGCCAGCGCGCCCGGTTCATCGAAGCCGGGATCACCACGACCACCGCACTGGCCGCACACCGCGGCCCGGTCGACGGACTCGCTCCGCGCACGGTGCGGACCCTCGCAGCGCAGGCGGCGCTGCAGACCGCGCCGCGGGTGGACGGCAAACCGCCCTACGAGGTGGTCGACGCCCAGCCGCTGATGGTGCTGCCCGACCCCGACCGAGGAGACCTGTTCTTCGATTTCGAGGGTGACCCGCTGTGGACCGGCGACGGACGCGACTGGGGGCTGGAGTACCTGTTCGGTGTCCTGGACATGACCGGCGATTTCACCCCGCTGTGGGCGCACGACCGGGGTGCGGAGAAAGCCGCGCTGCGGGCGTTCCTCGATCTGGTTCGTAAGCGGCGCAAGCGATATCCGAAGATGCACGTCTACCACTACGCACCGTACGAGAAGACGGCCCTGCTCCGGCTGGCGGGCCGCCACGGCACCGGTGAGGACGAGGTGGACGAGCTGCTGCGGTCCGGTGTTCTGGTGGACCTGTTCCCCCTGGTGCGCAAGAGCGTGCGGGTGGGCACCGAGAACTACAGCATCAAGTCGCTCGAACCGCTCTACATGGGCACGCAGCTGCGCGACGGTGACGTCACCAACGCCGCCGACTCGATCACCGAATACGCGCGGTTCTGCGAGCTGCAGGCCCGGGGCCGGGGCGAGGACGCGGCCACCGTGCTCAAGGAGATCGAGGACTACAACCACTACGACTGCACGTCCACCCGCCGGCTGCGCGACTGGCTGGTCACGCTGGCGATCGAGAATGCGGTGCCGCCGATGGGCCCGCAACCGGTCGAGGGCGGTGCGCGGGTGGCCGACGATGACGCGGTCGCCCGCACGCTGGCGAAATTCGCCGGCGACGATCCCGCCGCCCGCAGCCCCGAGCAGACCGCTGTGGCCATGATCGCCGCGGCCCGCGGATTCCACCGCCGTGAGGACAAGCCGTTCTGGTGGTCACATTTCGACCGGCTCAACAGCCCGGTCGACGAATGGTGCGACCACCCGGACGTTTTCGTCGCCGATCGGGCAGAGGTCGTCGAAGACTGGCATCAGCCTCCGCGGGCCCGCAAACCGCGCCGACAGGTCCGGCTGTTCGGTGAGATCGCCGCCGGGGAGCTGAGCCGGGACATGTACGCGATCTACGATCCCCCCGCGCCGGCCGGTCTGGCCGACGACCCGGACCGCCGTGGCTACGGTCAGGTCGAGGTGGTCGGCTGCGACGATCCCGATATCCCGTCGGCCGTCGACATCATCGAGAAGCAGCCCAAGGGCGGCGAGATCTTCGACCAGCTGCCGTTCGCGCTGACCCCCGGTCCACCCATCCCCACCCCCAAGCAGCGTGAGTCGATCGACGCGACCGCTGCCCAGATCGCCGCCGGACTCCCCCGCCTTCCGGCCACGCCGGTCGTCGATCTCCTGCTCCGCCGGCCCCCGCGGACCCGCGGCGGCAATGCTCTCCCCCGCACCGGCGACATCGGCGCCGACATCACCGCCGCCCTGCTCGACCTGGATTCGTCCTACCTCGCTGTCCACGGTCCGCCCGGGACCGGCAAGACGCACACCGCCGCACGTGTCCTCTCCGCCCTCGTCAACGATCACCGCTGGCGGGTCGGTGTGGTGGCGCAGTCCCACGCGGTGGTCGAGAATCTGTTCGCCGACGTCATCGCCGCCGGGGTGGCACCCGAACGGGTGGCCAAGAAACCCGGTGGCGGCGAGGGCGACTGGCAGCGGATCGACGGATCGGCGTACCCGGCCTTCATCGCCGACACCGCGGGCTGCGTGATCGGCGGCACCGCATGGGATTTCGCCAACGAGACCCGGCTGCCGCCGGCCGCGTTGGATCTGCTGGTCGTCGAGGAAGCCGGCCAGTTCAGCCTGGCCGACACCCTCGCGGTGGCGCGTGCGACGCGCAATCTGCTGTTGCTCGGCGATCCGCAGCAGCTGCCACAGGTCAGCCAGGGGATCCATCCGGAATCGGTCGACGAATCGGCGCTGGGCTGGCTCGTCGCAGACGGTCCGGCCGGTCAGAACACGCTGCCCGCCGAACGCGGCTACTTCCTCGAACAGACCTACCGGATGCATCCTGCGGTGTGCGCCCCGGTATCGCGGCTGTCCTATGACCGCCGACTGCACAGTGTGGAATCCATCACCGCGGCAAGGGTTCTCGACGGTGTCGCACCCGGCGTGCGGACGCTTGCGGTGCGCCATGACGGCAACGCCACCGACAGCCCCGAGGAGGCCGCCGAGATCGTCGCCGAGATCGTCACCATGCTGGGCCGCACCTGGACCGACGAGAACGGCACCAGGCCGCTGACGCAGACCGATGTGCTGGTGGTGACGCCCTACAACGCCCAGGTGCTGATGCTGCGCCAGCAACTCGACGCGGCGGATCTGACCCAGGTGCGGGCCGGCACGGTGGACAAATTCCAGGGACAGCAGGCTCCGGTGGTGTTCATCTCGATGGCGGCCTCGTCGAGTGATGACGTTGCGCGAGGGATGTCGTTCCTGCTCAACCGGAATCGGCTCAACGTGGCGATCAGCCGCGCCAAGTTCGCAGCGGTGATCGTGCGATCGTCCGCGCTGACCGAGTATCTGCCGTCGACGCCGAAGGCTCTCGTCGAGCTGGGAGCGTTTCTGGCGCTGACCGGCGACGCGGATTAGGGCCGCGCGTGCCGGCCGGTTGCCGGAAGATCGTCCCGGTCGCGCAACGCATGCCTGCCGGCGGGACGCGGCTGCTCCGCATCGAACCCGTTGTGGGTGAACGCGACCGGTTCGGGGTCGGGGCGCGGTGACACTTCGGGCAGCAGTTCGTCCAGGACGCGGCGCCACGGGTCCTCGGCCGCCGGCGCCTCGGCGCGCTCGGGCGCGACGGTGGTGAGCGGCTCGGTCACGCTGTCGACGGGCGCATCGGTATCCGACGGATCGTCCCAGGCGATGGTGTACTCCAGATACTCATCGTCGTCGGGGATGTCCTCGGAGATCTCGTCGGGTACGTCCTCCGAGACGTCGCTGCGCGCCGGGGTTGCCGGTGGCCGTCCCGCCGGGGCGTCGCGGAACCCGAGCAGGAAGATCGCTGCCACGATCCCGAAGAGGGCGGCGAAGGCCGGCAGGAGCAGTGACTGCGACATCGCCGCGGCGAACGGCTCGTGCAGGAATTGCGGCAGTGCGGCCACCGCGCCCTCCCCCTGCGGTGCGCCGCCGGGCCCGGCAGGCAGCTCGGCGCTGATCCGCGAAGTCATGAACGCGGCCATCCCGGCGCTGCCCAGCACCGAACCGACCTGTCGCGTCGCGTTGTAGACACCCGACCCGGCGCCCGCCAGGTGCGGCGCCAGGCCGCGGGTGGCGGTGGCGGCCAGCGGTGACCAGATGAACGCCATGCCGGTGCCCATCACGAGGAACGGCAGGACCAGCCGCCAGATCGGCGTGTCGGGCTGCATCTCGATCGACAGCCAGGTCAGGGCGATCGCCAACGCCGAGAACCCGGAGCCGACGATCGGGGTCGGGTGCACCCGGTCGACCAGCCGCCCGACGAACGGCGCCAACACTCCCGACGCGATGGCCATCGGAGCGGTCAGCAGCGCGGCCTCGGTGGGGGTGAGCCCACAGACGGCCTGGGCGTAGAACATGACCGGCAGGATCATGCCCGTCACCACGAAGCCGATGGTGGCGATGCCGAGATTCGACAGCGAGAAGTTACGGTCGGCGAAGATCCGCAGCGGGATCAGCGGTTCGCCGGGATTGACCGCCTGCCAGTAGACGAAGCCGGCGAACACGAGCAGACCGGCGGCGATGAGCCCCCAGATCCACCACGCCCAGCCGTGCGCCTGCCCCTCCTGCAGTGCGAAGACCACCAGGAACATCCCGATGCCGGACAGCACCACACCCAGCAGGTCGAATCGTTGTACCGACGTCGCCAGCGCGGGCACATACCGCCAGGCCAGCACCAGACCCAGCACGCCGATCGGCACGTTGACGATGAAGATCCACTGCCACCCGAGATGGTCGACGAGCACCCCACCGGCCAGCGGTCCCACCAGCGTGGCAACCCCGGCCGTCGCGCCCCACACGCTCATCGCCACCCCGCGCCGGTCGGGCGGGAAGATGCGGGTGATCGTCGAGAGGGTCTGCGGCGTCAGCAGGGCGGCACCGATGCCCTGCACCACCCGAGCCGCGATGAGCATCTCGATGGATCCGGCCAGTCCGCACCACAGCGACGCCAGGGTGAACACGACCAGCCCGAGCAGATACAGGTTCTTCGGCCCGAACCGGTCACCGAGGCGCCCGGCGACGAGCAGCGGGACCGCATAGGCGAGCAGGTAGGCGCTGGTCACCCAGATCACCGCGTCGTAGCCGGCACCCAGATGTTCCATGATGCTCGGGTTCGCGACAGCGACGATGGTCGCGTCGACCAGGATCATGAAAAACCCGAACAGCATCGCCCAGAGGGCCTTCCACGGGTCGGCGGCAGCGTCGTGTCCCGGCCGCGGCGGTGCCGCACCGGCCCGGCCCGGGCCACGGGCGGCGGAGGTGGAAGTCATGTCAGTGGGATGCCCTCATGAACGGGTGAACGTGCCGACGCTACGTACCCACCCCGGCGCCGGACAACACCGGGTGGGCGTCGCGTCAGGCCGGTTCGGCCGCGCGGGCCGGGACGCCGAGCAGAACCGACTCGTCATCGGCGGCGGTGTCGTCGGACCGGCCGACGGTGAGCAGGGCCAGCAGCGCCACGGTCATACCGACCAGCATCACCGACGCCAGCGCGAGTTCGTCGTTGCCCAGGACGCCGACCAGCGGAGCCACCACCGCACCGAGACCGAACTGCGCCGCGCCGAGCAGCGCGGCTGCCGTCCCGGCAGCCTCGTTGTGCCTCGAGAGCGCCACGGCCGGCGCGTTGGGCAGGACCAGGCCCATCGCGGCCAGGACGATCCACACCGGCACCACGAAACCGGCGAGGCCGCCGACCCCGGCGACGGTGACGCCGACGAACACCGCGCCGGCCAGTGTCGCGAACCCCAGCGCCCACAACATGATCCGCTGCGGCGAGAACCGCCGCAGCAGCACCACGTTGTACTGGGTCGCGCCGATCAGGGCGATGGCGCCGGCGCCGAAGAGCAGCGCGAAGGTCTGCTGGTCCAGACCGTGCCGGCCTTGCAGCACATAGGGCGCCGCGGAGATGTAGGCGAACAGACCGGACATGCCGAGCGCCGCGACCAGCACCAGCGTCACGAAGCGGGCGTCACGCAGCAGCCGCCAGTACGTGCCGGCGATGCCGCGCACGCGCAGCGGGCGGCGGTGGGCGACGGGCAGGGTCTCGGGCAGCGCCATCGCCGCCATCAGCAGCAGGAGCCCGGCGAGTACCACCAGCGCGACGAACACCCAGTGCCAGGACGCCTGCAACAGGACGGCCGCACCCAGTGACGGGGCCAGCACCGGAGCCACCCCGAGGATGAGGATCAACCGCGACATCACCGTGGCCGCCACCGTGCCCGTGTACAGGTCGCCGACCACCGCCATCGCCACCACTGCCGCCGACGCGGCGCCCATCCCCTGCAGACCGCGAGCCACCCCCAGCACGGCGATGTTCGGGGCGAACACGCACAGCACCGACGCCACGATGTGCAGAGTGATGCCGACCATCAGCGGCCGCCGGCGGCCCAGCGAGTCCGAGAGCGGGCCCACGAGGAGCTGGCCGAGCGCCAACCCGGCCAGGGTGCCGGTCAAAGTGAGCTGCGCGACCGACGACGACACCCCGAGGTCCTCCCCGATGCGGGGCAACGCGGGCAGATACATGTCGATGGTGAGCGGACCGAGGGCCACCAGTGCGCCGAGCACCAGAATCATGCGCAGTCGGCTGGGGGTCACGGCAGGCACAGACGGGGATGTTGCCATGCAAATGGTTAGCGAGTCATATCAATATTTTCTTCCGCCCTGGGCGTAACAGTGACCGCCGTCACCCTGCGACACCCGGCTTCCGGACCCGTTCGACGCCGGGAGGCTAGCCTGGGAAGACAGCATGAGGAGGCCTGCGATGAGTGCTCGGTCGAACCGCAAGAATCAGCTGACCCCCGCCGGGGCGGACGAGGAGAAGCCGGGCGCCGCCGCCAAGGTGCTGTCGCAGATCCTCGAGCGCAGCTCGCGCGCCCAGGCGCCGGCCGTCCGGTCCTACGTCGACCGGCTGCGGGCTGCCAATCCGAACGCCGCACCCGCGGAGATCGTGGCCAAGCTGGAGAAGCACTACATGGGTGCGGTGATGGCCAGTGGCGCGGCGGTCGGATCGGCGGCCGCATTCCCCGGCCTCGGCACCCTGACCGCGATGTCGGCGGTGGCCGGGGAGACCGTCGTCTTCCTGGAGGCCACCTCGGTGTTCGCCCTGGCCGTCGCCGAGGTCTACGGAATCCCCGCGCATGAACGTGAACGCCGGCGCGCGCTCGTCCTCTCGGTGCTCGTCGGTGACGACGGCAAACGTGCGGTCGCCGACCTCATCGGCCGGGGGCGCACCGGCGGCGGCTGGATCGGCGACGGCGCCGCCACGCTGCCGCTGCCCGCGGTGTCCCAGCTGAACTCGCGGCTGCTGCGCTACTTCGTCAAGCGCTACGCCCTCAAGCGGGGCGCACTGGCGTTCGGCAAAGTGCTGCCGGTCGGGATCGGCGCCGTCGTCGGCGGCGTCGGCAACCGGATGATGGCCCGCCGGATCATCGCCAACACCCGCACGGCGTTCGGCGATCCGCCGCATCGCTGGCCGGCGACGCTGCACATCCTGCCCTCGGCGCGTCCTCAGCTGTGACCAATACGACCACAAGCGGCCGTACCGGCGTTGACGTGGTCTGCCCGTTTGCATAGCGCTAGCCTTAAGCGGTGGAAAAGCGGGTAACCGCTGACAACGAGCGGCGAGCGGATTTGCCTACCGGACATGCTCGCCCGAGTCGAAGGAATCGAGGCGAGCAGCTGCCGTGAGCAGTTCACCTTCACCATTCGGTCAGAACGAATGGCTGGTCGAGGAGATGTACCGCAAGTTCCGCGAGGATCCCTCCTCGGTGGATCCGAGCTGGCACGAGTTCCTCGTCGACTACAACCCGGAACCGACGAGCGACAACGGTTCGTCGGCCGGCTCCACGTCGGGCAACGGCACGTCGCCCCGCAGCTCGACCGCCACCGCGCCCAGGGCGCCGGCCGAGCCCGCCCCGGCGCCCGCGCCCAAGGCGCCCGAGAAGCCGGAGAAGAAGGACACGGCGAAGCAGCCGGCCGCGGAGTCCACATCGGCGGAGAAGCCGGCGGCGAAGGCGACTCAGAAGCCCGCCGAGAAGAAGGCCGACGACAAGAAGGCCGACGAGAAAAGCACCGACGACAAGAAGCCGGCCGCCACGAAGTCCGAACCGGCTCCGGCCGCCACGTCGAACTCGTCCTCGGACGCCGACGAGAACCAGGTGCTGCGCGGCGCCGCCGCGGCGGTGGCCAAGAACATGTCGGCCTCACTCGAGGTGCCGACGGCCACCAGCGTGCGCGCCATCCCGGCCAAGCTGATGATCGACAACCGGGTCGTCATCAACAACCACCTCAAGCGCACCCGTGGCGGCAAGATCTCGTTCACCCACCTGATCGGGTTCGCGATCGTGCGCGCGGTCGAGAAGTTCCCCAACATGAACCGCCACTTCGCCGAGGTCGACGGCAAACCCAACGCGGTCACCCCGGCGCACACGAATCTGGGCCTGGCCATCGACCTGCCCGGTAAAGGTGGTGCGCGGCAACTGGTCGTCGCGGCG
This sequence comes from Mycobacterium sp. WMMD1722, assembly GCF_049315205.1. Lineage (NCBI taxonomy): Bacteria > Bacillati > Actinomycetota > Actinomycetes > Mycobacteriales > Mycobacteriaceae > Mycobacterium > Mycobacterium sp. WMMD1722. The sequence goes on along the minus strand of NZ_CP186056.1, from coordinate 5,129,981 downwards.
ATCAAGAAGTCCGAATCGATGCGGTTCGGCCAGTTCATCGCCGCCTACGAGGACATCGTGCGGCGCGCCCGCGACGGCAAGCTCACCGCCGAGGACTTCTCCGGGGTGACGATCTCGCTGACCAACCCCGGCACCATCGGCACCGTGCACTCGGTGCCGCGGCTGATGCGCGGGCAGGGCGCGATCATCGGTGTGGGTGCGATGGAGTACCCGGCGGAGTTCCAGGGCGCCAGCGAGGAACGCATCGCCGATCTGGGCGTCGGCAAACTGATCACGCTCACCTCGACATACGACCACCGCATCATCCAGGGCGCCGAGTCCGGCGACTTCCTGCGCACCGTGCACCAGCTGCTGCTCTCCGACGATTTCTTCGACGAGATCTTCCGCGAACTCGGCATTCCGTACGAGCCGGTCCGGTGGCGCACCGACAACCCGGACTCGATCGAGGACAAGAACGCCCGGGTCATCGAGCTGATCGCCGCGTACCGCAACCGCGGCCACCTGATGGCCGACATCGACCCGCTGCGCCTGGACAACAACCGGTTCCGCAGCCATCCCGACCTCGACGTGCTCACCCATGGTCTGACGCTGTGGGACCTGGACCGCGAGTTCAAGGTCAACGGTTTCGCCGGGTCGGAGCGCAAGAAGCTCCGCGACGTGCTGGGCCTGCTGCGCGACTCCTACTGCCGCCACGTCGGCGTCGAATACACCCACATCCTCGAACCCGAACAGCAGAAGTGGATCGAGGAGCGCATCGAGGTCAAGCACGAGAAGCCGACCGTCGCCGAGCAGAAGTACATCCTGAGCAGGCTCAACGCCGCCGAGGCGTTCGAGACGTTCCTGCAGACCAAGTACGTCGGCCAGAAGCGGTTCTCGCTGGAAGGCGCCGAGACCGTCATCCCGATGATGGATGCGGTGATCGACCAGTGCGCCGAGCATGCACTGTCCGAGGTCGTCATCGGTATGCCGCACCGCGGCCGCCTCAACGTGCTGGCCAACATCGTCGGCAAGCCGTACAGCCAGATCTTCGGCGAATTCGAGGGCAACCTCAACCCGTCGCAGGCCCACGGCTCCGGCGACGTGAAGTACCACCTCGGCTCCACCGGCACCTACATCCAGATGTTCGGCGACAACGACATCGCCGTGTCGCTGACCGCCAACCCCAGCCACCTCGAAGCCGTCGACCCGGTACTCGAGGGCCTGGTGCGGGCCAAGCAGGATCTGCTCGACGAGAGCCGCGACGCCGACGAATCCGCGGTGTTCCCGGTGGTACCGCTGATGCTGCACGGTGACGCCGCGTTCGCCGGGCAGGGTGTGGTGGCCGAGACGCTGAACCTCGCCCTGCTGAAGGGCTACCGGACCGGCGGCACGATCCACATCATCGTGAACAACCAGATCGGGTTCACCACCTCGCCGCATGCGGCGAAGTCCTCGGAGTACTGCACCGATGTCGCGAAGATGATCGGAGCGCCGATCTTCCACGTCAACGGCGACGATCCGGAGGCGGCGGTCTGGGTGGCCAAGCTGGCCGTCGACTTCCGGCAGAAGTTCAAGAAGGACGTCGTCATCGACATGCTGTGCTACCGCCGCCGCGGGCACAACGAGGGCGACGACCCGTCGATGACCCAGCCGTCGATGTACGACGTGATCGACACCAAGCGCGGCGTCCGCAAGACCTACACCGAAGCCCTGATCGGCCGCGGCGACATCTCCATGAAAGAGGCCGAGGACGCCCTGCGCGACTACCAGGGACAGCTCGAACGGGTCTTCAACGAGGTTCGCGACCTGGAGAAGCACGAGATCGCGCCGAGCGAGTCGGTGGAGTCCGATCAGCAGATCCCGACCAAACTGGCCACCGCCGTGGACAAGTCGCTGCTGGCCCGGATCGGCGACGCGTTCCTCAACGTGCCCGAGGGCTTCACCGTGCACCCCCGCGTCAAGCCGGTGCTCGACAAGCGCCGCGAGATGGCCTACGAGGGCAAGGTCGACTGGGCGTTCGCCGAACTGCTGGCGCTGGGCACGATGATCGCCGAGGGCAAGCTGATCCGGTTCTCCGGTCAGGACACCCGCCGCGGCACGTTCACCCAGCGGCATTCGGTGGTCATCGACCGCAAGACCGGGCAGGAGTTCACCCCCCTGCAGATGCTGGCGACCGACGCCGACGGCAACCCGACCGGCGGCAAGTTCCTGGTCTACGATTCGCCGCTGTCGGAGTTCGCCGCCGTCGGTTTCGAATACGGCTACTCCGTCGGCAACCCCGACGCGATGGTGCTGTGGGAGGCGCAGTTCGGCGACTTCATCAACGGGGCGCAGTCGATCATCGACGAGTTCATCAGCTCCGGTGAGGCCAAGTGGGGCCAGACCTCCGACGTCGTGCTGCTGCTGCCGCACGGTCACGAGGGACAGGGCCCCGACCACACGTCCGGACGTATCGAGCGGTTCCTGACGCTGTGGGCCGAGGGGTCGATGACCATCGCGATGCCGTCCACCCCGGCCAACTATTTCCATCTGCTGCGCCGCCATGCCCTCGACGGCATCCAGCGGCCGCTGATCGTGTTCACGCCGAAGTCGATGCTGCGCAACAAGGCCGCGGTGAGCGACATCCGCGACTTCACCGAGAACAAGTTCCGCTCGGTGATGGAGGAGCCGACCTACACCGACGGCGACGGCGACCGGGACAAGGTCACCAGGGTGCTGCTCACCAGCGGCAAGATCTATTACGAGCTGGTGGCCCGCAAGGCCAAGGAGAAGCGCGACGACATCGCGATCGTGCGGATCGAGCAGTTGGCCCCGCTGCCCAAGCGGCGCCTGGCCGAGACGATGGACCGCTACCCGAACGTCGAGGAGAAGTTCTGGGTGCAGGAGGAGCCGGCCAACCAGGGCGCCTGGCCGACGTTCGGGCTGACGCTGCCGGAGATGCTGCCGGACTACTTCACCGGCATCAAGCGCATCTCGCGACGTGCCATGTCGGCTCCGTCATCGGGATCGTCGAAGGTGCACGCGGTCGAGCAGCAGGAGATTCTGGACGAGGCGTTCGCCTGAGGGACGAAGGCGGTCCCAGCTCAGAACAGGTTGGGGATCGCGGGGAGGCCGGGCAGACCCGGTAGCGGGATCGGCGAGTTGCCTGCGGCCAGGGCCGAGACCGCGCCGGGGCAGAAGATCTGGATCGCCAGGCCGGTGAACATGGTGGCCGGTCCGAGCGGTCGGCCGATCGCATCGGAGACGTCGGCGGCGACGTTGGCGAGGTTCTGGCCCGGCTCGGCGAGCATCGGGCACACCTGCTGGCCCACCCGCGCGGCCGTGGCCTGATCGATGCCGGCCAGCCCGGAGCCGTTGATGGTGGACAGGAACACGTCGGTTGCGGTGTCGGCCTGGGCCGGGGCGGCCGCCAGGGACAGCGCGACGCTCGACAGTCCGGCGGAGACGATGAGCGAGGCGGCGGCTACACGGTGGATGCGCTTCATGCCGGGGAATCGCGTCGGCTCCGTCGATCGTTACCCCGATACGAGTGATCGTTACCCCGGTACGAGGTGGTACCGCTGGTACCGCTAGTGTCGTTTCGAGTCGACCGACCAGAAGGAGTGCATATGCAGGGCTTCGCCGGGAAGGTGGCGGTGGTGACCGGTGCCGGTTCGGGTATCGGACAGGCGCTGGCGATCGAGCTGGCACGTTCGGGCGCCAAGGTGGCGATCAGCGACGTGAACACCGAGGGCCTCGCGGTCACCGAGGAGCGCCTCAAGGCGATCGGCGCGTCCTACAAATCCGACCGCCTCGACGTCACCGAGCGCGAGGCGTTCCTGCTCTACGCCGACGAGGTGCGTGAGCATTTCGGCAAGGTCAACCAGATCTACAACAACGCCGGTATCGCCTTCACCGGCGACATCGAGGTCTCCCAGTTCAAAGACATCGAACGGGTGATGGACGTCGACTTCTGGGGGGTGGTCAACGGCACCAAAGCGTTCCTGCCCCACCTGATCGCCTCCGGCGACGGACACGTCATCAACGTCTCCAGCGTGTTCGGCCTGTTCTCGGTGCCCGGCCAGGCCGCCTACAACGCGGCGAAATTCGCGGTCCGCGGCTTCACCGAGGCGTTGAACCAGGAGATGGCGGCCGCGGGACGTCCGGTGAAGGTGACCACGGTGCACCCCGGCGGGATCAAGACCGCCATCGCGCGCAACGCCACCGCCGCCGAGGGGCTCGAACCCGAACAGCTCGCCAAACTGTTCGACAAGAAGCTCGCCAAGACCTCACCGGAGACGGCGGCCAAGGTGATCCTCGAGGGCGTCCGCAAGAACAAGTCGCGCGTGCTGATCGGCAACGACGCCAAAACCCTCGACGCGGTCATCCGGATCGTCGGCCCGCACTATCAGCAGCTGTTCTCCAGAGTCACCGGCAAGCTGCTGCCCCGGCCGCACTAGTTTCCCGATCAGTCCCGCAGCGGGTGCGCGATCAGCCATTCGTCGGCGACCACCGCAGGGTCCGCGCCGTCGCGCACCCGGGCCCGCATCTCGGCCAGCGCCGCGGTGTCGAGCACCCCGGCCACCTCGTTGACCGCCAGCACCTGCGCTTCGTCGAGGGTGTTGCGGCGATAGATCGGCACCACGTTCTCCGCCCGGATCAGCGCGGTCGGGTCGGCCAGGATCACCAGCTCGGTCGGCACACCGGGCGCTGCGGTGGTGGTCCAGGCCGCGTTGATCTCGCCGCTGCGCAGCGCCGCGAACAGCTGCGACGCATCGGGGAACCGCTTGGGTGGCGCCGGACGGCACGTCCCGACCGCCGTCGGCACCGCGCCGGCCCGCACCGCGCCGGCCCGCACCTCCGCACAGCGGCGCACCAACGTCGACAGATCCTCACCGCCCCAGGCGGTGGCCGTCGCCTCGGTGACCGCGACGGCGGGTTTGTCCTCCGCCGAGGTGGTGTAGTCGCCGGCGGCCAGGCCCTCGGGTAGGGCCGACACCATCTCCCGGTAGACCTGTTCGTCGGCGCGCGCGCTGGCATCGGGTTCGAACCGGGTGAGCAGGCGGCCGGTGAACCCGGGCACCACCGCGATGTCACCGGCGTCGAGCGCCACCAGCGGATCGTCGGCCTCCTCGATGCGGGTGCCGGTGCCGTAGTGCCGCAGCGCCGCCGCGTAGAGGTGCGCGATCACCTGGGACTCGTCGTCGGGGTGGGTGCCGATGGACAGGGTCGGACCGGCCGGCGGGGCGCCGCACGCCGCGACCAGCATCGCGGCGCCGACCACCAGCGCCCTGACCAGCCCGCGCTGCGTCATGAAGCCGCTCAGGACTCGGCGGCCGCCGCGACCGCGGCGGCCACTGCCGGACCCACCCGCGGGTCGAGCGCACTCGGGACGATGTGATCGGGGGCCAGCTCGTCGCCGACCACCGAGAAGATCGCCTCGGCCGCGGCTACCTTCATCCGCTCGGTGATGCGGCGAGCACCGGCGTCGAGCGCCCCGCGGAAAACGCCCGGGAACGCCAGCACATTGTTGATCTGGTTGGGGAAGTCGCTACGGCCGGTCGCCACCACCGCGGCGTATCTGCGGGCCGCGTCGGGGTGGATCTCCGGATCCGGGTTCGACAGGGCGAACACGATGCCGGCCGGCGCCATCGTCGCGATGACCTCTTCGGCCACCAGGCCGGCCGACAGCCCGAGGAACATGTCGGCCCCGTCCAGCGCCTCGGCGACGCCGCCGGTGCGGCCGGCGGGGTTGGTGCGCTGCGCCAGGTCGGCTTTGACCGGGTTCAGATCGTCGCGGCCGGTGTGCACGATGCCCTTGCTGTCGAGCACCGTGATGTCGGCGATGCCCTGGGCCAGCAGGATGTTCGCGCACGCCACCCCCGCGGCGCCGGCCTCGGAGATGACCACGCGCAGCGAGGTGAGGTCACGGTCGAGCACCTTCGACGCACCCAGCAGAGCGGCGAGCACCACGATCGCGGTGCCGTGCTGGTCGTCGTGCATGACCGGACAGTCGAGCGCCTCGATGACCCGGCGCTCGATCTCGAAGCAGCGCGGCGCCGAGATGTCCTCGAGGTTGACCGCGCCGAAGGTGGGGCGCAGCCGGATGAGCGTCTCGACGATCTCGTCGGGGTCGTTGGTGTCCAGCACGATCGGGATGGAGTCCAGACCGCCGAAGGTCTTGAACAGCGCGCTCTTGCCCTCCATCACCGGCAGCGACGCCGCGGCGCCGATGTCGCCGAGGCCGAGCACCGCGCTGCCGTCGCTGACCACGGCCACCAGCCGGTTGGCCCACGTGTAACGCGCCGCCAGACTTTTGTCGGCGGCGATCGCCCGACTGACCTGCGCCACACCCGGGGTGTAGGCGATCGACAGCGCGCGTTGGGTGTCCAGCGGCGAGTTCAGCTCGATGCAGAGTTTCCCGCCCTCGTGTGCGGCGAAGATCTCCGCATCATCGATGACGACTTGCGGCGTGCGCACATCGGTCACGGCGTCAGGGTAACCAACCGGAGACCTCGGCGGCCGGGGTTCCCCCGCCGGGAGGGCCGATGTCAGCTTCTGCGCGTACGATGCGTTCGCCCTGTCACGCCGATTGGTCCCGGGAGGCCGCATGCCGTCGTTCCGCGGACTCCCACCGTCGCTGCGGCCGAGAACCGATACCGCGCCGCAGGCCGAGCGCATCCGGGTGCCGGTGGCCCGGGCGATGGTCGACTGCGCGGTCTACGCCGACGGCCTGCGACTGCCGGGCAAGTACACCCACGCCGCGGCCCTGAACAAGGTGCGCGAACTCGAGGCCGACGGCGGCCGGGCGTTCGTCTGGATCGGGTTGCACGAACCCGACGAACACCAGATGCAAGCCGTCGGCGACGTGTTCGGCCTGCACGAACTGGCGGTCGAGGACGCGGTGCACGCCCACCAGCGGCCGAAACTGGAACGCTACGACGACACGCTGTTCCTGGTCCTCAAGACGGTCAACTACGTCGAACACGAGTCGGTCGGCAAGGCCCGCCAGATCGTCGAGACCGGCGAGATCATGATCTTCGCCGGCCGGGACTTCGTGGTCACCGTGCGCCACGGTGACTTCAGCGGACTGGCCGGGGTGCGCCACCAGATGGACACGTCACCGGCGAACTGCGCGCTGGGCCCGTACGCCGTCCTGCACGCGATCGCCGACCACGTCGTCGACTCCTACCTCGACGTGACCGACCTGATCGAGACCGACATCGACGCGATGGAGGAGAACGTCTTCTCCCCCACCAGCGCCACCGACGTCGAACACATCTATCTGCTCAAGCGCGAGATCGTCGAGCTGCGCCGTGCCGTCGCACCGCTGACACTGGCTCTGCAGCGTCTCAACAGCGACCACAACGACCTGATCTCCAAGGAGGTGCGGCGCTACATCCGCGACGTCCTCGACCACAACACCCAGGCCGCCGACCGCATCACCACCTACGACGACCTGCTCAGCTCGCTGGTGCAGGCCGCGCTCGGCAAGGTGGCGATGCAGCAGAACCTCGATATGCGCAAGATCTCGGCATGGGTGGCCATCGCGGCGGTACCGACGGCGATGGCCGGGATCTACGGTATGAACTTCGACAACATGCCTGAACTGCACTGGACCTACGGCTATCCGGCGGTGCTGCTGGTGATGCTGGCGGTGTGCGTGACGCTGCACCGGGTGTTCCACCACAACGACTGGCTCTGAGGAGCGACGCGCGACGGGTCAGTCGTCGTCGTCGCGATCGGGGAGATAGGGCTGGATCGCGGCGGCGAGTTTCGCGACGGTCATCGACTGCAGCCAGATCCGACCGGGTCCGTGCAGCTCGGCCATGAAGAGCGAGTCACCGAAGAATTTGTTCTTGACGCCCTTCACGCTGGCGAAGTTCAGTGCCATGTCACCACCGAACATGGCCAGGTGGCCGGGGTGCACCAGGAACGACTCCCCCGGTCGCAGTTCGTACTCCACCAACTCACCGGCGACCTGGACCCAGGCGACGCCCTGACCGCTCAACTTCTGGAACACCACACCGGCACCGCCGAACACGCCCGCGCCGAGCTTCTGCTGCAGCCCCACCGACACCTCGACATCCGGAGTGCTCGCCATGTAGGCGCCCGACTGGACCATGTAGGAGTCGGCGGAGTCGATGCGCACCTCCTTGATGACACCCGGAAGATTCGTCGACAGCGCGAGCATGCGACCGGGGGCCTGCGCGGTGTACTGGGTCAGGAACAGGTTCGCGCCGCCGAGCATGCGTTTGAGGCCGCTCATGAATCCCCGCTTGCCGCCCGATCCGAACCTGGTGGAGGTCTCCAGCGCGAATCCCGGGGTGTACCAACTGACGTCACCGCCCTCGGACACGATCGCCTCTCCGGCGTCGAGGGTGATCTCGAGGATGGGCATGACGGTACCGACGATGGTCGTCTTCACATGGGTGACTGTACGGGCAATTGACGGACCCGCAACAGATCAGCTCGGGCTGGCGGCCCGGCGGTGCGGATCCAGGACGTCCACTCCGTCGGTGCGCCAGGCCTCGCGCATCGCGTCGGCTCCCTTGAGCCGCACCCACGCCGCCTCGGTGGGAGTGATCGGCGTCGCGCAGAAGATCCGTACGGCGGGCATCGGACCCGGGAGGCGTACGTCGTCGAGATCGCTGTCGCCCAACAGGAATGCGGTGAACGCGGCGCCCTCCCACAGCGGGGACCCGAGGTCGATCAGCGCGTCGGCGTCGAGGACGAGACCCTCGACCGCGGGTGCCGCGGCCACCACCGCCAGCGAGCGGGCCAGCCCCGTCGGAGTCGAACCACGGAGTGAGACAACGAGTTCCGCCCGGGGACCGTGCACCGGATCGGTGACCATCTCGGTCGGATCGAACATCGGGTGACGCGAACACCCCAGCGACACGTAGTGTCCGACGCCCTGTGGGTCGGGCCCGAAGCGCAGCACCTCGATGCGTTCGGTACCCAGAAAGGTGATACTCGCCGAGGTCGGCTCGGCACTGATCCCGGCCTCGAGGAAGTGCTCGCCCACCCGGGCGCGCACCGCGGCCAGGACGTCGGTCACTGCGCCGGTGGCGCCGACTCCTGCGCCGGTGCCTCGGTGACCTCCACGGCGTCGCCGCCGGCACCGTCCGGGATGGTCAGGTTGGCGCCGGTGTCGGCGTCGAAGATGACGATCTTCGAGGTGTCGAGCGCCAGCGTCACCTTCTCACCCTGGCGGACCGGGGATTCGGTGGATACCCGGGCGACGAATTCGTTCTCACCGGCCCCCGACTCGAGGGCCAGCGCAGCCAGCTGGTCGGACTGCGCGCCCGCCCCCTCGATGCGGAAGTGCACGTACTTCTCCGCGCCGAGCGATTCGACCATATCGGCGGTCACATCGAAGTTGAGCGCCCGGATCCGCGCGTAACCGTCGAGGATCGACGCATCCTCGAGGTGTTCGGGCCGCACCCCGACGATGATGTTCTTGGCGTTGCGCCGGGCCAGCAGATCGCTCATCTCCTGGGTCAGCGTGATCTCGCCGAACGGCAGCCGCACCCCGACGTCGGTGCGCGAGGCCGGGAAGAAGTTCATCGCCGGTGAGCCGATGAATCCGGCGACGAACAGATTGGCCGGCCGGTGGTAGAGCTCCTCCGGTGATCCGATCTGCTGGGCCACCCCGGAGAGCATCACCACCACGCGGTCCCCGAGGGTCATCGCCTCGGTCTGGTCGTGGGTGACGTAGACGGTGGTGGTGCCCAACCGGTCCTGCAGTCGGGCGATCTCCGAGCGCATCTGCACGCGCAGTTTGGCGTCGAGGTTGCTCAACGGCTCATCCATCAGGAACGCCTTGGGGCTGCGCACGATCGCGCGGCCCATCGCCACGCGCTGCCGCTGGCCACCCGACAGTTGACCGGGTTTGCGGTCCAGCAGTGCGGTCAGATCCAGGATCTTGGCGGCCTCCTCGACCTTGGCGTTGATCTCGGCCTTGTCGACCTTGGCCAGGGTGAGCGGAAACGCGATGTTCTGGCGCACCGACATGTGCGGGTAGAGCGCGTAGGACTGGAACACCATTGCGATGTCGCGGTCCTTGGGAGCCTTGTCGTTGACCCGCTGACCGCCGATGCGCAGCTCGCCCGACGTGATGTCCTCCAGGCCGGCGATCATGTTCAAGGTGGTGGACTTCCCGCAGCCCGAGGGTCCGACCAGGATGATGAACTCGCCGTCGGCGATGGTGATCGACAGATCCTGCACGGCCGTCGCGCCGTTCGGGTAACTCTTGGTCACCCCGTCCAAGACGATTTCGGCCATCGAGCTACCCCTTCACCGCACCGGACGTCAGCCCGGCGACAATCCGTCGCTGGAAGATGAGAACAAAGATAATGATCGGGATCGTGATGACCATCGCGCCCGCGGCGATCGAGCCGGTGGGCTCCTCGAACTGCGAACTGCCGGTGAAGTTCGCGATCGCCACCGGCGCGGTGATGGCACGTTCGGTCGCGGTGAGCGACAGCGCCAACAGCAGGTCGTTCCAGGCGAAGATGAACACCAGGATGGCGGCGGTGACGATGCCGGGAGCCGCCAGCGGCGCGATCACCTTGCGGAACGCCTGCGCCGGCGTCGCGCCGTCCATCTTCGCGGCCTTCTCCAGATCCCAGGGGATCTCCCGGAAGAACGCCGAGAGCGTGTAGATCGCCAGCGGCAGCGCGAAGGTGATGTAGGGGATGATCAGCCCGGGCCAGGTGTCGAACAGCCCGACGCTGCGCTCGATGTTGAACAGCGGCGTCACCAGCGAGATCTGGGGAAACATCGCGATCAGCAGCGCCACACCGACGAGCAGCTTCTTGCCCGGGAATTCAAGGCGCGCAACGGCGTACGCGGCCATTCCACCGAACAGCACGGCGATGAGCGTGGTGATCAACCCGATGCCGATCGAGTTGACCAACGCCGAGGAGAACGCGCTGCCCGAGAAGATTCCCTTGTAGTTGTCGAAGGTGATCTCCGACGGGATCAGCTTGCCGTCCTTGACGCTCGAGGTCGGCTTGAGCGACAGCGACAGGATCCACAGCACCGGGAACAGCGCGTAGAGCACCACCAGCACATTGACGACGGCCCACCCGGTCGCCCGGCCCGGAGTCGCCCGTTGATCGCTCATTTCCGCCCCTCGCCCGCATCCGACCCGGGAGCCGAGGCCCCGAAGAGTTTGATGTAGATGAACGCGATGATCGCCACGCACACGAAGATCAGCACGCTGATCGCCGAACCCAGCCCCAGATTGAACGCCTTGAACAGGTTGTCGTACCCCAGGATCGACACCGAACCGGTGTTGTTGGCGCCCTGGGTCAGCACGTAGATGTTGTCGAACACCCGGAACGCGTCCAGGGTGCGGAACAGCAGAGCCACCAGGATGGCCGGTTTGATCAGCGGCAGAATGACTTTCACCAACCGCTTCCAGGCGCCGGCGCCGTCCATCTGAGCCGCGTTGAGCAGATCCTGCGGCACCAGGGCCAGACCGGCGAGCAGCAGCAGCGCCATGAACGGAGTGGTCTTCCACACCTCGGCGAGCACCACGATGGCCAGCGACGGCAGCTGCTGGGTGAGTGGTGCGCTGCCGTCGGGGAGCAGGTTGGCCAGATACCCGGTGCCCGGCGTCCACGCGTAGTACCAGCTGTAGGACGCCGCCACCGTGACGATGCCGTAGGGCACCAGGATCGCGGTGCGCACCACACCCTTGCCGAAGATCGTGCGGTGCATCACCAGCGCGAGCGCCATCCCGAGCACGAACTCGATGGCCACCGACACGATGGTGATGCCCAGCGTCACCGCCAGTGCGGTCCACCAGTAGCCGTCGGTGAGCACGGTGACGTAGTTCTGCAGCCCGACGAATTCGGCGTCGTCGGGCGTGGCCAGGTTGTAGCGCTGCAGGCTCAGCCACACCGAGTACAGAATCGGGTAGGCGGTGACGGCGAGCATCAGCAGCACCGCGGGCGCGATCAGCAGAAACGCCAGCCGCCGTTCGGAGCGCTTGTCGTCGGTGGCGCCCAGGGTCGCGGTCACGGGATCAGCCCTTTGCCGTCGATCGCCTTCTGCACCTGGTCGGCGAGCTCGTCGGCCGTCCGCTCGGGATCGATCTGCGAGATCGGCGCCAGCGTCACCGAGATGCGGGTCGACACCGCCTGATAGTTGGGGGTGGCCGGCCGCACCGCAGCGTCGGTGAGCTGGCGGCGGATGATGTCGTACTGCGGATAGCGCGCCTGGAATGCGGGATCGTCGTACAGCGACGCCCGGACTGCGGGCAGCCCGCCCTCCACCGAGGTGATCCGCTGATTCTCGGGGCTGCGCAGACAGCGCATCACCTCGAACGCCTCGGCCTTGTGCTGGCTGGTCTTGGCCACCGCGAGATTCAGGCCTCCGAGGGTCACCTTGGCGGGTGTGCCGGGCTGCACCTCGGGATAGGAGGCGAACCCGAACACCTCGCGGCTGGCGTCGTAGGCGGCGGTGAACTGCTCGTCGGACGGGGAGAAGGTGCCGGCGTCGTTGATGGCGCCGACCAGATCGGGACGCTGGTCGAGCGGCAGGAACTCCACACCGCCCTTGACCGCGTTCTCCAGCATCGACGGCAGCACGAACGGCCAGTTGACCTCGAGCGCGGCCTTGCCCTGTTCGAGCGCGAGGCGAGCGGTGCTCTCGTCGGTCTGGGTGATCGAGGGATCGGCGCCCGGAGCCGTGGCCACGGATTTGATCACCTGCAGCGCCTTGACGGTCGCGGCGCGATGCTCAGGGGTGTCGGTCAGCGTCACCGTGGTGCCGTCGTCGGAGAGGACCTGACCACCCGCGCTCTCCAACAGCGTGTTGAACCACACCACCAGGCCCTCGTACTGCTTGGCCTGGACGGCGATCCAGCTCGGCTGCCCCGCGGCGTGTAGACGGGTCGCCTCGGCGACCATCCCCTCCCACGTGGTGGGCGGTGCCGGCATGAGGTCGGCGCGGTACCAGAGCACCTGGGTGTTGGTGGTGACCGGCGAGGCGTAGAGACGGTCCTGCCAGGTGGCCGTCTTCAGCGGGCCGGGCAGGGTGTCGGTCCGCGCATCCTGCTCGGCCAGGCCGGCGGGATCCTCGTCCAGCGGGACGATCCAGCCCGCCTCGGCGAACTCGGCGGTCCACACCACGTCCATGGCCATCAGGTCGAGGGACTCGTCGTTGCCGGTGAGCCGGCGGGCCAGCTGCAGGCGCTGCTCGTCGGCGCTCTTGGGCAAACTGATCTGGCGGATGGAGAATCCGTTGTCGAGCTGCTCCTCACAACGCTTGGCCAGCGCGGAGAAGGTGGCCATCTCGTTGGCCGACGTGTAGAGATTGATGACTTTGCCGTCGCCGCCGGAACCGCATGCCGACAAGGTCGACACGGCCGTCAGCGCGGCGAGTGCCGCAGCACAGAGCCGCCGAGCGCGCACCGCCAGCCTCCCGTCAGGCTCCGGGTTCGCCGCGTCGCTGCGGCGCCGGGCGGGAACCTCCCGCGGGCAAACCGTAGAGGCAGACGCGCGTGATGTGCAACACCTCGGCGCCGGCGACGGGTGATTGGCGCCCCGATCTTGACCTGCGGCTCAGATGGTCAGGCGAGCCAACAGGTCCCGGCCGCGCTCGGCGCTCTGCGGATCGCACAACACGTCGTAACGCCCCGCGACCAGTTGCATGGTGGAACTGAAATCTCTTGTGCCACGCGCCATCGCATACGGGATCGCGGAGGTGATGAGCCCGAAGAAGACACCGGCGATCAGACCGGTGAGCAGGGCGCTCCACGGGTTGGGACTGAAGAAGCCCAGGATCAGGCCGATGAACAGACCCAGCCAGGCCCCGGTCAGCACCCCGCCCCCGAGCACCTTGGGCCAGGTGAGCCGGCCGGTGACCCGTTCGACCTGCATCAGGTCCACGCCGACGATGGTCACCTGCTGTACCGGGAACTCCTGATCAGACAGATGGTCGACGGCGCGCTGCGCCTCGGCGTAGGTGGGGTAGGAACCGATCGGCCAGCCGCGCGGTGGGGTCGGCAACGGGGCGGCGCCGGCACGCACGCCCGCCGGATTGGTCGGCGTCGCGCCAGGGGTGGCGCCGGGCTGGAATGGACTGGTCATGGCTCGTCATTCTCCTCGTCCGGAGGGCCGTTTTCTCCATTGTCAACGTCTGTACCCGCGATTTGGTGCCCATTCCCAAGCCCCGCCGTGACCTGACGCTGCGCGCTAGGTTGAGATCCATGACGAACCCGGACCCGCCGTCACCGACACCCTCCGGTTCCGGATCCACCGAGCCGTCGGCCGGCGGCTACGAGGCACCACCGATCGAACAGTCGGATCCGCCCGCGTATCTGCCGCCGCCCGCCTACGACTATCCGCCCCCGTACCCACCGCCGTATCCGCCGCCACCGGCCGGATACCTGCCGCCCCCGGTCTACCCCCCGCCGCCCGGGTACCCCGGATATCCGGCCTACCCGGGCCCTCCCGGGTATGGCGGCGGTTACCAACCCGCCCGGACCAACCAGCTCGCGATCTGGTCGCTGGTGGCCTCCGCGCTCGGGTTCGTCTGCTGTATCGGCTCGGCGGTCGGGGTGGTGCTGGGAATCATGGCCCTCAACCAGATCCAGGAGCGCCAGGAGGACGGCCGGGGGTTGGCCATCGCCGGCATCGCCGTCGGCGGCGTGTCGCTATTGCTCGCTCTGGCGTTCTTCGGGTTCGTGCTGAACGCCTGACCCTCAGGTCGGTGGCCGGAACGGCTCGCTCTGGCGCGTCATCCCGGCCGCGCGTCCCTTGCCGGCGATGACGAGCGCCATCTTGCGGCTGGCCTCGTCGATCATCTCCTCGCCCAGCATCACCGCCCCGCGTGCACCGCCGGCCCGGGACGTGTGCCACTCGTAGGCCTCGAGGATCAGCTCGGCGTGGTCGTAATCCTGCTGGCGTGGGCTGAAGATCTCGTTGCCCGCGGCGATCTGGTCGGGATGCAGCACCCACTTGCCGTCGTAGCCCAGCGCCGCCGACCGGCCCGCCACCCGGCGGAATGCCTCGACGTCACGCACCTTCACGTACGGGCCGTCGATGGCCGCGACGCCATGGGTGCGCGCCGCGATCAGAATCGTCATCAGCACGTGGTGGTGCGCGTCGCCGAGGTCGTAACCCTCCGGCTGGCCGCCGACCTCCAGCGTGCGCATGTTGAGACTGGCCGCCATGTCCCCCGGCCCCAACACCAGCGCCGCCACCCGCGGCGCCGCGGCGATCGCGTCGATGTTGGTCAACCCGCGGGCCGTCTCGATCTGCGGTTCGATGGCGATCCGCCCCACGGGCAGTCCGTTGCTGCGCTCGAGCTGGGTCAGCAACAGGTCGAGGGCCTGTACGTGGGCGGCCTCCTCGACCTTGGGCAGCACGATGACGTCGAGGTGCGCCCCGGCGGCGGAGACGACCTCGATGACGTCGGTGTGGGTCCACGGCGTCGTCCAGTCGTTGACCCGCACGCCGCGCAGCTGTCCGGAACCGACCCCGCGGTCGCTGCGCTGCTGCCCGCCGATCCAGCCGTCCTCGGCCAGGGCCGCGGCCACCCGGGCGCGCGCCTCGGCCTTGGCCTGCGGCGCGACGGCGTCCTCGAGGTCGAGGAACACCTGGTCGGCGGGCAATCCCTTGGCCTTCTCGATCATCTTGTCGCTGCTGCCGGGCACCGAAAGACAGGTCCGGCGCGGCCTGATCGCGTTGATCACGCTTTCACTCTCTACCCTTTGTGACATGGCGGCGGTGAACAGGGTCTACGTGGCCAGACTCGCGGGAATGGTGGTGCTCGGCCCCGACGGCGAGTCGATCGGCCGGGTGCGCGATGTGGTGATCAGTATCAGCATCGTCCGCCAACAACCCCGGGTGCTGGGCCTGGTGGTCGAACTGCTCACCCGCAAGCGGATATTCGTGCCCATCCTGCGCGTCACCGCGATCGAGCCGAGTGCGGTCACCCTGACGACGGCCAACGTCTCGCTACGCAAATTCGCCCAGCGCCCGGGTGAGGCCCTGGCGCTGGGCCAGGTGCTCGAGACCCAGGTGCGGGTGGACGATCCGGACCTGCCCCAACTGGCCGGCATCGAGCTCGTGGTGGTCGACCTGGGCATCGAGCAGGTGCGCACCAGGGACTGGATGGTCACCCGGGTGGCGGTGCGCCAGCATCGGCGCCTGGGTCGCCGGTCGAACATCCACACCGTCGAATGGCACCACGTGCACGGCCTCACCCCCTCCGGTCTGGCGATGCCCGACCAGGGGGTGGCGTCACTGCTGGAGCAGTTCGAAGGACAGCGACCGGTGGAGGTCGCCGAGGCGATCCGCGAACTGCCCGCCAAACGGCGCTACGAGGTGGTCAACGCGCTGGACGACGAACGCCTCGCCGACGTGCTGCAGGAATTGCCTGAAGACGATCAGGCCGACGTGCTGCGTCAGCTCAAAACCGACCGCGCCGCCGACGTGCTCGAGGCGATGGACCCCGACGACGCGGCCGACCTACTGGGCACCATGACCCCGGCCGATGCGGAGACCCTGCTGCGCAGGATGGACCCCGAGGACTCCGAGGACGTGCGCCGACTGCTCGCCCACTCCCCCGACACCGCCGGCGGTCTGATGACCTCCGAACCCGTCGTCCTGGCCCCCGACACGACGGTGGCCGAGGCGCTGGCCCGGGTGCGCGATCCCGACCTGACCCCGGCGCTGGCGTCGCTGGCGTTCGTGGCCCGGCCACCCACCTCCACCCCGACCGGCCATTACCTGGGTTGCGTGCACCTGCAACGGCTGTTGCGCGAACCGCCGGCGGCGCTGGTCAGCGGCATCCTCGACACCGATCTGCCGAGTCTGAGCCCCGAGGATTCGCTCGGCGCGGTCACCCGGTACTTCGCCGCCTACAATCTCGTCTGCGGTCCGGTCGTCGACGAGGAGAGCCATCTGCTGGGCGCGGTGTCGGTCGACGACGTCCTGGACCACCTCCTCCCGGACGACTGGCGAGAACGGGTCGACGAACCTGAACTGAGCGGTGCAGAAGGGACGACATGAGCGATGGGTCGACGCGCGGACGGCTGGACACGCCGCGCTCCTCTCGCCGATCCGTCTTCGCCGTCCGGGTCAACTCGGAGGCCATCGGCCAGTTCAGTGAGGACCTGGCGCGGTTCCTGGGCACCGGACGGTATCTGGCCTGGCAGACGATCGTCGTCATCGTCTGGATCCTGCTCAACCTGTTCGCCGTCAGCCTGCGGTGGGACCCGTATCCGTTCATCCTGCTCAACCTGGCGTTCTCGACCCAGGCCGCCTATGCCGCGCCGCTGATCCTGCTGGCCCAGAACCGGCAGGAGAACCGCGACCGGGTGGCCCTCGAAGAGGATCGCCGGCGGGCCACCCAGACCAAGGCCGACACCGAGTACCTGGCCCGCGAACTCGCCGCGCTGCGCCTGGCGGTGGGTGAGGTCGCCACCCGCGACTACCTGCGCCGCGAGCTCGAAGAGCTGCGGGAGTTGATCACCGCGTTGCCCGGCTTTGATGACGCGGAACGCCCCGACGCGTCCGACCGCCGGCACAAGCGTGGGAACTGACCACACGCGTTTCCGATAGCTGCTACGCACGTGACGCAAGGTATGTATGGTGACTTGGTTCACATACCTCGTGGGCGGTGCGGAGCGGGGAACTGGCAGTCGGGGAAGACGCTGAGGACGGTTGGGTGCGCGTAGGGGGTAAGGCCGCTGTCACCGCGGCGCGGCGCCGGGCGGGGCAGGTGCTCCGGACCCCGGCCGCCACCGGTATCGCCGTGATCGCCCCGCTGGTGCTCGCCGGAGCCGTCGGCGCGGCTGCGCCCACCCCGGTGCGCGACTCGGCCGTCACCCCGCTGGCCGCGGTGGCTCCGTCGGTCCCGAGTGACACCGGCGCGTCCGTGGTCGCCGTCACGAAGAATCCCGGCGACTTCCACATCGCGGCGTCGGCCGCGTCGGCACCGCCGCCGGCCATCGTGGTGAACTCACCGGGCAGCATGAGAATCCCGGCGATGGCGCTGAGCGCCTACCGCAACGCCGAACGCATGATGGCCGCCGCGGCCCCCACCTGTGGCGTGAGCTGGAACCTGCTGGCCGGTATCGGGCGCATCGAATCGATGCACGCCAACGGGGGCGCGACCGACGCCAGCGGCACGCCGGTCAACCCGATCTACGGTCCCGCCCTCGACGGCACCCTCGCCGGTAACGAGGTCATCGAACTGAGCCGCAGCGCCGGTCGCGTCACCTATGCCCGCGCCATGGGTCCCATGCAGTTCCTGCCGGGCACCTGGGCGCGCTATGCCTCCGACGGTGACGGCGACGGCAAGGCCGACGTGCAGAACCTCTACGACTCGACGCTCGCCGCGGCGCGCTACCTCTGCAGCGGCGGTCTGAATCTGCGTGACCCGTCGCAGGTGATGACCGCGATCCTGCGCTACAACAATTCCGTGGCCTACGCCCGCAATGTGTTGAGCTGGGCCGGCGGATACGCCACCGGCGTCGTACCGGTCGATCTGCCGCCGATCACCGGCCCGGTCCCGCTGCTCGGTGACGCCCATCTGGACGCCTACCAGGGGCTGGGCCCCGGTATGCCGGTCAACGCGACCGGTCTGCCCGCGGGTGATCCGATGGCGCTGGTTCCGCTGATGACCCGCAACGACGCCGGACAGCTGCCCACCGGGCCGGGTCCGCTGCTCGGGCCGCTGCCCGGGCCTGCGCCGGAGGTGGTTCCGCAACCGGCGCCCGCGCCGGCACCGTGGACGCCGCCGTGGCTGGCTCCGCCGCCTCCCCCGGCTGCCCCGGCACCCGCACCGGCGTGTGCGGTGTTCTGCCTGCCCGGCGCGCCACCGGCATCCGCACCGGCGCCCGGACCGGTTGCGCCCGCGCCCGGACCGGTTGCGCCTGCGGCGGGGCCGCCCGCGGGGCCGCCGCCGGGCCCGGCTCCCCTCGGGCCGCCGCCCGGACCGTTGGCCTGAGCGGCCCGCACGCCTGCGTCCGAGCCACCACCCGCATCGGCCTAGACTCGCGGGTGATGTCTGCGAACCCCGAAGAGCGCGAATCCGCCATCCGCGCCGCGCTGGCCAAGGTGATCGACCCCGAACTACGCCGACCGATCACCGAACTGGGCATGGTCAAGAGCATCACGATCGACCCCGACGCGAGTGTGCACGTCGAGATCTACCTGACCACCTCGGCCTGCCCGAAGAAGACCGAGATCACCGAGCAAGTCCAGCACGCGGTCGCCGACGTGCCGGGCACCGGTGCGGTGCGGGTCAGCCTCGACGTGATGAACGACGACCAGCGCGCCGAACTCCGTAAGCAGCTGCGCGGAGACTCCCGTGAACCGGTGATCCCGTTCGCCCAGCCGGGCTCCCTGACCCGCGTCTACGCCGTCGCCTCCGGCAAGGGCGGTGTCGGCAAGTCGAGTGTGACGGTCAACCTGGCGGCCGCGATGGCCGCGCGTGGACTGTCCGTCGGCGTCCTCGACGCCGACATCTATGGGCATTCGGTGCCCCGGATGATGGGCGTCACCGACCGGCCCACCCAGGTCGACTCGATGATCGTGCCGCCGATCGCCCACGACGTGAAGGTCATCTCGATCGCGATGTTCACCCAGGGCAACACACCCGTGGTGTGGCGCGGCCCGATGCTGCATCGGGCGCTGCAGCAGTTCCTCGCCGACGTCTACTGGGGCGACCTCGATGTCCTGCTGCTCGATCTGCCGCCCGGCACCGGTGACGTGGCGATCTCGGTGGCGCAGTTGATCCCCGGCGCCGAGATCCTGGTGGTGACCACTCCGCAGGCGGCCGCGGCCGAAGTGGCCGAGCGGGCCGGCGCGATCGCGCTGCAGACCCGCCAGCGGATCGTCGGGGTGGTGGAGAACATGGCCGGACTGCAGCTGCCCGACGGGTCGACGCTGCAGCTGTTCGGGGAGGGTGGCGGCCGGCAGGTGGCCGAGAGCCTGTCCCGCGCAGTCGGTGCCGAGGTCCCGCTGCTGGGACAGATCCCCATCGACAAGGCCATCGTCGACGCCGGCGACACCGGCGTGCCGCTGGTGCTGTCAGCCCCGGATTCGGCGGCGGGTAAGCAACTGCACGCCGTCGCCGACGCGCTGTCGGCACGTAAGCGCGGACTGGCCGGGATGTCGCTCGGACTGGATCCGGCCGGACGCTGACCCGCCGATCCGTCAGCGCGAAGTTGGCCTCGCCTCAGCCGTCGCGGGACTAATCTGCTCGACGTGGGCAAGGGACTGTTCGCCGGCGGCCGTGGCAGGGTGCTGGCCGTGGCGGCGTCCGTCCTGATCTGCGTGGGCTCGTTCTACTTCCAGGCCCACGCCCCCGCCGCGGAGAAACCCGCCGCGGCGCCGTCGATCGGTGACTCCGCACCCGCCGCGGCGCCCTCGATCGCCAGTCCGCCAGCCGAGCTGCTCGCGGCCAACGCGCCGGATCTGCCGGCCGCGGCGCTGCCGTTCGCGCTTCCCAAGGGCGTCGCTCCGGAGAGCGGATTGCAGGTGCGCACCATTTGGGCGGCCCGGGCGATCAGCGCAATGTTCCCCGAGATCACCACGATCGGCGGGTACCGGCAGGACGCCCTCCCCTGGCATCCCAACGGCCTGGCGATCGACGTGATGATCCCCGATCACGGCAGCGAGGCCGGCATCGAACTCGGTAACCAGATTGCCGGCCTGGCACTGGCGAACGCCCAACGGTGGGGCATCCGGGACGTGATCTGGCGGCAGGGCTACTACCCGGGTGTCGGCGCGCCGAGCTGGACGGCGGACTACGGCTCGGAGACCCTCAACCACTTCGACCACGTGCACATCTCAACGCTCGGTGGCGGATATCCGACCGGCCGGGAGACCTACTACGTCGGTTCGATGAATCCGGCGCCGAAGTCCTAGGTGGCGTCGGTGTCGAACGGCGTCACGCCGGGCGTGGGCGGTGTCGACGCGGCGGGCGGAGCGGTCGGCGGTGGTACCGCGGGCGGACCCGGCTGGGTCACCGGCTTCTCGGGCGTCTTGTCGAACTTGCTGAGCATACGTCAGCAAGCGGGTGAGACGGATGAGCGATCCTATTGCGATTTCAAGCAACGGCGTCTTGGCCAGTGGTAATCGAACGCTGAAGAAGGGGAAAACCGGCTACCATCCGTCCTCACAGACAATCATCAGGGGGTAGCTTTGAAGCGTAAGCGCCACGCAGGCACCGAGAAGAGTGACCGAGGACGGCATCGCGCTAGCCGCGGACTGCATACTCAACCCTATGCCTGGCTTGGAGCGGGCGCGGTTTCTCTCGGACTCGGCGCAGCGGCAATAGCCGTCGGATCAGGAATCGCCCATGCTCAAGACGGCTCTACCGGCGCGGGCACTGAGCCATCTTCCATATCTGGAGCTTCGACCACCACGCGCGCTGGCGTTGAGTCCACTCGGTCCCACTCGTCGACGTCTGAGCCTGACAAGCGAGCACTATCGGACAGGCGTTCTGCGATACAGCGCCCACTTTCGTCGCTGCGCAACTCCGGTCGCGATGTTGAGAACAGGGGCATCGAACCACGTAAAGCACGGGTTGAGGGAGTGGATGAGCACGAGCCCGATGGTGCAATTGAACGGCGCTCTACTGAGTTGACACTCAGCACGAGGCTCTCACGACACGCAGAATCGGCGGCGCCGACTTCCACGGCATACACTCTGTCTACGGTTTCCGAGAGCACCGCGTCAGCGCCGCGACATGTATTGAGCGCAGGCGAGTTATTCCTTGGCGGCAATTACATCGAACTGGGCATCAGCACGGTGGGCTCGTTCGGAACTGCAGGCGGCAAGCCCGAGGGCTTCACCGGAGGCAATCCGCCGGGCGGGCACGAGAACAGCATCGGCCTATCCTATGACGTCGACGGCTATGGACACGGGTCGGACGCCGCCCTTGACTTTTTCGTACCGGATGCTCCCGAGGAGCGGTGGTCAATCGGCATCGACAACACTAGATTCGCCGGCTTCAGTGCATTAGCTGGGACGGCGGGCAATGCGACTTCCCTGACGAACACAGCGCTGACGGACAACTCGAGCGGCAACGTCCTATCAGCTTCATTCAGCTCGACCGTCGATGAGTCGCTGAGGGTCACCCAAACGCACACGTTCAATACCAACGACAGTTACTGGGCAACGACTGTCACCCTGACGAACGTTTCAGGCGTTGACCTTGCGAACGTCGAATTCATGCGGTCGTTCGACCCTGATGGCACGCGTTCAGTAGGTGGCGACAACACAACTGTAAATACGGTGCTAGGACAATTCGAAACTGACGGCTTCTCAATGGTGTCGGCCGCTAGCCTGGAGGGTGACGCATACGATACTCTGACCGGAAGCCGCGCAGTTATCTTCCTCTACTCCAGAGACCCTCGGGCAATCGCTTACACGGGGGGGTTTACGAATGCTAATCCCTACGAATTCGATAATCTCAACCAGTCCAACGGTTACACCACGACAGCTGACGATGCCATAGGAATTGTGTTTAAAGCCGGGAATATGACGCCTGGGTCCACGGTCACGTTCACGTACTACACTGGCGCCACTACAGATGACGATCCCAACATAATTGAACAGCAGACAGGCGGGAGTTCATCGACTGTTGAAACCTTTGACTCGGACGCGAGTGGCGTTAACGCCTTCTATGGGAATCTAAACGCTGGTTGGTCATTGGCTGGCTTCTCAAGCGATGTGGCCGAGGTGTTCCGATCCAATACGCTTAACCCCGGCGTGAAGCGAGGCATAACTTTAGGCAGCTTTTTATTGGGCATCCGCGACATGATTTCAGGGCGCGCTCAAGGTGACGCCGGCCGTGAACTGAGCGGCCTTATAGATTCGAGTTCGGCAGTCGTCGGTTTAGTGAGCCCACCACTATCGGTGGCGGCTCAGATCGCCAAGACGTACGCGGCATTCTGGGTTCCGATCTCGAACGAGGAGCAGACCGCCTTCCTAAACTTCATCAGCCAGTGCGCCTTTCATAAGAATAGCGATCGATTAACAAT
Source organism: Mycobacterium sp. WMMD1722 (assembly GCF_049315205.1). Classification (NCBI taxonomy): domain Bacteria; kingdom Bacillati; phylum Actinomycetota; class Actinomycetes; order Mycobacteriales; family Mycobacteriaceae; genus Mycobacterium; species Mycobacterium sp. WMMD1722. The sequence goes on along the minus strand of NZ_CP186056.1, from coordinate 5,107,003 downwards.
GAGCGAATCCACTAGAGTGCTTAACCGTTACCAAGGGGCCCTCGGTCTGGCTAACTTATTGAGCGACCATTCACTTTACACGACCCGAGGTCTGGCGAACCTTCTCGGGCAAAGCGGATGCCCGTCGTAGTTGCCAGCAATGTTCCGCTACGTCGGTTCGATGAATCCGGCGCCGAAGTCCTAGGTGGCGTCGGTGTCGAACGGCGTCACGCCGGGCGTGGGCGGTGTCGACGCGGCGGGCGGAGCGGTCGGCGGTGGTACCGCGGGCGGACCCGGCTGGGTCACCGGCTTCTCCGGTGTTTTGTCGAATCTGCCGGTGAGAAACGAATCGTCACCGTCGAGCAGATGTTTGGTCAGGGCGGCGCGCGGGGTCATCCCGCGCAGCTTCTGCAGTTCGCTGATCGGCTCCCGCAGATCGTCGAATTCGGGGCCGAGGTCCTCGCGCAGCTGACTGGTGGCACCGCTGATGTAGTCGCGGGCCTGGCGCAGCGTGCTGGAGGTCCAGCGGATCGCGCCGGGCAGCCGCTCCGGCCCGAGGATCACCAGCCCGGCGATCACGAGGATCAGCATCTCGCCCCAGCCGATGTTGGAGAACATCAGTCGGCGGCGTTGTCGGCGGCGGGTGTGACGGTCAGCGTCACCGGACGCCCGGAGCGCATCACCTCGACCGGTGCCGGCTCTCCGATCTTGAGTTGGCGGACGGCGACCACGAACTCGTCGGCGTCGGCGACCTCGCGGTCACCGACCTTGACGATGACGTCGTTCTCCAGGATCCCGGCTCGTTCAGCCGGGCTACCGGCCACCACGTTGGCCACCTGAGCGCCGGAGGCGATGTCGTTGCTGACCGACTTGGCGGTGAGACCCAGGGTGGGATGCGAGATCCGGCCGTCCTTGATCAAGGCGTCGACCACGGTCTTGACCTCGTTGACCGGGATGGCGAAGCCCAGGCCGCTGGCGCTGTCGGACAGCGACTTGCCGGCGGTGTTGATGCCGATGACGTTGGCGTCCATGTCGATCAGCGGTCCACCGGAGTTGCCGTGGTTGATCGAGGCGTCGGTCTGCACACCGTCGATCACGGTGTCGGTGTCGGACCCCTCGCCCGAGAGCGGAACCGGCCGGTGCAGGGCGCTGATGATGCCCGAGGTGACGGTGCTGCGCAGGCCCAGGGGTGCGCCAGCGGCGATGACCTCTTCACCGACGCGCAGCGAATCGGAGTCGCCCATCTTGGCCACGGTGAGATCGGGCACGTTGTCGACCTTGAGCACTGCCAGGTCGGTCTTGGGGTCCCGGCCGACCAGGTTGGCCGGGTACTCCTTGCCGTCGTTGAAGACGATGGAGATCTTCCACTGCGCCGGGTTGTTGGCCGCCTCGGAGATCACGTGGTTGTTGGTGACGATGTAGCCGCGCTCGTCGATGACGACGCCGGACCCCTGCGAGCCCTCCGGACCGTTCTTGGCCTCGACGGTCACCACGGAGTTCGCCACCGCGTCGGCGACCTTGGTGATCCGGTTCTCCGGCGGGTCACCGGCCTCGCCGGTCTCCAGCGTCACCTTCGAGGTCGTGAAGGCCGACACCTTGTCGGCGGTCTTGTTGCCGATCCAGCCACCGAGTCCACCGATCACCAACGCGGTGAGCACCAGCACCGCCAGCGCGATGTAGGAGACCCGCCCGCCGAACAGCACCTGGCGGACGCCGAGCTTGCCGATCGGGGCGGGTGGGGTGGCCGGTGGCGCCGGTGGCCGCGCCGGGGTTCCCAGCGACGCCGGGGCGCCGGGGTCACGCCACGGATCGGGTGCGGGGGCGCCGGCCGCGGGTCCGCCGTCGAGCGCACCGGCATCGGCGGGGTGGCGCTGCAGCGAATCGCTGCGCCCGGGTGGGCGGCCGAAGGCCTCGGCCAGGACGGGATCGGGCGCCTTGGCGGTCGGCCGGAATTCCGCGCGACCGCGGTCCTGCTCCACCCCGGTGAACGAACCGGTGACCCCGCCGGGCCGGCCGAATGCACGCTGCGCCGACGGATCCACCGGGGGCCGGTCGACGGGTCGGGGGGCCATGCGGTGGCTGGTGCCGGACTGGTCCTGGTTGGTCACCCGTGTATCGCTCTCTCCGTAGTGAGCACCCGGCGACCCGACAGGACCGGCCGGGGCACGCCGATCTCGACTTCGCAGACCAGCCTACCGGCGTTTGCGTCGGTCGCGCGTAGCGTCATCAGCAAACGTGGGCTGGTCCGCTCCGTCGGTGGCGGGATGCTGCATATGCTGCGGGATCTGCGACAACATGTCGAGCAGCGACGTGGGGACGGCAATCGGTCGCGAATCGCGCAACGCGGCGCGCGCCTTGCTCTGGGCGTCCACCTCGGCCGCACACTGGGGGCACAGCGACAGGTGATGCGCCGCGCGCAGATGCGCATTCATCCGCAACTCCCCGTCGACGAAGGCCGCCATGGCCTCGGTGGACAGGTGCTCGGTGGAGCCGAACTGGCGGGGGGCGCCGACCGGGGCGTCGCTCTGGGACGCGAACTGGGCGGGCAGCCAGGAGAAGGCCCGCCGGAACACGTGCCCAGGATCGACCATCACCCGCGCTCCCCTCGGTCCCGTCGTTCTCGATACGTCACCCACGTGAATACCCACTTGAATGTAGCGCGGCAGGGCCGCCCGGACACCCGTGATGGTCAGGCTGTTGCCGCGGCGTCGGGCGGATGGTGGGCGAGGTACTCGCGCAGGGCCTGCCGGCCCCGGTGGATGCGGCTGCGTACCGTACCGAGCTTGACGCCGAGTGTGGCGCCGATCTCCTCATAGGACAGGCCTTCGATGTCGCACAGGACCACGGCGGCACGGAACTCCGGCGGCAGCGAGTCCAGCGCCGCCTGCAGATCCGGTCCCAGGCGCGAATCGTGGTAGATCTGCTCCGGATTCGGATCGTCGGCAGGCACCCGGTCGTAGTCCTCGGGCAGCGCCTCCATCCGGATCCGGCCGCGGCGCCGGACCATGTCGAGGAACAGGTTGGTGGTGATGCGGTGCAGCCACCCCTCGAACGTGCCGGGCTGGTAGTTCTGCACCGAGCGGAACACCCGGATGAAGGTCTCCTGGGTCAGGTCCTCGGCGTCGTGCTGATTGCCCGACAGCCGGTAGGCCAGCCGATAGACCCGATCGGCGTGCTGGCGGACGAGTTCATCCCACGAGGGCATGGTCGTCTTGTCGCCGGTGGCGTCGAACACCGCCGTCCCGGTGAGCTCGTCGGACGGCTCCACCCAATCGGAATCGCTGTACTGCTCGAGGTGGGCCATGGACACAGGAGCGGCGGCGTTGGCCGCCGCGGTGTTGGTGGTCGTCGGATCCTCCATGTCGACACTGGCATCGAGTCCCTCGGCACCCGCCGATGGATCGTCGATTGCGGCAACACGATCACCGGCGTCGTTATTCCTGCCGCGACGCCATGCGATGTGTTCCATGCGAGCCACCGTTCCTGATCGGGGTGTGGGTGCGGTATGAGAGGTATGAACGTTCCCTGAGAATGCCGCTTACCCACTCGTTCACCTGCGGAAACCCGGCGGATTGGACGTACATCACACGTTGCCGCGCGGGCGTGTCGTGGACGCGCGGCTTGCCGGTGGGCAATACAGTGCGGGCATGGCCAGCACCGACGATCCGGCGGGCGAACCGCGACCCAGCCGCGCCGAGGCGATCGTCGCACATGCGGAGCAATCGATCTCCGAGGACGGCATCGTGGCCGCCGCCCGGGAACGGGCCGTCGACATCGGTGCCGGCGCGGTCACCCCCGCGGTCGGCGCACTGCTCAGCGTGTTCGCGCGACTGACCGGCGCCAAGGCTGTCGTCGAGGTCGGCACCGGCGCGGGCGTCAGCGGACTGTGGCTGCTGTCCGGGATGCGCGAGGACGGTGTGCTCACCACCATCGATGTCGAACCGGAGCATCAGCGCATCGCCAAACAGGCGTTCACCGAAGCCGCCATCGGACCGGGCCGCACCCGGTTGATCAGCGGCCGCGCCCAGGAGGTGTTGACCCGCCTCGCCGACGACTCCTACGACCTGGTGTTCATCGACGCCGACCCGGTCGACCAACCGCAGTTCGTCGTCGAGGGCGTGCGCCTGCTGCGCCCCGGCGGCGCGATCGTCGTGCACCGGGCCGCGCTCGGCGGACGGGCCGGCGACGCCGGCGCCCACGACGCCGAGGTCGCCGCTGTACGGGAGGCCGCCCGGCTGATCGCCGAGGACGAGCGCCTCACCCCGGTCCTCGTCCCGCTGGGCGACGGCCTGCTCGCCGCCGCGCGCGACTGATCCTCTCTGCCGCGAAACAGCATTCCGGGTCGTCAAGCCGCCCGCTTGGCAACCCGGAATGCTGTTTCGCGGCACCCCCTTGACGCGGGGCTGAACGCGCGTTTAGCGTATTGAACATGCGTTCAGCCGCCGACGATCGCACCACTGCCGCCCGCATTCGCGACGCCGCGATCGCGCAATTCGGCGAGCACGGGTTCGACGTCGGCGTGCGCACCATCGCCAAGGCCGCCGGGGTCAGCGCCGCGCTGGTGATCCACCACTTCGGGTCGAAAGAGAACCTGCGCGCGGTCTGTGACGACCACATCGCCGAAGAGATACGCAGCGGCAAGTCGGCGACCATCCAGAGCAACGATCCGGCCACCTGGTTCGCGCAGCTGGCCGAGATCGAGTCCTACGCGCCGATGATGGCCTATCTCGTGCGCAGCATGCAGTCCGGCAGCGACCTGGCCAAGACGCTGTGGCGCCGCATGATCGACAACACCGAGCAGTATCTCGACGACGGTGTGCGGGCCGGCACGGTCAAGCCCAGCCGCGACGCCAAGGCGCGGGCGCGTTATCTGGCCCTCAACGGCAGCGGGGCGTTCCTGCTGTATCTGCAGTTGCACGACAACCCCACCAACCTGCGCCAGGTCCTGCACGACTACGCCGAGGACATGGTGCTGCCTGCGCTGGAGATCTTCACCAACGGTCTGCTGGCCGAACCCACCATGTACGACGCCTTCCGCACCCAGCGGGAGAAGGACATCCCGTTCAGTCCCGGAGGAGACGACGATGAGCCGACATGACCGTCCGGAGACCCCGGCCGTCGAGATCAAGGGCCTGGTCAAGACATTCGGGCGAACCAGGGCACTCGACGGTCTCGACCTGACGGTGTCCCCGGGCCACATCACCGGGTTCCTCGGACCCAACGGTGCCGGGAAGTCCACGGCCATCCGAGTACTGCTCGGCCTGCTGCGCGCCGACACCGGTACGGTCCGGCTGCTCGGCGGGGACCCGTGGCGCGACGCGGTCGCCCTGCACCGTCGAATCGCCTACGTGCCAGGTGATGTCACGCTGTGGCCGAATCTCACCGGACGCCAGTCCATCGACTTCCTGGCCCGGCTGCGCGGCGACGGCGCCGTCGACACCCGGCGTCGGGACGACCTTCTCGAACGCTTCGAACTCGATCCCGACAAGAAGGCCAGGACCTACTCGAAGGGCAATCGCCAGAAGGTCGCCCTCGTCGCCGCATTCAGCACCGGCGCCGAGCTCTACATCCTCGATGAACCCACCTCCGGACTGGATCCGTTGATGGAGAAGGCTTTCCAGCGCTGCGTGGCCGAAGTCGCCGGCGACGGTGCTGCGGTGCTGCTGTCCAGCCACATCCTCGCCGAGGTCGAGAAACTCTGCGACACCGTCACGATCATCCGAGCGGGCCGCACCGTGCGCTCGGGCACCCTCGCGGAACTGCGCCATCTGATGCGCACGACCGTCACGGTGCGCACGCGCGCCGATGCACAGGCGTTGCGCAGCGAACCGTTCGTTCACGACCTCACCTGTTCCGACGGGCTCTACCGGTTCTCGGTGGGCCGCGACGACCTCGACTCGGCGATGACGCGGCTGAGCGGTCTGGGTATCGAGGAGCTCACGGTCACCCCGGCCTCACTGGAGGACATGTTCCTGCGCGAATACTCCGGAGCACTCGGATGAGCACCGCTGCGGTGGCCGCGTCGTCCGATACCGGGTCGCCCTATACCGGGGTGCCCGCTCTGCTGCGGCTCGCCGTGCGGCGTGACCGGGTCCGCCTGAGCGTGTGGATCGCCACGCTGACCCTGCTGATGGTCTACACCCCCACCGCGATCAAGCTGGCCTACCCGGACGAGGCGGACCGGCTCGCGCGGGTCCAGCTGCTCAAGACCCCGGCCGGCATGATCCTGGGCGGTCCGATGTTCGGCGGCAACGAGACCGATCTGGGCACCATGATGGCCAACGAGCTGATGCTGACCCTGATCGTGGCGGCGTCGATCCTGTCGATCCTGACCGTCGTGCGGCACACCCGCGCCGACGAGGAGAGCGGCGCGGCCGAACTCATCCTGTCCTCGGTGGTGGGTCGGTACGCCCGCACGACGGCCGCACTGGTGCTCGTCGCCGGGGTCAACGCCACGCTGACGGTCACCATGACCGTCGCGATGGCCGCCTCCGGTTTCAGCGTCATCGACACTGCGGCGATGTGCCTCGGCGTCACCGCGGTGGCGATGCTGTTCGGCGCGGTCGCCGCGGTCAGCGTCCAGCTGTGGCGCCAGGCGCGTGCCGCGACCGGTACCGCCATGGGCACGCTCGCGGTCGCCGCGCTGGTCCGCGGGGTCGGCGATGTGATCGACAACTCCGGCAGTGCGCTGAGCTGGTTCTCGCCCATCGCCTGGGCGCAACAGATGCGCTCCTTCGTCGCGCTGCGGTGGTGGCCGTTGACCATGATCGTGGCGGCGACCGTCGCGCTGATCGCGCTGGCCGCGGTGCTCGAGCGCCGCCGGCAGTACGACAGCGGAACCATTCCCGCGACCGGTGACCGGCCCGGCGCACCGCCGATCCGCGGGGTACTCGGCCTGCACCTGACGTTGCAGCGCGGCCTGACGGCCGGATGGGGCGTCGGGTTGTTCCTGGCCGGCCTGGCCTTCGGCTCCATGACCCAGTCGCTGCATGACGCGGCTCGAACCAACGAACTGATCGCACGACTGCTGCAGGCGCAGGGCCCCGACGGCGTCTACACGACGATGTCCCGGTTCCTGGCCGCCGCCTGCACGGCCTATGTCGTGGCTGCGGTGCTGCGCGGCTACGCCGACGAGGAGGCCGGCCGGGTCGAGCCGGTACTCGCCGGGGCGGTGTCGCGGTGGCGGTGGCTGCTCAGCGGGGTGGCCGCGGCGCTGCTGGGCGCGGTGCTGTTGATGGCCGGCGCCGGTCTGGGTAACGGCCTGGGTGCAGGTCTGACACTCGGCGAGCCCGCGACCATCGCGCGGTTGACGCTGGCCGGGCTGGCCTATGTGCCCGCCCTGGCCGTGCTGGCCGGTGTCGCCGCGCTCGCCGTCGCGCTGCGCCGTCCGTGGCTGGCCTGGTCGGCGGTCGCCTTTGTGGTCGTGTCGCTGTATCTCGGTGCGCTGCTTCGGCTTCCGCAGTGGCTACTCGACATCTCACCGGTGGGCCGGACCGCCGCGCCGAGCAGCTATTCGGTCGGCGCGCTCGCGGTCATGGTGGTGACCGCGAGCGCACTCACCCTTCTGGCGGCCTGGCTCTACCGGCGACGGGACGCGGCATGAGACTCGCAGTGAAGTCCCTGGCGTCGGCGGTGGCCGGGGTCCCGATGCTGGTGGCCCGGATCGTCGACGAGGAACCCCGGGTTGTGGTGACCGGCTAGATCCAGATGCCCTTGCCGACGGCGACCACTCCGCCGGCGCTGACGCTGAAGCGTTCCCGGTCCTTCTCGAGGTCGACGCCCACCATCTCGCCGGGTCCGACCACCACGTTCTTGTCGAGAATGGCGTGGCGCACGACGGCGCCGCGGCCGATCCGCGTGCCGGGCATGATGACGCTGCCCTCGACGATGGCGCCGTCGTCGACCACCACGTTGGACGACAGCACCGAATTGCGCACCGACGACGCGGAGATGATGCTGCCCGCGCCGACCACCGACTCCTGCGCCGAGCCGCCGTTGACGAATTTGGCCGGCGCCAGGTTCTCGGATTCGCCGCGGATCGGCCAACGCTTGTTGTACAGGTTGAAGATCGGGTGCACCGACACGAGATCCATGTGCGCGTCGTAGAACGCGTCGAGGGTGCCGACATCGCGCCAGTACCCGTGGTCGCGTTCGGTGGCACCGGGCACCTCGTTGTCGCTGAAGTCGTAGACAGCGGCCATGCCGTCGTTGACCAGTCGCGGGATGATGTCGCCGCCCATGTCATGGTCGGAGTCGTCATCGTCGGCGTCGGCGCGGATGGCGTCGATGAGCACCTTGGTGGTGAAGATGTAGTTGCCCATCGAGACGAAGGTCTGCTCCGGGTCATCCGGGGTGCCCGGCGGATCCGGTGGCTTCTCGATGAAGCTCTTGATCCGGCCGGACTCGTCGGAGTCGATGCAGCCGAATGCGGTGGCCTCGGCACGCGGCACCCGGATGCCGGCAACCGTCGCGCCGGCACCGCTCTCGATGTGGAACTGAAGCATCTGCTCGGGATCCATGCGGTACACGTGGTCGGCGCCGAACACCACGATGTAATCGGGGTCCTCGTCGTAGATCAGGTTCATCGACTGGTAGATCGCGTCGGCCGAACCGGTGTACCAGCGTGGACCGAGCCGTTGCTGTGCCGGCACCGGCGTGATGTATTCACCGGCCAGGCCGGACAACCGCCAGTTCTGCGAGATGTGCCGGTCCAGCGAATGCGATTTGTACTGGGTCAGCACACAGATGCGCAGATAGCGGGCGTTGACGAGATTCGACAGGACGAAGTCGATGAGTCGATAGGCCCCGCCGAAGGGAACCGCTGGCTTGGCCCGATCGGCCGTGAGCGGATACAGGCGCTTGCCCTCCCCGCCGGCCAGAACGATGCCCAGCACGTGTGGCAATTCCCTCATGACTCCAACCCTATTCGCCGGAAATGGCTGCGGCTAGCCATTGATCACACCAATACCCGCTCGCGGCCGGTCCACCGCAAAATTTCACCCGTTGTCGGGCATCGGGTTTCGCGTCGCACGCGTTCGCGAACAGGACTGTCGCCCGTCGGTCACGCGCACTACGGTCGTACCCATGCGGGTGGCGATGATGACGCGGGAGTATCCACCCGAGGTGTACGGCGGGGCCGGTGTGCACGTCACCGAGCTGGTCGCGCAGCTGCGCCATCTCGTCGAGGTGGACGTGCACTGTATGGGAGCGCCGCGCGACGGGGCGTTCGTCGCCCAGCCGGACCCAGCACTCAAAGGCGCCAACGCGGCGCTGGCCACCCTGTCGACCGACCTGAACATGGTCAACGCGGCCGGAAACGCCACCGTGGTGCACAGCCACACCTGGTATGCCGGGATGGCGGGTCACCTGTCGGCGCTGCTGTACGGCATTCCGCACGTGCTCACCGCCCACTCGCTGGAGCCGATGCGGCCCTGGAAGGCCGAACAGCTCGGCGGCGGTTACCGGGTGTCCTCGTGGGTGGAGAAGACGGCGGTCGAACATGCCGACGCGGTGATCGCCGTCAGCTCGGGGATGCGCGACGACGTCCTCAAGACCTACCCCACCCTGGATCCGGGCCGGGTGCACGTGGTCCGCAACGGCATCGACACCGACGTCTGGTACCCGGTCGAGCCGCCCCCCGATGAGTCGGTGCTCGCTGAGCTCGGCGTCGATCCGGCGCGTCCGATCGTCGCATTCGTCGGCCGCATCACCCGGCAGAAGGGGGTGGCGCATCTGGTCGCGGCGGCACACCGCTTCGCCCCCGAGGTGCAGCTGGTGTTGTGCGCGGGCGCACCGGATACCCCGGAGATCGCCGCGGAGGTGACGACGGCGGTACAGGAACTGGCCCGCGCCCGCACCGGTGTGTTCTGGGTCCGCGAGATGTTGCCGGTCGGCAAGATCCGCCAGATCCTCTCCGCGGCAACGGTGTTCGTATGTCCCTCGGTGTACGAACCGCTGGGCATCGTGAATCTCGAGGCGATGGCCTGCGGGACGGCGGTGGTGGCGTCGGACGTCGGCGGCATCCCGGAGGTGGTCGCGGACCGGCACACCGGATTGCTGGTGCACTACGACCCCAACGACCCGGTCTTCTTCGAGACCCGCCTCGCTGACGCGGTCAACTCCCTGGTCGCCGACCCGCAACAGGCACACCGCTACGGCGCCGCGGGTCGCGAGCGGTGCATCGCGGAGTTCTCCTGGGCACAGATCGCCCAGCAGACCGTCGAGATCTACAACGCGGTCACGGCCTAGGGTCTGCGCGTCGGCGGCCGGCGCTCAGCTGGTGACGTTCTTCAGTTCGTCGCCCAGTGCCGCAGCCTCGTCGGGAGTCAATTCGACGACGAGCCGCCCGCCACCTTCCAGTGGTACCCGCATCACGATGCCCCGCCCCTCCTTGGTTGCTTCCAGAGGACCGTCACCGGTCCGGGGCTTCATCGCCGCCATCGAGAGCTCCCTCCACATGAGCAGACCCGCCGCCGGACCCGCCATCTCTTGACGTGTCTCGGCAGTCAACTCCTCTATTCTTCCCTATCCGTGGGCATACGTCTGCCAAGACCCTGTCCAGCGACGTGTCCCGGGTCGCATCGGCGGGTTCAACGCACCGGCGCAACCCAGCAGGCGGCGACGTGGTCGTCGACCATTCCGGTGGCCTGCATCAGCGCATAGGCCGTCGTCGGACCCACGAAGCGGAAGCCCCGGCGTTTGAGCTCCTTGGACATCGCGGTCGACTCCGGGGTCGAGGCGGGGACCTGGGACAGCTCGGCCGGCCGCGGCCGGGGCGGCGGCGCGTACGACCACAGCAGCTCGGCGAGATCGACCCCGTCGTCGTCGAGCGCCGCGACCGCCCGGGCGTTGGCGATGGTGGCTTCGATCTTGGCGCGGTTGCGCACGATCCCGGTGTCGGACAGCAACCGTTCGACGTCGCGGTCGGTGTAGCGGGCGACGCGTTCGGCGTCGAAGCCGTCGAAGGCCGCCCGGAAATTCTCCCGTTTGCGCAGGATGATCAGCCACGACAGACCGCTCTGAAAGGCCTCCAGGCTGATCCGTTCGAACAGGTGCGCCGAATCTCGCACCGGCTGACCCCACTCGTAGTCGTGGTAGTCGCGGTACATCAGGTAATCCCCCGCGGCCAGCCGGGACCCGTCGAGCCAGCCGCACCGGACCCGGCCGTCCTCGGCCACCTGGGCGGATCGGGCCGTGGTCACGGTGACGGCTCGTCGGCCATCGTCTGGGCCGCGCGCACCGCAGCGAGTTCGCCGCGCAGCGCGTCGATCTCCTGGCCCAGGCGGTCCAGTGCCCAGTCCACCTCGCTGGTCTTGTACCCGCGCAGGGTCTGGGTGAATTTCAGGGCGTCGACGTCGGCCCCGGTGACGCCGGAAGCGGGCAGCACCGTGGCCGTGGTGGCGCGGGGCAGCGGCGGGAGCGACTCGCCGCGGCCGAACAGCACACTGCCCACCCCGAACAGCACCGTCGCGACCAGTACCAGCACCACCAGGTAGAGCAGTATCAGCGTCACGCCATCGATACTGCCCGACGGCTACGACAGCGAGCGCAGGGTGGCCATCGGCGGCCGATCCTCCAGCGAGACGCCCGAGGCCCGCGGCGAGAATCCGTCGCCGTCGGCGAAGAACTGGGTCAGCCCCACTCCGGAGTCCGGAATGCCGCACCGTGACATCAGGGTGGCGATGACCTGGCGGCTCATCGACGCCAACTCGGTGAGCGGCCGGTTGCGGTGGGTGCGCACCCCGAGATTCACCTGTGCGATGCCGTCCAGGCCGACCCGGTCGTAGGCGTCGACCAGCAGCCCAATCTCCACGCCGTAGCCGGGCGCGAACGGGACGGCCGTCAACAGCTCACGGGTGCCGGCGTACTCACCACCGAGCGGTTGCAGCAGGCAGGTCAGCTCGGGACGCAGCGACGCCAGCAGTGGACGGGCCACCAGTTCGGTGACCCGGCCGCCTCCGTTGGCATCCTCACGGCCGCTGACCTTGAGCGGCCTGCGGTAGAACCCCTTGACCAGGTGGACGCCCGGGGTGACCAGCAGCGGTCCCAGGAGTTTGGGCACGAACATGGGGTCGGGGTCGAGTAGGTCGGAGTCGACGAACGCGATCAGATCGCCGGTGGTGGCGGCCAGCGAACGCCACAGCACCTCACCTTTACCGGGCTGTGGGGCGATCTCCGGAAGCGCCACCTCCCGGCTGATCACCCGTGCGCCCGCGGCGACCGCACGGATCGCGGTGTCGTCGGTGGATCCGGAGTCGAGCACGATCAGTTCGTCGACCAGTCCGCCGAGCAGCGGGGTGATGGTCTCCACCACCCCGGCGACGGTCTCCTCCTCGTTGAGCGCCGGCAGCACCACCGATACGGTGCGCCCCGCCTTCGCGGCCTCGAGCTCGGCGACGGTCCATGCCGGCCGGTTCCAGCTGTGGGTGGCGAACCACGGGTGCTGGGCGATCGCATCCTCGGCGCGGAGTTCCGCGGTGAGATCCGATAGCGGTTCCGATAGAGCTGTCATGCCAGTCCCCTCACCGTGCGCGTCGGTGGACGCGAGCCCTGGATCGACGCGACCATCTCCAGGACGCGCCGAGTGGGTCCGACCTCGTGCACCCGGAACATGGCCGCACCGGCCGCCGCGGCGAGCGCCGTGGCGGCCAGCGTGCCCTCGAGGCGTTCGGTCAGACCCACACCCAGAGTCTCCCCGACGAAATCTTTGTTGCTCAGGGCCATCAGGACCGGCCATCCAGTTTTTACAAGGTCTTCCACGTGCCGCAACAAAGTAAGACCGTGGTAAGTGTTCTTGCCGAAATCGTGTGTCGGATCGATGAGGATGCGGTCCCGCGCGACGCCCGCGGCCACCGCCTGGTCCGCCGCCGCGGTGACCTCGGCGAGGACATCGTCGACCACGCCGCGTTCGGTGATGCCGTAGTTGACCCGGAACGGCCGGGTGCGGGGCACCGCGCCGCCGGTGTGCGAACAGACCAGCCCGGCGTTGAATTCGGCGGCCACCTCGGGCAGGCCCGGATCCGCTCCGCCCCAGGTGTCGTTGATCAGGTCGGCGCCGGCCGCGCACGCCTGTTTGGCCACCGCCGCACGCCAGGTGTCCACGCTGATCACCGCGTCGGGGAAGGTGGCGCGCAACCATTCGATGAAGGGGACGACGCGGGCGATCTCCTCGTCGGCGTCGACGACCTGCCCGGGCCCGGCTTTGACGCCGCCGACGTCGATGACGTCGGCACCGTCGTCGACGATGCGGTGCGCCGCCGCCTTGGCAGCCTCATCGGAGAAGGAGGCTCCGCGGTCGTAGAACGAATCCGGCGTCCGGTTCACGATCGCCATGATCAGCGCCCGGTCCCCGGCGACCGGGCGACCGCAGAAGGTCGACTGCACCCTTCCAGGCTACGGACGCATGAGGTCGGCTATTTGGGCTTCTGGCCGTCCTTCACCTCGGCGAGGTACTCGTCGTAGAACGGCACATAGCCCTCGTCCTTACCGGAGAGCACGTAGATGGGGTCGTCGACCGTGACGTCGTCGTCGTCACCCTCACCACTGCTGCCGCCGTAACCCTCCTTGCGCAGGTCGACCTTCTGGCTCTTGAACGTCGACGTGTGCGCCAGCTCCTCGACCACCCGCACGAACAGCGGCACGGCGTAGGCGGGCAGCTTGCTGTACACCGCGTCGGCGAGTTTCTTGCCGTCGAACTCCTGACCGTCCTTGAGCTGGATGGCGACCATGCCGGCCTTGCCGCCGGTGTCGGGTACCTCGACGCCGAACACCGTGCACTCTTCGACCTGTTCGTCGGTGGAGACGGCGGCCTCCACCTCGGTGGTGGCGACGTTCTCCCCCTTCCAGCGGAAGGTGTCGCCGAGCCGGTCGGTGAACGCGGCGTGTCCGAAGCCCTGAGCGCGCATCAGGTCACCGGTGTTGAACCAGACGTCACCCTCTTTGAAGGCGTCACGGACGAGTTTCTTCTCCGTCTCCTTCTTGTCGGTGTATCCGTCGAACGGCTGGAAGTTGCTCACCTTGGACAGCAGCAGCCCGGGTTCGCCGGTGGGGACCTTCTTCACCCGGCCCTTGTCGTCGCGCTTGGGGTCGCCGGACTCATCGTCGTATTCGACGAATGCCACCGGTGTCGGGCAGATCCCGGTGGTCTTGTCGAGGTTGAAGAAGTTGACGAACGCGGTGTTGCCCTCGCTGGCGGCGTAGAACTCGCAGACCCGGTCGATGCCGAAGCGGGTGGTGAACTGATCCCAGATCGCCGGGCGCAGGCCGTTGCCGGCGATGACGCGCACCTTGTGTTGGCGGTCGGTGTCCTTCTCGGGCTGATTGAGCAGGTACGCGCACACCTCGCCGATGTAGACGAACGCCGTCGCCTCATACCGGATCACGTCGTCCCAGAATTTCGACGCCGAGAACGACTTGCCGACCGCCAGCGTCGCACCCGAGTTCAGCACCGAGGACAACGCGACGGTCAGCGCGTTGTTGTGGTACAGCGGCAGACAGCAGTAGAGGGTGTCGTCGCTGGTCAGGCGCATGCCCATACCGCCGAACCCGGCGAGGGCGCGTAGCCAGCGGTAGTGCGTCATCACGCTGGCCTTGGGCATCCCCGTCGTGCCGGAGGTGAAGATGTAGAACGCCTTGTCCTTGGCCAGCACGGCCGAGGTGGCGGCCGGGTTGCCCGACGGTGCGGTCTCGGCGAGACGCTGGAATTCGTCGAGCGTCAGCAGGCCCTCGGTGTCGGCCCCGCTCTCCTTGATCGGGTCGACGAAATCCTCGTGGGCGACGACGACGGTCGCATCGAGCAGACCGAGACTGTGCGCGAGCACATCGCCGGTCTGGTTGTAGTTGAGCATCCCGGAGATCGCGCCGCACTTGACGGCCGCGAGCATGAGCAGGATCGGTTCCGGGGAGTTGCGCAACATGATGCCGACGACGTCGCCGTGGCCCACCCCGCGGGCGGCGAGCACCGCGGCGTAGCGGTTCACCGTCTCGTTGGCCTCGCGATAGGTGACGTCACGGTCCTCGAACCTCAGGAACACCGTGTCGGCATTGCGCGCGGCGCGCTCCTGGAACACCTTGCCGATCGACGTCTTCGCCGACGGGCGCGCCAGGAATCCGGTGAACACCCCCCGCAGGATGACCGGCGCATCCATGATGATCCCCGGCACCTGACTGGCGAGGTCCAGCAACCCGACGCTGCTGCGGGTGCCCGACTTGTCGTCGCTCATGCCTTCTGTTCCCTCCGCTGTTCGTTTGTCGCAAACACCATAGTGATCATGGTCGCTGCCGCGGCGCGCACGCCTGCAGGGCCTCCTCCACGTCGTCGACCACGACCAGCCGGTCCAGCGCACCCTGGGCGACGTAACCGGTGTCGACCAGCTGGCGCAGCCAGACCAGCAAACCGTCGTAGTGGCCGATGGGGTCGAGCACCACGACAGGTTTGTCATGCATACCCAAAACCGCCGCAGTCCAGGCTTCGAAGAACTCCTCCAGGGTGCCGATACCCCCGGGCAGGGCGATGAACGCGTCGGCGCGATCTTCCATCACCTGTTTGCGTTCCCGCATGGTGTCGGTCACGACGAGCTCGTCGGCGTCGACATCGGCGACCTCGCGGTGCACCAGCGCCTTGGGGATCACGCCGACGGTGTGGCCGCCACGCGCCCGAGCACCTCGGGCCACCGCGCCCATCGCCGAGACGTTTCCGCCGCCGGAGACCAGTGTCCAACC
This sequence comes from Mycobacterium sp. WMMD1722, assembly GCF_049315205.1. Lineage (NCBI taxonomy): Bacteria > Bacillati > Actinomycetota > Actinomycetes > Mycobacteriales > Mycobacteriaceae > Mycobacterium > Mycobacterium sp. WMMD1722. The sequence goes on along the minus strand of NZ_CP186056.1, from coordinate 5,091,304 downwards.
GCGCCCGGCGATGGCCGCGCCGACCCGGTTCGCGAGGTCGGTCAGGTCGGGGTGGTTCGGGCCGGACGCACAGTAGACGCAGACCGCCCAAGGATGCTGGGGTTCGGGAGACACACGGTCAAGGTAGACGAGCGTTTGGCGTAATCACCGTTCGCGCCGGAACGGCCGGACCTAGAATCCGGCGGTGCCTGTTGAGTGGGTGGTGGCGCCGCACGAACCGGCACTGGAGGCGATCGAGTCCGGGCTGGCGAGCCGGTCCGGCGCCGCGCTGATCGGCCCGGCAGGGGTGGGTAAGACCGCGCTGCTGCGGCTGGCCCACGAGCGACTCGGCGCGGCGTCCCTGGTGACGGCGACCGGGTCGACGCGGGTGATCCCGTTCGGCGCCCTCGGCGGTCTGATCGACATCCCGCCGACGGGGCGGACGGCGTCGATCCTGCGCGCGGCGCGCGACTCGCTGCACGACCGGCTGCTGCTGGTCGACGATGCCCACCTGCTCGATCCCCTGTCGGCGACACTGCTGCACCAGCTGGCGCTGAGCGGATCCGCGCGGTTGATCGTCACGGTGGCAGCGGGTGCGCCCATCCCCGAACCGGTGACCGCACTGTGGGAGGACGATCTGCTGGCCCGGGTGGACCTCGAGCCGCCCGGCCACGACGACGCGCGGGTGGCCGCGCAGGCCGCGGCGTTCGTCGCAGATCTGGACGCCGACGCCCGGCGGACGCTGCAGTGCCTCGCCGTCGAGAACCCGCTCACCCTCGACGTCCTGACCGCCCTCGCCGGTCCCGACGGACTCGGCGCCGCGGTGACGGCGGAGGCGGTCACGGTCGACGGCACGCTGGCCTACGCCGCGCACCCGCTGTTCGTCGATGCGGTGAGTGACCGCACCGGCGGACCGGAACTGCGCCGCATCCGCACGGAGCTGGTGGCCGTGCTGGCGTCGCACCGGCCCACCGGCGTGCTGGAGCGGTTGCGGCTGGCCGCGCTGGCGGTCGACAGCGATCACGAGCTACCCGCCGCGGATCTGACCGCGTCCGCGCAGGAGGCGCTGCGGCTCGGCGACCTCGGGCTCAGCGAACGGCTGGCCCGGGTGGCGCTGGAACTCGGGGGCGGCCTGGCCGCCCGGCTGGCGCTCGGTTACGCGCTGGCCTGGCAGGGCCGCGGCCGCGAGGCCGACGCGGTGCTGGCCGACATCGACGGCGGCCAGGACGAGAACACCCTGTCCGAACCCGATCTGCTGGCCTGGGCGCTGCCGCGCGCGGCCAACCAGTTCTGGATGCTGTCCGAACCCGAACGCGCGACCGCGTTCCTGCGCACGGTGCGGGGACGGGTCGGCAGCTCGACGGCACAGTCGACGATCGACGCGCTGTCGTCCACCTTCGCCATGAATTCGGGCCTGCCGGCGGCGGCGATGGAGCTGGTGACCAAGGTGCTGAGCCGCGAGGACGCCGATGCGACCGCCGTCGGGTGGGCCAGCGCGGCGGGCGCGCTCAGCTGCGCGCGGATGGGCCGGCTGGCCGAAGTGGAGAACCTGGCCGATCAGGCGCTGGCCGTACAGGCTCCCGGACTGCTCAGGTTCACCAGCGGGTACGGCCAGATCACCGCTGAACTGTTCGCCGGTCGGCTCGATCGGGCGCACGACCTGGCGCGCCGACTCACCGAGTTCTCCGAATGGCAGCAGCCCGGCCGCGCGATCGGCGAGGTGTTGATCGCCGACGTCCTGATCGCCCGCGGGGAGCTCGATGCCGCGGTCAGCCTGCTGCGCGACGCCGCGGCCACGCTCGCACCGACCGGGTACTCCTGGGGTCCGCTGGCGTGGATGCTGCTCGCGCAGGCGCTCGGACAGCAGGGTGCCACCGTCGAGGCCGGAAAAGCCCTGTCCCGGGCCGAATCCCGGCATGGACTGAAGTCGATGCTGTTCGCCCCGGAGCTGGGGATCGGCCGCGCGTGGACGATGGTCGCGCGCCGCGACCGCCACGGCGCCGTCGCCGCCGCGCGTGAGGCGGCCCGCAGCGCCGAACGCGGTGGGCAGCTCGCGGTGGCGCTGCGCGCACTGCACGAGGCGGCGCGCCTCGGCGACGCCCGGGCCGCCGATCAGATGGTGCGGGTGAGCAGCGGGCTCGGCATCGGTGACTCCCCGTTCGGTCGCGTGGCGCTGCAGCACGCGCGGGCATTGGCGGCGTCGGATGCCGACGGACTGGACGCCGCCGCCGCGGCGCTGGCGGGGATCGGGATGCAGGGCGCCGCCGCGGACGCGATGCGCCAGGCCGAGGCACTGCGCGGCTGAACGCGGCCCGCGGGCAAATCGGCGTCCGGACCGGCCGCCCGGCGGCCGTAAGATTCTTGGCGACGACCAGGGAGGTGACCCGCCGATGAGTGGACCGTTGAACGTGCACACCGATGGCCTGCGCCGGTTCTCGCAGACCCACTCGGACATCGCGTCGCAGGTGTCGCAGTTGGTCAGCGGTGCGCCCACCGCCGCGGGTGTGCAGACGACCCACGGTCCGATCGCCGCGGCCGTGCAGTCCGCGCTCGGTGACGTGCTGGGCTCGCGCACCGGTTCGCTGCAGAACACCGCGACCAGTGGGACCACGATCTCCGGGCTGCTGCACAAGGCCGCGCAGATGTACGACGACGGTGATCGCCAGGGTGCGGAGCGGGTCCGGGCGATCGCCGACGCCATGTCGCAGCAGGGGTCGGGCGGTGCTCCGGCCGCGGGCGGCGGGGCGGCTGCCGGCGGTGGTGGAGCGGCCGGCCAGGCGGGCGCAGCGCTGGGTCAGATGGTCGGTCAGCTCGGTCAGGTGAGCCAGCAGGGCAGCGGCGCGCTGCAGGGTCTGCAGCAGGTACCCCAGCAGGTGATGCAGGGCGTCCAGCAGATCGTCGAGGCGGCGACCGGTGCGGCCGGGGAGGGCGCCGAAGGCGCGACCGGGGATGCCGGCGAGGGAGATGCCGCTCCCGGGCTCGTCGGGCCGGCCATCGGCGGCGTCGTGGGCGAGGAGAACACGCCACCGCCGCCGACTCAGAGCACCTAGCTCTCCCGCAGCACACCGTCTTCGAGTCTCAGCCGTCGCTGAACCCCGATCGCGTCGAGGAACCGCTCGTCGTGGCTGACGACGATGAACGCGCCCTGATAGGCGTTCAACGCCGATTCCAGCTGTCCGACGCTGGCCAGGTCGAGGTTGTTGGTCGGTTCGTCGAGCAGCAGCAGCTGCGGCGCCGGCTCGGCGAACAGGACGCACGCCAGCGTCGCACGCAACCGCTCACCACCGGACAGCACTGCCACCGGAAGATGGATACGGTCTCCGCGGAACAGGAACTGCGACAACAGGTGTCGCTGCCGCGTGGTGTTCATGCCGGGCGCATGGGCCGCCAGATTGTCCACCACGGACCTACGGTCGTCGAGCAAGTCGAGCCGTTGCGAGAGGTAGGCCAGCCGGCCGTCGGCCCGTGCGAGGGCCCCTTCGCGGGGGATCAGCTCACCGGCGATGATCCGCAACAGCGTCGACTTTCCTGCCCCGTTGGCGCCGAGAAGGGCGATGCGTTCGGGTCCGCGGACCGAAAGGTCGATCCCGTCGCCCGCGAACAGCTCCGGTCCGCCGTGGTCGACGTGCAGACCGGTCGCGGTGACCAGATCGCGGCCGGCAGGAACCCGTGTTCCGGGGAGGTCGATGGTGATCGAGTCGTCGTCGCGCAGCGCGCGTTCGGCGTCGTCGAGGCGGGCCCGCGCCACGTCGACGCGTTTGGCGTGCACGTCGTCGGCCCTCGCCGCCGACTCCTGGGCGCGGCGTTGCATCGCCCCGGCGACGATCTTGGGTAAGCCGGCGTCTCGGACATTGCGCGTCGCGGTACCCGATCTGCGAGCCGCGCGTTCCCGGGCCTGCTGCATCTGTCGTTTCTGGCGGTCGAGGTCCAGTTCGGCGCTGCGCACGTCGCTCTGGGCCGCGCGTTGCGCCTCTGCCACCGCGTGCTGGTAGGCGGTGAAACCGCCGCCGAACTGTGTCATCTCGCCGCGGTGCAGTTCGGCGATCCGATCCATCCGGTCGAGCAGCGCCCGGTCGTGGCTGACCAGCAGCAAGCTGCCGGTGAAGTCGTCGAGGGTGCTGTGCAGGGCGGACCGCGCGTCGGCGTCCAGATTGTTGGTCGGCTCGTCGAGCAGCAGCACGTCCGGGGATGCGATCAGCTGGGCGGCCAGCCCCAGCGAGATCACCTCGCCGCCGGAGAGCGTGCCGAGCGTGCGGTCGAACGCAAGTCGGCCGAGACCCAGCCGGTCGAGCTGGGCCCGGGCCCGCTCCTGGATGTCCCAATCGTCACCGATCGCGCCGAACACCGCCTCACCGACCTCCCCGGCGGCGAGCGCATCGAGCGCCGCCAGCACCGGGGCGATGCCCAACACCTCGGCGACGGTGCGACCGGTGTCGATGCTCAGCCGCTGCGGCAGGTAGCCGATGACCCCCTCGACGGCGACCGACCCGGCGGTGGGTGCGAGCTCCCCGGCGATCAGCTTGAGCAGCGTCGACTTCCCGGCGCCGTTCGGGGCGACCAACCCGGTGCGGCCGCGCCCGAGGGTGAACGACAGGTCGTCGAATACGACCGTGTCATCCGGCCAGGAGAACGACAGGGCAGAACAGACGATGGATGCAGACATGAGTGGGACTCCACAGAGGAGGGACGAGTCAGCGTGCTCCGATCAGCCGGAGAATTCGTCTGCCCACATGCCGTCCAGGATAGGCAGCGCCGTCAAGCGGATAAATATCCGCGCAGCATGTCGGTGGCTCTGGTGATCTGGTCCACCGACACCCGTTCGTCGGCGCGGTGCGCCAGATTCGGGTCGCCCGGACCGTAGTTCACCGCCGGTATGCCGAGGGCGGCGAAGCGGGCGACGTCGGTCCAGCCGTATTTCGCCCGGACCTGTCCGCCGGCCGCGTCGACCAGCGCCGCGGCGGACGGACGGGTGAGCCCGGGCAGCGCGCCCGGGGCGGCGTCGGTCTGCTCCACCGCGACGTCGAGCCCGTCGAACACCTCGTACACGTGCGCCAGCGCCTGCTCGACCGAACGGTCGGGAGCGAACCGGAAATTCACCGTCACACTCGCCGCATCGGGGATCACGTTGCCCGCGATGCCGCCGTCGATGCGCACCGCCGACAATCCCTCCCGGTACATGCAGCCGTCGATGTCGACCGCCCGCGCGCGGTATCCGGCCAACCGGTCGAGCACGGCGCCGAGTTTGTGAACGGCGTTGTCGCCCAGCCACGATCGCGCGGAATGCGCGCGGGTGCCACTGGCCCGCACCACCACGCGCAGCGTGCCCTGGCAACCGGCCTCGATGAATCCGCCCGACGGCTCGCCGAGGATCGCCACGTCGGCCCGCAGCCAGTCGGGCAGTTCACGCTCGATGCGGCCCAGGCCGTTGGCGGTCGCTTCGATCTCCTCGCAGTCGTACATCACCAGCGTGATGTCGTGGGCGGGGTCGGCGATGGTGGCGGCCAGGTGGAGGAACACCGCATCACCGGACTTCATGTCCGACGTGCCGCACCCGTACAACTCGTCACCGACCCGACGGCTCGGCACATTGTCCGCGGCGGGCACCGTGTCGATGTGACCGGCGAGCAGCACCCGCGACGGCAGCCCGCGCCGGGTCCGTGCCAGCACGGCATCGCCGCTGCGGATGACCTCGAAGCCGACGGTCTGTTCGCGCAGCGCGGTCTCGATCTCGTCGGCGATGCGCTGCTCGTGCCGCGACTCGCTGGGGATGTCGACCAGCGCCGCGGTCAGCTCGACCGGGTCACCGTGCAGGTTCAGGCCCATGGGAGTCAACGGTAATCTCTAGGACCGTGACTTCTGCTGCTGGAATCGGCCTCGCGACCATCGCTGCGGACGGAACCGTGTTGGACACGTGGTACCCGGAGCCCGAAATCGACGTCGACCTCCTCAGCGACGACGAGATCGGCACCGTGCGCCTGTCCGCGGCCGAGGTCGCCGAACTCGGCGAACTGACCGGCCGCGATGAGGACCGCGATGTCGACGTGGTGGCCGTGCGCACCGTCATCCGCGATCTGGCCGACAAGCCGTCCGACGGTTACGACGCCTACCTGCGGCTGCACCTGCTCTCGCACCGGCTGATCCAGCCGCGCGGCGCCAACCTCGACGGCATCTTCGGGGTGCTGGCCAACGTGGTGTGGACCAGTCACGGACCGTGTGCCGTCAACGGATTCGAGATGGTGCGGGCGCGGCTGCGCCGCCGCGGTCCGGTGACGGTGTATGGCATCGACAAGTTCCCGCGCATGGTCGACTACGTGGTGCCCACCGGCGTGCGCGTGGCCGACGCCGACCGGGTGCGCCTCGGTGCGCATCTGGCCGAGGGGACGACGGTCATGCACGAGGGCTTCGTCAATTACAACGCGGGCACCCTGGGTTCGTCCATGGTGGAGGGCCGGATCTCGGCGGGTGTGGTGGTCGGCGACGGTTCGGATGTCGGCGGCGGCGCGTCGATCATGGGCACGCTGTCGGGCGGCGGCACAGAGGTCATCTCGCTGGGCAAGCGCTGCCTGCTGGGCGCCAACGCCGGGGTGGGCATATCCCTCGGCGACGACTGTGTGGTGGAGGCCGGCCTCTACGTCACGGCCGGCACCAAGGTGCGCACCGCTGACGGTCAAACCGTCAAGGCGCGTGAGTTGTCCGGCGCGAACAACCTTCTGTTCCGGCGCAATTCGGTGTCCGGCGCGGTGGAGGTGGTCAAGCGCGACGGCTCCGGCATCACGCTCAACGAGGCGCTGCACGCCAATTAGCTCGGGGGGCGGGTGATCACGTCGAACGCCCGCCGGACCTGACGGTCGAGTAATTCCACGGCCCTGGACGCGTCGAGCTCGCCGAGCAGCATCTGTGCCTGCAGACCGGAGGCGAGCGCCTCGAGTGTCTCCGCCTCGGCGCGGACGGCTGCTGCGTCCGCCGTCGCGTCCCCGATCACCTGCTGAAGTAGTGCTGCCAGCGAGGTCTCGGACCGCGACGCGCCCGCAGCCGCGGCCAGATCGTCGTCATGGAGCAGCCGAACGAAGTAGGCGGCGTAGACGGTGTGCCGCAGTCGGCGTTCCTCGTCCAACGGCAGCAGTTCCATCAGGACCTGGCGGACGAGCTCGGCCGGGGTGACTGCGCCGTCGCGCCGGAGCCGTTGCTGCGCAACCTGTTCGGCGTCGTCGTTCAGGATTCGCAGCGCCCCGACCAGGAGCTCGGAGCGGGTGCCGAAGTAGTACTGCACCAGCCGCATCGAGACACCGGCCTCGTCGGCCACCTTTCGCAGCGAGACGTCTTCGAGTCCCTGACCAGCGGCCAGCCGCCACACCGCCTCGGCGATCTGCCGGCGGCGCTGCTCGTGGTCGACCTGGCGCGGCATGGACCGTTCGTATCACACGGCTTGATGCGATCGCATCAAGCAGTTATGGTTCGATCGCACCATAAAATGGGAGGTTCACATCGTGCGCGGATTCGCAGTGGCACAGATCATCGGCATGGCTCTGCTGATCGCGGGCGGCCAGGGACTCATTCGACTGGTGGTGGACTCCGACAACCGCGGATTCCTCACCTGGCTGCCCGGCGGGGCGACATCGGTCGGCGGCGGGTACGCCGTGCTGGTCGTCGCCGGAATTGCGCTGGCGGCGTGGGCGCAGCGCCGCCGACACGCCACGGATTAGCGGCCGGGCCGGCCTACTCGGCGGACAGCACGCAGAATTCGTTGCCCTCAGGATCGGCGAGCACCACCCAGGTCTGCTCGCCCTGTCCGATGTCGGTCCGCCGCGCGCCGAGGCCGATCAGTCGGTCCACTTCGGCCTGCTGGTCGTCGGGCGTGAGATCGACGTGTAGACGGTTCTTGACCACCTTGTCGTCGGGTACGCCGAGGAACAGCCAGTCGGCGCCGGCGCCCGTGGGCGCCCGCAGGACGACGTCCCCGTCGTCGGCGTCTTCCATCGGCCAACCGAGTACCTGGGACCACCAGCTCGCCAGAGCGCGGGTGTCGTTCGCGTCGATGCACAGATCGCTGAACCTCAGAGTCATTTCATCAGTTCCTCCTTCATGACCTTCCCCATCGCGTTGCGCGGCAGGCTGTCGACGATGCGCACCTCCCGGGGCCGCTTGTGGACCGAGAGTTGTTCGGCGACATGAGCGATCAGGACATCAGGGGCGGCGTCGCCGACGACGAACGCCACGATGCGCTGACCGAGATCGGGATCGGGCACGCCGACGACGGCGACCTCGCGGACACCGTCGTGCCCGAGCAGCACCGACTCGATCTCTCCGGCACCGATGCGGAATCCACCCGACTTGATCAGGTCGACCGATTCGCGGCCGACGATGCGGTGCATTCCGGTCCCGTCGATGACCGCCACGTCGCCGGTGCGGTACCAGGTTCCGTCGAACACCTCGGCCGTCGCGTCCGGCCGGTTCAGGTAGCCGTCGAACAGGGTCGGCCCACCGACCTCGAGCCGGCCGATCGTCTCACCGTCGTGCGCCACCGGCGCACCCGCGTCGTCGACGAGCCGGGTCCGAACTCCCGGCAGCGGCAATCCGACCCACCCGGGCCGGCGCTCGCCGTCGGCGCGGGTGCTCAGCGTGATCAGCGATTCGGTACTGCCGTAGCGCTCCACCGGTTGATGTCCGGTCAATGCGGCCAGCCGGTCGAACACCGGCACCGGCAGCGGCGCGCTGCCGGATACCAGGAGCCGTGCGGCGCTCAGCGCCCTGGCCGCCGGTTCGTCGGCCGCGATGCGTGACCACACCGTCGGCACACCGAAATACAGGGATCCGCCCGCCGCGGCGTAGGCATCGGGGGTCGGCCTGCCGGTGTGGATCAGCCGATTGCCGATCCGCAGCGAGCCGAGCACACCGAGCACGAGTCCGTGCACGTGATACAGCGGAAGACCATGCACCAGAACGTCATCGGGCGTCCACCGCCAGGCATCGGCGAGTGCGTCGACATCCGCGGCGATCGCCCGGCGGCTCAACACCACACCTTTGGGCGGACCGGTGGTGCCGGAGGTGTAGATGATCAGCGCGGGCGCCTCGGCCGGGGGTTCGGCGTATCGATGCCACGATCTGGCGTGCAGCCGCACCGGGATATGCGGCAGTCCTTTCCCGTCGGCACCGTCGTCGCCCGGCCGCTCCCCGAGCCAGGCCTGCGCCCCGGAGTCGGTGAGGATGTGCGCGCGTTCGGCGACACCGACGTCGGCGGGCACCGGCACGACCGGCACCCCGGCGATCAGGCAGCCGGTGATGGCCAGCACCGTGGTGGCGGTCGGCGTGGCCAGGACGGCGACGCGTCCCGCGCCGGCGACCCGCTCGGCGACCGACGTCGCCGCCCCCACGAGATCGCTGTGGCTCAGCGTGGTGCCCCCGATGCGGACGGCATCGGCGAGGTCGGCGCCCCCGGCGACGGCGGCGGGGTTCAGTGCGGCCAGCAACACCACTGAGACGCTACTCGCGCGCGCCCTCGGCGATACTGGCCGCGTGAAGATCGAGTGTGTCGCGAGCCGCGAGGTGTACCGCAACGACTGGCTGGTCCTGCGCGAGGACGCCATCCGCCGGCCGGACGGCACGGACGGTATCTACTCCGTGGTCGACAAGCCGACGTACGCGCTGGTCATCGCCTGTGACGACGGCGACCGGGTGAAGTTGGTCGAACAGTTCAGATATCCACTGGGTCTGCGCCGGTGGGAATTCCCGCAGGGCACCGCGCCGGGACGGGCCGATATGGATCCCGAGGCGTTGGCCGCTCGGGAGCTGCGCGAAGAGACGGGGTTGCGCGCCGAGAACATCACCAGGCTCGGGTTGCTCGACGTGGCACCCGGGGTGAGCAGTCAGCGCGGCTGGGTGTTCCTCGCCACCGGGCTGACCGAGGGCGAGCACGACCGGGAGCACGAGGAGCAGGACATGCGCAGCGCCTGGTTCAGCCGCGCGGAGGTCGAGAGGATGATCGGCGCCGGCGAGATCACCGACTCCCAGTCGATCGCGGCCTACGGCCTGCTGCTGCTGCGGGAGCGCCTGCAGAGCTGAGCACCTCTGTCGGTGGCCGGTTCTGCCCGCGCGACGGTGCGTAATGCAACGGTCACCGCGAGGGAAAGGTCACGAAATCCCGCGATCCGACCATGAACCGGTGGCCACCCTGACCAGACTGATCTCCGTGGGCAGAGCAGCTCCGAAGCCGGTCGACGAGATCCCCCCACTACGCCGGCTCCTGCCGCTCGCGGTCCAACATGTGCTCGCCATGTACGCCGGCGCGGTGGCGGTACCGCTGATCGTCGGCGGCGCCCTGGTCAGTGCCGGCCGGCTCGACTCGTCGGACATCGTCCACCTGATCATGGCCGACCTGTTCGTCGCCGGGATCGCGACCATCCTGCAGGCCGTCGGGGTGTGGCGGTTCGGGGTGCGGCTCCCACTGATGCAGGGCGTCACCTTCGCCGCGGTCGGGCCCATGATCACCATCGGCAGCACCCACGGGGTCGCGACGATCTACGGCTCGGTCATCGCCTGCGGCCTCTTCATGATCCTGCTGGCGCCGGTGTTCGGCCGTCTCATCCGCTTCTTCCCGCCCCTGGTGACCGGCACCATCATCCTGATCATCGGGGTGTCGCTGATGCGGGTGGCCGCAGGCTGGTTCGGCGGCGGCACGGCCGCCGGTGCCGACTTCGGCGCACCCGCCGCGGTGGGCATGGGCTTTTTCACCCTGGTCGTGATCCTGCTGATCGAACGCTTCGCCCCCGAGGCCGTCCGCCGTGTCTCGATTCTGCTCGGACTGGTCATCGGCACCCTGGTGGCGATCCCGCTCGGGATGGCCGACTGGAGCCACCTCGGCGACTACGACTGGGTCGGCATCGTGACACCGTTCCAATTCGGCGTGCCCCGCTTCGAGCTCAGCTCGATCATCGCGCTGCTGATCGTCGCGATCGTCATCATGACCGAGACCACCGGCGACATCGTGGCCGTCGGCGAGATCGTCGACGAGAAGATCACCCCGCGCCGCCTCGCCGACGGACTGCGCGCCGACGGTCTGGGCACCGTACTCGGGGGCGTCTTCAACACGTTCCCCTACACCGCCTTCGCCCAGAACGTGGGCCTCGTCGCCATCACCGGCGTGCGCACCCGGCATGTGGCCAGCGCCGCCGGGGTCATCCTCATCCTGCTCGGGCTGCTGCCGAAGCTGGCCGCGGTCGTCGAAGGCATTCCATTGCCGGTGCTCGGCGGCGCAGGCGTCGCCCTGTTCGGCATGGTGGCCGCCAGTGGTGTGCGCACCCTGTCGAAAGTGGCCTTCGACAACACCAACGTGCTCGTCGTCGCCGTCTCGGTGGGGGTGGCGATGCTCACCGAGGCCAAGCTCTACTACACCGACCGCGCACTGGCCGACTCCCCCGGCTCCAGTGTCGATGTGTCACTGGATCTGTACAACCGGTTCCCCGACTGGTTCCAGACCATCTTCCACTCGGGTATCTCCGCCGGCGCGGTGACCGCGATCGCCCTGAACCTGTTGCTCAACAGTCGCTCTCGCACGGACTCGGCCGCGGATTCCGCCGAACACGCCGCCCACGACGCGCCGCGGGCAGCGCTGCCCGATCCGCTCGACGCACTGCGCGCTGCCGACCCGTCCACGCCGGCCGAGCAGCTGCGCGAGCTGGCCGAGCGCCGGCCCGAACTCCACACCATCATCGTCACCAACCCGTCGACCGATCTGGCGACCTACGAGTGGATCAAAGGTCACGGCGATCCCCAGGTCGAGACCGTGTGCCGCAGATGGGACGAGGTCACCGACGGACAGTTCTCCCGCCGGCGAGGTGAATAACAACATTGTCATTTTTCAGTAACGACGGCCCACCGGCGTGAAATGCGCCGCTACGCTTGTGCTTCCAGCCCGAGAAGTGCGAGGAAGGCGATGGCGACCCGTCGAGCGTTCACGGCGCTGCTGACAGCAGCCGCCGCCATGGCGGGGCTGCTGATGACGGCGCCGGGCAGCACGGGCGCACCGGTCGGCCAGCTGTGGACCGGCCCGTTCAACCTCGTGAGCTTCGCCTCGCAGAAGGGCGGAACCAGTTCGGCCGCACGCCAACCCGAGGCCGACTTCAGCGCGTCATACGTCTTCAAATCCGACTGCACAGGCGGTGTCTGCATCGCCACCGTCGTCAGCGGTCCGCGGCCGACCAACCCCACCATTCCGCAGCCCCTGCGCTACGTCTGGGACGGCGCCCGGTGGACCCAGTCCTACGACTGGCAGTGGGACTGCTTCATGGGCGACGGGCAACCCAAGGTCTGGGCCCCCGCCCGCAGCTTCGCCTACTACGTTCCGCAACGCGACGGCTCCCTGCAGGGCAGCTGGACCACCGAGATCTACGGCGGCCCCTGCAGCGGCAACGTCACCATGGCGGTCAAGGCCACCCCCATCTGGTGACGTCCGGACCTCAGTGCTGGACCAGCGCGCGCAGGAAGAACGTCAGATTCGCGGGCCGCTCGGCCAGCCGGCGCACCAGGTAGCCGTACCACTGGGTGCCGAACGGCAGATACACCCGCACCGCGTTGCCCGCATCGGCCAGTCGGCGCTGTTCGTTGTCGCGGATGCCGAACAACATCTGGTACTCGAACTGGGTGACGCTGCGTCCGTAGCGATCCGCCATCCCCGGCACAGCCTCGATCACCGCCGGATCGTGCGACGCCACCATCGGATAGCCGCTGCCCGCCATCAGCACGTCCAGACACCGTAGATAGTTGTCGGTGACCGCGGCGCCGTCCCGGAACGCCACCGAGTCGGGTTCGTCGTAGGCGCCCTTGCACAACCGGATTCGCGCGCCGGCCGCGGCGAACTCCTCGCAGTCCTCGAGCGTGCGGCGCAGGTACGCCTGGAGCACGGTGCCGAGCCACGGGAAGTCGGCGCGCAGTTCCCGGACGATCGACAGCGTCGAGTCGGTGGTGGTGTGGTCCTCGGCGTCCACGGTCACCCACGCGCCGATGCGCTGGGCCTGGCTGCAGATGGTGTGGGCGTGCTCCAGCGCGATCTTCCTCCCGTCGCGCGGCAGGGCCTGCCCCAGTGCGGAGAGCTTCAGCGACACCTCGAGGGGACGGACGGCGTCGACGTCCGTGCCGCCATATTCGGCATGGCGGCCCAGGGCATCGAGCAGGTCTGCATACGCCTCGGCGGTCTGCGCCGCGGAGTCGGCGTCGGTGACGTCCTCGCCCAGATAGTCGACGCTGACCAGGCGCCGCGAGTCCCGCAGCGCGCCCACCGTGGACAGCGCATCATCCACCGTCTCGCCGGGCACGAAGCGGTGCACCACCTCCCGTGTGACGGGCACCCGCTCGACGGTCCGGCGCAACGCGGCCGACCGGCTGGCCGCCAGGATGGCCGGTCGCGCGACGCGCTGGAAGACGCCCATCGCTCACCCCTCCATGTGTGGATAGTCGTGCGCGGTCGGCGGCGTGAAGTTCTCCTTGATCGACCGGGCCGACGTCCAGCGCAGCAGGTTCTGCGGCGAACCGGCCTTGTCGTTGGTGCCCGACGCGCGGGAGCCGCCGAACGGCTGCTGCCCCACCACCGCACCGGTCGGCTTGTCGTTGACGTAGAAGTTGCCCGCGGTGTGCCGCAACCGCTCCTGTGCCCGCAACACCGCGGCGCGGTCGTCGGCGATCACCGCCCCGGTCAGCGCGTAGCGGGCGCCGCCGTCGACCTCCGCGAGCATGGCGTCGTAGTCCGCGTCGGGATAGACGTGCACGGCCAGAATCGGCCCGAAGTACTCCTGACTCAGCGATTCGTCGGCCGGATCGTCGGACACCAGCACGGTCGGCCGGACGAAATAACCTGTGCTGTCGTCGTATTCACCGCCGGCGGCGATAGTCACCCCGGCAGCGGTCTTGGCCCGTTCGATGGCGGCGACGTTCTTGTCGAACGCGCGCCGGTCGATCAGAGCGCCACCGAAGTTCGACAGATCGGTGACGTCGCCGTAGCGCAACGCCTCGGTGGCGCCCAGGAAGTCGTCACCCATCTGCTGCCACACCGAACGCGGGATGAACGCGCGTGACGCCGCCGAACACTTCTGGCCCTGGTAATCGAATGCGCCGCGGATCAGCGCGGTCCGCAGTACGTCGGGGTCCGCGCTGGCATGGGCGACGACGAAGTCCTTGCCGCCCGTCTCCCCCACCAGGCGTGGATATCCGTTGTAGCGTTCGATGTTCGTGCCGACCTCACGCCACAGCTGTTGGAAGGTGGCCGTCGACCCGGTGAAGTGGATGCCGGCCAGCCGGGGGTCGGTCAGCGCCACCTCCGACACCGCCCGCCCGTCGCCGGCGACCAGGTTGATCACCCCGGCCGGCAGTCCCGCCGCCTCCAGCAGCTGCATGGTCAGATATGCCGAGAACATCTGCGTCGGTGCGGGTTTCCACACCACGGTGTTGCCCATCAGGGCGGGGGCGGTGGGCAGATTGCCGGCGATCGCGGTGAAGTTGAACGGCGTGATGGCGTAGACGAAGCCCTCGAGCGGTCGATAGTCGGTGCGGTTCCACACGCCGCGACTGCTGACCGGTTGCTGCGCGAGGATCTGACGGGCGAACGCCACGTTGAACCGCCAGAAGTCCACCAGCTCGCAGGGCGCGTCGATCTCGGCCTGATACGCCGACTTCGACTGGCCCAGCATGGTCGCGGCGGCCATCTTCTCCCGCCACGGCCCCGCCAGCAGATCCGCGGCGCGCAGGAACACCGCGGCGCGTTCGTCGAACGGCATCGACTCCCACGCCGGCTTCGCGGCAAGCGCGGCATCGACTGCGGCGGTGGCGTCGGCGTGTTCGGCGTTGGTGAACACGCCCAGAACCGATTCATGCCGGTGCGGCTGCACGACGTCGATCCGTTCACCGGCACCCATACGGTGTCGGCCGGCGATCACGTGCGGTAGATCGATCGGAGCGGCGGCGGCGAGGTCCTCGAGCGCGGTGGCCAACCGCGTGCGCTCGGGTGAGCCGGGTGCGAAGTCATGCACCGGCTCGTTGGCGGGCACGGGTACGTCGCTGATGGCGTCCATGTTCCGAGGTTCCTCTCCGAACCCGCCGTCAGTGATTAGCCGATCGGCCAAAGATGCGACGAGACATAGTTACGATTGGCCAATATGAATGCCGCCCGGGTCCGGCTCGGTGACCTGCTCCTCGCGCTGGACCGCGCCATGGTGACGCTGGTTGCCGCACCGCGCGGCCTCGATGTGCCCATCGCCACCGTCGCGCTCGTCGACGCCGACGACGTGCGCCTCGGGGTCGCCCGCGCCGCCGGCAATGCCGACCTGTTCTTCCTCCTGGGCGTGCCCGACGACACGGCCGCACGCTGGCTCGAACAGCAGGTCCGCACCCCGGTGGCGGTGTTCGTCAAGAAGCCCAGCGCGACCCTGCAACGACGCGCCGCCCGGCTGGGTGTCGCCGTGGTCGCCGTCGACCCGCACGCCCGCTGGGAGCGGGCCTACCGGCTGGTGACGCAGTTCCTCGACCACGGCCGCGATCACGACGATCCGCAGTCACCCGGCGGCAACGACCTCTTCGCGCTCGCCCAGTCGATCGCCGACCGCACCCGCGGATTGGTGACGGTCGAGGATGCGCAGTCCCATGTGCTGGCGTATTCGTCACCGAACGACGAGGCCGACGATCTGCGTCGGATGTCCATCCTGGGCCGCGCCGGCCCGCCCACTCATCTCGAATGGCTCGCCGCAGCCGGGGTTTTCGATGCCTTGCGCGCCGGTGATGAGGTGGTTCGGGTCGCCGAGCGGCCCGAGCTGGGACTGCGGCCGCGATTGGCCGTCGGAGTCGCCGTGGCGGCGCCGCGCCGGCCACCGACCTTTGCCGGGACGATCTGGCTGCAGCAGGGCTCGGCTCCACTGGCCCGCGACGCCGAGGAGACGCTGCGCGGCGGCGCCGTGCTGGCTGCGCGGATCCTCTCGCGCATGGCCGCCACACCGTCGGCCCACACCCTGCGGCTGCGCGAACTGCTCGGCCTCGCCGGCGACGAACCCGGTGACGTCCGGGCGACGGCGCGCGAACTGGGCCTGGAGACGGGCGGCCGGGCCGCCGTGATCGGTTTCCAGGGCGGCCCAGGTTTGGCCGAGGTGATCGTGTTGAGCGCGACCGCCTTTCGGGCCGACGCGCAGATGGTGTCGGCCGACGACCGGGTGTACGTGCTGCTGCCGCAGACCGGTGGGGCGGCGACGGTGACGTCGTGGGTGCGCGGCTCGGTGGCCGCGCTGCGACGCGAACTCGGCGTGACGGTCCGCGCGGTGATCGCCTGCCCGGTGTCCGACCTCGACGGGGTGGCCACCGCCCGCGCCGACATCGACCGGGTCTTCGACAGCGCCGCTCGCCATCCCGACGCGATCGGCCAGGTGGTGTCATTGGCCGAGGCGCGCACGACGGTGCTGCTGGACGACATCGTCGCCCAGGTGGCGGGCCAGCCCCGGCTGATCGACCCCCGAATCGCCGCGTTGCGCGACCAGGATCCCGTGCTGGCCGAGACGTTGGCCGCCTATCTGGACGGCTTCGGTGACGTGGCCGCCGTGGCGCGACGACTGCACGTGCACGCCAACACGGTTCGCTACCGGGTCCGCCGCCTCGAGACCATCCTCGGCGGCTCGCTGTCCGACGCCGGCGACCGTCTGGTGCTGGCGTTGAGCCTGCGCGCCACCGATCCGCTCAACCGGTGAACGCGCCCGCCAGCAACTCGTCGAAGCGCTCGATCGCCTCATCGCCGTCGTCGTCGATCCCGCGCAACGGTCCGTGGTCGGCGAGATGGCGCTTGGCATACAACCGCGCCACCAGCGCCTTGCGTTCGTCGCCGCGTTCGGCGCGCTCCCAGGCGGCCCGCTCGGTCAGCAACGCGCCTGCGTACACGTCGGCCATGAACTGCGCCAGCGCGAACAGCCGTGCTTCGGCGACGGCGCCGTCGAGTTTCCGCCACGCCGCCACCGCGGCGTCCAGATCCGATACGCGTTGCGAGACCAGGGCGGTCGTCGCATCGTCATCGGAGACCGACACCGCGTCGCGCAGCCGGGTCAGCAGGGCCTCGTGGGCCTGCGCCTTCTCGATACCCCGTCGGACATCCAGGCACAGAATGTTGTCCGGACCCTCCCAGATGGTGTTGACCTGGGCGTCGCGCAGCAGCCGCGCCACCGGCCAGTCCTCGATGTAGCCGTTGCCGCCGTGGATCTCGATCGCATCCGAGGCCATGGTGATGCCCAGCCGGCACACCTTCAGTTTGGTGACGGGCACCGCGATCCGCTGCCGGATCCGGCTGGGCTGGCGGTGATTGGGCAGTCCGGTGCCGTCGAACACCAACGCCTGGGCCGCCTCGACATCGACGATCATCTCGGCCAGTTTGCGTCGCATCAGCGGTTTGTCGATCAGCGGCGATCCGAACGCCTGCCGGCGCCGGGCGTAGCACAGCGATTCGACCAGGGCGCGACGCGCATTGCCCAGGGCGAACAGTGCGATGCCCAGCCGGGCGGCGTTGGTCAGCTCCATCATCCGGCCCAGGCCCTTCCCGTCGGACGGGCCGGACTCCGACGTCGGCTCGCCGGAGAGCAGGAACGCCTCGGCGTCGGCGAACTCCACTTCGCCGGAGGCCACCGACCGGGTACCGAGCTTGTCCTTGAGCCGCCGGATCCGCACCCCGTTGCGCGATCCGTCGCGCCGGGTCCGCAGCACCAGGAACGTCGCGACACCGCGACTGGAATCCGGTGCGCCCTCGGGTTTGGCCAGCACGACGAACGCCTGACCGTCGCAGTTGGAGGCGAACCACTTGAATCCGTTGAGCAGCCAGGCGTCGCCATCCCGGGTCGCCGTCGTCTCGAGTGCGCCCAGATCGGAGCCGCCGGTGCGTTCGGTGAGCATCTGCGCCGTCTCACCGTCCCACTCCCCGGAGGCGAACTTGTCCAACACGTGGTCGCGGACATCGGCCGGGGCATACGCGGCGACGAGCGCCTGCACCATCCCGCCGCCGGTACCCAGCGCGCAGCCCATCCCGATGTCGGCCTGATCGAGCAGGTAATTCGCCACGAACATCGGGATCGACGAGCGGCCACCCGCGGCGCGCACCTCGTCGCGAAGCGTCCGCTGCGCGTCGAGCACCGCGCGCTTGGACCGGATGAACGAGTCGGGCAGCACCACCCGACCGACGTCGTGCCCCCAGCGGTCGTAGCGCTGCAGCGTCGGGGGATGACGGTCGGTCTCCTCCGCCCAGCGCGCGACCGGCCCGCCCATCAGATCGCCCATGGCGACCAGGTGGGGTTCGGCGACGGCCACCTGCTCGGCGGGCAGGTAGTACGCCAGCGTCGTCTGCAGCGTCGGATCGGTGCTGTACCAGTTCAGACCGACGGCGCCGGCGAAGCTCTCGGTGCGGTACCGATCCGTCTTGTCCGGGGTGCTGAACCCGCTCACGCCAACCGCCGCGCGGCCGCGTCGATGCGCTCGTCGGTGGCGGTGAGCGCCAAGCGCACATGCTGCCCGCCGCGCGGGCCGTAGAACTCGCCGGGGGCGGCCAGGATGCCGCGTTCGGCCAGCCAGCCCACCGTCGCCCGGCACGGCTCGCCGCGGGTGGCCCAGAGATACAGACCGGCCTCGGAATCGTCGACGGTGAATCCGGCCGACTGCAACGCCGGCAGCAACACCTGCCGCCGACGCGCATAACGCTCCCGCTGCCGGCGCTCGTGCGCGTCGTCGTCGAGCGCGGCGACCATCGCGGCCTGCACGGCGGTCGGCACCATCATCCCGGCGTGCTTACGCACCGCCAGCAGTTCGGCGACCACCGCGGGATCACCGGCGACGAAGCCGGCGCGGTAGCCGGCCAGCGAGGACGTCTTCGACAGCGAGTGGATCGCGAGCAGCCCGGTGTGGTCCCCGCCGGACACATCGGGATGCAGCACGGAGAACGGCTCCGCGTCCCAGGCCAGGCCGAGGTAGCACTCATCGGAGGCCACCAGCACCCCGCGGTCGCGAGCCCAGCCCACGACCTTGCGGAGGTGGTCGGCGCCCAGGACTTTGCCGGTGGGGTTGCTCGGCGAGTTCAGATAGACCAGCGCCGGTCGCTGCGGACCGAGCTGGGTCAGCGAGTCGGCGCGCACCACCTGAGCGTGGGCTAGCCGGGCGCCCACCTCGTAGGTGGGATAGGCAAGTTCGGGGACGACCACCACATCGTCGGAGGTGAGCCCGAGCAGTGTGGGCAGCCAGGCGATGAGCTCCTTGGTCCCGACCACCGGCAGGACGGCGTCCTCGGCCAGGCCGGTGACGCCGTAGCGGCGCTCCAGCGCCGCCTTCGCCGACGCGCGCAGCGCAGGGGTCCCCGCGGTGGTCGGATAGCCCGGCGAACCGCTGGCCGCGGCCAGCGCCTCGCGGATCACCGGTGCCACCTCGTCCACCGGGGTGCCGACCGAGAGGTCGACGATGCCGTCGGGATGCGCGCGAGCCACCGCGCCGGGCTCGGCCAGCGTGTCCCAGGGAAACTCCGGCAGTGTGGCGGACACCGCCCGCCGCGCCACCTCAGGCGTCGGAGACGTCAGTCTTCGCCCTGCGGCGGCAGGTCCTTGACGACCTGCGGATCGTTGTCGGTCTGACCGACCTTCGACGCGCCGCCCGGCGAGCCCAGCTCGCTGAAGAAGTCCGCGTTGTGCTGCGTGTAGCCGCTCCACTGATCGGGGACGTCGTCCTCGTAGTAGATGGCCTCGACCGGGCACACCGGTTCGCAGGCGCCGCAGTCCACGCACTCGTCGGGGTGGATGTACAGCATGCGTGCGCCCTCGTAGATGCAGTCGACGGGGCACTCCTCGATGCATGCCTTGTCCTTGACGTCGACACAGGGTTCGGCAATGACGTACGTCACCGGTTCTCCTAAGCGTTCTTCGGTCTGACCAGTGGGCTGCTGGCGCGGGCGGGCCGCCGAGTCGGCGACCAGTTGTTCGCCTGGAAGTATCCCCAGGCGGGTTCTGGACGGTCGTCTCAGTGTGCCCTAACTTGCACGCGGCGCCCCGGTAGGGGTGCCGCGTGGTTACTGATACTAAACGTCGCACATACAGTCCGACCAGTCGCCACACCAAACGCACGACGCCACGGCGCGGTCGCGCCGTGGCGTCGGAAGACGGTCTGGAGGCGGGGGCTCAGGCCTGCTTGAGCGCCTCGATCTCGAGGGTGATGGTGACCTTGTCGCCGACGACGGCTCCGCCGGTCTCCAGCGGGGTGTCGATGTCGATGCCGAAATCGCGGCGGTTGAGCACCACGGTCGCATCGAAGCCGGCGACCTCACCGTGACCCATCCCCGGGTTGACCCCGTTGAAGTCCAGGTCCAGCGTGACGGCCTTGGTGACGCCCTTGAGCGTGAATTCGCCGTCGAGCGCGTAGTGGTCGCCGTCGGCGCGCACCCCCGTGGAGGTGAAGGTGGCGGTCGGATACTTCTCGGCGTCGAAGAAGTCGGCAGCCTTGAGGTGGGCGTCGCGCTGCTCGTTGCGGGTGTTGATCGAGGTGACGTCGATCTCCGCGGTCACCGAGGCGGTGCCGTCCTCGCCGACGGTGATGGCGCCGCTGAACCGGTCGAAGGTGCCGCGCACCTTGCTGACCATCAGGTGGCGTACAGAAAATCCGATCGTCGAATGCACGGGGTCAATCGCCCAGGTGCCGGCGCTCAGGGCGGACGCGGTGGCTGACGTCATGGTGGTCTCCTTCGTCACGGGTCGCCGGACCGTCCGGCACCCTCGACGAGATAAACGGACCACGGTCCGGTTTCTATTCCACGGTCGATGGGCGAGCAGTCAGGCCGCCAGCGGCGCGTACGTCGTGGTGCGCTGACGGGCGGGCCGGCCGATACCCCGGGCGATCGACACCAGCTCCTCGACGCTCTTGGCCGACCCGTTCTCCGATCCGGCCATCCGGGAGATGGTCTCCTCCATCAGCGTGCCGCCGAGATCGTTGGCGCCACCCTGCAGCATCACCTGGGTCCGCTCCACGCCCAGCTTCACCCAGCTGGTCTGGATGTGGTCGATCCGGCCGTGCAGCATGATCCGGGCCAGCGCGTGCACCGCCCGGTTGTCCCGGTGCGTCGGACCGGGTCGCGCTCCGCCCGCGAGGTACAGCGGCGACGACTGATGCACGAACGGCAGCGGGACGAACTCGGTGAATCCGCCGGTGCGGTCCTGGATTCCGCGCAACACCCGCAGATGCCCGACCCAGTGCTTCGGGGTGTCGACGTGGCCGTACATCATCGTCGAACTCGACCGCAGCCCCACCTGGTGGGCGGTGGTGATGACGTCGATCCACTCCGACGTCGGCAGCTTGCCCTTCGTCAGGATCCAGCGCACCTCGTCGTCCAGGATTTCGGCGGCCGTGCCCGGGATGCTGCCCAGGCCGGCTTCGCGCAGGGCGGTCAGCCACTCGCGGGTCGACAGCCCACTCCTGGTGACGCCGTTGGCGATCTCCATCGGAGAGAAGGCGTGGACGTGCATCGACGGCACCCGCCGCTTGACCGCGCGCACCAGGTCGGCGTAGCCGGTCACCGGCAGTTCAGGATCGATACCGCCCTGCATGCAGACTTCCGTCGCCCCCACCACGTGGGCTTCCCAGGCGCGGTCGGCCACCTCCTCGGCGGACAGGGAGTACGCGTCGGCGTCGCCCTTACGCTGGGCGAACGCGCAGAACCGGCAGCCGGTGTAGCAGATGTTGGTGAAGTTGATGTTGCGGTTGACGACGTAGGTCACGTCGTCACCCACCACGTCGCGGCGCAGCGAATCCGCCAGCGCGGCAACGGCGTCCAGGGCCGGACCGTCGGCGCTCGCCAGCGCCAGGTACGCGTCGTCGGACAGCGCCGCCGGATCACGCTCGGCCGCGCGCAGGGCGGCCAGCACATCGGTGTCGATGCGCTCGGGCGCCCGCGCGGCGAGTTCGGAGACCTTCTCGCGAATGGACTCCCAGTCGCCGAACGCGCTGCCGAGGTCACTGCGGGTCTCGGTCAGCCGTCCCTCGCTGTCGATCGCCGAGTGCAGATCGGTGCGCCCCAGCGACTGCAGCGCCTCGTCGGGTTCCTGCCACGGCCGGCCCTGCGGGTTGACGTCGAGGGCCAGACCGTCGGGACCGGCGAGCGCATCCACGTGTCCCCGCACCCGGGGATCGATCCACGCCGCGCCGGCCTGGACGTACTGCGGTTGCGCGGTCAGCCGCTGCACCAGGTCGTATCCCGCCTCGGCGGTGACATCGGCCAGATCGTCGAGCGCCGGCCACGGCCGCTCCGGATTGACGTGGTCGGGCGTCAGCGGCGAGACCCCACCCCAGTCGTCGACGCCCGCCGCGATCAGCGCCAGGCACTCCTGCCGGGACACCAGGTTCGGCGGCGCCTGGATCCGCATCTTCGGACCCAGCACCAGCCGCGTCACGGCGACCGTCGCGAGGAAGTCGTCGATCCCGGTGTCGGGCACACCCGCCATGGCGGTGTGGTCCTTGGCCCGGAAGTTCTGCACGATCACTTCCTGGACGTGCCCGAACTCTCTGTGCGACCGGCGGATCGCGTGCATGGTCTCGGCGCGCTCGGTCAGCGTCTCGCCGATTCCGACGAGCAGTCCCGTGGTGAACGGGATGGACAGCCGGCCCGCGTCGTCGAGTGTGCGCAGCCGAACCGCGGGATCCTTGTCGGGGCTGCCGTAGTGCGCCAGCCCCTTCGTCTCGAACAGCCGACGCGACGTGGTCTCGAGCATCATGCCCATCGACGGCGCCACCGGCTTCAACCGCGACAGCTCCGCCCAGCTCATCACGCCCGGGTTCAGATGCGGCAGCAGTCCGGTCTCCTCGAGCACCCGGATCGCCATGGCCCGTACGTAGTCCAGAGTGGAGTCGTAGCCGCGCTCGTCGAGCCACTGCCTGGCCTCGTCCCACCGGGTCTCGGGGCGGTCACCGAGCGTGAAAAGAGCTTCCTTGCACCCCAGTTCGGCACCGCGGCGGGCGACGTCGAGGATCTCGTCGGGCTCCATGTACATGCCCTTGCCCTGCGCGCGAAGCCGGCCGGGCACGGTGACGAAGGTGCAGTAGTGGCAGGTGTCGCGGCACAGGTGCGTGACGGGGATGAAGACCTTGCGCGAATAACTGACCGGAAGGCGGCCGTTGGCGCCGAGGCGCCCCGCCGAGGACAGTCCGGCGTCGCGGACCCGTGCCGCGCTGGCACACAGGTCGGCGAGGTCGTCACCGCGCGCAGTCATCGCGATCGCGGCCTCGTCGACGTTGAGCGCCACACCGTCGCGGGCCCGCCTCAACACCCGGCGCAATGCGGCGGGGCTGGGCTCTTCGGTACGCGGTGGGACCGCCGGAGCTGGCAGATCGGTGCCGTGATGGGGGTTCAGAGCCACTCCCGAACAACCCCGCCATCCGTGGTTTTCATCCGCGCTTCCCACATCCTGGAATCACAGCCTCCGGCATACCGGCCACAGTAGCCTTCGTCAGCGACGCCATAGCAGCCACGCCGGTGGCCCGGCGCCCAGCGCGAGATACACCAGCACGCTGTAGGCCATCACACCTGCGCCGCCGAAGACGATGTCGCCGCCCGGCCCCCCGAGCGTCAGCACCGCCACGGTGGCCAGCCAGGTCCACAGCGGCAGCGCGGCCACCCGCCCCGAATCGGTCCACTTCATCGCCACCCACACCAGCGCCGCGTTCATCGCACCGGCCAGCAGTGCGGTCAGCGGAACCGGGATCACGCCGATGCGCAGCGGAAGGAACAACGCGCCGATGATCGCGACGAGAATGCCGTCGAATGCGAGTAGACCCAGGACGAGATTGCGGGTCAGGTCGGGATGCTGTCGAGCAGGCCCACCAGGGACCCCACCACCCACTGGAAGTTGTCGAGGCGGTCCTGCCAATGCTGCAGATTGGGGTCGAGGTCGGGGTCCATGAGAGTCCCTTCGGCGTCGCTGGATGACGGCAGCGTACCCCGAGCGGCAGCAGCTAGACCAGATCCAGTCCGGCGAGCAGATCGTCGCCGGAACCGGGCGGGCCCGACACCTGGATGTAGTGCTCCTCGGCGAGGACCGGCATCGCGATGTTGTTCGACAACGCCAGCGAACGACCATCGGGTGCCACCGACACCTGCGTCGCATGCGCGCGCAGCGCCGCCACCTTGGCCGCCAGACTCGCGGCCACGTCGATCACCACGTCGATGCGGTCGTCGGGATAGCCGAACGGCACCTCGTCGACGCTGATCCGCGTCCATTCCGGGGGGAGTTCACCCAGGTCGCGGAGACCGGATGCGATGGCCGACGTCGCCGAGACGGTCCAGCAGACCCTCGGCACCGCCCAGCGGGCCGCGTCCACGGCCGCGGTGGTGACGCGGTGGGTCTGGATGTGGTCCGGATGGCCGTACCCACCGTCGGGGTCGTAGGTCACCACGACATGTGGCCGGAAGTCGTCGATCACCCCGGCGAGCGCACCCGCGGCGTCGGGAAGAGGGGCGTCGACGAAGCGGCGGTGCCGCCGGGGTGGCGTGCCCGCCATCCCGGAGTCACGCCAATGACCGGGGCCGCCGAGAAAATGGGGTTCGCCGGCACCGAGCGCCTCGAGCGCCCGGGTGAGTTCGGAGATGCGATAGCCGCCGAGCTGATCGGCGTGGTCGACGGCGAGTTGCGCAAATCGCCGGCCGATGACCTCGCCCTCTTCGCCCAGCGTGCAGGTGACCACGCGGACCTCGGCTCCTTGCGCGGCATACCGCGCGATGGTGCCGCCCGTGGTCAGCGTCTCGTCGTCCGGGTGAGCGTGGACGAACAGCAGACGCGGACGCGTCCTCACCGGGTCAGCCGGTGAGGACACGTCGGCCTCACTTGCAGAGTTCGACGATCTGCTGACGCGTGGCGTCACCCTCGCGCAGGCGTGCGGTCTGCGCCGGATCGCTGTTGGGGACGTTGGCCAGCGCGTTCACGCCGATGTCCTGCAGCGTGTTGCCGAACTTGCGGGTCTGCTCGGCGAGATCGTCGGGGACCTCGGAGTCGAGGCTGTTGAGCAGGTACTCCCCGCCACCGATCAGGGCCAGCCGCGCGTTGCCCGCCACGGCCGCCTGCGGCACCGGATCCGGGCCGAGGTTGTTGTTCGTCTGCAGCTGCACGGCCTTGGCCACCGTGTCGAAGGCGGTGCACACCCGCTGCTTCGGGTCACCCGGCAGCGTGTTGCCGGCGGCGGACGACGACGAGTCCTTGCTGAGCAGCGACCAGGCCGACAGTGCGATCGCGACCACGGCCAGCACCAGCGCCGCCGGAGCCAGCCACTTCGGTGCGGGCCGCTCCACCGCGACGGGCGTCCGGCCCACCGCCGAACTGCCCGACAGCTTGTCTCGCCCGGAGGTCGTCTCGGTCTTGGGATCTGCTTCATTGGAATCCGGCATGGGGTGAATACTAACCGTCGGCCCGGCGCTGTCGACCTTCGCGTGCCCGCTTCCGCGGCCCGGGAACTGTTTGCTCGAGGGTCTGTCACGGCCGGACGGCGACACGCTATGGTGAGCGGTCAGGCGGGCTGCCCGCCTGCCCCCGTCGGCCACCCGCCACAGCACCCGCCACAGAAGGAGCCCGGTGACGAGCCCGCCTCTGCGACAGTACGATTCGCGTCGCCTCCATGAAGCAATGGCCCGCCGCCTGCATCGTCGCGGCGAGGCGCGGGGTGAGATCGTCATTCCTGCCGTACCGGGCATGCTCGACGTCTACGTCCGGATGTGTGAGACGACGTTCGCCAGCGTCGGTGCGCCGTTCAGCGCCGAGCAACTCGAACATCTGCGGGTCGCGCTGGAAAGTCAGCTGGTCGAGGCGTACCAGGCGACCCAGCGGTCGGACATCGTGATCAGCTGGCACTGCCCCGTCGGCACCACGTTGAACTACCACATCCAGCCTCGCTGGCGGACCATCGCCGAGACCTACGACGACTGGATCGCCACCCGCGAACCACCGCTGTTCGGCACCAAGCCCGATGCCAGAGTGTGGGACCTGGCCAGCGAAGCCACCGATCCTAAAAGGTTCTCGATCCTCGATATCGGCGCCGGCACCGGACGCAACGCGTTGGCGCTCGCCCGGCGCGGCCATCCGGTCGACGTGGTCGAGGTCAACGAGAAATTCGTCGACATGATCCGTGCGGAGGCGCAGAAAGAACAGTTGCGGATGGGTCTGATCCAGCGCGACGTGTTCGCCACGGAGGCCGACGATCTCGACGACGACTACGACCTGATCATCCTGTCGGAGGTGGTCGCCGAATTCCGCACCACAGAACAGCTCCGGGCGTTGTTCCAGCTGGCGTCCGACCGCCTCGTTCCCGGTGGGCATCTGGTGTTCAACACCTTCATGGCCGCCCACAACTACACCCCCGACGAAGCGGTCATCCAGCTGGGTGAGCAGATGTACACCCGGATCTTCACCTACCCCGAGATGGCCGCAGCGGCAGCCGATCTACCGCTCGAGCAGATATCCGACGAGTCGGTCTTCGACTACGAGCAGGCCCATCTACCCGCGGGCGGGTGGCCGCCCACCGGCTGGTATCCGGAATGGGTCAGCGGACAGGACGTCTTCGCCCTGCCGCGTGAACAATGCCCGATCGACATGCGCTGGCTGGTCTACCAGAAGCAGGCCTGACCGACCCCGTTCAGAAGATGCTGAGGGTCACGGGCTGCGGCTCCGTCGACCCGGCCGGACCGACGATCGGCGTCACGGCGGGAGCCGCGCCGGCGGTCACGCCCGGCATGAACCGCTGGTAGAGCGATGTGGCCATCGCCGCCACATCGTCGGTCAGCGGGTACATGTGCCGATACTGGAGCGCCTGCTTGCCGATCAGGCCCAGCCGCTCGGTGAACGTCGGCATCCGGTGCGGGTCGAGCAGCGGGCTGTTGAAGGGTGCGCAGTCACCGCGCTGGAATTCGAAAGCCGCGCTGATCCGCGGGGCGGTGCCCAGTCGGCTGCCACGTCCACCCCAGTGCAGGACAGCCTGGTTCCACGCGAGCAGGCTGCCTCCGGTGGCCGGGAGCGCCCGAATGTCCTGGGGGTTGTACACCACGTTGTTGTCGTGGCCGTCCCACCGGCGCTCGACGAAGCGTTGGTCCCGGTGCGCCGGCAGCACGTACATACAGCCGTTGAGCGGCGTGGCGTCGGTGAAGGGCAGCCACACGGTCAGCGTCTGCGGCGAATTGTCGTCGTCGATGGTCGGTTGCACGCGGTCGCGGTGCGGACCCCATCCGGCCGAGCCCTCGTTGGGTTTGACGTGCCACACCCAGAAGTCGGGCAGAGCGCGGTAGTCCTCCCCCAGCGCGGTCGACAAGAACCGCGAAAGACTCTGGAATGCCAGCCAGGGCTCGTCGTAGACGAAGGCGAAGGGCAACGGGATACCGCACTGGAACAGGGTGGAGACCGCGCTGCGAATGGGGGCGATGCGCGCCTCGGAGAGCGCGTCGGCCACCTGGATGTAGCCTTCGCGCTGCAGGACCGGGATCAACTCGTCCGGGTCGCCGACCGCGGCAGGCGCAGCGGTGCTGTCCCCCTCAATCGTGAGGCCGGGGCACAGCTCACGCCAGAAGTCGCGCTGCTCGGCCTGCTGGGCGGAAAGTATTGACTGCATCCGCCGATGATACCGCCGGCCGGGCTTCATTCGAACCCCGCGAGGGGCCTCAACTGGGATTTCGCGGTGCCGCAACGCGCCTCATCCGCTGGCGTTTGCGAAGCGGGTCCGGTAGAAGAAGGGGTGATGGACATACAAGCCCCGGAACCAGTGACACAGGCCCAGCTGCGGGCGGCCATGACACACCGGCTGTTGCGCCGATCGGTGTCGAGGGGAGAGATCACGCTACCCGCCGCACCGGGGATGATCGACGAATACGTGACGATGTGCGAGAACCTCTTCGCCGCCGCCGGTTCGCCGTTCAACAGCGAGCAGCGCGACCACCTTCGGACTGTGTTACAGGGCCAGCTCGACCGGGCCTACGAGGTGTCGCCGCGGTCCAACATCGTGATCACGTATCACTCGCCGGTCGGAACGGCGTTGAACTACAACGTCAACGGCCAGTGGTGGACCGTCGAGGGCGCGTACGAGAACTGGATCAGTACCCGCAAGCCCCCGCTGTTCGGTACCCATCCCGATGCCCGGGTCTGGGCGGTGGCCAACGAAGACGCAGATCTCGCAACGCATCACGTGCTCGACATCGGTGCGGGCACCGGCCGCAATGCGCTGGCGCTGGCGCGTAAAGGTTTCCCGGTCGACGTCGTGGAACTGACGCCGAAGTTCGCGGAGATGATCCGCGAGAGCGCGACGGAGGAGTCGCTGAACGTCCGGGTGATCCAGCGCGACGTCTTCGACACTCTCGACGATCTACGCCAGGACTATCAGTTGATCTTCCTGTCGGAGGTGGTGTCGGACTTCCGGTCGACCGACCATCTCCGCGGCCTCTTTCATCTGGCGGCACATTGCCTCGCTCCGGGGGGTCGGCTGCTGTTCAACGCATTCCTGGCGCGACCGGGTTACACCCCCGACAACGCCGCGCGCGAACTCGGGCAGCAGATGTACACCAGCGTGTTCACGGTGGAGGAGATGAGCCGGGCCGTACACGGCTATCCGTTCCAGTTGGAGTCCGACCACTCCGTGTACGACTACGAGAAGGCCAACATCCCAGCGGAATTCTGGCCGCCGACCAGCTGGTACGAGGACTGGACCACGGGCCGGGACCTGTTCGACGTCCCCCGTGAGGAGTGCCCGATCGACATGAGGTGGCTGGTCTTCCGCAAGACCGTCTAACCAGCAGACGCGCTAGAAGACGATCGTCTGGTTCCCGTGCCGGATGATGCGGTCTTCGCAATGCCACGACACCGCCCGGGACAACACCGCACGTTCGACGTCGGCCCCGAGGCGGACCAGGTCGTCGACCCCGTGCCGGTGGTCCACCCGGACCACGTCCTGTTCGATGATCGGACCCTCGTCGAGTTCTGCCGTGACGTAATGCGCCGTGGCACCAACCAGTTTCACCCCGCGTTCCTTGGCTCGACGATAGGGTGCGGCGCCGATGAAGGCGGGCAGGAACGAGTGGTGGATGTTGATCAGCGGGCAGCCGACCTCCTCGAGGAAGTTCGACGTGATGATCTGCATGTAGCGGGCCAGCACCACCAGATCGACGTTGCCGCGCAACAGATCCAGCATGCGGCCTTCGGCCTCTTCGCGGATGTCCTTGCGCGCGGGCACATGGATGAACGGAACCCCGAACGGACGCACCTGGTCGGCCAGATCGGCGTGATTGGCGATCACCATCGCCACCGACATCTCCAGTTCCCCGCGACGGTTGCGCCACAACAGATCCAGCAGACAGTGGTCTTCCTTGGACGCCAGGATGGCGACCCGCTTGGGTTTGGCGGCCTCGGTCAGCCGGAAGTCGATCTCGAACTTGGTGGCCACCTGGTCGACGAACGAGCGTTCCAGTTCATCGCGCGCTGCGGCCAGACCCGGTAGGTGAAAGATGGTGCGCTGCATGAAGGTTCCACCGGTCTGCCGGGTGGAATGCTGGTCGAGCGACACGATGTTGGCGCCCGCGCCGGCCAGGAAGGCGCTCACCGCCGCCACCAGCCCCGGCCGGTCTGCGCAGCGCAGGAGCAACCGGCCCATGTCTTTCACGGGCAGCGACGTGTGGGCGGCCGGGTTCTGACCCACCGTGCCACCCAAGACGTTCGTATCGGTTCCGGCGGTCATGACTCCCCCACTAGTGTCCGCGTCCTCGAACGAGCTTAACGAACTCACAACGCAGAACACCGGGCCCACGAATGGGCCCGGTGTCTGATGTTCACTGCTTGTGCGGTGACCCGGAGGTGTCGGTACTGGACGCGACACCTCCGGGGTTGACCCGCGTGGAACCCGCTAGCGAGTTCCGGGAGGTGACGGACTAGCCAGCCGACACGCCGCCACCGGCGCCACCGGCGCCACCGGCGCCAGCCTTACCAGCCGCACCGGAGCCGGGGGTGGTGCCGGCCGCGCCGCCCGTGCCACCCGCGACGCCGGAGGCACCGGCGCTACCGGCCGTGCCATCGCCGCTGGCGCCGCCAGCGCCGCCCTTGCCGCCCTTGCCCGCGTCGCCGCCCTTGCCGCTCGAGGCCTGGACCGCGGCCGGGTCCACCAGGTTGAAGCCACCCTGGCCGCCTGCGCCACCGGGGCCACCCTGGCCGCCAGCGCCACCGTTGCCACCGGGGCCGGCCACGCCGCCACCGGTCAGGAACGGAATGAAGCCGCCGCCGCCGGCCGCGCCACCGTTGCCACCGTTGCCACCATCGGCACCGTTGCCACCCTTACCGCCGTCGCCTCCGACGCCGCCGGCACCGAGGAGGTTGTTCGCGCCAGCGCCACCGGCACCGCCCGCGCCACCGTTCGCGCCAGCGCCACCGACACCGCCGGCGCCGCCGTTACCGCCGAAGCCGAAGAGGAAGCCACCGGCACCGCCGGCGCCGCCGCTGGCACCGTTGCCGCCGTTAGCCGTCGAGTTCGCACCGTCGCCACCGTTACCGCCAGCGCCGCCACCGATACCACCAGCGCCACCGACACCGCCGTTGCCGCCGCCGCCGAGCGCATCGCCGCCGAGGCCGCCGACGAGACCGGCTCCACCGACGGCGCCATCGCCACCGTTACCGCCGGCCGTGCTGCCGTTGCCGCCGGCGCCGAGGCCATTGGGGCCGGTGAAGCCGGTGACGCCATCGCCACCATCCTGGGGCACACCGCCGACGACAACGCCGTTGGCGCCGGGCACCAGGTTCGGAAGAGCAGTCGGGTTGCGGCCGTCACGACCGGCGCCACCGACGCCGCCGTTGCCACCGTTGCCGAACAGGAAGGAGGCGTTGCCGCCGTTGCCACCGTTGGAGGGCTCCACCGCGGCACCCGTGGCGATGTCGTAGCCGCCGAAGCCGCCGTCGCCACCGTTGCCACCGTCACCGAAGAAGAAGCCGGCGTCGCCGCCGTTGCCACCGTTGGTCCACGACTTGGTGACCGGGTCGTAGAGGGCGTCGCCGCCGTCGCCACCGGAACCGATGAACAGACCGCCGTTGCCGCCATCCTGGCCGGGCAGGCCGTCAGCACCGTTGCCGATGAAGATGTTCAGGATCGGGATGGCACCGAAGATGTCGAGGAAGCTGTTGCTGATCGAGGTGACCGGGGTCAGCAGGGCCAGCGGCGAGCCGAAGGAATCGCCGAAGAAGGCCAGGCCGTCGCCGAAGAAATCGAACTGGGTGGGAGCGGAAACCACCGGGGCGGCCTGCGCGGCCGGAGCGGCCAGCAGAGTCGCGGCCGGGGCACCCAGAACGAGGCCGGCACCACCGATGGCGGCAGCGGTCGCGAGGAGCGGACGCTTGGTTGAGTTGGACATGTAGTTCATCCCCCTTACGGATGAGAGCTGCTGAATGAGCACCAGCAACGTAGCACCGCGCAAGTCTTGGGCGCACTAACTTTCCAGGCGGATCCGGCGGTTTACTTGCATGCGCAACTAGTCGGAGTTTCCTCCCGCAATGAGATTCTGAGAGACCTGAACATTGCTGACAGGTTCGTCTCAGCGTGGGTTTGCCGGACATTTAGGCAGGTCAGAACGTTTTGACGGTGATGCATGTGATGATGCTGTGATCTCTGTGGAGAGTGTGGAAGCGATGCGGGTCAGCCGCTTCTCAGCCTCCGCTCAGCTTTCAAATTCGCTTGCGCGCTATCTGAACCCAGGGTTAACGGCGCGATACTTGACTCCGGAACAAGATCGCGACCGACAGCTGACTTCGGAGTAGCAAACCGCGGGGCCGACCCCTCGAACCCCCGGCAGCGGCGATCGGCCGGAAGTTTGCAAGTGTGACTGGTACTACTCATAAACCGCAGGTCACGCGGCCATCACAGGCACCTCTCAACATCGCTACCTTGTACTACCTGCAAAGACCCCCACGGAATGCGCAGGCAATGGGTCTCGAATTGGTAGCTTCTCAGGCTCCTATTAGGCTAAAGTTAAGCGATTCATAGCCTCGGGGAGGAAGGCACCATGCGCCGCACACTCGGCCCGTTCCTGGTGACAGGAGTGGTGATGGCCGGTGCCGCGGCGGTGGTGGCCAATCCGGTGGTGGTCCCCCCGTCCGATGTACGGGTGTCGGTGTCCGATATGGCGACCGGCGGCCGACCACTCGACATCCTCGATCCCGTCTTCCTCGAATCGATCGGCGCGATGCGACCCGGATGGCCCACCGCAGTGGCCACCCTCGACGCCCTGTTGGCCGATCTGGCCGATAATCCCACCTCGGTCAGCCCCCAGGTGCTCGCCGAGGCGCTGCAGCGGGCGGCCGACAGTCCGTCACCGGCGACGGGCACATCGCGTGAACAGGCGCATGATGCGGGCACCACCGCACCCCCGGTGTTGACCGATCCCACCGAGAGCACCGTCGTGGTGATGCGCGCACTCGCCAACTTGACCAGCGGCATCAACGAGGCAGCCAACACCCTGGTCGAGCAGGTGACGATGACCCCCGCGCTCATCCTGGCCCTCACCGAACGGGTGATCAGCGGCGAGTTGTCGCCGATCGAGGCGCTGCGCCGGCTGATCAACGCGCCGTTCGGCGGACAGGCGGTCATCACCGGCGACGAGCGCATCGACGCGGTCTTCCAGAACAGTGTGCTGACGCCGATCCTGGACGCCCTCAATGCCAGCACGAAGCCGCCGCTCGAGACCGGAGCCAAAGATCCCGCCCCCGGTGTCGCCCGGCAGGCGCCTGCGGAGACGTCGACATCGACCTCCGCCGCCGGGGAGCGCAGCTCGCAGGACCGTGCGGACTCGAACGACGCGCGTCGCACCGCATCCGCGGCAGATGCCCCGCAACAGCCGGTCTTGCAGTCCGGCGGCGCACCCGCAACTCCCTCCCCCGTACCCACTCAGACTCCGGGCGTCGGCAGCGGCGGACCAACCGCGCCGGCCTTCCAGAGCGATATGACCGAGGGCGTGCGTGATCGGATTCGTCAGGCCCTCGACGACATCGGCGACACCGTCAAGAGGTTGACCGGCCAGGACGATTCCGGGGCCGGCGGCGGCACCACGCCGACCACGGTCAAGGCCCCGAAGCCTGCTCAGCCCGCCGGTGGCGACGACAGCTCCGGCGGCGGCAAGGATGACGCGCCCACCAGCGGGGTCGGCCGCTAGGCCGACGTCGCACCCGGGACCCGGCGGACCTTGACGTAGATGACCCGGAGAACCCTGGAGTTCAGCTGCGCCGTCGTCATCATCGGCATCGTCGCCGGACTGGCCGGCATGGCCACCACGCTGCTGCTGCACGCCGTCGAGCACCTGGCCTATCACTATTCGTTCGGAACGCTGCTCGATGGTGTCGACAGCAGCAGCCCGCTGCGGCGGGCGCTCGCGCCGACGATCGGCGGTGCGCTGGCCGGCCTCGGGTGGTGGCTGCTGCGTCGTCGCGCGCAGGTTCCCGCACTGGCCGCGACCATCGCCGAGCACCGGCCGATTCCGCGCCTCGCCATGTCGCTCGACGCCGGTCTGCAGGTCCTGCTCGTCGGCGCCGGCGCATCGCTGGGCCGGGAGGGTGCGCCGCGCCAGCTCGCCGCCGCCGGCGGCGACGCCGCCACCTCCCGCCTGTCGCTGACCGCCCGCGACCGCGAGATCCTACTGGCCTGCGCCGCGGGCGCAGGCCTGGCCGCGGTCTACAGCGTTCCGCTCGGCGGCGCGCTGTTCGCGTCGAAGATCATGCTCGGTACCTGGCACCCGCGGGCACTGGGAACCGCACTGATCACCTCGAGCCTCGCCGTGGCGGTCGCCTCACCGGTCACCCACCTGGCGGTACCGCTGGACTGGCCGGATCCATCACTGTCGATGCTGCTGACCGTCCTCGCCTTGGCACTGGCCCCGCTGGCCGTCGCGGTGGGATCCGCGTTCGACCGGCTGACCAGTCTGGCCCGGCCCGCCGTGGCCGTGACCCGCTGGACGATCATCCCCGCCGTGGCCGCGGCCGGGCTGGCGGTGGGCATCTGTTCGGTGTGGTGGCCGGAGCTCCCGGGCAACGGCAAGAGCATCCTGAGTGTGAGCCTGGACAGCGGCATCACCCTGGCGTCCGCCGCCGCGATCCTGCTGCTCAAGCCGCTGCTGACGGCTGCGTTTCTGCGCGCGGGAGCCGTCGGTGGCCTGCTCACCCCCGCGCTGGCGACCGGCGCCGCGGCCGGTTCGCTGGTGGCGTTGGCCCTTAACGCCTGGACCGATCAGCAGCTCAGCGTCCCGGCGGTCTCGCTCACCTGCGCGGCGGGCGTCCTGGCGATCACCCAGCGGGCGCCGCTGTGGGCGGCGCTGTTCGTGTGGGAGTTGGCCAGACCGCCCTGGTGGCTGCTCATCGTGTTCGCCGTCGCGGCGTTCGCGGCGCACCGGCTACACGGCGCGGCCCGTCGGTCACTGCGGTGATTTGGCCCAGTCGCCGGCATCGCCCACGATGCCCACCGGCACCGCCCCGGACAGGCTGACGTTCCGAACATTGGGGCTCGCGGCGACGATCGTGGTGTCCTGCAGGATCGGCAGCACGGTCCACATGTTCCACAGCCGCGGTTCGACGGCGTCGATCACCTCACCGATCGGCTCCCGGCCCTCGAGCGCGGCGTCGATCTTCGGCTGGATGCTGCGATCACACACCCCGGTGATGTTGCTGGGCGCCTGCACCAGCTGCCCCGACTCCGGCGCCGGGGTGGGCGCCGACGGAAGAGTGGTGGGCGTCGACGGACGGCCCGTGGGCGGGACGGACGTCGGGGACGTCGGGGCGGGGCTGCCGGTTGTGGGTGTCGGGTCGTCGCCGTCAGGCGCCGCCGGAGCGGTCGCCACCGGCGTCGCCTCCAGCGCCGGACAGCCGTAGCGCGACGCCAGCGCCGTCGCCAGATCACCGCCGGCCTGACGCCAGCCCACCACGGCGTCGACCCGGTTGTCGAGCAGCGCCTCGCCGTAGAGCTTGACCGGATCCAGCGCGAGCACCGAGGCGTCGATACCCACGTTGCGCAACTGATCGGCGGCGGTGTTGGCAACCGCGACCGACGTCGGATCGTTGGCGGCCACGCCCAGCACCAGCGTCAAGGGGACGCCATCCCGGCTGATCTGCCCGCGAGCGGCGTCCGGGCCCGAGGCTGGCTCCTCGGCGGGCCGGTACCCCGCGTCGGCCAATAGGGCGAGCGCGGCATCGGTGCCCATCGCCGGCGGGGCGGTCGGCACGTACCCCGGATCCGACGGCGATCGCACCTGCGCCTGGGCCAGGGTGACGGTGTTGTCGTCCCCGGCGCCCACCGAGGCGAGCAAGTCGACGTCGAGCAGCCCCAGGATCGCTCTGCGCACCGCCGGGTCGGCGAGCTTCGGCTGCTGACCGCGCAGCGTCACCTGCAGCACCCTGGGCGTCACGATCCTGGCCGTCCGCACGTCGGGGATGGCACTGAGTTGGGCGAATGTCGCGGCGCCGCCGTGGACCTGCGCCACCTGGGTGTCGCCGTTGCGGATCGAGTCGGCCAGGGCCGCGGGTGCGCCCCCGCGCCGGAACAGGACGAGGTCGGGTTTGGCGGGCTCGCTCCAGTACCGGTCGTTGCGGGCCAGCAGGATCTCGTCTCGCTGCGGATCGATGGTCTCGACGCGGAACTGTCCACCGGTCACCGGCATGGCCTGCGCCAGACCGGCGCCGAAGCCGCCCGGGACGTCCTTGACGATATGGGCGGGCAGGATGTCGTTGAACAGCTCCCGCCACGCCGGATACGGCTGGGCGAAGGTGACGACCACCTGTTTGGCGCCCTCGACCGATTGGACTCCGGTGATCAGGTCGTATCCGGCCGGGTCGACCACACCGGGCTGGCTGACCATCTGACGCCACAGGTACCAGTAGTCATCGGCGCCGATCGGCGCGTTGTCGGTCCACTGCGCCTCGGGCCGGATCGTGTAGGTGACCGTGAACGGGTTCTGACCGGTCACCTCGGCCGACTCGAGCAGCGTGCGGTCCAGTTCCCACCGCGATCCGGTCGGCGACGCGGGGTCGGGCACCGGGCGGAACGAGCTCGGCAGCACCAGCGCGGCAATCGCGGCGTTGACCGGCGACTGATCCGAGAGCAGGTGGGGATTAAAGCCCGGGCCGATCGAATCGATCGCCATGATGATCTGCGTCGCCTTGACCGGCGGTGGCGGAGTGGTCTCGGTCGTCTCGGTGCTCTGCGGAGCCGGTGGGGGGCTGACGGTACAGCCCCCCAACGCCAGCACCGGTACCGAGACGAGCGCTCCGGCCAGCAGAGTGCAGCGGCGGGAGCGGATCGACACGCCACTCAGGGTATCGGCCACCCCAGGGCGGCGATCAGCCCCGCGCCTTGGCTCGCGAGCGGGCGCGAGCGCGCATCGTGGCGTCCAGCTCCACTTTGCGCACGCGGACCACCTCGGGGGTGACCTCGACGCACTCGTCCTCGGCGCAGAACTCCATGGCCTGTTCGAGGCCGAGCTCGAGGGGGCGGGCCAGCGTTTCCATCACGTCGGCGGTCGAGGACCGCATGTTGGTCAGCTTCTTCTCGCGGGTGACGTTGACGTCGAGATCCTCGGCGCGCGGGTTGATACCGACGACCTGGCCCTCGTAGGTGTCCTGTCCGGGTTCGACGAAGAACTGGCCGCGATCGGCGAGCTGGATCATCGCGAACGGCGTTACGGACCCGGAGCGGTCGGACACCAGCGATCCGGTGTGCCGGGCGCGGATCTCGCCGGCCCACGGCCGGTACCCGTCGAACACGGCGTTGGCGATGCCGGTGCCGCGGGTCAGCGTGAGGAAGTCGGTGCGGAAACCGATGAGGCCGCGGCTGGGCACGATGAAGTCCATCCGCACCCACCCGGCGGCGTGGTTGGCCATCTCCTCCATGCGGCCCTTGCGGGCGGCCATCAGCTGGGTGATGGCGCCGACGAACTCCTCCGGACAGTCGATGGTCATCGCCTCGAACGGTTCGTGCAGCTTGCCGTCGATGGTGCGGGTCACCACCTGCGGTTTTCCGACGGTCAGCTCGAATCCCTCGCGGCGCATCTGCTCGACCAGGACGGCGAGCGCGAGCTCACCTCGGCCCTGCACCTCCCAGGCGTCCGGGCGGCCGATGTCGACGACCTTGATGGACACGTTGCCGATCAGTTCGCGGTCGAGTCGATCGCGCACCATCCGCGCGGTCAGTTTGTGGCCGGACACCTTGCCGGCCAGCGGCGAGGTGTTGGTGCCGATGGTCACCGAGATCGCCGGCTCGTCGACGGTGATCCGGGGCAGCGCGTGCGCGTGTTCGGTGTCGGCCAGGGTGTCGCCGATCATGATCTCCGGCAGCCCGGCCACCGCCACGATGTCACCGGCGACGGCCTCGTCGGTCGGATTGCGCTCCACGCCGACGGTGGCCAGCAGTTCGGTGATCTTCGCGTTGGTGACCACCGGCACGCCGTCGACCTCCCGCATCCAGGCCACCTGCTGCCCCTTGCGCAGGCGTCCGTTGTAGATACGGATGAGTGCCAGGCGGCCCAGGAACGCCGACGCATCGAGGTTGGTCACCAGCGCCTGCAACGGCGCGTCGAGATCGCCGGTGGGCGGCGGGATGTGCTCGAGCAGCACATCGAAGAGCGGGTCCAGGTTCTCCCCGTCGGGGTTCTCCCCGTTGGCGGGCTGCTCGGTGCTCGCGATACCGGCCCGACCGGAGGCGTAGAGCGTCGGCAGGTCCAGCGCCTTCTCGGCCGCGGCCTGCGCTTCCTCGTCGAGGTCGGAGGCGACGTCGAGCAGCAGATCGTGGCTCTCGGAGACCACCTCGGCGATCCGGGCGTCGGGCCGGTCGGTCTTGTTGACCACCAGGATGACGGGCAGGTGCGCGGCGAGTGCCTTGCGCAGGACGAAGCGGGTCTGGGGCAGCGGGCCCTCGGAGGCGTCGACCAGCAGCAGCACACCGTCGACCATCGACAGACCGCGCTCGACCTCGCCGCCGAAGTCGGCGTGCCCGGGGGTGTCGATCACGTTGATGACGGTGGTGGTGCCGTCGGGGTGCTGGCGGTGCACGGCGGTGTTCTTGGCCAGGATGGTGATGCCCTTTTCCTTCTCCAGGTCACCGGAGTCCATCAGCCGCTCGACGGCGTCGTCACCGCGGTGAGTCAGGGCACCCGACTGCCGCAGCATCGCGTCGACCAGGGTCGTCTTGCCGTGATCGACGTGGGCCACGATGGCCACGTTGCGAAAGTCAGTCTGAGAATCCACGTAACCAAGTGTGGCAGTGGGGTTGACCGATCGCGAAATGCAGCAATCCAGGTCACATCCGGGCTCGGCCGCCGGCATGGCACAGTGGGACAGCCCGCCCCACGACCCCGGAACCTCGCTGCCACGTGAAAACCACCGACTACGCCAAGATCAAGGCGAAGAAGAAGTGCTGCCGCAGCAAGCCTCGCTGCAAGCGCTGTCCCCTCGTGCTGCACAAGGTGCAGAAGGCCGAACACCTGGGCATCCGCGGTAAGGAACTGGACAAGATCTTCAAGCAAGCGCGCAAGAGCTGAACGGCGCGAACTCCCGACACGCACACTGTGCGGGCGTACCGTTGGTGTTATCCGTCGGATCTTCTCGGTGTGGGAGGTGACGGGATCATGACGGTCTACCAGGCGCTCACCATCGCCCTGATCATCGTGCTGGCCTCGGCCGCGACGGCTGCGATCTATCTCGGACTG
Organism: Mycobacterium sp. WMMD1722; assembly: GCF_049315205.1. Taxonomy (NCBI): domain Bacteria; kingdom Bacillati; phylum Actinomycetota; class Actinomycetes; order Mycobacteriales; family Mycobacteriaceae; genus Mycobacterium; species Mycobacterium sp. WMMD1722. The sequence goes on along the minus strand of NZ_CP186056.1, from coordinate 5,052,621 downwards.
ATGAATTGGATCGGGGCCGCCTATGTCGTGCGGTGCTCGACCTGTCATCACCTGACGGTGGCCTCGTCCAACCAGGCTCAGCCGTCCTGTCCGCACTGCCGCCATCCCGCGCTGATGCACCCGCTCTACTCGGCGCATCATCCGCGCGGCGCGGGCGGGGTACGCGTGGTCGGCGACCGGCTGAAGTATTAGCGCTGTCGCAATGCCCGCTGCAGGGCGGGTATCCACGCGCGATCGGCCGGGACCCACGGCAGGGCGGCGAGTTCGGCCGCGGAGACCCATCTGAGGTCGCGGTGGTCGATCGGCCGCACCTCGCCACCGGTGCGCTGCACCAGATAGGCGCGCAGCACCATGGATTCGGTGAGCGCCACATCCGCACCGAGGCGGTCTCCGACGATCACGTCGATCCCCAACTCCTCGCGCAGCTCGCGCGCCAGCGCCTCGGCGTCGGACTCCCCGGCAGCCGCCTTTCCGCCGGGCAGCTCCCAAAACCCGGCCAGTTCGGCGGGTCGGGCGCGCTGGGCCACCAGCAGCGCCGAATCCTCGATCAGCGCACCGGCCACCACGATCCGGACAGACATCGCTCGCGACGGTATACCGTCGAGACCATGGCTGTGCTGACCGACGAACAGGTGGACACCGCGCTGTCGGATCTGGCCGGGTGGGAGCGCGCGGACGGGGCGCTGCGCCGCTCGATCGATTTCCCGGCTTTCCTCGACGGCATCGACGCCGTCCGCCGGGTGGCCGAACACGCCGAACGCAAGGACCACCATCCGGATATCGACATCCGCTGGCGCACCGTGACTTTCGCGCTCGTCACGCACTCCGAGGGCGGAATCACCGGCAAGGATGTGGAGATGGCGCACGACATCGACGAGATCGTCGGCCGGTAGCCGCGATCCATCCGAGCGTCAGCAGCGTCGCGGCGACGTAGACCAGGCCGGCCCAGGCGAGATACCACGGGCGGCTGATCTGCCAGATCGTCGGCTGAGCGAAGCTCAGCAGCCAGGGGACGCCGACGACGGTGAGCGCCAGCCAGGTCCACCGCACCGTCCCCGCGCCCGGCTGATCGCGTAGCTGCCCGTGCCACAGCCAGATCATCAGGGGCAGCAGCCACACCCAGTGGTGGGTCCAGGAGATCGGCGAGAGCAGCAGTCCGAACAGTTGCACGATGAGGATGGCGCCGAGCCGGTCGGCGGCCCCACCGATTGCGCGCCACGCCAGGATCGCGAGCACGGCCGTCACGAGGATGCCGACGACGACCACGGGCCCGTACCCCGCGTCGTGTCCGAGCAGACGCGAGATACCGCCGCGCCAGGACTGATTGAACGAGGTGCCGATCGGCCCGACCCGGCCGGCGTCGCCGAGCAGTTCGGTGAAGTACCGGCGCGTCTGATCACCCACCACGAGAAACGACACGCCGATGGTGGCAAGAAACGTCACGGCGGAGAACACCGCGGCACCCCAGCGCCGGGCACCGACGAAGTACAGCCCCGACACCGCGGGCGTCAGCTTCACTCCCGCCGCCAGGCCGACCAGCAGACCCGACAGCCACCACCGCGAGGACAGCACCGCCCCCAGCACGGCCACCACCAGCAGCACGTTCACCTGGCCGTAGTCGAACGTGCTGCGTAGTGGTTCGAGCCAGATGCCCAGGGCGGTCCACAGCATCGCGACGCGGCGATCGCCGGGCCCACTCAGCAGCCGCTGACTCAGGCGCACCACGCCGTAGAGCGCCGCGACGATGCCCACCTGCCAGCAGAACGCCAACACACCGAACGGCACCAGCGCGAGCGGATAGAACACCACGGCGGCGAATGGCGGATAGGTGAACGGCAGCGGGAAGTCGGGCGTCTGGTCGGCGTAGACGAAGTCGTACAGCGTCCCCGGCTGGTCGATCGCGGCGGCGCCGCCGACGTAGACGTGCAGGTCCACGAAGTTCGCGCCGTTGGGCACCAGGTACGTCCACGCCAACCGACCCGCGACGCTCACCGCGAGCAGCAACGGCGCGATCGCGCCGAGACGGCGCACGAAGCCAGGTGAGGTGTCGATGCCGCCCGACTCTACTGAGCCACCGCCCGGGATCACCGCCGTCACTCACTTCCGTAACGACTCCATAAATGCCACAGCTGTCACTTGAGTAACAGCAGTAACTGCGTAGCTTCGGGCGTAGACGTGCCCTCAACGGATTGGGAGATCCATGAAACTCAGCAGGAAAATGCTCGCGACCAGCATGATCGCCGCAGCGGGAGCAGTTCCGCTCGCCGTGGCGCTCAGCACCACCGCCGCGGCGCAGCCCGCACCGACCCCGGCCATTCCGGCCATCCCGTTCCTGGACCAGCTCAGCAACGCGCCGGCGCTGCTGCAGAACCTGGCCAGCGCGCTCAGCCCGGCCGGAGCCGCGACCGGCGTCAGCCCCGCGGCGGCGCCCGCGGCACCCGCACCGGGGGCCACCGCCTCCATCACCCTGCCGCAGTCGCCGGCGTTGACCTCGCCGCTCACCTCGCCGGTCGGCAGCCCGTCGACGCTGCCCGGCATGCCGGGGGCCGCGGCCGCCAACCCGCTCGCCGCACTGATGCCGGCGGGCTCGGCGCTGACCAATCTGCTGCCCGCGGCGACGCCGGCTGCACCGGCAGCACCGGCGGCCCCGGGGGCACCCATCGGGCCGCTCTTCCCGGTCTCGGCCCTGCCCTGATCATCGCTTTCTGACCAATTCGAGGAGTGACATGTCCCCGGCTCGGACGATGTTGAGGACCACGGTCGCCGCAGGTGCATCGGCCGCACTGCTGTTCTGCAGTGCGCCGGTGCACGCCCAACCGGCACCACCGCTGCCGATCGACGCGGCGCAGGCGCCGGGGCTTCCGGCCATGGAGAGCCTCGGGCCGGTCGTGCAGCAGGCGGCGGCCGACCCGACCAATGCGGCATCGATGTTGATGGCAGCGGCGGCGGCGTTCGTCGGTGACACGGCGGCGCCGACGTCGTCGCGCGATATGGCCTCGGCCGTCAACTCGTTCGTCGCTGATCCGGCGGCGCACGTTCCGGTGCCGGGCTCCGGTCCGGGTTTGGTGGAGCATCTGCCGGCGGGAGTGAATCCGGCCTATGCGGTCGGGCCGGTACCCGAGGGCGCCGTCACTCCCCCGGCCCCGCTCCCCGCCCCGGTGCCGGCGCCTGCTCCGGACGCCGCGCCGGCTCCGGCGGCGGCGCCGGTGGCGGTGCAGGCGGCTCCCGCTCCGGCGCCGGCTCCCGGTGCGGCCACCGTGCCCGGACCGCCCGGGTTCGGTCCGGACACTCCGCCGACGCAGGACTTCATGTATCCCTCGATCAGCAACGGCTGCCTGAAAGACGGCGGAAACGTTCTCGCCACGGCGATCTCGGTGGCCGGCCCGGCGAAGATCCCGCTGCCGGGTCCGGGACCGGGTCAGACCGCCTACGTGTTCACCGCGGTCGGCACCCCCGGCCCCGCGGCCGAGCAGAAGCTGCCGCTGAACGTGACCTGGGTGAACCTGACGACCGGCAAGTCGGGTAGCGCGGCTCTCAAACCGCGGTCGGACATCAACCCCGAGGGTCCGACGACGCTGACCGCGATCGTCGACACCGGATCCGGCAGCATCATGTCGACCATCTTCGGGCAGGTGACCACCACCGAAAAGCAGTGCCAGTTCATGCCGACCATCGGATCGACGGTCGTGCCCTGACCTGAAACGGAGAAATCCCCGGTCGCCCTCAGGCGGCCGGGGATTTCTTCGTCGGTGGGTACCTCAGGTCGTGGATTACCTCAGTAGGCCATGAAGAGGATCGCGTCGCGGTCGTAGTCGCGGCCGGGGTGCGCCTCGGACAGATGCGCCTGCGCCTTCTCGACCAGGTCTTCCTCGTCCTTGCCGGTGATCGCCTCGCCGCAGGGGCAGTTCAGATGAGTCTTCATGTGTTCACCATATGCACCGGCCGACATGTGAGCCAGGGATCGGCCGGTTCAGGATTTCGCGGCCTTCGCGGCGGCCTTCATCTGTTTCTTGAACGAGCGCACCTTGTCCAGCGATCCGGCGTCGGTCACATCGGCCACCGAGCGGTACGAGCCCTCGGTGCCGTAGTCCCCGGCCGCGGCGCGCCACCCCGAGGGCGTCACGCCGTACTGCTTGCCCAGCAGCGCGAGGAAGATCTTGGCCTTCTGCTCGCCGAAGCCCGGCAGCGCCTTGAGCCGCCGAAACACCTCGGCCCCGTCGGGATCGCCGGCGGTCCACAGCGCCGCGGCGTCCCCGTCATAGCGGTCGACGACGGTCTGGGCCAGCGCCTGGATACGCTTGGCCATCGACCCCGGAAAGCGGTGCACCGCAGGGGTTCTGGCGCACAACTCGGTAAACGCCTCCGGATCGCACTCGGCGATCTCGCGGGCATCCACCCCGCCCATGCGGTCGGCGATCTTCTTGGGCCCGCCGAAGGCGACCTCCATCGGGATCTGCTGGTCGAGCAGCATGCCGACCAGCAGCGCGAACGGATTGGCCTCCAGCAGCGCATCGGCCGCCGGATCCTGGACAAGCTGCAGTTTCGCCACGTCAGCCAGTTTAAAGTGGCCGCAAAAACCACGAGGTGTGATGTCGGGCGAGCTGGCGATAGTTCTGGCGGCCGTGCTGCTCTGCGCGGTGGCCGCCGCGGTGATCGTCGTGCGCACCCGCCGGGTCGTCTCGACCCCGACCGAACGCGCGGTGCACGCAGCGCTGCACACCGCATCGCTGGCCGCCCGGGCGCTGCGCCGGGGCCTCGACGCGGCCTCCGCCGAGTCCGCAGCCCCGTTCCTGCGCACCCTCACCGGCACTGAGGGCATCGCGCTGTTCGGCACCGACGGCCGGCTGCTCGCCCGGGACCCCCGCGGGGACCTGATCTGGGAGACAGCGCTTCCCGAGCTCGCGACCGCGACCGCGCAGGAATCGATCGCCGGGGAGCGCCGCGTGCTCAAACGCAACGCGGGCTCGTCCCTGATCGCCCAGCCGCTGCAGGCCGACAACGGTGATCTGCTCGGCGTGCTGGTTGCGGTCACCGCGCGCTCACCCGGGCCGGGCCTGCTCGGCGCCGTCGGCGAGGTGACCCGCTATGCGGCAAGCCAACTCGAGCTGGCCGAGCTCGACGCGTCGCGGGCCCGCCTGGACCGGGCCGAGGTGCTGGCGCTGCGCGCCCAGATCAGCCCGCACTTCATCTACAACGCGTTGAACACCATCGCCTCGTTCGTCCGCACCGACCCGGACCGGGCCCGCGAGCTGGTCCTGGAATTCGCCGATTTCACCCGGTACTCGTTCCGCACCGCCGGTCAGTACACGACGCTGGCCGAGGAGCTGCGCAACATCGACCGTTATCTGACCCTCGAACGGGCCCGCTTCGGCGCGTCGCTGTCGGTGCGTCTGCAGGTCGCCCCCGAGGTGCTCAACGTCGTCGTGCCGTTTCTGGCCCTGCAGCCCCTGGTGGAGAACGCGGTGCGGCACGGCTTCGCCGGCCGGGGTGGCGGCACTGTGGAGATCATCGCGCGCGACGAGGGATCCGACTGCGTCATCACCGTCGAGGACGACGGTGTCGGGATGGACCCCGACGCGTTGCGCGCCGGCCCAGATGACCCGGAGGACGCCGGGGCCCACGTCGGGCTGACCAATGTCGATCATCGCCTGCGCGCGGCGTTCGGCAACGACTACGGTCTGGTGGTCGAGACGGCGATCGGCGCGGGCACCAAGGTCCTCATGCGGGTGCCGAAGTTCCGGTCGGGCGTTCGGGCCAGCGGAGGTGCAGTGCGGTGAGGGTCTTCGGATGAAGGCGCAGTGACCGTGTCAGGCGTCGCGCTGTCGGTGCTGGCCGTCGACGATGAGGCGCCCGCCCTCGACGAGCTCGCCTATCTGCTCGGCCGACACGCCGGTGTGGGCGAGGTCGTGCAGGTCGGCGATGCCACGGCGGCACTGCGGGAACTCAACCGCAGACCCTTCGACGCGATCTTCCTCGACATCAACATGCCCGGATTGTCCGGTCTGGAACTGGCCGGCATCCTGGCGAACTTCGCGCACCGGCCCGCGGTGGTGTTCGTGACCGCACACGACGACAAGGCGGTCGCGGCGTTCGACGTCGGCGCGGTGGACTATCTGCTCAAACCGATCCGGCAGGACCGGCTCGACGAGGCCGTGCGCCGGGTGGCGACCGCGCGCGCCGCGGAGCCTCCGGTTGCCGACGATCCCGAATCCGACGTCATTCCCGCCGAACTCGGCGGCATCACCCATCTGGTGCCGCGCGACACGATCGGCTGGGTGGAGGCCGAGGGCGACTACGCCCGGCTGCACTCCGCATCGGGTTCGCATCTGGTGCGAATTCCGCTGAGCGCCTTGGAGACCCGCTGGCGCGACCACGGCTTTCAGCGCATCCACCGGTCCTACCTGGTGTCGCTGCGCCTGGTGACGGGGCTGCGGACCGGTGACGGCGCCGTGCTGGTGCGGCTGCGGGCGAACGGGGCGTCGCCCGCCGCCGAACTCCCGGTCAGCCGGCGCCAGGCCCGCGAACTGCGCGACCGGTTGGTGCGCGATCCGATGCGCCACCTCAAACCCGCCGGTGCGGGCGATGAGTGACACCGAGCGACCACACCGCGAACGCATCGTGCTGGCCCACCGGCGCGGCGCGCGGATGGTGCGCACGCGGATCGAGGTGCAGGAGCAGACCCAGGTGGGCGACGCGCTGGTCCGCGGCCTGGTGCGCGCCCAGTTGGGTCTGGCACTGCGACTGACCGCGGTCGTGCTCGGCGCCGTCGCGGCGATCCTGGTGCTCGATGCGGCCTTCCCCGACCTGGCGGCGCTGACCGTGCTGGGCGTGCGGCTGAACTGGGCGGTGCTCGCCGTACTGGTCTACCTCCTGCTCTACGGCGTGGGACGGATCTACGTTCGCCTGGCCGAGCAGGCCGAACGTGACTTCGTCCGCGTCGTCGACGGGGAACCGTGACCGGCTCGCCGCTGACCGCGGCGGCGCTGTTGGCCGCCGCCGTCGCCACCGTGGCGATCGGCGCCTACGGTGTACGGCTGTCCCGCACCACCTCCGACTTCCTGGTCGCCTCCAGGACCGTCGGACCACACTGGAACGCCGCGGCGATTTCGGGCGAATACCTGTCCGCCGCCTCGTTTCTGGGCGTCGCCGGCCTGATCGCCAAATACGGCGCCGACGCGCTCTGGTACCCGGTCGGCTTCACCGCCGGTTACCTGGGCCTGCTGTTGTTCGTGGCGGCGCCGCTGCGGCGGTCCGGCGCCTACACCGTGCCCGACTTCGCCGAGTTCCGGCTCGGCTCGGCGCTGTTGCGCAAGGTGGCGATGGTGGTGGTCATCGTGGTGTGTGTGGTGTATCTGGTACCGCAGTACCAGGGCGCGGGACTGGCGCTCAAAACGCTGCTCGGGATGCCGGTCTGGAGCGGGCCGCTGCTCGTCGGCGTCATCGTGATCGCCAACGTGGTCGCGGGCGGCATGCGGTCGATCACCTTCGTGCAGGCGTTCCAGTACTGGCTCAAGCTCACCGCCGTCGCCGTACCGGCGCTCGCGCTGGTGGGTCTGTTCGCCACCGACCGCGGTGAGCTCGGCGGCCCCCTGCCCCCGATGGTGCACCAGCAGACCACGGTGACCATCGAGACCGATGTCGTGGTGCAGGTCGCCCAACCGGCCGGCATCACGGTGTCCGGCCTGCTGGACGGTTCCCCGGTCACCGAGTCGCCGATCGCGACATCGGGCGACCATCGCCTCGGCGCGGGCAGCACGATGACGCTGGCCGCCGGCGCGACCACCCCGGTGCTCGCCGGCACCCCGACGACCGGGCGGGAGTGGATCACCTCCGGCACCGGGCTGGGCGGCGGACATCCGATGTATCAGGTGCTCTCGATCATCGTCGCCACCTTCCTCGGCACGATGGGCCTACCGCACGTGCTGGTGCGCTTCTACACCAACCGCGACGGGCGGGCGGCGCGCCGCACGGCGCTGGCCGTCATCGCTCTGCTCGCGTTGTTCTATCTCTTCCCCACCCTGCTCGGCGTCTTCTCGCGGCTGTACGTACCGCAACTGCTGATCACCGGTTCGGCCGACGCCGCCGTCCTGCTGGCACCCGGTGCGGCCATCGGCGGACTGTCCGGCCAGCTGCTGGCCGCCCTCGTCGCCGCCGGAGCGATCGCCGCCTTTCTGGCGACCTCATCGGGTCTGCTGGTGAGCATCGCCGGGGCGCTGGCCACCGATGTACTGCGCGGGCGCGTGCGCGACTTCCGCCTGGCGGCAGTGGTCGGTGGGCTGATCCCGATGCCCCTGTCGCTGATCACCTCCGGTCTCGAATTGTCGCGCAGCGTGGGGCTGGCGTTCGCGGTGGCCGCGTCCACCCTGTGCCCGCTGCTGGTGCTCGGCATCTGGTGGCGTGGGCTCACCGCCACCGGGGCCGCGTGTGGACTGATCGTCGGGGGCGGCGCCTCCGGCCTGGCGGTGGCCCTGGCCATCGGTGACGTGGTCGACGAGGGCGCACTCGGCGGCTGGCCGGCGGTCATGGTCGGCTATCCCGCGGCCATCACGGTGCCGATCGCATTCGTCACCATGATCCTGGTCAGCCGATTCACCCGGGCCCGCGCACCGGCCGACGTCGCCAGCGTCTTCGCCCGCATGCATGTGCCCGAACGGCTGGGGATGGGCATCGAGCGCGTCCCTAGAGGCGGATGAGCGCTTGCGCGAAGACCCAGCGGCACGGATGAGCGCTTGCGCGAAGACCCAGTGGCACGGATAACGGCCACCGTTCGTCGCCGTCGATCGACCGTTCACCGCACACCCCACGGGCTTCGCCGTAGCGGTCGCCGACACGCCCTCTTTGTGATGCACATCTCACCTAGCGTCACTGTGCGAACCGGTTCACAGACGACGTCAGGAGTCACGGTGCCCGAAACCGATCTGCCCCATCGCGAGGCCGACATGCCCAGCGGCGACCGGTACCTCGCCATGCAGGCCAGCCCCGAATTCCAAGAATTGCGAGCCAAGCTGCGGGGCTTCGTGTTCCCGATGAGTGCGGCGTTCCTCGTCTGGTACGCCACCTATGTGCTGCTCGGCGCGTTCGCCCACGACTTCATGGCCATCACGGTGTGGGGAAACATCAACGTCGGCCTGATCATCGGCCTCGGCCAGTTCCTGACCACCTTCCTCATCACCGCGCTGTACGTGCGCTTCGCGAACCGGGAGATCGACCCCCGGGCGGCGGCCATCCGTGCTGAGCTGGAGACCGGACCGCAGGGGCCGGGCGCATGACAATCCTCGCCGCCGAGGCCGTCGGCAACCCCGTCGCGAATATGTCCATTTTCGCGCTGTTCGTCCTGGTCACCCTGTTCATCGTGATCCGGGCCAGCAAGAAGAACGCCACCGCCGCGGAATTCTTCACCGCCGGACGTGCCTTCACCGGTCCGCAGAACGGCATCGCCATCTCCGGCGACTACCTGTCGGCGGCCAGCTTCCTGGGCATCGCCGGCGCGATCGCCGTGTACGGCTACGACGGGTTCCTGTACTCGATCGGCTTCCTGGTCGCCTGGCTGGTGGCCCTGCTGTTGGTCGCCGAACTGCTGCGCAACACCGGCAAGTTCACCATGGCCGATGTGCTGAGCTTCCGGCTCAAACAGCGGCCGGTCCGGGTCGCCGCAGCCACCAGCACCATGGCGGTGTCGCTGTTCTACCTGCTGGCGCAGATGGCCGGCGCCGGTGTGTTGGTCGCGTTGCTGATGAACATCCAGAGCGACATCGGGCAATCGATCGTGATCGCCGTCGTCGGGGTGCTGATGATCGTCTACGTGCTGGTCGGCGGCATGAAGGGCACCACCTGGGTGCAGATCATCAAGGCGGTGCTGCTGATCGGTGGGGCGGGCGTGATGACGGTGCTGGTGCTGGTGAAATACGGCCTGAACCTGTCCGAGATGCTCGGCGCCGCCCAGCAGATGGTCAGTGGCAGCGCCGACGCCAAGGTGGCCTCCCGCGACGTGCTGGCCCCCGGCGCCCAGTACGGCGCATCGCTGACCACTCAGATCAACTTCATCTCGCTGGCCCTGGCTTTGGTGCTCGGCACCGCCGGACTGCCGCATGTGTTGATGCGCTTCTACACCGTGCCGACCGCGAAGGAGGCCCGCCGCAGCGTCGTCTGGGCGATCGCCCTCATCGGCGCCTTCTACCTGTTCACCCTGGTGCTCGGCTACGGGGCGGCCGCGATGGTCGGTCCCGACCGGATCCTCGCCGCCCCGGGCGGGGTGAACTCCGCGGCACCGCTGCTCGCGTTCGAGCTCGGCGGCGTCATCCTGCTCGGCATCATCTCGGCGGTGGCCTTCGCGACCATCCTGGCCGTGGTGGCTGGACTGACGATCACCGCATCGGCGTCGTTCGCCCACGACATCTACGCCAGCGTGCTGCGCAGCGGCCACGGGAAGCGGGAGGTGACCGAGAGCGAGCAGGTCCGGGTCTCGCGGATCACCGCGATCGTGCTCGGCGTCCTGGCGATCGCGTTGGGCATCCTGGCCCGCGAGCAGAACGTCGCCTTCCTGGTGGCGCTGGCGTTCGCCGTCGCCGCGTCGGCGAACCTGCCGACCATCCTGTACTCGCTGTACTGGCGGCGGTTCAACACCCGCGGCGCACTGTGGAGCATGTATGGCGGCCTGATCTCGACCATCGTGCTGATCGTGTTCTCCCCCGCGGTGTCGGGCACGGCGACATCGATGATCAAGGGCGCCGACTTCTCCTGGTTCCCGCTGGCCAACCCGGGCATCGTGTCGATCCCGCTGGCGTTCCTGCTCGGCATCGTCGGCACCCTGACCTCGCCCGGAGACCGGGGCGAGGACATGCGCAATGCGGAGATGGAGGTGCGGTCGCTGACCGGTGTGGGCGCGGAGAAGGCGGTCTCGCACTAGACCAGGATCACTGTCGGTCGAGGAAGCCCGCGGCGGCACGCCGGCGTTGCACCACTGGTGACGCCGACTCGCCGCGGGACCGCCCTCGCTGACCGCCTACCGTCTGACGCTGTGCCCGTACGCCCGAGCCGTTTCGCCTTCCCACTTCTGGCCTACGCCTTCGCGGCGATGATGCTGGGCACGACGATGCCGACCCCGCTGTACGCCCTGTACGCCGACCGGATGCACTTCGCGGTCCTGACCACCACGGTGGTCTTCGCGACCTACGCCGCCGGTGTGCTCCTCGCACTGCTGGTGTTCGGGCGCTGGTCGGACGCCGTCGGGCGGCGCCCCGTGCTGCTGGCCGGCGTGGGGTTCGCGATCGCCAGCGCCGTGGTGTTCCTGGCGGCCGATTCGGTGCCGGTCCTGCTGGTGGGCCGGTTGCTCTCGGGCCTGTCGGCCGGCGTGTTCACCGGCACCGCCACCGCGGCGGTCATCGAGGCGGCTCCGCCGCACTGGAAGGCCAGGGCGGCCGCGGTCGCCACCGTGGTGAACATCGGCGGTCTCGGCGCGGGACCGCTGCTGGCGGGTCTGCTCGCGCAGTATGCGCTGGCCCCACTGCACCTGGTGTTCATCGTGCACATCGTGATGTCGGTGCTGGCCGCGGCCGCCGTGCTCGTCGCCCCGGAGACCTCCGAACGCACCGGAACCCTGGGCCTGCAGCGGTTGTCGGTGCCGCCGGAGGTGCGCTCGGTGTTCGTCGTCGCCGGGCTGGCCGCGTTCGCCGGGTTCACCGTCACCGGGTTGTTCGCCGCGGTGGCACCGTCGTTTCTCAGCGAGGTCGTGGGCATCGAGAACCACGCCGCGGCGGGGGCGATCGTCTTCACCATCTTCGCGGCCTCGGCGGTCTCACAGATCTTCGCGGGCCGCATCGAACCGCGGCGCGCGGTCGCGGTCGGCTGCGCGATCCTAATTGCCGGTATGGCGGTTCTCGCGGTGGCGCTGCACTTTTCGTCGCTGCCCGGACTGATCGCCGCGGCGATCGTCGCGGGCGTCGGTCAGGGCATCAGCTTCAGCCGCGGCCTGGCGGCCGTCGCCGAGCGCACCCCGGCGCAGCGCAGAGCGGAGGTCAGTTCCACCTACTTCGTCGTCGCCTATGTGGCGATCTCGCTCCCGGTGGTCGGCGAGGGCCTGGCCGCGCAGGCCTGGGGTCTGCGCACCGCCGGGGTGAGCTTCGCCATCGCGGTCGGCGTACTCGCGGTGATCTGTCTGGTGGCGATCCTGCGGCAGGAGAGAGCTAACCCAGGAACCGACTGACGTAGGGCGCGAAGCGCATTCGCAGCTGCGCCTCGTCGAGGCCGAACATCTCACACGACGTCTGGACCCGGCCCAGCCGGCCGCGGTGGTGGCTGGCGAGGTAGCCGTCCATGGCCGATCGGCTCTGTGGGGTGAGTGGTTCGCCGGCCAGGTCGTAGATGCGCCGGGCGACAGCGGGTTCGTCGGCCATGAACTCGTCGAACCTCACGTCGGTGGATCGCTCGGGCCCCACGGTGTCCCGGTCCTCGACCAGGCGGTTCAGCATCAACTCCAGGCGGTCGATCCACGAGGCCGCGATCTGCTCGACGGGCACCGGGCTGCGGTGCATCCGCGCCGAGTAGGTGATCATCGCGAGCATCGAGGTCGCCACCGGCACCGGGTCGCGGTGGGTGAACACCACGACCGCGTCTGCGAACACCTCGGCCAGCACCGGGATCTGCTCGAGATGCTGCGGGGATTTGAGCAGCCACCGCCGGCCGCCGCGCAGGAACTGCAAGGCCTTGAGTTGCACGGCGAGATGGGCGTAGTGCGGGCGCTGGTCGTGGGTCAGATAGTGCTCGCGCCACCGCGGAACATCGGCGAGCGTCTCGAACAGCATGGTCGAGAAGTCGTTGGCGAGCAGCTGAATCTCTTCGTGCACATGGTCGGCGGTCATCTCGTGCATCAGGCGGAAGTGCGGCATCACGATGTCCATCACCGTGACCGCGGTGTCCATCCTGACGCGCCGCGGGTCCGGTTCGACGCCCGCCTCGGCGGGCAGCGGGAACGGTTCGACGGCCTCCCAGTAGGGCAGCGTCCGGAAGGTCGGTGCGGCGGCGAGCAGGTTGTGCAGATGCGTGGTGCCGGTCCGCGGCAAACCGGCGATCACCACGGGTGCGGTGAGTTGCACGTCGTGGATCTCGGGATGCCGGGTCAGCAGGTCGGTGAGCAACAGCCGGTTCTTCAGCAGCTGCAGGAGCTGGGCGTGGAAATTGACCACACCGGCCGGGTGCAGATCCTCGATGTCACGCAGGGCGGACAGGTAGACCTCGAGTCGCTCGCGGTAGTCCTGGTCGCCGAAGTCGTCGAGGCCGGTCTCGGCCCGGGCCCTGGCGTGCAGCGCGTCCGCGTCCAGTGGACAGTCCGCGGCCATGGTGGCCATGACGGCGCGGATCTGTTCGGCCTCCGGGCTGAAGCGGGGTTTTGCGAGGTCGTCGAGCGTCACGACGGTGGCTGTGGCGTCGGTCACAGCGACATATGTTACTTTGAGTTTCGTAATGGCGACAGACTTCGGGCGACCTCGCGATCCCCGCATCGAATCGGCGGTACTCACTGCCGCGGTCGACCTGCTTGCCGGGACCGGGTACGCCGAGCTGACGGTGGACGCCATCGCCAAACGGGCCGGCACCAGCAAGCCGGCCATCTACCGGCGCTGGCCGTCGAAGGCGCATCTGGTCCACGAGGCCGTCTTCCCCATCGACCACACCACCGAGCTTCCTGACACCGGCACGCTGGCCGGCGATGTGCGCGAGATGCTGCGCCGCACGCTCGCCGTGCTGACCACCCCGGCCGCCCGGGCCGCCCTGCCCGGTCTGATCGCCGAGATGGCCACCGATCTCAGCCTGCATGCCGCGCTGCTGGTGCGTTTCAACGACATCCTGGCCCGCGATATGGCCGAACGGCTGGCCGGTGCGGCCGCTCGCGGCGAGGTGCGGCCCGGTGTGACCGCCACCGATCTGATCGATGCGCTCGCCGGCATCACCTTGCTCGCCCTCCTCACCCGCGGTAGCGACGCCGGCCGCGCCCTCGACGAGTCCTGGATCGACCGCACCACCGACCTCATCACGAAAGGCATCGGCGCATGACCCACGAATCGACCGCCGCGTGGCGCGAGTTGCTCGACACCCTCGGCGGTTTGGACACCTCCTTCCTGACCGGCGACCGCGCGGTGACCGACGACCGGCACATCGCCGACGGCTACCGGATGCTGGCCACCACGCTCGGCGTCGCCTTCGACACCTATCTGTTCGCCGAACCCAGCCGGCCGATCTTCGTCGCGGTGAACACCCCGTTCCGCCGCGACCGGCGCTGGGGCGGCGACAACACCGACGCCTACTACTTCATGTGCCCGGTCGACGAGAACCGCCGCTACCGGATCAGCGGCAATCGCGGTGACAGCGTCTACTTCTCGGTGACCGCCTACAACGAACCGTCACCCGGCGCCTGGTCGGACCGCATCGTCGCGATCGTGCGCGACGACGAGCTCGACGTGGACGCCGACGGCGAGTTCACCTTCGACCTCGGCCCACTGCCGGGCGCCGCGGTCCTGATGACCCGCGACTACCAGGCCGACCCGCTCACCGGCCGTCCGGTCGAGTGGCGCATCGAGGCGCTCGACGAACCGGACCCGATCCGCCACGGCGACGCCGAAACCGCTGCGGCGCTGCGCGCGAGCGCGGCGTGGTTGCGCACCATGTTCGCCATCCTGCCGCTCGCCGTCGGGGTGCGCAGCGAGGACGCACATTCCCTCGGCCACGAGACCGCCCACGCGGCAAACGAATTCGCCGAGCCCTACCAGGTGCCGGATGCGAACTTCGGCTGGTCGGCGCGCGACGCCTGCTACTCCTACGGCAGCTTCGTCCTCGCCGACGACGAAGCCCTGGTGATCACCCACCGCCCGCCGCCCTGCCGGTTCTGGAATCTGGTGGTGTGGAATCAGTTCATGGCCGGCCCGTGCGTGACGGACGCCCGCACGTCGGTCAACGGCCACAGCGCGGTGCCCAACGCCGACGGTTCGGTGACCGTGGTGCTGTCCAACCAACCGACCGCGCATCCCAACGCCCTCACCACCGTCGGCTATCCGCGCGGCAACCTCGCATTCCGGTGGTTCCTGGCCGACGAGGTGCCCGCCCGCCCGCAGGTCGAACTCGTGACGAGGGCCGACGCACCGGTGCGTGTGCAATAGCGTGGTTCTACTCATGACCGGTCCCCGCAGGCCGATCTAACGTGGCCGCATGGCTTCTGCGACCCGGGTGGCGACCCGGATCTTCCCCACCCCGTCCGATGTCGCGGCGGGCACCCCGCACACCCGCGACCGCGCGATCGACGTCATCCGCATCGTCGCGCTGCTGGCGGTGGTGCTCGGGCACACGCTGATGGCGACGAGCACGCTGCGCGACGAGGTGTTCATCTGGGACAACCTGCTCGCCGAGGTGCCCGCGTTCCAGGCGCTGACGTGGATCTTCCAGATCATGCCGCTGTTCTTCTTCGCCGGTGTCGCGGCCTGTCTGGACTCCTGGCGACCCGGAATCAGTTGGGGCGGTTGGCTGCTGCGCCGGTGCACACGGCTCTACCGGCCGGTGTTCTCCTACCTGGCCTGCTGGGCGGTGGCCCTCACCACCCTGCGCCTAATCCTGCCTGTGCACGTCTACGAACCGATCGCCGGCATCTCGGTGCAGCTGCTGTGGTTCCTGGGCGCGTATGTCCTCGTGCTGGCCGCGGTGCCACTGCTGAGCCTGCTGACCACCCGCGCCCGCGCGCTCGGCGCGGTCGCCGCGCTCTACGGCGCCATCGCGCTCGTCGACGTCGTGCGGCTGACCGTCGACGGGGTCGCGGCGCTGGGCTATCTCAACACCGTGGTGTGGCTGATCCCCGGCGTGCTCGGGGTGGCCTACCGGCGCGGCCTGCTCACCCCGCGGGCCGGGGTGATCCTCGGCATCGCGATGTTGATCGTCAACATCGCCCTGATGCGGCTCGGACCCTACGAGCTGAGCCTGGTCGGGGTCGAGACCCAGCAGCTCAAGAACATGTCGCC
Organism: Mycobacterium sp. WMMD1722; assembly: GCF_049315205.1. Classification (NCBI taxonomy): domain Bacteria; kingdom Bacillati; phylum Actinomycetota; class Actinomycetes; order Mycobacteriales; family Mycobacteriaceae; genus Mycobacterium; species Mycobacterium sp. WMMD1722. The sequence continues at coordinate 5,036,626 of NZ_CP186056.1, read as the reverse complement.
GCCGTCGCTGCTGCTGGCCGGTCACGCAATCATGATGTGCGCGTTCGCGATCGCGGCCGCCCCGGCGATCGCGCGATGGGCGCGGCGGCCCCGGGTGTGGTGGTTGACGGCGATCGGCAACTCCGGCGCGATGACGCTCTACCTGTGGCACATGCCGGTGCTGCTCGGGATGCACCTGGTCTTCGACTACCTCGGCTTCCCCCGCTTCGACCCGTCCGCACCGGATTTCGTCGTGCTGTCGATCGTGCAGGTGCTGGTGATGGCGACGCTCGTCGGCGTGGCGTTCGTGGTGCTGCGCCCTCTCGAGAACAGCCCGCTGCCCGGCTGGGACGGCGGCACGGTGGCCGGCCCCGGACTGCGCAGCGCCGCGGTCGGTGTTCTGTTGTGTGTGGCGGGCGCGGCCACCCTGGCCTGCGTCGGGTGGGGTCTCAAGGACCTCGGCCTGTGGTGCGTGGCGATCATGCTCGTCGCGCTGGTGACCGCCCGCAGGCTGGCCACTTGACCCTCACGCGACGTGAGGCTGCAGTCTGATCGACGTGACGCAGGAGATGCCGGTGGACGAGCTCACCGTGGGCGACGTGGCGCGGCGATTCGGTATCACGGTCCGCACGCTGCACCACTACGACCACATCGGGTTGCTGACGCCGAGCCGCCGCGCCGCCTCGGGTTACCGCGTGTACACCTCGGCCGACGTGGCACGCCTGTCGCAGGTGATCGTGTATCGCCGGCTCGGGCTGTCGCTCGACGAGATCGCCCGCCTGCTCGACGAGGGCGACGAGGTCAGCCATCTGTTGCGGCAGCGCGAACGCGTCACGGCCCGGCTCGACGAGATGACCGACCTCGTCGCGGCAATCGATCAGGCATTGGAGAAAGCGATGACGAACACCCCCATGACCGACGACGAGATGCGCGAACTCTTCGGCGGCGGCTTCGACGACTATCAGGCCGAAGCCGAGCGCAAGTGGGGCGAGACCGCCGAGTGGAAGGAATCGCAGCGGCGGGCGAAGTCCTACGGCCGCGACGAGTGGACCCGGATCAAGGCCGAGGGGGAAGCGGTGGAGAAGGCGCTGGCCGACGCGTTCCGCGCCGGGCTGCCCGCCGACTCGGAGGCGGCGATGAACGCCGCCGAAGGACACCGGCTGCACGTGAATCGGTGGTTCTACGACTGCCCGCCGGCGTTTCACCGCAACCTCGGCGACATGTACGTCAGCGACCCGAGATACGTCGCCACCTACGACGAGACATTCGGTCTACCGGGCCTGGCGGCCTACTGTCGCGAGGCGATCCACGCCAACGCGCAGCGCTGCGGCCACTGAACGGGCCCGCGCCGTCAGCCGCTCTTGCGGCGGAACTCCCGGTGGCTGCCGGCCGGTCCATGCTGCTTGGGTTGTTTGCGGCCGCCGTCGCGGTGGTCGGTGCCGCCGGAGGTGTTGGCCTTCTTGCGTTCGAGCGCTTCCCGGAACCTGCGCTTGGTGTCGTCCTCCGGCTGCTCTGACATGCCGCCAGCCTAACGCCGAGTGTGCCGTGCCGGCGCCGGATTCACCGCACGCCCGGCGGCATGCCGTACAGGTGTGCGATCGGCAGGGTCAGCAGGACGCGGCGGTCGTCGACCATCGCGCGGCGGTAATCGTCCCAGTCGGGATGCTCACCGGCGATGTTGCGGTACAACGCAATCAGCGCCTCGACGGTGTCGTCGTCCGGCGCCGCGGCGGGCGGGGTGAGCACCGCGTCGCCCTCGGCGACCGCATATGCCCAGCCGTCGTCGGAGCTGACGTGCAGCGACGCGCGCGGATCACGGCGCAGGTTGCGGGTCTTGGCCCGCGGCTCGGTGACCGAGACCTGGATCGTCGCGGTGCGCGCGTCGAAGTGATAGGACACGTTGGACAGCTGCGGCCGGCCGTCGCGTTTGAGCGTCGCCAGCACCCCCAGCGAATTGCCGCCGATGAGGGCCAACAACTTGTCGTCGAACACCTGGCGTGCCATGGCACGAGCCTAGTACGGCGCGCAGTCCTTACCATCGGAAGCGATGAGTGCGATCGACGGCAACACCCTCGAGGGCGTCTCGGCGACGACCCTGTGGACGCTGCACAACCGGGCCAGCGAGGCCAAGCGCTCCGACGGCGTCATCCGCGATCCGTGGGCCGTCGCGCTGCTCGATGCGATCGACTACGACTATCTGAAGTTCGGCAGGCCCAATCAGTCCCACGCGTTGCGCGCCCGCGCCTTCGACGCCGCCACCGGCGTCTATCTCACCGCGCATCCGAAGGCCGCGGTCGTGGCGCTGGCCGAGGGTCTGCAGACCAGCCGGTGGCGGCTCGGTCACGCCGGTGTCGCCGACCAGGTGACCTGGTATTCGGTCGATCTGCCGCCGGTGATGGCTCTGCGCGAACAGCTGCTGCCGGCCGACGACCGGACCGTCGCGCTGGGCCAGTCGGCACTCGACCGCACCTGGATGGACCGTGTGGACGCCACCCACGGTGTGTTCATCACGGCCGAGGGTCTGCTGATGTACCTGGACCCCGACGACGTGCTGGGCCTGATCGCCGACTGCGCCGCCCGCTTCCCCGGCGGCCGGATGTTGTTCGATTCGATCCCGCCCTGGCTCAGCCGCCGAACCCTGAAAGGACTGAAACTCTCCGACCGCTACGTCGCTCCGCCGATGCCGTTCAGCCTCACCGCCGACGCCGCGGTGGCGCTCGCCGGGACGGTCCCCGGGGTCCGCGCCGCCTACGACGTGCCCATGCCGCGTGGCCGCGGTCTGTTCGACCTCCTGTTCCGGCCGCAGCTCGACCTCCTGCCCGTGCACCGCCGTGGCAGACCGAGCATCACATTGCTGGAGTTCGGGTCATGACGCGCTACGCCGCATTCCTGCGGGGCGTCAACGTCGGCGGGGTGACGCTGAAGATGGCCGACGTCGCCACGGCCCTGCAGGACGCCGGATTCGAGGCGGTCAAGACCATCCTCGCCAGCGGCAACGTCGTGCTGCAGAGCAGCGCCGGGACCGAGACGGTGCGCACGGCCGCCGAACGGGCGCTGCGCGAGCGCTTCGGCTACGAGGCGTGGGTGCTGGTGTACGACATCGATACCGTGGCGGCGATCTGCGCGGCCTATCCGTTCGAGTGGGAGGTCGAGGGCCACCACAGCTACGTCACCTTCGTCACCGACGACGCGGTGCTCGACGAACTCGCCGCGCTGGCCGCCGACGCACCCCCCGAGGAGAAGATCGAGCGCGGCCAGGGCGTCATCTACTGGCAGGTGCCCAAGAGCGGCACGCTCAAGACGACGATCGGCGCCACCATGGGCAAGAAGCGCTACAAGTCCTCGACCACCACCCGAAATCTGCGCACGCTGGACAAAGTGCTGCGTTCGGTAGATTCGCGCAGGTGACGGAAAGCCCGAACGCACCGCAGTCCGGCAAGGTCGACGGCAGCGCGCTGACCGGTGTGTCGGAGACCGCGTTGCTCACGCTGCTGGTCCGGGCGACCGAAGCGCGCCGCCCGGATGGCCTGATCGACGATCCGATGGCCATCCATCTCGTCGATGCGATCGACGTCGACTTCGCCAAGTTCGGGCCCAGCCGGCGCCAGGACATGGCGTTGCGCGCCAAGGGTTTCGACGCCCAGGCCCGCAAGTACCTGTGCACCCACCCCGGGGCCACTGTGGTGGCGCTGGCCGAAGGGCTGCAGACCAGCTTCTACCGGCTCGACGCCGCCGGTGTCGGCCACGACTTCCGCTGGCTCACCGTCGACCTGCCGCCGATCATCGCGCTGCGCGACGCGCTACTGCCCCACGACGACCGGATCACCACATGTGCACAGTCGGCGCTGGACTTCAGCTGGATGGACCGCGTCGACGACTCCGACGGCGTGTTCATCACCGCCGAGGGGCTGCTGATGTATCTGCAGCCCGCCGAGGCCACCAGTCTGATCACCGCGTGTGCGGCCCGGTTCCCGGGCGGGCGGATGATGTTCGACCTGCCGCCGTCCTGGTTCGCCTGGTGGGCGCGTAAAGGGATGCGGACGTCGCTGCGCTACAAGGTGCCGCCCATGCCGTTCAGCCTCAGCGTCGCCCAGGCGGCCGAGTTGGTGAACACCGTGCCCGGCGTGCGCGCGGTGCACGATCTGCCGCTGCCCGAGGGCCGCGGCCGGCTGCTCAACACCCTGGTGTGGACGGCTCAGCGGCTCCCGCTGTTCGATGCGGTGCGCCCGGTGTGGACGCTGCTGGAATTCGGTCAGCCGAACGCGGCTTCGACGTAGCGGATGGCCTCGTCCTTGGTCACGCCCAGCGCGCGGGCAGCGGTCACGAAGGTGTGGGCAGCGGTCGCCATCGCCGTATCGGCCGGATCACTGCGGGCGACGAATGTGCCGAAGCGGCCGCGCGTCTCCACGATGCCCGAGGTCTCCAATTCGCGGTAGGCCCGGGCCACGGTGTTGACCGCCAGGTCCAGCTGGCCGGCCAGGTCGCGCACCGTGGGCAGGCGGGTGCCGGGGGTCAACCGCCCGGCGCGGACCGCATCGATGATCTGCAACCGAAGCTGATCGAAGAGGGGCCGTGCCGCGTGCGTGTCGATCTGAACCCAATCCCCCAATTCGGCCACGTGCTCAGTATCACCCACCATCACCCAGTCCGACTACTTTGGTCATGTGCAGGTGACGGTGCTCAGCGGCGCCGGTATCTCCGCCGAGAGCGGCGTGCCGACGTTCCGCGATGTGGAAACAGGGCTGTGGGCCAAGGTCGACCCCTACGAGATCTCCAGCGTCGACGGCTGGCGGGCTCAGCCGGACAAGGTGTGGGCCTGGTATCTGTGGCGGCACTACATGATGAGCGCCGTCGCCCCCAACAACGGTCATCTGGCCGTGGCGGCCTGGCAGGACCACGCGGATGTCCACGTCGTCACCCAGAACGTGGACGACCTCCATGAGCGCGCCGGCAGTACGAAGGTCTACCACCTGCACGGCAGCCTGTTCGAGTTCCGTTGCGACGCTTGCGGTGCGCGCTTCGAGGGTGAGCTGCCCGAGATGCCCGAGCCGGTCGAGTCGGTGGAGCCGCCGCAGTGTCCGTGCGGCGGGCTGATCCGCCCGAACGTGGTGTGGTTCGGCGAGGCGCTGCCCGAGCGGGCCTGGCAGCATTCGGTGGCCGCCGTCACGGGCGCCGACGTGGTGATCGTCGTCGGTACGTCGTCGATCGTGTATCCGGCCGCCGGGTTGCCCGAGCTCGCGCTGGCCCGCGGCATCCCGGTGATCGAGGTCAATCCCGAACGTACGCCGCTGTCGGACGGCGCGACGCTCTCGCTGCGCGAGACGGCGGCCGGCGCGCTACCCACCCTGTTGCCGCGGTTGCCCGAGCTGCTGGGTTAGCCCGCGCGCACCGCGCGGCCGAGCGCCACCTCGGCCACCGGTGAGGGCAGCCAACGCGGGAAGACCCACTCGTGGCGGGACTGTTCGACCACGAATCCAGCTCTCGCTATGGCAGATTCGGTGTGCCGGTGGGTGTGGCAGTTGCCCAGCAGCCTGGGCCACACGGTCGCATCGGCAGCCCGCTGCACGCGCGCGCGTATGCCCGTGCCCGCCACGTGCTCCAGGTAGCGCAGCTGCCCGCCCGGCTTCAGCAGCGCAGAGAGCTCCCGCAGCACGGCGTCGGGGTCCTCGATCGAACACAGCACCAGGGCGCACACCACCGCGTCGAACGGCTCGTCGGTCCGGTACTGCTCGACGGTGTCTTCGATGACGGTCACCGGTACCGGAGCGTGGGCGGCCGCCGATCGGGCCAGCTCGGCGAGCCTGCGTTCGGGTTCGAGTGCGACCACCTCGGTGACCCCGGGCGGATAGTGGGCGAAGTTGGTTCCCGTGCCGGCGCCGATCTCGAGCACCCGCCCGGTCAGCCCGGCGAGGTTGTCATGCCGCAACCGGCGCACGGCCTCCGGTTCGTGGCCGGACATGACCGTCCACAGTCGTGCGAAGAACGGATTGTCCACCTCGATGAGTATCGTCCGTCGCGCCGGTCTGCTCAACCATGACCGCACTCAACATGGGCCCGCTGAACACGGGCCTGCTGATCCTGCGTCTCGGCGTCGGAGCCGCCGTGCTCCAGGCCGGACTGATCAAGGTGTTCGACTATCCGACCACGGTCGGCTACCTCGAGGCCGGCGGCTGGCGGGCGCCGGAATTGGCGGCGTTCATGGTGACCGCCGCCGAGACCCTCGGCGGGATCGGGTTGCTGCTGGGCGCCTTCACCCCGCTGGCCGCATGTGCCGTGACCGCCGCGATGCTCGACGCCTGGGCCGTGAACGTCTCGGGGGCGGCGTTCTACTCCGATCCGTTCAATGTGCCGTTCCTGCTGGCGGTGGGCGCGGCCGCGCTGCTGTTCAGCGGGCCCGGCGGCTACTCGGTGGATGCGCGCTGGGTGCCGCGGGTGGGCCGGCTGGCCGGCTCCGTGCGCGCTCTCACCGCGCTCTTAGCCGTCGCTGTGGTGGCGGCGGTGGTGACCTGGATCGCACTGAACGGCACCAACCCGATCCACGTCACGTCACCTACTGGCTAGGAACCTACCCAAAAGTAGGATTGCCACCATTTTCCGAATCGTGACTCAACGATTCCTTAATGGTGACTCCTACGCTCAGTGTCATGTGGATCGACGACACCAGTGCCGATGTCATCAAAGTCGACTTCGAGGCGCTCTACCACGGCGATTTTCTCGTCGAGGGCGACACCTCCGAGCAGGTCGACGACGCGGCTCCGCTCGCTCAAGCCGGCTGAACCCGCGCGCCGCAGGCGGCGCGCGGGTCATTCGTTGCCGTTTGCTGCCTGACCGCGTCAGACCGTGACGTTCGCCTGCTCCGACACCATGCCGGCCAGTCGACCCGTGATGATCTCCTCGGCCTCGTCGACCATCCTGGCCACCAGCTCACCGACCGTCGGAATGTCGTTGATCAGCCCCATCGAGGTGCCGACACTCCAGATACCGGCGTCCAGATCGCCGATCTCGTAGACCTTCACGCCGCGCTTGCCGGCGACCAGATCCTTGACGTCCTCGAACTGACCGCCCTTGTTGAGAATGTCGACCACCTCGCGCGACACCGCGTTGCTCGCCACGCGGGCGGTGTTGCGCAGCGGACGAAAGATCAGCTCGGTGTCGAGTTCGGTCCCGGCGACGATCGCCTCCTTGACCTTGTGGTGGATCGCCGACTCGGCGGTGCACATGAACCGCGAACCCATGTTGATGCCGTCGGCGCCCAGCGCCAGCGCCGCCACCAGACCGCGGGCGTCGGCGAATCCGCCGGAGGCGATCATCGGGATGTCGATCTTGGCCGACGCGGCCGGGATCAACACCAGACCGGGGATGTCGTCCTCACCCGGATGGCCCGCACACTCGAACCCGTCGATGCTGATGCCGTCGACACCCAGGCTCTGCGCCTTGACCGCGTGGCGCACCGACGTGCACTTGTGCAGCACCTTGATGCCGTTGTCGTGGAACATCGGTAGGTGCGGGGCCGGATTGGAGCCCGCGGTCTCCACGATCTTGATGTCGGCGTCGACGATGACCTGGCGGTACTCGTCGTAGGGCGGGGGGTTGATCGTCGGCAGGATCGTCAGATTGACGCCGAACGGCTTGTCCGTCAGATCCCGGCACCGGGCGATCTCGTCGGCGAGATCGGCCGGAGTGGGTTGCGTGAGTGCGGTGATGAAACCCAATGCGCCCGCATTGGCCACCGCCGCGACGAGCTCCGCGCGGCCCACCCACTGCATACCGCCCTGGACGATCGGGTGTTCGACACCGAAGGTCTCGGTGAACTTGGTCCGGATGCTCATGCCGGCTACCGCGGCGCCATGCGGATCGCGCCGTCGAGCCGGATCGTCTCGCCGTTGAGCATCGGGTTCTCCACGATGTGCACGGCCAGCGCGCCGTACTCGTCGGGGTCGCCGAGGCGGGCCGGGTGCGGCACCTGCTGGCCCAGCGATTTCTGCGCCTCTTCGGGCAGCGAGCCCAGCAGCGGGGTCTTGAACAGGCCGGGGGCGATGGTGCAGACGCGGATGAACTCGCGCGAGAGGTCGCGGGCGATCGGCAGGGTCATCCCGACCACGCCGCCCTTGGACGCCGAGTAGGCGGCCTGTCCGATCTGGCCCTCGAAGGCGGCGACCGATGCGGTGTTGATGATGACGCCGCGCTCGGGGCTGTTCTCCGGGCCGATCGGTTCGGTCTTGGCGATCCGCTCGGCGCTCAGCCGCAGCACGTTGAACGTGCCGACCAGGTTGACCTGGATGACCTTGGTGAACTCCTCGAGCGGGAAGGCGCCGTTCTTGGACAGCGTCTTGATGGCGTTGCCGATGCCGGCGCAGTTGACGTTGATCCGCAGCGGGCCCATCTCCTCGGCGGCGTCGAGCGCGGCGCTGACCTGCTCGGGATCGGTCACATTGGCCTGGACGAACCGTGCCCGGTCCCCCAGCTCCTTGACCGCGTCTTCACCCTTGAGGTCGATGACGACCACCGAGGCACCCCGGTCGAGCAGGCGCTTGGTGGTGGCCAGGCCCAGCCCGGAGGCTCCGCCGGTGACGACGGCGACGGCGTCTTTGATCTCCACTCGCACTTTCCTTTCCGGCCGGCGCACCCGCGCCCCGACCTACTGGTTGGTTGGGACTATACCCAGTCGCGCAGAACGTCCTCGGTGTCCGCCCCGGGCACCCCGGGCGGGGTGGGCGCCGCATTGGGCGTCCGGGAGAAGCGGGGCGCCGGAGCCGGGAACAGATACTCGCCCTCGCGGTAGAAGGTGTCGCGTTCGGTGTTGTGCGGTTCGTCCTGGACCTCGCCGAACGACAGCACCGGCGTGCAGCAGGCGTCGCTGCCGGCGAACACCCTCGTCCAGTGGTCGCGGTCGTGGGCGGCGAAGGCCTCGGTGAGGCGTTCGCGCAGTTCCGGCCAACGGGACATGTCGTTCTGGTCGGGCAGGCCGGCGTCGGTCAGGCCGAGCTTGGCGATGAGTTCGGCGTAGAACTGCGGTTCGATGGCGCCGACCGCGACATGGCGGCCGTCCGAACACGTGTAGGTGTCGTAGTACGGCGCGCCCGTGTCGAGCATGTTCTCCCCGCGGACATCGGTCCACATGCCCATGGCCCGGAACGCCCACATCATCTGCGCGAGCACGCTGGATCCGTCCACCATCGCGGCGTCGATCACCTGCCCCTTGCCGGAGCGTTCCCGCTCCCACAGGGCGGCGAGGATGCCGACGAGCAGGAACATCGACCCGCCGCCGAAGTCGCCCGCGAGGTTGAGCGGCGGGACCGGCCGCTCGCCGGCGCGACCCACGGCATGCAGGACACCATTGAGGGAGATGTAGTTGATGTCGTGGCCGGCCTGCTGACTGCGCGGGCCGGTCTGGCCCCAGCCGGTCATGCGGCCGTAGATCAGGCGGTCGTTGACCTTGGCACAGTCCTCCGGGCCCAGACCGAGCCGTTCGGTGACGCCGGGCCGGAAGCCCTCGATCAGCACGTCGGCCTTGGCGACCAGCTGCAGGACCAGGTCGCGACCTTCGTCGCTCTTGAGGTTGGCCGCGACCGAACGGCGGTTGCGCAGCAGCTGATCGCGTCCCTTGCTCGGGCTGCCGGAGCCCTTGCCGGGCCGCTCGATGCGAACGACGTCGGCGCCGAGGTCGCCGAGGATCATCGCTGCGTGCGGACCGGGACCGATGCCGGCCAGTTCGACGACGCGCAATCCATGCAGGGGTCCCGCCATTTCTACCGCTCCTTCGGAGTAGTTGACCGCGACATAGCTTACTTGTATAACCTTCTCGACCGGCCACGGGCATCAGCCGCGCATGGGAAGGTGAAGCCATGACGAGCATCGACGACCTGACCGTGGAACTCGACGACGGCGTCCTGGCCCTGACGTTGAACCGTCCGGACAGCCTCAATTCGCTGACGGCCGACATGCTCGACGGTCTCGCCGACGCGCTGCGAAAGGCGGGCGACGACCCGCAGGTCAGGGTGGTGCGGCTCGGTGGCGCGGGACGCGGGTTCAGTTCCGGCGCCGGAATCAGCGAGGCCGATCAGATGAAGAAGTCGGAGATCGGCGCGAATGCCGTACTCGACGCCGCCAACGCGGCGGTGCGCGCGATCGTGGCGCTCCCCAAGCCGGTGGTGGCCGTGGTGCACGGACCGGCCGCGGGCGTCGGAGCGTCGCTGGCACTGGCGTGTGATGTCGTGATCGCCTCGGAGCAGGCCTATTTCATGCTCGCCTTCACCAGGATCGGACTGATGCCCGACGGTGGTGCGTCGGCATTGGTCGCCGCGGCCGTGGGCCGGATCCGGGCGATGCGGATGGCGCTGCTGGCCGAGCGCATCCCGGCGGCCGAGGCCTACGCATGGGGGATGGTGACCGCGGTGCACCCCGCCGAAGCATTCGACGCCGAGGTGGACAAGGTGCTGGCGCAGCTGAAGGCGGGACCGGCCGTGGCGTTGGCCGAGACCAAGCAGGCCGTCAACGCGGCGACGCTGACCGAACTGGATTCAGCCATCGCGCGCGAGACCGAAGGTCAGTTGAAACTGCTGGCGTCGCACGACTTCCGGGAGGGCACCCGGGCTTTCCAGCAGCGGCGCACCGCGGAGTTCACCGACCAGCCCTGAGGCCGAAAATCGATGGACGCGTCCACGTCCGGTCCGCCACCATCGACGGGTGAGTACGCAGTACGACCTCGACACCGCCGCGCCCCGCGTCGGTCGATGGCGCGTGCTCGCACCGTTTTCCTCTCGGGAATACCGGCTGCTGATCGCCGCAGTCTCGTTGTCGATCTTCGCCGAAGGGATGTGGACGGTCGTGATGGCGCTTCAGGTCATCGCGCTGGACAACGACCCGGCGTCGCTGTCTCTGGTTGCGGCGTGTCTGGGCGGCGGGCTGGTGGCTTTCGTCCTGGTCGGCGGCATCGCCGCTGACCGCTTCGACCAGCGGGCCATCATCATCGCCGTCGAGGCGGTCAACCTCGCCGCGGTATCGGTCGTCGCAACACTAAGTCTCACTGGGGCGCTGCGCATCTGGCATCTGGCCGTCGCGGCGGCGGTGCTGGGTGTCGCCGCGGCGTTCTTCTTCCCCGCCTACAGCGCGATCCTGCCGCGGATTCTCGCACCGGAACACCTGCTGGCCGCCAACGGCGTGGAAGGTGTTGTGCGCCCGGTGTTCCAGCGCTCGGTGGGACCCGCGGTGGCCGGCGTCGTCATCGGCGCCACCGTCCCTTCGGTGGGCGCGGTGACCGTCGCGGTGCTCTTCGGACTGGCTCTGCTCCTGCTGGTGGCCACCCGGCCGGCGACCGCGTCCCAGCCCACCGCAGCGCACAATCACGTGCTGCGTGACCTGCGCGACGGTGTCCGATTCGTGGCGCACACCCCGTGGCTGCTGTGGACGCTGCTGTTCGCCAGCGTGTTCGTGCTGCTGGTCCTCGGCCCGCTGGAGGTGCTGTTGCCCTTCATCGCGCAGGAGCGCTTCGCTGACGGCGCGCGCGCCTACGGGTTCGTCCTGGCGTTCTTCGGGATCGGCAGTGCCCTCGGCGCCCTGGCGATTTCGTCGGCGCGAATGCCGCGGCGGTACCTGACGATGATGATGGCGATGTGGGGCGCCGGGTCGCTTCCGCTGGTGGTCGTCGGCGTCACGTCGTCGTTCCCGATGATGGCCGTCGCGACCTTCGTGGTCGGCGTGACCGATGGCGCCGGCATGGTGATCTGGGGGACGCTGCTCCAGCGTCGGGTGCCCACCGAGATGCTGGGCCGGGTGTCGAGCCTGGACTTCTTCGTCTCGCTGGCCTTCATGCCCCTGTCGTTCGCGATCGTGGGTCCGCTGTCGAAGGTGATATCGATGCAGACCATCTTCCTGGTGGCCGGCGTCGCGCCGGTGCTGCTCGCCGCGGTGGCGTTCACGGCCGCGCGGATGCCGCGTGACGAGATCGCCCACCCGTTGGGTTAGGCGCCGGAGCTGGGTTCGGCCTTACGGAAGCCCGGACCCACCACGGGGCGGAAGTTCTCGGCGGTGACGGGCTCGCCGCACGCCTCGCACACCAGCGCGTGACCCGAAGGATGCTCGCAGTCGTGCATGAAGATCACGGGCGGCCCGTCGGGGGCGAAGTACTTGTCCCCCCAAGCCATCAGGGCGTTGATCACCGGGAACAGGTCCTGCCCCATCGGGGTCAGCTGGTAGACGTTCCAGTCGTGGTTGGCGTCGTAGGTCTGGGTCTCGACGACGCCGATCTCGATCAACTTGGCCAGCCGGCTGGTGAGGACGTTGCGCGAGACATCCAGACGCCGAACCAGATCCGAGAAGCGTCTCGGTTTCATGAGCAGTTCGCGCACGACCAGCAGGGTCCAGCGCTCCCCCGCGACCTCCAGCGCGCGCGCAATCGAACAGTTCTGCGTCGCGTAGTCACTCTTGAGCACTCGGCGATTCTACGCTGGGCGGTTGCATCACAGGACTGCGGCGAGGCCGTACGTGCCGTCGTCGAGCTTCTGGATCTTGGAGCCCATGAGCTCCGAGAGCGCCATGCCTGCGCGGATGGGCCGCAGGAACACGGTCAGGTCCACGATTCTGCCCGCGTCATCGAGACGCAGCACCTGGGTGCCCTCGGCCTGCCTGCCGGCGATGTCCGCCTTGAAGACCAGCGCGACCGTGCCCTCGGCGTGCATCTCGTCGGTGAACCTGACGTTGGAGAAGCACGCCCGCAGGAGAGCGAGCAGCGGAGCCACCGTCGGGCGCCCGACGAACGGCGAATGCAGGACCGGACTGTGCAGCACCGCCTCAGGCGCCAACAAGTCGAAATATGCGTCATCGTCGGCGTTCTCGATCGCCTCGGCGAACGGATGCGCAACAGTCATCGGCTGCCCAGCGACGTCCGCACCTGGCGGGTGAGGTCGTCGGCCAGTACTTCTCGCGCGCCCGCGGCCACGCCGTCGATCGCGGCCGCGGCGACGTCACGCGGATCGTTCTTGGGGGCGTCGATGTGGGCGATCATGTCGGTGTCGATGAAGCCGACGTGCAGCGCAGTCACAGCGACGTTGCTCAATGCGAGTTCCTCCCGCACGCTGTCCGTTTGCGCCCACAGAGCCGCCTTGGCCGCACTATACGGCCCGAAGCCGGCCGGATGCGTCCACGACAGCACCGAGGCGATGTTCAGGATCGCGCCGGGGGCGTTGGCACGCAGCACCGGTGCGAATGCTCGCGTCACCGACAGCGTCCCGAAATAGTGGGTCTCCATCAGGTCCCGGATATCGCTCATCGAGCCCTCGAGAAGGGTTGCCGACGAGCTGTTTCCCGCATTGTTCACCAGCACCGTGACATCGGATGCCGCGGCGGCGGCGCGGGCCACCGATTCGGGATCGTTGATGTCGAGCTGCAGCGGAGTCACCCCCGCCGAGGTGATCTGCTCGGGGTTGCGCGCGGCGGCGTACACCTTGGCAGCCCCACGCCGGAGGAGTTCCTCGGCGAGGTGACGACCCAGTCCGCGGTTGGCTCCGGTCACCAAAGCGACGGATCCGTCGATGTTCATGTCGTGTCTTCCTGTCGAGGGTTCAGTGACGTTCGGGTTTGTGGCGTTTGATCGCGTTGTATGCGGAGTAGTGGAGTGTGGTGGGATTTCCGTGATGGGGATACTTGGCGTGCATCGCCTCGACGATGTCCTCCATGGACGACGCCTGCTGGAATGCAACAGTGAAATCCTCGATGTAGGAACGAGTCTCGGCCAGCACGCGACGACCGTCATCGTCGGCCTCGGGCTTCCTGTGTCCGGCGATCACCACCCGGGGATCGAGGCGTTGCAGTGTCCGAACGCTGTCGATCCATGCGGCCCATTCGGTAGGCCCGCTCAACCCCAGCATCTGGTGGATCTGGTTGTATGCGATGTCGCCGGCGACGACGGCTTCCAGGGCCGGTATGTGCAGGACCGCGCTGGGCGCGATGTCGCCCTGTCCGACGTCGATCACCCGCAACTGATGGCCTTCGAGGTCGATGACGTCGCCGTCGAGCGGCTCGGGCATCGTGGTGAGAACGCTCAGCTCGTCGCCGAAGAACTTGGTGCCCGTCTTCACCTCGGACTCGAGGTGTGTTCGCAGATGGCTCACCACGCCGGCGGTCGCGACGAACCGCGCCGCGGGAAAGCGCTCCATCAGTCGGCTGCCGCCGAAGCAGTGATCGCCGTGGCCATGGGTGACGAAGATCGTGGTGAGGGTCTTCCCTGTCGCCTCGATCATGTCTCCGAGGGCATCGACGTCGGCCCTGACGAACTGGCAGTCGACCAGGACGGCCTCGTCGTCGCCGGAGATCAGGGTGGACGTGATGGGTGAGAACGTCTGTCCCCCACCGATAGGACGCGTCGGACTGGTGAACACCTGCAGGCCGAGTGCGGTGGTCGTTGCGCTCATGCGGAGCCCTGCTCGGACCGCGCGAGCTCGAGGTAGTCCGCAGCCTGCGTGCGCTGCGTGTTCTCCCAGCGCTCTACCGCGACCCGACCCAGGCCGGGGGCGACGAAGTCCACGATGTTCGCCAGGTGCAACACCTCGCCCGCCGCACCCCACGTCCCGTCCTTGACCTCCTCGACGAACACCCAGAGGCGTAGCTCCGGGTGCTTCCATCGGCCGTTCTCGGCCTCGGTGAGCGCGGCGAGGATGTCGCGGTTGACGGCCGGGATGAACACGTCGTCGAGTTGGCCCTCGGGGATCCGGACCACGAATTTGTAGACCGGGCCACGCGGCGCCGTCGGCCCGACCGGGTTCCCGGCCACGTAGGTGTCGGTGCGGTGCACGAACATCCAGGCGATGGAGCTCGCCCGCTTGATACTGGCCTGGACCGCCGCCGGATCGTCGACGAGGTCCACGATCCGGCGGACCTCGTGTTTGACCAACAGGTCGCTGACCTGGCCGACGAACGTTCGTTCGGCCTCGGGCTCGAGGGCGCCGTCCTGGATGTAGAGGTCACACATGGGCATATCGATCTTCTCCTGTTTCTCTTTCTGTGGATTGTCGAATGCACTGACGTGCAACGCTTTCGGTCACGGCGTGGCCGCGTTTCTCGTCACGTGCCCGTCGGCGGATCGAGATGCGTGGTGAACCAGTCCAGTGCCGCTCGGCTGGTCTGCTCGAAATGCTCGCTGTAGGTGTCGAAATGCCCGCCGGGATGGATGACGAGTCGTTTGGGCTCGGGCGCGGCGTGAAAGATCTCCTGCTGCAGATGCGCAGGCGTGACCGTGTCGTCGGCGCCGACGATCATCAGCAACGGAGTCGGCGAGACATGGGGCACCCACCCGGCGGGCTCGAAGGTGAGCATGTGCTCCACCGAACGGAGAGTGACCTCGTTGACCCAGGTGGGGGCCAGCGCAGTGACGGCGCTGATGTACCGCGGGCTCACCGTCGGCGGCAGCGCGCACGGTTCACCGGGCTCGGTGGCGAACACCGCGATGCGCGCCGGCTCAGCCCCGTCGAGCCGGGCGCGCCGATCCGCGCCGAAAAGTGCTGCGAGGCGGTCCCTCTGGTCGGAGTCGAAGAGTTCCGGCCCGGTGCGGTGTCCGCTGACGTTCGGGATCTGGGCCACTACGCATCCCACGCGGTCGTCGTCGGCCGCCAGGACCATCGCGAGGCCGCCCGCGAAACTCGATCCCCAGACGCCGACCGGCACCCCCGGTTGCACGTCGGGCCCAGCGGCCGCGAAGGTGATCGCGTCGCGCCAGTCCGCGAGCTGGCGCAAGGGATCCACCTCCAGGCGGGGCAAGCCCTCGGAGGTGCCGAATCCACGGTGGTCGTAAACCAGAACGGCGAAGCCGCCGGCCGCGAAACAGGCGGCGTAGTGGTCGATCTGCTCTTTCACTCCAGAGAACCCGTGCGCCATCACAATCAGCGGACCGGGCCCGTCGGCCGGCGCGTGGAAATAGCCGCTGAGGACGGTCCCGTCCTCGACCTCGAACTCCACCTCGCGCCTCATCGTTCCGACCATAGACCGCCATAGTCCTATCATGCAACCATGACGGGGCGAGCGACAGCGTCCGACGACCGACTGTTCTAGGCCCGTCGGGTCAGACGCCGAAGATCGGGGGAAGCGCGAGCACCATGACCAGCCCCCAGAAGAAGTGGGTGAGCATGGGAGCGAGCACTCCGCCGGTCGCTCGGCGCTCCATCGCGCAGATCGTGCCGAGGATGACCGCGGCGAAGGCGAGCATCGGGTTCTGGGTGCTGACACCGGTGACGACGACGTAGATGGCGGTCGACACGACGAAGGCGAACCACCCGTTGTTGCGTTTGCCCAGTGAGGTGAACAGGGAGCCGCGGAAGAACAGTTCCTCGGCCAGGCCGTTGATCACCGTGATCGCCACGATCACCAGAAGTGAGCCCTGGTTGGCGTATTCGAGCACCCGGACGATGTAGTCGCGCACCGGCTCGATCTCACGGGCGACGAGTCCACCGACGACGAACGCGGCGCCCAGCACCACCCCGACGGCGGTACCGGTGATCACCGGCCGCTGGTTGCGCCCGCGGAAACAGATGCGCCCCAAGTGGACCGGACCCGAGACGAACGCGCCCAGGGTCCACCAGGCCGCCAGGGCGATGGTGAACCAGTAGAACGACGGATCACCGGGCGGCAGCCGCAGTGAGTAGCCCAGCAGCACGAACCCGACGACGACGAAGACGGCGACCAGGATGCGGCGACGGCGGATCGTGCCCGGACCCTCGTTGTGGGGTTCGGCGACCCCGGTGAGGATCCGGCGGGCCTCGGCCAGGAAGCCGCTGCGCTCGGTGCAGGGTTGCTCAGAAACGTCGGAAACGTCAGAAACGTCCGTCATGCCGGATGACCTTTCGGTATCAGGTTGACCAGGGTGTCCAGGCCGGTGCGCAGGGCGCCGGCGACGGGTCCGGGCACCGCACCGAGCAGCGCCAGCGCCGGTCGGGCGATCGGCGGGGTGACGGTACGGATGAGCCGCTTGATGCGCAGGGTATCGCCTCCGGCCCAGTCGGGGTCGGTCGCCGCCAGGTGGTGCACATCGGCGAGCCGGTCTACGGGCCGGGCCCGCGGCGACGCCAGGGACCGCTTGATCGCCTCGTCGATCGGCATCAGACCGCCTGGCGGATCGGGCACGATGTCGCGGATGCCGAGCTTCGACGCGGTCATCGGGTGGTCCAGGGATTCCACCAGGTCGCCGGCCAGCCCGCCCGGAACCGGCAGAATCAGGCCGGTGACGTGGGAGACCAGGCTGGTGTCGATGCCGCGCACCGGCAGCGGGGCCCGCCACCGGCCGGACAGGCACGCGTAGCGCAGCAACAGGTCGCCGTAGGTGGTGGTCTCGGGGCCCCGGATGTCGTATGAGCCGGCCGGGACGGCATCGGTGTCGGCGGCGGCGACGAGGTAGTGCAGGGCGTCGCGGATCGAGATCGGGTCGAGCGGGTTGGCCGCCCACTTGGGCATCGGGATCAGCCAGAACCGGTCGCCGACGTAGCGCAGCATCTCGAAGGACGTCGAACCGGCACCGATGACGATGGCCGCCCCGAGCCAGACCACGTCGGGGCCGCCGTCGACGGTCAGCGCCTCGGCCACCTCGGCGCGGCTGGCCAGGTGTTCGGACAGGGTGTCGTCGGTCGGGACGAAACCGCCGAGATAGACGATGCGTTTGACGCCGGCGTCCCGGGCGGCTTCGGCCACGTTCGCCGCGGCCCGATTGTCCGATTCGCGGAAGTCGGGTTGACCGATCGCATGCACCAGGTAGTAGATGACGTCGACGCGACCGGCGTCGGCCAGTGCCTGCTTGACCGATTCCGGCTCCGAGGCGTCCAATGCGACGCTCGTCACATCGCCGTACCAGCCGAACTTCTCGAGCCGTTGGACCGACCGGCTCGCCGCCACCACGTCGGCGCCCTCGTCGAGCAAGGCGGCGACCAGTCGGGATCCGACATATCCGGTGGCGCCGGTGACGAGCGCCCGCACGTTGTTCACCCTCGGTTGGTACCCGGGCGCGGCGGCGGGGAACCGTCGCGGTGTCGTTGAACGCGCCACACCGGGCGCCTACGCGCTCAGCGGTGGACGTCGACCAGGTGCTGGTAGAGCTGCGCGTTGGTGCGGTTGCCGTCGACCTCGGCGTCGGCCAGTTCGCGGCGGACCTTGCCGGGGACGCCGGCGACCAGCGATCGCTCCGGGATCTGCGCGCCCTGGGGGACGACGGCACCGGCGGCGACGAGCGACCCCCGCCCGATCCGGGCGCCGTTGAGGACGACGGCGCCCATGCCGATCAAGCAGTCGTCCTCGATGGTGCAGCCGTGCAGCACCGCGTTGTGCCCGACGCTGACGTTGGCGCCGATGGTCGCCGGGAATCCCGGGTCGACGTGGACGGTGACGCCGTCCTGGATGTTGCTGCCCGGGCCGATCTCGATGGGCTCGACCTCGGCGCGCAGGGTGGCGCCGTACCAGACACTGGCCTGCTCCCGCAGTGCCACCCGGCCGATGACTGCGGCGTTGGGGGCGACCCAGGCCGTCTCGTGCAGGTCGGGGGCGTGCTCACCGAGGGTGATGATCAGCGGCTCTGGCATGGCCGTCATCGTAGGCGGCGGCTCCGCGGGTCGGTGTGAGACAACCGGCGTGACAATGTCACCGCAGGTCAGCGCATCGACGGTGGGTATCGGCCGCGACCTCGACTTGGTCGGCGGCGTGCGGTGGCCTTAGCATCCGAAACGGCGCCGCACAGGTAGCCGGCCCGACGCCGCCCATCGCAGGCGTCCTGACGAGCTGAGGAGCCGACAGTGAATACCCGCTTCAAGACATTGGGAGCCGCAGTGGGCGTCGCCGCGTTCGCGGTGTCGCTGCCGCTGTCCGTCAATGCCTACGCGCAGCCGACGACCGAGCCGTCGTCCGTGGAGACCCCGCTGCCCAATCTCGAGGGGGACTGCGATCCCTTCCGGGCCGCCAACCCCACCTGGAAGACCTTCATCAATCAGCCCGTCAGCCAGGTGCTGGCCTCGATCCCGGAGATCAGCACGTTCAGCTCCGCGATCTCCGGCGGCCTCAACCCCGCGGTGAATGTCGCCGCGGTGCTCGACAACGGCCCCTACGTGGTGTTCGCCCCCACCAACGAGGCCTTCGCGAAGCTGCCCCCCGAACAGCTCGACGCGCTGAAGAACAACCCGGCCGCGCTGACCGATCTGGACTACTACCACGTGTTCCTCGGCCTGCTCGGGCCCGGTGACGTGAAGGGTCAGCGGCCCACCCAGCAGGGCGCCGAGATCAACGTCGTCGGCACCAACGGCGACATCAAGATCAACGACACCGCGAAGGTGATCTGCGGCGGCATCCCGGCCGAGAACGCGCGCATCTACCTGATCGACACGGTGCTCGACCCGGCCGATGCGCCGACGCCGACCACCCCGACGGCCACCTCGTCGACCACCACGACGTCGACCACGCCGACCACGGCGCCGGAGACGCCGCTGCCCGCCGAGGAGACCCCGGCCTCGGCACCGACACCGGCACCGGCTGGCTGATCTCTCGCGAGCAGACGCAAAAGCCCCCCAAATCCGTTGACTTGGGGGGCTTTTGCGGGGGGTACCTCCCGCTTGCGGGGGCCTGCTCGGCGCGATTACAGGCCCAGATCGCGGCCGATGATCTCCTTCATGATTTCGGTGGTGCCACCGAAGATCGTCTGGATGCGACCGTCGACGTAGTCGCGCGCCACGCGATACTCCAGCATGTAGCCGTAGCCGCCGTGCAGCTGCACGCACTGGTCGACGACCTTCTTGGCCACCTCGGTGGCCCACCACTTCGCCTTGGCCGCTTCCACGGCGGTCAGCTCCCCGTCGACCACGCCCTGCAGGCAGCGGTCGATGTAGCACTCGGTGACCTCGAGCTCGGTGTCCATCTCCGCGAGCAGGAACCGGTTGTGCTGGAAGCTGCCGATCGGCTGGCCGAACGCCTTGCGATCTTTCGCGTACTGCAGGGTCTGACGCCAGGTCTCCCGAGCACCGGCGATCGCCGAGATCGCGATCGACAGCCGCTCCGAGGGCAGATTGGTCATCAGGTGGTAGAAGCCGCGGCCCTCTTTGCCCAGCAGGTTCGCACTCGGCACCCGGACGTTCTCGAAGTGCAGCTCGGAGGTGTCCTGCGCGTGCAGCCCCATCTTGTCGAGCTTGCGGCCTCGGGTGAAGCCCGGCATGTCCCGCTCGACCACCAGCAGGGAGAAGCCTTTGTGGCCGGCATCGGGATCGGTTCGGGCGACGACCACCACGAGGTCGCTGTTGATGCCTGACGAGATGAACGTCTTGGAGCCGTTGATGATCCAGTCGTCCCCGTCGCGCACCGCCGAGGTGCGGATGCCCGCCAGGTCGCTGCCCGCGCCGGGCTCGGTCATGGCGATCGCGATGATCAGCTCACCGCTGGTGATGCCCGGCAACCAGCGCTGCTTCTGCTCGTCGTTGGCCAGATCCTTGAAGTACGGGCCGACGACGTCGTTGTGCAGGCTCAGCGCCGGGGCGGGGACACCGCTCTTGGCGATCTCCTCGTCGATGATGGCGTTGAACCGGAAATCGTCGGCACCGCCGCCGCCGAACTCCTCGGGCATGTTGAACCCGATGAGTCCGTGCTTACCCGCAGCCACGTACGCCGACCGGTCGACGAGGCGCTCGGCCTCCCACTTCTCGGCGTTGGGGACGAGCTCACTGTCGATGTAGCCCTTCACGGTGTCGCGGAAGGCCTCGTGCTCGGCGTCGTAGATCGTGCGCTTCATGGTGTTTCCCTTTTCATTCGGCTTATTGCGCCTTCCAGACCGGCTCACGCTTCTGCGCGAAGGCCAATGGCCCTTCCTTGGCGTCCTCGGAGGTGAAGACGATCGCGACCTCGCGCCGCGTGCGCTTCCATCCGGGTTCGTCATCGGTCACGACGCGGTCGTCGGCGCCGACGGCGACGCGCTTGCTGGCCTGCACGGCCAGCGGGGCATTGACCGTGATGCGCTCGGCGAGCGCGAGCGCGGCGTCCAATTCCGTGCCGTCCGGCACGACTTCGTTGATCAGACCCCACCTCAGGGCCTCCGCCGAGGTGATCGGCTCGCCGGTGAACATCATCTGCAGTGCGACCTTGCGCGGGATCTGGTCGACCAGGCGGAACACCCCGCCGGCTGCGGCGATCAGGCCCCGCTTCACCTCGGGCAGACCGAATTTCGCGCTCTCCCCCGCGACGACCAGGTCACTGGCCAGCGCGAGTTCGGTGCCTCCACCGAGCGCGGTACCGTTGACCGCGGCGATGGTCGGCTTGTCGATGAAATGGCGGACGTATCCGGCGAAACCCCACTTCGGCTGATCGGGGTGACCGATGTCCTCACCGCGCGAGAGGGCTTTGAGATCCGCTCCCGCACAGAAGGATCTGTCACCGGCCCCGGTGATCACGACCACCCGTACCTCGGGGTCCTGTTGCGCCGCTTCCAGGGCGTCGCCCAGCGCGATCGACACCGCCGAGTTGATGGCGTTGCGGGCCTCCGACCGGTTGATGGTGATGACCATGACGTTGCCCCGGCGTTCGACCAGGGCGCCGGGACTGTCCTGCGTCACAGCAGTTCCAGGATGGTGGCGTTGGCCTGACCGCCGCCTTCGCACATCGTCTGCAGGCCGTACTGGATTCCGTTGTCGCGCATGTGATGCAGCAGCGTGGTCATGATGCGGGCACCGGAGCCGCCGAGCGGGTGGCCGAGGGCGATCGCGCCGCCGTTGGGGTTGAGTTTCTTCTCGTCGGCGCCGATGTCCTTGAGCCAGGCCATCGGAACCGGCGCGAAGGCCTCGTTGACCTCGAACGCGCCGATCTGGTCGATGCTCAGCCCGGACCGCTTGAGCGCCTTCTGGGTGGCCGGGATGGGGGCGGTCAGCATGATCACCGGATCGGCACCGGCCAGCACCGCGGTGTGCACCTTGGCCAGCGGTTTGAGGCCGAGTTCCCTGGCCTTCTCGGCCGACATGAACAGCAGCGCCGCCGAGCCGTCGGAGATCTGGGAGGAGTTGCCGGCGTGGATGACGCCGTCCTCGCGGAACGCGGGCTTGAGCTGACCCATTTTCTCCAGGGTGGTGCCCCGACGGATGCCCTCGTCCTTCAGGACGGTGTTGCCGTCCTGATCTTTGATCGCCACGATCTGGTCGTCGAAGGCGCCGGAATCCTGCGCCGCCGCGGCCTTCTCGTGCGAGTTCAGGGAGAACTGATCGAGATCGGTGCGGCTGAAGCCCCACTGCTCGGCGATCATCTCCGCACCCACGCCCTGATTCGGGGTCTGCTGGTAGCGGTCCTTGAACCCACCCGGATACGGATTGCCCCCGTTGGCCAGCGAGGCGCCCATGGGGGTGCGTGACATCGACTCGACGCCACCGGCGACGACGACGTCGTAGTGGCCGGCCACCACGCCGGCGGCGGCGAAGTGCACCGACTGCTGGCTCGAGCCGCATTGGCGGTCGACCGTCACCCCGGGCACCGTCTCAGGCCAGCCGGCGGTGAGCAGCGCGGTGCGGCCGATGTCGAGGGCCTGCTCGCCGGCCTGCATCACGCAGCCCCAGATGACGTCGTCGACCAGGGCGGGGTCGACCCCGGCGCGCTGGACCAGACCGTTGAGGACCTGGGCGGACAGTTCGGCGGGGTGCACCCCCGACAGGCCTCCGTTGCGCTTGCCGACGGGCGAGCGCACGGCCTCCACGATGACGGCTTCAGCCATGACACTTCTCCTTCGAAGTCTCGGAACAGGCGGGTTCGACACGACGGTAGAGGACAAGGTTTACTAGGTCAACCTACTGGTTGGTAGAGCAGCGCGGCGGCTGCGGATCCGATCAGGTGGTTTACTGAGTTCTACAGCTGGCCGTCGGCCGGCGCGCACAGGGGAGGTCAGGTGGCTGGTACGACACCGCTGGCCCCGATGATCGGGGTGAGCGCCTCGACCGCCGCCGTGCGTTCACCCAAGACCGCCGAACTGGTGGCGGGCACGCTGCGCCGGATGGTCGTCGACGGTGCGCTCAAAGAGGGCGACTTTTTGCCCAACGAGGCCGAACTGATGGCGCACTTCGGTGTCAGCCGTCCGACGCTGCGCGAAGCCGTGCGGGTGCTGGAATCCGAGCGGCTGGTCGAGGTCCGCCGCGGATCGCGCACGGGCGCCCGGGTGCGCGTTCCCGGTCCGGAGATCGTCGCCCGCCCCGCCGGTCTGCTGCTCGAGCTGTCCGGCGCCACCATCGCCGATGTGATGACGGCACGTTCGGGCATCGAACCCATGGCCGTACGGCTGCTCACCGAGTCCGGCGACACCGCCGCCTTCGACGAGTTGGAGCGCGCACTGGCCGAGGACGTTGCCCAGGGCTGGGAGTCCGGCCGGCTGGCCGAGACCACCGGCGACTTCCACCGCCGCATGGTGGAACTGTCGGGTAACGCCACGCTGACCATCATCGCGGGCATGCTGCACGAGATCACGGTGCGCCACACCGCCTTCGCCATGAGCGAGAGCAGCCCGCTGTCCAAGGCCGGCTACGAGAAGCTGATGCGCTCCTACCGTCGCCTGCTGCAGCTGATGCGCTCGGGTGACGGCGCGGCGGCCGAGGCGCACTGGCGCAAACACCTCGACACCGCCCGCGGGTTGTTGCTGCAGGGGCTGGAGACGGTCAAGGTCCGCGACGTCATGGGCTGAGCGGTGTCGCACCGTCGCGCTGCCAGGTCACCTGTACCGGGATGTCGTCGGTCCAGGGCTGTCCGGTGACCATGTCGGACACCTTCACGTAACCGCGTTCGAACTCCCCGGTGGCGGCATCGACCAGGCGGTACTCCTGGCGTTGCCGGTGGATGGGTTGGGCGTCGAGCAGGATCACCCGCACCTCCCCCGGCTCGAAGTGACAGCGCCGCTGCATGGCTGCGATCAACTGTTCGTTGTGCATGTGGCCGTCGCCGAAGTTCCAGCCGACCGCGGTGCTGCAGAGCCGTTCACCCTCGGTGATCAGATAGTCGTCCTGGTTGCGCCCCGCCAGCGCGTGGTGCACCAGGGTCAGCAGAGCCTTGCCGTGGGAGTTGAAGCCGCGGAACGCGTATCCCTTGTAGAGGTAGATCATCGCCTGTTCGGGGCTGCCGTAGAACTTCTCCAGCTGCGAGGCGGGCATGCTGGCGATGGCCACCAGACCGCGCTCGATCTTCTCGTTGGCCGAGGGTTTGATGCACCACCACGAGGTGTCCCAGTTGCCCGCGTAGTAGCGCATCCCCGGCAGGAACGAGACCTTGCGCGGCACCAGGTTTCCGATCGCCACGGTGACGGCCAGCACGGCGAACAACAGCACCGGCAGCGGGGTGTCCAGCTGCGACAGGCCGAGTTCGGCATGCCCGACGAACAGCGTCACCACGCAGAACATCATGAACACGTTCCACTCCAGCGGCACCCCCATCGGGATCGCCGACAGGATGCCGAAGTGAAAGACCAGCATGACGAACGCGGCGATCGCCGTCGGCCAGCCGCCGTGGCTGAACAGCAGCACCAACGGCACCAGCATCTCGATCGCGGTGCTGAAATGTGCGATGACCCGCGAGACGCGACCGGGCCGCAGATCGTCGGGGAACTTCTCGAAGAACTTGCGCTTGAGCCACTTCGTCCGGATCAGTGGGTTGTTCGACATCATCGTCGAGATCACGAACGGGAAGTGCTTGTTGAGTTTCGAGGTCGCCGCCCCCATCCAGATCGCGACGCAGACCAGCTTGGCCGCCAGCAGCATGTCCACGCCGTAGCCGACGAACAGGAAGGCGACGGTGAACGACCCGTACACCTCACCGCGGGCGGCCAGGAAGATCACCTTGTCGCGCAGACCCAGCACCGCCAGGAGTCCGAGGATCGTCCAGATCTGCCAGAGGGGCAGGACGCCGATCACCGTTCCCAGCGCAGGGACCGGTCCGGTACCGGCGGAGAACAATCCGATCAGCAGCACCACGAGGAGCCCCGCGTACAGCGCGACGTCCAGCGGAGTGCGGGTGTCGCCCTTGGTCATCGGCACCCGACCGGGCCACGGGGGTAGCCGGACGGTGCCCGGGCGCAGCCAGTACAGAACCGATCCCATCGGGGGGAAGAACCGGTTGTTCAGTGGGCCGAATCCGCAGCCGAGGCCCACGACCTCGAACAGCATGGTGAAGAGCACGACCTTCTGGAACACGATCGGTTCGGTCCACCACTGCGCGACGTTGGTGAACCCGTCGACGCCGGGCGTGGCCAGCGCGAACAACCAGCCGCCGAGGATGTAGAGCAGGATCTTGGCGACGTAGAACAGGTGCATCACCACGGGGGTGCCGAATCCGACTTCGGCCCAGTGCTGGGCCATCGGCCGGATCTTCTCCGAACGCGTGCCCTTGCTCCACTCGGCGAAGTCGACGACGGGCATGTCGGGCTTGAGAAATCCCATGGACCAAAGACTAGAACGTGTTCTAGTCCGACGGAATGGGATCCCCCACTACGTTTTCGCCGGCGGGCGGTAGAAGATCGCCAGCTGGCCGATGCCGCCGGCGAGTCCGAGGACCAGTGCGATCACCAGGCCCCACCAGCCCTGCACCAGCTCCCACAGTCCGGTGCCACCGAACAGCAGGTGATCCAGGCTGAGCCGCCCGGGGCCGATCGCCGGAACCGCCACCGCGGCGGCGGCGAGCACGAGGTTGTACTCCCAGCCCTCCTTGACGATGAAGAAGCCGTTGGCCCGGTGCACGGTCCAGGCGGCGACCAGCATCAGCGCCACGAAGCCCGCGGCGGGCACCGGGGTGAACAGTCCCACGGCCAATCCGATGCCGGCGGCCATCTCGGTGCTCGCGGCCACCCTGGCGTGGAACATGCCGGGCTTCATGCCGATGCTGTCGAACCAGCCGGCGGTTCCGGGGATGCGCCCACCGCCGAAGAACTTGTTGTAGCCGTGTGCGGCCATGGTCAGACCGAGCACCACGCGCAGGATCAGAACGCCGACATCGTAGGCAGTCATGCAACAGAATCTAGAACATCTGTCACGTCACCGGGTGACCCCGGTCCAGTGCCGCGGCCAGTCGCTCGGTGTAGGCGTCGACGTCTCCGACGGCCGATTGCGCGCCGTGCACGCTGATCGTGACGGTGTCGCCGATCCCGTGGACGCCGTGGGTCAGGCCCATCATCGGGGACAACGGCATCGAGTCGGTGGTGAGCACCACGGGGGCGCCGCCGAACCTCAGATCGGCGGGGCCGCGATGCACCGAGGACACCACGGTGTTGCCGATCACCCGGTCCGAGCGCACCTCCGGGTCGAACTGCGCCACGCCCCAGCGCAGCAGCGGGGCAGGCGTCGCCGCGAACGCGGCCCGGTCGGCGAGCAGCGCGGGGTGCGCGGCGCGGCGTCTGCGGTCGGCCAGGATGCCGGCGATGCGCTGGGCTCGCTCGCGCGGCGGCAGCGCGGGGAACAGCCCGACACTCACGTTGCCGAAGTGATTGCGGGACAACCGCTGGCCGCTCTTGGCCATCGGCACCTCGGCGCCGAGGTGGACGGGGTCGTCGCCGAGCTCCCGCAGCTGCCCGGCGAGCGCCTGCGCGATCGCGGTCAGGACGCCGGCGGTGACTGTCGGGCCGCTCAGCTGCGACCGGTCCCGCACCAGGGTGCGCAGGCTGCGTTTCCCGTCGGGACGGGTGTTGCTGCGCAGGGTGGGAAACGATTTACCCTGTGCGGCAACACCTCCGGTGGCCACGTCGCGAACGAGCCGTCGGTGCGCACGGGCCGCGCGCACCGCGCGCGACGGCAGCGCGAAAGCCTCCCACCGGGGCGTCGCCGGTACCACGGGCACCGGGGCGGTGCGCCCGAACAGCACTGCGGCCAACGCCGCCGCACGCACCCCGTCGGCCAGGGTGTGCGCCATCTGCACGACGACCACCGTCCCCGCACCCGCCACGCCGGGGATACCGATGATCGCCGGGAACACGTGCAGCCGCCACGTCACCGCCCGCGCATCGAGTTGGTCGTCGGCGAGCGCCTCCACCGCGCTCAGACAGTCACCCCAGTCGGCGCCGCCCAGGTCGTGCACCACCACGAGGCGTTCGTCGACACCGGCTCGGACCCACACCGGGTAGCCCACACCGCGGTCGCGCACGCGCAGTCGCAGCTCCGTACAGCCCCGGGCGCGGCCCAGCACCTCGCCGACGGCGCCGGCCAGGTCGGCGGGCACCCCGGCGAATCCATAGGTCAGGAACTGGTCGCTGGGCACCTTCGCCGACAGCCAGTACGTCTGCGCGTCGACCGCCGCGAGCCGGCCGTGGTTCAGCGGGGTGCGCCGATGAAGTCGACGATGTGCCTGCCGACGATGGCGGGCTGCTCGAGCTGCAGGAAATGCCCCGCACCGGAGACGGTGGCCACCGCGCTGCCGGCGGGCAGGATCGGCCCGACCCAGCGGGCGTAATCCGAGCCGGCGCAACCGTCGTCGAGGCCGTGCAGGTACAGGGTGGGACGGATCGGCGGGGACAGCCAGTGCTCGTGCAGCCGGGCATACCGCTCGGGCGGACGGGTGTTGCGCACCATGGCCCGGTAGTAGCCGAGAGCGGCGCGCCAGCGGGGTGGCGCGCCGATCGCCGCGTCGACATGGCGCACGTCCTCGGCGGCCGGATAACCCGGCGACCACTGCCGCCACAGCCGAGGCACCACCCACTTCGCCGACCGGTCCGGCAGCGCGGGAAGCTGGAAATACATGATGTACCAGCTGCGCAGCAGTTGCCGAGGTAACCGGGCGGCCAACTGCAGACCGTCGGGGACGCGGCCCAGCGGCCGGAATGCAGCAGCCGGCGGCACGGACATGATGACGACCTTGTCGAACGGGCTGTCCGGCATCGCGGCCAGCCCGGCGCCGGCGATGGCACCCCAGTCGTGCCCGATCAGCACGTCACGTCCGGTCGGTCCGGCGGCCCGCAGGACCTGCAGGGCGTCGTCCATCAGCGCCCCGACGTGGTAACTGCCGTCGGTGGGCACTCCCGACGGCACATAACCGCGCATGAACGGCGCCACGACCCGCCAGCCGGCCTGCACCAGAGCGGGCGCGAGTTTGCGCCAGCCGTAGGCGGTGTCGGGGAAGCCATGCAGGCACAGGGCCACCGGCGCGTCCGAGCCGTTCTCCGGTTCCCACACCAGCGCGCGCAACTGCACCGCCGGTGTGGTGACGTCGAGCCACCGCGGTTCGGTCATACCGGCTCGAATCCCGACATCAGCCACCGGTCGTCGACCTTGTCCAGCGTCACCCGCACACTCGACGGGGTGACGGTCGGAGCCTCGGCGCCCACGGCGACCGTCTGGTTGACGAACAGCAGGACCACGGCGTGGTCGGGTTCGGCGGACACCGACGCCGCCGCTGCCACCTCGGCGGCCGCGGCGATCCGCTTCGCCTTGGCCTCCGGCGCGATGACCGTGTCGACCGTCGTCCCGTACTGCTCTTTCCATGCGCCGCTGAGCCGTTCCCGGGCCTGCGACAGTTGCTCGTCGATGGTGTCGGGCTGGTAGGTCAGCATCGACACCGTGATGTCCCGGGCCGCCTGTACGGATTCGGTACGGGCCGCTTCCTCGCGTCCGGCCGCCACGTTCTGCCACAGCAGGTAACCGGCGGCCACCACGAGGATGAGCACCAGCGCCGGCAGCGCACCGCGGGCGAGCAGCCGACGGGGAGGCTGTGACGGTGCGGACGCGTCCGACTCCTGCGCGGTCACATCCTCGGCCGGCTTCGACGGCTCCGTCACTGCACGAACTCCACGTTGGACACCTTCGCCCCGTCATCGACCCGGGCGAGGGTCAACCGCATCCGCCACGCCTTGGGGGCCTGATCGGGAGCGCCTGCGTTCGAGGACTGCACCGTCACCGCCACCAGCACGCGGGCACCGTCGTCGGAGACCGATTCGATACCCGATTCGCCGAGGGTGCCCACGGATTTGGACCGGGCCTCCTTGACGACCTCCATGAACGGCTGGGACCGCCGCTGGAAGTCGTCGTAGAAGGTGCCGGTCGCGACGTCGAGGACCCGCTGTACGTCCGCCTCGGCGTGTTGCCAGTCGATGGTGGTCAGATTCTGGGCGGCCTCCCGGCCCACCTCGAGGTAGACCTGGCGCTGCTTGTCGGCCTGATGGTTCTCGTACGCCCGGTAGCCCTGCCAGCCCGTCAGCGCGGCCAGCGCCCCGATCAGCAGCACGGCGCCGGTGATCAGCCGGCGGCGCCGCGAACCGGCCGGGTCGCGATCGTCGTCGATGTCGTCGTGATCGTCGGCGTCGCCGGGATCGCGACTGACCTCACTTCCGTGGAAGGCGGCGGCATCGTCGGGGGCCATGGCGCTCCTCTCCGGCATGCGGGACCAACTCCTCACGGGATGTCGCCCAAACGTTACGTGGCGGGGCCGCACCGCCGCTCAGCGCCCATGCCGCCGGGAGCGGCGCCGTCACAGGCCGGCGACGGCCGCCTCCAGGTCGGCGATGACGATTCTGCGCATCGCGAGCATGGCCTTGGTCGCGGCGGCCGCCCGGGCGGGCACCGGATCGGCGAGCAGCTCCCCGAGCCGGTGCGGGACGATCTGCCAACTCAGGCCGAACCGGTCCTTGAGCCAGCCGCAGTGCGATTCCTCGCCGCCGGCGACCAGCCGGTCCCAGTAGTGGTCGACTTCGGCCTGGTCCCGGCAGTGCACGGTGAACGACACGGCCTCGGAGAACGGGAACTGCGGTCCGCCGTTGATACCGATGAATCGGGTCCCGTCCAGGACGAACGAACCGGAGACGACGTGGCCCGGTGCGCCCGGACCGGCCTCGGTGTAGCGCTGGAACCCTTCGACGGCGGAATTCGGGAAGACGGACGTGTAGAAGGCGGCCGCCTCCTCCAGATCGTCGTCGAACCAGAGCGACGGCGTGATCGATGGCATCTCGGGTCTCCTGTCCACGGTGCGGATGACACCGGGGCAGACCCGCGGGAGCGACGGATCTCATCGACCGTCCGTACTCGGGCGGCGGCCACCGACGGCCCGCAGCGCGAAGTCGAGGACCTGCGCCAGCGCCCGCTCGACGAGCATGGGGCGGGTCGGCGGGCTCGTCGCCATCACCCGCGAGACCAGTGCACTGATCGCGACGGCGTCGATGTCGGGTTCGGTGAGCGCGAAGCTTCCGTCGTCCCGGCCGCGGACCAGGATCTCCACCAGCGACCTCTCGCGCTCGGCGTGGGTGGCTTCGCGCACCTCGCGGTATCCCTTGGCCGCCCGCACCTCGTCGGAGTCGATCACCCGCATGTGCTGACGCAGTCGCGGATCGTGGGCCAGCGTGAGCATCTCGGCGATCCAGGCCTCGAGTTGGCGCTGCGGCTCCTCACCCTTGTCGAGGATCTGGTCGAGACGGCCGGTGAGGGCATCGCACTCCTGGCGCAGCATCTGCAGGAACAATTCGTCCTTGGACGCGAAGTGCCGGTAGAACGCCCGTGTCGAGACCTCCGCGCGGGCGAGGATCGCCGCGATGGGCACCGGGCCGACGTGCGGCTCGGACAGACAGTCGTACGCGGAGTCGATGATGCGTCCGCGCTCGTCGTCGGTCGGCGAAGGCGGATGCACGAGCGCAGATTGTAGGGACGCGGGCCATCGGCCGGAGGCGGAATTGTCGCCTCGGTAACGTGACAGCTCGGGGCCGACCGAGAGGAGCGTCTGTGACTGCGCCGAACTCCCCCCACAGCCAGCCGCATGTCGTGCAATTCCGGGGCGCCGAGGGGCTCACGCTGGTCGCCGACGAGTGGAACCGCGACCCAGGGCGGGCGGCGACCGACCGTCCGACCGTGCTGATGCTGCACGGCGGCGGACAGAACCGGCACTCGTGGAAGAGGACCGGCCAGATCCTCGCCGACGCCGGACTGCACGTCGTCGCGCTCGACAGCCGCGGCCACGGCGACAGCGACCGCTCCCCGCAGGCCAACTACTCCGTGGACATGCTCGGTGCGGACACGCTCGAGGTGCTCGACCAGATCGGTCGGCCGGTTGCGCTGATCGGGGCCAGCATGGGTGGGCTGACCGGCATCCTCGTCGCCGGGGCGGCCGGCCCCGGACGGGTCACCCAGCTGGTGCTCGTCGACGTGGTACCGCGCTACGAGAAGGACGGCAGCGCCCGGATCCGGGACTTCATGTTCAACCACGTGCACGGATTCGATTCGCTCGAGCAGGCTGCCGACGCGGTCGCCGAGTATCTGCCGCACCGACCCAGACCCCGCAGCCCCGAGGGACTGAAGAAGAATCTGCGTCAGCGGGATGGACGGTGGTACTGGCACTGGGACCCGGCGTTCCTGACCGCCCCCGGCGACGATCCGTTCGTCCGGGTGGAGAAGCTCGAGCAGATCGCGATCGACCTCACGATCCCGATCCTGCTGATCCGTGGGAAGCTCTCCGACGTGGTCAGCGAAGAGGGCGTCAGGGACTTCCTGCAGAAGGTGCCCAGAGCCGAGTTCGTCGAGCTGTCGGATGCCGGACACACCGCCGCCGGCGACGACAACGACGCGTTCACCGAAGTCGTCGTCGACTTCGTCAGCCGGTGACCGCCGAGCGCCGGGGCACCGGCTTCAACTTCTTCGAGTCACTCGAACTGCCCGCCCCCCAGGTCGCCGAGAGCACCGCCGAGTCGGTCGCCGCCGCCGCGTACGGTCTGCGCGCGAGCGCCAGATCGCTGGGCAGCCAACAGGATCAGAACTTCCTGTTGACCGCCGACGACGAGATCGCCGGTGTGCTGAAGTTCGCCAACCCGGTGTTCAGCGCCACCGAGATCGCCGCTCAGGACGCCGCCGCGGAACTGGTCGCACAGGCCGAGCCGGAGCTGCGCATCGCGGTCCCCCTGCCGAACGCCGACGGCGAGGCCTGCACACGTGTCGAGGGTGCGTTCGGATCGGACGGGGCCGGCGCCTATGTCCGGCTGCTGCGCTATCTGCCCGGCGGCACGATGATCGACGTCGAACGCCTCTCCCCCGCCGCCGTCGCCGGCCTGGGCGGGGTCGCCGGGCGGGTCAGCCGCGCGCTGCGACATTTCGATCACGACGGACTCGACCGCGCACTGCAATGGGATCTGCGCTACGGCCACCAGGTGGTGACCGCACTCGCCGACCACGTCGATGACCCGGCGCGGCGGGCCCGGTTGCGCGACGCCGCCGCGGCGGCCTGGACACACATCCAACGGGTGGCCGACGACCTCCCGCAGCAGGCGGTGCATCTCGACGTGACGGACGCCAACGTGGTGATCAGCCGCGGTCCTGACGGGAGTGTCCACCCCGACGGCGTCATCGACTTCGGCGACCTCACCCGCACCTGGGCGGTGTCGGAATTGGCGATCGCCGCCGCATCGGTACTCGGCCACCCCGGCACCGAACCCGAGTCGATACTGCCGGCGGTCGCGGCCTTCAACGCCGTACGCCCGCTATCGGACGCCGAGATCGAGGCACTGTGGCCACTGCTGGTGCTGCGAACGGCGGTGCTCATCGTCAGCGGCGCCCAGCAGGCCGCACTCGAACCCGACAATTCCTATCTGACCGAGCAGTCGGCCGGTGAGTGGCGGATGTTCGAGCAGGCGATCTCGGTGCCCGCCGAGGTGATGGCCGCCGCCGTCCGCGCCGAACTCGGCATACCCCTGCCGGCCGCCTCGGTGTCGTTCACCGCGCCGCTGATCGAGGCGAGCGGTTCGGTTGCGGTGCTGGATCTGTCGGTGACCTCCGAGGTCTACGACGGTGCGTTCGACGCCGCGGGACGACTGCCCGGTGATCTCGAGGACCGGCTGGCCCGGCGCGCGGTGGCCGACGGAGCCGACGTGGTGCTCACCCGCGTCGGCGATCCCCGTCTGCACCTGGCGTCCCGGCCGAGTCACCGCACCGCTGCGGTGGTACCCACCGGCGTCGAGCTGTGGCCGGCACGGCCGGTCGTGCTGGCCGCGCCGTGGGACGGCGAAGTCGTCGACGTCGGATCCGAGACTGTGACGCTGCGCGGGCATGAGCACGAGGTGACGCTGACCGGGATCCGTCCCCTGGCCGAGCCGGGTGACGTGCCCGCCGGCACACCCATGGCCGAAGCACAGGGCGGGCAGTGGGCGCACGTCGCCGTCCGAGAGGTCGGCGCCACCCCGGCCCCGCGGCTGGTGCGCCCGGAACTGGCGGCGGGCTGGTTGGCCACCGTCTGCGATCCGGCACCGCTGTTCGGTCTGCCTTCCTCCGAAACCGCCGCTACGCCAAGCGCTCTCATGGCCCGGCGGGATCGCAGCTTCGCCCGGGTGCAGGAGCACTACTACCGCAGGCCGCCGCAGATCGAGCGCGGCCGCCGACACTTCCTGATGTCGACGGCGGGTCGCTGCTATCTGGACATGGTCAACAATGTCACTGTCCTCGGCCATGCCCACCCACGCGTCGCCGACGCCGCGAACCGGCAGCTGCGCCGGCTGAACACGAACTCGCGGTTCAACTACGCCGCGGTGGTCGAATACAGCGAGCGCCTTGCCGCCACTCTGCCGGAACCGCTCGACACCGTGTTCCTGGTCAACTCCGGTTCGGAGGCCAGCGATCTGGCGATCCGCCTGGCACTGGCGGCGTCGGGCCGGCGGGACGTGATCGCCATGCGCGAGGCCTACCACGGCTGGACCTACGGCACCGACGCGGTGTCCACGTCCACCGCAGACAACCCCAACGCCCTGGCGACCCGACCCGACTGGGTGCATACGGTCGAGTCCCCCAACAGTTTTCGCGGCAAGTACCGCGGGAGCGAGGTTGCGTCCTACGCCGTCGAGGCGGTCGCTCAGATTCAGCAGTTGGTGGCCGACGGTAGACCGCCCGCGGGCTTCATCTGTGAATCGGTGTACGGCAACGCCGGCGGGATGGCGCTGCCCGACGGCTATCTCGAACAGGTCTATGCGGCCGTGCGCGCCGCTGGCGGCTACGCGATCGCCGACGAGGTGCAGGTCGGATACGGCCGTCTGGGTCACTGGTTCTGGGGTTTCCAGCAACAGGGTGTGGTCCCCGACATCGTCTCGATGGCCAAGTCCACCGGCAACGGGTATCCGCTCGGCGCGGTGGTCACGACCGGGGCGGTTGCCGACGCCTTCCGCTCGCAGGGTTACTTTTTCTCGTCGACCGGCGGCAGCCCGCTGTCATGCGCGATCGGCCTGACGGTACTCGACGTCCTCGAATCAGAAGATCTGCAGGGCAACGCTGTTCGCGTCGGGAGCCACCTCAAGGCGCGGCTCGAGGAGCTCGGCGAGCGGCATCCGATCGTGGGCACCGTCCACGGCGTCGGCCTGTACCTCGGTGTGGAGCTGGTGCGCGACCGGGACACCCTGGAGCCGGCCACCGCCGAGACGGCGGCCATCTGCGAGCGCATGCTCGACTACGGAGTGATCATCCAGCCGACCGGGGACCACTCGAACATCCTCAAGACCAAACCCCCGCTGTGCATCGACGTCGAGTCGGCCGACTTCTACGCCGACACGCTCGACCGCGTCCTCACCGAAGGCTGGTGAAGCTGGCCAGATCCCGGCGCACACTGGCGTTTTGCCGCGAGGCCGCCCAGGCCCGCGTGTCCTAGCCTCGACGGCGATGAACGCCGTCCTGCTCAGCGCCCACGTCCTCGCCGCCATCCTGGCCGTCGGCCCGATCGCGGTCGCCGCGAGCATGTTTCCCCGGTACGCCCGCGCGCTACCGGCCGGGGATGCCGCCGTCTCGGCGACTGCCGCGGTGCTGCACCGCATCTGCCGGGTGTATGCCGCCGTCGGGCTCGCGGTGCCCGTGCTGGGTTTCGCCACTGCGGCGTCGATGGGTGTGCTGACCGACGGGTGGGTATTGGTGTCCATTGCACTGACCGCGGCGGCGGCCGTCGTGCTGATCGCCTTCGTGCTGCCCGCACAGCAGTCGGTCCTGGCCGGCGCGACAGTCACCACGCTGGCCATGACCACCGGGGTCTTCAATCTGTTGTGGGTGGTCGTCACCGTGCTGATGATCGTGCGGCCGGGGTCAAGCACCGGGGTCTGAGTATCTCCGCACCCCCGAGACGGCCGAGCGGGGCAGCCGGCCGGCCCGGGAGTGTCCGGAGAGCTCGTCGCCGTGCACGACCACGTCGAATTCGAGGTTGAGCCGCATCGGCTTGGTGACCCGCTGACGCCAGCGCACCCGCTGTCCCGCGTCGTCCTCGGTCACCGTGATGTCGGTCAGCGCGACGGTCTCCGCGGAGCCCGTCGCGCTGCCCGCCAGACCGCCACCGCCGTCGGTGAAGCGGTAGTCGATCCGCAACGATCCGATGGGTGTCTTGATGCGGACATCCCAGTCACCGATGACGCTCACGCTCACACCGCTTTCGGCAGACGGCCGCTGTTCGACCACACGGTGCCGCGCCGCTCGTAGGCGAACATCTCCTCGACCGCGAGTGCGATGCGCGGCCCATAGCTGCGGTCGAGAAGATGCAACGCCAGATCGAGTCCGGACGTGACACCGCCGCTGGTGACCAGATCGCCGTCGTCGACGACCCGCGCCCGCACCGGGATCGCGCCGGTGGCCTCCAGGACGTCCACGCCCAGATGGTGGGTGTTGGCGTGGCGGCCGTCGATGAGCCCGGCCATGGCGAGGGCGAGGGCACCGCCGCACACGGTGGCCACGGTGACCTCCGGGTTGTCGAACGCCCGGCGCATCAGCTCCACAGCGGCGGTCTGGCCGAAGCGGGCCAAGAGCACCGGGATGGTTTCCACACCCTCGTCGGGATCGCCCTCGATCGGACCCACCGCGCCGGGCACGATGACGAATCCGGGCACGGACGGATCCAGCTCAGCGGTGGCGTGCAGCGTCAGACCGCGCGACCCGCTGACGACCGCGCGCGGTCCTTCGGCGGATACCAGCCGGACCTCGAGTTCCCCACCCAGTGCGTCGCTGCCGGCCACCAGGACCTCATAGGGCGCGATGACGTCGAGAGGGTCGAACCCGTCGAAGAGAACGATCTGTGCGTGCATCCCGCCATCGTCGGCGACCACCACGCCGGGCGGACAGGCCCGGCAGGGACAGCTTGCGCCGCGATCTTGCCAGGGGCG
The DNA here is from genome assembly GCF_049315205.1 of Mycobacterium sp. WMMD1722. Lineage (NCBI taxonomy): Bacteria > Bacillati > Actinomycetota > Actinomycetes > Mycobacteriales > Mycobacteriaceae > Mycobacterium > Mycobacterium sp. WMMD1722. The sequence goes on along the minus strand of NZ_CP186056.1, from coordinate 5,000,619 downwards.
GGCGCCGCGCCCGCACCGCGCAGTCGATACTTGGGCCGTGACCGGAGCCGAGATCGCCGCCTATGTGCTGGCCGCCGTCGCACTGGCCGAGGCGGTGGGATTGGGCGTGCTGTGGGTGCTGCTGACCCGTAGCCGTCGGGAAGCCGACGAACTGCGCGGGCGCGTCGACACCCGCACCATGCTGCTGTCCGGTGGACGAGAAGCGGTCAAGAATCTCTGGGAGACGGCGAACCTGGTCCGCGAGAAAGGGTTCGGCGGCGCACTTCGCTCTTCGATCGAAGACCTGGCCGACTGGTTCGAGGTCGAGCGACCGGACTTGGCGCGGCTGGCGCCCGACGGCCGGCTGGCGATCATGTTCTCCGACATCGAGGATTCGACGACGCTGAACAACCGGATCGGCGACCGCGCGTGGGCCCGTTTGATCGGCCGGCACGCGCGGGTGGTGCAGCGCCTCGTCGAGGACAACGACGGACACGTCATCAAGAGTCAGGGCGACGGGTTCATGGTGGCCTTCGCCGCGCCGGAGCAGGCGGTGCGCTGTGGCCTGGCTCTGCAACGTTCCCTGCGCCGACGGCCCAACGGGATGCGCGTCCGGATCGGCATCCACGTGGGCAAGTCCGTGGTGCGCGGCGAAGACCTGTTCGGCCGCAATGTGGCGCTGGCCGCCCGGATCGCCGCGCAGGCCGAGGGCGGGGAGATTCTGATCAGCGAGTCGGTGCGCGACGCGGTGGCCGATCGTGACGGCATCGGCGTGGACGAGGGCCGCGAGGTGGAGCTCAAGGGGTTCAGGGGAACCCACCGCGTCTTCGCCGTGACCGGCTAGGTGGACTGGGTCCGCGCCCCGTCGGCCTCGGCGAGGCGCTGGTGCAGGCGCGTGCGGATGTCGTCTGGTGTGTAGGCGCGGCGGCGCCGTTGGTCACGCGCGACCAGCGCCCCACCGGCGACGACGCCGGCGACACCGGCCAGTCCGACCCACTTCCACACGCTGCGCATGATCAGAGTGTGCCTAAGCTGCGCAGGTGGACGCGAACACGGTGCCGCTGGCGCGGGCACTCGAGGAGACCCGCACCGGGGACGTGTGGCTGTTCCGCGGCGGGTCGGGGCCGGATCGGGCGATCCAGACGCTGACCAACGCCCCGGTCAACCACGTCGGGATGACCGTCGCGATCGACGACCTGCCGCCGCTGATCTGGCACGCGGAACTCGGCGACAAACTGCTGGATCTGTGGACCGGCGACCACCATCGCGGCGTGCAGCTCAACGATGCGCGCCAGGTCGTCCAGCGATGGACGACGAGCTACGGCCAGCGCTGCTGGCTGCGTCAGCTCACCCCCGCGGTGACCCGCGAACAGGAGGACCAGATGCTGCGGGTGATCGCCCGGATGGACGGGACCCCGTTCCCGACCACGGCGCGGCTCACCGGCCGCTGGCTGCGGGGCCGAATGCCGACTGTCAGCGATGTCACCCGCGGCATCCCCTACGTGCACCGCAGGGTGCGCGAATCGGCGCAGCGGCGTCGGGAGCGCACCCGGGCCGGTCTGCAGACCGCCTACTGCGCGGAGACCGTCGCCATCACCTACGAGGAGATGGGTCTGCTCAGTACCGAGAAACACGACAACTGGTTCGACCCGGGGAAATTCTGGAGCGGTGACGCCCTGCCGCTGACCGCCCCGCACCGACTCGGCGGCGAGATCGGCGTCGTCGCGGACTGACCGCGGACAGTCCTGCTAACGGCGGAAAGCGTCCTTGACCTTCTCGCCGGCGTCCTTGAGGTGTGACAGGGACTGGTCACCGCGACCCTCGTCCTCGAGCGCCCGGTCGCCGGTCACCCGGCCGAGGATCTCCTTGCCCTTACCGCTGAGCCGGTCGATCTTGTTCTTCGCCTTGTTGCTGCCGCTCACGGGAAGTCTCCTTTGTCCGGTGGGCAGGGCATACCCGGTGCGGCGGGACGACGAAACTGCCAGCTGCTCCTGCTAGGGTCTGGCCGCTATGGGGGTCCCGACCACCTTCAAGATCATCGTGATGGACGGCCCGACGGCGTCGGCTCTCGCGCAGATCCTGCCGCTTCTGCTGCTCACCCTGATGGTGGAGTTGCGTCGCACCGCGCTGCACCAGGCGTATTCGCGGGCGCTGTTCGGGTGGTTCTTCTTCGTGTTCGGGGTCATCGAGACCGTGCTGGTGCTGTCGATCGACGGGGTGCTGTTCCCGTTCCAGTGGGGTGATCTGCTCTCGGCGATGGCCATTTTCACGCTGCTGTCCATGATCTTCGTGATCTCGTTCATCGACGTCAGTCCCGGTGGGCGACGACGTTGACGACGTTCCCGTCGGGCGCCCGGACCAGGAATCGGCGCACACCCCACGCCTCGGTGATCAACGGGTGGACGATCTCGTAGCCCAGCCGGCGGGCCTCGTCGTAGGCAGCGTCGACATCGTCGGTGTGCACCGACATCACGGAGTCCTGCGGCGCCGTCGCGTCCGCGGTGACCAGTTGCACGTGGGCGCCGGTCTCCGGTGAGGTGAACCGCGCGACCCAGCCCAGGTTGAACTCCTCGGTGCGCAGGCCCAGGAAGCCGCGGTAGAAGTCCTTGGCAGCCTCGATGTCCTCGACCCGCAGATTGGTCGTGATCCGGCGGGCGAGCATCAGCGCCGCCTGGTCGCGGTGGCGAGCATCAGCGCGACCGGGAGCCGGACCAGCGCAAGCAGCCGCTGGGCGCGGCGGCGCCGGGCGCGCAGCTTGAGGCCGAACCACACCGCCGTGCCCGCGGCGCCCACCACCACCGCGATCCACAGGATCGCCGCCACCAGATACACCGCGTCCACCATGTCGACGAGCGTGCTGGGTCGTCGTTGCGCTGTGGTCACGGCCGCGGCACGCTCGGGTTTCGGTGCGTCTCCTCGGTGCGGCGCCGGGTTTCGGCGACGGCGCGCGCGATCTCAGCGCTCTCCCGCCGGTCTTCGGCCCGCTGCCGCTCGGCCCGCTCGTCCTCGCGTTCCAGGCGCTCGCGCTCGCGCTGGGCGGGCGCGCCCTCGCGCAGGTCCGCTCGCCGTTCTCGGTCGTCCGCGGCCTGCTCGCGGTCATCGGCGATGCGGTCGCGCTCATCGGCGACCCGGTCGCGTTCGTCCGCGACCGACTCGCGGCGCTGCACGGCCTCTTCGCGCAACGCGAGACGGTCCTCGCGGTGCTCCACGTCGCCGTCCGCATCGGTCCGGCCGTCACCGGCCATGGGACCACCCTATCCCGTGGACGAAGAAATCTGGCGGACAGCGTCTTTGTCGATCAACGACCACACCTCGGCGATACGCCGTCCGTCGAAGCGGTAGAAGACGTGTTCGGCGAAGGCGATTCGTCGGCCGGTCGGCTCGATACCCAGGAACGTCCGCTGCGGCGTGCACTCGAAGAACAACCGGCAGGAGACGACGTCGGCGTCGGCGAGCAGGAGCTGCGGGGTGAACCGCAGGTCGGGTACGGCGTGAACGTCGGCCTCGAGCATCGACCGGTATCCGGACAAGCCGAGGGTCTGCCCGTTGTAGCTCACGTCTTCGGCGACGAATCGCCCGAGTTGATCCCACCGCCGCGCGTTCAGGCACGCCAGATAGTCGCGGTAGATCGAAACCAGGCCGCCGCTCATCTCGATCCCCTCTGCACCGTCAGACGCCGAACTTCGTCCGGGCCTCGAGCGAAACCGGCGTGAACAAGTTGACCAGGTTTCCCTCCGGATCCCGGAACAGCAACGCGCGATTGCCCCATGGCATCGTCGTCGGCTCGGTCACGACGTCGGTCAGCTGCTCGCGCAGCCGCGCGTACTCGGCGTCGACGTCGGCTACGAGGAACTCGAGGATCGCGGTGCGGTTGGCCGCCGGCTCGGCGGATCCGGCGCCGAAGAGGGCGACGGTCTCGTCACTGCCGATGGCCAGCGTGCCGACGTCTGTGGCGATCTCCGCGAACAGCTCATTCCCCCAGACGGCGGTGACTCCGGTGACCGCCTCGTAGAACGCGACCAGCCGCTTCACGTCGGCGGTGATGATGCGGGTCGAAACGAACTTCATCCGGCTGGACTCCTTCGGGTGCCGCCGCGTTTTCGGCGGGGAAGGAACACGATAGGGGCGCACTCCGACATGTCATCTCGGCGTGACGACGAGCCGCGGCGCTCAGGATCATCCGCGGCTCGACGGCCTTGCCGAGTCACTTCGATCCGTGCGGACCAGCAGCCCCACTCGCCCAGACGTTGAAGCGAACGGCGACCCCGTCGCCGTTCGCTTCAACCGAGCTAGCTCGCGCCGAAGGCCTCTTTGAGGAAAGTCAGTGGCGATGGGCGCGCCGACCGGGTGATGACCTCGACGATCGCCCGCGAGTGCAGCGGCTCGGTCGCCTCTTTGATCAGGAAGTCGGCGAGGTCGGCACGAGAGGTGACGTGACCGGAGAGCCGTGGGGAACCGACCTCGTAGTCGGCGGTGGGTCCGGCCACGTTGAACAATCCACCAGGCCTCACGATCGTCCAGTCGAGGCTGCTCCTCTGGACGATGCGTTCCATACGTTCCATGTCGTCATACAGCGTGCGGCCGAGTTTGTTGCGCAGCAACGGACCGACGACTCTGCGCCAGAGGAGTGAATCGCCGGGAGCATCCTCCGTCGCCACTGTGGTCGAGCTGACGCACACCAGGCGTTCCACGCCGCGGCTGGTCATCGCCTGGGTGATGTTGGCGATGCCTTCCGAGTAGACCGTGATCTCGGTTCTGCTGTAGGGCACACCGTAGGTCGAGATGACCGCGTCCGCCCCTGCGAGCGCTCTGTCGACGCCATCGCGATCGGTCACGTCCGCGGTGACCACGTCGAGACGCCGTGACCGCAAAGGGAACTCAGCGGGCTTGCGAGTCACAGCGACAAGGTGATGACCGGCAGCCAAGGCCTGTCGGACGACCAGTCGGCCGGTGGGACCGTTGGCTCCGAAGACGACGAGGTCAGTCACCCCTACTCCTCCACGTCTGAGCGGATTTCCTCCGCATTCCGTGGCCGATGAACGTATGCCGCTAACGGGAGCAAACACGATGTCGGGCTGACAGCGTCACGATGGATATATGCGTGGTGATGCTCTCAGCCTGGACCTTACGCTCGGGTAAGCATCACACGTTGAACCGGAGCTCCACCACGTCAAGACCAGTCATGTCAGGGGGACGACAGGTCTAACTGGGCGGCAGCGGACATTCGAGAACTGCGATCGAGTTGCCGGAGAAGAACCGGAGATGCGGATGCTCAGCGAAGATCTTGACCGCCTCGTCGTGTGATTCCGCCTCTACGATCGTGTATCCAGTCATGCTGTCGGTAAAGTCTTCGGAGCCCTGCGCTGTCACTGATTTCTTGGCGTTCAGCGGTGCGCCAGGGTCGACAATGGCGCTCTGATGCGACTCTGCCCACGCGGCCCACGCACTCATGAATTCCGACTGCTGTTGCGCGGTGATTTCGGATTTGTCCGCTTCATCTGCCGCGCCATGGAAGATCGCCAGGAACCTGCTCATTGCCCGCACCATAGTGGCGGGCCACTTTCCGCGCCTGCGGTTACTCCTTTGTCTGTTGCCTAGACGTTGAACCGGAACTCCTTGCTGGGCGTTTGCGGGGGTTTGCCGCGTTGGGTGCGTTAAGAATACGCAGGTCAAACCGTTGGTTATGTGATGCGGGTTTCGACGGATGCCTGAGCTACTGCGGACGCACTGCGGACCGGGGTGCCACACAAGCGGACAGCGGATGTTCTTGCACGACGAAAGGCTGCAACTGGTACGCCAGCACCAAGCTGACCCCCTCGCTTGGAACCGGAACTCCACGAGGTCAGGTCCGGACGGTAGCCCTCGTCTCGCGGGGGTTACCGGCGGCGTCGGTCCACGTGACGACGCACTCCACTGCGTCTGGCGATCCCATGGCCAGCAACAGAGGGAAACGTGCTTCCTGACCGGGAGGTATGGTGCCGAGCGGGCCGTCCTCGCGGTGCACTTGGAAGAGGGCGTTTTCCGGCACGTTCAGGAACGAGAAGTCGACGTCTAACGCTGGGCCGCGGGAAGTGTTGTGGAGCACCAGCGACCAGTGGCGTTGCGTCCTGACGCGTCCTCTGTTGTCGGTTCGGACGCTCTCGCGTACCTCGACGCGGGGCCACACTCCCTCAGAGGGATCCAGACCATCCGGCTCGGCGTTCTTCGAGGACTCGACCGACTGCTGGAATTGCGCCGTTGCACGGCTGAGAAAATTGTTCACCTGTCCGATGAGATCGCCCGCGTTGGCGTACTCGAAGACGAGCGCGGTCTTCCGCAGGTCCTTCAGGTAGGCGCTGAGCCGCTGCCTCTCGTCCAGCGCCTGGCCGTCGAGAGGCGGGCGCGGAGTAGCGTTCACCAGCACAGCCACTGATTTCCCGGCCTCGACGAGTACCTGAATCTCCTCAGCCGTCCCGGATTCCGCTTCTCCGGTCGGCGTCCCCAGGCGGTCGTGGAAGAGCGCGACGGCAAGGTCTGCCTCCTCCACGATCTGTTGATTCAGGATCGCCTGGGGTCGCTCGCCGAACTCAGCGACAGCGTGCTCAGTCCAGGAGACAGGCAACACGGTCAACCCGACCGCGCGCCCAAGGTTGAGATTCCACTGGCTGATCGTCTTGCGGATTACCGCCATGTCGCTGAGCGGCACGTCCGCAGGCGCAGATATAAGCAGGTGAAGCGCGAGCGTGGGATAGGCCATCGGTCGGGATCGTCCTTACCATGTAGTGAGGGATTGTGTTGCGACGGACGCTCGCCCGCAAAACTTTCGCCGTCGCCGCCGGACTCTGCTCGGCCATTAGGCGGGCGAGCGCCAAGCGGGGTCGTCGGGCGAGGCGCGTGTTGGGGTCGACGGCAACAATTCCAGTCCTAGTTCCGTGCGCACGCTGTTGTAGAACTCGTCACGACACCGACGTGCCTTGTCCAGCCTCTTGTCAAAATCATCTTTGGAAATCGAACTCGGCCCGTCTTGGATGGTGTGGAGCGCCCATACTGACTCCTGCCAATTGCGAGCCTTGGCGACAACCTCTGGTCCCGCCAAGAGCAGCACCTTCTCGAACTGCACTGACCGCTCGTCCTCGTACTCCGCGATTTCGATCGCACCTTCGTGAGCCGCGATGGGATTGCTCGTCATGGTTGGCCAGTAGCTGCCCGATATTCGCAGACACATCCTCGACTGCATTTTGAGCGCAGCTGCATAGGCCACCAGGGCCTCGACCACACGTCCTTCCCAGCGCGCACTCGCCTCACGCTTCCACTTCGTGCGCTCAATTAGGACTGTGGTTCCCAACGTGACCAAACCGCCGACAATCACGCCAAGAATCGCTCCAATAAACCCATCCCACTCATTGCCCCCCATGCGGCCGGATCGTACTGGCCACGCAAAGCCTTGGGCCAGCATTTCCTCTGTTGACGAGACGTTTCTTCAACCGGAACTCGTTGCTGGGCGTTTGTGGTGGTCTGCGACGTTGGGTGCGTTAACGGACAATTTCGGAGAGAGATGGGACGCTGGCAGTCCGAGGCCGGCGCGGGGGTGCCCATCGGGATACCCCCCAGGGGGTCGGGCTACGTGTTGCTTTCTTGGGCGAGGACCCGGTACACCGTGGCTCGGCTCACCCCCAAGGCTGATGCGATGGTGGTGGCAGGTTCCCCTGCCGCGTGCATCCGTTGCGCCAGTGCGGTCTTCTGCGCGTCGAGGGCTTTGGGCCGTCCGATGGCCTGTCCGCGCGCCTTACGTGCTTCACGGGCGGCTGCGCGACGCTCGCGGCCAAGTTCAAGTTCAAGTTCAGCCAGGCTGGCCAGCACGCCTGCGACCATGCGCCCGGCAGCGTTCGAGGTGTCGATGCCCTCTCGCAAGCTCCTCAGGACGATGCCGCGCTCACCAAGTTCGCGGATGGTGGACATGACTTCGGCAGCGTTCCTGCCGAGGCGATCTATCCCGACAACCACGATGGTGTCACCTTCGCGGGCGTAGTCCAGGAGGGCGGCGAGACCGGGCCGCTGCTCACGTGTGGACATCCCCTACAGCTTGTCCGAGTAAATGCGGTCCGGATTGACACCCGCGCCATCCAGGGCGTCGGCCTGCTGGTCGAGGCTCTGGTGGCCGGTGCTGACACGGGCGTAGCCGAGGACGGTTCCGGTGTTGGCGGGAGCAGTGCTGGCGACCATGCGGCAACTGTCGCAAAACTCTCATACCATGTCAATATGAGACGCCGTTTTTGAAACAAGTTTTGAGATAGTCCGACGTGGTAGTTCGTTCGCTGCAGAAGATCCCTTTGAGGGTGTCTCAGTTCTTTAGTTTCAAGACGGTGGCGGCGACAGCGCCGATCAAGCGCGCTGATGCTGGTCGCCAGTCTTGAAAGTTGTCTCGTATCAAAATGGCGGCGCGCCGACTTTCGAGATAGAGTTTCGGTCATGACCACCGCCACCGCCGCCCCGGCCGCAGGCCAACTGCTCGGCTATGCCCGCGTGTCCACCGGGCACCAGTCGCTCGACGCTCAGACCGACGCGCTCACCGCCGCCGGAGTCGACCCCACTCGGGTCTACAGCGACAAACTCACCGGCACCTCGACCCGCGAGCAGCGCGCCGGGCTGGCCGCAGTCCTCGACTACGCCCGCGAGGGCGACACCATCGTGGTCGTCGGCATCGACCGGCTCGGGCGCAACGCCGCCGAGGTGATGCTGACGGTTCGCGACCTCGCCGAGCGCGGCATCACGCTCCGGTCGCTGCGCGAGGGCATCGACACCTCCAACGAGACCGGGCGGATGATCGCGGGCGTGCTGGCGTCGCTGGCTGAGCTTGAGCTTGAGTTGCAGCGCGAACGCCGGGCGGCGTCGCGGGCGGCGCGCAAGGCGCGTGACATGCCGATCGGTCGGCCCAAGGCGCTCGACGCCGACAAGGCCGCGCTCGCCCGCCGGATGCGTGACAGCGGCGAGCCGGTGCCCACGATCGCCGCCGCCGTCGGAGTAAGCCGGGCGACCCTGTACCGCTACCTCGCCGACAGCGTCTGAGTCGGTACCCCCGCGCATAATCTGGTGCATCATTGATCCCACCAGTCACGAAGGGTGAGGGTGGCATGGCTGGCGACAGCGACATTACGGTCGACCTCGAAGGCGAGGCGTTAGATCCGCGTGCCGTCGCTGATGCCATCACTCAAGTCGAGAACCTGGTTCAAAGCCTGGCACTCGGCGGTACCGCACGGCTGGTTCTCACCGACCTGCATGGCGGCAGCGCCCACATCTCGATGGCGGTAACCGGCGCGTCGGTTGAATTCCTGCGTAACGGCCTCGAAGAACTCCGGCAATCGCCCGCAGTGCCCACCGGCTGGCGACGCGACTCGCTGCAGGCGGTCGCCAATCTGGGTGGTGTGGCCGGGCTGCGTGGCGTCGACAGCATCAGCCTTCGCTTGGGCGATGCAGTGTCGGCAATCGACAGCGCCCTGCGCGACAACGCCCAAGCTGCGCTCGAACCGTCGTCGCGGTCCCTCGGTGCCGTTCGGGGAACCCTTTACCGCTACACCAACGACGCGCCGCGCAGCCGCCGCACTGCGGGCCTTCGCAACGTGCATACCGGCGACACGATCGACCTCCGATTCTCCGCCGAGATCGCGCCGCTCATTCGCGAGCATTTGGAGAGCGAGGTCGAGGTGTGGGGCGAGGTCGCACGCGACGCCACCGACAAGATCGTCCACGTCACCGTCGAGGGGATCGAGCCCGTCGCACCCGCCGAGGCAACGAGGGCCAGCGACGGTCGCGGACTACTCGGGCGGGGGTGGACCGATGGTCTTGATCCGGTCGACTGGGTGAGGTCGCAGCGTGGCTGACCAATTGAAACGCGTAGCGGTCGACACCTGCATCGTCCTCGACCTGCTTCTAGATGAGGACGCACGCCTGGCCGCTCAGGCGCAGTACCTCCTTGAGGGCCACGGCGACCGGCACACCGTCGTGCTCCCGGCCATCGTGATAGCAGAAATTGCCGGGACGGGGAGTGTTCGCGGTACGCAATTGCCGGCGGCTGTGCGGGCCGAACGCGTGAAAGCGGCGACTGACTGGATCAGAAGCTCAAACTTCGTGGTGGCCGAGATGTCGGAGCGCACGGCGCGGCGCGCCGCCGAATTAGCTGTGCGTCACAACCTCAAGGGTTCCGATGCGGCGGTGCTCGCAACCGCTGACGAGTGGGGTTGTCAGCGACTGCTCACCAGGGACGACGCTCTGCTCAGCTGCGACACCCACTTCGGGTTCAAGATCAGCCACGCGGACGATCCCCCTGAGCCTGAGCCCGACCTGTTCACCGACGTGGAACGGTGAGGTTTGGCAGGGCGGACTGCAGCCGAGCTAGCGTCTGGTGCATGAGCAACTTGACCGACGAGGCGGCCTGAGATGGCAGCGGTCACGCTGGGCACACAGGCTATCGGCGCTGCCGGTGAGCTACTGGTGCAATATCAGTTGCTCAAGCTCGGCATCGACAGCGCCCGCCTCACGACCGACTCTGGCATTGACTTGGTGATGTACGTGCCGGGGCACCATGCAGCGGCGACGATCCAGGTCAAGACGAACGCCGTCCCGAAGCCTGCTGGCGGCAAGGGCAAACTGCTCGTCAGTTGGGGCTTTCCCGACGACTCCCCGGCGCAATGGCTGGCATGCGTCGATATGTCGACCGACAGCGTGTGGTTGTTCCCGATCGAAACGGCGCGCCATCTGGCGCAACAGAAGCACGCAAACGGCACGCGGGCGCTCTACTTCTACACCGACGAGTCAATCGGACCGAAGGCGCTGCGCGTGAGCGATATGACCGACCACCGGCTCGAAGCAGTGATCGGCAACCTACTCGCCGGACAGGCGAGGGAGCTGCCATGACAACCGAGCCAGTCGACCTCAGCGGCTTTAGCGGGTGGGTGCCCTTTGCGGCGTTGCCCGACGCCGACGTACCCACCGGGCCGGGCGTGTACGTCGTCGTGCGGCCCAGTGACGACCCGCCTGAGTTTCTCAACGTCTCACCTGCCGGTCACTTCAAGGGCAAAGATCCGACGGTGCCGGTTGCCGAACTGCAGGCGCTGTGGGTGCCCGGCACCCGAATCGTCTACATCGGCAAGGCCAGCCTCGGCAGCACTGGCAGACGTGGGCTGCGCAAGCGGCTCGATGAGTACCGCCGATTCGGTGCAGGCGAGCCGATCGGCCACTCCGGCGGTCGCCGCATCTGGCAGCTGGCTGATCACGACGCGCTCCTGGTCGGCTGGCGCATGACACCCGACACCGACGCGCCGAAGACCGAGACGGAGATGATTGCTCAGTTCCGCGACCGCTACGGAGTGCGGCCCTTCGCCAATATGCGGAACTGACCTGCCCCGATCCGCGACTAGTTCGCCGACGAAGTCGTGATGCGATTGGGTTAACTTGTTATACCGCAGGTGATTTCGACGCCTCAGCTTCCCGCTCCGCTGCACCGTAGCCACGTAGCGTCGGTGTTATGCAAAGCATGATCGTTCTTGCTGATCCGACGGCGTTGACCCCGGCGCAGTGGTCGGGGCGGCTGGCTGCGTACCTCGCGCATGGACGCGACGACGATGATCCCGCCGTCGCGGCTTGCCGTGCGGCGCTGAGCTATTGGCGTTGCCGCCGCGTGATCGACGCCGAGGCCGGAGGGCTCGATCCCGCTCACGCCGACGCCCTCGCGGCGCGGCTGCGGACGGCGGTGCCCGCGTGATCGCGATGCGCGGCACGCCGCTCGCACCATCCGCCCCGGCACGTAAACCGCACCGCCCGTCGAGAGGACGCCTCGCCATGAAGCAGGCCGAAGTTCGCCGCCGTCGTCGCGCTCATTTGCCCGTCGTCCATGACGGCGACTGGTCGTTGCGCCGCGAGGTCGCGGAGGTCGCCGGGCCGCTGGCCGCTCGGGTCGCCGCCCAGCCCGCTCCGCTGCAGCTGCGACGGCAGGTGCTCGCCTTCGCCGACGCGGCGCATGAGGCGGCGGGCACCGTCACCGGCTGGCTCGCCGAGCACGACGCCCGCTCCAAGACGGCGCACCTGGCCGACGACGAAGGCAAGCGCCGGTACGCGATGACGACGCTGATTGACCTCGCCCCGCGCCCGGCGCTGCCGGAGATCACCGACGAGATGATCGCCGACGGCTCATGGGTGGCGGCGCTGATCGAGATGGTCGAGCCGATCGACGCCGCGCTGGGCGACCTGCTGGCGCGGGCGTTCCCGCCCGGCGCGCCCGCGCTGCGCGGCCAGGCGTCACGCTCCGACCGGCTCGAAGGCCTGCTACGCGAGACCGTCGACCGGGCCGCGCTGTCGCTTGAGCGTGCGGTCGTCACCGCTGCCGAGCGCCCCGCCTCCCCTACCAAGACCGCCGTCGATCCTCGCGCCGAGTTGGCCGCGCTGGGCATCGACGTCTGACCGACACAGCCCGAGAGGACACGATTCGATGAGCACCTATCGCGGCCCGCGTTGCCGGTCGTGCAACGGTCCGTGCTGGCAGTGGAAGGGCAGCGTCTGGGGCTACACCTGCGCGCCCTGCATCGCCGAGCACCAGCACGCCGCCGCAGAGCGTGCCGACGCCCGCGACCAGAAGGCTCGGAAGCGGAATCACTCGAAGCTGTTCGGTGATAACACTTTTCCGGCGGTCTCCAAGGTGGCGCCGGGGCGGTGATCTGAGCTATGTGCCGATCGCCCCGGCGTCCACCGAGACGCAATTTGTAATGACCTGTAATGGCTAGAAAGGGCCGAACATGACCAACACCCGCCGCCCGCTGACGTGGGCCGACCTCACCGACCGCGACAAGATGGGCCTGCGCATCGCCGTTCACGAGAGTTCTCACGCTGTCGCCGGGGCGCTGCTCGGCGGCATCGTCCGCTCGGCGGTGATGACCAACAGCCGCGTGTGGGGCGTGGACGGCGTGACCACGTTCGAGGAGATACCCCCGACCAGTTCGCCGTCCATCGCCTATGCGGGACCGTTTGGCGAGGCGCGGTGGCTCGAAGGCCGTCACCCCTCCCAGCGCACGATGCAGGCTCTGATGCGCGGCAGCGGTCACGGCGACCATCGGGCGATCTGCGCGTCTGCCGCGTCGGCGGACGTGTACGGCTACGGCGACACCAAGGCGGAAGCGCGGCGGACCGTGCCGCCGCTGCTCGAACGTGCGTGGCCCGCCGTGATCAACCTCGCCAAGACGATTCACCACACCGGCGAGGCGACCCACGACGACGTGTGCAAGGCGCTGGGCATCACCGACGGCGGTGGGCTCAGCAGCAGCCAACTCGCCAGCCTCAAGGCCGGTCTGCGGCGCGTGCCGCCGATCGCCGCCTGACTCACCGATCACCACGCCGAGCCTCGGCGGCGTGGCGGTCGGGCCGCTCGATCAACACTGACGAAAAGCACCACCGAGGAGACACCTGTGATCACCATCGAGCGCCAGCCCTGCGACCGCCGCACCGACTACCTGCCCGACTACTGCCCGCACTGCAACCCGGCGGGCGACCAGGCAGACCGCCCGGTTCGACTGGCGGCGCTCACCGAGCCGACCTCGATCACCTGGCACGGCGGTCGGCGGCTGGTCTGCGAGTACCGGTGCGACAGCTGCGGCCATCCGTGGGTGCGCACCGACCTGTGGACCGCCGAGCAGGCCGGATTCGTCCCGAAGCAGAGGAGCGCCGCGTGAGCACCACGACCGCCGACCCGACCCGACTCGCGGCAATCCGCGTCCAGCAGGCGAGCCGAGGCCGGCAAAAGCCCACCAGCCCTACCGAACTCGCCCGCCGCATCGTGCGCAACTACCGCATCACCCCGGCCATCGAGTTGATCTCCGACGTGATCAGCGACGCGATCACCCAACCGGGGCGGCGCTACGTCATCACCACCCCGCCCCGCACCGGCAAGAGCGTGCTGGTGTCGCGGGTCGGCGTGGTCGACGCGCTGCGGCGCAATCCCGACGCCCAAATCATCCTCGCCTCCTACAGCGACGAACTCGCCCAGGACCACAGCCGCGAGGCGCGGGCGATGATCGCCGAACACGCCGACCTGCTCGGGTACCGGCTCTCCCCCGATAAGACGGCGGTGGGGCGCTGGCGGGTCGACGGTCACGCCGGTGGTCTGCTCGCGGGCGGCATCAACTCCGGCGCGACGGGGTTCGGTGCCGACCTGTTGCTGGTGGATGACCCGGTGAAGGACCAGAGCGAGGCCGACTCCGCTGCTCACCGTCGCCGAGTGATCAACGAGTTCCGGTCGACGTTGATGTCTCGCGTGCATCCCGGCGGCTCCGTGGTGCTGGTGATGACCCGGTGGCATCCCGACGACCTCGCAGGCACCCTGCTGCGCGACGAGCCCGACGTCTGGACCCATGTCAACATTCCCGCCGTCGCCGAGGCGGGCATCCCCGACGCGCTGGGCCGCGAGTCAGGCGTGGTGATGACCTCGGCGCTCGGCTACACCGTTGCCGAGTTCGCCGCGATCCGCCGCAGCGTCGGCGAATGTGCCTGGTATGCCCTGTATCAGGGCGTGCCCGCCGCTCCCGAGGGCGGGCTGGTCAAGCGTGCCTGGCTCGATCAGTGGCGGTTGCCTGCAGCACCGACTGCACCGACCAAGACCGTCGTTGGTGTGGACCCCGCCGACTCCGGCTCGGGTGACAGCTGCGGCATCGTGGCGGCGTCGCTGACTCGCGAGGGCGTGGTGGCGGTGATCTCCGACGTGTCCGCGCCGATGACATCGGACCAATGGGCCAGGGCCGCTGTTGGTCTGGCCGTCGACGTCGGCGCGTCGGAGATCGCGGTGGAGGGCTTCGCTGCACGCGAGACCTACCAGCGCGTAGTCAAACACGCACTGCGCCGAACCGCCACGACGCACCCGATCAAGGTGACCACCTGGCCTCCGAAGGGCAGCGGGCGCGGCGGCGGTGATGCGCTGGCACGGTCGGCGGCGCTGCTGCAGGGCTTGGAGACTGGGACCACGCGCATCGCGGGGTACCTGCCCGACCTCGAACAGGCGGCGGTCACCTGGCAGGTCGGACAGCACCAGCCCGACAGCCTTGCCGCCGTCGTCGTCGCGCACGACGTGCTGGTCCACTCGATCGGCCAGCAATGGGGCTTCGCGTCACCTCTCGACACCGCTCACCGGATGCGCGAAGGACGGGGTACTCCACCGCCCGCCTGGATGCGTCGCACGATCGGCGGGTAGCTCGCTTACCCGTCATTGTCGGTGCCCCTCCGTACACTGTCCGACCGGGGGACGTCTGCGGCTTGCGGACGCCCGCATGGCAAAACGGTTCGGGGAGCAATTGGTGGACGCACAGGATATTCAGCGAATCATTGATGATGTGCCGGGTCGACTCGGGCTCGACAACGCCACGGTGCTGACGAGCGGCGGGCAGAAGATCGTGCTGGCTGGAGAACTGGCCGGGGCTCCAGCGGTGGCGAAGATTGTCCTGGTACCCGACGGACCGACCGCCGACACCGTTGTCGAACGCGCCCATCGCGAGGTCGATGTGCTGGCAGCGGTGTCCTCGCCGAACGTCGTTCCGCTGCTCACCGAAGCGGTCGAGATCGGCGATCGTCCGGAAGCGATCTGCTGGGCAGAGGAGCGCCTGACGGGCAGCGACCTGACGCCGCTGCTCCGAGCGCCCTGGGGCGAGGATGACGTCTGGGCGCTTCTCACCGACCTTGCCGCAGGGCTGGCCGCGTGCCACGAACTCGAAGTCGTTCACCGCGATCTGTCGCCCGGCAACGTGCGCAAGACGGACGACGGACGATACGTTCTGATGGACCCAGGCCTGGCGAAGCACCTCGCGAAAACGGCGTTGACCGGACAGTTCCAGCCCGGCACCCTCGGGTTCATGTCGCCGGAGCATGTGCCCGGTGGTCGACCGACGCCAGCGAGCGACATCTTCGCCGTGGGCATCCTGGCCTACGCCGCACTCACCGCAACACTCCCGGTCGCCCCCGGCGCCGACGAAGCGGACTACCACAATCGACTCCGTACGGAGTCCTGCCCGGACGTAGCGGCGCTTCGAAGCGACATCACCGACGAACTCGCGTCGATCGTCAACCGCTGCCTGAATCGGCAACCCGCACGGCGGTTCCTCGACGGAGTTGAACTCGCCGAGGCGATCGCCGCTCGTGGAGCCACGTCATGAGCGGCGTGTTGCTCCACGATGGCCGCGCAGGCGGACACCGCAAGTGGTCGCGAGAAGCGGTACAGGCCGGGTTCGCGAGTGGCGTCGTCGTCAACCCGTTCTCAACTCCTCGGGTGTCGCAAGAGCGAAACCCGAGTGCATCGACGCTCGCAGCCGACATGGACGACCTCAACGGGTACTTCATCTTCGACCCCATGACCCACGCCCGGATGCTGGCGACGACCAACAAGCTCGACTTCTACGATCAGTGGGAGTTGTGGCCGAACCCGACTCCGGCGCTGACAACCGCCGCCGAGTATCTAGACCACGTTGAGCGCGTCTTTCAGCGCCAAAGTGTCTTGTCGGCGCCCTTCCTCGCCCCGACGGTGCAGTTGTCGTCGCCGTTGGGTTCCGAAGTTCCGACCGCGCTCGAACTCGCTCGCATCGCTCGGGGTATCACCGACACGTCTTGGCAGTCGTTGGTCGGCACCCGGTCGTTCTGGGCGGCGGGCGCTGATCTTGACGCCTACGTCGGAACGCTTGTTGCCCTGCGTGCGCCGGTCTGGGTGTTGACCGTCGCCAACGAGATTGTGCTCGATTCGCTCCCCGATGTGAACGACGTCCCGGCGTTCGAGGGGCTGTGTCGAACTGTGCGGTCGCTGTCGCTGCGGTCGAGGGTCATCGTCTGCTATTCGGACTACGCCGGTCTGCCCGCTGTTGCAGCCGGTGCCGACACCATTGGGACCGGCTGGCACCGTGCGCACAGAACCTTTGACCCGAGTTCGTTCCGGCTTGACTCGGGGGGCATTCGTCGCCCTGCGGCATATGTGACGCAGGGGGCGCTGCACGCCGTGCTGCGCCGGGACACCGCTGACCAGATCGTGCGGTGGAACCCCGAGCGTGCTGCGCGCATCCGAGGCGGCCCAATGCCTCGAACCGACGGCGAAGAGCGGGTACATCATCTGGCGCAGTTGTCGGCCGTCGTCTCGGCTCTCAACGCCGAACAGTCCAGCCAGCAGCGGTTCGAGTTGCTGAGAGATCGGTATATCGGAGCCGCAACCGAATTCGACGCGCTCATTGCGGCGATCCCGTCGGTAGGCAACCGGGACAAGGCGGTTTGGTGCACCGCGATGAGGTCGGTGCTAGACGCCTACGCCGTGGGCGAAGGGCTTGACCTCTAAGCGGCTGACTTGGCGGGCCAGCCGCTCCGACGCGGCGAGGCGAAGAGCACGCTGCGGCTTCCCGAGGCGTGGCCTTCGCACCCACTCGTCACGGACCGCAAGGCCGATGTCCAACTCGTTGCAGCGTGCGATCAGACTCCCCATGTCTGCCGGTGGCCGGAGGAGTACCAAAGACGACGCATCACACCACGCTGAATAGCGCAGCGCCTGATCCAGGCCGCGACGCCAGTCCGAAACCTTGGCCTCGAACGCGTAGGTTCGACCAATCGGTTCGAGATCAGCGCGGCGGCAGAAGCCGAGGCTGCTGGTCATCACCACACCAACCTGAGCCAGAGCCCTCAATCTGCGCTCTACTTGCTCCAGACTCATCCCCGTAACCGACGCGACGGTATCGCTCGTCGTCGGTCGCTTGACGTTGAGGGCGGCGAGTACGGCGCAGTCGGCGAGACCTTCGATGAAGGGGGCACCGTTGTCGAGGCGGCGTTCGAGGGCCGCGAGACCCCGCGTCATCACCAGGAGGTCCGGTACCCCGCGTGGTCCTTGAAACTCAACAACTCCGAGCAAACCCTCACTCGCCCCAGGGAGTCCACCGGCGAGCACTCGAAGGTCAGCGTCGAGTTCGCGCTCCAAAGTGGGCTCGAACCGTTGGCCGCGACCGCCCACAGCTTCGAACTCCGCCAAGTCGGATGTCACAGGGACAGTGGCCGTAGTCATCGGATGGACACTAGGGGGAACCGTCGGTGGCGGCGACGACGCGCCCAGCACCCACCGGACAATGGCCTGCAACCGTGACCACACCGTATCCATAGTGAGTGTCTACCCCGTTCTGATCAACAACGACGACGGCGGAAACAACCGCCCTCGGAGCGCGTCGAACGCGGTCGCCCGGCAGAGCCGTCGCGAGGTTTAGGCGCGCTTCTGACGCCATCTTGATCGACGCATCTGACATAACGTCGCAGTCGGTTGCTGTAGTCCGCCCTCGACCCGGCGGTCGCACCTTCGGCTGGGGTGACTAGGCCTTGGCTTTCGATGTAGACGTCGTTCCGAACCGGAACTCCGCGACGTTCCGCTCTGTACACACATGGCGGTTGACTTTGATCATGCCCGCTTCGCAAGCCAGGACGAAACCTGAGATTTGAAGGGCTGCATGCGTCGATAGGCGTCGCGCGCGAACGAGACCTGCCAATCAAAATCCTTATGGCGGATCTCCGCGTGGATGTGGATGTAGTTCCGGGCCGTGTAGAAGCCTTTAATTTCACTCCCGAGGGACTCGTCAAGAATTCCAAGCTCCACCGCCGCCGCAACCTTGCTATCGAACCGGACTTTCGACTCTTGCGCGCGGCGCGTCGCCATTACCGCCCCGACTATGTCGTTGGCGTCGTCATCCTCGAGGCGACGAATGCGGTCCATAATGTGGCCCGGTAACGGCCGTTCGACCAGCGCACGGTACTCATTGAGGCGTTGAACTATCGGTTCGTCGGCTGCTTCTACAAACAGAAGGTGATGGACAGACGCCTCGTAGATCGAGGCATACTGCTGAACCTGCAACTGCACCTGCGCCTGGCTCGCCCACTGCTCGTCAATTCTCAGCCCTTCCCAGAGCTTGTACAGGCATCTCGCAGCGTAGAACTCCTGTCCGAGGCGACTACGCAGATCAGAATCGCCAATGAATTCGAAGTAGTTGACGTGCCAGTCGAGGTCGCCCGCCAAGTCGGCGAGTGCATAGCTCACAACTTCTGAACGGGTGGGTTCGGGGAGAGGCACGGCACTACTTCTTCGGCTGCTGGCCAGACGTTGCTTGAAACCGGAACTCCACCACGTCGCCGTCGGCCATCACGTAGTCCTTACCTTCCATCCGGACCTTGCCCGCGGCCTTCGCCGCCGCCATCGACCCGGCCTCGACCAGATCGTCGAACGACACGATCTCGGCCTTGATGAAGCCCTTCTCGAAGTCGGTGTGGATGACGCCGGCCGCCTTCGGTGCGGTGTCGCCCCGGTGGATCGTCCACGCCCGCGCCTCTTTCGGCCCGGCGGTGAGGTAGGTCTGCAACTTCAGCGTGTGGAAACCCGCCCGGGCCAGGGCATCCAGACCCCGCTCGGTCTGCCCGATCGATTCGAGCAGTTCGGCCGCCGATTCGTCGTCGAGCTCCTGCAGTTCGGCTTCGATCTTCGCGTCGAGGAACACCGCATCGGCGGGGGCCACCAGCTCGCGCAACTCGGCTTTGCGCGCCTCGTCGGTCAGCACCGACTCGTCGGCGTTGAAGACGTACAGGAACGGTTTGGTAGTCATCAGGTTCAGCTCGCGTAGCAGGCTGACGTCGGTGCCCGCCGCGAACAGCGTCTTGCCGGCGTTGAGCACCTCCTGCGCCGCCACCGCCGCACCCAGCACCGGCTTGCGGTCCTTGTGGGTGCGGGCTTCCTTCTCCAACCGCGGGACGGCCTTCTCGAGGGTCTGCATATCGGCGAGGATCAGCTCGGTCTCGATCACCTCGATGTCGGATTTCGGATCGACTTTGCCGTCGACGTGCACGACGTCGTCGTCGGCGAACACCCGCACCACTTGGCAGATCGCATCGCACTCGCGGATGTTGGCCAGGAATTTGTTGCCCAGCCCGGCCCCTTCCGAGGCGCCCTTCACGATGCCCGCGATGTCGACGAACGTCACCGGCGCCGGCACCGTCTTCTCCGAGGAGAACAGTTCGGCCAGCTTGTCGAGCCGGGGGTCGGGTAGTGGGACGACGCCCTCGTTGGGTTCGATCGTCGCGAACGGATAGTTCGCCGCCAGCACGTTGTTGCGCGTCAGCGCATTGAACAGAGTCGATTTGCCGACATTCGGCAGTCCGACGATTCCCAGGTTGAGGCCCACGGGATCCACAGTCTGCCAGAGGTGACGGCCACACCCGCGCGCGCTGGCGGCACGCACCTGTGCTGAGCCGGTACGGTCTACCTGTGTCTGGACAGCGCGCACGGTCGGCAGTAGCGGCCGATCACCGCTCCGTGCACCCGAATTTCCCGGGGGTGCCGTGGTGGGGTGCGGTGGTCCTGGCGCTCACCTTCATCGCGATCGGCTTCGCCTTCGACGCCGGTGCGGGCACGCGCGAACTCGGCTCGGTCTTCGCCGTCTGCTTCGGACTCGGTTGTGTGCTCGCCGTCCTGGCCGTCCGGCAGTCGGGGCTGTTCACCGCGGTCATCCAGCCGCCCCTGCTGCTGTTCGTCACGGTGCCCGGCGCCTATTTCCTGTTCCACAGCTCAGAGATCAACGGGCTCAAGGACCTCGCCATCAACTGCGGCTATCCGCTGATCGAGCGGTTCCCGCTGATGTTCTTCACCTCGGCGCTGGTGTTGCTCATCGGCGCGGCGCGCTGGTATCTGGGCCGCACCGCCCACGTCGCGGACGCGAACCCCGCCGGGCCGAAGAAAGCCCGCGCCACCGGCGGCGCCCGCCGCAATGGGCTGCTCGCGGCGGTCGGCGCCAAGGTCGCCGCGGCCACCCACCGCGACGCCGCCGCCGAGGAGGCCGACGACGCGCTGGACGAGGAGCCGCCGCGTCGCCGCCGCACCGCCGAGCGCCCCCGCCGTTCCACCAGGGCAGCTCGACCCACCAAGTCGACCGCCGAACGCACGCGGGGCAGCCGGGACCCGTCGGCCAGAAGCGCGGCCCGCACGCCGACCGAACGCACACCGCCCCGCTCCCGGCATGCCCGCCCGGCCGACACCGAGATCATCGAGCCGATCACCGAGCGGCCGCGGCGCACCCGACCGGCGCGGTCCGAGGACTCCGCCGAACCCCGCCGGCGTCGCGAGCGCGACGGCCGAGACACCCCTCGCCGGAGCCGCGAACGCCAGCCGCGCGAGCGTCAACCCCGCGAGAAGCTTCCGCCGCAGGACCACCGCACCTACGAGCGGCCGGAACGGCGCCGACGCTACGAGGACTTCGACGACTACGAACCGTTCAGCGCGAACGGGTCGGCGGGTTCGTCGACCCACCATCCGGTGTCCCGGGTCCGCTACCGCGGCGGCGACGAGGACCTCGATGAGCGCAGCGAATACCGCAGCCGCCCGCGGGCCCGGCGCAGCAGCTGGGACCCCGACGGCTGGGAGTACGACGTCTGACGGTCAGCTGACCGGTTCGCTGCGGGCGGGCCGGATCTCCCGCGGCAGCGCGAACACCAGCGTTTCGTTGGCCGTGGTGACCGGCTGGACGGTGTCATAGCCGTATTCGGCGAGGCGTTCCAGAACTCCGCGCACCAGCACCTCGGGCACCGACGCACCGGAGGTCACGCCGACCGTGGTGACCCCCGCCAGCCACGCCGGATCGATATCGTCGGCGTAGTCGACCAGGTGCGCGGCGTCGGAGCCCGCACCCAGCGCCACCTCGACCAGCCGCACCGAATTCGACGAGTTCTTCGACCCGACGACGATCACCAGATCACATTCCGGTGCCATCGCCTTGACCGCGACCTGACGGTTCTGGGTCGCGTAGCAGATGTCGTCGCTCGGCGGATCCTGCAGCATGGGGAACTTCTCCCGCAGCCGGCGCACGGTCTCCATGGTCTCGTCGACGCTCAGCGTGGTCTGCGACAGCCAGATCACCTTGTTCGGGTCGCGCACGGTGACGTTGTCGACGGCGTCGGGGTTGTCGACGACCTGCACATGGTCCGGCGCCTCCCCGGCGGTCCCGACGACCTCTTCGTGCCCTTCGTGACCGACGAGCAGGATGTCGTAGTCGTCGCGGGCGAAGCGTTTGGCCTCGTTGTGCACCTTGGTCACCAGGGGGCAGGTGGCGTCGATGGTCTTGAGGTTCCGGGCGGCCGCCTCGACGTGCACCGTCGGCGCCACCCCGTGGGCGGAGAAGACGACGATGGCGCCCTCGGGCACCTCGTCGGTCTGTTCGACGAACACCGCGCCGGCTTTGGCCAGGGTCTCGACGACGTAGCGGTTGTGCACGATCTCGTGCCGCACGTAGACCGGAGCCCCGTGCTTCTCCAGCGCGCGCTCCACGGTCTCGACGGCCCGGTCCACGCCGGCGCAGTAGCCGCGCGGCTCGGCGAGCAGCACCCGCTTCCCCGCGACACCGCCGGTGACCGAGCTGGACGTGCCAGGAATCCCCATGTTGATGGTCGACGGCATGACTCCCAGGGTACTGACCGCCAGCACCGAACGCCCATCCGTAGGCTAGGCGCATGGCTACCGCACCCTATGGGGTCCGTCTGCTGGTCGGCGTGACCGTCACAGCGGTCGAGGAAACCCGCAAACTGCCGCAGACCATCCTGATGTACCCGATGACGGTGGCCAGCCAGGTCGCCAGCATCGTCATCCATCTCCAGCAGAACCTCGCCGACCTGGTGAACCGGGGCGATGAGGCGCTGGAGAGCATCTTCCCGCCCAAGGACGAGCAACCGGAGTGGGCGACGTTCGACGAGGACGACGCGCCCGATCCGGCCGCCGACGGCGAACGCCGCACCGAGGGCCGCTTCGCGCTGTACTCGACCGGCGAGCCGGAGACCGATGGCGGATCCGAGCCGGAACCGGAGACCGAACCGGCCGCCGAGGCGACACCGGGCATCGCCGACGAACTCGACTACCAGTCGCTGACGCTGGCCCAGCTGCGGGCTCGGCTGCCCTCGCTGTCGGTGGCCGATCTCGAGGCGCTGCTGGCCTATGAGGGCGCCACCCGTGCGCGTGCGCCGTTCCAGACCCTGCTGGCCAACCGGATCACCCGCGCCAACGCCAAGTGACCCGCGGCCACGCGACGTGAGCGACGAGCAGGGTAAATCCGCCGACAACCCCTGGCCGGTCCGCGCCGTCGCGACCCGGGTCGCCAAGTACATCGACCGGCTCGGCATGGTCTGGATCGAAGGTCAGCTCACCGAGCTCAAACTGCGGCAGAACACCGCGTGGATGGTGCTTCGCGACCCGGCCGCGGACATGTCGCTGTCGGTGAGTTGCCCCCGCGACCTGGTCGCCAACGCCCCCGTCGCACTCAGCGAGGGCACCCAGGTGATCGTGCTGGGCAAACCGCAGTTCTACACCCGCAACGGCTCGTTCAGCCTGCGGATCAGTGAGATCCGGGCGGTCGGCATCGGCGAGCTGCTGGCCCGCATCGAGCGGCTGCGCCGGCTGCTCGACGCCGAAGGCCTGTTCGACCCCCGGCTGAAACGGCCCATCCCGTTCCTGCCCGGCACCATCGGCCTGATCACCGGCCGGGCCTCGGCCGCCGAGCACGACGTCGTGGCCGTCGCGACGAACCGCTGGCCCGCCGTCCGGTTCGCCGTGCGCAACGCCGCGGTGCAGGGCCCCAACGCCGTCCCGCAGATCGTCGAGGCGCTGCGGGCGCTCGACCGCGACGACGCGGTCGACGTCATCGTGCTGGCCCGCGGCGGAGGCAGCGTCGAAGATCTGCTGCCGTTCTCCGACGAGACGCTGTGCCGGGAGATCGCCAAGTGCACCACCCCGGTGGTCAGCGCCGTCGGCCACGAACCGGACAACCCGCTGTCGGACCTGGTCGCCGACCTGCGCGCAGCCACACCGACCGACGCCGCCAAGCGGATCGTTCCCGACGCCGCGGCCGAACAGGCGCTCGTGGCCGACCTGCGGATGCGCAGCGCCCGCGCGCTGCGCAACTGGGTCAACCGCGAGCAGCACCACCTCACCCAGCTGCGCAGCAGGCCGGTGCTGGCGCAACCGCTGCAGGCGCTGGAGGCCCGTGCCGCCGACGTACACCGCGCCAGGACCGCCGGACGCCGTGACGTCGCCCGCCTGGTCGCCGTGGAATCCGAGCGGATCGGACACCTGTCGGCGCGACTGATGACCCTCGGTCCGGCCGCCACCCTGGCGCGCGGCTACGCGGTCGTGCAGACGGTGTCGGCGGGCGATGAGGCCCACGTCCTGCGGACCACCGCCGACGCCCCGGCGGGGGCGCAGTTGCGCATCCGGGTGGCCGATGGGGCCGTCAACGCCGTCAGCACAGGAGCGGATGAAGAGTAGATGAAGCCCATTAGTGAGATGGGGTACGAAGAGGCCCGCGACGAACTGATCGCCGTCGTGCAGCAGCTCGAGCAGGGCGGCCTCGACCTCGATGCATCGCTGACCCTGTGGGAAAGAGGCGAAGCGCTGGCCAAATGCTGCGAGGAGCACTTAGCTGGCGCGCGGCAGAGGATCGAGAATACCCTCAGTGGGGACGACGACGAAGAGAACTGACGAAGTCACCGCTTTGCCGTCGGGACTTCAAAACTGGAACACGTTTCAGTTATAGTCGCCGCCATGGGTGACGCATCATTGACGACCGAACTCGGCCGGATGCTGGTGACCGGCGGCTCCGGCTTCGTCGGGGCCAACCTGGTGACCGAACTGCTCGAGCGGGGCCACCACGTGCGGTCCTTCGACCGCGCCCCGTCCCCCCTGCCGCCGCACCCGAACCTCGAGACGCTCGTCGGGGACATCTGCGATCCCGAGACCGTCGCCGAGGCCGTGGCGGGCGTCGACACCGTGTTCCATACCGCGGCGATCATCGACCTGATGGGCGGCGCGTCGGTCACCGAGGAGTACCGGCAGCGCAGCTTCGCGGTCAACGTCGGCGGTACCGAGAACCTGGTGCGTGCCGCCCGCGCGGCCGGCGTCGCGCGCTTCGTCTACACCGCATCCAACAGTGTCGTCATGGGCGGTCAGCGCATCGTCGCCGGCGACGAGACGATGCCCTACACCGACCGCTTCAACGACCTCTACACCGAGACCAAGGTGGTGGCCGAGAAGTTCGTCCTGTCTCAGAACGCTGTCGACGGGATGCTGACGTGCTCGATCCGGCCGAGCGGCATCTGGGGCCGCGGCGACCAGACGATGTTCCGCAAGGTGTTCGAGAGCGTGCAGGCCGGACACGTCAAGGTGCTCGTCGGGAGCAAGGACGTCAAACTCGACAACTCCTACGTGCACAACCTGGTGCACGGATTCATCCTCGCCGCACAGCACCTGGTGCCGGGCGGCACCGCGCCCGGGCAGGCGTACTTCGTCAACGACGGCGACCCGGTCAACATGTTCGAGTTCAGCAGGCCGGTCATCGAGGCCTGCGGGGAGAAGCTGCCCACGCTGCGGATCTCCGGGCGGATGGTGCTCGCGGTGATGACGCTCTGGCAGCGGCTGCACTTCCGGTTCGGGCTGCCCAAGCCGCCGCTGGAACCGACTGCGGTGGAACGGATCACGCTGGACAACTACTTCTCGATCGCCAAGGCCGAACGCGATCTGGGCTACCGGCCGCTCTACACCACCGAACAGGCGATGGAACAGTGCCTGCCCTACTACGTCGAGTTGTACGATAAGATGAAGGCCCAGCGCGGGAAGTCGCCGGTGGCCGCGGTACCCGCTCCGCCTGCCGGCTGATCAGGTCGCGCTCCACCTCGCCGCCCTGACCCGCGGGTCGGTGGCGAGTTCACTGACCGCGGCCTCCACTCCGGCCTCCCCGCCCGCGCCCGTGGAGACGTCGGCGCGCACCACCGTCTCGTCGTCCGCCGCGCGGACCGCCGAGCTGATCGCCGTCACCGTCAGCTCGGCCGACCCCAGTGCGCTGCCGACCAGTGCGCGCACCTGCTCACCGGAGTCCCTCGGACAGGCCACCTCGATGGTGAAGGTGGACGCCTCCTCGGCGGCATTGCGTCCGCTGCGGATGTCCATCCGGCGCGCCAGT
This sequence comes from Mycobacterium sp. WMMD1722, assembly GCF_049315205.1. NCBI lineage: Bacteria > Bacillati > Actinomycetota > Actinomycetes > Mycobacteriales > Mycobacteriaceae > Mycobacterium > Mycobacterium sp. WMMD1722. The sequence continues at coordinate 4,974,643 of NZ_CP186056.1, read as the reverse complement.
GGCTGCAGGAACAAGTTGCCGAACACCACGATCGCCGCCCCGGCGATCGCCTCCCGCCACATCCACGCGCCGGCGAGCGCTCCCACCGCGGCGGTGGCCCACAGCGTCGCCGCGGTGTTCAACCCGACCACCGACAACCCGTGTTTGAGGATCACTCCGGCGCCGAGAAAGCCGATGCCCGAGACGATCTGGGCCGCCACCCGGGTCGGATCGGTGCCGGGGAAGCTGAAGGCGCCCAGGATGAAGAACAGCGCCGAGCCCATGCTGACCAGGGCCATCGTCTGCAATCCCGCCATCCGGGCCCGCCACTGACGCTCCACGCCGATGATCACCCCCAGCAGCGTCGCCAGACCGACACGGGTGATCAGCTCGACGGCCAACATGGCTTCAGATTGTGCGCCGTTCCCCGCGCAGCGACGCCGGGACACGCCTACGATCGGCACAGACGTCGACCATCGAGGAGAGCGCGATGCCGGACGGAAAACCCAACATCCTCGTCATCTGGGGCGACGACATCGGCATCAGCAACCTGAGCTGCTACAGCGACGGTCTGATGGGCTACCGCACCCCCAACATCGACCGAATCGCGAACGAGGGTATGCGATTCACCGATTCCTACGGCGAGCAGAGCTGCACCGCCGGACGGGCGGCGTTCATCTCCGGTCAGAGCGTCTACCGCACCGGGATGAGCAAGGTCGGCGTGCCGGGCGTCGACATCGGCTGGGCCGCCGAGGATCCGACCATCGCCGAACTGCTCAAACCCCTCGGCTACGCGACCGGGCAGTTCGGCAAGAACCACTTCGGTGACCTGAACAAGTACTTACCGACGGTGCACGGCTTCGACGAGTTCTACGGCAACCTCTACCACCTCAACGCCGAGGAGGAACCGGAGCAGTACGACTATCCCCACAAGGACCGGTTCCCGCGGCTGTACCAGCAGGCGCTGCCGCGCGGGGTGATGAACTGCAAAGCCACCACCGAGGTCTCCACAGAACCCGACGACCCGAAGTTCGGACCGGTCGGCAAACAGACCATCGAGGACACCGGCCCGCTCACCGCCAAGCGCATGGAGACCATCGACGACGACATCGCCGACCGCACCGTCGACTACATCAAGCGCCAGCACGCCGAGGGCAACCCGTTCTTCGTGTGGTGCAACTTCACCCACATGCACCTCTACACCCACGTCAAGCCCGAAAGCCGCGGCCAGGCCGGGTTGTGGCAGTCCGAATACCACGACGCGATGATCGACCACGACAAGAACGTGGGCACTGTCCTCGACGTCCTCGACGAGCTCGGCATCGCTGACGACACGATCGTCATCTACTCCACCGATAACGGCCCGCATCGCAACTCGTGGCCGGACGCCGGCACCACCCCGTTCCGCAGCGAGAAGAACACCAACTGGGAGGGCGCGTTCCGCGTCCCGGAGCTGATCCGGTGGCCGGGCAAGATCGCGGCGGGCGTCGTCTCCAACGAGATCATCCAGCACCACGATTGGCTGCCGACACTGCTCGCCGCCGCCGGGGACCCCGACATCAGCGACAAGCTGAAGAAGGGACACAAAGCCGGCGCCGACGGCGAGACCGAGTACAGGGTGCACATCGACGGTTTCAATCTGCTGCCCTACCTGACCGGTGAGGTCGAGGAGAGCCCACGACGCCTGTTCTTCTATTTCAACGACGACGCGCAGTTGGTGGCCTTGCGCTTCGAGAATTGGAAGATCGTGTTCGCCGAGCAACGGTGCCAGGGCACCCTGCGGATCTGGGCCGAGCCGTTCACCGAACTGCGCGTGCCGAAACTGTTCAATCTGCGCACCGACCCCTTCGAATACGCCGACATCACGTCGAACACGTACTACGAGTGGTTCTTGCGTCGTGACTTCTTCGCCTTCTATGCCACCGCCGGGGCGGCGGCGTTCCTGGACACGTTCAAGGAGTTTCCGCCACGGCACCCACCGGCCAGTTTCAGCATCGACCAGATCGTCAAGAAGCTCGAAGAGTTCCTGGCGTCGGATTAGATGCTCGACTCGTGGACCGACGGCCCCACGAGGTCGGCGATCGTCGACTTCGTGCAGCGGGCCGGCAACGACGTGGCACCCGAGGAGCGCGTGGCCGTCTTCGACAACGACGGCACGCTCTGGTGTGAGAAGCCCGCGTACATCCAACTCGACTTCATCGTCCGACGATTGGCGGTCAAAGCCGCCGAGGACCCTGATCTGCGGTCGCGTCAACCGTATCGAGCGGCCGCCGAGCACGATCTGGCGTGGTTCGGTGGCGCCGTCACCAAGCACTATCAGGGCGACGACAGCGACCTGAAACTGCTGGCGCAGGCGGGCCTGGCACTGCACGAGGCGATGGCGGTCGAGGAGCACGCCGCCCTGGTCGCCGCGTTCTTCGCCGACGCCGGCCACCCGACGCTCCGGCGGCCGTACCGCGAGTGCACCTATGCGCCGATGGTCGAGCTGCTGCGCTATCTGGAGGCCAACGACTTCACCTGCTACATCGTCTCCGGGGGCGGCCGCGACTTCATCCGCCCGATCGCGCGGGCGATCTACGGCATCCCGCCCGAGCGGGTGGTGGGCAGTGCGCAGGGTTTGAAGTTCACCGACACCGGCGATCTGGTGATCCAGCCGACGCTCGACGTCTTCGACGACGGCCCGGAGAAACCGGTGCGCATCTGGAACCGCCTCGGACGGCGCCCCCTCATCGCGGTCGGCAACTCCAACGGCGACAACGAGATGCTGCAGTACTGTCGCGGGCTGCGCCTGCTGGTACGCCACGACGACGCCGAGCGGGAATTCGCCTACGACGCCGGCGCCGAACGCGCGCTCGAGAACGCCGCGGCGCAGGACTGGACGGTGATCAGCATGCGCGACGACTGGCGCACGGTCTTCAGTGCCTGACCCGATTGCGCCCGACCGAACACCTGGGCGGGAAAGTTCGCGTGGCGTCGGGCGAAACGTCGATTCCGGCGAGGAGTTCGTCCGGATCCCGGCGCAGACGGCGACCCTCGGCTCCGACCACCACTACCCCGAGGAGGCACCCGCCGCGGCGGTCACCGTCGAGGCGTTCAGCATCCAGACCCGTCAGGTGACCAACGCCCAGTTCGCCGAATTCGTCGCTGCGACAGGGTATGTCACCATCGCCGAACGTCCGCTCGACCCCGCCGATTATCCGGGCGCTCCCCCGCAGAACCTCCAACCCGGCTCGATGGTGTTCCGCCGCACCGCCGGCCCCGTGGACCTGACGCACCTCAGTCAGTGGTGGCTCTGGACGCCCGGTGCGTCCTGGCGGCATCCGGTCGGACCGAACTCGTCGATCGACAAACGCGCCGCACACCCCGTCGTACACGTCGCCTACGCCGATGCCCAGGCCTACGCGACGTGGGCGGGTCTGACCCTGCCGACCGAAGCCCAATGGGAAGTCGCCGCCCGCGGTGGACTCGAGCACACCACCTACACCTGGGGTGAGGACCCCGAGCGGCCCGGCGAGCGGCTGGCGAATTACTGGCACGGCGACTTCCCTTGGCGTCCGGATCCCGGATACGGCCGCACCACCGCGGTGGCCGGCTACCCGCCCAACGGCTACGGGTTGTACGACATGGCGGGCAACGTGTGGGAGTGGACCACCGACTGGTACGGCGCCACCCGCGACGGCCAACCCTGTTGCGCCGCCGACAGTGTCGACCCTCGGCAGTCGCAGTTCGCGGTGCCCCGCCGGGTGGTCAAGGGCGGATCGTTCCTGTGCGCCGACAGCTACTGCCTGCGCTATCGGCCCGCCGCACGCCGACCGCAGCCGGTGGATACGGGCATGAGCCACATCGGGTTTCGCTGTATTCGGCCCTGACCGCCTGACACCCCCGCGGGTCAGGCGCCTTCGGCCACCCGCTTGATGGCGGCCAGCGTCTCGGGAATCCCGGTGCGGGCCGCCTCGCTGCGTTTGGCGATCTCCGCATCGGCCGCGTCGCCGAAGCGTTCACCGAAGCCGGCGAGCCCGGCCGGCAGGAACTCCCAGTGCTCGGTCAGCCGGGTGCCGTCACCGTCGGCCTCGAGGGTGTAGCCCCAATGCACCCAGCCGTTGTTGACCTCCCAGGCGAATTCGCGGCCCGGGTCGGCCGCGACCACCTGGCTGCGCGTCTCCCACGTCCGCTCGGGGGTCTCGTTGCGGCCGGTGAAGTGGGCGCCGACGCGGGGGCCGTCGCCGTCGTCCCACCAGCAGGCCTTGCAGACCGGACTCCATTCGCCCGTCCTGGTCACATCCGACACCAGCGCATAGAGCTCGTCCGGCGGCAGCGCCACCGATATCGACTCCGATCTCTGCAGGTCCACCACCCGCACGAGTGTGCCAGCCCGGATGCCAACGGCGCTATTGCGTTTTGGCCGCGCAGGTGTGACGTTGTTACACGTTCTGGGTTACACGTTCTGGTTTCCGGCTGCGCAGGAGTCACCTCGATGATCGACGCTAGCGATCGGGTCGCCATAGTCATCGGCGCCGCGTCAGGCATCGGCTGGGCCACCGCCCAGGCCCTGTCGGCCGACGGCTACCGCGTCGTGCTCGCCGACCGCAACACCGACGGCGCGCGCGACCGCGCGGCCGAACTGGGCACCCCGCACAGCGCCGCCACCGTCGACGTCATCGACGAGAACTCCGTCGAGGCGCTCTTCGCGCAGACCGGAACGCTCGACGCCGTGGTCAACTGCGCGGGGTTCAGCAATGTCGGCCTGATCACCGACATGCCGGTCGACCAGTTCCGCGAGGTGATCGACGTCTGTCTCACCGGCGGCTTCATCGTCGCCAAACACGCCGGCCGGATGCTGCGCGAAGGCGGCGTCCTGGTGCAGATCTCGTCGCTCAACGGACGCCAGCCCGCGTCCGGGATGAGTGCGTACTGCGCCGCGAAAGCCGGCCTGTCGATGCTGACCCAGGTCGCCGCCCTCGAGATGGGCGCCCGCGGCATCCGCGTCAACGCCGTGGCCCCCGGCTTCGTGCACACCCCGCTGACCGCGCCGGCCGCCTCGGTGCCCGGCGTCGTGGAGGACTACCTGGAGAACACCGCGCTGGGTCGCGCGGGCACCCCCGAGGACGTCGCCAACGCGGTGCGCTACCTGTGCTCCCCCGGCGCGGCCTGGCTGACCGGCGAGATCCTCGACCTCAACGGAGGCGCCCACCTCAAGCGCTACCCCGACATCCTGGGCCACGTCATGAAACTCGCCGAGGCCTGAGCGCTTGGCCGACGACGTCGGTGACCAGTTCACCCCCACGCAGAAGCGGGCGTTGGCCGTCGCGACCGCCCTGGCCGTGGGGTTCGGCGCCTACTTCCTGCAGAGCTTCTTCATACTCATCGTGGTCGCCGCGGTCGCGGCGTACCTGTTCACCCCGCTCTACGAACGACTGCGCCGCCGGTCGGGCTCCGGACTGTCGGCGACGCTGACGGTCGTGGCCGCCCTGCTCACCGTCGTGATCCCGGTGAGCATCGTCGTCATGCTCGCCATCGCGCAGATCAGCCAGATGGTGGACACGGTCAGCCAATGGATGGCCACCACGGACGTCAGCGCACTGGGCGACCGTGGTCTCGAACTCGCCAACGATCTCCTCGCCCGGGTCCCGTTCCTCGACACCCGCCTCACCCCGGACACCCTGCGCGACGGTGTGGTCACGGTGTCGCAGCGCGTCGGCGAATGGCTGCTCGGGGTGCTGGAGGGTGCGCTCGGCGGGGTGCTCGGGGCGTTGGCCGCATCGGTGATCTTCCTGTACGTGTTCGTCTCGCTGCTGGTGAACCGCGACAAGATCCGCACCCTGATCCGCCGGCTCAACCCGCTCGGCGAACAGATCACCGACCTGTATCTGGACAAGATCGGCGCGATGGTGCGGGGAACGGTCAAGGGCCAGTTCGTGATCGCGCTCTGCCAAGGTGTGGCCGGCGCCGTGTCGATCTACCTGGCCGGCTTCCACAACGGCTTCTTCTTCTTCGCCATCATCTTGACCGCGCTGTCGGTGATCCCCTTGGGCAGCGGTGTGGTCACCATCCCGTTCGGCATCGGAATGGCGTTGTTCGGCAACGTGTTCGGCGGGGTGTTCGTCGTGGCCTTCCACCTGCTGGTGGTCACCAACATCGACAATGTGCTGCGACCGATTCTGGTTCCCAGGGAGGCCCGGCTGGATCCGGCGCTGATGCTGCTCGCGGTGTTCTCCGGGATCGCGATGTTCGGCTTCTGGGGGATCGTGCTCGGCCCGGTGCTGATGATCATCATCGTCACGACGATCAGCGTGTATCTCGCTGTCTACAAGGGGGTCCCGCTGCGGCCCCCGGACGACGACGAGCCGTCACCGCCGCGCTGGTGGCGGTGGTTGGCCGACCGGTTCAGGCGGGGTGGGCCGGCGCGAGCCGCTCGGTGAGGAATTCGACGACGCGTTTGCGCGCCTCGTAGGCGGGGTGGCCGTCGACCTCGCGGATCTGATCGGTGAGCACCGAATGCGCCGACGACGAGATGCCGTGCGGATTGCCTTTCTTCGAGTCGATCTCGATCACCTCGAAGGCGTCGCCGAGGCGGTTCTTCAACGTCTCGAACCGTTCGGCCGGAGCCATCCAGTCCTGGCTGAAGCGCAGCCCCAGGGCGCACAGGCCGTCGTTCTGCGCCCGCTTCTCGATGATCCGCAGCTCGGCCTCGGACACCCCGGGATCACGCTTCTGCGCGGCGGTCAGCGCCAACGGCACCGACGGCTGGCTGAGTACCGGGGCGAGCACGCTCTCGTCGACGGCCGCGGCGAGGGCGAAGCCGCCGGTGAAGCACTGCCCGATCACTCCCACGCCCGGGCCGGGGGTGCGGGCGTTGAGGTCACGTGCCAGCGCGCGGAGATAGTGCGCGACGGGCCGGTCGGCGTTGGTGGCGAAGGCGGCGAACTCCTTGGCCACGCAACCCTTCAGCAGGACCGGGATGGCGCCGGGGCCGAGCGCGGGTTTGAGCGGGGTGCCGAACAGCGAGGGCGCCGCGACGGTGAATCCGCTGTCGACGAGGTGGTTGCCGAGCGCCAGAACGTGTGGGTGCAGGCCCGGCATCTCGGGGATGAGGACCACGCCGGGTCCGGCGCCCCGGCGGTACACGTCGTGGGTGTAGCCGGCGGCGGTGAAGGTTTCGACGGTCCAGCCGGTCAGATCGGCTACCGGGGCGTCCTGCTCGCGTGCGGTCATCGTTTCTCCAGGGGCTGCTGTTTCTGCGTGGCGGCGGCCAGGGTGCGGAACTCCTCGGTGCTTCCCGCTCCGGTGATGGCGACCTGGGTCGGGCCGGGCAGCCGCGTCGTCCACACCGGTTCGGTGCCCTCGCCACCCCGGTACACCACCCACGTGACTCCGTCGACGTCTTCGGAACCCGACGGCACCAGGCCCGGGGTGATGGATTCGACCAGCTTGTCCTCGTCGGCGTTGCTCTGCGACAGGCTCAGGTACTGGCCACTCGGGGTCAGATAGCCGACGCGCGAGACCACCGCGCGGACCGGCTGCTCGGAGGCCGGATCGACCCGGCCACCTTCGATGCCCTCACGTCCGCCCGAATTCGACTGCCAGCCCTCCGGCAGCACCGGCACGCGGATCGGCACGGGCAGGGCATTCGCATCGTCCTGCAGGGCGGCCGGCGCATCGAACGACGGCGCCGGGCTGTTGGAGGTGCGGGTGCCCTGGAACGAGCACATGCCCAACAGACCTGCCAACACGATGCACGCGAGAACCAGCGGAGCCATCGACCAGAACATGTCGCGGCCGTCCTGCAGCACCCGGGGCTTGGCCTGGGGGTAGGCCGGACCGGTCACTTCCGGCTCGCGCGAGGTGGGCTCCGGCGGCGTGCTCATGAAAGCCAGTATCCCAGCTCCCACCTGGTGAAGGGGTTCTGGGACAATCACCGCATGCCTCCTGAGTCTGATTCTCTTCGCGCAAGCGGCTCATCGTCGCGCCGCAGGGAAGCCCCCGACCGCAACCTCGCCCTCGAACTCGTCCGTGTCACCGAGGCCGGGGCCATGGCCGCGGGCAGGTGGGTCGGGCGCGGCGACAAGGAAGGTGGCGACGGCGCCGCCGTGGACGCCATGCGCGAGCTGGTCAACTCAGTCTCGATGCGCGGCGTCGTCGTCATCGGTGAGGGCGAGAAGGACAACGCCCCGATGCTCTACAACGGCGAGGAGGTCGGCAACGGCGACGGGCCGGAGTGCGACTTCGCCGTCGACCCGATCGACGGCACCACGCTGATGAGCAAGGGCATGCCCAACGCGATCTCGGTGCTCGCGGTGGCCGAACGCGGCGCGATGTTCGACCCGTCGGCCGTCTTCTACATGAACAAGATCGCCGTCGGACCCGACGCCGTCGACGCCATCGACATCACCAAGCCCATCGGCGAGAACGTCCGCGCGGTGGCCAAGGTGAAGGGTGTGTCCGTTCGCGACCTGACGGTGTGCATCCTGGACCGGCCCCGCCACGAGCAGTTGATCGCCGATGTCCGCGACGCCGGCGCCCGGATCCGGTTGATCTCCGACGGCGACGTCGCCGGCGCCATCTCCGCATGCCGGCCCAACTCCGGCACCGACATGCTCGCCGGTGTCGGCGGCACCCCCGAGGGCATCATCACCGCGGCGGCCATCCGCTGTATGGGTGGCGCGATCCACGCCCAGCTCGCCCCCAAGGACGACGAGGAACGGCAGAAGGCCGTCGACGCCGGCCATGACGTCAGCCGCGTCCTGAAGACCGAGGACCTGGTCTCCGGGGAGAACGTCTTCTTCTGCGCGACCGGCGTCACCGACGGCGACCTGCTGCAGGGTGTGCGTTATGTCGGCGGTGGCTGCACCACCCAGTCCATCGTGATGCGCAGCAAGTCCGGCACCGTGCGCATGATCGAGGCGTACCACCGGCTGTCGAAGCTCAACGAGTATTCCGCCGTCGACTTCACCGGCGACAGCAGCGCCGCCTATCCCCTGCCGTAACCCCCCCAACGACCCTCGAGGAACATCACACACATGGCCGACAAAGACGTCGAGTACCGCATCGAGCACGACACCATGGGCGAGGTCCGGGTGCCCAAGGACGCCCTGTGGCGTGCGCAGACCCAACGCGCCGTCGAGAACTTCCCGATCTCGTTCCGACCGCTGGAGCGCACGCAGATCCGGGCGCTGGGGCTGCTCAAAGGCGCCTGCGCGCAGGTGAACAAGGACCTCGGGTTGCTCGCGGCCGATAAGGCCGACGCGATCATCGCCGCCGCCGGGGAGATCGCCGACGGGCAGCACGACGATCAGTTCCCGATCGACGTGTTCCAGACCGGTTCGGGCACCAGCTCGAACATGAACGCCAACGAGGTCATCGCGTCGATCGCGGCCCGCAACGGCGTGACGGTGCACCCCAACGACGACGTGAACATGTCGCAGAGCTCCAACGACACGTTCCCGACGGCCACCCACATCGCGGCCACCGAGGCCGCGGTGCGCCATCTGATCCCGGCGTTGGAGGTGCTGCACGAATCGCTGGCCGGTAAGGCCCGCCAGTGGCGCACCACGGTGAAATCCGGCCGCACGCATCTGATGGACGCCGTCCCGGTGACGCTGGGCCAGGAGTTCGGCGGCTACGCGCGCCAGATCGAAGCCGGCGTCGAGCGCGTGCGCGCGACCCTGCCCCGGCTCGGTGAGCTGGCCATCGGCGGCACCGCCGTCGGCACCGGCCTCAACGCGCCCGAGGGTTTCGGCGACAAGGTCGTCGAGGTGCTCAAGAGCCAGACCGGCATCGAGGAACTGCGTCCGGCGGTCGATCACTTCGAGGCCCAGGCCGCCCGCGACGGGCTGGTCGAGGCCTCCGGCGCGCTGAAGACGATCGCCGCGTCGCTGACCAAGATCGCCAACGACATCCGCTGGATGGGCTCCGGACCGCTGACCGGCCTCGGCGAGATCCAGCTGCCCGACCTGCAGCCGGGTAGCTCCATCATGCCGGGCAAGGTGAATCCGGTTCTGCCCGAGGCGGTGACGCAGGTCGCCGCTCAGGTCATCGGCAACGACGCCGCGGTCACCGTCGGCGGACTGTCGGGTGCGTTCGAGCTGAACGTCTACATCCCGATGATGGCCCGCAACGTGCTGGAGTCGTTCACGCTGCTGGCCAACGTGTCACGGCTGTTCGCCGAGAAGTGCATCGACGGTCTGGTCGCCCACGAGGACCGGCTGCGCGAGCTGGCCGAATCGTCGCCGTCGATCGTGACGCCGCTGAACTCGGCGATCGGTTACGAGGAGGCCGCCAAGGTGGCCAAGGAAGCGCTCAAGGACAAGAAGACGATTCGCCAGACGGTCATCGATCGCGGGCTGATCGGCGACAAGCTGTCCGAAGAGGAGCTGGACAAACGCCTGGACGTACTCGCCATGGCGCGCGTCCAAGACGGTGACTGACCGCGATTACCGGACACGGACCAGGCGGCCGGCCGAGACCAGCGAGCCCACCTGTTTGAGGCGCTTGCTGCGGACGCTGACCTCGTAGGATTCGATGAGCTCGACGGACCCCAGATGTTCGGCGAGATAGCGGTAGAGGTGCTCGGTGTCGCGGCAGATCACCACGGCCATGAGATTGGCCGGGCCGCTGACCGCAGCGACCGAGGCGACGTCGGCATGTCCGGCGATTCGCTCGCCGACCGAGGTCAGGTGTTGCGGCCGGACCGACATCCAGATGATCGCGTTCATCGCGAATCCGAGGCGCTCGGGCAGTAGATCGAGGTCGTAGGTGAGCGTGCCCGAGGTCTGCAGTGCGGCCAATCGGCGCTTCACCCGGGCCGGTGACCATCCGGTGAGCCGGGCCAATGCGCTGTCGGGCACCCGCCCGTCATCGGCCAGCGCGTCCAGAAGTGGTTGATCCTCGGGTGCCGGCGCCATGGGTCGTTCCGCGTGCGGCATGTCCGCGGGGTGCAACGCAACGATCCGGTCGGCGTCCAGGCGGTGCCCATGTCCGGTCCACTGCGTGCCGGTCGGCGAGCCGAACACGCTGAGGATCAGGTCGATGCGCATGTCGAGAACGGTCGACGTGCGGGGCAGACGGCTCAACAGTCCGTCGCCGGAGTCGCCGACCGGAGCGCGGACCACGCAGACCAGTTCGGTGCCGCCGGACAGCACATTGGCGTGGGTGACATCAGGTCTTCGGACCAGCGCCTCGGCGAGCCGCTGCAGGTCGTCGGGTTTGGCCCGCACCCGGACGACCCACTGGCATTCGCCGTGCACCCAGGGATTCACCACGCCGACCACGCGGAGCACACCGGCGCGGCGCAGGGCGTGGTAGCGGCGCGCGACGGCCTGTTCGTCGATGCCGACGACCCCCGCGATCCGCCGGAACGACGCCCGTGGCGCGATCTGCAGGGCATGAAGAATAAGTCCGTCTGATGCATCCACTGCGACTGAACAATATACTCCTGCGCCGCATTGCCGAAGAAAACTGACGGAAATCGGGAGATTTCTTGGTGTAACGGCAGTCGACCAGCAGGCTTGAGCCACATCGGTTCGGCACAGGAGGCGAGATGAAACTGACCGGCAACACGGCATTGATCACCGGCGGCGGCACCGGCATCGGACGGGCCCTGGCTGTCGCCCTACACCGCAGCGGGAACCGGGTCGTGATCACCGGCCGGCGACCCGGCCCGCTACGCGCCGTCGCCGACGCCCACCCGGGCATCGAATGGCACCCGCTGGACGTCGCCGACCCGGAATCCATCCGCCGGCTGGCCCTGACCGTGCAGCGCCGCTGGCCGGACCTCGACGTGTTGATCAGCAACGCCGGCGTCATGACGCTCGACGGTGACGGCACGTCCGACCCGGCGCTGGCGGCCGCCGTCGTCGCGACCAATCTGGTGGGCCCGATCATGTTGACCTCAGCGCTGCTACCGATACTGCGCGACCACCCGGACTCGACCATCGTGAACATCACCTCGGCGCTGGCCTTCGTGCCGCTGGCGGCCGCCGCCGCGTACTGCGCCAGCAAGGCCGGTCTGCACTCCTACACCGAATCGCTGCGAATCATGCTGCAGCCGGATCGAATCCAGGTCATCGAGATCGCTCCACCGCGGGTGCGCACAGACATGGACGGTCCGGTCGGCGCGGATTCGATGACCGCCGACGACTTCGTCGCCGAAGTCCTCGAGGCACTGTCCGCGCAGCCGCAGACCGGCGAGGTGGTCGTCGACGCCGCGCGTGCGGTGCGGTTCGCCGAACGCGACGGCCGCTACGACCAGATGCTGACCGCCGTCAACACCCCCGCCAGAACAGAGGATGCGCAGTGAAATTCGGAATCGGCCTGCCGAACCACATCGCCGACGTCTCCGGCGCCGCCGTCGCCCGATGGGCACGCCGCGCCGAACAGCGCGGGTTCGAATCCGTCACCACGATCGATCGGCTCTTCTACCCCGGGGTCGACTCCCTCATCGCGCTGGCCGCCGCGGCCGGCGCCACCGACCGCGTGACATTGGTGACCAACGTTCTCCTCGCGCCGCTGTATCCCGTCATTCCGCTCGCCAAACAGGTCGGCAGCCTGACCCGGATCTGCGACGGACGACTGGTCGTCGGTCTGGGTGTGGGGAACCGGCGTGACGAGTACGCCGCCACCGGCGCCGAATTCGGAAGGCGCGGCAAGATTCTCGACGAACAGGTCGAGTACATGCGCCGGTTGTTCGCCGGGGAACCGGTCGCCGGTACCGACACGTTGTTCCCGGCGCCGGCGAATGTGCCGCTGCTCTTCGGTGGCCGGTCGGCGGCCACGGTGCGCCGGGTCGTCACCGCCGGTGACGGGTGGGCGGCCGGTGCCGTCCGCCACTATGCCGTGCAGGAGACGCTGGCCGAGCAGATCCGGACCGGATGGCGGGCCGCGGGACGGCCCGGCCGTCCCTATCTACAGGCGTCGGTCAACTTCACGCTGGGCTCGACCGAAACCGTGGCGGCGGGCCGGGACCATCTGGCGCGCTACTACGGATTCAACCCCGACTACGCGAAGGTCAACGTCGCCGACATGGTCAGTTCGGTCGACGATGTCCGCGCCACCGTCCGGCGGTATCAGACGATGGGCTTCGACCGGCTGCTGTTCCATCCGACCGGCGAGGCCGTCGAGCAACTCGACCGCCTGGCCGATGCGATTCTCTGAACGGCCCGCCGCCGACCGCGCTTTCACGCCGACACCAGCCAGTTACGGAACCCGGCGGTCGGTGATGGGGCCCGCGGTGAGGTCGCGCAGCATGCTGGTCAGCGGTCCACGATAGGACAGCACCGGGCTCTCGGTCTCGGCGCAGTGTTTGAAGCCCTGCCCCATATCGGCCAGCGCTTCGGCGGAACTGAACTGCGGCAACCAGTCGAGCACCGTGCGGGCCCGCGCAGTGTCCAGCAGCGGCACGCTGAACGCCATGTCGAGCCAGCCCTCGTCGATCGGCTGAAGCCGCGCCCGCCACGACAGCGCCACGGCCGGGCGCAGCAGCGCCGACGGTATGTGCACCGGAAGCGCACCGAGCTGGCCGGCCATGTCGTCGCGGCGCACCGGCGGTTCGTCCATCAGGTTGAACGGCCCGCCGGCGCGGCGCTCGATGGCGCGCGCGATCGCGTCGGCCACGTCATCGGCGTGGATGACCGGGACGATCAGGTCGCGGTCGAGCGGCAGTACCGGCAGGAACCGCAACCATCGGGGTTCGACGAACGCGGGCAGCGTGTAGCGCCGCAACCCACCCGCGGCGACGCGCTGCACGATGAACCCCGGCCGCATCCGCGTGACCGTCATGTCGTTGCCGCCGGCCTCGTAGGCGTCGAGCAGCGACTCGGCCGCCGCCTTGTGCCGGCTGTAGGGCGAGGTGTCGATGCCCGCGGTCGACCAGGATTCGTCGACGTACTGCCCGTAGCGGCCGGGCGCATACGTGCCGACCGACGACATGTGCACCAGCTGGCCGACTCCGGCGCTGTCGGCGGCCTGCAGCACCGCCCGGGTACCGCCCACCCCCACCGACTCCAGGTAGGCGATGTTGCGGGTCGGCTGGAACCCCCAGGCCAGGTGCACCACGGCGTCGGCATCCCGGAACACCAGCTCCAACTGCGCGGCGGCGTTCGGATCGGCGACGTCGAGCTGATGCCATCGCGCCGTTGAATAGACGCCACTCGACGGTGGCTGCCGGCGGGTGACGCCCGTGACGTCGTATCCGCCGGACTCGGCCAACCGTCGCAGCACCGCCGTGCCGACGTTCCCGCTTGCTCCGGTGATCACCACGCGTGTCATGAGCAAGCGGTACCCGTCTGCGCCCGCGCTAAGCCCGGGCGGGTGTCACGGCAGGGCGCCGGGGCTGATCTCCTCCAGCATCTCGGTGACCAGCGCGGCGATCGGCGAGCGTTCGCTGCGCTGAAGCGTGATGTGCGCGAACAGCGGATGACCCTTGAGTTTCTCGATGACCGCGGCGACGCCGTCGTGGCGACCGACGCGCAGATTGTCGCGCTGGGCGACGTCGTGGGTGAGCACCACCCGCGAGCCGGCGCCGAGCCGGGACAGCACCGTGAGCAGGACGTTGCGTTCCAGGGACTGTGCCTCGTCGACGATCACGAAGGAGTCGTGCAGCGAACGGCCGCGAATGTGGGTCAGCGGCAGCACCTCGAGCATGCCGCGGGAGAGCACCTCTTCCAGGACGGCCGGGCTGGCCAGCCCTTCGAGGGTGTCGAAGACCGCCTGGGCCCACGGGCCCATCTTCTCGCTCTCGCTGCCCGGCAGATAGCCGAGATCCTGTCCGCCGACCGCGTACAACGGCCGGAACACCACGACCTTGCGTTGGGTGCGCCGCTCGAGGACGGCTTCGAGCCCGGCGCACAACGCCAGGGCCGATTTCCCAGTGCCCGCTTTACCCCCGAGGGAGACGATGCCGACCGATTCGTCCTGCAGCAGGTCGAGGGCGACGCGCTGTTCGGCTGACCTTCCCCGGAGGCCGAACACTTCGCGATCACCCCGTACCAGCTGCACCCGCTTGGCGGCGTTGACCCGGCCGAGCGCGTGAGAGTTGCCGCCTAGGATACGAACTCCGGTGTGGCAGGGCAGATCTCGCGCCGCCTCCAGATCGATCTCGCCCTCGGCGAACAGCGCGTCCACCTCATCGGCGACCACGTCGATCTCGTCCATCCCGGTCCAGCCCGACACCACGACGTCCTGGGCGTGGTACTCGTCGGCGGACAACCCGACAGCGCCCGCCTTCACCCGCAGCGGGATGTCCTTGCTGACCAGGGTGACGAGTTTGCCCTCAGCCGCGAGATTGGCTGCGACGGTGAGGATGCGGGCGTCATTGCTGTCGTTGCGGAAGCCGGCGGGCAGCACCGAAGGATCACTGTGGTTCAGTTCCACATGCAGCGAACCACCCTGCGTCCCAACAGGAATGGGCTGATCCAGCCGGCCGTGCTCGAGTCTCATGTCGTCGAAGGAGCGCAGAGCCTGGCGGGCGAACCAGCCCAGCTCGTGATGGTGCCGTTTGGCCTCCAGCTCACTGATGACCACCAGCGGCACGACCACCTCGTGCTCGGCGAACCGCGTGCACGCCCAGGGATCTGACAGCAGCACGGACGTATCGAGAACGTAGGTCCGGATAGGAGAATCGGTCACGAAGCGCTCCTGAAATCCGCGGGTCCCCCGCGAACCTGTCGGCGGACACTGCGGCACCAGGGCCGGGGCCGGCCCTCTCGTGATCGAAACGATCGGGTACCGCCCGGACAGCAGAGCATGTCGCTAGCCATCGGAGCCGACGCTACTCCCGGAGCGTGTCAGCCGCTGGGCAGGCGCGCCGGAGTGTGGCGAGCAGCGCGTTACGCGTTGGTGAACTCCTGCAACACGGGCTCCTCCGACAGACCCCAGGCCGCGATCAGGTCGGTGACGACCGCGCGCAGCAGGGCCTGGTCGAAGATGCCGTGCTCGGCCATCGCCGCCACCTTGTCCCGGTAGGCGTCGATGTCGGACCCCACGACGCCGAGTTCACCGGCGCGGGCGGCGATCGCGGACACCGTCTCGTCGCGATGGGTCTTCAGACAGTGGGCGACCAGGTTGGCGAAGAATTCCTCGTGGCGTTCCTCGTCGGCGGCGATCCGGCCGACGAGCGACCGCAGGACCGGCTCGTCGATCTGCGCCTCGAGATTGCGGGTGAACACCGCATGCGACCGTTCGAAGAACGCCATGAACACCAGCGTCTCGATCTGGCTGAACCGATCGGCGCGGTAACCCTTCATCACATGCTCGACCCGGACGTCCTCGTTGGCCGCCGGGTCGACCTCGCGGGTGACCACGAGGTAGTTGCGCAGCGCGACGGCGTGCAGATGTTCTTCGGCGGTCCAGCGGCCGATGAACCGGCCCCACTTGTCCTCGAGGATGAAGTGCTCGACCAGCTCGCGGTGGTAGCCCGCGAGGTTGTCTTTGGTGATGAGCAGGATCTCCAGCGCGTCGGTGACATGCTTGGGCAGGGTGACGTCCGAGGGATCCCAGTCCCGGCCACCGAGGAACGCGAAGTTCTCCCCCTGATCGAACGGCACGTAGTCGTGCGCGTACCAGAGATCCTCGGCGTCGAGGTGGCGGCGCAGCTCAGCCTGCACGACCGGCTCCAGTTCGAGGGTCAAAGCATTAGGAACAGGTTTCTGTGCCATGCGGTAACACTAACCCAATTCTGTGGGAATCGTAAAATTCCTCGCGGCGCGTCGGCTACAGCGTCAACCCCGGATACAGCGGGTTGGCGTCGAGCATCTCGGCCGACGCGGCGTGGATCCGATCGGCGGTGCCGTCGGCGAGGGTGTACTTGGCTTTCGACGGGCCGTTCGAGGCCTGGGTGGGCGCGGTGTTGTTCAGCACGTCGACCACCAACTCGGCGACCCGGTCGAATTCCGCCGCACCGAAACCGCGGGTGGTCAGCGCCGGCGTACCGAAGCGGATCCCGCTGGTGTACCAGGCGCCGTTCGGGTCGTTCGGGATGGCATTGCGGTTGGTCACGACGCCCGCGTCGAGCAGCGCCGACTCGGCCTGCCGACCGGTCAGCCCGAACGAGGAGACGTCGAGCAGCACGATGTGGTTGTCGGTGCCGCCGGTCACCAGCCGGGCGCCGCGCTTGAGCAGACCGTCGGCGAGCGATTTAGCGTTGTCGGCGACCCGCTGCGCATACGCCTGGAACGAGGGCTGCCGCGCCTCGGCCAGCGCGACCGCCTTGGCGGCCATGACGTGTGACAGCGGCCCGCCCAGCACCATCGGGCACCCCTTGTCGACGGCGTCGGCGTATTCGGGCTGGGCCAGCACCAGGCCACCGCGCGGGCCGCGCAGCGACTTGTGCGTCGTCGTCGTCACCACGTGCGCATGCGGCACCGGATCCTCGTCCCCGGTGAAGACCTTGCCGGCGACCAGACCGGCGAAGTGCGCCATGTCGACCAGCAGGGTGGCGCCGACCTCGTCGGCGATCTCACGCATCTTGGCGAAGTTCACCCGCCGGGGGTATGCCGAGTAGCCGGCGACCAGGATCAGCGGTTTGAACTCGCGCGCCGCGGCGGCGACGGCGTCGTAGTCAATCAGGCCCGTTTGCGGGTCGGTGCCGTAGCTGCGCTGGTGGAACATCTTGCCGGAGATGTTGGGCCGGAAGCCGTGGGTCAGGTGACCGCCGGTGTCCAGCGACATGCCCAGCAACCGCTGATTCCCGAGCTTGTTGCGCAACGCTTCCCAGTCCTGCTCGGACAGATCGTTGACATGCTTGGCGCCGAGTTCGGCCAGGCCGGGCGCCTCGATGCGGGTGGCCAAAATCGCCCAGAAGGCGACCAGATTGGCGTCGATGCCCGAATGCGGCTGCGCGTAGGCGTACGGCGCGCCGAACAGTTCGCGGGCGTGCTCGGCGGCCAGCGCCTCGACGGTGTCGACGTTCTGGCAGGCGGCGTAGAACCGGTGCCCGATCGTTCCCTCGGCGTACTTGTCGGAGAACCAGGACCCCATGGTCAGCAGCACGGCCGGCGAGGCGTAATTCTCGCTGGCGATCAGTTTGAGCGAACTGCGCTGGTCGGCGAGCTCTTTACGGGTCGCGGCGGCGATGCGCGGTTCCACGGACTCGATGACCTGCAGAGCGGCCTGGTAGGCGGCGCTGGCGGTCTCGGCGTACTCGGCGCCCGGCGCAGCAGGGGAGGCGGTCACGGAGTCTGCAGTCATGCCGTTCAGGGTAGTCGCGGACTCGCCGGCTGCTGCATCACGGCTGCCTCCGCGCCGTTCTCAGGCCGCGCGCAGCGCCGACGGGATCAACGGCTCGTCGAGCAGCCGGCCGAACCGCTCGGTCAGTCCCACGCCGTCCGGGCGGTCGTCGAGCCAGCCGCGCAGCAGCCGGTAGCCCTCGACATAGGTACTGGTGTAGGCCCGCCACAGCGGCGAGGACAGGAACCGCATCATCTGCCGCGCGCGCTGCTCGTCGACCAGCAGCCAGCGCCGCAGGAACGCCACCACCTCGTCGACGTCACGGTGTTCGTCGTGCAGCATCAGCGCGGCGTCCTGACGCACGTCGGCCAGGGCGGCCGTCGCCGCGGACACCGCCTCGGCGCGCGGTCCGTCGAACCGCAGGCCCAGGTCGGCGTAGATCTCGGCGGCCCACTCCCCCCAGCCGGGTCCGACCACGGCATATAGCGCCAGATCGGCCAGCCCCTCGGCCATCAGGCACTGCGGGGTGTTGACCAGGAAGATCGTCTGTTCGGTCTGGCCTTTCGCCGCGACCAGTCCGGCCTCTTTGCGGCAGTGTTCGGTGTGGTGTCCGGGATAGGACTCGTGGGCGACCAGCCGCGGCAGATTGGCCATCTGTTGTTTGAGGTCGGCATTGACCGCGACCGTCGACCGGTAGTCCCCCAGGTAGTAGTTGAATCCCGACCACGGTTTGTCGGTGACCACCTCGTAGGTGATGGTCTCCACGTCGGGCAGCGGGTACGTCGCGCGGACGCGGTCGCGCAGGGCGCTGGAGAACGCGTGGATGCACTCCTCGAGGCGGGCCGGGGGGATCTCGTCGGCGGTGCGGTGCGCCTGGATCCGGTCGGCCAGCGGTCCGGTGCCGCCGAGCGCTTCGTCGAGCGCGACGTGCGCCTGCCGGTACTTCTCCGTATCCCCTTTGGTGATGCGGACGTCGAAGTACGCCTCGACCTCGTCGACGAATCCGACGTCCTGGCCGGCGAACTTACGTGCGGCCAGGGCCAGCGCCCGCAGGTGCGCGGCCACATAGTCGGCGCGCGCCGAGTCGAAGCCTCCGGTGCGCGGCGTATCGGGCACGGCGGCCAGCAGGCGCTCGGCCTGAGCGGCCAGATCGGCAGGGTCGGGTGCGGGCTCGTCGGCCACCGCCCGGCGCAGCGCCGGATCACCGGTGAAGGAATCGACGTAGCCCTCCTCCACCCGGTCGAAGCGCAGACCGAGCAGCAGGTACTCGCGGATGAGGGACTCGGGCTCCATGGCCACCAAGCTAACTGCAACACTGGTCACATGGCGCGGCTGAGCGAACCGAGCCCCTACGTCGAGTTCGATCGCACCCAGTGGCGTGCGCTTCGCATGTCGACGCCGCTCAAACTCACCGAGGAGGAGCTGGTCAAGCTCCGCGGCCTCGGCGAGAAGATCGACCTGCTCGAGGTCGAAGAGGTCTATCTGCCGCTGGCCCGGTTGATCCACCTGCAGGTCGCCGCCCGTCAGCGACTGTTCGCCGCGACAGCGGAGTTCCTCGGCGAACCGCAGCAGAACCCGGACCGACCGGTGCCGTTCATCATCGGCGTCGCCGGCAGCGTGGCGGTCGGCAAGTCCACCACCGCCCGCGTACTGCAGGCGCTGCTGGCCCGCTGGGGCAACCACGCCCGCGTCGACCTGGTCACCACCGACGGCTTCCTCTACCCCAACGCTGAACTCGCTCGGCGAAATCTGATGCATCGCAAAGGTTTTCCCGAGTCCTACGACCGCAGGGCGCTGATGCGGTTCGTCACCGCCGTGAAGTCCGGTGCCGGGCTGGCGTGCGCCCCGGTCTACTCGCACCTGCTCTACGACATCGTGCCCGGCGAGGAACAGGTGATCCGACATCCGGACATCCTGATCCTCGAGGGCCTCAACGTGTTGCAGACCGGGCCCGCGCTGATGGTCTCGGACCTGTTCGACTTCTCGGTCTACGTCGACGCCCGCCTCGAGGACATCGAAGGCTGGTACATCTCCCGGTTTCTCACGATGCGCTCGACGGCGTTCGCCGACCCGGCGTCGCACTTCCACCACTACGCCACGCTGACCGACGATCAGGCGGTGTTCGCGGCGCGCGACATCTGGCATTCGATCAACCGCCCCAACCTGATCGAGAACATCCTGCCGACCCGGCCGCGTGCGACGCTGGTGTTGCGCAAGGACGCCGACCACGCGATCAACCGGCTGCGGCTGCGCAAGCTCTAGGACGCCAGGCGACGCACCCCGCGGTACTGCACTGCGGCGAACGCCGCGGTGTAGACGCCGGTCGCCAGCGTCACGGCGACTCCGGCCGCGGTCATCGTCCACACGTCGGAGACCACCACCGCCACCGCGGCCAGCGAGTACAGAATGTTCGCGGCGATCACCGCGATCCCCGCTCGCCGCACCGACGGCAGCGCCGCGAGACCGAACACCACGAGGCCGTAGCCGATGAAGAACGCGGCCATCGAGTATTCGATCGCGAGCGAGGTGCCGCACAGGTCGGCGACCCACCCGGCGATCGGGAGGACGGCCAAGCCGGCCAGCCCGGTGAGGACGGCGTCGGCGCGCATCGCCAGCCGCATCAGCGAGTCGGTGCGGGTGGTGCTCAGTGTGGTCATCGATCTCTCCTTTGAGTGGGGAACTGCTCTCCGAACATCCGGGGGCCGGATGCGGGGCGACACGCCGAACCTCGAAGGCGGCGCCCCGCACCGGCGGCAGGGGGTCACGCCAGACGGCGCACCCCGAGGTACTGCAGCCACGCCAGCACGGCGGTGACGGCGGCGAACGCCAGCACCAATGCGGCACCGATGGGGGTCAACGGCAGCAGGCCCGCTGTCACCGCCGCCGTGGCACCCACGGCGAAGACGGTGTTCGCGGCCACGAGCGCGATGCCGATCCAGCGCAGCCCGTTCACCGCGGCCAGCACATACAGCAGCGCGCCGTAGCCGACGAGCGCGGCGCCGCCGAGCCATTCGGCGGTCGCCGACACACCGGTCAGCCGGGACAGCGGGTCGGCGGTCATCGCGGTCAGCAGGCCGGCTGCGGCGCACAGCGTGGCGTCGGCCCGCATCGCGAAACGCAGCAGCGAATCGGTCGAATCGGAGAAGGGGCGGGTGGCGATGGCGGTCATGCTCTGATGCTGCGCAGCAGCCACTGCCAGATCGACGCGCAACGCTGCCAAGGACTGCCAGGTGCAGGTCAGGCGGCGTCGTCAGTGCAGCGCGCTCACTGCATCGCGATGACGGGGTCACCTCGCAGATCGGCGGCGATGACCTTCGCCGCGGCGGTCTGCCAGTTGTGCAGGGAGCGCTGCGGCACCTCGGTGACCAACCACTGCCAGGCCCGCCGGGCCACCGGATCCAGTCCGGCGGGCGTGGCGTTCTGGGCGTAGGCCCGCACCCCGGCCACGTACGGGAAGTACAGCGAGTTGTAGTGCCGCCACTGTTCGGTGGTGCCGAAGTCGCCGCCGTCGCGGGGTTTGAGCGCCGCGATGCGGTCGGCCAGCAGTGCTCGCAGCTCGTTGGCGCGCTCCAGCGGCTGATCGGGCGCGCCGCGGGCGGCCAGTCGCTCGTCGATGACCGGCAGGGCGGTCAGCGGGCTGGCCACCAGCTTGGACAGGTCGCCGTAGTGGCCGAGCGCCCGGCGCGTGAGACGGGCGAACGCCTCGTCGTCCACCTCGTCGAGGGAGTTGGCCGCGCGCAGCGGTAGCGCGGTCTGCGTTGTGCGCAGCGCGGCCCGGTCGGCGCGCAGGTCGGGTGAGCGTGCGAACGCCAGCCGGTCGAGCAGGCCGGCCAGCGGATCGGCCAGCACGTTGATGGCGATCGCCAGGGCCAGGCTGGTGAACAGCAGCACGTCCAACGCCGTGTGCGGTTCCGCTGTCGTCGATCCGGCGAAGGCCATCCCGATCAGCACCTGCCCGCCGAAGAGCACCGCCACCGCCGACGTCGCGACGAACGACCGGCGCATATGCGCGCGCAGCGCCTGGCCTTCGTCGAATGCATCCCAGATCGCCACCGCCACACCCAGCATCGCGACGTCGAAACCCGTCGACGCCAGTGCCAGCCAGCTCGGCACCAGCCCCAGCGGAATCACCAGAATGGCGTTACCGAGGGCGAAGAACAGCGTCGCGATGACGACGAACCCGACCACCGGAATCGGCCGCACCCCGCGGCGCACCGCCCGCACCATCGCCGCCAGTGACGACACCGAGACGACGGTGAACATCACCCAGTGCCCCGGTCGCAACGGACCCTCGACGCTGCCTGCCAGCGCCGCACCGCCGAGCGCCCCGGCGGCCACCACCGCAATGGCGGCGGCCTCGCCGGCGCGGCTGCGCCAGGTGTCGCCCGCACGCGAGAGCTCCAGCAGGACGGCGAACCAGGCGATGCCGGGCAGGGCCACCAGATAGATCTCGACCCGGCCCAGCGCGTCGGCACCGCTGGTCAGCCGCACCGCATCCAGCGCGACCACGGCCGCGAAACTGCACAGCCCGGCCGCGGCCAGGACCAGCACCGGCTTGCGCGGATCACGGGCGAGCAGATAGAGGCCGAGCCACCAGCTCAGCGCGAACACCACGGCCGACAGCGCCGTCATGGCTCAAGTGTGGCATGTGCCACGCCCGCGGCTCACATCCCGAAGCGACGGTGGCGTGCGGTGTAGTCGCGCAGCGCACGCAGGAAGTCCACCCGGCGGAATGCCGGCCAGTAGGCGTCGGTGAACCACATCTCCGAATAGGCGCTCTGCCACAGCAGGAAACCGGACAGCCGCTGCTCCCCCGAGGTTCGGATGACCAGATCGGGGTCGGGTTGCCCGGAGGTGTACAGGTTCTCCGAGATCGCCTCGGCGGTGACGGCCTCGATCAGTTTCTCCCCCGATGCCCCGTCGGCGAGGGCCTTGCCGAGCAACGCCCGCACGGCGTCCACGATCTCCTGCCGGCCGCCGTAGGCGACGGCGACGTTGACGTGGAACGGATGGGCGGTCGTTGCGGTCTGCGTCGATTCGGTGGCGTCGCGCAGCCGCCGCGCCGGCTGCTCACCCAGCAGTTCCAGATCGCCAACGGTGCGCACGCTCCAGTGGTTGTCCGGCGCGCAGATCTGCTCGACGACCTCGGTGATGATCTCGATCAACTCGGTGAGCTCGGCGGCATCGCGACGCAGGTTCTCCGTCGACAGCAGGTACACCGTGGCCATCTCGATGCCGGCGGCCTGGCACCAGCGCAGCATCTCGGCGATCTTCGCGGCGCCGGCCCGGTAGCCGTAGGTGACGTCGTCGTGTCCCTCGTCACGGGCCCAGCGGCGGTTACCGTCGCACAGAACGGCAATATGCCGTGGCAGTTGCGATTTGGACCGCGCCAACTCCTGGCGCAGCCGCATCTCGTAGAGCCGGTACGCGGGCTCCTTGAGACGTGGCGGAATGATGTCCATCGCCGTTCAGACTACTGTGGCGCTCGAGTGCCCCCGACGAGTTCGTGAGGTGAGATGACGACCCCGTCCGCTCCGATTGACGCCGATGATGCGCGCTCGGCGAGTAGCCGGCCGGAGGACTTCCCCGAGGCCGTCGCCGAGGGCGTCGCCCACTTCCTCGGCAAGCCGCGCGCCCGCGGCTGGATCCACGTCTACTCAGCGGTCGTCGCGGTCATCTGCGGGGCGACGCTGGTGTCGGTGTCGTGGTCGGTGCAGTCGACCCGCGCCGGTATCGCGACGCTGATCTACACCCTGACGATCGTCGCGATGTTCTCCGTCAGCGCCACCTACCACCGGGTGAACTGGCAGTCGGGCACCGCGCGCAAGTGGATGAAGCGCGCCGACCACTCGATGATCTTCCTGTTCATCGCCGGCAGCTACACCCCGTTCGCCGCGCTGGCGCTGCCCTCGGATCAGGGTCTGGTGTTGCTGTGGATCGTGTGGTCCGGGGCTGTCGCCGGTGTGCTGCTCAAGATGTTCTGGCCGTCGGCGCCCGCCTGGGTCGGGGTTCCGCTCTACCTGCTGCTGGGTTGGGTCGCGGCCTGGTTCATCGGGCCGATCATGCAGGGCGCCGGGGTGGCGGCGGTGGTGCTGCTGATCGTCGGCGGCGCGCTGTACAGCATCGGCGGTGTGCTCTACGGGTTGAAGTGGCCGAATCCGTGGCCCACCACGTTCGGTCACCACGAGTTCTTCCACGCCTGCACGGCCGTCGCGGCGATCTGCCACTACATCGCGATGTGGTTCGCCGTCTTCTCCGGCTAGCGATTTCGGCGTGAAACGGCGCGCTGGGCGCGCGTTTTCACACCGAAGTCACGTTCTCGGGGCCCCAGTAGGCCTTCATCGACGCGATCTGACCGTCGCCGGTGAACGTCATGACCTCGATCGGCTCGATGCGCATACTGCCGCCGACGGTGATCGCGAAGACGAACGCGGCCTCGTTCCCGCCGGCGCGGAAGCTCAGCAGCTCGGTCTCGATGTCCACACCCTCGGTGTTCTTGTAGAACCCGGCGATGGCTTGCCGGCCAATGTGCACCTCGCCCCCACCGACCGGATCCTCGACCGTCGCGTCCTCGGCGTAGAGGGCGGCGACGTCCTCGGCAGTCCCGGTGGCGACGGTGTCCAGATAACGCTTGACGATGGCCTGTGCGTCGACGGTCATGGACCGGACGCTACACGGCCCGGGTTCAGCGCTGCGGCCAGTTCCCGCGCCGTGGTCACCGGCAGATCGCACACCCGCCCGCGGCATACGTACGCGGCATCGGCACCACCCACCCGGTCGCGGCCCAGCAGGAGATCCGAGGAGTCGACGGCCCCTCCGACGACCATCGCACCGCCCGGGGCCAACACCCGCGCGGCGCGCAACAGCTCCGAATCGGACGGCTCGCAGGCGACCGCGATCTGGATGGGTCCGCGTACCGCCGCCTCGGCGACGGACAGCCAGTGACCGCCCGATCGCGGGGCCCTGGCCAGGATCGGGGTCGCGCTCGCCAGCGTCGCCTCGGCCGCCTCGGCGTAGCGCCCGGCCGGCGCGAGGTGGGCGGCCAGCTGGAGGGCTTCGGCCATCAGGGACGCCCCCGACGGGGTGGCGCCGTCGAACGGGTCGGCCGGGCGGACCATCAGCGCCTCGGCGTCGTCGGCGGTGTCGAACCAGCGGCCCAGGCGCTGCGGGTCGGCGAAGTGGTCGAGGGCGGTGTCGACGAGGCCGAGGCCGGCCGTCAACCAGGCCCGCTCACCCGTCGCCTGGAACAGCGTCAGCAGCGCGGTGGCCAGCGCGGCGTGGTCCTCGAGGATCGCCGCGCTCTGCCCCACCCGACCGCCCAGGCTGGCGCGGCGCAACCGGCCGTCGACGATGTGCAGACCGAGCAGGGTGCCGGCGCAGCGCACCGCCGCGTCGAGCAGATCTGACCGGTCCAGGGCCACCGCGGCCTCGGCGAGGGCGGTGACCGCCAACCCGTTCCACGCGGTGACGACCTTGTCGTCGCGGCCGGGCTGCGGACGCGATGCGCGGGCGGCGCGCAGTGCGGCGCGCACCCGCTGGAAGCGGGCCGGGTCAGCGGGGTCGCGGGGCAGCTGCAGCACCGAGGCGCCCTGTTCGAACGTCCCGGTCTCGGTCAACGCGAAGACGCCGGCCGCCCAGCGTCCGTCGTCCTCGCCGAGGACCTCCCGCAACTGGGTGGGCGTCCAGACGTAGGTGAGCCCTTCGACGCCCGCGGCGTCCGCGTCGAGCGAGGACGTGAACACCCCGTCGGCGCCGAGGTCACCGATCAGGAAGTCGGCGGTCTCGGCGGTGACGCGCCGCGCCAGCGGGTAACCGGTGCGGCGCGCCCAGTGGGCGTAACACCGCAACAGCAGCGCGTTGTCGTAGAGCATCTTCTCGAAATGCGGCACCACCCATGCGGCGTCGACGCTGTAGCGGGCGAAACCGCCGGCCAGCTGGTCGTAGATCCCGCCGCGGGCCATCGCCTCGGCGGTGCGTTCGACGGTGGCCAGCGAATCCGGCGAACCGGTGCGCTCGTGGTGGCGCAGCAACGCCTCCAGCAATGCCGACGGCGGGAACTTCGGCGCGGCCCCGAAGCCACCGCGGGCGACATCCTCGTCGGCGAGCACCGCGGCCACCGCCTCGTCGCACAGCTCGGCCTGCACCGCGGGTCCACCGCCGGGCAGCCCGGCCGCCATGGCCGTCAGTTCTCCGGTGATGCGGTCGGAGGCCTCTTCCACCTCGGGACGCCGGTGCCGCCAGGTCTCGGTGACGGCCGCCAGCAGCTCCAGGAAGGTGGGTTTCGGATAGTAGGTACCACAGAAGAACGGGCGCCCGTCGGGAGTGAGGAAGCAGGTCATCGGCCAGCCACCCTGTCCGGTCAGGGCGACGGTGGCGTTCATGTAGACCGCGTCGAGGTCCGGGCGTTCCTCGCGGTCGACCTTGATGCAGACGAAGTTCTCGTTCGCCGCCGCGGCCACCTCGGGGTCCTCGAACGACTCGTGGGCCATCACGTGACACCAGTGGCATGCTGCGTAGCCGATCGACAGCAGGATCGGTACGTCCCGTTCGGCGGCCTCGGTGAGCGCGTCCGGGGTCCACTCGCGCCAGTGCACGGGGTTGTCCGCGTGCTGGCGCAGATACGGGCTGGTCGCGTCGACGAGGCGGTTAACCGGGAGGCTCCTGCTTCTTGACGTCGGTGTCCGACTCGACGGTCCCGCTCTCGACCGTGCCGAGTGCGACCGTGCCGTCGTCGACGGCCTGATCCGGCTCGGGGTGTTCGGGGTCGAAGGACTCCGGCAGCCGCTTGAGGTGGCGGTTCATCGAGAAGACCAGGAGGAACACCGCGACCAGCAGGACCGCGACGATCAGCAGCCCGAACGGGCTGGCCTTACCGAAGTCCGGGCCGGTGTCCCGCGGTTGCTGAGCCAGCAGATCGGTTGCCAGCAGCAGGGCGTCGGTCATCCGTCGACCTCGATACCGGCGAACAGATCGTCCTCCGGCAGGCTGACCGGCACGCGGGACCGGGCCAGTTCGTACTCCTCGGTCGGCCACAGCTGCTGCTGCCACTCCATCGGGGTGGCGAAGAAGAAGCTGTTCGGGTCGATCTGGGTGGCGTGGGCGCGCAGGGCGTCGTCACGCTGGGGGAAGTACTTCGCGCACTCCACCCGGGTGGTCACCCGCTTGGCGTACACGTCGAGTTCCGGATCCCACTTGTCCAACCACTTCTCGAACGGGCCGACCCGTCCACGCTTGGCGAACTCGTCCTGCAGCAGTTGCATACGTTCGCGCAGGAAGCCGTGGGTGTAATACAGCTTGGAGACGTTCCACGGCGGGCCGGCGTCCGGGAACATCCGGTAGTCGCCGGCCGCCTCGTACGCGGCGAGCGACACCTGATGGCACCGGATGTGGTCGGGGTGCGGATAGCCGCCGGTCTCGTCGTACGTCGTCATGACGTGGGGCTTGAACTCGCGGATCACCTTGACCAGGGCCTCGGTCGGCTCCTCCAGCGGCACCAGCGCGAAGCAGCCCTCCGGCAGCGGCGGCAGCGGGTCACCCTCGGGAAGCCCGGAGTCGACGAACCCCAGCCAGTGGTGCTCGACGCCGAGGATCTCCGCGGCCCGGGCCATCTCGTCGCGCCGGATCTCGGCCATCCGGCCGTGCACCTCGGGAATGTCCATCGCCGGGTTGAGGATGTCGCCGCGTTCACCGCCGGTCAGCGTCACCACCATCACGCGCGCACCCTGATCGGCGTAACGGGCCGTCGTCGCGGCGCCCTTGCTGGACTCGTCGTCAGGGTGCGCATGCACCGCCATCAACCGCAGTTCGTTCATCTCATTCCATCCAACTCGTACGCCACCGGGGATATGCCCCGGGGTGGTCCGCGTCTGGCCTCGTCGTCGAGGTCGCAACCGGCCAGGCCGGTACTTCGTTCTATAGTTCCAGTTCCTCTCGCACTCCCCGACCGACGGGCTCCCAAAACCCTCATGATCGAACGTCCAGCCGCCCGCTACGGCCGCCAGCGGATGTCGCGCCGCGCCCGGCGGCTACTGCTGGCCGGCCTGGCGACGCTGGTCGTGGTGGCGGGGGTGGTGATCGCGGTCGTGGCCGCCCAACGGCTCGGAGCCCAGGAGGTCAAGGGCGAACTCGGCGCCTACCGGCTGATCGACGATCAGACCGTCGAGGTGACGGTGAGTGTGACGCGCGAGGATCCTTCGCGTCCGGTGGTGTGCATCGTGCGGGCCCGCTCGCTCGACGGCAGCGAGACCGGCCGACGGGAGGTCCTGGTGCCGTCGTCCGAGCAGGCCACGGTGCAGGTGACGACGATCGTCAAGTCCAGCCGGCCGCCGGTGATCGGTGACGTCTACGGATGCGGGACCGACGTGCCCGCGTACCTGGTGGCCCCGTAGAACAGCGGGCCGGGCCCGCGGGCAACAAACGCCGAACGGCGAAAACCTGAATTTCCGACGGCGTCCCGGTGGTACGATCGATCGGTACACGGTTCCGGCTGGGGCCGTGTATTGCTGCATTTGCGCACGTCTGCGCGCTGACGACGCGGCGATACACCCGACCAGCCCCCGGCCCGGCCCCCACACGCAAAGACTTCGTGCGCGAGAACACGACGACAGGAGCGCAAAGGATATGACCGACACCCAGGTCACCTGGCTGACCCAAGAGTCCTACGACCGGCTGAAGGCGGAGCTGGACCAGTTGATCGCCAACCGGCCCGTCATCGCCGCCGAGATCAACGACCGCCGCGAAGAGGGCGATCTGCGCGAGAACGGCGGCTATCACGCCGCCCGCGAGCAGCAGGGGCAGGAAGAGGCCAGAATTCGCCAGCTGCAGGAATTGCTGAACAACGCCAAGGTCGGCGAAGCCCCCAAGCAGTCGGGTATCGCACTGCCCGGTTCGGTGGTCAAGGTGTACTACGACGGCGACGAGTCCGACACCGAGACGTTCCTCATCGGCACCCGTGAGCAGGCCGTCAACGACGGCAAGCTCGAGGTCTACTCGCCGAATTCGCCGCTCGGCGGCGCCCTCATCGACGCCAAGGTGGGCGAGACCCGCACCTACACCGTGCCCAGCGGCAGCACCGTCAAGGTCACGCTGGTCAGCGCGGAGCCCTACCACTCCTAGGCGGTTCCCGACGTCGATGGCGCAGATCGCCGAAGACCTGCTCCTGCTGCTGCTCGACAACGCCTCCGGACGCGCCGGACTCGACCGGCCGCGCCGCGCCCGCGTGCTGTCGGCGGCCGTCCTGCTCGACCTCGCTCACGCCTGCCGGATCCGGCCCGCCGTCGACGGGGATCCGGTGCCGGCCGGGCGGTTGGTGGCGCTGACCATGCAGGGTTCGTCCGACCCCGTCACCGCGCCGGCGTTGCACCTGCTGCAGCGGCGACCACTGTCGCCCCGCGCCGCGGTGGGCCGGCTGCGCCGCCACACCGAGGATTCGGTGCTCGGCCACCTCGAGCGCACCGGTCAGATCGGGCGGTCCGGTCCGCCGGGAACCCGGACACCGGCGTGGCCGCTGATCAACCGGGATCGGGCCGCCGACGCCCGGAGCCGGCTGCTCGCCGCACTCTTCGATCGCCGGCCGCCCGACCCACCGACGGCCGCGATCATCGCGCTGCTGCACACTGCCGACGGGTTGGGCGCCCTGCTGAGCCTCAATGACCGCGGCTGGCGGTGGGTGCACGGCCGCGCCGGCGAGATCGCGCTGGGCAGCTGGGTCGACGAATCCCCGGCGAGCCCGGCACAGATGACCGCGCGGATCAACCTCGCGATCACCGCGTCGGCGCTGCGGCCGGCGTTACGTTAGGGCCTGTTCGACGTCGGCCAGCAGATCGGCGGCATCCTCGATGCCGACCGACAGCCGCACCAGGTCGTCGGGCACCTCCAACTGCGAACCCGCCGTCGACGCGTGGGTCATCGCGCCGGGATGTTCGATCAGCGATTCCACGCCGCCGAGGGACTCGGCGAGGATGAATATCTCTGTGCGCGAACAGAAGTCGCGCGCGGCCTGGGCGCCGCCCGCCATCCGCACCGACACCATGCCGCCGAAACCGCTCATCTGGCGCGCTGCCACCTCGTGTCCGGGATGGCCCGGCAGTCCCGGATACAGCACGGCGGACACCGCGGGGTGGCCGGCCAGGAACTCGGCGATCCGTGCCGCGTTCTCGCTGTGCCGCTGCATCCGCAGCACCAGCGTCTTGAGCCCGCGCAGCGTGAGGTAGGCGTCGAAAGGGCTTGGCACGCCGCCGGATCCGTTCTGCAGGAAGGCGAAAGCGGCGTCGAGTTCCTCGTCATCGGTCAGCAGCGCACCCCCGACCACGTCGGAGTGGCCGCCGATGTACTTGGTGGTCGAGTGCAGCACGATGTCGGCGCCCAGGGTCAGCGGCTGCTGCAGGGCGGGCGAGGCAAAGGTGTTGTCCACCAACACCTTCACCTTGGGTTCGGCGGCGATCTCGGCGATCGCGGCGATATCGGCGATCGACAGCAGCGGATTGGTCGGCGTCTCGACCCAGATCATCCGGGTGGCCGGCGTGATCGCAGCCCGCACCGCATCCAGATCCGACAGCGCGACCGCGGTGTGGCTGACGCCCCAGTGCGTGAACACCTTGTCGATCAGCCGGAACGTACCGCCGTACGCGTCGTCCGGGATCACCAGATGATCACCCGGGCGCAGCACGGCGCGCAGTGCGCAGTCCGTGGCGGCCATACCGGAGGAGAAGGCACGCCCATGGTTCGCCCCCTCGACGGCGGCCAGCGCATCTTCGAGCGAGGTGCGCGTCGGGTTGCCGGTGCGGGCGTACTCGTAGCCGCCGCGCAGCCCGCCCACCCCGTCCTGGGCGAAGGTCGAGCTGGCGTAGATCGGGGTGTTGACGGCCCCGGTCGCCGGGTCGGGGGCGTAGCCGGCATGGATCGCTGTGGTGGCCAGCCCGTGGCCGGTGCGCTGTTGGCTCATAACACCGTCGAGCCTAGCGAAGCCGGGTGTAGACATGGATCCATGACCAGAACCGCGACCAGGCGTATCGACGACCTGCTGGACACCGACACCATGCTGGCGCCCGAAGACCGCGAGCTGCGCGAGACCGTACGCCGCTTCGGCGAGCAGCGGCTGCGGCCGCACGTGGCCGAGTGGTTCGAAGCCGGACAGGTGCCGGTGCGCGAACTGGCCACCGAATTCGGCAAGCTGGGCCTGCTCGGGATGCATCTGGAGGGATACGGCTGCGGCGGGTCCTCGGCGACGTCCTACGGGCTCGTCTGCCAGGAGCTCGAAGCGGTCGACAGCGGGCTGCGCAGCATGGTTTCGGTGCAGGGTTCACTGGCCATGTTCGCGATCCACCATCACGGCAGCGAGGAGCAGCGCAAGCAGTGGCTCCCCGCGATGGCCACCGGTGATGTCATCGGCTGCTTCGGGCTCACCGAACCGGACTTCGGCTCCAACCCGGCCGGTATGCGCACCACCGCCCGCCGCGACGGCTCCGACTGGATCCTCAACGGTGCCAAGATGTGGATCACCAACGGCTCGGTGGCCGACGTGGCCGTGGTGTGGGCGCGGGCCGAGGAGGGCATCCTCGGCTTCGTCGTCCCCGCCGAGACCGAGGGGTTCACCGGCCGGGAGATGAAGCACAAGCTGTCGCTGCGGGCGTCGAACACCTCGGAGTTGGTGCTCGAGGACGTCCGGCTGCCCGCCGAAGCGCAGCTCCCGCAGGCGCGCGGCCTGTCCGGTCCGCTGGCCTGCCTGTCGGAGGCCCGCTTCGGAATCGTGTTCGGCAGCGTCGGAGCCGCCCGGGACTGTCTGGAGTCGACCATCGACTACGTCGGCAGCCGCGAGGTGTTCGACAAGCCGCTCGCCGCCTATCAGCTCACCCAGGCCAAACTCGCCGATATGGCCGTCGAACTGGGCAAAGCGCAGCTGCTGGCGCTGCACCTGGGCCGGCTCAAGGACGACGGCCACATCCGCCCCGATCAGGTCAGCTTCGGCAAGCTCAACAATGTGCGCGAGGCGCTGAAGATCGCCCGTCAGTGCCGAACCCTGCTGGGCGCCAACGGCATCACCCTCGAGTATCCGGTGCTGCGGCACGCGAACAACCTCGAGTCGGTGCTGACCTACGAGGGCACCTCGGAGGTGCACCAGATGGTGATCGGGGAGGCGCTGACCGGCGTCAGCGCCTTCCGGTGAGGGGTCCCCTCCGTCGGTCCCCTTGTCGCCGGGTGACCCGCGCCGGCTAGGAGTAGGGCTTCGGCGGCTGCGCGGGCACGTACGGTGAGTCGATCGGCACGCAGACGGTGTTCATGATCTTGTCGGCAAGCGTCTGACGCTTGGCGTCCCACAACGGGAACAGATAGCCGATGTAGCAGATCACCTGGTCGACGAAGTGGGCGATCTGCCGCACCACCGACAGGCCGAAACCGATGGGCAGCCAGCTCTTCTCGCTGAGCACCTGGAACTTCATCACGGACTTTCCGATGCTCTGTCCGGTCCGGCCCTGCCGGTAACCCTGGTTCCACAGCCAGAAGGCCACCGACGCCAGCCATGTCAGGGTGACCACCAGGACGCCGAACCCGGAGAATGAACTGGAGCAGGAACCGCCGATGCCGGTCTCGCTGTCGACGCAGACCGAGTCACCGGTGCCGATGGCGACGCCGTAGCCGATCCCCATCAGCACGAAGGGGATGGCGGCGTCGACGATCGCCGCGAGCACGCGGGTGAACCACGACGTGTAGGCGTCCTGCGGCAGCGCCTGTACCGGCGGCGGATATCCGGGATGACCGCCGGGGTGCGGTGTGCCACCGGGATATCCGCCCTGCGGATACTGCTGCTGCGGCGGTGGCGGATAGCCACCGGGAGGCGGCGGCGGATAACCGCCCTGGGCGTATCCGCCCTGAGGAGGCGGCTGATAACTACCGGGCTGCGGCTGATCGGTCATCGCGGGCTCCTCGTCTCGAGACTGCGCTGTTAGATGTATAACGACCGGAACGGCTCGAAGGGCAGATTTCGCACGACGAACCAGATCGACACGACGGCCAACGTCGCGGCGGCCGCCCACCGGTGGTGTTGCCAACTGCCGATGCGTCGGCCACGTATCCGGCCGTATGTCCAGGCCCCGTAGGCCCACGCCAGAAGCGCCAACGCGACCACCCCGACGGCGTTGTAGCGCAGCGCACCAGCAACGTCGAGATGCAGCAGCGAATAGATGGCACGAAGGGAACCGCAACCGGGACAGTCGATTCCGAGTAGAGCCTTGGTCGGGCAGACGGGCAGCACCCCGCCGGGGGTGGTCGGGTCGCCGAACCACACCGCCGCGCACGCGCACCCCGCCAGGGCGGCCACTGCCAGTGGCGCGCCGAGGCGAAGGTGCACGGGCGTTTCCCGGGTGGTCACGACGGAACCGGGGATTCGATCAGGAGGACATGTCCATGCTGGCCATACCGCCGGCAATCGCGATGATGATGTAGATGACGGCCACGATCACCCCGGCGACGGCGCCCCAGATGGCGTACTTCTTGGCGTCCGCGGCGGCCTTGTTGGCGTCGTCGTAGCGGCCCTGGGCCCACAGACCGGAGACCTGGGTGGACTTCACGATCGCCACGATGCCCAGCGGCAGACAGCACAGCACGGTCGACAGGATCGCCCACACCAGGTTGTTGTTGGGCGGCGCGCCCTGCGGGAAGCCGGGCCCACCGAACCCCGGTCCGGGGTAGCCGCCACCCTGCGGTGGTGGGGGCGGCGGATATCCGCCGGGCGGCGGCGGAGGGTAGTTGCCTGGCGGTTGTTCGGTCATGGACGCCTTCCAGTGGTGTCAGCGGAAACGAGCGAGCTAAACCTACCGGAGCAGCTGGCGGTGTCCGGGCTTTCCGACACGAACTTCGCCGCGCCGCAATCGGCCCGTCCGATCGCGCTAACGCCGGGTTCGTCCGTCCGACAGGAAGCCCAGGAGGTCATGGCGGGTGAGCACGCCGACCGGCTTGCCCTCCTCGACCACCATCAGCGCATCGCACTCCCGCAACGTCTTGGCCGCGGTGCTGACCAGCTCCCCGGCGCCGATCAGCGGCATCGGCGGGCTCATGTGCTCGGCGACGGCGTCGGCGAGCTTGGCGCGGCCCTCGAACACCGCCGACAGCAGCTCCCGCTCGGACACGCTGCCGGCCACCTCACCGGCCATCACCGGTGGTTCGGCGCCGACGACCGGCATCTGCGAGACGCCGTACTCGCGCAGGATGCCGATCGCGTCGCGCACCGTCTCGGACGGATGGGTGTGCACCAGGTCCGGCAACGCACCGGATTTGCGGCGCAACACATCTCCGACCGTAGACTGTTCGATCGACCCGTCGAGGCGGCTGCGCAGGAAGCCGTAGGAGGACATCCAGTCGTCGTTGAAGATCTTCGACAGGTAACCGCGGCCGCCGTCGGGCAGCAACACCACCACCAGCGAATCGGGTCCGGCCTTGCGCGCGACCTCGACCGCCGCCACCACGGCCATGCCACACGAACCGCCGACCAGCAGCGCCTCTTCCCGCGCCAGCCGACGCGTCATGTCGAACGAATCGGCGTCGGAGACGGCGATGATCTCGTCGGGTACCGACGGGTCGTAGGCCGACGGCCAGAAGTCCTCGCCCACGCCCTCGACAAGATAGGGCCGGCCGGTGCCACCGGAGTAGACCGACCCCTCCGGATCGGCGCCGATGATGCGGACCTTTCCGCCCGACACCTCCTTGAGGTAGCGCCCGGCTCCGGTGATCGTGCCGCCGGTGCCGACACCCGCGACGAAATGCGTCACCTTGCCCTCGGTGTCGGCCCAGATCTCCGGACCGGTCGTCTCGTAGTGCGATTCGGGACCCATCGGGTTGGAGTACTGATCGGGTTTCCAGGCGCCCTCGATCTCGGTGACCAGCCGGTTGGACACGCTGTAGTAGCTGTCCGGATCGTCCGGCGCGACCGCCGTCGGGCACACCACAACCTCGGCGCCGTAGGCGCGCAACACGTTTCGCTTGTCCTCGCTGACCTTGTCCGGGCAGACGAAGATGCACTTGTATCCGCGCTGCTGGGCCACCAGGGCCAGACCGACCCCGGTGTTACCCGACGTCGGTTCGATGATCGTGCCGCCCGGCCGGAGTTCGCCACTGGCCTCGGCTGCGTCGATCATCTTGATAGCGATGCGATCCTTGGCGCTGCCGCCGGGGTTGAGATATTCGATCTTGGCCGCGACGGTTCCGGCGCCCTCCGGGACAACGGAGTTCAGCGCGACCAGAGGGGTGTTGCCGATGAGCTCACTGATGTGCCGGGCGATACGCATGACTCCATCGTGTCAGGCGCGGCGCTGCCTCACCACGTCGCCTCTCGGATGTACTCGCCGATCTGCTTGAGCGACCGCTGAGCCTCTGACACCACCGGCGCACCGAGCTGGAACACATGCATCTGACCGGGCCACACCCGCACCTCGACGGGCACCCCGGCGGCGGCCAGCAGCCGCGCAGCCTTGCGGGCGTCGCTGATCAGCACCTCGGAGCCGGACACGTGGATCAGGGTGCGGGGCAGACCCGGCTCGATGTGGTCGAGGGGCTCGTAGATCGGCTCC
The DNA here is from genome assembly GCF_049315205.1 of Mycobacterium sp. WMMD1722. Classification (NCBI taxonomy): domain Bacteria; kingdom Bacillati; phylum Actinomycetota; class Actinomycetes; order Mycobacteriales; family Mycobacteriaceae; genus Mycobacterium; species Mycobacterium sp. WMMD1722. Next base: position 4,938,944 of record NZ_CP186056.1, on the reverse strand, counting down.
GGGCGGCCGTCGACCATGTTGTGCTTACCGGCCTCCTCGATCAGCTCGACGAGGGCGTGGAACGCGCGGGCCGGGAACATTGCGTCGCTGCGGACGTTCGGGTGGTTGGCGCGGGCCTCGTTGTCGAGCTCGAACAGGGGCGACATGGTGACCACGGCGGCGGGTGTCTCGCCGGCCGGTTCGTCGTGCAGCCGTTCGGCCAGCGCCAGCGAGAGGTACCCGCCGGCCGAGTCGCCGGCCAGCACGATCTGGTCGGGTTCGTAACCCTGCTCGCGCAGCCACTGGTAGCCCTCGTAGCAGTCGTCGAGCGCCTGCCCGACCGACGCCTTGGGGATCATCCGGTAGTTGACCACCAGGACCGGACAGTCGGAGAACCGGGACAGCGCGGTGATCAGCCGGCCGTGCGAGTTGGCGCCGCAGGTCAGGAACGCCCCGCCGTGCGCGTAGAGGATGACGCTGCGCTTGCCGTCGGCCGGCAGTACCCCGGGGGCGCGCACCAGCTGGGCGGTGCAGTTGGGCAGCGAGATGGTGGCTCTGATGGTGCCGGGCACCGGCCGCATCACGCGGCAGACGAAGTCGACGGCACCCCAGGGCCACGGCATCCGGGGCGCCAGGCTGCCGATGGCCAGCGTGGGTTTGATGGTCAGGGTGGCGGCCAACGCCATCACGCGAGCCGCGACGCTCGGACCGTCCTCGATGACCTCGACCGGGGCACCGTCGCTGACCGGAAACCGCCGCGCCTTGGCCCGCGTCGCCCGCAGGGCGGCATGGCCAGAGGTGGGTACCTTGCTCGGTGCAGTCATCGCCATCACCTTCTACGCCGTTGTAGTGCCGGGTGCTCAGCTACTCAGCCAGTCTCCGTAACTCAGCTTCGCACATGTAACCGGTATCACAATGGTCTAAACAATTTCGACAGCGCACTTGATACCGCACTGTGATCGCTGTCGCGGGGTTACGACACGGTTAGGGCCCGATCGGGCACCTAAACTGGCGGCGTGGGCATTCGCGCTCCTCGCCGGACCACCATCGCCCTGGCGGCGGCGGCCACCGTCGCGTCGACCGGCTCCGCGTACGTCGGGGCACGCAACCTGCTGACCGGGCAAGCCGATCAGGCCCGCCAGGTGATCCCCAAGGCCTGGGATGTGCCCCCGCGGGCCGACGGTGTCTACGCCCCCGGTGGCGGCCCGGTGCGGCGCTGGCAGCGCGGCGATCCGTTCGATCTGCACCTGATGGTCTTCGGTGACTCCACCGCGACCGGATACGGCTGTCGCGACGCCGAGGAGGTCCCCGGGGTGCTGATCGCCCGCGGACTGGCCGAGCAGTCGGGCAAGCGGATCCGGCTGAGCACCAAGGCCATCGTCGGCGCCACCTCCAAGGGGCTGTCCGGGCAGATCGACGCGATGTTCGTCGCCGGTCCGCCGCCGGACGCCGCGCTGATCATGATCGGCGCCAACGACATCACCAGACCCAACGGCATCGGGCCGTCGGCCAAGCGGCTCGGCGCCGGGGTGCGACGGCTGCGGACCGCGGGTGCGGTGGTGGTCGTCGGGACCTGTCCGGACTTCGGGGTGATCACCGCGATTCCGCAGCCGCTGCGCTGGGTGACGCGCAGCCGTGGGCTGCGGCTCGCCCGGGCGCAGGCGGCGGCGGTGCGGGCCGAGGGCGGGGTTCCGGTGCCGTTCTCCGATCTGCTGGCGCCGGAGTTCTACAAGGCACCCGAGCTGCTGTTCTCCGACGACATGTTCCACCCGTCGGCGGCCGGATACGCCTTGGCGGCCAGCCAGTTGCTGCCCGCGCTGTGCGAGGCGCTGGGCGAATGTCACGCCGACGGACCGCCCGACCGCGCGCTGCGGACCCGGGCGGCCGACGTCAGCACCCTGTTGGCCAAAGTCGGCGGCATCACCCGGCTGTGGCGGCGTACCACCGGGGTGCCCGCACCGGTCGTCGCGTCCGCAGGCTAGGTTTTTCTGGTCGTACCGGACGTCGCATTGGAACGAGGAGCCGTCATGCCCGAAGCCGTCATCGTCTCGACCGCGCGTTCGCCGATCGGCCGCGCCAACAAGGGATCCCTGGTCGGCATCCGGCCCGACGACCTGGCCGCCCAGATGGTGCGCGCCGCGCTGGACAAGGTGCCCTCGCTGGATCCGCACGACATCGACGATCTGATCATGGGCTGCGGTCAGCCCGCCGGTGAAGCCGGTTTCAACATCGCCCGCACCGTCGCGGTGCAGCTGGGCTACGACTTCCTGCCCGGCGCGACGGTCAACCGCTACTGCTCGTCGTCGCTGCAGACCTCGCGGATGGCGTTCCACGCGATCAAGGCCGGCGAGGGCCACGCCTTCATCTCGGCGGGCGTCGAGACGGTGTCGCAGTTCGCCAAGGGCAGCGCCGACGGCTGGCCGGACACCAAGAACCCCAAGTTCGACGAGGCGATGGAGCGCTCCAATCAGGCCGCGGCCGGCGGTGACGAATGGCACGACCCTCGTGAGGACGGCGTCCTGCCCGATGTCTACATCGCGATGGGCCAGACCGCCGAGAACGTCGCGCTGCACACCGGGATCAGCCGCGAGGACCAGGACCACTGGGGCGTGCGCTCGCAGAACCGTGCCGAGGAGGCCATCAACAGCGGCTTCTTCGAGCGGGAGATCTCGCCGGTGACGCTGCCCGACGGCACCGTGGTGAGCAAGGACGACGGCCCGCGCGCCGGCACCACCTACGAGAAGATCAGCCAGCTCAAGCCGGTGTTCCGGCCGAACGGCACGGTGACCGCCGGTAACGCCTGCCCGCTCAACGACGGTGCCGCGGCGGTGGTCATCATGAGCGACACCAAGGCCAAGGAGCTGGGGTTGACGCCGTTGGCGCGCATCGTCGCCACCGGGGTGTCCGGGCTGTCGCCGGAGATCATGGGTCTGGGCCCGATCGAGGCGTCGCGCAAGGCGCTGGCCAACGCCGGGATGGGCATCGGCGACATCGACCTCTACGAGATCAACGAGGCGTTCGCGGTCCAGGTGCTGGGTTCGGCACGCGAGCTCGGGATGGACGAGGACAAGCTCAACGTGTCCGGCGGAGCGATCGCCCTGGGGCATCCGTTCGGTATGACCGGCGCGCGGATCACCGCCACGCTGCTGAACAACCTGCAGACCCACGACAAGCAGTTCGGTCTCGAGACCATGTGCGTCGGCGGCGGCCAGGGCATGGCGATGGTGATCGAGCGGCTCAGCTAGTTTGCGTCGACTTTGCATACAGATCGCTCGCTGGCGCGATTTCGCGATCTGTGTGCAGAGTCAGTGCATGCGTAGTCGCCACGCCCGTTCCATTCGGGCCAGTATGTCGGAATCCCGGCAGCGTGCGGCGACGCGGACCACGAGCCAGCCGGCCGCGGTGATGTCCTCCAGTCGCTGGATCTCGTAGGCGAACAGCTCCTTCGTCGTGCGGTGGTGGTCACCGTCGTACTCGACTGCGACCATCACGTCGTCCCACCCCATGTCGAGGTAGTACGTCCGGCGGCCATCGGGGCTGAGCACCGGTATCTGGGTGCGCGGACGCGGATATCCGGCGCGCATGAGGAACATGCGCAGCCACGTCTCGCGCGGAGATTCGGCTCCGGAGTCCATCAGGTCGAGCGCCTGGTCGAGGTGCCGGAGACCGCGGGTGTGCGGGTGCCGCTCGGCGATCTGTCGGACGCCGGACACCTCGAAACCCGTCGCCCTCGCGAGGGCGTCCAGGCGGGCCACCGCGTTGTCGAGCCCGCCGCGCCTGCCGAGGTCGAACGCCGTGCGCTCGATCGTGGTGACAGGAAGTCCCCCGATGAGAATGCGTTCGGTGTCGTAAAGCGTCATCGCAGACGTGCGCAGGCCGGCCGGAGGACGACCGCAGGAGAAGATCAGCTCGACTGGTTCGGACGGGTCGACCCACTTCGCGCCGTACAGCGCCGACGCGGTGACGCCCGCAACGACACCGCGGCGCTGCGACCAGAGCCATGCGGCCCTCGCCCGGGCGCGGTGGGTGAGCACGACGTCGGGGTGCACGTAGACGTTGGGATGGAGCGCCACGAAGCGCGAGCGCAATTGGTGCTTCTTGACGAGGCCGGCCGCCAGCGCCTCAGTGCCGATGAAGGGTTTGTCGAGCATGACCGCAGGCTCGCTGGGCGCACCGACGGGATCGCCCGTTGAGATTGCCCTCAGATCGCGATCTGTGCAGGAAACGCGATCTGTGGACAAAGTCAACGCAGGGCAGACAAACAGAAAGCCCGGCACCACTGGTGCCGGGCTTCCCTCGCGGAGGCTGCTAGTCGTTCTGGAAGTAACTCAGCAGCCGCAGGATCTCGATGTAGAGCCAGACCAGCGTGACGGTCAGGCCGAGTGCGACGCCCCAGGCGGCCTTCTCCGGCGCACCGGCGCGCACCATCTGGTCGGCGGCGTCGAAGTCGATCAGGAAGCTGAACGCCGCGAGCGCGATGCAGACCAGCGAGAAGACGATCGCCAGACCACCGCCGTCGCGCAGGCCCAGACCGGCGCCACCACCGACACCGAACAGGCCGAGGACCAGGTTGAGCAGCATCAGGGCCAGCACACCGAACAGGCCCGCGACGATCATCCGGGTGAACTTCGGCGTCACGCGGATCGCGCCGGTCTTGTAGACGACGAGCATGCCGAAGAACACGCCCATGGTCGCGACGATGGCCTGGGCGATCATGCCCACGCCGCCGACCGACACCAGGTTGGCGATGATGAAGGACACCGAGCCGAGGAACAAGCCCTCCAGCGCGGCGTAGCTCAGCACGATCGCGGGATTGTCCTGCTTACGGCCGAACGTGGCGATCAGCACGAGCGCCAACCCACCCAGCGCGCCGACCAGCGCGAACGGCGTGGCCAGAGCCAGGTTCTGGCTGACGAGGTAGTAGGAGACGACGGCGACGGCCGACAGGACGGCCAGCGTCATGCCGGTCTTGGTGACGACGTCGTCGATGGTCATCGGCCGGGCTACGCCGGTCTGCTCTGGACGCTGGGTGTAGGGGTCGGCCTGCACCTGCTGGGCGCCATAGCCTGCGGCGCCGGTACCGAATGTCGCGTATCCGCCCTGCGACTTCGGCAGGGAGCGGAATACCGGGTTGCTGCTCTCGCGCACCGTGGGGTCCTCTCAAATAATGGTCCGATACCGTCGAACACACGGTCAACGTGTGACGTCCCGACGAGGTTCCCGGAACCGGAAATCGATTCACAGGAACTTCCCAGGCCTATCGCCCGAAACCTTACCCGTCGCACATGGCGGGCGGGTCACGATCTAGATTGCATTGCGTGCCGGAAAACGAGGATGTCCTAGTAACAGTGGAGAACGGCGTCGGCCTCGTGACCCTCAACCGACCGAAGGCGATCAACTCGCTCACCCACGGCATGGTCACCGCACTCGGCGCCGCCCTCGACGCCTGGGAGGACGACGACGCCGTGCACACCGTGCTGCTGCGCGGCGCGGGTGAGCGCGGGCTGTGCGCCGGCGGGGACGTCATCGCGATCTATCACAGCGCCAAGGCCGACGGTGTCGAGGCCCGCGACTTCTGGCATGACGAGTACCTGGTGAACGCCCACATCGGGCGGTATCCGAAACCGTATGTGGCCGTGATGGACGGCATCGTGATGGGCGGCGGCGTCGGAGTCAGCGCCCACGGCAGCGTGCGGGTCGTCACCGACACCACGAAGATGGCCATGCCCGAGGTCGGCATCGGCTACATCCCCGATGTCGGTGGCACCTATCTGCTCTCGCGCGCTCCGGGCCTGCTCGGCTATCACGCCGCACTGACGGGTGCTCCCTTCGACGCGGCTGACGCGATCGCCTTCGGCATGGCCGACCACTTCGTCCCGCACGTCGGAGTCGACGACTTCATCGCCGCGGTCATCGCCGACGGCCCCGACACCGCGATCGCCGCGTACGCCCAGCAGCCGCCGCCGAGCGCGCTGCTCGCGCACCGGGACTGGATCGACCAGTGCTATGCCGGTGAGACCGTCGCCGACATCCTCGCGGCCCTGCGCGCCCACGACGCAGCTGCGGCCGGGGACGCCGCCGACCTCATCGCATCCCGCTCCCCCGTCGCGCTGGCGGTGACGCTGCGTGCACTGCGTCAGGCGGCGAAACTCGACACCCTCGAAGACGTGCTGCGCCAGGAGTACCGCACCTCGTGCGGATCGCTGCGCAGCCACGATCTCGTCGAGGGCATCCGCGCCCAACTCGTCGACAAGGACCGCAACCCGACGTGGTCGCCCCATGCAATCGAGGCGGTCACCCCCGCCGACGTCGACGCCTACTTCCAGCCCGCCGAACCCGATCTGACCTTTCCGCGCAAGGAGTGACCATGACCGACTACGAGACCATCCTCGTCACCCGCGAGCGACGCGTCGGCACCATCACGCTCAACCGGCCCAAGGCGCTCAATGCGCTCAACAGCGCGGTGATGGCCGAGGTGACCGCCGCCGCAGCCGAATTCGACGACGACCCGGACATCGGCGCCATCATCCTCACCGGCAACGAGAAGGCGTTCGCCGCGGGAGCCGACATCAAAGAGATGGCGAATCTGTCGTTCGCCGATGTCTTCATCGCCGACTTCTTCGCGCAGTGGGCGAAGTTCGCCGCCACCCGCACCCCGACCATCGCCGCGGTGGCCGGATACGCCCTCGGCGGCGGCTGCGAGCTGGCGATGATGTGTGATCTGCTGATCGCCGCCGACACCGCGAAGTTCGGTCAACCCGAGATCAAGCTCGGGGTGCTGCCGGGGATGGGCGGGTCCCAGCGACTCACCCGCGCGATCGGCAAGGCCAAGGCGATGGATCTGATCCTGACCGGCCGCACGATCGACGCCGCCGAGGCCGAGCGCAGCGGGCTGGTGTCACGCGTGGTGCCCGCCGACCGTCTGCTCGACGAGGCGAACGAAGCCGCCGCCACCATCGCCGGGATGTCACGCAACGCCGCCCGGATGGCCAAGGAAGCGGTCAACCGCGCCTTCGAGTCGAGCCTGGCCGAAGGGCTGCTCTACGAGCGCCGGCTCTTCCACTCGGCCTTCGCCACCGACGATCAGAAGGAAGGTATGGCGGCGTTCGGCGAGAAACGCCCCGCGAACTTCACGCATCGTTAAAGTGCTGGCGTGAGCGACACCGCGGAGGTGCTCGACGAGACGCCGGCCCAGCAGCGACAGGACGAGAAGCGACCCGCCACCAGGGCGTGGTGGCTGCGGCACTACACCTTCTTCGGCACGACGTTCGGGCTGATCTTCGTCTGGTTGTCGATGACCCCCTCCCTGCTGCCCCGCGGCCCGCTGTTCCAGGGCCTGGTCAGTGGCGGAGCCGGCGCGATCGGCTATGGGCTCGGGGTCTTCGGCGTGTGGCTGTTCCGCTACATGTTCTCGCTGGACCACACGCCGCGGGCGCCGCGGTTCGCCTGGCTCGCATTGATCGTGGTCGGCGTCGTCGGCCAAGTCCTGATGATCATCTACTTCCACGTCTGGCAGGACGAGATCCGGGACCTGATGGGAGTCTCCCGGATGCGCTTCTGGGACCACCCACTGGCGGCGGTGCTGTCGATCGTGGTGCTGTTCGCTCTGGTGGAGGTCGGCCAGCTGGTCGGCCGGCTCATCCGCTTCCTGGTCCGCCAGCTCGAACGCGTTGCGCCGCCCCGGGTTTCGGCGGTGGTCGTGGTGGTGCTGCTGCTCGCCCTGACGATCGCGATCCTCAACGGCGTGGTGGTCCGCTTCGCCATGAGCACCATCAACAGCACGTTCGAGGCGGTCAACGACGAAACCGATCCCGACTCCGCGGCGCCCACCTCACCGCTGCGCTCGGGCGGTCCCGGCTCGTTGGAGAGCTGGGAGTCCCTGGGCCACCAGGGCCGGATGTTCATCGGGGGCGGACCGACGGTCGAGGAACTCGAACAGTTCAACGGCGCGCCCGCGATCGAACCGATCCGCGCCTACGCCGGTCTGCATTCGGCCGACGGCATCCGCGCGACGGCGGATCTGGCGGCCCAGGAGTTGTTGCGTACCGGCGGCCTGGACCGGGCAGTCGTCGCAGTGGCCACCACCACCGGCACCGGATGGATCAACGCCGCCGAGGCCGACGCGCTGGAGTACATGTTCAACGGCGACACCGCGATCGTGTCGATGCAGTACTCGTTTCTGCCCAGTTGGTTGTCGTTCCTCGTCGACAAGGAGAACGCCCGTCAGGCTGGGCAGGCGCTGTTCGAGGCCGTCGACGCGTTGGTCCGCGAGCGTCCCGAGGCCGACCGGCCGCGGCTGGTGGTCTTTGGCGAGAGTCTGGGCTCCTTCGGCGGCGAGGCACCCTTCCTGGCGTTGAACAACCTCGTCGCCCGCACCGACGGCGCACTGTTCTCCGGACCGACGTTCAACAACGAGATCTGGGCGCAGCTGACCCACAATCGCGATCCGGGGTCACCGGAGTGGCTGCCGATCTACGACAGCGGCGAGAACGTCCGGTTCGTGGCCCGGCCGAAGGATCTGGACCGGCCCGACAAGCCATGGGCGACGACGCGAGTGGTCTATCTGCAGCACGCCTCCGACCCGATCGCGTGGTGGAATCCGGATCTGCTGTTCTCCCGGCCCGATTGGCTGGCCGAACCACCGGGCTACGATCGCACCGCCCGGATGAAGTGGATTCCGGTGGTCACCTTCCTCCAGGTGTCCGCGGATATGGCGGTCGCGGTGGACGTCCCGGACGGCCACGGACACGTCTACGTCAAGAACGTCGTCGACGGCTGGGCGGCGGTGTTGCAGCCCCCGGGGTGGACGCCGGAGAAGACCGAACGGCTGCGGCCGATGATGCACTCCGACGAGAACAGTTAGGTCAACTCGGACAGCACACCGTCGGCGACCAGCGCCTGGTAGCCGCCGATGACATCGGTGGCGCGGTGCAACCCGAGCTCCTGCAGGGCGGCCGCGGCGAGGCTCGAGGTGTATCCCTGCGAGCACAGCACCACCCAGAACACATCGTCGTCGACGGCCTGGGGTATCCGGGCGTCGCTGGTCGGATCGCAGCGCCACTCGAGCACGTTGCGTTCGATGACCAGCGCCGCGGGCACGTCGCCCTCGCGGGCGCGTTGGGCGGCGGGCCGGATGTCGACCAGCACGGCGCCGTCGGCGATCGCGGCCGGCACCTCGGCGGCGGGCAGGCGCCGCAGCCGCTCGCGGGCCGCGGCGAGCACTCGGTCTATTCGGCTGCTCATCAGCCCTCCGGGGTTTCGGTGAGTTCGGTTCGCTTGCGGCGCAACCGGTCCGGCGCTGCCACCTCGTAATAGGACATCGCCGTGAGCGGCGGCGAGTAGGCGTGCACGCTCAGTGTCGGTCCGGTGACCACGCTCGGGTCGGGTGCCCACACGACATCGTGCACCCATCCCAGCGGGAAGGCGGCCTGATCGCCGGCGGACAGCACACGGCGACGCAATCCCTCGCCGTCCCAGCGGGTTTCGGCCAGGGCGCCGGACAGCACCGTGAGTGCACCCAGGGAGCCGCCGTGGTCGTGGAGTTCGGTGGACTTCTGGGGCACCCAGCTGATCAGCCACACGTCGAGTTCGTCGTCACCGCGCAGCCGGGTGTACCAGCGGTCGTCGCGCGGGACGCCGCCGGGCGGCAGCAGGTGGTCGTAGCGACCGCTCAGGACGTCGTCGGCGTTGCGGTCGGTCTCGTAGAGCAGATCGGGCAGTCGTAACCGGGTGGGGGCGGACACGGCGGGGGGCAGGGCGAGCGTCATGGAAACCTCGGGAAGAGACGACGGACGGGTCGGCAGGGGTGGGCGTCAGGCCCGACAACACTCCGCAACCACGGTCCGCTCCATCACGGCCGCCAGTGTTGCATAGATTGGCGGCATGCGCAGGCACCCCATCGGCCGCTCGGCAACCGTCGCACTCGCCGCCGGCCTGGCCCTGACCGGTTGCTCGTCCGGCGGCGAGGAGGCCGCTCAGACGCCGTCGTCGTCGGCCACCACCACCGTCACCCAGGAGGAGACACGTTCGGCGGCGCCGGGTGCGGTCGAGGTGTCCCCCGGGGGCGTCACCACCGCGGTCGGTGCGCCCGCCGAGTCCACCGAGGACGAGTACTTCCAGGCCTGCAATGCGGCCAGGGTGTGGATGACCGACAAGCCCGGCGACCAGCAGGCCAAGGTCGAGTCCTATCTGGCCGATGTGCAGTCGACGGATGCGGCGGGGCCGGGCACCTTCGGCAGCCCCTGGTCGGCGCTCGCCCCCGGCCGGCAGTCCGCGGTCATCGTGGCCGTCGAGGCCGCGGCCGCCGAGCTGTGCGGCTGAGTTCGATTCAGCCTGCGCGAAATGTCGCACAATGACGCCATGAGCAAGCGGGCGGCCCTGGTGCTCGGTAGCGGTGGCGCCCGCGGGTACGCGCACATCGGGGTCATCGACGTCCTGCGCGAGCGGGGGTACGAGATTGTCGGTGTATCCGGATCGTCGATGGGCGCACTCGTCGGTGGCCTGCAGGCGGCCGGCAAACTCGACGAGTACGCCGAGTGGGCCCGATCGTTGACGCAGCGGGCCGTGCTGCGCCTCCTCGACCCGTCGATCACCGCCCCCGGGGTGTTGCGTGCGGGCAAAATCCTCGATGCCGTGCGGGACATCCTCGGCGAGGTGTGCATCGAAGATCTGCCGATTCCCTACACCGCGGTGGCCACGGATCTGATCGCGGGCAAATCGGTGTGGCTGCAACGGGGCCCGGTCGACGCCGCGATCCGCGCATCGATCGCCATCCCGGGTGTGATCACCCCGCACGTTCTGGACGGTCGACTGCTGGCCGACGGCGGCATCCTCGACCCGCTGCCGATGGCCCCCGTCGCGGCGGTCAACGCGGACGTGACCGTGGCGGTCAGCCTCGGCGGCAGCGAGTCCGGGGGCCGTGCCGAGCCCGACGGTGCGGCGAACTCGAACGCCGAATGGCTGAATCGGTTGCTGCGCAGCACTTCTGCGCTGCTGGACACGAAGTCGGCACGGGCGGTGCTGGACACCCCCGCGGTCCAGTCCATGCTCGGCCGGCTCGGCACCTCCCCTGACGAGTCCGACGAGTCCGACGACCCCGCAAGCGCCGATGCTGTCGCCGAAGCCCCCGACGCCGACTCCGGCGACTCCGAGGACGCCGGCGACGCCGAGGGCCAACTCATCGACTCGAGCCGGGAAGTGGCGGTGCCCAGGCTCGGCAGCTTCGAGGTGATGAACCGCACCATCGACATCGCCCAGGCGGCGCTGGCTCGGCACACGCTCGCGGCCTACCCACCCGACCTGTTGATCGAAGTGCCCCGCTCGGTGAGCCGCAGCCTGGATTTCCATCGCGCCGCCGAGGTCATCGAGGTCGGCCGCCGGCTGGCCGCCGACGCCCTCGACGACTTCGAGAAGGCGGCCCCGCAGCTGCCGCAGCCCTGATCAACCCAGGAAGTCGGCGATCCGGTCGGCCACCCGGCGGCCCTGCGCGCGCCCGGCCGCCGCGGAGGGCACCCGGCAGGTGGGGTCCAGCGGATTCGGTCCGTAGGCGGCCAGCGACTCGTCGTCGGCGAAGATGCCCAACGTGGGCGCCGGGAATCCGTCGACCTCGGCGGCGGCCCCGCTGCCGAACGGCGACTCGGACGTCCGACCGGAGGGCACCAACGCGATCACGGCATCGCAGTCCGCGGCCACGGCCATGTTGACCGTGCTACCGACCCCGCCGTCCATGTACCGGCGGGAGCCGATCGTCACGGGCGGCCAGACCCCCGGCACCGCGCAGCTGGCGGCCACCGCGTCGATCAGGGGGACGCCCGAGGAGGCGTCGAAGATCACCAGTTCGCCGGTCGCGGTGTCGATCGCGGTGATCCGCAGAGCGCGCTGCGGCCAGTCGTGGACGGGCAGCCGCGCGGCGATCACGTCGCGCCGTACGCGTTCGTCCACCGTCGGGGTGGTCAGGGCGATCTGGCCGATGCGCCGGAGTTTCTCCGCGGTGGTGCCGGTCTGCGACACCGCGCTCATGAACAGCTCGGAGATCGCCTCGATGCTGATTCCGGGGTCGATCTCGGCGGATTCGTCGACGGTCTGCCGGGCGAACAGGGCGGCGAGTTCCAGCCCGCTGCCCAGCTGGGCGGCCACCGTGGAGCCCGCCGACGTCCCGACGATCACGTCGGAGGCGAGCAGGGCCTCGGCGGTGGCCGGGGACGTCTCGGCGATACCCCACAGGACGCCGGTCTCCCAGGCGATGCCGGCGATACCACCGCCGGCCAACACCAGCGCTCGCTTCGTCACAGGCCGTGAGTGTGCCGCACCCGGCCCGGCGCTACCGCAACCGGGGGGCGGCCTTGCCGCTGAACAGCGGGAGGTCGAAGTAGGTCGCGATGCCCGGCGGTGCGGCGCACACGGCGGGCACCGAGTTCACACAGTGCGCGGCGGTGGCGACGACGCCGTTGTTGCTCTCCAATCCGGCCTCGACGCTCTCCGGCTGGAAACCCTTGACGGTCAGATTGAAGTCGGGGTTGCCCTTGACCTCCATCTCGTAGCGTTCACCCGCGGGTCCGAAAGACCATGGCGGATCGAGGTTCTCCTGACCCATCAGCCAGTTGACGGTCACCCGCACGACGACCTCGTCACCGACGACGGCCTCCCAGTGGAAGCGCCGCCCGGCGACCTGTCCGGGCTGGATGGCGCCGATCGGCGAATCGATGGGCGCCGTCGCCACGGCGATCTCCTGCGAAGACCGGATCTGCGGGTCGGCATTGAAGCCGATCTCGTCGACGACCATGCGCACCGCCTGGATGAAGCCGCCGTCGAGCAGCTTCTGCATCGGTCCGCTCAGGGCCTTGTCCGGTGTGTCGCCGAAGCCCATGACATGACGGACCACGTCGGGCGCATCGTAGGTGCGCAGGTCGGAGAATTCCTCGGCCCGGACGAACGTGACACCGGTGGCCATCACCGACAGCAGCAGCGGGAACTTCTCGCTGATGCCGCCCGGGGCGATGCCGGTGCCGTGCAGCGTCGCCCCGCCGGCCAGCGCCGCCTCCCGCAGCGGAGCGGCCTCCTTCTCACCGGGGTAGAACCATCCGACGGGGGTGACGACGTTCTTACCCGACCGCAGCAGGGCGGACACCTCGGCCGGATTCGGCAGCAGCGGGGCGTAGATCACCGCGTCGGCGTCCAGCGCCAGGACGGCGTCGACGTCATTGGTGGCGGTCACCCCGATGGGATCCACGCCGGCCAACTCACCGACGTCGCGGCCGGCCTTGTCGGGCGAGTGCACCCAGCAGCCGACGAGTTCGAGGTCGGGGTGTTCGAGCACCCCCTTGATCGCCGCGATCCCCACCCCACCGGTTGCCCATTGCACGACCCGCAGCGCCACGCCGCCCTCCTCACCACAAAACTGGAACACGTTCTATTGTGGTCTACACCACTTCTCGCCGAATGCGAAGGAAACCAGACATGCCGAAGAAGGTGTTCGTCGTCGGGGTCGGAATGACCAAGTTCGAGAAGCCCGGCCGCCGCGAGGGGTGGGACTACCCGCAGATGGCCAACGAGTCCGGAACCAAAGCGCTACAGGACGCCGGGATCGACTACTCGCAGGTGCAGCAGGGCTTCGTGGGGTACTGCACCGGCGACTCGACATCGGGCAACCGTGCGCTCTACGAGCTGGGCATGACGGGGATCCCGGTGGCCAACGTCAACAACAACTGCTCGACCGGGTCGACGGCACTGTTCCTGGCGGCCCAGACCATCCGCGGCGGGCTCGCCGACTGCACCATCGCACTGGGCTTCGAGAAGATGCAGCCCGGCTCACTGGGCGGCGGCGCCGACGATCGCGAGTCCCCGATGAAGCGACACATCCTCGCGCTCAACGACATCGAGGAGATGCAGTTCCCGGTCGCGCCGTGGATGTTCGGTGCCGCAGGCCGGGAACACATGAAGAAGTACGGCACCACCGCCGAGCACTTCGCGAAGATCGGCTACAAGAACCACAAGCATTCGGTGAACAACCCCTACGCCCAGTTCCAGGACGAGTACACCCTCGAGGACATCATGGGCGCGCGGATGATCTCCGATCCGCTGACCAAACTGCAGTGCTCCCCCACCTCCGACGGGTCGGGGGCGGCCATCCTGGCCAGCGAGGAGTTCGTCGACCGCCACGATCTGGCCGGCCAGGCCGTCGAGATCGTCGGGCAGGCCATGACCACCGACTTCGAGAGCACCTTCGACGGCAGCGCCCGCAACCTCATCGGGTACGACATGAACGTCCAGGCCGCCCAGCAGGTCTACGCACAGTCCGGGTTGGGGCCGGAGGACTTCCAGGTCATCGAGTTGCACGACTGCTTCTCGGCCAACGAGCTGCTGCTCTACGAGGCGCTGGGCCTGTGCGCCGAAGGCGAGGCGCCCAAGCTCATCGACGACGAGCAGACCACCTACGGCGGACGCTGGGTGGTCAATCCGTCGGGTGGCCTGATCTCCAAGGGTCACCCCCTGGGAGCCACCGGGCTGGCGCAGTGCGCCGAGCTGACCTGGCAGTTGCGCGGCACCGCGGACAAGCGTCAGGTGGCCGACGTCTCGGCGGCGCTGCAGCACAACATCGGGCTGGGCGGCGCCGCGGTCGTCACGGCCTACCAGCGCGCGCAACGCTGATCCCGTACCTGCTCTGACCACCGAGAAACTGCGCGAAAGCGGGAAGCAAATCGCTTGGCGCAGCGATGTACCAGGTGGACAATTGCAGGAGAACGGAGGTCGCCATGCGCGCTTCGCACAAGCTCGCCACGGTCGGTCTGGGAGCCATGATGGGGGTCGGGGTTGCGATCGCGGCGCCCGCGGGGGTCGCGTCGGCCGACCAGTCGGCGCAACAGGTCATCAACGAGCTCCGCAGCCAGGGGTATTCGATCACGCTGGACCGGGTCGGCTCGGCGCCGCTCAACGAATGCGTCGTGACCAGCGTGCGCAACCGGCGGACCGCCCCGATCTGGGGGCCGAATGTGTATTTCGGCAGCAACGACGATTTCAACCCGTTCCAGGATGTGACCCCGACGGTCACGGTGAGCTTGAACTGCTCGGCCTGAGCGCCGACACGCGAAACGACCCGGCCGCGCGCGGCCGGGTCGTTTCTCTGGCGCGCCCTATGCCGGCGCAGGGATTCGCTCCTGCGCCGGTTCTTCGGCGCGCCGGTCCGCGGGCGACGACGAGTGGTCGTCGACCATGGTGAGTTCATCGAACGGATCGTCGCCGCGCAGCACCACGTCGACCCGCTCCCGGTCGATCGTCCTGGTCCACGAGCCGACCAGGATGGTGGCCACGGCGTTGCCCGAGAAGTTGGTCACCGCACGGGCTTCGGACATGAAGCGGTCGATACCGACGATCAACCCCACACCGTCGAGCAGATCGGGGCGGTGGCTCTGCAGGCCGGCGGCCAAGGTGGCCAGGCCGGCGCCGGTGACCCCGGCCGCACCCTTGGAGGCGACGATCATGAACACCAGCAGACCGATCTGTTCGGTCAGCGACAGTGGGTCACCGAGCGCGCCGGCGATGAACAGCGACGCCATGGTGAGGTAGATGGCCGTCCCGTCGAGGTTGAAGGAGTAGCCGGTCGGCACCACCACACCGACGGTGCTGCGGTCGACACCGAGGTGCTCCATCTTCGCGATCAGGCGGGGCAGCGCCGACTCCGACGACGAGGTCGACACGATCAGCAGGTACTCGCGCGCCAGATAGCGCACCAGTTTGAAGATCGAGACCCCGGCGACGGCGCGCAGCAGGATCCCCAGGACGCCGAAGACGAACACCGCGCAGGTCAGATAGAAGCCGAGCATCAGCGTGAGCAGTTGGGTCACGGCGGCCCAGCCGGTCTGGCCGACGACGTTGGCGATGGCCCCGAACGCGCCGATCGGTGCCAGCCACAGGATCATGACGAGCACCTTGAACACCAGCTTCTGCAGATGCTCGATGCCGCGCAGGATCGGCTCACCGGTGCGGCCCATCGCCTGCAGCGCGAAGCCGACCAGCAGCGCCACGAACAGCGCCTGCAGCACGCTGCCCGCGGTCAACGACGACAGCAGGGTGTCGGGGATGATGCCCTGGACGAAGTCCATCAGCCCCCCGGATTCGTGGGCCTTTTCGGCCAGTTCGGCCCCCTTGCCCGTGGCGCTCGGCGAGAGGTTCATCCCGGCACCGGGATGCAGGATGTTGCCGACGAGCAGCCCGATCGCGAGTGCGAAGGTCGACATGGCGAGGAAGTAGACGAAGGCCAGACCACCGACTTTGCCCACCGTGGCGGCTTTGCGCACCGAACCGATACCCAGCACGATCGTGCAGAAGATCACCGGCGCGATCATCATCTTGATCAGATCGACGAACATCGTGCCGAGCACGCCGACGCTCTTGCCCACCCCGGGGGCGAGGATGCCGACCGCCACGCCGGCGACGACGGCGACGATGACGGCGATGTAGAGCCAGTGCGTTCGATCGCGCCGTCTGGCCGGCGGATCGGGTATCTCAGCGCGGTCGAGGGTGCTGCTCACGGAAATTCCTCCAGTCGACATCGAATGCGGTCTGCAAGTAGGTTCGGCGAGGACGTGAGCCAGGTCACGCTTTAGTGCATTTCGTTCAGCGGAGGTGATGCCGATGGGCCACACCCGCCGGACGTTCTGGCCGCGGTCACTGGCCGGTCAGGCGATCGCGTTGCAGATCGTCGTCGTCGCGGTGATCGTCGTGGCCGGCAGTGCGCTGGCCCTGCTCGACGCCCGGCGCGACGGTGACGAGGCGGCCCGTTCGCAGGTGATCGGGATCGCCACCGCGCTGGCGGATGCACCGTCGACGGCCGCGGCGATCGAATCAGGTTCCGCCACAGGGGTTCTGCAACCCGTCACCGAAGCCGTCCGCACGCAGACCGATATTGCCTTCATCACGGTCATGGCGCCCGACGGCATCCGCTTCACCCACACCGATCCCGCGCAGATCGGTGGCCGCTACCTCGGGACGACCGCCCCCGCGCTTGCCGGTGAGACGTTCAGCGAGGTCTACACCGGGACACTGGGGCCGTCGATCCGGGCGGTCGCGCCGGTCCGGGATGTAACCGGCCGGGTCATCGGCCTGGTGTCGGCCGGCATCACCCAGCAGACGCTCGCGCAGCGCTGGCGCGAGCAGATCCCGACGATCGCCGCGGTGACCGCCGCCGCCGTCGCGGTGTCGTCGGTAGGTCTGTGGCTCATCCGGCGGCGGCTGCTGCGGCAGACCCACGGCCTGCGGCCCGACGAACTGCGGGTGATGTACGAACACCACGACGCCATCCTGCATTCGGTCACCGAGGGGCTCGTCGTACTCGACCGCCACGGCGTCGCCCTGGTCAACGACGAGGCCCGCCGGCTGCTGGCCGTCGCGCCGGGCCCGGTGGACCGCGCGGATCTGCCGGCGTTCCTGCGTTCGGCCGATCCCGGCGTTCGCGACGAGGTGCACGTCACCGACGACCGGATTCTGGTGGTGAACCGCTCCCCGGTGGCCGGCTCCGATTCGGAGGTCGTGACCATTCGCGATCGCACCGAATTACAGGGCGCCCTGGGCGAACTCACGTCGCTGAAGGTGCTCACCGATTCACTGCGCGCCCAGGCGCACGAGTCGGCCAACAAGCTGCACACGGTGGTCACGATGGTCGAGATGGGCCGTCCGGAGGAGGCGGTGCGCTTCGCGACCGACGAATTGGCACTGTCGCAGCGACTCGTCGACCGGATCTCCGGTGCCGTCGGCGACCCGGCGCTGGCCGCGCTGTTGTTGGGCAAGACCGCACAGGCCGACGAGCGCGGCATCGCGCTCACCGTCACCGAGGACACCCACCTGCCGTCGCACATCGACACGCTGTCGGCTCAGGAGATGGTCACGGTGCTGGGCAATCTCATCGACAACGCCATGGACGCCTGCGATCGCGCCGATCCGTGGGTCGAGGTGACCGTCACCGTGGAGCATGACGATCTGATCGTCCGCGTGGCCGACAGCGGGCCGGGGATGGATCCGGCGACGTTCGACCGCGCCGTGCGGCGCGGATACTCGACGAAAGCCGGCGCAGACTGCGCCCACCAGGGTCTGGGTCTGGCCCTCGTCGCCCAGGTGGCCCGGCGCCACGGCGGCAGCGTGACCGCCGAATGCACGTACGGTTCGGTCGTCACCGTCACCGTGCCGAAGGAGAACCGATGAGCGCGCCGGTCATCTCCGTGCTGATCGTCGAGGACGAGCCGCTCATCGCTGAGGCGCACCGCAGCTATCTCTCGCGGTTGGCGGGTTTCACCGTCGCCGCGGTGGCGCACACGGCCCGCGACGCGATGCGCTCGGCGGCCGAGGCCGCGGCGTCGGACCGTCCGATCGACCTGGTGCTGCTCGATATCGGGTTGCCCGATGCGAGCGGAATCTCGCTGGCGTCGGGCCTTTCCGGTCTTCGGCCGCCCCCGGACATCATCGCGATCACCTCCGAACGCGATCTGGAGATGGTGCGGGCGGCGGTGTCCCATGGCGCGCTGGCCTATCTGCTCAAACCGTTCACCTTCGCCGCGTTCCGGGACCGGCTGGAACGATATCGCCGCTACCGCATGGCGCTGCCTGCGGGCACCGACGCGGCGAGCCAGACCGAGGTGGACCGTGCGCTGGCCGAACTGCGCGTCACCGACAAGTCGACCGCCCCCAAGGGCGCGGCGCCCGCGACCACCGACGGCATCGCCCGCGCGGTGCGCGACTCGGCGGACGGGTTGACCGCCGACGAGGTCGCCGCGCTGGTCGGGGTGTCACGGGTGACGGCGTGGCGTTATCTGGAGCGTCTCGCCGACGACGGGACCGTCACCCGGCAGTCCGACTACGGTCGGGCGGGCCGACCCAAGACCCGCTACCAGTGGCACTGACCGGAAGGGGGACGGAATGAAATGCGACCCCGCGAGGCGTTGTCAACGCATATGACCACCATGACCGCCGTCGGCGCCTACGCCGCACTGCCGATCGACGACGAGAACAGCCTGCAGGACGTGACGGTGCCGCTGCCACAGCTGCGTGCACGCGATGTCCTGGTCCGCGTGCTCGCGGTGTCGGTCAATCCGGTCGACGTGAAACAACGTGCGGCGCTTCGGGCTTCGAAGGAGCCGACCATCCTGGGCTTCGACGCCGCCGGCATCGTGGCGGCGGTCGGCCCGCAGGTGCGGACGCTGGCGGTCGGTGACGAGGTGTACTACGCCGGTGACATCACCCGCCAGGGCAGCAACGCCGAGTTCCAGGCGGTCGATGAGCGCATCGTGGCGCGCAAGCCGGCCGCCCTGTCGTTCTCCGACGCGGCCGCGTTGCCGCTGACGACCATCACCGCCTGGGAGACGCTGTTCGACCGGTTCGGCCTGACCGCGCAGTCCACCGGCGATCTGCTGGTGCTGGCCGCCGCGGGCGGGGTCGGGTCGATGATGATCCAGCTCGCCAAGGCGCTGACCGGGCTGCGGGTGATCGGGACGGCGAGCCGGACGGAGTCGGAGCACTGGGCCCGCGGCATGGGCGCCGACGAGGTGATCGATCACCGGGATCTGGCCCGGCAGGCCCGGTCGGTCGCGCCCGGCGGCGTCGATTATCTCTTCTCCCCGCATTCGCGCGGCAACATCGAGACCTACGCCCAGATCGTCCGTCCGTTCGGCCACATCACGGCCATCGACGAACCGGAGGATCTGAATCTGTTGCCGCTCAAGGAGAA
Source organism: Mycobacterium sp. WMMD1722 (assembly GCF_049315205.1). NCBI lineage: Bacteria > Bacillati > Actinomycetota > Actinomycetes > Mycobacteriales > Mycobacteriaceae > Mycobacterium > Mycobacterium sp. WMMD1722. The sequence continues at coordinate 4,919,254 of NZ_CP186056.1, read as the reverse complement.
GAGCATCGCCTGGCATTGGGAACTCATGTTCACCCGGTCGATGTTCGAAACCGACGACATGATCGAACAGCAGCGTCTGCTGACTCGAGCCGCCGAACTGCTCGACACCGGCGCGCTGCGCACCACGGTCACCGAGACGATTGACGACTTCTCCGCCGCCGGTCTACGGCGCGCTCACCGTGCGGTCGAATCCGGCCGCATGGTGGGCAAGGTCGTGGTGCGCCGAGCCGATTAGCCCGCGCCGGTCAGACCGCCGGCTCGAGCTCGCGCACCTGCCGGCCGATGATCGGACCGGTGGCCACGAAGTGCGAGTAGAGCGTCGGCAGTGCGGACGCCGGAACGTCGAGCGCGGTGACGGCGCCGGCGTAGTCGGCGACGTAGACGCGGCCGTCGCCGCGTACGGCAACACACGCCGGCTGACCGTCGCCGGTGATCTCGTCGACGATCTCGACCGACATCGTGTCGAACACCGCGACCCGGTCGTAGTCGACGACGTAGCCGCGGGCACCGTCGGGGCTGACGGCCAGCTGGGTCGGAGCACCGCCGATGGCGACCGCATAGGTCACCGCGTTGGCGGCGAGATCGACGATATCGATGGAGCCACCGTGGCGGCGGTCGGAGCGCAGCACGTAGGCCAGCCCCTCCCGCCCGACGGCCAGGTCGCGGATCGGCGAGGCGAGCCGCAGCCGGCGGACGGTGCGGCCGGTGCCGGTGTCCACGGTGAGCAGCGCGCTGCCGGCCAGCCCGGTGACCGCGACGTACAGGTGCCGGCCGCGGGGGTCGACAGCGACCGCGTCGATGCTGGTGCCCGGCCGGTAGGCCACGCCGAACGTTCCGACCCGCTCGGCGGTGGTATCGATCACCGCGACGTCGACATTCTCCTCGCCGGTGCGGCCGACGAAGACTCGTTTGCCGTCGGCGCTCACGGCCAGTGCGGTCGCGCTGAATGCCAGCGGGTAGGTGTGCACGATCTCGCCGTTGTTGGTGTTGACGGCGACGATGGCGTCGTAGGTGGCCGACGCCACCGCGACGTAGGCGCGGTCGTCGGCGACGGTGACCAGAACCGGGTCGCCGTCGAGCTTGACGACGCCCCGGACCTCGAGCGTGTCGGCGTCCAGCACCGAGATCGACCGGTTGGCGACATTCGCCGTCACCAGCACGCCGGACCGGGCGTCGACCGCGATGTCACCGACCGGGCCGCGGGGCAGGGCGACGGCGCCCAGAACGGTGGTGTCGGCCTCCCGGGCGTGCATACCGGTGGGGGCCGGAACGGGGACCGGTTTTTCCGCGCGCGAAAACAACGTTGCGAACTTTGCCATGTGGTTCGAACCTCCGTCGGCGTCGGTGCGCCGAGCCTCGATGTGAGTCGTATTCGCGCCGCAGTCGGCGCGATCCTGATCGAGTGTAGCGACGCGAAATCCCCTACCGATCCCACGTTTTGGCCGCTCGGCGCCGGGCCGCGACAGGACTCTCAGACCACGCTTAGGAAATTCTTCGTTATGAAATCGTGACTTTCGGCCAGCAAGGGACACCACCAGTTTGACGAGCGTTTTTGAACTCGCAGCGAACTATTAATGATTCGACAGCACACCGCTCGTCCGGCTCGATTCTTAAACTCTCCCCACCCGAAGTGAGCCACAGATCACAGGGTTCGGACAGCAAACCGGCAGGCGCCGTGTCCAATTCGCGAAGGCGAGTGCCTCGAGGGGCGCGGTGCGGGGCGGCACCGGTCGACGGTCCGTTCGCTGGTAACACCCGTCGGCCGTCATGGCGTCGGGCTCACCGCATGGGGAGCCGCAAGCGCAGCGCCGCCGCGGTCGCCGGACCGACGATGCCGTCCACCTCCAGTCCAGGGGTGCGTCGCTGGAACTCCCGCACGGCCGCCTCGGTGCGGGCTCCGAAGCTGCCGTCGATGTCGAGTCCGCCGGCATAGGCCGCATAGGCGTGTTTGAGCCTGCGCTGCAGCTCGGCGACCTCGGGACCCTCGACACCTCGGTAGAGCAACACGCCGGCGTACCGATCGTCGTCACCGGATTCTCGCGCGGTCGGCGGCGGATCGACCACCGCGCCGATCCGGGTCTGGACGTCACGGCGCAGGACATCCATGTCGATGGCCCCGGGATCCCATTTGCCCTGCGTCCGTCCGGCGTACTCCTTGTGCCCGATGGTGCGCTCGGCACCCTGGCCGAGCCGCCGGTTGATCGCCGCGCAGGCCCGCACCAGCGCGGTGTATTGGGCGTCGGGCCAGTGGTACCGGTGGGTCGCGGCGGGGCTGGTGCCGGTGTTGGCGCACTCGACGCCGATGGTGTGCCAGTTCCCCATGCTCGCCGGTAGCCACGGATACCAGCCGATCCCCGCATGCCAGGCCACTCCGGCCGCGACGACGGTCACGGTGCCGTCCCGGGCGATGTGCAGATGCGACAGCGGCCCGGGCAGATCCGGCCTGCCGACTGCGATCGACGCTGCGGTCGCACTGTCGGAGCCCGTGTGGTGCACCATCACGCCCCGGATGTCGCCGAAGTCGCCGTGCCCGCGCTGCCGCCACCCGGGGTACTCGACCAGCGCCAGCCCCTCGTCGCGCAGCACCTGGGCGAGCCAGACGGGGTCACCGGTCCACGACCGGCTCGCTGCGGCGCTCAACCCGCCTGCTCGCTCAGCGCGCGGGCAGCGCCGCCGGTACGGCGGCCGGTGCTGCCGGAACTGCCGGCGGGAGCCCCGCTGCGGGCGGCGCGACGCCCGGGGGAAGAGGCGGGGCGGGCACCGGCGCCGGTGGAGGTGGCGGCGGAGGCGGCATCAGTACCCGGAGCATGTCGGGCTTCATGGCCTGCAGCTGCGAACCCCAGTAGCCCCAGCTGTGGGTGCCGGTCGGCGGGAAGTTGAAGACCGCGTTGCGGCCCCCGGCCGCGAGATACTTCTGCTGGAACTCCTTGTTGGAGGTGACGGTGATGTTCTCCAGATACTGCGCACTGAAATTGCCGCCGAAGTCCGAACCGGTGTCCAGATCCGACATCGTTCCGCTGCCGCAGTAGATCCACAGGGCGGTCCCGTTGGCTGCCAGCCGCCCGACGTTGACGGTCGGATCGTTGCGGGTCCAGGCGACGTCGCTGGTCGGGCCCCACATGTTGGTCGGGTTGAACCCACCGGCATCGCGCATCGCGAATCCGATCAGGGTGGGCCACAGCCCGCCGGACGGGTTCAGATAGCCGGACAGCGAGCTGGCGAAGATGAACTGCTGGGGGTACCAGGTCGCCAGGTTGAGCGCCGCGCTTCCCGACATCGAGACGCCGACCACCGCGTTGCCGGTGGGACTCTGCCCGCGATTGGCGGCCAGCCAGCCCGGCAGCTCCTTGGTCAGGAAGGTCTCCCACTTGTAGGTGTAGGTCCCCGCCGACCCCTTTGCGGGCTGGTACCAGTCGGCGTAGAAGCTCGACTGCCCGCCCACCGGCATGACCACCGAGATGCCCGACTGGTCGAACCATTCGAACGCCGCGGTGTTGATGTCCCACCCGTTGGCGTCCTCCTGGGCGCGCAGACCGTCGAGCAGGTACACCGAGTGCGGGCCCCCGTTCTGGAACTGGACGCGGATGTCCCGGCCCATCGACGGGGACGGCACGTCGAGCACCTCCACCGGCAGACCCTCACGGGAGTAGGCGGCCGCGGTCGGCGCGTGGTCGACCACCATGAGCGCGGAGGTCAGCACGCCGAGTGCGAGCACCCCGACCGCGCGCGTCCATCTCCATTCACCGAATCGCTGTCTCACCGCTGAATGCACCCCATCCCATCTCATCGACAGCGGGACGCTAACAGCGCCGGGGCGGGTGCTCGGCCCCGCAGCGCCGCGCCTTGACCGCGTTGTTATGAACCCTTGTGGGGACTGTTGCGGGGCGGTGCGGTCTACAGGTCGACCGTTGCGGCGACGTCCATATCGCGCAGCGCCTGCACGGCGGTGGCGCGCAGGTGCTCTCGGGTGTTGACGCCGCCCGGCTGCCACGCGGACACCGATGCGGTCACCCGGCCGTTGGCGCGGCAACCGCCCAGGAACAATGACCCACCCGAGCGGTCGAGGATGGTCGAGGTGATGCCGGGCTCGACGATGCGGAACGAGACGAACTCGGCGTCGGCGCCGTCGGGCCGGTTCACCGCAGGGTCGACGTCGCCGAGATTCGAACAACCCACCGGTGCGCCGCGTTCGGTGACCATCGCCTCGAGCCGGCGCACCAGATACCGCGGGGTCACCGGCGTCAACGGAAGCGGGGCCAGCAACGGGTTCGGCTGTTCGCGCAGCGCGACCAGTTCACGCTTCAGCTCGGCTCGCAGCGGCCGGAGATCGGTGGTGGCGAGGTCCGGGTCGGCCCGCACGCGCGCCTCGGTCAGCGCATTGCCCCGGGTATCGCCGGGGACCCGCTCACTGACCGGGAACGACAGCGTCACCCGACCGTCCGCATCGTGTCGGCCCAACAGCCGGCCGAGCTGTGCGGCGAACGCGCCGAACAAGCTGTTGCTGGTGCCACCGAGGGCCGTCGCGCGCGCATCCCACTGCGCGATGTCGGCCACGCACAGCACCGAGGGCGGCACCACCTGGTGGTCCTCGCCGCCCGTGACGGCTTCCCGCGGTGACGCCATGGACGCCGACAGCTCGTCGCGCGAACTGCGCGCCACCCGCACCGTGGCGGCGAGCGCCCGGCCCATGTCGGGGAGCGCACGGACCATCTGCCGGGCGTCCCGGGACCTCGCTTCGCGCCGGTTGGTCGACCCCGGCGGCGGATAGCCGAGCCCGGGAACGACGCCGTTGACCGCATCGGCGATCGCCTGGCAGATCGCCAGCGCGTCGCCGGTGGTGTGCGACACCACCAGGGCGACCGCGCCGCCGCCGTCGCTGAACGGCTGCACGCCCAGATGCCAGGCCGGCCCGGTCTCCGGATCCACCGGAGTCCGGGCCCGCTCGTCGAGCCAATCCCATACGTCGTCGCGGCGCCGGTCCACGGCGCCCACCTGCAGGTCGGACGGTCCGGGCGACGCCACCCACCGGTGCCGTCCGAACGGGAGCGGCGAACGCTCGATCCGGCGTCCGAGCAGGCCGCGGCCGAGATTGCGGTGGAACCGCCGCAGGGCCTCGATGTCCACCGGCCGGTCGTAGAGCCAGCTGAACTGGATCGACGGACCCCTACCGAGCGCACGCAGACCCAGGAACGACGCCTGATCGATGTAGGCCAGCGTGTTGTCCACGACGGGTCGGTTCAGCCCAGTCCCATGGCCACGATGTCCAGGCGCCACAGCGCTTCGAACAACTTGCGTGCGGTCTTCTCCGCCTTCTTCTCCGCCTGGTGCACGGCCGAGCCGCTGACCGCCGCGGCGGCGATCTGGCGGATGGTCCGCTCACCGTCGATCTGTCGGGCGATCTCCGCCTGCGTGGGATTCAAGTTCACGCGGACCCCGCCGGCAGCGTAGGCCTGCTCACCGGACAGCCCACAGGCCAGCCGCCAGGCGGGGACGTAGTCGAGCGAGTCCAGCGAGGCGAAGTCGATGGTGTAGGAACTCTTCGGCCGCTCGGGGCGGCTGGCCATGAAGAAGTGGCAGCCGTTGGTGATCTGCAGCCGCTCCATCACCGACCAGTGCTTCTCCCGGGGCAGCGCCTGGACGGCCTGGGTGAAGTCGTTGTCGGGCGAGAGCATCTCGTGCATGTAGTACGGCGTACGCAGGAACCAGTCCTGGAACACCAACCCCGCGTCGTGCACCAGTTCCAGGCAGTCGTCGACGGTGTAGTTGCGGTCGCGGCCGTGCAGGAAGGTGTCGACCAATCCCGCGTCGTATTTCAGATCGGGGGCGATCTTGATGTAGCCGTGGATGGGATGATCCGGCGGCAGCAGCGCGATCGACTGCCGCACCCCGCGGACCGACGGCTCGTCCTGGCCGAACTGCAGGTCACGGTAGACCGACTGCAGGATCTCCACCCCGAGGCGGCCGTACTTCGCGTACAGCATGATGCAGATGACCCCGTCGGGCCGGACGCAGTCGGCCAGCGCCAGCATGCCCTGCAGCGGATCGGCCATGTGGTGCAGCACGCCGGTCGAGACCACCAGGTCGAACTGCCGGCCCAGGGTCGGCAACTCCTCGATGGGCAACAGGTGCAGCTCGAGGTTCGTCAGGCCGTGCTTGTCCTTGAGGTACTGCTGGTGGTCGAGCGAGGGCTGGCTCACGTCGACCGCCACCACTTTGGCGTCCCGGTTGTTGAACGCGAACACCGCGGCCTGGTTGGTGCCGCACCCGGCGATCAGGATCTCGACATCGTGCTTGTAGTCCCGATCCGGCCACAGCACCCGGTGGGCGTGGCTGGGATCGAACCACTGCCAGCTGTCCTCGGTCCAGGCCTCGAGGTCCTGGATCGGCTCCGGATACCGGTACTTCTCGTACTGGTGGGAGACGACGTCGGCGCGCGGATCCGCGGTCATATCGGTTGGTGCTCCTTCGTTTCGATCCAGGACGTGCTGGTCAGGGGGTGATGACGGTCTGGGTGTTGACCGTCTGCATCGCCTGTTCGAGCAGGTTGGCGTTGGCCTCGCTGCTGTCGGCGTTGATCTGCATGACGTACACCCCATCCGGTGCGGGGAACACCACGGTGGTCTGTTCGATGGCTCGCCGTGAATTGTCCTGCTCGCGCAGGAAGGAGCCTTCCATCTGGATGCCGTCGAAGCCACTGACCCGCAGCGGCGTGCCGTTGGTTCCCCGGTAGGCGGTCTTGGCTTTCAGTTCGCCCGGCGCATAGAAGAGAACTCGCCCGAGATCCCCGGGGCCGGTCAGCTTGGACACGATCGTCACGATGTTGGGCGGATCCGGCAGCAGGGCGGGGTCGTTGAGATACATCGCGCTCCACGCCCACTGCGGGGTGTCGGCTCCGGCGTCCACCCAGCCGGGCGGCAGCGGCATGGTCACCGTGGGGGCGCCGGGGTCGCCGGGGTGCAGCACGGTCTCGACCAGGCCGTTGTCCTGGATGAAATTCTTGATCGTGTAGTTCTGGGCCATCTGGGACTGCGGCGGCACCGCCGTGTCGGTCACCACCGGCGGCAGTGTCGTACTGCCCCCGGACGACACCGTCGTCTCCTCCGACGGCCCGGACCCACAGGCGCTGGCGGCGACGACCACCAGCGCGACGACCGCCGCGGCCCCTGTTGCTCTCGGCACCATCACTTCCCCCTCCGGACGATGTCCCGCCACAGCATAGGTAACCAGACTGCCGTCGCCGAGCGAATCGGCCACCGCAGATCTCCACGCACTCTCCACCCAACCTCCAAGTTCGGCCGCCGGGTGATCGACAGGATCGATCCATGAGAAAGCACCTCTGCACCACATCCGCCCTGCTGTCGGCGGCCACCGCGTTCGGCGCGGCGATTCTGGCGCCGGCCCCCGCGGCGCACGCCCAGTCCGCCGTCGCGACCATCGGTCAGCTGGAGGCGACCGGTTTCGCGGTCCGCCTCACCCGGGTGGGCAGCGCACCGTTGAGCGACTGCGTGGTCACCGACATCAGCACCGGCGGGCAGCGCCGCCTCATTCCGGACGACGACGACGATGTGTTCGGCCGCGACGCGGTGCGCCGCACGGCGACGGTGGCGCTGGACTGCACGCGGTGAGCCCCGCCGGGAATCACCGGGCGCTCCGTGCTGTCGTATTCCTCGAAACCTCGTGGCGAAAGGGACCGATGTGCGAATAGGCGTGGTGTTTCCCCAGACCGAACTCGGTGGCGATCCCGGCGCGGTCCGCGCGTACGGCGAGACCGTCGAATCACTCGGATATGCGCACGTCCTGGTCTACGACCACGTGGTCGGGGCGGACCCCGCGGTCCACACCGGCTGGGCCGGTCCGTATGACGTTCACACCACGTTCCACGAACCCTTCGTGATGTTCGGTTATCTGGCGGCGGTCACCCGGTCGGTCGAGCTCGTCACCGGCGTCATCATCCTGCCGCAGCGACAGACCGCGCTGGTGGCCAAGCAGGCCGCGGAGGTGGATCTGCTCAGCGCCGGCCGGTTGCGGCTGGGCATCGGAATCGGTTGGAATGCAGTGGAATACGAGGCTCTGGGCCAGGATTTCAGCGATCGGGGCAAGCGGTCCGAGGAGCAGATCGAGGTCCTGCGGCGGTTGTGGACCGAACAGAGCGTGTCGATCGACGGCGCCCACCACAGGGTGACCGGGGCGGGCCTGGCTCCGCTACCGGTGCAGCGGCCGATTCCGGTCTGGATCGGCACCGCGTCGGCGCCGGGATTTCGGCGCGCCGGACGCATCGCCGACGGCTGGTTTCCGATGATCCCGCCCGGTCCCAAGCTCGACGAGGCGCGGGCACTGGTCGCCGAGGGCGCCGCCCACGCCGGTCGGGATCCCGAAGCGATCGGCATGGAGGGGCGGGTCAACTGGACCGGCGACGATGACGCGCTGCGCCGCGACCTCACCGCCTGGTCCGACGCCGGAGCGTCCCACGTCTCGATCAACACGATGGGGGCGGGCCTGTCGACGGTCGACGACCATCTCGCGGTGTTGGCGAGGGTCGCACCGCAGCGGGGCTGAGCTACCGGTCACGTGTCCGCGGTTCTGCGATCTCGCGACGAGTATTGACGATATGGTAACCGCGGCCACGCCCCGGGACTGAAAGAACATCGATGACGCAACCTCCTGGCAATTACCCGCCTCCGCCTGCCGCCCAGCCGGCAGGCCCGCAACCGAAGACGCATCTGGCGTTCGCGATCCTGACGACGATCTTCTGCTGTCTGCCGTTCGGCATCGTGTCGATCGTCAAGGCGAGCCAGGTCAGCGGCCTGTGGGCGCAAGGCCGGTACCCCGAAGCTCAGGCGGCGTCGGACAGCGCCGCGAAGTGGGCCAAGATCAGCCTGGCGATCGGCCTGTTCGTCATCCTGATCAACGTGATCCTCGCGCTGACCGGGGTCACCGACTTCGATTTCGACACCGAGACCTACTGATCGGCGCGCCGGCGGACGTCCGCTGGCAGTGACTGCACAGTTTGCGATTCCACCGAGGTTGGTACCCACTGCGGGTCGGTCGCATTGGCCGGCACAACCGTAGTGAGGATGTCATCGTGAGTGGAACCGATAAGGCCAACAACAAGATCGAAGAACTCGGCGGTAAGGCCAAGGAGGCCGTCGGCAAGGTGACCGGCGACCAGAGCACCGAGAACGAAGGCAAGGGCGATCAGGCCAAGTCGGATCTGAAGGACGCCGGCGAGAAGGTCAAAGACGCCTTCAAGAAGTAATGGCCGCCCGGTCGACCCCCCGCGAACGCCGTTCGCCGCCGACCAGATGGACGGCGTCGCCGACATCGACGGTGACGACGTCAGCGGGTGGGTCGTCCAGGAACGGCAGTTGTAGCAGGCCGTGGAAGTCGCCGGTCTCGACGAACGTGTGGGCGCGGGCGAACAGCGGTGCGACGTCGAACACCCGGACGCGCACCTTCTCGCGGCTCAACCTGCCCAGTTCCCGGCCGGACTCCGGATCGGTGACCACCTGCCCGGCACCGGAATGCACCGCGAACACCATGCCCTTCACGACGCCGGCCTCGGCGCCCCGGTTGATGACGAGCGTGTAGTCGTCTTCGATCAGCGCGACCTGCCCGCTGATCGTCGAGCCGGTCACGAGGCCGCCAGTGAGGTGCTTCCGGCTTGAATTCGCGGCCGGATCCGTTGTGCGTCAACGGGTATGGCCGCATCGCCGTATCCGGCGTCATCGCCTTCGGTGCCCAGGGCCAGCTCGACGGCGGTCTTGGCCTGGAACAGCGCTATCACCGCCTGTTGATGCCGCTCGGACCCTAACGTGTTGAGCGCCACGGTGAGCTTGCGATCCACGTAGGCGACCGAACGTGCCAGTTCGCGGTCGTCAACGGTGTCGGCGCCGGACTGCACGGGTGCACCGCCTGCGCCGTTGTACCACCGATGCCCGAGCGCACCGGCTGCGCCGGCGCACACCGGAACCACCACGACCGCGCACAGCAACCCGACGGGTCCCGACAGCGCGATAGACCCGGCCACGCCCAGCAGCGTGAGGATCCCGAAGCCGAGGAGCAGGCGCAGTGCGACCGGCACCCGCCCGAGGGCGCGCACCGACTGGCTCACCGCGCGTCCGCCCATCCGCGCCGAACTCGCCGCCGCGCCGCCTATCGCAGCGGCCGTTTTCGCGGCGGCGCGACCAGCCTTGTCGACGTGATCGCGGGTCACGGGGTTCTTCGGCATGGACCACACCCGCTGCTGCGACGGTGCAGCGGGCGGGTCGCCCGGCCCCTGCTCCGGCGTGGACACCTCAGTCACATTGGCATCAGTAGTCACATGAGCATCATCCCCGGTTGTCGCCCGATCGCGGCGCGGGCGCGCCGGTGGCTTACGTGTTCGGCACCTCCGGCAGCATGCGTTCGCGCAACGAGTCATAGATGGGCGGGGACCGGGTCAACTCGGCGGTCAGGACCGCGGCCGCGGTGGCGGCCAGCATCGGAATGGCGACCGCGGTGGTGGCCGTCATCTCGATGGTGACCACGATGCCGGTCACCGGAGCCCGCACGGTCGCGCCGAAGAACGCCGCCATTCCCACCAATGCCATCGGGATCGCCAGCGCGGCGGCGTGCCCGCCGAGAAAGGCGCCGGCACCGCCGACGAACAGCAACCCCCACAGGGCGCCGACCGCGAGCAACGGCGCGAAGAGCCCGCCCGGCACGGCCGCCGAATAGGACAGCGGGCCGGCGATCAGGCGGACCAGCAGATACCCCACCACGACGGGCAGGACGAACTGGTGCCCACCCAGGATCAGCTGGGTCAGCGTCTCACCGCCGCCGACGGCCAGCGGGTAGACGAACATGGCCAACCCGATCACAGCACCGATCAGCGCAGCCTTGGCGACGGCGGGAATGCGCCGGAATCCGCCGACGTGGTCGAGGAACCACAGCGTCAGCCGGTTGTATCCGGCACCGAGGAATCCGGTCAGCACCCCGAACACCACGAACAGCGGCAGCCAGGCCAGACCCGGCGTCTCGACGGCGGCGACCCTGAAGTCCGGTTCGTTGCCCAGCAGAAGCCGCATACAGCCGACCGCGGTCGCCGCGGACAGCAGGGTGGCCAGCACCGCCTGCATGCGGAACGACTTCGTCACCTCCTCGAGCGCGAACAGCGTTCCCCCGATGGGTGCGTTGAAAGCCACCGCAAGACCCGCTCCCCCGACCGCGGTCTGCATCATCCGGACATCGTCGTCGGGCAGGCGCGCCTGCCGGGCCGCCTCGGCGCCGATCGCCGCGCCCATGTGGACGGTGGGCCCTTCCCGACCGAGCACCAGACCCGAGCCGATGGACAGGATTCCGCCGACGAACTTGGCCGGCAGCAGCATCAGCAGCGGTGGTCGCGCATCACCCCGGAACACCGCCTCGACGTGTTGAATGCCGCTGCCGGCAGCCAACGGCACCCACCGGACGATCAGCGCGGCGAGGGTCGCGCCGAGCGCGGCGGCGGCCATCGGTATGAGCCACCCCGGCCCGGGCAGTCCGTGGGTCCAGTCCACGACATCGAGCCGCAGCCGGTCCGCCTGCTGCAGGCACCAGCGGAACGCGCCACCGACGAATCCGATCGCGACACCGGCGACGATCGCGGTGAGGCAGACCCGGATCGGACTCCGCAGATATCGGTCCGGCTGATCGGCCGGGATGTCCTGTTCTCTCACAACGTGATCCGCATGGCGGGGCGGGTCATCCCGCCGGCACGACGATTCAGCACGACCGCAAGACCCCCTGACGGCAGACGGCAACAGCGCGTCCAGTGTCGCAGGTCGATCGCCGCCATCCCGTCCGCCCGGGTTCGGTAACGATTCGATAACACTTGATTTACTTGCGCTCACGCATTATTTTCGCTACTGCGCAGGTGACCGCGGTGTTCACCCACCTCACCTCGATCGCAACGACCTGGGCACGCGCTTGCTCGGCCGCACCGCCCCGGCTTAACGTTCGGCCACCCGATGCCTTTACTGACGTGACTCGATGAACTGTTCGGTGGTGACTTGATTGATGGCGTACGCGCCTGCCCTGCGGAAGCACGGCCTCGAAGAGGCTTGGACTGCCTCTCCTGATGACTCTGTGAGACAACACAATTCGTGGATGCGCTATCTCCGTCGGCCGACTGAGGCGGACGCGGTGGCGATGCAACGCCTGGTTGCCGGAACCGGCGTCCTCGATGCCAACTCCGCCTATGCCTATCTGCTGATCGCGACCGATTTCGCCGACACCTCGATCGTCGCCGCGCGGGACGGCGATCTGTGCGGACTGATCACCGGTTACCACCCGCCCGCCAGACCAGACGTGCTCTTCGTGTGGCAGGTGGCCGTCGCCCAGCCGTGCCGGGGAACCGGACTGGCAGCCACCATGCTCGATGCCCTCGTGCACCGGGTCCGCGAATTCCGCAACGGGCACCCGGTCACCGTCGAAGCGACGGTGGCGCCGGACAACGCCCCCTCGCGCGCCTACTTCGGCGCGTTCGCCCGCCGGCACGGTGTCCCGCTGGTCGAGCGCCCACATTTCTCGGCGGCTCAACTCGATCCCGACGGCGCGCACCAGGACGAGCCGATGCTGCGTATCGGCCCCATCGTCAAATCCTCTGACCTGTAACGCGATTCCGAGAGAAGCAATGACAACACTTTCTCCGCCAACCACACTGCACGAAGCCGACCTCCCCGAGGTGTACTCCCTCGTCGAGTCCGAAGTACGAAGTTATTGCCGGGCGTGGCCCACGGAGATGGCCACCGCGAGCGGCTCCTGGCTGACCGACACGGCCGGACGGCGCTACCTCGACTTCTTCGCCGGCGCCGGTGCGCTGAACTACGGCCACAACCATCCGCTGCTGAAGGAACGACTGCTCGACTATCTCGCCGGTGACGGGATCGTGCACTCGCTGGACATGGCCACCGGCCCCAAGACGGAATTCCTCAAGACCTTCGACGAGGTGATCCTGTCCCCGCGGGACCTGGACTACAAGGTCCAGTTCCCGGGACCCACGGGCACCAACGCCGTCGAGGCGGCGCTCAAACTGGCCCGCAAGGTGACCGGTCGGGAGGCCGTCGTCAACTTCACCAACGCTTTTCACGGCATGACGCTGGGTTCGCTGTCGGTGACCGGCAATTCGATGAAGCGTGCCGGCGCCGGGATTCCCCTTGTGCACACCACTCCGATGCCGTACGACAACTATTTCGAGGGTGCAACCGAAGACTTTCACTGGTTCGAACGTGTCCTCGACGATTCCGGCAGTGGACTCAACCGGCCGGCCGCGGTGATCGTCGAGACTGTGCAGGGCGAGGGCGGTCTCAATGTCGCACGGGTGGAATGGCTGCAGGCGTTGTCGGAGTTGTGCCGCCGTCGCGACATCCTGCTCATCGTCGACGACGTCCAGATGGGCTGTGGACGTACCGGCCCCTTCTTCAGTTTCGAGGCGGCCAAGATCGTCCCCGACATCGTCACGCTGTCGAAATCGATCAGCGGCTACGGGCTACCGCTCGCCTTGACGTTGTTCCGGCGCGACCTCGACGTCTGGACACCGGGAGAGCACAACGGCACCTTCCGCGGCCACAACCCGGCCTTCGTCACCGCCACGGCAGCACTCAACGAATTCTGGAGCGACGCGTCGTTCAGCCAGCGGGTGGCGGCCAAGGGCAGCTTCCTGCGCACACGCCTGGACTCGATCGCGGCCGAGCACCCCGGGGTGCAGGCCCGTGGGCGCGGAATGGCCCAGGGCCTGAAATTCGCCGACGCACCCGTCGCAGCCGCGGTGAGCCGGGCGGCGTTCGAACGCGGCCTGCTGGTGGAGACCAGCGGTCCGTCCGACGAGGTGGTCAAACTGCTTCCGCCGCTGAATATCTCCGGCTTGGATCTGACGGCCGGTACCGACGTCCTGGCCGACTCCGTCACCGCATGCATGCGCTGACCACCTCGACGCTGACAAGACGCTGACCACCAGAAAGGACCGCGCAACGTGATCGTTCGCACCACCGCCGAAATCACCCGCACCGACCGCGATGTCGCCGCCGACAACTGGAGATCCAAACGCATCGTCCTGGCCGGCGACGGGGTGGGTTTCTCGTTCCACGAGACCACGATCGATTCGGGTTCGGTGCACGAGTTCCACTATCGCCACCACGTCGAAGCGGTGTGGGTCGTCGACGGCGCCGGCATCTTGACCAACCTGGAGACCGGCGAGGATCACCCCCTGAGGGCAGGCACGATGTATCTGCTCGACGGGCACGAGCGCCACCGCGTCACCTGCTACTCACAGCTGCGCATGCTCTGCGTGTTCAATCCGCCGGTGGCGGGCGACGAGGTCCACGACGAGACGGGTGCCTACCCGGCGCCGGCGCACTCCTGATGGCGACGAACGCGGCGCTGGCCGTGGCCGACCCCTACGCAACGCGTCTGGTGCATGCGGCGCCGCCCGTGCCGCGCATCGAGCCGACCGTCTGGGGTCAGCCCGGTGACGGCCCACTGTGCGAGGTGGAACTGCAGACGATGGCGGCACGGGGCCGGCTCATCCGACCCCACACGGTGGACGACGCCTGGTTGCCGGTGCTGCGCGAGGAACTGACCCGCATCGGCGACGACGCGGAGCCCGGCGACCCACGCATCATTCGCGAACCCCGCGGAAGTATCCGCTCGGTGTTCCAGCCTCATCTGTTCAGCGATGTCATCTCCGAAGTCATCTCCCTGGACACCGTGCTGCCGGTGGCGCGCCAACTGCTGGGCAGCGAGGTCTACCTCCATCAGGCTCGCGTCAACGTCATGCCGGGCTTCACCGGCACGGGGTTCTACTGGCACTCCGACTTCGAGACCTGGCACGCCGAGGATGGCATGCCGTCGATGCGGGCGGTGTCGTGTTCGATCGCGCTGACCGAGAACTTCCCCTACAACGGGTCACTCATGGTCATGCCCGGATCGCATGAGGTGTTCTATCCCTGTGTCGGGGTCACCCCTGACGACAACCACCGCTCCTCCCTGGTTCGCCAGGAGACCGGCGTCCCCGACCCCGCGGTGCTCACCGACGCCGCGGACCGGTTCGGCATCGAACAGATCACCGGGCCGGCGGGCAACGCGCTCTGGTTCGACTCGAACATCATGCACGGCTCCGGATCCAACATCACCCCGTTCCCGCGCTCGAATGTGTTCCTGGTGTTCAACTCGGTCGAGAACCGGCTCGGCGAGCCGTTCGCTGCCACCACACCCCGCCCCGAATACCTTGCCGCGCGCGACATCCGGCCGGCCGGAAGAGAGGACGACCATGATGGGTGAGTCTGACCCCGACGCGACAGCGGCAACCACCGAGGTCGAACCGCCACGGCGCGACGTACGCCGGGCGATCGCCGCATCCGCGATCGGCAATGCCACCGAATGGTTCGACTACGGCATCTACGCCTACGGGGTCACCTACATCTCCGCCGCCATCTTCCCCGGGGACACCCAGAACGCCACGCTGCTGGCGCTGTTGACGTTCGCGGTGTCCTTCCTGGTCCGTCCCCTCGGGGGATTCGTCTGGGGTCCGCTCGGCGACCGGATCGGCCGCAAACACGTTCTGGCGATCACCATCGTGCTGATGGCCGCCGCCACCTTCTGCGTCGGGCTGATCCCGTCGTACGCGTCGATCGGCTTCTGGGCGCCGGTGCTGCTGACTCTGCTGCGGATGGTGCAGGGCTTCTCGACCGGCGGCGAGTACGGCGGCGCCGCGACGTTCATGGCGGAGTACTCGCCATCGCGCCGTCGGGGTCTGCTCGGGAGCTTCCTGGAATTCGGCACCCTGGCGGGCTTCTGCGCCGGCGCCTCGCTGATGCTGATGTTCTCGCTGGTGCTCTCGGAGGGTCAGATGCAGGAGTGGGGTTGGCGGCTCCCCTTCCTCATCGCCGCACCGCTCGGCCTGATCGGCTTCTACCTGCGCTCACGGCTCAACGAGTCCCCGGTGTTCGAGGAGCTCGAGCACTCCGACGAGCAGCCGAGCAGCATCGGTGCGGGTTTGCGCAACCTGCTCACCGAATATCGCGGTCCGATCCTGCGGTTGGGCGGCCTGGTGGTGGCGTTGAACGTGGTGAACTACACCCTGCTCAGTTACATGCCGACCTACCTCGAGACGTCGATCGGTCTGTCCACGGACATGTCGCTCATCGTCCCGATCATCGGTCAGTTGGCGATGATGGTGGTCCTGCCGTTCGCCGGGCTGCTGTCCGACCGGGTGGGGCGCAAACCGCTGTGGTGGGTGTCATTGACCGGCCTGTTCGTGGCGGTGGTGCCGATGTTCATGCTGATGTCCACCGGTCCGGTCGGGGCGCTGATCGGTTTCGCGGTGCTCGGCCTGCTCTACGTTCCGCAGTTGGCCACCATCTCCGCGACGTTCCCGGCGTTGTTCCCCACCCACGTCCGCTACGCCGGCTTCGCCATCGCCTACAACGTGTCGACGTCGATCTTCGGTGGCACCGCCCCTGCGGCCAACGAATGGCTGGTCGGACAGACCGGCAACAACCTCTGGCCGGCCTTCTACATGATGGCCGCGTGTGTGGTCGGCGCCATCGCGCTGCGCAGGATGCCCGAGACGGCGCGCTGTCCGCTCAACGGCACCGAGATCCCGGGCACCGAGCAGGCCCCGCCTCCCGTCGAATACGCGGCGGCGGACGGCACTCGGTGACCTCGCTCAGACCGGAATGAACACCCCGCCACCCGAGAGCGCCCCGATCGACGTCGGTTCGACGTACCCCACCGTCGGGAGGGTCGGCTTGCCGATCACGACACCGGTCGCCGCGCCCAGCGGCGTGGGAATCTCGACCGCGTCACCCGGAGCCGCGTAGATGCCCGTGCAGTCTGCGCCCTCGCACCGCCCGGTCGAGGGATCGATGCGTCCGGCGAAGACGTCGTCGGCCCAACCGGCGATGATCGTCTGGGCGGCCGACTTGTTCTTCTCCGTCGGAAAGCCTTGGTACAGATACGAGATGAACTGGATGGCCGGTGTTCCGCCCTGCATGGCGTCGAGGTGCTTACCGTCATCGAGGACGATGCCGTTGTAGCGATCGGGCCGGTGTTCGATCAGGGCGGTGTCGACGCGGCGCGACGGCTTGGGTGCCCCCAGTTCGAAGACCGGGATGTAATCGGCCAACAGGTCGAGTGCGTCCAGCGCGTCGGGCAGTACGTTCACCGGCGGGGCGCCGTCGAGCAGCACCACCCCGGCCAGGCGGTTACGTGCGCCGCTGGCGTTGACGGCCTGCGCGTAGTAGCCGGCCGCACCCGCGGCCACACCCGCGCCGAGCGAGTGTCCGAAGAGCATGAACTCCTCCGGGAGGGCGGCCGCAGCACCGTAGCGCTCGGCGAACCCGGCAGCCACAGCACTGGCCGTCAGCGCCTCCCGGTCGCCGAGCAGCAGGTTGGCCGTCGCGTGGTACACCTGATCGTCGCCCAGCCAGAACCCGTCCTGGACAAATCGATTCGAGGACAGCGTCGGTACGACGACGATGCTGTCGGTGCGGGCGGCCAGGTACGAGGCGGTGTAGCTGTACATCGCCCCGACCCCGAGGAACCCGTGCTGCAGGTAGATCAGCCGCTGCGGCGGTTCCGCGCCTGCCGGGTAGTACCAGTCGGCGGGAACCCGGCGGCCGGGGGTGATCTCGAGGGTGGAACTGCGCACGGTGACGTTCGTGCCCGGCGCGGCCACCGGCGGACCCGCGATCGCCGTGACGGCAACGCCGATGACGTCGAACACCAGCGACTGGACCGCGTCGGGGATCGACGGCTGCCGGGCCTTGGTCGATGCCTGTTGCGGTGTAACGGCTTCGCTGGTCAGCCGGACCGCGTCCGGCGACGCGGCGCGGGTCTCGGTGCGCGCCGCGGTGGCCTGCGACGGCGGGTCCTGGGCGTCGGTGCGCCCGGCGCGCTCGACGCCCACCGCCGCTCCCCTCGTCTCCGCAATGGCGTCGGCATCGGCCTCGGCCTCGGCGCGGCGGGCCGCGCGGTTCTGCCGCGCGCCGGTCGCATCGCCTGCGGAGCGTTCGGATCGTGCACCGCGCGTCGTGGTTTCCGACGGGTCCGACTCGGACGAGCCGCTGCGGGAGACTCCGGCGGCCCGGCTGGGTCCGGTGCGATCGCTCGCGGCCGATCCGCCGGCGCTGACGCCCGAAGCGGACGCGTCCGATCCGGTGTCGGCGCTCGCCGTGTCGGCTCCGGCGATCAAGGCCGCGGACATCCCGGCGGCGAGGACGCCGGCTCCTACCCACGCTGACACGTGCGACAAGACATCTCCTGAGGTCAGTTATTGACGGTCGCTTCAACCTAGAGCATCGGAAAGTGCGGCCAGACACTTTTCATAAGTCGGCTCATGGACGTCATATTTGGCGGAACCCGGGCGCGCGGCGCAGCTTTCAGCCTCGTCGTGGATCGATCAGGGTGACGCCGGACGGCGCGGCATCCCCCAACGCCGCCAGCAGGCTGGCGCCTTCACCGAGCCCGACGATGCGCTCGACGAGCGCCTGGGGCCGTAACCGGCCCGCCTCGATCATGGCGAGCATGCCGGGGTAGTCGGCGCTGGCCATGCCGTGGCTGCCGAGCACGTCGAGTTCCCAGGCGATCACCCGGTCCATCGGCACCCGGGGATGGCCGTCGACGTTGGGCAGCAGACCGATCTGGACGTGCCGGCCCTGACGACGCAGGCTGTGGATGGCGTCCGCGCAGGCGGCCGCCGAGCCGACGGCGTCCACCGCGACGTGGCTGCCGCCGCTGGTGAGGTCGTGCACCTGGGCGGCGACGTCGCCGTCGGCACCGGCCACCACCGTGCGCTCGGCGCCGAGCCGGACGGCGACCTCGAGCGCGGCCGGCGTCCGATCCACGGCGATCACCCGCGCCCCGAGCGCGGCGCCGATCTGCACGGCGCTCAGTCCCACGCCGCCGGCGCCGACGACGGTCAGCCACTCACCGGGACGCAGGCGGGCGCGGGCGGTCAGCGCGCGGTAGGCGGTAGCGAACCGGCAGCCCAGAGCGGCGGCGGCGGCGTCGTCGACGGTGTCGGGGACCGCGACCAGATTGGCGTCCGCGGCATGCAGCGCAACGTATTCGGCGAACGATCCCCAATGGGTGAAGCCGGGTTGGGTTTGATCGGGACAGACCTGGGCCTGGCCCGCAGCACACCACGCGCACACACCGCACCCGCAGACGAACGGTGTGGTCACGCGGTCGCCCACCGTCCAACGCGTCACCTCCGCACCGACCGCCGTCACCACCCCGACCAGTTCGTGGCCGGGGACGTGGGGCACCGCGATGCCGTCGTCATGACCCGCCCACCCGTGCCAATCGCTGCGGCACAGACCGGTGGCGTGGACCGCGACGACCACGCCACCGGCCGAAGGCTGCGGGTCGGGGACGGACCGGATCTCCAGCGGACCGCCGAATTCGTCGAATTGCATGGCGCGCACGACCTCAGTCTGCCGCGCTGGGATCATGGACCCGCACGACGGAGGTGATCGAGTGTTCGCAGCCCAACCGGAGTTCGTCGCCTACGGCCCGTCACACCTGGTGGTGCTCACCGTCTTCGCGGCCGGTGCAGCGCTCCTGGTCTGGCGCGGTCGTCGCCAGACCGTGGAGCAGGCGCGCCGGATGAGCCGCGTCTTCGCGCTTCTCATCCTGGCGGCCTTTGCGACGGCGCTGTTCTACAAGCTGATCCGGCCGGACCTGGACACCTCGATACCGCTGCAGCTGTGCGACATCGCCGAGCTGGTGGCGGCCTATGCGCTGTGGTCGGGGCGGCATCGCGCCTTCGTCCTCACCTACTACTGGGGTCTGCTGCTGAGTTCGCAGTCGCTGCTGACCCCGGACATCGGAACACCCGAGGAAGGGGCGCCGGACTTTCCGAGCCACCTGTTCCTCACCTTCTTCGTGCTGCACGTGTTCGTGGTGTGGTCGGCGATCTATCTCACGTGGGGGCGCGGTCTGCGGCCGCGGTGGCGGGACTGGCGGTTCACGGTCGTCGTGACCCTCGGGTGGGTGTGGTTCACCCTGGCCTTCAACGCGGTCGCCGGAACGAACTACGGCTATCTCAACGCCAAACCGCCGACCGCGTCGGTACTGGACGTGCTGGGCCCCTGGCCGCTGTATCTGGTCATCGAGATCGCTGCGGTGATCGCCGGATGGGCGTTGATGACAGCGCCGTGGGAGCGGATGCGGCGGCGCGCCGCGGTGGACCGGGCACCGGCCGCGCCGCACAGCCGGGCATCAAGGAGCTGACAAGAATCCGCCAAGGCCTCGACCGCAGGCTGTCTGCACCGACACGACAGACACCAGAGAGGTCCCATCATGAGGAACACCGTCCGCGCCGCCCTGATCGCCGCGATCATCGGCGGCACCGCCGTCGGCCTGTCCGGAGCCGCCACCGCCGCACCGCTCAACGATCCGCGGGGGTTGTGCGCATCCCACGACGACGCCGGCAACTGCGTGTTCGGCTGGGCCGGTCCGTCGCACAGCGTGGACGGGGTGTTCCCCTCGAACTACCCGCAGGAGCAGGCCGTCGTCGACTATCTGACCAAGGCCGTCGACGAATTCGAGGCCGACTCGGGCCCGTTGGGAACCCTCGACGAGCCCCTTCCCCCGGAAGACTTCTCGGCCACCGGCACCCGTTACACCTCCGGTGACGCGGCGACCGGCACCCAGTCCGTCGTCGTCGAGGTGGATCAGATGGTGCGCGGCGCAGCGCATCCGGCGGCCTGGTACAAGTCGTTCACCTACGACATGGCCACCAAGGCGCCGGTCACCTTCGACACCCTGTTCCGGCCCGGGACCAAACCGCTCGAGGTGATCATGCCGATCGCGCAGCAGCAGCTGAGCGCCGGGGCGGGCCAGCCGGTCACCATCGACCCCGCCCTCGGGCTCGATCCGGCGAACTACCAGAGTTTCGCGCTCACCGACGACGCGGTCGTCTTCTTCATCGACCGCAACGGGTTGGTGCCCGCGTACGGGACGACGGCGAAGGTGTCGGTTCCCCGCAGCGCCGTCGCCGACCTGCTGACGCCCGGGCTCTGATCGCGTCCGAGCACGTACCGTCGTGGATATGGTGCTCGAGCGGGAACTGGGTGCGATCAGGGGTGGTCTGGGCCGCGCGTTGTTCGGGATGGTGGCCGGACCCGACGGCCCGGACAACCGGGCCCGGATCCACGGGACGCCCGGTCCGCGGTGGTTCGCCGAGGACCGCCCGATCCGGCGCGTACACGCCGACGCCTCGATGTTCGTCGGCGGACTGCGCGCCCTGCTGCTGCAGTCGCTGCATCCGCTGGCGATGGCCGGTGTGGCCGAACACTCCGACTACCGCGGTGATCCCTGGGGGCGTCTGCAGCGCACCAGCACGTTTCTCGCCGTCACCACCTTCGGGCCGGCGGCCGATGCGCAGCGTGCGGTGGACAAGGTACGCGGCATCCACCGCCGGGTGCACGGCGTCGCCGCGGACGGCACGCCCTATCACGCCACCGATCCGCACCTGCTCGAGTGGGTGCACATCGCCGAGATCGACAGTTTCCTGCTCGCCCACCAGCTCTACGGCGCGCACCCGCTCGACCAGTGCGGCCGCGACGGATACGTCGCCGACACCGCCCGCGTCGCAACCGCTCTCGGCGTTGTGGATCCCCCGCGCAGTGAGGCCGAACTACGGGAGCGGATCGATGCCTTCCGGCCGGAGCTGCGCGGGACGGCGGCCGCCCGCGACGCCGCGCGATTCCTGTTGTTGACGCCGCCGCTGCCGCTGCCGGCGCGCGCGCCCTACGGGGTGCTGGCCGCGACCTCGGTGGCGATGCTGCCCGCGTGGGCGCGCCTGCCGCTGCGGCTGCCGTATCTGCCGCCGCTGGAGGCCACCGCCGTCCGGTTGTCCGGCCGCCTGCTGGTCGGTGGGATCAGGTGGGCGATGACAGCCGGTCAGGACAACGCGTCGGCGACCGCAGCGCCGGCCCGCCGGCCGGACAGCCATGCCGATTCGACCCGCGGTGCGCCCGTCGGGCACCACGCGTCGCCGCAGACACCGAGCGGCCGCTGATCGGTGCGCAGTCCGAATCCGGCGTCGCCGTGCGTGCCGGCCGGCTTGGCGAACGTCCAGCGGTGGGCGTGCGTCCAGGCGGGCTGCTCCGCCACGTCGAGCAGGCGCCGCACGGCGGTCAATACCGGCGCCACCGCGTCCTCGGGTCGGTCGAGGTGCCGGCGCGCTCGCGACGCCGTGGTGTGCGCGACGAGCACCGGCGCGTCGTCACCGCGCCGTGCGCCGTCGTCGGCGAGGAACGAGACGTCGGGATCGTCGTTGACGAACGCCGCGTCGGAAAGCTTCCAGCATCGGTCCGGCCAGCCGGCGGCGACGGCGATCACGGGTTCGTAGTCCACCCAGTCGAAGGCATCGGGGGCCAGGCGCGCGGCCTGGGGGTCGGGCATCGCCAGGATGACGGCGTCGTGGTCGAGGGCGTCGAGCGAGGCGATCGCGGTGTCGAACCGGATGTCGTCGCCCGACAGATCGGTGACCAGGGAACGTAATCCGCCCGGCGCGGCGAAGCGGAGCGGCCCGGTCGCGCTGTCGCGCCCGTCCGGCGTGAGCACCTCGAACGTGTCCGTCCACGGGTGCACGAGCCGACGGCTCACCCAGTCGTCGACCACCGCCGCGAAGTCCTGCTCCTTGGCGGTGAAATAGCCGGCACCGAGGTCGACGCGACGCTGGTGCACCGCCGGCGACGCCATCCGACCACCGGCTGTCCGTCCTCGTTCGAACACCTCGACGGTGATCGCACGCGCACGCAACGCCTGTGCGCAGGCCGCGCCCGAGATACCGGCCCCGATGACGGCGACGCGTGGATGTGCCATATCCGCCACGTTAGACAACCGCCGCCGCACGGCCGACGTGAGCGCGACGGGTGTTTGCGCAGATATTTGCCATGCTTTCGCCGGCGTGTGCAGGCGCGGTGGCGAGACGGGCGCAGCCGGCGGCCCGCACGCCACGGCGGCCCGCTGCGGTCACCGCGGTGGTGCAGAGCGCCGGAACATGCTTCGACATCTGACCCGTTCACGACCTCTTTGACCAAGCACGATGCTTAAAATTTACGTACATGTTAATGTCCGTGATCGGCCTCACGTTCCGGTGCCAGGGACATTGCGGCGCGCGCGGAAGCGGACGTCGTTGTTTGCGAGATGTGGCACGACGTGTAGCTGTGCGAAGCAATTCGGTGGATTCGAGACAACAAGGGAGCAACATTGGCCGCCCCCAGCCCCCGCAAGCCGCGTCGAACTCGAGGCCGCCATCGCAAGCCCTCCACGTTCCAGACGTCGGATTACGCGCGTTGGTTGCGCGCGGGAGTCGTCGGCGGCGGGTTGGCCGCCGCGATCGCCTGCAGCCAGGGCGTTGCCTCGGCCGGTACGGACGACTCCTCGGATTCCGCGGCGCCGAGCGCCGGCGCGAGCGGTGTCCGCAGCGCAGACAGCGGCAACAGCACCAAGGGGGTGACCACCGGCCCCCGGGCCGGTGTCGGCACCAAGGACGAGAGCTCCGCGACGCCCAAGGCCCGGGCCGGGTCGGCCGGGTCCGGACCGAGCGCCAAGGTGTCCAGTGCGCGGACCGATGGCGACGCCCGAGACGAGAATCCGCGGGCATCGAGACAACAGCTTCTGCCGACCGGGTCGGCTCAGCGCACCGCGGCCGCCGACGAGCCGGATTCGGTCGACGATGCGCCGCCGACGGATACCGACGGATCCGCAGCCGATTCGGTTCAACAACCCCCGGCAACACAGATCAGTGCCACGCCGGTCCCCGACGTGTCGTCGCCGGTCGAACAGGAACGTGCGGTGCAACGCAGTGCGCCGACGCAGGCCATGAGAACCACCGCCGACGAGCCGACGGCGTCGCTGAAGACCGCGTCGCTGACCGAGTCGGATCCGCCGGCGGCCGCCGCGGCAGCGACCGGAGGGGTGAACGCTGCGGCCGCGCCGGTACCGGGGTCGGACGAATGGCTGTTCAACAACGTGTTGACGCGGGCGGTGAACCGGTTGGCGGGTTGGCCGGGAACGCCGCGGAACTTCGTCGACATCACCAATTATCAGACCGATCGCACCCTCGACGCCGCCAACGATCAGCTCGACAACATCGTGGCGACCGCCCCGCTGGGCAGCCCGGCGCGGTGGGTTCCTGATCTGCTCAACATCTTCAGCGCCTTCTTCATCCCCGCCGTACCCAACTCCACGTTCACCGACTCGCTCAATGCGATGGGCGACTTCCTCAACCGGGTGGTCCCGCCGTTCGAGATCGCCGACGGCGCAGGCACTCTGGGGGTGATCACGCCGTACAAGATCATGGGTGCCGCCGTGGTCGGCACGGCCACCGTGCTGCAGGACATGCTCAACGGTATCTACGATCCGGCCCAGTGGGCGATCCACGTCATCAAGGCGACCACCGGGGCCAATGCCACCGTCTCCGACCTCTCGGATTTCAACAGTCTGTCCGCGAAAGTCGTTGCCGCCCAAGCGGGAGCGCTGCTCGGCGGCGACGGCGGCGCCTTCGACGAACCCGGCCGGGCGTTGAACCTGACGCTGCCCACCTGGACCGCTGCTCAGGTGAATCCGTTCACCATCATCACCTACATCGCCCTGGTCGGTCTGTACAAGCGGTTCCAGGAGATGGCGGTGCTGGAGACCTTCACCACCGACACGACATACGACAGCTGGAACTACACGATCTCACTCGGTAGCCAGAGCACGCGCTCGCAATACGCGGCGGGAACGTTCCACGTGACCGACCAGGACGGCAACGGGGTCACGTGGATCGGGGTGTCCCAGGGCGGAACGTACACCTCCGAAGGCGGCGCCCTGGTCACCATCAACAATGCCCAGGGTGGGTTCACCTATACCAACACCCTTCCCGGAGCGGCGTTCTTCCACCGATCGACCTCAGAGGTCGAGGCCGACCGGTACGACACCGTCTACATCCCGGTGCAGTCCGCCAACGGCGTCCGCTACACCTTGCCGTTCAAGGTTTTGATCATCGACGGCACCAATGCCAATCCGACGGGGACCTCGACGGTGCTCAACACCGACGCGGCGGGCGT
Organism: Mycobacterium sp. WMMD1722; assembly: GCF_049315205.1. NCBI lineage: Bacteria > Bacillati > Actinomycetota > Actinomycetes > Mycobacteriales > Mycobacteriaceae > Mycobacterium > Mycobacterium sp. WMMD1722. The sequence continues at coordinate 4,894,169 of NZ_CP186056.1, read as the reverse complement.
GCTCATGGGCAAGGTCACCGGCAGCGACTCCGACGGCGACACCATGACGTACTCACTGGTCGGCGCGTCGGTCAACGGTCTGAGCGGCAATTCCGCCTACACCAAGAACGGCTCCGGCAACGGCGGCATCGTCACCATCAATCCGACGACCGGTGACATCACTTACGTCTCGTCGGCGACGGCCGGCGGCTCACAGAGCTTCCAGGTGCGGATCGGTGACGGCCACTACGGCAGCACCGTCGTGACCGTCACGGTGCCCAACACCACGTCGATCACCCCGGCCAACCTCAACACCTCGACGCCATACACCGTCACCGGCTCAGTGCCGGCCTCGGTCAACAAGCCGGGAGCGTTCACCAGTTTCTCGCTGGGCGCAGCCCCCACCAAGGGTTCTGTGACATCGTTCAATCCGTCCACCGGCGCGTTCACCTACACCTCGAGTGTGGGACGGATCGCAGCGAACGACGATGTGGTGACCGTGATCGCCACCGACGCCAACGGCCGCTCGGTCACCCTGCGGCTGGCCGTCAAACCGACGGTGGTCAACAACCTTCCCGTGGTGGTGTCGACGACGGTGGACAAGGGCAGCACCGATCCCAGCAAGTGGCGGCTGGAGACCCTGGCCGGTGACAGTCGGCGGCAGACGACCACCGGCAAGATCACCGCGACCGACGCCGACGGCGACGCACTCAGCTACTCCCTGGTCGATCCCCAGACCAAGGTCCCGGTCACGACCACGGCCGACGGCGGGACCGTCACCTTCGGTCCGGACGGTTCGTTCACCTACTCGAACACGCAGAACAAGTCGTACTTTCACGCAGCGGCCAGAATCGGCGCGTCGGCTGCGGAGATGAACGATTCGTTCACCGTCGCGGTGACGGACAACTACACCGGCAGCGTGGCATACACCACGATCACGATGCCCACCTACGCGGTGAACAATGCGCCGACGGTCAGTGGAGGCACCTGGTCCCACTTCCTCGTCACCATCGCCACCGGTGTGAAAGTCAGCGATGCCGACGGTGACCTGACCTCGAGCACGAAGCCGAGCAACGGGAATCAGAACAACGGGAATCCGTGGTATACGTTCAGCAGGTCGGTAAACACCTTCAACTGGTACGGCAGCGGCGGAATTCAGGACTTCTCCGCGAACGGCACGGGAGACATCACTTTCACCGTCGGCGATGGCTATTACGTTGTCTCCAACGGTGTTATCACCGCCACCGCAGCAAGCGGGTCGAAGACCGACTGAGACCGCCGAAATCGTCGAGTTCTACACCACGGTCGTTGTCCTGCGCAGTCCACAGCCATGGTGTAAAACTCGACAGCCCGGGCCCGAGCTACAGCACCTTCGACAGGAAGTCCTGCAGCCGGGGGTGTTTGGGGTTGTCGAACAGCTCCGACGGTGTGTCGTCCTCCACGATCTTGCCGTCGGCCATGAACAACACCCGCGACGCGACCTCGCGGGCGAACCCCATCTCGTGGGTGACCACCACCATCGTCATCCCGCCGGCGGCGAGCTCACGCAGCACCTCGAGGACGTCGCCGACCATCTCGGGGTCCAGGGCGCTGGTCGCCTCGTCGAACAGCATGATCGACGGGTTCATCGCCAGCGCGCGGGCGATGGCGACGCGCTGCTTCTGACCACCCGACAGGGTGGCCGGTTTGACGTGCGCCTTCTCCGCCAGACCCACCTGATCCAGCAGTTCCAGCGCCCGCTTCTCGGCCGCCGCCTTGTCCATCTTCTTGGTCAGCAGCGGTGCCAGCGTGACGTTCTCGATGACCGTCATATGGGGGAAGAGATTGAAGTGCTGGAACACCATGCCGATGTGCTGACGCACCCGGTCCAGGTTCACCTTGGGGTCGGAGAGGTCGAAGCCGTCGACGATCACCGTGCCGCCGGAGATGTCCTCGAGTTTGTTCAGACAGCGGAGGAAGGTCGACTTGCCCGAACCCGACGGGCCGATGACGCAAACCACCTCACCATGCTTGATCGTGGTGTCGATACCGTCGAGGACCAGCAGGTCGCCGAACGACTTCTTCAGTCCTTCGATGCGGATCTGCACCTTGTCCTGAGGTTCGGCGGCGGCGGCTTCGGGCACCAGCTGGCTCATTTCACGATCCTCTTCTCGATCCGGTCGGAGAGCTTGGTCAACGCCATGATCACGATGAAGTAGATGACGCCGATGATCAGCCACATCTCGAACGACTTGTAGTTGCCCGCGATGATGATCCGGCCGGTTTGGGTGAGTTCGGCGATACCGATGACCGACAGGATCGAGGTGTCTTTGAGGGTGATCACGAACTGGTTGATGTAGGACGGGATCATCGTGCGGATCGCCTGGGGCAGAATCACTTTCCGCATGGTCGGCAGATAGCCGATGCCGAGGCTGCGGGCTGCCTCCATCTGCCCCTTGTCCACCGACAGGATGCCCCCGCGGACGATCTCGGTCATGTAGGCGCCGGCGTTGAGCGACAGCGTGATGATGCCCGCGGTCAGCGCCGACATCTGGAAGCCGAGCGCCGACGGGATGCCGAAGTAGATGAAGAAGGCCTGCACCAGAAGTGGTGTGCCGCGGAAGATGTCGACGAAGGTGGTGCCGATGCCGCGCAGCACGATCGACCGGGACACCCGCAGCAGGCCGAAGATGGTGCCGAGTACCAGGGCGATCGCGATGGACACGACGGTCAGGATCACCGTCATCTTCAACCCCTCGAGCAGCAGGGGGAAGGTGCTCTTGATCAGCCCGAAGAACGAGTCGTCGTTGCCGGACGCATCCTCACCGAGATAACTGTCGATGATCTCGTCGTAGCGGCCGGACTGTTTGAGGTTGTCCAGCCCGGTGTTGAACTTCTGCAACAGTTCCGGGTTCTGCCCCTTGTTGACCGCGAATCCGTAGCCGGTGGGCTCTTCTTTCGGCGTGACCGTCTTGAAGCCGTTGCCCTGGGCGATGCCGTAGAGCAGCACCGGGTAGTCCTCGAAGACGGCGACCGAGTTGCCGGTCTTGACCTCGTCGAACATCGTCGACGAATCGGCGAACGAGACCACCTCGAAGCCGTACTTGTCCTTGATGGAGTTGGCGAAGTCCGCACCTTGGGTGCCGTTCTTGACCGATACGCGCTTACCCCGAAGATCCTCATAGGACTTGACGTCGTCGTTGTCCTCGAGCACCGCCATCTGGATGCCCGACTCGAAGTACGGCTCGGAGAAGTCGAAGACCTTCTTGCGTTCGTCGGTGATCGACATGCCGGCGATGACGCCGTCCACCTGGTTGGCCTGCACCGCCTGCAGCGCCGCGTCGAAACCCAGCGGTTTGATGTCGACGGTGAAATTCTGGTCCTCGGCGATGGCCCGGATCAGGTCCATGTCGATGCCGACGAAGTTGCCCTGGTTGTCCTGGAACTCGAATGGGGCGAAGGTGGTGTCGGTGGCGATGACGTAGGTTTCGCCGTCCGCTCGGGCGTGCGGCGCCGCGAGCGTGGCCGTTGCGAGCAGTCCGAGCAGGACCGCGATGACGGCAACACCGAGCTGCCGTGGCCAACCGATACCCATGCGTGTCTCCCCTCTGGCCCCGGGCGGGCAGTCACACGCTAGTCCGCTCTCTGGGCCCGGCGCGCGCGTTCGGCGCGGCGGGCCGGTCGAGGCGGCGGCCGCACGAGTCGTGGATTGGCACCGCGGCCGCGGGGGTAGCACACCGCAATGGCGAACAGGACGCTCGATCTGCACTCCGGCACAAAGGCGTTGGGTGGCGGTGAGAGCACCCGCACCGTGGTGATCGCGCTTTGTGCCAACCTGGCGGTGGCGGTGGCGAAGTCGGTCGCCGCGATGATCACCGCGTCGGCGTCGATGGTTGCCGAGGCCGCCCACTCGTGGGCCGATACCGGCAACCAGGCATTTCTGTTGATCGCCAACCGGCGCAGCCAACGTGAACCCGATGAACGCCGCCCCCTGGGCTACGGCCGGGAGGCCTACGTCTGGTCGCTGCTGGCGGCGGTGGGGTTGTTCGTGGTCGGGGCAGCGGTATCGGTGTGGCACGGCATCACCGAGCTGATGCATCCGACCGGCGGGCACGAGGATTACCTGATCGGCTACATCGTGCTGGGGGTGGCGTTCCTGCTGGAGGGTTCGTCGTTGCTGCAGGCAGTCCGCCAGTTGCACCGCGAGGCCGAACAGTACGACCGTGAGGTCTTCGAATACGCGCTCGCGACCTCCGATCCGACGACCCGCGCGGTGTTCGCCGAGGACAGTGCCGCCCTGATCGGGCTGGTCATCGCCGGGGCGGGCCTGGGACTGCACCAATGGACCGGCTCGGCCGCCTGGGATGCGATCGGCTCGATCCTGGTGGGTGTGCTGCTCGGCGTCGTCGCGGTGATCCTCATCGACCGCAATCGCCGGTTCCTGACCGGTGAACCCGGTTCGTCGCAGCTCTACGCGGCCGCCGTCAACCATCTGCAGGAGCAGCCCGATGTCGCCGAAGTGCGGTTCATGCGGCTGGAGTACATCGGGCCGAAGCAGATCTTCCTGGTGGCCAGCGTCGACCTGGTCGGCGACGACATCGAATCGCACGTCGCGCACCGCCTGCGACGTTTGGAGCGGGAGATGGAGAACAACCCCTATGTGATGGACGCCTTGCTGACCGTCTCCGAGCCCGGCGAATAAAGCGATGGACGCCCGGTCACCGCTCGAAACGGAGTAGACAGGGCAGATGGAACCGTTGACTCCAGCGGGCGGGTGACCTGATGTGCCGTCTGTTCGGCCTGCATGCCGGGCGCCCCGTGCCCGCGACGTTCTGGCTGCTGGACGCGCCCGACAGCCTCGCCGAGCAGAGCCACCGCAATCCGGACGGGACCGGCCTCGGGCTGTTCGACGCCGACGGTGCGCCCGTGGTCGATAAGCAACCGATCGCGGCTTGGGACGATCGCGCCTTCGCGAGCGAGGCGCGCGAGATGACGGGCACGACCTTCGTCGCCCACGTGCGGTATGCGACCACCGGCGCCACTCGCGAGCAGAACACCCATCCGTTCCTGCAGGACGGGCGGATCTTCGCGCACAACGGCGTCGTGGAAGGCCTCGACGTACTCGACGCCCGGCTGGCCGAGCTCGGTGCCGCGGATCTGGTGCAGGGGGACACCGACTCCGAGCGGGTGTTCGCGGTGATCACAGCGGCCATCCGGTCGCATTCCGGAGCGGTCGAGGACGGGTTGGTCGACGCGCTGCGCTGGCTGAGCTCCAGCGTCCCGATCTATGCGCTCAACATCCTGCTGGCCACCGCCACCGACGTGTGGGCTCTGCGCTATCCCGACACCCACGAGCTGCTTGTGCTCGACCGCACCGACGCCCGATCGACGCCATTCAACTTGCGCACCAACAGAATCCGGACCGGTAGCGAACACCTGGCCAACGCACCCTCAATCGTGTTCGCCAGCGAGCCTATGGACCAGGAGCAGTGGCAATTGCTGGAACCAGGAGAGCTCGTGCACGTCGGGGCCGATCTGAGCATCACCCGGCGGACGGTGTTGCCCGATCCGCCCACCCACCGGCTGACCCGTGACGAGCTCAGCGCCACGGCAGCGTCGGCGCAGCATCCGTTGAACTGAGGGCACTGACGCTCGGCGGCGCCGTCAGGCCCGCGGCGACCGGCTTCTATGGTCGAGTGATGGCGGCGCATGTAGATCGGTGGTGGTCCCGGCTCACCGAATCCGTGGAGTCCGCGCGCTCGACGATCGGTACGCGGACCGACACGGCGCTGTCACATGCCCCGGTGCCGGTGCCGCAGACCTGGCGTCTGGTCAAGACCACCGGGCGCGCCACAATCGACCACCGGATCACCGGTCTGGCCGCGGAAGCGGCTCTTTACACGCTGATCTCGTTACCCGCGTTGTTGTTGGCGGTGGTGGGGTCGTTGGGTTTCGTGGCGGAGTTGGCCGGACCCGACGGCGTGCAGAGCCTGCGCCGGCTGGTGCTGGTGCCGCCGAAGCCTTTCCTGTCCGATGCCACCTACGCCGCCTACGAGGGCACGGTGGCCACGTTGCTCGCGCAGACCCGGGGCGGCGTGGTGTCGCTGAGCATCCTGGTCAGTGTCTGGACCGGATCTCGAGCGGTCGGCCGCTACCTCGAAACCATCACCATCGCCTACGGTTTCGAACCGAGATCGATCTGGCGGCAGCGGGCGTTGGCGCTCGGCCTGACCGTGGGCGGTCTGCTCGCAACCATTGCGGTGCTGCCACCATTGGTGGCCGGGCCGAAGCTGGTGCGCTGGCTGACTCCCGATGCGGTCGCAGACACCACGCTGCGGGGACTCAATCTGCTGTTCTGGCCGGCGATCGTGGTCTTCCTCGTGACCGGGCTCGCCACGCTCTATCACCTGGGTGTGCCGTGGAAGACGCCCTGGCGCCGCGATCTGCCGGGGGCGATCCTGGCCATGGTGATCTGGCTGGTGGCATCTGCCGGACTGCGGGCCTACCTGTCGTTCTTCGTGTCCAACGGCGGCATCTATCAGCAACTCGCACTGCCCATCGCTGTGGTGCTGTGGTTGTACATCACCGCCATCGCGGTCCTGTTGGGCGCCGAGTTCAACGCCGGCATCGAGCGGTTGTGGCCGCACGAGCGCTACCCGTGGCGGCTCAGACCGCTCGTCCGGCGTCTGCGGAACAGGTGAACCCGGCCGTCTAGCGCCGATAGGCTCAATGGCCATGGACGACAAAGCGGCCACCCGCAAGGAGCTCCACAACGCGGCCACAGCGCTGGGAATATCCGTCCCCCGCAAAGCGAAGAAGGCCGAGATCCTCGCGTTGCTATCCGAGACGTCGGTGGACACCGACATGGAGGCTGACACCTCCGATTCCGACGAGACCGACGCCGGGGGTCGGGTATCGGCGCGCGACGACGAGTCCGCCGACGGCGGTGATCGCGGCCAGCCGGGGGCCGCCTCGCGGATGCCGGCGTTCCGGCTGCTCGCCCAGGCGCGCGCCGAGGGCCAGATGGTGCCGCTGCCAAGAAATTTGGCCGGCAACGATCGACGTATGCATGTGCGTCAGACCATCCGGGAGGACCACCAGCTGCGCATCGCGCGGCACAACGAGGAGGCTTTCGGGAAGTTCGACAAGCTGGCCGGGTCCAGGTTCTCCTTCTTCCGGGGAACCGCCCTGCTGTTCTACCGCGACATGGCCGGCGAGGACGCGTGGATGCCGACGGTGCTGGCTGCCGGCGACATCCACCCGGAGAACTTCGGCGTGATGCCCAATGCCGACAATGTGCCGATCTTCGGCATCAACGACTACGACGAGGTGTTCTATGCACCCTTCACCTGGGATCTCAAACGCGGCGCCACCGGGTTCATGATCGCCGCCGATGAGATCGGTGAATACGGGCAGGGCAAACGGGCCAAGATCGTCCGGTCGTTCGTGCACGGCTACGCCGACCGGATCAGCGCCTACGCCACCGACCACAGCGAGAACGATTCGGATCTGCGCGAGGACAACTCCCCCGAGCTCATCGCCGAGCTGATCAACAGCGCCAAATCCGGCGGCCGCGCCAAATGGCTGGCCAAGAAGTACTACAACGAGACGGCCTCCGGATTCAAGTCCAGCAAGAAGTTGGTGCCGATCTCCAGCCGCCGCGACGAATTCCAGGAGTTGATCGATCGGTATGTCGAGGAGTCCGGGGTGTCGGTGCCCGAACGGGCCGGCGCGATGCGCGTCAAGGACGTCGCCGAACGGCGGGGCCAGGGAACGGCATCGCTGGGTCTGGTCCGCTACTACGTGATGATCGAGGGACCCCTGTCCGATGCTTCCGACGACATCCTCCTCGAGCTCAAACAGGCGCGCCGCTCGGCGCTGGAAGGTTTGGTGCCGCCGTCAGAGCATGTCGTCGGCGGGAACGCCGACCGGGTGGTCCACGGTCAGCGGGTCCAATTGGTCAGCGGCGACCCGTTTTACGGCAGCATCAAACACCGTGGGATCAGCTTCCTGGTCAGGGAACGCTCATGGTTCCGCGACGACATCGACCTCGACGACCTCTCGTTCTCCCAGTGGCGGAACTACGCGCGGATCTGCGGGGAAGTGCTGGCCCATGCGCATGCGCTGTCCGACGAGTCGGGTCTGGTCGATTACGACGTCGAACCGGCGATCGTGGATGCCATCGGATCTCCAGAGCTGTTCGTCGACGACATCGTGCGCTTCGCCGAGGACGCGGACGACCGCTGCCGACGTGACCATGAGGCGTTCCGCGCCGACCACGAACTCGGCGCTTTCCGCCGCATCGATCTGGTCTACCGCTGAGGAATAGCGGGCCGCCACGGGGTCGGTTACGTGGCTCGGCGGTACCGCGCCTCGGCGAAGGCGAACAATCCGTACGCCATCACCCCGAGGGCGAGCAGCCACAGCACGAGCTGGCCCCACCCCTGGCCGGCGAGTTCGGCCAGGATGCCGGACAGCCCCCGCACGTTGTTCGGGTCGAATGTCAGGCCGGCGATGAACAGGAAGATGCCCACACCGATCGTCACACCGGAGCGGCCGGCGTAGCCCAACCGACCCAGCATCTCGATCGTCTTGTGCGCCTTGTGGTTCGATGAACCCAGACGCTCGGCGAACTTGCCGTTGATGGCGTGCTGATAGAGCTGGTAGCCGCCGAACCCGATCGCGGCCACCCCCGCGATCATCACGAGCCATCGGCCTCCCGGCAACCCCAACACCGCCGCGGTGGCCTGTTGCTTGCCGCCGCCCTGACCGGCGGACGAGCCGCCGGAGGAACCGCTCCAGTTCGCAATGAGAATCGACAACGAGGTGAGAGCCGCGCCGCCGTAGAGCACCGCTTTGACGGCGAATTTCGCACGGTCACTGGCATCGGAGCCCTCGACCGGGTCGCCGCCGATGGCCTGCAACACCTTCCACGCGACCAGGGCGACCAACACCGCGGTCAGCGCAATCAGCAGGAATTTCCCGAACGGTGCTTGAGCGACGACCTGGATCGCGCCGGTGCGGGTCGCCGACGATGCCGCGCGGTTGCCCAGGGCCACGCTGATCGCCAAGAAACCCAGCAGCGTGTACAGCGTGCCCTTACCGAGGAGTCCGGCCACCGCGGTGCGGGATCGCAGATCTTGGGCTTGGTGCTGGGCTTTGGCCGTCGCCCCGGGCATAGGGAACTCGCTTCCTTGTCGTGGCGGGTGGTGCCGATTGATGAACGTGTTCCCGGAGTGCCCGATGCGAAACACCGGATGTTCACCGACCCCGCCGGCGAGCGCGCCGAGTTGTGTGTCTCCGGCCGGATGCGCTGACTCGGCATCAATGCTGTTGCGGCGCAGCGCCTTCCGCCGTGCGGCTGTTGTGACTGGCGAGCCATTTGCTCAGCGGTACGGTCGACAGCCCGTGCAGCACCACCGACACCGCGATTGCGAAGGTGACGTAGACGAAGACTCGCTCGTCACCCAATCGACTCGAGGCGTCCATCGCGTAGTACAACGCTGACACGCCGATGGGTCCGAACCAGCTCATGAAAGCCAGTTCCTGGCGGGTGTGCAATGTGCGGTAGACCGGGCTGACCAGCCATACCGCCGCGATGCGGCGCAAGAAGACCGCGGCCACCAGCCCGAGCAGCAGCACCGGGCTCAGCTTGGCCCACTGCCCTATCGGCAGGAACACCCCCAGCAGCAGAAACAGGGGAATCATCAGCAACCGTGTCAACGCGTCGGCGACGGTGTCCTGCACCTCCTCGGCAGACTGCTGCACCACCTGACCGAATACCGCCGCGGTGATGAACACCCCGAGGATGCCGTCGGTGCCGATGAGTTTGAGCGCACCCAGCACGAACAGCCCGATCGGGATGGCGGTGATCAGCAGGCTGGAGTCGTCGAGGTAACCGCGGTCTCGGCAGGCGATGTAGGCCTTGCCGAACCCCCAGCCGGCCAGCGCCGCCAGCACCGCGGCGCCGAGCACTTTCCACAGCACCACATCGAGCAGCCACTGGGTCCACGCCTGCCCGGTGGGTTGCACCGTCAGCAGTAGCAGCGGCAGCATCACGAACAGAAAGCCGAGGCCGTCGTTGACACCACTCTCGCCGGAGAGGTTGAAGCGAACCCGGTCCGGAACGTACTTCTCGGCGTTGACGCCGGTGACGACGGGGGTGGTGGTGATCGGGTCGGTCGGGGTCAGCATGGCACCGACCAGCAGCGCCAGAGTCAGCGGCAGTCCCACCGCGAGCAGCAGGCCGGCCGCCGTCAACCACATCACCGCCATGCCGGCACCGATGATGCCGGCGATCCACCGCCAGTTCCGTCGCCAGTACCCGTGCGGCAGACGTAATGCCACGCCGACCAGTCCCACCCCGAGCGCGATGCGCGATCCTTCGGTCAGCAGCGGGTCGCGGTATTCGGCGAGCCGGTCGAACGGAATCACGTCGAGCGCGTGTGGACCGATGGCCGCGCCGATCACCACCGCCAGCAGCGGTGCCGGCAGGCTCCAGGAGCTCAGCCGCTCCGAGAGCAGTACCAACACCAGCACCACGGCGGCGCCCACCACGAGGGCGACATTCACCAAGTTCACGACTGCCTCAATCGTCGTCCGCTCACATGTCCGTGTTCGCCTTTCCCGCTGGCCGCTGCCGCCTAAACGCCACGGCGATCAGACCAGCAGCCGGGACGCCGCGTCAGCCGAGGGCGACCAGTGACGCCACGCCCAAGGCGTAGAACACCAGAATGCCGACGCCTTCGAAGCCGATGTGGCGGCGCTCGCGGCCCAGCATCCCGGCCGCGAGCGTCGCGGTGAGCAGCACCGTCAGGGAGGTGACGAAGATCGCGGACTGATCGGCTGCGTGGTAGACCGAGCCGTCGCGGTAGGCGACATCTGCACCGGCGACGAACAGCACATCGAAGGTGTTGCCGCCGATGATGTCGGCCACCGCCAAGGTGACCGCGCCGAGGCGCACCGCGGCCAGGACCGTGACGAGTTCGGGCAGCGAGGTGATCACGCTGGTGAACAGGCCGCCGACCAGCGATCCCGACAGGCCGGTCTCCTCGGCCAGCGCCAACCCGCTCTGCGCGATCACCCAGCCGACAACGGCCACCACCAGTGCCAGGACGCCGAACTCCAGCCACAGCCGCGGGGTGGACTCGTCGCTGGGTTCGTCCTCGGGCTCGTCCTGTACGGTCTGCTCGGTGCTCAGCGGCAACCACATCGGTTCGGCGTTGGCCCGGCGCGCCAGCACCAGGCCGTAGCCGTAGACGATCAGCAGGATCACCGTGGCCGGGTGGATACCGAAAACGGTGATGTCCGGGCTGCCGGTCGCGACCAGGACCACGCCGATCATGCTGATCAGCGTCATCGTCTGCACGATGTTGGGCACCGACGCGGCGGCATGCTCGAGATTGACCCGACGGTAGGCGAGATCGGCAATGGCGAGGAACGTGGTCTGCGCGGCGATCCCACCCAGCGCATTGGAGATCGCGAATCCGGCGTCGCCGGCGGCGGCGCCCGAGATCGAGGTGACCAGACCGGGCAACGACGTGGTCGCCCCCAACAGCACCGCGCCGGCCAGTGCTTCACCGATGCCGGTGCGGTCGGCCAATTCGTCGACGATCCTGGTGAAGCGCACTCCTGCGGTCAACAGCACGGCCCCACTGCCCACCAGCACCAGGATGAGGACCGTCAACGGCCATGCCTGCGGGGTCACCGAGAACACCGAAGGGATAGCGCAATTTTCATCGCGGCCTACTACCCGATATCGGTTGAGACGAATCGCCCTCGTTCGTCCGAGCTGAAAACACCTCTACCAGATGCTTCTATATCGTGCCGAGGGGTTGCGGGCATCGGATATGCCGCGGTCAGGGCGTCGAGTAGGGGATCGCCGAGTGTGGGGTGCGGATTACCAGTACCAGGCGGGACGAGTCCCCCACACTCGGCGATGTCCTCACCTCACAGGATGTAGAGCATCTCCTGATAGGTCGGCAGCGGCCACAGATCGTCGGCGACAATGCTTTCCAGCATGTCCGCCGCGGCCCGGATGTCGTCCATCAGCGGCAGCAGGCTCTGCGCGTGCGCCGCTTCCTCGGCGGCGGTGTCGCCTCCATGTTCGTCCATCGCCGTCTTGAGCGCCCCGATCGCGGCCGTCAGCTCGGTGACCGGAGCCGAAACCGCTTGCAGCAGGGTCAGATCCGGCTCCAGCCCCGCCGCCTTCATGGCGGCGGCATTCTGCGCCAGCTCGGTCTGATACCGGATGGCGGCCGGCAACACCACCGTGGAACCGATCTCGAGGGTCAGCTTCGCCTCGACGGCCACGGTCAGCGCATAGGTCTCGTAGCGCACCTCCAGTCGGCTGTGCAATTCGCGACTGTTGAAGACGCCGTACTTCTCGAACACCTCGATCGCCTCCGGGCTCACCAGTTCGGGGATGGCGTCGAGGGTGGTCTTGAGGTTCGGTAGCCCGCGTTCGGCGGCTTCGATCTGCCAGTTCTCGGAGTATCCGTCGCCGTTGAAGACGACGGCGCCGTGTTCGGTGATGATCTCGGTCAGCAACTTCTGCAAGGCAATATCGAACTCCTCGCCCTCACCGACGGCTTCCTCCAGCACCGTGGCCATGTAGTCCAGCGAGTCGGCCATGATCGTGTTCAGGACGATCATCGGCACGTTGATCGTCTGACCGGAGCCTGGCGCGCGAAACTCGAAACGGTTGCCGGTGAAAGCGAACGGGCTGGTGCGGTTACGGTCGCCCGGATCGGTCGGCAGGATCGGTAACGTGTCGACGCCGATGATCATGCTGCCCTTGCCCTTGGACGAGGTGGCCGCGCCCTTCGCGATCTGCTCGAACACGTCGGCCAACTGGTCGCCGAGGAAGATCGAGATGATCGCGGGCGGGGCCTCGTTGGCGCCGAGTCGGTGATCGTTGGTGGCCGAGGCGACCGATACCCGCAGCAGGCCGGCGAACTTGTGCACCGCACGGATCACGGCAGCGCAGAACACCAGGAACTGGGCGTTCTCGTGCGGGGTGTCCCCGGGGACCAGCAGGCTGCCGAACTGCGCGTTGCCCAACGAGAAGTTGACGTGTTTGCCCGAGCCGTTGACACCGGCGAAGGGCTTCTCGTGGAACAGGCATTCCATGCCGTGCTTCTTGGCGATGTTCCTGAACGTGGTCATCAACAGCTGCTGGTGGTCCGCGGCGATGTTGGCCCGCTCGAACATCGGGGCGATCTCGAACTGCCCTGGGGCGACCTCGTTGTGGCGGGTCTTCGCAGGGATGCCGAGCTTGAACAACTCCCGTTCGGTGTCCATCATGAATCCGAGCACCCGGTCGGGGATGGCACCGAAATAGTGGTCGTCGAATTCCTGGCCCTTCGGCGGCTTGGCGCCGAACAGCGTGCGGCCCGCGTTGATGAGGTCGGGGCGGGCGAGGAAGAAGTGCCGGTCGACCAGGAAATACTCCTGCTCGGGACCGCAGAACGACACGATGTGGTCGAAGTCCTTGTGCCCGAACAGCTTCAGAATGCGTTCAGCCTGGGCGCCCATGGCCTGCTGGCTGCGCAGCAGCGGCGTCTTGAAGTCCAGCGCCTCGCCGGTCATCGAGACGAAGACCGTCGGGATGCACAGGGTGTTGCCGTTCGGGTTCTCCAGGATGTAGGCCGGGCTGGTGACGTCCCAGCCGGTGTAGCCGCGAGCCTCGAACGTGCTGCGCAGACCGCCTGACGGGAAACTCGAAGCATCGGGCTCGCCCTGGATCAGCGTCTTCCCGGCGAACTCCGCGAGAGTCTGGCCGTCGGAGACCGGCTCGAGGAAGCTGTCGTGCTTCTCGGCAGTCAATCCCGTCATGGGGTAGAAGACGTGCGCGTAGTGGGTCGCGCCTTTGGACAACGCCCAGTCCTTCATCACCGAGGCCACCGAGTCGGCGACGGCCGGGTCGAGCTTGGCGCCCTTCTCGATGGTCGCCACCACCGACTTGTAGACCGACTTCGGCAACCGCAGACGCATCTCGGCCAGCGTGAACACGTTGGACCCAAAGACCTCGCCGGGCTCTTCGGCCGGGTCGAAGCTGAAGGCCGGAGGCACGTACGCCTCGACGTCGTTGATCGCCTGCAGGCGTACTGCATTTCCGCTCAATGGAGTTCCTATCACCACGTGCGCCCGCTTCTGGTGCGCGGGCGTTGACCGGCCAACGATAGGAACACCTCGTGGCGAATCTGTTACGGCGACGTCAACGTCTGAATCTTCTGCGCCGCGTCGGTGTCAGGCCACCGGATACCGTGCCCCCAGTCGGACTCGAACCGATTTCACGGCACTGGCAGATGCGTTGAACAGCCGATGAACTGGCAAAACACATCACTGATGTTCACAGCAGTTATATGTAACTGTGGGCAGATTGTGGGCAGAAAGTGGGCGATCAGTCGTCGGGTATGTCGTCCATCAGCGCCTGCCACGCTTCGTTGAGCCGCTTCTCACGCGTGAAGCGCTGCAGTTCCTCGCCCATGTTGCTATAGGTTCCCTGCTTCGCGGCCTGGACAACGATCACCAGTCGGCGTGCCAGTTCCTCAGCCTCGGCAATCGACAGGTTGAGTGACACCGAACCCTTCTCTGGCGGCGGAAGCGTCGACATGTCGAAGCCCTCTTCAAACACCGCCTCGGTATCGGGTCCGAATGGCTGCGCCATGATGGAGGGCTCCCGATCTTCACCCTCCCGAGTTGTGCTCGGGGGAATCGACCACACCGACGGCGTTGCGTCATTGTCCAGATAAGTCACCGATAGGAACATGGGGTGAACCCTAGGCGAGCGAAGCCATCACATCGCCCGAACGCGGTACCTGTTCAGGACGATCTGCTCAGCGAGGGTCCAGCCAGTGAAGGCCGACCGGTATTCCTTCTCGACGTCGTCGACCTTGTGCCGAACGGCGAGCTGGCCCCCGTTCGTGACCAAGCGAGCGGCTGCGGTGGTGATCACCGCGGCCAGCTCGTCGTTGGGCTCGCCCCCGTCGAAGCCTCGGCCGCGGGTGTACGCCTTCGCCATGGTGGTGACGAGGGGGATCACGATGGCGGGGTCGTACTCGCGGTGATTCGAGAGGCCGGCGACGACCTCGGGATCGACGGTGGCCACGATCAGGCCTCGGTGAGTAGCGTGACGGCCTTGTCCTGCAGCAGGCCGACGTCCCAGCGCGACACGACGCGGATGCCGATCGAGTCGTAGTCACCCCAGGTCTGGTCGAGGATCTTGACCTCGGCGTCCACGTCGCGGGCCACGACCACCTTGGACATGTCGACCAGAGCCACGCGCTTCTTGGTGGAGGCGGCCGGAATGTTGTCGGTGATGATCACGGGCAGGCCCAGCAGCCGGAAGTCGGTGCCGTTCTGAATCGTCTGCGGATCGATGACGTAACGCCGGTCGCCGGTCCCGACCTTGACCTTGCGGACGGCAGCGAAGCTAGCCGCGGTCATCACCCAGTGCGTCGGCTTGACCTTGTTGCCCTGCGCGGTGGCGAGGCCGTCGATCAGGCTGTCAGGGTCGGCCAGGTCCAAGACGCCGGTGGCGATGCCGCTCTGGCGCAGGATTCCCTTGATCGTGTTGGACGATCCGGTGCCGTCCCACAGTGCCGCGTCGAGGGCGTTGGCGACGTCGGCGACCAGGCGGGTACGGAGGACCGATTCGAGGCCCACGACGGAGGTGCGGATCAGCTCGTTGGTGAGCTTCACCAACACCTTGAGGCCCTTGAGGGTGGACGGCAGCAGGGTCACTTCGTCGAACGCGACGTCGCCGTCAGTGATCTGTGCGCCCTCGGCGACGAATCCGGCGGTGACCCCGTTGGCGACGCGGGGCACGCGCACAGGGCTCGATGAGTCGAGGATGACGGGACCGGCTGCCAGGAATGTCGATTCCTGTTCGAGCGGCTGGACAAGCAGGTCGGCGACCTGCGACTGAATGAGGGTGGAGTTACCCGAGGTTGTTTCGATAGCCACGATGAAGTCGTAACGGTGTGTCGGAGTGGGGATTCGACACGTCGCCAGGACGTCAATCGGGTCGAGGGCGCCAGGCCCGCTACGGTTGAGTGTACGACACTCAGGTCCGTTCTTTCAGTAGCCCGAGGAGGCTGAACGGTTCCGGGGATGAGCCGCGGTTGCCCTGTCCGATGTCTCCTACCGGCCGACGGGATGCCAGATGCGGTTTGCGCTCCAGTAGCTCGTCCACGGCGGCGGCCAGTGCGTCCGGGTCGTCGAGGTGGTCCTCGTTGAACTCCAGGTCTGTCGGATCAGCCAGTCGCCCAGTCGCTTTGACCAGCTCGACGTGCAGCCGTTGAGCGTAGGCGTCGGCCCTCTGGGCGCGCTGACGGTAGCGGCCGTTCTCCTGACGCAGATCCTCGACGACCTTGCGAGGGAACGTCTCCGACTCGCTTTCGTCGGTCGCCGGTTCCCCGGCCGGGTCGGCATCAGGGGTCGCATCTCGGATGTCATCCTCGGTGTTCTCGACCGTGGCTGCCTCGGTGAGAGTTTCGTCGCTCATGGTGCCTCCTGTGGAAGTGACTTGAATTCGGTTACTGCGTCGACCAATTGAGTGGCCAAGTCAAGGGCTTCGGCCTCGGTCATGCAAAAGGTCAGCGCGCCGGTGCGCAATCGGATGGGCCGCAGCCCTTCCGGCATCAGTGCAATTTTGAAGTCGAGGTCTCGCGCGCTAAGCCGCATCGTTGCTCACCTGTCGGGACACCGTGGCCGACGCCATCACCTTGGCGATCTCGTCGTCGGAGTAGCCCAGCTTCGTCAGCGCGTACGGCTGCGGCAGAAGGCCGGCCTGGTACAGCTTGACCACGGCATCGGCCTCTTGGGCGACTGAGCGGGTGGCGGCGTCGGCCCAGTGCACGCGGATGTCGTCGATCAGGTTGGGGTCTCGGCCATCCCGTACCGCGATCATTAGGCGAGCGACCTGCTCCCACGACCTGCCGAACGTCGCCTGACGGGCCTCCGCTCTCGCGGTGAGACTCGCCTCCGCAGCCCGCAGAGCATCAGCGGATGCCGGGTTGTCGGTGAACACCCCGACGTAGTGGGCAGGCAGCGTGGAGACGGCCATGACCTGCCCGAGGATCACGCGGACGCTAGCCTCGTAGCCACCCAGGTCAGCGGCGTTGAGTTGCCCGAACTTCGCTTCGTGGTTCTCCGAGATCATCGCCCGGTGGCCCTCGGGTATCGGGTTGACCTCCCGCAGCACCGGCTGGCCGTCGTCGAGGACCGGGTCGCCGTCGTCATCGAGGACGGGTTCCTCGGTGAGTTCGATGCCGGTGGCCCAGCGGCGCGGCCTGCCGACGTATTCGGAGGTGACCATCATGTCGGCCAAGCTCTTGTTGAGAGCGTCCACGAGGGGCTTGAGGTCGTCGATCTCCGAGATCCCCCAGTCGCCGACGATGCGGTCGGTGTTGCGCAGGTTAACAACCGGGACCACGCCCAGCGGGTTGGCGATCGTGTCGACGGCGGTGAATCCGGTGATGGCGCCGGTCTGCTGCGCGATCAGTCGGGTGATCTTGTCGGGCTCGTAGAGCATCGCGTGGGTGACGTTGCGGTCCTTGTCCTCCCATCGCTTGACCGCGGCGGTGATCTCCCGGCTGCCGGGATCGGTCTGGACGGCGACCTGCTTCGCCGATTCCACGGTGACTCGGGGCCGGCCGAACCTGTCGGCCCAGACGATGACGTAGGAGTCGCCCAGCAGCAGAGCTTCGCGGTGCGCGACTCCGCTGGTCTGGTCGAGGTCGTTACGGATCCAGTCTGCCCATAGCGCGGCGTCCCCGGTGAATCCGGTGATGCGTAGCCGCTCGGCCAATGCGGTGACGGCGAGGCGGGGAATGTTGGACGACATGATGCCGAACCTGTTGCCGAGGGCGACTTTCGCCTCCGGTGACAGGAACGCCAGTGGCGGCCGGCCCTCGTAGTAGCGGTCGAGATCGCTGTACCGGGCCAGTGGTGCGTTGAGCCGCTGGACCAGTCCAGTGAGTAGTTCATCTTGGGTCATGAGGCGAAGCTCCTTACTCTCTTGCGGTTTCGTTGTTGATGGAACGCGGCGCGGTCGAACGCGACGATGGCCGCCACAGCGGCGTCGATCTTTCGTGGCGAAGATTTCTTGTCCTTATGCACCAGATCGCCCTGCGGGGTGGCCTTTGCGACACAGTGCGCGATGTGCGCTGCCATCCTCGGGTTTCCGTCGTGGGTGACGGTGTGGGTGACGACGGCTTGATAGAGGCGGTCGGTGGCCGGGGCCATGCGGGCGGCGTGGGCGGTGTTCCACTCCACGACGCGGCGCTCACCGTGGCGCTTGGCCCAGTCCTCGATCTCGCTGCGCCAGCCCCACGGGTCGCACGCCAGCTCGGCGACGTCGTACTTGGTGAACGCCACATCCACGGCGCGGGTGACGTCCTCGCGTGGGACGCGCCAGCGGGGATCGCCGGGGTTCTCCCACAGGCCCTCGACCCACAGGTGACCGTCGAGTGTGCAGCCGACCAGGGCTGTGGAGTCACCAGAGGCCGACCCGTCGAACGCCAGGACCACACGCTCGCGGGGTTGGACTGCCCGCGACACCGCACACTGGTCCCACGCGCCGAACGGCAGCCAAGCGTCTACACCGGTCACCCATTGGCCGAGGCGAAGTTGACGGAACACCGGCTCTCGCAGGGTCCTCCGGGCCGCTTCGAGGCCATCCTCGGCGAGGAACGGGTGCTCGCACGCCAGCGCCGGGTTACCGATTCGCCACGCATCCCTATCGTCTGTCGCGCAGCCGTCCGGGGCGGCGAACTCCCGCAGCGCGAACGCCGGATCATCACCCATGCGGCCGTGCTCGACGAGCCGCCACATGATGGAATCAGGCGACGAGGCCGGCGTCGAGATCGCCAACGTCAGCGACTCCGGGCGCTTCCCAGTCATCGACGTGACCGCCTCCCAGACAGCCTCCGTGACCACGTGTAGCTCGTCGACGATCAACAAGCTCGGATCGTGCCCATGCAACGCACCAGGATCGGCCGGCAGCGGCAGGAGAATCGAGTCGTTGTGCGGCACGACGATCCGGTCGGCGAAGATCTGCGCTCGATCCGCCAGCTCCGGGTTGAGCTCGATCATCCGGCGAGCCATCCGCAACGTGATGTTGGCCTGCCGTTGATCAGATGCGACCACCAAGACCTCAGCAGAGGCGTCCCCGACGAACAACTCCGCGACTGCCAGCATCGCCGCCAACGCCGTCTTGCCGTTCGCCCGCGGAATGGACACCAGCGCGGTACGGATGCCGTCCGCGAACGCCGTCCGGATAATGTCGACCTGGAAGTCACGCAGCCGCACCGGCCCCCCGCACCCACGCCCTTCGGCACCAACAGGTACTGCGCAATGAACGCCAGCCGGCGCTCCGTACGGCCGTCGGGCAGCCCCGAGAAGTCGAGCGGCGCCGACTTAATAGTTCCTTTAGGCCCAGCCTTCATGGCACGCTCCGAAGATGAACCTCGCGGCAGATGGGCCCGTTTACGTCGACCCCGGGTTCGGCACTGTCGTCACCATCACCGTAGTCATCGCCATTCTGGCGATCGGCTTGGGCTTGGGCGACATCCTGATGTCCGCAACGAACCACGAGGTCCGTCGCTGGGGTCGCGCCCTCAAGCACACGACCCCGATCGCTACCGGCGCCGTCGTACTCGGCGCCGGGTTCGACCTGGAGCTGACGGTGAAGGTTGACGACGTGATCTGGATTATCGCTCTGTTCCTGATCGCGGTTGCGGCGTTCCGCGGCATGGAGTCCAAACGACTTCGGTGGCTCAAGCCGACCGACTGATGGTGTGAGACGCAAACTCGGGCTGGGCAGGGGTCGCTGGTGGCCCTCGGTGGGGTGCACCCCCCTGGTGGCTGACGGTCCGCGTGCGGCGCCGGCAGCGCGGTTGCAAGGTCCGCACCGGACGACGATGTCCTGCAGCCTGATCGGCTTGCCAGCGGCCTTGCGTGCCCACGCCTCGGGGGTGTGGTCACCCTGCAGATCCTCGGTGCTGCCGCAGTCGGTGCAGAACGGTTGGAGTCGGCGGGCTCTGCGGGACAGGCAGTCCCAGGCTGCGTCGTAACCGCGGGCGGTCGCCGTGCCCTTGGCTGTGGTGGTGTGCTCGGGGCAGCGAGGACCGGTGCTGGGCTCGCCGCAGTCGAGACACGTACGCATGGTCACTGGCCACCCTCGGGTTCGTGCCAGGTCATGCTGCGCCTGATCTCGTCGCCGGTCAGTTCCTCTTCGGTGTGCGCCCAGTAGGCCAACCACTCGCGGGTGACGTGGACGATCACTTTGTTGCTCTCGCTGAATCTGACGTAGGCATCGACGGCATCGCCGGACATGTACAGACCGCCCTTGTTGTTGAGGGCTTCCAGTGCGCGGCCTGCTTCCTCGTCGGTGATCCCTTTCTGCTCGGCGATGACCCAGACGGTCAGCTCAGCGAGCAGTTGCCGTTCGTCGTCGGTCAGCCGGCGGTTGATGGGAGCGGGGTTGTCGGTCATGGGGTTCTCCTCGATGGTGTGGGTGTCCCAGGTGCTGGGCGGCAGGAAGATGACGCGGCGGGCGGTCATGCTGATTGCTCTTTGCTGAGACACGACAGGTGGGCTTCACCCTGTCCTGCCATAACCGCCTTGCCGCAGATGTAGCAGCGGGGAACTTCTTTGCCCTTTACGCGGATGGTGCGACGGTGGCTCAGTTCCTGCCGGCGAACACTCAGCGGCGTTGGTGCCGCGAGTGCCGCTGTCAGCTCAGTGGGCTCTCCAGTCGGCTCACACATAGATGCGTGAGCCGACTGGAGGTTCGGCCCAGTTGGCTCATCGCGTTTGTGCAGGTCGGGCCCAGTTGGCTCAGTTGGCTCAGTCGGCTCATGTGACGCCCCAGTTGGCTCACCGTTGATCTGACTGGGCAGGTTCCATGTGGACGTCCGCGGGAACCCCGAGGATTGGTCGATGATGCCGATCCGCTTCTTTGCCCGCTTCAGGGTGGCTTCGCTGATCCCCTCCTTGCGGGCCTCGGCCTTGACGACCTTGGATGCCGTTGCTCCGTTCTCGGTCAAGTAGTCGTGCAGCCAATGCTCTGCGGCGGTCCGTTCACCGGCGTCATCGTCGCCGTCCCCTGCGAGAAGATCGCGTGCGTCGACCGTGGTGTCGCCGAGCCATTCCACCGATCCGATCTCGGCGGGTCCGTCGTCGGTGTCGACGGTGGTGGACACGATGCGGAACTCCACCGATCGGTCGGTGCCCACGTAGTTGGCCTTGGTGTTGGTCAGCACGCGGGTGCCGGTGTCCTCGTTCTCGGCGATCGACAGGACGCAGCGGGCCACCTGGGACCAGGCCACCGAGCCCAGTAGTAATTGCCCGGAGTCCGCGCCTTGTCGCTTACCGAAGTGGGCCAAGCCGACGACGGTGACCTTGGCGCGGTCGGCTAGGGCGGCGATGGGCTCGAGGTACTGGCGGACGGCGATGTCGTCGTTACCCGAGAACCCGGATGGCACGACGGCCTTGGCGGGGTCGAGGAACAACATGGTGACGTCGTGCTCCCGGATGACCTCTTCGATGCCGCGCAGGTCGAGGGGGAACACCAGGGCGCCGGAGCCCAGTTCGGTTTCGACGTCGATGAAGATGACGCGGTCCATGTCGGCGCCGGCCGCCATGAGTCGGGGTGCGATCGCGCATTCGCGGGATTCCTCGGTGCCGATCCACATCACGGTGCCGCCGTTGAGTGTCTCGCGGGCGGCCCACGATGATGCGACGGTGGACTTGCCTTTTCCTTCGCGGGCGGCGAGCAGGTTGATCGCGTCTTGGAGGACGAGTCCCGGCTCCCACCACACCAGACGTTTGGCCTTCACCTGCGAGCCACGGGTGACTACGAGTTGGCGTCCGGGGATCAAACCACGCTTCTCGGCCTCGTGCTTCTCGCACAGCTTGTCGGGTCCGACCTCGTCGCAGTCCCAACAGAACGACGACTTTCGCGTCACGATGCCCTCCGAATCTCGTCGATCTCGTGGCGCCGCTGAACCCGTCGTGCAACCTCGGTCCAGTCCTCGGCGGTCGACAGGTCGACGTTCGCCTGTGCGATGGCGTCCTGGCCGGTTTCGACGCGCAGCACGTGGTGCTCACCTGCGACCGCGAGGGACAGCAGTTTTCGGGGGTCGGCGTCGTCGAGTGCCCGCCATGCTGGTGTGCCGGCCCACGGCAACGTCGTGTTGGCCTGCGCGACCATCTCGGTGATGAACACGTGGGTGGCCCACCATGAAACTTCCTGAGACGACGCGGGAGAACCCGCACCCCAGCTCGGGGTGCGGGTCTCCGTCTTCGCTTCGGTCACAGTGCCGCCCGGAGCCGGTCGAGTTCGGCCAGGAGCGCCGTCGCTTGGTCGAGGATCTCGGTGGCGCGGGTCTTCCGTGCGTCGTCGAGATGCCCGATCGCATTGTCGATGAGGCAGCACACGGTGTCGGCGTGCCCTCTGGCGGCGTCGATGTCCCATGTGGCGGCGAACATCCGATCCACGGCGGCGGTCATTTGTCACCGCCGAACAGGGCTACCGCGGCCCGCAGCACCTCGGCCAATTCGAGTGCTTCCGCCGGGGTCATGTTGGCTGTAACGGGTTTATTCCACTCGCCGGTGATCATGTCGGCGTCGCTGTAGGAGATGCCGATGAGCGGCTCGCCGTCGTCGAACATCTTGGCCGAGATGTACATCCCGGCGCTGTACCACTTTTCACCGTCAGACTTTCCGGTCTGGTGGCTGAAGGTGACGTACGCGGAGCTCGACTTGTAGCTCGTGACGAGCATCGAGCGCCCTACAAGATCCTCATCCGGGTCGGCCCAGATCGGTCGGGGGATCGACATGACCACCGAGGCGTCACCGCCGTGGTAAATGGTGCCGTTGCCGCCGGCCTTCTCGCAGAGGCGGTCCCAGGCCTCCAGATGAGGGGGTCGAGGATCGAGGTCTACTGGCTCGAGGTCCACCGGGTTCGGATCGACCGGGGTGGTGTTGCTCTTCTTCGTTCGTGCAGCCATGATGGATGTACCTACTTTCTGATGAGGGTTGGTTCAGACGCCGGTCGGGTGGCAGCCCTGCCGGCGTCACTGTTTCCGGACCGGGTAGTCCGGAGGTCTTCCGTGTGATCCGAGTCGGGGATCAGGCCGAGGTCGGCATGGTCGTACTGCGCTAGGTGTCTCGGCGTTCCAACTACCGCTGAGTCGAGCTTTCCGGTGGGGGCCGCTTGGGCTGTTGTGGAACCACCGGTGGTTGAGGCACTCACTGGTCTCGTCATCTAGGCGGCGTCACCGCCGTATCGATTCGCGTGTAGATAGGCGAGAACGTCCTCGCGTAGATAGCGCACCCGGCCGCCAACCTTGATCCAGGGGACACCGCGACGGCGGTATCGATCCTGCGCCAGGGCGTCAACCGTCGTCTGGAGGAAATCAGCCACCTGTGCCGCGGTAGCGATGGCCGGCAGTTCCTCCGGAACGACCCGATTCCGCATTGTCATCTCCGTTCGATTTTATTGCCATACTTTGACAACGAGTCAGTTCTACCACGCGGCGTTATGGATCGTCAAGAGATGTGGATTTGAGTGCCAAAGTATGGCAGTGTGCGCAGTGTGGCAGGCAAAGAACCAGAGTCCGGTCCCACGGCAAAGACGGTCGCCGAGAACGTGGCACGCCTTCGTACGGCTCAGAAAATGAATTACAAGCAGCTCTCAGACACGTTGTTGGCACGCGCCAATTGGTCGATCAACGCCGTGGGAATTCGTCGGATCGAGTCGGGCGAGCGCCGCGTGACTGTAGACGACTTGATGGCTCTCTCTGTTGCACTTGGGGTTTCGCCATCGACCCTCATCTACCCAGACGCCGACGACGCGGGCGCTAGGGTCTCGGCTACAGGGCTTCCGCAGCCGGAGAATGCGCGGGTTCTTTGGGAATGGGTGTCAGCCAGCATGTGGGCGTACTGGGCCCTGGAGCACGTCGGCGGCTTTACCAAGCCGAGTGACTTCTTTCGGCGCGCCTGGCCGCAGTGGATGCTGCAGGACCTAGACGGGCCGAACGGTTCCACTCTGGATTTCTATGACAGCACATGGGCTGAATCGCGAGAGCAGACGCGCAAGAGACAGCTCGAGCGGGAAGTGCAGGCGCCCGATGGCGACGATCAGTAGCTACGAAACGACCTCCGGCGCAAGGCGGTACCGAGTTCGATACCGCACCCCAGATCGTCGCCAGACCGATAAGCGCGGGTTCAAGACCAAGCGGGATGCCGAGGCTTTCGCGGCCACGGTTGAGGTCACGAAGTTCCGCGGTGAGTACGTCGCGCCGGTGCTGGGCAAGGCCACGGTCGGCGACCTCGGGCCGGGGTGGCTGGACCGCCAGAAGGGCGTGATGAAGCCGTCCGCGTTCCACTCGATCGAGTCCGCGTGGCGGGTGCACGTGAAGCCGCGGTGGGGGTCGAAGTCCATCGCTGAGATTGAGTACTCCAGTGTTCAGGGTTGGGTCACTGAGTTGTCAGGCCGGCGGAAGGGCACGCTGGTCGCTACTGCATATTCGGTGCTGGCCCGCATCCTCGACGATGCCGTCCGGGACCGCCGAATTGCTGTCAATCCGGCGCGGGGCGTCAAGTTGCCCGCCAGGGCGAAGCGGAAGAACGTCTACCTCAGCGCCGAGCAGTTGCACGCGCTGGCGGTGGAGTCTGGCCGGTACGGCTCACTGGTGCTTCTGCTCGGAACTGCGGGCCTGCGGTGGGGAGAGGCAGCGGCCCTTCGTGTCGGTGACGTCGACTTCCTCAAGCGTCGGATCACGTTGCACGAGAACGCTGTGATGGTCGGCGGAGATGTTCACGTGGGCACGTTGAAGACTGGAAAGAGTCGCACGGTGGCGCTGCCGGTGTTCGTCGTCGAGGAGTTGGCCCGCACGTGTGAGGGCAAGGAGCACGGCGCGCTGATCTGGCCGGCGCGGGACGGTGGTTATCTCGGTCCGCCGTCGTCGCACGAGTCTTGGTTATCGGGTGCCGTAGAGAGGTGCCAGGCCGCAGCCGAGGCGGCGCGGACCAAGGAGGGCAAGGAGCCGACGACGCCGGTTTTCCCGCGGATCACCGCGCACGCCCTGCGGCACACCGCGGCGTCGTTAGCGATCTCGGCCGGCGCCAATGTGAAGGTGGTTCAGCGGATGCTCGGCCACTCGTCCGCGGCCATGACCCTGGATGTTTACGCGGACCTTTTCGACGACGACCTCACTGCAGTTGCCGACAAATTAGATGTGACTGTGGGCAAAATGTGGGCACGGACCTCATCGGCCACCACTCAGCAAACGGCGAAATAGCCGCTACCAGCGCATACGCGTTCAGAATTCCGGTGCCCCCAGTCGGACTCGAACCGACACTGGGCGGATTTTAAGTCCGCTGCCTCTGCCAATTGGGCTATGGGGGCCGCCGGTAAAGAAGGGTAATCGTCGGCCGGACAGCCACGCGCCGCCCACGCCCGTTGATACCGTGAGCCGTGGCCGAGGCCGTGCGGGAAGCCCTCATCACCTACCGCTACCTCCGCATGGCGCTGGTCACCCTGGTCGTGATGCTCGGCGCGTCGATTCTGTTCACCGAAGCCGCCGCCGACTGCTGGCAAGGCTCGATCAGCGACTACTACTACACGCCGTCACATCTGATTTTCGTCGCGTCACTGTGCGCCATCGGCATCTGCTTGATCGTCTACCGCGGGCACACCGCCACCGAGGATCTGCTGCTCAACTTCTCCGGACTTCTCGCGTTCGTGGTCGCGCTCGTGCCGACCACTGCGCCCACACTGTGCGGCGCCGGCATGCCCGGCATCGACGATCCAACCGCCGCCGCGGGCAACAACATTGGTGCGCTGCTCGTAGCGGTCACCGTCGGCGTGGCCAGCTACGGAGCGATTCGCCTGCTTCTCCCGATGTCGACGACGAAAGCACCCGAAGCCGGCACGGCGCACCCTCCGCACGCCCTGCTGCGGCTTCTGCGGCGCATCCTGCGACTGGCCGCCCGCCCGGTGGCCGTCCTGGACGCGGTGCTGCCGTGGTTGTTGACCGCACTGCTGGCTGCCCTGGCCATCGCGTTCTTTGTCGACCCCCGATTCTCCGGCCGCTACGGACACAACATCGCCGCCATCGCCATGTTCCTCGGCATCATTGCCGTCGTCGTGCACTACGCGCTCTACGCGGCGGCCCGGCGCAGCCGCACCACCCGGCGAATGTGCTTCGTGCTGCTGTATCTGTCCCTCGCCGCAGCCATGATCGTCACGCTCGCGCTGGCCATCGCCGCCGACTTCACCAACCACCCGCTAGGCGTGCTCATCGTGGAAGCTCTCCTGATCCTGGCATTCGCGGTGTTCTGGATCGTCCAGACCATCGATCTGTGGGACCTCGACGCCTACTCGGCAACCTCGCTCACCGAATTACTCCACGCGCTCGAAAGTGCTGCCACACCGAGCTCCGCCGCCGACTGATCTCTCAGCCGGCGCCCATCTCCGCGGCGATCGCCACCACCAGCCCGCCCAGCATGAAGGCCGCGATGGCCGCAGCCAGCGCACCGGTCCCCAGCGACGGGATCCACCGCCGCCACCCCTCGGCCTCTCCGCCCCCGTGGTGATACTCGTGGGTCAGCGCATGACCTTTGCCGCGCTGCAGCAGATACCGGTTCACCGGATACGCCGCCACGAACGCGGTAGCCAACGCGATCGACATGCCCACCCAGAAGACGACGTTCACCAGGCCGGCGTTCATCGCTCCCGGGATCAGCGCCATCACGATGTTGTCGACGATCTCCATGGTCAGGATCGACAGCGTGTCCGCCGCCAGCACGACGCTCAGCGCCGTCCCCAGCGCCAGGCCGGCCCGCAGTAGCGGCAGCGTCGACAGCGAATAGCCGAAGACGAACGCCAGCGCCACCGCGAGCGCGATCGTCGCGATGCTGCTCAACCCGAGCGCGGTGCCCACCATCAACCCGACGATCTCACCGATCGCGCATCCGGTCAGGCAATGCAGCGTCGCGCTGGCGGCCATCGCATTGAGGCCGCCGCCCATGTCGTGCGCGGCGTGCTCGTGGCCGGCCTGATCATGGCCGGCATGTCCGTGGTGCTCGCTCACGCCGGCCACTATACCCCTAGGGGGTATAAATGCTCAGTCCGTCTACGCGACGTCGACCAGCGCCTCGGCATCCAGCGACAGCACCAACGCGGGCCGCGGATACCTCAACTCGGCACACGCCTCCTCCACCGTGAGCTGCAACTGGTGCACCCCGTCGCGCAACTCCGCCGAATCTGCGCCTCCGCGCCCGAACCCGGACAGGCAGGCCCGCGTCATGATCACCCCGTGCGCCCGCTTGATACGGGCCATCTGCTCCACCATCGCACGCACCGCGTCGGCGGCATCGTCGTCCTGACCGCCGACCCGGCAGCGCAACCCGACGACGTCCAGCCGCGCCATACCCACCACCGAGGCCGCCAACCGCTCCCCCGCCGATTCGGTCACGTCGACCACCACCCGCGGCGTCGCCGCCTGCCGATTGGCCAACAGCATCACCTCTGCCCGCGAGCTGATGACGAACCGGCCGACCGGCGCGGCCATCGCCGCCTCGACCGTCAGCACGTCCGGGCACTGCGCGGCCACCCGCACCGCGGGCAACCCCGTCGCCAGCGCCAGGCGCAGCTGCTCGGCCCCCGACACGTCCACACCGAGGCCGCGCCGGCGCACCCACTCGGCCACCGAGGCACTGGTGAGGAGTTCGGCGGGCACCAGCAGGGGGGTGCCGCGCAAAGCGCGCCGGCAGACCGCGTAGCGCGGCAGTGACTGGGTGCGACGAAATCGGTTCATACCGAAGATCTTGAGCCGCAGGTCTGACATCCCACTGGGGGCGACCTGTCAACCTGCCAGTGCGGGCGCAGCGCGAAAGCCGTAAAGGTCGCCGCCCACACCGTCAAGAAACCGTCAAGACCGGGCTCAACGCTCTGAACAGGGCCGATTCTGGTGCACGGCCACCGAGAGCCGGTGGCCGTAAATGGGAGACGGAATGTCTGTTGTCGTGTACACCGCCCTGACGGTCGCGGTCTTCGCGCTCTTGGGTTTGGTGCAGAAGTGGGCCGAGCGCCTGTGATCCAGAACATCGTCGGCGTGGTCCTCGCCGCTGCCATCGCGGTCTTCGTCTTCGCCGCCCTGCTGTTTCCCGAGAGGTTCTGAGTGGACACCACCACCGCGGGGATCGTCTTCCTCGCCTCACTCGTCGTCGGTCTGGCAGCCGTGCACATCCCGCTCGGTGACTACATGTACCGGGTCTACTCGTCTGAGAAAGATTGGCGTGCAGAGCGCGTCGTCTACCGGTTGATCGGCGCCGACCCCAAGTCCGAACAGAACTGGGCCGGTTACGCCCGCAGCGTGCTGGCCTTCTCAGCCGTCAGCGTGCTGTTGCTGTTCTTCCTCCAGCTGATCCAGGGCAAGTTGCCGCTGCACCTGAGCGAGCCGGGCACCGAGATGACCCCCGCACTGGCGTGGAACACCGCGGTCAGCTTCGTCACGAACACCAACTGGCAGGCCTATTCGGGCGAATCCACCCAGGGCCACCTCGTCCAGATGGCCGGTTTGGCCGTGCAGAACTTCGCCTCCGCCGCGGTCGGTATGGCAGTGGCCATGGCGTTCGTCCGGGGCTTGGCCCGGCGCAACACCGGCGAGCTGGGCAACTTCTGGGTCGACCTGATCCGCGGCATCATGCGGATCCTGTTGCCGGTCAGCATCATCGGTGCGGTCATCCTGGTCGCCGGCGGCGTCATCCAGAACTTCGACGTGCACAGCCAGGTGGCCACCACCCTGTCCGGTGCGCAGCAGACCATCCCGGGCGGCCCGGTCGCCAGCCAGGAGGTCATCAAGGAACTCGGCACCAACGGCGGCGGCTTCTTCAACGCCAACGCCGCGCACCCCTTCGAGAACCCGACGACGTGGACCAACTGGGTCGAGATCTTCCTGCTGTCGTGCATCGCGTTCTCGCTGCCGCGCACCTTCGGCCGGATGGTCGGCAGCCGCCGACAGGGTTACGCGATCGTCGCCGCCATGACCGTCATCGCCACCGCCAGCGTCTCGCTGATGCTGCTGTTCCAGCTGCAGGCCCACGGCACCGTGCCCACCGCGACCGGCGCGGCGATGGAAGGGGTCGAACAGCGCTTCGGCGTTGCGAACTCCGCGGTATTCGCCGATCTGACGACCCTCACCTCCACCGGTGCGGTGGATTCCTTCCACGATTCCTACACCAGCCTCGGCGGCCTGATGACGCTGTTCAACATGCAGCTCGGTGAGGTCGCCCCCGGCGGGGTCGGATCCGGCCTCTACGGCATGCTGATCCTGGCCATCATCACCGTGTTCGTCGCCGGTCTCATGGTCGGGCGCACCCCGGAGTACCTGGGCAAGAAGATCACCCCGCGCGAGATCAAGCTCGCTGCAACCTATTTCCTCATCACACCGCTGATCGTGCTGACCGGCACCGCCGTCGCGATGGCCATGCCCGGCCAGCGGGCGGGCATGCTCAACACCGGACCGCACGGCCTGTCGGAGGTGCTCTACGCATTCACCTCGGCGGGCAACAACAACGGCTCGGCCTTCGCCGGCATCTCGGTCAACACCGAGTGGTACAACACCGCGCTCGGCCTGGCCATGCTGTTCGGCCGGTTCCTGCCCATCATCCTGGTGCTGGCGCTCGCGGGATCGTTCGCCCGCCAGGGCAAGACGCCCGAATCGGTCGGCACCCTGCCGACCCACCGGCCCCAGTTCGTCGGGATGGTCGCCGGCGTCACCCTGATCCTCGTTGCCCTGACCTTTCTGCCCATGCTCGCGCTGGGCCCCCTCGCCGAAGGAATCCACTGACCATGACCATCACCGCTGTCGAGGCGCGCACCGACGCCCCCGAAACCGCAGCGCCCAAACGCATCCGGGGCGGTCTGCTCGACCCGAAGCTGCTCTGGCGCTCGCTACCCGCGGCGCTGCGCAAGCTCGACCCCCGCACCCTGTGGCGCAACCCCGTCATGTTCATCGTCGAGATCGGCGCCGTATGGGCCGCCGTGTGCGCCAT
Organism: Mycobacterium sp. WMMD1722; assembly: GCF_049315205.1. Lineage (NCBI taxonomy): Bacteria > Bacillati > Actinomycetota > Actinomycetes > Mycobacteriales > Mycobacteriaceae > Mycobacterium > Mycobacterium sp. WMMD1722. The sequence continues at coordinate 4,864,136 of NZ_CP186056.1, read as the reverse complement.
CCTCGATCCCAGCTGGTTCGGCTGGCTGATCGTGACGTGGCTGTGGCTGACCATCGTCTTCGCCAACCTCGCCGAAGCCGTCGCCGAAGGCCGCGGTAAAGCCCAAGCCGAGAGTCTGCGTAAAGCCAAGACCTCGACCATGGCCCGTCGCCTCGACGCGTCGGGACGCGAAGAGGAGGTCGCCGCGCCGCTGCTGCAACAGGGCGACATCGTGGTGGTCGAAGCCGGACAGGTCATCCCCGGTGACGGTGACGTCATCGAGGGCATCGCCTCGGTGGACGAGTCGGCCATCACCGGTGAATCCGCACCGGTGATCCGCGAATCCGGTGGCGACCGTTCTGCGGTCACCGGCGGCACCACCGTGCTGAGTGACCGCATCGTCGTGCGGATCACCCAGAAGCCCGGCGAGAGCTTCATCGACCGGATGATCGCCCTGGTCGAAGGCGCCGACCGGCAGAAGACGCCCAACGAGATCGCACTGAACATCCTGCTGGCCGCGCTGACGATCATCTTCGTCTTCGCCGTCGCCACCCTGCAGCCGCTGGCCATCTTCGCCAAGGCGAACAACCCCGGTGTCCCCGACACCCTGGCCCTCGACGGCAACGGCATCACCGGCATTGTCATGGTCTCCCTGCTGGTCTGCCTCATCCCGACCACCATCGGCGCGCTGCTCTCGGCGATCGGCATCGCCGGCATGGATCGTCTGGTGCAGCGCAACGTGCTCGCCATGTCCGGACGCGCCGTCGAAGCCGCCGGCGATGTGAACACCCTGCTGCTGGACAAGACCGGGACCATCACCCTGGGCAACCGGCAGGCGTCGGACTTCATTGCGCTGCAGGGTGTCTCCGAAGACGACCTGGCCGACGCCGCACAGCTGTCCAGCTTGGCCGACGAGACCCCCGAGGGCCGCTCGATCGTCGTGTACGCCAAACAACGCTACGGCCTGCGGGCCCGCACCCCCGGCGAACTCACCGACGCGACCTGGGTCGAGTTCAGCGCCACCACCCGGATGTCGGGCGTCGACCTCGGCGATCGCCGGCTGCGCAAAGGCGCGACCAGTGCGGTCGCGGAATGGATCCGCTCCGAAGGCGGCACCGTACCCACCGAACTCGGCGAGCTCGTCGACGGCATCTCCGCCGCCGGCGGCACCCCGCTGGTGGTGGGTCGGGTGCAGCACGGCCGCGCCGAGGTGCTCGGCGTCATCCACCTCAAGGACGTCGTCAAACAGGGCATGCGGGAACGCTTCGCCGAGATGCGCCGCATGGGCATCCGCACCGTGATGATCACCGGCGACAACCCGATGACCGCCAAGGCCATCGCCGACGAGGCCGGCGTCGACGACTTCCTGGCCGAGGCCACCCCCGAGGACAAGATGGCGCTGATCAAGCGTGAGCAGGCCGGCGGCAAGCTCGTCGCGATGACCGGCGACGGCACCAACGACGCCCCCGCGCTGGCCCAGGCCGACGTCGGGGTGGCCATGAACAGCGGCACGTCGGCGGCCAAGGAGGCCGGCAACATGGTCGATCTCGATTCCGATCCGACCAAGCTGATCGAGATCGTGGAGATCGGCAAGCAGTTGCTGATCACCCGTGGCGCGTTGACGACGTTCTCCATCGCCAACGACATCGCGAAGTATTTCGCGATCATCCCGGCGCTGTTCCTCGGCCTGTTCCCCGGCCTGGACCTGCTGAATGTGATGCGGCTGCACAGCCCCCAGTCGGCGATCCTGTCGGCGGTCATCTTCAACGCGCTCGTCATCATCGCGCTGATCCCGCTGGCGCTGCGCGGCGTGGGGTACACCCCGGGCAGCGCCTCGAAACTGTTGAGCCGCAACCTGTCGGTGTACGGACTGGGCGGCATCATCGCCCCCTTCATCGGCATCAAACTCATCGACCTCGTCGTGCAACTCCTCCCGGGAATGTGACATGAACACTCTTCGCCAGCACGCGGCCGCCCTGCGCGCCCTGCTCGTCCTGACCGTCGTCCTCGGCCTGGCCTATCCGGCCCTCATCTGGTTGATCGCCCAGCTGCCGGGACTGCAGCACAAAGCCGACGGCTCACTGCTCGAGGCGAACGGAAAACTGGTGGGCAGCAGTCTCATCGGGCAGCTCTACACCGGCGCCGACGGCGACCCCCTGCCGCAGTACTTCCAGGGCCGTCCGTCGGCCGCCGGGGACGGTTACGACCCGATGTCCACCAGCGCCAGCAACCTGGGGCCCGAGGATGTCGTCGACACCCCCGACCGGACCAGCCTGCTGACCACGGTGTGCGAACGCAGCCGAGCGGTCGCGGAATTCAACGGCCTGCCCGCAGAGGCCGGCCGGCGCCCGTTCTGCACCGGCGGCGGGGTGGGTGCGGTGCTGTCGGTGTTCGGTCCGCGCGACGCTGCGGGCAACATCGCCCACCCGACGCGGGTGGTCAGCGTCAACGAGTCCTGTGTCACCACCGCACGGCCGTTCCTCGACACCTACGAAGGCGTCCGCGTCGAATGCGCCACGCCGGGCGAGGATTACCGTGCCGGCCAGACGGTCCCGATCCCCGGCGCCGTCACCGACCCGCAGATACCGGCTGACGCGGTGACCGCCAGCGGCAGCGGCCTGGATCCGCACATCTCCCCCGCCTACGCCGATCTGCAGATCGACCGGGTCGCGGCGGCCCGCGGCATCAGCCCCGAGCAGGTGCGCGCGCTCGTCGCCGCCCACACCGACGGCCGGACCCTGGGCTTCCTCGGCGAACCGCGGGTCAACGTGCTCGAGCTGAATGTGGCGCTCGACGGGCAGCAGTAACCACGGTGCGCGGTTGCGGGAGCCGGTCCGGTGGATGATGAACAGGTGAGCACCAAGCGCGGGGAGTTGCGCATCTATCTGGGCGCGGCTCCCGGCGTCGGCAAGACCTACGCCATGTTGGGCGAAGCGCACCGGCGGCTCGAGCGCGGCACCGATCTGGTGGCCGCGGTGGTCGAGACCCACGGGCGGGAGAAGACGGCCGAACTGCTCGACGGCATCGAGGTCATCCCGCCGCGCTACATCAGCTACCGCGGCGCCCGCTTCCCCGAACTCGACGTCGACGCGGTGCTGGCCCGCCGGCCGCAGGTGGTGCTCGTCGACGAACTGGCCCACACCAACACCCCGGGCAGCCGCAACCCGAAGCGCTGGCAGGACGTCGAGGAGCTGCTCGCGGCGGGCATCACGGTGATCTCGACGGTCAACGTGCAGCATCTGGAAAGCCTCAACGACGTCGTCACCCGGATCACCGGCATCGAACAGCAGGAAAAGGTGCCCGACGAGGTGGTGCGCGCCGCCGATCAGGTCGAACTCGTCGACATCACCCCGGAGGCGTTGCGCCGCAGGCTCTCCCACGGCAACGTGTACGCCGCCGAGCGGATCGACGCCGCGTTGAGCAACTATTTTCGTCGCGGCAACCTGACGGCGCTGCGCGAGCTCGCCCTGCTCTGGCTGGCCGACCAGGTCGACGCGGCGCTGGCCCGCTACCGCGCCGACAACCGGATCACCGACACCTGGGAGGCGCGCGAACGGGTGGTGGTCGCGGTGACCGGCGGGCCGGAATCCGAGACGCTGGTGCGCCGCGCGTCGCGCATCGCCTCGAAGTCGAGTGCCGAACTACTGGTGGTGCACGTGATCCGCGGCGACGGACTGTCCGGGGTGTCGGCGCCCCAGATGGGCCGCGTGCGTGAACTCGCCGCCAGCCTGGGCGCCACCCTGCACACCGTCGTCGGTGACAGTGCTGGCGGGGTACCAGCCGCACTCCTCGATTTCGCCCGCGAACGCAACGCGACCCAGCTGGTGGTCGGGACGTCGCGGCGGTCGCGCTGGGCGCGCATTCTCGACGAGGGCATCGGCGCGGCCGTCGTCCAGCAGTCCGGTTCCATCGACGTGCACATGGTCACCCACGAACAGGCCAGCGGCACCGGCCGCCGGGGCCGCGCGGCACGCCGCGAGCAGCACGTCCTGTCCTGGCTCGCCGCGCTCGTGGTGCCCGCCGTGATCTGTGCGCTGACCGTGCTGGTGCTCGACCCGCTGCTGGGCGTATCGGGCGAGAGCGCCCTGTTCTTCGTGGGGGTGCTGCTGGTGGCCCTGCTGGGCGGGGTCGCCCCCGCGGCGCTGTCGGCGGTGCTCTCGGGTCTGCTGCTCAACTACTTCCTCATCGCGCCCCAACATACGTTCACCATCGCCGAACCCGACAGCGCGCTGACCATCGTCGTTCTGCTGGTGATCGCCGTCGCAGTGGCCGCCCTGGTCGACAGTGCGGCCAGCCGCACCCGCGAAGCCCGCCGCGCCTCCCGCGAAGCCGAACTGCTCGCCCTGTTCTCGGGTTCGGTGCTGCGCGGCGCCGATCTGACCACTCTGCTGGAACGGGTGCGCGAAACGTACTCACAGCGCGCGGTCAGCCTGAAGCGGGCCGGCACCGGCATCGTGGCCTGCGTGGGCGAGGATCCCTGCGTCGACGCCGAGACCGCCGACACCGCGATCGAAGTCGGTGCCGACGAGTTCTGGCTGCTGATGGCGGGCCGCAAACTGCCCGCCCACGACCGCCGGGTGCTCTCCGCGGTGGCCCGCCAGGCCGCCGGTCTGGTCCGCCAGCGTGAACTCACCGAAGAGGCCGGGCAGGCGGAGGCCATCGCCCGCGCCGACGAACTGCGCCGCGCGCTGCTCTCGGCGGTCAGCCACGATCTGCGCACCCCGCTGGCCGGCGCCAAGGCCGCGGTGTCCAGCCTGCGCAGCAGCGACGTCGACTTCTCCGCCGAGGACACCGCCGAACTGCTGGCCACCGTCGAGGAATCGGTCGATCAGCTGACCGCGCTGGTGGGCAACCTGCTCGACTCCTCGCGGCTGGCGGCCGGGGTGGTCCGGCCGGAACTACGGCGGGTGTATCTCGAGGAGACCGTGCAGCGCGCCCTGCTCGGCATCAGCCGGGGCTCGACGGGATCGGGGCAGCTGGGCGTGGACCGGGTCAAGGTCGACGTCGACGACTGCGTGGTCACCGCCGACGGTGGTCTGCTCGAGCGCGTGCTGGCCAACCTCATCGACAACGCGCTGCGCTACGCGCCCGACGGCCCGATCCGGGTCACCGCCGGACGCGTCGCCGACCGCGTACTCATCGCGGTCTCCGACGAGGGCCCCGGGATCCCCCGCGGCGCCGAGGACCGGGTGTTCGACGCGTTCCAGCGCCTCGGCGATCAGGACACCAGCAGCGGCGTCGGGCTGGGCCTGTCGGTGGCGCGCGGATTCATCGAGGCGATGGGCGGCACCGTGACCGCCACCGACACCCCCGGCGGCGGGCTGACCGTGGAGATCGATCTGGCCGCCCCGGACGGCAACCCAGGAGGTGGGGACCGCCCATGACCCGCGTGCTGGTCATCGACGACGAACCGCAGATCCTGCGGGCGTTGCGGATCAACCTGTCGGTGCGCGGCTACGAGGTCACCACCGCGGCCTCCGGCGCGGAGGCGCTGCGCTCGGCCGCCGACCACCGTCCCGACGTGGTGATCCTCGATCTCGGGTTGCCCGATATGTCCGGGATCGACGTGCTGGCGGGGTTGCGCGGCTGGCTGACCGCACCGGTGATCGTGCTGTCGGCCCGCACCGATTCCGCCGACAAGGTCGAAGCGCTCGACGCCGGCGCCGACGACTACGTCACCAAACCCTTCGGCATGGACGAATTCCTGGCCCGGCTGCGCGCCGCGGTGCGCCGCGCCACCGCCACCGGCGACGACGACGAACCCGTGGTGGAAACCGCATCGTTCACCGTGGACCTGGCCGCCAAGCGGGTCACCAAGAGCGGCAACGAGGTTCACCTGACGCCGACCGAATGGGGCATGCTCGAGATGCTGGTGCGCCATCGCGGCAAACTCGTCGGCCGCGAAGAGCTGCTGCGTGAGGTGTGGGGCCCGGCGTACGCGAAGGAAACCCATTATCTGCGTGTCTATCTCGCCCAGTTACGCCGCAAACTCGAAGACGACCCGGCCCATCCGGTGCACCTGCTGACCGAAGCGGGCATGGGATACCGGTTCCAGCCGTGAGGCCAACCGGGTGGGTATAGCGTTTCCGGTATGGGTGACTACCGGAAACTCTTCGACGCGAGTGTGACTGATCCGGCCGCCTTCTGGGCCGAGGCCGCGAAGGCCGTCACATGGACCCGCGAACCGACCCGCATCCTCGACGATTCCCGTCCCCCGTTCTACCGCTGGTTCCCCGACGGCGAACTGAACACCTGCGCCAACGCGCTGGACCGCCACGTCGAGGCGGGCCGCGCCGACCAGACCGCACTGATCTACGACTCACCGGTGACCGGCTCTCAACGGACCTACACCTATCGCGAACTGCTCGACCAGACCACCCGCTTCGCCGGTGTGCTCCGCGAACTCGGTGTGGCCAAGGGCGATCGGGTGGTGATCTACCTGCCGATGGTGCCCGAGGCACTGATCGCCATGCTCGCCTGCGCCCGCCTGGGTGCGGTGCACTCGGTGGTGTTCGGCGGCTTCGCCGCCCACGAACTGGCCGCCCGGATCGACGACGCCCGCCCCACGGTGGTGGTCTCGGCGTCGTGTGGTGTCGAACCCACCCGCACGGTCGAGTACAAACCGATGCTCGACGCGGCGCTGACCATGACCGACCATGCGCCCGCGGCATGCGTGATCCTGCAGCGGGAGCAGCATCCGTGCGAGCTGACCGCCGGTCGCGACCACGACTGGGCCGAACGGCTCGCGCAGGCCCGCCCGGTCGATCCGGTGCCCGTGGCCGCCACCGATCCGCTCTACGTCCTCTACACCTCCGGGACGACCGGCAAACCCAAGGGCATCCTGCGCGACAACGGCGGCCACGCCGTCGCGCTGCTGTGGACCATGCGCCACCTCTACGACGTGGCGCCCGGCGACGTCTTCTGGGCCGCGTCGGACGTCGGCTGGGTGGTCGGCCACTCGTACATCGTCTACGCGCCGCTGCTGCTGGGCGCCACGACAGTGATCTACGAGGGCAAGCCCGTCGGCACCCCCGACGCCGGGGCCTTCTGGCGGGTTGCCGCCGACTACCGCGTCAAGGCGCTGTTCACCGCACCGACCGCGATCCGGGCCATCAAGAAAGAGGATCCCGACGGCGCGCTCATCGCCGACTACGACCTGTCCGGGCTGGAATACCTGTTCCAGGCCGGTGAGCGGCTCGACCCGGCCACCTACCAGTGGGCGGCCGAGAAACTCGGGATCCCGGTGATCGACCACTGGTGGCAGACCGAGACCGGCTGGGCGATCGCCGGCGACCCGATGGGCGTCGAGCCGCTGCCGGTCAAGCCCGGCTCGGCGACGGTTCCGATGCCCGGATATGACGTCCGCATCCTGCACCCCGACGGATCGGAGTGCGACCCCGGCGAAGAGGGCGCGATCTGCGTGCGGCTTCCGCTGCCGCCGGGCACCCTGCCCACGCTGTGGGGCGATGACGACCGCTACGTCTCGTCGTATCTGTCGGCCTTCCCCGGCTACTACCTGACCGGCGACGGCGGCTACCTCGACAGCGACGGCTATCTGTTCGTGATGGGCCGCACCGACGACGTCATCAACGTGGCCGGGCACCGCATGTCCGCCGGATCGATCGAAGCGGTGCTCGCCACCCATCCCGCGGTCGCCGAATGCGCCGTCATCGGGGTGGCCGACGAGATCAAGGGGCAGGTGCCGCGCGGCTTCGTCGTCCTCAAGGCCGGCGCGTCCGCCGACGGTCTCGAAGCCGAACTCGTCGCCCTGGTGCGGGACAACATCGGCGCGGTCGCCTGTCTGCGAACCGTCGACGTCGTGGCGGCGCTGCCGAAGACCCGCTCGGGCAAGATCCTGCGCAAGACCATGCGCGGGATCGCCGACGGCCGCGACGAACCGCTGCCCTCGACCATCGAGGATGCGACGGTGCTCGACGAGCTGCACCCGGTGTTGCGCAACAACTGAGTCCGGCATTTCGCCGAGGGCGCCCGGCGCGCCGGTTAACCGGGGTGACGTGCGGGTAGTCGGGGGGATGACGTCGATATCCGCTGACCGGACGGGAGGCGATCAGGTGGCCCGCACACCCACGCTGATGGCCGTACAGGGCGCCGCGCTCCTCGTGGGCGCGGCGTACCTGGCGATCGGGGCGTTCGGCTTCGTTCCCGGCCTGACCGTGCATCAAGCGTCTCTGACCTGGGCCGGACACGCCTCCGACGCCGAACTGTTCGGTGTCTTCGCGACCTCCGGGCTGCACAACATCGTGCATCTGCTGTACGGAGCTGTCGGAATGCTGTGCGCGCGCACCTATTCCGCCTCCCGGGCCTATCTCTTGATCGGTGGCGCGGTGCTGATCGGACTGTGGACGTTGCGGGTGACGTCGGCCCACGCCGATGTCGCCGACTACTTCCCGCTCAACAGCGCCGACGGGTGGTTGCACCTCGCGCTCGGGGTGGTGATGGTGATCCTCGGGCTCACCCTGGGCGCCCAGCACGACCCGACCAAACCCCGGCGCCGCGCCGGTGCGAAGTCCCGTGCCTGACCGGTGCTGACCGCCCTGCTGTGGGGGTCGGTCGCGGCATCCTCACTCGTGGTCGGCGCGGCCGCCGGCGCGGTTCGCAGCTGGAATCAGCGACTGGTCGGGTTGGTCCTGGGATTCGGAGCCGGCGCACTGGTGTCATCGATCTCCTTCGAACTGGCCGAGGAGGGTTTTCGGGTCGGCGGCGCGCTGCCGGTCGCCCTCGGCCTGGCCGCCGGCGCGGTGACGTTCTACCTCGCCGACCGGACCGTCGACCGATTCGGCGGCTCCGACCCGAACGCGTCGTCGGGTAAACCGCTGCTCATCGGGGCGCTGCTGGACGGGATCCCCGAACAGGCCGTCCTCGGGATCGGGATCGCCGCCGGCGGTGCGGTCAGCCCCGCGCTGCTGCTGGCGATCTTCGTGTCCAATCTGCCCGAGGCCATCGGATCGGCCAGCGATATGCGCGCCGCCGGCCATCCCACGCGACGCATTCTGGGCGGCTGGGTCGCCATCGCCGCCCTCTGCGCGGCCGCCACGGTCGGCGGCTTCGCCCTGCAGGAGGTTGCGGGCAACGCGCTGCAGGGCGGTATCGACGGTTTCGCCGCCGGCGCCCTGCTGGTCATGCTCGTCGGGTCGATGATCCCGGAAGCCACCGAGAAGGCCCGCGAGCCAGCCGGTCTGGCCGCCGTCCTCGGATTCGCACTGGCCGCCGGACTATCTCTGGCCACCTGATTCGGTTACATTGCGCGGGTGATCCCCACCTGGGATGTCGGCCCGGTCACGGTACCGGTGCACGGCGTGTTCGTCGGCCTGGGCATCAGTGCCGCCGTCGTGGTGTTCGTGCTCGAGGCGCGCCGCCGCGGCGCGGTCAACGAGCAGTCCCTCGTGGCGGTGACCGGTGCGCTGGTCGGCGGAGCGATCGGGATGCGGCTGTCCGGATGGGCGCGCCACCTCGACCCCGCCGCCAACCCCAGCCTCGCGCAGGCGTGGCAGTTCGGCTCGCGCAGCATCATCGGCGGTCTGTTCGGCGCCTACCTCGGCGTGCTGGTGGCCAAGCGGATCGGCGGATACCGGGGCAAGACCGGTGACCTGTTCGCCCCCGCGGTGGCACTCGGGATGGCGGTGGGACGCATCGGCTGCCACCTCACCGAAGCCCCGGGCCGGCCCACGACGCTTCCGTGGGGGATCCACGCGCCCGTCACCACGCCCGAGTGTCCGGGCTGCCTGACCGGGGCGGCGATGCATCCCTCCTTCCTCTACGAGATCGCCTTCCAGCTCACCGCCTTCGTGGTGTTGCTGTGGCTCCGTGACCGGTTCGCCCGGCCCGGCGAGCTGTTCGTGCTCTACGTCGCCGCCTACGCCGCCTTCCGCTTCCTCGTCGAGTTCGCCCGTGCCAACGACACGGTCTGGCTGAATCTGACACGGCCGCAATGGGTTCTGTTGCCCTCACTGCTGCTTCTGGGCATTCGGCTGTGGTACGGCCACCGCCGCGGTTACTATCGCTCACCAGCCGGCTACCAGGAAGCGCACGCATGACCACCGGACCCGGGCCGCCCTATCCCCCGTACCCGCCGCCCTATCCCCCGCCGCCGCCCCGCAAGATCTCGGTGGGCATGGTGTTCGTCGGTGCGCCGATCTACTTCGTGGTCAACACGGTGCTCGGCTTCGCGGCGTTCATCGTCGCCGGCTCGCGGACCGAGTCGGCCAATCCGATCCTCGGCGGTGCCGCGGTGCTGCTCGCGGTGATCGCGTTCGCCGGCGGCGGCGCCCTGCTGGCGACGAAAAGCCCGCACGCGAAGGGAATCGGCCTCGGCCTGATGATCGGCTGGGCGCTGACCTCGGTGGTCACCGTCGGCTTCTGCACCGGTGTCAACCCCGCGCTGTACACCACATGACGGCCGGGATGGGGTTGCGTGGCGACCGGCTGCACCGCTACGTCACCGCGTTTTGCCCGCGCTGCCATGACGAGGCCCCGGAGCGACCGCTGGCCGAGGTGGAGCGGCTGAGCGGGCGGCTGGTCGAGCGCGACGGCCGGATCTGGCTGGAACGAGGCTGCCGCCGACACGGTGTGGTGTGCACGCTCTACGACGAGGATCCCGAGATCCTGCGCTACCTCGAGGAGTGGACAGCTCCCACCAAGACCCATACCCCCGATGTGGCGGGCAATTTCGATCCGGTGCCCATGGCCTATCTTCGCGGGCTGCCAGAGATGCAGACCCAGCACACCTGCATCCTGTTGCAGGACATCGCCGAGACCTGCAACCTGCGCTGCCCTACCTGCTTCACCGACTCCTCGCCGGACCTGCGCAACGTGGTGCCCGTCGCCGCCGTTCTGGCCAGCGTCGACCAGCGGCTGATCCGCGAGAACGGGCGGTTGGACGTGGTGATGCTCAGCGGCGGAGAACCGACGCTGCACCCGGCGCTGCCCGAGCTGCTCGCCGAACTGACCGCCCGGCCGATCACCCGGATCCTGCTCAACACCAACGGTTTGCGTCTGGCCACCGACGACGATCTGCTGGAGCTGCTGAGCAGCCACCGCGAACGCGTCGAGGTCTACCTGCAATACGACGGCATCTCCGAGGCGGCGCACCGCCACCACCGCGGCGGTGATCTCCGCCGAATGAAGAGCGAAGTGTTGCGGCGTCTTTCCTCTCGGGAGATCTTCACGACGCTGGTGATGGCGACCGCTCTCGGCGTCAACGACGGCGAGATCGGTCAGATGGTGCAGCTGGCGCTCGACACGCCGTTCGTCGGCGGCATCACGATCCAACCGCAGTTCGGTTCGGGGCGCAGCGCGATGATCGATCCGCTGCAGCGGCTCACCCACACCGGTGTGCTGCACCGGCTGGGCCCGCAGACCGACGGCGCGGTCACGTGGCGCGACCTGACCGCCCTGCCGTGTTCGCATCCGCACTGCTGCTCAGTCGGCTACCTGATCCGCGACGACAACGACCAGTGGCGCTCGCTGGTGTCGCTGATCGGCACCGATACGCTCAAAGCTCGGCTGGGGCTGGTGTCCAACCGGATCGCCGACACCGAATTGCCGCAACAGCTGCGGGTCGCGGTGCAGGAGTCCCTCCTCGGCCTGCTGTCAGAGCAGTCGTCGCTGTCCCATCCCGCCATCGGCGACATCTGGAAGACCATCTGCCAGAGTTGCGATCTGGGGATGTCGACACTGCTCACGCTGGCGTCCTCCGCGCTGCCGGGCCGGCGCCGCAAACTGCGGCGACTGTTGGGCGAGCGGGTCGTGCGAATCACCGTCAAACCGTTCATGGACATGTCCACGATGATCGAGGAGCGGCTGGTGCAGTGCTGTGTACACGTCGGCACCCGGTCGGATCAGGACCAGTGCGCCCCGTTCTGTGCAGTGCAGGCCTGGCCCGCCCTGAGCCGTCAGCGGCTGTCGGCGTCGGCGGGATCGGCGCTACCGATCGCGGCCGTGCGCCACGGTTAGCGGTCGCCGCGCCTCAGACCACCATTGCGTCGCCACCGCATAGACCACACCGATGACCGTCCACATCAGCGCCTGGTTGAGCAGCGTGTAGACGCGGAAGTCGGCCAGCACCTCGGCGGGGAAACCGTCCAGCAGCGGGCCCTGCGGTCCGGCCACCGAGCCCGGCACCTCGTGAAACGAGGGCAGCCACACCATCGCCGCCGCAACCACCACCGCGTATCCGCCGATCGCCCACGCGCTCACCCGCCGGCCGTCCCCACGCCGCCAGACCCGCACGGCCAGCCCGAGTGCCACCACCGCCCCCAGCACGGAGACCCCCAGCATCGTCAGAAACGCCGAACTGCGCTGTGCCACCGTTTCGTCCAGCCCCACGGTGGGCGGATTCGCCGGATACTTCAGAGCCGGAACAAGGGCCACCGCGACGAACAGCCCCGCACTGAGCAGCAACGTCAGCGCGAGGGGATCGGGCCGCACACCCCGGCGCGCGAGCACACCGGCGATGACCGTATAGGCGACCGCGAACAGCGTGCCCATCACCACGGCGAAGGCGACGATGCCCAGCCCGGCTCCGGCGTTCTCCTGCACGGCCCGGGTGAACAGTTCGTGACCATGGCTGTGCCCGTCACCGGTGAGCATCGCTTCGGCGTGCTCCCGTTCTCCCTCGTAGTCCACCGCCGAGCTGATCAGCGGTCCGATCAGCACCCGGCTGAACGCGAAGCACACCAGACCGGCCGCCAGCCCCGGCACCAGATAGCGCACCGCGGCGGGCGCCTCACCGCTCAGTGACACGGGAAGCCCAGCAGATGGCGTGCGTCGTGCAGGAATTCGTGGATGTGGGTGTCCGCACCGAACACCGAGACCGCGCCCTGGTCGAATCCCACGAAGTAGTAGGCGATCAGGGCGAGGACGGTGATCGCGGCCAGCCGCGCCGGGGCGGCCAGGGCTTCAGCGGCCGACCGGACATCGTTGCGTGGCAGGGCCAGAGCGGGTTCGGCGTTCATCGTGTTCCTCACTGTCGTCGGGCTAATGGTCGTGGTCGAGGGCGAGCGCATGGTCACCGGCGTCGGTGCGCACCGGCGCGGTCAACAATGCGTGCCGTTCGATCAGGGTCTCCAGCGCGACGACCCAGTGGTCGTAGTACTGCCATTGCCCGCGTTCGGGTTCGGGGGTGCTCTCCCAGTCCCCGATGGTCTTGATCAGCGCCTCCTGAAACTCGCTCCAGGGATAGTGGCGAAACTCCGACAGCGCGAGCGCCAACCCGAAGGCCCGGCGCTGCCATTCATGGTCGAATTGCGGCGCCGCCTGGTCGGTGGTGCAGGTTTCGTGCAATCTCATGAGGCCGACCCCGCCAGCGCCACCCCGATCATCGACTCGGTGGTCACCAGATCCATCAGCATCTCGTCGGTGTAATCCTCGGTGCCCGAGGGTCGTTCGGGGATCACGAACCATCGGGAGTGACCGCTGGAATCCCACACCTTGATCTCGGTGTCCGCGGGCAGATCCACCCCCACCTCGGCGAGCACCTTGCGTGGCTCGCGCGCGGCGCGCGCGCGGAACGTCGGATCCTTGTACCAGTAGGGCGGCAACCCGAGCACCGGCCAGGGGAAGCACGAGCACAGGGTGCAGATCACCAGATTGTGCACGCCGGCGGTGTTGGCGACGGCCTGCAGATGCTCACCCTCGGCGCCCGCCATACCGTCGGGCAGATCCAGTTCGGCGATGGCCGCCGGGGTGTCGGTGACGACCTTCTCGGCGAAGGCGGGATCGGTCCACGCCTTGACGACGATCTTCTTCCCGTTGAGCGGCGTCATCTCCGCTTCGAAGTAGGCCAGCACCTTGTCCACCGTCTGGGCGGTGATCACGCCCTTCTCGATCAGCAGCGCCTCGAGCGCCGCCGCCCGCTGGGCGCTGAGGTCCTCGCGGTCCGGCGGATACGCGAACTGACCGGTCATGATTCGTCCTCCATCGGTTCCAGATAGGCCTCGAACAATTCGGCGTACAGCGACAGCGGGCCGGCTTCGGCACGGCCACCCCAGATCTCCGCCGGGTCGAATCCGACGATGTAGATGGGCATCGCGTCGCCGATACCGTCCCCGGTGCGGCAGAAGTAGGCGTAGTCGCCTTCGAAGATGCGCTCCACCGTGCCGGTCCGCCCCCGCAGATAACCCGGAAGCCGGCTGTGGGCGTCGGTCCGCGGGTTGGCGATGCGCACCCGTGCACCGATCTCGAATCTCGGGTGGGCCACATCGCGGCGCGGCGAGTCCCCCGACCGCAGATAGGCGATCACCTGATCATCGATCGGCGCGGTCACGGCCTGCTTGGCGGACGGCGCGGCGTCGGCCATTCGTTGCGCCAGTTCGTCTTCGGTGATGTAGCCCTTGTCGAGGAAGAACTGGCTGATCCCGCCCAGCCACTTCTCGTAATAACGGAATTTGAAGTAGTCGAACGGGTTCATCGCCTCGGCCCCGGTGCGCAGATCGGCCCACGTCCACTCGTCAGCGAAGGTGGTGGGCACCTCGTCGATGGGATAGGCAGGGGCCGCGGAGCCGAGGTGGTTCGACAGACCCATCATCGCGACGTGGATGCCGAAGATCCGCTTCTCCCAGTCCTCGACGAACACCCGCTTCTCCAGCGTGAGCGGTTCGGGCAGACCTTCCAATCCGCCGAGGTAGTGCTGCAGTTTCATCAGGCGGGCCTGCTTTCTGTCGACGGGCTCTGGCTGGGTGCTTCGGGGTGCGCGGCGGGCCGGCGGGTCATCGCGGTCGCGAGGTATTCCGAGAGCAGGCCGAAGCACGCTCCGAGAACGCAGGCGACCGCGGCGACCAGGCCGGGGTGGGAAATCGTGGTGACCGTGATCTGGTTGCCGGTGCCGGCGACGGTGGAGACCGTGGAGGCGAATCCGACGACCACGGCGGGGGTGGTGGACAGCAGCGGAACCCATGAGGCCTGGACCATCACCGCACTGCCGACCCCCACGGCGATCGCGGTGACCAGCAGGCCGGCGCCCATCAGGTGGGCGGCGTACAGGCTGGCCGAGGCGATGACAACGCCGACCAGGTTCGACGAGACCGACCGGATCCAGCCCGTCACCCCACCGCCGACGAAGAAGAACGACGCCCACGCCAGGAACACCACCCAGATGGGGACGGTGATCACCTCCGCGGTCAACGCAACCGCCAGTCCACCCAGCACGCCGATACTCAGGGTCAGCGCCGTCCGAGAATCCATGGGTTCACCTCTTGCCGAAACGATTGTCGATGTGAATTCAGAGTCGGCGCAGTGCGTTTCACCTGCGTAACCGCTGCGTGTCAGGCTCCGTCCGGAGCGGACACGAACCGTGCACTTCCGGACGTCGCCGGGCTTCGCGGCGGGGCGGAGCAGCTCGTCGTGGCCGGCGTCGCCGCAGGTCCCGCGGGCGGTGCAATGCGGTGGTAACAGATCCGGATTAGCGTCACCAACACATTCGGCGGCGGGTGTGCCTGCGGGGATCGGGAGAACATGGTGACCGCGGTACATCGCACACCGCGGAAGTCACGGGCATGGAGAGGCAGCTGGTGTCCGACGAGAAGAGGTCGCAGCGACCCAGGACGGTCGTGTTCGCGCTCTACGACAAGGTGACGTTGCAGGATGTGGCGGCGCCGTTGGAGATCTTCGCCCGCGCCAACGACTTCGGGGCGCATTACCGAGTGCTCCTGGTCTCCCCGACCGGCGGCAGCGTCCGCACGACGTCCTTTGTGACCCTCGAGGTCGACATGCCGGCAGCCGATGTGCCCGACCGGATCGACACGTTGATCGTCCCGGGCGGGGTGCCGCCCGACTTCACCTTCCGGCCCGGCGAACACGACATCCCCGAAGAACAGACACCCGACACCGTGGACGCGGCCCTGGACCTGGTGCGCGGATTGGCGCCCCGGGCCCGCCGGGTGGCCTCGGTGTGCACCGGTGCATTCGTGCTCGCCGCGCTCGGCCTGCTCGACGGTCGTCGGGCGACCACGCACTGGGCGCACTGCGGTGATCTGGCCCGGGCCTACCCGCAGGTGACCGTCGACCCCGACTCACTGTTCGTGCAGGACGGTCGGTTCATCACCGGCGCCGGGATCAGCGCCGGGATCGACCTCGGTCTGGCCCTGGTGGAAAGCGACTACGGTCCGGACGTGGCCCGTCGGGTGGCCCGGTGGATGGTGGTGTTCCTACAGCGTCCCGGCGGGCAGACGCAGTTCAGTGTCTGGACCGAGGCGGCGCTACCGGTGTCGCGGGGTCTGCGCGAGATCATCGACTCCGTCGTCGCCGATCCCGCGGCCGACCACTCACTGGCGGTGATGGCCGATCGCGCCGCGGTCAGCGAACGCCATCTGGTGCGGATGTTCCGGGTTCAGGTCGGGACCACTCCGGCCCGGTTCGTCGAACAGGCCCGGCTGGAGGCGGCCAAGGTGCTCCTCGCCACCGGAGACCACGGCCAGGAGACGGTGGCGCGGCGGGCAGGCTTCGGCTCGGCCGACACCATGCGGCGCACCTTCCGGCGGGCCCTGGGCGTCTCACCCAGCGTGTACCGCAGCAGATTCCGGACCACTGGCGTCCGTCAGACGCTCTAGCCCATCGACAGGGCGATCCCGTCGAGGATGTCGTGCTCGCTGACCACCAGATCGCCGATCCCGGTGCGCTCGCCGAGGGCACGCACCAATTCGGTGACGATCAGCGCACCGCCGCCGATGACGTCGACGCGGCCCTCGTGCATCGGACCGAGTGCGGCCCGCTGCGCCCGGGTCATCGCGATCAACTCCTCGCAGGCCCCGAGGAGCGCACCGAACCCCACCCGCGACAGATGGATCGCCGCCGAGTCGTAAGTCGTCATCCGGTGGGCCAGAGCAGCCAGCGTGGTCATGGTGCCCGCGACACCGACCCACGTCCTCGCCGCGTCGACCGGCACCGCGCGCAGCGCCTCGTCGAGTGCCTCGCCGATCACCGAACGCGCCGCCGAGATCTCCTCGGCGGTCGGGGGATCCGAGTGCAGGCACCGCTCCGTCAGCCGCACACAGCCGATGTCCATCGAGAACGAGGCGTCCACCCCGTTCGCTGCGCCGCCGACGACCAGCTCGGTCGATCCGCCGCCCAGGTCGACCACCACGAAAGGTCCTGTCGCCGAATCCAAGTCGGCCACCGCACCGCGGAACGACAGCTCCGCCTCCTCGGTGCCGCTGATCACCTCCGCGACGGCACCGTCGACCACGGCACCGAGCACCTCGGCGGTCATCGCGAAGAACGCGTCGCGGTTGCTCACGTCCCGCGCGGCCGACGTCGCCACCATCCGCACCTCGGACACGCCGTGATCCTGCATCAGTCGGGCGTAGTCGGCCAACGCGGACCTGGTGCGCACCAACGCATCCGGAGCGAACTCGCCGGTGGCATCCACCCCCTGCCCGAGGCGCACGATCCGCATCTCCCGGTGGACGTCGGTGAGCCAGCCGGCATCGAGGTCGGCGATCAACAGCCGGATCGAGTTCGTGCCGCAGTCGACAGCGGCCACCCTCTTGGTCATACGCTGCTTGGTCATACGTTGCCCCACTTCTCCCGGTCCACGATGCCCTGCATACCCGCTTCACCGGCCAGGATCGCGAGCGCCTCGTCACCGAAGGGATTCAACCCCGGCCCCTTGGCCAGTGCGTGGGCGATCACGACGTGCAGGCACTTCACCCGATCGGGCATGCCACCACCGGAAAAGGTGGTGCCCAGCGACTCGATGGCGTCACGCTCGGCCAGATACGACTCGTGGGCACGGCGGTAGGCGGCCGCCAGCTCAGGATCCTCGCCCAGCCGCTCGGTCATCTCCCGCATCAGGCCCGACGACTCCAGCCGGCTCGCCGCCGCGGTCAGCGCCGGGTGGGTGAGGTAGTAGAGCGTCGGAAACGGCGTGCCGTCGGGCAGCCGCGGCGCGGTCTTCACGACGGCGGGCTCACCGTTGGGGCAGCGATAAGCGATCTCCAGGACACCGCGCGGTTCGCGCCCCAGCTGCCGGGCGACGGCGTCCAGATCTGCCGGGTCAACCACCGGGCGGCGGGAACGCTGGTGGTGGCGGCGGGCCCGGCGGCGGAGGGGGACCCGGCGGTGGTGCTGCCGGTGAAAGACCGTGCGGCTCATCGGCGATGGTCTTCCACAGCGACGTGTACCACGGTTGCCCCGCCGGCGCGGTCTCCGGGGCGGCACCGGCCGCGCTACCGGGAGTGACCGCACCCGGGGGCAACTGCACTTCGAACGGAATGTCGCCCGGCATCACGAAACCCAGCCGTTCCCGGGCCTGCGCGGCGATGAACACCGGATCGGCCAGCTTGATCTTCTGCTCCTCCAGTTCGCCGATCTGCACCCGTAGCTGCTCCTCGGTGGCCCGCAGCTGCTTCATCTCGGTGCGCTGGGCGAAATAGGTCCGCACCGGCCCGGCGATCGTCAGCGTCAGCACGCACACCACCGCCGCCAGGATCGCCGCGCGCCGGGCGGCCGAACCGAACCGCTGCTCGGACTGCCGCGCGGCGAGTTGTTCGGCGCGGTGCATGATCGACCGCCCGACCGGTTCGGGCCCGGTCGCGTCGGTGGGGTCGACGGGTTCGGCCGCCGGCCGGGCCTCGATCGCCCGCGGCTCACGTCGCTGCGCAGCGGTGGTCTTCGGGCGCCCCCGCGCCGCACCGCCCGCAGCCCCGGGCTTCCCCGGTCGCGACGACGCCGAGGACCGACGCTTCGGATCGGGCCGCTTCGACTCGGGCATCGTAGGTCAGCGCACCGACGCTATTTCGGCTCCACGCCATACCGCGGGAAGGCGAGATCTCCGGCGTAGCGGGCGGCGTCGCCGAGTGCCTCCTCGATGCGCAGCAACTGGTTGTACTTCGCGACGCGCTCGCTGCGTGCGGGCGCACCGGTCTTGATCTGACCGCTGCCCACCGCGACGGCCAGATCGGCGATCGTGGTGTCCTCGGTCTCGCCGCTGCGGTGGCTCATCATCGTCTTGTAACCGGCGTTGTGGGCCAGTGCCACCGCATCGAGCGTCTCGGTCAGGGTGCCGATCTGGTTCACCTTCACCAGCAGCGCATTGGCGGCACCGCGCTCGATGCCCTCCTCGAGCCGTTCGGGGTTGGTGACGAACAGATCGTCGCCGACCAGCTGTACCCGGTCGCCGATCTGGCTGGTCAGCGCCACCCAGCCGGCCCAGTCGTCCTCGTCCAGCGGATCCTCGATCGAGACCAGCGGATAGGCGTCGAGCAGACCCGCATAGAACTCGGCCATCTGCTCTGCAGTCCGGGTCTCCCGCTCGAAGCTGTACCCGGTGCCGTCGGTGAAGAACTCCGTGGCGGCGACGTCCAGCGCGAGCGTCACGTCGGTGCCCAGCGTGAAACCGGCCGCCTCGATCGCCGAGGAGATCAGATCCAGCGCAGCTGTGGTGCCGGCGACGTCGGGAGCGAAACCACCCTCGTCGCCCAATCCGGTACCCAGACCCTGCTTCTTGAGCACCGACTTCAGCGAGTGGTACACCTCGGCGCCCCAGCGCAGCGCCTCCTTGAACGACGGCGCACCGATCGGGGCGACCATGAACTCCTGGACGTCCACGCCGGTGTCGGCGTGGGCGCCACCGTTGAGGATGTTCATCATCGGCACGGGCAGGATGTGGGCATTCGGGCCGCCCAGGTACCGGAAGAGGGGCAAACCGGCACTCTCCGCGGCGGCCTTGGACACCGCGAGGGACACCCCGAGGATGGCGTTGGCGCCCAGCCGCGACTTGTCCGGGGTGCCGTCCAGATCCAGCAGCGCCTGGTCGATCAGCCGCTGGTCGTCGGCGCTGATGCCGATCACCGCAGGCGCGATCTCGTCGAGCACGGCCTGGACCGCCTTGTCCACGCCCTTGCCGCCATAGCGCGATCCGCCGTCGCGCAACTCGACGGCCTCGTGCTCACCGGTCGACGCTCCCGACGGCACCGCGGCCCGGGCGAACGTACCGTCGGTCAGGGCCACCTCGACCTCGACTGTCGGATTCCCCCGGGAATCGAGGATCTCGCGGGCTCCGACCTGCTCGATGATGGGCACTGGCATCTCCTTCGGGCTGTCGCTTCGGCTCACCAGCCTAGAGGCTGGCCGGCCCGGTCACAGCGCGCGGCCCTCGGCGTACGCCGTGGCCCAGTCGCGCACCGTGCGGGCGTACTGCTCGGAGTAGTTGTATGCGCGCAGCGCGTTCATCCAGCCGCGCGGCGTCGAC
Source organism: Mycobacterium sp. WMMD1722 (assembly GCF_049315205.1). Taxonomy (NCBI): domain Bacteria; kingdom Bacillati; phylum Actinomycetota; class Actinomycetes; order Mycobacteriales; family Mycobacteriaceae; genus Mycobacterium; species Mycobacterium sp. WMMD1722. The sequence goes on along the minus strand of NZ_CP186056.1, from coordinate 4,843,951 downwards.
AGGTTCTTGCCGGTGTAACAGAGGTAGCCCGCCGAGGACAGTGCGGCATCGTCGATGTTGTCGGGATCGACCTTCCCGTCGCCGTTGGCGTCGACGCCGTAGAGCCGCCACGTCTCCGGGATGAACTGCATCGGGCCCATCGCGCGGTCGAGATCGGGATCGCCGTCGAGCAGGCCGGCGTCAGTATCCCCGATTCGCAGATTGCCACTGGAGCCGTCCAGCCGCATACCGCGGATGGGCGGGGTGACCTCGCCGTTGGAGGCCACCATCGCCCCGCGGTAGTTGCCGTGGTGGCTCTCGACCATGCCGATGCCGGCCAGGGTGGTCCAGGTCAGGTTGCACTCGGGGTTCTCCACCTGCGCCACCCGCGCGGCGTAGGCGTAGGCCTCCAGCGCGGTGACCGGGATGCCCAGTCTGGGGGCCCGTTCAGCCGCCCACTCGTGCAACTGATCGGCCGCGCGCCCCCCGGCGTAGGTGTCGACGGCGGGCACGGGATCACCGGCCGGCGGCGGAACCCCCTCGGGAATGGGGATGCCCAGCTGCCATGAGCAACTCGAGGCCATCAGCAGAGCCGCGGCACCTGTGACCACGGCGCCCTGCATCCAACGAACTGGCGACACCGGACTCCCTCAACCCTTTCCGTCTTCCATAGTTCCATGGGTTCACACCTGCCCGGTTGAAGTCGCGCCGTGGCGGACGGATACCTTGCGTTCCAGGGCACTGTTAAGGTAGGCACACCTTGCTTTGGTTAGCCGAAGCATCGTTCGAGAAGATCCTGGTAGCGAGGTTCGGTCAATGTCGGTCGTCACGAGTATTCCGACCACCGTCATGGTCACCGTCGAGGCGGCGCCCAACGTCACGTCGCAGTTGCTCGGCAGCGGTCTGATCGGGCTACGCGAAGGACTCGAAGCCGCGATCGTGGTGACGATCCTGGTGGCGTTCCTGGTCAAATCCGACCGGCGCGATGCGCTCAAGTGGGTGTGGCTGGGCGTCGGCGCCGCCGTGGCCATGACGATCATCGTGTTCCTGGCCATCCAGTTCAGTGCGTACACGATCACCGGGCTGGGCGCCGAGGCGATCGCGGGTGTCGCGTCGCTGGTCGCCGTCGCGATCGTCACGACGATGGTGCTGTGGATGAGATCCGCTGCCGCCGGCCTATCCGGTGAGCTGCGCAGCAGCATGGGCCGGGCGCTGGAGACCGGCGCCTACGCCGTGGCGACTCTGGCCTTCCTGGCCGTCGGTCGCGAGGGTGTGGAAACCGCACTGTTCATGGTCGGATACGCCGAAGCCGAGACCGCGTGGCCGCTGATCGGGCTCATCCTGGGGGTGCTGATCGCGACGGCACTGGCCTACGGCATGTACGCCGGCGCGATCCGCATCGACCTCGCCAAGTTCTTCAAGTACACGGGTGTCTTCCTCATCATCGTGGCCGCGGGCATCCTGTCCTACGGCATCGGCGCGCTGCAGACCGTCGGCTGGCTACCCGGTCTGTCGGCCCGGGCGTTCGACATCAGCGGCTGGTTCAACTGGTCGGCCTGGTACGGCGAGGTGATCCAGGGGATCTTCAACGTCACACCGACGCCGACGGTGCTGCAGCTCATCGGCTGGCTGGCCTATCTGGCCGCGGTGCTGGTGGCCTACCTGCGGCCCACCCGCGCCACCTCCACTTCGGCTCCGAACCCGACTTCCCCCACTCCCTCCACCGAAAGGTCCACCACGTGAACGTCACCCCCGTAGCCAAGGCCGGCGTCGCCGCCGCCGCGTTGCTCACCGGCCTGTCCCTGGTCGGCTGCCAAGCCAAGGAACAATCGAGGGACAGCGGTGCGAACGGACCCGGGGAGATCACCGTGGACGCCTCCGACGACGCATGCTCGCTGTCGGGCACCGAGGCCAGCACGGGGCCGAGCACCTTCGTCGTCACCAACAGCGGCAACAAGGTGACCGAGTTCTACGTCTACGGCGAGGGCGACCGCGTCATGGGTGAGGTCGAGAACATCTCCCCCGGCCTGCAGCGCAAGCTCGTGGTGCAGCTCTCCGAGCCCGGCACCTACCAGACCTCCTGCCGCCCCGGAATGGTCGGCGACGGCATCCGCAGCGACTTCGTCGTCACCGGTGAAGCCAAGCAGATCGACACCGAAGGCAAGTTCAAAGAGGCCGCCGACAGCTACAAGCGGTACGTGAACAGCCAGGCCGATGCGCTGGTGCCCGCCGTCGAGGCGTTCACCGCCGCCATCAAGTCCGGCGACATCGAGGGCGCCAAGGCGCAATTCGGGCCGACCCGCACCTACTACGAGCGCATCGAGCCGGTCGCCGAGTCCTTCCCCAACGACCTCGACCCGCGGATCGACCTGCGCGAGGCCGACCTCGAACCCGGCCAGAAATGGACCGGCTTCCACCGCCTGGAGAAAGACCTGTGGGTGACCGGCCCGCAGCCCGACACCAACGCCATCGCCGATCAGCTGGTCGCCGACGTCAAGGAACTCCGCGACGGCGTCAAGGCCCCCGACTACACCATCGACTCCACCCAGATCGCCGGCGGCGCACAGGGTCTGCTCGACGAGATCGCGATCAGCAAGATCACCGGCGAAGAGGACATCTTCAGCCATACCGACCTGTGGGACTTCAACGCCAACCTGCAGGGCTCGCAGACCGCCGTCGCGTCGGTGCGCCCGATCCTCGACGAACGCGACCCCGAGCTGGGCAAGCGGGTGGATCAGCGGTTCGAGGAGGCCGAGGCGCTGGTCGAGAAGTACCGCGAGGGCGACGGCTTCGTGTCCTACGACAAGGTCACCGAGCCGCAGCGCCAGGAGTTGTCCCGCGCGATCGACGCGCTCAGCAAGGAAGTCAGCCAGGTGCAAGGTGTCGTCGCTCCCCAGTAACCCTCCCGAAGGCATCTCCCGGCGCCGGCTGTTCGGCGCCGCGGGGGTGACCGCCGCGGTGGTCGGCGCGGCCGGTGCCGGTGCACTGGCCGGCCGCGCGTCCGCTGCGGCCACATCCGACACCGGCCTGCAATCGCCGGTCGCATTCCGCGGTGAGCACCAAGCCGGAATCGTCACCGCACAGCAGGACCGGATGACCTTCGCCGTCTTCGACGTCACGTCGGACTCGCGCGAGGACGTGATCGGACTGCTCAAGCAGTGGACCGAGATGGCCGAGCGGATGACCAAGGGCGAAGAGGCGGTGCCCGAGGGGGCCATCGAGGGCAACCCGTACGCCCCGCCCGGAGACACCGGTGAAGCGCTGGGGTTGGCCGCCTCGCAGCTGACGCTGACCATGGGCTTCGGGCCGTCGTTCTTCCTCAAGGACGGCGAAGACCGCTTCGGGATCGCCGACCGCAAACCCGAACAGCTGGCCGACCTGCCGAAGTTCCCCAACGAGACGCTGGATCCCGCCCGCTGCGGTGGAGACATCGTCGTTCAGGCGTGCGCCAACGATCCGCAGGTGGCGTTCCACGCGGTGCGCAACCTGGCCCGCGTCGGGTTCGGCACCGTGGCGGTGCGCTACACCCAGCTCGGTTTCGGGCGCACCAGCTCGACCACCGCAGACCAGGCGACACCGCGAAACCTGTTCGGCTTCAAGGACGGAACGGCCAACATCAAGGCCGAGGAGACCAGCAAGATCGACGACTTCGTCTGGGTCGCCGACGGCGACGGGCCCGACTGGCTCACCGGTGGCAGCTATCTGGTGACGCGGCGGATCCGGATGCGGATCGAGAACTGGGATCGCACCACCCTGCTCGAGCAGGAGCGGGTGATCGGCCGGCAGAAGGGCAGCGGCGCGCCCAACGGTCTGGTCGACGAATTCGAGGAATTGAACCTGGATCTGAAGAACGGCCGGGGCGAACCGCTGATCGACAAGGACGCACATGTGCGGTTGGTGTCGCCGCAGAACCTCGGCGGCATCGAGATCCTGCGGCGCGGTTACAACTTCACCGACGGCACCGACGGGCTCGGGCATCTCGACGCCGGACTGTTCTTCATCGCCTTCGTCCGGGACCCGGTGAAACAGTTCATCCCGATGCAGGCCGAGATGTCGCGCCGGGACGCCATGAACGAATACATCACGCACACCGGGACCGCGGTGTTCGCGTGCCCGCCGGGTCTGCGCGACGGGGATTCGTCGGCCTACTGGGGTTCGACGCTGTTCTCCTGACGACCTTCACTCGTCGTCCCGCGTTTCCGTAACGCCAGGGCGGAGAACGGCGCGGAAATCCGCCGTGCCGTTACGCTATTCGGGCTCGCGTGCGGGCTCCGACTGGTCCACCGGTTCCACAGCCTCCGTCGTCGGCCAGTGCGTCCGCCACTCCTCTTCGGTGATGTCGCTCAGCGCGGAGCGGTCGAGCTGCTCGGGCACGTCGTCTCCGCGCCGGCTCCCGGCGATCGCCACCTCGACCGCGCGCACAGTGTCCATGAACTCGAGAACCTCTGCGCGCAGCACGTTTTCGGCGTCCTCGTCGGCCGAGATGTGGATCGTCGTCAAATCGTCCGGCACCAGATCGTCCGGCAACCCGGCCTGAGCGGCCCGCGCCAGCACCTTCTGCGCCAGCGCCAGAGCGGGCTGACCGGTCGGCACGTCGTCCATCGAGGACACCACGCCGCGGCGGGCCTTCTCGAGGGCTTTGCGTTCCTCCCACTGCGCCAGTTGATCTTCCAGCGAGATCGCCTCGCCGGCGAGCACCGCAGGCACCCGGTTGCCCAGCTTGCGGACAAGTGCATCGGCCACGTCGTCGATGGTGAAGGCGTGCTGGGTCGCGTCCTCGGCGATGCGGGCGTGAAACAGCACCTGCAGCAACACATCTCCGAGTTCGTCGCGGACCAGGTCGGCGTCGCCGCTGTGCACCGCGTCGAACAGCTCGTAGGTCTCCTCGAGCAGATACCGCCGCAGCGAGTCGTGAGTCTGCTCGCTCTCCCACGGGCCTGCGGTGCGCAGCTTGTCCATCATCACCACGGCGTCCACCAACCGCTCCCCCGGCTGCGGTTCCGGGGCAGAGATCACCCGGTCGCCGGCGGCGATGCGCGCACGCACCGCGGGATGAGTCGGATCCGACGACAGCAGCACCGGCGCCCGGTCGTCGTCGGATTCATCGGCGAAGCACGGCCGCGCCGCGGGCAGCGACCACGGCACCTTGATCGGCATCTCCTCGGTGTACTGCACGTCGCCGGTGAGCAGATCGATCGCGTCGATCGGGATCAGGGAGGGGCGGCGAGGGTCGACCAGAACGACGGTCACCTGGCTGCCCCCTCACGGATGTCGACGCGGACTGACCTCGGTTATATCAGTACACCGTCGGGTCTCGAAGGGCGTGCCGCACGGCCCGCCCACGACGATGGCCGCCCCGCCGGTGGGCAGAGCGGCGGACCCGACGGGTGTGTTGACCCGACACCGAGACCCGCGGCTCACGAAGTGGAGATCAATTTCGCGGTGACGTCGACGCTGCCGGGCGCCTTGCCGTCGAGGTTCAGCAGCAGATTGGCCGCCATCTGCACCAGCTCCAGGTCCCGGATTCGCGGCGCACCGACCCCCGCGCCGGCCCGCGGCACGGGGACCTGCACCGTCGAGGTGGTGGCCCGGTAGTTGGCGCCCGGATACAACCGCTTCAACCGCATCTGCGCGGAGTCGGGCAACTGCAGGGGTGACAGCTTCAGCGTGGATGCCGATGTCGCGGAGAGTTCGGTCACGCCGTACTCGCGGCACAGCAGCCGCAGTCGAGCCACCGCCACCAGACGCTGCGCCGGCTCCGGGAGCGGGCCGTAGCGGTCGACCAGCTCCTCGATCACCGAGTCCACCGCCGCATCGTCCGATGCCGCGGCCAGGCGCCGATACGCCTCCAGCCGCAACCGGTCGCTGCCGATGTAGTCCGGCGGCAGGTGGGCGTCGACCGGCAAATCGATGCGCACCTCCTTCGGTTCCTCTGCGGTGGCAACGGTTTTCCCGTCGGCGGCGGCTCGGTACGCCTCGACCGCCTCGCCCACCAGACGCACGTACAGATCGAATCCGACGCCCGCGACGTGGCCGGACTGTTCGGCGCCCAGCACATTGCCCGCTCCGCGGATCTCGAGGTCCTTCATCGCCACCGCCATACCCGCGCCCAGTTCGTTGTTCTGGGCGATGGTGGCCAACCGGTCATAGGCCGTCTCGGTCAGCGGCACCTCGGGCGGATACAGGAAATACGCGTATCCGCGTTCCCGGGAGCGCCCGACGCGCCCGCGCAGCTGATGCAGCTGCGACAACCCGAACGTGTCGGCCCGCTCGACGATCAGCGTGTTGGCGTTCGAGATGTCCAGCCCGGTCTCGACGATCGTCGTGCAGACCAGGATGTCGTATTCGCGGTTCCAGAAGCCCTCGACGGTCTTCTCCAGCATCTCCTCGGGCATCTGCCCGTGCGCCACCACCACCCGCGCCTCGGGGACCAGCGCCGCGATCCTCGCCGCGGCCTGGTCGATGGTGCGGACCCGGTTGTGGATGTAGAACGCCTGACCGTCACGCAGCAGCTCGCGGCGCAACGCAGCCGCGACCTGTTTGTCGTCGTGCGGACCGACATAGGTCAGCACCGGATAGCGCTCTTCGGGTGGGGTCAGGATCGTCGACATCTCGCGGATCCCGGCCAGGCTCATCTCCAGGGTGCGTGGGATCGGCGTGGCGCTCATGGTCAGCACGTCGACGTGGGTGCGCAAGGACTTGATGTGCTCCTTGTGCTCGACGCCGAAGCGCTGCTCCTCGTCGACGACGATGAGCCCCAGGTCTTTCCACGTCACCCCGGTCTGCAGCAGCCGGTGGGTGCCGATGACGATGTCGACCGAACCGTCGGTCATGCCCTCGAGCGTCGCCCGCGACTCGGCGGGATCGGTGAAGCGCGACAGCCCTTTCACCGTCACCGGGAACCCCGCCATCCGCGCGGTGAACGTCTGCAGATGCTGGTCGGCCAGCAGCGTCGTCGGCACCAGCACCGCCACCTGCTTACCGTCCTGCACCGCCTTGAACGCCGCCCGCACCGCGATCTCGGTCTTGCCGTACCCGACGTCACCGCAGATCACCCGGTCCATCGGAACCGGTTTCTCCATATCCGACTTGACCTCGGTGATCGCGGTCAGCTGGTCGACGGTCTCGGTGAAACCGAACGCATCCTCCATCTCGGCCTGCCACGGGGTGTCCGGTCCGAAGGCGTGTCCCGGCGCGGCCTGACGTTTGGCGTACAGCGACACCAGCTCGCCGGCGATCTCCCGAACAGCCCGCCGCGCTTTGGTTTTCGTGTTCGCCCAGTCGCTGCCGCCCAGCTTGGACAGCGACGGCGCCTCACCCCCGACGTAGCGCGAGAGCTGATCGAGTGAATCCATCGGCACATAGAGGCGGTCTGTGTTGGATGCCGCGCCGCCTCTTTTGCTCGACGCGTACTCCAGCACCAGGTATTCGCGCCGGGCCCCGCCGATCACCCGTTCGGTCATCTCGACAAAGCGGCCGATGCCGTGCTGGTCGTGCACCACCAGATCACCCGCGGTCAACGCGAGCGGGTCGACGACGTTGCGGCGCTTGGCCGCCAGCCGCTTGCCTTCGGTGGCCGTGACGCGGCTGCCGGTCAGATCGGCTTCGGTGACGATCACCAGCGCCGACCCCGGCAGCACCACCCCGTCGTGCAACGAACCCTTGAGCACGCCCACCACGCCGGCCTTGGGCGCCAGCCCCGGATCGAGAAGCGTTGCGGGGGTATCGGCGTCGGCCAGCTGTTCGACGACGCGCTGCGCGGTGCCCTGCCCCGGGGTGACCACGGCGGCGTACCCGCCGGTGGCCACGTGCGCCCGCAACATGGCGAAGATCTCCTCGACCGAACTCTGCCCGCGCGCCGACGGCGCCGAACGGATGTCGAGTTCGATCGCCCCCTCGTCGGACAGCTGGCTCAGCGTCCACCACGGATGACCGCCGGCCCGGGCCCCGTCGCGCACCCCGGACAGCTCCAGGAAACCGGAGGCGCCCAGCTGCTCCAGATCGATCGGGGCGTCCCCACCGACCGCCGCGGTGGACCACGACGCCTCGAGGAACTCGCGGCCGGTTTTGATCAGGTCGGCCGCCCGCGTGCGGACCTTCTCCGGATCGCACACCAGAACCGGCGCCCCGGTGGGCAGGTGATCGGTCAGCATGGACAGCTGCCCCGGCCGCAATATCGGCAGCAGGGCCTCCATTCCGTCGACGGGGATGCCCTCGGCCAGCTTGGCCAGCATGTCCGGAACCGCGCCGGGCACGGTGTTCTCCCCGGCCGGATGCTCGAGCGCCAGCGCCGCTGCGCGTTCGCGGACGTCCTCGGTCATCAACAGTTCGCGGCACGGGACCGCGATCATCGACGTGACCTCGATCTCGGGGATCGACCGCTGGTCGGCGACGGCGAACATCCGGATCTCGGAGACCTCGTCACCCCAGAACTCCACGCGCACCGGGTGTTCGGCGGTCGGGCAGAACACGTCGAGAATGCCACCGCGGACCGCGAATTCGCCGCGCTTGGCCACCATGTCGACGCGGGTGTAGGCCAGTTCGACGAGCCGGGCGATCGTCGCGTCGAAGTCCGCGTCCTCCCCGACGGTCAGCGTGACCGGCGCAGAATCTTCCAGGCGGCCCGGTCGTTGCGCCATCGGCTGCACCACCGAGCGGGTCGTGGTGACCACCACCCGCAGTGGCGGGCCGAGCCGGGAATCGTCCGGATGCGCCAGGCGCCGCAGCAGCATCATCCGGGCACCGACGGTGTCGACACCCGGGGACAGCCGCTCATGCGGCAGCGTCTCCCAGGACGGGAACAGCGCCACCGCGTCGCCGAGCACCCCGCGAAGTTCGGCGGTGAGATCGTCGGCTTCGCGGCCGGTGGCGGTGACCACCAGCAGCGGGCCGGTCGAGGCGAGCGCGGCGGCCACCAGCAGACGGGCGCTGGCCGGCCCCACCAGGGTGAGCTGCTCGGGGCGCTCGGCGGCGCGACGGGCCAGGTCGGTCAGGCAAGGATCGCGAAGCGCCAGCTCGACGAGCCCCGCGATCGGGTTTTGGACATGGTCGGGCCCCGATGCGGTCATGATGGCGTCCAGTCTAGGCGCGCGCCGGCTCAGTCCTCGTCCCGCAGTCGGGGGTCGGCCTCCAGATGGGTCAGCCCGTTCCACATCAGGTTCACCAGATGGGCCGCCACCACCTCTTTCTTCGGCTCGCGGGTGTCGAGCCACCACTGCGCGCTCATCGACACCGACCCCACCAGGGCCTGCGCGTAGAGCGGGGCCAGCTCCGGATCGAGTCCGCGCCGGGCGAAATCCCCCGCCAGGATCGACGACACCTGGTTGACCGCGTCGTTGAGCAGCGTCGAGTAGGTGCCCGAGGTGATCGCCGCCGGCGAGTCCCGAATCAGGATGCGGAAACCGTCGGTGCGTTCCTCGACGTAGGTCAGCAGCGCCAGCGCGACCCGCTCGAGCCGCACGCGGGAGCGGTTGTTGGTCAGCGAGGACGTGATGCCGTCGAGCAGCGCCGACATCTCCCGGTCCACCACGACGGCGTACAACCCCTCCTTGCCGCCGAAATGCTCGTAGACGACGGGTTTGGAGACGTTGGCCCGCTGCGCGATCTCCTCGATCGAGGTGCCTTCGTAACCGCGCTGGGCGAACAGCGACTTGGCGATCTCGATGAGTTGCTGGCGTCGTTCGCTGCCGGTCATCCTGGCGCGCGGCGCCCGGGTCTGACCATCGGACTTGTCAGGCACGGCCACGGGCTCCAGGGTATCCCCCAGGTCGCTTCGCTCCTGCCCGCCGAACCCATTCCCGGGTCGCTTCGCTCCTGCCCGCCGAACCCATTCCCGGGTCGCTTCGCTCCTGCCCGCCGGCCGTCTCGGCGTCGACTAGAGTCTCGGGGTGATCGATCCGTCGTGGTGTAATCGGCAGCACCTCTGATTTTGGTTCAGATAGTTCAGGTTCGAGTCCTGGCGACGGAGCAGGTGGGAAGCAATGACCGGACCGAACGAGACCGCCGTGCTCGTCCTCGCCGCAGGCGCAGGCACCCGGATGCGGTCGGACACCCCGAAGGTCCTGCACAGTGTGGCCGGACGCAGCATGCTGGCCCACGCGCTGCACGCGGCCGCCGAGCTCACACCGCACCGGCTGGTCGTCATCGTGGGCACCGCCCGTGAGCGGGTGACCGCGGCGGCCGAAGAGCTGGCCGCCACGCTGGGCCGACCGGTCGAAACGGCGGTGCAGGATCAGCAGCTGGGCACCGGGCATGCCGCGCAGTGCGGACTCGATGCGCTGGGTGACGACTTCGCCGGGACCGTGCTGATCACCGTCGCCGACGTGCCCCTGCTCGACGCCGCAACGCTGCGTGACTTCGTGGCCGCACACGCCGGTGCGGCGGCGACGGTGCTCACCACCACGGTGCCCGACCCCACCGGCTACGGCCGCATCGTGCGCGACGGCGAGCGGGTCACCGCGATCGTCGAGCAGCGCGACGGCACCCCCGAGCAACTGGCGATCACCGAGATCAACGCCGGTGTGTATGCCTTCGACGCAGCGGCGCTGCGCTCGGCACTGAGTCGGCTCGACACGAACAACTCGCAGGGGGAGCTGTATCTCACCGATGCGGTCGCGATCCTCACCGCCGAGGGGCGCACCGTGCAGGGCCACCACCTCGACGACAGCGCGCTGGTCGCCGGGGTGAACGACCGCGTCCAGCTCTCCGCGCTGGGTGCCGAGCTGAACCGGCGCATCGTCGCGCGCCACCAGCGCGCCGGGGTGACGGTGATCGATCCGCTGACCACCTGGATCGACGTCGACGTGACCATCGGCCGCGACACCGTCATCCGTCCCGGCACCCAGCTGCTGGGCACCACCGAGATCGGCGCGGGCGCCGAAGTCGGGCCGGACACCACGCTGCGCGACGTCGAGGTGGGCGATCGCGCCTCGGTGGTGCGCACCCACGCGACGCTCGCGGTGATCGGCGAGGGTGCCACCGTGGGGCCGTTCACCTATCTGCGGCCGGGCACGTATCTGGGCGCCGACGGCAAGCTGGGGGCGTTCGTCGAGACGAAGAACACCACCCTGGGTGCCGGGACGAAGGTGCCGCACCTGACCTACGTCGGGGACGCCGACATCGGCGAGCACAGCAACATCGGCGCGTCCAGCGTCTTCGTCAACTACGACGGGGAGAACAAGAGCCGCACCACCATCGGTTCGCATGTGCGGACCGGGTCGGACACCATGTTCGTCGCGCCGGTCACCGTCGGCGACGGCGCCTACACCGGCGCCGGCACGGTGGTGCGCGACGATGTGCCGCCGGGTGCGCTGGCGGTCTCGGCGGGGCCGCAACGCAACATCGAGGGTTGGGTGCTGCGAAAACGTCCCGGCTCGGCGGCCGCCGAGGCGGCGGCGCGGGCGCTGGCTGACGGAGACGACACCGAATAGTCGCGACCGCGACGATTCGCGTTGGCGATCCGGCTACCCGGCAGTACACCGACAGAAACGCTACGTACCATTAGGCCGACATCGATCCCCGACCGGCAGAGGCGCACAGTGGGCACCGAGTGGACCGACAACCGCAAAAACCTGATGCTCTTCTCGGGCCGGGCGCATCCCGAGCTGGCCGAGCAGGTGGCCAAAGAGCTCGACGTCCCCGTCACCGCGCAGACCGCCCGTGACTTCGCCAACGGGGAGATTTTCGTCCGCTTCGACGAGTCGGTGCGTGGCTGCGACGCGTTCGTGCTGCAGAGCCATCCCGCTCCGCTCAACCAGTGGCTGATGGAACAGCTCATCATGATCGATGCGCTCAAGCGCGGCAGCGCCAAGCGCATCACCGCGATCCTGCCGTTCTATCCGTACGCCCGTCAGGACAAGAAGCATCGCGGCCGCGAGCCCATCTCGGCGCGGCTGGTGGCCGACCTGCTCAAAACCGCCGGCGCCGACCGGATCGTGTCGGTCGACCTGCACACCGACCAGATCCAGGGCTTCTTCGACGGGCCGGTGGACCACATGCGGGCGCAGAAGCTGCTGACCGGCTACATCGCCGAGAACTACACCGACCACGACATGGTGGTGGTCTCCCCCGATTCGGGCCGGGTGCGCGTCGCCGAGAAGTGGGCCGATTCGCTGGGCGGCGTTCCGCTGGCGTTCATTCACAAGACCCGCGACCCGCTGGTGCCCAACCAGGTGAAGTCCAACCGCGTCGTCGGTGACGTGCGCGGCAAGACCTGCATCCTCACCGACGACATGATCGACACCGGCGGCACCATTGCCGGCGCGGTCAAACTGCTCAAGCAGGACGGCGCCGGTGACGTCATCATCGCCGCCACCCACGGTGTGCTGTCGGACCCGGCTCGCGAGCGCCTCGCCGAATGCGGTGCGCGTGAGGTGATCGTCACCAACACGCTGCCCATCGGCGAAGACAAGCAGTTCCCGCAGCTCACCGTTCTCTCGATCGCGCCGCTGGTGGCCAACACCATCCGCGCCGTGTTCGACAACGGTTCGGTCACCAGCCTCTTCGACGGGTCGGCATAGCTTGAGCGGCGCCACCATCTACCACAACCCTCGCTGCTCGACCTCGCGTAAGACGCTGGAGTTGTTGCGGGACAACGGTATCGAGCCAGAGGTCGTTCAGTATCTGAAGACGCCGCCGTCGCGGGACGAACTGGCGGCGATGATCCGCAACGCCGGTATCGACGTGCGCACCGCGGTCCGGAAGCGCGAATCCCTCTATGGCGAACTCGGTCTGGCCGATGCCTCCGATGACGAACTGCTTGACGCGCTCGCCGAACATCCGATTCTCATCGAGCGGCCGTTCGTGGTCACCGCGAAGGGGACCCGGCTGGCCCGCCCGATCGACACGGTGCGCGAGATCCTGTGACCCCGCGCCGCACCGCGGCCCTGTTCGCGTTCGTGTCCGTCCTCGGCCTGACCGGCTGCGGAGCGCAGACGCCGGACTACCAGTCGGTGTGGAGTACCACCACCTCGAGTCCGCCGACCACGACCGGCACCGAAGAACCCGTGCCGGTCGCGAAATATCTCGAGGACGCCGGTGTCGTCGGCCGTCCCGTCGCACCGGACAAACTGACCGACCTGACGGTCACGGTCCCCACGCCGCCGGGCTGGGCGCCCTACACCAACAACAACTTCGAACCGGGCACCCGGGTCATCGCCAAGGGCGACACCTATCCGATCGCCATGCTGATCGTGTTCGAACTCAACGGTGACTTCGATCCGGCCGAAGCGGTCCGCCACGGCGACGACGACGCCCGGCTGTCGGAGAACTTCAAGGAGCTCAACGCCTCCGACAAGGACTGGCGCGGCTTCCCGTCATCGATGATCGAGGGCAGCTACGACCTCAACGGCGCCCGGATGCAGACCTACAGTCGGATGGTCATCGCCACCGGAGCGCCACCGGCCAACCAGCGCTACCTCGTCCAGTTCACCGTCACCGACTTCGCCGACCAGGCGGAGAAGAACGGCAAGGACATCGAGACCATCATCTCCGGCTTCACCGTCGCCCCCAAGGACTGACGAACACCCCGCACTACAGTGACAGCCATGTCTGACTGGACCGCCGCCGACCTGCCCTCCTTCGCCGGTCGCTCGGTGATCATCACCGGCGCCAACAGCGGCCTCGGGCTGGTCACCGCCCGCGAACTCGCCCGGGTCGGCGCCGAGGTCGTCCTAGCCGTTCGCAACACCGACAAGGGTGACCGAGCGGCGGCCACCATGACCGGCAATGTGACGGTGCGCCGACTCGACTTGCAGGACCTCGGCTCGATCCGGGATTTCGCGGCCGGCACCGACACCGTCGACGTCCTGGTGAACAACGCCGGCATCATGGCCACGCCCTATGCGCGCACCGCCGACGGCTTCGAAAGCCAGATCGGCACCAACCACCTCGGCCACTTCGCGCTGACCAACTTCCTGCTCCCGAAGATCACCGACCGGGTGGTGACGGTGTCATCGTTCATGCACATCTTCGGCCGAATCAGTCTCGACGACCTGAACTGGAAGGCCCGCCCCTACTCGGCCTGGGCGGCGTACGGTCAGTCGAAGCTGGCCAACCTGCTGTTCACCAGCGAGCTCCAGACCCGGCTGTCCCGGGCCGGTTCGCCGCTCCGCGCGCTGGCCGCGCACCCCGGCTATTCGCACACCAACCTGCAAGGTCAGTCGGGGCGGCGGCTCGGGGATGCGGTGATGGCCGTCGGCGGCCGGTTCTTCGCCACCGACGCCGACTTCGGTGCCCGTCAGACGTTGTACGCGGTGGCGGCGGAGCTGCCCGGCGACACCTTCGTCGGCCCGAAGTTCGCGATGCGCGGACCCACCGGGCGGGCCTGGCGCACCCGCCGCGCGCGTGACACCCGGATGGCGACGGCACTGTGGGAACTGTCCGAGCAGCTCACCGACACCAAGTTCGCGCTCTAGCGGATTTCCGCCGGTCGGGTGGGTTGCGGTACTCTCGACGACGCGTCACGGCGAGGGTGGCAACGGCCACCGTTATCGACGGGAACACGCTTCGAACTCTGTTGCGACCCTGCCGTGCTGTGAACTGACCAGCAGACAGGAGCATCCCATGGCGAAGAACGCCCCCAACAAGCTGACCGCCGACGTCCGCACCGAGACGGGTAAAGGCGCGTCGCGCCGCGCCCGCCGCGAGGGCAAGGTTCCCGCGGTCCTCTACGGCCACGGCAGCGACCCCCGCCACCTCGAACTCAACGCCCGCGACTTCGCCGCGGTGCTGCGCAACGCCGGCACCAACGCGGTGCTGACGCTCGACATCGAGGGCTCAGAGCAGCTCGCGCTCACCAAGTCACTCGAGATCCACCCGATCCGTCGCAACATCCAGCACGCCGACCTGCTGGTCGTGCGGCGTGGCGAGAAGGTGACCGTGGAGGTGTCCGTCACCGTCGAGGGCGAGGCCAGCCCGGGCGCCCTCGTCACCCAGGATGCCAACGTTCTGCAGGTCGAGGCCGACGTGCAGTCGATCCCGGAGTCCTTGACGGTCTCCGTCGAAGGCGCCGAGGAGGGCACCCAGATCCTCGCGTCGCAGGTGGAGCTGCCGAGCGGCGTCACGCTCGTCTCCGATCCGGAGACGCTGGTGGTCAACGTCGTGAGCGCGCCGAGCGCCGAGGAGCTCGAGGCCGAGGGTGGCGGCGCGTCGCTCGAGGAGCAGTCGGCCGAGGTGGCCGAGGCCGAGGCCGAGGCCGAGGGCGCCGGCGAGGAAGCCGCCGGCGAGGAAGCCGCCGAGTAAGCCCCCATGGCGGAGCCGCTTCTGGTGGTGGGCCTGGGCAACCCCGGGCCCGCCTACGCCAAGACCCGGCACAACATCGGCTTCGTCGTCGCCGACCTGTTGGCCGGTCGCCTCGGGTCGGGCTTCAGCCTGCACAAGAAGTCCGGTGCCGACATCGCGACCGGCCGGCTGGCCGGACGCGCGGTCGTGGTGGCCAAGCCACGCACGTACATGAACGAATCCGGGCGCCACGTGGGACCGTTGGCGAAGTACTATTCCGTCGCCCCGGCCGACGTCATCGTGCTGCACGACGAACTGGACATCGACTTCGGCCGGATCCGGCTGAAGTTCGGCGGTGGTGTCGCCGGGCACAACGGTCTCAAATCCGTCGCGGCGGCGTTGGGCACCAAGGACTTCCAGCGCGTTCGGATCGGCGTGGGACGGCCGCCCGGCCGCAAGGACGCGGCGACGTTCGTGCTGGAGCCGTTCACCTCGAACGAACGCACCGAGGTGCCGACGATCTGCGAGCAGGCCGCCGATGCGACCGAACTGCTGATCAGCCACGGTTTGGAACCCGCCCAGAACACGGTGCATGCCTGGGGCTGAGGCCCCAGGCATGCACGCCGGCTCAGCGGGTCTTGCGGCCCTGCACCATCCCGAGGATCCAGAGCAGGATCACCGACCCGAGGATGGCGGTGAACAGCGTGAACCACCAGCCGCCGCTGGCAGTGTCGAGGAAGAAGCTGAGCAAGAAGCCGCCGATGAGCGCGCCGACGATGCCGACCACGATGTTCATCAGCAGCCCCGAGCCGCCGCCGCGCATGATCTTGCCGGCGATCCAGCCGGCGAGTGCTCCGATGATGATGTAGCCGATCCAGCCCACGCTGGTCAGGGTGCTGGAGCGGGCGAGGAATTCCGTGGCGGCGATTGCGTTCATGGCTCGGGTGTACCCCGGTTGTCCTGACGTCCACACAAAGATCCGGCGACAATTTGCTGAAGATCCGCTTGCCGGCGCGGGGTCAGGTGGTGGGTCGGGTGACTCCGCTGTCCACGATCTTGACGGGCTTGTGCGGAAATCGGCGTTCGGCGTGCGCCTGGGCGGCCGAACCGGGCAACACGTAGAGCGTCTCGCGTTTGTCCTGGAGCGGTTTGAGCACCCGGTTCATGAACTCCCGGCGGTCGTCGAGATACGGCTCGATGACGTCTTCGCCCGCCGGGCACACCGCCAGGCAGTACGCCGCCTTGTAGTTGGGCTTGAACGACAGGCTCTGCCACATCGAGGCGTTCTCCGAATCGCTGACGCGCGAGCGGAAGTCGGCGGCGTCGGCGCTGTCGGCGATGGTCTGCGCCCAGTCGGTGAACCCGCCCATGAATTCGCGGTAGTTGTGCACCGAGCAGGCGACGAAGTCGAACTCGCCGTCTTTGCCGATGGCGCCCACCGGGCAGGCCGCCACGCACAGCTTGCATTCCAGGCACGGCGAATAGTCCAGCGGCACACCATATTCGCTGACTTCGGCGGCGACCAGCACGGTGGCGAGCAGGATGAAGTTGCCGAACCGCGGATGGATCACGTTGCGATGGATGCCCATCACGCCCATCCCCGCGGCCACCGCGACCGGTTTGTGCGCGACCACCCAGATGCGGCCGGGGAAGCGGTCCATCTCCATCGGGAAGGTGGCCGACGGGTTGAGGGCGCGGTGTCCCGCGTCCTCCAGAGCCCGGGTGATGCGGTGGGCCGCCTCGTTGATGATCTCGCCGCTGCGGTGGAACTCCTGGTTGGCGACGCTGCGGGCGGTGGAGCGCACGTTGTCGCGGTTCATCCGGACCACCAGCGATACGAAGCTCTTGGCGCCGGGCAGCGCGGCCTCGGCGTGTTCCCGCTCGGCGGCCAGTGCCGGATCGTCGACCTTGGCGAACGCGACGTCGTCGGCGCCCGCAGCCAGGCACAGCTCGCGCAGCCATGCGGCGTCGATGACGCCCGTTGTCACCCTGGGCCTGGACCGCACCTTGCGGACGGTGGGGTGGTCCTCCAGGCGCGGCGCGATGCGGCTCATAGGCTGAGTATAGCCATAGATACCCAGCACTCCGCACGGAAGCCGTCAACATCGGCGGTCCGGGCGTCAAGAAAGCGTAGGGAGGCCGGCCGGGCGTCCCCTTCGCCGGTAGACATCGATCCATGAGGTTGCTCGATGGCTCCTGCGAGTGGGGCGGTTTGGACATCCGCACTGATCGCGCCGGGTTCACCCGATACCGCCTGGTCGTCTATCCGCCGGGAATCGGTGCGTCGGAGCGGCGCTGGCTGCGTGTCTACCGCGGGTGGCCGGTGTGGGGATCGGCGCTGTGGGCGGTGACGGCGATCGCCGCGCACACCGCGCTGGGTGTTCCGCAGGCCCTCGGGGTCGCGACCGCGGTGGCGCTGGCCGGCCGAGTCGTGAGCGCCTACGGCGCGGGCGGTCACCGGCACGCCGTACGGGTGTGGTCTGCCGTGCTCCTCGCCGGCGTCCCCGAGGAGTCGGCGATCGGCGCCCGCGACCGCATCAAACGCTTGGCCCTGCCGTTGTGTCACGCCGACGAAGCGGCCGCAGCAGGCACGATCACCCCTGCGCAACACGAATGGATCTGGTGGCAGGTCTACGACGCCATGTCTCCTCGTCCGGCGTCGTTCGCCGCCGGCCGCGCCGCCGAGTGAACGGTGATGACCGATATGCTGCCCATGATCCAGACCATCGCCCTGCTGGCCGCTCCGGCGAGCATCCTGTACGGAATCGGATGCCTCAACCGGCGGGATGAGCGCGCAGCCCACGACTCCCCGGCTGCGCCCACGTCTCAGTCGCCGATGAAGACTCAGCCTCCGGTGCGCCGGGCGTAGGCCCGCAGCGCGAACGGCCCGAAAATTGCCGTCAGCGCCAGTGACCACAGAATCGTCGCCAGCACCGGATGATGCAGCGGCAGTTGCGCACCGGCCGGCGCCGGACCGCCGTTGCCCCACAGTTCGCGCATCGCCTGCGCCAGTGAGGACACCGGATTCCACTCGGCGATCACCCGCAGCCAGTGCGGCATCGGCTCGGTCGGCACGAACGTGTTCGCCAGGAACGTCACCGGGAACAGCACCGTGAACATCGTCCCGTTCACCGCCTCGACGGTGCGCATCAGCGAGCCCACCAGGATGCCGAACCAGATCATCCCGAAGCCGAACACCAGGATCAGCGCGAACGCCAGCACCGCTTCGGCGACGCTGCCGCGGATCCGCCAACCGATCGCCAGCCCGGTCAGCGCCATCACCACCACCCCCAGCGACGAGTGGATGAGGCTGGCGATGCTGCGGCCGATCAGCACCGACGACCGCGAGATGGGCAGCGACCGGAAGCGATCGATGATTCCCTTCTCCACATCGGCGGTGATGCCCGCCGCCACGACGAAGGCCGAGAACACGATGGTCTGCGCCTGGATGCCGGGAAGCAGGAATTCCCGGTAGGACGCGCCACCGGTGTTGGTGATCGAGGCGCCGAACACGAACGCGAACAGCAGGACGAACATGATGGGCTGCGCGGTGACGTCGCTCAGCATCTCCGGCATGCGTTTGGTGTGGATCATGTTGCGCTTGACCATGATCCACGACTGCTGCGCCAGATTCGTGCGATGTGTCAGATCGCGGTGGACGCGATCGCCGGCCCGGTCCGCGATCGCGGTCATGCGCTCGCCTCCTCGTCCTCGGTACGGTGCCCGGTCAGGGAGAGGAACACATCGTCCAGGCTGGGCCGGGACAGGCCGATGTCGTCGACGTCGATGCCGCTCTCCCGCAACCAGCCGGCCACCCGGATCATGTCGGACAAGCCCTCTGCGGCTGCGGTCACCTGCCGCGCACCGGCGTCGACGAATACCTCCGCGCCGGTGCGGGCGAGCAGCCCCTGCGCGGTGGGCAGATCGTCGGCGTGCGCGACCGTCACCACCAGGCTGGCATTGCCCGCCTGCCGTTTGAGCTCCAGTGGCGCGCCCTCGGCGATGATGCGACCCTTGTCGATCACCACGATGTTGTCGGCCAGCTGATCGGCCTCCTCGAGGTACTGCGTGGTGAGTAGCAGCGTCGTGCCCTGTTTCACCAGATCGCGCAGCACCTCCCACAGCTCGCTGCGGCTACGCGGGTCCAGCCCGGTGGTGGGCTCGTCGAGGAAGAGCACCGGAGGCGAGGCCAGCAGGCTGACCGCCAGATCGAGCCGGCGCCGCATGCCGCCGGAGTACGACTTGACCACCCGGTCGGCGGCGTCCTCGAGGGAGAACCGGCCGAGCAGCTCGGCGCCCAGCCGGTCGAGCGCCTTGCGCCGGATGCCGTACAGACCGCCGATCATGCGGATGTTCTCGCGACCGGTGAGCAGTTCGTCGACCGTGGCGACCTGGCCGGTGAGCCCCATATGCCTGCGCACCTGATCGGGCTCACGCAGCACGTCGAACCCCGCAACCCGGGCGGTTCCGCTGGTGGGAACGCTCAGCGTGGTCATCATCCGCACCGTGGTGGTCTTACCCGCGCCGTTGGGCCCGAGCAGCCCGAGGACCGTCCCCTGCGGCACCGAGAAGCTGACCCCGCCGACGGCGGTGTGCTCACCGAAGCGCTTCACCAGATCGATCGCTTCGATGGCCGGTGTCATGCCACCAACGTATCGCCGGTCGCAAATGACTTTCCCGGCGAACGTGCGCAAACTGCCACCACTTCGCGGTGTGTCGCGCGCAGACACGCGCGCTCGCGGAAAAGGGACAGGGGGCTAGGTGACCAGCGAGACCGAATTCGCGCGGCGCAGCTTGCCCGACGAGGTCTTCGGGATGCTGCCGGGTCCGAGCACGACGACGTTGCGCGGCCGGACGTCGACCTCGGAGACCACCTCGTGGGCCACCTGGTGCTCGATGCGCCGCACCTCGGCGGGATCCTGCCAGTTGTTGGACTCGACGGCGACGGCGAACGTCTCGCGGGAATGGCCGGCATCCAGACGCACCGCCACCGCGCACCCGGGCCGCACGCCCTCGACGCGCTGAGCGGCCCGCTCGATGTCGGTCGGGTAGATGTTGCGTCCGGCCATGATGATGACGTCCTTGACGCGGCCGCACACCACCACGTGGCCGTCCTCGGTGGTGTAGCCGAGGTCGCCGGTGTCGTACCAGCCGTGCTCGTCCTGCGCGGGGACGAAGCCACCCATCGTCATGTATCCCGGCGTCACACACTCGCCGCGCAGCTCGATCACGCCGACGCCGCGGGCCGGCATCACGCTGCCCTGGTCGTCGATGACGCGAGCCTCCAGATCGGTCAGCAGCGGGCCGAGCTGGGCGAGGCGCTTGGTGTGGCCCTTGGTGGCGGGCACGGCCCGGCGCAGCGCGGCCAGCAGGTCGGCGTCGACCTCGTCGACGACGAGGCCGGCACCGCACGGGGAGAACGACACGGCCAGCGTCGTCTCGGCCATGCCGTAGGCCGGCAGGATGGCGTGCGGATCCAGACCGAACGGCTTACCGGCGTCCAGCAGGTCCTCGACATCGGCAGGTTCGACCGGTTCGGCGCCCGACAGGGCGAACCGCAGGGTGGACAGGTCGAAATCACCCGGGGTGGCGTTACGGCGCAGCCGCTTGGCCAGCAACGCGTAGGCGAAGTTGGGCGCCGCGGTCATGGTGCCCTTGTACTTGTCGATCAGCTTGGCCCACAGCAGGGTGTCGCGCAGGAAGTCCAGCGGCGTGACCTTGACCAGCTCGGCACCGAAGTACATGGGGATGGTCAGGAACCCGACCATGCCCATGTCGTGGAAGCAGGGCAACCAGCTGACCATGACGTCCTTGTCGACGTCGTATTCGGCGCCGATGAACATCGCCTCGGCATTGGAGTAGATGTTGCGGTGGGTGATCTGCACGGCCTTCGGAGACCCGGTCGATCCACTCGTCAGCTGCATGAGCGCCAGATCGTCCTCGCCGACCTCCACCGGATCGATCGGGTCGGCGGTGAGCATCTCGTCCACGGTCAGCACCGTGATGCCCTTCTCCTGTAGCACCGGGATGGCGGCGGTGAACGGTTCGCCGACGACGACCGCCTTGGCTTCGATCATCCCGATCACGTTCAGGGTGTCCTCGGCCCACGTCACGAGGTCGGTGCGGGGGGTGGGCTGGTGCAACATCGTCAGGCTGGCGCCCCGCATCCACAGTCCCTGTGCGGTCGGCGCGATCTCGACGGGCAGGCCCTCGAGCACACCCACGGCATCGCCCAGTCCGATTCCCGCGGCGGCCAGCCCGCCGGCGATCCGGCGGGCCCGCTCGTGCACCTCACCCCAGGTGTGCCGGACGGGCTCATACGGTTCACCGGTCACCATGCCGGTCTTGACCGTGCGCGCGTTGCGGTACATCTTCTCGGTGAACCTGCTCACGAGGACCTCCTGAATACCGGCGCCAGTGCCCGGTTTCTCATGCTCCGCCGCTCGGTCGACGCCGCCCAGTAGGCGCGCTCATACGATTGGGGAGCAGTTCGGTTTCGAATCGGTGATGGGGATACCGAGGCGGCAGGCCGGACGACGCGAAAGCCGCGTCCCCGCGCGACGGGGACGCCCGCGGGAAGCGGACGCATGTCCCACCGGGCGCCACATGACTGACCGCTGACATTCACCGTCGCTCATCTTAAGAAAACTCTTAAGTAGGTGACAAACTTTGGCGGTAATTGAGTCCTGGGTCACATTCGGTGATCCTCAGATCGACGTGGACGGTGCCGGCACCACCCGGGCGCCCTGCACCGGCCCGCTGGCCACCCGGACGGTGCGGCACACACCGGCCCCCGCGAGTTGGGCGCCGATGTCGATCGCCGCCGGCGACGAGCGGCAGAGGAACGCACACGTGGGGCCCGATCCCGAAACCACGGCCGCCAGCGCTCCGGCATCCAGCCCGGCGCGCAGCGTCCGGCGCAGATCCGGGTAGAGGCTCAGCGCCGCCGCCTGCAGATCATTGCCCAGAAGCGGTGCCAGTGCCCGCGGATCGCCGGAGGCCAGCGCGGCCAGCATCGGCTCGGGTGCGCCCACCTCGGGCGGTCGGCCCCGGGTGGGGTCAGCCCCGGCGCGCAGCCGGTCGAGTTCGGCGAAGACCTTCGGTGTCGACAAACCCTCACGGGCGAACGCCAGCACCCAGTGGAACGTGCTGCGGGCTAGGACGGTCGCCAGCTCCTCACCGCGACCGGTGCCCAGCGCGGTGCCGCCGTGCAGGGCGAAGGGGACGTCGCTGCCCAGCTCGGCCGCCATCGCATGCAGATCGCGGCGTGGCACCCCGAGTTCCCACAGGTGGTTCATCGCCACCAGAACCCCCGCGGCATCCGCGCTGCCGCCGGCCATCCCGCCCGCCACCGGAATCGTCTTCTCGATGGAGATCGCGACGTCCGGGGTGCGTCCGACGTGGTCGGCCATCAGCTCGGCGGCCTGCCAGGCGAGGTTGCGATGATCGGCGGGAAGCGATTCGACACCTTCGCCGGTCAGCTGCAGGGACATCACGTCGGCGTTGGTGACGGTGATCTCGTCGAGCAGTGACACGGCATGGAACACGGTGGTCAGATCGTGATAGCCGTCCTCGCGCAGCTCACCCACGCCGAGGAACAGATTCACCTTGCCCGGCACCCGCACCGTCACCGAACCGGTGGGAACCCACTCGGAGGCGGTATTGCCGTCACGCACGCCCACGAGGCTAACCCCGGTGCGGCAGACCGCAAATCCGCCGGCTCTACGGCGCGCCGCCGGAAGCCGAACCCGTTGGTGTCAGCGGACCCGGACGTGCTCTTCGGAATCGTCGGAGCGCTGCAGCAGGCGCACGAAGTCCGCGATGCTCAGCGTCTCGCCCCGGCGGGCCGGATCGATGCTCGCCGCCAGCAGGCGCCTGGCCGACTCGTTGCCCGACCCCGCCCATTCGGCGAACGCGTTGCGCGAGGTCTTGCGGCGCTGCGCGAACGCGATGTCGATGAGGTCGAAGACCTTGGCTCGGAAGTCCGCATCCGTCGGCCACGGCGTCGTCTCGTAGCGATCGAGCCGGACCAGCCCGGAGTACACCCGCGGGATCGGCCAGAACACGGTCGGCGAAACCATGCCGTAGCGGCGCACGCTGCCGTAGAAGCGCACCTTGGCGCTGGGAACGCCGTATTCCTTGCCGCCGGGCTCGGCGGCCAGCCGCTCGGCCACCTCGGCCTGCACCATGACCATCACCGAGCGGATCGTCGGGAACTCCGCCAGCAGATGCAGCAGGGCGGGCACCGCCACGTTGTACGGCAGGTTCGCGACCAGCGCGGTGGGTTGCTCGTCCAGATCCGCCGGCATCAGCGTCAGGATGTCCTGGTTGAGCACCGTGAGGCGGTTGATCTCGCTGTGCGAATGATCGGCGACCGTGGTGGGCAGCTGTTGCGCGAGCACCGGGTCGATCTCCACCGCGGTGACGTGCGCCCCGCGGTCGAGGAGCGCCAGCGTCAGCGACCCGAGGCCCGGTCCGACCTCCAGCACATGGTCATGCCGGTTGACCCCGGACGCCGAGACGATCCGGCGAACGGTGTTCGCATCGTGCACGAAGTTCTGCCCGAAGGCCTTGCGCGGACGAAAGTCGATGTCTTTCGCCAGACGCCGTATCTCGGTCCGCCCGAGTAGCCGAATCGTCAGGACGCCCCCACTCTTCCACTGCACGTGGGCCAGGCACCCCAACCTTGCCGCGCCCGCGTGACTTCAGCAATCGCGATCTGCTCTTCTCGTGTAGCCAGATCCGCCCTCGCAGCATACCTCAGACCGCCCTGTCGCTCCCAGGTGTTCTGGTCAAATTGGACGCCACCGAAATATCCGTTGCCGGTGTTGATGGCCCAGTTCCCACCCGCTTCGCACTGCGCCAGCGCATCCCAGGTCCCGCCGTTGGTGATCGGAGGCACCTCGGTACCGGGTTTTGCGCCCACCCGCACGACGCCGTCGCGCGCCGGGGTGACCACCACGTTGGCAACCGGCAACCGGCCGGTTTCCACGCCGTTGACGATTGCGACGGCAAAGGTGACGTCCTGGGTTCCGGGAGCGCCGGGGTCTTCGACGACCTGACGGCTCATGTTCATCGTGACGTCGTCGATGCGACGGTTGGCCGGCAGCAGCGGCAGGCGTTCGGTGCGCTTGTCGATGCGGATGCGCGTGACCTCGATGCGCATTCCGTCGACCACCGGGGACGCGGCGTCAGGCACCACGCGGTCGCGCTGCTGCAACGGCGCACCCGCGGCGTCGAGCAGTCCTGCAACGTTCGGGGCGGCCAGGCGGACGGTGCGCACTGCGCCGCCGTCGTCGATCTGCACGGTCTTGGGGCTGACCACCGGCAGTGCCATGCCCCCCAGCGGGACCCGGGTCCCGCGCGAGGCGGCGGTCGGCGCCTTGTCGGTCATCTGCAGCTGGGCCAACGCCTCGTCCACCGTGGACGCGGTGGTCCACACCTGCTCGGTGTGCGAACCGTCGGTCGAGATCTCCAGCGGTCGGCTCCGGCGCAGGGTGATGGTGTCGGACTGATGCACCTCGGTATCCCCGGCGGGGAACAGGTCGTCGCGCTCGTCGACCTCGAAGCCGTTCTCCTTGACGACGTCGATCACCCGCGACTTCATCGTGCTGACCGTCATCGGGGCGCCGTCGACGTTCAGGGTGACCGTCTTGTGCGTCGCGACGGCGAACCCGCCGGCGATGACGAGGGAGAGCAGCAGAGCACCCACCAGGAGGCGCAGGATCGGCGATCGGTCTTCGTGCAGTCGGTTCAGAGCAGTCAAGATGCGGCGTGTCTCTCGAGTTTCGGTGCAACTTCTCGGTGCAAAGTCGTCACGGCCTACGGCGGCCGAGCAACATTTGATCACAAAACGGTAACGTAAGCCCGCTTACGAGACCAATTCAGTGCAGTCCGTACACGCGGACCGCGGTTTCGGTCGTCTGAGCGGCGAGCTCCGGCGCAGAACGCCCGACGACGTCGGCGAGCGCGCGCACCGTGTACGGCAGACAGTACGGCTCGTTCGGCGCTCCGCGAAATGGATGCGGAGTCAGGAAGGGGGCGTCGGTCTCGACCAGGAGCTGTCCCGCCGGGACCAGTGCGGCCGCCTCCCGCAGGGCGTGCGCGTTCTTGAAACTCACCGTGCCCGACAGGCTCAGCACCCAGCCGGCGTCCACACACCTGCGCGCCATCTGCGCGTCCGAGGAGAAGCAGTGGAAGATCACCGTCTCCGGCGCGCCCTCGGCAGCCAGCACGTCGAGGACCGCCGCATCGGCGTCCCGGTTGTGGATCATCAGGGGCTTACCGGTGCGTTTGGCCAGGTCGATGTGCCAGGCGAACGCATCACGCTGCTCGGCCGGTTCGGCGCATCCGTCGAGCCGGCCCGGCCAGTACAGGTCCATCCCGGTCTCCCCGATCGCCACCACGCGCGGGTGACCGGCCAGGCGTTCGAGTTCGCTCCTGGCCTCCTCGGTCAGGGCGCCGGCCCGGGTCGGGTGCAGCGCCACTGCCGCGTACACCCGCGGATCCCACTCGGCCGCCTCGACGACCCAGCGGGCGGAATCCAGATCGTCGGCGATGGTGACGACGGTGCCCACACCGACGGCGGCGGCACGGTCGACGATGGCGCGAACGTCCTCGCCGGTGCGTGCGCCGCACGCGTCCAGATGGGTGTGGGCGTCGACGAGAGGGGTCAGCGGCTCGGGCGCGGGTGGGGCCGGACGGTTCGAGCGACTCACCTCAACACCATAGAGTTGGGCCTGAAATGAGCAAGCCAGGCAGCGATCCGACGTACTACATCACCACCGCCATCGACTATCCCAATGGCGCACCCCACATCGGGCACGCCTACGAGAAGGTCGCGGCGGACGCGATCGCCCGGTTCAAGAGGCTCGACGGCTACGACGTCCGCTTCCTGACCGGTACCGACGTGCACGGGCTGAAGATGGCGCAGACCGCGGAGCGGGAGGGCATCCCCACTGCCGAACTGGCGCTGCGCAACTCCGACACCTTCGAGGCGATGCAGCGTCGGCTCGGCAGTTCCTTCGACCGGTTCATCCGCACCTCGGACGCCGACCACGTCGACGCGTCGGCCGAGATCTGGAAGCGGATGGACGCGAACGGCGACATCTACCTCGACTCGTACTCGGGGTGGTACTCGGTGCGCGACGAACGCTTCTACAGCGACGACGAGATCGAGACCCGCGACGACGGCCAGAAATTCTCCATCGAAACCGGCACCCCGCTGACCTGGACCGAGGAGCAGACCTACTTCTTCCGGCTGTCGGCCTACACCGACCGCCTGCTGGCCCACTATCAGGCGCATCCGGAGTTCATCGGCCCCGATGTGCGGCGCAACGAGGTGGTCAGCTTCGTCTCCGGCGGCCTGCGCGATCTGTCCATCTCGCGCACGACGTTCGACTGGGGCGTGCCCGTGCCGGGGCACCCCGACCACGTCATGTACGTCTGGGTGGACGCCCTGACGAACTACCTGACCGGGGCGGGCTTCCCCGACGAGGCCGCACCGGACTTCCAGCGGTACTGGCCGGCCGATCTGCACGTCATCGGTAAGGACATCATCCGGTTCCACACGGTGTACTGGCCGGCGTTCCTGATGTCGGCCGGAATCGAACTGCCCAAGCGGGTGTTCGCCCACGGGTTCATCAACGTCCGCGGCGAGAAGATGAGCAAATCGGTGGGCAACGTCGTCGACCCGATCGCGCTCGTCGACGAGTTCGGCGTCGACGCGGTGCGCTACTTCCTGCTGCGCGAGGTGCCGTTCGGCCAGGACGGCAGCTACAGCGAGGACGCGATTATCGGCCGTATCAACGCCGATCTGGCCAACGAGTTGGGCAACCTCGCGCAGCGGTCGCTGTCGATGGTGGCCAAGAACCTCGAGGCCACCGTGCCCTCCCCCGGGGAGTTCACCGCCGAGGACACCGCCCTGCTCGGCGCCGCCGACGCGCTGATGGACCGCGTCCGCGACTGCTACGACCAGCAGGCGATGCATCTGGCGCTGGAGGCGATCTGGTCGGTCCTCGGCGCCGCGAACCGGTACTTCTCGGCCCAGGAACCGTGGGTGCTGCGCAAATCGGAGACCGCCGAAGGGCAGGACCGGTTCCGCACCGTGCTGTACACGACGTTGGAGACGGTGCGGATCGCGACCCTGCTGAGCCAGCCGGTGATGCCGGACTCGACGGCCACGCTGCTCGACCTGCTCGGTCAGACCGCCGAGCAGCGCACCTTCGCGGCAGTGTCGACTCGGCTGGCGCCGGGAACGCCGTTGCCGCCACCGGTCGGCGTCTTCCCCCGCTATCAGTCGGAGTGATCTGCGCCACACCTGGTGGTACATCTGTCACAAAGCGCGGATGCGCGGTGTCTCGAGAGCACAACCTTCGAGACGGGAGACAGTGATGATCGACAGCACGCATGTGGTGGTCCTCGGTGGCGGCTATGCCGGGGTGATGGCGGCCAACCGGCTCGGCCGTCGCAACGACGTCCGGGTGACGCTGGTCAATCCCCGGCCCGACTTCGTCGAGCGCATCCGGCTGCACCAGCTGGCAGCGGGCAACGACGACGCCACCGAGAGCTTCGGAACGCTGCTGCGCGACGGTGTGCACCTGGTCGTCGACGGCGCCGAGCGGATCGACGCACCGGCCCGGCTGGTTCGGCTGACATCGGGCGCCACGCTGGCTTACGACTATCTGGTCTACGCCGTCGGCAGCACCGGTTCGGTACCCGCGGCGGTGCCCGGCGCGGACGAGTTCGCCTACCCGCTCGGCGAACTCGAGCAGGCCCGGCGGTTGGCGGACCGGCTGGCCGACCTACCGATGTCCGCTCCGGTGACGGTCGTCGGCGGGGGGCTGACCGGCGTCGAGGCGGCCGCCGAATTCGCCGACGCGGGCCGGTCGGTCACCCTCGTCACCGACATCCTCGGCCCGTCGCTGTCGGCGGGCGGACGCCGTTCGGTCGCCAACCGGCTGACCAGGCTGGGTGTCGACGTCGTCGACGGTGTCCGCGTGGCACGGGTGGACGCGGACCGGGTGGTGCTCGGTGACGGACGCGCGGTGCCCAGCGCCGCGACGGTGTGGACCGCCGGATTCGGCGTCCCCGGGCTGGCCGCGGTCAGCGGGCTGAGCACCGACGCCCTCGGCCGGATGATCACCGACGAGACGCTCACCAGCGTCGACGACCCGCACGTCATCGCCGCCGGCGACGCCGCGTCCCCGTCGGCGCTGCCGCTGCGGATGAGCTGCCAGGCGGCGCTGCCGCTCGGTGCGCAGGCCGCGGAGACGGTGCTCGCGCGGCTCGCCGGCGAGAGCCCGGCCCCGATCAATCAGGCCTTCACCGGACAGTGCATCAGCCTGGGCCGCACGGCGGGCACCATCCAGCTCGCCCGTTTCGACGATTCGGTGCTGCCGCTGCACCTCGGCGGCCGGATCGCCGCGACGATCAAGGAGCAGGTCTGCAAGGGCACCCTGTCGTTCCTGCGCAAGGAGGCCGGCAAGCCCGGAAGCTATTTCTGGCTCAAGGGCGGCAAGCGCGCGCAGAAGGTTCCGGTGGCAGCGTCATGAGCGAGGTCGGGACCGACCACGCCGAACGGTTCACCGCGCTGCGACCGCTGTTGTTCACCATCGCTTACGAGATCCTCGGCAGTGCAACCGAATCCGACGATGTGCTGCAGGAGAGCTATCTGCGGTGGGCCGAGGTGGATCTGTCGACGGTGCGCGACACCAAGTCCTATCTCGCCCAGCTGGTCACCCGCCAGTCGCTCAACGCGCTGCGGGCGCAGTCCCGCAGGCGCGAGGAGTACGTCGGGCCGTGGCTGCCCGAGCCGCTGCTGCTCGACTCCGGCGACGGCACCGACGCGTCGACCGATGTGGTGCTCGCCGAATCGGTGTCGATGGCGATGATGGTGGTACTCGAGACGCTGACCCCCGACGAGCGCGCGGTGTTCGTCCTGCGGGAGGTGTTCGGTTTCGACTACGACGAGATCGCCTCGGCGATCGGCACATCGGCGGGGGCGGCGCGGCAGATGGCGCACCGCGCCCGCGGACACGTGCAGGCCAGGCGCAGGCGGTTCGAACCGGTGGATCCGCGCAGCGCCGAGCAGATCACCGGCCGGTTCTTCCTCGCCGCGGCCACCGGGGACATCGACGGCCTGATGGAGATGCTGGCGCCGGATGCGGTGTGGACCGCCGACAGCGACGGCAAGGTCAGCGCCGCGCGCCGGCCGGTGACCGGAGCCGAGCGCGTCGCCCGCCTGCTCGTCGGCCTGGTCCGGAACGCCGGTGAGTCCGGCCGGGTGGAACCCGCCACGTACAACAACGCTCCCGCGCTCAAGCTGTATCTGGGCGATCGCTTCGAAGGCGTCATCACCGTCGAGATCGTCGACGGCCGCATCACGCACTTCTACGCCATGCGCAATCCCGACAAGCTCGGCGGCGTCGACATCCGGCGGGAGATCAGCCGCTGAGCGGTCTGTCAGGCTAGGGGCGTGCGGATCGAGCGGCTCGGTGACCTCGGCGACGGCCCGGCGGTGCTGGCCGCCGTCGGGCACGCCGCGGCGCAGCGGTCGCTGGCACCGCCGGGCGCACTGCTCGGCGAATGGTTCGGTTCGCAGGCCGTCATCGCCCCCACCCTCGACATCGCGGCCGCCGATCCCGAACGGGTCTTCGCGGTCCCGGCCGGCAGCGGCACCGCGGTCGGCGGCGGCTGGTTCGGCTACCTGTCCTATCCCGACGCCGGCGCCGACGGCGCCGGACCCCGCATCCCGGTGGCCGCGGGCGGCTGGACCGACAGCGTGCTGCGGTGCGACCGGCGCGGCCGCTGGTGGTACGAAAGCCTCTCCGGCGCAGAACTTCCGGGGTGGCTTGCCGAGTCGCTCCGGCGCCCCGCCGCGACCGCCGGCCACCACGTCGACTGGACGGCGCCCGACCGTGACGCCCACACCCGCGGCGTCCTGGACTGCCTGGCGGCAATCGCCGCGGGCGAGGTGTACCAGGCCTGTGTGTGCACGCAGTTCACCGGCCGCCTCACCGGCGACAGCCTGGACTTCTTCGTCGACCTCGCCGCCCGCGGCCGGCCCGCCCGCGCCGCCTACCTCGCCGGCCCCTGGGGCGCCGTCGCGTCGCTGTCACCCGAACTGTTCCTGCGGCGCGCCGGCGCCACCGTCACGTCGAGTCCGATCAAGGGCACGCTGCCGGGCTGGGCCGAACCGTCGGCGCTGCTGACGTCGGTCAAGGACGTGGCCGAGAACATCATGATCGTCGACCTGGTCCGCAACGACCTCGGCCGGGTCGCGGTCACCGGATCGGTGACCGTTCCCGAACTGCTCGCGGTCCGGCCCGCACCCGGGGTGTGGCATTTGGTGTCGACGGTGGCTGCGCGCGTGCGGGAAGACATCCCGATGGGTGAACTGCTGGACGCCACGTTCCCACCGGCCTCGGTCACCGGAACACCCAAGACGCGGGCCCGTCAACTGCTCGCCGGCTGGGAACAGCATCGACGTGGAATATACTGCGGAACAATAGGTTTGGCTTCACCAGCGGCGGGCTGCGAGCTGAACGTCGCGATCCGCACCGTCGAATTCGGGCCGGACGGTTCGGCGGTGCTCGGCGTGGGTGGCGGCATCACCGCCGATTCGGATCCGGACCGCGAGTGGGACGAATGTCTGCACAAGGCGGCGCCGATCGTCGGAGCCGTTCAGTCCCGCGCGCGCAGCACCGCCTCGTAGAGATCACGCTTCGACGGGGCACCCGGGGTCTCGGCGACCACGGCCGCGCAGGCGTCCTTGACCCGGGCGCCGGCGGCCACCCGCTCGTTGACATCGTCGATCAAGGTGTCGAGGTCGGCGCGCGGCACCGCTCCGTCGAGCACCACGGTGATCTCGCCCAGTACCCCGTCGGCCGCCCAGTCGGCGAGCTCGCCGAGAGAGCCGCGCCGGACCTCCTCGTGGGTCTTGGTCAGTTCCCGGCACACCACGGCGCGCCGGTCGGCGCCCAGCGTGGCCACCGCGTCGCGCAGCGTCTCGGGCAGGCGGCGCGGGGACTCGAAGAACACGCACGTGCGCCGCTCGGCGGCCAGCTGCTGGAGCCACGCCATCCGGGCGGCCTGCTTGCGCGGCGGGAACCCTTCGAAACAGAAGCGGTCCGACGGCAGGCCCGACACCGCCAGCGCCGTCGTCACCGCCGACGGACCGGGCAGGCAGCTGACCGTCAGCCCCGCTTCCGCACACGCGCTGACCAGCCGATATCCGGGGTCGTTGATCAGCGGCATCCCCGCGTCGCTGACCACCAGCACCGTCGCCCCGGATCTGATGGCCTCGAGCAGCACCGGAACCCGCGACGATTCGTTCTGATCGAACAGGCTCATCACCTTGCCGACCGGCTTGACCTCCAGGGACTGCGCGAGCTGGCGGACCCGGCGGGTGTCCTCGGCGGCGATGATGTCGGCACGGGCCAGCGCAGCCACCAGGCGCGCGGACGCGTCGCCGGGCTGCCCCAGCGGGGTGGCGCCGAGCAGCAGTCGACCGGCACTCATTCCCGACAGCCTACGATCTGGAGGCGTGACGGCCCCCGCTATCGAAGCTCCACGCGCGGCCCCCGTCATCAGTCCGGCCCCGCTGGTGCCGGTGGCCGACTTCGGTCCGCTCGATCGCTTGCAGGGGTGGGCGATGACCGCGGTGATCGCGGCACTGGCCGCGATCACGCGGTTCCTGAACCTCGGATCGCCCACCGACGCCGGCACCCCGGTGTTCGACGAGAAGCACTACGCGCCGCAGGCCTGGCAGGTACTGCACAACAACGGCATCGAGGACAACCCCGGTTACGGATTGGTGGTCCACCCGCCCGTCGGCAAGCAGATGATCGCCATCGGCGAGGCGCTGTTCGGCTACAACGGCCTGGGCTGGCGGTTCTCCGGTGCGGTGTGCGGTGTGGTGCTGGTCGTGCTGGTGGCGCGGATCGCCCGTCGCATCACCCGGTCGACGGCGGTGGGCGCCGTCGCCGGGCTGCTGCTGATCGCCGACGGTGTCTCCTTCGTCACCTCGCGCACCGCGCTGCTCGACGGGTTCCTCACCGTCTTCGTGGTGGCGGCGTTCGGCTGCCTGATGGTCGACCGCGATGAAGTCCGGGCCCGCATGCACGTCGCGCTGCTCGAAGGCCGGATCGGCGAGACACCGTGGGGGCCGCGACTCGGCGTGCGTTGGTGGCGTTTCGGCGCCGGGGTGCTGCTGGGGCTGGCCTGCGCGACGAAGTGGTCGGGCCTGTACTTCGTGGTGTTCTTCGGCGTGCTGACGCTGGCCCTCGACGCCGTCGCCCGGCGCCAGTACCGGGTGCGCCGACCGTGGCGCGGGACGCTGCGCCGCGATCTGGGACCCGCGGCGTACGCGCTGGGACTGATCCCCTTCGCGGTGTATCTGGCGTCCTATGCGCCGTGGTTCGCCTCGGAGACCGGCGTGGACCGCCACGAGGTCGGACAGTCGATCGGTGAGCACAGCGCATGGCCGGTCCCGGACGCGATCCGTTCGCTGTGGCATTACACCTACGCCGCGTTCCGCTTCCATTCCGGTCTGACGAATGCGGCGGGCAACCACCATCCGTGGGAGTCCAAACCCTGGACCTGGCCGATGTCGTTGCGGCCGGTGCTCTACGCGATCGACAACCAGGACGTGCCGGGATGCGGCGCCCAATCGTGTGTGAAGGCCGTGATGCTGGTCGGTACGCCGGCGATGTGGTTCCTCGCGGTGCCCGTTCTGGGCTGGGCGGTGTGGCGGGCGTTCGTCAAGCGCGACTGGCGATACGCGGTGGCGCTCACCGGTTACTGCGCGGGATTCCTGCCGTGGTTCGCCGACATCGACCGGCAGATGTACTTCTTCTACGCCTCCGTCATGGCTCCATTTCTGGTGCTGATGATCGCGTTGATCCTCGGCGACATCCTGCACGCGCCCCGGCAGAACGCCGAGCGGCGGACGCTGGGGCTGCTGGTCGTCGCCGGCTACGTCGCGCTGGTCATCACCAACTTCGCCTGGCTGTTTCCCATCCTGACCGGCATCCCGATCTCGCAGACGACGTGGAATCTGCAGATCTGGCTGCCGAGCTGGCGATAGATCTCCCGCGAAACCGCATTCCCTGTCACCAAGCGCGCCTGTTGACAGCCCTGGTTACTGTCTCGCGAGTCTGTCGGAGGGGCTGGCGATCATCTGCCCATGGGCACCGTTTTCCTGGGCAGCGAAGAACTGGCTCGCGGCGCGATCACGCGTTCGCGCCTACGAACGGCGTATCGGGCGCTCTTCCCCGACGTGTATCAACCGGCGATCGCGGCTCCGACGCTGTACGCGAACACCGTCGGCGCATGGCTGTGGTCGAAGCGCCGCGGAGTGATCACCGGCAGAGCGGCCGCGGCACTGCACGGTGCCGAGTGGGTCGACGAAGACTCACCCGTCGAGTTGATCTGGCGCAACAACCGCCCGCCGCAGGGCATCATCGCGCGCGACGACCGGTTCGCCTACGACGAGGTCGTCGAGATCGGCGGCCTGCCGGTGGCGTCGATCCAGCGCACCGCGTTCGACCTCGGCCGGTTCCTTCCGCGCGGCCAGGCCGTCGCCCACCTCGATGCGCTCGCCAGGGCGACGGGTCTGGAGGCCGGCCACGTGGCTCCCGTCGCCGGCCGCTACAAAGGTGCGCGTGGTGCGCGCCGTTGCCGGGAAGCACTCGATGTGATGGACGCGGGCGCCCAGTCGCCGAAAGAGACCTGGCTGCGGCTGTTGCTCATCGACGCAGGCTTTCCAAGGCCGGTCACCCAGATCCCTGTCTGCGATGACTACGGCGCCCCGTTCGCCCACCTGGACATGGGGTGGGAAGACACGATGATCGCCGTCGAGTACGACGGCAAGCAGCACCAGGACGATCGCCGGCGATACGTGTGGGACCACCGACGTCTGACGCTGGTGCGACGGCGGGGCTGGTTGCACGTCCGGGTCATCAACGAGGACCGCCCCTACGACATCGTGCAGCGGGTCCGCGAAGCGTGGGCCCTGCGCGAGAGCGCACACCGGGCTACCAAGCGCCCGGCTTGATGACCGGGAATGCTGTTTCGCGGAGATTCAGAGCGGGTCGCGGGCCGCCGGACACGACATGCAGCGCGGTCCGCCGCGACCGGTGCCCAGCTCCGACGCCGCGATCGGCAACACCTCGATCCCCGAATCGGCCAGGCGCGTATTGGTTTCCACGTTGCGCTCGTAGGCCACGACGACGCCGGGTGCCACCGCGAGGGTGTTGTTGCCGTCATCCCACTGCTCACGCTCGGCGGTCACCGGATCCAGGCCCGTGTCGATCACCCGCAGTTTGCCGATGCCCATCGCCTCGGCGGCCGCATCCACGAACGGCGCCTCGCGGTCGATCTTCACCCCGCCGGCCGTGCGGTGGATGGTGAACGCCGACAACGAGTCGACGATGTTCGGATACATCACCACCGCATCGGTGTCGACCATGGTGCACACGGTGTCCAGGTGCATCTGCGCCCGCTCCTGCGCGATCGGCACGGCCAGCACGGTGTGCGCGAGATCGTCGTCGAACAGGCTGCGCGCCAACGCCTCCGCACCGGCGGGGGTGGTGCGCTCCCCCACCCCGACGGCGACCACACCGGGCGCCAGGAGCAGCACGTCCCCACCTTCCACCGGCGCCGAGCGCGATTCGTAAGCCCTTCGCACGCCGAGGAAGCGGGGGTGGTGCGCGTAGATCAGATCGGTCAGCGACGTCTCGCGAACCCGCGCCGGCAGTGCGAGCGACGTGATGGCGACCCTGGGTCCGATCCAGAATGACGAGTCGCGGGTGAACAGCAGATTGGGTAGCGGGTCGATGACGAAGTCGCCGCCGTGATGCATCCGTCGCACCAACGAGAACTCGCGCTCACCGAACGGCAGCTCGTTGAACGTCATACCGGCCATCAGCACATGCGCCAGCGGATGCGGCTCCAGCGTCCGCAGATACGCCGACAGCTCCTGCGCCAGAGGCAAACCCAGGCGCCGGGGATCCACCGCCGCGGCGATCCCCTGCATCCGCGCGGCCCCGCTGGCCAGCGCCTCGCTCAGCAGTTCGGCCAGGAGCAGCACCTCTACCCCACGCGAGCGCAGCACGTCGGCGAACTGATCGTGCTCCTCCTGCGCCTTGGACACCCAGGGCAGCCCGTCGAACAGCAGCGCGTCGTTGTTGCGCGGGGTCAACCGCTGCAGTTCAGCGCCGGGTCGGTGCAGGATGACCACGCGCAGCGCGCCCACCTCGGAGTTCGATCCCAGCACGATATCGGCCACCCGATCACCGTAACGCCATCGCGCGCCGACCGAGACCTGAAGTATTGTTCAGGTCATGGACGGCCACGAGCTGACCCCGAGCGAGATGGCGGTGCGCAGCGGGGTGGCGGTGTCGGCTTTGCACTTCTACGAACGCGAAGGACTGATCAGCAGCCGCCGCACCGCGGGCAACCAACGGCGCTACGCCCGCGAGACGCTGCGGCGGGTCGCATTCATCCGGATGTCGCAGCGGCTCGGTATCCCGCTGGCCCGGATCAGTGCGGCCTTGGCCACCCTGCCGTCGGATCGGGTGCCCACGACCAAGGACTGGGCCAAGCTGTCCGCCGGTTGGCGCGCCGACCTCGACGAGCGGATCCTGCACCTGCAGCGCCTGCGCGACAACCTCGCCGGCTGCATCGGCTGCGGCTGCCTGAGCCTCAAGACGTGCGTGCTGACCAACCCCGGCGACGTCCTCGCCGAACACGGGCCGGGTGCCGTCCGCCTCTGAGTCGATCGAACGGGTGTGCGATACACTCTCCGGCATGGAGCAGGCTCTTCAAGGCTCCCTGTTCGAGCACGCCGAGCGGCGCCACCTCGGCAACGGCGCATGGCTCGACGTCCGATCGGGCTGGCTGACCGACGCCGACACCCTTTTCGACGAACTGCGGGCCTGCGTCCCGTGGCGCGCGGAGCGCCGGCAGATGTACGACCGGGTGCTCGACGTCCCTCGCCTGCTCAGCTTCCACAACCTCGTGGACGAGGCGGCGCCCCATCCGCGCCTCAAGCAGATGCGCAGGCGCCTCAACGATTCCTACGGCGGCGAACTCGGCGAGCCGTTCACCACCGCCGGGCTGTGCCTCTACCGCGACGGCAACGACAGCGTCGCCTGGCACGGGGACAACATCGGCCGCAGCAGCACCCAGGACACCATGGTGGCGATCGTGGGACTCGGCGCCACCCGCGTTTTCGCGCTGCGCCCCCGCGGCGGCGGCCCGTCGCTGCGCATCCATCACCACCACGGCGATCTGCTGGTGATGGGTGGTTCCTGTCAACGCACCTGGGAGCACGCGATTCCGAAGACCACGAGACCCACCGGGGGACGCATCAGCATCCAGTTCCGGCCACACGACGTGCGGTGAGCGGTCAACCTCTGACGTCGGCGACCGCGGTGCTCAACAGATCCCGCGCCCGCTGGGTGTTGACCGGCACCACCCGTTGCCCCGGCACGACCAGCGGATTGGCCGTCACGATCACCAGATAGGAATCGAAGCTCGCGATGTAGTTGTAGAGCTCACCGGTGCGCGGGACACCGCCGACGACAGTCTGCACCACCCGATGGGTCGCCGAGGTCCGCGCCCCCTCGATCGCCGGGGCCTCGACGGCCTCGACCAGACCACGCACCTGCGGACCGCTGAACTCCACCTTGTTGCAGGCCTTGTCGGCGTCGTCGAGAGCGACCGGCTCTGAGGTCTCCACGGCGATCGCGATGAAGCGGTTG
This sequence comes from Mycobacterium sp. WMMD1722, assembly GCF_049315205.1. Lineage (NCBI taxonomy): Bacteria > Bacillati > Actinomycetota > Actinomycetes > Mycobacteriales > Mycobacteriaceae > Mycobacterium > Mycobacterium sp. WMMD1722. The sequence continues at coordinate 4,806,986 of NZ_CP186056.1, read as the reverse complement.
CCCTCGCCTTCGGCGGTGGCTGCGGCCATGTTGCCCTTGAGTCCCGATTCGGGCAGCAGTCCGCGGGCGTACTTCGCGCACTCCGGCGGCTGGAAGCGCACCCCCTCCGGCACCGGCTGCGGCTGCAGCAGTTTCGGGTCGATTCCGGTCGGCGCGATGTCGCGGTACTGGAACTGCGGTCCGAACGTCGATCTGACCTCGGAGATCCGGGCGATGTCAGCGGACGGCCCGGCACCGCCGCCCTGACCGTCGGATCCGCAGGCGGCGGTCAGCAGAGCCACCAAGACCACGGCCGGTATCGACTTCGGGGTGGACATCGCCGCCAATGTACCCGTCGCCTGTGCTCAGGCGCGCAACGCCGCGACCGTTTCGGTGAGCAGGTCGGCGGCGAAATCGCCCTCCAGCGCCGCATCCGATGCTCCCGGGTCGGTGACCACCGTGACGTAGACCAGGCGTCCAGCATCATGGGCCATCACAGTCGTTGCCCGCGAACGCGTTTCGGTACCGCCCTCGACGACCGTCAGCGTATCGGCCGCCATCGCGACGGTCTGCGCGCCGGGCACCGGCGGGGCCGGCACCACGCGGACGGTGCCGGTACTCGGCCCCGCCGACACCTGCCACGAGTCGCACTCGCCGACCACCGCCGGGTCGAGGCCCGCGGCGCCCGACGCCGCAACGGCGTAGACGATCCCGCCCGCGCCGGAGGCGGACCATCCGCGCACCGTCGCGGGCTCGACCGCCGGATCCGACAAGGCCCCGCAGGCCACCGGTTCGGCTCGCCAGCCGGGCCCGAACCCCCACTGGGCGAGCGGGGTGACCCGACCGCTCACGTCGGCCACCTCATAGTCGGGCGGCAGGTCGTCCCGAGCGCGGTCGATGCGCGACGGATCGATCGCGCCGGTGGCCGCGCTGGTCGCCGGCGGGGCTGCGGGCTGCGGCTCGTCCGGTGCCGCACCGCACCCGGCGAGGACTGCCGCGGCGGCCCCCACGGCCGCGATGTGGCGCACCAGCCGATGATTCCACAGCCGGCGACCCACCGGCCGTCACGCCAGATCGTGTCGCGACAAGGGACTTCGACGGTATCCTCCATCGGATCATGATCGAACGGAGTGCCATGACACCGTCATTACGAGCAGGCGCCGCCGCCGTCCTCGCCGCCGCCGTCGGCCTCGCCCTCGCGGGCTGCGACTCCGGCACATCCGGGGAGGCGGTGAGCGAGCAGCAGAGCACCTCGGGCGCCGCATCGTCGAGCAGCGCCACACCCACCGAACCCGAGACCCCCTCGCCGACGTCACCGACCGAGGCCGCCGGTCCGCAGCAGACGATCGCCGACTACATCCGCGAGAACGGCATCCAGCAGACCCCGGCCGAACCCGGTCAGCCGGGGACCCCGACGGTCGACCTGCCGACCCCCGCGGGCTGGGTGGACGCCGGCGACCGGACACCGCCGGGGGCTTACCGCGCAATCGTTTTCGACGATCCGGCCGCCGCGCAGGATCCCCCGATGATCACCGCGACGATGAGCAAACTGACCGGCAACGTCGACCCGGCCAAGATCCTCGAATACGCGCCGGGAGAGATCAAGAATCTGCCCGGCTACGAGAACCTCGGCGACGGGAAGGCCACCCAGCTCAGCGGTTTCGATGCCTATCAGGTCGGTGGGGCGTACACCCGCGACGGCGTGCGGCGGATGATCGCCCGCAAGACGGTCGTGATCCCTGCACCGGACGGCCTGTTCCTGCTCGAGCTGACCGCCGACGGCACGGAGGACCAGATCGGTCCGCTGCTCGACGCGACGGCGACCATCGACGAGCAGACCGTCATCCGACCCTGAGCGCTCAGGCCCGCGACAGTGCCGACGCCTCGGCAACCTGCTGGTCCGTCGGCCGCACCCCGGTGTAGCGCTCGAACTGTTCGGCCGCCTGCAGCGCGATGACCTCTGCGCCGGTGATGACCGGAACGCCGGCCGCCCGCGCCGCCGTGATCAGCGGTGTCTCCGCGGGCATCGCGACGACGTCGAAGACCGTGTGGGCACCGGCGATCGCTGTGTCGTCGAAGGCCGAGGCCTCCGCGTCCGGACCGCCGGCCATCCCCAGGGGTGTGACGTTGACGAGCACGGCGCCGTCGGGCCGCTCGACGCTCGAGGCGTATCGGTAGTCCAGCCGGCCGGCCAGTTGCGCGCCGGTGTCGCGGTTACGGGCAACGATCGTGCCGTCGAGGAATCCGTGATCGCGGAACGCGGCGCCGACCGCGGCGGCCATTCCCCCGCTACCGCGGATGACCACCGAGCGGGTGCGGTCGAGGGCATGCGCGTCGATCAGTCGCTGAACGGCCAGGTAGTCGGTGTTCGACGCGGTCAGATGTCCATCGTCGTTGACGATCGTGTTGACCGCATCGATGACTCGGGCGGACTGCTCGATCTCGTCGACGAGCGGGATGACGGCCTGTTTGAACGGCATCGACACCGAGCAGCCCCGGATGCCCAGCGCGCGCACCCCACCGATCGCCGCGGCGATGTCGTTCGTCGTGAACGCCTTGTAGACGTAGTCCAGGCCCAACACCTCGTAGAGGTGGTTGTGGAACCGGGTGCCGATATTGCTGGGCCGTCCGGCCAGTGAGATGCAGAGCCGGGTGTCCTTGTTCAGCGGGGGGCGAGCCATCAACCGACCGCCCGGATGACCTGGCCGGCCGTATCACGGATCTCGGTGGCCAGTCCGGTCGGCAGGGTCGTCCCAGCGGGCAGCTCGACAACGGTGGTGACGACGCCGATGTCGTCGTAGGTCCAGTGGGCGCCGAACTTGTCGAAGATTCTGCGCATGGGCACGTTGTCGGTGAGCACGCGCGCGGTGAACCGTTGCACGCCATCGTATTTCGCCGCGATCACCAGAGCGTTCATCAAGAACCCGCCGAGTCCGCGACCCTGGTAGTCGTCGCCGACCATGAACGCCACCTCGGCGGTGGTCGGGTCACGCTCGTCGCGGACGAAGCGGGCATCGGCGACCACCGGTCCGTCGATACCGTCGGTCATGACCCAGACGAAGTGGTCGGCGTAGTCCACCTCGAACAGGTACGCCATCAACCGCGGCGTCGGGCGCAGAGCGGATTGGAAACGGCGGTACAGCGTCTCGCTGGAGAACTCCACCGGCCCGTTGACCGTGCGTTCGTTGTCACCGGGCAGCACGGGCCGCAGGAAGAGTTCGGTGCCGTCGCGCATCCGAACGGGGATCGGGGTGATGAACGCGGCCAGCCGCTGGCGGGCCAGCCGGACCAGCCTGGCCATCAGGCCCGGAACCTCGAGCATGGCCTCGAACGCATCGTGCGCGCCGATCCAACCGGTCAGCGCATCGGTCGCGACGACCGTGGCCGTGCGGGCGGTGTCGCGCATCAAGGCGATCTCGCCGACGATCATGCCGGCATGCACCTCGACGACGGTGGGCGACGCGCCTACTCCAGAATGGGTCACCTGCGCGCACCCGGAGCCGATGAGCAGAAACGACACGGCGGGTTCGCCCTGGCGCATGAGCACCTCGCCCGGCGCTGCGGTCAGCGGCCGCAGCTGTGCGGCCAACGGCCCCAGCGAATCGACGGGGCAGCCGGCGAAGAAGTCCAGGCCCGCGAGTTCGGCTGCGCGGACGGCGGTGGAACCGGCCACGTCTGCGAGGCTACGGCGTGCTCGTCGGGACGGGCAAGGACGTCGGGGCGGCCGGGCGCGGTCGGCCGATGGTCGACTTTCGCAACCGCTGCGGCTGACGGCCGTATTGCGGTTCGCCGGAACGTCGCAGGCACTAATCTGTTGAGGTGACTGACTCGACGTCGCCGGACGGCGACGCCCCGAGCGGGGGGGCGGACGAGGAGGTCACCGATCCGAAAGTCGCACAGATCAACCGCGCACTCATCGAGACGGTGACCGGACCCGGGATCGACGATCCCACGGTCCGCCGGCTGGCCGCACAGTTGGCGGACAACGACAAGCTCCTCGACTCCCTGATGGATCTGTGGCTCGGTGACGCCGCCCGCATCGACGCCTTGCACCGAACCGGTCTGATGACCGGAGCGCAAAAGGATCAGCTCGACCGCATCGCCTCGTTGACCACCGAGGCGCTCGGTGCCCGCTACGCCGCCGTCTCGCTGGTGGACCGGGACACCCAGCTGCTCGCCGGGTGCAGCATTGTCGGCGACGACTTCACCCGGTCCCGGCCCATCGAGTTCTCGGTGTGCAAGTTCGCCGTCGTCGCCGGGCGGCCGCTGATCGTGGAGGACATGACCGCCCACCCGTTACTGGCCAAGCATCCGACCGTCGTTGCCGGTGAGGTGCTGGCCTACGCCGGGGTCCTGCTCACCGACGACGACGGCAACACGATCGGCACCCTGTGCGTCTGGGATGACCGCCCCCGCCGCTGGACCGGTCCGCAGGTGCAGCTCCTCGAGGATTTCGCCGCGATCGCACGGAAGAAGATCTTCGAGACGGCAAATGGCGAGGGGCGGTGAGCGACTTCGATGAACGGCACAAATCTTACGAGAGTCGGTCGTCCGCAAGACCGTCTGCCCAATCGCTGCGCCGGACTCATCGACAGCCAGTACTGTCCGCCCATGGCGGCGCGGGAGGTGTGACAGTCGTGGCGTCGGCAGAGACGGTCTCCGCCGCATTGGCGCCCGAGGCGCATTCTTCGGCCGATCAGCGACCGTCGAAGTCCCTGGCCGCGCTCGTGCGTGCGAATCCGCTCAACACCACCATCACCGTCGCCGTCGACGTGCTGTCCGCATCGCTCGGCGTCGCCGCCGGCCTCTGGTGGGCGTACAACACCCAGGAGGTGCTGGCGCCGCTGTGGATGGTGGCGTTGTTCGTGCCGCTGGTCCTCGTGATGCTCGCCTTCCGCTCGTCGTACCGCCGCACGCTCGACCGGAAGGTGATGGACGAGATCGGCCCGGTGGAGACCACCGTCGCGCTGGCCTCGATGACGGTGCTCGCGGTGCTGATCTTCAGCGACGTCACCGGTAAGCCCGGCGCGCTGATGTCCAAGATCTGGATCTGTGCGGGCGTGCTCATGCCGCTCGGCAGGTTGATCCACGCCTTCGTCCAGCGGCGACTACGGGTTGCCGTCGGTAGCGGCCTCGTCGCGCCCACGCTGATCGTCGGCAACGGCCGGGTCGCGCACCAGGTCGCCGAACGGCTCAGGACCTCCCCACAGTACGGACTCGCGCCGATCGGGCTGGTCTCCACGGAAGAACCGTGGAGTGGCGACGGTGACGACGTCCCGCTGCTCCCCCACGTCGGCAGCCCCGAGGGCATCGAGGGCGCGATCGACCGCACCGGCGCCGAGGCGTTGATCATCGCCTTCTCCCGTACCCAGGACCAGCTCCTGACCCGCGTCATCCGGGTCGCACACCAGCACGGCATGCGGGTCTGGGTGGTGCCGCGCATGTTCGACGCGGTGGGCGAAAAGGTGCGGGTCGAACACATCGGCGGCCTCCCGCTGCTCGCCCTGCCGCACGCCAACCCGCGCGGATGGCAGTTCACCGTCAAACACGTCCTGGACCGCGTGCTGGCCGCGCTGGGGCTGATCCTCATCTCGCCGCTCTTCCTGACGCTGATGCTGCTGGTGCGGCTCAGCTCGCCGGGGCCGATCTTCTTCACCCAGGAGCGGGTCGGTCGCGACGGTCAGGTGTTCGGCTGCCTCAAATTCCGCACCATGCGCGAACCTCGCGCTTCCGACGCCGCCTTCCAGCTGGGTGCCGGTTCGGCACCGGGCGGTGTCGAAGGCGTCGACCGGCGCACCAAGATCGGCAAGATCATGCGGGCCACGTCGATGGACGAACTCCCGCAGTTCATCAACGTCGTCAAGGGCGATATGAGCCTGGTCGGTCCCCGGCCGGAGCGCCCGGAGTTCGTCGAACTGTTCGAGATGCAGATCCGCCGCTACGGGGAGCGCCACCGGGTCAAGGCCGGTGTGACCGGCTGGGCCCAGGTCAACGGGTTGCGTGGGCAGACCTCCATCGCCGACCGGGCGGAATGGGACAACTATTACATCGAGAACTGGTCGATCGCCCTGGACATCAAGATCCTCCTGATGACGGTGCTGGCGGTGCTCAAACGCGCCGAGTGAGTTCCGAGCCGGTCACTCGGCGCGGCGCAACATCGCTGGGACGGTGAGCGCCAGGATCTTCACATCGAGGGTCAGGGACCAATTCTCGATGTAGTAGTTGTCCCATTCCGCGCGATCCTGCAGCGAGGTCTGGCCACGCAGACCGTGCACCTGAGCCCAGCCGGTCACACCGGCCTTGACCCTGTGACGCTCCCCGTAGCGGCGAATGTCGGCTTCGAATGCGTCGACGTACTCGGGCCGCTCGGGGCGCGGCCCGACCAGACTCATCTCGCCGCGCACGACGTTCACCAACTGGGGCAGCTCGTCCATCGACGTGGCCCGCATGATCTTGCCGATCGGGGTACGGCGGTCCCGTCCTTCGACCCCGCCGGGGGCCGTGAGCGGCTCGAGTGCGAAATCGCCGTCCGTTTCGGCCGGCTCTCGCATGGTGCGGAACTTCAGGCAGTCGAACACCTGGCCGTCACGCCCGACCCGCTGCTGCCGGAACAGGATCGGTCCGCGGGACGTCAGCGCGATCAGCGCCGCCAGCAGCAGCAACAGCGGCGACAGCGCCACCAGACCGGCGCCGGCCAGCACCCGGTCGCAGGCGTGTTTGACGGCGAACCGCCAGCCGCGGGGGTGGGCCGGAGCCACCGCCAGCAGGGGCAGTCCACCGATGTGCTCCACCCGCACCCCCTGCCCCACCACGTCGAACATGCGCGGCACCACCCAGACCCGCAGACGGTGTTCCAGCGCGACGGGCACCACGCGGGTGAGGAGGTGATCCTGCATGACCGAGAACGCGACGATGACCGCCTCGGCGCCGGTGGCGGCGATCGCCTCCGCGATCGACTCCGGCGGACCGAGGCGCGGAAGCGCGGTGGGGGCAGTGGCGTCCGACCCCGACCACGGATCCTCCACCGAGAGCAGGCCGATCGGCTTCAGCCCGTACCGGTCGGATTGCGAGAGGCGCTCGGCGATCTGATGGGCCACCATCCCGTTTCCGACGATGAGCGTCGGCGCGGCCAGCAGGTGGCGATGGGACAGCCGGCGCTGCAGCGTCACGTGGAGCACGCGGCCCGAGGGCATCAGCACGGCGGCGCAGATCCAGACTTTCGACATCAACCCGCCGGGACGGCCGGTGGTGTTGGAGAACGTCATCACGGTCAGCACCAGCATCGCCGCGAGCATCACCGTCGTCTCGACGGGACCCACCTCGTCCATGATTCGGCGGTTCAGATTGGGCCGGTACAGCGAACGCACGCCGAGGAGGACGACGACCAACGGCACGAACAGGGTGGCGAGCCATACCGGTGGTGCGGAGGTCTGCGTGCCGGAAGCCCATACACCGGCCAGGCCGACGGCCAGACCGGCGCATACGACGTCGACGGTGACCGCCACGACGGTGCGCAGCGGGTCGCGCCGCAGCGCAGCGGGGAGGCGGCCGACGCGCGCCGCAGTCGGCGGCATCACGCGGCGAGTGCCACTGTCCAACTGTCGTCCCCGATCGGCGTGCAGGTCAAGATCATCCACGCCGAATTGTGCGGGACACCGTCGCCGAAACCGAGTCGTTCGCCACCGAACACGGAGGCGGTAATAATTTGGTCGTCATTGGGCGACCGGGCCACCCCGGACGAGAAGTGGAGCTAAGGGGAATCGAACCCCTGACCTACTCGATGCGAACGAGTCGCGCTACCAACTGCGCCATAGCCCCTGATACCGGACGAAAGGCTACCAGCCTCGACGCACCGGCCGAAACCGGCTACTGACCAGCGGCCCTGGGCAGGTCGTAGTGCCGGGCGAACGCGACCTCGTCGAGGTGTTCGAACGCCGGGTCCTCGTCGTCGATCTCGAGCACCGCCGCCCCCGGCCGGCGCAACCGGGACGGCACGACGTCCAGATCGCTGTCGGCGGTGTTCTCCACGCCCAGGCGGGACCGGCGCACCCGCTGCGCGCGGCGACGGCGCACCTGCTCCTCGATGCGTGTTTGGCGACGCAGATAGCCCAGGTACAGCGCGGTCACGACGCCGACCACCCCGCACAGCCACCACGCCCACGGGGCGACGAGGTAGGCCGCCACACCCGTGACGAGGAGCGCGACCGCCATACCCGTCACCATGCGCTTGCGGAACTGGTACTTGCGGGCGCTCACCGCGGCCGCGGTCTTCGATTCGTAGCGACGCCGTCGAGCGGCGCTCACCGAATCGGCGATGCCCGGGTCGTCCTCCTCGGTCGACGCCTCCAGACCCGACGAATCCGCCACGTATTCGTACTCGTCGCGGGTGCCGTCGGCATCGGCGGCCTGGTCGGCCTGGTCGGCATCGTCGGCATCGTCGGCGGACTGCTGCTCCAGCCGCTCGGTGACGTCCTCGGATTCGGCTGTGTCCGAAAGGGTCTCGTGCAGCTCGGCCGGCTGCTCGACGGGCTCCTCGCGAACCGGGTCTTCGCGGAATTCGGTGGAGGCGGCAGCGATCGGCAGCGCACCGGAGTCCTCCTCGACCACATCGACGTCCAGATAGTCCGGTTCGTCGGAGGCAGTCGCGGCGGCGGCGAGCACGACGGTGCGCCGGGGCGCGTCCTGCGCGTCGGCCTCCACCTCGTCGAGGTCCTCATCGTGGTCCTCGCCGTGGGCGTCGGCCGACGGTTGCCAATCGGGGTCCGAGTGGTGTCCGGCGGCGGGTCGCGTACGGCGCAGCAGCCGCGCGCTCGAACCGGAGTTGAGCACCCGGGTCGACAGCGCGACGTCGCTCGTGCGACGGACTGCGTCCCGCTTGCTGATCAACATCGGAACCAGCACGAAGAGCCACAGCACGACGAGCGAGATCCAGAGAAGAGATTGGGGGATGCTTGGCATGGCGCCTGCTCCTTTCCCCTTCAGGCTAGGTCCGGTGACCAGCGCATCTGGGGACGACGCGCCGGGGACAATTACACACCTGTAATTAACCGCAGACAAGCACCACGAGTAACACCAGTCACACGTGTCACAATTTGGCCTCGCGGCGTCTGACGCGCAGCCGCCGACCGCTAGGCCCAGGCCGCCCGGCCCGTGTGCACCAACGCCGCCACGGCCGATACCGGTAGCTCCTCGGCCGTCACGGCGACCAGGAGATGATCGCGCCACGCCCCGTCCACCTCGAGATAGCGCTTGAGCAGACCCTCCTCGCGGAAGCCCACCTTGGCCAGAACGCGGCGGCTGGCGGCGTTCTCCGGTCGCACGGTGGCCTCCACCCGGTGCAGCATGACCGGCCCGAAGCAGTGGTCGACGCCGAGGGCGAGCGCTGCGGTCGCCACACCCCCACCGATCACGTCGCTGGCCACCCAGTAGCCGATCCAGGCCGACCGCAGCGCCCCGTGCGTGACGTTCCCGATCGTGAGCTGACCGGCGAACTGCCCGTCGAGTTCGATGGCGTAGGGCAGCATCCGGCCCTTGCGGGCTTCCGACCGCAGACCCGAACACACCGAGGGCCACGAGGACATGGCATGTCGCAGCGACCATTCCACGCCGGTGACCGGCTCCCATGGTTCGAGGTGGGCGCGGTCGGCCAACCGGATGCGGCTCCACGTCGCCCCGTCGCGCAGCCGAACCGGGCGCAGCCGCACCACTCCGCCGGGCACCCGCACCGGGCCCGTGGAGGTCGGCCAACCCGGGTGGGCGGAACTGGATCGCAGCGGATTCACCTCACTCGATCAGCCGCGCTGCGCCAGGAACGCCACGTCGACGGTTTCGCCGGTCCGGACCTCCTCGGCGTCGCTGGGCACGATCACCAGACAGTTGGCCTCGGCGAGCGTGGCCAACAGGTGCGACGATGCACCCGGCGCGCCACCGAGTGCCTGCACCAGATACTCGCCGGTGTCCTGATCGCGCATGAGCTGGCCCCGTAGATAGCCTTTCCGCCCGACCACCGACGTGATGGGCGACAGGGCACGCGCCGAGACGACGCGGCGCATCGGCGCCCGCTTACCCAATGACAGCCGGATCAGCGGACGGACCATCACCTCGAAGACCACCAGCGCGCTGACCGGATTGGCCGGCAGCAGGAACACCGGCACGCCGTCGCGGCCGAGCTGACCGAAACCCTGGACCGATCCGGGGTGCATCGCGATCCGCGCCACCTCCATCTCCCCGAGCCCGGCCAGCACGTTGCGCACCGATTCGGCCGCCGCGCCGCCGACCGCGCCCGCGATCACGACGATCTCCGCGCGGTTCAGCTGACCTTCGACCACCTCGCGCAGCCGGGCCGGATCGGCGTCGACGATCCCGACCCGGTTCACCTCCGCACCGGCGTCGCGCGCGGCGGCGGCCAGCGCATAGGAGTTCACGTCGTAGACCTGCCCGTTGCCCGGCGTGCGACTGATGTCGACCAGCTCGCCGCCCACCGACAGCACCGATAGGCGAGGCCGCGGGTGGACCAGTACGCGCTCCCGGCCCACTGCGGCCAGCAGCCCCACCTGGGCCGGGCCGATGATCGTGCCGGCCCGCACCGCCACATCGCCGGGCTGGACATCGTCACCGGTACGCCGGACATATGCGCCGGAGCGCACCCCGCGCAGCACTCGCACCCGACCCGAGCCGCCGTCGGTCCACCGCAACGGCAGCACCGCATCGGCCAGTGTGGGCATCGGGGCGCCGGTCTGCACGCGCGCCGCCTGCCGGGGCTGCAGGCGGCTGGGCGTGCGCTCGCCCGCCACGATCGACGCCATCACCGGCAGACTGATGTCCCGGCCGTCGTGATCCTCACCGTCGAGGCTCCCGACCCCCAGCACATCGACGCTGCGGACCGCGTATCCGTCGATGGCCGCCTGGTCGAAGCCGGGCATGGGACGTTCGGTGACCACTTCCTCGGCACACATCAGCCCCTGCGCCTCGGCGATGGCGACGCGCACCGGCCGCGGTGCCACCGCGGCGGCGGCTACCCGGGCCTGCTGCTCCTCAACCGACCGCACAACACGCCTTTCTGATCATCCGGGCCTGTCGCGCTGCGCTATTTCTCGGTCAGACCCAATCGCTCGACCAACCACTCCCGCAATTCGGGTCCGTAGTCGTCGCGTTCCAACGCAAAGTCAACCGCAGCCTTGAGGTAGCCGCCCGGATTTCCCAGGTCGTGTCGGGAGCCGCGGTGGACGACCACATGGACCGGGTGGCCCTCTTCGATCAGCAGCGCGATCGCGTCGGTCAACTGGATCTCGTTGCCCGCTCCGCGTTCGACGCGCCGCAACGCATCGAAGATCGCCCGGTCCAGGACGTAGCGACCGGCCGCGGCGTAGGGCGACGGCGCGTCCTCGGCCTTGGGCTTCTCGACCATGCCCCGCACCCGCAATACGTTCGGGTTGGTCGCATCGGGCACCACCTCCACGTCGAAGACGCCGTAGGCGCTGATCTTCTCCGGCTCCACCTCGATCGCGCAGAGCACCGAGCCGCCGCGTTTGGCCCGCACCTTCGACATCGTCTCCAGCACCCCGGTGGGCAGCACCAGATCGTCGGGGAGCAGCACGGCGACGGCGTCCTCGTCGTCCGACAGCGTCGGCTCCACACAGGCGACCGCGTGCCCGAGTCCCAGTGGTTCGCTCTGCACCACCGACTCGACCTTGATCAACGCGGGGGCACGCCGCACTTTCTCGAGCATGGTCTTCTTGCCGCGGGCCTCCAGCGTCCCCTCGAGGACCAGGTCCTGCACGAAGTGGGCAACCACCCCGTCTTTGCCTTCGGAGGTGATGATCACCAGTCGCTCGGCCCCGGCCTCGGCCGCCTCGGCGGCGACGAGTTCGATGCCGGGAGTGTCCACGACCGGCAGCAACTCCTTGGGCACCGTCTTGGTGGCAGGCAGGAAACGCGTGCCCAGCCCGGCGGCGGGGACGACCGCGGTGCGCGGGATGGGAACTTCAGGCGGTGTCATCGCCACCAAGATAACTGGTCGGAATCGGTTCGACCTCCCATAGCCGGCAATACGGACGAAGTCCGGATGTCATCGTGGAGGCTGTGAACCGCCCGACCAAGTCCGATCTTCGGACCGCGCTGCTGCGCGCCCGCCGCGAAGTGCCGGCGGCGCGACGCCAGGCCGACACCGAGGCGCTGTGCGGGCACCTGCCCGGCTTCGTCCGGGCCGGCGAGACGGTATGTGCGTACGTGCCCGTCGGTTCCGAACCCGGGTCGGTGGAATTGCTGGACGCCCTGCGCGCGCTTGGGGCGCGGGTACTGGTTCCGGTCACCGCCCACGACGCCACCGGAGCGGCCATGGCGCTGCGGTGGGCCGAGTACCGGCCCGGCCGGCTGATCGCCGCCCGCTACGGATTGCTCGAGCCGGCGGGGCCGACGCTCGGAGACGAAGCGATCGCGCATGCCGTGACGGTGCTGGTGCCCGCACTGGCAGTCGATCGCACGGGCGCACGACTGGGCCGGGGCGCGGGTTTCTACGATCGCTCACTTCCGCTGGCGGCCCCGGGCGCACGCCTGGTGGCCGTGGTGCGCGATGATGAATTGGTCGAGCAACTGCCCACTGAACCGCACGATGTCACCATGACGCATGCGTTGACCCCTGGGCACGGCTTGGTCCGGTTGCGGGAATGACACCCGCGGCGTGGCGGTTCTAGCACTTGAGTCGGTAGAGTGCTAACTAGTTTGACGACCTCGGAGGTTTTCGTGCCTACCTATTCCTATGCGTGCACCGAATGCGACAACCGCTTCGATGCCGTTCAGGCGTTCAGCGACGATGCGCTGACCGAATGCCCGCAGTGCAACGGCCGGTTGCGCAAACTCTTCGGCAAGGTGGGCGTCGTGTTCAAGGGCAGCGGGTTCTACCGCACCGACAGCCGAGAGGCCGGTAAGAGCTCGGGCAACGGCGCCGCCAAGAGTTCCGAATCCGCCGGCGGCTCCGAGAAGTCGACATCGTCGAGCAACGGATCGTCCGGCTCGTCGGGCTCGTCGGGCGACTCCGGTTCGAGCTCCACGGCCAAGAGCGCAGCGCCGGCCGCGGCCTCCAGCTGATTCGGGTTATCCACAGGCCCGTCCGTCCGACCGCGCGCAACGGGCCGATCCCGACCTAGCGTGACGGTGTGGGCGAATCTCTGGCGCCGTCGGCACTGGCGCGGTTGGCTGCATCACGCCCCGATTGGACCCGCACCGTCAGGGCGCGTCGTCTCGCCGCCGGCGGGCTCGTCGTGTTGGCGGCGCTGGCCGCGGTGCGCTCCGATCCAGACGGCGACCGGATCGCGGTCGTCGTCGCCGCGAAGGACCTCTCGCCCGGGCATGCGCTGACGGCCGACGATGTGACGGTGCAGGATCTACCGGCCGAATCCGTGCCGGACGGGGCGCGAGCCGAATCCGCCGACGTCCTGGGTTCGACTCTGGCCGGACCCACCCGACGCGGTGAGATCCTCACCGACGTAAGGCTTTTGGGTTCGCGGGTCGCCGAAGCCGCAGTAGGCGCGGATGCGCGATTGGTGGCGCTGCATCTCTCCGACCCCGCGCTGGTCGACCTGCTGCGTTCGGGCGACGTCGTCGACGTCCTCGCCGCCGACGCCACCGACGCCGTCGCCGGTGACGCGGGCGAGCGCCCGCAGGTGATCGCCACCGAGGCGGTCGTGGTGTTGGTGTCGCCGGCATCGTCCGGACCGGGCGCGTCCGGCGAGCGCGTGGTGCTGGTCGCGCTACCGGCTCGGGCGGCCACCGAGGTGGCCGGCGCCACGTTGACCCGGGCGATCACGCTGACCTTGCGCTGAGAGCGGACTAACGTTGCGCCACATCAGCGACCACCCGGAAGAAGGGCTCTGCACATGTTGAAGGGATTCAAGGATTTCCTGGCCCGCGGCAACATCATCGACCTGTCGGTCGCCGTCGTCATCGGTACCGCATTCACCGCGCTGGTCACCAAATTCACCGAGAGCATCATCCAGCCGCTGATCAACCGGGTGGGGGCCAGCGGTGAGTCGAACTACGGCATCCTGCGCATCAACATCGGCGGGGATCAGGCGATCGACCTGAACATCCTGCTGTCGGCGATGATCAATTTCATCCTGGTCGCGGCTGTCGTGTACTTCCTCATCGTGCTGCCGTACAAGAAGTTGCGCGAGCGGGGCCAGGTCGAGCAGGCGCAGGACACCGAGTTGTCGCTCCTGACCGAAATCCGCAATCTGCTGCGCGACGGGACCGGCACCAGCGATGCCGACGTGCCCGGCTCGGGTCCGGAACCGGATACGGCCGACACCACGAGCGCCGACCGCGGGTAGCCGCAAACCTCCACGCCCCCATCACGACAAGAAGGAGGTACGCCCGCCGATCGAGGCGGACGTACCTCCTCTTGAAGGCACCTGAAACTCGGCCCGCAGGCCGGCGGATCAGTACGGCGGTGTCGTCACCGGTCCGCAGGAGTTGTCCCAGTCGAATAGGCAGTTGATGCCCAGGTCCGAGAGGTTGCCGGGCTGCGGCGAGCCGGCGGTGATGTTCGGGACGGCGATCGCCGACGCGCGGGCCTCACCCTGGATTGCGGCGCTCTCGGCGGAGCCGGACGTCCGCACGCCATCCTCGACGGCGGGCCTCGACCGGGGATCCGACGGGTCTGCCGAGATCTCGTCGGCGAATGCGGTTCCAGCACCGAAGCTCAGCAATGCCCCCGAGACAGCGAGCGCACCGATCACCGTGGTGCCCAACTTCTTGGCACTCGCGAAGCCAATTCTGGCGGTATCAGCCACCGGGCTTCCTTTCTCTTAACTCACTCACGAAGGTTGCGATTTCCAGCGATGGAACGGCTATTGCAATGCTAGCACCGGAACGCCCGGCCCGCAGCGTGCTGGAAAGTCCTGATTTGACAGCGATTGTGGTTGTCCCACACGGGGATTCACCCTCGTGCGGGCCGATCCGTCAGGCGGGACGGCAGTCCCCGGCCGGAACCGGGGACTGCCTGTCACGATGAGTGGATCGTCAGTTCATGTTCCACGGTTCGCCGTAGGTGGTGACGCTGTCGCCGGTCGACGAGATCAGCCGGGCGTAGGGACGCAGCAGCACGCCGCCGGCCGCACCGGTCACGGTGCCGTGGGCGTTGGACACTGCCACCGCACCCTCCGGGCCGGTCACGTCCACCGAGAAGGTGGCGACCTCGGTGATGCCGGGGCCATTGCCCAGGTCGGCGGTGAACGATGCGCCGGGGAACAGCGGCGGGGTCGAGATGCCGGGGATCGGGTCGATAATTGTATCTCCGGGCGTTGCGCCAACGGCGACGAAGTCCTGGGCGTCCAGGGCGATGTTGGGCGTGGTGTAGCTGAAGTTGATGCCGACACCGAGCGACCAGGGGAAGCCGATCTGGTAACCCAGCTCGAGCGTGCCCTCGAAGTCATCGGCGCCCTCGCCGGCGACGATGTACTTGGCCCGGCCCGAGTGGAACCACTCGCGGGTCAGCCGGTTGCGATCGAGCGGGAACACCCCGTTGAGGAAGGTGTCCCACTGCTGGATCGTCATGGTGCGACCCTGTCCGTCGACCAGGCTGAGTTCGTTGTCCAAACCTGCGTGAGAAGTGCCTGTGCTCGTGAACAGAGCCGCGATGGCCGCAACCAACGCGATCAGCACCCGACTGATTGCCTTCATGTTCTCCCTAGCTTTCCGGTGATCGGAGGTTCTCCGACTGGTTGTTCGAGCGCTCGGTGCAATGTGTTACACCCCACACTCCGCAAGACCAACATGTGAGTGGAATTAAAGCCTCCACATGCCGCTCTTACGCTTATCTCATCGTTGACACGAGGAACATAACGGTGTGGCTACTCACCGGCAACGGGAACCGGAACGGCGGGTCGTACAGGATTCCGACAGCTGATCTTTGCTGAGTTCTCAGCCGGCCGACCCCTTGATCAGTCGCCCACCGACCTCGACGCCGGCCACCCCGACGCGTGGCGCCGGCCCATCCTCACATTGCCCGGTCCGCTCGGCGCGCCGGGCACCTGGACAATTGGCCAATGGCGGTGAAACCGCAGGTCAATCGTGGTGAGGCGGGATATTGTCGCGCAGCCAGCGATCGTGTAGGGAACCGTCGTCGCGGCCGTCCCCGTCGCGCTCATCGGCCGTCGTCTCCGGCAGTGCGTCGCCGAAGATTTTGTTAACTAGCTCTCGAGAAGGCTTAGCGGACTCCGGCATGACCTATTCCTGGTGTGATCAACGTCACAGGAAGGTGACGATCTCGTTCATTTTCCCGTAACTTTCCGAGAGCTGCTGAACGAAGAAAAACCGCCGTGGCGGGCCCGCACAGGCCCGCCACGGCGGCTTCGTGAGACGGTCGTGCCGTCAGATGTCCAAACTCGACAGCTGCCCGATGATCTGAACGGCCAGCGGTCCGAGCGTCGCCATCCCATCACGGACGGCCGCGCGGGAGCCGGCGATGTTCACCACCAGGGTGCTGCCGGAGATGCCGGCCAGACCGCGGGAGACCCCGGCATCGACGATGCCCGCCGACAGGCCGGACGACCGCAGCGCTTCGGAGATGCCCAGCAGTTCCCGGTCGAGGATGTCGCGCGTCGCCTCGGGTGTGACGTCGCGCGGTGTGACCCCGGTACCGCCGACCGACACCACCAGGTCGACGCCACCGATGACCGCAGTGTTCAGCGCGTTGCGGATCTCCACCTCGTCCGCCGAGACCACGACCACGCCGTCCACGACGAAGCCCGCCTCACCGAGCAGCTCGGTCACCAACGGACCGCTGTGGTCTTGCTCGTCGCCATGCGCGGTCCGGTCGTCGACGATGACGACCAGCGCCCGGCCCACCAACTCCCCTGGCTGTTCCATGACCTCAACCGTATATGTGGGCACGGACAGCGGCGCACTCGCGCGCGGCGTTCCGGGCCTGGTGCCCGGACGGAACCCGGTCGTCACTGCTGGGCCTTGCCGAGAGTGACGGAAACGGTCTGCGGCTTACCCGACTGATCGAGGAAGGTCAGTGTCACCTTGTCACCCGGGGCCTTCGACCGGACGGCGGCCACCAGCGCATCGGCGCTGTTGATCACGCGGTCGTCGACCTTGGTGACCACCACGCCGCTGGGCAGGCCGGCCGCGGCGGCGGCGCCGCCATTGGTGACCTCGACGATCTTGGCGCCGTCCGAGGTGCGGTCGTTACTCACCTGCACCCCGAGGGATGCGTGTGACGCGCTGCCGTTCTGGATCAGTTCGTCGGCGATGCGCTTGGCCTGGTCGACCGGGATGGCGAAGCCCAGACCGATCGACCCGCTCTGCGCCTGCGGCGAGTCGCCGCCCATGGTCGCAATGGCCGAGTTCACGCCGACGAGCTCGCCGTTCATGTTGACCAGCGCGCCACCGGAGTTGCCCGGGTTGATCGCCGCATCCGTCTGGATCGCGTCGAGGACCGTGTTCTGGTTCTTGGTGTCACCACCAGCGGCGACCGGTCGGTTCAGCGCGCTGATGATGCCGGTCGTGACGGTGCCCTCCAGGCCGAGCGGCGAGCCGATGGCCACCACGTCCTGCCCGACCCGCAGATCCGCCGACGACCCGAGGGTGATCGGGGTCAGACCGGAGATGTCGTCGGCGCGGACCACCGCGATGTCACTGCTGGGATCGGTGCCCACGACGGTGAATCCGGCGGTCCGACCGTCGTAGAACGTGACCTTCGTCTTCACCGGCTGGCCGCCGGGGGTGTTCGGCGTGCCGCCGGCCGCGGCGACGACGTGGTTGTTGGTGAGGATCAGGCCGTCGGAGGTGAGCACGATGCCCGAACCCTCCTCCGAGGCGCGTCCCAGATCGGTCTCGAGCTTGACCACGCTGGGCACCACCTTGGCCGCGACCTGTTCGACGCTGCCCGCCGGCAGCGCCGCCGCGGGTTGGGTGGGCGCCGCGCCCGAGAGGGTGTTGCTGATCGCGGGCCGGTCCTGCTGGGCGATCGTCGCCACGCCACCGCCGACGCCGGCCGAGACGATGGCGATCGCCAGCGCGCCGATCGCGAGAGTGCCGGTCCGCGAACGCTTCTGAACCGGACGCGGAGGACTGCCCAGAACCGCCGTGGGTTGGGCGGCACCCCGGTACGGGTCGTACGGCGCGCGGAACTGCTGCTGGTTCTGCGGGTTCTGCTGCTGCGCGGCCGTGGCGTAACGCCAGTCGTAGGCCTGCTGTGGATAGCCGTCGCGCCGCGGCGCACCCGGGTACCCGGTGTCGTGGCTACCCGGCCGGGGCCCGGGCTGCTGCGGCGGCGGTGTGTACCTCGGGTGGTTCGTCATGTCGCTTCGGTGCTCTCCCTCGTGAATGGTCCGACCCTCGGGTGTCCGACGTTGACTGATCCGCTATCTGGTCCAACGCCGGGTGCGCCTTCACAGTGCCCAGTGGGACTGAGAATCCACTTAGAGAACCGTTGCAGCCGCCCGAGACTTCGCCGTCGACAGGTGGTCTGCGTCACGAGGGCGGTCATACGGCCGCTCACCCGTTGTCCGCACGCGACCACGCCGGGTCCCGTTCGGCATCGGCATAGGCCGGTGTCTCGGCGTCCTGCGCAGCGGCGTGCTCATCGCCGAGGTCGCTGTCGGCCCGGTCCACCGGACGGCCGGGCAACATCAGGTAGATGCTCGTACCGGGTGGCTCGCCACCGGGCACGGTCTCCTCGACCCGCAGGGCGCCACCGTGTTTGAGGACGACTTGTTTGACGATCGCCAGGCCGAGTCCGGAGCCGGGCATCGCCCGGGCCGCGGTGGACCGGTAGAAGCGCTCGAACACCAGCTGGCGCTCCTGCTCAGGGATCCCCGGGCCCTCGTCGGAGACGACCAGCTCGGCGTGCACCGGATCCGTCTGGGTGAGAACGACTCCCACCCGACCGCCCGGCGGACTCCACTTCGCCGCGTTGTCGAGCAGATTGAGCACCGCGCGGGACAACCCCGCCGAGTCGCCGTAGACCTGCCAGCCGATGACCCGCACGTCGAACTCGATGTCGTTGCGGCGGCGGCGAACTCGTTCGAGACTACGGTCGACGACCTCGGCCAGGTCCACGGGCTCGTAGGTGACTCCGCCGGCGTCGTCGCGGGTGAGGTCGACGAGATCGCCGACCAGCGTGGACAGCTCCTCGATCTGGGCGATCACATCCGCGCGGAGATCCGCCATCTCCTCCTCGGGCAGCCGGGGCGCGCCCGGCGCCTGCGATGCCATCAGCAGCTCGACGTTGGTGCGCAGGGAGGTCAGCGGTGTGCGCAGTTCGTGCCCGGCGTCGGAGACCAGGCGGGCCTGACGTTCCCGACTCTCGGTCAGCGCCCGCAGCATCATGTTGAAGGTCTCGGTCAGCCGGGCCAGTTCGTCGCTGCCGTACACCGGGATGGGTCGCAGATCGTCGGTACGTGCGACGCGTTCGGCGGCCTTGCGCAACCGCGCGACCGGACGCAAGCCGGCGCGCGCGACCATGCCGCCGGCGACCGCGGCCACCGTCACACCGACCCCGCCGACGATGAGCAGCACCGTGCCGAGACGGCCCAGCACCTGGCTGGTGGGCGCCAGGCTCTTGGAGATCAGCAACGTGCTGCCGTTGGTGAGGTGCACAGCCAGCACCCGCTGATGGTTGGCGGTGCGCAGGGACAGCAGCAGTTCGCCGGAGATGACGTCCTTCTCGGCCTCGCCGAGCGGCAGCGTCTGGCCCTGCTGATTCGCAGTGTAGATGGACCGGCCCGGATTGACGAGCATGGCATTGACGTCGGAATAGGCGGTGCCCTCGATGGCCTTGCCCGGATCGGCGGCCAGTGACCCGCTCTCGATGAGCAGCCGCGCGCGGCTGTGTAGTTGATTGTCGATGTCGTCGTAGAGCGCGCGGGAGACCACGGCGTAGACCGCGACCGACATCAGCACCACCACCAGGGCCACCATCGACATCGCCAGCAGCATCACCCGCCACCGCAGCGACAACGAACTGGTGGTACGGGGCCGCTTGCGGCGTCCGGGCTTGGCCGGGGAATCAGGTGAGGGTGGGGCGACCGACATCAGGGCGGAGTCTCGCGCAGGACGTACCCCACCCCGCGCACAGTATGGATCAGGCGTGGCTCCCCCGAGGCTTCCGTCTTGCGCCGCAGGTAACCGATGTACACCTCGAGAGCGTTACCCGACGTCGGGAAGTCGAATCCCCACACTTCCTCCAGGATCCGGCTGCGGGTGAGCACCCGCCGGGGGTTGGCGATCAGCATCTCCAGCAGGGCGAACTCGGTCCTGGTGAGACTGATCTGCCGGGACCCGCGGGTGACCTCGCGGGTGACCGGATCCAGCGTGAGGTCGAGAAACGTCATCGCCGGCGACTCGGGCGCGTCGTCGGGCGCGGTACGGCGCAGCAGTGCCCGCATCCGGGCGAGGAGCTCCTCGAGCGCGAACGGTTTGGGCAGATAGTCGTCGGCCCCGGCGTCGAGGCCGGCGACCCGCTCGGACACCGAATCGCGGGCGGTCAGCACGAGGATCGGCAAGTCGTCGCCGGTGCTGCGCAGCTGCCGACAGACCTCCAGCCCGTCGAGCCGCGGCATCATCACGTCCAGCACCACGGCGTCCGGACGATCGTTGGCGATCAGATCGAGCGCTTCCACGCCGTCCTGGGCCAGTTCTACCGCGTATCCATTGAAGGACAGGGACCGGCGCAGGGATTCGCGCACGGCACGATCGTCGTCCACGACAAGAATGCGCACGGACCCAGTTTCACCTCAACGCCTGAGAGTGCGCTGAGAGGCGCGCCGTTGAGACAGTGTCTCGATTCAGCGACGATCGAGGTCGAGCAGACCCAGCCGGGCCGCCTTGAGCAGCCGACGCGGCACCTTGTGCTGCTGCCCGGCCACGGTCACACCGACCAGCTCGGCGGGCTTGGCCTTCCACTGCGCGCGGCGGCTACGGGTGTTCGAGCGCGACATTCTGCGCTTGGGCACAGCCATGGGAAGCTTCTCCTCGTACGGGTGGTGCCGCGCGGATATCCGCGGGTACGCGGGCGCAGGCAAGTGCCACCCAGGATAACCGGTGAGCTCGGCCGCTTCCAAAACAGCTCAGGACCCCCGCCGGCGGCTGCGCAGCGATTGCCCGGCCACGGGCGCGGCGGCCAGGGCGAACGAGGCGGCCAACACGCCGAAGGCGCCGATGGTCACATCGCGCGCGGCGATACCCCACCAGAGACCGCCGACGCCGGCGACACCCACGAGCAGGGTGCACAACGGGACCAGGATTGCGGTGCGGCGATCGGGCTCGCGGCCGCTGCCGTGGCGAGGCGCCGCCCGGTCGGCGGGGGCGGCCGCCCTGCGGAAGCCGTTGATCAGCAGGTACACCCCGAATGCGGCGAAAGCCCAGCCGGCATGCGGGCTCGAAGCGCCCCGGCCGGTCTCGCTCAGCGGCGGCCCGAGCCCGATGACGACACCGCCGACGGCCCACACGGCGCCCAGCAGCGCTTGAGCCATCCACGACATTCCACCAGTATCGAACGCCCCGCCGGACCGCATCGACACGTCTTGGCCAACCTCCACCCAGAACCGGAGGTAACGTCTAACCTACCGGTTGGTTGGTACCTCGATGGCGGGGCGCCGGCATCGATCTGCAAAGGAGCAGCGGTTGGGTGACCCCGTACGCATCGGCAACTGTTCGGGTTTCTACGGAGATCGCCTGGCGGCGATGCACGAGATGCTCACCGGCGGCGACCTGGACTTCCTCACCGGGGACTATCTCGCCGAGCTGACGATGCTGATCCTGGCCCGCGACCGCGCCAAGAATCCCGACCGCGGATACGCCAAGACGTTCCTGCGGCAGCTCGAGGACTGCCTCGGCACCGCCGTCGACCGCGGCGTGCGCATCGTCGCCAACGCGGGCGGACTCAATCCGGCCGGCCTCGCCACCGCCGTGCGCGCGCTCGCCGACCGGCTCGGGCTGACGGTCACGGTGGCCCATGTCGACGGTGACGACCTGCTCGCCCGCGCCGCTGAGCTCCAGCTGGGCACCCCGCTGGCCGCCAATGCGTATTTGGGCGCCTGGGGCATCGTCGACTGCCTGGACCGCGGCGCCGACGTCGTGGTCACCGGCCGGGTCACCGACGCATCGGTGATCGTCGGGCCCGCGGCCGCGCACTTCGGGTGGACGCGCACCGACTACGACGCCCTGGCCGGTGCGGTCGCCGCCGGCCACGTCATCGAGTGCGGGACCCAGGCCACCGGCGGCAACTACGCCTTCTTCACCGAGGTGCCGGAACTGCTGCACGCAGGCTTCCCGCTCGCCGAGATCCACGCCGACGGTTCGTCGGTGATCACCAAACACCCGGGCACCGGCGGAGCCGTCACGGTCGACACGGTCACCGCCCAGCTGCTCTACGAGATCTCGGGGCCGCGGTATGCCAATCCCGACGTCACGCTGCGCCTCGACTCCGTGCAGCTGAGCCCGGACGGCGCGGACCGGGTCCGCATCGCCGGCGTGCGGGGCGAACCGCCGCCGCCGACGGCCAAGGTGTCACTCAACAGCATCGGCGGATTCCGCAACGCCATGACCTTCGTCCTCACCGGCCTCGATCTCGAGGCCAAGGCCGCGCTGGTGCGGCGGCAACTCGATGCGGCGCTGACCGTGAAACCCGCCGACTTCGAATGGACCCTGGCGCGCACCGACCACGTCGACGCCGACACCGAGGAAACCGCCAGCGCGCTGCTGCACTGCGTGGTCCGCGACCCGGATCCGGCCGTCGTCGGTCGCCAGTTCTCCTCCGCCGCCGTCGAACTCGCCCTCGCCAGCTACCCGGGGTTCACCACCACCGCGCCGCCCGGCGACGGCCAGGTGTACGGCATCTTCACCGCGGGCTACGTCGACGTCGCCGACGTGCCCCACACCGCGGTGCACGCCGACGGGACGCGCACCGCCATCGCCCCGGCGACCGCCACCCTGCCCCTGGCGCCGGTCGACCAACCGCCCCTGCCGCCGCCGTGGCCGACCGGAGCGACCCGCCGGGCACCGCTGGGCCTGATCGCGGGCGCCCGCAGTGGGGACAAGGGCGGCAGCGCCAACATCGGGGTGTGGGTCCGCACGGACGAGCACTGGCGCTGGCTGGCACACACCCTGACCGTCGAGGCGCTGGGTGCGCTGCTGCCCGAAACGGACGGTCTGCCCGTGACCCGGCATGTCCTGCCGATGCTTCGGGCGGTCAACTTCGTCGTCGACGGCATCCTCGGACAGGGCGTGGCCTACCAGGCCAGATTCGACCCGCAGGCCAAAGGACTCGGCGAATGGCTCAGAAGCCGCCACCTCGACATCCCCCAGGAGTTCCTGACGTGACCAGCATCTGGCACACCCCCGAGCGCGAGCAGTTGCGCACGTCGGTGCGCACCTTCGCCGAACGCGAGGTGCTGCCCCACGTGGACGAATGGGAGCGCCTCGGCGAGCTACCCAGAGACCTGCACCGGCGCGCCGCCGAGGCCGGTCTGCTGGGCGCCGGGATGCCCGAGTCCGTCGGCGGCGAGGGCGGCGACGGCGCCGACGCGCTGATCATCTGCGAGGAGATGCACTACGCCGGTGCGCCGGGCGGGGTGTTCGCCTCGCTGTTCACCTCCGGCATCTCGACCCCGCACATGGCCGCCTCCGGCGACCAGCGGCTGATCGAGGAATACGTCCGCCCGACCCTGCGCGGCGAGAAGATCGGCGCGCTGGCGATCACCGAACCGGGCGGCGGCTCCGATGTCGGACACCTGCGAACCCGGGCCGTGCGCGACGGCGGCTCAGGAGATCACTACGTCGTGAACGGCGCCAAGACCTACATCACCTCCGGGGTGCGCGCCGACTACGTCGTCACCGCGGTCCGCACCGGCGGACCCGGCGCGGGCGGGGTATCGCTGCTGGTGGTGGATAAAGACGGACCGGGATGCTCGCCCGGGTTACACGTGACCCGCAAACTCGACAAGATGGGGTGGCGGTCCTCGGACACCGCCGAACTGTCCTACACCGATGTCCGCGTCCCCGCCGCCAACCTCGTGGGCGCCGAGAACACCGGATTCCTGCAGATCGCCGCCGCTTTCGTCAGCGAGCGGGTCGGCCTCGCCGGACAGGCCTACGCCGGCGCCCAGCGCTGCCTCGACCTGACGGTGCAGTGGTGCCGCGACCGGGAGACCTTCGGTCGACCGCTGATCTCACGGCAGGCGGTGCAGAACACGCTCGCGGAGATGGCGCGCCGCATCGACGTCGCACGGGTCTACACCCGCCACGTTGTGGAGCGGCAGCTCGCCGGAGAACAGAACCTCATCGCCGAGGTCTGTTTCGCGAAGAACACCGCGGTCGAGGCCGGCGAATGGGTCGCCAATCAGGCGGTGCAACTGTTCGGAGGGATGGGATACATGGCCGAGTCCGAAGTCGAACGTCAGTACCGGGACATGCGGATCCTGGGCATCGGCGGCGGCACCACCGAGATCCTCACCTCGCTGGCCGCCAAGACCCTGGGATATCAGTCGTGAGCCGAGCGAGTGGCGAAGCGGATCGCGCGTCAGCGCTGAGCTCGACGCTCGACGCGGCCTCTCCCGCCTACCTCGACGCTGCGACGGCGATGACGGCGAAACTCGAGGAGATCGCCGCCGAACACGCCAAGGCGCTCGCCGGTGGCGGCGCGAAATACGTCGAGCGTCACCATGCACGCGGCAAGCTCACCGCACGCGAACGCATCGAACTGCTCCTCGATCCCGATTCGCCGTTCCTGGAACTCAGCCCGCTGGCGGCGTGGGGCAGCGACTTCGCGGTCGGGGCCAGTGTCGTCACCGGCATCGGCGCCATCAGCGGTGTCGAGTGTCTGGTCGTCGCGAACGACCCCACGGTCAAAGGCGGCACCAGCAATCCGTGGACCCTGCGCAAGATCCTGCGCGCCAATCAGATCGCGCTGCAGAACCGGCTCCCCGTCATCTCGCTCGTCGAATCGGGCGGCGCCGACCTGCCGACCCAGAAGGAGGTGTTCATTCCCGGCGGGCAGATGTTCCGCGACCTGACGCGCCTGTCCGCCGCCGGCGTCCCCACCGTCGCGCTGGTCTTCGGCAACTCCACCGCCGGCGGCGCCTACGTCCCCGGCCTGTCCGACCACGTCGTCATGATCAAGGAACGCTCCAAGGTGTTCCTGGCCGGACCGCCGCTGGTGAAGATGGCCACCGGCGAGGAGGCCGATGACGAATCGCTCGGTGGTGCCGAGATGCATTCCCGCACATCGGGTCTCGGGGACTATCTTGCCGTCGACGAGTTGGATGCCCTGCGCATCGGCCGGCGCATCGTGTCGCGGCTGAACTGGCGCAAGCACGGTCCGCGACCGGGCCCGGTGACCGAGCCGCTGTTCGACACCGAAGAACTGCTCGGCATCGTCCCGGCCGATCTGCGCATCCCGTTCGATCCGCGTGAGGTGATCGCCCGCATCGTCGACGGGTCGGAGTTCGACGAATTCAAGGCGCTCTACGGATCGTCGCTGGTGACCGGATGGGCCACGCTGCACGGCTACCCGATCGGCATCCTCGCCAACGCCCGCGGCGTGCTGTTCAGTGCGGAGTCGCAGAAGGCCACCCAGTTCATCCAATTGGCCAACCGCGCCAACACCCCACTTCTGTTCCTGCACAACACCACCGGGTACATGGTGGGGCGGCAGTACGAAGAGGGCGGGATGATCAAGCACGGGTCGATGATGATCAACGCCGTCTCCAATTCGACCGTGCCGCACATCTCGCTGCTCATCGGCGCCTCCTACGGCGCGGGCCACTACGGCATGTGCGGGCGCGCCTACGATCCGAGGTTCCTGTTCGCCTGGCCCAGCGCCAAGGCCGCCGTGATGGGCGGCACCCAGCTGGCCGGTGTCATCTCGATCGTCGGCCGGGCCGCCGCCGAAGCGCGTGGGCAGACCGTCGACGAGGACGCCGATGCGGCGCTACGGGCCGCGATCGAGGCGCAGATCGACGCCGAGTCGCTACCGATGTTCCTGTCCGGGCGGCTCTACGACGACGGCGTGATCGATCCGCGCGACACCCGGACCGTGCTCGGAATGTGTCTGTCGGCCATCGCCAACGGACCGATCGAGGGGACGTCGAACTTCGGCGTCTTCCGGATGTGAAGGGCGCACCGATGATCACCAGAGTCCTCGTCGCCAACCGCGGCGAGATCGCCCGCCGGGTGTTCGCCACCTGCCGTCGCCTCGGGATCGCCACCGTGGCCGTCTACACCGATCCCGACGCCGGCTCACCGCATGTCGCCGAAGCCGACGCCCGGGTGCGGCTCGAGGGCACCAACGGCTACCTCGATGCGGTGCAGCTGATCGCCGCGGCGCGCGCCGCCGGCGCCGACGCCGTCCATCCGGGGTACGGATTCCTCTCGGAGAACGCCGAATTCGCCGCCGCCGTGGGTGATGCCGGACTGACGTGGATCGGGCCGCCGCCGGCTGCGGTCGCCGCGATGGGCAGCAAGATCGAAGCCAAGAAGCTGATGGCCGCCGCCGGGGTTCCCGTGCTCGAGGAGCTCGACCCGGCCGCGGTCACCGCCGGTCAACTGCCCGTGCTGGTGAAGGCATCGGCCGGCGGCGGTGGTCGCGGTATGCGGGTGGTGTACGAGGTCAACGCACTGTCCGCCGAAGTCGCCGCCGCCCAGCGCGAGGCGCAGTCCGCATTCGGCGATCCGACGGTGTTCTGTGAGCGCTATATCGCCGCCGGCCACCACATCGAGGTACAGGTGATGGCCGACGCCCACGGCACGGTGTGGGCGGTCGGCGAGCGGGAGTGCTCGATCCAGCGCCGGCACCAGAAGATCATCGAGGAGGCCCCGGCGCCGCTGGTCGAGCGGACACCCGGGATGCGGGAGCGGCTGTTCGACGCCGCCCGGTCGGCCGCGACCGCGATCGGCTACACCGGTGCCGGCACGGTCGAATTCATGGCCGACGAGGACGGCTCCTTCTTCTTCCTGGAGATGAACACCCGGTTGCAGGTCGAGCATCCGGTCACCGAGCTGACCACCGGGCTGGACCTGGTGGAACTGCAGGTGTCGATCGCCGAGGGCGGCCGGCTGGAACCCGAGCCGCCGCCGTCGCGCGGGCACGCCATCGAGGCCCGCCTCTATGCCGAGGATCCGGCGCGCAACTGGCAGCCACAGGCCGGCACGGTGCACCGCTTCGAGGTGCCGCCCGGGCCGCGGGTGGACACCGGCATCGTCGACGGTTCGGTGGTGTCGATCTTCTATGACCCGATGCTGGCGAAGGTGATCTCCTTCGCCACGACGCGCCGGCAGGCGGCGGCCCGGCTGGCCGATGCGTTGGCCCGCACCCGGGTGCACGGCGTGCGCACCAATCGCGATCTGCTCGTCAACGTCCTGCGCCATCCGGCCTTCCTCGACGGCGCCACCGACACCGCGTTCTTCGACACCCACGGGTTGGCCGAGCTGGCCGCGCCGGCCGGCGACCCGCGCGCGGTGTCGCTCTCGGCGGTGGCCGCCGCGCTGACCGACGCCGCGGCCAACCGGTGCGCGGCGACGGTGTTCGCGGCGGCGCCCAGCGGGTGGCGCAATCTCGCGTCGGGACACCAGCTCAAGCGCTTCGCCGACCCCGACGGCGCCGAAATCGAGGTGCGATACCGCTTCACCCGGGCCGGGGTCGAGGTCGCCGGGCACCCGGGGCTGCGGCTGGTGGCGGTGCAGCCCGACAATGCGGTGCTCGGCGTCGACGGCGTCGAATACCAATTCGAGGTGGCGCGATACGGGTGCCCGGACAGGTCGGCGATCCACGTCGACTCGCCGCTGGGCCCGGTGCATCTGACCGCGCTTGCGCGCTTCCCGGACCCCGACGCCGCGGTGGCGCAGGGCTCGCTGATCGCGCCCATGCCGGGAGCGGTGGTGCGGGTCGGTGCCGCGGTCGGGGACACCGTGACCTCGGGCCAACCGCTGGTGTGGCTGGAGGCCATGAAGATGGAGCACAAGCTCGCCGCCCCCGGTGACGGTGTGCTCGCCGAGATCAACGTCACGCCGGGCCAGCAGGTCGAGGTCGGCATGGTCCTGGCGCGAGTACTCGCCCCAGTTGAGAGCTCAGGAGGAGAACCCCGATGACCGGTTTCATCGAGACCGAGGAACAGCAGGCGCTGCGCAAGGCGGTCGCCGCGATGGCCGCCAATTACGGCCAGGACTATTACCTGGAGAAGGCCCGGGCCGGCGAGCACACCACCGAGCTGTGGGCCGAGGCGGGCAAGCTCGGCTTCATCGGGGTGAACCTGCCCGAGCAGTACGGCGGCGGCGGTGCCGGGATGTACGAGTTGTCGCTGGTGATGGAGGAGCTGGCCACCGCCGGGTCGACGTTGCTGATGATGGTGGTGTCACCGGCGATCAACGGAACGATCATCAGCAAGTACGGCACCGAGGAGCAGAAGCGGCGCTGGCTGCCGGGCATCGCCGACGGTTCGGTGACGATGGCGTTCGCGATCACCGAACCCGACGCCGGGTCGAATTCGCACCGGATCGTCACCACCGCGCGGCGCGACGGCGCGGACTGGATCCTCAACGGCCAGAAGACCTACATCTCGGGTGTCGATCAGGCGCAGGCGATCCTGGTCGTCGGCCGTACGCACGAGGAGCGGACCGGCAATCTGAAGCCCGCCCTGTTCATCGTCCCCACCGACACACCGGGGCTGAGCTGGACGAAGATCGACATGGAGCTCGTCAGCCCCGAGAACCAGTTCCAGGTCTTCATCGACGACGTGCGCCTGCCCGCCGACGCACTGGTCGGTTCGGAGGACGCCGCGATCGCTCAGCTGTTCGCCGGGCTGAACCCGGAGCGGATCATGGGTGCGGCCAGCGCGGTCGGCATGGGCCGGTTCGCCATCAACCGGGCCGTCGACTACGTCAAGACCCGTCAGGTCTGGAAGACGCCGATCGGGGCGCATCAGGGCATCTCGCATCCGCTGGCGCAGAACCACATCGAGATCGAGCTGGCCAAGCTGATGATGCAGAAGGCGGCGGCGCTCTACGACGCGGGTGACGACGTCGGCGCGGCGGAGGCGGCGAACATGGCGAAGTATGCGGCGGGCGAGGCGTCCACGCGTGCGGTCGACCAGGCGGTGCAGTCGATGGGCGGTAACGGGCTGACCAAGGAGTACGGCATCGCGGCGTCGCTGGTGGCGTCGCGGTTGGCCCGCATCGCGCCGGTGAGCCGGGAGATGATCCTGAACTTCGTGGCGCAGACGTCGCTGGGCCTCCCCAAGTCGTACTGATGAGCGCTTGCGCGAAGAAGAGACGGTACTGATGAGCGAGCTGGTTCACTACCGCGCCGACGGTGCCATCGCGCGGCTGACGCTGGACTCCCCGCACAACCGCAACGCGTTGTCGACCGCACTGGTCGAACAACTGCGCGATGGTCTGCGCACGGCAGCCGCCGACACCGCGGTGCGCTGTGTGGTACTCGGCCACACCGGCGGCACGTTCTGTGCTGGGGCCGATCTGTCGGAGTCCTCCGGTGGCGACCCAACGGAGTCGGCGCTGGGCCGCGCGCGGGAGATGACGGCCGTGCTGCGCGCCATCCTCGAACTGCCGGTGCCGGTGATCGGCGCCGTCGACGGACATGTCCGCGCCGGCGGTATGGGGCTCGTCGGCGCCTGCGACCTCGTGGTGGCCGGTGCGAAGAGCAGTTTCGCGCTGACCGAGGCCCGCATCGGCGTCGCGCCGTCGATCATCTCGCTGACCCTGCTGCCGAAGTTGACCCCGCGCTCGGCGGGCCGGTACTTCGTCACCGGGGAGAAGTTCGGCGCCGACGAAGCGGCGCGGATCGGACTCATCAGTCTGGCCGCCGATGACGTCGAGGCGGCCGTGGCCGCGCTGGCCGGACAGATCGGGCTCGGCTCGCCCCAGGGTTTGGCGGCCTCGAAGGCTCTGACGACTGCTGCGGTCCTCGAGTCCTTCGACCGGCGGGCCGACGATCTGGCGCGCCAGTCGGCGGAACTGTTCGTCTCCGACGAGGCGCAGGAGGGAATGCTGGCGTTCCTGCAGAAGCGTGCGCCGCAGTGGCCAGCGCGCTGACCCCGCGCTGAACATCACACTGCGGGCGCGGTGTCGGCGGGGTCGCCCTCGCGCGCTCAACGTCGCCGTCGGCCACCGCGGCCATCCGGTGACTTTTCGACGAACGCCCGGTTAATCCGAATAAACTTCGACGGGCTAGCGGCTTCGCCCGCGCCGGCGCGGGCACAGTTTGACCAACACCCTTGCATGTACCACTGATCGTCGTACCCTCGTAGACGATGAGCACACCTGCGACGCCGCCGAAGGGAGCACAGCGCGCGGCCGATACGGATCGGATCCAGATCGCGCAGTTCCTCACCGATGCCGCCGCGCAGGGCCGGTTGCAGATGAACGAATACGAGGACCGGCTGACCAAGGCGTACGCCGCCGAGACCTTCGACGAGCTGGCCCTGGTCAGCGCCGATCTGCCCGGTGCGATGACGACTCCTCGGGGGAACGGCCCATGCCGCCCGGCGCCCTCGACCGTGCTGCTCGCCATCATGAGTGGCTTCGAGCGGCGCGGGCGGTGGAACGTCCCGAGGCGCCTGACCACCATGGCGTTCCTCGGCAGCGGCGTCGTCGACCTCCGGTACGCGGACTTCACCGCCCCGGAGGTCGAGATCAAGAGCTACTCGGTGTTCGGCGGTCAGACCATCCTGGTGCCGCCGGAGGTCAACGTCGACCTCGACGGTGTCGGCATCATGGGCGCCTTCGACCACAACGTCGTCGGCGAGGGTTTGCCCGGCGCACCCTGCGTCCGGATCCGCGGCTTCGCACTGTGGGGCAGCGTCGCGGTGAAGCGCAAGAAGCGCAAGAGCAGCTAGCCGACCGCTCGGTCCGGCGGCTCGGCCAGCGAGCGCACCCCCTTGCGGACGGCCACGGAGACGTCGTCGGCGAACGTGCGGGTCTCCCGTGCGGTCGGCAGCAGCCGCGGGCGCCGCGCCCCCGCACGATCGGTCATCGGATCGTTGTCGGCGTAGCCGTAGTCGACGACGGTCCGCAGTGCGGGGTCGATCGCATCGGCGATGCGGGCGCCGGCCGGACCGCCGTAACGGCGCAGCGGCCGGGTGAGCGGCAGGTCGGCGGATTCGAACACCACCCGCGTGGTGTGGCCGACCCGATCGATGTGGGCGTAGCCGTCGGCGGTCGCGCAGCCGTCCTGGCAGCCGTCACGCACCACGACCGCCCCGCCGGCATCGACGGAGACCGGCAGATCCACCTGGCGCCGGTTCAGCCTGCGGTCGACGTAGGCCATGAACGAATTGGCCAGGGCGACGCCGTTGAAGACGTACGACGGGCTGTTGCCGTCCAGGTCGTATTCGAAACCGACATCGAGGCTCGACGGTTCCGCCTGCGCCGACTGCTCGCCGGGACCGTCCACGCCCTCACCCGCCACGTAGGCCGCGCTGCTCGATCCGAGGTGCTCGGGATCCGTGTGCGCCGGCGCGAGCGCATCGGTCACGGCCCAGCCGTGCGGGGGTGGCGGACCGGCCTCGTCGGAGGGGTGGGGCCCGGGCGCATGCTGCCGCCGCGTGGGTGCGGGGTGGAGGTCGATCGTGACCGCCGGGCCGACGGTGAAGCTGCGCTGGTAGAGGTCTTCGATGTCGGCACCGGCGGGGTGCGCGAAGCCGCCGTCGGCGATCAGCGCCGTCAACCCGTGCATCTTCGCCGCGACGGTCTCGGGGACGACCACCGCCACGCCGCCGACCGCGATCACCGTGACCACCGCGGCGCCGCCGATCGCGACCGGCGCGGCGGCACGCCGGGCGCGCCGCATCACTCGCGCTGGGAGCGCAGACAAGGTGATTCCCTCCGGGCGACGAACGGTGGCACCGTCCGCGGCTCGGCCTCCCCTTGACCCGGACCTGGTGAGTTCAGCAAACCCTAGCGCACGGTGCGCGGGGGTGGGGACGCCTGTTGTCCGGCGTGTCAGCGCCGGCGGCGCGCCGTCAGATAGTCCCCGACCACCGCAGCGCCGAGCCCGTCGAGGTCGGGCACCACCACGCGGCCGCCGACCCGGCGCGCCACCTGATCGATGAACCGGGCCAGGCCCGGATCGCTGCCGAGGCGGAAGATCGTGACCTGGGCGCCCAGCCGCGCCACCTCGTCGAATCCGCGGACGGTGTGGGCGATGGTCCGCGGGTGGGGCGGGTAGTCGAAAAACACAGCAGAACCCGCCCCCTCTTCGCCGCCGCCGTAGTCCTCGAGGTGCGCGGTCGGCTCGCCGTCGGTGACGACCAGCACGACAGGCTGGGCGTTGGGATGGCGACGTAGGTGGCGGGTGGCCAATGCGAGCGCGTGGTGCAGGTTCGTGCCCTGTTCGTAGACGCCCTCCAGGCCGGTCAACTCGGCCGCGGTCACCGTGCGGGCATACCGGCCGAAGGCGACGATCTGCAGCGCGTCGGAACGGAACCGGGTGCTCACCAGATGGTTGAGCGCCAGCGCCGTCCGCTTCATCGGCAGCCACCGGTTCTCCATGACCATCGAGAACGACGTGTCGACGAGCAGGACGACAGCGGCCTGCGTGCGCATCTCGGTCTCCGAGATCTCCACGTCGTCGACGGTGATGCTCATCGGGATCGCGCGTTCACCCGTACCTCTCCTGGTCCCCCGGTCGCTTCGCTCCTGCCCGCCGGCCTCACGCAGCACCGCATTGGTCAGCGTCCGGGTGACGTTCCACGGTTCGGTGTCCCCGAACTGCCACGGCCGGGTCGCGCCGGTCAGCTCCCCCGCCGCGCCGGCCCGGCGGGTGTCGCGCTCGCCGTGCCGCCCCGAGAGCTGCTGGGCGACGTCACGCAGCGCGGCCTGACCCAACTGGCGCATCGCCTTGGGCGACAGACGCCACTTGCCGTCCGAGCCGCGATCCATGAAGCCCTGATTCATCAGAGCCCGTTCGAGTTCGGCGAGCGTGCGGGCGTCGACGGCGGCGTCGTCTCCGAGCTGACGGGCCAGCGCGTCGAGGTCGACGTCGTCCATCGTGGCGCCCGCGTAGCTCTGCGAGAGTTGTTCGGCGAGCTGTTCGAGCTCGCCGATATCGGCCAGCGCCTGGGCGCCCTCCCCCATACCCAGCGGGTTCTCGCCGGAGAACTCCGAGCTGCCGTTCCAGTCCTCGCCGGGCCGCGCCGCCTGCAGATGCGAGTCCAGCCGGTTGAGCGCGTTCATCAACGACGGCGATCCGAACGCCTGCTGGGCCAGCGCGTCGAGTTCGGCGCGCTGATCGGCGTTGAGGCTGTTGCGGAAGCGCTGCGCGGCGGCGGCGCGTTTGGCCAGCGAGTCGAGCAGCTCGTCGACGTTGCGCGGGTTCTCCGGGAAGAACTCGCCGTGCTTGGCCATGAAGTCTTGGAAATCTGCCGGCGAATCCTGCCCCTTGGCGTGCTTGTCCAGCAGCTCGTTCAGGTCGTCGAGCATGTCGTTGACGCGCTGACGGTCTTCGTCGGTGGCGTTCTCCAAGGCTTGCTTCATCCCGGCGAAGCGCTGGTCGAGCATCTCGCGGCCGAGGAGGTCTCTGATCTGCTCGTACTTCTGGCGCGCCTCGTCACTGCGCCACTGGTAGTCGGCCAGCTCCTGCACGGCCTTGGCCGGCGACGGCGACAGCGACTCGATCTGCATCTCCGAGAAGCGGGCATCGTCGTCGAGGGCGCGCGCGAGTTCTTTGCGCTCGGCCAGCACCGCCTCGTCGAGCAGCTTCTTGATCTCCTGCAGGGTGCCGTCGAGATTGTTGCGGTTGAGCAGCTCGCGCCGCCGCCGGTTGGCCTCGGCCGCCAGCCGGTCGGTGCCGCGCATGTTCTTCGTGCCCCGGCGCAGCAGCTCGGAGAGCGCACGCCGCGGTGAGCTGCCCTCCATCACCTCCTCGCCGATCTGCTCGAGCGCGTCGCGCAGATCGACCGGCGGCGCCAACGGATCCGGCCCGCCGGTGTACCGCGAATAACGGGACGACCGTCCGTGCCGGGATCTAGGTGACATCGCCGCACTCCTCAACGCGGCTCGTCCCGCGCCGCTTGATCGTCGTGGGGCTAGCCATAGACGGTCTCGCCCTCTCCGGACACCTTGTCGATCCGCTTGGCCAGATACAGCGCCTCGAGCGCCAACTCCACCGCCGCGGCGCGTTCCCCGTCGGACTGCGCGCCGAGCCGCGTGGCGATCTCCTCGATCACCGGCAGATCGGGCAGCGCGGCCAGCACGTCCTTGGCCGACACCCGCTCCCCCGTCGTCACCGGCGAACCCTCCTCGACCGCCGCGACCAGCGGGCCGACGTCGAGGCCGCCCAACAGCCGCTGCGCGGTGTCGGCGGTGGCCCGGCGCAACAGGTGCTCCAGCACCGCCTGCTCCCGCCCCTCTTCCCCGGATTCGAACTCCAGCTTGCCGCGCAGCACGTCGACCACGGTCGCCAGATCGCACACCCGCGCCACCGGATCCTGTTCACCGAGGATGGCCGAGCGGTGCCGCGCCGACGCCGCCACCGTCTCCGCGGCGGCGATCGCGAAGCGGGCCGACACCCCGGAGCGCTGGTCGATCGAACTGGACTCCCGCAACGCACGCGCGAACCGGGCGAGCACCTGCAGCAGATACTCGGGGACAGCCGCCGCCAGCTGGGCCTCCTGCGAGATCACGCCGACCTCGGCGGACAGGGCGAGCGGGTAGTGGGTGCGGATCTCGGCGCCGAACCGGTCCTTGAGCGGGGTGATGATCCGGCCGCGGTTGGTGTAGTCCTCCGGGTTCGCACTCGCCACCACGATGAGGTCGAGCGGCAGACGCAGCGTGTAGCCACGCACCTGGATGTCGCGTTCCTCCATGACGTTGAGCATCGACACCTGGATGCGTTCGGCCAGATCGGGCAGCTCGTTGACCGCGACGATGCCGCGGTGCGCCCGCGGGATGAGCCCGTAGGCGATGGTCTCCGGGTCGCCGAGACTGCGGCCCTCGGCCACCTTGATCGGGTCGATGTCGCCGACCAGGTCGGCGACGCTGGTGTCCGGTGTGGCGAGCTTTTCGGTGTAGCGCTCACTGCGGTGCCGCCACGCCACCGGCAGGTCGTCCCCCGAATCGGCGGCTCGGCGGATCGACTCGGGGGTGATGGGCGTGAACGGATGCTCGTTGAGCTCGGATCCGGCGATCACCGGCGTCCATTCGTCGAGCAGCCCGCTCAACGCGCGCAGCAGACGCGTCTTGCCCTGACCGCGCTCGCCGAGCAGCACGACGTCGTGACCGGCGATCAACGCGCGTTCGAGCTGGGGGATGACGGTGTCCTCGAACCCGAGGATGCCGGGCCAGACGTCCCGCCCTTCGGACAGCGCGGCCAGCAGGTTCTCCCGGATCTCCTGCTTGACGCCGCGTTCACGGTGGCCGGAGGCGCGCAGCTCACCGACGGTCCGGGGCAGGTCATGGGGTTGAGTCACCACTCCACGCTACGACTGCGGTGTGGATACGGCACTGCTTCCCCCGTGAGCGAACAATGACGGCCGGTAGTCTGCGGCAATGCCGTTCGAACCCGGTGAGGTCTTCGCGGGCTACACCATCGTGCGGCTGGTGGGCACGGGCGGGATGGGTGAGGTCTATCTGGCCCAGCATCCGAGGCTGCCCCGCCAGGACGCGCTGAAGGTGCTGCCCGCATCGGTCAGCGCCGACGAGGAGTACCGGCAGCGGTTCACCCGGGAGGCTGACCATGCCGCCGGTCTGTGGCACCCCCACATCGTCGGCGTCCACGACCGTGGCGAATACGACGGCCGGCTGTGGATCTCGATGGACTTCGTCGACGGGCACGACGCGGCCCGGCTGCTGGCCCAGCGCTACCCGTCCGGCATGCCGCCGGCCGAGGTGCTGGAGATCGTGATGGCGGTGGCGGATGCGCTCGACTACGCCCATCAGCGTCACCTGCTGCACCGCGACGTCAAACCGGCCAACATCCTCATCACCGGGCCGGACCGCGGCCGCCGACGCATCCTGTTGGCGGACTTCGGCATCGCCCGCCACGCCGACGACAACACCGGCCTGACCTCGTCGAACATCGCGGTCGGTTCGATGAGTTACAGCGCCCCCGAGCAGCTGATGGGCCACCCGATCGACGGCCGGGCCGACCAGTATTCGCTGGCCGCGACGGCCTACCGGCTCTTCACCGGCGCGCCGCCGTTCCCGCACAGCAATCCGGCGGTCATCATCAGCCACCACCTCAACACCCCCGCCCCGCGACTGGGCGACACCAGACCCGAACTGCGCGCCTTCGACGCCGCCATGGCGCGTGCGCTGGCCAAGGACCCGGCGGCCCGCTACCCGACCTGTCACGAATTCGCGGTGGCGCTCAGCCATGCCGTCTCGGCTCCGCCGGCCGCCGCACCGCCGCCGCCGTCGGCCCCGCCCGGCGTCTCCTATCCCGGCCCCCCGATCGCCGCGGGCGGACAGTCCCCGCCGCCCGGCCAGGGCCCGCCGGTGCTGTTCTCGCCGTGGAGTCCCGCCGGCCAGCCACCTCCGGCGGGCCCGTTCCGCCCGGCCCTGCCGCACCGCGGCGAGCGCCGTCGCGGTGCGCTCATCGCGGCGATCGTCGTCGTGGTGATCGTGCTGGTCGCCGGTGCGGTCATCGCGATCGCCGCATCACGCAGTACCCCGACGGGTGCACGCGCACCCTCGTGGGCCTCCTCGGCCATGGTCTCCTCGTCCCGGCCCGACGATGTCGACCCGCCCGCGGGTGAGGCCGACGGGAGCGAGATCGACGGCGGGCGAATGGTGCGACCGTGACAGCGCGACGCCGATTCCGTTTTGCTAGCGTGCCTCGCAAGGTTGGCGACGTCTGGGGGCCATCATGCCGAGCGCGGTGCGGGAGTGGTGGCGTCAGCCCGATCACTACTACTGGCTGACCGCTTTCTTGGCTGCACGAGGCGCCCAGCGCGCCACGTGTCGGCTCGTCGCGGTCTCCATGGCGGGTTTCGCCGCGGTGCTGCTGCTCTCGCTGGGCAGCCCGTCGGGGCCACCCGAAGGCAGTCAGACCACCGTCGTGCTGGTCATCGCCGCGGTCAGTCTCGTCTCGGCGCTGCTCTGGCTGCGCGACAGCTGGCCCACGCAGCGGCAGTCCACCTACTTCGTCCTGGTGACCGCGGTGTCCATCAGTGGGTCCTGCCTCATGCAGAGCAACCCGGTGTACGGAATGTTCAGCGGCACCACATTCGCGATCCTGGCCGGCTACATCGCGTTCTTCCATACGCCGCGGCTGCTGGCGGCCAACTTCGTGCTGGCCTCCGCGACCGCCGTCGTGGTCGCGATCCGGCTGATGACGGCCGGTGACGTGCCGCTGGCCATCTCCACGCTGCTGTTCTTGATCGTGGTCAACATCGCCACCCCGTTCACCTGTCAGACGCTGGTGCACGTGCTGGGCATCGACGTGCTCAACAGCGATATCGACCCCCTCACCGGGCTGTACAACCGGGAGGCGTTCCAGCGGGCGGTGGCCGCGTTCATCGCCGCGCGTAACCGCGACGACGACCGCTTCCTGGTCATCGTGGTGATCGAACTCGACAACTTCGCGCTGCTGCTGCAGAGCGAGGGCCGCCTGGCCGGGGACCGGGCGCGGGTGGCGACGGCCCAGACGCTGCGCGAGACGACGCGCCAGAGCGCGGTCGTCGCCCACATTCCCGGCGCGGAGTTCATGATCGCCGACAGCTTCCCGACGACGGACAGCTCACCACTGATCGAACGGGTCCGCAGCGCGATCAGGACGACGCCGCCGCGGACGTCGGCGAGCATCGGGGTGGTGAGCACGCCGATGCGCGGACTGGCACAGCGACCGCCCTATGAGGTGCTCGACGAACTGCTCAACATCGCCCGCAACGCGGCCATCATCGCCCGCAGCCAAGGCGGCAACCGCGCCCATCATGTCGAGTGCCCCCCGCTGACCACCCTCGAGGACGACGAACCGCTGCTGTAGCGGGCGCCTCAGTGCGCGAAGTGCCGGGCGCCGGTCAGATAGAGCATGATGCCGGCCCGGGCCGCGGCCTCGGTCACCGCGTCGTCGCGCATCGATCCACCCGGATGCACCACCGCCGTCACCCCGGCGTCGGTGAGGGTCTCCAGACCGTCGGGGAAGGGGAAGAACGCGTCGGAGGCCGCGACGGCGCCGCGGACGCGCTCACCGGCGCGGGCGACGGCCAGCCGTGCGGCGTCGACACGGTTGACCTGACCCATGCCCACGCCCACGGTCGCGCCGTCGGCGACCACGACGATCGCGTTGGACTTGACCGCCCGGCAGGACCGCCAGGCGAACACCAGATCGGCCAGTGTCGCCGGATCGGCCGGCTCACCGGTGGCCAGCGTCCAGTTCAGCGGATCGTCACCGGTGGCATCGAGCGCGTCGCGCTGCTGGGCCAACAGGCCGCCGCTGATCTGACGCAGCTCGACCCCGGTCGTGGGGGGTTCCGAGGCGACCAGGATGCGGATGTTCTTCTTGCGCGACAGCACCTCGACCGCACCGCGCTCGTAGGCCGGCGCGATGATCACCTCGGTGAAGATGTCGGCGACGGTCTCGGCCATCTCGACACTGACCGCGGTGTTCGCCGCGATCACCCCGCCGAACGCCGACAGCGGATCGCATTCGTGGGCTTTGCGGTGGGCGTCGGCCACCGACACCGAGGACACCGCGATACCGCACGGATTCGCGTGTTTGATGATCGCGACGCAGATGTCCTCGTGGTCGAACGCCGCCCGCCACGCGGCGTCGGCGTCGGTGAAGTTGTTGTAGGACATCTCCTTACCGTGCAGCTGCTCGGCCTGGGCCAGGCCCGGCCATGCGGTGTCGTCACGGTAGAGCGCGGCCTGCTGGTGGGGATTCTCGCCGTAGCGCAGCACCGCGGCGCGGCGCCAGGTCCCGCCCACCCAGGCCGGCAGCTGCTGCGCCGGTTCCTCGGGTGCCAGCGTGGAACCCATCCAGGTGGCCACTGCCACGTCGTATTCCGCGGTGTGCCGGAAAGCCAAGGAGGCAAGGATCTTTCGCTCGGCGAGCGTGAAGCCGCCGGCACGCACCGATGCCAGGACCCCGTCGTAGCCGAGCGGATCGACCACGACGGCGACGCTGGGATGGTTCTTGGCCGCCGCGCGCACCATCGACGGCCCGCCGATGTCGATCTGCTCGACGCATTCGTCGATCGAGGCACCGGAATCCACCGTCTCACTGAACGGGTAGAGGTTCGCCACCACCAGGTCGAACGGCGCGACCCCGAGCTCCTCGAGCGCCGAGACATGTTCGGGTTTGCGCAGATCCGCCAGCAGTCCGGCGTGCACACGCGGATGCAGCGTCTTGACCCGGCCGTCGAGTACCTCGGGGAAACCCGTCACGTCCTCGACGGGTGTCACCGGAACACCCGCGCCGGCAATCGTTCTCGCGGTCGATCCGGTCGAGACGATGGCGACGCCGGCCTCGTGCAGACCGCGGGCCAGATCGGCCAGCCCGGTCTTGTCGTACACGCTGATCAGCGCACGCCGGATCGGCTTTCTCGTCCCAGCGGGCCCTTCGGTCCTGGTCATCCTATGGTCGCCTTTCGTCCGGTCCAGGTCACCCCGCGGGTCGCCACCGCGGCCAGGACATCCACCAGCAGTCGCCGTTCGACGACCTTGATCCGCTCGTGCAGGGTCGCCTCGTCGTCATCGTCACCCACGGTGACGGCCTCCTGGGCCAGGATCGGCCCGGTGTCCATACCCGCGTCGACGAGGTGCACCGTGCAGCCGGTCACGCGCACCCCGTAGGCCAGCGAGTCGGGCACGGCGTGCGCGCCCGGGAAGGCCGGCAGCAGCGCCGGATGGGTGTTGACCACGCGGCCGAGGAAACGCGAGAGGAATTGTGCGCCGAGGATTTTCATGAATCCGGCGGATACCACCAGATCCGGTCGGTGCGCCTCGGTGGCGGCGGTGATCGCGGCATCCCATGCCGCACGGTCGGGATGCTCGCCCAGCCGCACCGTGTAGGAGGGCACCGCGGCCGCTGCGGCGATGTCCAGCGCGGCACACGGCCGGTCGGTGCCGACCGCCACGACACGTGCGGGATAGTCGCCGACCGCCGCCTCCAACAGCGATGCGAGCAGCGATCCGGTTCCCGACGCCAGAACCACCAGCCGCGCAGGCGCGCTCGGGGGCACATGTAGCGGTTGCTGCACGGCAGAAGCCTAGTCGGCCGGGCGGCGGGAGTCGTCGGCGGTGCTTCCGCCTCCGAGGTCGCCGTCGGTGATGAAGTGTTCCTCGGGGTCGTGCGTGAGATCCGGCTCGACGGCACCGGCGGACGGCGCGGGTGCCGCCGACTTTTCGGGAAGCTCCGGTGGTGGCTGGTGGTCCGGATCGATGATCGGCCCGGTGTCCGCGTCGAGAATAGGCGCGGTCGCGGGTTCGGAATCGTCGTCGACCGCGGCATCCGGATCCGCCTCGACCTCGGGTTCGGCGGCGGCACGCACGGGCCGGGGCCGGCGGGCTATCCCGCCCGCCATCCCGACGGTGATCCCGCCGATGACCATGAACCACAGGAACACCGCCGGCCCGAGCGTGGTCTGGTCCACCCCGACCGAGCCGAAGTTGCCGAGGCGCCCGCCACCGATCTCACCCAGCAGTGCCATCGTCAGGGCCGCCAGCGCCGAGGCGACGACGAGTTTGAGTGCGGCCACGGTCAGCGGCGCGCGCCGCCGCGACACCTGCTGACCCACTGCGACCGCGGACGCCGCCGCGACGATGAGCAGCGCCACCCACACCGGCCCCAGGGGCGGCGTCGGCATGGCCGCGAGGATCGGCACCGCGGGAACGTCACCGCCGAGGACGGTGAACGAGCTGAACGTCGCCAGCCCGATGTGCGCGCTGGAACCGACAGCCACCGCGGCGGTACCGACGATGACGTTCGGCAGGTACAGCAACGACAGCACGGTGAGGCTGAACTGCCCGAACGCCGACTCGGTGATGCCGAACAGCTCGTGCATCGTCGACCAGTGCACCACCAGCGATCCGGCGGTGACCAGACCGGACAGGCCGGTCAGGGCGAGCACCCCGGCCGCGCCCGCGCGGATCGCGTCGGGCAGCCAGTTCGGCACGATGGCGGTACCGACGAGACGGCGGCCGATCCGCGAACCCACCCCGAGCGCGGCGCCGGCGACGTGCACACCCAGCACCCCGCCGAACGCGCGGAGCGCCGAGGGGGTCTGCAGCTCGGTGATGACCGACGCGGCGTCGTGAATGACGGCCAACGCAATGGCGGCGATCAGCAGCGGACCACCGACCGCCGAGGCCACCACCCAGCGGGTGACGAACCACGAGCCGCGCGGTGAGGTGGCCGCCGCGGTCGTCCGCGCGGTGCCGTACACCATCAGCAGCACCGGCAACAGCGGCATGACGCCCAGTTCCCGGCCCCCGATCGAGATGGGGACCTGGTGGACGCCCAGCCACATACTGGCGATGGCGCCGAAGGCGCCCGTCATGTCGCTGTTGGCGATGAGCAGCTGCAGCAGTGTCACCGCGGCGATGACGACCAGCGCCACCACCGACGGCCCGAAGGCGACCCGGAGCAGGTCACGCGCTTGACGCGTGCCGGCTGGTCGTTCCACTAGCTGGACCCCCCGCGCAGGCTGGCGCACGCGTTGGTCACGCACGCGCGCGTCAGCTTACGACGACGTCGGCGGGGTCTGCTGCGATGACGACTGGGGCTGCTGCCCCTGGCTGCTCTGCCCCTGGCCGCCCTGCCCGGAGCCGGGCTGCTGCTGGGGTTGGCCGTACGTCGGGAATCCGGTGGGCGGGGTGGGCGGGCCGCCCTGCTGACCGGCGGCCGGGAAGCCGCCGGTGTTCGGTCCGCCGGAGTAGCCGCCGAACTGTGACGGGTAACCCGGCCGCTGCTGCTGCGGGCCCTGCTGGTGGGACTGGCCGCCCTGCTGACCGACGTGGTGCTGCGGCTGGTGGGATTGGCTGGGCGGCTGGCCGTAGTAGGTCGACGGACCGCCGTACTGGCCGTACTGCTGCTGGTGCTGGTCGTACTTGGGGCGCGGCGCGGGTGGGGTCAGGATGCCGGCGTCGTAGAGCAGCGACGCCACCGACGACCCGGCCTGCAGCAGGGTCAGCGCGATCAGCGCGTAGAGGGCCCAGCCGATCGACGCCTCGGACGGCTTCTGCACCAGTTCGGCGATCACCAGCAGGAACGCCAGCACCGAGATGGCCGCCACGACGGCCACCTGGTTGCGCTGCCGGGGCAGCAGGCTGACCGCCGCCAGCAACCCGGCGAGCAGCCCGGCGACCACGGCGATGCCGATGCCCAGGGTGGAACCGCTGGTGGTGCCGCCCTGGCCGAGGATGTTGGG
This sequence comes from Mycobacterium sp. WMMD1722, assembly GCF_049315205.1. NCBI lineage: Bacteria > Bacillati > Actinomycetota > Actinomycetes > Mycobacteriales > Mycobacteriaceae > Mycobacterium > Mycobacterium sp. WMMD1722. The sequence goes on along the minus strand of NZ_CP186056.1, from coordinate 4,764,678 downwards.
GGTGGTGACCTGGAAGATCGGACCGAAGTTCACCAGATAGATCAGCAGGCCGAGCACGGCCGAGGCGATCAGGAGGTAGCCGGGCAACTTACTCGGGCCGTCGGCGCCCTGGCCGAGATCGGGCTTTCCGAAATGCTGGGTCGGGGCGGAGAAATTGGTGGTCGGCTGATTGGGCGGCGGATAGCCGGGATTGCCGGGTGAGTAGGTCATGAACCTCTCCTGTGCTGTTTCGGGCGTCGGACGTGGGCACACGTGACGTATGCGCGGACCGCCTGAGCGAGGCGACCACCCACGCTATCGCACCGCCATCCGTACCCGGCCGGGCCCGGGCGGCAAACTCGACGCACTCCCACAAGGGCGAGGCGGCACGGATCCGCCCGCCCACTCGGGTGTGCCGATCCGCTGGCACCCGAGCCGTCGCGGCACAGCAACCGGGCACCGGGCGGTCACCAGGATGAATCTGAGGCGAGGTCAGGCGGGGGTGGGCACCCAGCCGGGGCCGCTCGCGTCCAGATCCGCGCCCCGCTCCCCCGGCTCACCTGCGCGACCGCTTGCGCGAGCCGACTGAAACACGTTCTAATTCTGGTCATGGATTACGGGCTTGTTCTCTTCACCAGCGACCGCGGCATCGCGCCCGCCACCGCCGCCAAGTTGGCCGACGACCACGGCTTCCGCACCTTCTACGTCCCGGAGCACACCCATATCCCGATCAAGCGGGAGGCGGCGCATCCCACCACCGGGGACGAGACGCTGCCCGACGACCGCTACATGCGCACCCTCGATCCGTGGGTATCGCTGGGCACCGCGGCCGCGGTGACCTCGCGGGTGCGGCTCTCGACCGCGGTGGCGCTGCCGGTCGAACATGACCCGATCACGCTGGCCAAGTCGATCGCCACGCTCGACCACCTGTCCGGCGGCCGGGTCAGCCTCGGAGTCGGGTTCGGCTGGAACACCGACGAACTCGCCGACCACAATGTGCCGCCGGGGCGGCGCCGCACCATGCTGCGCGAGTACCTGGAAGCGATGCGCGCCCTGTGGACCCAGGAGGAGGCGTCCTACGAGGGTGAGTTCGTCAACTTCGGGCCGAGCTGGGCGTGGCCCAAGCCGGTACAGGCCCACATCCCGGTTCTCGTGGGCGCCGCGGGCACCGAGAAGAACTTCAAGTGGATCGCCCGTTCCGCCGACGGGTGGATCACCACGCCGCGTGACTTCGACATCGACGAGCCGGTGAAACTGCTGCAGGACACCTGGGCTGCGGCCGGTCGTGACGGCGCACCGCAGATCGTCGCGCTGGACTTCAAGCCGGACGCCGAAAAGCTCGCGCGCTGGGCCGAACTCGGGGTGACCGAGGTGCTCTTCGGGCTGCCCGACAAGTCGGAGGCCGATGTCGCCGCCTATGTCGAGCGGCTGGCCGGAAAGCTCGCCGCGCTGGTCTAGGGGGCACGCCGCCGCGTCAGGCCAGCGTGGCGCGGTTGCCGTCGTCGGTGGACTTCACCGCGATTCGCACCCCGAGCGGGTCACCGTCGCTGAGCAGCGCCACGAGCTCCTCGTCCTCGGTGGTGGCCATGAATCGTGAATCGTCGGATTCCAAGCGTCCCACGATGATTCCGGTGCGCACCGGCCAGTCGTAGCGCACCGAATAGGTTTCGACGGTGCCGGTGCCGTCCGGCGCCTTGGTCACCGGAACCCGCGGCCAGGTTTCGACCGCCTTGCGCAGCGGCACACTGGTCGACGGCTTCCATTCGGTGGGTTCGGTCGAATAGATGCCGACCGAGTACTTGCTCATGATGCCGCCGTTGGCTCCGACGAAGCCGAATCTTCCCGGTGTGGAACGCATTTCGGCCACCGTCTCGGCGATTCCGTGCAGCGAGTAGCTGTTGCCCGGACCGCCGAAGTACGGCAGCCCACCGGTCAGCGTCAGCCCGCGCGGATCGTCGCCGTCGATGCCCAGCGCCTCGGCGGCGACGTACACCGGGAACGGGAAGCAGCTGTACAGGTCGAAGGTCGCGATCTCACCGGCGTCGACGCCGGCCATCCGCAGACCCTCGTGCACCGCCTGCACCGACGCCGGGCTCGCGCCGAGGTCGGGTCGGTCGAGCAGCGCCTGCTCGACCAGATCGGCGTGACCGTGCAGATAGACCCACTTCTCCTCGGGCACACCGAGTCTGCGGGCGGCGGCCACGGACATCAGGATGACGGCCGCACCCTGGTTCACCGTGTCACGGGCGACCAGCAACCGCGGATAGGGATCGCAGATCATCCGGTTCTCGGCGGTGACGGTCTCGATCTCGGCCACCGACCGCTCCACCGGAGACGACGAGAACGGGTTCTTCGCAGCGACTTTGGACATCGGCGCGAACAGTTCCGCCATGGATCTGCGGTATTCGGCCACGCCCAGCCCCAGTCTCGCCCGGCGCGCGTTGTCCAGCAGCGCGTACTGCACGGGCGCCCCGGTCAGCCCGTGTTTGACGGTGTACTCGTCGATGTAGCTGTAGATGCCGTGACCGCGGTCCTCGAGCTGGCCCTCGATGTGCTCGGTGAAGTCCGGCTTGTCGTCACGGTCGGCGAAATACCGTGCGGTGGAGCCGGGTTCGGAGCCCATCACCATCGCCACCTCGATGCGGCCGGCGGCGATCTCCCCGGCGAACTCGGTGACCACCTTCTGCGAACCCTGGCCGCCGACGGGTTCGAGGATGACGCGGATCGGGTCGGCGCCCAGGCGTTTCATCACCGAGCGTGGATAGTTGTTGGACTTGCCGAGGGTGGCCGGCATCGGACCGGAGATCTCGAACTGCCGAAGCCCGACGACGGTGTGCACGGCTTGGGCGATCGTGTCGACGTCGGCCCCGGTGTCGGCCAGCGCGGCCCTGGCCGCCTCGGTGGCCAGTTCGACCGCCGACATGCCGCGATAGTCCGCGTCGTCGATGCGTTCGGTGAACTGCCCGACACCGACGACGACCGGGGTCCGTGGGTCGACGGACGAGCGCTCGCGCGAGGACCGTGATGCCGTCATGCCTGACCTCCCTGACACGTGTTACTTCGACACGCTAACCGAAAACTAGAACGCGTTCCAATCGCCCACCCGGGGGACCAGACGCGAAGTCCCCCGCACGCCGGGCGTGCGGGGGACCTCCGAGCGTTTCGGGCCTACTTGCCTTCCAGCAGCTCCCGGGCCAGCGTGGCGGTCTCGGACGGCGTCTTGCCGACCTTCACGCCCGCCGCCTCGAGAGCCTCCTTCTTCGCCGCCGCCGTGCCCGACGAACCGGACACGATGGCTCCGGCATGGCCCATGGTCTTGCCCTCGGGAGCGGTGAAGCCGGCGACATAACCGACGACCGGCTTGCTGACGTTGGCCTTGATGTAGTCGGCGGCCCGCTCCTCGGCGTCGCCGCCGATCTCGCCGATCATCACGATGATCTTGGTCTCGGGATCCTTCTCGAAGGCCTCGATGGCGTCGATGTGGGTGGTGCCGATGACCGGGTCGCCGCCGATACCGATGGCCGTGGAGAAGCCGAGATCGCGCAGCTCGTACATCATCTGGTAGGTCAGCGTGCCGGACTTCGACACCAGACCGATCGGGCCCTTGCCGGTGATGTTGTTCGGCGTGATGCCGACCAGCGATTCGCCGGGGGTGATGATGCCGGGGCAGTTGGGCCCGATGATGCGGGTCTTCGGGACCTTGTTGCCACTCTTGGAAAGGTTGTAGGCCCACGCATAGGCGCTGTCCTGCACCGGGATGCCCTCGGTGATGACGACCAGCAGCGGGATCTCGGCGTCGATGGCCTCGATGATCGCGTCCTTGGAGAAGGCCGGCGGCACGAAGGCGATCGACACGTCCGCGCCGGTCTCCTTCATCGCCTCGGCGACCGAACCGAAGACGGGCAGCTCGATCTCCTTGCCGTCCTTGTCTTCGTGCTTGACGGTCGTGCCGGCCTTGCGCGCGTTCACACCGCCGACGATCTGGGTGCCGGCCTTGAGCATCAGCGCGGTGTGCTTGGTGCCCTCGCCGCCGGTGATGCCCTGGACGATGACCTTGCTGTCCTTGTTCAGGAAGATCGACATTTTTGGCGTCCCTTACTTCGCAGCCAACTCGGCGGCCTTGTCGGCGCCTTCGTCCATGGTCTGGGCCAGCACCACCAGCGGGTGGTTGGCGTCGGCGAGAATCTTGCGGCCCTCCTCGACGCGGTTGCCGTCGAGGCGCACGACGAGCGGCTTGTTGGCTTCGTCGCCGAGGATCTCCAGCGCCTTGACGATGCCGTTGGCCACCGCGTCACAGGCGGTGATCCCGCCGAACACGTTGACGAACACGCTCTTGACCTGATCGTCGCCCAGAATCACATCCAGTCCATTGGCCATCACCTCGGCCGACGCGCCGCCGCCGATGTCGAGGAAGTTCGCCGGCTTCACGCCGCCGTGCTTCTCCCCGGCGTAGGCGACCACGTCGAGGGTGGACATGACCAGACCCGCGCCATTGCCGATGATGCCGACCTGACCGTCGAGCTTGACGTAGTTGAGGTCGTTCTCCTTGGCCTTGAGCTCGAGCGGATCGGTCGCGTCCTTGTCCTCGAACTCGGCGTGGCCGGGTTGGCGGAAGTCCGCGTTCGCATCCAGGGTGACCTTGCCGTCCAGCGCCAGGATCTGATCGTCGGGGGTGCGCACCAGCGGGTTGACCTCGACCAGCGTGGCGTCCTCGGCGGTGAAGACCTCCCACAGCTTGGCGATGGTGACCGCCGCGGCGTCGAGCACCTCTGCCGGCAGGTGACCCTTCTCGGCGATCTCACGGGCGAACGCCTCGTCGACACCCTTGACGGCATCGACGGGGATGCGGGCCAGCCGGTCGGGTTTGGTGGCGGCGACCTCTTCGATCTCCACGCCGCCCTCGACCGAGCACATGGCCAGGTAGGTGCGGTTGGCCCGGTCGAGCAGGAACGAGATGTAGTACTCCTCGGCGATGTCACTCGCCTCGGCCACCAGCAGCTTCTTGACGACGTGGCCCTTGATGTCCAGACCGAGGATGTTCTGCGCGTGGGTGAACGCGTCGTCGGGGGTGGCGGCGTACTTCACGCCCCCGGCCTTGCCGCGGCCACCGACTTTGACCTGCGCCTTGACCATGACGGGCTTGCCGATCTCCTCGGCGATCGCCTTGGCGTCTTCGGCGGTGTCGGTCACCCGCCCAGGCGTGGTCGGGACGTTGTGCTTGGCGAACAGCTCTTTCGCCTGGTATTCGAAAAGATCCATTGACTCACTGTCTTCTGTCGTTGATTCCCAGGTCGCACGGCTCCGGGCCCGTGGGACGTGACGATCGAATGACTCGAGCGTTTGCGCCCTAGGGGCTCGTGGGAACCATATCCACACCGATCGCGGCGTCCCGCACCGCCCACCTGTGTTGTGGCAGATCTCACCGGGGCGCCGACGTGATACAGCTCACAAAAACGGTCGGAATACCCGCACGGGTTGCCAGCAACATTGGGATTTGGTTAACGTGCCATCTGGTCTCGACAGGTCACGTTCTGGTCACGACGCAAGGATTCCTCTCAGTTGGCAGCGCATCGTTCGTCCCGGTCCCGCGTGGGAACGACGGCGAACGCCCGCAACCGGCAGGCGGTCGTGAGACCGGCGGAGACGGCTGCGGAAGTCACCGACATCATCCCGTTCAACGAGTTCGGCGACCTCTCAGAAACGGTGTCGGACCTCGATTTTCGTGACAGCTCCGCGTTCGACCGCGAAGCCGAGGTGATCTGCGCACCCGAGCTCGACGATCTGCACGACACCGACGACCTGTTCCCCGTCCGGCTTGCGGTGCCGGCCGAATTCCGGGCCGACGCGCACGACGCCGCGGCCGACGGTGGCCGCCGGTCCCGCGGCTCGCACGCCTACCGCGACAGCCACACCGATGTCAGCGACGGCTCCGCACCCACCGACGTCATCCACATGGGCGCCCGCCACGGGTTGCACCGCAAGGATGTCGAAGGCCCGATCAAGAGCCGGTTGGTGATCGCCGCGATGGCTGCCGGCGCCACCGCCGCGGGCGCCTACTCGATGGTGAACAACACCACCCCGGCGTCGGCCGAGACGGTGCTCGCCGCCGGCTCGACGACCGTCGAGGGTGCGTCGATCACCGGATCCGTCGACGGCATGCAGATCGTCACCGTCGCGTCGAACACCAACTCCGCGGTGCACGCCGAGGAGGTCACCAAGGCTGCCGCATTCGCCCAGGAGCGCGCCGAGCGCGAGGCGCGTCAGCTGCGCCCCTTGTTCGTCATGCCCACCAAGGGTGTGTGGACGTCGGGCTTCGGATACCGCTGGGGCGTGCTGCACGGCGGTATCGACATCGCCGGCCCCATCGGCACCCCGATCCTGGCCGCCTCCGACGGTGTCGTGATCGACGTCGGCCCGACCGCCGGCTACGGCGCCTGGGTCAAACTGCGGCACGCCGACGGCACTGTCACGCTCTACGGCCACATCAACACCTGGCTGGTCAGCGTCGGCGAGCGGGTGATGGCCGGTGACCAGATCGCCACGATGGGCAACCGCGGCAACTCGACCGGTCCGCACCTGCACTTCGAGGTGCTGCTCGACGGGACGAACCGGATTGACCCGGTGGGCTGGCTGGCCAAGCGCGGGCTGTCCACCGGCACGTATGTTGGCTGAGTGAGCGCTGCCGATCCGACTGGCGCCCCAGCCGATCCGCCCCACCGCCACGACGACGCCGAGACCGGCATCATCCGCCGCCACCCGACCGGCGCCTTCCCCGTAGCCGCGCCCCCGCTGCCGAGCGACGCGCAGACCGGCATCATCCGGCGGCATCCGACCGGGGCGATACCGGTGGCGCCGGACACCGGCGCTTCAGCCGAACCCCGGACCACCTACATCGAACCGCCACCGCCCACGCCGGGCGTCCAGACCTCCTACATCCCGCGTCCCCGCCCGCTGGAGATCCCGCCCGCTGCCGTCGGGTTGGACCCCCGCACGGCGATTGCCGCCGCGGTGCTGAGCATTCTGTCGGGCTGGGCGACGGCGGTGATCGCGACCGATCTGATCACCGGCTGGTGGCGCACCGATCGGCTGTTCTGCGTCGCCATCGGCTTCCTCACCGCCATCTCCGCGGCCGCGACGATCGGTGGCCTGGTGGCCCTGCTGCTGCGCCGCCGCATGGGGCGGCTGCTGATCGTGGTCGGCTGCGTCATCGGGCTGCTCATCTTCGCCAGCCTCTTCGTCGCGGCGGCGAAGTTCCCTGCCCTCGTCTACGCCATCCCGGTACTGCCGGTGGCCGCCATCGTGGTCACCGCGCTGCCGTCCACCGGCCGCTGGGTTCGCGGCTGAACCGCTCCCCCGGTCCCGCCGTCAGAGCTTCTGTACGGGTGCGTGGTTGTGCATCAGCTTGACCCGCCCCGCGCTTCCGAAATCGATGAGCGACATCGCCGACTCACCGACACCGGAGACCTCCTCGACCCGGCCCAGACCGTACTTGTCGTGGGTCACGCGGTCGCCCGGCTCGAGCACGATCAGCGGCCGCTTGCCCGCGCTCGAGCGCGCCGGTGACGGGCGCGGGGTGCCGAAGCGACCGGCCCCACTGACCGGGGCACTGTAGGACGGTGTGGGGTCGGTACGCCGCCAGTCGATGAGCTCTTGGGGGATCTCGCGCAGGAAGCGCGATTCCGGGTTGAGCATGGGCTGCCCCCACGACGAACGGACCTTCGCCCGGCTGAGATAGAGCCGCTGCCGGGCCCGGGTGATGCCGACGTAGGCCAGCCGTCGTTCCTCGGACAGCTCGGTGGGATCGCCCAGCGCCCGCATGTGCGGGAACATGCCGTCCTCCCAACCGGTGACGAACACGACGGGGAACTCGAGCCCCTTCGCGGTGTGCAGCGTCATCATCGTGACCACGCCCGAACCGTGCTCGGGAATGTCGTCGGCGTCGGCCACCAGCGACACCCGCTCGAGGAACTGCGCAAGCACGCCGGTATCGGGCACATCCTCGTCGACCGGTTCGTCGAGTTCCTCCGCGAGCGCCGCGGCGTTGGCCCGATCGATGCTGAATTCGTGTGCGACACTGACCAATTCGTTGAGGTTGTCGAGCCGCGCCAGATCCTGCGGATCGTTGGACGCTTCGAGTTCGGCCCGGTAACCGGTGCGTTCGAGCACTGCCTCGACCAGTTCACCGAGCTCGTCGCCCAGTTTGCCGCGCAGGTCGTCGAGCATCTCGACGAAGCTCTTGATGCACTTCTCCGAGCGGCTGTTGAGCATCGGGACCCGGCCCTCGGCCGCGGACTGCAGGGCGTCGTCGAAGCTGCCGCCGGTGTTCTCGGCGTACACCGCCACACAGGCTTCGGCGCGGTCACCGATGCCCCGGCGCGGGGTGTTGAGGATGCGGCGCATGCTCACCGAGTCGCCAGGATTGTCGAGCACCCGCAGATAGGCGACGATGTCGCGGATCTCCTTGCGCTCGTAGAAGCGCACGCCGCCGACGACCTTGTACGGGATGCCCGCGCGAATGAACACCTCTTCGAGCGCACGCGAGCTGTTGTTGGTGCGGTAGAAGACGGCGAAATCGTTGTAGCTGTGTCCGTCGTCGGCCAGCCGGTCGATCTCCTGTGCGACGAATCGCGCCTCGTCGTGCTCGTTGTCGGCGACGTAGCCGACGATGAGCTCACCCTGACCCGAGTCGGTCCACAGCCGCTTCTCGCGTCTGCCCGAATTGCGGGCGATGACGGAGTTCGCCGCGTTCAGGATCGTCTGGGTGGAGCGGTAGTTCTGCTCGAGCAGGATGGTCGTCGCGTTCGGGTAGTCGCGCTCGAAGTCCTCGATGTTGCGGATCGTCGCCCCGCGGAAGGCGTAGATCGACTGATCGGCATCGCCGACGACGCACAGCTCGCCGGGCGGCACTGTGTCCATGTCGGCGGAGTCCCCAGGCCGCTCGTACCCCACCAGTTCCCGCACCAACATGTACTGCGCGTGATTGGTGTCCTGGTACTCGTCGACCAGGATGTGCCGGAAACGGCGCCGGTAGTACTGCGCGATCTGCGGGAAACGCTGCAGCACGGCGACGGTCTCGCCGATCAAATCGTCGAAGTCGAGCGCATTCGCCGCGCGCAGCCGCTTCTGGTACTCGGCGTAGACATCGGCGATGATGCGCGCCAGGTCCTCCTCGGCTTCCGACGCCTCGGCCGCGGCCTGCTCGGGACCGATCAGCTCGTTCTTGAGGTTGGAGATGCCGTTGGACAGCAGGCGCGGCGAATACCGTTTGGTGTCCAGACCCATGTCCTTACCGATCATCAACAGCAGCCGGCGGGAGTCGTCGGCGTCGTAGATCGAGAAGTTGGAGTTCAGCCCCGGCAGCAGCGAAGCCTGATTGCGCAGGATCCGCACACACGATGAGTGGAAGGTGGAAATCCACATGTTCCTGGCCCGCGGCCCCACCAGACCGACCACCCGCTCGCGCATCTCGGCGGCGGCCTTGTTGGTGAACGTGATGGCCAGCACCTGCCCGACCCCGACGTCCCGGGCCGCCAGCAGATAGGCGATGCGTCGGGTCAGCACCGCGGTCTTCCCGGAGCCGGCGCCCGCCACGATCAACAGCGGCGAACCCTCGTGCAGCACCGCTTGGCGCTGCTGCGGATTCAGGCCGTCCAGCAACCGCTCTGGCGCGTCGTCCAGGCCGGATCTCATTTCGGTCACGTGCACACTCATGTCCAGACCCAACTTACCGCCGGTGTCGGACAATCTTTGCGCTGGCGCCGCCGGTGGTGGCACACTGACAACGTGCTCAGCAAGCAGCGATTTTTCTACGGGTACCGGCCAGCGGTGCCCGTGGTCTAGCTGCTTCCCCCTTCAGCCCCGCGGTCCGCTCGGATCCGGGGCTCGTTTCTTGTGTGAGGCCCTGATACCGGATGACACCGCAACCGCCCCACAATGAAAACGAGGAGTCCGACATGAGTACCGACACCGTGCCCGACATCGACGATCTGCGCCAGGAGATCGACCGGCTCGACGCCGCCATCCTCGCCGCGGTGCAACGCCGCACCGAGGTGTCCCGACTGATCGGCAAGGCGCGGATGGCCTCCGGCGGCACCCGTCTGGTGCACAGCCGTGAGATGAAGGTCATCGAGCGCTACAGCCAGCTGGGTCCCGAGGGCAAAGACCTCGCCATGCTGCTGCTGCGCCTGGGTCGCGGCCGCCTCGGCCACTGACCGAATCGATGACGCCGAACGCTCAGTAGTGGCCGGGGTCGTAGTCGAAGTTGTCCTCGGAATTCGGGCGACCGTCGTTGTCGGGGTCGACGTCCAGCCATGCGCCGATCCCCGGCGCGTTCTGCTGTTGCTGCCAGACTTCGAGACCCTGCTGGATCTGTGCGGCGGTCGGGCCACCGTTGGCCGAGACGTAGTAGCACAGCCGCGAGTTCCGGGCGGCGGTCATGTACACCGCGGCGCCGGCCGGCGGCACACCGTTGGTCTGACTCAGGGCACACAGCAGGTAGCCGAGCTTGAGCTCATCGGCGTCCTGGCCGGCGATGTGCGCCCCGTTCGCGGCGAGGAGATTCAGATAGTCGGACTCCACCGACGACGGCGCCGGATCGGCGCCCGCGCCCGGGGCACCGGTCAACGCGAGAGTGGCGGCCACCCCCAGACCACTGACGATCGCGGCCGGTCTGATCTGAACACCCATGTCTCATCTCCCCTCGACGTCGGCTGCCGACGGGCTGACCGTAAACCGGGAACATGTCGTACGCACGCGAAACTGGCAAATGCAGCACACGCTGATTGACGATGCAAAAAGCGGCTTGGAGCAAACCCGCTCGCGGAACTATCGACGACCCTTCGGCGCGGGAGCAGGCGGCGGCTCGGGCGTCGCCAGCGCCTCGGTGAGCCAAGGCGTCAGCCACTCCACGGCCTCGGGTGTGGGATGCACACCGTCGCTGCGCAACCGGATGCCGTCGGCGCGCGTGGTGTAGTAGCCCCGTGGCGACATCTTCTCGTTGAGATCGAGCACGGTGACGTTGCGCCGAGGTTTGGCGACCGCGCGGAGCAGGTCGTTCCAGGCATCCGTGCGCTCGGGTTCGTCCTCGGGGTACAGGCTCCCGTCGGCGCGTTCGGCGCGGCGGTTGTAGGGCGCGGTGGTGACGACGATGCGGGCGCCGGTCGAGCCCAGGACATCCAGCGCTCGGTTGAGCTCACCGCGCAGGTAGGTGTCGTAGGAATCGTCGCCGACATGGGCCCACTTGCCGCCGCTCTGCCGGTCCACCAGTTCCCAGCGACCGATCATGAGCAGCACGACGTCGGGTCTGTCGTAGCCGATGCGCTGCGCCCACCGGGTCGGCCACGTATCGCACTCCGGCTTCTGCGTCAGCGTTTCGCCGGCGGCCCGGTAGGGCCCGCCGCGGGCGATACCGCAGCCGATGGTGGTGTAATTCGCGAAGTGCAGTCCCGGAGTCGGCGGCAGGTAGCGCATCAGGGTCCAGGCGATCGAGTCGCCGAACACCGCGACCGAACGGGTGCCCGGCGCGGTCTTCGCGGTGCCGCCGACCTGGACCGGGATCTCCGGCATCACCGCCGCGGCCGAGGCGATGTCGAATGAGTCGGCCCGCCCGGTGTCCTCGAGCGCGGTGCCGCCGACGGGGACGACGGTCAGGGTCACCACCGCCGCGGTCGCGGCCGACGCCACCGCCAGCGGCAGCATCGGCACCGAGACCGGGCGCCACCGCCGAATCGGGCGCTCCAGCACCCAGTACGACGCGATCGCCGCCGCCAGGGTCACCGCACACCGGACCGTCAGCAAGGTCCACCCCGACCAGCCGGTGCGTTCGTTGTTGAGCAGCAGGAAGATCGGCCAGTGCCAGAGGTAGACGCCGTAGGAGATGGTGCCCAACCAGACCAGCGGCGGGCAGGCCAGCAGCCGGGCCACCGGTCCCCCCTGATCCAGCGCGACGGTGGTTACCACGAGGACCGAGGCGGCCGCCGCCGCGGTCAACAGGCCCGTCCGGTATTCGTCCGGGCTGCCGGTCGCCAGGTGCGCCAGCGCGGCCACGCCGGCCAGTCCCAACAGTGACAGCGCGCGGGCCAGCCAACGGCCCCACCGCGGCCGGATCGGGGTGTCCATGGTGACCGTCGACCAGTCGCGGACCAGCAGCGCGGCCGCCGCGGCGCCGATCAGCAACGCCTGTACGCGGGTGTCGGTGCCGAAGTAGACGCGGTTGGCCATGGCAGCTGCGCCGGGCCCGGAGGTGAGCAGGATCGCCGCGGTCGCGCTGGCCGCCGCGCCCGCCACCGCCAACCCGAACACCGAGAAGCGCACCGCCCGCAGCGACGGCGCGGCGCGTCGGTAGGCCAGCACCCCGACGACGGCGACGATCAGCAGCGGCCACACCAGGTAGTACTGCTCCTCGACGCCGAGCGACCAGGTGTGCTGCAGAGGCGACGGCGGACTGCCCTGGGAGAAGTAGTCGGTCTGCTGCGCGACGAACGTCCAATTGGCCGCCCAGAAGAACGCCGCGACGGCGTCGTCGCGCAACGCGGTGACGGCCTCGGGCGGGAAGAGTTCGCGCAGGGCCACCACCGCGAGCACCACCGTCAGCAGTGCGGGCAGTAGGCGCCGAGCACGACGGATCCAGAAGCCGCGCAGATCGATCCGACCGGTACGGCCGAGCTCGTCGAGCAGCAGCGAGGTGATCAGGAAGCCGCTGAGCACGAAGAAGACATCGACACCGAGGAATCCGCCGCTGACGCCCGGAACGCCGCCGTGGTCGGCGAGGACGAGCAGCACCGCCATCGCCCGCACACCGTCGAGCGCCGGGATATCCCGTCGGGCCGAGCCGCGGCGAGGCGCCGTCGACGGAGGCGCCACCCACCGGCGTCGCCCGGTGACGCGGACCGGCGCCGCAGTCACGTCCATGACCTCCAAGATCGGGTTCGAGCAAGGAAGTCTATGGGTGCTGCGGCGCCGGATCCGGAAGGCGCGCCTGCGATCTACTTGGTCAGCGCGATGTATTTCGTGTCGAGGTACTCCTCGATCCCTTCGGTCCCGCCCTCGCGGCCGAAGCCGGACTCCTTGATCCCGCCGAACGGCGCCGCGGCGTCGGAGATCACGCCGCGGTTGACGCCGACCATGCCCGATTCGATGGCCTCGGCCACCCGCAGCGCCCGATCCAGCGATTCGGTGTAGATGTAGGCCGCCAGGCCGTATTCGGTGTCGTTGGCCGCGGCGATGCCCTCCTCCTCGGTGTCGAATCCGGTGATCGGGGCGACCGGTCCGAACACCTCCTCCTTGAGGATCCGGGCGTCGGCGGGGACGTCGGCGAGCACGGTGGCCGGATAGAAGTTGCCCGGGCCGCCGGGGGCCACACCGCCGACGGCGACGGTCGCACCGCGCGAGACCGCGTCGGACACGAGCTCGGTCACCTTGTCGAGCTGTTTGGAGTTGATCAGCGGGCCCAGTTTCGACGACTCGTCAAGGCCGTTGCCGAGGGTGAACTCGCTCATCCGCTTGACCAGCTTCTCGGTGAACTCCTCACGCACCGCGTTGGCGACGTGGAACCGGTTGGCGGCCGTGCAGGCCTCACCCCCGTTGCGCATCTTGGCCAGCAGCGCGCCCTCGACCGCGGCGTCGACGTCGGCATCGTCGAACACGATGAACGGCGCGTTGCCGCCCAGTTCCATCGACGTGCGCAACAACTTGTCCGACGATTGCTTGACCAGGGCCTTGCCCACCCCGGTGGAGCCGGTGAACGTCAGCTTCCGCAGCCGGCCGTCATCGATGAGGGCCTTGGTCACCGCGCCCGGATCACTGGTGGGCAACACCGAGAGCACACCCTTGGGTAGCCCGGCCTCATCGCACAGCTTGGCCAGGTAGAGCATCGTCAGCGGCGTCTCCTGAGCGGGTTTGACGATCATCGTGCAACCCGCGGCGAACGCCGGCCCCATCTTGCGGGTGCCCATCGCAAGCGGGAAGTTCCACGGCGTGATCGCGTAGCAGGGACCGACGGCCTGTTTGGTGACGATGATGCGGCCGGTGCCCGCGGGACTCGGGGTGTAGCGGCCGCCGATGCGGACTGCCTCCTCGGCGAACCAGCGGAAGAACTCCGCGCCGTAGGTCACCTCGCCCTTGCTCTCAGCGACGACCTTGCCCATCTCCAGCGTCATCAGCGCGGCGATGTCGTCGGCGCGCTCGGTGATGGTCTCGAACACCGAGCGCAGGATCTCGCCGCGCTTGCGGGCCGGGGTGGCGGCCCATTCGTCCTGCACGGCGACGGCGGCGTCGAGCGCGGCGATCGCGTCCTCGGCCGTCGCGTCGGCGACCGCGACCAGCACCTGGTCATCGCTGGGGTCGAGCACGTTGAACGTCGACGAACTCCGGCGCTCCTCACCACCGATCCAGAGGCCGGTGGGAACTGACTTCAACAGCGCGCTGGTATCCATACATCCATCATTTACACCTCTATTCGCTCGACCGCACTAGGGTCGGAAACATGCCCGCCGACTCTGCGCCGACCGACATCTCCGCCACACCCGCCTGGCAGGCACTGACCCGCCATCATGGCGAGATCGGTGCTACCCACCTGCGCGAATTCTTCGCCGACGACCCGGCGCGCGGCACCGAGCTGACCCTGTCGGTCGGCGATCTCTACATCGACTACAGCAAGCACCGCGTGACCCGTGAGACCCTGCGGCTGCTGCTGGACCTGGCGCGGGCCGCCGGACTCGAACAGCGTCGCGACGCGATGTTCGCCGGCGATCACATCAACACCTCGGAGGACCGTGCGGTGCTGCACACCGCGCTGCGGTTGCCGCGCGGCGCCACGCTGGAGGTCGACGGCCAGGATGTCGTCGCCGACGTGCACGAGGTGCTCGACCGGATGGGTGAGTTCACCGACCGGCTGCGCAGCGGTGAGTGGACCGGCGCGACCGGCGAACGGATTCGCACGGTGGTCAACATCGGGATCGGCGGATCGGATCTGGGCCCGGTGATGGTCTACGACGCGCTGCGCCACTACGCCGACGCCGGCATCTCGGCGCGTTTCGTCTCCAACGTCGACCCGGCCGATCTGGTGGCCAAGCTGGACGGCCTCGATCCCGCATCGACGTTGTTCGTGGTGGCGTCCAAGACGTTCTCGACGCTGGAGACGCTGACCAACGCGACGGCCGCGCGGCGCTGGCTCACCGATGCGCTGGGCGATGCGGCGGTGGCCCAGCACTTCGTCGCCGTGTCGACCAACAAGAAGCTCGTCGACGACTTCGGCATCGACACCGACAACATGTTCGGGTTCTGGGACTGGGTCGGCGGCCGTTACTCGGTGGACAGCGCGATCGGGCTCAGCGTGATGGCGGCCATCGGCAAGGAGAGGTTCGCCGAGTTCCTGGCCGGGTTCCATCTCGTCGATGAGCACTTCCGGACCGCCCCGCTGGCGGAGAATGCGCCGGCGCTGCTGGGGCTGATCGGGCTGTGGTACTCGAACTTCTTCGGCGCCCAGTCCCGCGCGGTGTTGCCCTACTCCAACGATCTGTCCCGCTTCGCCGCGTACCTGCAGCAGCTGACCATGGAGTCCAACGGCAAGTCGGTGCGGGCCGACGGCAGCCCGGTCGGCACCGACACCGGTGAGATCTTCTGGGGTGAGCCGGGCACCAACGGCCAGCACGCGTTCTATCAGTTGTTGCACCAGGGCACCCGGTTGGTGCCCGCCGACTTCATCGGCTTCAGCCAGCCCACCGACGACCTGCCGACCGCAGACGGCACCGGCAGCATGCACGACCTGTTGATGAGCAACTTCTTCGCGCAGACGCAGGTGCTGGCGTTCGGCAAGACGGCCGAGGAGATCGCCGGCGAAGGCACGCCGGAAAAGGTGGTGCCGCACAAGGTGATGCCGGGCAACCGGCCGACGACGTCGATCCTGGCGACCAAGCTGACGCCGTCGGTCGTCGGTCAGCTGATCGCGCTCTACGAACATCAGGTGTTCACCGAGGGTGTGATCTGGGGTATCGACTCGTTCGACCAGTGGGGTGTCGAACTGGGCAAGACCCAGGCCAAGGCGCTGCTGCCGGTCCTCACCGGCGCCGACTCCCCCGCCGAGCAGACGGACACGTCGACCGACGCGCTGGTGCGGCACTACCGGACCGAGCGCGGGCGATCGGCGTAAGACGCGCAAGCGCGGTGACAGCGTCGATTCCGACGCCGTCACCGCGCTTGCGGTCTGCGATCAGGCGGTGATCAGCCGGGCAGGTCGATGGTCTGGCACGGGCCGCCCGGAACACAGGCGACGCCGCCGCCGGGACCGGCCTGAGCGAACGGGCCGCCGGGGACACCGGCCGAGACCTGACCGTCCGAGCCGGCCTGTGCGCCGGGTCCACCGGGGATACCCGCACCGGCGCCCTGCGGTCCGGCCGACGGGGTGCACGGGGTGCCGTCGGGGTTGAAGCACGGCGGGGGCGGCGGCGGAGCCGGCTGAGCGAGAGCCATGGGCGCCGCTGCGATACCTGCGGCAGCGACACCCGCGAACAGAGCTGGGGTGAGCTTCGAGAGTTTCGCGTTCATGAGGTGAGGGTTGCCTCCGAGCGGATGGTTAAACCCACTCAGGAAGTTATTTCGGCGTGATGGCGCGCTCAGCGCGCTGCAGCACGCCGAAATCACTTCTATTTGACACCCGGGATGCGACGCAGCGCCTTCAACCCCGCGGTCATCACCTTGGCGTAGCGGTCGGCGCTCAGCCATGGCGGTGCGCCGACCGGAAGCCCGCGCTCGACCGCGATGGTCTGGGGTTCGGTGTACTTGAGCATGCCGTGCTCGCCGTGGCGACGCCCGACGCCGGAATCCTTCATTCCGCCCATCGGCGCGTCGACCGACGCCCACGCCGCGGCATAGGCCTCGTTGACGTTGACGGTGCCGGCCTGCAGCTTCGCGGCGACCTCACGACCGCGTTGTGGGTCGGCCGTCCACACGCTGAAGTTCAGCCCGAAGCGGCTGTCGTTCGCCTTGGTAATCGCCTCCTCCTCGGAGGCCACCCGATACAGCGACACCACCGGCCCGAAGGTCTCGTCCTGGTAGGCGTCCATCCCCTCGACGACACCCGAGAGGATCGTCGGTTCGTAGAAGAACGGCCCGATGTCGGGGCGGGCCTTCCCGCCGGCGAGCACCGTCGCGCCCTTGCTCACCGCGTCGTCGACGTGGTGGGTGACGGTGTCGAGCTGCGTCTGATTGATCAGAGTGCCCATATCGGCCGAATAGTCCAACGCGGCAGTGAGTTTCAGCGCGTTGGTGTATTCGACGAAACGACTGACGAATTCGTCCCACAGCGCGTCGGGAACATAGATCCGCTCGATCGAGATACACAGCTGACCGGCATTCGAGAACGCCGCCTTGACCGCACCGCGCGCCGCCTTCGCGACGTCGGCGTCGTCGAGGACCAGCAGGGCGTTCTTGCCGCCCAGCTCCATCGAGTAGTCGATCAGCCGTTCGGCGGCCTGTTTGGCGACGGTCCGCCCGGTGCTCGTCGAACCGGTGAACATCAGATAGTCCGACTGCTCGATGATCGGCGTCCCGAGTTCGGAGCCCGGTCCGGTGACGGTCTGGACGAGTCCCGCCGGCATCCCCGCGCGCTCCAGCAGCCGGACCGCCCACAGATGCGAAAACGGCGTCCGGTCATCGGGTTTGGCCAGCACCGCGTTACCGGCGACGATGGCGGGCAGGGCGTCGCTGATTCCGAGCGTCAGCGGGTAGTTCCACGGCGAGATGATGCCGACGAGGCCTTTGGCGTGGTAATGCTCCCAGACCTCGGTCAGCATCAGCTGCACGCCCTGACGGCGCTTCGGTCGCAGCGTCTCCTCGGCGGTGTGAGCGTAGTAGCGCGCGGTCAGTGCAACGTCGATGACCTCTTCGAAGGCGTGTCTGCGCGCTTTGCCGTTCTCCAGCTGGATCAGGTCGAGCACCTCGTCCTGGTGTTCGAGTACCAGATCGTGCAGGCGCAGCATCACCGCGGCCCGTTCGGCGACCGGTCGCGCCGCCCATTCGGCTTGCACGGCGCGAGCCCGCGCGGCCGCCGCGACGACGTCCTCGGCGGTGCAATGCGGCACCTGGCCCAGCGGCTGCCCCGTCATCGCGTCGACGATGTCGCGCACGCGCTCGTTGTCGGCGGCCTGTACTCGACGCGGCAACTCGGTCAGCAGCGGCTCGACCCGGGGGTGTGCGGTACGGAATGTCGTCATGACGTGAGTTATACCCAACGCCGATTTCGGCAAGCGCTACTTGAGCAGGCGGGACATCCGTCGGTCCGCGAGGATCTTGCCGCCGGTCTGACAGGTCGGGCAGTACTGGAAAGATTTGTCGGCGAACGAGATCTCGCGGACGGTGTCACCGCACACCGGGCACGGCAACCCCGCGCGGGCGTGCACGCGTAGACCGGATCGCTTCTCCCCCTTCAGCGTTGCGGCCTGCTGCCCCACCGACCGCGACACCGCATCGGTCAGCACCGAGATCATCGCGTCGTGCAGCGACGCCAGCTGGGCATCGGTCAGCTTTCCGGCGGTGGCGAACGGTGACAGCCGCGCCACGTGCAGGATCTCGTCGCTGTAGGCGTTACCGATGCCCGCGATCACCTTCTGGTCGGTGATGACGTTCTTGAGCCGGCCGGACTCCGTGGCCAGGATCCGGCCCAGATCCTCGGCGGTCAGGTCCAGCGCGTCGGGACCGAGCGTGGCGATGCCGGGTACCTTCGCCGGGTCGTCGACGAGCCATACCGCCAGCCGCTTCTGGGTGCCGGCCTCGGTGAGGTCGAATCCGACCGCCTCCCCCGGCGTGCCGAGGTGCACGCGCAGCGCGATCGGGCCCTTGCCCGGCTTGAGCGGTGCCGCGGCCAGCTTGTCCGACCAGCGCAGCCAGCCGGCCCGCGAGAGGTGGGTGATCAGCAGCAGGTCACCGGCGGCCAGCCCCAGGTATTTGCCCCAGCGGCGCGCGTCGGTGACCTCCCGGCCATGCAGCGCGGTGATGGGCGGGTCGAAGGTCTTGAGGACCGAGAACGCCGACACGTCGACCCGGACGATCGGCAGTCCGACGGCGTGGCGACGCAGATGGTCGGCGAGGGCTTCGACCTCGGGGAGTTCGGGCATGGTTCCAGTGTGCGTCAGCGGTCGGCGGTGAGCCCGCCGGTGACCAGGGACAGCAGCCAGCTCACGACGGACAGGAGGATGGCCGCCCAGATCGCGGTCCACCAGAAGTCGTCGATGTAGAGACCCCAGTGTGTGGTGTGTTCGGTGATCCACGCGGTCAGCCACAGCATGAGCGCGTTGACCACCACGTGGAACAACCCCAGCGTGAGGATGTACAGCGGGATGGACACGAACTGCACGATCGGCTTGATGACCGCGTTGACCAGACCGAACACCACGGCGACGACGAAGATGACCCCGATGCGGGCGAGCGTGGTGTCGCCGCCGACGAACTCGATACCCGACATCAACCGGGTGACGATCCACAGGGCGACGCCGGTCACCGCCGCGCGTAGCAGGAAGGCCATGGCCTGATCCTGCCAGCGCCCGTCACTCAGGCGCGCAGCAGATACGTGTCCATGATCCAGCCGTGCCGGGCCCGCGCCTGCGCACGCAGCTCCTCGATACGCGCGCCGTCCTCCCCGACGGTGCCGCTCACCAGCACCTCCTCCGAGGTGCCGAGGTAAGCACCCCACCAGATCCGCGTCTCCGGCGCGCATACGGTGAACGAGCACTCGGCGTCGAGCATCACCACCGCCGTACCGGAGAGGCCCTGCTCGCGCAGCCGCCGTCCGGTGGTGACCAGCACCGGTTCGCCGACGTCGTTGAGCGGGATCCGATGCCGCGCGGTCAGCGCCTGGATCGCGGTGATGCCGGGGACGACGTCGTAGTCGATCTCCACGAATTCGCGGACCAGATCGAGGATCCGCAGCGTGCTGTCGTACAGCGACGGGTCGCCCCAGGCCAGGAAGGCGCCGACACCGTCGGGCGCGAGCTCGGCTTCGATGGCGTCGGCCCACAGCCGGGCGCGCCGGGCGTGCCAGTCGGCGACGATCCTGCGGTATTCCCCGTCGGCCGCACGCTTGGGGTCGGGCAGCTCGACGAAGCGATAGTCGTGGTCGTCGATGAAGCGGCTGCAGATCTCCCGGCGCAACGCCACCAGATCGTCTTTGGTCTCCCCCTTGTCCATGGCGAAGAAGACGTCGGTGTCGTTGAGGGCTGTCACGGCCTGGGCGGTCACATAATCCGGGTCGCCCGCACCGATGCCGATGACGTGGATCCGTCGAGTCACGCCAGCGAGTATGCGCTAACTGGATCGGCCGCGGCTGCGCCGCAACGTTCGGCCCATCCTGACGTCCTTCTCCTCGGCCTCGGCCATCTTCTTGACATTGCGGTCATCGCGCGGCGGCAGCAGCAGTTCCCGCTCGGCGGGCATGCCCGCCTGCAGCTGCCGCCCACGTTCGAGTTCGGCGTCGAGTTCGGCCCCGAACAGCAGCACCAGATTGGTGATCCACAGCCAGAGCAGGAACACGATCACCCCGGCCAACGTGCCGTAGGTGGTGTTGTAGCTGGAGAAGTTGGCCACGTAGAGACCGAAGCCCACCGAGGCGATGATCCAGACGACGATCGCCACGGTGGCGCCGATACTGATCCAGCGGAATTTGGGCTGTTGGACGTTGGGCGTGGCGTAGTACAGCACGGCCACCACGGCGACGACGAACACCAGGATCACCGGCCACTTCACGATGTTCCACACGGCCACCGCCGCACCGCCCAGGCCGACCGCGTTGCCGACCGCCTCGGCAAGCGGACCGCTGACGGCCAGCATGAAGGCCACGGCGGCGGCCAGCACCAGCGCCACCAGCGTGAGCACCAACTGAAGCGGGCGCAGCTTCCAGAAGGGTCTGCCCTCGTCGATCTCGTACATCCGGTTCATCGCCCGCCCGAACGCGCCGACGTAGCCCGACGCCGACCACAGCGCTCCGAGGATGCCGATGACGAGCGCGAAGCCCGCGGACGGCGCCGCGACCAATTGTTCGATGGTGGGGCGCAGCGTGTCGACCGCCGATGCCGGGGCGACGTCACCGACGAGGTCGAGGACGGCGTCGGTGGTACGCCTGCCCTGACCGAACACACCGAGCAGGGACACCATCACCAGCATCGCCGGAAACAGGGACAGGACGGCGTAATACGTCAACGCCGCGGCGAGGTCGGTGCACTGGTCGGCGGTGAACTCGCGCGCCGTCTTGCGCAGCACGTACAGCCAGGACCGCTTCGTCAGATCGGCCGGCGAATCGGGTTTGCGTGGATCGTCGGGATCGGGCATCCGCTCAGGGTCGGCGATGTCCGTCTCGGTGTCAGCCATCTCCGGTCGATACCCGGGCTGTTTGGTGCCGAAACGATCCGACGGGCCGATGCCACGGAGGCGCTCTCGCGGCGCGCGTCGAGATCAGACCTCGGGGTCCTCGTTGGTGAGTGCGCGGAATCCCTTGGCCTGGGTACGCGCCACCGCAGCCCGGACCACGCCCACGATAAGGCCTTGCAGGGCCGCGGTGAGAAACACGTCGCGCGCAGACGTCGAGAGGTCCGTCGCCTCCGGTGGCTCCTCTCCTTCCGGATGGAGCCGCTCCCAGATCAGGGTGAAGATCTTGCCGGCCAACAGGCCGCCCCCGATGCTGCTGGCGATGGTCAGTGGTTTGTACAGAGTCTTGGCGGCGCTCACGACGAACTCGTTCCCGGCGTCCCGATCTTCAAACATGAAACTAGAACAGGTTCTAGTATTCGGTGCACCCGACCATCAGGAGGAGCTGTGCGGTTCACCTATGCCGAGGCGATGACCGATCCGACCTATTACATCCCGCTGGCCAAGGCCGCCGAAGCCGCCGGCTATCACGCGATGACGATTCCCGACAGCGTCGCCTATCCCTTCGAATCGGACTCCACCTATCCCTACACCCCCGACGGCAGCCGCGAGTTCCTCGACGGCAAGGCGTTCATCGAGTCGTTCGTCCTCGCCGGTGCGCTGTGCGCGGTCACCACCACGCTGAAGTTCAACTTCTTCGTCCTCAAGCTGCCGATCCGCCCGCCGGCGCTGGTCGCCAAGCAGGCCGGCTCGCTGGCCGCCCTGTTCGACAACCGGCTCGGCCTCGGCGTCGGCACCAGCCCTTGGAATGAGGACTACGAGCTGATGAACGTTCCGTTCGCCAAGCGCGGTAAGCGGATGGATGAGTGCATCGAGATCATCCGCGGGCTGACCACCGGCGACTATTTCGAATTCCACGGCGAGTTCTACGACATCCCCAAGACCAAGATGACGCCGGCGCCGACGAAGCCGGTACCCATCCTGATCGGCGGCCATGCCGACGCCGCGCTGCGCCGCGCCGCCCGCTGCGACGGCTGGATGCACGGCGGCGGTGACCCCGAGGAACTCGACGGTCTGATCACCAAGCTCAATCGGTTCCGCGAGGAGGCCGGTAAAACCGGGCCCTTCGAGATCCACGTCATCTCCGTCGACGCGTTCACCGTCGACGGCATCAAGCGGCTCGAGGACAAAGGCGTCACCGACGTCATCGTCGGCTTCCGGATTCCTTACATCACCGGCCCGGACACCGAGCCGCTCGAGGACAAGATCCGCAATCTCGAATGGTTCGCCGAGAACGTGATGGCCAAGGTGTGACCAGGTTCGGGAGGCCGGTCGGCGGGTACTAACCACTGATGGTTTCCGACCCCGACCCGCTCCGGGGCGTGGTGGCCGTCGGCGCATCCGCCGGGGGCGTGGAGGCCCTTACCCATTTCGCGGCCGCCCTGCCGCCCGACCTGCCCTACGCGGTGCTGGTGGTCCTGCACGTGCCCGCCGAGGCACCCAGCGTGCTGGCCAGGATCATCGACCGGCAGGGACCGCTGCCCGCCACGAGGGCCACCGACGGCGAAACCCTCACGGCCGGAAGAATTTACGTGTCCGCGCCCGATCGTCACCTGCTGGTCGACGACCACCGCATGCTGCTGACCGAGGGACCCACCGAGAACGCCCATCGCCCCTCGATCAACGCACTGTTCCGCTCCGTGGCGCTGGCATTCGGTCCCCGGGCGATCGGCGTGGTGATGTCCGGCGTGCTCGACGACGGTGTGCTCGGGGCCAAGGCCATCCGCGCCCGCGGCGGTGTGACCGTGGCCCAGCTGCCCGACGACGCCCTCTTCCCGGCGATGCCGCGAAATGCGCTCGACGCCGGGGCGATCGACCACCAGGCGGCGGCCGCAAACATCGGCGCCCTGCTGATGAAGCTGGCGGGCCGCACGATCGAGGAGTTGGCGATGGAACCCGACGCCGGCATGGAACTGGAGAACCGGATCGCGATGGGGTCACGGTTCACCGTCGCCGCGGACACCGAGGCGCTCGGACCGCCGTCGGGCTACACCTGCCCGGATTGCAACGGCTCGCTCATGCAGTTGAGCGAGTCGAGTTACCGCTGCCATGTCGGACACGCCTGGACCGCCGAGGCGCTGCTCGCCGCCCGGGACAGCGAGATCGAGGGCGCACTGTGGATCGCACTGCGCAGCCTGCAGGAGAAGGCCCGGTTGTCGCGCCGGCTGGCGGATAACGTCGGCCCGGGCGGCCTGAAGGACCGCTACACCCGTCAGGCGGAGGAGGCCGAACACGCGATGACGGTGCTCGGAGAACGCCTGTCGGACCCGTCGACCGGCATCGAGGATCACGGTGGCGCCTAGCCCGGGCGGACTGGTGATCGACGCCGGCGCCGCCGGCGAGGCGACGGTGCTGACACCGCGCGGTGTCCTCGACGGTGCGACCTACCGACAGCTGCGCGACCGGATCATCAAGGCGGCGCTGGACGGCCCCCACGCTGTCATCGTCGACGTCACCGGGTTGCTGGTCCCGGCCGAGTCGGCGTGGTCGGTGTTCACCAGCGCCCGCTGGCACGTCGCCCGCTGGCCTGATGTCCCGGTCGCGCTGGTCTGCGAACACAGCGGCGGACGGGCAGCTATCCGCCGCAACGGGGTGGCCCGTTACCTGCCGGTGTACGCCACCATCGGCGCAGCGCTCGCCGCACACTGCGACTCCGACGCTCGCCGCGTCCGGCGCAGGGCACGGGTGGATTTCGACGACGACGACGCCACCCTCGTCCGGGCCCGCGCGGCCGTCGAGGAGTGGCTGACGCGGTGGTCGCACACCGCCTACATTCCGGCGGCCAAGGTGGTGGCCACCGCACTGGTGGAGAATGTGTTGCAGCACACCGCAAGTCGGCCGTCCCTGCGCCTGGAGACCGACGGGACCGTGGTGACCGTGGCCGTCGAGGACACCAGTGCCGCCCCCGCCCACGTTCATGAAGCCGTCGAGTGGCCCGATCAGCCGTCGGGTCTGCGCATCGTCGCTGCACTCTGCCGAATGTGGGGCAACGCGCCGACGTCGACCGGTAAGACGGTGTGGGCGGTACTAGGGCCGGAGAAGTGCCTCTAGCGGTGAGTATGTTCGATCCGCAGCGGCAATCAGCGGGACGGGACGACGGGTGAGCGACGAGACTGACGAGGCGTTCGAAGCGCTGTTGCGTTATATGCGCGATTCCCGGGGTTTTGACTTCACCGGGTACAAGCGAACGTCGCTGATGCGACGGGTTCGGCATCGGATGGATCAGGCCGGGCACACCACATTCGAGGAGTACCTCGACGTGCTGCAGGCCTCCTCGGAGGAGTTCGCGTCCCTGTTCAACACCATCCTCATCAACGTCACCGGGTTCTTCCGCGATCCGCCGGCCTGGGAGGTGATCCGTGACGACGTGGTGCCCACCCTGCTGGCCGAGCGTGGCCCCAACGACCCGATCCGCATCTGGAGCGCGGGCTGCGCGTCGGGCCAGGAGGCTTACACGCTGGCGATGATCCTCGCCGAGGCGTTGGGGCCCGACGAATTCCGGCGCCGGGTGAAGATCTACGCCACCGATGTCGACGAGGACGCCCTGACCGAGGCCCGGGCGGCCACCTACGACGCCAAAGGCGTCGAAGGCATTCCCGCCGACCTCCTCGAGCGGTATTTCGACCATACGAACGGCCGCTACGTCTTCCGCAAGGACCTCCGCCGGGCGGTCATCTTCCGCCGCAACGACTTGGTCAAAGACGCGCCGATCTCCCGCGTCGATCTCCTGACGTGCCGCAACACCCTGATGTACTTCAATGCCGAGACCCAGCGAAACGTTCTCAGTCGCCTCCATTTCGGGTTGGCGCCGCACGGGACGCTTTTCCTCGGCCACGCCGAGATGCTGCTCAGCCACAGCGACCGCTTCACTCCCGTGGACCTGAAGAATCGCATCTTCCGCAAGACGCTCAGCCCCTATCGGCCACCCGAGCGCATCGACACGATGATCCCCGTGGTGGTCGACCGCGGCGGCGACCTGCCGACGCTGTCCCCGATCAGAGATCTGGCATTCCGCGTCAGCCCGGTGGCGCAGATCGTGGTGACCGGCGATGACGTCGTCGCGATGGTCAACCAGCAGGCGGAGCTGACGTTCGGCCTGTCCGCCCGCGACATCGGCCGGCTCCTGCGTGACCTCGAGGTCTCGTTCCGGCCGGTGGAACTACGCGCCTATGTCGAACAGGCGAAGGTCGAGCGACGCTCCGCCCGCATCGAGGATGTCCGGTGGCAGCGCGCCGGTAACGACGACATCTGGTTCGAGGTGCACGTCAACCCGTTGGTCGACGCCGACAACGGGCTGCTCGGTGTGTCGGTGGTGTTTTTCGACGTGACGTCCACCCGCGCGCTGGTCGACCGGGTGGTGCATACGAACGGACAACTCGAGGCCGCCTACGAGGAGTTGCAGTCCACCAACGAAGAACTCGAGACCACCAACGAGGAACTGCAGTCCACCGTCGAGGAACTGGAGACGACCAACGAGGAACTGCAGTCCACCAACGAAGAACTCGAGACGATGAATGAGGAGTTGCAGTCCACCAACGACGAACTGCACACCATCAACGACGCGCTCCGGGACCGCAGTGCCGAACTCGACGACGCTCAGCGATTCCTGGACTCGCTGGTGAATTCGGTGCGGTTCGGGCTGGTCGTCGTCGATCGTGAGATGCGGGTGGTGGTCTGGAACCGGGGTTGCGAGGAGTTGTGGGGGCTGCGCGCGACCGAGACCGTCGGCAACGCCCTCGCGACGCTGGACTTCGGACTGCCCATGACCGGAGTCAACCCGCTGATCGGTCAGGTGTTCGTCGAGGCGGACAGCGTCGGCAGGACGACGGTCGACGCGGTGACCAGGCGCGGCAGACCGGCGCGCATCCGCATCACCTGCAGTGCATTCCGTTCCCCGGGTGGGACGGTCGACGGTGCGCTGCTGCTGATGGAGGCCGAGGCGGCGGACTAGCGCATCCGCTTGCGGTCCGCGACTTCACCGACATCGTCCGCGTCGGCGGCGGCCTCGTGGCGAGCGGCCTCCTCGCGATGCCGCTCCGCGGCGTCCAGATGGGAATCGCCATCGCCGTCGGCGGCCCGCACCGCAGCGTCCTCATGTAAAGCCGCGGCGCGGCGGTGCACTTCCCCGGCCTCTCGGTGCCGGATCGCCGCGGCGTGATGCGCCAGCGCCGCACGGACGAGCGCCTCGTCGGCACGCACACGGGCACGCTCCACGGTGTCCCCCGAGGACGGCAGGCCATCCGCGAGTTCGGCGCGTCGGTAGCGGAGCTCGTCTGCGCGCGCCTTGGCCGCCGCACCCCGCGCTCCCGGTGCGGATCGATCGGGCGGATCGGACGTGGAGCTCATGCGTTCACTCCTGGACGAACAAGGACTTCACCTGGTGAGAACTGTGCCGTGCGGCGGTCAATCGCGCAGGGTTTCATGCGGGCTCCGGCCATACGTCTGCCGGTACATCACCGCGAACCGCCCGGTGTGCGCGAATCCCCAGCGCGCCGCGATCGCCGTCACCGTGTCGTGCAGAACATAGGCCTGCTTGAGATCTTGATGCGCATGTTCCAAGCGCAACCGCCGCAGGTACTGCAACGGAGTGGTGTCCAGGTGCCGGCGGAACATGTACTGCACGGCACGCGACGACACGTGCACCGCGTCGGCGATGTCGGCCAGCGCGATGTCGTTGGCGGCGTTGCTCTCGATGAACTCGACCGCGCGGCGCAGCAGGACCGGTTGGTGGTCGGTGCGGTCGTACGGGCGCGGTTCGGCGCCCGCCGACGCGGGGAAGGCGGACAGTGTCGCGGCGGCCAGCATGCGCCCGGCCTGACCGAGGAGCAGCGGCGAGACGGTCGCGTCACCTCCGAGCACGGTGTCTTTGACGAAAGCGAAGGTGTCCTTCCACAGCTGCGCCGCGGCACCGTCGATCGGGTCGAAACGCGCGAACCGCACCGAACCCGGAGCCTGCTCCGCGGGCAGGCCGGTCGCCACGCTCGCCACCATCGCGGGGTCGAGCAGCACCGACGTCACCTTCACGTCGACCGAGTGCGACTCGAACGGCAGGTCGTGTTGGGCGGTCATGGCGATCTCACCGGCGCCGGCGCGCCGGCCCATGCCCTCGCAATCCGATTCCACCACGCCGCGTTCGACCCACAGCACCCGAACCTTCTCCAACGCGTCGGGGGCACTCTTGATCTCGCCGTCGACGACGATGTCCTCCACGGCGAACGCGCCTGCCGAGATGCGAGTGTGCTCGAGCAGCGCGCGCCCGTCGCCGCGCGGCTCACCGATCGACAGGCGTAGCCGTACACCGTAGGCGGCCTCCAGGAACGCCGCCGCTTCGTCGGGATCGGTGATCGCGACGTGCGATCGGACGGGTGCGTCGGTCAGGCCGGCAGCTGAAGTAATGGTGACCACCTCAACCAGGAATGCGCTGCGGGGCTGGTCACTCAACCCCATGGTTGAGGACATTTTACTCAGTGCGGGCCGCCTCGGCCCTGAGAGCCGTTGACGGCCGTCAACGCCGATGTGGTGGGATGACGGGCATGCCCGTTCTGGACAAATTCCGTCTCGACGACAGGGTCGTCATCGTCACCGGCGCCTCCTCCGGACTCGGGGTGGCCTTCGCCCGGGCGTGCGCTGAGGCCGGTGCCGACGTGGTGCTCGCCGCGCGCCGGGCCGACAAGCTCGCCGGGACGGCGGAGCTGGTGCGTTCGGCCGGGCGACGCGCACTGGCCGTGGCGACCGACGTCGCCGACCCGGCCCAGTGCCAGGCCATGGTCGACGCCGCCGTCGCCGAGTTCGGCCGGGTCGACGTCCTGGTCAACAATGCGGGTGTCGGCACCGCGGTACCCGCCACTCGGGAGACCCCGGAGGAATTCCGCGCGGTCGTCGACGTCAACCTCAACGGGTCGTACTGGGCGGCGCAGGCCTGTGGGCGGGTGATGCAGCCGGGCAGTTCGGTGGTCAACATCTCCAGCATTCTCGGCATCACGACCGCAGCACTGCCGCAGGCCGCCTACTCCGCGAGCAAGGCGGCGATCGCCGGATTGACGCGGGACCTGGCGCAGCAGTGGGGTTCCCGTAAAGGCATCCGGGTCAATGCGATCGCGCCGGGCTTCTTCGCCTCGGAGATGACCGATCAGTACAAACCGGGCTACCTGGACAGCGTGACGTCGCGGGTGGTACTCGGCCGTATGGGCGACCCCGAGGAACTGGCGGCGACCCTGGTGTGGCTGGCCTCCGAAGCCGGTGGCTACGTCACCGGGCAGACCATCGTCGTCGACGGTGGCGTGACCATCACCTGAGCCCGTCTCACGCCACCAGGTAGTGCTGGCCCGGCATGAACTCACCGAGCGGTACGGCGCCCACATACCCGGGGTGCGTGCTGCCGAATCGGGTTTCGCCGGCACCGGCGGGGGTAGCCGGTGGCGTGTCCGATCAGTCGTTCCCCTTCGCGTTCACCCGGCCCTACCAACTCGCCGCGGCGCCGTTCGGGGTTTTTCCGTCCACCTCGGAAGTGGTGGTGCACGACGGGCGGCTCATCGTGTGGTTCGGTCCGTGGCAGGTGGAGTCGTCCTTGGACAACATCGTCGCCGTCGCGATCACCGGGCCGTATTCGTTTCTGCGCGCGGCCGGCTCGGCCCGGGTGGCGGTGGCCGACCGTGGGCTGACCCTGGCCACCAATGGCGACCGCGGGGTGTGCATGCTCTTCGAGGTGCCGGTACCCGGAATCGAGCCGACCGGGCGTATCCGCCATCCCAATCTGACCGTTACAGTGGCCGACTGCGAAGGCTTGGCCGCGGCACTGAAACCCGACTGACGACATCGGGGAGAGGAATCGATGATGCGCGCGAAACGGTCATGACCGTCGAAGTCGGTATCCTGGTTGTCGCCGACCCACCGCAAGCGTGGTCCGAAGCCGGTTTCACCGTCGGCCCCGACGCTCAGTGCCAGGTCGGTGGCGTCGGGATCCGGCTGGTGGGCCGCGATCACGGCACCGGCATCATCGGCTGGTCCCTGCGCGGAATTGCTTCGGACATCGCCGAGCTCGACGGTATTCCCACCCGCGCGGTGGACGGGTCACCGTCGGGTCGGCCCGGCGCGCACCCCAACGGCGTTCTGTCGATCGATCACATCGTGTGGATGTCGCAGAACCTGTCGCGCACCACGGCGTGTCTGGCGCAGGTGGGTGTACAGGCGCGCCGGGAGCGGGAGACCACCCTCGCGGGGCGGCCGATCCGTCAGATCTTCTTCCGGTTCGGGGAGGTGATCGTGGAGGTGGTCGGCTCGCCCGAGACGGCCGGCGACGGCCCGTCGTCGCTGTGGGGCATCACCTACACCGTCGCCGACATCGACGCGACGGCGGCGTTCCTCGGTGACCGGGCCGCACCGGTGAAAGACGCCGTGCAGCCGGGGCGCCGGATCACCACACTGCGCCACGACGCCTTCGGAATGTCGGTCCGCACGGCCGTGATCTCACCGCCTATCCTCACCGCATGACCGAAGACGTCGTCGTGATCCACACCGACGGCGGCTGCCGGCCCAACCCCGGCCCGGGCGGCTGGGGCGCGGTGCTGCGACACCGTGAGCATGTCCGTGAGATGTTCGGTGGTGAACCCGGCAGTACCAGTAACAACCGAATGGAGCTCACCGCGCCGATCATGGCGCTCGAGGCGCTGACCCGACCGGTCACCGTGCACCTGCACACCGACAGCACCTACGTCCGCAACGGCATCACCAAGTGGGTACTGGGCTGGGAACGCAACGGCTGGATGACGGCGGCGAAGCAGCCGGTCAAGAACGTCGATCTGTGGCAGCGCCTGCGGGCGGCCTGCGCGCAGCACCAGGTCACCTGGTTCTGGGTGAAGGGACACGCGGGCATCGCCGACAACGAGTTGGCCGACCAACTCGCGACCCGCGGTCTGCGCGAGGCGACTGCCGGCGTGACGCTCGGCTGAGCAATACGGCAAGCGCTATTGCGCCGCCTGCTCCGGTCCGGTGGACGGCTCGAGTGGTGCGTGTTCGACCACCTCGTGGGCGCCGGGTCCGCCGTCGAAGCGGCGCATGTACGAATCGATGTCGTTGACGATCGCCGGGCCGGGCACCCCCCACGATTCGCCGTAGTGGTAGACCTCGGCGAGGGGCCGGTGCCCGCGGTCGCCGTCGAGGATCTCCACATGCCGAGGGCTCAGCATGGCCGGATGGCGCACGCCGGCGGCCTGCGAGACCTTGAGCAGGTCGCGCCGCAGCGTCAGGACATAGTTGGCCAGCCGATGCGACTTCTGTTCCGGGTCCAGACCGCGTGCGAGCCAGGGGTTCTGGGTCGCCACGCCGGTGGGGCAGCGATCGGTGTGGCATTTCTGGGCCTGGATGCATCCGACGGCCAGCATCGCCTCACGCGCCACGTTGACCAGATCGACGCCCAACGCGAACGCCACGATCGCGTTGGCCGGCAAGCCGAGCTTGCCCGACCCGATCCAGGTGACCCGGTCGGTCATGCCGCGCTGGGCGAACACCGAGTAGACACTGGCGAAGCCGATCCGGAACGGGAACGACACATGGTCGGCGAAGACCAGCGGCGCTGCGCCGGTGCCGCCTTCGCCGCCGTCGACGGTGATGAAGTCCACCCCGCGCCCGCCGTCGTCCATCCGGTCGGCTAGCTCTTCCCAGAACCCGATGTCACCCACCGCCGACTTGATCCCCACCGGCAGTCCGGTCGTGTCGGCGATCCGTTCGACCACGTCGAGCATCTCGTCGACGTTGCCGAAAGCGGTGTGCCGGGACGGGCTGGCCACATCCTTGCCCTGTTCCACACCGCGGATGCGGGCGATCTCGGCGCTGACCTTCGCGCCGGGCAGATGACCGCCCAGACCCGGTTTCGCGCCCTGGCTGAGCTTGATCTCGATGGCGCGCACGGGGGCGGAGGCGACGACATCCACCAGCCGGTCCAGATCGAAGTCTCCGCGCGCGTTCCGACAGCCGAAATAACCGGTGCCGACCTGGAATACCAGATCACCGCCCTGGCGGTGGTGGTCGGACAGACCGCCCTCACCCGTGTTGTGCCAGCAGCCGGCGATTCTGGCACCCCTGTTCATGGCCGCGACCGCCGGAGGGCTCAGCGAGCCGAAGGACATCGCGGACACATTGACCACCGAAGCCGGGCGGAAGGCGAACCGCCGGCCGCGGGGCCCGCCGAGCACTTTGGCCCCCGGGACCTCGATGTCGTGGCCGTGGATGGGGGACGCCGGGACGACGTCGGAGAACGTCGCCTGCTTGATGATCGGATATGCCGAATTCTCGACGTCGTTGTCGGTGCCGAAGGCGAAGTAGTTGTTCTCCTTCTTGGCCGACGCATACACCCACCGTCGTTGATCCCGACTGAACGGCCGCTCGGCATCGTTGCTGGTGATGATGTATTGGCGCAGCTCGGGGCCGACGGATTCCAGCAGATAGCGCAACCGTGCGATGACCGGGAAATTGTGGCGCAGCGCATGCTCCTTCTGCAGGAGATCCTGCAGCGCGATGCCGGCCAGCGCCGCGGCCGGGGCCAGGGCGGCGAGCGTCCGCTTGCTCATGGCCGCAACACTGCCACACCGCGCGCCGCCTGTCGGGGAATCGGAGGATGCCGCGCAGCGCGATCACTCAAGAGCGACAGCCACTTTCGCTGCAGAGCCACCGCGCTTCATCGAGCCCCGCACGGGTCGTGGCGTTGGGTCAGGCGAGCCCCTTCAGCATCAGATTCCAGTACATGAACGGCAGTCCGTACTTCTTCAGATACCAGTAGCCGCGGTGCGGCGTGGTCGGGTCCACCAGAGGAATCGACGGAGTCAGGTTCAGGTCGTAGTCGAACTCCGCCAACAACATCGCGTGCGAGGACGTGACGATCGGGCATGACCCGTAGCCGTTGTACGACGCGGTCAGCGGGCGGCCCCGCAGCAGAGCGTCGATGTTCTCGACCACCACCGGGGCCTGTTTGCGGATCGCGGCCCCGGTCTTGGAGTTCGGTGACGATCCGGCATCGCCGAGGCTGAACACGTTGGGGTAGCGCACGTGCTGCATCGTGTGTTTGTCGATCTCGACGTACCCCGCTGCATCGCCGGTCGACAGGGGGCTGGATTTGATCCAGTCCGGGGCCGATTGATGCGGTACGGCGTGCAGGACGTCGTAGGGCAGCACCGTATCCACTCCACCTGCGGTCGCCGTCACACCCACCTTGCGGGATGCGGCGTCGACGCCGGTCACCTCGGCGTTGGTGTGCACGGTGATGCCGTAGTCCGCGGCGATCGCATCGAGGCTGTCGGCGATGGCCGGAATGCCGAACAACCGCGGGGTCGGCACCACCAGATGGACGTCGATGTCGGAGAGCACTCCCCGGGAACGCCAGTAGTCGCTGGCCAGGTAGGCGATCTTCTGCGGCGCCCCGGCACACTTGATCGGGCCGGACGGCATCGCGAACACCGCGGTACCCGACCGCAGACCGCGGATGAACTCCCAGGTCCGAGGTGCCAGATCGAACCGGTAGTTCGACGACACCCCGTCCTTGCCCAGAGCGTCGGTCAGCCCCTCGGTGCGGTTCCAGTCCAACTGGATACCGGGGCATACCACCAGGACGTCGTACTCGTAGACCGCACCGTCGACACAGCCGACCATGTTGTTGTCAGGATCGACTGTCGCCGCGGCATTCTTGATCCACGTCGCCCCCCTGGGCATCACCGAGGCCTCCGGCCGGGCGGTGGCCGCAGCCTCGGCCTGGCCACCGCCGACCAGCGTCCACAGCGGTTGGTAGTAGTGCACGTCGGACGGTTCGATGACGGCGACACCGGAGTAGCCCTTACGTACCAGGCGGGCCGCTACCGAGATACCGGCGGTGCCGCCGCCGACGATGACGATGTGATGCTTGTCGGTAGCCATGACTTGTCCTGTCGCTCAGGCGTTCTGGCGGGATTCCGCCCAGGCGCCGAAGCCACCCAGGATGTCGCTGACATCGGTGAAACCGTTGCGCCGCAACAGGCTCGCCGCCACCGAGGACCGGTAGCCGCCGGCGCAATACACGACGGTCGGTTTGGCGGCATCCAGCTCGCTCAGCCGCCCGGGCAGCTGGCCCACCGGGATGGAGATCGCGTTCGGGATGGTGCCGGCGGCCACCTCACCCGGGTTGCGGACGTCGACGATCTGTAGATCGGCCAGTTCGGTGGCACGCTGATCGAACGCCTTGGCCGTCAACCGGGACGCCAATTGCACGTCGTCGGGGTGCGCGAACATCACCTCGAACGGGCGGTCCAGATAGCCGATCACCCGGTCGAACCCGATGCGGGCGAGCCGGTTCTTGGCTTCCAGCTCCTGACCCGGCTCGGTGAACAGCACGATGTCGGCGTCGGTGGGGACCACCGAACCCGCGAACTCGGCGTACCGGCCGTCGAGTCCGATGTTGATCGCGCCGCGCAGGTGGCCGGTGGCGAATTCTTCGGGACCGCGCCCGTCGACCAGGATGGCGCCGGCCGTCATCGCCGTGCGCACCTGCTCGTAGGTCATGGCGGCCGGCATCTTGTTCTGGTCCAGCAGCCCCCGCTCCTTGCGGTTGAGGATGGCGTCGTAGACGAAGTAGCTCGGCGCCGGCGGCTGACCCTCGGTGACCAGCGCCATGAAGGTGTCCTTGTCCGGCGCCCGCAGCGCGTAGTTGGTCTCCTTCTGTTCACCGATCGTCGACCACAGATCGGTGGACAGGTTCTTACCGCAGGCTGAGCCCGCGCCGTGCGCCGGATACACCCGGGTCGCGTCGGGCAGCGTCATCAGCTTGTCGTGCAGCGAGTGGAAGAGCTTCTCGGCCAGTTCCTCACGGGTGAACCCGATCGAGGCCAGCAGGTCGGGCCTGCCGACGTCACCGATGAACAGCGCGTCGCCGGTGAGCACCCCGTAGGGCACCTCGTCGCCGGCATGTTCGTAGACGACGATGCTCATCGATTCCGGGGTGTGGCCGGGGGTGTGCCGGAACTCCAGCGACACGTCACCCAGCGAGTAGCGCTCGCCGTCGGCCACGCCCATCGAGTCGAACTCGGTCTCAGCGACCGAGGAGTACACGATCTTCGCGCCGGTCGCCTTCGCCAACTCCAGGTGTCCGGACAGGAAGTCGGCGTGGAAGTGCGTCTCGATGACGAGTTCGATCGTGAAGCCCAATTCCTCGGCGTCGGACAGGTACTCGGCCACATCGCGCTGCGGGTCGACAACGACTGCGCGCCCGGTGGTTTCGTCGGCGATCAGATAGGACGCGTGGGACAGGCAGTCCAGGTAGTACTGGATGAACTTCATGGCGGAGGTCCTCTCGTTCGGTGGGTGGGTCCGGCCTTCCGCGATCCAGAGTGCCGATACCCCTACGGGTATGTCAAGTACCCGGGGGGGTATATAAATTCCCACTTGCATTTACCCCATGGGGTATGTCTACCATGGATCAAGTAATACCCATGGGGGTATCGAGAGGACACCGACATGACCGCACCCACCACCATCGATCCCGGCGATCTGAACCGGATGCTCGGATCGGCCACCCCACCCCGGATGCTCGACGTACGCACCCCGGGTGAGTTCGAGACCACCCACATCGCGGGCGCTTACAACGTGCCGCTGGATCTGCTGCGCGAACACCGCGATGAGATCGTCAAGCACCTCGAGGAGGACGTGGTCCTGGTCTGCCGGTCCGGCCAGCGCGCCGCCCAGGCCGAGGAGGCCCTGCGCGATGCCGGCCTGTCGAATGTGCACATCCTCGCCGGTGGCATCACCGCGTGGACAGCCCAGGGCTTCGCGGTGAACCGGGGCGCGGCGCGCTGGGATCTGGAGCGACAGGTGCGGCTGGTCGCGGGCTTGATCGTGGTGTCCAGCATCCTGGGCAGCGTCGCCGCCCCGAAACTCAAGTGGGTGGCCGGCGCGGTCGGCGGCGGACTGACGTTCGCGGCATTGTCCAACACCTGCGCCATGGGCATTTTGCTGTCGAAGCTGCCTTACAACCGCGGCGCCTCCTGCGACGCCCAGAGCATCGTCACCCAGCTGATCGACGGCAGTTCCACGGACGAGACGACGGCGGCCTGACCATGTTCGCGCTCACCGTCGGCTTGGCCGTCTTCGTCGGCATCGCGCTCGGACTGTTGGGCGGCGGCGGCTCCATCCTGACCGTTCCGCTGCTCGCCTACGTCGCGGGCCTGGACGCCAAACAGGCCATCGCCACCTCCCTGCTGGTGGTCGGCGTCACCAGTGCGATCGGTGCGGTCTCGCACGCCCGAGCCGGACGCGTACAGTGGCGTACCGGCTTGATCTTCGGTGCCGCGGGAATGGCCGGCGCCTACGCGGGTGGGCTGCTGGCGCGTTTCATCCCGGGCACTGTGCTGCTCATCGGCTTCGCGCTGATGATGATCGCCACCGCCGTCGCCATGCTGCGTGGGCGGAAGACGATCGAGACCGCCGGAGCTCCGCATCGCCTGCCCATCCCCAAGATCGTCGCCGAGGGCCTGGTGGTCGGGTTGGTCACCGGACTCGTCGGCGCCGGCGGCGGCTTCCTCGTGGTGCCCGCCCTTGCCCTGCTCGGTGGACTGCCGATGCCGGTCGCGGTCGGCACCTCGCTGATCGTCATCGCGATGAAGTCGTTCGCGGGACTGGGCGGCTACCTGTCCAGCGTGCAGATCGACTGGTCGGTCGCCCTGGCGGTGACCGCTGCCGCCGTGGTCGGCGCGCTGATCGGTGCACGGCTGAGCGCCATGGTCGATCCCGATTCGCTGCGCAAGGCGTTCGGCTGGTTCGTGCTGACGATGTCGTCGGTCATCCTGGCCGAAGAGATCCACCTCGGGGTCGGGATCGCCGCGGCGACGTCGACCGGGATCGCCGCACTGCTGACGTTCGCCTGCAACCGCTACGCCCGCTGCCCGCTGCGTCGGTTCATCGGCGTCGGGGCCGCCCGCGGCGCGCCGGCGTGAGCGCGGGGAATACCCCCGCCGGTACCATCGCTGTACCGTCCGGAGAAGGGAGCGACACCATGGTGGGTGACGAGGATGCGATCGCCGCGGTGCTCAACCGGCTGCGTCGAGCGCAGGGGCAGCTCGCCGGTGTCATCTCGATGATCGAGCAGGGCCGGGAGTGCAAGGACGTCGTGACGCAGCTTGCCGCCGTGTCGCGGGCCCTCGACCGGGCCGGGTTCAAAATCGTGGCGAGTGGTATGCGCGAATGCATGACCGGTGAAGCGGCCGACGGCAAACAGCCGATGACCGAAGCCGAGCTGGAGAAACTCTTCCTGGCGTTGGCCTGACGCGTCGTAGATCCTCAGCCGAGTGCCGGGGTGAATATCAGCGCGCCGACGACGAGCAGGGCGAAGGTGACGGTGGCGGCGCCGATGAACAGGACCGCAGCCCGAGGTGCGTGCAGCACCGGTCGCCCGGCGACGTGCGGGCTGTGCCGGATTTGGCGAGCCCGCCGTTGACCGGTGAGCAGGACCAGGATGGCCAGGATCGTCGCGGTCAAAGCGAGCACGGCCCGCCCCGGCCCCAGCGGGCCGTGCTGGCGCAGCAAGACCAGCGCCCCGCCGACCAGGAAGCCGAACGCACTGCGCTCCCACGAGAGCAGGGTGCGTTCGGCGGGGAGGCCGGACTTCTCGGCCGGGGACATCTCAGCGCCCCGTCGGCGGCCAGATCAGCAGGATCACCAACACCACGATCGTGACGGCGAAGATGGCGCCGCCCAGCAACATCGGCACGAGGGTGCCGGGGAGCTCCTCCCCACGGCGCATGGCTGCTTGAACCCGTTGCCAGCGCCGCACCGCCAGAGCAGCCAGCAGACCTCCCCCCGCGGTCAGCGCAACGCTCAGCCCGTGCCGGACACCCGGTATCCCGAAGGACGGCACGAACTGGACGACGGCGATACCGCCGGCGATCAACGCCAGCGCGGTGCGGATCCACGCCAGGAAGGTTCGCTCGTTCGCCAGCGTGAAGCGGTAGTCCGGTTCCTCCTCGACGGTGGGCCCGGATCCGTCATCGTCGGCCGAGCTCATGAACCGCTCCCTCCATGCGCGCACCGTAGGGAGGGTACGGGTGACGCTGCTGATCGTTGGACGGTTCAGACCGGAAGGCCGAGTGCAACTCAGCGTACGGACGCGATGGCCCGTTCGATCACGGTCGTCACGGCGTCCGGGTGCGAGATCAGCGTGAGGTCAGACCCGCCGTTGAAGACGGTGACCTCCGAATGCGCGCGCTCTGCCATGGCCTGTTCGGAGGCCGCCGTGATGATCTGGTCGCCACTGCTGATGAAGTACCACGACGGGATGCTCTGCCATGCCGCGTACTTCGACGGGGTGTCGAACGCGGTCGTGGACGCCGCCCGCTGTCCGGCCCACAACCTGGCCGCCACGTCGCTGGGCAGGTCGTTGCCGAAGTGGTGTACGAAGATGTCCTTCTTCAGATACAGGTCCGCGGCGCCGTCCGGTGCACCCGGATACGGAAGCCGTTCGAACAGTTCATTTTCCGGCCGCTGCTCGAGCACCGAGTCGGATCCGCTCAGCGAGGCGTTGGTCTCTCCGACGGCGGGCGCTGCGGCGTCGACGTAGACGAGCGCCTTCACGTTCCGGTTGCCCGCGGCGGCGTTGGTGATCACCGAGCCGCCGTAGGAGTGCCCGACCAGCACGATGGGGCCGCTCAGCGATGCGAGGAAGTCCGCGACGGACTCGGCGTCGGTCGTGAGGTTTCGCAACGGGTTGGCGATCGCCCGGACGTCGTAGCCCTGCTGCTGCAGGGCCGACACCTCACCGTCCCAGCTCGACGTGTCCTCCCATGCCCCGTGCACCAGGACGACGGTCGGTTTCACCCCGCCGGGCGGGGGTGCCGCGGGCGCACCGGCGGACCAGCCGGTGAGTAACGCCACCGCGGCGACCACGGTGCCGGCCAGCACGCCGATGCGGATCATCGGGGCGACGATTCGAGGCATGGTTTTCACTCTCGTCGATACGACCTCCCGAGTCATGGCCGATGCCGGGTAATCGCAGTACCGGCTAGCAGTAACCCGCAGTGAACGTCACCCTGTGACGCCGATGTTGGAGATGAGGGCTCTGAGGATGCCGACGGGTGGCTGGTACGTCAGGCCGCTCGCTCGTCGGGTGGCGCCGGCCCACCCGGTTCGCCCGATTCGTC
Source organism: Mycobacterium sp. WMMD1722 (assembly GCF_049315205.1). Taxonomy (NCBI): domain Bacteria; kingdom Bacillati; phylum Actinomycetota; class Actinomycetes; order Mycobacteriales; family Mycobacteriaceae; genus Mycobacterium; species Mycobacterium sp. WMMD1722. The sequence goes on along the minus strand of NZ_CP186056.1, from coordinate 4,726,141 downwards.
CTGGTGATCGACAAGGTTTTCGCCGACGCCGAAGGACTCCGTTGTCCCGGACGTCCCGGTGTCGTTGCCGCTCAGGGTTTCCGAATCGTCCGGAGGACGCAGAAGACGTTCGGGGCGGTGGTAGTGGTTGAGCCGCGCCTGGCCGGTGTCTAACTCACTCGGCGGTATCCACTCCACCTCGCACCGGTCGTTCATCTGCGTTCGCCAGCCGCCGCCCTTCCCGACGAGGCGGTTATCGGGCCCGCACGCGAGTCCCAGTTCGTCGATGTTGGTGTTACCACCGTCCGCCCAGTCAGCCGAGACGTGATGAACCTGGGAGCCGTACGCACCAACGGTGCAGCACGGCTTGGTGCATCCCCCATCACGAGCGATCAGCATGATCCGCTGCGCCGGGGACGCGATGCGCCTGGTGCGGAAGAGATCCAGAGCCGAGCCGGTGGCTCCGTCGAACACCGCGAGATAGTGGTTCGCGTGACCGCCCATTCGGATCACGTCCGCGATCGGCACGACGGCGCCTCCGCCGGTCACACCCACCCCGGCCGGGGACTCCAGGTCCTGCAGGGTGGTGCGGATGATGACCGAAACCGGCAGCCCGTTGAGCTGTCCGAGTTCGCCGCTCATGAGGGCGATGCGCCCGGCGGCCAGCATCGCGTCGTGCTGGCGCTGGGCCAGGCTGCGCTGGTCGTTGTCGATCTGGGCTTGTGACGGCGTCCCCGAGGTGCAGGGTTCGAGATCGTCGGGATTGCACATTCCCGGCGCCGCGTACCTGGCGAAGATCGCCTCCCACACCGCCCACGCTTCAGGAGTCAACGTCGCGGTCAGATCGACCATCGTGTCATCGCGCTGTTTGTGCGTGGTCACGCCGCGCTTACGGGCCCGTTCGGCGTCGTCAGGTTCGGGCCCGTCCTGGTCGAGCAGGAACAACATGCGATCGGCGTTGTCTTTGAGCTCCTTCGGCCCGACGCCGACTGCGGTGCGGACGAGGTCGACCTCGAACTGCTCGCGAGTGGCCACGTCCGCGAAACCCGGCAGCTTGTCGACGGCCTTGCGGATGACCTCGACGTGTTCACCGTTGATGAGCCCGTGGGTTTGGGCCACAGCGGTGGCGGGCAGCGTCGGCGGCAGGGACGGCCCGCTCACCGACTGCCGCGGTGCCAACAACGCCGCCTCGGTCAGCCGGCGGTTCGCCTCGGCGGTCGAGATCCGCCACCGGATCGAGAGCACGTCTTTCCACGATTTGGCGCCCAGTTCCTTCGGCGTCGCCTCGGTCTGCAGGCGGGCCAGCAACCGGTGGCTCACCGCAGGCAGTCGACACCCGAGCGTTTCCAGTTCGTCGAGGGCCTCGACGAGGTCGGGCCGGGTCAGTAGGTCGACATCGTGGGCAGCCACCTCGTCGAAGGCAGCGCGTAACACGGCCACCGCCTCCAGCAGAGCGCTCGCCGACATGCCTCGAACGTACATTCGACCACCGACACATTCCGGCCGCCGCAGCCCCCCGGCGGTCCACGGCCCTCGTGCGCGACTGGATTAGGCCGGGGGGTCCAGGGACTCGGCGATCCGATCGAGCAGTTCGGTCAGTCGGCGCTGCTCCTCGGCGCTGAGACAGTTGAAGATCTCGGTTGCGACGACGGCGTAATCGCGGAGCCACGCGCGCGCCTGCCGCTCGCCGGCGGGCGTCGTCGTCAGTCGTATCGCGCGGCGGTCGTTGTCATCGACGGCGCGAGCGAGAAGCCCGTCGCGAACGAGTGCCTCGACCAACGTCGACGCCGTCCCTTGGCTGACCCCGACTTCCCGGGCCAGATCCGCGAGCCGCACTGGTTGCATCCGAGCCACTTCGGCGAGCAACTTGGATCTGGGGGTCGATACTCCATGCTCCCCCAGACGGTCGTCGAAAGCCCGCACGACCGATTTCCCCGCGCGCCCGAACGCATCGGCCAGCCGCCCGGCGCGCTGCGCCGATGTTCCCGGCGCAGCGCGCACGCCCTTCGCTTCGTCCATGTTGACGGGATATTATCAGTGGCCATATAGTTTGATATCAAATGATTTGAGGCAGAACGAACGGAGTAGACCGATGCAGGTATTCGTCACCGGCGGCAGCGGATTCGTCGGGCAGCGCGTGATCAGGCGACTTGTCGATACGGGTCACCACGTGCGTGCGCTTGCCCGCACGGACGGCGCCGCGGAACTCGTCAGCAGGGCCGGGGCAGAGCCGGTCCTCGGCGACCTTTCGGAGCTGGTCGACAGTGCCCGACCACCGCAGTGGACGTCGGCACTGCTCGGCGCCGATGCCGTCGTGCACGGCGCTGCCCACATGGCGTTCTGGGGTCCTGACGACGTCTTCCGCAGAGCCAACCTCGAGCCCAGTGTCGGTCTTCACCGGGCCGCCGCATCGGGCGGAGTGAAGCGGTTCGTCCTGATCAGTGCCGCCAGCGTGGCCACCGGCACTCAGCGCGCACCGATCGTCGACGAGGACACCGATGAAGGTCGGCCCAATATCGCCTACAGCCGCATCAAGCTCGCCACCGAGCGCACCCTGCTCAGCGCGGCCACCCCGACGATGACGACGGTGGCCCTCCGGCCCCCCTTCGTCTGGGGCGCGGGCATGCCCACCCTTGCCGAGTTCGTCGCCGCAGCACGGGCCGGCCGATTCAGCTGGATCGACAACGGCAGGCACACAGTGGACTTCGTCCACGTCGACAACCTCGCCGAGGCCGTTCGCCTCGCCCTCACCCGAGGCCGAGCCGGCCGCCCGTACTACGTCACCGACGGCACCCCGATGCCCGCCCGCGACCTGTTCACGGCGCTACTGGCCACCCAGGGTGTCGACGTGAGCGCGACCCGCAGCGTGCCGATGGCCTTCGCGGCCCCGGTCGGAGCGCTCCTCGACGCGGGAGCACGGCTGCTGCGTCGGACCGAACCACCGATGTTGACGAATTGGATCACCGCGTTCATGGGTCGTGACCGCAGCTACGACATCAGTTCCGCAAGAAAGGATCTCGGCTACACACCGTCAGTCAGCCTGGCCGCCGGACTCGCGGACATGACGAGCTCCGTCTCCCGCTGAACTACTCCCACACCACCTCATCGGGGCTCTTGTCCGGCCGCAGCCCCCGCCAGGACGGTTGCCGCAGCCGGCCGTCCCCCGTGCGCTCGCTGTAGCGCACCTCCCCCACCAGTTCCGGACGCACGAACGTCACCCCCTTGGCGTCCTGAGTCGGAAGCTTTGTCGCAAAGGGTGATTCGTCGGTCTCGAGCGGAGTGAGTGTCTTCTTCAGATTTGCGAGATCCTTGTCGGTGAAGCCGGTCCCCACCCGGCCGACGAACTGCAATCCGTCAGGACCGGGAATCCCGAGCACCAGCGCCCCGATCCGGCTGGTGCGCCCGCCGGTGCCCTCACGCCAGCCGCCGATCACCACTTCCTGGGTGTTCCACAATTTGTCCTTGATCCACGCCGAGGAGCGCCGGCCCGGTTGATAGGTGGAGTCCCACTTCTTGGCGACCACACCTTCCCACGTGCGGTCGCGGGCGTGCTCGAGCGCCTCGCGTCCGTCGCCGTCGAGTAGGCCGGGGACGATGAGACCCCCGCCCGCAGCCAGGGTTTCGAGGATCTTGCGGCGGTCGCGGTATTTCGCCTTCAGCAGCCAGCGGCCGTCGAGACGCAGGATGTCGAACGCCCAGAACTCCACCCGGGTGGAGCGGGCCCGATTCTGCATCTCGCCGAAACTCGGCACCCCCTTGTCGTCGAGCGCCACGATCTCCCCGTCGAGCACCACGTGGTGGTCGGCGAGATCGGCGGCCAGCGCGCGTAATTGGGGGAACTCGGCGGTCACGTCCCGGCCGCTACGGGAGCGCAGGCACAACGTGCCGTGGTCGGCGTCGACCAGTAGCCGGTAACCGTCCCATTTACCCTCGAATGCCCACTGTTTCGCCGTGTACCTCTCGATCGAGCCGTGCGTGGCCAGCATCGGCGCGAAGTCGGAGAAGGTGGGGTTGGCCTGGTCCTTCATCCGGTGGGCCAGCCAATTCTTGCCTTCGGTCTGGATCAGGGCGTAACGGCCGTCGACCTTCTCGCCGTGCAGGGTGACGATGACCTCGCCGCCCTTGGCCGGGCCGTCGGGCGCATGGTCGTTGAACTTCTCGGTGTCGTAGGTGCCGGTGTCCCAGATGAACATGTCGCCGCCGCCGTACTCGCCCTTGGGGATGCTGCCGTGGAAGCTCAGATATTCGAGTGGGTGGTCCTCAGTGTGTACGGCGAGGCGATTCTCCGAGGGACTCTCCGGCAGGTTCTTCGGCACCGCCCAGCTGACCAGCACCCCGTCGCGCTCGAGACGCAGATCGTAGTGCAGGCGACGGGCGTGGTGCTCCTGGATGACGAAGCGGTCGTTGTTGCCGGCGGTGGGCGGTCGCGACGGCACCGGTTCGGGGGTCTTGGCCGGATCGCGCATGCTGCGGTAGCGAGTGAGCCGATCCTCGACGGGCACCTTCTCGTCGAGGTCGGCGAGCAGATCACCGAACTTCTCAACCCGTTCGAGGACTTCGTCGAAGCGAAGGTGTCTCAGACCGGGCTCTTCGATCTCGTCCCAGGTGCGCGGCGCCGCGACGGTCGGCTCGTCGCGGCCGCGCATCGAGTACGGCGCGATCGTGGTCTTGTTGCCGTTGTTCTGGCTCCAGTCCAGGAAGACCTTTCCCGAGCGCAGACTCTTGGTCATCGTCGCGGTGACCTGTTTGGGCATGGTCTTCTCGAGCTGCTGGGCGACCCGCTTGGCCAGCACCGACGCCCCCTGACTGCTGATCGGCTCGTCGAGCGGCACGTACAGGTGCAGCCCCTTGCTGCCGCTGGTCAACGGGAAGGCGGTCAGCCCGATGCCGGCGATGAGGTCGCGGACCTCGTGGGCGACCCGGCAGAGCTGGCGGAACGTCACCCCTTCGCCGGGGTCGAGGTCGAACACGATGCGGGTGGCCGGACCCGGGGTCAGCTCACCCGGATCGCCGGTGCTCTCGTCCACCCGCCCCCCGACGAAGCGCCACTGCGGGACGTGCACCTCCAGCGACGCCTGCTGCGCCAGCCAGGCCAGACCCTCGCGGGTGTCGATGATCGGATAGGTCGTGGTACCGGATTTGTGGACGACGGTGCCACGGGTGAGCCAGTCAGGCGCCGAGCTGGCCAGCTGCTTTTCGAAGAATTCCAGCTCGCCGACGCCGTTGGGCCAGCGCTTACGGGTGACGGCCCGGCCGGCGATGTGCGGCACCATCGCGTCGGCGACGTCGACGTAGTACTCGAACACCTCGGCCTTGGTGGTGCCCGTCGCTGGGTAGAGCACCTTGTCCGGGTTGGTCAGTCGCACCCGACCGTAGCCATCCACCACCCCACGGTATTACCCCGAATGTACGCAGACGCGACACCTAGTTCAGCCGCTCCCCCGTCTGCGGATGGAACAGGTGTACTGCGCCTTCGGGATGACGGCGCAGCCGCACCGTATCGGCCAGCCTGGGCGCTGTGCGCGGATTGCAGCGGGCCACCAACTCGACGCTCGATCCGGAACTGGCGTGGGTGTACACATAGGCCTCGCTACCGAGATCCTCAACGAGGTCGACGACCACCTCCACTCCGCCGGAGTCGGTCAGCTCGAGCTGTTCGGGCCGGATGCCGAAGGTGACCTCGGACAGATTCGCCTCGCTCAGCTTGCTCATGGTGTCGCGTTCCAGTTCCAGCGTCGAGTCACCGATCTTCACCCCGTCGGGGGCGACGGGCAGCGTCACCAGATTCATCGCCGGTGAGCCGATGAAGCCGGCCACGAACGCGTTGGCCGGCCGGTCGTAGAGCTCGTTGGGCGAGGCGAACTGCTGCAGCTTGCCGAATCGCAACACCGCCACCCGGTCGCCCATCGTCATCGCCTCCACCTGATCGTGGGTGACGTAGACGGTGGTGGTGCCGAGCCGACGCTGCAACGCGGCGATCTGGGTGCGGGTCTGCACCCGAAGTTTCGCGTCCAGATTGCTCAACGGCTCGTCCATGCAGAAGACCTGCGGCTCGCGCACGATCGCGCGGCCCATCGCCACCCGCTGTCGCTGGCCGCCGGACAGCTTGGCCGGCTTGCGGTCCAGGAACTCGGTGAGGTCGAGGATCTTGGCCGCCTCCTCGACCTTGCGGCGCCGTTCGTCGGCCGAAACGCCACGAAGCTTGAGCGCGAAGCCCATGTTCTCGGCCACCGTCTTGTTCGGATACAGCGCGTAGTTCTGGAACACCATGGCGATGTCGCGGTCCTTCGACGGCACGCCGACCATGTTCTTGCCGCCGATCTCGATGGTGCCCTCGTCGATCTCCTCCAGGCCGGCGAGCATGCGCAGCGCGGTGCTCTTCCCCGAACCGGATGGGCCGACCAGCACCACGAATTCGCCGTCGGCGATGTCGAGGTTGAGCGAGTCCACCGCGAGTTTGTCGGATCCCTCGTAGATGCATGAGGCGTTGTTGTAGGTGATCGATGCCATTGGTCGCTTCCTTTACTTGATCGCGCCGAAGGAGAGTCCGCGCACCAGCTTGTTCTGGGCGAACCAGCCGCACAGGATCACCGGGAGCGCCGACATGGTGGCGGCCGCCGACAGGACGGCCCAGTACTGCCCCTCGCCCGCGATGAACCCGACGAGGTACACGGGCATGGTCTGGGCGTTGACCGCGGTGAGGTTCACCGCGAAGAAGAACTCGTTCCACGCGAAGATCACGCAGATCAACGCGGTGGCCGCGATGCCGGGTGACACCAGCGGCAAGATCACCTCGCGCACCGAACGCCACAGGCTGGCGCCGTCGAGGCTGGCCGCCTCGAGCAGTTCACCGGGTACCTCGAGGAAGAACGACCGCATCATCCATACCGCGATCGGCAGATTCATCGCCGTGTACAAGATGATCAGCGCCCAGATGTTGTCCAGCAGGCCCACATTCGACACGATCACGTAGAGCGGCAGGATGACCGCCACGACCGGCAGCATCTTCGTGCTCATGAAGAAGAACAGCGCGTCCTGGGTTCTGCGCACCGGCCGCAGCGACAGTGCGAACGCCGCGGGCACCCCCAGCAACAGCACGATGATCGTCGACAGTCCGGTGGCGAAGATCGAGTTGAGCATCGCCGGCCCGATACCCTGGGCGAAGACCTCCCCGTACTGGCTCAGCGTCGGGGAGAAGATCAGCTTCGGTGGGCTGGTCGCCGCATCGCCCTCCTGCTTGAACGACGTCAGGATCATCCAGAACACCGGGAAGAAGAAGCCCAGCGCCACCAGCCAGGCCACCAACCCCCAGGCGCTGAACTTCCGGCTCTTCTTCTTGTGGGGTGCACCGGAATCTGTTGCGGTCTGATCTTTTTCAACGGTGGTGGTGGTCATCACGCCGCCTCTTCCTTGCCGGTGAACGATTTGAAGATCAGCCGCAACGCGAAGTTCGCGATGATGATCGTGAAGATCACCACGACCACCCCCATGGCCGCGGCCTGGCCGATGTCGAAGCCGAGGAACGCACGCTGGTAGATGTAGAACGGCAGGTTCGCACTCGCGATGCCCGGGCCGCCCTGGGTCATCATGTAGATCGCGTCGAAGGTGTTCACCAGGTAGATCGCGCCGAGCACGACCCCCAGTTCGATGAATCGCCGAAGGTGGGGCAACGTCAGCTCCCGGAAGAGCTGGAAGGTGCCGGCACCGTCGACTCGACCGGCCTCCAGGATGTCGCGAGGCATCGACTGGAGGCCGGCGAGGATCAACAGCATCATGAATGGCGTCCACTGCCAGATCAGTTCGACCATCACCATCGTCAGCGGGAACTGGCCGATCCAGTCGACCGGGCCGATCCCGACCAGCGACAGCAACCAGTTGAGGATGCCGTTGGTCGGATCGAGGATGGTGGTCTTCCAGATCAGCGCCGCGGCAACGGGTGTGACGAGGAACGGGGTGATGAGCAGGGTCCGCACCACGCCGCGGCCCAGGAAGGCCCGATCGAGCAGCAGGGCGAGCAGCAGACCGAAGAACGCCGAGATGACCACGACGCCGACGATGAGCACGACGGTGTTGAACGCCACCGACCAGAACTGGCTGTCCTTGACCACCGCGATGTAGTTGTCGAAGCCGACGAACTGGCGCGATCCGGGCCGGACCAGGTTCCACGACAGCGTCGAGTAGTACAGCGTGAACAGGAACGGGATCTGGGTGACCACGATCATGAAGATCAGCGCGGGAAGCAGCGGACCGCGCCGTCGCCAGCCTTCGGCGCGGCTGACGCCCAGATCCTGCGCGGCCTTGATCTTCCGGACCCGTTCGGCGACAGCGCTTTCGTCGGCGTCGGCCCCGGTCGCTGAGGTGTCGGAGGTAACGGTCATCACTTCTCCTGGTAGGTGCGGCCGACGACCTCGGCGTATTCCTGCGCTTGCTCGAGCGCGTCGTCCACCGACTTCTGTCCGGCGATCGCCGCGCTGATCTGCTGGCTCACCCGCGTCCCGAGGTCCTGGAACTCCGGGATGCCGACGAACTGGATTCCGGTGTACGGAACCGGCTGCACCGTCGGCCGCTTCGGATCGGCGTTCTCGATCGACTTGAGCGTCAACGGTCCGTACGACTTCGAAATGGCCTCGTACTCCGGCAGATCGGTGTAGGTGGAGACCCGGCTGCCCGGTGGGACACGAGCCCACCCCAGCCTCTCCCCGACCAGTTTGATGTACTCCCTGCTGGTCATCCACGAGATGAATTTCCATGCGCCGTCGGGGTTCTTGGCGGCCTTCGGGATGCCCAGGGCCCAGGTGTAGAGCCAGCCCGAGTTCGGCTTCTCGACGATCGGCGCGGGCAGGTAGCCGATCTTGCCGACCAGGTCGGGGTACTCCTGGGGATCCTCGAGCACCGAAACCGCCGAGGTGGCGTCGTACCACATCGCGGTCTGCCCCTGACCGAACAGATTGGCGCACTCCTGGAAACCTGTCGACGCGGCGCCCAGTTCACCGTATTTCTGCACGGTGTCGACGTAGAAGTTGACGGCCTTCTTGACTTCGGGGCTGTTGAGCTGGGCGTTCCACTGCTCGTCGAACCATCGGCCGCCGAAGGTGTTGATCACGGTGTCCAGTGGCGCAAGGACCTCGCCCCAGCCGGGCTTGCCGCGCAGGCAGATCCCGGCTCGGTTCTCGGTCTTGAGCTGCTCGGCCCACTGGGCGACTTCGGGCCAGGTGGGTTGGTAGTCCGGGCTCGGATTCACGTTGATCCCGGCCTGCTCGAACAGGTCCTTGCGGTACATCAAGAACGACGATTCGCCGTAGAACGGCACCGCATACATGTCGCCCTCGTGGGACAGCGACTCCCGCAGCGACGAGATGAAGTCGTTCTCGTCGTAACCCGGGGTGTTCTTCGCGTAGTCGGACAGATTGACCAGCCAGCCGTCCTTGGCCCACTGCGGAGTCTCGAAGTTGCTGATCATCACCACGTCGAATTCGCTGCCGCCCATGGCTGTCGACATGGTGATCTTGGCCCGGGCTTGATTCTCCGAGAGCGTGATGAACTTCAGCCTGGTCCCCGGGTTCTCTTTCTCGAACTCGCTCGACAGTTGCTGGGCATCGGTCATCTGCGAGTTGGAGACCAGCGCTATCGTCACCTCGTTGCCAGACGCACCGAGACTGCCCGCGCCCGAACAGCCGGCGGTCAACGTCAGGCCGATCGCGGCCGTACAGGCGGCGATCCGGTGGAGGACTCTTCGTCGAGTTTTCACGGGCAACCTTCCTTACTGCTCTTGGCTATGGGCCAGCAGCCAACGGGCACAATCGATGTCGCAGACCAGGAGCTTGGCCAGCCCGCCGCGAAGTGCGGCGAGCGTGGCATGGTGCTTACCAGCACCGCTGGAGATCAGCAGAGACTTGCCGCATGCCCGCACGTCTTCGAGCGGTACCGAGACCGCCCGTTGCTGCAGCTCGGTGTCGACGGGCTTGCCGTCGGCGTCGAAGAAGCGTCCGCCGATCTCGCCGACGGCGCCCGCGGCGACCTGTTCGTCGAGCATGCGGGTGTCGAGATAGCTGCCCTCGAACAGCGTGGTCGCCGTCGACACTGCGCCGACCCCGAACATCATCACGTCGGCGCGCCGGCCCGCATCGAGGGTCCGGGAGATCACCGAATCGCTGCGCATGGACGCGACGGTGCTGGGATCGGCGTAGAGCGGGGCGGGCAACCGGATCGTGGTGGCGTGCAGCAGGTCCGCACACCGGCTCAGGATCAGCTCGACGCCGGTCTGATACGCCGCGCTCGACATGGCGCCATCGAGTTGAACCACCGCACGGCAGGTGGCGACCCCGGGTGACAGTGCCGAGGCCACCGCGACCTGCTCCGGGCCCCAGGTGAACCCGAGGACGTCGTCGGATTCGAGTCGGCGCATCAGCAGTGCGGCCGCCGCGCGGCCCACACTGGCGAAGGCCGGCGGCCGGCCCGGAGCCCCGACATCGCTGCCGTGTCCGGCGATGACCACTTCGGTCAGTCCGAATCGGGTTTCGAGTTCCCGCTCCTCGTCGGCGTGCAGATCGTCGCTCAGGTCCGCGGGTACCACGATGTCGATGCGCACGAGGCCGCGGTTCTTGGCGCGCGCGACCAGCCGACCGGCGGTCGGGCGGCTGACGCCGAGGCGCCCGGCGATCTCGGCCTGGGTGAGGCCGTCCAGGTAGTAGAGGGTGGCGGCGCGCAAGGCCAGCCGTAGATCCTCCGGGGCGCGCGCGGCCGACTGGCCGTTCACTGCCGGGGCTGCCGCCACCCGTCCACCTCCCTGTGGCCCGTGAGCATATGCTCACGGGTGCGTGTAGATGCTCATCACGCTAGCATGGTCAGTGTGACGCACACAACACTTTGGCTGCCCGGCATGCTTAGCGACGTGATGGCCTCATGAAGCTCGACGCCGGCACCCTCGCGGACATCGATCTCGCCAAACCCACGTACGACCGGGCGGACGTCTCGGTCGGCATCGTGCATTTCGGCGTCGGCGGATTCCACCGCGCCCACCAGGCGATGTACATCGACCGACTGCTGAACGAGGGCGACTCCAAGGATTGGGGGATCTGCGGGGTCGGCGTGCTCCCGGGCGACCGGAAGATGGCCGACGTCCTGGCCGAGCAGAACGGCCTCTACACCCTGGTCCTCGAGAACCCGGACGGATCCCGCGACGCCCGCATCATCGGTTCGATCGTGGATTACCGCTTCGCACCCGACGACCGGGACGGCGTCATCGAACTGCTCGCGGCTCCGTCCACGCGAATCATCACCCTGACCATCACCGAAGGTGGGTACGACGTCGGCTCGATCGAAGATGACCAGGGCAGCGTCTTCGGCATCGTCACCGCTGCACTGGCCCGCCGCCGGGAGCGCGACATCGCGTCCCCGACGATCGTCTCGTGCGACAACATCGAGGGCAACGGCGATGTGGCCCGCGAGGCGTTCCTGAGCTTCGCCGAGCGCACCGACGGCGGACTCGCCGAGTGGATCAGGACGAATACGCGTTTCCCCAACAGCATGGTGGACCGGATCACGCCGGTCACCACCCCGGAGGTGGTTGCCGGCGTCCGCGAAGACTTCGGCGTGGAGGACCAATGGCCGGTGGTGGCAGAACCTTTCACTGCCTGGGTCCTCGAGGACACGTTCAGCGACGGCCGCCCCGCACTCGACGAGGTGGGCGTGCTCCTGGTCGACGACGTCACGCCGTACGAGCTGATGAAGCTGCGGCTGCTCAACGCCGGCCACCAGGCGCTGTGCTATTTCGCCTATCTCGCCGGGTATCGACTCGTGCACGAAGCGGCGGCCGATCCGTTGCTGGCCGAATTCCTGCGCCGCTACATGGACAACGAAGGAACCCCCACCCTCACACCGGTACCCGGCATCGACCTTGACGACTACAAGCGCACGCTGCTCGAACGCTTCGCCAATCCCGGTGTGCGGGACACCATCGCCCGGCTGTGCTACGGATCCTCCGACCGGATCCCGAAGTGGCTGTTGCCGGTGATCCGGGAGAACCTGCGCACCGGTGCACCGATCCGCCTCGCGACGGCCGTCGTGGCGAGCTGGGCTCGCTACGCCGAAGGTGTCGACGAGGACGGCGAGCCGATCGACGTCCAGGATCAGCTGGCCGACACGCTCGTCCCGCTTGCCCGCCGCCAGCGCGAGAATCCGACCTCGTTCATCGAGAACCGTTCAATCTTCGGTGATCTCATCGACAACGAGCGGTTCGTCACCACTTACGTCAATGTGCTCACCGCGCTGCACCGCGATGGCGCGCGGGCCACCCTGGAAGCCCTTCTCGACCAGGAGTCGGAGTCGTGACCGACCGGGCGTTGGTCATCGGTGAGGCGTTGATCGACATCGTCGAGCGCGACGGTGCCGTCACCGGCGAGCACGTCGGGGGCAGCCCGCTCAACGTCGCGGTGGGGTTGGCGCGACTCGGACGGGGCGTGGACTTCCTCACTCACATCGGCCGGGACGAGCACGGCCGGCGCATCGCCGATCATCTGGCCTCCTCGGGTGTCGAATTGGTCGACGGCAGCACCGATGCCGAGCGCACACCGACGGCGCGGGCCACGCTGGACCACGCCGGATCGGCGGAATACGAATTCGACATCGAATGGCGGCTGAGCGGGACGCCGGAGGTGGCGCCGCCGACGGTCGTCCACACCGGTTCGATCGCCTCGGTGCTCGAACCGGGATGCCTGGCCACCGCGGCACTCGTCGACACCTACCGCACCGCGGCCACCGTCACGTTCGACCCGAACGTGCGTCCGGCACTCATCGACGACGCGCAGGCCGCGCGCACCCGCATCGACCACCTCATCGAGCGCTGCGACGTCGTCAAGGTCAGCGACGAGGATCTCCGCTGGATCGACCCCGACCGGTCGCCGAAACAGATTGCCCGTACCTGGCTGTCGCTGGGCCCGTCGATCGTGGCGGTGACGCTGGGCGACCAGGGCGCCTTCGCGCTGTGCGAAGCGGGCAGCGCGAAGGTGGCCGCCCCGCCGGTCGACGTCGTGGACACCGTCGGGGCCGGTGACGCGTTCATGGCCGGTCTGATCGACGCGCTGTGGGCCCTCGGACTACTCGGCGGGCAGCGCCGCGCCGCCCTGCGCGGCATCGGGCTCGACGGGCTGAACGTCATGTTGCAGACTGCGGCGCTGTCGTCGGCGCTGACGGTCGCCAAGGCCGGCGCGGACCTGCCGGACCGCGAAACCCGGGATGCGGCCCGGTCATCGGCCATACTGGGCTGATGCGGTCCATCTGGAAGGGCTCGATCGCCTTCGGCCTGGTCAACGTGCCAGTGAAGGTCTACAGCGCCACCGAAGACCATGACATCAAGTTCCATCAGGTGCATGCCAAGGACAACGGCCGGATCCGCTACAAGCGAGTGTGCGAGGTCGACGGCGAAGTGGTCGAGTACCGCGACATCGCTCGCGCCTACGAATCCGACGACGGGCAGATGGTGATCATCACCGACGAGGACATCGCGACGCTGCCGGAGGAACGCAGCCGCGAGATCGAGGTGCTCGAGTTCGTGCCGGCCAGCGACCTCGACCCGCTGATGTACGACAAGAGCTACTTCCTCGAACCCGACGGAAAATCCTCGAAATCCTATGTGCTGCTGGCCAAGACACTCGCCGAGACCGACCGGGTGGCCATCGTCCACTTCGCGTTGCGCAACAAGACCCGGCTGGCGGCCTTGCGGGTCAAGGATTTCAGCAAGCGCGACGTGATGGTGATCCACACGCTGCTGTGGCCCGACGAGGTGCGCGACCCCGACTTCCCGGTGCTCGACAAGGAGGTCGAGATCAAACCGGCCGAGCTGAAGATGGCCGGCCAGGTGGTCGAGTCGATGACCGACGATTTCAACCCCGACCGCTACCACGACGACTATCAGGAGCAGTTGCGCGAGCTGGTGGCCGCCAAGCTCGAGGGCGGTGAGGCGTTCGCGGTGGAGGAGCAGCCGACCGAACTCGACGAGACCGAGGACGTGTCGGATCTGCTGGCCAAACTGGAGGCGAGTGTGAAGGCGCGCCGCTCCGGCGGTGGGTCCTCCTCCTCGGATGACGACGACTCCGACGACGGCGACGACGACACGCCCGCCAAGAAAGCCCCGGCGAAGAAGGCGGCGGCCAAGAAAGCCCCCGCCAAGAAATCCGCCGCGAAGAAGGCACCGGCCAAGAAGACCGCGAAGAAGGCGGCGGCCAAGAAATCCTGAACTAGAACCTGTTCCAGAAACCGCCCACCGCCGGCCGGCTGCACTGCTAGCGTGTCGCCCGGCGAGGGAAGTGAGGACACGTGATCCTGGACAGATTCCGGCTCGACGATCGGGTCGCCGTGGTGACCGGCGCAGGTCGCGGACTGGGTGCGGCGATCGCGGTCGCTTTCGCCGAAGCCGGTGCGGACGTGGTGATCGCGGCGCGTACGCAGAGTCAGCTCGACGAGGTCGCCGAACAGATCCGCGCCGCTGGGCGCCGGGCTCATGTCATCGCCGCCGACCTCGCCCGCCCCGAGTCGACCGCAGAGCTGGCCGGCGCCGCCGTCGAGGCCTTCGGGAAACTAGACATCGTCGTCAACAACGTCGGGGGCACCATGCCCAACGCGTTGCTGAACACGTCGACGAAGGACCTGCGCGATGCGTTCACCTTCAACGTCGCCACCGCCCACGCGCTGACGACGGCCGCCGTGCCACTCATGCTCGAGCATTCCGGCGGCGGCAGCATCATCAACATCACCTCGACGATGGCCCGGCTGTCCGGCCGCGGCTTCGCCGCCTACGGCACGGCCAAGGCCGCCCTGGCCCACTACACCCGCCTGGCGGCGCTCGACCTGGCGCCGCGCGTCCGCGTCAACGCCATCGCCCCGGGTTCGATCCTCACCTCTGCGCTGGACATCGTCGCGAGCAACGACGACCTGCGCGAGCCGATGGAGAAGGTCACCCCGATGCGCCGACTCGGCGACCCCGCCGACATCGCCGCCGCCGCGGTGTATCTCGCATCGCCGGCCGCCGAATACCTCACCGGCAAGACACTCGAGGTCGACGGCGGCCTGACGTATCCCAACCTCGACCTGCCCATTCCCGACCTGTAGAGGAGACCCCATGGCGATTCGCGTCGCACAGATCGGCACGGGCAACGTCGGCGGCCATGCGCTGACCCAGCTCATCACCGATCCGCAGTACGAGCTCACCGGCGTGTGGGTGTCCTCGTCGGCCAAAGCGGGCACGGACGCCGCGCAACTCGCCGGGCTGCCCGAAGCCTCCGGCGTCCTGGCCACCAACGACCTCGACGAGGTGCTCGACGCGAAACCGGACTGCGCGGTCTACACCGCAATGGCCGACAACCGGTTGCCCGAAGCACTCGAGGACTACCGGCGCATCCTGGCCGCGGGCATCAACGTCGTCGGCAGCGGACCGGTGTTCCTGCAATATCCGTGGCAGGTGCTGCCCGAAGAGCTCATCACCCCCATCGAGGAGGCGACCCGCACCGGCTGTTCCACCCTGTTCGTCGGCGGTATCGATCCGGGTTTCGCCAACGACCTTCTGCCCCTTGCCCTGGCGGGGACCTGCCAGAGCATTCAGCAGATCCGGTGCATGGAGATCGTCGACTACGCCACCTACGACAGCCCGACGGTGATGTTCGACGTGATGGGTTTCGGCAAACCGCTCGACGAGCTGCCGATGCTGCTGCAACCGGGCGTGCTCAGCCTGGCCTGGGGATCGGTGATCCGTCAGCTCGCCGCCGGCCTGGGCATCGAACTCGACGAGGTGACCGAGACCTACGTCCGTGAGCCCGCTCCGGAGGATTTCGAGATCGCCTCCGGCCCCATCGCCGCAGGCACTGCCGCCGCATTGCGTTTCGAGGTCCGGGGCATGGTCGACGGGCACGCCGCCGTGGTGCTGGAACACGTCACGCGGTTGCGCGAGGACCTGTGCCCGGATTGGCCCCAGCCCGCGCAGGAGGGCGGGTCCTACCGCGTCGAGATCACCGGCGAGCCCACCTACGCCATGGACCTGTGCCAGAGCAGCCCGAACGGCGACCACAACCGCGCCGGCCTGGTTGCCACCGCCGCCCGCATCGTCAATGCGATCCCGGCCGTCGTCGCGGCGCCGCCAGGCATCACCACCACGCTCGCTTTACCTCTCATTACCGGGAAAGGGCTGTACGCTGCTCATTAGCAGCGACAACTCAACACAAGGACGTCTCAATGCGGACCTCGCGCTATCTCTTGTCAGTTGCCGTCGCGGGTGCCGCGGCGGCCGTGCTGTCGGCCCCGATGGCGGCCGCGCAACCGAACTGCGTCACCACCGGACAGAATGGCTTCGGCGGGTCCACCACCCAGTGCCAGAGCCCCGGCAACGCACAGATCACCACATCCCCGGGCAACACGGCGTATCTGTACCCGTGGGATGACTACTACTACGGGCCCGCTCTCGTCTTCGGCGGCTGATCTGCCGCAGTAGTGGTCGCCTCGACGAGGAGGCCTTCTCATGCATTTTCGTTTGCCGACAATCGTTCTCGTCGCCGGCGTGGCGTCGGCGATCCTCGCCGCTCCCTCTGCCGCGGCCAAGCCCGATTGCGTCAGCATCGGACCGAACACCACTCAGTGCCAGAACCCCGGCGGCAGTAGCCAGATCATCACGTCACCCCCGCCGTCGAACTGCGGCGCCTGGGGCTGCGGCGCCTGGGGTTACGGCGGATACGGCGGATATGGCGGCTGGGGCTGGGGTCCCGGACTGTTCATCGGTATCTGACCCCGCCCGACTTCGGTCAGCAGGTTTCGGCTACCCTCACTTTTCTATTCGTTGACCCGGATAGCAGAGACGAGGAGTCGGATGCTGCCGCCTGCCCAGACCCGACCTGGTTCGGCCCGCGAGGGCGGATCTCCACGGTCTGCGTGGCTGCTGCTCGGTCCCGCCTTCGTGGCCGCGATCGCCTACGTGGATCCGGGCAATGTCGCGGCCAACGTCAGCGCCGGAGCACAGTTCGGCTTCCTGCTGGTGTGGGTGATCGTGCTGGCCAATGTGATGGCCGGGCTGGTGCAGTACCTGTCGGCCAAACTCGGCCTGGTCACCGGCCGCTCGCTGCCCGAGTCCGTGGCCGACCACACCCGCACCCCCACCCGCATCGTCTACTGGCTCCAGGCCGAACTCGTCGCGATGGCCACCGACCTCGCCGAGGTCGTCGGCGGTGCCATCGCTCTGCATCTGCTGTTCGACCTCCCGTTGCTGCTGGGCGGGGTCATCACCGGCGTGGTGTCGATGGCGCTTCTCGCACTGCAGAACCGGCGCGGACAGCGCGTCTTCGAACGCGTCATCACGGGCCTGTTGATGGTCATCGCCGTCGGCTTCCTGACCAGCCTGTTCGTCGAAACGCCGGCGCCGTCGGAGGTGGCCGGCGGGCTGGTACCCCGCTTCGAAGGCGCCGAGAGCGTGCTGCTGGCCACCGCGATGCTCGGGGCGACGGTGATGCCGCACGCGGTTTACCTGCACTCCGGGCTGGCCCGGGACCGGCACGGCCATCCGAAGGCCGGTCCGCAGCGTCGGCGGCTGCTCAAGGCGACGCGGTTCGACGTCACCTTCGCGATGCTGGTCGCCGGTGCGGTCAACCTGGCGATGCTGCTGGTGGCGGCGGTCAACCTGCAGGGCCTGGACAACACGGACTCGATCGAGGGGGCGCACGCCGCGGTCCAGCAGACGCTCGGCCCGACGGTCGCGCTGTTGTTCGCGATCGGATTGCTGGCGTCAGGGCTCGCGTCGACGTCGGTGGGCGCCTATGCCGGCGCGATGATCATGGGCGGGCTCCTGCGCCGGTCCTATCCCCTGCTGCTGCGCCGGCTGATCACCTTGATACCGGCGCTGGTGATCCTGGCGATCGGCGTCGACCCCAGCCGCGCACTGGTGCTCTCGCAGGTGGTGCTGTCGTTCGGCATTCCCTTCGCGTTGATCCCGCTGATCCGCTTGACCGGTGACCGCGCGCTGATGGGTGAGGATGTCAACCACCGCGTGACCAGCGTCCTGGGTTGGCTGGTCGCCGCATTGATTACCCTGCTCAACGTGGTGCTGATCTATCTGACCGTGACGGGCTGAATGCCCTCGGACATCCGGCACGCCTATTTCGCCTACGGGTCCAATCTGTGCGTGCAGCAGATGGCGCGACGCTGTCCGGACGCGGGCGATCCGCGGCGGGCGACGCTGGCCGACCACGACTGGTTGATCAACGAACGTGGCGTGGCCACCGTGGAACCCGTCGCCGGGGCGCAGGTGCACGGTGTGCTCTGGCAGGTGTCCGATCGCGATCTGGCCACCCTGGACAGCGCCGAGGGCGTACCGGTGCGCTATCGCCGCGACCGGCTCACCGTGCACACCGACGACGGCCCCGCGCACGCGTGGGTGTACATCGACCACCGGGTCGAGGCGGGCCCACCGCGGCCGGGCTATCTCGAGCGGGTCATCAACGGGGCGCTGCAGCACGATCTGCCGCACCGCTGGATCGAGTTCCTGCGGCGATGGGATCCGGCGCATTGGCCGCAACGCCACAGCGGTGTGCACGCCGATGCCCCGCAGTCGCTTTCGGAACTGCTGGCCGACCCCGGGGTGGTCGAACACAGTGAGCTGCGGTCGCGGTTCGGCTTTCTGGCCATCCACGGCGGCGGCCTGGAGCAGGTGACCGACGAGATCGCGATCCGCGCCGCCGACGCCGCGGGCGCATCCGTCTACGTCGTGCGCCATCCCGCGCAGTATCCGCACCACCTGCCCTCGGCCCGTTACCTGGCCTCCGAATCCGCTCGCCTCGCCGAGTTTCTCGATCACGTCCAGGTCGCGGTGTCCCTGCACGGCTACGGGCGGATCGGGCGCAGCACCGACCTTCTTGCGGGCGGCCGCAACCGCCGGCTCGCCGGGCATCTCGCCGCGCACATCGACATCCCGGGCTACCGCGTCGTGACCGACGTCGAGACGATCCCCCGCGAGCTGCGCGGTATGCATCCCGACAACCCCGTCAACCGGATGCAAGACGGCGGAGCCCAACTCGAACTGCCCTCCCGCGTGCGGGGACTGAGCCCACGCAGCCCGCTGCCTTCCGACGACGGGCTCTCCCCCGCGACGTCCGCCCTCATCCACGGTCTGGTGGCAGCGGCGCGCACCTGGGCGTGAACCGGGTCAGGCCGTGGCCGAGCGGGCCTGCGGTGTCTCTTCCAGGTCGAGGACCGGTGTCGGGCGCCGGAACCCGTGGGTGACGATGAGCAGCCACACGAATCCGGCGGCCAGCCAGATCAATCCGATGGTCAGCGCCTCGGCCGACAGGCTGGTCCACAACCAGACCGTGAGCGCGAAACCGATCAGCGGGAGCACCAGGTTGTTGAGCACGTTCTTCTCGCCGGAATCCACGAAGTAGTGCTTGACCACCGTCAGGTTGACCGCCGAGAAAGCCACCAGCGCGCCGAAACTCACCACCGACGCCAGGATCGCCAGGTCGATCACCAGCGCCAGCAGTGAGACCACCGAGATCGCCAGGATGGCCCAGGTCGGGGTGCTGAACCGCACCGAGACGTGGCCGAACACCTTGCGCGGCAACACCCCGTCGCGGCCCATCGCGTAGAGGATCCGCGCCACCGACGCCTGCGAGGTGAGCGCCGAACCGAGTGCCCCGGCAACGTAGGCGGCGGTGAAGAAGGCCGCGAGGAAGGCGCCACCGGCCGCCCGCATGACGTCCAGTGATCCGGAGTCCACGTTCTCGAAGGTGTTGGACGGGAAGACGATCTGCGACGCATAGGACAGGATGATGAACAGCACACCGCAGATCACGGTGGCCAGCATGATCGCCTTGGGCACATCGCGACGGGCGTCGCGGGCCTCCTCGGAGAGCGTCGACACCGCGTCGAACCCCAGGAATGACAGGCACAGGATGGCCGCACCGGCCAATACCGGCCCCATCCCGCCGGCGCTCCCGTCACCACGGAACGGCGCCATCACGTCGACGCTGCCCGAGCCCGAGAGCGTCACCACGGTCATCACGATGAAGACCACGATGAAAACCGCCTGGATCGCGATGATGAGCAGGTTGGCCCGTGCCACCGAGACGATCCCGACGATGTTGAGCACCGTGACGATCACGATCGTCACCACCACGATCACCCATTGCGGGATCGCGGGCACCGCCTCGTTGAGGTAGAGCCCGATCACCAGATAGTTGAGCATCGGCAGGAACAGGTAGTCCAGCAGCAGCGACCAGCCGGCGAGGAACCCGACCGGCGCGCCGAAGGTCTTCTGCGTATAGGCGTATGCCGATCCGGCGACGGGGTACGCGTAGGCCATCCGGGCATAGGACCGCGCGGTGAAGATCATCGCCGCCAGCGTCACCACATAGGCCAGCGGCACCCGGCCGCCCGATTCGACGGTGACGATGCCGTAGGTGGTGAACACCGTCAACGGCACCATGTACACCAGGCCGAACAGCACCAGCGACGGCACGCCGAGGACCCGCCGCAGATGGCCTTCGCCCTCCGCGGACAGCGGCGGGGGCACGGGCGAGGTCGAGGACATGAGGCGACTCCCTTCAGCGGCCGAACGGCGTTACGAGCTTGCCCCCCAAATACGTTCCGCGCACCTCGATCGCCGAAATCTGCAACCCGGGCGTGTCCCGCGGGTCTGCGCCGAGCCAGACCAGATCGGCGCTCGCCCCCGGCGCCAGCGTGCCCCAGGTGGTCTCGGCGAATGCCTGACGAGCCACTCCGGCGGTGTAGGCCCGCATCGCCCGCTCCACCGGCACAATCTCCTGCGGCGTCCACCCGCCGGCGGGCGTCCCGTCGGTGGTGCGCCGGGTGGCCGCCACCGCGATGCCGTCCAGCGGGGCTCCCGACGACACCGGCCAGTCCGAGCCGAACGCCAGCGCTCCCGCATCGTCGAGCGTGCGCATCCGGTACTGGCGGGCCGCCCGTTCCTCGCCGAGGCGCGGCAGCGTCAACACCGTCATCAGCGGGTCGAGCTGCGCCCACAGCGGCTGCATGTTCGCGATCACCCCCAACCGGGCGAACCGGTCGATGTCGGTGTCGTCGATCAACTGGGCGTGCGCGATCACCGGCCTACGGTCACGGGGTCCGTTGGCCGAGGCGGCGTGTTCGATCGCGTCGAGCGCCTGCCGAACCGCGGCATCACCGATGGCGTGGATGTGGATCTGCATCCCCATCGCGTCGACCCGGCGCACCGCATCAGCCAGCGAATCGCCCTCCCACACCTGCATGCCATGGGAGTGCAGCCCCGAGCAGTACGGCTCGATCAGGGCCCCGGTCTCGTTCTCGACCACACCGTCGGCGAAGAATTTCACCGTCTGCGCCGTCAGCAGTGGGTCACCCAGTTCCTCGACGCGCCCGCGGGCCTCGGCGAACCGGGGTAGCTGGGCGTCGAAGTATCTGGGGTCCGCGTAGAGGCCGAGGTTGAACCGGATGCCCAGCGCGCCCCGGCGCGCGGCCTCCAGATAGGTGTCGACATCGGCAGCCTCCACCCAGGCGTCCTGCACCCAGGTGACGCCGCGTGCGAGGTAGTAGTCCGCCGCGGTGCCCAGCGCCGCGATGCGCACCTCTTCGTCGCGGGGCGGCATCACCGCGGTGACGAGGTCGACCGCTCCCCACTCACGCAGTGTGCCGAGCACCGAACCGTCTGCTCGACGCGGGATCTCACCGAGCACCGGGTCGGGGGTCTGCTCGGTGATGCCCGCCCGCTGCAAGGCCATCGAGTTGCACCACACGGTGTGGTAGTCCCAGGCGCGCAGTACGACCGGCCGGTCGGCGACCGCGGCGTCGAGCCAGCGGGCGTCGAACAGGCCGCCGGGGGTGAGGCTGCCGTCATAGGACGCGCCGGTGATCCACTCCTGGTCCGGATGGTCGGCGGCGTAGCGCCGGACCGCCTCGACGATCGCGTCGACCGAGGTGCAGGCCCGCACCGGCGGCCCGACCTCCTCCAGACCGCCGAGCAGCGGATGCGCGTGTCCGTCACCGAAGGAGGGCATCAGGAAACCGCCCTCGAGGTCAACCTCGTCGGCGTGCGACGGCACGTCCTCGTCAGCGACGATGTGCCCGTCGACGACGGCGAGCCGGGTGGCGTCGGACCGGCCGCCCCCGGTCCAGATGGTCCCGTTGTGGAAGACGGTGGCAGCCATCCGAGGATCTAACCATCCATCCGCACCGCGGCGCCGAATGAAGGATGTGCAGAGCGAAGTTACCCCGGCGGTCTATCGCACCCGTGTCACGCATCTACGTCGGGCCCCGGTTCATCACTATTTCGAGCACAACAGCTACAGCTGGTATGTCGACGTCGACGAGCTGCCGCGGCTGCCGCGGTGGCTGGCGCCGTTCGCCCGGTTCGAGGCGACCGACCACTTCGACGGCGCGCCGGACGACACGCTGCGCATGCGCGTCGACGCTTTCCTCGCGCGCCACGGGGTACACCTCGGCGGCGGCCGGATCACCGCGCTGTTGCAGGCACGGGTGTTGGGCTACGTCTACAACCCGCTGAGCCTGTACTGGTGTCACGACGCCCATGGTGTGCTGCGGCACGTCGTCGCCGAGGTGCACAACAGCTACGGCGAACGGCACGCCTATCTGCTGCCGCCCACCGGCCCCAACCCCGCGATGATCCGCAATCAGCTCTACACCACACCCTTCACCGGAGTCGACGGCTATTACCTGGTGCGGGCCCCGCGGCCCGAGGACAAGCTCGACGTGACGGTGTCGCTGCACCGGGAGAACCAACCGGCGATCGTGACGACCCTTCGCGGTGCCCGGCGACCGGCCACCGCCGGTCAGCTGCTGCGGCTGCAGTTCACCGCACCGCTGGCCCCGCAGATGACCGCGATCAGCATGCGGATCCAGGGCGCGATCCTGCGGCTGCGCGGGGTTCCGGTGGTGCCGCGGATGCCGGCCGCGGGCGCACCGGTCGCCACGCGGCAGGTGGCGCAGGCGTGACGCGACCCGCTTTTGGTTGCTACGCATCCCGATTCGAACACAAACCGCCGGGACGGCGATATTTGTGACGGCCTCACTGGCTGCGGTTAGGCTACCGCTCGTGACCACCGACCTCGACGATCTGTTGCGTCGGGTGGCCCAACGCGACATCGATGCCTTCACCGCGTTCTACGACGCCACCCGCGCGCGGGTGTACGGGTTGGTCTCTCGAGTGCTCCGCGACCCGGGATACAGCGAGGAGACCACCCAGGAGGTCTACCTGCAGGTATGGCGTTCGGCCTCCGGTTTCGACCCGCAGTCCGGCACTCCGCTGGCCTGGCTGATGACGCTGGCTCACCGGCGCGCCGTCGACCGGGTGCGCAGCGAAGAGGCGGCATCGGCCCGCGAATCGCGCTACGGCGCCGCCTCTGTCGACCCGCCGGCCGACCACGTCTCGGATTCTGTGCTGCTGCTCGACGAACGCCGGCGGGTCACCGACTGCCTCGGTTCGCTGACCGATGTGCAGCGCGAGGCGATCCAGCTCGCCTATTACGAGGGTCTGACCTACGTGCAAGTCTCCGAGCGCCTGGCGGCGAATTTGGCGACCATCAAGTCGCGGATGCGCGACGGTATTCGCGGCCTACGTACCTGCCTGGGAATCTCATGACCGAACCGACGCACGCCGATCTGCTCGGCCTCGCGACGCCGTTCGCGCTGGACGCCGTGTCCCGCGCCGACGACGCCGCGATCGACCGGCTGCTGGCCTCCGCACCACCCGATCTGGCCGCCGCCTTCACCGGCGAGGTGCGCAGCGTGCGGGAGACGATGGCCGTCCTGTCCGCCGCCACGGCGGTGGAACCGCCCACCCGACTGCGGGACAACCTGCTGGCTGCGGTCAGCGCCGACCCCGTACGGCAGCTGCAGCCCCGCGCCGAGCGGCACCCGCAGCCCCCCGCCGAGCGGCGCGGACCGTCCCGGTGGCAGCGGGTGGCCCTGGCCGCGGCCGCGGTCCTCGCCGTGGGTGGCGCCGCGTTGGGGGTGGGGTTGTCGCTGCGGCCCGACTCGCCGCCGACCACCGCCGAACAGGTGTTCGCCGCGCCCGACGTCCAGACCGTCTCCACCCCGATCGCCGGTGGTACCGCGACGGTGGTGTTCTCCAAGGAGCGCGACGCCGGG
The DNA here is from genome assembly GCF_049315205.1 of Mycobacterium sp. WMMD1722. Lineage (NCBI taxonomy): Bacteria > Bacillati > Actinomycetota > Actinomycetes > Mycobacteriales > Mycobacteriaceae > Mycobacterium > Mycobacterium sp. WMMD1722. The sequence goes on along the minus strand of NZ_CP186056.1, from coordinate 4,702,033 downwards.
GTGCTGGTGATGAACGACGTCCCGCCGCCGCAGCCCGGCACGGTCTACCAGATGTGGCTGGTCGACGACGACGGCGCACACTCCGCGGGAACGATGGACGACAAGGCGGTGGCACCGTCGACCACGGCGGTGCTCAACGACATCGACTCATCGCAGGTGCTGGCGTTCACGGTGGAGCCCCCGGGCGGTTCGCAGCGGCCCACGTCACCGGTCATCGCGCAGCTCTCGCTCGCCTAGTTCCCCGGTGTCGTTCCGGCCAGCGTCGCCGCGGCGGCGTCGGCGATGACGTCCCCGACGTCGTGGCGCCGCTGCCAGGACGCACGCTGACGCATCGCGCCGTTGCCCTGGTCGTCGAGTCTGGCGAGTTCCTCGCGGACCAGCTCGCGATCGCCGACGGCCGCCAGCGCGGGCGAGATGCGCTCGACAAGGTGATCGAGCAGCTCCCTCGCGGGGACCGGATCGTGCGAGTCGACCAGATCCACCGCCATGCCGTCCAGACCGTCACGGGCCGACCGCCAGTACGCCGCGCGCAGCGCGTGCGGCGACAGGTGCGGCAGCCCCGCCCGGCCGCGTTCTTCCTCCAGCGCGGTCATGACCGTGCCGCGGACCAGGGCGGCGAACACAACGGTGTCGGCGATCGTGGCGGGGACGTCGGCCACCCGCACCTCGATGGTCGGAAAGTTGGCCGAGGGCCGGACGTCCCAATAGACCATGCCGTCATCGAGCATCGCGCCCGTTCGCTGCATCATCGCCACCGTCGCGTCGTAGTCATCGGCGGATTCGAAATGCGGCGGCGGCCCGGCGCTGGGCCACCGCGCCCACAGCATGTGGCGCCAACTGGCATACCGGCTGTCGGCGTTGCGGTAGACCGCCGAGTTGGCACTGACGGCCAGCAGCAGGGGCAGCCAGGGCCGCAGACGGTTGCTGACCCGGACCGCGGCCTCACGGGTCGGCACCGCCACATGGACGTGGGCGCCGCAGACACCCTGCTCACTGGCCACCATGCCGAATCGTTCGGCGATGCGGTGGTACCGCGGGTTGTCGGTGATGGGAAATTCGGGTGGCACGGTCGGCGGCACGCCGACCGCGAGCAGCCGTGCGCCGCTGGCCTCGGCCGACCGCGCGGCGACGGTGCGCAGTCGGATCAGCTGGTCGCGGACCTCGGCGAGGCTGCCGGAGACCCCGGTGGCGGTCTCGACCTGACAACTGGTCAGCTCGAGCTGCAGGTCGACCCCCTCGACCGCGGCGCGGTCGGCGACAGCGCGGTTGAGTGCGACGGGTTCACCGGTGCTCGGGTCGACGAGCAGGAACTCCTCCTCGACACCGATCGTGGGATGACTGGCCATGATCCTTCTCCAAACATTGATCCGGCCCGTCGGGCGTACTCACGACGGGCCGGATCTTGGGGGTGGCTTCTGTTGGCTTCACAGGGCGAAGCGTGCGGGAAGTTAGTGCCCGTACCGCCGCGGCATGAAACCCGGTTTTCCTGAGAAGGTGCTTAGGATCAGTGGGTGACCGGTGACTTCCGCTTCGGGTTCGGCCTGCACTCCGCGACGTCGCTGCCGACGGTGCAGGAGGCGGCTCGGCGCGCCGAGGCGCTCGGTTTCGACGTGCTGCACGTGCCCGATCATCTGGGCGCCCCGGCACCCTTCCCGGTCTTGACGGCGGTCGCGGCGGCGACGACATCGCTGCGGCTGGGCACGTTCGTGCTCAACGCCGGGTTCTACAAGCCGGCACTGTTGGCCCGCGATGCCGCGGCGCTGCGCGACCTGTCCGGTGGCCGCCTCGAGCTGGGGCTGGGTGCCGGGTACGTGCGGGCCGAATTCGAGGCGGCCGAGCTGCCGTTCCCGACCGCCGGCCGGCGCGTCGCCTATCTGCAGCATGTGACCGAGTACCTGCGCGCGAATGTGCCCGACGTACCGCTGTTGATCGCCGGCAACGGCGACCGGCTGCTGAGCGTCGCCGCCCGCTACGGCGACATCATCGGGTTGACCGGAGGCGATCGGGCGCCCGAGGGGGACGACGATCCGCTGGCCGAGCGGATCGCGTTCGTGCGCGCCGCCGCCGGCGAGCGCTTCGAACAGCTGGAGCTCAATGTCGCGATCACGGCACTACCGCTCGACGGCAGTGAACGGCCGGATCTGCGGATCGTGCGCCGGTCCCTGCCCCACCTGACCGACGAGCAGCTACTGCGCCATCCCGGTGTGCTGTCGGGCTCCACCCAGGACATGGCCGACCGGCTGCGGTCCTACCGCGACGAGTACGGCATCTCCTACATCATCGTGCAGGCACCGCACGCGGAGGCGTTCGCGAAGGTCATCGCGCAGCTGCGGTGAGCGCTCCGGGCGGTAAGCTCCACGCGTCGCCCCCGTAGCTCAGGGGATAGAGCACGGCTCTCCTAAAGCCGGTGTCGCAGGTTCGAATCCTGCCGGGGGCACCACGCGACCGCTGCGCGCAGGAGCGCGCCCGGTGACAGGAGGCCGCTGCCATGACGCGCTTGGTGCTCACGCTGCTCAAGCCCTACCCCGGCAGGATCGTGGCCATCCTGCTGGCGACGCTCGTGCAGATCCTGATGGGCCTGGCGGCGCCCTGGCCGCTCAAGGTCATCATCGACAGCGTCGCCGGAGACCGGCCGGCCCCTCTCTGGATCGACTGGCTCCTACCGATGGTCGGAGGCGACCCGAAGATCCGCATCGCCATCGCGGCCGGCATCGTGACCGTCGTCATCGCCGCCGCGACCGGGATCGCCTCCTACGCCGCGAACTACTACACCGAGAGCCTGGGCCAGTGGGTCGCAAACGACCTGCGGGCGCAGATCTTTCATCGCCTGCAGCAGTTCTCCCTCGGGTACTACGACCACACCCGACTCGGCGTCATCCTCAACACCATCATGTCCGATGTCTCCACGATCCAGACATTCGCGTCCTCCTCCGCGACGACTCTGGTGACCGACATCTTCACCATCGTCGGCATGATCATCGTGATGTTCGTGCTGCGTTGGGATTTCGCGCTGATCGCCCTGACCGCCGTACCCTTCCTGGCCTACTTCGTGTTTCGCGTGAACAACCTCATCAAGAGTTCGACCCGCGAGGTCCGGGAACGGCAATCCGACCTGATCTCGATCCTGGAGGAGGGGCTGGAGGACATCGAGGTCGTCCAGGCCTTCGACCGCCAGGACATCGAGGAACGCAACCTGATGCAGGCGTCCCATGAGACGGTGAAGGCCTGGCTCAAGGCGCGGGGCGTGTCATCGCTGCTGGCCCCCATGGTCGGGTTGGTGGTGGCCTTGTCCACCGCCCTGGTGCTGTGGCGAGGTTCGATACTGATCCTCAGCGGTGTGATGACGGTCGGCACCCTCACGGTGTTCCTGGCGTATCTGTCCAAATTCTTCGGGCCGGTGCGTGACATCGCCGTGACGACCAATTCGATCGCTCAGGTGTCGGTCGGCATCGAACGGGTCAGGGCCATCCTGGAAGCGGACTACGTCGTCCCGGAGCGACCCAACGCCAAGCCACCGGCGACACTGCGGGGCGAAATCGAATTCGAACACGTCGCCTTCGGCTACAACCCCGATGAACCGGTGTTGAAGGACATCAACCTCAAGATCGAACCCGGCGAGATGGTCGGCATCGTGGGACCGACCGGAAGCGGCAAGTCGACGTTCGTCAGCCTCATTCCGCGCTTCCGCGACACCGACGCGGGATACATCCGGATCGACGGAACCGACATCTGCGACTACCAACTCCATCCCCTACGTCAGCAGATCGCCTACGTCTTCCAGGACACGGTGCTGTTCCGAGGGACGGTGCGGGAGAACATCGCGATCGGCCGTCCGGACGCGACCGACGAAGAGGTCATCGCTGCGGCCAAACTCGCCAACGCCCACGAATTCATCGTCCGCATGCGCAAGGGCTACGACAGCCTCGTCGGGGACCGAGGTATGACGCTGTCCGGTGGCCAGCGCCAGCGAATGGGGATCGCGCGCGCCTTCATCCGCAACAGTCCCATCCTGATCCTCGACGAGCCGACCGCGGCGCTCGATGCCGAATCCGAGGAACTCGTGATCGACGGCATGGAGCGTCTGATGAAGGGGCGGACGGTCATCGTCATCGCCCACCGACTGAGCACCATCCGCGATGCGGACCGGATCGTCGTCATCAAGGACGGGGTGGTGGCAGAACAGGGCACCCACGACGAATTGCTGGCGCTCGACGGGATTTACGCCGAACTGCACCGGATCCAGTACCGCTGAGGCATGGTCGGGCCGGGCGGAGGGGACCCCCGTTCAGTTGATTGCCGAGCCGAGCCCGGCCGATCATGCTAGCGTCCCCAACTGCGACTTCCCCCTCGAACTCTCATCGAAATTGGAGCGAGCGACCATGCTGAATGTGCGCGATCACGGCGTCGAGGATTACTCGGCGCTGCGTGACATGGACAAGACCGACGTCGGGTTCCTGTCCGACGACGACAGACAGTGCATCGATGAGATCGGCCGGTATCTCGTCGAAGCCGGAGCGGCGCAGCGTTTCGCGTTGTGGCTGCTGCACAAGCACTTCGACCCGCGCCCGGGAGAAGTCTTCGTCGAACGCTTCTTCACCGCGCCTCGTCGAACCGAGACCTCCCTCGTGGCCCGAGCCGACTACGGGTCAACGGCATTGCATCCGACGGCCTTCCGCTTCGACGGCTCGGTGACCTCCGGTGTCGGTGTGATCGGGATGGAGTTCGCCGAGGCGGACGACTTCGGTCCCGTCACGCCCGTGGGCGCCGAGGACGAAGCGGTGTTGGCCGGCGTGGCCGAACGCCTGGCTGCGCACGGCAAGACGGAGCGCTTCGGCGTCAAACTCATCCGCGACCCGCTGGATCTGCTCGAGCAGGAGCTGCTGCTGGAGACCTGCGACAGCACGCTGCGCACGTTGTACTGCGATGTGACCGCGCGCGATGCGGTCCGCGCCGAGGGTGCCCGCACCATCGAGACGTCCTGGCGCTACCAGGTGTCGGACGGCGATGGCGGGACCATCGTCATGAGGGAATGCATCAGCCTGTGCATCCGCGAAGTCGACGGTGGCCACGAATCGGATCACCGTCACCACCACAACGGATAACCCTCACCGAGACAGCCGCGCGGCGCCGGGCGATCGAGAATCGTCCGGCGCCGCCGGCCGTTCAGCTACAGGCCACACCGACCACCCGGCAGCCCGGACCGTATTTGCTGCATGAGACCAGCGACATCCGTTGGGCACCGGCGTTGTCGCGGTCCACGCCTGATGCCCAGGCCGCGTTCGGGGCCTGCGCGACCGCGCCGCATCCCTTGGTGAAGTTCACGACGGCGCGGCAGTCCCGGGCGCTGCACAGGCCGATGGCCGCCCGCTCGGCGTCGAGTGCGGAGTTGTAGCCCTGCGCGTAGCCCACCTTGCCGGTGTTCGGGGAGACGGCGATCGCCCCCCAGCCCAGCGCGCCGGCCGTCGGCGCCGTGATCGCGGCACCCCCGAGGAGGCCCGCGGCCACCATCGGGACCGCGAGCAGACGCCGAAGAGCAACCCGCATGACCGGATCGTAGGAGCGGGCAGCCTCGGCAGGTCCACGAGAGACCGAAGCGTTTCCGCATCGAGACGGCGGTGAGATGCCGTTTCGATGCGGGAAGAGCGTCGTTCTTCGTTGGCTTTGTCGTCAGATCGCCATCTCGCCCGGCGTCGCGATCTGTGGGCAATTTCGATCGGGAGCGCATGAGCGCGTTGACCTAGCCCCGGGTGTCGATCACCTGCTGGGCGATGTCGACCAGCCGCGTGTTGCCGTCCTGGGACAGCCGCCGCATCATCTCGAAGGCCTGCACGTCGTCGACCTTGTAGCGCTCCATGATGATGCCCTTGGCCTGGCCGATCCGATCGCGGCTGGACAGCGCCGACTCCAGCTGACTGCCCTGCCGGTTCGCCAGCACCGCGGCCGCGGCATGCGCGGCGAGCACCGTCCCGACGGTCTCGGCCTGGACGTCCCACGCATTGGCGCGGAAGCTGAACAGGTTCAGCGCCCCGGCCGTGCGGTCGGAGGTGTACAGCTTGAACGACAGCGAACCCAGCACCCCGATCTCCACGCACGCCGGCGCGTACTGCGGCCAACGGGTCTCGGTGCGGAAGTCATCGGTGCGCACGATGACGTCGTCGAGGGCGGCTTGCACACAGGGCCCCTCGTCGAACTTCATCTGCAGTCCGTCGAGACGGTGCGGGAGATCGGTCACCGCTCCCAGCGACTCGTAGCTGCCGCCCCGGCCGATCAGCAGAACACCGGCGGTGTCGACCCCGGGGATGAGTTCCTTGGCGGTCGAGGTGACACTCTCCAGGATCTCCTCGAGGCTGCGAGGCATGGCCACGACACGTGCCAACTCGGCCATCCGCACGGCCAGGTCGTGCGACTGCGACTGCGTCATGACTGGCAGTCTTCCTCATCGACGCCGATACACACACGTCTGTTTGCGTTCGCGCTGCCGGGCAATGCTCCCGAACAGGCGAGTGCGGCGGTCGACCGCTGCACTTGTCAGGTCTCGTCGGTTCAGACCGAGAGCCGACGGGGCCGAACCCAACTCGTCGAGCGCAGAAAATCGGCCTCCAAAATTCTGGCACTCTCAGGTGTCGAGTGCTAATCTGTGGTCGCACAGTGATTGGTCGCCCGCCAGGGTGGCGGGCTCCGGAACGACGAGGAGGTGTATTGCTGTGCTTCGTTTTGATCCCTTCAGTGACCTCGACGCCTGGACCCGCGGTCTGCTGACCAATCAGGGCGGATCAACCCGGACGCCCCGGTTCATGCCGATGGACCTCTGCAAGATCGACGACCACTACGTCCTCACCGCTGATCTGCCGGGCATCGACCCCGGCTCGGTGGACGTGAACGTCGACAACGGCACCCTCACCATCTCGGCCCATCGCACCGCCCGTTCCGAGGACTCCGTCCAATGGCTGGCCAACGAGCGGTTCTTCGGCACCTACCGGCGCCAATTGGCGCTCGGCGAGGGTATCGACCCGTCGGCCATCTCGGCGACCTACGAGAACGGTGTGCTGACCGTGACCATCCCGATGGCCGAGCGCGCCAAGCCCCGCCGCATCGACGTCGCCCACGGCGGCAGCCAGAAGTCCATCACGCCCACCGTCGACGCCGGCTGAGCCGGACGCCGGGGCCGCGGTCGGATCACGAATCCGCCCGCGGCCCTGTCGTATCGCGCGGGCGTGGCATCGCGGGACCGGATCGTCGCGAAAGCGCCTCCACCAGCGCCCACCCCGAGAGCGCCAGCGCGAGGACCGCGAGCGCCCCGGCGACGTACAGCCCGTAACCGGCGGTCACCGGCGCCAGCACATTGACTCTGTAGTACCACCCGGTCAGCCCGGTGATCAGCGCGGAAAGTGCAAGCGCGGCAGCTGAAGCAGTGCGCACCGAAACGCCGCGCGCCGCCATCGCCCCGGAGATGAGCAATGCGGAGGCCAACAGCACGATCAGCTGTCCGGCGCCGAACCGCGGCGCCAGCACGATACTGCCCACCGACCCGCCGATCGCGTTCGCGCGGCCGCCGCCCTGCGCGCTGGTGGTCAGCCACGGCAGCCAGGCGCTGACCGCGATCGCGGCCGCACACACGGCGATCAGCCACCCGGGTCGCAGCATGACCGGAGCCTATCGCGCGCCGGGCCCGCACCCACGGCACTACGCTGGGGGCGTCCTCGACCCAAGGCGGTGCCGCGTGAGTGAACTCCCCAGCTGGGCCCGGAAGCTCGACCTGTCGCCACATCCGGAAGGCGGCTGGTACCGGGAGACGTGGCGCAGCGAGCTCACCGTCACCCAGTCGGTGTTGCCGCCGGACTACACCGGTCCGCGCAGCGCGGGGACGGCGATCCTGTTCCTGCTCATGCCGGGACAACAGTCCGCATGGCACACCGTGCGCAGCGCCGAGCTGTGGCTGTTCCATCGGGGTAGCCCGCTGGAACTCGAGATGGGGCCCCAACACGATTCGGCCGCAACGCATCTGCTCGGCAGTGACATCGACGCCGGTGAGCATCCGCAGCTGCTCGTACCGCCCGGACACTGGCAGCGCGCCCGACCGCGTGACGACCAGCCCAGCCTGGTGAGCTGCGTGGTCGTGCCCGGCTTCGACTTCGCCGATTTCGAACTCGGCGCCGCTAGCGACTGAGCAGCTCGACGGCAGCCGACACGAGCGCCGCATTGTCCGGCGCCACCGATCCGTCGGGCAGCAGCAGTGTGTCCTCGAGTCCGATGCGGGTCTGCACGCCACGCAGTCCGGCGTGCTGCAGCAGCGGCCAGCAGCTCTCGTCGAGTCCGTGTAGCAGTACCGGCGCCGGCGACCCCGCTGCCTGCACCTGGTCGAGCAGGCGGTCGGCGAGATCGGTGTCGGCGTCGGGCTGCAGTTCGATCATCACCCGCATGCAGTGTTGCGCGAGATTGCCGGCGGCCCATGAGGTGGCGGCCTCGGCGTGGAAGATGCCGACCTCGACGCCGAGCCCCTTTCCGAGCAGCACCTCGGCCAGCTCCGGCGATCCGGGCTCATGCCAGTTCAGCGATGCGAAGTCGGGCAACACCTCCCATGCCTCGACGGCCCGCCTCCGCTCGGCCGCGTCGGGCAGGGCCCAGAACCCGGTGGTGACCCCCAGCGGCAACCCGGGCGCGGCATGCCGCACCGCGGTCACCGCCGCGGCGACGTCGTCGGCCAGCAGGGAATCGACGCCGTCTGCGGTCTTGGGGTGCAGGTGTACCGCCTTGGCCCCGGCCTCGTGCGCGGCGACCGCGGCCGCCGCCAGCTGATCGGGGGTGACCGGCAGCCCGGGGTGCGCGTCCGGGGTGCGGGCTCCGTTGATACACGCCTTGAGGTAGATCATGGGATTCGGCATACCCCATCTTCCCCTGCGTCAGCCGTGCACCGACCTCAGGTGGGTGCCCGCGCCGGTCGGATCGGTTACCGGCGTCAGGGCGCGTAGCCGAGCGCGGCCTTGGTCTCCAGATACTCGTCGAAGGCGAAGTGTCCCCACTCCCGGCCGTTACCGCTGCGCTTGTAACCGCCGAACGGCGCGTTCATGTCGAACGCGTGATTGATGGCCACCGAACCGGCGCGGATGCGGCGCGCGATTGCACGGGCCGTGTCCAGGTCGGCGGCCGAGACATAGCCCGCGAGTCCGTAGTCGGTGTCGTTGGCGATCTCGACGGCCTGGTCCAGATCGTCGTAGCCGAGGATGCACAGCACCGGACCGAAGATCTCCTCGCGCGCGATCGTCATATCGTTGGTGACGTTGCCGAACACCGTCGGCTTGACGTAGTAGCCGGCGTCGAGACCGTCGGCACGCCCGGGGCCACCGATGACGACTGTCGCGCCTTCGTCGACTCCGGCCTGCAGCAGCCCCTGAATCTTCTCGAACTGCGCCCGCGAGGCGACCGGCCCGATCGCCGACGGATCCGACGGGTCACCCACCTTCACCGGTTCCACTGTGCGACGGGCGATCTCGAGGGCCTCGTCCATGCGGGCCCGCGGCACCAGCATCCGTGACGGGGCGTTGCAGCTCTGCCCGCTGTTGACCATCATGACCTTTGTGCCGGCGGCCACACTCTCGGCGAATGCGTCGTCGTCGAGCACGATGTTCGGGCTCTTCCCGCCGAGCTCCTGGGTGACTCGCTTGACGGTCGGTGCGGCGTTACGGGCGACCTCGATCCCGGCCCGCGTGGACCCGGTGAACGACACCATGTCGACCTCGGGATGACTGGACAACGCCACCCCCACCCCCGGGCCGTCCCCATGGACCATGTTGTACACGCCGGCGGGAACGCCTGCGGCATCGACGATCTCGGTGAAGATCTGCGCTGAGTACGGCGCCACCTCCGACGGTTTGAGCACCATCGTGCAGCCGGTCGCGAGCGCCGGATACACCTTGACCGCGATCTGGTTGATCGGCCAGTTCCACGGGGTGATCAACCCGCACACCCCGATCGGCTCCTTGACCACCAGCGTCGATCCGTGCTGCGTCTCGAACTCGTAGTTCTTCAGGGCGTCGATCGCGGTCATCAGGTGTCCGAGTCCGAGGTTGACCTGAGCGCCGGCCGCCAGCGACGCGGGTGCGCCGATCTCCTCGCTCACCGCGTCGGCGAGATCTTCCACCCGTTTCTGGTATTCGGCGAGGATGGCCTGCAGCAGGTCCAGACGCTCCGCACGGGAGCTCTGCGACCAGGTCCCGAATGCCCGGCGCGCGGCCTGCACGGCGACGTCGACGTCGACGGCGGACCCGAGGGAGATGCGGCCGGACACGTCCTCGGTGATGGGGTTGTCGACGTCGAGGGTGTTCGGCCGCACGGGGTCGACCCAGCGGCCGTCGATGTAGAACTTCAGATATTCACGCATGGTGCTGCGCCTCTCTCTCGGCCGACCGTTGTCGGCGCTACTGGGTGCCTTCGGCGTACCAGGTGCGGAATCGGTCGTATTTCGGCATCTCCTCGGAGTTGGCCGTCGGGTCGATGCACACGTGCACCACACCGACTTTCCCGCTGGCGTAGGCGCGGGCGATCGCCGGGCCGATCTCGTCCTCCTTTTCGACGTACTCGCCGTGGCAGCCGAAGCCCTCCGCGATCTTGTCCATCCGGACGTCCTTGCTCCAGTGCACACCCGGCTGCGGCGAGGGCTGTTCGAAGGTGCGCTTGTACACGCCCACCTCGAGTCCCCACTGGTGGTCGACGCCCACCACGCACACCAGCGGCAGATTCTGGCGCGCGGCGGTCTCCAGTTCGGCGATGTGGAACAGGAATGCCGAGTCGCTGGTGAGCAGCATGACCGGGCGGTTGCCGCCCTCGGCCACCGAGGCGCCGATGGCGTAAGGGAGCCCGGTGCCCAGATGACCGAAGTTCTGGTTCCAGATGACGTCGCGCGGCTTGGACTGCGAGTAGGTCCACTGGAAGATCACGGTCGCTCCGCCGTCGCGCACCATGATCCCGTCGGTGAGTTCGGCGAACGCCTTCGTCGCCTCGACGACGTAGCGCGCCGGATGCACCGGGGTGCGACCGGTCGGCGCCTCCTCGGCCACCCGCGCCAGCTCGGCGGCGTCGGACTCGACCAGCGCGTCGAGGTTGGCCGAGGGTGCCCGTGGGGTGTCGCGGAGCGCGTCGACGAGTTGCGGCACGACCCCGCGTAGATCGCCCACCAGCGCGACGTCGATGGGCCGGTTCACCCCGATCGCGGTCGGATCCTGTTCGACAAGAATCCATTTGCGGTTCGCGTCGTTGCCGGCCCAGTGCTGCGTGCGGCCGTAGTGCATGGGCTCGCCGAGTTCGGTGCCCAGCGCGACGCACAGATCCGACTGCTCGACGGCCTCGTTGGCGGCCGGCGAGAAGAGATAGGGGAAGGTGCGGTCCTGCAGCCCCGGGATGAACGACGTTCCGCCCGAGGTCTGGATGACGGGGCAGTTCATCAGCTCGGCCAGCTGCTTGACCTGCTGCTGCGTGCGGGAGGTGTGCACGCCGTGGCCGACCAGCAGGACCGGGTTCTCGGCCTGCCGGATCAGCGCGACCGCCTCCGCAATCTCCCGCTCCCCGGCGCCCTGGTTGACGAGGCGGTACCGGTGGGGCGGCAACACCTCGGGCAGATCGAGCTCCTCGAGGATGACATGCGACGGATACTCGACGTAGCTGGGGCCGGGAGTGCCGGACATGGACTGCCGGATCGCCTCGTGGATGATCTCGTCGGTCTGGTCGGCGTATTCGATGGACGCGCTGTACTTGACCGACGGTGTGAAGAGCGGTTCCTGCCGGACGAATTGGATGCGGCCGCGACGCACCCGGCGTTCGGTGATGCGGGCCCGCTGGCCGCCGAGGAAGATCACCGGCGAGTTCTCCACCTTGGCGCACTGGATCGCGCCGGCGATGTTGGCCATGCCGGGTCCGAGGGTGCCGATGCACAGGCCGGGCCCACCGGTCATCCGCGACGCGGCCTCGGCCATGAAGCCGGCGCTGAGCTCGTGGTGCGGGGCGACGACCGACCAGCCGCGGGCGTCGGCCTCGGCGAACATGTGCACGAAGTTCGGGTCGGGGATGCCGAAGATCGTGTTGACACCCTCGGCCTCGAACAGGTCGAGGATGCGCTGGTAGACGGGGACACCCATGGTCATTTCCTTTTCGTCGGGTAATGGGACGCGAGTCTGCTGCGGTGTGCCGCAGGGGATCCGAACAGCGAACGGTTGAGAGTGGCGCGCTTGAGATAGACGTGGATGCCGGCTTCCCAGGTGTAGCCGATACCGCCGTGCAGTTGCATCGCCTTGCCGACGACCGTGACCGCGGTGTCGCACGCGTGCGACTTCGCCATCGCCGCGGCCACGTCACCGTCGGGGGCGCCGGCGGTCACGGCCCGAACCGCCTCGTCGACCAGCTGCCGCGTGACCGCGATGTCGACGAGCATGTCGGCACAGGCGTGCTTGACGGCCTGGAAGGATCCGATGGGCCGGCCGAACTGGTGACGCACCGTCGCGTACGACACCGTGGCGGCGAGCATGGCCTCGGCCAGTCCGAGGCTGTCGCAGGCGATCGCGACCGCGGCCCGATCCTGCAGCCGCCGCACTGCGGCGGCCGGGTCACCGTCGAAGCGGAGCATCTCGGGTTGGTCCGGCGTGCGCGACGAGACGGTGGCCAGTCGGCGCGTCGCGTCGACCACCGGCACCGGTGTGACGTCCAGATCGGCGAGGGCGACCGCACCGTTGACGACCACCAGGAGCTGATCGGCCCCGTCGGCGTCGGGGACGAACTCGAGGCTGTCCAGGGCCACAGCGAGCCGGAGCTCGCCGGAGGCCACTCCGGTCAGCAACCGGTCACGGGTGGGACTGGGCTGCAATGCGTTCAGCGTGCCGACGGCCAGCACGGCGCTGCCGAGATAGCTGTTCGCCGCGGCGGCCCGGCCGATCTCCTCGCAGACGACGGCCACCTCCGCGAACGTGGCGCCCGATCCGCCGAACTGCTCGGCCACCTCGAGGCCGACCCAGCCGGCATCGACGAGCACGGGCCAGTCCGCGGCGGCGTCCTTGGCCAGGACGTCGCCGGCGACCGACCGCAGCTCGTCGTGGAACTCCGCGAATTCTCCGGCCATCGTCATCACACAGCGCTCGGTTCCCGGGGCAGCCCGAGCCCGCGTTCGCCGATGATGGTGCGCTGGATCTCGCTGGATCCCCCCGGGATGGTCCACTCCCACGAGCCGATGAAGTCCAGCACCCAGGAGCCGGACTCCCAGCTGCTCGACATCGGCCTGGCCAGCTCGGTGTGTGCGGCCAGCCCACCGATCTCCGTCCCGAAATCGGTGAGCCGCTGCAGCAATTCGCTGTAGTACAGCTTGACGATCGACGCGTCGGCCGGTCCGGCGGTGCCGGACTCGTTTTCCTCCACCACTTTCCGGCACAATCCGCGCAGACCGGTGATCTCGGTCTCGAGGCGGGCGAGGCGGTCGGCTACCCGCGGATCGTCGACCGGGCTCGCGGCGACCAGACGGCGGAACCCCGCGTTGCCGAGGCGTTCGGCGAGTTCGAGCATCGTCATCCCCCGCTCTGCGCCGAGCGTTGCCTGGGCCACCTGCCAGCCCGCGTTCTGCGCACCGACCAGGTTCACCTCCGGGATACGCACGTCGTTGAGGAAGATCTCGCAGAAGTGCGAATCGCCGATCGCGTTGCGGATGGGGCGCACTTCCACGCCCGGGGTGGTCATGTCGAGCAGGAAGTAGGAGATTCCCTTGCGTTTCGGGGCGTCCGGGTCGGTGCGGGCCAGCAGCAGACACCAATCGGCGTGCATTCCTCCGCTGGCCCAGAGCTTCTGACCGTTGACCACGAACATGTCGCCGTCGCGGCGGGCGGTCGTGCGCAAACTCGCCAGATCCGAACCGGCCTCCGGTTCGGAGAAGCCCTGCACCCAGATCTCGCCGTCGGCGATGGCGGGCAGATGCCGTCGCCGCTGTTCGTCCGTACCCGCCACCAGCAGCGTCGACGCGGCGTGGTGGATGCCGACGAACGCCAGCACCAGGCGCGGAGCGTCGTGGGCCGCCAGTTCCTGGTACAGCACGATCTGCTCGGCCACCGACATGCCGCCACCCCACTCGCGGGGCCAGTGCGGAACCGCGTAGCCCGCGCGGTGCAGCTCGGCGAACCAGGCCTTCTGGAAGCGGACGAAGTCATCCTCACTCACGCCCGTCTGCTCCCGACGCCATCCGCGCGGAACGTGTTCGGCACACCAGGCGCGGACACTGTCGCGGAAGTCCTCGGGATTCGTCACGGGTGGGCTCGCAGCCGATCCATCACCGTCGCCACGGCGACGCCGTCGTCGAACGATGGGGTGATCTGCGTTCCGCTGCGGACCGCCTCGACGACCGCGCGCAGATGACCGCCGACGGCGGGGTCGGGTGCGCGGGGCGCGGGCGGCTCGAACTCGACGGTCTCGGGGTCCTGACCGGGCCGCGTGATCACCAGCCGCGTGTCGGCGGTCAGTTCGATCGAACCCGCGTCGCCCATCAGGATCGCCCGCGGGACGGTCGGCACGGCGGCGGCGAATCCGGTGTCGTGCACCGCGGTCGCGCCGTTGTCCATCCGGAACCAGGCGGTGTACGCGTCCTCAGCAGTGGCGGTGTGCGGGACACCGTCGCGGTCGGGATGTTGCGGGTCGTCGATGCGGGTCTGGCCGCCGCACTCGGCGACCTCGCTGCCGAACAGCCACCGGGTGAAGTCGATCAGATGCGAGCCGTAGGCGCCGATCCAGCCGCCGCCGAGTTCACGGTCGTTGATCCAGCCGTACCGGCGGCCGCGCAGTCCATTGCCGAACCACGTCCAGTGCAGGTGTGTCGGCGTGCCGATCGCACCCGCGTCGGCCAGCCGTTTGACCTCCGCCCACGACGGGCGGAGCCGAAACTCGAAGTTGAGGAAGTGCGGGACGCCAGCGGCGGCCGCCTGATCGCGCATGGCCTCGGCCTCGGCGGCGGTCCTGCCGAAGGGCTTGTCGCACAGTACCGGGATGCCGCGTTCGATCGCCGCGCCGACATGCGCGACATGCAGGAACGGCGGCGAATGCACCGACACCAGATCCGCTCCCGCGTCCAGCGCACGCGTCACCGCCGCATCGTCCCTGGGACTCACGATCTCGACGTCGAGACCGATCTCCCGGTAGGCCGGGGCGGCGGCGTACTTGCCGAACCCGGTGCCGATCACGAGTACCTTCACCGGGCGTCCTCGCTGTAGAGGCCCGAAAGGCCGTGGGTTCCGACGCGGCGGGTCAGCCGGTCGCGGGTGGCTGACAGACCCAGCGGCAGCCGGCGCAGCGGCTGGCTGTAGCGCGACAGCCAGGACAGCGTCGTCTCGTCGCAGAAGCCGACCGCGCCGTGCAGCTGATGACAGACCCGGAACACCACCTCGGCGGCTTCGAGCGCCGACATCCGCAGCGCCAGCGCGTCGTCGAGCGCTTCGGGTCTGCCCGTGGCGATGCTCCACAGCGCGTATTTGGCCAGGATGTCGACGCCGCTGCGCTCCACTTCGGCGTCGGTGAGCTGGAACTGGACGCCCTGGAACGACGACAGCGGCTGACCGAACTGCTTGCGCAGGCTGATGTGCGCGATCGTCAGCTCCAGCGCACGGTCGAGCATGCCCAGCAGCGTCCAGCAGGGCAGCGCAATGCCCAGCGCCAGATCGGCCGCGCCGGCGTCGTCGACGGCCGACAGCTCCAACTCGGTGACGAACGCCGGCCCGGGAGCGCCCTGAGCGCTCACGGTGCTGCGCGTGCCGTCGACATCGACGGCGCACCAACGGCCTTCGAGGCCCGCGAGTGGGGCCGACGGCCGAACCACGGCGACCACGACCAGGCCGTCGACGTCCAGATCCGCCGGACGGGCCAACCGCTCGGCGACCGGATACGGTGCGGCCCAGTAGCCGGCGCTGCGGCACAGCGCAGCGGCCGCCTCCAGTTCGTCGGCGTCGGTCCGTACGTCGAGGTCCCACGCGCCGAGCCCGGCCAGCGCGGGACCGACGAGCGCCTCCCGCTCGGCGGGTTTGGCCTCGGCCTGCTGCACCAGCAGATCGCCGCCCGCGGCCTCCAGCGCCCGCAGCGCCTCGCGGCCGAATTCGCGGGCATCGTCGCTCAGTTCGAACACGGGGCCGGTCATTTCGCCGCCGCCAGCAGAGCCCGCGACAGCAGGATGCGCTGCATCTCGATGCTGCCCGACGACACGGTCGAGGCCTGCGAATAGCGCCAGTGGTCCTCGACCTCGCCGAGGTACCACCGTGCCCGGGGGTCGTCGTGTGACACTTCCGCCGCGAGGTCGGAGAGCACCTCGGCGCTGTCCTGGTCGAGTTTGGTGACCGCGATCCGGTAGGCGGCGGCGTCGCCGGGCTGGATCCGCCCGCTGCTCTGCAGCGACACCACCCGGTAGGCGAGCAGCCGCGCGCGGCGGCAGTGGGTGAGCATGCGCACCCAGCGGCCGCGCAGGTCGCCGGGCAGATCGTCCCAGCGGTCGGCGAGCACGGTCGGCGCGGCGGCCAGCAGCCGCTCGCAGCGGGCGTAGCGAGCGATGCCGACCCGCTCGAAGGCCATCACGTCCTGCACGATCGACCAGCCCGCATCGACGGTGCCGAGCACGTCGGCCTCGGTGACGCGCAGGTCGTCGAAGAACACCTCGTTGAGGTGGTGCGGGCCCAACATGGCGCGGATGGGACGCACCGTGATCGCCGGATCGTCCATCGGCACCAGGAAGATGGTCAGACCCTGCTGCTTCTTCTCGCCCCTACTGGTTCGGGCGAGCAGGAAACACCACTGCGCCATCGTCGCGTACGACGTCCAGATCTTCTGACCGCTGACCAGCCACCCATCCCCGTCCGGACGCGCGGTGGTGCGCAGCGAGGCCAGGTCCGAACCGGCCTCCGGTTCGGAGAAGCCCTGGCACCAAATCACCTCACCGCGGGCGATCGGCGGCAGGTGTGTGCGCTGCTGCTCTTCGGTGCCGTGGCGCATGATGATCGGGCCAACCCAGTTGACCCCCATGTACTGCGCGCCGCGCGGCTCGTGGTGAGCCCACATCTCCTCGCGCACCACCGTCTGCTCCCAGACCGATGCGCCGCCGCCGCCGAATTCGGTCGGCCAGGCCAGGCAGAGCAATTCACGTTCGGCCAGCAACCGGCAGAACCGCTGCGCCGTCTCCAGGTCCGCCGGGTCATCGGTGAAAGCACCCAGGAAGTGTTCTGGCACTTCTTCTTTCACGATCGATCGTAGGTCACTGCGCAGTGCGCCGGCCTGCGGTCCGAGGGTGAAGTCCATGCTCATCGCAGCTTCGTGCCTTCCCGGGCGGCGAGCTCGGCGAGCACCTCGGCGGTGTCGGCGCCGAGGTCCGGCGCACCACCCCGGACGCGGCCCGGTGTGCGCGAGAACCACGTCGGCACACCGGGAAACCGCACCGGACCGTGCGGTGTGTCGAGGGTTTCGAACATGCCGACGGCGTTCAGCTGCGGTGAGTCGAACAGCGCGTCGAGGCTGTTGATCGGTGAGGCGGGGATCTCCAGCTTCGCGAACAGCGTGAGCCATTCCTCGGTGGTCCGCTCCCGCATCGTCTGCCCGAGTAACCCGTAGACCGTGTCGATCTGTTTGGCGCGCATGGCCAGGGTCCTGAAGGACTCCTCGTGTCCCACGATCCATGCCGGCTGCACCTCGTCGACGAAGGCCTTCCAGTGCTTGTCGTTGTAGATCAGCGCGGCGACGTAACCGTCCTTGGTGACATAGGGACGGCGGTTGGGCGCGACGGTCCGCGGGTAGACCGCGGGGCCGAGCGGGGGATCGAACATCGCGCCGTTGGCGTGTTCGACCAGCATGAACGACGCCATCGTCTCGAACATGCTGACTTCGACCTCCTGGCCCTCGCCGGTGCGCTCCCGGTGGAAGAGCGCCATCGTGGTGGCGTAGAGCGCCGTGAGCCCGGTGACCTTGTCGGCCATGATCGTTGCGACGTAGGTGGCGTCGCCGGTGAGTTGCTTCTGCACGGCGGGCAGTCCGCACTCGGCCTGGATGGTGTCGTCGTAGGCGGGCCGGTCGGCGTCGGGACCGCGCCGGCTGTACCCGTAGCAGTTCGTGTAGACGATCTTCGGGTTCATCTGCGCCACCGACTCGTAGCCGAAGCCGAGCCTGGCGATCGCTTTCCCGCGCATGGAGTGGATGAAGACGTCGGCCGTCTTGATCAGCTCGCGCAGCGCCCGGGCGCCGTCGTTGGACCTGAGATCGAGCACGACGCTGCGCTTTCCGCGGTTGACGTTCATGAAGACGCCGTTCATGCCCGGCGCGGGACCCTGGGCGACGTTGCGGGTGATGTCGCCCTCTGGCGACTCGATCTTGATGACGTCGGCGCCCATGTCGGCCATGATCTGCGTGCAGTAGGGCCCCATCACCACCGAGGTGACGTCCAGGACCCGGATCCCGCTCAGTGGTCCGTCACTCATGATCCGCCGCCCCTGCCGAAGCTGTATCGAAGGTGATCGGTGTGGCCGTCGGGCACCGGCGCGAACACCAGCGGCGCAGAGTCGTCCCGGATCGCGTCGATGCCGGCGGCGACGTCCTCGACCGACCAGCTCGGCTTGTACAAGCCGGGTGTCTCGGCAATGAACGCCCTCGCCACCCGGCCGGCGATCGCGACGTACATCTCACCGGTGACCGAACAGGTCTCGTGGGCGAGCCATCCGACGGTCGGTGCCACGAGCTCCGGGCCCATCGGCGGATAGGCCGACGTGTCGATGCCCTCGGCCATCCGGGTGACGGCGGCGGGCACGATCACATTGCTCGTCACGCCGTACGCGGCGCCCTCGATGGCCGCGACGTTCGAGAGCCCGATGACGCCGGCCTTCGCCACGGCGTAGTTGACGACGTCGTGGTTGCCGTAGAGGCCGCCGATCGACGAGGTGAGCACGATCCGCCCGTATCCGTTGTCGCACATCACCGGAAACGCCGGGCGCAGCACGTGGAATGCGCCCCGCAGGTGCACGTCGACGACAGCCTCGAAATCCTCGTAGCGGATGTCGCGCAGCGACGCCCGGCGGACGTTGCCCGCGTTATGGATCAGGATGTCGACGCGGCCGAACCGGTCGAGCGCCGCGTCGACGATCGCGCGGCCCCCTTCGGGGGTGCTGACCGAATCGGTGTTGGCTATGGCTTGTCCACCCGCGGAGCTGATCTCGTGCGCCACGTCGTGCGCGGGGCCGTCGTCGTTGCCGGTCCCGGTCAGATCGCCGCCGAGATCGTTGACCACGACCTTCGCTCCGCGCGACGCCAGCAGCAGGGCGTAGGCCCGGCCGAGCCCGCGGCCGCCGCCGGTGACGACGGCGACGCGGTCGTCGTAGCGCAGCGTGTCTGCTGTCGCAGAACTCGAGTCGCTCAAGCGAACGGTTCCTCACCTGCCAGCTTGGTGCGGTTCAGCAGCCGGCCGGAGTCGGGATCGTAGGGCCGGGCCCGGTGCATGGTGCCGGTGTTGTCCCACATCACCAGATCACCCACCGACCACTGGTGGCGGTAGACGAACTGCGGCTGCGTGGCCCATTCCCGCAAGCGCACCAGCAATTCGGTGCTCCGGGCACGGTCCGTGCCCACGACGTGCCCGGCGGTGCACCCCAGGACGAGGGATTTGCGGCCCGAGCGGTGCCGCCACACGAGCGGAAGTTCCCGCTCACCGATCGCCATCATCGCCTGCAGCGTCTCGAGCTTCGGTTCGGGCTCGTAGTACAGCAGCGTGGTCCACGTCGAGTGCATCACGCGCACGTCCTCGAGGGCCTGCTTGTCGTCGTCGGAGAGGTCCTCGTAGGCGGCGTAGGTGTTGCAGAACTCCGTGTCGCCGCCGCCGGTGCTCGGCAGCACCTTGCTCGACAGCAGCGACGCCAGGATCGGCACCTCGTTCATGGTGCCGTCCAGATGCCAGTACAGCGAGCCCTTCAGATAGTCGGCCTGCTTGTTGACCTTGGTGTCGAGCGTGACGTTGTAGAGCTTCTCGCCCTTGCGCTCGGTCGCCAGCGTGCCAAGCGTTTCGGTGAACGCCACCTGCTCGGCGTCGGTGAACCCGATCTGCGGAAACACCAGCACGCCGCGCTGTTCCAGCAGGTCGCGGATCTCCCCCGCATGCGCGCCCGAGAGCAGGGCGTCCTTGCCGGTCAACACCCGCGTCCCGATGCGCGGCGAGATCTCCTCTGTCGCCAGCGCCTTCTCGGTCGTCGTCATCGCAGCTCCAGACCCTCCAGATCGCCCTTGTCGCGCCACTCGGAGATCAACTCGTCGAAGGCGTAGAACCCGGGCGAGTAGAAGTCGCCGAGGAACGAGCCGTTCTTCTCCGCACCGCCACGGCCCTCGTTGTTGTAGTAGCCGGGGGTGCAGGACAATTCGAAGGCCGAGTTGTCGATCGCCAGCTCGCGGACGGTGTGCACCCAGGCGTCCTGGGCCTCCTGGGTGGGCTCGACCAGGCTCGCGTCCCGGTTCTGCGCCTCGGCGATGATGTAGGCGATATGCCGGGCCTGCTGTTCGAACATCGCCGTGGTGTTGGCCGACACTCCGCCCTGGATGAAGCCCATGAAGAACTGGTTCGGGAACCCGCGGCTGGTCATGCCGTGCAGGGTCTTGTAGTCGTTGCGCCAGTAGTCGAAGAGGGAGAGGCCGTCGCGGCCCACGATGCGATCGATGGCGAATCGGCGGCTGATCTCGGTAGAGATCTCGAAACCGCTGGCGAAGATCACGCAGTCGACCTCGTATTCGACGCCGTCGGCGACGATGCCCTTCTCGGTCAGGCGTTCGACGCCCTTGGCGGCCGACACATCGACCAGCGTCACATTGGGTCGATTGAAGGTGGCGAGGTAGTGCTCACTGGATGTCGGCCGCTTACACATGAAGCGGTAGTACGGCTTGAGCGCCTCGGCGGTCGCGGGATCCTCGACGATCTCGGCCACGCGGCGACGCAGCCGCTCCATGATCTTGTAGTCCTCCTCCTCGCGGAACGCCATGATCTGCTCGATCGTCACGGCGGTGGGATCGTCGCTGCTCGCGATCCGGGCGGTGAGGTTGCGCCCCAGCTCGGTCCAGAAGTCGCACACCAGATCCGGTTCACCGAACACCACCCCGACGAACGGAGACCAGTTGTGGAAGTTGCGCTTGCGCTCCTCCTGCCACCCCGGCCGCAGCGATGCCGCCCAGGCCGGATCGGTGGCTGGGTTGGACCGCTGATCGACTGACGACGGTGTCCGCTGGAACACGAAGAGTTCCCTGGCGTCACGCCCGAGATGCGGCACCAGCTGGATACCGGTCGCCCCGGTACCCACGAGAGCGACCCGCTTGTCCGCGAGCTTGTGCAGGCCGCCGTCGGCGTCACCGCCGGTGTAATCGTAATCCCAACGCGCCGAATGAAAGACATGGCCGCCGGCAGCGCGGTAGTCCTTGATCCCGGGGATTCCCGGCAGTTTCGGACGGTTGTAGGAGCCTTGAGCCATGACGACGAATCGGGCCCGGATGTCGTCTCCACGGTCTGTGCTGATCTGCCAGCGGTGCGACGTGTCGTCCCAGCGGAGTTCCCGCACCTGGGTGGAGAAGAGCGCACCGTCGTAGAGTCCGAAGTGTTTCCCGATGTTGCGGCAGTGCTGGAAGATCTCGGCGCCGTCGGCGAATTTCTTCGACGGCATGAAGTCGAGCTCTTCGAGCAGCGGGATGTAGCAGTACGCGTCGTTGTCGCACTGGATTCCCGGGAAGCGATTCCAGTACCAGACGCCGCCGAAATCGCCGGCCATCTCGATGACGCGAATCCCCTCGACGCCGGCCTTCTTCAGATATGCACCGGCCAGCAGCCCGGCGAATCCCCCGCCGAGAATGACCACGTCGGCGTCTTCGGTGATCGGATCTCGCTCGGTCACCACCGTGTAGGGGTCGATCTCGGCGAACTCGGCGAACTCCCCCTCGAGTTCCAGATACTGGTCGGCACCCTCGGGCCGCAGCCGCTTGGCACGCTCGGCGGCGTACTTCTCCCGCATCGCCGGGATGTCCACGTCGGCCGGGGTATCGGTCGGACCGCACGTGGTCTCGGTGGTCGTCATGTGTCTCCTTCAGTGATGTCGGCGTGGACCGGCGCGCTGCGCGCGCCTGATCACGCCGGCATCACAGGTCCTGGGGCGCTCCGTTACCCATGTACTTCGCCAGCTGGTGGTGCAGGTTGACGGTGCTGCGCTCGCGGTACGGGTTGGGCAGCGTTCCGGGGAAGCCGGCGGACTTCATGCCCTGCTGCACTGCCGCCATATTCGAGAAGTCCTGCGGCAGCACCGACAGCCAGTTCGGCGAGTCCTTCGGCGTGTACTCCCACTCCGACTCGGGCTCTTGGCCTTTCGGGTAGAGTTCGAACACCGCGACCTCGAAGATGCACTTGTTCGGGTCGTAGCTCGGATCGGGGCGCGCCGAGTAGCACAGCGCACTCGTCAGACCCTGGCCGATCTGGAAGTTCGGGAACAGCTGCCACGCCGTCCCGCTCTGGCCCAGGATGTCGGGCGGGATGGTCGGCCAGATCACGCCGCGTGCCTCGTCGTCGCGGCGGGCCGACGCCAGCCAGTGCTGCAGCACCTCGTCGGCGGGTGTGCCCGCCGGCAGTTCGTCGACCAGCCTCTTGGCGGCGTTCACCAGCGTCTGGGTGGTGGTGGCGTTGGTCTCCTCCATGGTGTAGACCTGCATCTCCGCGGTCGAGATGCGCGGATCACCGGTGCCCAGGCGGATCTTGGACTTCGTCTCGTCCATGCCTTTCGGGGCGTCGTAGCCGATGTTGGAGTGCCGGCCCTGCGCCTTCGCCCAGCCTTTGAATTCGCCGAACCGGTTGAACTCGGGGTGGGTGGTGAACACGTGGTAGGTCTCGTTGAAGGCCTCCATCGCGACTTTCCAGTTGCACTCGAAGTACAGCCACTTGCGCCACTTGTAGCGCATGTTCTCCAGACCGAACGGATCGAGGATCTTGGCCGCCGGCAGCAGGTAGTCGGTCAGCGGCTCGCAGTCGGGGTCCATGTTGACGAACAGCCAGCCGCCCCAGGTGTCCACCTGCACCGGCGCCAGATGGGTGTTGCGCGGGGTGAGCTTGCCCTTCCAGTCGTCCTGCTCGCGGATGTGGGTGCAGGTGCCGTCGAGACCGTAGGTCCAGCCGTGGAATCCGCAGACGAACGATTTGCGGGCCCGGCCGAGTGCGTTCTTCGCGCCGTCGGGGGTGTCGACGAGTTTGCGGCCGCGGTGCATGCAGACGTTGTGATGGGCGGCAAAGGAATCCGGTCCGGTGCGGACGATGATGATCGAGTCGTCGAGGATGTCGTAGGTCAGGTAGCTGCCGATCTCGGGAATCTCCTCGACGCGCCCCACCTGCTGCCACACCTTGCGCCACAACCTGTCCCGCTCGTTGCGGGCGTACTGCTCGCAGATGTAGGCCTCGACCGGGATGGTCATCGGCTGGTCGAGGTCCTCGGCGATCCGGCCGGTCGAATCGTCCGGATCCGCGGCGACCTCGATCGCGGCGTCGAGATCGGATTCGGTGTGGGTCATGAGAAGCTCCTGATGTTCTCGCGGAACGATTCGTCTTTGAGGAACAGCGACGTGTTGTCGGCGCCGAGGTGTGTCCATTTGAGGTTGAGCCCGCCGTCGACGAGCAGCGTCTGCCCCGTGATGTAGCCCGACAGGTCCGACAGCAGGAACAGGATCGCGCCGGCCTGCTCCTCGGGCCTGCCCCGGCGTCCCATCGCGATCGCGGTCCGGTCGCGCTGCGGGTCCTCGTCGACATAGGTGGCCGACGCCGCCGTCTCGGTCACGCCCGGCGCCACGGCGTTGACGCGGATCCCGTCGTGGGCGAGTTCGACGGCCATGGTGCGGGTCATGGCCACCACCGCGGCTTTGGCGGTTCCGTAGGCGATGTGGAAGGGCGCGGTGTTCATGCCGCTGATCGACGAGATCGAGACGATGGAGCCGGGCCGCTTCGTCTCACGCAGTTCGTTGGCTACTGCCTGGCTCATGAAGAACGTCGTCTCGAGGTTCGCGGTGAACAGCGCCCGCCAGTCGTCGCGGGTCACCCGGGTCGACGGCATCCAAGTCGAAGGCGCTGCACCGCCGGCGACGTTGACCAGTCCGTGGAGGTCGCCGCCGGCGCCGCGCGCCGCGTCGAGCACCCTTGCGATTCCCTCGTCGGTCGACGCGTCGGCGGCCACCGGGAGCACGGGCAGACCCTCGTCGATCAGGGGGCCGATGTGCCGGTCGAGATTCTCGCGGCCCCGACTCACCGCGACGACCGTCGCACCCGCCTGCGCGGCCATCCGTGTCACCGTCGTGCCGATGCCCCCGCCTCCGGCGCCGGACACCACCACGACCCGGCCGTCGAGGCGCAGCGATGGTTCCGTCATCGCCAATTGTCCGGACAACATATGATGTTCTGCATGTTGGAGAACACTATTCCGCAGCTGTTATCGCAGCGTCAAGGCCGAAAGAGGCCGTTTTGCAGCTATTGTCTGGACTAGTGCGGGCTTGATAGCGTCCTGGCGGAACCGGCGACGGAAGGATCCGACCAGGTATGGCCACCTCGCTCCAGCAGGCCCGCTACGCCCCTGAGAACGCGCCGGCTCTGGCGGCGGGGTGGGAGCTGCACCGCGTCACGGCTCCCAGCCGGCTCTTCGGCGCCAACGGCCTGCGCACGGGTCCCGACGGACGCATGTACATCGCCCAAGTGACCGGCAGCCAGATCAGTGCGATCGACGTCGGCACCGGCGTGATCGAGGCGATCAGCCCCAAGGGCGGTGACATCGTCGCGCCGGACGATCTGGCGTTCGACGGCGACGGAAATCTCTACGCGACGGAGTATTTCGACGGCCGGGTCAGTGTGCGCGAGCCGTCGGGCCGCACCCGGGTGCTGCGTGACGACCTGCCCGCCGCGAACGGCATCACCGTCCACCGCGGCCGGCTGTTCGTCAACGAGTGCCGAGAGGGCGGTCGACTGATGGAGCTCGACCCCGCCGGCGGCGCGCCGCGCGTCCTGCTGGAGAACCTGGCGGGTCCCAACGCGATGGAGGTCGGTCCCGACGGACTCCTCTACTACCCGTTGATGATGGCCAACGAGATCTGGCGAGTGAACCCGGACCAAGAGGGGCCCTGTGAACCGCAGCGGGTGGCGGCCGAACTCGGAGCCCCCGACGCGGTGAAATTCGACGCCGACGGTTTCATCGTCTCGACCCAGGTCGCCTCGGGTCAGGTGTTGCGCATCGACCCCCGCACCGGCGCGCAGACCGTTCTCGCGCAACTGAATCCGGGGCTGGACAACTTGACGATCGTCGACGGCCGGCTGTTCGCCTCGAACTTCACCGGCGAAATCACCGAGGTGCTGGCCGGCGGCGGTACCCGCGCGCTACTCCCCGGCGGCCTCAACTGGCCGCACGATCTGGCCATCGGCGGCGACGGCAGGCTCTACATCGCCGACGGCACCTACTTTTACGCTGTGGCGGCCGACGGCGCGCTGGAAACCGTCGCGATGCTGTTCACCCCCGGTTATCCCGGCTATCTGCGCGGGCTCGCGGCCACCGGCGCGGGTGACTTCCTGGTCACGACGTCGCTCGGCCAGGTGGGCCGCTACCGGCCCGGTGGCGAAACCGACTATCTCGCCACTGGATTCGACCAGCTCTACGGCATCGCCGTCGGCTCGGATGACACGGCGGTCTTCGCCGAACTCGGCGCGGGCCGGGTGCACGCGCTGCGCGGCGGCGCCACCGAGGTGCTCGCGACCGGCCTCGCCGAACCGTCCGGTGTCGCGTTCGGGCCCGACGGTGCGCCGCTGGTCACCGAAGCCGCCGGCGGCCGGGTGGTCCGTCTCGCCGGGGGGCGTGCCGAGACGATGGCCGACGGCCTCGACCAGCCGCAGGGGATTCTCGTCGACGGCACTACCGCATTCGTCGTCGACGCGGGCGCCAAGGCGGTGGTGGCGGTGGACCTCGGTACCGGGACGCGCGAGACCATCGCGTCCGGGCTGCCGATCGGGGCACCTCCGGGGGTGACACCCAAACCGCTGCGCGGCATTCCGCCGTTCTCCGGACCGCAGGGCCCGTTCGCCGGGATCACCCGCGCCCCCGACGGCACGCTGTACGTGGCCGCCGACGGCGACGGCAGCGTGCTGGCGCTGCGACGCGCATGACAGTCAGCCCGGTCGAGCACCGTTACCTCCAGGTCGCTCGCACGCTGCGCAAGGAGATCGTCGACGGCGTGTATCCGGTCGGCACCCAGCTGCCCACCGAACATGCGCTGTGTGAACGCTTCGAAGTCAGCCGCTACACCGTGCGCGAGGCGTTGCGGCGGTTGCGGGACGACAATCTCATCGCCTCCCGGCCCCGCGCCGGGACCCTCGTGGTGCCGCGGCAGGCGACCAGTTCCTACGCGCAGGACGTGATGACGATCAACGATCTGCTCGCGTTCGCCGAAGGCGCCCAGTTCGTCATCGACTCCTCGGCGATGGTGACCGTGGACGCCGACCTCTCGGCCCGCACCGGGCTCGAGGCAGGATCCGAATGGCTCGCGGTGCTCGGCTACCGGCGGGCCGACTCCGACAGCGCTCCGATCTGCCGCACGGAGTACTACGTCAACCGGGCGTTCACCGCGGTCGGCCGGCTGCTGCACCGGCACCGCGGTCCGATCTTCCCGCTCCTCGAGGATCTGTTCGGCGTGAGCATTGTCGAGGTGCACCAGGAGATCTCGGCGATCGTGCTGTCCGAGGATCTCGCCGCGCGGCTCAACGCCGATGCCGGCGCCGCCGCTCTGCAGATGCGGCGCGCCTATTCGACGTCGGACGGCGAGGTCGCCCAGGTGACCGTCAACACCCACCCGGCCTCGCGTTACCGGCATTCCATGACCATGCGCCGGGTCAAGGGCTGATCGCGGTGGTCCGCAGGGACGAGGGGCGGGCGGCCGATGCCTACCGGCGGGGCCTGTGGGTGCGCACCACCCTGGCCGACGCGCTGCGCGATGCCGCCCATGCCACGCCGGACCGGGTGTTACTTCTCGACGGCGACGTTCGCCTGGACTGCCGCACGCTGCACGAGCAGGCCCGAAAGCTGGCCGGCGCCATGGTCGACCGGATGCCGGCCGGCAGCACGGTGTCGTTCATGCTGCCGAATTGGCATGAGGCGGCCGTGGTCTATCTGGCGGCGACCCTGGCCGGTATGGTGGTCAACCCGATCCTGCCGTCGCTGCGGGACCGCGAGTTGGCGTTCATCCTCGCCGACGCGCAGAGCCGGATGATCTTCGTGCCGGCGACCTTCGGTCGCCATGACTACGCAGCGATGCTCAGCCGGGTGGTCGCCGAGATGACCACACCGCCGGAGGTGGTGGTGCTGCGCGGCGACCCCGGCCCGCACACGTCCTATGCCGCGCTGTCCGACGGCCCGGACCATCCCCGTCCGCTCTCGGTGCTCGACCCGGACGCGGTGCGCATGATTCTCTACACCTCCGGGACCACCGGTCGCCCGAAAGGTGTTCTGCACAGCCACAATACGCTTCACGCCCTGATATCCCAGCTGCGCGAGCACTGGATGGTCGAACCCGGTGACACGTTCCTGGTGCCCTCGCCGATCGCGCACATCGGCGGTTCCATCTACGCGTTCGAGTGTCCACTGCTGCTCGGCACCACGGCGGTGCTGATGGCGAGATGGAACGCCGACGACGGCGTCGCACTGATGCAGGCGCACCGCTGTACGCATATGGCCGGTGCCACTCCGTTTCTTGCCCAACTGTTGTCCTCGGCGCAGCAGGCCGGCACCCGGTTGCCGGATCTGAAGGTGTTCATCTGCGGCGGGGCATCGGTGTCGCCTTCGCTGATCCGTTCGGCAGCAGCGTATTTCGAGGGGGCGGCAGTGTCGCGGGTGTACGGTTCCACCGAAGTCCCCGTCACCACGGTGGGTGCACTCGCCGACCTGGACCACGCCGCCGAGACCGACGGCAGGCCCGGACTCGCCGAGATCACCCTGGCCGGGCATCCGGCCGCGCCGGCCGGCACCGGCGAGATCTGCGCGCGTGGTCCGCAGATGCTGATCGGATACCTGCATCCCGAGGACGAGACCGACGCCTTCGACGCGGCGGGATTCTTCCGCACCGGCGACGTGGGCCGGTGGGTCGACGACGACTTCCTGATGGTTACCGGACGCGCCAAGGACATCATCATCCGCAACGGGGAGAACATCTCGCCCAAAGAGGTCGAGGATCTGCTCGTCGCCCACCCCGCGATCGCAGAGATCGCAGTGGTCGGCGTTCCCGATCCGCGTACCGGCGAGCGGGCCTGCGCCGCCGTCGTGGCCACCGCACCCCCCGGTCCCGATGTCACCGAGTTGCGAGAATTCCTGGCCGGACACGGACTCGCGAAGTTCAAGGCGCCCGAGCGGGTGGTGGTGTGGGAGTCGTTGCCCAAGAACGACGCAGGCAAGGTGCTCAAGCACGAGATCCGGGCGGCGCTCATGGAGGAAGGCGGATGACATGCAGGTAGCGATCGTGACCGGCGCCAGCAGCGGGATCGGGTTCGGCTGCGCGACCAGGCTCGCGGCCGACGGGATGGCCGTGCTGGCCACCGGACGCGACGAGACGCGGCTGGCCGAGGTGGCCGACGCGGTCGGCGATCCGGAGCGGGTGGCCACCCTGGCGGTCGATCTCACCGCCGACGACGCCCCGGCCCGCATCGTCGACGCCGCCCTGCAGCGGTGGGGCCGCATCGATTTCCTGGTCAACAACGCCGGCGTCGGAAGCCCCAAACCGCTGCACGAAACCGACGACGACAGCCTGGACTACTTCCTGGGCCTGATGCTGCGGGCGCCGTTCCGCCTGGCCCGCGACGTCATCCCGCATCTTGGATCCGGATCGGCCATCATCAACGTCACCTCGACGTTCGCGGTCGTCGGCGGTCTGCGCGGCGGCGCATACTCGGCGGCCAAGGGCGGACTGACGGCGCTGACCACCCACATCGCCTGCCAATACGGCCCCCAGGGCATCCGCTGCAACGCCGTCGCGCCCGGCGTCACGCTCACCCCGATGGTGGCCCACCGGCTCGAGGACGAGCGGTTCCGCAAGATCAACACCGAGATGACGCCCTATCCGCGGCTCGGCACGGTGGACGATCTGGCGAGCACCGTGGCCTTTCTCTGTTCCGAGGGCGGCAGTTTCATCAACGGTCAGACCATCGTGGTGGACGGCGGGTGGAGTTCGACGAAGTACCTCTCGGACTTCGCGCTCACCTCCGAATGGGTTGCGCGCCGATGAACGCTTGCGCGAAGAGCAACGAACGGTGAACCTGTTCGGTCTCCTCGACCAGGCCGCGGCACGCTTCGGCGGCCGCGGTGCGGTCTATTCCGGTGAGCGACAGGTGCGTACGTGGTCCTCCCTGCGCGAGCGTTCGCTGCGTCTGGCGGGGTCCCTGGCCGGCGTGGGCCCCGGCGCGCGCATCGCGGTCGCCAGCGAGAACCGTCCCGAGATCGTCGAGCTGATGTTCGCGATCTGGGCGGCCGAATGCGTCTACGTCCCGCTCAACTACAAGCTGCACCCCCGGGAGATGGACCAGATCCTCACCGACGCCGACGTCGCGCACATCTTCGCGTCGCCGAGGATCGGCGCCCAGCTGTCGCCCCCGGTGGAGATCATCGGCGGCCCGGAGTATGAATCCCGCTGTACGACAGCCGCAGTCGATGCGCCACGCACCACCGATCCGGCGCGTCTGGCCTGGCTGTTCTATACCAGCGGCACCACCGGCCGCTCGAAGGGCGCCATGCTCTCGCACCGCAACCTGATCGCGATGACGGTGTCGCACCTGGCGGACTTCGACTCTCCGGACGAGGACAGCAGTCTGGTGCACGGTGCGCCGATGTCGCACGGCTCAGGACTCTACGTCCCGCCCTACGTGCTGCGCGGCGCACGTCAGGTGGTGCCGGCGTCGGGCGCGTTCGAGGCCGGGGAGTTCCTCGACCTTTGCGACCACCATCCCGGCTGCAGTGCGTTCCTGGCACCGACGATGGTGGCGCGCCTCGTGCAGACGGGTCGCGCGCGACCCCGCAATCTCGACACGATCGTCTACGGCGGTGGGCCAATGTACGTCGACAGCCTGAAGAAGGCGATGGCCGCGTTCGGACCGGTGTTCGTCCAGCTGTACGGGCAGGGCGAGGCGCCGATGACGATCACCGGCTTGCGGCGCGCCGACCACGAAGGCGCCGACGACGCCGTCCTCGGTTCGGTGGGATACGCCCGGTCCGGAGTGGACGTCAGGGTGGTGCGTGACGACGGGGCCACCGCCGACGTCGGTGAGATCGGCGAGATCGTCTGCCGCGGCGACGTCGTGATGAGCGGCTACTGGCGCAACCCCGAGGCGACGTCGGCGACGTTGACCGACGGCTGGCTGCGCACCGGGGACATGGGATCGTTCGATGACCGTGGCCTCCTCACGCTGCGCGACCGGTCCAAAGACGTGGTGATCAGCGGCGGCAGCAACATCTATCCGCGGGAGGTGGAGGAAGTGCTGCTCGAGCATCCCGCGGTGTCGGAGGCCGCGGTGGTGGGTGCGCCGGATGAGCAGTGGGGTGAGGTGGTCGTCGCGTTCGTCGTCGGGCAGGTCTCCCCCGAGGAACTCGATGCACACCTGCTCGAGCGCATCGCCCGGTTCAAGCGGCCCAAACGCTACGACTTCGTCGACGAGCTGCCGAAGAACAGCTACGGCAAGGTGCTCAAACGCGAGTTGCGCGAACGGCTGCGCTGACGTTTTGCCCCGGCGCACCGGGGAATCCTTGACCTCATGCGTGTGGTGATCGCCGGTGGGCATGGAAAAATCGCGTTGCACCTCGAACGGCTACTCGCCCAGCGGGGTGACTCGGTGGCGGGCCTGATCCGCAACCCCGACCACACCGCAGACCTCGCCGAAGCCGGTGCCGACGCAATCGTGGTCGACCTCGAGAACTCGTCGGTGGACGAGGTCGCGAAGCATCTCGACGGCTGCGACGCGGTGGTGTTCGCCGCAGGAGCCGGGGCGGGAAGCGGCGCCGAACGCAAACAGACCCTCGACCGGGACGGCGCGATCCTGCTCGCGGACGCCGCCGAGGCGGCCGGCGTCCGCCGCTACGTGATCGTCTCGTCGATGGGCGCGGATGCCGATGCACCCGACGACGCCGCCGACGATCCGGTGATGGTGACCTATCTGCGCGCCAAGGGTGCCGCCGATGACGACATCCGGCGGCGTGGCGGCCTCGACGCGACGATCGTGCGCCCGGGCATGCTGACCGACGATCCGGGCACCGGGCGCGTGCGGATCGCCGAGAAGACCGGCCGGGACAGCATCCCCCGGGCCGATGTCGCCGCCGTCCTGGTCGCGGTGCTCGACGCGCCGCAGACCGCGGGCCGAACGTTCGAGGTGGTGTCCGGTGAGCAGGAGATCGCCGAGGCCCTCGGCGGATGACCGCCCTCGACGCGCCGATCCCCCGCTTCCACCTGGCCATACCCGTCGACGACCTGTCCGCCGCCCGCCACTTCTACGGCGAGGTGCTCGGGCTGCCGCACGGCCGCAGTGCGCAGAGCTGGGTGGATTGGAACATGCACGGACACCAGGTGGTCACCCATCTGGCTCCCGAGCGATCCCGGGCCGTGCACAACCCGGTCGACGGCCACGACGTGCCCGTCCCACATTTCGGGTTGATCTTGAGCGTCGATGCTTTCCACCGGCTCGCCGAGCGACTGCGCGCGGCCGGTGTCGACTTCGTCATCGAGCCCTATGTCCGCTTCGAAGGTGAGGTCGGCGAACAGTGGACCATGTTCCTGTTGGATCCGGCGGGAAACGCCCTGGAATTCAAAGCGTTCGCCGACGATTCCCAGGTTTTCGCCGACTGAACGCGGTGGCAGTCTGCCATCGGCGCGGTGGTACTCCGTAGTACCCTAGTGGGGTTTGCCGGGGGTCCCGATCGGGTTTCCCCGGCCGGCTGCGATACGGGAGCGGCGAGGATGGCGGCGGCGTGGTCGGGCACCCAGCGGTCGGCGGCCAACCACTACGGGTGGATCAGCGATTATCTGGCGTCGCGCGGTATGACTACGGCCGTGCGGCTGATGATGGCCGGCATCGCCGGGTCATTGTCGATCTGCCTGTTCATTCTGCTGCGATTCGACGGGCCGGTGGGTGCGCTGCCGATCGCGATGACCTGGATCGCGGTCGCCTGTGGGCTGTTCGGGGTGGCGCTGTGGGCGTGGCGCTGGCCCTCGCACGGGCAATCCATCGTCTTCGCCCTGGTATCCAATGCCGCGATCGCGTTGTCGTGTCTGGGCTACCCCAACCCGCACGGCGCCCTGGTGGGCTGTGTCTCGTTCGCGACGATCGCCGCCTACATCGCGTTCTTCCACTCGACCCTGCTGGTGATCTACAACTTCCTGGTGACCACGGCTGTCGCCGTTGCCGCCACCGTCCGGATCGCCATGACCGGGCACGCCGCCATGGGCATCGTCGATCTGTTCATCGTGCTGCAGATCAACATCGCGATGCCGGTCGCCATCTACGTGCTGGTGCGGGCGTTGCGCAAAGATCTCGTGCGCGCCGAGGAGGATCCGCTCACCGGTCTGCTCAACCGTCGGGCGTTCTTCGCACAGTGCGCGAAGCTGCTGGGGGAGCGCGGATCCGACCCAGGCGGCCATCTGCTGATCCTGTTGGTCGATCTGGACGACTTCAAGCAGATCAACGACACCCGCGGACACCAGGCCGGCGACGAGGCATTGATCGCGGTAGCCCAGGCGATGCGCGAGGCCGTGTCCGAAACGGGGGCGGTGATCGGCCGCAGCGGCGGCGAGGAGTTCGTCGTCGCCGCCGTCCGTGACACCGCAGATTCCGCGGAACTGGCGCAGCGGATCTGCGCGGCGATCGCGGCGCTGCCCGGCGGCGTCACCGCCAGCGTCGGCACCGCCACCATGGCGTTGCGCCAGCCGCCCGAACACACCGACGGGTGGGATTTGGACCGCCTGATCAGCGCCGCGGACTCCGCGATGTACGACGCGAAGCGGGCGGGCGGAAACGGGTGCAGCCATTTCGGCGAAGTCCGCCGCTGACGCGCTCGAGTTCCGTCGGGGCGAGGATGCTCAGGCGGGGGCGAAGACCGTCTTGAATCGGTCCAGCGATTCCTGGATATCGCTGCGCAGCGCGGCGGCGACCACCATACCGATCGGCCCGAACAGGGCCGGGCCACCCAGATGCACGTCGAAGGTCACCGTGGAGGCCTGATCGCCGGATCCGGCGGGCCGGACCTTGCCCATCAGCTTGACCTTCACGCCGCCCTTACCGTCGCCGTTGAGCGTCATGCTCTGCGGCGGCTTGTAGTTCACGATCGTCCAGTGCACGCGGTTGGGCATGCCTTTGACCTCGACGATCGAGTCGATCTGGGTGCCCTTCTCCAGGGTCTCGGGCAGTTTCGAGCGCCACACGCGGTGAATGCTCAGCCATTCCTTGTAGCGGGACAGATCCGCGGCGCACTCCCACGCCTGGTCTGGGGGCAGCGGGACATCGACCGAAACCGACAGCTTGGCCATGGCTACGGATGCAGCGGGGGGTTCTGCGGGTTCACGCCCGGCCCGTCCGGCTTGTTCTTGTCGACCCCGTTCTTGTCGACGTAGCCGCGCGCCGCGTTCTGCGCCTTGTCGACCTGGGCGGCGTACTTGCCCTTGGTCTGCTTGTCGAAGAGGTCACCGGCCTTCTCGATCGCCTGACCGGCCTTGTCGGGATTCTTCGACACCCAGTTCTTCACCTTGTCGAAAAGTGCCATGCCGCGAGTTTACCGGTCACGCCACAGCCGCCGCCGCTCCCCGAGCACCCTGCCCTGGGCCCACCACAGCGCTTCGATCAGCACCGCGCCGAGCACTCCGATGCCGAGGGCGATCGAGGTCAACCTGGCGTTCGTCGGGTCGAGGATGAACAGCCGCTGTGCCGCCGGGAGGGAGAAGATGGCCAGGTAGGCGAGAGCGGAGACGGCGACCAGTGCGATCCGCCACCACTCGTAGGGCCGGGCCACCACGGCCAGCACCCAGATCGCGGTCACCAGCAGCGTGATCAGCGCGGCGGTCGACGCCTGGGTCTGTTCGGTCTCGCTGGCCGCGCGACCCTGGTAGGCCACCAGATACGACACGAATGTCGCCGCGCCGACCACCAGACCCGACGGCAGCGCCGCCGTCATCACCCGCCGGACGAATCCGGGCTGTGCCCGCTCGTTGTTGGGTGCCAGCGACAGGATGAAGGCCGGGATCCCGATGGTGAACCACGCCGCGATGGTGACGTGGATGGGCTGGAACGGGAACAGCAACGGGTCGCCGAAGGCGGAGCCGAACACCTTCGACCCCAGCCCGGCAAGCCCGACCAGCACCGCGAGCAGCACCGAGTAGACGGTCTTGGTCAGGAACAGATTCGATACGCGTTCGATGTTGCCGATCACCCGGCGGCCCTCGCCGACGACATGGGGCAGCGTGGCGAACCTGTTGTCGAGCAACACGATCTGCGCCACGGCGCGGGAGGCGGGACTGCCCGCACCCATGGCCACCCCGATGTCGGCGTCCTTGAGCGCCAAGACGTCGTTCACGCCGTCCCCGGTCATCGCGACGGTGTGCCCGCGGGACTGCAGCGCGTGCACCATGGCCCGCTTCTGATCCGGCCGGACCCGGCCGAAGGTGGTGTGCGACTCCAGCGCCTCGGCGAGTCGGCCGGTCTCGTCGGGCAGGTTGCGGGCGTCCATGCACTCGCCGCGCAAACCCAGCGACCCGGCGACCGCACTCACCGAGACCGCGTTGTCGCCCGAGATCACCTTGATGGACACGTTCTGAGAGGCGAAGTAGTCGAGTGTGCCGCGGGCGTCCGGCCGCACCCGCTGTTCGAGCACCACCAGCGCCGCAGGGGTGACCACGCCCGGCGCGTCGTCGTGGTCGACGGGCAGATCCGACGAGCCGAGCAGCAGCACCCGCAGTCCCCGGGCACCGATCTGTTCGGCCTGCCCGGCGGCCGGCGAGTCCGGGTCGAGCAGGACGTCGGGGGCGCCGATCACCCAGTTGCCGTGGTCGCCGAACGAGACGCCGCTCCACTTGGTGGCCGATTTGAACGGCGCGCTCGCGGTGGCCGTCCAGCCGGGCGGGTCCGGGTACGCCTCGGCGATCGCCTGCATGCTGGCGTTGGGCCTGGTGTCCGCGGCCGCCATGGCCGACAGGACTTCGCCGACGTCGGAATGGGTGAGGGCACGCACGTCCGCCAGCCGCATCCCGTTCTCGGTGAGCGTGCCGGTCTTGTCCGCGCAGACGACGTCGACCCGTGCGAGTCCCTCGATCGCCGGGAGCTCGTTGACCAGACACTGTCGGCGACCCAGCCGGACCACTCCCACCGCGAAGGCGATCGAGGTCATCAGGACGAGGCCCTCGGGAACCATCGGCACCAGCGCGCCGACCATCGCCAGCACGGCTCGTCGCCAGCCGGCGTCGGTGGTGAACAGCTGGGTGTAGATGGTGAGCAACCCGGCCGGGACCAAGAGATAGGTGATGAACCGCAGGATGCGGTCGATGCCGTTGCGCAGTTCGGATTTCACGAGCGTGAACTTGCTGGCCTCTTCGGCCAATTTGGCCGCGTACGCCTCGCGCCCGACCTTGGTGGCGCGGTAGGCGCCGGACCCGGCGACGACGAAGCTGCCCGACATCACGGCGTCGCCGGTGTCCTTCGCGATCGGGTCTGCCTCACCGGTGAGCAGCGATTCGTCGACCTCCAGGTTGGCGTGTTCGACCACCTCACCGTCGACGACGATCTGATCGCCGGGGCCCAATTCGATGATGTCGTCGAGGACCACCTGGCTCGGCGCCAGGGCACTGGTCACCGATCCCGCCGCGGTGAGGCGGCGCACCAGCGGTTTGGCCTGGCCGACGATCGCCAGCTCGTCGAGTGTCCGTTTGGCCCGCAGCTCCTGGATGATGCCGATCGCGCTGTTGGCGATGATCAGCAGGCCGAACGCGCCGTTGATCACCGAGCCGGTCGACAGCACGATGACCAGCAGCACCCCGAGGATGGCGTTGATCCGGGTGAAGATGTTGGCGCGCACGATCTCCCGTGTGCTGCGGGCGGCGCGGGTCGGCACGTCATTGGTCCGGCCCGCCGCGACGCGCTCGGCGACCGCGGCATCGGAGAGCCCGGTGACCACCCCGATGCTCACTTGACGAACACCCCGTCGTGGTGATCGTCGTAGTACTCCAGCGTCAGCCGGTCGCCGTCGAAGGTGGCCTTCGAGATCGAGCCGGGTGTCGTGTTCTCCGAGACCATCGAGAAGGTGTAGACATTGCCGTCCCAGTGGGTCAGCGGCCAGACGTCGCCGCGCGGCCCGAGCTGCAGCCCGAGCGAGTCACCGGCCTCGCTGACCGTGGCCGTCCCCCAGAACGGGTTGCGGTAGACGCCGGCCAGCGCCGCGGGGGGCGGTGACGGCGCCGGGTTGGCCGGGCGGGGTTTGCCCACCAGCGATCCCGACGGAACTTCCATGGCCGCGAAGGCCTGGTTGTAGAGCTGGTACCAGTCCTCCCGGATCTCGCCGAACTGAACGAGATCAGCGAATTGGGCGGTCAGGGCCTCGGGCACCCCGGCCGGTGTCGCGTTGGTGAGCGCGACGATCGCGACGTCGGCGGCCGGGAGCATGAGGAAATTCGTCCCCGCCCCCAGTTCGAAGGCGCCCGAGTGGCTGAGCTCGGTACGCGCACTCGAGGTGGTGCCGACGTTGAACCCGAAGCCGTAGAACCCACTGCGCATCGCCGGCTCGGAACCACGGCTGGAGACCACCTGCGGGGTCACCGCGGGGAGCAGGGCCTTCGGGTCCACGATCTGGTTCCCCTGGTAGCTGCCGTTGGCCAGCATCATGGTGAGCCACTTGGTCATGTCGTTGACCGACGAGCTCACCCCACCGGCGGGTGCCTCGGCGTCAGCGTTACGGACGTAGAGGGGTTGATAGCCCCCGTCGACGTGGATGTGCCCGACGGCACGGTCGGGGCGGGCCTCGTAGTCGGCGAACCGCGAACTGGTCGAGGACATCCCGAGCGGCCGGTAGAGCACCTCCTGGGAGAGGGTCTCCCACGGCTGACCGGCGGTGGCGGCCACCGCTTCGGCCGCGGCCGTCAGCCCGAAGTTGGTGTAGGCGTAGGACGTCCGGAACGGCGTCAGGGGCAGGTCGCGCAGGCGCTCGAGGATGTAGCGGCGGTCGTAGCCGAGATCCTCGAGCAGGTCGCCCGCGTGGTCGGGCAGCCCGGAGCGGTGGGAGTACATGTCGCCGACGGTCACCATCTGCGTCACCGCCGGGTCCGACAGGGCGAACCACGGCAGCGCGGACACGATCGGGGTGTCCCAGCTGACGTCGCCGTGGCTGACCTGATGAGCGACGACCGTGGCGCCCAGCGGTTTGGACAGCGACGCCAGCTGGAACACCGTGTCGGGGTCCACTGCCTCGCCGGTACGTACGTCTTTGACGCCGAAGCCTTTGGCGTACAACGTCTTACCGCCGTGCACGACGGCCACTGCCATTCCCGGGATGCCGGATCGCGCCATCAGATCCTCGGCGAGACCGTCGAGTCGCGACACCGCCTTGCCGACCGCATCGTCGGGCAGCGGCATGGCCGGCACCAGCGGCGGTGGCACGTCGGACAGCGTGGTGGGAGACGGCGGCGCGGCCGTGTCGCGGCGCGAACCGTCCGGAGCGGAATCGCAACCCGCGACGAGGGTCAGCGCCATGGTGAGCGCGGCGAGCGGCACGAGTCGGCGGATCACAGCCTGCACGCTAGCTCGTCACAGTTCCCACCACGGGTCGATCATGATCGACGCGCCGCGCTCCACGCGCTGTCCGGGTTTGGGGATCGCCACCTGGACACCGGCCGCGTCGGCGGCGGTCAACAGGCGCTCGACGGGCTCGGACCACGGGTGCGGAGCCAGCCGGAATGTGCCCCAGTGGATCGGCACCAGCACTCCGGCGCCGGCGTCGGTGACGTCGAGGTGGGCGCGCACCGCCTCCTCGGGATTCATGTGGATGTCCGGCCAGGCCGGGTGATAGGCCCCCACCGGCATGAGCGTGAGATCGAACGGCCCGTGGGCGTCGGCGGTGTCGGTGAAGCTCGTGGTGTAGCCGGTGTCACCGCCGAAGAAGACCCGATGCTGCGGCCCCTTGATCGCCCACGAGGACCACAGCGTGGTGTTGCGACTGAACAACCGGCCGGAGAAGTGCCGCGCCGGGGTGCAGACCACGGTCAGGTCGCCGAGCCGGTGACTCTCGTTCCAGTCCAGTTCGACGATGCGGTGTTCGGCGATACCCCACATCCGCAGGTGCGCACCGACTCCCAGCGGAACGAGGAACGGCGCGCGCTGGGTGCGAGCCAATCCGAGGATGGTGTCCATGTCGAGGTGGTCGTAGTGGTCGTGGCTGATGATCACCGCGTCGACGGCGGGTAGCCCCTCCAGCGGCACCGGCGGTTCGTGCATCCGCTCCGGGCCGACGGTTCGCGACGGCGAACACCGCTTGCTCCAGATCGGATCGGTCAGCACCCGGTAGCCGTCGACCTCGACGAGCACCGAGGAGTGGCCGTGCCAGTAGGCGGCCAGTCCCGCCGCCTCCCCGTCGATCCGCGCCGGAGCCACGACGGGGATGGGTGCGCCGGGCCGGCCGTTGTCGCGACCGGTGACCAGTTCCCGCATCAGCATCCGGCGCGCCTCGGCGTCCAGGCTCATGGTCTCGGCGGGTTCGAGGTTGACGAATGCGCCATCGTGGAATTGCGGGGACCGCTTGGCGACCAGCGCGATGTCGGCGGGTGTCGCCCCCAGCGACGCGGGGGTGCCCTGCAATGCGCGCAGCACCCAACCGCCGGCGAGCAGGGAGGCCGTGCCGAACCCGAACCGCAGCGCCCCGCGCAGCACCTCAGGCCCCCTGGAAACGTGGCGGTCGCTTCTCGATGCGGGCCACCTGCGCCTCGATGATGTCCTGACTGGCCCAGGCCCGGTCGAACAATTCGGTGTGGGCCGGCCACGGCTCCTCGTAGGCGCCGTCGTCGTTGAGCACGCGTTTGGCGTGCTGCAAGGCCAGCGGCGCGTATCCGGCGATCTCCTGGGCCCAGGCCTGCGCATCGGCCAGCGTGCCGATCCGGTTGGCCATTCCGGTCTGCAGGGCGACGTCGGCCGTGAGCCGCTCGGCGGCCAGCAGCATACCCCTGGCCCGGCCGGCGCCGACCAGTGACGTCAACCGGCGGATGCTCCAATTATCCAGCGCGATACCGTATTTCGCGACGGGAAACTGGAAG
This sequence comes from Mycobacterium sp. WMMD1722, assembly GCF_049315205.1. Classification (NCBI taxonomy): domain Bacteria; kingdom Bacillati; phylum Actinomycetota; class Actinomycetes; order Mycobacteriales; family Mycobacteriaceae; genus Mycobacterium; species Mycobacterium sp. WMMD1722. The sequence continues at coordinate 4,662,721 of NZ_CP186056.1, read as the reverse complement.
TAGGCCTCCGGGGCGACGACCCGAAGATCGCAGATCATCGAGAGGATGACCCCGGCGCCGATCGCCGGGCCGTTGATGGCGCCGATGACCGGAACCGGCGCCTTGTCGATGGCGAAGTTCAGCGCTCTGGCCTTGTCGGGCAGCTCGTCGGCGACGCCCTGACCACCGGACAGATCGGCACCCGAGCTGAACACGTGGCCCTGACCGGTCAGCACGATGGCGCGGACATCCTCAGAGGCGGACTTCTCGATGGTCTCGCGCAGGCTGTCGACCAGTTCGCTGTTGAGCGCATTGCGGCGCTCGGCCCGCTGCATCTCGATCGTCAGTACGTGGCCGTCACGGGTCACTCCAATCATGGCGGCCAGCCTAACTAGCCTTGCTGAGATGAGCCGGATCAGTGCCCAGCAGCTCCGCGACACGGTGCTCGACCCCGGCTCCTTCCGCAGCTGGGATGCGCCACCGCTGGCCGTGGCCGCCTCCGACTCCTACCGGGCCGAACTCGCCGCTGCCGCCGAGGCGACCGGTCTGGACGAATCGGTATTGACCGGTGAGGGCCGCGTCTTCGGCCGGCGGGTCGCGGTGCTGGTCTGCGAGTTCGATTTCCTGGCGGGCTCGATCGGGGTGGCCGCCGCCGAACGCATCACCGCGGCGGTGCAGCGGGCCACCGCCGAGCGGTTGCCGCTGGTGGCGTCGCCGAGTTCGGGTGGCACGCGGATGCAGGAGGGTACGGTCGCCTTCCTGCAGATGGTCAAGATCGCCGCTGCGGTCGAACTGCACAAGCGGGCCCGGTTGCCGTATCTGGTGTATCTGCGCCATCCGACCACCGGCGGGGTGTTCGCGTCCTGGGGTTCCCTCGGCCACCTCACCGCCGCCGAGCCGGGCGCGCTGATCGGATTCCTGGGTCCGCGGGTCTACGAGCATCTCTACGGCGAGCCCTTCCCGGCGGGAGTCCAGACCGCGGAGAACCTGTACCGCCACGGCGTCATCGACGGTGTGGTGCCGCTGCCGCTGCTGCGCGCCACGCTGCACCGAGCGTTGACGGTGGTGGCCGACCCACCCGACGATCCGCCGCAGCCACCGGCGCCCGAACCGCTCGAGGACGTGCCCGCATGGGATTCGGTGCAGGCGTCGCGGCGTCCGGACCGGCCGGGCATCGGCTATCTGCTACGGCACGGCACCACCGACCGGGTACTGCTGTCGGGCACCGACCAGGGCGAAGCCGCCACGACGCTGCTGGCGCTGGCCCGCTTCGGCGGTCAGCCGGCCGTGGTGCTCGGTCAGCAGCGTCTGGTGGGAGGGATGGTGGGCCCCGCCGCGCTGCGTGAGGCGCGCCGCGGTATGGCGCTGGCCGCCGGTCTGCAGCTACCGCTGGTGCTGGTCATCGACACGGCGGGGCCGGCGTTGACCGCCGAGGCCGAGGAAGGCGGGCTGGCCGGCGAGATCGCCCGCTGTCTCGCCGAGCTGGTCACCCTCGACACCCCGACCGTGTCGGTGCTGCTCGGCCAGGGTTCCGGCGGCCCGGCGCTGGCCATGGTGCCCGCCGACCGGGTGCTGGCCGCCCTGCACGGCTGGCTGGCCCCACTGCCGCCGGAGGGCGCCAGCGCCATCGTCTACCGCGACCTCGACCATGCAGCGGAATTGGCGGTCGCACAAGGCATCCGCTCGGTCGACCTGCTGCGGCGCGGCATCGTGGACACCATCGTCGGCGAACATCCCGACGCCGCCGACGAACCGCTCCAGTTCACCACGAGGCTGGCGGCGACGATCGCCGCCGAGCTGGCCGGGTTGCGCTCGATGTCTGCCGGGGCGCGGCTGGCGCGACGGCTCGACCGTTACCGCCGCATCGGGCTGCCCGACTGAGCCGGATCACCCGCCGAGTTCGTCGACCGCGGTGTTGAGTGCGGCGGCCTGCTCCTCGACGTCGCGATCGGACAGGTCGGCGCCGCCGGTGCGTTTGAGCAGTTCGTCGCGGGAGATCACCTCGAGCGCGCCCTGATACCGATCCGACCGCAGGTCGCCCTCGGTGACCACCTCGGCGCGACCCTCGATCATGATCAGGGTGGCTTCGCCGTCCGCACCGAGCAGTCGGCGGACGTGGTCGGCCCCGATCGTCATCCCTGCCCCCGTCCGGTCTGATCCTGCAGCCGGTCGATCATGGCCGAGGCCTCGGCCTTGGTCATGGTCTCGGACAGCTCCTCGTTGGCCTCGCGGGCCAGCGTCTGCAGATAGCTGCGCTGTGGTCCGGTCATCGGCTCGTCACCGGTGACCCATTCGGACTGGTCTTTCTGCGGATTCTCCTGCGGAGCCGCGGCTGGTTGTTCGCTCATGGCACTCCTATGCCCGCTGCGGCCCGGCACTATGCACGATGTCGAACATTCGTGCGATCGATCACGGCGTGTCGAGATACCGCTGGATCGTCGGGCCCAGCCAGTCTTCGAGCTGCGCCCGGGTCAGAGCGACCACCGGCGGCAGCCGCAGCACGTACCGACACAGGGCCAGGCCCAGCATCTGGGTGGCGACGAGCCCGGCTCTGGTTCCGGCATCCACCTCGGTGTCCGCCTCCCCGGCCGCCGCCACGACCGGCAGCAGCTGCGTGGTGAAGATGTCGCTCATCCGTTGCGCGGCCTCGGCGTTGGTGGCCGCCGCGCGCAACAGTACGACGAGTGCCTCGTCGCGCTCCCACCGTTGCACGAAATGGCCGACCAGCCGGCGCCCGAGCAGACCGGAGTCGGCCCCGCCGAGATCGGGCAGTTCCAGATCGAAGCGCGCCGCGGCCGCGAACAGCCCCTCCTTGCTGCCGAAATAGCGCATCACCATGGACGGATCGATGCGCGCGTCGGCCGCGATGGCGCGGATGGTCGATCGCTCGTACCCGCAGGTGGCGAACCGCTCGCGGGCCGCGGCGAGGATCACCTCTTTGGTATCGGCCGAGGAACGTCTCATGCCAACAACTGTAGGCCAACAAGTGTTGACATAGCCGCGCGACGCGCGCAGCATGGCCTTGTGCCAACAAGCGTTGGCATAAGCCAGAGGAGGCACCATGAGCGATGTCGATGTCCTGGTGGTCGGGGCCGGACCCACCGGCCTGACCCTGGCCGCGAGCCTCGTCCAACGCGGCATCGCGGTCGTGGTGGTCGACCGGCAGCCCGAGGGGACGAACACCTCGCGCGCCGCGGTCGTCAATGCCCGCAGCCTGGAGGTCCTCGAACAGCTGAAGGTGGCGGAACCCCTGGTGGGCAGCGGCATCCGGGCGCCTCGCTTCACCATCCGCGACAGCACGACGACGCTGATCGAGGTGGATTTCGCGCGGCTGCCGACGGTCTATCCGTTCAGTCTGATGGTTCCCCAGTCGACCACCGAGGCCGTCCTCGCCCGACGGCTGACCGAGCTCGGTGGACAGGTCCTGCGGCCCAGGACGCTGGCGGCCGTCCGACCCCATCCCGACGGCGTGGTCGGCGAGTTCACCGACGGCGACGCCCTGAGTGCGCGGTACCTGGTCGGCGCCGACGGTACCCACAGCACCGTGCGGACGGCCGCGGGTATCGCCTTCCCCGGCGGCCACTACGACGAGTCGTTCGCGCTCGCCGACGTGCGCCTGGCCGGCGATGCGCCCGACGACGAGGTGATCCTGTTCTGGGCCCGGTCCGGATTGACCGTCGTCGCACCGCTACCCGGCGGAGTACACCGCATCGTCGCGCCGGTGGCCCAGGCGCCCGAACATCCGTCGGCGGAGTTCGTCCAGGAACTCCTCGACGTGCGCGGTCTCGGGGCGGGGCGGATCCGGGTCGGCGAGGTGGTGTGGGGTTCGCGGTTCCGGGTGCAGCACCGGGTCGCCACCACCTTCCGGACCGGCCGTGTCCTGCTCGCCGGCGACGCCGCCCATGTCCATAGCCCCGCCGGCGGGCAGGGGATGAATCTCGGCATCCAGGACGCGATCGCCCTCGGCGACGCGCTGGCCGCGGTGCTGGCCGGCGGCTCGGATTCCCTGCTCGACGACTACAGCCGAGCCCGCCGGCCGATCGCCACCGATGTCGTCACCATGACCGATCGGCTCACCCGGCTCGCCACCGTGCCCAGCGCATGGCGACCGTTGCGCAACAACGCGATCCGCATCGCCGGCCGGCTACCGGCCGTGCCCCGGCGGCTGGCCTGGCAGCTCAGTGGCCTGGTCTACCGGTGAGCAGCCCGGCGTGGTGGCGGGTGCGCAGATACAACACCCCGGCGGCGAGCACCACCTCCACGACCGCCAGCGTCATCGCCACCCCCATCAGCGCCGGGACGGCCGGCGTCCCCGCCGCCTCGGCGTGGTGATGCGTCGGCATCGGGGCATGCACGGCCAGCATCGCCAGACTCATCAGTGCCACCGTCAGCCACGCGGCGAGCGTCTCGCGCCGCCACAGATGCCAGGCGCACCACAGGCAGCCGGCGATCATCGCGGTGAGCAACGCGGTCGCCAGCGCACCGCCCAGGTGTCCGAGCAGTGCGGCGTGCACCACGGCAGAGCACCCGGCCAGTGCCGCGTAGAGCCGTCGCCCGAGCGCCGCTGACATCGATCAATCCTGACAGGGCGACCGGCGGTCGGCAACGCAATCACCGGCGGGAATTCACCGCAGCGTCGGGGTGAACAGTTCTACGCTGCGTTCCCGCATTTCGACCTTGCGCACCTTGCCGGTGACGGTCATGGGGAACTCGTCGACGACGTGCACATAGCGGGGGATCTTGTAATGCGCGAGCTTCCCGGCGGCGAAGGCCCGCAACGTGTCGGCGGTCAGCGGCGCACGACCCGGCCGCATCCGGATCCAGGCGCAGATCTCTTCCCCGTACTTCTCGTCGGGCACGCCCACCACCTGGGCGTCCTCGATGTCGGGATGGGTGTAGAGGAATTCCTCGACCTCGCGCGGATAGATGTTCTCGCCGCCGCGGATGATCAGGTCCTTGATCCGGCCGACGACGTTGCAGTAACCGTCCTCCCGCATCACCGCGAGGTCGCCGGTGTGCATCCAGCCCTCGGCGTCGATCGCCTGCGCCGTCTTCTCGTCGTCGCGCCAATATCCCAACATCACCGAATACCCACGGGTGCACAGTTCGCCGGGCTCGCCACGGTCGAGGGTGTCACCGGTCCCCGGATCGATGACCTTCACCTCGAGATGGGGATGCGCCCGCCCGATCGTCGACGTACGCCGGTCCATGTCGTCGTCGATGAGGGTCTGACACGAGGTTTCGGTCATCCCGTAGGCGATCGACACCTGCGTCATGTTCATCGCGTGGACGCAGCGCTTCATCACCTCCACCGGACACACCGAACCGGCCATGATGCCCGTGCGCAGCGTCGACAGGTCCGTGGCCGCGAAGTCGGGGTGACCGAGCATCGCGATGAACATCGTGGGCACCCCGTAGACGCCGGTGCACCTTTCCTTCTCGATCGCGGCCAGCGTCAGCCCCGGGTCGAAGCCGGGCGCGGGAATCACCATCGTGGTGCCGTGCGTGGTGCAGCCGAGGTTGCCCATCACCATGCCGAAGCAGTGGTAGAACGGCACCGGGATGCACAGCCGGTCCTGCGGACCCAGCGCGATCATCTCGGTGGTGAAGAACCCGTTGTTGAGGATGTTGCGGTGCGACAGCGTCGCACCCTTCGGAAAACCCGTGGTGCCCGACGTGTACTGGATGTTGATCGGATCGCGATTGTCCAACTGCGCCATACGATCCTGCAATTGCGCGGTGCTCACCGCCTCGCCTCCGCGTTGCAGCGCCGACCAGTCGTCGGTCCCCAGGAACACCAGCTCACGCAGGGCATCACAGCGCGGACGCACCTCCTGCACCATCGACGCGTAGTCCGACGTCTTGAACGTCGTCGCCGAGATCAGCGTCCGCACGCCCGACTGCCCGAGCACGTAGGCCAATTCGTGCGTGCGGTAGGCCGGGTTGATGTTCACCAGGATCGCGCCGATCTTCGCCGTCGCGTACTGCACGACGGTCCACTCCGCGCAGTTGGGCGCCCAGATACCGACGCGATCGCCCCGCTGCACGCCCAGTGCCATCAATCCTTTTGCGATGCAGTCGATCTCGTCGTCGAGCTCGGCGTAGGTCCAGCGTCTTCCGGTACCGACCTCGACCAGGGCGTCGGTGTCGGGGTGCGCGGCAACGGTGCGTTCGAAGTTCGCGCCGATGGTGTCCTCGATGATCGGGACATCGGTCGGGCCGGCGTCATGGGAGATCACTTGGTCACCAGGTCCTCGTAGCGGTATTCGGTGGGGATGGGCGTGCCCGCGGCCCGTTCCTCGCGCCTGCGCAGTTCGACGCGACGGATCTTCCCCGAGATCGTCTTGGGCAGTTCGTGGAATTCGATGCGGCGCACCTTCAGATACGGCGCGAGATGATCACGGGCGTATTCGAAGATGGCGGTGGCGGTCTCGGCGTCGGCTGTCCAGCCGGCGGCCAGGGCGATGTAGGCCTTCGGCACCGCCAGCCGGGTGTCGTCGGGCTGAGGCACCACGGCCGCTTCGACCACCGCGGGATGTTCGATCAGCACACTCTCCAGTTCGAACGGTGACACCTTGTAATCGGAGGATTTGAACACGTCGTCGGTGCGGCCGATGTAAGTGATGAAGCCGTCCCGGTCGCGCCGGGCCACGTCTCCGGTGTGGTAGTAACCGCCCTCGGTGACGGTCCGGTTGCGGACCGGGTCGTCGAGATATCCGGTCATCAGGTTCAGCGGATCCCGGCTCAGGTCGAGGCAGATCTCCCCCTCTTCGGCGGGCACACCGGTGAGCGGGTCGACCAGCACGACCGGCACACCCGGCATCGGCCGGCCCATCGAACCTGCCTTGACCGGCGCCCCCGGGGTGTTGCCGATCTGCAGCGTGGTCTCGGTCTGGCCGAACCCGTCGCGGATCGTCAGCCCCCACGCCTTCTCGACCTGCGCGATGACGTCGGGGTTCAGCGGCTCGCCCGCACCGAGGATCTCGCGCAGCCCTTCGGGTCTCGCGCCCAGATCGCTCTGAATCAGCATGCGCCACACCGTCGGCGGAGCACAGAAGGTGTTGACCCCGGCGCGGTCGAGTTGCCGCAGCAGCGCGGCGGCGTCGAAGCGGCGGTAGTTGTAGACGAAGATCGTCGCCTCGGCGATCCACGGCGCGAAGAAGCAACTCCACGCGTGTTTGGCCCACCCCGGCGAACTGATGGCCAGGTGTACGTCACCCGGTCGCACGCCGATCCACGCCATGGTGCTCAGATGTCCCACCGGATAGCTGACCTGTGAGTGTTCGACCAGCTTCGGCTTGCTCGTCGTGCCGGAGGTGAAATAGATCAGCATCGGATCGTCCACCGTCGTGCGCGCGGGGAACGGCGCTGCGGACACGATGTCATAGGCGTCGGCGTAGGTGTGCCAGCCCTCGGACGCACCGCCGGCCTGATCGCCGACGACGATGCGGGTGTAGTCGCCGGCGACCTCGTCGAACTTCGGCGCGTCGGCGGCGTCGGCGATGACGTGGCCCGCACCGCCCCGCGCGATCCGGTCGGCGAGGTCGGCGGGTCCGAGCGCGCCGGTGGTGGGCATGATGACCGCACCCAGCTTGGCGATCGCGAGCATGGACTCCCACAGCTCGACCTGGTTGCCGAGCATCACAAGGACCCGGTCACCCTTGCCGACGCCGAGATGCGCCAACCAGGTCGCGACGCGATCGGAGCGATCCGCCATCTCGGCGAAGCTGAAGCGCTGCTCGCCGCCGTCCTCCTCGACGATCCAGAGCGCAAGCCGGTCGCGGTTGGCGGGCTCGCGGGCGACGACGTCGAACCAGTCGGACGCCCAGTTGAACGACCCGGTCAGCGTCGGCCAGCTGAAGGTCTCGACGGCCCTGTCGTAGTCGGCGATCACGGCCGCCAGCTGATCCCGGGCCGCCCGGTAGGCATCGGTGTTGGTGCGCATGCCCGCTATGATCTACGTCACACCCGGTCGCCGCCACCCCGCAGGCGAGCTCCGCGGACCGTGCAAGGATCGGAGCGTGTCCGCAGTCACACCGTTTCGCATCGACATTCCCGACGAGGCCCTGACCGACCTGCAGCAGCGGCTGGCCCACACCCGCTGGCCGGAGGCGGAAACCGTCGCCGACTGGAGCCAGGGCATCCCGCTGGCCTACACCCGTGAGCTCGCCGACTACTGGGCCCGCGATTACGACTGGCGGTCCCGCGAAGCCGCGCTGAACCGCTTCGACCACTTCACCACCGAACTCGACGGCCTGGACATCCACTTCATCCATCAGCGCTCCTCGCAGGCCGACGCGTTTCCCCTGCTGATCACCCACGGCTGGCCGGGGTCGGTGGTCGAGTTCGCCGAAGTGATCGAACCGCTCACCGCGGCCGGCTTCGATGTGGTGTGTCCGTCGCTGCCCGGCTACGGCTTCTCCGGGAAGCCGGTGAGTGCCGGCTGGGGCATCGAGAAGATCGCCACCGCCTGGGATGCGCTGATGGTGCGGCTGGGCTACCACCGCTACGGCGCCCAAGGCGGCGACTGGGGTTCGGCGGTGACCCGTCAGATCGGCATCGACGTCGGGCATTGCGTCGCCATCCACACCAACATGCCCATCGGCCGGCCGCCGGAGAACCTGTCCGATCCGAGCGAACAGGAGCAGCGGGCACTGGCCGCGATGGCCGAGCACCAGAAGTGGGGCACCGGATATTCCAAACAGCAGTCGACCCGGCCGCAGACGCTGGGCTACGGGCTGGTCGACTCCCCGGTGGCTCAGCTGGCCTGGATCGTCGAGAAGTTCTGGGCCTGGACGGACTGCGACGGTCACCCCGAGAACGCCGTCGACCGGGACACCATGCTCGACAACGTGATGCTGTACTGGCTGACGGCCTCGGGCGCGTCGTCGGCGCGGCTGTACTGGGAGAGCTTCAGCGGCTTCCGCACCGCTGCGAAGGTGGAGTTGCCCACCGGCGTCGCGGCGTTCCCCAAAGAGATCCTGCGGATGCCGCGACCCTGGTGCGAGGGGAGCTACCACATCACCCATTGGACCGACATGCCCCGCGGCGGACATTTCGCGGCGCTCGAACAACCCGACCTGTTCGTCGACGATGTGCGAGCCTTCTTCGACACCGTTCGCTGATGATCGACGTCGACTACCTGATCGTCGGCGCGGGCGCCATGGGCATGGCGTTCGCCGACACCTTGATCGCCGAGAGCGACGCGACGGTGGCGATCGTCGATCGCAACGATCAGCCCGGTGGGCACTGGACGACCGCCTATCCCTATGTGCGGCTGCACCAACCGTCGGCGTACTACGGGGTGAACTCACGTGTGCTGGGCAGCGGGGCGATCGACGCGGAGGGTCTCAACGCCGGCTTCCACGAGCTGGCCAGCGGCGCAGAGGTGTGCGCCTACTTCGACGCGGTCCTGCGCCAGCACCTGCTGCCGTCGGGCCGGCTCACCTATCTGCCGATGAGCGAATACCTCGGTGACGGCCGCGTCCGCAGCTATGCCGGGGACGACCTCGAGGTACGTGCCCGGCGCGTCGTCACCAGCCACGTCGAGATCGTGGTGCCGTCGATGCGCACGCCGTCCTACGCGGTGGCGCCGGGCGTGGACTGCGTACCGCCCAACGACCTGCCCCGACTGCGCGCCGGCCGGGACCATTACGTCATCGTCGGCGCCGGTAAGACGGCGATGGACGTGGGACTGTGGCTGCTGCGCCACCGTGTTGCGCCCCAGCGGATCACGTGGATCAAGCCGCGCGACTCGTGGGTGATGGACCGAGCCACGATCCAGCCCGGAGCGCAGTTCGCCAAGCGGGCGCTGGCCGATTTCGCCGGTCAGATCGCCGCCGTGCGGGAGGCCGAGTCGTTCGCGGACCTGTTCGTGCGCCTGGAGGCCAAGGGGTGTCTGCAACGCATCGACACCTCCGTCGAACCCACGATGTACCGGTGCGCGATCCTGTCGCAGGCCGAACTCGACCAGTTGCGGCGCATCCGGAACGTGGTGCGACTGGGCCATGTGCAGACGATCGAACCAGGTCGCCTCACGCTCGACCACGGAATCGCGGAGGTCGCCGAGGATGCCCTTTACATCGACTGCAGCGCAGACGGTTTGAGTCGCAAGCCACCGACGACCGTCTTCGACGGCGAACACATCTCGCTGCAGACCGTGCGCACCTGCCAGCCCGCGTTCAGCGCGGCGGTGATCGCGCACGTGGCAGCGGCCTACCCCGACGACGACACCCGCAACGCGCTGTGCGGACCCGTCCCCTACCCGCACGAGCCGGCGGACTGGCTGCGGATGATGCTGGCGTTCAACCGCAATCAGCTGGCCTGGTTCGCCGACCCGGACATGATGGCGTGGGTCGACGCAGCGCGGCTCAACGCGCTGCACCACGTGTCGGCCGGGGTGAGCCCCCGCGCGCGGGAGAAGATCATCTCGATGATGACCTCCCAGCTGCCGGCGATCAACGACAAGCTCGAGGCGCTGCTCGCCGAGGCGTGAACCGCACCGGCGTCGCCGTCAGGCCAGCGAGTGCTGCCAGGCCTCGTGCAACGCGGCGTAGTGGCCGCCGCCCTGGCCGATCAGGTCGGCCGGCGCACCGTCCTCGACGATGCGGCCGTTCTCGAGAACCAGCACCCGGTCGGCGATCTCGACCGTCGAGAGCCGATGGGCGATCACCAGCGCCGTCCGGTCCGAGAGCACCGTCTCCAAGGCGCGCTGCACCATCCGCTCACTCGGGATGTCCAGCGAAGAGGTCGCCTCGTCGAGAATCAACACCGCGGGATCGGCGAGGAACGCCCGGGCGAACGCGATGAGCTGACGCTGCCCCGCCGAGAGCCGGCCGCCGCGTTTGGCGACGTCGGTGGCGAAACCCTCGGGCAGCGCATCGATGAAGCGGTCCGCCCCGACGGCCGCCGCGGCGGCGCGGACCTCCTCGTCAGTGGCCTCGGGCTTACCGAACCGGATGTTGTCGGCCACGGTGCCGTCGAACATGAAGTTCTCCTGGGTCACCATCACGACGTGGCGGCGCAGTTCGCTCTGCGACAGCTGCCGCAGATCCGTGCCATCGAGGCTGACCGACCCCGACGTGGGATCGTAGAAGCGGGCGATCAGCTTGGCGATCGTGGTCTTGCCCGCGCCCGTGGTGCCGACCAGCGCGACCGTCTGCCCGGCCGGGACCTCCAGGGTCAGCCCCGGCAGCACGGGGCGGTCCGGTGAGTAGCCGAACGTCACGTCCGTGAACGCGATTTCACCGCGCACCGAGGTCAGCGCCACCGGTCGCCGCGGGTCCTCGATGCCCGGCTTCTCGGCCAGCACACCGGCCAGTTTCTCCAGCGCCGAGGACGCCGACTGGAAGGTGTTGAAGAACTGCGAGATCTCCTGCATCGGTTCGAAGAACATCCGCAGGTACAGCAGGAACGCGGTCAGGGTGCCGATCGTCATCTCGCCGTGCAGCACCCGGTAGCCGCCGTAGAGCAGCACCACGCCGGTGGTGATGTTGCCGACCAGCTTCACACCCGGCATGAAGATCGCCAGCAGCCGGAACGTGCGCTCGTTGTCGACGCGGTAGCGGTCGGCGATATCGGCGAAGATCTCCTGGTTGCGCGGTTCGCGCCGATAGGCCTGGACCGCCTTGATTCCGGTCATCGTCTCGACGAACTGGACGATCACCAGCGCAGCGCTCTCCCGGACCCGGCGGTAGGTCTTGGCCGACTCGTTGCGGAACCACCAGACCAGCGCCACCAGGATCGGAAACGCCGCCAGACACATCAGGCCGAGCTTGACGTCCAGGGTGACCAGCAGGATCGCGGTGCCGACCAGGGTGAGCACCGCCGTGATCAGGCTGTCGAAGCCCGTTTCGAGCATGTCCTGGATGGCTTCGACATCGTTGGTCGACCGGCTGACCACCCGCCCGGAGGTGTAGCGGTCGTGGAAGGCGATGTCGAGGCGCTGGAAATGCCGGAACACCCGGCGCCGCAATTCGAGCAGCACTTTCTGCCCGATCCGACCCGAGCGGCGCAGGAAGAACATCCGGCTCAACGCCTGCACCAGCACCACACCACACAGCGCGCCGACGATCAGCATGAGCTCGCGCGCCGGCCCACCGTCGAGCAGCGGGGGGATGCCGTGGTCGATGCCGCGCTGCACCAGCAGCGGCACCGACAGCCGCGCGGCGTTCTCCGCCACCACGACCAGCGCCAGCAGCAACAGGGTCATCCGGTAGGGGCGAAGCAGGGAACCCAGCAGCGCGCGGGCCTCGCGGCGACGCGGGACGGTCTCGTCGATCGGCAGGTCGTCCTGCTCGTCGCGGATCCGGCCGCGCCAGTCCGTCGGCGGGTGATCCTGGGTCATCGGCCGTCGGCCTCCGAGGTCACGAAACGCGGGTCCGCGCTGGCCTGTTCGGCCGCCTCGTGCGCGGTGAAGGCGTGTTCGAGGCGTTCGCGTCGGTCGGCGTCCTCCCATTCGCAGGCGTGTTCGGAGTCGTCGACCTCGTCGTCGGCGGCCAGCAGATACCGGTAGGCGGGCACATCGGCGAGCAGCTGGGTGTGGGTGCCGACGTGGGTGACGGTTGCCCCAGAAGAGTCAACCCTGTCGAGCAGGGCCACCCGGTCTGCCAGCAGCACCGTCGACGCCCGGTGCGCCACGACGATGCCGGTGACCGAGTGCAGCACCCGGCGTAGCGCCTCCTCGACTTTCGCCTCGGTGTGGACGTCCAGCGCCGACAGCGTGTCGTCGAGCACCAGGATGCGAGGCCGGGCCAGAATCGCCCGGGCCAGGGAAAGCCGTTGCCGCTGACCGCCGGACAGGCTCATGCCCTGCTCGCCGATACGGGTGTCCAGACCGAACGGCAGGTCGTAGACGAAGTGGGCGGCCGCGACGTCGACGGCCTCGGCGAGCTGCGCGTCGGAGGCATCCGGCCGGCCGAGCCGCAGGTTCTCCGCCACCGACATCGAGAACAGCGTCGGATCCTCGAACGCCGTCGCGACCGCCTCACGCAGGGCGGGCAGCGACAGTTCGCGGATGTCGCGCCCGTCGATCCGGATGGACCCCTCGGTGACGTCGTAGAGCCGCGACAGCAGCGACGCGAGCACCGACTTGCCCGATCCGGTGGCACCGACCAGCGCGATCGTCTCCCCCGGCTCGACGGTCAGATCGACGTGCCGAAGAGCCCAGTCCTCGCTGTCGGGGAACCGGAAGCCGACGTCGACGAGTTCGAGCCGGCCGCCGCGCGGGGGGTCGTGCTCCGGACCATCTTCGATGTCACGTGGGGCGTCGAAGATCTCGGCGATCCGGTTGGCCGCGGTGAACGACTCCTGCGTCATCGACAGCAGGAAGCCCAGCGAGGCGATCGGCCACACCAGCGACAGCATCATCGTGATGAACGCGACGAGCGTGCCCATCGTGACGGAGCCGTGGCCCGCGGCGTAGGCACCGAAGCCGAGCACCACGATCAGGGTCAGGTTCGGGATGATCTCGAGCAGCGTCCAGAACTTCGCCGACACCGAGACCCGGTCGACCTGCGTGTCGTAGAGATCGGTGAGCTGGCGATCGAACCGGTCGTAGACGTAGTCCTCGCGGCCGAACGATTTGACCACCCGCAAACCCAGCGCCGACTCCTCGACATGGGTGGCGACATGGCCGGACTGGTCCTGCGCCAGTCGCGACAACCGGGTGTACTCACGCTGGAAGTGCAGCACCGTCAGGGTGATCGGCACGATCGAGGCCAGCACCACCACGCCCAGCGGCCAGTACATCGCCAACAGGATCGCCGTGACGACGATGATCTGCAGACCGTTGAGGATCAGGAACACCAGGCCGAACGACATGAACCGGCGGATCGTCGACAGGTCGTTCATCACCCTCGACAGCAGCTGACCGGACTGCCAGCGACCGTGGAAGCTCATCGGCAGGATCTGCAGCCGCGCGTAGAGGTCCTTGCGGATATCGGCCTCGACGCCCATCGTCGCCCGGGACACCAACCAGCGGCGGATGAACCACAGCACCGCCTCGGTGACGCCGACGCCCATGGCCGCGGCCCCGAGCAACCAGAGGCCGTGCTGGTCCTGGTGGCGCACCGGACCATCGATGACGGCCTTGGTCATCAGCGGGATGCTGATGGTGGCCCCCAGGCTGGCGATCGCGACGGTGATCATCGCGATCCAACGGACCCGGTAAGGCATCAGATACGGCAGCATCCGCCACAGATCGGCGCCGGCCCATGCGCGCGATCGGGCAGCGCCGATCGCGGGCGCCGGGGTGTCGGAGGCTGTCACTTAGTCAATCTTCCCATTCGCGGCAAGCGAATAACGTCGTGCGGCGACCGGGATCGCCGCGCAGCCGGCTGTCGGCCGAACTGGGTGCGGTACAGCTCGGCATACCGGCCGCGCCGCTCGAGCAGTTCCTCGTGGGTACCCCGCTCGACGATGCGTCCCCCTTCGACGACCAGGATCACGTCGGCGGCCCGAACGGTGGACAGCCGGTGAGCGATCACCAGAGAGGTCCGCCCGGCGAGCGCCTCGCCGAGAGCCTGCTGCACCGCCGCCTCGGACTCGGAGTCCAGCGACGCCGTCGCCTCGTCGAGCACCACCACCCGTGACCGCCCCAACAGCAGGCGGGCGATGGTCAGCCGTTGCCGTTGCCCGCCGGACAGACGGTATCCGCGCTCACCGACAATGGTGTCCAGCCCATCGGGCATGGCGGCGATGACGTCGGCCAGGCGGGCCCGCCGCAACGCCTCCCACAGCTGCTCGTCGGTCGCATCCGGTGCGGCCAACGTGAGGTTGGCCCGGATCGACTCGTGAAACAGGTGCCCGTCCTGGGTGACCATCCCGACGGTGTCGCGCATCGACTCGAACGTCACGTCGCGCACGTCGGTGCCTGCCAGCCGCACTGCGCCGGACGAGACGTCGTAGAGACGGGCCAGCAGCGCGGCGATCGTCGACTTCCCGGCCCCCGACGACCCGACCAGGGCGACCATCTGACCGGGCTCGGCGACGAACGAGATGCCGTGCAGCACCTCTTCACCCGCGCGGGTGTCGGTGTCGGAGAGTTCCGCGACCTCCTCGAGCGAGGCCAGCGACACCCGGTCAGCCGACGGATAGGCGAAGCGGACCGCATCGAATTCGACGGCGACCGGGCCGTCGGGGATGGCCACCGCGCCCGGCTTCTCCTGGATCAAGGGCACCAGGTCGAGCACCTCGAAGACCCGCTCGAAGGACACCAGGGCACTGGCGATCTCCACCCGGGCGTTGGCCAACGCGGTCAGCGGCGCGTAGAGGCGGGTCAGCAGCAGGGCCAGCGAGACGATGGCCCCGGCCTGCAGGGTGCCACCGATGGCCAGGACGCCGCCGAGGCCGTAGACCAGCGCCAGCGCCAGCGCCGACATCAGGGTCAACGAGTTCATGAAGGTCGACTGCAGCATCGACGAGCGCACCCCGATGTCGCGGACCCGGCCCGCCCGTGCCGCGAACTCGCGGGACTCCTCGGCCGGCCTGCCGAACAGCTTCACCAGGGTCGCCCCCGGGGCGGAGAACCGTTCGGTCATCTGCGTGTTCATCGTCGCGTTGTGCATCGCGCTCTCCCGCGACAGGTCTGCCATCCGGCTGCCGATCCGGCGGGCCGGAACCACGAACAGCGGCACCAACACCAGCGAGACCAGGGTGATCTGCCACGAGATCGCCAGCATCACGGCCAGCGTCAGGGTCAGGGTCACCAGATTGGACACCACGCCGGACAGGGTGTCGGAGAACGCGCGCTGCGCCCCGAGTACGTCGTTGCCGAGGCGGCTGACCAGGGCGCCGGTGCGCGTCCGGGTGAAGAACGCGACCGGCATGCGCTGCACATGGTCGAACACCGCGGTGCGCAGATCGAGGATCAGACCCTCGCCGATCGTCGAGGACAGCCAGCGGGTGAGCAGTGCGACCGCGGCCTCGGCGATGGCCACGGCGGCGATCACCGCGGCCAGGCCGATCACCACGGTGGGTGCGCCGCCGCCGGTGATCTGGTCGACCACCCGCCCAGCCAGCACGGGCGTGGCGACGGCCAGGGCCGCGCTGAGCACGCTGACCGCGACGAACACCCCGAGCCTGCGGTGGTGGCGCGCGGCGAACCGCCAGATGCGCCGCAGCAGCGCACGGTCGGCCAGCGAGCGCAGATCGCCACCGCGCGCATGCGCCTGGCGGTACAGCGTCTGACGCGCAACCGTTTCGATGTTCATGGAGTTCACCGTAAAACCTCAACAAATGTCGAGGTCAATTGTTCCCCGGGCCGGTTCGGCGACCGCCGAGGCGGGTAGACAACAACACCGTGAGGAGAGCACGCGCCGATCTGGAGACTTGGGAACGCCGCACGGAGTGGCCGTTGGCAGCGGTCGCGGTCGCCTTCCTCGCCAGCTACGCCGTCGAGGTGCTGGCCCGCCCACAGGGTGCGGCCGCCGTCGCGGTGGGCGTGATCACGGCCACCGCCTGGGTGCTGTTCGTGTTGGACTACCTGGGCCGACTGATCCTGGCCCCGAATCGGTGGCGGTGGTTCTATCGGCACCTGTTCGATCTGGCGATCGTCGTACTGCCGGTGCTGCGCCCGTTGCGGTTGCTGCGACTGGTCACCCTGATCGCCGTACTGCAACGGGCGGCTGGCCACGCCATCCGCGGCCGGGTGGTGCTCTACACCGTGTCCGGCGCACTGCTGCTGGTGTTCGTCGCATCGCTGGCCGTCCTGGACAGCGAACGCGGCCAGCCCGACGCGCAGATCACGAACTTCGGACAGGCGCTGTGGTGGTCGGTCACCACCATCACCACCGTCGGGTACGGCGACCTGACCCCGGTCACCACCACCGGCCGGGTGATCGCGGTGCTGTTGATGATCGGCGGCATCAGCCTGGTCGGCTCGATCACCGCGACGCTGGCGTCCTGGATCGTGCAGCGGGTGGCCGACGAGGATGCGGATTCGGATGCCGTCACGACCTCGCACGTCGAAACGCTGCTGGCGGAGATCGGTCAGTTGCGCGCTGAAGTGTCCCGGCTCGGGGGCACCTCCACCGCCGGTAGCGATCCGGTCCCCGAACGCGTCAGATGATGCCGAAGTAGCCGACCACGCCGGCCGCGGCGACCACGATCAACGGATTGATCTTGGTGAACACGAACACCAGTGTGCACAGACCGGTGAGCAGATAGGCCCGCCAGTCGTGGTCGGCCGCGCGGCTCATGACCAGCGAGCTGGCCAGGATCAGCCCCACCGTCAACGGCGGGAATCCCTTCTCGACGGCGAATCTGAGCCGGGATCGCTGGGCCTTCTGCCAGACCTGGGCGAGCGCGAAGACCAGCGTGGCGGCGGGCAGGATCATCGCGACCGTGGCGACGACACCGCCGACGATCGCCCCGGGCACCCCGCCGACGTGCAGGCCGGCGCCGTATCCGACCAGCGCCACGATCAGGATGCTGGGCCCCGGGGCGGCCTGGGAGATCGAGAAGACGTCGGCGAACTGGCCGTCGGTGAGCCAGTGTTCGCGGTTCACCGCCTGCCGGTGCATATCGGGCAGCACGGTGTTGCCGCCGCCGATCGACAGCAGCGACAGCGAGCCGAACAGCGCCGCGATCTGCAGGTACGTGCTCACGCCGAGGCCTTGCGCGGCCAGGCCCAGAACAGGCTGATCGGCGCGAGGACGGCCAGGGTGAGCAGGAGCGGCCAGCGCAGCAGGCCATTGAGCGCGAAAGCGCCGGCGAACAGCAGGACCGGCACCACACCGACGAGCGCCTTGCGCCCGGTCTGGATGACCATCGCCACCGTGAGGGCCACGGCGGCCGCGGACGCACCGTGCAGCACTCCCTGGACGGCGGGCACCTCTTTGAAGCGGAAGTACACGTAGGCCATCGTGAGGACGAACACCAATGGCAGCAGGCACAGGCCGACCAGCGCGGCGAGCACCCCGAGCAGGCCGGCCATCTTGGTGCCCACGTACACCGCCAGGTTGACCTGGTTGGCGCCGGGCAGAATCCGGCACATGGTCAGCGCCGAGAGGAACTCCTCCTCGTCGAGCCAGCGCTTGTCGACGACGAGCACCTGACGCGACCACGCCGACAGCCCGCCACCGAACGACGCCAGCGCGATGTGGTTGAACGTCAGGGCGAGTTGGAGCAGCGACACCTTCGGTACGGGTGCGGCGGACTCACTCATGCACGAGCGTGGCGTCGGCGTGGAACTCGTGCGCGTCGTCCTCGTGGTGTTGCGTGGGGTCCAGCGGATCGGGCGGATGGTAGCTGTGCGACTGCGCCCAGTCCTCGTCGAACACCTGCTGCAGGCGCGCGACGACAGCGGGATCGTCGGTGGTGACGCCGAGTTCGCGGCGCAGATCAAAGGCGCTGCGGTCGATGTTCATGGAGCCCAGCAGGGCCCGGGACCCGTCGGCGATCAGGAGCTTCGCGTGCACCCGGTGGTTCTTCATCTTGTGCACCTTCACCCCGAAGCGGCGCAGCAGTCGCAGGGTGGCGAAGGTGTCGAGCACATCCCATTCGCTGATTCCGTGCCGGCCGCCGCACAGCACGTGGACCTTGACGCCGCGGTCGGCGGCGGCTGCCAGGTGCTCGAGGATCACCGCGTCGACATACTTGGGGTGTTGCACGTCGAGGCGGTCGCGGGCGCCGTCGATGAAGTGAGCCATCTGCCGGCGCGAGTTCGAGTTGCTCCACAGCAGGCCGTGGTCCGCACTGGGCACCCAGTCACCGTGGCTCCAATCCGCCTCGAACACCTCGGCGATCTGGGCCACCTGATCGGGGTCACAGGTGATCAATCCGTAGTCGCGCGTGCGGGTGAAGTACTTGGTGCACAGGTTGAAGGTGGCGACGAGTGCGGCGCGGCCGTCCACCACCACCGACTTCTCGTGGGTGACGTAGAACTGCGGATTGGTCCACTGCACATCCACGCCGGCGGCCCGCAGCCGCTCGTAGGTCTCGTCGTTGGCCCGGTCGCCGCCGGAGCGCGCGGGGTTGAGCATCACCCGCACCGCGACACCGGCCGCATACCGCTCGAGCACCGCATCCAGCAACGTCTCGTCGGTGAACGTGAACTGTTTGACCAGAAGCGATTCGCGGGCCGAACCGATCAATTCCCGCACGGGCTCCAGACCGTCGTCGGGTTCGACGATCAGCGCCTGCGCGGCCGGGGACACAAGAGTCAGAGGCTAGCACCGCCGCGGGAGCCCCTCGAGCTGTCCGCACCGAACTCACAGCTTTGGTTCGGCCGCTGCTCGCGCCTATCCGCTCAGCGGTTGACCATCAGGCAAGATTGCGGGCATGGACAGTGGTGTGGGATCACCCCGGGTGCTGGTGGTGGACGACGACCCCGACGTGCTCGCCTCCCTCGAGCGTGGACTGCGGCTGTCCGGGTTCGACGTCTCCACCGCCGTCGACGGCGCCGAGGCCCTGCGCAGCGCCACCGAGACCCGCCCGGATGCGATCGTCCTGGACATCAACATGCCGGTGCTCGACGGGGTGAGCGTGGTGACCGCGTTGCGCGCGATGGACAACGACGTGCCGGTGTGTGTGCTCTCGGCGCGCTCGTCGGTCGACGACCGGGTGGCCGGGTTGGAGGCCGGCGCCGACGACTACCTGGTCAAACCATTCGTACTGCAGGAGTTGGTGGCCCGGGTCAAGGCACTGCTGCGCCGGCGCGGATCGTCGGCCACATTCTCCTCGGAGACCATCCAGGTAGGCCCGCTGGAGGTGGACATCCCCGGCCGGCGCGCCCGCGTCAACGGCGCCGACGTCGACCTCACCAAGCGGGAGTTCGACCTGCTCGCGGTGCTGGCCGAGCACAAGACCGCCGTGCTGTCCCGCGCTCAGCTGCTCGAGCTGGTGTGGGGTTATGACTTCGCTGCCGACACCAACGTCGTCGACGTCTTCATCGGATACCTGCGCCGCAAGCTCGAGGCGGGCGGCGCGCCACGCCTGCTGCACACCGTGCGTGGAGTGGGTTTCGTGCTGCGGACGCAGTAGCAGTGGTCACGCTGTCGCGGATCTTCCGGCGCACCCCGTCACTGCGGACCAGGGTGGCCTTCGCGACGGCGATCGCCGCGGCCATCGTGGTCGGCATCGTCGGCACGGTGGTGTGGGTCGGCATCACCCAGGACCGCAAGGAGCGCCTCGACCGCAGACTCGACGAGGCCGCGGGTTTCGCGATCCCGTTCCTGCCCCGCGGACTGGACACCATCCCGAAGACGCCCAACGACCGGGACGCGATCATCACCGTGCGACGCGGTGACGGCGAGGTCAACTCCAACTCCGATGTGGTGCTGCCGCAGCTGCCCGTCGGATACGCCGACACCTACGTCGACGGGGTGCGCTACCGGGTGCGCACGGTCGACATCCGTTATCCCGAGCCGATGTCGGTGGCCGTCGGCGCCACCTACGACGCCACCATCGCCGATACGAACAACCTGCACCGCCGCGTCATCATCATCTGCTCGCTGGCCATCGGTGCGGCCACCGTCGCAGGCTGGCTGCTGGCCGCGTTCGCGGTCCGCCCGTTCAAACGACTCGCCCAGCAGACCCGCCAGATCGACACCGGGGACGAGGATCCGCACGTCGAGGTCCGTGGAGCCACCGAGGCCGTCGAGATCGCCGAAGCCGTCAAGGGTCTGCTCGAGCGCGTCTGGTCCGAACAGGACCGGACCAAGGCCGCGCTGGCCTCGGCGCGCGACTTCGCCTCGGTGTCGGCCCACGAACTGCGCACCCCGCTGACGGCCATGCGGACCAACCTCGAAGTGCTGGCCACCCTGGACCTCGCCGACGACCAGCGCAAGGAAGTGGTGGGCGACGTCATCCGCACGCAGTCGCGGATCGAGGCGACCCTCGGTGCACTCGAACGGCTGGCCCAGGGTGAGCTGTCGACCTCCGACGACCACGTTCCCGTCGACATCACCGAACTGCTCGACCGCGCGGCCCACGACGCCATGCGCGTGTACCCCGATCTCGACGTGTCGCTGGTGCCCGCGCCGACGGTCATCATCGTGGGGCTGCCGGCCGGTCTGCGGCTGGCGGTGGACAACGCGATCGCCAACGCGGTCAAACACGGCGGTGCGACGCGGGTGCAGCTGTCGGCGGTGAGCTCCCGGGCGGGTGTGGAGATCGCGATCGACGACGATGGCGTCGGCGTGCCCGAATCCGAACGCGTCCGGGTGTTCGAGCGGTTCTCCCGCGGATCGACGGCCTCCCAGTCGGGTTCGGGTCTCGGTCTGGCCCTGGTGGCCCAGCAGGCCGAATTGCACGGCGGCACGGCCTCACTGGAGGCCAGCCCGCTGGGCGGGGCGCGGCTGCTGCTGCGGTTGCCGGGGCCGAGCTGATCTACCGCAGCCGCTGGGCGACTCAGCCGGTCGGGCCGGGCGGGGGTGCGACGGCGATGTCGTTGACCAGGGTGAGCTCCGGGAACAGTCCCTTCGCGGTGATCCCCACGGCATCCTTCTCGGCCTGCGTGGGCGCGGTGCCGGTGAGCGTCAGCTTGTCCGGGTCACGTCGAAGCCCGAAGTTCTCGACCGGCTTGGCGGTGTCGAGCACCTTGGTCACCTGGGCCGGGTCGAAGGGCACCGACCCGGGGTTGACGGTCATGGTGTCGGCGATCCGGGCATCCGGGCCGACCGAGGCGACGATCGCGTTCTGCACCGCGGTGCGCGCCTGCTGATCGGCCACGTCGCCCGAGACGGTCACGTTGTCGCCGGTGACCGTCAGCAGGAACGGCTCCAGCACCGGGGCGGGGACCCCGGGGATCACCGACGTCAGCGAGGTGGTCGGCGGGGCGGCCACCGGTGCGCTGCTGGTCGCGGTCACGGTGCTGGTGGACGTGGACGTCTCGGTGGACGTCTCGGTCGCCTGCTCGGCGCTGCCGCAGCCGGCGGCCAACAGTGTGGCGGCGGCCAGGAGGGCGAAAGGTGTGCGTGCGGTCATGGCCTCAGTGGTACCCATGACCGGGGCGCGTCAGCGCGCGGCGAGCAGATCGATGACGAAGATCAGCGTCTTACCCGAGAGGCGGTGTCCGCCCCCGGCGGGGCCGTACGCCGCCGCCGGCGGGATGGTCAGCTTGCGCCGTCCGCCCACCCGCATCCCGGGGATGCCGTCCTGCCAGCCCTGGATCAGACCCTGGAGGGGAAACTCGATGGACTGGCCGCGGTTCCACGAACTGTCGAATTCCTCACCGGTGTCGTATTCGACGCCGACGTAGTGCACCTCGACGTTGCCGCCGGGTACCGCTTCCGCACCGTCACCGACGATCAGATCCTCGACGACCAGTTCGCTCGGGGCCGGGCCGTCCGGGAATTCGATCTCGGGCTTCTGTCCTGGGGTGGAAGTCACCCTCCCACGTTAGACCAGGCCGGAAGTCGGGCAGACTGGTCCCGTGGCAAAGGATGAAGACATTCTCGAACAGGTGAACAAGCTCGTCGCCGAAGAGCAGAAGCTGCGCGACGAACTGCAGCATCACGAGATCGACCAGAGCGAAGAGCACCAGCGGCTGCGTGCGGTGGAGGTCGCGCTCGACCAGTGCTGGGATCTGTTACGTCAGCGGCGCGCGCTGCGGGAGAGCGGAAAGGATCCCCGGGAGGCCGAGGTGCGTCCGGCCAGCGAGGTCGAGGGCTACCTGAACTGAGCGGGGTGTTCGACGCCATCGTCGTCGGCGGCGGGCACAACGGCCTGGTCGCGGCGGCCTACCTGGCGCGCGCCGGCCGTCGGGTCCGCGTGTTGGAGCGATTGGACCACGTCGGCGGGGCCGCGGTGTCGGCGCACGCATTCGACGGCGTCGACGCCCGGTTGTCGAGGTACTCCTACCTGGTCAGCCTGCTGCCCAGACGCATCGTCGACGACCTCGGCGCCCGCATCCGCCTCACTCGGCGTCGCTGTTCGTCCTACACCCCCGACCCGGCGACGGGCGGCCACACCGGTCTGCTCATCGGACCGCACAACACCTTCGCCGCGATCGGTGCGGCCGCCGACGAGGCCGGTTTCGCCGAGTTCTACCGCCGATTCCAGCTGCTCACCGAGCGGCTGTGGCCGACGCTGACAGCACCGCTGATGACGCGTGCCGACGTCCAGCGTCAGGCGGCGGACGCCGGCCCCGAGGCCGAAGCGGCATGGCGGGCGCTGACCGAGCGGCCGATCGCCGAGGCCATCACCGCTGCGGTCGACAACGACCTGGTGCGGGGAGTGATGGCCACCGACGCCCTGATCGGGACGTTCGCCCGCACCGACGACCCGTCGCTCCGGCAGAACATCTGCCTGCTCTACCACCTCATCGGCGGCGGGAACGGCGACTGGAACGTGCCGGTCGGCGGCATGGGTGCGGTCAGCGGTGCACTCGCGGCGGCCGCCGCCGGGTTCGGTGCGGAGATCGTCACCGGCGCCGAGGTCGAGGCCATCACCCCCGACGGGGAGGTGAGTTATCGCGTCGACGGCGTGGCGCACCGCATCGGTGCGCAGATCGTGCTGGCCGGCGTCGGCCCCGCGGTCCTGGCCCGGCTGCTCGGCGAGGCCGCTCCGGTGCCGCCGGCCGGCTCGCAGGTAAAGGTCAATCTGATGTTGCGCAGACTGCCGAGGCTGCGCGACGACACGGTGACCGCCGAGCAGGCGTTCGGCGGCACGTTCCACATCAACGAGACGCTGAGCCAACTCGACGGTGCCTACGAGCAGGCCGCCGCCGGCGCGGTGCCCGCCCCCCTGCCCTGCGAGATCTACTGTCATTCGCTGACCGATCCGTCGATCCTCTCCGATCGGCTGCGCGCGGCGGGCGCGCACACGCTGACCGTCTTCGGGTTGCACACCCCCCACGCCCTGCTGACCGGCCACGACCAGGACCGGATGCGCAACACCCTCACCTCAGCAGCCCTGCATTCGTTGAATTCCGTTCTCGCCGAACCGATTCAGGATGTCGTGATGGAGGACGCGGCGGGCCGGCTGTGCATCGAGACCAAGACCACCGCCGACCTCGAGCACGGCCTGGCCATGACCGGCGGGCACATCTTCCACGGCGATCTGCAGTGGCCCTTCGCCGAGGACGACGACCCGCTGGAGACGCCGGCGCAGCGGTGGGGCGTCGCCACCCACCACGACCGCATCCTGCGGTGCGGTTCGTCGGCGCGCCGCGGCGGTGCGGTGTCGGGGATCGGCGGGCACAATGCGGCGATGGCCGTTCTCGAGAGCTGACGCGGGCGCGTTGCTAGGCTCGCGAGCGTGAACGCCCCCTTCGCGGTTGCCGCCGCCGGTGCCGTCCTGGCCGGGATCGTGCTGGCACCGCCCGCGAGCGCCGGTCCCAGTTACGGCAGCAACGGGCTGTTCGGTGTCGACACCCAGGCGTCCCAGGGCTGGGTGACCACCTTCATCCCGCCCGGGCACTATCGCGTCGACCAGGCCCCCAGCATGCCGCCGTATCAGAGTGCACCGGGGTTCTGGTTGCGCTGCAACGCTTTTCCATGCGCCATCGAAGTGGGGCAGAACATCATCGCCAAGGGTGATGCGATCCGCGACGTGCCGACGTTCGTCGACATCCTGCCCAGCGACGCCGGGGTGCGCCTCTACAACGTCACGCTGACCCGGGTCTGACGGCCGGCTCCGCGAAAGAGCATTCCCGGCTACCACACGCCGCGCTTGACGACCAGGAATGCTATTTCGCCGAGGGTGGGCCGGCCAGTTTCGCCAGCACCGCACGCAACGCCTGCAGATCCGCCTCGTCGAGGCGGGCGAACACCTGCGGCGCCGGATCGTGGATGGCGGCGATGCCGTCCAGCACGGTGCGCCCCTGCTCGGTCAGCGACACGGTCTTGCAGCGCCGATTGGCCGGATCGGTCTGACGGACCACCAGGCCACGCGACTCCAGATCGTTGACCGCGACGGTCGTTGCGGGCGCGTCCATGGTCGCCGCGGCGGCGAGCTGTGTCACGGTCAGCGGTTGGGCGGCCAGCCGTCGCAGCACCCGAATCCGGCTGAACGGTAACCCGGTTCGCTCGACCACCGCCCGCCGCCAGCTGTCCCGGTTGTCGATCACCAGCGCGGCCAGCGCCTGCCAGACCTCGTCGGCGAGCTGTTCACGCGGCACGGACGCGCCCGGAATCCCGTGCCGCATCCCCGGCGGCCACCAGCGGTGCGAGTCGTTCGGCCGACCGTAGTCCGCGCCGGGACGTCGAGAGCACGCCGAGCGCGAAGACGAGCAGGCCGAAGCCGGTGAACACCAGCCACAGCGGGCGTGCCGCGACCGCGAAGTCGACGCCTTCGCCGGCCAGCGCCGCGCCGGCCACCGAACCGCACAGGGCGACGCCGAGGCTCACGCCGACCTGACGGCTCGTCGAGGCGATCGCCGAGGCCGCGCCGGCCCGGTCGGTGGGCATCCCGCTGACCGCCGCGTTGGTAATCGGGGCGTTGACCATCGAGAAGCCGATCCCGAACACCGCGAACACGATGAGCAGCCACCACACCGGCGTCGTGGCGCTCAGGCCGGTGAGCATCAGCGTCGCCGCGGTGATCAGCGTCCCCGCCACCAGCAGCGAGGGCCGGGCGCCGAAACGTCCGACCAGGCGGCCCGACAGCGGCGAGAAGATGAGCGCACCGACCGCCACCGGCAGGTAGATCAGCCCGGTGTGGACCGCCGAGAAGCCCCGCTCCCCCTGCAGGTAGAGCGACATCATGAACAGGAACGCCCCCCAGGCCGCGAAGGCGCAGACCGCAATGACCGTCGCCGAGGCGAACGGGATGCTCCGGAAGAACCGCAGGTCGATGAACGGGTCGCGGCGGCGGGCCTCGTAGCGCAGGAACGCGGCGAGCGCCAGCACCGCGGCGACCGCGATCGCGATGACGACTGGGCTGCCCCAGCCCAGCCCCGGCCCCTCGATGAGCACCGTCACCAGACCGAACAGGAACGCCATACCGAGTGCCTGGCCGACCGGGTCGACGTCGCGCATGCCGACCGAGCGGGATTCGGGGACGTAGACCGCGGTCAGCAGGATTGCCAGCGCGCAGATCGGCAGGTTGATCCAGAACACCGCGCGCCAGTCGACGTATTCGATGAGCACGCCACCGACGATCGGACCCAGCGCCATCGAGATCCCGACCACCCCGCCCCAGACACCGATGGCCCGGGCTCGTTCCACCCGGCCGGTGAACACCTGCGTGATGATCGACATGGCCACCGGGTTCAGCATCGAGCCGCCGACGGCCTGCAGGAACCGTGCCGCGATCAACATCTCGATGCTGGGCGCAAGGCTGCACAGCAGCGATCCGACGGCGAACACGGCCAGGCCGATGTGGAAGGTGCGACGACGGCCGATGCGATCAGCGGTCGCCCCGGACAGCAGCAACAGCGACGCCAGCACCAGGGTGTAGATGTCGATGACCCACTGCATCTGCGATGCGCTCGCGCCCAGATCGGACCGGATGCTGGGGATCGCCACGTTGACGATGGTCGCGTCCATCGACACGATCAGCAGGCTCAGACAGCAGGACACCAGGATGATGGCCTTGCGGCGCGCGCTCATACCGACAGCATCGATCACCTAACTATTGTGAAACTACAACTGTCAGGTGGCAAGGCGATGTGACCGAGCAGACGCAAAAGGCCCGCGACACACCGGGTGCGCGGGCCTTTTGCGTCTGCTCAGCGGCTACCCGCGTCGACGTAATCGCGTTCGGTGTATCCGGTGTAGATCTGGCGCGGACGGCCGATGCGGCCCGGCTCGGAGTGCATCTCGCGCCAGTGCGCGATCCAGCCGGGCAGCCGGCCGAGCGCGAACAACACGGTGAACATCCGGGTCGGGAAGCCCATCGCGCGATAGATGACGCCGGTGTAGAAGTCGACGTTCGGGTAGAGCTTGCGCTCGACGAAGAAGTCGTCGGTCAGCGCGACCTCTTCGAGCTGCTTGGCGATGTCGAGCAGCTCGTCCTCGACGCCGAGCTTGCCGAGGATCTTGTCGGCCTGCTCCTTGACGATGCGGGCGCGCGGGTCGTAGTTCTTGTAGACGCGGTGACCGAAGCCCATGAGCTTCACGCCGTCCTCGCGGTTCTTCACCTTCTTGACGAAGGTCTGCACGTCGTCGTCACCGTCGCGGATCTTGGTCAACATCTCGAGCACGGCCTGGTTGGCGCCGCCGTGCAGCGGGCCCCACAGCGCGTTGATGCCGCCGGAGATCGAGGTGAACAGGTTGGCCTGCGAGCTGCCGACGAGGCGCACCGTCGAGGTGGAGCAGTTCTGCTCGTGGTCGGCGTGCAGGATCAACAGCATGTCCAGCGCCCGGACGACCTCCGGATCCACCTCATACGGTTCGGCCGGGAAGCCGAACGTCATCCGCAGGAAGTTCTCCACCAGCGTCAGCGAGTTGTCCGGGTACAGGAACGGCTGACCGGCCGACTTCTTGTAGGCGTACGCCGCGATCGTCGGCATCTTCGCCAGCAGCCGGATGGTCGACAGTTCGACCTGCTCGTGATCCATCGGATCCAGCGAGTCCTGGTAGTAGGCGCTCAGCGCGTTGACCGCGCTGGAGAGCACCGGCATCGGATGCGCGTTGCGCGGGAAGCCGTCGAAGAACCGCTTGAGATCCTCGTGCAGCAGGGTGTGGCGCTGGATCGAGGTGGTGAACTTCTCCAGTTCCTCCGGCGTGGGTAGTTCGCCGTAGATCAGCAGATAGCTGACCTCGATGAAAGTCGACTTCTCGGCCAGCTGCTCGATCGGGTAACCCCGGTAGCGCAGGATGCCGGCCTCACCGTCGATGTAGGTGATGGCGCTCTTGGTCGACGAGGTATTGACGAAACCGCTGTCGAAGGTGGTGTAACCGCTCTTGGCCAACAGCGAACCCAGCGCGATGCCGTCGGCGCCCTCAGTCGCCGGGACGATATCCAGTTCGATCTCGCCACCCGGGTAGTTGAGAGTGGCGTGCTCCGCCGCGCTGGACGAGTTTTCGGCCACGGGAATCCCTTCTGAGCTGGTCGACAGGGCGAGGGGGGACCCCCTTCACCGAAGGTAGTCGCTATTGTCGCGCACCGCCCGCGGGGGTGAACCACCGGACTCCCATGGCGAGGACAACCGGGTGAACAGCGCGTATGTCTCGCGTAGCCGCCGGCACAGCACCTCGGGCTCGATCGGGTCTCCGCCGGGCACACCCATACCCCGGAACGACGTCGCGAACAACAGCGTCCAGGTGTCGGCGAGCAGGCGTACGGCCGGAGCGTCGGCCGGTAGTCCCATCCGCCGCGCGAGCACCCCGACCGTAGACTTGTCGGCCGGCTCGGGGGTGAAGGAGAACGCCGCGGTGTTGAAGGTGCTGGACGCGTTGACGATCGCGATGAGCACCGCCATCCGGTTGAACGCGCCGGGTCCGTTGGGCGCGTCGGGAGCGAAGATCTCGAGTTGGGTGCGCAGCAGAGCCTCGAGTTCACCGATATCCGACGGCTGCCGGGCCAGCACCGTCGCCATGTCCTCGTCGATCTCGTCGGCGAACGCCGCGATCACCGACTCCTTGCTGGGGAAGTACCGATTGAAGGTGCGGCTGGAAACCTCCGCCGCGGAGGCGATCTGCTCCACGGTCGTGTTGTCGTATCCCTGCCGGACGCACAGATCCGCGGCGACGTCGATCAGCGTCGTGCGGGTCCGACGCTTCTTGCGTTCACGGAGACCGAGATCCGGTGCGTCGTCGATCACCGCACCACCTTACGGTCGTGACCGCGGCAGTTCAGCGGTGACGGAGAGCAACCGCCGGAAGCTGTCGTCGATGCGATCGGCCATCAGATCCGGTCCCAGCGGCTGTCCGTCGACGTCGTCGATCAGGTCATAGCAAGCGGTGGCGATGACGCTGGAGGAGACGGCCAGCGCGATGCGCACGGTGCGGTCGCCGGCCTGCAGACCCATTCTGGCGGCCAGCGCCTCGAGCACCCCGTCCGACCGGAACTCCGCGGCGGCCAACCGCAGCGACTCGGTGGAGTTGAGGATCCGCAGCATGGTGGCGATCCGGTCGGGGGAAAGATTCGGGTTGTCGAGCGCGGTGACCGCGCGCAGGACGTCGACATGCGATCGGTACAGCGCCTCGAGTGGGGACATCTCGGCAGGCAACGCTGCCAGCCGGTCGGCCACCGCCGCGGCGAAGTCGTCGAGCAGAGTCAGCAGAACCGCCTCCTTGGAGGCGAAGTAGCGGCTGAACGTCCGCGGTGAGACGTCGGCCTGCGCGGCGATCTGTTCGACGGTGGTGTGTTCGTAGCCCTGCCGGGCGCACAATTCGATGGCGGCGTCGACGAGGGTGGCGCGCGTCCGGCGCTTCTTGCGTTCCCGCAAGCCGATGTCCGGTGCGCCGACGCCTTCAGCCACGGGTCGGATGCTAACCCGCCCGAGCGGCACCCAGGGCAGTTATGGCGTTGTGCGCATATCGCCGGGAGTCACCTTTTGTCGCTTTCCGGCACTTTCACCGGCTCGACCCGGTAGCGCAGGAAGACCGGGGCCAGGGCGACGGCGACCAGGACACCCACCACCACCAGCCCGCCGCCACCGGCAGCGGCCAGCGTGGTCCCGACCGCGGCGGCGGCCGCGCCGTGCGCGACATCGGCGACCCGCGGCCCACCGGCCACCACGACCACGAACACCCCCTGCAGCCGGCCGCGGACGTCGTCGGAGGCCGCCTGCTGCAGAATCGTCGACCGGAAGGCGGACGACACCATGTCGGCCGCACCGCCGACGGCCAGAAACACCAGCGCCACCCACAGCAGCACGCCGGTGTGTCCGCCGGCGAAGCCGCACGCCACGCCGAAGCCGACCATCGCCAGTCCCCACACCACAATGGCTCCCACCACCGCGCCGCCCTGTCGGCGCACCCGCGGTAACCAACCGGAGAACACCCCGCCCGCAACTGCACCCACCGACATCGCGGCGGCCAGCAGTGCGATCACCGTGCCGCCCTCGACCGGTCCCCCGAAGCTCTCGTGGGCGATCTGCGGGAACAGCGCTCGCGGCATGCCGAAGATCATCGCGATGAGGTCGACGACGAACGACATCAGCACCACCCGGTTGCCGGCGAGATAGCGAAACCCGTCGAGCACGGCGGTCAGACCGAACCTCGCGGCGGCATCGGTGGCGGTCGGGGGCATGGGCGCCAGCCGGAAGGTGGCCCAGATGGGCACGATGGTGGTGATGGCGTCGATCAGGTAGAGCGCGGACAGATCGACCCAGTGCAGCAGCACACCGGCCAGCAGCGGCCCGACGATCGCGCCGAACTGGAACACCGTCATGTTCAGCGAATTGGCTGCCGGCAGTTGGTCTTCGGGCACCATGCGCGGTATCGCGGCGGACCGGGTCGGCGAGTTCACGGCATAGAACGCCTGCTGCACCGACAGCAGGCACAACACCAGCCAGACGTTGTTCAACCCGAGTGCGGCCTGCAGCCAGAGCAGCACCGAGGCCAGCGCCAAGCCGCACGACGCGACGATCAGCAGCACGCGCCGGTCCATCGCATCGGCCAGCGCGCCGCCCCAGAGCCCGAACACGATCAGCGGCACCACCGCGAACACCCCGGCCAGACCCACGTAGGCGGAGCTCTGCGTCAACGCGTAGAGCTGCACCGGGACCGCGAAGATGGTCAGGTTGGCACCGATGACCGTCGGGATGCCGGCGATCCAGAGCCGGCGGAAGTCCGGCGTCCGCAGCGGTGTGGTGTCGGCGAGGAGCCCTCTGGCCACCTACGGCTGCAGCCGCTCGACGCGGCCGCCCGTCACGCAGATCCTGTTGTGGACCCGGTTCGCCCGGCCCTGCCAGA
This sequence comes from Mycobacterium sp. WMMD1722, assembly GCF_049315205.1. Classification (NCBI taxonomy): domain Bacteria; kingdom Bacillati; phylum Actinomycetota; class Actinomycetes; order Mycobacteriales; family Mycobacteriaceae; genus Mycobacterium; species Mycobacterium sp. WMMD1722. The sequence goes on along the minus strand of NZ_CP186056.1, from coordinate 4,631,993 downwards.
ACTCCACCACCTCGGGTGCGATCAGATAACCGCCCCAGTTGGGGGGTACCGGAACCTCCGCGCCGGCGAAGCGGTCGGTGACCTCGGCCAGCTGCTCGAGCAGCGCCGCACGCGAGGCGATCGGCTGGGACTGGTACGAGGCCCATGCACCCAGCTGGGAGCCCCGGGGCCGCGTCGACCAGTAGGTCGCCGTCGCCTCGGCCGACACCTTGCGCACCGCGCCGCGGACATGCACCTGCCGGCCGAGGGCGTACCACGGAAATGTCGCCGAGGCGTACGGCGTACCCGCGATGTCGTGCGCCTTGGCCGAGTCGTAGTTGGTGAAGAAGGTGATGCCGTCGTCGTCCACGTTCTTGCACAACACCGTGCGGGTCACCGGTCGTCCCGCGCCGTCCACGGTGCCGACGACGATCGCGTTGGGTTCGGACAACCCCGCCTGCTCAGCGTCGGCCAGCCACCTGGTCAGCAATACCACCCAGCCGTCGGACACCCAGTCGGCGTCCAGGTCGGGGCTGCCGTCCTTCTCCACCGATCCGTACTCCACCCGCATGGTCGCCAAGTGCTCGTTCTCGAGCTCCGTCACCGCGCCAACGCTACGCCCGGCGTTCGTCTCGCGGTCACCGACCGGTACTGCCCGCCGGCCGCCCGGGTGCGAGAATCCCCCCATGACCGAGACGTCATCGCCGGTACCGACGGATTTCGTGGCGGGGCTGGAGGGCGTGGTGGCGTTCACCACCGAGATCGCCGAGCCCGACAAGGACGGCGGCGCCCTGCGCTACCGCGGGGTGGACATCGAGGAACTCGTCGGACGCCGGGTGACCTTCGGCGACGTGTGGTCGCTGCTGGTCGACGGGCAGTTCGGTGACGGTCTGACCCCCGCCGAACCGTTCCCGCTGCCCATCCACAGTGGAGATGTCCGCGTCGACGTCCAGGCCGGCCTGGCGATGCTGGCCCCGATCTGGGGTTACCGGCCGCTGCTCGACATCGACGACACCACCGCCCGCGGCCAGCTGGCCCGTGCGTCGGTGATGGCGCTGTCCTACGTCGCCCAGTCGGCGCGCGGGATCCACCAGCCCGCGGTGCCGCAACGCGCGATCGACGAATGCGCCACCGTGACAGCACGATTCATGACCCGATGGAAGGGCGACCCGGATCCGCGGCACGTCGAGGCGATCGACGCCTACTGGGTCTCGGCCGCCGAACACGGCATGAACGCCTCCACCTTCACCGCCCGGGTGATCGCGTCCACCGGAGCCGACGTGGCCGCCGCACTGTCGGGGGCGGTGGGCGCGATGAGCGGACCGCTGCACGGCGGGGCCCCGGCCCGGGTCCTGCCGATGATCGAAGAGGTCGAACGCAGCGGCGACGCCCGCACGGTGGTCAGGGACATCCTCGACCGCAAGGACAAACTGATGGGTTTCGGCCACCGGGTCTACCGTGCCGAGGATCCGCGGGCGCGGGTGCTGCGGGCGACCGCCGAACGCCTCGGGGCGCCGCGCTACGAGGTGGCCGCGGCGCTCGAGCAGGCCGCACTCGCCGAATTACGCGAGCGCCGGCCCGACCGGCCGATCGAGACCAACGTCGAGTTCTGGGCGGCGGTGATCCTGGACTTCGCCGAGGTGCCGCCGTCAATGATGCCCGCGATGTTCACCTGTGGCCGCACCGCGGGATGGTGTGCGCACATTCTGGAACAGAAGCGCCTCGGCAAGTTGGTCCGCCCGTCGGCGGTCTACGTCGGACCCGAACCGCGCAGCGCGGAATCGGTCCGGGGCTGGGACCGCGTCAAGACCTCGTGACCATCACCGGCCTCGCCGAATACGCCTCGGCAGCACACAGTTTCGCGCGCCTGGTGGCGTCGCTGCCCGCGGCCGGCTGGGATGGACCCGGACTGGGTGACTGGGATCTGCGCGCGCTGGTCGGCCACACGTCGCGCTCGCTGACCACCGTCACCACCTATCTGAGGACACGTGCGGTTCGCGAGGACGTCACCACACCGGCCGAGTACTACCTGCGGATCACCCCCGCGGCACTCGGTATCGACCCGGCCTCCGTCGCCGAACGCGGCCGCCAGGCCGGCCGTGACCTCGGCGACGATCCCGCCGGCACCGTCGAGCGTCTGGTCGATACGGCACTGGCCGACGCCCGGACCGCGGGTGACCCCCTCATCGAGGTGATCGGCGGACTGGGCATCCGGTTGAGCACCTACCTGCCGACCCGCACCTTCGAACTGGCAGTGCACGGATTGGACATCGCCCGGGCAGCCGGGGTCACCCACACCCCGCCGGCCGACGTCCTGGCCGCCGCGGTGGAGTTGGCGGGCCAGGTCGCCGTGGCCTCCGGGCAGGGCGAGGTACTGCTGCTCGGACTCACCGGTCGCCTCACCCTGCCCGCCGGATTCAGCATCGTCTGAGCTAGCCGGGCAGGTGCGGGATGAACCACTGCAGCAACGGGATCGGCAATCCGTTGGCCCTGGTGATCTGACTGATCGCCGCGATACTGGCCGGCTTCGGGATGCGTTCGAGCTCGGGCGTGTCCGGATCGGAGCCGTACAGACCGAATTGCAGGTCGTAACCCTCGGACCACTCGAGGTTGTCGACGAACGACCAATAGGTGTAGCCGCGGATGTCCATCCCGTGGGCCACGAGATCCTGGACCACCGCGATATGGCTGACCAGATACGACGGCCGCTTCGCGTCCTGCGAGTCGGCGATGCCGTTCTCGGTGACCCACAACGGCTTTCCATAGGATGCGGCGAGTTCGAGCACCTCCCGGAAACCACCGGGGTCGGTGGGCTGATTGAAGTCGCTGCAGGTGGGTGAGGGATCGCAGCGCACGGGAAGCCCGCGCAGGAACGGGAATCCGGGGATCGGTGCCAGGCCGAAGCCCTGCATCGGTTGCGATCCGTAGTACTGCACGCCCAGGAAGTCAGCCTTGCCGACGAAGTCGGCGTGCATTTCGTCGGAGGTCTTCTTGCCGTCGAAATTCGCGTCCACCCAGCCGTCGATGACCGCGTTGGGGAACCAGCGGTTGTAGAAGGCGTTCCACGCGTCGGCGGCCTCGTCGTCGAGGGGGTTGCGCGGATCGGCCGGACGGGCGGGGATCATGTTGTTGGTGAACCCGACGAACGCCGCCGGCTGCCCCGGTGTGGCAGAGACGGTGTCCCACAGATGGATCGCGTCGTAAGCCGCGACGTGTCCGCGGGCCTGGTTGACCAGCAGCGTCGAGGCGAGGTCGGGCCGCAACACCCCCGGCGGCCAGGCCGGGACCAGACCGGGGATGGCCAGCAGCTCGGTGAGCACCGGCGCGAACGGCTCGTTGATGGTGGCCCAGTTGTCCACCTGATCGCCGTATTTCCAGGCGACGTACGCCGCGTACTTGCCGAATTCGACCGCGGTGGACGAGGACAGCCAGCCGGCGCGAAGTGCCGGTAGCCCGAACTGGACCAGCCACCGCGACGCCAGCGGATCATGGATCCACAGCGGCAGGGTGAAGTGGTTGACGGTCACCAGCGGTTCGAGTCCTTGCGCACGCAGCGAGGTGAAGACCTCGCGGTAGTGCATGACCTGACCCTGGTCGGCGAGGGCGTCCATCGCCTGCAGGTCGGCCAGACTGACGGTGCCGCCCTCGTCGGTGACGTCGATCGCCGCGGTGGAGGTGGGAAACAGCCGACTCCACTCGATACCCATGCGGAACGTGTTCATTCCCAACACGTCACGGGCCAGAGCGGCATCGGTGCCGTAGCTGACGTAGGCACCGGGCCCGTTCTCGGGAACGCCGTGGGTCAGGCCGAAGAGTTGGTTGAACGGATCGTGCACCCACCGGTACCAGTCGGAGTTCGGATCGACGGGCGATCCGGGTCCGCCTTCGGCCTGGAATCCGGAATGCGCGACGCCCCAGCGGAACCCGGCGGGGAAGCCGAGGTCACGATCCGCGACCGGAGTGACGGTGACGGTGACGGTCGCCACGGCGCGATGTCCGCCGCCCGGGACGATGAGACTGCCGATGATCGGCAGGAGTTGCAGCAGGCCCGCGGGTCCGTGCCCATGCGGCGCCGCCGCCTCGTCACTGACCACGACGGTGAACTCGTCGGTTCCGCCGACGGCGGCCATCGCGTTCAACGGGCGGTAGGTGAACGCGCCGGTGCCGTCGATCGCCACGGTGCCGCCGTTGCGGGGCCGGCCGACGACGTAGGTGAGCGCATCTCCATCCGGATCGTCGACGTCGAGGCGGCCGGTGACCACCACATCGCCGGCATCGTCGACGCTCTGCGTGTTGCGGGCCGGGTCGTAGGTGATCCGGGGCGTCTCGTTGAACAGCTCGCGACCCACCCGCTCGGTCGGCGCGACGCGGCCGGCCGGTTGCGGCGGCTCTTCCGGCACGGCGGACGATCGGATGACCGGATAGGTCTGTGCGCGGGTGCCGGCCCGGCGGGCGTCGGCCACCGCCCGGACCGCCGGGCGCTCGGGTTCGGCGGCGGCGGCCTCGGCGGCCCGTGCCGCGGCGTGCAACACGCGGGCGTCGCGCCGCTCCGGTGGTGTCGTCGCGCCGCGCGCCGGACGCGTGGGGCCGGCCGGTTCTGCCGACTCCGCACCGCGCGTGACGCCGCCGGCGGTGTCGGGGTCGGTGTCGGCACCGGCCGCCGGTGCACCGGTCAGCACGCCGATCCCCAGCGCGATCCCGAACACGCCGATGCACCCGACGCGGGCCCGCGCTGCCATGGCTTCTGCTATACGCGCTCGGCTCCGCGAGCCGCGGCCTTTCGGAAAAAATTGACGCCGACGACCGCGATCGCTCACGGTCCGCCGATGAGATTTGTCGGTGCCATGGGTCAGCATCGGTGACATCCGCTCGAGAAGGAGGCCTCATGGCACCTGAAGTGACCCCGTTCATCGCCCCGCATCTCGTCGTCGACAACGCCGCCGCGGCCATCGACTTCTACGTAGCGGCGTTCGGCGCGTCCGAATACGGCCGCGTGCCGGGTCCGGACGGCCGGCTGGTGCACGCCGCGCTCGATATCAACGGCTCGATGGTGATGCTCAACGACGACTTCCCCGAGATGTGTGCCGACGCATCGATGACGCCGAAGGCTCTCGGCGGCTCACCGGTGACCATCCACCTGCAGGTCACCGACGTCGACGGCTGGTTCCAGCGGGCGGTCGACGCGGGCGCGACCGTGGTGATGCCCGTCGAGGAGCAGTTCTGGGGCGATCGCTACGGCGTGCTGAAAGATCCGTTCGGCCACATCTGGTCACTCGGCCAGCCGGTCCGCACCGTCCCCATCGAGGAGGTGCAGGCCGCCATGCAGGCGCAGTAGTCCGGGTCAGCGGAGCAATCCGGCCAGCAACCGGCGCCCGAGCGGCGGGGACGGGGCGGCATCCGCGGCGGCGAGCATCTCGGCGATCGAGGTGAACTTGTTGCGCGGGCGGTCCCCGCCCCCGCGCGCGATCTCGGCTGCGTCGATGGCTCGCCAGCCCGCGGCGTCGACGAGGTCGGGTCGGCGGGTGCGCACCAGCGCACCGATCCCGCCGGTACCGGCGGGCGCCGCTAGCGCTCCGGCGTTGTAGTCGTCGACCAGCGCGTGCACGGTTTCGGCGGCGCACGACTTGTTGGTGCCGATGAAGCCGGACGGCCCACGTTTGATCCAGCCCGCCACATAGCTGCCGGCGACCGGATCGCCTTGCGGGCCGACCACCCGGCCGCCGTCGTTGGGCACGGTGGCGGTGGTGTCGTCGAACGGCAGACCGTCCACGGGCTTGCCGCGATAGCCGATGGACGTGAGCACCAGACCGGCGGCGAGTTGGCGGACCTCATCGGTGCCCGTGACGGTGAACTCCACCCCGTCGGCCCGGTCGCCGCCGGTGATCCGTTGGGGCGTCAGCCGGTAGGCCAGCCGGATGCGTGGGCCCGTGATCGGGGCCTCGGCGTCGCCGAGTTCGGTCAGGATCTGCAACTTGTTGCGCGTCAGTGCGTCGGTGTCGGCCTCGAGGTCGCGGCGCACCAGTTCGTGGTCGGCCGCATCGAGCACGACCTCGCAGGCCGCGGTCAGCCCGATCAGCTCGGGCAGTGTGAACGCCGAGTCGGACGGACCGCGGCGGGCGGCGATCACGACCTCCTCGACGTGTGAGCCGCGAAGCGCCGTCAGGGCGTGATCGGCGATGTCGGTCCGCGAGAGGACGTCGGGATCGGTGGTCAGGACACGCGCGACGTCGAGCGCGACATTGCCGTTGCCGATGACGACGGCCCGGCGGTGGGTCAGGTCGACCGGCAGGTCGGCGAAGTCGGGATGACCGTTGAACCAGGCGACGATCTCGGTCGCGGTGCCGGTTCCCGCGGTGCCCATACCGGGGACGTCGAGCCGGCGGTCGTTCGGCGCCCCCACCGCATACAGCACGGCGTGATGGTGGGCCAGCAGATCGGAGTGGGTGATGTCGGTGCCGACCTCGACATTGAGATAGAGGTGCAGATTCCGCTTGCCGGTGATCCGGTCGAACAACCGGGTCACCCGTTTGGTGCTCTGATGATCCGGCGCCACCCCGGCGCGGACCAGCCCATAGGGCGTGGGCAGCCGCTCGAACATGGAGACCCGCACCCCGCGTTGGGTGAGCAGCTCGTCGGCGGCGTACATCGCTGCGGGACCGCTACCGACGATGGCGACGGTCAGCGGCCCGCCCGGCCGCTGGTGCACCACCGGGGCCTCCAGTACCGGCGCCAGCTTCGAGGTGGGCGGCACCTTCTCGTCGGCGCGGCGCTCGGGGTAGAACGCGGCGTTGAGTTCGACGAACGGCAATTGGTCCACGGTCAGCTTCGACTCGGGGGCGATCGCGCCGACCGGGCACGCGCTCACGCACGCACCACAGTCGACGCAGGATGCGGGATCGATGTACAGCATCTCCGCCGTGGCGAAGCCCGGTTCGTCCGGCGAGGGGTGGATGCAGTTCACCGGGCAGGCGTAGACGCACGACCCGTCGCTGCAACAGGACTGGGTGATCACATGGGGCACCGGCGGGCGTCCTCTGGTCAGGCGGCCGGCACGACGTGCTGCCGGTGCGGCTCACTGCGGTAGCGGCTGGGCCTGCCGTCGATTCGGCAGATCCGCCACATCAGCTTTGCCAGCGGGTTCATCAACCCGGTCTCGTGGCAGAGCATCCGCACATCGCCGAACATGTCCCGCAGGAACTGCCGCGACTCGGGCGCCTGGAAGAACAGCTCCTTGCGCACCGACCGCGGAATGTCGAATTCCTTCCAGAAGCTACGCGGCGGCTTGATGATCGCCTGGCACAACACGCGCATGACCACCGGCACGTACAGCGACAGGAAGAACCGCTGACGCTTGGGCAGGTGCGGCAACCGCTTGCGCAGGTATTCGTGGGCGAACGAGATGTGCCGCGCCTCCTCGGCGACATGGATGGCCATCACGCGCTCCATGATCGGGTGGATCGACTTGCCTTCGCGCAACACGTTCTTCTGGGTGTGGTCGATCGGCTCCTCGCCGGCGAGCACCCCGAAGAAGAACGGGATCGGCAGCGGACCGGCCACCAGCGGGATGAACGGCGACAGCCAGCGCAGCATCCGCGGCATACCGGGAACGTCGGCGCCGATGCGGTTCACCATCTCCTGGAACATCATGGTGTGGTTGCACTCTTCGACCGTCTCGTGCATGCAGTACCGGTACTCCGGTGAGCCGTTGGGCACCCAGAACGCGTAGTTGGTCAGGCCGCGGATCAGGATGATCTCGAACTGCAGGCCCACCTTGGCGACGTTGGCCTGCCGCCAGCGGCCGATCTCGATCTGCCGCTGCACCGGCTGCGCGCGATACCAGGGGTGCCGGCCGATCGGATCGGTGCCCGGCAGGATCCACCGTTCGTCGTGGTCGGTGACCGCGAACTCCGGGGAGCTCCAGTCGATGTCGGTGTAGGGGTTGAAGTTGCGGCGCACCGACCCCTCCGAGAGGGTCGTCAGAGTGTCGACGTATGCGCGGTCTTCGGGACCGTCGCCGATCTCCATGTTGCGGCGCCAGCGGCGGACCATGCGTGTGCGAGCCATTTGAGGGCCTCCCGACGTGGTTTACATTCACCGGTCTGCTGTACACAGTACCGCAGGTATCGGGTAAAAGTCCATGAGGTCTTTGAGAGTTTGCTGAGGACTGACCGCGTCCGCCGTCATCCGCGGCATCTAGGCTGAGGGCATGGCCGACCTCACGATTCCCGCCGACCTCAAACCCCGCGACGGACGTTTCGGGTCCGGGCCCTCGAAGGTGCGCCCCGAACAGCTCGCCGCCCTGTCCGCGGCGAGCGACCTGTTCGGCACCTCCCATCGCCAGGCGCCGGTGAAGAACCTCGTGGGTCGAGTGCGCGACGGCATCAAGACGCTGTTCTCCGTGCCCGAGGGCTACGACGTCATCCTGGGTAACGGTGGCTCCACCGCCTTCTGGGACGCCGCGGCGTTCGGGCTGATCGATCAGCGCTCGCTGCACCTGACCTACGGGGAGTTCAGCGCCAAATTCGCCTCCGCGGTGGCCAAGAACCCCTTCGTCGGGGATCCGATCGTCGTCAAGGCCGACCCGGGCAGCGCCCCGTCGCCGCAATCCGATCCCTCCGTCGACGTCATCGCCTGGGCACACAACGAGACCTCGACGGGTGTGTCGGTCCCCGTGCAACGGCCCGACGGCGCCGGGGACGCCCTGATCGTCATCGACGCGACGTCCGGCGCCGGTGGCCTGCCGGTCGACATCAGTCAGGCCGACGCCTACTACTTCGCACCGCAGAAGAATTTCGCCGGCGACGGCGGGCTGTGGCTGGCCGTGGTCTCCCCCGCCGCGCTGGCTCGCATCGACGCCATCGGCGCCTCGGGCCGCTGGGTGCCCGACTTCCTGTCGCTGCCGATCGCCGTGGACAACAGCACCAAGAACCAGACCTACAACACCCCCGCGATCGGCACGCTGGTGCTGCTCGCCGAACAGCTGGACTGGCTCAACGGCAACGGCGGGCTGGACTGGGCGGTCGGCCGCACCGCCGACTCGTCGGAGCGGCTGTACTCCTGGGCCGAGGCGTCGGCGTATGTCACCCCGTTCGTCACCGACCCCGCCCTGCGCTCACAGGTCGTCGGCACCATCGACTTCTCCGACGAGGTCGATGCGGCTGCGGTGGCAAAGGTGTTGCGCGCCAACGGGATCGTCGATACCGAGCCGTACCGCAAGCTCGGCCGCAACCAATTGCGCGTCGCCATGTTCGCCGCGGTGGACCCCGAGGACGTCACCGCGCTGACCGCCTGCGTGGACTGGGTGGTGGAACGACTCTGACCCGAGTGCCGCGTGTCAGCACGGTAACGGGCAGATAACGCAGTAGGGTCGGCTCTTGATCGGGCCGCGCCTCGCGCCGGCTTGAGCCCGGAGGAGGTCGGTGTGCGGGAACTCAAGGTCGTCGGATTGGATGTCGACGGCAAACGCATCGTCTGCGAGGCCGACTCCGGCGAGAAGTTCCTGCTGCGTCACGACGACCGATTGCGTGCGGCCGTGCGTGGCGACCGGGCGGGGTCCAGCCGGGCAGACAACCAAACCATGATGGATGTCGAGGTCCACAGCGTGCTTCGTCCCCGGGAGATCCAGTCCAAGATCCGTGCCGGCGCCTCGGTCGAGCAGGTCGCCAACGCCTCGGGGGTGCCGATCGAGCGGGTCGAGCGCTTCGCCCACCCGGTGCTGCTCGAACGCTCACGCGCCGCGGAACTCGCCACCGCGGCGCATCCGGTGCTCGCCGACGGCCCGGCGGTACTCACCCTCCTGGAGACGATCACCACGGCGCTGGTCGCACGCGGCCTCGACCCCGATGCGACGACCTGGGACGCCTGGCGCAACGAGGATGGCCGCTGGACGGTGCAGCTGGCGTGGAAGGCCGGCCGTTCGGACAACGTCGCGCATTTCCGCTACGTCCCGGGTGCCCATGGCGGCACGGTCACCGCGTTCGACGAGGCGGCCGCCGACCTGATCGACCCGCACTTCGCCCGGCAGTTGCGCCCGGTCGCGCCGGTGGCTCAGCTGGACTTCGACGAGCCGGCCCCCGCGCCCGCACCTGCGCCCGCCCCCGCTCCATCCCCGGTACCGGCGCCCACGCCGTCCCCCGAGCCGGTGGCCGAAGACGAGGTTCCGGCGGCCAAGCCGGCCCGCGCCCGCAAGGCCAAGCCGACGGTGCCCGCGTGGGAGGATGTGCTGCTGGGCGTCCGCTCCAGCGGGCAGCGTTGATCCGTCGTTAGACGACCCCGCCGGCGGCGAGCGCCAGCAGCGCGATCCAGCCGGCGGCCACGCCGACTGCGCCGCCGAGCACGAACCACCGCCACACCGGCCGGTGGCGCCACCCCCACACCGTCGGGGCCAGCCCGCCGACGGCCACCAGGTTCAGGCCGACCGCCAGCAGCGGATGCACCCGGATCAATCCCACACTCAGGACGACGACGGCGGCCCCGATGACGGCGGCCACCAGCGCGGCCACCGTCAAGCCCGTTCCCCAGGGCGTGGATTCGTCGGTCACCGGCCACCCTCTCCCCCGCTGCCCGTCGGACCCGTCCTGGCTCGCTCGTAGAACGCCAGCGCCGCGGCCGTCGCCACGTTGAGCGAATCGGTGCCTCGCGACATCGGAATGCGTACCCGGACATCGCTGGCCCACATCGCCCGCTCGGTCAGACCGGGCCCCTCCGCGCCGACGAGGATCGCCACCTTCTCGCCACGCAGCCTCGGCACGGCGTCGGCCAATGTCTCGGCCGCCGCATCAGGGGTCATGGCGAGGAGTCGAAACCCGTTGTCCTTCACCGCTTTCAGCTCTTCTGGCCAGGCGATCGAGCGGGCGAAGGGCACCAGGAGGGCGTGGCCCATCGACACCCGGACCGCCCGCCGGTACAGCGGGTCCGCGCAGCCGGCCCCGAACATGATCGCGTCGACATCGAGGCCGGCGGCGTTGCGGAAGATCGAGCCCAGGTTCTCGTGGTCGTTGACCCCTTCCAGAACCGCCACCGTGCGGGCCCCGTCGAGGATCTGCGCCACCTCGAGTTCGGCCGGCCGTGACGCCGAGGCGAGCACCCCGCGGTTGAGGTGGAAACCGACCACCTCGGCCATCACCTCGGCGCTCGCCCGATAGAACGGGGCGTCCACCCCGTCGAGCACTCCGCCCAGCTCGGTCAGCCGGCGGTCGGTGCCGAGCAGGGCCCGCGGGGTGAATCTGGACGCCACCATGCGTTCGACCACCAGAACGCCCTCGGCGATCACCAGACCCTTGCCGGTCGGGAGATCCGGGCGCCGGTCGATGCTGTTCAGATCCCGGAAGTCGTCCAGACGTGGGTCGGCCGGGTCGTCGACGTCGACGACGGTGACGGGCCGGCTCACGCGCTCTGATCGACGATCGCGGTCATCAGATCGGCCGCCGTCAGCAATGTCCGGCGCTGCTCGGGGTCGAGCCGCTCGAGCCGACGTTTCAGCCACTCCTGGCTGGCCCGCTTCTCCGCTTCGATGAGGTCGGCGCCCGCCTGCGACACCGACACCAGCACCTGGCGACCGTCGTCGGGATGGGCGCTGCGTGCGACGTAGCCCAGTTCGACCAGCGACGCGATCACCCTCGTCATCGACGGCGGCCGGACCCGTTCCCGCTCAGCTAACGCACCGGGAGTCATCGCACCCTCTTTGGCCAGAGTCGACAGCGCCGACAGCTGGGACAGCGAGATCGGCGATTCGGCACGCCGGAACCGCAATTGGCGTGCCAGCCGGATCACCGCGAGCGACAGGTCACTGGCCAGTCGAGCGTCGGTGTCCACCACGAGGCAAATACTACCCAGGGCAAAAGACGCGATCGTTCGTTTGGCTGACTTTCGATCCGCTAGGTTGGCCCACGATGACCGACGATCACCGTCACCACGGCGCCACACCGCAACCGCCCGCGCTGCCCGCGGCGCTGCTCGAGCCGTGGCCGGTCATCCTGGTGATCGCCACCGGCTGGCTGTTCGCCACGGTGCTCGCCTTCACCGTCGGCGCGCTGCACACCTGGCGCCCGTTCACCGTCGCGGGCCTGGGCATCGGGGTGCTGGGCACCACGACCTTCCTGTGGCAGCGACACGCGGCGCGCCGCGGCGCCCGCGGCGCACAGAGCGGGCTGCGCTGACCCACCCCACCCGACCGTCTCCCGAGGAGGAGCCATGGCCGCACCGTTACTGCACGCACAGATCGACATCGACGCCCCGGCGGCGACGGTGTGGTCACTGGTGTCAGACCTCAACCGCATGCCCCAGTGGAGCCCCCAGTGCCGCGTCATGAAGCCGCTGGGCCCGGTGCGCCCGGGCACCCGGACGGTCAACCTGAACAAGCGCGGCCCGCTGTTCTGGCCCACCACCTGCACGATCACCGACCTGGTGCCGGAGAAGAAGATCGCGTTCCGGGTGAACGCCAACAACACCGTGTGGAGCTACGAACTCGAGCCCACCGCGACCGGTACCCGACTGACCGAGACGCGCGATGCGACCGGCGGCGTCAAGGCCGTCTCGACGATGACCGTCAACGCGCTGTTCGGCGGGGTGCCGAGCTTCGAAGAGGAACTGGTGGCCGGGATGAACGAGTCGCTGCGCAAGATCAAGGCCGCCGCGGAGCGCTAATCGCGCTCGGCCACCTCGACGACACCGTCGTCGTACGGGTCGTACAGCGGCGAACCCGTGCCTTGCGGCGCCGGGGTATCGGAGTGCGCGCCACAGCCGTATTCGGATTCGACGACGTGCCCGTCGGCGGACATCTCGTTGGCGCAGACGCCGAACAGCACGCCGAGCGACCCGGACAGCGGCAGATAGAAGCCGCAGTCGCGGCACACCCGTTTGGTGAAGCGGGCCATCGCCGAACCGGGGCCGAACTCGCCGTCGTGCCAGCGTTGGGCGGCCTCGGTGCGACCCCACCGGCTGAGCACCTGCCGCCGGCCGAAGCCCAATTCGGCCGCGACCTCCTCGACCTGGGGGTCGTCGCCGGCCAGATACGCCGGAACCAGGCGGGGGTCCTCCGATTGCGGGGCGAGCAGGTCGCCGGGGCCGAGGTCGCCGGGGCGCACCCGCTCCTCCCACGGCACCCACTTGGGCGCCAGCAGCGCCGTCGGTCCCGGCACCAGCGCGATCTCGCTGATCGTGGCGTGGTCGGAGCCGGGGTAGGCGGCCACGACGACGGCCCACTGCCAGCCGCGGTAGCCCGGCAGATCGGCCAGGAACCGGTGCGTCGCCGAGGTCGGGTCCTCGAACGTGGCCCCGAGGTACTCCCCGACGCTGTCCTGCCCGCTGGACTCGGCCAGCGCCGCGCGCGCCTGATCGGCGGCACCCAGCAGGACCGCCTCGAGCTCCGCAGGGCGGTGTGCCACGTCCGTGGCGGTATCGGTCACGCTGTCCATCGCCTCCCATAGTGCCGCAGAGCGACAGTCGAAAGCCACACCGGTCGGCTGTCCGCCCGCTGTCGGGTTCATGAGGGAGAATCAGGAGGTGACCGGCGGAGGAGATCGCGCAGGAGATCGCGACGACGGGGAATTCCGGCGCGACGCCCGCTACTACCCGCCGCGGCCACCGGCCGGTGCAGACCACCCGGGGATGGCCAACTACCCCAGCGATGGCTACACCCACCGGCGGCGCGGCCGGCCGATGCCGAGTTCCAACCGCTGGCTGCCGCCCCTGGACTCCGATCCGACGCCCGAGTACCGCTCCGAGCGCGCGCGTGACGCCGACTACTCCTATGAACAGCAGAAGATCACCGTCACCCGGGCCGCGGCCGCCCGTAGCCGGGAGATGGGTGAGCGGGTGTACGGCCTGGTGCACCGGGCGGCCACAGCCGACGGCGCCGACAAATCCGGGCTGACGGCGCTGACCTGGCCGGTGGTGGCGAACTTCGCCGTCGACGCCGCGATGGCCGTCGCGCTGGCCAACACGCTGTTCTTCGCCGCGGCCAGCGGTGAGAGCAAGAGCAAGGTGGCGCTGTACCTGCTCATCACCATCGCGCCGTTCGCCGTCATCGCCCCGCTGATCGGTCCGGCGCTGGACCGGCTGCAACACGGCCGCCGGGTCGCGTTGGCCGCCTCCTTCCTGTTGCGCACTGCGCTGGTGGTACTGCTGATCGCCAACTACGACAGCGCCACCGGGAGCTACCAGTCCTGGGTGCTCTACCCGTGTGCGCTCGGGATGATGGTGTTGTCGAAGTCGTTCTCGGTGCTCAGAAGCGCCGTGACGCCGCGGGTGCTGCCTCCGAGCATCGATCTGGTCCGGGTGAATTCGCGGCTGACCACCTTCGGCCTACTGGGCGGCACCGTGGTGGGCGGAGGTCTGGCCGCGGGCGCCGAGTATCTGCTCAACCTGTTCCACCTGCCCGGGGCGCTGTACATCATCGTCGCGGTGTCGGCGGCCGGCGCGGTGCTGTCGATGCGGATCCCGAAGTGGGTGGAGGTCACCGCCGGGGAGGTGCCGGCCACGCTGGGCTATCACGGCGGCGACGGCGATCAGGGCCGGCCGGACCACCCGCGCAGGCGTGCCGGGCGGGCCCGGCAACCGCTGGGCCGCAACACCATCACCTCGCTGTGGGGCAACTGCACCATCAAGGTCATGGTGGGGTTCTTGTTCCTGTATCCGGCGTTCGTGGCCAAAGCACACGACGCCGGCGGATGGGAGCAGCTGCGCATCCTGGGCCTGATCGGTGCGGCGGCCGCGATCGGCAACTTCGTCGGGAACATGACCGCTGCCCGGCTCACCCTCGGACATCCCGCGCGGGTGGTGGTGCGCGTCGCCACCGCCGTCACCGCAGCGGCGCTGGTGACCGCGGTGACCGGCAATCTGCTGGTGGCCGCCGTCGCGACGCTGATCACCTCGGGCGCCAGTGCCATCGCCAAGGCGTCACTGGACGCATCCCTGCAGGACGATCTGCCCGAGGAGTCGCGGGCCTCGGCGTTCGGCCGCTCGGAGTCTCTGCTGCAGCTGGCCTGGGTGGCCGGCGGGGCCACCGGGGTGCTCATCTACACCGACCTCTGGGCCGGGTTCACTACCATCACGGCCGTGCTGTTCCTCGGACTCGCCCAGACGATCGTGAGTTATCGCGGTGAATCGTTGATCCCCGGCTTCGGCGGAAACCGCCCGGTGCTGGCCGAGCAGGAAGGTCCGCGGTCCGCTTCCCCGACCGGCCGGGTCGACGCCCGGGTGACCCCCGAGTGAGGCGGGTGCTGGCGGTCCTGACCGTCGTGGCCGTCCTCTCGACGGCGGCCACCGCGGCCCTGATCTGGCGGTTGACCCGCGACCACGAGCCGCAGCTGCCCGAGATCAGCGCATACTCGCGGGGCGTGGCCACGGTCGTCGGCCCGTATCAGTACTGCCAGGTGCTCGACCTCAACGCCTGTCGGGCGCCCGGCGCGCAGGGCGAACTGCGGGTCGGCGAACGCGACCCGGTGCAGCTGTCGGTGCCGTCGGCGATCGCCAGGGCGCCGTGGCGACTGCTGCGGGTCTACGAGGATCCGTTGGACACGACCCAGACGGTGTACCGGCCGGACACTCGCTTGGCGGTCACCATCCCGACGGTCGATCCGCAGCGCGGCCGGCTCACCGGGATCGCGGTACAGCTGCTCACGCTCGTGCAGGATCAGACCGGCGAGATCTTCGAACTGCCGCACGCGGAGTGGTCGGTGCGCATGCTCTGGAACTAGAGCGGGGTGTGCTCCGGTGCGACGCGCTCACCCTCGCGGGTCGGGCCGGGCGGCGTGCCGTCCCCGAACGGCCGGCCGCCCAACTGTTCCCGGCCGTGCGGGGTCAGCCAATTCGCGAGCTCCGGGCCCTTCGGCACGATCTGCGTGGGATTGATGTCCGCATGGACGATGTAATAGTGCTGCTTGATCTGCACGAAGTCGATGGTGTCGCCGAACCCCGGGGTCTGGAACAGATCCCGCGCATAGCCCCACAGCGCAGGCATCTCCGCGAGCTTGGCGCGGTTGCATTTGAAGTGACCGTGGTAGACGGGATCGAAACGAGCCAGCGTGGTGAACAACCGGACATCGGCCTCGGTGATGGTGTCGCCGACGAGGTAGCGCTGGGTGCTCAGCCGGTCCTCGAGCCAGTCCAGCGCGGTGAACAACCGGTCATAGGCTCTGTCGTAGGCGGACTGTGAACCGGCGAAACCGCAGCGGTACACGCCGTTGTTGACCTCGGTGTAGATGCGCTGGGCGACCTCGTCGATCTCGTCGCGGTGCTGCTGCGGATAGAGATCCGGGGCACCGTCGCGGTGCAACTGCGTCCACTGCGTCGAGAAGTCCAGCGTGATCTGCGGGAAGTCGTTGGTCACCACCTCGCCGGTCTCGACCTCGACGATCGCGGGGACGGTGATGCCCTTCGGATAGTCGGGGAAGCGCTTGAGATAGGCGTCCTGCAGCCGGGGGATCTTCAGCACCGGATCGACACCGTCGGGGTCGAGGTCGAACGTCCAGCTGCGTTCGTCGTGGGTGGGCCCGCAGAACCCGATCGACAGCGCGTCCTCGAGCCCGAGGAGGCGCCGGACGATGATGGTGCGATTCGCCCACGGGCAGGCCCGGGCGACGATCAATCGGTAGCGACCCGCCTCCACCGGATAGCCGTCACGACCGTCGGCGGTGATGCGGGTCGTTATGTAATCGGTGTCGCGGTCGAATTCGCCTCCGCTGGCCACATAGCTCATGGCCTTGATCTTCCCCGCGGAGTCCGCGGATAAGCGCGATATTCGAGGACGCTGCCGGGCGGACCGTCAGGCGTCGAGTTCGCGTGCGACGGCCTTGACGACCTCCGACACGCGGCGCGCGACCTTGCGGTCGGGGTAGCGACCCTTCTGCAGATCCGGCTGGATGGCGCTCTCCAACAGGGTGATGAGGTCGCCGATCATGCCGTGCAGCTCGTCGGGGGTGTGCTTGTGCTCGGGGCGTTCGGCCTCGCGCCGGGTCTTGGACAGACTCGGCGGCGGATCGATCAGCTTGAGGCTCAGCGCCTGCGGACCTCGACGACCCGCGGCGACACCGAACTCGACACGCTGACCGGCCTTGAGGCCCTCGACACCTGCGGGCAACGCGGAGGAGCGGACGTAGACGTCCTCCCCCTCCTCCTGGGACAGAAAGCCGAAGCCCTTCTCGGCGTCGTACCACTTCACCTTGCCGGTCGGCACTGTCTTCACCCGCTCGTCTGCTCGCCAACATCAGAAAGCGTCCCGCTTGCGCCGGGACGCGACGAGCCAGAGTCTACTCGGACCGCGCCCGTGACAGCACCTGTGTTATCGGTAGGCTGGGCGGACCGCTGGAGGGACGATGCGACTGCTACTGAACATCATCTGGTTGATCTTCGGTGGCCTGTGGCTTGCTTTGGGCTACGCGCTGGCCGGTGTGCTGTGCTTCGTCCTGATCATCACCATCCCCTTCGGCTTCGCCGCATTCCGGATCGCCGCCTACGCGCTGTGGCCGTTCGGGCGCACCGTCGTCGACAAGCCCGGCGCCCGTCCCGGCGCGCTGATCGGCAATGTCATCTGGATCCTGTTGTTCGGTATCTGGCTGGCGATCGGCCACATCGTCACCGCGGCGGCGATGGCCGTGACGATCATCGGCATCCCGTTGGCGCTGGCCAACCTCAAGCTCATCCCCGTCTCGCTGCTCCCGCTCGGCAAGGACATCGTCCCGGTCGACGGACCGGCGCAATATCCCGTGCGGACGGCCGCATGACCGTCACCTCGCTCGGCCTACCGACGGTCAAGCGTCCCGCAGCGTCGAGCACCGCGGGGATGCCCACCACCGGCCCCCTGGTCGACACCTTCGGCCGGGCCGCGACCGACCTGCGGGTGTCGCTGACCGACCGCTGCAATCTGCGCTGTACCTACTGCATGCCCGCCGACGGTCTGGACTGGCTGCCCGCCGAACAACTGTTACGCCACGACGAACTGGTCCGGTTGCTGCGCATCGCGGTGACCCGGCTCGGGATCACCAGCGTGCGCTTCACCGGCGGGGAACCGCTGGTGGTCCGCCGGCTCGAAGACGTCGTGGCGGCGACGGCCGCGTTGCGCCCTCGGCCCGAGATCGCGATGACCACCAACGGCATCGCGCTGGCCAACCGCGCCGACGCGCTGCGGGCGGCGGGGCTGGACCGGGTCAACATCTCGCTGGACACCGTCGACTCCGCCCGTTTCGCCCGCATCACCCGGCGCGACCGCCTCGACGATGTGCTCGCCGGTCTGGCGGCCGCCGCCGCGGCCGGCCTGACGCCGGTGAAGGTCAACGCCGTCCTCGACCCGGACACCGGGTTGGACGATGCGGTGTCCCTGCTGCGGTTCTGCCTCGCCAACGGATACCAGTTGCGGATCATCGAGCAGATGCCGCTCGACGCCGAGCATCAGTGGCAGCCCGGGCGCTCACTCGTGGCCGCCGACATCCTGGCCGCGTTGCGCGCTCACTTCACGCTCACCCAGGACCCCGCTCCCCGCGGGTCGGCGCCGGCGCAGCTGTGGCGTGTCGACGGAAGCACCGCGACAGTCGGCGTGATCGCCTCGGTGTCGCAGGCGTTCTGTGCGGCCTGCGACCGCACCCGCCTCACTGCCGACGGCCAGGTGCGCAACTGCCTGTTCGCGCGCGAGGAGAGCGATCTACGCGCCCTGCTGCGCGACGGTGCCGACGACGACGCGGTCGAGCACGCCTGGCGTGTGGCGACGTGGTCCAAGGCTGCGGGGCACGGAATCAACGATCCTGATTTCGAGCAGCCGGCGCGGCCGATGAGCGCGATCGGCGGCTGAGCATGACGAGCACGACGACGGTGCGGGTGACCGTCCGATTCTTCGCGGCCGCACGCGCCGCAGCGGGGACCGACAGCGAGGAGCTGGAGTTGCCGGCGGGCACCACTGTCGCCCAGGTGATCGATCAGCTGGCCGATCGGACACCGGACCTGGCGCGGGTGCTGGCCCGCTGCTCGTTTCTGTGCGACGAGGTGGCGGTGCGGGATCGCGAGACGGCGCTGCGCAACGCGCAAACCCTCGATGTCCTTCCGCCGTTCGCCGGCGGGTAACCGTGATTTGCGTCACATCACGGTTTGATCACAAGCTGGCTATCGGGCACCAACAGTCACACAACTCCTGGGAAAACGCGAAACCAACCTGCGGGTTTAGAAACCCTTTAATATTTGCTCTCGCCGAAAACGCCGAGGTCGACACGAGGTGACGGGTACGCGGACAGCGGTTACCGTTCAGTCCCAGGCCAGCCGACCCTAATCGACCGGCCCGTCCCGCCCGATAGCGCCGAGCTCCATCCATCGCCAGCGGGGCACCACCACGAACCACCTGGATGGAGGCGGGGGACCCACCGGTCCACCGAGTTGTTAAGGACCTGGGGCTACGGCCCCTTGGGGTGAAGCCGAACGTCGGGAAACCGACCGAGGCCGGGTGACCTCTCCTACCCGAACCCGACAGCTGACCTCGCGGGCGCTCGAACGAGAGGACCAATCGCACTTATGAGTGGACGGCACCGCAAACCCACTACGTCATCTGTCAGCGTCGCCAAGATCGCCTTCACGGGCGCCGTCATCGGTGGTGGGAGCATCGCCCTCGCCGGGCATGCGGGAGCCGCCACCGACGGTGAATGGGACCAGGTCGCGGCCTGCGAGTCCGGTGGCAACTGGGCCATCAACACCGGCAACGGATATCACGGCGGCCTGCAGTTCTCGCCGAGTACCTGGTCGGGTAACGGCGGCGGCGAATACGCCCCGACCGCGTTCATGGCGACCAAGGAAGAGCAGATCGCGGTCGCCGAGCGCGTCCTGGCCAACCAGGGCAAGGGGGCATGGCCCAGCTGCGGTGGCCCGCTGTCCGGTGCAACACCGCGCAACGTCGTCGACGAGCCCGCCCCGCTGAACAATGTGCTGCCCCCGCTGCCGGCGCCGTTCAACCCGTTCGCGCCGCCGCCCCCGCCGGCACCTGCGCCATTCGACGCCATGGCCGCACCGGCCCCCGCCCCCGAGGCGCTGCCGCCGGCTCCCGAGGCCCTGCCGCCCGCCCCGGCCCCCGAGGCCCTGCCGCCGGCCCCCGTTCCGCCGCCCGCTGAGCTGCCCCCGCCGCCTCCGCCCGCCCCGGCACCGGCACCGGCACCGGCACCGTTCGATGCTGCGGCCGCCCCGGCTGACCCCGCCGCGTGGGCCGCCCCGGCACCGGCCCCGGTCGGCGCTCCGCTGCCCCCGGCGGTCGAGCTGCCTCCGCCGCCTCCGCCGGGCAACTCGCTCAACGGCGTTCCGATCCCGCCCGTCGTTCCGGCGCCGCCGCCGGTCGAGGCGCAGACCGTATCGGCGATCTCCTGGGACGAGGCCGAGGCACCGGCCGACCATCCGCAGATGTGGTCGCTGCCCGTGGCCCCGGCACCTGCGCAGCCGGCTCCGCCGCTGCCTGAGCCGCCGGCTCCGGTGCCCGCGCCGCCGGCACCCGCACCCGCGCCGCCGGTGCCCGCGGCGGCCCCGGTGGCCGCTCCGGCTCCCAACCCGCTGGGCGCGGTCGACATCCCGGCTCCGGCGTACGCCGCCGCCAATCAGGCCGTGTCCGGCCAGATTCCGGCGCTGCCCCCCGTGCCGGCCGAGATGCCGCATCTGGTCAGTCCGGAGAACCCGCCGCCGGGGACCACGACCGATCGGGCGCAGGTCCCCGGTCAGGGCCCGAACGCGACCTATCTGCGCGAGCTCTGGCAGGCCATCCAGACCCAGGACATCTCGGGCAAGGATGCGCTGTTGGCCCTCGCACAGCGGCCGCTGACCACGCCGGACACCCCGGGCGGCCCGCCGCCGAACCTGCCGGTGCCGAATGCCCCGGCTCCGGCGCCGCTGGCCGCCCCGGCTCCGGCTCCGCTGGCCGCTCCGGTTCCGGCTCCGGCCCCCGCGCCGCTGCCGGGCGCTCCGGTGCTGCCGCCGGCCTGAGTTCAGGCCGAGTTCACCCACTCGTCGGAGCCGTCGCCGAAGAACTGGTGCTTCCACACCGGAAGCCGGTCCTTGACGGCGTCGACGAGCCGGGCACAGGTGTCGAACGCCGCCCTGCGATGGTCCGCTGCCACAGCGGCCACCAGGGCGGCGTCGCCTATCTGTAGGGGTCCGACGCGGTGACTGACCGCGATGGCCCGCACCCCATCGGCACCGGCGGCGATGTCGGCGACGACCTCGGCGAGGATCTGCCCGGCGCTCGGATGCGCGGAGTATTCGAGCCGGTTGACGTCGCGTCCGCCGTCGTGGTCACGGACGACACCGGCGAAGCTCACCACCGCACCCGCTGACTCGGTGGCGACCAGTCGCTCGTGCTCGGCCGTGTCGATCGGATGTTCGGTCACGTCGGCGCGGAGCACGCGGACAGTCATCGCGGATGGTCCTTTCCGACCAGTTGATCCAGCGCGTGATCGAGAACGTCGGCCAGCACGGACAGCCCGTCCTTCACGCCGCCCGGCGAACCGGGCAGGTTGACGATCAGGGTGCGGTCGCGAACGCCGCAGATGCCGCGTGAGAGCACCGACGTCGGCACCTTGGCCTCCCCGGCCCGCCGGATCGCGTCGGCCAGACCCGGGATCTGGTAGTCGACGATGTTGGCGGTGGCATCGGCGGTGCCATCGGTCGGCGAGATGCCCGTGCCGCCCGAGGTGATGATGACGCTGACCTGCTCAGTGACGGCTTCGAAGAGCGCGCGGTTGACACCCAGTCCGTCGGGCACGACCGCCGGGGGTGGGGTCTGCACACCCCGGGCGTTGAGCCAGTCCACGATGATCGGACCGGTGCGGTCCTCGTAGACCCCCGCCGCGGCACGGGTGGACGCGATGATGACCCGGCCGGTCCTGGTGGTCATGGCCGGGTCCAGGTGCCGGTCTTACCGCCTTCTTTCCGCACCACGGCGATGCCGTCGATGCGGGCCGCCGGATCGACGGCCTTGATCATGTCGTAGACCGTCAGGGCGGCGACGCTCACCGCCGTCAATGCTTCCATCTCCACCCCGGTCCGATCGGTGGTGCGCACGGTGGCCGTCACGCCGATATGCCCCTCGCCGATCGCGAAGTCGACGTCGACGCCGGTCAGTGCCAGCTGGTGACATAGCGGCACGAGATCGCTGGTCTTCTTGGCGGCCATGATGCCGGCGATTCGCGCGGTGGCCAGTGCGTCACCCTTCGGCAGGCCGCCGGACGCGATGAGCGCCACGACGTCCGGGCGGGTGTGCACCGTGCCCTCGGCCACGGCCACCCGCCTGGTCGCCGCCTTGGCGCCGACGTCGACCATATGCGCCGCGCCTGACTCGTCGACGTGCGAAAGCCGGTCAGGCCGGACGCTCACCTATTTGTTGACGACGGTGACGGGGTGCACGTAGGGCACCTCGTCGGCGGGCAGCGGGAAGGTGACATCACCGAAGGGTGACAGCGCGCCGGTGCGGTCGGCGGCGAGTTCGCTCACGGCGTGCTCGTCCCCCTCGAGGTGGACCGGCCACCCGTTGTCGACGTAGTGCTTCTTCGATTTCTTGTCAGCCACGTCCTCATTGTGGCAAACGCCGCACCCGCTGGCGAGGTCGGCAGCTGCTTTACGCTGGTCAGCAATGACTCGACACTCTCCGCCGGCGGGCAGGAGCGAAGCGACCCCGGGGAACTCGGGCGTCCCACTGGGCGCCTGGCTGGCACAGCTGCCCGATGAGCGGCTGATCCGGCTGCTGGAGTTGCGACCCGACCTCACCCAGCCGCCGCCGGGCAGCATCGCCGCGCTGGCCGCCCGCGCCACCTCGCGACAGTCGGTCAAGGCGGCCACCGACGAGCTGGACTTCCTGCGATTGGCCGTCCTCGATGCCCTGCTGGTCCTGCAGGCCGACACCGCGGCGGTCCCCGTCGCCAAGCTCGTCGAACTCATCGGGCCGCGCGCAACCGTCCCGGTTCTCGACGCCGCGATCGACGATCTGCGTGCCCGCGCGCTGGTGTGGGGCGACGACCCGATCCGCGTCGCCGCCGAGGCCGCGACGGGCCTGCCGTGGTATCCCGGCCAGGCGGTGGTCGAGTCGGCCGACCTGTCCGCGGCCGACCTGGCAGCCCGGTTGGCGGATCTGGACCCCGCCCAGCGCGAACTGCTCGACCGATTGCGCGAGGGATCGCCGGTCGGCCGCACCCGCGATGCGGCACCGGGTACCCCGCCGGATCGTCCCGTCCAGCGCCTGCTGGCCGCAGGCCTGCTGCGCCAGGTCGACACCGACACCGTGATCCTGCCCAGACTCGTCGCCCAGGTGCTGCGCGGCGAGGCGCCCGGTCCGTCCGATCTCACCCCGCCCGACCCCGTCGTGTCGACCACCAAGGCCGCCGACGTCGACGCCGTGGCCGCCGGCGCCGCGATCGATCTGCTGCGCGAGACCGACATGCTGATCGAGACGTTGTCGGCCGCCCCCGTACCCGAACTGCGCAGCGGCGGGCTCGGCATACGCGACGTGAAGAGGCTGACGAAGAGCACCGGCATCGAGGACGTCCGGCTGGGGCTGATCCTCGAGGTGGCCGCGGCGGCGGGACTCATCGCCGCCGGGATGCCGGAGCCGGATCCAGGCGACGGATCGGGCCCGTACTGGGCCCCGACGGTGGCCGCCGACCGCTTCATCGAATCCCCGGCCGCGGCGCGCTGGCACCTGCTGGCCTCCACGTGGCTTGACCTGCCCGGTCGGCCGGGCCTCATCGGGCAGCGCGGGCCGGACGGCAAACCCTATGCGGCGCTGTCTGATTCGCTCTACTCCACGGCCGCGCCGCTGGATCGGCGTCTGTTGCTGACGGTGCTGGCCGAGCTGCCGCCCGGCGGTGGCGTCGACGCAGCTTCGGCCTCGCAGGCGATGATCTGGCGTCGGCCACGCTGGTCGGTACGCCTGCAACCGCAACCGGTGGCTGGGCTGCTGGACGAGGCGCATGCGGTCGGACTGCTGGGACGCGGCGCGCTGGCCGCCCCCGCGCGCGCAATGCTGGCCGGTGATCCGGTCGACGACGTCGTCGCCGCCATGACCAAAGTGCTGCCCGCACCGATCGACCACTTCCTGCTGCAGGCGGATCTGACGGTCGTGGTGCCCGGTCCGCTGGAGCGCGAGTTGGCCGAGCGGCTGGCCGCGGTGGCGACGGTGGAATCGGCGGGTGCGGCCATGGTCTACCGCGTCGGTGAGGCATCGATCCGGCGAGCTCTGGACACCGGCAAGACCGCCAGCGAACTGCACGCGTTCTTCGAGCGGCACTCCAGGACCCCGGTACCGCAGGGTCTGACGTATCTCATCGACGACGTGGCCCGCCGGCACGGCCAACTCCGCGTCGGTATGGCGTCGTCGTTCGTGCGCTGCGAGGACGCCGCGCTGCTGGCGCAGGCCGTGGTGGCCCCGGCGACCGAAGCTCTGGAGATGCGGCTGCTGGCGCCGACGGTGGCGGTGTCGCAGGCGCCGATCGCCGACGTGCTGGCCGGGCTGCGTGTCGCGGGTTTCGCACCGGCCGCGGAGGACGCCTCGGGCACCATCGTCGACATCCGCGCCCGCGGCTCCCGGGTGCCGGCGCAGGCCCGCCGACGCGTCTTCCGTCCCGCGCCCACCCCGACCGCCCAGACGCTGGGCGCCATCGTCGCGGTGCTGCGCAAGGTCGCCGCCGCGCCGACCGGGAACATGCGGCTCGATCCCGGCGTTGCGATAACGCAGTTACAGGAAGCGGCCCAGCGGCAGACCTCGGTGGTCATCGGCTATGTGGACCCCGCGGGCGTCGCGACCCAGCGAGTGGTGGCACCCGTCAACGTCCGCGGTGGACAACTGACGGCCTACGATCCGGCGTCCGGCCGGGTCCGCGAATTCGCCATCCACCGCGTGACCTCGGTGGTGGCGACCGAGAGCGAATAATGGAGCGGACGAGCTCCAGCGGATCCAGGGGAGATACATGACCGACGGTCCTTTGATCGTGCAGTCCGACAAGACGGTGCTGCTCGAGGTCGACCACGAACAGGCCGGTGCCGCACGTGCGGCGATCGCGCCGTTCGCCGAACTGGAGCGTGCACCCGAACACGTGCACACCTACCGCATCACGCCGCTGGCGCTGTGGAATGCGCGGGCGGCCGGTCACGACGCCGAGCAGGTCGTCGATGCGCTGGTGAACTTCTCTCGGTACGCGGTCCCTCAGCCGCTGCTGGTCGACATCGTCGACACGATGGCCCGCTACGGCCGCCTGCAGTTGGTCAAACATCCCGCGCATGGGTTGTCACTGATCAGCCTGGACCGCGCGGTGCTCGAAGAGGTGCTGCGCAACAAGAAGATCGCACCGATGCTGGGCGCACGCATCGACGACGACACGGTGGTGGTGCACCCGAGCGAACGCGGCCGGCTCAAGCAGATGCTGCTCAAGATCGGCTGGCCCGCCGAAGATCTCGCGGGCTACGTCGACGGCGAGAAGCACGCGATCGACCTGCAGCAGGACGGCTGGCAGCTGCGTGACTACCAGGAGATGGCCGCCGACTCCTTCTGGGCGGGCGGCTCCGGCGTCGTCGTACTGCCCTGTGGCGCCGGCAAGACGCTGGTGGGTGCGGCGGCGATGGCCAAGGCCGGAGCCACCACGCTGATCCTGGTCACGAACACCGTCGCGGGTCGGCAGTGGAAGCGCGAACTGGTCGCGCGCACATCGCTGACCGAAGACGAGATCGGCGAGTACTCCGGGGAACGCAAGGAGATCCGCCCGGTCACCATCGCGACCTACCAGGTGATCACCCGCCGCACCAAAGGCGAATACCGCCACCTCGAGCTGTTCGACAGCCGCGACTGGGGACTGATCATCTACGACGAGGTGCATCTACTGCCCGCGCCGGTGTTCCGGATGACCGCCGATCTACAGTCCCGGCGTCGACTCGGGTTGACGGCCACGTTGATCCGCGAGGACGGCCGGGAGGGCGACGTGTTCAGCCTCATCGGCCCGAAGCGCTACGACGCACCGTGGAAGGACATCGAGGCACAGGGCTGGATCGCCCCGGCCGAGTGCATCGAGGTCCGCGTGACGATGACCGACAACGAACGGATGCTCTACGCGACCGCAGAACCCGATGAGCGTTACAAGCTGTGCTCGACCGCGCACACCAAGATCGCGGTGGTGAAGTCGATCCTCGAGAAGCACAAGGGTGAGCAGACACTGGTGATCGGCGCCTACCTCGACCAGCTCGACGAGCTCGGCAAAGAGCTCGACGCCCCGGTGATCCAGGGGTCGACGAAGAACGCCGAACGCGAGGTGCTGTTCGATCAGTTCCGGCGCGGCGAGATCTCGACGCTGGTGGTTTCCAAGGTGGCCAACTTCTCCATCGATCTACCCGAAGCGTCTGTGGCTGTGCAGGTTTCGGGAACGTTTGGTTCTCGGCAGGAGGAGGCACAGCGGCTCGGCCGGCTGTTGCGGCCCAAGGCCGACGGCGGCGGAGCGGTGTTCTACTCGGTGGTGTCGCGTGACAGCCTCGACGCCGAATACGCCGCGCACCGTCAGCGGTTCCTCGCCGAACAGGGCTACGGATACGTCATCAAGGACGCCGACGATCTACTCGGACCCGCCATCTGATCAGTTCGCCGAGGTCGGTGGGGGTTCGGCGGCACTGGGAGGCCGCCGCTCCCAGCTGTGAGGATGCCGGTCCTGGCCGCATGAACCGTTCCGCCGCACGCTGGTCGATCCTGCCGCTGATGACCGCACCCGCAGGAGTGGCCGCGCACACTGCCGCCGATCTCGCGACCGCCAACTACGTCGGGTATCTGATCGGTGCGCTGGCGGGCACCGTGTCGCCGCCCACCGGGATGACGGTCGCCTACCGGATCCTCGAGGCCCGACCGCTCGGCGAGCAGGCCGCACTGGGTTACGTCGCCGCCGACTTCTCCTACCCCGACCGGCCGACGGTTCACCTCGCCGTCGACGTGGTCGCCGTCAGGGCGTCGAAGGGCTGGCGGTTCGCGCACTATCAGGCGGGCCCGGTCGCCGGCTGAGCAGGCCCGGTGCAACATCAGCGGCGGCGGCGGCGATTACCAGGCGTGCGATCTTTCACTCGACAGCCCGCGAGCGCCGGTCAGCCGCTAGCCTCGTCACTCATGACAGCACGTACGCGCGTCGGCGCCGCCAGGTTCGCACTGGCCGGGGCCGTCGCCGGGCTCGGCGCACTGGCCCTGCCCGCCCTTGCCGCGGCCGATCCAGCGGCGCCCCCGGCACCTCCGGCTCCCGGACAGCCGGTCGTGGTCGTCGCTGACGGCGCCGAGCCGCCGCCGGCGCCCCCGCCGGCCGGGATGCCCATCGTGCCGCAGATCCCGAACGCCGCATACGGGCAGAGCCAGTCCGGGGGTTTCCTCGGTTCGATCCGCGACGCCTGGCACGTGGCCCGCGACCCGTACAACATGACCGGAGCGCCCGGCGCGCTCCCGATGCCGGCTCCGCCACCGCCCGGCGCCGGGCCCGCGCCCGCACTGCCGCCCGGCTACACCTCGCTGACGGCGCCGGAATCGTCGACGCCGAAGCTGGCGCCCGAGCCGGGTACCGCACCCGGCGGGCCACCCCTGCCGCCCGGCTACTACCCGCTCGACGGGCCGCCGCCGCCCGGCTACTTCGACGCGCCGCCGCCTGCTCCGCTGCCGCCCCCGTCCGCGCCGGTGGTGACCCGGCTGGACGCGACGGGCAACCCCTAGGACCCGGCGCTCAGCCGGTTCATCACGGTCAGCAGCACCACCGAGTCCTGCAGCGCGTGCAGGCTGTGCCGGACGTCGGGGATGACGACGAGATCCCCGGTCGCGCCCTCCCAGCTGGTGTCGCCCGCGTCCAGGCGCACCCGGCCGTCAAGCACCTGCAGCGTCGCCTCTTCGGGCGCCTCGTGCTCGTGCAGATCCTGCTCGGCGGCCAACGCGATGAGGGTCTGACGCAGCGAGTGCTCGTGGCCGCCGTGCACGGTGTGCGCGCTGCGGCCGCTGTTCGAGGTGCGTGCCTTCTCCAGGTGTTCACGTGCCAGCGCGGTCAGTGAGATCGTGTCCATCCCCGGATTGTTCCCGTCCGAGGGCGGCACTACGCGAGGATCCGCGTCTTTCAGCTCAGCGCGGGGATCACCTGCTGCTCGAACAGCTCGATACCGGACCGGTCGTAGGCGGCCTCCGGGAAGTACAGGATGGCGTATTCGCATCCGAGGTCGCGCATCCGCTGCAGCTTCTCGATCACCTGCTCGGGCGTGCCGCTGGCCGCTTCGGGCGCGGTTGCGGTGGACAGCATGGCGTTGACGGCGTCGGCATCGGCCACGGCGGTCTGTCGCTCGCGGATCCGTTTGACCCGGTCGGCGACGTCGGACTCGGATTCCCCGATGACGGCGTTGAAGTTGGCCGACCGGACGATCGCGTCGTAGTCGGTACCGACGTCGCGGCAGTGCCCGGCGAGGATCTCGGACTTGCGGGTGAAGCCTGCCGGTTCGCAGGTGAAATTCGTGTACTGCGCGTACTTGGCGGCGATCCGCAGCGTCACCTTCTCACCGCCACCGGCGATCCACAGCGGTATCCCCTTGTCCTGCAGCGGTTTCGGAGCGACGATGGCACCGTCGACCTGATAGTGCTTCCCGTCGTGGCTGACCCGCCCGTCGCGCCAGGCGTCACGCATGATCTGCACACCCTCGTCGAGCCGGCCCAGCCGTACGCCCGCCGAGGGGAAGCCGTAACCGTATGCCCGCCATTCGTGTTCGTACCAGCCGCCACCGATGCCCATCTGCACCCGGCCGCCGGAGATGACGTCGACGGTGGCGGCCACCTTGGCCAGATACACCGGGTTGCGGTAGCTCATCGCCGTGCACATCTGGCCGAGCTTGATGCGCGACGTCGTGGCCGCGTAGGCCGCCATCAGCGTCCAGGCCTCGTGGGTGGCCTCGTCGGTGGGCATCGGGACGGTGTGGAAGTGGTCGTAGACCCACAGCGAGTCCCACCCCGCGTCGTCTGCGTGCGCAGCCAACTCGCTCATGACCTGCCAGTGTCGTCCGGTGGGGATGCCGACCAGATCCAGCCGCCAGCCCTGCGGAATGAACAGTCCGAAGCGCATGACACCCGACTGTAGACCCGGAGCGGGGCGAATCGACCAGAGTCACGAACACTGTCGGCAGGCGCCGTTACCCTCCCCGACATGGCCCTGTCACAAGACGAACGCGAACAGTTCCTGGCCGAGCCGCACACCGCGGCGCTGTCGGTTCACGCCGGTTCCGGACGCGGTCCCCTCACCGTGCCGATCTGGTACCAGTACCACCCCGGCGGCGAACTGTGGCTCACCACCGGAGAGGGGTCCCGCAAACATCGCCTGATCGAGGAAGCCGGGTATGTCACGCTGATGGTCGACCGGGTCGAGCCCACGGTGCGCTATGTGACGGTCGACGGTCCGGTCGACCGGATCGAGCCCGGCACCGACGAGCTGGTCGAACTGACCAGACGCTATCTGCCACCCGAGGCGGTCGATCCCTATCTGGAGATGGCCCGGCGCGAGCACGGCCCGAGCGTGGCGATCTTCCTGCGCCCGCAGCATTGGCTGTCGGCGGATCTCGGGTCCTTCTAGGGCGTCGCGACACCCGTCCGATCAACGGCGAAGGCCCCCGAAACGCCGTGGTTTCGGGGGCCTTTGCGACAGGTGTTACTTCGTCAGCGACTCCGGCGGGGTGAACCGGTCGCCGTAACGCTCGGCAAGTTCGCGGGCTCGGGCCACGAACGCCTGCTTACCGACACCGTGCGGACCCTCGTAGCCGACGATGAACTGTGCCGAACCGCCGGTGTAGGGCGGGAACCCGATACCCATGATCGAGCCGATATTGGCGTCGGCGGTCGTCATGAGCACGCCCTCGTCGAGGCACTTCTGCGTCTCGATCGCCTCGGCGAACAGCATCCGGTCGATCATGTCCTGCAGGGGCAGCTCCGTCTTGCCCGACCCGAAGGTGTCGGCCAGCCCCGGCCACAGACCGGCGCGCTTGCCGTCGACGTACTCGTAGAAACCGGCGCCCTTCAGCCGCGACGGCCGCTCGATCTCGATCATCTTCTCGACGACCGCCTCGGCGGGATGCGGCTCATAGGTGGCACCGGTCTCCTCGACCGCCTTGCGGGTGGCGGTCGCGATCTTGTGCATCAGCTCGAGGTTGAGCTCGTCGGACAGCTGCAGCGGCGGGGCCGGGTACCCGGCCTGCGAACCGGCCTGCTCGATGCTCGCCGCGGCGACGCCCTCACCCAGCATGGCCAGCGCCTCGTTGACGAAGGTGCCGATCACACGGCTGGTGAAGAAACCGCGACTGTCGTTCACCACGATCGGGGTCTTGCCGATCGCCAGCGTGTAGTCGAACACCCGGGCCAGCGCCTCGTCGGAGGTCTTCTCACCCTTGATGATCTCGACCAGCGGCATCTTGTCGACCGGCGAGAAGAAGTGGATGCCGATGAAGTCCTCCTGGCGCTTCACCCCGGTCGCCAGACCGGTGATCGGCAACGTGGAGGTGTTCGAGCCGAGCAGCGCGTTCGGCTCGACGATGTCCTCGATCTCCTGGAACACCTTGTGCTTGAGTTCCTGGTTCTCGAACACGGCCTCGATCACGAAGTCGACGCCTGCCAGATCCTGCGGATCGGCGGTCGGGGTGATGCGGGCCAGCAACGCGTCGGAGCGCTCCTGCGTCGTGCGGCCGCGCTCCAGCGCCTTCGCCTCCAGCTTCTCGCTGTAACCCTTGCCCTTGTCGGCGGCTTCCTGCGAGACGTCCTTGAGCACCACGTCGAACCCGGCCTTGGCCGAGACGTAGGCGATGCCCGCGCCCATCATGCCGGCGCCGAGCACACCGATCTTGCGGATCTCCTGCTTGGCGATGCCGTCCGGGCGGGACCCGCCGGCGTTGATCGCCTGCAGATCCAGGAAGAACGCCTGGATCATGTTCTTGGCCACCTGACCGGTCACCAACTGGGTGAAGTACCGGCTCTCGATGCGGCTCGCGGTGTCGAAGTCGACCTGCGCACCCTCGACCGCAGCGTCGAGGATCGCCCGCGGCGCCGGCATCGGCGCGCCCTTGAGCTGCTTCTTGAGCAGCGCCGGGAACGACGGGAGGATGCTAGCCAGTCCGGGGCTGCTCGGGGTGCCGCCGGGCATCTTGTAGCCCTTGGCATCCCAGGGCTGGGTGTGGGACTCAGGATTGGCCTTGATCCACGCCTTCGCGGCGGGGACCAGATCCTCGACGCTGTCCACCAACTCGTCGACCAGGCCGGCCTCCTTGGCCTTGCCCGGCTTGAAACGCGTTCCCTGCGAGAGGATCTCCATGAACGCCTTCTGGATGCCGAACATCCGGACGGTGCGCGTGACGCCGCCACCGCCGGGCAGCAGCCCCAGGGTCACCTCGGGCAGCCCGATGACCGAACCCTTGACGTCCGCGGCGATGCGGTGGTGGCAGGCCAGCGCGATCTCCAGGCCACCGCCGAGTGCGGCACCGTTGATGGCGGCGACGACCGGCTTGCCGAGGGTCTCGAGCTTGCGCAGGTCGGCCTTGATCGACTCGACCTCGGCGAACGAGGCCGCGGCGTCGTCGGGCCCGACGTTCATCATGCCCTTGAGGTCACCACCGGCGAAGAAGGTCTTCTTCGCGCTGGTGATGACGACACCGGTGATCGAATCCGCTTCTGCCGCAAGTCTTTCCACGGCGTTGTGCATGGATTCCTTGTAGTGCTCGTTCATCACGTTGGCCGAACCGGTCGGATCGTCCAGCGTCAGGGTGACGATGCCGTCGTCGTCCTTGTCCCACTGAATGGTGTTCTCTGCCATTGCTCTTCCTCAGACTCGCTCGATGATGGTCGCCACGCCCATGCCGCCGCCGATGCACAGCGTGACCAGCGCACGCCGCGCATTGCGACGCTCGAGCTCGTCGACCATGGTTCCGGTGATCATGGCGCCGGTGGCGCCCAGCGGGTGGCCCATCGCGATGGCGCCACCGTTGACGTTGAGCTTCTCGTCCGGGATGTTCAGATCCTTCTGGAACTTCAGCACCACCGAGGCGAACGCCTCGTTCAGCTCGAACAGGTCGATGTCGTCGACCGTCAGCCCGGCCCGGTCGAGCACCTTCTTGGTGGCCGGGGTGGGCCCGGTCAGCATGATGACCGGGTCGGCGCCGGAGGTGGCGGTCGCGACGATGCGGGCGCGGGGGGTGAGGCCGTTTGCGCGCCCTGCGCTTTCACTGCCGACGAGCACCAGTGCGGCGCCGTCGACGATGCCGGAGCTGTTGCCCCCGGTGTGGACGTGGTTGATCCGCTCGACGTTGTGGTACTTCTGCAGCGCCACATCGTCGAAGCCGCCCATGGCGCCGACGCCGTCGAAAGCGGTGCGTAGCTTGGCCAGGCCCTCGGGAGTGGTGTCGGGGCGCATGTGCTCGTCATGGTCGAGGATGACCAGGCCGTTCTGGTCCTTGACCGGGACGACGGACTTGGCGAAGTATCCGCCCGACCATGCCGCGGCGGCCTTTTCCTGGCTGCGCAACGCGTAGGCGTCGACGTCCTCGCGGGAGAAGCCCTCGATGGTGGCGATCAGATCGGCGCCGATGCCCTGTGGGACGAAGCCGACGCGGTAGTTGGTCTCGGGGTCGGTGGCCCAGGCGCCGCCGTCGGAGCCCATCGGAACGCGGCTCATCGACTCCACGCCACCGGCGAGCACCAGGTCGTCCCAGCCGGAGCGGACCTTCTGCGCGGCGGTGTTGACGGCCTCGAGTCCCGAGGCGCAGAACCGGTTGAGCTGGAACCCGCCGGTGGTCTCGGGAAGCTTGGCCACCAGCGCCGCGGTACGGGCGATGTCGCCGCCCTGATCGCCCACCGGGGACACGACGCCGAGGATGACGTCGCTGATCATGTTCTCGTCGAGGTCGGGATAGCGGGCGCGGATCTCGTCGATCAGACCCACGACCAAGTTGACCGGCTTGACCTCGTGCAGCGATCCGTTCTTCTGCTTGCCGCGAGGCGTACGGATGGCCTCGTAGATGAAGGCTTCTTCAGACATGAGGCCGAGCGTAACAGCCTAAACCAACCAGATGGTTGGGCGGTCGCCTTTTCCGGCGAGCAGACGCAGAAGTTCCCTCACCACGGCGATTCGGGGGACTTTTGCGTCTGCTCGCGGAGGAAAGGGTCAGGCGCTCTGCGGCTCGAGCTGATCCAGCGTCGGGTAATCGACATAGCCCTGCGGCCCCGGCGCGTAGAACGTGGCGACGTCGGGTTCGTTGAGCTCGGCGCCGAGCACCAACCGGTCGATCAGGTCGGGATTGGCCAGGTAGGCCCGTCCCACCGCCGCAGCGCTGATGACGCCCCAGTCGGCCAGTTCCTCGAGTTCGCAGAACCGGGTGTCGCGGTCGCGGCCGGTGTTGAGCACGACCGCACCGGGCCACGCCCCGCGCAGGGCGCCGAACGCCGGATCGTCGGGGTGGATCAACAGGTGCAGGTAGGCCAAGCCCAGCGGAGCGATGCGGTCCAGCAGCGCCTGATAGGTGCACACCGTGTCGTTCTCCTGCATCGCGCCCGCGGTGTTTCCGGGCGAGATCCGCAGGCCGACGCGGCCGGCTCCGATCTCCT
This sequence comes from Mycobacterium sp. WMMD1722, assembly GCF_049315205.1. Lineage (NCBI taxonomy): Bacteria > Bacillati > Actinomycetota > Actinomycetes > Mycobacteriales > Mycobacteriaceae > Mycobacterium > Mycobacterium sp. WMMD1722. Next base: position 4,598,449 of record NZ_CP186056.1, on the reverse strand, counting down.
CGGCGACGGCTTCGACCACCTCGGCGGTCAACCGCGCTCGATTGGCCGGCGAACCGCCGTAGGAGTCGGTGCGCTGGTTGACCACGTCGGAGGAGAACTCGTGCAGCAGGTAGCCGTTGGCACCGTGGATCTCCACACCGTCCATCCCGGCGTCGACGGCCCGGCGGGCGGCGGCCCGGAACTGGCCGACGATGTCGCGGATCTCGGAGACCTCCAGCGCCCGCGGCACCGGCAGCGGCTTCTTACCGGTCGGCGTGTGGGTCACCATGTCCGCGGCGATCGCCGACGGTGCGACGTTCTCCACTCCGCTGATGTCCGGATGCCCCATCCGGCCGACATGCCACAGCTGCACGAACATCCGGCCGTTCGCCGCGTGCACCGACGAGGCGATCTCCGACCACTTCTGCTGATGCCGGTCGGTGTAGATGCCCGGGGTGTTCAGATAGGCGCCGTTGGCCTCGCGCGAGATCGCAGTGGCCTCGGAGATGATCAGTCCGGCGGCCGCCCGCTGGGTGTAGTACTCGACGGCCAGATCCGACGGGGTGCCGTCGGCCTGGGCCCGCGACCGGGTGAGCGGCGCCATGAAGAGGCGGTTCTTCGCGTCCGTGTCACCGATCTGGACGGGTTTCAGCAGGGCGGCGTCGCCGTCGAATTTGAAGGTCACGTGGCAATAGACATCAGATCGCCCGGTTTTCATTCCCGGCGCCCGCGAGGTGCGCGCCCAGGATGGCCGTCACCCGGATCTCGACACGCATCTTCGGAGCCCCGAGCACCGTGACGCCCGTCTGGGTCCAGATCGGCGCGTGCTCGGGCATGCGCAGACGCATCTGCTCGACCATGACGTCGTTGTGGGCGCGGCCGATCGCGTCCGCCTCCGTCGCCACGTGATACGAGTTCACGTGGACGACGTCGCGCCACGTCGCACCCGCAGTGGCCAGCGTGCGCTCGACGTTGTCGAACGCCCGGACGATCTCGTCGGCCAGCGATTCGGGGAAGTTGATGTCGTCATCCCAGCCGCCCTGTCCGGAGATCTCCACCCGGTCGCCGATGCGCACCGCCTGGCTGTAGTGCAACGACTGCAGCGCCTTCTCGCCGAAACCGGGGGTGACGAAGAACTCGACATCTGATTTCACTTCATGCATGAAGTAAACGTACATGATATGACTTCACGCGTAAAGTGATGGCAATGACAGGCAGGCGCAGGCCGCAGTGGCTGACCGCCGAGGAGAAGGACGCCTGGACCGGTTTCGTGTCGCTGATGCTCCTGCTGCCCGGCAAACTCGAAGCACCGCTTCGCGAGGTGGATCTGACGCTGTTCGAGTATCTGACGCTCAGCCACATCTCCGAAGCTCCGGATCGCCGAATCCGCATGAGCGAGTTGGCCTTTCTGGCCAACGGTTCACTGTCTCGGCTGTCCAACGTCGTCAAGCGGTTCGAACAGCGCGGGTGGGTGACGCGGTCGGCCGATCCCGACGACGGCCGCTACACGCTGGCCACGCTCACCGATACCGGATACCGACTCGTGGTCGAGGCCGCGCCGATCCACCTGCGTGCGGTCCGCGAGCTCGTCCTCGACCGCCTCACCGCGACCGACCTCGCGGCGATGACTCGGATCGCCGCCAAACTGCGCGTGGTCCCGCCCGACTTCGGGTAGCGGCGCGCCGGTTCAGCTGTACAGCCGCAACCCGTCCACGACCTTGTCGACCGTCTTGCGCTCACCGCGGACGGCCAGCCCCACCAGATCGAGGTTCGCACGGGCCGTCGACGCGACCGCCGCCCGGTTGGCCGCGTCATGGCCGGTCGAGAAGAGGTCCGCGGTGAAGACGGCCGGCATCAACCCCCGGGAGAGGGCTCGGTCGAGGGTCCGCGTCATGCGGGGTGCGTCGGCGGCGTAGACCATCACGGGCTGGCCGAACATCGGCGCGTATTTCGTACCGTCGGCATCGGCGTAGTGCTCGCCGATCGCCTCTACGGCCGTCGTGGCGACGCCGCTCGCGAGAAAAGCCGTGGCGTTGAGCTGCTGCCAGGTGGGCACGTCGTGGCGCAGCACCACAACGATCTTGGTGTCGAATTGCGTGCGTTGATCGGTCATGAAGCCCGAAATTAGCCACTCGGCGGTTGTTCATGGCTGACCGCCGAATTATGTTCGGCATTCGGGGGTAGGGAGGCGTCATGGACGAACTTGATTCGGCGATCCTCGCCGTTCTGCAGGCCGATGGCCGGCGCAGCAATCGGGAACTGGCGGCTCAGCTCGGCGTGGCGCCGTCGACGGCTCTGGAACGGGTCCGCGCCCTGCGCCAGCGTGGGGTGCTGACCGGGGTGCACTATGTGGCCGACCCCGCCCGCCTGGGTCGGCCGGTGCAGGCGATGGTGACGGTCCGGTTGCGGCCTCAGTCCCGCGAGATCGTCCAGGGCTTCCGCGACTTCGTGGTCCGCCTGCCGGAGACGTTGCAGGTGTTCGTCACCACCGGCACCGAGGATCTGCTGGTCCACGTGGCGGTGCCGTCGACCGAGGCGCTGCGGGACTTCGTGCTCGACTCCCTCACCACCCGGCGCGAGGTCGCCGGCGTACGCACCGAGGTGGTGTTCGACCACGTCCGCAACCACGTCGTGCCCCCGGCCTGACGGAGCCCCCGCTAGGCTCGGCGGGCGTGACGGTGTCGAGGTTGCGTCCCTACGCGGTGACGGTGTTCGCGGAGATGTCCGCTCTGGCCGCCCGGATCGGGGCGGTCAACCTCGGTCAGGGGTTCCCCGACGAGGACGGCCCGGCGGCGATGTTGAAGGTCGCCCAGGATTCCATCGCCGCGGGCGTCAATCAGTACCCGCCGGGGCTCGGAATCGAACCCCTGCGCAAAGCCATTGCCGCGCAACGGGAACGGAAATACGGTGTGGCGTACGACCCGGACACCGAGGTGCTCGTCACCGCAGGCGCCACGGAGGCGATCGCGGCGTCGGTGCTCGGCCTGGTGGAACCGGGTTCCGAGGTGCTGCTGATCGAACCGTTCTACGATTCCTATTCGCCGGTGATCGCCATGGCCGGGTGCCACCGCGCCGCGGTGCCGCTCACCCGGAACGGCGGCGGGTTCGGCATCGACATCGAGGCGCTGCGCCGCGCCGTCGGCCCGCGCACCCGGGCGCTGATCGTCAACTCGCCGCACAACCCGACCGGCTGGGTGGCCTCCGACGCCGACCTCGCCGCGCTGGCCGAGCTGGCGGTGTCCGAGGACCTGCTGGTGATCACCGACGAGGTGTACGAGCACCTGGTCTATGACGGCCACCGGCACCTCCCCCTGGCGGGCTACCCCGGCATGGCGGACCGCACCGTGACGATCTCGAGTGCGGCCAAGATGTTCAACGTCACCGGCTGGAAGATCGGATGGGCCTGCGGCCCTGTCGATCTCATCGCCGGTGTGCGGGCGGCCAAGCAGTATCTGACGTATGTGGGCGGTGCGCCGTTCCAGCCCGCGGTGGCTGAGGCGCTCGACCACGAAGACGACTGGGTGGCGGCGCTGCGCGATGCATACGAGGACAAGCGGAACCGATTGAGCGCCGCGCTGACCGACCTCGGCTTCGCGGTGCACGCCAGCGCCGGCACCTACTTCCTGTGCGCGGATCCGCGTCCGCTCGGCTACCGCGACAGCACCGCCTTCTGCGCGGAACTGCCCGAACGCGCCGGAGTTGCGGCGATTCCGATGTCGGCGTTCTGCGATCCGGATTCCGCGCATATCGACCAGTGGAACCACCTGGTCCGCTTCGCGTTCTGCAAACGCGACGACACCCTCGACGAGGCGATCCGGCGTTTGCAGGTGCTGCGGAGTTAGAGCGCGGCGGCGACCTCGCGCAGCCGGGCCCGCGCCGCCGCATCGACCGGCCCGATGGGAGTGAGCACCAGGTCGGTCGCGCCGGCCTCGGTGTAGCGCCGCACCTGCCGAATAACCGCGTCGGCTGATCCGACCGCGGCGAGTTCGGCTGCGCTGCCGACTCTTTCCCGGGCGATCACCCGCTGGTAGGACGGGATGGTCTCGTAGAACGCCAGCTCGGCGGCCACCTCGGCGAAGACGGCATCGCGGTCGTCGGTGACCAGGACCGGTACCACCGCGATGATCCGCGGGGCGGGCCGGCCGGCCGCCGCCGCGGCGCGGGCGATGGTCGGCTCGATGAACTCGGAGATCGTGCGGGGGCCGGCCAGGTAGGGCAGCGTGCCGTCGGCGAGTTCACCACTCGCCGCCAGCGCCTTCTCCCCCATCGCGGCGACGTAGATCGGTACCGGGGTGCCGCCTGCGACCGCGGTCGGCCACTGGGGCGCGGCGCCGAGGAATTCGCCGTGAAAGTCCACACCGCCGGTGTCGAAGATGGATCGCAGCACCGTGAGATGTTCGCGCAGCCGTCCTACCGGGTTGGCCCAGGTGGCGTCGAACGCCTTTCGCTCCGGCTCGTGCGAACCCAGCCCCAGCCCGAGGCTGAACCGGCCGTGCGATGCGGCCTGGGCGGTCTGCGCCGCGGAAGCGACGAGAAGTGGATGACGCGGGTTGATCGGTACGACGGAGGTGCCGACGCCGAGGCCGGGCACCGCGGCCCCGACCACGGCGGCCAGCGCGATCGCGTCGAGGTCGACCCGCTGGGCCAACCAGATCTGCTCGATGCCCAGCGCGTGAGCCGCGCGGGCCTGGTCGATGACGTCGTCGACGGCGTTGCGGGCGGCCGCGTCGGGATGGATGGCGATTCCGGTGGGCATACCGGCTGACAACCCACGCCGCGCACCGTCTGTTCCGTTCTACTCGGCGCGCACCGAACTCATCACCCGCTCGCGCAGTCGTTCCGTGGCCGAGTTCAGCACGATCTTCTTGGCGCGTTTGACCAGAAATCGGGGTAACGGCGCGGACGGGTCGACGATGACGTCGAAGCGCACCCGAGTGCGGTCTTCCTCGGGAGTCAGGTTGTATTCGACGTGCTGCCCGCGCTGCTGGAACGTCTCCTCGGCGTCCCACACCACCCAGTGCCGACCCCAGTGGTATTCCAGGATCTCGGTGTCGGTGACACCCATCAGCCGCACGGTGGCCTCCACCCGGCGGGGCCGACCGTCGGGGTAACGGTCGAGCACCGTCGTCTTGCGGTAGAGCGCCGACCACGTGGGGATCGCCTCCACGTCGGCGAGGACGTCGAGGATCGCCTCGGGTGGTGCGTCGAACACCACCTCCCGCGTCGCACGGACAGCCATAGAGCGAAGGTAACCCCGATCGCCGCGGGGTTTCGCCGAATCGGGCCGCTCAGCCGCCCTTGACCTCGAGCACCCGCTTACGCAGGCCGTCGGTGGCGGTCTCCATCAGACCCTTGGCGCCCTTCTTGACCAGGAAGCCGGGCAGCGGCACGGTCGGGTCGACGGTCAGCTCGAAGCGCACCGTGGTCTTGGCACCATCGGGAATCAAGGTGTATCGACCGTCCTGTGCCCGTTGCTGTTTGGAGCTCACCAGCGTCCAGCTCACGCCGTCGTCCTCGACGGTGTAGTCGAGCACCTGTTCGTCGCTGACGCCGACGATCTTCACCACCTGCCTGGACCGCTTGGGCCGGCCCTCCTCGTCCCGTTCGAGGATCTCGACCTGCTGGTGCGCCGAGGACCAGTCGACCAGGGATTCGAGGTCGTAGAGCACTTCGAGGATCTCCTCCGGTGTGGCTTCGATGACGGTCTCGCGGGATTCGGTGATGGCCATGGGTGGCTATGTGCCACTCTTCTTCACCTTCAAAACCTGTTTGCGAAGACCGTCGGTCGCCGTCTCGAGTGCACCCTTCATCGCGCGCTTGAGCACGAAGCCGGGCAGCGGTACCGACAGATCGATGGTGATGTCGAACCGGACCTTGGTCGCATCGCCGTCGGGCGTCAGGGTGTACGAGGCGTCCTGCGCCTTGAGTTGGCCGGCGCTGACCAGCGTCCAGCTGACCTTGGTGTCCGACCAGGTGTATTCGATCACCTGCTCGTCGGTGATACCGGCGGACTTCACCTTCATCCGCACCTGGCGCGGCCTGCCGTCGTCGTAGGTCTGGAGGATCTCCGCGCTCTGATACTGCGACGACCAACTCGGTGTCGACTCCACATCGGCGATCACGTCGAGGATCTCCTCGGGGGTCGCTTCGATCACCACTTCACGCTTGTCGCTGGTTGCCATGGGAGGACCATAGCGACCGGATGCGGGCGCAGTGATCAGTTCGCCCGACCACCCACTTCGAGCACCCGCTCGCGCAGCCCGTGGGTGGCGGTGTCCAGAACGCCCTTGGCGGCGCGGCGCAACAGGAAACCCGGCATCGGCATCATCGGGTCGACGGTCACCTCGAACCGCACCCGGGTCGAATTGCCCTCGGGGGTCAGCGTGTACCGCGCATCCTGGGAACGCTGGTAGGTGGAGCTGACGAGCGTCCAGCTGTACCCGTCCGGGTGATAGGTCAGCGCGATCACCGCCTCGTCGGTGACGCCGACCGGGGTCTTGACCGTCGCCCGGCTGCGCAACGGCCGCCCGAGTTCGTCGCGTTCGAGGATCTCCGAGGACAGGTGCGCCGGCGACCACTGCGGCAACGATTCGAGATCGAGCATGACCGAGAGGATCTCGTCGGCGGGCGCTTCGATCACCACCTCGCGCGATTCCCGGATGGCCACGGCGCCGACGATACGCCGCCGTGCTCCTCCCGAGACTAGGCTCACGGAACTATGAGCCAGGCGGTCGACCCGACGGTCCCCCCGAGCGGCACCGGATGTGTGGAATGCGATGCGGCCGACGGGTGGTGGATCCATCTGCGCCGCTGCGCGGCGTGTGGACACATCGGGTGCTGTGACGATTCCCCGGCGCGGCACGCGTCCGCACACTGGCGCGAGACCGGGCATCCGGTGATCCGGTCGTTCGAGCCCGGCGAGGACTGGTTCTGGAACTACGACACCGACAGCTACTACGACGGTCCGCAGCTGGCCGCGCCGCAGAGCCGTCCGGTCGATCAGTCCGTGCCCGGGCCGCGTGGGCGGGTTCCGCACGACTGGGCCCAGCAGTTGCGCCGTCGCGCGGACTAGCGCCGGTGCCGTTTCCGCGAACGCCGGCCAGGGTACTGCGTCCTGCGTGAATGCAGACGGCCCGAAGACCACCGAATCCGACAAGGGTCCGGACAACGCCCGCGATGACGTGCAGAGCGATCCCGGCGAGGGCGCCGGCGACCGCACCGACTGGTCCGGTGAGGGTGGCGCCACTCCCAGTGGGCCGGCCGACACCGGCGACCAGACCCAGTAGGTTTCAGCGCACAATACTGGCGAGGGCCGAAAGGGTCTCGGCCGCAGAGTATCTCGGCGTCCACCCCAGCTGGTTCCTGGCCTTGGCGGTGTCCATCACCACCGAGGTGCGCCCGGCGTGCAGCCACTCCAACGCCGACGGGACGAACGGCAACCGGGCGATGACCTCGGAGGTGACGACCGCCGCGGCCCGCGGCACGGGAACCGGCCGGGCTCCGAGCGCCTCCCCCACTGCGGACATCGACAGCACTCCGTCACCGGCGATGTTGTAGGCCCCCGGGGGCGCCGATCTGGTCGTTGCGGCCAGCGCGATGGCCGAGGCGACATCGTCGTGGTGCACGAGCTGCAGCGCCGTGCCCGGATCGGGGAACGGCGGTTTGAGCAGCGGGAGCGCCTGGGTGACCCGCCTGACCGGTCCCGGCAGCTGATTCCACGGCATCGCATCGGCGAGGGCGGGCGCCTTGGGCCCGGCCACGATGCACGGCCGCAGCACGTACACCTCCAGGTCCGAGCCGTCGGTGATCTCGGTCAGGGCACTCTCGCAGGCCGCCTTCTGCTCGGAGTAGTAGTGCTCGGACGAGCCGCGGGTGGCGACGTCCTCGGTGATCGGCACGGGATTGTCGGAGTGATAGCCGTAGGCGGCGACCGACGACGTGTACACCAGCCGCCGCGGCCGCGCGGCGGCCACCGTCGCCTCGAATACGTTGCGGGTTCCGGCCAGGTTGACCCGGGCGCTCTCCTGCCGAGTGCCCATGATGATGAACGCCAGGTGCACCACCACGTCGGCGTCGGCGACGAGTTCGTCGACCGCGGCACGGTCGAGGATGTCGCCCTGCAGGTAGCGCGTCTTGGTCCAGCCGCGCGCCTGCGGGTCGAACGGCCGCCGCGCCATTCCGGTGATCTGCTCGACCTCCGGATGATCTTCGAGCGCCTCGATCGCCGAGATGCCGATCTCTCCGGTGGGACCCGTGACGGCGACGCACAGCGACATGCCCGTCGGCGTTCCCGCGCACAGATCCGGCAAAACGTTGCCCACCGCGCGAGTGGGTAATACAAAGGAGGCCGACAACGTGAAGGGGACCGCCATGCAGCTGATCTCGCCGACGGACTCGATGTTCTTGCTGGCGGAATCCCGCGAGCACCCCATGCACGTGGGCGGCCTGCAGCTGTTCGAGCCGCCCGAGGGCGTCTCCGGCGCGGAGTTCCTGCGCGATGTGCACCAGAAGATGGTCGAGCACACCGAGTTTCAGCCGACCTTCCGCAAACACCCGGGCAAGCTGCTCGGCGGTATCGCCAACCTGACGTGGGCGGTGGACGACGAGGTCGATCTCGACTACCACCTGCGCCGCTCTGCGCTGCCGGCGCCGGGGCGGGTGCGCGAACTGCTCGAGTTGACGTCGCGGTTGCACGGCACGCTGCTCGACCGGCACCGGCCGCTGTGGGAGGCACACCTCATCGAGGGCCTCAGCGACGGACGCTTCGCGGTGTACGTCAAATTCCATCACGCCCTGATCGACGGGGTGTCCGCGCTCAAGCTGACCCAGCGGGCGCTGTCGACCGACCGGGCGGACACCGAGCGGCGGGTGCCATGGGACCTGCCCTACCGGCCGCGCCCGAAACCCCCCGAGGCGTCATTGCTGCAGAAGGTCGGCCGGACGGCGGGCTCGGTGGCGGGTCTGGCACCGTCGACGCTGGGGCTGGCCCGGGCGGCGTTGCTGGAACAGCAGCTGCAGCTGCCCTTCGGTGCTCCGAAGACGATGTTCAACGTCCCGATCGGCGGGGCCCGGCGCGTGGCCGCCCAGTCCTGGCCGCTCGAGCGCATCCGCAACGTCAAGGCGGCGGCCGGGGTGACGGTCAACGATGCGGTACTCGCGATGTGCGCCGGGGCCCTGCGCGCGTATCTGATCGAGCAGGAGGCGCTGCCGGATGCGCCGCTCATCGCGATGGTTCCGGTGAGCCTGCGCACCGAGGACGAGGCCCACACCGGGGGCAACATGACCGGCGTCCTGCTGTGCAATCTGGCGACCGATCTGGTGGATCCGGCCAAGCGGCTGGATGCGATCAGCACCTCGATGCGCAACAACAAGAAGGTGTTCTCCCAACTGCCGCGCACCCAGGCGCTGGCGTTGTCGGCCACGATGCTCGCGCCGCTGGGCCTGGGTGCACTGCCGGGGTTCGTCTCGGCCACGCCGCCGCCGTTCAACATCGTGATCTCCAACGTTCCCGGCAATCAGCAGCCGCTCTACTGGAACGGTGCCCGGCTCACCGGCAACTATCCGTTCTCGATTGCGCTGGACGGTCAGGCGGTGAACATCACGCTGGCCAACAACGCCGACAGCCTGGATTTCGGGCTGGTCGCCGCCCGTGGCAGCGTCCCGCACATGCAGCGGCTGCTGGGCCACCTGGAGGACTCGCTGAAGGATCTGGAACGGGCGGTCGGCGTCTAGCTAGCCCTGGACGGTGACGGCGCCCTCGGGGCGCAGCAGCGCGATCGAGGCGGCGACCGCCTCGTCGGTGATGTCGCTCAAGGCGCCGCCGGTCTCGGCGGTGACAGCGGTCAGTTCGCGCAGGCCGCCGAGCAGCATCACCGCCCGCAGCCGCGATACCGGACCGATTCCGGCGGAGTGGAATTCGCCGGTGTCCCCGAGCGCCTGCACCATGGTGACGAAGTTGTCGATCACCTCACGCTGCAGACCCCGGGCGGTGGCACCGAGTGCGGGCAGGTCGCGGATCGAACTGAGCATCAGCGCCGAACGCGCCTGGGCCGAGGAGATCCACGCCTCCACGGCCTGTCGAACCTGCACCCGCCATGGCGACTCGGGGTCGACGGCCGCCGAGATCTGTCGCACCTGATCGGCATACGCCTCACCGAGCAACGCGATGAAGCACGCGTCCCGACTGTCGAAATGTTCGTAGAAGGTGCGCCGGGAGGTCCGGGCCCGCCGGACGATATCGGCCACCGTCGTCTTCTGATAGCCGTCCTCGGCGATCGACTCCTCGAGCGCACGAAGCAGCCGCTGCCGGAAGGTGTTCCTGTCGTCGACGGCGGGCTGCTCGGTCGTCATGGGATACATGGTGGCCAGGGCCGGGATCGAACCGGCGACCTTCCGCTTTTCAGGCGGACGCTCGTACCAACTGAGCTACCTGGCCGGAAGGCACCGATCCGTGAAGATCGACTGCCTCGCCAAACTGGCGACCCTGACGGGACTCGAACCCGCGACCTCCGCCGTGACAGGGCGGCGCGCTAACCAACTGCGCCACAGGGCCTTACTCGTGCACTCCCCCCGGTGAGAGTCGCGCGTACCCCCTACGGGATTCGAACCCGCGCTACCGCCTTGAAAGGGCGGCGTCCTAGGCCGCTAGACGAAGGGGGCCAGCCGAATCTCTCCGGGGTACTCGCAACGCAAGCGTTGGGAGCTTCGATAGCTTAGGACACCGATACCCGAATCCTCAAACGAGGGTCGGGTTGGCACCCAGTATTGTGGTGCAGCGTCGCCCCTATAGCTCAGTTGGTAGAGCTACGGACTTTTAATCCGCAGGTCGTAGGTTCGAGCCCTACTGGGGGCACTCAGGTCTCTTTCGGCGTCTGCCGCGTCCGCAACTCGCCCGTGGATGGGGAGTTGCGGCGCACATCACAGATTCGTTGCTGATCTCTCAGAAAAATGAGTGCATTTTCAAAGGTTCCGTGCGCATAGTCGAGTCATGGGCTCAAGGACGCGGCCGGGCAGGGTTGCTCAAACGGTGTGTGAGTGCGGATGTTCACGTACGGCACACGTCGGGGCGCGGCGGTATGGCGCGCTGTGCGCGGTGTGTGGTTTCCACTGCCCCGGCTACGCGCGGCGCGGCCGGGAGGTCGCTGCCACGTCGGCCGCATAGACCCGGCGCGGGGTCAACCGAGGTCGGCGAGGACCTGTTTGGCCGCGTTGTAGCCGGGGACGAAGGTGATGCCCGGGCCGCCGTGACAGCCGGCACTGGCCAGGTACAGGCCGTCGATGGGAAGCGGCTGATCGGCATAGCCTCTGGGACCGGGCCGGTTGGGGCCGATCTGCTCTGGGTGGATCAGACCGTGGCAGTAGTCCCCGCCGGGTGCGCCGAACATGGTTCCCATGTGCTTGGGCGTGAAGGTGGTGTGCAGGCTGATCAGGTCCTCGAACCCGGGCGCCAACCGGCTGATCTTCTCGATCACCCGCCGGCCCATCTCCGCCTTCATCTCCCCGTAGCTCGACGGGTTGCCCGCCTCGGGGATGGGGAACCACAGCGAGAACGCCGATGCGGCGTGCTTACCGGGCGGCGCCAATCCCGGGTCGTTCACCGACGGGATCTGCAGGGCGATCGCCGGATCGGCGGGAACGATCCCGCGACGGCAGTCCTCCCACTGGCGCTGCAATTCCTCCGGCGTGCTGAAGATGCCGATGTTGGACTGCATGGCCGGGTCGTTGAGCAGCTCGTAGGGTGCGGCGAACTCCGGAATGCCGTCGAGCGCGAAATGCATCTGCAGATAGCTGCCGCGATGATCGATGCGCGAGAAGCGGTCCCGCACGTCGGCAGGAACCGCGGCCGGGTCGATCATCGCGTTGACCGTGGTGTCCGGTGCGACACCGGACACCACCACCGGTGCGGTGATGCTCGATCCGTCCTCGAGGCGAACCCCGGTCACCCGGCCGTCGGCGGTGAGCACCTCCACGACGCGGCTACGCAACCGCAGTTCGCCTCCCCCCGAGCGGAATTCGTTCTGCAGATGTGACGTCAGCGCCCCGATGCCGCCGCGCAGTTTCTTGACCAGCAGCGCGTTCTCGTCGGGAACGGCGAATCCGTACGCCAACGCCGCGGCGGTGCCGGGTGTCTCCGGTCCGCGGTAGGTGGTGTTCACCGCCAACAGGGCGAGCATGCCCCGCAGAGCGCCGTGCTTCTCCCGGTCGGGCAGGTAGCGGTCGAGCACGTCGGTCACCGAGCCGAACAGCAGGTCGGTGATCGACGCCCGTTCGAATTCGCTTGTCGCACAGGAGTACATCTCGTCGAGCGTTTTGGGCGGCGTCCCGGCCTCGAATCGGCCGAGTGCGCGCGTCGGCGCCTGACACCACGCCATCAGACCCGCCATGCCGTTGACCGCTTCGGCGCCGTGGACCTCGTTGAGGTGGGCGAGCAGTCTCATCGGATCGGTGTAGTACACCACCGGCGGATCACCGACACCGCGCAGCGAGACCGACATGACCTCCAGCTCGACAGTCGGGAGGTCGTCGAGGCCGAGCTCGCGACTCACCACCGCCGAGGTCGGGATCTGCACCGAGCCGGCGATCTCGAACCGGTAGCCGTCGAAGAGTTCGACCGTGGAGGCCATGCCACCCGCGTAGAGCTTGGAATCCAGGCACAGGGTGCGCAGCCCCGCCCGCTGCAGCAGCGTCGCCGCGGTCAGGCCGTTGTGGCCCGCACCGACGACGATCGCGTCATAGTCCGCCATGCGCCGAGCTTCCCCGGGTCGGCAAGTTTTGTCAATATTGACAAAACTTTGCCCTCAGGGGTGGTCGCCGATCCCCTTCGCCACCAGTTCGAGAGCCTCCCGGGTGCGGCGTTCCAATTCCGGAAGTGACCGCTGTGGGCCCAGCATCCAGCCCTCCATGGCCCCGAAGACCGCGGCCGCGATGCACCGGGCGGCCACCGTGATGCGCATTCGGGCATCGGTGCCGGGCGCCGGGACGTCGCCGCGCATGAGGTGGTCCTGGACCGCCTCGGCGAAGTCGGCCTCGACCTGACGCAGATGCCGCACGACGCGCCCGGGGTCGAGTTCCTGGGCACGCAGCATGGCGATCTTGGGCAGCGCGGCCTCGTCGTAGGGGCTGGACATGATGGCCGAGTAGACCGCGTCGATCACCGACTCGTCGGGCGAGCGGGCGGCCAGCGCGGCCCGGAACCAGTGCAGGCCTTCGTCGTAATCGGCGAACAGCAGGTCGTGTTTGGAGGCGAAGTGGCGATAGAAGGTTCGCAGCGAGACGCCGGCGTCGGCCGCGATCTGCTCGGCCGACGTGTCCTCCACCCCCTGGGCGAGGAACCGCACGAGGGCGGCCTGGCGCAGAGCCGCACGGGTGCGCTCGCTGCGAGCGGTCTGCGCCGGCCGGGCCATGGCTGCAAGTTACCGCACTCCGAACTCGACACGAGTTTTGACAATATTGACAAAACTTGTGGTTCTGGCGAGACTCCCGTCATGGTGTCGCTCCTTGTTCACGGCATTCTCGGCTTCGTCGTCATCGCGGTCATCGTGAAGACGAATCCGCGTATCTACTCGCGCGTTCCCGCCGGCGCGCCATTGTCCGCGCTCGAGGCGTTCTATTACGTGGTCGGCGTCGCGTCGATCGTGTTGGGCTACTACTTCAACAACCAGTTCGTGGCCGAGTACGCGCCCCCGGGCGGCCTGCACAACTTCATCTGGGGGCCGGGCAGTTGGACCGAGTTCATCCTGCTCGGTTACGACAACCCCGCAGCGAGTTCGGCGAGCCAGGACTACACGATCATGAGCCTGCTGATCTTCCCGGTGTGGTCGGTCGTCGACGGCCGCCGGCGTGGCATCAACCACGCCTGGCTGTTCATCGGTTTCATCCTGTTCGGCAGTTCGGCATCGGCGTGGGCCTTCTATCTGGCCGCAGTCGAGCGTCAGCGCCGGCACCAGCGGGCCGCCGCCGGCGTCGAGTCGACGGTCTAGTCGCCCTCACCTTTGGGGCCCTTGCCGTTCCCCCGCCCCGGCTTCGGTCCGGGACCGGGACCGGGACCCGGGCCGGGTTCCGGAGCGACGATGACCGGCGGTGTCGTGACGACCGATGGCGGGGGCGGGGCGGGTGCCGAGGCCGCCGGCGGGACGGTTGTCGTGGGCACCGGGGCGCTGGTGCCGACCGGTCGTGGATTCGACGGCTGCGAACTGCTTTCGGCGACCATCACGATCAGCCCGAGCACCACGGCGAGCATCGCCGCAGCAGCAGTAAGCAATCCGCCGTACCGGCGCCGGCGTGTGGGTGGGCCCATTGGAGCCGGCACGAACGTCGGCGGCGGAAGCGGTTGGGCGAGAACCAGAGTGGGCGGCCGGGTGGCCGGCACTGGAGCAGCTGGACCGACGGGTGGGCGGCCGGCCAGCGACTCGCGCATCTGCTGCGCGCTGGTGAAGCGCCAGTGCGGATCGCGTGCCATGGCCCGTTCGATCGTCATCGCGAGGGCGGGGTCGACGCCGGGACACACCTGCTGCAGCGGTGCCACCGGCTGTTCGGCGACCGCGCGCGCGAGTTCCACCAGGTTCTCCTGAGCGAAGACGCGGCGCCCGGTGAGGGCCTCATAGCCCACCACCCCGACGGCATAGAGATCGTCGGACACGGTGGCCGGATGGCCGGCGATGCGTTCGGGCGTCAGGTAGGCCATCGTGCCGAAAACCCGGCCGGCCATCGTCTGCACCGCTTCCCCGCTCTTGGCGATGCCGAAGTCCGCGACCTTGGTATCGCCGAGTTCGGTGAACAGGATGTTCGCCGGCTTGATGTCCCGGTGCAGAATGCCGGTCGCGTGGGCGGTGGCCAGCGCCGAGAGCACGCCGTCGAGGATGAGCCGCACCTGGAACCACGGCAGCGGACCTTGGGCGATCGCGTCGCCGAGGGTCCGCCCCGGCAGCCGCTCCATGACGATGTAGGGAATGCCGTCGTGTTCGCCACTGTCGTGTACGGCGACCAGGTTGGGGTGGTTGAGCGCTGCGGCCGCCCGGGCCTCGCACTCGAACCGGTCACGCTGGTCGGGCTGCGCCCCGATCGCGGGGTGCAGCAGCTTGACCGCCACCGGACGGCCCAGCCGCCGGTCCCACCCATCACGGACTTCGGCCATACCACCGCGGCCGAGGACGCCCCGAAGTTCGTACCGGCCGCCCAGGACCTCCGGCGGCTTCATCTCTTCACGCTAGCCCGCACCGGCAGATCGCAAACCTCCTGGCGAACGAAACACCGGGTCCACGGTGTGTGGACCCGGCGTTCGTCGTCAGGTGTGCTCAGCCCCGGGAGCGAAGGGGGAAAGCCCTCCGGGGGCTGATCACGACTGTTGTCATTCAGTGTCATTCAGAACTTTCACGCGGTCCTGGCTTGTCAGCTCCGGGCGACGGGGCCAGGAGCCGGGGCGGGATCGGGGCGTCCGGTGCCGGCCTTGCCGCTCGCACCGGGCGCACCCGACACACCGTCCGTGCCACCCGTGCCAGCGGTGCCGCCAGCGCCGCCGGCGCCACCGGCGCCACCCTCGCCCGCAGTTTCTCCGTCGAGTCCGGTCGCCCCGGCGCCTCCGTTGACACTGGCCCCACCGGCACCGCCGACCCCGACGTTGCCGCCGTTGCCGCCGACTCCGCCCTTGCCGCCGTTGCCACCATTACCACCAACACCGGGGGTGGTCAGGAACGGGATGAAACCGGCCTGGCCTGCTTCGCCGCCACGGCCGCCGGTGCCACCGGCGCCACCGGCCGCGCCGTTACCACCGTTACCGCCGACCCCACCGGCGCCACCGTCCACGTCCACACCGACACCACCGACACCACCGTTGCCACCGTTGCCACCGTTGGCACCCGCACCGCCGGGGCCGCCATTGCCGCCACGACCGCCGGAACCGGCGACACCGATGAGGTAGCCGCCGTTGCCGCCACGGCCGCCGGCGCCGCCGGTACCACCCTTGCCACCGGTCGCAGAAGAATCCGCACCGTTACCACCGTTGCCGGCCGCACCACCGACGCCCGGAGCGCCCGCACCGCCGGTGCCACCCTGGCCGCCGCCGCCGAGCGCGTCGCCACCGGCACCACCGGGCACCGCGGTAACGCCATCGACGAGGCCGGAGCCGCCGTTACCGCCGTTTCCGCCGTTGATGCCGCCGTTGCCGCCGGGCTCCGACGAATTCGGGGTGCCGTTCACGCCGTTGAACACGGTGGGGCTGGTCGCCGTCGGGTTCACGCCCGGCGTACCCGGACGGCCGGAGCCGCCGCGGCCACCCCAGCCGCCGTTACCGAACAGGAGCGCGCCGTTGCCGCCGTTGCCACCGTTTGCGCCGCTGCCCCCGGCGCCGTTGCCACCATTGCCGCCGTTACCGAAGATCAGGCCACCGTTACCACCGCTGCCACCGTTGACGGTCTGGTTGGTGATCGGGTCGATGTATCCGCGGTAACCGTTGCCGCCGTTGCCGAACAGCAGACCGGCATTGCCGCCGTTCGGGTTGGTGATGGTGCCGTCGGCGCCGTTGCCGATGAAGATGTTGAGGACCGGGATGCTGGCGGCGATGTCGAGCCACGGATCGGCGAGCACGAGCGGGTTGAAATCGGTGATCGGCACGCCGAATGCATCGCCGAAGAACTGTCCGAACTCACCGAGCTGCTGCGGCGCGGGCGCGAAGACCGGCGCGGCCTGAGCGGCCGGAGCGGCCATGAGGGTGGCGACGGGAGCGCCGAGGGCGATGGCGGCGCCACCGATGACGGCGGCGGTCGCGACGGCCGGGCGAGAGCGCCTGGGCGCCTCAGTTGCGGAGATGGTCATGTAGTTCAAACCCCTTACGGAATGAGCTGGTGGATGAGCAGCAGCAACGTAGCACCGCCTAACAACCCGCTGAGGGCCACGTTCCGGGTTACTTTTGTTTTCAACTACATTTTAGTTGCAATGCGAACGGTTTCCCTGAGAAGGGCGCCATCTGTTCACAGCAAGCGCACAGCTGATCGCGCTACATAAAACCCCACGCAGAATGCATAATCTTGTGCGAGAGAGCACTGCGGTGCCGGCTGTTATCACTCTTGCCTCCCCGAGGGTTCAGTCTTCTCTCAGGCCTGCCTCAGTTTCGAGAATTGGTTTGGGAATGGCTCATCTACGGACTGACCGCGGCGCAGACAGCTCCATGAAAGCCGCTTCTGTGGCTAATTCCAACGCGCCAGCAAACTCCGGGTGGAACCGGGCACCGAGTGCGACCACGGATCCGCCGTCGCACACCGCGCTGGTGCGTGACGCGCAACCCAGAGTGCGATTGGAAACAGTTCTTCGCTCCGCGGACAACGACAAGCTGCTGCGCGCCACCCGAGTTGCGCCTGCTGCTTCGAGGCGGCGGTGACGCGGCGTAGCGCAGGCCGCCGAGCAATTGCTCAGCACCGCGCGGGCCCCGCGGCGGCAACACAGGGCGACCCGGTGAATCAGACCTCGGGGCAGTAGTGGATCGGCTTTCCGCGGTGCTCCAGCGGGGGGAGGTTACGAGCCGGCGTTTGCACGAGCGGCGCGTCGGCGCCGATGCGCCCGGTCGCGCGGTCCCAGCCGGCGCGCGCCCGCGGGTGATAGCGCCGTCGGCGCGGAAGCGCCGTGAAGGCGACATTCACCAGGCGCCCGAACATTCGGTGCAGCCGCTCGTCCCGGCGGGTCCATCGATAGCCCATCAACTCGCGCACCGCGGGGTGATACAAGCCGACGGTCACCCACACCGCGAACGGGCCGACGATGCCGAGCTGGAACCGCCACACCGGATCCGGAAGCCATCGCAGAGACGGGTGTTTGGGCATGGTGGACAGATCCAGCACCTGGCGCGCCGCCCAGTTGTTCTCGAGCACGTTGCGGCACATGTGGTCCCAGTACTCGCAGAACGCCTCCCAGCTCGGCGGCACCGGACGCATGCTCATGCCATACATCCGGTACCAGGTGACGTGTTCGTCGAAGAGCTGACGCTTCTGCGCCTCGGTCAAGCCGCCGCCGAAATGTTCGGCCGTCAGGATCGTGCCCATGAAGAACGTGGCGTGCGCCCAGTAGAAGACATCCGGATTGAGTGCGCTGTACCGGCGCCCCTGATCGTCGACGCCTTTGATGCCGATGTGGTAGTCGCGCACCTCGGCCCCGGTCCGGGTAGCGCGCTCACCGTCGAAGACCACACCGCCGATCGGGTACAGCGAGCGCAGCAGGCGCGGGATGCGCTCGATGAAGAAGATCGAGTGCTGCTCCACGGCGGCCCCCAACTGCGGATGCATGTTCTGCATCGAGCCCGCCCACGGCCCCTGCAGCAGCCCACGCCAGTCGCCGAAGAGCTGCCAGGTCAGCGATTCGGGTCCGAGCGGCACCGGAGGTGCGTCGTAGCCGGCCGGACTCACCGGGCACCCGCTGGCGACCGGGGTCGATTCGCTGGTCACCGGGCATACCGCAGAAGTATCTTGACTCACTGATGATCGTCCGTCCGCATGGGCAACGCTTCTGACTACGCGCGTTGTCACAACAGCTTAGGAGCCACGTGTCCTCCGGTCAACGACGTGGGCGCTGGACGGGGGTGCCCCTGCGCGATCGCCAGGCGCTTCGCCGCGACGAACTGATCGCCGCCGGGGTCAAACTGCTGGGAAGCGCGGGCGGCCCCGCGCTCACCGTACGGGCGGTGTGCCGGGAGGCGGGTCTGACCGAGCGCTATTTCTACGAGAGCTTCGGCGACCGCGACGAGTTCGTCCGGGCCGTCTACGACGACGTCTGCCGCCGCGCGATGTCGGCGCTGCTCCACGCTCAGACCCCACGAGACGCCGTCGAGGGCTTCGTGGCGCTGATGGTCGACGACCCCGCCCGGGGCCGTGTCCTGCTGCTGGCGCCGGCGTCCGAACCCGTGCTCACCCGGTCCGGCGCCGAATGGATGCCCGATTTCATCGACCTGGTCCAGCACAAGCTGACCCGCATCACCGACCCCGCGGTCCAGGCCATGGTGGCGACCGGACTGATCGGCTCGCTCACCGCACTGTTCACGGCCTACCTCGAAGGGCGGCTCAGCGCCAGTCGCGAGCAGTTCATCGACTACTGCGTCGGCATGCTGCTCGGCCGGGTGACGAATTACTGAGCGGCCGAACCGGGTATGCCCGGACCGCCGTGACTTGCGCGACATGCCCCGGCCAAACTTGATGTCACCGGGGGACACAGATATATTGAGTGCAACCAACAGGTACAGATAACTGGAGGGGCAATGCACGAAAACCTGACTGACCTGCACCTGCTTCACGAGCTGGAGCCGGTCGTCGAAAAGCTGCTCAACCGGCACCTGACCATGCGCAAGGACTGGAACCCGCACGACTACATCCCGTGGTCGGACGGCAAGAACTACTACGCCCTCGGCGGCCAGGACTGGGATCCCGAGCAGTCCAAGCTCTCCGAGGTCGCCCAGACCGCGATGGTGCAGAACCTGCTGACCGAGGACAACCTCCCCTCCTATCACCGCGAGATCGCGATGAACATGAGCATGGACGGCGCCTGGGGCCAGTGGGTCAATCGCTGGACTGCCGAGGAGAACCGGCACGGTATCGCGCTGCGCGACTACCTCGTCGTGACGCGGTCGGTCGACCCGGTGCAGCTCGAAGAGCTGCGGGTCGAACAGATGACCCGTGGCTTCTCCCCCGGTCAGAACCAGCAGGGCGATCTGTTCGCCGAGAGCCTGTTCGACTCGGTCATCTACGTGACCTTCCAGGAACTCGCGACCCGTGTCTCGCACCGCAACACCGGCCGGGCGTGTGACGAGCCGGTCGCCGATCAGCTGCTGCAGCGCGTCTCCGCCGACGAGAACCTGCACATGATCTTCTATCGCGACGTATCCGAGGCCGGCTTCGACATCGCTCCCGACCAGGCGATGCACTCCCTGCACCGGGTGTTGCGCAACTTCAAGATGCCTGGATACACGGTGCCGGAGTTCCGCCGGAAGGCTGTCATCATCGCCGTCGGCGGCGTTTACGATCCGCGAATCCACCTCGACGACGTGGTGCGCCCGGTGCTCAAGAAGTGGCGCATCTTCGAGCGGGAGGACTTCACCGGCGAGGCCGCCCGCATGCGTGACGACCTCGGTGTGCTGGTGACCGAGCTCGAAGAGGCGTGCGAGAAGTTCGAAGCCGCCAAGCACAAGCGACTCGAGCGGGAAGCCAAGATGGCCGAGAAGAGGGCCAGTAAGGTGCTCGCGTCATCAGCGTCGTAACCCCGGAGCGCGATACGGCCCGATCTGACCTGATTCCCCGAGGCGCTTCGCGCCTGCCCGGCGAACTGCGGATCGGGCCGATCGCGTTGCGCAGCCCGGTCGTGCTGGCCCCGATGGCCGGCGTGACCAACGTCGCCTTCCGCACCCTGTGCCGGGAGCTCGAGGTGGCCAGAGCCGGCACGGTCAGTGGGCTGTACGTGTGCGAGATGGTGACCGCCCGCGCGCTGGTGGAACGCCATCCGGCGACGCTGCACATGACCACTTTCGCGCCCGACGAGTCACCGCGGTCGCTACAGCTCTACACGGTTGACCCGGACACCACCTACGCCGCGGCGAAGATGATCGCCGACGAAGGCATGGCCGATCACATCGACATGAACTTCGGATGTCCGGTGCCCAAGGTCACCAAACGCGGCGGAGGTGCCGCACTGCCCTACAAACGCCGCCTGTTCGGCAACATCGTGCGTGCGGCGGTGCGCGGAGCCGCCGGCTCCGGCATTCCGGTCACCGTCAAGTTCCGCATCGGCATCGACGACGCACACCGCACCCACCTCGACGCGGGTCGCATCGCGGCCGAAGAGGGTGCGGCCGCGATCGCGCTGCATGCCCGCACCGCGGCGCAGCGCTATTCCGGGACCGCCGACTGGGAGCAGATCGCCGCACTCAAGGCGCACGTCCCGAGTGTCCCGGTGCTCGGCAACGGCGACATCTTCGACGCCGACGACGCGTTGGCGATGATGGCCGCGACCGGGTGCGACGGTGTGGTGATCGGCCGCGGCTGCCTGGGTCGCCCATGGCTGTTCGCCGAACTGTCGGCCAGATTCACCGGACGGCCGGTGCCGACCCCGCCGGCGCTCGGAGAGGTCGCCGACATCGTCCGCCGGCACGGCGAACTGCTCACCGACCACTTCGGCGAGGACAAGGCGATGCGCGACATCCGCAAGCACGTCGCCTGGTATCTGCACGGCTTCCCCGCCGGCTCGGATCTGCGGCGCGGACTCGCGCTGGTCAAGACCCGGGCCGACCTCGACGCGCTACTCGGCCGGCTCGATCCCGATGTGCCCTTCCCGCCCGCGGCGAACGGTCCGCGGGGACGACAGGGCTCCCCTGCGTCGGTGTCGCTGCCCGAGGGCTGGCTCGCCGACCCGGACGACTGCACGGTGCCAGCCGGCGCAGACGTGATGCACTCGGGCGGTTGAGCAAGAATCCCCGGCGGCCTGAGTCGGCTTATGTGATTTCTCCAGCTAACGTCCACTGATCTCGTGACAGTGATAACGTTCGCGCGGACCGGTCCCGCGCGAACGAGGATGTGCCCAACTCAGATGCCCTACCCGCCGCAACACGTCGGCCTCATTCCGGACGGAATGCGCAGGTGGGCCAGACAAACGTCATCCTCTTTGGAACATTCCTATCATCTGGGCGCGGGCAAGACCGCCGAATTCGTCGCCGCCATGGCCGCCGAAGGGGTTACCGAATTCTCGATCTTCGGTTTGAGCCGAGCGAATCTCGAACGCACACCCACCGAACTGAACGCGCTCTACCGCGCCGCGCTCGATCTGCTCGAGGAACGCTTTTCCGAAGCGCTTTCCGGCGTCGACTGGACATTCCGCCTCATCGGCGAGCGCGAACTCCTCCCGACCTCCCTGCGCGACACCGCCGAGCGACTGGAGAAAAGGCACGACGGTAATCGTTTCCGGGTCAACATCCTCGCCGCCTACGACCCGGCTCACGAATTGCAGAACGCATTCCGCAAGGCCGCGGTATCCGGTATCGACTTCGAATCCGCGCTCGACGTGCCCGATCTCGACGTGGTGATCCGGACCAGTCCAGAAAAGCTGCTCAGCGGATTCCTGCCGTGGCAGAGCCGGAATGCGCTCCTGCATTTCTCGGAGATACCGCTCAATGACCTCTGCGTCGACGAATTCATCCGCATCGTGAAGTCGTTGTCGAGCATCGAGCCGCTTCGTGGCCGCTGAGCGGACCGGGGGTCGGCACCCCCTGATCGTCGGCGCCGGGCCGGCGGGGCTGACGGCATCGCTGTACCTACTGGGCCGCCAGATCCCCTCCACGGTGTTCGAGAGCTCCCGGTGCACCGGCGGCCTGGCCCAGACCGCGGCCAAGGACGGTTGGCTGGTCGACCCCGGCGGACACCGGTTCATGACCGATGATGCCGAGATCCTCGAGATCTGGCGCAGTCTGGTGCCACCCCAGGAATGGTTGACCGTCGAACGATCCTCGGCGATGTACGTAGACGGCCACTTCGTGAAATACCCGCTGGAAGCAGGGGATCTGCTACGCGAGCTGGGTGGCCGGCGAGCCGTCCGAGGCATCCTCAGCTATGGCCTCGGCCGGCTGCGTCACCTGTTGCACACCCCCGGCGACGAATCGTTCAAAGCCTGGGGTGTGCGCACCTTCGGGGAATTCTGGTACTGCACCTTTTTCGACTCCTACACCCGCAAGACGTGGCGGGTCGATCCGACGCACATCACCTCGGACTGGGCACGCCAGCGAATCCAGCCGATCCAGTGGGCGTCGCCGGCAGCTCAACGCGGACAGCCCTTCTCGTTCCCTGTGCACGGACCCGGGCAGGTTTGGCAAAGTATGGCCGACCGGCTGACGACCTCCGGAATAAACCTGCATTACGGCAGTTCCGTCACCGAGATCCGCCGGCGCGAATCGGTCTGGGAATTGGAATTGCACGACGGATCGATTCACACCGGGGACGCGATATTCAGCAGTATGCCGCTGCGGACATTGGTCAATGCAATCCACCCGATTCCGCCGGAAGAGGTCCTCGCCGCCTCCCGTCAGCTCGCATATCGTGATGTGGTGACCGTGGCGGTGCCGGTCGGCCCCGAGTCGAATTTCCCGTACCAATGGGTCTATATACCGCAAAACGACGTGCAGGTCGGGAGAATCCAGAATTTTGCTCAATGGTCGCCCCATATGATGCCGGCCGACTGGAACGGCACGTGCCTCGGTCTGGAATACTACGTGCCGGAATCCGAGCGGGATCACCATGACGACGAGTATTTTCTCCGGACGGCGGAGCTGGACCTGTCCCGGCTGGGAATCAAGACGACCGAACGAGGAGCGGAATTCGTCGTGCGGTCGACCTATGCGTATCCCATATACGACGACCGGCGCGCCGACGCCGTTTCGGTGGTGAGCACGTGGCTCAAATCGGTGCACCCCACCTTGTACTCCATCGGACGCAATGGAATGCACCGCTATTACAACCAAGATCACGCGATGATAAGCGCCATGGCGAGTGTGCGGAATTACCTCGGCGAAAATGTCGACCCGTGGTCGAGCAATAACTTTGTGAAACCCTGAATCGCGCGTCCAGCCGGGTCCCGCCGGTTCCGAGATCCGCACGTCCCGGTTCCGAGACGTTCCCGAGACGTTCGCCGACTGGCTGTCTCTCAGGTTGTCTCAGTACGATGAGGGTCCCGTCGCGGCACGCTCCACCAGCGGGCGGGCCCGTGTCCTGCCACGGACACGAGGAGCTGCGACCATCCGCACTGCACACGACGCTGACTTGAGCCGGAGGCCGGTAGGACATGAGTGACGGCGACAACGCCACTCCTGATGCCACTCCTGACTCCGGGCCCGACTCCCGGCGCCCGGGAGCAGCCGGGTCCGATGCCGACAACGACTGGCATACCCGATCGTCGCGCCGGGTTCCAGGCGCCGCGCCGTGGGAGCGCCGAGACATCGATCCCGAGCCGGCGCCGACCGATCCGGAGTCCGACGCGGACTCCGACCTGCCGACCGGGAATCACACCGACGGCGGCATCACCGTCGCCGATCTGATCGCCAAGCTCGCCGAGGACGGCCGCACCCCACGTCGGCGCCGTCGCGTGGCCGCCGACACCGATGTCGATGCCGGTGTTGATGCCGACGATGCCGGTGTCGACGCCGCCGACGGCGACGAGCCGGAACCACCGGCGCCGCCGACAGAGGTCATCGCGGCGGTCGACGATGCGGTGGAGCCGCACGCCGACCCCGACCACCTGGACACCGAGATCATCCCGGTGACCGCCGACGCGTACGCCGCCGAACTGCCCGACCTCGCCATCCAGCACGACGCCGCCCGCACCCCACCCTTCCGGATCGGCGACGGCGGCGGGTTCACCGGCGAACAGGATCTGCCGAGACGACGGCGCCGCGCCGTCGCGGCCGGCCGCGTCGCCGCGGCCCTGCTCGCCGTCCTGGCCCTGGCGCTGACCGGCGGCGCCTGGCAGTGGCAGTCCTCGAAGAACAACAGCCTCAACAAGGTCTCCGCGCTCGACCAGGACTCGCGCGACATCATCGATCCCAACGCACAATTCGGCGACGAGAACTTCCTGATCGTCGGGGTGGACAGCCGCATCGGCGAGAACAGCGACATGGGCGCGGGCACCACCGACGACGCCGCGGGTGCCCGGTCGGACACCGTGATGCTGGTCAACATCCCGGCCAACCGCGAACGCGTGGTGGCCGTGTCGTTCCCCCGGGACCTGGCCATCGACCCGATCGAATGCGTGCCGTGGAATCCCGAGACCGGCGCGTACGGGCCGATCATGGATCCCGAATCCCCGATGTACAACCGGGAGACCGTCTACACCGAGACCAAGCTGAACTCGGCCTACGCCGTCGGCGGACCGAAATGCCTGGTGCGCGTCATCCAGAAGTTGTCCGGATTGTCGATCAACCGGTTCATGGCCGTCGACTTCGCCGGCTTCTCGAAGATGGTCGACGCCCTGGGCGGCGTCGAGGTCTGCAGCACCACCCCGCTCGAGGACTACGAACTGGGCACCGTGCTGTCCCATGCCGGCCGCCAGATGGTCGACGGGCACACCGCGCTCAACTACGTCCGGGCCCGCCAGGTGACCACCGAGATCAACGGTGACTACGGCCGCATCAAGCGTCAGCAGCTGTTCCTGTCGTCCCTGCTGCGGTCGCTGATCTCCAAAGAGGTCTTCTTCTCCCTCTCCAAGCTCAACAACGTCGTCAACATGTTCATCGACGACAGCTTCGTCGACAACATCGACACCCACGACCTGGTGATGCTCGGTCAGTCGATCCAGGGCGTCAACGCCGGCCGGATCAGCTTCGTCACCGTGCCCACCACCGGCTACGCCGACGACTACGGCAACGAGACGCCCCGCACCGACGACATGCGGGCACTCTTCGACGCGATCATCAACGACGACCCGCTGCCGGGCGAGAAGAACGCCGACAACAGCCCGGTCCCGGGGACGCCCGAGTCCAGCTCCCAGCAACCCGATCCCGCCGGCGGCAGCGGCAGCGCGCGGGAGACCGCCGAGCTGGTCAGCGCCGTCACCACCGACCCGCGCGACGTCACCGTCCGGGTGTCGAACTCGACCGGCGAAACGGGCCTGGGCGCGACCGCTGCCGGCGCGCTGGAGTCGCACGGATTCAACGTCGAGAGTCCCGACGACTATCCCGACAAGCTGACGTCGACCACGGTGTTCTTCTCGGCCGGGAACGAGGAGGCTGCCGCGACCGTCGCCTCGTCGTTCCCCAACCCGACGATCGAGCGCGTCAACGGGATGGGACAGGTGGTCCGGGTGGTGATCGGCAGCGATTTCAACGCCGTGAAAGCGCCCACCCCGAGCGGTTCCCCGGTGGAGGTGAACGTGTTGCACGACACCGATCACGAGCAGTCCCATCTGCCCGAGGATCTGACCGTCACCAACGCCGCCGACACCACCTGCGAGTGACGCCCACCTAGCGTTTGGGCAGGTGGCATTCACCGCGAGTTCACCAACAGCGCCGTGACGGTGCGCCGGGATACCTCTAGGCTTGGCCCATGCGTACCGCCTACCACGAGCAACTAGAGGCTCTCACCGTTCAGCTGGGTCAGATGTGCGGTCTCGCGGGCGTCGCGATGGAACGTGCCACCCAGGCGTTGCTGCAGGCCGACCTCGTGCTGGCCGAGCAGGTCATCACCGACCACGAGCAGATCACCTCGATGAGCGCCCGTGCCGAAGAGGCCGCGTTCGTCCTGCTGGCCCTGCAGGCACCGGTCGCCGGTGACCTCCGCTCGGTCGTCAGCTCCATCCAGATCGTCGCCGACGTCGACCGTATGGGCGCCCTCGCGCTGCACGTCGCGAAGATCGCCCGCCGCCGCCACCCGCAACACGTGCTCCCCGAAGAGGTGAACGGCTACTTCGCCGAGATGGGCCGGGTCGCCGTCGAGCTCGGCAACGCCGCCCGGGAGGTGCTGGAAACGCGCGATCCCGAAAAGGCCGCGCGCATCCAGGAGGAGGACGATGCGATGGACGATCTGCACCGTCACCTGTTCACCGTGCTGATGGACCGCGAGTGGAAACACGGCGTGACCGCCGCGGTGGACGTCACCCTGCTCAGCCGCTTCTACGAGCGTTTCGCCGACCACGCCGTCGAGGTGGCCCGACGGGTCATCTTCCAGGTGACCGGGCACTATCCGGCCGACGAGCCGGTGACGATCCCGCGCTGAGCTGCCGAGCAGACGCAAAAGGTCCCCGACACGCCGAGTGCCGGGGACCTTTGCGTCTGCTCGCCGAAGGGCTGACGGTCAGCCGAAGCGGCCGGAGATGTAGTCCTCGGTCGCCTTCTGCGTCGGGTTGGAGAAGATCTTGTCGGTGTCGTCGATCTCCACCAGCTTGCCCGGCTTTCCGGTGGCCTCCAGGTTGAAGAACGCCGTCTGATCGCTCACCCGCGCGGCCTGCTGCATGTTGTGCGTCACGATCACGATGGTGAAGTCCTGTTTGAGTTCGGCGATCAAATCCTCGATCGCCAGCGTCGAAATCGGGTCGAGCGCCGAACACGGCTCGTCCATCAGAAGCACGTCGGGTTGTACGGCGATCGCGCGGGCGATGCAGAGACGTTGCTGCTGACCGCCGGACAGGCCGCCGCCCGGCTTGTCCAGCCGGTCCTTGACCTCGGTCCACAGGTTCGCGCCCCGCAGGGAACGCTCAGCAACCTCGTCGAGGGTCTTCTTGCTGCGCACTCCCTGCAACTTCAGCCCGGCCACCACATTGTCGCGGATGGACATGGTAGGGAACGGGTTCGGCCGCTGGAACACCATCCCGATCGTCTTGCGGACGCCCACCGGGTCGACGCCGGCGCCGTAGATGTCGTCGCCGTCGAGCAGCACCGAGCCCTTGACGTACGCACCCGGGATCACCTCGTGCATGCGGTTGAGCGTGCGCAGCACCGTGGACTTACCGCAGCCCGACGGGCCGATGAAGGCCGTCACGCTGCGCGGCGGCACCGACAACGACACATCGGCGACCGCGTGAAACGTTCCGTAGTAGATGTTGACGTCTTTGAGATCGAGGCGTTTGGCCATATCCGAATTACTTCCTGCTAGACCTTTTTGGGGGCGAAGAACTTGGCGGCGAACCGCGCGCCGACGTTGAGCAACGCAATCAGGATGATCAGGGTGAATGCCGCACCCCAGAGGCGGTCGGTGGGCACCGGATTGGCGCCGGCGCCCGCGGACACCTGGTCGTACATCATCCCGGGCAGCGAACCCATGAAGCCGCCGAAGATGTCGAAGTTGATCGCTTGCGCGTACCCCACCAGGATCAGCAGCGGCGCGGTCTCGCCCATCACACGGGCCAGCGCCAACATGATGCCGGTGACGATGCCCGACAGGGCGGTCGGAATCACGATCGACGCGATCGTCTTCCACTTCGGCACCCCGAGGGCGTAGCTGGCCTCGCGCAGATCCATCGGAACGATCCGCAGCATCTCCTCCGTGGAGCGCACGATCACCGGGATCATCAACAGCACCAGCGCCAGTGACACGGCGAACCCGGACCGCTCGAAGCCCAGGGTGGCGACCCACAGCGCGTAGATGAACAGCGCGGCCACGATCGACGGCACACCGGTGAGGATGTCGACCATGAAGGTGGTGACCTTGCCCAACCGGGTGCCGCCACCGTACTCGACCAGGTAGATGCCGACGAAGACGCCGATCGGGATCGAGATCAGCGCGCACACCACGCCCTGCAACAGGGTGCCCACGATCGCGTGGTAGGCCCCGCCGCCGGGGGCGAAGGCCGTCATACCGGACTGCGAGTTGAACCACCAGGTGCTCGATGTGATGGCACCGAAACCCTTGACCACCACGGTGACGAGCACCCACACCAGCGGGATCACCGCGATCAGCACGGACAGGGTGACCAGCACGGTGGCCAGATTGTTGGTGAACTTGCGCCGTGCGCTGACGCCCTGGAAGGTGGGCACCTTCACCGGTTGGTCGAGTGCTGAGGTCGTCATGATGCGGACCTGTCCTTTCCGGCGACCGCGGCCCGGGCCAGCGAGTTCACCACGAACGTCAGGATGAACAGCACCAGGCCGGCCGCGATGTAGGCACCCGCTTTGTACTGGTCGTTGAACTCGGATGCAGCGGCGGCGATCAAGCTGGCGAATGTGTAGCCGGCGTCGAAGAGCGACCAGCCGAAGGCCTCCTGGGTGCCGCGCAGAATGATCAGCAGGGCGATGGTTTCACCCAGCGCGCGGCCCAGGCCGAGCATCGCACCGCTGATGTAGCCGGACATCCCGAACGGCAGCACGGTGGTGCGCACCACCTCCCAGCGGGTGGCCCCCAGCGCCAAGGCGGCCTCGATCTGGCCGCGGGGGGTCTGGACGAACACCTCGCGGGTCACCGCGGTGATGATCGGCAGGATCATCACCGCCAGCACGATGCCCGCGGTGAAGATGGTGCCGCCGCCGGCCACCGACGCGTTGCCGGTCTGGAACAGGAACAGCCAGCTGAGGTTCTCGTTGAGCCACAGCGCGATGGGCCGCAGTACCGGGGCGAGTACGTAGAGGCCCCAGACGCCGTAGATGATCGACGGCACCGCCGCGAGCAGATCGACCATGTAACCCAGCGGACCGGAGACCCGCCGCGGTGCGTACTGGGTGAGGAAGATGGCGATGCCCAGCGCCACCGGCATCGCCAGCAGCAGTGCGAAGACCGAGACGAACACCGTCACCTGGAGCAGGTCGAAGATGCCGAACTGCATGGCGGAGGTGTCGGTGGTGACCCAGTTTCCGCCGTAGAGGAAGAAATTCTGCTCGTTGCGCATCAGCGCCGGCACCGCACGCCACACCAGGAACAAGCCGATGGCGGCGATCAACGCGACGACGAAGATCCCCGACCCCTCCGACAACCACCGGAAGATGCGGTCCCCCGGGCGGACCTTCGCGTGCCGCCCGGGGTCGGCGGAAGTGGGTTCCGGTTCGGGGAAGGGCGCGGCCATCGCTGCGCCCGACCCCGCCTCAGTGGGATTCGGTTCTGTCACATCAACCCTGTCGGTCATGGGTTAGGCATTCCGTCCTCGCCGCAGTATTGCCATTGTGCAAGCAGTCAGGCAGTCGACGCGATGGCGTCGATGGAGCCCAGCAGCCGCTCCTTGAACCGGTCGGGCAGCGGCACGTAGCCGGCCTGGGAAAGCCCCTGCTGACCGTCGTTGGCCGCATGGTGCAGGAACGACTTGACGGCCTCGGCCGTCGGCGCGTCGTAGCCCTTGGAGCAGACGATCTCGTAGGTTGCCAGCACCAACGGGTAGGCGCCCTCCTCCTTCGTCGCGTACAGCGACTCCAGGTTGAGCACCAGATCGTTGCCCTCACCGGCGAAGGTGGCGGCGTCGATGGCCTTTCCGGCCGACTCGTCGGTCAGCTCGACCGCGCCGCTGCCATTGTCGACCTGCGCGAACGGCAGCCCAGCCTGCTCGGCGAAGCCCTTCTCGACGTAGCCGACGGAGCCCGGCGTGGCCTGCACGGCCTGCACCACGCCCGACGACTTCTGCGCGCCCTCGCCGGCGCCGCCCTGGAATTCGCTGCCGGCGCCCTTGGTCCAGGTCTGCGGCGCGGCGGCGGCCAGGTACTTCTGGAAGTTGTCGGTGGTGCCCGAGGAGTCCGACCGGTAGATCGGCGTGATGTTCAGATCCGGCAGGGTCTTACCCTCGTTGAGGCCGGCGATGGCCGGATCGTTCCACTTGACGATCTGCCCCTGGAAGATCTTCGCCAACACGTCGGCGTTGAGCGTCAGGCCGTCCACCCCTTCGACGTTGTAGGCCATCGCGATCGGCCCGAACACCAGCGGCAGGTGCCATGCGGGGTTGCCGGCGCAGCGCTGCGCGGCCTGGGGGACCTGCTCTTCGGACAGCGGGGAGTCCGACCCGGCGAAGTCGACGTTGCCGGCGATGAACTGCTGGCGGCCCGCGCCGGAGCCGGTCGGGTTGTAGGACAGGTTCTTGCCCTGGCACATCTGGCCCCACACCTGGTTGAACAGCGCGATGGCGTTCTGCTGCGCCGACGAACCCTCGGCGTTGATGGTGGGCTTCCCGCCGCAGTTCTCACCGCTGGCGGACGAGCCTGTGCCCGCGCTGCTGCCGGAACCGGAGCCGGTGTTGTTGTCGCTACCGCAGGCGGTCAATGTCAGCGCCGCGACGGCTGTCGCGGTCAGAGCCATGCCAAAGCTGTTGCGCTTCACTTATCCCACTTTCCGTTGACGGCTTCGAACTCCCCGGCAACGTATGCGGCCGCGGTGGACGCTTCGCGGATCGCGGGTTAACGGAAGGTGAACAGGTTCAGTGATCTCACAGGTCGGCCGTGTAGGCGGCGTCGGTGCTGAACACCTCGAAGCCGAGGCGTCGATAGGTTTTCACCGCCGCGGTGTTGTCGGACTCGACGTAGAGCAGCACCGTCGGCTGCGCGGACGCCGACATGACCTCGGCCAGGTGGTGCAGTCCGGTCAGGGTGAGCAACGCGCCGAGCCCGCGGCCCTGTGCGGCCGGATCGACACCGACCACGTACACCTCGGCGAGGTCGGCACTGTGCTGTTTGGTCCAGTGGAATCCGGCGAGCGTGCCGGGACGGCGCTCCTCGTCGAACGCCAGGAACAGTCCCGCCGGATCGAACCAGGCCTCACCCCGCCGTTGCGCGATGTCGGCTTCGGTCCAGCCACCCTGTTCGGGATGCCAGGCGAAGGCGGCGTTGTTGACCCGCAGCAGCTCGT
The DNA here is from genome assembly GCF_049315205.1 of Mycobacterium sp. WMMD1722. Taxonomy (NCBI): domain Bacteria; kingdom Bacillati; phylum Actinomycetota; class Actinomycetes; order Mycobacteriales; family Mycobacteriaceae; genus Mycobacterium; species Mycobacterium sp. WMMD1722. Next base: position 4,567,217 of record NZ_CP186056.1, on the reverse strand, counting down.
CGTCGTCCTGCGGCCCGGCATAGGTTCTGACGTGTATGCCCGCGACGGGTGCGATCGCGGGCAGCCCGGTCAGCGGGCGGCGCATCTGGAGCAGTTCCCGCACCACGGTCAGACCGAGCGCGCGGGCGGTCGCCTGTGCGGCGTCGAGGTTGCCGTGGGCCCAGATGCGGGCACCGTCGCCGCCCCGCGCCAACCCGGTGCCCGCCATCCGGGCGCCGATTCCCCGCTTGCGGTGGTCCGGATGCACCACCAGCTCGGCCATGGCGGGTGCCTCACCCGACGCGGGTGCGAGGTTCAGATAGCCGACCACACCGGCGCCGTCGGTGGCGACCAGGTGGCCGGTGCGCTCCGCGGACAGCTCGCGCAGGACCTGATCGCCCACCGGCGCGACGCCGTCGACCCCGGTGGCCGTGGCGATCAGGGCACGGATCTGGTGCTGGTCGGCGTCGGACAGCCGCTCCCGCCAGTCGATGGCCGTCACTGGGTGCGCAGCTGATCCGACAGGGCCGCAGGCACACTGTCCGGCGCGTCGAAGTCCGGATCGTCGGGCATATCCGCCTCGGGCGCCGGGGCCCGGCCCCGCGCGGGCCGCACCGCCTTGTAGCCCACATTGCGGACCGTGCCGATCAGCGATTCGTATTCCGGCCCGAGCTTGGCGCGCAGCCGCCGCACATGCACGTCCACCGTGCGGGTGCCACCGAAGAAGTCGTACCCCCACACCTCCTGCAGCAGCTGGGCCCTGGTGAACACCCGCCCGGCGTGCTGGGCCAGGTATTTGAGGAGTTCGAACTCCTTGTAGGTCAGGTCCAGCGGCTTACCGCGCAGCCTCGCGGTGTAGGTGCCCTCGTCGATGACCAGTTCACCGAGGCTGATCTTGCCGACGTTCTCCTGATTGGTGACGCCGCCGCGACGGCCCACCAGCAGCCGCAGGCGGGCGTCGATCTCGGCGGGCCCGGTGCCGGGCAGCAGGATCTCGTCGAGACCCCATTCGTGATTGACGGCCACCAGACCGCCCTCGTTGACCACGGCGACCACCGGCACGGAGGTGCCGGTGGTGCCGAGCAGCCGGCACAGACCGCGCGCGGCGGCCAGATCGGTGCGGGCATCGACGATGGCGACGTCGGCCGACCCGGCCTCCAGCAGCGACGACACCTCGGTCGGCGCCGCGCGCACGGTGTGTGCCAGCAGCGACAGCGACGGCAGAACCGACTCAGGGTGCGGGTCGACGGTCAACAGGAGTAGGTCCACAGGCCCTCCAGCGGTCCGGGGTCGACGACCCGACGTCGATGTCTCGGTGATCTCCCAGATTCATGCCTGACATGCGGCCGTTACCGGCCGTTGGTGAACTAACGATAGCGCGCCACCTGCAGATCAGCCGCGTCAAGCCGCTCGCCGCGCTGCCGGTGGGCAAGAATGTGGCGGTGCGCAAGGTCATGATCGGACTCGCCGCGGCGATCACCGCGGTGGTCGTGGGTGCGGTCGGGACGGACTTCGGCGCCGCGATCTATGCCGAATACCGCTGGTCACGGGCGCTGCGAACGATCGCGCATCTCGAGTTCGACCCGTGGGTGGGCATCATCGGCTTTCCGTTCATCCCGCAGGCCCGCGACCACGAGTACAACGAGATGGAGATCCGGGCCAGTGGCGTAGCTCACCCCGTGGTGGGCAAGGCCTCGCTGGAGGCCACGCTGCATGCGGTCGGCCTGACGCAGTCGTCATGGCTGGTGCGGCCGGGGTCCACCCTGCCGGTCGGAAAGGTGGAGAGCCGGATCATCGTCGATTCCACCCACGTCGGACGGTTCATGGGCATCGACGACCTGCTGGTCGAAGCGCCGGCTCCGGAGAGCAACGACGCCACCGGCGGCACCACCGAATCGGGCATTTCCGGCAATCAGGGCGTCATGTTCACCGGTACCCCCAAGAGCGCCGGCCTCGACGAGCGCGTCACCGTCGCCGTGGACCTCACCGTCGCGGGCCCCGACCAGACCACCCTCGTGATGACCGCCACGGGCATACTCACCGGCGCCGGCACCGCCGACACCGACGTCCCGCCGGACAAGGTCGCCGCCGTCCTCGCCGAGTTCAGCGCGACGATGCCCGGGATGGAGCTGCCGTTCGGCGTGGCGCCGACCGCGCAGGGAGTGCGGGGTTCGGACGTCATCATCGAGGGAATCTCGCAGGACATGACCATCACGCTCGACGGGTTCCGGCAGTCGTGAGCGCGTCCTGGATCGTCGTGATCGCGGTGTTGATCGCGGTGTTCGGTATCGCGTTCGTCGTCGGCCGGCTGGTCAGCCTGCGCTCGGGCCTGCTCAAAGCCGAGGCCGCGGCGGCGAACGTGGACACCTCCGGTCTGGGCCTGTCCGACACCGGCCCGACGATCCTCCACTTCAGCGCCGTCTGGTGCGGGCCCTGCGCCGCAGTGCGCCGGGTGGTCGACCAGGTGGTTCAGGACCTGCCGCAGGTGGCGCACGTCGAGATCGACATGGACGCGGATCCGGAGGCGGCGCGGCGTCTCTCGGTGATGTCGTTACCCACCACGATCGTCTTCGACAGCGACGGCCGGCCGCGCTATCGCAGCTCCGGCGTCCCGACGGCCGCTGACCTGCGCTCGGTGTTGACGCCGCTGTTGGCTTGATCACCCGGTCATTGGGTAAGCTGGCCGCGTGTTCGCCCGCCTCGAGCTGATGCTCACCAAGCGCCGCGCAGTCGATCTGTGCCGCGTCGCGGGTTGTTGCTGTTGTTGTAGCTGCTGAAGCGGCGTCGCGCAGTCGCGCGCGTGCGCTCGGAACAGCCGATCCGGCCCGTTCCCCCGGTTCCATCCAGACCATCAGCGCAACAGGAGCAATCCGATATGACCCCGCCCAGGCCCACCCCGGTGCCTCAGGTTCCGGTCCCCCAGGTCGACGTCCGCGGCCCCCGCTTCGCCGCCTGGGTCACCACCGCCGTGCTGGTGGCGGTCATCGTCGTCACGGCGGTCGACACCGTCGGCGCGGCGGTGCTGCTGGGCGTCCAGGCCGTGGTGTTCGGCATCGGGGCCGCGTTCGGACCGCGCCGACACCCGTACGGCGTCGTCTTCGCCCGCCTCGTCGCACCCCGGCTCGGACCGGTGACCGATCGGGAACCGGTGGCGCCGTTGCGGTTCGCGCAGCTCGTCGGACTGGTCTTCGCCGGTGCCGGCACGCTCGCACTGGCGGTGGGCGCAACCGTCGTCGGCCTCGTGTTCACCGCGTTCGCCTTGTTCGCAGCCCTCCTGAACGCAGCCTTCGGCATCTGCCTGGGCTGTCAGCTGTACCCGATCGCCGTCCGCCTCCGGCATACGGCGTCCACCCCCGCATGACTTCCACCCACTGATCGATCGAAAGGACCATCAATGGCTCGCTCGGACGTCCTGGTCACAGCAGACTGGGCCGAGAGCAATCTCAACGCGCCGAACATCGTGTTCGTCGAGGTCGACGAAGACACGTCGGCCTACGACGGCGGACACATCGAGGGCGCCGTGAAGATCGACTGGAAGACCGACCTCCAGGACCCGGTGCGCCGCGACTTCGTCGACGCCCAGCAGTTCTCCAAGCTGCTGTCCGAGCGCGGCATCGGCAACGACGACACCGTGGTCCTCTACGGCGGCAACAACAACTGGTTCGCCGCCTACGCCTACTGGTACTTCCGGCTGTACGGACACCAGGACGTCAAACTGCTCGACGGCGGCCGCAAGAAGTGGGAGCTCGACGGGCGCCCGCTGTCGACCGACACCGTCAGCCGGCCGGCCACCACCTATTCGGCCAAGGACCCGGACACCAGCATCCGGGCGTTCCGGGACGAGGTCATCGCCGCGATCGGCGAGAAGAACCTGGTCGACGTGCGATCCCCCGACGAGTTCTCCGGCAAGATCCTGGCGCCGGCGCACCTGCCGCAGGAACAGAGCCAGCGCGCCGGCCACATCCCCACCGCCATCAACGTGCCGTGGAGCAAGGCCGCGAACGAGGACGGCACCTTCAAATCCGATGAGGACCTGGCCAAGCTCTACGCCGACGCCGGTCTGGACGGGGAGAAGGAAACCATCGCCTACTGCCGCATCGGCGAGCGCTCGTCGCATACCTGGTTCGTGCTGCAGGAGCTGCTGGGCCACAAGAACGTCAAGAACTACGACGGTAGTTGGACGGAGTACGGCTCTCTCGTGGGAGCCCCGATCGAGTTGGGAAGTTGAGATATGTGCGCACCACCTAAGCAAGGCCTGGCTCTGCCCGCCAGCGTCGACCTGGAGAAGGAGACCGTCATCACCGGTCGCGTGGTCGACGGGTCCGGTGAGGCGGTCGGCGGTGCGTTCGTGCGTCTGCTCGACGCCTCGGACGAGTTCACCGCCGAGGTCGTCGCCTCGGCCACGGGCGACTTCCGGTTCTTCGCCGCTCCCGGCACCTGGACCCTGCGGGCCCTGTCGAAGATCGGCAACGGCGATGCCACCGTCGCACCGTCGGGTGCCGGCATCCACGAGGTCGACGTCAAGGTCGCCTGACCGGCCGATGTTTGCCTGCGCCGGGGCTTCGGTACGTTTCGGGCTCCGGCGCAGGTAGCTCCACGCAGACTGTGAAAACTCTGCGAAAAGGCTGCTGATCGGTCACGATGTGGTGACTTCGCGCGCGCCGCGCCGAAGCACCTCACCGAACAGGACCGACCATGAGAGTCACACACGTCTTCGCCATCGCCGCGGCCGCTGGGGCCGTCACGCTCGCGGCCGCCCCGCTGGCCGCCGCCGCTCCCGAGGACGACTTCCTCGACGCGATCGCGGGCGAGGGCATCACCTGGGCCCCCAGCAACACCCCGGCCGTCATCGACACCGGACACGCCGTCTGCACCGACTGGGACAACGGCTTCACCTTCTCCCAGGAGGTCGCCGAACTCGTCGGGGCAACGGACTGGACGCTGGAACAGGCCGGCGCATTCATCGGCGCATCGACCGGCGCCTTTTGTCCCCAGCACATGAACAAGATCGGCTGACCGGCCGGGACGCCGCCGCCACCAGCAGGTCGCTAGACTCACAGTCATGGTGCTGTTCTACGAAATCCTGCTGGTGGTGTGCACCGTGGTGATCACGTGGTTCGCGCTCTACGCGCTGTACCGCCTCATCACCGACGAGTCGTGAGTTCCCCCGACGCCGCAGACGAAGGTGGTCCCCTGTTCGGAACCTCCGGGGACCGCGCGGTCGCCGCGGCTGCCGAGCGCGCCAAAGCCACCGCGGCCCGCAACATCCCCGGCTTCCACGACCTCCCGATGCCCGCCGACACCGCGAACCTGCGCGAAGGGGCGGGCTTCAACGACGCGCTGCTGGCGCTGCTGCCGCTGGTCGGCATCTGGCGCGGCGAGGGTGAGGGCCGCGACGCCCACGGCGACTACCGGTTCGGTCAGCAGATCGTCGTCTCCCACGACGGCGGTGACTACCTGAACTGGGAGGCGCGCTCGTGGCGCCTCACCGACGACGGCGGCTACGACCGGATCAGCCTGCGCGAGACGGGGTACTGGCGCTTCGTCGACGATCCGGCCGACCCGAGCGAATCGCAGGCGATCGAACTGCTGCTGGCCCACTCCACGGGCTACATCGAACTGTTCTACGGCCGTCCGCTCAACCAGTCGTCGTGGGAACTGGTCACCGACGCGCTCGCCCGCAGCAAGTCGGGTGTTCTGGTCGGTGGCGCCAAGCGGCTCTACGGCATCATCGAGGGCGGCGATCTCGCCTACGTCGAAGAGCGCGTCGACGCCGACGGCGGTCTGGTGCCGCATCTGTCGGCCCGGCTCGCGCGCTACGCCGGCTGACTCACCCGCGGGACACCCGCCGCAGGAACTCCCGGGTGCGTTCGCGTTCCGGGGCGGAGAGCACCTGCGCTGCCGGACCCGTCTCGACCACCACTGCGCCGTCCAGGAAGCACACCGTGTCGGCGACGTCGCGGGCGAACGCCATCTCATGGGTGGCCATCACGATCGTGCGGCCGGCGGCGGCCAGTTCGCCGACCAGCTCCAGGACCTCCCCGACCAGCTCCGGGTCCAGGGCGCTGGTGATCTCGTCGAGCAGCAGCAGCCGCGGTTCGTAGGCCAGCGCGCGGGCGATCGCCACACGCTGCTGTTGACCGCCCGAGAGCCGGTCGGGATATGCGTCGGCCTGGTCGGCCAGACCGACGCGTTCGAGCAGCTCCCGCCCACGCTGTGCGGCGGTGCGCCGGTCGAGTCCGTGGACCGCGCGCGGCGCCACGGTGATGTTCGCCAGCGCCGTCATGTGCGGAAACAGGTTGTAGGACTGGAACACCATCCCGATCGCCCGCCGTGCCGCGTCGGCGTCGATTCGGGGATCGCTGATATCGCGGCCGTCGAGCAGGATCTGACCGTCGTCGATGTCTTCGAGCAGGTCGATGCAGCGCAGCAGTGTCGACTTCCCCGAGCCCGACGGGCCGATCAACGCCACCACCTGGTGTTCTGCGACGTCGAGGTCGACGCCGGCCAGCACGGTGCGCCCGTCGTAGCTCTTGCGCAGTCCGCGCACCGAGAGCACCGGTGCGGTCACAGCGCCCCCTGCCGGGTCGCCGCACGCCGAGCCGCCCAGTCGGCGAGCCGCGCCGACGGTACGGCCAATGCGATGAACAGCAGACCCGCCAGCACGTACGGCGTGAAGTTGTAGGTCGTGGCGGACTGGATCTGCGCCGCCCGAACCGCGTCGACCGCACCGAGCACCGATATCAGACCGCAGTCCTTCTGCATGGCGACGAAGTCGTTGAGCAGTGCGGGGGTGACCCGGCGCACCGCCTGGGGCAGGACGACCAGGCGCATGGTGCGGCGGTGACCCAGGCTCAGCGACTTCGCCGCCGCCAGCTGCGAGGGGTGCACCGATTCGATGCCGCCGCGGAAGACTTCGGCGACATAGGCCGAGTACACCAGCACCAGCGCCAGACCGCCGAGCAGCACGGGATCGTTGGGCACGCCGGTCAGTCGCAGACCGGGCAGCCCGAAGCCGACCAGGTACAGGCAGATCAGCAGCGGGAGTCCGCGGAAGACGTCAACGTAGGCGGTCGCCATGGCCCGCACCGGAAACCACACCGGCCCGCGCAGGGTGCGCAGCAACGCCAGCCCCAGCCCGACGGTCAGGACGAGCACGGTCGCCACCGCCAGCACCCGCAGGTTCAGCCACAGCCCGGATACCACGGCGGGCAGGCTGTCCCAGCCGATCCGCAGGTTGAAGAACGATTCGCGCACCCGCGGCCAGCCCGGCGCGGTGCCCACCGCGAACAGCAGGACGGCGGCGAACACCAGCGTCGAGGCCAGGGCGACCAGCGTCGAGTTACGCGTCCGGCGGCGGCGGAAGGCCTGCCGGTCGACGGTTGCGAGTGCGTCCGGTGCCGTCACGACAGGAACGGGGCGACTCCCGGCCCGGCCAGCCATTGCTTCTGCAGCCGGAACAGCACACCGTCGTCGCCGAGTTGGTCAACCGCTTCGGATACGCACCGGGTCAGGGGGCTGCCCTTGTCGAGCACGATGCCGAAGTGCTCGGCGTGGTCCGGATCGGGTGGAAGCTGACCGACGATGACCGATCCGGGCAGTTCGGCCTGCACGGCGAATGCGGTCGGCAGGTCCAGAGCCAGGGCGTCGATCTGGCCGCTGACCAGCGCGGCCTTGGCATCCTCGTTGGTGTTGTACACGGCGACCTGCTGGCTGGGGCCGATGCCGCGGGCGGCGTCGTAGCTGGTGGTGCCCACCTGGGCGCCCAGCCGCACGTCGCGCAGGCCCGCGACGGTGGTGACGCCGGCCGCCGGTGAGGACGGCAGGGTGACGAACGCCTGGGTGACGTTGAAATACGGCGACGAGAAGTCGACCGCCTGTTCACGCTCCTCGGTGATCGAGAACTCCGACAGGTTCGCATCGAAGGATTTGGGACCGGGGGCGATGGCCGCGTTGAACGGGACCCGCACCCAGCGCACATCGTCCCGGCGGTAGCCGAGCTTCTCGGCGACCGCATAGGCCACCGCCGACTCGTAGCCCTGCCCGTTGGCGGGGTCGTCGTCGACATACCAGGGCTGATACGCCGGTTGATCGGTGGCGAAGGTCAGCGTTCCCGGCGTCAGGGTGGGCAGCGAGTCCTTCTGGCAGGCGACCGGCGCGGCGGAGGTGTCGGGCGCGGATTCGTCGGCGGGGGCACATCCGCCCAGCACGGCCGCGACGGCGAGCGGGACGGCGAACGCGGTCAAGATCGCTGGTGTGCGCATGCGCGGCATCTTCGCACAGATATGGAGCGGCCCCCGAGCCGTTGGTTCCTGGTCGGACGGACCGGGGGCTCGGGGGCCGGGTGGCTGCGGGGAATTCGCCAGCGCACTCAGTTCAGTGCGGACACTCCCCTGGTGCTGCTAGCGGGCAGCCACCTCACATGTCCATAAGTCACTCAATTTGTCGGACCACCTCCCTTCCTGTGTACGAGCGACCGTACCCGCGGTCGCCGTGGCCGACAAGGGAATATCGGTTCGCGCTCAGCGATCACTCACGATCGCCGCGTCGACCAGGGCGGCCATCTCCGCGGCCAACGGTGTCGGCCGCAACGCGACCCCGTCGAGAGTGTGCACCCGAGCCGCCAGCGTGATGCTCGAGACCAGCCAAACCCCCTCGGCCGCAACAAGATCAGCCGGTCGCAGCACCTGGTAGTCGCAGTCGTAGCCTTTGGTCCTGGCCACCTCGAACAGGGCCTGCTGGGTGGTGCCGCGCAGAATCGGATACCAGGGTGGCGGGGTCAGCAGGCCGAGCCTGCCGTCGTCCATCCGGGTGGCGATGACGACGGTCGAACGCGGCCCCTCGAGCACGTGGCCCTCGGTACTGACGAATACGACGTCACCGGCGCCATGGCGCTCGGCGTGCCGCAGCGCGGCCATGTTGATCGCGTAGGACAGCGTCTTGGCGCCGGCCAGCAGCCACGGCAGATCGGCGGCGTCGGTGGACATCCCGCGGGCCAGACTCATCGCGGCGAGACCGTCGCGTCGGACGGTCGCCACCCGGGCGGGCAGTTCGGCCACCGTCACGTAGCCGGTGGGCGGACCCCCGCCCTCCCGGCCGCGGCTGTACACCAGACGCAACACCCCGTCGGCGCCACGCCAGGCGTCCACCGCGGTGTTCACCGCCGCCCGCCACCGCGGCAGGTCCGGTTCGGGCAGGTCCATCAGCGCGGCGGACTGGGTGAGCCGGGTCAGGTGGGACTCGAGCAGGCACGCCCGGCCCTCGCGCACCAGCAGCGATTCGAAGATCCCGTCGCCGCGGACGGCGGCCAGGTCGTCGGCGTACAGCAGTGGCTGCTGCGGGTCGCACAGCCGGCCGTCCAACGTCACCACCACCGCCGGTCCGCTCGCCATGGCCGCCAAGCGTAGCGCCGTACGATCGAGGTATGTCAGCAGTTCCCGCGCCCGAGAGCGGACCGGACGCCGGTGCGGTGTGGCACTACGGCGATCCGTTCGGCGAGCAGCGCGCCGCCGCCGAGCACGCCGTCGTCATCGACCGCTCGCACCGCGCGACCCTGAGCCTGACGGGGGGTGAACGGCGCACCTGGCTGCACACCATCTCCTCCCAGCACGTCAGCGAACAGGCCGACGGAACCGTCACCCAGAACCTCAACCTCGACGGTCAGGGCCGCGTCGAGGATCACTGGTTCCAGGTGGAACTCGGTGGCGCGACGTATCTGGACACCGAACCGTGGCGGGGCGAGCCACTGCTGGCGTTCCTGCGGCGCATGGTCTTCTGGGCCGACGTCGCCGTCGAACCCGCCGATCTCGCGGTGCTGTCGCTGCTGGGGCCCGCGCTGGCGGACACGCCGGTGCTCGATGCCTTCGGACTCGACACGCTGCCGGTCGAGGGAACCGCCACGGCGTTGGGCGCCGGGGGTTTCCTGCGCCGCACCGCGGCCGGCGACCTGGATCTGCTGGTACCGCGCGAGGCAGCGGCCGACTGGCGGTCCCGGCTCACCGGCGCCGGTGTCCGGCCGGCGGGCGTGTGGACCTACGAGGCGCACCGCGTGGCCGCGCTGCAGCCGAGGCTCGGCGTGGACACCGACGAGCGGACCATCCCGCACGAGGTCGGCTGGATCGGTTCGGCCGTCCACCTGGACAAGGGGTGTTATCGCGGCCAGGAGACGGTTGCCCGGGTGCACAACCTCGGTAAACCGCCGCGGATGCTGGTGCGCCTGCAGCTCGATGGATCCGGTGAGCGGCCGGCCACCGGCGATCCGATGCTGGCCGGCGGGCGCACGATCGGCCGGCTGGGCACGGTGGTGGACCACGTCGACGAGGGACCGGTGGCCCTGGCGCTGGTCAAACGAGGCCTGCCGGCGGACACCGCACTGACCACCGGCGGCCAGGTCGCCGTCGCCGCCGTGGTCGACCCGGATTCGCTGCCGCCGGCCGACGCCGTGGGCGCCGGCCGGCTCGCCGTGGAGCGGTTGCGGGGCGGCGCCCGGTGACGCTCGTCACCGGCTGAAGGGCCTACCAGCGCGCCGCCCGCGAGGGCGGTAAGGTGTGGGCAGGACAATAACGACACTGGAGAATCGGAGCCGCCTGTTCACGGGCCGCTCCGTTATTGCGCGAGGGGGTCCCCCATGGGCCGCGGCCGGGCGAAGGCAAAGCAGACGAAGGTCGCTCGCGACCTGAAGTACAGCTCGCCTCAAACTGATTTCGAGCGGCTCCAGCGCGAGCTGGCAGGTGGTTCGAACGATACGAACCACGGCGACGGCGTAGCCGACGACGAGTGGGCGCCCGAGGACGACTGGCGCCGCTAGTCCTTTTCGTTCCTAGAACCGCGGGTGCTGGCCCACCAGCTGCGCCCGCGGCTCTTCTCTGCCGCCCTTCTTGACGGTCCCGAGGGTCCAGCAGTCGAGGTGGCGGGCGGTCAGGATCGCCAGGGCGCGGTCGGTGTCCTCCGGCGCGACGATGGCGACCATGCCCACCCCCATGTTGAAGGTCTTCTCCATCTCGACGCGCTCGATGCGTCCGCGTTGGGCGATCATGCCGAAGACCGGGGCCGGCGTCCAGGTGCCGCGATCCAGCTCGGCCACCAGCCCGTGCGGGATGACCCGTTCGAGGTTTCCGGCCAGCCCGCCGCCGGTGACGTGGCAGAACGTGCGGACCTGGGTCTCGGCGGCCAGCGCCAGACAATCCTTGGCGTAGATCCGGGTGGGTTCGAGCAGTTCCTCGCCCAGCGTGCGGCCGAACTCCTCGACGTGGCCGGCCAGGTTCATCCGGTCGATCTCGAGCAGCACCTTACGGGCCAGCGAGTAACCGTTGGAGTGCAGCCCGGAGGATCCCAGGGCGATGATCACGTCGCCGGGGCGCACCCGGTCGGGACCCAGGACGTCGTCGGCTTCGACCACACCGACGCCGGTGGCCGAGATGTCGTAATGGTCGGGCGCCATCAGGCCGGGATGCTCGGCGGTCTCACCACCCAGCAGCGCGCAACCGGCGATGATGCAGCCCTGCGCGATGCCGGAGACCAGTTCGCTGACCCGCTCGGGCACGGTACGGCCGACGGCGATGTAGTCCTGCAGGAACAATGGTTCGGCTCCGCAGACCACGAGGTCGTCGACGACCATCGCGACCAGGTCCAGGCCCACGGTGTCGTGCTTGTCCATCGCCTGCGCGACGGCCAGCTTCGTGCCGACTCCGTCGGTCGACGAGGCCAGGACGGGCTCCCGGTAGCCGCCGCGCAGGGCGAACAAGCCGGCGAACCCGCCCAGTCCGCCACGCACCTCGGGACGGGTGGCCTTGGCGGCGAGGGGTTTGAACAGTTCGACGGCGCGGTCACCGGCTTCGATGTCCACCCCGGCCGATGCGTAGGAGATGCCGTGTTGTTCGGCGATGCCCCGGTTTTCCACGCCTTTAGTCATCGCCTGAAAGGTTACCGGTCGAGGTGCCGACCGGGTGCAGGTCGTCCCCGTTGCCGTCTCCGCCGGTTCACCCCGCTCGCCGCCGCCGGTATGCCAGTGTGACCACCATGCATGCACTGCGTCGCACCCTCGTCGCCGCTGTCGCCGTATTCGCGGTGATGACCGCTTCTGCCGTGGCGGCCGACGCCACCCCGCCCCGGGATATCGACGGGACGATCCTGTGGCAGGTCAGCGATGACGGCAAGGACTACGTCTTCCGGGAGATCACCATCGCCCCCGGCGGCAGCACCGGCTGGCACTCCCACCCCGGAGAGCTACTCGGCACAGTCAAGGAGGGCGTGCTCGTGCACAACCGGGCCGACTGCTCGGTCGACGGCGTGTACGTGGCAGGTCAGGACGTGGTCGAGAAGGGCGGCCCGAACTATGTGCACATCGGTCGCAACCTGGGGCCGGGGCCGTTGGTGCTGCAGATCCTCTACATCAACCCGGCGGGTGCGCCGCTGGCCGAGGATGCGCCCGATCCCGGCTGCGGGTTTGCCTGACGGTTCCGGCGGTCATCCTTGCGTCCACCGGCTCCGAATACCCGGAGAAGGTGACGACGGACGGAGACCTGGTGCCCGCAGAACAGATCCGCTGCCTGGTGACGGGCGCCACGGGCTACATCGGTGGCCTGTTGGCGCCGGCGCTGCTTGAGCGCGGCCACCAGGTGCGGGCGATGGCCCGCACGCCGGACAAGTTGTCGAAAAAGCCCTGGCGCGATCGGGCCGAGGTGGTGCAGGGCGATCTGACCGATCCGGAATCGCTGGTGAACGCGTTCCAGGACACCGATGTCGTCTACTACCTCGTGCACTCGATGGGCACCTCGAAGGACTTCGTCGCCGAGGAGGCGCAGTCGGCGCACAACGTCGTCGAGGCCGCGAAACGGGCCGGGGTGCGGCGGTTGGTGTACCTGAGCGGGCTGCACCCCGAGGGCAAAGAGTTGTCGCGGCATCTGGCGTCGCGCACCGAGGTCGGCGAGATCTTGATCGACTCCGAGGTCGAGACCCTGGTGCTGCAGGCCGGCATCGTCATCGGGTCGGGTTCGGCGTCGTTCGAGATGATCCGCCACCTCACCGACCGGCTACCGGTCATGACCACTCCGAAGTGGGTGCACAACAAGATCCAGCCGATCTCCATCGACGACGCGCTCTACTACCTGGCGGAGGCCGCGACAGCGGAGGTCCCGGAATCACGCACCTGGGACATCGGCAGCCGCGACATCCTCGAGTACGGCGACGCCATGCAGATCTACGCCGAGGAGGCCGGCCTGGTCCCGCGCCGGATGCTGGTGCTGCCGTGGCTGACCCCGACGCTGGCGAGCCGCTGGGTGGGTCTGGTGACCCCGATCCCGTCGGGTCTGGCGCGGCCGCTGGTCGAATCGCTCGAGGTCGACGCGGTGATGCATGAACACGACATCGACTCGATCATCCCGCCTCCGCCGGGCGGCCTCACCGGCTACCGCGACGCGGTAACCCAGGCGCTGGAGCAGGACGGCACCGCGGCCAAGGGCGGCAGACGCCGGCTGGTGCGGTTCAGTTCCACTGCCGCGCAGTAGTTTCAGGGGCGGCGCAGCGCCGAGACGTTGTCGTTGGCCTGCTGCAGCGGGACACCGTTGCGGGCCGCGGTGGCCAGCATGTGCTCGATGACGTTCTTGCCGAGGGCCGATTCACCGGGCAATTCGATCGGGTAGCTGCCGGAGAAGCACGCCGTGCACAGCCGCGACGCGGGTTGTTCGGTGGCCGCGATCATCCCCTGCTGGGAGATGTAGCCGAGCGTGTCGGCGCCGATCGCCCGGCGGACCGCCTCGAGCATCTCGTCCTCGTCCTCGACGGCGTTGGCGATCAGCTCGGCGGGGGTGGCGAAGTCGATACCGTAGAAGCACGGCCACTTCACCGGCGGAGAAGCGATGCGGACGTGCACCTCGACCGCCCCGGCCTCGCGCAGCATCCGGATCAGGGCCCGCTGGGTGTTACCGCGGACGATCGAGTCGTCGACGACGATGAGCCGCTTACCGCGGATCACTTCCTTGAGCGGATTGAGCTTCAGCCGGATCCCCAGCTGACGGATGGTCTGCGAGGGCTGGATGAAGGTGCGCCCGACGTAGGCGTTCTTCATCAACCCCTGTCCGTACGGGATCCCCGAGCCCTGCGCGTAGCCGACGGCGGCCGGGATCCCGGATTCGGGCACGCCGATCACCAGATCGGCGTCCACCGGCTTCTCGTTCGACAGGCGGCGCCCGATCTCGACCCGGGTGGCGTGCACCGAGCGGCCCGCGATGGTGCTGTCCGGGCGGGCCAGGTACACGTACTCGAAGACGCAGCCCTTGGGTGTCGGGTTGGCGAAGCGGGTGGAGCGCACCCCGTCGGCGTCGATGGCCAGCAGCTCACCTGGTTCGATGTCGCGGACGAAGGAGGCGCCGACGATGTCGAGTGCCGCGGTCTCGGAGGCGACGACCCAGCCGCGGTCCAGCCGGCCGAGCGACAACGGCCGGATGCCGTAGGGGTCGCGGGCGGCGTAGAGCGTGTTCTCGTCCATGAAGGTCAGGCAGAACGCACCCCGGACCGTGGGGAGCAGCTCCAGGGCGGCCTGTTCGAGGGTGGCGTCGGCCGCGCCGTGGGCGAGCAACGCCCCCAGGATGTCCGAGTCGGTGGTGGCCGCGCCGGGCGTGCGGGGATTGATCAGCCCGGCGTCCCTGGCCCGCGCCGCCAGCTCGGTGGTGTTGACCAGGTTGCCGTTGTGACCGAGCGCCACACCGGTGCCCGCCGCGGTGTTGCGGAACACCGGCTGGGCGTTTTCCCACGTGGTGGATCCGGTGGTGGAGTAGCGGCAGTGCCCCACGGAGACGTGGCCGGGCATGGCGGCCAGCGTCTGTTCGTCGAAGACCTGGCTGACCAGCCCCAGATCCTTGAACACCAGCACCTGCGAGCCGTCGGCGACGGCGATACCCGCGGCTTCCTGTCCGCGGTGCTGCAGCGCGTACAGGCCGTAGTACGACATCTTGGCCACGTCCTCGCCGGGGGCCCAGACGCCGAAGACGCCGCACTCCTCACGGGGGTCGGTGTCGGTGGCGGGCTCGAGTGCTTCGGGGCCGGTCACGATAGGGCTTCTCCCAGGGGGCGGTGGAGGATGCTGCTCAGTCTACGGTCAACTGCGGCCAACTACGGAATCCAACGACGGCCGGCCGCCTTCTGATCAACGGTGGTATTCCACAGTGAATTTCCGTCCACACCGCCCGGGCCCTCCTGACGCTGTGATCCCGGTCGCAGTCACCCCTCCACGGTGACCAGCGGCAGCCAGTTCCCGATCTCTCCCGCGCGGCTGCCGGACGCCTGCACGGCGGCCGAGGCGAGTGCCGCGTCGAAGGTCAGCAGACCCGCCGCCAGGCGTAGCCAGGTGCGCGGATCGGTCTCCACCACGTTGGGCGGGTTCCCCCGGGTGTGGGTGGGGCCGCTCACGCACTGCACGGCGACGAAGGGCGGCACCCGCACTTCGACGGTGGCGCCCGGCGCGGCGGCGGCCAGCGTGCGTGCGGTCAGCCGAACCGCCTCGGCGATCTGTTGCCGCGGTGGTTCGGCGGCGTCGTCGTCGCGCAGCCACTGTGCGACGGCGCTGACCGCGGTGCGGGTCTGAACGGGATCGGCGCTTCGGCGGGCTGCCATCAGACCAGTGTCCCCGTTCGACGCCGTTGGACGAGCAGGGCGGCCACCGCCCCCGCCTCGTTGACCGCCAGGTGCGCCAGCAGCGGGGCCGCCAGGCTTCCGGCCCGTGCCGTCAGCGCCGCGAACACCCAGCCCGCGACGGCGGTCACCGCCACCGTGGGCAGCACCGGGTCCCCGGCCGCTCGCGCGTCGGCGATGTGTGACAGTCCGAATGCGGCGGCCTGCACGAGCCGGCCCGCGACCGGACCGAAACCGTCGGCGCTCAGCGAAGCCAGCGCCGCCCGGTAGGAGGTCTCCTCCGCCCATGCGGTGCCGAGCGGGATGCGCAGCAGCAGCCATCGTGCCGGCCCGCCCGCGGGCACCGGCCGCTCGCGCATCGCGGCGCGCACCGCGGGTGACGCCGTCGCGACGGTGACCGCCGCGCAGACCGCCGCCGCGGCCGGCGCGCCGTGACGCAGGCCGGTGTACACGGTGGGCGGCCTCAGCCCGAGCGGTGCCCGCGTCCACGCCGCCAGCGCCGTCCCGAGCGCTGCGTTGGCGAACGGCTGGACGGCGTCTGGCAGCCGCGGACCGACGAAGCTCCACGCCACCAAACCCGCCGCCGTCACGGCCGCTCGAATTCGCTGGACGGACATCAGTATTCGGTGTCGGTGCGTCGCAGGTCGGCTCTGATCCGCTCGGTGTCGGCGGCCGTCCAGCCCGGTGGCGGCGCCACCGCGGCCCAGCCGTCGAGCACCGATTCGCCGTAGTTGTGGCCGTGTCCGCCCGGCACCCCCACCGCGTTGGTCATATCGGCGCTCACCTGCCAGAACGTGACGATCGGGTACCACCGCATCGAGGCGGTGCGGTCCAGGCCCGGCGGCTCCTCCAGCCAGTCCGGGCGCGCCGTGACCAGGTCGGGTGACCACCAGACGATCGGATCGGAGGCATGCTGCAGGAACAGCACGCGGGTGCCCTGCCACGGGCCCGCCGTATCCCGCGCGATCACCTCGGGGCTGGTGGCCTGTGAGAACCGGACGGTGCGACCGCCGTCGTAGCGGGGTTGCACCTCCGAACTGCCCGGATCACGCCGGTCCATCAGCGCACTCCACAGTGGGCTGGCGTTGGGCGGACCCACCCACAGCACCGACGAGAACCCCATATCGGCGATGTCGGGCAGCCACCCGAACGCGGCCTGCCCGGCCATGGAGCCCAGGCTCTCCCCGTAGAGCACGAGTTTCGGCCGGCGATCCGGCCGTTGCTGCGCCCAACGCTGCTGCACCGCGTCGATCAGCATGCGGCCCGACTCCATCGATTTCTGCCGGTCGCCCAGGAACGAGATCCAGCTCGGCAGATACGAATACTGCATCGCCACCATTGCGGTGTCGCCGTTGTACATCAGCTCGAGCGACCGCGCGGCGATCGGGTTCACCCAGCCGGTGCCGGTGGTCGGCACGACGGCCAGTACCGCGCGGTCGAACGCGCCGGTGCGCTCCAATTCGCTGAGCAGCACCGCGATCCGCCCGTCGTCGGTGTCGGCGGTCTGGAGTCCGGCGTAAACGCGGATCGGCTCGACGGCTGGCCTGCCGTTGACCTGTTCGAGCTCGGCCACGTGCGGACCGGAGGCCACGAAATTGCGGCCCTGGAAGCCGAGCGTGTCCCACGGGGCGAAAGAGGCTGGGCTGCCGGACTTCTCGGGCTGAGTGGGCTGACTCATCCCGTCCCGGGTGGTCGAGTTCTGTGGCTGGAACACCCCACTCGCCCCGGCCAGGAAACCCTGCAGCAGAACGCCGTTGACGAGTGTGATGACCAACACGACGACGACCGCGGTGCCGATCAGGAGAGCGACCTCGTCGTGCAGCCGCCAGCGGCGGATCAGCCAACGCGCCAACAGCTTGATCGCGTCGAGCACGATCCGCGACACCGCGACGCACGTGCCGCCCACCACGGCCGCGATGAGCAGGACACGCAGATAGCCGAGGGTGTCGGGCCCGGGAGTGCCCATCTCGGCTGCGGCCTGCCGCTGCCAGGCGGCGGCGGGCACGATCATCGACACGCTGGCGGCCAGGGCCAGCACCACGACGGCGGCCTTGCCGGTGTTGAGCACCCGGCGCGCCGGTGGCCACCAGCGGGCATCGCGAAGGACGAAGCGGCTCGCCATCTTTGCGACGAAGACGCCGATTCCGTATCCGATGGCGGCGTTCAGGCCGCCGATCAGGCCGGCGAACAACCAGTCACGCGGCAGCAGCGACGGCGTCAGTGACAGACAGAAGAACAGAGCGCTGAAACCGACGCCGACGAAATCGAGCCGGATCAGTCCCCACGCCCAGACGAGCAGCGGATGGTGTGTGTCGGCCGGAGCCTTCACCCGAACAATCCCGGCAGCACGCCCTCCGACGTGCGGCGCAATTCGTCGAGCGACACCGTGAACTGTCCTTGGACCTCGAGCGCGTCAGCGGCCTGGTCGACGACCCCGATGCGGGTAGCGGGCAGGTCGCGCGCCTCGCACATCGCGCGTAACCGGCTCTCCTCGGTGCGGGGTACCGCGACCAGCACGCGTCCGGCCGATTCGCTGAACAAGAAGGTGAAGGGAGCCGTGCCTTCCTCCCAGCCCTCCGGAATCACGATGCGGCAACCGGTTTCACCCGCCAGCGCCGCTTCCACCACAGCCTGGATCAGACCGCCCTCGCTGAGGTCGTGCGCGGCCGAGATCAGTCCGTCGCGCGAGGCCGCGGTGAGCACCTCGGCCAGGAGCTTCTCGCGCTGCAGGTCCACCCGCGGCGGCACGCCGCCGAGGTGGTCGCCGGTGACCTGCGCCCAGATGGACCCGTCGAACTCGTCGTGGGTGTCGCCGAGCAGGATCAACGTCTCGCCCGGCTCGGTGCCGAACCCGGTCGGGATGCGACGCCGCACGTCGTCGAGCACACCGAGCACACCCACCACGGGGGTGGGCAGGATGGCGGTGCTGCCGGTCTGGTTGTAGAAGCTGACATTGCCGCCGGTGACCGGGATGCCCAGCGCCGCACAGCCGTCGGCGAGTCCGCGCACGGCCTGGGAGAACTGCCACATCACGCCGGGATCCTCCGGGGAGCCGAAGTTCAGGCAGTTGGTGACCGCGACCGGGGTGGCGCCGGTGACCGCGACGTTGCGGTAGGCCTCGGCCAGCGCGAGTTGGGCACCGGTGTAGGGGTCGAGTGCGGTGTAGCGACCCGAGGCGTCGGTGGAGACCGCGATGCCGCGGCCGGTGGCCTCGTCGATGCGCAGCACGCCGCCGTCGGCGTGTTCGGCCAGCACGGTGTTCCCGCGTACGTAGCGGTCGTACTGTTCGGTGATGTAGGCCCGGCTGCACAGATGCGGGCTGCCGACCAGGGCCAGCAGGGTGGCGCGCAACTCGTCCCCGGTGGCGGGTCTGGGCAGCGAGGCCGAGGTGTCGGCGTTGAGCGCGTCCTGGGTGTCCGGGCGGGCGACCGGGCGCTCGTACACCGGGCCCTCGTGGGCGACCGTGCGGGGCGGCACGTCGACGACGACGTCGCCGTGCCAGGTGATCTCGAGGCGATCCCCGTCGGTCACCTCGCCGATCACCGTCGCCAGCACGTCCCACTTGCGGCAGACGGCCATGAACGCGTCGACGTTGTCGGGGGTGACGACAGCGCACATGCGTTCCTGCGATTCGCTCGACAAGATCTCCGCGGGGGTCATGTTGGCCGCCCGCAGCGGGACCTGCTCCAGCTCAACCCGCATACCACCGTCCCCGGCGGACGCCAGTTCGCTTGTCGCGCAGGACAGTCCGGCACCACCGAGGTCCTGGATGCCGACCACCAGCCCGGCGGCGTAGAGCTCCAGGCAGCATTCGATCAGCACCTTCTCCATGAACGGATCGCCGACCTGCACGCTGGGTAGTTTCTTGCGGCCGGGCCCGGACCCTTCGTCTCCGCCGAACGTCTCGCTCGCCAGCACCGACACCCCGCCGATGCCGTCGAGCCCGGTCCTCGCCCCGAACAGGATGATCTTGTTACCGGCGCCGGAGGCGAAGGCCAGGTGCAGATCCTCCTTGCGCATCGCCCCGACGCACAGCGCGTTGACCAGCGGGTTGCCCGCATAGGACGGGTCGAAGACGGTTTCGCCGCCGATGTTGGGCAGTCCGAGCGAGTTGCCGTAGCCGCCGACGCCGCGCACCACCCCGTCGAGCACCCGCCGGGTGTCCGGCGCGTCGGCGGCGCCGAAGCGCAACTGGTCCATCACCGCGACCGGTCGTGCGCCCATCGCCATGATGTCGCGGACGATGCCGCCGACCCCGGTGGCCGCACCCTGGTAGGGCTCCACATACGAGGGATGGTTGTGCGACTCGACCTTGAACGTGACCGCCCAGCCGTCGCCGATGTCCACCACACCGGCGTTCTCACCGATACCGGCCAGCATCGCGGCCCGCATCTGCTCGGTGGTGGTCTCGCCGAAATAGCGCAGATGCACCTTCGACGATTTGTAGGAGCAGTGCTCGCTCCACATCACCGAGTACATCGCCAGTTCCGCGTCGGTGGGCCTGCGGCCGAGGATGTCGCGGATGCGCTGATATTCGTCGTCCTTGAGGCCCAACTCCCGGAACGGCTGCGGTTGGTCCGGGCTGGCGGCAGCCCGCTCGACGGTGTCGGTGGGGGCAAACTCCTGCGTCACGCCGACATTCTATTTGTCCCGGCCAAATCAGACCGTGGCGTCGGACTCGGGTCCGCCCGAACGGGCGTGGGTCCGCGCGGCCACCGGCGCCCCCGCCCCGTGCAGGACGATGCTGCTCAGCACCGCCACCACGGTCACCTGCACGACGATGTGTTCGCCGTTGCCGTCGAGCACGTTGAACGCCAGCAGTCCGAAGACGATCGAGGTGGTGCCGCGCGGTCCGAGGCCGCCGACCAGCAGCCGTTCCCGCCAGGACAGCCGCGACCCGACCAGGCTGAGCACCACGGGCACCACGCGGACCAGGGTCAGCGCGAGGAGACAGAACACCACGATCCCGATCGACACCCCGCCGTGCAGGGCGATCACCGCCGTGGCCCCGAAGGCCAGCCACATCGCCATGGCCAGCAGGAATCCCACGTCGTCGACCAGTTCCAGTTCGGCGCGGATGTCCTCGGAGCGGCGCAGGGTGTTGAACGCGATGCCGCACACGAATGCCGCCACGAATCCGTTTCCGCCGGCCGACAGGCTGAGCCCGAACGCCAGCAGCGGGGCCGCGACCAGCAGCAACCGGGTCGACTGGTGGGTCATCCAATGGCGCTGTTGGGCGGCGTTGGCCGCCAGCGCCAGCGCGGCGCCGACCGCGGACCCGACCAGGATGGCGGTGAGCGCTTCGGGAACGGCGGCGCCCAGCGCCTCGAGCGGGCTGTCGGCGCGGGTGGACTTCTCGGCCAGCACGAGGGCGAAGATGAACAGCGGGGACACGATGCCGTCGTTGTAGCCGGCCTCCACGTTGAGCAGATTGCGGACCCGTTCGGGAATGCGGTCGTCGCGCAGGATGGACGCGGCCGGCGCGAAGTCGATCGGAATCACGATGCACGCCAGGATCAGCAGCACTCCCCACGGCAGTCCGGGCAGCAGCCATCCGCCGATCAGGATCGCGGCGACGATGCTGACGGGCATGGCGATGAACAGCACCCGCATCGCCGCGCGTGGCTGTCCGCCGAACAGGCCGCCGCGCACATCGGTGGCGTCGACGAACAGCAGCACCGCCAGGATGATCTCGGCGATGTGCTCGGCGGTGTCGGTGTTGAGCGTGTCGGAGATCTCGTCGTAGCTGGTGAATCCCACGGTCAGGCCGGCCAGCACCATCACCATCGGCGCGGTCAGACGCCAGGCCTCCATGCGGCGCCCGAGCAGCGACCACACGGCCAGCACTCCCGACGCGGAGATTATCGACAGCAGCACGGGCGCGATCTTTCCAGCGCGCGTGCGAAACTACCCGCCGGCCACGCAGAACGCGTTGCCCTCCGGATCGGCCATCACCACCCAGCTGAACTCGTCGCCGAAGCTGTGGCGACCGGTCTCGGTGGCCCCCAGACTCTTCAGCCGGGTCACCTCGGCGTCCCGGTCTTCGGCGGAGAAGTCCAGGTGGACCTTGTTCTTGCCCGGCGTCGGATCGGGGACGCGCTGAAACCCCAGCGTCGGCCGGCCGTCACCGGTGACCATGACGAAGTCGCCTGGCGCGAGGGCGTTCACATCGCCGCCGGCCACCTTGGACCACCAGTCGGCCAGGCCGTCGGGATCCGCACAGTCGAACGTGATCATCTCCACGGTGAGTGCCATGGGCCGACCTTAGGTCAGGCCGGTGACAGGAAGGCCTGCAATGCGGCCGCGTAGGCCGCGACGTCGTCGGCACCCATCAGTTCGCGCGCGGAGTGCATCGCCAGCTGCGCCGCACCGACGTCCACGGTCGGGATGCCGGTGCGCGCGGCGGTCATCGGTCCGATCGTCGAGCCGCACGGTAGGTCGGCGCGGTGTTCGTAGCGCTGCAGGCGCACTCCCGCCTGGGCGCACGCCAGCGCGAAGGCCGCCGCGGTGCGGCCGTCGGTGGCGTAGCGCAGGTTCGGCTGCACCTTGAGCACCGGCCCGGCGTTGACCTCGATCAGGTGACCGGGTTCGTGTCGCTCCGGGTAGTTCGGATGGGTGGCATGCGCCATGTCCCCCGAGGCGACCATCGACGCCGACAGCCGCCGCAGCAGCTGTTCCCGCTGTCCCCCGGCGGCCAGGGTGATGCGTTCGAGCACCGTCGGCAACAGGTCGGACTGGGCGCCGTGGTCGGAGGTCGAGCCGACCTCCTCGTGATCGAACAGCGCCAGGACGGGTACGACCCGCTGCGCCTGCACCGCGAGCAACGCCTCCAGCCCGGCGTAGCAGGTGACCTGGTTGTCCAGTCGCGGTGCGCTCACGAGTTCCCGATCGGCGCCGACCAGGGTGGCCGGCGCGAGATCGTGGGTCATCAGATCGGCGGCCAGCACGTCGGAGGGTTCGACACCGGCGGATTGGGCGACGTAGTCGACGAAGGACCGGGTGCCCGCACCGACGCCCCAGACGGCGTTGACGTGGCGTTGCGGGTTGAGTTCGACACCCTTGCGGTCCTCGGACAAGTGGATGGCCAGCTGCGGTACGCGCAGGAGCGGTTCGTCGATGCGGACCAGCCGGTCCCCGATGCGATCGCCGCTGCGGACCGACAGGCGGCCGCTGACCCCGAGGTCGCGGTCCAGCCACGAGTTCAGCCAGGCTCCGCCGTAGGGCTGCAGCGCGACCACCCGCCAGCCGGACACGAAGCGGTCCGGGTGCTGTTTGACGCGCAGATTGGGGCTGTCGGTGTGCCCGCCGACGATGCGGAACGGCGCGGCCGAATCGGTTCCGCTGCGCCAGGCGACCAGTGACCCGGCTCGCACCGTGAAATAGCCCCCGGGGTCCGACGGCCAGGCATCACCCTCGGCGAGTTCGGCGAAACCCGCGGCGCGCAGACGCGCCGCGGCGGTGGCGCAGACGTGAAAGGGCGTAGGCGATGCGTCGATGAAGCTGCACAGGCCGTCGGGGCTAGCTGCCATATTCCCCATCCTTCACTCCGCGAGCGTGCGTGTCTGCCCCGGGACACGCCGTGACACCTGAGCAGTTTGCGCACGCTCGGAGTCGTGCGAGCGTTCGATCAGGGCGCAACGAGCGAGAAGAGTCTGTCGTTCGTGCGCTGGACCAGCGTGGTGTTCACCTTCCACACTTCTTTGGCTTCGTTCGGCGCGGAGCCCGGGATCGACCAGAGGACCTCGCAGGTCGCGAGGTCCATGCCCTGGGCGGGTGAGCGATCGCCGAGCGCAACGGCTACATCGCCGTCGGAGGCGATGTAGTAGGGGCCGAGACTGTCGCCCTGGCAGTTCTTTCCGGCGTTCCCGGTGTCCAGATCGAACTGCTGCCAAACCTTGGTCAGCGGATCCGAGGACAGGTAGAAACGCGACCCGATCAGGCGCGCGCTGGTAGCCGTCCTCGACGGCGGCAGTTCGAGCAGTCGGCGACCATCGAGAGTGAAGACTTCACGGCTTCTCTTGCCTGCGACCATCGGAAGTTCTAGTGAACCGCTGTCGAGCGGGCCGAGCACCCCGGGCTCCGCGAGCTCCGCACCTCGCTCGTCGAAAAAGGCCACCTGCTCTTTGAACAAGTCGTCGGCGGGATGGAATTCGTATCCGAAGCCGCCTGGATACACAACGGCTTTTCCCAGTTGGACATCCGACGTCAACTCCGGTTCGACGACTCGGCCGTCGACGACCGAGAAAACGATATCGGCGACTCCGCCGCTGCCCTGAATGGCCAGGGTCGATTCAGGCGTGTCGCGGTCCGGCTCGGTGAATTGGGTGGGCAGGATTCCGTCCCCGGGCACGAACCAGGTCAGCTCGCCACGTGGACCCACCCCGTGCACACCCTCACCTGTGGCCACGGCGACCGCGTAGTCCCCCACCTGCTCGAGTCGGGGGCGACTGCCCGTACCGGCTACCGCCAACTCGGTGGGCCCGTCGTAGGTCAGTGCGCCCGTCGACGTGTCGACCACCCAGGCCGTCGACGGCGCTGCGGGGTCGGGGCCCTGGCGTACGCAGATCACCGAGGGCGGGCGGTTGACGAAGCAATTGAAATCGGTGGCGTTTCCGGCGATTCCGAGTCGCACCGGAACGAACAGCCGCTGGCCGCTGGTGACGTCGAGAGCGAGCAGGAACCACCCCTCGTCGGTGATTCCCAGGAAGATGCCGCGATCGCCGATGTTGCCCACCGGGCGCACCACGGTGGTCGGAGGGAGCTCGAGATCCGCGACGGTGACGGTCCACCCCGGCACCGGTTGCTCGCGCATCGACGAGGACAGCAGGATTTGCTGGGGCAACTTCGGCACTGACGGCGCCTGCGGCGTTCCCTCGGTGGTCGTGCCGGTGCAGCCTGCCAGGCACAGGAGTACCAAGACGGCGGCGAGGTATTGGCGAATCATTGTGGCTTTCGTCGAGATTCAGCTTCGAACCGTCGGACGGCCCGGCCGTCCGAGAGTTCGTCTCGGGCTTCCGGGTGGCGCCAGTAGAAGCGAACGACGTCGAGTAGCGCTTGCCCTCCTGGCGTGTACCAACTGGACGGGATCTCCCGGGAGTGCCCGTCGTCGGTGAGGATGTAGATGGCGCCGCCAGGCTGACGTCCGTTTCGGGGCCTATCTGCCATGTCGGTCACGTCCTCCCACCGTCGCTGCACCGAGGTCATGGTGTTGCCGGTCTCCAGCCCTGCGGCGTCGAGGCGCAGATAGCTCGTACCCCGCCTCCGAATAATTTGCCTCAGGCTGACCAGGCCCACCACTACCGCGGCAGCGCAGACGATCACGAAGTAGCGCTGATTCTTCCCCGCCACCTCGATATCGAGCATGTGCAATGGCGCGAAGACCGCGTACACCGCCATAGCGATGAACGCCCCGACGGTCGATGCGATGAGCAGACCATCTACTTTTCGGTCCGGCCGCACTGTGACGCCGTCGCCGTCGGCGGATATGCGTGGCGCGACATTGCCGGTTGCGACGATCAGCAGCATCGCGACCAAACCCAGGGTGAAGACGGCGAACCCCAGTGCTACGACGGCGGAAAGCAGTTGCGTCCGGGACGCGAACACGAACGTCCAGGCGAGGCAGAAGATCCCGAAGGGTCCGAAGACCAGACAAAGGAACGCTGTCGCCATCGACGACTTCACGGGCCGCACATCACATTTCCGACCAACTTTCCCACATAGCCGAACAGGAACCCGCCGGCGACGTTGGCGCCCATTGCGGCGAAGGGGCCCACCCCCGGGATTGCGCCCACCGCGACGGACGTCGCAATGCCGCCCGCGAAGCCGATCCCGCCGGACCAGGTGGCCACACAGTGTTCGTACACCGTATCGGCGCTGTAGACGCCGAGGACGGCCTGGGCGATGCCCATGGCGGGTCCGCCCCACTTCGCACCGGCCTTCAACCCGTCCAGCGCCGGGGCGCTCAATCCTTGGATTCCTTTTCCTGCCTTCACTTCGAGGCCCGACAGCGCACCACCGGCCAAAGTCGGGAGCGGGTCCTGGAAGAACGAGTCCGGAAGAACAGCGTGCTTGCCGTCAGCCGTGATGCAGCTGCCGGACTGTGTGCCATCCGGATTCTGCGAGATCGTGATGTGCGTCCCACCCGCATACGAAACCTCCGTTCGCTTACCGCCGTCCTCGCGGGGCGTGGTCATGGTTTCTGAAACGAGATGGGCGTTTTTGTCGGTGTGGACGACTCTCAGGGTTCCGGCGGGATAGATCTGTTGACTCGGCAGGCCCTGGTCGATGTATTCGGTGGTGACCTGGGTGCTGCCGTCGACCATCGTGTACGTGCTGACCAGGTTGCCGTCGCGATCGGTGGATTCGGCGACCTCACGGACGGTCGTCGCCATGTCCTGGTCGCGTGCCATCTCCTGGAACTGTCTACCCTCCGGGGTCGACGGGTCGCGCACGTCATCTGACGGCGCCTCAGGCACGGGTCCGGGCGGCCCATACTCAAGACTCTCGAAAACCCGTCCTTGTCCCCTGGCCACGATGAGCGCTTGTGTCGTCTGGTCGTCGGCCTCGCCGACCGCTTGCAGCAGCTCGTTCACCTCGGCCTGCGCCAACACGGCCAGCTTCTGTAGTTCGGCGGCCCGCTCCGCGGACATACCGGCGGGATCGATCAACACGACCCATTGGTCGGTGACGTTCAGCGGAGTCGCGTCGATCTCGTCTGCCTTGCTCAAGAGAGCCGTTCGTGCGCTACCAATAGTCCGGCATCCCTTCTGCAGCGCGCCGGCGAATGCGTCCGTGTAGTTCTTGAGGACCGACGAGCGATCTGTAGCCCGCGTAAACATGCGGGTGGCGGCGTCGTGGCCCTGTCCGGCCCAGCCGCGGGATTGGGGCATCCGATCGATGCCGTCGTCGAGTGTGACGACGGCATCGTAGATCGACTCTCCGGCGGTCTGGATGGCCGTTGCGGCAGCCGCCAGAGACCCTGGGTTCCAGCCAAGCAACCGTGAACGCGAAGGCAACACGGTCAGAACAGCCGGTCGAAGGCGCCTGACAAGCCGGAGTCCTCGACCTCGTAGCGGTCGCCGGCGCCACGGACGGCGACGCCCATCGCCTGGACATCCTTGACTATATCGTCGGCCGCCAGCCCCAGGTGGTGACCGACCTGCCGGGCCGCCCACTGCGTCGAAGACCCGGCGAGGCCGTCAGCGGCGGTAGGCGCGACGGCCGTCACATCACGTCCACTGATCTCCGTCGCAGCCGCATCAACCTGCTCCGCGAAGGCACGCAGCACGTCTGGATCGACTAGCACCGCTCGAACGTAACACCGACCCGAACAGGCCCAGGGCACAAATTTTCAGACGGTCAGCACCGCATCCAGCGCGGACAGGAACAAGCCGAGCCCATCGTCGGACGGACCGGTGAGCGCCTCGGTGGCGTGCTCCGGGTGCGGCATCAGACCGACCACACGGCCGTTGGCCGAGCTGATTCCGGCGATCCCGCGCATCGAGCCGTTCAGATTCTCGCGAAAGCGGAAGACGACGCGGCCCTCGCCCTCGAGTTCGTCGAGCACCTGCTCGCTGGCGACATAGCGGCCCTCACCGGATTTCAGCGGGATCAACAGATCAGCACCGACCTCGTAACGCGTGCTCCACGCCGAGGTGTTGGACACCACCTCGAGCCACACATCGCGGCAGATGAAGTGCAACCCCACGTTGCGCGTCAGCGCCCCGGGCAGCAGGCCCGCCTCGCACAGCACCTGGAATCCGTTGCAGATCCCCAGCACCGGCATCCCGCTCTCGGCGGCGCGGATCACCTCGCCCATCACCGGCGCGAACTTGGCGATCGCGCCGGCCCGCAGATAGTCACCGTAGGAGAAGCCACCGGGGACGACGACCGCGTCGACGCCCTTGAGGTCGGCGTCGGCGTGCCACAGGCTGACCGGTTCAGCGCCCGCCAACCGAACCGCGCGTGCGGCGTCGATGTCGTCGAGCGATCCGGGGAAGGTGATCACTCCGACGCGCGCCGTCATGACTCTCCCCTGGCCACCGACCAGTCCTCGATGACGGTGTTGGCCAGCAGGGATTCCGCGATCTCGGCGAGCGTCTCGTCGGTCACGCCGTCGTCGACCTCGAGCTCGAATCGTTTGCCCTGGCGAACATCTGAGACGCCCGTCACACCGAGACGGCCCAGGGCCCCGACGATCGCCTGCCCCTGGGGGTCGAGGATCTCGGCCTTGGGCATCACGTGCACCACCACCTTTGCCACGCCGACGATCCTACCGGTGAGCAGGGCGCTCGCCCGCTACCGGCATGACCCGATGTAGGCCGTGCACAGCGGCGCGGCCATCGCGTCGAGTACCGAAGCGTCCGACGTGGCGGGCCAGGGCACCTGCGGCGGCGACACCGTCGACCACAGAGCAAGCTCGGTCAACGATCCGTTACGCGGGTCGACGAGCAGGTACTGGTGCAGCACGGACCGCTCCGGAGTGCTGAGCACCGCGGCCAGCCGGTTCGGCTCGGCGGTCGTCACCGATGGGGAGGTGAACGGAGAGGTCAGCTGGCAGCGGCGCACCGCTGCGACCGCGGTGTCGAAGACCTCGACAGCGGTCTGACCCGAACGCCAGGTCTCCCCGCGCCAGTGCAGCACCTGCGACTGCAGCTGCCACTGCCCGTCCGGTGAGGTGACCGACGATCTCGCCGCCACCGCCCATGCCCGGGGGTCATCGGTGGCGGGTTCGGTGGCGCACTCCTGCTCGAAACGGAACCGTGGATCTCGGGCCGTCACCGACACGTTCGACAGTTCCGGCCAGCGGTAGACGTCGTAGAGCGGAATCGAGGTCGGCGCGATCCATGCCGACGCGGGAATGCGGTCGCAGAGCGGCGGGCAGTCCAGCGGCTGCGCCCACGCGGGTACCGGTAGTGCGAGCGCCAACCCGCAGCTCGTCAGCACCGCTGCCAGCATCAGCCGCATCCGAACCCCCACCCCGGCCCCGTTTGAGCGCCACAATATCCTCATGCAACTCACGCATTTCGGCCATTCGTGCTTACTCGCGAGCTTTTCGGATCCCTCGGGGCACGACACGACGGTCCTCTTCGATCCGGGCACCTTCTCACACGGGTTCGAAGGCATCACGGGGCTGTCGGCGATCCTGGTCACCCACCAGCACCCCGACCACGCCGACACCGAACGCCTGCCCGCCCTGCTGGACGCCAATCCCGATGCGGCGCTGTATTGCGACCCGCAGACCGCTCAGCAGCTCGGCGGGAATTGGCGCGCGGTGCACGCCGGCGACGAGTTCACCATCGGTCACCTGAGCGTGCGGGGGGTGGGCGGGCGACACGCGATCATCCATCCGGAACTGCCCGAGATCGACAACATCTCCTACCTCGTCGGTGACGGAGAGCACCCGGCGCGGTTCATGCATCCCGGTGACGCACTGTTCGAGCCGGGCGAGCCGGTCGACGTGCTGGCCACTCCGGCCGCGGCACCGTGGATGAAGATCTCCGAGGCGGTGGAGTATCTGCGGGCGGTCGCCCCGGCCCGGGCGGTCCCGATCCATCAGGCGATCATCGATCCGAGCGCCCGCGGCATCTTCTACGGCCGGTTGAGCGAGATGACCGACACCGACTTCCAGGTGCTCGACGAGGAGAACGGCACCGAGTTCTAGGCCGCGTCGATGAGCGCCGGATGGGGCTCCCACCGGTAGACCTGCGGCATACACCGGTGCAGCAGCGCCAGATCGACGGCGTCCAGGATCGCCTGGCGTGGGCCGGATTTGCCCAGGTGCTTTCCCGATACCGCCAGGCGCACGGTGCCCGACCGGCGCGCGGTTCGCTCGGCCGACAGCACGACGGTCCGGCACCACCACGGTTCGGCGACGAAGCCGGCACCGATTCCGACGACGCGGGCCCGCATGGTGTGACCGCGGACCAGGTCGGTAACCCCGTTGAATCCGGCCAGCAATCGGAAGCCGTTGCGCGGCAGCGCCACTGCAGTGCCCTGCGAAACCGCCCAGCCCGGTGCGGCGAAGAGTCTGGTGCGCAACCCGAGGTGTTCGAGCACCCGGTCGGCACCCATCAGCCGGAGGTTGGCCTCATGCGCGGGCAGCGAGGCGAATTCGCTGCGCCGCTTCTTGGTGGCGGCCTCGTCGAAGCCGTGCAGCACGATCGCGTCTCCGGCGGCGCGCTGATCGGCCAACCAGGTCACCGTCGGGGCGTCGAGATCCAGCCGGTACCCGCCCTTGAGACGGGGTGCGACCAGGAATGAGGCCGGGACGCCGCGCGATTCGAGGTCGTCGCGAAACGCGGCCACATCGTCGAGGGTTCGCGCGCTGACGTGTGAGATCGAGACGATCAGTTGTCCAGCCATGGACGCGAGTGTGGCAACGTCAGGTGTCGGGGCGGTTGCGACGACATCGACGTCAGCTGACAACTGCGCGATTCACCGCTGTGGCGGCAGCACCGCTTCGATCGCCGCCACCACTTCCGGCGCATCGGGCTCGGTGCGCGGCCGGAACCGGTTGACCACCGAACCGTCCGGCGCCACGAGGAACTTCTCGAAGTTCCACTGGATGTCGCCGGCTTCGCCGTCGGCATCGGGCGCCTGGGTCAGCTCGGCGTAGAGGGGATGCCGGTTCGGCCCGTTGACCTCCGTCTTGGCCAGCAACGGGAACGTCACCCCGTAGGTCGTCGAACAGAACGTCTGGATCTCCTCGGCCGTACCGGGCTCCTGGCCCATGAACTGGTTGCACGGCACGCCGATCACCGTCAGCCCGCGGTCGCCGTAGTCCTGGGCCAGTTTCTCCAGCGCGCTGTACTGCGGGGTGAGACCGCACTTGGAGGCCACGTTGACCACCAGCGCCGCGCCGTCGGCCAGTTCGCGCAGCGTCGTCGACGTGCCGTCGAGCGTGTTGAGTTCGATGTCGGAGAGAGTCGAGTCCACCATTTCCCGGACGCTACTCCACCCGGGCCGCTACTCGCCGAACAGCATCTTCGCAACCCTCGCCACCTCGTCGACCGGATCGTCGGTGGTGGGAATCACGTGATTGAGCCGCAGCATCACAAATCCGTGGACCAGCGACCAGGCCGCCAGCGCGGCACCGTCGGGGTCGGACTGCGCCCGCGCGTCTGTCAACGTCGCCACGCCGCGGCTCAGTTCCGTCCGGGCGGCCGACTCGGCCTCGACGAGTGCCGGATCCGCGCTGTCCACCAGTGACCGGTCGAACATCACCGCGTAGTGACCGGGATGACCGAACGCAAAGCCGACGTAGGCGGTTGCGGCGTCGAGGAATTCGGGACGGGCACCTTCCAGCGCGGCGGCCAGTTCGCGCCAGCCCTGCGCGGCCAGCGCGGTGAACAGGCCGCGACGGTCGGTGAAGTGGTGGGCCGGGGCGGCATGCGATACACCGGCAGCCCGAGCCAGCTCACGCAGTGAGATGCCATCGGCTCCCCGCTCGGCGACCATATCGGCCGCCTGCGCGAGAATCGTGGCTCGCAGATCGCCGTGGTGGTAGGTGTTTCTGCCCACCACGCCAGCCTAGGCACCCAACTTGTCGGCGACTAGATGGCGGGGCCGGTGAAGAAGTTACCCACCTGTCCGCCGCCGTAGTGCTCGCGATCCGCGGTGGCCAGCACCCAGGCGTACTGGAACGCGGCCTCCTTCCACCGCTCGTAGCGGCCGCTGATACCGCCATGCCCGGCGCTCATCTCGGTCTTGAGTAGCACCGGGTTCGTATCGGCTTTCGAATGTCGAAGTGCAGCAACCCATTTCGCTGGCTCGACGTAGAGCACCCTGGTGTCGTTCAACGACGTCATGGCCAGGATCGGCGGATAGTCCCTGGCGACGACGTTCTCGTAGGGCGAGTAGGACTTCATGTAGTGGTAGACGATCTCGTCCTCGAGCGGATTGCCCCACTCGTCCCACTCGGTGACGGTCAGCGGCAGCGACGGGTCGAGGATCGTGGTCAGCGGGTCGACGAAGGGGACCTGGGCCAGGAAGCCGGCGAACAGCTCGGGCGCCAGATTGGCCACCGCGCCGATGAGCAGACCGCCGGCGCTGCCGCCGAGCGCCACCAGGTTCTCCGGACGTGTCACCCCCGTGGCGATGAGATGCCTTGCCACGGCGATGAAGTCGGTGAAGGTGTTGGCCTTCTCGAGCAGCTTGCCGTGCTCGTACCACGGGCGTCCGAGCTCGCCCCCACCGCGGACGTGCGCGACGGCGAAGACCATCCCCCGATCGAGCAGCGAGAGCCGGGCGATGGAGAACCGGGGGTCCTCGCACGATTCGTAGGCGCCGTATCCGTAGAGCAGTGTCGGCGCGGAGAATTGTAGCCCGGCATGGTGGACGATCGAGATCGGGATCCGGGCGCCGTCGGGCGCCACTGCCCAGTCCCGCCGCTCGACGTAGTCCTCGGGCCGGTAGTCGCCGAGGACGGGCTGCTCACGCAGCAGCGTCCGTTCCCCGGTGGCCAGCTCGATGTCGTAGATCCGCACCGGCGTGACGAACGAGGTGGCACCGACCCGCAGTCTGGGCGCGTCCCAATTCGGGTTCGCCCCCAGCCCCGCCGAAGTCAACTCGCTGTCGAAGGTGATGTCCTCGGCGCGGCCGTAGGTGCCGTCCGGGCTGAGCGGCCAGAGCTGGATCTTGGGCAGAGCGTCGGCCCGGTAGCTGAGCACGAGGTGGCCGGCGAAGGCGTCGACGGCGTCGAGCCGCACGTCGTCGCGGTGTTCGATCAGGGTCCGCAGCTGCATGGGATCGCTCACCGGGGACTCGACCAGAGTGAAGTTCTCCGCGCCGTCGTTGTGCAGGATCAGAAACCGGTCCTCACCGCCCACCACGGCGTGTTCGACCTCGTATTCCACACCATCGCGGCGCGGCCACACGACGGCGAACTCGGCGTCGGGATCCGCCGCGTCGGCGTAGCGGATCTCCGAGGTGACCGCGCTGCCGGCTGCGATGATCAGATACTTGTCGCTGCGCGTGCGCCCCACGCCCAGCCAGTACCGTTCGTCGGGTTCGTGGTACACCTTCTCGGCCGGCAGACCGGAGCCCAGGCGGTGCCGCCAGATGGTGTCCGGACGCCAGGCGTGGTCGACGGTGGAGTAGTACACGGTGCGGTTGTCGGCGGCCCACGTCGCGCCGGCGCCGATTCCGACGATGGTGTCCTCGAAGAGCTGACCGGTTCGAAGGTCCTTGAACCGCAACGTGTACCGCTCATCTCCGACCGTGTCGACGGAGTAGGCGAGGATGTCGCCGTCGATGCTGACCGTGGCGGCGCCGAGGGCGAAGTACTCATGCCCCTCGGCCTCGACGTTCTCGTCGAGCAGGATCTCCTCACCGGTGATCGCGGTGTCCTCGTCCAGGTGCGGAGGCATCCAGTCGCCCGGATCGATGACCGGACAACGACATTGCACCCCGTACTGCTTACCCTCGAAGCTGCGGCCGTAGTACCACCAGTCACCGCGACGGGTGGGCACCGAGAGGTCCGTCTCCTTGGTCCTGGCCTTGATCTCGTCGAAGATCGCCGCCCGCAGGGGCGCCAGGTGCGCGGTCTGCTCGTCGGTGTAGGCGTTCTCGGCTTCGAGGTGGGCCAGCACCGCAGGATCGGATTTGTCGCGGAGCCACTCGTAGGGGTCGATGAAGACGTCGTCGTGGAACTCGCGGCGGTACTCGACGCGTTTGGCGACCGGCGGTGTGGCCCTCACGCGCGCGCCCCGATCCACGCGTCGAAGCACAGGCCCGAGATCTGTTCGTACGCCTCGATGTAACGCGCGCGGGTTGCTTCGACGATCTGGTCGGGCAGCGGGGGCGGTGGCTGGTCGGCGGCGCGGTCCCAGCCCGAGTCGGGGCCGGTGAGCCAGTTGCGTACGAACTGCTTGTCGTAGCTGTTCTGCACCTGGCCCTCGCGGTAACCCGCGGCGTACCAGTAGCGCGACGAGTCTGGCGTGAACACCTCGTCGGCGAGGACGAGATCGCCTGCGGCGTCGACGCCGAACTCGAATTTCGTGTCGGCGATGATGATCCCTTTCCGGCGCGCGTGCTCCGCGCCCTGGGTATAGGTCTGCAGCGTGCGCTGACGCAACTGCTCGGCGCGCTCGGCACCGACCAGTTCGACCGTCCGGTCGTAACTGATGTTCTCGTCGTGGCTGCCGAGTTCGGCCTTCGACGCCGGCGTGTAGAGCGGTTCGGCGAAGCGGCTGGCCTCGGTCAGTCCCTCGGGCAGAGCGATGCCGCAGACCGTACCGGTGTTCCGGTAGTCGACCAGACCCGAACCGGTGAGATAGCCCCGGGCGACACACTCCACCGGCAACATCTCCAGCTGTCTGACCACCAACGCCCGGCCCAGGACTTCCTCGGGGATGCGCTCATCGTCGGGTGGACCGGCCAGGTGGTTGGGTCCGTCGAGCAGATCGAAGTAGAACACGCTCATCGCGGTGAGGATGCGGCCCTTGTCCGGAATCGGCGTGGACAGGATGTGGTCATAGGCCGAGATCCGGTCCGTCGCGACGAACAGCAGGTGTCCCTCGTCGATGCGGTACAGCTCGCGAACCTTGCCGCTGGCCAGATGGCGGTAGTCGGACAGAGGGGGACGCATCGGGTCAGCATAAGTTCCCCGGTCGCTTCGCTCCTGCCCGCCGTCCATAAGTTCCCGGGTCGCTTCGCTCCTGCCCGCCGTCCATAAGTTCCCGGGTCGCTTCGCTCCTGCCCGCCGTCGCCATCGGGCAGCATCTGTGGCATGACTTCTCGGTTTGTGCCCTATGCCACTACTCCGGGCCGCCTGCTCGGGCAGTTGGTCAGCGACATCGTGATCGTGGTGTGGTCGTTCATCTGGGTGACGGTGGGCTTGGCGGTGCACTCGGCGGTGGCCACCATCGCCGAGGTGGGCCGCCAGGTCGAGGAGGGCGCGAACGGTGTCGCCGACAATCTCGACGCCGCGGGCGATCGCACCGGAGGCATCCCGCTGCTGGGTGACGCACTGCGCGGGCCGCTCCGAGCGGCCAGTGAGGCGTCGCTGGACATCGCCGGCGCCGGGCACAACCTCGACACCACGGCGTCATGGCTGGCATGGGTGCTGGCGCTGGCCGTCGCGTCGCCGCCGATCCTGGCGGTGGCCATGCCGTGGTTGTTCCTCCGGCTGCGGTTCTTCCGGCGCAAGTGGACCGCCGTCACGCTGGCCGCCACCCCGTCGGGCCAGCAGTTGCTCGCTCTGCGCGCGCTGGCGAACCGGCCGTTGGGCAAGCTGGTCAGCGTCAACAGCGACCCGGTCGCGGCCTGGCGCAATCAGGATCCCGTCGCCATCCGCGGGCTGGCGGCCCTCGAGCTGCGCTCCGCCGGAATCGCCAGCCGCGGCTGAGCCGGAGCGGGGTCAGCTCGGGTGGTAGTCCAGTAGCGGCAGGAAGATGGTGTCGACGATCTCCTCGATGGTCTGATCGGACACCGGACGAAGCGTGAAGAGGATTTCGTAGCGGAATAGATCCGCCGGCAGTCGCGCGATACGTTCGGTGACTCGATCGGCGCGGATCTCACCACGGTCGACGGCGCGCTGGATCGCCTCGTCGAGGCTGTGGTCCGGACCTCCCAGCACCGGCGTTCCGAGGTCGGCCAGACTGGTGCCCGTCTGACGGTAGAAACCGCCGAGCTGGGTGAACACCTGAGTTGCCAGGCCGATGCGTGATTCGTTGGCGCGTTGCAGCAGTCCGATCACGTCGCCGCGCAGACTGCCGGTGTCGGGGACCACGACGGTGTCCCTGCGCACCTCGCGGATCAGGGCGGCCAGCACCAGATCCTGTTTGCCCGGCCAGCGCCGGTAGAGCACCGCGCGGCTGGTGCCCGCCCGCGCCGCGACCGCGTCGATCGTGAACTCGTCATAGCCGCGTTCGGCGATCTCCGCCCACGCCGCTTCCAGGAGCGCCTCCTCGAGAGCAGCCCCTCGGCGGCGTCGCGGAGCATCGTCGGATTTAAGAGACATTGCGTTCCCTATTTGAGGCCTCTATGTTTAAGAAACACTGCGTATCTTATGGCATGAGGAGCGAATCGATGCGAATTCTCATCTCCGGCGCGGGCATCGCCGGTCTCAGTACAGCGATCACCCTCGCCGCCGAGGGGCATCAGACCACCGTCGTCGAACGGGCGGACCGCCTCCGCACGACGGGCTCACCGATCGACATCCGGGGCGACGCTCTGGCGGTGGCCGACCGAATGGGCGTCCTGGAATCGATCCGCAGGGCGCGCATCGACATGAGCGAACGCGTGCAGTTCGTCACCAGTACCGGCGATGTCGTGGCCGAGATACCGCCCGACGAGGTCAACGACTCCGCCGACGACATCGAGATCCCTCGCCAGGACCTGATCGAGATCCTGCGCGATCGACTCGATCCGACCACCGCAGTCAGGTTCGGTGATTTCGTGGTGGGACTCGACGATCATGCCGACGGGCTCGACGTCACCTTCGCCGCCGGGACCCGCGAACGCTACGACCTCGTGGTCGGCGCCGACGGTCTGCACTCGGGGATCCGCCGCCTCGGGTTCGGACCCGAGAGCCATCACCTGCGCCACCTCGGCTTCTACATCGCGTTGGCCGCACTGCCGGACTTCCATCCGACCAGTCGGATCAACCCGATGTAAAACTTCCCCGGACACCTGGTCGGCATCGTCACCTACCGGACGACGGCGCTGGCGATCTTCGCGTTCCGCTCCCCATGGATCGAATACGACTATCACGACCTGGACGCGCAGAAACAGATCCTGTGCGACGCCTATGCCGGTCACGACGAGTGGCGCATCCCCGAACTCCTCGATGCCGTCCGCGCCGATGCCGGCCTGTACTTCGATTCGATCAGCCAGATCGAGATGCCACGGTGGCATCAGGGACGGGTGGCCCTGGTTGGCGACGCCGCGTACTGCGCGTCTCCGCTGTCCGGTCGCGGCACCAGCCTTGCGATGACCGGCGCCTGGCATCTCGCCCACGCGCTTCGCAGCCACCCCGACGACCTGCCGCAGGCGCTGGCGCAGTATCAGCGCGACCAGCTTCCCTACGTCACACGCGCGCAGGCCACCGCGGGCCCGGGAGGTGACCTGCTGATCCCGGCCACGCAGGACGCGATCGACGCCCGCAACCGGAGATTGATCGCGGAGTCCGCCCACCGTGCCGGTGCGCTCAGCGCGACCGGAACCGCCGCAGCGCCGCGCCGAACGGGTGACGCACGGTGACCGATCCCATCCGGATGCGTCCACGCACGATCAGATGCAGCCGCGACGACCGCGGCGCGGTGGCGACTTTGAGGGTGACGCTGCCCGCGACGGTCTCCACGCCGAACAGATCTGCGGTGGCGTCGTCGGGCAGGACGATCTGCGTCGAACTGCAATAGTCGTCAATCGTCAGTTCGACGACGGGGCTGCGCAGCTGCGCCGACGTGAAGTCCAGCGTGGTGTCGCACATCCGCGTGTTGAGTCGGATCTGCGGTGGCGCCGTCCACTGTCCGCGCCGCACCAGTGAGGTCATCCGCCCGCGCAGCTCGACCGGATCGGACGACACCTGCACCGGCAGATCGTGCAGCAGCGGGTCCAGCTCCGCGCGGGTGCGGGCGGCCAGCACCGCGTCGACCCGCTCGGTGAACTCGTCGAGGGTCAGTCTGCCCTCGCCGACGGCGCGTTCGAGGATCAGGCGGACCGCCGACCGGTCGGCGTCGGAGATCCGGATGTGCCCGCCGCCGGTCATCGCCGCTCCGCGACCGCGGCCAGCCGGTCCAGCGACGCCTTGAGTTTGTCGCCGGTGGTGGCGCGGGCCCGCTGCATGCGCACCTCGTCGGTCAGCTGGCTCCAGTCGTAGGTGTGGGTGACCAGTGTGCGATTCGGCCCGAGCGGCTCGAGCTCCCATCGCCACAGATGACCCGGAGGCGGACTGTCCGGCTCTGCCGGCTGCCACGCGATGCGCCGCCCCTCGACGAATTCGACGACGTGATTGTGCCGCAGTGCCCCGGTGGTGATCGACATGGTGAACACCTCACCGACCGCCCGCACCCGCTGACCGGAGGGCGCTTCGGCGAGGTTGTCGTTGCCGTCCCACTCCGGTTGCCGCGCCGGATCGGCGATCAGTTCGAAGACGGCCTCGGCCGGTGCGTCGATATCGCGGCCGACGCTGACGACCCGCATGAAATCACCCATGGTCCCGACGGTACGACAGCGTCCTGTCCCGGCCAACCGGTCTTATGGTCGGTGACTGTCACCGCCGCTGACGCGTCCGGCTTCACGCGTCGAGTTGCACCACCAGATGCCGCATTCCGGTGTGACGGTTGCTGCGCGTCCACTCGACCGGAGCCGCCAATCGGGCCGAACCGAATCGACTCAGCAACTCCTCGAACAGCACCCGCAGTTCCAGCCGGGCCAGATTCGCGCCCAGGCAGTAGTGCACCCCCTGCCCGAAGCCCAGGTGCGGGTTGGGTTTGCGGTCGATGCGGAAGGTGTCCGGGTCGGCGAACACCGCGGCGTCCCGGTTGGCCGAACCCTCCCAGATCTGCACCTTCTGCCCGGCCCGGACGGTGCATCCGCCCAGCTCGACATCGCGCGTCGCGGTGCGGCGTTTCGACGGTGACGGCGAGGTCCACCGCACCATCTCCTCGACCGCCGGCGGGAGCCCATCGAGATTCTCACGCAGACAACGCATCTGGTCGGGATTGTCGATCAACGCCAGTAGTCCGCCCGCCACCGCGTTGCGGGTGGTTTCGGCGCCGGCGCTGAACAGCAGGCTGAAGAACAGATAGAGCTCCAGATCCGTCATCGCTTCGGCCGTCGCGTTGGCCACCACCGAGAGCATGTCATCGGTCGGCTCGGCTCGTTTGGCCGCGATCAGCTCGGTGCCGTAGGAGTACATCCGCGATCCGGCCTCCTCCGCCGACATCTGGCCCACGGTGCCCAACTGGGCCCTGCGGGCAGAGCCGAAGTCGAACTGCGGTTCGATCGCGTGGAACAGCCAATGACGTTCGGACTCCGGCACTCCGAGCAGGATGCAGATCATCTGCATCGGTAGTTCGGCGGCCACGTCGACGAGGAAGTCGAAGGGTTCGCCGGGGACCACCTCGTCGAGCAGGCGGCGTGCCCGGGTGCGCAGGTCGTCCTCCACCCGCGCGATCATCCGCGGAGTCAGTCCGGAGCTGACCAGCCGCCGGATCTGCGAATGCCGCGGATCGTCCATCATGTTGAGGACCTGTCCGGCGATGGACAGATCCTGCAGCAGCGTGCCGCCGTAGGGTCGCTGGCCGCCGGTGACCGACGAGTAGGTCTCCGGATCGCGAAGGACGGCAAGGGTTTCGGCGTAGGTGGCCACCGACCAGAAGCCCTCCCCGTCCGGGGTGTGCTCGGTGGGTTCGTGCCAGTACACCGGGGCCGCGCGCCGGTGTAGGGCGAACAGATCGTGGGGGAACCCGTTGGCGAAGTTGTCCAGATCGGTGAAGTCGATCCGCTCGAGCTTCACAGGATGGCGCCCGAGGTGTACTTCGCCGCCTCCGGATACCGGCTCACCAGTTCGTCCACCTCCTCGGCGACCCGGTCGACCTGGTCGCCCGCGGCGCCGGTGAACGCCTGGCGGTCGGCCAGTGCGTCCTCGAGCGCGACGCGATCCAGCGGCAACCGGGGATCGGCCGCCAGCCGGTCCAGCAGATCGGGCTCCTGACCCTGCTCCCGCATCGCCAGCGCCACGGCGACGGCGTGCTCCTTGATCACCTCGTGCGCGGTCTCGCGGCCGACCCCGGCGCGCACGGCGGCGATGAGCATGCGGGTGGTGGCCAGGAACGGCAGATAGCGGTCGAGTTCGCGCTGGATCACCGCGGGATAGGCGCCGAATTCGTCGAGCACGGTCAGGAACGTCTCGATCTGCCCGTCCACGGCGAAGAACGCATCGGGCAGGGCGACTCGGCGCACCACCGAGCAGAACACGTCACCCTCGTTCCACTGTGCACCGGCCAGTTCGGCCGCCATCGAGCCGTATCCGCGCAGCACCACCTGCAGGCCGTTGACCCGTTCACACGACCGGGTGTTCATCTTGTGCGGCATGGCCGACGAACCGACCTGACCGGGCGCGAAGCCTTCGGTCACCAGTTCGTGGCCGGCCATCAGGCGGATCGTGTGGGCCAGCGACGACGGACCCGCGCCGAGCTGCACCAGCGCCGAGATCACGTCGTGGTCGAGCGAACGCGGGTAGACCTGCCCGACGCTGGTGAACACGTTGCGGAAGCCCAGGAACGCTGCGACCCGCGTCTCCAACTCGGCCAGTTTGACCGTGTCGCCGCCGAACAGGTCCAGCATGTCCTGGGCGGTTCCCATCGGCCCCTTGATGCCACGCAGCGGATAACGGTCGATGAGTTCCTCGATGCGGGTCAGCGCGATCAGCGTCTCCTCGGCCGCCGAGGCGAAACGTTTACCCAGAGTGGTGGCCTGGGCGGCGACGTTGTGGCTGCGGCCGGCCATCACCAGGTCGCGGTAGCTGACCGCGCGTTCGGCCAGCCGCGCTGCCACCGCCACGCCGTGGGCGTGTACCAGCTCCAGGCTGCGGCGGATCTGCAGCTGCTCGACGTTCTCGGTGAGGTCGCGGCTGGTCATGCCCTTGTGGACGTGTTCGTGGCCGGCCAGCGCATTGAACTCCTCGATGCGCGCTTTGACGTCGTGGCGCGTCACCCGCTCCCGGGCTGCGATCGAGGCCAGGTCGACGTTCTCGAGCACCCGCTCGTAGTCGTCGATCGCCGAGGCGGGCACCGCGGCGCCCTCGGTGCCGAGCTCGATCTGCGCTCTCAGCACCGCCAGCCACAGCCGGCGTTCGGCGACGATCTTGGCCTCCGGCGACCAGATCGCCACCATGTCCTCGCTGGCGTAGCGATTGGCCAGCACATTCGGCACGGGCGCGGGGTTCGTCACGAACACACAGCTTACGGCGCTGGGTACGGCAGGCTGGGGGGATGTACTACGTGGGGCTGGACCTCGCCTGGGGTGAGAAGAAGCCGAGCGGTGTCGCGGTGATCGACGAGGCCGGCGCGCTCGTGCACCTGTCCGCCCAGTCCGACGACGCGTCGATCCTGGCCGCGCTCGGGCCCTTGGTCGAGGGCGACTGCGTGGTCGGCATCGATGCACCGCTGGTCGTGGTCAACTCCGAGGGCAATCGGCCGGCGGAGGCCGCGCTCAACCGGGATTTCCAGAGGTTCCAGGCCGGCGCGCATCCGTCCAACACCCGCAAACCGGAATTCGCCGGCGGACCGCGGGGCGGTCGCTTGGCCGCCGCGCTGGACCTCGATCTCGATCCGCGTTCCGGTGCGGACCGCATCGCGCTGGAGGTCTATCCCCACGCCGCGTCCATCGCCCTGTTCCGGCTCGGCCGCACTCTCAAATACAAGGCCAAACCGGGCCGGGCGTTCGGCCTCCTGCAAGCGGAACTGCTGCGGCTGATGGACCTCATCGAGGCACTCGCCACCGCGGACCCGCCGCTGCAGGCCGCCGCGTCCGACGACTGGCGCCGGCTTCGGCGATCCGTCGAGACCGCCACCCGCAAAAACGAATTGCGCCGGGCCGAGGATCCGGTGGACGCGGTGCTGTGCGCCTATGTCGCACTCTTCGCGCACCGGCGCCCCGACGACGTCACCGTGTACGGCGACATGGACACCGGGTGCATCGTGACTCCCACCCTGCCCCCCGACCTCGAACCCACACCCACTCAACACCTTTCACCGGTCGCCCGCACAGCCGTCTCGGACTACGCGGCCCGGCGGCCCGCGCTGGTCTCCGCCACCGAGCGCTACCTGCAGCTGGTCACTGCGCTGCTCGACGATGCCGGCATCAACTACCTGAGCATCACCGCGAGGACCAAGAGCGTCGAGTCATTCGCGGCCAAAGCCGAACGCAGCGTCGACGGGCACCGCCTCTTCACCGACCCGCTGGTCGAGATCACCGACCAGATCGGTCTGCGGGTGATCACCTATCTGCGCGAGGACGTCGACGCGGTGGCCACTCTGATCTCCGACGAGATGCGCCTGATCGATGACCGCGACATGGGTCTGGAGACAGCCCGCGAGGGCCGCTGGGGTTACGCCAGCCGACACCTGCTGGTCGGCGTGGAGGGCCAGCAACAACCGGCGTCCATCCAGATCCGCACGGTCCTGCAGCACGCCTGGGCCGAGTTCGAACACGACATCCGCTACAAGGGGTCCATCCCCGCCGAGCATGTACCCGATCTGGACCGGCGTTTCTCGCTGGCGGCGGGTCTGCTCGAATTGGCCGACCGGGAGTTCACCGCCATCCGGGAGCGGCTGCGCATCGAGTTGACCGACGAGGAACTCACCGGCGACGACGCCGATCCGTCAGCGGATCCGCGGATCTCGACCGCGGTGTTGGCCACCTATCTGGGCAATCGGTACGCCGACGCGGGATGGTCGCGCACCGACCACTACGGCTGGATCTCAGGGCTGCTGCTCGAACTCGGCATCACCTCACTCGACGAGCTGACCGTCCTGCTCGACGGGGTGGACACCGAAGCGATCAACACCGCGATGGGATACCGGTTCCCGGCCGGGGCGGTGCGCCGACTCGACGACGCACTGCTCGCGGCGTTCGGACAGCGATATCTGCGGCTGCACGGCAACGCCCACCGAGTGGAGTTGCTGGGTAACCGACTGGAACGACTCCGCTCGGCTAGTCCGGATTCGAACCCAGCTTCGTCGGATCGGTGATGTGACCGTCCTTGATGCCGAGCTGACGGTTGATCAGGTGCGTCACACCGAACAGCACGATTCCGACGGCGACGAGCACACCGGCCACCAGATATTGCGCCGCGGGCCGACCCGATGTCGGCAGGACGAGGTAGGCCGAGGTCAGGAACCCGATCACGGGAAGCGCGGTCGGGGTCTTGAAGTGGCCGCCGGTCTGCTTCACGTCGCGACGCAGTACCAGCACCGCGACGTTCACCACGGCGAACACCGTCAGCAGCAGTAGCGACGTCGTCCCGCCGAGCACCGACACCGCCTTGCTGCTGGCGAAGGCGCTGACGTAGAGGATCAGTCCGAAGGCGATCAGCGTGGTGAACACGATGGCCACCCAGGGGGTGTGCCGGCGCGGATGCACCGTCCCGAGCACCGGCGGCAACACCCGCTGCCGGGACATGCCATAGATGAGCCGGCTGGCCATCAGCATGTTGATCAGCGCCGTGTTGGACACCGCGAACATCGTGATGAACGGGAAGATCTCGTCGATCGGCAGTCCGGGTGCGGCGGCCTCCACGACGGCAACCAGCGGGGTGGCGGTCTCCCGCAGTTCGCCGATGGGCACCAGGGCGACCGCGATGATCGACACCAGGATGTAGACGATCCCGGCAATGGTCAATCCGCTCAACAGGACTCGCGGAAACACCCGGGTCGGGTCCTTGGTCTCCTCGGCCATGTTGACCGAGTCCTCGAAGCCCACCATGGCGAAGAAGGCCAGCGAGGTGGCGGCCGTGACGGCCAGCAGGATGTTCTTGTCGCCCTGACTCTCGAAGACGACAGCCCGCGAGAAGTCGACGTCGCCGCCCTGCGTGAACGCCCACAGCCCGACCAGGATCACCAGCAGCAGACCGGTGATCTCGATGATCGTCAGGACGACGTTGAGCTTGACGCTCTCGCTGACCCCACGCAGGTTGATGGCCGCGAGCAGGGCCATGAAGGCCAGCGCGATGATGGTGACCGCGCCCTTGCCCCAATTTCCGTCCTCACCGATTCCTTTGATGAGGTTGGACGCGAAGGCCTGGGACGCGGTCGACGCCGACGTGAT
This sequence comes from Mycobacterium sp. WMMD1722, assembly GCF_049315205.1. Taxonomy (NCBI): domain Bacteria; kingdom Bacillati; phylum Actinomycetota; class Actinomycetes; order Mycobacteriales; family Mycobacteriaceae; genus Mycobacterium; species Mycobacterium sp. WMMD1722. Next base: position 4,523,834 of record NZ_CP186056.1, on the reverse strand, counting down.
TCCCGAGCACATCACGATGAAGGCCACCAGGAACGTCACGAAGTGGATGCCGAATGCTTTGTGCGCGTAGAGAGCTGCGCCCGCGGCCTGCGGATATTTGGTGACCAGCTCGAGGTACGAGAACGCCGTGATGGTGGCGATCACGAAAGCCAGCAGGAACGGCAGCCAGGCCGCGCCGCCCACCTGCCCGGCCACCTGCCCGGTCAGCGCGTAGACGCCGGTGCCCAGGATGTCGCCGACGATGAACAGCAGCAGCAGGCCTGGGCCCATCACGCGCTTCAGCGCGGGCTGCTCGCCGACCTCGTTGGGCTGACTCATGCGCTCTCCCGTCGTGAAGGTGAAGCCACCATCATCGGACAGCTTCGGTCCGAGCGCAGTGTCTTGCCCCAATCGATACCCCGATCGGGCACCCCCCGACCGGTCAGCCGACGGGGGCGAGGACGTCGATGACGTCGATCAGCGTCGCTCTGGCGCTGGCCCGGGGGCCGTCGCCATCGCCGACCAGTGAGGCGACGACCGCCCCGTCGACCGCGCACACCAGGGCGGTGAGCAGTTCGGCCCGCACCGCCCGACCTGACCGCTCGACCACCTCGACGACCGCATCGGTGCGTTGCCGCAGGATCTGCCGCTGGATGTCCCGCAGCCCCGGCTGACGCGCGCAGGCGATGTAGCGCTCGTAGCGCGAGATCAGCGACTCGCTGCCGGGGGTTCCGGGGGCCTCTCCGAGCAGCAGATCGACCAGCACGTCGGCCGTGGACTCCGCGCCGCGGCGCCGCCGCGACAGGGCCGCCACCCGGCGGCGCAACTGTTCGGCCTCGCGGAGTTCGACATGTTCGACGGCCTTGGCGATGAGATCGTCGAGCGAGGAGAAGTAGTAGGTGGTCGACGCCAGCGGTAGCCCGGCGCGACGGGCCACCGCCCGGTGTCGCACCGCGTCGAAGCCGCCCTCGCAAAGCAGATCGGCGGCAGCGCTGACCAGCGCGTACCGCCGCCGTTCGCCCTTGGGGGTGACCGCTGCCGTCACGTCTTGCATGGTGCCAGTCGGCGGGGTGCGGCACCGGATTTTCGCCGGAACGCTCAGTCTCGACCGAACGCGCTCACCGGTCCCTCGGGCGGGCGCCGGCCTCAGCCGAGTTGGGCGCAGGCGAGCTTCGGGGTGGAGTGGCTGCCCTGCCCCATCGCATGCACCACGACGCTCTCGGCCTGACCGTCCGGCAGCGGACGCGCCACCTCGGTAACCGCGATCCCGTCGCCCTGCGCATCACTGGTGAACCGCAGATGCACCTCGTTCGGGGGTGCGTCCGGACCGCTGGGGTCGAATGCGAAATGAGCGCCACCCGGGTCGGGCAGACTGCACGGGCCGACGTGCAGATGGGCGATGTAGTCGGTGTTCGGAACGAGTCCGCCCAACTCCACCGACACCGTGGCCCCGTCCGAGAACCGCCGCTGCTCCGCGATACCCCGCACTGTTTCCGCCTGCGGTGGGGCGCCGGCCACCGGATGGAAATCGGCGCGCAGCGTCACGGCATCCCCGGCGGCATCCGGTTCGTTGTCCGCGGTGGCGGTACCGGACGGTGAAGCACCGCCCGCCGCATCGGATTCTTCGCCGCACCCGGTGACGATCAGCAGCCCGGCGAATCCGAATGCAGCGATCAAAGTCTGTGTCGACACGTCAGCACGTCCCCTTCCTGTCCTCGAGCGCGTACCCCCGCCGGCAGTCGGTCACACACCGGGCGCCGATGGCATGATGGCCGCCATGTCCGACCCGCTGAGTCGCCGCGCGCTGCTGCGCCGGGGTATGGGTGCCGCCGTGGGCGCCGCCGGCGCGTACGCCCTCGCCACGGCGCCGGTCAGCGCCGCTTCCCCGCCCGAGGCGGCGCCCACCTATCAGACCGGCTCATTCGTGTCGGCGGCACGCGGCGGGCTCACCACGAATTGGGCGATCGCCCGCCCGCCCGGCCAGACCGCGGCGTTACCGCCGGTCATCGCGTTGCACGGCAAGGGCGCCGACGCCGCCCAGGTGATGGCCGGCGGCGTCGAACAGGGTCTGGCCGAAGCTGTCGCCGCCGGGCTGCCGCCGTTCGCGGTCGTCGCCGTCGACGGTGGCGGAAGTTACTGGCACAAGCGGGCTTCCGGCGAGGATGCCGGCGCGATGGTGCTCGATGAGCTGATCCCGATGCTCGACACGATGGACATCGACACCTCACGGGTCGGATTCCTCGGGTGGTCGATGGGCGGCTACGGCGCATTGCTGCTGGGCGCCCGGCTCGGCGCCGGACGTACCGCAGCGATCTGCGCGGTCAGCCCGGCGTTGTGGACGTCGGCGGGCGCCGCTGCTCCGGGGGCGTTCGACGGTCCGCAGGACTATGCCGACAACAGTGTGTGGGGTCGGCCGGAATTCGCCTCGATTCCGATCCGGATCGACTGCGGCACGTCGGATCCGTTCTACTCGGCCACCCAGGATTTCATCGCCCAGCTGCCCAACCCGCCGGCGGGCGGATTCTCTCCCGGCGGGCACAACGGCGAGTTCTGGAGTTCGCAGCTGCCCGCGGAGATCACCTGGATGGCACCGCTGCTGCGGGCCTGATCCCGCTACAGCGCAATCCGCCCCTCGGCCGCAGCCAGCCCGATGTCGGTGCGGAAGTGACTGCCGGGCAACCGAATCGAAGAGATCAGCGCATACGCGGTCGCCCGGGCCGCGCTCAGATCCGCCCCGGTGCCGACCACCGAGAGCACCCGGCCGCCGGAGGACACCACCGCACCGTCCGCACGGCGCGACGTCCCGGCGTGCAGGATGCCGTCGGCCTCCGCGCCGGTGATGACGTCGCCGACCCGGGGCCGTCCCGGATAATTCTCCGCGGCCACCACGACCGTGACCGCCGCGCCGGGCCGCCAGCGCAGCGTCTCGAATTCCGCGAGCCGGCCCGTGGCCGCCGCCTCCAGCAACTGGCCGAGGGGCGACTCGAGCAGGGCGAGCACAGCCTGGGTCTCGGGATCGCCGAAGCGGCAGTTGAACTCGACGACCGCCGGCCCCTGCGAGGTGATCGCAAGCCCGGCGTACAGCAGCCCGGAGAACGAACTACCCCGCCGGACGAGTTCAGCGGCAACGGGTTTGACCACATCGTCGACGATCATGGCGGTCGTCGCCTCGGGCAGCCAGGGTAGCGGCGCATAGGCGCCCATACCGCCGGTGTTCGGTCCGGAGTCTCCGTCGCCGACACGTTTGAAGTCCTGAGCGGCCAGCAGCGGCACCACGGTCTCACCGTCGACGACGCAGAACAGCGACACCTCCGGGCCGTCGAGGAACGACTCGAGCAGCACCGGATGGCCGGCGTCGAGCAACCCGGCGGCGTGCGATCGAGCAGCGTCGCGGTCGGCGGTCACCACCACGCCCTTACCCGCGGCGAGGCCGTCGTCCTTGACCACCCAGGCGGCCTGACCCGCGGCCGGACCGAAGCGGTCCAGGGCGGCGTCGAGACGTCCGGGGTTGTCGACGATCTCGCTGCTCGCGGTCCGGACACCGGCGGCGGTCATCACATCCTTGGCGAACGCCTTGGATCCCTCGATGCGCGCGGCGTCCTTGGTCGGACCGAAGCAGGCGATGCCGGCGGCGCGCACCGCGTCGGCCACGCCGAGCACCAGTGGCACCTCCGGGCCGATCACCACGAGGTCGGCCTCGACCCGTTGCGCGAGCGCGACGACGGCCTCTCCCGAGGTGACGTCCACGTCGTACTGATCGGCGACGGCGGCGGTGCCGGCGTTGCCGGGGGCCACCGCGAGGCCCTCGACCTGGGGGTCGCGGCGCAGCGCGAGCAGCAGGGCATGTTCACGGGCACCGGATCCGATCACCAGGACGCGCACACGTTGCACCCTAGCGTCCGCGTTCGGGCATACAGTTGACGCCAGAGTGTATGGTCGTGCATGAGGTGGCCACCGTCACACCGAGAGGAGCCAGCATGACGACAATGCAGAGCCGATGCCCGTTCGGGGCGGGGTTCGACTTCACCGATCCCGACGTGCTGGTGCGGGGCATCCCGGTAGACGAATTCGCGCAGCTGCGTCGGACGGCACCGGTGTGGTGGAACGAGCAGGCCGAGTCGATCTTCGACGACGGCGGCTACTGGGTGATCAGCCGGCACGAGGACATCAAGTCCATCTCCCGCAACGGCGACCTGTGGTCGACGAACGCCAAGGGCGCGGTGATGCGGCTGCCCGAGGGTGTCACCAGTGAGCAACTCGACCTCACCAAAGCGCTGCTGATCAACCACGACGCCCAGGAGCACACCCGGCTGCGAAAGATCGTCTCGCGGCTGTTCACCCCGCGGTCGGTCGCCGCGCTGGAGGAGAAACTCGCCGTCGCCGCCCGCGACATCGTCACCGCCGCCCGGGAGAAGGGCAGCGGCAACTTCGTCGACGACATCGCGATGAGCCTGCCGCTGCTGGCGATCGCCGATCTCATCGGCGTGCCCGAAGCAGATCGCGAAAAGCTCTTCGAGTGGACCAACGCGATCATGAACACCGACGATCCGGATTTCGATTCGGATCCGACCACCGCCAACGCCGAGCTGATGGGCTACGCCTACACCATGGCCGAGGAGCGCAGGCGCTGCCCGGCCGACGACATCGTCACCCGCCTCGTCCAAGCCGACCTCGACGGTGAAGCGCTCGGCGACGTCGAATTCGCCTTCTTCGTGATCCTGTTGGCGGTGGCCGGCAACGAGACCACCCGCAATGCGATGACCCACGGGATGAACGCCTTCTTCGACCATCCCGACCAGTGGGAACTGTTCAAGCGGGAACGTCCGTCGACAACGGTCGACGAGATCGTGCGCTGGGCGACACCGGTGCACTGTTTCCAGCGCACCGCGCTGGCCGATGTCGAGCTCGGCGGGGTCACCATCCGAAAGGGGCAACGGGCCGGCCTGTTCTACAGCTCGGCCAACTACGACGAGGCCGTCTTCGACGCACCGTTCCGGTTCGACATCACCCGCGAGCCGAACCCTCATCTGGGCTTCGGCGGCAACGGCGCGCACTTCTGCATCGGCGCGAACCTGGCCCGGATGGAGATCAAGCTCATCTTCAACGAACTGGCCGATCAGATCCCCGACATCGCCAAGGTCGGCGAACCGCTGCGCCTGCGGTCGGGCTGGATCAACGGCGTCAAGGAACTTCCGGTCAGCTATACCGGCTGATCCGTCCGGCTGATCGGCCGCAGCCGAGCAGTACCATCTGCGCATGCGCACCCACGGCTGGTCCGGCTCGGCGCCGGCCAGCGACGAGGAGGCCGTCGAACGGATCCTGGCGGCCGCCGGCCGGGCGATCGACGAACACGGGGCCGATCTGAGCATCGCCGACGTCGCCCGCACGCTCGGGGTGACCCGTCAGACGGTGTACCGATACTTTCCGAGTACCGAGGCGTTGCTGGTCGAGGCGGCGGTGCACGCGGCCGCCGATTTCCTCGACCGACTGGCCGACCATGTGCGAGGCGTCACGGAGCCGGCCGAGGCGATCACCGAGGCGATCGCCACCGCGCTGGAGTGGCTGCCCAAGGACAAGCACATCGGCCTGCTCGTCACCCCGGGCCGGGCCACCACTCACTCGGAGTCGGTGACCTCCGATGTGGCGTTGCAGTTCGCCCACAACATGGTGCGTCGTTTCGACGTGGATTGGCAGAGCCGGGGTTTCGGTGACGAGGACCTCGACGAACTCGCCGAGTATCTGCTGCGCATCATCCAGTCCTTCGTCGTCGATCCCGGACGGCCGCCGCGCACGGGCGAGGATCTGCGTGCATTCCTGCGGCGCTGGGTCGGCGCCGCGGTCGCGCGGTGAGCTGGTACGGCCGGGCGCCGGCTCTCAGACCACCGTCAGCGGCAGCGACCGGCGTTCCTCGAACACCCAGGACGCCCCGCCGCTGACCTTGCACACCTCGACCTCCGACAGCTCCTTGGCCGGGGTGTCGGTCTCGATCACCCGCACGGTCCAGTCGGATTCGCTGCCCGAGACCTCCGCCCGCAGATGCGGATCGACGGCGGCGACGATCGCCTGCAGTGGCAGGTCCGCGACCGGCGAGACCAGCGAGATCCAGGACCCGTCGTCGTACGCCGGCGACCGGCGCACGTGCACGAAGCCGGGGTCGATGTCGGCCCACACGTAGGCCGCCGGGTTCAGCAGCGGGTGCAGTTCGAGCACCCGCAACGCGCCCGGCACCCCGCCGGGCAGCTTCAGCGCCCGGTGGATGCGTTCGGCGGCCACCCCGGCGATCCCGATCAGCTGCTTGGTGCGAATCGACCGTTCCAGCGCCACGTCGCCTTTCGCGCGCTTGCGCACCGCCACCGTGAATGACAGCACCAGCAGATGCATCTGCAGGCACACCTCGTCGGCGATCCGCACGAGCGCCGAATGCGAGAACGCCCCGAAATCGACATCGGCCAGCAGCGGCCCCGCATAGTCGGCCGCGCCCTCATCATCCGGGTCGATCGGCTCGAGTTCGCACGAGTACGCGTGGCTGGCACCGATGATGTCCAACTCCGGGATGAACGGCACCTCGGGATAGGACTCGTCGATGATCACCGTCCAACGGCAGTGCGGATGCTGGTCGGCCGGCGTCCTGGGCGGGCGGTGGACGGGCCGCACCTGGGCCTTGCGATTGGTCGCCAACGCGGTCGCGTCGAACGTCGGATCCTCGATGTCGTGGCACATGCCGCGCACGTAGTCCTCGCCCATCGGCTCGACGTCGAGCAGTGCACCACAGTGGTTCAGGTAGAACTCCCCGTGCCAGCGGTCGTGGACGATGTAGCGGAAATCCATGAACTGCGGCGGGGCGCCGATGTCGAGCTGCAGACCCTTGAACAGCGTGAAGATATCGACGCCCTCGTACTTCAGCGCCTTCTGCATCCGCTTGGTGTACAGGGGGCTGGACGCCGCCCACTCCTCGATCGCGATCTGCAGCATCTCTTCGCGGCCGAAGTTCGAGATACACCAGGCCATTCCGGAGCGGTCGATGAGCTGCCCGATCAACAGCAACTCGCGCACGAGCGTGGCGAGTTCCTCACGCGACAACGCGGCGTACCTACTCATCATCGAGCGAGCTCCCCGAGTGCATGTTCAGCGCGGCGTTGACGTTCGCCTTCTTGTCCTCGCCCTTCTCAGCGGTCTTGCGGCGCTGCTTGGCGACCTTGGTCACCACCCCGTCGAGCTTCGATCCCAGCGGGAAGCCGAGATAGTGGGTCAGGAAGATCGCCATCTCCTTGAGCTCCTCCTCGCTGAGCTCCTCGTTGGCCAAGGCTGCGTTGGCCTGGATCTCGGCCAGATCGGTGATCCCGAGCGCGGTGACCACCGTCAACGTCATGATCCGCTTGTCCCGCATCGACAATCCGGGTCTGGTCCAGATGGTGCCGAAGAGGTGGTCGGCGGTCAGCGCGAAGTACTCGCCGGGCATATCGGGCATCTCCCAGCCGTACACCTCGTTCATCTTGTCGAGGCCCTTGCGGCGCAGTTCGTCCATGCTCACTCCTCCGTGCTGGATTCGACGTGCGGAACACCCAGTCCCGCTGCGAGATTCGCCAACGCCAATCGCGCCAGCGGCAACTCGACCGACACCGAGTCACCCAACTCCAGCGCCAGGCTCAGGTCCTTCTCCCCCAACCCCCGAGTGTGCAGGAATGATTCGTAGAGGAAGTTGTCGTGATCGAGGGGGCGCATGTCGTCGCGCACCATGATCGCGCCGGGGCCACCGGTCAGCGCATCGGTGTGGCGTACCACTCGGCCGAGCTGCTGTAGATCGATTCCGGCCTGCTCGGCCAGCGCCATCGCCTCGCATGCCGCCGCAAATCCGATGAATGTCAGCATGTTGCGGGCCAGCTTCATCCGGGTCCCTGCTCCCGGCGGGCCGGCGTGGATCACCATCGATGCGAATTTCTTGAACGCCGGCTTGATGCGCTCGTAGACGTCACGGTCGGCGCCCACCATCACCGCCAGCTCACCCTTGGCCGCCGCTGCGCCGCCGCCGCTGACCGGCGCGTCGACGATGTGGATGTCGCTGGGACGCAACAAGTCAGCGAGTTCGACGGCGGTCTCCGGGCTGATCGTCGAGTGGATCGCAATGACCGTGCCGGGTGTGGCGTTCTGGGCGAGCTCGCCGACCACCGAGCGCACCTGCTCGTCGTTGAGCACCGTGACGCTGATGATGTCGGCGTCCGCCACGTCGGCCACGCTGTCGGCCAGCGACGCACCGGCTTCCACCAGCGGCGTCATCGCGTCGGTGCGCAGATCGAAGACGACGAGTCCGCCGGGCCAGTCGACCAGGCGGCCGGCCATCGGAGCACCCATGTTTCCCAGACCGATGTATCCGTACCTCAGGTCGGCGCTCATCAGCTCTGTCTCCTCTTCGCGCAAGCGCTCATCAGCGGATGATCTGTCCGCCGTCGACGTTGAAGATCTGCCCGGTGATCCACTTCGCCTGATCCGAGAGCAGGAACAGGCACATGCCGACCAGGTCGTCGGTCTCGCCCATCCGCGACAGCGGGATGCCCTTGACGATGTCGGCCACCATCTCCTGCGGCGTCGTCGTCCGGTTGGCCTCGGTGTCGATGGGACCCGGCGCGATGGCGTTGATCCGGATGTTCTGGCCCCCCAGTTCGGTGGCCAGCTGTTGGGTCAGACTGTTGACGCCCGCCTTGGCCAGACCGTAGAAGTTCGAGTACAGCCAGGCCGCGGTGGATGATTGGTTGACGATCGCTCCGCCGCCGCGCTTGGCCATCTTCCGGTAGACCGCCCGGGTACACACCAGCGCCCCATCGAGATTCACCGACATGAATTTCTTGTAGTAATCCCAGTCCACGGTGATCAGGAAGTCGAGCTTCATCCCGCCGAAGATCGCCGCGTTGTTGACCAGGTAGTCGATCCCGCCGAACTCCGAGAGTGCCTGCGCAGCCATCTCTTTCGCGGAGTCGGGGTCGGAGACGTCGACACGCACGGCCAGTGCGTTGCCGCCCTCACCATTGATACCGTCGACGACTTTCTGGGCGCCCTCGGTGTTGATGTCGGCCACCACGACCGCCGCCCCCTCCCGGGCCAGCGCCTCGGCATACGCCTGGCCGATCCCGCCACCGGCACCGGTGACGATGGCGACCTTGTCCTTGAATTGCTCCCCGTACAGTCCCACGCCCGTCTCCTTAATTCGCCGCGGTGGCGATGAGCTTGATCTCGGTGTATTCCTCGAAACCGGCCACGCCCATCTCGCGGCCGATGCCGGACTGCTTGTAACCGCCGAACGGCGCATCGGCCGAGTACCAGATGCCGCCGTTGACGTTGACGGTGCCGACGCGCAGCCGGGAGGCGACCGCCTGCGCGCGATCGTCGTCGCCGCCGAAGACGGTGCCCGACAATCCGTACGGGGAGTCGTTGGCGATCCGCACCGCATCGTCGTCGCCGTCGTGAGCGATCACGGTCAGCACCGGCCCGAAGATCTCCTCACGGGCCACCCGGGCGTCATTGGTCAAGCCTGCGATCACGGTCGGCTCGATGAAGAAGCCGGTGTCGCGGTCCGCGGGGCGTCCGCCGCCGCAGGCGAAGCGACCGCCCTCCTGCAGCGCGAGGTCGAGATATCCCTGGACCCGGTCGCGCTGGCGCGCCGAGATGACCGGACCGCACACCGTGCGTTTGCTGGTCGGATCCCCCGGGACGATCGATCCCATGGTGGCCGCGGCCGCCTCCACGGCCTCGTCGTAGCGCGACCGGGGTACCACCAGCCGCGTGGTGATGGCACAGCCCTGGCCGGCGTGCATGGCGGCGGTGAACGCCGCCATCGAGCACGCGCCGGCCAGATCCGCGTCGTCGAGCACCAGGAATGCCGACTTGCCACCCAGTTCGAGGAAGACCTTCTTGATGGTGGCGGCGGCGTCGGCCATCACGGCCCGACCCGTGGCCGTCGACCCGGTGAAGGACACCAGGTCCACCCGCGGGTCCTTGGCGAGCAGGGCGCCGACGGAGTGGTCGCTGGAGGTGACGACGTTGACGACGCCGGGCGGGAAATCGGTGCGCTCGGCGATGATCTCGCCCACGGCCGCCGCGCACCACGGGGTGTCCGGGGCCGGCTTGAGCACCAGGGTGTTACCCGCAGCCAGGGCCGGGCCGACCTTGGCGAAGTTGATCTGATGCGGAAAATTCCACGGTGTGATGGCACCGACGACGCCGACCGCCTCGCGCACCAGGCTGCGCCGGGTCGGAATCCCCTGCGGCGTGGCATATCCCAGATCGGTGCGCCACTGATAGGACTCGGCCAGATCGGCCGCGAAGCCGAGGTCGTCGACCGGCCCCTCCAGCTGCGCCCCCGCGGTCAGCATCCGCGGCGCGCCCACCTCGCTGATGGTCAGGTCCCTCAAGTCTTCGATGTGTTCGCGCAGCGCGTCTTTGAGCTGACGTAGGCAGCGCACCCGCAGCGCGGTGTCGGTCGACCAGTCGGTCGCGTCGAACGCGGTGCGGGCCGCCTCGATCGCCCGGCTCATGTCGCCGGCGTCGGCGTCGGCCGCGACGCCGAGCACCTCCTCGGTCGCCGGGTTGACCGTGGGGAAGGTCCCACCCGCACCTGCGACGAGCTTGCCGTCGATGAGCAGTCGGCTCTCGCGGTCGGCCAGTATCGACATCCGCACTCCACTTCGCATCCGCTGGACAACTGTCCGGCTCTGTTCCGTCGAACCATAGCGGCCAGGCGACGCGGTAGGCAAGCAATCGGCGGGTCGACCGTCCCAGCGCGGCACGATTACCGGTCTGATCTGCATATTGTTCGATCCGCTTGCGGCTCACCCGGCCCGTCGGATAACTTGGACATGTGTCCAGCGATGCCGTGGTGGCTGTCACAGAGACGCCGCGTAACCGCCGGCAGGAGGAGACCTTCCGCAAGGTGCTGTCCGCCGGCGTGCAGATGCTGCGCGAATCGTCGTACGCCGACCTCACCGTGCGCGCCGTCGCGGCCCGCGCCAAGGTGGCACCCGCAACCGCCTACACCTACTTCTCGTCGAAGAACCACCTGATCGCCGAGGCCTATCTCGACCTCATCCGCCAGGTGCCCTACTTCACCGACGTCAACGACAGCACGACCACCCGCGTCGACAAGGCCCTGCGCAGCATGACGCTGATGCTGGCCGACGAACCGGAAGTGGCCGCAGCCTGCACCACCGCCCTGCTGAGCAACGGCGACGCCGCGGTACGCACGGTCCGCGAGCGCATCGGCGTCGAGATCCACAAGCGGATCACCTCGGCGATCGGGCCCGGTGCCGACCCCCGCACGGTGTCGGCGCTGGAGATGACGTTCTTCGGCGCGCTGGTCAACGCCGGCAGTGGCGCTTTCACCTATCACCAGATCGCCGACCGCCTCACCTATGTGGTCGGCCTCGTCCTCGGAGAGGACCGATGACCATCAGCCTGGGAGACGAGCAGTGACCCTCGACGTATCCGACGTCAACCTCGATCCGTACGACTACGACTTCCACGAGGACCCGTACCCGTACTACCGCCGGCTGCGTGACGAGGCGCCGCTGTACCGCAACGACGACCTCGGCTTCTGGGCGCTGTCCCGCCACCAGGACGTGCTGCAGGGCTTCCGCAACAGCACGACGCTGTCCAACAAATTCGGCGTGTCACTGGATCCCGCGTCACGCGGACCGCATGCATCCAAGACGATGTCGTTTCTCGCCATGGACGATCCGGCCCATCTGCGCTTGCGCACCCTGGTGTCGAAGGGCTTCACGCCCAGACGTATCCGCGAACTCGAACCGCGGGTCACCGAAATCGCGGTCGCCCACCTGGACGTGTTGATGGAGAAGGCGGCGTCGTCACCGCAGGGCACCGTCGACTACGTCGACGAATTCGCCGGCAAGCTCCCGATGGACGTGATCTCCGAACTGATGGGGGTGCCGCAACCCGACCGCGACCAGGTGCGGGCCTGGGCGGACGGCGTGATGCACCGCGACGAAGGGGTGACCGACGTGCCGCCGGAGGCCGTCGAAGCATCCCTCAATCTGATCGTCTACTACCAGGCGATGGTCGAGCAGCGCCGCTCCGAGCCCACCGACGATCTGACCACGGCGCTGCTCGAAGCCGAGATCGACGGGGACAAACTGACCGACGACGAAGTGCTCGGCTTCATGTTCCTGATGGTCATCGCCGGCAACGAGACGACGACCAAACTCCTTGCCAACGCGGCTTTCTGGGGTCATCGCAACCCGGACCAGCTGCAACCGGTCTACGACGATCTCGACCGGATTCCGCTGTGGGTGGAGGAGACCCTGCGCTACGACACCTCCAGTCAGATCCTGGCCCGCACGGTCGCCGGGGAGCTCACCCTCTACGACACCACCATCCCCGACGGGGATGTGGTGCTGCTCCTGCCGGGCTCGGCGCACCGCGACGAGCGGGTCTTCGATGCCCCCGACGACTATGTGATCGGCCGCGAGATCGGCTCGAAGCTGATGAGTTTCGGCAGCGGCGCACACTTCTGCCTGGGCGCCCATCTGGCCCGCATGGAAGCCCGTGTCGCGTTGACCGAGCTGTTCAAGCGCATCAGCGGGTACGAGGTGGACGAGGCCGATGCGGTCCGCGTCCACTCGAGCAACGTCCGCGGATTCGCCCACCTGCCCATCACGATCCGACCTCGTTAAGGCCCGACACCATGCCCCGTTTCGCACCTCTGCCCGAACGCCGGCCCGCCCTCGTCGCGGGCGCCTCCTCCGGGATCGGCGAGGCCACCGCCATCGAGTTGGCCTCGCGCGGATTCCCCGTCGCACTCGGCGCGCGCCGGGTGGAAAAGCTCGACGACCTCGTCGGCAAGATCAACGCCGACGGCGGGGAGGCGGTCGGATTCCACCTCGACGTGACCGACCCGAACTCGGTGAAGTCCTTCGTCGCACAGGCGACCACTGCGCTCGGCGAGATCGAGGTGCTGGTGGCCGGGGCCGGCGACACCTATTTCGGCAAGCTGGCCGAGATCGCCGGCGACGAATTCGACTCCCAGCTGCAGATCCACCTCGTCGGTGCCTTCCGGCTGGCGTCGGCCGTGCTGCCCGGCATGCTGGAACGTCAGCGCGGCGATCTGATCTTCGTGGGATCCGATGTGGCACTGCGGCAACGACCCCACATGGGTGCCTACGGAGCCGCCAAGGCCGCGCTGGTCGCGATGGTCAACAACTTCCAGATGGAACTCGAGGGCACCGGAGTGCGCGCCTCCGTCGTGCATCCCGGCCCGACGAAGACGTCGATGGGTTGGAGCCTGCCGGCCGAGAAGATCGGCCCGGCCCTGGAGGACTGGGCCAAATGGGGTCAGGCCCGCCACGACTACTTCCTGCGTGCCTCCGACCTCGCCCGCGCCATCACCTTCGTCGCCGAGACCCCGCGAGGCGGCTTCATCGCCAACATGGAGTTGCAGCCGGAGGCTCCGCTGGCCGAGGTGAGAGACCGACAGAAACTCACGCTCGGCGAGGAGGGAATGCCGACATGACGACCGCGATCGTGCCCCGGGTGTCCGGCGGCGAAGAGGAGCACGGCCACCTCGAGGAATTCCGCACCGATCCGATCGGCCTGATGAACCGCGTCCGCGCGGAGTGCGGGGACGTCGGCTGGTTCCAGCTCGTCGACAAGCATGTGATCCTGCTGTCCGGAGCGGAGGCCAACGAGTTCTTCTTCCGCTCCACCGACAGCGAGCTCAACCAGGCCGAGGCCTACCCGTTCATGACGCCGATCTTCGGCGAAGGCGTGGTGTTCGACGCGGACCCGGAGCGCCGCGCCGAGATGCTGCACAACACCGCCCTGCGGGGTGAGCAGATGAAGGGTCATGCCGCGACCATCGAGAACGAGGTCAGGAAGATGATCGCCGGGTGGGGCGAGGAGGGTGAGATCGAACTGCTCGATTTCTTCTCCGAGCTGACCATCTACACCTCGACCGCATGCCTGATCGGGCCGAAGTTCCGCGAGCAGCTCGACAGCCGGTTCGCCCACTACTACCACCAGCTCGAACGCGGCACCGACCCGCTGTGCTACGTCGACCCGTACCTGGACATCGAGAGCTTCCGCATTCGTGACGAGTCGCGGGTGAAACTCGTTGCGCTGGTGCAGGAGATCATGAACGGCCGGCTGGCCGCGCCACCGGCGAGCAAGGCCGACCGTGACCTGCTCGACGTGTTGGTGTCGATCAAGGACGACGAGGGCAATCCCCGCTTCTCGGCCAACGAGGTGACCGGCATGTTCATCTCACTGATGTTCGCGGGCCACCACACCAGCTCGGGCACCTCCGCCTGGACCCTGATCGAACTGATTCGCCACGCCGGCACCTATGCCGAGGTGCAGCAGGAACTCGACGACCTCTACGCCGACGGCCAGGAGGTGAGTTTCCATGCGCTACGGCAGATCCCGAAGCTCGACAATGTCGTCAAGGAGACACTGCGCCTGCACCCGCCGCTCATCATCCTGATGCGGGTCGCGCAGGACGAGTTCGAGGTGAAGGGTCTGCCGATCCACAAGGGCGACTTCGTCGCGGCGTCGCCGGCGATCTCCAACCGGATCGCCGAGGACTTCCCGGACCCCGACGCGTTCAACCCGGACCGCTACAACAAGCCCGAACAGGCCGACATCGCCAACCGGTGGACGTGGATTCCGTTCGGTGCGGGTAAGCATCGCTGCGTCGGCGCCGCCTTCGCCCAGATGCAGATCAAGGCGATCTTCTCGGTCCTGTTGCGCGAGTACGAATTCGAGATGGCCCAGCCCGCCGAGAGCTATCACAACGATCACTCCAAGATGGTGGTGCAGCTGGCGCAGCCGGCGAAGGTCCGCTACCGCCGGCGAGCCAAGGCCTGATCGGATATGGGCTGCTACCGCGTGGTCCTCGACGAAGACCTCTGCCAGGGCCACGCCATGTGTGAACTGGAGGCCCCGGACGTCTTCGCCGTGCCCAAACGCGGGGTCGTCGAGATCCTCGACCAGGAGCCACCCGACGACCTCCGCGAGGACGTCGAACGGGCGATCGACATGTGTCCCACCCGAGCAATCTCCCTCGAAGAGATCGAAGAGAAGGAAAGCTGATGGCCACACGCGAACAACTCGAGAACTGGGCCGACCGGTGGCTACAGGCGAACCGGGATGCCGAGAAGGCCGGCGACTGGAAGCCGTTGGCGGAGTTCTACACCGACGACGCGACCTACGGCTGGAACATCGGGCCCAAGGAAGACGTCATGTGCATCGGCAAGGCCGAGATCCGCGACACCGCACTGGGTCTGGAGATGGAAGGCCTGGAGAACTGGGTCTACGAGTACCAGAAGGTGCTCATCGACGAGAAGCAGAACGAGATCGTCGGATTCTGGAAGCAGATCGCCAACAAATCCGACGGCACCACCGACGAGATCTACGGCATCGGCGGCAGCTGGTTCCGGCTCAACGACCAGTTGCTGATCGAGTGGCAGCGCGACTTCTTCGACTTCGGGCACGTGCAGAAGGCGTTCCTCAAACTCATCGAATCCGGCGATCTCACCCCGACGATGCAGAAGCGCATCGAGCGCAGCCTGGCCGGTGAGAAGCTGCCCGGTTACTACCCGATCGGCCAGGCGCCGGTCCCGATGTGGTGACCCGGCCAAGCAGTTGCTTGGGGGTGCGTGTGACGCACCTTACTAATCCCTCTAGTCTGTGGTCACCGGCTCTAGTGGAAGGCAGCCTTCGATGAAGACAAAAGGTGCTCTCATCTGGGAGTTCAATCAGCCGTGGTCGATCGAGGAGATCGAGATCGGGGACCCCGTCAAAGACGAGGTCAAGATCCAGATGGAAGCGTCCGGCATGTGCCATTCGGACCACCACCTGGTGACCGGCGACATCCCGATGGCCGGCTTCCCGGTCCTGGGCGGCCATGAGGGCGCCGGCATCGTCACCGAGGTCGGTCCCGGCGTCGAGCACATCGCACCCGGTGATCACGTCGTCCTGTCGTTCATTCCGTCGTGCGGCGAATGTCCGGCCTGCCAGGAGGGTCTGCGCAACCTGTGCGATCTGGGCGCCGGACTGCTCGCCGGCACCGCGGTCTCCGACGGCACCTACCGCATCCACGCCGCCAAGAACGGTCAGCCGGTCATCCCGATGACCCTGCTCGGCACGTTCAGCCCGTACATGGTGGTGCACAAGAGCTCCGTGGTGAAGATCGACCCGTCGATTCCGTTCGAGGTGGCGTGCCTGGTGGGCTGCGGAGTGACCACCGGATACGGCTCCGCCGTCCGCAGCGGTGACGTCCGCCCGGGCCAGGATGTGGTGATCGTCGGCGCCGGCGGTGTCGGAACCGGAGCCCTGCAGGGGGCTCTCAACGCGGGCGCGCGCAACATCTTCGTGGTCGACCCGGTCGACTTCAAGCGCGACACCGCGCTGAAGTTCGGCGCGACCCACGCCTATCCGGACATCTACAGCGCGATGGCCGGTGTCGCCGAGGTCACCCAGGGCCGGATGGCCCATAAGACGATCGTCACCGTCGGCGAGCTCAAGGGCGAGGACATCGACGATTACATGAACATCACCGCCAAGGGCGGCACCGTTGTCGCCACCGCGGTGGCGAACATGGCCAGAAACGACGTCAAGCTCAACCTGTCGATGCTCACTCTGCTGCAGAAGAACCTGCAGGGCACCATCTTCGGCGGCGGCAACCCGCACTACGACATCCCCCAGCTGCTGTCGATGTACAAGGCCGGCCGGCTCAACCTCGACGACATGGTCACGCGGCAGTACCAGCTCGAGCAGCTCAACGACGGTTATCGCGACATGCTCGAGGGACGCAACATCCGCGGCGTCATCCGCTACACCGACGCCGACCGGTAGACCTGTGTCGCAGGAAACGGTCGAGCAGACCCCGGTCGTCGCGGCGTCGCGTTCGTCGTGGCGCTGCGTACAGACCGGGGACCGCGAGGGCTGGTTGGCCCTGATGTCCGAGGACATCGTGATCGAGGATCCGATCGGGCAGTCGGTCACCAATCCCGACGGCACCGGGGTGCGCGGCAAGCAGGCGGTGGGCGAGTTCTTCGACGCCAATATCGGGCCGAACCAGCTGACGGTGACCTGCGAGGCCACCTTCCCATCCAGTTCGCCGACCGAGATCGCCTACATCCTGGTGTTACGGACCCGATTCCCGAACGGATTCGTGGCCACCGTGCGCGGCGTGTTCACCTATCGCGTCGATGACGCCGGGCTGATCACCAATCTGCGCGGCTACTGGAACATGGACTCGATGCAGTTCGGCCAGGAAGGCGAGTAACGTCGGCCCGCTGGCCGGACGCGGTGCGCTCGTCATCGGCGGCACGCGCGGCGTCGGATTGGCGGTGGCCGAACTGCTCACCGCACTGGGCGCCACGGTCCTGGTCAACGGGCGCGATGCCGATGCCGTCGCCGCTGCGGTCCAAGCCATCCCGGGTTCGCACGGCATGGCCGGATCGCCGGCGGATGCGGCGGTGGCCGATGCCCTCGTCGACGCCTGCGTGCAGCAGTTCGGGCGCATCGACATCCTGGTGAACTGCGCGGGCACCGCCGAGCCGCCCGGGTCGTCGATTCTCACCGTCACCAGCGGTCAGTTCCGGGACCTGATGGATGCGCATCTGGGCACCGTGTTCGAGACCTGTCGCGCGGCGGCGCCGCGGATGGTGGCCCAGGGTGGCGGCGCCATCGTCAACACCAGCTCATTCGCCTTCCTGGGCGACTACGGCGGCACGGGGTATCCCGCCGGCAAGGGCGCGGTCAATGCGCTCACCCTGGCGATCGCCGCCGAACTCGCCGAGCACGGGGTGCGGGCGAATGTGGTGTGTCCCGGGGCGAAGACGCGGCTGTCCACCGGGCCCGACTATGAGGCACACATCGCCGAGCTCAACCGGCGGGGCCTGCTCGACGACGTCAGCATGCAGGGCGCCTTGGATGCCGCGCCGCCGGAGTACGTCGCGCCGACATACGCCTACCTGGTCAGTGACCTCGCCAAAGACGTCACGGGTCAGATCTTCATCGCCGCCGGCGGATTCGTCGGCCGCTTCGACCGGCAGACACCATCGATCGTGGCCTATCGCGGCCACGCCGACGAACCGCCGTGGACGCTCGAGGAGCTCGACGGCCTCATCACTTCACGTTGACTCTGCACACAGATCGCTGAATTCGCGATTTCGGCGATCCGTGTACAAAGTCAACGTACGAGGGCTCTCGACAGAAGAGGGCCGCTGCCGTGACATCCTGGATCCCATGGCGACCGTCTTCACCAAGATCATCAACGGAGAACTGCCGGGCCGATTCGTCTACCAGGACGACGACGTCGTCGCGTTCCTGACGATCGCGCCGATCACCCAGGGCCACACGCTGGTCGTGCCGCGCGCCGAGATCGACAACTGGCAGGACCTCGAACCCGCGGTCTTCGGCCGCGTCATGGCGGTCGCGCAGCGCATCGGCAAGGCTGTCGTCCGGGCGTTCCCCGCCGAGCGTGCCGGTGTCATCATCGCCGGACTCGAGGTTCCGCATCTGCACGTGCACGTCTTCCCGACCAGCGATCTCGCCGATTTCGGCTTCGCCAACGCCGATCAGAACCCGTCGCCGGAATCGCTCGACGAGGCTCAGCAGAAGATCAAGGCCGCACTGGCCGAGCTGTCATAGCGGGCTGTGCGCCGGCACGTCCACGATGCGCGGCAACCTCACCGTGAAGGTGCAGCCCTGACCGGGCGCCGTGGTCACCCCCACGGTGCCGCCGTGTGCGAAGACCAGCGAGTCGACGATCGACAGACCCAGGCCGGTCCCGCCGCTCTCCCGTGCGCGTGAGGAGTCGGTCCGGTAGAACCGCTCGAAGATCCGGTGGGCGTCCTCGGAATTCATCCCCGGTCCCTCGTCGCGGACCTCGAGCACGGCGTAGACGTCACCGCCGTCGTCCTCCGTGCCCACCCGCACGCAGATGCCCGCACTGACCGGTGTGTGCTGCAGCGCGTTGGCCACCAGGTTGCCCAGCACCTGCCGCAGCCGGGCCTCGTCGCCGAGGACCTCCGGGGTGCCCGGTCCGTCGAAGACCTCCAGGGAGATCGTGCGTTCGGGGGCGATCGACTGAGCGTCGTGCACCGCGTCGGTGGCCAGGGTCAACAGGTCGACCCGATGCTGCTCGAGGGGTCGCTGCGCGTCGAGGCGAGCAAGCAGCAGCAGGTCCTCGACGAGCAGACCCATTCGGCGCGACTCGCTCTCGATGCGATTCATCAGCATCTCGACGTCGCGGGCGGCGCCCTGGCGGTACAGCTCGGCGAAGCCGCGGATGGTGGTCAGCGGGGTCCGTAGTTCGTGGCTGGCATCGGTGATGAAGCGACGCATCCGCTCCTCGGAGGTCTTGGCCGCGGCCGCCGAGGACTCCGAGGAGGCGACGGCGCGCTGGATCTGCGCGAGCATGCCGTTGAGCGCCAATGACAATCGGCCGACCTCGGTGCGCGGATCGCGTTGCGGGACACGGCGATCGAGCTGTCCACCGGCGATGGCGGCCGCGGTCTCCTCGACTTCGGCCAGCGGACGCAGGCTGCGGTGGACCACCGCGAATCCGGCGATACCGATGACCAGCAGCACCGCCGCGCCGATACCGGCTTGCGACCAGATCAGCGCACGCATGGTCGACTGGACGTCGGACAGGTCGATCGCAACGGTGGTCAGGCCGCCGTCCGGCCCGCGCACGGTCATCGCCCGCCATTCGATCTCGGAGTGGTCGACCGAGCGCACCGTGACCGGCACCGGTCCGACGTCGTTGTCCGGCGGCAGCGCCGGTTCGGCCTCGCGATCGTTGACCACCATCCACATATGGCCCGCGGGATCGATGCCGCGCACGTAGAAGTCCGACGGCGGCCGCGCCGGGTTGGGCCCTTCCATGGGAACGATCGGAATGCGTCGAGGCGCCTGCGCCCAGCTGCGGGAGGCGTCGAGCAGTGTCTCGTCCACCCGGCTCTCCAAGGTGTGGCGCATGATCGACGTCACCGCAATCCCGGATGCGAGCAGACCGAAGGCGACCAGCACGAGCGTCGCGGCGACCAGGCCCACCCGCAGGGGTACTCCCCTGCCCATCAGCAGAGCTCTCGGCTCAGCCCCGACTCTCTGCTCTTCGCGCGAGCGCTCATCGCGGCTCGCGGAGGACGTATCCCACACCTCGCAAAGTGTGCAACAGACGCTTCTCGCCCGTGTCGATCTTGCGTCGAAGGTAGGACACGTACGACTCGACCACGTTCACGTCGCCGCCGAAGTCGTAGCGCCAGACATGATCGAGGATCTTCGGCTTCGACAGCACCGTGCCGGCATTGATGATGAAGTAGCGCAGCAGCGTGAATTCCGTCGGCGACAGCGAGACCGGTTCGCCGGCCTTCCACACCTCATGGGTGTCCTCGTCGAGTTCGATGTCGGCGAACTTCAGCCGCGAGGTCCTGGGCTCCTCGACCCCGTGGCCCGTACGGCGGAGGATGACGCGCAGCCGCGCGACCACTTCCTCCAGGCTGAACGGTTTGGTGACGTAGTCGTCACCGCCGAGGGTCAGCCCGGCGATTTTGTCCTGCAGGGTGTCGCGGGCGGTGAGGAACAGCGCGGGAGCGTCGATACCGTCGGCGCGCAGCCGGCGCAGCAGGCCGAACCCGTCCATGCCGGGCATCATCACGTCCAAGATGACGGCGTCGGGCTTGACATCGCGCGCCTTGTCGAGCGCCGAGGCGCCGTTGGAGGCGGTGTGCACCTCGAAGCCCTGGAATTTCAGGCTGACCGAGAGCAGCTCCACGATGTTCGCCTCGTCGTCGACGACGAGGACCCGGGCCTCGGGTGTGGTCTCCGTTAGTGCAGCCATAGCCATCACCTCAATGTCCAGGATGCGCCTTGGAGTCAATCTGGGGGTTGGCTGTGAGCTTTCTGTGAGTTGTGGGTTGCCTGATCCCTAGACTGGGCGGATGGACTTCGGCCGGAATCTGGTGCAGCTCGCGAGTATGCCGGCCCGCATCGGGCTCGCGTTCGCCGAGACGGGCCTGGAGGTGGCCAACGGCGCGCTCGGGATGGCCAAGGCCTCGCTGGGCGAGACGAACGAGCGCGTCAACATCCGCGCCGGGGGGTTCGCCCAGATGCTGGGCATCGACGATGCGGTCGAGCGGGCCAACCGGCTGGCCCGGCTGATGGACGAGGATCAGCCGCTCGGCCGGGCCTTGGCCCCCGACGGCCCGATGGACCGGCTGCTCAAACCGGGCGGCGTGATCGACCGGCTGACCGCCCCCGGCGGGGTGCTCGACCGGCTCACCCAGGAAGACGGCGGGCTGATGCGCGCCATCGAACCCGGTGGCCTGGTGGATCAGCTGCTCGACGAGGACGGTCTGATCGAGCGCCTGCTGGCTGAGGGCGGAATAGCCGACCGACTGCTGGCCGAGGGCGGAGTGGTCGACAAGCTGACCGCCCGCAATGGTCCGCTCGAGCAACTGGCGGCGGTTGCCGACACGCTCAACCGTCTGGCGCCGGGACTCGAGGCGTTGGAGCCGACGATCGAGGCGCTTCGTGAGGCGGTCATCTCCCTCAGTCAGGTGGTCAACCCGCTGAGCTCCATCGCCGACCGCATCCCCCTGCCGGGCCGCCGTGCCCGCGGCCGCACCCCGGGCACCCCGATCCGGTCGCAGCGGCTCTACGACCCGCCCCAGTGACCGGATAAACTGCCACCGCACCACCTCGCCTCCTTAGCTCAGTGGTAGAGCAACGCTCTTGTAAAGCGTAGGTCGTCAGTTCAATCCTGACAGGGGGCTCCGCGCACCGGCGATGTGTCGGGGCACCGTCGCACCGTCCGGGCCATGAGACACTGTCGCGGCTGTGGTTTACCACTTCTCACGCGCAGCAAAAAGGCGCCGTCTGGCTCGATTTCCCGCTCGCGTTCGTCCTCGACCACATCGACGGCGATCCGTCCAACAATCGGCGGGAGAATCTGGTCTGCCCGAACTGTGATTCGCAGCTGGCGACGTACAAGGGCCGCAACCGTGGACAGGGCCGCCACTACCGGCGGCAGCGATACGCCGACGGCAAGTCGTTCCTACAGTCGTTCACCGCTTCAACTCGGCCGAACCTGGGAACACGCTGTGAGTGACCGTCATCGGCTTCCATTGTTCCCACGAACAGATATCGCCCGGACAACTCCTCCGCGACGTCCAGCACGCCGAACAGGCCGGCTTCACCGCCGCCATGTCCTCGGATCACTTCAGTCCGTGGAGTGAACGACAGGGCGAATCCGGCTTCGCGTGGTCGTTTCTCGGGGCCGCGCTGGCCACCACCAACCTGCCGTTCGGTGTGGTGAACGCGCCCGGCCAGCGGTACCACCCCGCGATCATCGCTCAGGCGATCGCCACGCTCGGCGAGATGTTCCCCTGTCGCTTCTGGGCCGCGATCGGCAGTGGCGAGGCGTCCAATGAGCGGGTCACCGGGGACGTGTGGCCGCGCAAGGAGGTCCGCGACGCGCGACTGCTCGAATGCGTCGACGTCATCCGTCGCCTGCTGCGCGGCGAGGAGGTCAGCCACGAAGGGCTGGTGCACGTCAACCGGGCGAGGTTGTGGACGCTGCCCGCCACGATCCCCGACCTCGTCGGTCCCGCGGTCACCCCGCAGACCGCTGCGCGCCATGCCGCCTGGGCCGACGGCCTGGCCACCGTCAACCAGGACATGCAGACTCTGGGGCAGGTGCTCGATTCGTACCGCGGCGCCGGCGGGCGCGGTCCGGCCCGGCTGCAGATCCACCTGAGCTGGGCTCCCGACCACGACGAAGCGGCCGCCATCGCCCACGACCAGTGGCGCACCAACATCTTTCCCCCGCCGGCGTGCTGGGACATCGAATCGGTCGAGGCCTTCGACGCCGTCGGCGCGGACGTCTCCGTCGACCAGGTCGCCAAGGCCGTGAACATCTCCCATGACCTCGGAGAGCACACCGCCTGGCTGCACGACTACATCGAGCAGGGCTGGGACGAGCTGTACCTGCACTTCGTCGGACAGGACCAGACGCGCTTCATCGACGCCTTCGGCGAACACGTCCTGCCGCAGCTGTCGCCCACTGCGCCGCAGCGGGTCGGCGCATGAGGCGTGCCGACACGGGCGATCTCTGGTGGAAGAACGCCGTCATCTACTGCGCCGACGTCGAGACCTTCTACGACTGGAACGGCGACGGGTGCGGCGATCTGCGCGGGATGACCGAACGTGTGCAGTATCTCGCCGATCTCGGCGTGACGTGCCTGTGGCTGATGCCGTTCTATCCCACGTCGCGGATCGACGACGGTTACGACATCACCGACTTCTTAGGCGTGGATCCCCGACTCGGCACGCTCGGCGACTTCGTCGAACTCGTCCGCACCGCGAAGGCCACCGGCATCCGCGTGATCATCGACTTCGTCATGAACCACACCTCCGACGCGCATCCGTGGTTCAAATCCGCCCGCCGCAGCAAGGACGACCCGTACCGCGATTACTACGTGTGGAGCCCGACGAAGCCGAAGTCGAGCAAGGCCGACGTCGTCTTCCCGGATCAGGAGGACAGCCTCTGGGAACTCGATCCCAAGACCGGCGAGTACTACCTGCACCACTTCTACAAGCACCAACCCGACCTCAACATCGAGAACCCCAAGGTGCAGGAGGAGATCTCCCGCACCCTCGGCTTCTGGCTGCAGCTCGGGGTGTCGGGCTTCCGGGTCGACGCAGTGCCGTTCCTGTTCGCCAAGGATGCGGTGCCGGGCCGCCCGGATCCGTTCGACCCGATCGAATACCTGGGCGACGTCCGCAATTTCGTGACCCGCAGGCTGGGCGACGCCGTGCTGCTCGGCGAGGTCAACGTGCCCTACGCCGATCAGAAGGCGTTCTTCGGCGGACCCGACGGCGACGGGCTCAACATGCAGTTCGACTTCATCGGTATGCAGAACTTCTACCTGTCACTCGCGCGCGGCGACGCCGGTCCGATCACCGCGGCCCTCGAGCAGCGGCCCACCCTCGACATCACCAGCCAGTGGGCGAACTTCGTCCGCAATCACGACGAGCTCACCCTGGACAAACTCGGCGACGACGAGCGGCAGGAGGTGTTCGCCGCATTCGGACCGGATCCGGACATGCAGCTCTACGACCGCGGCTTGCGCAGGCGGCTGCCGTCGATGCTCGGGGGTGACACCCGGCGGATGAAGATGGCGTATTCGCTGGCGTTCTCGCTGCCCGGCACCCCGGTGCTGTTCTACGGCGAGGAGATCGGCATGGCCGAGAACCTCGACGTAGAAGGCCGATTCGCGGTCCGCACGCCGATGCAGTGGAGCGGCGACGTCAACGGTGGGTTCTCCACGGCCGACAGGCGGCGCCTGCCCCGCCCCCTGCCCGACGGACTCTACGGACCGGACCGCGTGAATGCCGCCGACCAGCGCCACGACCATCAGTCGTTCTGGTGGTTCATGCGTAACCTCATCCACACCTACCGGCAGCAACCGGAGATCGGATGGTCCACGGTCTCGGTCCTCGACCAGCCCGACAGCGCCGTGCTCGCCCACGTCTGCCGGGAGGACGAATCGGACTGGGCGATGGTGGCGCTGCACAACTTCGGCGCGGAGAGCGCGATGGTCTCGGTGCGGCTCGAGGACGCGCCGAACTGTCTGCTGGTCGACCTGCTCGACGGTCTCACCGCCCACGAACTCGACGACAAGGGCCGCCTCGACATCGGTCTCGAGCCGTATGGTTACCGATGGCTGCGCCTGCGCAGACCCGACGACGATCCGATCATCTAGCGCCCGCGGTTTTGCCGAGACCGAGTCCGGGTAGAACGGCAACGAGAAGGCCCATCCGCAAACCGTCAGGGAGACCACCATGTCAGCGGTACACCAGCCTCGTTCGTCCCATCGCGCCGGCCGCCGGTATTCGGCCATCGTCGGCATCGCCGCCGCGGTGGCCATGGCGCCCATCGCCGTGGCGTGTGGCAGCAGTGAAGAACCCGCGGAGTCGAGCACCTCGAGCACGCCCGCATCCACCTCGGCCACGCCCAGTCAAGGCGTGATGCCCGCACCGGCGCCCTCCGGCGCCCCGGGGGCTGGCGGCGCCGGCGGCAACGGGGGCAGCGGCGGCTCGGGCGGAATCCTCGGCGGTAGTGACGGATCCGGCGGAGCGGGGGGCCAGGGCGGGGCCGAAGCGCCCGCACCTGCCCCTGCGTCACCGGCTCCCGCGCCCGGAGCGACCACCAGGCCCGAGACGCCGACGAACCCGCCCGAGGCGGGCTCCGTGGCGCCCAAGACCGAAGGGCCGGGTTCCGGCTCCGAATCCGATATGGGTGGCATCGGCGGCGCCGATCGCGAGGGCTGACCGCAGATCAGCTCAACGGCACCTCGAGGATCGGGCGGCCTTCACCGGCCCCCGGTCCGTCGAAATGCCACCACTCCCCTTCGTAAACGGTCAGGCCGCCGGCCTCCATCGCCTCGCGTAACCTTGCGCGGTTCGCCTGTGCGGCGGCGCTGACACCGTCGGTCGCGTAGGCATGGCTGCGTGGGGAGAAGTCGTCGAATCCGGTGCCCATGTCGGCACCGGCGATCGTCACATCCACCGAGCGCCCGGCGGTGTGGCTGCGTGCGAAAGCCCCGGGCCGCGCGACCCACGCCGGATCGGGTACGGCGGCGAACATCTCGACCTGAACGTCGTGCGGGCGGTAGCAGTCCCAGAACACCAACACGTCAGGGCGCAGGTGCGCGGCGGCGGTCGCCAACCCGGCGGCCAGCGACTCGTGCACCAGGCAGGGTGCGCCGGCAGGGTAGAGCGGCCGGCCCACGAAGTTGTCGGCCGTCGCGTACCGCAGATCGACGATCGCGTCGGGCACGACGGTCCGGACGTCGACGAGTCCGGCCTGTGCCGCCGGTGACGCGGCCGCGACGCCCGGCGCCAGCACGGCGAATCCGGCGACAACCGGTGCGATCCTGCGCAGACAACCCATCTGCGCATCATCGCCCGGTTTTGCGATTCGCACCCGCGTCTGGTGACGGTTTGACACCCTGTGCAGGTGCTCAGCGCGTTGACCACAGCTCTACCTGCGGAAATGCGCCTCTCTCTTTTCGGCATGCCTCTTATCCATGTACGATAACGGCACTCTTTGCTGCCCCTGCCGCATGCGGAACCACCCTCGCTTACGCGCAGTAGCCACCGACGGACAGGAGCGTTCGCGATGACCGACACCGTCGCCACCCGCTACTCGGGCACCCGGGTGCCCAGAGTGGAGGACGATCGACTGCTCACCGGCCGCGGCACCTTCGTCGACGACATCCAACGCACCGGCATGCTGCACGCCTGCTTCGTGCGCAGCCCGTTCGCCCGGGCCGAGGTCGACGGGATCGACACCGCAGCCGCGCTCGCCATGCCCGGCGTGCACGCCGTATTCACCGCGCGCGACCTCAACGGCGACGTCGTCGAGGCCTGGCACGCGGTGGCGGGCAAGGATGTTCCGGACACCCCGCGCCCACCACTTGCGGAGGGACAGGTGAAATTCGTGGGTGACCCGGTCGCCCTCGTCGTCGCCGAATCACGCTATCTCGCCGAAGACGCCGCCGACGCGGTCGAGGTGGCCTACCGGCCGCTGCCCGCTGCCGCGGACTTCCGGACCGCGGTGAACTCCGATGTCGTCGTCCACGAGCAGTACCCGGACAACGTCGCGGGCGGCATGGGCGGCGCCCCGCCGGACGAGGAGACGTACGCCACCGCGCCGTGCGTGGTCAGTCAGCGCATCTACCAGCAGATGTATGTGCCGGTGCCGATCGAGACGCGCGGGCTGGTGGTCGAATGGGAGGCCACCACGGGGAATCTGACGCTGTGGGCCTCGACCCAGACACCGCATGAGTTGCGTGCCTTCACCGCGCGCCTGCTGGGCATTCCGGCGCAGCGGGTCCGCGTCATCATGCGCGATACCGGCGGCGGATTCGGCCAGAAGGTCGTCCCCATGCGCGAGGACATGTGCATCATGCTCGCCGCACGCAAGGTGCCCGGTCCGCTCAAGTGGATCGAGGACCGTCGCGAAAACCTGATGTCGGCCGGGCAGTCGCGCCACGTGGACGGGACCGCCCGCATGGCACTCGACGCCGACGGCACGCTGCTCGCCGTCGACATCGATTTCAATCAGGACGTGGGCGCGTATCCGACGCCCTATCCGGTGCTGACCACCGCAGCGATCGGCATGTTCTATCCCGGCCCCTATCGGGTGCCCAAGGCCAGCTTCAACTACAAGACCGTGTTCTCCAACACCGCAGGGCTCCACGCCTACCGCGGACCCTGGCAGTACGAGACCCTGGCCCGCGAGATCATGCTCGACATCGCCGCCCGCAAGCTGGACCTCGATCCGGTCGAGCTACGCCGGCGCAACATCCTGCGCGGCGACGAGATGCCGTACTTCAACCCCAACGGAATGCCGTATGACCATGTGGCTCCGGCGGATACCTTCGAACAGGCGGTCAAGATCCTCGACCACGAAGGTTTCCGTAAAGAACAGGCCGATGCCCTTGCCGAGGGTCGCTACATCGGTCTGGGATTCTCGGCGTACATCGAGCCGACCGGTGCGGCCACGGGCCATCTCGGTACCGAAGGCTGCACCATCCGCATGGAGCCCACCGGCAAGATCAACGTCTACGTCAACGGTGGCTCGACGGGAAACAGCCTGGAGACGACCGTCGTCCAACTCACCGCCGACGCGCTCGGCGCCCATATCGACGACGTCGCGACCATCCAGGGCGACACCGCGGTGACCCCGTACGGCGCCGGCACGCAGGGCAGCCGCAGCGCCCCCATGACGGCGGGCGCCGTCGACGAAGCCGGCACCATCCTGCGCGCTCAGCTCATCAGACTGGCCGCACACCAGCTGAGCGTGCCCGAGGACGACGTCGAACTCGGTGGCTCACAGGCATATTCGCGGTCCAATCCCGACACGTCCGTCAGCTTTGCCGACATCGCCTACCGCGCGCACTACCAGCCCGAGCAGCTGCCGCCAGGCGGATCGGCCACGCTGGAGGCCACCGCGCGGTTCACCTCGATGGCGATGATCCACTGGGCCAACGCGACCCACGCCTGCACGTGCGAGGTCGACGTCGACACCGGCCACGTCACCCTGACCCGCTACATCGTCAGCGAGGACGTCGGGCCGATGATCAACCCGAACGTGGTCGAAGGACAGGTCGCGGGCGGGACGGTACAGGGCATCGGTGGAGCGCTGCTCGAGAGCCTGGCCTACGACACGGACGGAAACCCATTGTCGTCCACATTCGTCGACTACCTGCTGCCGACAGCCACCGAGGTCCCCCCGATCGAATTCGGCCATGTCGAGATTCCCGGCCCGGGGGTCGGTGGCTACAAGGGAGCCGGCGAGGGCGGCGCGATCGGCTCCACCCCAGCCGTGATCAACGCGATCAACGATGCGCTCGCCCCGCTCGGCGTGACCGTCACCAGCCTCCCCGCCACCCCGTCGGCCATCGTCGACCTCATCGAAGCCGCCAAACGAGCCCAGCGAGAGGACCACTGACCGTGGAACTGAACAACGAATTCCGGGTCGGGGTGCCGACCGCCAAGGTCTGGGAGGTGTTCACCGACGTCGAGCGGGTCGCACCGTGCCTTCCCGGGGCCACCCTGCTGTCGGTGGACGGCGACGACTTCACCGGCGCCGTCAAGGTCAAGGTCGGTCCGATCACGGTGTCCTACAGCGGCAATGCCACCTTTCAGGAAAAGGACGCCGCCGCCGGGCGCGTCGTCCTCAAGGCCACCGGCAAGGAGACCCGCGGCAACGGCAGCGCCTCGGCGTTCGTGACGGCGCACCTCAAGGACGAAGGCGACGCCACGCACGTCGTCATCGGCACCGACCTCACCGTCTCGGGTAAGGCCGCGCAGTTCGGCCGCGGCGTGCTCGCCGACGTCGCCACCAATCTGATCGACCAATTCGCCAAGAGTCTCGAGGCCGACCTGCTCGGGGACCGCTCGACCGCGACCGCTGCACCCACCGCGGAGGCAGCCACCGCGGCGGCTCAGGCCGGGGCCGGCGACTCCGTCGACCTGCTCAAGGTCGTGGCACTACCGGTGGCCAAACGCTTCGCCCCGGTGGCCGGCGGCATCGCGGCGGGCGCGGTCGTCGGCTTCCTGCTGGGCCGCCGGCGCAAAGCCCACCCGGCCACCGTGCTGACCGAGGACCTGCAAACCGCGCTCGCACGGCTGCTGTCATGAAGGCCGCCCCCTTCGCCTACCACCGCGCGGACACGGTGAGCGAGGCGGTCAAGCTGCTCGCACAATACGGTGACGACGCCAAGATCCTGGCCGGCGGTCAGAGCCTGGTGCCGATGCTGGCCATGCGGCTCACCCACTTCGATCATCTCATCGACATCTCCGGCATCGATGAGCTGACCGGTATCGACCTGCACGGCGAGGAGGTCGTAATCGGGGCAGCCACGCCGCATGCACTGGTCGGGATGGACGACGAGGTCGCCGATTCCGCACCGCTGCTCACACTGGCCACCCCGCACATCGGCCACTTCCAGATCCGTACCCGCGGCACGCTCGGCGGCGCGATCGCCCACGCCGATCCGGCCGCCGAATACGCCGCCGTCGCACTGGCTCTGGACGCCCGGATGACGGCGGCGTCGGCCCGCGGCAGCCGGCAGATCGCGGCGTCGGACTTCTTCACCGGCCTGTGGGAGAACTCACTGGCCGACGACGAGATTCTGACCGCTGTGCGCTTCCCGGTCTGGGGCCGTCGGTCCGGTTTCGCCGTCGAGGAATTCGCGCGCCGCCACGGGGATTTCGCCATCGCCGGCGCCGTGGTGGCCGTCGAACTCGACGACGACGAGCGGATCGCCCGCTGCGGCATCGGGCTGCTCGGGCTCGGCTCGACCCCGCTGCGGGCTGCGACAGCCGAACAGGCGATCGTCGGCAGACCGGCCGATGAGGTGGACGGCGACGAGATCGGCCGCCTGTCCATGGCCGGATTGACCGACGTCCCGTCCGACCTGCAGGGTTCGGCCGACTATCGCCGCCGGGTCGGGGCGGCGATGGTGTCGCGCGCATTGCGGTCGGCGATCAGTGGCATAAACGCGGAGGTGGCAATCCATGAATGAGCAGCCGATCGAGTTGACGGTCAACGGCCGCAGCCACCGCGGATACGTGGAACCGCGGGTCACCCTTGCCGACTTCCTCCGCGAATCATGCGGGCTGACCGGCACCCACCTCGGCTGTGAACACGGGGCCTGCGGCGCCTGCACGGTGCTGCTCGACGATCAGGCTGTGCGATCGTGTCTGATCTTCGCGGTGCAGACCGAAGGACAGCAGGTGACGACGGTCGAGGGCATCGCCGGACCGGGCGGACAGCTGTCGCCGGTGCAGTCCGCCATGCGGGAGTGCCACGGCCTGCAATGTGGTTTCTGCACACCAGGATTCGTCACCACGATCACGGCCCTCTTGGCCGAGAATCCCGATCCGAGTGACGACGAGATCCGCGAGGGTCTGTCGGGCAACTTCTGTCGCTGCACCGGGTATCAGAGCATCGTCAACGCCGTGCGCCGCGCCGCCGAGACGACCCGCGACGGTCCAGACGTCGGACAATAGCTCTGATCCACCCGCGCCCGCCCAGCGTGCAACGTGGGCGCCGGTTGTGCATCCACGGTGGTCATCGGGCCGCGTTGACCGCCCCATCGGCACACTCGACGCCCTGGGTGCACACTCGTCGGCATGGATATCGGATTCATCGGACTGGGCAACATGGGTTCGGCCATGGCCGGCAACCTGCTGGATGCAGGGCACCAGGTCAGCGCCTACAACCGATCAGCGGATAAGGTCGACGCGCTGGCCGCCCGGGGTGCCCGGGCGGCGCGCACCGTCGCCGAGGCCTGCGGCGGCGAGGCTGTGGTGACGATGCTCGCCGACGATGCGGCGGTGGAGGCGGTGTCATTCGGTCCGGAGGGGATCCTGGCGACGCTGGCCCCCGGAGCGGTGCACGTGTCGGCCTCGACGATCAGCCTGGCGCTGGCCGAGCGCCTCACCGATGCCCACGCGGACGCCGGTCACAGGTTCGTGTCGGCGCCCGTATTCGGCCGCCCCGAGGCGGCTGCAGCGAAGAAGCTGTTCGTGGTGACCGCCGGTGCGCCCGATGCGCTCACGGCGATGTCGCCGGTGTTCGAGGCGGTCGGCCAGCGGACGTTCGTCGTCGGCGAGGAACCCAAGGCCGCCAACCTGGTCAAACTGTCGGGCAACTTCCTCATCGCCTCGGTGATCGAATCCCTCGGCGAAGCAATGGCGTTGGTCACCAAGGGCGGCGTGGACGCCGAGCAGTACCTCGAGTTGCTGACCTCCACGCTGTTCGACGCGCCCGTCTACCGAACCTATGGCGGGCTGGTGGCCCGCCGGGAATTCGATCCGCCGGGGTTCGTCGCCACCGGCGGACTCAAGGACGTGCGGTTGGCGCTGGCGGCCGGGGAAGCGCTGCAGGTCCCGCTACCGGTCGCCAGCCTCCTGCGCGACCGGTTCCTCACGCTCCTGGCAACCGGCGGCGGCCACCTCGACTGGTCGGCGATCGGCGCCCTGGCCGCGTGGGAAGCCGGAGCCGCCGGGCCGGCGACATCGGATCCCGCCTCAGACCACCCCGCGTAGCCCGTCGGCGCCGAAGATGCCCTCGAGCATCCCCGACATGTCCGGCCCGCGGCGCAACCCGTGTCCGCCATCGACGTTGATGACCTGGCCGGTGATCCAGCCGGCGGCGTCGCTGAGCAGGAACACCGCGAGGTTCGCGATGTCCTCCACCTCGCCGAACCGCGGCAGCGGCGTGCAGGCGCGGTAGTCGGCCGACACCTCCGGCGACTCCATGACCGGCCCCACCAGCTCGGTGCGAGTCAGCCCCGGACGAATGCCGTTGACCCGCACCCAGGATGGGCCGAGTTCATCGGCGGCCAACATCATGATGTGGTCGAGGGCGGCCTTGCTGGGCCCGTATGCGCCGAACCAGCGATGAATGTTGCTCGACGCGATCGAGGAGATGCCGACGAACGAACCACCGCCGCCGCGCACCAGTTCCTTGGCCGCATGCTTGATGACGTACATCGTCCCGTTGACGTTGAGGTCGACGGTGCGCCGCCACGCTTCGGAGTCGATCTGGGTCAGCGGCCCGATGGTCTCGGATCCGCCGGCGCTGTGCACCACGCCGTGCAGCCGTCCGTGCCAGGCGGTGGCGGCGTCGACGACCCGGGCCACCTCGTCCTCGACGGTGACGTCAGCCGGTTCGTAGCGCACCTCGCCCGCACCCTCACCCGCGGCGGCGGTCAACTCGTCGACCGCTGAGGAGAGCCGATCGGCGTTGCGGCCGGCCAGCATGACGTTGCCCCCGGCGGCGATCACGGCCGCGGCCGCCCCCTTCCCGATGCCACTGCCACCACCGGTGACCAGATACGTTCGATCCGCCAGAGACAGCTGCACCGGGACCCCTTCGTCGGCTGAATTGGAACGAGTTCTAGTTATAGCTCAGGGCTCGTCGCGGCGCGACAACTTCGGGGCGCCCAGGGTGCGCCAGTCCGGTACGTCCGGCGGCATTCCGACCGGGAACCGGTTCTCGTTGTGGGCGGCCCAGTGCGCGTGGCCCAGTTCGTGGATGTGAAATGCGTGCCGCAGCGCCTCGGTGAACCCCATCGCATCGGCTGCGGCGTTGACCGAATCCTTCACCAGCAGGGCCGCCATCGTCGGGCGCTCGGCGATCCGCCGGGCGAACTCCAATGTCCGGTCCTCGAGTTCGTCGCGCGGGAACACCTTCGACACCATGCCGAGCCGGTGCGCCTCATCGGCGTCGATCGAATCACCGGTCAGCAGAAGCTCTTTGGCTTTGCGCGCGCCGAACTCCCACGGATGGGCGTAATATTCGACGCCGGGCATCCCCATCCGCACCGCCACCACGTCGCTGAACTTCGCATCGTCGGCCGCGACGATCAAGTCGCAGGCCCAGATCAGCATCAGGCCCGCCGAGATCGCATTGCCCTGTACCTGCGCGATGGTGATCTTGCGCAGATCGCGCCACCGCCGGGTGTTCTCGAAGAAGTAGTGCCACTCCTGCAGGTAGGTCCGCTCCGAGACGGCGGCCCGCGTCGCACCGTTGATGCCGAACGTCGGGTGCTGCCCCGGGCCGGGCTGACGTTCGGCCAGCGCCTCCTCGGAACCGAGGTCGTGGCCGGCCGAGAAGTTCTTCCCCCGCGCGGCCAGGATCACCACCCGCACCTCGTCATCGGCCTCCGCGCGGCCGAACGCTTCGTCGAGCTGCACCAGCAGGGTGCGTGACTGGGAATTGTGGGTCTCCGGCCGATTGAGCCAGATGCGCGCGATGCGCCCCTCGTCCAGCGTCTCGTAGGTCACCTGGTCAGCGTTGGCCACTGGAGTACCGTACGCCGCCCTGACCAGGGGCGTTGCCCCGGGGCAGCCCTCGTCGCCTAGAGTTGTACCATGCCTGCCAAGTCTGATCCCGCCGAGATCGGCGACGTCGAACCACTCGCCGACAGCACCGCCCGCCAGGCCCGGCGCGTCGTCGCGGCCTACGCCACCGATGCCGACGAATGCCGCGTCTTTCTCTCCATGCTCGGCATCGGACCGTCGAAGCCCGAGGCCTAAGCGGTGCCGGAGGACGACCCGCACGTCGACTCCGCTGACATCGGCACCGCCGAGTTCGTCGTCGTCGCCAATCGGCTGCCGATCGACATGGAGTTGCTGCCCGACGGACAGATCTCCTACAAGCGCAGTCCCGGCGGTCTGGTGACCGCGCTGGAACCTCTGCTGCGCAAACGGCACGGCGCCTGGATCGGGTGGGCCGGCATTCCGGACAGTCCCGAGGATCCGATCGACGACGACGGTCTGCAGCTCTATCCGGTGGCGCTGTCCGCCGAGGACGTCGCCGACTATTACGAGGGCTTCTCCAACGCCACGCTGTGGCCGCTCTACCACGACCTGATCGTCAAACCGATCTACCACCGCAAGTGGTGGGACCGCTATGTCGAGGTGAACCGGCGGTTCGCCGAGGCGACCGCCCGCGCCGCCGCCCAGGGCGCCACGGTCTGGGTACAGGACTATCAGCTGCAGCTGGTGCCCAAGATGCTGCGGATGCTGCGGCCCGATCTGGTCATCGGATTCTTCCTGCACATCCCCTTCCCGCCGGTCGAACTGTTCATGCAGATGCCGTGGCGCACCGAGATCATCGAGGGGTTGCTCGGCGCCGATCTGGTGGGCTTTCATCTGCCCGGCGGTGCGCAGAACTTCCTGTTCCTCGCCCGCCGCCTGACCGGAGCCAACACCTCTCGGGCATCGGTCGGCGTGCGGTCCCGTTTCGGCGAGGTCCAGGTCGGTTTCCGCACCGTCAAAGTCGGCGCGTTCCCCATCTCGATCGACTCCGCCGATCTGGACGCCAAGGCGCGCAACCGGGCGATCCGCCAGCGGGCCAAGGCGATTCGCGCCGAATTGGGTAACCCGCGCAAGATCCTGCTCGGGGTCGACCGGCTCGACTACACCAAGGGCATCGACGTCCGCCTCGCCGCGCTGGCCGAGCTGTTGGAGGACGGTCGCATCGACCGCGAGAACACCGTTCTGATCCAGTTGGCCACCCCCAGCCGGGAGCGCGTCGAGAGTTACATCGCGATGCGCGAGGACATCGAGCGCCAGGTCGGTCACATCAACGGCGAATTCGGCGAGGTCGGCCATCCCATCGTCCACTATCTGCACCGGCCGGTCCCGCGCGATGAGCTGATCGCTTACTTCGTGGCCGCCGACGTCATGCTGGTGACTCCGCTGCGCGACGGGATGAACCTGGTGGCCAAGGAGTACGTGGCGTGCCGCAGCGATCTGGGCGGTGCCCTGGTGCTCAGCGAGTTCACCGGCGCCGCAGCCGAACTCCGGCAGGCCTACCTGGCCAACCCGCACCACCTCGAGGACGTCAAGGACGCCATCGAGGCGGCGTTGACCCAGTCCCCCGAGGAGGGCCGGCGCCGGATGCGGGCCCTGCGCAGGCAGGTGCTCGCCCACGACGTGGACCGCTGGGCCAGAGCCTTTCTCGACGCGCTCGCCGGGACGCGCGACGACGCGCAGCCCGTCTAGGCCCGAGTTAGATCGGTGCGATGTAGTCGATCATCCACTTGCCGTCGACCTTGGTGTAATCGACGCGCAGACGGCTGCCGTCGTACACCGGCTTACCACCCTTTTCGGTGACCGTCCGGTTCAGGAACACCATGACCTGAGCCGAATCCCGTTGCGCGCTCAGCACACCCACACCGACGACGTTGGCCTGACTGACCACCTGCCGCTCCCTGGCCTGCGGGATGATGTCCTTGGTGGCGCGGTCGCGGAACTCCTGCCGGAAATCGGGTGCGAGCAGATCGTATGCCTCGGTGAGACTGCGCTCCACCGTCTGGTAGTCGTACCCGAACACCTTCGGGATCTGCTCGGCGGCAAGAGGTTCTAACGCCGCTCGCGCGTCCTGCGCACCCTTGGTCTCGACCCGCTGCCAGTAGAGCCACCCGCCGGCGCCGGCCAGCACCACGAACGCCACAGCGCACAGCACGCTCAGCGACCCGATCAACCGGGTGGACCACTTGCCCATCAGTTGCCACCGTCGGGGTACTTGAGGTCGTATCCGGTCATGTGACCGTTGTCGTCCTCGTGGACGATGATTCGCAACCGGTAGGGCTGCGAGGGCTTGTTGGTGCCGTCGATGTCGGTGACCGTCACCCGCACCGACACCAGCACCGCGGCGTTGTCGCTGACCTCGTCGATCTTCTCCAGTGCCGCGCCGTTGATCACGGCCTCCGAGCTGGCCTGGGTATCCCGGAAGATCGCCTTGAGGTTGTCGACGTTGTTGTTCTGGCTGAGCATGTCGCGCAGTGGGCCGCTGGTGCCGTCGACGAAGCGGTTCACGCTCTCGTCGATGTCGTCCTGGGTGTAGCTGAACATATTGATCGCGGTCTGCGATGCGGTGTCAACGAACCGCTGTTCGCGCGCCGCCTTGGCCTCGGCATCCCGCTGCTGGCCACCGAGTACCAGCACACCCGCGGTGAGTGCAGCCAGCGCCACCCCCACCACCGCCAGCGCAACCGCCGCCACCAGCGTCCGGTGCGACTGCCGCCGAGGCGGCGGGCCCGCGGGCCGGACACTGCGGACCCGGGTGAGCGGGGGCGTCGCGCCCGTGTTCACCCCACCCGAGGTGTCGTTGCCGTTGCCCTTGGCCGGTCCGGCCGCGCGC
This sequence comes from Mycobacterium sp. WMMD1722, assembly GCF_049315205.1. NCBI lineage: Bacteria > Bacillati > Actinomycetota > Actinomycetes > Mycobacteriales > Mycobacteriaceae > Mycobacterium > Mycobacterium sp. WMMD1722. The sequence goes on along the minus strand of NZ_CP186056.1, from coordinate 4,487,608 downwards.
GACGCACGACGCCGCGCGGGCTTCGTCGCCGAAGCCGCGTCGTCTGCCATCAAGTCCTGCCTATCTACATCTGCTTCGGGGCCATCATCAGATCCGCCCAGGTCTCCGCAGGCGCCAGTGTGTCAGCGCCCGAGGCGAACACGCCAGTCCCGCCCTGGGGATCGGCGAAGGCTCCGGTTCTGGAGTCGTAGCTGGTCATCGCCGGACCGCTGGCCATCGGCGCCTCCGCGGGTAGCGGAGGCCCGCCGGGCAGCGGCACCCCGTTGAGCGAATTGCCCGGCGGAATCGGCGGCGGCGGCGCGGGAACCGCGGGCGGCGCGGGAGCCGGGGGCGAGCCAGGAGCCGGGGGCACCGGCCTGCCGTACGGCGGCGCAACCTGATCGGGCGGCGCGTAATACGGCAGCGGGGGCGGCATACCGGGGTCGCTCGGCGGCACCGGAAGCGGGAACGGCGCGTGGGGCGCGGGCCCCGGCCCGGCGGGGACCCCGGGCGGCAGCTGCACCAGTGGCGGGCCGGGGTCCGGGTCGATCTGCGGCGGGATGAACGGGAACTTGTTCATGGGCAGCGACATCCGCGGATCGGTGACCGGTGTGTCGAGCGGCACCGGCGGTCCCCGCCACGGGTTGGTGCCGATCGGCACGAACCCCGCCGGGTCGCGGCACAGCTGCACCGTGGGTGCCCGCTTACCCGGGAACTCCTGGCACGGATAGTTGCGGGCGCCGCGCACGACCGTGGGGTCGTTCTGCGGCGCCTTGCAGTACAGATCCCCCGGCAGATCACGCAGCGTGGTATCGGCGGGTGAGCGGATCGTCGTCGGCGGCAGGAAACCGGTGGAACACGTCGGCGGGTCGTTCAGGTGGATCTTGAAGTCGAGCTTGCCGCCCTCGTCGGCCGGCACCCCGCCGGCGACGGTGTTCAGACCCGCCATCAGGGCGGGGAAGATGACCAGCGCCTGTTCGATCGACTTGTGGTAGATCACCCCGATCCGCCCCAAGTTGGCGAGATTTGCGGCCAGCACCGGGAACGTCGGCCGGATGCCCGCGAATGTCGTATTCGCCACCTCGGTCGTGCCCGGAACGGTCTGCAGGGTCGATCGCAGCTGCGAATCGGCGCCCGCGACGTTGCCGGTCAGTCGCGCCAGACCATCGGCAAGTGATCGGATGTCGTCGCCACTGCGAATCTGGCTGTCGAGGAACGGACCCGCCTGATCGATCAGCGCCATCGTCTGACCCGCGTTCGCATTCGCCTCGTCGATCAAGTCTCTCGACGACTGCAGGAGACGGGACAGCTCCGGCCCGGTTCCGTTGAAGGCGTTGAACGTCTCACCCAACAGATCTCGCAAGCGGCTGTTGCCCACACTGCTGACCAGTCTGTCGGCTTCCTCGAGCATTCCCGAGATGTCCTGGCCGATGGCCGTACGGTCCATCCCGATGTCAGAGCCGTCGCGCAGCGTCGCCGACGCCGCCTTCTCCGGGGGAACCAGATCGACGTACTGCTCGCCGATCGCCGACACGCTCTTGACGGTGGCGGTCACGTTCTCGGGCACCGGAGTGTCGCTGTTGAGGCGCATGTGCGCGACGACGCCGTCGTCGGACAGGCCCACCGATTCCACCCGGCCGATGGTGACACCGCGATAGGTGACGTTGGCGTTCTCGTAGAGGCCGCCGCCCGCCACGAAATTCGCGGTCACGTCGTAGGAGCCGATCCCCACCGCCGAGGGCAGGCGCAGGTAGAACAGCGAGATCGCGCCGACGGTCAGCACGGTGACCACCGCAAAGATCGCCAGCTGTAGACGGGTGAGCCTGGTGAGCATCAGGGCGTCCCCTCGTGCTGGGTCGCGGTGCCCGGCGGAATCGTGAACGGATCGGCGGCCTGACCCGACAGGTTCGCCATCGCACCGGTCAGGAAGTCCGGCGGATTCACCACCTCAGACATGCGCTTCATGTTCGGATCCAGCCCGAGCGACGTCGTGAACACCGACTCCCCCAGCCGCCGCAGCGTCAGGTCGAAGGTCACGAAGACATTCAGGTAGTCGCCGCGTACCGCGTTGCGCAGATACTTGTAGTGGAACGGGAACGTCGGCAGGAACTCCAGATCCTTGATGAAGTCGTCGGCGTTGTCGTTGAGCGCCTTGATGACCGGGTAAAGGTCTTTGAGATCCGCAGTGAAGTCGGTTTTGGTTTCCGAAAGCATCCGCGAAGCGACGGTGGCGAAGCCGCGCAGCGCGCTGAAGGCGTCGACGATGTTGCCGCGATTCTTGTTCAGTACTTCCACAGCGGCCGGCAACGTGTCCAGTGTCCGACCCAGACTGTCCCGGCTGCGGGCCAGGATCGCCGCGAACCGGTCGATGCCCTCCATCGCGGCGATGATGTCGGTCGTCTGCCGGTCCAGTGAGCTGGTCAGCTCGGCCAGCCGCGGAATCAGATCGGCGAACGTGCCCTCACGGCCCGCCACCGCGGCGTAGGCCTCATCGGTGATGTCCTGCAGCGCGCCGAGATTGCCCTTGTTCACCACGACGCCCAGCGTCGAGAGCACCTCCTCGGTGCTGGGGTAGCGCCCCGTCCGGTCGAGCGGGATCTGCGACCCATCCTGCAGACGACCGACACCCGGCTCGTTCTTCGGCGGGGCGAGCTCGATGTGCTGAGAGCCCAGCAGCGAGGTCTGCGCCACCTTCGCCGTCGAGTTCTCGGGCAGATCGACGTTGCGGTCCAACGACACCTGGACCGCGGCGTAGAACGTTCCGTCGGAGCGCTGCACGGCGTCGATGCCCGACACACTGCCGACCGTGACGTCGTCGACCATCACCGGAGAGTTCTGCGGCAGCGTTGCCACGTCCGGCAACTGCACGGTGATCTTGTACGAACCCGCACCGTGTCCGGCGGTACCGGGCATGTTCAGGGAGTTCAATCCCCCGAACTGACAGCCGGCCAGCAGCAGCACACCGCCGCCCAATGCCGCAGTCCGCAGTCCCGTGCGGGTTGCGCTGCGCGACAGAGACGTGCGCCTCATCGGCCACCACCTTCTTCGGCGGGCAGGGGGGCAGCAGGCGGGCCGGGAGCCGGCGCCGGCGCGGATGCGGCGTCCGCGGGCGCGGACGGTAGGAACAGCGAACTGAGGTCCGCGCCCTCGGCCATCTGGGCCGGCGTCACACCGGGCGCGTTCTGCCACTGCAGATAGGGCAGCGGAGTCCTGGCCTTGGCTTCGGTCTCCGGGGTGTCGTAGATGATCTGCCCCTTGTAGGCGGTGATGCTGTTGATCGGGTGGAACAGCAGGGGCGGGAAGTTCATCGCGATGCGTTTGAACACCGGACCCATCCGCTGCCGGCAGATCTCGGCGCGTTTGAAGTTGTCCGGATTGGCGCCGACGTCGAAGGTGCCACCGCAGATGAACTGCACCGGGTTGGCGAAGTTCGGCAACGTCAACAGGCCGCCGACGGTGCCCTGGGCCGGGTTGTAGATGTTGTAGAAGTTCGCCAGGCCGTTGGGCGTGATGTGCAGGATCTGTTCGATGTCGTCGCTGTGGTCGGTGAGGATCTGAGTGAAGTCGGCCAGCTTACCCACCTGGGCGATCAACGCTTCGTTGTTGTCGCCGAGCAGTTCCCGGACGTCGACCAGCGCCTGGTTCAGGGTGCCGAGGGTGTTGTCGAGGTCGGCGGTGCTGTCGGCCAGCACCTGGGACACCGACGCGACGTGGTTACTGAACTGCACGATCTGCTCGTTGCTGTTCGACAACGCGTTGATCAGGGTCTGCAGATTGCGGACCGTGCCGAACAGATCGGTGCGGGAGTCGCCGAGCCGGCCCGCGGTCTGGGAGAGCTCACGAAGGGCCTGACGGAAGGAGTCGCCGTTGCCGTCGAAGGTGTCGGCGGCCTGGTTGACGAAACTGCTCAGCGGGCCCTGGACGTCGCCGTCCTGCGGTCCGAGTTGGCTCGACAGCGCCGTCAGCTGTTCCTTGACCTCGTCCCACTCGACCGGCACGGCTGTGCGGTCGAGGCTGATGGCACCGTCGTCGGGCATCTGAGGACCGCCGGTGTAGGCGGGCGTCAGCTGGATGAATCTGGCAGCCACCAGATTCGGCGAGATGATGAGCGCCTGCGCGTCGGCCGGCACCTTGACGCCGTTGTCGACGGTCATGGTGATCTTGACGTCCTGCGCCCTGGGCTCGATCGAGTCGATCGTCCCGACGGGCACCCCGACGATTCGCACCTCGTCGCCGGGGTACAGCCCGACGGCCGAGGTGAAATACGCCGTGAGCTTGGTCCCGCCCCGCGAGGGCCACACCAGGAAAATGCCCACCGCCAGCGTGATCACCAGAACGGCGGCCAGCGCCACCCGCGTCCAGCGGTTGCCCGTTTTCACCGAATCCCCTTGCGTCACGGCGACTTCGGCCTGATGATCAGCCGCTCGGTGATCATCCCGCGGAGATAGTCCGCGAGGCTGTCCGGCAGCTTGCCTGGCTGGAAGTAGGTGTCGAGCAACACCTCGGATATCGTCGCGGGCGGCAGACCGTAGAGGTTGATCTGGAATCCGGGACCGGAACCGACCACCTCACCGAGCGCGGTGGCATACGGCGGCAGTCGGCGCAACGCCTCACCGATGTGCTCGCGGCGCTCGAGCAGGTTGTCCATCACCAGGTTGAGCTTCTCGAGCAGGGGCCCGAACTCTTTGCGGTTGTCCGCCACGAACCCGGACAGCTGCGCGGAGACGTCGTCGATGCCGCCGATCAGCTGGCTCAGTGCCTGGCGTCGCTGGTCGAGTGCCGCGAAGAGCAGGTTGCCATCGGTGATGAGCTGGTTCACCTGTCCCGACCGCTGCGCCAAGGTGTCCGACACCCGCTTGGCCCGGCCCAGCAGCTGGGCCAACGCCTCGTCGCGGGCATTGAGGCTGCGCGACAGATTCGCCACCCCGTCCAACGCGCCGCGCAGCTGCGGGGTGGCTTCCTTGAGCGAATCGGTGAGGGTCTGCAGGGCCTGCTCGAAGCGGGGTTTGTCGAGTTCGCCGACATTTCCGCCGAGATCCTGCAGCGCGGTGTTGAGGGTGTACGGGGTGGTGGTGCGTCCCAGCGGAATCGACGTCACCGACCCCGAACCCTGCGGGGTGACCGCCAGGGACTTCTCACCCAGCACGGTGTCGGTCTTGATCGCCACCAGTGACTGGTCGCCGACCCGAACGTCGCGGTTGACGGTGAAGTTCACCCTCGCGGTGTCACCGGCGAGCGACACTCCGGTGACCTTGCCGACGGTGATGCCCGAGACGTTGACCACGCTGCCGGCGGTGATGCCGGCGGCGTCGGTGAAATACGCCTCGTAGGGCTTGCCCTGCGGCCAGAACGGGAGATTGGTGTAGCCGAAGGAGACGAGCACCAGGCACACGACCACCGCGATGCCGAAGATGCCGGTCCGCAACGGATTCGAACTGTCGGGTCTAGCCACGCTCGGAGCACCTCCCCTTCGAGGGGTCCGACGGTCCGCCGAACGGGATCAGGATGTCGCTGCCCGCCGGGCCGTTGATCTTCATCCGGATCGAGCAGTAGTAGATGTTGAAGAACGAACCGTACGCGCCGAGAGCGTTGAGCCGCAGGTAGTTCTCGGCCAGCGGCTCGATCACCTTGTTGACGTCACCCTTGCGCTCGTCGAGCCGCTGGGCGAGCGGACGGGTGTTCTCGATGATGGCCTGCAGCGGTCGCCGGGAGCTCTGCAGCATCTCGGTGAGATCGTTGGTGGCCGACGCGAGCGGCGGGATGGCGCCGGCGATCGGATCACGACCCTCGGCCAGCCCGGTCACCAGCTGTTGCAGCTGATCGACGCTCTTGTCGAACTGTGCGCCCTTCTCGTCCACAGTGCCCAGCACCGTATTGAGGTTGTTGATCACATCGCCGATCAGCTGATCGCGCGCCGCGAGGTTCTGGCTGAACGAACTGGTGCTGGCGAGCATGTTGGCCAGTGCGCCGCCCTTACCCTGCAGCATCTCGATCACCGCGCCGCTGATCTCGTTGATCTTCGCGCCGTCGAGCCCTTTGAGAACCGGCTTGAGCCCGCCGAGCAGAGCATCGAGATCCAGTGCGGGCTGGGTGTTGGACAGCGGGATGGTCGCGCCGGGGGGCAGCTTGCGCAGCTCACCCGGGCCAGAGGTGATCTCGAGATACCGGTCGCCGACGAGGTTCTCGTACCGCACGACCGCCCGCGTGGACGAGTAGAGCTGGTACTTGTCGTTGACGTCGAACTCGACGTCAACGGTGTTGTCGGAGTTGAGTGTCAGGCCCTTGACGGTGCCGACCGGGACACCGGCGATGCGGACGTCCTGCCCGGCCTTGAGGCGCGATGCCTCGGTGAAGTTCGCGTGGAAGGTGTGGCCCGATGCGAATCGGAATTCGCCGAACACCACGACGAGTGCGCCGGCCACGAGCAGCATCACCACGGTGAAGATGCTGACGTTGAGCAGGGTCCGGTCGCGGTTCATCAGAAGTCGTCCTTCTCGGCGAAGGCGCCGTTGAACAGGAACTGAACCGTCGACGGTGCGTCGAACTGCAGTTCGGTGTTCGGCTGATAGGGCACGTAGGCGTTGTCGGTGACGAGGAACGGGGTGTGGTACCAGGACCCGCCGAACTGCTTGCTCGGTGGGCTCGGCAGTCCGCGGCAGTTCGGGCCACCGGAGGCGTTCACGATCGGCAGGCTCTCCGGGTAGGTGTAGGCGGGAGCGCCCGGGAGGAAGTTCGACGAGACGAACAGGCCCGGACGGATTCCGCCGATGATCGGCGCGAACCGGTCCACACCCACCGAGACACCCTGCAGGATGCAGCCGATCTCCGGGGAATACTCACCGGCCACCTTCAAGGGCGCCCGCAACCGCTGGATCGCGGCGATGTAGTTGTCGGCCGCCGGCTCGAGGGTGGCGGTGCCGTTGTCGGCCAGACCGGTGGCCGCGAGCAGCGTCCTGTTCAAATTGTCCTGCTGATCGACCAGGGTGTTGCTGATCGTGGGCGCGTTGTCGAACACCCGCACCAGATCCGGCGCCGCGTCGGCGTAGATGTTGCCCACCTCGGCGGTCCGGCGGAAGTCCTCCTGCAGCGTGGGCAGTTTCGGATTGAGCTGCTGCAGATAGGACGACAGCCCCGACAATGTCGCGCCGAGATCGTCACCGTTTCCGCGCAGCCCCTCCGCGAGCGCGCTCATCGTGGCATTCAGGTTGATGGGGTCGATCTTGTCCAAGGTGTCGGTGAGGGTCTGGAAAAGCGTATTGACCTCGAGCTGGACGTCGCCGGCCTGCACCTCGGCGCCCGGGCGGATCGACGACTGCTGGGGCTGCTCGGGCGGGATGAATTCGACGGCCTTTGCGCCGAACACCGTGGTACCGGCGATGCGCACCCGGGCGTTCGACGGGATGTAGCGCATCTCGTCGCTGCGGATCGCCAGGGTCAACTTGGCCTGGTCACCGGCGTACTCGATGGACTTCACCTCACCGACCTGGATGCCGCGGTACTTGACCTTGGCGTCGGTGTCCATCACCAGACCCGCACGCGGGGAGAGCACGGTGACGGTCTCGGTCGAGGTGAACGCCGCGGTGTACGACAGATAGGTCAGGACAGCTGCGGCCAACACGACCGCCGCGAGGACCGCCGCGGCGATCCGGACATGACTGCGCTTCTTCTCGATATCGGCCATCTCGCCCTATCCCGACAGGTTGAAGTTGCCGGACGCGCCGTAGACGGCGAGCGAGATGAACAAGGTGATGGTGACGACCACGATCAGCGAGGTGCGCACGGCCTGGCCGACCGCGATACCCACGCCGACCGGCCCGCCCGAGGCGTTGTAGCCGTAGTAGGTGTGCACCAGCATGACCGCGATCGACATCACGATCGCCTGCAGGAACGACCACAACAGATCGCTGGGGATGAGGAACGTGTTGAAGTAGTGGTCGTAGAGACCGGCGGACTGACCGTTGATGAACACCGTCGTGAAGCGGGCGGCGAAGAATGCGGCCAGCACCGACAGCGAGTACAGCGGCACGATCGCGATGAGTCCGGCCATCAGGCGGGTGGAGACCAGGTACGACACCGAGTGCACTGCCATCGATTCCACCGCGTCGATCTCCTCGGCGACGCGCATGGCGCCGAGTTGAGCCGTGGTGCCCGCGCCGATGGTGGCCGCCAACGCGATGCCGGCGATGACCGGCGCGACGATGCGGACGTTGAGGAAGGCCGACAGGAAGCCGGTCAGCGCCTCGATACCGATGTTGCCCAGCGAGGAGTAGCCCTGCACGGCGATCACACCGCCGGAGGCGAGTGTGAGGAAGGCCGCGACGCCGACGGTTCCGCCGATCATGACCAGCGCTCCCGCGCCCATGGTCATCTCGGCGATGAGCCGGATCGTCTCCTTGCGGTAGCGAGTGAGCGCATTGGGGATGTAGCGCATGGTCTCGCCGTAGAACAGCGCCTGCTCACCGATGGTGTCGACGGCTTTGGGCGCCCACCGAAATGCCCGGCGCAACCGGACGGTCGTGTCGAAGCTCATCGCTATCGCACCAGCACTCTCACGCCGATGGCAGTCATGATCACGTTGATCACGAACAGGCAGATGAACGCGTACACCACGGTCTCGTTCACGGCGATGCCGACGCCCTTGGGGCCGCCCTGCACCGTCAGGCCGCGGTAGCAGCCCACCAGACCCGCGACGACCCCGAACAGCAGTGCCTTGATCTCAGCGAGAACGAGCTCGCCCAGGCCGGTCAGCACGGTCAAGCCGTTGATGAACGAACCGGGATTGACCCCTTGCAGGAAGACGGAGAAGACGTATCCCCCGGCCAGGCCGATCGCGCACACCAGGCCGTTGAGCAGCAGCGCCACGAAGGTGGAGGCAAGCACACGCGGTACCACGAGCCGCTGGATCGGGTCGATTCCGAGCACCCGCATGGCGTCGATCTCTTCGCGGATGGTGCGTGCACCGAGGTCGGCGCAGATCGCTGTCGCACCGGCGCCCGCGACCACCAACACCGTCACCACCGGTCCCAGCTGGGTGATGGTGCCGAATGCGGTGCCCGCGCCGGACAGATCCGCCGCACCGATCTCCCGCAGCAGGATGTTGAGTGTGAAGGCGACCAGCACCGTGAACGGGATGGCGACCAACAGCGTCGGGATCAGCGACACCCTGGCGATCATCCAGGTCTGATCCAGGAATTCGCGGAACTGGAATGGCCGGCGGAAAATCTTGACGAAGGTGTCGATCGACATCTCGACGAAGCCGCCCACCGCCCGCGCCGGTGCCGCGAGTTGCTCGATCAACCTCGGCTCCGTTCTCGGCTAGGGATGCGTCGGATCACGTCCACGGCGAAGAGTGCACAACCCCTTGCCAAGTCGGCTTTCCCACCCCTGTGTTCAACGCTGCTCTGCGTGAGCCGGATCATACTAACTAGAACACGTTCGCAGTGTCAAAGATGGACAAATACCGCGATCAAACGCTGAAATTGCAGGTCAGAGCACTTGTGACGCAGGTCATTCTGAAACGTGTTCTAGTAGCCGTCGGCCGCTGACAACCGAGACTGTCAGTCTCGGCTCTCCATCAACTCAGTGGCGGAGAAGCCACGCTCGGGATCGCGGCCAGCAAAGTATTCGCGCAGCGTTGTCCCGAGGTCGGCGGGGTCCCACGCCGCGCCGTCCGCGGTGAAGTGGGTCTCGGCGACCGGCGCCGCGACGAGCGTCACCTTGGGACCGTAGACGATGAACAGCTGTCCGTTGACCCCTTCGGATGCCGGAGAGGCCAGAAATCGCACAAGCGTCACAACATGGTCGGTCGACAGCGGATCCACCTGGCCGGCGTCGAGTTCGGGTGCGTCGCCGAACACTCCGGCGGTCATGGCGGTGCGGGCACGTGGGGCGATGGCGTTCGCCCGCACGCCGAACCGCTCGAGCGCACGCGCCGCCGACAGCGTCAGCGCGGTGATACCGGCCTTGGCCGCACCATAGTTCGGCTGGCCGATCGGGCCGGACAGACCGGCCTCCGAAGAGGTGTTGACGATGCGGCCGTAGACCTGACCATCACCGGCCTTCGCCTTGGCCCGCCAGTACGTCGCGGCGTTGCGGGTCAGCAGGAAGTGGCCGCGCAGGTGCACGGCGATGACGGCATCCCACTCTTCGTCACTCATGTTGAACAGGATTCGGTCTCGGGTGATCCCGGCGTTGTTGACGACGATGTCCAGACCGCCCAGCCCGTCGGCGGTCTCGACCAGTTCGTCGGCCGTCGAGCGCGCACTGATGTCCCCGGCCACCGCGATGCCCTTGGAGCCCGCCGACTCGATGGCGTCCAGCACGTCGGACTTGTCGAGTGCGCCGGCCATGTCGTTGACGACCACGGTGGCGCCCGCCGCGGCCAGGCCGATCGCCTCGGCCCGGCCGAGTCCGGCGGCGGCACCGGTCACCACGGCCACCCGCCCGGACAGGTCGGTCAGATCGTTCGCCGAAGCGCTGGGAGTGCTCAATTTATGAATACCTCTAGTCTTTGCGGATCAGGGCGGCGCGGGGGCACTCGGCGATCGACTGCTCGGCGAGGTCCTCCTGGCCGTCGGGGACCGGGTCGGCTTTCACCACCGCGTAGTCGTCGTCGTCCAGATCGAAGATGTCAGGTGCAATTCCCACGCAGACCGCGTTGCCCTCGCAGCGATCCCGGTCGACTTCCACTCGCATGACGGCTCCCTCGCACTCCTCGCGACTGCCGGTGGCAATCGCCCGGCCACAATCCGGGGTCAGAATACGACCCGCGGAAGCAGCCCGGCGACGATACCGGCCTGGACCCCCAGACTAGAACGTGTTACAACCGGGTGGGAAATACGCCCCCGAAGACCCGAGACAGTGAGGACGAGGCGATGCGGATCGGCTACACCCCCGAGCAGGAGGAGTTGCGCCGCGAGCTGCGGTCGTACTTCGCCCGTCTCATGACCCCGGAGCGGGCCGAAGCGCTGGCCTCCAACGACGGCGAGATGGGACGCGGCAACGTGTACCGCGAAACCGTCGCGCAGATGGGCAAGGACGGGTGGCTGACGCTGTCATGGCCAGAGGAGTTCGGCGGCCAGGCCCGCCCGCCGATGGACGGGCTCATCTTCACCGACGAAGCCGCCATCGCCAACGTTCCGGTGCCGTTCCTGACGATCAACAGCGTCGCGCCGACGATCATGCACTTCGGCACCGACGAACAGAAGAAGTTCTTCCTGCCCAAGATCGCCGCCGGTGAACTGCACTTCTCCATCGGCTACTCCGAGCCCGGGGCCGGCACCGACCTGGCGGCGCTGCGCACCACCGCGGTGCACGACGGCGACGACTACGTGATCAACGGGCAGAAGATGTGGACCAGCCTGATCGCCTACGCCGATTACGTGTGGTTGGCGGTGCGCACCAATCCCGAGGCCAGGAAACACCGCGGCATCTCCATGCTGATCGTCCCCACCACCGCCGAGGGCTTCTCGTGGACGCCGGTGCACACCTTGGCCGGCGTCGACACCAGCGCCACCTATTACCAGGATGTGCGCGTCCCTCAGACCGCGCTGGTGGGCGAGGAGAACGGCGGTTGGAAGCTGGTCACCAACCAGCTCAACCACGAGCGCGTCGCGCTGGTATCGGCCCAGCCGATCTATGTGGCCCTCAACGCGGTCCGGGAGTGGGCGCAGAACACCAAGGACGTGCACGGCAAACGCCTGATCGACTCGGAGTGGGTGCAGCTCAATCTCGGTCGGGTGCACGCCAAGGCCGAGGTGCTCAAGCTGATCAACTGGGAACTGGCCTCGGCGCAGGACGCCGCACCGTCACCGGCGGACGCGTCGGCAGCCAAGGTGTACGGCACCGAACTGGCGACCGAGGCCTATCGCCTGCTGATGGAGGTGCTGGGGACCTCGGCGACGCTGCGCGCGGACGCCAAGGGGGCGCTGCTGCGCGGCCGCATCGAGCGCATGCACCGGTCGGCGCTGATCCTGACCTTCGGCGGCGGTACCAACGAGATCCAGCGCGACATCATCGGCATGGTCGCGCTCGGGCTCCCCCGGGTCAATCGGTAGGGACGAGGAGACTTCGGATGGATTTCTCGACGACGGAAGCCGCCAACGACCTCGGCGGCCTGGTGCGCACCATCACCGAATCGGTGTGCACACCCGAACACCAGCGCGAACTCGACCAGCTCGAGCAGCGTTTCGACCGCGACCTGTGGCGGAAGCTGATCGACGCCGACGTGCTGTCGACCACCGCTCCGGAGGCACTCGGCGGCGGCGACTTCGGCGTCCTGGAGGAGGTCGCGGTACTGGTGGCGCTCGGACGCCAACTGGCGGCTGTGCCTTACCTGGAGTCGGTGGTGTTGGGTGCGGGCGCCCTGGCTCGATCGGGTTCGACCGAGCTCCAGCAAGATTGGGGTGCCCCCGTGGTCAGCGGCGACAAGGTGCTGGCCGTCGCCCTGGACGGTGAGATGGGACAGGGTCCCGTACGAGCCCAGACGAGCGGCTCGGGAGTTCGGCTGACCGGCTCACGCACACTGGTGGCCTACGGCCCGGTGGCCGACGCGTTCCTGGTGCCGGCCGAGACCGACGACGGCACCGGTGTCTACCTGGTGACCGCCGGCGCCCCGGGCGTCACCGTCACCCCGCTGGATACGACGGGGCTCGGCAGCGTGGGGCTGGTCGAGTTCGAAGGTGTCGAGGTCGATGAGAACAGGCGGGTGGGCGGCGAGGATCTGCTGGCTTGGCTCACCTCCCGAGCCGCCCTCGGCCGCACCGCTTTCCAGCTCGGCGTGTTGGAGCGGGCGCTCGAACTCACCGCCCTGTACGCGCGGGAGCGCGAGCAGTTCGAACGGCCGATCGGCAGCTTCCAGGCGGTGTCGGCGCGGCTTGCGGACGGCTACATCGATCTCAAGGGTCTGCGGCTCACCCTCACCCAGGCTGCGTGGCGGGTCTCGGAGGATCTGCCCTCGGATATCGACGTCAGTTCCGCGGCGTTCTGGGCCGCCGAGGCCGGCCATCGCGTCGCGCACACGACGGTGCACATCCACGGCGGCGTCGGCATCGACACCGATCACCCGGTGCACCGTTATTTCCTGGCGGCCAAGCAGACCGAGTTCGCGGTCGGGGGTGCGACCGGTCAGCTGTTGCGGATCGGCCGCGAACTGGCCGACACCCCTGTCTGAGGGTGAATGACGAAGCTCCGACGGTCACGCGGCTGCTCGAACCGCTGACCGACGTCGACGACCGCGGTGTGCGCGACGAAGACCGGTTCGTCAGTTGGCGTGCGCACATCCGGGCCGGTGCCGCCCTCGGCTCGGCCCTGCGCGCCCGTCTCGATCCGGCGCAGCCGCCGCACGTCGGTGTGCTGCTGGGCAATACCCCGTTCTTCTCCTCGGTGCTGGTGGCCGCTGCGCTGACCGGAATCGTCCCGGTGGGTCTGAATCCCACCCGGCGAGGCGCAGCGCTGGCCAGTGACATCGCCCGCGCCGACTGCCAGCTCGTGCTCGCCGACGACGACGCGTACGTACCCGAGAGCCCCGACGTGCCCACCGTCATCGACGTGACGTCACCGGGATTTCTCGCCGAGGTCGACGCGCATCTCGATGCGGCCGTGCGGTTCCCGGATCCCGATCCGGACGATCTGTTCATGCTCATCTTCACCTCGGGCACCAGTGGCGAACCCAAGGCCGTTCGGGTGACCCATGAGAAGGTGGCGTTCCCGGGCCGCATGCTCGCCGAGCGGTTCGGCCTCGGTCCCGCCGACACGTTCTACCTGTCGATGCCGCTGTTCCACTCCAATGCCGTGATGGCCGGGTGGGCGGTCGCGGTAGCGGCCGGGGGTTCGATCGCGTTGCGCCGCAAGTTCTCCGCCTCGCAGTTCATCCCGGACGTCCGCCGGTACGGCGCCACCTACGCCAACTACGTCGGCAAGCCGCTGTCGTACATCCTGGCCACCCCCGAGCGCGACGACGACGCCGACAACCCGTTGAAGTTCCTGTACGGCAACGAAGGTGCGCCGCGCGACCTCGACCGCTTCGCCGAGCGTTTCGGCGTGGTGGTGGTCGACGGTTTCGGCTCGACCGAGGGCGGGGTGTCGATCGCCCGAACGCCCGACACCCCCGACGGCGCCCTGGGACCGCTCACCGACGAGGTGGCGATCCTGGACGTCGAGACCGGCCAGCCGTGCCCACCGGGGCGGATCGGCGAGTTGGTGAACCCGAAGGGGCGCGGCCAGTTCCGCGGCTATTACCGCGACGAAGACGCCGAATCGGCGCGGATGGCCGGCGGCATGTATCACAGCGGCGACCTGGCCTATGCGGACGAGAACGGCTACATCTTCTTCGCCGGCCGGCTCGGCGACTGGATGCGCGTCGACGGCGAGAACCTCGGCACCGCACCTATCGAGCGCGTCCTGCTTCGGCATCCGGATGTCGTCGAGGCGGCGGTCTACCCCATACCGGATCCCGCCGTGGGAGACCGGGTGATGGCGGCGCTTGTCCTGCGCCCCGGTGCTCGCTTCGATGCCACCGAGTTCCGTAGTTTCCTCGGCGCGCAGCCCGATCTCGGCCCCAAACAGTGGCCGTCGTTCGTGCGGGTCGGCACGACGCTGCCGCGGACCGAGACGTTCAAGGTGATCAAGCGGCAGCTGTCGGCCGAGGGCACCGAGTGCGCCGACCCGGTCTATCCGGTGCCGCGCTGATCCGCATCCGGTCAGCCCCGCCCGACATGTAACCGAATCGTCGTCGTGATGCGTTTTCCGGTGGTCACAGGGTTAGGCTTCGCTGCGCGCGATTTCGCCCAACACCTAAGGAGTGACCCATGAGAGCTTCGGCGATGACAGGAGCGGCCGTAGCCGCCACTGCGCTGGCCATCGTCCTGTCCGGCTGCGGGTCGGGAGGTGATTCCTCCGCCGAGTCCGGCACCGCGAGCTCGTCGAGCGTCGAGAGCTCCGACACCTCCACCGAATCGAGCACGGCACAGGCGTCCGAGTCCTCGGAGGCACCCGAACCCGGCAGCACCATCGCCGACTATCTCAACGAGAACGAGATCGCCCAGGTCTCCGTCAAACCCGGCGAAGCCGGTGCCCCCACGATCGACCTGCCGACGCCGCAAGGGTGGGAGCAGAAGAACGACGGCCTGCCCGAGGGCGCCTACGGCGGCATCACCTACACCGGAGCCGACGCCTCTCCCGGCTTCCCCCCCACGATTTTCGCCTACCTGTCTCGGCTGGACGGACCGGCCGACCCCGCGGCCATCCTCGGGGCGGCACCCAACGAAATGCTCGCCCTCGACGGCTTCCAGGGCAACCCCGGCGCCCCCGAGAAGCTCAGCGGTTTCGACGCATTCGAGATCGCCGGACAGTACGACCAGGACGGCAAGCCCACCTTCGCCGCCCAGAAGACCGTCGTGATCCCCGGGACGAACACCCTGTACATGCTGCAGCTCAATGCGTATTCGACGCCCGAGCAGCAGGACAAGCTCGGCGCCGCCATGGGTCAGATTGACCAGCAGACCCAGATCACGTTCTGACGTCCGACCGCTCTCGGCGGCATCCGGTTCAGTTGTCCCGGATGCCGTCGAGGCGTTTCGACGCCTCCTCGAAGCCGCTGACCAGTTCGGCGATGATGTCGGCGACGGGCCGGATCTCGTTCATCCGCCCCACGATCTGGCCGACCGGCATCGCGACGGTGTCGGGATTGTCCGACTCGTTCATCCGCTGATGCGCCTCGCTCACCAGGATGTTCTGCAGCGGCATCGGAAGCGGCTCGGGCGCGTCCGTGGCGTCCCAGGCCTCGGTCCACTTGGTCTTGAGCAGTCGCGCGGGCTTACCGGTGTAGATACGCCGACGCACCGTGTCACCGGAGGTCGCGCGCAGCATCGCCTCCTGAATCGTGGACACACCGCTCTCCCTGCGGTGGCCGAGGTCGTATTCGGCGGAGGTGAGGAACGCCGAGCCCATCCACACGCCCGATGCACCGAGGGCGAGCGCCGCGGCGACCTGCCGTCCGGTGCCGATGCCGCCGGCCGCCAGGACGGGAGTGTCATGACCGCTTGCGCGCAGTCCGTCGACGACCTCGGGCCAGAGCACCATCGAACCGATCTCGCCGGTGTGCCCGCCGGCCTCATGGCCCTGCGCGACGACGATGTCGACACCGTTCTCGGCGTGGCGCTGAGCGTGTTTGGCGCTACCCGCCAACGCCGCGACCGGGACACCCGCCTCGTGCACCTGGTCGACGACGTCCTTGGGCGGGGACCCCAGCGCGTTGGCGATCAGTTTGATCGGGTGCTTGAGCGCCACCTCGACGTGTGAGCGCGCCACCGAATGCAGCCAGCCGAGCACACCCTCGTTGCGATCACCCTCGTCGGGCAGCGGCGGGACACCCAGATCGGCCAGCGTCTTGTCGACGAAGTCGCGGTGGCTCTGCGGGATGAGCTTGTTGATGTCGACTGCGGTGCCCTCGGTCGGGATCTTCGCGGGCATCACGATGTCGACGCCATACGGCTTACCGTCGGTGTTCTCGTCCATCCACTGCAGGACATTCTCGAGGTCGTCGGCGTCGTTGAACCGGACACATCCCAGCACACCCATGCCGCCGGCGCGGGTGACCGCGGCCGCGACCTTCTCCGAGGGGGTGAAGACGAAGATCGGGTACTCGATGCCGAAGCGTTCGCACAGTTCGGTTTTCATGCTCATGCTTCTGCTCCTGCCACATGCTTTGCGTGAACCTCGTCGGCCGGGCGGGCTTCGGTGACGTCCTTGGCCCATCGATAGTCGGGTTTACCCGCCGGTGATCGCTTGACCTCCTCGACCAGCCACAGGCTGCGGGGAACCTTGTATCCGGCGATCTCGGTACGCACGAACGCGTCGAGCTCGGCCAGGGTCGGACGAGTGCCCTCGCGGACCTGGACGACCGCCGCGACGTGCTGACCGAAGCGCGGATCCGGGACACCGACGACCAGCGCGTCGAAGACGTCCGGATGGCCCTTCAGAGCCGCCTCGACCTCTTCGGGGTAAATCTTCTCGCCACCGCTGTTGATGGACACCGATCCGCGGCCCAGCATCGTCACGGTGCCGTCGGCCTCGACCTCGGCGTAGTCGCCGGGAATCGCGTAACGAATTCCGTTAAACGTCTTGAACGTCTCGGCGGTCTTCTTCTCGTCCTTGAAATAGCCGACCGGGATGTGGCCGCACTTGGCGATGACACCGCGCTTGCCCGAACCCGGCTCGACCTCGTTGCCGTCCTCGTCGAGCACCTTGGTGTTCTTGTCGATGGTGACTCGCGGACCACCGGTGTGCGACTGGCCTTTGGCCACCACGCTGCTGCCGCCGAAACCGGTCTCCGACGAGCCGATGGAGTCGGTGATGATGCGGTTGGGCAACAGCTCGAGGAATTTCTCCTTGAGGCTGGTCGAGAAGAGCGCCGCGGTGCTCGCCAGCAGGAACAGCGACGACAGGTCGTAATGATCGCCCCCGTCCTGGTGTGCCAGCAGTGCGTCGAGCAGCGGGCGGGCCATCGCGTCGCCGGTGAAGAACAGCAGGTTGACCTTGTGGTCGTGGATCGTCTTCCAGACCTCGTCGGCGTCGAATTCTGGTGCCAGAACCACGGTTTGGCCGCCGAACAGCGCCATCCAGGTCGCCGACTGCGTCGCGCCGTGGATCATCGGCGGAATCGGGTACCGCACCATCGGCGCATTCTCGACGGCCTGCCGGGACAGGTCGTATTCGTCGGCGTACGGTTCGCCGGTGGCGAAGTCGGTGCCGCCGAACAGCACCCGGTAGATGTCCTCGTGGCGCCACATCACACCCTTGGGGAAGCCGGTGGTGCCGCCGGTGTAGAGCAGGTAGATGTCGTCTTCGCTGCGCGGCCCGAAGTCGCGTTCCGGTGAGCTCTGCGCGAGCGCGGACTCGAATTCAACTCCGCCGTAACCGGAGTAATCGTCTTCGGTGCCGTCTTCGATCACCACGACCGTCTTCACCAGCGGCGTCTCGGGCAGCACGTTGGCGACTCGGTCGGAGTAGCGACGCTCGTGTACCAGCGCCACCATGTCCGAGTTCTCGAAGAGATACTTCAGCTCGCCTTCGACGTACCGGAAGTTGACGTTGACCAGGATGGCGCCCGCCTTGACGATGCCCAGCATCGCGATGACGATCTCGATGCGGTTCCGGCAGTAGAGGCCGACCTTGTCGTCCTTCCGCACCCCCTGGTCGATCAGGTAGTGCGCGAAGCGGTTGGCCTTCTCCTCGAGTTGGCCGTAGGTCAGCTGTTGGTCGCCGCTGATCAGGGCGACGCGGTCAGGCACGGCGTCGATGGCGTGCTCGGCAAGATCGGCGATGTTCAGGGCCACGGGACCTAAACTAGAACGTGTTACATTTCGTGACAAGTCTGTGGCACCGACGCTGAGAGGCGGACACCTGTGAGTCAACCGGAAAAGGGCCCCGACGCCCTCGTTGAGCAGCGCGGACACACGCTGATCGTCACGCTGAACCGACCCGAGGCACGCAACGCCCTTTCGACCGAGATGCTCTCGATCATGGTGGATGCCTGGGACCGTGTCGACAACGATCCGGAGATCCGGTCGTGCATCCTGACCGGGGCCGGCGGCTACTTCTGCGCGGGGATGGACCTCAAGGCGGCCACGGCCCGGCCGCCGGGCGACTCGTTCAAGGACGGCAGCTACGACCCGTCGCGGATCGATGGTCTGCTCAAAGGGCGGCGCCTGACCAAACCGTTGATCGCCGCCGTCGAGGGTCCGGCCATCGCCGGCGGTACCGAGATCCTGCAGGGCACCGACATCCGCATCGCCGGCGAGAGCGCGAAGTTCGGAATCTCCGAGGCAAAATGGAGCCTTTACCCGATGGGCGGCTCCGCCGTCCGGCTGGTCCGGCAGATCCCGTACACGATTGCGTGCGATCTGCTGTTGACCGGCCGGCACATCACCGCCGCTCAGGCTCTCGAATACGGGTTGATCGGGTACGTGGTGCCCGACGGCTCGGCACTGGACAAGGCGCTCGAGATCGCCGAGGTGATCAACAACAACGGTCCGCTCGCCGTCCAGGCCATCCTGCGGTCGATTCACGAGACCGAGGGTCTGCACGAGAACGACGCGTTCAAGATCGACACCAAGATCGGCATCGAGGTGTTCCTGTCCGAGGACGCCAAGGAGGGCCCGCTGGCCTTCAAGGAGAAGCGGGCGCCGAACTTCAAGATGCGCTAGCCGGCCCGCTTCTCCACGAAAGTGAACGCACTGCGAGAATCGACGCCGATTCTCGCAGTGATTTCACACTCGCGAACGTGTCAGACGGTGCCGCGACACTGCGGGCATGGGGGAACCGTTCATCGGGAGTGAGGCCGTCGCGGCGCGTCGGCTCACGCCGTATCAGCTGCGCAGCCGCTTCGTGGCGGTGCATCCGGACGTCTACGTTCCGATCGGCACCGAACTCACGGCGGCAGGCCGGGCATCCGCCGCCTGGCTGTGGTCAAGGCGCAGAGGCGTGGTCGCCGGCCGATCGGCAGCGGCACTGCACGGCGCGAAATGGTTGCGCGACACCGCGCCCGCCGAGCTCATCTACGACAACCGGCACGTCGGTCCGGGAATCCGCACCTGGCGCGATCTCGCCGCCGCCGACGACGAGGTGAACGTGGTCGACGGCATCCGCGTGACCACTGCTGCGCGCACCGCGTTCGACATCGCGTGTCGGCGGCCCGTCGACACGGCGGTCGCGGAGATCGACGCGCTCGCCCGGGCCACCCAACTGGAGGTCGCCGACGTCGAATTGCTGGCCGACCGGTACCGAGGACGACGCGGCATCAGGGCGGCCCGAACCACACTGACTCTGGTCGACCCGGGCGCCGAATCACCCCGCGAAACCTGGCTACGGCTGCTGGTGATCCGGGCCGGCTTTCCGCCACCGACCACGCAGATCCCCGTGTACGACGAATACCGCCAACTCATCGCGGTGCTCGACATGGGCTGGGAGAACATGAAAGTCGCACTGGACTACGACGGAGCGCACCACCGCGACCCGCAGAGGTTCACCAAGGACATCCGCCGCCACGACGCCGTCACCGAACTCGGGTGGATCGACATCCGGGTCACCTCCCGGGACACCCCGGCGGTCATCGTGGACCGGCTGTCAAGGGCGTGGGCTCGGCGAGTGTGAACGCACTGCGAGAATCGACGCCGATTCTCTCGACGATTTCACACTCGCTGACCGGCCCGCAGGAACGCGTCGCCCCGCTCACGGTCCAGATAGGTGCTCGACTTGTTCTTCAGGAAGAACACATACACCACCAGCGAGATCGCGATGCAGACCGTCACGTACCCGATGAACAGCGGCACCTGATCGCGGGCCTTGAGCGCCTGGTAGATCAGCGGCGCGGTGCCACCGAACATCGAATTGGCAAGCGCGTAACCGACTCCCACACCGAGCGCCCGGACGTGCGCCGGGAACAGCTCCGACTTCACCAGCGCGTTGATCGACGTGTACCCGGTCAGGATCACATAACCGACGGCCACCAGACCGAACGAGGCCAGCGGTGAGGTGGTCTGGGGCAGATACGTGATCAGCACATAGGTGTAGAACAGGCCACCGACACCGAAGAACACCAGCAGCGGCTTACGGCCGATCCGATCGCTGAGCATTCCGCCCACCGGTTGCAGCAACATCAGGAAGATCAACCCGATCAGGTTGATCCAGGTGCCCGTCATGCCCTCGCCCTTGTACGCGGTCTTCACGATCGCCGGGGCGTTGACGCTGTAGGTGTAGAACGCGACCGTGCCCCCCAGGGTGATCAGGAAGCACATCAGCAGAGGCGTGCGATAGGTCGTGAACAGCTCACGCATCGAGCCGGCCCGCTTCTCCTGCCCCGCCTTCGCCGCCTCGATGACGTCCTCGGACAGCGACTCGTCCATAGTGCGCCGCAGCCAGAAGACCACCACCGCGGCGACGCCGCCGACGGCGAAGCCGATGCGCCAACCGAAATCGCGCAACTGGTCGTCGTCGAGGAACGCGTCGAGGATCAGCAGGGTGAACTGGGCCAGCACGTGGCCGCCAACCAGCGTGACGTACTGGAACGAGGAGAAGAAGCCGCGCCGCTCCCGGGTGGCCGCTTCCGACATGTACGTCGCCGACGTCCCGTATTCGCCGCCGGTCGCGAAGCCCTGGACCAGACGGGCCAGAATGAGGACCACCGCGGCGGCCGCGCCGATGCTGGCCTGCGACGGCACCAGCGCGATCACCGCGGAGCACAGCGCCATCAGCGACACGCTGACCGTCAGCGCCGCGCGGCGCCCACGCCGGTCGGCGAACCGGCCGAAGAACCATGATCCGACCGGCCGCATGACAAACGTGACGGCGAAGATCGCGTACACGTACACCGTGGAGTTCTTCTCGGACTCGTCGAAGAACTGGGCCTCGAAGTACGGCGCGAACACCGTGTAGATGTAGACGTCGTACCACTCGACGAGGTTGCCGGACGAGCCCCGAATGATGTTCCAGATGGCCCGGCGGGTTTGCGCGGGCGTGGAGGCAGACGGGGCAAGTCCCGGGTTTGGTGCTGACGGAGCGGTCATCGCGCCTGACGTTACGACAGCACGCGCTCCGTCGGGGTGAATACCACCGGCATGGCCTCCGGCCCGCTGACGAAGTTCGCGGGGCGCAGCGGCACCTGGGCGCTGTCGGCCAGGCGCAGATCCGGCAGCCGCTGCAGCACCTTGGTCAGCATCAACCGCAGCTCGAGCCGGGCCAGCTGGTTACCCAGACAGAAGTGGGTGCCGAAGCCGAAGGCCAGGTGGCTGTTCGGGTTCCGGTCGATGCGGAACTCATCGGGATCGCCGAAGACCGACTCGTCGAAGTTCGCCGATTCGAACATCAGCATGATCTTCTCGCCCGATTTCAGCTCGGTCCCGTGGAACTCGGTGTCGGCGGTCAGGGTTCGGCACATGTTCTTCACCGGCGACGTCCAGCGCAGCATCTCCTCGATCGCGCCGGGAAGCAGTTCGCCGGGGTTCGCGACCAGCCGCTCCCACTGATCGCGATGCCGCAACACCTGCTCGGTACCGCCGGAGAGGGTGTGCCGGGTGGTCTCGTCACCGCCGATCAGGATGAGCAGGGTCTCGAACACGATCTCGTCGTCGGTCATCCGGGAACCCTCGACCTCGGCGTTGACCAGGATCGAGAACAGGTCGTCGGTGGGTTCGGCGCGGCGTTTGGCGATCACGTCCATGGTGAACGCGGTGTACGCGGCGAAGGTGTCCATCAGCTTCTGGATCACCAGCTCGTCGACGTGGGAGCTCAACCCGCACACCAGATCGTCGGACCAGGTGAGCAGCATCTCCCGCTCGGTGGGCAGCACGCCGAGCATGTCGCCGATGACCGCCATCGGCAGCGGCGCGGCGATGTCGCGGACGAAGTCACATTCGCCGCGCTCGCACACCGCGTCGATCAGCGTGTCACACAGCCGCTCGATCGAGGGCACCTTGTCCATCACGCGTTTGCGGGTGAACCCGGAATTCACCAGCTTGCGCCGCAACAGATGCGCCGGGTCGTCCATGTCGATCATGTACGGCATGCCGGGCTGATCGGGCCGGATGCCGCCGGTCGACGAGAACAGCTCAGGGTTGCGTTCGGCGTCGAGCACCGCCTGATAGGTCGCCGCGGCGGCCAACCCGTTACGGTCGCGAAACACCGGCTGATTGGCTCGCATCCAGCGGTAGGCCTCGCGCGCGCCGCGATCGGCGTAGAAGGTGCCGTCGGTCAGGTCGACGTCGGGCCTGGAGTCGGCCGTGGTGGACAGGACCTGTGTCATCGAATCTCCCGGGCGTCACCGAATGTCATCTCAACATTGGCAGAGGACTGGCTGGCGAATGCGCGCTTCGGCAGACCGAGTGAGCGCAGTTCCTGGGCGTAGGGATGGTCACCCAACCGCAGCCGGGCTCCGCCCACGGCGACGCGCATCCCGCTGTTGCGCATCTCCCAGGGGATTTCCCGGGTCACCCCGTCCAGATGGCTGTAGGCGGTGAGCATCTGCGGACGCGCGGTGAGCGCCGACGGCAGCGGCAGCCCGGCGCCGTATTCGATTCCGGCGACCAGCTTCCCGTCGACGCTGATGTCGAAGTCGAACCGCGGGGTCTCCCGGACGCGGAACTCGGACATCACCTTGGGAAAGCCCCAGATTCGCCGGCCGGCCTCGAGGGTGAACCCCTGGTTCACGGGTAGGTGATGGATGAACGCACCCGCCTTGGCGATCGCGGCGGGTCCCTTCGCGGTCGACCCAGGCCGGTTCACCATCACGGCGGTGCCGAATTCGTGGTACTGCCCGAGATCGCCCTCGTGGTAGCGCACCAGCATGAGCATCACCACCGCGCGTCCGGACCGGTACTCGCAGACCCGCAGTCCGCTGTAGTCGATCATCCGCTGCGCCGGCTCGGCCGAG
This sequence comes from Mycobacterium sp. WMMD1722, assembly GCF_049315205.1. NCBI lineage: Bacteria > Bacillati > Actinomycetota > Actinomycetes > Mycobacteriales > Mycobacteriaceae > Mycobacterium > Mycobacterium sp. WMMD1722. The sequence continues at coordinate 4,464,204 of NZ_CP186056.1, read as the reverse complement.
ACGGAGAACATCGCGACGTGGGTGTCGGCCCTACGGATGCGGACCGGCATGGTCAGCACCGTTCCCTGGATGGTGTGCTGTGAGGTGTCGGTCACACCGTCAACTTAGAACGTGTAGTAGACACCTTGCAACAAGTGTCTACTACACCAGCGCGGCGAGGTCGTTGATCTGCTCGACGGAGCGGGCGCCGACCACCATCATCGTGACGCCGGACGCCTCCCACGCCTTGATCTGCTCCTGCACGAACGCCAGATCACCGACGATCGCCGAATCGTCGACCAGTTCGTCGGGGATGACTTTGGCCGCTTCGTCCTTGCGGTCGCTGCGGAACAGCTTCGTCACGTCGTCGACGACCTCGGCGTATCCCATCCGCCGGTAGACGTCGGCGTGGAAGTTGGTGTCCTCGGCGCCCATGCCGCCCATGTAGAGCGCCAGATGGGGCTTCATCAGCTCCATGATCGCGGGACGGTCGTCGGTCACCACCACCTGCGCCGTCGCGCAGATCTCGAAGGTCTCGCGGGTGCGGCGGGCGCCCGGGCGGGCGAAGCCCTCGTCCAACCATTCGTTGTACATGCCGGCAATGCGCGGCGAGTAGAAGATGGGTAGCCAGCCGTCACAGATCTCGGCGGCCAACGCGACGTTCTTGGGCCCTTCGGCGCCGAGCATCACCGGGATGTCGGCGCGCAGCGGGTGGGTGATGGGCTTCAGGTTCTTGCCCAGGCCGGTGGTGCCCTCACCGGTCAGCGGCAGCGGGTAGTGGGGGCCGTCGCTGTGCACCGGCGCCTCGCGCGCCCACACCTGGCGCAGGATGTCGATGTACTCGCGGGTGCGGGCCAGCGGCTTGGGGAACTTCGCCCCGTACCACCCCTCGACGACCTGCGGGCCGGAGACCCCGAGCCCGAGGATGTGCCGCCCGCCGGACAGATGGTCCAGCGTCAGCGCCGCCATCGCACACGCAGTGGGGGTACGCGCCGAGAGCTGGATGACCGACGTCCCCAGGCGCATCCGGGTGGTCTCGCGGCCCCACCAGGCCAGCGGCGTGTAGGCATCCGAACCCCACGCCTCGGCGGTGAACACCGTGTCGAAACCGGCGTCTTCGGCCGCGGTGACCAGTTCGGCGTGGTTGGTCGGAGGCTGCGCTCCCCAATATCCGAGTTGGAGTCCGAGCTTCATTTCGGCCGCCTCTCTAGGCTGTCTACATGGTCCCTTGAATCCATTCTTAGAACCTGTTCTACTCGATGCCGTGACCACCAGCCAAAGCAGCCCGGTGCAGATCGACCCCCATGAGCCGCCGCTTTCGGCGCCTCTGAGGCTGTCATTCGACTACACCCGTTCAGTAGGACCACTCCTCGGCGAGTTCTTCACTGCTCTGCGCGCTCGGCGCATCGTCGGGGTGCGCGGATCGGATGGCCGCGTCCTCGTCCCGCCGGCCGAATACGACCCGGTCACCTACGAACAGCTGACCGAGATCGTACCGGTGAGCAGTGTCGGAACCGTGGTGTCGTGGACATGGCAGCCGGCGCCGCTGGAAGGCCAGCCGCTGGACCGGCCGTTCGCCTGGGCGCTGATCCGGCTCGACGGTGCGGACACCCCGATGATCCACGCCGTGGATGTGGGGGCCGCGGGTTCCGACGCCATCAGTACCGGCGCCCGGGTGCACGCGCACTGGGTCGAGGAGCCGGTGGGGGCCATCACCGACATCGCCTACTTCGTCCTCGGCGACGAGGCCGAAGACGTTCCGCCGGCACCCGAGGGTCTGGAGCCGGTGACGATGCTGGTGTCACCCAGTTCCATCGAGATCCAGCACACGGCGTCGCTGCCGGAGAGCACCTTCCTGCGCGCGCTCGAACAGGGCAAGCTGCTCGGCGCCCGCACCGGCGAAGACGGCAAGGTGTACTTCCCCCCGAAGGAAGCCAATCCGGCCACCGGCCTCGAACTGGACAACTACGTCGAGCTGCCCGACAAGGGCACGGTGACGACGTTCGCGATCATCAACATCCCATTCGCGGGGCAGCGCATCAAGCCGCCGTACGTCGCGGCCTATGTACTGCTCGACGGGGCCGATATCCCGTTCCTGCACCTGGTCACCGAGATCGACCCGGCGGACGTGCGGATGGGTATGCGGGTCCAGGCGGTGTGGAAGCCCAAGGAGGAGTGGGGCCTCGGCATCGACAACATCGACTATTTCCGGCCGACGGGTGAGCCCGATGCCGACTACGACACCTACAAGCATCACCTGTAAAGGGATTTGACACCCATGACCCACCAGCGAGAAGCGGAGCGGATCGCGCATGTCTGAAGTTGCTGTCGTCGGGTTCGCGCATGCGCCCCACGTCCGTCGCACCAACGGCACCACCAATGGCGTGGAAATGCTGATGCCGTGCTTCCACCACCTGTACGCCGAGCTCGGCATCAAACAGACCGATATCGGGTTCTGGTGCTCGGGATCCTCGGACTACCTTGCCGGCCGGGCGTTTTCGTTCATCTCGGCGATCGATTCGATCGGCGCGGTGCCGCCGATCAACGAGTCGCACGTCGAGATGGACGCCGCCTGGGCGCTCTACGAGGCCTACATCAAGATTCTCACCGGCGAGGTCGAGACCGCGTTGGTCTACGGGTTCGGCAAGTCCTCGGCAGGCACGCTGCGCCGGGTGCTGGCCCTGCAGACCGATCCCTACACCGTGGCCCCGCTGTGGCCGGACTCGGTGAGCATGGCCGGTCTACAGGCCCGGTTCGGGCTGGACTCGGGTAAGTGGACCGCCGAACAGATGGCCCAGGTGGCCCTCGACGCGCAGGCGGCGGCACCCCGGGTGGACCGGCTCGAGCCGGGCACCAGCGTGGACGAACTGCTGAATCAGCCGTATTTCGCGGATCCGTTGCGCCGCCACGACATCGCCCCGATCACCGACGGGGCGTCGGCGATCGTGCTGGCCGCCGGTGACCGTGCCCGCGAACTGCGGGAGCGCCCGGCGTGGATCAGCGGGATCGAGCACCGCATCGAGACCCCCGTGCTCGGAGCGCGCGATCTGACCACCTCACCGTCGACGGCTGCGTCCGCGCAGGCCGTCACCGGTGGCGACACCTCTTCGATCGAGGTGGCCGAACTCTACGCACCGTTCAGTCATCAACAGCTGATTCTCAAGGAGGCCATCGGCCTGACCGACCGGACGAGGATCAATCCGTCCGGCGGCGCACTCGCCGCGAACCCGATGTTCTCGGCCGGCTTGGAGCGGATCGGCTTGGCGGCCCAGCACATCTTCGACGGCAGTGCCTCACGTGTCCTTGCCCACGCGACGAGCGGGCCTGCGCTGCAACAGAATCTGGTCGCGGTCCTGGAAGGGAAGAACTGATGGCCCCGAAGACAGGTAAGAAGCTCGCTGCCGTTCTGGGCACCGGCCAGACGAAGTACGTCGCCAAGCGCAAGGACGTCTCGATGAACGGCCTGGTGCGCGAGGCGATCGACCGTGCGCTCGCCGACGCCGGGGCGACAATGGACGACATCGACGCGGTCGTCGTCGGCAAGGCTCCGGACTTCTTCGAAGGCGTCATGATGCCCGAGTTGTTCATGGCCGACGCCACCGGTGCGACCAACAAGCCGCTGATCCGCGTGCACACCGCCGGATCGGTGGGTGGTTCGACCGCGATCGTCGCGGCCAGCCTGGTGCAGTCCGGTAAGTACCGCCGGGTGCTGACGATGGCCTGGGAGAAGCAGTCGGAGTCCAACGCCATGTGGGCGTTGAGCATTCCGGTGCCGTTCACCAAGCCGGTCGGTGCCGGCGCCGGCGGCTACTTCGCTCCGCACGTGCGCGCCTACATCCGCCGTTCCGGTGCACCGACCCACATCGGCGCGATGGTCGCGGTCAAGGATCGCCAGAACGGCGCCCGGAATCCCCTGGCCCACTTGCATCAGCCCGACATCACCCTGGAGAAGGTGATGGAGTCGCCGATGCTGTGGGACCCGATTCGCTACGACGAGACCTGCCCGTCGTCCGACGGTGCGGCGGCGATGGTCATCGGCGACGAGGAGAGCGCCGATGCCCGCGTGGCCGACGGCCATCCGGTGGCATGGGTCCATGCCACCGCCCTGCGCACCGAGCCCCTCGCCTACTCCGGTCGCGATCAGGTCAACCCGCAGGCCAGCCGCGACGCGGCCGCCGCACTGTGGAAGGCCGCCGGTATCGAGAGCCCGATCGACGAGATCGACGTCGCTGAGGTGTATGTCCCGTTCTCGTGGTACGAGCCCATGTGGCTGGAGAGCCTGGGCTTCGCCGCCGAAGGCGAGGGCTGGAAGCTCACCGAGGCCGGTGAGACGGCCATGACCGGGCGGATTCCGTTCAACCCGTCCGGCGGTGTGTTGTCGTCCAATCCGATCGGCGCCTCGGGCATGATCCGGTTCGCCGAATCGGCCATCCAGGTGATGGGCAAAGGCGGCGAGCACCAGGTGCAGGGTGCGCGCAAGGCACTCGGCCACGCCTACGGCGGCGGCGCGCAGTACTACTCGATGTGGGTCGTCAGTTCGGATAAACCCGGGGACAAGTCCTCATGATGAAGTACACGGTCAGCATCGCTTTCAGCCCGCTCGACCAGTTGATCGAGATCGCCAAGGCCGCTGAGGAACTCGGCTTCGACAACATCGCGCTGCCCGACTCCATCTTCTACTTCGAGAAGCAGTCCGTCGACTATCCCTACACCGCCGACGGCAAGCGGATGTTCGACGAGAATTCACCCTGGGTCGATCCGTTGATCCTCGCGGGTGCGTTGGGTGCGGTGACGTCGAAGCTGCGCTTTTACACCAATGTGATGAAGCTCGGCTCGCGCAACCCGCTGCTGCTGGCCCGCCAGGTCGGGTCGGTGGCGAACCTGACGAACAACCGATTCGGCTTCGGTGTGGGGATCGGCTGGGCCCCCGAGGAATTCGAGTGGTGCGGGGTGCCCTACGCCAAGCGCGGCAAGCGTGTCGACGAGATGATCGACGTCATCAAGCTGGTGCTGGCCGGCGGCATGGTCGAATTCCACGGCGATTTCTACGATTTCGACCGACTCCAGATGAGCCCCGAGCCCTCGGTGCCGGTGCCGTTCTACGTCGGCGGGCACACCAACGTGGCACTCAAACGGGCGGTGCGCATCGGGGACGGCTGGACCAGCGCGATGATGACGTGCGACCAGTTGGCTGAGACGATCAGCAAGCTCAAGACGATGCTGTCCGACGCCGGCCGCGCCGACGACCCGTTCGAATACCAGGCCGTGTGCATCGACAAGTTCGGCGTCGATGGTCATCGCGAGCTGGCCGCTGTCGGGGTCACCGACTACATCGGTATTCCGTGGGTGTTCGAGGGTCTGCCCTTCGACGCCCCGGTGGACCAGAAGATCGACTCGATGAAGCGCTTCGCCGACACCTACATCCACTCGGGGTGGCAAGAGCGCTGATCCCCGCGGCCTAGCGCGAGATCCGGTCCACCGCCGCTGTCGCGGCCCCGAACGCCAGGCGTTTGGCCCGCTTCGCGGCGCCGGCGAACAGGTTGGGCCGGTGCGGTCGGAGTTTCACGGCATCGCCGACGCGCACCGCACCACCGGCGTCCACCCAGCAGTAGCTGCCCAGGCACCGATTCGCCTTCGCGGCGACCGCTTTGGTGACCCGCCGATCGACGTCGAGACCCGGTTGTGCTCGGCTGGGCACCACGCACCGGATGGTCGGCATGGTGACCTCGAGCACGGCGCCGCCCAGGCTCAGCTTGCCGCCGGTCCAGTCGTGTTCGGGCAGCTCGCCGGCCGGGTCGTCGAGGGCGAGCACGATGTTGGGCCGGAACCGCCGGACATCGACGGACCCGACGTCATCGCCGATCTCCGCCGCGATCGTCGCCAGGCTGGTCTGACTCATGACGTGTACCGGGGCGAGGTCGACGAACATGCCGGGCGGGGTGGAGTAGCGGGCGAAGGTGGCCAGGTCCGCCATCCGGAACATGGACAGATCCGGGAACCGCTCACCATCGTCGACACCGAAGTCCTTGCGCAGCGCGGCGATCGACGCATTGTCCCGCTCGGCGGGGCTCAGCCGGTGCAGGCTGGTGTCGTCGGCCGGCGGCAGTGCGGTCAGGCGCACCTCGCGGCCGGCCAACTCCGAGAGCTTCGCATGTACGCCGTCGTCGCAGCTGGACAGCACTGCACCGTCGGGGAACGTGATCTCGACATCGGGCACCCGACCCGGTCCGGCGTGGGCCGGCACCGGGTCGGCATAGCGCGCCGAGGCGGTCAACAGGACGGGCATGCGTCGCGCCGTCGCCGTCACGTCGTTCTCCACGTCGCGGACCGCCCAGAGCCGATCGCCGAGCACTCCGCGCCCACCGATGTCGGTCTGTTCGATACGCTCACCGCCGAGCGATTTGACCGGATACCGCCACAGCCCGGCCACCTGTCCGACTCGCATGGATCCACCGTAAGCCCCCCGCCGACGCATGCCGCCGTCAGCTGACATCTGCGGCAGGAATCCGGCGGGCACCGGTTCAGGCCATCCGTCCAGGGGTATGCCGCAGGTCACGCCTTAATTATTGCGGGACCGCGGGGCAAAACTGTAACGTGTTCTAGTTAGAAGCCGAGATTCTGGAGGCGTAGGTGAAGACCGACACCGCTCACAGCGGTATCCGCGAGATCGACACGGGTACGCTGCCCGACCGCTTTGCCCGTGGCTGGCACTGCCTGGGGCCTGTCAAGGACTACCTCGACGGCCAACCCCACGGCATCGAGATCTTCGGCACCATGCTGGTCGTCTTCGCCGATTCGCAGGGTGAGCTGAAGGTGCTCGACGGGTACTGCCGCCACATGGGGGGCAATCTCTCGCAGGGCACCATCAAGGGCGATACGGTCGCCTGCCCGTTCCACGATTGGCGCTGGGGCGGCGATGGGAAATGCAAGCTCGTTCCCTACGCCAAGCGCACGCCGCGGCTGGCCCGCACCCGCGCCTGGCATACCGACGTCCGCGGTGGCCTGCTGTTCGTTTGGCACGATCACGAGGGCAACCCGCCGCCGGAGGATGTCCGGATCCCCGACATCCCGGAGTTCGCGAGCGACGAGTGGACCGACTGGCGCTGGAACACGATGCTCATCGAGGGCAGTAACTGCCGCGAGATCATCGACAACGTCACCGACATGGCGCACTTCTTCTACATCCACTACGGCCTGCCGACGTACTTCAAGAACGTGTTCGAAGGCCACATCGCCAGCCAGTACCTGCACAACGTCGGTCGGCCCGACGTCGGTGACATGGGCACCACCTACGGTGAGGCGCATCTGGACTCCGAGGCGTCCTACTTCGGGCCGTCGTTCATGATCAACTGGCTGCACAACAACTACGGCGGCTTCAAGGCCGAGTCGATCCTGATCAACTGTCATTACCCGGTGACGCAGGATTCGTTCGTCCTGCAGTGGGGTGTCATCGTGGAGAAGCCCAAGGGCCTCGACGAGAAGACGACCGACAAATTGGCCCGGGTGTTCACCGAGGGTGTCAGCAAGGGCTTCCTGCAGGACGTGGAGATCTGGAAGCACAAGACCCGGATCGACAATCCCCTGCTGGTCGAGGAAGACGGTGCGGTGTATCAGCTGCGCCGCTGGTACCAGCAGTTCTACGTCGACGCCGCCGACGTCACGTCGGAGATGACCGACCGCTTCGAGATCGAGGTCGACACCACCGCGGCCAACGAGTACTGGAATACCGAGGTGGCGGAGAACCTCAAGCGGCAAGAGGCCGAGAAGGAAACAGAGAAGGCTCAGCAGTAGTGGCCCCTCGCGACCGGGCGCCCGACGTCGACCAGCTCGCGCGGTCGATGCTCGAGCTCTACGGCGCCCACGATGACGACGACCACCCCGCGGGCGGCGGTGGCGGTACCGGCTCGTGGTCCAAGGCGCCGGCCTTCGGTCCGGAGCGGGCGCGGGCCCTCCAGGAGGCCACCGCCCGCGACCGCGAGCGGTATCTGAGGTCGGGGCTGGTGTCGGTGGACTGCCGCTTCTGTCATGTGTCGGTCGACGTCAAGAAGCTCGGACCCGGTCACACCGCGGTGCAGTGGAACTCGCAGGCCACCTCACGGTGCGCGTTCTTCAGCGAGATCCGCGAGGCCGGCGGACAGCCGGCGCGGTCGCGGTCCTGCCCGCGGCTGGCCGACAGCATCAAACACGCGGTCGCCGAGGGGTGCCTCGAGGAGTTCTCGAGCGCCCCCTCCCCCGGCGACGGCTGATCCTCGCCGTCAGCTACAGCCCCTTGAAGCGCTCCTTGACCTGTTCGTCGGTCAGGCCGTAATCGCCCAGCGAATAGGAGTGCTTGGGCGCGCGCGGCCCCTTCTTGCTCTCCTCATGGCTGTCCACCATGGCCGTGCGGGACTCATCGGTGACCTCGATATCGAAATGCCGGTAGATCTTCTCCACCTCAGCCACCGGATCCTTGATGAAGTCGAAGTAGTCCATGTCGTAGAACTGCGACGAATCGTGCTTGGCGCGTTCGCGATTGAACTGCTCCAGGCCACGTGACCAGGTCTCCATCGAATCCGCGCCGATGACCTCGCCGACGAAGGTGTTCGACCACCCCGCCGTGGTGTGCTGCGCCAGCGAGCACATCGACGCCATCAACGTCTCCGGCGGTCGGTGACATTGGATCACCAGCGCGTCGGGGTAGGTGGCGAACAGCGCGTCGAGGGCGAACAGATGGCTCGGATTCTTGAGCACCCAGCGTTTCTCGGGGTCGTTGAGGCCGATCAGCTGCAGGTTGCGGCGGTGTCGCTGATACGGCTTGACCCAGTCCTGGCGGGCCAGCCACTGCGCGTAGCTGGGGATGTGCGCCAACGTCTCGTAGGAGACCGAATGCAGGCTCTGGCGCAGCAACTGCCAGCACTCCTCGACCTCGTCGGCGGTCATGTAGTGCAGCCCGGTGTAGTCGGGGTTCTCCTCGTGCGCCTTGGTGAACTGTGCGTCGAGCTGCTGGAAGACGGGGTTCTGCGACCAGGTCTCCCGGGGCGGTCGCGGTTGCGGGAACTCCGCGAGCCACAGCTCGAGACCCTGATGACGCGGGTCGGCGGCCAGCAGCCGATGCAGTGCCGTGGTCCCGGTGCGCGGCAGTCCGGTGACGAAGATGGGCGCCTCGATCGGCACGTCGAGGTGCTGCGGATACTGCTTGAACGCCGCCTCGGATACCAGGCGTGCCACCAGCGCGTTGCGCACGAAGAACCGCTGCATCTTGCTGCCGAGCTCGGTCAGATCCGCCTCGCGGGCATACGCGTCGAGCAGCACGCCGAGCGCTTCGCGGTAGTTGTCGTCGTCCGGGCCGAAGTCCTCGAGGCCGCAGGCCTTGATCGCCGAGGCGTGCAGGTCTTCGACAGTGCCCACATTGGTGCGTGCGCTCACGCCTTGTACTCCCCGCAGTTGACGTCGAGCGTCTGACCGGTGATCCCGCTGGACAGATCGCTGGCCATGAACAGGATCGCCGAGGCGACCTCGTCCTCGGTCGGCAGTCGCTTGAGATCCGAGGCCGCGGCGGTGGCCTTGTAGATCTCCTCGACCGTGGTGCCGTATTTGCCGGCCTGGTGGTTGAAATACGACTTCAAGGTGTCACCCCAGATGTAACCCGGGACAACCGAATTGACGCGGATACCCTGCTCGCCGAGTTCGGTGGCCAGCGATTGGGACATGGCCAGCAGCGCCGACTTCGCCATCTTGTAGGCGCCGTATTTGGCCTGCGAGTGCCGCACCACCATCGAGTTGACGTTGACCACCGACCCGTTCGACTCGGCCAGCGCGGGAGTGAAGCCCTGGGTGAGGCGCAGTGCGCCCAGCACCGTGAGCTCGATGGCCTCGCGAATGTGCTCGAAGGTGGTGTTGGCCAGCGGCTTCATCGAGGGCACCCGAAAAGCGTTGTTGATCAACACGTCCACCCGGCCATAGGCCTCCAGCGACGCGGCCACGAGATTGTCGACCTGGTCGCCGTCGGTGATGTCGGTGCCCACCGTCACCGCGCGGCGGCCGAGGTCGGCGACCTGTCCTGCGACATCCTCGAGGCGCTCCACGGTCCGCGCGGCGAGCACCAGATCGGCACCGTTCTCAGCGCACCGACGCGCCAGCGTGGTTCCCAGGGCGGGCCCCACCCCGCTGACGACGACCACCTTGTCCTTCAGCAGTCCGGACATCGCTCAGCCCACCATCCTCTCGCCGATCTGTTTCTGCCGCAGCGCGATCCGCGCCCGCCAATCCTGTTCTGAGATCTTGTTGTGCTCGTAGTGGGGCAACGCGGCGCCGACCCGGTCGACGTCGACGATCTCCATCGTCGGGCCGTCGGCGGCGGTCAGCTCCCGCGACACGCGTTGCCAGCGAAACTGCAGATAGCCCTTGGCGTGGCCGAGGGTTTCACACCAGTTGGTGACGCCGGGGTTGCGTTCGGCGACCACGATGCGGATCTTGCCGTCGGGGTCGGGCTGAGCCTGGGTGCCGTTGAGCGAGGTCTGATGGTTGATGTAGTCCAGCGAGATGTACCAGAGGCTGCCGAGCTGGAATCCGACGTAGGGGGCGTCGCTGACCGGCAGCGTGATCACGATCGCCTGATCGTCGCGCAGGTCGTAGTGGCCGACCGACGAATACTGGGTCGCCAGCCCGCCTGGCGTCAGCCGTGGAGCGGTGAGCGTGTTGACCGGCAGGGAGTCGTAGAACCACTGCGGGAACTGCAGCCAGGTTTTCACCCGCTGCACCAGCTGCTTGCCCGCCACGGCGTAGCGCTTCTCGATGAGCTCTCTACTGAGCGGCGGCGGCGCGGTGCCGGCCGTGTCGGTGCGCGAGATCGCGAAGGTACCGCGCTGGGCCGACCAGTCGTTGGAGACCTCGCGGATCACCAGCTGCGCGGGCGTATCCGGGGTGAAGCGCCATTCGAAGGTGCCGTCGTCGGCGATGTCGAGCCGGCGGTCGTCGAACGCGGTCTCGCTGTCCGGGACGTTCTCGTCGGTGTACTCGCCACCGAGGAGTTGGAAGCTCACGTCGGTCGTGGTGCCGCGCCGTCCCGTGACGACGTACTCGTGGCCGGGCTGAACCCGGGTGCCGAAGTACATCGTGTCCGGGTTGTCCAGCCCCATCTTGGTGAACGGACCCGTGCCGCTGTGCAGGAAGGGATGCTCGCGGTCGTAGTCGAACGCGACGTGCGTGCACGCCGCGATACAGCCGGCGAGGTACTGCAGACCTTCGAGCAGGTCGGCTTCGGACTCGATGAACGGCGCCGCCGCCACCAGGCTTTCGGCCTCGGCGATGGCGTCGGCCAGTGGTTGTGCGTACATGGGCGGTGCGCCTCCCGCGGTTCAATATTGGACCGTGCTGGTAGAGTTCTGGTCCGACACTAGAACGTGTTCCAATTCGAGTCAACGGGCGGGGCGGCGATGGCGGACGCGACCACGGGGCGGACCTCACCGCCGACGGCACGGGTCATCGCCCTGTTGGAGTTCCTGTCCCGCAATCCGCATGACCGGTTCGGCCTCTCGGATCTCGCGCGCCGAAACGGGCTCAGCAAGCCGACGTGCCTGGGCATCGTCACCACCCTGGCCGAGGCCGGTTATCTGCTTCGCGACCCGCAGGACAAGACCTACCGCCTGGGCCCCGCCCTGATCGCGTTGGGCCACACCGCACAGGAGTCGATGCGCGTCGATCCCGCTGCGCGCGAGGAACTCCGGCGGTTGTCCGGGGCCTTCGGCACCACCGCAGCCCTGTCCGCGGTGATCGACGACCGCATCACCCTGCTGGAACTGGTCGGACCGGCCGGAACGGACGTCGGAGTGCGGGTGGGCGAGAGCTACCCATTCGCCCCACCGGTCGGCCTGATGTTCGTCCTGTGGGATGACGAAGCGCTGCGCACCTGGCTGGCCAAAGAGCCCACCATCGCGCTGCGCACCGAATCCGAGCATCTCGACAGGGTTGTCGCGCACTGCCGCAGCGCGGGCTACCTGGTGGAGCGGTTGACCCCGCGCGGACGTCGGCTCTATTCGCTCATGGCGGGTATGTCGAGCACGCTGCCGGACGAACTGCGGGCCCTGCTGGGGGAACTGATCTCCGACGTCGGTGAGCGGGTGTATCTGCGCGACGAATCCGACGGCGGCCGCCAGCGCCACGACATCAGTGTCGTGTCCGCCCCGGTGTTCGACCACCACCGGCGTCAGATCATGGTGGTGTCGCTGCAGATCGGCCGCGCGCTCACCGACGCCGAGATCACCAGACACGCCAAGGGCGTGGTGGCGACCGCGCGGGCGCTGAGTGCCCGGTTCGGCGGCCTCAGCTGACCGAGGCCAACGCGAAGGGCAGCACCTCGGGCGCCCCGGCGGCCCGCACCACCCGTGCCGCCATGGTCAGCGTCCAGCCGGTGTCGGCCACATCGTCGACCAGCAACACCGGACCACCCGGTGCGCCGATGTCGGGGTTCTCCCACGAATCATGCAGGCCGGCAACGCGATAGGCCGAGTTCGCGGCGGTCACCGGGCGGCGGTCGGGACGGTAACGCAGGGTGCCCAGGTCGGTCAGCCGGCCCAGCTGGGCCAACCGCTGGGTCACCGACCGGATCAGCGTGGGATGGGTGTGCGAATCCAGGCCGAGCACCGCCACCGGACGGGTCTGCCACGTCCAGGCGGCAAGCACGTCGACCGCCGCGCGCACCACATCGTCGGGCACCTCCGCGTCGGGCTCGTCGAGCAGCCGCCGCAGCCGGGCGCCCCACCCCAGGTCGGTCAACCGGCCGATGACGCGGCCGGTCGACGGACCGTCGCCGATGCGTCCGCTCAGATCCAGACCGAGCTTGACCAACCCGGAGGGCCATTGCCGGCGGGCGGCGAGTTCGACTCCCGGCCGCATCAGCCGTTCCCGGACGTCGTCGACGGCCGCGGCGTCGACCAGGGCGGTGAAACGCGGGCCGGCACAGTTGTCGCAGCGGCCGCAGCGGTCACCCTCGCGCAGCTGCGGGTCGTCGAGCTGGCGGCGCAGAAAGGCCATCCGGCACCCGGTGGTCTCCTGGTAGTCGAGCATCGCCTGCTGTTCGCGACGGCGCGCGTCGTCGAGCCGCCGGTAGCGCTGCTCGTCGTAGGCCCAGGGGGCGCCGGTGGCCAGCCAGCCGCCTTTGACGCGGCGGACCGCACCGTCGACGTCGAGCACCTTGAGCACCATCTCCAGCCTGCTGCGGTTGAGGTCGACGAGAGGTTCGAGCGCGACGGTCGACTGCGGCCGGTCAGGCTCGAGTGCGTCGATCACCCGGCGCACCGTGGTCTCCGCCGGGAACGCGACCGACGCGAAATACCGCCACACCTCCTGGTCCTCCCGACCGGGCAGCAGGACGACCTCGGCGCTGGCGGTGGCGCGCCCGGCGCGGCCGACCTGCTGGTAGTAGGCGATCGGCGAGGACGGCGCGCCGAGGTGGACCACGAAGCCGAGATCGGGTTTGTCGAATCCCATCCCCAGCGCCGACGTCGCGATCAGGGCCTTCACCCGGTTGCGCAGCAGATCGCCCTCGAGCTGTTCGCGTTCGGCGGGGTCGGTCGACCCGGTGTAGGCGGCGACCGGGTGCCCGTGTTCGCGCAACAGCGCGGCGATGTCATGCGCCTGGGTCACGGTGAGGGTGTAGATGATGCCGGAGCCGGGCAGTTCGGCCAGGTGTGCGGCGACCCACGCTGCCCGTTGAGCGGGATTACCCGCGGTGACCACCGACAGCCGCAGCGACTCCCGGTCGAGCCCGCCGCGCAGCACAAGGGTGTCTCGACCACCGACCCCGAGTTGGGTTGCCACATCGTCGACCACCCGGTCGTTGGCGGTCGCGGTGGTGGCCAGCACCGGGATGTCCTGTCCGAGCTCGGCGATCAGGGTGCGGATACGCCGGTAGTCCGGGCGGAAGTCGTGACCCCAGTCCGAGACGCAGTGCGCCTCGTCGACCACGACCAGTCCGGCGTCGGCGGCCAGTGCGGGCAGCACGTTGTCACGGAAGTCGGGGTTGTTGAGCCGCTCCGGGCTGACGAGCAGCACGTCGAGCTCACCCTGGCGGACCCGCGTGTGGATGTCGTCCCATTCGGCGACGTTGCCGGAATTGATGGTCGCCGCGTGCACACCGGCCCGATCGGCGGCCGCGACCTGATTGCGCATCAGGGCGAGCAGCGGAGACACGATGACCGTGGGCCCGCGCCCACCGGCTCGCAGCAGTTTGGCGGCGATGAAGTAGACCGCCGATTTCCCCCAGCCGGTCCGCTGGACGACCAGGGCCTGCCTGCGATGGACCACCAGCGCCTCGATCGCCGACCATTGGTCGTCCCGCAGCGTCGCGCCCGGACCGGCCAGCTGTTCGAGGATCTGCTGGGCATCACTGCGGGTCGCGGTGCGGGCGGTCATCTGCCTATCGTGCCCGGCTGCACCGACAGGTCGCGGTCGGCCCCGCCTCTATTCTCGATGGCATGGACGCCCCCGCGCTGGCAAACGAACCCGGTGAGATCGGCGGAGTGGCCGGCTGGGCGGTCGGGCTGATGGAGCGGCTCGGTGGTGCGGGTGCCGGTGCGGCGATCGCCGCGGAGAACGTGTTCCCTCCCCTGCCGAGCGAGATCATCCTGCCGCTCGCCGGATTCGCCGCGGCGCGCGGCGAGATGACGCTGGCCGAGGCGATCGTGTGGACGACGGCGGGTTCGGTCGTGGGCGCCGTCGTGCTGTATCTGATCGGTGCCCTGCTCGGACGCGACCGGATCCATCGGCTCGTCGACCGGTTGCCGTTCTTCTCCCTCGACGACCTCGCCAAGAGCGAGTCGTGGTTCCACCGCCACGGGGACAAGGCGGTGCTGTTCGGACGGATGATCCCCGTGGTTCGCAGCCTGATCTCGGTACCGGCCGGCATGTATCGCATGCCGGTGATGCGGTTCCTGACCCTCACCGCGCTGGGCAGCGCGTGCTGGAACAGTCTGCTCGTCGTCGCCGGCTTCCATCTCGGCGGGAATTGGGAAGCCGTCTCACAGTGGGCATCCCGCTACCAGTACGGCGTATTCGCGATAGTCGGCGTACTGGTCGTCGGATGGTTCGTTCGCCGGCGGCGCGCGCAGATCGGCTAGCCGGCAGCAGCCTGCTCGGACTCCATCTCACGCTTGATCTCGAGCGCGATGTCGATGAGCTGGTCCTCCTGGCCGCCGATCAGCTTGCGCTGCCCGGCCCGGTGCAGCAGCTTGTGGGCCGGAACGCCGTAGCGCTCGGACTGGCGGATCGCGTGCTTGAGGAAGCTCGAGTACACGCCCGAGTACCCCATGATCAGCGCGTTGCGGTCCAGCAGGCACTCCTGGGGCATGGCGGGCGCCACCACCTCTTCGGCGGCGTCGGCGATGTCGAAGAAGTCGATACCGGTCTTCACGCCGATCTTGTCGAACACCCCGATCAGCGCTTCGACCGGTGCGTTACCGGCACCCGCGCCGAACCGCCGGCACGAACCGTCGATCTGCTTGGCACCGGCCCGCACGGCCTCGATGGAGTTGGCGACCCCCAGGCCGAGATTCTCGTGGCCGTGAAAACCGACTTGGGCGTCGTCGCCGAGTTCGGCGACCAGCGCGGCCACCCGGTCACGCACCCCCTCCAGGACCAGCGCGCCCGCCGAATCCACGACGTACACACACTGGCATCCGGCGTCGGCCATGATGCGCGCCTGCTTGGCCAGCTTCTCCGGCGGGATCGTGTGGCTCATCATCAGGAAGCCCACGGTCTCCAGACCGAGTTCGCGGGCCAGCCCGAAGTGCTGGATCGACACGTCGGCCTCGGTGCAGTGGGTGGCGATCCGGCAGATCGAGCCGCCGTTGTTCTGTGCTTCCTTGATGTCCTCCTTGGTGCCCACACCCGGCAGCATCAGAAAGGCGATCTTGGACTCCTTGGCCGTCTCAGCGGCCAGCTTGATCAGCTCCTGCTCCGGGGTCTTGGAGAACCCGTAGTTGAAGCTGGACCCGCCCAGCCCGTCACCGTGGGTCACCTCGATGACCGGCACGCCCGCAGCATCCAGCGCGGCGACGATCGCGTGCACCTCGTCCTTGGTGAACTGGTGACGCTTGTGATGCGAGCCGTCGCGCAGCGACGTATCCGTCATCCGGATGTCCCACATCGGGTTGAAGTAGATGTCCTCGGTACTCATGATTGCGCTCCTGCCGGCACCTGGTTGACGCGATCCCTCGCTATTTCTTCGCCCACCTTGGCCGCCGCCGCGGTCATGATGTCCAGATTGCCCGCGTAGGGCGGCAGATAGTCACCGGCACCCTCCACCTCGATGAACGTGGTGACCAGGGCCTGACCGCCCGAGTTGATGGACGGATCGTCGAACTGGGGTTCGTTGAGGAGCCGGTATCCGGGCACGTAGGTCTGCACCTCGGCCACGACGTCGCGGATCGACTGCGCGATCGCCTCGCGGTCGGCGTCCTCGGGGATGGCACAGAAGATGGTGTCGCGCATGATCATCGGCGGATCGGCGGGGTTGAGGATGATGATCGCCTTACCGCGCTTGGCGCCGCCGATGTTCTGCACACCCGCGCTGGTCGTCTTGGTGAACTCGTCGATGTTCGCCCGGGTACCCGGGCCGGCCGAGGCCGACGACACCGAGGCGACGATCTCGCCGTAGGGCACCTCGACCACCCGGCTGACCGCGTGCACGATCGGGATGGTGGCCTGCCCACCGCAGGTCACCATGTTCACGTTCGGCGCGTCCAGATGTTGACGCAGATTCGCCGGCGGGATCACCCCGGGTCCGACCGCCGCAGGGGTCAGGTCGATCGCCCGGATCCCGGCCTCCTGGTAGCGCGGAGCCGCGTCACGGTGTACGTAGGCACTCGTCGCCTCGAACACCATGTCCGGCTTCTCCGATTGCGCCAGCAGCCAATCCACCCCTTCGTGGGTGGTTTCCAGCCCCAGTTTCCGGGCCCGGGCCAACCCCTCGGACTCCGGGTCGATCCCCACCATCCAGCGCGGCTCCAGGTACTCCGAGCGCAGCAGCTTGTAGAGCAGATCGGTACTGATGTTGCCGGATCCGACGATCGCGACCTGTAGTTTCTGCGGCATCGTTCTCCCTGCCTTACTCGAAATTGAGCTTGACTGAACCTAACCCGGCGAAGTCAGCGACGAAACGGCTACCGGGCGGTGCATCTATCGCACGGGTGCAGGAGCCGGGCAACACGATGTCGCCGGCCCGCAGCCGCACCCCGAAACTCTCGACCTTGCGCGCCAGCCACGCCACCGCGGTGACCGGGTTGCCGAGCACCGCATCGCTGCGGCCTTCGGCCACCGTCTCACCGTTGTTGGTGAGCACGGCGTCGATGGCTCGAATGTCCACGTCCTTGGGCGAAACCCGCGCCTCGCCCAGCACCCAGCCGGCCGATGAGGCGTTGTCGGCGATGGTGTCGCAGAGTTTGATCTTCCAGTCGGTGATGCGGGTGTCGATCAACTCGATGGCCGGCGCGAACGCCGCCGTCGCCGCCAGCACGTCCTCCTCGGTGCATCCGGCACCGGGCAGGTCGTCGGCCAGGATGAACCCCACCTCGACCTCGACGCGCGGATACAGGAAGCGGTCCGACCGAACGGCAACGTCTTCGAACACCTGCATCTCGTCGAGCAGGTGGCCGTAGTCGGGTTCGTCGACGTTCATCATCTTCTGCATGGCCTCGCTCGAGAGGCCGACCTTGTGACCGATCACGCGCGCGCCTTCGGCGACCCGCTGCCGGATGTTGATCAGCTGGATCTCGTAGGCGTCCACGACGTCGATATCGGGCTGACGGTCGGTCAGCGGCGTGATCGGAACCCGGCTCCGCTCGGCCTCCGCCAGGTCGGCGGCCAGCTGATCACGTACCTCGGCGCTGAGCATTTACGTGAAGTCCCCTCGTATCGTCGACCGGCACAGTTGTGGGTCGGCCGGGCAATTCTATAACGTGTTCTACATGACCGGACAGGAGTACGACGTCATCGTCGTGGGAAGCGGCGCGGCCGGTATGGTCGCCGCCCTCACCGCTGCTCACCAGGGCCTCTCGACAGTAGTCGTCGAGAAGGCCCCGCACTATGGGGGTTCCACTGCGCGGTCGGGTGGCGGTGTCTGGATTCCGAACAACGAGGTGCTCAAACGCGACGGGGTCAAGGACACCCGCGAAGACGCCCGTCGGTACCTGCACGCGATCATCGGCGACGTGGTGGCTCCGGAGCGGATCGACACCTACCTCGACCGCGGACCCGAGATGCTCTCGTTCGTGCTGAAGCACTCACCGTTGAAGCTGTGCTGGGTGCCCGGCTACTCCGACTACTACCCCGAGACGCCGGGCGGAAAGCCGACCGGACGTTCCGTGGAGCCCAAGCCGTTCAACGCCAAGAAGCTCGGCGAGGATCTGCCCGGACTGGAGCCGCCGTACGGCAAGGTGCCGCTCAACATGGTCGTCATGCAGCAGGATTACGTGCGACTCAACCAGCTCAAGCGCCATCCGCGCGGGGTCCTGCGCAGCCTCAAGGTCGGGGTCCGGTCCGTCTGGGCCAACGCCACCGGCAAGAACCTCGTCGGCATGGGACGCGCCCTGATCGCCCCGCTACGCATCGCATTGCGCCAGGCCGGGGTACCGGTGCTGCTCAACACCGCGCTCACCGACCTGTACGTCGAGGACGGCGTCGTGCGCGGGATCTATGTCCGCGACATGACGGCTCCGGAGTCCGACGAACCCCGGCTGATCCGCGCCCGCCGCGGAGTGATCCTGGGCTCCGGCGGGTTCGAGCACAACGAGCAGATGCGGGTCAAATACCAGCGCGCCCCGATCACCACCGAGTGGACGGTCGGCGCCACGGCCAACACCGGTGACGGCATCCTGGCCGCCGAGAAGCTCGGCGCGGCACTGGACGTCATGGAGGACGCCTGGTGGGGGCCGACGGTTCCCCTGGTCGGCGCCCCGTGGTTCGCGCTCTCGGAACGCAACTCCCCCGGATCGATCATCGTCAACATGTCGGCCCAGCGCTTCATGAACGAATCGATGCCCTACGTCGAGGCCTGCCACCACATGTACGGCGGCCAGTACGGCCAGGGGTCGGGACCGGGCGAGAACATCCCCGCCTGGCTGATCTTCGACCAGCAGTACCGCGACCGCTACATCTTCGCCGGACTTCAACCGGGACAGCGCATTCCGAACAAGTGGCTGGAATCCGGCGTCATCGTCAAGGCCGACACCCTCACCGAACTGGCCGAGAAGGCCGGCCTGTCGGCCGAGGCGCTGACCGCGACGGTCGACCGGTTCAACGGCTTCGCGCGCAGCGGGGTCGACGAGGACTTCCACCGCGGTGAGAGCGCCTACGACCGCTACTACGGCGATCCCACGAACAAGCCGAATCCCAATCTCGGCGAGATCAGCCACGGCCCGTTCTACGCAGCGAAGATGGTGCCGGGTGACCTCGGCACCAAGGGCGGGGTACGCACCGACGTCCACGGGCGGGCACTGCGTGACGACGGCTCGGTCATCGAAGGCCTCTACGCCGCGGGCAACGCCAGCTCGCCGGTCATGGGCCATACGTATCCCGGTCCGGGCGGGACGATCGGGCCCGCCATGACGTTCGGATATCTGGCCGCGCTGCACCTCGCCGGTAAGAAATAGCGCCATGCCGATCAATCTGGACGAAGCCCTGGGTGCCGAGCTGCCGCCGGTCGAATTCTCGTGGACCAGTAGCGATGTGCAGCTCTACCACCTGGGTCTGGGCGCCGGCGTCGATCCGATGGATCAGCGCGAGCTGCGCTACCTGGTGGACAACACCCCGCAGGTGCTCCCGACCTTCGGCAGCGTCGCACAGAGCTTTCACATGACCGAGCCGCCCTCGGTGACGTTCCCCGGGATCGAGATCGAGCTGTCCAGGGTGCTGCACGGCAGCGAGGCGGTGTCCGTCCCCGGGCCGATCCCGTCGTCGGGCAGTGGCGTCGGCGTCACCCGCATCACCGACATCTGGGACAAGGGCAAGGCCGCGGTCATCTGGTCGGAGACCACCGTCGCCGCGCCGGACGGTACGCCGCTGTGGACGCAGAAGCGGTCGATCTTCGCCAGGGGTGAGGGCGGATTCGGCGGTGAGCGGGGTCCGTCGACCTCGGTCGAGCCGCCGCAGCGAGCACCCGACGCCGAGGTCGATCTGCCGATCCTGCCCCAGCAGGCGCTGCTCTACCGCCTGTGCGGCGACCGCAACCCGCTGCACTCCGACCCCGAATTCGCTGCGGCAGCAGGCTTTCCGCGGCCGATCCTGCATGGGTTGTGCACCTACGGCATCGCATGCAAGGCGATCGTCGACACCTTCCTCGACGGTGACGTCTCTCGCGTCGCGTCCTACGGCGCCCGCTTCGCCGGCGTGGTGTTCCCGGGCGAGACGCTGCGGGCCAACGTCTGGAAAGACGGCGACACCCTGCTCGCCACCATCACCGCACCCAGCCGCGACGACGCCATCGCCCTGTCCGGCGTGGAACTGATCGCGAAGTAACTCCGGGTCCTGCCGCGAGCGTGACGCTGGAGTCACGCGGGCGTTCGAGCGTGGCACTGGCGTCACGTTCGGCGGGAGCGTGCCGCGCGTACCCGCCGGATGATGTCGGCTTCACGGTCGTCTGCAACGACCCGGACGACAAGCCAGCCGCAGCGTTCGATTCTTTCCTGACGCCGAATGTCCCAGGTGTACTGCTTGCGATCTATCCGGTGTTGCTCGCCGTCGTATTCCACGGCGACCATGACGTCCTCCCAACCCATGTCCAGAAACGCGAAGGGTCGGCAGTCGTCGTCGTATACCGGGATCTGTGTGGTCGGCCGCGGAAGGCCCGCTTCGACGAGGACAGTGCGTAGCCACGACTCCTTGGGCGATTGCGCACCGCTGTCGATCAGGCTCAGGGTGGCGATCGCTTGCCCGATGCCCCGGCGACCGCGGTACCGCTCGGTCAGCAGGTCGACGTCCGCCATCTTCAGATCCACCGCCCGGGCCAGCGCGTCGATGGCGGCGACCGCCGTGCCTCGGGGGTACCAACAGGCGAGGTCGAGTGCGGTGCGGGCCGGCGTGGTCACCGGCACACCGGCGATCAACTGCCGTTCGTCATCGTCCAGCCGGTCACCCCAGATGCGCAGCTCTGGCAGCCTGTGGCGGTTGTCATGCAGCAGTTCCGCCGGCCGCGATGCGTTCACCCATCGGCTTCCGTGCAGGGCCGCCGCCGAGAATCCTGCGACCACTGCGTTCCTTCGCGACCACAGCCACGCGGCATGGGCTTTGCGCTCCGCGGTCAGCACGATCCCGGGCTCGATGTAGACGTCTCGGTACAGGCGCGTGTAGTGCCGCCGCAGCGCACTCTTGGTGACGAGTCCCATGGCGACGGCTTCACTGCCGATGAACGGCTCCCCCATGGCTGAACTCTGGCATCGTGCACCGACAGCACTACCGCGCGTGACGCTGGAGTCACGAGCGACGGCGAATGTGACTCCAGCGTCACGTTCGGAGGCAGAGACAGACGCAGCCAGCCGCTACAGCATGCGGCGGGCGAGGTCCTCCACGTCGGTGTCGGTGGACGGCTGCGGCGGCGCGACCGGCGCGGGCCCGGCGCCCCGGGCGTGGTCGTCGGGCCCGGCATCGGCCCGTTCGAGCAGCGGTCGCCGCTCCTCGTCGCGTCCCTTCTCCTCGGCGGGAGGCTGGTGTTCGCGATTCTGGTCTGCGGGCGGCGCCTGCGGAGCCGGAGCTCCGGCACCGGCGGCAGGCGCGGCTGGCGGCGCGGACCCGGCCTGAGCACCTGAGGCGGGTGCGCCCTGACCGCCCTGGCCCTCCTTGCCGCCGCCGAACTGCTGGGCCGCCTGCATCGCCTGCTGCATCATCGACCCGAACATGCCCCCGCCCTGACCACCGCCGGCGCCCTTTCCGAGCGACCCGGCCGCCTCGCTGCCCATCTTGCCGAGCTGACCCAGCATGTCGGTGAACTGTCCGACGCCCTGACCGCCCTGGTCGTCGGCGTTCGTGTACGCCGCCTGCGCACTCACCAACTTTCCCGAGAACATGCCTTCGTTGGCTTGCAGCGCAACGACATTCGCGGTGAGCGGCGCGGCCAGCGTCGGCAGCACGGCCGAGATCGTCGCGCTCATCGCGTCCTCACCCGGTGGCACCATCGGCATCTCGGGCAGCTGCACCGAAGCGGCATCCCAGGAGATGCCTTCCGGCTTCTTGAACGGTTCCATCAGCGCTTCGCCCCCTCGGCGTCCTCACCACTCATCGTCGACGTCCTCGTCGAGGTCGTACTCGAGTTCCGGCGGCCCGGTCAGACCCGCCGTCGTCCCGCCACTGGTGCCGCGCTGGCCCATCATCCCCATCGGCGCGCCGCCGCCCATACCGCCCGCGGCCACCGGCGCCACCCCGCCGACCGCGACGGACCCGGCGCCGACCGGTTCGGGTGGGGCCGTGGACACGGCGTTGGTGCCCACCAGCCCGGCCATCAGCGGCGTCTGCGCCCCCACGCCGCCCGAGCCGGGCAACGACGCCGCCCGGACCATGCCGGCCCCGCCACTGGCGCCCGATCCGCCCGCGGCGGGATGGTTCGAGAACGACGAGAACGGCGATCCGGCGGCACCCAGCGCATCCCCCTTGCCGCCCTGGCCGAACATCGACGTGAGCTGCTGCAGGGGCTGCGACAGCTGTTGCAGCGGCTGCATCATCTGCTGGGGAACCTGGGTCACCATCTGGCCGAGTTGCGACGGCAGCTGCGCACCCATCTGCGCCATCTGCATCATCATCTGCATACCCTGCTGCGATCCCTGCTCACCGGCTTTGC
Source organism: Mycobacterium sp. WMMD1722 (assembly GCF_049315205.1). Lineage (NCBI taxonomy): Bacteria > Bacillati > Actinomycetota > Actinomycetes > Mycobacteriales > Mycobacteriaceae > Mycobacterium > Mycobacterium sp. WMMD1722. Next base: position 4,441,424 of record NZ_CP186056.1, on the reverse strand, counting down.
CGGCTTCCTTCGCCGCCTGCTGACCCGGCACGGTCGGTGGGGCGCCCGGTTTCGGGATGCTCGGCGGCACCCCCAGCGTGTTGGCGAGTTCGGTCGAGTTGGCCGTCACGGTGGCGGTGTTCTGTGACAGCCCCATCTTGATCCGGCTCTGCGCCAGTTCCTGCGCGTTCGGCAGGGGCATCGCCGAGATGGCCTCGACCTCGTGCTGGGTTTCCTGAGCGACGGTGTTGACCAGCATCTTGGTCTGCGCGACGGCCGCTTCCATCGAGCGCAGCTTGGCCGCGATCGCGGCGGCGTGGGCCGCATTGGTCTCATGCCCGCCGATGATGGTGCTGGCCTCTCCCGCGGCCGCGACCGACCCGCCGCCCTGCCAGTCCTCGGCGAGCTTCATCAGCTGACTCGTCTGTTCGGGGACGACGCTGCCGCTGAGTTTCGCGGCCAGCGCCTCGTAGGAGGCGGCGGCGGCGCCCAGCGTCTCCTCATCGACGTTCGGCCAGCCGGGGCCCGTCACGGTTTGGGAACCGAACGGGCTGCTGTCCGGCATGATGCCCACGGTCACGACCCCCTCTGCGCATGGTCAGACGACTACGCAGCAAACTTTACCCGGTAGCTCGGGGGGTCGGCGACGGATGTTCAGCCCAGGATCAGCCCGGAGGTCGGAACCCCGGTGCCGGCGGTGACGAGCACATGCTCGACGTTGTCGACCTGGTTGACCGAGGTGCCGCGCAGCTGACGGACACCTTCGGCGATGCCGTTCATCCCGTGGATGTAGGCCTCGCCGAGCTGGCCGCCGTGGGTGTTGATCGGCAGCTTGCCGCCGATCTCGATGGCCCCACCGGCGATGAAGTCCTTGGCCTCGCCCCGGCCGCAGAATCCGAGTTCCTCGAGCTGGATCAGGGTGTACGGGGTGAAGTGGTCATAGAGGACGGCGGTCTGGATATCGTCGGGCGACAGACCGCTCTGGGCCCACAGTTGACGACCCACCAGACCCATCTCCGGCAGCCCGAGTTCGTCGCGGTAGTACGAGTACATGGTGAATTGATCGGCCCCGGCAGCCTGCGCGGCCGCCTCGATGACCGCGGGCCGATGCTTGAGGTCCTTCGCGCGCTCCGGAGTCGTCACGACGATCGCGACCCCGCCGTCGGTCTCCTGGCAGCAGTCCAGCAGGCGCAGCGGCTCGGCGATCCACCGCGAATTCTGGTGGTCCTCGATGGTGATGGGCTTGCCGTAGAAGTGTGCCTTGGGATTGTTGGCCGCGTGCCTGCGATCGGCCACCGACACGGCGCCGAAATCGGCGCTGGTGGCGCCGTATTCGTACATGTAGCGCTGCGCGATCATGGCCACTGAAGCGGCGGGGGTGCTGAGACCGTGTGGGTAGGACCAGCTGTACTCGACACCGCGGGAGTCGGCGTTGACGGTCAGACCGGTCATCACCTGGCCGAAGCGGTGTTCCGAGCGTTCGTTGAACGCCCGGTAGGCGACCACGACCTCGGCGACGCCGGTCGCGACGGCCAGTGCGGCCTGCTGCACGGTGGCCGCGGCGGCACCGCCGCCGTAGCCGATCTGACTGAAGAACGTCAGCTCTCCGATGCCGGTGGATCGCGCCACCGCGGTCTCGAGGTTGGAGTCCATCGAGAACGTCACCAGACCGTCGACGTCGGCGGGGGTGAGTCCGGCGTCGTCGAGCGCGTCGAGTACCGCCTCAGCGGCCAGCCGTAGCTCGCTGCGGCCGGAGTTCTTGGAGAAGTCGGTCGCGCCGATGCCGGCGATCGCGGCCTTTCCGGAGAGCATCAGTGGTCCCCCAAAGCGAGTGTCGCCGTAGCGATGACGTGATTACCGAGACTGTTGGCACCGGTCACCTTGACGGTCGCGACGCCGCCGTCCACGGCGGTGACCTCACCGGTGAAGGTGATGGTGTCGTAGGCGTACCACGGCACCCCGAGTCGCAGCCCGATCGACTTGATCCGAGCGGTGGGCCCCGCCCAGTCGGTCAGGTACCGCTGCACCAGACCGGTGTCGGTCAGGATGTTGACGAAGATGTCCTTGGATCCTTTGGCCTGCGCCTTGTCCCGGTCGTGGTGCACGTCCTGGTAGTCGCGGGTGGCGATGGCCGTCGAGACGATGAACGTCGGGTCGCCGTAGATCTTGAGTTCGGGCAGCGTCGCGCCGACCTCCAACGCCGGCGCGCTCATCGGGCCGGCTCCCAGGCGTAGAGCGTCCACGCGGGGCTGACGTCGCTGTCCGGGAAGTCGATGTAGGTTGCGCGCACGGGCAATCCGATCCGTACATCGGCGGGTTCGACACCGCGTAGCTCGCCGAGCATCCGCACCCCCTCGTCCAACTCGACCAGCGCTATCACGAACGGCAGGCTGCGACCGGGCACCTTCGGCGCGTGGTGCACGACGTAGCTGTAGACGGTGCCGGTGCCGGCGGCCACCACGTAGTCGGCAGGGGCGTCCTTCTCGGCCCACACCGCGGGCACCGGCGGGTGCTGCAGGGTGCCGTCCGGACGCTTCTGGATCCGCAGTTCGTGCGCGTTGACCCCGTCCCAGAAGAACCGGGTGTCTTTCGACGAGGCCGGCCGCATCAGGTTGTCCGGGTCCAGGTCGTCGGGCACGGCCGGTGTGTCCTCGCCCCGGGGCTTGAACTTCATGATGCGCCAGTTCATCTCGGCGACGGTTTCGCCACCGGCGACGGTCCAGGTGATGAGCTGGTTGATGAAGTAGCCCTCGCCGAGCGCGGTCTGTTTCGGCCCCACGACATCGGTGATGTCGGCGTGGATGGTCAGTTCCTCACCGGGTTGCAGATACCGGTGATAGGTCTGTTCGCAGTTGGTGGCGACGACGCCGACATAGCCGGCATCGTCGAACAGCGCCATCATCTTCGACAGCGGGTCGTCGTCCGACCGGCCCTCGCCTAGACCGCCCATCGTCCACACCTGGATCATCGCCGGCGGCGCGACAATGCCCGGATGCCCGGCGGATGTGGCGGCGTCGGCGTCGACGTAGATCGGGTTCCTGTCCCCGATGGCGTCGACCCAGTGGTGAATCATGGGCTGGTTCACCGGATCGCGTCCGGTGCGTGGTTCGCTCTTGCCCTCGGCCGTGATCTTCTCGATGTCCGGCTGCAGATCAGCGCTCATCACCGGGGCACCCTCGGGACCTTCAGACCCGCGGCCGCGATCATCTCGCGCATCACCTCGTTGACACCACCACCGAAGGTGATGACGAGATTGCGCTTGGTCTGGCTGTCGAGCCAGCGCAGCAGCTCGGCGGTGTCGGGATCGGCCGGGTCGCCGTAGGTTCCGACGACCTCTTCGGCGATGCGGCCCACCCGCTGGATCCGCTCGGTGCCGAACACCTTGGTGGCTGCGGCGTCGGCGACCTGGATGGTCTCGCCGCCGGCGGCGACCTGCCAGTTGAGCAACTCGTTGATCCGCCAGATGGCCCTGATCTCTCCGAGGAGCCGCCGCACCGCCTCGTTGTCGAGCGGGGTGACACCGCTGCTGCCCGGCTTCGACGCCCAGGCGTGCACCCGGTCGTAGATCACCGCGACCTTGCCCGCGGGGCCGAGCATGACCCGCTCGTGGTTGAGCTGGGTGGTGATCAGCTTCCAGCCGGCGTTCTCCTCACCGACGAGCATGTCGGCCGGCACATGAACGTCGTTGTAGTAGCTGGCGTTGGTGTGGTGCGCGCCGTCGGACAGGATGATCGGCGTCCACGAGTAGCCGGGGTCCTTGGTGTCGACGATGAGGATCGAGATGCCCTTGTGTTTGGGCGCTTCGGAATCCGTGCGCACCGCCAGCCAGATGTAGTCGGCGTCATGGGCGCCGGTGGTCCAGATCTTCTGGCCGTTGACGATGTATTCGTCGCCGTGCCGGACCGCCGAGGTGCGCAGCGAAGCGAGGTCGGTGCCGGCCTCCGGCTCGGAATAGCCGATCGCGAAATGCACCTCACCGGCGAGGATGGCGGGCAGGAATTTCTTCTTCTGCGCCTCGGTGCCGTACACCTGCAGGGTCGGTCCGACGGTCTGCAGCGTCACCGCCGGCAGCGGCACGTCGGCGCGGGCGGCCTCGTTGACGAAGATCGACTGCTCGACCGGACCGAGGCCCAGTCCGCCGAACTCCTTGGGCCATCCGACGCCCAGCTTGCCGTCGGAGCCCATCCGCTTTATCACCGCCCGGTAGGCCTCGTTGTGCCGGTCGGTCTCCATCGCCTGCGCCTCCTCGGGCGTGATGAGATTGGCGAAGTACTCGCGCAATTCGGCCTGCAGCTGGCGCTGTTCGGGGGTCAGGTCGATCAACATCAGTCAGGCTCCCACCAGTTCGAGACGGTGCGACGGACCGCCCAGCAGGCGGGTCAGGTCCTTGATCGTCGAGTAATAGCGGTTCATCGGATAGGTGATGTCCATCCCCATACCGCCGTGCAGGTGATGACAGGTCTGCATGACCGGTGGCGCCTGGGAGGTCACCCAGTAGCCGAGCACGTCGAGATCCTCGTCGGCATCCCGGCCTTCGGCCAGCCGCCAGATCACCGACGTCGACGCCAGATCGATGGTGCGTGAAGCGATGTAGACCTCGGCCAGCTGCGCGGCGACGGTTTGGAAGGTCGACAGCGGCCGGCCGAACTGGTGCCGGTTGGCGACGTAATCGGCGGTGAGTCGCAGGGCTCCCGCGACCAACCCTGCGGCGAATGCGCCGACCGCCGCCAGCGCGAGCTGGTTGAGACGGCGCACCTCCGCACCGGCGAGCACGTCGTCCTCACCGACGGCGACATCGTCGAAGTGCACCGAGTATTCGTCGCCTCCGTTGGAGGTCGGCGTGGCGGTGACGGTGACGCCGTCGGCCTTCGGGGAGACCACGACCACACCGCTGTCAGTGCTGACCACAAGCCACTCGGCGGCCTCGGCATAGGGGACGCCGGTCTTGGTCCCCGTCAGCCGACCGCCGCGCACCGTGGTCGACGGGCGGTCGGGCATCGACGCGCCGGGCTCGTTGAGTGCGGCCGAGAGCACCGCACCCTTGGCCACACCGGCGAGGTAGCGGTCCTGCTGCGGCTGGGAGGCGAGATCGAGCAGCGGGATCAACCCGAAGCCCAGGGTCGCGAGTGCGGGGCTGATCGTGCCGTGCCGGCCGATCTCGGTCAGCGCCGTGGTGAGCTCACGCAGCCCGACCCCGTCGCCGCCGAGCCGCTCCGGCACACCGAGTGCCGGGACTCCGCCCGAAACCAGCGCCTCCCATGTGTTCTCCCGGGTCAGCACCGAGGTCACCACATCGGCGACAGCCTGCTGCTCCGGGTCAGGCGTGAAATCCACCCGACTCCTCCTCGAGTCCGTTGCGCTCGCGCGCGGTGAGTTCCTGTGGCGATCAGTGGCCGGCCGCGGCCTGGCCGGTGTAGTCGACAGGCCAGTGCTTGATGCCGTTGAGCCACCCCGACCGTAACCGCTCGGGATCGCCGATGGGCTTGAGATCGGGCATGTTGTCGGCGACCGCATTGAAGATCAGGTTGATCGTCATCCGGGCCAGGTTCGCGCCGATGCAGTAGTGCGCACCCGTCCCGCCGAAGCCGACGTGCGGATTCGGGTCACGAAGAATGTTGAACGTGTGCGGGTTCTCGAAGACCTCGTCGTCGAAGTTGGCCGAGCGGTAGGACATCACCACCCGCTGGCCCTTCTTGATCTGCACACCGGACAGTTCGGTGTCCTCGAGCGCGGTGCGCTGGAACGCCGATACCGGTGTCGCCCAGCGGATGATCTCGTCGGCGGCGGTGGTCGGGCGCTCGGCCTTGTACAGCTCCCACTGATCCGGGTTGGCCGCGAACGCGATCATGCCGTGGGTGATCGAGTTGCGGGTGGTCTCGTTGCCGGCCACCGCGAGCATGATGACGAAGAAGCCGAACTCGTCGTCGGAGAGCTTCTCGCCCTCGATGTCAGCCTCGATCAGTTTGGTGACGATGTCCTCGGTCGGGTTCTTGGCCCGCTCCTCGGCCATCTTCATGGCATAGGTGATCAGCTCGAAGGAGGACATGGCCGGATCGACGTCGGCGAACTCGGGGTCCTCGCCGCCGGTCATCTCGTTCGACCAGCGGAAGATCTTGTCGCGATCATTCTGCGGCACACCGAGCAGTTCGGCGATCGCCTGCAGCGGCAGCTCGGCCGACACCTGCTCGACGAAGTCTCCCGTGCCGTTGGCCAGTGCGGTTTTGGCGATGTTCTGGGCGCGCTGATTCAGCTCGTCCTCGAGGCGACCGACGGCCCGCGGGGTGAACCCGCGGGAGATGATCTTGCGCAGCCGGGTGTGCTGCGGGGCGTCCATGTTCAGCAGCACGTTCTTCTGCAGATCGATGGAATCGCGCGTCATCTCCTGCGGCCATACCGGGATCGCGCCGTCCGGCGAGCTACCGAAGATGTCACTGCGCTTGGACACCTCCTTGACGTCGGCGTGCCGGGTGACCAGCCAGTAGCCCTTGTCACCGAACCCACCCGTGCCACCCGGTACGTCCACCCAGTGGATAGGCTCGGACTTGCGGAGCTCGGCGAGCTCCTCGACCGGCAGTGCTTTCAGATTGACGTCCGGGTCCAGGAAGTCGAAGTCCGCGGGAATGGGGCCCGAAGTTCCGTGGGGCATACGTGTGCGCTCCTGTCGATTGCAACGTGTTCTAGTGCCAGTAAAACATGCCTCCGCCGCAGATCAAAGGCGTGCCGGGATCGTTGCTTGTCAGAGTAATGAAACGTGTTCTAGCCTGGCGGAATGGGTACCCCTGTCATCGTTGAAGCCACCCGCAGCCCCATCGGCAAGCGGAACGGATGGTTGTCGGGCCTGCACGCCACCGAGTTGCTCGGCGCGGTGCAGAAGGCACTCGTGGAGAAGGCCGGCGTCGACGCCGGTGAGGTGGAACAGGTCATCGGCGGCTGCGTCACCCAGTTCGGCGAGCAGTCCAACAACATCTCCCGCGTCGCCTGGCTGACGGCCGGCCTGCCGGACCACGTCGGCGCCACCACCGTGGACTGCCAGTGCGGTAGCGGCCAGCAGGCCAACCACCTCATCGCCGGATTGATCGCCGCCGGGGCCATCGACGTCGGGATCGCCTGTGGTGTCGAGGCGATGAGCCGGGTCGGTCTGGGCGCCAACGCCGGACCGGACCGGGCCAAGATCCGCGCCGAGTCGTGGGACATCGACATGCCCAATCAGTTCGAGGCCGCCGAGCGGATCGCCAACCGGCGGGGCATCACCCGCGAGGACATCGACGCGTTCGGCCTGGGGTCGCAGCTCAAGGCCAAGCAGGCGTGGGCCGAGAACCGCTTCGACCGCGAGATCAGCGGTATCGAGGCCCCGGTGCTCGACGAGAACAAACAACCCACCTCCGACCGGCACGTCGTCACCCGCGATCAGGGCCTGCGCGATACGACCGCCGAGGGTCTGGCGGCGCTCAAGCCGGTGATGGAGGGCGGCATCCACACCGCGGGCACCTCGTCGCAGATCTCCGACGGCGCCGCCGCGGTGCTGTGGATGGACAGCGACGTGGCCAAGGCACACGGTCTGCGGCCGCGGGCGCGCATCGTCAGCCAGGCACTGGTCGGCGCCGAGCCCTACTACCACCTCGACGGGCCCGTGCAGTCGACGGCGAAGGTGCTCGAGAAGGCCGGGATGAAGATGGGCGACATCGACCTCATCGAGATCAACGAGGCGTTCGCCTCGGTCGTGTTGTCCTGGGCGCGGGTGCACAACCCCGACATGGACCGGGTCAACGTCAACGGCGGCGCGATCGCGCTGGGCCATCCGGTGGGCAGCACCGGCAGCCGGCTCATCACCACCGCGCTGCACGAGCTGGAGCGCACCGACCAGAGCACCGCCCTGATCACCATGTGCGCCGGCGGGGCCCTGTCCACCGGCACGATCATCGAGCGGATCTAGCGGCTAGGCAGCCACGACCGCCGGCCGGATCTTGGCCCGGATGTGGTGGATCAGACCATCGGAGGCCGGGATCAGGAACGTCTCGTCGACGTGGGCCACCACGCGGCGCCCGGCGACGGTGGCCTTGGTGACGACGGTGAACGTCGCATGCACCTCGTCGCCGACGACGCGGAACGTCCGGTCCGTGGTCGCGGTGATGATGCGGTACTGCGGCCCGCCGGTCAGGCTGCGCCGCAGGTGTTTTGCGGAGAACCCCGTCTTGATCCCGACCTCGACGCGCACGCAGTCCGGCGCGAACGGGACCGCGTCCGCCCGGTGGGTGGCCAGTGCGTCGACGTAGGCTTCGGCCGCAGCGATGCGGGCGTCATCGGAGACAGTGTCCATTCACCGAGCATAGGAGACCACCATGCCGAAGTCACCGCCCAGCAGACTCAACTCCCCGGGAGCCGACTTCTTCATCAAATGGATGTCGCGGGCAAATACGTTGGCCTACAAGCTCTCTGGCGGTCGCCTCGGCGGTAGCTTCGGCAACGCTCCGGTCGCGCTGCTGACGACGATCGGACGCAGAACCGGGGAACCCAGGGTCAGCCCGCTGATCTATCTGCGCGAGGGCAACCGGGTCATCTTCGTCGCGTCGCGCGGCGGCAGCGACAAACATCCGATGTGGTATCTGAACCTGCGCGACAATCCCCAGGTGGGTGTTCAGATCAAGGACGAGAACCTGGCGCTGACGGCGCGGGTCGCCGACGACGACGAACGTGCCGAGTACTGGCCGAAGCTCACGGCGATGTATCCGTCCTTCGCCGACTACCGGTCGTGGACAGACCGGGAGATCCCGATCGTGGTGTGCGAACCGTGACCGTCCCCGAACAGCGACCGGCAGATCTGCACTTCTACTTCGACCCGGTATGTCCGTTCGCGTGGATGACGAGCAAGTGGGTGCGCACGGTGGCCGCACAGCGCGACTATCTCGTCGACTGGCGCTTCATCTCGCTGCGGATGGTCAACGCAAATGTCGACTACGCCGCGCACTTTCCGCCGGGTTACGAGGACGGCCACACCGCCGGCCTCCGGCTGCTGCGGATGGCGGCCCAGGTGCGCGCCGAACGTGGCCGGACTGCGGTCGGTGCGCTCTACCTGGCGCTGGGGACCTTCCTGTTCGACACTCCGCGCGAAACGGAATTGGCAGGCGCCGATCAGGGCACGCGCGCCTTCGTCGAACCGGTACTGCGCTCACTGGCGATGCCCGACGAACTCGGTGACGCGTTGGAGGACTCCTCCTACGACGACGTGATCCGCGCGGAGACCGAGGAGGCGCTCAGTCTCACCGGCCGAGACGTGGGCACTCCGATCCTGCACTTCCAGCCGCCCGGCGGCACCGCGTTCTTCGGCCCGGTGATCAGCCGTCTACCGGACGACGAGGACGCCGCCCGGCTGTGGGATCACGTCGTCGGCCTGGCCACGTTCCCCGGCTTCGCCGAACTCAAGCGCAGCCTGCGCGAGCGGCCGCAACTGGCCGCATTCGGCGTTGACCCGAATTCGACTGGCACCGAAGAAGATTGGCATGGCGGCAGCCGCAGACTCAAGAAGTAGCGGCCACCGTCAGGAACCGTAGACCGGAACCGGCGTGCGAGCCTTGGCCAGCAGGTCCTCGACGACCGGGCCCAGCTCGGCGGGATCCCAGGCCGCACCCTTGTCCACCTGTGGGCCGTGCGCCCAGCCCTCCGCGACGCGGATCTTGCCGCCCTCGAGCTCGAACACCTGACCGGTCACATCACGCGATTCGGCGCTGCCCAGCCATACCACCAGCGGCGAGATGTTCTCGGGCGCCATGGCGTCGAAGTCCTGGTCCTGGGTGGCCATCATCTCGGCGAACACCGTCTCGGTCATCCGGGTGCGGGCCGAGGGCGCGATCGCGTTGACCGTGACGCCGTAGCGGCCCATCTCCGCCGCGCCGACCAGCGTCAGCGCCGCGATGCCCGCCTTGGCGGCGCTGTAGTTGCCCTGTCCGATGCTGCCCTGCAGGCCGGCGCCCGAACTGGTGTTGATGATCCGGGCCTCGACGGTCTCACCGGCCTTCGACTGTGCCCGCCAGTACGCGGCGGCGTGGCGCATGGTGGCGAAGTGCCCTTTGAGGTGGACCGCGATCACGGCGTCGAACTCGGCCTCACTGGTGGTCGCGATCATCCGGTCCCGGACGATGCCGGCGTTGTTGACCAGGACGTCGAGGCGTCCGAACGTCAAGACGGCGGTGCCGATGAGCCCTTCGGCGGCCTCCCAGTCCGATACGTCGGCACCACTGGCAACGGCTTCTCCGCCGGCAGAGACGATCTCGTCGACGACTGCCTGGGCGGCGCTGCCGCCGCCCGCCGGCGAACCGTCGAGGCCGACGCCGATGTCGTTGACCACGACGCGCGCACCTTCGGCGGCGAAGGCCAGCGCGTGCGCCCGCCCGATCCCGCCTCCTGCGCCGGTCACGATGACGACGCGGCCGTCGAGCAATGCCATGGTGTGTCTCCTGTCGGTCACTTGTTCGCTGTGGATGCCTCGAGGTAGGACGGCGGTTCTCCCCCGCCATGCACCTCGAGGGTGGCGCCGCTGATGTAGGACGCGGCGTCGGAGGCCAGAAAGGCCGCCGCCCAACCGATGTCGGCGGGCGTGGCCAGCCGCCGCAGCGGCACGGTGGCGGCGACGGCGGCCACCGATTCGGCGTCGCCGTAGAACAATTCGGACTGTTCGGTTTCGACCATGCCGACCACCACCGAGTTCACCCGCACCCGCGGTGCCCATTCGACGGCCAGCGTGGCCGTCAGATTGTCCACCCCGGCCTTGGCCGCACCGTACGCGGCGGTGCCCGGGGTGGGTCGCCGGCCGCTCACACTGGAGATGTTGACGATCGAACCGCCGGCGTCCTGGGCCTGCATGACGGTATTCGCGTGCTGCGAAACCGACAGTGGCCCCAGCAAATTCAGCTCGATGATCTTACGGCTGAATTTCGCCGAGGCTTCCGCGGCGGGCACATGGGGTGAGCCGCCTGCGTTGTTGACGACGACGTCGAGACGGCCGTAGCGCTCGACGATCCCGTCGATCAGCGCCCGGACCGAATCGTCGTCGCGCACATCGCAGGGCCGGAAGTCGTAGGGCAGGCCCTCGACCGGTCGCCGGGCGCAGGTCACGACGGTGGCGCCCTGACCGGCGAAGACCGCGCTGATGCCCGCTCCGACGCCGCGTACGCCCCCGGTCACCAGGACGATCCGGCCGGTCAAAGCGAGGTTGATCGCGTCGGTCACTGTGCTAGCGTACCAAGCAAGTGCTTGCTTAGGTAGCGACCCAGGAGTTTGCATGCCGATCACCACGAAGACCGTCGAACCGGGCATCGTCTCGGTCACCGTCGACTATCCCCCCGTCAACGCCATCCCCTCGCGTGGGTGGTTCGAATTGGGCGACGCCATCACCGCCGCGGGCCGCGACCGCAGCACCCACGTGGTGATACTGCGGGCCGAGGGACGCGGTTTCAACGCCGGTGTGGACATCAAGGAGATGCAGAACACCGAGGGCTTCACCGCGCTGATCGACGCGAATCGCGGGTGCTTCCACGCCTTCCGCGCGGTCTACGAGTGCGAGGTGCCGGTGGTCGCCGCGGTGAACGGATTCTGCGTCGGCGGCGGCATCGGCCTGGTGGGCAATGCCGACGTGATCGTCGCCTCCGACGACGCCAAATTCGGCCTGCCCGAGGTGGAACGCGGTGCACTCGGTGCCGCCACCCACCTGTCGCGGCTGGTCCCCCAGCACCTGATGCGCAGGTTGTTCTTCACCGCCGCCACGGTGAACGCCGAAACGCTGCACCACTTCGGTTCGGTCCACGAGGTGGTGCCCCGCGCGGACCTCGACGAAGCCGCCCTGCGCGTGGCCCGTGACATCGCCGCCAAGGACACCCGGGTGATCCGCGCCGCCAAGGAGGCGCTGAACCTCATCGACGTCCAGCCGGTCAACGCGAGATACCGGATGGAGCAGGGCTTCACGTTCGAGCTCAACCTGGCCGGTGTGTCCGACGAACACCGGGATGCCTTCGCGGGCACGGAGAAGGGGTCTAAATAGCCATGGCAGACAAGAGGACAACGCTGGACGAGGCCGTCTCGTCGATCGAGAGCGGTATGACCATCGGCATCGGCGGATGGGGCTCGCGGCGTAAGCCGATGGCCTTCGTACGCGCCCTGCTGCGCACCGATGTCACGGACCTGACCGTCGTCACCTACGGCGGCCCGGATCTCGGTCTGCTGTGCTCGGCCGGCAAGGTCAGACGCGTCTACTACGGTTTCGTATCGCTGGACTCCCCACCGTTCTACGATCCCTGGTTCGCCAAGGCGCGCACCAGCGGAGCCATCGAGGCCCGCGAGATGGACGAGGGGATGCTGCGCTGCGGACTGCAGGCCGCGGCCCAACGGCTACCGTTCCTGCCCATCCGCGCCGGCCTGGGCAGCGATGTGCGGGCGTTCTGGGGTGACGAGCTCAAGACCGTCACGTCGCCCTACCCCACCGACGGCGGCTACGAGGAGCTGGTCGCCATGCCTGCGCTGAACCTCGACGCCGCCCTCGTACACATGAACGTCGGCGATGCCGGCGGCAACGCGGCCTACACCGGAATCGACCCGTATTTCGACGATCTGTTCCTGATGGCGGCACAGCGTCGGATGTTGTCCGTCGAGAAGGTCGTCTCCACCGAGGAACTGGTCAAATCGGTTCCACCTCAGGCGCTGCTGATCAACCGGATGATGGTCGACACCGTCGTCGAAGCGCCCGGAGGCGCGCACTTCACCACAGCCGAACCGGACTACCGCAGAGACGAGAAGTTCCAGCGGCACTACGCCGAAGCGGCCGGCTCCGACGAGGGTTGGGCCGAGTTCACCAACACGTACCTGTCCGGTAGCGAGGCGGATTACCAGGCCGCCGTCCGGGAATTCACGTCAGCTCAGGAGGCCTCGAAGTGATGTCCGTGACTCGAGCCGAGGTGTGCGCCGTCGCCTGTGCCGACCTGTTCCGCGATGCCGGCGAGATCATGGTCAGCCCGATGACCACGATCGTTTCCATCGGCGCCCGGCTGGCCCGCCTGACCTTCTCCCCCGACATCGTGCTGTCCGACGGCGAGGCACGGTTGATCGCCGATACCCCGGCGATCGGCGCGTCCGCCGCCATCGAGGGCTGGATGCCGTTCGGCCGGGTGTTCGAGACCCTGGCCTGGGGCCGCCGCCACGTCGTGATGGGGGCCAATCAGATCGACCGGTACGGCAACCAGAACCTGTCGGCGTTCGGTCCGCTGCAGCACCCCACGCGTCAGATGTTCGGAGTGCGCGGCGCGCCGGGCAACACCATCAACCACGCCACCAGCTACTGGGTGGGCAACCATTCCAAACGGGTGTTCGGCGAATCAGTGGACATCGTGTCGGGCATCGGCTGGGACAAGGTGGATCCCGAGAACCCGGCCTACCGGTTCGTCAACGTGTTCCGGGTGGTGACCAACCTCGGGGTATTCGACTTCAACGGTCCCGACCACCAGATGCGGGCGGTCTCGCTGCACCCCGGCATCGACGCCGACCAGGTCGCGGAGAACACCTCGTTCGAGGTCCACGGCCTGGCCGAGGCGGAGACGACCCGCTTGCCCAACGAGGACGAGCAGCGGCTACTCCGCGAGGTCATCGATCCGAAGTCGTTGCGGGACAAGGAAGTGCGAGCGTGACCGCACGACTACACACACCGCTGACCGACCTGGTCGGCATTGAGCATCCCGTGGTGCAGACCGGTATGGGGTGGGTCGCCGGCGCCCGGCTGGTCGCCGCGACGTCGAATGCGGGCGGCCTGGGCATCCTCGCCTCGGCCACCATGACGCTCGCCGAGCTCGAGACCGCCGTGGCCAAAGTGAAGGCGGCCACCGACAAACCGTTCGGCATCAACATCCGGGCCGACGCCGGCGACGCGAACGAACGCGTCGACCTCCTGATCCGCGAAGGAGTCAGAGTCGCCTCCTTCGCCCTGGCTCCCAAACCCGACCTGATCGCCAAACTCAAAGCGGCGGGCGTCGTGGTGATCCCGTCGGTCGGACTGGCCAAGCATGCGAAGAAGGTGGCCGGGTGGGGCGCCGACGCTGTCATCGTGCAAGGCGGTGAAGGCGGCGGGCACACCGGCCCGATCGCGACCACCCTGCTGCTGCCCTCGGTGCTCGACGCGGTCGCCGACACCGGTATGCCGGTGATCGCCGCGGGCGGCTTCTTCGACGGCCGGGGCCTGGCGGCGGCGCTGTCCTACGGGGCCGCCGGTGTCGCCATGGGCACCCGATTTCTGCTGACCAGCGACTCGACCGTGCCGGACTCGGTCAAACAGCGCTATCTGCAGGCCGCGCTGGACGGCACGGTCGTCTCCACCAAGGTCGACGGTATGCCGCACCGGGTGCTGCGCACCGGGCTGGTCGAGAAGCTGGAGAGCGGATCGCCGGTGCGCGGCCTGTCCGCCGCGGTGCTCAACGCGCAGAAGTTCAAGAAGATGTCGGGCATGACGTGGAAGTCGATGATCACCGACGGGCTGGCCATGCGGCACGGCAAGGACCTGACGTGGTCGCAGGTCGTCATGGCGGCCAACACGCCGATGCTGCTCAAGGCGGGACTGGTCGAGGGCAACACCGATGCCGGTGTGCTGGCCTCCGGACAGGTGGCCGGGATCCTCGACGATCTGCCGTCCTGCGCCGAACTGGTTCCGGCGATCGTCGCCGAGGCAGTGGCGCACCTGCAGGCGGCCTCCGCACACATTCGGACTGATTAATTCCTGACCTTCATTTCGCCAATATGAAGCTATGATCTTCATATGGCGGCAGTGAAGAGCAGTACTTCATCACATCGAGCGACGTTGATCGGCGATGTCGTGGGCTCCCGGCGGGCCGCCGACCGCGCCGCTCAGCACCACACCCTGCAGACCGCGTTGGCGGCCGTGACGGCCGACGCCGTCGATCCGCCCGCGTTCACCGTCGGCGACGAGTTCCAGGGCAGCTACACCAGCGTCGGCGCCGCCATCGACGCCGCATTCACCCTCCGGATGCGTGTCGCACCGGCGATCGACATCCGCTTCGGTCTGGGCTGGGGTGAGGTGGCGGTGATCGATTCCGACGCCGGGATCCAGGACGGCCCCGGCTGGTGGGCAGCACGCGAGGCCATCGAATGGACCGCCACGACCCAACGCCGTCCCGGCCTCACAACCATCCGCACGGCCTATCGGCGTCTCGGCGTCGACGGTCCGGACCCGGACGCCGTCAACGCCGCCCTGATGTGTCGGGACCAGCTGATTGGATCGCTGGATGAACGATCGCTGCGCATCCTCACCGGGCTGTTGAGTCACCGGACCAAGAAGGACATCGCCGAGGCCGAACACGTCAGCGCCTCGGCGGTGTCCCAACGCGCGGGCCGCGACGGCCTCGACCTGATCGTGGCCGTCTCGGCGCTGCTGCGCGGCCTTCGATGAGCGCGCTTGCGCTGTTGTTGGTCGCCGTGGGCGTCGGCGACTGTCTCCGTCGACCGGGCCGGCGGACGTGGCCCGCCGCGCTGGTCTCCGTCGGGGTCGTGGTGGCCGGCGCAGCGCTCGCCGGTCTGTGGCGGCCAGGTGATCTCGCGCTCGTGACGGTCGCGGTCGCGGCCACCGTCGGGTGGTTGGTCCTCGGCGAGCGGGCCGAGCGCACCAACCGCGCCAGGACCGCCCCGCTCGCCGTCCTCGCCATGGCGGTCGCCGTGTTGGCGGCGCTGTCCGGGTGGGCATCCGATGTCGGCGGCGCGATCGCCGGCTGGGCCGGATGGGTGGCGCTGCCCGGCGTCGAGCACGTCGACCCGGACCGGATCCTGATGATCCTCGGCGTCATGCTCGTCCAGTTGGCCACCGGCAACACCCTGGTGCGCCTGGTGCTGGCTTCGGTGGGCGCGGTGAAGCCGGCCAGCGAGCCACAGCCGTCAGACCGGCTCAAGGGCGGCAGGCTGCTCGGACCGATGGAGCGACTGCTGATCCTGGGCCTGGGGCTGGCCGGTCAGATCACGGTGGCCACCGCGGTGATCGCCGCCAAGAGCATCATCCGGTTCCCGGAGATCAGCGCGTCGAGATCCACACCGGACGCTGAGAACACCGGCGGCGTCGGCATAGACGAGGTCAGCGAGTACTTCCTGGTGGGCAGCTTCGCCAGCTGGATGCTTGCACTCGGCGGTCTGGCGCTGACGCGCTGAGGACGCCGCCCTGCCGTTAGAGCCGCTCGATGATGGTGACGTTGGCGGTGCCGCCGCCCTCGCACATGGTCTGCAGCCCGTAGCGCCCGCCGGTGCGCTCGAGCTCGTTGAGCATCGTCGCGAACAGCTTGGCACCCGTTGCGCCCAGCGGATGACCGAGCGCGATCGCGCCGCCGTTCGGGTTCACCTTCTCCGGATCGGCCTTGGTCTCCTTGAGCCAGGCGATCACCACCGGCGCGAACGCCTCGTTGATCTCGACCACGTCGATGTCGTCGATCGACAGGCCGGTCTTGTCCAGCGCGTACTGCGTTGCGGGGATCGGGCCGGTCAGCATGAACACCGGATCGGCGCCCCGGGCGCTGATGTGGTGGATGCGCGCGCGCGGCTTGAGACCGTGCTGCTTGACCGCCTGCTCCGAGGCCAGCAGCACTGCACTCGAACCGTCCGAGATCTGGCTGGCCACCGCCGCGGTCAGTCGGCCACCCTCGGCCAGTGGCTTGAGTGAGGCGAGCTTCTCCAGCGTCGACTCACGGGGGCCCTCGTCGACACCGAACTCACCGACCGGAAGGATCTCGTTGTCGAAGTGGCCACCGCGGATGGCGGCGAACGCGCGCTGATGGCTGGCGTAGGCGAACCTCTCCATCTCCTCACGCGAGATGTCCCACTTCTCGGCGATCATCTCGGCGCCCCGGAACTGCGAGATCTCCTGGTCGCCGTAGCGGTGCCGCCAGTTCTCCGACTCACCGGTAGGCGAGGTGAACCCGAATTCCTTGCCCACCACCATCGCCGAGGCGATCGGGATCTGACTCATGTTCTGCATGCCGCCGGCCAGGATCAGGTCGGCCGTACCGGACAGGATCGCCTGCGCACCGAAGGAGATGGCCTGCTGACTCGACCCGCATTGACGGTCGACGGTCACGCCGGGCACTTCTTCGGGGTATCCCGCGGCCAGCCAGGCGTTGCGGCCGATGTTGCCGGCCTGCCCGCCCAGTGCATCCACACAACCGACGATGACGTCATCCACCGCACCGGGGTCGACGTCGTTGCGGTCGAAGATGCCGCGGAAGGCGTGCACTCCGAGATCGATCGGGTGCACGGCGGCCAGAGCTCCGTTGCGTTTCCCGACGGGGGTACGTACAGCGTCGATGACGTACGCCTCAGCCATTGATGTCTCCTCCTGGTGCTGGTGTCGAACGCTCTTGGCGGGAGCGCTCATCGCCGACGGTGATTCCGCCGAGAACGATGGAAAGATATTGCTGCCCAACCTGTTCGGCGGTCAGCGGTCCGCCGGGTTGATACCAGCGCACCGAAACCCATGTGGTGTCGCGGATGAATCGGTAGACCAGGTCCACGTCGACATCGGGCCGGAAGTACCCCTCGGCGATACCCTGGTTCAGCACGTCGACCCACATCTTGCGCTGTTCCCGATTGCGTTGCTCGAGGTAACCGAAGCGGGGCTGCGAGGACAGCCGTTTGGCCTCGTCCTGGTAGATGACGACCTGCGCATGCCGGTGTTCGATGGCTTCGAAAGAGGCCATGAACAGGCCCTTGAGCCGCTCGAGCGGGTTGGGCTCGGTCGCGACGATCCGCTGGTACCGGTCGAACAGCCAGTCCAGGAAGCCCCGCATGACTTCGTCGACCATCTCCTCCTTGGAGGCGAAGTGATGGTAAAGACTGCCGGAGAGGATGCCCGCCGAATCCGCGATGTCGCGTACGGTCGTCGCCCGCAGGCCGCGCTCGGCGAACATCGACGCGGCGAGCTCGAGGAGCTCGTCGCGGCGACTCGCCGGCTGGTTGCGGGTGTCCTGACCCATGACCCCAGGGTATCAACCAAGCGCTTGCTAGGTCACGCGTGCGCCGGTGACTCAGTCCCACTCCCAGTAGTAGTCGTCGCAACCCTCCGGGAAATCGGCGTCCACCGGACGGTCGGAGCGCGCCCGCGACAGGTTGAACAGATACCAGGCGCGCGGGGTGGGATCTTCGCGCATCACACAGCGGCGCACTTCGTCCGGCAGTCGCGAGAGGGCGGGATCGATGTCCGACGACAGTGAGGAGAGGTAGCCGGCGTCCAGATCGCCGGTCTGCTCGAACCGGTCGATGTTGCGTTCGGCGATCAGCCGCTCGGGGTTCAGCGCGGCCAGACCGAGCAGGGCCAGCACGCCGGCCACCAGGACCGCCCGCGGCAACCAGCGCCCGTCCATCCGGATACCGGCCACCGCGACGAGCAGGAAGACCGAGCCCAACCAGATCTCGACGGTGATGACGAGCAACCGCAGCACGCTGAAGCCGTAGGCCTCCTGGTAGAGCCACATCCGGTGGATCGCCGACACCACGACGACGATCGAGGCGGCACAGAGGATTCCGACCAGGACGCGCAGGGTCCGGCGGTCGGATCCGGTGGTGCGGGCGGCCACCCGAACCACGACCGCGAGCACCAGCAGGGTCAGCGCGGAGACGCCGAGCAGCTGCCAGAAACCCTGCCGCGCATATTCGGCGTAGGTCAGACCCTGGGTCTCCAGCACGTGGGTGTGTCCGCCGAAGAGCACCGTGGCCTGCACCGCCACGAAGGCGAGAAACAGGGCGTCGAGCACACCAAGCGGTACCGCCCATTCCCATCGGCGTACCGGTGTCGCGGGGGCGGGGGCGAGCGCGTCGAGGGTCGGCGGGAACCGCACGAGATAACCGCCGGCCAGGATGAACGCCGCCACGATGCCGAAGACGCCGGTGCGGGCGATCGCCTCGTCGACCTGCAGGGTGGGAGCGAACGATCCCAGCACGTGCGCGAACGCCGCGTCGGCGCCGGCGAACAACGCGCCGAACACGATGAGCACCGCCGCACTGAGGGCCGCGACCAGCGCGATCCGGCCGACATCGGGCGCGCCGTTGCGTCGGCGCGGGCTACGAACCCCGCGACGCACCCACCCCGCGACCCGGGCCGGAAGCACCCACGGCAGCAGCGGCGCAGTGGAGATCGCCGTCCAGGTCCGTCCGCCGACGAAGGTGCACCACCCCGTCACCCAGGCGGCCATGATGCACAGCACCCCGAGCCACACCGCGGCGAACACACCGGGCACCGCGAGCAGGGCGAGCGTCAGAGCGACGCCCACCGCCGCCGTGCGGGTCGGTCTGCGCCCGCTCGTCCCGTAGACCACGCCGAAGACGATCGCGCCGGCTGCGAGATAGCCGACGCTGAGCACCGAAGGCCGCCAGACGGCGGTCCCCGCCAGGGCGGCGACCACCGCGGCGCCGAGAAATCGGCCCGGCGCGGCGGCCGACGGATCCACCGGCCAGCTTCGCCGCGGCCACGCACTCCAGCCGGGTTCTCCGCGGCGTGGCAGGAACGGGCCATACAGCGGTGCGGGCGCCAGCACACGCGCCCCCGGGTTCAGCGTCGTCATGTGCCGGCCTCTTCCGACTCGGGGATGGTGACACTTATTCGGCAGCCCGGACCGGCGTCCGCGACGGCGATGCGGCCACCGTGCAGATCGACCGCCCACCGGGCGATGGCGAGTCCGAGCCCGGTCCCCCCGTCGGAGGTCGCGCCGCGGGTGAAGCGCTGGAACACCCGCTCGCGTTCGGCTGGCGGGATGCCGGGTCCTTCGTCGCAGACGTCCAACCGCAGGCCTGAGCGGCCGACAGCGGACGCCTGCACCCGCACGCGCCCACCGGGCGGACTGTGCCGAACGGCGTTGTCCACCAGGTTGACCACCACCTGACGCAGTCTGGCCGGGTCGGCAAGGGCGAAGAGATCGGGCGGGGTCACCGTGATCGTCACGTCCACGTCGTCCCCGGAGACCGCGACGTGGCCGATCGCATCGCGCAGAAAGGCGTCTACCTCGAACCGCCTGCGCTGCAGGGTGATCGCTCCACCCTCGAGCCGAGACAGGTCGAGCAGATCGGTCACCAGTTCGCCGAGCCGCTCGGTCTGCGACAACGCCATCCGCATCGTCTCGGTGTCGGGTGCGGTCACCCCGTCGACGACGTTCTCGAGGACTGCGTGCAGCGCCGCGATCGGGGTGCGCAGCTCATGGGAGACGTTGCCGATCAGACCGCGCCGGTAGTCTTCGGCGGCACCGAGGTCGGCCACCATCTGGTTGAACGCCGTTGCGAGTTGGCCTATCTCGTCTCGGGAGGTCGCGCGCACCCGGATGCTGTAGTCCCCGCGCGCCATCGCCCGCGCCGCGGCGGTCATCTGACGCAGCGGTGAGGTCATCCCGTGCGCGACGATCTGAGTGAACGCCAGCGACGTGGCCAGTGCAGCCAGCAGTGCATACCGGAACTGCCAGCTGGCGCCGATGTAGAAGGTGAACGCCGCCAGGGTGATCGCCCCACCGACCAGAAGGCCCGTCTTGACCTTGAAGGAGGCGAACGGATCGAGCGGCCGGGGCAACCGCTCCCAGATGGTGCGCAACGGCCCCGCGGCGCTCATCTCGGGATCTCCAGCGCGTACCCGACGCCGTGCACCGTGCGGATGAGCTCGGCTCCGAGCTTGCGCCGCAACGCCTTGACGTGGGTGTCGACGGTGCGGCTCTCCACCCCGGAGGCCCATCCCCATACGTGCTCCAGCAGCACCTCCCGGCTGACCGCCGCGCGCGGCCGGCGGATGAGGAACGCGAGGAGGTCGAATTCGGTCCTGGTGAGGTGGACCTCGTCGGATCCGCGATGGACGCGGCGGGCCTGCAGGTCGATCCGGCACTCGCCGATCAGGACGGGCTCGCCGTCACCGGCTCGGTCCATGCGGCGCAACAGGACCCGCACCCGCGCCACCAGTTCGCGCATGCTGAACGGTTTGGTGAGGTAGTCGTCGGCGCCCACCCCGAGGCCGATCAGCATGTCGGTCTCGTCGCTGCGGGCCGTCAGCATCAACACCGGGGTGGCCCGCTGCGCCTGGATCCTGCGGCACACCTCCAGACCGTCGAAGCCGGGCAGCATCACATCGAGGATCACCAGATCCGGTGCGGTGCTCGCGGCCGCCGCGACCGCCGACGGGCCGTCGACGGCCGTCTCGACGGCGAAGTCCTCGGCGCGCAGCCGGGTGGCCACCTGCGCCAGGATGGTCGGCTCGTCGTCGACCACGAGGATCCGCTTCACGGTCTCGACTGTAAATCCGGGGTGTGGAGCTTTCCGGCAGCGATTGTGAAGAAATCGTGGAGATACTCAGGGATGCTGGCTGGACACCGAGATGACCTCGCCGGTCAGATAGCTCGAATAGTCGCTGGCGAGGAAGGCGATCGTCGCAGCGACCTCCCACGGTTCGGCGGCCCGGCCGAACGCCTCGCCCTGGGCGAGCTGGTCCAGCAGTTCCGACGACGAGGTCTTCTCCAGGAACTTGTGCCGGGCGATGCTCGGCGACACCGCGTTGATCCGCACGCCGTATTCGACGGCCTCGATCGCACTGCACCGGGTCAACGCCATCACCCCGGCCTTCGCCGCGGCGTAATGCGATTGGGAATGCTGCGCCCGCCAGCCCAGCACGCTGGCGTTGTTGACGATCACCCCGCCGTGCTCGACGTCGCGGAAGTAACGCAGGGCCGCACGAGTGGCCCGCATGACCGACGTCAGCGTCACGTTGAGGACGCGGTCCCACTCCTCGTCGGCCATGTCGATGACGGGGGTCTGCCCACCGAGACCGGCGTTGTTCACCAGGACGTCGAGCCGCCCGGCCTTCTCCACCGTCGAGGTGATCAGCGCATCGACGGCCGCACTCGACGTCACATCGCACACCACGGCGTCGACCTTGCCCAACCCCAGTGCTGCCAGTTCGTCACGCGTCTGCCCCAGCCGGCGCTCGTGGTAGTCGGAGACGACCACGTCGGCGCCCTCGAGCAGCGCCCGGCGCGCCGTCGTCGACCCGATCCCGGTGCCGGCCGCGGCCGTCACCAGGACGACCTTGCCGGTCAGCAGACCGTGGCCGTCGATCTCCTTGGGCGCTTCGCTGAGTGTCATGATCCCTTCGGTTCCCTGGGTAGGCCGAGCACCCGCTCGGCGATGATGTTGCGCTGGATTTCGTTGGATCCGCCGTAGATGGTGTCCGACCGCGAGAACAGGTAGAGCCGCTGCCATTCGCTGAACTCACCGTCGTCGAGTGTGAGCCCGGCGCGTCCCGACACATCCATGGCGATCTCACCGAGTTCGCGATGCCAGTTGGCCCACAACAGTTTCGACACGTTATCTTGACCCGGCTGTTCCACGTCCATCGTCGCCAGCGCGTACGACCTCATCGTGCGCAATCCCACCCACGACCGCGTCAGGCGCTCACGGATCAACGGATCGTCGGCTGCGCCGGTCTTCTTGGCCAGCTCGGCGACGCCGGACAGTTCGCGGGCGTACTCGATCTGCTGGCCCAGTGTCGAGACGCCGCGCTCGAACGTCAGCAGCCCCATGGCGACGCGCCACCCGTCACCGGGCTCACCGACGACCAGCGACGCGTCGGTGCGCGCGTCGTCGAAGAACACCTCGTTGAACTCAGAGTCGCCGGTCAGCTGAATGATCGGCCGGATCTCGACGCCGGGCTGATCGAGGGGCACCAGCAGGAAGGACAGACCGGCGTGCCGTTTGGACCCCTTCTCGGTGCGGGCGACCACGAAACACCATTGCGCCCAGTGCGCGAGTGACGTCCACACCTTCTGGCCGTTGATGATCCACTGATCGCCGTCGAGCACCGCGGTACTCGACACGTTCGCCAGGTCGCTGCCGGCGCCGGGTTCGGAATAGCCCTGGCTCCACAACTCCGTGACGTCGACGATCCGCGGGAGGAACCGCTGCTTCTGTTCCTCGGTGCCATAGGCGATCAGGGTCGGGCCGAGCAGTTCCTCGCCCAGATGGTTGACCTTGGCCGGGGCGTTGGCGATCGCGTATTCCTCGTAGAACGCCACCCGGTGGGCGACGGAGAGGCCGCGGCCGCCGTACTTCTCGGGCCAGCCCAGACACGTCAGCCCGGCCGCTGCCAGGTGGCGGTTCCACGCCAGCCGCTCCTCGAACGCCTCGTGCTCGCGGCCGGGTCCCCCCAGCCCCTTGAGCGCGGCGTATTCGCCGACGAGATTGTCGGCGAGCCACTGCCGGACCTCGGCCCGGAACTCCTGGACCTCTATCACCCCTGTAGGCTAACCTACCAAGCACTTGCTTTGGTGCCCGGTCGACGATGACCGCCGTGGAGCCTGGGGAACGGTGGGCGGCGGAGCCGGGCGATCCGATCTAGAGGGAGCATCGATGACGACCGCCCCGAGGACGATCCCCGCCGTTCTCGACCGGACCGCCGAACAGTACGGCGATCACGAGGCGGTGGTGACCGACGACCGCCGGATCACCTACTCGCAGTTGCGCGACGAGGTCCGTCGCGCGGCGGCGGCGATGATCGACCTGGGTATCCATGCGGGTGACCGCGTGGCGATCTGGTCACCCAATACCTGGCACTGGGTGGTCGCCGCGCTCGCCACCACCTACGCCGGGGGCGTGGTCGTCCCGCTCAACACCCGCTACACCGCCAGCGAGGCGGGCGACATCCTGGCCCGCGCCGCTGCGCCGCTGCTGATCACCGCCGGAGAGTTCCTCGGAACCGATCGGGCGGCCGGTCTCGACCGGTCGGCACTGCCCGCACTGCGCCACATCGTGCGGGTCCCCGTCGAGGAGGGCGACGCGGCGTCGGTCCAGTCTTGGGATGGCTTCATCGCGCGCGGAAGCGATCTCGACGCAGCAGACGCCCGGGCCGCGGCGGTGCGGCCCGACGACGTCGCCGACATCCTGTTCACCTCAGGTACCACCGGCCGCAGCAAGGGTGTGCTGTGCGCACACCGGCAATCCCTCGACGCCCCCGCGGCCTGGGCCGAGTGCGGACGGCTCACCTCGTCGGACCGCTACCTCTGCATCAATCCGTTCTTCCACAATTTCGGTTACAAAGCCGGCATCCTCACCTGTCTGCAGACCGGCGCGACGCTGATCCCGCAGCTGACATTCGACCCGGAGGGCGCGATGCGGGCCGTCGCCGAACACCGCATCACCGTGCTACCCGGACCGCCGACGATCTACCAGACTCTGCTCGACCACCCGAAACGGGCTGGCTACCAGCTGGATTCACTGCGTTTCGCAGTGACCGGCGCCGCGGTCGTTCCGGTCGTGCTGATCGAGCGCATGCAGTCCGAACTGGACATCGACATCGTACTGACCGCCTACGGCCTGACCGAGGCGAGCGGATTCGGCACCATGTGCCGCCCCGAGGATGATCCGGTGACCGTCGCGACGACCTGCGGGCGGCCGATCGCCGACTTCGAACTGCGCATCGCCCCGGAAACCGGTGAGGTACTGCTGCGGGGCCCCAACGTCATGCTCGGCTATCTCGACGACCCCGGGGCGACCGCCGCGACGATCGACACCGAGGGATGGCTGCACACCGGCGATATCGGAATCGTCGACGAGCACGGCAACCTGCGCATCACCGACCGGCTCAAAGACATGTACATCTGCGGCGGCTTCAACGTCTATCCGGCCGAGATCGAGCAGGTGCTGGCCCGACTCGAGGGCGTCGCCGAATCAGCCGTGATCGGGGTTCCCGACGAACGCCTGGGCGAGGTGGGCAAAGCGTTCGTCGTCGTCAAACCGGGAGCCGAACTCGACGAGCAACGCGTGATCGCCTACGCACGCGACCATCTGGCGAATTTCAAGACGCCGCGATCGGTGGAGTTCCTCGACGTACTGCCCCGCAATCCGGGCGGCAAAGTCGTCAAACCACTGCTGCGGGAAAGGGCGCACTAGTTCCGATGGATCTCTCATTCGACGATGCCACCGAGGAATTCCGCGCCGAGGTGCGCGACTTCCTGGCGGCGAACCGGGACGCGTTCCCGACCGAGTCCTATGACACCGCAGCGGGTTTCGAACAACACCGGCGCTGGGACAAGGTGCTGTTCGACGCCGGCCTGTCGGTGATCACCTGGCCGCAGCGTTACGGCGGCCGCGATGCCAGCCTGTTGCAGTGGGTGGTCTACGAGGAGGAGTACTTCCGGGCCGGCGCGCCGGGACGGGCCAGTGCGAACGGTACGTCGATGCTCGCACCGACGCTGTTCGCCCACGGCACCACCGAACAGCTCGACCGCGTCCTGCCCAAGATGGCCAGCGGCGAGGAGATCTGGGCGCAGGCGTGGTCGGAACCCGAATCCGGGAGCGACTTGGCGTCGCTGCGCTCGACCGCGACCCGCACCGACGGGGGTTGGCGCCTCAACGGCCAGAAGATCTGGAGTTCGCGCGCCGTCTTCGGGGAGCGGGCATTCGGCCTGTTCCGGTCCGACCCGCAGGCGCAGCGCCACAAGGGTCTGACGTACTTCATGTTCGACCTGAAGGCCGACGGTGTCACCGTGCGGCCGATCATGCAGCTCGGTGGCGACACCGGCTTCGGCGAGGTCTTCCTCGACGACGTCTTCGTCCCCGATCACGACGTGATCGGGGAGGTGCACGACGGGTGGCGCGCCGCGATGAGCACGTCGAGCAACGAGCGGGGAATGTCGCTGCGCAGCCCGGCCCGCTTCCTGGCCCCGGCCGAGAGGTTGGTCGCGGAATGGCAGAAGGACAAGGATCCGGCGTTCGCCGAACGCGTCGCCGACGCGTGGATCAAGGCGCAGGCCTATCGGCTGCACACCTTCGGCACGGTGACCAGGGTGTCGCGCGGCGGGGAGCTGGGCGCGGAGTCGTCGGTGACCAAGGTGTTCTGGTCCGAACTCGATGTGGCCCTGCACCAGACCGCCCTGGACCTGCGCCGGGCGGACGCCGAACTGGCCGACGCCTGGACCGACGGGCTGCTGTTCGCCCTCGGCGGGCCGATCTACGCCGGCACCAACGAGATCCAGCGAAACATCATCGCCGAACGGTTGCTCGGCCTGCCCCGCGAACCGAAGGGGACCACCAAGTGAACTTCGAGATCGACGAACAGCAGCGCGATTTCGCCGCCAGCATCGATGCCGCGCTGTCGGCCGCCGACGTACCGCGTGCGGTGCGGGCGTGGGCCGACGGCGACACCGCACCGGGACGCAAGATCTGGTCGCAGCTGGCCGATCTCGGCGTCACCGCGCTGATGGTCGGCGAGGAACACGACGGCATCGACGCCTCACCGGTGGACCTGGTCGTCGCCGCGGAACGACTGGGACGCTGGTGTGTCCCCGGCCCGGTGGTGGAATCGGTTGCCGTGGCGCCGGTGCTGCTGGCCGGTGACGACCGCAGCGCTGCGCTGGCGGCGGGTGAACTGATCGCGACGGTCGCGATGCCGCCGCAGGTGCCCCGCGCAGTGGACGCCGACACCGCCGGCCTGGTCCTGCTGGCGCAGGACGGCACGGTCGCCGACGCCGCTGCCGGGCAACCGCACGAATCGGTGGACCCCAGCCGGAAACTGTTCGATGTCAGTTCCTCCGGCGGTGCCCACGACGCCGACGTCGACCGCGCCTACGAATTCGGGGTGCTGGCCACCGCGGCGCAGCTGGTCGGGGCGGGTCAGGCGATGCTCGACCAGTCCGTCGAATACGCCAAACAGCGCCATCAGTTCGGCCGGGCCATCGGCTCCTATCAGGCGATCAAGCACAAGCTCGCCGACGTGCACATCGCAGTGGAGATGGCCCGCCCGCTGGTGTACGGCGCCGCGCTGTCGCTGGCCGACCGATCGGCGGACACTGCGCGGGATGTGAGCGCGGCCAAGATCGCCGCCTCCGATGCCGCGCTGTTCGCCGCCCGCTGCGCGCTGCAGACACATGGCGCGATCGGCTTCACCCACGAACACGACCTGTCGCTGTGGCTGGTGCGCGTGCAGGCGCTGCGGAGCGCATGGGGCGATCCGTCCACCCACCGGCACCGTCTCCTGGAGGCCCTCACGTGAGCGAAGAACGGGAGTTGCTGCGCGAGACCGTCGCGGCGCTGGTCGACAAACACGCCTCCCCCGCGGGGGTCCGCGAAGCGATGGCCTCCGAGCGCGGGTACGACGCGTCGCTGTGGACCCTGTTGTGCGAACAGGTCGGCGCAGCCGCCCTGGTGGTGCCGGAGGACCTCGGCGGCGCCGGTGGCGAACTCGCGGATGCCGCGGTGGTGCTGCACGAACTCGGGCGCGCGCTGGTTCCCACCCCGCTGCTGGGGACGACGCTGGCCGAATTGGCGCTGCTGTCCGCCGACGAACCGGACACCGACGCGATCGAAGGGCTCGCCGAGGGCGCCACGCTCGGCACGGTCGTCTTCGATCCCGAGTACGTCGTCAACGGCGATGTCGCCGACGTGGTGATCGGCGCCGACGGTGACCGGCTGACACGGTGGACGACGTTCACCGCCCATCCGCTACACGCCATGGACCTGACCCGCCACCTCGCCCGCGTCGAGGCCGGCGAGACCACCGATATCGGCGCCGATCCGGGGCTGGCGGACCTCGCGGCGCTGCTGGTGGCCGCCGAGCAGGTGGGCGCGGCCGCCCGGTGTCTCGAGCTGACCGTCGAATACACCAAGGACCGGGTGCAGTTCGGCCGCCCGATCGGCAGCTTCCAGGCCCTCAAGCACCGGATGGCCGACCTCTACGTCAAGGTGCAGTCCGCCAAGGCGGTCGTGGATGAGGCGATCAGCAGCCCGTCGCCGACCTCGGCGGCCCTGGCGCAGTTCTCCGCCAGCGAGGCGTTCACCGCGGTCGCCGCCGAGGCGGTCCAGATGCACGGCGGGATCGCGATCACCTGGGAGCACGACATCCAGCTGTACTTCAAACGCGCACACGGCAGCGCCCAGCTGTTGGGGCCGCCACGTGAGCAACTGCGCCGGCTCGAATCGCAGGTGCTCTAGTCCGACGGGCCGCGGGCGCGCCGGCGATCAACATCACCGGGTGTTCTAGCCTCGAATGGTGAGCGACCACGTGGCGCTGCGCGCCGGCATCCCGCCCTTCCACGTCATGGATGTGTGGCTGGCCGCGGCCGAGCGACAGCGCAGCCACGGCGATCTGGTCAACCTCTCGGCAGGGCAGCCCAGCGTCGGCGCCCCGGCCGCGGTGCGGGCCGCCGCCGTCACCGCGCTGCAGGAGGACAAGCTCGGCTACACGGTGGCGCTCGGCACCCCGGAGCTGCGGGCGGCGATCGCCGATTCCTACGCCGAGCGCTACGGCCTCGAGGTGACCCTGGACGACGTGGTCATCACCACCGGATCGTCGGGCGGATTCCTGCTCACCTTCCTGGCGTGTTTCGACGTCGGCGACCGAGTCGCCATCGCCAGCCCGGGCTATCCCTGTTACCGCAACATCCTCACCGCACTCGGGTGCGACGTGGTCGAGATCCCGTGTGGCGAGGACACCCGCTTTCAGCCCACCGCCGCGATGCTGGCCGAACTCGATCCGCCGGTGCAGGGCGTCATCGTCGCCAGCCCGGCCAATCCGACCGGCACCGTGATCCCGCCTGAGGAACTGGCCGCGATCGCGTCGTGGTGCGACGCCGAGGGTGTGCGGCTGATCAGCGACGAGGTGTACCACGGTCTGGTCTACGAGGGTGCGCCGGAGACCAGCTGCGCCTGGCAGACCTCACGTAATGCCGTGGTGGTCAACAGCTTCTCGAAATACTTCGCGATGACCGGGTGGCGGTTGGGCTGGCTGTTGGTGCCGGCCGAATTACGCCGCGCCGTCGACCGGCTGACCGGGAATTTCACCATCTGCCCGCCGGCGCTGGCGCAACACGCCGCCGTCGCGGCCTTCGGCCCGGAGGCGGTGGCCGAGGCCGACGGGCTGTTGGCGCACTACGCCGACAACCGCCGCCTGCTGCTGGCGGGGCTGCGTGACCTCGGGATCGACCGACTCGCTCCCGCGGACGGCGCCTTCTACGTGTACGCCGACGTATCGCGTTACACCGAGGAGTCGCTGTCGTTCTGCTCGAAGCTGTTGGCCGACACCGGGGTCGCGATCGCACCGGGGATCGACTTCGACACCGTGTACGGCGGGTCGTATGTGCGGTTCTCCTTCGCCGGACCGACCGCCGACATCACCGAGGCGCTGCGCCGGATGAGTTCGTGGCTGGACTGACGTGTCGGTGCCCCGCGCTACCGTGATGGCATGTTCGAAACTCTGTTCGACATCGATCCCGATGCGGATGAGGCGGAGCTGCGCGCGCAGGTCGAACAGCTCGAACGGGTGAAGTACGCCGCCGCCGCGGCTCAGGCGCGAGCGACGGCGGCATGGGCGGCCAGACGGGAGGCCGCCGAAGCGGCGGCGGGAGTGCCGAAGAAGAAGCGCGGCCGTGGCCTGACGACCGAGATCGCGCTGGCCCGTCGCGATGCCCCGGTATGCGGCAACACCCACCTCGGCATGGCCCGGGCGCTGGTCCACGAGATGCCGCATACGCTGGCGGCGCTGGCGTGCGGCGCCCTGTCGGAGTGGCGAGCGACCCTGATCGTGCGGGAGTCGGCGTGCCTGAGCGTCGAGGACCGCCGCACACTCGACGCCGAATTGTGTTCGGATGCGGCGCGATTCGACGGCTGGAGCAACGCCCGGGTCGCGGCCGAAGCCAAGCGGATCGCGGCCCGCCTGGATGTCGCCGCGGTGGTGGACCGCACGGCGAAGGCGACCGCCGACCGGCGGGTCACCATCCGCCCCGCACCCGACACGATGGTCTATGTGACCGCGCTGCTGCCGGTCGCCCAGGGGGTCGGGGTGTTCGCCGCGCTGAAGCGCCAGGCCGACACCACATACGACGAGCGGTCACGCGACCAGGTCATGGCCGACACCATGGTCGAGCGCGTGACGGGGCGCCCCGCCGAGCAGCCCGTGTCGGTGTCACTCAACCTGGTGTTGGCCGACACCACATTGGTCGGCGACGACGAGGAGCCGGGCTGGTGCGAAGGCTACGGCCCGGTGCCCGCCGCCGTGGTGCGGGCGTTGGTCGCCGACGCCGTCCACGACGACACGGCCAAGGCGACACTGCGACGCCTCTACCGTCACCCGCGGAGCGGCGCGCTGGTGGCGATGGAATCCAGGGCCCGCACGTTCCCGAAAGGGTTGGCCGCCTTCATCGACATTCGCGACCGGATCTGCCGGACCCCCTACTGCAACGCGCCCATCCGCCACCACGACCACGCAAGACCGCACCGCGAACGCGGTCCCACCAGCGCAGTCAACGGGCTCGGCGAGTGCGAGTCCTGCAACTACGCCAAGGAGGCGCCGGGGTGGGTGGTGACCACCGAGGTGCTCGACGGTGAGCACCGCGCCGAGTTCCGGACGCCCACCGGTGCGGTCTATCGATCCACCGCGCCGCCGCTGCCAGGGCCGCCCGTGCGCACCAGGAGCGTGATGGAGGACGGGCTCGTCCTCGACATCGTCAGGCTCGTCGCTGCGTGACGTACCACTCCAGCAGAGCTGGGTCGTCCACCGCGGTCGGCTCGACGACCTTGGTCGCGTCCCCGCCCTGCAACAGCTTCTTGATCGGCACCTCGAGCTTCTTACCCGTCCGGGTGTGCGGGATGCCGGGCGCCAGCACGATCTCGTCGGGCACATGCCGCGGCGACACGTCGGTGCGGATGGTCTGCTTGATGCGCTCGGTCAGGTCGTCGGTGAGTTCGGCGCCCTCGGCGAGGGTGACGAACAACGGCATCCAATAGCCACCGTCCGGTTGTTCGGCGCCGATCACCAATGCCTCGGCGATCTCCGGCAGCCGTTCCACGGCCTGATAGATGTCGGCGCTGCCCATCCGGATGCCGTGCCGGTTGAGCGTCGAATCGGAGCGGCCGTGCACGATGACGCTGTCGTGGTCGGTGATGGTGATCCAGTCGCCGTGGCGCCACACGCCGTCGAACATCTCGAAATAGGCCTCGCGATAACGATGTCCGTCATCGTCGTTCCAGAACCGCAGCGGCATCGACGGCAGCGGTTTGGTGACCACCAGTTCGCCCACTTCGCCGCGCACGGGTTCGCCGTCCTCGTTCCACGCCTCGACCGCCGCACCCAGGTAGGGGGCCGACAGCTCCCCCGCCCATACCGGCACGGTGCGCACCCCACCGATGAATGCGCTCACCACATCGGTGCCGCCGCTGATCGACGCGATCTGGACATGATCGCCGACGTTGTCGCGCAACCATATCGACGACGCCGGCGGCAGCGACGATCCGGTGATGCCCACCGTCCGCAGGGCGGACAGATCGTGCTCCTTGCGTGGCACCGAGCCCGCCTTGTCGCAGGCGAGCACATAACCGGGGCTGGTGCCCAACACCGTGGCCCCGACCCGGGCCGCGATCCGCCACAGGGTGTCGGCCGTCGGATGGGTGGGGCTGCCGTCGTAGCAGACGATCGTCGCCCCGACCAGCAGGCCGGCCACCTGGAAGTTCCACATCATCCAGCTCGGGCTGGTGTACCACAGGAAGGTGTCGTCGGCACCGATATCCGATTGCAGCGCAACCGCTTTGAGATGCTCGACCACCACCCCACCGTGACCGTGCACGATACCTTTGGGCAGACCCGTGGTCCCCGACGAGTACAGCACCCACAGCGGATGGTCGAAGTCGACGGCGGCGGTGTCCAGTTCGTGCTCGCCCGCGGTGACGTCAGCCCAGTCCAGCCAGTCGGAGTCCGGCGCGCCGAGGCCGACCCGGGTGATCATCACCGCGGCCCGCAGACTCGGCAGTCCCGCACGCAGAGCGGTGACGTCGGCGGACTTGTCGTGGGTCTTACCGGCGAATCGGTATCCGTCGGCGGCTACCAGCACCGTCGGCTCGAGTTGCCCGAGCCGATCCAGCGCGGCCTTGGCGGTGTAGTCCTGGCCGCATGCGCTCCACACCGCGCCGACGCTCGCGGTACCCAGGAAGGCGATGACCGCTTCCGGCACATTGGGCAGATAACCCGCGACCCGATCACCCGGTCCGACGCCGAGCTCGCGCAGGGAGTGGGCAAAACCCGCGGCTGCGCGCAACATCTCGCCCCAGGAGAGCTCGGTGACGTCGATCTCCTCGGTGACGTAGAGGATGGCCGGCCGGTCGGTGCGCGCGTGACGGAGCACCTGGTCGACGTAATTGAGCCGAGCGCCGGGAAACCAGCGTGCCCCCGGCATGCCGGGGGCGGCCAGCACCTCAGCGGGCGGATCACCGAGGTCGAAGTACTCCCACAGCGCACCCCAGAAGCCGGCGAGGTCGTCGACCGACCACTGCCACAGTGACCGGTAGTCCTCGAACGTCCGGCCGGCCCGCTCACCGGCGAAGCGCGCGAAATCGGTCACCCTGGCGCGTGCGACGTCGTCGTCGGTCGGCGTCCACTGCGGGGCAGTCATCGTGCGCTCCACCCGCCGTCCATGGTGTATGCGGCACCGGTCACCATGCCGGCCTGCGGGGAGGTCAGCCACCCCACCAGCGAACCCACCTCGGCGGGCTCGACGAGACGTTTGATCGCGCTTTCTTTGAGCAGGATGTCGGCCACCACGTCATCTTCACCGATGCCGTGCATCTTGGCCTGATCGGCTATCTGTTTGGTGACCAGCGGGGTGCGCACATACCCGGGGTTGACGCAGTTGCTCGTGACCTGGTGCGGTCCGCCTTCGAGTGCGGTCACCTTGGACAGCCCCTCGAGCGCATGCTTGGCGGTCACGTAGGCCACCTTGTATTCGGAGGCGCGCAGTCCGTGGATCGAGGAGATGTTGACGATACGGCCGAACTTCTGGGCGTACATGGCCGGCAGCGCGGCGCGGATCAGGAGGAACGGCACCTCCACCATCAGCGTCATCAGCATCCGGAAGTTCTCCGGCGCGAAGTCGACGATCGGGTCGATGCGCTGCACCCCGGCGTTGTTGACCAGGATGTCGACGTCCAGAGGCAGCCCTTCGAGGGCTCCCACGTCGAGCAGGTCGACCGCCCACGCGTTCCCGCCGATCTCCTCGGCCAACGCTGTGGCACGTTCCGCATCGACGTCCGCGACGGTCACCACGGCTCCGCGGCCCGCCAGTTCCCGCGCGCAGGCCTCCCCGATGCCACTCGCCCCGCCGGTGACCAACGCGGTACGGCCTGCGAGATCGCTCATGCCGCACCGGTTCTCGCGCCGGCTCGCGCGACATCGTCGGCATCGGCGTCGTCGAGCGTCTTGAGATCGATGCCCGTGGTCTCCCGCGACACCACCACCGCGACGAGGGTGATCAGGCAGGACAGCGCCAGGTAGACGGCGATCGGCACCGACGAGTCGTAGATGTCGAGCAGCTTGACCGCGATCAACGGCGCCAGCGATCCCGCGACGATCGAGGTGACCTGATAGCCCAGGGAGACACCGGAATAGCGCATCCGGGTGGGGAACATCTCGGCCATGATCGCCGGCTGCGGGGCGTACATCAGCGCGTGGAACACCAGGCCGATCGTGACGGCCGCCGTGATCACGGCATAGTTGCCGCTGTTCATCATCGGGAAGGCGAAGAAGCCCCAGGTGGCGCCGACGATGGCGCCGACCAGGTACACCGGGCGCCGGCCGTAGCGATCGGACAGCCGGCCGACCAACGGCACGACGGCGAAATGCACTGCGTGGGCGAACAGCAGGTACCACAGGATCGATGTCGTATCGGCGCCGACCTGCACCTTGAGATAGGTGATCGAGAAGGTGACCACCAGGTAGTACATGATGTTCTCGCCGAAGCGCAGCCCCATGGCGGTGAAGACGCCGCGCGGATAGCGCTTGAGCACCTCGATGCCGCTGAACGAGGTGGACTTGATGCGCTCGGCCTCCTGCTGGGCGGCGACGAAGATCGGCGCGTCGGTGACCTTGGTGCGGATGTAGTAGCCGATGAGCACGACGACCGCCGACAGCCAGAACGCGACCCGCCAGCCCCAGGACAGGAACGCCGCATCGGAGAGGCTGGTGGTCAGCACCAACAGCACGATGGTGGCGAGCAGATTGCCCGCGGGCACGCCGGCCTGCGGCCAACTGGCCCAGAAGCCGCGTTCCCGGTTCGGACTGTGCTCGGCGACGAGCAGCACCGCCCCACCCCATTCACCGCCGACCGCGAAGCCCTGGATGAAGCGCAGCGCCACCAGGAGGCCGGGCGCCCAGTAGCCGATCTGCCCGTAGGTGGGCAGGCAGCCCATGAGGAAGGTGGCGACGCCGACGAGCAGCAGCGACAACTGCAGCAGCTTCTTACGGCCGTATTTGTCACCGAAATGGCCGAACACGATGCCGCCGACCGGGCGCGCGACGAAGCCGACCGCGTAGGTGGCGAAGGCCAGGAAGATCGCGTTCAGCTCGCTGGTGGTCTCGGAGAAGAAGATCTTGTTGAAGACCAGCGTGGCGGCCGTGCCGTAGAGGAAGAACTCGTACCACTCGACGACCGTGCCGGCCATCGAGGCGACGACGACGCGTTTGAGCCCGGTGGTGACGGAACCGGGTGGGCTGGTGTCCGGCTGGGACGGATGGGGCGAGCTCATCGGAGGCTCCCTTCCATGGTCAGGCGCACACGCTGCGCTGGATGTGACGGTCCACACATTCGGCTGAGTATTCCTGCAGCTTCGAGGTGCCTGCAATGGTCAACTTCGCAGCGACTGTCTGCAAAAATGCAGAAGTGCCGTCTCCGCCGCCCCGCCGGCCCAGCGCCGACGACCTCCTGGTGCTGCTTGCGGTGGGGCGATCGGGCCGGTTCACCACCGCTGCCGAGGAACTGGGGATCAACCACACGACGATCTCGCGGCGCATCGCGGCGCTGGAACGATCGGTCGGCGGGCGGCTGCTGTCCCGCGCGGCGGGCGGCTGGGAATTGACCGATCTGGGCCGTGATGCGCTGGCTGCGGCCGAGGCTGTCGACTCCGCCGTGCGATCGCTGTCGGTGGACCGGGCCGGGCACCGGGCGCTCGAGGGGGTGGTCCGCATCTCGGCGACCGACGGCTTCAGCGCCTACATCGCCGCGCCGGCAGCCGCCCGGGTGCAGCGGGACCATCCCCGCGTCGCAGTGGAGATCGTGACGGCCACCCGGCGTGCCTCCCAGCAGCGGTCCGGCCACGACGTCGAGGTGGTGGTCGGCGAACCGCAGGTGCACCGAGCCGAGGCGATCCGGCTGGCCGACTACTGCCTCGGTCTCTACGGCTCGCGGGACTACCTCGCCGAACACGGCACGCCGCAGCGCGTCGACGAGCTGGCCCGCTATCCGCTGGTGTACTTCATCGACTCGATGTTGCAGGTCGACGACCTGGACCTGGCCGCCAGCTTCGCCCCGGCCATGCGTGAGTCGGTGACCTCGACCAACGTCTTCGTCCACGTCGAGGCCACCCGCGCCGCGGCCGGGCTGGGACTGCTGCCGTGCTTCATGGCCGACCGCCACGACGACCTGATTCGAGTGCTACCGCGCACGGTGTCGGTGCGGTTGAGCTACTGGCTGGTGACCCGGGCCGAGACGCTGCGCCGACCCGAGGTGGCCGCGGTGGTGGATGCGATCGGCGAACAGGTTGTCCAACAGCGCGAGGCCCTGCTCGGAATGCCGTGAGCCGAACCCTTGCGCCCGCCGGCGCGGCCGTGATCGAGTTCGCCCATGCCCTTTCTCGACCACGAACGCGGACGTGCGTACTACCGACACTGGGCCGCCGAACATCCCCGTGCCGCCGTCATCTTTTTGCATGGGTTCGGTGAACACACCGGCGTCTACCACCGCTACGGCTTCGCGCTCAACGCGTCCGGGATCGACCTGTGGGCGGTCGACCAGTTCGGGCACGGCCTCACCCCCGGGACCCGAGGCGATTTCGGGACGACCGAGGACAGCTCAGCGCTGGCCGACGCGCTGATCGAGCTGGCCGAAGCCGAGAACCCGCGCCTTCCCCTTGTCGTGCAGGGGCATTCGTTCGGCGCCATCGTCACCCTGGCCCGGCTGCTGGAGACGCCGGACCGCTACGTCGCCGGCGTCGTCTCCGGCGCGCCTCTGGTACCGGTGCCCGCATTGCTCGACACCGACGCCGCGTTCGAGCTGGACCCCGGTTGGTTGTCGGCCGACCCGTTCTACCTCGACGCCATGGGGAACGATCCGCTGGCATTCGTCGACGCCGACGGCACCGCGCTGGCCCGCGAACTCGACCGGGCGTGGGACCGGTTCGGCGCCGACCTGCCGGGGCTGACCGTGCCGACGCTGGCGGTACACGGGGAGCGGGATCCGATCGCCGACATCGGCGCCGTCCGCGCCTACGCCGAGCAGATCGAGGCCTTGGACCTGTACGCCGTCTCCGGGGGGCGTCACGACATCCTCAACGACACCGCGCACCGCGAGGTCGCCGCCGCCATCGTGGACTTCGTGTCCGGGCGGCTCTGACGCTACTTCCAGTACGGGTCGAGCATCTCGTCCCAGGCGCGCGACATCCGCTCCCACTCCTGCGGGCAATCCTGCGCCCGATCCTCGGGAAGCGTGCCGGAGTCGGGCCCGGTGTCGAGGATGAACGCGTTTGCCTCGGGATTGGAGCCGTAGATCCAGCACTCGAAGTTGTACATGCGCGCCAGGTCGTATTCGTGGGCGTCCCAGAACGGGAAGTCCTCCGGGCTGCCGTTCTGGGCGGCCGAATCCTCCCAGATCCGCGCCCAGTCGACGGCGGCCTGGACGTTCTCCGGATCAGCTGTGCCCGTCTCGTCGGGTTCGAGCAGCAGTACCGCGGCCAGCTGGTCGGCGACGTCCTCCTCACGGCCGGTGAACGGCAGGTCGTAGATGTCGATCGTCGCGTGCCCCAGCTCGTGGTAGAACGTCGCACGCTCCGCTCCGAGAGTGGAGGCGACCGGGTCCGGGTCGTTGGCTTTGGAGAACACCGTGAAGCCGGCGTCGGCGTCCTCGTAACAGATCGTCATCGCCTGGTCCGCCGGGCTCCAGTACGCGTTGGCCTCACCGCACTGCCGGCCGATGAGCGGGATGTCCTGGGGCAGTTTGAGCATCTGGGACGTCTCGTCGGCCACATCCTCGAGGAACTTCGCGTCGGCCATGATCCTCTTGCCGTTCTGCGCTTCGGGCGTGGTGGCGTCCTCATAGCTGACGATCATCCGGCCGTCGCCGTCTGCGGGGCCGTGAGCCCGATCCGCGGCCGCCACGTCGGGGCCGGCCTCTTCGATCCCGGCGGCGCTCGAACCGGAGCTGTCGGCCTGCGAGTCCCCCGCTACCCCACCCCCACTGCAGCCGGCGAGCAGCCCGAGCAGCGACGCCGCGGCGGTGATTCGGGCGACGGCTGCGATCGACATCCCACTACCCTTCGCTGAACCGGAGACGCGGCTGCATGCGCGCCGGCTCGAGCATGGCATGACGGGATCGCAAATATTAGCGCTTAGAGCCAGGTGTCGGGCGTGGTGGCGGTGAGGAACGCCTCCAGATCGTCGCGCCAGTGCGCCGGCGAGTTCTTGTCCGGTTCGATGCCGGTGTACTCGCCGCGGTAGAACAACAGCGGTCGCGGCTTCTTCTTCGGGACCTCGGAGAGCGAATGCACTGCACCGAACACCACGAAGTGGTCACCGCCGTCGTGGACCGACGCCACGGTGCAGTCGATGTGGGCCAGTGAGCCGTCGATGATCGGCGAACCCAGTTTCGAAGGCCGCCACTCGATACCGGCGAACTTGTCCGGTTCGCGCGAGCCGAACCGGGCCGACACGTCCTTCTGCTTCTCGTGCAGCACGTTGACGCAGAACCGCCCGCTCGCCTCGATCGCCGCCCACGACCGCGACACCTTGGTCGGGCAGAACAGCACCAGCGGTGGCTCCAGCGAGAGCGCGGCGAACGACTGGCAGGCGAAGCCGATGGGCTCGGCGCCCGTCGCGCCATTCGACGTCGTGGTGATGATCGTGATGCCGGTGCAGAACTGACCCAGCACGTGCCGGAATGTGCGCGGGTCGATGGGCTCGGGCATGGCCGGGGCTACTTGAAGCCCACGCTGAAGTCGTGACCCCACAGGCTGACCGCGGTGCTCTCGCGGGCGACCCAGTTGTCGTCGTCGACCTCGAGCCCTTCACAGCCGAATTCGATGTCGAAGCCGCCCGGGGTCTTCATGTAGAACGACAGCATCTTGTCGTTGACGTGGCGACCCAGCGTCGCCGACATCGGCACCTTGCGCCGCAGCGCGCGGTCCAGGCACAGGCCCACGTCGTCGGCTTCGCCGACCTCCACCATGAGGTGGACGATGCCGCTCGGGGTCTCCCCCGGCATGAAGGCCAAGCTGTGGTGGCGCGGATTGACGCCGAGGAACCGCAGCCACGCCGGGGCACCGTCGGCAGGCCGGCCGACGAGCTGCGGGGGCAGCTTCATGGAGTCCCGCAGATAGAACCCGAGCACGTCGCGGTAGAAGTGCAGCGTCTCGGCGTCGTCGCGGGTGGTGAGGACGACGTGGCCGAGACCCTGCTCCTCGGTGACGAATTTGTGGCCGTACGGGCTGACCACGCGACGGTGTTCGAGCGCGACACCGTGGAACACCTCGAGGGTGTTGCCCGACGGATCGTCGAAGACGATCATCTCGTCGACCCGGCGGTCGGCCAGTTGCGTCGCGGTGGCCTCCTTGTAGGGGGTGCCCTCCATGTCCAGGCGCTGCCGGATGTCCTGCAGTTCGGCGGCGTTGGCGGTCTCCCAGCCGGATTCGAGGAGGCGGTCGTGTTCCCCCGGCACGATGATCAGCCGGGCCGGGAACTCGTCCATCCGCAGGTAGAGCGCCCCCTCGGTGGGACCCTTCCCCTCGACCATGCCGAGCACCTTGAGCCCGTATTCACGCCAGGCGCCGACGTCGGTGCTCTCGATCCGCAGATATCCCAGTGACTTGATGGTCACGATCCACCCCCCAGGAAATCGATGGTGAGCTTGTTGAATTCGTCGAACTTCTCCAGTTGTGCCCAATGCCCGCACTGGCCGAATACGTGCAGCTGCACGCGCGGGATCTGCTTGAGCGCCACCAGGGCACCGTCGAGCGGGTTGACCCGATCCTCCCGGCCCCAGATCAGCAGTACCCGCTGGCGCAGTTTGTAGACATCGCGCCACATCATGCCGAGTTCGAAATCCGGTCCGGCGAAGGACATGCCCATCGCCCGTGCCGCAGCCAGCGACTCCGGCTGGCTGGCGATCGCGAATCGCTCATCGACCAGTTCGGGGGTGATCAACTTCTGATCGAAGACCATGATGCGCAGGAACTTCTCGAGGTTCTCGCGCGTGGGGTCGCCGGTGAAGCGACCGAGCAGCTTGACCCCCTCGGTCGGGTCCGGGGCGAACAGATTCACCGACAGGCCGCCCGGGCCCATCAGCACCAGCCGGCCGGCGCGCTTCGGGTTGTCGAGTGCGAAGCGCACCGCGGTGCCGCCGCCCAGCGAATTGCCCACCAGGTCGGCGCGTTCGATGCCGAGCTGGTCCAGCAGCGCCAGCAGCGCGGTGGCGCTGAAGCGGTTGTACTGCTCGTGTTCGCTGAGCTTGTCGGAATGGCCGTAGCCAGGCTGGTCGAGGGCGATGACCCGGAAGTGCTGCGCCAGCACCGCGATGTTCTTGGAGAAATTCGACCAGCTCGACGCACCGGGGCCACCGCCGTGCAACAGCACCACGGTCTTGTCGTGGCTGACCCCGGCCTCGTGATAGTGCAGGCGCAGATCTCGCTCGCCGGCTTTGACGTCGGCATAACGGCTGGTCGCCTCGAAGGTGACCTCGACCTGGGTCTCGACCTGTGCGATGTAGGACGTCATCTAGACCATCGTGTCCTGCGGCGGCAGCCCGAAGGCGTCGTTGCCGAAGATCAGGTAGGCACGCTCGGGCTCGTTCGCCGCGTGCACCCGGCCGGCGTGGGCGTCCCGCCAGAAGCGCTGCACGGGCTTGTCGAGTTCCAGTGCCGTGGCACCGGACGCCTCGAAGAGCAGATCGATGGAGGCGATGGCACGGGCGGTGGCGCGCACCTGATCACGACGTGCGCGCGCCCGCAGCTCGAACGGGATCTCCTGGTCCGTCTTGAGCAGTTCGTATTCGTCGCGGACGTTGCCGATCAGCTGACGCCAGCCGGCGTCGATGTCGCTGGCGGCCTCGGCGATGCGGACCTTGGCGAACGGATCGTCCTTGGACTTCTCCCCGGCGAACGCCGCGCGCACCCGCTTGCCCTGGTGTTCGACGTGGGCTTCGTAGGCGCCGTACGCCATTCCCATGATGGGAGCGGTGATGGTCGTGGGATGCATGGTGCCCCAAGGCATCTTGTAGACCGGAGCGGTGTTGTTCTGCAGGCCGCCGGCGGTGCGATCGTTCATCGCCTTGTAGGACAGGAAGCGGTGCCGG
Organism: Mycobacterium sp. WMMD1722; assembly: GCF_049315205.1. Lineage (NCBI taxonomy): Bacteria > Bacillati > Actinomycetota > Actinomycetes > Mycobacteriales > Mycobacteriaceae > Mycobacterium > Mycobacterium sp. WMMD1722. Next base: position 4,401,090 of record NZ_CP186056.1, on the reverse strand, counting down.
GGGACGAAGACGTCCTTGACCACGACCGTGTTGCTGCCGGTGCCCTTGAGCCCCACGACATTCCACACGTCGTCGATGCGGTATTCACTGCGCGGGATCAGGAAGCTGCCGAAGTCGACGGGCTTGCCGTCCTTGATGACGGGGCCGCCGAGGAACGCCCAGGTGGCGTGGTCGCAACCGGAGGACCACTGCCAGGCACCGCTGACCAGATAACCGCCGTCGACCACGACGCCGGCCCCCATCGGGGCGTAGGACGACGACACCCGCACCGTCGGGTCGTCGCCCCACACCTCGTCCTGGGCCTGCTGGTCGAACAGGGCGAGATGCCAGTTGTGCACCCCGATGATCGAGCTGACCCAGCCGGTGGATCCGCACGCGCTGCCGAGCCGGCGGACCGCCTCGTAGAAGACGGTGGGATCGCACTGCAGGCCGCCCCACTGTTCGGGCTGCAGCAGCTTGAAGAAGCCGACCGCGTCGAGGTCGCGGATCGTCTCGTCGGGCAGGCGGCGCAGCTCCTCGGCCTCTGGCGCGCGCTCACGCAGAGTGGGGAGCAGATCGTCGATGCCGCTGAGGACCGACTGCGCGTCGCGCTGTTCAATGGACGTCACTGCGTGCCTCCATAGGTGGACTGAATCGGGGCTGTAGAAAGATTAGAACACGTTACGATTTGTGTCGAGCAGGCTCCCGCTGCAGCGGCTGGACCTGCGAAAGCTCATTTCTGTAACCTGTTCTAGTTATGGGCGCCAGAACCGGACAGGAAGGCCACGTGTCGTGACGGACGAGCCACTCGGCAGCCACGTTCTCGAACTGGAGGTGGCCGAGGTCATCGAGGAGACCGCCGACGCGCGGTCCCTGGTGTTCAGAGTCCCTGATGGCCCCACGGACCCAGACATCCCGGCCGAACGCCTGCGCTACGCGCCGGGTCAGTTCCTGACCCTTCGGGTGCCCAGCGACCGCACCGGATCGGTGGCCCGCTGCTACTCGCTGTGCAGCTCGCCGTTCACTGACGACCCGCTGACGGTGACGGTCAAACGCACCGCCGACGGTTACGCCTCCAACTGGCTCTGCGACCACGCCGAGGCCGGGATGCGGATGCACGTGCTGGCGCCGTCGGGCACCTTTGTCCCCAAGGCGCTCGACACCGACTTCCTGTTGCTGGCCGCCGGCAGCGGCATCACGCCAATGCTGGCGATCCTCAAGTCGGCGCTCGTCGAGGGCACCGGCAAGGTGGTGCTGATCTACGCCAATCGCGACGAGAAGAACGTCATCTTCGCCTCCGCGCTTCGCGATCTGGTGGCCGAATACGCCGACCGCCTCACGGTGGTGCACTGGCTGGAATCCGTCCAGGGTCTGCCCACGGCGACCGCATTGGCCGCGGTGGTCGGCCCGTACACCGGCCACGACGCCTACATCTGCGGCCCCGGACCGTTCATGGCAGCCGCCGAAGAGGCCCTCGCGACGGCCGGTACCGACAGCGACCGGATCCACATCGAGGTGTTCAAATCCTTGGAATCCGATCCGTTCGCCGCCGTGGTGATCGAAGAGGACGAGGGTGACGAGGGTCCGGCGACCGCGATCGTGGTGCTCGACGGACAGACCCACGAGGTGCGCTGGCCGCGTAAGGCCAAACTGCTCGACGTGCTGCTCGACAAGGGGCTCGACGCCCCGTTCTCCTGCCGCGAGGGCCACTGCGGCGCCTGCGCCGTCCTCAAGACCAGCGGTGAGGTCGAGATGGAGGTCAACGACGTGCTCGAACAGTCCGACCTGGACGAGGGTCTCATCCTGGGCTGCCAGGCCGTGCCGCGTTCCGATTCGGTCGAAGTCACCTACGACGACTGACGAGAGGCTAATTTCAGACGATGAATCGGCTCGCAGCAGCGGGTGCGGCGGCTCTGGGCGCCGCACTGCTCACCCCGCCCGGCACGGCGACGGCGGCCGCCAACTCCGCGGTGTCCTCGATCCCGGCCAACCCCACGACGCTGATCGAGATGCACGTGACCGCCGACTGCGTGGGCACCGTCTGCACGTTCAACACCGCGGCCAACCTCGCGGCGCCCGGCGGGCCACCGCTCGGGTTCCCGGGTGAGGCCTGGTCCCGGCAGACCATCACCCTGCGCAGCAACGACCGCGACGTCTGGCAGGAGGCGGACTACAGTGCGCCGACGGGCACCCCGCGGGCCGGCAAGGGCGCCAACCACGACAACGTCCTGTCCAAGGAGTACAAGTCGCTGCGGGACGTCGAGATCTCGGTGACCACCTTCGGCGGCGGACCGGTCGAGCGCTACCGCGTCGACGGCACCTCGGCGCCGACGAAGTGGACCACCGGTGAGCCCGCGCTGGACGCGACGTTCATCGTCTGCAGCCACATCCAGGTGGTCTACAACGGCGTGAACCTGACCACGCCGGACGCCTGCGCGCAGACCACGTTCGGTTAGCGCGGCAGACCCAGCAGGCGTTCACCGGCGAGGGTGAGCAGGATCTGCTCGGTGCCGCCGGCGATCGTCAGACAGCGGGTGTTCAGGAAGTCGTGCACCTGCCGGCTCATCACCACACCGGCGCCGTCGGTAACGTCCATGCGGAACTCTGCGAGCTCCTGGCGATACCGCACACCGATGAGCTTGCGCGCGCTGGACTCCGCGCCGGGATCCTGCCCGCCGACCGCCTTCTGGGCGATCCGCTGATCCAGTAGAGCACCCACCTGCGCGGTGAGGATCAGCGCGCCGAGCCGATCCTGTCCGGCGGCGTCGAGCCCCCGTTCCGCGACCGCGTCGAGCAGCTCCTCCATCGGGTTACCGAGCGCGGTACCCCCGGCCATCGCCACCCGCTCATTGGCCAGAGTGGTACGCGCCAGCCGCCAGCCGTCGTTGACCTGACCGACCACCATTTCGTCGGGGACGAAGACGTCGTCGAAGAACACCTCGTTGAACAGCTCGTCGCCGGTGATCTCGCGCAGCGGACGGATCACGATGCCCGGCGAGGTCATATCGATCAGGAAGTAGGTGATGCCCTTGTGCTTCGGCGCGTCGGCGTCCGTACGCGCCAGACACACCCCCCACTGCGCCCGGTGCGCCGCCGATGTCCACACCTTCTGACCCGTGAGCCGCCAACCACCCTCAACCCGAACGGCTTTGGTGCGCAGGGCGGCGAGGTCGGAACCAGCGCCCGGCTCGCTGAACAGCTGGCACCACAGCAGCTCACCGCTGAGCGTGGGCGGGACGAACCTGTCGATCTGTTCCGGGCTGCCGTGCTCGAGGATCGTCGGGGCGGCCCACCAACCGATGACCAGGTCGGGCCGTTCCACTCCGGCGGCCGCCAGTTCCTGGTCGATGAGCAGCTGTTCGGCCGGCGACGCCGCCCTCCCGTGCGGTTTGGGCCAGTGCGGCGCCTGCAGACCGGTCGCGGCCAACGCAGCCTGGCGCTGGTCGGCGGGTTTGGCGGCGACGTCGGCCACCGCCGCAGCGATCTCCGGGCGCAGGTGGTCGACCGATTCGAGATCGATGCGCAGTTCACGGCGCACGCCCTGGCGAGTCAGCTCGGCGATCCGGCGCAGCCAGCGCGAACGGCCGCCCAGGAACTGCGAGATCCCCAGCGCGCGGCGCAGGTACAGGTGAGCGTCGTGCTCCCAGGTGATCCCGATGCCGCCGAGCACCTGGATGCAGTCCTTGGCGTTGGCCTTGGCCGATTCGATGCCGGCCGCCGCCGCCACCGCGGCCGCGATCGACAGCTGCCGATCGTCGCCTTCGGCGGCGGCGCGCGCAGCGTCCGCGGCGGTCACCGACACCTGCTCGGCCCGCAGCAGCATCTCCGCGCACATGTGCTTGACGGCCTGGAAGCTGCCGATCGGCTTGCCGAACTGTTCCCGGACCTTCGCGTACTCGGTGGCGGTGTTCAACTGCCAGCGGGCCACACCGGCGGCCTCGGCGGCCAGCACCGTGGCGGCGAGGTTCTCGAACCGCTCGCGCGTGACGTCCAGCGTCGTCACCGACGCACCGTCGAGCACCACCCGCGCCAACGGGCGGCTGAAATCCGTGGCCTCCAGCGCCTCGACCGTGACGCCGTCGGCCGCGGCGTCGACCAGGACGACGGCATCGCCGGCCGGCAGCAGCAGTACACCGTCGGCGGTCGCGCCGAGCACGAAGGCGGCGCTTCCCGACGCCGTGTCACCGTCGACCGTCACCTCGGCGCCCAACGCCGCACCGGCGGTGCGCGCTCCGGTGGCGAGCTCCTCCAGCAGTTCCGGGTCCGCGATCACCAGAGTCGCCAGTGCGGTGGTCGCGACCGGTCCCGGCACGAGCGCGGCCGCGGCTTCGTCGACCATGGCGCACAGGTCGTCGACGGTGCCGCCGGCCCCACCGTGCTCCTCGGCGATGGCGACGCCGAAGATCCCGAGCTCGGCAAGACCCGCATAGGCACGCCGCCAGCCGTCCGGGTCGCCCTGCTCGACGTCGCGCGCGTCGGCCGTCACCGCCGACGCGGCGGCCCAGTCCCGGACCATCTCCCGCGCAGCAAACTGTTCGTCAGTGCTGCTCGCCGCCGCCACCGACATATCCCGGCCTCCTAGCCTCAGGCGAGAAGGTCTCACTTCCCACTAGAACGTGTTCTAATGGTGCCAGCGTTCGACCGTCAAGTCGACTGGCATCGCAGCAGGACAGGTCGGTGTGGCGCCGACACCGAGGTGAGAAATCGGAGCTGGGCATGCGTATCGTTTTCAGCGGATACGCAGGATGAAGGAGTCTCACACAGCATGTCGTCGCCAGCACACACCAATCCGCCTTCAGGAGCGGACTCCTCCACGCGCGAGTCAGGCTCCGGTTCGCGGCCGCGCGAGGTGATGACGGTGTCCGTGCTCGCCGAATCGGAGCTGGGCTCCGAAGCGCAGCGGGAGCGCCGCAAGCGGATTCTGGACGCCACCCTGGCCATTGCCTCCAAAGGCGGGTACGAAGCGGTGCAGATGCGGGCGGTGGCCGAGCGCGCCGACGTCGCCGTCGGCACCCTCTACCGGTACTTTCCCTCCAAGGTGCACCTGCTGGTCTCCGCGCTCGGCCGGGAGTTCGAGCGGATCGACGCCAAGACCGATCGTGCGGCGCTGGCCGGCGGCACGCCGTATCAGCGGCTCAACTTCATGGTGGGCAAGCTCAACCGGGCGATGCAGCGCAACCCGCTGCTCACCGAGGCGATGACGCGCGCGTTCGTCTTCGCCGACGCGTCGGCCGCCGGTGAGGTCGATCACGTGGGCAAGTTGATGGACTCGATGTTCGCCCGCGCGATGAGCGACGGGGAACCGACCGAAGACCAGTACCACATCGCCCGGGTGATCTCCGACGTGTGGCTGTCCAATCTGCTGGCCTGGTTGACCCGCCGCGCGTCGGCCACCGATGTGAGCAAACGCCTCGACCTGGCGGTGCGGCTGCTGATCGGTGACGGGGACCGCCCTAAGATCTGACGGGTGGCCGATGGCTTACCCGACGAACTGCGCGGTGCGCTCGACGCCGCCGCGCGCCTTCCGCGCCTGCTGATCGCCTGCGATTACGACGGCACGCTCGCCCCGATCGTCGCCGACCCGCGACAGGCCCACCCCCTGCCCCGCTCGGCGGCAGCGCTCGAGGCGCTGGCGACCCTGGATGCCACGACGGTGGCCTTGATCTCCGGCCGGGCGCTGACCGTACTGCGGGAACTGTCCGCGATGTCGGACACCGTTGCGCTGGTCGGCAGTCACGGCTCCGAGTTCGACAGCGGATTCGTCCAACCGGTCGACGATCGGGCCGCGGCTCTGCTCGCCGAGATCAAACACACCCTCGACGAGATTGCCGCCGAATATCCCGGTGCGGCAACCGAATTGAAGCCGGCCAGCGTGGCGCTGCACGTCCGCAACGCCGCACCCGAGCACGCCGAGGCGGTCATGCGCCGCGCCGCCGAGGCGGCCCGGTCGTGGGACGCGCAGGTGACCGACGGCAAGGCGGTCAAGGAGTTCGCGGTCATCGACACCGACAAGGGTCAGGCCGTCGACATCCTGCGCGACCAGCACGATGCGTCCGCGGTCGTGTTCTTCGGCGACGACGTCACCGACGAGAAGGCGTTCCGCCGGATGCGCGGTGACGATGTCGGGGTCAAGGTCGGTGACGGGGACACCGCGGCCGGCCACCGGGTCGACGAGCCGGACGACGTCGCGGCGGCGTTGGAGTATCTGCTGCAGGCACGGCGGCGCTGGGCCGCTGAGCGCAGCGCGTAGCCCTCAGGCCCTCAGGCCGGGGGACCTGCCGTACGGCCGCGGATCAGTTCGGTGTCGAGGATCTCCACGACCGGCAGGCCTGAGCGGGGCGGCTGGTGCAGCAGCCGCCCGGCGCGGCGCCCCTTCTCCACGCTGGGCTGCGCGACCGTCGTCAGCCCCCGCCGTAGAGCGTCGGGAATGCCGTCGAATCCGGTGACCGTCAGCTGTCCCGGTACGTAGATCCCGCGGGCGCGCAGATAGTCCATCGCCGAGAGCGCCAGCACGTCGGCGGTGCACATCAGCGCGGTGATGCGCGGGTTGGCCGTCAGTGCGACCTCGGCCGCGGCGCCGCCCGAGGACGGCAGGTGCTCGACACTCTCGACCACCGTCAGTGCGTGCGGATCCAGCCCAGCGGCCGCCAACGCGTCGCGCACCCCGCCGATCCGCTCGCGCTGGACGTGGAAGTGCGGCCTGGCCAGCCGATCCGCGTCGGCCAGCCGGGGCGACGGGTCCCCCGCCGACCGCTCGCTGTCGAGCCGCATGGTGAGCAGGCCGATCTCGCGGTGCCCCAGCGCCACAACGTGTTCGGCGAGCCGTCGCATCGCCGCCCGATCGTCGATACCGACCCGCGATGCCCCGCTGACATCCTTGGGCTGGTCGACCACCACCACCGGAAGGTGACGCTGTTGCACCACCGGCAGATACGGATCCTCATCGCTGGCGGAGTAGACCACGAACCCGTCGACGCCAGCGGCCAACACCGCCGCGGTCCCGTCCTGGACACTGCGGTTGGGCCCGATAGCCACCAGCAGCAGGCCCTGCCCCACCTCTTCGCATGATTCGGCAAGGCCGGCAACGAAATCCAAGGCCGCAGGATCACTGAAGGAGTAGTTCAACGGCTCGGTGATCATCAATCCGACCGCGCCGGCGCGCCGGGTGCGCAGGGACCGGGCCACCGGGTCAGGGCCGGGATAGCCGAGCCGCTTGGCAGCGGTGAAGATCCGCTCGCGCAACTCCGCGGACAGCTGGTCCGGCCGGTTGTACGCATTGGAGATCGTGGTCCGTGAGACCTTGAGCTCGGCGGCCAACGAAGCCAGGGTGGCCCGCCGGCGGGGCGGCGAACTCCTGGACATGTTCGGTGACGTTAGCCGATGGCGCGGCGTGCGCCCATGTCACACGCGCGAACGGACCGCCTGGCCGGCCGCGCCGGCCGCCACCCGCGCCGGCTGGCGGCGCCCCAGGAACACCTCGATGGCGCCGCACTCGCGTTCGACACCCAGGGCACGCAACGCCTGCTGCCGGTATGCCCGGGCCGCCGCGCTGACGTCGTGTTCGATCGTCTCGAACACCGCCGGCACCGCCACACTGCGCTGCGCATCCCACACCAGGATGTCGGTGGCGTCGGCGGCGGAACCGGCGAGCACCCGCTCCCGCACGGCGTCGTCGGTCGAGATCGCCGCGGCGGACACCGCCAGGGTCTGGTACAGCGCGGCGTCGTTCGCCGGGAGCTCCCGCGCCGCTGCGGCGCCCAGGATGGGCAGCGCGTGCTCGCCCCCGCGGGTGCGGGTCACGACGTTGACGTCCCAACCGGCCAGCGACTGGTCGCAGATCAGCCCGCCGGCGAAGTGCACCGCCTCCTCGACGTCGACCGCGATCACGTCGAGGCGGTAGCGGCCCACCTGAAGATCCTCATCGAGCGGGTGTGCGGCCAACGGAGTCCCTTTCGTCGACGGTGAGGTCCGAGACACTACGAAGATAGAGTTAGGGCGACGCGACCCGTGGTGGATTCGCCGATTCCGAACACCCGGTTCTCGTCGACGTCGATACACTGCGAACCCCGCGATGAGACGCAGACCGAATCCCACCCAACGGCGCCACGATTTGTGCGACGCCGCCATCGCGCTGCTCGCCGCCGAGGGCGCCAAGGGACTCAGCCATCTGAAGGTGGACCGCTGGGCGGGCGTACCGGACGGCACGACGTCGTTTCACTACCGGACCCGCTGGGCGCTGCTGCGCGCCATCGCCGAACGGCTCGACGAACTCGACATGACGACGATGCAGTCGGTGGTCGTCGACGGATCCTCCAGCGCGTCGCTGCTCGCCGAGCTGGTCATGCACGCCGGTGTGGAACCTCAGCTCACCCGCACCAAGGCACGGTACGAGCTGACCATGCAGGCCACCCGCGATCCGCGGCTGGCCGAAGGGCTGCAGCGCAGCACCGAGGCGTTCAGCGCGCTGCATCACCAGATCGTGGTGCGATTCCTCCCGCCGGGCGCCGACGTCGACGAGTCGGTGATCCGTGATCTGAGCACCGTGATGCTGACGTTCATCAACGGATTGTTGCTGCGGTTCGCTCACGGCGACCACGTCGTCGGATCCGCCGACGAACTGAACAGGCTGATGTCCGCGATCGCCGCGGGCTTCCTGACCGCGAACAGCACCTCGGGCTGTTAAGCGGTCAGTACAAACGCTCCGGGGCGGGCGTCGCCCCGGCAGACTTGACCCGGACAGCCGAGAGTGCCACCAAGGGGAGACTTCTCGTGATGACCAGCACCGCCAACGACGTTCACTACGACCCGTGGGACGTCGATCTGAACCGCGATCCGTGGCCGATGTTCCGCCGGCTGCGCGAAGAGGCACCGCTGTACCACAACGCCGAACACGACTTCTGGGCGCTGAGCCGCTATGCAGACGTCGATGCGGCACTCATCGACCACGAGACGTTCAGCTCGGCCCGCGGCGCGGTGCTCGAGATCATCAAGTCCGGGATGGAGATCCCGCCGGGCACATTGATTTTCGAGGATCCGCCGATCCACAACATCCATCGCAAACTGCTGTCCCGCATCTTCACGCCCCGCAAGGTGGCTGCGCTGGAGCCCAAGATCCGCCAGTTCACCGCGGGCTGCCTGGACCCGCTGGTCGGTACGGGACGCTTCGATTTCGTGCAGGACCTCGGGGCCCAGATGCCGATGCGGGTGATCGGGATGCTGCTGGGCATCCCGGAGGCCGACCAGCAACACGTCGTCGAGCACGGCGACTCCACGTTGCGCACCGAGCGCGGCGGCAAGATGACCGAGAATCCGAACGGGGCGATCGCCACCGGCGAGGTGTTCGCCGAATTCATCGACTGGCGCGCCGACCATCCGACCGACGACATCATGACCGAGCTGCTCACCGCCGAATTCGCCGACGAGACCGGCGCGACGAGGCGCCTGGGCCGCGACGAACTGCTGCTCTATCTGCAGGTCATCGCGACCGCGGGTGCCGAGACGACCACCCGGCTGATCGGCTGGGCGGGCAAGGTGCTCGCCGAGCATCCGGATCAGCGCCGCGAGCTGGTCGCGAACCGGTCCTTGATCCCGGCCGCGATCGAGGAGCTGTTGCGGTTCGAACCGCCCGCCCCCCACGTCAGCCGCTACGTCACCCGCGACGTCGAGTACTACGGGCAGACGGTGCCCGCGGGCAGCGCGATCATGTTGTTGACCGGAGCGGGTAACCGCGACCACCGGCGGTTCGGCCCCGATGGCGACGTCTTCGACATCCACCGGGAACCCAAACAGCATCTGGCTTTCGGCGTGGGCACCCACTTCTGTCTCGGCAACGCGCTGGCCCGGCTGGAGGGCCGGATCGCCCTCGACGAGATACTCGACCGCTTCCCCGACTGGGAGGTGGACCTCAGCGGCGCTGAACTGTCTCCGACATCGACTGTGCGGGGCTGGGATTCGATGCCGACCGTGACCGCCTGATCTCGATCACCACGTCTGTTCCGCGGCGCGCACCAGCATCTGATTGATCGCCACCCGCCGCGGGCGGCTGACCATGTAGACGACCGCGTCGGCGACATCCTCGGCGCGCAGCTTCTCCATACCGGCGGTGTTACGGTCCAGGGCGGCTTTGGCGTCCGGTGGCAGGCCGGCACCGATCTCGGTGTCGACGGTGCCGGGGCCGACCACGCCGACCCGGACCCGCCGGCCGAGTACTTCCTGCCGGAGGGCTTCGCTGAATGCGTTGACGCCGAATTTGGTCAGCGAGTACACCGCCGTGCCGGGACGGGCCACCCAGCCGGCCGTGGAGCTGACGGTGACCAGGTCTGCCACCCCGCGGAGGGCATCGGCGGCAGCGTCGACCAGATAGGGCAGCGCGGCGTGGCTGACGTTCAGGACGCCTTGGATGTTGACGGCCACCAGATCGTTCCAATCGCCAAGGGGCGCTTGCAGTGCCGGCCCCATGCGCATCAGACCGGCGTTGTTGACGACGATGTCGATGCGCCCGAATTCGGCTGCGGTGCGCTGCACCGCCGTACGCACCTGTCCGGCGTCGGCGACGTCGGCCGCGGTGACCAGGACGCGGCCACCGGTCGCCTCGATCTGCGCTGCGACCTCACCCAACCGGTCCTCGCGGCGGGCAAGGAGCGCGACGTGCGCGCCCTGTGCCGCGAGCGCGACGGCCGTCGCAGCACCGATGCCGCTGCTGGCGCCCGTGACCAACGCGACGGTTCCCTGCAGCCCCGGCTCCCCTGACATGAATCTCCTCTCACTGCGCTATTCCGAGCACGGCCGCATTGTGCTCACCGAGGTTCGGCGCACCGCAACTGATCTGAACCGGATTGACCGACAACCGCCACGATGTGCCCAGCACGGGGCGCTGCCCTTCGAGGTGGTCGGACACGAAGCGGAAGCACTCCCGGTCCCACAGCCGTTGGTCGGCGAGCACGTCGGCGACAGTGGCGCTCTTGGCCGCCGGGACGCCGACCGACCGCAGTTGCGCCGCGAGTCGGGCCGCCGGCCAGGTGCCGGTCAGCTCGGCCAGCCGCCCGTCGAGTTCGGTGGCCGCCGCCAGGCGGGCCGGCATCGTGGACCATCGCGGGTCGTCGCGCAGCCGGTCGGCGCCCAGCACGTCGCACAGCCGGCGCCACTGCTCGTCGTCGAAAATCGCAATGCTGACCCATTCGCCGTCGGCACATCGATAGCAGCCGTGGGGTGCGGAGTCGGCGTGGCGGTTGCCGTCAGGAGACAGCGTCCGGCCGGCCGCCGTGTGCTCGAACAGGCTGTCGCCCACCATGCTGGAGAGCACCTCGACTGCGGAGACGTCGACGAATTGTCCCTCACCGGTGAGATCGCGGTGGATCAGGGCCGCCACGGCGGCGAAGGCGGCCGCCGCGCCGACGGTCGAGTCGCCGTAGCGCATGCTGGCGCCCATCGGGCCACCGCCGGGATAGCCGACGAGAGCGGCCAGCCCCGACAGCGCAGCGAAACACGGCGCATAGCCGGTCTGATATCCCAGTGGACCGTCGTTGCCCCACATCTTGATCGACACCGAGATGATGTCGTCGCGAATATCGCGCAGCTCGTCGTAGGACAGGCCGGCCCGTTCCATCGCGCCGGGCCGCAGGTTGTTGAGCACGATGTCGCTGCGGCCGATCAGTTCGCGCAGCTGCGCCAGGTCGGACGGTGCGGAGATGTCGAGGTCGACGCTGAGGATCTCGGGGTTGATCGACAGAAAATACGGGGCATGGTCGATGTCCGTGCCACCGTAGGACCGCATCTCCTCGGGTCGCGCGGCCGTCTCCACCTTGATCACTTCCGCACCCAGGAAGGCCAGCAGTTTCCCTGCGTAGGGTCCGGCCCACACCTTGGTCAGTTCAACCACCCGCACTCCGTGCAGTGGACCGCCGCGGGACCGGTGCGGGGTCCATTCGCGCACCGCCGCCGCGGCGGCACGGGGCCGCGTGAAGGCGCCACCGGTGCGCACCCCGAGCACCTGTGCGGGTGAGCAGATCTGCGCCGCAGAGGCGCTCATGCGGTACGGCACGCCGGGATGAGCCACCTCGCCGAGGACCGGGTGGGCCACGGTGCGGAAGAAACCGCGGTGCCGGTATTGCGGCGAGGCGAGCAGATCGGGGGCATCGTTGACCGGAACCAGCGGCACTCCCAGGCGCTGTGCCTGCTCGGACACCGACAGCCGGGGCCGGTCGCGGACCCAGGCGGCGAAGCCGTCCCGGAATGTCCGCACCTTCTGCGGCGTCACGCAGAACTCCAGCCAGTCGTCCTCGAACCGGTCCAGCCAGTCTGGATGACCCAGCAGCGCTTTGACGCCGTGCCAGTGGGAGCCGTTGGTCACGTACAGATAGACGAATCCGTCGCCGCAGGCGAAGAACGATGCGGGGCCCGGCTGGTCGTAGTCGCCGCGACCTAGCTCGGGGTCGACGTCACCGGCCACGAAGCGACCCAGGATGCAGTCGGCCCGCGACACCAGGGCGGCCTGCGCGGAGACGTCCACGAACTCCCCGGTGCCGCAGCGCAGCCGACGCAGCAGTGCCGAGGTGACGCACAGCGCGGCGTCCAGGCCGGCCTCGTAGTCGGCTACGAAACGTCCCGGCCCCTTCAGTGGCGGCCGGTCCGGGTCGGCGTGACTGGGGGTGTGAAAGCCCCAGCCGCTGCTGTGGAAGACGTTGATCGACGCGGTATCCCGCCAGTCACCGTCGGCATCCAGGCCGAACGGGGTGACGGTGCAGAAGACGACGCCGGGATGGCGTTCGGTCGCCTGCGCCGGTGACAACCGCAGCCTGTCCAGCCAGGCCGCGTCGTGATCGTCCACCACCGCGTCGGCGTCGGCGATCAGGCGGTGCAGTTCTCCGCTTTCGGCGGGGTTCGCGACGTCGATTGCGACGGAACGCTTTCCGGTGTTCAGGTAGCCGAACACCACGCCACCGTCGGGCCCGTCGCCGATGCGCGGTGAGAGCGATCGGGTGGGGCTGCCTGTGCCGGGCCGCTCGATCTTGACCACGTCGGCGCCGAGATCGGCGAGCAGCTTCCCGCAATACTCGCCGGCCACACTCTCGGCGAGTTCGACGACCCGCAACCCGGTCAGCGCCGACATCTCACCGGTCGCTCAGGGCTTGTTCCGGCCCGACTTGCTCAACCGCCACTCCGGCGGGAAGTTCATGTCGTTGTCCTTGACCACGTTGTTGAGGCCCTTCTCGAAGGTGCCTGCGGTCAGGTCGACCGTGTTCTCCACGTCGTTGCGGATCATCGGCAGCATGCCCTCGACCATGCCGGTGAGCAGACTGCCCATGTACTCGCCCTTGTGCTGCTTGTAGATCTCGAGGAAACCCTTCTGCACGGCGACGGTGTCGGTGGGTCGCGACTTAGAGCACGCCATCGCGTATTTCAGCGTCTCGGCCTCGAGGTCCTCGCGAGGCACCACGCTGTTGACGAAGCCGCAGTCGTACATCTCTTTGGCGCTGAACGGCCTTCCGGTGAAGAGCATCTCGGAGAACTTCCGCAGGCCCATCGTCTCGGCCCACCACCACAGCCGCGGGCCCCAGCCGACATAGCGGAACGCCGGATGGCCGAAGAGCGCGTCATCGCTGGCGACCACCAGATCGGCGTCGCCGGCCTGGTAGAAGTGCCAGCCGTAGCAGTAACCCTTGGCTTCGATGATGCTGACCTTGCGCAGCTCCTGTAGCGGCCGGTTGCCCGCACGGGCCTTGGCGTAGAAGTCGGTGACCGTCGACAGATAGCGGTAGGAGTCGCCGGGCGGGTACGTGACGTCGTCGTCGTTGATCGCCAGCTCGTGCGGCAGCGGCATCCCGGGATTCTCGATCATCCCGCGCTGTTCCGGCAGGTCGCCGCCGCTGCCGAAATCGTCGCCCTCGCCACGGATCACGACGACCTTGACGTCGTCGTCGACATTGCACTTGTGGATCATGTCCGCGTACAGCTGACGCATCCCGAGGCTTGTCGCGTTCTGTGCGTCCGGCCGGTCGAAGGTGATGTAGGCGATGCGGTTCTGCCGGTCCTTCTCGAAACGGATGTACTGCTGCGCTTCCTTCTTCATCTCTTCGTAGTCGAATTCAGGCATCGTTGCTCATCTCCACTTCGTCGGGGACTGCTCGGGGATCGATCCGGTTCACCAGGTGACCGGCAATTCGTAGGCGCCGTAGGCCAGAGCATCGTGTTTGAGCGGTATCTCGTCGATCGGGACGGCCAGGCGCATGGTGGGAATGCGGCGAAGCAGCGTCGGCAGCACGATCTGCAACTCCATGCGCGCGAGTTGCTGGCCGACGCACTGGTGCCGGCCATATCCGAAACCGACATGCGGACCGTCCTGACGCTGTAGGTCGAGCCGGTCGGGATCCGGATACTGGCGGGCATCCCAGTTCGCCGGTGCGACGTCGAGGATGATGCCCTCGCCGGCGCGGATCACCTCGCCGTCGATCTCGATGTCCTCCACGGCGATTCGTCGCTGTCCGGTCTGGATGATGCTGCAGTAGCGCATCAGCTCCTCGACGGCGGCGGCGATCGCCTTCGGATCGTCGGCATCCCGCAGGAACGCCATCTGCTCGGGGTGCTCGAGCAGGGCGAGCACACTGATGCTGAGCTGACCCGCCGTCGTCTCGTGTCCGGCGATCAGGACGCCGGTGGCCAGCTGCGCGGCCTCGCGCACGCTGAGCTCGCCGGCGTTGATGCGTTCGGCGAGGTCGGACACCAGGTCCTCGGCCGGATCGGTCATCCGCGTCCGGAGCAGATCGGCCAGATATCTGGCCAGCGCCGTGGCCCCAGCGGCCGACTCCTCGGCGGTGGCATATCGGCTCATCCCGCGGTTGGCCTGTTCCTGGAAGAACTCGGCGTCGGCGTAGGGCACCCCCAGCATCTCGCTGATTACCAGCGACGGGATCGGCAGGGCAAGGGCCGCAACCAGATCCGCGGGTTTCGGTCCTCCGAGGATCGCGTCGATGTGGTCGTCGGTGATCTTCTGCACCGCCGGGCGCAATGCCTCGACCCGTTTGAAGGTGAACGGCCGCGACAGCATCCTGCGGAAGCGGGTGTGCTCCTCGGCGTCGGAGGTGAACACCGACCGCGGTCGCTTGTCGACGGTCGCGGCCATGCCCTCGTTCCAGTGCGGATATCCGGGTTTGCGGTCGTCGACGCTGACTCGTGAATCGGCGAACAGTGCGCGGATCGCCTCGTAACCGGTGATCAGCCACGGTGTGCTACCGTCCCAGATCCGCACCCGGCTCAGTTGGCGTTCCTCGTTGAGCGCCAACGCGGTCGTCGGTGGCGCGAACGGGCAGCCCGGGGCCCGACTCATCGGGAAGTACGGGGTCTGGGTCATGACGCTTCCCCGCTGAGCTGGTGGACGGGCGCCTGCCACAGTCCGACGATGGCGTCGATCAGTCCCTCCGCGGCGACGGGCCAACTCGACCGGTTGTGCGGGCCGTGCTCGGCGAGTTCGCCCTCGTGTTCGGCGCACGTGTGCATCAACAGGTTTCGGGCCATCATGGCGCGCTCCAGTCGCACTCGCGTGGGCAGCTCGGGCAGGCAGCGGGTGATGCCGTCGAGGACCTCGACCAGCAACGGTGAGCTGAGTGCGTCCTTGGTGACGATGTCGCGATAGGCCGGATCGGCCATGGCCTGGGCCGCGAACCGCGCATACCAACTCGGGTTGCCCAGCGCGGTGAGGTGGTCGGTCAGGGGGCGCACCAGGGCGCCCACCCAGTCGCGGAGGTCGGTGGAATCCTCGACCTCGGTGAGCATCCTAGCCCGCAACTCCTGGATCGGCATCCGGTGTTTGCGCTCGATGGCCCGCAGCAGGTCGGTCCTGGCGCCGAAGTGGTAGCAGGCCGCCGCATTGTTGCCCTGGCCGGCGGCCTCACTGATCTGACGGTTCGACACCGCGTACATGCCGCGTTCGGCGAACAACCGCTCCGCTGCGGCCAGCAGCAATTCCCGGGTGGCCTCGGAGCGTTCGCTGCGCAGGGGCGGGGCGGCGGTCACCGCATCAGTGGATCACGGCGCGGCTAGTTAAATCAATGGATTCATTTAATTCGTGCGGAACAGCCGTCGCGCCCCGGTCAGCGTCACGTCACGTCACGAGGACGCGGTCTCCCGATGATCTGAACCCGCGTTCGGCTGCCCATACGACCGCCCAGACTCCGCACGCGATCGTCACGATGACGAAGCTCGGCGGGGCGTTGAACATCGCCGATAAGCCGAGTCCGAGCCAAACCGCTGCCAGATTGATGATCGTCGAAATTGCGATGGCCAGTGACGGACGTGGCGTCAACATGATCGCCGCGGCGGCCGGCGTCACCACGAGGGCGAACAGCAGCAGCGTTCCCACCGCCTGCACCGCCATCGTGACTGCGAGCCCGAGCAGCACCATGAAAGCAATCGAGAGGCCGCGCACCGGCAGGCCCTTTGCATCCGCCACCTGGGGATTTACGGAGGTGAACAGCAGTGGCCGGTAGATCACGCCGATGCCGACCGCGAGCACAACAAGCAAGGAGGCGAACGTCAGGATCTGTTCGTGGGTGATGGCGAGCAGGTTGCCGAAGAGGATGTTCGTCAGCGTGCTGTTGCTGCGTGTCGCCAGCGAGCTGAACAACAGGCCCAGCCCGGTGGCCATGGCCAGCACCGTGCCGGTCGCCACCTCGCGATCGGCGGCCCGTCTACCCAGCGCACCGATGACCAGCGCTCCGCCGATACAGAAGACGCCGAGACCCAGGACCACCGGCATCCCGATCAAAACCGCGCCGGTCGCTCCGGGCAAACCGATGTGCGCGAGGGCATGCGCCGCGAACGCGGTATTGCGTACCACGATGAAGTAACCGATGAGCCCAGCGGCCAGCGCGACGATGGTGCCGCCGATTACGGCGTTGCGCATGAAGGCCGAGGTCAAGATCTGCCACCAGTCGTCCTGGTAACCAAGCGCGACGACCGATACCGTCATCGTGGTTTCCGCACGTACATCTGCCCTTCCGGGGTATGCACCACGTGAATCGGGGTGCCGTAGAGATGGCTCAACAACTTCTCGTCGACCACGCCGTCGGCGGTGTCGAAATGCGGGTGCCCGTCGATCAAGTAAATCGCCCCGGTGAGGACGGCCAGAAGGGGGTTGAGATCGTGGGCGACGAGAAGGACAGTGACGCCGTAATCCGCGTTGATCTTCTCGACCAGGGACACCAGCTCGTGCTGGCTCCGGATGTCCAACGAGGCCAGCGGCTCGTCGAGGATCAGCAGCTTCGGCCGGCTGGCCATAGCTCCCGCCAGCGCCACCCGCTGCCGTTGACCGCCGGACAGCTGAGACAGCCGCTTGTCGGCGAACTCGGTCGCCCCGACAGCGGCCAGTGCCTCGTTGACGCGCAGCACCACGTCGCTGTTCGTCCGGCCGAATCCCCATTTGTGGCCGATGATCCCGAGCGTGACGGCGTCTCGGGCGCGGATGGCTTCACCGGACAATGCGGCGTAGTTCTGTGGAACATAACCGATCTGGTCGTTGCGGGATCCTGGCCGTTCGCCGAACACCTCGATGCTCCCGGTCGAGCAGGCGATAGAACCGAGCACCGCCTGCAGGAGGGTGGTCTTGCCGGCGCCGTTGGCCCCGATGACAGCGACGACCCCCCCGGCCGGCACTGTGAACGAACCCTCCGACCAGATCGTCCGGCCGCTACGGACCACGCTGACGTCACGGAACGTCAGCGCTGCGTCAGGCTGCGACACCCAACGCCTTGGCCAACGCATCCAACTGACTGACCTGCCAAGCCTCGAACGAACCGGCACCCGCCGGCACGGTCTCCGTCACCTCGACGACTGGAACACCGGCCTGCTCGGCCGCTGATCGGATCTGTTCCGGCACCGAACCTTCGGTCTGAGTGTTGTAGATGAGGACGTCGACACCTTTGTCGCCCAGCAGGCGAATGAAGGCGTCCAGATCCGCCGGCGACGGATCGGCCTCGTTTGCGGACGAGACCTGGTAGCCCTCGGGAGTGAGGTTGGTGAGGCCGACGGCGGTGGCCATGTAATCGAAGACGCTTTCGGTGGCGGCGTACGTCTTACCGGATGCTTTGGACTTGATCGAATCGATCGCGTCGTTGTATGGCTTCATCGAGTCACCGAAGGCAGTGCGGCGCTCGTCGAAGTAATCCTTGGCGTCGGGGGCCAGCTTGCCCAATTCAGAGGTCACCGCGTCCGCGACGGCCGTGACCGCTGTTGGGCTGTACCAGATGTGCGGGTTCGGCTCGCCCGCGTGGTCGTGGGCCTCCTCACCCTCATGGCTGTGCTCCTCACCGCCGTGGGCATCGCCGCCGGCACCGCTGAGATCGATGGCATTGATGACGGGGGCGTTCGGCGCAGAGCTGGCCGCGAGCCTGCTGGCCCACTCGTCGTAATGGCCGCCGTTGACGACGACCAGCTGAGCGTTGTCGAACATCGCGGCATCCTTCGGAGCCGGCTCGAAATCGTGCGGGTCGACAGCGGAACTGACCAGAACGGTCGACACCTTGGCGCACTGCCCGCCCAGCTGGGAAACGATGTCTCCCCACTGGTCCACACTGACGACGACCGACACCGGAGCCGTCGGACACTCGCCGCCGGCCTGCGCACTCGGCTCAGGCGGGGACGACTCGCCTCCCGAGCAGGAAACGACAGCGAGGGGCAGGGCGAGCGCCATGCCGGTGGCCAGGATTCGCAAGCGGCGTCGACCGAGGTTTGAGTTCACGCGACAACGATAACGGTTGTCACCACCGAGCGCCGCACACCGGTCAGTGATGGAGACAATCTCCCGGTCCGCTTCACCCGGCGCGCTCGCCGAGCTGCCCAGTCGGCAGCAGAGCGGCCCAGTGGCGAACAGCTCGGGCATCCGTCCGCGGAACGGCGCCGCTGATCACCTCGATGAGCGCCTGGGACATCTCTCCCAACCCGGTGCCGGTGGCATGCACGGCCTCGACCATGACATCGAAGGCTTCCCGCTCGGTGCATCGCCTGACACCCATCAGCGCTCCAAGTGCTAGATCTATCTCCCGGCGAGACGAGTGTTCGTCGCCCCTTTGAGCTGGTTGCATGGTTCGCCGCCTCAATCGCTAGTGACCGATCCACCCGATGAACACGCCTTCACATCGTGCACATGCGCGTGCTACGGTCATGGCTAATGATAATGATTATCAATAGTACCCACCGCGGTGGTGCCCGCCGTTCCGCCGGCCGGCCGTGAGATCCGCACCCGCCTCAGCCACTGCCCTACCCGAGGTTACGAAGAGCAGTCGAGCGCGGCCGGGCACGAATTGGCGCGCAAATCCTTCGCAGGGTCCACGGTGGGAGGCGAATGCCCGGTGCCTCGGTCTGCCCACCGAAATATTCTTCATCGCCGACACAACAAAGGGCTCCCGACGTATCGCCCACGAGAAACGTGCCAAGCGGATCTGCGAGCAGTGCCCCGTGCGCCAGAATTGCCTGTCGTTCGCCGTCACATCAGGCCAGCAACACGGGATCTGGGGTGCGCTCACCCCCCGGGAGCGCCGCCAGCTACCAGCGTCAGAAGTGGAGAACTAGCCTCCAGGCCCTCGTTGGCTACAGCCCCAACTTGAGAGACGCTCCTGCATCGACGAATAACTGCTGACCCGTGACGTAGCGAGATTCGTCGGAAGCCAGGTAAACCACGGCATGCGAGATGTCCGCCGTCTCGACGTAAGGCACCGGCATGGCTTGCATGAACGGGAAAGTGACTTCCGCATCTTCGCGCGTCGGATCCGGCAGATCAGGCCGGAACGTCCGATACATGGCCGGATTGTGCAGCATGTCGGTGTTCACGTTCGTCGGATGGATGGCATTCACCCGGACGCTGCTCGAACCCATCGTCAACGCGAGGGATCGCGTGTACTCGCGAATCATCTTCTTGGCCAACCCGTAACCGTCACCGCCCGGACCCTGCAACCCGCCCTGACCGTTTACTCCGCCGGCCTGCGGAACCAGCCCGGCTACCGAACCGGTGATGATGACCGATCCGCCGGCGTCGAGATGGGCAAGCCCCACGTGCACGGTGTTCACCACACCGACGAAGTCCACGTCGAATGCGTCGATGAAGCCCTGCGCAGGCACGTCGTTACCCAGCGGGCAGATGCCGGCGTTAGCGACAACGACGTGGAGGCCGCCCAGTGCGCCGACCGCATCGGAGAGAAACTGCTGCAGTCCCATCCGGTCGCGGACGTCGACCTGCCCGGCGATGACCCGACGCCCGGCCTTTTCGACCAGCTCGACCGTCTCGTCCAGGTCACTCGGGGTGCCCAGCGGATACGAGTTCGAGCCGATGTCCGCGCCGATGTCCACCAGGATCACGTCAGCCCCCTCGTCGGCGAGGTGGACGGCGTGACTACGGCCCTGCCCCCGGGCCCCTCCGGTGACGAATGCGATCTTTCCGGCCAACCGGCCCATACCAACTCCTCTACTGGCCGGATACCCAGCCAAGTTGAAAACGATTCTCGATAACTGTAGCGTCGAAAGGGCGTTGATGAAAACCGTTGCCAATTAGAGGTGTCCGAGGTGACGCGGAGGGAGCGACCATGAAGGCCGACCTGCGCTACACCGAGCGGCCTTTCACCGTCGCGGTGTGCTCTGCGTGCGGTACTGACCAGAACTCGACGCTGATGCCCGCGCTTCGCGAGACGGTGCGGAACTGCCCGCACGCCGTGCTGGTGGCGACGCAGTGCCTCCTCGGCCAGTTGACGTGTGCAACCTCGAATCACAAGCGAGGCGTAGTGCTGCTCGTCCAGCCGTGCACTGTGGACCGGGTCCCGACCAGTTCCGTGCAGTGGATCGGACCGGTGACAACCGACGCCGACGTCACCGCCGCCTGCCGCTGGATCGCTAACGGCGTATGGGACCGCAACGGTCTACCGATGAGTCTGCGCGCCGATCTGCATCTGACCCGGGCGAACCGCCTGAACTGATCTCTGCACCGGCCGAGCCGAATCTGAACACCACTCCGACCACGACCCCGGGAACAGACGGGCGTCGACACCATTGGCGCGTAGCGCGGCCACCGTCACGGCAGCGGTGACACCCGATCCGCAATAGACGCCGATCTCACCCGATTCAGGCAGGGCACCGAAGAACTCGGTCAGGTCGTCGGCGGCAAGGAGGGTGCCGTCTGCGCGGAGTACCCCGGTGCTCGGCGCGTTCCGGGCGCCCGGGATGTGACCGGCCACCGCGTCGACCGGCTCCTCGGCACCGCTGAACCGCTGCGGAGCCCGCGCATCGAGCAGCACACCCGCGTATTCGAGTACCTCCTCGGCGCGGAGGGTGGGCAGAGCACCGTTATAGAGGTCGTCGTGAACCACCACGATGTCGCCCGGGTCCGGATCCACATCGCCTCGGTCGATCTGGCCGCCGGCGTCGGTCCATGCGGGAAGACCACCGTCGAGGATGCGAACGTTCGGTATCCCCGCGGCTGTGAGCACCCACCACGCCCGTGCCGAACCCGCGCGGTTCCAGTCGTCGTAGACCACGGTGGGAACCCCGTCGCGCAGGCCCCAGCGTCGCGCGGCCGCCTGCACCGCCGCTCCCGACGGCAGCGGATGCCGGCCACGACCCGAGACGGTGTGGTCGGTCAATTCGTCGTCCAACGACACGTACACCGCTCCCGGCAGATGGCCTCGGCGATAGGCGTCGCTCCCATCGGACTCCGTCAACTGCCACCGAACGTCGAGGATCGCCACCCGGCCGCCGCCGTCAAGCAATTCACCCAGCTCTGCAGCGTCGATGAAGATGTCGGCTCTGGTCATCACTCAATCGTCCCAGGCATCGATGGCCAACCGCCACCGCGCGGTTGGCCGTCGCTCACCCGGTTCGCCGGATATCTGACCGGCCGAGCGCCGCTCGAGGCTGCGCTCCCTAGGCTGGCGAGGTGACCGAGCACGCATTCAGCGACGCCGAGCGTCAAGCCGTGTACCGCGCGATTGCCCAGCGACGAGATATGCGGCGGTTCGACCCGCAGGGTCAGGTCTGCGGGGACGTACTGTCGCGCGTGCTGGCCGCCGCACACGCCGCCCCCAATGTCGGGTTGATGCAGCCGTGGCGGTTCATCCGGGTCACCGATACCGGGCTACGCAAGAACCTTCATGCGCTCGTCGACGACGAGCGGCGCAACACCGCCGAGGCGATCGGCGGACGCGGCGACGAGTTTCTCAAGCTCAAGGTGGAGGGCATCCTCGAATGCGCGGAGCTGTTCGTGGTCGCGCTGCGCGACGGCAGACAGGCCCACGTATTCGGCAGGCGCACAATGCCACACATGGACCTGGCATCGGTGTCGTGTGCGATCCAGAACATGTGGCTGGCCGCCCGGGTCGAAGGCCTCGGCATGGGTTGGGTGTCGATCTTCGACCCCGTGCGGCTCGCCGCACTGCTGGACATGCCGCAGGGCGCAGAGCCGGTCGCGGTCCTCTGCCTCGGACCGGTGCCCGAGTTTCCCGACCGGCCGATGCTCGAACTCGACCAGTGGGCCTGTGCCCGCCCGCTGGCCGAGTTCGTCACCGAGAACAGTTGGTAATGGCAGAATTCAGTGATGGTGCCCGACGGCGCCACTGAGCTCGTTCGGTGCCTGCGGGAGCGAGCCCGATGCGCTGACCGTACCGGCCGCGAGATCGACCAGGTGGATCTGCTTGGCGGCTGGATCCGACACGTAGACCGCATCCTCCCGGGTGAACACCGCCGGCGCCCCCTGCTGCCAGTCGTCGGGCTCCGTCCACGGGTCGGTCACCTGGATGGCCTTCACCTGCGCGCCCGTCACCGGGTCGAACACATAGAGTTTGCCGTCGGTTCCCAAGATGAGGGCTTCGGCCTGCGGTCCACGGCCCAGGGACCGGAACCAGTAGCTCACCGACGGGGGCAGCTGCACGACGCGCATCTGGTCGGTCGTCGTGTCGATGAGGGTGAACTGGTTCGGGCGCTCCAATTCCGCATCGGGATCGATCTTCATGTCGCCCAACACGACTGGGGAATCGTCATGTCCGCGGGTGTTTCCCGACCGGCCGTAGGGCGTCGGGCTGGGAATCTTGGTGAACGTGCCGTTCGCATACTCCAGGACGCCGTTCTCGCACCCCAGGATGACCACCTCGTCGGCGGCAACCGACTCGCCGTGGACACCCGGGCAGTCCTCGCTGCGGGCGATCTCGCGCCCCCCTTGCATCGCAACCGCTCCAGTGCCGTTCTCCGGATTGCCGATGCTGTGCACGAGAGTGCCGTCACTGAGGATCACCGCAACCCCGTGATGGGGCTGCGGGGTCTTGAACTTCTGGGTCTCGGGCATACCACCCGATTCGAGCGCATGGGGATCGAAAGCGGTGATCTCACCCGAACCGTCAGCGAACAATACGGTGTGTTCACCGTGCGGCACGACGTGGCCTGCATCGGCCGCGGGGAAGGTCTCCTCGGTCAACTGCCCGCCTGCCGCGTCGAGGACACGGAAACCGTCGCTCGTGGTGACCAGCACGTGCGACTCGTCGCCGGCCGGGTTCACCCGCAAGAAACCGTCGAGCGGAATGTCCTTCTTCAGCTCGAGCGTCTCACCGTCCAGCACATAGAGTCCGCCGTCGTAAGTCGTCACCAGCGGCTCATTGATCGGCGCGGCCTGCGCCGAGCTCGGTGTTCCGGACGATGCGCCTTGGCTGGTTTCGGCGCTTTCGCCGCCCGCCGAACACGCGGCCAGGCCGGCCACCGTGCAGGTCAGAGCTCCCACCCGGTACAGCCACTGCGGACTTAACATCTTTGCTCCTTCCGAGCTCTTGTGACTTGTGGCCCGCGGCGACCGCCGGCAGCTGACGGCGCACTCGCACCCATGGCCGACGCTTGCGTCACGACATCCGCCGTGACGGCTCGATCAGCCCTTACACGCCGTCTACTTGTAGCATTAATGATATTCGTTATCAACAAGGGTCACTGCAGCTATCCCGGTGCGTCCCGGCAATAGACTCGCCCCATGTCGGGGGTGATAGATCTCAATGCGGACCTGGGTGAAGGTTTCGGAGTATGGACCCTCGGCGACGATGACACCATGCTCGGCATCGTCACCTCGGCGAACGTGGCCTGTGGCTTTCACGCCGGGGACCCTGCCAGGCTGGCACGCGTCTGCCGGGAGGCTGCGCAACGCGGGGTCCGAATCGGCGCCCAGGTGAGCTATCGCGATCTGGCCGGCTTCGGGCGCCGCTTCATCGACGCGGACCCGGAGGACCTGGCTGCCGACGTGATGTACCAGATCGGTGCTCTGTCAGCGCTGGCCATCGCTGCCGGAACAGCCGTCTCATACGTCAAACCGCATGGCGCCCTGTACAACACGATCGTCACGCATCAGGAGCAGGCGCGCGCCGTGGCGCAAGCCGTGCATGCGGTGGACTCCCGGCTGCCGGTGCTCGGCCTGGCGGGGTCGGCGTTCTTCACGGCGGCAGATTCGCTGGGGCTGCGCACGGTGCCCGAAGCCTTCGCCGACCGGGCCTACCGATCCGACGGGACGCTGGTCGCGCGCAGAGAAACCGGCGCCGTCCTTCACGACATCGGGGACATCGCCGACCGCGTCATCGGCATGGTCACCGCACAACAGGTAACTGCCATCGACGGCTCGACCATCCCCGTCGAGGTGGAATCCGTTTGTGTGCATGGGGATTCGCCCGGTGCGGTGCAGATCGCGACGGCAGTCCGAGAGCGGCTGACCGCCGAGGGCGTGACGATCGCGGCGTTCAGCTAGCCGGCCAGCCGGTTGGCGCCTGCCACAACGCTTTCGAGCAGACCAGGCAGGGCGGCGTCGACCGCGTCGCGGCGCAGCCGCTGACACGTCATACCGTCGACGATGAGCCTCTCGGTGACGCCTGCCTCGCGCAAGATTCGAAAATGATGCGTCGCGGTCGACTTGTTAATGCCGTCATAGAGCGCGCTGCACTGCATCGGGGTACCGGCGTTGAACAACCGCCTCACCACCTCCAGCCGCACCGGGTCGTGAATCGCGGCCAGAACCTGCTGCACCGTCCCCACCGGGCGGACGGCCGGAGCGTCCGATGCTCTTTCCACGGAAGTGTCCTTCGCCACGCAAGTTTGATGACTGTCGAACCAAGCGTACGCTCGAACGAGTTCGATGTCGGTCAAACCAGGGAGCGCGGCGGTGACAGTCAATCACTCGGCGACCGTCCAGACGCAGCGCTGGGCCTATCCTCTATTGCTGGTGCTGAGTGGAGTCGCGCTCGGCGTTTCAGGTCTGCCCGCGCCGCTTTACGGCATCTACGAGGACACCTGGCACCTCTCCCCGCTCGCAACGACGATCGTCTTCGCGGTTTACGCTCTGGCCGCGCTCGTCGCCGTGTTGGTCGCCGGCCGCATCTCCGACGTGGTCGGCCGTAAACCGGTGCTGCTAGGTGCACTGGCCACGCTGCTCGTGGGACTCGGTGTCTTCCTCATCGCCGACAGCATGGCGCTCCTGCTGATCGCGCGCACGCTGCACGGCGCCGCAGTGGGCTCCATCGTCGTGGCCGGGGCCGCCGCCCTGCTGGACCTGCGGCCCGACCGCGGCCTGCGGTCCGGTCAGCTCAGCGGTGTGAGCTTCAACATCGGCATGACGATCGCCATCATGGGTTCGGCGCTGTTGGCGCAATACGCACCGCACCCACTGCGCACGCCCTATGCCGTCGTCGCCGTCGTCTGCATAGTGGTCGGTGTCGGCGTGTTGGCGCTGCGCGAGACCCACACCACTCGCACCCAAGGCCCCATCAGGATCGCGAAACCAGCTGTGCCACCCGAGATCCGGGCGGATTTCTGGTTCTCCGCGCTCGGCGCCATGGCGTCCTGGTCGGTGCTCGGCGTACTGCTGTCGCTCTACCCGTCGCTCGCGGCGCGGCAGACGCATATCGACAACCTCGTCTTCGGCGGCGCGGTGGTCGGCACCACGGCATTTACTGCCGCGCTCGCGCAACTGTTCGCCACTCGCCTGCCGGCACGCTTCTCTGCCATCATCGGCGATGTCGGGATGGCTGTTTCGCTGGTCCTGACAATTCCGGTCCTACTGACCCACCAGTGGCAGCTGGTGTTCCTCGCAGCCGCTCTGCTCGGCGCGACGTTCGGCCTCGGCTTCGGCGGATCGCTGCGCCACCTCTCCGACGTGGTGCCCGCAGGAAAGCGCGGCGAAACGATGTCTGCGTTCTACCTGCTCGCCTATACAGCGATGGCGATACCCACGCTGCTTGCCGGATGGGCTGCGACCCGATGGGACCTGGCGTCGGTGTTCCCCTGGTTCGCCGGTGCGGTGGCCGTTGCGTGCCTGATCGCCGCCGTTGCCGGCGCACGCAGCTTTCGCGCGTCTGGGACGGTGGCTGCCGGGTCTGGGTAGGCGATCAGGTAGGCATTGCCCACCGAGGACAACGAGCGCAACATGTCCGTCCATGAGTAAGGTCGCTCGGTCCACGGTGCTTCCGATCCCCGCGGAGACAGCGGCGCAATTGGCCCGCAAACCCGCGACGATGGCGTTCGTGTTGGGCCCCTACCTGAAGTTTCGGCGCCTCGAGATACCCGAACCTGTCGAGGTGGGCACCACCGGATCGGCTTGGCTGTGGTGCTTCGGCATCATTCCGCTGTGGACCCACCGTCTCGAGGTGAAAGAGCTGAGCCTCACCGAGGTCTACACCAATGAGAGCGGCGGTCCGGTGCACACCTGGAACCATCGCCTGATCTTCGAACCGATTGATGACCGCAGGTGCCGCTACACCGACGAGGTCGAGACCGACGAGGGATGGCGAGGAGCGCCGACACGCTCATTCGTCAGACTCTTGTTCCGTCATCGACATCGGCGTTGGAGAACTCTCGCGGCGATTCTCGCCTGAACCCGCTCTATGCGTCGAAGCTTCCTCGCGCGCGGTTGCCAACAGAGCTCAGGCGCTCCACCCATTGCGCGAATCTGCTGGATAAGTGAAAATCATTGTCATTTAGTCTTTCCTTCTGACATGATCGTCACGAGCCCCAGGAGTAGGTATGGCTGCCGCTGTCCGCGAACCGACGACGGCGAGCACCGTCGGTGACCGTGACCGGTACGCGCGCCTTCACAGGGCCGCGGTCATCGTGGCGACCACAGGCCTGTTGACGACGACGGTCGGCATCGGAACGGCACAGGCCGAGCCCATCGCCATGGTGGCCAAGACCATGGACAAGTCCTCGCGCGACGGCTGGCAGCTCAACATCAGGCTCGAGCGCGAAGTGGTGAACTCGATCCCGAACCTGGCCAACGCCACCAACTCCCGGGAAGGTTTCGTCACCGTCTCGGCGACCGCCACCGCCGTCGGCGGGTCCAACCCGATCACCGACAGCATCTTCATCGTCGGATACCAGCTCGGCTGTCAGTCCGACGTTTCCACCGGTCTGCAGATCGGGGGTACCGCGGGTGTCGCGCCCACCGCCTCCCTCGGATTCGGGGGCGGATCGCCGGTGAGTGGGAACGTCGGCGTGGTACCCGGCGTCGCCGGATTCGTGCAGACGGTGCTGCAGCCGGGCGTGATCGTCGACCTGCCGCTGTCGAACATGGCGCTCGGCGACTCCGGGCAGGCGATGCTCGACCTGGACAACATCCACATCAAGGCCGATGCCTGCGGAGGGGACGTGACCATCAGGTCCTACGGCTATCTGCGCATCTCCACCGACACCGCGCACACCCAGTTCGCCGTCTACGGCGACCCGATCAAGATCTGACCATGCCGAAGATCGGGTGCGCACTCATCCTCACGGCCGGCCTGCTGCTCACCCTGGCCCCGGCAGCGTCCGCCCAACTGGAGCAACCGTCGCCGCCGCCCTACATCCCGGGCGACGTCGACCCCCAACCAGGCAGCTTCAGCTATCCCTACAACGTCATCGTCGTGCCGCCACCCGCAGCCGTCGACGCCAGAGGCGTCAACATCACCACCAACGTCGACCCCTCCAGCCAGGCCATCGGAATGCCGGGCAGCGAGCTCGGCAACAGCCCGCCGCCGGCTAACTCGTTGACCGGTTCCAACGTGCTGTACGGCGTCGAAGCCGGCATCGCCAGCTACCAGTCAGAGCAGGCCCCGCTGCCGACGGTGAACATCACCGCGGGAGCACCGGTCACGGGCTCGCTGGAGGACCCTGCCGGCAAACCCCCGTCGAATCCCGTCGCCACGGAGGCCACCGCACCCACGACCGCGCCGGGGTATCCCCCACCGATTTTGGAGACGGTCGATCCGGATCACTCGTCGACGCACTGAGCCCCGGCAGGTCGATCCGACCGACCTCTACGCCGACTCAGTCTCGGCCAGTTCGTACCGGATCAACCGAGAACTGTTGGCGACCACCGCTACCGACGACGCGTTGTGCAGAACGGCGGCCAGTACCGGCGAGAGTGCACCGCCGGCACCGATCAACAGACCGATGGCGTTGACGGCGATGGACATCCCGTAGTTCTGCCTGATGACCTCGACGGCACGGCCACCGAGATCCCGGACGTCGAGCAGTCGGGTGAGGTCGTCGCTGGCGAGCGCGACGTCGGCGGTCTCGACCGCGACATCGGTGCCGCCCAGACCCATGGCGATGCCGATGTCCGCTTCAGCCAGGGCGGGCGCGTCGTTGACGCCATCACCGACCATCGCCACGGTGTGCCCCTCGTCGCGCAGGGTGCGCACTACGTCGAGCTTGTCGTCAGGCAGAACCTCGGCACGCCATTCGGTGATGCCCAGCTGATCGGCGACCGCTTGAGCAGCCTCGGGGTGATCGCCGGTCAACATCACGATGCGACGAACACCGTTGGTGCGCAACCGCTCCAGGACCGCGAGCGCTTCCGGACGGACCTCGTCGCGCAGGCTGATCAGGCCGATCAGCTTGCCGTCCACGGCGAGCAGCAGCGGCGTCTCGGCCTGGCGACGGAGCGTGTCAACCCACTCAGTGGCCTTCTTCGTCACCCGCACCTTCTCCTGGCGCAGCAGCGAAGGGCTGCCGAGCAGGAGCGTGCGGCCGTCGGCCCAGGTTCGCATGCCCAGACCGACGAGCACCTCACACTGCTCGTGCGGCGGAATCTCGATGTGCCGCTCCTTGGTAGAGCGGATCACCGCTTCGGCAAGTGGGTGGCGCGAATGGATTTCGGAGCTCGCTGCGTACGCGAGTACGTGTTCGGGCTCCCAATCCTTGTGGAAGGCAACGACGTTGGTGACGATGGGGCGGCCGACCGTGAGTGTGCCGGTCTTGTCGAACACCACGGCGTCAACCCGTCCGGCCGCTTCGAGGTGCGACCCGCCCTTGATGAGGATTCCGCGTCGTGCACCATTGCCGATGGCGGCACTGATGGCGGTCGGTGTGGACAGGCCGACCGCACACGGGCACGCCACCAGCAGCATCGTCATCGCCCGGCGGACGTCTCCGGTGACGACGAGGGTTGCCGCCGAAAGCAGGAACGAGGCGGGGACGAAGCGTCGCGAAAAGCTCTCTCCCACAGTTTGTATCGGTGCGCGATCCGTCTGCGCCTCTTCGACCCGGGCGATGATCCGTCCGATGGTGGTTTCGGTACCCACCGCCTCCGCACGCACCACCAGCCGGCCGCGCACGACGACCGACCCGGCGAACACGCGCGTGTCGGCGGAGACGGCAACCGGCAGATTCTCCCCAGTGATCGCGGATTGATCGATGATCGCGTCACCGTCGACCACGGTGCCGTCGATCGGGACCGCGACCCGGTCGTGGATCACCACTTCGTCACCGATGCGCAGTTCGGACGTGGGGACCTCGACCTCCGCGCCGTCGGGTAACCGGATCCACGCGGTGTCCTGGGTGCCCTGCAGCAGGTTCGCGATGGCTCGTCGGGTGCGCCGCAGCGTCAGGTCCTGGAGATATTCACCGATGTTGAGCAACCAGAGCACCGTCAGCGCGACGACGTTCTCCCGCAGGATGAGGCTCGCCACAGTCGCGGCGCTGACGAGTACATCGGTGCCCGCCGAACGTCCGCCGCGCAGAGTGGCCAGTGCACCACGCAGGAACGGATAGCCGGTGAACACAGTGACACCCGTGGCGACCAGACGACTGGTCGGCCCGAGCAACGGCGGACGGGCGAAGACATAGCGGCGGACACCCAGCAGGACGAGCGCGGCACCGCCGACGGCCATCCTGAGGACATCGGCGTTCGCGACATCCGCAGACCGCGGAAGCCGAGCCGGAAGCAGGTCCCTGGAGACGGTGGCAGCACCTTCGATCGCTTCCCTCACGGCCGAGGGTTCGCACCGTTTCGGCGAGTACCAGACCACCACCGAGGCGGTTCGCGGGTACGCGTGCACCGCGCGCACACCGGGCACCTGTTCGACGGCATCCTCGATCGCCACGGCGCGCGGCGAATCGTTTCGCAACCACGGCACCTCGAGCCGGATGCGGCCCGCGGCGTCCGAGACGACGGTGAGCGTCACCTGGGCGTCAGTGGTCGTGCGCGTGGGCGTTGTCAGACACGGCGGGAGGCGGGACCTCCTCGCCGATGCGCTCCCGCGCCTCGGCCACCACGTCGGCGACCTTGAGCCGTGCCGACTCCGCACCGACCTCGGCCCGGCGCACCCCGCGCAGCGCCCACGCGGTCGCGGTCACCGATGCCTCCCGCAGCGGCGCCTTAACGACGGCCTTCCGGACTCCTTGGTAGGCAGCGACGCCCACCGCGCCGGTGACCACGGTGGATGCGGCTTTGGCCAGCAACGCCTGAATCGCCATGGCTTCACCTTAGCGCGCCCCCGGCGCGCAAGATGTGGACAAGAGCCGCTTCGCCGCTGGCACAATCGAGCCGTGCCGGTCGATGCGAAGAAGAGTAAGTCATTCGCATCAATGCATGTTCTGGTCGCCGCCATCGTCACCCTGGCACTGCTCGGCGGTACGCTGCGCGCGTTCGTCGCCGGCGACCCAGACATTGCGACCGCCGCCACGGTGTTCTGCGGAATCTTCGTGCAGGCATTGCCATTTCTCGTTCTCGGCGTGCTCGTGAGCGGCGCGGTCGCCGCGTTCGTGACACCGGATCGGTTGGCGCACTGGCTGCCACGACGTCCAGGCGCGGCGATCCTGGTTGCCGGCGTCGGCGGGGCAGCGTTGCCCGGCTGCGAATGCGGATCGGTGCCGGTCGCCCGCCGACTGTTCGGCGAGGGCACCGTCGGCGCTGCGGCCCTGACGTTCATGCTCGCCGCCCCCGCGATCAACCCCGTGGTGCTGGTCGCCACCGCCGTGGCCTTCCCCGGCGAGCCGGCGATGGTCGCCGCACGCTGCGTCGCGTCGCTGTTGACCGCGTTGATCATGGGTGCGCTGTGGTCCCGGTTCGGGCAACCGCGATGGATCACCCGCGGAGTGCCGCGCGCGATTGCCGGGACAGGATCGCGATGGGAGGTGTTCACCGAAGCGGCTCGACACGACTTCCTGCAAGCCGCCGCGTATCTCACTCTCGGCGCCGCCGCCGCAGCGGCGCTGCACATCGTGGTTCCCGCGTGGGTGTACGACCACCTGGCCGGTCAGCTGGCGCTGAGCATCGCGGTCATGGCGCTACTGGCCGTCGTTCTCGCGCTCTGCTCGGAAGCGGATGCATTCGTAGCGGCCAGCTTGTCGATGCTGCCGCTGCTGCCGCGCCTGGTGTTCCTGGTCGTCGGTCCGGCGGTGGACGTCAAGCTCTTCGCGTTGCAGGCGGGCATGTTCGGCCGCGCATTCGCCATCCGATTCGCACCGGTGACCTTTGCGGTGGCGACTGTGGTGGCCACCTGTGTCGGCCTGTTGATCGTGGGCAACCGATGAGCCGCGAGACCGAGAACGCACTACTGCTCCTCGTAGGTGTCAGCATTGGGCTGATCACGATCAGTGGCGCATACACGCGCTATGTGAAGCCCTCCCTGTTGCCATGGCTGGCGATCTCAGCGGTGCTGTTGATCGCGCTCGCCCTGGTGAGCATCGCTCGGGACATCCGCCGAGGCGCCGCTGAACCGCACGGCGACTCCCACAGCGACTCCCACGAAGACCATCGCCACCGGTCGGGCGCGATGTGGCTGCTCGTCATCCCGATCGCCCTGCTGGCGTTCGTGGTGCCACCGGCGATCGGCGCGAATGCGACCGGGACGTCGGTGCGCGAGGTGTCGACGGAGGTGTTGCGCCGACCGTTCCCGCCCCTGCCGCCCGGGCCCGCGCCTGAAATATCGCTGCCCGAACTGTTGATCCGGATCGCGCAGGACAGCGCGGGCACGCTAGACCATCGCCGCGTCACCGTCACCGGCTTCACCATCAAGGACGGTGCTGGACCCGAACTCGGCCGGATCGTCATCCTTTGTTGTGCGGCCGACGCGCAGCTGGCCAGGATCCGACTGGGCGGAGCGGCTTCGTCGACGGCCGGCGAGCTGCCGGAAGATACCTGGGTCCGGGTGGAGGGGACAGTGCCCAGCGGGCAGAGCGATCCGTCCCGCCGGACCGTTCCGGTCATCGAGGTGTCGCGAGTGGAGCGGGTGGAGGCCCCGCCGAATCCATACACGTACTGAGACGCAACCGCGGCTTCCGAGCGTTCGACGCCGTATTGACGGCGCAGGTGTTTTAATCGGTTGGTGTTAGCTGAGCACAGCATCTTGAGCGGAAACTCCACGTCAGCCGCCGAATCGCCATTCGGTAACAATTTGACTGATTCGCAGCCGTGCGCGTCGATAGCGGCTGGCCCGACCGAGAGCTCAGTGGCGCGGCTTCGGACGAGGGCATCGGTGGCGCGGGGACAGGCGCATCGGCACAACCGGGCGTACCGGCGTCGAGTGCTGATCGCCGACGCGCTCGTCCTGGTGACCACCGGAGTATCCGCCGAATTGATCACCCGGCCGACGGGAGCCGCAGCGCTCGAGCACGCCCCGATTGTCGGCCACCTGTTGCCCTGGCTGGGTCTCGTCGTCACCTGGATGGCTGCGCTGGCCGTGGTGCAGTCGCGCGATATGTCGCTGGCAGGGGTGGGCGCCGAGGAATACCGCCGGGTGCTCGCGGCGTCGGCCGTCGTCCTCGGACTGGCCACGCTGACTGTCGTGATGGTGCAGGCGACCGTATCGCGCATGCACCTGCTGCTCGCCTTCAGCCTCGGCGTGGTCGGCCTGCTCGCCGGCAGGCACAGTCTGCGGTGGGATCTGCGCCGGCGCCGGCGCCGAGGTGAGTGCGTCACTCGGGTCCTGGTACTCGGAAAGCTCGACGCCGCACAGTTGGTCTGTCAGAGTCTCGCGCGCCAACCCGACGCCGGATTCCAGGTCGTCGGCTTCTGCGTGCCCGGTTTCGACGGCGAATTCGGTGAGGAGGTTCTGACGCCGACTGGCCTCGTGCCGATCATCGGCGACGACACGGTGGTCAAGGCCGCATTGAAGTACACCGCGGCCGACGCTTTGGTGGTCGCCGCAGCCGAGCATCTGGGTCACGAGAACATGCGCACGCTGGCCTGGCGCATGCAGTCCATGAACACCGAACTGCTCGTCGTCCCCGGCGTCACCGACGTCGCAGGGCACCGCTTACGGATGCTGCCGATCGACGATCTCCCCCTGCTCCGCATCGACGCCCCACCGCTGCAGGACGGCACCTCAATGCATGCCAAGCGGGTGCTCGACCTGGTCATCGGCACCGTCGGCCTCGTCGCGGCGGCCCCAGTGATCGCGCTGGCAGCGCTGGCTATCCGGCTCGACGACCGCGGACCGGCGTTCTTCAAGCAGCAGCGAGTCGGCCTGGGCGGCAGGCATTTCGAGATCATCAAACTGCGGACCATGAGGCAGTCCGACGACTCAGCTCCGGCCGGGCCGGCGACCGCGCTACCGGGGGTCTTCAACGCGAAGGCCGGTGACGCGCGGATTACGCGGGTGGGCAGGTTCCTCCGGGCGACAAGCATCGACGAGCTCCCCCAGTTGGTCAACGTGCTGAGCGGCTCTATGAGCCTGGTGGGACCGCGTCCGCTGGTCGCCGGCGAGGCCGGCGCGGTCGAATACTTCCTGGCCCGACGGGCGCTGGTAAAGCCAGGGATGACCGGGCTGTGGCAGGTCTCCGGCCGCTCCGACGTCAGCGACGACGAGCGCGTCCGACTGGATCACTCCTACGTCGACAACTGGTCCGTCGCACAGGATCTGATGATCATCTGGCGCACGGTTCGCGCAGTCCTCAGGCGCGAAGGAGCGTACTGACCTTCCGCGCCTAGGCGCGTCGTTCGACGAACGGCAGCAGGGCCATCTCGCGGGCGTTGCGGATGGCCGTCGCCACCTGCCGCTGCTGCTGCGGCGTCAGGCCGGTCACCCGCCGCGACCGGATCTTCCCCCGCTCGGAGATGAACGTGCGCAACAACGCCGTGTCCTTGTAGTCGATCGTCGTCACGCCCTTCGCTTTGAGCGGATTGCGCTTCTGACGCGCCGGCTCCTTGAGCGGCGGCCGCTGTCGGCGCGCCTTCTGGTTCTTTCCGGCCATCACCAACTCGCTTTCCGCACACCGGGCAGTTCACCGCGGTGCGCCAGCTCACGGACCTTCACCCGGGACACCCCGAACTTGCGCAGATGACCACGGGGGCGGCCGTCGACCGAATCTCGGTTGCGCACCCGGACCGGGCTCGAATCGCGCGGAAGTCGTTGCAGCGCAGTGACCGCCTCTGCCACCTCGGCGGGCGTGCTCGATGGCCTGCGGATGATCTCCTTGAGTTCGGCGCGCTGCTCGGCGTACCGGGCGACCAGCACCCGCCTGCGCTCGTTCTTCGCGATCTTGGCCTTGGTCGCCATCAGCGTTCCTCTCGGAAGTCGACGTGCTTGCGAATGACCGGGTCGTACTTCTTGAGGACCAGTCGGTCGGGGTCGTTGCGCCGATTCTTGCGGGTGATGTAGGTATATCCCGTCCCGGCGGTCGACCGGAGTTTGACGATCGGCCGAATGTCGGTGCGCGCCATCAGACTTTTTCTCCCCGGCTACGGATCCGCGCGACCACGGCCTCGATGCCGTCGCGGTCGATCACCTTGATTCCCTTGGCGCTGACACGCAACCGCACCCGGCGACCCTCGGACGGCAGATAGTAGGTCTTGGACTGGATATTCGGATCCCATCGCCGACGCGAGCGGCGGTGCGAATGCGAAACCCGGTTGCCGAACCCGGGCGAACGGCCCGTGACTTGGCAGTGCGCGGACATAACTCCCTCTCGATACAACGATAATCGTTTTCGACAATGCTCGTGCCGGACTGTACCGTAGGTATTCAGCTATTGAAAATCGTTACCAAGAGTGGTGGAGGTGTGATGCGGACTCCGGCAGTGGTACTGGCCGGTCAAGGGCAGTCCAACGGCGTGGGAGACCTGCTGTTGAGGACGCCGGGAACCGCGGTGATCAGCCATCGCTTCGACGGCCAGGTGGTGATCCGCGCGGTCAGCATGTTGCGGGAAGGCCAGGTCCACGTGTCCGAATGGCCGCTGGAACTGACGAATTGCTGTGTCAGCTGCACCACCCGAAGAGACCTGCTCATCCTGCTGCGCCGACTGCACCGGCGCGACGACATCAATCGCATAGTCATCCATCTGGCGCCCTGGCTGGAACCCGAACCGGTGTGCTGGGCGATCGACAACATCGACGTACACGTCGGGCCGGGCTACATCGACGGTCCGGCGAGCCGGGACGTGAGCATCGACGCGGTGGTGACCACGATCGACACCGCGGTCTGGCTGACCCAAGCGCTCAGCGACGAAGAACTCGAGGACGACCGCACCGTCGCACAGGTGGTGGTGGGCCAGGCCGAGTTCGCCGACGTGCTCGTCCTCACCGAACCTGACCGCCGGACCCTGTCGGTGTTACGCAGGCTGGCACCCCGTTCCCGAATCACCGTGGGCACCGACCGGGTCGAGACGGCCCTGGCCAACGTCGACGCCGGCGCCCGCCGCGGACGCGAGCACAACCCGCACGACTCACTCCTCGACGGCGAACCGCCCCTGCAACCCGACGGCGAGGTCGCCATCGTGGAGTTCAACGCGGCGCGGCCCTTTCACCCGCAACGCCTGCACACCGCGATCGATGAGCTGCTCGAAGGTGTCGTTCGGCTACGGGGCCGGGCATGGCTGGCCAGCCAGCCGGACGCGGTGGTGTGGATCGAATCCGCCGGCGGCGGTCTACATGTCGGCCACGCCGGGGAATGGTTGGCCGCCATGCCTGCCGGCCAACGGGCCTACGCCGCGCCCGAACGCATCGCCCGCGCGTCCCTGCAGTGGGACGAGCGCTTCGGCGACCGCCACATCGCGATGACGGCGCTGGTGTGCGGGGCGGATCCGGATGCGATCACTCGCGCGCTGCGCGGCGCCCTACTCACGGACGACGAAATGAGCCGCGCGCAAGAGTGGACCACCTACCACGACCCCTTCGGTGACTGGCACGAAGACCCGTGCGAGGAACTGGATCGGGTCGATGACACCGGCACCCGGCAGGGCCGAGAAGGAGATCAGCGATGAAGCCCGGAATCCACCCTGACTACCACCCCGTCGTCTTTCGAGACGCACTCACCGGGGACGCCTTCCTCACCCGTTCCACGGCGACCAGTTCGAAGACGATCGAGTGGGAAACACCCGAGGGTGTGCGCACCTACCCACTGATCGTCGTCGATGTGACGTCGGCGTCGCATCCCTTCTGGACGGGTTCGCGACGCACCCTCGACACCGCGGGACAGGTGGAGAAGTTCCGCCGACGCTACGGCAACCGCTGACCAGCGGGCGAGGATTGATCAACTGCAACAACTGCATTCGTGTTGGTCGTCGGAACATGGCCCGCCGACGACGGGCGGGCAGCACACATCACCCCGCCACGCGGTCACACCTTCGCGGGCAGCGATCACCGCGATCGCCAACGCCGCGATCGGGTCGGCCCAGGACCAGCCGAGCAAACCGTTGAGGATCAACCCGACGAGCAATACAGCGGACAGATACGTGCACAGCAGCGTCTGCTTGGAATCCGCCACCGCGCTCAGTGAGCCCAGCTCGCGCCCCGCGCGCCGTTGCGCCCAGGACAACGCCGGCATGATCGCGAGACTGGCCGCAGCCAGGGCGATCCCGATAGTCGAATGGCGGGCGTCGTCACCCAGACCGGCCAACGATCGGATCGCATCGACGCCGACGTAGAGACTCAGCGCGAAGAACGAGAATGCGATGAACCGCAATGCCAACTTCTCCCGACGCTGCGGGTCGCGACCGGCGAACTGCCAGGCGACCGCCGCGGCGGAGGACACCTCGATGACCGAGTCCAGGCCGAAACCGATCAGTGCGGCCGAAGACACTCGAGCGCCCTCGCTGATCGCGATGACCGCCTCGATCACGTTGTAAATGATGGTGGCCGCCACGAACCAGCGGATTCGCCGATGCAACACCTGCCGACGGTCGGCACCCAGAGCGGGACGACCGACACCGCGGGGACCGCGCTCGAACCCCATCAGCAGCAGCCGGATTCGCCGGCGTCGGCGCAGCAGTTCGGATCGACTGCCACCACCAAACCCAGCAGGTCTCCCAGGGCATGGGCGATCCGCGGGTCGGTCAGTTCATACCGTGTGCGTCGACCCTCCGGCACGGCCACGACGAGGCCGCATCCGCGCAGACAGGCAAGGTGATTCGACAGGATCTGGCGCGACACGCCGATCGTCTCGGCGAGCTCAGAGGGGTAGGACGCGCCGTTGCGCAAGGTGAGCAACACTTGCGTACGCGTCGAGTCCGACAGCGCGTAGCCGAATCTGGTCAGTGCGTTACGGGCCAGCGCGGTCTCCATACCCGAATAGTACATCGACATCTGAATTCAGATTGTTATGTACTTACTTCGAACTGATGACCGCCCTTTCCCGGGCACCGTGGGGTCAGCGCTGACGCGCCTCCGTTCGATCAACACTGTCCCCACCAACCGGCTCATCGATCGTGTCGCCGGCCGACAGCGCCCGGCGCAGCACCGCCAACACCTGGCGGTCAGCCGCCGAGTAGTAGACGAACGTGCCTTGACGACGGCCTTTCACCAGACCGGCAAGACGCATTTTGGCCAGATGCTGGCTCACCACTGCGGGAGCCACCTCCGCCAATTCGGCCAAGCAGGCCACCGAGCTTTCCCCTTGCAGGAGCGCCCACAGAATCTTGACCCGGGTCGGGTCACTGAGCATCCGAAACGACTCGACGGCAGCACTGACCTGCTCGTCAGTCGGCATCTCGAAGCCGGGAATCGACGTGTGCACGACTATGAGCCTATCCGCCTGCACAGCATTGATGCTGCTGACGCAGCCGCGCAGACACGGACCCAGAGCGCAGTTATGCCATTTGCGAATATGCATGTGCATGCAGGTATGGTGGGGCGGTGGGTTGCGAGACGCTGCACTCTGTTGCTGATACGCACACCGTCACCCCCGCACCAAACAAGATCAGCGCGTGGTTGCTGCCGGAGGTGCGGTGGGCGCTGGTTGCGACTGCTCTGTTCGCGGCCGGGGCGATCGCGCAGCTGGCCGGCGCTCCACCGTGGGCGTTCTGGTTCCTGTACCTGTCCTGCTACGTCACCGGGGGTCTGGAACCCGCCGTGGCGGGTATCAAAGCGCTACGGGACAGGACGCTCGACGTTGATCTTCTGATGGTCGTCGCAGCCGTCGGCGCGGCGGCGATCGGACAGGTTTTCGACGGCGCGCTGCTCATCGTCATCTTCGCCACCTCCGGGGCGCTGGAGGCGGCGGCCACCAAGCGCACTGAAGACTCGGTGCGGGGGTTGCTCGACCTGGCTCCGGAAACCGCCACTCGCTTCGATGCCGCCGGGGCCGAAGAGATCGTCAGCGCGGCGGATCTCGACGTCGGCGACGTGCTGGTGGTTCGCCCCGGTGAGCGCATCGGCGGTGACGGGGTGGTGCTGTCCGGCGGCAGCGAGGTGGACCAGGCCAGCATCACCGGAGAACCGCTGCCGGTTGACAAAGGTGCTGGTGACGAGGTGTTTGCCGGCACCGTCAACGGCACCGGCACCATGCAAATTCGCGTGAGCAAACCCGCGGCTGACACCGTGGTCGCCCGCATTGCAGCCACAGTCTACGAAGCCAGCGCCAGCAAGGCCCAGACCCAACTGTTCATCGAAAAGGTCGAACAGCGCTATTCCGTCGGCATGGTCACCGTCACCGTCGCGTTGTTCGCCGTCCCGCTCCTACTGGGTGAGGACCTGCAAGCATCGCTGCTGCGGGCGATGACGTTCATGATCGTTGCCTCGCCGTGCGCCTTGGTGCTTTCCACCATGCCGCCCCTGCTGGCAGCGATCGCCAACGCCGGCCGACACGGCGTTCTGGTCAAATCGGCAGTCGCTCTTGAAAAGCTTTCCACCGCAACACATGTCGCCTTCGACAAGACGGGCACCCTGACCGAGGGCGCACCCCGACTGGCCTGCGTCCGGCCCGCACCCCAATCACGGCTCAGCGTCGCCGACCTACTGACCCTCGCCGCCAGCGCCGAAGACCCGTCCGAACATCCGCTGGCCCGGGCCGTCGTCGCCGCCGCTCACGAGGCAAACCTCACGCGGATGCCGGCAACCGACTTCACGGCCGAACCAGGTCAGGGTATCCGCGCCCGCGTCGGCGGGAACGTCATCGAGGTCGGTAGCCCCACCTGGCTGGTCGGCGACGATCAGAACGCCCGCCAGATCGTGGCCGACCTCGAACACCGCGGCCAGACCGCGGTGGTGGTACTTCGCAACGGCTCATGTGCTGGGGTGCTCGGAATCCAGGACCGGACGCGGGCAGCAGCCGCTCCCGTGATCGGGCAGCTGACCGCACTGACCGGCGCCCGACCGATACTGCTCACCGGCGACAACCGAGCCGCGGCCCACCGCCTCGCTGACGACCTCGGCATCAGCGACGTCCGGTCAGAGCTGCTCCCCGACGACAAGATGGCGGCGGTCGACGCTCTGCAGGCGGGCGGAGCCAAGGTCATCCTCGTCGGCGATGGCATCAATGACGCCCCCGCCATGGCAGCGGCCCACGTCGCGGTTGCCATGGGGCGCACCGGCTCAGATCTGACCTTGCAGACCTCCGACGCCGTCATCACCCGGGACGACCTCGCCACGGTGCCGGCGCTCCTGGCCCTCGCCCGGCGCGCCCGTCGCATCGTTGCCGCCAACCTGACCATCGCCGCGACGTTCATCATCGTGCTGGTCACCTGGGACGTGGTCGGACATCTCCCCCTGCCGCTGGGCGTCGCCGGCCACGAGGGCTCGACCATCCTCGTGGGTCTGAACGGTCTGCGACTCCTTCACAGCCGCGAGTGGCGCGTGCGCACGCCGCACTGAGGCCGGGCGCCGGAGCATGGCGTAGCCATGGTCATTTGTCGAGATCAATCCGGTCTCCCGAGGCTCCGACGAGTAGGGCATCGTGCGTCGCAGCGACGACCGTCGTTCCCGCCGCGGCCATGCGTTGCAGATGATCGACGACGAGAGCCGACGACGCAGCATCGAGTCCGGTGGTGGGTTCGTCGAGCAGAAGCAACGTAGCCTCCTGCGCAAAAGCCTGCGCAAGAAGGACCTTTTGACGCTGGCCACCGGAGAGTTCACCGAGCGTTCGGCCCTGCAGTTGAGTCAGGCCGAGCTCGCCCAGCCAGCACTCCACCACGGCGCGATCCTCGGCCTTCGGCCGCCTCATCAGGCCGAGCCGGCGCCATCGGCCCATCATCACAGCTTCGGCCACCGTGATCGGGAAGTTGTCGGTCACCTCGCTTCGTTGCACCGCGAAGGCGATGTTGTCGGCAAGGACGTCGACGTGGCCACGATCCGCACGGGTCACCCCGGCGAGCAAGCTGAGCAGCGTGGACTTTCCGGTGCCGTTGCCGCCCACCACCGCCGTGAGGGTTCCCGACCGCACATGCAGCGTCAGGTTTCGGAACACCCGATTGTGCCGGTAGCCGAAGTCCACGCCGGACACCCTGATCGAAGCGGTGCCTGACGACGGCTTATTGATAATGGGTTTCATTACTGATACTAGTGTACGGCATGACCCCTTGGTTGCTGGCACCGTTCGACGCGGACGTCGTCTCGCGAGCCCTGATCGCCGGCATCATCGCCGCATGCCTTTGCTCACTGGTGGGTTGTTGGGTTCTGCTACGCCGCAACGTCTTTCTCGGCGAAGCGATGACGCACGGGATGCTGCCCGGCGTGGCCGTTGCGGCGCTGCTCGGTGTCAGTCTGATGGCCGGCGGACTGGTCGCGGCACTCGTCATGGCCGTCGGGGTCGCAGCAATCGGCAGATCGTCGAAACTGTCCTCGGATACCAGTATCGGATTACTCCTCGTCGGCATGCTCGCCCTCGGCGTGATCATCGTGTCGCGCTCGCAGAGCTTCGCCGTCGACCTCACCGGCTTCCTCTTCGGAGATGTGTTCGCGGTGCGCACCTCCGATCTAGCCGTCCTCACCGGTGCGTTGCTGCTGACCCTGATCGCGACAGTCGTGGGTCACCGCGCGTTCGTTGCCGTCACCTTCGACCCGCGTAAGGCCGCCACCCTCGGCCTGCGCCCGCAGCTGGCCATCCCGGCGCTCACTGTGCTGATGGCCGTCGCCATGGTCGCGTCCTTCCACGTCGTCGGCACGCTGCTCGTGCTGGGTTTGCTGGTCGCGCCCCCCGCGGCGGCGCTCATGTGGGCCAGGTCGATTCCCAAGATCATGATGCTGTCGGCCGCGATCGGCTCCGTGTCGGTCTATCTGGGACTGCTCATCTCCTGGCACGCCGGCACAGCGGGCGGCGCCACGATCGCTGCCGTGGCCGTGGGTCTGTTCTTCGTGTCGACAGCCGCGTCACTGACGAGGAACAACTGGAAGCGGGTGTCGATGACGGCCGCGACGGCTGTGGTCGCGGCGGGGTGCGCGCAGGGCGGCGCACCTCCACAGCCGGCGGCACCGGCGACTTCATCTGCCTCCACCGGCGACGGGGTGGCCATCGAAGACGGCGCACGCGAGGTGCAAGGTGCGCTGACCAAACTCATCCTGGTCGACCCGGCTACCGGTGACACCTCGGTCTACGACGCGGCCGATGAGGCGGAGACGCGACTGGCGAGCTACGGCCCGGTCGGAGCGCTCGTCGGCGACGGCCGGTTCGGTTATCTGCGAACCGGCGAGCGCACCACCGTCGTCGATGCCGGCGCGTGGACGTTCGACCACGGCGATCACTACCACTATTTCGCCACCAACCCTGCCGAGGTGGCCACCCTGGATATGCCGGTTGCCTCCGTGGCATCCAGCAACACCGTGGTTGCGCTGCAGGCGGAGTCAGGTGCCGTGGGATTGTTCGACCGGGAGAAGCTGGGCACCCATACCGTGGAGGCTCCGGCGGGTTTGATCGTCCCACCGGAGACCGCGGCGGCAGTTCCTTACGGCACCAGGCTGGTCACCGTGACCGCTGCGGGGCGCATGCAGGTTGCGGGAGATAGCGGCACTGCCGATCTGGCCGGTCAGTGCCCCAACCCGTCGTGGGCGCTTCCCACGCGCAAGGCGGTCGTGTTCGGCTGCGACTCCGGCGCGGTTCGGGTGACCGGCGGGGACAACGACCTCACGGTGACCGCCATGCCATATCCCCCCGACGCGCCGCCGGACCGCCCGCGGCGGATGGATCACCGCGACCGTGCCGACGTCTTCGCCGGTGTGTCCGCAGGCGCGGTCTGGGTTCTCGACAGCAGACAACGCGCGTGGACCATCATTCCGGTCCCCGACGCGGTGGCCACCAATACCGCCGGTGACGGTACGGTGCTCGTCCTGCACCGCGACGGCACCCTGGGCGCATTCGACGTGAACACCCGCACCGAGACTGCGCGTGTGCCCCTGATCGAGGGCGGCGTTACCGCCGACGGGCCCCAACCTGTCATCGACCTCGATTCCGACCGCGCATACGTCAACAATGCGGCGGCCCGCGAGGTATACGAGATCGACTACGCCGACGGATTGCGCATCGCGCGCACGTTGCGGACCGAGGTCGCCCCCGGACTCATGGTGGAGGCCGGTAGGTGAGGCTTTGGACGTCTCTCGTCGGCGCGCTCGCCCTGATCGTTTCCCTGACCGCCGCCTGCCAAAGCAGTGCGGGACCGGGCGGTCAAGCGATCGTGGTCACCACGAACATCCTGGGTGACGTCGTGCGCAACGTGGCGGGTGACGCAGCCGAAGTCCGGGTGCTGATGCAACCGAACGCAGACCCGCACTCATTTGGGATATCCGCCCAGGACGCCGCCGCGATGAACAGCGCCGGCCTGGTCGTCTACAACGGGC
The DNA here is from genome assembly GCF_049315205.1 of Mycobacterium sp. WMMD1722. Taxonomy (NCBI): domain Bacteria; kingdom Bacillati; phylum Actinomycetota; class Actinomycetes; order Mycobacteriales; family Mycobacteriaceae; genus Mycobacterium; species Mycobacterium sp. WMMD1722. The sequence goes on along the minus strand of NZ_CP186056.1, from coordinate 4,357,883 downwards.
TCGGACTCGAGGAGAACGTCATCCGCAACGTCGAAACCGTTGCCGAGCAGGGTGTCCCGACACTGGCCGTCGGAGACCACATCGATCCGATCAAGTACGCGAAGGGCGACAGCGCCGGTATGCCCGACCCGCACTTCTGGACCGACCCGGAGCGAATGATCGCTGCGGTCGACGTCATCGAAAAGGCGGTCATCGAAAACGTGAACGGCGTCGATCGTGACGCCGTCACACGCAATGCCAAGAGCTACCGCGCACAGCTCCGTGATCTCGACACATCGATGGTCGACGGGCTCAATACGATCCCCGTCGACCGTCGCAAGCTGGTGACGAATCACCATGTGCTCGGTTACTTCGCGCAGCGGTTCGGTTTCGCCGTGATCGGTGCGTTGGTCCCCAGCGGCACGACGTTGGCTTCACCGAGTGCCGCTGATCTCCAATCTCTCGTCGGCGCCATCGAATCAGCCAGGGTTCCGGCCGTTTTCATCGATTCTTCCCAACCGGACCGGCTGGCCCGCGTCCTGGCTGAACAGTCCGGTATCACAGTCGAAATCGTTTCGCTCTACAGCGAATCACTCAGTCCACCTGGCACTCCGGGTGACACCTACCTCGCAATGATGCGCGCCAACACCGACGCCATCGTCAACGGTCTGCGCTAGCCGCAGCCGGATCTACAGCTGAAAGGAACGACATGTCACCCGCACCATGGCTGTCCCGTATCGGAGCACTGACCTTCGCCACCGCGGCGCTTGCGAGCTGCTCATCAGGAACGGGGGATACCCCGAGCAGCGGGTCGGCCGCCAGCTCGGCGACGTCACCGGCACCGAACACGCCCATCCCCGAACCCCTGGCCGTCACCTACGACGGTGGTTTGCTGATCCTCGACGGCGAGAGCCTCCAAGTCGCACAGGACATTCCGCTCGACGGTTTCCTGCGGGTGAATCCCGCCGGCGACGAAGGACACGTGCTCGTCACCACTGACGAGGGCTTCCGCATCCTGGATGCTGCCGGCGGTCAGCTGACCGACAACACCTTCCCGGCCGCGAAGCCTGGGCACGTTGTGCCGCACGGCGAGAACACCGTGCTGTTCGCGGACGGAAGTGGCGAGATCACCGCGTTCGATCCCCATGCGCTCGAAGAGGGCGGCATGCCTCAAACGCAGAATTTCAAGACCCCGGAGGCGCACCACGGCGTCGCGGTGATCCTCAGTGACGGAACCCTGGTGCACAGCCTGGGCAATCCGGAAGACCGCACCGGGGCAGTCGCGCTGCAAGGTGGCCGCGAGATCGCCCGCAGCGAGGATTGCCCCGGCCTGCACGGCGAATCCGTCGCCGCCGATGAGGTCGTGATCTTCGGTTGCGAGAACGGTGCCCTGGAGTTCGCGAACGGCAAGTTCACCAAAATCCCCAGCCCGACTCCCTTCGGCAGCATCGGCACCACAGTGGGTCATGACGACTCCCCGGTGACGCTGGCCGACATGTTCGTCGACCCGGATGCCGAGTTCGAGCGCCCTGAACGTTTCGCTCTCATCAACACGGCGAGCGACCAGATGCAGATCGTCCAACTGCCCAAGGGAGTGAGCTACTCGTTCCGGTCACTGGGCCGCGGACCCCAGGCCGAGGCGCTGGTACTCGGGACTGACGGCAAGCTCTACGTGTTCGACCCGGTGACCGGCGCTCAGGTCAAGGCCATCGATGTGACCAGCCCCTGGACCGAACCCGAGGACTGGCAGCAGGCGCGGCCGTCGGTCTTCACCCGTGAGGGCGCCGTATACGTCTCCGACCCGGCTACCAAGCAGGTCCACCTGATCGACGTGGCAACCGGCACGGTGACCGAATCGGTGACGCTGCCGCAGACCCCCAACGAGCTGAGCGGAGCCGTCGGCCACCACCACTGAGCGGACGGGGCCGCCCCGGTCAGTGTGAGTGACTCTGAGTGACCCCCCAGGCCGGAAGCGGATCGGCGAAAGCGAGCCACGACTGCTGTCCAGCCGACATCTCGGTGTCGGTGAGAAGCGCGTGGGTGAGCAGGCGCTGCACTTTCTCGCGATCGAGTTTGACTCCGATGAAGACGATTTCCTGCCCCGGTGCAAGCTCGGTGTTCGACCAGTATTGCGCGGGTTCGATCACGAGGTTTGGACCCGCCTGGGACCAGATCGCCGCGATGGTCGGACGGCTGGCGATCCAGCAGAATCCTTTACTGCGCACGATTCTGGTCATCGCGGCGAGCGATTCGGCCAGCCGCTGGGGATGGAACGGCCGGTCGGAGCGGAAGGTCATCGAGCTGATGCCGTACTCCTCGGTCTCCGGGGTGTGCCCATCGGCGATCTCCTCGTCCCACCCGGGCGCACTGGCGGCGGCGACCGGGTCGAACAAGCCGGTGTCCAATACCTCGCCGATACCGACCACCCCGTGGTCGGTGCGGATCAACTTGGCAGTGGGGTTGAGACGCCGGACCAACGTCTCGACAGTTCCCAGCGTGGCGGCGCTGACGAGGTCGGTCTTGTTCAACAGGATGACGTCGGCGAACTCCACCTGATCCACCAAGAGGTCGGCAATACTGCGCGCGTCACCCTCACCAGCGCTCATGTCCCGGTCCGCCAGAGCTTCGCCCTTGGCAACCTCGGCGAGGAACGTCGAACAGTCCACCACTGTCACCAGGGTGTCCAGGCGCGCAAGCTGACCGAGGCTGGAACCGTCCTCGAACTCCCAGCTGAAGGTGGCCGCCACCGGCATCGGCTCGGAGATTCCCGTCGACTCGATCACCAACTGGTCGAAACGCCGTTGTTTGGCCAGCGCCCCGACCGCCTCGATGAGGTCTTCCCGAAGGGTGCAGCAGATACACCCGTTGGTCAGCTCGACGAGCTTCTCCTGAGTCCGGTCGAGGTGCCCCTGCCCGGCCACGAGCGCAGCATCGATGTTCACCTCGCTCATGTCGTTGACGATCACCGCGACGCGGCGGCCCTCCCGGTTGGCCAGGATGTGGTTGAGCAGAGTGGTCTTACCGGCGCCGAGAAATCCGGACAGCACGGTGACGGGAAGTTGCGGAGGCGCGGCGTTTTGCGACATCAATTAACGATAATGATTTCCATTAAAACGGGCAAACCAACACGCCTACAGTGAACCCATGCGGCTCAAGCCCGGCCGGCCCGATCTGCGCGCATATCTCGCTCGCTTCGACACGCCCCCGGCCACACCGGATTCCCCGGTCAGCGTGACCTGGGCTGGTGTCACCACCCTGCTGATCGACGACGGGACATCGGCGATCCTCACCGACGGCTTCTTCAGCCGGCCGGATCTGCTCAGCGTCGCCGTGCGCAAAGTCGCGCCCGATCCGTCCCGTATCGCGAACTGCCTGAACCGGCTGGGCGTCGAGCGACTCGACGCGGTGCTGCCGGTGCACACCCATTTCGACCATGCCCTCGATTCGGCCCTGGTGGCCGACCGTACGGGCGCTTCGCTGGTCGGCGGCGGCTCCGCTGCCCAGGTCGGGTATGGCCACGGACTGGCCGCCGACCGCGTGTGGACGGTGACCTCCGGCCAGGCGATCACCGTCGGCTCCTACCGCGTCACGATGGTCGAGTCCGGCCATTGCCCACCCGACCGCTACCCCGGCCGCATCGACGCACCCGTCGTCCCGCCGGTGCGGGCGTCGGCCTATCGCTGCGGGGAGGCCTGGTCCATGCTGGTGCAGCACGCACCGAGCGGACGCAGCATCCTGATCGTCGGAAGTGCGGGATACCGCCCCGGCGCACTGACCGGCCGGCAGGCCGACGTGGTGTATCTCGGCGTCGGCCAGTTGGGCCTGCAACCGGAGCGCTACATCGTCGAGTACTGGGACCAGACTGTCCGAGCCGTCGGCGCCCGCCGCGTGGTGCTGATCCACTGGGACGACTTCTTCCGGCCGCTGGACAGACCGCTGCGAGCCCTGCCGTATGCGGGCGACGACCTCGACGTCTCGATGCGAACCCTCACCGCACTGGCGGCCGAAGACCAAGTGCCACTCCATCTTCCGGACCTGTGGCAGCGCTCCGATCCGTGGCGCTGAGCATCACCGCAGCCGATGGTAGGACGGCGGCAACGCCAGCCCGATCTCGGCCATCACCGTCCGCAGGCGGGTCGGATAATCGGTGATGATGCCGTCGACGCCCAGCGCGATCAGCGAGCGCATCGCCTCTTCGTCGTTGACGGTCCACGGGATCACCTTCAGGGCTCGCGCGTGGGCCCGGTCCACGAACGCGCGATCGGACACCAATTCGTAGTCGGGTGAGAGGATGTTCGCCCCGACGGACAGCGCGCCGTCCATCGGATCGGCCACGACGGCGGGGTCCACGCCGGCGAGCCAGGGCGAGCCGGGCACCCACGTGGTGTCGTCCCACAGCGCCACCAGCGGCACCTCGGGCGCCGCCTGCCGCACCAGCGGCAGCGTGCGCCAGTCGAAGCTCTGGATCTCGACCCGGTCCAGCACACCGGCCGCCCGCACCGCCGCCAGGATGACATCGACGAACTCGCCCGGCGCCGCCGATTGCTCGGGCTCGTCCGCTTCGACCTTGGTCTCGATGTTGTACCGGATACCGGCGGCGCCGTAGGAGTCCGCCAACGCGAACACCTCGGGCAGCACTGCGATCCGGTTGCCCGCGACCACCTCGGCATCGGGATAGTCGGTGAGCCGCACCCCACAGTCCAGCGTCCGGATCTGGTCGAGCGTCAGATCCACCACGAGCTTGCCGACGTAGGGGAACTGCGGGTCCGCCGGGAAAGCGGGCGCCGTGTCGGCGCACTTGGTCGCCTCGATGCGGGGATCGTGCCAGACCAGCGGCTGCCGGTCCCTGGTCAGCACCACGTCGAACTCCAGGGTGCTGACGCCCAGCTCGAGCGCCTTCGAGAAGGCGCGCAGCGACTCCTCGGTCGTCTCGCCGCGACCGCCGCGGTGGGCCTGCAGATCGAAGGCCGCCGGCTGCGCGGTCGCCGCGGGCGGCGGCACCGCCGCAGCCATGACGACACCGAAGGCGAGAAGATTGAGCAGACGCCGCATGACGGTGACGGTAACCAGCGGGCGGGGCGATGACACAGCGATGCCCGCGCCCACGCCGATTCGTCACCCGATGTTCGGTTCCCGTCCAGAGCCGGGGCTCACAGGCGGTCCACAGCCGATGTGAAGTAAACGTGACGTGATCGGATCGGCCGATTCACATCGACGACACGGATGGCACACATGCTGGCCACCATGTCCTATGTAGATCCGCGTCAGTTCGTGACCAAAATGGTCGACTCCGGCGAGGCGAAGGCGTTCATGTCGACCAGGGACACGGTGCTCCGGGCGTACATGGCCGGTGCGATCCTGGCCCTGGCCGCCGCGTTCGCCGTCACCATCACCGTGCAGACCGGAAACGCCCTCCTCGGGGCCGTCCTGTTCCCCGTCGGGTTCTGCCTGCTCTACCTGATGGGATTCGACCTGCTCACCGGCGTATTCACGCTGGTGCCGCTCGCGCTGCTGGACAAACGCCGCGGCGTGACCGTCGGCTCGATGCTGCGCAACTGGGGGCTGGTGTTCGTCGGCAACTTCCTGGGCGCGCTCACCGTCGCCGTGATGATCGCCATCACCCTCACTTACGGGTTCACCGTGGACCCCAACGAGGTCGGTCAGCGGCTCGGGGAGATCGGGTCCAGCCGCACGGTCGGCTACGCCGAGCACGGTGCCGCCGGCATGCTCACCCTGTTCATCCGCGGAGTGCTCTGCAACTGGATGGTGTCCACCGGCGTCGTCGCGGCCATGATGTCGACCTCGGTCTCCGGCAAGGTCATCACCATGTGGATGCCGATCATGCTGTTTTTCTACATGGGCTTCGAACACTCGGTGGTCAACATGTTCCTGTTTCCGTCGGGCCTGATGCTCGGCGGCGACTTCTCCATCGGCGACTACCTGGTCTGGAACGAAATCCCCACCGTGATCGGCAATCTCGTCGGCGGGCTGACCTTCGTCGGGCTCACGCTGTACGCCACGCACGCCCGCACCGCCGGCGAATGGAACCGCCCGTCGGAGCCCGCGGACTTCCGGCTGCCCGCCGAGGCCAACGCGTGACCCGCGAGGAGGTCACCGCCGAGATCCTCGCTGCCAGGTCGGCAAAGGGGCTGACCTGGCAGCGACTCGCCGACGCGATCGACCGACCCACGGCATGGACGGTGGCGGCGCTGCTGGGTCAGCACCCGATACCCGCGGAAGCCGCGGAGATCCTGGTGGATCTGCTGGGCCTCGACCGGGCAGCCATACCAGTGCTGGCCACCGTGCCGATGCGCGGCGGCCTGCCCACCGCGGTCCCCACCGATCCGACGATCTACCGCTTCTACGAGGTGCTCCAGGTCTACGGCGGCGCCATCAAGGAACTCATCCACGAGGAGTTCGGCGACGGCATCATGAGCGCCATCAACTTCAGCCTGGATGTGACGCGCAAACCGCATCCCGACGGCGACCGCGTGGTGGTGACCCTCGACGGCAAGTTCCTGCCCTACGCCTGGACCGCCGCCGAGGGCTGACGACCCGTACCAGCCCTCTCGGCTAGCCTTTCCCACCGGCGCATCGGCCGGTGGAGAAAGGACCCGCGGTGATCCTCGCGCTCGTCCTGCTCGCCGTCGTTCTGGCGTTCGCCCTGGTGCGTCCCCGCGGCCTGCCCGAGGCGGTTGCGGCCGTGCCCGCGGCCGGCCTGCTCCTACTCACCGGCGCCACCACCTTCGACGACGCCACAACCGAAATGCGGGAGTTGTTTCCGGTGGTCGCCTTCCTGGCGGCGGTGCTGGTGCTGGCCCGACTCTGTGACGACGAGGGGCTGTTCCACGCGGCCGGTGTGGTGATGGCCCGATGGGGATCCGGCGACCCGCGCCGCCTGCTTAGTGTCGTGTTCGGCATCGCGGCCGGCGTCACGGCAGTGCTCAGCCTCGACGCCACCGTGGTACTGCTCACGCCGGTCGTGCTCGCCACCGCCCGCACGCTGCGTATCCCGGCCGCACCACACGCCTATGCGACCGCGCATCTGGCCAACAGCGCCTCACTGCTGCTGCCGGTGTCCAACCTGACCAACCTGTTGGCGTTCGCCGCGGCCGGGCTGTCCTTTCTGCATTTCGCCGCGCTGATGACGCTGCCCTGGCTGACCGCGCTGCTGTGCGAGTACCTGCTGCTGCGCCTGCTCTTCCGGCGCGACCTGGCCGTCGCGCCGCGGCGAGAGGAGCCGTTGCCGACCGCGGAGCTACCGGTCTTCGTCCTGGTCGTGCTCGGACTCACCCTGGCCGGATTCGCGGTGACATCGCTGGTCGGGCTGTCCCCGGCCTGGGCGGCGCTGGCCGGGGCCGTCGTGCTGGGAGCGCGAAGTCTGGCCCAGCGCCGCAGCACGGTGCGCGGCATCGTCGCTTCGGCCAATCTTCCGTTCTGCGCCTTCGTGCTGTGCCTGGGCATCGTGGTCGACGCCGTGGTGCGCCGGGGTCTCGGTGATGTGCTGGGCGGGCTGCTGCCCACCGGCGACTCGCTGCCGGCCCTGCTGGGCGTCGCCGCCGCGGCGGCGCTGCTGTCCAACGTCGTCAACAACCTGCCCGCGGTGCTGGTCCTGCTGCCCCTGGTCGCCGGCGCCGGACCGGCGGTGGTGCTGGCCGTCCTGATCGGCGTGAACGTCGGACCCAATCTGACCTATCTGGGTTCGCTGGCAAACCTGTTGTGGCGCAATGTGGTTCGCGGAGCCGAAGTGCCCACCGGCATCATTCGATTCAGCCTGATCGGGCTGGCGACCGTCCCGCTGACCCTGGTGGCATGTGTGGTCGCGCTGTGGGCGGGGGTCCGGTTGATCGGCGGATAGCCGCTACTGGCGGCGTTGGCGGGCGATCTCGGCGAGCACGACACCGGCGGCGACCGATGCGTTGAGCGACTCCGTCGGTCCGGCCATGGGTATCGAGACGATCGCATCGCAGTTCTCGCGCACCAGCCGCGACAGACCCTTGCCCTCCGACCCGACCACCACCACCGTGGGTCCGGTCGCGTCCAGATCGTCGAGGGTGGCGTCCCCGCCGGCGTCCAGGCCGACCACCTGAACACCGCTGTCCGCCAGGCTTTTCAACGTCCGGTTCAGATTCGTCGCCCGCGCCACCGGCAGCCGCGCCGCCGCGCCGGCACTGGTCCGCCAGGCCACCGCCGTCACCGACGCCGACCGCCGCTGGGGGATCACCACCCCGTGGCCGCCGAACGCCGCGACCGAACGCACGATGGCGCCGAGGTTGCGCGGATCGGAGATGTTGTCCAGGGCGACCAGCAGGGCGGGGGCGCCGTCGGCCTTCGCCGCGGCCAGCAGATCGTCGGGGTGGGCGTAGTCGTACGGCGGCACCTGCAGCGCGAGCCCCTGGTGCAGCGCGTTGGCGCTCATCCGGTCCAGGTCGGTTCGCGGCACCTCGAGGATCGGGACGCCGGCGTCTGCGGCGATGTGCACCGATTCGGTGACGCGCTCGTCGGCCTCGGTGCCGAGTGCCACATACAGCGCGGTCGCCGGCACCCGTGCCCGCAGACATTCGACCACCGGGTTGCGGCCCAGCACCAGCTCGGTCTCGTCGGTCTTGCGGACCGGGCGGCGCTGCTGCTGCTTGGCCGCGCGGGCAGCCTTCTTGGCGGCCGGATGGTGGGGACGCTGATGCGCCGGCGGGGTGGCGCCACGGCCTTCGAGCCCCCGGCGACGCACACCACCCGAACCGACCGTCGGCCCCTTCTTAGTGCCCTCTTTGCGTACCGCCCCGCGGCGCTTGGAATTACCGGCCACCTCAGACGTCCTTACTGTCGCCGTCGAGCAGCGACCACTGCGGGCCGTCGGCGGTGTCGGTGACCTCGATGCCCGCCTCCTTGAGGTGGTCACGGATCTGGTCGGCGGTGGCCCAGTCCTGGCGGCTGCGGGCCTCGGCCCGGCTCTCCAGCGCCCACCGCACCAGAACGTCGACCGCGGCCAGCGCCGCCGAGGTCTCGTCGCGCGACTCCCAGCGCTCGTCGAGCGGGTCGCACCCCAGGATCCCCATCATGGCGCGGATGTTGCGGGCCTGCGTCATCGCCGTCTCGTGGTCGCCGGTGTCCAGCGCCCGATTGCCCTCGGCGCGCGCCGCGTGCACCTCCGACAGTGCGATCGGCACCGACAGATCGTCGTCCAGTGCGGCGGCGAACGCCGGGGTCCACTCCCCCGGCACCACCGTGCCGACCCGGCGGCGCACCCGCTGCAGGAAATCCTCGATACCGGTGTAGGCCTTGGCGGCGTCCTGCAGGGCGGTCTCGGAGAATTCGAGCATCGACCGGTAGTGCGCGCTACCCAGGTAGTAGCGCAGTTCGGCGGCCCGGACGCGCTGCAGCACGGCCGGGATGGACAGCACGTTGCCCAGCGACTTGCTCATCTTCTCGCCGCCCATGGTCACCCAGCCGTTGTGCAGCCAGTAGCGGGCGAAGGCGTCCCCGGCGGCGGTGGCCTGCGCGATCTCGTTCTCGTGGTGCGGGAACACCAGATCCATCCCGCCGCAATGGATGTCGAACTCGGAGCCGAGGTAGGCCTCGCACATCGCGACGCATTCGGTGTGCCAACCCGGTCGACCGGGCCCCCACGGCGTCGGCCAGTGCGGCTCACCCGGTTTCGCGCTTTTCCACAACGTGAAATCACGCTGGTCGCGCTTGCCGTCGGTGACGCCCTCACCCTGGTGCACATCGTCGATGCGGTGTCCCGACAGCCGCCCGTACTCGGGGCAGCTCAGGACGTTGAAGTAGACGTCGCCCTGGCCGCCCGGATTCGCCGGATAGGCGTGCCCCCGCTCGATCAGCCGCTCGATCAGTTCCACCATCTGGGTGATGTGCCCGGTGGCGCGCGGCTCGGCCGAGGGCGGCAGCACACCGAGCGCGTCATAGGCGGCGCTGAACGCCCGCTCGAAGGTGGCTGCCCACTCCCACCACGGCCGGCCGGCGTCGGCGGCCTTGATCAGGATCTTGTCGTCGATGTCGGTGACGTTGCGGATGAAAGCGACGTCGAAACCCTTGGCCATCAACCACCGCCGCAACACGTCGAACGCCACCCCGCTGCGGACGTGGCCGATGTGCGGCAGCCCCTGCACGGTCGCACCGCACAGATAGATGGAGGCGTGTCCGGGGCGAACCGGCTCGAATTCGCGCACGGCACCGGTCATGGTGTCGTAGAGCCGCAGGCCAGCGGCGGACGCCGACCCGACGGCTGGAGCGCGATCGGTCACGACGTGCCAGCTTACCGGCCTGAGGGCTGTCAACCCGCATCGACCACGAGAGCTGTGGCAATAGCGGCCAACCCCTCGCCCCGACCCGTCAGTCCCAATCCATCGGTGGTGGTTGCCGACACCGACACCGGCGCACCGATCAGATCGGACAGCAGCTGCTGCGCCTCGGCTCGGCGCGGACCGATCTTGGGCCGGTTCCCGATGATCTGCACCGTCGCATTCCCCACCCGCAGGCCCGCCTCCCGGAGCAGGCCGCGGACATGACGGAGCATGTCGGCCCCGCTGACGCCCTCCCACTCCGGGCGTCCGGTGCCGAAGACCTCGCCGAGATCGCCCAGACCGGCCGCACTGAGGAGCGCGTCGCACAGCGCGTGGGCGCCGACGTCACCGTCGGAGTGGCCGGCACAGCCGTCCGCGTCGGCGAACAACAGGCCGAGCAGCCAGCACGGCCGGCCGGGTTCGATCGGGTGGACATCGGTGCCCAATCCCACGCGCGGAAGATTCACCCGGCACCGGCCAGGATCGCCTCGGCCAGAACCAGGTCCAGCGGCGTCGTGATCTTGAATGCCAGTGGATCGCCGTCGACCACCTGCACCTGCCCGCCGATGTGCTCGACCATGGAGGCGTCGTCGGTGAAACCGCTGCCGTCACCGGCCCGCTGATAGGCGCGGCGCAGCGCCTCGACGTGAAAACCCTGCGGTGTTTGCACGGCCCGCAGCCCGGCTCGCTCCGGGGTGCCGAGTACGGCGCCGTTGGCGTCGACGGCCTTGATGGTGTCGGCTACCGGCAGCCCCGGGACCACGGCGGCGTGACCGTCCTGCAACGCCGCCACCACGCGGGAAATCAGCGCAGGCGGCGTCAACGCCCGGGCGGCATCGTGGACCAGAACGTATTCGGCATCGGACACCTCGGCCAACGCCAGCCGCACCGATTCGGTGCGATCGGCGCCACCGGCAACGATGATCGCGTCCCGGCCGAACACGAGTTTGGCTTCGTCGGTCCGGCTCGGCGGCACCGCGACCACGATGGAATCCACGACACCGGAGTCCCGTAGGCCGGCGATGGCCCGTTCGAGCATGGGTCGCCCACCCAGGCTGACAAAGGCCTTCGGGGCTCCGGCACCGAGTCGTTGACCGGACCCCGCGGCGGGGACCACGGCCACAGTCGTCATCGGCTTCAGGAAGCGGCGGCGAGTGCCTCGTCGAGGATGGTGGCAGCCTTCTCGTCGTCGGTGTTCTCGGCCAGCGCGAGCTCACCCACCAGAATCTGCCGGGCCTTGGCGAGCATTCGCTTCTCACCCGCGGACAGACCACGCTCCTGGTCGCGGCGCCACAGATCGCGGACCACCTCGGCCACCTTGTTCACGTCACCGGAGGCCAGCTTCTCGAGATTGGCCTTGTACCGGCGAGACCAGTTGGTCGGCTCCTCGGTGTGCGGGGCGCGCAGCACCTGGAAGACCTTGTCCAGACCTTCCTGCCCGACGACATCGCGCACACCGACATACTCGGCGTTCTCGGCGGGTACTCGAACCGTGAGGTCGCCCTGGGCGACCTTCAAGACGAGATATTCCTTCTGCTCGCCTTTGATGGTTCGGGTTTCGATCGCATCGATCAACGCAGCACCGTGGTGTGGATAGACAACGGTGTCTCCGACCTTGAAAATCATCAGATTCGAGCCCCTTTCACGTGTCCATCCTAACACGCAGGCCCGACGGGTGGGGATCAACTGCGCAGGTCAGGGGCACAACCGGTGCCAGGCAGGGGTTGACAGGCCCGCGAATTCGTGCAAGGCGCCCGCCCGCGACGGCGTTGCCGGAAACCCCGTTACCAGGCCGTGCGGCGGCCGCTGCGGGCGCGGTAGTCACGTGCCGCACAACACACTTGAGCATCCCGCACCACCCCTTCGCACCGGCCGCGCCGGACAGTTCGGCGGTTCACCGCACGCCCCACCGTGGCCACTGCGCGCGGTCACCTACTACTGTGCATAGTCGAACTGTGGATCGACAGTTGGGCGACCCCCTGCAGGAGGCTTGAGTGAACCGCTTCGCACCGCGCGCTTCTGCCGCGATCCCCGCCCTGGCGGCCTGCGTCCTGGCCGCGGGACTCACCGCCTGCAGCGCAGGCCAGATCAGCCAGACCGCCACCCAGGCGGCGGCGGTCAACGGCGTCGACGCCGGCGTGGGCTCGATCGCCCTGCGCAACGTCCACCTGCGGGCACCGCAGACCTCGGATTACGTCCGCCCCGGCAGCGAGGTCGAGCTGCTGTTCGTCGCCGCCAACAACTCCCCCGACCAGCCGGACCGGCTGGTCGGGATCCGCTCCGATGTGGGCTCGGCACCGCTCCAGGGTGACACCACCGTGCCGCCGAACGGTGTCCTGGTCGCCGGTGAGCCCGACGGACAGATCGCCGCTCTGGAGAGCGTCGACCCGGCTTCCCCGCTGACCGTCGACGTCTCGCTGACCAAGCCCATCACCAACGGTCTGACCTACCCGTTCACCTTCACCTTCCAGCGCAGCGGCGACGTCACCGTGCAGGTGCCGATCTCCGCCGGCGAGGCGCCCCGCCGCGACGACGGCGGCTCCGGTTCCGAGGGGCACTCCGCAGGGCACTGACCTGGTGCCCCGACACGGGGTGCAGCGGCGGCGCGTTTGTCGGTGCCGCCCGATACGGTCGTCACGTGGCCAAGGCACGTACGCAGTACCGATGCTCGGAGTGCCAGCACACCACCGCCAAGTGGGTCGGCCGCTGTCCGGAATGCGGTACGTGGGGCACCGTCGACGAGGCGCCGGTGCTGGCCGCGGTCGCCGGCGGGGCCGCCCGACGCTCCGTGGCTCCCTCCTCTCCGGCGGTTCCGATCAGCAGCATCAGCCCCGGCCGCACCCGCCACGACGCCACCGGTGTCGACGAACTCGACCGGGTGCTGGGCGGCGGTCTGGTGCCCGGTTCGGTCACGCTGCTGGCCGGCGATCCCGGCGTCGGGAAATCCACGCTGCTCCTGGAGGTGGCCCACCGCTGGGCGGCATCGGGACGACGGGCCCTGTATCTGACCGGCGAGGAGTCCGCCGGGCAGGTCCGGTTACGCGCCGAACGCACCGGCTGCACCCACGACGAGCTGTACCTGGCCGCCGAGGCCGATCTCCCGACTGCTCTGGGCCACATCGACGCGGTAGGCCCGACCCTCGTCGTGGTCGATTCGGTACAGACGTTGTCGACCACGGAGACCGACGGCGTTCCCGGCGGGGTCACCCAGGTGCGCGCGGTCACCGCCGCACTGACCATGGCGGCGAAGACGAGTGGCATCGCCATGGTCCTCGTCGGCCACGTCACCAAGGACGGTGCCATCGCCGGCCCCCGATCGCTCGAGCACCTGGTCGACGTCGTGCTGCACTTCGAGGGCGACCGGGCATCTGCGCTGCGGATGGTCCGCGGGGTGAAGAACCGCTTCGGCGCCGCCGACGAGGTCGGTTGTTTCCAATTGCACGACAACGGAATCGAATGCGTCGCCGACCCGTCGGGACTGTTCCGCGACCAGCGCACCACGCCGGTGGCCGGCACCGCGGTGACGGTGACCCTCGACGGCAAACGTCCGCTCATCGGTGAGGTGCAGGCCTTGGTCGGCAACTCGACCGGGCCACATCCGCGGCGTGCGGTCAGCGGGATCGACGCGGCGCGAGCGGCGATGATCGCGGCCGTGCTGGACAAACACAGCCGACTCGGTGTCAGCCCCTGCGACATCTACCTGTCGACGGTCGGCGGCATGCGGTTGACCGACCCATCCTCGGATCTGGCGGTGGCGCTGGCGATGGCCTCGGCGCGCCTGGACTGCGCCATGCCCGCCAACGCCGTGGTGATCGGGGAAGTGGGTCTGGCCGGTGATCTGCGCCGGGTCACCGGAATGGACCGCCGGCTCGCCGAGGCCGCCCGGCTCGGCTTCACCCGCGCGGTCGTCCCGCCGGGCACCACCGCGGTCCCGGCCGGACTGCGCATCCTGTCCGCGGAGAACATCACCTCCGCATTGCAGGTGCTGCGCCGCATCGCCGACAATGACGGCCGATGAGCGCTTGCGCGAAGAGCAGACTGCACCGATGAGCGTTTGCGCGAAGAGCGGACCATCGAGCAAGCAGGAGGACTGATGGCCGTGAAGACCGCCCGGGCGGGGCGCAACGTCGTCGCGCTGGCCCGACCGACGCTGCGCGAGACCCTCGGGCGGCTGGCCCCGGGTACGCCGCTGCGCGACGGTCTGGAACGCATCCTGAGGGGCCGCACGGGGGCCCTGATCGTGCTGGGCTACGACGACAGCGTCGAGACGATCTGCGACGGCGGCTTCGAACTCGACGTGCGCTACGCCCCCACCCGGCTGCGGGAGCTCTCCAAGATGGACGGAGCCGTGGTGCTCTCCAGCGATGGCACCCGCATTCTGCGCGCGAACGTCCAACTGGTGCCCGACCCGTCGATCCCCACCGACGAATCCGGCACCCGGCACCGGTCCGCCGAGCGCACGGCGATCCAGACCGGCTACCCGGTGATCTCGGTCAGCCATTCGATGAGCATCGTCACCGTCTACGTCGCCGGCGAACGCCACGTCGTTCCCGACACCCCGACCATTCTCTCGCGGGCCAATCAGACCATCGCCACCCTGGAGCGCTACAAGTCGCGCCTCGACGAGGTCAGCCGCCAGCTGTCGACCGCGGAGATCGAGGACTTCGTCACCCTGCGCGATGTCATGACGGTGGTGCAGCGCCTGGAGATGGTGCGCCGGATCAGCCTCGAGATCGACGCCGACGTCGTCGAGCTGGGCACCGACGGCCGTCAGCTCAAGCTGCAGCTCGAGGAGCTCGTCGGGGACAACGACACCGCCCGCGAGCTGATCGTGCGGGACTACCACGCCAACCCCGATCCGCCGGCGGCCGCTCAGGTCAGCGCGACGCTCGAGGAACTGGACTCGCTGTCGGACAACGAGCTCCTCGACTTCACGGCGCTGGCAAGGGTTTTCGGATATCCGTCGACGCTCGAGGCACAGGACTCGGCGATGAGTTCACGCGGTTACCGGGCGATGGCCGGCATCCCGCGGCTGCAGTTCGCCCACGTCGACCTGCTGGTCCGCAACTTCGGATCGCTGCAGGGGCTGTTGGCCGCCAGCGCCGACGACCTGCAGTCGGTCGAGGGCATCGGCTCGATGTGGGCGCGCCACATCCGGGAGGGTCTGGCGTTGCTGGCCGAGTCGACGATCGCCGACCGGCTCGCCTGATCGGCGCGTCCGGTCAGCCCACCGCGGGCGGCGGCGGCAGTACGCCCGGGGCACCCGGTGCGGGCACCTGGCCCGGCGGCGCAGCCTGCGCGAGGATGAAGGGCACCGGCGCCGAGCGCAGATTGCCGAGCTGGACGATCAGGTTGTAGGTCCCGGCGCCGATCGGTTGACGGGGCAGCGGGCACTGCGGTGCCGAGCCCATACCGGTCCAGGTGACCTCCGTGGTCACCTGCTCGCCCGGGGCGAACGTCTTCACCAGCGTCTCGTTGGACGGTGCGCAGTCCAGGTTGGACCACAGCCGGGTGTTGTCCATCGAGTACACGTAGGCAGCCAGCACGGCGGCGCCGACATCGCGTTTGCACGCGACCAGGCCGATGTTGGTGACGACCATCGTGAACTTGGGCTGATCGCCGACGACGTACTGAGGCTGACTGGTGATGCCCTTGACCGCGAGCGTCGAATCCGGGCAGTCGTCACCCTCCTGCAGCACGGGCGGCGGCAGCACGGCGGCGGTTGGCGTGGGGGTGGCCGCGGGCGCCTGCGCGGGCGGCGGCACGATCGGCGTCTTGACCTCGGGATTATCCCCCGGCAGCGGTGTCGCGGCCGGCGCGGCCGGCGCGGGTTGGTCGGCAGCCGTGGTCTCGGCACCCGAGCCCCTGGAGACCACCATCAGCACCACCGCGGCGACGATTCCGATGACGACGACCGCGACGCCTATCGCCAGCGCCCTGCGGCGCCAGTAAATCTGCGAAGGCAACGGGCCCTGCGGTTCCAGATCCAACACATGCCCACGGTAAGGCCAGGTCAGCCACTATTGGCCGAGGTGACCCGGCGTGTCGCCTTCGGAGCGCCTCAGTCCTCGCCGATGTCGCCGAGGTGATCGCGCAGCGTCGCCTTCCCGTCGGCCAGGTGGTACGTGACGCCGGCGATCGCCAAGGTGCCCGCGGCGATGCGCTCGGCGATCGTCGCCGAGCGCTCCCGCAGCTGCACGGCCGTCTCGCTGACATGCCTGGTCTCGAACTCGTCGACCCGGGACAGACCCTCGCGGCGTCCGCGCAGGATCGACGGCGTCACCCGTTCGACGACATCGCGCACGTAGCCGCCGGGGATCTCGCCGCCGTCCAGCGCCGACAACGTGGCCTTGACCGCACCGCAGCTGTCGTGGCCGAGTACGACGATCAGCGGCACATCGAGCACCGCCACCGCGAACTCGATCGAGCCCAGCACCGCCGAGTCGATGACGTGGCCCGCGGTGCGCACCACGAACATGTCACCCAAACCCTGGTCGAAGATGATCTCCGCGGCGACGCGGCTGTCGGCGCAACCGAAGACCACCGCCGTCGGATGCTGCCCTTCGGCGAGGCTGGCGCGGTGCTCGATGCTCTGGCTGGGATGCTGAGGAGCACCGGCGACGAATCGCTCGTTACCCTCTCTGAGTGCCTTCCAAGCGGTCACAGGACTGGTACTGGGCATGCCGGTCATTCTGCCCGAGCGGAAATCGATGATCGATCCGGTCGAGCTGTTGGCGTGGTATGCGCGTGAGCAGCGGGATCTGCCGTGGCGCAGACCCGGCGTCAGCGCGTGGCAGATCCTGGTGAGCGAATTCATGTTGCAGCAGACGCCGGTGGCGCGCGTCGAGCCGATCTGGCGGGACTGGATCGCACGCTGGCCCACCCCCTCGGCGACCGCGCAGGCCGGCGCCGCGGACGTGCTGCGCGCCTGGGGCCGGCTGGGTTATCCGCGCCGGGCCAAACGCCTGCACGAGTGCGCGACGACGATCGCCACCGACCACGGCGATGTCGTCCCGGCCGACGTGGACGTGCTGCTCACCCTGCCCGGTGTGGGCGCCTACACCGCCCGAGCGGTGGCCTGCTTCGCCTACCGGCAGCGGGTGCCCGTCGTCGACACCAACGTGCGTCGGGTCATCGCCAGGGCCGTCCACGGCCGTCCCGACGGGCCGGCCAGCGTGCGCGATCTCGACGACGCTGCCGCCCTGCTACCCGAGGGCGATACCGCCCCGACGTTCTCCGTGGCCGTCATGGAGCTCGGGGCCACGGTCTGCACGGCCCGCTCCCCCCGCTGCGGCGGGTGCCCGCTGAGCCACTGCGCGTGGCGATCCCTGGGCTATCCCACCTCGGGCGAACCACCGCGACGGGTACAGCGCTACGCCGGCACCGACCGGCAGGTGCGGGGCCGACTGCTGGCGGTGCTGCGAGACAGTTTGGTGCCGGTGCCACGTGCGGAACTCGACGTGGTCTGGCTCACCGACCCCGCCCAGCGGGACCGCGCATTGGATTCGCTGCTCGTCGACGGCCTGGTGGAACAGACCGCCGACGGCCGTTTCGCGCTGGCCGGAGAGGGTTGCCGATGAGACATTCGCGCCCCAGTCCGTCGCGCCGCGGCGCAAATCGGCGGCCCGACCGCCCCGTAATACGCGATACCGTTAATAAATGAGCCGGAGCCTCGACCAGGTCGTGACGGCGGCCGCCGCGGAATTGATGGCCGCCACGGCGGCCGACGCCGCGGCCAGCTGCACCCGGGTCCTGGCCGATGTCGTCGGGCATCTCGCGGTCGACGTCAGCTTCCTGCGCCACAACGACCACCACATCCACGCCACCCGCCTCGTCGCGGAGTGGCCGCAACGGGAACACATCCCGGACCCCGATCCGATCGGCCTGATCTACTTCGCTGAGGCCGACCCGGTGTTCAAACTCGCCGAGACGCTCAAGACGCCGCTGGTCCTGCGCCCCGAGCCGGAGAACGACGACTACCAGCGCAACATCGAATCCGGTACCGGTGTCCCCCAGGTGTCGATGGCGTGCGTACCGCTGCTCTCCGGTGAGGTCACCTCCGGGGTCCTCGGGTTCATCAAGGCCGGCGACCGCGAGTACACCGACGAGGAACTCAACGCGCTGCAGGCGATCGCGACGCTGTTCGCTCAACTGCAGGCCCGCATCCAGGCCGAGGAACGGCTGCAATACCTCGCCGAACACGACGACCTGTCCGGTCTGCGGAACCGCCGGGCGCTGATCGCCCACCTCGACGAGCGGCTCGCCGAGGGCAATCCCGGGCCGGTCGCCGTGCTGTTCCTCGACCTGGACCGGCTCAAGACGGTCAACGACTACCTCGGCCACAACGCCGGCGACCAGTTCATCAAGCTGTTCGCCGACCGGCTCACGGCGGGAAGCGACACCCCGGCGACCATCGCCCGCGTCGGTGGCGACGAATTCGTGGTCGTACCCGACGAGCCGATGGACGTCGACGAGGCCGCGACATTCGCCCGCCGGCTGCAGACCTGGCTGCAGCGCCGCGTGGTGATCGACGGGGAGATGCTGGCCCGCACGGTGAGCATCGGGGTGGCCGTCGGCAGCCCCGGCCACGACACCACCTCGGACCTGCTGCGCCGGGCCGATCAGGCGTCGCTGTCGGCCAAGAGTGCCGGCGGCAGCAAGACCGAGGTGTTCACCTCGGAGATGGCCGCCCAGCACGCGATCCGCAACGACATCGAACTGCATCTCGAAGGCGTGATCGACGAGGCGGGCAGCGCGCTGGTGCTGCACTACCTCCCGGAGATCGACATGCGCACCGGCGAGGTACTCGGCACCGAGGCGCTGGTGCGGTGGCGCCACCCCACCCGGGGGCTGCTGCTGCCCGACTCGTTCATCGGGGTGGCCGAGTCGATCAACCTGGCCGGGAAACTGGGCCGTCTGGTGCTGCGATCCGCCTGTGCGGACTTCGCGCAGTGGCAGGCCCGCGGGGCGGCCGGCGAGGCGATCCTGCGCGTGAACGTCTCGCCCGTGCAGCTGGTCTCCGACGGCTTCGCGGCGACCGTCGCGGGCACCCTGGCCGACTTCGGCCTGGACGGCCGTTCGGTGTGTCTGGAGATCACCGAGAGCATGGTCGTCCAGGACATCGAGGCCACCCGACACACCCTGGCCGCGCTCAAGGACGTGGGTGTACAGATCGCCATCGACGACTTCGGCACCGGCTACAGCGTGCTGACGCATCTGAAGTCGCTGCCCGTCGACACCCTGAAGATCGACCGCAGCTTCGTCCGCAGTCTGGGCAACAGTCCTGGCGACCTGGCGATCGTCCGGGCGATCCTGGCACTGGCCGAGGCCTTCGAGCTCGAGGTGGTCGCCGAGGGTGTGGAGACGCCGCTCGCGGCCCGGACGCTGCTGGCGCTCGGCTGCCCCCGCGCCCAGGGCTTCCTGTTGTCGCGGCCGATCGACGCGACGGCGATGGAGGCCATGTTCGCCCGGCGCCGCCTGCCGACGGACCCGTGGAGCGAGGACTAGGGCGGCCGGCTTACGCCGAGCGGACCGCCTCGGCGTCCTCCCCGGTGCAGCAGAACCGCCTGCGGTAGTCCGACGGCGTCACCCCGATCACGCGCCGGAAGTGGTGACGCAGCAGGGTGGCGGTACCGAAGCCGGACCGTTCGGCGATGCGGTCGATGTCGAGGTCGGACTCCTCAAGCATCCGCCGCGCATAGAGCACCCGCTGATCGGTCACCCACTGCATCGGGGTGGTGCCGGTCTCCTCGACGAAGCGGCGAGCAAACGTCCGCGCGGACATGTTGGCGCGGCGGGCCAGCGTCGTCACGGTATGCGGTTTGTTCAGATTCGCCATGATCCAGTCGAGCTGCGGGGCGAACCGCTCCGAACAGCGCACCGGAATCGGCTGGTCGATGAACTGCCGCTGACCGCCGTCACGTTGCGGCGGCACCACCATCCGGCGGGCGATCTTGTTGGTGACCTCGCTGCCCAGTTCGCGGCGCACCAGATGCAGGCATGCGTCGATACCCGCCGCGGTGCCCGCGCTGGTGATCAGGTTGCCGTCGTCGACGAACAGCACGTTGCGGTCGACCTGAGCAGTCGGATACAGCCGGGCCAGTTCCGCGGCGTGCATCCAGTGTGTTGTGCACGGGCGGCCGTCGAGTAGTCCGGCCGCGCCCGCGACAAAGGCACCCGAGCAGACCGTCAGGATGATCGCCCCGTTGGCCGCCGCGGTGCGCAGCGCCTCCAGCGCCTCGGGCGGATATCCGTCCGGCCCGGCGCTGATCGCCGGGACCGCGACGAGGTCCGCGCCGACCAGATCGCCGAAGTCGTGATCGGGCGTCAGGGTGGCACCGACCGAGGTGGACACCGGCTTGCCCGCGACCGGGCCGCACACCTTGAAATCGAAGTTCGGCACGCCGTCGGCGGACCGGTCGATCCCGAACACCTCGCAGATCACCCCGAACTCGAAAACCGCTAGACCGTCCATGACCATGGCCGATACGCTCACTAAGGGCATGGCGGAATTTTAGCGCAAGCTGTCAGTCCTGCCACTGTTGGCCGCAAATGCCTCCTCGAAAAATTACTGCCATGACTGTTGCACTCATCACCCTGGTCCTCATCAGCCCCTTCGCGCTGGCCGCCGCGCTCGGCTGGGCGGCACACCGCTCCGGCGTCCTGCGCTGGAATCTCGACCAGTTCCGGGTGTCCGCACCCATGCTGGGCCGGCTGTTCAGCGACGACTGGACCGTCGACCGCGACCTCCACCGCGCCCGACACGACCTCGACGCCGTGCGGACCCGCTTCGAGGAGAACCCGGCCTGGCCGAGCTCAGGGGCGGTCGGCGAGCGTCGCTAGAAACGACTCGACGGCGTGCCGGTAGACCTGCGGTTGCTCGTCGTGAATGAGATGGCCGGCCCCGGGCACGCGCAGATGGGACACGTTCCCGCCCGTGTCGGCCATCTCGCGCATCTGACCGGCCGGCGTGACCGTGTCGCCCGCCTCCAGCAGCAGGGTGGGCGCACGGACCGCACGCCACTGGGGCCAGTAGTCACGACGACCCCACTCGGCGGCGATCTCGATCCAGTTGCCGGGGTGCCCGTGCAGGCGCCAGCCGGTGGCGGTGCGGTCGAACGCCTCGAGGAAGTACTGCCCGGCGACCGGGCCGAAGGCGTCGCACACCTGACGGGCCGCCGTGAATTCGACCGGCAGGGCCCGCAGCCACGGCTCCCACGGCCCCGTCGTGCGTCCCCGGAAGTCCGGCGCCATGTCCTCGACCACCAGTGCGCTTACCAGATCCGGCCGAGCCGCGGCCAGACACCATGCGTGCAACCCGCCCATGGAGTGGCCGATCAGGGTCACCGGCCGGCCCAGTGCGGTGACGGCCCGTTCGAGGTCGGCGACGAATCGCTCCGTGCCGATCGGGTGGTCGTCGGCCACATCGCGACCGCGGTGCCACGGCGCGTCGTAGGTGTAGACCGCCGCGCCGGCGGTCAGCCACGGCAGCACGCGGCCCCACGTCGTCCCGCGGCCCATCAGGCCATGCACCAGAACGGCCGGTGCGCCGGTGCCGCCGCGGAACGTCAGCAGTGCGGTGTCCATGTGCTCATCTTGCCCAGCCGGGACGGTAGCCTGAGACCCATGCCGAGCCAGAACCCTGTGGTGAAGATCAATGCCATCGAGGTACCGCCCGACGCCGGCCCGGAGCTGGAAAAGCGCTTCGCGCACCGCGCGCACGCCGTCGACAATCAGCCGGGTTTCCTCGGCTTCCAGCTGCTGCGGCCCATCAAGGGCGAGGATCGCTATTTCGTCGTCACGCAGTGGGAGTCCGAGGAGGCGTTCCAGGCGTGGGCGAGTGGACCCGCGATCGAGGCGCACAAGGGCCAGGCCACCAAACCGGTGGCGACCGGTGCCACGCTGCTCGAGTTCGAGGTTGTGCTGGACGTTGCGAGGTCTGGCGACAAGGGCTGACGCGACGCGGCGGGCACGCCGGGTGACCGGCCTGGTGAGCACCGCCGCGCTCGTCGTCTCCCTCGCATCCGGCTGTGGTGACAACGCACCGGCCCCTCAGGCCGACGGCGCCTACGGCGCGCATATCAGCACCACGACACCCCAGGGTCTGCGCGCCAAGCAGACCATGGACATGGTCAACTCGGACTGGCCGATCGGCGATGTCAACGTGGCCACCATGGCCGAGGAGAACCAGGTCGACCACATCATCGACGCCATGGGCAATCTGTGGTGGGACCGCCCCATCACCGTGACCGGTGTCGACATCCGCGCGGGTGCGGCGACATTGCACGTCAAGACGCCCTACGGCGCCGAGCAGGACATCGACCTGCGCACCGACGACGAGGGTCTGGTGGACCGGTTCGACGTCACGCTGCGCCCGCCGGTCATCCAGAAGTGGTCGGACATCGACGCGGTGCTCGGCAAGTCCGGGGCGCGCTACTCCTACCAGGTCTCGCGGGTCGCGCCGGGAGACCCGGTCGGCCGCTGCCAGAAGATCGCCGGGACCAACACCGATCTGCCGCTGCCGCTGGCGTCGATCTTCAAGCTGTACGTGCTGCTCGCGGTGGCGCAGGGGATCACCAGCGGCGCCGTGTCGTGGGAGGATCAGCTCACGGTCACCGAGCGGGGTAGGGCCGTCGGCTCGCCGGGTCTGGACGAGCTGCCGGTCGGGTCGACCATCTCGGTGCGGGAAGCGGCACAGCAGATGATCTCGGCCAGCGACAACATGGCGACCGACATGCTGATCGGGCGGGTGGGCCCGGGCGCCGTGGAGCGGGCCCTGGCCGTGGCCGGCCACCACGATCCGTCCAGCATGACGCCGTTCCCGACGATGCACGAACTGTTCTCGGTCGGCTGGGGAGAGCCGGATCTGCGCGAGCAGTGGAAGGAAGCCGACCCCGCGCGGCGCGCGGCGCTGCTGCGCGAGGCCGACACCCGGCCCTACGAACCCGATCCGAACCGCACCCATACGCCGGCATCGGCGTACGGCGCCGAGTGGTACGGCAGCGCGGCGGACATCTGCCGCGTGCACACCGCCCTGCAGGCCGCGGCGGTCGGCGAGGCAGCCCCGGTCAAGGACATCCTCGCGGCCATCCCCGGCATCGAGCTGGACCGCGGCAGGTGGCCGTACATCGCCGCCAAGGGCGGCAACCTCCCGGGCGACCTCACCTTCAGCTGGTACGCCGTGGACCACACCGGTCAGGCCTGGGTGGTGAGCTTCCAGCTGAACTGGCCGCGCTTCCGCAGCCCCACCGCCGCGGGCTGGCTGCTGTCGATCATCCACCAGACCTTCGCGCTGGTGCCGGTCACCGACTGACCGTCACGCAGCCGAGCGCAGCGTCCACACATGGCCGCGAAAGTGCATCACCGTACGGCTCGCCGGAGCGACGTCGATGCGCCAGAACGACTTCGGCGGCGCGTCGAGTGCCACCAGGATCGCCGCGCGGATGACGGCGGGGTGGGTGACGGCGATCAGCCGGCCGCGGGCAGTGGCCAGCGAGGCCAGCCAGCTCGCGGCCCGCTCGATGACCGAGACGACGGATTCGCCACCGTGCGGAGCCTGGGTCGGATCGGTCAGCCACACCGCGAGGTCGGCCGGCGGCACGCCGCCGAGTGCGTCGCCGCGCCACCGCCCGCAATCCAGATCGGCGAGTCGGGGTTCGACCTCCGCCGAGAAGCCGAGAAGTTCGGCGGTCTGCCTGACCCGCTTCTCCGGACCGCAGTACACCGCGTCGGCAGCACCGAGAGAGGCGCAGCTGTCGACCTGGCGGTGACCCACCGCGTTCAGCGGCTCATCGGTCGGGAACCGCCCGGCTGCCATGGCGTCGGTCATGCCGTGCGACACCATGGTCAGCCGGACGACTTCGCTCACGCCGTCAGCAACTCCCGGCGTCTGCCCTCGAGCAGTCGCGCCGCCAGCGGCGCGAACACCAGCGCGATCGTCGCGTAGATGACCACCTGGGTGCCCAGCGAATACAGCCGGAATTCGTAGAGGACGTCAGCCGGGAAGCCCTCGTAGACGATCGCCCCCGCGTCGTCGCGCAGCGGGCCCGGTGTCTCGTGGATGGCCGGTAGGACGAGCATCAGGACGGCCACAGCGGCGAAGTAGGCACCGGCGGCGGCCAGGGTGGCGTTCCAGTTCCCGAGCCGCTCGGCCAGCCGCCGGCCGAGGTAGACCGCCCCGACCAGTAGCGCCGCGGACAGCACGACCATCAGCAGATACAACAGCGTGCGCTGACGGATGGTCTCGTCCAGGCTCAGGGCGGGCGGGCTGGCCGGGTACTTGAGGTTGGGTACCACGTAGAGGCTCAGCAGCATCCCGCCGGCGACGTAGACCGACAGCAACCGCGCCGACACGTCGCCGACGCGCCCGTAGGCGACGGTGAAGACCACCGCGAACAGGGCCGCGATGGCGACGCTGAACAACAGCACCCCCAGGCCCATGCCGATGTTCATCTGCACGGCGCGGTCGAATCCACCGCCGTCACTGTGGCTGTGCGGGGCGACCCCCGAAGCGGTCTCCATGGCCTCGTGGGCGGCGCCCACCCCGTCCTCGTAGCCGATGGCCAGATCGATGCGCGGTTCGACGAAGATCCGCGCGAACAGGAACGCGAGGACGCCGGCGATGGCGCCGGCCAACAGACCGCGCCCGATGATGTGTTTCTCCATGTTCGGTTGTCCCTTCCGCCGCTGATCAGTGGCAGGGGAAGCCGAGCAGGTGCCGTGCGTCGTGGATGAATTCGTGCACGGTGGTGTTGTCCGCCCCGAACACCGATGTGGCGCCCTGATCGAAGCCGACGAAGTAGAGCACCAACAGCGCGAGGAACGCGGTCGCCGACAGCCAGACCGCCGCGCGGGTGGCGGACAGGTCGATGGCGGGAACCCTGGTCTTGTGGGCGTGCGGTGAGGTCATGGGGAGGTCCTTCCCGGGATTTCGCGTCCCGTCAGAGGCGAGGCAGGCATCGGGTCTGACTTTCACAGTGGCGCGACCGTCTGGAGTTTCACCAGATTCCTTCGCTTGCCGATTACATCGCACATCTTAGGCACGAGGTGTCCGATTTGCCGCGCTCACCCCGCCAACGCGTCAGGCGGGACACGACAACGGGCGGCCACCCGAAGGGTGACCGCCCGTTGTGTTGGGTCGTTACTCCGCGGCGCTCGGGGCGCCGGCGGCGCCGGCCTGCGCCAGATCCGCCTCCGCGTCCTGGGGCCGCTTCGGTCCACCGGAGAAGACGAACCGGGCATCCTCGCCGGTACCGGTGCCGTCCCAGCCCTCGACGTCGACCGTGACGTGCTGACCCGGACCGACCTCTTCGAAGAGGATCTTCTCCGACAGCTGGTCCTCGATCTCGCGCTGGATGGTGCGCCGCAACGGGCGGGCACCGAGCACCGGATCGAAGCCGCGCTTGGCCAGCAGCGCCTTGGCGTTGTCGGTCAGCTCCATCGTCATGTCCTTGGCCGCCAACTGCTTGGAGACCCGGCTGATCATCAGGTCGACCATCTTGATGATCTCGTCCTGCGTCAGCTGGTGGAACACGATGATGTCGTCGATGCGGTTGAGGAACTCCGGCCTGAAGTGCTTCTTCAGCTCGTCGTTGACCTTCTGCTTCATCCGCTCGTAGTTGTTCTCGCCACCGCCCTGGGTGAAGCCGAGGCCCACCGCCTTGGAGATGTCGGACGTCCCGAGGTTCGAGGTGAAGATCAGCACGGTGTTCTTGAAGTCGACCGTGCGGCCCTGACCGTCGGTCAGGCGACCGTCCTCGAGGACCTGCAACAGGCTGTTGTAGATCTCCTGGTGGGCCTTCTCGATCTCGTCGAACAGCACGACGCTGAACGGCTTGCGGCGCACCTTCTCGGTGAGTTGGCCGCCCTCCTCGTAGCCGACGTACCCCGGAGGGGCACCGAACAGCCGCGAGGCGGTGAAGCGGTCGTGGAACTCACCCATGTCGATCTGGATGAGCGCATCGTCGTCACCGAACAGGAAGTTCGCCAGCGCCTTGGAGAGCTCGGTCTTACCGACACCGGACGGGCCGGCGAAGATGAACGAGCCCGACGGGCGCTTGGGGTCCTTCAGGCCGGCGCGGGTGCGGCGGATCGCCTTGGAAACCGCCTTGACCGCATCCTCCTGGCCGATGATCCGCTTGTGCAGCTCCTCCTCCATGCGGAGCAGACGGGTGGTCTCCTCCTCGGTGAGCTTGAACACCGGGATACCGGTCCAGTTGCCCAGGACCTCGGCGATCTGCTCGTCGTCGACCTCGGCGACGACGTCGAGATCGCCACTGCGCCACTGCTTCTCGCGCTCGGCCCGCTGGGCGACCAGTTGCTTCTCGCGATCGCGCAGGCTGGCTGCCTTCTCGAAGTCCTGCGCGTCGATCGCGGACTCCTTCTCCCGGCGGGCGTCGGCGATCTTCTCGTCGAACTCGCGCAGGTCCGGCGGTGCGGTCATCCGGCGGATGCGCATCCGGGCGCCGGCCTCGTCGATCAGGTCGATCGCCTTGTCCGGCAGGAACCGGTCGTTGATGTACCGGTCGGCCAGCGTGGCGGCCGCCGCGATGGCGCCGTCGGTGATCGACACCCGGTGGTGTGCCTCGTAGCGGTCGCGCAGACCCTTGAGGATCTCGATGGTGTGGGCGACCGTCGGCTCGCCGACCTGAACCGGCTGGAACCGGCGCTCCAGGGCGGCGTCCTTCTCGATGTACTTGCGGTACTCGTCGAGGGTGGTCGCGCCGATCGTCTGCAGTTCGCCGCGGGCCAGCTTCGGCTTCAGGATGCTGGCCGCGTCGATCGCCCCCTCGGCGGCACCCGCGCCGACGAGCGTGTGCAGCTCGTCGATGAACAGGATGATGTCGCCGCGGGTGTTGATCTCCTTGAGCACCTTCTTCAGGCGCTCCTCGAAGTCACCGCGGTAGCGGCTGCCGGCCACCAGGGATCCGAGGTCGAGGGTGTAGAGCTGCTTGTCCTTGAGCGTCTCGGGCACGTCGCCGTGGACGATCGCCTGCGCCAGCCCTTCGACGACGGCGGTCTTGCCGACGCCGGGCTCGCCGATCAGCACCGGGTTGTTCTTGGTGCGGCGGGACAGCACCTGCATGACCCGCTCTATCTCCTTCTCGCGACCGATGACGGGGTCGAGCTTGCCCTCCATCGCGGCTGCGGTCAGGTTGCGGCCGAACTGGTCGAGGACCAGGGACGTCGAGGGGTTGCCGGACTCGCCGCCGCGGCCACCGGCACCGGCTTCCGCGGCTTCCTTGCCCTGGTAGCCGGACAGCAGCTGGATGACCTGCTGGCGCACCCGGGTCAGCTCGGCCCCGAGCTTCACCAGCACCTGCGCCGCAACGCCCTCACCTTCGCGGATGAGGCCGAGCAGGATGTGCTCGGTGCCGATGTAGTTGTGGCCCAGCTGCAGCGCTTCGCGCAGGGACAGCTCGAGCACCTTCTTGGCGCGCGGGGTGAAGGGAATGTGACCGGAGGGTGCCTGCTGGCCCTGGCCGATGATCTCCTCGACCTGGCTGCGCACGCCCTCCAGGGAGATGCCCAGCGACTCCAGCGACTTGGCCGCTACACCCTCACCCTCGTGGATGAGTCCGAGCAGGATGTGCTCGGTGCCGATGTAGTTGTGGTTGAGCATCCGGGCTTCTTCTTGCGCCAGGACGACGACCCTGCGGGCACGGTCGGTGAAACGTTCGAACATCGGTGGTTACCTGCTCTCCATCGCATGAGTGGAACAGGACGTTCCGAAAGCGGCGCTTCCGAAATGCACTGCACCTGCCGTCCACTGTATCGGGCGGCTGCATCGGGTGCGGTGGTTGGCGGTCGCTTCCACCAACCGGCGGGCCCCGACATTGAGCCCTGTACCCGACACTGCTCATGCCAACGCTGCACGTGCGCGATTCGTTTCCGCGAATTGATGACGAATTGATTCGCCGGGAGCGAAAAGCGGCCACCGATCGGCCACCGATCAGCCGGTGGTGGCCAGGTAGCGGCTAGGTAGCGGCGTGGAATGCGTCGATGACGTCGGCGGGGATGCGTCCGCGGGTGGAGACGTTGTGACCGTTGCGGCGCGCCCAGTCCCGGATGGCGGCGCTCTGCTCACGGTCGATGGCGCCACGGCTCTTGGCCGGCCCGGTGGCCCGGCCACCTCGGCGTCGTCCGCCCACCCGGCGCCCGGCGTCGACCCACTGTTTGAGATCGTTGCGCAGTTTGGTGGCGTTCTTGGACGACAGGTCGATCTCGTAGCTCACGCCGTCGATCCCGAATTCGACCGTCTCGTCCGCCGTTCCTTCACCGTCGAAATCATCGACCAACGTGACGGTGACCTTTTTCGCCATCAGACCTGTGACCCTTCTGCTGCGCATCGCGGATAGTTCCGCCCATCCGAATTAACCGGTTCCAATGTGCCATAAGTGGCTTTAGCTTTCAACGACCGGGTATGTCGCGCGATCAGTTGGTGTGACGCCGAACAATCGGAAACAAAACTGTTTCCCTAATTGACAGCCCGGTCAGCGCCATGAGAAGGCGATCGATACCCATTCCGGTACCAGTGGTCGGCGGCATACCGTACTCCAGCGCAGCCAGGAAATCCTCGTCGAGAACCATTGCCTCGTCATCGCCGGCCGCCGCCGCGCGCGCTTGGGCCTCGAATCGCTGCCTTTGAATTACCGGGTCCGTCAATTCCGAATAGCCGGTCGCCAACTCGAACTTGCGCACATAGAGATCCCACTTTTCGGTGACGCCCTCGATGCTGCGATGCGAGCGGGTCAACGGTGTTGTCTCGACCGGGAAGTCCTTCACGAACGTCGGGGCCCAGAGCGCGTCGCCGACGGTGTGTTCCCACAGTTCTTCGACCAATTTCCCGTGGCCGTAGCCGCGGTCGCGCGGAATCTCCAGGCCCAGCCGTTCGGCGATTCGCCACAGTGCATCCGCCGGGGTGGCGGGCGTTATCTCCGTACCGAGCGCCGTGGACAGCGAGGGATACATTTCGACGACATCCCACTGACCGTCCAGATCGTAGACCGAACCGTCCGGCAATGGCACTTGTCTGGTGCCGACAGCTTCGTCGGCTACCTCTTGAATGAGTTCACGCGTGACGGTCGCGGAATCGTTGTAGTCGCCATAGGCCTGATAAGTCTCGAGCATCGCGAATTCCGGGGAATGCGTCGAATCGATGCCTTCGTTGCGGAAGTTGCGATTCAGTTCGAAGACCTTCTCGAATCCGCCCACCAGCGCACGCTTGAGGAACAGTTCCGGTGCGATGCGCAGGTATAGGTCGGTGTCGAGAGCATTCGAGTGGGTGACGAACGGCCGGGCGGCCGCACCGCCGGCCAGGGTCTGCAGCATCGGGGTTTCCAGTTCGAGGAATCCCCGGCGCTCCAGCGCGTTGCGCACCGCCCGCACGACCGCGACCCGCTGCCGGGCGATGGTCCGCGCCTCCGGACGGACGATCAGATCCACGTAGCGTTGCCGCACGCGGGATTCCTCGCTCATCTCCTTGTGCGCGACGGGCAGCGGGCGCAGCGCCTTGGCGATGATCCGCCAGTCGTCGGCGAGCACACTCAGTTCACCGCGGCGCGACGTGATGACCTGGCCGTGGACGAACACGATGTCCCCGAGGTCGACGTCGGCCTTCCACGCGTCGAGCGACTCCTGACCGACCTCGGCGAAGCTGATCATGACCTGCAGCTGGGTGCCGTCCCCCTCCTGCACGGTCGCGAAACAGAGTTTGCCCGAATTACGCGCGAACACCACACGTCCCGCGATGCCAGCGTACTCACCGGTCTGCGTGTCGATCGGCAGGTCGGCGAACGCCTCGCGGAGCTCGGCCAGGGTGTGGGTGCGGGGAACGTCGACCGGGTACGGGTCGCGGCCCGCGGCCAGCAGTCGTTCCCGCTTGGCCTGACGGATCCGGAACTGCTCGGGGATGTCGGATTCCGGCGAAACGTCGCCACCGTCGGCTGGTGTCACGGGGTGCCAGCTTATCGGCTTTTCGCGGACCCAATTCCACGCCTTTAATGAACCCCATGGCGCATCCGATCGACCGCGACGCCGTCGCCGCCCTGTCGGCCGAACCACTGGACTGGCGGTTCAGGGGGCTGCCCGCCGATTGGTGGGGGCAGTCGGTGGCCCAGGTGTGCGCCACCCGGCCCCGGCTGTTGGGCGCGGGCGCCGTAGGCCCGGTGTGCACCCTGCAGGCGTCGGCCCTGACCCACAACCTGACCACGATGGCTCGCTGGTGCCGCGAGCGTGGGGTCGCGCTCGCGCCGCACGGGAAGACCCACATGGCCCCGCAGCTGCTGACCCGTCAGCTCGACGCCGGAGCCGTCGCGATCACCGCGGCCACCATCGACCAGGTGCGGATGCTGCGGGCGTTCGGGGTGCGCAAGGTGGTGCTGGCCAACCAACTCGTCGACGCGGCGGGCTTGGCCTGGTTGGCCGGTGAACTGGCCGCCGACCCAGGGTTCGGGTTCGTCTGCTGGGTGGATTCGGTGCGCGGAGTCGAGCTGATGTCGGCGGCGCTGGCAGGCTCGGCGCGGCAGGTCGACGTCTGCGTCGAGGTGGGGATGGACCACGGGCGGACCGGATGCCGAACCGCCGGGGACGCCGACGCGGTCGCCCGCGCCGCGGCGGACTCGGCTCAGCTGCGGTTGGTCGGGGTGGCGGCCTATGAAGCGGCGCGCGGACAGCAGCGCAACGCCGAGGCCGTCGCCGTCGTGGACGGTTACCTGGCCGAGGTCCGGTCGGCCGTGCTGCGGCTGGCCGGCCTCGTCGAGAGCGACGAGATACTCGTCACCGCCGGCGGCAGCACCTATTTCGACCGCGTCGCCGACGCCCTGACCGACTGGCCGACCGGACTCGCGGTCCGCACGGTGCTGCGCAGCGGCTGCTATCTCATCCACGACGACGGGCTCTACCACCGCACCTCACCGCTGCGCGCCGATCTGCTGCCCGCGATGAGCGTGTGGGCCCAGGTGGTCTCCCGCCCGGAGGCCGGGCTGGCCCTGGTGACGATGGGCCGCCGCGACGTGTCCTTCGACCAGGGACTGCCGGTGCCGCGGACGTTGCCCGGCGCCCGGGTGACGCAGCTGCACGACCAGCACGCGTTCCTCGAACTCGGCGGGCACGAGGTCGGCGTCGGCGAGTGGCTGCAGTTCGGGTTGTCGCATCCGTGTACGACGTTCGACAAGTGGCGGATGATTGCGGTGCTGGACGACGACGGCCGGGTCGTCGACCTCATCCGCACCTTCTTCTAGCGCTTGCGATCGCGGTTGCGTTCGTAGACCAGTCGCAGTCCGCTCAGTGTCAGATGACGGTCGTAATGGGCGACGGTGCGGACGTCGGGCAGGATCTGCGGCGCTGTGTGGCCGGTCGCGATGACGGCCACATCGGCACCGGAGAAGCCGTCGACGTCCTCGCGGATGCGGTTGACCAGACCGTCGACCAGACCGGCGAATCCGAACACCGCACCGGCCTGCATGCACTCGACGGTGTTCTTGCCGATGACCGACCGCGGCCGGGTCAACTCGACGCGGCGCAGCGCCGCCGAGCGGGCCGCCGCGGCGTCCGACGACACCTGCACACCCGGGGCGATGGCGCCGCCGAGGAACTCCCCCTTGGCCGAGACCACGTCGACGCAGATCGACGAGCCGAAGTCCACCACGATGGCCGCCGACCCGAAGCGGTGATAGGCGGCCAGACAGTTGACGATCCGGTCGGCGCCAACCTCCTTGGGGTTGTCGACCAGCAGCGGGATGCCGGTGCGCACCCCGGGTTCGATCAACACCTGCGGCACCGAAGGCCAGTACTGCTCGAGCATCAGCCGCACCTCGTGCAGTACCGACGGCACGGTCGACAGGCCCGCCGCCCCGGTCAGGCGTTCGGAGTCGTCGCCGATGAGCCCGTCGATGGTGAGCGCCAACTCGTCGGCGGTGACCTCAGCTTCGGTGCGAATCCGCCACTGCTGCACCACTTTCGCGTGGTCACCTGAGCCCGAGACCAGGCCGACGGTGGTGTGGGTGTTACGAACGTCGATCGCGAGGAGCAATCAATTCCTCCACGGCAACTGATGGTCGGCCGAGGCGACCCGGGGGTGACCGTCGATGCCGCCGGACGCACCGATGTCGATGGCGATGTTGTCCAGCAGGCGGGTCCGGCCCAGCCGGGCGGCCACCAGCAGACGCGCCGCACCCTCGGCCGGCGCCGGCCCCAGCATGGGGTCGCGGATCTGCAGATAGTCGACGTCGATGGACGGCACCTCGTCGAGGACCGCCCGCGCCGCGTCGAGCGCGGCGGCCGCTCCCCCGGACGCGGCGTACATCCCGGCCAGCAGCGCGGCCGAGAGCGCGCCGGCGTGTTCGCGTTCGACCGGGTCGAGGTAACGGTTGCGCGACGACAGCGCCAACCCGTCGGCCTCGCGCACGGTGGGCACCCCGACGATCTGGGTGTCGATGTCGAGATCGGTGACCATCTGCTTGATCAGCACCAGCTGCTGATAGTCCTTTTCGCCGAAGAACGCCCGGTCCGGTCGCACGATGTTCAGCAGTTTGCCCACGACCGTCAGCACCCCGGCGAAATGGCCGGGGCGCGAGGCGCCCTCGAGTTCGGCACCGACCGGCCCCGGCTGGATCGAGGTGCGGGGTCCGTCGGGGTACATCGCGGCGGGCGTCGGGGTGAAGGCCACCTGCACGCCGTCCTCGCGCAGCAGGTCCAGATCATCGTCGAGGGTGCGCGGATACGCGTCGAGATCCTCGTTGGCGCCGAACTGCAGCGGGTTGACGAAGATCGACACCACCACCACCGCACCCTGCACCCGTTTGGCGTGCCGGATCAGGGTGAGATGACCCTCGTGCAACGCGCCCATGGTCGGCACCAGCATCACGCGGCGCCCGGTGGTGCGCAGGGCCCGGGTGACGTCGGCGACATCGCGCGGCGAGCTGTAGACGTTGAGGTCGTCCGGCGCGAATTGCGGAGGCCGGCGGGCGATCACGAGCGCCCCGTCAGGACCGCGAACACGTCCGCGGGGGCGTGTGCGCGTTGGGCGGTGCGCAGTGAATCCGCCCGGTAGGCCTGGGCGAGTTGCGGGTCGACCTCGGCGAGGGCCCGCAGATGTCCCGCCACCGCGGGCGCATCGCCGCGGGCCACCGGACCGGTCAGGGCGGCCTGACCCCGTCCCAGCGCGTTCTCCAGCGACGCCCGGGCCAGTGGACCGATCACCCGCTCGGCGAGCCCACCCGGCGCGTCGCCGACGAGCTCCTGGCCGAGCAACTCCTGACCCCACAGCGCCGAACGCAGGGCCTCTACCGCGTCCAGGATGACGGTGACGATGTGGTTGCCACCGTGCGCGAGCGCCGCGTGGTACAGGGTGCGGGCGTCCTCGCGGACCCGGAACGGTTCACCGCCGATCTCCAGCACCAGCGACTGCGCGATCGCATACCCCACGTCGTCGGCGGCGGTGACGCCGAAACAGGTTTCCGACAGCCGGGCGATGTCCTCGTCGGCCCCGGTGAAGGTCATCGCCGGGTGGATCGCCAGCGGGATGCACCCCTGTTCGGTCAGCGGGGCGAGCAGGCCGACACCGTTGGCTCCGGAGGTGTGAGCGACGATGGCGCCGGGCCGCACCGAATTCGTGGCGGCCAGCCCGGCCACCAGGCCGGGCAGTTCGGCGTCGGGCACCGCGAGCAACAGGAGCTCGGCGCGGCCGGCAACCTCGTGGACGGGCAGGACCGCGGTGTCGGGCAACCGCAGCTCGGCCAGCCGGCGGGACCGGTGGCTGATGGCGCTGCAGGCGATCACGACGTGACCGGCCCGTTCCAGGGCCACACCGAGTGCGGTACCCACCCGACCGGCGGAGATCACGCCGACCGACAGCCGGGCCGGACGCAGTCCGTCGAACTGCACCATCGCAGACGACCTCGCACCTCTCGTATTCCTACGTTCCGGTCCCGCGGTGCGGGTACCGGACGGTCGTGAAGCAGATTAGCTCACTCTGCCCGGCGTCGACGACCGCCGCCCGCCGGCGGGCTGCCCTGCAGGCGGGCCAACAGATCGGCCACCGACTGACCACCGGTGTCCTCGATGCTGCGGTGCCGGCGCGCGAGGGCCTGCTCGGTGGGTTCGGCGGCGGGCTCGGAGCTGCGCTCGGCCGGGGGCTCGGCCGGGGGCTCGCTGGTCGAGTCACCGGTGGGCTCGGGTGCGGGGACCACGGGTAGGTGCGGATCGGTCACCTCGGCGCTGGAGACCGAGTGCCTGCCCCGCGGCGGTTCGGGCTCGGCGTCGCTGGTCACCGGTTCGGGC
The DNA here is from genome assembly GCF_049315205.1 of Mycobacterium sp. WMMD1722. Classification (NCBI taxonomy): domain Bacteria; kingdom Bacillati; phylum Actinomycetota; class Actinomycetes; order Mycobacteriales; family Mycobacteriaceae; genus Mycobacterium; species Mycobacterium sp. WMMD1722. Next base: position 4,323,324 of record NZ_CP186056.1, on the reverse strand, counting down.
GCCCGTCGGCGGCCGACGTATTCGGGGTCGGCCGCGGGTGAAGCGGACTCCTCGGCCGGTGGGGCCACCCAGTTGCTGCCCGGGGTACCCGCCGGTATCCACTGCCCCTCCGCGGGCGCGGGTCGCCAGTCGGATCCGGCCGGCTCATCGACCCGGTGCCGCCGTCCCGGTCGATCCTGTTGTGCCGCTTGCCCTTCGAAGCCGAGCCGGTGCACTCCACCCTCGAACGACTCGTCGACCGGCGGGGGCCAGGTCGGTTCGGGCGGCTGCGGCTCGGCCGGTACGTCGATGATCGGGCTCTCCTCGGTGCGGTCGTCGACCTCCTCGACGGTGTCCGCACGCACCTCGGCGTCGATCCGACTGCTGCTGACGCGGCCGGTGGTCTCGGCGTCCGCCGCCCACCCGCTGTAGGCGTGGACGCTGCCGCGGTCGTGTTCGATCGCCGGGCGCGCCGCCAGGTCGGTGTCGAAGAGGATCTCCAGATTCGTGCGCAATGCGGCGAGTTCGGCGCGCAGGGCGGCCACTTCGTCGGCGGACTGGGCCTGCAGTTCCGCGGCCAGCTCGCGGCGCAGCTGGGCCTCGACGGTGAGTTCGTACTCACGCCGGGCCGAGATCTCACGGTCGAGCTGCAGATCGTAGACGTACTTCAGGTCGCGGGCCTTGGCTTGGTCCAGATCGCTTTGCCTGCGGTAGATCACCGAGACGAAGGCCGCGACGACGGCGGCCCACAACGCAAGGATGACAGCGAGTTTCAGCAACTCCACCCGGTCGGTGAACACCAGTGCCGAACTTGCTCCGATTGCAAGCACCAGCAACACTGTCATCAGCACCCAGGCCGGCCTGCGGCCGCCGCGCCGGGTGCGCGATCCGCGTGGCAGGACGGTCATGGGGCGACTGTACCTGCCACAGGTCACCGAGCGTGTCGACCGCGGCGGCGATTCGTGCCGCGCCGCGGTGCCGGGTTCAATCGAGTTCGTCGTCCGGTTCGTCCGGAGGCTCCGGCGGCGATTTGCAGCAATGCTGCAGACACAGTCCCGCCGCCATCAGAGCCAGCGCGCTCGCGGCCGCGACCACCACGCCCACGGTGTCCTCACCGGCGGCTCGCAGCACGCCGCGCTGCGGCAGAATCTGTACGAAAACCCCTGCCCACCAGCCGAACACCGGTGCACCCACCCAGGCGGACGCCTTGGCGATCCCGACCGAACGCGCGACCGCCAGCGGATGCAGCCGGCCGGGTCCGTCGCCGATCTCACCGTCGCGGATCTTGGCGCGCACGTTGACCCCCCAGGCCGCCACCGCAACCGCGACGGCGAACAGCGACAGGCCGGTCCAGACGGTGATCGGCGGGAACAGTCGCGGGTAGGCCAACAGCGCCACGACGTATCCCACCACCGCGGCGAGCACCGCCGCGGTGGTCAGGTCACGTTTACGGGTGGGTCCCATCGTCGGCGCCGCTCAGTCCGGTGCCACGCCGGCCCGCAGCGACAGGTCGGTCGAGCGCACCCCCGCGCGCTCGAGCGGATCGAGGTCCTCCAGCCACAGCGACACCGCCCTGGTGGTGTCCGCGACCGTCAGCGTGGCGCCCGGATCCACGGCCAGCCACGGGATGAGCACAAAGGCGCGCAGCTGGGCGTAGGGATGGGGGATCGTCAGATCGGCGGTGTCGCAGCGGATTTCACCGGCCGCGTCATAGCAGGTGATGATGTCCACGTCCAGCGTGCGCGGGCCCCAGCGCTGTTCGCGGATCCGGTCGGCCGCCTGTTCGAACTCCTGGCCGCGGCGCAGCCAGGCGTGGCAGTCCAGGCCGGGGTCCTCGGCGACGAGCACGGCGTTGAGGAACGGTCCCTGGTCGACGCCGCCCCAGGCGTCGGTCTCGTACACCGGTGAGCAGGCCAGCACGGCATCTCCGAGGCCGTCGACGACCGACTGCAACCGCGCCAACCGGTCCCCGACGTTCGAACCGATGGACAACACGACCCGGCTCACTCGGCGCCCCCCGGATCGGTGGCGCGGCTACCGCGCCGGGACCGCCGCGCCACCACCGCGACGTCGGAGAAGCTCAGCGGGATCGGGGCCTGCGGCTTGTGCACCACCACCTCGGCGGCGTGGATACGCTCGTCGGTCATCACGTCTTCGGCGATCTCGGCGGCGACGGTCTCGATCAGGTTGCGCGGCGGACCCGCCACGATGTCCGCGGCGCGGGTCGCCAGACCGCCGTAGTCGACGGTGTCGGCCAGGTCGTCGCTGGCAGCGGCGGCGACCAGGTCGATCCACACCGTGATGTCGACGACGAAGTCCTGCCCGTCCCGGCGCTCGTGGTCGAAGACCCCGTGGTGACCTCGAATGGTCAACCCGCGCAATTCGATTCGATCAGCCATCTCGATCAGCCACCGCCGTCCTCCCAGGCCTCGACCACTTTCAGCGCGTCGACCGACGCGCGCACATCGTGCACCCGCACCCCCCAGGCGCCGTGCACACCGGCCAGCGCGGAGATCACGGCGGTGGCGGTCTCCCGCCCCGCCGGGGGCCGCACCGTGCCGTCGGCACCGGCCAGCAGCGTGCCCAGGAAGCGCTTGCGTGAGGCGCCCACCAGCACCGGGATCCCGGTGGCGACGAGCTCGGGCAGTGCGTGCAGCAGAGCCCAGTTGTGGTGAGCGGTCTTGGCGAAACCGAGGCCGGGGTCGATGACGATCTTGTCGGGCGCGACGCCGGCCGACACCGCCGCATCGACACCGGCGAGCAGTTCGTCGCGCACCTCGGCCACGACGTCGCGATAGCCGGGCACCTGATGGGGCCGGTCGGAATCGACCGAACGCCAGTGCATCATCACCCACGGCACCTCGGCGTCGGCCACCACCGCAGCCATCCCGGGATCGGCCCGTCCACCCGACACGTCGTTGACGATGCGGGCGCCCTGTTCGAGGGCGGCGCCGGCGACGCGGGCGTGCATGGTGTCGATGCTGACCGTGATGTCATGGGCGGCGAGTTCCCGCACCACAGGCAGCACGCGGGCGGATTCGACGTCCGGATCGACGCGGCTGGCACCCGGCCGGGTCGATTCACCGCCCACGTCGATGATCGCGGCGCCTTCGGCGGCCAGCCTCAATCCGTGACTGACGGCGCGCTCGGGGTCGAGGAACAGTCCCCCGTCGGAGAAGGAGTCGTCGGTGACGTTGACGACCCCCATCACCTGCACCCGGGTGGCGTTCACTTACGCAGGATGAGATCCAGCGCCTCGGCCCGCGAGGCCTTGTCGGTCTTGAATTGACCGCGGACCGCAGAGGTGGTGGTCACCGCACCGGGCTTACGGATACCGCGCATCGCCATGCACAGGTGCTCGGCTTCGATCACGACGATCGCCCCGCGGGGGTCGAGCTTGCGCATCAGGGCGTCGGCGATCTGGGCGGTCAGCCGCTCCTGGACCTGCGGCCGCTTGGCGTACAGGTCGACGACTCTGGCCAGCTTCGACAGCCCGGTGACGCGCCCGTCCACCCCGGGGATGTATCCGACGTGGGCGACGCCGTGGAACGACACCAGGTGGTGTTCGCACGTCGAGAACATCGGGATGTCCTTGACCAGCACCATCTCGTCGTGTTGTTCGTCGAAGGTGGTGTTGAGGACTTCGTCGGGATTGGTGTAGAGCCCGGCGAAGATCTCCTTGTACGCACGCGCCACCCGGGCCGGGGTGTCCTGCAGACCCTGCCGGTCCGGATCCTCGCCGATCGCGATGAGCAATTCCCGGACTGCCGCTTCGGCACGCGGCTGATCGAACGCCGCATCGTCGACCGTGGCCGTTCCGTACTGCGACCGCGTCATCGGGGCCTCCTCCAAGAAGGTCTGTGAAGTTGTCAGCGCTGTTCGCGGGGGTTGGCGTGGTCGCCCGATCCGTTCTGGTCGCCGCCCTGTTGCTGGGGCCCGCCCTGCGGCGGGTACGGCTGATAGGGCGGGCGCTGATTCGGGTCGTACCAGCCCGGCGGGGCCGGCGGTGGCGGCGGATACCAGTAGCCACCCTGATGCTGGCCGGGGCCCTGCTGGCCGGGCGGCGGTGGCGGCCAACCGGGCGCGTGCCAGCCGGCGGGCGCACCGTAGTCGGGCTGGGTGGCCCCGTTGGCGCCGTTGCCGTGCGCCCCGTTGGCTCCGTTGGAGCCGTTGCCGCCGTTCTGGCGTGCCGCGGCCTCCTCGGCGGCCTTGCTGGCTGCGGCGATCGCGGCCTTGAACGCCGGTTCGGGCAGAGGTTTGGGCCATTCCTCACCGCGCTCGATCGCCAGCTCGCCGGGGGTCTTGATCGGCGGTTTGTCCGACGGCACGCGGCCACCGAAATCGTCGAACATGGTCAGCCGCGGACGCTTCTTCACCTCGCCGAAGATGGCCTCGAGTTCGACGCGGTGCAGCGTCTCCTTCTCCAGCAACTCCCCGGCCAGGGTGTCGAGCACATCGCGATATTCGGTCAGGATCTCCCAGGCCTCGGTGTGCGCGGCTTCGATCAGCTTGCGGACCTCGTCGTCGATGATCTGGGCGACCTCGTGGCTGTAATCGGCCTGCGTGCCCATCGACCGGCCCAGGAACGGGTCCCCGTGCTCGGTGCCGTAGCGCACCGCCCCCAGCTTGCTGCTCATGCCGTACTCGGTGACCATCGCGCGGGCGATCTTGGTGGCCTGCTGGATGTCGGAGACCGCACCGGTGGTGGGCTCGCGGAACACCAGCTCCTCGGCGGCGCGCCCGCCCATCGCGAACACCAGCCGGGCGATCATCTCCGAGCGGGTCATCAGACCCTTGTCGTCCTCGGGCACCGCGACGGCGTGACCGCCGGTGCGGCCGCGGGCGAGAATGGTGACCTTGTAGATCGGCTCGATGTCGGGCATCGCCCACGCCGCCAGGGTGTGACCGCCTTCGTGGTAGGCGGTGATCTTCTTCTCCTGCTCGCTGATGATGCGGCTCTTGCGGCGCGGGCCACCCACCACCCGGTCGACGGCCTCTTCCAACGCCGGACCGGTGATGACGGTGCCGTTCTCGCGGGCCGTCAGCAGGGCGGCTTCGTTGATGACATTGGCCAGATCGGCACCCGACATGCCGACGGTGCGCTTGGCCAGCCCGTCCAGATCGGCGTCGGACGACATCGGTTTACCCGCCGAGTGCACCTTGAGCACCGCGCGACGGCCGGCCAGGTCGGGGCTGGTGACCGGGATCTGCCGGTCGAAGCGGCCGGGACGCAGCAGGGCCGGATCGAGGATATCGGGCCGGTTGGTGGCGGCGATGAGGATGACGCCCTGCCGGTCGCCGAAGCCGTCCATCTCGACGAGCAGCTGGTTGAGCGTCTGCTCGCGTTCGTCGTGGCCCCCGCCGAGGCCGGCGCCGCGCTGGCGGCCGACCGCGTCGATCTCGTCGACGAAGATGATGCAGGGGCTGTTCTGTTTGGCCTGTTCGAACAGGTCACGCACGCGGGAGGCGCCGACGCCGACGAACATCTCGACGAAGTCCGAACCGGAGATGGTGAAGAACGGAACGCCGGCCTCACCGGCCACCGCGCGGGCCAGCAGCGTCTTGCCGGTACCGGGAGGACCGTAGAGCAGCACACCCTTGGGGATCTTCGCGCCGAGCGCCTGGTAGCGCGTCGGGTTCTGCAGGAAGTCTTTGATCTCGTAGAGCTCCTCGACCGCCTCGTCGACGCCGGCGACGTCGGCGAAGGTGGTCTTGGGCATGTCCTTGCTCAGCTGTTTGGCGCGGGACTTGCCGAAACCGAAGCCCATCCGGCCACCGGTCTGCATGCGGGAGAAGAACACGAACAACGCCACCAGCAGCAGCAGCGGGAGCATGTAGATCAGCAGGGAGCCGAGCATGCTGCCCTGGTTGACGACGGTGTTGATCTTCGTGTTCTTCGCCTGCAGCGACTCGAACAGCGGGACGGCGTACCCGGTCGGGTACTTGGTGATGATCTTGTTGCTGTCCTCGGTGTCGCCGTTGCCGTTCTTCAGGTCGAGCCGCAGCTGTTGCTCACGGTCGTCGATCTGGGCGCTGGTGACGTTGTCACCGTTGATCTGCGCGATCGCCACCGACGTGTCGACGGGCTTGTACCCGCGAGTGTCGTCGCTGAAGTAGAAGAACGACCAGCCCAGCAGCAGCACGACCGCGATCACGATCAGCGTGCGGATCACATTTTTCCGGTTCATATTCCTTCAGGCCGACAGGGGGCTTCGGGGCTTCTTCGCCGAGGGCCTGCCGGCCGCGTCCTTCCGATACGTGCTCTGGGATAGTTCAGGCTACCGCTAGTCCAACGTTAGTAAGTTCCCGACGGCGGGGGTGGTGAGGCGCTGTGCTTGGGTGGGCCGGTGGCGATGTGGACCGAACGGTACGTCGAGACCGACGGTGTGCGATTGCGGGTGCTCGAGGCCGGTGACCCCGACGGCCCGCCGGTCATCCTCGCGCACGGGTTCCCCGAGCTGGCGTACTCGTGGCGCCACCAGATCCCGGTGCTCGCCGAAGCCGGCTTCCACGTGCTGGCTCCCGATCAGCGCGGCTACGGCGGATCGTCGCGGCCCGACGCCGTCGAGGACTACGACATCCACGCGCTCACCGGCGACCTGGTCGGCCTGCTCGACGACGCCGGCGCCCGGCAGGGCGTGTTCATCGGCCACGACTGGGGCGCCATGGTGGTCTGGCACACCGCATTGCTGCACCCCGATCGGGTGCGGGCGGTCGCCGGCCTGAGCGTGCCGCCGATCCCCCGCGCCCGCTCCCGGCCGACCGAACGCTGGCGGCAGAAGTTCGGCGAGGACTTCTACATGCTCCGCTTCCAGGAGCCCGGGCGCGCCGACGCCGAACTGGCCGCCGATGTGTCGGCCACCATGAGCGCGATGTTCGCCGGCCCGCTGACCGGAGCCGCCGAACTGCCCGACTGGATCAGCGCAGCGGAGTTCGAACACTACGTCGCCGAATTCCGCCGCACCGGATTCACCGGCGCGCTCAACTGGTACCGCAACTACGACCGCAACTGGGAGACCACCCCACAGCTGGCGACGGCGCGCGTCGGCGCGCCGGCCCTGTTCATCGGCGGAACGGCCGACCCGATCGGTCCGACCATGTCGGTGCACCGCGCGCACGAGGTGGTCGCCGGGCCCTATACCGAATTGATGATCAACGGTGCCGGACACTGGATTCAGCAGGAGCGACCCGACGAGGTGAACGCCGCGCTGCTGCAGTTCCTCGGCCGACCGGCGGGTTCGAAGCGGCCGGAACCAGGACACCCTCTGACGTAGGCTGCCGGACATGCCGATCGCAGCGTTCGCGAAGACCCGGTTGCTCCCCCTCGTCGCCATCGCGTTGACGGTGGCGGGGACCTCGGCCTGTGACGCCAGTTCGGGTCCGACGCCGGGCCCTTCGGAGGGCACCCGGCAGGTCACGGTGGTCGGCGAGGGACAGGTACAGGGCGCCCCGGACACGCTGACCGCGAATGTCGCGATGGAGGCCGTCGCCGCCGACGTCACCGGGGCCATGAACCAGTCCAGCGAACGCCAGCAGGCCGTGATCGACGCACTGGTCGACGCCGGAATCGACCGCAAGGACATCAACACCACCCAGGTCAGCCTGCAGCCCCAGTTCGGCCCGGACGGCACCGCGATCACCGGATACCGGGCGAGCAACGCGATCGACGTGAAGATCCGCGATCTGAGTGCGGCGTCGCAGGCCCTGGCGCTGATCGTGAGCTCCGGCGGCGACGCCACCCGGATCAACTCGGTGAACTACTCGATCGAAGACGACTCGCAGTTGATCCGCGACGCCAGGGCGCGAGCGTTCGACGATGCGAAGAGCCGCGCGCAGCAATACGCCGATCTGTCGGGCCTCGATCTGGGCAAGGTGGTGTCGATCTCGGAGTCGGCCGGTTCCATGCCTCCGCCGCAACCGATGCCGATGCGCGGCGCCGAGGCGGCGATGGCCGTTCCGCTCGAGCCGGGTCAGCAGACCGTCGGGTTCAACGTGACGGTGATCTGGGAACTGGACTGACCGCCGGGTGTGATCTCGACGGGAATGCCGTTGAGCACCGCCGTACCTGACGGAAGGTCCAGCGCCGCACCGTCGTTGAGCTGGTTGACGTTGACCCCGGGCCGTCCCGCCGCCACCGTGAGCCGCACCCCGTCCACATCGTGACCCCAGCCGTGCGGCAGCGAGACCACACCTCGACGCAGGGCGTCGGTGCGCTCGACCGGCGCTTCGAGCGCGCCACCGGGCCCCTTGACGACCGCGCTGTCGCGCAGGCCCAGTTCGGCGGCGTCGTCGGGGTGGATCTGCAGCGTGCACCGGTTGGTCCCGCCGGACAGGGCGGGCAGGTTGTGCATCCAGCTGTTGTTGGACCGCAGGTGCCTGCGGCCGATCAGCATGAACGTATCGTGCCGATTGCTCAGCGAATCCCGCAGGCGGGCAACGTCTTCGGTGATCGGCTCCGGAGCCAGTTCCACCTTGCCCGACGGGGTGCGCAACACCTCGAGCAGCCGGGGCGTCAGCTCGCCCAGATCGATGCCGTGCGGGTTGTCCTTCAGCAGCTGCAGGGTCAACCCGGCGGGCCGGGCACCGAACGCATCACCGTAGGCCCCCAACCGCAGCATCATGTCCAGACGCCGCTGATAGCCGGGTCCGGCGGGCAGCAGCGCCGTCAGCTCCTCGACCGGACGACCGGCCACCGGTGAATCGGGGTCGGCGGTCTCCTTGCTCAGGGTCGTCGAGATGACCTGCTCGTCGACCAGGGCGACGTCGCCGTCGGCCCCGAGACCGTGCAGGATCATCGTGAGCCGGGCCAGGATCTCGGATTCGCTGGGCCTGCCGTCGGGCAGGGGCAGCGCCGGCGGCGAGTAGCGGGCCGTGTTGCGCACGGCCACGTTGTTGAGCGCCACGTCGAAATGCGCGGTGCGCGAAGGTGGGGGCGGGGGCAGGATCACATCCGCGTGCCGGGTGGTCTCGTTGAGGTAGGGGTCGACGCTGACCATGAAGTCGACGCGGTCCAGGGCCCGGCTCAGCCCCTGGCCGTCAGGCGCCGACAGCACCGGGTTGCCGGCCACGGTGATCACCGCCCGGACCTGACCGTCGCCGGGCGTGGTGATCTCCTCGGCCAGCGCCGCCGCGGGCAGCTCACCCAGCGCCTCGGGGTGTCCGGACACCCGGCTGTGCCAGCGCCCGGTCCGGAAGCCGCGGCCGGGGCGGGGCGGTCGGGGCGCAGCCGCGACCGGCGACGTGGCGAACATCGCCCCGCCGGGCCGGTCGAGATTTCCGGTCAGGATGTTGACGACGTCGACGAGCCAGCTGGCCACCGTGCCGAACTCCACCGTGGAGGTCCCGATCCGGCCGTACACCGCCGCCGACGGCGCGGCGGCGATCTCGCGGGCCAGCGTTCGGATCTGTTCGGCGTCGACTCCGCAGTACGCGGCGACCGCCTCGGGGGCGAAGTCGGCGGCCAGCGCCCGCACGGTGTCGATCCCGGCCACGTGTTCGGCGATGCCACCGAGGCCGGGGGCGACGAGGTCTTCGTCGAACAGCGTGTGCACGACCGCGAACAGCAGCGCCGCATCGGTGCCCGGGCGTGGCGCGATGTGGCGATCGGCGATCTCGGCGGTGCGGGTGCGGGCCGGGTCGATGACGGTCAGCCGGCCCCCGCGCCGCCGCAGCGCCTTGAGCTTGCCACCGAAACGGCTGCGGTGGCGACACTTCCATTGGACACCAGCGGATTGGCGCCGATGACGACGAGGTGGTCGGTGCGGTCCAGATCGGGCACCGGGAAGGCGACCGGATTGCCGAACAGGTGGCCGATCGCGACGTGTTTGGGCATCTGGTCGAGCGTGCTGGCCGAGTAGACCTGACGTGTTCCGAGCGCGCGGACGATCAACGGCACATACATCGCGCCGGCGATCGTGTGGGCGTTCGGATTGCCGAGATACACCGCCACCGCGGGGCCGCCGTGCTCGCGCAGCACGGCGCCGAGGCCGTCGGCCACCGCGGCGAAGGCCTGCGCCCAGCTCACCTCGACCAATTCGCCGGCGCGGCGCACCAGTGGACCGGTCAACCGGTCGGGGTCGTTGTCCAGCTCCGGCAGACTCGCCCCCTTGGGGCACAGATATCCAGCGCTGAAGACATCCTCGCGGTCACCGCGCGCACCGGTGACCCGGCCACCGTCGATGGTCAGCGTGAGCCCACAGGTCGCCTCGCAGAGCGGGCAGATGCGCAGCGCGGTGTCGGTCATGGACCCATCCTGCGTCACGGGTGAGCGCCGCGGCGGCGATTCAGTCGTGGGTGTAGACCCTGGGGTCCAGCGTCCCGATGAACGGCAGATCTCGGTAGCGCTCGGCGTAGTCGAGGCCGTAGCCGACCACGAACTCGTTCGGGATGTCGAACCCGATGTAGGTGATGTCGACGTCGGCGCGCACCGCGTCGGGCTTGCGCAGCAGAGTGCACACCCGCAGTGAACGCGGACTGCGCGTGGCGAGATTGCGCAGCAGCCACGACAGCGTCAGCCCGGAGTCCACGATGTCCTCGACGATCAGCACGTCACGGTCGTTGATGTCGCGATCGAGATCCTTGAGGATGCGCACCACGCCCGACGATGAGGTCGACGAGCCGTAGGAGCTGACGGCCATGAACTCCAGCTGGGTGGGTAGCGGGATCGACCGGGCCAGATCGGTGACGAACATGACCGCGCCCTTGAGCACCGTGATGAGCAGCAGATCCTGCCCGGACGCCCGGTCGCGGTAGTCCTCGGCGATCAGCCCGGCCAGTTCCGCGGTCTTGGCCTTGATCTGTTCCTCGGACAACAGAACCGACTTGATGTCCCCGGGATACAGCTCCGGTGATTGCGCAGGCACAACCACAGCGTGCCAGACGCTTCCGCCGCCGGCCTGCTCGGCTAGCGGTCCACCGGTTCGACCGACATCGTCAGCCGGCCGTCGCGCCGGCCCGCGATCAGCCGCTCGCGGGTCCGGCCACCGGGCACCGCCACCCCGCCCTGACCCCGCCAGTGGGTGACGAGTGCGTCGACCGCCCGCAGGTGCCGGTCGGTCAGCGCACCGGCGCCCTGCGCGGTCAGCCACCGCCGGATCACCCGGCGCCGAATCGCGGTCGGCAGCCCCGACAGCCGGGCGGTGTCCAGACCGGTTTCGCACACCGCGTCGCGAAAGGCCGCCTCGGCGAGGCCGTCGAGCGCGTCGGTGTCCTCCCGCAGCGCGTCGGCCGTCCGGGCCAGCGCGGCGGCCACCCCGCCACCGAGCACCTCCTCCAGCAGCGGCAGCGCCTCGGCGCGCAACCTGCTGCGGGTGAAGCGGGGATCGGTGTTGTGCGGATCCCGCCACGGGGTCAAGCCCAGCTCCACGCAGGCGGCGGCGGTGACGGCCCGGCGCACCCCGAGCAGGGGGCGGTACCAGGGCGGGTCGGCGATCCGCATCCCGGCGATCGATCGGGCACCGGAGCCCCGCCCGAGCCCGAGCAGCACGGTCTCGGCCTGATCGTCGAGGGTGTGCGCCAGCAGCACCGGCGCACCGTCGTGCGCATCGCGCAGCGCGCGGTAGCGCGCCACCCGGGCGGCGCCCTCCGGCCCGCCGGCATCGCCCACCTCGGCGGTGAGGATGCGGGCGGCTGTGCAGCCCAGCTGCAACGCCTGCGCGCGGGCCGCGGCCGCGACGCCGCCGGACCCCGGTTGCAGCCGATGGTCGACGATCAGCGCGGTGGTGGGTTTGAGCCCGGCGGCGACCGCGGCCAGTGCGAGCGAGTCGGCCCCGCCCGACAGCGCCACACACCAGTGGTCCCACCCGTCGTCGACTTCGCGCGCGAACCGGGTCAGCGCGGTGCGCAGCTCGGCTACAGCACGCGGTCGATCCATCGCTGAGGTTCGTCGATCTCGGCGGGCAGGGGCAGGGTTTCCGGACCGGACCAGATGGTGTTGAAGCGCTCCATGCCGACTTTGCCGACGACCGCGTCGACGAACGCCTTGCCACGGGTGTACTGGCTCATCTTGGCGTCGATGCCCAGCAGCGCGCGCATCACGCGCTGCAGCGGCGGCTGCTGGCGTTCGCGTCGCTCGTTGAAGCGACGCCGGATGGTCGCCACCGACGGCACCACGGCGGGCCCGACGGCGTCCATCACATGGTCGGCATGCCCTTCGAGCAGGGTGCCCAGAACGAGCAACTGGTCCATCGCCTTGCGCTGGCCGTCGGACTGCACGGCGCGGACCAGGCCGAGCACGCCGGTGGAGTTCGGATCGGCGGGCGCCCCCGGCTTGCCACCGCGGTGGCGGACGAACTCGGCGAGCCGGCCGGCAACCTCGGTCACACTGTCCCCGGCGTCGTTGGTCAGCTCGGCCAGCGAGGTCGACATGTGTTCGGCCAGCCAGGGATTCGCGCGGAACTGGACGCGGTGGGTGACTTCGTGCAGACACACCCACAGCCGGAAGTCCGACGGCGGCACCCGCATCGCCCGTTCGACGGCAATCACGTTCGGCCACACCAGGAGTAATTCCCCGCCGCCGGCAACATCCCCCGAGTCGCTGCGCTCCTGCCCGCGGGCCCCCCCGAACGGGTCGTATTGGCCCAAAATCCCCGAGGAGACGAAGGCGAGCACCGCGCCGGTCTGCGCGCCGGCCACATGTCCGGTGACGAATCCGCTGGGCCGGTCGGTTCCCCCGGTCATGATCCGCATCGACTGGGTGGCCGCCCGGATCCACTCCGGACGGTCGACGATCCGGGCGTCCATCACGTCGGCACCCTCGTTGAGGCCGGTCACCTCGCGGACCGGCAGCTCGGCCGCGCGGGAGGCCGTGGCGAGTTCGTCGATCACCTGTCCGCGGGTGTAGGAGCTGGCCGGCGGACCGGGCCGGGCAAGCCGAGCGCCGACGGTGGCGGCGAAACCCCAGTCGACGGCGCGCCCGACGGTGGCCTCCGAGGCCGGGGCGCTCATGAACCGCACCCGCAGGCCCGCAGCGTGGCGGCCACCGCGTCGAGGGAGTTGCGGCCGTTGGGCCCCGCGTTGTTGGACATCAGCGCGAAGGTCAACACCCGGCCGCGGGCATCGGTGACGAACCCGGCAAGCGAGTTCGTCCCGGTCAGCGATCCGGTCTTGGCCCGCAGCCAACCCGCCGCGTCGCGGCCGGCTTCGGTGTCGAGGTAGCGATTGCTCAGGGTGCCGCTGCCGCCGGCGACCGGCAGCAGATCGACCAGCGGACGCAGCTCGGGCTGATCGTCGCCGGTGGCCGTGGTCACGACCTCGTCGAGGGTGAACGCGGTCAACCGGTCGTCGACCGACAGACCGCTCGAATCGTGCAGCGTGGCACCGGCGGTGTCGACGCCGGCGCTGCGCAGCTGCCCCAGCACGGCCGCGACGGCACCGTCGAAACTCTGCGGCCGGCCGAGTTGTGCGGCGACCTCTCTGCCGATGGACTCGGCCATCACGTTGTCCGAGGCGTTCATCATCACGCGGAGACGCTCCATCAGGGGTGGTGACTGGACGGCGGCGATCTGCCTGGCGCCGGTGGCCGGAGCCGGGCGCACCGTCACGGTGGCGGGGTCGATGCCCAGGGCGACGGCCAGCGCTCGGCCGGCGTCGGTGGCGGGGGTGGTGGATCGGCGCGAATTCTCGCTGACCGGCTGGGTGCGGCCGCCGTCGAGCATCACCGGAGCCATCGGCGCGATGTCGCCGCCACCGATGTCCAGCGGATCCCAGCCGACGGCCATATTGGGTCCGGTGTAGGCGCTGATGTCGACGCCGACGGCGGTGACCTCGATACCGCTGCGGCGCACCTGATCCGCCAGATCGCCGATCCTGGCGGCGTCGCGGTACCAACTCTCGGTGCCGCGCGGCGCCGCCGACAGAGTGGTGTCCCCGCCGCCCTTGAGAATCACCAGCCCGGGATCGGTGCGCTGGTCGGCGGCCACCACGGTGGTCGTCAGGCGGGCGTCCCGGTCGAGGGTCAGCAGCGCAGCCGCGGCGGTGAGCACCTTGTTGGTGGACGCGGGTTGCATCGGTACCCCGGCGCGCTGCGCCCAGAGCTGCTCGCCGGTGACGGCGTCGGTGACCCGACCAGTCAGGTCACCGAGATTCGGGTCGGCCAGGGCGGGCGCGAGTGCGGCGGCCAGTCCCCGCTCGGTCGGCGGGGGCGCGGCGTCGCCGACGGGGACGACGTGCGCAGAGGCGGTGACGGGTGCGGGCAGCGGTGGGATGTTCGCGGCGCTGCTGTCGCTGCGCCCGACGATCAGAACCGCGGTGACCGCGACGACCACCGCGACGAGCAGCAGCGCCGCCGCACCGATCGCCACCCGGGTCGATCGGCGCCACCGAGTGGGCCGCATGACACTCCTGCTGTCGAGGGGATGACCGAGCCACCCCGCCTACAGCAGCGTATCGCTCGTTTAGTGTGGACCCGCGAAGTCACCCGGCGACCCGAGGCCGGATTCATGCGAAGGAGCAGCAGCGGTGGAGTTCGAGGTCGTCATCGAGATCCCGAAGGGTTCGCGCAACAAATACGAGGTGGACCACGACAGCGGCCGGGTCAAGTTGGACCGCTACCTGTACACGTCGATGGCTTATCCGCTCGACTACGGCTTCATCGAGAACACCCTCGGAGAGGACGGCGACCCGCTCGACGCGCTGGTGCTGCTGCCCGAGCCGCTGTTCCCCGGCATCCTCGTCGACGCCCGTCCGGTGGCGATGTTCCAGATGACCGACGAGGCCGGCGGCGACGACAAGGTGCTCTGCGTACCGGCCGGTGACAAGCGCTGGGACCACATCCAGGACGTGGGCGACGTCCCGCCGCAGATCCTCGAAGAGGTCAAGCACTTCTTCGTGCACTACAAGGACCTCGAGCCCAACAAGTTCGTCAAGGCCGCCGACTGGGCCGACCGCGCCGCCGCGGAGGCCGAGATCAAGCGCTCATTCGATCGCTACACGCCCGACCACTGAGTCTTCTGGGTGAGCGTTCTGGCATTTGCGTGACGCCAGGGCGGAAATTCGGCCGCTGAACCGCCACAGCATTACGCACATCGTGGGTGCCCAGCCGGCGGGCCGGGATTTAGCCTGTCCGTAACACGGTGTAACGCCGTCGCCCATTCCGGCTCCCAGAATGGGGTCATGCTGATGCATCAGTGCGTCGGCCTCGACGCCTACAACACGATGCCGTTGCGCCGCGCCGTGCACGCGGTCTACGAATGCTGCTTCAGCGTGCCGCTGGCCGCCGACCTGGCCCGCGACCGGCCCTATCCGGATCGCGAGACGTTCTACCGGCGCGCCGATGAACTGCTGTTCGGCCTCGCCGAGGACTCGATCGACGACATCCTGCAGGCGCACCCCGACATCGGGCGCCGGCCGGGCAGCCCGAAATCAGCGGCGGAGCAGTGCGCGGTGTTCGACGAACGCCCCGAGGTGATGGATCAGCTCGGCGCCGCGGCCAACCATTACGTCGCCCACTTCGGATTCGGTTTCGTCATGTACGTCAACGGCTTGCGGGCCGCCGACGTGCTGACCGCGATCGCCGACCGGCTGCGTCACGACCGTGACACCGAGCGCAAGGTCGTGCGCGACGAGCTGTGCCGCATCAACCGCAGCCGACTCGAGCGCATGCTGGGTCCCGAAGGCGGCTATCACAACTGGTAGGCCGCTGGCCTACGGTTGGCGGGGTGAGCACTCCCTCGAGCCCGCCGCACTCACACTTCCTCGCACTGCCCGATCTCGCCTCCCGGGCGGCCGGCGCAGCGGTCGTGTGGGCCAACGACGAACTGTTCGCCGAGAAGGAGAACCTGATCCGGCCGGTGCCCGCGGAGCACCGACCGGCGACGTTCGGGCACAAGGGACAGATCTACGACGGCTGGGAGACCCGGCGGCGCCGCGGCGCCGATCACGAGTCCCACGATTCGGTGATCGTGCGGCTCGGGGCCCCCGGCATCGTGCGCGGGGTCGTCGTCGACACCGCCTTCTTCACCGGGAACTACCCACCCGAGGTATCTGTCGAGGCCCTCTACGTCCACGGTCATCCGCCGGTCGACGAGCTGCTCGGCCGGCACTGGACCACGCTGGTGGAACGCAGCCCGATCGACGGCGACACCCGCAATCCGTTCGAGGTCACCTCGAACCGCCGATGGTCCCACGTGCGGCTGACCATCTATCCCGACGGCGGCGTCGCACGGTTCCGGGTGCACGCCCAAGGTCTGCTCGACCCCCAATTTGCCGATCTGCCACTGGATCTCGCCGCGGTCGAGAACGGTGGCCGAATCACCGGCTGCTCCAACATGTTCTACAGCTCACCGAACAACCTGTTGCTGCCCGGCACGGCGCGCACCATGGGTGAGGGTTGGGAGACCTCCCGGCGGCGCGACGACGGTAACGACTGGGTGAGCGTGCAGCTGGCCGGCCACGGTGTGCTCACCTTCGCCGAGATCGACACGTCCTATTTCATCGGTAACGCCCCCGGCTCGGCGCAGCTTCGCGGACGCGACGGAGACGGCGAATGGTTCGACCTGCTCACCGGAACACCCCTGCAGCCCGACACCCGGCACCGGTTTCTGATCGACGAGACGCGACCGGTCACCGAGGCGCGACTGGACATCCATCCCGACGGCGGGCTGGCGCGGCTACGGCTGTTCGGCCGGCTCACCGACGACGGGCTGCGGCGCGTCGAGGAGAACTGGAGCCTGTCGGGCTGACATGTTCATCGTCGTCCTGAGCACGGTTCTGGGCCTGATCCACCTCTACATCTGGAAGCGGATGGTCCGCGACACCACGCACCGTGGGCGCACCCGCGTCGTGCTCACCGGCGTGCTGCTCGCCCTGGCCGCACTGCTGGTGGCCGCCCTGATGCTCCCGCGGCTCACCGGTTGGCCGGAGTCGCCCTGGCTGGCCTGGCCGGGATATCTGTGGTTCGGGCTGGCCGCGTACCTCTTCCTCACCCTGCTGGTGCTCGAGCCGGTGCGGCTGGTCATGCGCCGCTGGGTGAGGCGCCCACCCGCGTCGGCGCCGGCCGGCGAGCCGACCCCGGAACCCGCGGACTCGGCGGTCAACCGGCGGATCTTCCTGGCCCGGGCCGGGGCGGTCGCGGCGGGCGCAGCCTCGGTCGGACTGGTGGGCGTCGGCGCCGCCACCGCGCTGGGGCCGCCCGATCTGCTGCGGGTTCCGGTGGGTCTGCGCCGGCTCGATCCGGCGTTCAGTGGATTCCGCATCGCGGTGGTCTCCGATATCCACCTGGGACCGCTGGCCGGCCGCGCGCACACCGAGCGCATCGTCGCGATGATCAACCAGACCGAACCGGATCTGATCGCGATCGTCGGGGATCTGGTCGACGGCACCGTGGCCGAACTGGGCCGGGCCGCCGAGCCGCTGCAGGATCTGGTGGCGCGTGAGGGCGCGTTCTTCGTCACCGGAAACCACGAGTATTTCGTGCCCGACACGGCGCAGTGGCTGCTCGAGCTCGAACGCCTCGGGGTCACGCCGCTGCGCAACGAGAACACCGCGATCACCCGCGCCGGCGCGTCGCTCACCCTGGCCGGCGTCAACGATCTAACCGGACAGCAGCATTCCGACCCGCCGGATTTCGACCGGGCGCTGGCCGGGCGCGACGCCTCCGCACCGACGATCCTGCTGGCCCATCAACCCGTGCAGGTCGGCGACGCCGCGGCGCGAGGGGTGGACCTGCAGATCTCCGGACACACCCACGGTGGTCAGATGTGGCCGTTCCACTATGCGGTGCGGGCGGTGCAGCCGTCGCTCGCTGGTCTGTCCACGGTGGCCGGCGTCCCCGGCACCCAGCTCTACGTCACCCGCGGCGCCGGGTTCTGGGGGCCGCCGGTCCGGATCGGTGCACCGCCGGACATCACCGTGCTCGCCCTGCAGAATGGCGACTGACGTTCCAGGCCCACAGCCCCGAGAAAGCCCCCGGTCGGCGGCAATCCACCTATGATTTTCGGTGACCGCCGAGGGGTGCGGCGGTGAAGCGGGTAGGAGGGATACGTGATCCCCGAGCCCGCGACCGGTGCGCTGCACGAGGACCAGGCACCCGATCGGGAGCAGATCGTCCTCGTCGTCGACGACGACGCCCGGCTGCGTGAGCTGCTGGTGACTGTCCTGAACCCGCTGAACTGCGAGATCGTGCAGGCCAGTTCCGGCGAGGAGGCACTCACCGTGCTGCTGCAGCGCACGGTCACCGTGGTGGTGCTCGACATCAACATGCCCGGTATGACGGGCTTCGAGACCGCACAGCTGATCAGGGAGGCCGACGAGACGGCGTCCACGCCGATCATCTTCCTCACCGGTCAGGCCGAAGCCGGCGACCTCGGCCGCGGATACGATCTGGGCGCGGTCGACTTCCTCGTCAAACCGGTTTCCCGCCAGGTGCTCTACGCCAAGGTCAAGGCGTTGCTCGAACTCGACCAGTCGTTCGCGCGGCTGCGCGCGGAGGCGAGCAAGCTGCACGAGCAGCAGTTGCAGACCGCCCGCGCCGCGGAGATCCGGCAGCGCGAGGAGCTGGCCATCACCCGACGGCGCGAACGGCTGACCAACGTCTTCGCCGAGGCCAGCATCGACGTGGCCTCCCTGGAGCGGTCGATCGTCGCCGAGTTCAGCCACATGTTCGGCGCGGACTGTGTCCTGCGGTTGCCCACCGTCGACGACGGCTGGCACGACTCGGTGTCTCCGCCCGCCGCGGGCAGCACACCCGAACAACTGCAGGTGTGGCTGGCCGGACACCTCGCCGGCCGGGGCGACCAACCCCCGGCCTATCGGGCGGTACTCGTCGAGCAGTTGACCGCGCGCGCGCAGCGCGTCGGTGTCCTCTGCATCGGCCGGACCGACGGTCCGTCCTTCTCCGAGACCGAACGCGCCCTGTTCCGGGGGGCCTCGGTGGCCGCGGCGCTGGCGATCTCGAACGCCACGCTCTACCGCGTGCAGGCCGAATACGCGGCGGTCATGCAGGCCACCGGTGACGCCATCCTCGCCGTCGACGCCACCGGGCGGATCCGCAGCTGCAACAAGGCGGCCACCGCGCTGTTCAGCGGGGACGCAGATGACCTGCTGGGCCGGTCCATCGTCGATCTCGCCGTCCAGACACACCGGCAGCGACTCGACGACCAACTGCGCGCCACCCTGGCGTCGCACCAGGACCTCGCGCTGGAGATGACGCTGGTCGCCCACGACGGCCGCCCGGTGGACGTGATGATCACGCTGTCGCCGATCGGCGACCCGGTCGACCTGCACGCGGCCGTCGTGGTGCACGACCTGACCGAGATCAAGCACGCCCAGACCGAGATCCGGCACCTGGCCACCCACGACCCACTCACCGATCTGGCCAACCGCCGACAGCTCACCGAACGGCTCGCGGTGCTCACCGAGCGCAATCCCGGAGGAGATCGTCTGGTCGCACTGCTCTACGCGGACGTCAACCGGTTCAAGGCGGTCAACGACACCTACGGCCACGACACCGGCGACGACCTGCTCCTCGAGGTGGCCAGCCGGTTGCGCGCATCGGTCGGCCGGGACACCCTGGCCTGCCGCATCGGCGGTGACGAATTCGTGGTGGTGCTCGAGGGTCTGGCGTCGACCCGCGCAGCGGTCGAGGCCGGCAACCGGATCCTGCGCGACATCCAGACCGAACCGGTGCAGTGCCGCAACACGACGATCCAGCCCTCGCTGAGCATGGGCATCGCCTGTCTGGGCGAGAGCGCCCACAACGCGGAGGAACTGCTGTCCCAGGCGGATATGGCCATGTTCGAGGCCAAGAAGAACCGGTCGGGGGACTGTGTGCTCTACACCGACGTCATCGGTTCCCGGCATCAGGGCAAGGCGTATCTGCGGGCCGCTGTGGCCGATGCGATCGCACGCTCGGACTTCCGCATGGTGTACCAGCCGATCGTGCACGCCGGCACCGGAACGCTGGTCGGGCTGGAGGCCCTGGTGCGCTGGCGCCTCGGTGACGAGGAGATTCCCGCGCCCGAGATCCTCGGGTTGGCCGAGGCTACCGGCCAGGTGGGCGCCCTCGGCCGCTGGATCATGGAACGCAGTTTCGCCGATTACGCCGCCCTGGGCCGCGACGACGTGCGGTTGCACGTCAACCTCTCCCCCGAACAGGTGCTCGATCCGCACTTCATCGAGCACCTCATCGACGTGCAACGCCAGCACGCAGTGGCGCCGGAGCGCGTCTGCCTCGAGCTCACCGAGCGGGCGTTCAACGCCGATCCCGCCCCGGCCTATTCGACGTTGAGCCATGCCCACGAGCTGGGATTCGCGCTCGCCATCGACGATTTCGGCGTCGATCACGCCAGCATGACCAATCTGGTGCACATCCCGATCGACTGGCTGAAGATCGACCGCTCGTTCATCGCCCAGGTGGACCGAAACGAGCGGGTGCAGCGACTGGTTCGGAGTCAGATCGCGGTGGCCACCCACATGCAGGCCGTTCCGATCGCCGAGGGGGTGGAAACCCCGAACCAGGCGCACTGGCTCCGTGAGGCGGGATGCGTTCTGCAACAGGGTTTTGTGTACGCCCATCCGATCGAGGCGGCCGAGCTGGCCGCACAAACGGCACCCGGCCGACAATTCCGGCCGACCACCGAACTGGCGGAGGCCTAGGCCCAATGAAGCTCGCGACCCGATTGACGCTGTTGTGCGGATCAGCGGTGCTGGCCGTCATCCTGGCCAACACGCTGTTCACCGTTCAGACCAACCGGATCTCCGCCTTCTACGAGGAGCGTTCGCAGGCCCGGGAAGCCCAGGTCGACGCGCTGGACATCGCACGGGACCTGCAGACCTTCATCGCCACCTACAACGAGCTGCTCTTCGCCACCGAGCCGGCCCGGCGAGCCCAGATCGTGACGACGGTGCGCGAGGTCGGATCCTCGATCAGCGACGAACTCGCCCAGGCGGCCGCCGAGGCCGCCGACGCCAACGTCCGGACGCTCTACCGCCAGGCCCTGACCACGTGGGACTCCTTCCGCGCAGAGAACCAGGCGGACGCGGGGCCGCCACTGGACGCCGCCACCGCGGCAGAGGAGGCCGGCAGCCTGGATCGGGAGTCGGCGACGCTGGAGGATCAACTCCGCCAAATCGAGGAGGAGACCCTCCGAGCCGTCGGCGAGGCGAACGCTCGGGCGGCGCACGCCATCAGCGCGAGCCGGACCCTGCTGTGGAGCTTCGCCAGCGCGATCGTTGCCGTGCTGGGCGTGCTGATGTTCCTGACCAGTCGCAACATCCACCGCACGGTGACCACAGCGGCCGCCGAGAGCGAGAAGTCCCGCCGCTCCAAGGAGATCCAGGCCGACCTGATGACCGAGGTGCAGGGGGTCGACGATGCGGCGGCCGCGGGCAAGATCATCGTGTCACGCACCGCCGAGGCCGTCGGGGCCAAACACGGCGCCCTGTATCTCCACGCCCCCGACGACCCCGGGCGCTTCACGCTCACCGCGTCCTATGCGTTCCACCGCCGCAAAGGTCTGCCGTCCTCGTTCGGACTCGGCGACGGGCTGGTCGGTCAGTGCGCGCTGGAGGACACCAGAATCGAAGTGACCGACGCGCCCGGCGATTACGTCGAGATCGTGTCCGGGCTGGGCAAAACGGCGCCGGTGTCGCTGATCCTGATTCCGGTCCGCTTCGAGTCGAAGGTGCTCGGCGTGCTCGAACTCGCCGGGTTGCGCCTGTTCGACGCCGACGACATCGACCTGTTGGAGAGCATCGCCCTCGGTGCCGGCGTGGCGCTCAGTGCGATCGAGGCGGCGCAACAGACGCGAGAACTGCTGCGGGTGTCCCAAGCCCAGACCGAGGAACTGCAGACCCAGGAAGAGGAACTGCGCGCGGCCAACGAGCAACTGCTGCAGCGCGAAGACATGTTGTCGGCGCAGAACGCCGAACTCGAGGAGACCACCGAGGAATTGCGTTCGCAGCGTGAAGAACTCAAGGCGAGTTCGGAACGGCTCGAACAGCAGGCCCAGTCGCTGGAGCAGAAGAACCAGGAGTTGCAGCGGCTCAGCACATCGCTGGAGGTCAAGGCCGAGGAACTGGCCGTCTCGTCGCGGTACAAATCCGAATTCCTGGCCAACATGTCCCATGAATTGCGCACCCCGCTCAACAGCATCCTGATCCTGGCCGGGTTGCTCGCCGAATCCGACGAGCCGATCAGCGCCAAACAACGCGAATTCGCCGACACCATCCAGCAATCCGGCAAGGATCTGCTCAACCTCATCGACGAGGTGCTCGACCTCGCCAAGGTCGAATCGGGATCGCTGCGGCTGGAGAGCGAAACGATCCGTACCGCCGAACTGGTCAGCTTCATGGAACGCACCTTCGTCCCGGTCGCCGAGCACAAGGGCATCACCTTCCGCGTCGAGGTCGACGAGGCCGCCCCACCGGCACTGACCAGTGACTTCACCCGGGTCAAGCAGATCGTCAAGAATCTGGCGGCCAACGCCGTCAAGTTCACCCACGAAGGTTCGGTGACGGTCCGGCTCGCCGGTGCGCGTGATCTCTCCGGCGCCCCGGGCGATGAGTATCTGGCCATCGCCGTGGTGGACACCGGCATCGGAATCGACGAGCAGGATCACAACCTGGTCTTCGAGTCCTTCCAACAGGCCGCACGGGGCTCGACCAGGCAGTACGGCGGGACCGGTCTGGGTCTGGCGATCAGCCGAGAGCTCGCCCGCCAGCTCGGCGGCGACATCACCCTGCGCAGCGCACTCGGCGAGGGCTCGACGTTCACCTGCTATCTGCCCACCGGGGATGCGCCGACACCGGTGACCGGACCCGAGACACCGGCGGCGACACCGCGCCCCACCCCGCCCGCCATCGCCGCCACCCCGGCTCCCGCGGCGACCAACGGGAAAGTCAACGGCGGGGTCGGCGGGGTCGACCACGACGACGTCGACACGTCGTCGGTGTCCTGGCCAACGGGCAGCCGTCCAGTGCTGCTGATCGTGGAGGACGACCCCACCTTCGCCGGCATGCTGGCCGAACTCGCCGACGAGGCCGGATTCGACGCGGTGGTCACCCCCAGCGGCCGGATGGCGCTGGCACTGGCCAAGCAGCGACAGCCCGCGGCAATCACATTGGACATCGGCCTACCCGATATGGCGGGGTGGGTGGTGCTGGATGTGCTCAAACACGATCTCGCCACCAGGCACATCCCCGTCAACGTCGTCTCCGGGACCAACGACGACGGCCGTGGCCGGCGGATGGGCGCCATTCAGACGCTGAGCAAACCCGCCGGGCTGTCGGAGCTGCGGTCGATGTTCACCACCATCACCGATTTTCTGCGGCCCGGCCCGCGGCACGTCCTGGTCGCCGAGGACGACGCCAACCAACGCCAAGTGGTCAAGCACATGATCGAGAGCGACGACATCGCGATCACCACTGTGAGCAACGGCGAACAGGTGCTCACCGAATTGGCCGGTCCGACCTCCTATGACTGCCTGGTGCTGGATCTGGGCCTGCCCGACATCGACGGCATCGACCTGATCGAGCGGATCAAGGACCAGCTCAAGGAGAAGAGCCTGCCGGTGATCGTGCACACCGGGCGCGAACTCAGCGCGGCGGAGACCGAACGTCTCGAGGCGCTCGCCGCCGCCATCGTGCTCAAGAACGCGAAATCCCCCGAGCGGCTGCTCGACGAGACGGCGCTGTTCCTGCATCGGGTGGCCACCGACATGCCGGATTCCGCGCGCCAGATCCTGTCGGATTCCAAACGGGTCGACGAGTCGCTGGAGGGTCACACGGTGTTGCTCGTCGACGACGACGTCCGCAACGTGTTCTCGCTCGGCAGCGCCCTGAAGCGTTACGGCATCACGGTGCTGCCCGCCCGCGACGGACAGGCCGGACTGGACACCCTGGCCGCTCACCCGGAGGTGGGTCTGGTGCTGATGGACATCATGATGCCGGTGATGGACGGGTACGAGGCGATGCGCCGGATCCGGGCCGAAAGCCGCTGGCGGAATCTGCCCATCGTGGCGCTCACCGCGAAAGCGATGAAGGGCGACCGGCAGAAGTGTCTGGACGCCGGCGCGTCGGACTACGTCACCAAACCCGTCGACATGGATCAACTCACCTCGGTGCTGCGGGTCTGGCTGGGCAGCCGGCCGCGGGAGCAGCCCGAAAGCTCCGACAGCCGATGAAGGTGCCTGCGGAAGTCCCGAATCCGGCACGTACCAGGGGATTGGCCGCGATCGAGGCGGACGCGTTCTTCTACACCGTGTTCGAATATCTCGGGTACGACTTCCGCCACTACAGCGACGCCTCGAGGAACCGGCGCCTGGCGGTGTTCGTGAACCGCCATGCCCTGGGCACGATCTCACAGGCGCAGAGCCGGATCCTGCGTGAGCCCGACTTGCTGGCCGACTTCTTGGCGACGATGACGGTGAATGTGACCGAGATGTTCCGCGACCCCGAGGTGTTCGCCGAGATCCGGGCCGAGGTGCTCCCGCGCCTGGCCACCTATCCACGGATCCGGATCTGGGTGGCCGGGTGCGCAACCGGCGAGGAGGCCTATTCGATGGCCATCCTGCTCGACGAGGCAGGTCTGCTGGAGCGCAGCACCATCTACGCCACCGACATCGACAACGACTCACTGCGCCGGGCGACCGCGGCGATCTATCCGGCCGACGACATGGTTCGCGCCACCCGCAACTATCAGTCCAGCGGCGGCCGGCGGCCGTTCTCCGACTGGTATGTCGCCAGATACGACCGGTGCATCCTCAGCCCGCAGCTGCGGTCGCGGTTGGAGTTCTTCTCCCACAACCTCGCCACCGACAGTGCGTTCGGCGAATTCAACCTGATCATGTGCCGCAACGTCTTCATCTACTTCGAGGCGACCCTGCAGCGCCGCGCCGAACTCCTGTTCGCCGAAAGTCTGTCCTCCTTCGGCAATCTCGTGATCGGACCGCGGGAAAGCCTGACCGCAGAAGGGTTGCGGCTGTTCTCCCCGCTGAACCGACGGCAGGGCATTTATGTGGCGAATCAGACCCACCGTGCCCGGCCCTGAGGTCATCGTCATCGGCGGTAGCGCCGGGGGGATGAAGGCGGTCCAGGGGATCTTCTCCACCCTCACCGGGATCGGTGACAGCGTCGGGATCGTGGTTCTGCACCGTCCGCCCACCCACTCGCCGCTGACGGCGGTGTTGCAGAGCTACACCCGCATCCCGATCCGGGAGCCCGACGACAGCCCGTCGGAATGTCCGCCCGGTACCGTCACGGTGGCACCCGCCGGATACCACCTCCTGCTGGGCCGGCGCCGCAGGTTGTCCAGCGATCCACAGTCACCGGTCGCGCCGTATGTCGACGAGCCGGGCGTCCGGGCCCATCTGAGCCTGGAGGCCCCGGTGGCGTACTCCCGCCCGTCCATCGATGTGACGTTCGGCGCCGCGGCCGAATTCGCCGATTCGGTGGTGGCGGTGCTGTTGTCATGCGCGAACGAAGACGGCGCCGCCGGATGCGCGGCCGTGCAAGCCGCCGGGGGTCGCGTGGTGCTGCAGGATCCGGCGACGTGCGAGGCGGCCGTCGCGGTGAACGCCGCGCTGCGCCGGGTCGACCCCGATCACATCGCCGACCCGCGGGGCATCGGCGAATGGCTGACCGCGGTCGTCGCGCGCACGGCCGGCTAACCGGTCGCCGGCACCCAGTTTCCGTGGAATCCCGCCGGAACCCGATGCGGCAGTTGCACTCTGGCGACGTCTGCGAGGGTTTGCGCGTCGAGGATGGCCAACGCGCTGCGGTCGGCAGCGCGGTCGTACACGTATCCCATGACGACGCCCTCATCCTCGCCGGCCTCCGGCGTCGACGGTTCGAAGACGAACTCGCCCACCACATTTCCCGGGCCGAAGGACCGAGTCACCGTACCGCCGCCGACCAGGTCGTGTTTGACCAGGGTGTCATCGCCGGAGCCGCCCCGGCCGACGGTCGGCGCGTACCCGTAGCGGTGGCGCTTGCCCACCCGCCGTTCGTCGACCCGCGGGAACTCCTGCGCGCGGTCGTCGATGCGCGATTCGCGCACCTTGCCGTCCACCAGGTCCACCGTCCAGCGGTCCAGCGTCGGCGGCCCCTCGTTGGGACCCAGGCGGTCGGTGTCGAACATCTTCGGGTGGCGGATGACGTCGAGCACCACCGAGTCACCGTCGTCGTAGGCGTTCATCGGGTGGAAGACGTAGCAGGGCTCGACCTCGAACCACCGCACGTCGGCTGAACCGCCGTCTCGCGGCATCACCCCGACCCGGGCCGGATACCGCGGGTTCCAGGAATACGGGAACCGCCGATCGGCGGTCCTGGCCGCGGGCTGTCGCGAGCTCAGCGGTTCAGGTATGCGCACCCGTCCGATCAACGCGGACAACAGGAGTCGCGCGGGCAGCCGCAGTCCGCGCGGCACCGTCATCTCGGTGGCCTGGCGGACGTCGAAGGTGACGGGCAGATCGTAGAAGACGACGTGTCGTTCGGTCAGCGAGAAATCGTGCATCATCGGGCTACCGGTGACCTCGATGTCCACGGTGCGCCTGGCTCGGCCGTCGACCCCGATCACCGAGTACTGCACGGTGTTTCCGCGCCGCATGCTGTAGGACACCGCATGCAGCTCGCCGGTGTCCGGATCGCGTTTGGGGTGGGCGGTGTACCCGCCGGTGAGCGTCCCGTCGAAGTCGCACACCCCGACGGTGTCGAGTTCGTCGGTCAGCTCGTAGTTCGCCAGGCCGGATTCGATCAGGGCCAGCGTCCGGCCGGCGTGTCCGATGACGTTGGTGTTGGCTGCGATCGGCGAGCCGCCGAAATGGCCGGCGGGCGGGCGTTCTCCGAGAGCTCGGGCCGCCTGCGGACCGCGCACCCACCGGTTGCGGTACCACTCGGCCCTGCCGTCGCGCAGGCGGATGCCGTGCACCATGCCGTCCCCGATGAACCAGTGATACAGCTCGGGGTCGACCTCCCCGATCGGATTCGGGCCGTTCCGCAGATAGCGGCCGTCGAGGTGGGCGGGGATCGTCCCCTGCACCTCCAGATCGCCGAGCGTGTACTCCTGCGTGATCGGCGCGAAGACGTCCGTCAGATACCGGTTGGTCATGCCGCCCCCTATAACAGTGTTATGACTGCGTCCGGTATAACACCGTTATGACAGGATGGCAAGGTGGCCGACCCGAAAACCCAGATCGTCGACGCCGGCATCCGCATCCTCGAACGTGACGGCCTGGCAGCGCTGAGCGCACGGAAGCTGGCCACCGAGACCGGCACCTCGACGATGGCGGTGTACACCCACTTCGGCGGGATGACCGGGGTGATCGACGCGATCGCCCGCGCAGCGTTCGCCCGCTTCACCGAGGCGCTGACCGAGGCGGCGCACACCGACGATCCGGTCGCGGACTTCATCGTGCTCGGAATCCGTTATCGCGAGTTCGCGCTGGCCCATCCGCAGCGGTATCAGATGATGTTCGGCACGTCGGCGGAGTCGCTGAACCGGCACCACGCCGACCTGACCACGACCGGGACGGCCAGCAGCCGCGCCGAGTTCCGGGTGTCCTTCGACGCGCTCCTCGACGTGGTGGCCAGGATGATCGCGGCCGGCCGCATCCGCGACGACGGCGTGTCGGTGGTCGCCGGGCGGCTGTGGAGCATCGCGCACGGTGCGGTGCTGCTGGAGATCGCCGGCTTCTTCGGCCACCAGGACCACGGTCTGAGCCAGATCCTGGCGCCGACGATCTTCGACACCCTCGTCGGCCTGGGCGATGCGCGCGAACGGATCGACCGATCGCTCGAATCGGCGTTGGAGCGGCTCGGACGGACCTGATCGGCCCCGTGGGATCAGTCGCGGGTCAGCACGCCGTCGATCCGGCGCCACAATCGGTCCGGATTGCCGTCGGCGACCGGCGTGGGCAGCAGCGGCGCGGGTGCGTCCTGGTAGCAGACCGGCCGCAGGAACCGTTCGATCGCCCGGGATCCCACCGAGGTGGTCCGGGAGTCCGAGGTGGCCGGGAACGGGCCGCCGTGCACCATCGCGTGGCTCACCTCGACACCGGTCGGCCATCCGTTGAAGACGATCCGACCGGCCTTGAGTTCCACGATCGCCAGTAGCTCAGCGGCCTGCGCGAGATCGGAGTCGTCGGTGTGCAGTGTGGCGCTGAGCTGGCCCTCGAGATTCGCGGCGACGCGCTTCATCTCCTCGACGTCGGCACACCGCACGATCAGGCCGGACGCGCCGAAGACCTCGGCCTGTAGCGACGGCGAGCCGAGCAGACGGGTGGCGTCGGTGCTGAACAGCGCTGCCCGGCAGGAGACAGCCGCGCCGCCGTCGGCGCCACGGGCGACCACATCCGCCTGCGCCGAGAGCGCGTCGACCCCGGCGCGGTAGTTCTCGGCGATCGCCGGGGTCAGCATCGCGGTGGCCGCCGATGCGCTCAGGGCATCGGCGGCGGCGGTGACGAAGGCGTCGAGGCCGGGGCCGTCGACCGCGACGACCAGTCCGGGGTTCGTGCAGAACTGCCCGGACCCCAGGGTGAGGGAGCCGACGAACCCCCGGCCCAGCTCGTCGGCGCGGCGCGCGAGCGCCCCGGCGAACAGGAACACCGGGTTGACCGAACTCATCTCGGCGTAGACCGGAATCGGTTCTCGGCGGCGGGCCGCGGCCTGAACCAGGGCCAGTCCGCCGGCCCGTGACCCGGTGAATCCGACGGCTTTGATCCGCGGATCGCTCACCAGCGCGGTGCCCAGCTCCTGCGGAACGTAGAGCAGCGAGAAGACCCCGGCCGGGACCGCGGTGTCGGCGACGGCGGCGGTGATCGCCCGCCCGACGAGTTCGGCGGTTCCCGGGTGGGCGTCGTGGGCCTTGACCACGACCGGGCAGCCCGCCGCCAGCGCCGATGCCGTATCGCCCCCGGCGACGGAGAAGGCCAGCGGGAAGTTGCTGGCACCGAAAACGGCCACCGGGCCCAGCGGCACCATCCGCTGACGCAGATCGGGGCGCGGCAGCGGTGACCGGTCGGGCCGGGCGGTGTCGATGCGGGCGCCGTTCCAACTGCCCTCGCGCAGGACGTCCGCGAACAGCCGCAGCTGGCCGCAGGTTCGGCCGACCTCACCGCTGAGCCGCGCTTCGGGCAGGCCCGATTCTGCGTGCGCGCAGGCGACGAGCGCATCGCTGATCGCGGCGATGTTGTCCGCGATCGCCTCGAGGAAGACCGCCCGCTGCTCAGCGGGCAGCTGGCGATAACGGGGGAACGCCTCGGCGGCGGCAGCGCAGGCGGCGTCGACGTGCGACGCGTCGCCGTAGCGGTAGGCCGGTTCGAGGTCGGCGCCCCTGGTCGGATCGAAGCCACGGATCTCGGGCCCCGGCCCGCGCACCTCGGCGCCGGCGATGAGCAGGTGACCGGTCGGTGCGGTCCCGGCGATCAACGGGAGTCGAACTTGGTCGGCGACTCGTCGGCCTGCTGCTGGCCGGATTCGGCGGAATCATCGCCGGCGATGGCTTCCTTGACCTCCGAGGTCTCCTGCGCGGACTGACCGCGCGTCTTCCACAGGCTCAGCACCGTGGTGAGGATCAGCGTCACGACGATGACGCCCAGGCTGAGCAGCGTGTTGATCTCGGGCACCGGGACGTGCTCACCGCCGTTGATGAACGGCAGCTCGTTCTCGTGCAGCGCGTGCAGGAACAGCTTCACACCGATGAAGGCCAGCACGAACGCCAAACCGTAGGACAGGAACACCAGGCGCTTGAGCAGCCCGCCGAGCAGGAAGAACAGCTGCCGCAAACCCATCAGGGCGAACACGTTGGCGGTGAACACCAGGTACGGCTCCTGGGTCAGACCGTAGATCGCTGGAATGGAGTCCAGCGCGAAGATCAGATCGGTGGTGCCCAACGCGACGATCACCAGGAACATCGGCGTCATCAGCCGTTTGCCGTCCTGTTTGATCCACAGCTTCAGGCCATCCCACTTGTCGGTCAGCGTCAGGTGGTTGCGGGCGAAGCGGACCACGGCGTTGTCCCCGTCGTCCTCGTGGTCGGAGTCGCGCGCCAGATTCCAGGCGGTGTACACGAGGAACAGGCCGAAGATGTAGAACACCCAGCTGAACTGCTCGATGGCCACCGCGCCGAGCGCGATGAAGATGCCGCGGAAGATCAGCGCCAGGATGATGCCCACCATCAGCGCTTCCTGCTGATACTTCTTCGGCACGTTGAAGCTGGCCATGATGATGATGAAGATGAACAGGTTGTCCACCGACAGGCTGTACTCGGTGAGCCACCCGGCGAAGAACTCGACGCCGAAGTCGTGTCCGTGGAAGATCCACACCCAGATGCCGAAGACGATGGCGAGCGAGACGTAGACCGTCAGCGCGATCGAACATTCCTTCATCGACGGCTCATGCGGCCGCCGGGCGATCGCGATCACGTCGAACAGCAGCACCGCCACCGTCACGCCGATGGTGATGCCCCATTCGAGGGCGGATACGTTCACTCAAGACCTCCGGTCGTCGAACACGCCGGAGGTCTCTTCCACCGACGCCCACAACAGGCGTCGGCCCGCAGCACCGGTCATCCGATGTCGGATGACGTACTGACGACACCGCGGCGTAGGAATACTCCCCTCCGGAGGCGATTGTGCCTGGCCGCCGACGGCCGGGCCAATCGGCCCTGTGAAAGCGATCAGCGGCGGAGTACCCCGGTTCACAGATTTCCACCACACACCGTCGGTGCGTCACCGCGCCGGACCCCGGCGGTCAGTAGTTTGTACTCGTGACAGACGCGGTTCCCGGCGCCCACGTACCCGAGCAGTACGTTCTCTCGCCCCACGCACCGCAACCCCGCACGCTCATCGACATCCTGGCGGCCACCGCCGCCCGTCACCCGGACGCCCCGGCGCTCGACGACGGCACGGTGCAGCTCACCTACGCCGAATTGCTCGCCGACATCGACGAGAGCGTCGAATGGCTGGCCGCCAGGGGCATCGGCCGGGGCGACCGGATCGGTATCCGCATGCCCTCGGGCAGCTACGCGCTCTACGTCGCGATCCTGGCGACGCTGGCCAGCGGCGCCGCCTACGTCCCGGTCGACGCCGACGATCCCGACGAACGCGCCGAGCTGGTGTTCGCCGAGGCCGGGGTGGTCGCCGTCATCACCGAACGGGGACTCGTCCGCGGGCCGGGCGCCTCCCGCGGCTGGCGGGCCACCGCACCGCTGAGCCGCGACGACGCCTGGATCATCTTCACCTCCGGCTCCACCGGCGTCCCCAAGGGCGTGGCGGTCACCCACCGCAACGCGGCCGCCTTCGTCGACGCCGAGGCCCAGCTGTTCTGCACGGACAATCCGCTGGGCCCGGGCGACCGGGTGCTCGCCGGGCTCTCGGTGGCGTTCGACGCGTCCTGCGAGGAGATGTGGCTGGCCTGGCGCCACGGCGCCTGCCTGGTGCCCGCCCCCCGCTCGCTGGTGCGCAGCGGCATGGATCTGGGGCCGTGGCTGGTGGCGC
Organism: Mycobacterium sp. WMMD1722; assembly: GCF_049315205.1. NCBI lineage: Bacteria > Bacillati > Actinomycetota > Actinomycetes > Mycobacteriales > Mycobacteriaceae > Mycobacterium > Mycobacterium sp. WMMD1722. The sequence goes on along the minus strand of NZ_CP186056.1, from coordinate 4,291,915 downwards.
GCGACATCACCGTGGTCTCGACCGTGCCCACCCTGGCCGCGCTGTGGCCGGCCGAGGCGCTCGAGGCGGTGCGGCTGCTGATCTTCGGCGGTGAGGCCTGCCCGCCGGAGCTCGCCGAGCGGCTGGCCGTGGACGGCCGCGAGGTCTGGAACACCTACGGCCCGACCGAGGCGACGGTGGTGGCCTGCGCGGCGCGCCTGGACGGGCGGTCACCGGTGTCCATCGGGCTGCCGCTACCCGGGTGGGATCTCGCCGTCGTCGACAGCCACGGCGAACCGGTGGCCGACGGCGAGGTCGGCGAACTCGTCATCGGCGGGGTCGGTTTGGCCCGCTACCTCGATCCCGACAAGGACGCCGACAAATACGCCCCGATGCCGACGCTGGGCTGGAGCCGGGCCTATCGCAGCGGCGACCTGGTCCGGCTGCGCCCCGAAGGGCTCTACTTCATGGGTCGCGCCGACGACCAGGTGAAGGTCGGCGGCCGGCGCATCGAACTCGGTGAGGTCGACACGGCCCTGGTCCATCTGCCCGGGGTGAGCGCCGGGGCGGCCGCCGTGCGGCGCACCGCCAGCGGCACCCCGCTGCTGGTCGGATACGTCGCGAGTGCCGATCCGCAGTTCGATCTGGGCGCCGCGCGCGCCGCGCTGGCCGCGGCGCTGCCCGCTGCGCTGGTCCCCCGGCTGGTGCTGCTGGACGAACTGCCCACCCGCACCTCGGGCAAGGTCGACCGCGATGCCCTGCCGTGGCCGGTCGGCGAGCCCCAGGGTGACGCCGCAGACGCCGCGCTCGGCGGCACGATGGGCTGGCTGGCCGGGTTGTGGCGCGATGTGCTCGCCGTGGCGGTCGACGGGCCCGAGGCCGATTTCTTCGCCTCCGGCGGCGGCTCGCTGTCGGCGGCGCAACTGGTGGCGGCGCTGCGAGCGCGCTATCCGCAGGTGACCGTCGCCGATCTCTACGACCATCCGCGACTGGGCTCGCTGGCCGGGTTCCTCGACGAGCTGGCCCCCGCGCCGGAGGTCGTCACCCGCGACGTCCGGCCGATGCCGCGCAGCAGCCAAGCCGCGCAGGTTGCGCTGTCGTTGCCGCTGGCGACGCTGAGCGCGCTGCAGTGGGTGGTGTGGCTGGGGTTGCTCAACAACATGGCCGCCCGCTGGGACCTGGTGTCCTGGGCGGTACCGGTGAACTGGTGGCTGCTGCTGGCCGGTTTCGTGCTGTTCGTGTCCCCCCTCGGGCGGATGGGTATCGCGGCGCTGTTCGCGCGCATGCTGCTCGGTGGCCTGCAGCCGGGCACCTATCGGCGCGGCGGCCCGGTGCACCTGCGGGTCTGGCTGGCCGAGCGGGTCGCCGAGGCGAGTGGCGCCGAGAATCTCGCCGGTGCGCCGTGGATGGTGTATTACGCTCGCGCGCTAGGCAATTCGATCGGCAAAGGGGTCGACCTGCATTCCGCCCCGCCGGTGACCGGCATGCTCAAACTCGGTCACCGCTGTTCGATCGAACCCGAGGTGGACCTCGCCGGGCACTGGATCGACGGCGACCAGTTCCACGTCGGACCGATCGTCGTCGGCAACGATGCGACGATCGGCGCCCGCACCACCTTGCTGCCCGGCGCGGTGGTCGGAAAGAACGCCGATGTGGCGCCGGGTTCCGCGGTGGTCGGCAAGGTGAAGAACGGTCAGTACTGGAAGGGCTCGCCGGCGGTGAAGTCGGGTAAGGCCCGCCACCCATGGCCGGACCGCAGACCACCGCGCGCCCCGGTGTGGGTGGCCGTCTACGGCGTGACGTCGGTGCTGCTCGGCGCGCTTCCGCTGGCCGCGCTCGGCGTCGGTCTGACCGTGATCGGGTGGGCGGTGCGCGGCACGCGGTCGCTGTCCGAGGCGGTGCTCCCCGCATTGCTGTGGGCGCCGGTGGCGACACTGGCCGCGGTGCTGGTCTACGCGATGCTGACGGTCGTCGGTGTGCGACTGCTCTCCATCGGTCTGCGTCAGGGCTACCACCCCGTGCGCAGCCGGGTCGGCTGGCAGGTGTGGGCCACCGAACGCCTCCTCGACGCCGCCCGCACCTATCTGTTCCCGCTCTACGCGAGCCTGCTGACGCCGTGGTGGCTGCGCGTGCTCGGCGCGAAGGTCGGCCGCGACACCGAGATCTCGACCGCGCTGTTCACCCCGAAGTTCACCACCGTCGAAGACGGCGCTTTCCTGGCCGACGACACGATGGTGGCCTCCTATGAACTCGGCGGCGGCTGGATCCACGTCGCCCCCGCGACCATCGGCAAGCGCGCCTTCCTCGGCAACTCCGGGCTCACCCAGCCGGGCCGCCGGGTCCCCGACGACGGCCTGGTCGCCGTCCTGTCGGCGGCCCCGCACAAAGCCAAGGCCGGCTCCTCGTGGCTGGGCAGCCCGCCGGTGCGGTTGCGGCGCAAGCCGACGGCGGCCGACGCGCTGCGCACATTCCATCCGTCCCCGCGGCTCAAGGCGCTGCGCGGTGCCGTCGAGACCTGCCGGTTGATCCCGATGATCGTCACGTTCGCCATCGGGGTCGGGGTGCTGATGTCGTTGCAGGCGTTGATCATCCACCTCGGCTATCCGGTGGCGGCATTGCTCGGCGGGGCGGTGTTGCTGGTGGCCGGCGCCCTCGCCGGGGCCATCGCGGTACTGGCCAAACGGCTGGTGGTCGGCCGGATCGAGGCGATCGAGCATCCACTGTGGTCGTCGTTCGTGTGGCGCAACGAAGTGTCGGACACCTTCGTCGAGACGGTGGCCGGCCCGTGGTTCGCCCGGGCCGCCGCGGGCACGCCGGTGATGAACCTGTGGTTGCGCGGGCTGGGTGCGACGATCGGCCGCGGCGTCTGGTGCGAGTCGTACTGGCTGCCCGAGGCGGATCTGGTCACCCTCGGCGACGGCGCCACCGTGAACCGCGGATGTGTGGTGCAAACCCACCTGTTCCACGACCGGATCATGCGCATGGACACCGTGGTGCTCGAGGCCGGCGCCACCCTGGGCCCGCACTGCGTCGCCCTGCCCGCCGCGCGTGTCGGCGCCGGGGCGACGGTCGGACCGGGTTCGCTGGTGATGCGCGGTGACGAGGTCCCGCCCTCGACCCGTTGGCAGGGCAACCCGATAGCGCCGTGGGATGCGTTGCGCAAGAAGCGCGGCGGCACATCGCCCAAGAAGAAGCCGGCCAAGGGATCGGGGAGCTCCGAAGGTTCCGCCGCGTGAGGGGTTCGAAGAAATCCAGAGGTCCGGTCATCGATCCCTACATCCCCGCGAACGGCAACTTCGGCTACCGCGTGTCCCGCTACGAGCTGGACCTCGAGTACAAGGTGGCGATCAACCGGCTGGCCGGGACGGCCTCGATCACGGCGGTCACCCTGGCGGCCCTGCGGACGTTCACCCTCGACCTGTCGCAACACCTGACCGTGACCAAGGTGTCGGTCAACGGCCGTCGTCCCGCCCAGTTCTCCTGTGCCCAAGGCAAATTGCGGATCACCCTGGCCGCACCGTTGGCCGCCGGCGCGGCCCTGGCCGTGGAGGTGCGCTACAACGGGACACCGCGCCCGGTGCGGTCGATGTGGGGGGACGTCGGTTTCGAGGAGTTGTCCAACGGCGCCCTGGTGGCCGGTCAGCCCAATGGCGCGCCGTCCTGGTTCCCCTGTGACGACCATCCGAGCTCCAAAGCCAGCTACCGCATCCAGATCAGCACCGACAGCCCCTACCGGGCCGTCGCCAACGGCGAGCTGGTGTCGCGCCGGGCGCGGGCCGGGCACACGATGTGGACGTACGAACAGCCCGAACCCACCTCGACGTACCTGATCACGCTGCAGATCGGCATGTACGAGATGCACCGGCTGGCCAAGACGCCGGTCGCGATGCACGCGGTGCTGCCCGACCGGCTGCGCGCCGAGTTCGACCACGACTTCGGCCGGCAGCCGCAGATGATGAAGCTGTTCGTCAAGCTGTTCGGTCCCTATCCGCTGGCCAGTGGCTACACCGTGGTCGTCACCGACGACGACCTCGAGATCCCGCTCGAGGCCCAGGGCATCTCGATCTTCGGCGCCAACCACTGCAGCGGTGACCGCAGCGCCGAACGGCTGATCGCCCACGAGCTGGCCCACCAGTGGTTCGGCAATTCGGTCACCGTGCGCCGCTGGCGCGACATCTGGCTGCACGAGGGGTTCGCCTGCTACGCCGAATGGCTGTGGTCGGAACACGCCGGCGGGCGCAGCGCCGACGAGTGGGCCCGGCACTATCACCGCAAGCTGGCCGACTCCCCGCAGGACCTGGTGCTGACCGATCCCGGGCCGCGCGACATGTTCGACGACCGGGTGTACAAGCGCGGTGCGCTGACCCTGCACGTGTTGCGCGGCGAACTCGGCGACCGGCAATTCTTCGCCCTGCTCAAGGACTGGACCACGCGACACCGGCACGGCACCGCCTTCACCGACGACTTCACCGGACTGGCCGCCGGCTACACGCACGAATCGCTGCATCCGCTGTGGGACGCCTGGCTCTACGCCGAGGAGCTCCCGGATCTGTGACGGACGCGGCGCCGTCGACGGGACCACTCACCCCGGCCACCATGCACAGCGGCGTGGCGCGGGTGGGCTTGGCGTCGGCGCTGGTCGCCGTGTGCGGCTACACCATCATCTATCTGGCCGCCCGCGATCTCGAGCCCGCCGGGTTCTCGGTGTTCGGGGTGTTCTGGGGGGCCTTCGGGCTGGCCAGCGGAGCAGCGAACGGCCTGTTGCAGGAGTCGGCCCGCGAGGTCCGCGAAACCCCTCACGGTCCGGCGGAGCCGGCGCCGCGCACCCGGCCGATGCGCATCGCGGCCGGGGTGGGGCTGGCCGCCGCTGTGCTCATCGCCGGCAGTGCGCCGCTGTGGTCGGCACATGTGTTCGCCGAGTCGGTGTGGTTGTCGGTGCTGCTGCTCAGTGCGGGGCTGGCCGGGTTCTGCCTGCACGCCACCCTGTTGGGGATGCTGGCCGGGCGCAACCGGTGGACCGAGTACGGCGCCCTGATGGTGACCGACGCGGCGATCCGGGTGGCCGTCGCGGCGGCCACCTTCGTCGTCGGCTGGGGTCTGGCCGGGTTCCTGTGGGCGACGGTCGCGGGGGCGGTGTCCTGGTCGATCCTGCTGTTGGCCGCGCCGGCGGCGCGCGCTGCGGCTCGGGTGCGCCCGCCGGGGACCACCGCGGGGTATCTGCGCGGCGCGTTCCACTCGATCACCGCCGCGGGGGCCAGCGCCGTGCTCGTCATGGGCTTCCCGGTGCTGCTCAAGGCGACCTCGGGCGATCTGGGGGCGACCGGCGGTGTGGTGATCCTCGCGGTGACACTGACCCGCGCCCCGCTGCTGGTCCCGCTGACCGCGATGCAGGGCAATCTGATCGCCCACTTCGTCGACCGGCGCGAACAGCGGCTGCGGGCATTGCTGATGCCGACCGGGCTGGTCATGGGCATCGGCGCGCTGGGCGTGCTGGGCGCCGGCCTGATCGGGCCGTGGCTGCTGCGCACGGGTTTCGGGCCCGCCTACGACGCCGACGGCGCCCTGCTGGCCTGGCTCACCGCGGCCGCGGTGGCCATCGCCCTGCTGACGCTCACCGGTGCCGCGGCCGTCGCCGCCGCCCAGCACCGGGCATACTCGTTCGGTTGGGTGGGCGCGACGGTCGCCTCGGTGCTGTTGCTGCTGCTTCCGCTCGGTCTGGAGATCCGCACCGTCGTCGCGCTGCTGTGCGGACCGTTGATCGGGATCGCGGTGCACCTGGCCGCCCTGGCCCGGATGAGATGAGGAGAAGGTCATGACGTGGCTCGTGACAGGCGGGGCCGGCTACATCGGCTCGCATGTCGTGCGCGCGATGCTCGAGGCGGACATTCCGGTCGTCGTCATCGACGACCTGTCGACGGGGCTGCGCCGGTTCGTCCCGGACGCGGTGCCCTTCGTACGCGGGACGCTGCTGGACGCCGATCTGGTGACCGGCACGCTGCGGGATCACTCGGTGCGCGGCGTGGTGCACATCGCTGGCTACAAATACGCCGGGGTGTCAGTGCAACGCCCGCTGCACACCTACGAACAGAACGTGTCGGCGATGGTGATCCTGCTCAAGGCGATGGAGGAGACCGGGGCCGACAAGGTGGTGTTCTCGTCGAGCGCCGCGACGTTCGGCACGCCGCAGGTCGAGCTCGTCGACGAGACCACGCCCACCCATCCCGAATCGCCCTACGGCGAGACCAAGCTCATCGGTGAGTGGCTGCTGCGGGATGCGGGCCGCGCGACCGGTCTGCAGCACACCAGCCTGCGCTATTTCAACGTCGTCGGCTCCGGCTCACCGGAACTGTTCGACGTCAGCCCGCACAACCTGTTCCCGCTGGTGTTCGACATGCTGCTGCGCGGTGAGACCCCGCGCATCAACGGCGACGACTATCCGACGCCCGACGGGACGTGCGTACGCGACTACATCGACGTCTCCGACCTCGCCCTGGCCCATGTCGCGGCCGCGCAGCGCCTGGACGCCGGGCAGGCCGTCGAGCCGGTCTACAACCTGGGCAGCGGCGCCGGAACGTCGGTGCGCGAGATCATGACCGCGATCCGCACGGTCACCGGTATCGATTTCGAGCCGACGATCGTGCCGCGCCGGCCCGGCGATGCCGCACGCATCGTCGCCGCGGGTGGTCTGGCCGAACGGGACCTGGACTGGAAGATGCGCCACTCGCTGGAGGACATGGTGGCCTCGGCGTGGACCGCACGTCAGGCAGCGGGCGGCGACTATCCGGGCTGACCGCGTCGCCTGGGCCGCCGCCGCGCTGATCGCTCTCGCTGCGGCGGTGCGGGCGGTGCTGGCCTTCGGGGGCTACTTCTACTGGGACGACCTGATCCTCATCGGCCGGGCCGGCACCCAGGGGCTGTTCTCCCCTTCCTTCCTGTTCGACGATCACGACGGTCACGTCATGCCCGGCGCGTTCCTGGTGTCCGGGGCGATCGTCCGGATCGCGCCGTTCGGCTGGTGGCTGGCCGCGCTGAGCCTGGTGGCGCTGCAGATGGTGGCGTCACTGGCGCTGTTGCGGGCGCTGCACACGATCCTGCGGTGGCGTCCGGTGCTCCTGATCCCCCTGACGTTCGCGTTGTTCACTCCGCTGGGGCTACCCGGATTCGCCTGGTGGGCTGCGGGTTTGAATTCGCTGCCGATGCTCGCGGCGCTGGCCTGGGTGTGCGCGGACGCGGTGTTGCTGGTCCGCACCGGAAACCGGCGCTACGCGGTGACGGCGGTGCTGGCGTACCTCGGCGCGCTGCTGTTCTTCGAGAAGGCCGCCATCATCCCGTTCGCCGCGTTCGCGATCGCCGCGCTGCTGGCCCATGTCCGCGGGGACCGCGCGGCGGTGGTGACGGTGTGGCGGCGCGCAATGCCGTTGTGGGCGGGCGCTCTGGCGGTGACCGCCGCCTGGATCGGGGTGTACCTGCTCATCGTCGACCAGCGGCGCTGGACGTTGGATCCGGTCATGACCTGGGATCTGCTGGCCCGCTCGATCACCCACGGCATCGTGCCCGGTCTGGTCGGTGGCCCGTGGGACTGGCAGCGCTGGGCGCCCGCGTCGCCGTGGGGCACACCGGGTGTCGCGGTGACGGTCCTGGGCTGGGTGGCGCTGGCGGTGGTCGTCGCGGTGTCGGTGGCGCGCAAGCGGCGGATCGCACCGGTGTGGGCGGCCTTCGCCGGATACGCCGCGGCCTGTCAGGTGCCGATCTACCTGATGCGGTCGTCGCGCTTCACCGCGCTCGAGCTGGCCCAGACGCTGCGGTATCTGCCGGATTTCGTGGTGATGTCGGCGCTGCTGATGGCGGTCGGGTTCTGCGCGCCCAATCGCGACGGGTTCCGGTGGTTGAACGCATCGGCTGCGCGCACGGCGGTGGTGGTGACGGCCGTCGCCGGGTTCGTGGCCAGTAGCGCGTATTCGACCGTGACCTTCTACCGCAGCTGGCGCGACAGTCCGGTGCCGGCCTACATCGCCGATGCGCGGGCCGGGCTGGCCGCCGCGCGGGCGGACTCGGACGCCCCGATGCTCGACCAGGAGGTCGACCCGCTGATCCTGCAGCGGGTGGCCTGGCCGGAGAATCTGGCCAGCCACCTGTTCGCACTGGTCGACGACCGCCCGGAATTCGCCTCGGCGACAACCGATCTGCGCATGCTCGATCGGCAGGGCCAGGTCGTGGACGCCCTGGTGACGTGGGTCCGGGCGATCCGGCCCGGACCGCACCCGCAGTGCGGCTATCTCGTCCAGCCGGATTTCCCGGTGCGGATGCCGCTGGACGGCCCGCTGCTGCCCGCCGATTGGACCGCCGAGATCAACTATCTGGCCAACAGCGACGGCTCGCTGACCATGAGCCTCGCCGAGGGCCCCGAGGTCAGGGTGCCGGTGCGGCCCGGGTTGAACCGGGTGTTCGTGCGGCTGGCCGGGGCCGGGGATGCGCTGAACGTGCGGGCCAACACCGCGGCGCTGTCGGTGTGCATCTCGCCGGGGCCGGTCGGTTTCGTCGCCCCGCGCTGATCTCTCGGCCGCCGCAATTCGTGCGGTGGACGGGTTCGCCGGTACGAGATACTGGGACCCATGGCGTGGCGGGGAACTCCGATGGTGCACCGATGAGTGCGCTCGACGGTTTCTATTCGACGTGGGCCGACGCCAAAGAGACCTTCGGCCAGGGGACCCCACAGACGGGCGCCGAATTCGACCACAGTGCGCAGCTACGCACTCTGGGCACCGGGCTCGACGACGCCAAACCGGGCGAACAGTGGTCGGGCTCGGCGGCGTCGGGCTACGACAAGGCCAACAGCGACCATCAGCGGGTGTTCACCACCCTCGCCGATCTGGACCGCAGACTGGCTCAGCAGGTGGACCGCTCAGCCCAGGTGGTCGACACCGGGCGGCAGAATCTGGATGCGCTGAAGCAGTGGGTGACCGACGCGGCCAACAGTGTCCCACCCGGCCGACAGCGCGACATGATGCTGATGCAGATCGCCAACAAAGGCCTCGGTCAGCTCACCGAGGTGGTCAAGACGTCCAACGACGAACTCAACGGTGTCGGCCGGGACATCAGAACGCTCAAGGGCGACTACGACGACGCGGGCGATCAGAAGTTCAGCCGGGACGGCGAGCAGGACGGCAAGAAGGACGGCGAGAAGGACGAGAAGTCCGAGGGCGAGGACGGCCCGCAGATCCAGCTCGCCGGTAGCGAGAAAGACATCCCCAGCGGCGCCGAGGACGGTGCCGCGCTCGCCGAACAAGCGGCTCTGCCGCCGGCTCAGCGCGACCCCGCGGTGCTCGACCGGGTGGCCGAGAATCTGCCGCCGACCACGTTGAGCGACGAGCAGAAGACCGCGCTGGCCCAAGGCCGGGAGGTCGACGACATCCCCGCGGAGACCCAGGACTACTACCGCGACTTCTATCAGGCCGCGGGCAAGGACGGTCTGCTCAACCTGGACCGCCACCTCGAAGCGCAGGAAGCCGGCGGTGACGCCGACGCCGGGGCTCAGCGGGACCGGCTCGCCAACGGTCTCACCGTCGCCAGCAACGAGAACATCGTCGAACGCAACCCGGACGGGTCGATCGCCGACCGCGGCGGATACGACAAGCTGCCGCCCGACCTGCGGGAGATGCTCGAGGTGCGCCGCGGCGATCCGACGTATCCCGGGTGGGAGACCGTCGGCCCGGCGGAGGCCAAGAACCGGCACGTGGCCGACGTCGTCCAGTTCAGCGAGTTGATGGGTGAGGCGAACCCCGGATTCCAGCCCGGGTCGCGGCTCGGCACCGAGATGTACCTGAAGTCCGCGGACATGGTCGAGTACTCGCTCGGCGGCTACGGCATGACCGACACCCCGCCGGACGCCTACGAGCGCGCCGCCAACACGCTGGCGGATGTGGCGGGCCGCAACAACGACGCGTCGGCGCAGATCTTCACCGGCCAGGGCGACGACCTGCCGGATGGCTACCACCGTGACGAGACCGTCCGCACGCTGCTGGGCCACGACTGGTCCCCGAGCGGCGGTGAGGGCAACGGGGCCGCCACGCTGCTGGACTGGATGACCGAGGAGTCGCAGCGTCCGGCCGATGACCCACTCGGAATCCGGGCCCGCGAGGCGATGGTCCAACTGCCCGACCTCATCGCCCCCAGCGACACCGATCCGGCGTATCAGGCGATGCGCGATTCGTTCGCCCGCAACGACGCGATCTCCACCGAGATGAGCCAGTTGCTGGCGGCCAACACCGACTCCCTGGCGGCTCCCGGCAGTCAGCAGGGTTTCGCCAAGACCGAACTCGACGCGCTGGGCGAACCGGTGTTCGGCGCCGCCGACGGCAATCGGCTACTGGAACTGGGCAGCTACTCCGAGGAGGGCCGGGTCACCCTGGCCACCGCCGCCGAGACCGGGCGGATCGCCGAGATCCAGGCGGCGTTGCAGGACAATCCGAACGCCGACGTCAGCGCCATCCTCGCCAACAGTGCGGCCGGCAACCTGTCCGGCCGGATCGACCAGGCGATGTTCGGGGCGATCGACCACCAGAACGACGTCCTGCAGACCGATGTCGAGGCCAACGACAGGGTCTACCGGGCCAAACTCCTGGGCGCCGAACTCGCCGGCGTGGCGACCGATCAACTCGCCGGCAAGATCCCGCACGCCGGGATCGCGATGCAGGTGACCGGGGTGAATGCCGGGGACGCGGTCGAGAACGCGATCAAGCAGGCGATCGACATGCCCGAGTACCAGGCCATCGAGGTGCCCGAAGCCGCGGATCTGGAAGCCGCCTCGACCCGGCAGGCGCAGCAGGCCATCGTCGACGCCGCGCTGCGGGCGGGCCAGCTGCCCCCCATCCTGGCCCCCGACGGCCGGCCGGTCGCTGTCGCCGATCTGGCGGTGGGCAGTGCCGAGTGGACCGCGCTGCAGCAGTACCTGGTGCAGCGCAACCTCACCCAGTACGTGCTCGATTACGGACAGAGCTACGCGGTTGTCGTCGAATAGGATCCCGGCATGGCTGCACGCGCACTCCTGACCCGGGCCGCGGTGGTGCTCACGACAGCCCTGGTCGCGCTGTGCTCGGGCGCCTGCCAGAGCCAGGACGGCGCCGCACCGCCCTCGGCGTCGGCGTCGGCGTCGGCGTCGGAGTCCACACCGCCCCCGTTCCCGTACCCGCCGTTCGAGATCCGCACCGACGTCGCGGTGCCGCTCGCACCGCCGCTGGCCGACGCCGCCCGGTTCGCCCTGCAGATGTCGGTCGACGACCGGCTGATCAACGACCCCGGCCGCGATGAGCTCTACCAGAGCTACCGCAGCAGAATCGCCCCCGAAGCCGACGGCGACCGGTTGCGCAATCCCGACGCCTACGTCGGGGAGACCGGCGGGGCACTGCACCGGGCGGTGGCCGCCCGCGAACTGCCCGACGGTGTGGTCGAGGTGTCGATCTGCCTCTACGACACCCCGGGCCTGTATGCGGTGAAGAAGGACGGCGAATTGGTCAAACCCGCCGGCGGCGCGGACGCGCTGTGGCGCCCGCGGGTCACGTGGACCGACCGCAAGGCCGCCGACGGCTCGACGCCACCGGGGCCACGCTGGCTGCTGCTGAACACCGGTGTCCTCAACGATCTGACACCCGAACAGATCGGCGAGGTGTGCGATCCCTACCGGCCGGATCCGTTCGTCCAGGAGGCACCCGCGCCGACCTCGACGCCGCCGAAATAGCCGCCGACCTGGCGGCCGGGACGAAGAAATGTGTGGAGCCGCCTAGGAGAATCGAACTCCTGACCTATTCATTACGAGTGAATCGCTCTACCGACTGAGCTAAGGCGGCGTGTCGGGCGGGACGAGTCTACGACAGCGCGGTCCCGGCCTCCAAAGTCAGCCCGTCAATCGCGCAGCGCCTTGCCGACCGTCGCCACCATCGCATCGACCGCGAACTTCGGCTTCACGTTGACCGCCAATGCCTCCCGGCACTCCAGCACCGCCTCGATACAGCGCAGCAGCTTCTCCGGGGACGCATGAGCGGCCATGGCGGCCACCTTGTCGGCCATATCCGGATGATTCGCCTGCACCGCCGCGGCGCCCGAGGAGACCAGCAGCGCATCGCGGAAATAGGTCGCCAGATCGATCAGCGCGCGGTCGAGCGCATCGCGCGACGCCCGGGTCTGCCGCGACTTCTGCCGTTTCTCCAGATCCCGGATCGCCCCGGTGGCGCCGCGCATCGCCCCGGCGGTGCCCTTGCCCGTCCCGCCGGCGCCCAGCGCCGTACGCAGTTCCTCGGCCTCGGCCTCGTTGCGGTCGACGGTCAGCGCCTTGGCCTCGGCCTCGGCCGAGGCCACCAGCTCCTCGGCCGCCGCGTACGCCCGCGACGGTGTCGCGGCGTCGCGGGCCAGACTCAGCGCGCGTTGACGACGGTCGCGGGCGTCGGAGTCGACCATCAGCCGGCGCGCCCGGCCCACATGTCCGCCGCTGACCGACGCCGCCCAGGCCGCCTCCGCTTCGGCGAACCCGTCACCGTCCATCAGCACCTGGGTGATCGCCTCCACCGACGGTGTCACCAGCGCCACGTGCCGACACCGCGAACGCAGCGTGATCGCGATGTCCTCCGGGTCCACCGACGGCGCGCACAGCAGGAACACCGTCGAGGGCGGCGGCTCCTCGACCACCTTGAGCAGGGCGTTGGCCGCGCCCTCGGTGAGCCGGTCGGCATCCTCGATCAGGACGATCTGCCAGCGTCCGGTGCCGGGACGGCGGGACGCGGTCTGCACGATGCCGCGCATCTCGTCCACGCCGATGGACAGACCCTCCGGGACGATCCGCCGGACGTCGGCGTGGGTGCCTGCCATCGTCGTGCTGCACGCCCGGCATCGGCCGCAGCCCGGTGTCCCGTCGGAGGTGCACTGCAGCGCCGCGGCGAAGCACAGCGCCGCAATCGACCGGCCCGAACCCGGTGGCCCGGTGATCAGCCAGGCGTGGGTCATCGATGTGGCGCCCACGACCCGGCCGCCCTCGATGTGCGGAGTATCACCGCGCGCCGCCAGCGCGGCGCCCACCAACTCGGCCTCTACGGCATGTTGGCCCACCAAACGCGAAAAAACCCCGGCCATCACCGCCAACACTAGTGGCCGGACCGACACGACTCTCCGCACAGCGGCGCAGACGGTCGGGTTCGCCCGATACGGTGATCAGGTGGCAACACACGCGGCTCCCATCGGGCGGATCAGCGCATTCGTGCGCTGGGTCGCCCGGACGCCGTGGCCGGTGTTCACCCTGGGCATGCTGCAGGCCGACATCATCGGTGCGCTGTTCGTCCTCGGCTTCCTGCGTTTCGGGCTGCCGCCGGAGGACCGCGTTCAACTGCAGGATCTGCCCGCCTTCAACCTGGCGATCTTCCTGGGTTATCTGTTCGTGTCGTTCACCGTGGGCGCGTATCTGTCCCTGCGGCTGCTGATCCCGGTCATCCGCTGGCAGCGCCGCGACACCCTGCTGGCCGACGGTGACCCCAACACCACCGAGCTGGCCCGCACCCGCGCACTGCGCATGCCCTTCTACCGGACCGTCATCAGCGTCGCGAACTGGTGCCTGGGCTCGATCGTGTTCATCGTCGCCAGCTGGCCGGTGGCCAGCAAATCGGCGCCCGTGGTGGCGGTCGCCACGGCGCTGGGCGCCACCGCGACGGCGATCATCGGCTACCTGCAGTCCGAGCGGGTGCTACGTCCGGTCGCGGTCGCCGCGCTGCGCGGCGGGGTTCCGGAGAGCTTCCGCGCCCCCGGTGTGATCCTGCGCCAGGTGCTGACCTGGGTGCTCTCGACCGGCGTGCCGCTGCTGGCGATCGTCCTGGCTCTGGTGGCCAGCCAGCTCGAGGTGCTGTCGGCGCCCGCCGAGCGGCTGACCATGCCGTTGCTCCTGCTGGCGGTCTCCGCGCTGCTGATCGGGCTGTCGGGCACGGTGCTGGTGGCCATGTCGATCGCCGATCCGCTGCGCCAGCTGCGGTGGGCGCTCGGCGAGGTGCAGCGCGGCAACTACAACGCCCACATGCAGATCTACGACGCCAGCGAGCTGGGCCTGCTGCAGGCCGGCTTCAACGACATGGTGCGCGATCTGGCCGAGCGGCAGCGGCTGCGCGATCTGTTCGGCCGCTACGTCGGGGAGGACGTGGCCCGCCGGGCGCTCGAACGCGGGACCGAGCTGGGCGGTCAGGAACGCGACGTCGCGGTGCTGTTCGTCGACCTGGTCGGTTCCACCCATCTGGCCGCCACCATCTCCGCCCACGAAGTGGTCAACCTGCTCAACGAGTTCTTCCGCGTGGTCGTCGACAGCGTCAACCGCCACGGCGGGTTCGTCAACAAATTCCAGGGTGACGCCGCGTTGTGCATCTTCGGCGCCCCGATCGAACACCCCGACGCCTGCGGCGCCGCGCTGGCCGCGTCGCGCGAACTGCATGACGAGCTGATCAAGGTGCTGGGCCAGACGGAGTTCGGGATCGGGGTGTCGGCCGGCCGCGCGATCGCCGGCCACATCGGCGCCCAGGCCCGGTTCGAGTACACGGTGATCGGCGATCCGGTCAACGAGGCCGCCCGCCTCACCGAACTCGCCAAGCTGGAACGCGGCCACGTGCTGGCCTCGGCGATCGCGGTCAGCGGAGCGCTCGACTCCGAGGCGCTGTGCTGGAACGTCGGCGAAACCGTGGAACTGCGCGGCCGCATCGCGCCGACCCAGCTGGCCCGCCCGGTCAATCTGATGGTGCCGGAGGAGATCGGCAGCCAGGCCAAGGCCTAGGTGACCACCCGGCGATGATTTTCTTCGCGTCGGCCGGTCCCCATCCCGACCGCGCCGCACGTTTCCGGGAGTGACCATGGGACTGATCCACCTCGACATCTTCGCGACCCTCGACCTCGTCGCCCAGGCCCCCGGCGGGCCCGACGAGGACCCCATCGGGTTCGCGTACGGCGGGTGGCAGGCCCCGCTGCTCGACGAGGTGTCCGGGGCGCAGGTCGCCGCGTCCTACCAGGGCACCGATGCCCTGCTGCTCGGCAGGCGGACCTACGACATCTTCGCGGCCTTCTGGCCGCACTACGACGGCGGCGACGACGCCGGAATCGCCGAGTTGTTCAACCGCATCCCCAAGTACGTGGCCTCGCGCGGGACACCCGATCTCTCCTGGGCCGTCTCCACCCAGTTGGGCCGGGACCTGGCCGCCGAGGTACGTGCACTGCGGGACCGGCACGACCACATCAAGGTCGTCGGCAGCCTGAACCTGGTGCAGACCCTGTTGCGGGACAGGCTGTTCGATCGGCTCAACCTGTGGCTGCACCCGATCGTGCTCGGCACCGGCAAGAAGGTCTTCGACGGTGGTGCGGTACCGACGAACGTCACGCTGATCGCGCCGCCGGAGTCCGGACCGAAGGGCGTCGTGCAGCTGCGCTACGCGCTGGCCGACGGGACCCCGCGGACCGGGGACATGAGTGCACCCGACCGCGGGAGCGACTGACCCGGCGTGCGGGTCAGGCCTTTTTGGCCGACGCCTTCTTCGCGGTCGTCTTCTTCGCGGCGGTCTTCTTGGCCGCCTTCTTCGCCGGAGCCTTCTTCTTGACCGGCCCGCGGGCGCGGCGGTCGGCGAGCAGCTCAGCGGCCCGCGCATCGGTGATCGAGGCCACGTCATCACCCTTGCGCAGGCTGGCGTTGGTCTCGCCGTCGGTGACGTAGGGCCCGAAGCGGCCGTCCTTGATCACCATCGGTTTGCCGCTGGCCGGGTCGGTACCGAGTTCACGCAGCGGCGGGGCCGCCGCCGCCTGGCGCCCACGGCGTTTCGGTTCCGCGTAGATCTTGAGCGCCTCGTCGAGGGTGATGGTGAACATCTGTTCCTCGGTGGCCAGCGAACGGGAGTCGGTGCCGCGCTTGAGATAGGGACCGTAGCGGCCGTTCTGCGCAGTGATCTCCTCACCGTTGGCCGGATCCACCCCGACCACCCTGGGCAGCGACAGCAGCTTGAGGGCGTCCTCGAGGGTGACGGTCTCCAGATCCATGGTGCGCAGCAGGGATCCGGTGCGGGGCTTCGGGCCGGTCGGTTTCTTGCCCTTCTTCGCACCGCTACCCGCGTCCGGATCTTCGGGAGGTTCGGGGAGCACCTCGGTGACGTACGGACCGTAGCGGCCGTCCTTGGCCACGATCTCGTGACCGGTCTCGGGGTCGACCCCCAGCGAGCGGCCCTCCTGCGGTGTGGCGAACAGCTTCTCGGCCATTTCGAGGGTCAGCTCGTCGGGGGTCAGCTCATCCTTGAGGTTGGCGCGCTGCGGTTTCAGGGGGCCGTCCGGAGCTTCAGGATCAGTGACCATGCGTTCCAGATACGGGCCGTTGCGGCCCACGCGGACGTTGATCGCCCGGCCCTCGGAGTCGTCGAACAGCTTGATGGAGTTGACTTCCCGAGCGTCGATCTCCTCGAGATTGCCGCCCACGAGTTTCTTCAGACCACCCTCACGCGCGATCGAACCCTCGACGCCGTGCTCACCGCCGAAGTAGAAGTTGTTGAGCCAGTTGCTGCGTCGCTCGTGGCCCGAGGCGATCTCGTCGAGTTCGTCCTCCATCGCCGCGGTGAAGCCGTAGTCGACCAACCGGCCGAAGTGCTGTTCGAGCAGACCGATCACCGCGAACGCCACCCACGACGGGACCAGGGCACTGCCCTTCTTGTGGACGTATCCGCGGTCCTGGATGGTCTTGATGATCGAGCTGTACGTCGACGGCCGGCCGATGCCCAGATCCTCGAGCGCCTTGATCAGCGACGCCTCGGTGTAGCGGGCCGGCGGGCTGGTCTGATGGCCGTCCGGGGTCAGCTCCTTGGCGTCGACGCGCTGGCCCTGGGTGAGGTTGGGCAGCCGGCTCTCGGCGTCGTCGGACTCCCCGCCGGCCAACTCGTCGATGCTCTCGACGTAGGCCTTGAGGAACCCGGCGAAGGTGATGGTGCGCCCGCTGGCGCTGAACACGACCTCTTCCCCGCCGCTACTGCGACCGCCGATGCGCAGACTCAGCGTGGTGCCGCGGGCGTCGGCCATCTGAGAGGCGACGGTGCGCTGCCAGATCAGCTCGTAGAGCCGGAACTCGTCGGTGTCGAGCTGTGCGTGCAGCTGGCCGGGGGTCTGGAACACATCGCCGGCGGGGCGGATCGCCTCGTGCGCCTCCTGCGCATTCTTCACCTTGCGGGTGTACTGGCGCGCCGACGGGTGCACGTACTCCTCGCCGTAGAGCTGACGCGCCTGGTTGCGTGCGGCGTCGATCGCCGACTGCGACAGCGTGGTCGAGTCGGTGCGCATGTAGGTGATGTAGCCGTTCTCGTAGAGCCGCTGCGCGATGCTCATCGTGCGTTCCGAGGAGAAGCGCAGCTTGCGGCCGGCCTCCTGCTGCAGCGTGGAGGTCATGAACGGCGGATACGGGCGGCGGGTGTAGGGCTTCTGCTCGACCGAGGAGACGCTGAGCTGCGCGCCACGCAGCCCGGTGGCCAGCGCGTTCGCGCCCGCCTCGTCGAGGACCAGCACCTCGTCGGGTTTGCGGACCGCACCCAGCGAGTCGAAGTCCCGCCCGGTGGCCACCCGGCGGCCGTCGACGCTGTTGAGCTTGGCGGTGAACGTCGGCGGGGAGGCCTGGGCGTCGGAGACGCTCGCGTCGAGCAGGGCGCTGACGTCCCAGTAGCCGGCGCTGCGGAACGCCATCCGGTCGCGTTCGCGCTGCACGATGATGCGGGTGGCGACCGACTGCACGCGGCCGGCCGACAGCTTCGGGGCCACCTTCTTCCACAGCACCGGGCTGACCTCGTAGCCGTAGAGCCGGTCGAGGATGCGGCGGGTCTCCTGGGCGTCGACCAGGTCGATGTCCAGGTCGCGCGGGTGATCGGCGGCGGCGCGGATCGCGGGTTCGGTGATCTCGTGGAACACCATCCGCTTGACCGGGATGCGGGGTTTGAGCGTCTCGAGCAGATGCCAGGCGATCGCCTCGCCCTCGCGGTCACCGTCTGTCGCGAGGTACAGCTCGTCGACCCCTTTGAGGAGGTCCTTGAGCTCCGATACGGTGCCCTTCTTGTCCGGGCTGACGATGTAGAGCGGTTCGAAGTCGGCGTCGACGTTGACCCCGAGTCGCGCCCACGGTTCGGACTTGTACTTGGCGGGCACGTCGGCCGCGGCGCGGGGCAGGTCGCGGATGTGGCCGCGCGACGATTCGACGATGTAGTTGGACCCGAGGTACCCGGCGATTTTGCGCGCCTTGGTCGGCGACTCGACTATGACGAGTCGCCGGGTCGTTCCATTGCCTCCGCTGCCGCGGCTACCGTCAGCCAACTCTGCCTAGCTCCACTTCTTCGGTTGCCGTCCAGCGTCCGATGCTTCGTCGGCGCCCGTCGGCACCTGACAATTTCGCACCCTACGCGGGCCTACGCAAACTGACCCCACGGTTGCGGGTCACAGAACGCGAGGCCATTGTGTCAACGCATCGACGTTCCCGGGTGGTTCCCCCACCGTCTCTACCAGGCGTGACAGCCTCCGCCTGCCGCTGATCCGCAGGGCCGGCCGCGAGCCGCGGGTGCCGATGAGGGTGGGCGCGATCCCGATGCGCATCATCGCCGACGCCAGTGGCGAATGCGTGTCCGGGGCGTGCGGGTCCAGGCCGAGCAGGTAGCCACTGGGTTCCAGGCTGCCCGACGCCAGCGCCCAGGCCCGCAACTCCCGCGGCCCGGGCAACCACTGCGGCGGCACGGTCTTGACCGCCCCGCGGGTCCATTCCGCCGCGATCGCCACCAGCCGCGGCTCGACGGCCGTGCGAACCAGCGGACGGCCCTCGTCGGTGCGGGCGATCTCCGGGTGCAAACCGGCGTCGGTGATCATCTCGGCCAGCGCCTCGGCCCGCCACAGGTCGTCGACCACCACCGACAGCCGGGCGCCCTGCGCCTTTCCGGCACCGACCAGCACCACCTGACCGGGCGCGGCGAGCAACCCGGTGAGGTCGGCGACGGCGGGGGGGACCGCCTCTGCCGAGAAGAACGACAGCTGGCTCACAAATCGACAGTAAGGCAGTGGACGGCCGGCGAGGCGACGCCACTCGCAGTTGCGCCCACCCGGCGGACCGGGTGGCGAGACGAAAACACCCCCGGCGATCCGTGGTTGGACCGGCGGGGGCGCTTCTTCAGGCTGGCTGTACTAGACGGTACGCACACCCGTGGCTTGGGGCCCCTTCGGGCTCTGGCCGACCTCGAACTCGACCTTCTGGTTTTCCTCCAGGGTGCGGAATCCGCTGCCCTGGATCTCCGTGTAGTGGACGAACACGTCAGCGGAGCCGTCCTCGGGAGCGATGAAGCCGAAGCCCTTCTCCGCGTTGAACCACTTCACAGTTCCCTGTGGCATCTTTCGTACTTTCCTTCTCTTCTTACCGGGAGCGGTCCACCGTGGTTCGACGGACCGGGCCCGTTCCGACCGCCATACCTTCGTGGAGTGCTCGGAACTCGACCCGACCTACAACCCTCGCAGGAACCGCGATCGCAACGTCGTTCCTGCGAGTGCTAGTACACGAACACAGAAGCTGCGACCGCCGTTAGTCAATCACGTTCAGCGCTGTGGCGACAGTCTCCGCGGAGTTCCGTGGGGAACAATTCATTCCGGTGGCGAGCGCGCAGGAACGCCACTTCGTTACAGGCAGGTTTCGGGAGGATGGGAAGTGTCAGATTTCGGCCGTGAGCTGCTGTCCTGCGCGGTGGCCGGCACCGGGGACGCCGAGCAGCCGCTGCGCCATGTCGCCGATCTCCCGCCGCGGCGCGGGCAACCCGAATCGTGGCCGGCGTGGGCCGATGACGGCGTGGTGCAGGCCTTCGTCGACCGCGGGGTGATCGCTCCGTGGTCGCATCAGGCGGCGGCGGCCGAGCTGGCCCACGCGGGCCGCCACGTCGTGGTGAGCACCGGTACCGCCTCGGGTAAGTCGCTGGCCTATCAGTTGCCGATCCTCTCGGCGCTGGCGACCGATCCGCGCGCGCGGGCGCTGTATCTGTCGCCGACCAAGGCGCTGGGCCACGACCAGCTGCGCACCGCCCAGGCGCTGACCGACGCGGTGCCGGCGCTGCGCAACGTCGCCCCGTCGTCCTACGACGGCGACAGCCCCACCGACGTCCGCCGGTTCGCCCGCGAGCGGTCCCGCTGGATCTTCAGCAATCCGGACATGATCCATCTGTCGCTGCTGCGCAACCACGCTCGCTGGGCGGTGTTCCTGCGCCACCTCAAGTTCGTCGTCGTCGACGAATGCCACTACTACCGCGGCATCTTCGGGTCCAACGTGGCGCTGGTGCTGCGCCGGCTGCTGCGGTTGGGCCAGCGGTACGCACCGGACGGGGCCGGGCCCACCGTCATCTTCGCCAGCGCCACCACGGCCGCGCCGGGCGCGACGGCGGCCGAGCTCATCGGTGAGACCGTCGCCGAGGTGACCGAGGACGGCTCACCGCACGGCGCCCGCACGGTGGCGCTGTGGGAGCCGGCGCTGCTGACCGATCTGGTCGGCGAGAACGGGGCGCCGGTGCGGCGCTCCGCGGGGGCCGAGGCCGCGCGGGTGATGGCCGATCTGATGGCCGAGGGCGCCAGGACGCTGACGTTCGTGCGGTCGCGCCGGGGCGCGGAGCTGACCGCACTCGGGGCGCGGGCCCGGTTGGCGGAAATCGCACCGGAGCTGGCCGACCGGGTGGCGTCCTATCGGGCGGGTTATCTGGCCGAGGACCGCCGCGATCTGGAAAGAGCGCTGGCCGACGGGGATCTGCGGGGAATGGCGACGACCAACGCCCTCGAACTCGGCGTGGACATCGCCGGTCTGGACGCGGTGGTGCTGGCCGGGTTTCCCGGCACGGTGACGTCGTTCTGGCAACAGGCCGGTCGGTCGGGCCGGCGCGGGCAGGGAGCGTTGATCGTGCTGATCGCCCGTGATGATCCCCTGGACACCTATCTGGTGCACCATCCGGCGGCTCTGCTCGACCGCCCGATCGAGCGGGTGGTGATCGATCCGGCCAACCCGTATGTGCTTGCACCGCAACTGCTGTGCGCGGCGACCGAGCTACCGCTCACCGACGCGGAGGTGCGCCGGTGGGGCGCCGAGGCGTGTGCCGCCAGCCTGGTCGACGACGGTCTGCTCCGGCGCCGACCGCACGGCTACTTCCCGACCCCGGGCCTGGATCCGCATGCCGCGGTGGACATCCGGGGCGGTTCGGGCGGTCAGGTGGCGATTCTGGAGGTCGACACCGGACGCATGCTGGGTAGCGCGAACGCCGGACAGGCAGCCGCCTCGGTGCACCCGGGCGCGGTGTACCTGCATCAGGGGGAGAGCTATCTGGTCGACTCGCTGGACTTCGACGACGGGGTGGCGTTCGTGCACGCCGAGGATCCGGGGTACACCACCTTCGCCCGGGAGCTGACCGACATCGTCGTGACCGGCCAGGGCGAGCGCACGGCCTTCGGGCCGGTGACCGTCGGGCTGGTGCCGGTGTCGGTGACCAACAGCGTCGTCGGCTATCTGCGACGTAGGCGCACCGGCGAGGTCATCGACTTCGTCGAACTGGACATGCCGACCCGCACGCTGGACACGATGGCCGTGATGTGCACCATCACCCCCGAAGCGCTGATCGACAGCGGCATCGATCCGCTGCGGTTTCCGGGCTCGCTGCACGCCGCCGAGCACGCCGCGATCGGATTGCTGCCGCTGGTGGCCAGCTGCGACCGCGGCGACATCGGTGGGGTGTCGACGGCGGTCGGCCCGGAGGACGGGTTGCCGACGATCTTCGTCTACGACGGGTATCCGGGCGGCGCGGGTTTCGCCGCGCGCGGCTTCGATCAGCTCACCACCTGGTGGGATGCCACGGCCGCGGCGATCGACGCCTGCGAGTGCCCGAGCGGATGTCCGTCGTGCGTCCAGTCGCCCAAATGCGGGAACGGTAACGATCCGCTGGACAAGGCGGGCGCGGTCCGGGTGCTGCGGCTGGTGCTCGCGACGCTGGGTGAACGCGCGGCGTGACGACCGACCCCGCGCTGTTCGCCGACGAATTCCACCGGCCCGTTTGCCGGGGTTGCGGCCAGGCCGCGACGGTATGGTGACGGCCATGACCCACGACTGGCTGCTCGTGGAGACTCTCGGCGCCGAACCGGTCGTCGTGGCCCGGGGGGTGACGACCGAGAACCTCGTGCCGATCAGTGCCTATCTGCGGCGCAGTCCGCATCTGATGGCCGTGCAGGCCGCGATTGCCGAGACGCTGCGATCCGGTCTCGGGCTGTCGAGCATCACGCCGAAGAACGACCGCGTCATCCGTACCGAGGTGGTGCAGATGTCCGACGGCCGGATCCACGGTGTGCACGTCTGGGCGGGCACGCCCGACAGCGAGCCGCCCGACCGTCCGCTGCCCGGCCCGCTGGTGTGGGACCTGACCACCGGTACGGCCACCGACACTGCACAGTCGTTGGCCAACAGCGGGCGCGATCCCGACCGGGAGCACACCCACGGCCGGTCGTTCGCCGAGGACCTGCCGATGCGCGATCTGAACGCCAGCGAGACCAGAGTGCTCGCGATGGCGATCAACCCGCAAGCCGGCCAATCGTTCTGCAGCACCTGGGACGTCACCGACCACCGCGGCGAGACGATCACCGTCGGATTCGCCGCGCGCGCCCTACTGGAACCCCGGGACGACGGCAGCGAGCGGATGATCTGCCGGGCGATGAATTGGCGGGCGCACAGCGATGAGCCGGTCGTGCCGCGGGATCATCTGGCGCAGCGAATCCTCAACGGCCTGGCCCAGTCCGGAGTGCATCGGGCACTCGTCGACCTGGGCACCTGGAAACTGCTCAAGTGGCTCGACGAACCGGCGCCGTTCTACGACTGGCGGGCCAATGAGATCCACCCCGACGACGGGATCCATCTGGCCCGCATGATCGTCGAATTCGCCGACGGCGCGGCGACGTCGGTGCTGCGCATGCGCACGGCCGACGACGACTGGATGCCGGTGCACCTGACGATCAACCGGGTGGAG
Source organism: Mycobacterium sp. WMMD1722 (assembly GCF_049315205.1). Lineage (NCBI taxonomy): Bacteria > Bacillati > Actinomycetota > Actinomycetes > Mycobacteriales > Mycobacteriaceae > Mycobacterium > Mycobacterium sp. WMMD1722. The sequence goes on along the minus strand of NZ_CP186056.1, from coordinate 4,268,897 downwards.
CTCGAACCCGGCACCGTGGCGGGTTTGGCGTCGGTGCGGTTGCCGACCGCCGAGGAATTGCGCTGCGCGCACCTGTCACCGGCGGCCGAGCGCTAAACCGGTCCCGCCCGCGCGGCGGCTCGTGCCGATCCGAGCGCCCACCTCCCCAATCCGACCGGCGTCTGCACGGCGACCACCACGTCCAACCCGGCGAAGTCGCAACGCACCACCGCCACTCCCACCGCAGCCGCCACCGAATGAGCTTGTGCGCACGCGCTATCGGGGCCGTCGACGATCCGACCGGCCGCCGCCAGTGCGGCCAGATCCGCGGCCGACTGCGCCCGATGCCGGGCCAACACCGCCGCACCCACCCCGGCCAGTCCCCCACTGACCGCGATGAGGACGGCGATGACCGCGACCGCCACCATCGTCGCCGCACCGCGTTCATCGCACACCGGGTTCGGTGGCCGCCACCGATCGCCCGCTGATCGTGATGCCCGGTAGCAGGGTCGAGCGCGCGCTGACCCGCGCCACCACGCCGGTGCCGTCGCGGCGCAGCTCGACCGTCGCGCCGCCCGGCGCGATCGCCCGGGCGGTATCGGTCGCCGAACGGTCGTCACCCCGCGCGGCCAGCCGCGCCGCCTCCCGCGCGGCGTCGAGGCAGCGCAGCTGCATTCCGACGGCGGTGAGGCCGGCCAGGCACACCAGCAGGACCGCGGCGACGGCGGCGACGGCGAAGGCCGCCTCGACGGTCGCGCCACCGGCGTCATCGCCTAGGTACTGGTGTTCAGCGCGCGGGTGATGATGTTGCTCAGCGCCCCGACGATCGAGTCGCCGGTGACGACCGTATAGAGGATGGCCCCGAACGCCGCCGCGGCGATCGTGCCGATCGCATACTCCACCGTCGACATGCCCGCCTCGTCGGCCGCCGCGCACATCACCCGCGCCTGAACCTCCCGGATCACCGTACGTACCGCCATCTCGACCTCCCTGTTCAGCGCCGACGGACCATCCGTCGGCGTCCGCCCTCACCACAACCCCGTCCCCAGCACGTCGCCGGCCAGCCCCACCACCACCGGCACGATGCCCAGGCAGAGGAACGCCGGGAGATAGCACGCCCCCAGCGGCGCCGCGATGAGGACCGCGGCCCGCTCGGCGGCGGCCCTGGCCGCATCGGCGGCGTCCGCCCGGGACTCGACGGCCAGCGCGGCGACGCCGGTGGCCAGCGCCGTTCCACTCTCGGCCGAACGCCGGGCCAACCGCATCAGCGCCTCGGCGTGGGCATCCGGCGGGTCGCCGGATGCCGACCAGGCGGCGACACCGTCCGCGCCGAGGGCAAGCATGTCCGCCGCCCGGCGCAGCAGCCCGGCCAGCGCCGGTGGCGCGGACTCGGCGGTCGCGGCGGCCGCAGCCGACACCGCCATCCCCGAGGACAGGCAGGCGGCCAGCACGTCGAAGGCCGATGCCGCCGCCAACGGATCAGCTCGCCCGGCTTCGGTCGGCTGCGCCCGGCGCGGGCGGGATTCGCCGGTCAACGCCCGCAAGCGCATCCGGCCCCGGCAGCCGCTGAGCAGTATCGCGGCAGCGAGCAGCAGGGCGGTCGCAGTCATCTGAGCACCGCCATGGTGATGCGGTCCGACCACAGCAGGCCGGCGCAGGACAACGCCACCCCGATCACCAGAAGCCCCCCGCCGAATCCGCCCGCCAACAGGAAGCCCACCGGCTGCGCACCGATCAGTTGACCGAGCCCGATACCCAGTACCGGCAGCCCTGCCAGCACACCTGCGGTGGCCCGCGCTCCGGCCATCCCCGCTTCGACCCGTGCGGCGAAACGGTGCCGTTCGGCGATATCGCGTTGAGCGGTGCACATCAGCGTCGCGATCGCCAGGCCTCGGGTCTGTGCCAGTTGCCAACACACCGCGATGCGCGTCCACTGTGAAGGCACGGTCGACTGGCGGGCCACGGCGAACAGACCGCCGGCCACGTCGGCCCCGAGACGCGCCCGGGCCGCCACCGCACCCAGGGCGATCGCCACCGCTCCGGTGGCCTCGGTCGCGGCCGCCTCGACCGCGGCCACCGGATGCGCGCCGGCCCGGAGTTCACCCACCAGCACATCGAGGGCGCCCTGCAGCGCCGCCGACTCGTCGTCGCTGCGCCGGCGGACCATGCGTCGCCGCTGCCGCAGCGCGACGGTCCCGACGAGCAGCCCGGCCGCGACGGGGATCGACACCGGGACACCACACGCCAGGACGACCGCACATACGAGCGCGGCAGCGGCCAGAACGGGGATTCGTCGGCGCCGCCGGCGCTCGGGCCGGTTCGGCAACCGGTGCCGCACATCCTGCGGGTTGATCAACACCGCCATGGCCAGCGCGATGGCTGCGACGATCATCTCGCGCCCCGCTCGTCCAGGCGCGCCTGCAGCACCGCCATCCCCTCGAGCCCGCCGGCGCCCCACCGCCACGCCGGCACACAGGACACCCGTCCGTCAGCAGCGGTGTGCAGAATCGCCACCTCGGCGAGCCGACGCAGCCCGGAGCCGTCCCGGGCGACGTGTAGCACCACCTGTACCGCCGCCGAGAGTTGGCTGTGCAGGGCCGAGCGGTTCAACCCGCCCAGTGCGCCGAGCGCCTCGAATCGCGCCGGCACCTCGGCCGGACTGTTGGCGTGCACCGTGCCGGCGCCGCCGTCATGTCCGGTGTTCATCGCGGCGAGCAGGTCGACCACCTCGGCGCCGCGAACCTCCCCCACGACGATGCGATCGGGCCGCATCCGCAGCGCTTGGCGGACCAGGTCCCGCACGGTCACCTCGCCGACACCCTCGACGTTCGCACACCGAGCGACGAGGTTGACGACATGCGGATGACGCGGCGCCAGTTCGGCCGCGTCCTCGACGCACACGATCCGTTCGTCGGGCGCGACCGCCCCCAGCACCGCCGCCAGCAGCGTCGTCTTGCCCGCGCCGGTACCACCGCTGACCAGGAAGGACAACCGCGCGGCCACGATTCGCTGCAGCAGCGAAGCCGCCTGTTCGGTGAGCGTTCCCGCGGCCAGCAGCGCGGCCAGATCCTGCGTCGCCGGGCGCAGCACGCGCAGGGACAGGCAGGTGCCCGCGCTGGCCACCGGCGGCAGGACCGCGTGCAACCGAACGGTGGAATCTGCGGCGCCCAGTCCGGACAGCTGCCCGTCGACCCAGGGTTTCGCCTCGTCCAGGCGGCGCCCCGCGGCCAGCGCGAGCCGCTGAGCGAGCCGCCGGACGGCCGTCTCGTCGGGGAATCGGATAGTGCTGCGGCGCAACCCCGCTCCGTCGTCGACCCACACCGCATCCGGCGCGGTGACCAGGACGTCGGTGGTGCCGGGCGCCGACAGCAACGGCTCGAGCGGCCCGGCGCCGGTCAATTCGGTCTGCAGCAGGCGCAGATTGCTCAGTACCTCGGCGTCGCCGAGTACGCCGCCCGACTCGGCCCGGATGGCCGCGGCGACGATCGTGGGATGCAGCGGCGCAGTCTCGGTCGCCAGGCGTTCGCGCACCCGGTCGATCAGCGAGGCGCTCATGCCGGCACCGCGACCGGTTGCTGCCGCATCATGTCGATGACCCGGCGGGCGGTGACGGCCAGCGGGGAGCGGCGCGCCAGGCGCATCCCGCCCTGCTCCAGCGCCGCGGCCAGACCCGGTTGCGGGCGCATGGCGGCCAACAGCGGCAGTCCGATCCCCGCTGCCACGTCCGCCGCGCGCAAACCGCCCGGTGCCGGCCCCCGCACCACCACGCCGACGTTCGGATTGGTCCCGGTCAGCCATGGCGCCATCGCCGCCGACGATGCACACGCGCGCACGTCCGCGGTGGTGATCAGCACGACCAGGTCGGCCGCGTCGAGTGCCGCTTCAGCGGCCGCGGTCGACCGGCGCGGCACATCGCAGACCACCGTGGTCCCGCCGCGCGCGCCGGCGTCGATCACCGCCGACAGCGCGGCGGCACCGATCTCGCCGCCACTGCGGCCGGTGGACAGGACGCTCACCCCGTCCAGGCGCGGCAGAGCGTCACGCAGGGCGGCCCAGGAGACCCGTCCGGCGCCCAGTGTGAGATCGGGCCATCGCAGCCCCGTGGTGTGCTCGGCTCCCATCAACAGGTCGACACCGCCGCCCCACGGGTCGGCGTCGACCAGCAGCGCGTCTTGGACCCAGATCGCCAGCGCGGCAGCCAGAGTCGATGCGCCGGCCCCGCCGCGGCCGGCGATCACCGCGGCGGTGAGACCGCGCCGGTGGTCTGCGGTCCTCGCCTCTGCGGCCTCGGACAGCGCGGCGATCAGTTCGCCGTCCTGACGCGGGAGTACGACGACGACGGTGGCACCGACGGAGATGGCGGCACGCCAGTGGCACTCGAGCGGTTCGGCACGCTGGAGCAGGATGACGCGGTCGCGTCGTGGCAGCGCCATCGCCGCGCAGCGCCGGGCGCCGTCGATGTCGAGCAGCACGGCCGCGGCGGCAGTCCACACCTTGCGGCTCGAAGGTTCCCCCGTGTGCACCACCCGCAGGCCCGCGGCCGCCGCGACGCGGTCGACGTCATCGCGCAGCCCGGGATCGGAGACGAGGGCCAGGACGGCCGGAGTGTTGGACATGGCGCCACTGTGCCTCGGCGGGCCGCCGGAATCGGGCCGTAACGCCCGCCCTCGGGATCAGCTGTGGAGCAATTCGGCGCTGGGGATAAATGGTATGCGAAAACAGCGTTCCGCAACGTCGAAGGAGGTCCGGACCTGTCCCGGAAGCGAACACCCGGAAAAAGGGACGACCCCCGCCAGGGGGGGAGGAGGCGGAGGTCGTCGTGTATCAGCCCCGGGGGGTCGGGCTGATGCACACCCGGCATAACCCGGGTAACGCCCACTATACACACGCCATGTCCGCGTAACGCAAGTCCCGCGCCGGGGCCATCGAACCCCGATCCGGCGAAAAACTGCACGCACGGACACGTGTCTTGATCTGCCATTTTGCCGAAACGGGCCGCCGACCGCCACGCCGCCACCTTTATCCTGGTCAGGTGAGGGCACCCCAGGAGGCCACCGAACCGTCGATCACGCCGGGCGAGAGCCCGCCGCAGGGCCGGCCGGTCCGCACCGCGGCCTTTTTCGACCTCGACAAGACGGTGATCGCCAAATCCAGCACATTGGCGTTCAGCAAACCCTTCTTCGATCAGGGACTGCTCAATCGGCGGGCGGTCCTGAAATCCACCTACGCACAATTCCTGTTCCTGATGTCGGGCGCCGATCACGATCAGATGGATCGGATGCGGCGCTACCTCACCACCATGTGCACCGGATGGGACGTCGAACAGGTCAAGTCCATCGTCGGCGAGACGCTGCACGACATCGTCGACCCGCTGGTGTTCGCCGAGGCCGCCGACCTCATCGCCGACCACAAGCTGTGCGGCCGCGACGTCGTCGTGGTGTCGGCCTCGGGCGAGGAGATCGTCGCGCCGATCGCGCGCGCACTCGGCGCCACCCACGCGATGGCGACCCGGATGGTGGTGGAGGACGGCCGCTACACCGGCGAGATCGCCTTCTACTGTTACGGCGAGGGCAAGGTCGAAGCCATCCGCGCCCTGGCCGCCCGCGAGGGGTACGCCCTCGAGCACTGCTACGCCTATTCCGATTCCATGACCGACGTGCCGATGCTCGAGGCGGTGGGGCATCCGACCGTCGTCAATCCGGACCGCGCATTGCGCAAAGAGGCGGTTTCCCGCGGCTGGCCGGTGGTGACGTTCACCCGTCCGGTGTCGTTGCGCGACCGGATCCCGGCGCCATCCGGTGCCGCCGTGGCCACCACCGCGGCGGTCGGGATGAGCGCACTGGCCGCCGGCGCGCTCACCTACTCACTGTTGCGCCGCTTCGCGTGGTGATGGTTGCCGTAACAAACTCGACTCGGTCGCTGCAGACCCTTGATGTGATCACGGTCACGTAGTACAAAGGAAGCACGGCAGCCCGACGAGGCCAAGGTGTAACCGGAAGAGAAGGCGACACCTCCCGAACCGGGCTACCCAGCACGGAACCCGAGAACCCACGCGGAGCACATGCCGCGGAACAGGCAAAAGTGTTGCGGGCCTGCGCGATTGAGAAAAGCGGGTGGCTACACCGGCCCCTTGGGTGGGGTGGTAGCCGCAGCGCATCGCAAGCACGCCGAGGCCAACCCACGCAACCCCTTCAGCACGCTTGGTAACCGGGCTCGGTGCTAGCGGGCGGCGAGCTGAACTCGATTCGGAACGCCGCCCGCTTCATTTTGCTGGCACCCGGTCAGGCCGAGGCGCCCTGGGCGATCTGAAGAGCCTCCCGCGCCCCGGCCTGCAACCCTCGGCAGCTGAGCAACACCCAGGCGGTGAGCCCGTCGGGCGTACCCGAGGCGAACCCCCGGGCCGCCGCGCGGTAGTCGCCGGACTGCTTCATCCAATACACCTCGGGCACGCCGAGTCCGTGCGGGTCGAGTCCGCTGGCAATGGTCACCAGGCGGGCCAGCGCGCGCGCGACGACCCCGTCGGCCGTGCCGAACGGTGCCAGCGTCAGGATCTCCCCGTGGGCGACGGCCGCCAGCACCGGCGCCGGGACCCGCGATGCGCCGGTGAGCAGTCCGGTGAGCAGTTCGAGGCGTCGACCCACCCCGGCGTCGGGCCGCGGCCGGCCGAGATGCTCGTCGTCGGTGAGGTCGGCGGCGGCCAGCGCGTGCAACCGGGCCAGCGCCTGCAGTGGCGCGCGCTGCCAGACGTCGACGAGGGCGGTGGCCCCGCCTTCGAGTGCCTCGTTGACCCGCAGCGCCCCGGCGAGCACCGGGTCCGGTTCGCCGCTGTCCGGGAACTGCAGCGGTCCCCCGTCGAGAACCGAGGACGCCCGCGCCGCGCGTAAGGCCGCCTCGGCAGCGGTGGTGGGCCATCCGCGGAGGTTGAACCGGTGACGATGCGCCCGGCCCAGCGCGTCACGGGCCTCCTCGCCGGCCTCGGCGACACCGGGCAGCTCGGCCAGCGGAGCCAGCGGATCGGTCATGGCAGCCCACGCTAGCCGACCGCTGATCCAGCGAAATTCGACGCTCGGCGCAGCAGGGCGGCCGTCCGCAGCCGCCGTGTGAGGTGTTCTCGTGCCGGTCACCTCCGGTGACTACGCTCACACCCATGTCCGAGACGCACAACGATGTCCCGTCCGCCTACCCGCCGCCGGAAGGCTTCGCCGAACAGGCGAACGCCACGGCCGAGATGTACCACAAGGCCGAGCAGGACCGTCTCGGGTTCTGGGCCGAGCAGGCCGAGCGGCTCGCGTGGGACACCCCGTTCGGCGAGGTTCTGGACTGGTCCGAGCCCCCGGTGGCGAAGTGGTTCGTGGGCGGCAAGCTCAACGTCGCCTACAACTGCGTGGACCGGCACGTGGAGGCGGGCAACGGCGACCGGGTGGCGATCCACTGGGAGGGCGAGCCGGTCGGCGATCAGCGCACATTGACCTACGCCGAACTCAAGGACGAGGTGTGCCGGGCCGCCAACACGTTGACCGACCTGGGCCTCTCCGCCGGCGACCGGGTCGCCATCTACATGCCGATGGTGCCCGAGGCGATCGTGGCGATGCTCGCGTGCGCCCGCCTGGGCGTCATGCACTCCGTGGTCTTCGCGGGATTCTCGGCGTCGGCGCTGAAGGCCCGTATCGAAGACGCCGAGGCCAAGCTCGTCATCACCACCGACGGCCAGTACCGCCGCGGGAAGGCAGCCTCACTCAAACAGGCCGTCGATGAAGCGGTCGAGGCGTCCGACAGCGTCGAGCACGTTCTGGTGGTGCGCCGCACCGGGATCGACACCCCGTGGAGCGAGGGCCGAGATCTGTGGTGGGACGAAGTGGTACCCAAGGCTTCGACCGAGCACACGCCGGAGGCGTTCGACTCCGAGCACCCGCTGTTCCTGCTCTACACCTCGGGCACCACCGGTAAGCCCAAGGGGATCATGCACACCACCGGCGGCTATCTGACCCAGTCGTCCTACACCCATCACTACGTCTTCGACGTCAAGCCGCAGACCGACGTGTACTGGTGCACCGCCGATATCGGCTGGGTCACCGGGCACACCTACATCGTCTACGGCCCGCTGTCCAACGGTGTGACGCAGGTGATCTACGAGGGCACCCCCACCTCACCGACCGAGCACCGGCACTTCGAGATCATCGAGAAATACGGGGTCACGATCTATTACACCGCTCCGACGCTGATCCGCACCTTCATGAAGCTGGGCAGGCAGGTCGCCGCCGAACACGACCTGTCCAGCCTGCGGCTGCTCGGCAGTGTGGGCGAGCCGATCAACCCGGAGGCGTGGCGCTGGTACCGCACGGTGTTCGGCGCCGACAAGACGCCGGTGGTCGACACCTGGTGGCAGACCGAGACCGGCGCGATCATGATCTCCCCGCTGCCCGGTGTCACCGCCGCCAAACCGGGCTCGGCGATGGCACCGCTGCCGGGGATCTCGGCCAAGATCGTCGACGACGACGGCAATCAGCTCGAACCGGGGACCGAGCACGGCGAACAGCCCAGTGGCTACCTCGTCCTCGACAAGCCGTGGCCGTCGATGCTGCGCGGTATCTGGGGCGATCTGGAGCGCTTCAAGGAGACCTACTGGTCGCGATTCGCCGAGCAGGGCTGGTACTTCGCCGGCGACGGCGCGCGCTACGGCGCCGACGGTGAGATCTGGGTGCTGGGCCGCATCGACGACGTCATGAACATCTCCGGCCACCGGATCTCCACCGCCGAGGTGGAGTCCGCGCTGGTCGGACATTCCGGCGTGGCCGAAGCCGCCGTCGTCGGCGCCACCGATGAGCAGACCGGTCAGGCGATCTGTGCGTTCGTCATCCTCAAGGCCAGCGCCCACGGCGGGGCCGAGAACATGGTCGAGGAACTGCGCGCCGAGGTGGCCAAGGAGATCTCGCCGATCGCCAAACCCCGTGAGATCCACGTGGTTCCGGAGCTGCCGAAGACCCGCAGCGGCAAGATCATGCGGCGCCTGCTGCGCGATGTGGCCGAAGGACGCGAGCTCGGCGACACCTCGACGCTGGTCGACCCCGGCGTGTTCGAGGCGATCCGGGCCAGTAAGTAAGCGTCAGCGACCGACCGGGACGAAGCCCGATCCCGGTCGGTTCTTGGCGACGATGTCGGCCAACTGGGTTCCGAACGACATCGCCACCGCGGGGGTGTGCAGCGGGATGTACTGCGTCACGCAGCCGGGCAGATTCTCCGAGAACGCCCCGTGGATCATGCCCACCAGGCGGTTGTTGACCGTCAGTGGAGCTCCGGAATCGCCCGGTCCGCCGCAGACCTGACTGACGATGGTGCCCGGATCCTGCCCCGGACCCCAGATCACCCCGCAGGACTGTCCGGTCGTGCGACCGAGCTTGCAGGCCACCGAACCGAACGGGGGGTCCGGTGCGATGCCGTCGATCCGGAATCCGTTGACGTCGGCAGTCGGTGTCACCTTCTGCGGGTCGAACTGGATGACCGCATAGTCCAGCGCCTCGTTGCCCGCGACCATGGTGCCCAGCACCCCGGCGTCCTCGACGCCTTCGGCCGACACGGTCGCGCCGGGTCCGCCGCAATGGGCGGAGGTGAAGCCGATCAGGTTGCCGCGGTTGTCGGTGCCGATCGTGGTGAGGGTGCACAGCGCATCACCGTTGACGACGATTCCCGACCCGCCGCCGAGTGCCACCGGCCCGGCGGCCTGAGCGGGGGGCGCCACCAGCACCAGGCCGGTGAGCGCCACGACGAGGCTGACCAGCAGCCACGACTGCCGACGGTGTCCGGTACGCAATACCCATCCCCTATCGATGTCTTCAGCGTCTTCCGCGATCGATCACCTGACCCGGCCGGCGGATCGGTCGAGTCTAACGTCGGCCGGGATCGTTTCCCTGTTGGCCACGTGGCAACATGAAGCCCGACCACATCACAGCGGGAGGAATTGTCCGTGAGCAGAGGCGACCGCAAGAACGGCGTGCCCACCACCGTGACGTCGATTCCTCTGACGGATCCGCATGCCCCCAAACCGGACCCCTCCCTGGGCGACCTGGTCAAGGACGCCACCTCTCAGGTGTCCACGCTGGTGCGCGCCGAGGTCGAGTTGGCCAAGGCGGAGATCACCCGTGACGTCAAGAAGGGTCTGACCGGCAGCGTCTTCTTCATCGGCGCCCTGGTGCTGCTGCTGTACTCGACGTTCTTCTTCTTCTTCTTCGTCGCCGAGCTGCTCGACACCTGGCTGTGGCGGTGGGCGTCGTTTTTGATCGTGTTCGGCGTCATGGTGGTGTTCACCGGGATCCTGGCGTTCTTCGGCTATCTCAAGGTGCGGCGCATCAGGGGTCCGCAGCAGACGATCGAGTCGGTCCGCGAGACCCGCGAAGCCCTCACCCCGGGGCCGGACAAACCGCAGAAGGCCGTCGCCCTGACCGACGGCCAGTCGACCAAAGACCCCTCCGGCTGGTAATGCCCCCACCCGATCCGTCGATCGTCCGTATCGACGGTCCGTGGCGGCATCGCGAGGTGCACGCCAACGGGATCCGGTTCCACGTGGTGGAGGCGGAGACCCACGATTCGTCGACCGCGCTGATGACCGATCGCCCGCTGGTGATCCTGCTGCACGGCTTCGCCTCGTTCTGGTGGTCGTGGCGCCATCAGTTGACGGGTCTGACCGGGGCTCGTGTGGTCGCCGTGGATCTGCGCGGGTACGGCGGCAGCGACAAACCGCCGCGGGGATACGACGGCTGGACGCTGGCCGGCGACACCGCCGGGCTGGTCCGCGCCCTGGGCCACCGGTCAGCCACCCTGGTGGGCCACGCCGACGGTGGCCTGGTCTGCTGGGCCACGTCGGTCCTGCATCCGCGGGTGGTGCGGGCCATCGCGGTGGTCAGCTCACCGCATCCGGTGGCGCTGCGCGCGTCGGCGACGACCCGTCGCGACCAGGGCCGGGCGCTGCTGCCCTACATGCTGCGCTACCAGGTTCCGATGTGGCCGGAGCGGTCGCTGACCCGCCACGACGGCGCGGCGGTCGAGCAGCTGGTGCGGTCCCGGTCGAGCCGCCGCTGGCAGGAGACGCAGGATTTCGCGACGACCGTGACCCACCTGCGTGAGGCGGTACAGATCCCGGCGGCGGCACACTGCGCGCTGGAGTATCAGCGGTGGGCGGTACGCAGTCAGTTACGCGGTGAGGGACGACGTTTCATGCGTGCGATGAAGCGGCCGTTCTCCGTTCCGGTGTTGCACCTGCGCGGCGACGCCGACCCGTATGTGCTGGCCGACCCGGTGTACCGGACCCAGCGCTACGCCCCGCACGGACGCTACGTATCCCTCGACGGGGCAGGCCATTACGGACACGAGGAGACGCCGGAGGCGGTCAACGAGCAGCTGATGCGGTTTCTGCGCCAGGTCTACGGACCGTAGCGTCAGCTGACGCAGGGCCCGGTCGCCACCCGCGCCGTGCCGCCGATCCTGGCGAGCTGGCGGGACACCTCCTGCGCGGTGAGGACGAACCCGGTGTCGGCGTCGTCGACAGCCGCGCCGAACACGACGCCGAGCACCTGGCCGCTGCGGTTGATCATCGGGCCACCGGAATTGCCCTGCCGCACCGTGCCGCGGATCGTGTACACGTTGCGGGTCACCGTCGTGGTCCGGTAGATGTCCGGGCCGTTGAGTTCGATGATCTCGCGCACCCGGGCCGGTGTCGGGGTGAAGTCGCCGCCACCGGGGTAGCCCAGCACGATCGCATCGGTGCCGGCCGGAGCTGGTTCGTCGACGAACGTCAGCGGCGGTGCGGGCAGGTCGGGGACGTCGAGGATCGAGATGTCGGCGCTGGGATCGTAGGACACCACGAACGCGTCGTAGGTCTTCCCGTCCACCTCGACGGTGACGCTCTCCGAGCCCGCGACCACGTGCGCGTTGGACATCACCCGGTTGGGGGCGACGACGAAACCGGTGCCTTCGAGCACCTTCTGACAGCCCGGGGCCACTCCGCGGATCTTCACCACGCTGCCGCGGGTGGCGTCGACCACGGCGTCGGTGGCCAGCCCCGCATCGGGCACGTCGACGTTCGCGATCGGGGTGCGGCCGAACGGTTCGAGCACCTCGGGCAGGCCGGAGGTGTCCAGCAGCGACGACAGCCGGGTGGGCACCGACTTCAGCCAGGGCGGCGCCACCTTGTCGACCTCGACCAGCACTCGGGAGCCTTTCACCGCGGCCGCGAGGTTGGGCTGGTCGGCCGAGGTGAGCGGGGTGGCCAGCAGCCACGCCGCCACCAGGACCGCGACGATCTGCAGGCCGACGCCGATGATCGAGTCGAACAGGCGCAGCGTGCGGTTGCGCAGCGCTCCGCGGACCGCCCGGCCCAGGACGACGCCGGCGATCTCGCCGACCACCACCAGGGCCAGGATCAGGAACAGCGAGGCGAACAGTTTGGTGCGGGCCCCGTCGAGGTGGCTGACGACGTGCGGGGCGAGCAGTACGCCGGCGACCGCGCCGAGTACGACGCCGACAAAGGACAGCAGCGAACCCAGCGCGCCTGACCGCCAACCCGAGATGGCGGCGACGAAGGCGACGGCGAGGACGAGGAGGTCAAGCCACTGCGACGGTGTCATTGTTGTCGTTCACCGTAGCGGCCGGCACCGCCGACAAGCGCCATTGCCGCGTCGAGCGCGCGCACGTCGTCGGTGTTCCAGGGCACCGCCCAGCCGGCCGCGTCGAGGATCGCCGAGATCACCTGACCGGTGAAACCCCACACCAGCATCTCGTTGAGCAGAAACGCCGGGCCGGCCCACCTGCGCGAATTCGTGTCCCGATAGACCATCAACCGGTTCTGCGGGTTGATGAACGCGCGTACCGGCACCCGCGCCACCAGCGCGGTCTCGGCGTCGTCGACCACGGCCACCGGGCCCGGGTCCGGCGAGTACGCCAGCACCGGGACGACGTGGAAGCCCGAAGGCGGGATGAACATCCGGGCCAGTGTGGCCACCGGGTGGATGCGAGCGGTGTCCAGGCCGGTCTCCTCGGTGGCCTCACGGAACGCGGTGTGCACGGGACCGTCGTCGCCGGGGTCGGCGGCGCCCCCCGGGAAGGCGGCCTGACCGGCGTGATGGCGCAGCGTCGAGGCGCGCACCGTGACCAGTAGGTCGGCCTCATCGGGTGGTCCGGCCTCGTCCGGTGAACGAAGAGAAGAGGACAAACCAGACTGAGCATCCTGCGGGCCGGAGAACAGCACCAGCACGGCCGCGTCGCGACGGGTGCCGGTGACCTTCGCTGCGGTCTTGGCGGCGGTGATGGCGGCGAGGATGTCCGGCGGCACCTGCCTGCGGTACGCCCGGGGAACGCGGTCGGCGCCGTCCACCAGCGGTTTGAGCCAGGCCGGCGCGGCGTCGGGCGTCAGACGGTGCCCGTCGCGCGTGGAACTCACCCGGGCACTCCCATCTTCTCTCGCACCGCGGCGTCGATCTCGTCGGCGGTGGCGAAGGACCTCGGCAGGATCCCGGCAACGCTACCGTCAGGACGCAGGATCACCGTCGCAGGCATGACGTTCGGCACCTTCAGCGCCGCAGCGATGAGGCGCCGGCCGTCCTGCAGCGTCGGCAGCCGCACGCCCAGGTCGGCGAGCCGGTACAGCGCCGCGGCCTCGTTCTCGTCCTGGTGCACCGTCACCACGATCGTGTCGGGCCCGGCACGGCGCTGATACTCCTGCATGGCCGGCAACTCGTCGGCGCACGGGCCGCACCAGTAGGCCCACAGATTGAGCACGACGGTGCGCCCGGCGAGCGACCGCGCGACGTCGACCGTCGAACCGTCGCCTGCGCACGGCAACTCGATGCCCTGCAGCGCCGCCGGCCCGGGCTCGGCCCCCGGCGCGGGGCAGGGTGGGAGATCGGCTGCGGCACGCGCCGGGCCCAGGTCCTCAGCCGCATGTGCGGTGGGCTGATCGCGGACGGCAGCCGGGCCGGGTTGCGTGGAGGGGGTCCGGTCACCGGTCAGCTGCAATGCGAACGCCACCACCAGCGTCACGGCGACGATCAGCGCGGCCAGGGTCCAGCGGATCGACGTGCGCACGACGGGACGGCGGGAACGGCTACAGCCCGGCCAACGCGAGCAGATGCGGGGTCTCGGGACCCTTCACCAGCGCGGCGGCGGCGATCTTGTCGGTCGGGCCGGTGCCGTAGGAGGGGCAGTCGGCCGCGAGCACACACACGCCGCAGGCCGGCTTGCGGGCGTGGCAGACCCGACGGCCATGGAAGATCACCCGATGGCTGAGCAGCGTCCATTCGCTGCGCTCGATGAGTTCACCGACCGCGTGCTCGACCTTGACCGGATCCTCCAGATCCGTCCACCGCCACCGCCGCACCAGGCGGCCGAAGTGGGTGTCGACGGTGATGCCGGGGATGCCGAAAGCGTTGCCCAGGATGACGTTGGCGGTTTTGCGGCCGACGCCTGGCAGGGTCACCAGGTCGTCGAGGTTGTCGGGGACCTGGCCGTCGAAGCGCTCGACCAGCTCCTGGCCCAGCCGGATGAGGCTGTTGGCCTTGTTGCGGTAGAAACCGGTGGGCCGCACCAGTTGTTCGAGTTCGGTGCGGTCGGCCTGGGCATAGTCCAGCGCGCTGCGGTATTTGGCGAACAGCGCCGGGGTGGTGAGATTGACTCCCTTGTCCGTGCTCTGCGCGGACAGGATGGTCGCGACCGTCAGCTCGAGCGGATTGGTGAAGTCCAGCTCGCAGTACACGTGCGGGAACGCCTGCGCCAACGTGCGATTCATCCGGCGGGCGCGGCGGACCAGGCCGAGCCTGGTCTCGCTCTCCCACTTCTTGGCGGCACGCCGCCGCGGTGTCTCGGCGGGGCCTGCACCTGCGGTCACCTCTTCAGGGTAGGCGAGGCCCCCGACAACACGACAACACCGACAACACCGACAACACCGGCGGACGACAGTGGCTCTGGACCGGTGACAAAACGTGACCGCGCTGAGACATGGGCCGTGTTTACTTCTGCCTTGTGTCCTGGTTGCTCGTCGCCTGCATCCCCGGGTTGCTGATGCTGGCGACGTTCGGGCTGGAGCGCCTCGAATCGGCCCTTGTCCGCGACGGCGGTCCGGACGCCGACGTCGATGAGTTCCTGCGGCAAGCCGCACCCAAGGAGGCCCCGCGGCGGGTGCGCGCGGCTGCCGCGGCACGCCCGGGCGGACGCATCGAACCGGTCGGCACGCTGCCCACCCGGATGGTCGAATCGGGTTTGCCGACGATGGTTTACAGCCCGCAGCCGCCCAATCCGCAATTTCGGCAGACCCGCCATGCCAATCGTGTGTAGCGTTGGCTAGTCGCCGAACGTGATACCTCTAGACTGAGCGAGCTGCCAGTGAGAGGTCGGCTGCGCATGTCATGTCACCCAAGAAATTAAGAGGGGCAACGTGGACGAGATCCTGGCCAGGGCCGGAATCTTCCAGGGAGTCGAACCCACCGCGGTATCCGCGCTGACCAAGCAGCTGCAGCCCGTCGACTTCCCGCGCGGGCACACGGTGTTCGCCGAAGGCGAGCCCGGGGATCGGCTGTACATCATCATCAACGGCAAGGTGAAGATCGGCCGTCGCTCGCCCGATGGCCGCGAGAACCTGTTGACGATCATGGGGCCGTCGGACATGTTCGGCGAGCTGTCGATCTTCGACCCCGGCCCTCGTACGTCGAGCGCCACCACCATCACCGAGGTGCGCGCCGTCTCGATGGATCGTGATGCGCTGCGCGCCTGGATCGCCGACCGCCCCGAGATCGCCGAACAGCTGCTGCGGGTGCTCGCGCGCCGGTTGCGCCGCACCAACAACAACCTGGCCGACCTGATCTTCACCGACGTCCCGGGCCGGGTGGCCAAGCAGCTGCTGCAGCTCGCGCAGCGCTTCGGCACCCAGGAGGGCGGCGCGCTGCGCGTCACCCACGACCTGACCCAGGAAGAGATCGCTCAGCTCGTCGGGGCGTCGCGCGAGACGGTCAACAAGGCGCTGGCCGATTTCGCCCATCGCGGGTGGATCCGTCTGGAGGGCAAGAGCGTGCTGATCAGCGACTCCGAGCGGCTGGCCCGCCGCGCGCGGTAGCGGGCGCTAACCGCGTAGATGGTCCAGCTGGGCCTGGACGCTCCACTCGGCTGCTTCCCACAGCTTCTCGTCGACGTCGGTGTAGACATGCTCGACGACCTGCCGGGCGGATGCGTCGTCCCCGAGTGCGGCCAGCGCAGAACGCACCTGGTTCAGCCGGTCCTCCCGGTGGGCGAGATAGGTCGCGGTCACCGCCGCCAGGTCGGGTAGATCGGGTCCGTGCCCGGGCAGCACGGTGCGTCGGCCGAGTCCCTGGAGCCGGCGCAGCGATTCGAGGTACTCACCGAGACTGCCGTCCTCGTTGTCGATGACGGTGGTGCCGCGGCCGAGGACGGTGTCGGCGGTCAGCACCGCATCGTCGAGGAGGAACGACACCGAGTCGGCGGTGTGGCCGGGGGTGGCCAGCACGGTGATCCGCAGTCCCGCGGCGTCGATCACCTCGCCGTCGGTCAGCGGTCCGCCGAGGCCGCGCAGGAATCCGCTGCCCACCGAGCGGACCACCGCGCCGGTGCGGTCGACGATCCGGTCGATGCCCCCGGTGTGATCGTCGTGGCGGTGGCTGATCAGGATCAGCGGTATCCGGCCGAGGTCGGCGATCCGGCCGATGTGGGCCTCGTCGTCGGGGCCGGGGTCGACGATGACGAGCTCGTCACTGCCCGGTCCGGACAGCACCCAGGTGTTCGTCCCGTCGAGCGTCATCAGCCCGGGGTTGTCGCACAGCAGCACCGAGGCGGACTCGGTCACCGGGCGGAGCAGCCCGTAGGCGGGATGCTCGGGAACGCTCATCCCACCTCGACGATGATCTCGACCTCCACCGGTGCGTTGCGGGGCAGTTCGGAGACCCCGACGGCCGAACGGGCGTGCGCGCCCGCGTCACCGAACACCTCGCCGAAGAGTTCGGAGGCGCCGTTGACCACGCCGGGCTGCCCGCCGAAACCGGGCGCCGACGCCACGAATCCGACCACCTTGACCACCCGGGTGATGGCGTCCACACCGACCAGCGCGTGCACGGCGGCCAGCGCGTTGAGCCCGCACAGCCGCGCCAGCTGCCGCGCGTCCTCCGGGTCGACCTCGGCACCCACCTTGCCGGTGCGGGTCAGCTCACCACCGACGATCGGCAGCTGGCCCGCGGTGTAGACGAGGTTTCCGGTCCGCACGGCCGGCAGGTAAGCCGCCAACGGGGCCACCACCTCGGGCAGTTCGATGCCCAGTTCGGACAGCCGCGCGGACCACGACCCATTCCCCGGGTCGCTTCGCTGCTGCCCGCCGGACCTCACTTCGGCCGCTTCAAATAGGCGACGTGCTGTTCGCCGGTCGGGCCGGGCAGCACCGAGACCAGCTCCCAGCCGTCGGCACCCCACTGATCGAGGATCTGCTTGGTCGCGTGCGTCAACAGCGGCACGGTTGCGTATTCCCACGTCGTCGCTTCACTCATCACCCGAGCCTATCGGGCCCCGACCCGCCCTTGGCTAGCATGCAGAGGTGGCATCAACTACCAACGGCGGTAGACCCGTCGGCTGGCCGTCGCGGCTGACCAAGGCCCGGTTGCACTTCGTCACCGGTAAGGGCGGCACCGGGAAGTCCACCATCGCCGCGGCCCTTGCCCTGGCGCTGGCCGCCGGCGGGCGCCGGGTGCTCCTCGTCGAAGTCGAAGGGCGCCAAGGGATTGCGCAGCTCTTCGACGT
Organism: Mycobacterium sp. WMMD1722; assembly: GCF_049315205.1. NCBI lineage: Bacteria > Bacillati > Actinomycetota > Actinomycetes > Mycobacteriales > Mycobacteriaceae > Mycobacterium > Mycobacterium sp. WMMD1722. Next base: position 4,251,140 of record NZ_CP186056.1, on the reverse strand, counting down.
TCCACCACTGCCGTACAAAGAGGTGAAGATCGCCACCGCCGAACAGGGCGGTCAGGTCAACGCGCTGGCCATCGACACCGAGGCGGCGTTCCTCGAGTATCTCGACATGTTCTACAACCTGGGCCTGGCCGGGCGGGCGATGCGGCGCATCGGTGCCGTGGAATTCGCCACCACCATCGCCCCCGGTCTGCGCGACGTGCTGCTCACCGGCAAGATCCGCGAGATCGTCACCCGCGCGGAGAAGGGTAAGCAACCGGTGTACGACGCGGTGGTGGTCGACTCGCCGCCCACCGGACGCATCGCCCGGTTCCTCGACGTCACCCAGGCCGTCTCGGACCTGGCCAAGGGCGGCCCGGTGCACTCGCAGGCCGAAAGTGTGGTCAAGGTGCTGCACTCGGAACTGACGGCCATCCACCTCGTCACCCTGCTCGAGGCGCTGCCGATGCAGGAGACCCTCGAGGCGATCGACGAACTCAAGGCCCTCGGGCTGCCGATCGGCAGCGTCATCGTCAACCGCACCATCCCGGCCTATCTGCCCCCCGACGATCTCGCCAAGGCCGCCGAGGGTGACGTGGATGCCGACGCCGTCCGCGCAGGCCTGGCCGATGCCGGGATCACGTTGTCGGACAACGACTTCGCGGGCTTGCTCACCGAGGCCATCGAGCACGCGACCCGGCTGCGGGCGCGGGCGCAGACCGCCGAGCAGCTCGAACGCATCGAGGTTCCGCGCCTGGAACTGCCCGCCATCTCCGACGGCGTGGATCTCGGCAGCCTCTACGAACTGGCCGATGCCCTTGGCCGGCAAGGAGTCAGATAGTGAGCACCACCCCTTCCGCGCTCGACATGCGCGCGATCCTGTCCGACACCTCCAACCGTGTCATCGTGTGCTGCGGCGCCGGCGGTGTCGGGAAAACGACCACTGCGGCGGCGATGGCGCTGCGCGCCGCGGAGTACGGCCGCACCGTGGTGGTGTTGACGATCGATCCGGCCAAGCGACTGGCCCAGGCGCTGGGCATCCAGGACCTGGGCAATACTCCTCAGCGGGTACCGCTGGCTCCCGAGGTGGCGGGTGAGCTGCACGCGATGATGCTCGACATGCGCCGCACCTTCGACGAGATGGTGGTGCAGTACTCCGGGCCCGACCGGGCCGACGCCATCCTGGACAACCAGTTCTACCAAACGGTGGCCACCTCGCTGGCCGGCACGCAGGAGTACATGGCGATGGAGAAGCTGGGACAGCTTCTCGCCGAGGACAAGTGGGACCTCATCGTCGTCGACACCCCACCGTCGCGCAATGCGCTCGACTTCCTCGACGCACCCAAACGACTCGGCAGCTTCATGGACAGCAAGCTGTGGCGATTGCTTCTGGCCCCGGGCCGCGGGATCGGCAAGCTGGTGACGGGTGCGGTGGGCCTGGCGATGCGTGCCATGTCGACGATCCTGGGCTCGCAGATGCTCTCCGACGCGGCCGGGTTCGTGCAGTCCCTCGACGCCACCTTCGGCGGGTTCCGCGAGAAGGCCGACCGCACCTACGAACTGCTCAAGCGGCGGGGCACCCAGTTCGTCGTCGTCTCGGCGGCCGAACCCGACGCGCTGCGGGAGGCGTCGTTCTTCGTCGAACGGCTGACCGCCGAGCGGATGCCGCTGGCCGGGCTGATCCTCAACCGCACCCATCCCACGCTGTGCGGACTGCACGCCGAGAAGGCGGCCGCAGCGGCCGAGGGGCTGTTGGAGAAGGATCCGCAGTCGTTGGCGGGCGCGGTGCTCGAGATCCACGCGGATCGGGCGCAGACGGCCAAGCGGGAGATCCGGCTGCTGTCGCGGTTCACCGGCGCCAATCCCCACGTCTCGATCGTCGGGGTGCCGTCGCTGCCCTTCGATGTGTCGGATTTGGAGGCGTTGCGCGCGATCGCCGATCAGATCACCGGTGCGGACGCGGCCTGACGAATCGGCCGGCGGTCGGGCTCAGACGGCGCTGCGATGTTTGCGCTGCGCCGAGAAGAACTCGGCCCAGGAGACCACCTCGGGGTGCTGCTTGAGCAGGGCGCGGCGCTGGCGTTCGGTCATGCCGCCCCAGACGCCGAACTCGACGCGGTTGTCCAGCGCGTCGGCGCCGCATTCGAGGATGACCGGGCAGTGCCGGCAAATCACGGCGGCTTTGCGCTGCGCGGCGCCTCGGACGAACAATTCGTCCGGATCGGCCTGTCGACAGCGGGCCTGGGACACCCAGGCGATGCGGGCCTCGGCCTCGGCGCCCTGCACGGGAGTCGACGTCGGGATGGTGGACGTTGCGTTGCGCACCGCGGGCCGAGTAATAGACACCAGCGATCCCCTTCGTTCAGCCGCCGACGCTTCCCCGGCGTGCCCTCCCGTGTAGAACGCTGCTGCGATCTACGCCACATTGCGACAGTTTGTGTGTCCTGGATCGCACTGTGTGTCCAAGCTAGGTGGTCAGGCGCTATTCACGCAATACCGTCGTGCCCACTTTTTTGGGACAACCGTGCCGTCTGGCCGCCTTCTTAGACTTCCCGGTCGGCGGCGGGTCGCATCGACAGGCGCAATTGCGCTGCTCGGACCGCGGCGTCCGAGGGCCTCGTTACTCTGTACGCATGCCGGACCGCCCGCCCACCGCCGTCACGGTCATCAAGCTCGCCTGGTGCTGCTTGCTGGCCAGTGTGCTGGCTGCCGCCTTGATGTTCCCCGTGGTCGGCGGTATCGGGTTGGTGTCCAATCGCGCCTCCGATGTCGTTGCCAACGGTTCGGCGGCGCTCGTGGAAGGCGAGATCCCCCAGGTGTCGACCATGGTCGACGCGAAGGGCAACACGATCGCCTGGCTGTACTCCCAGCGACGGTTCGAGGTGCCCACCGATCAGATCGCCAACACCATGAAGTTGGCGATCGTCTCGATCGAGGACAAGCGATTTGCCGAACACAACGGTGTGGACTGGCAGGGCACGCTGACCGGTCTGGCCGGATACCTGCGCGGCGACACCGACACCCGCGGCGGGTCGACCCTCGAGCAGCAGTACGTCAAGAACTACCAGCTGCTCGTCGTCGCCCAGACCGATGCGGAGAAGCGCGCGGCGATCGAGACCACGCCGGCACGCAAGCTGCGCGAGATCCGGATGGCGCTGACGCTGGACAAGACGTTCACCAAGCCGGAGATCCTCACCCGCTACCTCAATCTGGTCTCGTTCGGCAATGGCGCGTTCGGTATCCAGGACGCTGCCCAGACCTACTTCGGCATCGACGCCTCCCAGTTGAACTGGCAGCAGTCGGCGCTGCTGGCCGGTCTGGTGCAGTCGACCAGCACGCTGAACCCGTACACCAACCCCGACGGTGCGCTGGCCCGGCGCAACCTGGTGCTCGACACCATGATCGAGAACCTGCCCAACGAAGCCGCGGCGCTGCGCGCGGCCAAGGACCAACCGCTGGGCATCCTGCCGGTGCCCAACGAGCTGCCCCGCGGCTGCATCGCTGCCGGTGACCGCGCCTTCTTCTGCGACTACGCGCTGGACTACCTGGCCCGCGCCGGTATCAGTAAGGACCAGGTCGCCAAGGGCGGATACCTGATCAAGACCACCCTGGACCCGGACGTGCAGGCCACCGTCAAGAACGGCATCACCCAGTACGCCAGCCCCGACCTCGAGGGGGTGGCCAGCGTGATGAGCGTGGTGCTGCCGGGCAAGGAGTCCCACCCGGTGGTCGCGATGGCGTCCAACCGCACCTACGGCCTCAACACCGACGCCGGGGAGACCATGCAGCCCCAGCCGTTCAGCCTGGCGGGTAACGGCGCCGGTTCGGTGTTCAAGATCTTCACCACCGCCGCGGCGATGGAGATGGGCATGGGCATCAACACCCAGCTGCCGGTGCCGGGCCAGTTCCAGGCCAAGGGGCTGGGCAGCAGTGATCGCCCCGGTTGTCCCGCGGACACCTGGTGTGTGGCCAACGCCGGCAACTATCGCGGCAGCATGAGCGTCACCGATGCGCTGGCCACCTCGCCGAACACCGCGTTCGCGAAGCTGATCTCGCAGGTCGGGGTGCCGCGCGCGGTGGACATGTCGGTCAAGTTGGGGCTGCGGTCCTACGCCCTGCCCGGGACGGCGCGCGACTACGACCCGGACAGCAACGAGAGCCTCGCGGATTTCATCAAGCGTCAGAACATCGGTTCGTTCACCCTGGGCCCCGTCGAGGTCAACGCGCTCGAGCTGTCGAACGTCGGGGCGACGCTGGCCTCGGGCGGCGTGTGGTGCCCGCCGAACCCGATCGCCCAGGTCGTCGACCGGAACGGCGAGGAGGTCTCGGTGACCACCGAGACCTGCGAGCAGGCGGTGCCCGAGGGCCTGGCCAACACCCTCGCCAATGCCATGAGCAAGGACGACCAGGGCGCCGGCACCGCGGCGGGTGCGGCCGGGTCGGTCGGCTGGGATCTGCCGATGTCCGGTAAGACCGGCACCACCGAGTCCAACCGGTCCTCGGCGTTCCTGGGCTTCACCAATCACTACGCGGCCGCCAGCTATATCTACGACGATTCGACCGAACCCAGCGAGCTCTGTTCCTTCCCGCTGCGACAGTGCGGTTCGGGTGGGCTGTTCGGTGGTAATGAGCCGGCCCGGACGTGGTTCGCCGCCATGAAGCCCATCGCGACCAACTTCGGCGACATCGCGTTGCCGCCGACCGACCCGCGGTACGTCGATGGCGGACCGGGTTCGCAGGTGCCCAGCGTGTCCGGGCTGACCGTGGACGGTGCCCGCCAGCGCCTGCGTGACGCCGGATTCCAGGTCGCCGACCAGACCAGTTCGGTGAACAGCGGTTCCCGCGCCGGCACGGTCATCGGCACCACTCCCAGTGGACAGACCATCCCCGGCTCGATCGTCACCATCCAGGTCTCCAACGGCATCCCGCCGGCGCCGCCACCGCCGCCGCCCCCGAGCGACATCCCGGGGCTGCCGGGTGGGCCGCCGCCGCCGATCGGCCAGACCGTCGTCGAGATCCCCGGTCTGCCGCCCATCACGGTGCCGGTGCTCGGACCGCCACCGCCCCCGCCGCCACCGTGATCCTCGCCGAGGTGTGATCGGTCTGACGGGGCGTCTCGCAGTACGATTTCTGGTATGGCTGTTGCTCCTCGACGATCGAAGACCTCGTCGCCGGTGACGATCCTGAAGACCACCGCCGCGGCCGGGGCCGGCTCGCTGGCCGCCGGCATCGCCTACGCATCGCTGATCGAGCGCAACGCGTTCACGCTGCGGGAAGTGACGATGCCGGTGCTCTCGCCGGGCTCCTCCCGCCTGCGGGTGCTACATCTCAGCGACATCCACATGCGTCCCGGGCAGCGGCGCAAGCAGGCCTGGCTGCGCGACCTCGCGCGGCTGGAACCCGATTTCGTGGTGAACACCGGCGACAACCTGGCGCATCCGAAGGCGGTTCCGGCGGTCGTCCAGTCGCTGTCGAGTCTGCTGTCGGTGCCCGGGGTGTTCGTGTTCGGCAGCAATGACTACTTCGCCCCGCAACTGAAGAATCCGCTGAACTACATCACCAAGCCCACCCACCGCGCCCATGGGGAACCGCTGCCGTGGCAGGATCTGCGCGCCGCGTTCACCGAGCGGGGCTGGCTGGACATGACCCACACCCGCCGGGAACTCGACGTGGCGGGTCTGCGGATCGCGCTGGCCGGCGTCGATGATCCGCATCTCAAGCGCGACCGGTACGACACCATCGCCGGCCGCGCCGCCGAGACGGCCAACCTGACCCTGGGCCTGACCCATTCTCCCGAACCGCGGGTGCTCGACCGGTTCGCCGCCGACGGCTATCAGCTGGTGATGGCCGGCCACACCCACGGCGGCCAGCTGTGCCTGCCGTTCTACGGTGCCATCGTCACCAATTGCGAGCTGGACCGTTCGCGCGCCAAGGGCGCCTCGCAGTGGGGTGCCGATATGGCGCTGCACGTGTCGGCCGGCATCGGCACGTCGCCGTTCGCCCCGATGCGGTTCTGCTGCCGCCCCGAGGCGACCCTGCTGACCCTGGTGGCGGCCCCGACCGGGGGCAACGACGCGATCACCCACGCCGGCCAGTCGCCGTCGACCGTCGCCGCGCGGTGAGCGCGGAGGCCAGGACGGCGACGCGCAGCGCCCCCCGGGCCTGGGTCGACGACGCGATCCGGTTGATCGAAGCCGATGCCCGGCGCAGTGCGGACACCCACCTGCTGCGTTATCCGCTGCCTGCGGCGTGGTGCGACGGTGTCGACCTGGCGCTCTATCTCAAGGACGAGTCGACGCACATCACCGGCAGCCTCAAACACCGCCTGGCCCGCTCGCTGTTCCTCTACGCGTTGTGTAACGGGTGGATCGGCGAGGGCACCACGGTGATCGAGGCCTCCAGCGGGTCCACCGCGGTCTCGGAGGCATACTTCGCGGCGCTACTCGGACTGCCGTTCATCGCGGTGATGACGTCGTCGACGAGCTCGTCGAAGATTGCGCTGATCGAATCGCAGGGCGGCCGTTGCCATTTCGTCGCCGAGTCGGCTCAGGTGTACGCGGAGGCCGAGCGGCTGGCCGAGGAGACCGGCGGGCACTACCTCGACCAGTTCACCAACGCCGAACGCGCCACGGACTGGCGCGGCAACAACAACATCGCCGAGTCGATCTATCAACAGATGGCCATGGAGCGCCATCCGGTCCCGGAGTGGATCGTCGTCGGCGCGGGAACCGGCGGCACGAGCGCGACCATCGGCCGCTACATCCGCTACCGCCGGCACGCCACCGGTCTGTGTGTGGTGGATCCGGAGAACTCCGCGTTCTTCCCGTCCTATGCGCAGGGCCGCGAGGATGTCGTCACCGGGGCGTCGTCACGTATCGAGGGCATCGGCCGACCGCGGGTGGAACCGTCGTTCCTGCCCGGGGTGGTGGATCGGATGATGACGGTTCCGGACGCCGGGTCGGTCGCGGCGGCGCGCCACGTCAGCCGGGTACTGGGCCGGCGGGTCGGTCCGTCGACGGGCACCAACATGTGGGGTGCTTTCAGCCTGTTGGCCGAGATGAATGCCCAGGGACGCAGTGGATCGGTGGTGACGCTGATCGCCGACAGCGGCGACCGCTACGCCGATACCTACTTCTGCGACGAATGGCTGAGCAGCCAGGGCATCGACCCGTCGGAGTCGGCCGCGTCGCTGATCGAATTCGAACGGTCCTGCGCCTGGTCCTGATCGTCGGACCGGCCGGACAGTGGCCCGTCGGCGGTGAGAAAGAGCCAGATCGCCGCCAGGGCGAAGAACCCCAGGTAGATGGACGCTCCCAACCCGGTCATGGCTGCCTCGTTTCGCGATTCTGCGGCTCTCTGCCGCCATTGTCATCAACGCCACCGACAAGTCGGTTCATTCCGGTGCGCCGGAGTCGTCGTGTCGCGTCGTCGTGACCGGGTGGTTACCCATTGCAGCGACATCGACACCGGCAGCCCGTTTGGCTTTGGGACCCATGGGTGCGATACCCTTTCATCGCTTCACCCGGGGTGTGGCGCAGCTTGGTAGCGTGCTTCGTTCGGGACGAAGAGGTCGTGGGTTCGAATCCCGCCACCCCGACTCGTGTGATCGCAGCTAGAAGGCCCTGACTGGTTATCCAGCTCGGGGCCTTCTTTCGTTCCGGTCCGCAACCCGGTGCACATCAGCGTGGCGCACGCGTCGGTAGCGGTTCAGCACACAGTGTTATATAACTAGTTATATAACACTGTGTACAAAACTCACGGGACGTCGCCCGGAGATCACATCGAGTAGATGGAGAGCTGAGCGTGCGCTTCGCAATCGTCGGGTCGGGCAACATCGGCTCCGCGGTGGCCGGACAGTTCGCCCGCGCGGGAATCGACGTGGGGGTCGCCACTTCCAGAGGTGTGGCCGCGGTGGCGCCCCTGGCGGAGCGACTTGGGCCGCACATCGTGCCGACCGAGGTGTCTGACGCCCTGCGCGCCGACATCGTGGTGCTCGCTGTGCCGTTCGATGCCGTCAAGGGTCTGGTCGAGCAGGTCTCCGATTGGGCACAGCGCATCATCGTGGACGCCACGAACGCGATCGACTTTCGCGACTTCTCGCCGGCGGACCTGGGTGGGCAGGCGTCCTCGGATATGGTCGCGCGGTGGGCGCGCAACGCCCGGGTGGTCAAGGCGTTCGGGCACACCTGGGCCAAGGTGCTCGCGCGGGAACCCGGTGACGGCAGTGGTGGTCGGCGGGTGGCCTTCGTGTCCGGAAACCATCCGAGTGCCAATGCCGAGGTCGCCCATCTCCTGGAGGTCTTCGGGTTCGCGCCGATCGACCTCGGTCGTAACGACGAGGGCGGCCTACTGCAGCAATTCGGCGGCCCGTTGACCACCCGGAGCTTCATCTCGCAGCCCATCGTCGGCACCGCGCCCGACGAGATGGACATCGCCGTCTCCTGACCGACGGTGGCGAGGTGGTGCGCTACCTAGGATGAGGGGATGGCACGGCCCCCGGAGTTCGACCGCGATGAAGCGTTGGTCAAGGCTCTGCACCTGTTCTGGGAGCGGGGCTATGAGCGGACGACGGTGCGCGATCTGACCGAAGCCATGGGGATCTCGGCGCCCAGCCTCTACAACGCGTTCGGTGGGAAGCAGGGCCTGTACAACGAGGCGGTCGCGATGTACACGAGTGCGCCGTCAACCGTGGTCCCCCCGGCGCTGGGCGAACGCACGGCGCGCGACGTCTTCGCCCGGATGCTCGAGATCGCTGTGCGCGAGTACGGCAGCGACGAGCAACCGCGCGGATGCTTCGTGATATCGGACCCGATGCTGAGCGACGAGCGCCAACTCGGGCGGTCAGCCATCCGGCAGCGACTGCAGCAGGCGCAGCATGACGGCGACTTGACCGAGGCGGATGACCTGGACGCGTTGACCGACTACATGGACCTGGTCTTGCGGGGTCTTTCGGCGTTGGCGCGTGACGGGGCGGATCGCAAAGCGTTGCGGGCCGCTGCCGATGTGGCCTTGCGCGCCTGGCCACGCTCCCGGAGGCGCTCGGCGCGAGCCTGAGCCTGCCCGCCGCGCCGGTTCGTCGTCGGGCCGAACGATTCTGTTGCGGCACAGCCCGATATCTCGTACCGTCTGTTTTGTCATATGCGTTACACAATCAACCGCAGGCGAGTCAGTGTAAAGCCCGTTCACCGGCGCCACCGCGGCCAGTTGATAGCCCCGAGTGTTCCGATCAGAACCGGCACTCATGAAATCCGATGCCGAGGAGTGTCATGGCCGATTCCGTCGTCACCTTGATGCACGACAATTTGCTCGCCGTCTTCAACGAACGTGAGCAAGGTAAGCGCCGCGAGGCCGCCCGCCGCACGTACGCTCCCGACGTCCGATGGACCGACGCCGAGGGGGTCACCACCGGTCACGATGCGCTCGAGGCCAAGTGCGTCGCTCTGCAGTCCGGTCTCGGTGATCTGCAGTTCGAGAGTGTCGGCCCGGTGCATCAGCTGCCCGGATTCGCCCACCTCGCTTGGCAGCTGGTCGACCCCGCCGACGGGCAGATCCAGATGACCGGTTTCGACGCCGCGGTCATCAAGGACAGCCTGATCACCGAGCTGTGGACCGTCCTGATCCCACCGACGAGCGGCGAAGATGCTGCTGAACACGTTGGGAGACAAGCGCCCTAGCGGCTCGCCGTCACTGCGAAGTCAGGCCCAGCTCACCGGCCTTGGCGAAGGCGTCGTCGATCAGGACGACGTCGATTCCTGCGCGGTCGAGCAGCGACGCCGCGATCGACGCGCGGTATCCCGAACCGCAGTGCACCCAGACCGATCCGGCGGGCACGTCAGCGAGCCGGTCGGGCAACTCGTGCAACGGAATGTTGACGGCACCGGGAAGGTGCTCCGCGGCGTACTCGTGGGTTTGTCGTACGTCGAGGACAGACACCGATGGGGAGGCGAGTTCCGTTGCCAGGGCGGCGAAGTCGACGACCCGATAGGAACGCAAGTGGTCGCCACCGAGGGTGTCGACGTCCCCGGTAGCCGCGCCGGTGAGCCGGTCCGCGCCGATGCGCACCAGTTCGCGTTTCGCGTCGGCGACCTGTTCGGGTAATTCGCCGATCACCGTGATCGGGGCGCCCCAGTCGTAGAGCCAGCCGAAGTAGCTGACGAACGATCCGGACAGCTCGAACCCGAAGGTGCCCGGCAGGTGCCCGGCGGCGAACGCCCTGCGCTGTCGCAGGTCGACCACCCACTCACCGGCGTCGATCCGGCGTCGCAGTTCCGCCGGGTCGACCGGTGCGGGAGGCGTCAGATCCACCGGCTGTGGGCCCGCGCTGTTGATGACACCCATATGGGCGTAGTAGGCGGGGTACGCCGACAGTCCGGCCAACAGGTCATCGACGAAACTCTGCTCGTCCTGGGTCAGCGCCGGATTGGTGTCGCGCTGCTCACCGATCGTCGAGGAGTCGCCGGACGCCGGTGTGGCCGAACAGAAGCTGCCGAAGCCGTGGGTGGGGTAGATCGGGGTGTCGGGCGGCAGCCGGTCGGCGAGTTTGCGCACCGAGTGGTACTGCGCGTGGGACAGCTCCACGGTGTCGTCCGGCCCGATCAGGTCGGTGCGTCCGGTGGTGCCGTAGAGCATCGACCCGCCGGTGAACACGCCATGGACGGCGCCGGCACTGTCGCGCAGCACATAGCTGACGTGATGGTGGGTGTGGCCGGGGGTGTGCAGCACTTCGAGTTGGATCGGTCCGGCGTCGATGAGGTCGCCGTCGGCGACCGGCCGACGTGCGTAGTCGACGTCGTCACCGGCCGGCACCGCATAGTCGGCGCCGACTGTGCGGGACAGTTCGAGTCCCCCGGTCACGTAGTCGTTGTGCAGGTGGGTCTCCAGCACGTGGGTGATGCGAACCCGGAGCTTCTCGGCGCGGGTGAGCACGCGGTCGATGTCGCGTTGCGGGTCGACAACGATGGCGACGCCCTGGTGGGCGACGAGATAGCTGCGGTCTCCGAGTCCGGAGGTTTCGATGATCGAGACGTCCATATCTGCTCCTTCGCAGGCTCACTCGAGGATCTGGGTGTCGGTCCCGCCCACCACCCTACATACCCCTACGGGTATGTGCCGAGACACCGCGTCCGGGCTCACCTCTACGCCCAACCAAGTGGTTGATAGCCTGGCACCAATGACCGCGCTCCGAGACCACCCGACGCCGGCGCGTAGCTGGATTGCGGATCTGCTCGCATTCGAGCGTGCCGGTGACCGGTTCGTGGCGCCGCAGGTCACCAGCGGCCCGGCGGCCCGGTTGTTCGGCGGCCTGATCGCCGCGCAGGCCCTCGGCGCCGCCGGTGCCACCGTCTCGCCCGAGAAGCTGCCGCAGTCGCTACACGCCTACTTCGTCCGGGGCGGCCGGTACGGCGTCGATGTCGAACTCGAGGTCGAACGCACCCGCGACGGGCGGTCGTTCGACACTCGGCGGGTGACGGCGCTGCAGCAGGGCAAGGTCATCCTCGAGATGATCGCCTCGTTCCACCGCCCCGAGGCCGGTACGGACTGGTATCCACCCCGTCCGCCGGACCTGTCGGTCGCGGAGGCGACACCGAAGGCGCCCGAACTCGAGGATGTCGACCGATTCGACATCCGCACCCGCCACGACGACGATTCGCCGTTCGTCATCCCGCCGTTCTGGATCCGCTTCCACAACCCCATCGAGGACGATCCGCTGATCCGCGCCTGCGCCCTGACCTACATGTCCGATCTGGGACCCGTTCCGGCCGCCCGGCCCGCGGGCGCTCCCGTCGCCCCGGGCGCGGGGGTGGCCGCCTCGCTCGACCACTCCGTGTGGTTCCACCGCCCGTTCGTCCCGAACGATTGGCACCGCTACGAGGTCGACGGGGTCAACAACAGCGACGCCCGCGGCCTGGCCCGCGGATCGCTCTACGACGATGCCGGCATGCTGGTCGCCAGCACCGCCCAGGAAGCGCTCTGGCGGGTGTAGGGAAAGTGGTACGCCCGCACGATTGACCGGTGGCTCAGCGGGTATCCGTCGACCGTGACTCTCGCGCCCCTCGTCGTCGAACCGACGTTGCCCGACGCCCGCGGCCCGCTTTCCCATGCTGTGGTGAGCTTGCTCACCGAGCGGGCCCCGCGCAACCACCTCTCCCGGGTCGAAGCCTCGCTGGCCGACGCCGACCCCTACGGCATCGATCTGCAGCTCGCCCTCTATGTCTGCTACGAGTTGCACTACCGCGGCTTCGCCGGGGTCGATCCGCATTGGGAGTGGAACGCTGGGCTGCTGCACCTACGCGGCCAGCTGGAGCAGTCGTTCCTGACTGCCGTGCGCAATGACATCGGGGAGATCACCCCGCAGGACACCGCCGCCGCCGAGATGGAGGCGCTGGCGGTCGAACCGGTCGACGGCCATCCCGGCGCCACCGGCCCGTCCTACTATCTGCGCGACAAGGGCACCTGGGAGCAGATGCGTGAATACTTCGTGCATCGGTCGCTCTACCACCTCAAGGAGGGCGACCCGCACGCATTCGCGATCCCGCGGCTCACCGGCCAGGCCAAGGCGTCGTTCGTGGCCGTCGAATTCGACGAGTTCGGCGGTGGGCGCGGTCAGCATCTGCACCAGCAGCTCTTCGCCGATCTGATGGTCGCCGCCGGCCTCGACGACACCTACCTGGGCTACATCAACGACGTGCCGGCCGAGGCGCTGGCCGCGGTCAATCTGATGTCGTTGTTCGGACTGCACCGAGCTTTGCGCGGCGCCGCGGTCGGACACTTCGCATCGACCGAGATCACCTCGTCTCCCGGATCGCGCCGACTGGTCGACGCCTTGGAGCGGATGGGCGCACCCGAGGTCTGCACCGCGTTCTACCGCGAACACGTGGAGGCCGACGCGGTGCACGAGCAGGTGGTGCGCACCGATGTGGTCGGCGATCTGGTGGCGCGCGAACCGCACCTCGACGCCGATGTGGTGTTCGGAATCCGGGCCCACGCGTTCATCGAGGACCGGCTGGCCGATCACGTGATGCGGTGCTGGGCCGCAGGCGAGAGTTCGCTACGCCGGCCGCTGGACTGAGGACGGCTTCTCGCCGGACTTCGTGACCCCGTCGGCGTCGCCGCGGCGGCGCCGACGGTGGCTGGTGTCGCACAGCGGATAGTTCTTGCTGCGCTTACACGCACAGATCGCGACCATGAACCGGTCGGATTCCACCACGCTGCCGTCGGGCATCTCGATGCGGACGGGCCCTTCGACCATGATGGGCCCGCCCTGCACCACCCGCACGGTGCGCGGCTCGGTCACGGCTTGTCCGCCCGGATGACCAGCAGCTCCTCTTCGCGGCGGCCCGGGTCCAACCGGCCCGTCTCCTCCAGCCACTCGGCCCGCGCGGTCAGCACCGGGCCGAACGGAATCCATTGCCAAGCAATCACTTCGGCATCCAGACCGGCGCTGGACAACGCCGCCAACGTTTGGCGCGGGTTGGCGAACTCGGACTGCACGAGCAGCAAGCTACCGCCGTCGGCCAGCAGTTCGGGCACCGCTTCGCACAGCGGGTCGAGCACCATTCGGCCGTCGTAACCGGCGTCCCAGGCCCGCGCCGGCCCCACGCTGGAGGGCACCGGACCCGCGTCGGCGCCTGGGTCGTGCGGAATGTAGGGCGGGTTGCACGTGACCAGATCGAAGGGCCGGAACTCGACCGCACGCGCCCAGGAACCCAGGTGGACGTCGATGTCGACACCGGCGGTCAGCGCGTTCGTGCGCGCGCACCGCACCGCCTTGGGGCAGATGTCGAAGGCGCTGACCGAGCCGGCCCCCTGCAGGGCCGCGTTGACCGCCACGACGCCGCTGCCCGTGCACAGATCGGCGACCCGGTTCCCGACGGCCAGTCCCGTCTTCTCCATGACGTCGATCAGCAGCTGGGAGTCTTCCTGCGGGGCGTAGACGCCCTCTGCGGCGACCACGATGTCGCGCTCATCGGTATATGCGGTGGTCACATCGGCCTCTCGATGTCAGATGATCTTGTGCGGGTGATTAATGCCCTGTATCGAAGCCGTTAAACCGGTCCGGTCCGTTTGCCCACCTGCTGGCGCGGGCACGTTCAGCACGTGAAAGTCTCCGATGTCCTCACGCTGCCCATGGAGGTCGGCGCCGCGGTTCGCCACCGGCGGCTGTTCCATCCCAACGGCGTCCTCGCGCGGGGCCGCATCGAACGGCTCGCCCCCGCAGGCGAAGGCCTGCCGATCGCGTCCGGCGACGTCATCGGCCGGATCTCCAAAGGGGTCGGCCTTCCGGGCGCCACGCCCGACGTCGCCGGACTGGCCTGGAGGATGCAGACCGACGACGGGCCGTGGGATGTGTTGCTGGCAAGCACCGGCTCGGGATTGAGCCGCGTCCTGCTGCGCCCGGCGTCTTCATGGGGTGAGGTCTACTTCTCGAGCCTGATGCCCCTGGGGCACCGGGGCGGGACGTGGTGGGTGCGGGCCAGGCTGGCCACCGAGCTGAACAGTCCCGGACTGTCCCTCGACACCATCACCGATCGGCTGTCGCGCGGAGACTTGGTGTTCGACGTCGAACAAGCCGCAGGCACCGGCGCCTTCCGGCCGCTGGCGCGCCTGACCTTCAGTCGGGTGCTGCCACCGGATCGCGACCTGGCCTTCGATCCCACCCGCAACTGCACGTCGGAGGTGGATCTGCTCCCACGTTGGCTGACCGCGCTGCGCCGTTCGGCCTACCGGCGCAGCCGACAGGGTCGCGACGCCGAGTGACCCGCTACTCCGGGTTCTCCTCGGTGTCGTCCGGTGTGGTGATCTCGGGCGCGACCTCGCGCGACGCCATCCCGCCGTCGCGGCCCTGATCGGTCGGTCCGGGACGCCCACCCTTGGGTTCGGCGGCGTGTTCCTCGTCGTAGATGCCTTCTCCGCGGGGCATGTCCGCTCCTTTCGTCACCGGCTCAGGTACCCGTCCCCGGACGGCTCAATCGGCCGCGGCGCGCAGCTTCTCAAGCAGTGGTCCGGCGGCCTCCTGCAGGAACTGCTCCTGGCCTTCGTCCCCGACCTGCACCAGCGCGATGTCGGTGAAACCGGCTTTCCAGTATTCGCTCACCGATTCCACGATCGCGTCGAGATCGGGTCCGCAGGGGATGGAGTCGGCGGTGTCCTCCGGGCGCACGAACTGGGTGGCGCCGGCGAACCCCGCGGTGGTGGGCAGATCCGAGTTCACCGCCCAGCCGCCGGCGAACCAGCGGAACTGCTCATGGGCTCGGGCGACGGCCCGGTCCTTGTCGCTGTCCCAGCAGATCGGGATCTGACCGATCACCCGGGAACCGGGAAGCCCTGTCCCGCGGCGGGTTTCATGCCACGAGTCGACGATGTCCGGCTTCGGCTCGACGGCGATCAGGTGGTCGGCGAGCGGGGCCAGCGCCTCGACCGACCGGTCCCCCGAGACCGCTGCGGCGATCGCCACCGGCACCTCGGGTAGATCCCACAGCCGGGCCGAGTCGACCTCGAAATATTCGCCGCGCCAGTCGACCAGTTCGCCGGTGAACAGTTCGCGGATGATCTGGATCGCCTCGCGCAGCATGTCGAGTCGGCGGGCGACCGTGGGCCAGCCCTGGCCGACGACGTGCTCGTTGAGATTCTCACCGCTGCCGACGCCGAGGGTGAACCGTCCGTCCGCCAGGATCTGCAGGGTCGCCGCCTGTTGGGCCACGATCGCGGGGTGGTAGCGGATCGTCGGGCAGGTGACGTAGGTGAACAGCTCAACGCGCTCGGTGACCTGCGCGACCGCCCCCAGCGTGGTCCACGCGTTGGGGGCGTGGCCCTGCGCCGACAGCCACGGTGAGTAGTGGTCGCTGGACACCTCGAAATCGAAACCCACCCGCTCGGCCGCCGCGGCGTACCGCACCAGATCCTTGGGTCCGCTCTGTTCGGTCATCAGGGTGTAGCCAAAGCGCGTCATGCCGGCACGGGTAGCCGCCGGCCCCGCCGCGCAAACGAGTATCCGGTGAACGTCAGGTGGTGAACATCCGTGCCGAGGCGGTCTCGTGCCGCATCGCGTACACCTCGAGCTCGGGCGTCGTCGCATGGACGTCCTCGAGTGCGGTGCCCAGCGCCAGATGGGACAACTGCACGATCACGTCACGCCGGTGGAGCAGCGCGCGCTGGACACCCATGGGCCCAATCCGTCCCAGACGCACGGCCGCGGTGAGCACTCCGGTGTAGGCGGAACGCAGGGTGCCCAGCACAGTGTCGAAGCGGCCGATTCCGAGCGCCCGTGCGACCACGGGTTCGACCACCGCGAGGTTGCCGTCCGTCTCTGCGGTCCAGACCGCGCCGAGGAATCCGCCGTCCTCGACGCCCAGGTGACGCGCGGCCAGCGCCAGCTGCCGTCCGCAGTTCCCCGACGCGGTGCGGGAACCGGCTGAGAGCTTGTAGGACGTGGTGAGCTGGTCCAGTTCCAGCAGCTCGGCGGTCGACGCGGCGCTCCAGGCATGTCCGGTGATCACTGCGTCGAGCGCGGCGACGCTGTTCCGGACATAGCCGTCGGCCAGGGCGCAGACATCGTCGGCGGTCGCGTCCGGATGGGCGGCCAACCACGCCTCTGCGCCATGGCTGTGCACGAATCGTCCTGAAGGAAAAGCACTGTCGTGCAGTTGCAGCCATGCCAGCATGGCACCGGGATCAGCCATGTGCGTGTCCGTCGTCGTGTGCGTGGTCGTGGTGGTGGTCGGCCGACGTGTTGGTCCAACCGTGCGCCGCAAGTCTCACCCGGCCCACCACGCCGGTCAGGCCCATCCGCTCCAGTGTGTCGCGCGCGGTGGCCGGCCCGGTGAACAGCGGTGTGCGCAGCTGCTTTTCCGAGACCTCGAGCGGAGCGTGCTGATTACCCAACCAATACCCCAGCAGCAGCGCGCCGCGTACGCCGTCGACACCGGCGTTCTCGGCGAAGTCGACCACCACAGCGTCCTCCGCCGGCCGGCGCACGACGACGATCTCTGCCCCGTCGTCGGCCAGGACCGCGCCGTCGAAGAGGAACGTGCCCCGCGGTAGCCGGATCTCGAGTTCCCGGCCGTCCACGGCATAGGTGACCTGCCGGTGCTTGCGCGCGTCACCCCAGGAGATGTCCACCGGGCAGATCCGCCGCCGAGCGAACGCGACGTCGTCTGCCCGGCCGAGGATCTCGGTCACCGCCGTAGGCATGTCACATCCTCACCATCGCCGGGCCGCCGGTCCGGCCGGTCAACCGGCGGGTGGTGACCGAACGCATCGCGCGTTCGATGCGGGTCAGTGCGGGGGCTCGGTCGGCCAGCACCCGGGCCATCACCCCGACACCACCGGGAAGTGCGCTCACCCCGCATCGGATCGCCCCGTGCTCGGCGGCTTCGGCGCGCAGCGCCACCAGCAGATCGTCCACGTCGTGGGCGGGCGCGACGACCATGAGCGTCGCCAGGTAATCCTGCCCGTGCAGCAGACCCGCGCCGGCGACGGCGGGCGGCTCGAGCAGCAGACGGTCACGCACCTGCGTGCGCCCCGCGACCGTGACCACGGTACGCATCTCGCAGCGCCGGTACCGGTTGCGCTCGCCGTGTCCGATCCGCCCCGCGGCCAACGACTCCCAGCCCACGTAGACGCCGCCGTGTTCGACGGTCAGCGTCGTGGACTGGCGATAGTCCGAACCCGCATGCGGGATGACGTTCTTGGGGACGTACTCGACGCTCGCGCCGGCCGTCACCGTGATGTCGACCTCCGCGGTGGCGTGATCGCTGTCGCTGCCGGCGTGCGGCGCGAAGACCTGTGCCGCGGACTGCGCCGTCAGATGTAGGGCGGCGCCCGGGCCGGCATGGACGCGGGTGCGCAACCGGTCGCCCGGAAAGACACCGGCGCTGGGGTTCTGCACGCACAGGTGGGCGCGGCCGGGATCGTCCTCGTCGAGGTACATCGGCACGGTGACCCGCTGCGGGAACTGGTGCCTCAGCCGGGCTATCCGGGTGCGGCCGCCGCTGCCGCGGACGAGATCGAGCTCGAGGACACCGGTGCTCATCGCGTCAGGCCGGGCTGAGCATCGCACCATGGCACACGGTCTTGAACACCTCGTCGAGGCCGGTGCCGGCGTGCAGATCGGTGAACACGGTGGGCTTGTCGGGCCGCGCCACGGCACAGTCGGACCGCATGCGGCCGAGATCGGCCCCGACCAGCGGTGCCAGGTCGATCTTGTTGACCACCAATAGATCTGCCTGAAGCAGTCCGATGCCTTTCTTGCGCGGGATGTCGTCACCGGCCGCGGTGTCGATGACGAAAATCCAGTAGTCCACCAGATCCGAGGTGAAGGTGGCGGCCAGATTGTCCCCGCCGGACTCGATGAGCACCGCTTGGAGTCCAGGGAAGCCGCGCTCCAGCTCCAGCACCGCCGCCAGGTTCGCCGACGGATCCTCGCGGATGGCGGTGTGCGGGCAGGCGCCCGTTTCCACGGCCAGGACCCGGTCGGGGTCGATGACGCCGCTGCGGCGCACGCGCTGGGCGTCTTCGTCGGTGACCAGGTCGTTGGTGATCACCGCGACGTCGACGCCGGCCTCGCGCAGCAGCGGCACCAGCCGCTCCACCAGCCGGGTCTTACCTGATCCGACCGGTCCCCCGATGCCGATCCGCACCGCCTCACTCATCGGTGTTCCTCCTACTTGATCGTGTAGCGGCGGCCCAGCGGGACCCGGGTCATCGGGGTGCTGGTGCACAGTTCACCGTCCACTTCGACGCGGTAGGTGTCCGGGTCGATGGTGATGTGCGGCAGATGGTCGTTGTGCAGCAGATCGGCCTTGCTCAAGCCGCGCGCGCCCAGGCAGGGCCGCAGCGGCGTGGCCAGACCGAGCCGGCCGCCGAGATCGGCGTCGATGGCCGCCTGGGCGACGAAGTTCACCGACACGTCGGCGGGGCCTTTACCGAAGGCGGTCCACTGCGGCCGATAACGCAGCGGTTCACAGGTCATCAACGATGCGTTGGCCTCGCCCATCACCGACCAGGCCGGGAAACCGCCCTTGAAGACCACCTCCGGTCGGATGCCGAAGAACTTCGGTTCCCACAGCACGATGTCGGCGAGCTTGCCGCGTTCCAACGAGCCGACCTCGTGGTCGATACCGAACATGCGGGCCGCGTTGATGGTGAGCTTGGCGATGTAGCGCAGGATGCGGGCGTTGTCCGCGCCGGTGCCCTCGTCGGCGGGCAGTGCACCCCGGGTGGCCCGCATGTGGGATGCGAGTTGCCAGGTACGCGCGACGGTCTCACCGATGCGTCCCATGCCCTGAGAGTCGGAGCCCATCACCGAGATCGCACCGAGGTCGTGCAGCACGTCCTCGGCCGCGATGGTCTCGCGCCGGATCCTCGACTCGGCGAATGCGACGTCCTCCGGAATGCGGGGATTCAGATGGTGGCACACCATCACCATGTCGAGGTGCTCGTCGAAAGTGTTGAGCGTGTACGGGTTGGTGGGGTTCGTCGATGACGGCAGACAGTGCGCCTCGCCCACCACCCGCATCACGTCCGGCGCGTGCCCGCCGCCCGCGCCCTCGGCGTGATAGGTGTGGATCACCCGGCCCGCGATGGCGCGCATCGTGTCCTCGTAGAAGCCGGCTTCGTTGAGCGTGTCGGTGTGGATCTGCACCTGTAGGCCCAGTTCGTCACCCGCGTCGAGCGATGCGCGGATCGCCGCGGGGGTGGCGCCCCAGTCTTCGTGGATCTTGTAGCCGATCGCGCCGGCCAGGCCCTGCTCGATCAGCGGTGCGGTATCCGCGGCGCTGCCGTTGCCGAGGAAGCCGAAGTTCATCGGGAAGGCCTCTGCGGCATGCAACATCCGTGCGAGATTGGTCGGCCCGGACGAGGTGATACCCACCGTGACCGGACCGAGCCCGCCACCGATCATGGTGGTGATACCGCTGGAGATGGCCTCGTCCACCAGACCCGCGCTGTCGAAATGCACGTGCACGTCGATCGCGCCCGGCGTGGCGATCATGCCTTCGCCGGCCCGGACGTCGGTGCCCGCCCCGATGATCAGATCGGGGTCGACGCCGTCCATCGTCTGGGGGTTGCCGGCCTTGCCGATTCCGGCGATCCGACCGTCCTTGATCCCGATGTCCGCCTTGCGGATTCCGAGCACCGGATCGATGACCAGCGCATTGGTGATGACGAAGTCCAGTGCGCCGGCGGCGTTGGTGATGCTGTTGTGCACCGCCATGCCCTCGCGCATGGTCTTGCCTCCGCCGAACACCGCTTCGTCGCCGTACACACAGGAGTCGTGTTCGACCTCGGCCAGCAGTTCGGTGTCGGCCAGCCGGACCCGGTCACCGACCGTGGGTCCGAACAGTTCGGCGTAATGCCGCCGTGAGATCCGGACGGCCATCAGCCGCTCACCTCGCCGTCTTCGAATCCGTTGTCGCGCAGTGCAGTGAGCATGTCCGCGGGCACCGCACCGGTGGCCGGGCCATTGGTCATGTCGTTGAGCCCGGTGATCTCTCGGGCGCCACCGAACGTCGTCAGCGCCACCTCCTTCTCCTCACCCGGTTCGAAGCGCACCGCAGTGCCGGACGCGATGTCCAGGTGCATGCCGAACGCCGCCGCCCGGTCGAAGCGCAGCGCACGGTTGACCTCGAAGAAGTGGAAGTGGCTGCCCACCTGGATCGGCCGGTCGCCGGTGTTCACGACAGCCACCTGCGCGCTGTCGCGGCCGGCGTTGAGTTCGATCTCGCCGTCGGCGACCAGCACCTCCCCGGGTGTCGGCCCGTCCTCATCGTCGGCGGCGCCGGTCCCGGGCCGGATCGCGTCGTGGATGGTCACCAGCTTCTGACCATCGTCGAAGAAGCCTTCGACCTGAACCGTCCCGATCAGCGCGCCGACACCGGGCAGGATGTCGTCATCGGTGAGCACCGATGCGCCCGCCGCGGCCGCTTCCGACACGCTGGCACCGGCGCGGGCGGCCTCGACCACCTCGTCGGCGATGAGCGCCCGCGCCTCGGCATAGGTCAGTCGTAACCCGTTGGCCCGACGCTTGCGCGCCAGTTCGGCGGCCAGGAACAGCAGCAGCCGATCCTCGTCTTTCGGAGTGAGATGCATGGTGGCGCCGCTACTTCGGTGCGATGTCGCCGGCCCATTCGTATCCCTGGAGATAGGGATCGGGTTCGATCGGCGTCTTGGAGTCCCATACCTGGTAGATCAGCCCGTCGGAACGGATCTGACCGATGCGGGCCGTCTTGGTGATGTGGTGGTTCTCCCCGTCCACCGTGACCAGCCCCTCGGGGGCGTCGAATGTCGTTCCGCCCGCGGCGGATTGGATGGCGGGTACATCGAACGACCCGGCCTTCTCCGCGATGGCCTTCCACAGATGGACCCCGGTGTAGGCCGATTCCATCGGATCCGAGGTCACGCGGTCGGCTCCGAATTTGGCCTTGAACGCCGCGACGAAGTCCTTGTTGGCCGGTGTGTCCAACGTCTGGTAGTAGTTCCACGCCGCGAGTTGCCCGTCGGTGTTCTGCACGCCGATGCTCTTGACCTCTTCCTCGCCGACGCACATGGACATGACCGGCATATCGGCCGCTTTGAGCCCGGCGTTGGTGTACTCGCGGAAGAACGCCACCAGCGAGTCACCCACCACCACGTTGAACACGGCGTCGGCGTCGGCGGTGCGGATCTTGTTCACGATCGTCGAGAAGTCGGTCGCCCCCAGCGGTGCGTAGTCCTCGCCCTTGATCTCGATGCCGTTGGCCTCGGCGTACTTGCGCACGATGGCGTTCGACGTCCGGGGGAACACATAATCGCTGCCGACCAGGTAGAGGGATTTGACGCCCTGCTGCTTGAGATAGTCCAGCGAGGGGATGATCTGCTGATTGGTCGTGGCGCCGGTGTAGAAGATGTTGCGCGAGTCCTCGAGGCCTTCGTACTGCTGGCCGTAGAACAACACGGAGTTGTTGTCCTCGAAGACCGGCAGCATCGCCTTGCGGCTGGCGGAGGTGTATCCGCCGAACACCGCCGCCACGCAGTCGCTGTTGATCAGCTTGTTGGCCTTCTCGGCGAAGACCGTCGGCTCCGAGGCGCCGTCTTCGGCAATCAGGTCCAGCTGCTTTCCGAGCACCCCGCCCGAGGCGTTGATCTCGTCGACTGCCAACACGATGGCATCGCGGATCACGGTCTCGTTGATCGCCGTGGCACCCGAGAGTGAGTTGATGGCGCCGACCTTGATCGACGGACCGGAGGTGTCCACACACGACGCGGCGGGCGCGCCTGCATTCTCCTCCCCCGCGCGGGATCCGCACGCGGTGAGGGCGAGCGCCGCGGTCAGCGCGATCGCCCCCCACGTCACGGAACGCCGGGATCTGGCAAAGGACAGTCGACGGTAGCCGCACTCGATCAAAGTTGCCTCACATGAATCTCTGTGTATTGACAGTAGACGAATGTGGACAAATCTATCCGGCACCCGACGCTTGTCAACTCGACGGATCGGGTGCAGGCGAGAGGCGATCTCGCAGGTGAAGACGTGATGAACTGTCACTGGCCGTTAACAGCAACGTCACAGGAAGGCGCTATGGACCACGCCGGATGGGCACGCCCATGCGATCGCCTCCCCGGGTCCCCGACCGGGGAATCAGCCTCCCAGCAAATCTCCCTACAACCGAGCCTTCACGGCCGCCGACAACCGGCCGCCGTCGGCCTTACCCGCCGCGATCGCGGTGGCGGCCTTCATGACCTGGCCCATCTGCTTCATCGACGGGCGCTGCCCCAACTGCTCGGCGACCTGCGCGATGGCGGTGTCGACGACGTTGGCCACCTCCGCCTCGGTCAGTGGCGTGGGCAGGTAGTCGTCGATCACCCGCGCCTCCGCCTGCTCGTTGGCCGCCAGTTCACCGCGTCCGTTCTGCGTGTAGACCTCTGCCGCCTCGGCCCGCTTACGCGACTCCCGGGCCACCACCTTGAGCACTTCCTCGTCGGACAGCGGGCGCGATTCCTTGCCGGCGACCTCTTCGGTCTGAATCGCGGCCAGCAGCAGTCGTAGCGTCGCCGTCCGCAGCTTGTCCTGGCTCTTCATCGCCGTGGTGAGGTCTGCGCGCAACTGTTCCTTGAGATCGGCCATGGCTTCGACGCTACGCCGGAAGCGTTGTCATTTACGACGGTCATCGACAGGATGGTGATCATGACCAATGACGCCGACGGGTTCGGTCAGGCCGGCCCGCCGCCCGGCTATGGCCCGCCGCCCGGCTACGGTCCACCACCCGGCTACGCGCCACCGCCCGGTTACGGTCCACCGCCGGGTTACGGTCCACCGCCCGGTTACGGTCCACCGCCGGGTTACCCGCCGCCGGGATACGGCTGGCGGCCCGGCGGCTCGCCCTACGGGACGCTGCAGCCAGGTGTCATTCCGCTGCGGCCGCTGATCCTGTCCGACATCTTCAACGGCGCCGTCAACTACATCCGCCGCAACCCCAAGGCGACGCTCGGGCTGACGGCCGCTGTCGTCGTGGTCGCCCAGATCCTGGCCGTGCTCCTGCAGATCGTCATCCCGTTGATCACCAGCGGCACAGTGGTTCCCGCGATGAGCGGTGATGTGATGTCGGGCGGTGACTTCGTCGCACTGACCGGATCGGCGATGGCCGCGGCGATCCCGACGGCGCTGGCGGCCATCGTGCTCAGCGGCCTGCTCACGGTGGTGGTCGGACGAGCCGTGTTCGGCAGTGACATCGGTATCGGTGAAGCCTGGCAGCGGCTCAAGGGCCGCCTGCCCACCTTGATCGGGTTCACCCTGCTCGAGGCGGTCGCCGTCGTCGCGCTGGTGGCGGTCGTCGTCGCAGTCATCGTGGTGGCGGCCGTGGCGGGTGGCGGTGTGGTGGCTTTTCTGGTCGGCGCGGTGCTGACCCTGCTGAGCCTGGTGGTGACGATCTACGTCGCCACGGCGATCCTGTTCGCCCCCGCACTGATCGTCCTCGAGCGCCTCGACGTGGTCGATGCGGTGAAGCGGTCGTTCGCCCTGGTGCGCAACGACTTCTGGCGCGTTCTGGGGATCTGGCTGCTGGCCTCGCTGGCGGCGGGTGTCATCGCCGGTGCGGTCACCGTCCCGTTCAGCTTCGGCGGTCAGCTGCTCACCACCACCGCCGACTCCACCGGCACCGCCGTCCTCGGCCTGGTCCTGGTGGCCTTCGGCGGCGCTGTCGGGCAGATCGTCACCGCACCCTTCAGCGCCGGTGTGGTCGTCCTGCTCTACACCGACCGCCGCATGCGGGCCGAGGCGTTCGACCTGGTGTTGCAGACCGGCGCCGCGTCCGCATACGGATCACCTGCCGATTCGACCGACCACCTGTGGCTGACCCGGCACCCGTGACGTGCCCACGATAGACATCGGCCGCGACGCCGCCCGCGACGCGGCACAGCGCGAACTCGACAAGCCGATCTACCCGAAAGGTTCGTGGTCGGATCAGCTTTCGCAGTGGTTCGAGGAACTGCTGTACCGCATTGCGCAGGCGGGTTCGACCGTGCCCGGCGGCTGGCTGACGATGGGTGTGTTGCTCGCGCTGTTGGCCGTGGCCGTCATCGTGGCCGCGCGCATCGCGTCGCGCACCCTGCGCACGGCGCGGGGCGAGACGGCGCTGTTCGACGGCGGGGAACTCGGCGCCGCCGAGCACCGCGCGATCGCCGAACGGTATGCCGCGGCTGAAGACTGGGCGCTGGCGATTCGGCATCGTCTGCGTGCGGTGGCCCGCGCGCTCGAGGAAACCGGCGCCCTGCAGCCGGTACCGGGCCGCACGGCGACCGAGTTGGCCCGCGATGCGAGCCCGCTGATCCCCTCGCTGGCTGACGAGCTGCGCAGCGCGGCAACGCTCTTCAACGACGTCACCTACGGCGGCCGCCCCGGCGATCGGGCCGGCTACCGGCTCGTCGCCGGCCTCGACGACCGGCTGGACTCGTCGATGCCGGTACCTGCCGCCGCATCCGAGCATCGGCCGGCCGCACCGGACTGGGCGCAGGTGCGGTGAGCGCCACGCCGACCGCGACCGCCGAGGTCGGTCCCACCCTCGCCCAGCGCTGGCGCACCGGCCGCTGGGTGCTGCTGACGGTCCTGCTGCTGGCCGCGGTGGCGGCCGCGGGCGTCTACTTCACCGCGCCGCGCGACGGCGGCCCGATGGATCCGCAGTCGACATCACCAGAGGGTGCGCAAGCGTTGGTGACCCTGCTGCGCGAGCATGGTGTCGAGGTGGTCGAGGCGGACAGCGTCGCCGATGTGCAACGCGCCGCCCGCGCCGACACCCTCATCGTGCTCGCGCAGACGTTCCATCTGACCGACCCCGACCAACTGCGCCGGTTGGCCGAGGCCCCCGGGGACCGACTGCTCGTGGAACCCGTGTCCCGGACCCGCGAGGTCCTGGCGCCCGGACTGCGCACTGACGGTCTCCGCGCCTACGCCTCCGAGCCCGACTGCGACCTGCGCGAAGCCGACCGCGCCGGGACCGTCCAATTCGGCACGTCCGACACCTACCGGGCCGATCCGGACACCATGGCCGACGGGGTGACCCTGACGCGTTGCTATGCCGGGGTGCTGGTCCGCTACCGGTCGGACGGACGAGTGATCACCGTGGTCGGGACGTCGGACTTTCTCACCAACCGCGGTCTGACACGTCAGGGCAACGCCGCACTGGCGATGAATCTCGCCGGCGACCGCCCCCGCGTGATCTGGTTCGCCCCCCAGCAGCGCCAGGGCGACGCCGTCGGCGACGCCACGATCAGCGACCTCATCCCCGCACAGGTGACCTGGGTCCTGCTGCAGCTCGCGCTGGCGGTGGTGGTCGTGGCGGTGTGGCGCGGCCGCCGGCTCGGACCGCTGGTCACCGAACAGCTTCCCGTGGTGGTGCGGGCGTCGGAGACCGTCGAGGGCCGGGGCCGGCTCTACCGGTCGCGGCGTGCGCGCGACCGCGCCGCCGACGCCCTGCGCACCGCGACGGTGCAGCGGCTCATCCCACGGCTCGGACTCGACGCGGGTGCCGAGCCACCGGCCATCGTGGCGGCCACTGCGCAGCGCTGCCGCGCCGATCCGAATGCGCTCTGGCACACGCTGTTCGGTCCACCGCCGACGTCGGACACCGACCTGATCTCCCTCGCCAACCACCTCGACGACATCGAAAGGCAGGTCGCCGCATCGTGACTGAGCCAGCATCCCCGGACTCCGCCCGCCACGCACTGCTCGCCCTGCGCGAGGAGATCGCCAAGGCGGTGGTCGGGCAGGACGCGGTGGTCAGCGGTCTGGTCATCGCGCTGCTGTGCCGCGGTCACGTGTTGCTCGAAGGCGTTCCCGGGGTGGCGAAGACGCTGCTGGTGCGCACGCTGGCCGCGGCGCTGCAGCTGGATTTCAAGCGGGTCCAGTTCACTCCCGACCTCATGCCCGGCGACGTGACCGGTTCGCTGGTGTACGACGCCCGGACCGCGGAGTTCGAGTTCCGCTCCGGTCCGGTGTTCACCCATTTGCTGCTGGCCGACGAGATCAACCGGACACCGCCCAAGACCCAGGCGGCGTTGCTGGAGGCGATGGAGGAGCGTCAGGTCAGTGTGGACGGTGAGCCCCGGCCGTTACCCGATCCGTTCATCGTCGCCGCCACCCAGAATCCGATCGAGTACGAGGGCACCTACCAGTTGCCCGAGGCTCAGCTGGACCGGTTCCTGCTCAAACTGACCGTCGCCGTGCCGCCGCGTGATCAGGAGATCGCCATCCTGGACCGGCACGCCCGGGGATTCGACCCGCGGGATCTCTCGGCGGTGCGGTCGGTCGCCGGCCCGGCCGAGCTCGCCGCCGGCCGGGCGGCAGTGGCGCAGGTGCGGGTGGCCGGCGAAGTGCTCGGCTACATCGTCGACATCGCGGCGGCGACCCGCAGCTCGCCGGCGCTGCAGCTGGGGGTGTCCCCCCGCGGCGCCACCGCCCTGTTGGCGACCGCACGGTCGTGGGCCTGGCTGTCGGGCCGCGGCTACGTCACCCCCGACGATGTCAAGGCGATGGCCCGCCCGACGCTGCGGCACCGCATCGCGCTGCGCCCGGAGGCCGAACTCGAGGGCGCTCATCCCGACGGCGTGCTCGACGGCATCCTCGCCGCCGTGCCCGTCCCCCGCTAGTGGTCCTCACCGGTCGCGCCGGCCTGCTGGCGCTGCTGGGTGTCATCCCGATCGCCCTCGCACCGGCACCGGGGCCGGTGTTCCTCGTGCTGCTGGCCGCCGGCGTCGTCCTGGTCGCCGTCGATGTCGCCCTGGCCGCGGATGTGCGTGCCGTGCGCCTGACGCGCTCCGGGGACGACGCGGCCCGGCTCGGCCAGCCGGTGGCGGCCGTGCTCACGGTCCACAACAGCGGGCGGCGACGCATCCGCGGCCGGATCCGGGATGCCTGGCCACCCAGCGGGCGGGGGACGCCGCTCTCCCACCCGCTGAACCTCGCTGCTCGACAACAGATGTCGGTGTCGACCCGATTGCATCCCGTGCGGCGCGGTGATCTGCGGTCGGCTGCGGTCACCGTGCGCGCGGTGGGTCCCCTCGGCCTGGCTGGGCGCCAGGGCCGTCACCGGGTGCCGGGCACGGTCCGGATCCTGCCGCCCTTCCTGTCGCGTCGGCATCTGCCGTCACGGTTGGCCCGGCTACGCGAACTCGAAGGCGCGACACCGGCCCTGATCCGCGGCCAGGGCACCGAATTCGACTCGCTGCGCGAGTATGTCGCCGGCGACGACGTGCGCTCCATCGACTGGCGGGCCACGGCGCGGCGCGGCGACGTGGTGGTGCGCACCTGGCGGCCCGAACGCGATCAACGCATCGTGATCGTGCTCGACACCGGTCGCACCTCGGCGGGCCGGGTGGGGGTCGATCCGACCGGCTCCGACCCGGCGACCGGCTGGCCGCGATTGGACTGGTCGATGGATGCCGCGCTGCTGCTCGCCGCGCTGGCCGTGCGCGCCGGCGACCGCGTCGATTTCCTGGCCCACGACCGGACCATGCGGACCGCCGTATTCGACGCCACCCGCACCGATCTACTCGCCCACCTGGTCAACGCCATGGCGCCGCTGAAGCCCGCACTCGTGGAAACCGATTCCACCGCCATGGTTTCGGCGATCCAGCGACGGGCGCGGCGCCGCGCACTGGTCGTCGTCCTCACCGATCTGAACACCTCGGCGCTCGACGAGGGGCTCCTGCGGGTGCTGCCCCAGCTCGCCGGCCGTCACCACGTGCTGATCGCCGCGGTGTCCGACCCGCGTGTCGACGTGCTGGCATCGGGGCGCGGCGACGCCGCCGCGGTGTACGACGCTGCTGCCGCCGAACGGTCGCGCACCGATCGGCGGGCGATCGCGGCCCGCCTCCGGGGTGGCGGCGTGGAGGTGGTCGACGCCGAGCCACAGCGCCTGGCGCCGGCGCTCGCCGATCACTATCTCGCGCTCAAGGCCACCGGCCGGTGGTAATCAACTCGTCGGCACGATGTCGGGTGCATCGTCGACATCGCCGGTTTCCCCGGCCCGTACAGCTTTGCGACCGAAGTGCACCACGTAGCCGAGAAAGGCGATCTCGGCAGCCACACCGATGCCGACCCGGGCAGCCGTCGGTAGTCCCGACGGGGTAATCAGCGCCTCGATCAGGCCGCTGATCAACAGCACCACCACCAGGCCGACGGCCACCGCGATCACCGCGCGTCCCTGCTCGGCGAGTACCTGGCCGCGCGGACGGTGTCCCGGCGCGATCACCATCCACCCGAGCCGCATACCGGCCGCCCCGGCCAGGAAGACCGCCGTCAGCTCGAGCAGACCGTGCGGAGTGAGCAGACCGAGGAAGACGTCGCCCCGGCCCGCCTCGAACATCAGACCGGCCACCACCGCGAGATTCGCGGCGTTCTGGAACAGGATGTATGGGATCGGCAGGCCGAGCAGGATGGCGAAGCCGATGCACTGCGCGGCCACCCAGGCGTTGTTCACCCACACCCGCAGCGCGAACGATCCGGCCGGATTCTCGCTGTAGTAGGCGGCGAAGTCGTTGTTGACCAATTGGTCGATGTCGGCCGGCGTTCCGATGACGTCGCGCACCTCGGCGTTGCCGGCCACCCAGATGGCGATGACCACGGTGACGACCAGGAAGGCGGCGGCGGTGCCGAGCCACCACCGTCCGGCGCGGTAGGCGACGACCGGGAACGACACCGTCCAGAATCGGGTGAACTCGCGCCACAGCGGGGCGTGTGCGCCGGTGACGACCGAGCGTGCCCGGGCCACCAGAGCGCTCAGCCGCCCGACCAGGACGGCGTCGGTGGACGCCGAACGGACGATGGACAGGTGGGTGGACACCCGCTGGTAGAGATCCACCAGCTCGTCGACCTCGGCGCCGGACAGCCGGCGGCGACGCTTGATCAGCGCGTCCAACCGGTCCCATGCCGGGCGGTGGGCCAGCACGAATGCATCGACGTCCACGCCGTCCGAGCCTAGTAGCGTGACCGTATGGTGTCCCAGCCCGAACCGGTGGTCACCGGCGACGCGGTGGTTCTCGACGTGCAGATCGCCCAACTGCCGGTGCGCACGCTGTCGGTGCTGATCGACGTCGTCGTGGTGGTCATCGCGTACGTGCTGGGGATCGCGCTGTGGGCAATGACCCTCACCGGATTCGACGAGGCGCTGTCGACGGCGGTGCTGATCATCTTCACGGTGCTGTGCCTGGTCGGCTATCCGGTGGTGTTCGAGACCGCGACGCGCGGCCGGACACTGGGCAAGATCGTCCTGGGACTACGGGTGGTCTCCGATGACGGTGGCCCGGAGCGGTTCCGACAGGCGCTGTTTCGTGCTCTGGCCGGGTTCATCGAGCTCTGGACGCTGATGGGCGGACCGGCGGTCATCTGCAGTCTGCTCTCCCCCAAGGGCAAACGCATCGGTGACGTCTTCGCCGGGACCGTGGTGATCAGCGAGCGTTCGGCCCGCACCGTCCCGCCGCCGTCGATGCCGCCCGCGCTGGCCTGGTGGGCGTCGTCGCTGCAGCTGTCGGGCCTGGACCCCCAACAGGTCGAGGTGTCGCGTCAGTTCCTCTCGCGGGCAGCACACTTGGACCCGCAGCTGCGCGACGAGATGGCACACCGGATCGCCGCCGATGTGGCGGCCCGTATCTCGCCGCCCCCGCCGCCGGGCACACCTCCGCAGTATCTCCTCGCGGCGGTGCTCGCCGAACGGCATCGACGCGAACTCGCGCGGTTGGCGGCGCCGTCCCAGCGGGACGGACACTAGAACCTACCCCGCGATCCAATTGCCGTGGAAGCCGTACGGAACACGCTGCGGCAGCGCGATCTTCGCTACCGGGGGTGCGGCGAAGTCGGCGGCGTCGAGGATCACCAGATCGCTGCCATCGCGTTCGGCGTCGTACACGTAGGTCAGATACCAGCCGTTGCTCTCATCGGCAGAACCCGTTGCGGCAGGCACAAATACGGCCTCTCCCGGCCCGTCGGCGTCGCCGAAGACGTGCTCGACCGCCGCGCCGGTGGACAGGTCGTGGCGCACCAGGCGGTGGTCGCCGACCGACACGGCGTATCGAGCCGGCAATCCCGCGAGCCGTTCGTCGATGCGCGGAAATTCGACACCGCGCTCGTCGAGCGGCGATTCGGTCACCGCACCGGTGTCCAGATCGATCGTCCACGTCCACATCACCGCGGTGACGTCGAATCCGCCGGAGTCGCGCCACAGTTCGGGGTAGCGGACAGCCTGGAGCACCAGCGTCGAGCCGGTCTCGTAGGCGTTGGCGACGTGGAACACGTAGCAGGGATCGATGTCGAACCAGCGCACCGTGCCGTACGGGTCGTCGCGGCGCAGCACGCCGAAGCGGGCGCCGTAGTCGTCGTCCCAGCGGTAGGGCATATCGCGGGAACCACTCATCGCGGCATCGAGATCGAAGACGATCGGCAGATCCATGAAGACGACGTGCCGGCTGGTCATGGCGAAGTCGTGCATCATCGTCAGCGCCGGGACGTCGATCGGCCGGTTGACCGTCAACTCCCCGTCCGCGTCGGCCCGGTGATAGGTGACGTGCGGGGCCGACAGGCTGCCGTAGCCGAAGAAGTGCAGCTCACCGGTGGTCGGGCAGATCTTGGGGTGGGCGGTCATCGAGTCGACGAGTCGGCCGCCGAAGTCGTAGGCCCCGACCGTCTGCAGATCGGTGGTGATCTCGTAGGGCAGCGACGACTCGACGAGCGCGAGCGTGCGGCCCGCATGGTTGACGACGTGGGTGTTGGCCACGCTGGAATGCAGATTGCGGCTGCCGTCTTCGTTGTACACCCCGAAGTGGTCGTCGAAGCTCTCGGTGCGTACCCATCGGTTGCGGTACCACGCCGCGCGACCGTGTTCGATGCGTACCCCGTGGATCATGCCGTCGCCGGTGAACCAGTGGGCGGTCGGCTGGCGCGGGTTCGGACCGTTGCGCAGATACCAGCCCTCGAGGTCGCGCGGGATCTGTCCGTCGACGGGCAGATCGAATGCGGTGAGCTCGTCGGACACGGGCGCGTAGTTGCCCCGTTGGAAGAACTGTCCCTCCCCGGGCAGGCCGGGGGTGTCCGCGATGTCGGTCGTATCGGTCATGGGGCCTCCTCGCCACTATGAGTCCAGCATCACAGTCCAGCAATGACATGTCAATAGTGGAATGTGCTGAGTCACCGCCCGTGGAGGAAGATCGACCGATGCCCTCCCGCCGCCCGTCCGCACTGCTGTCCCGGCTCGCCGGTCATCGGGCGGGCACCGGTCAGCAGGCCATCCTCGCCGAGTTGCGCCGGGTGATCCTCGACGGTGGGGTGCCGCCGGGGACGGCCATCCCGGTCACCGAGGTGGCCGAACTGTTCGGGGTCAGCACCATCCCGATCCGGGAGAGCCTCAAGACGCTGACCGCGGAGGGACTCGTGGCCCACCACGTCAATGTCGGCTATTCGGTCGCCCAGCTGACCGCGGGTGAACTCGCCGAGATGTATCTGGTCCGGGAGACCCTGGAATCGGCCGCCTTGGCCGCGGCGGTGCACCTGGCCACCGAGGCGGACCGCCGGCACATCCTCGACGTCCACGAGGTGCTCGAAAAGGCCGTGCGCGAGGACGATTCGTACACCTATCACCGTCAGAGCCGGGCCTTTCACCTCGGCCTCACCCGGCCGGCGGGGATGCTGCGTCTGCTGCACATGCTCGAAACCGCTTGGAACATCACCGAACCCGTGCAGCTGATGGTGCACGTCGAACCCGTCCAGCGGGCGCTGCTGCAACAGGACCACCAGCTGATGCTCGACGCCTATCTACGGGCGGACGAGACGGCCCTGCTGGAGGCCAGCGCCGTGCACAACCGGCGGCTCAACACCGCGGTCACGTCGCTGCCCGCCGATACCGGACTGGTGATGCGCGACCCGACGGACTGAGCCGAGAATATATTCTGCGTGCAATCGCGGTGAAATATCCCGGCGCTAATTTCCCTGTAACTAACCTTCCCCTGAACGGTTGTGGAACAGGACGCTGACATGACAGACATCCGTGATCTGCCGCCCGGCGCCGTCGTCGGCGCCGGTGACATCGTCGAGGCTTCCGGGCATCCGGTGGGCAGCGGCCTGATCAAGGAGCACTACGACCCGCGCCTGACCAACGAGGATCTCGCTCCGTTGGTGAAGCAGTCGTGGTCGTCGTACAACATCTTTGCGTTCTGGATGTCCGACGTCCACAGCGTCGGCGGCTATGTGACGGCGGGCAGCCTGTTCGCGCTCGGGCTGGCGAGCTGGCAGGTGCTGATCGCCCTGCTGGTCGGAATCGTGATCGTCAACCTGCTGTGCAACCTCGTCGCGAAACCGAGTCAGCAGGCCGGGGTTCCCTATCCGGTGGTGTGCCGCAGCGCCTTCGGTGTGCTGGGGGCCAACATCCCGGCCATCATCCGCGGCCTGATCGCGGTCGCGTGGTACGGGATCCAGACCTATCTCGCGTCCGCGGCGCTGGATGTGGTGCTACTCAAGCTGTTTCCCGGCCTGGCGCCGTATGCCGATGTCGACGAGTACGGGTTCACCGGCCTGTCGCTGCTGGGCTGGTGCAGTTTCATGGTGCTGTGGGTGCTGCAGGCGTGTGTGTTCTGGCGCGGGATGGAATCGATCCGCAAGTTCATCGACTTCTGCGGTCCCGCGGTCTATGTCGTGATGTTCATCCTGTGCGGCTACCTGCTGTGGAAATCCGGGTGGCACGTGAGCCTCTCGCTGGGCGGCGAGAAGCAGGGCAACACAATCGTGGTCATGCTCGGCGCGATCGCGCTCGTGGTCTCGTATTTCTCGGGCCCGATGCTCAACTTCGGCGACTTCGCCCGCTACGGCAAGAGCTTCCAGGCGGTGAAGCGGGGCAACTTCCTCGGCCTGCCGGTCAACTTCCTGATGTTCTCGCTGCTGGTGGTCATCACCGCGGCGGCGACCGTCCCGGTGTTCGGGGAGCTGCTGACCGATCCGGTCGAGACGGTGGCCCGCATCGACAGTGTGACCGCCATCGTCCTGGGCGCCTTGACCTTCAGCATTGCCACCATCGGGATCAACATCGTGGCCAACTTCATCTCGCCGGCCTTCGACTTCTCCAACGTGAGCCCGCAGCGGATCAGCTGGCGGATGGGCGGCATGATCGCCGCCGTCGGCTCGGTGTTGCTGACCCCGTGGAACCTCTACAGCAATCCGGAGGTCATTCACTACACGCTCGAAACCCTCGGCGCGTTCATCGGCCCGCTGTTCGGCGTCCTCATCGCCGACTTCTACCTCGTGCGCAAGCAGAAGATCGTGGTGGACGACCTTTTCACGATGTCGGCGAGCGGCAACTACTGGTACGCGAAGGGTTACAACCCGGTGGCCGTCACGGCCACGGTGGTCGGCGCCCTGCTGGCCGTGATCCCGGTCCTGCTCGGCGGCACGGTGTTCGGGATGGCCGGGGCCGCCCAGTACAGCTGGTTCATCGGCTGCGGGGTCGCCTTCGCGATCTACTACGTGCTGGCCCTGCACGGGCCGTGGCGGATGACGGCGCTGCGCGTCGCCCAGGGCGCCACCGTCGTCTCCTGAGGCCGGACACCGCCGTGTGGGACCGTCCACAAGTGGAATGTCCGGCCGTACCCTGAGCCGGTGAGTTTGCGAATCGCGGCGCTCGGCCTGCTCGCCCAGCATCCCGGCAGCGGATACGACCTGCTCCGCCGTTTCGAGAAGTCGATGGCCAACGTGTGGCCGGCGACGCAGAGTCAGCTGTACGGCGAGCTGAACAAACTCGCCGAGGCCGGGCTCATCGAGGTCACCGATGTCGGTGCCCGGGGACGCAAGGAGTACGCCGTCACCGCGGCCGGCCGCACCGAGCTCGTCCGCTGGGTGACCAGCCCCCAGGACGATCCGCCGATCCGCAATGCCGCCCTGTTGCGCATCTTCCTGCTGGCCGAGATCCCGCCCGGGGACGCCCGACGCCATCTGCGCGCGCTGGCCGACCACGCCAGGGCCGAACGCGGCCGCCTCGAAACGCTGCGCGATTCGCTGACCTGGGACGAAGACGAGGCGGCGTTCTACGGCCGGGCGGCGCTGGAGTACGGACTGCGGGTGCGAGCGATGGAGGCGCAATGGGCCGACGATGTGCTGGCCGATCTGGACCGGACCCTCGCCGGCCACTGAACGTTGCATCGCGATAGTTTCCGATATATCGTTGACACATCGGAAGTGCACGAGGCGCTTCCCGTCAACGAAGGATTTCCCCATGACCAACCCATTCACCTCGCCCCCGGGCGAGTTCGGTTTCGGATTCGGCTCCGGCGATCGCCGGGCGTTTCATCAGCACCGCAGGCAGGCGCGCCGCGATTTCCGCGAACACCTGCGCGAACACCATCCCGGCTTCGGTCCGGGCTCGGGTCCCGGTTTCGGTCCGGGCTTCGGCGCCGCGTTCGGTCCGGGCTTCGGCCCCGGCTTGCCCGGCTTCGGCCCGGGCGGCGGTTTCGGCTTCGGCCCGGGCGGCCCGCGGGGCCGTCGCGGCGGTGGCCGCGGCCGGCGCGGTGACGTCCGGGCCGCGATCCTCACCCTGCTGGCCGAACGGCCCATGCACGGATACGAGATGATCCAGGAGATCGCCGAACGCAGCAACGGGCTGTGGAAGCCCAGCCCCGGCTCGGTGTACCCGACACTGCAACTGCTGGTCGACGAGGGCCTGATCGCCGGCACCGAGACCGACGGCAGCAAGAAACTGTTCGAGCTCACCGACGACGGCCGGACCGCGGCGGAGAAGATCGAGACCCCGCCGTGGGAACAGATCGCCGACGACGTGCCCCCCGGGCACGCGAACCTGCGCAGCGCCGTCGGGCAGCTGATGGGCGCCGTCGCCCAGTCCGCACACGCGGCGAGCGAGGAGCAGCAGGCGCGGATCGCCGACATCCTCAACAACGCCCGCCGCGAGATCTACGGCGTTCTCGGCGAGGAGTGATCGACCGGAAACGGCCGTGTGCACGCGCAGTATTGGCAAGAATTGAGTTCTGCGTAACCACACGGCCGTTTCCGTCGAGACGATCAGTACGCTGCGGCGCTGGTCGATGCTGGTTCTCGGCCTGATTGCGACGATGAGCGCCAACGTGGTCATCAACGGCGCCGCATTTCTGATCCCCGCGCTGCATCTCGACCTCGGCCTGCATCTGGCGCAGGCTGGGCTGATCTCGGCGATGCCGAGTCTCGGCGTCGCAGTGACCATCATCAGCTGGGGTTACCTGGTGGATCGGGTTGGTGAGCGGGTCGTGCTCGCCGCCGGCCTGGGACTCACCGCCGCGGTCACCTTCGCGGCCGCGCTGGCCGACTCCCTGTTCGCCGTCGGAACCTTTCTCTTCCTCGCCGGCATGGCCGCGGCGAGCAACAACGCCGCCAGCGGCCGGATCGTGGTGGGGTGGTTCCCGCCGCAGCGGCGCGGCCTGGCCATGGGGATCCGCCACACAGCGGCGCCGCTGGGAGTCGCGTTGGCGGCCATGGTGATTCCTCACCTCGCGCACCGGTACGGCATCGCCGCGGCACTGCTGTTTCCCGCCGCCCTGTGCACGGTGACCGCCATCGCCTGCGCGGTGGCCGTGCTGGATCCGCCGCGACCACCCAGGTCCGAGGCCCCCGCACATCACCGAGTCAACCCCTACCGCGAATCGAAGGTGTTGTGGCGCATACATCTTGCGTCGATGCTGCTGGTGGTTCCGCAGAGCGTGGTGTGGACGTTCACCCTGGTGTGGCTGATGGCCGACCGCCGGTGGTCGGCCGCGTCGGCCGGCGCGGTGGTGGTCGTCGCGCAGCTGCTCGGCGCGCTGGGGCGGGTCGCCGCCGGACACTGGTCGGACTACATCGGCGCCCGGTTGCGCCCGATCCGCACCATCGGGGTGGCCGCCGCATTGAGCATGCTGGTGCTCGGCCTGACCGACCACTTCGGGTCTCCGGTGAGCGTCGCCGTCGTGATCGTCGCATCGGTGATCACGGTGACCGACAACGGACTGGCCTACGTCGCGATCGCCGAACGCGCCGGCCCCTACTGGAGTGGACGGGCGATCGGCGTGCAGTACACCGGGCAGATGGTGACTGCGGCCGGTATCCCGCCCCTGTTCGGGGCGCTGATCGCCGTCGCGGGTTACCCGCTCGCCTTCGCCGCGTCAGCCCTGTTCGCGCTCGCCGCACCGCCGGTGGTGCCGGTGCACGCCGACGCACAGGTGGCTGAACGCGGATGAAACCGCGCCGCTTTCTTGTAGTAAGGGACTATGCAGACCTACTCGCTCGGCCCCCACACCGTCGGCCGCGTCGGTTTCGGCGCCATGCAGCTCCCCGGACCGGGTGTCTTCGGTCCACCCCGCGACCACGACCAGGCGATCGCGGTGCTGCGGCGCGCGATCGAGCTCGGCATCAATCACATCGACACCGCGCAGTTCTACGGGCCGGATGTGTCGAACGAACTCATCCGCGAGGCACTGCATCCCTATCCGGCCGACCTGGCCCTGGTCAGCAAGGTCGGCGCCCGCCGCGACGACCAGGGCAACTGGACCTCCGCACAGGAGCCCGACGACCTGCGCGCCGACATCGAACAGAATCTGCGCACCCTCGGCGTCGACCGGCTGGCCGCGGTGAACCTGCGGATCCACTCCGGTGACCCCAGCGCCGTCGGCCCCGTCAATCGCGAGCTCTACGACCGGCAGCTGACGGCGATGATCGCCGCTCGCGACGAAGGTCTGATCGACGGCATCGGGCTGTCCAGCATCTCGGTGGAGCATCTGCAGATCGCGTTGGACCGCACCGAGATCGTCACCGTCCAGAACCTCTTCAACCTCGTCGATCGCAGCGCGCAGCCGGTGCTGGATCTCACCGCCGAACGCGGTATCTCGTTCGTCCCGTTCTTCCCGCTGGGCTCGGGCTTCACCGCGGACAATCCGGTGTTGAACCACCCCGCTGTCACCCGGGAGGCGGACAAGCTCGGGCGGACGCCCGCGCAGATCGCGCTGGCCTGGACCCTGACCGTGGCGCCCAATGTGCTGCTGATCCCGGGCACGTCGTCGGTGGCGCACCTCGAGGAGAACACCGCGGTGCGCGACATCGAGCTCGACGCCGAGACCAAGCGCGAACTCGACGCCGCGGCTTAGCGAGTCAGTCGACGTCGACCCAGTCGAGCGTGCGCTGCACGGCCTTCTGCCAGCCGGCGTAAGCCGATCCCCGCGCCTCGTCATCCCACTGCGGCGTCCACCGCTTGTCCTCCTGCCAGTTGGCCCGCAGATCGTCGGGCCCTGACCAGAAGTCCACGGCCAGCCCGGCGGCATACGCCGCGCCGAGGGCGGTGGTCTCCGCGACGACGGGGCGCACCACGTCCACGCCGAGCACGTCGGCCTGGATCTGCATGCACAGGTCGTTGGCGGTGATGCCGCCGTCGACCTTGAGCACTTCCAGGTGCACACCGGAGTCGGCTTCCATCGCGTCGACGACATCGCGGCTCTGATAGCAGATCGCCTCCAGCGTCGCGCGCGCCACGTGGGCGTTGGTGTTGTAGCGGGAGAGCCCGACGATGGCGCCGCGGGCGTCCGACCGCCAGTACGGGGCGAACAGCCCGGAGAAGGCGGGCACGAAGTAGACCCCACCGTTGTCGTCGACCTGGCGGGCCAGCGCCTCACTCTGGGCGGCGCCACTGATGATGCCCAGCTGATCGCGCAGCCACTGCACCGCCGATCCGGTCACCGCGATCGAACCCTCCAGCGCGTACACCGGTTTCGCGTCCCCGAACTGGTAGCACACCGTGGTCAGCAGGCCGTTGTCCGAGCGGACGATCTTCTCCCCGGTGTTGAGCAGCAGGAAGTTACCGGTGCCGTAGGTGTTCTTGGCCTCGCCGACGTCCAGACAGACCTGCCCGACCATCGCGGCCTGCTGGTCGCCCACGATGCCGGTGATCGGAACCTCGCCGCCGAGCGGACCGTCGGCCCGGGTGACGCCATGGCAGTCCGGACACGACGAGGGCTTGATCTCGGGAAGCATCCGGCGCGGGATGCCGAAGAACGACAGCAGTTCGTCGTCCCAGTCCAGCGTCTCCAGATCCATCAGCATGGTGCGGCTGGCGTTGGTGACGTCGGTGACGTGCACACCACCGCGCGGTCCGCCGGTCAGATTCCACAGCACCCAGCTGTCGGCGGTCCCGAAGATGGCGTCGCCCTGCTCGGCCGCCTCGCGGACCCCGTCGACGTTCTCGAGGATCCATTGCACCTTGCCGGCCGCGAAATAGGTGGCCGGCGGCAGTCCGGCCCGCCGGCGGATGACGTCGCCGCGCCCGTCGCGGTCCAGCGCCGAGGCGATCCGGTCGGTGCGGGTGTCCTGCCAGACGATCGCGTTGTAGTACGGCCGCCCCGTCTTGCGGTTCCACACCAGCGACGTCTCCCGCTGGTTGGTGATGCCCAGCGCGCACAGATCGCCGGCGGACAACTTGGTGGTGTTGAGCGCGGACATCAGGACCGAGGCGGTGCGCTCCCAGATCTCCACCGGATTGTGCTCGACCCAGCCGGCCCGCGGCATGATCTGGTCGTGTTCGAGCTGGTGGCGGCCGACCTCGGCGCCGTCGTGGTCGAAGATCATGCACCGCGTGCTGGTGGTGCCCTGATCGATGGCTGCTACGAACTCTGCGGATTCGGCCACCGATCCATCATGCCGAACACGGCCTGGCCGCACGGCGGCAACGCTAGAGTGCGCGTGGTGCCGGTCATTCATACCGCGGCCATGTGCGCAGTCGCCGCCCTCGCCACTCCCCTCGTGCTGACCGCCGTGGCGCACGCGGACCCGGCTCCCGCGGTGCCGGCCGGCGACCCCCGCACGGTGTGCGAATCCCGCGAGTTCGGCGGCCTGTGGGTCGACGGCGATGCGCCACATGCGGTCTGCCAGTACATCGTCGAGGGCCGGTTCTACTACGACACCTACGACAACGGAAGCTATTCGGGAACGCTGGTCTACCAGGACGGAGCGAAGGTGCCGACCGAACGGCCCGTGATCCCCGAGCTGTTCACCATGCCCGGCGGACGTCCGCCGCTCGTGCTGATCGGGCCGCCGTCCTGAACATCGAACGGATGCCCCGCGGCGGGCCGAAGGCGTCGTGTCTGGACCGGCGGCTGGAGACGGGCCGGTTGGAATACCTCGACCGCGATGCCGACGGAGATGCCGCAGCCGAGGCGCGCAAACGCAGCGTCGTCGGGGCGCTGCGGTGGACCGGCGACGTCTTCGGCAACCACGACCGCTTCGCGGCGGTCGCGCTCGCCGAGATCGCCGACGTTCCCGACCCGACGGTGCTGGAATTGGGCGCCGGACACGGCGCGCTGTCGGCCAAGGTGCTCGAATCGCATCCGACCGCGAAGGTCACCGTCACCGACCTCGACGAAACGT
Source organism: Mycobacterium sp. WMMD1722 (assembly GCF_049315205.1). NCBI lineage: Bacteria > Bacillati > Actinomycetota > Actinomycetes > Mycobacteriales > Mycobacteriaceae > Mycobacterium > Mycobacterium sp. WMMD1722. The sequence continues at coordinate 4,211,293 of NZ_CP186056.1, read as the reverse complement.
CGGTCGCCGAGATGGCCGCCGGTGAACTGGGCAGTCACCGCCGCGCCGAGATCCGGGTCATGGACGCGACCGCGATCGACGCCGCCGACGGCGCCTTCGACCTCGCGGTGTTCGCGCTATCGTTCCACCACCTGCCGCCGGCGCCGGCCGCGCGGGCCATTGCCGAAGGCACTCGTGTCGCCGACAAGCTGCTCGTCATCGATCTCCCGCGACCGCCGGCACCGCTGCATCTGATGCGGCTGGCGACCATGCTTCCGTTGGCCCCGTTCGTGCCGTTCGTCCATGACGGTGTCATCAGTTCGCTGCGCAGTTACAGCCCATCGGCGCTGCGGGCGCTGGCCGCCCACGCCGACCCGCGGATCGAGGTCGAACTGCGCGGCGGGGTGCTGACGCCGCAGGTGATGGTGGCGCACCGAGCCTGAGGACGGGATCTGACAGCTACAGCGTGACCGACGCGCCGCGGCCCAGTTCGACCACCCGTTCGGCCAGACCGCGACCGGCCATCTCGGCCAGGAAGTCCGACAGCGGTGAGGCGAAGACGCCGTAGTCGTTGAAGTGCACGGGGATGACCTTGGGCAGGTCGAGAAGGTCCACCACCCCGGCGCCTTGCCGGCCGTCCATGGTGACCGTCAGCCCGAACGGCAGATGGCGGCCGAACGGTAACCGGGTGCCGCCCAGGTGCACGATGCCGGCGTCGATGTCGGCGAACCGGCGCGGGATCTCGTCGAGTTCCTCGATCAGCAGGGTGTCCCCGGAGATGTAGAGCCGCCGGGCCGGTTCGTCGGAACCGGCGAATTCGACCATCGACCCCATCACCGCGGGGAGGAACCGGTCGACCGGGGTGGGTGCGTGCCTACCGGGCAGTGCGGTGACGGTCGCGGTCGAGGTCCCCTTGGTGATCGTGTGGCTCTGCCACGTGGTCAGCGCGACGGAGTGCTCGAACCCGCGGCGCACCAGCCGTTTGGCCGCATGCGGGGTGGTCAGCACCGGCAACGCCTGGTCGAGTCCGCCCTGCGCGCGCCGGTCCCAGTGGTCGCCGTGCATATGGGACAGCACCACCGCGTCCAGGGGCGGCAGGGCATCGATGTCCAGCGCCGGGCCGTGCAGCCGCTTGGACAGCAGGCCGTAGCCCAGGTAGGCGTGTTCCCCGCGGTGCAGGAAGTTCGGATCGGTCAGCAGTGTTATCTGCTCTTCGCGCGAGCGCTCATCGCCGTGATCCGGACCCGCGGTGATCAACGTGGTCGCGTTGCCGATGAAGGTGACGGTGATGTCCACCCCGGCGAGCTACCCCCCAACCACCCCGTTATTCGCGTTCTCCGTCACTAGCATCAGACGCGTGGGCGAGGAACTGACGCAGACCGAGTTCAGCCGTGCGCATCGGCGCGAATACCGGCGCAAGGTCCAGTTGTGCCTCGACGTGTTCGAGACGATGCTGGCGCGGTCGAGTTTCGAGTTCGAACGGCCGTTGACCGGTATGGAGATCGAGTGCAACCTCGTCGACTCGGATTACCAGCCGGCGATGACCAACACCGAGGTGCTCGCCTCGATCGCCGATCCGGCTTATCAGACCGAGCTGGGCGCCTACAACATCGAGTTCAACGTGCCGCCGCGTCCGCTACCCGGCCGCGCTGCCCTCGAGCTGGAGTCCGACGTGCGGGCCAGCCTGAACGCCGCCGAGGAGAAGGCGACCTCCAACGGTGCCCACATCGTGATGGTCGGCATCCTGCCGACGCTGATGCAGGAGCACCTGGAGGCGGACTGGATGAGCGAATCGATCCGCTACCAGGCGCTCAACGACTCGATCTTCACCGCCCGCGGCGAGGACATCCTCATCGACATCGCCGGACCCGAACGCCTCAGCCTGCAAGCGGCCACCATCGCACCCGAATCGGCTTGTACGAGTATGCAATTGCATTTGCAGGTGTCCCCCGCCGATTTCGCCCGGAACTGGAACGCCGCCCAGGTGATCGCCGGTCCGCAGCTCGCGCTCGGCGCGAATTCGCCGTACTTCTTCGGCCACCAGCTGTGGGCCGAGACGCGCATCGAACTGTTCGCTCAGGCCACCGACACCCGGCCCGACGAGCTGAAAACCCAGGGGGTGCGGCCGCGCGTCTGGTTCGGCGAACGGTGGATCACGTCGATCTTCGACCTGTTCGAGGAGAACGTCCGGTACTTCCCGTCGCTGCTGCCCGAATTGTCCGACGAGGACCCGGTCGAGGAGCTCGCGGCGGGCCGAACCCCGAAACTGTCCGAGCTGCGCCTGCACAACGGCACGATCTACCGCTGGAACCGGCCGGTCTATGACGTCGTCTCGATCAACGGGGTGGACAAACCGCATCTACGGGTGGAGAACCGGGTGCTGCCGGCCGGGCCGACGGTGCTCGACATGCTGGCCAACTCCGCCTTCTACTACGGCGTGCTGCGGACCCTGTCCGAGGAGGACCGGCCGGTGTGGACGAAGCTGAGCTTCTCCGCGGCCGAGCACAATTTCCTGCAGGCGGCCCAGCACGGGATGGATGCCCGGCTGTACTGGCCGGGCTTGGGCGAGGTAACCCCCGACGAACTGGTATTGCGCCAGCTACTGCCACTGGCCGACGAGGGACTGCGCCGCTGGGGGGTGGCCACCGAGGTCCGGGAACGCTATCTCGGGGTGATCGAGGGGCGGGCGAAGACCGGCCGCAACGGCGCCACCTGGCAGGTCTCGACGGTGCAGGCGCTGCAGCAACGGGGCCTGTCCCGGCCGGCGGCGTTGGCCGAGATGCTGCGGCTGTACTGCCAGCGCATGCACAGCAACGAGCCTGTGCACACGTGGGACGGCCCCGCGTAGGTTGGAGGCATGGCCATGCAACATCTGGATTGGGATGGCGCCTACCGGGGCGAAGGGGACTTCGAGGGCCCGCCGCCGTGGAACATCGGTGAACCGCAGCCCGAGCTCGCGGCCCTGCATCGCGAGGGCCGGTTCCGCAGCGACGTTCTGGACGCCGGGTGCGGACACGCCGAACTGTCGTTGACGCTCGCCGCCGACGGCTACACCGTCGTCGGACTGGATCTGAGCCCCACCGCGGTGGCCGCCGCCGACCGCGCGGCTCAGGAACGCGGGCTGGCCACCGCGAGCTTCGCCCAGGCCGACATCACCTCGTTCACCGGATACGACGGCCGCTTCAGCACCGTCATCGACAGCACGCTGTTCCATTCGCTGCCGGTGGAGGGCCGCGAGGGGTACCTACGTTCGATCCATCGGGCGGCCGCTCCCGGCGCGTCGTATTTCGCCCTGGTGTTCGCCGCGGGCGCCTTCCCCGCGGCACTGGAGACCAAACCGAACGAAGTCACCGAAGACGAACTGCGCGAAGCGGTTTCGCGGCACTGGGAGGTCGACGAGATCCGCCCGGCGTTCATCCACGCCAACCCGATGCCGATGCCCGACGCGCCGGCTGGGATGCCGTCGCCGGACTTCGACGACGAGGGGCGGATCATGATGAAGGCGTTTCTCCTCAGCGCACACAAGGCCGGCTGAGCCGTTCGGCTCCCGCCCGGCACACCATCAAGGAAAGTCCGGACACGTGGTGTGGAGCACCCGACAACTCGCGGAGCTGGCCGGGGCCACGGTGAAGACGGTTCGGCACTATCACCGCCTCCGGCTGCTCGACGAGCCCGAACGAATGTCGAACGGATACAAGCAATACGGTCCGGCTCATCTGGTTCGGCTTCTGCAGGTCAAGCAGATGAGCGAGCGTGGCATCCCGCTGGCGCAGATCCGCGCGATGGCCACGAGCACCGCTGCCCCGGATACGGCGTTCGAAGTGCTCGATGCCGAACTCGAGGCGACCATCGCCCGGTTGCTCCGGGTGCGGGCACAGCTCGCCTTGATTCGGGAGCACCGCGTACCCCTCGACACACCGTCGCCGTTCGAATCGGTGGCGCAGGGCCTGTCCGAGGACTACCGCGGGCTGCTGACGGTCTTCTCGCGGGTGCTCGACGACGGAGCCCTCGCCGACATCAGGGAGCTGATGTCGGAGCCCGACGACGCGAGCGAGCCCTTCGACGCGCTGACCGACGAATCCGACGACGCCGCCGTCGACCGTGTCGCTGCCCTTCTCGCGGTGTCCATGACCGCACACCGCGAACGCTTCCCCTGGACCGCGCAGCCCGTGGACAGCGCCCGGCCCGACGGCGACCTCGCCCGAGAGGCGCTTGTCCGCACCGTCGCCGAGGTGTTCAACCGCGGACAACTCCGAGCTCTCGCGGTGGCCCACTCGCTGGTGGCCCGCCCCGACCCCGGTGGCGAGGGATCCCGACCGGGTCCTGGAATTGACCGTGCCCCAGGGGCAGGCTCTTCACTGGGGGCATGACCACCACTACTGCCCCACGCGACCATCGGAGCGTCGGTTGGCCCGAGCTCGGCGCCGCCGCCAGCACCGCCGCGGTGCTCTACGTCGCCGGCGGTCTCGGTGTGTACCTGCTCGAACTCTCGCCGGCGATGTCCGGGCTGATGCAGTTCGCGCTGTCGGCCGTCGTCCCGGCATCGGCCCTGCTCGCCGCTTTCCTCGTGCGGCGGATCCCGATCAGCGCATTCGGATTCCGACGGGTGCGCCCCGGCTGGCTGCTCATCGCGGTCGGAGTGGGACTGGTCGGCATGGGTCTGGCATCGCTGCTGTCGATTTTCGTGCTCACACCCCTGTTCCCCGGCGACGACACGCAGGCCGACTACCAGGCGGCAGCGCGCGCTGGCCTGTCGTCGTTTCTCGGCGTCATGCTGCTGGGTGGCGTCATCGAACCGATCGGTGAGGAACTGCTGTTCCGCGGCGTGGTCGCGAGCTTCCTGCGCCGCTGGGGACCCTGGGTGATGATCGTCGGCACCAGTCTGATCTTCGCGCTCGCTCACGGGCCGAATGTGGTGTTCTTCTCGGCGCTCATCATGTCGCTCGGCAGCACGTACCTGTATTGGCGTACCGGGTCGATCTGGCCGAGCATGATCGTTCACACCGCCTACAACTCGTCCTCCTTGGCCCTGCAGGCGCTGGGCCTATGACGTGGTGGGCTGGGTGGTTTCGGCGGGCTGCGGCTCCTGACTGCGCGGCCCGTGATCGTCGTCGACCATGGTCTGCTCGTCGAACGGCCGGTCGCCGTCGAGCACCTCGTGCACGCGCTTGTTGTCGATCGACTGGGTCCACGACCCGATGAGCAGGGTGGCGATCGCGTTACCGGAGAAGTTCGTCAGCGCACGCGCCTCGGACATGAACTTGTCGATACCCACGATCAGGCCGATACCGTCGAGCAGTTCGGGGCGGTGGCTCTGCAGGCCGGCCGCCAACGTGGCCAACCCGGCACCGGTGACCCCCGCGGCACCCTTGGACGCCACGATCATGAACGCCAGCAGCGACAGTTGCTCGCCGACCGACAGCGGGTCGCCCATCGCGTCGGCGATGAACAGCGACGCCATGGTCAGATAGATCGCCGTACCGTCCAGGTTGAACGAATATCCGGTCGGCACCACGATTCCCACCGTGGTGCGCTCGACACCGGCGTGTTCGAGTTTGGCGATCAGCCGGGGCAGCGCCGACTCCGAGGAGGAGGTCGCGACGATCAGCAGGTACTCCCGCGCCAGATAGCGCACCAGTTTGAACACCGAGACCCGTGCGACGACGTAGAGCAGGGTGCCGAGGATGCCGAACACGAAGATCAGGCAGGTCGCGTAGAACGCGAGCATCAGCACGCCCATCTGGATGACGGCGTCGAACCCGGTGTCGCCCACCACTTTCGCGATCGCCCCGAATGCGCCGATCGGCGCCAGCCACAGGATGCCGGCCAGGATCCGGAACACCAGCTTCTGCAGCAGCGCGACGCCGCGCAGCAGCGGTTCGCCGGCACCGCCCATCGCCTGGATGGCGAAGCCGACCAGGAGCGCGACGAACAGCGCCTGCAGCACGTTCCCGTCGGTCAGCGAGGAGAACAGCGAGTTGGGGATGATGTTCTGGAAGAAGTCGACGGCACCGCCCTCCCCGGCCGCTTCGGCGGCGAGTTCCTTACCGGCAGCCGGATCGCCCTGCAGATTCAGCCCGGTTCCCGGCGCGACGATGTTGCCGACGACCAGACCGATGGCCAGCGCAATGGTCGACATGCCGAGGAAGTAGACCAGCGCCAGACCCCCGACCTTGCCCACCGAGGCGGCCTTGCGGACCGAGCCGATGCCCAGCACGATCGTGCAGAAGATGACCGGCGCGATCATCATCTTGATGAGGTTGACGAACATCGTCCCGAGCACACCGAGTCCGTCGCCGGTCTCCGGCGCGACCAGACCCACCACGACGCCGCCGACCACACCCACGATGACGAGGATGTACAGCCAGTGGGTACGGTCCTTCTTCTTCGCCTTGGGTTCCCCCTCGCCGGGCGGTTCGGCGTCGGTCTCGGCCTGCGTCATCTCGGGCTCCCTCGTCGGTAGAGCCAGGGGATAGCCGAAAGTGCGTCAGCTCACACGTGTGATCGCATCCGCCAGCGCGTCGGCGGTCAGGTCGAGTTCGTCGGCGGTGACGTCGACATGCGGCGACAGTCGCAGCACCGGGCGACGCAGTTCGCCCGGAGCCCGCCGGCTGTCGCAGGCGGTGGTGACGATGCCGCGCTCACCGATCAGCCAAGACCGCACGCTGTGCGGGTCGGTGTCACCGGCGGGTTCCAGCGTCGTGATCGCCGTCGGCTCGTCGACCGCCTCGACCACCCGCCAGCCCGGAACCGCCGCCAGCGCCGTGCGAGTCGCGCGCCCGACCTCGGCGAGCCGCCGGCGGATCGTCGCGTCACCCGCCGCCAGATGCTCACCGACAGCCACCGAGAACCCCACCCGCGCTGCGGCGTTCGCCTCGCCGTGCTCGAGCCGCTCCCAGACCGTGGTGCCCGGATCGGCGGGTGGGAACGCCGGGGCGAGCCGTTGCGCGAGGCCGGGCCGGATCGCGAGCACGCCGACCCCCCGTGGGCCGGCCAGCCACTTACGGGACGAGGAGTAGACGACGTCCGCTCCGACCGCGCAGTCGAGGTGGCCCAAAGCCTGCGCGGCGTCGACCACCAGCGGCAACCCGAGGTCGCGGCACACCTGCGCGAACGCGGCCAGCGGCTGGGCGGTGCCCCGGTGGCTGCCCAGCGCGGTCAGGTGGACCAGCGCGGGCCGGTCGGCGGCCAACGCCGTCGCCGCGGCGTCCACCTGCAGCCGCCCGGCTCCGTCGACCGGCAGCGGTGCCACCCGAAACCCGTTGGCCGACAGCACGGCGAGATTCGGCCCGTACTCCCCGGGCAGGCACGCCACCGTCCGCGCACCGGTCCAGCTGCTCAGCACCAGATTCAAGGCGTGGGTCGCGCCGGTGGTGAACACCACGTGGTCCGCCTCGAAGCCGGTCAGCGCGCCCACCGCCGCCCGTCCGGCGGCCAGCACCGGTGCGGCCGCCTCGAGAGCGACGTAGCCGCCCACCTCCGCTTCGTGGCGAGCATGCTGGGCGGCGGCGTCGATCGCGGTGAGGCTCTGCCGAGAGCAGGCGCCGCTGTCCAGATGGATGCCGGCCACCGCCGGCCGGGCGGCCCGCCACCGCTGTCCGGGTGGTTCCTCGGTCACTTCTGCGCCAGCGACAGGCCGAAATCGCCCGCCGCATCGGTCCACCAGTGGGTGCGCCGCAATCCGGCAGCGGACAGTTCGGCCGTGACGTCGTCGGGCCGGAACTTGCACGACACCTCGGTCAGCATCTCCTCACCGGCCGCGAACTCGACGGTCAGGTCGAGTGCATCGATGCGCACCCGCTGCGCACCCTGGGCGCGCAGCCACATCTCGATCCGCCGCTGGTCGGCGTTCCAGCGAGCCACGTGCTCGAATGCCTCGACGTCGAAGTCGGCCGCCAATTCCCGGTTCACCACGGCCAGCACGTTGCGGTTGAACCGCGCGGTGACGCCGGCGCTGTCGTCGTAGGCGCGAACCAGCCGTTCGGGATGCTTGACCAGATCGGTGCCCAGCAGCAGCGTGTCCCCGGGCGACATGGTGTCGGCCAGGGTGGTGAGGAACTCGGCGCGCGGACCGGGGGTGAGATTGCCGATCGTCGATCCGAGGAAGACGATCAACCGCCGGCCCTCGCGCGGGATCTTGCCGAGGTGCTCCTCGAAGTCACCGCATACCGCGGCGATGTCGAGATCCGGATACTCCTGCTCCAATGCGGCGCCCGCGCTGCGCAGCACGCTCGGATCGACGTCGAACGGGATGAACCGGCGCAGCCGACCACCGTCGGCGAGCGAGGCAAGCAGCGTGCGGGTCTTCTCCGACGTACCGCTGCCCAGCTCGACCAGGGTGTCGGCCTGCGACGCGGCCGCAATCTCGCCGGATCGCTCACCGAGGATCTGCGCCTCCGCCCGCGTCGGGTAGTACTCGGGTAGCCGGGTGATCCGGTCGAACAGGTCGCTGCCGACCGAATCGTAGAACCACTTGGGCGGCAATGATTTCGGTGTGCCCACCAGACCCTCGCGCACGTCGCGCCGCAGCGCCTGGGCCGCAGAGTCGGCCGCCAGATAGGTGGCCAGGCTGAAGGTCATACCGTTCCTCTCAGAGGGGTCAGCTCGACATGCACGCCATCGGAGCGGACCAGGTGGCGATCCGGGATCTCCCGCCACGCGGGATCGTCGTCGAAGGGTTCGCTGGCCAGCACCACACCGTCGGCGGTCTGCAGCACCGACAGCGTGTCCCCCCACGTGGTCGCGACCAGTTCGGCCCCGTCGGCAGCCAGGATGTTCAGCCGGGCGCGCGGGTCGGCGGTGCCGACCTCGGCCACGGTGTCACCGAGCCGGTGCATACCGCGGTCGAAGATGTGCGCGGCCAGAAGCGCGCTGTCACACGTCGATTCGGCCTGAGCGGACAGCGGGAGTACCGCGCGGTCGACCAGACCGTTGTGCGACAGCAGCCAGGTGCCGTCGGTGAAGGGCGCCGACGCGCTCGGTTCGATCGGCATGCCGACGCTGGCCGAGCGGACGGCGCCCACGATGCAGGTGCTGCGCAGGGCCGGCGCCACCGACGCGAACGACGCGTCGCCCCACAGCGGGGCGGCGCTGCGCCACCGGTGCGGTGGCCCACCGCCGGGCGAGAAGAACCCCGCGCCCCACCCGTCGGCGTTCATCAGTCCGTGCTTCTGTCGCCGCGGCGAATAGGACTGCACGAGTAGCGCGTTGGGTGGTTCGAGCATCAGCGACGCCACCGAGCGCGCTGCGCCCAGCCAGCCCACGTGGCGGCACATCAGGGACCCTCCACCGACCAGGCCAGCCGGACTCCGGCGAAGATCTGCCGGCGGATCGGATGGTCCCAGTTACGGAAGCTGGGCCGCAGAATGCTCGACGCGACAGCCCAGGACCCGCCGCGCAGCACCTTATAGTCCCCGTCGAAGAACGGTTCGGAATACTGCTCGTAGAGCATCGGCGTGAAGCCGGGCCACGGCCGCAGGGGTGAGGTGGTCCACTCCCACACGTCACCCATCATCTGTTCGGCGCCGTAGGCCGACGCCCCCGCCGGATAGGCGCCGACCGGCGCCGGGCGCAGGGCGTCACCGCCGAGATTGGCCAGGTGCGCGGCGGGCTCGGCCGACCCCCAGGGATACCGGCGACGGCGGCCCACCTCGGGATCCCACGCGCACGCCTTCTCCCATTCGATCTCGGTCGGTAACCGGGCCCCGGCCCACGCCGCGTACGCCTGCGCTTCGAAGAAAGTCACGTGTTGTACGGGTTCGTCGACCGGGATCTGTTCGACGTGCCCGAACCGGGTCCTGGTGCCGTCGGCATTCCAGAATTGCGGTGCGGTCAGGTCGGCCCGCTGCCGGTGCTCCCAGCCCCGCTCTGACCACCAGCGCGGCTGGTGGTAGCCGCCGTCGGCGATGAACTGCTGCCATTCGCCGTTGGTGACCGGCACCCGGCCGATGCGGAACGCGGGGATGTCGACGGTGTGTGCGCAGCGCTCGTTATCCAGGGAGTGCGGTTCGCTCGCCGCGTCGACGCCGAGGACGAACGGCCCGCCCGGCACCAGCACGGAGCTGCCCGCCACATCGGGACGACCGGCGGGCAGCGGGTGTCCCGCGCCCAGCAGCGCGGTCCCGCTGCGCAGGTTCAGCGCCTGCAGCATCGTCTCGTTGTGCTGGTTCTCATGGCTGACCGCGAGCACGAACTCGAAGTCGGCGGCGTCCTCGGGCAGCGCGTCGAGCCGGTCGAAGACCTTCCCCCGCACGGTCGCGCAATAGGTGCGTGCATCGTCTGGCGGCAGCAGCGGCAGCGCGACCCGGCTGGCGCGCGGATTCTCGAAGGCGTCGTAGAGGCGTTCCACGTCCGGGCTGAGCAGGCCGGGCCGGGCGGGGTTGGCGGCCCGCAGCAGCCACAGCTCCTCCTGCCATCCGATGTGCGCCAGATCCCAGAGCAGCGGGCTCATCAAGGGGTCGTACTGGCGTCGCAATTCCGTATCGTCGAATGCCACGAGCGCCAGTGTGCGGTCGCGTGCTCTGGTCAGTTCGGCGGCCAACGCCTCCCTGGTAACCCGGCGTGAATTCAAGAATCACCTTTCGCGAGTTGGCGTAGCGCTGAGCCGACTCCGTATTCGACCGCGCGGTCGGCGAAGTCGTCGGCCGGACAACGCGCCTGTTCGACCGAACGCAGCAAGCCCTGCATGGATTCCGTCAGCGCCGCCGGCGCACGTTCGGCAGCGGCCCCGACGCAGCGCAGTGCCGCGGTGTGCAGATGCCGGTCCCGCAGACCCACCCGCGCCGCGCGGTCCCATGCGGTGGCGACCGGTTCGGTGGCCTCGGCGGCGATATCGGCGGCCACCGGATCGTCGAGCAGGGTGACCAGCGTGTGGGCGACCGCCGGCCACAGGGATTCGGGAACCGCGTCCAGATACCGGATCTCCAGGAATCCGCGCGGCCGCACCGGCGGGAACAACGTGGTCAGATGGTAGTCGAGATCGGCCCGGTTGGGACGCCGGCCGCCCAGCACCGCACGGCCGTCCGCCCAGTCGGCGAACGGCACCCAGTTGGTCACCGGCACCGGGTCGGGCCCCGGTACCAGCATGACCGGGGCGCGCAGCGCGTACCGGGCCCACTCACTGGCCGGGTCTTCCCCGTCGGCGCCGAGAACGGGCCCCGAGCGCGCCTCGTCGAGTTCGGCCCAGATCCACTGGCGGCTGCTGCACCACCCCGAGAAGCGCCCGCCCAGCATCGGCGAGTTGGCGGTGACGGCGATCATCGTCGGGCCGAGCGCATGCGCCAGCCGCACCCGCCGGGCCCAGGCGTTGCGCGGTCCGGCCTCGAGGTTCAGCTGGATCGACGCGGTCGCGGTCATCATGAAAGCACCGGCGGCCCCGGTGCCGCTGGCCGAGAAGAAGCGTTCCATCGCGAGGTATCGCGCACCGGGGTTGACCCGGCGGGGACGGCGCAGCGGGTCGGCACCCAGCAGCACCAGGCCCAGCCCCCGCCGCGCGAACGCGGTGCGCAGGGTGACCCGGTCGGCCCTCATCGCCTCGATCGCGGCGCCCAGATCGGCCCCGGGCGGACCGGACAGTTCGACCGCGCCGCCGGGTTCCACGGTGATCCGGCTGCCGCCGGCGAGCGGGGGCACCTCCGCGATGATCGCCGTCAGCTCATCCCAGCCGGGGCGGCGCAACGGGTCGGCGACGTCATGACAGTGCGCCTCGATCTCCAGCCCGACGGGCCCGGTGGCGCTGGGCGTGAAGGCGTTCGAGCTGACGTATTCGGCGGCCTCCGCTGCGGAACCGAACGGGGCGTTCGCGTCGGGGCCCGACTCGGACCTGACCGGCATGGTCACGTCGACCACCTCTTCTCGCGCCATCGCGGCGATCGCTTGACCGCTTCGTTCCCATCTTCGCCAGGGGCACCGACAATGTCGCGGGTTTTATGCGTGACGGCTTGGTGACAGGGCCCTGTCGCCGACCGCTGCGATCATTGCCCGAGCGTGTTCTGCATCGCGCCGGCCAGCACGTTGACCGCCGGTGCACCGTTGCCGGGTTGACACACTTTCGCCTGCAGCAGAACGTTCTCCCGCAATCGGGTGGTGGTGAAACAGCGCCGGTCGGTGCCGGCCTCCTGCTTGACCCAGTCGGCGTCGGTGGCGGTGGCCGGGCCGCCGGTGAACGTCCACACCTGGGTGGTGAAGTTGTCGAAGTGCATCGCCGTGGTCTGCCCCGAGCACCCGCCGGTGCGGTCGGTCACCCGGTGGAACGCGCGGTCGGCGGCCTCGGATGTGGCGAAGACGCCCACGGCCTGCTTGACCAGCCGGGTGGCGTCGGTCGCCGACCCCTGCGCGACCGCGCCGTTGAACGACGCCAGATCAGGGTCGTCGTAGACCTCGGGCAGGCCGATGTCGGCCCAGTTGTTGCAGGCCGGGTTGTCGACCCGAAACGTCTGCACGGGTTGGGTGAACACCGATTCCCAGCCCATGGGTGCGCCGACGATGTTGCCGACCGAACCTTTGCCGAGCACCGCGTAATTGACGACGCCGGGATCGGACGGACGGCCGTGGGCGGGCGCCGCCACGGCCAGCGCAATGCCGGCCGCGGCGACGCCCACCATGACTCGCATGACGATCAGACCTTGGCCGACAGCTTGACCTCGATGTTGCCGCGGGTGGCCTTGGAGTACGGACAGAAGGCGTGGGCCTTGTCCATCAGGTCGTCGGCGACCGACTGCTCGAGGCCAGGCAGGTAGCCCACCAGGTGCGCCGTGATGCCGAAGCCGCCCTCGGAGTCCGGGCCGAAGCCGACCTGCGCGGTGATGGCGCTGGCCTCGTCGATCTGGATGTCGTTGTTCTTGGCCTGCAGTCGCAGGGCGCCCAGGAAGCACGCGGCGTAGCCGGCCGAGAACAGCAGCTCGGGGTTCACGCCCTCGCCACTGCCGCCCAGTTCCTTCGGCGGACGGGTGTCGAGGTCGATCTTGTCGTCACTGGACTTGACGTGGCCGTTGCGGCCACCGCCGCTGGCGGTGGACTCTGCGGTGTACTTGACTTCGATGCTCACGTGTTCCGATCATGCCAGCCCGGCGTGAGTCGGCAAGACGCCCCGGTGCTCAGCTGCCGTCGCCGCCCTGCCCTGCGCGCACTCCCTCCTCGACCTTCTTACCCAGATCGGCATCCACGTTGCGCCAGTACTCGAACACCCGACTCAGCACGGGCTCCTTCACACCGTCGGACACATGCCCGATGATGTTGTGCGTCAGGCGCTCCCGCTGCGCATCATCCATCACCTCGCGGACCAGCGCACCGGCCTGACTCCAATCGTCGTCCTCGGCGCGCAACGAATACGCCGCGCGCACCATGTCGCCGTCGGAGGCCCAGTGCACCTCGGCGGCGCGCCTCGGATCGGCGTGCGGTCCGCCCATCGAATTCGGCACGTACACCGGGTCGGTCACGTTGCGGATGCGCATGGCGCCGTCCTTGGAGTAACTGTTCACCTCGACCTTCGGCTCGTTGACCGGGATCTGCTTGTAGTTCACCCCGAGCCGGTGCCGGTGGGCGTCGGCGTAGGAGAAGCCGCGGGCGAGCAGCATCTTGTCCGGTGAGAGGCCGGTGCCGGGCACGATGTTGTTCGGCTCGAATGCCGCCTGTTCGATCTGGGCGTGGTAGTCGACGACATTGCGGTTCAGCGTCATCCTGCCGACGTCGTGCAACGGATAGTCCTGGTGCGGCCACACCTTCGTCAGATCGAACGGATTGATGCGGTAGGTCTTCGCATCCTCGAACGGCATGATCTGCACCTTGAGCGACCAGCTCGGGTAGTCGCCGTTCTCGATCGAGCTGAACAGATCCCGCTGGTGGTAGTCACCGTCTTCCCCGGCCAGCCGATCGGCGTCCTCCTGGGTGAGGAAGTCGATGCCCTGATCGGTCTTGAAGTGGTACTTCACCCAGAACAGCTCGCCGTCGGCGTTGAGCCAGCTGTAGGTGTGGCTGGAGTAGCCGTTCATGTTCCGCCACGTCTTGGGGATACCGCGGTCGCCCATCAGCCAGGTCACCTGGTGCGCCGATTCCGGGACCAGCGTCCAGAAATCCCACTGCATGTGATGGTCCCGCAAGTTGGTGGCCTGCATGCGCTTCTGACTGCGGATGAAGTTCTGGAACTTCATCGGGTCGCGCAGGAAGAACACCGGGGTGTTGTTGCCCACCATGTCGAAGTTGCCTTCGGAGGTGTAGAACTTCAGTGCGAAACCACGGGGGTCACGCCAGGTGTCCGGGCTGCCGCGCTCGCCGGCCACCGTGGAGAACCGGGCCACCATCTCGGTCTTCACGCCGGGCTGCAGGAACGCCGCCCGGGTGTACCGGCTGACGTCGTGGGTGACCTCGAACTCCCCGAAGGCGCCGCCGCCTTTGGCGTGCGGCTGGCGCTCCGGGATCCGTTCGCGGTTGAAGTTGGCCATCTGCTCGATGAGGTAGTGGTCCTGCAGCAGCAGCGGGCCGTCGGGGCCGACGGACAGCGAGTGTTCGTCGCTGGGCACCGGGTTGCCGGCGTCATTGGTGGTGAAGGCGTCGTTGGTCGAAGTCATTCGCACTCCTCGGATCGAGCGGCCGTCGGGGCTGAGCCGCACACGCACGTGTCGCGCGCACGATCCCGTGTCTACCCGAAAAGCTGATCTTGGACCCGCGAATCCGATGTTCCCGGTGACCGGCGCGCCGGCGGGTCAGCGCGGCGGTTGCGCTCCGGGTCCCGGAGCTGGGCCGGCGGGTCCGTTCGGGCCACCGGGGAATTCGAACTGCGCACGCGGGCCCATCGGGAACAGCATCGGCGGCGGCGGGCCGTCCCGGTGGATCATCATCGGTCCCGGGCCAGGCCCCCCGCCGCCGCGATGGCCGCCGGAGTTGGCGCCGAGCAGGTAGCCGGTGCCGAAGATGACGGCGACGACGAACACCACACCGGCCACGATGCCGACCCAGGCGGCGACGATATTGAGACGGCTGGGACGGCGCTGCTGGGCGACCACCGCCGGTTGCGCCTGCGGGTAGTTCGGGTGGGCCGCCGGGGCGATGATCGGGCCGGTCTGCGGCTCGTCGGGTGGGGTCGTCGGGGGCGGCGTCTGGGGCGTTTCGGTCATGGTCCGATCATGGCGGCGGTGGTGATGTGCCCGTTCGGTGTGCGCTGTGGATGAGCTGTGAGATGTCTCGACGTATTCACTCAGCTTCTTCTTATTGGACGATTCTCATGTAAGTGATGGCCGTTCCTCAGTGTCGTGTCGCATTCTTTTGGAGAGCGACAAGAACGTCCCCCTTACAGAACGCCTCCGGCTGCACCCGCGCCGGGGGCGTTCTACATGTCCGGGTGTCCCCGGCCCCTTCACCAGGGTTTGATCGGGTTCACCGCGAACTGGATCACGCGATACGGCGCGTTGTCCCCGCGGGGGGTGGTGTTCCACTGACTGACGAACACCCGCACCTCGTCGAGTGTCGAACCGGGTGAGATGTAGCCGCCGTAGGGCTGGGCCAGCCGATTCACCTCGGGCGGTGGCAGGTCTTCGGGTCGCTGCGGCCAGTCGGCGGCGACCACCACCGTCGTCACCGGCGCGGTGGCCAGCTGGGTGGGGTCCGCGGCGACGCGCATCTCCATGTTGCCGGTGCTCGCGTTGAAATACGACAACACGGTTCTGCCGTCGATCTGGCGGATGCTCATCTCACCGATCCGGTCCCCCCACAGCGGTGTCGCCGGGTGTCCCCAACCCAGCGTCGACGACCAGCCCTGCCACGAGGTGCGGTCCGGGAACTCCCGCGGGGTGGCGCGGTAGAGCACCATCGGGGAGCTGCGGTCGAAGTTGTTGGCGACGATGTACACCCAGCCCGAGGGCGAATCCGGTCGCGGGATGGGGTCGTAGTAGCCGCTGATCTGGGACTGCCGGCCGTCGGCGAAACCGGCGTCGCGCTCGGAGCCCGCGATGGTGGGCCAACGACCCTGCGCCGGATCGGCTTTCACCAGGCGCGAGGTCTGTGGGCGGAGGTCGCGGGTGGTGGTGACCAGAAGGTAGTTCTCCCGATTGATCTGCACCACGCCGGCCGGCAGTTGCGAGGTGCCGGGTTCGGCGGGATCAGCCAGCAGCGGGGTGTCGATGCCGGTGATGCCGTCGTAGCGCACACCACCGGGATCGAGGATCGACTCGGTCTCCACATGCAGCGCGATCGGCGAGTACCAGCCGCCGAAACCGACACCCTGCCCCGCGAAGCTGTCCCCACACACCTGCAGGATCCCGCTGGGGAACTCCATGAACTCGCAGAGATCGGTGGCGCCGATGCCGTAATCGCGCGTGGGGGTCCCGGTGCCGGCGGCGGGCGCGAGACGCACCACCTGACCGGGCGGCAACGGTGGCAGCACCGGCCCCGGCACGGGTGCGGGGGCGGGCGGCTGCGCGTGAGCGAGTGCGGGTGCGGTCAGGCAGACGAGCGCCGCGAGGCTGGCCGCAGCCCGGATCACAACTGGGCGGCCAGGAGTTCGGCGATCTGAATGGTGTTGAGTGCTGCGCCTTTGCGGAGGTTGTCACCCGAGACGAACAGTGCCAGACCGCGCCCCTCGGGCGCACCGGGATCCCGGCGGATGCGCCCGACCAGTGATTCGTCGACGCCCGCGGCGGCCAGCGGCGTCGGGACGTCCACCAGCTTGACCCCGGCCGCGCCGGCCAGCAGCTCGCGCGCCCGCTCCGGCGACAGCGGCCGAGCGAATTCGGCGTTGATCGACAGCGAGTGCCCGGTGAACACCGGGACCCGCACGCAGGTGCCCGACACCAGCAGCTCCGGGATCCCGAGGATCTTGCGGGATTCGTTGCGCAGCTTCTGGTCTTCGTCGGTCTCGCCGGAGTCGTCGTCGACGAGAGATCCGGCCAGCGGGATCACGTTGAAGGCGATGGGCGCCACGTATTTCACCGGCGCCGGGAACTCGAGTGCGGAGCCGTCGTGCACCAGCTGCTCGGCACCGTCGATCACCGCACGTGCCTGGCTCGCCAGCTCCTCCACCCCGGCCAGCCCGCTGCCGGACACGGCCTGGTAGCTCGACACCACCAGCCGCACCAGACCGGCCTCGTCGTGCAGCGGCTTGAGCACCGGCATCGCGGCCATGGTGGTGCAGTTCGGGTTGGCGATGATGCCCTTTGGAAGGGACCCAGCGCCCCGGGCGACATCTCTCGCGAAGTTGACCTCCGACACCACCAGCGGGACGTCGGGGTCCTTACGCCAGGCCGACGAGTTGTCGACGACGACGGCGCCGGCTTCGGCGAACCGCGGCGCCTGCACCCGCGACATCGTCGCACCGGCCGAGAACAGGGCGATGTCGATCCCCCGCGGATCCGCGGTCTCGGAGTTCTCGACTTCGATCTCCTGGCCTCGGAACGGCAGCTTCTTGCCCTCCGAGCGCGCCGAGGCGAAGAACCGCACCGAGGACGCCGGGAAGTCGCGCTCCTCCAACAGAGTCCGCATGACCTGGCCCACCTGCCCGGTGGCACCAACGACTGCAATAGAAACCATCGTCAGCGCCCCGTTCCCGCATAGACGACGGCTTCTTCGTCGCCGCCGAGGCCGAACGCCTCGTGCAGCGCAGCGACCGCCTTGTCCAGTTCGGTGTCCTTGACCAGCACCGAGATCCGGATCTCGGAGGTGGAGATGAGATCGATGTTCACGCCGACCTCGGCGAGGGCCTCACAGAACTTCGCCGTCACGCCGGGATGGCTGCGCATACCGGCACCGATCAGCGAGACCTTGCCGATGTGGTCGTCATAGAGCACCCGGGTGAACCCGATCTCGCTCTGCAGCGACGTCAGCTTCTCCACCGCGCCGGGCCCATTGTCGCGGGCGCAGGTGAAGGTGATGTCGGTCTTGCCGTCCTCGATCTTGCTGATGTTCTGCAACACCATGTCGATGTTGACGTCCGCGTCGGCGACCGCGCGGAACACCTGCGCCGCATAGCCGGGAACGTCCGGCAGGCCGACGACGGTGACCTTGGCCTCGCTGCGGTCGTGGGCAACTCCGGTCAGGATGGCGTCTTCCATGGCGATGTCCTCGATCGATCCTTTGACGATGGTCCCGGGCTTGTCGGAGTACGACGAGCGCACGTGGATGGGCAGGTCGTAGCGCCGGGCGTACTCGACGCAACGCAGCATCAGCACCTTGGCCCCGCACGCCGCCATCTCGAGCATCTCCTCGAAGCTGACGGTGTCGAGTTTCTTGGCGTTGGGCACGATGCGCGGGTCGGCGGTGTAGACGCCGTCGACGTCGGTGTAGATCTCGCACACGTCGGCTTCCAACGCGGCGGCCACCGCGACCGCGGTGGTGTCGGATCCGCCGCGGCCGAGCGTGGTGACGTCCTTGGTGTCCTGGCTGACCCCCTGGAACCCGGCGACCAGCACGATCTGTCCCTCGTCGAGGGCCGCGCGCAGCCGCGCCGGGGTGACGCTGATGATCTTGGCGTTGCCGTGGGTCCCGGTGGTGACGACGCCGGCCTGCGATCCGGTGAATGAGCGGGCCTGGGCACCGAGAGATTCGATGGCCATCGCGACCAGCGCATTGGAGATGCGTTCACCGGCGGTGAGCAGCATGTCGAGCTCACGGGCGGGCGGGGCGGGGCAGACCTGCTTGGCCAGGTCGAGCAGGTCGTCGGTGGTGTCGCCCATCGCCGAGACGACCACGACGACGTCGTGTCCGGCCTTCTTGGTCTCGACGATGCGCTCGGCGACGCGGCGGATCCGCTCGGCGTCGGACACCGAGGAGCCACCGTATTTCTGGACGACGAGCGCCACTTTCAGGCCTTTCATGCGCGTTTGTGGTTCGTCCAAGGATAAGGGAGGACGGCACGTGGTTTTTCCCCGCCGGTCGCGGGGCCGGTAGCGTCGTGACGTGGCCCACCTCGATGATCGCCTGGCCGACACTCGGGTGCCGATCCATCCCCACCTGGCCGCTCGTTGGAGTCCCCGGGCCTTCGATCCCGCCGCCGACATCCGCGCCGAGGACCTGCTCGCCCTGGTGGAGGCGGCCCGCTGGGCGGCGACATGGGGCGGCCGCCAGCCGGTGCGCTTCGTCGTCGGCGTGCGGGGCGACGACACATTCGGCCGGCTCGTGGGCGTGCTGCGCCGGGGCAACAGCTACGCGTCGGCGGCCGCAGCGCTGCTCCTGGTCTGCGCCGACGAGGGTGAGGACGAACGCACCGCCCGCTACGCGGCCGTGGACGCGGGTGCGGCGATGGCCAACCTGGCCGTGGAGGCGGTGTCCCGGGGACTGGTCACCCATCCGATGGCCGGTTTCGACGTCGACGCCGCCCGCGCGGCGTTCGGCATCCCGGACGGTGTCGCACCCCTGGCGGTCGTGGCGGTCGGAATGCTCGGCGACTACGCGGCGGTCGGTGCGGCGCTCGCCGAACGGGACGCGCGGCCGCGCACCCGGCCCCCGTTGAGCGAGATGGCCTTCGCCGGGCGTTGGGGCACCCCGTACGTCGCCTAGACGCCGAGGAACGTGAACGGCTCGGCGGGAGCGAAGTGCGGACTCGCGTCGCCCGCGTAGATCGTCTTCTCCCCCTCGCCGAGTGCGAGCGTGCGGGTTGGTGCGCCCTCGCTCAAGTCGAGGTTGTCCAACTCGACCCAGAACGTGTTCGGCGACAGCGCCGACTCGAAGAAGTAGCGCCGGGCCTTGTGGTCGATCGCGGTGCGCCACCGGGTCGAGGAGATGTTCGGCTCATCGGAGGTCGCGATGCCGTACGGCGCGGACACGTTGCGCATGACGCTGAGCACCGAAGCGGCGGCCACCAGCGGATCGTCGGTCTTGGGGATGGCCTCGACGTAGAACGACGCCCGCACGAACCGGTCGGCGGCCCGGCTCGTCCCGGGCAGCATCACCGTTCCGCCGATCTCCCGCCAGTACTCGGTGATGGCGAGCTGTTTGTCGAACGTCGGCGAGTTCGTCATGACCTGGTATTGCCGACCGTGGTGGATCACCTGCTCACCGCCGATGTACTCGACGATGGCGCTGTCCCCGGTCGCGTCGGACATCGCCAGGTGCACCGTCGCCGTCAGGTCCTGTCCCGGGATCTCGGCGGTGGCCACCCGCAGCGGTGTCGCGGTCAGCGCCGCGACCGCCTCCGCGACGGAGGCGAAGGTGTCGAGCACGTACTGGCCCCACAGCGAGACCGAGACGGCCGGACCGTCGGCGGTGGCGGCGGGATACTCCGATTCGGCCAGCCAGAGCAGGTTGGCCGCCAGCCCGGCCTCGTTGACCCCGTCGGTGGTGGAGATGTCGAAACCGGAGGCGATGACGCTGCCGTACTTCGACGTCCACTCCAGTGAGCCCGGGCCGGCCGCACCGTCATGGCGCGCGCCCCGCGGAAACGCCCACAGGCTGGTGCCGATCTCGGTCTTCCAGTCCATCGAGCGCCCGGTGACGACGCGGTCGTTGGTTCCGAGATAGACCACCCGTGTGCACATCGCGTCACTGTATGACGGTCAGCCGCACGCCGCGGCCAGCCGGCTCACGTCCGCCTGATATTGCTGGTTGAGCGCGGTGACCACCATGGCGGCCGGCGGCGGCCCGGCACCGGGTGCGATGACCTTGCTCTGCGCGTCCAGATCGGCGCGGGCACGGACCAGGCGGTCGACTGTCAGTGCGACCTCCTCGGCCGCAGCAGCCAGGTCGGGCTCGGTGACCGCCTGCGCGCGATCCCGCACCCCGTCGGCCCAGCTGCGGTAGTCGAGGTCACTGGGTTCGGTCTTGGCGTTCATCGCGTCGACCTGGGTCTTGTTGAAGCTGAGCAACTCCCGCACCGGAGCGCATTCCTGCGACGACGGTCCCCGGAAGAACGTCCACCAGACAGCGCCGGCCACCAGCCCCACCGCCAACACCACCACCGTGCCCAGCGGCCGACCACGCATCACTCTTCCCATGCTGGCACGCCGGCGACATCGCGCCGAAATCGGAGCCGACCCACAATTAACGCCGCGGCAACACTTCGCGACTTCTCACGTAACACAACCATCGCCTACTGCCAGTGATCGGTCCGTAGGGGACCGCATAGCACATGCAGGAGAACGTCTAATGGATGTAGTCGACACAGGCACCACGGCCTTCATGCTGTGTTGCATCATCGGCCTCACGCTGATGATCCCCGGGCTGGCGCTGTTCTACGGCGGCATGGTCTCGGTCAAGAGCTCGACCAACATGATGATGATGACGTTCGCCTCGGTCGCGATCGTCGGCGTCCTGTGGGTGCTCTTCGGATTCTCGATGGTGTTCGGCACGTCCTACGGCGGCTTCCTGGGCAGCATCACCGAATTCGCCGGGATGAAGGATCTGCTGGAGTCCCAGACCACGATCTCCGGCCTGCCGATCAGTCTCTTTGCGCTGTTCCAGGCGCTGTTCGCGGCGATCACCGTCGCCCTGATCTCCGGTGCGGTGGCCGACCGGATGAAGTTCGGCGCCTGGCTGCTGTTCGCGACCGCCTGGGCGGTGCTGGTGTACTTCCCCGTGGCGCACTGGGTGTTCGCCTTCGACGGCGTGGTGACCGAGAACTCGGTCGGCGGCTGGATCGCCAACCAGCTCAAGGCGATCGACTTCGCCGGCGGTACCGCAGTGCACATCAATGCCGGCGCCGCGGCGCTGGCCGTGGCGATCGTGCTGGGCAAGTCCGCGATGTTCGGACAGCTCCGCAAGCCGCACAACGTCCCGCTGACGCTGCTGGGAGCCGGACTCCTGTGGGCCGGCTGGTACGCGTTCAACGGCGGGTCCGCGCTGGCCGCGGGCAATTCTGCGGCCATCGTCATGGTCACCACGTTCGTCGCCACCTGTGCCGCCACGCTGGCCTGGCTGGCCGTGGAGAAGATCAAGGACGGGCACGTCACCGGTGTCGGTGCCGCCTCCGGCGCGATCACCGGACTGGTCGCCATCACCCCTGCCTGCGGTGCGGTCACCCCGGTCGGCGCGATCTTCGTCGGCGCCATCGCCGGCGCGATCTGCGTGTACGCGGTGGGTCTGAAGTCCAAGTTCGGGTACGACGACTCGCTCGACGTGGTCGGCGTGCACCTCGTCGGCGGTGTGATCGGCACGCTGCTGATCGGGTTCTTCGCCAGCGAGAGCATGCCCAACGCCACCAACGGTCTGTTCTACGGCGGCGGGATCGATCAGTTGTGGAAGCAGGCGATCGCCGCCTTCGCGGTCATGGCGTACTCGTTCGTCGTCGCCTTCGTCATCGCCTTCGCGCTGAAGAAGACCATGGGCATCCGCATCTCGCCCGAAGAAGAGGAGAAGGGCATCGACGCGGCGTTCCACCGCGAATCGTCCTACGACATGCAGACCGTCTGATCCGATCGCCGGCCGGCACGCCCATCCAGCGCGCCGGCCGGCTTTCATTTGCCCATCGGGTTTCCCCACGTGATACTGTGATTCACAACAAGAGACAGGCAGAACCGTTCATGACCTCTGATCTCGCCACCCTCGCCGAGAAGACCGGCACCCGCTTCGTGCTGGCCCTGTTCGTCGATCTGCGGGGTAAGCCGTGCGCGAAGCTCGTTCCCGTCGAGGCCATCGAGCAACTCGCCACCGAAGGTGTGGGTTTCGCCGGCTACGCGGTGGGCGCCATCGGTCAGGAGCCCAAAGACCCCGACCTGATGGCCATGCCAGATCCCGCGTCGTTCACGCCGGTGCCGTTCATCAAGGAGGGGCTGGCGATCGTGCACTGCGATCCGCACGTCGAGGGCACACCGTGGCCGTATGCGCCGCGGGTGATCCTCAAGACCCTCATCGAACAGACCGCCGACGCCGGCTTCGAGGCGTGGGTCGGCGCGGAGGTGGAGTACTTCCTGCTCACCCGCAACCCCGACGGCAGCCTGGCCACCGCCGACGCCGCGGACACCGCGGCGCAACCCTGTTACGACGCCCGCGGCGTGACCCGGATGTACGACCACCTGACCACGATCTCCGCGGCGATGAACACCCTGGGCTGGTCGAACTACGCCAACGACCACGAGGACGGCAACGGCCAGTTCGAGCAGAACTTCGAGTTCGCCGACGCTCTCACCACCGCCGATCGCGTCATCACCCTGCGCTACCTGCTCTCGATGATCGCGGCCGAACGCGGCATGGTCGCCACCTTCATGCCCAAACCGTTCGGCGACCGCACCGGCAGCGGACTGCACCTGCACCTGTCGCTCACCAGCGGCGGCACGCCGGTGTTCCCGCGCGACACCGACGACGGCCGGGGGCTGGGGTTGTCCGACACCGCATACGGTTTCATCGGCGGCATCCTCGACCACGCCTGCGCCCTGCAGGCGGTGATCGCGCCGACGGTGAACTCCTACAAGCGAACCGGCGCCGTGTCGACGGCCTCGGGCGCCTCGTGGGCACCGCGCAATCCGACCTACGGCGGCAACGACCGCACCCACTATCTGCGCGTCCCGGACTGTCAGCGGGTGGAACTGCGCGGCGGCGATGGTTCAGCCAATCCCTATCTGGCGATCGCCGCCGCCCTGGGCGCCGGCATCGACGGCGTCAAACGCAGCGCCGACCCGGGGGCGGTCGGCGGCGGCTGCGCCATCGGCACCGGGCGCGCCACCCTGCCACCGACCCTGCTGCACGCGGTGGAAGCCCTCGAGGCCGACCCGGTGATCGCCGGGGTGCTCGACGCGGCCGGCGACGGCGTTTCCGGATACTTCGCCGACCTCAAGCGCCGCGAATTCTTCGACTACCACGGGACCGTGAGCCCGTGGGAGGTCGAACAGTACCTGACAGCGTTCTGAAAACTCCTCGAAAGGATCCACCGATGTGCGGGATCGTCGGGTTGCATCTGCGCAACCCCGAACTGTATCCGCGGCTGGGCGAGTTGCTCACCGGCATGCTGTGCGAGATGTCCGACCGGGGAAGTGATTCGGCCGGCGTCGCAGTCTACGGAGACCCGACCTGGACCCCGCCCGGGCGCAGCTGCGTATCCCTGCTGGCCGTGGACGCCTCCGCGGACGCGGTGGCCGAGGCCGTCGGGGCGGCGCTCGGCGCGGCCACCGACGTCACCGTCCTGGACGTCACCTACCTGGTGACCGCCCAGGCCGAACCCGAAGCGCTGTTGGCCGCGGTCCGGGCGGCCTTCCCGGATGTGCTGATCGCCGGATTCGGCGAGGACCTCGCCGTCCTCAAGGGAGTCGGCGACCCCCACACCCTGACCGACGCGTGGGGACTGCGCACCGCGCAGGGCCGCCAGGGCGTCGGGCACACCCGGATGGCCACCGAATCGGCGGTGACGCCGTCGGGTGCCCATCCCTACGCCGTCGGCACCGGGCAATGCCTGGTGCACAACGGTTCGTTCGCCAATCACGCCACCGTACGTCGCGAATTGCGTGCCGCCGGAGTACATTTCGACAGCGAGAACGACACCGAGGTCGGCGCCCGTTTCGTCGCCAGCCGGCTCGCCGAGGGCCGCGACGTCGAGACCGCCCTGAAAGAACTCTGCGCCACCTTCGACGGCTTCTACACACTGCTGGTGTCCAACAGCGACTCGTTCGCCGTGGTCCGGGACGCCATCGCCTGCAAGCCGGCGGTCATCGCCGAGACCGCCGACTGGGTGGCCATGGCCAGCGAGTACCGCGCCCTGTCCGGCCTGCCCGACGTCGAGCAGGCCGCGATCTGGGAACCCGAACCCGAGGTGGTGTACGCATGGACCCATTAGTGTTCGACCTCCGCACGACCGCGTTGCGCGAGATCAACGCCGCCCTGCACGCACCTGATCTGTCGGGCGACTTCCTCATCGAGAATCCCGACGGCACCCACAATGTCGCGGTCGGACTGCACGCTCCGGTGCGCGTCCGGGTGGCCGGTCACGTCGGCTACTACGCCGCCGGGATGAATCAGGATGCCGAGGTCGTCATCGACGGCAACGCCGGCACCGGCGTCGCCGAGAACATGATGAGCGGCACCGTCTGGGTGAAGGGCAACGCCTCACAGTCCGCGGGTGCGACCGCCCACGGCGGGCTGCTGGTGATCGAGGGGGACGCGGCCGCCCGCTGCGGCATCTCGATGAAGGGTGTCGACATCGTCGTCGGCGGCGACGTCGGCCACATGAGCGCATTCATGGCCCAGGCCGGCCGCATGGTGGTGCGCGGCAACGCCGGTGATGCGCTGGGTGATTCGATCTACGAGGCGCGGCTCTACGTCCGCGGTGACGTCGCCTCCCTGGGTGCGGACTGCGTCGCCAAATCGATGCGCGCCGAACACCACGAGGAACTCGGCCGGCTGCTCAAGGCCGCCGGTTTCGAGGACGACGACACCGCCTCCTACACCCGCTACGGCTCGGCCCGCGAGCTCTACCACTTCCACGCCGACAACTCCGGGAGTTACTGATGAGCCCCTGGGGCCTGCGCGAGTCCGCCACCTTCGACCGCGCCACCATCGCCGCCATCCAGCGCGCGGCCGACACCGGCATCTACGACATCCGCGGCTGGGGCGCCAAACGCGCGCTGCCGCACTTCGACGATCTGTTGTTCCTGGGTGCGTCGATGTCACGCTATCCGCTCGAGGGCTACCGCGAGCGCTGCGACACCGATGTCGTGCTCGGCGACCGGTACGCCAAACACCCGCTGCACCTGTCGATCCCGGTGACCATCGCCGGCATGAGCTTCGGGGCGCTGTCCGGCCAGGCCAAGGAGGCGCTGGGCCGCGGTGCCAGCGAGGTCGGCACCTCGACCACCACCGGCGACGGCGGCATGACCCCCGAGGAACGCGGCCAGAGCAAATACCTGGTCTACCAGTACCTGCCGTCGCGATACGGCATGAACCCCGACGATCTACGCAAGGCCGACGCCATCGAGGTGGTGCTCGGCCAGGGCGCCAAACCCGGTGGCGGCGGAATGCTGTTGGGGCAGAAGATCTCCGACCGGGTGGCACAGATGCGCACGCTGCCCCCCGGCATCGACCAGCGCTCAGCCTGCCGCCACCCCGACTGGACCGGTCCGGACGATCTGACCATCAAGATCAACGAGCTGCGGGAACTGACCGACTGGGAGAAGCCGATCTACGTCAAGGTCGGCGCCACCCGTACCTACTACGACGTCAAACTCGCTGTGCACGCCGGCGCCGACGTCGTGGTGGTCGACGGCATGCAGGGCGGTACCGCCGCCACCCAGGACGTGTTCATCGAACACGTCGGCATCCCGACCCTGGCCGCGATCCCCCAGGCGGTGCAGGCGCTCTCGGAACTGGGGGTACACCGACGGGTGCAGTTGATCGTGTCCGGCGGGATCCGCAGCGGCGCCGATGTCGCCAAGGCGCTGGCCCTGGGCGCCGACGCCGTCGCGATCGGCACCGCCGCCCTGATCGCCCTGGGTGACAACCATCCTCGCCACGCCGGCGAATACGAGAAGATCGGCAGCGCCGCCGGCTTCTACGACGACTTCCAGGACGGCCGTGACCCGGCCGGGATCACCACCCAGGACCCGGAACTGGCCGCGCGACTGGACCCGGTCGACGCGGGCCGGCGGCTGGCGAACTATCTGCGGGTGCTCACCATGGAGGCGCAGACGATCGCGCGTGCCTGCGGTAAGGCCCACGTCTGTCACCTCGAACCCGAGGACCTGGTGGCCGTGAGCATCGAGGCCGCCGCGATGGCGCGGGTCCCGCTGGCCGGTACCGACTGGGTCCCCGGAGCAGGGCTGTGAGGTCCAGCGCCGACGTCGTGATCGTCGGCGGTGGCATCGAGGGCGCCGCCGCGGCCTGGGCGCTGTCCGAGCGCGGCGTCACCGATGTGGTCGTCTGCGAACGCAATACCGTCGGATCCGGCATGACCGGGAAATCCAGCGGGATCGTGCGGTGCCACTACGGCGTCAGTTCGCTGGCCGCGATGGCCGCCGCCGGCCTCGAGGTGTTCGAGAAAGCCGGGGAGATCTTCGGCGACGACATCGGCTTCCGCCAGACCGGCTACGTCGTCGGTGTCGGTGAGCAGAACGTCGACGCGCTGCGCGCCAGCATGGCCGCGCAGCGCGCGGTCGGGGTGCAGACCGAGGAGATCGACGCCGCCGAGGTGGCGAAGCTGTGGCCGCACGCCGATCTGTCGCCGTTCGCCGCGTTCGGGTGGGAGGCCCGCGGCGGCTACGGTGACGCGTACCAGACCGCGCAGGCCTTCGCTGTCGCCGCCCGTGGCGCGGGCGTCCGCATCCGGCAGGGCACCCCGGTGTCGGCGCTGGTCACCGACGGTGACCGCGTCACCGGTGTCCGCCTCACCGACGGCAGCGAGATCTCCGCCGGGACCGTCGTCGTCGCGACCGGCGCGTGGACCCGCCCGCTGCTGGCCCAGGCCGGCATCGACATCCCGATCCGCGTGGTGCGGGAGCAGATCGTGCTGATCGATCCCGGCGTCCCGCTGGGGCCGGTGCCGGTGTTCTCGGATCTGGTGTCACTGCAATACATCCGGCCCGAACCCGACGGCACCGTACTGTTCGGCAACAGCGATCTGGCCGACCCTCAGATCGCCGATCCGGACGACTACCTCAACCGGGCCACCGACGCGTTCGTCGACATCACCGTCGAGAAGGTCGGCACCCGCTTCCCCGGCTTCGCCGATGCCGCGATCACCAGCAGCTACGCCGGCTGTTACGACGTCACCCCGGACTGGAACCCGGTCATCTCCCGGACCGAACTGGACGGGCTCGTCGTGGCCGCCGGCTTCAGCGGGCACGGGTTCAAGATCGCTCCCGCGGTCGGCCGGCTCGTCGCGGATCTGGTCATCGACGGCCGCAGCGCCGACCCCCGCATCCCCGAGTCGGACTTCCGGCTGTCCCGCTTCGCCGAGGGCGACCTGCTGACCACGCGGTATCCCTACGCCGGCGCGGGGCAGATGCGCTAGACAGGTGACGTGACCTCCCCCGACGATCCTGTCCCCCTGCTGCGTAACCGATCGGGGACCGCCCGCGAACGCGATCCGCACGAAACCGTCGAGGAGATCGAACTCGAGACCGCGATCGGGCGCAATGTGCGCGCGCTGCGCCAGCAGCAGGGTCTGACCGTCGCCGACATGGCCGACCGGGTCGGTATCTCGAAAGCGATGATGAGCAAGATCGAGAACGCCCAGACCTCGTGCAGTCTGTCCACGCTGGCGTTGCTGGCCAAAGGATTCGACGTCCCGGTCACCACGCTGTTCCGCGGCGCCGACGTGGAGCGGCCCGCCGCGTTCGTGAAATCCGGGACCGGGGCCCGCATCGTGCGCAACGGCACCAAGGAAGGGCACGAGTACCAACTCCTGGGTTCACTGCGCGGCGAGCACAAGCGGCTGGAGTGCCTGCACGTCACGCTGTCGGAGAAGAGCCGCACCTATCCGCTGTTCCAGCATCCGGGCACCGAATTCATCTACATGCTCGAGGGCGTCATGGACTACAGCCACAGCCGCTCGGTGTACCGACTACACCCCGGGGACTCCCTGCAGATCGACGGCGAGGGGGCCCACGGGCCCGTCGATCTGGTGGCATTGCCGATCCGGTTCCTCTCGGTCATCGCGTTCCCCGACGCTCAGGTGTGAGCGCCGGCCGAAGGTCGCGTTAACGCCTCCTGAAAATCGGCACGACGTGCGCGCAGCGGCGCTACAGTCGCGACATCGCCGACCGTAAAAGGGGAGCACTGTGACGACTGCCGAAGAACGCTCAGCCCAACTGGATCTGGTCGCCCGGCTCAAGTCGGCCTACCCCGAACTGCCCGATGCGCCGTATCCCGACATGATCAGCCACGAGCGGTTCCTGGCCTACATGAAGACCAGCCACGACGTCGGCGGCGAACCGGATGCGCCGATGCGCTACGTCAACAAGCAATACGAGTACTGGGAACACATGACGTATGTGATCTGCGAGGTGCTCGCGCAGCGGGGTATCTGGCTCTCCGAGGAACGCCGGCGCATCGGCAACGTCGATGTGGGCCGCGCCATCTACCTCGGCATCCCCTACTACGGCCGGTGGCTGTGGGCGGTCGCGCGGGTGCTGGTGGAGAAGCACCACATCAGCCTCGGTGAACTCAGCGAGCGGATGGCCGAGGTGCAGGAGCGCTACGCCGGCGGCCTCGCGGGCAAACAGCTGGAAGCCAAGCCCAAGTCGGAGGGCGACGGGTCGCAGGTCAAGCGCAACGCCCACCACCTCAAGGCCATCGGCATCGGCGATCCACAGATCTACGCAGGTCAGGCGGGGGAACCCAAGTTCCAGGTCGGCGATACGGTGGTGGTCCGCGAACTGCCCGCACTGCTCTACACCCGCACCCCGGAGTACTGCCGCGGCGCCCGGGGCGAGATCGCCGACGTCTCCTACGAGAGCCCGGCGGCCGAGGACGAGACCTGGGACCGCGAGGACGCGCAACCCGAGTGGTTCTACATCGTGCGCTTCAACCAGTCCCAGCTGTGGGACGACTACACCGGCACCCCGCACGACACCCTGCAGACCGAGCTGCCCGAGCGCTGGCTGCGCGCCGCGGACGAGGAGGGAACGCGATGAGCCACGACCACACTCATGACCACGACCACGACCACGACCACGACCACGACCGCACCGTCAAGCCGATGGTCGACGAGGTCACCGATTTCGAGGTGCTCGAGATCGCGATCCGCGAACTGTGCATCGAGAAAGGCATCTTCACCGCCGAGGAGCACCGCCGGTTCACCGAGTTCGCCGAGCAGATCGGCCCGACACCCGCTGCCCGCCTGGTCGCCCGGGCCTGGCTGAATCCCGACTTCAAGGAACTCGCGCTCACCGATCCGATGGAGGCCAGCAAGCAGGTGGGTGTCGACTGGCTCGAGCCGACCGGATTCGGAACGCCCAGCGACTTCGTGGCGTTCAAGATCCTGGCCGACACCCCGACGCTGCACCACGTCATCGTCTGCGCGCTGTGCTCCTGCTATCCCCGGCCGATCCTGGGCAATTCCCCGGAGTGGTATCGCACCCCCAACTATCGCCGCCGCCTGGTGCGCTGGCCCCGTCAGGTGCTCGCCGAGTTCGGCCTCTATCTGCCCGACGACGTCGAGGTGCGGGTCGAGGACTCCAACCAGAAGCACCG
Organism: Mycobacterium sp. WMMD1722; assembly: GCF_049315205.1. Classification (NCBI taxonomy): domain Bacteria; kingdom Bacillati; phylum Actinomycetota; class Actinomycetes; order Mycobacteriales; family Mycobacteriaceae; genus Mycobacterium; species Mycobacterium sp. WMMD1722. The sequence continues at coordinate 4,181,281 of NZ_CP186056.1, read as the reverse complement.
CTTCATGGTCATGCCGCTGCAACCCGAGGGCACCGAGGGCTGGTCGGAGGATCAGCTCGCCGAGATCATCACCCGCGACTGCCTGATCGGGGTGGCGCTGCCCAAACCGGGCGTCACCACCAACGTCATCACCGAAACCCGGCCCGCGGTGCACGGGGTGAGCGACTGATGGACCCCCGTCCGGTCGATCAGGTCCAGATCGCACCGCTCACCCGGATCATCGAGCGCAATCAGGTGTGGCCGCGGATGGCCGCCAAGTACGGCGTCGAGAATCCCGTCCCGCCGTGGAAGACCAGCCTCGACGGGCTGTGCGATGCGCTCGACAAGGCCGAATGCGGGCCGGAGGTGCTCACCTTCAAGCAGCGGCGTGACGAGGAGGACATGCTGTCGGCCACCGTGTACGCCGACCTGCCCTACCCCGAGAACCAGCTGATGGCCCTGGCCCACTCACTGGTGGCGCGCGGGGTGATCGACGAGGCCGAACTGCAGCAGCGGTTGACCAGCATCCGGGCCCGCTTGGAGGCCTGAGCCCGCCGGAGTACAGTCTGCGGTGTGCAGCGGGTGCTCCTTCTCGGACGCCGCGGCGGGGTCTGATCAGACCGGCTTCCCGTCGCGGGTGTTCGCGATGCGCCGGTCGAGTCCCCCTCAAACTCCCGGAGCCAACACATGACCACCCAAGATTCTGTAGACGCCTTCACCTCCGCCCGCACCATCACCACCCCCGCCGGCCCGCCCCATCCCGGCCAGCCCGCGTGGAACACCCAGCGCGCCAGTTCCATGCCGGTCGACCGGTATCGCAGCTTCACCCAGGAAGTCCCCGGCGGTGCGCCGGCCGCGCCGTTCGACCGCACCTGGCCGGACACGGTGGTCGAGACCGCACCGATGTGGTGCGCGGTGGACCTGCGGGACGGCAATCAGGCGCTGATCGACCCGATGAGTCCGCAGCGCAAGCGCCGCATGTTCGACCTGCTGGTGCGCATGGGATACAAGGAGATCGAGGTCGGCTTCCCGTCCGCGAGCCAGACCGACTTCGACTTCGTCCGCGAGATCATCGAGCAGGGCGCGATCCCCGACGACGTCACCATCCAGGTGCTGACGCAGTGCCGCCCCGAGCTGATCACCCGCACCTTCGAGGCGTGCCAGGGCGCGCCGCGCGCCATCGTGCACTTCTACAACTCCACGTCGATCCTGCAGCGCCGCGTGGTGTTCCGCGCCGACCGCGACGCCGTCAAGAAGATCGCCACCGAGGGCGCCCGGATGTGCGTCGAGGAGGCCAAGAAGTATCCGGACACCCGGTGGCGGTTCGAGTACTCGCCGGAGTCCTACACGGGCACCGAACTGGAGTACGCCGTCGACGTCTGCAACGCCGTCGCCGCGATCGTCGAGCCGACGCCCGAGGTGCCGCTGATCGTCAACCTGCCGGCCACCGTCGAGATGGCCACCCCGAACGTCTACGCCGACTCCATCGAGTGGATGAGTCGCCATCTGAGCCCGCGGGACAGCATCATCTTGAGCCTGCACCCGCACAATGACCGCGGAACTGCCGTCGCCGCAGCCGAATTGGGTTACCAGGCCGGTGCGGACCGGATCGAGGGCTGTCTGTTCGGCAACGGGGAACGCACCGGCAACGTGTGTCTGGTGACGCTGGGGCTGAACCTGTTCAGTCGCGGCGTCGATCCCCAGATCGACTTCTCCAACATCGACGAGATCCGCCGCACCGTCGAATACTGCAACCAACTGCCAGTGCACGAACGGCACCCCTACGGCGGCGACCTGGTCTACACCGCCTTCTCCGGCAGCCACCAGGACGCCATCAACAAGGGCCTGGACAGTATGAAGGTCGCCGCAGATGAGGTGGGCGCGGATGTCGACGACATCCTGTGGCAGGTCCCGTACCTGCCCATCGATCCCAAGGACGTCGGCCGCACCTACGAGGCCGTCATCCGGGTGAACTCGCAGTCCGGCAAGGGCGGGGTGGCTTACATCATGAAGGCCGACCACGGGCTGGCGCTGCCGCGGCGGCTGCAGATCGAGTTCAGCCAGGCCATCCAGAAGATCACCGACGGTGAGGGCGGCGAGGTGTCGCCCAAGGAGATGTGGGACGTCTTCGCCGAGGAGTACCTGTCGCCGGTCCGGCCGCTGGAGCGGATGCGCCAGCGCGTCGACGCCGCGGAGGTCGACGGCGGCACCGACACCATCACCGCGGTGGTCAAGGTGGACGGCGAGGAGCGCGAGATCGTCGGCGCGGGCAACGGGCCGCTGGCGGCGTTCTGCGACGCGCTGGGCGCCATCGGCTACGACGTCTCGGTGCTGGACTACTCCGAGCACGCGCTGTCGGCGGGCGAGGAAGCCCAGGCCGCGGCGTACGTGGAGGCGTCGATCGGCGGCAAGACCGTGTGGGGCGTCGGCATCGCCACCTCGATCACCACCGCATCGCTGCGCGCGGTGGTGTCGGCGGTCAACCGCGCCGCGCGGATCTAGAACAGCGCGAACTGGTCACCGGCGGGCGCCGCGTCGAGGAAGTCCTCGATGCCGGTGCCGCCGATGACGTCGTCCACGGCGCGCATGAATTCGTGGTCGGACAGGATCGGGACGCCGAGTTCCTGCGCCTGGAAGCCCTTACCCTGCGCGGCGCCCGGATCGTTGCAGATGACCACCGACGTCTGCAGATCGACGGCGTCGACGTAGGCCAGTCCGGCATCCAGGATGCGCTCGACGAGCTCCTCGTGGGTGCGGGCAACCTCGGCCGACAGCGCCACCCGCATCCCCTGCACCAGCGGGCGGCCCGCGATGTACGGTCCGGGGTTGAGGTACGCGCACGGCAGCCGGGCGGCCAGCACCTTGAGCGGCTGCAGTTCGTCGTGGGTGACCCGGCCGTTGGGCCAGCGCCGCCGACCGACCGCACGGGTCGGCAGCCACGTCCTGCGCTCGCGGGCCCGGGCCAGGCTCGGCTTCAGGATCTGCGCGAGCACCTGCGCATCGTCGAGGGCGTCGTGCGGACGCAGTTGCGGAACCCCGAAGTGCGCGGCCAGCGTCTCCAGCCGCAGATTCTCCGCACCCAGCTCGAGACGGCGGGCGAGTTCGACGGTGCACATCACCGAGTCGATCGGCAGTTCGGCGCCGACGAGTTCGGCCTCCGCGGTGAGGAAGGCGTAATCGAAGCCGACGTTGTGTGCGACCAGCGTCCGGCCGTCCAGCAATTCGGCCAGGTCGGCGACGACGTCACCGAAGCAGGGTTGACCGGCCAGCATCTGAGCGGTCAGGCCGTGCACGTGCGTCGGCCCGGGATCCACCCCGGGGTCGAGCAGTGTGGACAGCGTGCGTTCGACGCTGCCGTCATCCCCGACCGCGAGCGCAGCGAGGCTGACGATGCGCGCCTGCCCGGGCCGGAAACCCGAGGTCTCGACGTCGACGACGGCCCAGCCTGTACCGGTGTCGCCCGCTGGTCTTCCCCAACCGTGGCTCACCTTCTCAGCGTGGCACGCCCCTCCGACAATCTCGGATCGCAGCGGGGTGTGTCGCCCTCTTAGACTGCCGGGGATGGTCACACCGAGAGGACGCGCCGCTCTGGCGGCCGGCGCAGGCGCCCGCTGGGCGTCACGCGTGACGGGTCGCGGCGCCGGAGCCATGATCGGCGGGCTGGTCGCGATGACCCTGGACCGCTCGATCCTGCGTCAACTCGGCGCCGGCCGGCGATCGGTCGTCGTCACCGGCACCAACGGCAAATCCACCACCACGAGGATGACCGCAGCCGCGCTGGGCACCCTCGGCCCGGTGGCGACCAACGCCGAGGGCGCGAACATGGACGCCGGGCTGGTGGCGGCGCTGGCCGCCGCGCCCGAGGCGTCCCTGGCGGCGCTCGAGGTCGACGAGATGCACGTGCCGCACGTGCTGGATGCGGTGGACGCCGCCGTCGTCGTCTTCCTCAACCTGTCGCGCGATCAGCTCGACCGGGTCGGCGAGATCAACCACATCGAGCGCACACTGCGCGCCGGGCTGACCCCACACCCGTCGGCGGTGGTGGTGGCCAACTGCGACGACGTGTTGATGACCTCCGCGGCCTATGACCACCCATCGGTGGTGTGGGTCGCCGCGGGTGGCAGCTGGGCCAACGACTCGGTCAGCTGCCCACGCTCCGGCGAGGTCATCGTCCGCGACGGCAGTCACTGGTATTCGACCGGTACCGACTTCAAGCGGCCGACGCCGCAGTGGTGGTACGACGACACCCATCTACACGGTCCCGAAGGACTGTCGCTGCCGATGACGCTGGCGCTACCGGGTGCGGTCAATCGTGGCAACGCCGCCCAGGCCGTCGCCGCTGCGGTGACCCTCGGCGCGGACCCCGCCGCCGCCGTGGCCGCCGTATCGGGGGTGGACGAAGTGGCCGGCCGGTACCGCACCGTGCGGGTGGGTGCACACACGGTGCGCGTGCTGCTCGCCAAGAACCCGGCCGGCTGGCAGGAGGCGCTGTCGATGGTGGACAAACACGGCGCCGGGGTGGTGATCGCGGTGAACGGTCAGGTGCCCGACGGCGAGGATCTGTCATGGCTGTGGGATGTCCGGTTCGAACATTTCGACGGTACTGACGTCGTCGCCGCCGGCGAGCGCGGCACCGACCTCGCAGTGCGGCTCGGCTACGCCGGCGTCGAGCACACGCTGGTGCACGACACGATGGCGGCAATCGCCTCCTGCCCACCCGGACACGTCGAGGTGATCGCCAACTACACGGCGTTCCTACAGTTGCAGCGGCGGTTGGACCGTGTCTGAATCCAGCGTCCGCATCGGGCTGGTGCTGCCCGATGTGATGGGCACCTACGGCGACGGCGGGAATGCCGTGGTGCTGCGCCAGCGCCTCCGGTTGCGGGGCATCGACGCCGAGATCGTGGAGATCACGCTGGCCGATCCGGTGCCGGCCGAGCTGGACCTCTACACCCTCGGCGGTGCGGAGGACTACGCGCAGCGGCTCGCGACCAAACACCTGCTGCGCTACCCCGGTCTGCAGCAGGCAGCCTCGCGGGGGGCGCCCGTGCTGGCGATCTGCGCGGCGATCCAGGTGCTGGGTCACTGGTACGAGACGTCCTCGGGTGAGCGGGTCGACGGGGTGGGCATGCTGGACGTCACCACCACGCCGCAGCCCGTCCGAACGATCGGCGAGGTGGTGTCCCAGCCGCTGGTCGCGGGCCTGGGCGAACGACTGACCGGATTCGAGAATCACCGCGGCGGAACGACTCTCGGGCCCGACGCGGCACCGCTGGCACGGGTCGAGAAGGGTGCGGGCAACCGAGCCGGCGACGGCGTCGACGGTGCGGTGCAGGGCAGCGTGGTCGCGACGTATCTGCACGGGCCGTGTCTGGCTCGCAATCCCGAGCTGGCCGACCAGCTGCTCAGCAAGGTCGTCGGCGATCTGGCGCCGCTGCCGCTCGCGGAGGTCACGCAGCTGCGGCGTGAACGGCTGGCCGCACCCCGTCGCCTCTGAGCCCCTCAGCTGTCGGCGTACATCGCCGGATTGATGTCGGCGAGGCTTTCGAAGGAAGGCTTCGCGATGTAGTAGCCCTGAAAAAGGTGAACGCCGATGTCTTCGAGGCAACGAAGTTCATCACGCTGTTCCACCCCCTCAGCGACGACCTCGATTCCCAGTTCGCGACTCAACTCGACGATGGCGGTACAGATGATCCTGCGGGCCTTGTCACGATCGATGTCTCGAATCAGACCCATATCGAGCTTGATCAAGTCGGGCTGGAAATCCGCCAGAAGATTCAGTCCGGCGAAACCGGCCCCGAAATCGTCGATCGCAACGATGAATCCGCGTTGGCGGTAGTCAGTCAATATGTCCCGCAGGTGCGTGAGATCTGTGATCTGCTCACCCTCGGTGACCTCGAAGACGATGCGGTCGATCGGAAAGTTGTACATCTGCGCCGCTTCCAGCGTCGTCCGGATGCACAGTTCGGGCTTGTAGACGGCATTGGGCATGAAATTCACGTTCAGCCGGGTCGAAATCCCCAATTCCGACGCCAATTTGATCGCCTGGACTCGGCAGGTCTGATCGAATCTGTACAGATTATGGTCGCCGACCTGCGCGAACACTGCCGACGCCGGCTCGTTGTGGGCGCCGCGAACCAGGGCCTCGTGGGAGTAGATCTGCCGGGTCTCGGTGTCGAAGATCGGCTGGAAAGCCATGGATATGTCGAATCCGAATGCGGCACCGTCGACACAGGCCCGGCAGTTCAGAGCAACATAGTCGACGGGCTTCCCCACAGAGGAGATCTTAGACGGGCTTCACGCCATCGCGCGGCGGCCGGCCAGCGCGCGGCCCAGCGTCAACTCGTCGGCGAATTCGAGGTCGCCACCCATCGGCAGACCCGAGGCGATCCGGGTCACCGTCAGCCCCGGGATGTCGCGCAGCATCCGCACCAGATAGGTGGCCGTGGCCTCACCCTCGGTGTTCGGATCGGTCGCGATGATCACCTCGGCGATGTCCACACCGTCGACCCGCTCGCCGATCCGGTTGAGCAGCTGGCGGATCCGCAGCTGGTCGGGTCCGATCCCCGACAGCGGGTCGAGCGCCCCGCCGAGGACGTGATAGCGGCCGCGGAACTCCCGCGTCCGCTCGACCGCCTGCACGTCCTTGGGCTCCTCGACGACGCACACCAGCGACGCGTCCCGGCGGGAGTCACTGCAGATGCGGCAACGGTCGCCGTCGGAGACGTTGCCGCACACCTCACAGAACTTCACCCCGTCGCGGACGCGGTTCAGCGCCGCGGACAGCCGGTCGATGTCGGTCGGCTCGACGCTGAGCAGATGGAATGCGATCCGCTGGGCGCTCTTCGGCCCGACCCCGGGCAACTTGCCGAGTTCGTCGATGAGGTCCTGGACCGGCCCCTCAAACACGTGCGGACACTCTAGAGACCCGGAATCCCCAAGCCGCCCATCCCGCCCGCGAGCGGCCCCAGCCGATCGTGCGCCATGATGGTGACCTGCTGCGATGCGTCGGCGATCGCGCCGACGATCAGGTCCTGGAGGGTCTCGACATCGTCAGGGTCGACCACCTTGGGATCGATCGCGACGCCGAGCACCTCACCGCTGCCCTTCATCGTCACCTGGACCAGGCCGCCACCGGCCTGCCCGTGCACCTCGGCGTTGGCCAGCGCCTCCTGCGCCTCCATCAGCTGCTGCTGCATCTGCTGAGCCTGCGCCAGGAGCGCGGACATATCAGGCTGACCACCGGGTTGCATGACGGATCCCCTCGGAAGTGTTCACGACGTCTTGGTAAAAACTCGGTCTCGACTTGGTTGCTCTCGCCGGAATCGAGCGCTTCGCCCTTCAAGGGTAGTCGGCACCCGGGCTACGGTGGCGGCCGTGCCTGCCAGCCTGCGTGTCGGAGCCGCGATCGCCGCCAGCCTGCTGATCGCTGCGTCCACCCTCGCCGCCCCCGCCGCCGCCGCGCCCGCCAACATCGCCGGGAAGATCGTCTTTCTCGATCCGGGCCACAACGGGGCCAACGACTCCTCGATCAGCAAGCAGGTGCCCACCGGCCGCGGCGGCACCAAGGACTGCCAGACCAGCGGCACCTCCACCGAGGACGGCTACCCCGAACACACCTTCAATTGGGACACCACCCTGCGGATCCGACAGGCGCTCACCGCTCTGGGTGTGCGTACCGCGATGTCCCGCGGCAATGACAACGCGCTGGGTCCCTGCGTCGACGAGCGGGCCGCGCTGGCCAATTCCGTGCGTCCCAATGCGATCGTGTCGATCCACGCCGACGGCGGACCGCCCACCGGACGCGGCTTCCACGTGCTGTACTCGTCCCCGCCGCTGAACGAGGCACAGGCCGGACCCGCCGTCCAGTTCGCCCAGATCATGCGCGACCAGCTGTCCGGATCGGGCTTCGTCCCGTCCACCTACATCGGTTCCGGCGGCCTCGACCCGCGCAGTGACATCGCCGGGCTCAACCTCGCCCAGTACCCGTCGATCCTCGTCGAGCTGGGCAATATGAAGAACCCGGCCGACGCCGGGTTGATGAAGACCCCCGAGGGCAGGCAGCGTTACGCCGACGGCGTGGTGCGCGGGATCGCCGCCTTCCTGGCGATGCAGCCCTAGGCGCCCTTCTCGACCTCACGCTTAAGATTGGCCAGCACCTCGGCCTGGATCTTCCTCAGGCCCAGCGGGGCGAAGATCTTCTCGAAGAAACCTTTGACGCCCCCGGCGCCCGACCAGGACGTCTTCACCGTGACCGATGCGCCCGGACCGGCCGGGGCGACGGTGTAGTTGGTGACGAGCGTCGAGTTGGCGTCCTTCTCGATCACCGTGTGGCCGGCCACGTCGACGGTGGCCTTGACGTCACGCACGCGGGACTCGGTGGCCTGCAGCTTCCAGGTGGCCACCGTGCCGGCGCCCTGGCCGCCTTCGAGCACGCGGTAGTCGCGATAGTGCTCGGAGAGGATCTTCGGGCGGACTGTCTGGTAGTCGGCGACCGCTGCCAGCACCGTCGCCGGCTCGGCGTCGATCATGACGGTGCTGGACGCGCTGACCTGTCCCATCGGTCGATACTCCTTCGTCGCGGTGCGGTCGCATCGGCTACGACCGGGGACTAGCGTATATGCGTGTCTGTTGTTCCGACCGACGCACGGGCTGCTCACGCTGCAGGCGTGGAGCGGCTACTCGCCAGCTACCGGGCGATTCCGCCAGCCGCCACCGTGCGCCTCGCCAAACCCACGTCGAACCTGTTCCGCGCCCGCGCCAAGAGCACCGGCCCCGGGCTCGACACCTCCGGGCTGACGGGGGTGATCGCCGTCGACCCGGACGCTCGCACCGCGGATGTCGCCGGCATGTGCACCTATGAGGATCTCGTCGCGGCCACCCTGCCCCACGGGCTGTCTCCGCTGGTGGTACCGCAGTTGAAGACGATCACCCTGGGCGGCGCGGTCACCGGTCTGGGCATCGAGTCCGCATCGTTCCGCAACGGTCTGCCGCACGAGTCGGTGATCGACATGGACATCCTCACCGGCGCCGGCGAGATCGTCACCGCGAGCAGGGACCGGTGCCCTGATCTTTTTCATGCGTTCCCGAACTCCTACGGCACCCTGGGCTACTCGGTGCGGCTGAAGATCGAACTCGAACCGGTCAAACCCTTCGTCGCGCTGCGCCACCTGCGCTTCACCTCGCTGACCGAGCTGGTCGCCGCGATGGATCGCATCATCGAGACCGGTGGCCTGGACGGCGCACCCGTGGACTACCTCGACGGGGTGGTGTTCAGCGCCGAGGAGAGCTATCTGTGCGTGGGCGTGCAGACCGCGACGCCCGGCCCGGTCAGCGACTACACCGGCAGCCAGATCTACTACCGCTCGATCCAGCATCCGGCGTCGCCGGACGGTGTGAGCGAGAAGCACGACCGGCTGACCATCCACGACTACCTGTGGCGGTGGGACACCGACTGGTTCTGGTGTTCGCGGGCGTTCGGTGCCCAGAACCCGGCGATCCGCCGGTGGTGGCCGCGGCGCTACCGGCGTAGCAGCTTCTACTGGAAGCTCATCGCCTACGACCGTCGCTTCGACATCGCCGACCGCATCGAGAAGCGCAACGGACGCCCACCGCGGGAGCGGGTGGTCCAGGACGTGGAAGTGCCGATCGAACGCACCACCGAATTCCTGCAGTGGTTCCTCGACAATGTGCCCATCGAACCGGTTTGGCTGTGCCCATTGCGGTTACGTGATGGCGGTGGCTGGCCCCTGTATCCGATCCGACCGCAGCACACCTACGTCAACATCGGGTTCTGGTCGTCGGTGCCGATGGGGCCGACCGACGGTCACACCAACCGGCTCATCGAAGGCAAGGTCAGCGAGCTGGACGGCCACAAGTCCCTGTACAGCGACGCGTACTACTCTGCGGAGGAGTTCGACGAGCTCTACGGCGGCGAGACGTACACCACGGTGAAGAAGGCCTACGACCCGGACTCCCGACTGCTTGGTCTCTATGCGAAGGCGGTGCAACGGCAGTGATCATCAAAGACAGTGCGCCCGAACGGAAGTTGACGCTGGCCGAGATCCTCGAGATTTTCGCTCCCGGCCAGGAACCGCTGCGGTTCACCGCATACGACGGCAGCAGTGCCGGCCCGCCGGACGCCACCCTCGGGCTGGATCTCAAGACCCCGCGCGGCACGACCTATCTGGCCACCGCGCCAGGCGATCTGGGGTTGGCGCGGGCCTACGTGGCCGGCGATCTCGACCTGCTCGGCGTACACCCCGGTGACCCCTACGAATTGCTGCGTGCCCTCTCGGCGGTGGACTTCAAGCGGCCGCCGGCCCGGGTGCTGGCCCAGGTGGTCCGCTCGATCGGCCTCGAACGGCTCAAGCCGATCGCCCCGCCGCCGCAGGAGGCGCTGCCCCGGTGGCGTCGCATCGCGGAAGGTATGCGGCACAGCAAGTCCCGTGACGCAGATGCGATCCACCACCACTACGACGTGTCGAACACGTTCTACGAGTGGGTGCTCGGACCGTCGATGACCTACACCTGCGCCTGCTACCCGAGCGCGGAGGCGGCCCTGGAGGAAGCGCAGGACAACAAATACCGCCTGGTGTTCGAGAAGCTGCGTCTGCAACCCGGGGACCGTCTGCTCGATGTTGGCTGCGGTTGGGGCGGGATGGTGCGCTACGCCGCCCGCCACGGCGTCAAAGCCGTCGGGGTGACCCTGTCCAAGGAACAGGCGCTCTGGGGGCAGAAGGCCATCGCCGACGAGGGACTGACCGATCTCGCGGAGATCCGCCACGGCGACTATCGCGACATCCGGGAGAGCGGCTTCGACGCTGTGTCGTCGATCGGGCTCACCGAGCACATCGGGGTGCACAACTACCCGTCGTACTTCCGCTTCCTCCAGTCCAAGCTGCGCGTCGGCGGACTTCTGCTCAACCACTGCATCACCCGGCCGGACAACCGCTCCGGCGCCCCGGCGGGCGGATTCATCGACCGGTACGTCTTCCCCGACGGGGAGTTGACCGGTTCGGGCCGCATCATCTCCGAGGCTCAGGACGTCGGGCTCGAGGTGCTGCACGAGGAGAATCTGCGCCACCACTACGCGATGACCCTGCGCGACTGGTGCCGCAACCTGGTGGAGCACTGGGACGAGGCCGTCGCCGAGGTCGGGCTGGGCACCGCGAAGGTGTGGGGCCTCTACATGGCCGGGTCGCGGCTGGGCTTCGAGACCAATGTCGTTCAGCTGCACCAGGTGTTGGCGGTCAAGCTCGACGCCCGCGGGCACGACGGCGGTCTGCCGCTGCGGCCGTGGTGGTCGGCCTGAGGCAGGGTTAGCCGCCGTCGATGCGGCGGGCGCCCAGTTCGTTCTGCAACAGTTCCAGGGCCGCTTCCTCGGGATCGCGCCGCGGGCCGGCCTCCTCGCGGACGGCCTCGGCGAGCATGCTCTCCTCGTCGTCCTCGGCCGGTCGCACGGGCGGGGGTGCGGGCCGGGCAGGTGCGGCGGGCGGCTGTGCGGGTGCGGCGCCCGCCTCGCACCGAATGGTCCAGTCGACCCCGAGCGCATCCTTGAGCGCCTCTCGGATGACATCGGAATTACGTTGCTCGACAAGACGTTTGGCTAGCGGCGCCGACTCGTGGGCGAGCACCAGCGTGCTGCCTTCGACCGAGCGCACGATGGCGCCGGCGAGCATCACGTCGATGGTGCGGCTGCGCTGACGGACCTTCTCGCGCACGGTGGTCCACATGCTGCGCACCGCCGCCGCGTTCGGTTCACCCGCCACCGTCGCCGGCGCCACCGGCGGCGCCTCGACGATCGGATCCGCCGGCGGCCGCACGGGCGGGGGTGAGGGCCGGGGCTCGGGGTCGGGGGGCCGCGGCTGGGCGACCGGCTCGGGTTCGGGCGCCGGCTCCGGCTCGGGCGCCGGCTCGTGTTCGCGCGCCGGCTCGGGTGCCGGATCGGAAGCCTGGCTCTTGCGGCTGAACGTCTTGACCGGCGCCGGCGCGGGCACCCCGGCCGGCCGGTCCGACGCCGGGATCGACATGTCCAGGCGGGTCTCGATGCGCTCGACGCGCTGCAGCAGCGCCGCCTCGGTGTCGCTGGCCGACGGCAGCAGCAGCCGCGCGCACACCACCTCGAGCAGCAGTCGCGGCGCTGTCGCGCCCCGCATCTCGCCCAGCCCGGCGTGCACCACCTCGGCGTAGCGGGTCAAGGTCGCCGTCCCCACGCGGGCAGCCTGCTCACGCATCCGCTCGAGCACGTCGCCCGGGGCGTCGACCACCCCGCGGGCGGCCGCATCCGGCACCGCCTGCAAGACGATCAGGTCGCGGAACCGCTCGAGGAGATCGACGGCGAAGCGGCGCGGATCGTGCCCCGCGTCGATCACCGACTCGACGGCCCCGAACAGTGCGGCCGCGTCGCCGGCGGCCAGCGCGTCGACCGCGTCATCGATCAGTGCGACGTCGGTGGCCCCCAGCAGGGCCAGCGCCCTGGCGTATCTGATGTGGTTGCCCTCGGCCCCGGCGAGCAACTGGTCGAGCACCGACAGCGTGTCGCGCGGCGAGCCGCCGCCGGCCCGGATGACGAGCGGATACACCGCGTCGTCGGCGGTGACGCCCTCGTCGGCGCAGATCCGTTCGAGCAGCGTGCGCATGGTCTTCGGGGCGAGCAGCCGGAACGGGTAGTGATGGGTGCGCGAGCGGATGGTGGGCAGCACCTTCTCCGGCTCGGTGGTGGCGAACACGAAGATCAGGTGATCCGGCGGCTCCTCGACGATCTTGAGCAGCGCGTTGAAGCCGGCGGTGGTCACCATATGCGCTTCGTCGACGATGAAGATGCGGTAGCGCGACTGTGCGGGTGCGTAGAACGCACGGTCGCGCAACTCGCGGGTGTCGTCGACGCCGCCGTGGCTCGCCGCGTCGAGTTCCACCACATCGACGTTGCCCGGCCCATTGGGCGCCAGAGCGACGCAGGAATCGCAGACCCCGCACGGCGTCGGCGTCGGCCCCTCGACGCAGTTCAGTGACCGGGCCAGGATGCGCGCCGAGGACGTCTTGCCGCAGCCGCGCGGACCGGAGAACAGATAGGCGTGGTTGATGCGGCCCGCGGACAGGGCGGTCGAGAGCGGTTCGGTGACGTGCTCCTGGCCGACCACCTCCGCGAAGGTCGCCGGTCGGTACTTCCGGTAGAGCGCCACGGTCAGCAGGCTACCGATGCAGTCCGACGCGGTGGGGCCGGCCGCACCCTCACTGCGCCAGCAGGGACTCGGTGGCCGCGAGCAGCGCGCAGGTGGCCAGGCCGTCGATCGCCGCACGCAGATCCGGGATCGACGGGAACGTCGGCGCGATGCGAATGTTCTTGTCCTCGGGGTCTTTTCGGTACGGGAACGCCGACCCCGCCTCGGTCACGGCGATGCCGGCGTCCTTGGCCAGCGCCACCGTGCGCTTCGCGGTCCCGGGCCAGACGTCGAGGCTGACGAAGTAGCCGCCCTTGGGATCGGTCCACGACGCGACCTTGGAATCGGCGAACCGGTCCTCGAGGATCTCGGCGACCAGCGCGAATTTCGGCGCCAGCAGCTCGCGGTGACGCTGCATGTGCAGCCGAACCCCGTCGGCGTCACCGAAGAAGCGCAGATGCCTTAGCTGGTTCACCTTGTCCGGGCCGATCGTCTTCTTCCCGGTGTGCTGCAGGTACCAGGCGATGTTGCCCAGCGAGCCACCGAAGAATCCGACGCCGGCGCCGGCGAAGGTGATCTTCGAGGTGGAGGCGAAGACCAGCGGACGGTTCTGATTGCCCGCCGCGGCGGCCAGACCCAGCACGTCGACCTGGCGCAGGGATTCGGGGGTCAGCGTGTGCACGGCGTAGGCGTTGTCCCAGAACAGCCGGAAGTCTGCCGCGGCGGTGCGCATCTGCACCAGTCGGCGCACCACCTCCCAGGAGTACGTGACGCCGGTCGGGTTGGAGAACACCGGCACGCACCACATGCCTTTGATGGCGGGATCGCCGGCCACCAGTTCCTCGATGAGGTCGACGTCGGGGCCGTCTTCATGCATGGGCACGGGGATCATCTCGATGCCGAGGCTCTCGGTGATCGCGAAGTGCCGGTCGTAGCCCGGGGCCGGGGCCAGGAACTTCACCGCCGGCTCGTGGCTCCAGGGCCGCGGCGAGTCGACGGTGCCGTGCAGGAGCGAGAACACCACCGCGTCGTGCATCATCTCCAGGCTGGCGTTGTTGCCGGCGATCAGGTTCGGGACCGGGATGCCGAGCAGCTCGCCGAAGATCGCCCGCAGTTCGGGCAGCCCGTGCAGACCGCCGTAGTTGCGGACGTCGGTGCCGTCGCCGTCGCGGTGGTCGTCGGGCCCGGGCAGACCCAGCAGACGGTTGGACAGGTCCAGCTGGTCCGGCGACGGCTTACCGCGCGTGAGGTCCAGGCGCAGCTTCTTGGCCTGTAGATCGGCGTAGTTGCGCTGCTGCTTCTCGCGCTCGGCGATCAGTTCGTCGCGGCCGAGGGATTGGAACGACACCGCGCGCCTTTCACCATTGCCAGAAATCGAAGGGGACCCCGCGCACCCGCCAGAGCCCGTTGACCCTTGCTGCCTTCCGGCCCTGGGGGAGTTCACAGGATGGACGCCGCGCGGGGTCCGAGTCGAGTGTAGTACCCGGCCCAACCGGCGCCCGGACCGGAGCACCAGCGCGGTCGGCTACCATGGCCCGCGGAGGATTCGCCTAGTGGCCTATGGCGCTCGCCTGGAACGCGGGTTGGGTTAACAGCCCTCAGGGGTTCAAATCCCCTATCCTCCGCGCCCGGTCCGGGGTGTGACCGCATCATCGATCCGGTCACACCCCGGCCGCCAATCTCGAGGAGGAGTATTGCGGCGCTCCATCGCAGTCGTCTGGCACGCATCGTTCTCCGTCATCGCGGCTGCGCTGTATTTCTTCTTCGTCCTGCCTCGCTGGTGGGAGTTGATGGGGCAGACGTCGCACACGCTCGGCACGGTGCTGCGCATCGTGACCGCTGCCCTGATCGGTCTGGCCGCCCTGCCGGTCGTCTTCACGCTGCTGCGCACCCGGCGCCCCGAACTCGGCACGCCGCTGCTGGCCCTGCGACTGCGGGTCACCTCGATCGCGCTGCATGTGCTGGCCGCCGCCCTGATCCTCGGCGCCGCGATCAGCGAGATCTGGCTCGACCTGGACACCGCCGGGACGTGGCTGTTCGGTATCTACGGCGCCGCGGCCGCCATCGCGCTGCTCGGGATCCTGGCGTTCTATCTCGCCTTCGTCGCCGAGCTGCCGCCGCCGCCGCCCAAACCGCTCAAGCCGAAGTCCCAGACACAGCGCCGCGGCCGCGGCAAGGCGGCCGCGGAAGCAGAGTCGGCTGAGACACCGGCTGAGACGCCGGCTGAGGCGGAATCCGCGCCGCCGGCGGACGAGACGACCACCGAAGAGGCCGACGAGGCCGATCCCGACACCGACACCGACGCCGACACGGCCGACGACACGGCCGACGAGCCCACCGCCGAAGCCGCCGACGAGCCCACCGCCAAGGGTGGCCGGTTCCGCAACCGCCGCCCGGCCAACAAGGACTCCACCACGTCCCGTCGCCGCCGCACCCGGGGCGGCGTCGCCGTCGAAGACTGAGGTCAGGGGCCCTTCCCTCGACGTAGCCGCCGTTGATCATGAAGATGTCATGAGAACGGCCGTTACAAATCGTCGACGGAGGGCAATAAATGGGCATGCATGTCACCCGCTCGCTGCGTGTGTTCTCGATTCTGATCGCCGCGGTGGTGGCACTCGTCGTCCCCGTCACGGTGCCGGCCACGTCCGTCGCGCAACCGCTGGATCCGGTCGTCGCCGCGGCCGCCGTCGAACCCGCCGTGGCGCGGATCGACACCGAGATCGACTACCAGAGCGCCTACGGCGCGGGCACCGGCATCGTCCTGGATCCGGGCGGGCAGGTGTTGACGAACTACCACGTCGTGCAGGGCGCCGACCGCACCAACGTGACCGTCGGAGGCCGGTCGTACCCCGCGACCCTGGTCGGCTACGACCGCGGCCGCGACATCGCCGTCATCCAGCTGCTCGGGGCCGGGGGCCTGCCGGTAGCGCCGATCGGCGATTCGACGGCCCTGGTCCCGGGCGAGCCGGTGGTGGCCCTGGGCAACGCCAGCGGCTCCGATGCCCCGCTCACCCGTGAGGTCGGCAGCGTCACTGCGTTCGATCGCACGGTGCAGGCCGAGGACTCGCTGACCGGAGCCTCCGATGAACTCAACGGCCTGATCGAGATCGCCGCGCCGGTACGCGCCGGGGACTCGGGCGGTCCGGTGGTCAACGGCGCGGGACAGGTCGTCGGCATCACGGTCGCGGCGTCGGTGAACTATCGGATGGGTCCGGGCGGCAAAGGCTTCGCGATCCCCATCAACGAGGCCATGAATGTCGCGAATCTGATCCGCAGCCGGACCCCCACCGACACCGTGCACATCGGACCGCCCGCCCTGCTGGGTGTCGGCGTCAGCACCGCACCCTCGGCGACACCGGGCGTGACGATCCAGGAGGTGCTGCGCGGCGGGCCGGCCGAGGCGGCCGGTCTGATGGACGGCGACGTGCTGGTCAGCGTCGACGGTGTCCGGCTGGATTCCGCCACGGCGCTGACCTACACGCTCGACCGGCACTATCCGGGTGACGTCGTCGACCTCACCTGGGTGGATCGGGCCGGAGCGCTTCGCGACGGCAAGGCCACGCTGGCTCCCGGGCCTTAGCGCGAGGCCGACAGGCGCCGTTCGAGACCGCCGATCACCAGGTCCAGCTCGAAGTCGAACTGTCCGTCGTCGGACGCCGGCTCCGTGCCCAGTACGCGCCGCAGCGCGGGGTAGTCAGCCGCGGAGTTCCGGTCGAGGGCGGCCCGCGTCTCGACTCGGTGCACTTCGCGCACGGCGTGGTGTGCCGCCGACTGAGCTACGTTGGCGACGGCGGTGACGCCCCGCCGGGCGTCGTCGGTGCCGAAGCCCGCCGTGAGCAGCGCGTCGAGCACGCGCTCGGCCAGGTCGAGAACCGCCGAGGCACCCGCACCGCGGAACGGTGTGTTCTCGATGACCGCGCTCATCCGGGAGCCGACCTGCACCATCCCATCCCGATAGGCGGTCGCGTAGGCCCGTAACACGGCCCGCCAGTCGCCGTCGGTGGGCAACCGGACCCGCCGCAGTTCGCGCTCGAACCCGTCGAGCACGACGAGCGTCAGGAGCCCCTGCCGATCGCCCACGTAATAGTGCAGCGCCTTGCGGCTGACCCCGAGCGCGTCCGCCACCGCCTGCATCGTCAGCCCGCTGCCCTCGGCGCGGCGGGCCGCGGCGACGATCTGTTCGCGGCTGATGCGCGGCGGCCGCCCTCGCGGCCGGCGTTGCGCGGTGTCCATGCGGTCACCCTACGCAGCATCGATACCTTTTTCTCCGATCGGCAAAAAAGCATCCGAGCGCGACCTCCGCCGCCCTAGTCTGAGCGAGTGCCAAACAACTATCGGGTCGTCCAGTGGACGACCGGCAACGTGGGAAAGAGCTCCGTCGCGGCGATCGCCGCCAATCCGCACCTCGAGCTGGTCGGTTGCTACGCCTGGTCGAAGGAGAAGGCCGGCCGCGATGTCGGTGAGCTGGCCGGAATCGAACCGCTGGGCGTCACCGCCACCGACGACATCGACGAGCTGCTCGCGCTCGCCCCGGATGCCGTCGTCTACAACCCGATGTGGATCGACGTCGACGAACTGGTCCGCATCCTGGAAGCGGGTGTCAACGTGGTCGCGTCGGCGTCGTTCATCACCGGCCACAATCTGGGCGAGGGACGCGCTCGGCTGGCCGCCGCCTGCGAGAAGGGCGGTGCGACGTTGTTCGGCTCCGGCGTCTCCCCCGGTTTCGCCGAACTGCTGGCGATCGTGGCGTCCACCGCGTGTGATCGCGTCGACAAGATCACCATCGCCGAGTCCGCCGACACCACGCTCTACGACTCCCCCGACACCGAGCGTCCGGTGGGATTCGGCACCGCCATCGACGACCCGAACCTGCAGCCGATGGCCGCCAAGGGCACCCAGGTGTTCGCTGAGGCGGTCCAGTTGGTGGCGGATTCGTTGGGCATCGAACTCGACGAGATCGTGTGTGAGTCGCAGTACGCGCAGACCACCGACGATCTCGTGATGGCGTCCTGGACCATCCCGGCCGGCCATGTGGCGGGCGTGGCGGCGAGCTGGCAGGGCCGGGTGGGCGGCCGGACCGTCATCGACGTCAACGTCCGATGGAAAAAGGGTCAGACCTTGGATCCGGACTGGCAGCTCGACGGGGATGGCTGGAAGATCACCATCGACGGGCGACCGACGGTCAACATGGCTGTCGGCTTCCTGCCGCCGCAGGACATGATCGAGAACGCCAAGACGCTCGAGGATTTCTTCGTGCTGGGCCACATCATGACGGCGATGCCGCCCATCCACGCGATCCCGGCGGTGGTGGCCGCCGCACCCGGCATCGCCACCTACACCGATCTGCCGCTGCCACAGGCGCGCGGTGTGGTGCCGCTGGGCTGATCGCTCAGGGCTGCGCGGGCGGCGGCACGGGTTCGGCACTCACCGACGGACCTTGCACCGGCGCCTCCACCACGTCGGTCACGGTGGCGGTCAAGGTGGCGCCGGGCGGTCCGATGAGGGTGACATCCTTGAGGAAGCGGGCCTGATCGTCGGCCACGGTGAACGACCCGTCCTGCGGCGCACGTCCGCCGTCCACCCGATAGCTGACGCGTAATTCCTTGTCCGGCAACGCCACCATGCCGACGTACTTGGGCTCGATCGAATAGACGTAGGCGCAGTCACCGGCCGGGTCACAGGCCGTCTCGGTGACCAGCACCGTGACGGTGAAATCCCGCGCAGTCGGCATCCGCGGCGGAGGCATCGGTCGCGACGTGGCGGTGGACGCCTGCCGGTCACCGCCACCGGTGAGCAGGAACGCCCCGACGCCTATTCCGCCGCCGACCATCGCGATGAGCGCGAGCGCCGCAGCCGCCTTCCGGACGGCGCCGGATCTGTCGGTGACCCCCATGAGCGGAACCTTAGCCCAGTCAGGTCCGGCGGTTACCGTGCTCGTCCCAGTGTTCGGCGACCTTCTTGCTCGGCTGCACCCGGGGCGGTTCGCCCGGCATCTTGGGGTAACTGGGCGGATACGGCAGATCGCCGAGTCCGCGCTCCTGTTCGTCGGCCGCGACCATGTCCAGCAGGCCCTGCAGCGACTGCGCGTTCGCGTCGATGCCGGCCCACGGGTCGGGCCGGCCGGCCACGAACTCGGGAACCGAGCTCATCGTGTAGTCGTCGGGGTCGGCGTCGGCGAGCTCCGCCCAGGTCAACGGCGTCGACACGGTGGCGATCTCGGTTTTACGCACCGAGTAGGCCGAGGCGAACGTCCGGTCGCGGGCGTTCTGGTTGTAGTCGATGAACACCCGTCGTCCGCGTTCCTCCTTCCACCACGACGCCGTCACCGCATCGGGAGCCCGCCGCTCGACCTCCCGCGCGAGCGCGATGCCGGCGCGACGCACCGCGATGAAATCCCAGTCGGGCGCGATGCGCAGGAAGATGTGCGCGCCGCGACCTCCGGAGGTTTTCGGGTAGCCCACCAGGCCGAGCTCGTCGAGCAGTGGTTTGAGCACATCGACGGCGATCGAGCGCGCCTCACGAAATCCGGTGCCGGGCTGCGGGTCCAGGTCGATGCGCAGCTCGTCGGGGTGCTCGACATCCGGGCAACGGACCTGCCACGGGTGCAGGGTCACGGCGCCCATCTGAGCCGCCCACGCGATCGCCGAGGGGTGGGTGATCTTCAGTGCGTCGGCGGTGCGTCCGGACGGAAACGTCACCTCGCAGGTCTGGAGATAGTCGGGGTGTTTCTGCGGCACCCGCTTCTGATAGATCTCCTCACCCTCGATACCGTCCGGGAAGCGCTGCAGGTGCACAGGGCGATCGCGCAGCACGGCGACCATCGGGTCGGCGACGGCGAGGTAGTACTCGACCAGCGCCCGCTTGGTACCGCGTTCGCCGAGCTTGGGGAAGTAGACCTTGTCCGGGTTGGTCAGCCGGACGGCCACCCCGTCGACATCGAGTTCTTCTGCGGGAGTGGGCATGTCAGGACCGTTCCAGGACGTCGTAGAGGTCGTAGTTCAGTGGTACGTCGAGCTGGTCGAAGGTGCAGCTGCGGGGATCGCGGTCCGGGCGCCAGCGACGGAATTTCACCGCGTGCCGGAATCGTCGCCCGTGCACGGTGTTGCCCTCCATCTGGTCGTAGGCCACCTCAGCCACCCTCTCCGGCCGGATCGGGATCCAACGTTTGTCGGCGGCGGAATTCCACCGGCTCGGGTCGCCGTCGCGCACCTCGTCGCCCTCACGTAGCGGTTCGAGTTCGGCCAGCAGCTTGAGCCGGTCCCTGGTGGTGAACGATGCTGCACCGCCGACCATCTGAAGCTCCCCATCGTCGCGGTAGAGCCCCAGCAGGATCGATCCGAGGCCTTCCCCGCTCTTGTGGATGCGGTAGCCCATGGCGACGCAGTCGGCATCGCGGGCGTGCTTGACCTTGACCATCTCCCGTTTACCCGGCAGATACGCACCCTCGAGCCGCTTGGCGATCACCCCGTCCAGACCTGCCCCCTCGAAGGTGTTCAGCCACTGGGCACCCAACTCCGGGTCTTCGGTGGTGCGGGTGACGTGGCACCAGGTCTTCTCGGTGACCGCTTCGGCCAGGGCGGCGCGGCGGATCCGGAACGGCTCCTTGAGCAGCGACCGGTCCGCGGTGGCCAGCGCGTCGAAACCGATGAAGTGCGCAGGGGTCTGCTCGGCCAGCAGCGTGATCCGGCTGGCGGCCGGATGCACCCGCTGCGACAGGGATTCCCAGTCCAGCCGGACTCGGCCGCCGATCTCCCGGGGCACGACGATCTCGCCGTCCAGAACACAGCGGGTCAGCGTCTCCTCGCGCAGTGCGTCGAGCAGTTCGGGGAAGTAACGACCGAGATCCTTTCCGTTGCGCGACTGCAGGACGACCTCGTCACCGTCGCGGAACACCAGGGCGCGGAAGCCGTCCCACTTGGGCTCATAGGACCACACGCCGGCGGCGTCGGGCACCGTGGTCTGGGCCTTGGCCAGCATCGGCTCCAGCGGCGGCTGCACAGGGAGGTCCACGCCTTCATTCTTACGCCCGCGATGCTGGCGTCCGGCTCGACGCGGCCGAATGCGTCCAGTACACCAGGGGGGTGCCAGATTCCAGCGACGACGTGTGGAAAGTGCTGTCCACCGCAAGGGCCATCCGCCGCTTCACCGACGAGCCGGTCGATGACGAGATCCTCGAGCGCTGCCTGGAGGCGGCGACCTGGGCGCCCAACGGCGCCAACGCCCAGCTGTGGCGGTTCATCGTGCTCGACGCCCCTGAGCAGCGTCGCGCCGTGGCCGAGGCCGCCCAGATCGCCCTGCAGTCGATCGAAGCCATCTACGGGATGAACCGGCCCGCCGCCGACGATCAGAGCCGGGCCGCCCGGAACAACCGCGCCACCTACGAGTTGCACGACCGAGCAGGGGAATACACGTCGGTGCTGTTCGCCGCGTTCAAGAACGAGTTCTCGTCGGAGTTCCTGCAGGGTGGCTCGATCTATCCCGCGCTGCAGAACTTCTATCTGGCCGCCCGGGCACAGGGACTCGGCGCCTGCTTGACCAGCTGGGCGTCCTATGCCGGCGAGCCGATTCTGCGCGAGTCGATCGGCGTACCCGACGAGTGGGTCCTGGCCGGGCACGTCGTCGTCGGCTGGCCACGGGGACGTCACGGTCCGGTGCGCCGCCGCCCGTTGACCGATGTGGTGTTCCGCAATCGATGGGATGCCCAGCGCGCCGACATCACCTACGGCCGCGGCGCGCGACCGCGGTGACGGTGGCTGGAAAGATCGAGGGGTGTCGATCACCCCTCTGCACGACCCCGGCTGGCGCACCTTCGCCAGCGACAACTACGCCGGTGTGCACCCGGAGGTGCTGGCCGCCATCGCCACGGCCAACGGCGGCCATCAGGTGGCTTACGGCGAGGACCGCTACACCGCCCGGCTGGCCGAGGTGGTGCGCGAGCGATTCGGCACCCGGGCCGAGGTGTTCCCCGTCTTCAACGGCACCGGCGCCAATGTCATCTCGCTGACCAGCATGCTGCCGCGCTGGGGCGCGGTCATCGCGGCGACCACCGCCCACATCAACACCGACGAAGCCGGCGCCCCGGAGCGGATGACCGGCATCAAGCTCCTGACGGTGCCCGCGCCCGACGGCAAGCTCACGCCGGCGCTGATCGCCCGTGAGGCCTACGGGTGGGGTAACGAACACCGCGCCCAGCCGCTGGCCGTCAGCATCACCCAGACCACCGAGATGGGCACGGTGTACAGCGCCGAGGAGGTGCGCGCGATCAGCGAGTACGCCCACGAGCACGGCATGGCCGTGCACATGGACGGCTCCCGGCTCTGGAACGCGGCGGCCGCACTCGATGCGCCCCTGGGCGCGTTCACCTCCGAGGCGGGAGTCGACGTGCTGAGCCTCGGCGGCACCAAGAACGGCCTGCTCGGTGTGGAGGCGGTGGTGGTACTGAACCCGGACCGGGCGACGGGGCTGGTCTATCTGCGCAAGCTCACCATGCAGCTCTCGAGCAAGATGCGTTTCGCGTCCGCCCAACTGCTGGCCCTGTTCGAGGACGACCTCGGATTGCGCAGCGCCGCGCACGCCAATGCGATGGCCCGGCGGCTGCGCGAGGCGCTGCAGGCGGGGATGGCCGACGGCTCACTACCGGGGCTGGCGTTCACCCAGGACAGCCCCGGCAATGCCGTGTTCGCCACGCTGCCTGTCGACGTCGCCGACCGGATCCGGGCGCGGATGCGCTTCTACGACTGGGACCGGGCCCGTGGCGAGGTCCGGTGGATGACGGCCTGGGACACCACCGAGGCGGACGTCGACCGGTTCGTCGCCGTCATCGGTGAGGAGCTACGGCGGTGAAGCTGCCGGTGCTGCCGCCCGTCGCGCCGATGCTGTCGAGATCGGTTCCGGAGATACCACCGGGTGCGTCCTACGAGCCCAAGTGGGACGGCTTCCGGTCGATCTGCTTCCGCGACGGGGACGAGGTCGAATTCGGCAGCCGCAAGGAGCGCCCGATGACGCGGTACTTCCCCGAGTTGGTCAGCGCCGCGCTCGCCGAACTACCCGCCCGGTGCGTGGTCGACGGTGAAATCGTGATCGCCACCGAACACGGTCTCGACTTCGAGGCGCTACAGCTGCGGTTGCACCCCGCCGCGTCGCGGGTGCGGATGCTGGCCGAGCAGACACCGGCGGCCTTCGTCGCCTTCGACCTGCTGGCCCTCGGGGACGACGACTTCACCGGCAGGCCGTTCGCCGCACGGCGCGCCGCCCTGGTCGATGCGCTGGCCGGCTGCGGTCCGACCTTTCACGTCACCCCGGCAACAACCGACCCCACCCTGGCCCGGCGCTGGTTCACCGAGTTCGAGGGCGCCGGCCTCGACGGGGTGATCGCCAAACCCCTCGACGGGCCCTATCTGCCTGACAAGCGGGTGATGTTCAAGATCAAGCACGCGCGTACCGCAGACTGCGTGGTGGCCGGCTACCGCCTGCACAAGTCCAGCGACGAGGCCATCGGCTCGCTGCTGCTCGGCCTCTATAAGGACGACGGCGCGCTCGCCTCGGTGGGCGTGATCGGCTCGTTCCCGATGGCGACACGGAGGTCGCTCTTCGCCGAATTGCAGCCGCTGGTGACCACGTTCGAGCACCATCCGTGGAATTGGGCCGCGGATGTGGACCCCGCCGTCGTGCGCAAATACGGCGGGGGTTCGCGGTGGAACGCGGGCAAGGACCTGTCGTTCGTGCCGCTGCGTCCGGAGCGGGTGGTCGAGGTGCGCTACGACCACATGGAGGGCCACCGTTTCCGGCACACCGCACAGTTCAACCGCTGGCGGCCCGACCGCGACCCCCGCTCCTGCACCTACGCCCAGCTCGACCAGCCCGTCACGTTCCGCCTGAGCGACATCGTTCCCGGGCTGGGTTGAGCAGGGCCCGCCCGCAGCGGATGCGCATTCGCGGCCTACGGACGAGGATCTCGATTTTGCTGGGAGCGTCCGGGGCGGTCGATATGTGGCGCTGCCCGGTCGGGGTGGTGAAAGCGGCGATGTGCACTCCGTCGACCTCGACGGTGTTGACCTCCCAGCCGGGCGCTTCCTTGTGGTAATTGCAGCGCTCGCACTCCCCCAACCCGTTGAGCAGCGTCGTCTTGCCGCCCTTGGCGTACGGCGTCGCGTGGTCGTGATGGCGGATCGGGGCGTCGCAATAGGGGGTGCGACACCGCTGATCCCGTAGGTCGATGAAGGTGGACAGCCCCTTCGGGAAGATCCGGGCCCGCGACTCCATGGCCACCAACGCCCCGCTCGTCGGCTGCGCATAGAGCCGCCGCAACGACGCCCGTCCGCCCTCCGCTGCCTCCTTGATGAGCCGTCGCGCGGTCCCCGCCGGGATCGGCCCGTAGCCCTGCATGTGAGCGGGTCGCTCATCCGCGCTCAACAGCGCGGTGTCCGGCAGCACCAGGTTCACCGCCACCTGCACCGGTTCCGTGGCGGGCTGTCCGGTGATCCGCTCGAACGCCGTGTCCGCCATGACCTGCCCGCGGGTCCGATCATCGAAGGTCGTATCCGCGACGCGTTTCAGCGCCGCATACATGCCCACGCCCTGTGCGACCGGCAGCAGCACTGTCACATAGGTCATGCAGTCGGGCGCCGGCCGCACCGTCACGGTGCGGTCCTCGGCGGCCTTGGCGGCGCGATCGACGAAGGCCTGCGCGTTGAGCCGGTAAGCCACCTTCTTGGCCTCGGCTTCGATCCGCTTGTCACCCCACCCCGCCAGCCGAGCGGGATCCCCACACAGCTCGGCGTCCAGCAGCCCCCGCTGTGCCACGCTCAGGCAGGCTGATTCTCGAACCAGCAGGGTGGCCCGCCATTCGGTGAGCGCGCCACACTGCAACGCCGCCAGCGTGCACGGCATCTCGTGCACCAGCGCCCGGGCGAAGCCCAGATGTCGACCGCCCTGATTGGGCGACGTCCGCCGCGCGAGGGCGATCTCGGCGGCCAGCCCGCGGCCCCGTTGGGCGGCCGGAACCCCGGCGGCAGCCTCGGCCGCGCGGCGCCGGGCATCCAGTAGCGCGGTGACCCGGGCCTGCCCGGCGGCAGCGGCGGCTTTGGCCGTCTCGAGCGCTGCGAGCCGCTGCACCAGCGCAGCTTCATCGGCGCATACGTCGACCGAGGCCAGTTCTTCGAACATGCGTTCGGTCATGTGTTCGATCATGCCACCCGCCTCCGACAAGACCGATATGTTCGCGGTGTGGTGACCGACGCCCTCGCCGCATGGCTGCTCGACTCCGACCCCGCGCTGCGCTGGCAGGTCGAACGGGACCTCCTGGGCCGCCCGCCGGAGGTCTGGGAGCGCACCCGGGCGCGCACCGCGACCGAAGGATTCGGAGCACGCCTGGTCGCGCTCCAAGACGAAGACGGTCAGTGGGCCGGTGGCGCCTTCTTCCCGGCCGACTTCCGATTCGACGAACCCGATTCCGAGCCGGGTCAACCGTGGACCGCGACCACGTGGTCGCTGAACTCACTGCGCGAATGGGGCGTCGACGCCGAGATCCTGCGCACGCGACGCACCGCCGAACTTCTCGCCGCGCACTGCCGCTGGGAATACGACGATCTGCCGTACTGGGGCGGCGAGGTGGACTGCTGCATCAACGCCTGGACCGTCGCCAACGGGGTCTGGCTCGGCGTGGACGTCGCCGAGCTCGCCGAGTGGTTCGTCGCCCACCAGCTGGCCGACGGCGGCTGGAACTGCGAATGGGTCGAGGGGTCGGTCCGGTCGTCATTTCATTCGACGCTCAACTCCCTCAAGGGCCTACTCGCCTACGAGATCGCCACCGGCGGCGCCCCGGCAACCCGCGACGCCCGGCGCCGTGGCGAGGAATATCTGCTGCAACGCAACCTTTTTCGTAGGCAATCGACCGGTGAGCCCGTCGGTCCGTGGGTCCGCGAATTCACCTACCCGTGCCGCTGGGTCTACAGCGTGCTCAATGCGGCCGACTACTTCCGCGCCGCGACACTGGCCGACGGGACCGCTCCGGACCCGCGCATCCAGGAGGCCGTCGAACTGATCCGCGCCGCCCGACAACCCGACGGCACCTGGCTGCAGGGGCGGCGCCCGCCCGGACGGGTGTGGTTCGACGTCGACGCTCCCGAAGGTGAACCGTCGAAATGGCTGACGCTGCAGGCGACCCGGGTGCTGGAATGGTGGGGATGAGCGCCGGAAGATTCGCCCCGAGCCCGTCGGCGGACCTGCACATCGGCAATCTACGCACAGCGGTACTCGCCTGGCTGTTCGCCCGCTCCACCGGCCGCCGGTTCCTGATCCGGGTCGACGACCTCGACGACCGTACAGCCCCCGAGATCGGGCGCCGCCAACTCGACGACCTCGCCGCCATCGGGCTGACCTGGGACGAGCCACCGCAGTGGCAGTCGGGGCATCGCGGGAGGTACGACGACGCCATCGCCGAGCTCGCCGATCGCGGGCTGCTCTATGAATGCTATTGCAGCAGAAAGGACATCGCGCAGGCACCGCGGGCCCCGCACGCCCCACAGGGGGCGTACCCGGGCACCTGTCGCGATCTGACCCCACAGCGGCGGGCGGCGCGTCGCGCCGAGACCGGACGTCCGCCCGCGCTGCGGTTGCGCACCGACGCCATCACCCACACCGTGCACGACGTGGTGCACGGTGAATACACCGGCATCGTCGACGATTTCGTCGTGCGCCGCGGCGACGGAGTGCCCGCCTACAATCTCGCCGTGGTGGTCGACGACGCCGCGTCGGGAATCGACCAGGTGGTGCGCGGCGACGATCTGCTCAGTTCCGCTCCGCGACAGGCATATCTCGCCCGCTTGCTGACGTACCCGGAGCCCACCTATGCGCACGTCGCCCTGGTGCTCAACGAGGACGGGGCACGGCTGGCCAAACGCGACGGTGCGGTCACCCTCGCCGAGATCGGGGTGTCCACCGCGTTGCGGCAGATCGGCGATTCACTCGGCTACCGGGCCGCCGACGTCAACGACATGCTGGCCGAGTTCGACCCGGCGACGCTGCCCCGCACTCCGTGGATCTACCGGCCGGCGTGAGTCGTCAGTATTTTCCGAAGGCGAGGGCGACGTTGTTGCCACCGAAGCCGAACGAATTCGCCACCGCATAGCGGAAGTCCCCGCGTCGCGGCTCCCCGGCCACCACGTCGAGTGCAATCTCCGGATCGAGGTCGGTCAGGTTCAGGGTGGGCGGCACGATCCCGTCGCGCAGCGCCTGCACGGTCACCACCGCCTCGACCGCACCCGCCGCGCCGATGGAGTTCCCCAGCGCGGACTTGGGCGCGTAGACCGCCGGCGAATGTGACCCGAGCGCCGCACCGATGGCCGTCGCCTCGATGCGATCC
This sequence comes from Mycobacterium sp. WMMD1722, assembly GCF_049315205.1. Classification (NCBI taxonomy): domain Bacteria; kingdom Bacillati; phylum Actinomycetota; class Actinomycetes; order Mycobacteriales; family Mycobacteriaceae; genus Mycobacterium; species Mycobacterium sp. WMMD1722. Next base: position 4,153,777 of record NZ_CP186056.1, on the reverse strand, counting down.
CCATCCACCGTCCCGGTGGCATGGGCCTTGACCAGGTCGACGTCGCCGGGCGTGAGTCCGGCGCGCTGCAGGGCGCGGCTGATGGCCTCGGTGGCGGCCTCACCGGCCGGATCCGGCGTCACCGGGTCGTAGCTGTCGGAGGTGATGCCCGCGCCCATCAGCCGGGCCAGGATGGTGGCGCCCCGCGCCTTGGCATGCTCCTCGGTCTCGAGCACCATCAGCGCGCCGCCCTCACCGAAGACCAATCCGTCGCGGGCGGCGTCGAAGGGACGGCACGCGCCGGCCGGATCGTCGTTGTTGGTCGACAACCGTCCCAGCCTCGACAGCGCCGCGATCGGCACCGTCTCGATCTTGATCTCCACCCCGCCGCAGATCGCGACGTCCGCCTCACCGAGCACGATCTGCCGCCAGGCCTCGGCGATCCCCGCGGCTCCCGCCGCATCGCCGAGCACCGGGGTCAGCACGCCGGCCTTGGCCTTGTGGTCGAGACCCACCGCCGCGGCCGGCGCATTGGGCATGAACATCTGCACGTCCAGCGGCGATGCGGCCCGCAGACCCTTCGCCTGCAGCGCGAAGTAGCGGATCAGAATGTCCTCCGACGCGCCGAGGCCGATGCCGATCGACACCATCAGTCGGGTGCTGTCCACCTCCGGTGAACCCGCGTTCTGCCAGGCCCGACGGCCCAGCACGGTGGACATCTTCTGCTGGTAGGACAGCCGGCGCTGCTCGACCCGGTTCAGCTCGGACTCGAAATTCTCCAGCAGCTGCCCGCCGATGCGCACCGGTAGGTCGAACTCGTCGACGAACGGGGCGTCCAGCGCCCGGATACCACTGCGCCCGGCGAGCAGCGCCTGCCAGGTCTGTTCGGCATCGGTGGCCAGTGGAGTGGTCGATGCGACGGCGGTGACCACGACGTCGGGGAAGCCGGCCCCGGTGGCCAGCGCTGCCATTTCCGTCACTTCATTCCTCGTGAATGTTCATCGATGGGTACTGGTGGGCAACCTTACGGGTCCGGCTCACCGAGCCGGCGAGGCACTCGGCACGTAAGGGAGACCATGGCAGGCGACGACGCACACTTCTACCGCACCGCGGACGGCACCGGTCTACCCCACGATCCGTTCAATGCCATCGTCGGACCGCGGCCGATCGGCTGGGTGTCGACGGTGAGCCCGGCGGGCCAGGTCAACCTCGCCCCGTACAGCTTCTTCAACGGATTCAACTACCGTCCGCCGGTGGTCGGCTTCGCCTCGATCGGCTGGAAGGACAGCGTCGCCAACATCGAGGCGACCCGCAACTTCGTGTGGAACCTCGCCACCCGCGACCTGGCCGAGGCGATGAACGAGACGTCGGCGTCCGTGCCGTCCGCGCAGAACGAGTTCGAGCTCGGCGGCCTGACCGCCGTGCCCGCGCGCCTCGTCGACGCCCCGCGGGTACTCGAGAGCCCGGTGAACTTCGAGTGTGTGTTGACCCAGCTGATCCAGCTCACCGACTCCGACGGCGGCGAGCTGCCGACCTGGCTGGTGCTGGGCCAGGTGGTCGCCGTCCACATCGACCGGCGGTATCTGGTGGACGGCGTGTACGACACCGCCGGTCCCACTCCGATCCTGCGCGCCGGCGGACCGGCCGACTATGTGGCCGTCGGACGCGACTCGATGTTCCAGATGATCCGGCCGGACAACCGCTGAGCTTGCTAGCGTCCGGCGGTGAGGTTTGCGCGAAGAGCCGTGCCGGCGCTGTTGCTGCTGGCGGTGCTCGCCGTGGCGGGGTGTGGCGGGTCGACCGAACCGAGCCAGAACCCGATCGCCTCGGCAGGGGTTCTGCGCGTCGGCACCGAGGGGGTGTACCCGCCGTTCAGCTACCACGATCCCGCGACCGGCGAACTGGTCGGCTATGACGTCGACGTGGCGCGGGCGGTCGGCGAAAAGCTCGGTGTGGACGTCGATTTCGTCGAGACGCCGTGGGACGCGATGTTCGCCGCCCTGGAAGCCAACCGATTCGACGTCGTCGCCAACGAGGTCACGATCAACCCCGAGCGGCAATCCAAGTACGACCTGTCGCAGCCCTACTCGGTGGGTGAGGGTGTCATCGTCACCCGGGCCGACGACGATTCGATCCGCTCGCTGGCCGATATCCGGGGTAAGACCGCCGCCGAGAACGCCACCAGCAATTGGTCACAGGTCGCACGTGAGGCCGGGGCGAACGTCGAGGCGGTCGAAGGCTTCACCCAGGCCATCACCCTGCTCACCCAGGGCCGGGTGGACGTCGTCATCAACGACAGCATCGCGGTGTACGCCTATCTCGCCGAGACCGGCGACAAGAGCGTCAAGATCGCCGGGACCGTGGGCGAGAAGAGTGAGCAGGGTTTCGCCGCCCGCAAGGACAGCGGCTACCTTCCCGAACTGAACCGGGCGCTCGACGAACTGCGCGCAGAGGGCAGGCTGACGGAGATCTCCCAGCGCTACCTCAAGGCCGATGCGACCGGCGCGCCGCAGGGCGGACAACCGGGTGCGGGCGCCCAGCAGCCGGCGCCGCAGGTGCGCTCGGCGTGGCAACTGATCCTCGACAACCTGTGGCCGTTGGCCCGGGCGGCGCTGACGATGACGATCCCGCTGACCATCATCAGCTTCGCCCTGGGCTTGGTGATCGCGCTGGCTGTGGCGTTGGCCCGGTTGTCGTCCAACGTGGTGCTGACCAATCTCGCCCGCTTCTACATCTCGATCATCCGCGGTACGCCGCTCCTGGTGCAGCTGTTCATCGTCTTCTTCGCGCTGCCGGAGTTCGGGGTGAAGATCGACCCGTTCCCCGCGGCGGTGATCGCGTTCAGCCTCAACGTGGGCGGTTACGCCGCGGAGATCATCCGCGGAGCGATCCTGAGCATCCCGAAGGGGCAGTGGGAGGCGGCGGAGACCATCGGGCTCAACTACACCGGTGCGCTGCGGCGCATCATCCTGCCGCAGGCCTCCCGGGTGGCGGTGCCACCGCTGTCGAACACGCTGATCTCCCTGGTCAAAGACACGTCACTGGCCTCGACGATTCTGGTCACCGAACTGCTGCGCCAGGCCCAGATCGTCGCGGCGCCCACCTTCGAGTTCTTCGCCCTCTACGGCACGGCGGCCGTCTACTACTGGGTGATCTGCCTGGTGTTGTCGTTCGGTCAGAGCCGCGTCGAACACCGACTGGAAAGGTACGTGGCCAGATGAGCGACGATCGCGTGGTCGCCGAAGGAGTGCGGAAGGCCTTCGGGGACAACCAGGTGCTCGAGGACGTCTCGTTCCGCGTCGCCGCCGGATCGGTGACCGCCGTCATCGGGCCGTCCGGGTCGGGCAAGACGACGCTGCTGCGCGCGCTCAACGCCCTCGATCTGCCCGACGCGGGGGTGGTCCGGATGGGCGGCGAGGACGGCGTCGAGATCGACTTCTCCCAGCCGGTGACCAAGGACCAGATCCGGCGTTACCGCGCCCAGAGCGGATTCGTGTTTCAGTCGCACAATCTGTTTCCGCACAAGACGGTGTTGCAGAACGTCACCGAGGGCCCGATCGTCGCGCAGAAGCGGTCCAGGGAGGAGGCCGAAGCGGAGGCGATCGAGCTGCTCACCCAGGTGGGGCTGGGCGCCAAACGCGACCAGTACCCCTATCAGCTCTCCGGCGGACAGCAGCAGCGGGTCGGCATCGCGCGGGCCCTGGCGCTGCGGCCGAAGGTGGTGCTCTTCGACGAACCCACCTCGGCGCTGGACCCGGAGCTGGTCGGTGAAGTGCTCTCGGTCATCAAGGATCTCGCCGTCGAGGGGTGGACGCTCGTGGTGGTCACCCACGAGATCCAGTTCGCCCGTCAGATCTCGAACCAGGTGCTGTTCACCGACGGTGGAGTGGTGCTGGAGCAGGGCCCACCCGAGCAGGTGATCGGGTCGCCGAAGCACGAGCGCACCCGACAGTTCCTCGACCGGATTCTCAACCCGCTGTAGGGGTGCCGTGAGAAGGTGTCCCTCATGGTCAGCCATGAAGCGGACGTCCTGGTCGTCGGCGCGGGTCTGTCCGGCCTGATCGCCGCGCGCACCGTGCTGGCGGCCGGCCTGACACCACTGATCCTGGAGGCCGACACCCGTGTCGGTGGGCGCATCCTCACCGAAGAACTCGGCGGGCTGCCGATGGAACTCGGGGCCCAGTGGATCGGCGACACCCATCAACGGATGTTCGCCTTGGCCGACGAGCTCGGCGTGCCGACCTACCCACAGTTCGACGAGGGTGAGACCACATACGAACTGGCTGGATTCCCGGTGTTGCGCGGCAACGACTTCCACGACCGCTTCGGTGGCGAACTGGCCGAGCTGGAAACGGTGTTGCGCCGTCTCGACGAACTGGCGGCCGAGGTGGACCCGGCGGCACCGTGGACGGCACCGCATGCAACCGAGTGGGACGCGATCACCGCCGGCGCCTGGTACGACGCCCAGGGCCTGTCGCCGGTGGCCCGCACGCTGCTGGAGATCTGCACCGTCGGCATCCTCGCGGTGCCGACGGTCGAGGTCTCGTTCCTGCATCTGCTCTTCACGATCCAGACCTGCGGGGTGACCGCGGAGCTGTTCGCCGAATCCGAGGGTGGGGCGCAGACGACCCGGTTCGTCGGCGGCACCGCCGAGATCCCGAACCGGCTGGCGGCGCTGGTGGCCGACCACCTGGTGCTCGACGCCCCGGTCCAGCTGATCGAGCACAGCGCCGATCGCGTGACCGTGCACTGCCGCGGCGGCCGGGTCGCCCAGGGGCGCCGGGTGATCGTGGCGGTCTCGCCGACCCTGGCCGGACGCATCATGTATGACCCGCCGCTGTCGGGGTACCGCGACCAACTGACCCAGCGGATGCCCAACTCCGCGGCGATGAAGGCGTTCTTCATCTACGACGAACCGTTCTGGCGTGCGGACGGACTCAACGGCCAGCTCATCTCCGACGTGGGTCCGGCGCGGATGTCCAACGACACCTGCATCCAGGGCGACGACCACGGCGTCATCCTGCTGTTCCTCGAAGGGGAACAGGCCCGCACCCACGGGCACTGGTCCGAGGAGGAACGCCGCGCTGCGCTGACCGCAGAACTGGTCCGCCACTTCGGCGACCGGGCCGCCCGTCCACTGCACTACATCGACGGCGAATGGGGCAGCCGACAGTGGACCCGCGGCTGCTACAACGCCAACTGCGGTCCGCTGGTGTGGACCACCTACGGCGCCGCGCTGGCCGAGCCGATCGGGGTCATCCACTGGGCTTCGACCGACACCGCGACCGAATGGAGCGCCTACATGGAAGGTGCGGTGCAGGCCGGCGAGCGGGCCGCGCGGGAGGTCATCGCCGAACTCGCCGGAGACGCGCGATGACCACCGCGGCAATGCTGTTCGCCGCCCTGGCGGCACTGCTGCACGTCTACATATTCGTCATGGAGTCGTTCACCTGGACGAGCCCGCGAACCAGGGCGACGTTCGGCACGACAACCGAGGAGGCCGAGACCACCCGGCTGCTCGCCTTCAACCAGGGTTTCTACAACCTGTTCCTGGCGGTGGTCACCGCGGTCGGGATCGCCGCAGTACTGTTGGGCCGCAACGACATCGGTGCCGCGCTGATCTTCGCGGGTGCCGGCTCGATGGCCGCGGCCGCGGTGGTGCTGGTCGCCTCGTCGCCGGATAAGGCGCGGGCCGCGCTGGCCCAGGGGACGTTCCCGGTGATCGCGGTCGCGCTGCTGGCGGTGTCGCTGTTCTAGAGAAGCAGCGGAAGCGAATTCATGCCCCGCAGCGTCAGATTGGGCTTGTACACCGGATCACCGGCCAAGCGCGTGTCGGGGAAGCGCGCCGTGATCGCGGACAGCGCCACCGCCGCCTCCAGCCGCGCCAGCGGTGCGCCCAGACAGAAGTGGGATCCCTTACCGAAACCGAGGTGCCGGATCTGCGGGCGATCCGGGTCGAAATCGTCGGGCGCGGCGAACGCGGCGGCATCACGGTGCGCGGCGGCCAGCAGGAGCAGGATGTTGTCCCCTTCGGGGACCGTGAGGCCACCGATGGTCATGTCCTCGGCGGCGATGCGGCCCACCAGTTGCACGGGCGGGTCGTATCTCAGCGTCTCCTCGGCCACGACCGCGGCGCGCGGCGGATCGGCCGCCAGCGCCGCCCACTGTCCCGGGTGGCGCAGCAATGCCAGGATCGCGTTGGCGATCAGGTTCACCGTCGTCTCATGGCCCGCGATCAGCAGCAGGTTGCAGGTCGCCACGATCTCGTCCTCGGTGAGCTGATCGCCCGCCTCCTCCGCGGCGATCAGACCCGAGATGAGATCTTCCCGAGGTGCGGTGCGGCGCTCCCCGATCAGATCCCGGAGGTACTGCCGGAGCCAGAGCCCGGCCTGCAGACGCTCCTGCGCCCCGTCGGCGGCCTGACCGGTCACAGCCAGGAACGGGTCCAACGACTGGGCCAGCAGCGCCGATGCCTGGCTGAACTCCGGTTCGTCCGCCAAGGGCACGCCCAGCAGGCGGCAGATCACCGCGACCGGGAGCGGATAGGCGAGGTCGCCGATGACGTCGATCTCGCCGCTGTCGGCCGCGGCGTCGAGCAGACCGTCGACCAACGACCTGATGTCCGGTTCGAGCGCCTTGACCACCTTGGGCACGAACGCCTTGCTCACCAGCCGGCGCAGCCGGGTGTGGTCGGGCGGGTCGAGGAACAGGAAGCCGGGCTGCCCGAACGGGCGGGCGACTGCACCCGCGGCGATCTGACGTTGCGTCACAGTGGATTTGAGCCGGTCACTGGCTGCCGCCGGGTGGCGGAACACCGCGTTGCAGTCGGCGTAGGACGAGAAGACCGCGAGGTTGGCGGCGGGCAGTGCCAGCGGTCCCGCCGCGCGGAACCGGGCGTACAGCGGATACGGATCCGCGCGGTTCGACGGATCCATCAGCTGAGCGAGCAGGGCGTCGGGTTCGGCGTTCGTCATCGGTAGTACCGGCCCAGCACGTGCTCGCGGAGTTCGTCGAACTCGCCGGCGACGATCGCCGCCCTGATCTGGTCGACGAGCCGGACGATGAACCGCTCGTTGTGGATCGTGCACAGCGTCGAGGCCAAGATCTCCTTGGCCTTGAACAGGTGGTGCAGGTAGGCGCGGGTGTAGTGGCCGCAGGTGTAGCAATCGCACTCGTCGTCGATAGGGGTGAAGTCGCGACGATACCGCGATCCGGTGATGTTGTAGCGGCCCGCCTGCGAGTACACCGCGGCGTTACGCGCCACCCGCGACGGCGACACACAGTCGAAGGTGTCCGCGCCCGCCTCCACGGCGGCGAACAGATCGTCGGGCTCGCTGATCCCGAGCAGGTGCCGGGGTTTGTCGCGCGGCAGTTCGCTGGTGACCCAGCCGACGATGGTCGCGAGGTTCTGCTTCTCCAGCGCCCCGCCGATGCCGTATCCGTCGAAACCGGCCCCGTTCTCGTCCCGGATTTCGGTCAGCCCGCGGGCCGCCTGCCTGCGCAGGTCCTCGTACTGCGCACCCTGCACCACCCCGAACAGTGCCTGCGGCGGTTTGTCCGCGCGCTCGACGGACAGCCGGCGGTGTTCGGCCAGACAGCGCACCGCCCACGCGTGGGTGCGCTGCACCGACCGTTCCTGATAGCCGCGGGTGTTGACCAGCGTGGTCAGTTCGTCGAAGGCGAAGATGATGTCGGCGCCGAGCTGATGCTGGATGCCGATGGACACCTCCGGGGTGAACCGGTGCTTCGTGCCGTTGAGATGCGACCGGAAGGTGACGCCGTCGTCGTCGACGACGGCCAGCCGCTCCTTGCCCTTGGCGATGACGTCATCGGCCTGGACGCGTTGGGTGTCCATCGCCAGCACCTTGCGGAACCCCGCGCCCAGCGAGAGCACCTGGAAACCCCCGCTGTCGGTGAACGTCGGGCCCTGCCAGTTCATGAACGCACCCAGACCGCCGGCCGCGTCCACGACATCGGGCCCCGGCTGCAGATACAGGTGGTAGGCGTTGGCGAGGACGGCTTGTGCGCCGAGCTGTTTCATGGCCTCGGGCAGCACGGCCTTGACCGTCGCCTGCGTCCCCACCGCGACGAAGGCCGGGGTGTGGATCTCGCCGTGTGGGGTCCGGATCACCCCCGCACGTCCGGGCCGCCCGGGTAACTCCGCGTCGACGGTGAAGAACTGCTGATCCACCCGGGTATTGAACACCGGTCAGTGCCGGGGCATGAAATCCACGACACGACGCGGTCCGGATGCTCCGTCGCCGTGCCGCATCGGTGTTTCTGTCATTCGCGGGACCGGCGATGATGCGAACCCCATACTGCTGATCATGGTCCGGATCTCCTCCGGACCGCGACAACGAAGGAGAACGGGTGTGATGCAACGTTTGCTGGTCACCGTCGGCGGGGCCGCGGTCGTCATCGCCGGACTGGCGGGCTGTTCCTCGGACAGCGGTTCGTCGGAGTCGTCGTCCACGTCGAGCAACACCGCGAGCGCGACGTCGGCTCCGTCGGAGGCGAAGGTGACCATCGACGGTCAGGACCAGAACATCCAGGGCACCGTCGCCTGCACGTCGATGGGCGGCAACGTGAACATCGCGATCGGCCAGGCCACCACCGGTATCGGCGCCGTGGTCTCCGAAGCCGATCCCCCCGCCGTCCAGTCCGTCGGGCTCGGCAACGTCAACGGCGTCACCCTCGGCTTTCAGCAGGGCACCGGTCAGGGCAACGCCGAGGTCGAGAAGGACGACAAGACCTACACCATCAAGGGCAACGCGACCGGGATCGACATGGCGAACCCGTTGCAGCCGGTGACCAAGCCGTTCGAGATCGAGGTCACCTGCCCCTGATCTCAGCGGCGTAGAGACGCACCAGGCCCGAGGCGACGGCGAACCTCGGGCCGTGCACTCCGTCGATGTTCGCCCGGCCGACGACCACCCGCTCGGGACGCAGCGATTCTGCGACGGTGCGCAGCAATTCGTCGTCGAGCGCCCCACCGCCGGCCAGCACCAGCACCTCTGGAGCGTCGTCGAAGGCGCGCAGACATCGCGCGATGTTGGCTGCGACGGTCGCCTGTTTGATCGCCAGCCGCAGGCTCCGCCACTCCTCGGCGGCCAACCGGTGGGAGAACGGGACCAGCCCGGCGCTGCCTCGGGTGCAGAGCCTGCCGATGGCCTCCGGGGGCGCGGGACTGTCCAGGAAGAGCCGCCGACCGTCCTCCTCGTGCGCGACATGCGGCCCCTCCACCCGCAGCGCGGGTGTGCGCTTGACCCGCTCGGCGAGGGCACGCGGGACCCCGAGCACCCGGGCCACCGCAGTGGTGATCGTCTCGCCGGCGCCTGCGGCGGTGACGATGCCGCCGCAACCGATGAGATCCACTGTGCCGCCGCCGATGTCGCAGACCATCGCATCAGCCGGCAGCCCCGGTGTGGTGTGGGCGCCGGACGCCGCCGCGGCCGGTTCCGAGGCCAGGGTGCGGGTCGGCCTGCCGGTCAACGTGTGCAGCGTCGCCGCCGCGTCGGTCACCGGATCGGCGGCCAGCAGCGCGACGACGGTGCCCCGCGCCTCCACCACACCGCGGCGCAGCCACGCTCCGTTGTCGATCACCGACAGATCGGTGAAGAACGCGTCGTCGACCGCCACACCGGTCTCGGCGGCGGGCAACGCACGGATGCGCACCGCCACGGCGCTGCCCGGCGGCTCGCGCCGCATCACGTCGTGCGCGGCCGCCGGCGGGTAGCGGGTGACCTTGTCGCCGATCCGGATGTCGACGTAATCGTCGTCGAGCGGCAGGGGCGCGGGCGGGCCGGTCCTCGGCGTGACCGCCAGGGCCGGCGCGTCGGCCAGTTCCCGGGTGAAGTCCGCGATCTCGCCGAGCCTCTCGTGGCCCAGGTCCAGAGCCGCCGAGAGGGCGATGGGATCGGCCATGGCTCGGTAGGCCCGGCCCTCGGCCACCACCTCGACCGCGACGAGCGCGCCCGGCGCGAGCCCATCGAGGTCCACCTCGTCGACCACCGGGACGTCGACCGGGATGCGGTTGCGGATCAGCACCGCATCGTCCTGGGCGGCAAGAACTCCCGCGATCCGCCAACCCCGTTGGACCGCATCGGAGATCTGCTGCGCGGCGTCTTCGAAGTCGGTGTCGCGGTCGACGGACACGATCACCGGACCCGCGGCCGGCGCGCCGGGCAGATCGCCGAGCCGGACATGGACCCCGACGCCGTGCCCCGCGCCGGCGGGGGTGCTCGCATCGGCGTGTCGCAGACTGCGCACCGGGGCGTGCGGCGACGCAGCCGGCGCCAGCGGAGCGGTGGCGGTGTCGACCGGTCGGATCGTCGCCAGCACGATCTCGTCCACCGTCACCCCCGCCTCCACCTCCAGCCGGTGCAGTAGCGCCGCAGCGGCCTCCAGCGACTCGACCGATCCCTTGCGCCCGCGCGTCGGGGTCTGACCGTGGGTCACCGCGGTGACCACCCCGTCGGCGATGCGGCCCACGACGATCTCGGTGGTGTGGTTGCCGACGTCGACACCGGCCACCACCACCACTGTGTCCGTCACCTCAGCAGGCCCCGCCGGGCGTACACGACGGCGGCCTGGCGCACCAATTCGGCACAGCGGGAGGCTCCGCGCGTCTCGAGCGAGACCCGTAGTGCCTCGAGTTCGTCGGCCGTCGAGCGGTGCGGCCGCAGCGCCTCGTAGAGGTTCATCACCTCTTCGTCGTCGATGACAGCGAGTTCGGCTGCGCGCAGGAAGTTCTCGGCGAGCTGCGGGTTGCCGTTCTCTTCGGCGACGACCGCCTGGTGCGCCAGGACGGCCGGGTCCATGCGCAGGTCGGCCAGACCCAGTTCGCCGTCGACGGCTGCGGCCACGGTGAATCTCTGCTCGGTCATGCGCGTTTGGCCTCCACGGTGATCGGCGCCTGTCCGGGTTCGCAGGCTTGACGTTCCAGCGCCACCAGGGCAACCGCGCGGGCGTGATACCGGGCCGAGATCGATTCGTCGGTGCCACCGGTGAAGATGGGGACCGGCGCCATACCCTTGGCGTGGCGGGCAGCGTTGCGGCCGAGTTCGCGGTACATCTTCGCCGTCAACAACGGCGCCACGCTGAACAGTTCGAGATTGGCCAGCGGCGCCAGGTCGCGCCGATGAATCAACGCTGTTCCCTTGCCCTGCAATCCGATTCCGATGCCCGAGCCGGACAGCCGCGCGGCGGTCAACCCGATCAGCCCGACGTCGATGGTCGAACGGACCCGCACCAGACGCGGCACGCAGCCCTCCTCCTCCAGACCCGCCGACAGCTGACGCAGCACCTCGCCGACCGTCAGGCCGCACAGCGTCAGCCACACCGAGCGGCCCAGTGCGGGCGACAGCCCGATGCAGACTTCGCGCGGATCGCTACCTTGCCGGGCCGGCTCGACGTCGGAGAACGCGATGTGTCCGTGGTGCTCGGCCTGATCGGCGGTCAACTCCCGCGCCGTGCGGGCCTGCCGGATGGCGTCGATCTCGTTGCGGCGGTCCTCGGTGAGCGCGTATCCGGTGCCCGGGCCGGTGTAGTCGTTGGGATCGGTGATCTTCGAGAGCACGCGGAATTGCTCGTCGAAGATGGCCGACGTCTGCAACTGGTCGCCGCGCAGTCGTTCGCGGGTCAACCGCATGATGGCCTCGGCTTCGTCACCGAAACCGGTGCGGTGCAGGGCCGCGACGACGTCGAAGACCGTCAGCTGCCGGGCTTCGATGGCGGTGGCCGCTTCCGCCACCGCCTTGGGATCTCCTGCGGGCAGGTCACGAGACCCGTTGGCGACGACCACCGCATCGATGCGGCTGTCATCGAAGTCGGCGAGTCCGAGATCGCGGTAGACCGCCTGCACCGCGGTCGCCGCGCGGCGGCGCACCCGCCCCAGGTGTTCGGGTGAGACCGTGCGCAGACCGCCGTCGGCCCCCCAGTCCCGCTGCAACACCAGGAAATCGTCCATGTCGTCGGCGTTGAAATTCGACAGCGCGAACGCGTTGTCGTAGCGCGGGATCGAACCGAAGCCAGAGAAGATGAAGTCCGCGCCGGCCAGCAGCACCGGCAGGGTGTGGGCGCTGCGCCGGATATCGGACTCGGAGATGAGGTTGTCGTTGCCCGCGCACGATTCGAGGTCGCGCATCATCACCATCAGGTTCTCGGCGAGCAGTTCCTTCATGCCCTCGGGAACCGAGGCCACCACACCGACGCCGTCGATGCCGCCGTTCTGCACACCCTGCGATCCGAGCGCGCGAGCCAGTGACACACACCGTGATTCGAGGTAGAGGATGGAACACTTCTCGGCCGCCCCCATCAACACCTCGGCACCGCCCCCACTGGTCACCCGCATCTTCAGCCCGCGTGACGCGTAGGCCGACGTGAGGATCGCCTTGGAGAACGGGGTGTCGTCGCCGTCGACGAACACCTGCTCGGTGCCGTAGATCGAGATGGTCTCGGCGTAGCTGGTGAGCCCGCGCAGCCCCAGCCGCAGCTCCAGCGCCTCCTCGATCGAGCACTGCGCCATGGCGCCCGCGACACCGACCTGCGAACCGATCAGCAGCGCAACGGCATTCGAGGGCGCATCGCCCAGCACCGGCACCGTGGTCTCCACTTCGCGGAAGCCGTAGGCCACCGCGCTGGCGGCATCGGCGGCGATCAGCAGCGGATCGTCGAGCTGATTGGTGACGTGGGCCTGATTGCTCGGGGTGCGGCGCGCGCGCATCTTGCTCATCGCCATCTGCATCTCGACCGGCGTCATCACCGCCATCACGCGCGCCAGCTTGGCCGGGGTGATGCCACCGACCAGGCGCACCACCTCGGCGCGCGGCACGTTCGGATCCACGGCACGACGGGCGAGCTCGACGTCCGAGAGCGCCATGGCCTCCTCGGCCACCGAGAGGTCCAGGCCGTAGCGGGCGATGAACTCGTCGATCACGTCGAACCCGTCGACGACTTTGCCGTCCATCTCGACGACCTCGCCGCCACGGATGACCAGTGACGGCGCCGGATCGTTCGGACTGTGCATGGCGATCAGGCCGAGATCGGGATCGGTGACACTGAATCCGTCGAGATTCACCGCTTTGGCGTCGAGGATCCGCATCCGACCCTGGTCGAGGTCGCCGTTTTCCGTCATGCCGGTGATCCTGCCAGGGCGGGGTGGCACTGGCGACACCCCGGCGTCACCCGGCGCTCACGCGACGTTCCGGTACGGAGTCCATCGAATTAGCTGACAGCCAGCGGGCGGAACGCTATCGTCGAGCTCGTCATTTCCGCGTGGTGGATATCTTTGGAGGCTTGCGTTGACCTCGGTCCAGCATGCGTTGCGTAGAATCCTGTTCGGATTCGTTCTCGGTCTCGGTGTACTCCTGGCCGGCGCGGCCGGGGTGGCCGCCGCGGATACCGGTCAGTCCGGGGTCTCGGCCGGTGGTGCGTCGAGAGACACGGGGTCCGCCGGCGCCGCGTCGGTGAGCCGCGGCGACCGCAGTGCTGACCGGTCACCGGCCACCCACGGGGTACGGGCTTCCGATCCGGCCGCCACGGCGCGTTCGACGACCACGGTGAAGCGCCCGCCGGCCAGGCCGGTCGTCGGGACGCCGGCGCGGGGCAACAGGCCGACCGCCATCAAGCCGGCGGTCGTGCGGGACATCCCCATCGACGAACCCGTCGAACCGGCCCGGCCGGCCGAACCGGTGGTGTACGGCAATCCAGACCAGAACCGAGACTTCTTCGCGACTCGGAACTGGGAGACCGCACCGCTGATGTCGGCGACGATGCTGCTCCGACAGCTGACCGGCGCCATGGTCGACGACCAGGATCTCGTCGATCAGGCCATCGCCACCGACAGCAGGTACCGCACCGGAAGAAAGGTTTACCTTCCAGGCGTCAACGACAGGGTCTCGGCTCTTGACGCACAGGAACTGCTGTCCGACCGCGGAGTCGAACTGATCACCCGCACCTATCCCAAAGCCCAGGAGTCCCGGGCGCTGGCGAACCTTCAGGCGGCACTCCAGGATCCGGGCAAGGCCGTGATGGTGGACGTCTCCACAACGCTGGACGGCTGGGACAAGCCGCACACCCATGAGGTGGTGGTGCTGGGCATTGACGCGACCAACGGCCTGGTGCATTTCAACGACGCCTGGTCGCCGACGACCGGAAGAGGCCGGATGCTGACGCTCAGCCAGTTCCTGGCGGCGTGGACGAACAACTACACGACCACCGTCGCACAACTGCCCGCTGCATTGCGACGCGATCCGGTGGCAGCTCAAACCGCGATCGCGGCCTGAGGGGTGTCGCTCATGAGAATCTCCCTCAAGAAGGCACTCTTCGGATTCACACTCGGGGCCGGCGTGCTCCTCGCCGGCGGGGCCGGCGTGGCGGCCGCCGCACCGGCCGCTTCCGATCAGGGATCCGGCGTCTCGTCCTCGTCGTCGGCAGGTCCTACGTCGACGTCGTCCGTCAGTCGCGCTCACCCGGCCGACAAGACCACTTCGGTGGAGCCTGCGCACGTTGCCGTACCGCCTTCGCAGGTCAGCAGTACCCGTGGCGCGGCCGTGCGCGCTGATCGGAACGGCATCGGGGCGGCTGGCGAACCGTCGGGGCGCGCGCTGCAGCGCATCGAGGCCGCGCGAGCCATCCCGCTGTCCGCCCGGGCGTCGAACGATTACACGGCAGCGCCCACCGATTCCGGCGAATCGCGCCCCGTCAGCACCGGCAGCGTCGTCGCGGATCCGCAAAGCGGCCTCGCCTCGCTCAGCGCTGACCTGGCTCGCGCCCACGACGGAGTCCAAGCGGCTCCGTCGAACGCTACGACGTTCGGGAACTACGAAGCCAACAAGCCCTACTGGTATCACCAGGGTCAATGCGGCACCTGCGTTTTGATGTCGGTGGCCGGGGTCGTCGGCCAACTGAGCCCCGGTAATCAGATGCCGACTCAGCAGGGGATCATCGACCGGGCGTCGAGCATCCCCAGCGACGTCATCGCCGGTCAGATGATCTACGAACCCGAGAGTGACGGTCCCAATCTCGCCGGAAAGCACAAGGGCGCCTACTATCCCGACGCCGTCAAACTCCTGGAGTCCTACGACATCGATGCCGAAATCGTCGAGTACACCAGGGGCCAGGGCAAATTGGCGATGGACGCACTCAAGGCCGCGCTGTCCGACGGACGCGGAGTGATCGCCAGCATCAACAGCAACAACGTGTACGGCGGCTACAACCAGACGTTCTTCGGCATCAACAAGGATCCCTTCGGCAGGACGCTCAATCGGTTCCCACTGGAAACCTTCGGCAACCACGCGGTCATCGTGCTGGAGGTCGACGAGCGGCACGACATGGTCTATCTCAACGACAGCGCGCCACTGAACGGGCGCGGGTTGCCGGTGCCGCTGGCCGTCTTCATGGAGGCGTGGCAGACCAGTCGGTTCAAGACGCTGATCGCCAGGCCGCGCGCTAACGGTGTCGCTCCACCGATCGCGGTCGCCGCGTGAGTGCGGTGCGGCGCGCGGTGCACACCAGCGCATTCGGATTCCTGCTCGGCCTCGGCGTGCTCGTCGCCGGGGCGGCGGGCGTCGCGACCGCGGACCCCGGGCTTTCCGGCGTCGCCGGCGGGAGCACGTCGTCGGACTCCGGCGCCGGCGCGACGTCCTCGTCGGTCGGCACCGGCGACCGCGGTGCCTCGAACTCCTCCGATGCCCGCGGCGTGCGGGCTTCCTCGGGCGACGGCGACGAGGAGGCGACCGGTCGAGGCGAGGCCGGCGGCGCGGTGCGCCGGCCGCCGGCCCGACCTGCCACCCCACCCCGCGCCGGTACCCGGCCCACCGTCGTCAGCATCAGCCCGACCGAGGTCAAACGCCCCGCGACGACCGTCGAGCCCACCCCGGTGGCACCACGGCCGGCCGATCCGGTCGACCCGCCGGTGGTGATCGGCAGGCCCGCTGAGAACGTGCAGTACTGGGCGGCCCGGGATTGGGGCACCCACAACCTCATGACCATCACCATGGTGATGCGCCAGCTCACCGGTCGGATGGTCGATCCCCAGGAATTCGTCGACACGGCACTGCGCACCGACAGCCTATACCGCGACGGCAGGACGATGTATCTGGGCGAAGATGCCAACGACACCGTCTGGCGCGACGACGCGCTCGAACTGCTGGCCGACGCGGGTGTCGACGTGACCGGGCGGAAGTACACGAACAGCCAGCAGCAACTCGCGTTGAAGGATCTGAAGACAGCGTTACAGGATCCGCAGAAGGCGGTGCTGGTGAACATCGACGGCCCGGCGGCCGGAAGGAATGGTCCGGCGGACCACACCGTCGTGGTGCTCGGTATCGACGAGACGAACGGCCTGGTCTACCTCAACGACGCCGCCCTTCCGGTCGGCGGACGAGGCAACGCCATCCCCCTGGATCGCTTCCTCGCGATGTGGAACTCGAACTACCGGACGTTCACCGCGCAGCTCAGATCGCCCCGCCCCGCACCGGGGGTGGCAGCCCGATGACCGCCCTGCGGACGACTCTTCTCGGTCTTCTCCTCGGCGTCGGGATCCTGCTCGCCGGCGCAGCCGGGGCCGCCGCAGCCGATCCGGGCGACTCCGGCGTCTCGGCAGGCGGCTCGGCCGGCGGCTCCTCGGTGGGAGCGTCGACGCCCGGATCATCAGCGGTGAGCCGCTCGGGGCCACGTTCGGCTGGTCCGTCAACCACCGACGGACGCTCTGCCGACCGCGCTCAGAAACAAGCCGAGACCGGTAAGGCCACAGCCGCCGAAGTCGCCGGGCCGCAGGACGATCGCGCGGCAACCGTGATCACGACGGGACCGGTCGACACGGACGGTGTGTCAGACGGGCAGGGCGGGCGCCACCTGCCCCCGTCCTCCTATCGGGAACCGGACCCGGATCCCAAGCAGGAGCTGTCCGCGCTCAGCGCAGATCTCGCCCGGTCACACACCGGCGTCGAGCCTGCGACGGCCACCGTCTCACCGCAGGCGACCGGGATCCACGGCGACCCCGAGACCAACAAGCAGTACTGGTATCGCCAGGAGCGGGGCTGCCCAACGTGCGTACTGATGTCGGTGGCCAGCGTGGTCGGCCAGCTGAGCCCCACCCATACGATGCCCACCCAGCAGGAGATCATCGACCTCGCGAAGTCCACCGACAGCGACGCCAAGCCGGGTTTCAAGATCTTCGAGTCGGGCGGGACGGGCGCGCACTGGGGCACCCACTACATCGACGCGGTCAAGCTGCTGGACAAGTTCGACATCGATGCCGTGCAAACCGAGTTCACGAAGAATCAAACCGAGCAGGCGCTCCGGCAGCTGACCACGGCATTGGACGACAGAGCGGGCGTGATCGTCTCGATCCGCCCCGACACCCTGTGGGATTCGGCGCGGCGAATGCTGAATGGCCAGGACGTGAGGTCGTTGAAACCCACCGTCGACAACGCCTACCACGCCATCGTCGTGACCGCGGTCGACGTCAACCGGCGAATCGTCTGGGTCAACGACAGCGACCTCGATGTCGGCGCAGGATTGGCTCTGCCGCTCGACGCCTTCCTTCGTGCCTGGCAGGCCAGTAGCTACACCTCGGTGATCGGCAGGGCGCGGCCGGTGAACACCGCCGCGCAACCCGCCATCGCCGCGTGACAGGGGTTCGCGGCCGCGGCTGACACGATGACGGGATGAAGTCCGCCCTCGCCGTCGTCTGCGCGCTCATCCTGATCCTGGCCGGCTGTTCGTCGGCCGGACCCGAGGACCCGGTTCGGGCGTTCGCCGACGCGCTGGGCAAGCGCGACGCCAAGGCCGCCGCGGAGCAGACCACCGACCCGGCCGCTGCCGAACCGGTCATCACCGCGATGTTCGACGGTATGGGCGGCGACGCCACGGTGCGGGTCCAGACCGCGACAGACGGGGCCGACGAGACGGGCGCGACGCTCACCTACCAGTGGACCCTCGCCCCGGGCCGCGAGTTCGGCTACCAGACGACGGGCAGCGCCGCCCAGGATGGTGACACCTGGCGGCTGACCTGGTCCCCGACTCTGCTGCATCCGGATCTGCAGCCGGGGATGACATTCCAGTACAGCGAGGACAGCGACCTGCAGACCCCGGTGCTGGACCGCACCGGCCAACCGCTGATGACCTGGCAGACCGTCGGGGTGGTCACACTGCAACGGGCACACCGTGATTCGTCAGCGACCCTGGCTGCACTGCTGACCCCGTTCGAGCCGGACATCACGGCCGGGTCCATCGCGGCGCAGTTCGACGGCAACGACGACGCGGTGGTCACGGTGATCCGGTTGCGTCAAGCCGACCTCACCCCGGTCGCCGAGCAGCTGCGCGCGATCCCCGGCGTCACGATCACCGAACAGGGGGAGCTGCTGACCGCCGACCGGGCACTGTCCTCCCCCGCGCTGGCCGGCCTGCCGGAGCTGTGGCATCAGCAGATCACCGCTGCGGCGGGGTGGTCGGTGTACCTGGTCGACGACCAGGGCGCACCGACCCAGCAGCTGGTCCAGACCCCGCCCGCCCCGACCGATCCGGTGCGCACATCGGTCGATCTGCGTCTGCAGCTGCTGGCCCAGACCGCCGTGGCCGCCGAACCACGGCCCGCGGTGCTGGTCGCGATCGCCCCGTCGGACGGCGGCATCGTGGCCGCCGCGCAGAACGCCGCCGCCGACGCGCAGGGCGCCATCGCCTTCTCCGGCCTGTATCCGCCCGGGTCGACGTTCAAGACCATCACCACCGCGGCCGCGCTGGAGGCGGGCATCGCCACCCCCGACACCCCGGTGGCCTGCCCGGGCCGGCTCACCATCGAGAACCGCACCATCCCCAACGACGACGAGTTCGATCTCGGCACCGTCGCGCTGACCACTGCCTTCGCCCGGTCGTGCAACACGTCGATGGCCGCATTGGCCGACCGGCTGCCCGCCGATGCGCTGCCGGCCACCGCCCGGCAGTTCGGGATCGGCGCCGACTACGTCATTCCCGGCCTGACGACCGTGACCGGCCGGGTGCCCGCCGCCGACACCGCCGCCCAGAAGGTGGAGAACGGCATCGGCCAGGGCACCGTGACCACCAGCCCGTTCGGGCTCGCCCTGGCCGAGGCCAGCCTGGCCCGCGGTGCGACGGTCACCCCGACCCTGGTGGCCGGGGAGAAGACCGAGACCGACACCCCGGCGGCCACGCTGCCGCGCCCCGTCGTCGAGGCACTGCGGACGATGATGCGCGCGACCGTCACCGAGGGCACCGCCTCGGCAC
This sequence comes from Mycobacterium sp. WMMD1722, assembly GCF_049315205.1. Classification (NCBI taxonomy): domain Bacteria; kingdom Bacillati; phylum Actinomycetota; class Actinomycetes; order Mycobacteriales; family Mycobacteriaceae; genus Mycobacterium; species Mycobacterium sp. WMMD1722. Next base: position 4,134,550 of record NZ_CP186056.1, on the reverse strand, counting down.
TGGCCGACATCGGCGACCTCGGCGGTAAGACCGGCACCGCCGAGTTCGGTGACAACACCCATTCCCATGGTTGGTTCGCCGGCATCGCCGGCGATCTGGCGTTCGCGACGCTGGTGGTCGGCGGCGATTCGTCGGCGCCGGCGATCTCGATAACCGGCGACTTCCTGCGGCCCGCCATGGCAGGCTGAGGTCATGAAACTCGTCGCCGCCGCGGCCCTGGCCGCGGGTGCGCTCGCCGCGCCGCTCGTGTCTGCGCCGACCGCCGTTGCCGCGCCCCCACCGGCTGGGCCGTGTGACGGCGCGCAATGCGTCCCGTTCGTCGACCACAACATCGACACGAGTGGACCGTGTGTACCCACGAGCCGGTGGGTGTTCGGGCTCGACTCCTCGGGCACCACCTATGCGTGCACCGCGCAACGGGAATGGGTGCAGCAAGCACCGCTGATCGGCGTGCGGTTGTCCCGTCAACCGTGCGGAGACGTCAGGGGCGTCGCGCAGTCCCCCGACGGGATCTTCCTCAGCTGCATCGACGGCGGCTGGACCGCGGACTTCACGCCGTTCTACTTCTAGAGATCGCCGAGGTCGTCGGGCACGTCGACGGCGTGTTCGCGTAACGCCTCGAGCGGCACCACATCGAGCGTGCGTTCGTGGGTGGCCGCCAGGTACACCGGAGCCGCGGCGCCGTCGGAGTGGGCGCGGAGCCAGTTCACCGCGGTGACGCACCACCGGTCGCCCGGGGTGAGGCCGGGGAAGCGGTATTCGGGTCGCGGCGTGGACAAGTCGTTGCCGATGGAGCGCTGATGGTCGAGGAATTCGGCGGTGACCACCGCGCAGATGGTGTGCCTGCCGACGTCCTGCGGTCCGGTCGAACAGCATCCGTCCCGATAGAAGCCGGTCAGCGGATCGATACCACACTCCTGCAGCGGACCGCCGAGCACATTGCGTTCGGACACCCGGTCAGTATGGCCGGACCGATCAGCGCTCGTAGAGATTCCACGGCAGCGCAGTAAACGGCCGCTCCCGGGGCAGACCATCGGCGACGAGATATTCACCCGTGGTGAGGTCGACGATGGTCGCCGCCACGGTCTGCCACTGCTTGACGAACGGCACTTTCGGATCGGGCAGGGCGCACACGGAATTCGGGGCGAAGTCGTCGTTGGCGAGGGCGGCGCCGATCGCTGCGCGCGTCGCCTCGGTGCCATCGGCGGTGCGCGCGGACTCGAGCCCCTTGCGCACCAACGGCACCCGGTAGAGCGAATCGACGGCCATGGGCTGGTAGGGCCCTGGTTGGCCGGTGGGGACGTAGGCCTCGTGGTGGTTGCCGTGCACCAGGATGCCGTCGGTCGGATAGAGCCATGCCGTACGTTCGGCGGGCGTGGTCTCCAGCGAGATGGCGAAACCTTCACGGGTGGCCAGCAGATAATTCGCACCGATCTGCTGGGGCGCCTTGAACACCCGCTCCATCGCATCGTGGAGGTTGTCGCTCTGCAGCACTCGGCGCCGGACGAACGGCTGTGGAACACCGAAGCCCTCGAAACCGTAACGGCCGCCGAGTCCGTTGACCTGCATCGCGATTCCGGCCGAATTCGCACCGTGCCGCCCGATCTGACCGGCCTCGATCTGCATGATGATGTCCGGTTCGTCGTCTCCGCCGTGGATCCGCAGCAGCACGATCGAATCGATCGCCCCGCACAGATAGTCCCAGTTCTGCCCGGCGTAGGAATGCCCGTCCCCCGACGCCTCGGGGGCGATCGCATACGTGGTGCACTCGCCGCCGACGAGATCGGCGAACATGCGGTCGTAGATGATCTCGCCGCGTGCGTTGATCGCCATGAGTTCACCGAAGTCGCGCTCGGCTCCGCGGGCGATGCCGCGCAGTTCCTCGACCAGATCGGGGGCGTACTCCGTCGCCGGGGCGACCCAGGCTTCGGCCTGCCCGACGATCGTGTCCCAGGACAGTCCCGACGCGTTGGTGAAGGCCTCGCGGTAGTACGCGATCGATGCGTCGATCTGCTGCCCGGCCAGCCGGCCGTACTGTTCTCCCCGCTCCGCGGGCGGTCCGGCGATCTCGATCACCGGGATGCCGAAGTCCCCTGCGCCTGCCATCTCCAACCTGCCTTCCGCGACCCGATCGTCGAATGAATGTATACACTACGCAATTCCCGCGGCCGATCAGGCACTCGTTCCGTAGCAGACACTACGTCCTCTTGCGAAGGCTCGGCGGCACTCATGGCTCTTCACCCCCATAAAAGCCCAATTCGGTGGTCTGAAATTTATCTGCGGTTCGTCTTGAGTGCTGGTGTGTGCACTGCTACGGTCCAACAACATTGCAGCCCGCTCCGACGGCTCCTGAAGGAGATTCGATGCGCAGAACCAGGCAACGCACCCTCGCTCTCACCGCCGCGGCGGTGGCCGGCGCACTCGTGGCGGGCTGCTCGTCCGGTGGCGGATCCGATTCGGCCGGGTCCGTGAACACCGACGCCCGACTCACCATGGCCATCCCGGCGCAGCCGCCCAACCTCGATCCTGACGTGTCGACCACCACCGCGACCTCGGACATCGCCAATGGGGTGCTGGAGACACTGCTGACCACCGACGAGAACCAGCAGATCCAGCCGATGCTCGCCGCCGACTACGACGTCAGCGATGACGGCAAGACCTACACCTTCACCCTCCGGGACGGCGTCACATTCCACGACGGCAGCGACCTCGACGCCGAGGACGCGGTGGCGTCGATGCAACGCTGGAGCCGGCTGTCGGGTCCCGGTCAGACCTACTTCGACGGGGCGACCTGGAAGGCCGTCGACGACCGGACCGTGCAGGTCGATCTGCAGACACCCACATTCGGCGCGCTGCTGGCGCTGGCCAACCCCAACGAGCAATTCGCGGCGATCTACCCGTCGGAGATCATCGCCAAGGCCACCGACGAACCCATCACCGACATCGTCGGCACCGGGCCGTTCCGGATGGGCGAATGGATTCCCGATCAGTCACTGGCCCTGGACCGTTTCGACGGCTATGTCCCCGCTCCGGGCGAGCCCAGCGGACGGGCGGGCAACCGCACCGCCGACGTGGCCGGTATCGATTTCACCTTCGTCGCCGACCCGGCCACCCGCGTCCTCGGGTTGCAGACCGGCGAATACGACTTCATCAGCGAGGTTCCGTACGACAACGCCGCCCAGGTACTGGGCGACCAGTCACTCAAGGCCGGTTCCTACCCGGTGACGCTGCTCAACCTGTACTACAACAAAGCCCAGGGCCCCTTCGCGGACGTCACCGCACGCCGGGCGGTGGACACGGCGCTCGACCGCGACGCGATCATGCTCGCCGCCGTCAGCGACCGGCAGTTCTACACGCTGACCAACAGCATGATGCTCGACGCGCAGAGCGGACTGTGGCCGACGGCCGTCGGCAAGGACACGTTCAACCCGCACGACACCGCCAAAGCCCGGCAACTGCTGGCCGACTCGGGATACAACGGGGCGCCGGTGCGCATCATCGCGACCCGGGACTATCTCGAGTCCTACAACGCCGCGGTGGTCGTGCAACAACAGCTCAAGGGCATCGGTATCGACGCCTCGCTGGACACCTACGACTGGCCGACCTTCACCGAGGTGCGCGACGACCCGACGAAGTGGGAGCTGGCGGTCATCCCGAACACGGCCAAGAGTGACCCCGGCTCACTGGTGTTCATGCGCCCGGACTTCGCCGGCTCGACGAAGAGCCCGCAGCTCGACGCGATCCTCGAAAAGTACCGCGCCGCACCGACGGTCGACCAGGCTCGCGGCTACTATGACGATCTGCAGCGCTGGTTCTACGACTATCTGCCCGTGTCCAAGCTCGGGGACGCGGACACGGTGTTCGCGACGACCAACAACGTCGACGTCACGATCGGACCCGGGTTCGAGGGGCCGATCCTGTGGCGGACCACCGTGACGGGATAGCCAGCCGAACCGTCGAGTCAGGACCGCCGTGCTCACCTACAGCCTCAAACGTCTACTGGCGTTGATCCCGGTGTTGGCCGTCGTGTCGATCGTCATCTTCGCGATCATCCATCTCACCCCGGGAAATCCGGCCCGCGCGATCCTGGGTCCGGAGGCGAGCGCGCAGGACGTCGATGCCCTCAGCGAGCGACTGGGGCTGAATCGTCCGTTGGTGGTGCAGTACCTCGAATGGCTCGCGCACGCTTTCACCGGTGATCTCGGTGACTCGCTGTTCCTGCGTAAGCCGGTCACCCAGGCCATCGTCGACAACGCCGTTCCGACAGTGCAATTGGCGGTGGTGGCATTGCTCGTGGCTGTGCTGATCGCGGTGCCGCTGGGGACTCTGGCGGCGCGGTGGCGTGGGTCGGCCCTCGACGCAGCGGCGATGGGGGTCTCGCTGATCGGGATGGCCGTGCCCAGCTTCGTGCTCGGGCTGGTGCTGATTCTCGTCTTCGCCGTCTGGCTGCGGGTTCTTCCCGTCGCGGGATACGAGAGCCTGTTCGACGACCCCGCGGCCGCGGTCCGCTATCTGGTCCTGCCGGCAACGTCACTCGGTGCGGTACTCGCGGCGTTCCTGCTGCGCACCACCAGAGCATCGGTGCTCGATGTGATGTCGTCGGACTACATCGAGGCGGCCCGGTCGCGGGGCGTCGGCGAATCCCGCCTGCTGTTCCGTCACACGCTGCGCAACGCGGGTCTGCCCATCGTCACCGCGGTGGGGTTGACCTTCGGAGCACTGATCACCGGGGCCGTGGTCACCGAAACCATCTTCACCATCCCCGGCATCGGGTCGCTGTTGGTCAACGCCATCAAACGCCGCGACTACCCGGTGATCCAGGGCGTGGTGATGTTCGCGACGCTGGCATATCTGACGGTCAATCTCGTCGTCGACCTCCTCTACGGCCTGGTCGACCCGCGTATCCGGCTGTCGGGAAAGTCCTAAAGGTGCAATGACGTCAACTTCTGAAACATCCCGGAATGCCCGGAGCATCCACGCCACTCCCGCATCGGCTGCCCTGCACCGACTGCGCGCTAACCGCTCGGTAGTGGCGGGCGGTGCGCTGCTGCTCGCGGTCATCCTGGTGGCGTCGGCGATACCCCCGCTCGCCCACCTGGACCCCTACGCGGTCGACCCCGCCCAGCGACTTGCCGGCCCCGACGGCGAGCATCTCCTGGGCACCGACACCTTCGGTCGTGACCTGCTGGCCCGGGTCGCGGCCGGCGCGAAATCGTCCTTGATCGTCGGCGGCGCGGTCGCGGCCCTGAGCGGACTTCTCGGAACGGCCTTCGGCATCCTGGCCAGTTCCTTCCGGGTCCTCGACCAGATCCTGATGCGGGTCTGCGACGGGTTGATGGCCATCCCCGCATTGCTGCTCGCGGTGGCTCTGGCCGCGGCGCTCGGCCCCAGTGTGCCCAACCTGATCGCCGCGTTGACGGTCGTCGCGACGCCGAGCGTGGCCCGGCTGGTGCGATCGCGGGCGCTGGCCGTGATGTCCGAGACGTTCGTCGAGGCCAGCCGCGCGCAGGGCGCGGGGTCGTGGCACATCATCGTCAGACATGTTCTGCCCAATGTGCTTTCGGTACTCGCGGTGCAGGTGACGTTCATCTTCGCCGACGCGATCATCACCGAGGCCGCACTCAGTTTCCTCGGCGCCGGAGTGCCCACCCCGCAGCCGAGTTGGGGCAACATCCTCTACGACGGCAAGGGCGTCATCCTGCAGGCGCCGATGATGACCGTGGCCGCCAGCGCTGCGCTGGTCGTGACGGTGCTGGCGCTCAACCTGCTCGGGGACGGACTGCGTGACGTGGTCGACCCGCGCGCCAGCAGGGCCGGCGCGTCACCGGGGATGCTCACCCGCCTCATCGGCTCCCGGCGACGCGGCGCCCCGGCTCAGGACGCGATCTGATGCCCGCACCGGTCGAGGTCCGCGATCTGCGCATTCATCTCGGCGCCGGCTCCGACACCGTGCGGGCGGTCGATGGGGTGTCGTTCGCCCTGGCCGATCGCGAGATCCTGGCGATCGTCGGGGAATCGGGCTCCGGTAAGACCGTGACCTCACGGGCTCTGCTGGGCATGTTCCCGCCGCATGCCCGGGTCAGCGGCACCATCGTGGTCGACGGGCACGACGTCGCTCGGGCGTCGCGCACCGAATTGCGCCACCTGCGCGGCACCAGTGCCGCCATGGTCTTCCAGGAACCCTCGACGGCACTGAACCCGGTCTTCACCGTCGGCTGGCAGATCGAAGAAGGCCTGCGGGCGCACGGAATCGGCGAGCGCGCCGAACGGCGTCGCCGCGCACTGGACATGCTGCGTGTCGTCGGTATCCCCGACCCCGAACGCCGCTACGGCGACTACCCCCACCAGTTCTCCGGCGGGCAGAAGCAGCGCATCGTGATCGCGATGGCGCTGACGCTGCAGCCGGCGGTGATCATCGCCGACGAACCGACCACGGCGCTCGACGTCACCGTGCAGGCAGAGATCCTCGACGTGTTGCGCCGGTGCCGCGATGAGCTGGGCACGGCGATCGTGTTGGTCACCCACAACATGGGCGTGGTGGCCGATCTCGCCGACCGGGTTGTGGTGATGAGGGCGGGCAAGATCGTCGAATCCGCCGACTGCCAGACGTTGTTCAGTCGGCCCGAGCACGAGTACACCCGCCAGCTGCTGGCCGCGGTCCCCCGGTTGAGCGGCGATCCGAGCGGTGAGACCCTCGCGCAGCCGCACACCGAAGCTCCCGCGGTCCGCGCCGAGGGATTGGAGATTCGATACCCGGGCCGGTTCCGGCGGCCCGGATTCCACGCCGTGCGGGGCGTCGACTTCCAGATCGGGCGCTCCGAAGTGCTCGGCCTGGTCGGTGAATCGGGCTCCGGCAAGAGCACGATCGGGCGTGCGCTCATCGGTCTGGCACCGGTCACCGCGGGTGCGCTGACCGTGCTGGACACCGATGTCGCCCAGGCATCGTCGGCCGAGCTCCGGCGGCTGCGCCGACGCGTCGGGTTCGTCTTCCAGGACCCGGCGTCGTCGTTCAACCCGTTCATGACCGTCTTCGAGTGCATTGCCGAACCGCTGCGGATCCACCGCGCGGGCACCGATCAACGCGAGGTGCGCCGCCGGGTGACCGACCTGCTCGACGCGGTTCGCCTACCGACGTCGTGCCTGGGCCGATCGTCGACCGAACTGTCCGGCGGGCAACGGCAACGGGTCGGGATCGCCCGGGCGCTGGTGTTGGGACCCGAACTCGTCATCGCCGACGAACCGACCTCGGCACTGGACGTCTCGGTACAGGCCAGTGTGCTCGAGCTGTTACGCGAATTGCGGGCCGACCTCGGATTCGCAGCGTTGTTCATCACCCACGACCTGGCCGTCGTCGAGCAGTTCGCCGACCGGATCGGGGTGCTGCGCTCCGGCGAACTGGTCGAGACCGCCGCGGCACATCAGCTGCTGACCCGCCCGGCCGACGCGTACACCCGGGCGCTGGTCGCGGCGGTTCCCGTGCCCGACCCGGTCGAGCAGCGCCGTCGCCGGCTTTCGCGGCAAAAGCCGGACAGACTACGGTAAGAGCGACGGCGGGAGGTACGGCGATGGCTGGGCAGTTGGATCCGCACAGCTCAGTCGCCACCCGGATGGGAGCGGTCAACGCCCGCGCGGGTTCGGCACAGCGCCGCATCTTCGACTACGTCGCGCGCCACCCCACCGACGCCCTGCTGTCCTCGGCCAACGAGATCGCCGCGGCGGTGGGCGCCAGTGACGCCACGGTGATCCGGACGGTGCAGAAGCTCGGATACCACGGTTTGCGGGAGTTCAAGGAGGACCTGCGCGCAGCCGTCAACGGTGCGGGGGGCCCCGCCCGCGCGCGAACCCCGTCACCGCGACGAAACACCCGCACGGCGAACGGCCGGCGCGGTGCACCGCGGGATATGCACGCCGAACTGCGCGAGATGATCATGTCCGGTGAACTCACCAGCGGTGTCCATGTCACCGAAAGCGAACTGGCCGCCCGGCTGGGCGTGAGCCGCACCCCCGTGCGGGAGGCGCTGCGCACCCTGGAACGCAACGGTCTGGTGGTGCGCAGTCACCAGGGCATCACCGTCCCCGCCCAGACCCGGGCAGAGATGAACGAGGTGTACGACGCCCACATCCTGCTCAACGGCGCTCTTGTCCGGCGGGCCAGCGAGCGACGCTCAGCCACCGACGTCGACACCCTGCGTCAGCTCAACGACGCCATGCACGCCCTGCCCGTCGAACTCGCCGGGTCGTGGGAAGCTGCGGCGGCGAACCGGCGCTTCCACGAAGCCACCTGGGAGATCGCCCGCGACCGCACCCTGCAGGCGCTCGTCCGCCAGCTCAACGACCAACTCGATCTATGGCCCGGGACGACACTCAACGCACCGGGGCGCTGGGTGGAGTCGCTGGCCGAACACGATCAGCTGATCGACGCGATCGAAGCGCGTGATGCCGACGGCGCCGAGGCGATCGCGACCCGGCACCTGGAAGCGGCCCGCCGGATCCGGCACGGCCTGCTGTCGCGCTGACGCGGCAGACCGCGGGCCGGCGGAAGAGATTATGGCGGTGGCGGAGGGATTTGAACCCTCGGACGGGGGTTACCCGTCACACGCTTTCGAGGCGTGCTCCTTAGGCCGCTCGGACACGCCACCGTGTGGCAGCTTACTAGTCGCCCGCCGCTGGCCCTAATCGCCCGGTGCCCGCTACGCGAGACTGCACATACGGTCGTCAAGAGCGCGGGTTAATAGCCCTGGGTGCAGTCTCGCGGCCCGCGAGCTACCGCTGGCCGGCGAAGAATTCCGCCAACAGCGCGGCGCACTCCTCGGCCAGCACCCCGCCCCGCACCTGCGGGCGGTGGTTGAGTCGGCGATCGCGCACCACGTCCCACAGCGAGCCGACCGCACCGGTCTTGGGTTCCCAGGCTCCGAACACCAGCCGCGACACCCGGGCCAGCACCAGCGCGCCGGCGCACATCGTGCACGGCTCGACGGTCACCGCCAGCGTCGTCCCCGCCAGGCGCCACCCGTCGGGAAGCACAGCCGCGGCGGCGCGTAGCGCCAGCACCTCCGCGTGCGCCGTCGGATCGCCGAGCTCCTCGCGAGCATTGGCAGCGCGTGCGAGCTCGGCGCCGTCGGGGCCGAACACCACCGCGCCGATCGGCACATCACGGGGTCCCGCGGTACGGGCGGCGTCCAGCGCGGCGCGGATCAGCGCCTCGTCGGAGGTCACCGATTGAGGCGTTCGAGCACCGCCGAGAGCTGGTCGGCGAAGCCCATCTCCCGGGCGATGCGCCCCAGCTGTTCGTCGGCGTACAGGTCGGTCTCGTCGAGGATCACGCTGAGCACCGCCTCGGGCAGCCCGATGTCGGACAGCAACCCGAGGTCGCCCTCCTCGAACGGATCGACATCGTCGAGGTCGTCGGGCTCGATGTCGGCGTCGAGCTTCTCGAGCACCTCGGCGGCGATGTCGTAGTCGAGCGCGGCAGTGGCATCGGACAGCAGCAGCCGGGTGCCCGACGGGGCGGGCCGGATGATCACGAAGAACTCGTCGTCTACGTCGAGCAGCCCGAAAACCGCGCCCGCGCTGCGGATCTCACACAGCTCCTTCTCAGCGACCGACAGGTTGTCCAACGCCGCGCGGCGCATCGGGGTGCACCGCCACTGACCGTCCTCCCGCACGACGGCCACGCCGAATCCATCGGGCGCGTCCTGCGCCGGCGCACCCTGGGGTCCCATTTCGCAAACGGTAGTCGCCGAGCACCCCGTTGACCAGGCGTGCGGTCCGCCCACCCACCGGATATGCCAACCTGGTGAGGTGACGAAGCCACCGGTGTGCGTGCTGGGTCTCGGGCTCATCGGCGGATCGCTCCTCCGGGCGGCCGAGGCCGCCGGCCGCGAGGCCTTCGGATACAACCGCTCGGTCGACGGCGCCCAGGCCGCGCGGTTCGACGGGTTCGATGCCCACGAGGACCTCGAGCAGGTATTGAGCCGAGCCGCCGACAGCGATGCGCTGATCGTGCTGGCCGTCCCCATGCCGGCGGTGTCCACCATGCTCGACCACATCCGCAGCAGTGCGCCGCGCTGCGCCCTGACCGATGTGATCAGCGTCAAGGCCGCCGTCGCGGACCAGGTCCGGTCCTACGGACTGCTCGACAACTACGTGGGCGGCCACCCGATGGCCGGAACGGCCCACTCCGGGTGGGCCGCCGGGGACCCACGGTTGTTCACCGGGGCGCCATGGGTGCTCAGTGTCGACGACCATGTCCGGCCCGATGTGTGGGCCGACGTGATGCACCTCGCCCTGGACTGCCGTGCCGTCGTGGTCCCGGCGCGCTCCGACGAACACGACGCCGCGGCGGCCGCCATCTCACACCTGCCCCATCTGCTGGCCGAGGCGCTGTCGGTGACCGCGGGTGAGGTCCCGCTGGCGTACGCGCTGGCGGCCGGATCGTTCCGGGACGGCACCCGGGTGGCCGGTACCGCCCCCGACCTCGTGCGAGCGATGTGCGAGGCGAACGCTGCGGACCTGCTGCCCGCGCTGGACCGCGCGATCGACCTGCTCGGTTCGGCCCGCGCCACGCTGGCCGAGCGTGGTTCGGTCGCCGAGCTCGTCGAGGCCGGCCACGCCGCGCGGATGCGCTACGACAGCTTCAGCCGCCCGGAGATCCTGACCACCGTCATCGGAACCGAGCGCTGGCGCGAAGAACTCGCCGCCGCCGGCCGCGCGGGCGGGGTGATCAGATCCGCTCTGCCAACCCGGGATAGTCGAGGATGATGCCGTCGCCGTCCACCCGGATGGTGGTGTCGGCGACCGGGCTGCGGACCTCGAAATCGCCCGAGCCGTCGGCGTTGCCGTAGCTCATCGTCGCCGGCTCCACCGAGAGCTCCGGTATCCGCACGTACACCACCGGCACGGCGACCGACTGGCGCTGCTGCAGCAGGCCGAGCCGGCGGATCGGCAGAGTGTTGAAGAACGGGCTGGGCGCCACGTCGACATCGAGTGCGCCGTCGAACGACGCCCGTTTGGTCTGATTCTGGTGGTTCTGCACCAGCCACATGTTCTCGGCGTCACGGGCGATCGACAGCTGGCGTTCCCGCTCGGCCATGGTGACCGTCAGCGACAACCGCCGGGTCGCGCCGTTCTCGTCGGTCACCAGGTCGTAGGACGCCGAGAACGCCGGATGGACGTCCGTCGCCGCGGCGACGATGCGGCCGTAAGCCTTGATTCGGTTGCCGGACAACACGACCCGTACCGATTCCATCCGGGCGACATCGTGTGCCCGCCAGGTCAAGACCGCGGGCCAGGTGTTCACCGTCGTTTCAGAGCGGCCTGCTTCACTCACCCTTCTACCGTAGGCGACGCACGCCCGGGTTCGTAGCCCGCCTGCGAACTCCGACGAGAACTGCCGCCGGACCGCGACTCCAGCGCGACCTCGTCGGACAGGAATGGCTGCGGCATCCGCCCCAAACCGCCGCGCAGCCCCCGCAGCCGGTCGGACCCGGGCACCGACAGCCAGACCGCCAGGGCGAGCAACCCGTCCAGGATGAGAGCCAGGGCGGTCACCATCAACGCACCCACCAGGGCGAGGTAGAACTCGCGGACCTTGATGCCGTCGATGAGATAGCGGCCCAGCCCGCCGAGGCTGGCGTAGGCCGCGACGGTGGCGGTGGCCACGATCTGCAGCGTGGCGGTGCGCAGACCGCCGAGGATCAACGGCAGCGCGTTGGGCACCTCGACGCGCAGCAGCACCCGCGCCTCGGTCATGCCCATCGAGCGCGCCGCGTCGACGACGGTCCGGTCGACGTTGGCGATACCGGAGTACGTGCCCGCCAGCAGCGGTGGGATGCCCAGCAGCATCAGCGCGACGGTCGGCGGGACCAGTCCGAGACCCCACAGCAGCACCCCGAGCAGCAGCACCCCGAGCGTCGGGAGCGCGCGCAGCGCGTTGACACCGGTGACGACGAGGAACGTGCCCTTGCCGGTGTGCCCGATGATCATGCCGAGCGGCACCGCGATGAGCGCCGAGAACAGCACCGCGACGGCGGTGTACTCGAGGTGTTCGACGATGCGCGCGGCCAACCCGGCCGGACCGGACCAGTTGGCGGCGGTGAAGATGAACGCCAGCGCCTCATGCAGGAAGTTCACGCGGCCGCCCCCGCCTTCGGTTTCGCCGAACCGGCCCTCGCCCACGGGGTGAGCGCCCGGCCAGCCAGCATGATCAGCGTGTCGATCACGACGGCCAGCACGAAGATCGCGATGATGCCGGCGATGATCTGGTCGCTCTTGTTGGCCTGATAACCCTCGGTGAACCAGGTGCCCAGCCCGCCGACGCCGATCACCGAGCCCACCGACACCATCGAGATGTTGGTGACCGCCACCACCCGCAGGCTCGCGATCAGCACCGGCACCGCCAGCGGCAGCTCGACCTTGAGCATCCGGGTCAGCGGTCGGTAGCCGACGGCGGTGGCCGCATCGAGCACCGCCGGCGACACCGCGTCCAGCGCCTCGGGCACCGCCCGCACGAGGAGCGCGACGGTGTAGAGGGTCAGCGCGACGATCACGTTGGCCTCGTCGAGGATGCGCGTCGGGATCACCAGGGGCAGCACGACGAACAGCGCCAGCGACGGGATCGTGAAGATGATGCTCGCGGTGACCGTGGTCAGCCGGCGCAATGCGGTGGTGCGCTGAACCAGGGCGCCGATCGGCACCGCGATCAACAGCCCCAGGACGATTGGGACCAGCGAGAGTCGCAGGTGGATGACCGTGAGCGTCCAGAGGTCGTCGAGGTGGGTCAGCAGGTACCGCACCGGTCAGCCCTCCTGCCGTTGCCGGTCCAGTGCGGTCAGCACGTCGTCGGCGCGGACTCCGCCGATCACCTGACTGTCGCCGTCCACGGCCACCCCGAGCCCGGCCGGTGACGACAGGGCGGCGTCGAGCGCGAGCCGCAGGGTGCCGTCGGGACGGAACAGCGACCCGCCGGCGATGGTGCTGTCGTACAGCGACGCACCGCCGCGGTGCAGCGCCACGCCCTCGGCGTTGATCCACGCGTACGGCGTTCCGTCGTCCCGGGTCACCAGAATCCATTCGCCGGGGGCGAGCTGCAGCGCGTCGATCTCGCCTTCGCGGACGTGGCGGACGTCGTGCAGCGGCAGCCCCGTCGCGTGGCGGAACTGCAGGCCGCGGTAGCCGCGGTCGGCCCCGACGAATTCGGCGACGGCGTCGTCGGCCGGATTGGAGAGCAATCGTGCCGGCGCGTCGTACTGCAGCAGCACGCCGCCGCGGCCGAACACCGCAACCTTGTCACCGAGCTTGATCGCCTCGTCGATGTCGTGGGTGACGAAGACCACGGTCTTGCGCAGGTCGTTCTGCAGCCGCATGATCTCGGTCTGCAATTCCTCGCGCACCACGGGGTCGACGGCGCTGAACGGTTCGTCCATCAGCAGGATCGGCGGGTCGGCGGCCAGCGCGCGGGCCACCCCGACGCGCTGCTGCTGACCGCCGGACAGCTGTGCCGGATAACGGTCACCCAGCTGCGGATCGAGACCGACGCGCTCCATGACCGCCAGCGCGGACCTGCGGGCGGTGCGCCGCGATTCACCGCGCAGCACCGGCACCGTGGCGACGTTGTCGACCACCCGCAGATGGGGCATCAGGCCGGCGCTCTGGATGACGTAGCCGATGCCGAGGCGCAGTTTGACCGGATCGGTCTTGGTGACGTCGGTACCGTCGACGGTCAACGTGCCCGAGGTGGGCTCGATCATTCGGTTGATCATCCGCATGGACGTGGTCTTGCCGCAGCCCGACGGTCCGACGAACACCGTGAGCGTGCCCTCGGGCACCTCCAGGCTCAGATCGTCGACCGCGACGGTGCCGTCGGGGTAGCGCTTGGTGACGTTGGAGAAGGTGATCATCGCGTCGGGCCGCCTACTTCTGGATGGGTTGGTCGAAGCCGTTGTCGCTGATCCACTTTCCGGCCGCTTCGTCCGGGTCGACACCCCGGTTGCCCTCCACCGCGGAGTTCATCTCGATCAGCGCCTCGGTGGTGAGCTTGGCGCTGACCGCGTCGAGCACCGTCTTGAGATCGTTGGACATCTTCTGCGAAGCGACCAGCGGCACCACATTGGCGGCGAGGAAGTTGTTCTTCGGATCCTCGAGCACCACCAGGTTGTTCTCCTCGATCGCCGGTGAGGTGCTGAAGATGTTGGCCGCGGTGACGGTGCCGTCGGTCAGCGCACGCACCGTGGCCGGACCGCCGCCGTCGCTGATCGCGACGAAGTTCGACGGGGGGATGTCGAGACCGTATGTGGCCTTGAGCCCGGGCAGCCCCTCGGTGCGGTTGAGGAACTCCGACGGGCCGCCGAATTTGACCTCGGGCGAATGTTGCGCGAGGTCGGCGATCGACTTCAGGTTCCAGCGCTGGGCGGTCTGCTCGGAGACCGCGACGGTGTCCTTGTCCTCGGCCGGTGAGGGATACAGGATCGACAGGTCGCCGGGCAGCTCCTTGAGCAGACCCAGCAACACGGCGTCGGGGGTGGTCACCTCGGTGTCCTTGTCGAAGTACTGCAGCAGGTTGCCGGTGTACTCCGGGATCAGATCGATCGAATGGTCCTGCACCGCGGGGATGTAGGTCTCGCGACTGCCGATGCCGAACTGCCGGGTGATGTCGAAACCGTTGGCCTCCAGGGCCTGCGCGTAGATCTCGGCGATGATCTTCGACTCGGTGAAGTCGGCGGAACCGACCTTGATGGATTTCAGATCACCGGAGATCTCCCCGCCACCCAGCGGGTTCGAGCTCCCGCAGGCGGCCAGCGTCACCGCACAGATCATCAGCAGGACGGCCGACCGAGCCCGCCCCCAGCTTCGCTTCATCGACATTGGGATGCCCCTCTCGGCGTCGCGACTCCTGCGGAGACTAGCGGCATGCCGACGGGCTCGCCTTACTTTGGCTGATGGCGTCAGACCGTCCGGCGTGGTTTCGATCACGTGCGGAAAGGGGAAAACTGAACCCATGAGCACCGATCCGTACGCTTCGCAGCCGGGTGGGCAGGACCCGTTGGATCCGCCGAATCCAGGCCCGCCGGTGCCGGGTGACTTCGAGGTCGCCGAGCGAACCCCGCCGGCGGTGAAGCAGGTGCATTTCACCCGCGCGGCAGCGCTGTGGTCGTCGGTGATCGCCGGATTCCTGATCCTGATCGTGCTGTTGATCTTCATCGCGCAGAACACCGAGACCGCGGTGCTGCACTTCTTCGGCTGGGAGTGGAGCCTGCCGCTGGGCGTGTCGATCCTGCTGGCCGCGGTCGGCGGCGGCCTGATCGCCGTGCTCGCCGGGGCGGCGCGGATCTTCCAGCTGCGCCGCGCGGCGAAGAAGAACTACAAGGCGGCCATGCGGTGAGGGTGCTCAGCCCTTGATCTGCTCCAGCCCCGCGGCGATCAACGGTCCGACCGCCTCGCCCACGTCGTCCTCGACGCCGGCCATCCTGGCGCGGAAGGCGATTCCCGCCGCGATGATCGCCAGCTTGAAATACGCCAACGCCATGTAGAACTCCCAATGCGCCAGATCCTGGCCGGACATCGTCGAATAGCGTTGCGCCATCTCGTCGCCGGTGGGCAGCAGCTCCGAGGTCCAGGCGGCGTCGGAGTGCACGTAGTTGAACATCGGATTGCGGTATACGCACATCAGCGCCGCATCGCTGAGCGGGTCGCCCAGCGTCGACATCTCCCAGTCCAGCACCGCGCGGACCGTCGTGGGGTCGGTCGCGTCGAGGATGGTGTTGTCGATGCGGTAGTCACCGTGCACGATCGACGCCCGGCTCTCGGCCGGCACCCGCTCGCCCAGGGCCGCGTGCAGCCGATGCACATCGGTGTCGCGCGGATCGTCGTCGAGCCGGACGTGCTGCCACTGCGACCCCCAGCGCCGCACCTGGCGTTCCAGGTAGCCGAGGGGCTTGCCGAAGTCGGCGAGGCCGACGGTCTGCGGATCGACAGCATGCAGATCGGCCAGCACCCGGATCAGCGCGTCAACGCAGCCGTCGAGAGTGGCGCGGTCGCCGAGGGCCGCGAGTTCGTCCGCCCGGCGGATCACGCGGCCGTCGACGTTCTCGACCATCTGGAACGGCGCGCCCAACACCGAATCGTCGTCGCGCACGGTGACCGCCCGGGCGACCGGGACCGCCGTGCCCGCGAGCGCGGCGACCACCCGGTATTCGCGGGCCATATCGTGCGCGGACGGGGTCAGCCCGTGCAGCGGCGGGCGCCGCAGCACCCACTTCGACGCATCGTCGAACACCAGGAAGGTCAGATTGGAGCGGCCGCCGGAGATCAGCTCCGCGCGCAGGTCACCGCTGCGAGCGATGCCCTCCTGGCGCAGATAACGGTCCAGCGCGCCGAGGTCGAGACCCTCGAGTGTCGAAGACGTCATCGGATCTGTCTACCACTGCCTACCACTGGTGATTTCGCGGCAGCAGATCCCAGACGTGCTCGGTCGCATTCACGCCGGCGACGAAGAACGCCTGCCGCGACGTCGACCACAGCAGCCGGGTGATGCCGGCGTAGTCGACCTGCACGCACAGCAGCCGCTCGGTCTGCAGCAGTGTGTGCACCACCGCGTTGATCACACCGCCATGGCTGAATACCGCGACGGTGTCCTCGCGGCCCGCGGTGCCGACGATGTCGTCGAGGCCGGCCCGTACGCGTGCGACGAATGCGCCCTCGTCGACGCCGCCCGGCAGCTGACCGGATGCCAGCCGCTCGAGGTCTTCCTTCGAGATCTGCTCGACCGGCGTGTAGTGCCCGAGGTCGCGGTCGTATTCGGCGAGGCGTTCGTCGACGTCGAGCGGCAGGCCGAGATGCTCGGCGACCGGCCGGCCGGTCTGCAGTGCACGCTTCTGCGGGCTGCTCACCAGTCGGGTGACCGGGAAGCGCGAGAGCGCGTCGGGCAGCCGCTTGGCCTGCTCGAAACCCTCTTCGGACAGATCGGGATCCGAACCCTGGCCCGGTTCACTGCGCAGCGGCAGCGCATGTCTGATCAGAAGCAATTGCACCGTGTAACCATAGGAGCCCATGGGCTACGCCGACGATCTGCACGACCTCACCGATCGGGTGGTGCTGGTGACCGGGGGCAGCCGGGGCCTGGGTCGGGAGATCGCGTTCGCCGCGGCGCGCTGCGGTGCCGACGTCGTGATCGCCAGCCGCGACCTGACCTCGTGTACTGCCACCGCCGACGAGATCTGCGCGGCCACCGGACGAACCGTGATGCCGTATCAGGTGCACGTCGGGCGGTGGGATCAGCTCGACGGTCTGGTGGACGCGGTCTATGCGCGATTCGGCAGGCTCGATGTGCTGGTGAACAACGCCGGGATGTCGCCGCTGTACGACTCGCTGTCGTCGGTGACGGAGAAGTTGTTCGACGCGGTGGTGAACCTGAACCTCAAGGGGCCGTTCCGGCTGTCGGCGCTGTGCGGGGAACGGATGGTGGCCGACGGGGGTGGCCGCATCGTCAACGTCAGCTCGAGCGGGTCGATCCGTCCCGATCAGTCCATGCTGCCCTACGCGGCGGCCAAGGCCGGCCTCAACGCCTTGACCGAGGGATTGGCCAAGGCGTTCGGCCCGACGGTGCGGGTGAACACGCTGATGGCCGGTCCGTTCCTCACCGACATCAGCAAGGCGTGGGATTTCTCCGGTATCGACGAGCCGTTCGGCCACCTGGCGCTGGGCCGGGCCGGTCAGCCACCCGAAATCGTCGGCGCGGCACTGTTCCTCATGTCCGACGCGTCGTCCTTCACGACGGGATCGATCCTGCGGGTGGACGGCGGCCAGCCCTAGGGCGTGACGATGTTGAAGCCGGGATCCGGGCGGTCGAGGACCCCCAGCAGCGCCGGCAGCGCGCTGTCGTCACCGGAGATCTCGACCCCCGGAGACGTGGTGTCCCCGGCCGCGAAAGCCAGCAGGCGCATCTTGTTCGCCAGGGTGACCGTCGCGGATGCGCTCGCCGCGTCGGCCGCGGTCTTGCGATAGACCAACACTCCGTTGCGCAGCGTCAGCCGGTAGTTCTCCCCGCTGTCGCCGAAGGTGACATCGGTGGCGATGTCGAGATCCCAGGCCCGCGGCCCGTTCACGCTGATCGCCAGGACGTCGAACATCTGCTCGGGAGTGAGTTGTGCGAGCATCGTCGGTGAATTCGCCTGGGTGGCGGTTCCGAAGTTCCCGTCGCGCAACTCCGCGGCGCCGGAGAGGAAGAAGTTGCGCCACACCGCGTTCTCGGCGCCGTAGGCGAGTTGTTCCAGCGTGTCCGCGTACAGCTCCCGACCCGCCGCGTGATGTTCGTCGGTGAACATCACATGATCGAGAAGTGTGGCAGCCCAACGCAGATCACCGCTGTCGAACGCCTGGCGCGCGAGGTCGACCACGCGGTCGACACCGCCGATCGCCTCGACGTAGCGCGGGGCCAGCGCCTCGGGCGGATGCTGCCAGAGCCGGCCCGGGTTGCCGTCGAACCAGCCCATGTAGCGCTGGTAGATCGCCTTGACGTTGTGGCTGACCGAGCCGTAGTAGCCGTGCGCATGCCACGCCTTCTCCAGCGCCGGCGGCATCTCGAAGTGCTCGGCGATCTCGATGCCGGTGCGGCCCTGGTTGAGCTGACGCAGCGTCTGATCGTGCAGGTAGGCGTACAGATCGCGTTGCAGTGACAGGTATTCCACGATCTGCTCCCGGCCCCAGGTCGGCCAGTGGTGTGACGCGAACACGACATCGGCCCGGTCGGAGAACCGGTCGATCGCCTCGGTCAGATAGCCGGCCCAGCCGTGCGGATCGCGCACCAGCGCACCGCGCAGCGTCAGCAGATTGTGCAGATTGTGGGTCGCGTTCTCCGCCATGCACAATGCCCGGTAGCGCGGGAAGTAGAAGTGCATCTCGGCCGGCGCTTCGGTGCCGGGCGCCATCTGGAACTCGATCTCGACGCCGTCGATGGTGTGGGTCTCCCCGGTCTCGCGGATGTCGAGCGTCGGCACGATCAGTGCCACCTCCCCCGTCGACGTCTGCTGGCCGAGGCCACAGCCGACCTGGCCCTGCGGACCGCGGTCCACGAGCGTGCCGTACATGTAGGTGGCGCGGCGGGTCATCGCGGTACCGGCGTAGATGTTCTCCTGCACGGCGTGCGCGACGAAACCGTCCGGCGCCAGAACGGCGATCCGCCCGGCATCGACGTCGGCCTGGCTGGCCACCCCGAGCACGCCGCCGAAGTGGTCCACGTGGCTGTGGGTGTAGATGACGGCGACGACGGGCCGCTCGCCACGATGCTGTCGGTAGAGCTCGAGTGCGGCGGCCGCGGTCTCGGTGCTGATCAGGGGGTCGATCACGATCACCCCGGTGTCGCCTTCGACGAAGGTGATGTTGGACAGGTCGAATCCGCGCACCTGGTAGATGCCCGCATCATCGTCTCCCGTCGCTCCGCTCGCCCTGACCACCTCGTAGAGCCCCTGTTTGGCGGCCAGCGTCGACTGCCGCCACAGGCTGGGGTGCACCGAGGTCGGGGCCGTGTCCGGTCCTGGGCCGTCGAGGAAGGCATACACGTCGTTGTCCCACACCACCCGGCCGTCGGCGGCCGTGACGACACAGGGCGCCAGCGCGGCCAGGAATCCGCGGTCCGCGTTGTCGAAATCCCTGGTGTCGGCGAAGGGAAGACGGGTCAACGCCTCGCGGTGTGCCGATTCGACAGTGGCGGTGGGCGGCTTCTGTTCCATGGTGGCGACCATGCCATCCCATCGGTTCCGATGGGGCGGAACGACACACCGTTCACCTCTGCGGCCGCTTCTCCCGCCACGCCCGCTCGAACGGCAGCCGCCACGCGTTGGGCGCGATCAGTTGGTGGATGGCGTTGGGGCCCCAGGTGCCCTGCTGGTAGTGCTTGACCGGCGGCGGATCCTCGAGCAGCGGAGCCGAGCGCTGCCACAGCGATTCGATGCCCTCGGCGGTGGTGAACAGGGTGTGGTCACCACGCATCGCGTCGAGGATCAGCCGCTCATAGGCTTCCAGGACGTCGCCGACCCGATCGGTCTCCTGGGTGGAGAACTGCATCGACAGCTTGTCCAGCTTCATGCCGGGCCCGGGCCGCTTGCCGTAGAACGACAACGACACCCTCGAGTTGTCGGCCAGATCGAAGGTCAGGTGGTCCGGCCCCTGGGAGCCGACCCCCGAGCCGGCCGGGAACATCGTCCGGGGCGCCTCCTTGAAGGCGATCGAGATGATGCGCTGCCCCTCGGCCATCTTCTTACCCGTCCGCAGGTAGACCGGCACACCGGCCCAGCGCCAGTTGTCGATGCCGACCTGCAGAGCGATGAACGTCTCGGTTTCCGAATCCCTTGCCACACCCTCGGTTTCGCGGTACCCCGCGTACTGACCGCGGATCACCTTCGAGGTGTCGATCGGCAGCATGGACCGGAAGACCTTGTTCTTCTCCTCGCTGATCGCCCGCGGCTCGAGTGCGGTCGGCGGTTCCATCACCACGAACGCCATCACCTGGAACAGATGGGTGACCACCATGTCCTTGAACGCGCCGGTGCTCTCGTAGAAATTGGCGCGCTGATCCAGCCCGAGCTGCTCGGGGATGTCGATCTGGATGTGGTCGATGAAATTGCGGTTCCAGATCGGCTCGAACAGACCGTTGGCGAACCGGAACGCCAGGATGTTCTGCGCCGCCTCCTTACCCAGGAAGTGATCGATGCGGAAGATCTGCGATTCGTCGAACGTCTGGTGGACGAAGGCGTTGAGTTCCACCGCACTGGCGTAGTCGGTACCGAACGGCTTCTCCATCACCACTCGCGACCGGTCGACCAGATCGGCCTCCTCGAGCATGGTGATGACGGCCTTGGCCGCCTTGGGCGGTACCGACAGATAGTGCAGCCGCCGCACATCGGCGCCCAGCGCACTCTCGGCCTCGCGCACCGCCTCGGCCAGCGCCTGCGGGCCGGCGCTCTGCGGCACGTAGCAGATGCGCTCGGCGAAATCGGCCCACTGCTCGTCGGTCGGTTTATGGCTGCCGAAATCGTCGACGGCTTCGCGGGTCAGCGCACGGAATTCGTCGTGGGTGAGGTCCTCCAACGAGGTGCCGACCACCCGGATCGCCGGTGCCAATTCCGACTGCACCAGATAGGCCATCCCGGGCAGCAGTTTGCGTTTCGCCAGATCACCGGTGGCGCCGAACAATACGATCACATGTGGATCGACGTGTTCGGTGTCGCGGTGGTGGGGATGCGCTCCCGGCGCCGGATAAGCGATGGTCTGCGGGTTGGTGTCGGCCACCGTATCGATGATGTCACTCCCCCGGCATCGGCGCAGCCGATGTCGCCGGTTGTTCATCGAGCCAGCGCTGTGCACGGCGCTTGGAGGCCTGGGCCAGCCAGGCGTCCTGGATCAGCTCGGTCAGCTCGTTCACACCGATGGCACCAATCCTGCTGGCGCGCAACAGAACCGAAGGATGATCGAGGAAGCGGTCAGTGGTGAAGAACACCCCTCGGGGGTCCTGCAGAAGCGCGAGTTTGTCCTCTTCGGAGCCCACCCAGATCATGATCACGTCGGCATAGCGCTCACCGGAATCCGGATCGGTGGCGTCCGGTTGCGGGGTGCGGAAATAGACGAAGGATTTCCCGCCGACCTGGTAGATCGCGTTGCCCTTCGGGCCTTCGATGCGGGTGGTGTGCGGCATCGCCGCGGCGATCGCGTGGACGTCGGCCGCCCGCGCGGGCCGTTCAGCCACGGCACGGCACCCGGTGCAGCTCGACGTCGGTGAGCACACCGTCGGCGACGGTGGCCGTCATGTACGTGCAATGTGGCTGACGTCGCCGATCGGTCGGCGAGCCGGGGTTGAGCAGCCGCAGGCCGGTGGTGGCCGTGGTGTCCCACGGGATGTGGCTGTGGCCGAACACCAGCACGTCGGTATCGGGATAGCGCTTGGCCATCCGCGCGTCCCGGCCGCCGGACGGGCCGGTCTCGTGCACGACGGTGAACCGCACACCCTCGAGCGTCACGTCCGCCCGTTCGGGCAGCCGCCCGCGCAGCTCCTCGCCGTCGTTGTTGCCCCAGCACGCGACCAACCGCCGGCTGCGCCGCTGGAGTTCGTCGAGCAACGGCGGTTCGACCCAGTCCCCGGCGTGGATGACGACATCGGCCCGCTCGACCTCGTCCCACACCTGCGCCGGCAGATCGCGCGCCCGCTTGGGCAGGTGGGTGTCGGCGATCAGCAGCAGCCGCATCACTGCGCCAGCAGCTCGGCCATCTTCGGCATCACCGCCTGCAGCGCCTTGAACGGCCGCAGCATGACCTTGAACTCGGTGATCAACCCATCGTCGTCCCAGGTGATCATGTCGATGCCGTTGACGTGGATGCCGTCGAGGTTGGCCACGAACTCCAGCACCGCGGAGCACCCGCCGTACCACTGGTTGACGTAGCGGAAGTCGGGTCCGCCGAGCACCTTCGCCGCGGCGCGCAGATACTTCGCCGTCGTCTCGCGGCCTTCCTGCGGCGTGAACACCGCCGGCGAGTAGAACACCGCATCCGGCGCGAGCAGCTCGGCTACATCTGGTCCGGAGTCCGCCCCGGCGTCGCCCTCGATGAACTGGTGCCAGCGCTGGATCACCGGTGGGGTGGTCATGCCGTCAAAGATTACGCGTCGTTTGACCAGGGACCGCGAGGGTAACCCCGCGCCCATGACCTCTCGCCGCTTCACCCGTTACGTCGCCGCCGCGCTGTTCGCCGCGGGGTCGGCCGTGGCCGGGGTGACCAGCCCCACCGCCTCGGCGCAACCCGCTCCCTGCGCCGACGTCGAGGTGGTGTTCGCCCGCGGGACCGGAGAGGCTCCGGGCGTCGGCGGGGTCGGACAGAGCTTCGTCGACGCGCTGCGCGCGCAGGCCGGCCCGCGAACGGTCAACGTCTATGCGGTCAACTATCCGGCCGCCGACAATTTCAGCCAGCGCCTGGACTTTGCGCGCACGGTGATCGACGGCATCCGCGACGCCGGTACCCACATCCAGAACACCGCCACGGCGTGCCCGGACACCGACATCGTCCTCGGCGGGTTCTCCCAGGGCGCGATCGTCGCCGCATTCACCACCTCGGCGTCGGTCCCGGACGCGGTGCCCGCCGATTATCGCTCGTTCATCCCCCAGCCGCTGGCGCCCGAGATCGCCGATCACGTCGCGGCCGTCACGCTCTTCGGGCTGCCGTCGCAGGCGTTCCTGGACACCTACGATGCGCCGGCTCCGGTGATCGGGCCTGCCTTCGAGGCCAAGACCATCCGGCTGTGCGCCGACGGCGACACGATCTGCAACGGAGCACCCGGCGGACAGCCGAGCATCGCGCATGCGCTGTACGGGGTGAACGGGATGACCCAGCAGGGCGCGGCGTTCGCGGTCGAGCGGCTGAAGCCGTAGAGAGCCCTGACCGGGGGGGGTGACGATCGAGCGCGCCCGAAGGGATTCGAACCCCTAACCTTCTGATCCGTAGTCAGATGCTCTATCCGTTGAGCTACGGGCGCCGTGCGTGTTCAGTTGTTCGTGACCGACGAATCAGCCGCGGCGGAGGCGAGAGGATTTGAACCTCCGGTCCCCTGTAAGGGGGACAACTCATTAGCAGTGAGTCCCATTCGGCCGCTCTGGCACGCCTCCCGACGAATTACCGCCGATCCGAAAGAGTACACATGGGCCAGCGGTGGAAGCAAAGCAGGAATCGGGCCGCGTCGGCGCGCGCTCTATCCTGGTCACCGTGACTGCCCGCCTGCGCCCCGAGCTGGCCGACATCCCGGCCTACACGCCCGGCCGGACGGTGCCCGGCGCGATCAAGATCGCCAGCAACGAGACCGTGCACGGCCCGCTACCCAGCGTGCGGGCCGCCATCGACCGCGCGGTCGACTCCATCAACCGCTACCCGGACAACGGTTACCTCGAACTGCGCGAGCACCTCGCCAAACACCTCGACGACGGGGCCTTCACCCCCGAGCACATCTCGGTCGGCTGCGGGTCGGTCAGCCTGTGCCAGCAGCTGGTGCAGATCACCAGTTCGGTCGGCGACGAGGTGATGTTCGCCTGGCGCAGCTTCGAGATCTACCCGCTGCAGGTGCGCACCGCCGGCGCCGACCCGGTGCAGATCCCGCTGCGCGACCATACCCACGACCTCGACGCCATGCTCGCCGCGATCACCGACCGCACCCGGTTGATCTTCGTGTGCAATCCGAACAACCCGACCAGCACGGTGGTCGACCCACAGGAACTCGCCCGCTTCGTCGCCGCGGTCCCCCCGCACATCATGGTCGCCATCGACGAGGCCTACGTCGAGTACATCCGGGACGGCCTGCTGCCCGACAGCTTCGGCCTGGTCCGCAAGCACCCCAATGTCGTTGTGCTGCGCACTTTCTCGAAGGCATACGGGTTGGCCGGGATGCGGGTCGGATACGCCGTCGCCGATCCGGAGATCGTCACCGCGCTGGGCAAGGTCTACGTGCCGTTCAGCGCGACCAGCGTCTCGCAGGCCGCCGCGATCGCCTCGCTGGACGCCGCCGACGAACTGCTCGCCCGCACCGACGAGGTCGTCGAGGAACGCACCCGTGTCTGTGCCGCCCTGCGCACCGCGGGCTTCACCCTGCCGCCCTCGCAGGCCAACTTCATCTGGCTGCCGCTGGCCGAGCGCACCCGCGACTTCGTCGAGAAGGCCGCGCAGAGCCGGTTGGTCGTGCGGCCCTACGGTGAGGACGGCGTCCGGGTCACCGTCGCCGCCGAACACGAGAACGACGCCTTCATCGAATTCGCCACCGCATGGATCGGAGCATCGTGACCGCCACCAGAACCGCCCGTCAGACGTTCGACGACCTCAAAGGCCGCACCGACACCCTGTCCGACGCCGAACTCGACGCCTTGTGGGCCACGCTGGAGCCGGTTGGCATCGACTTCATGCTCGGTGAATGGAAGGGCGGTGAATTCCAGACCGGCCACCGGGCCAACGGCTTCATGCAGCGGCTGAACTGGTTCGGCAAGACCTTCGTCTCGGCCGCCGACGCGAAACCGCTGGTGTGCCTCGACGCCGACGGCAACCACTTCTCCAACACCGAGGCGATGAAGGGCGAAGCCAGCCTCTGGTTGGAGGAGTTCCGCGGCGAGGTGACCGCGTCGATGGTCTACGACGGCGCGCCGGTGCACGACCACTTCAAGAAGATCGACGACGACGCCGTCCTGGGCATCATGAACGGCAAGGGGGCCCTGGACTTCAGTTCGGGCACCGGCCGGCACCTGTACTTCTACCTCGAACGGGTCTAGCAGTCCGTCCGGCGGCCGGTGAAGGCCAGCAGTCGGTGCAGCGGTGATGCGGCGTCGTCGGCCAGCTCGACCGGATCGTCGAACCCGACCGCCGCCCGGCCCGCTGGGGTGATGTTCTTCTCCGCGAGCGCCAGGACGTACTCGGCCAGCGAATCAGGCGCGGGCAGCTCGAGATCCATCGCCCGGGCGTAATCCCATCCGTGCACCAGGAATTCGATCGACAGGATGCCCGCGACGACCTTCGCCGGCATCTCGCGGTCACCCACGGTGACGGTGCCCTCCAGTCCGCGGCGGTGCCAGGCATCCAGCGCCGGCCGCGCGGCCAGGATGATCTGGCGTTCCACGGTGTCCTCCCGGTCCCGTTCGGGCAGCTCGGCGCCGGCGAGCCCGCCCAGCCCGGTGATCGAGTCCAGCAGGTGATCGGTCAGCCCGGCGATGTCGTATTCGCTGCAGGGCGTGCGCCTGTCGAGATCACTTCGGGCGATGCCTTTGACCACCCTGTGCAACACCCCGAGACTGAGTTCGGCACTGCGCAGTTCGTCGGTCGGCGGTGATTCGGGGCCCTGCGGCAGGTCGCTACGCATGTTGCCCACGTTACGTCGCGGCTGGCCTATCGTTGCGCAGATGGGTATGCGGGGGATACGACGCGCGGCGGCAGGCGCGCTGCTGCTGGCGGCGATTCTGGTCAGCGGATGTACCCGGACCACGACCGGCACCCTGGCGCAGACCACCGAACCCGGTCCGCCGCTTCTGAACGCCCAGTCGATGACCTGCGCCGAGTACACCGAGCTCGACGAGCAGTCGCAGCTGACCGTCGTTTCCGAACTCGTCGGCACACAGCGCAATCCGCTCGGGTCGCGCGGAGTCGCGGTCGCCAAGACGCTCGCCGACGCCATCTGCGAATACGTGCCGGCGGCCCGGCTAAGCGAGATCCTGCTCGGCCGCTAGCCTCTGCACCCATGGGCGACACCTACGAATCCGTCACCGTCGACATCGCCGACCACGTCGCGCGGGTCACGCTCATCGGCCCCGGCAAGGGCAACGCCATGGGTCCCGCGTTCTGGGCCGAACTACCCGAGGTGTTCCGCGGCCTCGATGCCGACCCCGACGTGCGGGCCATCGTGCTGACCGGGTCAGGACGCAATTTCAGCTACGGCCTGGACCTGGCGGCGATGGGTGACACGCTGGCCCCGATGCTCGCCGAGGGTGCGCTCGCCCGACCGCGCGCGGAATTCCACGCCCGGCTGCGGCGGATGCAGGATTCCATCACCGCGGTCGCCGACTGCCGCACGCCGGTGATCGCCTCGGTGCACGGCTGGTGCATCGGCGGGGGCGTCGACCTGATCAGCGCCGTCGACATCCGCTACGCCAGCGCGGACGCCAAGTTCTCGGTGCGCGAGGTGAAGCTGGCCATCGTGGCCGACGTCGGCAGCCTGGCCCGGTTGCCGTTGATCCTCTCCGACGGGCACCTGCGTGAACTGGCCCTGACCGGCAAGGACATCGACGCCGCGCGCGCCGAAAAGTACGGCCTGGTCAACGAGGTGTACGAGGACGCTGACGCGGCCCTGTCGGCGGCGCACGCCGCCGCCGCCGAGATCGCGGCCAACCCGCCGCTGGTGGTGCAGGGCATCAAGGATGTGCTCGACGAGCAGCGCACGGCGCAGGTGGCGGCCAGCCTGCGCTACGTCGCCGCGTGGAACTCCGCGTTCCTGCCGTCGAAGGACCTCTCCGAGGGCATCACCGCGATGTTCGCCAAGCGCCCGCCGGAGTTCACCGGCGAGTAGTCCGGACGGGGTCTGGCAACCCGCTGTATCTTCGCTGTTTGAACACACCCGCGGCGGGTTACGATCGCCCCGGTGCCACTGGCACGGTCAGGTTCGGTCGGGGAACGGACACCAGGGTGAAATCAGAATCGGCGTGATGCGCCAGGGCGGCCTCGCCGTGCTCCGGCGCTGGTGGACCCGACCCGACCACTTCGAGTGGCTCTGCGGGTATCTCAGTGCGCGGGGGCTGGCGGCTGCCACCCGCCGATCCGTGGCCATGGTCGTGGTGGCGCTGGCCGGGATGCCGATCGGACTGCTGCCCCGCCGGGATTCCGTGGCGGCCATCGTGCTCACGATCAGCGCGGTGATCGTCGGACTCGGCTACGCGATCGTATGGCTGCGGGACTGGCCGACCCGTCGGCAATCGTTGCTGATGATCACCTCGGGTGGTCTGGTCGCGGTGTCCACGATCCTGGCCGCGGAACCGTTGAGCGCCCTGATCAGCTGCAGTGGCCTGGTGATCCTCTGCGGATATCTGGCCTTCTTCCACAGTGCCCGCGACGTCGCGTGCGGTATGGCCGTCGCCCTCGCGGTCAGTGCCGTCTGCGCATACCGCGTCGCCGACGAGTTGCCGGGATCCTCGGTCGCCGTCACGGGATTCTGGGTGGCCGCCGAGATCATCGTCGTGGCGCCGATCGCGATCGAAGCGGTGGTGCGCACCCTCGGCGCCGACGTGGTGCGTTCGGACCGCGACGCGCTGACTGGTGTGCTGAACCGGCGCGCGTTCTACGAGCGCGCATCGCGCAAGCTGACGAGCCCGCCCGTGCCCGGGTTGCGGCTGATCGTCGTCATGCTCGATCTCGACCACTTCAAGCCGTTCAACGACACCCACGGCCACCTCGCCGGCGACCAACTGCTCACCGCGGTCGGCTGGGCGCTGCGTCGCGCCAACAGCGGCACCGCCATCATCGGCCGCGTCGGCGGCGACGAGTTCGTCGTCGTGGACTGCCTGCCGCCGGACCGGGCCGATGCGCTGCCCCCGTCGATCTGCGCGGCCATCGCAGCGCTGCCCCACGGGGCCACGACCAGTGTCGGCGCAGCCGTCGTACCCTTTGCCGACATCGACGACCCGATGCGGACCATCGGCGACCTGATCCGCCTCGCCGACACCGCGATGTACCAGGCCAAGCGGGGCGGCGGCAATCTGGCCAAGGTGGCCGTCCCCCACACCGGGCGCCGCTGACGGTCGACGATGTCGTTGCTCGATCGGTACCCGGGTTGTCGCCTCCGGCCGCGGCGGTGTGGTAGGACGGGCGGATACGGCTCGATCACCGGGCCCGGGAGCAGGAGTGCTCGGTGCAGAACTTGATCGCGGCGGTGAACGCGTCGATCGATCCGGCCGCGCTGATCCGCCGAATCGCCGAACAGATGCTGCTGCTGACCCCCAAGGCCGACGGTGCCGCGGTGAGCATCCTGACCTCGCACGACGAGTTCCTCGTCGTATCGGCACACGGACTCGTCGAATCGCTGCTGGGGTTGACGCTTCGCCGCGAGAGCACCTACATGAATCGGGCGATCACCACCGGACGCCCCCAATACAGTCCCGAGACCTCGGAGGATCCGCTGCTCACCGAGCAGATCCGTGACATCGGCGTCCGGCTGGGCATCCACTCGCTGGTGGTCATCCCGCTCTCGCACCGCGGCGAGGCGATCGGTGCGCTGTCGATGACCGCGGCCGCTGCGCACCGCTTCACCGAGCGCGACATCGCGGCGATGGAGGCCGTCGGGCGCTTCGTATCAGGGCTGATCGGATCGCACACCGAACTGTCCGCCCAGCTCGACGATTTCCTCAACGATCCCCACATCGACGAGGACGATTCCGCCCCGGCGAAATTCCTCGCCTCCATGCTCCTGCCCGAGATGGCCCGCGACGAGGAGATGCACCACCAACTCGATGCCCTGCTCGCCCGGCCGTCGGCCCTCACGGCGGTCGTCCAGCCGATCGTCGATCTCGGGACCGGCACCGTGGTCGGATGGGAAGGTCTGAGCCGCTTCCCCGACAATCGCGACCTCACCCCGCAGCACTGGTTCGAGATCGCGCGGCGCATCGGTCGCAGCCTTCCCCTGGAGCTGGCGGCGATCGAACGCGTGTTGGCGGCGTCGACCGCACTGCCCGGTGAGCACTTCGTCGCCGTCAACGTCAGCCCGGTGACCGCGATGGATCCCGAAGTCCAGTCCACACTGCTCAGGGCGCAGCGTCCGCTCGTGGTCGAGATCACCGAACACGAGCCTTTTCCCGACACCCTCGCCGAAGCGCTGGTCCCGCTGCGCGAACACGGCATCCGACTGGCCATCGACGACGCCGGGGCCGGGTTCGCCAGCTTCGAGCAACTGCTGCGGTTGCGGCCCGACATCATCAAGATCGACGGCGCTCTGACCGGCGGTATCGAAAACGATCCCGTCCGGCGCGCGCTGGCCTCGGCCATCGTGGCGCTGGCCGAGGAGATGAAGGCGACCACGGTCGCCGAGGCCGTCGAGAACCCCCGCCAGATGGCGGCGCTGCGTCGACTCGGCGTCCACCTCGGGCAGGGATACCTCTTCGGCAGGCCGGCAGCGGCGCCGGTGCGCGGTGGCGGAGGGATTTGAACCCCCGGACGGTGTTAGCCGTCTCTCGCTTTCAAGGCGAGTGCATTAGGCCGCTCTGCCACGCCACCGCGCAACAGCGTACGGGCTCTATGCGCGCGCGGCCCTGGCGGGCGTGGCACCGCGCAGTCCTACGCTGATGCGCCGGCAGTTCTCGCCCATCGCCGAGATCTGGGGCCGCGACAGCCGTCCCAGGAAGTGGGCACGCACCGCGTCGCCATAGGTCACCATCGCCCCGCGCACCGCTGCCCGGCCCTCCTCGGTGATCGAGGCGAGCACCCCGCGGCCGTCCTCCGGGCTGGCGCCGCGGCGCACCAGACCCTGCGTCTCCAGACGACGGATCTGGCGGGTCACCCGACTCGGCAACGACATCAGTTCCTCGGCCAGATCCCCCATCCGGGCCGAATCGGTCGGCGACTTGTCCAGCACGTCGAGCAACCGCACGTCGTTGAGCGACAGTTGGTGCCCATCGACCAGCGACTTGTTCAGCGTGGCATGCAATCGCAGGGCGGCGTCGAGAAAGTTTTGCCACGACCGCTGCTCTGCAATGTCGAGGCCCGGCATATCGCTTGCCGTGCGCCCCCCGATCATCCCCTCCATCGGCTCATCGTAAAACACCGATCCGGCGCCGGAAAGGCAGCGCCCCGGCGAGTAGGGTGACCAGGGTGCATGCCATCGTGGCGGCTTCACCCGACCGCCTGACCTGGACAGATGTCCCAGAAATGCCGCTGCGGCCCGGCGAGGTGAGCATCGCGGTGACCGCCGCGGGCATCAACCGCGCCGACCTGATGCAGGCCGCCGGCAAGTATCCCCCACCTCCCGGTGCGAGCGAGACCATGGGACTCGAGGTGTCCGGCCACATCGCGGCACTGGGCGACGGGGTGACGAACTGGTCGGTCGGCCAGCCGGTATGCGCTTTGCTGGCCGGCGGCGGCTACGCGGAGTACGTCTCGGTTCCCGCCGGTCAGGTGATGCCGGTCCCGGACGGAGTCGAACTGGCGCACGCGGCCGCGCTGCCCGAAGTGGCCTGCACCGTCTGGTCGAACGTGGTCATGACCGCCGGCCTGCAACCCGGCCACACGCTGCTGGTGCACGGCGGGGCCAGCGGCATCGGCACCCACGCCATCCAGGTGGCCCGTGCGCTGGGCTGCCGCGTCGCGGTGACCGCGGGGTCGACGCACAAACTCGACCTGTGCCGTGAACTCGGCGCCGAACCGGCCATCGACTACCACGACGAGGACTTCGTCGAATGCGTCCGCCGCGAGACCGACGGCGCCGGAGCCGACGTCATCCTCGACATCATCGGGGCGGCCTACCTCGACCGCAACATCGATGCGCTGGCCGTCGACGGCCGCCTGGTCATCATCGGCATGCAGGGCGGCGCCAAAGCCGAACTCAACATCGGCAAGCTGCTCGCCAAACGCGCCGGCGTGATCGCCACGGCGCTGCGGGCCCGCCCGGTGACCGGGCCGGGCAGCAAGACCGAGATCGTCGCCGAGGTGGTCGGCAACGTGTGGCCGATGGTCGCCGACGGCCGGGTGCGACCCATCATCGGTGCGGAGTATCCGATCGCCGAGGCGCACGCCGCGCACGAACTGCTCGACTCCGGCGAGGTGTCGGGGAAGGTGCTCCTGCGGGTCCGGGACTAACCCAGCGACGCCAGCGCCCGCACCAGCTGGTCGACCTCGGCGGTGGTGCTGTAATGCGCGAGCCCGACCGTCACCGCGCCGCCGATGTCGTTGACGCCGATGACGTCCAGCACCCGGGAATTGGCGTTGGCGATCGCCAGTACGCCGTTGTCGGCGAGCCGCTGCACCACGATGTCGGCGGACACATCGCGCACGGCGAAGCTGAGCACCGGTATGCGCACCTCCGGCTCACCGATCAGCATGACCCGCGGCAGCGACCGCAGCGACATGACCAGGTAGTCGAACAGCCGACTCATGTACGACGTCGCCGACTGCATGGACGACGACAGCCGCTCGCGCCGTGTGCCGGTCGCCGATTCATCCAGTCCGGCCAGGTATTCGATGCTGGCCACCACACCGCCGAGCAGACCGAACTGGTGGACACCCACCTCCAGTCGCGCCGGGCCGGTGGCGAACGGATCCAGCGAGACCGACCCGAGCGAATCGATGGTCGCCGGATCGCGAAACACCAGCGCGCCAATGGGCGGACCGCCCCAGGCGACGGCATTGAGCGCGACCACGTCGGCGTCGATCTCCTCCAGGTCGATCAGCCGGTACGGTGCCGCGGCGGAATGGTCGACCACCACCAGTCCGCCGACGTCGTGCACCAGCTTGGTGACCGCCCGCAGATCGGTGACGGTGCCCAGCGTCGAGGAAGCCGAGGCGATCGCCACCAGCCGGGTGGGACCGGTGATCAGTCCCTCCCACTGCCAGGCCGGCAGCTCACCGGTCTCGATGTCGACCTCGGCCCATTTGATCTTCGCGCCGAACCGGTTGGCCGCGCGCAGCCAGGGCGCGATGTTGGCCTCGTCGTCGAGGCGGGTGACGACCACCTCGTACCCCAGCCCGACCCGTGCTGACGCGGCGTCGGCGAGGGCGGCCAGCAGCAGCGCGCGGTCGGCGCCGAGCACCACCCCGCCCGGATCGGCGTTGACCAGATCGCCGACGGCCTGGCGCGCTGCGGCCAGCACGGCCGCGCTGCGGTGCGACGCCGGATGCGGACCACCGACGGTCGGCATGGAGCCGCGGAACGCCGTGGAGACCGTCGTTGCGACCGAGTCGGGCAGCAACATCCCGTTCTGCGCGTCGAAGTGCACCCAGCCGTCGCCCAGCGAAGGGTGCAACCCACGCACCCGGGCGACGTCGTATGCCATTCCAGCCACCTTAGATCGTTCGTTATTCACAGAATGCGACACGATTACGGCGAGCGCCCGACCGTGCGCATCGAACAGCGATGCCGAACCCGGATCGGGTCACCTGGGCAGCCATACTAGTCCAGCGTGCAGCGGCCACCGAGAGCCGTGCGATCGGGCGATGCGGCTAGTGTCGCTATTCGAACCGGTCCGGCCACGACTGTCACCGGTAAGACGGCCACAACAGGGAATGCTGAGCCAATGACGCTGAACAACGACGACGACAACATCGAGATCATCGGTGGCGGACCCGACGCGGCCGACGACATGGGCGACGGATCCGACGGCAAATCGCTGACCGACCTGGTCGAGCAGCCCGCCAAGGTGATGCGCATCGGCACCATGATCAAGCAGTTGCTGGAGGAGGTGCGCGCCGCACCGCTCGACGACGCCAGCCGCAACAAGCTGCGCGACATCCACCGCACCAGCATCCAGGAACTCGAAGAGGGTCTGGCCCCCGAACTGCGCGACGAGCTGAACCGGCTGACCCTGCCGTTCAGCGAGTACGGCACCCCGTCGGACGCCGAACTGCGGATCGCCCAGGCCCAGCTGGTCGGGTGGCTCGAGGGGCTGTTCCACGGCATCCAGACCGCGCTGTTCGCCCAGCAGATGGCGGCGCGCGCCCAGCTCGAGCAGATGCGCCAGGGCGCGTTGCCGCCCGGTCTGACCGGCCCCGGGCAGCGCGGCGGGCCGTCGCACCCCGGCACCGGCCAGTACCTGTAGGTCGCCGGTGTCCGTACCGCACATCCAGACGCGCGACGCGTGGGTCGAGTTCCCGATCTTCGACGCCAAGACCCGCTCCCTGAAGAAGGCTTTCCTCGGCAAGGCCGGCGGCGCCATCGGGCGCAACGCGTCCAACGTCGTGGTCATCGAAGCGCTGCGCGACATCACGATGTCGCTCGAACTCGGCGACCGGGTCGGCCTGGTGGGACACAACGGGGCGGGCAAGTCGACGCTGCTGCGGCTGCTGTCGGGCATCTACGAGCCGACCCGCGGATCGGCGACGGTGACCGGACGGGTGGCGCCGGTCTTCGACCTCGGTGTGGGCATGGACCCGGAGATCTCCGGATTCGAGAACATCATCATCCGCGGCCTTTTCCTCGGTCAGACGCGCAAGCAGATGCTGGCAAAGGTCGACGAAATCGCGGAGTTCACCGAACTCGGCGAGTATCTGTCGATGCCGCTGCGCACCTATTCGACCGGCATGCGGGTGCGGCTGGCGATGGGCGTCGTCACCAGCATCGACCCGGAGATCCTGCTGCTCGACGAGGGCATCGGTGCCGTGGACGCCGAATTCCTGAAGAAGGCGCAGACCCGGCTGCAGAAGCTGGTCGAGCGGTCGGGAATCCTGGTGTTCGCCAGCCACTCCAACGAATTCCTGGCCCGGCTGTGCAAGACCGCGATGTGGATCGACCACGGCACCATCCGAATGAGCGGCGGTATCGAAGAGGTGGTGCGGGCCTACGAGGGTGAGGACGCCGCGCGCCATGTCCGCGAGGTGCTGGACGAGCACCGGGCGGACTGGCCGGCGACGAGCGGCGATCGATGAGCGACACCGTCGGTGATGAGCGCTTGCGCGAAGAGCGGACAGTCGGCGATGAGCGCTTGCGCGAAGAGCAAACAGTCATCGCGGTGGTGGTGACACACCGTCGCCCCGACTCGCTGGCGCAATCCCTACGTGCCATCTGCGCCCAGACCCGCCCGCCCGACAAGTTGATCGTGGTGGACAACGACTGCGACTCCGCGGTGCGCGACCTGGTGGCCGGGCAACCGGTGCCCAACAGCTATCTCGGCTCGCACCGCAACCTCGGTGGCGCAGGCGGTTTCGCGCTCGGCATCCTGCACGCCCTGGCCGAGGGTGCGGACTGGATCTGGCTGGCCGACGACGACGGCAGGCCGCTGGACCCGTCGGTGCTGCCGACGCTGCTGGACTGCGCCGCACGCCACCACCTGGCGGAGGTGTCGCCGATGGTGTGCGATATCGACGATCCCACCCGGCTGGCCTTCCCACTGCGCCGCGGGTTGGTGTGGCGTCGGCGGGTGACGGAGTTGGGGTCGGGCGATCTGCTGCCCGGCATCGCATCGCTGTTCAACGGCGCGCTGTTCCGGGCGTCGACGATCGAGGCCGTCGGGGTGCCCGATCTGCGGTTGTTCGTCCGCGGCGACGAGGTGGAACTGCACCGGCGACTGGTGCGTTCCGGCCTGCCGTTCGGGACGTGCCTCGACGCCACCTACGTCCACCCTTGTGGCACAGACGAATTCAAACCGATTCTCGGCGGGCGGATGCACACCCAATACCCCGACGACGCGACCAAGCGGTTCTACACCTATCGCAACCGCGGATATCTGCTGTCCCAGCCGGGTCTGCGCAAACTGCTGCCGCAGGAGTGGGTGCGGTTCGGCTGGTATTTCCTGGTCTCGCGGCGGGATCCGGCGGGTCTGCGGGAGTGGTTCCGGCTGCGCCGGTTGGGTAGGCGAGAAAGGTTTTCGCGATGACGATCGTTGACGCCGCCGCACAGTCGAAGACGATGGCCCGCGCGTGGGGAGATCTGGCCTCCGGATTCGGCAAACGGGAACTGTGGCTGCACCTGGGCTGGCAGGACATCAAACAGCGCTACCGCCGCTCGGTGCTGGGGCCGTTCTGGATCACCATCGCCACCGGTGCAACCGCGGTCGCGATGGGCCTGTTGTACTCCAAACTGTTCAAACTCGAACTGGCCGAACATCTTCCGTATGTGACGATGGGTCTGATCGTCTGGAATTTGATCAACGCGGCGATCATCGAGGGCGCCGACGTGTTCGTGGCCAACGAGGGTCTGATCAAACAGCTCCCGACACCGCTGTCGGTACACGTCTACCGGTTGGTGTGGCGGCAGATCATCCTGTTCGGGCACAACATGATCATCTTCGTGGTCATCGCGATCATCTTCCCCAAACAGTGGCACTGGACCGATCTGGCGGTGATCCCGGCACTGGCGCTGATCGTGCTGAACTGCGTGTGGGTCTCGCTGTGCTTCGGGATCCTGGCCACCCGCTACCGCGATATCAGCCCGCTGCTGTTCTCGCTGGTGCAGCTGCTGTTCTTCATGACGCCGATCATCTGGAACGAGGCGACGCTGCAACAGCAGGGGGCGGGCTCCTACGCCAAGATCGTCGAGCTGAACCCGCTGCTGCACTATCTGGACATCGTGCGCGCCCCGCTGCTCGGCGCCGATCAGGAACTGCGGCACTGGCTGGTGGTCATCGTGCTGACGATCATCGGCTGGATCCTCGCGGCGTTCGCCATGCGCCAGTACCGCGCGCGGGTGCCCTACTGGGTGTGAGGAGTTCCCCGGTGCGGGCAGTCATCCCCAGGGGCTGATTCATCCACAGGCGACGACGACGCCGCTTACGGTCCGGCCGCAGCGCCGGAGAATCGAATATGTGTTCGAGAACTTGAGTGCGGTCGGTCTCCTAGATGCGATGCGCGACGCCCAGCGCGACGAGCGAGTGGCGGCGGCGCGGCGGCTGTTCGCCATCGGACGGTTCTGCCTGCAGCGGCTGAAAGAACTCGGCGACACACACGGGAACTGGTGCGTCGACGACTGGGAGGCCGTAGCCGCGGAGGTGGGCGCCGAGTTGAGCCGCAGCCGGCGGTGGGCGTCGTCGCAGATGCACCACGGCGTGACGCTGATCGAGCGGCTGCCGAAGCTCGGCGCAGTATTCGCCGCGGGCGAGGTCGACCCGCGCATCATCGACATCGCGATCACCCGCACCTGCCTGATCGTGCACCCGGCGGTGCTGGCGACGATCGACGACAGGCTGGCCCGACAGGCGCCGCGGTGGAATCGGCTCTCCTACAGAAAAATCGTCGAGCGCGTCGACTGGATGGTCATCGAAGTCGATCCGGAGGCCGTGCGGGTCGCGAAGAAGGCGGACGACGACCGCCACATCGAGATCGAGCCCGGGCAGAACGGGACGTCCGAGATCTACGGCACCCTGCGGGCGGCGACCGCCGCGGCGTTCGACCGGCGACTCGACGAACTGGCGGCGACCGTGTGCCCCGACGACCCGCGCACCCAGCGGCAGCGCCGCCACGACGCCGTCGACGCGTTGACCGCGGGCGGCACCGCACTGGCGTGCGCGTGCGGGAGTGCGGACTGCCCCGCCGACTCGACCGGGGTGGCGGCGAGCCGGGTGGTGATCCACGTGATCGCCGAGGCCGCGACGGTGCAGGGCCATAGCGACGCGCCCGCGCTGCTGCCCGGTCATGGGGCGCTCCCCGCCGAAGCGGTGCGCGGCCTGGCCGCGACGGCAACGGTACGGCCGTTACGTCCGCCGAAACGCGAAGACGGATACCGACCGTCGGCGGCGCTTGCGGATTTCGTCCGGTGTCGCGATCTCACCTGCCGCTTCCCCGGCTGCGATGTGCCCGTATGGCGGGGCGACCTAGACCACACGGCGGCCTACCCGGCCGGCCCCACGCAGGCGTCCAACCTCAAGGCGTACTGCCGGACCCACCATCTCCTCAAGACCTTCTACACCGGGCCTGGCGGGTGGGGTGAGATCCAGCTGCCCGACGGCACGGTGCTGTGGACATCACCCACCGGGCGGCGCTATGCGACGACCCCGGAAGGCTCCTTCTTCTTCCCGCAACTGGCAGTACCGGCCGATGAGGCGGCTCCGCCGCCCGACGGACCGCCCCGCCCGGCGCGCGGACGGTCGATGCCCACCCGCGCGCGGACCCGGGCCGAGGACCGCGCGTACCGGATCGCCCGGGAGCGCAACCTCAACCGTGCCCGATATGCCGCCAATCCGCCGCCGTTCTAGGTGTTCGCGGGTAGCGTCGCGACCATGAAGCGCGGCATCGTCGCCGGATCGGCCGTGGTGCTGATGGCCGGCGGGCTGAGTATCGCCGGGGCGCTCGCCACCGCGCCGACGGCCGGTGCGGGCTGTCTCTACGGCGGCGACGTGATCAGCAAGTGCGACGGGCCGGTGCAGCCCGATGGCACCTGGCAGCGGTGTGCGGGCGTCACCCAGTACGTCCCGTCCGGCTTCGGCTCGCACCTGGTACCGGTGAAGATCTGTGACCTCCTGGGTCCGGGCCGGCAGCCGGCGGATGCGCGACTGGCGAATCCGCCGGCGTACATCAACTGAGCTGGTCGCCCGGTACTCAGTGCCGCGGAAGTGCTTGCGGCGCGGCCAGATTGATCCGGTTCCAGGCGTTGATGGTCACCGCCATCGCGATCACCTGGGCCAGTTCGCGCTCGGTGAAGACGGCCGCGGCGCGCGCATACACCTCGTCGGACACCGACCCGCGGGTGGCCACCTCGGTGACCGCCTCGGCGATCGCCAGCGCCGCCTGCTCCCGCTCGGTGAACAGATCGCCGGCCTCCTCCCAGGCAGCCACGAGCGCCAGGCGCCGCTCGCTTTCGCCGAGCTTGCGGGCGTCACGGGTGTGCATGTCCAGGCAGAAGGCGCAGCGGTTGATCTGCGAGGCGCGGATCTTGACGAGTTCACCGAGGGACGGCTCGACGTCTTTGGCCGAGGCGCTCGACAACGTCATCATCGCCTCGTAGAGCTCGGGTGCGGCCTTGATCATCGAGAGGCGGGGGTTCTTGGTCAGTGTGGTTGTCATGCCATGAACGCTAATCCGCCATCGGCCCATGGTTCTGGTTCAATCAGACCGTGACTTCGTGGGCCAATTCCGGTGCGCGTGACCTTCACCTGGATCTGCGTGAAGTGATCCGACCCGGCGCCCGCGGAGTGCGCGACGTGCTCATCAGTGCGATGCGCGACGCCGTGCGCTCCGGCCGGCTCTCTCCCGGCACCGTGCTACCCCCGTCGCGAACGCTGGCCGCCGATCTGGGCATCGCGCGCAACACCGTCGCCGACACCTACGCCGAACTGGTCGCCGAAGGATGGCTCGCGTCCCGGCAGGGGGCGGGCACCTGGGTGGTCAACAGCGCCGCACACCAGCCGCCGCCACGACCGCGCGGCACTCGCGTCACCCCCCGGCACAACCTCATGCCCGGCTCCCCCGACGTCGCCGAATTCCCGCGCACCGCATGGCTGGCCGCCGCGCGCCGCGCCCTGACGCAGGCCCCGAACGAGGCGCTACGGATGAGCGATCCCCGCGGCCGGATCGAACTGCGCACCGCACTCGCCGACTATCTGGGCCGGGTGCGGGGCGTGCGGACCTCCGCGGAGACCATCGTGATCTGCGCAGGCGCTCGCCACGGCGTCGAACTACTGACCCGCGTCTTCACCCGCAGCGCACCCGGTCGGCCCATCGCCGTCGAGGCCTACGGACTGCACATCTTCCGCGACACCATCTCGGCGACGGGCGGATCGACCGTACCGATCGGGCTCGACGACCACGGTGCGGTGATCGACGATCTCGACACCCTCGATGTGCCGGCCGCGTTGCTCACCCCAGCTCACCACAGCCCGCACGGCATGGCGCTGCACCCCACCCGGCGCACCGCCGCCGTCGACTGGGCGCAGCGCACCGACGGCTACCTCGTCGACGACGACTACGACGGCGAATTCCGCTACGACCGACAACCCGTCGGCGCACTCCAGAGCCTGGCGCCCGACCGCGTCGTCTATCTCGGGTCGGCCAGCAAGAGCCTGGCGCCCGCGCTACGGCTGGGTTGGTTCGCGCTCCCCGACGACCTGGTCGAACCGGTGCTGGCGGCGGCCGGGGGCGCGCAGTTCCACGTCGATGCCATCGCGCAGCTCACCATGGCCGAATTCATCCGCGGCGGCCAGTACGACCGCCACATCCGCCGGATGCGGATGCGCTACCGGCGGCGCCGCGATCTGCTGGTTGCGGCGCTGACCCGTTTCGACATCCGGATCCACGGCCTGGCCGCCGGCCACAACCTGTTGCTGACCCTGCCCGAGGGCGCCGAACCCGTCGTCCTGCGCCGCGCCGGCGAGGCGGGCATCGCGCTGTCGGGGTTGTCGATCATGCGTCATCCGCTGGCCGGGCCGCAGGTGCCCGCTCCCGACGGCGTCATCGTCGGCTTCGGCACGCCCGCCGAGCATGCCTTCGGCGCCGCCGTCGACGCGCTGTGCGCGCTGCTGGACGCCTCGCTGCGCTGAGCGCGGCACCGCATAAGCTGCCCGGGTGGCCGAGCCCCCGATGTCGCCCAACCTGCCGCTGACCACGCAGGTGTGGCGGTTCCTGGTCACCGGCGGCTTCTCCGCGATCGTCGACTTCGGGCTCTACGTCCTGCTGTACCGCGTCGCCGGCATGCAACCCGACCTCGCCAAGACCCTCGGCTGGATCGCCGGCACGACCACCGCGTATCTGCTGAACCGGCGCTGGACGTTCCAGGCGCCCCCCAGCCGCGCCCGGCTGGCCGCCGTGTGGGCGCTGTACATCAGCACCTTCGTCATCCAGGTGGGGCTGAACCACCTGTTCCTGCGCGTGTTCGACTACACGCCGACCGGCGTCGTCGTCGCCTTCGTGATCGCGCAGGGCACCGCGACGGTGATCAACTTCATCGTCCAGCGGGCGGTCATCTTCCGGCTCCGCTAGCCCGGACGTCAGCGGTAGCGGGCCGACCGCATCACAGCTTGGCGCAGGTATCCGCGGCGGCACGGGCCGTCGCAGGCGAGGCGGTACCCTCGTCACGATGTCCGAGACCACGACCCGGCGGCTGACCGGCTGGGCGCGCACGGCGCCGACCGTCGCGCAGGTGCTGTCGACCCCTGACCCGGAGGTGATCGCCGAGGCGGTTTCCCGGGTGGCCGACGACCCCACCCGCGGCGTCATCGCCCGTGGCCTCGGGCGTTCCTACGGCGACAATGCGCAGAACGGCGGCGGTCTGGTCATCGACATGACCGCGCTGAACCGCATCCACACCATCGACAGCGACAACGCGCTCGTCGACGTGGACGCCGGGGTGAACCTCGACCAGCTGATGCGCGCCGCGCTGCCGCTGGGTCTGTGGGTGCCGGTGCTGCCGGGCACCCGCCAGGTCACCGTGGGCGGCGCGATCGCCTGCGACATCCACGGTAAGAACCACCACAGCGCGGGCAGCTTCGGCAACCACGTGCGCTCGATGCAGCTGCTGACCGCCGACGGCACCGTCCGCCGCATCACCCCCAACGGTGCGGAGTCCGAACTGTTCTGGGCCACCGTCGGCGGCAACGGACTGACCGGCATCATCCTGCGCGCCACCATCGAGATGACGCCCACCGAAACGGCGTACTTCATCGCCGACGGCGACGTCACCGCCGGCCTCGACGAGACCATCGCCTTCCACAGCGACGGCAGCGAAGCGAACTACAGCTACTCCAGCGCCTGGTTCGACGCGATCAGCGCGCCGCCGAAGCTGGGCCGGGCGGCGATCTCCCGCGGTTCGCTGGCCACCCTGGACCAGCTGCCGAAGAAGTTGCGCCGCGACCCGCTGAAATTCGATGCGCCGCAACTGCTGACATTCCCCGACGTGTTCCCCAACGGCCTGGCCAACAAGTGGACGTTCGGGCCGATCGGCGAACTGTGGTACCGCAAGTCGGGTACCTACCGCGGCAAGATCCAGAATCTGACGCAGTTCTACCACCCGCTGGACATGTTCGGGGAGTGGAATCGGGCCTACGGCTCCAACGGCTTTCTGCAGTACCAGTTCGTGGTGCCCACCGAAGCCGTCGACGAGTTCAAGGCGATCATCCTGGACATCCAGCACTCCGGGCACTACTCGTTCCTCAACGTGTTCAAGCTGTTCGGCCCCGGAAACGAAGCGCCGCTGAGCTTCCCGATCCCCGGCTGGAACGTCTGCGTGGACTTCCCGATCACCGCGGGGTTGGGCGACTTCGTCAACGGACTCGATCAGCGGGTCCTCGAATTCGGCGGGCGGCTCTACACCGCCAAGGATTCCCGCACCA
Organism: Mycobacterium sp. WMMD1722; assembly: GCF_049315205.1. Classification (NCBI taxonomy): domain Bacteria; kingdom Bacillati; phylum Actinomycetota; class Actinomycetes; order Mycobacteriales; family Mycobacteriaceae; genus Mycobacterium; species Mycobacterium sp. WMMD1722. The sequence goes on along the minus strand of NZ_CP186056.1, from coordinate 4,093,103 downwards.
CCGCCGAAACCTTCCACGCCATGTACCCGCGCATCGACGAGTGGATCGCCGTGCGCCGCCGGGTCGACCCCGACGGGGTGTTCGCCTCCGACATGGCCCGACGCTTGGAGCTCCTCTAGTGGTCATCGACGCCGTCGGTAATCCCCAGACCATCCTGCTGCTCGGCGGGACATCGGAGATCGGGTTGGCGATCTGCGAGCGCTATCTGCGCGACGCGCCGGCCCGCATCATCCTCGCCGCCCTGCCCGACGATCCCGGCCGGGACGCCGCGGTCGCCCAGATGCGCACGGCCGGAGCGAAATCCGTCGAGGTCATCGACTTCGACGCGGTCCAGACCGACACCCACCCCGGCGTCATCGAACAGGCCTGGAACGGTTCCGACGGCCCGCGCGACATCGACATCGCGATCGTCGCGTTCGGCCTGCTCGGCGACGCCGAGGAGCTGTGGCAGAACCAGCGCAAAGCCGTCCAGATCGCCGAGATCAACTACACCGCAGCGGTGTCGGTCGGCGTGCTGATGGGTGAGCGGATGCGCGCGCAGGGCTACGGGCAGATCATCGCGATGAGTTCGGCCGCCGGAGAACGCGTGCGACGGTCCAACTTCGTCTACGGCTCCACCAAGGCCGGACTGGACGGCTTCTATCTCGGACTCGGAGAAGCGTTGAAAGAGTACGGGGTTCGGGTGCTGGTCATCCGGCCCGGCCAGGTCCGCACCCGGATGAGCGCCCACGTCAAGGAAGCGCCGCTGACCGTCGACAAGGAGTACGTCGCCGAGCTGGCGGTCACCGCGTCGGCCAAGGGCAAGGATCTGGTGTGGGCGCCGGGCGCGTTCCGGTACGTGATGATGGTGCTGCGCCACATCCCGCGGCCGATCTTCCGCAAGCTGCCCATCTAGGGTGGGCACTCGCGTCCTGGCCACGCTGAGCCAGATGGTGGTGGCGGCGCTGATCGCCGCCGCGCTGGCCGTGGTCGCGATGGCCGCCATCGCCAGGGTGGACTGGCCCGCGTACAACTCGTCGAACCAGCTGCACGCGCTGACCACCGTGGGCCAGTTCGCCACCCTGGCCGGGTTGCCGGCCGCGGGATGGATCCACCGCACCGGCCGCCGGCATCTGGCCTGGCTGGCGTCGGTGGTGTTCCTGGCCGCGTTCACCGTCGTCACCCTGGCGATGCCGCTCGGCGCCACCAAGCTCTATCTGTTCGGCATCTCGGTCGACCAACAGTTCCGCACCGAATACCTGACCCGCTTCGCCGACACCGCGGCGCTGCACGACATGACCTACTACGGTCTGCCGCCGTTCTATCCGCCGGGCTGGTTCTGGCTGGGCGGCCGGCTGGCCGCGCTCACCGGGACACCGGCGTGGGAGATGTTCAAACCGTGGTCGATCATCTCGATCGCCATCGCCGTGGTCCTGGCGTTCGTGCTGTGGGCGGCGCTGGTCCGGTTCGGCTACGCGCTGATCGTCACGGCCGCGACCACCGCGGTGATGCTGGCGTATTCGCCGGCCGAACCGTACGCCGCGATCATCTCGGTGCTGCTGCCGCCGGTGTTCGTGCTGGCCTGGTCGGGTCTGCGGGCCCGCGGCAATGGGCACTCCGGTTGGGCGGCCGTGGTGGGAGTCGGGATCTTCCTCGGCGTGGCCGCCCTGTTCTACACCCTGCTGCTGGGCTACGCGGCCTTCACCCTGGCGCTCATGGGGTTGACCCTCGCGATCGCGCGGCGCTCCTGGGCACCGCTGCTGCGCGGGCTGGTCATCGCGGTGATCGGTGGGGCCATCGGGCTGATCGGCTGGGGCCCGTACCTGCTGGCGGCCGCCCGGGGTACACCGGCCGAGAGCGGCACCGCGATGCACTATCTGCCCGACGACGGTGCGGTGCTGTCCTTCCCCATGCTCAGCTTCACGCTGCTGGGCGCGCTGTGCCTGGTGGGCACCGTCTGGCTGGCGGTGCGGGCCAGGACCTCGACCCGCGCAGGCGCACTCGCCGTGGCCGTACTCGCGGTCTACGGCTGGGCACTGCTGTCGATGCTGGCCACCCTGGCGGGCACCACCCTGCTGTCGTTCCGGCTGCAGCCGACGCTGGTGGTCCTGCTGGCCGCGGCCGGGGCGTTCGGCTTCGTGGAGGCCGCCCGCGGGCTGGCCGACAACTTCTCCAGCCGCCGGGTGCTGGTCACCGCCGGCGCGATCGGCGCGATCGGCGCCCTGACGTTCAGCCAGGACATCCCCGACGTGCTGCGCAGCGACATCACCGTCGCCTACACCGACACCGACGGCTACGGTCAGCGCGCCGACCGCAGGCCACCCGGTTCCGAACGGTTCTACCGCGAGGTCGACGCGAAGATCACCGAGGTGACCGGGCGCCCGCGCAACCAGACCGTGGTGCTCACCGCCGACTACAGCTTTCTGTCCTACTACCCCTACTACGGCTTCCAGGGGCTGACGTCGCACTACGCCAACCCGCTGGCCCAGTTCGACGCACGGGCCGAGGCGATCGAGAGCTGGGCGATGCTGTCGACCCCCGACCAGTTCGTCGAAGCCCTCGACGCCCTGCCCTGGAAACCGCCCACGGTGTTCCTGATGCGCCGCGGCGCCGCGGACTCCTACACCTTGCGCCTGGCCTCCGACGTCTACCCCAACGATCCGAACGTGCGCCGATACCAGGTGAAGCTCGACGCCGCGCTGTTCGACGACCCCCGCTTCCAGGTCACCGACATCGGTCCATTCGTGCTGGCCATCCGCACACCGGTCGATGACTGACTCCCAGAACGGCCGGTTAACATCTAGCTCCGTGAACTCTCGGGTTACCGGCACGTCTGCCTCACCTGGGAGCAATCACCGCACCGCACGCCTGATCGCCATCGTCGCGGGGCTGCTCGGTGCCGTCATGGCCCTGGCCACCCCGCTGCTGCCGGTCACCCAGACCACGGCCGAACTGAACTGGCCGCAGGACGGTGTGCTGCGCAGCGTCGACGCTCCGCTGATCGGATACGTGGCCACCGACCTGACCATCACGGTGCCGTGTCAGGCCGCCGCCGGTCTGACCGGCGGGCGCACGGTCCTGCTGTCCACCGTCCCCAAACAGGCGCCCAAGGCCGTCGACCGCGGACTGCTCATCGAACGCGTCAACAACGATCTGCTGGTCATCGTGCGCAACACCCCGGTGGTCAGCGCCCCGCTGAGCGAAGTGCTGGGCCCGCAGTGCCAGGAGCTGAAGTTCACCGCCCAGGCCGACCGGGTGACCGGGGAGTTCGTCGGCCTGGTCGAGGGGCCCGACGACGTGTCGCCGGGAGAGGCCCCCGGCGAACCGCTGCGCGGCGAGCGCGGCGGCTACGACTTCCGGCCGCAGATCGTCGGCGTCTTCACCGACCTGTCCGGGCCCGCGCCGCCGGGCCTGCAGTTCTCCGCTGTCGTCGACTCCCGCTACAGCAGCACACCCACCGTGCTGAAACTGCTCGTGATGATCGTCGGTGTGCTGCTGACCGTCGTCGCCCTGGGCGCGCTGCACGTCCTCGACACCGCCGACGGCATGCGGCACCGCCGCTTCCTGCCCTCGCGCTGGTGGTCGATGACCCCCCTGGACGGGTTGGTCGCCGCCGTCCTGGTGTGGTGGCACTTCGTCGGCGCCAACACCGCTGACGACGGCTACATCCTCACCATGGCCCGGGTGTCGGAGAACGCCGGGTACATGGCCAACTACTACCGGTGGTTCGGCACCCCGGAGGCGCCGTTCGGCTGGTACTACGACCTGCTCGCGCTGTGGGCCCACGTCAGCACCGCCAGCGTCTGGATGCGGCTGCCCACGCTGATGATGGCGCTGGCCTGCTGGTGGGTGATCAGCCGCGAAGTGCTGCCGCGGCTGGGCACCGCGGTCAAGTCCAGTCGACCCGCCGCCTGGACCGCCGCCGGGATGTTCCTGGCGTTCTGGCTGCCGTTGAACAACGGTCTGCGGCCCGAACCGATCATCGCGCTGGGCATCCTGCTGACGTGGTGCTCCGTCGAACGCGGTGTGGCGACCAGCCGGCTGCTCCCGGTGGCCATCGCGATCATCATCGGCGCGCTCACCCTGTTCTCCGGGCCGACGGGCATCGCGGCCGTCGGCGCCCTGCTGGTGGCCATCGGTCCGCTGAAAACCATTGTGGCGGCCCATGTCTCGCGGTTCGGCTATCTGGCGTTGCTGGCCCCGATCTTGGCCGCGGGCACCGTCACCGCCATCCTGATCTTCCGCGATCAGACGCTCGTCGGTGAGTTGCAGGCCAGCAGCTTCAAATCCGCGGTGGGCCCGAGCCTGGCCTGGTTCGACGAACACATCCGCTACTCACGGCTGTTCACCACCAGCCCCGACGGCTCGGTGGCACGCCGCTTCGCGGTCCTGACCCTGCTGCTCGCGCTGGCGGTGTCGGTGGCGATGACGTTGCGCAAGGGCCGCATCCCCGGCACCGCGGCCGGACCCAGTCGACGGATCATCGGCATCACGATCATCTCCTTCCTGGCGATGATGTTCACGCCCACCAAGTGGACCCACCACTTCGGGGTGTTCGCCGGGCTGGCCGGATCGCTCGGTGCGCTGGCCGCCGTGGCGGTCGCGGCGGCGGCGATGCGCTCGCGGCGCAACCGTGCGGTCTTCGCCGCGGCGGTGCTGTTCGTCGCCGCACTGTCGTTCGCCACCGTCAACGGCTGGTGGTACGTCTCGAACTTCGGTGTGCCGTGGAGCAATTCGTTCCCGGAGTTCACTTTTGGCTTCACCACGATCCTGCTCGGACTGGCCGTGCTCACCCTGCTGGTGGCGACCTGGTTCCACTTCTCCGGACGCGACACCTCACCGCCGGAGGCCGGCCGGTGGCACTGGCGCCCGGCGGTGCAGAGCCCGATGGCCATCGCGGCCTGGCTGGTGGTGCTCTTCGAGGTGGTCTCGCTGACGATGGCGATGGTCAACCAGTACCCGGCCTGGAGCGTCGGCCGCTCCAACCTGGAAGCGCTGACCGGTAAGACCTGCGGCCTGGCCGAGGACGTGATGGTGGAACGCGATCCGAACGCGGGCGTGCTGGCACCTATCGGTGTCCCGGTCGCGGCATCGCTGGGCGCGGGGACGTCCCAGGGCTTCACCCCCAACGGCGTCCCGACCGACATCTCGGCCGACGACGTCATGGACCAGTCCCAGGCCACCAACTTCGCCGACACCGACGGGGACAGCGAGACCGGCGGCGAGGCCGGCACCGAGGGCGGCACCACCGCGGCGGCCGGAGTGAACGGGTCGCGGGCGCAGCTGCCGTTCGGTCTGGACCCGCGGCGCACCCCCGTGCTGGGCAGCTGGCGGGCCGGCACCCAGCAGCCGGCGACGCTGCGCTCGGCGTGGTACCGGCTACCCGAGCGCTCTGCCGACGGACAGGACGGCGTGATCGCGGTGGCCGCCGCGGGTCGCTTCGACTACGGCGAAGTCGAGGTGCAGTGGGCCACCGACGAGGGCGCCGCCCGGGACGAGCCCGCCGGCAGCATGGGGCTCGCCGACGTCGGCGCCAGCCCGGCGTGGCGGAATCTGCGCGCGCCGCTGTCGGCGATCCCCGCCGACGCGACGCAGATCCGGCTGGTCGCCGACGACGACGACCTGTCCCCGCAGCACTGGATCGCCCTGACCCCGCCGCGGATCCCCCAGCTGCAGACGTTGCAGCAGGTGGTGGGTTCCCAAGATCCGGTGCTGCTCGATTGGCTGGTCGGGTTGGCGTTCCCCTGCCAGCGGCCCTTCGACCACCGCAACGGCGTCATCGAGGTGCCGAAGTGGCGGATCCTGCCCGACCGCTTCGGCGCCGAGGCGAATTCACCGGTGATGGACTACCTGGGCGGCGGCCCACTCGGGATCACCGAGCTGCTGGTCCGCTCGACCACCCTGCCCACCTATCTACGCGACGACTGGTCACGCGACTGGGGCGCCCTGCAGCAGCTCACGCCGTTCTACCCGAACGCCGAACCGGCGCGGCTGGATCTCGGTTCCGAGACGCGCAGCGGACTCTGGAGCCCGGCGCCGCTGCGTCACTAGCTCCGTCGCCTACCATCGACGCTCGTGCCCGCCCACCGCATCACCCGCCTGATCGCCGTCCTGGCGGGATTGGCGGGCGTACTGCTGTGCGCGCTGGTTCCCCTGCTCCCGGTCAAACAGACCACCGCCACGATCCTGTGGCCGCAGGCCCCCAACGCGGACGGTCTGGTCGGTGACCTGACCGCGCCGCTGGTGTCCGGGGCGCCCAAGGCGCTCGACGTCACGATCCCCTGCGCCGCGATCGGCACCCTGCCCGCCGAGGGCGGACTGGTGTTCTCCACCAATCCGCCGGGCGGTATCGACGCCGGCCGTAACGGCCTGTTCGTCCGCGCCAACGCCGACGATGTCTATGTCGCCTTCCGCGACACCGTCGCCGCGGTCGCCCCCCGCGCGGCCGTGCGGGCCGGGGCGTGCAGTGAACTGCGGGTATGGGCCAACGTCGGCGCGGTCGGCGCCGACTTCGTGGGCATCCCCAACGCCAGCGGCACCCTCCCGCCCGATAAGCGGCCCCAGGTCTCCGGGGTGTTCACCGACCTGCGGGTCGGACCCGATTCCGGGGTGCGCGCCCGCATCGACGTCGACACCCGCTTCATCACGTCGCCCACCGCGCTCAAGCTGCTGGTGATGGTGCTGGGCGTGGTGTGCGTGCTCGCCTCGATCGTCGCCCTGGCGCTCCTGGACCGCCGCGTCGGCCGCACCCTGCCGGGGGCGTTCCGGCGCTTCTGGCGGGCCGGGCTGTGGACGTGGCTGACCGACGCCGCCGTCATCGCCGGCCTGCTGATCTGGCATATCGTCGGAGCCCAATCGTCCGACGACGGCTACAACATCACCATCGCCCGGGTCGCCGACGACGCCGGGTACACCACCAACTACTTCCGCTACTTCGGCGCGACCGAGGCCCCGTTCGACTGGTATCAGAGCGTGCTGGCCCACCTGGCCTCGATCAGCACCGACAGCGTGTGGATGCGCCTGCCCGCCACCGCCGCCGCGATCGCCACCTGGCTGGTGATCAGCCGCTGCGTGCTGCCCCGGCTGGGCCGCCGCCTGGCCCGTAACCGGGTCGCGGTCCTCACCGCCGGCGCGGTCTTCCTGGCAGCGTGGCTGCCGTTCAACAACGGTCTGCGCCCCGAACCGCTGATCGCGCTCGGGGTGACCGTCATCTGGATCCTGGTCGAACAGGCCGTGGGCACGCGCCGGCTGTGGCCCTACGCCGTCGGCATCGTCGTCGCGGTGTTCTCGGTGACGCTGGCCCCACAGGGCCTGATCGCCGTGGCGCCGCTGCTGGTGGGCGCGCGTCAGATCACCCACATGATCGCGGTGCGGCGCCCGGTGACCGGGCTGATGTCGTCGTTGGCGCCGCTGGCCGCCGCGGCGTCGCTGCTGTTCGTCGTCGTGTTCCGGGATCAGACGCTGGCCACCGTCGCCGAATCGGTGCGGATCAAATACGTCGTCGGGCCGACCGTGCCGTGGTACCAGGAGTTCCTGCGCTACTACTATCTGACCGTCGAAGAGAGCGTCGACGGCTCCCTGGCCCGGCGTTTCTCGGTGCTGATCCTGCTGCTGTGCCTGTTCGGCCTGATCGCGGTGCTGCTGCGCCGCGGCAGTCTGCCCGGCGCGGTCAACGGCCCGGTGTGGCGATTGCTCGGCACCACCGGGTTCGGCCTGCTGCTGCTGACGCTCACCCCGACCAAGTGGGCGGTCCAATTCGGTGCGTTCGCCGGGCTGGCCGGTGCGCTGGGCGGGGTGACGGCGTTCGCGTTCGCCCGGGTCGGACTGCACAGCCGACGCAATCTGGCGCTCTACGTGACGGCGCTGCTGTTCGTGCTGGCGTGGGCGACCTCAGGCATCAACGGCTGGTTCTACAACGCCAACTACGGCGTGCCGTGGTTCGACAAGCAACCGGTGATCCTCGGCTTCCCGGTCACCACCATCTTCCTGGTGCTGGCGATCGCCTGCGGTCTGCTCGCGGGCTGGCTGCACTTCCGGATCGACTACGCCGGTCACACCGAGGTCGCCGACACCGGCCGCAACCGGGCGCTGGCCTCCACACCGCTGCTGATCGTCGCGGTGATCATGGTGGTCCTGGAACTGGGGTCGATGCTGAAGGCCACCGCCGGTCGCTACCCCGTCTACACCATCGGGTCGGCCAATCTGGCGGCGCTGAAGTCCGGTCTGTCCGACACCAGCTGCGCCATGGCCGACCATGTGCTCGTCGAAGCCGACACCAACGTCGGCATGCTGGAGCCGGTGCCCGGTCAGCGCTTCGGCGAATACGGGCCGCTGGGCGGTGTGGACCCCGTCGGCTTCACCCCCAACGGCATCAGCGACACCCTCGAACCCGCCGAACCGGTGGCCGCGAACCCGGGCACCCCCAACACCGACGGACCGGTCGACAAGCCGAACATCGGCGTCGGCTACGCCGCGGGCACCGGCGGCGGCTACGGACCCGAGGGCGTCAACGGGTCGCGGGTGTTCCTGCCGTTCGGGCTGGACCCGGCCACCACACCGGTGATGGGTAGCTTCGACGAGAACACCCTCGCCGCCAAGGCGACCTCGGTCTGGTACCAGCTGCCGCCCCGCAGCCCGGACCGCCCGCTGGTGAGCGTCGCCGCCGCCGGAGCCATCTGGTACTACAACGAGGACGGTTCGTTCAACTACGGACAGTCACTCAAACTGCAGTGGGGTGTGCACCGGCCCGACGGTTCCTACCAGGCGCTCAACGAGGTCTACCCGATCGACATCTTCCAGCAGAAGGCCTGGCGCAACCTGCGGTTCCCGCTGTCCACGGCGCCGCCGGAGGCGAACGTCGCCCGCATCGTCGCCGACGACCCGAACCTGTCGGAGGACCAGTGGTTCGGCTTCACGCCGCCGCGGGTGCCGGTGCTGCAGACCGCCAGCGCCTACCTGGGCCGTGACACCCCGGTGCTGATGGACATCGCCACCGCCGCGAACTTCCCGTGTCAGCGGCCGTTCGCCGAACACCTCGGGGTCGCCGAACTGCCCGAGTACCGCATCATGCCCAACTTCAAGCAGATCGTGGTGTCGTCGAACCAGTGGCAGGCCGCCGAGGACGGCGGACCGTTCCTGTTCATCCAGGCGCTGCTGCGCACCCAGTCGATCCCGACCTATCTGCGCGACGACTGGTACCGGGACTGGGGTTCGCTCGAGCGCTATCTGCGGGTGGTGCCGGCAGCCGAGGCGCCCGACGCCGCGATCGAGGAAGGGTCGAAACGAGTGTTCGGCTGGAGCCGCGGCGGCCCGATCAGGGCCCTGCCGTGAACGACGTGACGAACGACGTGACGAAGGACGTGAAGATCGCGCGCTGGGTGGCGACGATCGCCGGCCTGCTCGGCTTCCTGGCCGCGGTGGCGGTTCCGCTGCTGCCGGTCACCCAGACCACCGCGACGCTGAACTGGCCCCAGCAGAATCGGCTCGACAATCTCACCGCGCCGCTCATCTCCCAGGCGCCGGTGAGCCTGACCGCGTCGATCCCGTGTTCGGTCGTGCGGGACATGCCCGCCGACGGCGGCCTGGTGCTGGGCACCGCACCCGAACAGGGCCGTGACGCCGCGCTGAACGCGATGCTGGTCACCGTCTCGCAGGATCGCGTCGACGTCATCGTGCGCAATGTGGTGATCGCCAGCGTCGACCGCGACCGGATGGCGGGCTGCGAGCGCCTCGACATCACCTCCTCATTGGACGGCACCTACGCCGACTTCGTCGGCCTGACCCAGGACTCCGGCGAGAACGCCGGCCAACCCCAGCGCACCGGATACGCCGATCCGAATCTGCGGCCCGCGATCGTCGGCGTGTTCACCGACCTCACCGGTCCCGCCCCGCCCGGGCTGTCGTTCTCGGCGCAGATCGACACCCGCTTCACCACCCAACCGACCGCACTCAAGCTGGCCGCGATCCTGCTGTCCATCGTGTGCACCGGTCTCGCCCTGCTCGCGCTGTGGCGGCTGGACCGGCTCGACGGCCGGCGCATGCACCGCCTGATCCCGACCCGCTGGCGCACCCTCACCGCGGTGGACGTGGTGGTCCTCGGTGGCTTCGCGATCTGGTACGTGATCGGCGCGAACTCTTCCGACGACGGCTACATCCTGCAGATGGCCCGGGTGGCCGACCACGCCGGCTACATGTCGAACTACTTCCGCTGGTTCGGCAGCCCGGAGGATCCCTTCGGCTGGTACTACAACGTGCTGGCCCTGATGACGCATGTGAGCACGGCCAGCATCTGGATCCGGCTGCCCGACCTGATCTGTTCGGTCGTGTGCTGGCTGCTGCTGTCCCGGGAGGTGCTGCCCCGCCTCGGGCCCGCGGTCATCGCCAGTCGCCCGGCACTGTGGGCGGCCGGCTTCGTGCTACTGGGCGCCTGGATGCCGTTCAACAACGGCCTGCGGCCCGAAGGACAGATCGCCACCGGCGCGCTGATCACCTACGTGCTGATCGAACGCGCGGTGACCTCGGGCCGGCTCACCCCCGCAGCGCTGGCCGTCACCACGGCGGCGTTCACGCTCGGCATCCAGCCGACCGGGCTGATCGCGGTGGCCGCCCTGCTGGCCGGCGGCCGGCCCATCCTGCGCATCCTGATGCGGCGTCGCCAGCTGGTCGGCACGTGGCCGCTGCTGGCACCGCTGCTGGCCGCGGGCACCGTCGTCCTGGCAGTGGTGTTCGCCGACCAGACGCTGGCCACGGTCCTCGAGGCCACCAAGATCCGCACGGCGATCGGGCCCAGCCAGGAGTGGTACACCGAGAACCTGCGCTACTACTACCTGATCCTGCCGACCGTGGACGGTGCGATCGCGCGGCGGGTGGCGTTCATGTTCACCGCGCTATGCCTGTTCTCGTCGCTGTTCATCATGCTGCGGCGCAAGCGGGTGCCCGGCGTCGCGCGCGGTCCGGCCTGGCGGCTGATGGGCGTCATCTTCGCCACCATCTTCTTCCTGATGTTCACCCCCACCAAGTGGATCCACCACTTCGGTCTGTTCGCCGCGGTGGGCGGGGCGATGGCCGCGTTGGCGACGGTGATGGTGAGCCCGGTGGTGCTGCGCTCGGCACGCAACCGGATGGCCTTCCTGGCCGCAGTGCTGTTCGTCCTGGCGATGTGCTTCGCCTCCACCAACGGCTGGTGGTACGTCTCGAACTTCGGCGCCCCGTTCAACACGTCGGTGCCGCAGATCGGCGGGGTCACCGTCAGTGCGGTGTTCTTCGTGCTGTGCGGGCTGGCGGCACTGTGGGCGTTCCTCTTGCACATCGGCAACACCCGCGAGTCGCGCGTCGTCACGGCACTGACCAGGGCGCCGATCCCGATCGCCGCCGGTTTCATGGTGCTGGTCATGGTGGCCTCGATGGCGGTCGGAGTGGTGCGCCAGTACCCGACCTACTCCAACGGCTGGGCCAATGTCCGCGCATTCGCCGGCGGCTGCGGACTGGCCGACGACGTACTGGTCGAACCCGATTCCAACGACGGCTTCCTGCGGCCGCTGCCCGGCCGGTACGGCCCGCTGGGGCCCCTCGGCGGCGTCGACGCCACCGGCTTCTCCCCCAACGGCGTCCCCGATCGGATCATCGCCGAGGCGATCCGGCTGAACAATCCGCAACCCGGCACGGACTACGACTGGAACCGCCCGATCGCACTGTCGCGCCCGGGCGTCAACGGCTCGACGGTGCCGCTGCCCTACGGCCTGGACCCGGCGCGGGTGCCGGTGGCCGGCACCTACTCGACCGAGACGCAGCAGGAAGCCAAACTGGCCTCGGCGTGGTACGAACTCCCCCCGCCCGACGACGCCCACCCGCTGGTGGTGATCACCGCGGCGGGAACCATCGCCGGGACCAGCGTCGCCAACGCGTTCACCGACGGTCAGACCGTCGAACTCGAATACGCGGTGCGCGGCCCCGACGGGGCGCCGGTGCCCGCGGGTCGCGTCAGCCCCTTCGACATCGGGCCGACTCCGTCGTGGCGCAACCTGCGCTATCCCCGGGCACAGATCCCGGCCGACGCCGTGGCCGTGCGGGTGATCGCCGAGGATCTCTCACTGGGTCAGGGTGACTGGATCGCCGTGACACCGCCGCGGGTGCCCGAGGTGCGCAGCGTCCAGGAGTACGTGGGCTCCACGGAACCGGTGCTGATGGACTGGGCGGTGGGCCTGGCGTTCCCGTGCCAGCAGCCGATGCTGCACGCCAACGGCGTCACCGAGATCCCGAAATTCCGGATCTCGCCGGACTACTACGCCAAGCTGCAGAGCACCGATACCTGGCAGGACGGCAAGAACGGCGGCCTGCTCGGGATCACCGACCTGTTGTTGCGGGCCTCGGTCATGTCGACCTATCTGTCCAACGACTGGGGTCAGGACTGGGGTTCGCTGCGCCGCTTCGACACCATCGTCGACGCGCAGCCCGCGCAGATCGAGCTGGGCACCGACACCCACAGCGGGCTGTCCAGTCCGGGGTCGATGCGCTTCCAGCCGTAGCGGCGATCAGGCTAGCTCTGCGGGGAGCCGTTCTGCCGGTCGATCTCGGCCGAGCAGTCCGCGGCGGAGCGCTTGGTCTGCTCCACGCAGACCCGCACGTTGGCCTCGCGCGGGTCCATCCCGGTGGGGACCGACGGGCTGTCGAACTGACCCTGGTACTTCGACCAGATGGTCTGGTTGGTGTCGGTCAGCTCGGCGCAGTATGCGGGCGCACCCGTGTTGGTCACCCCGGCCGCGCCCATCGTCGCGCAGTTCGCGCCGATCACCACCACCGGCATCGTGGGCGACGCGGGGGCCGCCGTCTTGTCGCTGTCGCGGCCGAGCAGCCAGATGGCGCTGCCCGCCGCGACGACCGCCACCACCGCCAGCACCCCGGCCCCGACCAACCACCCGCGCCGGCCCTGGCCCTGCGGCGCCGGTGCGGCCGGACCGGGCCGCGCCGCCGCCTTCGCCGACACCGTCGGCCCGGTGGCGTCGTCGGCGACGATGTGGTGCTCCAGGGCGCGGGCGAAGTCGACGCAGTGGTCGAAGCGGTCCTTCGGCGACTTGGCCAGCGCCCGGTCGAACACCGGACCCAGACTCGACAGCTCGGGACGCATGACGCCGATCGGCGGTGGGTCGGCGGTCAGATGTGAGCTGATCACCACCGCCGGATTCGAATGCTGGAACAGCGGTCGGCCGGTCAGCAGCTGGTAGGCCGTAGCGGCCAGGGCGTACTGATCGGCCCGCCCGTCCAGCGGCTGCCCCAGCAGCTGTTCGGGGGCCGCGTAGGCGACCGTGCCGACGGTCATGTTGGTGCCGGTCAGTCCGCCGGTGTCGTCGGCGCGCCGGGCGATCCCGAAGTCGGCCAGCAGCGCGCGTTCATGCGGTGAACCCGGGTCGGCGATCAGGATGTTGGCCGGTTTCACGTCGCGGTGGAACAGATTGCGCTGGTGGGCGTAGTCCAGCGCCGCGGCGACCGCGGTGATGATACGAACCACGTCGTCGGCGGGCATCCCGTTCGGATGGCTCTGCGCGAGCAGCCGAGCCGCATCGGTGCCCTCGACGAAGTCCATCGAGATCCACAGCCGGCCGTCGTGATCCCCCCGGTCGTGCACCGCGACGATGTGCGGATGCCACAGCGTGGCGGCGATCTCGGCTTCCCGCAGGAACCGCTGGCGATACTCCTCGTCGGTGCTCACCGTCGCGGAGAGCACCTTGAGGGCGTCCCGGCGCGGCAACCGCGGATGCTGCGCGAGGTACACCTCGCCCATGCCGCCGGCGCCGAGCGACCGCAGGATCTGATAGCCGGCGATCACCTCGCCTTCTGTGAGCGGCATGGGCGAATACTACGGGCACCCGGTTGAGCCGGTGACCGCCGTACGCTCGAATCCATGACGGTCATCGCGTTCGACGTCAACGAAACGCTGCTCGACCTGCGGGCACTGGACCCGCTGCTGGGTGGTGCTGAGCAGCGCACCCGCTGGTTCGCCCAGATGCTGCAGGTGGCATTCGTCGGGGGACTGACCGAGAACTATGTCGACTTCCCCACCGCCCAGCGCGCCGCCCTGCAGATGCTCGGCATCGGTGGCGCCGACGAGATCGCCGCGGCCATGCGCCGCCTACCGCTGCACCCCGACGTCGTCCCGGCACTGGACCGGCTCACCGGGCACACCCTGGTGGCGCTGACCAACTCCCCGCTGCCGGTGGTCACCGAACAGCTCACCCACGCCGGCATCGCCGACCGGTTCGCGGCCATCCTGTCCGCCGACCAGGTGGCGGCCCTGAAGCCGGACGCGCGGGCCTACCAGCTGGTCGCCCGTGAATTCGACGTGGCGATCGCCGAGGTGCGCCTGGTGGCCGCGCACGGCTGGGACATCGCCGGCGCGCTGGCGGCGGGTTGCCGGGCGGCGTTCGTGGCCCGGCCCGGCCAGCACCTGATCCCCGTCGGACCGCAACCGGACATCACCGGCGACGATCTGGTCGCGGTCGCGGAGCAGATCGCGGACTAGATCGGGGTCAGGCCGTGCTTGCGCTGCACCCGGGTGATCTGCTTGTCGCGTAGCAGGCGCATCGACTTGCGCAGCAGCAGCCGCGTCTCGTGCGGCTGGATCACCGCGTCGATGAAGCCGCGTTCGGCAGCGATCCACGGCGTGGCCATATTGAGGTTGTACCCCTCGATGAAATCGGCGCGGATCTTCTGCACCTCGGGCGCCGTCGGATCCGGGAAGCGCTTGACCAGCAGCTGGGCCGCGCCTTCGGCGCCGATCACCGCGATGCGCGCGGTCGGCCAGGCGAAGTTCAGATCCGCCGAGAGCTGCTTGGACCCCATCACCGCGTACGCGCCGCCGTAGGACTTGCGGATGGTGATCGTCACCTTCGGCACGTCGGCTTCGACGACGGCGTTGAGGAAGCGGCCACCGCGTTTGATGATGCCGCCCTTCTCCTGCTCGACACCCGGCATGAAGCCGGGGGTGTCGACCACGAAGACCAGCGGCAGGTTGTAGGAGTCGCAGAACCGGATGAACCGGGCGGCCTTGTCGGAGGCCTCATTGTCGATCGACCCCGACAGATACATCGGCTGGTTGGCGACCACACCCACCGAGCGGCCGTCCACCCTGGCGAAGGCGGTGATGATGGCCTGACCCTGGTTGGCGGCCACGTCGAACACGTCACCGTCGTCGAAGATCCGCAGCAGGATCTCGTGCATGTCGTAGGCCACGTTGTCGGCGTCCGGCACGATCGTGTCCAGCTCCAGATCGTGCGGGGTGACCTCCGGCTCCAGGCCGGGGTTCACCACCGGCGCGTCGTCGAACGTGTTGGGCGGCAAGAACTCCAGATAGTCGCGGACGTACTGGAACGCCGCGGCCTCGTTCTCGACGACCTGGTGGATGTTGCCGTAACGTGCCTGGGCGTCGGCGCCGCCGAGTTCGTCGAGGCTGACGTCCTCACCGGTGACGTCCTTGATGACGTCGGGCCCGGTGACGAACATGTAGCCCTGGTCGCGCACCGCGACCACCAGGTCGGTCTGGATCGGCGAGTACACCGCACCACCGGCGCACTTGCCCAGGATGATCGAGATCTCCGGCACCAGACCGCGCAGCAGTTCATGCCGCCGGCCCAGTTCGGCGTACCAGGCCAGCGACGTCACCGCGTCCTGGATGCGGGCGCCGGCGGAGTCGTTGATGCCGATGATCGGGCAGCCCACCATCGCCACCCACTCCATCAGGCGGGCGACCTTGCGGCCGAACATCTCGCCGACCGAACCCTGGAACACCGTCTGGTCGTGGCTGAACACCCCGACCGGCCGGCCGTTGATGGTCCCGTGACCGGTCACCACACCGTCGCCGTAGAGCGCGTTGGGATCGCCCGGCGTCTTGGCCAGCGCGCCGATCTCCAGGAAGCTGCCCGGGTCGAGCAGCGCGTGGATCCGCGCCCGGGCGCTGGGCAGACCCTTGCGGTCGCGGCGGGCCTTGGCCTTCTCGTCGCCGGGGTCCTTGGCCAGTTCCAGCTTCTCGCGCAGCTCGGCCAGCTTCTCGGCCGTGGTCTGCTGGTGCGCGGGGGAAACTGCAGCGGCTGGTGCTTCCGTCACTTCGCCTCGCTCTCGATGCGGTTGATCGCCTCGCTCATATGGGCGCCCACCTTGGCAATGTACGGCTCGTCGATCGCCTGGATGTGTTCACCCCCGATCGGGACGATCTCCAGATCGGTGACGAACTCACCCCAGCCGCCGTCGGGCTTGCGGGTGGCGTAGGCGGGCTCGAAGTAGATCGCGTCGTCGTGGTAGCGGTCGGCCATGTACAGCGTGACCGACCCGTCGTAGGGCTTGATGTCGGCGAGGTCGATGGCGCGCTGGTCCAGATAGGACGTGCGCTGGTGCTCGATGATGCCGCCCGGGATCTGCACCCCACTCTGGCTGACCACGTCGAGCACGAACCGCACCTGTCCCTCGTCGTCGAGTTGTTCGAGTTCCTCGTAGGGGATCTCGGGCACCTCGACGTTGAAGGTGCGCTCGGCGAACCGGGCGTAGCGGTCCCAGCGCTTGCGGGTCTCCTCCTGGGTGCGCGGGATCGGCTCCCCCGGGCGCACGGCGTCGATCAGCCCGACGAACCGGACGTCGGCGCCGGCGTCCTTGAGCCCGATCGCGCAGGCGTAGGCCAGGACGCCGCCCAGCGACCAGCCCGCCAGGATGAACGGGCTGCCCCTTCTTCCGTCGACCCAGCCGTTGAGCTCCATCAGCTTCGGCACGTACTCCCGCGCCCGCTCCTCGATGGAACCCTCGACCCGCTCGATGCCGTACATCGGGGTGTCGGCGGGCAGCCGTTTGAGCAGCGGCTCGTAGACCACCGTCGAACCGCCCGCGGCGTGGAACACGAACACCGGGATG
Source organism: Mycobacterium sp. WMMD1722 (assembly GCF_049315205.1). Classification (NCBI taxonomy): domain Bacteria; kingdom Bacillati; phylum Actinomycetota; class Actinomycetes; order Mycobacteriales; family Mycobacteriaceae; genus Mycobacterium; species Mycobacterium sp. WMMD1722. The sequence continues at coordinate 4,076,234 of NZ_CP186056.1, read as the reverse complement.
CTCTCGCTGCCCTCCTGGGGCGCGCGGATCGTCCGGACGAAGCCGTCCACCTTGCCGCCCTCGAGGTAGTCGCGCACCGTGGTGGCGAGTTCCTCGACGGTCTTGGCGGAGGTCACGTCGTCGGCGGTGATCGTCCCCTCGTCGACGCGTTCGGTCAGCCGCTCGGCGATCTTGGCCGCGGTGGTGGCGTCGACCTTCGGCAGCTCGTTGAAGATGCCGCCCGGCGACTTGCCCGTGACGATCGCCCACGTCGCGAACGTCACGCGTTCGGCGGCGTCGCGCGGCGGCACATCGGAGCCCAACGCCTCGGTGACCGCCTCCTGGGTCAGCACCTTCGACGCCGCGGCCACGGTGGACTGCGACGGACCGGGCTGCGTCGGACCCGACGGATCGGTCGGCGGCGGCGGGATTCCCGGGCCGGACGGATCGGTCGGCGGAGCCGGGATGTCGCTGCTCTGAGTGGACGGTTCGGCCTGCGGATCGGGGGCCGGCGTCACGGCCGTCGCCGGATTGGCACCGCTGATCACGGCGGCCTGTTCGGAGGCTTCCGCCGTGGCCAGCGGGTGACCGGCCTCGGCCAGCTTCTCCTCGAGTTCGGCGACGGTGGACGCGCCGCCCATCAGCTCGGCCTGTTCGGCGGCGATCTCCTCGGCGGTCTTGCCCTTCTGCGATTCGGCCAACTGATCGACCTCGTCGCGATGCTCGATCGCATAGGTGATCAGCTGCTCGACCGCGTACAGGTTCGCGTCGCGGACCGCGGTCAGCTGGATCGGCGGCAGGTCGAAGTCGTATTCGACCCGGTTCTTGATCCGCACCGCCATCAGCGAATCGAGGCCCAGCTCGATCAGCGGCACCTCCCACGGCAGGTCCTCGGGCTCGTAACCCATCGCGCTGCCGACGATCAGCCCGAGCCGGTCGCGCACCGCCTCACCCGAGTCCGGCGACCACTTACCCAGTCCGGCACCGAGATTCGCACCGGCGGTGAGATTGTCCGACAGAATCGCCGCGTCGTCGGGCTCCGGTTCGGCCGGAACCGACGACTCCGGTTGCGCGGCAACGGTTCCGGTGGCCACCGCGGCCGGCAGTTGCCCCGCCGCGGACAGCGGCAATCCAGCCTGCGCCGCGCCGCCGCGGGTGACGATGGCGTCGTAGACGAGCGTGAACGATTCCTCGATCCGCGCGTGCACCTGCACCGACGCCCCACCCGGATGCCGGGTCAGCGTGGTCACCAGACGCGCGCCGTCACCGGGCACCGCGCGCTGTTCGGCGGCGGTCACCGCGGCGTCGGAGAACACCTGCGAGGCCGCCGATTTCACCAACTGGGCCAGATCGGTGGCACCACGGGGGTTGTACTCCCACACATGGCGGCCGTCCGGAGTGGCGACGTGGCTACCCGGCATGACACCGGCGTTGTCCCCGCTGAACCGGACGGCGAGCCAGTGCGGCTTGCGCCGGAACGTCGTCGGCGGGATGTTCGCGTAGTCCAGCGCACCGGCCAGTCCGCGGTGCCGGCGCGGGAACAGGGTGCGCATATCCAGATCGTGGCCGTGCACGAACAACTGCGCCATGGCCGTGGTCATCGAATCGACCTCGTCCTGTTTGCGCGCCAGCGTCGCGATGAGCTGACCGTCGTGCAGACCCGCGGTCATCGTCGTCAGGCCGACCTGCATGAGCGCCACCGGATTCGGCGCCAACTCGAGGAACGTGGTGTGTCCGTTGTCGACAGCGTTACGGATGCCGTGGGTGAAGTAGACGCTGTGGCGCAGCCCCTTCTTCCAGTAGTCCACGTCGTGGATCGGGTCGCTGCCCGCGCGCAGGAACTTGCCCTCGTGCACGGTCGAGTAGTAGCCGGTCTGCAGCGGATGCGGGGTGATGCCGATCAATTCGGCGGCCAGCTCACCCAGCAGCGGATCCATCTGCGTGGTGTGGCTGGCGCCCTTGGTCTGGAACTTGCGGGCGAACTTGCCCTCCTGCTCGGCCCGGGCGATGATCGCGTCGACCTGGGCCGGCGGCCCACCGATCACGGTCTGGGTGGGGGCGGCGTAGACGCACACCTCCAGATCCGGATAGTCGGAGAACACCGTCTTGATCTCGTCGGCCGAGTACTCCACCAGCGCCATCAGGCGGATGTACTCACCGAACAACATCGCCTCGCCCTCACCCATCAGGTGGCTGCGCGAGCAGATGGTGCGGGTGGCGTCCTCCAGGGACAGCCCGCCGGAGAAATACGCCGCGGCGGCCTCACCGAGGCTCTGACCGATCACCGCCCCGGGTTTGGCGCCGTGGTGGCGCAGCAGTTCACCGAGCGCGATCTGGATGGCGAAGATGACCAGCTGCACCTTCTCGATCGGCAGCTCGGTGGTCTCGTCGCTGTAGTCGATCGCATCGTCGAGGATCAGCTCGAGAATCGAGTGCCCACGCTCATCCTGAATGAGGCTGTCCACCTTGTTGATCCACTCGGCGAACACCTCGTTGCGCAGGTACAGGCTCTTGCCCATCTTGCGGTGCTGCGCACCGAACCCGGCGAGCACCCACACCGGACCGTTGGCGACCGGGCCGTCGGCGGCGTACACGCTCGGACTCTGCTTACCCTCGGCCAGGGCGCGCAGCCCCTTGACCGCCTCGTCGTGGTCGCGGGCCAGCACGATCGCCCGCGAGCGACCGTGGTTACGCCGCGACAGCGAACGCCCGATCGCCTCCAGCGACGACGCCCGACCCTCCTCGCTGTCGATCCAGTCCGCGAGTTCGGCGGCCGCGGCGCGCTTGCGCGACGTCAGAAACGCCGAAACAGCAAGCGGGACAAGCGGATCGGTCTGATCTTTCGCTTCGAGCTCCTGACGGGCGGCCTCGAGCAGGCGCTTGGCCTCGTCGGTCATCCCGGGCAGTTCGTATTCGGGCTCGGCGGCCGCGGCGGGCGTGTCGAGATCGTCGTCGTCATCGTCGGTGACGAACTCGCCGTACTCGTCCATCCGGACCCCGCCGACATAGACGGCGGTCGCCTCGTTCGGTGCGGCGGTGGCCTCGACGACCTCTTCGGGTTCGGGTTCGACCAGATCGCCGGGCAACACCTCGCGCAGCACCAGATGCGCGTTCGCGCCGCCGAAGCCGAAGCCCGAGACGCCCGCGATCGCCGTGCCGCTGTAGCGCGGCCAGTCGCTGACGGTGTCGTTGACCTTCAGTCGCACCGCGTTGAAGTCGATGTAGGGGTTGGGTCCGGCGTAGTTGATCGACGGGGGCAGTTTGTCGTTGCGCAACGCCAGCGCGACCTTCGCCAGGCTCGCCGCGCCCGCCGCCGACTCCAGGTGTCCGACATTGGATTTCACCGCGCCCAGCAGGGCGGGCTGTTCGGCGGACCGGTTGCGTCCGACCACCCGGCCCAGCGCGTCGGCCTCGATCGGGTCACCGAGGATGGTGCCGGTGCCGTGCGCCTCGATGTAGTCGACATCGCGGGGGTTGATGCCGGCGTCCTTGTAGGCCTTGCGCAGCACCTCGGCCTGCGCGTCCGGATTCGGCGCCAGCAGACCGTTGGAGCGACCGTCGTGGTTGACCGCGCTCCCCGCGATCACCGCGAAGATCTCGTCGCCGTCACGGCGGGCGTCGGACAGGCGCTTGAGCACCAGCATGCCCGCCCCCTCGGAGCGGGCATAGCCGTCGGCGTCGGCGGAGAACGACTTGATCCGGCCGTCCGGGGCGAGCACCCCGCCCACCTCGTCGAAACCGATGGTCACCAGCGGGGTGATCAGCGCATTGACGCCGCCCACCACCGCCACGTCGGCCTCCCCGGCACGCAGCGCCGCCACGCCCTGGTGGGCGGCGACCAGCGAACTTGAACAGGCGGTGTCGATCGCCATCGACGGCCCGCGGAAGTCGTAGAAGTAGGACACCCGGTTGGCGATGATCGAGCTGGTGGTGCCGGTGATCGCGTACGGGTGCGCGACGGCGGGATCGGCCACCGACATGAAGCTGTAGTCGTTGTTCGACGCGCCGATGTAGACGCCGACCCGTTCACCGCGCAGCGACGACGCCGGGATGCGGGCGTGCTCGAGAGCCTCCCACGTCAGCTCGAGCGCCATCCGCTGCTGCGGATCGATGTTGTCGGCCTCCATCTTCGACAGCGCGAAGAACTCGGCGTCGAAACCCTTGATGTCGGACAGATAGCCGCCCCGGGTGTGGGCCTTGGCGACCCGTTCGGCGATCCGCGGCTCGGCCAGGAACTCCTCCCAGCGGCCCTCGGGCAGATCGGTGATGGCGTCGCGACCTTCGAGCAGCGCGTCCCACATCTGGTCGGGGGTGTTCATGTCGCCGGGGAAGCGGGTGGCGATGCCCACGATGGCGATGTCCTCGACATCGCGGTCCCGGCTCCAGTCCGTACCGTCGTCGGAGCGGTCGACCTCGGGCTCACCCTCGATGATCACCGTCGCCAGCGACTCGATCGTGGGATGGCGGAACGCCACGGTGGCCGTCAGCGTCACACCGGTGAGATCCTCGATGTCGCTGGCCATCGCGACGGCGTCGCGGGAGGACAGGCCGAGCTCCACCATCGCGGTGGACTCGTCGATGTTCTCGGGACTCTGACCGGTGGCGTTGGCGATCCAGTTACGCAGCCACTCGCGCATCTCGGCGACCGTCATATCGACCTGGGCCGGCCGCAGCGGACCGGCCGGGTCGTCCCCGGCGCCCTTCGCCACAAGTCTCGGGTCCGGCGAATTCTGGGGTGCTTCAGACATATTGGTTCACTTTCGCCCGCCCGCTCGGCGGTAGCTCGATCAGTCGGTCTCGTCGGGGAAGGCGTTGGCGACCTTCCCGCTGCGCAGGCTGCCGTCCAGATAGGCCGACCGGCAGGCGCGCCGGCCGATCTTGCCGCTGGACGTGCGCGGGATGGCCCCGGCCGGGGTGAGCAGCACGTCGCGCACGGTGACGCCGTGGCGGACCGCGATGGCGGCGCGGATGTCGTCGGCGATCGGCGCCATGTCGAGCTTGTGCGCACCCGGCGCGCGTTCGCCGACGATCACCAACTGCTCGGAGCTGTCGTCCGGATTTCGCTTCAGGCCGGCGTGGGCGTTCTCGAACACCTCGTCGGGCAGCTGGTTGGCCGGTACCGAGAACGCGGCGACGAAACCGGTCCGCAGGGCCTTGGTGGCCTCTTGCGCCGAGTACTCGAGATCCTGCGGATAGTGGTTGCGGCCGTCGATGATCACCAGATCCTTGACCCGGCCGGTGATGTAGAGCTCGCCGTCGTGGTAGGCGCCGAGATCACCGGTGCGCACCCAGGTCGCGTCGTCGGCCGCGCCCGCGGCATGGCTGGACTCCGTGCGCGATTTGAGGATGTTGTGGAAGGTCGCCTCGGTCTCGGCCGGCTTGCCCCAGTACCCGGTGCCCATGTTCTGCCCGCTGATCCAGATCTCGCCGATCTGGCCGTCGGGCAGTTCGGTGGCGGTGTCGTGGTCGACGATCACCGCCCACTCCGCGACGCCGATCTTGCCGGCACCGGCCTGCGCGACTGCCTTGGGCGAATCCGAGGGCACCTCGACGAAGCGGTGATTGTTGAGCTCGTCGCGATCGACGGTGATGATCCGCGGCTCGGCACTGATCGGGGTGGTGGACACGAACAGCGTGGCCTCGGCCAGACCGTAGGACGGTTTGATCGCCTTGGGCTGGAACCCGAACGGCCCGAACGCCTGGTTGAAGCGGCGCACGGTGGCCGCCGAGATCGGTTCGCTGCCGTTGAGGATGCACTTGATATTCGACAGGTCCATCGGCGGTTCTCCGTCTTTGGGCACCCCGCGGGCCGCCGCATGGTCGAACGCGAAGTTCGGCGCCACGGAGATGACGCCACCGGTGTCGCCCTCCTTGCGGGCCATTTCGCGGATCCAGCGGCCGGGGCGGCGCACGAACGCGGCCGGCGTCATGAAGGTGATGTAGTGGCCGAGCATCGGCGACAGCAGCACCGTGATCAGACCCATGTCGTGGAAGAAGGGCAGCCACGACACACCGCGGTCACCCTCTTCGCCCTCCAGCGCCTCGATGACCTGGACGACGTTGGTGGCCAGGTTCAGGTGCGTGATCTGCACGCCGGTCGGGATGCGGGTGGAACCGGAGGTGTACTGCAGGTAGGCGATGGTCGTCTGGTCGACCTCGACCGGCTCCCAGGTGGCGCCGACCTCGTCGGGCACCGCGTCGACGGCGATGACGCGGGGGCGCTGGTTGGCCGGACGGGAGCGGAAGAACTTGCGCACCCCCTCGGCGGCGGCGGTGGTGGTCAGGATCGCCGACGGGTGGCAGTCGTCGAGCACGGCGTGCAGGCGTCCGACGTGGCCGGGCTCGTTCGGATCGAACAGCGGGACGGCGATGCGGCCGGAGTACAGCGTGCCGAAGAACGCCACCAGATAGTCGAGGTTCTGCGGGCAGAGGATCGCGACGCGGTCACCGGGCTGGGTGACCTGCTGCAGCCGGGCGCCGACGGCGCGGTTGCGGGCGCCGAAGTCGTTCCAGTTCAGATCCCGCGCGACACCGTCCCGCTCGGTGGAGAAATCCAGGAACCGGTAGGCGAGCTTGTCTCCACGCACCTTGGCCCATCGTTCGACGTGCCGCACCAAGTTGCCGTTGTCGGGGAACTTGATCAGTCCGTCCTTGATGAACGGGTTGTGAAAGGCCATCCCACTCTCCTGTCAAAAGCTCGCAGTCATCCCCCCGGGACCGCGCGAACCCCCAAACCTTCCAAAGGCTACTCGGGCTGGTGCACGCGCCGACCTCGACGCAACGCGCCGACCGCCGGTAATTCAGTCTTAGTTTTCTCTTAATGTAATGCGCGGATCCGGCGCTGGCCAAATCATCTTGGTCACGTGTCAACCATGTTTTGGTTGCGGCGCGTTCTCGATCAGATTCCGTGCCCAGTTCAGGGTCCACTGCGTCGCGGACTGCCCGTCCAGATTCCAGAACTGCGGTGTGGCGTACATCGCGTGAATGGGCTGGCCGGCACCGCCGGCCAGGGTCTCCAGCGTCTGGGGCAGGTTGACGATCGAGAACGCCGACTGCGGCGCCGCGCAGATCAGATCGCCGGGCGCGCAGATCTCGTTGGTGCGGTCGTTGAGCTGACCGAAGCCGCCGGGCCGGGGGCCGGTCATGGTCAGGCCGAGCGTCGACAGGGTCGGCACCTCGGCCAGCGTGATCTCCGCACCCACCCCGGGCGGGTTGGGTCCGATGTCCTGTCCGACGCCGGTCTGTCGGCGGCCGTCGGCGATCGCGGTGACACCGAGCACCAGATCCTGGTCGATGGGGCCGCGACCGTTGCCGATGTCGCTGGCCAGGTCGCCGGCGATCACCGCGCCCTGGGAGAACCCGATGATCACATAGCTGGTCAGCGGGCAGCGGTTGTTCATATCCGTCAGTGCCTTGACCGCCGCCTGGGTGCCCTCCGAGCGGCTGTCGTTGTAGGACATCTGCTTGTCGGCGGAGAACGGGTTGTGGAACTGGGCGGTGTAGGGGACCGTGTAGATCTCCAAGCGCGCATTGTCGAACTCGGCGCGCAGCGGATTGGTGACGCCCAGCAGCAGCGCGATGGGAAACTGGGTCGGGTTGAACGGGTCGAGCTGCGGTGAGGACTCCCAGGTGCCCGGGATGGACAGCAGTTGCACGTCGGGGCAGCTGGCGTCCTGGAACTCCGGGCGCGGCTTGCCGGTCGCGGGTCCGCTGGTCGGCGGTACGGCCGTCGGCGGCAGGGCGGTCTGCGGCGTGTCGGGCCGGCGCATGACCACCACGATGATGGCCACCACCAGCACCACCACCAAGACCATCGCCCCGGCCGCGGCCAGGGCGAGGATGCGGTGACGCTTTCGTCGGCTGTTGTTCGCCATATTCTCCTGCTAGCAGAGTCGTTCGGTTGCGATGCGAATGTAGTCGGCCGTCGCCGTGTCGACCTCACCCCTGGTGACGGCCGCCGTCGGCGGACGGACCGCACGCACGTCGCTGCGCACCAGCGGCAGGATGAAGTCCCACACCGCTTGATCGGACTGCTGGGCGGCGCGGGCCTGGCAGACCGAGGAGCCGATGGTCAGTGCCTGCAGCTGACTGGTCGACGCCACCCCGGCGGCGGCCAGCTCGTCGAGATAGACGCGCTGCTCACGGGTGACGCGCAGGGAGCCCGCGGTATCCGATGCCTCGGGCGCCTCGGGCAGGTCCCCGGGCCGCACCGGCGGTTCGGGTGCCAATGTGTCGGCCGTGCGCAACGCCTCCTGACTGCCGTCGGCGCAGGCGGCCGCCGCCAGCGCGAACGCGGCCAGCAGCGCGGCGCCGACCCCTCGACGGAGACGACGGCGGGCGGGACCCGCCCGCCACACCGTCAGGGCCGCATATTGCACCACACCACGGTACCGGCTGCCCAAAGCTGCTCCGAGGCAGCGACTTCGCGAAATGGCGCGCCGCCTACCGGATCGCGGTCACCAGCTCGCCGGACAGGGCGGCCAGCTGCGGGGCCCAGCTTCCCCAGCCGTGCTCCCCGGAAGCCGGGAAATCGAAGTGGCCGTTACTACCGCCGATCGCGCGGTAGTGCGCATAGAAGGCGCGGGCACTGCCCTGGGCCTGGTCGCAGTAGCCGATCATTGCCGCCGGGTCGACGCAGTTGGTGGTCGACGGGCTGTAGATCCACAGCCGGGTGTTGTTGTTGGCGAGCAGCTGGATGTGCACGTCGGGGTCGTGCCACTTCCAGCGGCCGAGTTGCGGCAGACCCCACATGTTGCGGGTGTCCACCCCGCCGAAGCGCATCAGCCCGGCGGTGATGGCGCCGTTCATGGCGGTCGCCGAGGGGGTGAGGAAGCCCGACATGGACCCCGCGTAGCGGAACCGGTCGGGATGGAAGGTCGCCATCATCAGGGCGCCGGTGCCGCCCTGGGCGGCGCCGACGATGCCGTGACCGCCTGGTGAGAGGCCTTTGTTGGCGGCCAGCCAGTCCGGCAGCTCGCTGGACAGGAAGGTCTCCCACTGGCGGCTGCCGTCCTGTTCCCAGTTGGTGTAGAGGCTCCACGCACCGCCGGCCGGAGCGGCGACCGACACACCCGTGCCGGCGAAGGTGCCCATGGCGTTACCCGCGGTCACCCAGTTGCTGACGTCGGGCGCGGCGTTGAAGGCGTCGAGCAGGAACACCGCATGCGGACCGCCGCCCTGGAAGGCGACCGGGATGGCGCGGCCCATCGCGGCCGAGGGCACCATCAGGTATTCGACCGGGTCGGCCTTTGCGGCGGATACCTCGGTGACCGACCACAACCCGGCGGCCAGGGCCACCGTCACGATCGCCCGCAACAACCCACGCATCATCATCTCCACCCTCTTCAGGTTGCGATTCGCCTTCACCCGATCCCGTAGGAAGTGAATCACACCCGCCCGACGGGACGGGTTCGAAACGGACCCCGCAACGGCCGACGGCGGCGACCCCGAGGGGATCGCCGCCGTCAGCGTTTCGTTCTACTTCGGTCAGCCAGCCGGCGCCGGAGCAGGCGCACCCGGCGGGGCCGGGGACGGCTGCGGGGTGGCACCCAGCACGCGCTGGATGTCCGGCTTCATCTGCTGGAGCTGCTGGCCCCAGTACTCCCAGCTGTGGGTACCGGCGGCCGGGAAGTTGAACACGCCGTTCTTACCGCCCGCGGCGATGTACTTCTCCTGGAAGGTCTCGTTGGTCCGCAGGGTGAAGCCCTCGAGGAACTTGGCGTTGAAGTTGTCGCCCGCGACCTGGCCGTTGATGTCGCCCGGCTTGCCGTTGCCGCAGAAGATCCAGATGCGGGTGTTGTTCGCGACGAGGCGGTCGATGTTGACCATCGGGTCGTTGCGCTTCCACGCCGGATCGCTCGACGGACCCCACATGTCCTCGGACTTGTAGCCGCCGGCGTCACCCATCGACAGGCCGACCAGCATGGGCCACCAGCCCTCGGACAGGTTCAGGAAGCCCGACAGCGACGCCGCGTACTGGAACTGCTGCGGGTAGTAGATCGCCAGGGTCAGCGCGGCCGAACCGGCCATCGACAAACCGACGGCGGCGGTGCGGCTGGAGTTCACGCCGCGCTGCGACGCCAGATAGGCGGGCAGCTCGGAGGTCAGGAAGGTCTCCCACTTGTAGGTGGTGCAACCGGCCTTGCCGCAGGCCGGCTTGTACCAGTCCGCGTAGAAGCTGGACTGGCCACCGACGGGCATGACCACCGACAGGCCGGAGTCGAGGTACCACTCGAACGCCGCGGTGTTGATGTCCCAGCCGTTGAAGTCGTCCTGGGCGCGCAGGCCGTCGAGCAGGTAGACACCGGGCGAGTTGGGTCCGCCGCTCTGGAACTGCACCTTGATGTCGCGGCCCATACCGGCCGACGGAACCATCAGGTACTCGACCGGAAGGCCGGGACGCGAGAACGCACCGGCGGTCGCCGAGCCCCCCGTGACGCCCACCAGCCCGGGCAGCACGGCAGTCGCCGTGACCATGGCCATGGCGCCCATCGTGAGCCGGCGCGGCATGGTTCTCACCGCGTCGCGCATCTTCCCAACGAAACTCATACCCCTACCTATCCCATCTGTCGTGAGCCGCAGCCGGTCGCCGGTCGAGCGGGGACCGGGCCACGTTGCTCGTGTAGTCAACCACACGAATATGTGATCGTTCTTTCCAGCAGGAGGCCCGAGACCGTCTCGACGGCGTTGATCTTGACGGTCTGTCGGGATCGCGGAGCCTGCCCTCGCGGACGCCCCGAAACCCGCGGACCCGCAGGCCCGCGGGGAAAACCGGTGGTGACACCGCCGTCGGTGCCGTGGTCCGACGCCTCGGCCCGCACGCCCGCAGACCGTGCCCGAAAAGAGATGTGACGCTTTTGGGCGTGGCGCACATCACAGCGTGTTGGTGCGTCGGCGCAACGGCAGTCGTGCTAAGCATTCGCACTCCTCCACCGTTGTTCGGACAGCGTTCACCGCGGTGTGGGGACACACCTGCCGGGGATATCGACCGGGCGATCCCGACCGTTACATCCGCCGCCTCACGGGCCGGTCGCCGGCAGGCCGGTGTACTCCGGAGGCGCGTCCTGGTCGACGGGTGCGGGGATGGGCAGTCCGCAGCGGATCAGTTCATAGCGGGGCACCCGGTCGATGCGGTACTGCGTCAGTTCGTAGGCATGCAGCAGATTCGACAGGAACCTGCGCGGACCCATCGGGGCTCGCACCGAGGTGAGCATGGCCTCGGTGGCCGGGCACTCCAGCGCCGCTTCGGCCTGGGCCACCCACTCCTGGTCGAGATACACCGGCAGATACTCCTCGGTCTTGAGGAACGGCCCCTCGGCCACCGCCCAGTCCGGGAAGAGATTCTTGTCGTGACCGATGCGGCCGTTCTCCAGTCGACGGGTGTGCGCCGCCAACGGATTGGCCAGCCCGATCTGGTCGATCACCCGGACGTCGAGGCCGACGTTCATGCTGACCATGCCGAGGTTGGTGAAGAAGACTGTGTGCGGACCCACCCAATTGGGCGGGGCGTCGGGGGGCGGCGGCACCGCGGGCACCACGTCCCACATGTCGTAGTTGCCCGCCGGCAGCAGCAGCGCCCCGTCGGGGGTGTTGTCCAGCGCCACCAGCATCGCCCGCATCCGCGGATAGTCCAGATAGTCGGCGGCGGTCAGCGGATGCGCATGTCCGGTGGCCTGGGCGTAGAACCGCCGCTCGTCGACGATGCCGCTGTCGGTGACCCGGGTGGCGTCGGCACCCATACCGGGCGAGTTGGCCGCCCACAGCGACCACCCGGCCACCGCCAGCCAGACCGCGCTGGTCGCCCCGGCCAGCAGATAGCCCGTCCCCCGCTGCAACCGGGCACCGTCGGGCAGCGCCACCGGGATGACGGCCACCGGGAGCAGCAGACAGAACAACGGGGTGAGCAACACCCGGCCGTGCATGAAGTCGCCGCCCTGACGCACCCAGTAGACGGCCTGTAGGACGCCGCTGAGCAGCATGAAGGCCACCACCGCCGGCGGGCTCTGCACGGCGCGGGCGAGCCGGCTGTACCCGGGCGCCGAGCGGTGCCGCACCCAGCCGGACCGGCCCGGCCGGCTGCGCATGAACAGCAGGACCGCGCCGAGGGCGGCGACCAGGACCAGCGGCAGCCACAGCGCGTACGGTTCGACGAAGTTGGTCAGATACGCGAACCCCTGCGACCACTTAGCACCCGAGGCGTCCTTGGCGACCGCGGTCCCGGGCACGATCAGCCCGTAGTAGCCCATCCGGAAGATCTGGTACGCCACCGGGACCAGTCCGCCGGCGACCACGATCAGCAGCCGGCGGCGCCAGGTACGGGCCGCGACCAGCTGCATCACCAGCGCCAGTCCGCCGATCAGCGCCAGTTCGGGGCGTACCAGCACGCTCATCCCGGAGACGAACGCCAGTGCCGTGGCGAACCGCCGGCTGACCGGTGACCGGTAGGCGTCACCGGGATACTCGCGCAGCGCCTGCGACCAGCGCACCATCATCCACCACAGCCCACCGAGATAGGTCAGCACCAGACCGTTCTCCAGCCCGGAGGTGGCGAAGTCGCGGGCCGGCGGTACCGCGATGTACACGAGCACCCCGGCGGGCAGCAGCAGGGCGCGCCGGCCGTGCAGGCTCGGCGCGTACAGCCGGGCGGTGCCGAGCATCGCCAGCACCACCCCGAGGACGGACAGCACCAGCGCGAAGGTCAGCGCCACGTACTCCAGTTGCACGGAGCCGCCGATCCAGGCGCCGACCGTGACGAGGTAGGACCACACCGTCGAGGTGTTGGCCTCGACGCGCTCACCGGCGTTGAAGACCGGCCCGTTGCCGGCCAGCAGATTGCGCACGGTGCGCAGCACGATCAGACCGTCGTCGGCGATCCAGCGGCGCTGCCACGCACCCCAGCCGAACAGCACGGCCACCACGACCACGCCGACCCACAGGCTCAACCGCGTCGTGGCTTCGCGCGACAGCCCGGGCAGTCGCCGTCGGTCAGCCGAAGAAGACGGCGGCACCGATGGTCCCGATCCATGCCACCGCCAGCAGCTGCAGCACCCGGTCGCGCAGGGCGATCTCCTCCGGTTCGCCGGCCATACCGCCGTCGACGTCGACCGCGTAGCGCAGTACCGCGACCGTGGTCGGAATGATGGTCACGGCGAACCAGCCGGCGTTGGCGCCGTCCCGCTCGAACGCCCACAGGCTGTAACAGACGACCATCGCGGTCGCCGACAGCGTCCACACGAAGCGCAGATAGCTGGTGGTGTAACTCTCCAGCGATTTGCGGATCTTGGCGCCGGTGCGTTCGGCGAGCTGCAATTCGGCGTAGCGCTTACCGGCCGCCATGAACAGCGACCCGAACGCCATCACCAGCAGGAACCACTGCGACAGCGGGATCCCTGCCGCCACACCGCCGGCGATCGCCCGGATCAGGAAGCCCGAGGACACGATGCAGATGTCCAGGACGGCCTGGTGCTTGAGGCCGAAGCAGTACGCCAGCTGGACCGCGATGTAGACGGCCATCACCAACGCCAAGTCGGGAGTCACCAGCCAGGACACCACCAGCGAGAGTGCGCCGAGCGCGACGGCCATCCCGTAGGCCAGATTCTCGGGCACCACACCGGCCGCGATGGGCCGGAACCGCTTGGTCGGGTGCTGACGGTCGGCCTCCACGTCGCGCGCATCGTTGACCAGGTAGATCGACGAGGCGGCGAGGCAGAACACCACGAACGCCAGCAGCACCTTGACCAGGACGGTGCGGTAGTCGTAGCTGAAACGCTCATCGCCGAGCGCCACCACCGGCGCCAGGAACACCAGGACGTTCTTCACCCACTGACGCGGGCGCAGCGCCTTGACGATTCCGGCCGGCAGGCTGCGCGGCGGACCCGTGACGGGTGCGGCTTCCTCACTCACCGGAACAGTGTCTCCCACGCCGGGCGGCCGGCCGCGCAGCCAGGCCGTCGGAGATCGCCGCGGTCGCCTGGGCCACGGCCGCACCGACCACGACTCCGGTGAGCACGTCGCTGGGGTAGTGCACCCCCAGGACCAGACGCGACAGCACCATCGGCGGCACCAGCGCCGCGGGCAGCGGGAGGCCGGTGATGCGGCCGAGCAGCAGCGCGGCGGCGGTGGTGGAGGTGGCGTGCGCCGACGGGAACGACAACCGGCTGGGCGTTCCCACCCCGACCACGATGTCCGGATGCCGGGGCCGCTCGCGGCGCACCACCCGCTTGATCACCACGGCGGCCGCGTGCGCGGCGAACGCCCCCACCCCGGCGGTCACCCATTCCCGGCGTCGGTCCCGGTCCAGCGCGGCGCCCACCGCGGCGACCGCCAGCCAGCCCGCGCTGTGCTCACCGAAATGCGACAGCGCACGCGCGCCGGTCAGCACTCCGGAACGTCCGGTCAGGGCGGCCTGCACCGCCACCAGCGCGGCATCTTCGCCGCGCGGCTGATCACTCATCGGTCATCGGACCTCGTGCGGGGAGAGCAGGACGGTCTCCCATTTCTGCGTACTCGACAGCACCGGCAGCGCGTCCCGGTAGACGCGTCGCATCCGGTTGAACTTGCGGGCCAGCCGGACGTGCTGGCGCATCGAGTCCTTCAGCAGGGCGAACATCTTCGCGCGGTCGCGTTGGCGGTACACCACACCGCGGCCGTCGGCGGTGGTCACGGTGACGCCGTCGACCTTGCAGAGCAGGAACCAGCGGGCGTCCTGGGTGGCGACGTTGAGCTGGGGCCGCTCGTGGTGTGCCGGGTTCTCCTTCTTGAGCTGATGGGCCACCCCCCGGACCAGCCGCAGCGCGATCCGCGGTGGCGAGGTGACCAGCCGGGTGTTCTTACGACGTTTCTCCGAGGGGGGCGGCAGCGCGGTGGCGCCGGGCAGCACGACGGCATCCGGATACTGCTCGCGCATCTTGCGCACCTCGGGCAGTGCGCTCTCCAGGATGGAGAAGATGTGCTCGGGTCCGCCGAGGAAGTCGGCCATCGCCTTGGTCTGGATCGCGACGGTCGAGTACTCCAGGCACAGCAGGTGTTTGAGCGTGGCCTTGACCGACGAGGCGAGCAGACCGCCCACCTGGCCGTCCCAGTGCATGGCCGCGACGACGAGCCGGTTGCGCAGATGGAAATAGGCCTGCCAGTCGATGGCGTCGTCCTTGTCGCTCCACGCCATGTGCCAGATCGCCGCACCGGGCAGGGTGACCGTGCCGTAACCGTGTTCGGCGGCGCGCAACCCGTAGTCGGCGTCGTCCCACTTGATGAACAGCGGCAGCGGCTGGCCCAGCTCCTCGGCGACCTGGCGCGGGATCATGCACATCCACCAGCCGTTGTAGTCGGCGTCGATGCGGCGGTGCAGCAGCTTGCTGCGCTCAGCGTCGTCGGACAGCGGGTACTTGGCGAAATCGTGGTCGTACTCCGCGTTCGGCGCCGCGGTCCACATGAAGTTCTCCTGGTTCACCACCTCGGCCATGATGTGCAGGTGGGAGGGCTCCTGCAGGTTGAGCATCTGCCCGCCGACCAGCGTCGGCCGCTTGGCGAAGCGGTTCATGGCCAGCGCGCGCAGGATCGAGTCCGGTTCGACGCGGATGTCGTCGTCCATGAACAGGATCTGCTCGCAGTCGGTGTTCTTCAGCGCCTCGTACATGACCCGGCTGTAGCCACCGGACCCGCCCAGGTTGGGCTGGTCGTGGATCCGCAGCCGGTCACCGAGTGCGGCCGCGGCGGCCGGGAAGTCGGGATGGTCCTTGGCCTTCTTGGTGCCCTGGTCGGAGACGATGACCGCGCCGACCACCTCGTCGACCAGCGGGTCCGACGTGAGTGCGGCGAGCGCGTTGACACAGTCGGCAGGCCGGTTGAACGTCGGGATGCCGACCGCGATGTTCGCCCGCCCGGGGGCGGGCTCACCGGCGTACCAGCCGGCACTGCGGACGGTGACCTCGGTGTCGGTGGTGATGTCGAACCAGATCCAGCCGCCGTCCTCGAACGGGCCGAGGTCGATCTCGAACTCGACGACACCGGGGCGCTCGGCGGTGCCGGACGCCTCGCTGCCGCCGACGGTGATGCGGGCTCCGGTCGCCTTGGTGCGGTACACGTCCACCCGCGCGTTGCCGGTGAGTTCGACCCGCAGCACCACCGCGTCCAGCGTCGACCAGCGCCGCCAGTAGCTGGCCGGGAAGGCGTTGAAGTAGGTGGCGAAGGAGACCTCGGAGTCCGATCCGATCTCCAGGGTGGTCCGCGAGGGCGCGTGGGCGCGACGCGCGTTGGTCTCCGATTCCTCTATATAGAGCTTGCGCACGTCGAGCGGTTCGCCCGGGCGGGGCAGGATCACGCGCGAGAGCAGGCTGACCGCGCGCGATTCGCCGGCGTCCAGCGCTCCGGTGGGGATTTCACTCATCTGTGGTGCCTTCTCAGTCGTCTCGGGGCGGCGTCAGCGCGGCTCCGTCGCGCAGATGCGGCGCCAGCGTGTTGTCGTACATGTTCAGCGCGCTGGCGATCGCCATGTGCATGTCGAGGTACTGGTAGGTGCCCAGCCGGCCCCCGAAGAGCACATTGGCCGATTCCGTCTCGGCCTTGGCCCGGGCACGGTAGGCCGCCAGCAGCGCGCGGTCGGACTCGGTGTTGATCGGATAGTAGGGCTCGTCGTCGGCGTCGGCGAACCGGGAGAACTCGCGCATGATCACGGTCTTGTCGGTCGGATAGGCGCGTTCGGGGTGGAAGTGCCGGAACTCGTGAATGCGCGTGTACGGGACATCGGCGTCGTTGTAGTTCATGACGGGGGTGCCTTGAAAATCCCCGGTGTCCAGGACTTCCAGTTCGAAGTCCAGCGTGCGCCAGCCGAGCCGCCCGTCGACGTAGTCGAAATAGCGGTCCAGCGGGCCGGTGTACACCACCGGCGCGTCGGGGGATTCGGCGCGAAGGGCGTCGCGCACGTCGAACCAGTCGGTGCTCAACCGCACCTCGATGCGGTCGTCGGCGGCCATGTTCTCCAGCCACCGGGTGTATCCCTCGACGGGCAGCCCCTCGTAGGTGTCGTTGAAGTAGCGGTTGTCGAAGGTGTACCGGACCGGGAGCCGGTTGATCGTCGAGGCGGGCAGTTCCTTCGGGTCGGTCTGCCACTGTTTGGCGGTGTAACCCTTGACGAACGCCTCGTAGAGCGGGCGCCCGATCAGGGAGATCGCCTTCTCCTCCAGGTTGGCGGCCTCGGCGGTGTCGATTTCGGCGGCCTGTTCGGCGATCAGCGCGCGCGCCTCGTCCGGGGTGAAGTAGCGCCCGAAGAACTGGCTGACCAGCCCCAGCCCCATCGGGAACTGATAGGCCTGCCCGTCATAGAGCGCGAACACCCGGTGCTGGTAGCCGGTGAAGTCGGTGAACGTCCGCACGTAGTCCCACACCCGCTGGTTGGAGGTGTGGAACAGGTGTGCGCCGTAGCGGTGCACCTCGATCCCGGTCTGCGGTTCGGGCTCGGAGTAGGCGTTGCCGCCGAGGTGGTCGCGCCGCTCGACCACCAGAACGCGCTTGCCGAGTTGAGTGGCGACGCGCTCGGCGATCGTCAGGCCGAAGAAGCCGGAGCCGACCACGATCAGGTCGAATGGACCGGCGGAAGCTGGAGCGGTCATCGGCAGCAAGGGTATCCGACCCGGGCCGGTGAGCCCGACCGGCAACCCCGGCGGCCGGTCGGACGACTAGGTCGCGATTCGCTCACGATTGTGCATCGTCACTCTAGTACCAGAAGTCTCAGCCGTACCATCGAACACGTCGGCGCCTGAGCGGAAACGACGAGCTTGCGCGTCACATGTATCGAAATCTCCACCGCGAGAACACCTAGTAGTCCATGTATTGAGGAGACTTCCGTGCCGAACCGACGCCGCACCAAGGCTTCGTCAGCCATGAGCGCGTTCGCCGCCGTGGCCGTCGCAAGTCCGATCGCCGGGATCGCCGTGACCCAGCTGTCCGGCCCGAGCGATGAACCTCAGCACCGAGAATTCGTCCAGGCCGCGCTGGTCACCGATCTGCCCAGCGAACTGATCGGCGCGCTGTCGCAGGGGCTGTCCCAGTTCGGCATCAACCTGCCGACCGGCATCCTCGGCGGAACCCCCGCCGCGTCGCCCGTGCTGACCACTCCCGGGCTGGCCACCCCGGGCCTGACCGCACCCGGCCTCACCCCGCCCGGCCTGACCGCACCCGGCCTCACCCCGCCGGGCCTGACCGCACCGGGCCTCACGACACCCGGCCTGACCGCGCCGGGGCTGTCGGTGCCGCCGGTGAGCGCGACCGCGCCGGGCCTGACCGCGCCCGGCCTCACCGCCCCCGGTCTGACCGATCCCGGGCTGACCAATCCGGCACTGACGAATCCCGGCCTGACCAGCCCGCTCGGCGACACCGCAGGGCTGACCGATCCGGGGCTCACCGCGCCCGGCCTCACCGCACCGGGTCTCACGGCACCGTCGGTCCCGGGCCTGGATCCGGCGCTGGCGCCGATCTCCAATTCGGCGCTGACCGCACCCGGTGAGATCCCGATCTCGGCACCGCTGACCGCCGACCCGGCGCTGGGCACGTACCCCATCCTCGGCGATCCGTCACTGGCGGCACTCTCCCCGGCGGCCGCCCCCAGCGGCGGGTTGATCAGCGATCTGTCCAGCGCGGCGAACCAGCTCGGCGCCGGTCAGGCGATCGATCTGCTCAAGGGGATCGTGATGCCGGCGATCACCGGCGCCATCAAGTCCGCCACCCCCGGCGCCGTCCCCGCCGTGCCGCCGATCCCGGTTCCGCCCCCCGCCTAGACCTGTTGCCGAACGGCACCGCAGAAGCCCTGCGCTCTGCGGTGCCGTTGCATGCGGCGATCCACTACCCAATTCACACCGTGTCGAAACACCAGTAACACAAGACACATACGTAACATCGGTCCGTGCTGTCCCGCCGACCCGCGCCGTCGATCTTCTACACCGCCATTGCGGCGACGATCGTCATGTTGCCGTTGGCGATCGATGGTGTCTCCGGGGACGCCGCCGATCAGCCGGCGGTCGAGGACCTCACGCTGACCGAACAACCCCTCGAGGGACTCGGCGGCGGCGAGACCATCCGGGAGATCCATCAGGACACTCCGTTCGCGATGGTGGCGCTGACCGCGGCCGACCTGACCGGGACCTCGGCGCGGGTGCGGGCCAAGAAGGACGACGGCTCCTGGGGCCCCTGGTACGACGCCGAGCCGCTCGAGGGCGCGGGCGACGGGGCCGGCGCCGCACCCGGCGCGGTCACCGGCACCGATCCGGTGTTCGTCGGCCGGACCACCACGGTGCAGATCTCGGTCACCCGGCCGGCCGGTGCGGCACCCACCGGCGGCGGCGGACGACCCGCACCCCCGGACGGAAAGCCGAAGCTGGGCTACATCCCGGCCAACGTCGAGGCGCCGATCGCGCAGAACCTCAACGCGGTCCTGATCAGCCCGCCGCAGGCGCCCGTCGACGGCGTGCCGTTGCCCAACGCCGCGATGACCCCCGGTGTGCCCCCGCGCATCATCAGCCGGGCACAGTGGGGCGCCGACGAATCGATGCGCTGCGGCGCCCCCCGGTACGACCGCGCCGTCCGCGCCGGCATCGTGCACCACACGGCCGGCAGCAACGACTACGCCCCCGAGGATTCCGCGGGAATGGTGCGGTCGATCTACGAGTACCACACCCGCACGCTGGGCTGGTGCGACATCGGCTACAACGCCCTGGTCGACAAATACGGCCAGGTGTTCGAAGGTCGGGCCGGCGGGATGGACCGGCCGGTCGAAGGCTCACACACCGGCGGTTTCAACACCGACACCTGGGGTGTGGCGATGATGGGCAACTTCGAGGTGGTGCCGCCCACGCCGGTGCAGCTGCGCAACACCGGGCGGCTACTGGGCTGGCGCCTCGGCCTCGACCACGTCGACCCGCTGGGCACCGTGGTCCTGACGTCGGCGGGTGGCTCGTTCACCCACTTCCCGCAGGGCGCGACGCCGACGCTGCCGTCGATCTTCACCCACCGCGACGTCGGCATCACCGAATGCCCGGGCAACGCCGCCTATGCGGCGATGGGTGAACTGCGGGCGATCGCGGCCCGTTTCAACAAACCCCCCGGCCCCGAGGATCTCGCCGAATCGTTGCGCGGCGGCGCCATCTACGACCGCTGGGCGAAGCTGGGCGGGATGGCCAGCCCGCTGGGCGCCCCGACCACCCCCGAGGCCGCCGGCGCGGACAACTCCCGTTACGTCCGCTTCGACCGCGGCGCGATCTACTGGTCGCCGGTCAGCGGCGCGGCGCCCCTCACCGGCGCGATCTACGACGCCTGGGGATCACTGGGCTTCGAACGCGGCGCACTGGGCCTGCCCACCAGCGGCGAGATCCACGAGCCGCTGTGGATCAAACAGAACTTCCAGCACGGGACCCTGAACTTCGACCGGGAGAAGGGCACCGTCACCCGGGTCATCGACGGTGTCCCCCTGGAACTCCCGCCGGCGTCCTCGCACACCCCGCCGGTTCAGCTCGAGCGGTTCAGCGCACCGATCAGCCCGCTCAGCTAGCTACATCCACCAGCGCTCGAGCACCCGCGCGAGACCGTCGTCACTGTTGCGGGCCGTGACCTCGTCGGCGGCGGCGATCGCCTCGGGATGGGCGTTGCCCATTGCGACGCCGTGTCCGGCCCAGCGCAGCATCGGGATGTCGTTGGGCATGTCGCCGAAGGTGACGACGTCGGCGGCGAGTAACCCGCGGGGCCGGGCCAGCTCGGCCACCCCGGTCGCCTTGCTGATCCCCGGCGGCACCACCTCGATGAGCCCGTTGTTGGTCGAATACGTGATGTCACCCTCGGCGCCGAGATGTTTGACCAGCTCGGCAGCCATGTCCGCGCTGGTCGCGCCGGCCTTGCGGATCAGCAGCTTGACCGCGGGGGCGCTCAGCAGATCCTCGAGCGACACCTCGGTGTTGTCGGGGTTCAACCACGCATGCTCATAGCCCGGTGAGCTGACGAACTGCGGGGTGGCCGCATCGTGTGCCGACCGGCCGACCCGCTCGACGGCCAATCCGGCGCCGGGAATGGCGCGGGTGGCGATGTCGGCGAGCTGGCGCAGCGCCTCGGTCGACAGCGTGCGGGCCGAGACGATCCGGTCGGTGGCGGGGTCGTAGACCACGGCGCCGTTGGCGCACACCGCCATCGGGGCCAACCCCAGTGCGTCGACCACCGGCGCGATCCAGCGCGGTGGGCGACCGGTGGCCAACACGAACTGCGCGCCGGCGTCGACGGCGGCGTGGACCGCGGCACGCGTGCGCGGCGATACCTTCTCGTCGTCGTCGAGCAGCGTGCCGTCCACATCCGTGGCGATCATCGCGGGAAGTGTCATCGAGGCGCTCTGCTCTCTCCTTCTGGGCCTTCTCCTGTGCGCCGGCGAGCCCGTTCGGCCAGCTCGGCTTCCTCGAGGCGCCTGGCCTCGGCCGGTGTGGGCGCTGCGCCGCCGAGGCGCTGCGGCACCCAGAACGCACCCGCCGGGTGGTCATACCCGTCCTGCGCCCGGTGCAACAGGGCGGTCATCGTTTCGCGCAATGCCGTTCCCAGCACGGCGACGGTACCGCTCGGCGCCAACGCTGGGCCGACCTCGACCGCGATCGGGATCTTTCGGCGGCCCAACGCCCGCGGATGGTCCTTGGTCCAGATCCGCTGCGCCCCCCAGACGATCAGCGGGACGATCGGCACGCCGGCCTCCTGGGCCATCCGTACCGCGCCGGTCTTGAACTCCTTGAGCTCGAAGCTGCGGCTGATCGTGGCTTCCGGATACACCCCGACCAGTTCACCGGCTCGCAGCGATTCGACGGCGACGGCATAGGCCCCGGCACCCGCTCGCCGGTCGACCGGGATGGTGCCGGTGTGCCGGATCAGGAACCCGACCGCGGCCACCTGCTCCATCTCGGACTTGATCATGAACCGCAGCCGGCGGCCGCGGTGCTTGACCGCCAGAGCGGCGGGCAACCAGTCGACATAGCTGGTGTGGTTGATCGCCACCACCGCGCCGCCGTCGGTGGGAATGTGCTCGAGCCCCTGGTAGCTGATGCGCGTTCCGGTGATCCTGGTGACCGCTTCGGCGGTGACCTCCAGCGCACGAAAAACCGGCTCCATGGGGGCTAACCCGTGGAGTCCGCTGCGCCGGGATCCGGGCGGCGGCCCTCCCGCGCCGCCGCCTTGGCCGCGGCTTCCTCGAGGTCCATCCGGTTGGCTTCGGCGAGCGTCGGCGCACCGCCGCCGAGCCGATGCGGCACCCAGAATTCGCCGGGCGGGTGCGGACCGTAGGCGTCCTGGACCCGTTCGAGCAGGTGCTGCATGCGGTGGTGCAGCAGTGCGGTCAGCTCCGGTGCGGGCAGCGTCGGCGCGATGGGTTCACCGACGGCGACGGAGATCGGCACCTTCGGGCGCAGCAGCTTCTTGGGGTGGCCCTTGGTCCAGATCCGCTGCGCCCCCCACACGATGTGCGGGACGATGGGCACGCCGGCGGCGATGGCCATCCGCGCCGCGCCGGATTTGAACTCCTTGATCTCGAAGCTGCGGCTGATCGTGGCCTCGGGATAGACGCCGACCAGCTCGCCGGCCGCGAGCGCGCGACAGGCGTGTTCGAACGATGCGGCACCGCTGTCCCGGTCGACCTCGATGTGGCGCAGGCTGCGCATGATGGGTCCGGTGATCTTGTGGTCGAAGACCTCTTTCTTCGCCATGAACCGGACCTTGCGGCCCAGCCCCTGCCGGTAGGCGGGCAGCCCGGCGAAGGTGAAGTCGAAGTAGCTGGTGTGGTTGATCGCCACGACCGCGCCGCCGGTCCTTGGCAGGTTCTCCACGCCGGTGACGGTGAAGGTCAGCCCCTGCATCCGCCAGGCCAGCCGGGCGAGCTGGATGACTGTTCCGTACACCGGTTCCACAGGCTCAGCGTAGTGCGCACCACACGGGCCGGGGGCAAGGCCGCCGGGCGCTTAGACTGGACGGGCGCAAGCAACCGCGCCGACAGCGCGCAGAAGGGGCAACAGTGCAGGTCACAAGCGTCGGCCACGCCGGCTTCCGGATCGACACCACCGCGGGCAGCATCCTGTGCGACCCCTGGGTGAACCCGGCATATTTCGCCTCGTGGTTCCCGTTCCCGGACAACAGCGGGCTCGACTGGGCGGCTCTGGGAGATGTGGACTACCTCTACGTGTCGCACCTGCACAAGGACCACTTCGATCCGGCCAACCTGAGCGCGCACGTCAATAAGGACGCGGTGGTGCTCCTGCCGGACTTTCCGGTGCCGGATCTGCGCCGGGAGCTGGAGAAGTTGGGCTTCCATCGGTTCTTCGAGACCACCGACTCGGTCAAGCACCGGGTCAGCGGCCCCAAGGGCGACCTCGAGGTGATGATCATCGCGCTGCGCGCGCCCGCCGACGGCCCGATCGGGGACTCGGGTCTGGTGGTGTCCGACGGCGTCACCACGGCGTTCAACATGAACGACGCCCGGCCGGTCGACCTCGACGTCCTGGCCGCGGACTTCGGCGACATCGACGTCCACATGCTCCAGTACTCGGGTGCCATCTGGTATCCGATGGTCTACGACATGCCGGCGCGCGCCAAGGAGGCCTTCGGCACCCAGAAGCGGCAACGGCAGATGGACCGCTGCCGGCAGTACATCGCGCAGGTGGGCGCCACCTGGGTCATTCCCTCGGCCGGGCCGCCGTGCTTCCTGGACGACGAGCTGCGCGGCCTCAACGACGACCACGGCGATCCGGCGAACATCTTCCCGGACCAGGTCGTGTTCCTGGACCAGATGAGGCGCCACGGCCACGACGGCGGCTTGCTGATGATCCCCGGTACGACGGCCGAATTCACCGGCGCACAGCTGGATTCGCTCCGGCACCCGCTGCCCGAGGACGAGGTGGAGGCGATCTTCACCACCGGCAAGGCCGAGTACATCGAGGCCTATGCGCAGCGGATGGCCCCGGTGCTCGCCGCGGAGAAGGCGGCCTGGGCGCACGCCGAAGGCGAGCCGCTACTGGAGCCGCTGCGTGCGCTGTTCGAGCCGATCATGGTGCAGAGCGATCAGATCTGCGACGGTATCGGCTATCCCGTCGAACTGCGGCTGACCGGTCGCGGACACCAGGAGACCGTGGTCCTCGACTTTCCGAAACGCATTGTCCGCGAAGCCATCGCGGACGAGAAATTCCGGTACGGCTTCGAGATCGGCAGTGAACTCGTGCGCACCGTGCTGCGCGACGACGAACCGGACTGGGTGAACACGATCTTCCTGTCCACCCGGTTCAGAGCCTGGCGGGTCGGCGGCTACAACGAGTACCTGTACACCTTCTTCAAATGCCTCACCGACGAGCGGGTCGCCTATGCCGACGGTTGGTTCGCCGAGGCGCACGACGACACCGCGTCGATCGACATGGGTGGCTACCAGTTCCAGCGGCGCTGCCCGCACCTGAAGGCGGACCTGTCGAAATTCGGCGTGGTCGAAGGCGCCACCCTGACCTGCAATCTGCACGGCTGGCAGTGGAATCTGGACACCGGCCGGTGTCTGACCACCAAGGGCCACGAGTTGCGCACCGGGCGGCCGTGAGCGCGCCGCGGCAGTACTACGACGACGGGCTGGTCCAGCTCGACCGTCTGGCGATCACGTTGCGGCGCTACCACTTTCCCTCCGGCACCGCCAAGGTGATCCCGTTGAGCAGGGTCCGCGGCTACACCGCTGAGCCGCTGAACGTCGTGCACCGCTACCGGATGTGGGGCAGCTCGGATCTGCGCCGCTGGTTGCCGCTGGACATCCGCCGGCCGTTCAAGTCGACACTGGTCACCCTGGACGTGCCGGGCAACCGCTGGCGCCCGGCGTTCACCCCCGCGGATCCGGCCGACTTCACCGCCCGGCTCGACGAGCTCCTCGGGAAGTGAAGCGCCGCACCGGCTAACCGCGGGCGGACACCCGCTGGCGCAGCTCCGAGGTCTCCTCGGATTCGGTGTCATAGACCCGCACGATCGCCTCGTCGCCGGGCTGCAGAAAGGTCGACTCACCCAATTCGGTGTAGCGCGTCGCACCGATGCCGATCAGCACGTGGTCCGGGTGACCGGCGCCGGCCATCAGCGCGCCGACGTCCTCGAGCGGCGTTCCCTCGGCGCCCTTCTGGTTGGCCAGCCGCTCGACCACCCAGTCCAGCAGCACCTCTCCGTAGTAGGAGTAGCCGAGCAGGGGACTGTCCAGTCCGTACGCGTGCTCGTTGCCGTCGCGATCGCGCAGGAAGCAGGCCAGCCGCAGGGTGGCGGTCGGACCGTCGGGGGTCAGATCGTCGATGTCGAAGAAGTGCGGCGCCACTCCCTTGGACGCGGGACCCCAGTTCTTCTTGTGGCTGATCTTCGGGGCGCCGGGGCGGCGGATCGAGCAGTCGTTGAACGCGCCGAGGGCGAACGGGTGCAACCGGGTCACGGTGTCGCCGTCCCAGTCCACCCGGCAGGCCAACGCGACCTCGGGTTCGATCTGCAGGTTCAACGGTTCGGCGCTGTCGGGGAGCACGATGGCGTCGCTGGACAGCGGAAACTCGCCGAGGAAGCCGTCGTCGCCCGGCACATACCAGGGGAAGATGCCCTTCGGCGCGTTGGTCTCGGCGACGACGCTGACGAAATCGCTTGCCTCCCCGGCTTGTTCGAGGTGGCCGGCGAAGTTGCCGGCCACGCCGAAACCGAACCAGCTGCGCAGGTCGGATAGGTCGATGTTCATTTCGGCTCCAACACCCCGGTGCCGACGAACGGCACCAGTGCTTCGGGCAGCCGGACACTGCCGTCCGGTTGCTGATGGTTCTCCAGGATCGCGACCAGCCAGCGCGTGGTGGCCAGCGTGCCGTTGAGCGTCGCGGCGATCTGCGGTTTGCCGTTGTCGTCGCGGTAGCGGGTGGCCAGGCGGCGGGCCTGGAACGTCGAACAGTTCGACGTCGAGGTCAGCTCCCGATAGGTCTGCTGGGTGGGCACCCAGGCCTCGCAGTCGAATTTGCGCGCCGCCGACGCGCCGAGATCGCCTGCGGCGATGTCGATCACGCGATAGGGGACGTCGATCAGAGCGAGCATCTCGCGCTGCCAGTCGAGCAGCCGCCGGTGTTCGTTCTCGGCGTCCTCGGGCTTGCAGTAGACGAAGCCCTCCACCTTGTCGAACTGGTGCACCCGAATGATGCCTCGGGTGTCCTTGCCGTAGCTGCCGGCTTCGCGGCGGAAGCACGACGACCAGCCGGCGTAGCGGCGCGGCCCGTCGGACAGGTCGAGGATCTCGCCGGAGTGATACCCGGCCAGCGGGACCTCCGAGGTACCGACCAGATAGAGGTCGTCCTCCTCGATGCGGTAGATCTCGTCGGCGTGGGCGCCGAGGAACCCGGTGCCCGCCATCACCTCGGGACGCACCAGCACCGGCGGGATCATCAGGGTGAAACCGTTCTGCGTGGCCAGCCGGACGGCGAGCTGCATCAGTCCCAGCTGGAGCAGCGCGCCCACACCGGTGAGGAAGTAGAACCGCGATCCCGACACCTTCGCGCCGCGCTCCATGTCGAACAGGCCCAGCGACTCCCCGAGCTCGAGGTGGTCCCTGGGGTGCTCGAGTGCGGGCGGTTCGCCGACCACGTCGAGTACCGCGAAATCGTCCTCGCCGCCGGCCGGCACACCGTCGATGATGAGGTTGGAGATGGCCAGATGCGCCGCGGTGAACGCCGTCTCCGCCTCGGCCTGGGCGACCTCGGCGGCTTTGACGTCCTCGGCGAGTTTCTTTGCCGCCTCGAGCAGCGCGGGCCGCTCCTCGGGGGACGCCTTGCCGACCCGCTTGCTGGCGGCCTTCTGTTCGGCCCGCAGGGTGTCCGCGGCCGAGATGGCGGCCCGGCGCGTGGTGTCGGCGCGCACGAGGGCGTCGACGAGTGCGGGGTCCTCGCCGCGGGCCCGCTGTGAGGCACGCAGCGCGTCGGGGTCTTCGCGCAGCAGCTTGAGGTCGATCACGGCCGCAACATTACTTTCGGCCGGTCACCGCGGGCCGGGCGCCTGGCACAACCCCATAACATTACAAACGCATCACTTGTCACACCGCCCGACACGCCTGTCACAATGGAGCCGATGCTCGAGGCACCCGAACGCGACGACCAGGCACCCGACGGCCACAACGGTCCGGCGGGCCGGGCCCCGTGGTGGCACAGCCTGCAGGCCGCATCGACCCGCCGGGCCCTGCTGTTGACCGCACTGGGCGGGCTGTTGATCGCCGGAGTGATCACCGCGCTGCCGATCAGCCAGGGCGCCGACGGCTCCGGGCTGGCCGCCAGTGCGATCTCGCTGGGCCCCCGCGGCAACGCCACCTTCAACCACGCCAAGAGCGGCGATTGCCTCACCTGGCCCGACCGCGACCCCGACTCGGCGGAGATCGTCGACTGCGCCGCGGAGCACCGCTTCGAAGTGGCCCAGTCGGTCGATATGCGCACCTTCCCGGGCAGCGAATACGGCCCCGACGCCGCACCGCCGTCGCCGGCCCGGATCCAGCAGATCAGCCAGGAACAGTGCCAGGCCGCGGTCCGGCGCTATCTCGGCCCGCGCTTCGACCCCAACAGCCGCTTCACCATCAGCATGCTGTGGTCCGGCGACAAGGCGTGGCGGCAGTCCGGCGAACGCCGCATGCTGTGCGGTCTGCAGTTGCCCGGCCCGAACAACCAGCAGATCGCCTTCACCGGCAAGGTCGCCGACATCGACCAGTCGAAGGTGTGGCCGGCGGGCACCTGCCTGGGTATCGACCCGACCACCAACCAGCCGACCGACATCCCGGTCGACTGCGCCGCTCCGCACGCGATGGAGGTCACCGGGTCGGTCAACCTCGCCGAGCGTTTCCCGGCCGGTCTGCCGCCGGAGCCCGAGCAGGACACGTTCATCAAGGACACCTGCACCAAGCTGACCGATGCCTACCTGGCCCCGATCCAGCTGCGCAACACCACACTGACGCTCATCTACAGCACCGTGTCGCTGCCGAGCTGGTCGGCGGGCAGCCGCCAGGTGTCGTGCAGTATCGGCGCGACACTGGGCAACGGCGGCTGGTCCACCCTGCTCAACAGCGCCAAGGGTCCGCTGCAGATCAACGGGCAGCCGCCGGTGCCGCCGCCGGACATCCCGGAGGAGCGGCTCAACCTGCCGCCGATCCCGATGCCCGACGCGGTCGACAGCTCCTCGCAGCTCAGCGACGAGTCGAGCGCCGGCACCACCAGCGACCAGAGCCAGGAGACGGGCGTTCCCCACGTGCCCGTGCCCACCACGACGCCCACCGCGACGTCGTCGGCGCCCGCTCCGGCCGCGACCGAGACACCGGCACCCACCGAGGGCGCACCCCCCGGCCAGGGCAACACCTTCCTCAACGGTCCCCCGCCCGCCCCGGCGGCGCCCGCCCCGCCCGGACCGCCCGCGGCTCAACCGTTACCGCCTCCCCCGGCAGCGCCCGCACCACCGCCACCGCCCGGGCCGCCGGCGGATCCGCTGCTGCCGCCGCCGCCCGCACCGGCAGGTCCGTAGGCAGGTGCCCGTCCGGATGAGCGCACAGCGGTTCGACGAGCTGGTATCCGATGCGCTCGACCTGATCCCGCCCGAACTCGCCGCCGCCATCGACAACGTCGTGGTCCTGGTGTCGGATCGGCACGAAGACGAACCCGATCTGCTCGGGCTCTACGAGGGCATCGCGCTGACCGAGCGCGATCACACCTACGCCGGATCGCTGCCGGACACCATCACCATCTACCGCGACGCGCTGTTGGACGTCTGCGAGAGCGACGAGCAGGTTGTCGAGGAGGTCGCGATCACCGTGATCCACGAGATCGCCCACCACTTCGGCATCGACGACGACCGGTTGCACGAACTCGGCTGGGCCTGAGCGCGGCAACCGCGTGCTGTCGGCGCGAGGTGCTAGAACGGGGCCATGACCATCCTGTGCCGGGAATGCCGGGCCGGGCTGGAACATTGCCACGGCACTGTCATCCACCACGCCCGCCATCGGAGTGAATGCACCGAGGACGACTGCACCACCCCCGAGGTGCTGCATGCGTTCAGCATCGACTGCGACGCGGTCGGTTGCGTCTGCGCCGAGATCACGATCGTCGACCGCCGCGAGGCGATCTGACCTGTCAGCCCATCGGATCGGCGGACGACAGCGCGTCGCCCACCGGGTCGACGCCGGGTTCGGGGTAGAACGGCGGTGTCAGCGCACCCCACTGCACACAGCTCCAGCGCCCGTCGGTGATCGGGGCGAGCACCACGGTCTCGGTGTTGGCCAGGTGGTGGTCCAGCGCGAAGCTGCCGTCCACGCCCGCCAGCACCGCTGCGACCAGTCGAATGGCTGCGCCGTGGCTGACCACCACGATGTCACCCTGCCAGTCGTCGTCGTCGAGATGGCGCATCCGGAGCTGTGTCAGCACCGGGACGTACCGGTCCAGGACGTCGTTACCGGTCTCGCCACCGGGCATCGGCACGTCCAGGTCGCCCGAGTGCCAGCGCTGGTAGATCGACTCGAATTCGGCGATCGCGTCGTCGTCGTTGCGCATCTCCAGCGATCCGACCTGCACCTCGTGCAAACCGTCGAACTCCTGCGGCGCCAGGCCGGTCGCACCGGCGATCTCGCCTGCGGTCTGCGCCGCGCGCAACGCCAACGAATGGGTCAGCAGCGTCGGTGGATGGGTCAGCACACCGGGCACCTTGCGGGCCTGTTCGCGGCCGAGGTCGGTCAGCGCGGCACCCGGCGGCCGGGTGTCGAGCCGACGCTCGACGTTGGCGTGGGACTGGCCGTGCCGGACCAGCACGAGTCGCCCGCTCATCGGTCCTCCCCCTGCCGCAGTCCGGTCAGCCAGCGTGTCGCGTCGTCGCCGCCCGGCGGCACCGCACCCGCGGGCGCCCCGGTCGGCCAGGAACCCAGATATCGCACATCTGCACAACGTCGGTGCAGCGCCTTGAGTGCCTCGGCGACCGCGTCGTCGTCGAGATGGCCGACGAAATCGAGGAAGAAGACGTAGACGCCCATCTCGGTGCGGGTGGGCCGGGACTCGATGCGGGTCAGATCGATGTCGCGGATCGACAGCTCGGTCATCGCGTTGACCAGGGCGCCCGGGGTGTTGGGCACCCGCAGCACCACCGAGGTGCGGTCGACACCGGTGCGGGCCGGCGGCGGGGCCGGCACACCGACGAGGACGAAGCGGGTGCGGGCGTTCGCCTCGTCGACGACTCCCGCCGCCAGGCTGCGCAGGTGGTAGCGCTCGGCAGCCAGGGCGGTGGTCACACCGGCGTCGGCGCGGCCTTCGGCAACGTCGACCGCCGCGGCGGCGTTGGAGTGGGCCGGCACCACCCGGGCGTCGGGCAGCTGCGCGGCCAGCCATCGACGCACCTGCGCGGCGGCGACGGGAAAGGCCGCGACGGTGTCGATGTCGCCGGTGCGGTCCGGGCGGTCCGGGCGGACCACGATGCTGAACGCGACGTCGAGGGTGAGTTCGGCGAAGATCTGCAGCCGCGTACCCGCGGCCAGGCTGTCCAGCGTCGGAGAGATCGAGCCGTCGATCGAGTTCTCGATGGGTACGCACGCGAAGTCGACGGTTCCGTCGCGCACGGCGGCCAGCGCGGCCGGATTGCTCTCGGTCGGGACGGCGGTCATCTCGCCCCCGCCCGGCACCAGGCCGCCGCTGATCATCCGCCGCAGCGCCGACTCGGTGAAGGTCCCCTCCGGGCCGAGGTAGGCGATGCGCGGCACGCCCCAACCCTATCGGCTGGCGCCGGGCCGGCCGAGGGAACGCCTTGCGCCGACACCGAGCGCATAGTTAAGTAAGGCTTACCTCACTAACAGAGATCTCGAACCGAAAGGCGGCGCCAATGGTGACGTCCACCGCACTGACACCGACGACGGCCGAGCGGATCCGCAGCGCGTGTGCGCGCGGCGGCGGCGCCATGCTCGCGGTGGAAGGAATCGACCCGGTCGCCACCCCCGTGCATCATCTGCTCGACGACGGCTCGTTGGCCGTCACCGTGCCGGTGGACGGCCCCCTGCCCGCCATGGTGCTCGGCGCCGGCATCGCCGGCGTGCAGGCGGTGCTCGAGCTGACCGACTATGCGCCGCTGGCCCTGCGCGAACCGGTGCGCTCGCTGGTGTGGATCCGCGGCCGCGTGCACCCGGTCCCGGCGGCCGACGTGTCCGCACTGCTCGACCTGATCGCCACCACCGACCCGAACCCTGCGCTGCTGCAGGTCAACAGCGGTGACGGCACCCGCTTCACGCTGCTGCGCCTGGAGATCGAATCCGTCGTGGTGGCCGACTCCACCGGCGCCGAGGCGGTCGATGTCGGCGCTCTGCTGGAGGCCCGCCCGGATCCGTTCTGCGCCATGGAATCGTGCTGGCTGCAGCACATGGAATCGGCGCATCAGGAGGTCGTCGAACGGTTGGCCGCCCGGTTGCCCGCGGCGATGCGCCGCGGCCGGGTCCGACCGCTCGGCCTGGACCGGTACGGGGTGCAGTTGCGCGTCGAAGCCGCCGAGGGCGATCACGACGTCCGGCTGCCGTTCGCCAAACCGGTCGACGACGTCACCGGGCTCAGCCAGGCGATTCGCGTACTGATGGGCTGCCCCTTCATCAACGGCCTACGGGCCCGGCGCCTGGAGCAGCCGGGCGGCTAGCGTATGGCCGGTGAGTGCCCCTGACCGCGAGGACGACGGCGAGCTCACCGCCGCCCGCCGGCGCGCGCTGCGCATCGAGATCGCTGTCGTCCTCGCGGTCACCTTCGGGCTCAGCGCCTACACCGCGCTGCTCAATCTCGTCGAGTCGGTGCTCCTCGGCCTGTCCGGCCAGGTGGTCGCGCTCAACCCGAGGCGGTCGACGTACGACCTCATCGATCTCGGGCTCAACCTGGCCGGGGTGTTCCAGCTCCTGGCCTGGGGCGCGCTCGGCCTCTATCTGCTGTGGCGGGGCGGCCGACGGCTGGCCGACGTCGGACTGGGCCGAATCCAGGTCCGCGGTGACGTCCTCGGCGGCCTCGGGCTGGCCGCGCTGATCGGACTGCCCGGCCTGGCGCTCTACCAGGTGGCGCGGCTGCTCGGGATCAACGCGTCGGTCGAGCCCGCCGAACTGTACGACACCTGGTGGCGGATCCCGGTACTGCTGCTCATCGCCTTCGCCAACGGCTGGGCCGAGGAGATCATCGTCGTCGGCTTCCTGTTGACCCGGTTGCGCCAACTGCGGGTGAACCCGGTCGCGGCCATCGTGGTGTCGAGCCTGCTGCGCGGGGCTTACCACCTGTACCAGGGCTTCGGCGCCGGACTCGGCAACGTGGCGATGGGGCTGGTGTTCGGCCATGCCTGGCAGCGCACCGGCCGGCTGTGGCCGTTGATCATCGCGCATGCGCTGATCGACACCGTCGCGTTCGTCGGATACGCACTGCTCGCCGACCACCTCGGCTGGCTGCGCTGACACCGCTGGGTCAGGACGTACATTGCTGCTGTGGAGCACAACCGGCCGCGGGATTTCCGGCAGCCCCCGCGGCGCGAACCTTCACAGGTGATCCGGCGCGACCCTCGCCACCGGCCGCCTGCGCCGCGGCCCGCCCCGAACTGGCCACCCAATCCGCCGACGCCCCCGCCGCCGCCCGCGTGGGAGCAACGGCTCCCCCCGCCGCCCCCGCCTCCCCCGGTGCGTCCGCCTCCGCCTACGCGTCCCCGGCCGCCGGCCCCGCCGCCGTCACCCCCGGCGCTCACCCGCCGGCCGCGCCGCAAGCGGCGCTGGGGCCGCATCGTGCTCACGGTGCTGCTGGTGCTGCTGCTCACCGTGACGGGTCTGGGCATCTGGGTGGACACCTCGCTGCGCCGCATCCCGGCGCTGGCCGACTATCCCGACCGCCCCGCCGCCGCCCGCGGCACCACCTGGCTGCTGGTCGGCTCGGACAGTCGCGCGGGCCTCGACCCCGAACAACAGGCCGAGTTGGCCACCGGCGGTGAGGTGGGCAACGGGCGCACCGACACGATCATGCTGGTGCATCTGCCCGGTCCCTTCTCCGACGCCCCGACGACGCTGGTGTCGATCCCCCGGGACTCCTACGTGTCGATCCCCGGTTACGGCGAGGACAAGATCAACGCCGCCTTCGCGCTGGGCGGCGCGCCGCTGCTGGCCCAGACCGTCGAGGAGGCCACCGGGCTACACCTCGATCACTACGCCGAGGTGGGTTTCGACGGCTTCGCGGCGCTGGTCGACGCCGTCGGCGGGGTGACGATGTGCCCTGCCGAGCCGATCGACGACCCGCTGGCGGGCATCAACCTGCCCGCGGGGTGCCAGAAGCTCGACGGGCGCACCGCACTGGGCTTCGTGCGCACCCGGGCGACGCCCCGCGCCGATCTGGACCGGATGGTGCATCAGCGCGAGTTCATGTCGGCACTGCTGCACCGCGTCGCCGATCCCTGGGTCCTACTCAACCCGCTGCGCTGGGTTCCGATGGCGCACGCTGTCGGCTCCACACTGACCGTCGACGAGGGCGCACACCTGTGGGATCTGGCCCGGCTCGGCTGGGGGCTGCGCGGTGACGTCACCACGACGACCGTGCCGATCGGGGAGTTCACCGACGGCGCATCCGGGTCGGTCGTCGTCTGGGACAGCGACGCGGCCGCCCGGCTGTTCGGTGCGCTGGCCGATGATTCGGCGGTGCCCGCCGATGTGCTCGACGCCGGGCAGATCCGCTGACCGAGCCCACCGGCCTACCGCTCAGCAAACCCTGGAGTTTCCTGTGCGCACCGTCACAGTAGGACGACCACACTAAGGGAACCCTCGCCTCAATAAGGCTGACCTTCCATGACAATGGGTCCTGACCTGGGTTATTGTCCATCTCATGACGACCTCAGCCGCCGTGGACACCAAATTCCACGCCCTTGTCTCCGACCAGATCCGCAACGAATTCACGGCGTCTCAGCAATACATTGCCATCGCCGCTCACTTCGACGGCGCAGACCTCCCGCAGTTGGCGGAGTTCTTCTACAGCCAAGCGGTCGAGGAGCGCAATCACGCCATGGCGCTCGTGCGGTACCTGATCGACCGGGACGTCGAAGCCGACATTCCCGGCGTCGGCGAGGTGTGCAATCGCTTCGACAGCACGCGCGACGCACTGGCGCTGGCCCTGGACCAGGAGCGCGCCGTCACCGAGCAGGTCAGCCGACTGGCCAGCGTCGCCCGCGAGGAGGGCGACTACCTCGGCGAGCAGTTCATGCAGTGGTTCCTGCGCGAGCAGGTCGAAGAGGTCGCCACGATGACCACGCTGGTGCGCATCGCCGACCGGGCCGGGTCCAACCTCTTCCACCTGGAGGACTTCGTCGCCCGTGAACTGAGCACCGATCGCAGCGACGCCGCCGCGCCGCCGGCCGCGGGCGGCTGGCTGTAGTCACCCGGTAGTCGCCGCCGCGACGACTCAGTCGCGACCCGCCGCCCCGGTCAGACCGTTCTGCAACCAGTCCTTGGTCCGGCCGGGGTGGTTCGTCGCCACCCAGGCGACACCCACGTCGCGGCAGTAGCGGACGTCCTCGTAGTGGTCGACGGTCCAGCAGTACAGCGCGCGGCCCTGCGCGGCTGCCCGGTCGACCAGCTCGGGATGTTCGCGCAACGTCATGATCGACGGGCCGACCGCGGTGGCCCCGACGGTGGTGGCCGCGCTACCGCCCAGATACCGCGAGGTCTCACCGAGCAGCACGGTCGGCAGCATCGGTGCCGCCCGGCGTATCCGCCACACGGCGGCGGCCGAGAAGGACATCACCACCGCGCGGGACAGATCCGCCGAGGCCGGCGCGGCGATACCGTAGCGGTGCAGCAGCGCCAGCACCTTGTTCTCGACGAGGGCGCCGTAGCGCACCGGGTGCTTGGTCTCGATGAACAGCTTCACCGGCCGGTGCCAGTCGAGCACCAGCCGGACCAGATCCTCCAGGGTCAGCAGGTCGGTGACGCCCTGGCTGCCGTCCGGGCGCCAGCTGGCGTGCCAGGAGCCGTAGTCCAGTTCGCGCAGCTGCGCGAGCGTCATCTCGCTGACCAGCCCGCTGCCCGACGAGGTGCGGTCGACCCGCCGGTCGTGCACGCACACCAGGTGGCCGTCCCGCGTCAGCCGGACGTCGCACTCCACGCCGTCGGCGCCCTCCCGCAGGGCCAGGTCGTAAGCCGCAAGCGTGTGTTCGGGCCGGTCGGCCGACGCGCCGCGGTGCGCCACCACGAAGGGATGACCGCCGAGCGTGCCGTCATCCGGTTGCATGCTGCCTATGCTGCCGGGTTCTGGCCGTCGGACTCAACCGCACGCACCGATTCGGGAGCAACCGGCGCCGTGTCGTCGGGCACCATCACCCACCGCTTGACCGGCCGCGAGACCGGCGTGCGCTCGAAGCCGGCGAGCACCTGGTGGGCGAGCAGCAGCGTCGCCAGCGCGATCAGATAGGCCACCGTCGTGGTGACGGTGTTGTCGGCGATCCCCTGCGGATCGGTCGCGAAGCTGGTGGCGATCGAGAAGATCGACACCACGGTGCTGAGCACCCACGCGATCCACCACACCGTGATGGGTCGGCGCAGCACCGAGGACTTGTTCTCCAGCGCGGCCAGTTCGGTGACGAAAACCGGCGCGAAGAACAGGTTGACCAGGGGAATCAGACAGCCCAACCGCAGCTGCCAGACCCCGCGCGGGTCGGGCTGACCGTGATAGGCGTAGGCGGCGCCCCGCCGGGCGATCAGCCAGTTTGTCAGGACGATGATGCTGCCGACCACCAGGAACAGCGACAGCACGCTCAGCGCCAGGGGCAGCCAGGTCGCCGCCCCGGCGAGGAACGGGTTCAGCAGCACGGTGCGGTTGACGAGCAGGAGGGCGTAGCGCACCGCATGCATCAGGGCGGTGGCTCCGAGCACTCCCATGGTGACCATCAGCGTGGCCCGGGCGACGGCGCCCGACGGACCGCTGTAGGTCTGCGGCGCGGTGTCCGCGCGGGTCTCGAAGTGCTCGACCAGCCCCCAGCGTGGGATCGAGTTGTAGCGCGGGGTCGGGCCCAGCGGGCGGTAGCGCGCCCGTGGGGGTGGCGGGGCACCGGGACGCACGGCGATCCACCGGTAACCGGCGGGCAGCCGTGGCGGCGGCCCCTGGGGACCCGGCCCGGGCCCGGCCCCGACTGCAGCCGAGCGCGGACTCCATTCCGAGGCGGGTGCGTACCCCGACGGCGCCATCAGGGCGCCCTGACAGCGTGGGCACCACTGCCGCTCGCGGTCGCGGACGTTCCACCGCGTTCCACACCGGGAACACACCTGGATCATGCGATCACCCTAGCCGCGCCTCAGACCGATCCCTGGTCGCCGCTGTCGGTGACGACGGGCCGGCCGGCGCCCGCCCAGGACAACATCCCGCCGCTGACGTTGGCCGCACGGTATCCGTGACGCACCAGGTATTCCGCGACCCGCTGTGAGCGCCCGCCGCCATGGCACACCACGAAGTAATCGGTGTCGGCCGACAGCTCGCCGAGGCGCGCCGGTACCTCCCCCATCGGCACGTGCGTCGCGTCCGGGGCATGCCCGCGCAACCATTCGTCGGGTTCGCGGACGTCCAGCAGGACCTGCGACTCGTCGAACGCACCCGGCAGTTCGTTCACCCCCACCTGGGGGACTTCGACGTCGTCCATGGATCCATGCTGTCACGGCCGCCCGAGTGTGCGCACAACGCCGGGGCAGCAATCGAGCGGTTATCCACAGTTTCCACAGGTTCATCCACAGGCCGATGGCCGTGCGCACCGGATTTGCGCCGGTAAGACTGTGCGCTTGCTGAGTGAAATTGTGGATAACTGGGCGTCGACTGGGTGCCTCCGGCAACCACCTCGGCCAGGCCGAGCTAACCGCGGCGCGCACCGTGGGCCGGCTGACGTCGCGTCCGTCGGAACCGGTTCCCGGGCAGCAGGCCCGCGCCGTCGGCGCCGTCGCGGCACGGGTCCGCCGAGTGTCACCCGCACCGGAGTCGGCCCTCTGCGCGGTCGGCCCGCGCGCCGTCCGACGGACGCGGAATCTCGTCGAGCAGTGGTGCGGCCGGCCGGACCCGGCCGCACCGCCCGACGCGCGGCTCACGCGGTCGGAGCCGATCCGGGCGACCGATTTCGCGGCGCGCGCCGAACGCGTTATGATCACGGTCACACGGGGGCAGTTGTGACAGATCTCACCGGGGGTGGAGCGTGAACATGCAGGTCAGGGGTTGGTGATGGCGGCCCATCCGCTCGGTTCTGGGTCCGCGATGCCGCCCTCTGAGTGGCAGTCCTCGGCGAACGTCTACACCCATAGCCAGTTGATCGCCTGCCTGCGTGCCGGCGTCATCGCGTTGGTGCTGCTGGGGATTCTCGCGTTGATCATCCTGTTCTGAATCCGCCGAGTCGGGTACTGATGTGCTAGCACCGCGCGTCCTTGCGGTGCGCGCTGCGATGGAGCAAGGTTGACCTCGAGGTCGAGGACGTCGAGCTCCCATCGATCACCTGACGGAAGGAACCCTGTGGCTGAATACACCTTGCCGGACCTTGACTACGACTACGGTGCGCTGGAACCCCACATCTCGGGGCAGATCAACGAGCTGCACCACAGCAAACACCACGCCACCTACGTGAAGGGCGCCAACGACGCGCTCGCCAAGCTCGAGGAGGCCCGGTCGAACGGGGACCACTCGTCGATCTTCCTCAACGAGAAGAATCTGGCGTTCCACCTCGGCGGGCATGTCAACCACACGATCTGGTGGAAGAACCTCTCACCCAACGGTGGTGACAAGCCGACCGGTGAGTTGGCCGCCGCCATCGACGACGCCTTCGGCTCGTTCGACAATTTCCGGGCCCAGTTCACCGCCGCGGCCAACGGCCTGCAGGGCTCCGGCTGGGCGGTCCTCGGCTACGACACGCTGGGCCAGAAGCTGCTCACGTTCCAGCTGTTCGATCAGCAGGGCAACGTGCCGCTCGGCATCATCCCGCTGCTGCAGGTCGACATGTGGGAGCACGCGTACTACCTGCAGTACAAGAACGTGAAGGCGGACTACGTCAAGGCGTTCTGGAACGTCGTCAACTGGGAGGACGTGCAGAGCCGCTTCACCAAGGCCACCAGTTCGGCCAGCGGCATCATCGCCGGCTGACACCGGTAACGGACACCAGAGGCGCCGCGCGGATTCCGCGCGGCGCCTCGTCTGTCGTTGGCACTCGTGTCGTCTTGCGTGCCAGTGCCGCCCTACCGCATGCTGTTCGGCACGACCCACAGTCGTGTCGGGGCAGTCGAACGCGAGGTCCGGAGGCGTCATGGACATGGGCGGTCGGGCGATAGAGATCGCCCCGTTTCACTCCCGCGGGTCACTCAAGGGGTTCGTGGTGTCCGGGCGCTGGCCCGATTCCACCAAGGAGTGGGCCCAGCTGCTGATGGCCACCGTGCGGGTGGCCTCCCTGCCGGGGCTGCTGGCCACCACCACCATTTTCGGGGTCCGCGAGGAACTGCCCGATGAGCCGGAGCCCGGAACCGTCGGCCTGGTCCTCGCCGAGGGCACTGTCGTCGGCGATGCGGCGGTACCACCGGGTTACTTCGCCGAGCGCCAGCCGCCCGCACTGCTGATGCTCCACCCGCCGTCGGAGACCACCCCGTCGCTGCCGGAGTGCTCGGGCGCGGCGTCGGGATGTGTCCTGCTGCCGGGGCTTCCCCACCTGGGGCTCGAACACCGCGCGGCATGGGTGGAAGCCGAATCCGACGGCACGGTGACATCCATGGTCTCCCGGGTGGGCGTCGACCCCATCAGCCACCCCGACACCGCGGTTCTGGCCATGCTGCTGGCCGCCTAAGGACCCTCACCAGCGAAAACTCCGCTATCCGCATCGGAGAACACGGCTACCCGAAACTGCTCAGCGAGGTGGCGATCGCCGATCCGGGCGGCTACAGTCGGGGCGTCAGCGAAGGGGAGTAGCCCCGAATCGCCGTGTCGACATACTGGCGCAAGCCCGGCCGGCGAACCGCACCCTCGGTGGGCGAGACCTTCGACAGAACGCCTGACGCACAGAATCGATGTGCGCAGGCGCCGTGTCGAAAGGTGCCGTGATGCTCGCCGCCGTCCTGGTCAGTCTCGCCGTCGTGTTCGTCGCCGAACTCGGGGACAAATCGCAGCTCATCACGATGACCTATGCGCTGCGGCACCGCTGGTGGGTGGTGCTCTCCGGCGTCGGTCTGGCCGCCATGCTGGTACACGGCCTGTCGGTGACGATCGGCCACTTCCTGGGCCTCACCCTGCCCGAGCGGCCCA
Source organism: Mycobacterium sp. WMMD1722 (assembly GCF_049315205.1). Taxonomy (NCBI): domain Bacteria; kingdom Bacillati; phylum Actinomycetota; class Actinomycetes; order Mycobacteriales; family Mycobacteriaceae; genus Mycobacterium; species Mycobacterium sp. WMMD1722. The sequence continues at coordinate 4,036,977 of NZ_CP186056.1, read as the reverse complement.
TCGCATTCGCCGCGGCCATCGCCTTCCTGCTGTTCGCGGTGTGGACGTGGCGTGAGGGTCGTGCCGACGGAGACGCAGACGGTGAGGACGAGGTGCGCGTCGCGGAACCGCGCTTCGTCATCCTCGCGATCATCTCGTCCTTCGTGCTGGCCGAACTCGGCGACAAGACCATGCTCGCCACGGTCGCCCTGGCCAGCGACCGCGATCCCTGGGGCGTCTGGATCGGCGCGACCATCGGGATGGTGCTCGCCGACGGCGTTGCCATTGTCGTCGGGGCAATGTTGCACAAGCGGCTGCCCGAGGGCTTCCTGCACGCGATGGCCAGCGTTCTGTTCCTGCTGTTCGGTCTGTGGATGCTCTTCGACGCCGCGCTCGGGTGGCGCACCGTGGCCGTGGTGGTCACCGGCGGCGCCACGGCGGTCGTGGCGGCGGTGACCATCACCCGATACGTGCGCGCGCGTCGCGGGCGTGGCGCGCCAACGACGGAACGCGATCCGTCGCCGGAACCTGCCTGACCCACCGCTGGCAAATCCGCCCCGGATTCGGCTCGCAGCGCCGAGTCCGATGACGTCCCCGCTCGTCACTGGGCGCTCTGCGCGAGCGCTGCCGAGGCCGCCGATCGACCGCCGACCCCGGCAGCAAACCTCGGAAATCGTCTGTGCGCGTGCGCTTCGCGGCAGCCGGCGCCGCGGATGGCATTGCTGGGAGCCCTGCGCGAAGGACCGCAGCACAGGTTATGCTACGCAAGCGTCAGATTTGCCTTGCGATACCGCCGGTCCCGTTCCGCCAACGGCTGAAACCCCTTTAACGTGCGGTTACAGCGGGTTCCGACGCGGTGGTGACGCAACATTTCGGTGGTTTGCACTTGGTTGTGAGGACAACTGTCGCTACGATGGTCAGCAAATCAGCCGACTATTTAGCCCGGTCTTCAAGCATATGGAGGTCTATTCGATGAGCACGACGTTCGCCGCTCGGCTGAATCGCCTGTTCGACGTGGTCTACCCCCCCGGCCGCGGGCCGCACACGTCGGCCGAGGTGATCGCGGCGCTGAAGGCCGAGGGCGTGACCATGTCGGCTCCGTACCTCTCGCAGCTGCGCTCGGGCAACCGCACCAATCCCTCGGCGGCAACCATGGCGGCGCTCGCCAACTTCTTCCGGATCCGGCCGGCGTACTTCACCGACGACGAGTACTACGAGAAGCTCGACAAGGAGCTGACGTGGTTGGCCGGCATGCGCGACGAGGGTGTGCGGCGGATCGCCGCGCGGACCATCGGACTGTCCCCGGAAGCTCAGCGCGATATCGCCCAGCGGGTCGACGAGTTGCGCGCCAAAGAACACCTGGACGACTAGGTCGTAGCGGCTCCGGCGAAGTACCCCCCCTTTGCCGCGTCGAGGTGGGGCGCCGTCAGCCGGACACCCCGGCGCGATCACGCGAGAGATCGCCGTACCGCTGGGCGATGGACAGGATCCACTCGCGGTCCGAACAGGTCGCCGGCTGACGCATCCAGCCCAGCCCCGGGAAGTCGCGTCGTCGCAGGACCCAGCGGGCGACCTCCGTCGCCTGCTGCTCAGGCGTGGCCGGCGGATGCTGGGCCACCGTCGCCCGGTCTTGAGCGCCGGTCGCCTCCAGGAACAGAGCGTCGGAGACCAGCGAGATCTTCTCCGCGACGCGGAACACCCGCGGGCCGCGCGGCCGCACCGCCACGCGCACCGCGGGATGCCGACGGCCGAGCTCATCGAGGATCGGGGTGATCAGCGCCAACTCCCGGCCGGCTGCGAACCAGTCTTCGACGCCGGGCAGCAGCGCGCCGACCGCGACGACCACCATCCCGGCGCCGAGCAGCGTCGCGTCCAGACCGGACAACCGCGAGGGTCCGCCGATGGCCACCCGGATCAGCAACCCGGCGCCGACCAGCAGCATGAGGCTGATCCCGGCCGTGAAGACGAACAGCGCCCGGCCGCGACGGCTCCGGTTCGAGTGGCGCAGCCCACCCCAGGCCACCAGCGACAGCGCCGCGACCAGGTAGCTCAGCGTCAGCAGCCCAGCGGGTCCGGTGACGGGGGGAAGCAGATCCTCCGACGCGGCCGACGGTGCGGATCCGGAGAGGACGAACGCGGACACACCGGTCGCCGCCACGACGGCGGCAACCGCGTAGTGGGCAGCGGCGAGCCGGCCATTGGTCGTCGAGGAGCGGCGGGAGGTGACCGACGTGATCATCACGCAACTGCCCGCCGCGGCCGCGATGAGCGCCACTTGGCTGCCCACCACTGCGCTGTGCGGCCGGCCGAGGACCGCGTCCACCAGCAGCGCCAGGGGCGGCCAATGCAGCGCGGCCGCGGCACCGAGGCCACCCAGGCTGAGGATCATCGCGGTGTTGACCACCGACTGCTCGTTGGCCAGCGACCAGCCGATCCGCATCCCGCTCACCAGACCCAGCAGCCCGGCGATCGCCCAGATCATCATCCGAAAGCCTCACCCAGACGCACCTGGACGATCGACGACCGGTCCGACCGCGACCGGCCGAGCCGGTAGATCAGCAGCGCCGCGAAGTCCTCGGCCTGCTGTTCGGCGTCCGCCCCGCTGGGGCTCAGGCACCCGGTGCGCTGGTGGAGCATGTACTTGATCAACTCCGGACTGGCGATCTCGGTGTTGTCGTGCGCCGCCTCGACCACGTGGATGCCCTCGTGCCCGAGCACCAGGTGACCGAGTTCGTGGGCGAGGGTCCGGTCCCAGGCCGGCAGCCCGTGCTGGATCAGGAACACGTCCCGGTCGGTGTACTGGCGCCACTGCCCGCAGACCCCCGGCGGGAGCGGGGCGGTGCTGAGTTCGATCGGCCGCCCGCGGCCGGCACCGACGGCCGCGACCAGCGCGGGCAGCGAGACCTCGCCGCGGCGGGGAGCGAGGTCCAGCACCGCGCTCACCGCGCGGGCCACGTGGCGTTGCGCGGGCACGTCAGCCACCGTCCAGGAATCGGTCCGGGTTCGCGCTGCGCGGCGTCCGCCCGGCCTTGGCCTGCCGGTAACCGAGCAGTACACCCAGACCGGTCAGCGCCAGCAGTCCGATCGTGCCGGGCAGGGCCGCGGCGGCTGTCGACGAGGTGACCGCAGGTGCCGCGTGCGAACCGGTCAGGACCAGCGCGGCGGGCAGCAGGAGTCCCGACCCGGCGATGCGCATCGGTGGAACCACGCCGTCACCACCCCCGTATGCGGCCGACCGACATATTTGCCGTCCCGTCGATTCTGACACAGCGCACCACCGGTATTTGCTGATAACGGCAGGACAACCGGGCCACGCGGCCGCTGGCTGCGCCGCCCCGCTAGGGTTGTCCTGCATCGAGGCGCCGTGGATGGCGCAAGGACGAGGAGCGGGTATGGGTCTGTTCAAGCGACGCAAAAGCCGCGCCACCCGCCGCGCCGAGGCCCGCGCGATCAAGGCCAAGGCGAAGCTGGAGGCCCGGCTGTCGGCCAGAAACGAGGCCCGTCGCTACAAGGCTGCGCAGAAGGCGGACAACAAGGCGCTCAAAGCGCAGCTGCGCGCGCTGCGGGAGAGCGACCGCACCGCACTGCGGATCGCCGAGACCGAGCTGCGGGCGGCACGCGAGGGAAAGCTCTTCAGCCCCGGCAAGATCCGGCGCGCCCTCACCGTCGCCCGGCTGATCGCCCCGATCGCCGTGCCGCTGGTGTACCGGGCGTCGATCGCGGCCCGCGGCATCGTCGACGAGCGCCGCGCCGACCGGCTCGGGGTGCCGCTCAGTCAGCTCGGCCAATTCTCCGGCCCCGGCGCAGAACTCTCGGCGCGGATCTCGGGCGCCGAACATTCGCTGCGACTGGTCGCCGAGAAGAAGCCGAAGGACGCCGAGACCAAGCAGTTCGTCGGCGCGATCACCGACCGGCTCACCGATCTCGCCGCCGCAGTCACCGCGGCGGAGAACATGCCGACCGCGCGACGCCGCGCCGCCCACGCGGCGATCGCAACACAGCTCGACGGTATCGACGCCGACCTGATGGCGCGCCTCGGCGTCGTCTGATCAGCGGTGTCCGGCCCGACGCGTGATCCCGCAGCGCTGCTGCGGGGGCTGGCGACGGCCGGTCTGACAGCGACGCTGGCCGCCGTCGCCCATACCGCCGCCAGTGGCGAGGTGACCGCGGGTGCGCCGGCCGCGGGCGTGGCGGTGGTGGCCGCGACGGTCGGCGGGCTGGCGGCGCTGCTGCGCGGTGCGGACCGGATGCCGGTGCTGTTCGTCCTGCTCGCTGCCGGGCAACTCAGCGGGCACCTGATTCTGGCCGCCGCCGGGCACACCCACCCCGCCGCCGCTTCCCCCGCGGCGATGCTGGCGACGCACGCCGTGGCCGTGGCGGTGGGAGCTGCGCTGATCACGGCCGGTGGTCGGTTGTGCGCGGCGCTCAGCCGAGCCGTACGGGTCGCGGTGCGCCTCACCGGTCCGTGCCCGGCGGACGCGGTCGCCACGCAACTGCTGCCGAACACCACGGCGGCGGTACAGATTCGGTCGATGCCGGCCGGCCCGCTGACCCGTCGCGGTCCACCGATCGGCGCCGCGCGCTGACCCATCGACCACACTCCTGTAACGAAAGACATTCTCATGCAACCCATTTCCGGGGTACTTCAGCGTGCCCTGATCGCCACGGCGGCGGTGGCGGCCACCGCGCTGGCGGCGGCAGCACCGGCAGCCGCCCATGTGCACGTCGACGCCGCCGATCCGGCACCCGGCGCCACCTCCGTCCTGACCTTTCGCGTGCCGGGAGAGTCCGACACCGGTGCGCTGACCACCGGGCTGAGCGTCACCCTGCCCGACGTGGCCTCCGCGCGCACCGAGCTCATGCCGGGCTGGACGTCGCGGCTGGACCGCGATGTCGCCGCAGGCACCGTGCGCTCGGTGACCTGGACGGCGGCTCCGGGCACCGGTATCTCGTCGGACCAGTTCGCGCTGTTCCGGGTGTCGGTCACCCTTCCCGAGGGCACGGACACCGTGAGCTTCCCGGCCACTCAGACCTATTCGGACGGTTCGGTGGTGCGGTGGGACGAGGCCCCGCTGCCCGAGGGCGGCGAACCCGAGCATCCGGCACCGACGCTGCAGCTGTCGGGCGACGCCGGACCGGACCACGGCGGGCAGGCCGACCACGCGGTGGGCGCGACGGCCGAGGCGGCGCCCGCGGCGGCCGGTGACGCCACGGCGCGCTGGCTGGCCGGAGCGGCGCTGGTCCTGGCGGCGGTCGCGGTCGTGGTGGGCCTGCTGGGCCGGCGGCGATCGTGAAGCGGCTGTTGATCGCGTTGACCGCCGTCGCCTTCGTCGTCCTCCCGGTGCTCAGCGCCGGCCCGGCATCGGCGCACGCCACCCGTATCGCCACCGATCCGGCCGACAACGCCGCGCTGGCGCAGTCCCCCGGCCGGGTCAGCGCCACGTTCAACGAGGCGATGCAGGACGCGTTCGCCGCGATGACCGTGGTGGGCCCGGACGGCAACCTGTGGTCGGACGGGGAGCCGCAGGTACAGGGGGCGGTGGTCTCCGTCGCCGTTCGGCCACTCGGTCCTGCCGGCCGCTACACCGTGAACTACCGCGCCACCTCGGCTGACGGACACGTCGTCTCGGGTTCGTGGGGTTTCCAGCTCACCACGGGCGGGACCGGCACACCGGGGCCGTCGGCCTCGTCGCCGGCACCGAGTACCGGATCCGGGGGGCCGCCGGTGTGGCCGTTCGTGGTGGCCGCGTGTCTGGTCGTCGGAGCTGGGGCCTGGTGGGCGGCGCGCCGCCGCACGTGAGCGGCGCCCAGTGGCGGGCCGTCGGCGGCGGGGTGGTCGTCGTGGCGGGCGCCGCCCTGCTCGCCTGGGCGCTGGCTCACCCGCAGATCTCGCCGGCAGCGGCCACCATCCGGGCCATGGCCGACTGTGCGGCCGCCGTGACGCTGGGTCTGGCGGTGGTGCCGTTCCTCGATGCGGGACGTCACCGCGCCGAACTGGTCGGCGCCTCGGCGGCGCCGCTGACTCTGGCCGCCGCGGTATGGCTGCTCTCCGAGTCGGTCCGGTTGATCGTCGCGACCGCTCAGGCGGCGGCGCTGCCGGTCGGATCGGTGGGTGTGAGCACCTACGCGCAGTTCATCCTGCACACCGCGGTCGGCCGCGCCGGGGTGATCAGCGCGGTCGCCGCGGCGTCGGTCTGCGGGCTGGCCGTCGCCGCCCCGCGCACCGCCACGATTGCGGTCGGGACCATCGGCGTCGTCGCGGTCGGACTGGTCGCGCACACGCTGACCGGCCACCTGACCGACAGCCCGCTCGGCGGATTGTCGGTGGCGGTGCACGCGCTGGCCGCCGCGCTGTGGTGCGGGACGCTGGCCGCCCTGCTGTTGACCGTCCGGCACCGGGGTCAGTGGGCCCGGGTGCTTCCCCGGTTCTCGCAGCTGGCACTGGTCAGCGTCGGGGTGCTGGTGGCGGCGGGTGTGGCGGCCGGCGTGGCCACCCTCGGCGCCCCCGGTGAACTGGTCGCGACCGGCTACGGACGACTGCTGCTGGCGAAGATCCTGGTGACCGGCGCGCTGACCGCGCTCGCCTGGCGTAACCGCACGCGGTGGCTGCCCGCGGCGCGGGGCCACCGCGCCACCGCCGGTCTGTCCCGGTCCCGGTCGCTGGTCGAGCTGGCGGTCATGGGGGTGGCGTTGACGCTCGGCGCCGCGCTGGCCGTCACGGGGTGACGCACCCGACCTGGCATGATGGAGCCCTGCCGGCCATGCCGGGGAAACACGAAGGAGCAGCACCGATGGCAGACCGCCAGGATGGGTTCGACGAGCAGCCGGACGCCTCGGCAGGCATTCCCGCGACTCCTCCGGCGAAGAAGACACCGGCCAAGAAGACACCGGCCAAGAAGACACCGGCCAAGAAAGCGCCGGCCAAGAAGGCCGTGAAGAAGGCGCCCGCCAAGGCCGCGAAGAAGGCACCCGCCAAGAAGGCGCCGGCCACGCAGACCCCGGCCACGCAGACCCCGGCCAAGAAGGTCGCCGCCCCACCGTCCGCCGAGGTGTCGGCGGCCGCCCGGGAGGCGGCGGCCCAGGCCAAGGAGACGGTGGCGTCGGCGACCAATCCGGTGACCGGCCCGGCACCGGCAGCTGCCCCGGTCGGTGCGTCGCGGCTACCGCTGGCCGCCGCCGTCGCGGTCGGCGTCCTCGTCCTGCTCGCGGTGCTGGTCTCACGCCGCCGCTAGCATCGGCGGCGTGAGTATCGAACCGCGTGCCACCGCTGACCTCGTCGACGACATCGGACCCGACGTCCGCAGCTGCGATGTGCAGTTCCGGCAGTTCGGTGGACGGGCCGAGTTCGCGGGCCGGATCACCACGGTGCGCTGCTTCCAGGACAACGCGCTGCTCAAGTCGGTGCTCTCCGAACCGGGCGACGGCGGGGTGCTGGTCGTCGACGGTGACGGTTCGCTGCACACCGCGCTGGTGGGCGACGTCATCGCCGCGCTGGGCCGCGACAACGGCTGGGCGGGATTGATCCTGCACGGCGCCGTGCGCGACGCGGCCACCCTGCGCACGATCGACATCGGCATCAAGGCGCTGGGCACCAATCCGCGCAAGAGCACCAAAGCCGGTGCGGGCGAACGCGATGTACCGCTGGAATTCGGCGGGGTGGTGTTCACCCCGGGGGAGATCGCCTACAGCGACGACGACGGCGTCATCGTCGTCGCGTAGGCGTCCCGCTCCGATCGACCGCGAGGGTGGGTACTAGGCGGGCACCGACGCACGGTGCTTGGTGAACTCCAGGGTGCCGTCGTCGAGCTTGCCGTTGCGGATCACCCGTAGGTCGACCAGGTAGTTCTGCTTGAGCCGCCACGGCGCCTTGGAGCCCGACTTCGGCAGCTTGTCGAGTGCGCGCTGGATGTAGCCCGACGTCAGGTCGACGAACGGCAGCCGCTCGACGTCGGCGCCCGGGTCGCGCGGCACCACGGTGTCGAATCCCTTGTCGTCCATGTGCTTCAGCAACCGGCTGACGTACTCCGAGGTGAGGTCGGCCTTGAGCGTCCACGAGGCGTTGGTGTAGCCGAAGGTGAACGCCGCATTGGGCAGACCGGAGAGCATCATGCCCTTGTAGGCGACCGACTTCGCCAGGTCCAGCTCGACGCCGTTGCGCAGCACTCGCGCTCCGCCGAAGAATTGCACGTTCAAACCCGTTGCGGTGACGATGATATCGGCCTTGATGTGCTCGCCGGACTTCAGCGCGATGCCGTCGGCGGTGAAGCGCTCGATGCTGTCGGTGACCACGTCGGCCTTGCCCTTGCGGATCGCCTTGAAGATGTCACCGTTGGGGGCCAAACACACCCGCTGATCCCACGGCTTGTAGTTCGGCGCGAAGTGCCTGTCGTAGTCGAAGCCCTCCGGCAGGCGCCGTTCGGCCATGGTGCGCAACGCCTTTCGGAAGACGTTGGGCAGCGTGCGGGCCAGCTGGTACTGCGCGGTGGCCTGCAGGATCGCCTTCCAACGCACCGCCGTGTAGGCCGTCTTCTCCGGCAGCAGCCGGTAGGCACGCGCGGCGAACGGGTCCTTGTCCGGCAGGGAGCCGATGTAGGTGGGCGTGCGCTGCAGCATGGTGACGTGGCCGGCGCCGCTGTCGATCAGCGCCGGGATGAGCGTGATCGCCGTTGCGCCGCTGCCGATCACCACGACGTTCTTGCCCTGGTAGTCCAGGTCTTCGGGCCAGTGCTGCGGGTGGACGATGGTACCGCCGAACTCCTCGGCGCCGGGGAACTCCGGCGAGAAGCCCTCGTCGTAGTTGTAGTAGCCGCTGCATGCCCACAGGAAGCCGACATGCAACTCGACGGTCTCCCCGTCCCGCTCGATGGTCAGTTCCCAGTGGTTGTTCTCATCCGACCAGTTGGCGGCGACGACCTTCTGCCCGTAACGGATGTGCTTGTCGATGCCGTTCTCGACGGCGGCCTCGTTCAGGTAGTTCCAGATCGACGGGCCGTCGGCGATCATCTGATCGGTCGCCCACGGCTTGAAGTGGAATCCGAGGGTGTACATGTCCGAGTCGGACCGGATGCCCGGGTATTTGAAGAGATCCCAGGTGCCGCCGAGCTTCTCCCGGCGTTCGAGGATCAGGTAGTTCTTGTTCGGGCACTGCTGCTGCAGATGCCAGGCGGCACTGATGCCGGAGATTCCGGCCCCGACAATGGCGACGTCGACAAATTCGGTCATGTTGTCAAGCTATCAACATCACGTCGAGTTGGTCAACAGTGTGTTGAGAAACTCGACACCGTGTAAAGTCGCGGGGGTGACGACCGCCAGTCAGGCGCGCGCTTCGCGTGGCCGCCGCTCTGCCCGCCCCTCGGGCGACGACCGCGAGCAGGCCATCCTGGCGACCGCCGAACACCTGCTCGACCAGCGCGGCTTCGCCGACATCTCGGTCGATGACCTCGCCAGGGGCGCGGGCATCTCCCGGCCCACCTTCTACTTCTACTTCCCCTCCAAAGAGGCGGTGCTGCTCACGCTCTGGGAGCGGGTGATCCGGGAGGCCGATGCCGCCCTGGAAGCGCTGCCCGCCGACACCACCGACCGGCGCGACGTCTGGCGTCCCGGTATCAAGGTCTTCTTCGACACCTTCGGCGCCCACCGCGGGGTCACCGTCGCCGCGTCGGGGTCCGACAACGCCGACGTGCGCAAGGTGTTCTCGGCCTTCATGCAGAAGTGGATCGACTTCACCGCGGCGACCATCGAGGCCGAACGCAAGCGCCATGCCGCCCCGGTCACGGTGCCCGCGATCGACATCGCCACCGCGCTGAATCTGATGAACGAGCGGACGCTGCTGGCCGCGTTCGCCGCGGAAACGCCGGCGATCCCCACCGACCGGGTGCTCGATTCGCTGGTGCACGTGTGGACGTGCGCCGTCTACGGCCGTTGCGATTGACCTGTCGGAACCTCGTGCGAACATATGTTCGTGTCCGGCGACTTGGCGAGCATCCTGCACGCTGATCTCGATTCCTTCTACGCCTCGGTGGAGCAGCGTGACGATCCGTCGCTGCGCGGACGACCGGTGATCGTCGGCGGCGGGGTGGTACTCGCGGCCAGCTACGAGGCCAAGGCGTTCGGGGTGCGCACCGCGATGGGCGGGCACCAGGCCCGGCGGCTGTGTCCGCAGGCCGTCGTCGTGCCGCCGCGGATGGCGGCCTACTCCCAAGCCAGCGCCGACGTGTTCGAGGTCTTCCACGACACCACGCCCGTCGTCGAACCGCTGTCGGTCGACGAGGCGTTTCTCGACGTGTCCGGGCTCGGCCGGGTCTCGGGAACGCCGGTGCAGATCGCCGCGCGGTTGCGTGCCGAGGTGCGCGAACGGGTGGGCCTGCCGATCACCGTGGGCATCGCCCGGACGAAGTTCCTGGCCAAGGTGGCCAGCCAGGAGGGCAAACCCGACGGGCTGCTGCTGGTTCCGCCGGACCGGGAACTGGCTTTCCTGCATCCCCTACCGGTCCGCCGGCTCTGGGGCGTCGGCGCCAAGACCGCCGAGAAGCTGCACGTCTACGGCATCGACACCGTCGCCGATGTCGCCGCACTCGACCAGCCGACGCTGTCGTCCATGGTGGGTGGTGCGATGGGGCATCAGCTGTACGCGCTGTCGCACAACATCGACCGCCGCCGGGTGGTGACCGGGGTGCGGCGTCGGTCGGTCGGGGCGCAGCGAGCGCTCGGCCGGCGGGGCAACACCATGTCGCCCGCGGAGATCGACGCCGTGGTGGTCAACCTCGTCGACCGCATCACCGCCCGCATGCGCGCCGCCGACCGCACCGGACGCACCGTGGTGCTACGGCTGCGCTTCGACGACTTCGGCCGGGTCACCCGCTCCCACACGCTGACCAAGGCGACGTCGTCGACCGAGGCGGTGCTGGCCGCCGCCCGTGGCCTGGTCGCCGCCGCCGCCCCGCTCATCGCCGAGCGCGGGCTGACGCTCATCGGCTTCGCCGTGTCCAACATCGACCGCGACGGCGCCCAGCAACTCGAGCTGCCCTACGACCGTCCCGCCGTCGACACCGCCCCCGGCGCGCTGGACTCGGTGGTGGACCGCGTCCGCACGCGCTACGGCCGGACCGCCCTGACCCGGGGGGTGCTCCTCGGACGCGACCCGGGCCTGGAGATGCCGCACCTGCCGGACTGAGTCAGGCCGCGACGTCGCGGCTCCACACCCGATGCTCACCGAGGCTCTCGATGAGCGTGGTGGCCAGCGCCTCCGGCTCCTCGGCGCTCAGCACCCCTTCGGCGCTGGCGTCGACGCCGGCGCGGGCCAGCAGATCGGCGCCCTGCGGCAGCACTCCGATGCCTTTGAAGTGCCGGAAGACCTCTTCGAGGAGGATCTTGGCCTGCACAGTGGCCGGTGATCCGGCGAGCACGACGGCGTCGAACTCGATCGACCGCGCCGTCGTGTACGTCCGCGAGATCGGCACGCTGCCGCCCTCGTGGGTCAGGGTTCCGCCGTGCGGCGCGATCACCAGCGGCACCAGTTTCGCTGCGCCCACCGCGTCCACCACGGCCGCCACCTCGGCGACATCGGAATCCGGACCGACCAGGATGCCGATGATGCGGCCGTCGGTGGGCCAGCGCTGGCCGACCTGTGAGACCGTCGGGCTCAGCTGGGCCGGCTCGACCGCAGCCGTGGTCGGGGTCGGCGGTTCCAGTCCGAGACCCGCGGCGACCGTGGCGCACAGGTCGGCGTCGATGTTGGCCAGCGCCACGAGCTGGCGTTCCTTGATCGCCTGCTCATAGCACTTGCCCAGTTCGAACGTGTAGGCCTCGGCCACGTGGGCCTGTTCCACCGGGCTCAGGCTGCGGTAGAACATCGCCACCTGGCTGAAGTGGTCGTCGTAGGACGCCGGCGCATCCCGCACCTTGGTCGACGCTTCGACCACCGCCGGCGCCTCGATGAACGCCGCGGTGTCGGCGCCGGCCATGAACGGGCACCCGCCGTCGAGCGAATTCGGTTGGTACGGAGCCACTCCCGGATGCACGGCGTGCTGATGGAAGCCGTCGCGCAGCATGTCGTTGACCGGGGCGTGCGGCCGGTTGATCGGGATCTGGCCGAAGTTCGGGCCACCGAGACGACTCAGTTGGGTGTCCAGATAGGAGAACAGCCGAGCCTGCAGCAGCGGATCGTCGGTGACGTCGATTCCCGGCACCAGGTGGCCCGGGTGGAACGCGACCTGCTCGGTCTCGGCGAAGTAGTTGGTGGGGTTGCGGTTGAGCTGCATCGTGCCGATCAGCTGCACCGGGACCAGCTCCTCGGGGACGATCTTCGTCGGGTCGAGCAGGTCGATGCCCTCGAACATCTGGTCCGGCGCATCGGGCATCACCTGCACACCGAGATCCCATTCGGGATAGGCACCCTTCTCGATCGCATCGGCGAGGTCGCGTCGATGCAGGTCGGGGTCGACGCCGGCGGCGATCTGCGCCTCCTCCCACACCAGCGAGTGCACACCCAGCCGCGGCTTCCAGTGGAATTTCACCAATGACGTCGAGCCGTCCGGCCCGGTCAACCGGAAGGTGTGCACACCGAAGCCCTCCATCATCCGGTAGGAGCGCGGGATGCCGCGGTCGGACATGTTCCACATGGTGTGCGCCTGCGCCTCGGTGTGCAGCGACACGAAATCCCAGAACGTGTCGTGGGCACTCTGCGCCTGCGGGATCTCCCGGTCGGGATGCGGTTTCGCGGCGTGGACGACGTCGGGGAACTTGATGCCGTCCTGGATGAAGAACACCGGGATGTTGTTGCCGACCAGATCGAATGTGCCCTCGTCGGTGTAGAACTTCGTGGCGAAACCGCGGGTGTCACGCACCGTATCGGCTGATCCGCGTGACCCCAGCACCGTCGAAAAGCGCACGAAGACATCGGTTTCCGCGCCGGACTTCAAGAACCCGGCCTGACAGATCTGTTCGGCGGCACCGTTGGCGCGGAACACACCGTGGGCCGCGGCGCCGCGGGCGTGCACCGCACGCTCCGGGATGCGCTCGTGGTCGAAGTGGGTGATCTTCTCCCGCAGGTGGTGGTCCTGCAGCAGTGTCGGGCCGCGCTGACCGGCCTTGAGCGAGTGATCGGTGTCGTGCAGCCGCGCACCTTGGGCGGTGGTGAGGTACTCCCCCTGCTGCCCGCGTGCGGTCTGCCCGCCGCCGACGGATATGCCGGTGGCGGTGCGCAGATCCGGTCCGCCCTGGTCGGGTTTGGGTGGCAGCGGTTCGCGCGCGGTGGTGGGCTCGTCGAACGGTGCCGGCTCCGGACCGGGTGCTCCCGGGATGTACTTCGGGCTGTGCTGCTGCAGCCGCTCGGCGGCTTCCTTCACCTTGTCCGTGGCGTCTTTCACGACGCCCTTGATGGTCTCTTTGGCTCCGCGGTCCTGCGCCATCTGCTCCCCTTCGTCGCGACGCGGGGGTCCATCGGACGGCGCCCCGCGAGTCGACCCGCCGCTTACCCGCGCGATCGGGGGCTAAACGCCGTGGCCTCGATCCGCGCTGACGGTCATGCCGTGCTCACCTGCAGCCCAGGCCGTCTCGAACGTCGCGAGTGCAATCTGCTCGTCGCAGCCGTCTTCGGTGCCGCTGTCGTTGAGGTGGACGATGCCGCGATCGGTGTCGACGCCGGTGACCACGACGGCATGGTCGCCCGAGGAGCGGTCACCGTCCTGATTCCAGATGGTCTCGGCGTTGAGGAACACGATCGCCCGGTCTCCGGCGTCGAGGTGGTGTTCGAGGGCGGGCAACCCGGTGGCCATACCCCCGGTGGAGCTGACGTCGTCGTCGGTATAGGTCGAGGTGATGCCGTAGTGGGCGAGCAGCACGGTGGTGTCCTCGGCCCGCACGTCGTTCCATGTCGCGGGGTCGTCGACGTCGGCGGGAGCGGTGTACACCGCGCCGGACTGGAACTGGCTGGCAGTGCTGCTCGCCAGGGCCACGATCTCATCCTCGGACGGCGTGTGTCCGGTCAGCTGGCCGACCACATCGGCGACCGCCATGAGCATGCAGTCGTCGAGGTTCTGCTGGGACCAGTAGGGGCGCGCCCCGCCGGGATCGCCGTGCAGTGCGGCGTTGGCGGTGCCGGTGGCCAGGCCGAGTCCGGTGGCGAGCAGTGCGGCGCAGGCCGCGGTGCGGATGACGATGTTCATGCACCGAGCTTCGGACCCGGTGCTCTGAGGATTCTCCAGGTTGTCTTGGCGATCAGGACCCGGTCCACGCCAGCAGCTGCTCGGCCGGCCAGGTGTTGACGATGCGTTCGGTCGGCACGCCGGCGTCGAGGGCGCGCTGGGCGCCGTAGCCGAGGAAGTCGAGTTGGCCGGGGGCGTGGGAGTCGGTGTCGATGGTGAACACGCAACCGATCTCGAGGGCCAGGTGCAGCAACCGGGTCGGCGGGTCGCGACGCTCGGGTCGGGAGTTGATCTCGACGGCGGTGCCGTGGTCGCGGCAGGCGGTGAACACCTTCTCGGCGTCGAACTTCGACTCCGGACGCAGGCCGCGCCCGCCGGTGACCAACCGGCCGGTGCAGTGCCCGAGGACGTCGGTGTGCGGGTTGGCGACGGCCTTGAGCATGCGGCGCGTCATCGCCGGCGCGTCCATGGCCAGTTTCGAATGCACGCTCGCCACCACCACATCGAGCCGCTCGAGGAGTTCGTCGGTCTGGTCCAGTGAACCGTCTTCGAGGATGTCGACCTCGATGCCGGTGAGGATCCGCATGGGCGCGACGGTGTCGCGGAGCTCGTCGATGACGTCGAGTTGCCGGCGTAACCGGTCCGGGCTGAGCCCGTTGGCGATGGTCAGCCGCGGCGAATGGTCGGTCAGCGCGCAGTACTCGTGGCCCAGGTCGCGCGCGGCCAGCATCATCTCCTCGATGGGCGCCGACCCGTCCGACCAGTTCGAGTGGACGTGCAGATCACCCCTGAGGGCGGCACGGATCTCGCCACCGCCGAGATCGACGGCGTTCTCCCTTAATTCGACCAGGACGTCGGGTTCGCGACCCGCCCAGGCCTGGGCGATCACCTTGGCGGTCTTGGGCCCGATCCGGGGCAGCGACTGCCAGGTGTTGGCGGTGCCGTGACGTTCGCGTTCGGCGTCGGTCAGCGCTTCGACGACATCGGCGGCGTTGCGGTAGGCCATCACCCGCCGGGAGTCCTCGCGGGCACGGTCCTTGTAGAAGGCGATCTGGCGAAGCGCGGCGACCGGGTCCATGTGTTCAGTGTGCCCGCCGGACACGCCCGGGAGGTCACCCGCGGCTGGACGGCCATTCCGCCGGGTTCCGGCCACTGCGGGCGACGACGCGCTGCAGCATCGGCGCGTCGTCGGGCACCGCCACCGCCGGGCCGAACAGCCCCTCGGTGCCCGCCGCGTCGAATTGTGCGATGTGGTCGAGGCAGGCCTGGGCGGTGTCCGCGTCGAGGTCGTAGCTCTGCCCGGTCGCCACGGCGACGTCCCAGCCGTGCAGTACGACCTCGGTGAGCGCCACCGCACCGGCCGTCTCCCCCGGCATGTCGATGCCACCCGCCCGGGTCATGCCGGTCCACGCGCCGGGTTGCTGCCAGGCCGCGGCCAGCCTGCTCAGCCGGGCCGGGTACGCCTCGCGCCAGTCCGCGTCGAGCGGCCGGGGTTCGGGTGGCGAGTCGGTCCACTCGCCGAGCTCCTTGCCGGCTGCGGCGGTGAACGCGAGGCTCAGCATGCCGACGTGGGCGAGGAGATCGCGCAGTGGCATGTCGGTGCACGGAGTGGCGGCGTCGAGCAGCTCGTCGGGGACCGACACGAGCGTGTGGGCGGTGCGTCGGCACGCCGGGGTGAGATCGATCATGGGGTGTGGACCCGGGCGGGCGGCGCAATTCATCGCGCGCTCTCCCAGGAAACGGGACTAGCCTCGGCGGACGTGCGATTCGCCTTCAAGACCTCACCGCAGAACACCACCTGGGCCGAGATGCTGCCGATCTGGCAGGCCGCCGACGACATCGACGTCTTCGAGTCCGGCTGGACGTTCGACCACTTCTATCCGATCTTCTCCGATTCGTCCGGCCCCTGTCTGGAGGGCTGGATCACGTTGACCGCGCTCGCCCAGGCGACCCAGCGGCTGCGGGTCGGCGTCCTGGTCACCGGCATCCACTACCGCCACCCGGCGGTGCTGGCCAACATGGCCTCCGCGCTCGACATCGTCTCGGGCGGGCGGCTCGAACTCGGTATCGGTGCCGGCTGGAACGAGGAGGAGTCGAACGCCTACGGCATCGAGCTCGGCAGCATCAGGGAGCGCTTCGACCGGTTCGAAGAGGCCTGCGAGGTGCTCACCAGCCTGCTGACCAACGAGACGACGACTTTCGACGGCGAGTACTACCAGCTCAAGGACGCGCGTAACGAACCCAAAGGTCCGCAGCAGCCGCATCCGCCCATCTGCATCGGCGGCAGCGGCGAGAAGCGGACGCTGCGGATCACTGCCAAGTACGCCCAGCACTGGAACTTCGTCGGCGGCACCCCGGAGGAGTTCGCCCGCAAGCGCGACGTCCTGGCGTCGCACTGCGCGGATATCGGCCGCGATCCCGCGGAGATCATGCTGTCGGCCCACGTGCGCCTGGGCGATGACCGCGACTACCGGAAGGTGGTCGACGAGGCCGCCGCCCTCGGCGCCGAGGGACTGGATCTGGCGATCGTCTATCTCCCGCCGCCATACGACCCGGCGGTACTCGAGCCGCTGGCCGAGACGATCAGGGACGCCGGCCTGGAGATCACGACTCGATAACGATCAAGCAAAGTGCGGCTGCCGCCCGTCGCCGGGGGCGGCGACGGGCCGGTCCGGCTTAGCTAGACGCCGTAGCGCAGTAGCTCGTCGGCGGTGATCAGCCGCTCCTGCTTGGCGGGGAACTCACGGCTCTTGACGGGGTGGCGGAACAATGACCAGGCGATTCGACCCACCTTGGAGCGGGTTATCGGCGTGGTGTACACGGTGATCACTCCTGCGCGAACTCAATAGCTGACCGTCGGCTTACCCTAACGCAATACCCTCAGCAAGTCATTAGAGACGGTGCCGGCGGCAAAGCCCGAGAGGCGCGCCGAGCAGTGGTGCCGCTGTTTCTGGTGTTGCAGTTGTTACCCATGTTACTCAACCGTGACAGCACGACGCCGGGCGCGACGGTGTCACACCCGGCGTCGTGTTCGGTCAGCGCTGCGGTGCGGTGGTGGGCTTGATCGGTGCGGGAAGTGCCGACTTGCCCATCAGGTAGCGGTCGACCCCCGCGGCGGCGGCCCGTCCCTCGGCGATCGCCCACACGATCAGCGACTGTCCGCGGCCCATGTCCCCGGCGACGAACACCCCCGGCACCGACGTCGCGAAATCGGCGTCACGTGCGACGTTGCCGCGTTCGTTGAGTTCCACCTTGAGCTCGGAGAGCAGACCTTCCCGCTCCGGCCCGACGAAGCCCATGGCGAGCAGCACCAGATCGGCTTCGAGTTCGAAGTCCGAACCTTCGACCCGCTCGAACTTGCCGGCCCTCATCTCGACCTCGTGCACCTTCAGCGATCTGACGTGCCCGTCTTCCCCGCAGAACTCCTCGGTGTTGACCGAGAACACCCGCTCGCCACCTTCCTCATGCGCCGAGGAGACCCGGAACATCAGGGGGTAGGTGGGCCAGGGCGTCGTCCCGGCGCGTTCCTCCGGTGGACGCGGCATGATCTCGAACTGGTGCACGCTGGCCGCACCCTGGCGGTGCGAGGTACCCAGGCAGTCCGCCCCGGTGTCGCCGCCGCCGATGATGACGACCTTCTTGCCCTTGGCGGTGATCGGCGGCTCGCCGTCAGACCCCAGGACCGGATCGCCCATCTGCACCCGGTTGGCCCACGGCAGGAACTCCATGGCCTGGTAGATGCCCTCGAGCTCACGACCCGGGATCGGCAGGTCACGCCAGGCGGTCGCACCACCGGCGAGCACCACCGCGTCGAACTGGGAACGCAGCTCGGCCACGGTGATGTCCACCCCGACGTTCACGCCGGTGCGGAACTGCGTGCCTTCGGCTTCCATCTGCTCCAGACGGCGGTCGATGTGCCGCTTCTCCATCTTGAACTCGGGGATCCCGTAGCGCAGCAGTCCGCCGATACGGTCGGCACGCTCGAACACGGTCACGGTATGGCCGGCCCGGGTGAGCTGCTGGGCGGCGGCCAGCCCGGCCGGACCCGAACCCACGACGGCCACCTTCTTGCCCGTCAGCCGGTCGGGTGGCAGCGGTACGACCCAGCCCTCGTCGAACGCGTTGTCGATGATCTCGACCTCGACCTGTTTGATGGTCACCGCGTCCTGGTTGATCCCGAGCACGCACGACGCCTCACACGGCGCCGGGCACAACCGACCGGTGAACTCCGGGAAGTTGTTCGTGGCGTGCAGCCGCTCGATCGCATCGCGCCAGCGGTCCCGGTAGACCAGATCGTTCCACTCCGGGATGAGATTGCCGAGCGGACAGCCGTTGTGGCAGAACGGAATACCGCAATCCATGCAGCGAGCGGCCTGATGCTGCAAGGCCTCGTGGGAGAAATCTTCGTAGACCTCTTTCCAGTCGCGCAGACGCAGCGGGACCGGACGGCGCTGCGGGGTCTCGCGGTGGGTGTACTTGAGGAAACCGCGCGGATCAGCCACTTGCGGCCGCCATGATCGCCTCGGCAACGTCGGCGCCGTCTCGCTCGGCGTCGGCGATGGCCTCCAGCACCCGCCGGTAGTCGCGCGGCATGACCTTGGTAAAGCTGTTCAATTCACCATCCCAGTTGCTCAGGATCCGTTGGCCCACCGCGGAATCCGTGGCGTCGACGTGCGCCTGGACCACGTCCCGCAGGAACGAGACGTCCTCCTCGTCCAGGCTTTCGAGCTCGACCATCTCGGCGTTGAGATTCTCGGCGAGCGCGCTCTGCGGGTCGTACACATAGGCGATGCCGCCCGACATACCGGCGGCGAAGTTACGACCGGTCTGTCCGAGGATGACCACCCGGCCGCCGGTCATGTACTCGCACCCGTGGTCCCCGACACCTTCGACGACCGCGACCGCACCGGAGTTACGCACGGCGAACCGCTCCCCGACCTGTCCCCGCAGGAACATCTCGCCCTTGGTGGCGCCGAACAGGATCACGTTGCCGGCGATGATGTTGCCTTCGGCGACATAGTCGGCGGGTGCACCCTCGGGCGGGCGGACCACGACGCGTCCCCCGGACAGGCCCTTGCCGACGTAGTCGTTGGCATCGCCGTACACCCGCAGGGTGATGCCGCGGGGTAGGAACGCACCGAAGCTGTTGCCCGCCGAGCCGTCGAACGTGATGTCGATGGTTCCATCCGGAAGCCCTTGGCCGCCATACGCTTTGGTCACTTCATGACCGAGCATGGTGCCGACGGTGCGGTTGACGTTGGCGATCGTGGTGGCGAACTTCACCGGCGTCCCGGAGTCCAGCGCCTCCCGGCACATGACGATCAGCTGCTGGTCGAGCGCCTTGTCCAGCCCGTGGTCCTGTCGCGAACTGCAGTACAGGTCCTGGTTCATGAACGCCGACTCGGGCTCGTGCAGCACCGGCGCCAGGTCCAGCTTGTAGGCCTTCCAGTGCTCGGCGGCCTTGGCGGTGTCGAGTGAGCCGACCTGGCCGACCATCTCGTTGACGGTGCGGAAGCCCAACTCCGCCATCATCTCCCGGACTTCCTCGGCGATGAACATGAAGAAGTTCTCGACGAATTCGGGTTTGCCGTTGAACCGCTGCCGCAGCACCGGATTCTGGGTGGCCACGCCCACCGGACAGGTGTCGAGGTGGCAGACGCGCATCATGATGCAGCCCGACACCACCAGCGGCGCGGTGGCGAAGCCGAACTCCTCGGCGCCGAGCAGCGCGGCGATCACCACGTCTCGACCCGTCTTGAGCTGACCGTCCACCTGCACGACGATCCGATCGCGGAGTCCGTTGAGCAGCAGTGTCTGCTGGGTTTCGGCCAGGCCGAGCTCCCAGGGCGCACCCGCGTGCTTCATCGACGTCAGCGGCGTCGCGCCGGTGCCGCCGTCGTGACCGGAGATCAGCACCACGTCGGCATGCGCCTTGGACACGCCCGCGGCCACCGTCCCGACACCGTTCTCCGAGACCAGCTTGACGTGCACCCGGGCCTGCGGATTGGCGTTCTTGAGATCGTGGATCAGCTGGGCCAGATCCTCGATCGAGTAGATGTCGTGGTGCGGCGGCGGGGAGATCAGGCCGACGCCGGGCGTCGAGTGCCGGACTTCGGCCACCCACGGGTACACCTTGTGGCCCGGAAGCTGCCCGCCCTCACCGGGTTTCGCGCCCTGGGCCATCTTGATCTGAATGTCGGTGCAGTTGCTCAGATAGTGGCTGGTGACGCCGAAGCGGCCCGAGGCGACCTGCTTGATGGCACTGCGCCGCCAGTCGCCGTTCTCGTCGCGGTCGAAGCGGGCGACATCCTCGCCGCCTTCACCGGAGTTCGACCGTCCGCCGAGGCGGTTCATCGCGATCGCCAGCGTCTCGTGCGCCTCGGCCGAGATCGAGCCGTAGCTCATGGCGCCGGTGGAGAAGCGCTTGACGATCTCGCTGGCCGGTTCCACCTCGTCGATCGGAATCGGCTGACGGACACCGTCTTTGAACTTGAGTAGCCCGCGCAGTGACGCCATCCGCTCGCTCTGGTCGTCGACCAGGCGGGTGTACTCCTTGAACACCGAGTACTGACCGGTACGCGTCGAGTGCTGGAGTTTGAACACCGTGTCGGGGTTGAACAGGTGGTATTCACCCTCACGGCGCCACTGGTATTCGCCGCCGACCTCGAGTTCTCGGTGCGCCCGCTCGTCGGGCCGATCCAGGTAGGCCAGCTGGTGCCGGGTGGCGACATCGGCGGCGATGTCCTCGAGATCGATACCGCCGACGGCGCAGTGCAGTCCGGTGAAGTATTCGTCGAGGACCCGCTGGTCGATGCCGATGGCCTGGAACAGCTGGGCGCCGGTGTAGGAGGCCAGCGTGGAGATGCCCATCTTGGACATCACCTTGAGCACACCCTTGCCGGCGGCCTTGACGTAGTTGGCCTTGGCCTTGTCACTGCTGATACCGGTGATGACACCTCGGTCCACCATGTCTTCGATGGACTCGAACGCCATGTAGGGGTTGATCGCCGCCGCGCCGAATCCGACCAGGCAGGCCATGTGGTGGACCTCGCGGGCGTCACCGGCTTCGACCACCAGGCCGACCTTGGTGCGGGTGCGCTCACGGACCAGGTGATGGTGCACCGCGGCCACCGACAGCAGCGACGGGATCGGCGCCATCTGCTCGTTGGACTCGCGGTCGGACAGCACGATGATGCGGGCGCCGTCGCGGATGGCCGAGGACACCTTGGCCCGGACGTTGTCGAGCGCCTCCTTGAGCCCCTGACCGCCGCGGTTCACCGGGTACAGGCAGCGGATCACCGCGGCCCGCATGCCGTGCTTGTGACCGCGGATCTCGTGGTCGGGGTCGACGCACATCAGCTTGGACAGCTCGGCGTTGCGCAGGATCGGGTTCGACAGCACGATCTGTCGGCACGATTCGGCATCGGGGTTGAGCAGGTCACCCTCGGGTCCGACGGTGCCCTGCAAGCTGGTCACCACCTCTTCGCGGATGGCGTCCAGCGGCGGGTTGGTCACCTGCGCGAAGAGCTGCTGGAAGTAGTCGAAGAGCATCCGCGGGCGCTGCGAGAGCACGGCCACCGGGGTGTCGGTGCCCATCGAACCGATCGGCTCGGCGCCGGTGCGCGCCATCGGCGCCACCAGCATGTTGAGTTCCTCGTAGGTGTAGCCGAAGGCCTGTTGACGCAGCACGACGCGGTGATGCGGCATCCGGACATAGTCACCGGGCGGCAGGTCGCCGAGCTGGAACAGACCGCTGTCCAGCCATTCCTGGTACGGCTGCTCGGCGGCCAGCTCGGCCTTGATCTCCTCGTCGGAGACGATCCGCCCCTGGGCCGTGTCGACCAGGAACATGCGGCCGGGCTGCAGCCGCATCTTCTTGACCACGGTGGACGGCTCGAGATCGAGCACACCGGCTTCGGAGGCCATCACGACCAGACCGTCCTCGGTCACCCAGATCCGCGACGGGCGCAGCCCGTTGCGGTCCAGCACGGCGCCGATGACGGTGCCGTCGGTGAAGCACACCGACGCCGGTCCGTCCCACGGTTCCATCAGCGAGGCGTGGTACTCGTAGAAGGCTCGGCGACGCGGATCCATGTCCTCGTTGCGTTCCCACGCCTCGGGGATCATCATCAGCACCGCGTGCGGCAGGCTGCGGCCACCGAGGTGCAGCAGCTCGAGCACCTCGTCGAAACGTGCGGTGTCCGACGCGCCCGGCGTGCAGACCGGGACGATCTTGTCCATGTCGTTCCGGCCGCCGAAGACGTCGGTGCGGATCAGCGCTTCGCGCGCGCGCATCCAGTTCTCGTTGCCGGTGACGGTGTTGATCTCGCCGTTGTGGGCCACCCGGCGGAACGGGTGCGCGAGCGGCCAGGACGGGAAGGTGTTGGTGGAGAAGCGCGAGTGCACGATTCCCAGCGCACTCGTCAGCCGCTCGTCCTGCAGATCGAGGTAGAACGCGCGCAGCTGCGGCGTGGTCAGCATGCCCTTGTAGACGAACGTCTGGCCGGACAGGCTGGGGAAGTACACCGTCTCCCGGCCCGGGCCGTCCTGACCGGGACCTTTGGTCCCCAGTTCGTGTTCGGCGCGCTTGCGTACGACATAGGCGCGGCGCTCCAGATCCATCCCGGATGCGCCGGCGAGGAAGATCTGGCGGAATGTCGGCATGGCGTCGCGGGCCAGCGCGCCCAGCGACGAGTCGTCGGTTGGCACCTCGCGCCAGCCGAGGGTGGTCAGCCCCTCGGCCTCGGCGATCTTCTCGACCGACTCGCAGGCCGCGGCGGCGTCCTTCGACGACTGCGGCAGGAAGGCGATGCCGGTGGCATAGTCCCCCGCTTGGGGCAGCTCGAAGTCGACCACAGCGCGCAGGAACTCATCGGGGACCTGCAGAAGGATGCCTGCGCCGTCCCCGGTGTTCGGTTCGGCGCCCTGGGCACCGCGGTGTTCGAGGTTCAACAGGGCCGTGATGGCCTTGTCGACGATGTCGCGGCTGCGACGGCCATGCATATCCGCCACCATCGCCACACCGCACGAGTCGTGCTCGTATGCGGGGTTGTACAGCCCACTCGGCGCTGCTCCCACTGGCATCCCACCTGACCCTTACTCTCGGACCTCCGGCAAAGCTCCCTGTGGCAGCCGTCTGCGACGGCCATCGCCGAAGGCGGAGGCGGTCCTCTGTGCAGCATTGAACAGCGGCCTTTTTCCCATTCGCCACAGGTGGACAAAACGATAGGTCAAACACCGGCTGACATGCCAACTTAGTGCGACCTAACTATACTCGCCCGCCAATTTGCCGGTTCGGTGCTCACCTGCTCGGCGCCCATCCGGAACACTCTGTCGGTCAACGACTTTCACGACGTCGCGCGGGCCGCGAGCGCCGGCCTGCACCACAAGTCTCAGTTGCCCCATCGGCCAATCTGTTTGCTGAAAGCGTAGTTCACCCCGGTTTTGCTGCCACTGCCCGGCCAATCACGTTTGCGCAAAGCCTAGCCAGATTCTTAAGAAAGACCGGCTGTCGGCTGAGACGGCTGCCACACCCGCGACCAGCAACGCGACCAGCGACGCGGTGCGGCAGACTCAGACGAATGTCGCACCCGCTCAACACGCCGATCGGCCGGTTCGGCATCGTCACGTTCGAGACCACGGTCGCGGTGCCCGGTGGGCAGGAGGTCACCGCGACGGTGCCCGGACACGGTCTGCGCAATCCTTTGACCGGGCAGCCCACCGCCGCGCCGCTGGCGATGCTCCTTGATCACGTGGGCGGGCTGGCCAATCATCTGCGCCGGGGAGTCGGCGAATGGACCGTCTCCACGGAGCTGTCGATGGAACTCGACCCGGCGGCCGCCGATCTGATCGCTGCCACCGACACCCCGGTGACCGGCCGTGCCCGGCCGGTGGGCGCCAAGGGCCGCACCGCGATGGTGCTGTGCGAGTTCAGCATCGGCGACACCGTGATCGGCACCGGCAGTGTTCGCTCGTTCTACATCACCGCCGCTGAGCTCACCGATCCGCCGGCCCACCCGGCCCACCTCGTGCCCAAGACCGGGCTGGCCCAGATGATGGCGGTCGAACCGGACCCGGCCGAGCCGGCGGTGCTGCGCCAGCGCGCCGACCCGGTGCTCAACAACTCGCTGGGCGTGGTGCACGGCGGGGTGGCTGCGACGGGGCTCGAACTGGTCGCCTCCGCGGCGCTGAACACCGGCCGCTCCGACGCGCCGTTGCGCACCGGATCGCTGCGGGTGAACTTCCTCCGCCGTCTCGTGGCGGGCGGCGAGTCCCGCTACACCGCTACGGCGTCGCGCGTCGGTCGCAGCACCGGCGTGGCCGAGGCGCAGGCCTTCGGTGCCGACGGCCGGCTGGCTCTGAGCGCCCGCTGCACCGGATACCGGTGACGCCGGGCATGAAACGGGCCCGCGTCCGATGGACGCGGGCCCGATCCGTAAGGGGTCGTGCGGAGGGCTACTTCGAGCCGTCGCGGACGCTGGCGGCGGCGCCCTTCTCGGTGGATTCGCCGCCGTGCTGCAGCTGACCGCCCGAATTCTCCAGGTGCGCACGGACGAACCACTGGAACTTCTCCAGCTCGGCGGCGTGACCGATCAGCATGTCGTTGGTGATCGGGTCGGGCTCCTCGGTCTCCGCGATGTTCTTGCGGGTGTCCTCGATGACGCCGTCGTAAACCAGGTCCAGCGCCGCGAGATGCGCCTGCACGGTGTCGCGCTCCAGCGAGTAGTCGTCCCACGACCGATCGCTGATGATGGCGCCGGGCGTGCCCTTGGGCGAGCCGCCGAGGGTCGCGATGCGTTCGGCCACCTCGTCGGCGTAACCGCGCACCAACTCGACCTGCGGGTCGATCATCTCGTGGACACCGATGAAATTCGGCCCCACCACATTCCAATGGATGTGCTTGAGCGTCAGGTGCAGGTCGTTGTAGCGGCTCAGCTGCTTCTGCAGCAGCTCGGCAACCTGGGCGCCTTCTTTGTCCGTCATGCCCGGAACGGTGTACGTCATCTGTGCTCCTTTGCCGTGATCAAGTCTTGATCAACATCTACCCTCACCCCGCGACACGTAATCAACCGCTTGGCCCATGTCACAACTCCGCAAGCCGCGGAATCGCCTGGCGCGCCCCGAACCGGGGGTTGTGCGCCAATCCGCTGACCAGCAGCAGGCGTACGGCGCGATGGCGGTGGGGCCGCAGCGGCCCGAGGAGTACGACCATGGCGTCGTCGTCGATGGGGTGGCCCAGCAGGCTCCACCCGACCGTCTTGGCGAGGTGGTAGTCGCCCACCGACAGCGCATCCGCGTCGCCCCAGGCGCGCTGGGCGGTCTCGGCGGCGGTCCAGACGCCGACACCGGGCAGCGAGGTCAGCGCCGTCCGGGCCTCGGCCGGGGGCCGGGCCGACAGCCGCTCGAGCGAGTCCGCGCGCTGCGCGCACAGCACCAGCGTGCGGGCCCGGCCGGGATCGACGTTGGCGCGGTGGAATTCCCAGGAGGGAATGCGCCGCCACACCGGTGCGGTCGGCGGCACCCGCATGTGCGCCGGCGCCGGGCCCGGCGCCGGGGCGCCGAACTTGGTCACCAGCACCCGCCAGGAGCGGAACGCGTCCATCCCGGACACCCGCTGCTCGATGACCGCCGGGATCAGTGCCTCCAGCACCCGGCCGGTGCGTCCGAGCCGCAGATGCGGCACCCGCCGGTGCGCGGCGGCCAGGGTCGGTTCCTGCGGTGCGAAGCCCGTGGCGTCGTCGTCGGCGCCCAGCAGGGCCGGAGCGCCCGCGAGGAACTCGACCGCACCCGGCCCCCAGGCCTCGACGTCCACGCTGCTGGCGTCCGCCCGGGTGATCCGGGCGGTGACCGGACCACTGGGCGGCAGGCTGGTCCGCCAGATCGACCCGTCGGCGGCCACGTGCAGGCATGGGTCGCCCCGGCCGCGGCGCAGCGGGGACAGGGTCAATGCCGGGCTCACCGGCCCCGGAAAGACCACCCGCGTCCGTTCCGACCTGCGGTTAGGTGATGACATATTCATGACAAAGGGCCGCGATTGGTTTCCTCGACTGGGGGTATGGACACCTTGGACTTTAGTTTGGGCTAGGGGTCAGAACGGGTGTCGAAAGGTTTTTCGTTGAGCGGTGTCGACGATCGGCTGGTCGCCGCGCTGCGCCCGGCCGCCCCGCTGTCCGGTCAACCCGATCCGCGCGCGTCCTTCGACCTCTGGCGGGCCGAGCTGCGTCGGTCCGCCATCGACGCCGTGCAGGATTTCGTCGCCGACCGCTGTGCGTGCGATCTCGGCTTGACCGGTGTCGACATCGCCTCGGACGTGCTCGTCGACTTCGTCGGTGAGGGCAAGTGCCTGCGCTCGACGTTCACCTACCTGGGTTGGTTGGCCGGTGCCGATCCCGACGATGCCGCGGTGCGCGCTGCGGCGAGCTTCGAGCTGCTGCACATCTTCGCGCTCCTGCAGGACGACGTCATGGACGACTCCCCGCTGCGGCGGGGCCGGCCGTCGGCGCATGTGCGATTCGCCGACTGGCACCGGGCCCGCGGCCTGGGTGGCTCCGCGGACCGGTTCGGCGCCTCGGCCGCGGTCCTGCTCGGCGACCTCTGCCTGGTGTGGGCGGGTCAGATGCTGCGCGAAAGCGGACTGCCCGCGACCGCCCTGGAGCGGGCGTGGCCGCGCTATGACGCCATGCGCACCGAATTGGCCGTCGGACAGTTCGCCGATCTGGTCAACGACGCCGGCGGACGGCCGACACTGGAGGACGTGCTCGACGTCGCCCGCCGCAAGTCGGGGAACTACACCGTCCGCCGCCCCCTGGAGATCGGCGCGGCACTGGCCGGATGCCCCGAGGGCACCATCGGTCTGCTCGGCCGGTACGGCGCGGCGGTCGGCGAGGCGTTCCAGCTGCGCGACGACCTCCTGGGGATCTTCGGTGCGCCGGCGGTCACCGGCAAGCCCGCCGGCGGCGACCTGAGCGAGCACAAGGCCACCAGTGTCGTGGTGGCCGCGCACCGACTGGCCGATCCGGCGGTGCGCAACCAGCTCACCGAGTTGATGGCGCAGCGCCATCTCGACGACAGTGACATCGTCCACTGGCAGAACCTCATCGCCGCGACGGGCGCGGTCGACTGGATCGAGCAACTCATCGACCGGAAGCTGGCTCATGCGCTGGAGCGCATCGGCACCGGCCGGCTCGACGACACCGTCCGCGCCGGGCTGATCAGCATGGCGGCGATCTGTACACAGCGGGCGGCATGAATCGACGAACAGGAGATATGAGCTGATGCGCACCGTCGGGGGACGGACAGAACGCGTCGTGGTGGTGGGCGCGGGGCTGTCGGGGCTGTCGGCGGCCCTCCAGCTCGCGGGGCGGGGACGCACGGTGACCGTGGTGGAACGCGAGACCTTCCCCGGCGGACGGATGGGCCGGCTGGACATCCGGGGCTACCGGCTCGACACCGGACCCACGGTGCTCACCATGCCCGACATCATCTCCGACGCTTTCGCCGCCGTCGGCGAGTCGATGACCGACCGGCTCGAACTGCATCGCGTCGATCCGGCCTACCGCGCCTCGTTCGCCGACGGCTCGGGGCTGTCGGTGCACACCGACGCGACGGCGATGGCCGCCGAGATCGAACGGTTCGCCGGGGCCACGGCGGCCGACGGCTATCTGCAGATGCGCACCTGGCTCACCCGGCTGTATCAGGCCGAGTTCAACGGCTTCATCGCGTCGAATTTCGACTCTCCGCTGTCGCTGGCCACCCCGCAGCTGGCCCGGTTGGCCGCCCTCGGCGGGTTCCGCCGCTGGGACCGGGTGATCCGCCGGTTCATCAGCGACGACCGATTGCGCCGCATCTTCACCTTCCAGGCCCTCTACGCGGGCGTGCCGCCGCACAAGGCGCTGGCGGCGTACGCCGTGATCGCCTACATGGACACCGTCGCCGGGGTGTATTTCCCGCGGGGCGGAATGCGTGCCGTACCGGAGGCGATGGCGGCGGCGGCGTCCGACGCCGGTGTCGAATTCCGTTACGGCGCTTCGGTGTCGGCCCTGGAACGCCATGCCGATGGTCGGGTGGCGGCGGTGCTCACCGACACCGGTGAGCGATTCGCGGCCGACGCGGTGGTGCTGACCACCGAGTTGCCGACCACCTACCGGTTGCTCGGGCGCACCCCACGACGGTTGCTGCCGGTGCGGCCGGCCCCGTCGGCGGTCGTCGCTCACGTCGGCTGCCCGGCCACCACCGGGCCGGATGCTCCCGGACACCACACGATCCTGTTCGGCGACGCGTGGGAGTCGACGTTCACCGACATCATCTCCGATGGCCGGGTGATGAGCGATCCGTCACTGCTGGTGACCCGCCCGACCGCGGGTGACCCGACGCTGGCCCCGGCCGGCCGCGACCTGCTCTACGTGCTGGCCCCGGCGCCGAATCTCGCGGTGGGGCAGGTGAACTGGTCGGCGACCCGGGACGGTTACGTCGAGCAGATGCTCTCGCACGTGCATACGAGGATGCCCGCGCTCGGCGACTTCGAACTGTTGCACGTCGTCGATCCCGACGACTGGGCGCGGCAGGGCATGGTGGCCGGCACACCGTTCGCCCTCGCGCACACCTTCGCCCAGACCGGACCGTTCCGACCGGCCAACACCGTCCGCGGGGCGGAGAACGTGGTACTGGCCGGGTCGTCCACCGTCCCCGGCGTCGGGGTTCCCACCGCACTGGTCTCGGGCCGGCTGGCCGCCGACCGGATCACCGGAACCGGTGCCGGACGCGGCACATCGACGTCGACCGTACCCACGCGAACGAGGAGCGGGTTGCCATGATCGGATCAGAACTCGACGCCGCAGGCGTGCGGGATCCCGCGCTGCGCGATGCCTACCGCTACTGCCGGTTCCTCAACGCCCAGCACGGCCGGACGTTCTTCCTGGCCACCCGGTTGCTCGCCCCGGAGCAGCGCCCGGCCGTCCACGCCCTGTACGGCTTCGCCCGCCGCGCCGACGACATCCTCGACGATCTGGAGTCCACGGCGACCTCCACCGAGCGCGCCGACCGGTTGCACCTGCTGGCCACCCAGCTGTTCGATCGGCTGGTGCAGGGCAATGCCAATGGCGACGATCCGTCGCTGACGGCGGTGGTGCACACGGCCCGCCGCTACGGCATCGCCTGGGAACTGTTCGACGACTTCCTGGCCTCGATGCGGATGGACCTCACGGTCACCGACTATCCCGATCGCGCCGCGATCGACCGGTATATGTATGGCTCCGCCGAGGTGATCGGCCTGCAACTGCTGCCGGTGCTCGGCACTGTGGTGCCGCGGGAGGAGGCCGCACCGTACGCCGCCGCCCTGGGCAAGGCGTTCCAGCTCACCAACTTCCTGCGTGACGTCGACGAGGACCTCGATCGCGGCCGGGTGTACCTGCCCGCCGATGAACTCGCTGCCCACGGCGTCGACCGCGACCTGCTGATGTGGTGCCACACCAACAAGCGGACCGACACCCGGGTCCGCCGGGCGCTGGCCGAGCAGCATGCGATCACCCGCCGGATCTACGACTACGCCACCCACGGCGTCACGCTGTTGCATCCGCGCTCGCGCGCCTGCGTGTCGGCCGCGCAGGTGCTCTACTGCGACATCCTCAAGCGCATCGAGGACATCGATTTCGACATCTTCAACCAGCGGGCGACCGTGGGCAACGGCCGGCGGTTGCAGGTCGCCGCGGGCGGGCTGCTGCGCGCCTGGCGCGCGCGGCTCGTGCATTCCGCGAAGGTCCAGGGATGAGCCGCTACCCGAACGATCCCCTGCCCCACGCCGCGGTGCCCGCCGCCTTCGACGCCGGGGCCGCCGCCTACGACCGGCTGGTCGGCGCGAATCCCGGCTACCACGACCATCTCCGGCTTTCCGCCGAGCGGATGAACGTGCCCGACGGCGGACGCGGGCTGCGGCTGCTCGACGCGGGATGCGGGACGGGTCTGTCCACCGCCGCGCTGCTGGCCGCCGCACCGCAGGCCGAGATCGTCGCCGTGGACGCCTCGGCCGGCATGCTCGCCGAGGCGAGGGCCAAGCGGTGGCCGGACTCGGTGAGCTTCGTGCACAGCAAGATCGAGGACATCGCCGATGCGGGGGTGACCGGTCCGTTCGACGGGATCTTCGCGGCCTACCTGCTGCGCAACCTCGACGATCCCGACGCCCAGCTGCGGACGTTCGCCGAGCTGCTGCGCCCGGGTGCCCCGCTGGCCGTGCACGAGTATTCGGTGCGTGACTCCCGCGCCGCCACGGCGGTGTGGAATGCCGTCTGCTGGGCGATCATCATCCCGGCCGGTCGGCTGCGTACCGGCGACGCCTCGCTCTACACCTATCTGCGCCGCAGCGTCAACCGCTTCGACGGTGCGACCGCATTCCGGGAGCGGCTGCGCCGCAACGGTTTCACCGATATCGCCAGTGATACCGTTCCGGGCTGGCAGCGCAACGTGGTGCACACGTTCACCGCCCTGGCCCCCCGGCGATGAGAGATCCGCGTCGCGTCCGGCACCCGGGCCCGCCGGGCCGTCCGGACGCCGCCGGCCTGCCGGCCCGTCCGCGGGTGGTCGTCGTCGGCGGTGGTATCGCCGGGCTCTGCGCGGCGACCGGGCTGGCCGAGCGTGGCGTCGAGGTCGACGTGGTGGAGCGGGAGCGGTATCTGGGCGGGCGGGTCGGCGGCTGGACCGAGGACGTCGACGGTGTCGGCCCGGCGGCGATGAACCGTGGCTTCCACGCCTTCTTCCGCCAGTATTACAATCTGCGGAATCTGTTGCGCCGCATCGATGGTGAACTGTCCATGCTGACGCCGGTGGACGACTACCCGCTGATCGACGGACGGGGCCGCCGCGACACGTTCCGCGGGTTGCCCCAGACGCCGCCGTTCAACGCGATGGCCTTCGCGCTGCGCAGCCCCACCTTCCGGTTGCGTGACCTGGCCCGGATCAACGCCCGCGCCGCCGCACCGCTGGCCGCGGTGTCGGTACCCGATATCTACGAACGCCTCGACGGTACCGACGCCGCGACGTTCCTGCGCGACATCAACTTCCCCGAGGCGGCCCGGCACCTGGCCTTCGAGGTGTTCTCCCGTAGCTTCTTCGCGCTGCCGCACGAGCTGTCCGCGGCCGAGTTGGCCACCATGTTCCACATCTATTTCCTCGGCTCCAGCGAAGGTCTCGTCTTCGACGTGGCCGCGGACAACTTCGATGCAGCGCTGTGGAATCCGCTGCGCGCCTACCTGGAGGCCGGTGGGGTGCGGTTCCACACCGGCCGGCGGGCCGCGGCCGTCGAGAACGGTTTCACCGTGCACTGTGAAACCGGTCCCCCGCTGAGCGCCGACGGCGTGGTCCTGGCCACCGACGTCGCCGGGCTGCGCGATATCGTCTCGGCCTCAGCGCATCTGGGTGACGAGCCATGGCGGGCCTCGGTGGCCGGCCTGGGCACCGCGCCGCCGTTCCTGGTGTACCGGCTCTGGCTGGACCGCCCGGTCGCGGCCGACCGTCCGGCGTTTCTCGGCACCGGCGGGCTGGCGCCGCTGGACAATGTCAGCGTGCTGGAACGCTACGAGGCCCAGGCGGCGCGGTGGGCGCACCGCACCGGTGGTTCGGTGGTCGAACTGCATTCCTATGCCGTCACCGACACCTCCGAGGAACTGCCGCGGCGACTGCTGGCCCGGCTGCGCGAGATCTTCCCGGAAACGGCGGACGCGCGGATCGTCGGTGAACGCCGGCTCATGCGCGCGGACTGCCCGCGGTTCGCGCCGGGGGATTTCGCGGGCCGTCCGACGGTGGCCACTCCGGTCGCGGGCCTGGCGCTCGCCGGTGACGGAATCCGCATCGATCTGCCGGTCGCCCTGATGGAGCGTGCGGCGACGACCGGATTCGCCGCCGCCAACCGGTTGCTCGCGCACTTCGGTGTCGCGGGGCATCCGCTGACCACCGTCCCGACCACCGGCCGATCCGCCGCACTGCGGCGGCTGGCTCAGCGAGGAGGTTGACCGCCATGCTCACCGAGCTCAGGGCGAAGTGGGCCAAGGTCTCGCCGTTCGACGTGCTGCCGCCCCTGAAGTGGTCCGAACAGCGACCGACCTACTCCGACGCGCAGCCCGCCATCATCAATGAAGCGCTCGCCCGCTCGCAGGCCCGCCCCAGCGGCAACTGGTATCCGTTCGCGGCGAGCACCGACATCCGCCGAAAGCCGGCGAGCGCCACAGTGGCCGGCGTCGAACTGGTGGCGTGGCGCGGCACCGACGGTGACCTGCACATCGGACCGGCGAGCTGTCCGCACCTGGGGGCGGATCTGTCGACCGGCACCGTGGATTGCGGCGCGCTGATCTGCCCGTGGCACGGGCTGCGGTTGTCCGGCGAACGCCGCGAATTCGGCTGGAAGCCGTATCCGGCCTACGACGACGGGGTGCTGTCCTGGGTACGGCTGGACCGCGTCGGCGGCGAAGAGCCCACCGACCGCCCGATCATCCCAACGCGACCGGTGGGGGCGACGCTGTCGGCGGTGACGCGCCTGGTCGGCGTCTGCGAACCCGCCGACGTCATCGCCAACCGGCTCGATCCGTGGCACGGCGCGTGGTTCCACCCGTATTCGTTCACCCGGCTCGAGGTGCTGACCGCACCCCCGGCCGGGGCGGCGGTGTCCGACGCCGAGGACCGGTTCCTGGTGGCGGTGACGTTCCGCCTGGGCCGGCTCGGGGTGCCGGTGATCGCGGAGTTCACCGCACCGGAGCCGCGGACCATCACGATGCGGATCATCGATGGCGAGGGAACCGGCAGCGTGGTGGAGACCCATGCGACGCCGGTCGGTCCCGGGCCGGACGGGCAACCGCGCACCGCGGTGATCGAGGCTGTCGTCGCACACTCTGACCGGCCGAACTTCCACTACGGGCAGCGGATGGCGCCGTTGATCACCCCGCTCATGCGGCAGGCGGCCACCCGGTTGTGGGTGGACGATCTGGCGTATGCCGAGCGGCGCTACGCGGTGCGCACCGGCCGGGTTCCCCGGATCTCCTAGTCCAGGGCGATGGTCGCCTTGTCCGGATAGAACGCGACGTGTCCGGCGATCTCGGCGACGGCCGGATACGGCTGCTCGTAGGTCCAGACGGCGTCGTCGACCGTCTTGCCGTCCACGGTCACGTGGTAATAGCCGGCGTCGCCCTTGAAGGGGCAGTAGGTGGTGGTGTCGCTGCGTGACAGCGCGCCGTCCCGGACGTCGACGAGCGGAATGTAGTGCACCGCGGGATACGTCGACTCCTGCAACGTCAGGGCGGCGTCGGTTTCGGCGACCGTCTCACCGGCCACCTTCACGGTCACCCGACGACCGGTCGGGGTGACGGTGATCGGGTGTTTGTCGCTGGGTTCGAGCCTCGGTCGATCGCTCATGGTGCTCCTCCTCCGGTCGGGTTCGAGGCCGGCTCTAGCATCGGTGCCTATGACACCTCAGGGCCCCGTGTCCGACCGGGCCTCCGCGCAGGCCGCCGTCGACATCGCTGCTGATCCCGACGCCGTCTACCGTCTCCTGACCAATCTAGCCACGTTGGCCGAACTCGCCGAGGAGACGACCGCGATGCGCTGGAAGAAAGGCCCCGGAACTGACGGGGCCGTGCGTCCCGGCGCCGTGTTCGTCGGAAGCAACCGCAACGGTTCGCGAAGCTGGAACACCACCTGCACGGTGACCGAGGCGACGGCCGGGCGGTCGTTCGCGTTCGACGTCCGCAGCCTCGGGATCCCGGTGGCCCGGTGGCGTTATGACATCGAGGAACGGCCCGGCGGCTGCCGGGTCACCGAGCGCACGTGGGACCAGCGCCCGGGCTGGTTCCGTACCGTGGCCGGCCTGGCGACGGGCGTGAAGGACCGCACGTCGGCCAATCAGCGGCACATCGAGGCCACCCTCGACCGGCTCAGGGTCCGCGCCGAGCGTTAGGGCCGGCCGGTGATGCGGTCGGCGATCCGGGCGATCGGCGACGTGGTGGCCCGTCCGCGGGCTTCGTGCCGATCGGCCAGCTTGTAGGCGACATAGAGCCCGCGCACGCCCAGCCAGCGCAGGGGTTCGGGTTCCCAGCTGCGGGATCGGTGCCCGACCCACGGCAGGCCGGTCAGGTCGGTGCGTCGATCCAGCACCAGATCGGCGAGGGTCCGGCCGGCCAGGTTGGTCGCCGTCACGCCGTGCCCGACGTATCCGCCCGCCCAGCCCAGCCCGGTCGCCGGATCCAGTGCGACGGTGGACTCCCAGTCCCGCGGGACGGCCAGCACCCCGCACCAGGCATGCGCGATCGGGATGTGCCGGATCTGCGGGAGCAACGCGTGCAGCACCTCGCTCAGCGCGCCGATCGTGCGTCGGGGCACCCGGCCGTCGTCGTCGGTGCGCGAGGCGAAGCGGTAGGGGACGCTGCGGCCGCCGATCGCGATCCGGTCGTCGAGGGTGCGTTGGGCGTAGAAGAAGCCGTGGGCGGTGTCGCCGACGGTCTCGCGGCCGGCCCATCCGATCTCCCGCCACAGGTGCTCGGGGATCGGCTCCGTCGCGATCATCGAGCTGTTCATCGGCAACCAGCGGCGCCGTAAACCGGGCAGTGCGGCCGTGAAGCCCTCGGTCGCGCGCAGCACGATCGGCGCGCGGACGCTGCCGTGCCCGGTGACGGCGCGACCCGGGGTGATGGCGGTGACCGGACTCTGTTCGTGGATCGTCACGCCGAGGTTCTCGACGGTCTCGGCCAGTCCGCGCGCCAGCCGCGCGGGCTGGATCCGGGCACAGTGCGGGGTGTGGAACGCGCTCACCACTCCGTCGAATCGGATTCGTTGCGCTGCTTCATCTTTGGTGAGCACAGTGATGCCGTCGACCTGCCAGCGCCGCTCCTCGTCGACCGCGGCGGCCAGTCGGGCGGCCTGGGCGGGGTTGCGGGCGATCTCCATGGTGCCGCCTTTGGCGATGCCGGCGTCGATACCCTCCCGGTTCGCGACGTCGGCCACCTCGTCGACGGCCTCGTTGAGCGCACGCTGCCATCGCAGGACCGGGTCGCGCCCGTAGCGCTTGGCCATGGCGTTGCGGTCACCGGGGACCAGGCCCGACAGCCAGCCGCCGTTTCGCCCGCTGGCCCCGAATCCGGCGAAGCGGGATTCCAGGACGACGATGCGCAGCGACGGGTCGGCGCGTTTGAGGTAGTAGGCGGTCCAGAGCCCGGTGTAGCCGGCGCCGACGATGCACACGTCCGCGTCGCGGTCGCCGGGCAGCGCCGGGCGGTAGGTGGGCAGTGCGTCGTACCAGTGCGAGACCTGACCGTTGACCGTGGGCACCGGTCGAGTCTGCCACCGCGGCGTGACGGGGCCGCGTCGACCGGCACGAGAAAGGGCGCCCCGCGCGGGGCGCCCTGCTCGGCTCATTCAGTCGTTCTCCGCCGTGGTCAGCGGACGTTCACGTAGGCGACGTGGTCGTCGGTGTCGAACCGCACCGCGGTCACCGAGGCCTGGTCCAGCGGGCCCACCAGGCCCTGCCGGTTGATGATCACCCGGATGCCGCGCGATTCGAGCTGGCTGATGGTGTCCTGCGCGTTGCCCTGGCCGGTCGGGGCGGCCGCGGCGGGGGACGCCAGTCCCAGGAACGCGGCGGTCAGGGTGCTGGCGGCGAGGGTGGCGAATCCGAACTTCTTCATTGTCTCTGCCTCTTCTTTAACCTGTCGGTCTGGAAGGTTTTCCTGGCCGGTCTGACAGCGTCAACCGGCAGGTCAGAGGCAATCTTCCCGCTGGCAGTGATTGAGCGGCAGGTGGCAGGAAGTGATCGCCGCCCAATGTGGCGCCGGCCCGCGGCGCCCGTCCTAACGTAGTCAGCCATGCGCATCGACGTGCACGCCCACTACTGGAGCGACACCTACCTCGACATGCTCGCCGACCTCGGCCGCACCGATACCGGGACCCAACGCGGAATCGGCGCCGGCGGTGGCGACGAGTTGACCGCCCGGCTGCGTCTGATGGACCGGGCCGGCATCGACGTTCAGGTACTGTCCGCGGCCCCGCAACTGCCCTACAGCATCGACACCGCCTGCGCGGTGGCCGCCGCACGCCACGTCAACGACGAGTACGCCGGCCTCACCCACAACCATCCGGATCGCTTCCGGGCGTTCGCGGCCACCCCGCTGCCCGATGTCGACGCCGCCGTGGCGGAGATGTGCAGAGCGCTCGACGATCTCGGCATGGCCGGGGTCACAATGACCACGAGTGTGCTGGGCCGTGCGCTCACCGATCCCGAATTCGAAGCGGTCTTCGCCGAGCTCGACCGCCGCGCCGCGATCCTCTACCTGCACCCGGTCGGCAACGCGGCATGCTCACCACTGGTCGCCGACGGCCACCTCACCTGGATGGTCGGTGCGCCGTTCGAGGACACCATCGCCGCCATGCAGCTGATCACCAGCGGATATCTACAGCGCTATCCCGCGATCGAGATCATCTGCTCGCATCTGGGCGGTGCGTTGCCGATGCTCACCCGCCGCGCCGACGACCACGTGCGGTGGGAGGCACCCGATCTCGCCGAGCCACCCAGCCGGGCCGCCCGGCGACTCTGGTACGACACTGTCAGCCACTGCCACGCTCCTGCGTTGCGATGCGCCATCGACACTTTCGGCGCCGACCGCATCCTGCTCGGTACCGATTTTCCGTATGAGGACGGCGATACGTTCGTGCGGGCCGTCGACTACGTCCGGCAGGCCGCCTCCGAAGAGGACGCCGGCAGGATCCTGGAGACCAACGCCGCGCGCCTGTTCGGGCGCTAGCCGTGCTCGGGCCTGGTGCGCTTGGCCTCGCGCAGCGACACCCAGAACCGGGCGGCCTCGGCGATGGACTCCTCGACCGGCCGCGGCTGCCAGCCCAGTTCCCGGACGGCCTTGCTGTGGTCGAGCGGGGCCTCGGCGCGCATCAGTCGCAGCGACTCGAGCGACAGCCGTTCGTCGGTGCGGCGCAGCCGGGCCTTGGCACTGCCGGCCGCGGCGAGCGCATAGGACACCGGCAGCGGGATGCGTTTCGACGGGGGCGCCACGCCGACGGCCTCGGCGGCGATACGGGCCACCTCGGCGTTGCTGATCATCTTCTCCGAGATCAGGTAGCGCTCACCGACGCGTCCGCGCTCGGCAGCCAGGATCATCGCCCGCGCGGCGTCGTCGATGCCGACCGCCTCCAACTCGATACCGCCCATGACGAACGGCAGCTTCCCGAATGCCGCCCCGGCGATGATCGCGCCGTGCGGGGTCCGGCCCCAGTCACCACTGCCGTAGGTGGTGGACACACACATCGCGACGGCGGGCAGTCCGCGCTGACGGGCGTAGCGCAGCACCAGATCCTCGGCCTGCACCCGCGACCGCACGTACGGGGTGATGCCGCGGTCGGCGATCACATCGTCCTCGGTGGCGCGCCGCCCGCGGCGCCGTCCGACCGTGACGTAGCTACTGGTGTAGACGAACCGGTGCAGGCCGGTGGCGATCTCGGGACTGACCGCGACATCGAGCACGTTGCGGGTGCCCTCGACGTTGGTGCGGAACAGCGGCGCCGGATCACGCAGCCAGCCGCGCGCGTCGACGACGCAGTAGTAGACGTCGTCGCATCCGCTCATCGCCTCGGTCAGCGTGTCGGTGTCCCAGATGTCGCCGTGAAAGCGGGTGACGTCCAGGTCGTCGATACCGCGCGTCTTGGCGCCGTCGCGCACCATGGCGCGGACGTCGTGACCAGCGGCGACGAGTTGCCGCGTCACGTGTGAACCGAGGAATCCGTTCGCCCCGATGACCAGCTTCGGCGCGCTGCCCGAGGTCGTCACCGGGCCCCTCCGTACTGCGTCATCCACTCGGCCGCTTCGTCGGTGAGCGTGCCCAGCTCGCGGGCTCGGTGACACCACTTCATCGCTGCGGACACGAAGCGCAGCGGGTTGTAGACATCCTCCTGACGGGACCACAGACCGTCGCCGGCATAGGTGAGGATCGAGATGTTGGTGGCGGTGAAGATCGTGCCGTCGCCCGGATCGCGCAGGGGATTGTCCAGTTCGCAGATGATCCGGCCGGTGGATTCGTCGATCACCGTCCACAGCGACGGAAACGCGGTCATGTAGCTGCCCGGAAAGCTGCCCATCGTCCGTGTGATCCACGTGCGCACCTCGTCGCGCCCCCGCATGGTGCCTGCGGCGTGCTCGACGTATACGACGTCGGGCGTGTAGTGGCCGACCCAGGCGTCCCAGTCCTGGGTCTGGGCCGCATGCGCCACGGTCGCCTCGAAGGTCTCGAACGCAGCGGCCAGTTCGGAGCGGGTGAATCGGGCGGAATCCGTGCTCGTCACGTCCAGAACTAGAACACGTTTCACCGGGCCGTGTCGAGGCTTTGGGTCCGGTTCGTGGCCGTCGAGCAGGGATGATCGCAGCCGCGCCTACGGTTGTAGGAGGTGCACACGAGGAGGTCAGGTGGCACAGAACTACAACAGGAATCCCGCCGCGGTCGAGGCGCTCACGCCGGAGCAGTACCGCGTCACCCAGCAGGACGGCACCGAGCGTCCGTTCACCGGCGAATACTGGGACAACCACGAACCGGGCATCTACGTCGACGTGGTGTCCGGCGAGCCGTTGTTCGCCTCGGTGGACAAGTTCGAGAGCGGCAGCGGCTGGCCGAGCTTCACCAAACCGATCGAACCCGCTCATGTGAAGGAGAAGCGCGACTTCAGCCATCTGATGTTGCGCACCGAGGTGCGGTCGGCTTTCGGCGACAGCCATCTGGGTCACGTCTTCACCGACGGCCCGCGCGAAGCCGGCGGCTTGCGCTACTGCATCAACTCGGCTTCGCTGAGATTCATCCACCTCGACGACCTCGAAACCGAGGGTTACGGCGCGTACACGTCGCTGTTCGACATCGACAAGGAGCAAGTGTGAGCGAGACCAAGAAGGCGATCCTGGCCGGCGGCTGCTTCTGGGGGATGCAGGATCTGATCCGTAAGCAGCCGGGTGTTGTGTCGACGCGCGTCGGCTACACCGGCGGGCAGAACGCCAACGCGACCTACCGCAACCATCCGGGCCACGCCGAGGCCATCGAGATCACCTACGACCCGGCGCAGACCGACTACCGGGCGCTGCTGGAGTTCTTCTTCCAGATCCACGATCCGACCACGAAGAACCGGCAGGGCAACGACGTCGGCACCAGCTACCGATCGGCGATCTTCTACGTCGACGACGAGCAGAAGCAGGTCGCGCTGGACACCATCGCCGATGTGGACGCCTCAGGGCTGTGGCCCGGCAAGGTGGTCACCGAGGTGACGCCGGCCGGTGACTTCTGGGAGGCCGAGCCCGAGCACCAGGACTATCTGGAACGCCAGCCGTGGGGATACACCTGCCACTTCCCGCGAGCGGGCTGGAAGCTGCCCAAGCGGCAGACCACCAGTCAGTAGCGGCTAGGAGCGCAGCGGCCGGAGACGGCGGTGCACGACGATGCGACCGCCGTCCTTGGGCGTATAAGCCACCCCGCGCGAGTGCACCTTCTCGCCCGGCGCCGTCGTCGTCAGGATCTCGAAGTGGCGCAGCACCGTTCGCAGCACGACGTCCATCTCGACGTTGGCGAACACCGCGCCCACGCAGCGCCGGGTTCCGCCGCCGTACGGGACGTGCGCCACCGGCGACGGTCGCGTGCCGACGAAGCGCTGCGGATCGAACCGCTGGGGGTCTGCGTAATCGTCGGCGTGTTCGTGGATCTCGGCCAGCGCGACCACCACCGAGTAGCCGCGCGGGATCACCCAGTCACCGAGCTGATAGGTCGGTGCGTGGACATGCCGTCCGGCGAAGTCGATGACGGTGCGGTTGCGCTGCACCTCGAGGATCACCGCCTGGCGGTAGGAGTTCTCCTCGGTGGCCGCCTCGGCGACGAGTCCGGCCAGCACCTCGGGGTGACGGCTGATCCGCTCGAAGGCCCAGCCCAGCGTCGAGGCCGTGGTCTCGTGCCCGGCGGCCAGCAGGGTCAGCAGTTCGTCGCCGATCTCCTGGCGCGTCATCGCCGTTCCGTCCTCGTAGGTGCTGCGCAACAGCAGCGCCAGGACGTCGTCGCGATCGGCGAAATGCGGATCCGCCTCCACCTCATCGATCAGCCGGTCGATCACCGCGTCGTAGCGTCGGCGGTACGCGGTGAGCCGCGCCCACGGCGTCCAGCGCCCCAGCTGGCGGGACGGACTCGGGACGACGGCCAGCTTGGATCCCAGGGTCACCCACGGCGGGATGATCCGGCGCAGCTCGTCGAGCTTCTCCCCTTCCGCCCCGAACACCGCCCGCAGGATCGCGTTGAGCGTGATGCGCATCATCGGCTCGAGCGTCGCGATCGCCTGCCCGTCCGGCCAGTTCGCGGTTTCCCGGAGCGTCTCCTCCTCGAAGAGCCGCTCGTAGTTCTTGATGCTCTTGCCGTGGAAGGGCGGGGTGAGCAACCGGCGGCGCCGGCGGTGTTCGCTGCCGTCGAGCGCGAAGACCGAACCCGGGCCGAGCACCCGGCTCAGATTCGGTTGGATGTTGCCGATCTCATCGGTCGGGGCCTGGAAGAGCTGCTTGGCGATCTGCGGGTCGGCGACCATCACGGTGCGGCCGAACATCGGGATGTTCATCCGGAACACCGGTCCGTGCTTGCGGGCCAGATAGGCGACCAACTGTCGCCGGGCCAGGGCATAGCCGACGCCCTGCACGACCTTCGGCAGGCGCAGCGCCGGCGGCAGCCGGACGTCGCCTGCGCCGCGACTGGGTACCTCGACGACGGGTGCTTGGTTCATCAGTCTCCCCGGGCACGGGACGGTACTCCGATGTACCGCCGATGTGTGAGGTACGGTACCGGTTGGTACCAGACCCGCGCAAGGCCCCCGGGAGACGACGATGACGACGACGGACGAGCCCGCGGCGGACGCCGTGGTGGATCCGTTCCGCGGCCGGCTGCTCGACGGGCTGACCGGCTCCATCGCCGAACGCGGTTACCGCGAGACCACGGTCGCCGACATCGTCCGGCACGCCCGCACGTCCAAACGCACCTTCTACGGGCACTTCGAGACCAAGGAGCAGTGCTTCGTCGAATTGCTGCGCAGCAACAACGAGGTGCTGATCGCGGGTATCCGCGCC
Organism: Mycobacterium sp. WMMD1722; assembly: GCF_049315205.1. NCBI lineage: Bacteria > Bacillati > Actinomycetota > Actinomycetes > Mycobacteriales > Mycobacteriaceae > Mycobacterium > Mycobacterium sp. WMMD1722. Next base: position 3,995,748 of record NZ_CP186056.1, on the reverse strand, counting down.
GCGGTCGATCCGGACGCGGACTGGCAGGTGCAGATCCGTCAGGCCGTCGGCGCCTACGTCGACCACATCGTCGCCCGGCCGGCCATCACACTGAGCTGGATCCGCGAGCTGCCCGCCCTCGGCGTCGCGGCGATGCCGCTGCACCGGTGGGCGATGGATCGGCTGACCGATCTGCTCGTCGACCTGACGGCCGGGCCCGGTTTCGCGCGCGCCGGAATCCCGGTGGTCGCACGCCCACTGGCGGTACTGCTGCTGGGCGGTCTGCGCGAATTGACCGCGCTCATCGTCGAAGACGGGGGCGATCTGCACGGCGTCCTCGAGCCGGCGGTGATCGCGTCGACCGCGCTGTTGCGCGCCCAGTCCTAGGTGAGCCCGGTCCTTGGTGAGCCCGGTCCTAGGTGAGGATGAGGCGCGCCGACCGTTCCAGCCGCTGGGTCATGTCGTCGTAGGAGGAATAGCCCATCCCGGCCCACACCAGTGCGCCGACGTAGAGCAGTTCCAGCGATTCGATCACGTCGTAGTCGGTCTGCGGTCCGAGTGCGGCCAGCAACCGGTCCCGCACGTCGCGGCCGATGCGCTGGCGCAGCACCTCCACGTCGGGGTCCTTGCCCAGCAGCGCCGTGGTCACCGCTCCCGCGAACTCCGGCTCGTCGGCGACCAGCATCGCGATGTGCCGGAGCACCTCGATCGCCCTGGCGGCGGGATCGTCGGATTGGTGTTCGGCCAGCGGCGCCGAAACCAGCCGGCGCCAGAACACCTCGGCGACGAGATGCTCCTTGGAGGAGAAGTACGTGTAGGCGGTGGCGGCTCCCACCCCGGCTTCGGCGGCCACCCGGCGCACGGTCAGACCGGCGAACCCCTCGCGGCCGAGGAGGTCGACCGCGGCGCGGCCGAGCCGGTCCACCGTCTCGGCCTGCTTTGCGGTCAGACGACGCCGAGTCGACTCCAGAGCCGCGTCGGACACATGTCCGGACGCTACTACAACGCCCCATGCCCAGCAACGGCTAAGTTGGGCTGATGAGCCCCACCGCGACCGAACTCCCCCCGCACGCCGCCCGGTTGTTCGACCTCGCCGAGCAGGCCGTCGGCTTCATGCCCGCCGACGAGGGCCGCACCCTCTACGACACCGCCGTGCGCTATCTGGCCGACGGGGTCGGCGTCGAGATCGGCACGTACTGCGGAAAATCGACGCTGATGCTGGGGGCGGCGGCACAGCAGACCGGCGGGGTGATCTTCACCGTCGACCACCACCACGGGTCCGAGGAGCACCAGCCCGGCTGGGAGTACCACGACACGTCGCTGGTCGATCCGGTCACCGGACGCTTCGACACCCTGCCGACAATGCGCCACACCCTCGACGGCGCGGACCTGGAGGATCACGTCGTCGCCGTGGTCGGCCGTTCCCCGGTGGTCGCCCGCGGCTGGCGAACTCCCTTGCGTCTCTTGTTCATCGACGGCGGCCACACCGAGGAGGCAGCCCAGCGCGACTTCGACGGGTGGGCGAAGTGGGTCGAGCCCGGCGGCGCGCTGGTGATCCACGACGTGTTCCCGAACCCCGAGGACGGCGGGCAGGCACCGTTTCACATCTACCGGCGTGCGCTCGACACCGGGGCGTTCCGCGAGGTCGCCGTGGCGGGTTCGATGCGGGTGCTCGAGCGGACGGCGGGTCAGACCGGGACGCTGTCCTGACGTCGACGAGTCAGACGCATTCCGCCAGCGTGGTCGCGGCGGTCTCGACCGCACCGTAGACGGCCTGCACCTGTAGCCGACGGTCGCGCCCATGCGTTGTGGCGCAGACGATTCCGCAGGTGCCGACGTCAGACTGAAGAACTCAGGACGGTTGGCGTAGGTCCGCGTCACGAACATCGCGCCCGACGACGCGTCGAGCAGCGGGTGCGGACCGGCCAGCATCGAGTCGGCCTTGGCCCCGGGCGCCACCATGATCACCACCTCGAGGCGGCCCGCTGGTCGAACAGCGGACGCCCGGAGTGCAATCCGTGCGCCGGCGGACAGCTGTATCACGAATGAGACTTCGTATGTTTGACTCCGCCTACAATGGTGGTTCGACGACGAAGGGGCGAATCACCGATGCTTCGCGCACAGGATGTCATGACCCGGCCGGTGGTGTCGGTACAGCGGTCGACCTCCCTACCCGAAGCGGGGTCGCTGCTCGCGGACTACGGATTCGCCGCCCTACCCGTCACCGACCGCTCCGGCGTACTGGTGGGCGTCCTGACGTCCGGCGACGTCCTGCGCGCCGGCCCCGCGCGTCACGGCACCGTCGAGTCGGTCATGTCGACCCCGCCGGTGGCCGCCGAACTGCACTCCGATCTCGACGAGGTCGGCCGCATGCTCACCCGCCGCGGCGTACGCAGCGTGCCCGTGGTCGACGACGCGGCCAGAGTCGCCGGCATCGTCAGCCGCGGAGATCTGTTGCGGCTCGACGCCACCAGCGACGACGCGATCGCCGTCGGGGTACAGAATCTGCTCGACGACTACACCGGCAAGCGCCGGTGGGTCGCCCAGGTCAGGCGCGGCGAGGTCACCGTCGCGGGAAGCTTCGACGACGACTCCGAACGCCGGATCGCGATGGCGCTGGCGCACATGGTGCCCGGCATCCGGGAAGTGCGGATCGGCGCCGCATCGTAGTGATCCGTTGTTCCACTGACGGCGGGACGAATGCTCTCGGGTCGTGGCGTGGATCTTTTCCTGCACGGGAAAAACCACGTGATCGAGAAGGCGCTCTCGGTCGACAACGTGTTCGTGTTCGCGCTGATCTCCACCTATTTCGCTGTCCTTGGCCTGCGCAGTCTGCACCTCTGCCTATCCGGAATCACAAACACTGAAACCCACTACATGAATCAGTCCGTATGATCACTATCCGATGGCCACCGCCAGAGGCACCAGGACGACCAAGACCACGCCGGCACCCGGCGCGGCGGTCTCACCGCGGTCGAAAACGGGCGCCCAGCCCGCGAAGAAGCCGGCCGTGCGTGCCGGTGCGGGCGGATCCGCTCCGCGCGGATGGACGTTCCTGACCAACCACGCTCACGTGCTGCTGTGCCTGGCCCAGGGCGAGTCGCTCACCGCGCGCGAATTGAGCCTGATGATCGGCATCACCGAGCGATCGGTCCAGGCGATCTTGGCCGACCTGATCGCCGACGGCTATCTGAAGAAGTCGAAGGTGGGACGGCGCAACAGCTACACCGTCAACCCCCGTGGCCGGCTACGGCACCCGCTGGAATCCGCCCATACCGTCGGTGAGCTGATCGACGCCCTGACGTGACGGCTCAGCGGGCCTGACGCGCGCAGGCACAGTCGAATTCGTCTTCCAGACCACGAGGCAGGTCCTCGCCGCGGAAGATGCCGTTGCCCGGAGTGGCGCGGGACAGCGCGTCGGCGGCCAGGATGACGGCGGCACCGGTCCAGGTGGTGCGTTCGACCGGCCAGCGCTTGCCGTCGGCGTACACCAGGCCGGTCCAGTAGGAGCCGTCGAGCTCCCGGAGGTGATGCATGGCCGCGAACTGTTGTTGTGCGCGAACGGAATCGCCGATGGTGTCCAGCGCCATCACCAACTCGCAGGTCTCCGCACCGGTCACCCACGGCCGGTCGTCGACGCAGCGGATGCCGAGGTCCGGCACCACGAAGTCGTCCCACCGGTCGTCGATGCGCGAGCGCGCCTGCGGGCCGCGCAGGGCGCCACAGAGCACCGGGTAGTACCACTCCATCGAGTGGTGGTCCTTGGGCACGAAGGAGCCAGGGTGCGCGACGATGGCGTGGCCGAGGCGGCCGACGGCCACCTCCCATTCCGGCTGCGGGTCGCCGACGTGTTCGGCCAGCGCCAGCGCGCACCGGATGCTGTGGTGGATACTGGCGCATCCGGTCAACAGCGCCTCGTCGAGCGGTCCATTGTTGCTTCGGGCCCAAGCGATTTCGCCATTGGGGCGCTGCAGATCGAGCACGAAGTCGACAGCCTTGGCCACCACCGGCCACATCGTCTCGGCGAATGCGCGGTCACCGGTGATCAGCAGGTGGTGCCACACACCGGCGGCGACGTAGGCGCAGAAGTTGCTGTCGCTGTTGGCGTCCTCGATCACACCGTTTCGCAGCTGGATGGGCCAGGAGCCGTCCGCGCGCTGGGTCGTGCGGCACCATTCGAACGCCGCCCGAGCGGGTTCGATCAGACCGGCCGCGGTCAGTGCCATCGCCGACTCGACATGGTCCCACGGGTCGGTGTGCCCGCCGTCCGACCAGGGAATGGCACCCGAGGGCTCCTGCGTCGCCGCGATCGACTCGGCGGTCTGGCGGCACTGGTCCGGCGTGAAGACGCCGGACACCGCAGGAATCCGGTGCTGGGGCATCAGCTCGCCGGCTTCTCGAAGTACAGCGCGACGCTCTTGCCGATCAGCGGGTTCAGCAGATCCTCGCCGCGGCGGGTCAGCCAGGGCGCCGACATCATGTCCCACACCAGTAGCTTGTGATAGGCCCCGACCAACGGATGATCGTTCTTCGACGTGCCCACCGCGCATTTGAGCCACCAGAACGGCGAATGCAACGCGTGTGCGTGATGGGTGTGGGTCAGCCGGAGACCATGTGCGGTCACCTTGTCCCGCAACTCATCGGCCTTGTAGATCCGGATGTGCCCGCCCTCATTGGCGTGGTACTCGTCGGACAGCAGCCAGCAGATGCGCTCGGGCAGCCACCGCGGCACCGTGATGGCCAGCCGGCCACCGGGTTTGAGCACCCGCACCAGTTCGGCGATGGCCCGGTCGTCCTGCGGGACGTGCTCGAGGATCTCCGAGGCGATCACGCAGTCGAAGGTGGCCTCGGCGTACGGCAGGTCGAGTGCATCGCCTTTGACCGCTTCGGCTTTCGCCGACGCGGGCGCCTCACCCTGCTCCTTCATCGCCTGCAGGATCTCGTCGACGTCGTTGAGATCGCTGACGCTCTGGTCGAATCCGATCACATCGGCGCCGCGGCGGTACGCCTCGAATGTGTGCCGACCGGCGCCGCAGCCGACGTCGATCACCTTGCTACCGGCGCCGATTCCCAGCCGGTCGAAGTCCACGGTCAGCATATCGCCCTCTTGTACACCGAAACAGTCTGCGCAGCAACCGATTCCCAGCTGAACACCTCGAGCGCCCGGCGCCGGCCGGCTGCTCCCAGACGGTGCCGTTGCGCCGGGGAGTCCAGCAGCTCGCCGAGGACGCGGGTCAGCTGGTCGACGTCGGCCGGCGCGACCAGGCGGGCGCAGTCACCGTCGGCGCCCAGCACCTCCGGAAGCGCACCGGCCCGGCTCGCGACGATCGGCGTGCCGCTGGCCATCGCCTCGACCGCAGGCAGCGAGAAGCCCTCGTACAGCGAGGGGATGCAGGCCACCTCGGCCGAGGCCAGTAGACCGGCCAGCTCATCGTCGGACAGTCCGCTGGAGGCGGTCACGATATCGGAGATGCCCAGCTCGGCGATCAGCTTCTCGGTCGGGCCGTTGGGCTCGAGCTTGGAGACCAGCTGCACGTCGAGATTGCGTTCGACGCGCAGCCGCGCGACCGCATGCAGCAGATGGCTGACCCCCTTGAGCGGGACGTCGGCGCTGGCGATGGCGATGATCCGGCCGCTGACCCGGTTGTCGGCCGGGATGAACCGCTCGGTGTCCACGCCCAGCGGGACCACGTGCAGCTGATCGGGCGAGACCCCGAAATCGTCGGCGATGTCGGTGGCCGACGATGTCGATACGGTGAGCAGTTCGGGGATGCGCCGGGCCACCTGTTTCTGCATCTCGGCGAATCCGTACCAGCGTCGCACCAGCGGTTTGCGCCACCACGGCGCGGCGGCCACGTCGACCACCTTGTCGCGGGTGATGGGATGGTGGACGGTGGCCACCACCGGTAGGCCGAGCGCGGCGATGTCGAGCAGCCCGGTACCGAGGCTCTGGTTGTCGTGGACGACGTCGAACTCGTCCCGCCGTTCGGCCAGGATGCGTGCCACCCGCATGGTGAACGTCTTGGGCTCCGGGAAGCCGGCCGTCCAGGTGGTCAACAGCTCCCGCAGGTCGATCACATCGCGGATCTCACTGGGCCTGGGGATGCGGAAGGGGTCCGGTTCCCGGTACATGTCCAGGCTGGGCACCTTGGTCAGGCGCACCCGCGGATCCAGACCGTCGGGGTAGGGCTGGCCGGAGAACACCTCGACGTCATGGCCCAGCTCGACCAGGCCGCGGCTGAGGTGCCGCACGTAGACTCCCTGCCCCCCGCAGTGCGTCTTGCTGCGGTAGGACAACAGCGCGATACGCATACCTAGCGGAGCCCGGGTTCGTGCGGCCGAGCCACGGGGGGCTGGTCGATTCCGGTCACGCGGAAACTCCTCTGGACATGTGTCCAGACTATAGTTTGACGTGCTAGACGACGCAACGCGTCCGCCATGGCCCGCCCTCGCAGCCGGCCGGTGCGCTACGCCGACGCATCCGGGGGCGGAAAGCCGCCCGTCGCCACCGGACCCCAGCCGGTGGGCGTCACCCGGATGAGGCACTTGCCCTGATCGGTCATCGCCTGGCGGTACTCGGCCCAGTCGGGGTGCTCGCCGGCGACCGCGCGGTAGTAGTCGACCAGCGCATCCACCGCCTCGGGTAGGTCCACGACCTCCGCGTCGCCGTCCACCTGGACGTACGGGCCGTTGAAGTCGTCGGAGAGCACCAGGACACTCGCCCGCCCCACGCGCCGGATGTTCGTCGCCTTGGCCCGCTTCGGGTAACTCGCGATCACGATGCGGCCGTGCTCGTCGACTCCCCCGGTGACCGGTGACGATTGCAGCGATCCGTTCGCCCGCCACGTCGTCAGGACCATCCGGTGGCGCGGCCGGATGAAGTCGACCAGTTCAGCGCGGTCGACGGCATCGGCCGACGCGTAGTTCCGAGGCATGGCCCCACAGTAGCCAGCGCGCTTGTCATACCCCCGGTCTACTGTCTCGAACATGAGTTCGACACATGACGCAGTGCTGGATGTATTCGACGCGGTCGACGCGTTCTACGGCACCCTCGCCGCCCTGCCGGTCGGGGCGCTCAACCGAGCCGAGGCGCAGGCGCTTTTGGAACGAATAGACAAGCTGGAGGGCCAGCTCGCGGCGCTCGATCGGCGGATTCTCGGCCGGCTGATCGCCCAGGGCACCCCGGCGCAGTTCGGCGGGCGCACCTGGGCGGAGGTGCTCTCGGCACGGCTGAGGATCTCACCCGCCGAGGTGCAACGCCGCATCGCCGCGGCCTCGGTCAGCGAGGATCCGTCCGCCGCTTGAGCATCCATGCCGGGATCCAGTGGGTGACCGACTTGCGCCGCGGGCCGTAGGCGATGGCGTAGGTGACCAGACCCCACCAGTAGCCCTGTTCGCACATCCCCCAGCAGGTGAGGCTGCCCTCGACGACGGAGTGCATCTGCAGACCGGCCGGGTTGTAACCGCCCTGGCGGTGCGGTTCTCGCGGGAAGAGGACGGCCAGGTCGACGAGCACCGGAGCGGGTGGGTCGACGCGTCGAAACGCCGGGGACAGCGGCTGTCCCGTGTAGCCGATCGACTGCATCTCGCCCACGGTTCGATCATACGTTCGAATCACTTGGGGCGACCGCAAAGGTCGAGTGTGCGGCCGAGGCGCCCAGTGTGCACTCCTGGCGGGCCATCGCGCCGAACGCCGCCCGGTGTGCACACTCGACGCCCTAAACGCACGCTCGAGCCGATCCCGGGGCGCCCTCTTCCGTTGCCAACCCGCACCGGGACGCGTTTGGTCCCGCCGATGTGAGGCTAATCACCGGCGGTGACCTTCGACATCACGCCCACGATCGCCCAACACGACCTGGCGCGGCGCACACATGAGTTCGCCGAACAGTGCATTCGCCCCGTGGCGCGCGACTACGACCAGCGACAGGAATTCCCCTGGGCGGTATTGGAGGAGGCGGCTACTCGGGGTTTCTACAGTCCGCTGTTCTACCGGGATCTGATCGGCGATCCCACCGGGCTGTCGCTGCCGATGTTCATGGAGGAGTTGTTCTGGGGCTGCGCCGGCATCGGGCTGGCCATCGTCATGCCCGCACTCGCGCTCTCGGCCATCGGGCAGGCCGCCTCACCGGAACAGATGCTGCAGTGGGCCCCCGAGTGTTTCGGCACGCCGGGCGATCTCAAGCTGGCCGCGTTGGCGATCTCCGAACCCGAGGGCGGTAGCGACGTGCGCAACCTGCGCACCACCGCTCGCCGGGACGGCCCGGGCAAGGATGCCGACTGGATCATCGACGGCCACAAGATGTGGATCGGAAACGGCGGCATCGCCAACGTCCATGTGGTCAACGCTGTCGTCGACCAGGAGCTCGGCCACAAAGGGCAGGCGCTGTTCGTGGTACCCGGCGGCACCCCCGGCCTCGAGCTGGTGCGCAAGCTCGACAAATTGGGCTGCCGGGCGTCGCACACCGCTGAGCTGAAGTTCAACAGCGTGCGCGTGCCCGCCGAGAATCTCCTCGGAGGTCACGAAAAACTCGAGCACAAGCTGGGCAAGGCCCGTGAAGCCGCTGAAGGAGTGGCGGGGGGCGCGTCGAAATCGTCGGCCACCCTCGGTGCATTCGAGCAGACCCGGCCGATGGTGGCCGCCCAGGCGCTCGGCATCGCCCGCGCGGCCCTGGAGTACATGACCGAATACGCCAACCGGCGCGAGGCGTTCGGGGCGCCGATCATCGACAACCAGGGCATCGCGTTCCCGATCGCCGATCTGGCCACCCAACTCGACGCGGCCCGGTTGCTCACCTGGCGGGCATCGTGGATGGCCGCCACCGGCGTGGCCTTCGAACGCGGAGAAGGGTCGATGGCGAAGCTGGCCGCCAGCGAACTCGCCGTGAAGACGACGGAGCGGGCGATCCAGACGATGGGCGGCTGGGGCTACATCTCCGACCACCCGGTCGAGAAGTGGTACCGCGACGCCAAGCTTTACACCATCTTCGAGGGCACCAGCGAGATCCAACGGATGGTCATCTCCCGCGCGCTGGGCGCGGCCGACGGTGCTCCCCCGCTGCACGTCGACCTCGAACCGAGCGGCGGCCCGCTCAACCGGTACTTCGGCCGGGGCACCCCGCTGCGCAGTCGCGCCGCCGACAAGGCCCTGGGCGCCAAGGACCGGGTGCCCGAGTCGGTCATGCGTCTGGCGATGAAAGTGCTTCAGCCGCCGCGCAAGTGAGTCGCGTTTGGCCGGCCCGGAGACGGGAACGCTGTTGCGACGCCGACTTCAGGAGGATGCATGCGCGCAGTCACATGGCAGGGACGTCGGAACGTCTCGGTCGACAACGTTCCCGATCCGGTGATCAAGGAGCCGACCGACGCGATCATCCGGGTGACGAGCACCAATATCTGCGGATCCGATCTGCATCTCTACGAGACGCTGGCGGCGTTCATGAGCCCCGGTGACATCATCGGCCACGAACCGATGGGCATTGTGGAAGAGGTCGGGGCACAGACCGGTGACCTGAAGGTCGGCGACCGGGTGGTGATCCCGTTCAACATCTCCTGCGGGCACTGCGTCATGTGCGGTATCGGACTGCAGAGCCAGTGCGAGACCACCCAGAACCGCGACCAGGGCACCGGTGCCGCGCTGTTCGGCTTCTCCAAGCTCTACGGCGAGGTGGCCGGCGGTCAGGCCGAATACCTGCGGGTCCCCCAAGCCCAGTACACCCACATCAAAGTCCCCGGGGACGGGCCCGATGAACGCTATGTCTACCTGTCCGACGTACTGCCGACAGCCTGGCAGGGCGTCGAGTACGCCGAGGTGCCCGAGGGCGGCACGCTCGTGGTGCTCGGACTCGGACCGATCGGCTCGATGGCGTGCCGCATCGCCGCCCACCGCAAGGACTGCCGCGTGATCGGCGTCGATCTGGTGCCCGAGCGGCTCGACCGGGCCCGTCCGTACTGCGCCGAGGTCGTCGACCTGCGCAGCCAGGACGTCGTCGACGTGGTCAATGAGCTGACCCAGGGCCGGGGCGCCGACTCGGTGATCGACGCGGTCGGCATGGAGGCACACGGCTCGCCCGTGGCCACCGCCGCCCAGACGGTCGCCGGTTTCCTGCCGTCGAGCGTCGGCCGAGCGGTGATGAAGACCGCGGGCGTGGACCGCCTCGCCGCGCTCAACTCGGCGATCGCCCTGGTCCGACGGGGCGGCACCATCTCGCTGTCCGGCGTGTACGGCGGCGCGGCCGATCCGATCAACCTGATGACGCTGTTCGACAAGCAGGTGCGCTTGCACATGGGCCAGGCCAACGTGAAGCGCTGGGTCGACGACATCCTGCCGCTGCTCACCGACGCCGACCCGCTCGGTGTCGAGGACTTCGCCACCCACCGGCTGCCGCTCGAGGAGGCCCCGGGGGCGTACGAGACCTTCCAGAAGAAGCAGGACGGCATGGTCAAGGTGGTTCTCCAGCCCTGACCGACCCGGATTGGGCGACCGCACAGCGGGGTACCTCACCCGCGTGAATCGCGCCGAGTCCGGAATCAGCGGGGGCCAAATACCCGGTACCCCTGGTTTCACCTCGGGTGGTTCTGGCAATATTACTCAGCGGTAGGTTCGGCTTGCGCTACTCCGGGGAGATGACAGTGACGTTATTCAGCAAAGCCTCGAACATGTCGGTGTTGGCTCAGGGCAGCGAGGGTGGCGGCACCGCCATCCACGAGATCATCATCCTGTCGGTGGCGGCGGCCGTCGTCGCCGCGGTGCTGGTCTACATCGGCTATCTGCACCGGAACCACAAGATCACCTGGCTGACCAGCCTCGCCGAGTGGTCCGGTCGCCGCTTCAAACGGCCGCCCTGGGTCGCGCTACCGGTTGGGATGTTCATCTCCTCGATCCTGTGCGCGCTGTTCGGCTTCATCTGGGACGTCAGCCTGCACATCGGTAACGGCCGGGACGACGGCGCGCTGGCGAACCCGGCCCACTACTTCATCCTGATCGGGCTGTTCGGCATCTTCGTCGCCGGCTGCACCGCGATGGTGCTGCCCTACGACAAGCCCGGACCGGCCGCGGTGCGCATCACCGACCATTGGCACGCCCCCGTCGGCGGCATCGTGATGGCCGGCTGCGGCCTCTACGCGCTGACCGGCTTCCCGCTCGACGACATGTGGCATCGCATCTTCGGCCAGGACGTCACCCTGTGGGGCCCGACGCACCTGATGATGATCGGCGGCGCCGGATTCTCCACCATCGCCGCCCTGTTCCTCGAGTACGAGGGCCGCCGGGCCAACGCCGGCGTCGACGACGCCCCGCGCGACGGCATCGGCCTGAAGTTCGTGCAGTACCTCGCCTTCGCCGGTGTCCTGGTCGGCGCGTCGGTCTATCAGATCGAGTTCGACTTCGGCGTGCCGCAGTTCCGCCAGGTCTTCCAGCCGATGCTGATCGCCGCGGCTGCCGGTCTCGCCCTGGTCGCCGCCCGGATCTTCATGGGCCGCGGCGCCGCTCTGATCGCCGCGATCATCGGAATCGGTCTGCGCGGCATCGTCGCCCTGCTGGTCGGCCCGGTCCTGGCCGCGCCGATCAACTGGTTCGCGCTCTACCTGGGCGCCGCCGTCGTCGTCGAGCTGATCGCCCTGACGCCGCTGATGAAACGTCCCATCGTGTTCGGCGCGGTCGCCGGCCTGGGCGTCAGCACCGTCGGACTGTGGCTGGAGTCGTTGTGGGTCGACGCGGTGTACCCGCTGCCCTGGCCCTCGAGCATCTGGCCCGAGGCGCTGGCGATGTCGGTTCCGGTGGCTGTCCTCACCGGCGTCTGCGGCGCGATGCTCGGCATGGTGCTGACCGGTCAGCGCCTCCCGCGACGCGCCATCAGCGTCGGCCTGGTCGCGCTGACCGTGCTGGCTATCGGCGGCGCAGCGGCCAACGGTCTGCGCTACAACGTGCCCCAGAACGCGACCGCGTCGGTCACCCTCACCGAGGCGCCCGCCGTCGACGGAGAACGCTTCGCGACCGCCGATGTGCGGTTCAACCCGCCGGACCTGGTCAGCGACAACCCGAACTGGGTGGCGGTGCTGGGTTGGCAGGGCGGCCTGCCGCAGCAGCGCGGTGAGTTCGTCGACACCCTCGAGAAGGTCGGCCCCGGACACTACGTCTCGACGCAGCCGATGCCGATCTCGGGCAGCTGGAAGACCCTGCTGCGCGTGCACGACGGCAAGACCCTGACGGCCGTGCCGATCTACCTTCAGGGCGATCCGGGTATCGGCGCCGAAGAGGTGCCCGCCGAACCGCAGTTCACCCGGCCGTTCGTCTCGGAGATCACCATCCTGCAGCGGGAGCGCAGCCCCGACATCCCGCAGTCGCTGTGGCTGATCGGCTGCCTGATCGTGCTGGCCTGCAGCCTGGCGATGGTCGCCGGCATCAGCTGGGGTGGTGGCCGGATCAACAACACCGAGCCGACCGGCACCAAGCCCGAACTGCAACCCTCCGCGCAATCATGACGGCCGACCCGGACATCGCGATCCTCGCCGACCATCCGATCTGGATCGCGGTGCCGGCGTTCGCCCCGGCGTTCGTCGTCGCCGGCGTGGTCGTGTACATCGCCGCAAAGAACCGTCGCAAGCGCGACGCCAGCACACCCGAACAAGATGGGACGCCGTGAGGACACCTGACCGCCCGTACTCGATCATCCTGGTGACCGCGGCGGCGATGCTGGTCGCTGCGTGCGGGAGCTCCTCGGACAGCAGCGGCCAGACGTCGGCACCGGACGGGAGCCCCCCGGCGTCGGCCTCGGGGTCCCCCTCGGCGGCCGGCCCGTCGGATCTGCCGGACCAGCAGCAGCCACCCAACCGGTTGACCATCGACGTCGACATCGCCGGGGGCCAGGTCACGCCGACCAACGCCCAGCTGCAGGGCAAGGTCGGTGAGCCGATCATCCTGCAGGTCACCAGCGACGTCGCCGACGAGCTGCACGTGCACTCGGTACCCGACCACACCTTCCCGGTCGAGGCGAAACCGAATCAGCGCTTTCAGTTCACCGCCGACGTCCCGGGCAACGTCGAGATCGAACTGCATGACCTGAACCGGGTCGTCGCGAGCGTGCAAGTCCGGCAGTGACCGCGGCACCGTCGGTCGCGATCCTCGCTCACGGCCTCGGTGGTTCCACCGATCTACCGATTCCGTACACCTACGCACTGCTGGGTGCCGCGTGGGCGCTCACCGCGACCTTCGCCGTGGTCGCCCTGGCGTGGCGCAAACCCCGCTTCGACGAGACCCGGCCGGGACGGGCGCTGCCGTCGTGGGTGACCGCGGCCGTGGATGCCCCCATCACGCGCTGGGTGATCGCCGCCGTGGCGCTGCTGGCCACCGGGTGGATCGCGATGGCGGCGTTCTTCGGTCCCCAGACCGCGGACAACCCCGTGCCGGGGGTGTTCTACGTCCTCATGTGGGTCGGCCTGGTGGCGGTGTCGTGGGCGATCGGCCCGGTGTGGCGGGCCATCTCCCCGGTCCGCGCGGTCTACCGCCTGCTGCGGCTGGACCGCCGCCCACCGCGGCGGCCCTACCCGGTGCGGCTGGGCTACTGGCCGGCCGCGCTCGGCCTGTTCGCCTTCGTCTGGCTGGAACTGGCCAGCCCCGATCCCGGTTCGGTCGGGGCCATCCGCACCTGGTTGCTGGTCTATCTGGTCGTCACCTTCGCCGGTGCGCTGTGGTTCGGCCGACGCTGGTTCAGCCACGCGGACCCGTTCGAGGTGTACGGCGTGGTGGCCTCGCGGTTGTCCGCCCTGCGCCGGCAACGCGACACCGGCCGCATCGCGATCGGCAACCCGTTCGACCACCTGCCCACCCTGCCGGTGCGACCCGGCACCGTGGCGGTGCTGTCGGTGCTGCTGGGTTCGACCGCATTCGACAGCTTCTCGGCGATGCCGGTATGGCGGAACTTCGTCGACGACACCGCCGGATCGGCATGGGCGGCGACGGTGCTCAAGACCGCGGGCCTGGCAGTGTTCGCGTTGGTGGTGGCCGGCACCTTCACCGCGGCCGCACGCGCGACGGGTGGGGTGGACCGGCAGCGGCGGCGCGAACTGCCCGGGCTGATGGCGCATTCGCTGATCCCGATCGTGATCGGATACGTGTTCGCCCACTATCTGACCTATCTCATCGAACGCGGACAGCAGACGCTGATCCTGCTCGCCGACCCGCTCGGGCGCGGCTGGAATGTGTTGGGCCTCGGCGATACGGAAGTCAGCTACGTGCTGTCGATGCATCCCTCGGTGCTGGCGACGCTGAAGGTGGTGTTCGTGGTGGCCGGGCACATGGCCGGGGTGGTGGCCGCCCACGACCGGGCGCTCAAGCTGCTGCCCTCGGCGCACCAGATCACCGGTCAGCTGGCGATGATGCTGGTCATGGTGGGCTATACCTTTACCGGTTTGTATCTTTTATTCGGGGGTTGACATCCCGCGGGCGGAGTTACTGTGGCTAAGTGCCGCCCGAACACCTTCTGGAGCGGGCACTGGCCGGTGGGACACCGCAGAACGTGGGATGGTTCCGTTTCCACTTCGCCGACGAACGCTGGGAGTGGTCCGATCAGGTGCAGCTGATGCACGGCTATGAGCCGGGCACGGTCACCCCCACCACCGAACTGGTGCTCGCCCACAAACACCCCGACGACTACGTCTCAGTCGCCGCCACCCTCGACGACATCCTGCGCAGCCGAAGAACTTTCAGCACTCGTCACCGCATCATCGACGTGCAGAAGCGGGTGCACGACGTGGTGGCCATCGGGGATCGCATGCTCGACGAATCCGGGGAGATCATCGGCACGCAGGGCTTCTACGTCGACGTCACCGAGACCACCGCCCAGTCCGCGCGGGAGATGGCCGCCGCGGCCGCGGCGGCGGCGGCCGAGCACCGTGCCTCGATCGAACGCGCGAAAGGCATGCTGATGCTCGTGTACCGCGTGGACGCGGTCGCGGCGTTCGAACTGCTGAAGTGGCGCGCCTCGGAAGCCAAGGTGAAGCTGCGGACCTTCGCCGAGCGGTTGCTCACCGATTTCACCGCCCTCTACTACGAGGAGACCCTGCCGCCTCGCTCGACGTTCGACCACGTCCTGCTCACCGTCCATCAGCGGGTCGACGCCGCGGGTGTCTGATCCGCGCCGCGGCGCTACGGTGGCGCCATGCGCGCACTCGTCGTCGTCGACGTCCAGAACGACTTCTGTGAAGGCGGTTCACTGGCCGTGTCCGGCGGCGCCGAGGTCGCCCGGCGTATCAACGAGCTGCTGACCCGCCCCGAATACACCCACATCGTCGCCACCAAGGATTTCCACATCGACCCGGGCGATCACTTCTCCGACCACCCCGACTACCGCAACTCCTGGCCGCGACACTGCGTCGCCGGCACGACCGGCGCCGACTTCCACCCCGACCTCGACGCCACCCCGGTCGAGGCGGTGTTCACCAAGGGTGAATACGCCGCGGCGTACAGCGGCTTCGAGGGCCGCGACGCCGACGGCACCTCGCTGGCCGAATGGCTGCGCGGCCACGACGTCGACGAGATCGACGTGGCAGGTCTGACCACCGACTACTGCGTCCGCGCCACGGCCTCCGACGCCGTCGCCGAAGGCTTCCGCACCCGGGTGCTGCTCGACTACACCGCCGGGGTCGCCGAGGACACCACCGCCGAGGCGGTGGAGGCGCTGCGCGGCGCCGGCGTCCAACTCGTCTAGCCGGGGCGGCCCGTCCAGCGCGGCGCGCGTTGTTCCAGAAACGCCCGTACCCCTTCGCGGGCGTCGTCGTGGGCCATCAGCCGCCGGTGGATCTCGGTCTCCCGGATGCCGACCTGTTCGCGGTCCAGGTCGAAGGACTGCCAGAGCAGCCGCTTGCTGGCCGCCACCGATTGCGGGGCGGTGTTCGCGGCGATGTCGCGGGCCAGGTCATGCGCCGCGGGCAGCACCTCGCCGGCCGGAAGCACCCGGCTGCCCAGCCCCATCGCGACCGCCCGGTGGCCGTCGAACGTGGCACCGGTGAGCAGGATCTCCGCGGCGGTCGACACGCCGACCAGCCGGGGCAGCACCCAGTGGCTATAGGCGTCGCCCACCACACCGCGACGGACCTGCACCACGCCGTAGCGGGCGTCGGCGGCGAACAACCGGATGTCGCACTGCAGCGCCAACGTCAACCCCAGGCCCAGCGCATGTCCGTTGATCGCCGCGATCACCGGTTTGGCCAGCGACCAGGCCGGTACCTCGAGGCCCGCCGCGCTGAAGGCCGGCGCGGGATCGGTGAACGTCCGGTCTCCGGCGGCGAGGTCCGCCCCGGCGCAGAACGCCGGCGGCGCCCCGGTCAGCACCACCACCCGGACCGCGTCGTCGGCATCGGCGCGACGGTAGGCGTCGGCGAGCTCCTCACGCATCCCGTCGCCCAGCGCGTTACGTTGCCGCGGCCGGTTCAACGTGATGGTGGCGACGCCGCGCTCGACGTCGACCGTCAAAGTCCGATACCTCGGCAACTCTTGGTCCGTCATCAATTGGGTATACCTCCTGCGCGACGACGCGGGGCTGTTCGGTCGGGAAGCCACCTTCCCGGCCGACCCGTATCGTCGCCTTGTCAGTTGGCCCGTCCGTCAGGAGTGTGCACTTTGGCTTCACCCGCCCGTCCGAACGACAGCGCGACCACACAGTCGCCGTTGACCGGACCTATTTCGGTTGTTCCGGAGGTGTGGCCGGGCAAGGCCTATCCCCTGGGCGCCACCTACGACGGCTTCGGCACCAACTTCGCGATCTTCAGCGAGGCCGCCGAACGCGTCGTGCTGTGCCTGTTCGATGCCGATGGTGACGAAAGCCGCATCGCCATGCCCGAGGTCGACGGTTTCGTCTGGCACTGCTTCATCCCCAACATCGGACCGGGACAGCGCTACGGCTACCGCGTGTACGGCGATTACGACCCGGCCAACGGCTGTCGCTGCAACCCCAACAAGCTGCTGCTCGACCCGTACGCGAAAGCCATCGACGGCACCTTCGACTGGGGCCAGCCGCTGTTCAGCTACAACTTCGGCGACCCGGACAGCCGCAACGACGACGATTCGGCGCCGTACATGCCGAAGTCGATCGTGATCAACCCGTATTTCGACTGGGGCGTGGACCGGCCGCCGAATCACGAGTACGCCGACACCGTGATCTACGAAGCGCATGTCAAGGGTCTGACCCAGACCCATCCGGACATCCCCGAGCAGATTCGCGGAACCTATTCGGCGCTCGGGCACCCGGTCGTCATCGATCACCTGAAGTCCTTGGGCGTCAATGCCATCGAGCTGATGCCGGTGCACCATTTCGCCAACGACTCGACGTTGATCGACAAGGGTCTGTCGAACTACTGGGGTTACAACACCATCGGATTCTTCGCACCCGACCCGAAGTACAGTTCGTCGGCCACCCCCGGCGGGCAGGTGCAGGAGTTCAAGGCGATGGTGCGGGCGCTGCACGAGGCGGGCATCGAGGTCATCCTCGACGTGGTCTACAACCACACCGCCGAGGGCAACCACATGGGCCCGACGCTGTCGTTCCGCGGCATCGACAACGGCGCCTACTACCGGCTCGTCGACGACGACAAGCGCTACTACATGGACTACACCGGAACCGGCAACAGTCTCAACGTCGGTCACCCGCACGCGCTGCAGTTGATCATGGACTCGCTGCGCTACTGGGTGACCGAGATGCACGTCGACGGCTTCCGCTTCGACCTCGCCTCCACCCTGGCCCGCGAGTTCTACGACGTCGACAAACTCGCGACATTCTTCGAACTGGTGCAACAGGATCCGACCGTCAGCCAGGTCAAGCTCATCGCCGAACCGTGGGATGTGGGTCCGGGCGGCTACCAGGTCGGCGGGTTCCCGCCCCAGTGGACGGAGTGGAACGGCAAGTACCGCGACACCGTCCGCGACTTCTGGCGCGGTGAAGACGCCACCATCGACGAATTCGCCTCGCGGTTGACCGGGTCCTCGGATCTCTACGAGAGCACCTCGCGCCGGCCGGTCGCCTCGATCAACTTCGTCATCGCCCACGACGGCTTCACGTTGCGAGACCTGGTGTCCTACAACGAGAAACACAACGAAGCCAACGGTGAGGACAACAACGACGGCGAGAGCCACAACCGGTCGTGGAACTGCGGCGTGGAGGGTCCGACCGACGATGCGGAGGTCAACGCGCTGCGATCACGGCAGCAGCGCAACTTCCTGACCACACTGCTGCTGAGCCAGGGTGTCCCGATGATCTGTCACGGTGACGAACTGGGCCGCACGCAGAGCGGCAACAACAACGTCTACTGCCAGGACAACGAGTTGTCGTGGATCGACTGGTCCACAGCGGACGCCGAGCTCATCGAGTTCACGCAGAAGGTGTCAGCGCTGCGCGCCGAACACCCGGTGTTCCGCCGTCGTCGCTTCTTCTCCGGCCGGCCGGTGCGCCAGCGCGGCGCTCCGGGGTTGCCCGACATCGCCTGGTTTGCCCCGGACGGCAACGAGATGAGTGATGAGGACTGGGCCAGCGGCTTCGCGAAGTCGATCGCGGTGTACCTCAACGGCCACGGCATCCCGGATCTCGACGTACGCGGCCAGCGCGTGGTGGACGACTCGTTCCTGCTGTGCTTCAACGCCTATCACGAGCCGATCGAATTCGCCACTCCGGCACCAGAATTCGGTCGGTCATGGCGACCGGTGGTCAACACTGCCGACGACTCCGAGCAGCGCGAAGATGTGTCACCGGGTTCGAAGATCGAGGTGGCCGGCCGTTCGGTACTGGTACTGCAGGCGGTCAACGAACCGTAGGGACAGCGAAACAACAGGGCCCCGGCGATTCGCCGGGGCCCTGTTGTCACAGCTGGTCACTCCGCTGATCACTCCACGACGGGGAACAGGGAGTCGCCGTCCTCCGGCGTGCCGCTGATCTGGCCCTCGTCGGTACCGGTGTCGCCGGGCACCACCCGGTCCAGCTGATCGTCGGCGAGTTCGGCGGTGTCACCGGCCGACGCATCGTCGGCGGCCGGCGCCTGGGCCGCGTCGGGCACCTCCGCGGCGAGTTTGTCGTCGAGGGACTCCCCACCACCCTCTTCGCCGCGCGGCAGGGCGTCCGAGCGACTGGCCTCACTCCAGTCGTCCGGCGGATCGACCACGTTGTCGCCGTCGTCGTTGCGCACGTCGTCGGCGTCGAGCGCCTCGGTGGGCCGCAGCGTGTCGCCGGTGCCGCCCTCATCGTTCGCGGATGGGAAGTCGGTGTTGTCGCTCATATCGGCCCGGTTGCCCCGCCCGTCGAACCACTAAACCCCGGCCGACCAGCGTCACTACCGGCCGGTAGCAACCCCGACCAACCGGTGAGTTAGTGTGCGATATGCAATTGGCGCTGACCGACGAGGAAGCCGCATTCCGCGACGAATTGCGGACTTTCTACCGAACCGAAATCCCCGAGGACATCCGCGAACGTTCCCGGCGCGGCGGTGAGGTGTCCAAGGAAGACATCGTCACCACCCACAAGATCCTCCACGAGCACGGCCTGGCGGTACCGGCCTGGCCGCTGGAGTGGGGCGGTAAGGACTGGACCCCCACCCAGCATCAGATCTGGCTCGACGAGATGCAGCTGGCCTGCGTCCCCGAACCGCTGACCTTCAACGTCAAGATGATCGGCCCGGTGATCGCCGAATTCGGATCGCAGGAGATGAAGGAGCGGTTCCTGCCGCCCACCGCGAGCCTCGACATCTGGTGGTGCCAGGGCTTTTCCGAGCCCGAGGCCGGATCCGATCTGGCCTCACTGCGGACCACCGCGGTCCGCGACGGCGACAGCTACATCGTCAACGGACAGAAGACCTGGACCACCCTCGGCCAGCACGCCGACTGGATCTTCAACCTGGTGCGCACCGACCCCAACGCCCCCAAACGTCAGGCCGGCATCTCGATGCTGCTGATGGACATGAACACCCCGGGCATCACACTGCGACCGATCAAACTCGTCGACGGCAGCTACGAGGTCAACGAGGTCTTCTTCGAAGACGTCCGGGTGCCCGCCGACCAGCTCGTCGGCGAGGAGAACCAGGGCTGGAGCTACGCGAAGTTCCTGCTCGGCAACGAGCGCACCGGCATCACCCAGGTGGGCCGCACCAAGGTCAAACTGGCCGAGGTGAAGGCCCGCGCGAAGGAGTCGGGTCTGCTCGACGATCCGCTGTTCGCGGCGCGCCTGGCCGAAGCGGAGAACGACGTCATCGCCCTGGAGCTGACCCAGATGCGGGTGAATTCCGGTTCGGTCGGCGGCAAGCCCAACCCGGCCTCCTCGGTGCTCAAGCTGCGCGGCAGCCAGCTGCAGCAGCTGGCCACCGAATTGCTCATGGAGGTGGCGGGACCCGATGCGCTGCCCTACGACGCCGGCGACGCGATCGCCTCGCCGTATTGGGCGCAGCACTCCGCGCCCACCTATCTGAACTACCGCAAGACCTCGATCTACGGCGGCAGCAACGAGGTCCAGCGGACGATCATCGCGTCGACGATCCTCGGACTGTGAGGTTGTAACCATGGACTTTGCCCTCAGTGACGAGCAGGTTCTGCTCCGCGACACCAGTCGCGAGGTACTGGCCCGCACCTATGACATCGAGACCCGGCTCAAGGTCATCGACAGCGAACTCGGCTGGAGCCGCGACGTCTGGAACCAACTGGCCGAGGTCGGTGTGCTTGGACTCGGATTCGAGGAGGACGCCGGCGGCCAGCTCGAGATCATGGTCGTCTCCACCGAGATCGGACGACGGCTGGCACCCGAGCCGGTCATGTCGGCGGCCCTGGGCCCCGGTGCGCTGATCGCCGAACTCGGCTCCGAGGAGCAGAAGCAGCTGCTCGACGAGGTCGCCTCGGGCAGCCGGCTGCTGGCCTTCGCGCACACCGAGCCGGGGCTGCGCGGCGCCGCAACGACGGTCACCACCACGGCCGCCCAGCAGGGCGACTCGTGGACCGTCAGTGGCCGCAAGAATCCGGTCATCGCCGGCGACGCCGCCGACACGCTGATCGTCAGCGCCGCCCTGCCCGACGGCGGGACGGGCCTGTTCCTGGTCGACGTCGACGGCGAGGCCGCGCACGTCACCCGCCAGGCCTACCGCACCTTCGACGGTCAGCACGGTGCGCAGATCGACCTCGACGGTGCGGCCGCCCAGCCGCTCGGCGCGGGCGGGGACGCCTCGACGGCGATCGCCGACACCCTGGTGCGCCTGCAGTCGGCGCTGTGCGCCGAGGCGCTCGGGGCGATGGAGGAGGCGCTGCGCCTGACCACGGACTACCTCAAGACGCGTAAGCAGTTCGGCGTCACGCTCAGCAAATTCCAGACGCTCACCCAGCGCGCGGCCGATATGTACGTCTCGCTCGAATTGGCCCGCAGCATGACCTACTACGCGGCGATGTCCATCGCCGACGGCAACCTCGACCCCGCCATCGCGGCGCGGGCCAAGCTGCAGATCGGCCGATCGGGGCGACACATCGCCCAGGAGGCCATCCAGCTGCACGGCGGCATCGGGGTGACCGCCGAATATCCGGTCGGGCATTACGCGGCGCGGCTGACCGCGATCGAGCACACCCTCGGCTCGTCGCAGGACCAGCTGCACGTGCTGACCGGTGGTCTGGGCGATTACGAGGTCGTCACCGTCTAGGAGACACCCCTCAGCCGACGAGGCGGGCGATCGACCGCATCGGAATGGGCAGCCAGCCCGGCCGGTACCGCGCTTCGTAGCCCGCCTCGTACACGGCCTTGTCGAGTTCGTACGCGCCGAGCACATCGGCGTCGTCGCGCGGATCGGTACCCACCGCCGCGGCGTAGCCGTCACAGAAGGCGGCGACGTTGGCCTCGACCCACGCGCTGGCGCGCTGGGCCAGCGCATCGTCCCCGCCGGTCTCGATGAGGCGCTGATACGCGGCGTACTCATAGGACCGCAGCATCCCGGCGACGTCGCGCAGCGGTGAGTCCGGGCGGCGGCGATCCTCGAGCGGCTGGCCCGGTTCGCCCTCGAAGTCGATGAGCAGCCAGCGCTGCGGGCTGCGCAGCACCTGACCGAGATGCAGGTCGCCGTGCACGCGGTGCACGGTGATGTCGCGGTCGGCCAGCGCGCGGTAGCGCTGTTCGATCCGCGCGACATAGGGCGCCAGCTCCGACACCGACGAGGCGACCGTCGCGAGCCGCGCGAGCACGGTGTCCGCGGGGAACGGCACCGACGAGGTGTCCAGTTCGGCCGCGAGCGTGGCGTGCACGGAGGCGACCGCCTCGCCGAGCGCCTTCGAATCGGCGGTGAAGTCGGTGAAGTCACGCGCGCCCGCGACCGCCATATCCCACCCTTCGGTGGAACCCGCCGCGAATTCGGCGACCATACCGAGCGCGGAGGGTTCGCCGTCCAGGCTGGTCTCGAACGATCCGAGCAACTTCGCGACGTGGACGTTGCCGGCGCGACCGAGCACCCGGTTGAGTTCGATGTCCGGGTTGACCCCGGGGGTGATCCGGCGGAAGACCTTGAGCATGGCCTCCTTGCCGAAGATGACGCTGGTGTTGCTCTGCTCGGCGCTCGACACCTTCGGAGCGGCAGTCAGCGGCAGCGTGACGTCGGGCTCTCTGGTGAAGCTGACCTCGCCGATGCGGGCCGAGCCGTCGATCAGCGACAGCAGGTGGTGCGCGGCATCGGGGTCGTGGAGGGCGTCGTAGCCGGTCCGGTCGCCGTCGGTGCCGATCAGCGACGTGTCGCCGTCCCCCGGCGTTGCGGCCGGACCCCAGCGCACCACCACCTGATACCGCTCGGGCTCGCCCGTCGCGAAGTGGGCGTCGAGGAGCATCAGGTCGAGGTCGTCGCGCAGGGCCACCACGGCCGCCGCGTCGACGGAGACCAGTTCGCGGCTGCGTCCGCCGTACCAGCGCTGCTGGGGAAGCCATCGGTCGAACGGCAGGTTCGTGTCCATTGATGTTCTGCTACCCATCGCGGGCTGACCTGAATCCCCGGCGGTATCGTCCCGCAGGTGGCCAACCGTGATCACGGCGACCCGGGTGACGCGCCCTCGGTGCCTCCGCCGCTGAACCCGCCGGAGAGTAGCGTCCGGCCGTCGGCCGCCGAGGAGGCGCGCACCATCGCCGCCTCCACCAACACCGGCACACTGGCGTCACTGACCTCCGACGGCGACCCATGGGCCTCGTTCGTCACCTACGGACTGCTCGGCGGCGCACCGGTGCTGTGCGTGTCGAATCTGGCCGAACACGGGCGCAACCTCGCCGGCGATCCGCGGGCGAGCCTGGCGATCGTCGCGCCGGCGACCGAAGCCGATCCGCTGGCCAACGGGCGGGTGACCCTGGCCGGGGTGGTCGAACGGCCCGAGGGTGACGAGCACGCCGCCGCCCGCGCTGCGCATCTGGACGCGGTGGCGGCCGCGAAGTACTACATCGACTACAGCGACTTCACCCTGTGGGTGCTGCGCGTGCAGCGGGTGCGATGGGTCGGCGGCTACGGCCGGATGGACTCGACGACGGGACAGGCCTACGCCGCTGCCGAGCCGGATCCGGTGGTGCCGCACGCCGCGGGTGCGATCAGCCACCTCAACGCCGACCACGCGGACTCCCTGCTGGCGATGGCACGGACCCTCGGCGGATATCCGGACACGTCGGCCGCGACGTGTACCGGCGCCGACCGCTACGGTCTCGATCTTCGGGTGGAGACCGCGCGCGGGGTGGCCTACACCCGGGTGGGATACGCCCGACCGATCAGTTCCTACGGCGAGTTACGTTCGGCAGCAGTCGAATTGACGAAAAGAGCACGACATGGTTGAACCGACCGACCGTCCGGACAGCTGGCAGGCGGCGTTCGAGTTGATCCGCACCCGCGGTTACGAACATCGAGAAGAGCCGTTCCGGCTGGCCAGCGGTCAGCTCAGCCACGACTACATCGACGGCAAACACGCGATCGACAACGGCGAGCGACTGACGACGGTGGCTCGGGCGATGGCCGATGTCGCGGCGCGCAACGGGATCGAGTTCGATGCCGTCGGCGGGCTGACCATGGGCGCGGACTCGATCGCGATCGGCATCGCGATCGTCACCGGCGCCGCCTGGTTCTCGGTGCGTAAGGAGCAGAAGCAGCGCGGCCGCGAGCAGTGGATCGAGGGCACCCGCATCGAACCCGGGATGCGGGTACTGCTCGTCGATGACGTGATCAGCACCGGCGGTTCGACGGCCATCGCCTTCGACCGGGTGGTCGCCGCGGGGGCCGTGGTCGCCGGCGTCATCCCGATGGTCGACCGCGGCGACGTGGCCGCGGAACTCTTCGCCGGCCGTGGCGTCCCGTTCGCCGCGCTGGTGACCTACCGCGATCTGGGGATCGAGCCGATCCGGGCGGTCTAGCGTGTCGGACCCTGCTGCTTGGATGGAGTCATGTCCGGCAGCGCAACCTCTCTGGTCGATCGGGTAAGCCCGAAGGACCGCATCGAGGAGTTGTTCGACGAGATCGCGGAGCTGACCGGACAGCGCAATGCGATCGATGCCCGCATCGTGGAGATCGCCGCCGAGATCGAGCGTGACGAGCTCGCCGGGATGACCGGCGCCCGCTCCGTGCCCGCGTTGATCGCCTGGAAGACCGCGACTTCCTCGCGAAACGCCGAGACGATCGTCGCGATCGCGCGACGGATCGACCAGTTCCCCCGCTGCGCGGCGAGTATGCGGGAGGGCCGGCTGTCGCTGGATCAGGTGGGCGTCATCGCCGAGAACGCCGCTGACGGCTCTGACGCCCACTACGCCGAACTGGCGCGATCAGCGACGGTCAATCAGCTGCGGACCGCGGTCAGATTGGAGCCGCGCCCCGCGGCCCCGCCGAAACCCGAGTCCGGCGCCTCGCTCACCAAGTACACCGACGGCGATCACACCACCTGGAAGATCCGCCTGCACCGGCTGGAGTCCGCGAAGTTCGAGGCGGCGTTGCAGTCCCATCGGGACGCGCAGATCGCCGACCACGCCGGCGACCAGGCGCGCCCGTTTCCGACCACCCTCGATGCGTTCAACAGCCTGGTCGAGGCCGGCTGGGACGCCGACGCGGTGCGCCGCCCGCACGGTCAGCACACCACGGTGGTGATCCACCTCGACGTCGAGAGGCCCGCTGCGGCCTTGCATCTGGGCCCACTTCTCTCCGACGAAGATCGCCGCTTCCTGCTCTGCGACGCCACCTGCGAGGCGTGGTTCGAACGCGACGGCCGCGTCATCGGCTCCGGGCGGGCGACCCGAACGGTCAGTCGACGCCTGCGCCGCGCACTCGAGCATCGGGACCGCTGCTGCGTGGTGCCCGGCTGCGGGGCCACCCGGGGTCTGCATGCCCATCATCTGCGTCACTGGGAGGACGGCGGCGCCACCGAACTCGACAATCTGGTGTTGCTCTGCCCGTACCATCACCGCCTGCACCACTCGGGCGGCATCGATCTCCGGGGACCTGCCGGCCAGCTGGTCGTCACCGACCATCGCGGGCGACCACTGAGCAGCGCCGCATTGGCCCGCCCGCCGACGACACCCCCGCCGAGCGTCGCGCCCTGCCCGGGACCGACCGGGGAGCGCGCCGACTGGTGGTGGTATCAGCCGTTCGGGGCCTAGGCTCTGCCCGGTCCACTCCGGCCTAGACCACCAGCACCGCATTCGGCTCGACGCCGACCGACACCGGATCCCCGGCGGCGAAGTCGCTCGCCGACGAACTGGAAAGCTGCGCGCTGCACACGGTTCCGTCCTCCAGCGCCAGATACACCCGCGAGATCGGGCCGAGGAACGCCACCGACGTCACGGTCGCATTCGGTTCACCGTCGACGCTGACGGACACCGACTCGGGACGCACCATGGCCAACCCCGCACCCGAGGTGACCGAACCGGGCAGCGTCGGGACCGACGTGCCGAGCAGATGTGCTGATCCCGACGAAACCTGTGCCGGCAGTTTGTTGTTCAGCCCCACGAACTCGGCGACGAACGGTGTCGCCGGGTTGGCGTACAGCTCGGCCGGGGCGGCGAGCTGCTCGAGCCGGCCTTGGCTCATCACCCCGACCCGGTCGGCGACGGCCAGCGCCTCCTCCTGGTCATGGGTGACGAACAGCGTCGTCGTTCCGAACTCCAGCTGTACCCGCCGGATCTCGTCGCGCAGCTGCGCGCGCACCTTGGCGTCCAGGGCGGAGAGCGGTTCATCGAGCAGCAGCACGCGCGGCTGGATGGCCAGCGCTCGGGCCAGCGCCACCCGCTGCTGCTGACCGCCGGACAACTCGCGCGCGTACTTGTGCTGATGCGCCGACAGTCCGACCACCTCGAGCATCTCAGCGGCCCGAGAGATACGGTCCGCCTTGGCCTTTCCGCGCATCTTCAGGCCGAACGCGACGTTGTCCAGCACGGTCAGGTGCGGAAAGAGGCTGTACGCCTGGAACACCATGCCCATGTCGCGCTTGTTCGCCGGAACCCGGCTGACATCGCGGCCGTCCACGCTCACCGTGCCGAAGGTCGCCTCGTCCAGACCCGCCAGGATCCGCAGCGCCGTGGTCTTCCCGCACCCCGACGGGCCGAGCAGCGCCACCAGCTCACCGGGCCGCATGTGCAGCGTCAGCCCGTCGAGCGCCTTGACGGTGCCGTACACCCGGGTGAGGTCGTTGAGTTCGACGGCGACTCCGACGGTCATGCGGCTCCTGCGGTGGTGGGGGTGGCGCCCGGCACGGGCACGGGCGCGGATGCGGGATCGGCGCGGCGGCGCCCGCGGGTGACCGCCGACAGGATGAGCAGCAGCGCAAAGCCGAACAGCAGCACCGCCAGTGACGCCGCGACCGACGTCGGGCCGTCGGTCTTGCCGAGGGCGACGATCTGCACCTGCAGCGTTTGATAGCCGGACAGCGAGGCGATCGTGTACTCGCCGAGCACCACGGCGATCGAGATGAACGCCGCAGACAGGATGCCCGACCAGATGTTGGGCACCACCACCCGCACGATCGTCGTGAACCAGCCCGCCCCCAGCGAGCGCGCCGCCTCCGAGAGGGTCTGCAGGTCGATCCCCGACAGCGCGGCGTCGATCGCGCGGTAGGCGAACGGCAGCACCAGCACGACGTAGACGAAGGTCAGCGTCAGCGCCGACTCACCGAGGAAGTAGGTGACCCACAGGTAGACGTTGCGCAGGCCGACGACGATCACCAGCGCCGGGATGGTCAGCGGGAGCAGGCACAGGAATTCGACGGGCCGGCGCGCCCACGGCACCCGCAGCCGCACCCAGATCATCGTCGGGACCAGCACCGCGAGCATGGCCAGGACCGTCAGCACGGCCAACGACAACGAGACCAGGATCGACTCGTAGAGCGCCTGGTCGGACACCAGGTTCTGCCACGCCTGCAGCGTGCGCCCGCCCGAGACGAGGTCGCGGGTCGAGAAGTCGGCCATCGCATAGAGCGGGAACAGGAAGAACAGCGCGAAGGCGACCCACAGCAGGGCCCGGACCGCTCTCATTGCAGCCACCGCGCAGTGCGCCGAAGCAGCGCGTTGTAGGCCACCATCACCACCGCGACCACGACCACCATCTCCAACGCCAGCGCGTACGCGAAGCCGGACTGGCCGAGTACCACCTCACTGGTGAGCGCCGCCCGGATGAGCAGTGGCACGATCGGACTGCCCTGGCTGACCAGCGCCGCCGCCGTCGCATAGGCGGCAAAGGCGTTGGCGAACAACAACAGTGCCGATCCGAGGAACGCCGGTGCGAGCAGGGGGAAACCGACCTCACGCCAGTACCGCCAGGTGGACGCACCCAGATTGAGCGCGGCTTCGCGCCACTGTTCGCGCAGCCCCTCCAGCGCGGGCACGAAGACGATCACCATGAGCGGGATCTGGAAATAGGTGTAGACCAGGATCAGCCCGGTCAGCGTGTAGAGCCACCCCGAGCCGGCCAGGTTCCAGCCGAGCGCCTGCTGCACCCACAGGGTCAGCACCCCGTTGAGCCCCACGGTCGCCAGAAACGCGAACGCCAGTGCGACACCGCCGAATTGGGCCAGCACACTGCACAGGGCGAGCACCGCCCTGCGCAACATCGACTGCGGCGGGCTGCTGACGATCAGCCAGGACAGCAGCGCACCGAGCACCGCACCGATCAGGGCGGTGCTCCCCGAGAGCAGCACGCTCTTCCACAGCGCGGACAGGGCTGTCTGGGAGAACAGCGCCTGGATGCGAGCCAGGGAGAACACCCCGTCGGCGAAGAACGCGCTGATGACGACGGTGATCGTCGGGATGAGCAGGAAGACCGTCAGGATCGCGAAGAACGGCAGCAGCGGCACACTGTCGCGGACCCGTCGGACCAGCACGGCGGTGGTCAGCCGATCGCGCTGGCCCAATTCGCGGCCAGATAGTCGGTCGCCGCCTTGTTCTGCTCCACCGAGACGATCACCGGTTCACCGGTGACCGCCGGCAGCGCCGCATACGCGGCCGCATCCAGCGTCTTGGCGGCGAGCATCGGCTCGGCCCGCACCGGGCGGGCACCGCCGCCGAGGTAGAGGTTCTGGCCCTCGTCGCTGTAGAGGAACTCCTGCCACAACCGGGCGGCCGCGGGATGCGGCGCTTCCTTGTTGATGGCCTGGTAGTAGTAGCCGGCGACGGCGGGACCGGGCGGCACCACGACCGTCCACGACGGCAGCTTCTTGGTCTCCGCGGCGTTGAGGTAGTCCCAGTCGATCACCACCGGCGTCTGACCGGATTCGATGGTGGCCGGCGTCGGGTCGACGGGCAGGAAGTTGCCGGCCTCCTTGAGCTTGCGGAAGAACTCGACGCCCGGGGCGATGTCGTCGGCCGAACCGCCCTGGCTCAGGGCGACCATCATGACGCCGGAGAACGCGGCGCCGGCCTGGGTGGGATCGCCGTTGAGCGCCACCTTGCCGCGGTATTCGGGCTTGAGGAGGTCGTTGACCTCCTTGACCGGGGGCACCTTGCTGGCGTCGTAGCCGATGGACATGTAGCCGCCGTAGTCGTTGACCCAGGTGCCGTCGGGGTCCTTGAACTCCTCGGGGATGTCGTCGAAGGTGGCGACCTTGTAGGGCGCGAACATCGCGGTATTGGCCAAGGCGACCGACTGGCCGAGGTCGAAGACGTCGGGTGCGGTGCTCTTGCCGCGCTGCTGATTGGCGGCGTTGATCTCGTCCTGGCTGGCGGCGTCGGGCTGCGCCGAGTTCACCTTGATGCCGTATTTCTTGCCGAACGCTTCGATGATGGCGCCGTAGTTCGCCCAGTCCGGCGGCAGGGCGATGACGTTGAGTTCGCCCTCCTGCTTGGCCGCCTCGACCAGCTTGTCCATCCCGCCGAAGTCGTCGGCCGAGGTGGCCTTGCCGACCTCGACGCCGGAGTCGGTCTGCCCGCCGCCGCTGTCCTTTTCCGGCGGTGCGCACGCGGCGAGGCCGAGCCCCACCAGAGCGGACGCGCAGACGGCGAAGAGCCGGGAAGTGAGCCGTGAAGAGGTCATGCCGAACCTTCCGATGGTCAGGAAGCGCCGCGGTGACACGTCGGTTACCGCGACGGGTCAGCGCAGTTAATGGATCCCGATGGGGCGAGAAGACACTATCGTGACGGGGCGCTTCGGGCAGGGCGTTGGGGATGTCCGCCGCGACCGCGCGATCGCACTGTTCGCACCGATAGCATCGGGACGTGGCTGAAGGCAGACCGCAGTTCGAGGCCCCGGCGCAGTCCGACTACCGCTGGGACGAACCGACGCGTGGCGTCGACCAGGACTACCTGAGTCAGGACTTCGTCGACGAGGACGCCGACGAGATCCTCCAGCCCGCCGCCGACGACTACGCCGAGCAGCAGCAACCGGCTCGGCCCCCGGAATCCGTCGAGCCGCCGCCCTTCGAGCCGCCGCCTTACGAACCGCCGGCCCCACAGCAGGACCGCTTCGACGCATTCAACGCCAACACCTGGACCTTCCGGCCCCCGCCGACCCCGTGGTACCGCACGCGTCAGGCCGTCACCGTGCTGCTCGCGCTGGCCCTGGCGGCCGGCGCCCTGGTGGTGGCGGCGGTACTGCTGATCTTCGGCGGTTCGGAGGACGAGGACGGTCCGGCTGACCGGCCCGGCGTACAGCCCACCCCCACATCGACGCCGTCGCCGACACCCACTGCGACCAGTCAGCTCCCACCCCCGCTGCCTCCGCCCCCGCCACCGCCGCCGCCCCCACCACCACCGCCGGTCGCGGGCAACGGCGGCCCGGTCTACTACCCGACGGAGCGCCCGAGCAAGAAGCCGGAGATCAACGTGACGCGCACGCCGTCGGTCAAGACCCAACCACCGCGCGCGACCAACATTCCGCGGGACAAACCGGAGGTGGGAGCGAATCGCGGGTCGTCGAGCGACGAGGACTGATGTCGCCGTGACCGCGTACGGCGAACAGCCGAGCCCCGCCGAGCGGTTCGCCACCGCGCCGGTCGCGGTGCTGGCGACGCTCAACCCCGACGGGGCCCCGCATCTGGTGCCGGTGGTGTTCGCCGTGCACCGCGACGTGGTCTACACCGCGGTGGACGCCAAGCGGAAATCCACCCGCGAGCTGAGGCGGCTGGCGAACATCGAGGCCGACGAGCGGGTCTGCGTGCTCGTCGATCACTACACCGAGGACTGGACCCAGCTGTGGTGGGTGCGCGCGGACGGCGCCGCGGCCGTCCACCACAGCGGCGACGAGATGGCTACCGGTTATGCGCTACTGCGCCAGAAGTATCCGCAGTACGAGCGGTTGGCGCTCAATGGTCCGGTGATCAGCGTCGCGGTACAGCGCTGGTCGTCCTGGCAGGCCTGAGCCCGGCCGTCAACGGGATTCCGCGGCCGCCTCGAACAGCCACGAGACCACCAGCGCGCCGGGGTCGATGGCGCCGCGGCCGGCGTCTCCGACGTAGCTCGCCCGGCCCTTGCGGGCCACTCGGTCGCGCGTCGACTCCGCCCCGTCGGCGGCCGCTCGCGCCGCCTCGGCCGAGGAACCGCCGTGCTGCAACGCCTCGTTGGCCGGATGCAGCGCGTCGACGACGGTGTTGTCCCCGACCTGGGCGCCGCCCAGGTCGACCACCGCCCCGAGCCCCGCACGCACCCCCTCGGCGAAGGCCCGGTCGAACGGCTCATCACCGGAGAAGCTTTTCGACAGTTCCCGCAACAGCGTGCCGAACACCGCGCCGGAGGTCCCCCCGGCCCGGACGAAGAAGGATCGGGACAGCGCGTCGAGCACCTCGGCATCCGTCCCCCGTAGCGGCAGCGCGAACGGGCCGAGCGCCGCGGACATGTTGACCCCGAAATCTCCGTCACCGGCCTGCCGGTCGAGCGCGGTCAAGTCATCGATCGCCTCCTGCACCCGGCCGACGAAAGCGGTGAGCCAACCGCATTCGGGACCGGAGTCGGCGTGGTCGTCGGGTTCGGCCAGGGTGGTGTCGACCAGGTCGGCGGGCTCGGCGGCCGCCAGTCGCGGCCAGGCCGGGGCGTCGGTCGGCGCGTCCCAGCGGCGCACGATCTCGTCGTCGGCGCGCACCACCGTCACCGAAGCCCCCCGCATGTCCAGAGCCGTGACCAGGGTTGCGACCAGACTGCGCACCACCCGAACCCCGGCGGCGCGCAGCTGCGCGAGGACGTGGCCGTAGACCAGGTGCAGCTCGAGCGGGTGGGTGCTGCCGAGCCCGTTGACCACCACGATCACCTGTTCGGCGCCGTTCGGCGCCAGCGAGCCGAGGATTCGCTCGAGCAGGATCTGCACGATCTCCCCGGCCGGGCGCAGCGCAGTGCGCTCCACCCCCGCCTCACCGTGGATGCCGATGCCGATCTCCATCTCACCAGCAGCCAGCTCGAACGACGGCTGGTCGGATCCGGGCACCGTGCAGGGGGCGAGCGCCACCGACATGCTGCGGGCGTTGTCCGCCACCCGCCGGCCGAGGGCGGCCACCTCGGCCAGTGACGCGCCGTCGGCGGCCGCGGCCCCGCAGACCTTCTCGACCAAGATCGTGGCGCCGGTGCCCCGCCGGCCCGGCCCGTCGTCGTCGGAGTCGGTCGCGACGTCGTCGGCCACCACCACGACGTCGGTGTCGATTCCCTCCTCACCCACGATGTCGCGGGCGATCCGGAAATTCATCATGTCGCCGGTGTAGTTCTTGACGATGTGCAGCACCCCGGCGCCGGAATTCACGTGTCGCGTGGCACCGGCGATCTGTAAGGCGTTCGGGGAGGTGAAGATCTGGCCTGGGCAGACCGCGTCGAGCAGCCCCTGCCCGATCAGGCCGGCGTGCATCGGTTCGTGTCCCGACCCGCCGCCGGACAGGATCGCCACCCGCCCCGGCGTCGGCTCCCGGCGCGCGAGGAAGCCCGGATCGCGGTGCCACGCCACGTCGGGGTTCGCCGCGACGAAGCCGCGCAAGGCGTCGGGCAGAAAAGACTCGACCGAATCGACGAAGTAACGCTGGGACATGCCCCGACTGTAGGCGGGAACCACCGACCGTGATGTGGGCCGCATCTTCGGCACAGAGCTTGCGTTGGCGTCAACCGGTTGGAAAAGTGAGTTAACTTAACTATCCGGTTCGGGTCGTTACGCGAAATGGCCGACTGCTTCCGGTCGGGGAAAAGGATGTGCGGTGGCGTCGTCGGCGATGCAGCGACGGTTGACCAAATGGCGGTTCGACCCGCCTCTGAAAATCGCCTTCCTGGTGACCGTGCTGCTGATCGTCGTGGTGCTGGTGCTGGTGTGGATGCAGTTCCGCGGAGCTTTCACCCCGAAGACCAGCCTGGTGCTGATCGCCGAACGCTCGGGACTGAACATGGACCCCGGGTCCAAGGTCACCTACAACGGCGTGCAGATCGGCCGCGTCGACACGGTCGAAGCCGTCGACGACAACGGAAACCCCGCCGCGCAGCTCAACCTGGACGTCGATCCCAAGTACATCGACCTGCTACCGGCCAACGTCGACGTGGCAATCCAGGCCACCACCGTCTTCGGCAACAAGTACGTTTCGTTCACAGCACCGGAAAACCCTGTGCCGCAGCGTGTCTCGAGCGCCGATGAGATTCGCGTGAGCGGGGTGAGCACCGAGTTCAACACGCTGTTCGAGACCATCGTGGACGTCGCCGAGCAGGTCGACCCGATCAAGCTGAACCAGACGCTGACCGCCGCCGCCCAGGCCCTCGACGGGCTGGGGGACCGCTTCGGTGAGTCGATCATCGACGGCAACGCGATCCTGGCCGACGTCAACCCGCGGATGCCCCAGATCCGCCGCGACACCCAGCTGCTCGCCGACCTCGGCGAGGTCTACGCCGATGCCGCACCGGACCTGTTCGACGGCCTGGACAACGCCGTCACCACCGCACGCACCCTCAACGAGCAGCGCGGCAACCTCGATCAGGCGCTGATGGCCGCCGTCGGGTTCGGCAACACCGGCGGCGAGGTCTTCGAACGCGGCGGACCCTATCTGGTGCGCGGACTGGAGGACCTGATCCCCACCGGTGAGGTGCTCGACCGCAACAGCCCGGCGCTGTTCTGCACCATCCGCAACTACCATGACGTCGCGCCGCGGTTCAGCCAGTTCAACGGCGGCAACGGGTATTCGGTGCAGTTGCACAACACCATCCAGGGCGCACCCAACCCGTACGTCTACCCGGACAACCTGCCGCGGGTCAACGCCAAGGGCGGACCCGAGGGCCGGCCCGGCTGCTGGCAGCCCATCACCCGCGATCTGTGGCCGGCGCCCTACCTGGTGATGGACACCGGCGCGTCGATCGCCCCCTACAACCACCTCGAACTCGGCCAGCCGATCGCGATCGAATACGTGTGGGGCCGGCAGGTCGGCGAGAACACCATCAACCCCTAGCCCGACGGGTCTACCGGCTAGCAGGTAGCCGGTTTTGGCGCTCGCGTGGACGACTTTGCTCAACGCAGCGGCGAGTCTTGGTGCAAGGACACGAAGGGAGCTCGCCATGCAGGTCCTCGCCCACCCGGCCGCTGATCAGGAACTCGTCCGACGATTCCAGCGTGCGGCCCAGCCGCTGCTGCCCGATCTCCATCAGCGCGCTCTGCGGCTGACGCGCAACCACCACGACGCCGAGGATCTGGTCCAGCAGACCGTGCTCAACGCCTTCCGTGGCTTCGCGAAGTTCAGCGAGGGCACGAACTTCCAGGCGTGGATGTACCGCATCGAACTCAATACGTTCATCAACGACTACCGCAAACTGCGACGGCGGCCGCAGCAGCAGCTCACCGCCGAATTCAGCGACGCCGAGCTGGCCGACGTCCAGCGCGGCGGGCGCGCGACGCGCTCGGCCGAGGAGCACGCCCTGGAACTCCTGCCCAACGCCGAGCTGCGCGCGGCGCTGCAGTCCCTGCCCGAGCAGTTCCGCACCGCGATCTACTACGCCGATGTGGCCGGGTACCCCTTCCGCGAGATCGCCGAGATCACCGGCGTCCCGATCGGGACGGTCATGTCGCGGCTGCACCGCGGCCGCAAGCAGTTACGCCGGTTGCTGACCCTGGCCGGCGAGCACCGGCCCACCACCGAACCACACGCACTGGCCGGCTGAGTCCGGCTGAGTTACGCGCCGCGGTCGGCCATCTCGGCTTCGAGCTTCTCCTCGTACGCGCCTTCCCCACGGCCCAGCGCCACGGTCGCGGCCACCATCGCGAACGCAGCGGCGGTCAGCGCGACCGGCTCGGCACCGCTGATCGACAGATGCTCGCCGAGCACGATGGCGCCCAGCACGACGGCGATCACGGGCTCCAGCACGAGCATCGTCGGCACCGAGGTCTGCAGCGATCCGGCGTGAAACGCCGACTGCTGCAACAACGTCGCCGCCACCCCGAGGATGAGCACCAGGTACAGGGCCGGAGTGGTCAGCGCACTGACGAACTGCCCTTCGGTGAGCATGTGCATGACGATCTTCGTGAGCACGGCCACCAGGCCGAACAGCACCCCGACCCCGACGGCCAGCAGCACCGCGCGCCGCCAGTCGCTACTGCGCACGGCCAGGGCCACGCTGGCCAGCACGATCACGACCGAGACCGCCACCACCACGACGGTCAGCGCCACCGGGATGTCGTAGTCGCCGGCGCTCGCCTTGGCCAGGGCGACGAATACGGTCAGCGCCGCCGTCAGCACCAGAGCCCACGTCCATTCCGCCCGGGTCACCCGGCGTCCGGCCAGGCGCGCGCTGAGCGGAAGCGCGAACAACAGCGCTGACACCAGCACCGGCTGGACGAGCAGCAGCGACCCGTAGCCCAGCGCCAGCGCCTGGAATGCGTATCCCGCGACCGCGGCTGCCGTGCCCGCCCACCACAGCCGGCGGCGCAGCAGCGTCGTCAGCATCATGGTGCTGACGCCCTTCTCCGCCGGCACGTCCATGGTGGCCCGCTGGCGGACGACGATGCCCACCGCGGCGAAGATCGCTGCCAGCAGGGCGAAGAACACCGCTAATCCATGGCCGAACAAGCCGGTCACTCCTCTGCGCCGTGTGAGACCGCTGTCGACGGACAGCACCCACCACCGTAGAGGCAGCGCGCAACCACGTCCCTATGGCCGCGGGACCGCCAGGTCAGACCGCTTTGAGCCGGACGGGTTCGGCGGTGTCCTCCACCGGCGCCGCCGGCGCGATCCGGTCGTTGACCGAGGCGACGACGGTGTCGACGCGGTGCACCGCCGCGTCGCACATATCGCGGACCCGGTCGCCGGCGGCGTCGACGTCATCGGCGGCGGACAGCAGATGGGCCCGGACGGCGACCCGTAGCCGCTCGCCCCGCCGGCGGATCCGCTGCCGCCACCGGTCGTCGATCTCCACCGTCACGTACGGCATCACCCGGATCTTCATGCGACTGCTCCCGTCCCCGGTCCCTGGCTCTCTGCCACAGTAACGGCGCGACCAGGGTGCGGTCACACCGTGACGGCACGGGCGTCCGCGTCCGCGCCGTCGCGGGCGGCCTCGGTGAGCCGGCGACTGAGCTTCTCGCCCTCGATGTCGAGGTCGGGCAGGAATCGGGCCACCCGTCGCGGCAACCACCAGGCCCGGTCCCCGAGCATCGACATCACCGCAGGTACCACGGTCATGCGCACCACGAATGCGTCGATCAGCACACCGAACGCCAGCGCGAAGCCCATCTGCTTGATCATCGGGTCGGCGTTGAACACGAACCCGGCGAACACCGCCGTCATGATCAGCGCGGCCGCCACGACGACCCGGCTGGCCTGGGTGAAGCCGTGCGTGACCGCAGCGTCGCCGCGGTGGCCGTGCACATGCGCCTCCTTCATCGACGACACCAGGAACACCTCATAGTCCATCGCCAGCCCGTAGAGCACGCCGATCACCATGATCGGCAGCAGGCTGAGGATCGGTCCGGTGGCCGAGAGACCGATCAGCTGCTGGAACCAGCCCCACTGGAACAGTGCGGTGGTGGCGCCGAACGTGGCCAACAGCGTCAGCAGGAAGCCGGCGGTCGCCTTGAGCGGCACCGCGATCGACCGGAACACCAGCGTCAACACCAGGATCGAAAGACCCATCACGATCGCGACGTAGACCGGGATGGCCTTGCCGAGGCGGTCTGACATGTCGATGCCCATGGCCGTGATGCCGGTGACGCCGAGGTCGACGTTGCGCAGACTGGCCAGCGGGCCGGCATGAGCGCGGATGTCACGCACCAGCTGCGCGGTCGACTCGTCGGTCGGACCGGCGTCGGGCACCACCGAGAACACCGCGGTGTCGGATGCGTCGTTGAGCCCGCCGAGGCTGACCTCGGCGACCCCGGGCAGCCGGCGTAGCTCGTTGTAGGTGTCCACGACCTCGGCGGTGGTGAGCGCATCGGCGCCGGTCGGTTCGGCGACGACGACCAGCGGGCCGTTGTACCCGTCGCCGTAGTGCTCGGCGATCGCGTTGTAGCTCTCCCGTTGTGGGGTGCCCTGGTTGTAGCTGCCGCCGTCGGGCATGCCGAGCGTCACGCTCAGCGCGGGCAGCGCGATCACGCCGGTGACCGCCAGCCCAGCCAGCGCGGCGGGCACCCGGTTGCGCAGCACCGCACCCACCCACGCCGAGGCGAACCGGTGGTTGCCCCGTTCGGAGGTGTCGGTGTGCTTGCCCTGCGGCGAGCAGATCCGCTCGCCGACCAGACCCAACAACGCCGGAAGCAGGGTGATCGAGGCGAGCACGGCGACGATCACCGTCGCCGCGGCGGCCAGTGCCATCGGGGTCAGCAGCGAGATCCCGACGATGGTCAGCGCCACCAGGGCGATCACCACGGTGGTGCCGGCGAACACCACCGCACTGCCCGCGGTGCCGACCGCACGGGCCGCGGCTTCGGCGGCGGACAGACCTCGGTCCATGATCAGCCGGCGCTGCCGGTTGACGATGAACATCGCGTAGTCGATCCCGACGGCCAGGCCCAGCATCAGCGCGAGGACGACCGTCATCGATTGCACGTTGAACAGGTGCGAGAACAGGAAGGTCCCGCCCACTCCCACGCCCACCGACAGCAGCGCGGTCACCAGCGGCAGGCCGGCGGCGACCAGCGAGCCCAGCGTCACGATCAGGACGACCGCGGCGACCATCAGACCGACCACCTCACCGGCACCGACCATTTCGGGCATCTGCGCCATGGCCGCCGACGGCAGGACGGCGATCCCGCTGTTGCCGACCGCCTCCCGGGCGGCGTCGACGGTGTGCTCGACGACTCCGGTGGGTAGCTCGTGGGTCTGCTTGTCGAACTGGAACTGGTAGAGGGCGACGGCGCCGTCCGCCGAGACGGTCACCCCGGGTACCGGTTGCCCGTCGACGAGCAGGGGCGTGGGTGCGCCGGGTTCCGGAGGCGCATTGATCCGCGCCTGCCCGATCGCCGCCGATGCGGCCAGCGTGGGGCTCTGCGGACCCTTCGCCATCTCCGCGCGGGCCAGTTCCCGCGGGTCCAGGACGTGGTCGGCGCGCGACACGGCGTCGACGGCGGCCAACACGGCCGCCCGGTTGGCCCCGGCGTCGATGCGCTGGCCGTCGGGTGCGGCGAACGCGATGCTGCCCTGCCCGCCGGAGGATTGCGGCATGCGCTCGGCGAGCTGGTCGATCACCTCCTGGGCGGGGGTGCCGTTGATGCGCATCTCGTTGGAGATCTTGGGCGGGTTGAGCGCCAGGACGCCGCCCACCACCGCGATGAGGACCAGCCAGCCGGCGATGACGCGCCAGGGGCGGTGGTAGCCGAATCGCCCGATCCGGTACAGAAAAGTCGCCATGGCATCGAGGGTAGGGAGGCAACCGAGAGCGGGCTTTCACTTGTCGTGAACGACACGTTGGGGCAAAGTGCATGATCCGCACCACTTTTCGCACCTTTGCGGCAAACCCTGTTTGGGTGCGCGGCGGGCGGGTTATCTCAGTGCGTCCCGCGCGGCCCGGACCACCTCTGCGGCCTGCCGGCCCGCCCTCTTGGCCTCCTGATAGGCGGCCTCGGCGTCGCTCAGGGCCTCCTCGGCCCTGGCCAGCCGATCCCGGGCGTCGTCGCGCCGCAGTCGCGCGGTCGCCAGGTCGCTCTGCCGCTGCGCGGTCGCGTCGTCGGCGTCGGCCTTCGCCCGCTCCGCGGCGGCCAGGACAGCGCGGGCCTTGCGCTGGGCCGACTCATCGAACGTCGGGGTCTCCGGTGTCGGGGTCTCCGGTTTCGGCGTCTCCGGTTTCGGCGTCTCCAGTTTTGGCGTCTTCTTCGCGGGCGCGGCCGCCTTCTTCCTCGGCACCGGGCGGCTGAGCACCGCCTCGGTCTCGCCGAAACCGCCGAAACCCGACCACTGCTCGGCGCGCACCAGCCGGCCCAGCCGGGCGGTCACCTCCGGATCGGCGACCGCGGCCTGCAGCGTGTCGGTCACATCGTCGCGCAGTGCGGCCGTCGGGTCGGCGATACCGGCGGCCGAGAGGGCCGCGCGGGTCAGTCCGGCCACCAGCGTGCGCTGCTCGGCCGACAGCTCCCGGATCCGCTCGCCGTCCATCTCCGCGTGCGCGGACCGCAGCCGCTCCCCCACGTCAGCGATGCGGACCACGGCCGCGCGATCCCCGTGCACGAGGCGGTTGACCACCGACGCCGCGACGGTGGGCTTGCGGGCCGCGCTGATCTGCGTGGCGGTCGCAGCGTCGCCGCGCTTCTTGGCCGCCGCGGCCAACTCGGTGCGCAGCGCGGTGAACTGCTCGGGCGCCACGGCATAGAGCTGGTCCAGCGCGTCGTCGAGCTGCTCGGCGGCCATACAGCCATGATGGCCCGGCCGCGTCGACCACCCGCGCGCCGCTGACCTGATGTCCCGAGTTTGGTCCGTGGCGGCATCCGGGTACCTGCGAGCCCATGAGCAACCTCACCGACAGCCCGATCGAGGAGGTCGCACCCGGCGACCTCATCTCCGTCGACCGCGGCCAGGGCACCCAGGCCTACAAGGTCGTCCACAAGAACGAACCCCAGGCCCACGGCGATCGGTCCTACCTGATCACGTTGGAGGGCGCTGACGGAGAGACGTTCGACCGCGAGTTCGCCGCCGGTACGACGGTGACCCGGTCGCTGGAATCGAAGTGGGAGTCCGACCAGAGTCCGACACCGCACGCCGAGTAAGCACGCAGCGACGGGGTACCCGTGGCGCCATGTCCAAGATCGGGTATTTCCTCTCGAGTGAGCAGTACACCCCCGCCGAACTGGTCGACCAGGCCAAACGTGCCGAAGCGGCCGGCTTCGACGCGCTGTGGATCTCCGACCACTTCCATCCCTGGAACGACGAGCAGGGTGAGAGCGCCTTCGTCTGGGGTGTGATCGGCGCGCTCTCGCAGGTCACATCCCTCCCGGTGTCCACCGCCGTCACCTGTCCGACGGTCCGCATCCATCCCGCGATCATCGCGCAGGCGGCGGCCACCGCGGCTGTTCAGCTCGACGGGAAGTTCGTCCTGGGCGTGGGCAGCGGCGAGGCGCTCAACGAGCACGTGCTCGGCGATCCGTGGCCATCGGTCGGTGTGCGCCTCGAGATGCTCGAGGAAGCGATCGACGTGATCCGCCTGCTGCATTCGGGCCGGGAAGTCAGCCACCACGGGCTGCACTACGAGGTGCAGGACGCCCGCATCTACACGCTGCCGGAGAACCCGGTGCCGATCTACATCTCCGGGTTCGGACCGCAGGCCGCCGAGTTCGCCGGGCGGCTCGGCGACGGGTTCTGCACCACCATGCCCGACGCGGACCTGATCAAGACGTTCCGAAACTCTGGCGGCGGCGACAAGCCGGTGCAGGCGGGCACCAAGGTGAGCTGGGACCGCGATGCCGACAAAGCCCTCGAGATCGCCCACCGGCTGTGGTTCAACGAGGTGCTGCCCGGCCAGCTGGCTCAGACGCTGCCCCGGCCGCGGGACTTCGCCGATGCCGGGACCCTGGTGCCGCCGGACATGGTCGGCGATTCGATGGTGTGCGGCCCCGACGTCGACAAGCACGTCGCGCAGGTCCGCGAGTTCCTGGAGGCCGGCGTCGACGAGATCTACGTTCAGCAGGTAGCCCCCGACAGCGAAGGCTTCTTCACCGCCTGGGAGCGCGACGTACTGCCGCAGCTGCGGTCCTGATCAGCGCGCGCCGAACAGGTCGAGGATCTGTCCGGTGCGCCACCAGATCAGCACGAGGAACAGCACGAGGACGGCCGTCGTGGCACCCGCCTGGATGGCGGTGCGGCCGTTTCGGGGGGCGTAGGTGTAGACCGCCGCGATCGCCGCGCCGGTGACCAGACCGCCCACGTGCGCCTGCCAGCTGACGGCCTGTCCGCTGATCAGCGGATAGACGAAGGTGAAGACCAGGTTGATCACGATGATCGCCGCGATGCCGCGGATGTCGAGGTTCAACCGCCGCGACACCACGAACAGCGCACCGAAAAGACCGAACACCGCACCTGACGCACCCGCGGTGGCCGCGTTGACCGGCGAGAGCAGGTACACCACCACGGAGCCGCCCAGAGCGCTGAGCCCGTAGAGCGCTCCATATCTGAGCCGGCCCAGCCAATTTTCGAGCGGCGGGCCGACGACGTACAGCGCCCACATGTTGAACAGCAGATGCATGACGCCGTAGTGCATGAACGCCGAGGTGACCAGGCGGTACCACTGGCCGTCGGCCACCGCGGGGGCCCACATGACGAATCGGCTCTCCAGATCACCGGAGGCGGTCTGCAGGATGGCCACCAGCACGTTGATCGCGATCAGCACGTAGGTCAGCACCGGAGTGGCCGAGTTCGGGGTGCGGCCCCCGAACTGGGTGCGGGGCCGGCGCACCGAGCGGTTGCCCTCCTGCACGCATTCCGGGCACTGGTGGCCGACGGCGGCCGAGCGCATGCAGTCCGGGCAGATGAACCGGCCGCAGCGGGTGCACCGGACGTGGGTCTGACGGCCGGGATGCCGGTAGCAGCTGGGCGCCTCGGCCGGGGACTGGGGGTTGGGCGGTGAGGTCACAGTGTTCCGAAGAGTTCGATCCAGTTGCCGTCGGGGTCGGCCAGGAACATCCACCCCATGCCGGGTACCGGCGCGAACTCCGTCACCGGTTCGACGATCTCGTACGGCGAATCCTCGACGGTCGCCGCGACCGCCCGCAGATTCTTGACGCCGATGGTGAAGTAGCGCACCCCGGCCTGGGCGCGGCCGCCGCCCGGGGCCGCCGGCTGAGCCGGCGGCGATGCATAGGTGACGAGTTTGAGCACTCCGTTGCCGAGCGTGTAGCGGCGCTGTGACCCGCCGGGGAAGTCGAGCTCACCCTGGCATTCCAACTCGAGGAAGCCCTCGTAGAAGGCGACCATCGCGTCGAGGTTGGTGGTCACCAGACCCACCTCGATACCGGGGGTCAGCAGGTCCAGTTTCACAGCCACCTCGTTACTCGTCGGACGACAACGCCTCCATTGTGGCCAAGACGAGCGCGCACGCCATCAGCGCACCAGGATCCGCAGCTTCTCCCAGCCGCGCACGGTGGATGTCGGCGCCAGTCGTGCGGTCGCGTGATCGATGTCCCACTCCGGCCAGCGGTTGAGCAGTTCGTCGAGCGCCACCCGGCCTTCCAGCCGTGCCAGGTTCGCACCCAGGCAGTAGTGCAGACCCTTACCGAAGGTGAGGTGGCTGATGGATTCGCGGCCGATGTCGAAGGTGTCCGGGTCGGTGTAGCGGCGCGGATCGCGGTTGGCGGCGCCGAACAGCAGCAGCATCGCGCTGCCCTGGGGCACCGTCATGCCGTAGGCGGTGAAGTCGCGGGCCAGCCAGCGCGCCACATGCGGACCGGTCGGTTCGAACCGCAGCGTCTCGTCGACGGTACGGGTGAGCAGCGATCGGTCGGCGTGGACCAGGCGTCGCTGGTCGGGATGCTCGGCGAGCACCTTGGCCAGCCAGCCGATCAGCCGACCGGTGGTCTCGTTACCGGCACCGGCCACCACCTGGGTGTAGTGCAACACCTCTTTGCGGGTGAGCTTGCGGGTGACACCGAGTTCGTCGGTGAATTCGATGTTGAGCAGACCGGTCATCAGGTCGTCGGACGGGTTCTTCGACCGCCACTCGACGTAGTCGGCGTAGATCCGGCCGTCGGCGATCCGGTCGGCGGCGAGCACCTTCATCGGCGCGCCGGGTGTGGTGCGCAGGCTCGCGTCGTTGGCGTCGCGCACCGAGATCTGGTCCGACTCGGGGATGCCCAGCAGCATGCCAATCACCCGCATGGGCATCA
Source organism: Mycobacterium sp. WMMD1722 (assembly GCF_049315205.1). NCBI lineage: Bacteria > Bacillati > Actinomycetota > Actinomycetes > Mycobacteriales > Mycobacteriaceae > Mycobacterium > Mycobacterium sp. WMMD1722. The sequence continues at coordinate 3,953,106 of NZ_CP186056.1, read as the reverse complement.
TCGACGCCAGCTCGGCGATGATGTCGAAACCGTCGGATCCGACGTGCGGATCGAGGCAGTTCACGCAGAACCGGCGGATCTGGTCCTCGATCTCGGCCATCCGGCGCGGGGTGAACACCCGCGACATCAGGTTGCGCAGCATCGTGTGCACCGGTGGGTCTTCCATCATCATCACGCCCTCGGGCATGGGGAAGTCGGATTGCACCAGTTCGAGGATGTCGCTGCGGCTGTTGGAGAACGTCTGCCAGTCCGACAGCGCCCGCTCCACGTCAGCGTGCCGCGACAACGCCCAGAAGTCGTAGCGCTCGTTGTGATAGAGCGGTGCCTCGTCGCGCAGCCGCGCGTAGGTCGGATAGGGATCGGCGACGATGTCGATGTGGTACGGGTCGTAATAGACGCTGGTGGTCATTTCGCCTGCTCTGTTCCGCCCACGCTGTTGGGCGATCGCTCAACACTAGGCTGGGGCCATGTCTAGCAGTCGCTCCGATGCACGGTCAAGGGTGGGCGACACGCGCCGGGCGCTGCTCGCGGCGACGGCCGAGATCATGCTCGAGGAGGGCTACGCCGCGGCCACGTCACGCCGGGTGGCGGCCCGGGCCGGAGTGAAGCCGGCGCTGGTGCACTACTACTTCCCCAGCATGGACGATCTGTACCTCGCGGTGCTGCGGGCGGGAGCCGACGCCAACCTGGACCGTCAGCGCGAGTCGATGACCGGTCCGACTCCGCTACGAGCACTGTGGCAACTCAACAACGCCCAGGGCGCCCAGCTGTGGATGGAGTTCATGGCGCTGGCCAATCATCGCAAGACGATTCGCAGCCAGATCGCCGACTACGCGCAGCGCTTCCGCGACCTGGAGGAACAGGCGATGGCCGACGCCATGCGGGCCCACGGTGTCGACGCCACCCGATTCCCGCCGGTGGTCATGTCGATGATCGTGACCAGTCTGGCCCGCGTCGTGCGGCTGGAACAGGGTCTGGGCATCACCCGCGGACACGCCGAAGCCGAGGAGTTCATCGCCGGTCATCTCGCGCGGCTGGAACCCCCGCTGACCGAGCCGTAGGCAGGCGCGGGGCGATATCAGGCTGAGATAGGGGTGCGGGCCCCAACCCGCAACGGGCAGTGGTCGAACTGCAGATGAACCTGCGTGCCCTCGGAGGTGGTGTCGATGTCCACCCGGTCGGACAGCGCACGCATCAGCGGAATACCGCGACCACGGGACAGCGTCTGATTGGTGGCGTCGCTGACGCGCCATTCGCCGCGATCGGTGACGGTCACGATCAGGGTGTCGGTGGCCCCGCGGTGGGTGGCCTGCAGCGTGATGGGGTCGGCGGTGTCCCGATTGCGGTAGGCGAATTCGGCAGCGTTGGCGAGCGCTTCGTTGACCACGAGGATGATGTCACTGCTTCGCACGTCGTCGAGGTCGAGCTGGACGCACAGCCACTCCGAGAACTCTTCCCGCAACCGAGCGACGGCCCGCGCGTCGGCGGCCGTCGTGCGCACGAACCGGTGGTCCGTGGGGTCGGTCTCGATCTGTGAGGAACTCATGATGGACATGGGCTACCCCGTTGAGGCGATTGTCATTCCGCCAGTGTGTCCAACGCCGCATCCAGGCTGGCGAAAAGCTCGATGAAGTCGGTCAAACCCATGATCTTCAGCGGACGGCTGGTTCCGGGCCCATCGGCCACCACCGCGAAACGGGCGCTTTCGCCGACCTCCTGGTTGGCGATCACCAGCGTCTGCATCCCGGCCGAGGACAGGAAATCCACCTGCGACAGGTCGACGACCACACTCGCAGGCTGCTGGGCGTGAGCGGCCCGGATCGCCTCGAGCAGCGGCGGAGCGGTCAGCATGTCGACGGCGCCGACGGCGCGTACGACAGCGATCCTGCCGTGCCACTCTTCGACGTGCGCGTTGTCCTGTTCCATTCCCACCCTCACTGGTGTCCGTACCCGGCCGACGGTTCGCGAGGCACAACTGTGAAGGCTGCGAGTTTGAACCAGCACGTCGTGGCTTCGAGATACGACGACAGCAAGGCTAGCTCAGACCGCCTGAGAGGGTCAGACGGTCACCCCCTGCGAGGGCGTTTCGGCCCCCACGTTGTCGCGCATGTTGCGCCCCTCGACGTCGACATTGGGCAGGATCCGGTCGAGCCAGCGGGGCAGGTACCAGGCCTTCTCGCCGAGCAGCGACATCACCGCGGGGATGAACACCATGCGCACGACGAACGCGTCGAATACGACGGCAGCAGCCAGGGCGAAGCCCATCGACTTGGCGACGTTGTCCGGAGCCAGGATGAATGCGGCGAACACCGAGATCATGATCACCGCGGCGGAGGTGACCACGCGCGCGCCCCGCTGGAATCCGGTGACCACCGCGGCCCGTGCGCTGAGATCACCGGCCACCTCCGGGTCACGCTGTACCGCCTTCTCTCGCATCCGAGTGACCAGGAAGACCTGGTAGTCCATCGCCAGGCCGAACACGATGCCGATCAAAAAGATGGGCAGGAAGCTGATCAGCGGCCCCGGGCTGGCGACCAGGCCGAACCATCCGAGCTGGAAGATCGCGACGGTGACCCCGAAGGTGGCGCCGACCGAGAGCACGAAACCGAGCGTGGCCGTCAGTGGCACCGGCAGTGAGCGGAACACCAACGTCAGCACCAGGAAGGCCAACCCGATCACCAGCGCGAGATAGGGCACCAGCGCCTTGGTCAGCGATTCGGACAGGTCGGACAGGATCGCGGTCTGGCCGGTGACGCCGATCTCCACCCCCTGCTGATCGGCGAGCTGGCGGGCCAGCCCGCGGATGTCGTCGACCAGCGCCTGGGTCTCGGGGCTGCTGGGGCCGCTGCGGGGGATCACCGTGATCAGCGCGGCACTGCCGTCGGCGTTGGGTCTCGGCGGGGCGACCATCTGCACGTCGTCGAGTCCACGCAGCGCATCGGCGGTCGCGGTGTAGCCGGCCGCCGGGTCGGGGGTGTCCGCCCCGTCGACCACCACGATCAGGGGGCCGGTCAGCCCCTCGCCGAAGCCGCGGTCGATGAGCTGGACCGCTTTCTTCTGGTCCCCGGTGGCCAGATCCATGCCCAGTTCCAGCTTGGTCACCGGCAAGGCAACCACCCCGAGTCCGATGACGACGGCCAGGATGGCCGGGACCGGATGGGCGGCAACGAGTTTGGCCCAACGGAGACCGTTGGTCGGCGCGGTGTCGGGTTCATCGCCCTGGCGCAACCGGGCCAGTCGCAGCGCGAAGGTGCGCCGGCCGAACAGGCCCAGGAACGCCGGCAACAGCGTCACCGCGGCGAGCACCGCGAAGACCACCGCCAGCGCCGCGGTGAGACCCATGACCGAGATCATCGGGATGCGCACGACGGTCAGCCCGACCAGCGCGATGACGACGGTCAGCCCGGCGAACACCACCGAGGAGCCCGCGGTCCCCACCGCGCGGCCCGCCGCCAGCGCGCGGTCGTCGGTGACGCGCAGCTCGTTGCGATAGCGGGACACGATGAACAGCGAGTAGTCGATGGACACCGCGATTCCGATCATCGAGGCGAGCAGCAGCGCGGAGCTGTCCATGTCGACCAGCGAGGTGGCGCCGGTGATCAGCGCGACCGAGATGCCGACCCCGAACAGCGCGGTGATGATGGGCAGCGTCGCGGCGACCACCGAGGCGAAGGCGATGACCATCACGACGAGCGCGACCCCGAACCCGATCGCTTCGCTCATCCCGCTCTGCGGTGACTGGCCGTTGAACAGGGTGCCGGTGGCCTCGACGGTCAGGCCGCTGTCGCGGGCTTGGGCGAGCACCTGCTCGAAGGCCGCGATCTGGTCGGCGGAGACGTTGACGAACTTCTGGTCGTAGACCACGTTGAGATAGGCGATCGAGCGGTCGGGGCTGATCTGCGTCGCGGCGGCCGCAGTGGTGAGCGGGTTGACCACCGCGGGCGCTCGGACGTGCTCGAGCCCGCGCAGCCCGTCGGCCAGGGCGTCGATCCTGGCGACGGTGTCGGGCGCATCGAGGGTCTGCCCCGGCGGAGCGGCCACCACGACCATCGCCTGCGCGACCTCGTCCGCGTCGCCCTGCTCGGGGAACTTCTCGGCCAGGAAGTCACTGGCCTGCTGCGACGGGGAACCCGGCAGCGAGAAGTCGTTCTGGAACGGTTTGGCCAGCGTGGTGGCGCCGAGCGCGGCGAGCAGCATCAGCAGCCACAGGCCGATCACCAGCAGTCGCCGCCGGTACGCGAAGTGACCGACACGGAACAGGAAGGTCGCCATAGCTGAGCTAACTACCCAATGGCCACGGCTTCACACCCTCAGCCGGCCTTCACACCCTCAGCCAGCAGAGTCGCGCAGGATTTGCTGCAGCCGCTCGATCGGATCGGCTCCCCGCGGGTCGAGTCGGCGTTCGACGTCGGGGGCCGGGTCCTCGGACGACCCGTCCGGCGCCAGGACCGCGGGCGGCGGCGGTGGCGGCGCCGCAGGGGCGGGCGGCGGAGGCGGGAGCGGCGGCAGCTCGTCGACGGCCGCGATCTTCGCCCGCAGTCGGGCCTCGGCGTCGGCCCGGACCGCGCGGCGCTGCGGATCCGGATCGGCGTTGCCGGCGAAGCACCGTGGCGGCGCCTCGGCCACGACGCTCAGCGCCGCTCGGTAGTGCTCGCGGGCGGCATCGGCCCTGCGATCGAATCCGGCGTGATCCCCGAGACGCTCCCGGACCAGTGCGAGATTGACGCGCACCGGACACGACCGGTCGGCGGGGGTACGTGCCAGCGCATCGGAGAAGGACGTTGCGGCGTCGGCGAGCCGATCGTCGAGCACGGCCGAAAGGCCCGCGACGAACGGCGCTTTGGCCGGTTCCACCACATTGACGACGCCCAGTACCGCAGCGTCGGAGCGCAATGCGTCCGCGTCACCGTCGGCGAAGTCCTCGACCGCGGCGTGTCCGGCGACCACGACCGACACGAGTTTGACCACCACGACCAGCACCACCGCGACCAGCGGGGCCGACCACAGCAGCAGACGACGGCGCATCCGCAACCGGGCCGGAGTCACGCGGTCACCTCCCGCCGCGCCACGCGGCTGTACCGCAGCTCCCGGACACTGATCCAGATCTCGGCGAGCAGCAGCACCGCCGCCAGCAGGCAGAGCAGCCAGTACAGTTCCGTGCGCGCTGCCGCGGGGGCCGGCTCGGCCGCCGGCGCCGTCGCGGTGTCACGCACCGCCAGCTCGGGCAGCGCACCACCGCCGGCCCGGTTGGCGTACGGCACACCCAGTTCGGCCGCGATGCGGCGCAGGGTGGCTTCGTCGATGCTCTGATCGGGCGCGGCCCCGGACGGATATCCGAGCACGATGCCGCCGTCGACCGTGGCGGCCACGACGTCGAGATCTCGCGGCGTGGCCCGTGAGCCCGGTGCTCCGGCCCCGGCGTACACCACGAGGTTGGCCGAGCCCGGGTACTGCTGGTCGGCCTGAATCAACTGGTAGCGCAGGATGTTGCCGGCGGCCGCGGCGTCGGCCTGGGCCGGGTCACCGGGTGCCGGCGCAATCAGGCCCGCGACCTCGGCCGCGAGGCTCCACACGTCAGCGGACAGCGGCCACGCCAGGGTCGGCGGGGCGAAGGTGATGACGGCGAAACGGGCGGCGGGATACCGCTCGATCAGCGCGTCGATGTCGGCGCCGGCGTCCACGGTGCGGTCGGCCACGACGACGATGTTGGTGTCGGCGCCGGCGCCGTGGGCAGCGGTGTCCCCCGCGGAAACCAGGGCCGGACGCGTCGTCGCCAGCAGCAGGGCCGCGACGGCCAGCGTCATCGCACCCCAGCGCAGCAGGGCCTTTCTCCGGTGCTCACCGCGCGCGGTGAGCACTTGGCGCAGCGTGATCAGCCGGGCGAAGAGCAGCGCGACGGCGACCACCGCGAAGATGGCCAGCGGGAGGATCGGGGCGAACGTCACCGGCGCAGCACCACCAGGGTGACGCTGAGCAGGGCGGTGACGACGAGCACCACGGCCAGAACCGGCACCGGCGCGTCCTCGGTGCGACTGGTCACCCGGGTGCCGTCGGCGAGGACGAGCGGGGGCGGCCCGGCGTCGATCTGGTCGAGTCCCCGGGTCACCCCGGCGTCGTCGGTGGCGACGACGAACCGGCCACCGGTCCGCTCGGTGAGGCTGCGCAGTGCGGCGTCCTCGCCGGCGGCCACCACATTGATCTGCGCCCCGGCCCGCTCGGCGAGGTCGGTCACCCGGCGGGCGTCGAACAGCTCCGGACGCGGCTCACCCGGGTCGCGCAGATCCGGCGGTCCGAGGTACACGATCGACCGGCGGTGCGAGCTCGTCTGCTCGAATCCGGGAAAACCGGTCAGGCACAACGCCAAGACGTCCTCGACACCGGCCGCGTAGTCGACATACCGCACCGGTGCGGCGAATGAGCGCAGTGCGGCCCGGTCGGGCCTGGGCGTCTGCGAGAGCGCGGCGAAGTCGGCGAACCGGGCCGCGGCGTACTGGTAGTCGCGGGTCAGCGGCACGACCCGCGAGTTCACCGACGTCAGCCCGATGCGTTGGGTCTGGTAGCCGTCAGCCTGCCGGGCGTAGTGCCGCAGCAGAGTTCCGGTGCTGGGGTCGGTGACCGGTGCGCCCACGCAGAGCATCAGATCCTGGGGGTGGACGGCGTCGAAGGTGTCGTCCACGCCGGTGGGACGGGCGGCCGCGACCGCCGCCGCGGTGAACAGCACGAGCAACAGCGCCAGCGTCAGCACCGTCGAGATTGCCTGCAGTCGCGCGGCCCTGACGTATTCCGGCAGGCGGGTCAGCCGGGTGACATTGGCCAGCGGCCGCAGCGCCCGCCGGTCGGGCGACAGCGCAAGGCCGGCGGCCAGCGCGAAACACAGCGCCAGGCAGGCCAACGCGGCCGCCGCGATCCACCACCACCTCAGATCCACGTGCGCACCAGCTCCTGCGCGCGGACGCCGGCCTGTCCGGCGTCGACCTCGGAGTCATCGTTGAACCGGATGTCGCCGAGATCGGCCAGCAGCGGCGCCGCCTGCGCGAGCCGGCCGGCCGCGATCGCGTCGACCTGCATGTACTGCACCCGCACCCCGGTGCTCTGATGCAGGAAGCTGCGCAGCGCGCGGTCCACCTCGGTGGCGGCCTCGGCCGGGGTGAGCCGGCCGGCCCGCAACTCGGTGTCCACCGCGGCGATACGCCGCGCGTAGCGCTCACGCAACACCCGCGCGTGCACCGGGCCGATTCCCGGCAGCGTGCGGAGCCGCTGCGCGGGCAACGTCGCGACGATGATGACGGCGTAGCCGCCGATCACGCCGATGACGAGGAACGCGGCCAGCCCCAGCCACCACCACGAGTACGGCGTCGGACCGGAGACGAACCTCAGCAGGTCATCCGGCACGGGCGACGACCTCGGACAGGGCGACGAGTTCGGTGCGGATGCGCGCGCTGCCGGGCACGACCGCGTAGGGGACGCTGCGCGCGGCCAGCGCCGCGGCGAGTCGGCGCGTCCGCGCGGCCTCGGCGCGCCGATAGGCGGTGAGCACCCGACGGCCCAGGGTGGCGGCATTGAGCACCACCCGGCCGGTGCCCACGTCGTACCCGTCGCCGTCTTCGGGTCCGCCGCCGATCGGGGACATGTCGGGCACCATCGTCCACATGATGTCGTGGCGCGCGGTCAGCCGGCGCAGAACGTCGTCGAGTCGTGGACCCGGGTCGGGCTCGTCGGAGACGACCACCAGCAACCTGCTGTGCCCGTAGTGGGTGGCGACGTAGTCGAGTTGGGCGACGATGTCGCTGGGACCGGGCCGATCCAGACTGTGCTGGTACCACCGGTGCAGGGCGTATTCGATGTGCGTCTCCCCGCGGCGGGCCGGGATGTTGACGCATCCCCGCGAGTCGCCGTACACCATCCCCACTTCGTCGGACCGCCGCAGGCTGATCAGGCCGATCGCACCGAGGATGTGCGCGGCCACCTCTCGGCGGCATTCGGCACTGGGGGTGAGCGCGGACATGTTCCGGCCCCCGTCGGCGACCAGCAGGATCTTGTGGTGCTTCTCGGAGACGAAACGTTTGATCAGCACGCTGCCTGACCGGGCCGAGGCCTTCCAGTCGATGTCGCGGACGTCGTCGCCGGGTACGTAGGGGCGCAGGTCGTCGAATTCCAGGCTGCGGGTGTGCGACAGCGCGTAGCGCCCGCCGTCGAGCAGGCCGCGGGTGTCGGTGCCGAAGTGAGCCTTGGCCCGGTTGAGGTGCTTACCCACCGGGTCAGGGCACCCGGACGGCCTGCAGCACCGCGTCGACGACGGTGTCGGCGGTGACGTCGGCGCTGGCCGCTTCGAAGCCGAGGATCAACCGGTGCCGCAACACGCGGTGGGCGAGGCGGGCGATGTCCTCGGGCAGGACGTGGCCGCGGCCGCTGAGCACGGCCAGCGCCCGCGCCGACTGACACAACGCGATGGTCGCCCGCGGGCTGGCGCCGTACTCGACGAACCGGGCGAGCTGTTTGGGCAGATACTGACCCGGCCGCCGGGTCACCTCGACCAGTCGGCTGGCGTACTGGATCAGTGCCCGATCCAGATGGACGTGGCGCACCACGTCCTGGGCGCGCCGGACGTCGTCCAGGCCGACGACGGGGGCGCTGCGCCGGGCGCGCTCGTAGACACCGGCGTCGATGCGGGCCATCACCTCGACCTCTTCGTCGGCCGTGGGATATTGCAGCAGATCCTTGAGCATGAACCGGTCGGTCTGCGCTTCCGACAGCGGATAGGTGCCCTCCTGATCGACCGGGTTCTGGGTGGCGATCACCAGAAACGGCTCCGGGATCGGATACACCTGGCCGGCGATGGTGGTCTGCCGCTCCTCCATCGCCTCGAGCATCGCGCTCTGAGTCTTGGCGCTGGAGCGGTTGATCTCGTCGAGCAGCACGATGTTCGCGTGCACCGGGCCCAGCTGCGTGACGAACCGGTTGGTCGCCGCCTCGTAGATCTGTGTGCCGATGATGTCGCTGGGCAGCAGGTCGGGCGTGCACTGGATGCGCTGGAAGGCTCCGTCGATGGCGTCGGCGACGACGCGTGCCGCCGTGGTCTTCGCCAGGCCGGGCACACTCTCGATCAGGACGTGGCCGCCGGTGAGCAGGCCGACCAGTAGCGATTCGCGCAGGTTCTGCTGTCCGACCACTTTTGCCGAAAACGCCTCGGAGACCGCCCGGACGACGCGCTGGGTTTCGGCCATGGCCCGCTGATCGGGCTGGATTCGCGCAGCAGTCATCCGGCGATGGTTACCCGAAGCCGCCGCGTTCACACCAGTGGCGCAATCACCGCGGGCCACATCCGCGGACCGAAGGTCCGACCGCGCTAGCCTTCCTGTGAGGGCCGACGACGCCGAAGGCAGGATTGATGGGGACGAATTCGGGATCCACGGGGGTGCAGCGACCGCAGCGGTCGGACGCGTTTGCCAATCTGCACCGGATCGTCGCAGCCGCGCGCGAGGTGTTCGCCCGCGACGGGGATGCGGCCACGCTGAGCCAGGTGGCCGCCGCCGCCGGGGTGGCCAACGCAACGCTCTACCGCCATTTCCCGAATCGGCAGGCGCTGGCCGCGGCGGTCTACGAGGACATCGTCGTCAACGAGATCAAACCGGCGATCCTGGCGCTGGGCAACGACGCGCCCCGCGAGGCCTTCATCGACGCGCTGTCCCGGCTCGAGGACGTCATGTTCAAACAGCGTGAACTGCTCGCCTCGATCGACGATCTGGCCGAGTTGACCGCCCGGCTGCTGACCCGGGACCGCGGGCAGATCAATCACATGATCGACCAGTCGCAGGCAACCGGGCATCTGCGCGCGGATCTGACCTCCGACGACGTGGCGACATTCGTCGCGATGGTCACCACCGCATCCGTCGCCATGAATCAGCCGCGGCCGCTGCGCCGGCGCTACCTGAGCCTGATGTTCGACGCGTTCAGCGCCGATCCCCCGACGCCGCTGCCGCCCATCGCCCACGGATCGACCAATGGTTAAATACTCTAAATAGTCAGCTGTCCGTCGACTCTGGAGAATGCCGTGCACAGGTTGAATCTCTTCTCGCGTTCGTTCGTCGTCGCGTGCGGTGTGGTCGCCGGGGCGCTCGGATTCGGCGCCGCGACAGCAGGTGCCCAGCCGCCGCCGCCTCCGCCGCCGGTGATCGGCGAGGTGCCGCCGGCCTGGGCGCCGCCGAAACCGGCCGAACGGTGGGCGGGCCAACCGGTGGTATGGAACTCCGGCTGGGGCGGCCGCTGGGGCGTGTGGATCAACGGCGCATTCATCACCCTGTCCTCTAATCCGGTGACCAACGGTGGCTGATCGCGGGATACCGCTGTAGCTAGCTGCGCTATATAGTCGATGTGATCTGCACACGAACGAGGCGGGAATGACGATGAGTGGACTGTTGAAGCGGGCCGGCCGGGTGGGCGTCGCCCTGGCCGCGGCGGCATCGGCATACCTGGGTTCGGCCAGTGTGGCCCCGTCGGTCGCGGGAGCCGACGCCACCGACGACTATCCGATCCCCCACCGCATCATCGTGACCACCTGCGACGTCGAGCAGTACATGGCCGCCGCCCGGGACACCAGCCCCGTCTACTTCGAGCGCTACATGATCGACCGGAGCAACCGCCCGGCCGATGTCCAGCAGATGGCCTTCGACCGGATCCACTGGTTCTTCTCGCTCGATCCGGTCGCACGTCGCCAGTACTCCGAAGACACCGCGACCAACGTGTTCTACGAGCAGACCGCCACCCGGTGGGGCAACTGGGCCAAACTCTTCTTCAACAACAAGGGCGTCGTCGCGCACGCCACCGACGTCTGCATGAACTACCCCAAGGGCGACATGTCCGTGTGGAGTTGGCCCGTCAGGTGACCTCAGCCGTCCCCCATCGGGCGCTCAACTCCGCGGTCACCGGCTTCTGGAGCCTTGCGGCACCGGCGTACGACACCCAGGTGCTGCAACGGTTCGTGTACCGGCCCGCCCAGGATGAGGTGATCGCTCAGTTGCGCGCTCACGGTGCCGGCCGCATCGCCGACATCGGCTGCGGCACGGGCATTCTCGCCGACCGGATCCAACGCGAACTCGAACCCGACGAGGTGTTCGGTGTCGACATGTCCGAGGGCATGCTCGCCCAGGCCAACGCCCGGTCGTCGAAGGTGTGGTGGATGCGCGGGCCGGCCGAGAAACTCCCCTTCGCCGACGGTGCGCTCGATGCCGTGGTCAGCACGTCGGCGTTCCACTTCTTCGACCAGCCGGCCGCACTGCGCGATTTCCACCGCGTGCTGGCACCCGGCGGGATGGTCGCCGTGGCGACCATCAGCGTGCGATACCCCCAGGCGCTCGATCAGCTGACGGCCGGGCGCCTTGCCCCGGCCCACAACCCCACGCCGGGCGCCCTGCGAAAGCTGTTCACCGGCGCCGGTTTCGAGGTGGGCGACCAGCATCCGGTGAGCCGGCCACTGTGGACGAAGTTCGTGAACGACGTGATCACCGTCGGCCGGAAGGCCCGCTGAACATCAGGCGCTGAAGTGGTCGTGCAGCCGGCGCAGGGTCTCCTCGATGCCCGCCGCGTTGCGCTTGGCGAAACCCGTGCGCTCGTAGTAGTCGAACCGGTCCTTGAGCGCGCCGGTGTCGCGGTAGTCGAAGGTCTCGGTGACCCGCGACCGGTGCGGCGTGATCTCCTCGACCTCGAATCGCCAATGGTGCCCGAAGGGGTGCCGCCATTCGAGCAGTCGGCCGGGGTTCAGCGCGGTCACGGTGCTGGTGATCCGGTATGGCACGCCTGCCATGCGCATCTTGGTCGAGAATCGCGCTCCTGCAACCAAATCGGCGGGTGCGTCGATGTTCGCGCCGACGGTGCCCGAGCCGTCGAACTCGTGGTGGCGGCGCGGGTCGGCGAGCAGGGCGAACACCTCGGCCGCCGGAGCGTCGACCTCGACGGAGCGGCTGACCTGCCGCGGGCCGTTGTCGACCACCGTGACGCTCATGACAGCGCCTTCGCGCTGACCAGCTCGATGCTGCGATCCCACAGCCGCGCGGCCAGCGCCGCGTCGTCGGCCAGCCGGTTGGGTTTGCGCACCTTGTGTTTGACGTAGTACTCCCCGGAGCGCCAGTCGGTACCGGGCGTCGCCGACGCGAGCCAGACCAGCTCGTCGGAGCCCTGTTCGGGTCCGATCAGCGCCAGATGCCGCAACGGGGTGCGGTACAACAGCCCGAACATCGGATTGCGCACCTCTGCACTGAAATTGGACGCGACCGGCCCGGGGTGGAAGGCCGCCGTCGAGATACCCGCGCCGTGGTAGCGGCGGTGCAGTTCCCGGGTGAACAGGATGTTCGCCAGCTTCGACGAGGCGTACGCCAGGGCGCCGTGCTGGTTCTGGACCACATCGAGGTCGTCGAAGTCGACGCGCACGAACCGGCTCGCCATGCTCGAGGTGTTGAGCACCGCAGCACCGGATTCGGCGAGGCGGTCGAGCAGCAGCGTCGTCAACAGAAGCGGCGCAAGATGATTCACCTGCAGCGTCTTCTCGAAGCCGTCGACGGTGATCTCGCGGGTGTTCATCATCCCGCCCGCGTTGTTGGCCAGCACGTCGATGCGCGGACAGGCCTCGAGCAGCCGGCCGGCGAGTTCGCGGACCTGCGCCAGGTCCGCGAAGTCGCAGACGAAGGACTCCACACCCAGCCCGTCGGCCACGGCGGCCGTCTTCTGCGGCGAGCGACCGACCACGACGACCCGCTCGCCGCTGCGGTGCAACCGTCGCGCCGCAGCGGCGCCGAGGCCGTCGCTGGCACCCGTGATGACGATCGTTCTCCCGGCCATGCACCGAGCCTACGGGGCCGGTATCGCCTCCGGGTTCTTCGGCGGCGGCGGGGTGGGCCACTTGGCCGGCACCGGGGCGTTGCGCACCCGCTGCGGCCACCAGAACCACTTGCCCATCAGTGCCGCGATCGCCGGTGTCATGAACGCCCGCACCACCAGGGTGTCGAACAGCAGGCCCAGGCCGATCGTCGTACCGACCTGACCGATCACGGTCAGCTCACTGACCGCCATCGAGATCATCGTGAACGCGAACACCAGACCCGCAGCCGTCACCACCGACCCCGATCCGCCCATCGCGCGGATGATGCCGGTCTTGAGCCCGGCGTGGATCTCCTCCTTGAGCCGGGAGACCAGCAGCAGGTTGTAGTCCGCGCCGACCGCCAGCAGGATGATCACCGACATCGCCAGCACCATCCAGTGCAGTTCGATGCCCAGGATGTGCTGCCAGATCAGGACCGACAGGCCGAACGACGCCCCCAGCGACAGCACCACCGTGCCGACGATCACGGCCGACGCGACGATGCTGCGGGTGATGATCAACATGATGATGAAGATCAGCGCCAGCGCCGCGATGGCTGCGATCACCAGGTCGTAGGTGTTGCCGTCGTTCATGTCCTTGAACGTCGCCGCGCTACCGCCGAGGTAGATCTTCGAGCCCTCCAGCGGGGTGCCCTTGATCGCCTCCTTGGCGGCGGTCTCGATCCGGTCGATCTTGGCGATGCCCTCCGGGGTGAGCGGATCCCCGTCGTGGCTGATGATGAACCGGACCGCGTGCCCATCGGGCGACAGGAACTGCTCCATTCCGCGTTTGAAGTCGGCGTTGTCGAAGACCTCCGGCGGCAGATAGAACGAGTCGTCGTTCATCGAGGCGTCGAACGCCTCGCCCATGGCCGACGAGTTCTGCTGCATGGCCGCCATCTGATCCTGCATCCCCTTCTGGGTGGAATGCATGTTCAGCATCATGGTCTTCATCGTCTTCATGGTCTGGATCATCTCGGGCATCATCGCGACCATCTGCGGCATGAGCCGGTCCAGCTCTTCCATCTGCGGGACGATCGCCTTGATGTCGTCGGTCATCACGTTGATGCCGTCCAGGGTGTCGAACACCGACCGGATCGCCCAGCAGACCGGGATGTTGTAGCACTTGGGTTCCCAGTAGAAGTAGTTGCGGATCGGCCGGAAGAAGTCGTCGAAGTTGGCGATGCTGTCGCGCAGCGACTCGACGTCGACCACCATCTCCTTCATCTGCAGAACCATCTTGTGGGTGACATCGCTCATCTGCTGAGTCAGGTTCTGCATCCGGGTCATCGTGTCGATGGTGGTCTGCATGTCGTCGGCCTGTTTGAGCATCTGGGCCGTCAGGTCCTCGTTGTACTTCCTGGTCAGCTCCTGGGACGTGCCCTGCATGCTGATCTGGAATGGGATCGAGGTGTGTTCGATCGGCTTACCGTCCGGGCGGGTGATGGCCTGGACGCGGGCGATCCCCTCGACGCGGAAGATCGCCTTGGCGATCTTGTCGATCACCAGGAAGTCCGCCGAGTTCCGCAGATCGTGATCGCTTTCGATCATCAACAGTTCGGGGTTCATCCGGGCCTGCGAGAAGTGCCGGTCGGCGGCGGCGTAGCCCTCGTTGGCCGGCAGGTCGGCCGGCAGATAGCTGCGGTCGTTGTAGTTGGTGCGGTAGCCGGGCAGGGTGAGCAGACCCACCAGCGCCAGCGCGACCGCCCCGACCAGGATCGGACCGGGCCAGCGGACCACCGCGGCACCCATCTTGCGCCAGCCGCGCACCCGCATCGCCCGCTTGGGTTCGAGCAGCCCGAACTTGCTGGCCACCACCACGATCGCCGATCCGAGGGTCAGCGATGCGACGACCGCCACCACCATGCCGATGGCCAGCGGCACACCGAGGGTCTGGAAGTACGGCAGCCGGGTGAAGCTCAGGCAGAACGTCGCACCCGCGATCGTCAGGCCCGAGCCCAGCACGACGTGCGCGGTGCCGCGGAACATCGTGTAGTACGCGGACTCCTTGTCCTCCCCGGTGCCTCTGGCCTCTTGATATCGGCCGATCAGGAAGATCGCGTAATCCGTCGAGGCCGCGATCGCCAGGGTGACCAGGAGGTTGGTCGCGAAGGTCGAGAGCCCGATGATCTCGTGGTAGCCGAGGAAGGACACCACACCGCGCGATGCGGTCAGCGACAGCACGACCATGATCAGCACCGAGATCACGGTCAGCACCGACCGGTAGACCAGCAACAGCATGATGATGATGACGCTGAAGGTGACCGCCTCGATCATCCGCATGCTGCGGTCACCGGCGATGTGCTGGTCGGCGGCCAGCGCCGCCGGTCCGGTCACATACGCCTTCACCCCCGGCGGCGGCTGCAGTCCGGCGATGATCTGCTGAACCGCTTCGACCGACTCGTTGGCCAGTGACTCGCCCTGGTTGCCGGCGAGCTTGACCTGGACGTAGGCCGCCTTGCCGTCATTGCTCTGGGACCCGGTGGCGGTCAGCGGATCGCTCCAGAAGTCCTGCACCGACTGGACGTGCTTCGGGTCGGCCTCGAGCTTGTCGATCATCTGGTCGTAGAACGCGTGGGCGTCGTCGCCGAGCGGTTGCTCACCCTCGAGCACGATCATCACGTTGCTGTCGGAGTCACCCTCCTCGAACAGCTCGCCGACCTTCTGCATCGAGATCATCGACGGGGCGTCCTGCGGGCTCATCGAGACGGCGCGCATCTGGCCGACCTCTTCGAGCTGGGGCACCGAGACGTTGAGGAACGCGATGATCGCGATCCAGATGAGGATGAGCGGCACCGCGAACATGCGGATCAGCCGCGGGATCATCGGGCGTTTGGCCGGGCGTTGCGGCGGAAAGGCGTCGGTCGGCGCTTCGGTGCTGGGGGCGCTCATGCGGACTTCACGAAGCAGTAGGTAAGGGCGTTCACGCCGCTTGCGGTCCTCTCGTCCTTGACTTCATCGTCGACCACGATGCGGCAGCCGATGGAGTTTCCGTCGCCCTGAGCGAGGATGTTGGGGGCTGCGGACGGTGCCGTCGTCTCCAGCACGAGCGTCCAGGGCAGGGCGGCGTTGTCCAGCCGCTGCGGCTTGGCGTCCAGATCCAGGTAGTTGATGTTGGCGTAGCTGCCGGAACCCCAGACCTCGTACCGGACCACCTTCGGGTCGAACGGTTCCGGGTCGTCGGCGAACACCCGGGGGGTCACGGTGATGCCCTCGGAGCCGAAGTAGCCGCGCACCCGGTGCACGGTGAACCCCGCGATCACCACCACCACGATGATGACAATCGGTATCCACATCTTCTTGGCCAGACCCAGCATCTATATCCCCGACACTCGTAGAATCGTCGTCACGGCCGAACGGCCGCGCGGGACACGACCGCATCCCGCGGATTGGCGATGTCTTCTCCGCAATCTTCGCGGATCGCGGCCGACGCCGCGGCATCGGACCCGGCGCCGGGTGTGCGTCCGAATGCCCGAGACACGTCCGATCCTCCTCGATCCTGATGAAAACTTAGCCAATATAACCAGGAACCTTAGAGGATTTAAATGTTTAATGCAGCTTCCGTCTACCAGCGGAGACGCCCGTCACAAGGTCGTCATGGTGTGGCGCCGGTCACTTGGCTCAGGCGGCTGACGTTTAGCTTGGCTAGCGGTATCATCCCCGCCATGAAGGCAAGCAGGACCATCGTGGCCGCCATCGGTTCGATCGCGGCGGCGGCCACGATGTCGCTGACCGTGGCGGCCCCCGCACAGGCCGATCCGGACACCGATTTCGCCAACGAACTCCACACCTTCGGCATCTACGGCCAGAAGGATTACAACGCCTGGATCGGCAAGATCGTCTGCAAGCGGATGCGCACCGGCCTGGACGCCGATTCGGTCGAGGCGCACCGCTTCATCGCCATGAACATGGAGAAGGACACCTCCGCGGAGCAATCGTGGCAGTTCCTCGGCAGCGCGATGAAGTACTACTGCCCGGACAAGCTGTCGCTGTTGCTGCCCGCAGAAGCGCCCGCCTGATCGGAGGTGGGCACACGATGAACACCGGCAACTGTTTGGCGAGCGCCGCGGCGCTGCTGGTCGTCGGGTTGTCGACGGTCGGCGTGGCCCACGCCGAGCCGACCGAATCGAGCGACCCACCCGCCCCGGCTCCGGCTGAGGCGCCGGCAGGGGCACCGGCCGACGCCTCGCCCCCCGCACCCAAGACGCTCATCGACACCGACGGCACCTACGCCGTCGGAACGGACATCCTGCCCGGGACGTACACCTCGGGCGGCCCGGTGGACGACGTCGCCTGCTATTGGAAGCGGGTCGCCGGCGACACGCTTGTCGACAACGCGCTGACCAAGAAGCCGCAGACGGTGCGTATCGAGGTCACCGACACGGCGTTCACCACGAGTCACTGTCAGGCGTGGGTGCTGGCCGACTGCGCAGCGGCGTGTCCGCCGCCGCCTCCCCCACCGGGTCCCGGTGCGTTCTTCGGTGATTTGCGCCGGTTCCTCGGACCGGGTCAGTTCGCGGTGCCCCTGCCCTGAGGATCGGCTGTCGCCCCTCAGGCGGCAGCCGGCGCCGGCTGGACCTGGGCCGGAACGGGGGTGCGCTCGACGCGCTCGCGCGCCTGCATGCTGAAGCAGACGATGCTGGCCACGAAGCTGGCCACTGCGACGACGCCTGCGACGGCGGAGGCGATGACATCCGACGAGCCGATGCCGGCCAGGCAGACCGCCACCGCGATGATCGCGGTGAACAGGGAGAACAGACCGGTCGTGGCCACCGCCTCGGTGGTCGCGTCGCCGGGGGCATTCACGCGCTCGCCCATCGCTGCACTCCTTGTTCCGTCGCTGAGCTTGACGGGCTGTTTCTACCCGCACCGGCGGTGATGCAAACGGCGATCAGTCAGCGCCGGCCCTCGTTCCCCGCACACGCCGACGGCCCGCCGCTGCACGCGACGGGCCGTCAGGAGTTGCACTCGGGTCAGCCGGCCATGAACTGGTCGTAAGCCGACGACAGGTCTGCCGGCAGTACCGAGACGTTGCACTGCCGCTGCGTCTCGCCGATCGGCGCCAGGATCCCCCGCAGTTCGTAGTACTCCTGCGGGTTGGCGGTGAAGTAGCCGCGGATGTTGGCCTCGGCGTCCGGACGCGGCTGGTTCATCGCCGCGGTCACCACCTGATTGGCGCCCGGATGCGCGGCGAGATATCCGCGCGCCGAGCCGGTGACGGAGCTGACGGTGTTAGCCACTCCACTGGCGCTGCAATCCGGCGCAGCCGATGCAGTCGGCGCGGCGATGGTTGCTGCGGCCACCCCACCGAACACCAGCCCGGCGAAAACACCGGCAAGCCCACGACGCGCCGCATTACCACTGTTGATCATGATCACTTCCTCTTCAGGACATTCCGTAATTCAGGGGTTCCCCGCCCGAAAGCCAAGGTACACAAGGCGAATGGGCGTACCGGCCGGTCGATCAGGAGCATCGCGTGCCATTCGGCGGCGTTACCGTGCGGTGATGTGAGCTTGACCGCACTTTTGCCGGTCACCCCGCCTATTCGCTCAGGCAGAACGGCCTTTTCATAGACTTTGCAGGCGTTTCTTAAATGATCGTGATCTGAAGCGATATTGAATCGTTACTCGAGTTATCGACATGCATGCAATTGAGGGATACGTCACAACGACGCCATATCGGGTTATCTGAGAGAGCGGACGGCAACCCGAACTGTGGTGCACCCGAGCGCCGACATCGAAACAGTCAACGCGAAAAGGGGCTGAACTACCTTGACCGACATCGATACCACCAAAATTCTCGCCCAGCTGCGCACGCTGCTGGATCTGACCCACACCGAGATCCAGGTCGCCGAGACCCGCGTCGCCCAGGCCCGTACCGAGGCGGTCCGTACCGAACTCGAGCAGAACGCGAGCAACGGCCGCGACCGCGCGGAGGCCATCGAGACCACCATTCGCGACCTCGGCGGTTTCCCGGACGTCATCGGGCCGTTCCTGGGTCGCGCCGCCGCGGCGGTGAAGGCCCTCACCGAGCAGGCCGAGCCGTTCGACGAGGCGCTGCTCGGCGATCTCGCGCTCGAGGATCAGCTCCTGGACCGGGCGCGCTACCTCAAGGCGCTCGCCGTCGCCGCGAAGAACGCCGATGTGCAGGCTCTCGCCGATCGTCTGATCACCGCTCACGGTGCGACGGTCGAGTGGCTGACCACCGTGCTGGCCGAGGACGCGCTGGGCGGGCCGGCCGCGCTGCGCCGCACTCCGCTGCAGGCCGCGACCGGTATGGCGGTGCGTGCGGTGAACCTGCCGATCACCTGGACCACCCGCAGCGTCGACCGCACGCTGGAGGCCCTGCGTAGCACCGGTCCGGCGTTCAACGAGCTGGTCAACCGTGGCCAGTGGGTCAGTGACGTGGCCGGCAAGGCGCTGAACGCCTCGCGGGACGCCGCACTGGCCGCCGCCGAGCAGGTGACCCGCAACGAGGGCGCGGACGATGCGGCCGACGCGTTGCACACCGCGCGCAGCCGGGCCGGCGTCGTCGATTCCTCCGAGCTGCCGATCGCCGATTACGACGATCTGACCGTCGCCGATGCGGTGGCCGCGGTGAAGGATCTGACCGACGCCTCGGACATCCGCACCGTCGTCGCCTACGAGGAGGCGCACAAGAACCGGTCGCGCGTCGTCTCCGCCGCGCAGACCCGCCTCGCCGCGATCGCACAGGAAGTGGTCGGCATCAGCTGATCCCGCGTTCGAACGTCAGCCCCCGCAGCCGCATGGTTGCGGGGGCTTCGTTCTCTTCGCCGCCCGGCGGGTGCCGCGGGGACCTCGTCAGATCCGTTCGCGGCGGGTGGCCGTCCGCGCCACCAGATAGAGCACCGCACCCACCGCGAGCAGGATCGCGGCGAACAGCCACACCTGGGCGCTCTGCTGGGTCAGCAGCACGACGCAGGACACCACCCCCAGCACCGGCACGAAGCTCCACACCCGGAAATGTTCGTGGTCGACGGTGTCACGACGTAACACGAGCACCGCGATGTTGGTCGAGATGAACACGAACAGCAACAACAGCACCACCGTCTCGGCCAGCATCCCGAGGTCACCGGTCAACGTCAGCAGCATGGCCACTGCGGTGGTCGCGACGATCGCGACCCACGGCGTGCGGCGCTGTGGCAGCACCCGGCTGAGCACGACCGGCAGCAGCCCGTGCTCGGCCATGCCGTAGGTGAGCCGACTGGACATGATCATCGTCAGCAGGGCGCCGTTCGCGACCGCCACCAGGGCGATCGCGCTGAACAGCCAGTCGGGCACCCCGACGCCGGTGGCGCCGACGACGGCCAGCAGCGGACCCGACGAGCCGGCCAGTTCACCCGGCGGTAGCGCCGTGGCACTGGCGATACCGACCAACGCGTACACCACGCCGGCGGTGATGAGCGCCCCGAACAGCGCGGTCGGATACACCTTGCTGGGATTGCGGATCTCCTCGGCGACATTGGCCGAGGTCTCGAAGCCGACGAACGAGTAGTAGGCGATGATGGCGCCGCCCAGGATCGCCAGGGCGGGGGTGGCGCCGTCGGGGAATTCGGTGATCCGGCCGACGTCGCCGCGGCCGCCGCCCACCATGATCGCCACCGCGATGATCACGATCAGCAGGCCGGTCAGCTCGACGATCGTCATGACGACGTTGCTCTTGACCGATTCGCTGATTCCACGGGCGTTGAGGCAGGCGACGAGCAGCAGGAAGACGATCGCCGCGGGCACGGTCGGCACGTCCACGAAGGTCTTGAGATAGTCGCCCGCGAAAGCCAGCGACAGCCCGGCCGCGCTGGTGATCCCCGCGGCGAGCATCGAGAAGCCCACCAGGAACGACACCATCGGCCGTTTGAACGCCCGGTCGGCGAAGACCGCGGCACCGCCGGCGGCCGGATACTTGGTCACCAGCTCCGCATAGGAACCCGCTGTCAGCAGCGCCAGCAACAGCGCCACCACCAGCGGCGCCCACAGCACCCCACCGACGTCGGTGGAGAGCTCACCCATCAGGGCATAGATGCCGGCACCGAGGACGTCACCGAGGATGAACAGGTACAGCAGCGGCCCGGTGATCCGGCGCTTGAGCTTGCCGCCGGTGTCGGCGTCACCGTCGTGTGTCTGGGCCGTCGCATCCGATGCCATGTATGCCTCCTGCCTGCCGGAACCGGTGCAGCACCACATACCCCTCCGGTCGGCGGACAAGCATCCTCGTCAGTAATGCACCCGGAACCCGCCGATCAGCCGGATCAGATTGCCGTCGGGGTCGGCCAATGTCGACAGCCGCACACCCTTGGCGGCGGCCACGACGGGTTCGGGTTCCAGACCCCTGGATCGCAACCCGTCGAGGTGCGCGTCGAGGTCACCGACCGCGATGTTGAGCAGCCCCGACCCCGCGCGCTGCGGGTCGGCGAAGATCTGCGCCCACCCTCCGGGGACGACCTGCCATTCCACCAGCGTCGGCATCGGGTGGTTGTCGGCGTCGCGTCCGAACAGCGCGGCATACCAGCGGCGGCTCGCGCCGACGTCGGACACCGGCACGACCGCGAGCAGGTGGTCGATGGCCACGGTGGCCTCCTTTCGTCGTGGTCCACCGGTACCGACCCGGCGACGGTCCGGATGTCATCGTTCGGGCCGTGGCTACCCTGTCGGGATGACCGAGACGCTCGATGGACGCATCCGGGTGCCGGACGACCTCGACGCGGTCACCGACGTCGGCGTCGAGGACCACTCCGTCGTCGCACCGGCCGGGGTGGAGCGGATCTGGGAGGCGGCCCGGCACTGGTACCGCGCCGGCATGCACCCGGCCATCCAAGTGTGTGTGCGACACCGGGGCCGGGTGGTGCTCGACCGCGCGATCGGCCACGGCTGGGGCAACGGCCCCGACGATCCCGCCGACGCCGAACGAGTGCCGGTCACCACCGCGACCCCGTTCTGCGCCTACAGCGCGGCGAAAGCCATCACCACGACGGTGGTGCACATGCTCGTCGAGCGGGGTCACTTCTCGTTGGACGACCGGGTCTGTGACTATCTGCCCACCTACACCAGCCACGGAAAAGACCGGACCACCATCCGGCATGTGATGACGCACAGCGCCGGGGTGCCGTTCGCCACCGGACCGCGCCCGGATCTCAAGCGGATGGACGACAGCGAGTACGCCCGGGAGATGCTCGGAAAGCTCAGACCGGTGTATCCCCCCGGCCTGGTGCACATCTACCACGGTCTGACCTGGGGCCCGCTGGTGCGGGAGATCGTCTCGGCGGCCACCGGCCGCAACATCCGCGAGATCCTCGCGACCGAGATCCTCGAACCGCTCGGCTTCCGCTGGACGAACTACGGCGTTGCGCCGCAGGATGTCCCGCTGGTGGCGCCGAGCCGAGTCACCGGAAAGCCGTTGCCCGCCCCGATCGCCAAGGCGTTCAAGGTGGCGGTCGGCGGCACGCCGCAGCAGATAATCCCGTTCTCCAACACCCCGGCGTTCCTCACCAGCGTGGTGCCGTCGTCGAGTACGGTGTCGACGGCCTTCGAGCTGTCCCGCTTCGCCGAGATCCTGCGTCGCGGCGGTGAACTCGACGGTGTGCGGGTGCTCTCGCCCGAGACGCTGTACGCCGCGACCCGACAGGCCCGGCGGCTGCGTCCCGACCTCGCGACCGGCCTGATGCCGCTGCGATGGGGCACCGGCTACATGCTCGGCTCCCACCGGTTCGGCCCGTTCGGCCGGGACTGCGCCGAGGCGTTCGGTCACACCGGTCTGACCGACATCGCCGTGTGGGCCGACCCGGCCCGCGATCTCGCCGCCGCGGTGATCAGCAGCGGCAAGCCGGGCCGGCACCGCGAAGCGAACCGCTATCCGGCGCTGCTCGATCGCATCAACGCCGAGATCCCGCGGCGCTGACGGCGCCCATCTCGTCGCCCGCGCGCACCCCGCCGTAGATGCCGCGCCGGACGATCCACGGCTGCAGTACCCGGTCGATCGACCATGACGGGAAACGTACGGCGATTCCGTTGGGCGCGAACACTTCCAGCCCGTCGGGCTGCACTCCCAGCACCGAACCCCAGCGCCGGCCGGGGGGCCGGTAGGCCCGCAGCGGGCGGCCCTGGAAGTCGGCGAGGATGTTGGCGGCCAGCAGCTTGTCCGCGCGGTTGCGGGCCGAACTGCGCAGCGGATCGGTCGCCGCCACGTCACCGATCGCCCATACCCGTTGAGCACCGGCCACTTTCAGCTGTGGCGAGACGACGACGAAGCCCTCGTCGTCGAGCAGACCGGTGGGCAGCCAGCCGGTGTTGGGCCGGACCCGGCCGATCGTCCACAGCACCGCGTCAGCGGGCGACGGCGGTTGTCCGGTGGTCCATTCAACCGGGCCGGTGGTGATGCGATCGCAGGCGAATCCGGTGGGCACCACGGCGCGGTGTCCCGGTCGTAGCACGACCCCCAGGGCAGTGAGCCGGCGGGCGATCCGGGTCCATACCCGCCGATGGTGGCTGGTCAGCGCCTGCGCACCCGGGAAGGCGAGTTCGATGGTCTTACCGGGCCAGCGCAGGGCCAGGTTCGCGGCACTGCTCACCGCCGCCGCCCCGCCGCCCACCACGAGCACCGTCGCGGCCGCGGCCAACTGATTGTGGGCGGTCTGCAGATCGAGGGCGATCTCGTCGGGCCGCTGTATCGCGGGCGTGCGCCAGAAGCCGTTGCTGACACCGGTCGCGATGACCAGCGCATCGTAACTTCCCACGTATTCGGATCCATCCTGACAGGTGGCGGACACCCTGCGCGCCAACGGATCCAGGCCGGTGAGCGTGGCGTGCACGGTGCGCACTGACGCCAACCCGCGGAACCGGTCGAAGGCGATCCAGTAGTCACGCGCCCAGTCCCGGGGCCGGGCCAGCCGCACGCCCAGTTCCTGCCCGCTGACCAGTCCGGGTTTGGTGGAGATGCCCACCACGTCGGCGTGCGGCGCCAACCGCAGCGCAGTCAGCAGACCGCTGTCGCCGAGCCCGGCGACGATGACCCGCGGGCGGGTCATACCCGTGCCCCGCGCGGCGGGCGCGGCACGAAACGGGAGACCCGGGCGACCACGTCGGCGTAGCCGGGCCGACGGGCCAGGCTGCGGTCTTCCATCATCGGAATGCTGGCCCCGAGGAACATCGCCAGCATCGCCGCCGCACCGGCGAACAGCCACCACGCCTGCCCCGGCGCGGCCGCGACACCGATTAGCGCCAGCGCGAACCAGAAGCTGAACTCGCCGAAGTAGTTCGGGTGGCGCGACCAGGCCCAGAGTCCGCGATCCATCACCTCACCGGGCCGGCGGGTGCGGGTGAAGCGGTGCATCTGGTTGTCGGCGACCAGTTCCAGCGCCACCGCCGCGACACCGACGACGAACGCGACCGACGACAGCCACACCCAGCCGCGCCCCGGCGTCGTCACCGCGATGTACACCGGCACCATCCCCAGGAACACCTGCAGCGTCGGGATGAGATGGATGGCCACCAGATCGGCGACGAATTCGAACCGGCCCGCCCGCTCCCGGAACATCGGGTAGCGCCAGTCCTCGTGGTGCAGGCCCGGGAACGCGTACGCCCAGTTCCCAGTGAGCCGCACAGCCCACAGCACCACCACCGTCGCCACCAGTGCGCACCGCAGCGGGTCGGGGTCGGCGGCTTGGCTCCACCACCAGAACAGCAGCACCGGCGGAACCACACTCCAGTAGGCGTCGTAGAAACTGGAGTTGCGGTAGGCCCGGCTGAACGCGAAGACGACCAGCGTCGCCAGCACGTCGGCGATCAGTGTGTCGAGCCACAGCCTCCCGGTCTGCGGGCCCCACCCCAACCAGCCCGCCGCGACCGCCAGGGCGATCACGTAGGCGAGGGTGACCAGGCCCAGGGACGCGGCTTTGCTCCGGTTCGCGGTCACCTCAGCGGGCCTCCTCACCGACGACGTGGGCCGAACGGTAACACGTTCTAGTTGGCGGCCTATCGTGGTCTGATGAGCACCGTCGCTGATACCGAACGGGTCGCCGAACTCGCCCGCGGGGTGGTGGAGAAACACGACCCGACATCCGTGCCCATCCGCGAATATCTCGGCGCCTGCTACGACGCAGGACTGTCGTGGGTGAACTTCCCCGAGGGCTTGGGCGGGCTCGGGTTGTCGCGGGGTCTGCAGGCCGTCGCCGATCGCATCCTGCAGGCAGCGGGCGGGCCGGTGCCCCTCGGACTCAATCCGATGGGCTACGGCATGGCGGCACCGACGGTGCGCGAGCACGCCCAGAGCGACGATCTCAAGCGCAGGTGGCTGCGGCCGCTGGCCACCACCGAGGACATCTGGTGCCAGCTCTTCTCTGAACCTGGCGCGGGCTCGGATCTGGCCGGGCTGGCGACGTCGGCGGTTCCGGACGGCGACGAGTGGGTGATCAACGGTCAGAAGGTGTGGACCAGCCTGGCCCACCGGGCGCGGTGGGGTCTGTTGCTGGCCCGGACCAACCCGGACGTCCCCAAGCACAAGGGGCTGACGTACTTCGTCATCGACATGCACTCCGCCGGGGTCGAGACGCGACCCCTGCGACAACTCACCGGCCACGCGGAGTTCAACGAGGTGTACTTCACCGACGCCCGCATCCCGGACGCGCACCGGCTCGGCGGTGTCGGGGACGGCTGGCGGGTCGCGATGACCACCTTGATGAACGAACGCAGCGCGCTCGGCGGCAGCGGCAGCCGGCGTGGGGCGGGCACGATCTCCGATGCCACCGCACTGTGGGCGTCCCGGCCCGACCGCCAGACGCCGGTGCTGCGCGATCGGCTGACCCAACTCTGGTTGCGCTCGGAGGCGCAGCGGCTGACCGCCGAGCGGTCGCGCGCGGCGGCGACGGTCGGCGGTCCGGGTCCGGAGGGGTCGATCGGCAAGTTGGTCGGCGCCGAGCTCAACCAGCACATCTATCAGTGGTGCATGGACTTCCTGGGTCCGGAAGCCACGCTGTACCACAGCTACGCGATGCCCGAGGACGACCGGGAGAACTCGGATTTCCGCGGGCCGATCCAGCAGCGGTTCCTGCGCAGCCGCGCCAACACCATCGAGGGAGGCACGTCCGACGTGATGCGAAACATCCTGGGCGAGCGGGTGCTCGGTCTGCCCGGAGATCTGCGGGCGGATGCGGGCATGCCGTGGAAGGAGGTGCCGCGTGGCTGAGGAGCAGGAGTGGGTGTTCACCGATGAGCAGCAGCAGTTGCTGGACGCCGTGCGCAAATTCTGCGCCGAGCACTTCGGCGAGGCCACGGTGCGCACGCTGATGGAGTCAGATCCGCCGTTCGACGGCACGGTCTGGACCCGGCTGGGCACCGAACTCGGCGTGCTGGGCCTGTCGGTGCCCGAGGCCGACGGCGGGGTCGGCGGCAGTCTGGTCGACCAGGCCGTCGCCGTCGAACAGTTCGGCGCGACGCTGGCCTGCGGACCGCTGTTCGGCACCGTCTATCTCGCCATCCCGGCGCTGGTCGCGGCCTCCCGTGGCGAGGCGCGCGATGCGCTGCTGGCCGATCTGGTCGAGGGCACCCGCACCGCCGCCTTCGCGGCGGATGCGGCGGCGGTACGCGCCGAGGGATCCACACTGTCCGGTCAGCTGGGCCCGGTGGTCGACGCCGGGACGGCCGACGTCCTGCTGGTCGCGGCGACCGGCGCCGACGGGGTCGGGCTGTACGCCGTCGAAGGCGACACCGACGGCGTGGAACGGGTGCGGCTGGTCACCCTGGACCTGACCCGCCCGCAGGCCGACGTCACCCTGTCCGGGGCCGCGGCGACGCTGATCGCCGGACCGGACGAAGCGCCGCGGGTGATCGAGCACGCCCTGCACGTCGGCGCCGCGCTGCTGGCGGTCGAACAGGTCGGAGCGGCAGCGCATCTGCTCGATCTGGCCGTGGAGTACGCGAAGTCACGGCTGCAGTTCGGCCGGCCGATCGGGTCGTTCCAGGCGGTCAAGCATCGGCTGGCCGACATGCTGGTCGACGCCGAACACGCCCGTTCCACGGCGTATCACGCGGTGTGGGCGCTGGCCGACGGCTCCGACGACGCCCAGTTGGCGACGGCGATCGCGCAGGCGACCTGCTCGGCCGCCCTGAGCCGCATCGCCGCCGACACCATTCAGGTGCTGGGCGGGATCGGATTCACCTGGGAGCATCAGGCGCACCTGTACTTCAAGCGGGCGGTCACCGACGCCGCCCTACTGGGCAGCGCCGAACAGCATCGCGACCGGGTGGCCGAGATCGTGCTCGACGGCGCCTCGGCAGACCGGGCACCGAAGGTGGCGGCGGGCACCCCGCTCTGAGGGCGGGCCGCGCCACCCGGCGCGGACGGCGCCCAGTCGCTATGCTGGCGCATTCCCCTCAAGGGAGGAGTGAACATGCCCGGCCACATCCGGTTGACCTCGCACAGCGGCGCGGTGGGCACCCCGGCGATCACCTGGGGCGCACCGACTCCGGCCGAGCGCGGCCCGGTGGTCGGGACCACGGCGAATCGCCTGCACCGCAATGTGATCGGGACCCACAGCGGTTCCTACAGCGTCTACCGGGCGCTCGCGGTGGCCGCCGGCGCGCTGAAACGCGATCACCGGGCCGACCTCACCGACACCGCCCCCACCGACGTCATCGGCCCGTACCCGCAGTGGTGTGAGCCGGGGCGGATCGTGAGCCTCGACCCGTGGGGCGCCGACGTGGCCGCCGCCTTCGCCACCGAACTGGGCGCCGGGCTCGACATCCGGCCCACCATCGCGGTCACCAAGGCGCACGTCATCCTGCCGGAGGTGGCCGACGCCATCGCCAAGGGCCGGCTCATTCCGGACGGACGGTTCCTGCTGGCCAACGGCGCCGCCCTGGTGACCAAGGCGGCGGTGGAACCGGTGTGGTGGCTGCCGGGGGTGGCGCAGCGCTTCGGCTGCACCGAGACCGACCTGCGCCGGGTGCTGTTCGAGGAGACCGGCGGTATGTATCCCGAACTGGTCACCCGCTCGGATCTGGAGGTGTTCCTCCCGCCGATCGGGGGCCAGACGCTCTACATCTTCGGCGCCGCCGCCGATCTGGCCGACCCGGGCGTGGAGCTGACCGCCCGCGTGCACGACGAGTGCAACGGCTCCGACGTGTTCGGCTCCGACATCTGTACGTGCCGGCCCTACCTCACCCACGCGATCGAGGAGTGCCTGCGTGGCGCCCAGCGCGGCGGCGTGGGACTGGTGGCCTACTCCCGGAAGGAGGGCCGCGCGCTCGGCGAGGTGACCAAGTTCCTCGTCTACAACGCCCGCAAGCGCCAGGTCGGCGGCGACACCGCCGATTCGTATTTCGCCCGCACCGAATGTGTTGCGGGCGTGCAGGACATGCGCTTCCAGGAACTGATGCCCGATGTGTTGCACTGGCTAGGGATCCGCAAGATCCATCGCCTGGTGTCGATGAGCAACATGAAGTACGACGCGATCACCGGCTCGGGCATCGAGGTGGGCGAGCGGGTCAACATTCCCGACGAATTGATCCCCGACGACGCTCGCGTGGAGATCGACGCGAAGATGGCCGCCGGTTACTTCACTCCTGGCCCGGTGCCCGACGCCGACGAGCTCAAGAAGGTCAAGGGTCGCGGGTTGGGTTCATGAATTCGGCGGTGGCCGAGCTCAGGACGACGGCCGCGGTGCGCGAGCGGTCCGGGCGGCTGCTGGCCCGGGCCCGGGCCGGTGAGTCGGCGTGGTTCACCGTTGACGACGGCGCGCTCGAGCACGCGGCCGAGCTGGTGGCCACGGTCACCCGCACGCGCTACCCGGATCTGGCGATCCCGTTCCACAGCCGATGGCGGCACTTCGAGGCCGGCGGGGTCGACCGCCGATCGGATCTCGAGAAGCGCCTCGCCGGCGCCGACGCCGCCGGACAGGCCCGCGCGATGATCGATCTGACGGTGGTCAGCGTCCTGCTCGACGCCGGGGCGGGGCCGACCTGGACTTACACCGAAACTGCTTCCGGGCAACGGTTCTCGCGTTCTGAGGGACTCGGCGTGGCCAGCTGGCATGCTTTCGCCGACGGAATGTTCTCCAGCGACCCGGACGAACCGCTGCGCGCCGATGCGGCGGCACTGGCGACCATGACCACCGACCGGCTGGGCACGGCGTTTCAGGTCGGGCCGGACAATCCCCTGGCGGGCCTGGACGGGCGAGCGACCCTGATGCGTCGCCTCGGCGCGGCGCTCGAAGACGCGGGTGGGCGGCCCGGCGCACTGGTCGATCAACTCATCCCGCCGGTGTCGGCGCACGACATCCTGTCCTGGCTGCTCACCACGCTCGCACCGATCTGGTTGACGGGCAACGACTTCGACGGCACACCGCTCGGTGACTGCT
Source organism: Mycobacterium sp. WMMD1722 (assembly GCF_049315205.1). NCBI lineage: Bacteria > Bacillati > Actinomycetota > Actinomycetes > Mycobacteriales > Mycobacteriaceae > Mycobacterium > Mycobacterium sp. WMMD1722. The sequence goes on along the minus strand of NZ_CP186056.1, from coordinate 3,923,891 downwards.
GGCATCACCGCGCCGCCGGATGGGTGCCGTTCCACAAACTCTCCCAATGGCTGACGTACTCCCTGCTCGAGCCGCTCGGGTGGTCGGGCACCGACGTCGGCGGTGTGGACGCGCTCACCGGGCTACCCGAATACCGCAACGGTGGCCTGCTGCTGGACACCGGGGTGCTGCGATTACGCGACCCCGAGACGGCGGTGCGGACGTGGCGGGTCGGCGACGAGGTGATCGTCGAATGGCGGGCGCTGACCGTGGCGCTGCTCGACGAGCTGGCGCCGCTGGTGTGCGCCGCTCTGGGCGCGGATCTCCCGCTGGCCTGTGTCCTGGAGGGCGGGACGTGGGCCGCTGGGCGGGAGCTTGCGCAGCGGATGCGGGACGGTCTGCCGCCCTTGATGATCGACTCGGACGGTACGGTCTTCTGAAACAAGGGAAAGCACACTATGGGCTCCGACGAGGACACAGACATGGGCAGGGTTCATCTCATCGACCACCCGCTGGTCGCACACAAGCTCACGCTGCTGCGCCGCAAAGAGGCGTCTACCACGAGCTTTCGTCAACTCCTGCATGAGATCTCGTCGCTGATGGCCTACGAGGTGCTGCGCGACATCCCCACCCAGGAGGTCGAGATCGAGACCCCGCTGGAAACGATGGCGGGCCGGGTGATCGACGGTAAGAAGCTGGTGTTCGTCTCGATCCTGCGGGCGGGCACCGGCATTCTCGACGGCATGCTCGCCGTGGTGCCCGGCGCGCGCGTCGGCCACATCGGGCTCTACCGCGACCCGAAAACCCTGGTGGCCGTGGAGTACTACTTCAAGATGCCGGCCGGTCTGGAGGAACGCGACCTCGTCGTGGTCGATCCGATGCTGGCCACCGGCCACTCCGCGGTGGCCGCGATCGACCGGCTCAAGGAATGCCGGCCCAAGTCGATCAAGTTCGTGTGCCTGCTGACCTGTCCAGAGGGTATCGCCGCCATGCAGGAGGCCCACCCCGACGTGCCGATCTATACCGCCGCGGTGGACCGCCAGCTCGACGAGCACGGTTACATCCGGCCGGGGCTGGGTGACGCGGGCGACCGCATCTTCGGCACCAAGTAATCGCCCGGGGTTTGATCATCGGCTCCGGCGGTCAACATGCACCCATGAGTCACGACTGGGAATGCGTCGTCGTGGGTGGTGGCGCAGCCGGGCTGAGCGCCACGCTCGTCCTCGGTCGCGCGCGCCGGCGCACACTGCTCGTCGACGCCGGGGAACAGAGCAATCTGGCGTCCGAAGGTATCGGCGGTCTGCTCGGTTTCGACCAACGACCGCCGGCCGAACTGTACGAGACGGGACGCCGAGAGCTGGACCGGTATCCGACCGTCGAATTCCGCCGCGGCACCGTGGTGGAGGGATCGGTGCTGCAGAGCGGTCCCGACGAACAGGGGTTCGCGCTGCAACTCGACGACGGCGATCGGGTGACCACGCAGCGGGTGTTGCTGGCCACCGGCATGGAGTACTGCCCGCCCGATCTGCCCGGCCTCAAACCGCTGTGGGGCACCTCGGTCTTCCAGTGCCCGTTCTGCCACGGCTGGGAGATGCGGGACAAGCGGATCGCCTCGCTGGCGGCCGGCGAGGAAGCGGTGCACTCGGCGTTGATGCTGCGCGGCTGGAGTGACGACGTGGTGCTGCTGACCGACGGGCACCCCCAGCTCGACGGCCGGGACTACGAACAGCTGGCCGCCGCCGAGATCACGATCGACGACCGTCGCGTCGCCGAGCTGATCGGCGAGGACGGTCAGTTGACCGCGATCGCGTTCGCCGACGGCAGTCGGCTCGAACGGGACGGGCTGCTGGTGGAAGCACCGCTGCGACAGCGGTCCAAACTCGCCGAACAGCTCGGTGCGGCGTGCACACCGGGACCGCTGGCCGCCGACACCATCGGCATCGACGCGCTGCATCGCACCTCGGCGCCGACGGTGTTCGCCGCCGGCGACACCTGCACCGAGCACTCGTACGTCGCGGGTTCGATCGCCTCGGGCGCACAGGCGGCCATGATCATCGCGCAGAGTCTGCTCGCCGAACAGTTCGGCATGCCGTACCCGCCGGACGGCAGCGACGACTGAGCCCTCCCCTACTGATCCGATTGTTGCGGCCGTATACGGCGTGTCGCCGCAACAATCGTCACAAAGGGTGGGGGTGCGACGGGCTAATCACACTCGGGGAGCCGACACCCGGTGGCCAGCTCGGCGTACTGGCGCATCAGCCGTAGCGCCGTGCCGCGGCTCAGCCCGGGGTCGCGGGCGACGATCCGGTAGCCGAAGTAGTCCTCCATCGCCATCAGCGACATGGCGATATCGCGGGCCGGGCTGGTCAGCGTGAACACCCCCGCGTCCGCGCCGGCGGTGAGCAGATCGGCGTACAGCCCGACCTGGCGGTGGTAGATGCCCTGGACGTCGCCGCGCTGATCCAGTTCGAAACCGGCGGCCAGCACCGCCCGCCAGATCGCCCGCCATTCGGCGTCCTCCGGCCCGGTCGGCAGACCCGCGGCGATGGTCATGGCCAGCTGAGTGGGCAGGTCGGCGGCCTCGGCGCGCAGGCGGAGCCGCTCGTCGTAGAACCGGATGTCGGAGCGCAGCGCCAGCTCGGAGAGGAGCTCGGGCATGTCCTTGAAGTAGTAGCGCACCGCGTTGGTCGTCAGCCCGAGCTGCGCGGCGACGTCGGCGAGTTTGAGCGTGGCCAGGTCATGGCGCTCGATCAGCGCGATCGCCGCGTCCAGGATGTCGCCGCGCCGCTGGACCTGTTTGTTCGGCCGTGCCATGGCCCGATTCTGCCCGTTCGGTTGCGTCCTGCGTCACACCCGCGCATAGTTCTTTTCCAATCAGGAAAAAAACTACTCGACGAAGCGAGCGGTCCATGCGAGCCAGCGACCTCGGGGTGGTGATCGGTACCCATCCCACCGGCCCCGACAACGCGATCACTGACGTGCCCGGGGTCCGGGTGGGCCACACCACCCTGCACGCCGACGGCCCACCCGCGGTGCACACCGGCGTGACCGTCGTCGTCCCGCACGACGACATCTGGACCGAACCGGTGTTCGCCGGGTCCCACCGCCTCAACGGCAGTGGCGAGCTGACCGGGCTGGAGTGGATCCGCGAGTCCGGCGAACTCACCTCGGCCATCGCGCTCACCAACACCCACAGCGTGGGCGTGGTGCGCGACGAACTCGTGGCCGCCCAGGTGCGGGCCCGCGGCAACGGCGTGTACTGGTCGCTGCCGGTGGTCGGCGAGACCTACGACGGCCTGCTCAACGACATCAACGGTTTTCACGTGCGGCCAGAACACGTCCGGTCGGCCCTGGACAGCGCGTCGGCCGAACCGCCCGCCGAGGGCAACGTCGGCGGCGGCACCGGCATGATCTGTCACGGATTCAAGGGCGGTATCGGCACCTCCTCCCGCATCACCGACACCGCCGCCGGCCGGTACACCGTCGGCGTCCTGGTGCAGGCCAATCACGGCCGGCGGGAACGCCTCCGGATCAACGGCGCACCGGTCGGCGAGCTGATCGGACCGTCCGCGGTGCCCCTGCCGGACCTGCCGGCCCGCTACGAACCGGGTTCGGGCTCGATCATCGTCATCGTCGCCACCGACGCCCCCCTGCTGCCCCACCAGTGCAGTCGCCTGGCCCAGCGCGCAGCGCTGGCGGTCAGCCGGATCGGCGGGACCGGTGAGCAGTACAGCGGCGACCTGATGCTCGCGTTCTCGACCGGCAACCGCGAGATCCCGCCGTACGCCTGGGACGAGGACGTCGCCACCGCGCGACCGGAGATCCCGGTGCGCATGGTGGCCCCGCAGCTGATGACCCGGCTGTTCGACCTGACCATCGAGGCCACCGAGGAGGCCATCGTCAACGCGATGGTCGCCGCGACCACCCTCACCGGTCACCGCGGCTTCACCGCCCATGCGATCGACCACGACCTGTTGCGCCAAGCCCTGTCGGGCACCACCATCCAGGAGAAGTCATGACCACCTCCCCCACCGTCGAGAAGCGGCGTCTGACAGGGCATCTGGGTCCGGTCGGCATCGTGTTCATGGTCGTCGCGGCGGCCGCACCGCTGACCGTCATCGGCGGCAACATGCCGCTGGCGATGGGCATCGGCAACGGTGCCGGCGCACCCGTCGGCTTCGCGATCGCGGCTCTGGTGCTGCTGGTCTTCAGCGTCGGGTTCGTGACGATGACGCCGTATGTCCCCGAGGCGGGTGCGTTCTTCTCGTATGTGACGGTCGGACTCGGCCAGCGTATGGGTAAGGGTGCCGCGGTGGTGGCCCTGATCGCCTACACGGCGATCCAGATCGGCATCTATGGCTACATCGGCTGGGCGATCAACGACACCGTGCGGTACTACGATGGCCCCGAGATCCCCTGGCCGGTTTACTCGTTCGTGGTCCTCGCGATCGTCGCGGTGCTCGGCTACCGGCACATCGAGCTCAGCGCAAAGGTCCTCGGCGTGGCGCTCGCGCTGGAGATCGGCATCGTCGTGCTGCTCGACGTGGTGATGGTCGCCAATCCGGGTCCGGCCGGCATCACGTTCACGTCGTTCGCTCCGGCCACGTTCACCCAGGGCACCATCGGCATCGCGATCCTGTTCGCGCTCACCGGATTCATCGGCTTCGAGGCCACCGCGGTGTTCCGCGACGAGGCCCGTGATCCGCAGCGCACCATCCCGATCGCCACGTACGCCGCGGTCATCATCATCGGCGCCTTCTACGCGATCACGGTGTGGGCGTTCGTCGTCGCCATCGGCCCCGACCAGGTCACCGGCGTGGCCCAGCAGACCCTCGACGGTGAGGGCAACATGCTGCTCGACACCACCGGCGACATGCTGGGCACCATCGGCCGCGACATCGTCAACGTGCTGCTGCTGACCAGCCTGTTCGCCTGTGTGCTGTCCTTCCACAACGTCATCGCGCGCTATCAGTTCGTGCTGGCCGGCAAGGGCCTGCTACCCGCGCGGCTGGCCGCGGTGCACGGCGGCCACGCGTCGCCGGCGTTCTCGTCGATCGTGCAGACGGTCACCGCGGCGATCATCGTGGCGATCCTCGCGGTGTTCGGCATCGATCCGCTGGTGGGCGTCTTCGGCTCGATGGCCGGTGTGGCGACCGTCGGCATGGTGATCCTGATGCTCACCACCTCGATCGCCGTACTGGCCTTCTTTCTGCGCAACCGCGACCGGGTGCCGGGCCGGCTGTGGACCACGCGGATCGCCCCGGCGCTGGCGGTGCTCGGCCTGCTGGGCAGCCTCTGGCTGGTGCTCTCGAACTTCACCCTGGTGACCGGTGGCAGCACGACGCTCAGCGCGGCGCTCGCCGCGATCCCGTTCGCCGGGTTGCTGATCGGAGCCCTGGCGTGGCGAGGGCAGATCAGCCGCTAGTTCATGTTCCAGGGCGCGCCGTAGGTGGTGACGCTGTCACCGCTCGACGAGATCAGCCGGGCATAGGGGCGCAGCAACACTCCGCCGGCCGCGCCGGTCACGGTGCCGTGGGCGTTGGAGACCGCGACCTCACCGTGCGGACCGGTGACGTCGACGGAGAAGGTGGCGACCTCGGTGATGCCCGGACCGTTGCCCAGGTCGGCGGTGAAGGAGGCCCCGGGTAGCAGCGGCGGGGTCGAGATGCCCGGGATGGGGTCGACGGTCGGGACCTCGGCGGAGTCGAACGACACGAAGTCCTGGGCGTCGAGGGCGACGTTGGGCGTGGTGTAGCTGAAGTTGATGCCCACGCCGAGTGACCAGGGGAAGCCGATCTGGTAGCCCAGCTCGAGGGTGCCCTTGAAGTCATCGGCTTTGTCGCCGACGACGTTGTACTTGGCCCGGCCGGAGTGGAACCACTCGCGGGTCAGCCGGTTGCGGTCCAGCGGGAACACCCCGTTGAGGAAGGTGTCCCACTGCTGGATCGTCAGGGTACGGCCCTGTCCGTCGACCAGGCTCAGTTCGTTGTCCAGTCCCGCGTGCGAGGTGGCCGTGCTGGCGAACAGTGCGCCGACCGCCGCGACGATCGCGAACAGGAATCGACTGAGTGCCTTCATGTTTCCCCCAGGAGTGGGTGACCGGAGTTGATGTCCCGGCCCGGTTGAGTCGTCGGATCAACCCCGATCCGGCTTCATGGTCGAGATGAAATTACGGTTAGACCCTGCCTGGACCCTGTGCACGGCCTGCGCGTTTGCTTGCCGCGCGCAGGTCGCAGCCATGGGGTAGGGTCCGCGCTCCTGAGCGACCCGTGAGGGGCCGCTCGCTATTCGGTGGCGCGGCGGGAGGCGGCGACGATCAGCTCGAAGTCGATCGCGACGTGTGCTCGGGCGATCGCCTCGGCCTCGTCGGCGCGGCCCGCCACGATCGCGCCGACCAGATGTTCGTGATCGTGCAGTGCCCGCCGCTCCATCGCCGCCATGGTGTCCGGCTCGCCCCACGGGTGGGCCGGAGCGCCGATGTTCACCGACGCCTCGAGGTCGATCAGCACCTTCTTGAGCACCGGATTGTGGGCGGCGTCCATGATCGCCAGGTGCAGCCGGCTGTCGGCGAGCTGGGCGTCGCCACCACTCTTGGCTGTGCGGTAGGCCTCCAGCGCAGAGGTCAGGGCGGCGATGTCGGCGTCGGTGCGCGACTCGGCGGCGGCCCGGCAGATCGCCCCGTGGATGCGGCACACCGCGTCACAGCGGTCCCGCAGTTCACCGAGGCGCCGCACCAGCGTCCGGTTCACCGCATCGGTGGACGATTCGCGCCACTGCTGCAGGACGTAGGAGCCGCCGCCGCGGCCGCGCCGCGTCTCGAGCAGCCCGCCGTCGACCAGCCTGGCCAGCGCCGCGCGCACCGTCATCCGGCCGACGCCGAGGGAGGCGGCCAGGTCGCGCTCCACCGGCAGCCGGGCGCCGGGCAGGTACTCGCCGATGGCGATCGCGGTGACCAGCCGGTCGGTGATCTCGTCGACGCGCGACGGCATGTCGAGCTGCTGCTGCAGCAGCCCGCTCGTGGCTGTCGCGCCGTCGGTCATCGGTCGCGCCCCTTTCCGGATACGGGCATGTTAATTCGAATCAATGGTCTTGCCATGAGACCTTAACGGGTTCATTCTGTTCGCCATGCCTGTCGAAACCCGCACGGTGCCCTTCCGCGACCATCAGACCTGGGTCCGGATCACGACCCCCGAGAACCCCCGCAGCGGTCTGCTGCCGCTGTTCGTCCTGCACGGCGGCCCGGGCATGGGGCACAACTACGTGCGCAACATCGCCGAACTGGCCGATGAGACCGGCCGCACGGTGATCCACTACGACCAGCTCGGCTGCGGTAACAGCACCCACCTGCCCGACGCGCCCGCCGACTTCTGGACCCCCGCACTGTTCGTCGAGGAGTTCCACACCGTACGCACCGCGCTCGGGATCGAGCACTACCACCTACTCGGGCAGTCCTGGGGCGGCATGCTCGGCGCCGAGATCGCGGTGCTGCAGCCGCCCGGCCTGGCGTCGCTGTCGGTCTGCAACTCGCCGGCGTCGATGGCGCTGTGGATGGCGGCCGCTGCGCAACTGCGGTCGGAGTTGCCGCCCGAGACCCAGTCCGCTCTCGACCGGCACGAGGAGGCGGGGACCGTCGGCGACCCCGAATACCTGGCGGCCACCGAGGAGTTCTACGTCCGCCACGTATGCCGCGTGGTGCCCGCACCCCAGGACTTCGTCGAGACCGTCGAACAGATGGAAGCCGAGCCGACGGTCTACCACACCATGAACGGCCCCAACGAGTTTCACGTTCTGGGCACGCTGCGGGAATGGAGCATCATCGACCGATTGCCGGCCATCGAGGTGCCCACCCTGGTGATCGCCGGCGAATTCGACGAGGCCACCCCCGAGACGTGGGCGCCATACGTCGAGAAGATCCCGGACGCCCGCAGCCAGGTGTTCGCCGACGCCAGCCACTGCAGCCATCTGGAGAAGCCCGAGGAGTTCCGCGCCGTCGTCGCCGACTTCCTCGCCGCCAACGACACCCCGAGCCGATAGGACGTCCATGGCCACCTCTGACCCGCAGCGTGCGCTCGAATCGTTCGGCTATCGGCAGGAACTCAACCGTTCGGTGTCCACCGTCGACCTGGTGGTCTACGGGCTGGTGTTCATGGTGCCGATCGCGCCGTGGGCGATCTTCGGCACCGTCTACAACAGCGCCTCCGGAATGGTGCCGCTGGTCTATCTGATCGGCCTGGTGGCCATGGTGTTCACCGCCCTGGCCTACGCACAGATGGCCAGGTCGTTCCCACTGGCCGGGTCGGTGTTCTCCTATGTCGGACGCGGGATCCACCCCGCCGCCGGCTTTTTCGCGGGCTGGGCGATCCTGCTGGACTATCTGCTGGTGCCGACGCTGCTCTACGTGTTCGCCGCCGAATCGATGATCGGACTGTTCCCGGGGACACCGCGCTGGCTGTGGGCGATCGTGTTCGTGGTCGTCAACACCATCATCAACGTGGCGGGCATCAGTTCGCTCAAGCTGGCCAACCGGGTGTTCCTGGCCATCGAGCTGGTGTTCGTGGCGATCTTCATCGTGATCGCGGTGCGCGCGCTGAACGGGCAGACGCTGCCCGACATCGGCTGGGGCACCGCGCCGATCTGGGATTCCAGTGCGGTGAGCGCACCGCTGCTGGCCGCGGCTCTGTCGATCGCCGTGCTGAGCTTCCTCGGTTTCGACGGGATCTCGACACTGGCCGAGGAATCGACAGGCCGGCGCAATCCGGCCGGCCGGGCGATGATCATCGCGCTGTTCGTCGTCGCCACGCTGTTCATCACCCAGACCTGGCTGGCCAGCCTGCTGGCCGGCGGCCGGGAATCGTTCAGCGACGACGAGGCGGGTAACGCCTTCTTCACGCTGGTGCAGGCCGCGTCGAGCACCGGCTGGATGAACGCCTTCTTCGTCGTCAACGTCCTCGCGGTCGGCTTCGCCAACGCGATGGCCGCCCAGGCCGCCACCAGCCGCCTGCTGTTCTCGATGAGCCGGGATCGCCAGCTGCCGCACTACCTTTCGCGGATCAGCAACCGCCAGGTCCCGACGGCCGCGTTGCTGACCGTGAGCGCGCTGAGCCTGGTGCTCGTGCTGTTCTTCGTCGGCCAGATCGGGTTGATCTCATCGCTGGTGAACTTCGGTGCGCTGTTCGGCTTCTGCCTGCTGCACATCTCGGTGTTCTGGTACTACATCGTCAAGCAGAAGTCCACGAACTACCTGCTGCACCTGGCGGTACCCGCGCTGGGCTTCGTGATCATCGCCTACGTGCTGTTCAACGCCGACACCCTGGCCAAGATCGGTGGCCTGGTGTGGCTGGTGATCGGCGCGATCATCTTCGGTGTCAATGTGGTTCGCGGTCGCGGAGTGCCGGAGTTCGCCGGCGAGCAGGAGCTCGGCACCCTCGGTGAGGGATCGGTGGGCGCACCGGAGTCGACCCGCCAGGAGGGGTAGGCCTACCCCGCCACCGCGTCGATCGCCCGGTAGATCCGCTGTTCGCTCACCGGACGCGGGGTGCCGAGTTGCTGGGCCCACAGGCTAACCCGCAGTTCCTCGATCATCCGACCGATGTCGCGGACGTCCTCCCCTGCCGCCCGCGCGGAGGACAACGAGGCACGCAGGTCCTCGTAGGCGTCGGTCACGTCGCGCAGCACCGCCATCCGCTCCCGGTCGGCGTTGATGCCGTGGGGCAGCCGTTCCAGTCGGCGGCCGACCGCCATCAGATAGCGCGTCAGATCAGCCAGGTGCGGTGCGCCGGTCGCCGTCACGAAGCCGTGCGGCAGCAGAGTGGCCAGGTGCGCGCGGATATCGGTGATCGACTCCGCCTGCGCGGCAGCAGGATTGGTCGGTAACGCCACCTCGACCTGTTGGGCTGCGGCCAGCACCTTCGCGACCCGGCCGACGATGTCGAGCGTCGTCGGCACCAGGGCCCGGCCCACCCGCTGCGCTTCGGCGGCGAACGCGTCGCGGGTCCACACCGGGGTCTTCACCAGCACGTCCACCGCCGCGTCGGCGCAGTCCTCGAGCAGGGCCGCCAGCGATCCATCGGGGTTGGTGCCCAACGTGAGTCGCTGCCGCATGTCCAGCGCCCGTTCGACCTGTTTGACCGGTGACGGTCCCGACAACCGCAGTAGCCGCCGGATACCGGGGCCCATCGCCGCGCTCTGCTCGGCCGGAGTCGGGAACACCCGCAGATCGACCGTCCTACCGCCGTCGACGAACGCCGGATGCCCCCGTACGGTGTGCGCGCCGGCGCGGCGCTCGACCACCTTCGGCACCTCGGCGAGGTCGTCAGGCCAGCCGCGCAATCCGGTGCGCTCGATCCCGTCGGCCACCGCATGGGCCACCGCGTCGCGCACCGGCGCTGCCAGCTGCTCCTGCAGGGTGCCGAGGTCTTTCCCGCGTGCCACCTCGCGACCGTCGGATTCGACGGCGAAGGTGACCCGCAGATGGGCCGGGATCTTGTCCAGATCGAAGGCCTCCAGCGGTACCGTCACGCCACTGCGCCGCCACAGCTCGTGCTGCAGACTCTCCAGCAACGGGCCGCTGCCCGGAGCCATCGTCCGCAGCACCTCGCGCGCGGTGTCGGGCGCGGGCACGAAGCTGCGCCGCAGCTCCTTGGGTAGCGACTTGATCAGCGAGGTGATCAGTTCCTCCCGCAAAGCGGGGACATGCCAGGCGAATTCGTCGCCGCCGAGGCGAGCGAGCACCTCGACCGGAACGTGCACGGTGATGCCGTCGTCCACTGCGCCGGGTTCGAAGCGGTAGGTCAGCGGTAGCGACAGATCTCCGGCCTGCCAGGCGTCGGGGAGTTCGTCGGCGTCGTCGGCGCGCAGCAGATCGGCGCGCGTCATCGTCAGCAGATCCGGTGTGTGGTGGCGCTGTTTGCGCCACCACGCGTCGAAATGCCGCGCCGAGACGATGTCGGCGGGGATCCGCACGTCGTAGAACGCGAACACCTCTTCGTCGCCGACCAGCATGTCACGCCGGCGCGCCCGGTCCTCGACTTCCTCCAGTTCGGTTCGCAGCCGTGCGTTGTCGCGGAAGAAGTGGTGTTTGGTCTGCCAGTCCCCCTCGACCAGCGCGTGTCGGATGAACAGTTCGCGGGATAATTGCGGCTCGATCGGCGCGTAGTTGATCCGCCGCCGCGCCACCAACGGCAAGCCGTAGAGGGTGACGCGCTCGTACGCCATCACCGCACCGCGCTGCGCCTCCCAATGCGGTTCGCTGTAGGTGCGCTGCACCAGATCGCCCGCGATGCGTTCGACCATCTCCGGTTCGATGCGTGCGGCGGTCCGGCCGAACAGACGGCTGGTCTCGACCAGGTCGGCGACGACGATCCAGCGCGGCGGCCGCCGGGTCAGCACCGATCCGGGCGCCAGCACGAACCGGGTGTTGCGCGCGCCCTGATAGTCCCGGGCGTCGCCGTCGCGCAGCCCGACGTGGGAGAGCAGCCCGGCCACCAGTGCGGCGTGGATGCTCGCCGGATCGGCCGGTTCGGCGTTCGGCTCGGCGGACTCCCGAATCCCGAGATCGGCGGCGATGCTGCGCAGCTGACCGGTGAGGTCCTGCCATTCCCGGATCCGCAGATAGTGCAGGAACTCGTCGCGGCACATGCGGCGGAATGAACTGCCGGAGCGGTCTTTTCGTTGCTCGCGCAGATACCGCCAGAGGTTCAGATACGAGATGAAGTCCGAGTGTTCGTCCTTGAACCGGGCGTGCTTCTGCTGCGCCTGCGCCTCGCGGTCTGCCGGGCGCTCGCGCGGATCGGGAATCGACAGTGCCGCGGCGAGCACCAGCACCTCACGCACGCAGTTCTCGGTCTGCGCCTGCAGGATCATCCGTCCGATGCGCGGGTCCAGCGGCAGCCGCGCCAGCCGCCTGCCGACATCGGTGAGCTGACCGGCGCGGTCGAACGCGCCGAGTTCCTGCAGCAGCGCCACCCCGTCGCGGATGCTGCGCCGGTCCGGCGGGTCCAGAAACGGGAAGTCCTCGATGTCCCCGAGGCCGAGCGAGGCCATCTGCAGGATCACCGCGGCGAGATTGGTGCGCAGGATCTCCGGATCGGTGTAGCGCGGCCGTGATTCGAAGTCGCCCTCGGAGTACAGCCGGATGCACACGCCCGGCGCGGTACGCCCGGATCGGCCGGCCCGCTGCGCCGCCGAGGCCTGGCTGATCGGCTCGATCGGCAGCCGCTGCACCTTGGTGCGACGGCTGTACCGCGAGATGCGGGCGGTGCCGGGGTCGACCACGTAGCGGATGCCCGGCACCGTCAGCGATGTCTCGGCGACATTGGTGGCCAGTACGACGCGTCTGCCGGTGTGGGGGGCGAACACCTTCTGCTGCTCGGCGGTCGGCAGCCGCGCGTAGAGCGGCAGCACCTCGGTGCGGTCCAGTGCGCCGCGCAGCACCTCTGCGGTGTCTCGGATCTCGCGCTCCCCGGACAGGAAGACCAGCACGTCGCCGGGCGGTTCAGCCTCGAGTTCGCGGACGGCGTCGACGATGGCGTCGGTCTGGTCGCGTATCTCGGATGAGCCGCTTGCGCGAAGACCAGAGGTGTCGGTCCGCACGATCTCGTGGTCGGGGTCGTCCGGATCGTCGGGGTCGGATTCGACGACGTCCACCTCGAGCGGGCGATAGCGGATCTCCACCGGATACGTGCGGCCGGACACCTCGACGATCGGCGCTCCGGAGAAGTGGGCGGCGAACCGCTCCGGCTCGATGGTCGCCGAGGTCACGATGACCTTCAGATCGGGCCGGCGCGGCAGCAGCTCGCGGAGGTACCCCAGCAGGAAGTCGATGTTGAGGCTGCGCTCGTGGGCCTCGTCGAGAATCAGGGTGTCGTAGCGCAGCAGCCGGCGGTCACGCTGGATCTCGGCGAGCAGGATGCCGTCGGTCATCAATTTGACCAGCGTGCGGTCGCTGGCCTGGTCGGTGAAGCGCACCGTGTAGCCGACCGCGTCACCGAGCGGGGTGCCGAGCTCGTCGGCGATGCGCTGCCCGACGGTGCGCGCGGCCAGCCGCCGCGGCTGGGTGTGGCCGATGGTGCCGCGGATGCCGCGGCCGAGTTCCAGACAGATCTTCGGCAGCTGGGTGGTCTTACCCGATCCCGTCTCGCCGGCGACGACGACCACCTGGTGGCCGGCGATCGCCTCGGCGATCTCGTCGCGCCGGTCACTGACCGGCAGGTCGGGATAGGTGATGGTGGGCACGGCCGCGGTGCGGGTGGCGATCAGCGCCTCGCCGGTGCGGATCTGCTTCTCGATCTGACCGATCTTGTCGGCGGTCAGTCGACGGTCCTTGAGGCGGCGGCCGATGCGGGCGGCATCACGGATGGTCAGGCCGTCGAGGCGGGTGCGCAGCGCGCGCAGCTCGTCGCGGGACGGTTCGGACACTCGCGCCAGGATAGGCGTCCGGCGGCGGCGCTGACTGTGCAGGGAGATCGTCGGAATCGCCGAATCCGCGATCTGCCTGCAAAGTCAACGCATGTTGGGGATTTGCGGGCTCGGTTTCCCGTGAAACCGAACCGTTACCGTCGCGGCGACCAGTACTCCAGCATCGCGGCGAGGGTCTCGAACGCCGGGGTGGACACCCCGTAGGTCGCCTCGAAGTGCAGGCTCAGCGGGAAACCCAACTCGCCCACCCCGTCGATCACCCGCTTGTACAGGTCGAGCAGCATCCGGCGCTTGTCGGCCGGATCGCTGGCCGCCAGCTGAGCGACGAACTCCTGCTCGGCGGCCACCGCGGCGTTTCCGGGGTCCTGGATCAGCCATTTGATCAGCCCGACCCGGCTCTCGACCTTGGGCACGAACCCGAACGACAGCAGGATCTCCGGCCGGTGCTCGTTCTGGGCCGCGAACTCCCGCAGGAACCCGACGATCGCGTCGGAGTACAGCAGCTGCGTCATGCCGTAGGTGGCGCCGCGATCGCATTTGAACGCGAAGCGGCCCTGCTCTCCGTCACGCGTCGGAATCAAGATCGCGCCCCGGTGCGACACCACCTGCCCGAACTTCGACAGCGCATCGACCGGCGCCACCCCGCTGCCCTCGCCGTCGTTCATGGTCCGCGGGACGCCCACGAACGCGATGCCGTCGAATCCGGCGGCGCCCAGCGCGCTCAACCGTTCTCGTAGGGCGTCCTCGTCGAGGAAGGCGGTGACCTGCGTGCACAGACCGCGAACACCGGGCAGTTCCGGGCTGATGACGTTCCAGAAGTCCAGCACGTCCATCTTGGGCTTCATCTCGAGCGGACGGTCGTCGTCCTCCTCGATCATCCCGGGGATCATCACGTGCTGGATGCGGCCCTCGATACCGGCCTCGGCCGAACACCGCAGCACCTTGTGGGCATCCTCGAGCGCCTGCTCGCGGCCGGCCCCGCGGTCCGGGTCGACGTTGGGCGCCACGAGTTCGAGCGCGACGGTGTTGAGGGGCATGACTGCTCCTTCGGGACGTTCATCCGGCGTGACAATCGGTATCCGGTTCGAGCGGAATTCGACCGGTGGCGCGACGCTGCGCTTCTACCATCGAATCATCGCCGCCGCAGCGCTGGGCAAGGAGGCCGAGTTGTCGCGCAGCCGGGTCCGCACCGTCCTGCTCCTCGAGCTGGCGGTGCTGCTTGCCGCAGGCCTGGTGATGACGCCCCGGTCGCCGCAGGTCAGCGTTTCTTACGAGGTCACCGGCGCCGGACGCGTGGAGGTGCGCTACGCCGCAGCGGACGGGGCGCTGGCCGCGCCCGCCGTGGTCGCACTGCCCTGGCGCAAACAGTTCACCGTGACCCGCGACGTGCGGTTCCTGACGATGAGCGCGGCGCGCCGGGTGTCGGCGCCGGGAGACATCAGCTGCCGCATCACCGTCGACGGCACCGTGGTGGCCCTGGACGGGCTCGGCGGCGGGTCGGCGCAGTGCACGGGAACGGTGCCCGCTGAGGCTTAGACGGCCACCTCGCGCAGCGTGTCCCGGGCCCGGTCCACGTCGTCGCACAGCCGCTCGGCATCGGTGTACAGGCCGCCGAACACCGCCCAGTCGGTGGGCAGGTCGAGCGGGTGGCCTCTGGTGTGGACTCTCAGCGCCTCCAGTGCGGTGCGGCAGCGCTCGCCGGCGCCGTCCAGGCCCGGGCCGTGCTTGAGGTCGTCGACGGTGTGGATGGCGCCCAGCCGCTCGACGGCCGCGCCGACAGCGGTGAGCAGGGTGCCGTAGCGGTGCAGGAACTCTTCGTGGACGGCGCGCTGGTCGCTGTCGCGTTCGGCGATCCGCAGGAATCCCGACGCCACCGAACGCAGCTGTTCGGCGAGCCGTTCGGCGGCGCTGATGGTGACCCGGTAGCCGTTGAAGGTGCTGCGGTCCGGGGTGCGCAGCCGGCGCGGATTCCACTTCCAGGTGGCGTGCGCGTGGTCGACGGTCGCGCGGGCCTGGCCGGCCGCGCGCTGGGCGAAACCTCCGCGCGGTCTCGCCAGTCCCGGGAGTCGGCGGATGCGGGCGCCCCGTCGCACACTCCGTCGGCCATGTCGGTGGCCAGGGCGACGATGGTCGCGCACAGGCTGTCGACGGCGTCGGCCGCCGTGCGGTACCGCAGCGGTGGGGCGATGAGCAGGTTGACCGCGAGCGCAACCACGGCGCCGAGCACCACCAGTCCCGCGATCTGCGGCAGCGCGGCGGCGGGGTTCTCGCCCTGGCTGGGCATGGCGAAGACGTTGAACGCGAAGATCGCGGCCACCGCCACGTTGACGCCCTGCACGCCCAGCCGGTGCCAGCGCCCGATCAGCAGCGCCGCGGCCAGCATCACCGGGAACACCCACACCGCCGGACCCCACGGCCACACCAGCACCCCGACCAGCACCACCCCGAGCACCACCGCGCCGGTGTAGCGCACCGATCTGTCGAGCGACTCGGCGATGGTGGCGTGCATGAGCAGCACCGCCGAGAACGGAGCGAACGAGGCGTGGCGCGCATCGAACACCTTGGCCGCCAGCAGCCAGGCGATGGTCGCGGCCAGCACCGTCTTCAGCGTCGTCAGCACGGTCTCGCGGTCAGTGAACGAGGACAGCCGGTCGCGGAGGCGGCGACCGGCCGAGCTGAACCACGGCGCGCCGGACATCCCCGTCGCGTACCCGCGCGCGGGGTTGATCAGACGGGGTCGATGAGCCCCCGTACCGACGCAGGCACCGACAGCGGTGAATCCGTATGGGGCGCACCGTAGTGGCTGTGCACCGGCACCACCCCGGTCCACGCCGCGCCGGGCGCCGCCGGCCCGGTGCGGGCCTTGGCCACCCACTGCCCCTCGACGATCGGCACCGCCAGCAGCAACGTCGAGGCGACCTCCTTGGCCGAATGCGGCGGGCATTCGGCGACCCGGCCCGGAATCAGACCCTCGGTGAAGCGGTCGAGCAGCGGCGGTGCCTCCTCGCGGGGAACGACGCCGGCGACGCCGCGCACCACGGCCGAGCGGTAGTTGGCCGAGTGGTCGAACTGGCGCTCCGCGATGACCAGCCCGTCGAGGACGAAGGCGCTGACGCAGACCTTTGCACCCGCCGCCACGTGGCGCAGCGCCCCCGCGCCGGTCGACCCGTGCAGCAGGAGCCGGTCGCCGTCCCGCGCGACCAGCATCGGCACGGCCCATGGTTCGTCGCCGAGGACCGTCGACACCGTCGCAACGGCGCATTCGTCGAATACGGCGTGCAGCAGCGCCAGGTCACCGGTCCGGTCGGGTTTACGGTTCAGACGATCCAGCGGCGAGGTGGTCACGATGCCATTCACCCAGCCCGGCGCTGCGGCGGCAACCCAATTGCGGCATGGCTACCGTTGACGCATGGACGCTGACGTCATCGTGGTGGGCGCCGGGCTCGCCGGCCTGGTCGCCACGCACGAATTGACCCGTCGCGGGAAACGCGTCGCGGTCGTCGACCAGGAGAACGCCGCCAACCTCGGCGGCCAGGCCTTCTGGTCGTTCGGCGGAATCTTCCTGGTGGACAGTCCCGAACAGCGCCGGATGCGTATCCGCGACTCGTTCGAACTGGCCTGGAACGACTGGTGCGGCAGCGCGACGTTCGACCGTCTCGACGACGAGGACTCCTGGGCGGCGAAGTGGGCCCGGGCCTACGTCGAGTGGGCGGCCGGCGAGAAGCGCGACTATCTGACCGGACACGGCATCTCGTTCCTGCCGACGGTCGGATGGGCCGAACGCGGCGATCTCAGCGCCGCCGGGCACGGCAATTCCGTGCCACGCTTCCACGTCGCCTGGGGTACCGGCACCGGCGTCGTGGGCCCGTTCACCGAGTCGGCGCTGGCCGCCGCCCAACGCGGACTGGTCAGCTTTCACCACCGCCACCGGGTCGACGAGCTCGTCGTCACCGACGGCGCCGTGACCGGTGTCCGCGGCACCGTCCTGGCACCCGACGACGCGCCGCGCGGCGCACCGTCGAACCGCGAGGCCGTCGGCGATTTCGAACTGTCGGCGCAGGCCGTGGTCGTCACCAGCGGCGGCATCGGGGCCGACCACGACATCGTCCGCCGGTTCTGGCCGGCACGGATGGGGACCGCCCCGGCGTCGATGATCACCGGCGTGCCGGCCCACGTCGACGGCCGGATGCTCGACATCGCCGCGAAAAGCGGTGTCCGCCTGGTCAATCGCGACCGGATGTGGCACTACACCGAGGGGATCCAGAACTGGAACCCGATCTGGCCGAACCACGCCATCCGCATCCTGCCCGGCCCGTCGTCGATGTGGTTCGACGCGCTCGGCCGGCGGCTGCCCGCGCCGTTCCTGCCCGGCTACGACACCCTGGGGACGCTGCGGTACCTGCGCACCACGCCCGAGATCGCCGACTACGACCACTCCTGGTTCATCCTCACCCAACGGATCATCGAGAAGGAGTTCGCGCTGTCGGGCTCGGAGCAGAACCCCGACATCACCGCCAAGGACCGCAGGGCGTTCTTGCGGGAACGGCTGTTCAGCAAGGGCGGGCCGGGGCCGGTCGAGGCGTTCAAATCCCGCGGTGCCGATTTCGTGGTCGCCGACGACCTGGAGACGCTGGTGGCCAAGATGAACGGGCTGACCGAGGAACCGCTGCTCGACGCGGTGACCATCCGCCGCCAGATCGAGGCCCGGGATCTGCAGCTGAGCAACCCGTTCAGCAAGGACGCCCAGATCCAGGGCATCCGCAATTCGCGCAGCGCACTGGGCGACCGCATCGGCCGCACCACCGCGCCACACCGCATCCTCGATCCGAAGGCCGGTCCGCTGATCGGAGTCAAACTGCACATCCTGACCCGAAAGACGTTGGGCGGCATCCAGACCGACCTGGCATCGCGGGCGATCGGCCTCGACGGAGCGCCGGTCGAGGGGCTGTACGCCGCAGGCGAGGTGGCCGGATTCGGCGGCGGCGGTGTGCACGGCTACAACGCGCTGGAGGGCACCTTCCTGGGCGGCTGCATCTTCTCCGGGCGCGCGGCGGGCCGCGCCCTGGCCGACCGCGTGTAGAGCCGTGCCATCACCGCCGGTGTCGCGTTTCGACGAGGCGTTGCGTCGCAAGATGCTCGTCGTCTACCTGGCCACGCTGGGGGCGGTGTACTCGGTGTCGGTGGCGTCGGCGTACTGGCTGGACACGCCCCCGGTCAGACGGGCGCGGCGAGGTGGCTGCTCTGGTGCTGTCCGTCATCGGTCTTCTGACGGCGTGGCGCAGTCCGCTGTGCGGTGCCCGCTACGTCCTCGCGCTGCTGTGCGTCACGGCGGCCCCGATCGCCGCCCTGCTGTTCCACCACCAGATCGCCGCCCAAGTGTGGTCGGTGATTCCGCTGATGTTCGTCGCGGTGTATCTGCGCACCTGGCATCCACCGGGGGTGACGCGCGCGGCCGCGGCGGCGTTGGCGGCCGCTTCGGTAGCGGCATTGCTGATCGCTCCGGCGCCGGTCCCCGGTCTGTGGCCGGCGTTCTTCGTGGTGTGCATCGTCGGCGCGGCCGAGGTGTTCGGTATGGCCAACACGATCCTGCTCGATGCCGCCTTCCGCGACCCGTTGACGATGGTGTGGAACCGCGCCGGTCTGGTGCGCCAGGCCGGCCTCATGCTCGCGACCGCCCGGCGCCGCGGGGAATCGGTGGCGGTCGTGGTGTTCGACGTGGACGACTTCAAGGGCGTCAACGACCGCGACGGGCACGCCGCCGGCGATGCCGTGCTGACCGACCTGGCTCGGCACTGGATCGACATCCTGCCCCCACGGACGGTGGTGGGCCGGCTCGGCGGCGACGAATTCGCCATGGTGTTGCGCGATTACCAGGAGGATCGGGTCCGCGCCCTGGCCGCGGAGCTGGTCGACGGCCGCGCGGTGGACGTCACCTTCGGCGTGGCCGTCGGCCCGGCGGTCACGGCGTCGTTCGACGCCCTCTGCGCATCCGCCGACGCGGATCTCTACCGGCGCAAACGGGCTCGGCACCGCTGATGCCGGCCAGGTGGCGGGCGACCTCGGCGGCGATCGGGCCGGCTCGGCGCCGGAACGACCGCAGCGGGCCGATGAGCGGTTCGTCGTAGCCGGCGAACCACAGACCGGGTGCGGCGCTGGGTGCCGCGTTGACCGCCGGATGCCCGTCCTCGCCGAGCAGACCGAGGTGCCCGACCAGCGGTTCGAGCCCGTGGTGGTAACCGGTGGCCGCGATGACCGCGTCGGCGGTGATGCGGGATTCGTCCTCGAGGACGATGTCGCCGGCATCGAAGGATTCCACGGCGCGCACGATGCCGATCCGGCCGTCCTTGATTCGGGTGACGAGTTCGTCGCCGATGGTCGGGACGTGGCCGTCGCGCCGCAATGCGCTGTAGAGCCCCGTGTCCGGAGCCGGCAGACCATGGACTCCGAGATCACCGAACCACGATCGCTGCAGCACCGCATGCGCGCGGTCCAGGACGGCCAACGGCAGCCTGCCGAACGCGGGACCGGCGGCGTCGATGGGCAGCCCCGCCGTCGCCCGGGGCACCAGGTGCGGTGGTGTGCGCACCGACAACCGCACCCTTGCGGCAACACCGTCGCTGAGCTGAACTGCGATGTCGGTGGCGGAGTTACCCGACCCCACCACCAAGACGTCGCGGCCGGCGTACGGCCACGGGTTCCGGTAGTCCGCGGAGTGCACGATCTCGCGGGTGAATCCGTCCATTCCGGGCCAGGGCGGCAGGGCCGGGGTGTGGTAGTTGCCCGTCGCCACGATCACCGCCCGCGCGTGCGCGTGGCCGTCCTCGGTGGTGACGAGCCAGCGGTCGTCGTGGCCGTCGAGCCGCACCACGGTGACCCCGAGACGCAGCCGCACGCCCTGGCGGCGGACGTAGTCGTCGAAGTACGCGACCATCGCATCCCGGCCCGGCCAGCGGCCGTGGCGACGCGGGATGCGCTGACCGGGCAGATGGGACCAGAAACCGCAGGTGTTGAGCCGGAACCCGTCGGGCCGGAGGCGCCAGGCCGACGCCGGCGCGTCGGCACCGTCGACGACGAGTGCGTCGATCCCACGTTCGTGCGCGAGCTGGCGCGCAATGGCCAACCCGCACGGGCCGGCCCCGATGACGATCACGTCTTCGTCGTGCAGATCGGCGGACATCCCGGTCGGTGTTCCCCACCATGGCCGCGGTTATGCCGCGTTTCCCCCCGGCCGC
This sequence comes from Mycobacterium sp. WMMD1722, assembly GCF_049315205.1. NCBI lineage: Bacteria > Bacillati > Actinomycetota > Actinomycetes > Mycobacteriales > Mycobacteriaceae > Mycobacterium > Mycobacterium sp. WMMD1722. The sequence goes on along the minus strand of NZ_CP186056.1, from coordinate 3,903,264 downwards.
GCCGGGTAGCCCTTGGCTCGCACCGCTGCGCGACAACCGCGCAGTGACACACCCCCGAGGAGGATCGATGAGCTCACCGGAGCCCACTCAGGACGCAGGTCCGGCTGACGATCAAGCCGGCCAGCAGATCCCGCCCGCCAGCCCGGGTTACTCCACCCCGCCACCCGAGGGCATCCGCGACGCCGAGGACCAGGGCGCAGCGGCTCCAGATCAGCCCTGACCCGATCCAGTCCGCCCGGATCGGGTGCTCGGATCCTCGCCGCGGGTGAGCGGTGGCAGGTACTCCACGGCACCGGCCACCCGGGCGAGGGCCGCACTGGCCGATTGCAGGACGATCCGTTGCCGCCCCGTCGACCGGCGGGCGGCGCGGTCCAATTGGTCGCGGCCGCGGTCCAAAACCGTCAGCGGCGCCGCCGCCGCGACATTGCCGGGTGGTCGCCGGGCGACGACGGGGTGGGGCCGGGTGGGTGCGGTACGGCGAACGGCCTCCCAGGCCCAGCCGAGCCGGATCAGCGTATGACGGTCCACGGCGGCCTGCAGCATCGGGAGCAGCCGATCCTCCTCGTCGCGAACGTCCTCGCGCAGCAGCACTTTGATGCGCTCCCAGAGTTGGCCGTGCTCGGCGTCACCGGGCGGTCGCTTCTCCAGTTCGGTGAACAGCTCGTTGATCTCCTGGTGTTCGCGCTCGATCTCGAGCGTCAGCGGCTCCCCCTCGGGCACCCACCGTCGAATCGCCGGCCACAGCACCGACTCCTCGGCAAAGGCGTGCGGAAAGACCAAGCGGCACAACGCGTTCAGATAATCGCGCCGCAGATCCCCGCCGCTCTCGTCGATTCGCTGCAACAGGAGGTCGAGTTCGATGTGGTCGCGCTTCTGGCGCACCAGCACGCTGTGCGGCCCGCCGAGTTCGGCGACGGTCTGAGCCGCCAGAGATGTACTCATCGCAGTAACTCCTTCCGTGCGCGGGCGAGTGCCCTGGCCCGTGCGGTCGAAACCTCGGCAGCTCTGCCGACAAGCGTTGTTTGGCTCCCCTGACCCCGGGTATCGCGGACTCGTCGTTCAGAACAGTGCGGCGGTCGGGGCCGCTGTGCAGCGCGCCCACAACCTCTTCTCATGTGGAGCATTGATGTTTCGACATACCGATTACATGCAATTCGACGTCAAGCCCGAAAAGCCGGATCCGGTGTATGCGCGCAAACTCCAGGAGCTGCTCGGGGGTGCATTCGGCGAGATGACCGTGACGATGCAGTACCTGATGCAGGGCTGGAACTGCCGGATGAAGGGCAAGTACAAGGACTTGATCATGGACATCGCGACCGAGGAGATTGGTCACGTCGAGATGATCGCCACCATGATCGCCCGGCTGCTGGAGAGCGCACCGGCCACCGACGCCACCGAGAACGCCTTGGGCGATCCGGTCGTGGCGGCAGTGATGGGTGGCATGGATCCCCAGCACGCGATCGTCTCCGGCGGTGCGCCGACGCTGTCGGACAGTCAGGGCGCCCCGTGGAACGGCAAGTACGTCGTCGCGTCGGGCAATCTGCTGGCCGACTTCCGGGCCAACGTGGCCGCCGAATCGCAGGGCCGCGTGCAGACCGCGCGACTGTGGCATATGACCGACGACCCCGGCGTCAAGGCCATGCTCAAGTTCAACCTCGCCCGCGACACCTACCACCAGAACATGTGGCTGGCCGCGATCGAGGAGTTGCAGGCCGACGGGCTCGAAGACGTCGTGACCCCCAACGATCTGCTCGACGAGGAGTTCGAGGAGCACGCCAGCACGCTGTGGCATCTGTCCGACGGCGCCGACTCCGACAAGGGCCGCTGGGCGACCGGCCTGCTGCCCGACGGTCGGCACACCGGCAAGTTCCTGGCCGACCCGCAGCCGCTCGGCGACCGCCAGTCGGGCCCGCCGCCGGACCCCAAGCTCTACTGCACCTACGACGGCGCCATGGGCGAGCCCCGCACGCCGGCATTCGGCAGTGAGAAGGGCTTGATGGGCAAACTCAAGGACGCTGTCGATCCGGACAAGACGTAGCGGCGAACCGGCTCCGTAGGCTGGTTGAGGTGAGCGTCTCCTCTCTACCCGCCCTGGTGCTCGACGACCGCTTCGCCCGGGAGTTGCCGGAGTTGGCGCTGCGCTGGCGCGCCGAGGAGGCCCCCGACCCGCAGCTGCTGGTGCTCAACGAGCGCCTGGCAGCGGGGTTGGGCCTCGACCCGGACTGGCTGCGCACCCCCGAGGGGGTGCGCCTGCTGGTCGGGAACTCGATTCCCAGCGGCGCCACACCGGTGGCCCAGGCCTACGCCGGCCACCAGTTCGGTGGCTACGCACCGCGCCTCGGTGACGGTCGCGCGCTGCTGCTGGGCGAAGTCGTCGACACCGCGGGCCGGGTCCGGGATCTGCATCTGAAGGGGTCCGGGCACACCCCGTTCGCCCGGGCCGGCGACGGACTGGCCGCGGTCGGCCCGATGCTGCGCGAGTACATCGTCAGTGAGGGGATGCACGCCCTTGGCGTCCCGACCACCCGGTCGCTGGCGGTGGTGGCCACCGGACGGCGGGTTCAGCGGGAGACCGTGCTGGCCGGCGCCGTACTCACCAGGGTGGCGAGCAGCCACCTGCGGGTCGGCAGCTTCCAGTACGCCGCCGCCTCGGGTGATCGCGAGTTGCTGCGCCGCCTCGCCGATTTCGCGATCGCCCGGCATCATCCCGACGCGGCGCAGGCCGAGAATCCCTACCTCGCGCTGTACGACTCCGTCATCGCCGCGCAGGCCGATCTGGTCGCCCGGTGGATGCTCGTCGGGTTCGTGCACGGGGTGATGAACACCGACAACACGACCATCTCCGGCGAGACCATCGACTACGGACCCTGCGCGTTCATGGACGCGTTCGACCCCGCCACGGTGTTCAGCTCCATCGACTCATGGGGCCGCTACGCCTATGGGAACCAGCCCGCCATCATCGCGTGGAACCTCGCCCGGTTCGCCGAGACATTGCTCCCGCTGTTCGCCGAGGACGTGGAGGAGGCGATCGGGATCGCCGAGCGTTCCCTCGGCGCGCTGCGCACCCGCTACCACGACACCTACACCGCCGGCATGCGCTCGAAGATGGGTCTCCCCGACCGGCAGGACGCCGACGCCGAGGCCCTGATCGCCGACCTGCCGGATCTGTTGGAGGCCAACCACATCGATTACACGTCGTTCTTCCGGGTGTTGGCGGGGGCGGCGCGCGGCGACACCGAACCCGTTCGCGGTCTGTTCGCCGACCTCGCCGGCTTCGATGCGTGGCTGACCCGATGGCGAGCACTGGGCCCCGACGCCGACGCCATGGATCGCGTCAATCCGGTCTACATCCCGCGTAACCACCTCGTCGAAGAGGCGTTGGCCGCGGCGACCGGCGGCGACCTCGAACCCGTCGAGCGTCTACTGGAGGCGGTGGGCCGCCCATTCGACGAACGACCCGGTTTGCAGCGCTACGCCGAACCGGCGCCGGAGGACTTCGGCGCCTATCGGACGTTCTGCGGTACCTAGACCCCGACGTGGGTCAGAAGTGGTAGGTGTCCGACGGCGGCGGCACGTGCACGGCCTCGTCGTCGAAATCGTGCACCTCGATGCCGTAGGCCCGCGCCAGGTCCAGGATCTTGTTGGCCCGCGCGATGCGCGGCAGATCCGAGCCGTTGCGGATTTCGCCGCCGTCGCGGTCGAACTCGGCGAAGAACTCCTTGGCCCAGGCGATCTCGTCTTGCGAGGGGGACAGGCCCTCGTTGACGATCGCACACTGATCGGGGGTCAGGCAGATCTTGCCGCTCATGCCGAACTCCGCGGACACGGCCGTCGCCTCGATGAGCTTCAGTGCGCTGGACCCGATGGTGGGACCGTCGATCGCGCTCGGTAGGTGCGCGGCCTTGGCGGCGATGGTGAAGCGCGACCGGGCGTAAGCCAGCGTGGCCGGGTTGTCACCGAAACCGGTGTCGCGGCGGAAGTCGCCGATGCCGAACGCCAACCGGAACGTGCCCTTGGCCGCGGCGATCTCGGTGATCCGTTCCAGCCCGCGGGCGGTCTCCACCAGTGCCACGATCGGCACTCCCGGCAGCCGCTTGGCCGTCTCGGTCACGTGGTCGACGGATTCGGCCATCGCCAGCATCACCCCGCCGACCGACGTCCCGGTAAGCGCGTCCAGATCGTCCGACCACCAGGGGGTGCCGAACCCGTTGATCCGGACCCAGTCGGAGTTCCCGGCGGCCAGCCAGGACACCACGTGGTCCCGCGCCGCCGTCTTGTCCTTGGGTGCGACGGCGTCCTCGATGTCGAGAACGACGATGTCGGCGCGCGACCGTGCCGCCGGGGCGAACCGATCCCCGTGAGCGCCGTTGACCAGCAGCCAGCTGCGGGCGAGCACCGGGTCGAGGCGGGATCCCTCGACCTCGGGCTGGTCGGTATCGGACATGTCGATGGTGCCCTCGTCATACACGGCGTTCATGGTCGCCCACCCGGCTCGGGGGAGGCGAAGCGGGGGGCGATCAGTAGGGCGACGGCGGGATGACACCGGCCGGCGGCAGTGGCCCCGAGCCCGGGGGCACCGGGAATGGCGCCGGTGTGCACAGGCCGGTACTCATGTCGAGGTATTTGCCGGGCAGACAGAACGGCGCGCACCCGTTGGTGACGCCGGTTTCGCCGGGCAGGCATGCCCCGCTCACCGCCGGGGTGAGTACCACGCCGACCCCGGTCAGCGACCCGGCGCAGAGTGCCGCCCCGACAAAGAGTCGCACCGCGCGCATCATGGCTCCGACTGTAGGCCGAGCGACTCCGGCTTGGTGACCGATCCGCGCCAGACGGTGTCGAGAAGTTCGGTGACGGCGGCGTCGTCCAGGGCGGGCAGGTCGAACATCAGCCGGTAGTAGGGCGGGGAGAACAGCGCGTCGATCATCACGTCGATGTCCAGATCATGGCGCAACTCACCGGAGCGGACGCCGTCGAGCAACACCGTGTGAACCGCGGCCCGCCGTGGCAGCAGCCACTGGTCGAGCAGCGCGGTGGCCAGTTCACCGCCGGAGCCAGCCGCGGCGATGACACTGCGGAACAGCGGACCGGTGGTGGCGTCGGACAGGATCGCGTTGAGGGCGTGCAGCTGATGGTCCACCGCCTCACGCGCGGAACTGCCCCCCGGTGGCGTGATGGACGGGCGCATCCGGTCGAGCAGACCTTCCAGCACGATCGCCGCCCCCGACGGCCACCAGCGATAGATCGTCGTGCGGCTCACCGCCGCTCGCTTGGCGATGGCGTCGATGCTGACCGCGGCGCCGCCGCCGGCCAACGCCAGGTCGGCACCTGCGCGAAGCACCGCATCGCGCAGTTCCGCGTTGCGCGGCCGCCCGCGGCGCAGCCGTGGCGCAGGCGTGTTTGCCACCTCCGTGACGGCCCGCGTAGCATCATTTGTGGACACTCTGTTCAGTATATTCTCAGCTTTACGCACCTGATTGGGGTTTCGGCGGATATCCATGGGCATTTCGAGCAACTCGTCGGTCGCGATCCGAACCGCACTGGGGGCCGCGGTGGTTCTCGTCCTCGGATTGAGCGGCTGCTCCCCGAATGGGTCGGACCCCTCGGCCTCTGCGCCGGCGCTGGCACCGGTCGCGCCCACCACCTCGGCGACGACGTCGGCGCCGAAGGAGAACACGGCCGCGACGGACTATTCGCGCCTGCTCGTCCTGCCCGGCGACATCAGCACCCCCAGCCAGCAGTTCACGCTCCGGTCGACGGTGCCCAACCGGCGCGGCGGTAAAGGGGTGTCCGCGCTGTTCGTGAACCAGGACGACACCCGCGCGGTCGGCGTGACCCTCAGCATCCTGCCCGACCCCGAGGCCGCCAAGGCGGCGCTCGACGCCAGCGTCCAGGCCATCGGCAACACGATCACCGGCGGAACGCCGGAACCCTCGCCCGTCGGCACCGACGGCACCGTCATCAGCGGTATGTCGCCGGACGGCAGCAAGGACATGACCGTGCTGCTGTTCACCGAAGGACCCGCCGTCGCCCGCATCGAATTCGGCAGCACACCGGGCAACCCGACGGCCCCCGAGGTCGTCACCGACATCGGCGTGAAGCAGGCCATCGCGCTGCGGACCGGCCTACAGAACAGCTGAGGTGAAGTTCCTGCTGCGGCCGGGCGGCTAGAACCGCAGATTGCGCAGCAGGTCGTAGACGCTGGCGATCCACAGCAGCAGCGGGATCACCGCCGCGATCGCCGCGCCGTCGATGAGCTCGAGAATCCGCTTGGTCACCGGGGACAACCGCCGCACGCCGTCGGTGGCGCCGATGACGACCAGCGCCACCGCACCGAGCGCAGCGTAGATCGCCAGCACCAGCCAAGCCCGGTCCGGATACCACTGGCACAGCCGGACCATCACACCGGTGGGTACCGCGACGGTCACCGCTAGCAACGCCCACGCGCACCAGCGCTCGGCGTAGAGCCGCGACCGGAAACCTGCGATCGCGGCCACCAAAGCGGCCACGACCAGGCTGTGGATGAAGAAGTGCCCCGGAACCACCACGGTGATCGCCCCGACCGCCAGGGTCAGCGCTCCCGCGGCGAGGAATCCGATCAGCAGTTTGCGGGCCAGTTCGCTGCGCTCGTGCAGACGCGCCGCCGACTCCGGCACCGACGCGATGATGGCCTGCCAGGTCGGCGTCTCCTCATCGGACAGTTCCCGGGTGGTCACCGGATCGAGCAGTTCGTCGTTGGACACGGTCTCCCCGGGTGCCGGAATCGGCGGCAGCGCGATGCGGGCCACCGCCACCGTCATCTTCGCGGCGTTGGTCACCACGATCAGGCCGAAGGCCACCGCCCCGGCCGGCACCCAGTACGCCCAGCCGTAGCCGTAAGCGATCGCCGCGGCCGTGAGGGCCGTCGCCGCGACGGCGAGGAACGCCGCGAACTCCGCCCGCCGCCGCGGCCCCCCGCGAGTGGCCAGGGTGAGCAACAGCACCACCGCAGCAGCTCCGGCGACCTGCGGTGCGCCCAGCGAGCCGACGCCGTTGGGTAGCGGTACCGCGAGCGCGGCCGCGCCGGCCAACACCGGTACCGCGGCGATCAGCAGACTCTCGGCCATGTCGATGTTCGCGAACCGGCTCTGGGCGAGCACGCTGCCACCCAGCAGCGCCAGCCCGAGCAGCGCCAGCGCCAGCGCCCACCACACACTCTGGCCGGTGCGGTTCCAGGACAGCAGGGACACCACGGTGATCGCGACCGCGACCGCGGGGACGCAGACCCCGACGAAGCGGTGCAGTGCGCGGCGGTCGAACTCGGGTGACTCGTCGAGCACCGCGATCGCATCGATCACGTCCTCCACCAGCGGGCGGTACCGCTCGGTGCGGCTGACCGACACGAGCGTCAGCAGCGAACCGTCCACCACCCCGGACTCGTCGAGGGACTCACTGGCCTTCAGCGGCGGGGCACCCGGCCGGGCGAACGCCCAGACGCCCTGGGCGGCGAAGTCGAAACCGGCCAGGACGTCTTTGGGGGTGTCCTCGAGGATCTCGGCCAGTACGGCAACGGTGTCGTCGATGTAGGTCTCGATCGGCGCTGCCGCGGGCAGCACCAGATCGGTCATCCGGCGCCCCGTCAACACCGTCACCCGGGTGGTGGACTGCCGACCGGGCGTGACACTGGACCCGCCGGCCGATCCCGTGGCGGAGCTCGCTGCGGTAGCGGTCAACGGCGTTCGAGCCTGTCGAAGTCGTCAGACAAGGCAGCCGCCAACTCGATGATCCGGCGCTGGAAGGTCTTGTCGAGCAGCTCGAGCTGGATCTCGGTGCCGGCCGCGATGTGCTTGTCCCACGGCAGAACGATGACACGGCCCGGCTGCACGTGACGTTCGAATTGCGCAACCAGGTCAGCGACATCGATGTTGGGTTTGCCCGGGGTCACGTGGTTGATCACCACGCACGAGCGGCCGAGCAGATCCTGGTAGCCGTTCTGGCGCATCCAGTCCATCGTCACCGCTGCCTGCCGTGCGCCGTCGATCGAGGCGCTGGCCACGATGACCAGTCCGGACACCGTCTTGAGCACCGCGCGCGATGCGGTCTGGAACAGTCCGGCACCGCAGTCGGCCAGCACCAGGTTGTAGTAGCGCGAGACGACGTTGGTGGCGCCCTGCCAGTCCTCGTCGTTGAACTCCCGGCGGGCCTGGCTGTACTCCTCCGACGACAGCACCTCGAGATTCGCGCCGTTCATCGACGTGTAGGCGCGAATGTCGTTGTAGCGGGACAGCTCCTTGTCCGACAGCAGGTCGGCCACGGTCGCGGCGGACTGCCGGCCCGCGCGGTCGGCCAGATTGCCGCCGTCGGGGTTGGCGTCGATCGCCAGGATGCGGTCGCCGCGGACCTTGGCCAGCGCGGAACCGAGGGCGACGGTGACGGCGGTCTTACCGACGCCGCCTTTCAGCCCGAGCACCCCGATCTGGTACGAGTCGCGGGCGTTGCGCCGGATGCGGGCGTGCAGATCCATCTCGTAGAGCTCGTCGGGTGACAGGCCGAGATTGATGCGCGTCATCAGGTACAGGATGTGCCGCCACCCCCGCTGGGACGGCATCTTGACCGCGGACTTCACGCCGACGTGGGACAGCGCGTCGATGGCCCGGTGGTTGCCCATCGCCGCCGCCGAGGTCGGCGCGGGCTGGACGGGCGGCTGACCCGGCTGCCACGTCAGCTCCGGCGGCGCCGTCTCGGCGGCGAAATGCTGGGACGGCGGCGGGGCCGGCGCCGGCCGCGGCGCCGGGGCGGGCGCGCTGTGGGGCACCTCGAAACGCGCTCCACTTGGCAGATTCGTCTGCGGGGTGCGCATCAGCCCGTTGGGCGGCCGCTGGTGCTGGGGCATCGGATTGTGCCCCGGTGTCGGTGTCGCAGTCGCCGGCGGCATCTGATGGGTGATCTCGCTCTGCCGGGGCGGCGGGGCGGACTGGGTGCGCGGCGGCGTGATGGGCATGGGCGGTGGCGCCGCCGACGCGTCGGCCGAACCCGCGCTGCCGGTGGGGACCGGGGGTGGCGCACCGGCTCCCGATCCGCCCGCGGCGCCGGTGGTGCCCGTCGCGCCGGTCGCGCCGGTGGCGCCGGTCGCGCCCTTCATGATGGCGTCGCGGTCGACGTGCACGGTCGCTTCGTCGGGCGTCTGAGCGGCGTCCGGGTTGTGGAAGAGCCGGTCATAGTCGGCCGACATAAGAACCTCTCAAGGGGTTGATTGACGCGAACCGCAGAAGGTGGGCGGAGTCGGCCGAATCCGCAGATCCGCCTGGTCCACCCACCTCGCGCGGCGAGGATCAGAACATGCCGGTGACGGCCTGCTCCGTGCCCTCCATCGATCCGGTGGCCTCCTCCATGGTGTGGGCCAGGTTCTGCAGCGCCGAGTTGAGCTCGGCCGAGGTCGCATCCCAGCGCGCCTGAACGGCCTGGTAAGCGTCCGAACCGGTGCCGCCCCACACCGAGGCGAGCGCGGCGAGCGACGCCTTTCCCTCGTCCAGCAGCCCATCGGTCACGCCGACCGCTGACTGGACCTCGCTGATACCGCCGCGAATGGCGCCGAAATTCCATACCTGTTGGGACATCTGTTACTCCGTTCTCTGGTCTGTCGGGGCTGGATCAGCCGTTGATGTTCATGTTGCCGGCGATCGCCGCGGCCTGGTCATCGTCGGTCGAGCCGTACTGCGTGCCCGAGATCGCGATGTTCGACGAGATGTCGTTGAGCGCCTGGACCTGGGCCTGCGCCGCCTCCTGGTAGCGCAGCAGCGCGGCCTGCACCGCGGTGCCGGCCTGGCCCTGCCAGATCGCGGTCAGTCCGCCGGCCGTCGACTCGACCTGAGCGCGGACACCCTGCAACTCGCCAGAGATTCGTTCGAAGTTGCTGGCCTCCTTGGCGAGGACAGCAATATCGGTATTCATTGCCATGCTGGATACATTCCTTCTTTTCCTGTGTCCTCACCAAGGGAAATGGCGAGTCTTCCGGCCGTGCGACCGGGAAGTCCGGTGATCCGGCGACTACCAGTCGTCGCCTTCGTCTTCGTCGAGGTCGTGCGTCAAGGGGGCGGGCGCCGTCAGCCCGGTCTTGGAGCCCCCGCTCTTGGCGGCCTGCTGGCCGCCGCCCATCATCGGGCCCATCCCGCCGCCGGCACCGCTGCCGCCGACCGGCGCCAGGCCCGTGGAGACGACGCCGGGGCCCACTCCCGCCCCGACACTGACCGGTGTCATCTCGAGGTCCTTGCCCACCAGATTCGACATCAACGGCGTCCGCGCCGCGGTACCGCCCGCGCCCGGCAGCGAGGCCGCCCGCACCAGCCCCGACCCCGAACCGGGGCCCGACCCGCCGACGAGCGGATGGTTCGACAGCGGGCTGGCGCCGATCAGACCGATCTGGGCGTTGCGCTCACCGAGGCCACCCAGCTGGCCGAACACCGAGGACATCTGCTGCAGCGGCTGGGTCAGCATCTGCATCGGCGTCTGGACCATCTGGCCCATCTGCTGCGGGATCTGGGTGACCGTCGAGGCCACCTGCATCCCCATCTGCATGCCCATCTGCATGCCCTGCTGCAGCTGTTGCCCCGACCCCATCAGCTGCGCGGCGCCGTCCTCGGATTTCTGCGCGGTGCTCTGCGACTGTTCACCGGCCTTCTGGCCGACCGCCATCGCCCGGCCGGCGCCCAGCTTCGCCGATTCGAGCTTGCCCTGCGCGCTGACCTTCGCGACCACCGCGTTGCGCATCGCCCCCATCGGGGCGCGGGCGGCAGCCTGCGCCGCCTGGGCCGCGGCGCCGCTCTCGCCGATGCCCGGGATGACGATGGGCTTCAACGGGATGATCGGCTCGAAGAGCGAGTTCATCTGTGTCTCGGCCTGATACACGTGCATGGCGTCGGCCGCCTGGTTCCACATCCGCACGAAGTAGTCGAACTCGTTCACCCCGATCGGCACCGTGTTGACGCCCAGGAAGTTGGTGGCCTCCAGCACTCCGTGGGTGATGTGGTTCTGCTCGATCTCGGGCAACGGCGGCGTGGTTGCCATCGCCAGGGTGTAGGAGTTTGCCTGATTCGTGGCCTGCAGCGCCCGCTTCATCGCCTGGGCTGCCGTGGTCCGCAGCCACATGATGGTGGGCATCGTGGCCTGGATGGCCCGCTCGCTCGCCGTTCCGCTCCACAGGGACGCGAGGTTGCTCAAACTGGCGGCGAGTTCGTCGGCCTGAGTCTCCAGCAGCAGGGCGAAACCCTCCCAGCCGGCTGCGGCCTGGAGCATCGGCGCGGGGCCCGCTCCCGCCATCAGCCGAGCGGTGTTGACCTCGGGTGGCATGGCCACCCAGGTCGGGGGAAGGGGAATAGCCGAAACTGGCATCGGTGGTTACTCCGGTGGATTCTCCGCTAGACGCGCCGACGACCGGTCAGAACGTGCTGGCGTTGGCCTCGTCGGTGGCCGCGTACAGACCCGCGATCTCGACGAACGCGGCACCCGCACGAGACAGCTCCTCCTGGGCGAAGGTGTTGATCGCCAGTGTCTCGGCGCCCTCGGCGGCGAACGTCGCGGCGGCCATCGCCGAGATCTCGTCGGCACCCGCGGGTACGAGTGCCGTCACGGCCGCGGTGGCCGCCGTACCGCCGGCCAGACCCCGGGCGCCGTTTGCGACGACCTGTCCGCCGACACCTGCTGCGCCGGGATTGTGTTCCAACGGTTGCATCGCGCTTCTCCTCCTCGCATACCTGTTGAGCGGGACAAACGTCGTGCGATCGGCGAGCGGAATCTACACATCCGTCACCAGACGCATCCCCCGAACCTTTGCTAGCGGCGTGGCTCCCACGTTGCTGCGGCTCTTGTTAGATACTAACCGCCCCCCGGAGGTGGTGCTAACACTTCTTCTGGCGGTCCCCCCTCGAACGGATCCTCTGGGGGGTCTATGTAGGCCGCCTGCACCACCTCCTTCCCGTCCGGGGACGCCAGAAGCGCCTGGCCAGGCGGGCGTTTGCGCAGTTTGATCTCCGACGAGGGGAACTCGGTCTTCTCCCCCGACAGGAACAGCGTCGGGGTGCCGGCCCCGTAGGCGGCACCGACGAATTTGTCCATCGTCGCGCGGTGCGCCTGGCTCATCTGGCACGTCACGATGATGTGCAGACCGATGTCCGCAGCGGCCGGCAGCAGGGGGGCCAGCGGCGCCATCGGCGACAGCATGCCGGAGGCGGCGACGATCATGTGCCAGTCGTCGACCAGCAGCACGATGTCGGGGCCCTTCCACCAGGACCGCGCCCGCAGTTGCGCGGTGGTCAGGTCGGGCGGGGGCAGCCGGTCCTTGAGGTTGGTCGCCAGCGCCTTGATCGCCACCTCCAGCGACGCGTGGTTGCGGTTCACCGCACCGGCCGCCAGCAGATGGCTCTGCGGGACCGCGTCCAGCAAGGCCGACCGGTAGTCGGCCAGCATGAACCGCACCTGCTGGGGGCTGTTGCGGGCGCAGATCGCGCGGGCCACCGCATGCGCGATCGTCGTCTTACCGGACTTCGGCGCTCCGAAGATCAGCAGATGCGGTGTCGAGTGCATCGGGTTGTAGGCGACGCTGAGATCGGACTCGCGCACACCGAGCGGCACCGTCCACCGGGTCCGGTAATCGGCGTCGGGCGTCGGCGGAGCCGGGTCCAACTCGTGGAGGTAGACCCGCTCCGGCAGCACCCGCACCTTCGGGGCGCGCTCGGTGTGTCGATCGGCGAGATGCGCAACGGCGGCCGACATCGCCGGCACGATGTCGGCGGCACTGTGCACACCGTCGAGGCGCGGCACCCCGATCATCAGGTGATGCTTCTCCAGCGAGACCGCGCGTCCGGGGCGGTTGTTGGGGATCTCGCGGGTGATGCGGTCGATCTGGGTCTCGTTGACATCGCCGAGCCGGAACTCCACCTTGGTGCCCAGATAGTCGCGCACCCGGGACTTCAGCTCGGTCCAGCGCGGGGTGGAGATGATCACATGTACGCCGAACGCCAACCCCTGGCCGGCGAGATCCTGCACCACCGGCTCCAGATCCGGGAACTCGGCGACGAACGCGGGCCAGCCGTCGATGACCAGGAAGACGTCGCCGAACGGATCGGCGGCCGCCGGATTCGACGGGTCCTGACGCATCTGCCGATAGGCCGCGATCGAGCCCACGCGGAACTCCTTGAAGGTGCGCTCACGTTGCCGCAGCACCGCTTTGACCTCGGCGACCACCCGGTTGACCCGGTCGGGTTCGGCGCGCGTCGCGACCCCGCCCACGTGCGGCAGGTCCTCGAGATACATCAGGCCGCCACCACCCAGGTCGACGCAGTAGAACTGCACGTCCCGGGGTGAGTGGGTGGCCGCCGCCGACAACATCAGCGTCTGCAGAAACGTCGACTTCCCGGTCTGGGGCGCCCCGCCGACGGCGATGTTGCCACCCGCCGCCGAGACGTCGACCCCCCAGACCTCCTGCCGGTGCCGGCGCGGCTCGTCCATGATGCCCAGCCCGAAGCGCAGCGGCTGACGCTGGTGATCGCGGGCGACGAGTTCGTTGACCGGGGTCGGATCGGTCAGCGGCGGCAGCCACATCCGGTAGGCCCGGATCTCCCCGGTGGTCAGCTGGTCGAGGACGACCTCGCGCAGCACCTTCTGCTCAGAGGTGGTCACTGCGTCACCGCCGTGTCGAAGACGGGTGCGGCGGTGAAGCGGTGGATGCGCACAGCGTTCGAGGACGCGGCGCGCGGTTTGGCCTCGCCATCCTCTACCACCGGTTTCGTCGGTTCGTAGGTGACCCCGGTGTAGACGCTGTGGAATTTCACCGGATCCTCCATGCCGACCCGCAGGAAACCCACACCGCTCTCCTTGTTGGTGATGTACTGCGCCTCCGGCGTGCCGATCACCGCCTTGGACTCGGCCGAGCTGGTGGTGCGCAACGCGATCCGGTAGGTCAGGTTCGGTTCCAGCTTGTCGATGCGGACGCCGCCGGTGTTCAGCGACTGCGTGGCCAGCAGCAGATGCACCCGCAGCGACCGGCCGACCCGGCAGATACGGTCGAACAGGCCGATGAAGTCGGGGTGGTTCTGCAGCAACTCGGCGAACTCGTCGACCACCACGAACAGCGTCGGCAGCGGCGGCAGCTCCGCGCCGCGCTCGCGGTGCTTCTCGTATTCGGCCACCCCGGACAGTGCACCGGCGGCGCCGACCTGGATCCCGGCCTGGCGCAGGATCGACTGCCTGCGGTCGAGTTCGCCGGTCAGCACCTCCCCCATCCGGCTGACCAACTCGGCCTCCTCCTCCATGTTGGTGACGACCGCCGCGGTGTGCGGCAGCTTCTCCATGCCGAGGAAGGTCGAACCGCCTTTGAAATCGGTCAGGAGGAGATTCACCTGGTCGGGGTGGTGCGTGGCGGCGAGCGACAGGATCAGGGTGCGCAGGAATTCGGATTTGCCCGAACCCGTGGTGCCGATCAACATGCCGTGCGGGCCGGCGCCGAACTCCGCACCCTCCTTGATGTCGAGATACATGATGTCGCCGGTCTTGAGTTCATGGCCGAACGGGATCCGCAGCCGGTCACGATCGGTGTCGCTGAACATCCGCCACCGCGCCGGGGTGACCTCCTCAATGGTCTGCGCGCCGACCAGCTGATGCCATTCGGTGGCGACCTTCTTCTGCACCCGGACGTTCTTGTCGATGATCGTGCCGGTGATCGACCAGCCGGCCAGCTTGCGCGCGATCCGCCCCGCCTGACCGGGCGTCATCCCGTCGGTCGCATCGGTGACCAACCGGAACGCCTGGTTGGGTAGCCGGTCGTCGGCGGTGCCATCGGGCGCCACCCGGATGCGGTACACCGAGCCGTTGTGGTTGCCCAGCGTCAGCACCGTGACTCCGGCCCGGCCGTCCACCGGGAAGCCGGCGCGGCCACCGGTCAGATCGATCACCACGACGTACGGTCCGCCGGGGGCGGCGTCGGCGGTGTGCGGTCCGCGCGCGGTCAGATCCGACAGCCCGTCGGGGCGGGTGAACACCATCCGGGTGGCGCCGGCGGCGTCGGTGTCGGTCTGGTGCTGCACGTGCGGCAGCCACTTGACCCAGTTCCAGTCCGGGTCCTCGGGGTTGTCCATCAGTACCCGCATCTGCAGCAGGTCCGGCGGATGGAACACCGCAAGATGGCAGATCATCGCGCGCAGCAGGGCGGCCGCACCGGCCTCGTCGCCACCGATCGCAATCGTCGGGAACGTGCGCAGTTGAACGAGTTTCGGGCAGTCGTGGATCAACCCGTGGGTGCGCAGGAACTTCGTCACCCACATATGGCTGACCGGCTCGAGGTGTGGCTGCGGGGCGGCCTGCGGGCCGGCGAGATCACCGGTGACCGACGGTTTGAGCAACCGGTCGACGGCGGCCTCGGCACCCAGTCCGATGCGTACCGCGGCGTAGAAGTCGTTGTTGGCCTGCCGGGACCACTGCCGGTGGGTCCCGACGATGGACAGCAGATCGTCGGGGTGCGGGGCGTGATAGTTGAAGAAGGTGACCTGCGCGGCCGCCGACGACGTCACCCGGGTGCGCAACCCGGCCAGATAGCGCAGGTACTCCTTGCGGTCGGCGTTGATCTCGGGGACCTTCTTGCCGCCCGACCCGCCGCCGGCCATGAACCCGACGGTGCCCATCACCATCATCAGCGGCATCATCAGCATGTACGGCGAGAGCTGACGCACGCCGGTGAAGATCATGATCGAGATCATCCCGAGCATGCACCCGCCCATCACCCAGGGCATCGCCTTCTGCACGCCCGACGGCGGGATCTCCACCCCCAGGTCGTCCGGTGGGGTCACGGTGATCTCGCCCGGGGTCAGCCGCGGTCCGCGCTTGGTGATCGGGGTGTACTTCTTGGTGGTCATCAGCCGCCTCCCGGTGGCGTGGGTGCCGGTTGTGCTCCGGCGACCCCGGCCGGGGCGGCGGGGTCACCGGCCCTTCGGGGTTCGGGGTTGCCGGGCAACGTGTCGTGTTCGAGCAGAGCCGCCCGCTTGGATAGCACCGGTCCGTCGACCAGCAGACTCACCACCTGCCAGGGCGCGGTCCGCGGACCGGTCAGGCCCAGGCTCTTGGCGGTGTCCTCGTCGGGGATGCCGTAGCGGACACCCTGCGGATCGATGTAGTAGAGGCTTTCGCCGTAGCGGGGGTCCGGCGATTGCAGGCGGATGAACTGCCCGCCGTCGACGTACACCGTGGAGTCCCCGGTGATCTGGTCGATGCCGGTGCCCAGCGCCGAGACCGCCATGGGCAACCGCCGGCCGGCGATGACCGTGGTCTTGGGCGCCTGGTCGCCGGCCACCCGCTGCCACGACCAGCACAGCGTCGGATCGTCCTGACGCAACAGGATGTCGAGCGCCTTGTCCGGAAGCGGGGAGACGTAGACCTGTTCGGGGATCCGGGCCACCAGGCTGGCCTCGACCAGGGGCGGCTCGATCAGGCCGTAGGAGTTGGTGGCGCGCAGCGCCGCCGCGGTCGGGTCGTTGACCCGGGCCACCCCGTCGGGCAGCACGACGTAGTGCTGCTGCCGGTCGTCGGATTCGGTCACCGTGGTGAACACCGAACCGATGACCAGATTCGGCGGAAGACCCGACACGTTGGGCTCGCCGGCCCGGGCGATCTGCGGCAGTTGCCACGGGCCGGCATTGGGCAGCGCGTTGAACAGACCCTCCGAGATCGGCGTCGCCCGTGCGGTCACCGGGATCCCCACCGCGGAGGTGACGGCCCGGTCGGCCAGGTCGATCGAATGCCGGCCGCCGTCGGTGACCAGCCAGTTCGCCCCCTCGAACGACACCAGCATGCCCTGGTCGGGGCGCATCGGCCCGACCGTGGCATCGATCGACAGCGGCCGCACCAGCACCGAGGTCTCGATGCTGGGGATGGCGCTGTCGGGTTTGGTGACGGTGTCACACAGCGTCCACATCGATTCGGCCGAGCCGGAGACCGGTGTGGCGTACGGTGCGCCGGGGATGCCGATGGGCTGCCCCTTCGCCAGCTGAGCGAGTTCCTCCGACTTGACCGCGACCGGCGTACCGGGGTTGCCGAGTACCAGTCGCGCCGAGGTGAGGTTGTAGACCGGCCGCAGTTCACCGTTGCCGGGCATCACCACGTAGAGCTGATTGGTCGAGCGGTCGACGAGCAGGGTGTCGCCGCCGCGTTTGCCCAGCGGTTTGAAATAGGCCAGCAGTGCGGCGCCCAGGCAGATCAGCACCGCGATGACGATCCCCGCCGAGACCGCCCGGCTGTAGAACTGCAGCGGGTCGTCGAACATCCGGGTGTCGCGCCGCACGATGGCGTGCTCGACTCGGCGCAACAGGAAGCGCCAGCCACTGACCTGGACCTTGGTGGTGAGCCGGAAATTCGCCATCACCTCACCCGCTGACGTTCAGCCGGGTGTGCACCGACGCGATGGCCGACGCCATGTCCTCGCCGCTGATCTCGCTCAACTGCTCCACTCCCAGCGTCTCGAAGTCCATCGACCGGGCCAGGCGCATATCCCGCGCCTGTTCGCCGGCCTCCACCAGCTGACGCGCATAGCGGCCGTTGCCCGCGATGTCGAGGGCGGGTTTGTCACCGAGCGTGCGCTGGCTCAGCAGGGACGCCGCCTCGAGCACCCGTTTGGCCGCCTCGTCGCTGACGATCGAATCATTCGCCTGGGCAATGACTTTGGTGATGTCGACGATCTCGTCCGCGGTATAGGAGTCGAATTCGATGCGATTGGCGAAGCGTGACCGCAGACCGTCGTTGGTCTCCAGCAGGCGGTCGATGTCGCCGCTGTAGCCGGCGATGATCACCACCAACCGGTCCCGGTCGTTCTCCATCCGGGCCAGCAGCGTGTCCAGCGCCTCGGTGCCGAACGGGTCGGTGCGGCCGTCGCGTTCCTGCACCAGGGTGTACGCCTCGTCGATGAACAGCACCCCACCGACGGCACGGTCGATGGTGCGCGCGGTCTTCACCGCCGATTGTCCTTCGTATTCGGCGACGAAGTCCTTGCGCGAGGTCTCGACGAGCTTCGGCTCGGCGATGACGCCGAGTCCGGCCAGGATGTTGGCCACCACCCGGGCGATGGTCGTCTTTCCGGTGCCCGGCGGGCCGGCGAAGATCATGTGCTTGGAGGTCTGCGCGACCTTCATGCCGCGCGCGGCCCGGATCTTGGCCATCTGCGTCGCGGCGCGATACGCCTCGATCTGCTGTTTCACCCGGTTCAGCCCGATCTGCCGGTCGAGCTCGGCCTGGGCCTCGGTGAGCAGCTTCTCCCGGCCCGAGGTGTCGGCCAGCACGCTGGACGGGTCCCACGGATCGGTGCGCGCGGCGATCTTCTCCGGCGTCGTCGTCAGCAGCCGGTAATTCGGATCCCGCGACGCCGCAGTCACTTTGGGCTCGGGATGGTTGGCCTGCAACCACTCCAGCAGCACCACCGCGGATTCCTCGTTGCCCTGGGCCCGTCGCGCCATCGCCAGATACCAGGCGATGGCCGGTGCGCAGGCCTGTCCCACGACGGTGTTGTTGGCCTCGGTGAGCTTGCGGTCGGCCTCGGTGAACAGGCCGAGGTTGGCGGCGGCCACTCCCTGGGCGACGCCGGCCGCGGCGGCCAGGAACTTGTCGGGCCAGGCCTCGGCGCCGCGCACCTGCTCGATGACGTCGGTCCAGCGCTCGCCGTAGGCGTAGATCACCGCCCTGACCCACGACACCAGGTGTTCGGCCCCGGCGGCCGGGGCGTCGTCGAGCGCCTCCATGGCGTCGGCGTGATTACCCATCGCCGCCTCCTGGACGGCGAATCCGAGGGTGATCGCCAGCGGTGAGAGCACGGGATAACTGATGTCCGCGCCGAAGATCCCGCCGATCGGCACCCGGGCAGCCAGCGCGTTCATGGTGATCTCGGCCGAGCCGGCCAGCCGCCCGAAGTTCGACCGCGAGTACCAGGCCCGGAACAGCGTCACCCGCTCGCGGTCACCGCAGCGGATCCGGCCGACCCAGGCGTCGCAGGCGCTCTCGTCGTATTCGGTGATCTCGGTGAACAGTTCGTAGGCACGCGCAGGCGCCGTCGGAAGCATGCTCACCGCGCTGCCGAACAGCCCGGTCAGATGGTCACTCATGGGTACCTGCATACCGGGTGGTGAACACCTCGTTCCGACGCGCCCAGGCCTGCTCCGGGGTCGGTAGCTCGAGGTCGCGCTGCAGGAATTCGCGGGTGGCCGGGTCGTCGTGACCCTGTTCGCGCATTCCTTCCAGCATTGTCACGTACTGCGCCGACTTGGCGTCCTGGGCAGCCAGACCGGCTATCACGACTATCTCCTCTGCCAGTTCGGTCTCGGACATCTCGGTGGATCGGCGGGACAGCTCGATGCGCTCGATGCGGCCGTCCGGGTGGGCACTGACCGTGACACTGCCGATGGGGTTGGACACGGTGAAGGCATCCGTCGGCAGGTCGCCGTCCGCACCGCCCGGTGCGTCGAGCGCGTCCAGTGCGGCGAGGTCGGGCACGTAGCCGTCGCCCCCGTCGCCCCCGTCGCCCCCGTCGTCACCGAGGAAGCCGTCACCGAGGAAGCCGTCACCGAGGAAGTCGTCCGGAGCATCACCCACCATGGCGGCCCCTTCAGTCGACGTGCGTGTCGTCAGAGTCGGCGGCGGACGCATTCTGCTCGAACCACGCCTTGGACGGCAGGAACTCGAGCAGCTCGTCGAGGGCCCGCTGCAGATTGTCCTGGGTGCCGGGCAGGAAGCTGCCGTACAGCTCGCCGTTGACCCGGCGGGGAATCGACACGATGCGTCCGTGTCGGGAGTCGAGCACACCAGCGGCGACCGAGGCCGTGGTGTGGGTGCCGCCGGGGTGGCGTTCGGTGGCCGTCAGCTCCACCCAGCTCGACGGATCGCTGATGATGTCGGCGTACGCCCGCGCCGAGGTGAGCGCCAGACCGTGGCCTTGCAGCTGATCGGCGGTGCGGCATTCGGCCAGCTTGCTCGCGACGCCGGTGAGCGGTTCGACGTCGGCGGGGGGTGCGCTGCCCAGCACGGTGGTGACCATGTTGGCCAGCCCGATCTGCGGGGCGACCCGCTGCACCACCAGCATGTCGCCGTCGCGGGCCGCCACGACGTGCCGGTCGCCCTTGCGGCAGACGACGAAGCGCACCATCTTGCCGCCGAGATCACGGCGCCACCACCGGCCCTCGAGCACGCGGTCGGAGCGGCTCAGCGTGTCCACCATCGCCGCCACCTCGGGGTGCGGTTCGCCGTAGAAATTCAAGACGCCCTGGGCGGTCAGATCGCGGCTCACCTGTTCCCACACGATCTCGCGCAGATCGGGCTGCGGGATGTTGAGCCGAATGCCCAAGGCGGGCGGGAAATCCATGGTGTGCAGCCGGTCGGCGATGACGAGCATGCCGTCGATCGTGACCTCGACCCCCACCACGTCGTCGTAGTGCGTGCTGGCGGAGGCCGACGTGCCGACCATGTTCGTCATGCTGTCCCCCTCTCCGAGCCTCGCACGCACGACCGGGCGTCTTTGCCGCACCGGGGGCCACCGGTTGACCGGCGGCGGCGTGAGGACCTTGGCCGAAAGTGAGCCTACCAGCGCGTCAGCCGGCCGACTCGCGGCGATTTCCGCCGCCGAACCGGCCCGCCCGCAGAACTCAGTCGGCTCTCAGCAAGGGCTCTTCCCCGCTGCCGACCCGATCAAAGTTCGAAATCGTCCTCGCAGCGAACATCGGTGCGATGGGTCGGCGATCGGGACGACCGGCGCCGCAGCGGGCGCCTGCACCGCCGTTCCCGCCGGGGCGCAGCGGCCCGCCACACCCCGCTGGCGTGCGCATCGGCGGCGGGCCGGTTTTGCTGCCTCGGGGTGCCCGATACTGGGGTGGTGACCGACGACCCCGAGCCGGACACCGGACCCACCGGGCCCCGTGTCCCCCCGGACCCACCGACCGTGATCTTCGAAGCCGGTCCGCGCGGCAGCTTCCGGGACCCACACCAGAACATGCGCCCCGCACCGCAGCGGGACCCGAGAAGCGGCCCGCCGCCCTGGCAGCCGGCTCCCGGGCCGAGCTGGCCGCCCCACCAGCCGCCCCCGCCGTCCTACGCGGACGCCATCCGGCCCGAACAGCTGATGCGGCCGCGGCGCACACCGCCCGCGCGCGGCTGGCGCAGACTGCTGTTCCGGATGAGCTTCGGGCTGGTCAATCCCGGCCAGTCGGCCGAGGAACTGCGTGAGATCGCGCTGGAGAACCGGGTCCGCGGCGCATTGCGGGGTCACTACAAGATCGGCGTGATGGGCAAGGGCGGCGTCGGCAAGACCACCGTGTCGGCCAGTGTCGGATCGGTGTTCGCCGAGCTGCGGCCGGATGACCGCGTGGTGGCCATCGACGCCGACACCGCATTCGGCAAATTGGGCAGCCGGGTCGACCCGCGAGCTCAGGGTTCGTACTGGGAGTTGGCCTCCGATCAGCACCTCGATTCGTTCGCCGATGTGCGCAGCCGGGTCGGCAACAACGCCGCCGGACTGTTCGTGTTGGCTGGCGAGGGGACGCCCGCCCGCAGGCGGGTCCTCGACCCGGCGATCTACCGGGAGGCGACCGCACGGCTGGACAAGTACTTCTCCATCTCGATCGTCGACTGCAGTTCCACCATGGATTCGCCGGTGACCCAGGAGGTGCTGCGGGACCTGGACGCGTTGATCGTGGTGTCCTCGCCGTGGGTGGACGGCGCCGCGGCCGCCGGCCAGACCCTGGACTGGCTCGCCCACCGCGGGATGACCGGCCTGCTGCAACGAACGCTGCTGGTGCTCAACGACTCCGACGGGCACGCCGACAAGCGCACCCGCACGGTCCTGGCCCAGCAGTTCGCCGGTCACGGTCAGCGGGTCATCGAGGTGCCGTTCGACGGACAGCTGCGTCCGGGGGGCGTGATCGAGGGCACGCGCATCATGACGCCGGCCGCGCGGCGCAGGTTCATCGAGATCGCGGCCGCCCTGGCCGAGCACTTCCCGACGACCGACGATCGGTCGAGAATCCGGGATTGAGTTCGCTCCGCCCGCGGACGCGGAGGTGTCCAGCAACGTCGGTGTTTGTTACGTTGACGTTTGGGGCACCTCCAGATCCGGGGGATTTGGGCCGTCGAACGACTCAGGAGTGAACCGACTTGAAGAAGACCACGATTCTCGCAGCAACAGTCGCGGCGGCCGGCGCGGTCGCTGCGGCACCACTCGCCGCAGCGGAGACCGGCGCTCCGGCCGGTCCGCAGACCACCGAACTGGGCAAGCAGGCCGATCTGATGACCGGTGGTGTCACGCAGGGCTGGACCGTCAGCGGGCTCAAGCCCAGCTCGGATCAGATCCCCTACCCGGTCCAGGGCACGCTGTGGGAGGCGACCGCCACCGACCAGGCCATCCAGGGTTCCGTGCAACCGGTCGTGTCGAACTTCAACGCCCGCGCCGCGGACGGCCAGACCTACCGGACGCTGTTCCAGGTGGCCACGCCGCAGGGCGTGAATCCGGCCGCGATCGCTCAGGGCCAGCAGACCAGCGGCAAGCTGTACTTCGACGTGACGGGTGCGCAGCCCGACAGCGTCGTCTACAACGACGGGGCCCGCGACGTGCTGCTCTGGCTGAAGCCCGCTCCGGCCCCGGCGCCGTCGGGTTCCGGTTCGTCGATGTCGTATCCGTCGACCGGCTATCCGTCGACGGCTGTTCCGCAGGGCACCGGCGCGGCAGAAGCTCCGGCAGCCGCGGGCGCCGAGGCGGCTCCGGCCGCGCCGGGCGCGCCCGCACCGGCCGGCGCCGAGGTGGCGCCCGCTCCCGGTAGCACCGGAACGCCGATCCCGGCGGGCAGCACCGGCACGCCGCTTCCGGAGGGCAGCACCGGCACGCCGATTCCGGCCGGCTCTGCAGGTACCCCGGCGGCGCCGCCCGCCGCTCCCCCGGCCGGGCAGCCGGCTCCGGCTCCGGCTCCGTCCGGGGCGCCCCAGCCGGTGAGCAACGCGGAGGTCCCGCACTATCCGGTGCCGCCGACCACCACGGCAGTGCCGCTGCCCTGACCCCGCGTGACGTCGTGAACGGGGCCGGTCACCGACCGGCCCCGTTTTCGTATCGCTAGGAGTGGGAGCTCCACCAGAGGTAGAGCTGGTCCAGGTTCGGACCCTGCGGTCCGGACTGGACCACCGCGACCAGCGACTCGTCGACGTTGGTCCACGCCACCACCGGCCGGTTCTGCTGGATGCCGCAGAACAGCACCCCGCTGACCTTCTGCGGGGTGGCGTTGCGCCGCCACGGTCCCGGCGACTGGATGTTGCCGGGGCAGTTGACCCTGGTCGACCCGTTGACCACCGCGCTGAACGCCGCATCGAGTGCCCGACCGTCTTCGGCGATGGTGAAGGTCGCCGACGGTGGGCCGCCGGGGTCGGTGTTGGGTCCGCAGGATGCCGCCGCCCGCGCACCGGCGGGCGGCGCCACCGTCTCGCACACGCCGGAACGGTATCCGGCCGGGAGCAGGCCGAGCAGTCGCGCCTCGGCCGCAGCGTCGGCGGTCGGGGTGGGCTCGGCGGTCGTGGTGGCGGGCGGAGCCGCGTCGTGGCCGCCGGACGGCACCACGAGCCAGATGATCAGGCCGAGGACGACGATGCCGGTCACCGCCGCGGCGGCCAACCAGATCGGCTTCTTGGACGGCGGCGGGGCCACCGGGGCGCGCGGGATCACCGGCGGTGGGGCGTGGCTGTAGGACGTCCAGCTCTCGGGCGCCGGCGGGGGCGGTTCCGCCGGCGCCGCAACGCTGGTCGGCGGCATGGCCACCGCGGGGGGCGGGAAGTACTCGGCGTCGGCGGTGTAGCCGGCGTCGATCGGGGGTGCCGGATCGGGCACCTCGGGTTCCGGTTCCGGGGGCGCCGCGGCGGGTTCGTCCGG
Organism: Mycobacterium sp. WMMD1722; assembly: GCF_049315205.1. Classification (NCBI taxonomy): domain Bacteria; kingdom Bacillati; phylum Actinomycetota; class Actinomycetes; order Mycobacteriales; family Mycobacteriaceae; genus Mycobacterium; species Mycobacterium sp. WMMD1722. The sequence continues at coordinate 3,879,365 of NZ_CP186056.1, read as the reverse complement.
CGGTGTCTCCTCGACCGGTTCAACCGCCGGCGCGGAGTCGTCCGGGACGTCGGAGACGGGTTCCCGGTCGGGCTCGGGTCCGGTGGCCCAGGGATCCGAGGAGGGTGGCGGCGGCGGCCACGTCATCTCCGCATCCGCCCGTACTCCGTACTCACCTGGCGCCCCCGATCTGTCGGTGTATCCCGAGAAGACTTCGGCAAAGACAGTAGTGGCCGCGGCGGTCGGCGGTGGCTACGGATTCGCATCAGTCCAGCTGCCCGATCAGCGCTTCGATGGACCGGGCTGCCGCGTCGGTGACCGGCTCTTCGGCTTCGGCCGCCGCGATCTCGTCGGCGCTCACCCCCGCGGCCTGGGCGGTCTCTTCGAGAGTGAGGTTTGTCCGGCGCCGTGCCGCGTACAGCCGCTGGCCGAGCGTGGCGCCGGGGGCGGTGGCACCGAGGACGGTCAGCTCGTCGATCCGCCGGCGGACCGAGCTGAGGGCTCTGATGAGCGCCGGAGTGACCCTGCTGATCCGCGCTGCTTGGGCGGCGACCGATTCGAGCGCACGCAGATCGGCCAGGATCGCGGTGACCCGTGGCACGAAATCGGGATGCTCGACCGGCGGCAGATTCTCCGCTGCGGCGCCCAGGGTGTGCACCGCGGTGACGACGGCCTGCGCGATCAGCGGCACCTCGTCGTCGCCGGCCGATGCCGAGGGCGGTTCGGCGGCCCGCCCGGCGGGTTCGCCGTGCCGTAGCCGCGCGATCGTGCCCGACGGCCACTGCAGCACCTCTTCGAGCTTGGCGCGGGTGCGTTGGCGGGGCCAGCTACGGCCCTTCTCGAAGGCGATCAGGGCACCGGCGTTGATGATGCCCTCCGACGCCAACCTGCGCTGGCTGATGTTGAGCTCGCGGCGGCGGGCGGCTGCCGCAGCCCCGGCGCGGGCCATCCCGGGATCGATTGCGCCGACGCTCTCGTCGACGGATTCCGGGCTGGTCATGGACGGAGCTGATCCTCGCTGGCTCGACGAAGTACTCGGCTGATTCTAGCCGCGTACCGCTGCAGCGCTACGACTTGGGGCGGCCCAACCCGTCGAACCGCTGCATTTCGAGTACCGCCGAACCGCAGCGCTCCCTGATCTAAATGTTGCATTACTCACGTTTCAGGCGCCGAATGTCCGCGGCCGGGCAGAGGGCGCGTCAGTTAACTGTTGCAACGCTACGGTTAGTGCTATAGATTCGACGGCACGCGGAGCGCACGCCCGCACGGTAAGTCAGAGGAGTACCCCATGAGCAGCAACGTCACCGTCCTGGAGATCCCCGTCGGCGCCTGCACCCGTGACCCCGAACGCTGGACGACCACCGCCGACGATGAGGCCAAGGCGATCTGCCGTGGCTGCCCCCGCCGGTGGATGTGCGCCCGCGACGCCGTCGAGTTGCCCCGCGCCGAAGGACTGTGGGCGGGGATCGTGATCCCGGAGGCCGGGCGCGGCCGCACTTTCGCACTCAAGCAGTTGCGCAACCTCGCCGAACGCAACGGCTATCCGATCCGGGCCATCCGCCGCGTGTTTCCGGAATCGGCCTGATGCGAACACGGCCGGAATACTCCGGCACCCCGACCGGTTACATCACCTGACGGTGCCGGGCATGCCCCGGGCCCCAACCACATTCGTCGCTTCGAGCGACCACTCGCCGAGAGGCGCCATGGCGGCACCGTCCCAACTTCCGAACACGCGGTCTGTTCAGCCGCCCTGCGCGGCCACCGCGTCGGCGACGGCCACGAGGTACTCGTCGACCTCGCCGCAGTGGTATCCGCGCCGACCGATCGGCCGTCGCGGGAACCGGATCGAGCGCACATCGTCGGCACTGAGGTGTCCGCGCCCTTCGAGTCGCCGGACCGCCAGCGCCAGGAAGTCGTGCACCGACTTCGGATCGTATCCACGTTGATTCCAGGGCGCTTTCGCAAAGGCCGCACTACGCAGATCGTCGGCGGTCAACCCGCTACGTGGCCGGTTCATCACCGCTGATGCTATGCCCGCACGTCAACCGCCCCGAACATCACCCGCCAGGACACCCTCGATCAGGGCGAGGTGGAGAGGATGCTCGCCGCGAGGACGGGTACCCCCTGAGCCGTACCCGACAATCGAGGAGAGACCGTGGCCAACGACAGCACCCCCGACGACAAGACCGGTGCACCCACCACCGTGAGGGCCGAGGCTGACCGCTTCACCATCGCCGTCGAGGGCGGGACCGTCGGATTCGCCGCGTTCAACGACGACGGCGGTCAGCGCGTCTTCACCCACACCGAGGTGGAATCGGAGTTCGAGGGCCGGGGTCTGGCGACCATTCTGGTCGCGGAGGCGTTGGCCCAGACCCGCGATGCCGGTCTGCGGATCGTGCCCGCGTGCGCTTTGGTCGCCGACTACGTCGAGAAGCACGACGAGTACGCCGACATCGTCGACCCCGTGGGTCAGCAGTGACGCCATACCGCTCCCCCGCCTGATCAGGCGACCGCTAGGGTCGGCGCGTGACCGATCCCAGCGCCTACTTCCACCGCGACGGCGACACCTTCGTGCCGGATCCGATCGCCCGTGGGCCCTGGGGCTCGTCGGTCAGCGGGAACTACGTCGGCGGTCTGCTCGGCCACATCGCCGAACAGGCGGCGCCGCCGGATCCGGATCTCCGGCTCGCGCGGTTCACCGTGGATCTGCTCCGGCCGGTCGCGATGGCGGGAATCACCGCGCGGACCCGCATCGTTCGGCAGGGCCGGCGCCTGTGTCTGCTGGAGGCCGAACTGGTCCAGGACGACGCCGTGGTATCCCGCGCCAGCGCGCTGCTGCTGCGCCGGGGACCGCAACCCGATGACGACGCCTGGAGCTCTCCGGTCGTCCTGCCGCCGGTCCCCGCCGACCCCGACGACATCGCGAATCGGCCGCTGCTGCTGTGGGTCTACGGCGGTGACGAACACCCCACCGAACCCGCGACCGATCTGAGTGGGTGGCAGCAGTCCGGTCCCAAAGCGGTGTGGATTCGCGACGTCACCCCGCTGGTGCGCGGCGCCGCGCTGACCCCGTTCGGTCGCGCGGCGATGGCCGGGGACTATGCCAGCTCGCTGACCAACTTCGGCTCGACCGGGCTGCCGTTCATCAACGCCGATTACACGGTGTCGCTGAGCCGGCTGCCCGAGGGACCGCACATCGGGTTGACCGCGCTCACCCACCACAGCCACGACGGCATCGCCACCGGAACGGCCGTCATGTTCGACCGCCTCGGCCCGGTCGGCAGCGCCGTGGCCACCGCGGTGGCCAATCCCGGTTTCGCGCCGCGGGGGATCAGCGCGGCGTCAGGACGATGACGGGGATCTCCCGATCGGTCCAACTCTGATACGTGTCGAAGTCGGCATAGAGTTCCACCAGCCGGGGCCACAGCCGGGCCCGCTGCTGCGCGTCGGCGACGACGGCCCGCACGGCACGCCGCTCCGATCCGATCTCGAGGTGGGTGTCGGGGTGGGCGACGAGATTGCGGTACCACTGCGGGTGCTCGGGCCGCCCGCCCTGGGAGGCGACCACCACGATGTCCGCGCCGTCACGCAGGTAGAGCAGTGGGGTGACGAACAGCGTGCCGGACTTGCGGCCACGGTGCTCGAGCAACATCGTCGGCACCGGCTTGCGGAAACCCGCTCCGATGCGCCACTTACCGCCGACCCGGCCGCCGGTGCGGCGGTACACCCACACGTGCGCCTTGCCGACGGCTTTGAAGACCTTGGGCAGCAACGGCGAATCGAGCTGCTTCGGACGCTTCGGCGCCATCAGGACTGCTCCAGATACTGGGCGGTGCTGCCGCCCAGCGGGATCTCCGGCATACCGAGCTTGCGGTGATCCCAGCTGCGGAGCCGTTCGGGTACCACGCGCACCGCGATCCGGTTGTTCATCATCTGGTCGACGAAGGGTTTCATCTCGTCGCTGTAGGGACCGGTGTAGCGCTCCCACACGCTGATCCCCACGCGGAGAAGCAGATCCGGATCGGCGTCGACGATCTCGGCGCGACCGTCGATGGAGACCCCGCGCAAGGTGTTGTAGGTCAGCCCGTCCTCGATCATCACGGTGACGGTCGGATCGCGGTATAGGTTCACCGCCTTCTGCGATTTGGCCTTCGTCTCGAACCAGATCTCGCCGTCCAGGACCGCGTACCACATCGCCACGAGATGCGGTCTGCCGCTGGGCAGTACGGTCGCCATGGTGGCGGTGCGGCTGCGTTCGATGAACTGGGCGATCTCGTCGTCGGACATGACGATCTTCGCGCGTTCGTTCTTACCCACGGTCTATGCCTATCAGGCGGGCGTCGGCGTCACGGTCACCGGTATGCCGTTGAGCGCACCGTTGCCCGAGGGTTCGTCGAGGAAGCCCGGCGGTGACAGGACGTTCGTGTTCACCCCGGGCGAGGCGTTGGCCACCGCCATGCGGGTGCCCGACCGGCCGTGGCCCCAGCCGTGCGGCATGGACACCACGCCGGGTTTGATCGCGTCGGTGATCTCGACGGGCACCTCGATGCTGCCGCCACTGGAGGTGACGGTGACGGTCTGACCGTCGGCGACCCCGCACCGGCGGGCATCGTCGTCGTGCATCAGCAGGGTGCACCGGTCGCGACCCTTCATCAGCGGCGCGACGTTGTGCAGCCACGAGTTGTTCGAGCGTAGGTGCCGGCGGCTGACCAGGACGAGATCGTCCGCGCCGCGGTCCAGCCGGGCGGCGAGCCGCGGCAGGTCCTCGAGCAGGTACGGCGGCGCGAGCCGGATCCGCCGGTCGGCGGTGCCGAGGATGTGGGGGACCTGCGGCACCATGGGCCCGAAGTTGACGCCGTTGGGTTGGGCTTTCAGCTTGTCCAGGGTCAGCCCGTCGGGTCGTTCGCCGTAGCGGTCCCCGAACGGTCCGGTGCGCAGGGTGAGGTCGAGGATCCGTTCCGGGCCGCCGTGGGAGTACCGGGCGCGGATCGCGGCGCCGTCGAGGCCCTGGGTGAACGCCAGGTAGTCGAAGAAGCCGTCGTCGATCGCGGCGACATCGACGTCCTCGGCGGGCACCCCCGTGAGCAGACCCGTCAGCCGGATCAGCAGTTCCCACTCGTGGGGCCGGTCGGGCTCCTCGGGCGCGAACACCGGCGCCGAGTAGTTGGCCACGCTGTTGATCGCGAAGTTGAGGATCAGATCGTCGTGGTGGGGCTGCTCGAGCGGTGAGAGCCCGGGCAGGAAGACGTCGGCGTGCCGGGTGGTCTCGTTGAGCCACAGGTCGACGGCGATCATCGCCTCGAGTTGGGGCAGCGCCTCGTCGAGATGGTGACCGGCCGGGGTGGAGAGCACCGGATTGCCCGCGATCGTGATCAGCGCCTTGATCTGGCCCTCGCCCGGGGTGGCGATCTCCTCGGCCAGACAGGACACCGGCACCTGTCCGAGCACCTCCTTTGCGCCGCGCACCCGGGTGTGGAACCGGCCGAACACGGCGGCACCGTCTTCCAGGCCCGGCTGCGGCTGGACCGTGACCGACCAGGCGGCGGCGCGCGGGAACATCGCACCGCCGGCGACGTCGAAGTGTCCGGTCAGGATGTTCACCACGTCGACCAGCCAGCTGGCCAGACTGCCGAACTCCTGATTGCACAGGCCGATCCGCCCGTAGACGACCGCCCGCGGGGTGCCCGCCAGTTCCCGGGCCAGCGCGCGGATCCGGTCGGCGTCGATGCCGGTGGCGGCGGCCACCCGCTCCGGGGGCCAGTCCGCGGCCACGGTCGCGAGGGTGTCGACACCGTCCACGTGATCGGCCACCGTCCCGAGACGGACCAGGTCTTCGGCATAGAGCGTGTGGACGACGGCGAGCAGCAGCGCGGCGTCGGTGCCGGGGGTGATCGCCAGCCACTCGTCGGCGCGGGCCGCGGTCGCGGTGCGGACCGGGTCGACGACGATGACCTTTCCGCGCCGGCGGATACCGTCGATGATGCCCATGACGTTCGGCGCGGCCAGCAGCGAGCCCTGGGAGGCGGCCGGGTTGGCGCCCATCACGACGAGCAGATCGGTGCGCTCGATATCGGGCACCGGGAAGGTCCACCAACCGCCGTACATCAGGTGCGACGACAGATTCTTCGGCCACTGGTCGACGGTTCCCGGCGAGTAGGTGATCGGCATACCGGACATGCCGAGGAGCACACCGGAGTAGCGGGCCAGCGAAAACGAGTGCGCCAGTGGGTTTCCCACGTAGGCGGTGACAGCGCCGATGCCGTAGCGCTCGATCACCGGGGTGAGCAACTCGGTGCAGCGCCGCAACGCCGCCGCCCAGCTGACCTCCTGCCACTGCCCGTCCACCTTGACCATCGGCCGGCGGATCCGGTCGGGGTCCTCGTGCACCGCGCCCAGCGTCGCGCCCTTCGGACAGAGATGACCGTGGCTCCACACGTCGTCCCGGTTGCCGCGGACGCTCTCGACGCGGCCGGCGCGCACCTCGATGTCCAAGCCGCACATGGCCTCGCACAGCGGGCACGTGTAGAGATGCCGGCCGTCTTCGCCGATCCCGGCCAGTGGGAGGTCGACCGTCATCGAAGCTCCTTCGCGTCGGGCTTGTCGTGACAGACTGTATCGACAATGCCGGCGCAGCGGAGGTGATTCATGACCACGACACCGCGGCGGCGCCACGGATCGCGCCGCGACCCGGCGATCGACGTCGCCGTTCTCGCCGCGGCCCGGCGGTTGCTCGTCGAGCGCGGGTATGCCGCGACGACCATCGATCTGATCGCGGCGTCGGCCGGGGTGAGCCGGCCCGCGGTCTACCGGCGGTGGAACTCCAAGGCCGAGTTGGTGCACGAGGCACTGTTCCCGGACCTCGGACCAGAGGCACCCGCGGCGGGCTTGACCGCCGAGATCACCCGGTTGTGCCGCGGCGCCCTGCGGATGTACGGCGACCCCGCGGTGCGCGAGGCGATCCCCGGTCTGCTCAACGACTTACGTGCCGACCGGACCGCCCGGCGGGCTCTGAGCGACCGTTTGGAGGCGGCCGCCCGCAGCGATCTCGCCGCGCGACTGGCCGGCGCGGTGGAGTTCGGCACCGCACGGCCGGACGTCAGCGCCGACACGGTGATGGACGTCATCGCGGGCGGCGCCTGGTACGCGGTCTGTGTGCGCCGGATCCGCGACATCGACCGCGCGGCAGCCGAACTCACCGAGCTGGTGTTGCGCGGCGTGTTGGCCTGAGGCCGTCCGGCGGGTCAGAGCACCCCGTAGGCCGACGTCACCCACCGCACCGGATCGACGGTGCGGAACGGCGCGATGCCCCGCGAATGCAGCCGGTTGCCGCTCGGCGGCGCGCCGAGGGCCGATACCGCGAAATAGCGGTGCGCCAGACGCGCGCCGGTCGACGGGTTCTCCACCGCCGCAAGGATCGAGCCGCCGTGCAGTTTGGTGAGCAGGCTGCGCACCTCCTCGTGCAGCAGCTGCCCCTCGGCCTCGTCGTACTGCGGGGCATCGGAGGGATCGCGCGAATACGCCGCCCCGGCGTTCGCCATGATCAGGCTCCACTCGCTGCCCTCGACGTCGCGCAGCACCCGCAATGCGTCGAACTTCGACACGATCACCGCCAGCTTCGGCTGGGCCGGACCGACGGCGTGCAGCACGTTGTTCAGCACCGCCCGCGGATCGCCGCCCCCGAACGCCTGGGCGGGCAACAGATCGTGCAGCTGGTCGCGGATGCCCTGGATGCGCAACGGGTCGAACATGAAGAACACGGCGTCGGCGTTGGCGAAGAACCGGAACGGCGGGGTGTAGAGATCACCGGACTCCAAATCCTCGCCGGCCACGTCACGCAGCACCAGATAGCGCCGCACCCCGTGCCACATCCCGATCCCGTAGATCAGCGGCTCCCGCTGGTGCGAGGCCTGTGTCTGCACCGTCGGTGTCGGCGGCACCAGACCGCGCTGGACGTAGAGCGGATTCTCATAGGTCATCGAATAGGCGACCGCGGTGGCCCGCGTGACCGGTTGCATGGATACGCCGAGCCGCTCGCAGAGCAGCTCGAGCTGTTTGACCAGGACACCGATGTAGAGGCTCTTCCCCGTTGCGCGCGCACCGGCCATGGCGATGCAGATCGCATGCCCGTTACGCCAGTCGTCGGGCAGCAGAAAGTGACACACGGGGCAGATCTCCACCGCGGGACCCTGCAACGCCTGGCTGGCCTCGCTGATCGGCGGCGGTGGCCCAGTGTAGCCGGGTGGCCTGGCCCAGGTGTAGAGCGCCGCCGAATCCGCCGGCGCGCCGAGGAACGCCGAGGCGACGTCGTCGCGGTAGCGGGTCCCACCGGCGTGGGGTGGCAGCGACCACAGGTACTGGTTGGGGTCGAGGAGCGAGAAGCACCGCGGGCACTTGGTCATTGGCTCCACCGGGTTCGGACGATCGGCACCGTCTGTTCGCGCCGGCGGGCCAACAGCTTCTGCAGGGTTCTGCGATGCCGCCGTGCGGCGCCTTCGCTCGCGTCCCCGGCCAGCTGCCCCATCGTCAGGGCGATCGCGGTCAGGTCGAGGGTCTCCTGGCTGCGCGTGCGCAGGAGGTGACGAGCGGTCTGCCAGATGACGTCGTCCACGCCGTCGAAGACGGGATCCCACTCCTCCCCCGCCTGCCCCCATCGCACCGCCGCCAGCGCCAGGACCGATACGGGGTTGAGCACGTAGCCGTCGACCAGCCGGGTAAGCTGCGCGAAAGCGTCGCCGGCAACGGTGCCGTCGGCGGCCAACGCCGCACACACCGGCGGGTAGGGCTGGCCGGCGGCGGCGGCGATCGCCGCGAACGTCACCAGGCGCGCCGCGAAGTCGCGGTGGATCTCGGCGCGCCCGACCCGCGCGACGGCGCGCTCCCACAGCGGGGTGTACGCGCCGTGGTGGCTGGCGGCGTAACCCTGTTCGATCCACGCCCGCGGGTCGAACACGCGCACCGCGGCGCAGGCGACGGCCGTGTCGTCACTGTTGCTGCCGAGCACCATCCGGGCCAACCGGTCGAGTTCGGCCGACGGTGGAGCGCTCACCAGCGTGGGCACCGCGGCGGCGCCGGGCAGTGCCGAATCCCCGGCTGCGGCCAGCAATTCGGCCGGCCGCCAGGCCGACGAGCCGGCCAGCTCGGCATAGGACGGCGACCCGCTCACCCGTAGCCAGAACAGCCGCAGCCATCGGTCGGGGGCCTCGGCCGCGTCGCCCCGGTCCAGTTGCAGGCCGCGCAGCGCGGCCCGCGTCCACACCGCGTCCCACGGCTCAGCTCGGGACACCTCTGCGACCCCTGGGGCGGGCACGTCGGTCGCCAGCCATTCGAGCAACTCCGCTGCCGGCGGCTCGTCGACGGCGCGGCGCAGCAGCATCGACGCCAGCGCCAGCCTGGTCGGCTCCCCGATGTCACGCGCGGGCCGCTCGCCCGGCAGGTGCGGCACCACCGTGGACATCAGCCGGGCCGACACCCGGTCGTCGCGCACCCCGGCCCGCAACAGCAGATCGGCGATCCGCAGCACCCGCTCGGGGTCGTCGGTCGCCGCCAGCGCAGCACCGGCCGCCTCGCGCAGCTCCGGCGGTACCGCGTGGCGCTCGAACCGCCCTTCGCACACCGGAAGTGGCCCCGGCCGACGCAGCCAGTCGTCGTCGGCGAGCGCGCGACACAGATAGGTGACCGCAGCCAGGTCGCCCGCCGGGCCCTCGGGCATCCGTTGCACCGCCTGCCAGGCGTCCTCGGTGCTGGTGCCCACGGTCGCCCGCGTCACCTCGGCCACCGTGCGAGCCACCACGGAATCGTCGGCCGCCCATGGGGAATGGCCGGCGATCACGGTGTATGCCTCGACCAACGCGTCGGCGAACTCATCGCGGTGTGCCACCGACATCGCCATCGGCCACGCCGGATGCAGCCCGACGTCGGCGACCTCGGCCGCGTAGTGGTCGATGTCCTCGATCACCCGGTGGGCCGACTCCGCGTCGAGCAGCACCACCTGCGCCATCGCCGACCACGGGGTGACCTCGATGGCCTGGCCGCCGGCCGTGCGATGCGGTTCGCGACCGAGCTCGCCGAGGTAGAGGGTGGCGGTCTCGTCGATGGCGACGACGTCGTCAGGCAGCTCGTCGAAGTCCGTGAGCGGCACCGCGGTCAGATGCTGGCGGCTCTGGCGCGCGAACGCCAACTGGTCGGCGCGGTCGAACGTCGAGAAGTTCAGCGTCGCGGCGGTGCCCGGCGACATCAGGTAGCTCACCAATCCGATCCACTGGGCCGCCGAGTCGGTCGAGCCCACCCCGAGCACCACCGGTGGACCGCCGGCAAGCGCGGCGACGACCGCGTCGAGCAAGCCGAACAGTGTTGCCAGCCGCCAGGTTCCGGTGTCCAGTGCGAAATCCACGACGGTGTCGGCGGTGACCGCCGGACCGGGGGCGGGGGGCGTCGCGGGCAGTTCCGCGCCGGCCACTGCCGCCGCGCCGTAGGGGCGCAGCCACTGCGGTGAGCGCCACCATTGGATGGGACGCGGGCCGCGGTCACCGGCGAGGCGGTCGATCACGGCGTGGGCGAAGACGTTGCCCGGACGTCCGGTGCTGTCCGGGCCGGCCGGGACGGTGTGCCAATAGCCGGCGCGCCGGCGATCCAACCGGCCGTAGGCCAGCCGACGCGGGCCGCGCTCCAACTGATCGGTGGTCGGGTAGGTGGGCAGCGGCTCCGCCGGCCGGAAGACCGTGCGCACACCGGCGGTCAGCAGCCGCATCTCGTCGGCGGACACATCGACCGACGTCTGCTTGACCTGCCAGCCGCCGATGTGTTGCGCCGTCTCGAACGACGTGTAACTGAGCTGTCCGTAGCGCGCTGTCATGGGTTCACCGGGGTGAGCCGCAAGGTGTCCACCGGCGGGTCCAGCAGGGCGATCAACCGCAGACTGGCCGGGTCCGGGGTGTTGACGAACAACCGGATCCAGCCCTGCCGGTCGCGCACGTTCGCGGCCCACAGTTCGCTGCCCCCGGTCGTGGTGAGTTGCGACCAGCGCAGCTGTTTGGACGGTGGCGCAGCGAGCTGTCCCTGGTCGTTGAGCGGCGCGACGTCGACCGGCTCACCGTCGTGCAGGCTCAACGGGATCCGGTGCGGGTTGTTCACCAGCACGAAGGCCGGCGAACCGGGCAGATCGTATTCCGAGCGCACCGCGATGGTGGCGGTGAACGCGCGGCCGTCGGAATCCCGACCGACCCGCACCGCGTACTGCAGCCGCAGCAGACCCTGGTATTCGACGCTCGCGATCGCGCCCATCACCCGCTTGCCGCCGGTGAACGCCACCGGGGCCAGATGCAGCGAACAGCCGTGGACGGGCAGCTGACCGGACAACTGGAGGCCGCCGTAGCGCTCGTACTCCTCGAGGGTGATCTCGTAGGACTGTCCGGCCCACTGGCCGGTGCCCAGCCCGTCGCGCGGGTCGTGGCCCTTGGGCGCGAGGAACACGACCACCGAGGCGGCCCCGTCGGGCCAGTCGAAGGTCAGCACTTGCTTGTTGCAGTACTCGGCGAGTTCGATGTCACGGATCACCCCGGTCCGCACGGTGGCGAAGGTCGTGCCCAGCAGCGCCTGCCCGCCGATGAGGGTGACCGGCGTGAAATACGCTCGGCTCCACCCGTCCGGCCAGGCCACCGCGGCCATCGCCGTGCGGGTCCGGCCGTCCTCGTCACGAAGCGTCGAAAACGGTTGAGCCAGGCGCAGATCCGCGGTCAGCCCGACCTGGTTCAGCGCATCCTCCGGGAGTTCGGCACCCTCGGTTCCCGGCGCCGGACCGGTGGGCGAGCGGAAGACCACCACCTGCCCGCCCGGTGGCGTCGTCCAGGCCAGGTCGAGGACCGTGCCGTCGGCGCTGGAACCGGTGATGGTCAGATCGGTGACGGGTGCGAGCACCGCGGAGATCTCAACCTCACCGAGGGCCGGCTCGGACAGGCGCAGGACCCCCTCGACGGGCGCGGCGCACCGGACCCGGTAGACGTACCGGCGCCCACGTTCGACGTCGACGTCGACGAATCCGGTGAGATTGTCCTGATCGGCGAGGATCCGGTACTGCGGCCCGTCGCGGTGCGCCTCGTGTGCCGGGATCCGGTAGACGTAGACCGCGCTGACCCCGGGCGGGGCGCTGTACTGGCCGATCACCCGGCCCGAGTCCTCACGCAACGACAAATCGCCGATCCGCCCGATCAGGACCCCGGCGGCGTGCGGAACCGGTTGCGCCGACCGCGCATCGGCCTCCGACGCGCCCGAGTGCATCCAGACCTGGAAGTACCGTACGGCGGCGACCGGGGCGCGATCGTCGACCGCGGACGTCGCGGTCGTGACGGCGACGGCGTCTGCTTCGTCCGGTGAGGTCGGTGGCCGGTCCTCGGCGCTGACGAGCCGGTACAGCACCGTCTCGGCGGGGTCGTCGGCCGGCGGCCAGCGCACCTCGAGTGCGCCGGTGTCGCGGCGGCGATGCAGCGTGACGCCGTGCCAGCGAGGCTCGGGGGCCGGCGGGTGAGCATCCGACGCGTAGGCGGCGAATCCGGTCGGATCCCGATCCGGATCTTCTGCCACCGGCGGGGTGACCACCACGGATTCGATCTCCGCGCCGGGATCGGCGACGCGGTGCCGACCCGCAGACGAGTCGTCGGCCGCCGCATCGGGCGGTTCGGGCGGTGCGGGCGGTTCGGACGCATCGGCCGGCGCCTCGGTCGCCGGCATATCGGCCAGCACCCGGGCCATGTCCTCGGCGTGCTCGGACACCGAACCGGGCAGCATCGCGCGGATCTGCTCGACGTCGGTCCGGCCGGACCGCAGGACCAGCCGCAGATGAGCTTCCTTGAAGCTGCGGGCCGACACCGCGCCGGACTCGATGAGTTCCTCACGCCACGCCAGCAGCGTGCGCAACCGGGGATCGTCGTCGGCGTGCTGGGGCTCGGTCATCGGGGGCGTCGCCTCACCACGACACTCACCCCCGTCCGCTCCGTCGTCCCGGGTCGCCCCCCGATCCAGCAAAGTATGGCACCGTCGCCGTCGTCGGGGCACGCGCTCGCCCGGAAGTCCCCGCGCCGGGCGGTGTCGCATGCGCGCAGCCGCATGAATGGCACCGACGATTCGGTACAGTCGTTGTGACCACGATGAACGCACTCTTCGAGTCCTCATGCTGACGGCGGCCGCCGGCATTCTGGTCGGCCTGCTCGTCGTCCTCCTGATCACCGCGCTCACCGGCTACTTCGTCGCCCAGGAATTCGCCTACATGGCGGTCGACCGGTCGAGGCTCAAAGCCCGTGCCGCAGAGGGTGATACGGCCGCCGAACGGGCGCTGACCGTGACGCGCCGCACGTCCTTCATGCTCTCCGGCGCGCAGTTGGGCATCACCGTCACCGGCCTGCTGGTCGGCTACGTCGCCGAACCGCTGATCGGCCGTGGCACCGAGGTGCTGCTGGGCGTCGCGCTCCCGGCGGGCGTCGCCGTCGCGATCGGAGCCGTCCTGGCCATCGTCGTGTCGACGCTGGTGCAGATGCTCCTGGGCGAGTTGTTCCCGAAGAACCTCGCGATCGCCCGGCCCGAGCCGGTCGCCCGGGCGCTCGCCTTCAGCACGGTGCTCTACCTGCGCCTGTTCGGCTGGCTGATCTGGCTGTTCGACCAGTCGTCGAATCTGCTACTGCGCGCCCTGCGCATCGAACCGGTGCACGACGTCGAGCACTCGGCGACGGCACGCGACCTCGAACACATCGTCGCCGCATCCCGGCAGACCGGTGATCTGCCCCGCGAGCTCAGCACCCTGCTCGACCGCATCCTGGACTTCCCCACCAGCACCGCCGGCCACGCGATGGTTCCGCGCAACCGCGTGGACGTGGTGCGCGCCGACGACACGGTCGAGCAGGTGTGGGCCCGGATGGCCAAGCAACACACCCGCTATCCGGTGCTCGACCCCGAACGCGACGAGGTGCTCGGAGTGATCCACCTGCCCGATCTGCTCGGCACCGCGGCGGGAACCGACACCGCCGAGAGTCGTTGTCGCCCGGCGGTCCTCGTTCCGGACAGCCTGCCACTGCCGATCGTGGTGCGTCGGCTCGAGGCGGCGGACGAGGAGATGGCGGTCGTGATCGACGAATACGGCGGATTCGCCGGCACCCTCACCATCGAGGACATCGCCGAGGAACTCGTCGGCGAGATCGCCGACGAACACGACACCGATGCTCCCCCGGCGGCCGTCGCCGTCGACGGTGGCTGGTTGCTACCCGGCGACCTGCCCATCGACGAGGCCGAGCGCAGCCTCGACCTCGACCTGCCCGCCGGTGACTACGAGACGGTCGCCGGCATGGTGATCGCCCATGCCGGCACCCTGCCGGCACCCGGCGACGAGGTGGACATCCCGCTACCCGGTGACCCCGCCGATCTGCTGGCGGAAAGCCCGGTACCGCAACGCTTCCTGGCCGTCGAGGTGCGTTCTGTCGATCGCCGAGTCCCGGCCCGGGTCTTCGCCGCCGTCCGTGGCGAGGGGGTGAACACCGGTGGATGATCCACTCGTCGTCGCGGTCGTCACCGTCGCGCTCATCGCCTCCAGCGCGTTCTTCGTCGCCTCCGAGTTCGCGCTCATCGCGGCACGCCGCCACCGGCTCGAGGAACGCGCCGCCCGCAGCCGCGCTGCCAGGGCCGCGCTGCGCAGTACCACCGAGCTCTCGCTGCTGCTGGCCGGCGCCCAGCTCGGGATCACCGTGTGCACACTGCTGTTGGGCGCCATCACCAAACCCGCCTTTCACCATGCGATCGCCCCGTTGCTCAAGGACGCCGGCCTGCATCCCTGGCTCGCGGACGCCGGCAGTTTCGTCCTCGCGCTGGTGATCGTGACCTTCCTGCATCTGGTGATCGGCGAGATGGCGCCGAAGTCCTGGGCCATCGCGCACCCCGAACGCTCCGCGATACTCCTGGCGCTGCCCATGCGCGGGTTCATCTGGCTGACCCGCCCCCTGCTCACCGCGCTCAACCGGGCCGCGAACCGGTGCCTGCGGATGGTCGGCGTGAACCCGGTCGACGAGCTTGCCGAGGGGCAGGATCCGGCCGCGCTCAAACAGCTCATCGAACATTCGGCGACCTCAGGTGTTCTCGGCGAGCCCTACCGGTCCAATCTGACCTCCGCGCTGGATCTCCAGTCGATCACCGTCGGGGACATCATCAGGCGGGATCTGATCCAGGGCAGTGTGCGCAGTGACGCCGACCCACCGGAGATCCAGCGGCGCGCCAAAGCCGCCGGACACCGGCGGCTGCTGGTGCGCGACGGTGACGACATCGCCGGGGTCGTGCACGTCCGCGACAGCATGGCCGCCGAGGCGACGGCCACCGCACGGGATCTCATGCGCCCGGCCCTCGCTCTGCCCGCCCAGACCGCGGTCTACGAGGCGTTGCGCGAGATGCGGGAGACCCGCAACCACCTGGTGGTGGTCACCGAGAACGGGGCGCCGGCCGGGTTGGTGACGCTCACCGACGTCATGCACCGGCTGATGCCCGCGCCCGCCTGATCCTCGCCGGACCTCGCGGGTGTCCTACCGCCCGGCCACCAGCGCCCAGGGCCGGTACTGCTCGGCGAACGTCACGACCCGCCGCCGATCGTGGCGACCCGCACGGTGGTGAATCGGCGCCGGGCGATCCGCCAACCGGCGTCGGTGCGCACCAGCTCGTCGTCGTAGAAGCCGATGGCCAGGACCGCCGACGCGTTGTCCCCGGCGAAGATCAGGGCGTCGACGTAGGCCCGTGCGGTGGCGGTGTCGCCGGTGACCGTGACCGCGACATTGCTCAACCGGTGCAGGGTGTGCCCCGCCAGGGCGTGGGCCCGGTCCATGAACTCGGTGACCTCGTCGACGCCGCGCCAGATCCCGATGTCGCCGTAGTCCAGTGCGCAGTCGTCGGTGAACACCGTGCGAAACAGCGGCCAGTCGCGCCGGTCGATCCCGGTGGCGTAGCGCACCAGGACGTCGGTGATGTCCTGGCGGTCCGCACGTTCGGTCATGCGTCCACCACCGGCTCGTAGCGCAGCATGGTGATCTCGGGGAGATCGACGAACACCGGGCGCACCCGCATGCCGACCCGGATGTCCTCGGGGGCGACGTTGACCAGTTCGGTCGAGAACCGCGGTCCCTCGTCCCATTCGACGATGGCCAGCAGTTGAGGTACGGCATCGGCGAAATGCGGGCCGACCGGGCGCCGGGCGACGGTGTAGGAGTACAGCGTTCCCAGCCCCGAGATCTCCCGCCACTCGAGATCGTCTGCCAGCGTGCGCGGGGCGCGCACCCGCGGATAGAAGACGTAGCTGCTCGACGACGGCGAGTACTGGATGCAGATCCGGTGTTCGCGCAGGGCATCCCAGAACGGTGCGGTGGTCGGGGTCGGGACGGGCACGGGCCGCTGGAAGGTGGTCACAGGTTCAGTCGCCTTCGAGGATGAGGGTGGTCTGCTCGGACAGGATGCCGCCGTTGCCGGAGACGAACGCTCGATGGCAGTCGGGGACCTGCGCGGCGCCGGCGCGGCCCATGATCTGGCGGGTCGCGTCGCAGACGTGGTGCATGCCGCCGGCCAGGCCGGCCTGTCCGAAGCCCAGCTGTCCGCCTGCGGTGTTGAGCGGGAAGTCGCCACGGAATGTCAGATCGTGGTCGTTGACGAACGCCATCCCCGTGCCCTTCTGGCAGAATCCGGCGTCCTCGAGGCTGAGCAGGACGGTGATGGTGTAGCAGTCGTAGATCGAGACCATGTCCATATCGGCGCGGTCCAGTCCGGCCATCCCGAATGCGGTGTCCGCGGCCTTGATGATCGGGGTCTGCAGCAGATCCCGCGCGTAGGTCGGCGTCTTGAACGGAACGTGTTCGCCGAAACCCTTGATCCACACCGGCCTGCGTTTGGCCGTGCGTGCGTAGTCGGCGCTGGCGACCACGACCGCGGCCCCGCCCACGCAGGGCATCACGATCTCCAGCATGTGCAGCGGGTCGGCGATCACCGGGCTGGCGAGCACGTCCTCGATCGTCAGCGGCCGGTCGCGCCAGATCGCGCCGTCGGTGTGGTTGGCGTTCACCCGCTGGTCGACGACGATCTTGGCCATCGCCCGTTCGTCGTAGCCGTACACCGCGCCGTAGCGCTGCGCCACCTGGCCGTAGGGCCCGTTCTGGCCGAGATTGCCGTAGGGGATCTCGAATTCGGCCTGCGGTGATCCGTATTGGTTGCTCGACGACCCGAAGAACACCGCGTCGCTCAATGCCTTGGGTTTCTGCTCCGACGTCGGCGTCAGGTAGCGGGCGGGCAGCGCGCACAGCACCACGTCGCACAGCCCCAACTCGATCGCCGCGGCGGCACGCCAGACCATCCCGGCCGCGCTCGCCCCGCCGAGATCGAGCATCTCGGCGAAGTTCGCGTCGACGCCCAGGTATTCGGCCACGGTCGACGGCACGAAGATCTCGGACTCGCTCAGATGCGAGGTGACGATGCCGTTCACCGACTCGGCCGACAGGCCGGCGTCATCGAGCGCCGCAGCGGACAGTTCCGCCCACTGTTCGAGGGTGAACGGCGCCTGCTGAGGATCCTGGGCTGCCTTGCTCATCCGTTCCGGCGGCAGTTCCACATAGCCGACGATCGCGGCCTCACCTCGTAAACCCATGTGCGCCTTCCTGTCATCCCCGGGGTAGCCCGAGCACCATCTGCGCGATGATGTTGAGCTGGATCTCTCGGGTGCCGCCACCGACGAGTTCGGCGGGCAGGTGCAGGTACGGCTGCACCACCGGCGGGTCGGTGTCGGCCAGGAGCGCCGCATCACCGCTCAGACGGAGCGTGGCCGCGAACGTGCGCCGCAGCATCGCCGCCGTCGCGACCTTCGCGATACTCGACGCCGGCCCGGCGTGCCTGCCGTCCAGCAGACGCAGCGTCTCCCGCACACCGAGCGCCTTGATCGCGCCCGCGTACGCGTCGACCTCACCGAGGGCGTGCACGGCCGCGTCCTGCTCGGGTCCGGGGGTGGTGGCCAGGTGGCGCAACGCGCCGGCCCTGTCATTGCGTACGTAGTTGCCGATCGCGACCCGCTCCTCGGCCATCGTGGCGATCGCCAGCCCCCACCCGGCGGTGGGCTCGCCCAGCAGCATCTCATCGGGGACGAACACGTCGGTGAGGAACACCTCGTTGAAGTGCGCGTCGCCGGTGGCCTGCCGGATGGGTTGCACCTCAATGCCTTCGGCGCTCATGTCGACGACGAAGTAGCCGATGCCGCGGTGTTTGCGGGCGTCGGGATCGGTGCGGGCCAGCAGCGCGCCGTAATGCGCCTGCTGCGCCGATGACGTCCAGATCTTGTGGCCGTTGATCTTCCAGCCGCCGTCGACCCTCGTGGCGCGGGTGACCAGTGACGCCAGGTCGGAGCCGGCGGACGGTTCGCTGAACAGCTGACACCACGCCAGCTCTCCGCGCAGGGTCGGCGGGACCAGACGGTCGCGCACCTCGGGCCGCGCGGCGCTGATCAGTGACGGCACGATCCACTCCGCGATGCCGACCGACGGCCGGACCAGCTGCGGTCGCGCGGCGTACTCCTCGTCGACGATCAGCTGCTGCCGTGGCGTGGCGTCGAGACCCCACGGGGCGGGATAGTGCGGCGCCACCAGCCCGGCGTCGGCCAGGGCGGTGCGTTGCGCTCCGGTGGCGAACTGGTCGTAGTCGCCCTGCGGACGGGGCCCGTCATTGGGCAGGGCGGCGGCGCGGTCCAGGGCGTCGCTCACCCGGGCCCGGAAATCGGATTCGGCATCGCCGAGGCGCACGGTGACATCGCGTGCGGTGGTGCGGGTCAGCTCGCCGAGGCGTCCGCTCCACCGGGTCGCCGGCCCGAGCGACGCCGCCAGCGCCGTCGCGCGTCGCCAGTAGAGGTGCAGATCGTGCTCCCAGGTGAAGCCGATCGCCCCGAACATCGTCAGGGTGTCCAGGACCAGGTCGGGTGCGGGCGTGACGGCCATCAGCACCGCGGTCGAGGCGGCGATGGCGTGTTGCTCGGGGCTCTCCCCGGCCGAGCGCACGGCGTCCCAGGCCGCCGCGGTGGCCAGCTCGGTGCTGATCAGCAGATCCGCGGCGCGGTGCTGCAGCGCCTGAAAGGCGCCGATGGGCTTGCCGAATTGCTCGCGGGTACGCAGATGGTCGGTCACAGCGGCGACGCACCACTGCACGATGCCGGCCGACGCCGCGGCCGTCAATCCGGCCGCCACGTCACGTGCCCGGTCATCGTCGACGCCGCGCAGCTCCGCCGCGACCGGGTGTTCGGTGAGGCGCAGGCGCCCGGTGTCGACGGTCAGATCGGTGCCACCGAGGGTCTCGACGGTCGCGGTCGCCGGCTCGGTGTCGACGACGAGCCAGCGAGACGTTCCGTCAGAGATGCTGGCCCGCACCACGATCCAGGGGGCGGCGCCGACGCCCTGGGTGGGTCCGGAGGTACCGCTGACGTACCAGGCACCGTCTGCTGATGCGGCGGTGAAGTCTCCGTGGGCGACGGCGGCCGCTGCACCCGCGGCGAGCGCGGTCAACAGCGGGTCGGCCGATCCGTCGGTGGCCAGCGCCGCGACCGCACCCGCGGTCATCGTCGCCAGCAGCGGTCCCGGCAGCAGCGCCTTGGACGCCGCCTCCACGACGCACGCCGCGTCGAGCAGGTCACCGCCCTGTCCGCCGAGCGCCTCGGGCAGGTGGACGGCGGGAAAGCCGTTGGCGGCGAACTCGTTCCACCACTGCGGTAGCTCACCTGCGGCCAGCGACGCGGCCGCGGCGCGGGTCTTGTCGATCGGCGCGTGTCTGGCGGCGAAGCCGCTGACCGCGTCGGCGAGCTGCTCGTGTTCGGGTGTCAGTGCGATCGGCATCAGCGGTTCTCCCCTGCGCGGCGGCGGTGTGCGACGAAGAATCGCGCGGCCTCGGCGAGGGCGTCGGCGGTGGGCGCCGGGTGCCATCCGAGTTCGTGCTCGGCCTTCGAGTGGTCCATCGGCGACATGATGTGCATGAGCCGGATGCTCAGCGGTGTGAGCTTGGTGTCACGCCCGCGCAGCCGGGCGATCGGGGCGTTGACCGTCGCCGCGGCCGCCAGCACGCCGATCGGCACACCGAGCCGCGGCGGTCGTACACCGACTGCCGCACAGGCGATCTCGTAGATCTCGCGAGCACCCATGAAGCTCTCGGAGACGATGTAGCGTTCACCCGGCCGGCCGTGCTCGCCGGCGAGGATCAGCGCCCGCGCGGCGTCGGCCACCCCGACGACCTCCGATTCCGCACCGTCGATGTAGAACGGCATCTTGCCGCGGACCGCTGCGGACACCAGCGCCCCGTGCGGGGTGGGCTGCCAGTCGTCGGGTCCGTAGGTGTTGGAGACGCACATCGCCACCGCGGGCAGCCCGCGCTCGCGGTGACACCGCAGCACCAGGTTCTCCGCCTCGACCCGGGTGCGCACGTAATCACCGGCGCGGTCGAGCCAGTTGTGCCGCAGGTCCTCGGTGGCGGGTCCGTGGACGCTGCGCCCGATGGTGGCGATGGAGCTAGTGAACACGAATTGCCGCAGATCGGCGTCGGCGGCGATGCCGAGCACCGTGCGCAGGCCCTCGACGTTGGTGCGCCACAGCGGCGCCGGGTCGAGCAGCCAGGCGCGGGCGTCGACCACGCAGTAGTAGACGACGTCGCAGCCGGCCATCGCCGCCCGTAGCGCGGTGCCGTCGAAAATGTCGCCGTGGTGGCGTTCGACGGGCAGACCGTCGATGCCGCGGGTCGAACTCGTCGGCCGGATCAGCACCCGGACGTCGTCACCCCGGGCCACGAGCTGTTTGGTCACGTGGGATCCGAGGAAGCCGCTGGCTCCGACGACGAGCTTCTTGGCCACAACCCTCCCGGGGGCTCGCTGAGACGAGACGGTCCGTCTCGTCGTGTGGCACACTACGGGCCGATGCCCCCGTCTGCAACGCCGGCCCCGTCGACCCGACGGCGCAGTGAGAAGTCCCGCGTGGCGATCGTGACCGCCACGCGGGAGTTGCTGTTGGAACGCGGATTCGACGGTCTGAGCATCGAGGCGGTGGCCGCCCGGGCGGGGGTGGGCAAACAGACGATCTACCGCTGGTGGCCGAGCCGGCCCGCGCTGGTCGCCGACGTGCTACTGGAGGACGCGCCCCGCATCCTGGCACCCGTACCGCACACCGACGACCTGGCCGCCGATCTGGTCTCCTGGATCGATCGACTGGCCGCGACGCTGACCACCGAGCGCGGACACGCCATGTTGCGCATCTTGACGGTGGCCTCCCTGGAACACGAGGACACCGCGGCGCGACTACGCGCAGGCTTCGGACTGCCGCTACACCGCTCCGTGCACGAGCGACTACTCGCCGCCGGTGTCGACGACGCGACCGCCGAATCGGGTGCCGACGCAATCGTCGGTGGAGTGGTCTACGCGATCCAGCGCGAGGGCCGGGCCTATTCGCGCGAGCGGGCCACGCGCACCGCCCGGCTGATCGTGGCGCAGCTGCACCCACCGGCGTAGCGCCTCAGGGCAGGGCAACGGGTTCGGGCAGCGTGGCGCCGGTGGTCGTCACATCCCGGCACTCGCCGAACAATTCGATGTTGCGGCCGGGCGTGCTGACGTTCTGCGGTCGCAGCACCACCGCCACGCCGTGTCGCGCCAGCACCGTCCCATGACTGCGGAACTCCGGATCCGGGGTCCAGCCCGCGCCGAGCAGACGCTGCGCCATCCGGGCGATCTGGGCGTCGGACTCCTCGAACGTCGCCGCGGCCGGATAGCCGATCCGCATCTGCCCCCGAAACGGTGCTTCCCCCTGGTCGTTGCACGATGCGAACCAGAAATACGCGTCGCTGACCGGGAGCTCGACGGTGCGGACCAGTTCGCGCGCGACATCGACCACCTGGGCCCGGGCCTGTTCGGGAGTCAACGGATCCGACATGCCGCCCCCTCCGATTCCCAGCCAGCCACAGCCCGACGCCACCGCGACGACGGCGCCGGCGCACCCTGCCCGGATCGCCCGCCGGCCTGCGGCCACCTCGCCCACCTTTCGTCGCTGTCGAGACTTACCACGTGCACGGCGTCGCTACCGGTAGGTGTGCCCACCGGTCCCCGGTCGCCAGGTCTCCGGATCCAGGCCGAGCGCCTCGAGCCCGGGCAGGGTGAACGGGAACCGGTCGCGGTGTGGTGCGGTCATGCCGAGGCCTTGCAGGGCGTCGCCGTTGCCTGAGGCGATGGTGGCGATGCTGAACAGTGACTCGCTTCCGGGGCGGAAGTACTGGCCGTGGTCGCTGATCGGATCGGTCAGGCCCGCCACCTCGGCCCTGAACCGGGTGGAGCCGAATCCGTCGGTCGCCGGGTCCGCACCGAGCGCGATGACGACGTCGGTTCCCGGGATCGGCAGCTGGGGCAGGCCGCCGAGGTGGCTGACCGGGTCGGTGGACGCGGCACCGACGAACAGGTGCCCGCCCGCGGGCAGGTGGAAGTCCGCGGCGCTGCGGGCCAGGTCGGTGCCGGGTGAGCCGACCAGGATGACGTCGTCGGTGCGCATCCCCGAACCGGCTGCCGCATCGGCGACGGTGGTCGATCCGTACGAGTGCCCGATCACCGTCACGTGGGAGTCGCCGCGATGGGTCGTGGCGAGCGCGTTGACGTCGCCGGCCAGCAGGTCACCGCCGGCCCGCGCCAGGCCCACGTCGGCGACCCGGGAATCGGTCAGCGCGTCGGGTGCGTCGTAGCCCATCCAGGCCACGACGGCAGCAGTCCGTGCCGGGTCGGCGGCCGCGATCTCGTTGTAGACGCCGGCCACGTCGTCGCCGCCGAGCCAGCCCGACGCCACGCTGTTGCCGGTGCCGGGCACCAGGATCGTGGTGTTCGCGGCGCGGTCCGGGTCGCCGATCGTGATCGCGGCCCGGCCCTGCCCGGCGAAGTCCCCGGGTGCGTACACGTAGAGGAATGTCGGCGCGCCCGTCCTCGCGTGGTGGGCCCGCAGCGCGGCGCGCACCGCGACGGCGTTCTCGTAGCGGACCATCTGCTCGTGCGGGATGGCCACGGTCGCGTTCTCGACGCGGGCGATATCGGCGTTCAGCACCGCGACGTTGGCCTCGCTGCGGACCGCGACGGGGACACCGGCGAGGTTGCCGATGCGTGCGGGCTGTTCGCTGAGCAGCCGGCGCCGGTCGGCGTCACTCAGCGCGTCCCACCAGCGCCGGACCGCGTCGGGCCCGGCGCCGACGGGGATGGTGGGTTCGGCGGGCGGCGGTGTCTCGGGCAGCTGCCCACCGAGTCCCGCGACGGCCGCCCGGATGTCGCGGCCGAGCCGGCGGTCGGCGGCGTCGAAATCGGCGAGCAGCGCCGTCATCGTCGCGGAGCCCGCCGCGGCCAGCTGCCGCACCCTCATCGCCGCGAGCGGACCGGTGGCGGCATAGCTCGCCAGCAGGCTGTCGGGTTCGGCGCTGACGGTGCCGTTCGGCGACACCCGCCACCCCTGCTGTTGCAACCCCGCGGCGGTGTCCAGCACGGCGTCGCGGCGGCGCACCAACCGGCGGCCGCCGTCGAAGGTGGTCGCCAACCGGGCGAGCCCCTCCTGCAGGCCCTGCATCCGGTGCAGGCTCGGCACGACGCCGGCGACCGCGGCGGCGCACGCCCCGCCCTGCCATCCGGTGCGCAGCGCGTCGAGAGCGGCCTGCTGGGCGTCGATGCGCTCGCGCAGGGCGGCCGCCGATCGGCTCAGATCGGCCGCGGTGTGGGCCAGCGCGTCGGGCCGGGACGCCTCGATCTCATCGACCGTCACCGGCATCCGGCCCACCGCGCGATCTCCTCGTCGGCACGGGTGTAGAGGTCGGCGGCCACGGCCAGTCGCTCGGCGTGGTCGGCGAGCTCGACGGCCAGCAGCGCCGCAATCCGCTCGACGAGCGAACCGGCCTGCACGCAGGCCGCGGCGGTGTCGAGCCGAGCCAGGGCGGTCGCGACGCCGCTCACGATCCGGGAGTCGGCCACACCGGACAGGTGGCCGGCGACGCCGGACTGCAGGGCCGCGGCGGACCGCAACACTTCGGGATCCACACGTAACGGCGCCGCCACAGATCGATCGTAAAGCCGCCCGGACCGGCGGCGATGCAGCGCTTGCCGTACCTGTGGATAACTTCGACGAGCGAGGATCAGCCGAGGTGGGAACAGTCGCGGTAGACGTATCCCGGGTCGGCGGGGGTCAGCAGATCGAGGTCGCGCAGGATCATCACCGGGGCCCGGTCGGGGCTCGTGCACGCGGTGGCGAAACCCGTCGCGCCGAGTTCGTCGGAGTATTCGATGTCGAGGACCACCGGATAGTGCGCGGTGTAGCCGGAACATTCGCCGTAGTGGGCGCACGATTCGGCGATCGCGAAGTCGTATCCGGCGGCTCGCAGGGCGCCGGCATGTTCGACGGTGTTCTTCTGCGCCACGGCCAGGCCCGCCTGGTGGGCCAGTTCGGCGTACACCGTGGCCAGCGCGATGTTGTCCTCGGCGGTGAGCGCGCCGGGGGCGCGGGTGAACGAGTCGAGGTTGTCGAATTCGACGGCGTCGTAGCCCGCCGATGCGCAGCCGGCGATCCAGGGTCCGACGATCGCGGCGAGCGCGGTGCGGTGGGTCTCGGTCGAGGTGTCGAAGAGGTATTCGTCGGGCCAGCCCGGATCGGTGACCGGCTCCCCGCCGTCCCGCACCACCAGATCCGGATGGTCGGCGGCGAACGATGCCGACTCGTCGGGTTGGGTCTGGAAGCCGTTGACGTAGCAGATGTCGTAGCCGGCGCCCGCCGGGGCGGCGGTGCGGTCGCGTTCGACGGTCGCGACGCCCGGGGGCGGCGGATAGGCGCCGCCGAGCTGGTAGTCGAAGCCGGCCCGCAGACTCGGTAGCCGCGGCGCGGGCTCGGCTTTCGTCACCGGGGCGGTGGCACCGAGGGCGATCAGAAGGCATACGGGATAGGCGATTAGATGCGAGCCACGGAACATGGGCTGTCGATTCCCGTCGCAGGGCCCGCCTCGAGCGGCTCTCTGGCGACCGGTGCCGGCGCACAGCCGGCTGGCCCTCGACGTGCTCGTGACGCTAACACCCCCCGCCCCCGGGCGAAACCGGTGTACGGGCGGTCGATGTGGGTGATTTGCGTTCTCGCTGAAAGGATCAAGAACCATTCGCAGGGCTCGAATTGTCTTGATTCGTTACCAGAGATCGCCCGGCCGCCAATCGCAGATGAGAGCGGCATCGGCGTTGAGCCGCTGGCATTGCTTCTCGGCGCCAAGTAGGTAGATCCGGTCGGCGTCGTCGTAGGTGTCGATGATCCCGGTTGGGCCGGCGGCCTGGGTGTGCCCAGTCCAACGCCGCCAACCGCGGGCCTCGTAGAAGGGCGCAGCTGTCTCGACCGCGTTTAGGGCTCCGAGTTCATGGCGCGTGCTGACGATGTGTTCGGCGTGATCCATGACAATGCGACCCAGCCCAAGTCCTTGATGGTCGGCTCGAACCGCGACCCCTTCGATGTAGCCGGTGTCGAAGGCGATGTCGTGGTGGCGCAGTGTCCTGGATACGACGGCGGCGAACCCGACCAAGGACTGCTTGGCGTCATTGATGATGATGTGTACTCCGTCGACCGCATGCAGCCAGTCGTGAGGGCGGAACGCAGATCCGAAGGCGGAGCGCACAAGTGCTTCCGCCGCATCTAGCTGCGCCGCACCGAGTTCCCCGGCCTCGGCGATCAGCACCTCCACCATGAAGGCAGCGTGGCACAGGAGGGCAGCAACATCGTTGCACGCCACACAGGTGTCTCGAATCTGAAAAAATCCAAGCCTCTTACAGCCTGGCTAGACGAGAAGACGATCACGTCACCACCGGATACTTCATGGCCCAGGCGTGGACGACGAGATAGCCGGAGACGATCCCGCCCACAGTCAGCCCGACCACAAGACGGACTTTGAGCCGCCCCCACGGCACGAGAACGATGGCCGACGCCAGCAGGCCGCCGACGACGGTGAACGCGAGAATCCATGAGTAGTTCGGACCGTACGAGGGCCCGAAACCGCCGCCGTCGCATCCGCTGACACCGCAAACAGCCAGAGTGCCCCAGTAGAGCGGAAGAATCGACAACGCCGCCGCGAGCGGCACGGTCCACAACAGGTGCAACGCTGACCGGTGAGACCTCATCACCGTTCGATCTTCTCAAGTTGACTGCGTGCAGGGTCGTCGCGACCCGGCCGGTCGCGCTGGCGACGCACGTCGGGTGCAATTGCCATATGAGCGAAGACGGAACCCGGATTGTGGGCGACAGATTGGTACTACGTGAGTTCGTCGAGACCGACGAGAACGCTGTTCATTCCTACGCCTCTGATCCGGTGATCACCAAGTTCATGGACTGGGGACCCAACCGCATCGAAGACACGCGTGCCTTTCTGCGTGAGGCCGTGACACACGTCGGGACGAAACCCCGGAGAAACTTTGATCTTGCAGTGGTCGACATCGACTCGCAGGCACTCATCGGCGGTGCGGCTTTGTCGGTCACCAACGCCGAACACCGCCGAGGCGAGATCGGGTACGTGCTCCACCGCACCTTCTGGTCCAAGGGGTTGGCAACCGAGGCCGCTCGGATGCTGCTGCGGTTCGGGTTTGAGGATCTGCAGCTGCACCGGATCTATGCCACGTGCCACCCGGACAACCGCGCTTCGTCCAGGGTGCTGGAGAAAGCGGGGCTGGAGTTCGAAGGGCGGCTGCGCAGCCACGTGTTCGTCCGAGGCACGTGGCGCGATTCCCTGCTTTTCGCCGCCATCGGCGACCACCCGGCGTCTCGTTGCTAGAGAATCAAAACGGGTTTCGACGCCGACCGGGTGCTCGACCCAGGGGGTTTCAGGGTAGCTGGAATTGCGCCATTGCTGCGGTCAGTGTCTGGTGCAGAGTGCCGGCAGTCGGGATGTCGAGCCAGTACCGGATCGCGGTGTGAATGCAACTGACGACCAGTGCGGCGGCCAGGCGGGGTCGCAGGTCGGCGGTCGGGTCGAGATTGGTGCGGTCGGCGATCTCCGCGGCGATGGTGGCTTCGATCTGCGCGTCGGACTTGCGTTCCTCGGCCAGCAGCGTGGGCTCGTCGCGGATCAGCTGCGACCGCGCGATCCATTCGCGATCGGGTTCTTCGGCGAATAAGTCGAGCACTGCGGCGGTCAGCGCATCGTGCAGCTCCTCGTCGGCGGGCCGTGCGCGCAGGGCCGCACAGAAGTGGTCGGCCCGAAGCGCTGCGACGCTGACGATGGCGGCTTCTTTGCTGGGGAAGTAGTTGTTGAAGGTGCGGGCGGACATGCCGGCTTCGGCGGCAATGTCTTCGACGCGGACGTTGGCTATTCCCCGTTCCATCGCGAGGCGCAGCGCCGCGGAGCTCAGCATGGTGCGGGTGAGCACCTTCTTGCGTTCCCGCAGGCCCGGCGCAGCATCCGGGTCGGAGGTTTTCACGAGAGCTCAACCGGGGGCTGCTGGGCGAAGGTGTATTCGTGGACGGGTCGCGCCGTGTCGGTTCGATGACCGGACAGACGCGCCGTGAGCGGGCTCGACAGCAACATGTTGCGCGCCATGATGCCCGCTCGTGTCCTCGGCACCGAGATGTTGGTGAACAACTGGGATTGCTTCTGGGCGACGAGTGGGCGTTGGGCTTCCTCGTAGCGGGTCAACGCTGCCGCAATGGAACCGCCTGCGGCCACCTCGCCGGCGAGGCGGTAGGCACCCGTGAGTGCTAACAGCGCCCCGGCCCCGGAGGCCGGCGATGCGCAGTAGGCGGCGTCGCCGACCAGCGCGACGCGCCCGCGCGACCAGGACGGCATATGCACTTGGTCGAGCGAGTCGAAGTAGAAGTCGGGGGCGGCCTCGGCGGCGGCGAGCATCTGCGGTACGTACCAATCAAGCCCGGTGAACGCCTGACGCAGAAGCAGGCGTTGGGCGGCGATATCGCGATAGTCGTAGCTCAAGGGGTGCTTCGTGCGGAAGAGGAAGTTGATCAGTCCGCGGCCAGGCTCGGCCCGGAAGACGTATGCCGCCCGGCCGGGTTCGTTGTAGAAGGTGGTCCAGTGCTGTTCGCCGATCGCCAGGTCAGCGCTCGCCACCGCGTAGTAGTGGTGCTTGAAGACCCGGAAGTCCTGTTCGGGGCCGAATACGTGGCGGCGGACGCCGGAGTGAATTCCGTCGGCGCCCACCACCAAGTCGAAACGTCGCGTCGATCCGCCGCGCAACGTCACGTCCACACCGGCGTCGTCCTGGGCCAGGGAGGTGATGGCCTCGCCGAACTGGTAGTCGACGTCATGGCGGGTCGCGTCGTAGAGCAACCGCGACAGATCACCGCGGGTGACTTCGATGTCCTCCGAGCCCACCATGGCGTCGAGTCCGGCGGTGGCGATCCGGGCGCGTTCGCGATCGCGGCGATCGACGAAACGCATCCCCTGGGTGTCGAGGGCGCGCTCGCGCACGGCCGCGGTGAGGCCCATTCGATCAACGATCGGTAGAGCTTCCCCGCGAATGTCGACGCCGTTGCCGCCATCGCGAAGTTCGCGTGACTGTTCGATGACGACGACGTCGAAGCCGGCGCGGGCGAACCAGAACGCTGCGGCTGGGCCGGCCAGGCTGGCCCCGGTGATCAAGACTGAAGGACTGGTCATACACTTCACCATACGCACTTTTGCGTAGCCCGCAATATTGCGTGGTCCGCACTCTTGCCTGGCCCGCAAGATGGCGCGGCGCACGAAGGTGACGTGCGGATGCTGACCCTGTCGCACGCCCGAGCTCATCCGTCTCATTTACAGAGATTCGAGGTCGATCAGATCTTGTCTCGGAACGCTGCCGAGGCGTTGCCTCTGCGGTGGCGACGGGTTAACCGTTGTCGGTCGGCCAAAGGCCTTTGCTCATCTGCAGGATCAAGGCGACCGCATCTTCCGGGTCAAGTGTGGGCCTGAGAACTTCCTGCAGGAGCAGCCCACGAACCGCGGCCACGACCACTGTGGCCATGCTCAGCGCGGCCCTGGCGTTGTGTCCTTCGCGTTCCGCGAGCGAGGCCAGCATCGCAGCCAAGTCATCGAGTGAGTCGATGAACTCACAGAAGTCCCCTGGGCTGTAGGCGGCGAGTCCAACGACGTGAAAGAAGCCCCGCACACGCGCACGCTGCTCCGGGCTGGTGTAGGTCCGCCAGATTGCCACTACGAGGTCGTCAAAGCTGCCTTGCGGGGCGGCTTTGAGCAGCGCCTCGTTGTCACGAACTCGCTGCACAGTGAGCATGGCCGCCAAGACGCCCGAGAGTGATCCGAAGTGGTACCGCAGCAGCGCGTGGCTGGTCTGTGCCCGGGTGGCGACCTCACGCAGAGACATCTCCGGCGAGGGGAGGTCGTCACCGAAGGCATCGAGAAGCCGGGACAGAAGACGCCCGCGTGCATCTCCTCCACCGGACGCGCTCGACAACTTCACCCCCATAGTTTATCCATTGGACAATAAATTATCCAATGGATAAACTTGCGGACGCCGAAGTTATGGAGGACGACCCCCTGATGAGCACGATGTTGCATGGCTGCCTGGCCGACACCGAATACTTCGAGATCCGTTCCAGCCGCGGGCACGACTACGGCATCTGGGTCACCACACCCCCGGGTTACCACCCCGCCACCACGCAAGCACCTGTCGTGTACATGCTCGACGGAAACTTTGCCGTTGGCCTAACCGCTCCGCTCATCGTCACCCAGCTGGACCCCATGCAGCGAATCCAGCCCTACATCCAGGTCAGCGTTGGTTACGCGGGTGACGAAGCCCAAGACTGGGATCGGTTGCGTAACAGAGACTTCGTTCCACCCGGAGAACCGATCGCCACAGAACTCATCGATGCCGTCGAGATGGGATTGCAGACGGGCACCCGGACACGCCAGCAAGCCGACGCCTACCTTGCAGAGCTGCGTGACACCCACGCCGATGTCTTTCTGAGCTTCCTGGCCACGGAACTGCACCCGCGGATCGAAAACGACTACGGCGCCGCCGCCACCGGTCACGGACTTTTCGGCTACTCCTACGGCGGACTGTTCAGCCTCTACGCCTGGCTCGCCGGCGCCACGATCTTCGAGACCATTGGAGCGGGTAGCCCCGGCGTCATTGCTTCAGACAGCCGCATTTTTGCCCTACTCGATGAGTTGGGCGATAGCCGCCGCACTGCCAAACTTCACATAACGCTCAACGAACGCGAACTTCTCGGAGACCTAGCCGTCTACCGAAGCCTCGCGAGAAACACTGCCGTCGTCCTTGACCGACTCATCTCACGCACCAGCCCGGTCACCAGCACGATGCTGCGCGAAACCCACGTCACCGGCCTGCAAGCCTCATTCCTCAGCTACCTCAGAACCTGCCGCCCATTATGAACGGCTACGTATCAACACCCCGCACTGCACGACGAAAGCCCGGCAATCGCCATCAGAAACTTTGCCGTCTGTCTCATTTCTAGAGAAAAGAGACACGCTCATAGGAAGCCTCCCCCGTTCCATCGCGCCAGGTGGCGTTGTCTCCTATCTCGTCTCACACCGCCTGTCTCGCATCTGCCTTGTCACTGCCAGGTGAGACAGTCGACGAATGACAGCCACCCTCGGCTACGCCCGGATCAGCACCACCGGCCAGGACCTCACCGCCCAACAGACCGCCCTCGCAGCCGCCGGCGTCGACGCCGAGCGAGTTTTTACCGACGAACTCTCTGGAGCGGTCGGCACCGCCCGCCCCGGTCTCACTGCGCTGCTCGAATACGCCCGGACCGGCGACACCGTTGTGGTGGCCGCCATTGACCGCCTCGGGCGCTCCGCTGCCGAAGTCACTCGTACCATCGCCGACCTCGACAAGCGAAAAATCGTGCTGCGCGCCCTCCGCGAGGGGATCGACACCGCCACCCCCACCGGCCGTGCTGTCTCAGCCATCATGGCCACCCTGGCTGAACTCGAACTCGAACTAGGCCGGGAGCGACGCGCCGCATCACGTGAAGCCCGCCGCTCGCGCAGCCTGCCGGCCACGAAGCCGCCGAAGCTCAGCGCCGCACGCCAGGAGCAGCTGTGTCGGCTGGCGGCCACCGGCGAACCGGTCGACGAGCTTGCTGCCGCATTCGGCATCGGGCGTGCGACCGCGTACCGATATTTGAGCCGGGGGCGCGCCACGTGAACGAGAGCTCGCCCCCGTCGACGCCAGGTGATGACCCACGCATCGAGCTCATGAGCAAGGTTACAAAGCTCGAATCCCGGTATGCCAATCAAGTGGACGAGACCGAGGCCACCTGGATGAAGGTGGTCCATGCAGCACTTGAGCGGTGGCGCACCTCGTGGCAGGAGCAGCCGTCGACACCGACGTTAAACCCTGAGCTGAACAGGAAATTTCGGCTCTGCTTTCCGCTGGCCGCTCATGCGCTGAACCACGTCGAGGCCGCAGTAGCGCTCCTATCGTCATCACCCTGGGTGGCCATGTCATCTGTTCGGATCGCGTTCGAGCACGCCCTTACTGCACAGTGGGTCCTGTGGACCAGAGACGGCGAGGACCTGCTTGCACAACAGATGGCACTGCAAGACCACCGACGGTCGAGCGAGTTCGTTGACGCGGTCGTGCGAGCCGCCGCCGACACACCCGACCTGGCTGAGTCCGCTTCCCTGGCTGAGGAATTCGGCAAGTTTCTCGGCGAGAAACCAGTCTCGGACTGGTCGGTCTTCAACCTTTGCGAGAGATTTTCATCCACTCGCTTGCTCTACGGAATTTACCGCGATCTCACGCAGGCAGTCCATCCATCGTATGGACTCGTTAGGGCGCACTTCGACATTACGCCTCCCCCGGAAGTTGTCATAGGCCGTACAAGCCCGTTCGGGGCCGAATTGGATTCGCCTGAGCTGATTCGCGGTATGGCTGTTTCGAGCCTGTGGGCGCTATACGCCCTTGAAGTGTCCAGAGCTGGGCACCCGAACGCTGCCGAAGTGCTCAGCCTAGGCGAGGAAGCCGGATTACCCGTCGATCTACGCGCGAGCGATCTCCGTCCGCACCTCCAACCTGACTATGAGGCGGTTTTCATGCCCGCTACCAGCCGACCGCGACCAACTTAGAGTTGGTCATCAAAAAACTTGCATCCGAACATAACTCGAATGACGGCCTACTTGACAAGTTCGGGTTCTACACGTCGGCCGCTAGGGGTTCGACTAGGGACGAACGAGGCAAGACGCCGACCGATCGCGTCGGTAGCGTCGATGGGCAATTCGGCAACCTCACCGAAATCGGTACCACCGTCAGGAAGTGTGCCAGCAACGTGAAAATGCAGGTGAGGGATAGCCTGATGGGCCGCAACGCCGTTGTTCTGCCACACCGCCACTCCGGGCCTCTTGTACGCGCCATCAATAGTAATCGCCGCATCGCGAACAGCGACCATCATCGCCTCAGCCTCGCCGTCAACCAAGTGCAGGAGCGAGGGGACGTGACGGGTCGGAAGGACCAGGAGATGACCGATCCCACGTTGTTCCCGTGTGACGAGCACGGCCACCTGGTCTTCACGCCATAGCACCGTGTAGGGCCGCTGCCCGGAGAGATAGTCGCAGAACGCGCAGTCGCCACCATCGGGCAGATCGATGGCCGGCTCACGGCAACTCATGAGGGCCTCAGCGAATTTAGGAACGCCTGAATCTCAAGATGATCAAGCTTGTCGTACTGGGGAGGCGGTGCGACGATGACCAATTCGTCGCAGACCTTTGAGGTGCGGGAGGCAAGCATGAATGACAACGCGATGAAACGTACCGAGTCCGCCGCGGGGAGGACGGGCGACAACTTGGATTGACCTCCGCCGATCATGGGCACGCACACACGTCTGCCATTGCTGTTGGCCCGTACTGTCTTCCACAGTTGGCTAAGGCTGTTCCATACCCCATCGGTGGAGGAGGAGGCGGTACTTCCCTTGTCCATCAACGTATATGCGACAAGAAAGTATCTGACGGCGTTCGCACGCAATGTGACTGTCGTGCCCAACGGGTAGCGGGCGATTTTTCCCTGCTTGCCCTCCACCTCACCAAGGGGGGTGACGTGGGCCAGCTCATGGTCAATATCCGCGTCGAGTTGTGCGACGTCGTTGCCATAGACCCGCTGCAAGAATTGACCCTGCACACTCTTAGGGGCGATGTGCGGGGCGGCGGTGTCGAAGGTGTCGCTAACACCAATGATCAGGTGGGCGTCCTGCTGCTCGAACAAGTCACCGCGAAGGAGCTTGATCGCGGTAGCCGGTGCCTGATACCTGGTTTCGACCGGTCGCGGCCAAGCTTGCACGCTCCCGTAGAAGACTGCGCCGGCCAAAGCGAGCCATGCAAGCCACCCGCGGCCGACGAAGAGGTCCGGGGCGAAAAGCGCTACGGCGCCGGCGACGGCAGCCAGTGCGCCAAATAGCGCGAACGCTTGGGTGATGAGGATCTTCCAGAAGCGCCGGGTGCGGATGTCCCGACGTACAGACTCCATTACAAACCAAGCTCAGCGTAAACGTGGTCTTTGTAATAGTGCGGCCCAGTGGCGCCACTAGTTGCGAATTGGGGAGCGTAGTGGTCGAGCGCGTACTTAATGATCGCCGGCTGAAACGACACCGACAGGGTGTAGTAATCGGCATCCAGCAGCGGAGTGGGTATGAAGTTGCGATCGATCTTGCGGTCCCCGTCCAGATTGGCCACCACGACAGGCAGGTTGAACTCAGCCATTACCTTGACCTCGTGGGCGAGGAATGAGGTGCCATCTGAGCCCTTCTTCCTTGCGTCGCTGCTTCCCAACAGAACAATCTGCTTTGCGTTTTTTAGCCGCTCGCGGAGGTTGCGTTTGATGGTCTCGGGCTGGCTTGTATCGAGAGAAATGTACAAGTCGTGGGCGTCGTAGAAGTCGAAGTCAATGTTCCTGTTGTCGCGCCAGGCCTCCATCAGACGGTAGGACGTGATGTTTTCGCTTGCGAAGGCGACATAGGTTTTATTGCGGTAGCTCACAGTTCCCCCAGGCAACGACGATTCTTGGTGACTAATTCATACCGTGTCCGGCTGACATGAATACTGCTGTTGCTGTGCCGAGCAATTCTCGATAGCGTCGACGTCGCCCGCGCCAGACGATCGCTCATCGTTGCGGACGCGGGCTATAAGGACTTTGATCAAGGCCTCAAACCGTTGCGCGGCTCTTCGCGGCGCGCGAGGACGGCCATGAAGACCGCGGCGCTTCACGACGTCCCTGGCCCGGCAAATACGACGGGCAGCGACTCATCGTCTCCGAGGTCGGCCTGGGGTCGAACGACGACGACCGCCATCCTCGCCGGCCACGGTTCCCGACCAGCCCCGGTGACGAGCATCTCTCGCTGGGCGCCGAAGGCGACCAGTTGCAACTGGGCTAGATGATCCAGGCTGTTACGTAGGTCCCGCTGGGCCTCGCGCACTGCGCCGAAACCGCGATCGGAGATCGCGTCATGGATCTCGGCGTAGCCACGCAGGCTGGTTAGGAAGTCGTCGGCGGCATCGCATGCCTCCGGCGAGGCCTCATCCTCATCGATTGGGTTAAGCATGTAGAACGACGATTCGATAGCAGCGTTCCACGCGTCTGCACCAGTTCTTAAGCGGGGCAACAGCATTCCACAGGAAGGGAACCTCGGCCGCAGGCCGATCGGCTCCTCCGCGTGAATGGTGTGCAGCATTCGGCGGATCCATTCCTCGTGTTTGGCTTTCATAGCGCGAAGCTTTTCGACGGTGAACTCGTGTACCTGTTCGTCGATGATCTGGTGGTGGCGCTTGCAGAGGAGAATCCGGTTGGCGTAACCATCGATATCGATGTCGGGGAGGTCGACGCCGCCACGCGGACCGTTCTTCGACGGGCTGATGATGTGTGCTTCGTCGCCCACTAAGACTTCCCGGTCGTCGGGATGGCTAGCGGCTTCGACCAGCTCCGCCCTGCACACACAGCATCGCGAAGCCGCCTTCCCCCATAGCCTTTTACGGTCTCGCTCACTCATCGCCACGACGAAGGTCTTCCTGCGCATGGCCTTCGGCTTTCAGCGTGCAGTAGACGGTCGACCGTCCGACGAGCAGTGTGTCGGCGATCTCCGCCATGGGCACGCCGGAAGCGGCCATCTCGCGCGCGTAACCGAGTCGCTGCCCGCTCAGAACCCGTGGCCGGCCACCGACTCGTCCGCGTGAGCGGGCAGCAGCCAACCCAGCCATAGTGCGTTCGTGGTTGATGCCGCGTTCGAACTCGGCGAGTGCTGCGAAGACATGCAGAATCAACCGTCCGATGGCGCTGTTGGTGTCAATGTCCTCGCTCAAGGAACGAAGTCCCACCTCACGCAGTCCCATCTGCTCTACCAGATTCAAGACGTGCGGCAGCGAACGACCTAGCCTGTCGAGCGTTGTGGTGACTACGGTGTCACCTGGTACCGCCGCCGTGACCAGACAGTCCAAGCCCGGTCGGCGCGTCCTGGCACCCGAGGCGACATCGCTCCATACCCGCTCGCAACCTGCATCACGAAGCGCGTCGATCTGACCGACCAGGCTTTGATCCCCTGTTGACACGCGTGCGTATCCGAGTAGCGCCATAGCGGAGGTTGTACCAGTGCGCACTGACAAGTTTCGGTAGACGTTTTTGTCACAAGGGAGGTGCAGGTCGGCACACCGAGAAAAGATCGTCCCGCAATCCTTCGTTATCGGGATGTGCTCACGAGGCTGCGGTCCTTGTCACCGAATGAGGAGTCGGCCGGGCGGTCGACGTGATCACGCCACCCCTCGATCGATTGCCGACAATGTTGTATAAGGTTGGCGCGGGATGTGCTACGTTGTGCAACTATGAGTGCTGTCGATTCTGATTATCTGAGCGTTGCCCAGGCCGCGACCTACGTGGGGGTCTCGGCCGCAACGTTGCGGCGGTGGGACACGGCGGGAAAATTGACCGCTGTGCGGCGGCCCAACAGCAAGTACCGCTACTACCGGATCACCGACTTGGAACCGTTCCGCCTCGAATACAGCGCAGCGGACAACGCCAAGGACGCCACGGCGGGCTTCTTCGACGCCGCCCAGGTGAAAGTTGGCGGCAATCCGCAGCTGCGTGAACCTCAGAAAGAGGCGTTCGACGCAGCCGTGGAGCACTTCGCACACAACCAGACGCCGGCCATCATTCAATTGCCCGTGGGCTGCGGCAAGACCGGCGTCGCGGCCATCCTGCCGTTCGGCCTGTCGCACAAGCGCACCCTGGTCGTCGCCCCCAACACCATCATCCGCGAGGGCCTCTATGCCGACCTGAACATCTCGAACGCGGCCTGCTTCTGGAAGAAGGCAGGGGTGCTCAATTCGTTCACCTCGGGCCCGTTCACCGCGCTGGTCGACGGGCCAAAAGCAAACATCGATGACTGCGTCAACAGCCATATCGTGGTGGCCAACATCCAACAGCTGGCCAGCAGCACCGACCGCTGGCTGTCGCAGTTCCCGAGCGATTTCTTCGATCTGGTCATCATCGACGAAGGCCACCATGTCGCCGCCGAGAGCTGGCAGAAGGTGGTCCGGGCCTTTCCGCAGGCCCGGTTTGTGAGCCTGACCGCGACCCCGTTCCGCGCCGACAACAAGGACCTGCTCGGCGAGCTGATCTACCGCTACCCATTCACCCGCGCAATGCTCAACGGGTACATCAAGCACATCGTGTCGGCGTCAGCACACCCCGCAGCGATTACCTTCACCGTCCGCGACGAGACGACCACCTACACGCTGGAGCAGATTCTTGAGCTCAACGAGGAAGCGTGGTTCCGCCGGGGCGTTGCCCTCTCCGACGAGTGCAACCGCCACATCGCCGAAAAGGCCATCGAAAAGCTCCGCGCACTCCAAGCCGCAACCGGGTTCCCCCACCAGATCGCGGCGTCGGCCATGTCGATCGACCACGCCGATCAGGTCCGGGCCATCTTCCAGGAGATGGGCCTGCAGGCCGAGACCGTGCACAGCGGCATGAACGATGAACGCAAAGCCGCCGTCTTCGCCAAGCTGCGCAACAACCAGATCGACGTCATCGTGCAGGTCGCCATGCTCGGAGAAGGCTTCGACCACCCACCGCTGAGCGTCGCGGCCATCTTCCGTCCCTACCGCTCGCTGTCGCCCTACATCCAGTTCGTGGGCCGCGTGATGCGGACCGTGGACCAGAACGATCCGAACAGCCCGAACAATCAGGGGTTCGTCGTCTCCCACGTCGGTCTCAATAACGAAGAGCAATGGGATGAGTTCCGTGAGCTGGACGGGCAAGACCAGCAGACGGTCGCCGGATGGACCCGCGGCGACGCCGGTGACTCCGGTTCCCCGCGGCAGAACGGCGAGGACGATCCGGGTGCCCAGCGGTTCGATGACCCCGTCGCCGAGGACGAGCAGATCAGCCACTTCCTGAGTCGCTCATTCCTCGATCCCAGCGACGAGCGGGTCATCGAGCAGATGCTCGACACCCCAGGGCCCGGTGGATTCACCTTCCGCCAACTAGGGATCAGCGCCGAGGCCTTGCGCGAGCAGTTTGCCCACCGCGCTGCCCAGCAGGAAGCGCCGGCGGACGCCGTGCCGGTGCAGCCGCAGGTCAAGCGTCAGACCCTGCGCGAACGACTCGCATCCCGGTCGAAGTCCGTTCACCAGCGGATCCTGACCGATCTCGGAATCCCACGCGCGGGATACGACATCAGCCGCGCCATCAAGGGCGCACGCGGCAACAACGTCGAGGCCTTGTACATCGTGCTGAACCGCGAGATCAACAGCTTCGTCGGGGAACCGGACGACAGCCGAGAACGCTGGACTCTCGACCAGTTCCAAGCCGCCTACGACTCGCTGGACCAGATCGGTGACCAGGTGGTCAACATCATCAAATCGGCAATAGGAGAATAACCGTGGCCGCAGTCAAGAACGTGCTCAAACACCTCAGCACCGAGGTCGCCGGACGGAAACGCAAGTGCTACCACACTAAGAAGCATGAAATCCTCAAGGGCGAAACATGTTTGGTGGTGCACGATGGCCCGCAGAGCCAGACCACCTACTGCGCCGTGTGCGCCGCGGACATCCTCGCCAAGGCCAGCCAGTCGCTGTCGGAGCTCTCCGCTGACTTCAGCGCGCCGCCTCAGGCGTAGCCCGTCGGCCGACGGCCGCAGCTGCCGGGGTTGCCCGCCGTGGCCATAGGGGCAAATCCTGGCAGCTCAGAGCTCTCGCTCCGGAAACCGCCCGACGCCGTGTATTCATCTCGCTCGGTAAACTTGATCCCGAAGCGACTGGCGCAGGTGAGCAACCACCGGGAAGCGGAACTCGGCAGCATCGACCGCCTGGGTGCTCCTCACTCATGAGGAGCAGCGCCATGAACGCCACAATCATCGATGGCACTGCCGTCGCCCACCGCATACTTGCCGAAACTGCAAAGCGCGCAGCTCAATTCGCACATGCACATGGCCGCGAAACTTGTCTGGCGACCGTCCTGGTGGGCGCTGATCCCGCCTCCCACACCTACGTCCGCATGAAAACCAACCGCTGCCGCAGCACCGGTCTCGACTCCCAACAACATCTGCTCCCTCAGCATTCGAGCACCCAAGACGCTGTCGGATTGGTAGCCACGTTGGCTGCCGATGCCCATGTGGATGGGATCCTGGTGCAGCACCCGATGCCGGCCCAGATCGACGAACGCGCCGTGTTCGAGGCGATCACCCATGCCAAAGACGTCGACGGAGTCACCCTGACTTCCTTCGCTGCAATGTCGCTAGGCACCAAAGGGTTCAGTCCTGTATCCCTGGCGGCATCATGCGACTACTGGACGCGTACGGCGTCGACCCGGCCGGACACCGCGGCGTGGTGGTCGGCCGCAGTCCGATCCTGGGGCGGCCAGTCGGGATGCTGCTGCTGGCCCGCGACGCGACGGTCAGCTTCTGCCACTCGAAGACCGGGAATCTGGTGGAGTTCGTCGCCGATTCGGACATCGCGGTCGCTGCGGTCGGGCGCCCTGAACTGATCCGGGGTGACTGGATTGAACCCGGTGCGCTTGTGATCGACGCCGGCGACAACCCCGGCAACATCGGCGATTTCGAATACTCAGTTGCCGCGCAGCGAGCCCGGCTCATCACACCGGTGCCCGGCGGCGTCGGACCCACCACGATGCCGTGCTACTGGCCCAGACAGTCGCCGCAGCTGAAGCGACCGCACCGGGTTAGCCGTCGCGAAAGCGCTCTGGCGGCGGGTCCGATTAGCGGTCAAGTTCTCGCCAGCGATAGAGGCGCAACCCAGCTTCCGGTATGCGCCTCGGACGCGATATATCGACGTCTAGAGCGTCGCCGAACGCCTGACTGAAGAATTGGACTAACGTGAGCAGTTCAAGAGGTGCCACGAGATCGGCTGCACCAGAACGAATCTCGGCCGCCAATACGCCTTCGGTTTGGATGGCACCGAGAAGAGCCGATTGATATTCTGATGGCGGCCCCACCGCAAGCAATAGAACTGGTGATAAAGGCGCTTCGGTCGGGCAGCTCTCGACAGATTTATAGGCAGGCGGCTGGAAGACTGTCACGAACCGTCCGTGGCTAAGGTCCTTCTGCTCGTGGAGAGTGACTGCTGGGAGTCCACTCTCTGTAAATTTGCTTTCTACGTCGCGGGCCGAAGCCAGTGCACCTGGACCGTATACAACATTCAGGCGCCCCGACAATGCCGCCGGGGCAGCAAGCGATTTCGCGACTTGCACCGCGTGCATTTCACCTTCGCGGACACGCGCCGCTAGGTCAACTGCGGCACTAACGCCGCTCGCCGCGACTAGCCAGGGGATACAGGGTGCGACGGTTCCGGCGATAGACACAAATCCACGCTCGCGCCCGCCGATGCGTCCGCCTTTTACTCGGTTCGCTGGACCGTACGATAAAACGAAATCCTCGCTAAGCGGACGCAGCTCATCGGACACTGGCGCCTTATCCGCGCTAGTGAGGAGCACTATGCGTTCGCCGCCGCGTTGTTTCGCGGCGCGGATGACGTGCCGGATATCGGGCGACGCGCCGCTATAACTGACAGCGATCACCGTGTCGGAGCGTGCCGCGCCGGCCAGATACTCCCCCGGAGTCAGCGCCACCGCCATACGACCGCGGGAATTCAGTAGGTCGCTGATGAAGATCGCCGCCGGGAGGGACCCTCCCGATCCCACAACGTGCGCGGTTCCAGCTTCTTCCAGTATCTCAGCGGCACGGTCGACGGCGCTTCGATGCTCAGCCACCGATAGAACTCGGCTCAGCATTAGCGCGGTGTTGTGGCGCGAGCCTGGCTTAGAAGCTCGTGCGGCACGTGGCTTATCAGGGGCAACAATCGTCTCCTGCGACTCCACCGGGGCGTCTACCTCAACTATCGGGAGCAGACACAGTACACAGTGTTCGTTTGCCATCGATTGCGAAATCAACTCTTGCACCCACCTTCCGCGAAGCCGGTCAAACACCGGGTTGGGAGGTGGCGGGGGTAGGTGACCGCGCGCGCCAATTTGCTCAAGCACTGGCACAAGGAATTGCTGGACGCGACTTACTGCGGCTGCGACCTTCGCCGCCGTTAACGAGCCACCGTCCGTCCTCGCAAGGTGGTCAAGTGTGTAGCTGCACAACGCATCGCCGGCACCCGAATCATCCTCGACCCGAACGACTTTAGGGGCACGAATTCTCTCGGCAAAGCCTGCAGCATCCGACACGAGTGCTCCGTGCGGACCCTGCGTCGTTACGACAACGGTGTCGGTAAACAGCAGCGGTAGGCGGTCGGTGGGTACCCCGATACGGCTGCCCAAGCTAGCCGCAACTCGCTGGTTCAAGAACACTAGATCGAATTCTCGTAGCTGCGAAATTATCAGGGCAGTTGGTTGATAGCGGAGATGGCTCACAGCACCGAGGTCCAGAACAGTTCGGGTACCGGTGTTCCTTGCGCTCCGCGCGTGCTCCACGCGGTTACGTGTGAGGTTGTCGTAGACCGCCCAGCTACTGTTTATTCTGTCCGACTCGGACGAGTACACCAATGCTGGCCGCTGGCGTGAGTCAACCCGCTGTGCACATACCGGGCACTTCGTGGTGAACGCATGGATGGTTCCGCCGACTTGCCGACCATCGTCGGCACCGAGGGTCTCGAAGATCAGCCGAGTTCGTCGACGCGGGTGAAACCGTATCTTCGCAGTCTCGACTCCCAGACTGGCTAGGTCGTCAACCGCGAACCGACCCGCCGGGTCTTGTCCGGCAACGCCCTCGATACTTGCCTGCCACCCTAGCTGAGCTAGGTTGGCCACAATGTTGGAAACCGAACCGCCGCCGCGGATTTCAGAGATTACCCCGCCGTCATCGGTCGGCCGCCAAACATAATCGAGGATGACTTCCCCGTAACCAGCTACGCTTCGCGGAGGTGCACTTCTCATCAGTCTCCGGCGCTACCCCACGCATGTGCGTCGGGCATTGCGTACTTGTTCGGGGAATTCTTGTGGAGAAGGAGACGAATCCTCAGTTTCGCCTTGT
This sequence comes from Mycobacterium sp. WMMD1722, assembly GCF_049315205.1. Lineage (NCBI taxonomy): Bacteria > Bacillati > Actinomycetota > Actinomycetes > Mycobacteriales > Mycobacteriaceae > Mycobacterium > Mycobacterium sp. WMMD1722. The sequence continues at coordinate 3,837,891 of NZ_CP186056.1, read as the reverse complement.
CGAAGACGCCGTTCTCGTCTTCGTACCAATACCTCTTGTCCGGGTGGGGAACCACAAGGCGACTGTACGGGGATGGACCGACAAGACCTTGCACGAAGTTGTGCGCTAGGTCAAGATCGAGCAGCCCGTGAGCGGGCAAGGCCATGTGCGCGAAACGATTTGCACCCGGGAAGCGCACGATGACCACGGCGCGTACATCGTGACCCCGCCGGACCAGCATGTCGCGGGCGGCTTGCACGGACGTGCCGGTAGTACAGCTGTCGTCGAACAGAACAACATCACGGCGAAGATGTTCGCCGTCAGCGACTCCTCCCGCGTCATCGAGAACGGTCACCGGGAACAGATCGGGGTCCGCTGCGGCGACCCATGCATCGAGATCCTCCCGAGCTTTATCACCTTGTTCGCGATTGCCGTACATGCTTATTCGCATAACCGCTGGAACAAGAGTTAGCCCAAACCGCCTACCCAGCGCCGCAGCGAGAAGCGGTAACTCGAGACCTCCGTACTGAATGCCCACCGCAAGTATGGGGCCGCTGTTTGATTCCGCGCGGCGCTCGGCCATTGCCCGCAAGCCTATGACCACGGCCGATAGATTCTGAACGATGTAGTCAGCCTCGCGCCACCGAAAGATATCTCCCTTGTCGCCCTCGCTCCACTCCGGTTGTGCGGATCGCTCAGCGACTCGCCGGGAAAGCTGGCTCCCGTATTCCGCAATCCAAGATCGAAGGTCTCCGATGGGCCCTCGGCAGGCAGTCAAAGTTGCGGACCACGGATTGTGCGGTTCAAGCAGGAAATCGACGTATTTACGAATATGTTCAGCGGCAATTGCTCCGAGGCTTCCGACAGCCACATCGTCGGCGCCCTCAGCGGCGCCGGGCGGCTGCGCAACGAACAACGCAACGTTGAGTAGCTGAAGCACCGTATCGCGGATATTGTCCATAACCGCAAGAGCAATCTTCACTAGGACCGGCGTGGGCCGAATGCCGATCAGTTCATCGATTGCCGTGAGTGCCGCGTCGGTGAAAGATGCAGCTCGCTCAAGAAAATTGGGCACGGCCGCAGCAGATTTCCGACCCGTAAGGTTCATGTAGTAGTCGGGTCCCCTCAGCAGCACACCGCTGTCGGTGTACATACACCGATCGGGTCCATCGTCGTCGGGGGACGATCTGGCAAGAGCGTCGAATCCGAACAAGTTGCGGACCGCGGGGCAATTACTCAAATCTTGGAGTTCCCAATCTCGGATTCGCACACCACCGCTATGCGGGTCAAACAAGTCGCGCACTGTAATGCTGTAGTCGCCGTCGCCAGGATCATGCGCGATGAGTTGGGCCACACGAAGGCTGAGCTGTCGCTCAATCATCCTCGTCTCGACGCCGGCCCGTCTGACCGCGGCCCTCTCGAAGTTCAGCAGTCGTTGTAGCTCGGCGCTAGCAGCGTCTTTGTCTGACTCGACCTTCATGCGAAGTGGCGCGCCGACGCAAAGGGCGTCCAGCAGGCGCTGCGTCGCCGCCGCGCCATCGAGAATCTCGCCTTCCGCGGAAACGACGGGGAAGCATCCGTAAGGGCTATTGCTGATCGTACCGACGGAAAAGCCAGTGGCACCGGCTAAGAACGTGCCGTCATTCCCATCCGGGCCACCTTGGTCGCCAATGCAAAGCACACGCGCTGGATCCAACCGGTGATTTTCGGCAAGGAGTCGAACTGCCAGCGCTTTGTCGGCGACGGTTACATCAATCGTGTACACATCCTGATAAACGCCAGTGCGGAGCTTAAGCGGATCACCGTATCCCTCGACGATAGGAAGTAGAACTCCGACGGCACGGTCCCGGATTTCAAGATCCCTAAACACAATCCTTAAGCCGCATGCCTCGTCCACCCGACCGGGTTCGAGCGTCGTCAGTTCCGGGTAGATCGCAGAATCTGCCAACGCCCTGGTGACATCCTCCTTCAGTTCGGAGGCCCGATCGAATGCAGGAATCAATGGACGGGACACATCGAACAACTGATCTTCTGGGAGAGTCGGATTTGTCTCAAAGACAGCAGCGCCGTTGTGTGCGATACAGCGAAGCCGAGCGCATTCGTTGGGCAGCAGATCAGTTGATTCGAGTAGTTGCCGAATTGCCTTTCCTGCTCCAGCGGAGCCACGGCCGGTGACTAGCCACACGTGGCAGCCGCGACGCAGCAATCGAGCCACGATCGCGCACATGTCGGGATCCAGGTCGGCGCTGCCCGGCATCGTCAGCGTGCCGTCTATATCGAAGGCGACCGCAAGATAAAAGGCTTTAAGCGCGGCTTCGAGGGGTTCCTCGAGGCTGCCGTCAACGATGCCCTTATGTCGTGTTGCTTCGTCTACCCAGCTCGACAACTCGGCAGCGGTCAGTATCATCGCCAACCCGAGCCCGCCGCCTAGACCCGTTGTCTAGTACCGGCGATCGCGAAACCAGCGCGATGAGACCAACTGCCAGCTAGAGAAGCCGCAGGTGTGCTCGAAGCCGTCAACGAGGCAACCGATGCAGCCCTTTGATCCAACACCGCAAGAGTCGTCGTGACTGGCAACGGTAAGCGCGCCCTTTTGTTCCTGCGAGCGATTCGCGTCGAGAACATGCATCTCGTCCTGCCCCCTCATCGATGCCGGCCACAGGCTGTGCCGGGGTACCCCAAGTCCGCCATCCGGCTTGGGCCGAGATTAGCAAGCACCGTGGGGACCCGCGGAGGGAACTGGTGAAGACGCTTGCGGCCTTCCAGATGGAATGGCGCGGAGATCGCGAAGGCGCGGATGGCGTGTGATTGCGCACTTCTCCCGTCGGGAGCACGGTTTACTATGCACGGTCTACTATGCACAGTTGACCGCACAAGCACAGGATGAGTCATGCTCGCAATTATCGCATCTAGCCCTGTCAGGCTGGGTTAGGCGCGCCTCGTGGCGACAGGACGGGCCGCGCTTCGGTTGGTTAGCGATGTTCAGTCAACTATCCACCTCGGTCAGTCTCTACGCGCGCGCAGGGAGGCGATGGGGCTGACACAAGAGCAAGCGGCGGCAGAGGCTCGAATCACCCGAGGGGCGCTCGCAGCACTCGAGAAGAGGGCCCTGCCCAACCCGAGCCTCCGAACACTCCTTTCGTTGATGCGGGCCTACAAATTGGACTCCATCGAAGCCCTACTTGGCTCGACTCCCTCTGCGCAACTCGCCGCCGCGCTGCTCGCAGACGGAACTGGGGTCGGATAGGGCAAAGCGGGGAGGGGACAAGAGCGCCCCCAGCGAGCTGTTCAATGGTCATACGCGACCGGGTCGAGATTCACTTCCCCGCGATCACACGCCACCACTGCGAGACCTTCGCTGGTTCGATGTCGTCGCCCGTGGTCCTTGTTCAGTGCCCGCTTTGACGCTTTGGCGGGCGCCTGCCTCCAAGACGGGCCGGATCGCCAACCCGTTACCTCTTAGTTGACAGTGGTGAGCGGCTGCTCGCTAAGGGATTCTCCTGCGGAAGTCCCGGGCACGATCGAAACCAACGCTCCGCCTAGCCCATTCCACAAAACAAAGAGGTCACGAACACTTTCTGGTTCGTGACCTCTTTGATCGCAGTTCGTAGAACCGCTCGTGGTGGGCGAAGGGGGACTTGAACCCCCACGTCCCGAAGGACACTGGCACCTGAAGCCAGCGCGTCTGCCATTCCGCCACTCGCCCTGGAAGACCGGGGGAGCCTATCACTCCGGCCGCCACCGCCCCAAAACGAGGGCGGGCGGGCTCCCCCACCAGACGTCACCGCGATTCTCATAGTTCTGGTGGTCCCGCCGCCCACGACGGGGTAGATACCATGCAGGAAAATCCGGTGGCGGTCATGAGCAGGCACGACAGTGAGAGGCGGGCGGTGAGATGGGTCTTGTCGACCGGTTCGAGCGCAAGCTCGAATCCACCGTCGGCGACGCCTTCGCCAGGGTGTTCGGCGGGTCCATCGTGCCGCAGGAGGTCGAGGGCCGGCTACGCCGCGAAGCCGAGGCCGGAATTCGCACCGTCGGCGGCGGCCGAATTTTGGCGCCGAACGAGTACGTAATTACCCTCAGTGTGCCCGACCACTCGAAGGTCAGCGCTGATCCGGAGCTGACCGCGACCGCATTCGCCAAGCATCTGGAGGGATACATCCGTGAGCAGGGGTGGCAAACGTATGGTGATGTGGTCGTCAGATTCGAGCAGTCCCCCAACCTGCACACTGGACAGTTCCGCGCACGCGGCGCGGTCAACCCCGACTCGACCACCGGCGAACCCGCCCCGGCACCCCGAGACCACGCGTACACCGCAGAACCAGGAGTACCACCGATGAGCGACAACCCCAGTTACCGAGGCGACCAGGGCCAGGGGCGGCCGGGCGACGAATACTACGACGACCGCTACGGACGCCCGCAGGGCGAGGAAGGCCGCGGTCCCGAACCGCGTGCCCCCTACCAGCCGGAGCAGGGCCGCTATCCCGAGCAGGGCGGCTACCCGGACCAGGGTGGCTACCCGCCGAACTACGAACAGCGCGGTCCGGGCGGTTACGGACCGCCCCCCGGTGGCGGATACGACCAGGGCTACCGGCAGGGCCCCGGCGGCTACGACCAGGGTTACCGGCCGGGCCCCGGCGGATACGGTCCCCCACCCGGCGGTGGCTACGGTGCTCCGGGCGCTCCGGGCGCTCCGGGCGGTCCCGGCGGTCCCGGCGCCGATTACGACTACGGCCGCCCGCCTGGCCCCGGCCGGCACGAGGACGGCAGCTACGGCGCGCCCGGCGGGCGCCCCGGGTACCCCGATCACGGTGGCTACCCCGACCAGGGCTACGGCGCCCCCGGTGGCGGCTACGGCGCACCGGGCGGCGGACGGCAGGACTACGGCCAGGATTACGGCCGCGGATACGGTGAGCCCGGCGGCTACGGCGATCAGCAGGGCTACGGCGAACCCGGCGGCTATGGGCAGGACTACGGCCAGGATTACGGGCAGGGCGCCGGAGCGGGATACGGCGCGGCGGCCGGCTACGGTCAGGGCGACTATCCCGCCGGCGGTACCGCGGTCACCCTGCAGCTCGACGACGGCAGCGGCCGCACCTACCAGCTGCGCGAAGGCGCCAATGTGATCGGCCGCGGCCAGGACGCGCAGTTCCGGCTGCCCGACACCGGCGTCTCACGCCGTCACCTGGAGATCCGTTGGGACGGTCAGACCGCGCTGCTGTCGGATCTGAACTCCACGAACGGCACCACCGTCAACAATGCGCCCGTCCAGGAGTGGCAGCTCGCCGATGGTGATGTCATCCGGCTGGGGCACTCCGAGATCATCGTCCGCGTGCACTGAGTGCCGGCCATGCCCGGTCACAACCCGGGAACATGCAGTCGGCTTGACACTCACGGCGATCGCCGTCCAAGTATCGTGACGGTGCGCCGACGGCGTGCTGTGCGGTCAGTGCACCGCGAACGGGACGGAGAGGACGTCAGATGCAGGGGTTGATGCTGCAGCTGACGCGCGTCGGTTTCCTGCTGATGTTGTGGCTGTTCATCTGGTCGGTGCTGCGCATCCTGCGCACCGACATCTACGCGCCGACCGGTGCGGTCATGGTCCGCCGCGGCCTGGCGCTACGCGGATCGCTGCTGCCCAGCCGGCAGGCTCGCAGCGTGGCCCGCCACCTGGTGGTGACCGATGGTGCGCTGGCCGGCACCCGCATCACCCTGGGCAGTCAGCCGGTCCTGATCGGGCGCGCCGACGATTCGACGCTGGTGCTGACCGACGACTACGCGTCCACGCGGCACGCCCGGCTGTCGCCTCGAGGCTCGGAATGGTACGTCGAAGACCTAGGATCGACCAACGGCACATACCTCGACAGGGCGAAGGTGACGACGGCGGTAAGGGTTCCGATTGGTGCGCCGGTGCGAATCGGCAAGACGGTGATCGAGCTGCGCCCGTGACCCTGGTTCTCCGGTACGCCGCGCGCAGCGACCGCGGCCTCGTCCGCGCCAACAACGAGGACTCCGTCTACGCCGGCGCGCGTTTACTCGCCCTGGCCGATGGCATGGGCGGTCACGCCGCTGGTGAGGTCGCCTCCCAGTTGGTGATCGCCGCGCTGGCCCACCTCGACGACGACGAGCCCGGCGGTGATCTGCTGAGCAAGCTCGACGACGCCGTCCGCGAGGGCAACTCGGCCATCGCCGCCCACGTCGAAGCCGACCCCGAACTCGACGGGATGGGCACCACACTCACCGCGATCCTGTTCGCCGGGAACCGGCTGGGCCTGGTGCACATCGGTGACTCCCGCGGCTATCTGATGCGCGACGGCGAGCTCAACCAGATCACCAAGGACGACACATTCGTCCAGACCCTCGTCGACGAGGGTCGGATCACCGCCGAGGAGGCCCATAGCCACCCGCAGCGGTCGCTGATCATGCGCGCGCTGACCGGCCACGAGGTGGAGCCGACGCTGATCATGCGGGAGGCCCGCGCCGGCGATCGGTATCTGCTGTGCTCCGACGGGTTGTCCGACCCGGTCAGCCACGAGACGATCGCCGACGCGTTGCGCATCCCCGATGTCGCCGAGAGCGCCGACCGGCTCATCGAGCTGGCCCTGCGCGGCGGCGGACCCGACAACGTCACCGTGGTGGTGGCCGACGTCGTCGACTACGACTACGGCCAGACCCAGCCGATCCTCGCCGGCGCCGTCTCCGGCGACGACGACTCGCCACCGCCGAACACCGCGGCGGGGCGCGCCTCGGCCTACAACCCAAAACGCAACGCTCCCAAACGCGTTGTCGCACAACCGGAAGAGCCGGTCAAGAAACCCCGGTCGCGGCGCCGGATGATCATCGCCGCCACGGTCGCCGTGCTGATCCTGCTGGCCGGCCTGGCCGTCGGGCGCGAGATCGTCCGCAACAACTACTACGTCACCGCCGACGACGGCACGGTGTCCATCATGCGCGGTGTCCAGGGCTCGTTCCTGGGCTACTCGCTGCAGGAGGCCTACCTGCAGGGCTGTCTGAACGCCCGCAACGAGCTGTCGCTGATCAGTCCCGGCCAGTCGTCGAACAACCGGGACTGCCAGCCGCTGGACGTGCAGGACATGCGCGAGTCCGAACGCGCGCAGGTGATCGCCGGCCTGCCCGGTGGGTCGCTGGACGACGCGATCGCCCAGATCGAGGAGCTGGCCCGCAGTTCGGTGCTGCCGCCGTGCCCGCCGCCGACGCCGACCCGGACGCCGCCGCCGCCTCCCGCGCCCTCGCCCACGGTCACCCCTGGCGGGGGCGCTTCTCCGCGTCCGTCGCCGGCCCAGACGACAGGGTCGAGCGCCGCCCCGGCCCCGGAGACACCCACCACCGTCACCTCACCGGCCGCACCGCCGACCTCCGGGTCCTCCCCCACGCCGGCTCCCCCGCCCACCACCACTGCGGCACCGACCGTGACCGCACTGCCCCCGCCACCACCACAACCGGGAACGACCTGCCGGGCGGCATCATGACCACCGCGCCGCAGTCACCGGTGACGGTCACCCCGCCGCTGCCGAACCGGCGCAACGCCGAACTGCTGCTGCTCGGCTTCGCGGCGGTGATCACCACGGTGGCGCTGCTGCTGGTCGAGGCCAACCAGGAGCAGGGCATCAGCTGGGACCTGGCCCAGTACGCGGCCGGCTACCTCGCGCTGTTCGCCGTCGCCCATTTCGCCGTGCGCCGCTACGCCCCCTACGCCGACCCACTGCTGCTCCCGGTGGTGGCGCTGCTCAACGGGTTGGGCCTGGTGATGATCCACCGCCTCGACCTCGCCCAGGGTGAACTCATCGAGCGTGGGCTGGGCGGCACCGCGAACCAGCAGATGCTGTGGACGCTGGTCGGGGTGGTCGGCTTCACCGCGGTGATCACCCTTCTGAGCGATCACCGGATGCTGGCGCGCTACGGGTACGTCTGCGGGCTGACCGGCCTGGTGCTGTTGGCGATCCCCGCCGTGCTGCCGCGATCGATGTCCGAGCAGAACGGTGCCAAGATCTGGATCGAGCTGCCCGGCTTCTCCATCCAGCCCGCCGAGTTCTCCAAGATCCTGCTGCTGATCTTCTTCGCCGCCGTCCTGGTCGACAAGCGCAGCCTGTTCACCAGCGCGGGCAAACACGTCCTGGGCATGGATCTGCCCCGCCCGCGTGACCTCGCTCCGCTGCTGGGCGCCTGGATCGCCTCGATCGCGGTGATGGTCTTCGAGAAGGATCTCGGCACCTCGCTGCTGCTGTACGCGTCGTTCCTGGTGCTGCTCTACGCCGCGACCGAGCGGATCAGTTGGCTCGCCATAGGTCTGACGCTGTTCGCGTTCGCCGGCGTCGCGGCGTACTACCTCTTCGATCACGTCCAGGTGCGGGTGAAGACGTGGCTGGACCCGTTCGCCGACCCCGAGGGCACCGGCTACCAGATGGTGCAGTCGATGTTCAGCTTCGCCACCGGCGGCATCTTCGGCACGGGTCTGGGCAACGGGCAGCCCGGCACCGTGCCCGCGGCGTCGACCGACTTCATCATCGCCGCCGTCGGTGAAGAACTCGGTCTGGTCGGTTTCGCCGCCGTGCTGATGCTCTACACCATCGTGGTGATCCGCGGGCTGCGCACCGCGATCGCCGTGCGCGACAGCTTCGGCAAGCTGCTCGCCGCCGGCCTGGCGGCCACGCTGGCGATCCAGTTGTTCATCGTCGTCGGGGGCGTCACCCGGCTGATCCCGCTGACCGGCCTGACCACCCCGTGGATGTCCTACGGCGGCTCGTCGCTGCTGGCGAACTATCTGCTGCTGGCGATCCTGCTGCGCATCTCGCACGCCGCCCGCCGCCCGATCACCACCAAACCCCTGCCGCAGACCCCGATCGCCGCCGCCAGCACCGAGGTGATCGAGAAGGTATGAACACCTCGCTGCGCCGAATCTCCGTCACGATCATGGTCCTGATCGTGCTGCTGCTGGGCAACGCCACCATCACCCAGGTGTTCACCGCCGATGGTCTGCGCACCGACCCACGCAACCAGCGGGTGCTGCTCGACGAGTACTCCCGCCAACGCGGCCAGATCACCGCGGGCGGCCAACTGCTGGCGTATTCGGTGGCCACCAACGGACGGTTCCGGTTCCTGCGGGTCTACCCCAACGCCCTGGCGTACGCCCCGGTGACGGGTTTCTATTCGCTGGGCTATTCGAGCACCGGCCTGGAACGCGCGGAGGACACCATCCTCAACGGCTCCGACGAACGGCTGTTCGGCCGCCGGCTCGCCGACTTCTTCACCGGCCGCGATCCGCGTGGCGGCAACGTCGAGACCACCATCAACCCACAGGTGCAGCAGGCCGCCTGGGAGGCGATGGAGAAGGGCTGCGACGGCCCCTGCAAGGGTTCGGTGGTGGCGCTGGAGCCCTCGACGGGCAAGATCCTCGCGATGGTCTCGTCGCCGTCCTACGACCCGAACCTGCTCGCCACCCACGACATGGAGAAGCAGGCCCAGGCGTGGCAGCAGCTGCGTGACGACCCGAACTCGCCGCTGGTGAACCGCGCGATCGCCGAGACCTACCCGCCGGGGTCGACGTTCAAGGTGATCACCACCGCGGCCGCCCTGCAGAACGGTGCCAACGTCGACACGCCGTTGACCTCGGCGGCGCGAATCGCGTTGCCGGACAGCACCGCAACGCTGGAGAACTACGGCGGCTCGACCTGCGGCGGCGGGCCGACCGCCCCGTTGCGAGAGGCCTTCGCACGGTCCTGCAACACCGCGTTCGTCGAATTGGGCATCGACACCGGATCCGAGGCGCTGAAGAACACCGCACTCGGTTTCGGTTTCGACGATGCGCCCGCGCCGATCCCGTTACAGGTGGCGGAGTCGACGGTCGGGCCGATCGGTGACGGCGCCGCGCTCGGCATGTCGAGCATCGGGCAGAAGGACGTGGCGGTCACACCGCTGCAGAACGCGATGGTCGCCGCGACCATCGCGAACGAAGGGGTGACGATGCGGCCCTATCTGGTCGACAGCCTCAAGGGACCCGACCTGGCCAACATCAGCACGACGGCTCCCGTCGAGGAGCGACGCGCGGTGTCGCCGCAGGTCGCGGCTACACTGACGGACTTGATGGTGGGCGCCGAGCAGATGACTCAGCAGAAAGGGGCCATCGCCGGCGTGCAGATCGCTTCGAAGACCGGTACGGCCGAACACGGGACCGATCCGCGCAACACCCCGCCGCATGCCTGGTACATCGCCTTCGCCCCGGCGCAGGCCCCCAAGGTCGCGGTGGCGGTGCTGGTCGAGAACGGCGGCAACCGGTTGTCGGCCACCGGCGGGACGGTGGCTGCGCCGATCGGACGGGCGACGATCGCGGCGGCGTTGAGGGAGGGATCATGAGTCCCCGCAGCCGAGCGAAGCGAGGCAAGCAATGAGCCCCCGCAGCCGAGCGAAGCGAGGCGAGCAATGAGCCCCCGCAGCCGAGCGAAGCGAGGCAAGCAATGAGCCCCCGCGTCGGCGTCACGCTGTCCGGCCGGTACCGCCTGCAGCGGCTCATCGCCACCGGCGGTATGGGCCAGGTCTGGGAGGCCGTCGACAGCAGACTGGGCCGGCGCGTCGCGGTCAAGGTGCTCAAAGCCGAGTACTCGACCGACTCCGAGTTCGTCGAACGGTTCCGCGCCGAGGCCCGCACGGTCGCCATGCTCAATCATCCGGGCATCGCCAGCGTGTACGACTACGGCGAGACCGACATGGACGGCGAGGGCCGCACCGCGTATCTGGTGATGGAGCTGGTCAACGGCGAGCCGTTGAACTCGGTGCTCAAGCGCACCGGGCGGCTGTCGTTGCGGCACGCGCTGGACATGCTCGAACAGACCGGCCGCGCCCTGCAGGTCGCCCACACCGCGGGTCTGGTGCACCGCGACGTCAAACCGGGCAACATCCTGATCACCCCCACCGGCCAGGTGAAGCTGACCGACTTCGGCATCGCCAAGGCCGTCGACGCCGCACCGGTCACCCAGACCGGCATGGTGATGGGTACCGCCCAGTACATCGCGCCCGAACAGGCTCTCGGCCACGACGCCACCGCGGCCAGCGATGTGTACGCACTCGGCGTCGTGGGCTACGAGTCGGTCTCCGGTAAGCGGCCCTTCACCGGCGACGGCGCGCTGACCGTGGCGATGAAACACATCAAGGAGACGCCGCCGCCGCTGCCGGCCGATCTGCCGCCGAATGTCCGTGAGCTGATCGAGATCACGCTGGTCAAGAACCCGAGCATGCGGTACCGCTCGGGCGGCCCGTTCGCCGACGCCGTGGCCGCCGTGCGATCCGGCCGGCGTCCGCCGCGCCCCAACCAGGCCCCCACGCTGGGCCGGGCCGCCCCCGCGGCGGTTCCCTCGGCCGCCCAGAACCGGGCGGCGATGGCCGGTGCCCCACCCACCGCGGCGCGGGCACGCCCGGCGACCGCAGGCCACCGCACGCCGCCGCCGGCCCGGCGCACGTTCTCCTCCGGTCAGCGCGCGCTGCTGTGGGCCGCCGGCGTACTCGGCGCGCTGGCCATCGTGATCGCGATCCTGATCGTCCTCAATGCGCAGGACCGAAAGGACCAGCAGTCGCCACCACCGACGGTCACCAACACGATCACCGAGACCACCCCGTATCAATCCCCGACCGCCATGGCTCCCTGGCTGCCCGGTTGGACCGACGGCGGGGTGATCGGTGATGGTGGAAGACCGCTGTCTCCCTCCCTTGAACAGACATGGCCCGACACACAGACATGACGACCCCACACCATCTGTCCGACCGCTACGAGCTGGGGGAGATCCTCGGCTTCGGCGGTATGTCCGAGGTTCACCTCGCCCGTGACACGCGCCTGCACCGCGACGTCGCGATCAAGGTGCTGCGCGCGGACCTCGCCCGCGACCCCAGTTTCTACCTGCGGTTCCGCCGGGAGGCCCAGAACGCCGCCGCACTCAACCACCCGGCGATCGTCGCGGTCTACGACACCGGTGAGGCGGAGACCCCGACCGGTCCGTTGCCCTACATCGTGATGGAGTACGTCGACGGCGTCACGCTGCGCGACATCGTGCACAGTGAGGGCCCGATGCCCGCCAAACGGGCGCTCGAGGTCATCGCCGACGCCTGCCAGGCGCTGAACTTCAGCCACCAGCACGGCACCATCCACCGCGACGTCAAACCCGCCAACATCATGATCAGCAAGACCGGCGCGGTGAAGGTGATGGACTTCGGCATCGCCAAGGCGCTCGCCGACGCCAACAGCGTCACCCAGACCGCGGCGGTGATCGGCACCGCGCAGTACCTCTCGCCGGAGCAGGCCCGCGGGGAGAAGGTCGACGCCCGGTCGGATGTGTATTCGCTGGGCTGTGTGCTCTACGAGATGCTCACCGGAGAGCCCCCCTTCGTCGGGGACTCGCCGGTCGCAGTGGCCTACCAGCACGTGCGCGAGGATCCCGTGCCGCCGTCGCTGCGGCATTCGGGGATCTCACCGGATCTGGACGCGGTGGTGCTCAAGGCGCTGGCCAAGAACCCGGACAACCGCTATCAGACCGCGGCCGAGCTGCGTGCCGATCTGGTGCGGGTGCACAGCGGCGAAACCCCGGAGGCGCCGAAGGTGCTCACCGAGGCCGAACGCACGTCGATGCTCTCGGCGACCCCGGCCCACGAGCGCACCGAGCCGATCGGTCACATGCCGCGGCCCGAGCCGCGTCCGGTCGAGCGGGGTCGCGGCGGATCGGTCGGCCGCTGGCTGGCCGCGGTGGCGGTGCTGGCGGTCCTGACGGTGGCCGTGACGGTCGGCATCAACACGTTCGGCTCGGACACCCGCGCCGTCAACGTCCCGGACGTGACCGGGCAGGTGTCCGCGGAGGCCATCGCGCAACTGCAGAACGCCGGTTTCGGGGTGCGCACCCAGCAGGAGCCGAACTCCGACGTCCCGCCCGACCACGTGATCGGCACGACGCCCGAGGCCAATACCGAAGCCGCGGCCGGCGACGAGATCACCATCAACGTCTCGACCGGTCCCGAGCAGCGCGAGGTGCCCGACGTGAAGTCGCTCACCTACGCCGAGGCGGTCCGCCAGCTCACCGACGCCGGATTCGGCCGGTTCCGGCAGCAGGCGTCGCCGTCCACCCCGGAACTCAAGGACCGGGTGATGGCCACCAATCCGCCGGCCAACCAGACCTCCGCGATCACCAACGAGATCACGATCATCGTCGGTTCGGGACCGGAAAGCCGGGCGGTGCCGTCGGTGGTGGGGCAGACGGTGGAGTCCGCGCAGCAGATTCTGAACGCCTCCGGATTCCGCAACACGGTTCCGGTTCAGGTGGACAGCACCGAACCGGCCGGCCAAGTCCTCGGCAGCACGCCGGCCGCCGCGGAGAACGTGCCCGTGGACACGTTGATCCAGCTGCAGGTGTCCCGGGGCAACCAGTTCGTGATGCCGGATCTCACCGGACAGTTCTGGACCGACGCCGAACCACGGTTGCGGGCGCTGGGGTGGACCGGCGTCCTCGACAAGGGTGCGGACGTGCAGAACAGCGGTCAGCGGACCAATGCGGTGGTACGCCAGAGCCCGTCGCCGGGCTCGGGGGTCAACTACGACAGCCGGATCACGCTGAATTTCGCGTCGTAGCCGCCGCCCGGCCCGCCTCGACAGCGCTGGCCACCTCGGCTTCGAGTTGGGCCACCAGCGCCTCGGCCGGCGCCTGGCCACAGCACGCCAGCCAGTTCGCCAGCATCCGGTGTCCACCCTCGGTCAGAATGGATTCGGGGTGGAACTGGACACCGTGAATGGGCAGCGTGGTGTGCCGCACGCCCATGATCACGCCGCTCGGGGTGCGGGCGGTGACCTCCAGGTCGTCGGGCACGGTGTCCGGCACGATCGTCAGCGAGTGATAGCGGGTGGCCGTGAACGGATCGGGCAGTCCCCGTAGGACCCCGGTGTCGGCGTGGTGCACCACGCTGGTCTTTCCGTGCAATAGTTCCGGCGCCCGGTCGACGGTCGCGCCGAAGGCGACGCCGATGGCCTGATGACCCAGGCAGACACCCAGCAGCGGCGTCTCGGCGGCGGCGCAGGCCTCGACCAGCGGGATCGACGCCCCGGCGCGCTCGGGGGTACCTGGGCCGGGGCTGAGCAGGACGCCGTCGAAGTCGGTGGCCGCCGAGGCGATGTCCGCCTCGCTGTCCAGCTGCCGGTCGTCGTTACGCCACACCGTCGCCTCGACGCCGAGCTGACCCAGGTACTGGACCAGGTTGAAGACGAAGCTGTCGTAGTTGTCGACGACGAGGATGCGCATTCGACCAGGTTAGTCCGGTGTGCGCAGCCGGGGGTCAGTAGCCGATCGGACCCGCGGGCACGGCGAAGCGCATCCGTACCGGCTGGGTGTAGCCGACCACCTGCACCGAGTCCTTGACCTCCTCGGTGTAGCCCAATCCGAAGCGCAGCACGTACTGCTTGTACAGCGTCACCAGGGGCGCGGCCGCCAGCGCCGCCTGCATCGCCGGCGCATCGCCGATGGCGGTGATGACGTAGGGCGGGCTGTAGGTGCGCCCGTTGAGCAGCAGCGTGTTGCCGACGCAGCGCGCGGCGGAGGTGGCGATCAGTCGCTGGTCCTGCATCTGTACGGCTTCGGCACCCGCACTCCACAGTGCATTGAGGACGGCCTGGATGTCCTGTTGGTGGACCACCAGGTCGTCGGGGGAGGCGTCGCGGGGGAACCGGCCGTCGGCGTCGCGCTGTGCATCGTTGAGGGTGACGACCAGGCCGGGACCGGTCATCGGGTCGACGCCCGCTTCGGCGGCCAGCACCGCCGAGCGCTCGGCGATCGCCGCGAGCGCGGCGTCGACACTCGGCGATCCGCCGTGGAATCCGTCGACCGCCGCCGCCAGGTCGTCGCGTTCGGCGCTGAGCCGGTCGACGGACTGTTGCGCCTCGCGGACCAGGTCGACCAGTCGGGGGGCGTCGCTGCGGCGGATTTCGTCGCCGCCGGACACGCCGTGGGTGGCCGCCAACAGCAGCCCGGCGGCCAGACACACGACGGGGACACCCAGGCGCCAGGCGGTGACGCGGCGGGACGCCGCAGCTCCTGCGTTAGGCTCGGCGGTGATCTCGATGGGCATCCGCACCATCGTCGCACTGACAGCTCGTGAAGGTAAGCATGCCCAAGTCCAAGGTCCGCAAGAAGAACGACTTCACCGCCTCGACGGTGAGCCGGACGCCGGTGAAGGTCAAAGCGGGACCCTCGAGTGTGTGGTTCGTCGTGTTGTTCATCGGCCTGATGCTGATCGGGCTGATCTGGTTGCTGGTCTTCCAGCTGGCGGCGACCAATCCGATCGACGCACCCGGCGCCCTGCAGTGGATGGCCGAGCTCGGCCCGTGGAACTACGCCATCGCGTTTGCCTTCATGATCACCGGGTTGCTGCTGACGATGCGCTGGCGGTGACGCGACCGCACGGCGCGCCGCAGCGACGCTCTGCACAGCAACGCCGAAGGTGTTCAATCACATCGATGTAGTTCATCCCCATTGGGGATAGCACCTGTGGATAACAGCATCAGCCGCGGTAAGGGGGTGTGGATTGGCCATGCAGCAAACTAGCTGGGGGCCGCATCCCGCGGGAATCGCTGGTTGCGGCATCTTCGGCCTGGTGATGGCTACCGCATCTGTGATCGTCGTCACAGATCCGCCGGGGCGGATCCTGACCGGTGTCGCGGCAGCGGGTTTGCTCGCGTTCGCAAGCATGTCATGGCGGGCGCGGCCCAAACTGGCTATCACCGACGCCGGACTGACGGTCCGCGGTTGGCTGCGGACCAGGGTGCTGACCCGGGCTGATCTGAAGCTCATCCGCATCACCGAGTTCCGGCGGCTGGCCCGCAAGGTGCGGCTGCTGGAGATGGAGACGACCGACGATCAGCTGCTGGTGTTCACCCGCTGGGATCTCGGCACCGATCCGCTCGACGTGCTGGACGCACTGACGGCGGCCGGCTATGCCGGCCGCCGTCAGTGAGCGGATGAACTAGGAGATGGTGATCGATTCGATGACCACCGGCTCGGTCGGCCGGTCGTTGCGATCGGTCGCCGTGGTGGCGATGGCGTCGACGACCTTCTGCGACTCCGGGTCGACGACCTCACCGAAGATGGTGTGGCGCCGGTTGAGGTGCGGGGTCGGACCGACGGTGATGAAGAACTGCGAGCCGTTGGTGCCCGGGCCGGCGTTGGCCATGGCCAGCAGGTAGGGCTTGTCGAACTGCAGTTCCGGGTGGAACTCGTCGGCGAACTGGTAGCCGGGGCCGCCGCGGCCGGTGCCGGTGGGGTCACCACCCTGGATCATGAAGCCGCCGATCACCCGGTGGAACACCGCGCCGTCGTAGAACGGACCCGAGGTGCTGCCCGAGGCGTTCTCGGTCTTGTAATCCTTGGTGCCCTGGGCCAATCCGACGAAGTTGGACACCGTCTTGGGGGCGTGGTTGCCGAACAGCGCGATCCTGATGTCACCGCGGTTGGTGTGCAGGGTCGCCGTCGCGGTCTGAATGGGGCTCGTCACGGGAAATCAGTCTGCCATCCGTGATCGGTGGCCCTGCCGACGGGGGAGATGGCAGGCTGTCAGCACCTCTGTCCACCCCGTCTCGATCTCTGTCCCCGTCCCCGGAAGGTGCCGAATGAGCCTGACATCCAGCTTGCCGTCGAGAGTCCCGCTGCCGCCCCGCCAGCGGCTGGCCCGCGGCCTGAAGTACACCGCTGTGGGCCCCGTCGACGTCACCCGGGGCGTCGTGGGGATCGGCGCGAACTCCACCGCGGCGACCGTGGCGACGCTGCGCAAGCAGTACCGCAAGAGCCGGCTGCGCAAGGAGCTCACCGCCGACCTCGCCGCCGCGCAGGATCTCGTCGCCGGCCTTCCGCAGTCGCTGCCGGGCCGACGCGCCAAGCGCCGCCGGCGGCCGCTGGTGATCGCGGGGGTGGCCGCCGCGGTACTCGCGGTCGGCGGGGTCACGTTCTCGATCCTGCGACGCTCTACGCAACCCGATCCGTCGCCGCTGCCGCCCAGCGTCGAGGTGTCCCCGCGGCCCTGAGCCGGTCCTAGAGTCGGCCCAGGAAGTCGCGGATGTAGCCGCTGATCTCTTCACCGTGGGTCTCCAGGGCGAAGTGGCCGGTGTCGAGCAGGTGGTACTCGCCGTTCGGCAGATCCCGCCGGAAGGCCTCGGCGCCGGCCGCGCCGAAGATCTCGTCGTTGCGGCCCCAGGTGACCAGCAGCGGTGGCTGGTGGGTGCGGAAGTACTCCTGGAATTTGGGGTAGCCGTCGAGGTTGAACTGGTAGTCCCAGAACAGCTGCAGCTGAATGGCGTCGTTGCCGTTGCGGTCCAGCCCGGCCTGGTCCAGCAGCCAGGTCTCCGGAGCGATCCGGTCGAGCCGGTCGGCCGGAACTCCGTGGGTGTACTGCCACTTGGTGGTGGCCAGGGTGAAGTACTCCCGCACCCCGTCCTCGTTGGCGGCGCGATCCTTGGCGTGCGCGAACAGGATGTCCCAGAACGGGGTGAACCCCTCGAGGTAGGCGTTGCCGCTCTGACTGATGATCGCGGTGACGCGGTCCGGTTGACTACTCGCGATCCGCAACCCGATGGGGGCGCCATAGTCGTGGATGTAAATGGCGAAGCGGTCCAGCCCCAAGTGGTCGACCAGTTTCTCGGTGATCTCGGTCAGCCGGTCGAAACTGTAGGTGAACTGGTTGACCGACGGCATGGCCGAGCGGCCGAACCCGATGTGGTCCGGCGCCACCAGGTGATAATCGTCGGCCAGCGCGGCCATGAGGTTGCGGAACATGTGCGAGCTGGACGGGAAACCGTGCAGGAGAAGAACAGTCGGCCGTGACAGGTCACCGGCCTCCCGGTAGAAGACGTCGAGGCCGTCGATCTGGACGGTGTGGAATCGGGTGCTGAACGCAGTCACGCATCAAGACTGCGGGCGATCGGGGCGGAGAAAAAGTGGCGATTGCGGAGTGCATTGATCGGCAGAGCCGATCAATCTAGAGCCGGACCCAGCCGTCGGGCACCGATGCGGTACGGGCCAGCCGGACGAAGCGCGCGACGGCGGGATTCGGCACCGTGCCCGGCACCCAGTGCACCATGAAGCGGATCAACCGGGGCGGCGCGATCGGCCGCAGCACCGCATGCATATCGGGCGCGGCCACCGAGGCAGTGGTCATGATCCAGTCGACGTCGGCCTGCTCGGCCCACCGGCGCGAGGTCAGATCGGTGTCGGCGAGTTCGACGACGGGCGGGGTCACCCCCGCCTCCCGCAACGCATCCTGGTGGGCGATCGCCCACGCCGGGAAGAGCGCCTCGCTGGGCATGCCGAAGGTATCGCCGGCCAGCTCGGTCAACGACACCGCCTCACGACCGGCCAGGGAGTGATCGGGCCGCAGCCCGACGAGCAGCTGCTCGCCGCAGAGCAGTTCGCTGACCGCGCCGTGCGATCCCGGCACCGGACTGCAGGTGATCGCCACGTCGACCTCGGAGTCCAGCAGGGCACGCTCGAGGTCGCGTAACCACATCCGGCTGACGGTGATTTCCACATCTGGGGTTTCCGCGCGTAGAGCGGCCGCGAGGTGCGGCGCGAGCACCGGAGCGACCGGCGGTGTGACGCCGACGCGGACGGTTCCCGCCTCGCCGGCGGCCGCGCGCTGCACGGCGGCGGCGGCATCGGTCACCTCCGCGAGGATGGCATCGGCGCGCCGCCGCATCTCGATCCCGGCCGGCGTCAGGGCAACCCGCCGGGTGGTGCGGGTGAACAGCAGAGTGCCGAGTTCCCGCTCCAGCCGGCGGATCAGATCGCTGAGGGTGGGTTGGCTGAGGTGCAGTTGCTCGGCGGCGCGCCCGAAATGCAACTCGGTGGCGACGGCGACGAACGCCTCCAACTGGCGCAGCTCCACGCGGATCAATCTACGGTGTGGAGCCTAGGAGATTCGAACTCCTGACATCTGCCTTGCAAAGGCAGCGCTCTACCAACTGAGCTAAGGCCCCTCGGTGGTCAGGCTGACTGCTCGTCGAGCTCGTGCCACACTTCGGGCCCGCGCCGTGACCGCCACACCAGCACCGACGCTCCCGCCGCGGCGAGCACCACGAGCCATTTCATGGTGCCCCCTTCGTCGGGCCGGCCGGTGTGACCAGCCTGTCCAGTGGGCCTAGGAGGACTCGAACCTCCGACCTCTTCGTTATCAGCGAAGCGCTCTAACCGCCTGAGCTATAGGCCCGTGTTCGGCACACGGCCGAGCGACGAGATTACCGTAACCGCCCCTGTAGCCCCAAATTCCGTGGGTTCAGTCCCGGTCTGCCAGCGTCACCTCGACGCCGCCGACGAGGTCGGTGGTGAGGTTGTAGATGAACGCGCCGGCGGTGGCCATCGCCGTCATGATCACGATGTTGACCAACCCGATCAGGGCGGCGCCCCCGAAGATCGTTCCGCTGGACACCAATTCGCCGCCGCTCGCCCCGCTGGTGCTGGTCAGCAGATCACCGACATTGCTGTTGAGCTTGTCCCACACGCCCATCCCACCCAGCACCAGGTAGAGGAACGCGACGGCGATCATCCAGACGAAGAACAGCGCCACCGACAGCACCAGCGACACCTTCAGCGTGCTCCACGGGTCGACCCGGCGGATCTGCATGCTGGCGCGCACCGGTCCGCGCGGCGCCCGGCTGCTCACCTGAGTCCGGGGTGCCGGCCGGGCCGGCGGGTCGTTCGCCGGGCGGTCACTTCCGGTCTTGCGCTGCGGCGGCCTCGGCACCGGACCGGAGAGGTCCGGCAACTCGCTGGCGTAGGCCTCCGGTCGGTTCTCCGGCCGATTCTCTGGCCGGCTTTCCGGCCGGTTCTCCGGACGCGGGCTGTCGACACGTTCGGTGGTTCGCACCGGGGCGTGGATCTCCTCGGTCGACCCGGAACCGCCGGTCGCGAAGCGGGTGGTGGCACGGGCCTCCGCACCGGGCGTGTGCTGCGCAGTGCCGCCGCCACCGGCGGGGCGGTTCACGTCCTGACGGGCCGCATCCGGTCGGGTCGCATCCTGTCGGGTTGCGGTCTCCTGCGGACGGGCCGCACCCTGCGGCGGGCGGCTGGGGCGCCCCCGCTGCCAGGGCGGTACATCGGCGCCCTCGGAGGCGTGGCCGGTGGCCGACGAGGAACGCCCGGGAGAACCGTTTCCGCCTCCCGAGCTCTCGCCCGAGCGCGGGTATCCCGGCTCGTTGGGTGCACTCACCTACGGCTCCTCACTGATCAGGGCGCTTCCGGGTCGGTGTTGACCTCGTCTGTGCTGTCGCCCGCCTCAGCGTTGCGCGCGATGGCAATCAGTGTGTCGCCCTCACCCAGGTTCATCAACCGAACGCCCTTGGTCTGCCGTCCGGCCCGACGGACCTGACGGGCCGCGGTCCGGATGACACCGCCGCCGGAGGTGATGGCGTACAGCTCTGTGTCGTCATCGACGATCAACGCTCCGACAAGATTGCCACGGCGGCGGTCGTACTGAATCGTCAGGATGCCCTTGCCGCCGCGACCCTGTGCGGTGTACTCGTCGATCGGGGTGCGCTTGGCATAGCCGCCGGCCGTCGCCACCAGCAGGTAGGTGTCCGGCCGGACCACGTTCAACGACAGCAGCTGGTCGTCGGTGTTGAACCG
Organism: Mycobacterium sp. WMMD1722; assembly: GCF_049315205.1. Taxonomy (NCBI): domain Bacteria; kingdom Bacillati; phylum Actinomycetota; class Actinomycetes; order Mycobacteriales; family Mycobacteriaceae; genus Mycobacterium; species Mycobacterium sp. WMMD1722. Next base: position 3,817,264 of record NZ_CP186056.1, on the reverse strand, counting down.
CATACCCTGCACACCCGAGGTGGCCCGCCCCATCGGCCGCAACGCCTCGTCGGTTGCCGAGAACCGGATCGACTGGCCGTTGGCCGACACCAGCAGCAGGTCGTCGTCCGAGGAGCACAGCACCGCGCCCACCAGTTCGTCACCGTCGCGCAGGTTCACCGCGACGATGCCGCCGGAGCGGTTGGAGTCGAACTCCACCAGACGCGACTTCTTCACCAGACCGTTGCGGGTGGCCAACACCAGATACGGCGCATCCTCGTAGCCCTTGATCTGGATGACCTGGGCGATGCGCTCGTTGGGCTGGAAGGCGAGGAGGTTGGCCACATGCTGGCCGCGTGCCGTGCGAGACGCCTCGGGCAGTTCGTAGGCCTTCGCCCGGTACACCCGGCCCTGCGTGGTGAAGAACAGGATCCAGTCGTGGGTGGAGCAGACGAAGAAGTGGTTGACGATGTCGTCCTGTTTGAGACCGGCGCCCTGGACGCCCTTGCCGCCGCGCTTCTGGCTGCGGTACAGGTCGGTCTTGGTCCGCTTGGCGTAGCCGGTCTCGGTGATGGTGACCACCACGTCCTCGCGGGCGATCAGATCCTCGTCGCTGACCTCGCCGTCGGCCGGCACGATTCGGGTGCGCCGGTCGTCACCGTGCTTGTCGGCGATCTCCTTGAGCTCGTCGCGCACGATGGCGCGCTGGCGCTCCGGCTTGGCCAAGATGTCTTCGAGGTCGGCGATCTCGGCTTCGATCTTGGCCAGATCGTCGACGATCCGCTGACGCTCCAGGGCGGCCAGGCGGCGCAGCTGCATGTCCAGGATCGCCTGGGCCTGGATCTCGTCGACGTCGAGGAGTTCCATCAACCCGCTGCGCGCCACGTCAGCATTGGCTGACGCACGGATCAACGCGATGACCTCGTCGAGCGCATCGAGTGCCTTGACCAGACCGCGCAGGATGTGGGCCCGTTCGTTGGCTTTGCGCAGCCGGTACCGGGTCCGCCGGACGATGACGTCGAGTTGGTGGTCGACGTACAGCCGGATCAGCTGGTCCAGGCGCAGGGTGCGCGGCACCCCGTCGACGATCGAGAGCATGTTGGCGCCGAAGCTGGTCTGCAGCTGGGTGTGCTTGTAGAGGTTGTTGAGCACCACCTTGGCCACGGCGTCGCGTTTGAGCTCCACGACGATGCGCAGGCCGACCCGGTCGCTGGACTGGTCCTCGATGTTGGAGATGCCGGCCAGCTTGCCGTCGCGCACCTGCTCGGCGATCGAGGTGATGAAGTTGTCGTGGTTGACCTGGTAGGGCAGCTCGGTGATGACGATGCCGGTGCGGCCGCGGCTGTCCTCTTCGATCTCCACGACGCCACGCATCCGGATCGATCCGCGGCCGGTCTTGTAGGTGTCCTCGATGCCCTGGCTACCGACGATCAAGCCGTGGGTGGGGAAGTCGGGACCCTTCACCCGCTCCATCACCGCGGCGCACGTCGACTCTTCGTCGGCCTCGAAGTTGTCCAGGCACCAGTAGACGGCTTCGGCGAGCTCGCGCAGGTTGTGCGGCGGGATGTTGGTCGCCATCCCGACCGCGATACCGCCCGAACCGTTGGCCAGCAGATTCGGGAACCGGCTGGGCAGTACCGTCGGCTCCTGCACCCGGCCGTCGTAGTTCGGGATGAAATCGACTGTCTCCTCGTCGATTTCGCGCAGCATCTCCATCGCCAGGGGAGTGAGCCGCGCCTCGGTGTACCGCATGGCGGCCGGCGGGTCGTTACCCGGCGAACCGAAGTTGCCCTGTCCGTCGACCAGCGGGTAGCGCAGCGACCACGGCTGGGCCATGCGCACCAGGGTGTCGTAGATCGACGCGTCGCCGTGCGGGTGATAGTTACCCATCGTCTCGGCCACCGAGCGGGCGGATTTGGCGTGTCCGCGGTCCGGGCGGAATCCGGAGTCGTACATCGCGTAGAGCACGCGGCGGTGTACCGGCTTGAGGCCGTCACGCACCTCGGGCAGAGCGCGGCCGACGATCACGCTCATCGCGTAGTCGATGTAGCTGCGCTGCATCTCCTGCTGAATGTCGACCGGTTCGATCCGGTCGCCGGCGTCGTCGCCGGTCGGGGGCAGGGTGGTGTCAGTCATGGGTGATCAGCCTTCGCTCGAATCAGACGTCGCCGGGTTAAACATCAAGGAAGCGAACGTCTTTGGCGTTGCGGGTGATGAAGCTGCGGCGGGCCTCGACGTCTTCGCCCATCAGGATGGAGAACAACTCGTCGGCCGCGGCGGCGTCGTCGAGGGTGATCTGGCGCAGCACCCGCACCGACGGATCCATCGTGGTCTCCCACAATTCCTTGGCGTCCATCTCACCGAGGCCTTTGTACCGCTGGATGCCGTCCTCGGCGTTGATCCGCTTACCGGCCGCGCGCCCGGCTTCCAGCAGACCGTCGCGTTCCCGGTCGGAGTAGGCGAATTCCGGTTCGCTGCGTTGCCATTTCAGCTTGTACAGCGGGGGCTGGGCGAGGAAGACGTGTCCGTTCTCGATCAGCGGCTTCATGAAGCGGAACAGCAGCGTCAGCAACAGCGTGGAGATGTGCTGACCGTCGACGTCGGCGTCGGCCATCAACACGATCTTGTGATAACGCAGCTTGGAGATGTCGAATTCGTCGTGGATACCGGTGCCCAGCGCGGTGATGATGGCCTGCACTTCGGTGTTCTTCAGGACGCGGTCGATGCGGGCCTTCTCGACGTTGATGATCTTGCCGCGCAGCGGCAGGATCGCCTGGAACATCGAGTCACGGCCGCTCTTGGCCGAGCCGCCGGCCGAATCACCCTCCACCACATACAGTTCGGACTTGCTGGGGTCGGTCGAGCGGCAGTCGGCGAGCTTGCCGGGTAGACCGCCGATGTCGGTCGCGCTCTTGCGCCGCACCAGCTCTCGCGCCTTGCGGGCGGCCAGCCGGGCCTGCGCCGAGGACACCGCCTTGTTGACCACCGTCTTGGCTTCGGCCGGGTTGGCCTCGAACCAGTGGGTCAGCTGTTCGTTGCAGACCCGCTGCACGAACGACTTCACCTCGGTATTGCCGAGTTTGGTCTTGGTCTGCCCCTCGAACTGCGGCTGCCGGACCTTGACGGAGATGACCGCGGCCAGCCCCTCGCGGATGTCGTCGCCGGTGAGGTTCGGGTCCTTGTCCTTGAGCAGCTTCTTGTCTTTGGCGTATTTGTTCACCACCGAGGTGAGCGCCGCGCGGAAACCCTCTTCGTGGGTGCCGCCCTCGTGGGTGTTGATGGTGTTGGCGAAGGTGTGCACCGATTCGGAATAGCCGGCGTTCCACTGCATCGCGATCTCGAGCTCGGCGCCCTCACCTTTGCCGCCGAAGTCCACGATGCTCGGGTGGATCGCGGTCTTGGTGCGGTTGATGTGCTTGATGTAGTCGACCAGGCCCTGCGGATAGTGGAAGGTGCGGTGCTTGACCTTCTGGGTCTGGGCTTTCTCCGCCGCCTTCTCCTCGGCACTCTTGGGCGCCTCGGCCGTCTCGCTGACCACCTCGTCGACGATCTCGTCGGCGCTGACCCGCTCGTCGGTGAGCTCGATGGTCAGACCCTTGTTCAGGAACGCCATCTCCTGCAGGCGACGCGCGATGGTCTCGAAGTCGTAGACCGTGGTCTCGAAGATGTTCGGATCGGCCCAGAACCGGATCGTCGTGCCGGTCTTCTTGGTCTTCTCACCCTGCTTCAGGGTGCCCGGCACCGACCGGTCATATGTCTGGAACCACTCGTAGCCGTCCTTGCGGACATCGGCCTCCAGCCGGGTGGACAGCGCGTTGACCACCGAGACGCCGACCCCGTGCAGACCGCCGGACACCTGATAGGCGCCCTCTTCGAACTTGCCGCCGGCGTGCAGCACCGTCATGACCACATCGATGGTGGGGATGCCGGTGGCATGCATCGCCACCGGGATGCCGCGGCCGTCGTCGGTGACCTGGACACCGCCGTCCTCGAGGATGCGCACGTCGACCTTGGTGGCGAAGCCGGCCATCGCCTCGTCGACCGCGTTGTCGACCACCTCCCAGATCAGGTGGTGCAGGCCGCGCTCACCGGTGGAACCGATGTACATACCGGGACGCTTGCGCACCGCTTCGAGGCCTTCGAGAACCTTGATGGCGTCGGCACCGTACTCGCTCGGCGCAGACTTCTTCTGGGCAGCCACGTTGAGGGCGTCTCCTTGATCTTTGGCAGTGATGCCGGCCGGGGGTGAGCCCCCGCACAGGTCTTCGTCCCAGTCTACCGCCAACGGCCGACTGGACCGACTCTGTGACGGCGTTTCCACCTATCTGAATGCGCCGTGCGCGGAATTTCTCGATCCTCGGTGCGTGGCGACGCTACAGACCGGCGAATCCGACCCTGAGACGGCTCTCAGGCAATCACCCGTAGGTATCGCGCGGCCCGCGGCCCGGAACGTGGTAGCGGCCTTTGCGCCAGGACGGCGCGGTCGGCCCGGTGATCTTCAAGGTGCTGACGACCCCATCGCCGACGGCCGCGGCAATCTTGGCCAGCAGCTGTGCCTGCACCATCCGCAGCTGAGTGGCCCACGCGGTGGATTCCGCCGCCACGGTCAGCACACCCTCGCGCAGCACCACCGGGGTGGCGTGCGCGGCGATCTGCTCGCCGACCACCGTCTCCCACTGGCCGAACACCGCACCCTCGGCGACCCGCGGTGACCAGCCGCGCCGCTGGGTGAGATCGCGGGCCGCCGCGCCGAAGGGCTGGGGATCCCGCGAGTCCGGGCCGGGACCCGACCAGGTGCGGCGACGGCCGCTGCCCGCCACCCGCCGGGTCGGGGCCATCCGCCCACGACCGACGTCCTTACCCTGGCTGCGGGCGGCACCGCGAGCCTCCTCGAGCGTGCGGCGCACCAGATCCATCCCGGACAGGCCGGCCAGCCGGTCCGGCGGTCCGCCGGGGGTGTCCTCGTCGTCGGTCACTGCACCACCACCGATATCCGTGCGCCGTCGTCGGCATCCTCCATCCGGATGCCGACGCGCTGAGCATCCCATCCGGTGGGGACATCTTCGCCCACCGCCGCGGTCACCAACACCTGTTCGGCGTCGGCAGCCACCGCGGCCAACGCAGTGCGCCGGGCGGTGTCGAGTTCGGCGAACACGTCGTCGAGCAGCAGAACCGGGTCGCTGCCCTCGGTGCGGAGCAACTCATAGGAGGCCAGTCGCAGCGACAGCGCCATCGACCATGACTCACCGTGGCTGGCATAGCCTTTCGCCAACTGGTCGCCGAGTCGCAATTCGAGGTCATCGCGGTGCGGTCCGACCAGACACACGCCGCGATCCAGCTCGGCGTCCCGGCGGCGCGACATCGCGTCGAGCAGCGCAGCCTCGTAGTACTCCACCGTGTCGTCCTCATCGACGTCGACACTGGTGCGATATCGGATGGCCGCCGGACGCGAACCGGGTGCCAGCAGTTGGTAGGCCTTTTCCACCTCCGGCGCCAGCAGGTCGACCAGCGCCGCCCGCGCCGCCATCAGCTGGGCACCGTGCCTGGCCAGGTGACCATCCCAGACGTCCAGGGTCTCCAGCGCCCCGCGGTCCCCACGGTAACGAGCGCCCGCCGCGGTCTTGAGGAGCGCGGTGCGCTGGCGCACGACCTTGTCGTAGTCCGCCCGCACCCCCGCCAGGCTGGGCCGGCGCGTGGTTGCGAGTTCGTCCAGAAAGCGACGGCGCTCGCCGGGATCCCCGCGCACCAGCGCGAGATCCTCGGGGGCGAACAGAACCGCCCGCAGCACACCGAGCACCTCACGCGGACTCCGGACGGGGGAGCGGTTCAGCCGCGCCTTGTTGGCCCGGCCGGCGGTGATCTCGAGGTCGACGGCCAGTTCGCGGCCGTCGTTGACGACGATGGTGGACACCACCGCGCGCGTCGCACCCGCGCGGATCAGCGGGGCATCCGAGGCCACCCGGTGCGAGCCCAGCGTCGCCGAATACCACAGCGCCTCAACGAGATTGGTTTTACCGAAGCCGTTGGACCCGACGAACACCGTCCGGCCCGGTCCCAGCTCGAGGTCCGCGCGGGCCCAGGAACGGAAATCGGTCAGCGTCACGTGCCGGACATACACCTGTTCAACCGGATTCGCTGATCCTCTTGACGGCATGGCCGCCGAACTGGTTGCGCAGCGCGGAGACCGCCTTCATGGTGGGGGAGTCCTCCTGGCGCGAGAGGAATCGCGCGAACAGCGACGCCGCAATCCCCGGCACCGGCACCCGCAGTCGGATCGCTTCTTCGACGGTCCACCGGCCCTCACCGGAATCCTCGGTGTAGCCCGAGATCTCGGCGAGCTCCGGATCCTCCTTGAGCGCTTTGGCCAGCAGCTGCTGCAGCCACGACCGCACCACGGTGCCGTTGCTCCAGGCCTGGTACACCGCCTGTGGGTTGGTGATCAGGTCCTCGGCGGCGAGCATCTCGTATCCCTCGCCGTAGGCCGTCATCAGCGCGTATTCCACGCCGTTGTGCACCATTTTCGCGAAGTGCCCGGCCCCGACCGGGCCGGCGTGGACGAATCCGTCGGCCAACTCACCCGGCGGCCGGAGGGTGTCGAAGATCGGCATGACCCGTTCCACGTCGGCGTCCGACCCACCCACCATCAGTCCGTATCCCTCACGCAGCCCCCAGACACCACCGGACACGCCCGCGTCGATGAAGCCGATTCCCTTGGCGTGCAACAGTTCTGCGTGTGGACCATCTTCGGTGTAACGGGAATTGCCGCCGTCGATGACCAGGTCGCCCTCGCTGAGCACCTCGGCCAGCGACACGATCGTGTCGTGGGTGACCGGGCCGGACGGCACCATCACCCAGACCACCCGGGGGGTCGGTAGCGCCTCGGCGAGCGCGGCCAACGACGGCACATCGCTGACCTCGGGCCGCGGGTCGTAGCCGGTCACCTCGTGGCCGCCCTCGCGCAGGCGCTCACGCATGTTGAAGCCCATCTTGCCCAGGCCGATCAAACCGAGTTGCATTGCGCCTCTCTTCGTCGCTAGGTCGGTTAGCCCGGGAGGCGCACCGGCATCAACAGATACACATAGTCGGTCTGCAGCGCCGGGAACGGCCCGGCCGACCCGACACCTTGGTCATCATCGCCCGCCGGGCGCAACACCGCCGGTCTGCTGGGTGTCGTGAATCCGAACGTGACCCGATCGGAGTGCAGCGATCCGAGGCCGTCGGTGAGATAGGTCGGGTTGAAGGCGATGGTCAGAGGCTCCCCGGAGAACGCCACGGGAAGGTCCTCCTCGGCCCGGCCCACGTCGTCGGCGCCGGCCGACAGCCGCAGCGCGTCCTCGGAGAACTCCATCCGCACCTGTGCGCCGCGGTCGGCCACCAGGGCGACGCGTTTGATCGCCTCGGTGAGTTCGGCCACGCCGATGGTGGCCACCGCGGTGTGTTCACTGGGCAGCAACTGCCGAAATTTCGGGAATTCGGCGTCGAGCAGGCGCGTCGTACTGCGCTTGCCGGCGCTGCGGATGCCCAGCAGACCCTCTTTGCCCACCGAGGCGCCGGCACCGAGGGCCAGATGCACGTCGGTACCGTCGGTGCCCGCCTTGGCGGCCTCGGCCAGTGTCTTGGCCGGAACGAGGACGGCGGCCTCGATATCGGGCGTCGCGGTGGACCAGGTCAGTTCCCGCACGGCCAGCCGGAAGCGGTCGGTGGCCGCCAAAACGACACTCTCTCCGGTGATCTCGACCCTGATGCCGGTGAGCATCGGCAAGGTGTCGTCCCGGCCGGCCGCCACCGCGACCTGGCCGATCGCCTCGGCGAACACGTCGGCGCCCACCACACCGGTCTCGTCCGGGAGGGCCGGGAGCGTCGGGTAGTCCTCGACGGCCATGGTCGGCAGCGAGAATCGGGCGCTACCGCAGGTCAGCGACACACGGGTGCCTTCGACGCTGACGTCGACGGGTTTGGCGGGGAGGGCGCGGGTGATGTCGCTCAACAGCCGGCCCGATACCAAAACGCTTCCCGGAGAGGCGATTTCGGCAGAGACTCGAACCTCGGCCGACACCTCGTAGTCGAATCCCGAGATGGTCAGCCCGTCGTCGTCACCGGTCAGCAGCACGCCGGCCAGGACGGGGACGGTCGGGCGAGAGGGCAGGCTTCGGGCCACCCAGGCCACTGCGTCAGCGAAGTCCTCCCGCACCAGGCGGAACTTCAGGTCGTTCAGACCCGTCGTCGTCGTCGCCACGTCCATAGCGTCCCTTCGAATAACACCACAATGAGTTCTACCAGCGGTTGTCTCGGTGTCCGAAGAACGCCTAGTCCAGCTGCGCCTCGACGACCATAACGGCTGCCGATGAACCACCGTAGAGCTTTCCGCCCGAACTTGAAAGCTAATCGATCGGGGTGACATGGGCACTGGATCGCGTGTCCGGGCCCGGTCGATCCGGTGTTGTGAATGGGGTGTCCCCAGCGCGCTTCTTCTAGAAGAAATCTAGAGAGATAGATGAGTAACAGTAATAGGGGCTGTGGAGACTGGGGATGCACGCGCGACGGTGCAGGTCGGCCCGCGTGTCGGCGTGTGGGTGCCGTGGGGACGCAGCCGACCCGGGGCAGCGCAGGGTGTGGACCGCCGAAAGCGTTGTGTAACACGGGCGCTCTTGTGCCGGGTTCGATCACCAGGTTGTGCACACGGTATCCACAGTGCAGCTGTGTGACGTCTGTGACGAGCGGTACGGAAGTTTTTCGGCCGCAGCGGCGATCCGGCGTGATTCGACACGTGACGAATTGAAGGGCGTGCGGTTCACCCGGTGCAAAAAGCGAAGAAAAAGGTCAGCGCTTGGAGCGCTGACGGATTCTGGTGGTGAGTTCCTTGACGTGATCGAACACCTCGCGACGTTCCGCCATCTCGCCACGGATCTTCTTCTCGGCGTACATCACCGTGGTGTGGTCGCGACCGAAGGCCTGTCCGATCTTCGGCAGCGACAGATCCGTCAGCTCGCGGCACAGGTACATGGCGATCTGCCGGGATTGGGCCAACGCGCGGGTCTTCCCCGGGCCCCGGAGTTCTTCGATGGTGGTCTCGAAGTACTCGGCGGTGGCCGCCATGATCGCTGCGGTCGAGATCTGCATGGTGTTGGCATCGGAGATCAGGTCCCGCAGGACGATCTCGGCCAGGGACTTGTCGATCGCGGTCTTGTTCAGCGATGCGAACGCGGTCACCCGGATCAGCGCACCCTCGAGTTCGCGAATGTTGCGCTCGATGCTGCCGGCGATGAGCTCGAGGACGTCGTCAGGGACGTCGAGGCGGTCCATCTGGGCCTTCTTGCGCAGGATCGCGATCCGGGTCTCCAACTCGGGAGGTTGGACATCGGTGATCAGACCCCATTCGAACCGGGTCCGCAGCCGGTCCTCCAGGGTGGCCAGCTGTTTGGGCGGCCGGTCGGAGGAGATGACGATCTGCTTGTTGGCGTTGTGCAGCGTGTTGAAGGTGTGGAAGAACTCCTCCTGGATGCCTTCCTTGCCCTCGATGAACTGGATGTCGTCCACCAGCAAGACGTCGATGTCGCGGTAACTGCGTTTGAACGAGGCCTTGCGATCGTCGCGCAGCGAGTTGATGAAATCGTTGGTGAATTCCTCGGTCGAGACGTACTTGACCCGCATCCCGGGGAAGAGGCGCTGGGCGTAGTTGCCCGCGGCATGCAACAGATGGGTCTTGCCCAGACCGGATTCACCCCAGATGAACAGCGGGTTGTAGGCGCGGGCCGGGGCCTCGGCGATCGCGAGCGTCGCCGCGTGGGCGAATCGGTTGGAGGCGCCGATGACGAACGTGTCGAAGGTGTAGCGGCGGTTGAGGCTGACCTCGTTGGGATCCTCGGGCACCGGAGGCTGGGGGGTCCGGCTGAAGTACCTCGGCCAGGTCTCGGCCGCGCTGGCGCGTGCCTCGGTGTCCTCGTCGACCTCGTCGTGATCCAGCGGGGCCGGGGTGTCGTCGTCCTCGTCCGAGGCGGGGGTCGCGATCCGCACGCCGAGCTCGACGCGGTGACCGAGGTGCCGGCTGAGCGCGGTGATGATCGGCTCGCGCAGGTGTCGCTCGATCTCGTTCTGCACGAAGGGGGTGGGTACCGAGAGCAGAGCAAACCCCTCGGTGATCACCAATGGTTTGACGAGCCGAAGCCAGGCCCTTTGCTGGGCGGTCAGGGCGGGTCCGGCATCGGTCCCATTGCGCCCGGCGGATGCCGCGTCGCCATTGAGCTCGCCGAGCACGGTGTTCCACACCGCTACGAAAGGGGGGTCGGGGTCAGCTGTCAATGACGAGCACCCCCTTGCGTGGACGTCGGAGCGACGACCAATGGAACGAAGACCAACTGTCCACAAAGTTATCCACAGGTTGTGGAGTATGGGCAGGTCGTCGCTTAAGTTGTCTACCGGTGTGGGAACGCCGCGGAACGGGGCTCGGCACAGCTGTTCGAAGCAGCTGTGGGCTCGCGGTCGGACGTCCTCATTTCGTTGTCGGCGGCCGTTCCAGTCGAAACGGCATTGCCAGAAGCTAACAGTTTTCTCTCGGAGTGCCAACCGTTCGACAACATTGCGCGGCTACTTCTTCGGGTCGCCCGACCGATGGTGAATGATGTGACGGATGTCAACGATTCGAGCCGGTGACTAGCGAGGTTTGACCCAGGGAAATCTCGTCAGTACCCTCGAACAGTCGCCCGCACGTGGCGATACGGCTGCGATCCGGGCCACTGGAGTCAGCGCCGGCTAGCAAGCAAGATGCATGAGCTTAACAACGGCGAGCGCGTCCACCCATGAACGACATGTGTGTGGCATGCGGGCGCCACACAACGAGGAGAGATTGCCGTGGCCAAGGGCAAGCGGACGTTCCAGCCCAACAACCGCCGTCGTGCGCGCGTGCACGGTTTCCGGTTGCGTATGCGGACCCGCGCCGGTCGCGCGATCGTGTCGGCTCGCCGTAGCAAGGGCCGTCGTTCCCTCACCGCCTGACGCGACGCGGGAACGCGCGCGGTGCTTCCGGCCCGGTACCGGATGAGCCGGTCGGCAGAATTCAGTGCCACGGTTGGTCGGGGCGTGCGGTGCGCGCAGCCCGATCTCGTCGTCCACCTGGGGTGTGACCGCGAGGATGCGTCCGGGCCGAGAGTCGGGTTGGTGGTGGCCAGATCAGTGGGCAATGCCGTCGTGAGACATCGCGTCTCCCGGCGGCTGCGTCATGTCGCCGTCGCCTTCGTCGATCAGCTCGATCCGCACCAGCGGCTCGTCATCCGCGCCCTACCCGGTGCTGCCACGGCGTCTTCGGCCCGGCTGCAGGATCAGCTCGGTCGCGCCGTGCAGCGCGCGCAGTCGAGGGCCGGAGTGTGTCCATGACCCGGCGGTGGGGAAGGCATACCCCGGCGCGCGCGGTGATCTTCGCCATCGATCTCTACCGGAACATGGTGTCGCCGTTGCGGCTGCCGTCCTGCCGGTTCACTCCCACCTGCAGTCAGTACGCGGTGGATGCGCTGACCGAATACGGGCTGATCCGCGGAAGCTGGCTCGCCCTGGTACGGCTCGCCAAATGTGGCCCGTGGCACCCGGGTGGCTGGGATCCGATCCCGGACCGGCATGGTGGGGCCGAGGAGTCATCCTCAGACCGAAGCGGTGCAGCATCGTCGGCCGCCGATCTCGTCAGGAGCACAACGAGTGTTTAACTGGTTCAGCCTCGACATCATCTACTACCCGGTGTCGGCGATCATGTGGGTCTGGTTCAAGGCCTTCAGCTTCCTGCTGGGACCGGACAACTTCTTCGCATGGGCGTTGTCGGTGATGTTCCTGGTGTTCACTCTGCGCGCGATCCTCTACAAGCCGTTCGTCCGGCAGATCCGCACCACCCGCCAGATGCAGGAACTGCAGCCCCAGATCAAGGCGCTGCAGAAGAAGTACGGCAAAGACCGCCAGCGGATGGCGCTGGAGATGCAGAAGCTGCAGAAGGAGCACGGGTTCAACCCGATTCTCGGCTGTCTGCCGATGCTCGCGCAGATCCCGGTGTTCCTGGGTCTCTATCACGTGCTGATGTCCTTCAACCGGACCCAGACCGGCATCGGCCGGTTGGGGCTGTCGGTGGAGGAGAACCGCAGTCTGCCCAACTACGTGTTCAGCGCGACCGATGTCGGGCACTTCCTGGACGCGAATCTGTTCGGCGCACCACTGGGCGCCACCATGATCCAGCAGCACGGCCTCGAGGCCTTCACCGAATTCCACCGGGTCGCGGTGATCGCTGTCGGCGTGCCGATCATGATCCTGGCCGGCATCGCGACGCACTTCAACAGCCGCGCGTCGGTGGCTCGTCAGACCCCGGAGGCGGCAGCCAATCCGCAGACCGCGCTGATGAACAAGCTGGCCTTGTACGTCTTCCCCCTGGGTGTGGTGGTCGGCGGTCCGTTCCTGCCGCTGGCGGTGATCATGTACTGGCTGGCCAACAACATCTGGACCTACGGCCAGCAGCACTATGTGTTCGGCAAGATCGAAAAAGAGGAAGAGGCCAAGAAGGTCGCTGCGCAGGAGCGCCGATCGGCCAACGCCCCGGCCCCGGGTAAGAAGCCCAACCGTGCGCGCAAGGCGGCTGCCGGCAACGGGTTGGAGGACGGGTCCGACGAGGCCGTCGACCCGGTGGTCGAGTCCGTCCCGGAGGGCTCGACCGATGCTGCCGGGACATCGAATGGGTCGACCGGCGGGAACGCCCCGAAGCCTGGCGGTGCGTCGGCCAAGGCTGCGGGGAACAGGCCGCCGGGCAATCGATCGCCGCGGCCGGGAGCCCGGCCCAAGAAGCGCAAGCGTTGACCAGTCCTGCACTGGTGGAGGAGAGAGGGACGACTATGACGGATGCGGACACCACAGAGCGCACCGAAGAGACCGAGGAGACGACCGCAGCGACGACGTCGGGCACCGAGGACGATCTCGAGGAGCGTCTGGTCGCCGAGGGGGAGATCGCCGGGGACTACCTGGAGGAGCTGCTCGATCTGCTGGACTTCGACGGCGATATCGATCTGGACGTCGAAGGCGACCGCGCAGTGGTCAGCATCGACGGCGGCACCGACCTGAACAAGTTGGTCGGCCGTAAAGGCGAGGTGCTCGACGCGCTCCAGGAACTGACCCGGCTGGCCGTGCATCAGAAGACCGGCGAGCGCAGCCGGCTGATGCTCGACATCGCGCGCTGGCGCCGTCGTCGTCGCGACGAGCTGGCAGCGCTGGGCGACCAGGTGGCTCAGCGTGTGCTCGAGAGCGGTGAACGGGAATCGCTGGCGCCGATGACGCCGTTCGAACGCAAGATCGTGCACGACGCGGTGGCCGCGGTGTCTGGCGTCCACAGCGAGAGCGAGGGCGCGGAGCCGTCCCGGCGGGTCGTCGTCCTTCCGGACTGACCTTGCTCTACCCCTTACTTACACGGATGTAGTTCACTCGACGGCGCGGCGGGGGCGGAGAATGTTTCACGTGAAACCCGATTCTCCGGAGGCGGCGGCGGCCGTGTTCGGCGATCGACTGGAGACCGCCCGCCGGTACGCCGAATTACTGTGCACCGCGGGGGTGGAGCGCGGCCTGATCGGACCGCGCGAGACCGAGCGGATCTGGGACCGGCACATCCTCAACAGCGCGGCGATCGGCGAGCTGGTCGAACCGGGGGAGCGCGTTGTCGACATCGGAAGCGGCGCCGGTTTGCCGGGCATACCGCTGGCGCTGGCTCGCTCCGACGTGGCCGTCGTTCTGGTCGAGCCGCTGTTGCGCCGCAGTGACTTCCTCGCCGAGGTGGTGGCGACCCTCGGCCTGGACGTCGAGGTGCTTCGCGGCCGCGCCGAAGAGCCGGGGGTGCGTGACACGCTCGGCGAGGTCGACGTGGTGACCTCGCGTGCGGTGGCCTCCCTGGACAAGTTGAGCCGCTGGAGCCTGCCGTTGTTGCGGCCCGGCGGCCGAATGCTCGCGCTCAAGGGTGAACGGGCGGACAGTGAAGTCGACGAACACCGGCGGGCGATGGAACGGGCTGGCGCCGACGAGGTTCGGGTGGTGAGATGTGGCGCGGGGTTCTTGAATCCTCCTGCCACCGTGGTCGTCGCAAGGCGTCGGGCGCAGGCACGCGGATCGGGCCGATCGCAACGAGCGGGCAGGAGATGAGCATGGATCGAGTGCCGGACGGCACCGGCGGCGCGTCGGTTTCACGTGAAACATGGGGCGACGCCATCGCTGCGGATACGCCGATCGGCGCCGAGGCGGAGCGCGCCGTGCGCCTGCTGCACTCCGCGACACAGGGCGGTCTGCCCCGCCCGAGCCGGCAGCGGGTGTTCACGATTGCCAACCAGAAGGGCGGCGTGGGCAAGACGACGACCGCGGTGAACATCGCAGCGGCCCTGTCCCTGCAGGGCCTGAAGGTGTTGGTCATCGACCTCGACCCGCAGGGCAATGCGAGCACCGCGCTCGGTATCGAGCACCGGCCCGGAACCCCGTCGTCCTACGAGGTGCTCATCGGCGATATCCCGGTGAACGAGGCTCTGCAACAGAGCCCGCACAACGAGCGCCTGTTCTGCGTGCCGGCGACCATTGACCTGGCCGGCGCGGAGATCGAGTTGGTGAGCATGGTCGCCCGCGAAGGGCGGTTGCGCACCGCCCTGGCCGAACTCAAACACCACGACTTCGACTACGTCTTCATCGACTGCCCGCCGTCGCTGGGGCTGTTGACCATCAACGCATTGGTTGCCGCACCCGAGGTCCTGATACCGATTCAGTGTGAGTACTACGCACTCGAAGGTGTGGGGCAGCTGTTGCGGAACATCGAGATGGTCAAAGCCCACCTCAATCCGGAACTCACCGTGTCCACGGTCATCCTCACCATGTACGACGGCCGCACGAAACTCGCCGACCAGGTGGCATCCGATGTGCGGGAGCATTTCGGCGACATCGTGTTGCGCACGGTCATCCCACGCAGCGTGAAGGTGTCCGAGGCGCCCGGATACGGAATGACGATCCTGGGCTACGACCCCGGGTCGAGGGGTGCGATGAGCTATCTCGATGCCAGCCGGGAACTGGCGCAGCGCGGGGCACCCAACGACGGTGCCCGGCAATGACGGCGTGTGCGCGATTGAAGGAGACGACACGATGACCCAGCCCACCCGCAAGCGCAGCGGACTCGGCCGCGGATTGGCCTCGCTGATCCCCACCGGACCCGGTGAGGACGGTAGCGCTGCCGGCCTCGGCGGCCCACGCATGGGGTCCGCCGCGGCCGATGTGGTCATCGGCGGCGGTCCCGCGGCGATTCCGCCCGCGGCCGAAGTGGGTGCGGTCTACCGGGAGATCGACCCGGCCGCGATCGAACCGAATCCCCGACAGCCGCGCCAGGTGTTCGACGACGAGGCGCTGTCCGAACTGGTGCATTCGATCCGCGAATTCGGGCTCATGCAGCCGATCGTCGTGCGGGCGCTCGGGGACGACGGTGGATCGGCGCGCTACCAACTGGTGATGGGGGAGCGACGTTGGCGGGCGGCCCAGGAGGCCGGCCTCGCGGCCATCCCCGCGATCGTCCGTGAGACGGCCGACGACAATCTTCTTCGCGACGCTCTCCTCGAGAACATCCACCGCGTGCAGTTGAATCCACTGGAAGAGGCGGCGGCCTATCAACAGCTGCTCGACGAGTTCGGGGTCACCCACGATGAACTCGCCAGCCGGATCGGCCGGTCGCGCCCACTCATCACGAACATGATCCGACTGTTGCGCCTGCCGATCGCCGTCCAGCGGCGGGTCGCCGCCGGTGTGCTGTCCGCCGGCCACGCTCGCGCACTGCTGGCACTCGAAGGCGGACCGGAGCGGCAGGAGGAACTCGCCGCCCGCATCGTCGCCGAGGGTCTGTCGGTGCGGGCGACCGAGGAGGCGGTGACGCTGGCCAACCGCAACGAGCCGGCGGCCCCCACCGCTCCACGTCGCAAGCCGATTCATATGCCGGGCCTGCAGGACGTTGCTGAACAGCTCTCCACAGCATTCGACACCCGCGTCACCGTCAGTCTCGGCAAACGCAAGGGCAAGATCGTGGTCGAATTCGGGTCGGTCGACGATCTGCAACGCATCGTCGACCTGATGAACTCGACGAACCACTGACCAACCACCCATGGTCGTTACGTCACTGTGACAGCATCAGTCTCCGGTCAGCTCGGCGCCGCGCCCGCGAGCACCGGATGCGTTGCGGCGCAAACCCTTACGGATTCGCAACCGGCGCCGGCCGGTATTGCTCCTATTGTGGAGAGTCGGGCGCAGCTGCGCACCGCGGACGGGAACCGGGGAACCTGAGTGTCGGCACGTATTTCACCCTTACGGCTCGAAGGATTCGACCAGCTGCCCAAGCACGCACGGCGCTGTGTGTTCTGGGAGGTCGACCCCGCCACCCTGAACCGCGACGACCACCTCTCGGATCCGGAGTTCGAGAAGGAAGCCTGGTTGTCGATGGTGATGCTGGAGTGGGGATCCTGCGGCCAGGTTGCCGTGCGGAGCCGCGCCCGGCGCGGCGACGAGTCCGATGCTGATGGGGGCCTGGGGGAGGAACCGTGTCTGGGCTACGCCTTCTATGCGCCGCCGCGCGCGGTGCCGCGGGCCCGGCTGTTCCCCAGCGGCCCGGTCAGCGCCGACGCCATACTGCTCACGTCGGTGGGTGTGGAACCGGGACCGGACAGCGATGCGCTACCGCAAGGGCTGCTGACGTCGGTGGTCAGCGATCTGGTCCGGCGTGGTGTGCGGGCGCTCGAGGCGTTCGGCCGTACCGAGGCGACCGAGCACCTCAGCGATCCGCGCGTCGTTCCCGGCGACTGCCACGCCGCGGTCACGGTATTGGGGGATTGCTCGGTACAGCGCTGCATCGTCGGCGCCGACGTGCTCGAAGCGGTCGGGTTCACCGTGGTGTCACCGCATCCGTACTTTCCCCGGCTGCGCCTGGAGTTGGAGCAGGGTCTGGGGTGGAAGGCCGACGTGGAGGCGGCGCTGGAACGGTTGCTGGAGTCGGCGCAGCTGCAGCAGCCCGTCGGGGCGGGCGCCGGCCGCTACGCGCAGGCTAGGGGCTGAGCCGACCGGCCTGTTCGACCGACAGTTCGTGGGCCAGTAGCTCGGCGAAGGTGAAGGTGCCTGTGGGCCGGTCGTTCTTGCCGAGAAGGTAGAGGCGCTTGACGGCGGCCAGGATGCCTTCGGCCAGTGCGTCGCGAGTATGACTCTGCACCAACAGATCCCGATCGTGCGGGTTGGTGATGTAGCCCGCGTCGACCTGCACGGTGGGCATCCGCGTCAGCCGCAACAGATCCCACGTGCGGCCGTGCGTGCGGCAGTCACGTAACCCCGTGCGCGCCACCACCTCTCGCTGGATGAAGTCGGCGAGATTGCGGCCGATCGTGGAGACGGAACCGTGCGAATTACCGAAATAGAACGATGCGACGCCGTTGGCGGCGGGGGTGGGCTGAGCGGCGCAGCGCAGGCTGATCATCAGATCGGCGCCAACCGTGTTGGCCGTCGCGGCCCGCTCGGCGTCGGACGGGCTGCGGTCGGCGGGGCGGGACAGGAACGTCTCCATGCCGATCGCGGTCATCCGACCCTCGAGGCGGCTGGCCAGATCCCACAGCATGTCGGCCTCGCTGATCGGGCCGTCGGGACCGTTGACGATCGGGCCCCGGTCGCTGCCGCCGCGGCCCGGATCGATGATGACGCGCTTACCCGACAGCCGCGGTCCGGACCGACGGACGAGTTCCTCTTCACGGATCGCATGCGGGGAGCCGCCGGTGACGCGGGAACCGAGAAAATACAGGGAGCGCAACGTCTCCGGGCCGCAGATGCCGTCCGGATACAGACCGTACTCACGCTGATAGGACGACAGGCTGTGGTGGGTCTGCAGACCGAAGTGACCGTCCACCAGTCCGGTGTAAAAGCCCAGATCCTGCAGACGCGCCTGCAGCGTCGCCACGTCGTCGCCGTACATCGGGGCACCGAACTGGTGCATGAGCGTGCGAGCGCCGAGGCGGTAGGACGCCTCCTTCAGGGCGCGGTAGGTCGCTTCTCCCACCACGCCGTCGACGAGCAGCCCACGATTCTGCTGGAACGCCCGCACGGCATGGTCCAACTCGGCGTCGAACACGTCGGCCGCTACATGCCGGCCGGTACTCAAATCCTCATCGGGGCTGTCGAGCAGGCCGAGAGCGGCCAGCGCTCCGCGGATCTCGGCGACCGCGGCGTCGCGGTCACCTCGACGCAGAATCGACATATTCGCCCCTTCAGGCCGGCCTGGGAATTCGGCTGTGGGTAGCCCCCGGCGCGGGCCGAAATCGGCTGCGCCTCGGCGGCAATTGTCTCAGACGCCTCCCAATATCGGGAAAACGCCAGGCGGACGCCGCCGGGACCGAATTCGGCTAGAGGTGCTCGGCCAGCTCGCGCAGCAGGGCGGCCTTCCCTTTCGCACCGACAATCCGCTTGACCGGTTCACCGCCCTTGAACAGGATCATCGTGGGAATCGACACCACCTGGAAGTCGCGGGCGGTCGTCGGATTCTCGTCGACGTCGAGTTTGGCGACGGTGAGATCGCCGGCCTTCTCGCTGGCGATCTCCTCGAGCACCGGGGCGACCATCTTGCACGGCCCGCACCAGGTGGCCCAGAAGTCGACCAGGACGGGGGTGTCACTGGCCAGCACATCGTTGGAGAACGTGTCGTCGGTGACGGCGACGGTGGCATGTCCGGCAGCCATGTCAGCTCCTATCGGGAAGTAGTTGGGTACAGGCCCGGCGACCCGCCTAGATGGGGGCCGAGATCTCTTCGTCGCTGGGCGCGGCGCCGATCTCGGCGAGCCACCGCTCGGCGTCGATGGCGGCGGCACACCCGCTGCCCGCGGCGGTGATCGCCTGCCGGTAGGTCCGGTCGACGAGATCACCCGCGGCGAAGACGCCTTCGACCGAGGTGTTGGTGGTCCGGCCCTCGACCAGGACGTAGCCGTCCTCGTCGACGTCGACGTGACCGCGCACGATGTCCGATCGCGGCACGTGGCCGATCGCGACGAACACCCCGGTCACCGCGAGCTTGGACTCCTCACCGGTGTTCACATCGCGCAGCCGCACACCGGTGACCTTGGGGCTGCCCTCGATCTCGGTGACCGCAGTGTCGGTCAGGAAGGTGATCTTCTCGTTCGCGCGGGCCCGCTCGAGCATGATGCGCGAGGCGCGGAACTCCGAGCGACGGTGGATGACGGTCACACTGCGCGCGAAACGGGTGAGGAACGTCGCCTCCTCCATGGCCGAGTCGCCACCGCCGACCACGGCGATGTCCTGATCGCGGAAGAAGAACCCGTCACAGGTCGCACAGGTGCTCACGCCCATGCCGAGCAGCGTGTCCTCACCGGGAACGCCCAGATGCCGCGCGGCCGCGCCCATCGCGAGGATCACCGCCCGGGCCCGGAACGTCTCGTCCCCGACGATGACGGTCTTCACCGGCCCGTCCAGGGACACCTCGTCGACGTCCTCCATGCGCAGGTCGGCGCCGAACCGCAACGCCTGTTCGCGCATCTCGTCCATCAGTTCGGGTCCGGTGATGCCGTTGCGGAATCCGGGATAGTTCTCCACCTCGGTGGTGGTCATCAGCGCACCGCCGAACTGTGATCCCTCGAACACCAGCGGCTCGAGCTGGGCGCGGGCGGCGTACACGGCCGCGGTGTAACCCGCCGGGCCGGAGCCGATGATGATCACGTCGTGAACCGTGGAAGAGGTGGTCATATGTGCCTTTCTGCCGTGTCACGCCGGCACGGGTTTCAACACCAGCCTAAGTCGGGGTGTTCCCCGGCGTGGGCAGGGGCATGCGCGCCGGGGTCACGCGCGATCGATCACATGACTGGCCGACGGTACGCCGCAGACCTGCTCCGCCGGCGCGGCGCTGCCGGGGTGTGCCGCCGGTGTCGCTCAGCGCGACGGCCAGCTTCGCCCGGCCCCGGCTGCACCGGCTTTTCACCGTGCCCTCGGCGATGCCCAGCAGGGCGGCGGTCTCGGCCACGGTGTAGCCCTGCATGTCGACCGCGACCACGGCCGCGCGCTGCTCGACCGGCAGGCGCATCAGCGCCTGCCGGACCGCGAGGCTGGCGTCGACGTGCCCGGTGGGGTCGCCAGCGGGGTGGTCCCGATCGAGCAGCGGCGTCGTCGGCTGCGTCTTCGCGCGGCGCATGCGGTCGAGGCAGGCGTTGACCACGATGCGGTACAGCCAGCTACCGACGGCGCAGTCGTAGCGGAAGGTCGCTGCACAGCGGTGCGCCGAGAGCATCGCTTCCTGCACCGCCTCCTCGGCATCCTCGGGGTGGCGGGTCATCGTCTGGGCCAGCCGGGCAAGCTGGGCGCGGTGCCGCCGGTAGAGCTCGTCGAAGGCGTAGCGTTCCCCGGCGACATGCGCGGCGAGCAGCTGGGCATCGGAGCGGGCGATCGCGTCGAAGGTCCCCACAGATGAACACTAAGCGCGCGGGCGGGTGCCGGCCGACACGAGTTGCGGGCCTGTGGACAGCCGCTAGCTGGAACCCCGCAGGGTGATCTCCGCGATGTCGGTGCGGCTCTCACCGTTCACCGAGCCCAGCGTGTCGATCCACACCAGCACGTTCGAGGTGGGGGAGGCGTCGCTGATGTCGATGGTGTTGTTACCGGGCTTGAGCGGGGTGGAGGGGGTCAGCTCGGTGGTGGCCGACAGCGTCGACGGTGTGGGCGTCTGAGCCGAGCGGATCTGCACCGACGTCCCGGTGCTGTCGAGATTGATGTCGACCGAATCCAGCGTCGTGGGCTGGGGCAGCTCGAGGATCAGCCCGACGCCGCTCTTGAAGTTCGGGAACGGGGTCGGGTCGGAATAGATGTCGGTCGGCCACACCGTCGACGGATTGCCGTCGATCGCCTTCCCGGCATCCGCGGGGTTGTCGGCGCCGCCGTCCGGGGAGAACACGGTGGCCCGGACGGGGCGGATCACATTGCCCGCGCCCGGTGAGGCACTGTCCTCGGTCGAACTCGACGGCGCGTTCAGGCCGAGGTCGTCGCCGTTGAAGCCGCCGCCCACGTCGCCGAAGATGCGGCTGAGCACCGTCGCCAGCACGACCAGCGCCACCACGACGATGACCCCACCGACGGTCAGCCCGACCATCAACCCCTTGCGTCGGCGCACCTGGGCCTCGGGGTCGTCGCCGTCGCGGACCGGCCGGCGGGGTGGCGGGGCATCCGGCCGGTCGACCGGAGAGATCAGCTCGGTACGGTCGGCGATCGCGGTGGCCTGCTGAAGCAGGTTGAGCAGTGTGGGCGCGCTGCGGATGCCGCCGTCGGCCTGAACGGCGCGGGCCGCCGCCGCGGAGATCTGGAACGGGACGTCGCGGTCCACGGCCTTGGGCTCGACCGGCTGACCGGCGGCGTCCAGATCGGCGGCCGCCAGACCGCTCGGTACGCCCTTCTCGGGCAGCGGCCACCGGTTGACCAGCAACGCGTACAGCGCTGCGCCGATACCGCGGATGTCGTCTTCGGGGGTGGCGTCGGGCAGCGTCGCCGGGAAGGCGAGCGCCACGTCGCCATCGATGCTGACCCGCACGCGGCTCGGATGGTCGATGGACAGCGCCACCCCGGCGCGGTGGGCCGCCTCGGCGGCCGCGGCCAGCGACTGCATCGCCCTGGCGCCGCCGATCGCCGACGGGGCGGTCTGGGCCACTTCGGTCAGCGACCCGCCCCGGATCCACTCCGAGACGATCAGGCCGCCCGAGCCGGTGTTCGCGACATCGAGCACCCGCGCGACGCCGGGCATGTCGATGCGGCTCAGTTTGAGAGTGCGCGACAGGATCTCCTGGAGCTGCTGGTCGGGCAGCTCGTTGTCCGGATCGACGAAGGTCAGCGCCACCTGCCGGTCCAGCGCGGTGTCGAGGGCCTGCCAGAACTGCAGATGGGGCGGACCGCCGTGGAAGACGAGCAGCCGGTAGCGGCCGGCGCCGATGGTCGCTCCGGGGATGAGGTGGACGTCCTCGTCGGCCGTGGCGGCCTCGATCGCCGGCTCCCGGGGGGCGTCGAACGGCAGCGATTCGCGGGTCGGGTCGCCGCCGTAGTCCGCCGGTGGCCGGCCGGACACCGCGAATTCGGTCGTCTCGCCGGCTCGGGTGTCCTGGTCGTCGTCAGGGACGTCGGGCTGGAAGTCGTCGGCGGTGGGCCTGCTGATCCGCGTGGTCACCGAACTGTCGCGGCCGGTGCTGTCGCGCCCAGTACTGTCGGGCCCGGTCTTCTCGCGCGGCGCGCCGTCGGGCACCCCCGCAGAATTGTCCGCGGAGTCGTCGGTCACCGCTGGTCCTTTCCACATCCCCACCTCGGCGCCGCGCGCCGAAGCCCCGCTCCCACCGATGACGGGGCCCCGACTCCGCCGCACCGCAGGTGCATTCCTGTGCTCAGGGTACGGGACAGCGGCGGTGGGGCGCCGTTGGTCGGGCGGACTTATTGACGGGGTGGACGTGGCCCGGCGGCTGCCGAGCCGGCGGCGCACGACAGCCAGCGCGGCGCCGGCCTCGGGCACCTTGGCCGCCAGCAGCACCCCGATGACCACCGGACCCATGATCAGCCCCAGGACTGCGAGGCGGATCAGCGAACCGCCCGCTCCGAAGCGCTCGGTCAGGGTCTCCAGACCGAGCACCTGATCGGCGATCTGCGCGAGCAACGCGGCCAACAGCGAGGCGGTCAGGGTGACCAGGATGGTGCGGACGACGGTGACGTCGAGCATTCGGCCGCGCCGGGGGGTGAGATTGGACCGCAACAGGATGTGTCCCACGACGGCGCCGGCGACGAATCCGATTCCGTTGGCGGTGCCGAGCAGCCCGGCGACAAGATCCGGGTCGTCGGTCAGCGCCGGTGCGGCCAGCGAGGCGATCACCTTGACGGTGGTGACCACGACGATGACGGCGATCGGGGTCCACGGCTGCTCGCGGGCGTAGAACACGCGCAGCTGCAGCAACACCAGCGCATAGGGGATCAGGGTGAACGCCGAGAGCGTGATCGCGAGGCCGAGGTAGCCGGCGTCGGTCTCGCCGAAGTTCCCGTAGGCGAACAAGGCGCTGCCGATCGCGGGACCGCCGACGGTCATGATCGCCACGATCGGGATGAGGGTGACCATGGTCAGGCGGGTGGCCAGCGAGAGGTCGCCGAGCACGGCGGGGATGTCGTCGGCGGCGGCGTTGCGCGACAACCGTGGCATGACGACCGTCAGCACCGTCACGCCGATGATGCCGAACGGCAATTGCAGCACCAGCCAGGTGTAGGTGTAGATCGCGGGCCCGGACGCCGCGGCGGTGCTGGCGATCTGGTTGGTGACCACCAGTCCGGCCTGGCTGATCAGCACGTAGAGCACCATCGCCGCGGCCATCGCACCGAACTTCTTGAGCCGGTCGTCGAGCCCCCACAGCGGCCGCAGACTGATCCGCTCGCGGCGGATCGCGACGAGCAGCACCGCGGCTTGGGCGACCACCCCCAGGGTGGTGCCGATACCCAGGACGAGCAGTTTGGCGTTGCCCATCTCGACGGGGTCGAGCGAGAGCTCGCCGGGCACCAGCACGTAGACGCCCAGGGTGGCGATGGCCACCACGTTGTTGACCACCGGCGCCCAGGCCGGTGGCCCGAACACGTTGCGGGTGTTCAGGATGGCCATGAACACCGACGTCAACCCGTAGAACACCACCTGGGGTAGCAGCAGATAGGCGAACGCGGTGGTGAGTGGTTGGTCGACCTGCGGAGCGTCGCCGAGCATCAGACGAACCAGCAGCGGTGCGGCCGCGACGGACAGCACGGTGGCGATCAGCAGCAGGGTGGTGGCGAGGGTGACCAGGCGGCGAACGAATGCCGTCCCGCCGTCCGGATCATCGCGTTCGGCGCGGGCGAGCACCGGGACGAAGATCGCCGTGAATGTCGCTTCGAGGACGAGCGCCGCCACCAGGTTGGGCAGCTGGTTGGCCACGGTGAACGAACTCGACAGCGCGGCGCCGAGGATCGCGGCGAGCAACACGATGCGCAGGAATCCGGTGATCCGGCTGACCAGCGTGGCCACCGCCATCCCCCAGGATCGTTTGACCACCGCGGCGTCGGACAGTTCCGGCCGGCCGGCGCGGCGCCGAGGAGCGGGACCGCGCGGGATGCGCTGCCGCGGCGGGGCGGGTGGCATCCGGCGCTGCGGCGCGGCGGGTCCGGACGGTGCGTCGCGGTCCGGTGGAATCCGGCGGGGCGGGGGATAGGCCGACGGCTGCGGATCGGTGGGCGGGCCCGGCCACTGCCCGGTGGTGCTCACCGGTGGCCGCCAGTGCTGTGCGGTCTGTCGGAGGGGGCGTGGCGGATCGCGGTCTCCAGCGGATCGGAGCGCAGATGCGTCTCGGCGTAGGCCCGCGTGGGGCGGTCGAGGTCCGCACGGTCCGGCTGGCCGCGGAAGCGGTGCCACAGCCGTCGGCCCACCAGCAGGACCAGCACGGCGCCACCGGTGAGCGTGATGATGAACAGCACCTTGCCGTAGGCGTTGGAGTGCACCGAGAGCCGCACCGGTTCGCCCAGGGGCAGACCGTCCGCGGTGCGCAGTGAGACGTCGACGGCCACGCGCTGGGTGAAGTGCACCTCGATGGGCACCCGCAGCGGCAGGAAACCGGGCGGCAGGACGATCTCGCCCATGTCGTCGACGGTCATACCCGGTGGCGCGTCGACGTGCAGCCGGACCCGGATGGGGACGGGCAGGTCGTTGCGCAACGCCAACGGCAGCGGGCTGCGTTCGGTGGCCAGCGTGTAGGCCCCACCCGGATTGACGATGGTGACCGCGCCGAACAGATCGTCGACGGTGCCGGCGACGACCGACAGCCGCTGCTGCGCGAGCCCGTTACGGGCGTCCGGCGGGACCGACTGGCTCAGTGCGCGCAGCATGTCCTCGCGCAGCGGAGCCGTGTACTGGGTGCCGGTGAGCCCGGTGCGTTCGTCGACGCCCAGCGCCGCAGTCAGTTCCCAGAGCCGCCTGGAGGTGGCGGCGACGCCGGCGGTGACCGCGTCGTCGAATCGACCGCGGGGGTTTCCCGCCGCGGCCGGCGGCCAGGCGACCCCGGGGGTGGGCGCCAGGGTGGCGTTCTCGGCCACGACCGCGGGCAGGGGTCGGGGCACCGCCAGACCCGCGCGGATCGCCGAGCCCACCGCGGTGAGCATCGCCTGGGCGTCGTCGGGTCCGGGGTTCCACGCCAGCGGCGGAACCACGATCTCGGTGCGCGGCTGTGCGTCGGGCTGTAGACCACGCCACAGCAGGGAACCCAGCGCGTCCTGCCGGCGGGCCACGGCGGAGTCGTGGCTCAGCGGGAACGCCAACGACGGGTCCAGATAGCTCGGGGTGGCCGGATCGGTGCCGCTGGCGGCGAGTGCGGCGCCGACCGTCGGATCGAAGGGCACCGACACCACCTGCGGGGTGTAGCGCACCGGAAGCAGTTCGGCCGATGCGCCGAGCCCGGTCGCCGCGTCCTGCGCCACCAGTGGTGCGGCGCCGATGGCGACCGTCGGCGCCTGGGCCGAGAGCAGTTGCAGGGCGGGTCCGGTGAGCGGGCCGTCGCCGAGCAGGGTGACGCCGCGGACCGCGGGCACCCCGAGGATGCGGTCGATGATGTCGGCGGTGGCGGTGGTCGCGATCGCGCTCAGACCCGGGTCGCCGATGCGTTGCAGTGCGTCGAGGTCGGCCTGCGCGTAGGTCGTCGGCGTCACGCACATGCGCGGGGCGAGCGCCTTGAGCCGGCTCAGCCAGGCGATCGCGGCGTCGCGTCCGGTACCGGGCCGGGTCGGCGTGGTCGGCCCGGCATCGGGTCCGTCGTTGACCACGTAGCCGGCCGTCATCGCGTTGACGGTGACCAGCAGGTCGGGATCCACGGCCAAGCAGAGGGTGCGGGTGACCTCACCCATCGGGTCGACGGTGGGGCTGGTGGCGAAGTCGACCGCACCGAGCAGTGTGTCGAGCCGGCCACCCGGGGCCAGCGACTGGGCGAGTTCGTCGTCGATCAGCCGTACCGGCGTCGTACCGCCCGGCAGACCGGAGGCCAACCGGGGACGGTCGGCCAGGGGCCAGAACATCGTCAGACCGACCGGATTGGACGTATCCGGAGGCACCGCGGAGCCGAGCGCCTCCGGGGCGGGCGCGGCTCCGTTCTCGGGGGGCACGCCGAGCACCGGGAGGAGGAAGCGTGCATCGTCGAGCCGCGCGGGCGCTCCGTAGTCGGGGGTGCCGTTGACGTTGACCAGGAGGGGATAGACGCCGGGCTGCCGGATGTCCAGCGATGGCCCGGCCGGCGCGCGCAGCGGATAGGTGAACGAGAAGGGCACCTGGGCACCGCGCTCGAGTTGCGTTGCGGCCGTCACGAATTCGGCGGCCGGGCGGAACTGATCGATGTTGCCGGTGAGATTGGTCCGCAATCCGGAAGAGGTGTCGACCGCGGGGGCGTGTTCCAGCCGGAGCACCACGTCGCGCACAGTCCGGTCGCCGACGTTACGGACCACCCCGGCGACGGTGACCGTCGGCTCGCTGGTGGTGGTGACGATCTCGGGCGTCACCTGGTCGACGCGCAACTGCAGGAACACGGCGTCGCCGGCCTCGCCCGCGGCGGCTTGGGGGAGGGCGGCGGGGACGGCGAAGAGGACCAGCAGGACGATGGCGGCGCACAGGCGCGGGAGCACCGACGGCGAATGCGCGCCGGCGGCCGCCACGGCCCTCACGGGCCTTGTCCGCATCCGTTCGTCCGCCGGCCCTGAGAACTCTGGCCCGACTCGTCACGACGCCGGTTGCGGGTGTGCGAGTGAGTCTGGGGGCGCCGCCGTGGTGCGGTGCGCGGCAGCGGCGGCAGGGCGGCGGGCCCGTCGGCGTGCAATTTGTCGATCAGCTCGTCGGCGACTTCGGCCAAGCGGCGTTCGTCGGCGTAGGCCAGGCGTTTGGGCAGCTCGGTCAGCGGTACCCAGGCCACCTCGGTGACCTCGACGTCCTCGTCGGACAGCTCGCCGCCCAGAAAACGCATCAGATAGTGATGCACGGTCTTGTGTACTCGGCGGCCCTCGGTGACGAACCAGTAGTCGATGCTGCCGAGCGCGGCGAGTACGTCGCCGCGCACCCCGGTCTCCTCGGCGACCTCGCGGACGGCGGTCTGCTCGGCGGTCTCACCCATCTCGATGTGGCCTTTGGGCAGCGACCACAGCATGCGTCCGCGCCGGTCGATGCGGCCGATCAGCGCGGCGACCTGGTTGTCCTTCGGCCCGTCGAGGCCGTCGATGACCAGACCGCCCGCGGAGGTCTCGTGGACGGTGCGCAGCCGTTCCGGCGGTCGGCGGGGACGGTCCTTGCGGAGCCGGTCGGAGGGTTTGGCGCGCTGGCGGGGACGTTCGCCCTCGTCGGGCGGTGCCGGGCCCGGTGCGGGAGTGTCGGCGGTACCCTGCGGGGGTCCGGCCGCGCGTCGGCCACGACGTCGCCCGCGGCGGCGTCGTGGTTTGGGCTGATCGCCTTCCGACACCCAAGCGATAGTAGCTGCCACGTGGTTACCCTCCGGCGGCACTCGCCGGTCGCCACCGGACCGTTACCCTCTACGAACGTGCCTGACGAGATCGCCGACGATGAGCTGCTCGCCCGTGCCGCGGTGGCGCTGAACCGGCACGGCGACATCCTGCGGGATCTGGGTTCGGTGTTCGCGGCGGCGGGTCACGAGCTGTATCTGGTCGGCGGCAGCGTCCGCGATGCGTTGCTGGGCCGGCTGGGCACCGACCTCGACTTCACCACCGACGCGCGGCCCGAACAGATGCAGAGGTTCCTGCGCTCGTGGGCCGATGCGATGTGGGACACCGGCATCGAGTTCGGCACGGTGGGGGTCGCCAAGGGCTCCCCGGGCCATCAGGACCGGCTGGAGATCACCACCTTCCGCGCCGACACCTACGACCAGGTCTCGCGAAATCCGCAGGTACGTTTCGGTGACCGACTCGACGACGATCTGGTGCGGCGCGATTTCACCGTCAACGCCATGGCCGTGCGGGTGGACCCCGAGAAGCCGGGTGGGCTGGGCGATTTCCACGACCCGCTCGGTGGGCTGACCGCGCTGGGAGACCGGCTGCTGGACACGCCGGCGGCGCCCGAGGTGTCGTTCGGTGACGACCCGCTGCGGATGCTGCGCGCCGCACGCTTCGCCTCGCAGCTGCGCTTCACCGTCGCGCCCCGGGTCCGGACCGCGATGACGGAGATGGCACCGCAGCTGGGCCGGATCACCGCCGAACGGGTGGCCGCCGAACTGGACAAGATGCTGCTGGGCGCCGATCCGGTCGCCGGGATCGAGCTGTTGGTCGAGACCGGGCTCGGCGACGTGGTGCTGCCCGAGGTGGGGGCGATGCGGATGGCGATCGACGAGCACCACCAGCACAAGGACGTCTACCAGCATTCACTGACGGTGTTGCAGCAGGCCATGGACCTGGAAGGGGCACCTCGGGGGGACTCGGGGGAAGACCGGGGCGGGCCCGATCTGGTGCTGCGCTGGGCTGCGCTGCTGCACGACATCGGCAAGCCCCCGACCCGGCGGCATGAGCCCGACGGCGGGGTGAGTTTCCACCACCACGAGGTGGTGGGAGCGAAGATGACGCGCAAACGGCTGCGGGCGCTGAAGTACTCCAAACAGATGGTCGACGACGTCTCGCAGCTGGTGTATCTGCATCTGCGCTTCCACGGCTACGGGGACGGCAAGTGGACCGACTCGGCGGTGCGCCGGTACGTGACCGACGCCGGACCGCTGCTGGGCCGGCTGCACAAGCTGGTGCGCGCGGACTGCACCACCCGCAACAAGCGGCGGGCCGCGCGGCTGCAGGCCAATTACGACGATCTCGAACAGCGCATCGCCGATCTGGCCGCCAAGGAGGATCTGCAGCGGGTCCGGCCCGATCTCGACGGCAACGAGATCATGCAGATCCTGGGCATCCCGGCCGGTCCGCAGGTGGGCCAGGCCTGGCAATACCTCAAAGAGCTGCGCCTGGACCGTGGACCGCTGTCACACGATGAGGCGGTCGCCGAATTGCTGGCGTGGTGGAACGCGAGAGGGTAGCGCCGCGTCTGATCGGCTATGGAGTACTGCCTGGGCGACGGTGACGGTTCGGCAACCCTGTGGCCGGCCGAGCCGGATGTGGACATCGACGGTGACGGCGTATTCGACGCGGTCGGACTCGATGTCGACGGTGACGGCCGCATCGACGACGCGTTGGCCGATCTCGACGGCGACGGGCTGGCCGACCACGCCGTCCTCGACCTGGACGACGACGACGTCGCGGAGGCCTATTTCACCGACGACGGCGCGGGCACCTGGCTGGTGCGCGCCGATCACGGCGGTCAGCTGCGCTGGTTCGGGCTCGACGGTGCCGAACAGACCGGCACCTCACCGGTCGACTTCGACGCCGACGGGCAGGTCGCCGAGCAGCTGGTGGACACCGACGATGACGGGGTGGCCGACCGGGTGGACGGCGAGGACACCGTGTGGGTGGACACCGATGGCGACGGGCACTGGGACGTGCGCCTGTCCGATGCCGACGGCGACGGTCGCGCCGATGCGGCTGCGGGGCTGTAGCGCGTTCGGCCGACCGTCAGTCGCGTCCGGCGCCGGGCGGCCCGGCGAACGCCTGGGCGATCGTCAGCCACTTCTCGGCGTCCGCGCCGTCGGCGGTCACGTCGAGCTCTGCACGCGGCCGCCGCTGGGTCACCAGGTAGCAGAAGTCCTCAGCCGATCCGGTGACCCGCTGCCCGGCATCCTCAGGGCCCCACGACCAGGTCGAACCGTCCGGAGCGGACAGTTCCACGTGAAACGGCTCCGCCGGCGGGGTCAGTCCGTGTACCGCGAAGGCGAAGTCGCGGGTGCGCACCCCGATGTGGGCGATCGACTTCAGCCGGGCGGTCGCGGGGCGGCGCACCGCCAGCGCGTCGGCGACGTCGAGCCCGTGCGCCCAGGTCTCCATCAGGCGTGCGGTGGCCATCGACGCCGCGCTCATCGGCGGTCCGAACCACGGCAGTTTGCGGCCGTCGGGCACGTCGAGCAGGGCGTCGTGCAACCGGGTCCGGGTGCGGCGCCAGTCCTCGAGCAGCTCGGCGGGTGGGGTGGTCGCCAGGTCGTCCGCCGCGCGGTCGACGAATCCGGCGGGGTCCTGCGCGGCCTCGCCGAGCACCAGATTGAATCCATCCGCATCGGTCGCCGACAGCACCGCAACCCGATCGGTCCACAGCAGGTGCGCGATCTGGTGGGCGATCGTCCAACCCGGCGCCGGGGTGGGGATCGACCATTGCGCGGCGTCGAGACCGGCGACCAGTGCGTCGAGGTCGTCGCTCTCGGCCTTGAGGTCGGCGACCAGATGCTCGGCTGCGGCCATGGCCGACAGATTAACCCTGCCGCTGGGCGCGGCGGCCGATCGTGCCCGCCCCCAGCAGGCCGAGCAGGTAGACGACCGCGCCTGCGGCGGCGAGCGCAGGCGCGTGTCCGTCGGCGGGGATGACGCTGGCCGCCACCGCGATCGCCCCGATGAACGTGATCCAGAACAGTGAATCCTGCACGGTGAAGACATGACCGCGCAGCGCGTCGTCGACGTCGATCTGCATGGCGGTGTCGGCGCAGAGCTTGACGATCTGACCCGCGGCGCCCAGCAGGAAGCCGCACACCATCAGCACCGGCAGGTGCAGCCCGAGCCCGGCGAGCTGGAACACCACCGCGGCCCCGAGCGCCCCGCTCACGGTGCGGTAGCGGCCCCAGCGGGCGATCACCGCCGGGGTCGCGATGGTCGCCAGGAATGATCCGGTACCGGTCGCGGCGACGAACAGCACCGCGGTGCCGAGTCCGGCGACGGCCTGCGTGTCGCTGTGCCGCACCATCACCAGCACCAGCAGGGTGTTGATGCCGAAGGCGATACGGTGCGCCGCCAGACCGGACAGGGTGGCCGCGACGGTCGGCACCGAACGCACCGTCCGGGCACCGTGCACCCAGCCGGTCGCCACGGCGTAGGCGACCGAACCGTGGATCGCGCGAACGCTGTCGTCGGGTCCGAGTACGTGCCGTCCGAAGCGGATCGCCAGCCACAGCGCCAGCGCGACCGGCAGCGCGGCGATCAGGATGATCGCCGAGGCGCCGGCGTCGTCGGCACCGAACAGCCAGCGGGGTAGCAGCATGAAGTTCGCCCCGAGGAAGGTGGCGGCCGCACCGGTGGCCGTCGCCACCGAGTTCATGGCGACCACCTGCTCGCGGGGCACGACGTGCGGCAGCGCCGCGGACAGTCCGGAGGACACGAAGCGGGTGAACCCGTTGACGATCAGCGCGCCCGACAACAGCAGCAGATCGCCCGCGCGCAGCGCGAGCAGCCCGGCCACCGCGAGTACCAGCAGGAGCCGGCCGAGGTTGGCGCCGACCAGAACCAGCCGCCGGTCCCAGCGGTCCAGCAGCGCGCCGGCGAACGGCCCCAGCAGCGAGTACGGCAGGAACAGGACGGCGAACGCACCCGCGATGGCCCACGGTTCGGCCGCGCGGTCGGGATTGAACAGGATCGCCCCGGCCAGGCCGCCCTGGAACAGGCCATCCCCGAACTGGCTGACGGCCCGCAGTTCGAGCAGGCGGCGGAATTCGGGCAGGCTACGCACCGATCGCCACAGGGCGCGGGAAGCGGAGGCGTCAGGCACCGGAAATCACCCGGTCCACAGTACAAATATCGAATCGGCGCCCGCCTGTTCGCTACGCCTGCGGTGCGCTGGTGACATGATGGTCGCTGTGGCGCAGTCAGAGGATCCGGAGGATTTCATCGCCCCCGCGGCCCACCGCGTACGGGCGGGGACGCTGCTGCTGGCCAACACCGATCTGATGGAGCCGACGTTCCGGCGCAGCGTCATCTACGTCGTCGAGCACAACGACGGCGGCACTCTCGGGGTGGTGCTCAACCGGCCGAGCGAAACGGCCGTGTACAACGTGCTGCCGCAGTGGGCGAAGCTGACCACGAAACCCAAGACCATGTTCGTCGGCGGTCCGGTCAAACGCGACGCGGCGCTGTGTCTGGCGACGCTGCGCGTCGGCATGGAGGCCACCGGCGTGCCGGGGCTGCGCCACGTCGCAGGACGGATGGCGATGGTCGATCTCGACGCCGATCCGGATTCGCTGGCCCCGGTGGTCGAGGGGATCCGCATCTTCGCCGGTTACAGCGGCTGGACCATCGGGCAGCTGGAGGGCGAGATCGAACGCGACGACTGGATCGTGCTGTCGGCGCTGCCGTCGGATGTGCTGGTCGAGCCGAGGGTCGATCTGTGGGCGCGGATCCTGCGCCGCCAGCCGTTGCCGCTGTCGTTGCTCGCGACACATCCGATCGACGTCAGCCGCAACTAGTTCACCGGCAGGACAGCACGCAGCTGGCGCAGCTGCCCGCGCAGCCCTCGGCGTCCGCGGCGTCGGCCGCGTCGGCGAGCTGGCCGGCCCGGGTGATGGCCTTGGCGCTCTGCCAGCAGCCGGCCGCGACGGTGCCCACCGCGCCGATCACGCAGGCGATCACGGCGAGCATCCCCGTCACCGGGGGCGCCGCCAGCCCGACGATCCCGCCGGCGGCCAGCATCACCGCGGCGGCGAATTGGGTCGGGGCCACCGCGCGCAGACTCAGCCGGAGCGGGTCGCCGCCGTGCGGGCGGGTCAGCAGCCACCCGCCGGTGCCACCGATCGCGAGGGCCGCGATCAGACACAGCGCAGCGGCGATCACCATGCCGATCAGGATACGAGGGGCGGCGCGCCCGGTGTCAGGGCATCCCCAGCGGGGTCGGCAGCGCGGCGACGCCCGGTGCGGTGGGAAGCGCCGGCACGGCGGCCGGCGGTGCCGCAGCCGGTGGTGCCGCAGCCGGGGGCGCCGCGGTCGGCGAGCTCACCTTGAACCCGTTCGCGATGGCGTCGGTGGCGTCGGCCGCGGCGACCGCCTGCTCGACGGTGGTCGTCACCCCGAGCGATACCAGATATCGGTCCGCGCCCGAGGTGGCGATGACGTGGCGACGGGAGGTGTTCAGCGTCATGTTGTTCTCGCGGTAGGTGCCCTCGATCAGCGACGACGGCATGCCGTTGAACTGCGCCAGCGAGGCCCTGGTGGTGCGCCAGGCCGGCAGCATCTGGCTGTCGATGAAGCCGTGTCCGATCGCCTCGTCCGGATTGAACTCGCCGACCAGCTTGTAGACCCGGATCTGGGCGTTGGACGAGTACAGCCCGTCACCGCCGACCCGGTCCGCGATCACGGCATACGCGTCGGGCACGTTCGGATCGGGGATGTAGGCCCATCCCGCCGGCATCGGCAGCGTGATGTTGAGTGCCTTGAAGTCGCGCGGCGCCTGCGGCTGCATCGCGACGCCCTTGCTGGCGAAGAACTCCGCGAGCGTGCCTGACGTGGCCGGCAGAACGGTCGGCGCGGGTGGGGCGACGGGAGCAGGTGCGGCGGTCGCCGGCGCAGTGGCCAGGGCCCCCGGGGCGGTGGCTGCGGCTCCGGTGACCGGCGCGGCCGTGGGTGCGACCGCCACGGTGCCGGGACGGGGAACCGGTGGCTGCGGGTAGAGCGGCTGCGCCCACGCGCTCGCTGCGCACGCGAGGCCGATCGCACCGGCCACCCCCAGGGCTGCGCCGCCCGTCAGAGCCCGCCGTCCGCGGGCGATACCGATCTTCCCGGTCATCGAGCCGTCCTCCCCTCCTGTGCCAGGCGCCGAATGTATCCACGCCCGGGTGCCGCCCGACAGGCCCGGAACCGACCTGGGATCAAGCCCTGACCTCTCCGCGACGCAACCGATACCAAGACGTGGCCGATCCCGGTCCTCCGTGGTCGCCGAGAGGCGTAGAGAGCGCATCGATACCCTGATGAGGTGACAGAAGCCCCGACCACGCAGCCCGACCCGGCCGCAGATGCCGACGTGCCGCAGCACCGCTACACCGCGGATCTGGCGGGGCGTATCGAGCAGACATGGCAGCAGACGTGGGCCGAACGGGGCACGTTCAACGTCCCCAACCCGGTCGGTGATCTCGCGCCGGCCGACGGCTCGGTGCCCGCGGACAAGATGTTCGTCCAGGACATGTTCCCCTACCCGTCGGGGGAGGGGCTGCACGTCGGGCATCCGCTGGGTTACATCGCCACCGATGTCTACGCCCGCTACTACCGCATGACCGGTCGCAACGTGTTGCACGCGCTGGGATTCGACGCGTTCGGGCTGCCGGCCGAGCAGTACGCCGTGCAGACCGGCACCCATCCGCGCACCCGCACCGAGGCCAACATCGTCAACTTCCGCCGGCAGCTCGGGCGGCTGGGGCTCGGGCACGACACCCGGCGCAGCTTCTCCACCACCGACGTCGACTTCTATCGTTGGACGCAGTGGATCTTCCTGCAGATCTACAACGCCTGGTTCGACCGGGACGTGCAGAAGGCCAGACCGATCACCGAGCTGGTCGCCGAATTCGACAGCGGCGCACGGAAGTTGGACGGCGGCGGCGACTGGTCCGCGCTGTCGCCCGGGGAGCGCGCCGATGTGATCGACTCCTACCGGCTGGTGTACCGCGCGGACTCGATGGTCAACTGGTGTCCCGGGCTGGGCACCGTGCTGGCCAACGAAGAGGTCACCGCGGACGGTCGCAGCGATCGCGGCAACTTCCCGGTGTTCCGTAAGCGCTTGCGGCAGTGGATGATGCGCATCACCGCCTACTCCGACCGGCTGCTCGAAGACCTCGACGGGCTGGACTGGCCGGAGAAGGTCAAGACGATGCAGCGCAACTGGATCGGCCGCTCGACCGGTGCCAGTGTGTTGTTCGGTACCGATGTCGGTGACATCGAGGTGTTCACGACGCGCCCCGACACCCTGTTCGGCGCCACGTATCTGGTGCTGGCACCGGAGCATCCGCTCGTCGAGGAGTTGACGGCCGGGCAGTGGCCCGACGGGGTCGACGAGCGGTGGACCTACGGGGCGGGTAGCCCAGCCGAGGCGGTGTCGGCCTACCGTGCGGCGATCGCCGCGAAGTCCGATGTGGAGCGCCAGGAGAACAAGACCAAGACCGGCGCGTTCCTCGGCGCCTATGCGACCAATCCCGCCGACGGTCGCCGAGTTCCGATCTTCATCGCCGACTACGTGCTGATCGGCTACGGCACCGGAGCGATCATGGCGGTCCCCGGTCACGACCAGCGCGACTGGGAGTTCGCCCGCGAGTTCGGGCTGCCGGTGGTCGAGGTGATCTCCGGTGGCGATATCGACGAGTCCGCCTACGCCGGCGACGGCCGGCTGGTGAACTCCGATTATCTCGACGGAATGGACGTAGCCGCAGCCAAGGCGGCGATCACCGAACGGCTGGTCGGACAGGGACGCGGTCAGGTCCGCATCGAGTACAAGCTGCGCGATTGGCTGTTCGCCCGTCAGCGGTACTGGGGTGAACCTTTCCCCATCGTCTACGCCAGCGACGGTGGCGCTCACGCGCTGCCGGAATCCGCGCTCCCGGTGGAACTTCCCGACATCCCGGACTATTCGCCGGTGTTGTTCGACCCGGATGACGCCGACAGCGAGCCGAACCCACCGCTCAACAAAGCCACCGAATGGGTCACCGTCGAATTGGATCTCGGCGACGGACTGCAGACCTACACCCGTGACACCAACGTCATGCCGCAGTGGGCGGGCAGCTCCTGGTACGAGCTGCGCTACACCGACCCCCATAACTCAGAAGCGTTGTGCGCCAAGGAGAACGAGGCGTATTGGATGGGTCCGCGCCCCGACGAGCACGGGCCAGGGGATCCCGGTGGCGTCGACATGTACGTCGGGGGCGTCGAGCATGCCGTGCTGCACCTGTTGTACTGCCGGTTCTGGCACAAGGTGCTGCACGACCTGGGGCATGTCAGTTCGCGGGAGCCCTACCGCCGCCTGGTGAATCAGGGTTACATCCAGGCGTTCGCCTACACCGATTCGCGCGGCTCCTATGTGCCCGCCGCCGAGGTCGTCGAACGCGACGGGAAGTTCTGGTACCCGGCCGCGGACGGTGAGATCGAGGTGTTCCAGGAGTTCGGCAAGATCGGTAAGAGCCTGAAGAATTCCGTTTCGCCGGACGAGATCTGCGACAGCTACGGCGCGGACACCCTGCGGGTCTACGAGATGTCGATGGGCCCGCTGGAGGCTTCGCGCCCCTGGGCGACCAAGGACGTCGTCGGCGCGCACCGGTTCCTGCAGCGGGTGTGGCGGCTGGTGGTCGACGAGCAGACGGGTGCGGTGCGGGTCGCCGCCCACGAGGCGCTGGATACCGAGACCCTGCGGTCGCTGCACCGGACGATCGCCGGGGTCGCGGAAGACTATGCGGCGCTGCGCAACAACACCGCGGCGGCGAAGCTGATCGAGTACACCAACCACCTGACGAAGGCCGGAGTGTCGGCGCGGGCGGCGATCGAGCCACTGGTGCTGATGGTCGCTCCGCTGGCCCCGCATCTGGCCGAGGAGTTGTGGCGGCGGCTCGGACACGACGCCTCGCTGGCGCACGGGCCGTTCCCGCAGGCCGACCCGCAGTATCTGGTCACCGACACCGCCGAGTACCCGGTTCAGGTCAACGGCAAGGTCCGCAGCCGGATCACCGTCGCCGCCGACGCGGACCGCGATGCCCTGCAGGCGGCCGCTCTGGCCGACGACAAGGTGCAGGCGTTCCTCGACGGCGCAACGCCCAAGAAGGTGATCGTGGTGCCGGGCAAACTGGTCAACATCGTCGCCTAGATCAGTTGCGCCGGGGCGGCTCGTAGCCGTCGACCAACGGCTCGGGCAACGGCGAGATGATGCCGGACAGGAAGTCGGTCCCCAGCTCGGCGACGGCATCGAAGGTGTAGTGCTGCGGGAAGAGCACCGAGTACGCCGACACCCCGTCGATGAAGGCCATCAAGCCGTGCTGCGGGTCGAGGTGCAGCACACCGTCCGGCTCCCCGCGTCCGGCGCCATCCTCTTTCTGATCCGTACCCAGATGTGCACCCTCGGCGAGATCGCCGCAGTCCTTGCCTGGCTTGCGCAGCTGACTGCGGTGGTGACCGAACTGCCCGACGACCTCGCCCATGACAAGGGCTACGCCGCGATCCGCGAGGAACTCACAGCGTGGCTGCGACGGGCAGCGACAGATCGGGCGCGTCGGTGAGGGTGATCTGAGCCGGGCTCGCACCGAGCTGGAACAGCGTCCCCTCGTGCCCGACGGCGGCGGCCGCCCATTGCAGCGCCGCGGCCAACTGCTGCTCACGCGGCCGCCGCGCGGCCGATAGATAGCCGGCAAGCAGCGCATCTCCGGCCCCGACGGTGCTGACCACGCGGTTCACCACGGCCCGTCCGTGCAGAACACCGTCGGCGTCGACCAGCACGGCCCCCTCGGCGCCGAGGCTGGCAAGCACGGCGCCGGCCCCGCGCCGCCGCACCTCCTCCGCCGCCGCGAGCACCTCACCGAGCGTGCCGGGCGATGTCCCGGTCAGCTGCGCCAGTTCACCCGTATTCGGTTTGATCACAGTGGGTTCGGCGGCCAGACAGCTGGCCAGCGGAGCACCCGAACTGTCGACGGCGACAGCGACGGCGTGGCGGTGGGCATGCTCGCAGAGGCGCGCGTACAGATTGTCGGGCGCGCCGGCCGGAAGGCTGCCCGCGCAGACCAGCCACTGCGCGCCGTCGAGGTGCGCCACCACCGCATCGATCA
Organism: Mycobacterium sp. WMMD1722; assembly: GCF_049315205.1. Classification (NCBI taxonomy): domain Bacteria; kingdom Bacillati; phylum Actinomycetota; class Actinomycetes; order Mycobacteriales; family Mycobacteriaceae; genus Mycobacterium; species Mycobacterium sp. WMMD1722. Next base: position 3,779,585 of record NZ_CP186056.1, on the reverse strand, counting down.
GGGCGTCGATCTCCGCGGCGTGCAGCTGCGGGCCGGTCTCGTTGATCTTGGTGACGACGCCGTCGGCCTGAGCCAGGCTGATGTTGCTGCGAATGGAGCCTTCGATCGGGACATAGGTGACCGGCAGCCCCGCCGCGGCAAGCATCTGCCGCAGCTGCGCACCGCTGGCCCCGCCGGCCGGTAAAACAGCATGCGACGCAGTTCCGTTGCTGGACAGCGCGAGTGACACGTTGACACCCTTACCGCTGGGCTCGCTCCAACTTCGGGTCGATCGGTTGACCGCACCGGGGATCAGTCGGTCCAGCAGCACGGTGCGGTCGACGCTCGGATTCGGCGTGACGGTCAGGATCATGCCCGGTGCACCGCCGTCATCTCGCCGATCACGTCTTGCCACTGCGGAGACAGGCCGGTGTCGGTGATCAACAGGTCCACGTCGGTCAGATCGGCGTACTGCACACCACGCACCTGTCCCACCTTGCTGTGGTCGGCCAACAGGATCCGGCGGCGCGCGCAGGCCAGCATGCGTCGTTTGACCGCGGCCTCTGCGGGGTCGGGGGTGGTCAGTCCGCGGTCGGGGCTGATGCCGTTGGCGCCGAGAAACGCGACGTCGACGTTGATCTCGGCCAACGCCCGGCATGCCCAGTCGTCCACCTCGGCAGAGGTGGGTCGGCGCACCCGTCCGCCGAGGGTGAACACGGTGAGCAGCGGACGCTGCACCAGCTCGATCGCGAAGGGAAGGGTGTTGGTGTACACGGTCAGCTCGCGATCACCGGGGAAGCGGTCGACCAGTTGGCGGGTCGTCGACCCCGCGTCGAGGAGCACCGACCCTCGCCGCGGCACATGGGCCAGCGCCGCGAGCGCAATCCGGGTCTTCTCGGCCGTGTTCTCCGTGCGCGTGTCGACGGCGGGTTCGTAGGACAGACTCGTGACGGGCATCGCGCCGCCATGGACGCGTCGGAGCAATCCCCGACGCTCGAGGACTATGAGATCCTTGCGGATCGTCTCGCGGGTGACGTCGAGTTCCCGGGCGATGCCGAGGGCGTCGACACGGCCGGTCCGGCGCAACGTCTCCATCACGTGAAGGCGGCGCTGTTCGGCATAGCGCACCTGCTCTGGGTTCGTCACGAATCGAGCACCGTCCCAGCGGCTTTCGCTGCCAGCATGGCGGCACCGAGCGCACCGGGCTGTTCGACCGCCGCGCGGGTGACGGCGCCGAAGCGCTGCCGCTTGACCTCCATGAGAGCCGGGCTGGTCGACCATCCGCCGGTCACCACGAAGCGGGCGTGCGGACCGGTGGCGGCGGTCATGGCGTCGTGCAGATCGGCGACCTGATCGGTGACCGTCTCAATGGCCGCACGCCAGACCTGGCCCGGGGTGACGTCGTCGCCGATGTCGGAGATCGTCGCGAGTGCGAACGCGGGCGCCGTCACCCGCACGGGTGCGGACGGCTCTGCGAGGGCGGCTCGGTCGAGTTCGGCGCGCGGATGGCCGAGCATGTGCAGGATCCGACCCAGGGCGAGGCCGCCCTGGGTCCCCCCGAGCAGGCACCAGTGCTCGGCGGCGGCGTGCCATCCGACGGTGATCCCGCGGCCGGTCAGTTCGATCACCTGCGCCGCGGTCAGACCCGGAGCGACGCTGCGTACCAATGCCTCGGCGGTGCCGCAGGAATCGAGTTCATCGCCCCGACCGGCGGCCCCGGCTCCGATGGCGGCGACCTGATGATCGTGTCCGGCGACGGTGAGCGTCGCGCCCGTCAGCCGACCCAGACCGGCCTCGGAACTGACCGTCCCCAGGGGTGTGCCGGCGGTGACGATCGGCGGCATCAGGGATTCGGCGGTGTGGGACCAGGCAAGTGCTTCGGGCCACCATTGCCGCCGCCGCATGTCCAGCCACCCGGTCCGGGAGGCGAGGGACTGTTCGGTGGCCTCTTCCCCGCCCAGTGCGCGCACCAGCCATTCGGCCACGTTGAAGCGCCGTACTGCGGTCCGGCTGTGCGGCGAGTGACGCTGTAGCCAGCGATGTTTGGTGATCGACCACTGCTGCCGCAGGGGTAGGCCCGTGACGGCCGAGAATTCGTCACCATCGCCGAACGCCTGCCGCAGCTCGGCGATTTCGGTGTCGTCGCGGGTGTCATGCCAGGCGATCACCGGTGCCACCGGCTCACCGGATCGGTCGACGAGGACACCCGATTCGGCGATACCCGTCACGCCGAGCGCCACCATCGGACCGGCCGGGCAGGCCGCGGACAGTTCCGCCAGTGCCCGGCCGGCGGAGCTCAGCAGATCCCGGGCGGCCACCTCGGCGCCGGCCGGCGTGATCGTCCAGGGGGTGCCGGCCTGCCCGGAGGCGACCGGCCGGCCAGCCCCGTCGAACGCCACCGCCTTGACGGCGGTGGTGCCGACGTCCAGGCCGACGAACAACTCCACGGACACCGGCACTCCTCGCCGTCGGGTGTTGGTGTTTGATGGATATCGTTGCGTTTCGTTGGCAGCTGGTCAAGCCCGGGAGGAATCTCATGCCGCTCGTCACCACCGCTGAACTCGTCGGCGTCGCGCACGAGCATGGCTCGGGCCTGGCCGCCTTCAACGTGATCACCCTCGAGCATGCGGAGGCGATCGCCACCGCGGCCGAGCGCGTCGGACAACCGGTCATCCTGCAAGTCAGCGAAAATGCGGTGCGCTTTCATCACGGCCAGGTGAAACCGATCCTGGCCGCGGCGCACGCGGTCGCCGCGCTCGCCGCCGTCCCGGTAGCTGTCCATCTGGATCACGTCGAGCAGTCCGACCTGTTGCACGCCGCCGCTGATGCCGGAGCGAGCTCGGTCATGTTCGACGCATCGAAACTCGACTACGACGCGAATGTGGCGGCCACCCGGGCCGCTGCCGACTGGGCGCACCGCCACGGACTCTTCCTCGAGGCGGAACTGGGCGAGGTCGGCGGCAAAGACGGGGCGCACGCGCCCGGCGTGCGCACCGACCCGGGCGAGGCGGCCGCCTTCGTCGCGGCAACCGGGGTCGACGCCCTGGCCGTCGCCGTGGGCAGCTCACATGCGATGACGACCAGGGGTGCCCGCCTGGACTTCGACCTGATCGGGCGGCTGCAGGCCGCTGTCCCGGTGCCGTTGGTGCTCCACGGCTCCTCGGGTGTCCCCGACGACGATCTGCGGCACGCGGTCCGATCCGGTATCACCAAGATCAACGTCGGCACGATCCTCAATGTGGCGTTCACCGATGCGGTGCGAAAGCACCTGTCGCACAACGACGGCGTCGACCCGCGCGCCTACCTGGCCCCGGCGCGGGAGGCGACGGCCGACACGGTCGCCGCGATCATCTCGGCGATCACCCGCGGGGACGGATGATCACCTCGTGCACATGCGCGTCGGCCGGTGCGTCGATCGCCTCGGCCGTCAGGCGTGCGACGGTCTCGGCGCTCAGATAGTTCGCCGGGTCGTACTCGCGGCCCTCGTAGGCGTTGAGATCCTGCTGCATGTCGGTGGCGATCCGGCCCGGGTGCACCGACGTCACCCGCAGCGCGGGCTCGTCGTTGCGCAGTGAATCGGCGAACCCGCGCAGCGCGAACTTGCTGGCCGAATACGACGCCAGCCCGGGCGAGGCGTTGATGCCCGACCCGGAGTTGATGAAGACCACCTGACCTCCGGCCGCCCGCAACGCGGGCAGCAGGGCCAGCGTCAGCGCCACCGGCCCAACGACATTCACCGCCAGCGTGGATTGCCACTGCTCGACGGTGGATTCGGCGACCCGGGCCGGATACGCGACACCTGCGTTGTGCACCAACACGTCGAGTTCGACGATCGGCTCGACCGCCGCCGGGATCGCGTCCGGATCGGCGAAGTCGATCCCCCAGGTGGTGGCGCCGAGTCCATGGGCCACCTCGTCGAGCGCGGGCGACGGACGGCCGGCCAGGAACAGCGTGTGGGTCGGGGCCAGTGCCGTCGCCAGGGCGGCTCCGAGGCCGCGGCTGGCTCCGGTGATCATCGCGGTCGGCATACCGCCAACCTACCGACCTGCAGAACCGCCCCGCGCGTCGCATCATGGAACGGATGCCCCACGATCCCAGCTTCGCGCCCACGCAGCTCGCGGCCCGAGCCGCCTACCTGTTGCGCGGCAACGACCTGGGTGTGATGACCACCGCCGCCCCGCTGCTCTATCCGCACATGTGGAGCTGGGACGCCGCGTTCGTCGCGATCGGGCTGGCACCACTGAGTGTCGAACGGGCGGTCGTCGAGCTGGACACGCTGCTCTCCGCGCAGTGGCGCAACGGCATGATCCCGCACATCGTTTTCGCCAACGGCGTGGACGGCTACTTTCCCGGCCCCGCGCGGTGGGCCTGCTCGGCGCTGGCCGCCGATGCGCCCCGCAGCCGCCACACATCCGGAATCACCCAGCCACCGGTGCATGCCATCGCCGTTCAGCGCATCCTCGACCACGCCCGCACCCGGGGCCGTTCCACCCGCGCGGTGGCCGCCTCGTTCCTCGACCGCCGGTGGGACGATCTGGTGCGGTGGCACCGCTGGTTGGCTGAATCCCGCGATCAGAACGGTCGCGGACGCATCACGCTGTATCACGGCTGGGAATCCGGTATGGACAATTCTCCGCGCTGGGATGCCGCCTACGCCAAGGTCGTTCCGGGCGCGGTGCCCGAATACCAGCGCGAGGACAACGCGATCATCACCGATTCGAGCCAACGGCCCTCCGACCTCGAGTATGACCGCTATCTGTGGCTGCTCGAGGAGATGAAGTCCGTGCGCTACGAGGACGACCTGCTGCCGAAGGTGATGAGTTTCGCCGTCGAGGACGTCTTCGTCTCGGCGATCTTCTCGGTCGCCTGTCAGGTGCTCGCCGAGATCGGGGAGGACTACAAGCGCCCGCACGCCGACGTCCGCGACCTGTTCGGCTGGGCCGACCGCTTCCGCGCCGGCGTCATCGAGACGACCGACGAAAGAACCGGTGCGGCAAGGGATTACGATGTGCGCGCCGAGAGCTGGGTAGCCACTGAGACGGTGGCCCAGTTCGCACCGCTACTGTGCGGCGGGTTGGCGCACGACCGTGAGCGGGCGCTGCTGCGCCTGCTGGAGGGGCCACGGTTCTGCGGGCACCCCGATCTGAAGTATGCCTGTATCCCGTCGACGTCACCGGTGTCGCGGGACTTCCGCTCCCGGGAGTACTGGCGCGGGCCGGTATGGCCGGTGATGACCTGGCTGTTCGCGTGGTGCTTCGCCCGGCGTGGTTGGGCGGAGCGGGCCCGGGTGCTGCGGCACGAGGGTCTGCGCCAGGCCAGCGACGGGACGTTCGCCGAATACTACGAACCGTTCACCGGTGAGCCGTTGGGCAGTATGCAGCAGTCGTGGACCGCGGCCGCGGTGCTGGACTGGCTGGGTTAGCCGGGCGGGTCGACGTGCTGGTCGGCCAGCCGCTCGAGGGGGGCGAGCGCCTTGGCCAGCGTGTCGAGGTCGCTCTCGGTGAGCTGGGCGAGCAGCGACGCCAACTGCGCGCGACGGGTGGCCAGCGCCTCCCGATGCTGGACTAGCCCTTCCGGCGTCACCTCGACCAGTACCGCCCGCAGATCAGACGGATCGCGGGAGCGCTTCACCAGGCCGAGCTTCTCGAGGCGGCGGATCGCCACGGTGGTGGTGGGGGTACGGACGCGTTCGTGGGCGGCCAGCTCCGTCATCCGCATCGGTCCGCATTCGAGCAGGGTGAGCAGGATCGAGAGTTGAGCCAGCGTCAGATCGCCGCCGGCGCCACGGTTGGCGTCACCGCGCCGCAACACCGAGAACACCTTGGAAAGAACTCGCTGCAGTTCCTCCGCGAGCTCGGTGACCTGCGTCTCGGTCTCCACCATAGTTCGCCAGTCTAACCTGTCTGACCCGGACGGCACGCTGATGCGCAGTGATTCTTAGAGCACCTGTGACAGGAAGCGTTGCAGCCGATCGGTCTGGGCGCCGTCGAAGATCTGCTGCGGCGGTCCGGCCTCCACCACCTGGCCGTGGTCCATGAACACCACGGTGTCGGCCGTGGAACGGGCGAAGCCCATCTCGTGGGTGACCACCACCATCGTCATCCCGTCGGCGGCCAGGTCGGCCATCAACGCCAGGATGCCCTTGACCAGTTCGGGATCCAGCGCCGATGTCGCCTCGTCGAAGAACATCACCTGTGGGGCCATCGCCAAGGCCCGTGCGATCGCGACCCGCTGCTGCTGGCCGCCCGACAGCGTGCCCGGCCGTACGTCGGCCTTCTGCCGCAGGCCGACCCGGTCGAGTTGCGCCAGGCCCAGTTCCCGTGCGGCGTCCGCGTCCAGCTTCTTGAGCTTGCGTGGGCCCAGCGTCACGTTGTCGAGCACGCTGCGATGCGGGAACAGATTGAACTGCTGGAAGACCATGCCGATCCGCTGGCGCAGCTGATCGGGGTTGTCCCGTAGCACCGATCGTCCGTCGAGCAGGATGTCGCCGCGGTCGGGTTCGTAGAGTCGGTTCAGGGTCCGCAGCAGCGTCGACTTACCGGATCCGGAGGGGCCGATGACGGCCGCCGTGCTGCCCGCCGCGACGTCCAGGTCGATACCCGCAAGCACCTTGTTGGGGCCGAATGCCAGGTGGATATCACTGGCGCGCAACGACACCGACTCGACATCCGGCATCAGATCATCTCCTGGGTGGTGGCCGGGTTCGGTGTCTCCTCGGTGGGTCGCCGCCCGCGTCGCAAGCGGGCGTCGACGAAATTCACCAGATGGGTCAGCGGGATGGTCAGCATGAGGTAGAAGAGCCCGGCGGCCACCAGCGGGGACAGATTGCCGGTCTGCGCGTTGAGATCTCGGCCGACCTGGAACAGCTCACGCTGATCGGCGATCAACCCGAGGAAGTAGACCAGCGATGACGCTTTGAGCAGCGAGATGAACTGGTTCATCAGCGCGGGCAGCACCCGCCGCACCCCCTGCGGGATGACGATCAGCCGCATCGACGACGAATAGCTGAACCCCAGCGCGCGGGAGGCCTCCAGCTGACCGGCCTCCACGCTCTGGATGCCGGAACGGAAGATCTCGCCGATGTAGGCGGCGGCCATGAGACCGAGCGCGGCGATGCCCAGCGGGAACGGGTTGTTCCCGGTCAGCCCACCGACGACCGGCCCGACTCCGAGACCGATCAGCAGGATGATCACCACCTCGGGCAGACCGCGGAAGATGTCGGTGTACACGCGGGCCGGCCAGCGCAGCAGCCGGGAGCCGGAGATGCCGGCGACGGCCAGCGCCATCCCGAGCACGAGCCCGATGACGCTCGCGCTGATCGTCAGGATCAGGGTGTTGGGCAGCCCGGTCTTGAGCAGGTCGGGGATGGCCTGTTTGTACAGGTTCCAGTCGAGGAACGAGTCCTTCAACTGCGCCAGAGTCGATTTCGGCCCGGTCGAGGTGACGGGCTGGTCCTGGCGTTCGGCGGCGATCGCGGCGAAGTCGGGCAGTTGCGGTTCCGGCGCGGCCTTCGACCCGGGTTTCCATCCCGGTGGGATCACGCGGGGCACCCAGTCGGTGTACAGCTCCGCCCAGGTGCCGTCGGCGATGACGGCGTCCAGGCCGGAGTTCAGCGCGTCGATCAGCGGCTGGTTGTCCTTGGCGACGGCGTAGGCGATGAAGTTGTCGAGGCTGAACGTGTTCTCGACGATCTGGGCAGGGTCGCCCGGCTGAACGGTTCCCTGCGCCTGCTGTGACGGCGCCACCCACGCGTCGATCTGCCGGGTCTTGAGGCTGGCGTAGACGGTGTTGTAGTCGGGGTACTTCACCGGTTCCAGGCCCAGGGTGTTGACGACGTACTCCTCCTGCACGGTGCCCTGGACCACACCGATCCGGTCGCCGGCCTTGAGTTGACCGAATCCGGTGATCGACGAGCCGCTGGGGACGACGAGGGAGAAGTAACCGAAGTCGTAGCCGTTGGTGAACCCGACGGTCTGCCGGCGCGCGTCGGTGGTGGTGATCGAGGAGGAGGCGACGTCGAAACGCCGGGCCGCGGTCTGGGCGAGCAGACCGGAGAATTCGGTTCCCACGAAGTTGACCCGCACACCGAGCTTTTCGGCGATCGCCCGCAGCAGCTCGTTGTCGAATCCGGTGAACTGGCCGGTCGAGTCGATGCAGATACTCGGGGGCGCGTCGGACAGTGTGCCGACGGTGATGGTGCCCGGCTGGGCGAGGCCGAGTGCGTTCACGTCGATGCTGTCCAGCGGACGGACGTCAGGGGTGGTGTACCGGTCGGCGTCCGGGCCCTGCGCCGCCGCGGCGAGATTGGCGGGCAGGGCGCTGGCGCTCTGGGGGCCGGGCGGCGCGCACTGGTCGACTTGGGCGCCGACCGGCGCGGCGCTGCCGAGGGCCAGCACCATCAGGAGCGTCGCGAGTAACGCCGCGAGCCGTCCGAATTTCATGCGAGCAACCTAGCGGTCGCGCCTGCGCGGACCAACGGTTCGGCTCACCCCGATGGCCGTCAGCCTGTGCGGCCGTCGCGCCACCGGCACAGCGCCTCGGCGCGCGTGAGGTCGTAATCGGGTCCGTTGACCCCGATGGTGAGCAGGGTGACGCCGAGATCCACCAGCGCGTCCGCCTCGGCGAGCATCTTCTCCTCGGTGTCCTCCGGCACGCCCGAGGACCGTTCGACGGCGCCGGGATCCCGCCCGACGTCCGCGCAGTGCCGGTCGAGCACTTCGGCCTTGCCGGGGTAGGTGCTTCGATCGGTGAAGCCGTGCCAGATGTCGGCGTGTTCGGCGACCAGCCGCAGCGTCTTCTTCTCGCCCTGCCCGCCGATCAGGATGGGGATCTTGCGGGTCGGCGCCGGATTGAGTTTGGCCAGCCGGGATTCGATCCGTGGTAGTGCCTGGGCCAGATCGTCGAGGCGGCTGCCCGCGGTGCCGAATTCGTAGCCGTATTCGTCGTAGTCCTTCTGCTTCCAGCCCGAGCCGATGCCCAGGATCAGCCGGCCGTCGCTGATGTGGTCGACGGTGCGGGCCATGTCGGCGAGCAGTTCGGGGTTGCGATAGCTGTTGCAGGTGACCAGCGCGCCGAACTCGATGCGCGAGGTCTGCTCGGCCCACGCCGCCAGCATGGTCCAGCATTCGTAGTGGGCGCCGTCCGGATCGCCGTACAGCGGAAAGAAGTGGTCCCAGTTGAAGGCGACGTCGACGCCGATGTCTTCACAGCGGCGGACGGCGTCACGGATGTGGCGGTATTCGGGAGAGTGCTGCGGCTGGAGCTGCACGCCGATGCGAACGGGATTGGTCCCTGAGGTCATGGGTGCGTTTATCCACTCGCGGCGAGGATTACACCCCGATCTGCCCGTCGGTCTTCCACACCGCCACCACCGACGGCCGCGCGGTGCCGTTCCCGCCCTCCGGCCAGCGTGACTGCGGGTCGTCGATGCTGTTCTCGTCGTTCTCGCCGGGATGCTGGACGCAGACGGTGACGAGGTCGTCGGTGACGACCGGTCCGCAGGTCTCCGCGCCGAGCGGCACGGTGAGGAACTGTTTGGTCTCGCCACGGTTGGGGCCGTCGAGCGCGACGGCGAACAGACCGTCGTTGGAGTCCAGCGCGTTGCCGTCGGTGGAGATCCACAGATTCCCGTGGCTGTCGAACGCCAGATTGTCCGGGCAGGAGATCGGACTGACCTTCGCCTTGTCGAAGCCCGCGTAATAGGTGTCGGCCGCCGCCGGGTCACCGCAGACCAGCAGCAGATCCCAGGTGAAATCGGTGCCGGTGTGGTTGTCGGTGATCTCGAGGATCTGCCCGCTCTTGTTGTCGTTGCGGGGGTTGGCCGCATCGGCGGGCGCCTCACCGGCCGCTCCGCGTTCGTCGTTGTTGGTCAGCGCGACGTAGAGCTTGCCGGACTTGGGGTTGGCCTCGAAGTCCTCGGGCCGGTCCATCTTGGTGGCGCCGGCCTTGTCGGCGGCCATCCGGGTGAAGACCGCGACCTCTTGCGGCGAGATACCCGGCACCAGGGATTCAGCCTGCCCGTCGGGTCCGGAGCGCAGCAGCGGCAGCCACGTCCCGGTGCCGCTGAAGGAGCCTTTGGCCGGCAGGGTGCCCGAGCCGTCGATCTCACTGGGCGGGATGTCGCTGGAGAGCTTGGCGACATAGAGGGTGCCCTCGTCGAGGATCGCCATGTTGTTCGCCATGGCGGCCGGGTCGGAACCGTTCGGGCTGCCGGGCGCCATCTTGCGGCTGGACACGAACTTGTACATGTAGTCGAAACGTTCGTCGTCGCCGCTGTAGGCCACCACGGTGCCGTCGTCGGCGACGTGGATGTTGGCGGCCTCGTGTTTGAAGCGACCCAGTGCACTGTGCTTGACCGGTGTCGAGTTGGGGTCCCACGGGTTGAGTTCGACGACGTAGCCGAACCGGTTCACCTCGTTCGGCGTCTTGGCGAGGTCCCAGCGCGGATCGAACGTCTCCCACAGCAGTTCGGACGGTTCTAGTTTGACGCCGTAGCGATCCAGCCGATCGGCGTCGACCGGGTTCGGGCCGGGGGTCCCGTCGGGCGCTCCGAAGTAGGTGTGGAAGTTCTCTTCGCCGGAAAGCACTGTGCCCCATGGCGTGACGCCACCGGAACAGTTGGCGATGGTGCCCAGCACGGTACGTCCGTCGGGGTCGGCAGCGGTTTTGACGAAGTCGGTGCCCGCACCCGGTCCGGTCAGTGCGAACGGGGTGTCGGCCGTGATTCGCCGGTTGAAGCGCCCCATCACCGGGCGCAGACCGCCCTCGGGTGTGCGTTCCACCTCGACCACACCCATGCCCATCGACGCGATCTCGACGTCGAACTGTTCACGCGTCGGGGCCTTGGGGTCGAACCCGGGGAACATGAATTGCGGGGTGGCGTATTCGAAGTTCGTGACGAGCAGGAAGTGGCCGGGCTGGTCCGGGATGGGCAGCAGACCGGCGAAGTCGTTGTTGAAGCCGAACTGGCCGCGCTGCGCGGCCCCGGTCTGGTTGGTGACGTCGAACGCGGGCGCGCCCGGCAGCACCGGGTCCCCCCAGCTGATCACCACGGACTGCTGATAGCCCTGCGGAACCACCACGGCGTCGTCGCTGTTGGGGGCGACGGCGTCGAATCGCATGCCGGGCAGCGGCTCCGGGGCGGCTGCGGTGGAACTGCTCGACGCCGGGGCCGCGGAGTCCTTCCCGCCGCACGCCGCCAGGACCGAACCGGCGCCGACGGCCAGCACCGTGACGCCGGTCGCCTGCAGGACCGAGCGGCGCGACACGGTCTTGACGATGTCGCCGAAGTACTCGTTGTCGCTGCGGTTGGGCACCGGCTTGGAGCATGCGTCGCCGCATTTGTAGCGGCAGGTGATGTGTTGACGCTTCGATCGGCCGTCGTGAGAGACAAGAAGATTCAGGGGTACCAGCGTCATGGCGCGGAAATTACGGTAGGGAGACGAGCGGCCGGCAAGCACCAGGTGAACAGCCGGTGACGGGGCGGTCGACCTCCTATCGATCCAACACCGCACGCAGGATGTCGACCAGCGCCTGGGGTTGATCGCCCTGCACCGAATGTCCGGCGTCCGGCACCACCACCGTCTCGCGGAACCCCGGTGCGCCGTCGGCGAAGGCCTGCGCGTCCTCGTCGTTGACGAAGAACGATTTGGCGCCGCGCACCAACGTCGTCGGCATCGTGATCGTCGGGACGTCGTCCCACAGACCCTCGAACCCGTCGCCCTTGCGGAACGAGTCGTAGCGCCACGTCCACGTCCCGTCGTCGAGACGCTTGGAATTGTGGAACACCCCGCGCCGCAGCGAGTTGCGGTCGCGGTGCGGGGAGGCGGCGACGGTCTTGTCGAGCATCGCCTCGAAGGACGGGAACTCCCGGTCGCCGCGTACCAGCGCGACCGCGCCGAGTTGGGCCTGCGTCATCTGCTCGTGCCGCTCGGGTGCCGACGGCGTCACGTCGACGAGCACCAGTTCCGGCACCAGCGCAGGGTCGGTGGCGGCGATGCGCAGCGCGGTCAGCCCGCCGAGCGACATCCCCACCATCAACCGCGGCTGCGGGGCCCATTCCCGCAGCACCGGGCGCAGCGTTTCGGCGTTGAGCTTCGGTCCATAGTCGCCGTCCTCGCGCCAGGCGGACCGCCCGTGGCCGGGCAGGTCGATCGCCAACGCCGGCAGACCCAGGCCGAGGATGACGGTGTCCCAGGTGTGCGCGTTCTGGCCGCCGCCGTGCAGGAACACCAGCTGCGGGGGTTGCGATCCCCACCGCAGTGCGCTGACCGGCCCGCTGTCGATCCGCTCGACCGGCGGCAGCGCGCCGGTCGCTCCGATCTGCGCGGCGTTCTCCTCGAGCAGCGCGAACTCGTCGAGGCCGGTCAACTCGTCGTCGGAGATCATCGGTCCATCTAATCGCGTCGCCGGGATCGACGACATGGTGGCCCGCACTCGCAAAAGCCCGCCCAAACGTTCGTCTGGGCGGGCTTCCGGCGACAGGTTGGGGGTCAGCCCTCGATGAAGGTCTCCAGCTGCGCGCGGGCGACGTCGTCGGCCAGCTGCTTGGGTGGGCTCTTCATGAGGTAGGCCGAGGCCGCCTCGACGGGGCCGCCGATACCGCGGTCCTTGGCGATCTTGGCCGCACGCACGGCGTCGATGATGACGCCGGCCGAGTTCGGCGAGTCCCACACCTCGAGCTTGTACTCGAGATTCAGCGGCACGTCGCCGAACGCCCGGCCTTCGAGCCGCACGTAGGCCCACTTGCGGTCGTCGAGCCAGCCGACGTGATCCGACGGGCCGATGTGCACGTCCTTGGTGTTGAACTCGCGCTGCAGGTTGCTGGTGACGGCCTGGGTCTTGGAGATCTTTTTCGACTCCAGCCGCGAGCGCTCGAGCATGTTGAGGAAGTCCATGTTGCCGCCCACGTTGAGCTGCATGGTGCGGTCGAGCTGAACGCCGCGGTCCTCGAAGAGTTTGGCCATCACGCGGTGGGTGATGGTCGCGCCGACCTGGCTCTTGATGTCGTCGCCGACGATCGGCACACCGGCGTCGGCGAACTTCTTCGCCCACACCGGATCGGAGGCGATGAAGACGGGCAGGGCGTTGACGAAGGCGACACCCGCGTCGATGGCGCACTGGGCGTAGAACTTGTCGGCTTCTTCCGAGCCGACGGGCAGGTAGGACACCAGGACGTCGACCTCGGCGTCCTTGAGCGCCTTGACCACGTCGACGGCCTCGACGTCGGACACCTCGATGGTGTCGGCGTAGTACTTGCCGATGCCGTCGAGCGTCGGGCCGCGCTGGACGATGACGTCGCTGGGCGGCACGTCGGCGATCTTGATGGTGTTGTTCTCCGATGCGAAGATCGCCTCGGACAGGTCGAAGCCGACCTTTTTGGCGTCGACGTCGAACGCGGCGACGAACTTGACGTCGCGCACGTGGTACTGGCCGAACTTCACGTGCATCAGACCGGGCACGGTCGCGTTCTCGTCCGCGTCCTTGTAGTACTGCACGCCCTGTACCAGCGAGGACGCGCAGTTGCCGACGCCGACAATCGCGACCCGGATGTCTCCGTGCTCAGTCATTGGAAGATCTCCCTCTCCTACTGTCATTCAGTCGTTCTCGGCCTTGATCGCTATCGCAAGGCTGATCTCACGCATTCTCTGAGCGCCCCTGGCTCAGACGTTCCGCCGCAATCAACTCGTTGAGCCACTTCACTTCGCGCTCGCTCGACTCCAGACCCAGCTGATGCAGCTGCCGGGTGTAGCGGTCGAGTGAGGTGCTGGCCCGCGCCACTGCTTCGCGCAGACCTTCACGACGTTCCTCCACCTGTCGACGACGGCCTTCGAGGATGCGCATCCTGGCCTCGGCCGGGGTGCGGTTGAAGAAGGCCAGGTGCACACCGAACCCGTCGTCGGAGTAGTTCTGTGGCCCGGTGTCGGCCACGAGTTCGGTGAAGCGCTGTTTCCCGGCGTCGGTCAGCCGGTAGACCCGGCGGGCGCGGCGCATCTTGGGAACGCCGTCCGGGGCGGCGTCCTCGGCGATCAACCCGTCGGTCTGCATGCGACGCAGTGCCGGGTAGAGCGAACCGTAGGAGAAAGCGCGAAAGGCCCCGAGTAATCCGGTCAGGCGTTTGCGCAGCTCGTAGCCGTGCATCGGGGATTCGAGCAGCAGGCCGAGTACGGCGAGTTCCAGCACCGGGCCACCTCCTCGAATCGACGTGTTTGCCGCTACGACGCTGCGACACCTCGGCTCACTGTATCGAACCGATATATACGGCGCTACTTCTGTTCACCCCTCGTTTCCGCGAGCGTGCGCGTCTGTACGCCGACACGCCGCAATCGGTGGGCATCGCGCGCACGCTCGCGCCCGCCGAGAGTGACCGAACGGTCAGCTGGGGTAGTTGATGCGCTTGACGGCGCCGTCGGGCGCCAGGTCGATGTAGCCGCTGCCGAAATCGCTGGTGACGTAGATCATGATGTTGACCGCGTCGGGGGTGAGCGGATCTTTCGACGGGCTGATGTCGACCCAGGTGTCGTCGACGTCGGCCCGCTGCATGTTGAGCGTCTCCGGGGCGCCGCGCAGCACGCCGAGGATCGCTTCGAAGTCGAACTTGGCCAGGTCGACGACGCGATCGTCAGCGCCGACCGTGCTCTGACTGTTCGGGTCGCCCCAGCCGCCGCGGTAGTCGTACATGACCTTGCGCCGCGCGTCCTGCGGGTCGGGGCGGTACAGCGTGGCGTAGTCCGGCCGGATATTCATCTCGTAACCGGTGGTGTCGCCGAACTTCTTGCGCATCTGCTCGAACAGCCCGTTGAATCCGCCGAGCGACTGCAGCTGCCGCGGCGGGGTCAGCACCCGGGCGGGAATGCCGTCGGATTTGGCGCCCGGGTCGGTCTCGAAACTCAGCGGTGAACTGGTGTTGCCGTACAGCCCCCAGCCGATCGCGATTCCCAGCAGGACCAGGACGCCGGCAACGGCGAGCCGCAGCCCGAGGCCACGCCGGGCCACCGAGCGTGCCGATTTGGGCTTGCTCAGGTCGGGCAGTTCGACGGGGGCGTTGCCGGTCTGCAGATCGGAGATCAGCGCCTGCAACTCGCCGAGCGTCGCAGCGCTGGTCGCGGCCTTGACGCGTTCGCCGTGTTCGGCCATCGACAGCTGACCCTCGCCGAGCGCGGTGTCGAGCACCTTGCAGATGTCGTTGCGGTCGCTGTCCTTCGCGCGCGTCCCGGTTGTCCGTCGCGCGGAGTTGCTCACTGCCACGACCGTGATCGTAGGAGTTCTGCGCACCCCCGGGCGACGGTATGTCGCAGGCCACACGCGGAATCCGGAGGTCGCGATGGGGCGTCTGACAGCCGGCCGTCGGCACGCCGACGTACTCTGGTCCCCGTGCGATTGCAGAGACAGGTGGTGGACTACGCGCTGCGGCGGCGGTCCCTGCTGGCCGAGGTCTATTCGGGGCGCACCGGCGTCTCGGAGGTCTGCGACGCCAATCCCTACCTGTTACGGGCGGCCAAATTCCACGGCAAACAGAGTTCGGTGATGTGCCCGATCTGCCGCAAGGAACAGCTCACGCTGGTGTCGTGGGTGTTCGGGGACCATCTCGGGCCGGTATCGGGTTCGGCCCGCACGGCTGAGGAGCTGGTCCTGCTCGCCACCAAGTTCGATGAGTTCTCCGTCCACGTGGTGGAGGTATGCCGGACCTGCGAATGGAATCACCTGGTGAAGTCATATGTGCTCGGCGCGGTGCGGCCCCCCAGGGACAAGGGGGCCCCGCGCAGCACCCGGACGGCGCGCAAGAACGCGCGCACGGCCAGTGAATAGCGACGGGCGCCACGACCGGTCAGCCAGCGATGCCCGCAGCGGGCGGGCGGCTGACGGTGCGCCACCCCCACCAACGACCGGCGGCCACCGCGGGCGCCACGCAGAACCGCGGCACGCCGATCGCGGCCGTTCGCCGCGTGCGGAGTCCGGGCCGGGAAACCGGCCCCCGGCCCCGCCGCCGGACCGGCGCACCGCCGTGCTGCCGGCGGTGCCCGTCGAGCGACCGGCGCACCTGCGTGATCCCATCGACGTCGTCAAAGCTGCGCTCGACGGCACCCCGCCGCAGAAACCGCCGCCACCCGGCCGAGGTGGCGGAGGCGGCGGTGACGGCCGCGGTGACGGCGGGGGCGTGCCGCCCGGGCGACGTCCGCACTGGCGCGAACAGATCAACTGGAAGTGGGTCCGGCGCGGGCTGATCGCGGCGGCGGCCGTCCTCATCGTGCTGCCGCTGGTCACCTTTGGGATGGCCTACATGATCGTGGACGTGCCCAAGCCGGGCGACATCCGGACCAATCAGGTGTCGACGATCCTGGCCAGCGACGGCAGTGAGATCGCCAAGATCGTCCCGCCGGAAGGCAACCGGGTCGACGTCAAGATCGACCAGATCCCGGTGCATGTGCGCGACGCGGTGATGGCCGCCGAGGACCGGGACTTCTACTCGAACCCCGGATTCTCCTTCACCGGCTTCGCCCGCGCCTTCAAGAACAACATCTTCGGCGGTGACCTGCAGGGCGGGTCGACGATCACGCAGCAGTACGTCAAGAACGCACTGGTCGGCTCCGAACGCGGCGGCCTCGGCGGCATCACCCGTAAAGCCAAGGAACTGGTCATCTCGACGAAGATGTCCAGCGAGTGGTCCAAGGACCAGGTGCTGGAGTCCTACCTCAACATCATCTATTTCGGTCGCGGCGCCTACGGGGTGGCCGCGGCGGCGAAGGCGTACTTCAACAAACCGGTCGAACAGCTCAACGTCGCCGAGGGTGCGCTGCTGGCCGCCCTGATCCAGCGGCCCTCACAGCTCGATCCGGCGGTCGATCCGCAGGAGTCCGCCGAGCGATGGAACTGGGTGCTCGACGGCATGGTCGACATCGGTGCGCTGTCGGAGGCCGATCGCGCCGCGCAGGTGTTCCCCCCGACCGTGCCGCCGGATGCCGCGCAGAGCCAGAACCAGACCACCGGGCCCGACGGACTCATCGAACGTCAGGTGCAGAAGGAGCTGCTGGAGCTGTTCAACATCAGCGAACAGCAGCTCAACACCGAGGGTCTGCAGATCACCACCACGATCGATCCGAAGGCTCAGCAGGCGGCCGAGGACGCGGTCGCCGAGTACATGGACGGCCAGGAGCCGGACATGCGCACGGCGGTCGTGTCGATCGATCCGAAGACGGGCGGCGTCGAGGCCTACTACGGCGGTTCGGACGCCAACGGCTTCGACTTCGCGCAGGCCGGTCTGCCCACCGGATCGTCGTTCAAGGTGTTCGCCCTGGTGGCCGCGCTGCAGCAGGGTATGGGCCTGGGCTATCAGGTCGACAGCTCGCCGCTGACCGTCGACGGCATCCAGATCAGCAATGTCGAAGGTGCCGGCTGCGGCACCTGCAACATCGCCGAAGCCCTCAAGCGGTCTCTCAACACGAGCTACTACCGCCTCATGCTGGAGCTCAAGAACGGCCCGCAGGACGTGGCCGACGCCGCGCATCAGGCGGGTATCGCCGAAAGTTTCCCCGGCGTGGATCACACGCTTTCCGAGGACGGTAAGGGCGGTCCCCCGAACAACGGTGTCGTGTTGGGCCAGTACCAGTCGCGGGTGATCGACATGGCGTCGGCATACGCGACGCTGGCCGCGTCCGGCGTCTACCACAAACCGCACTTCGTCCAGAAGGTCGTGAACTCCGAAGGCCAGGTGCTCTTCGATGCGAGCCAGGAGGACAACAGCGGCGAACAGCGCATCGACAAGGCCGTGGCCGACAACGTGCTGGCCGCGATGCAGCCGATCGCGGCCTACTCCAACGGTCACGCACTGGCCGGCGGGCGGCCGTCGGCGGCCAAGACCGGCACCAATCAGCTCGGCGACACCGGAGCCAACCGGGACGCCTGGATGGTCGGGGTGACGCCGTCGCTGTCGACCGCGGTGTGGGTCGGCACCACGGACGGCACCCAACCCTTGGTGAACCAGTGGGGCTCGCCGGTGTACGGGTCGGGTCTGCCGTCGGACATCTGGAAGGCCACCATGGATGGGGCCCTCGAGGACACCGACAACGAATCGTTCCCCAAACCGGAGGAGATCGGCGGCTACGCCGGGGTGCCGCAGGCCCCGCCGCCGCCGTCGACGACAGCACCGCCCACCCCCTCGCAGACGGTGATCCAGCCCAGCCTCGAGGTGGCGCCCGGTATCACTATTCCGCTCGGTCCCCCCACGACGGTGCCGGTGGGCCCGGCGCCGCCGCCCGGCGCGCCGGTCCCTGCGCCCGGTGTGCCCGCGCCCGGGGTCCCCGCGCCGGGGGCGCCCGGCGTGCCCCCACCGCCCGGCGCGCCGGTCGTGCCGGGTCCGCCGCCTCCGTGACGGACGACTCCGGCCTGATCTCGCCGGACCCGCCGGCCGCCGATCGGCGCAGTGCGGACGGGCGCGATCTGCCCAGCCGCAACGATCCGATCGGCGCGGCGCTGTCAGAGGTGGTCGGCGGGCCGGTCGGGCGGCACGCCCTGATCGGCAGGCAGCGGTTCATGACGCCGTTGCGGGTCATGTTCCTGATCGCCGTGGTGGTGCTGGCGCTGGGCTATTCGACCAAGGCGGCGTGCCTGCAGACCGTCGGCACCGGTTCGGCCGACCAGCGGGTCGCCAACTGGGAGAACAACCGCGCATATTACGAGCTCTGTTATTCCGACACCGTCCCGCTCTACACCGCCGAGCTGCTCAACCAGGGCAAGTTCCCGTACAAGTCCAGCTGGATCGAGACCGACAGCAGCGGTGAACCGCGGATGCAGTACGACGGGACCGTCGCCGTGCGGTACATGGAGTATCCGGTGCTCACCGGGCTCTATCAGTACGTGTCGATGGCGTTGGCCAAGACGTATTCGGCGGTGACCCGCGCCGTGTCGATCCCCGTCATCGCCGAGGTGGTGATGTTCTTCAACATCGCCGCGTTCGGGCTGGCGCTGGCGTGGCTGGCGACGGTGTGGGCCACCGCGATGCTGGCCGGGCGCCGGATCTGGGATGCCGCGCTGGTCGCCGCGTCGCCGCTGGTGGTCTTCCAGATCTTCACCAATTTCGACGCGCTGGCAACGGCTTTCGCGGTCGGTGGGATGCTGGCGTGGGCTCGGCGAAAACCGGTGCTGGCCGGTGTGCTGGTCGGGCTCGGGGTGGCGGCGAAACTGTTCCCGGTGCTGCTGCTGTTCCCCCTGGTCCTGCTCGGAGTGCGGACGGGACGCCTGCGGGAAGTGGCCACCACGGTGGCGAGCGCCGGCGCGGCGTGGCTGGTGGTCAATCTGCCGATCATGGTGTTGTTCCCCCGCGGGTGGTCGGAGTTCTTCCGGCTCAACGCCCGTCGCGGTGACGACATGGATTCGCTCTACAACGTGATGAAGTCGTTCACCGGGTGGCGCGGCTTCGACGCTGATCTCGGGTTCTGGCAGCCCCCGACGCTGCTCAACGCGGTGACCGCCATGCTGTTCGCCGCATGCTGCATCGCGATCGGATACATCGCGCTGACCGCCAAGCAGCGCCCGCGCGTGGCGCAGTTGGCGTTCCTCGTGGTGGCGGCGTTCCTGCTGACCAATAAGGTCTGGAGTCCCCAGTTCTCACTGTGGCTGGTGCCGCTGGCGGTGCTGGCACTGCCGCATCGGCGGATTCTGCTGGCGTGGATGGCCATCGACGCACTGGTGTGGGTGCCACGGATGCTCTATCTCTACGGTGAATCCAACGGCGGACTCCCCTTGCAGGCGTTCACCACCACGGTGCTGTTGCGCGATATCGCCGTGGCGGCGTTGTGTGCCTTGGTGATCCGTCAGATCTATCGGCCCGAACTGGACCTCGTGCGGGCGGGTGGCCGGATCGACGATCCTGCGGGCGGGGGGTTCGACCGCGCACCCGACGATCCGCCACGCCAGTTGCCCGACTGGTTGCGTCCCACCGCCGACCGCGTGAAGATCGATCCCGCCGAGGACCGAGAACCCGCCCGATTGGTGCACTGACATGCAGATCGCGATCCCCCTGTTTCCCCGCTTCACCGCTCTGGACGCGATTGGTCCCTACGAGGTGCTGCAACGCATTCCGACCCTCGACGTGGTGTTCGTGGGGCACCGGCGAGGCGAATTGCGCAGCGACAACGGCATGCTCGGGGTGACCGTCGACCGCACCTTCGCAGAGGTGCCGCGCCCGGAGGTGCTGGTCGTGCCCGGTGGCATCGGCACGCGGTCGTTGCTGGAGGACGAGGAGATCGTCGGCTGGATCCGCGATGCCCACCCGCACAGCAGGTTCACCACATCGGTGTGCACGGGTGCCCTGCTGCTCGCCGCGGCGGGTCTGCTGTCCGGGCTGACCGCCACCACCCATTGGCGTGCGGTCGAGGTGCTCGAATCCCTCGGCGCCGGCTATGTGGCCGAGCGGGTGGTCGAGCACCTGCCCGAACGGGTGATCACCGCGGCCGGCGTGTCCAGCGGCATCGACATGGCGTTACGACTGGTCGAACTGCTCGTGGGGCGCGACGCGGCACAGGCCAGTCAGCTGATGATCGAATACGACCCGCACCCACCGTTCGATTCCGGTGCGGTGGCCACCGCCTCACCGGCGGTGCGGGCGCTGGCCGAGGAGTACTTCCGGCACCGGGCCTGAGCGAGAAGGCGGCGGTGCGGCTGTCGCCGAGTGTGCGCTCCGGGCCCCGGGTGTGCACCAGCGGCGGGATTCGCACCGATGCGCCGCCCTGATTGCACACCGAGCGCCCTCAGCGCACAGTCGCCGGGCCTGAGCGATTTCGCAGCTCAGCCCCTCGACATGTAGCCTGGGCAGGTTGCCGACGCAGGCGACCCTCCTGCCACGGATCGACCGTGGCCGACACGACCATAGGAGGTGATGGGTTCCTCATGCGTCCATACGAAATCATGGTCATCCTCGACCCCACCCTTGACGAGCGCACTGTTTCGCCGTCGCTGGAGACGTTCCTCAACGTCATCCGCAAGGACGGTGGCACCGTCGACAAGGTCGACATCTGGGGCCGCCGGCGCCTGGCGTACGAGATCGCCAAGCACGCCGAGGGCATCTACGCCGTCATCGACGTCAAGGCCGCTCCTGCCACGGTGTCCGAGCTCGACCGTCAGCTCAGCCTGAACGAGTCCGTGCTGCGCACCAAGGTCATGCGGACCGACAAGCACTAGCCGGAACGGACGTCGCGCGTCAGAGCAGTTCCGTAGGCTCACCTGCGACTCGTGCTCGCACACCGCCCCATCCCAGGAGGACATCGTGGCTGGTGACACCACCATCACCGTCGTCGGAAACCTGACCGCCGACCCCGAACTGCGTTTCACCCCGTCCGGGGCCGCCGTCGCGAACTTCACCGTCGCGTCGACGCCGCGGATCTTCGACCGCCAGAGCTCGGAGTGGAAGGACGGCGAAGCGCTGTTCCTGCGCTGCAACATCTGGCGTGAGGCTGCCGAGAACGTGGCCGAGAGCCTGACCCGCGGATCACGGGTGATCGTGACCGGGCGGCTCAAGCAGCGCTCGTTCGAAACCCGTGAGGGCGAGAAGCGCACGGTGTTCGAGGTCGAGGTCGACGAGATCGGCCCGTCGCTGCGTTATGCCACCGCCAAGGTCAACAAGGCCAGCCGCAGCGGCGGTGGCGGCGGAGGCTTCGGCGGCGGCGGCGGTGGCGGTTCCCGCAGCGGTGGCGGCGGTGGCGGCCAGTCGGCTCCGGCGGAAGACCCGTGGGGCAGCGCCCCGGCATCGGGTTCGTTCAGCGGCGCCGACGACGAACCGCCCTTCTGACCAAACTTCAGCATCACCTGAGAAAGAGATTCGAAAGACATGGCCAAGACCAACAAGCGCAGGCCGGCGCCCGAGAAGCCGGTCAAGACCCGCAAGTGTGTGTTCTGCTCCAAGAAGGGCAAGGGGCAGAACATCGATTACAAGGACACCGCGCTGCTGCGGACCTACATCAGCGAGCGCGGCAAGATCCGCGCCCGCCGCGTGACCGGCAACTGCGTGCAGCATCAGCGCGACGTCGCCATCGCGGTGAAGAACTCCCGCGAGGTGGCTCTGCTGCCGTTCAGCTCGTCGACGCGGTAAGGGAGGTTGGAGACATGAAGCTGATCCTGACCGCTGAGGTGGATCATCTCGGTGTCGCTGGTGACACCGTGGAAGTCAAGGACGGATACGGCCGCAACTTCCTGCTGCCTCGTGGACTGGCCATCGCTGCCAGCCGAGGTGCGCAGCGTCAGGCCGACGACATCCGTCGGGCGCGCGAGACCAAGACCGTCCGCGGCTTGGAGCACGCCAACGAACTCAAGACCGCGCTGCAGGGTCTGGAGTCGGTGGAGGTCCCGGTCAACGCTTCGGCGGAGACGGGCAAGCTCTTCGGTTCGGTGACGGCCGCTGACGTCGTCGCCGCGATCAAGAAGGCCGGTGGTCCCAACCTCGACAAGCGGACCGTGCACCTGCCCAAAGCGCACATCAAGTCCCTCGGGGCACATTCGGTGTCGGTGCGGCTGCACCCGAGCGTGGAAGCCACGGTCTCGGTGAACGTCGTCGCCGAGAAATAACACATACGACGAACGCCCGGGTCGGAATCTGCGGATTCGACCCGGGCGTTGTCGTGCGCGCTGGCGAACTCGCCGGCGCCGTCGACCGCCTAGCGAAGCTAACCTGCTGTTAACCCAGGTGGCGCCCGGTCGATACACAACACGCCCGAGAGCGCAACCATCGGCGACACGCCGACGATTTTCCATCCCCAGTCCCACACCGCCTCCGGACTGCGCTTATCAGCGCGAATAGCCGAGAAGCGAACGTTCATCCACAGGTTGTCCCCAACAAGTCAACATGGTCGTCCAGCACTATCCACACTCCGTCCACAGCTTGATCAACAGGGGGTCGTGGACACCCCGCCAGCAACGCCATAGCGTGACCGGTCGCGGGACTTGTCGGGGGTCTGTCCTACCCTCGCTCTGACCGTGTTCCGAACTGACGTTCGAGCTTGAGGGGGCCCCGTGGCGGTTGTGGACGACCTTGGCCATTCCGACATGGACGCTCCTCCGCCCAGCGAGGAGTTCGGTCGCCAACCCCCGCACGACGCGGCCGCGGAGCAGGCTGTCCTCGGCGGCATGCTGCTCAGCAAGGACGCCATCGCCGACGTCCTGGAACGGCTCCGCCCAGGCGACTTCTACCGGCCCGCGCATCAGAACGTGTACGACGCGATCCTGGATCTGTACGGCCGCGGCGAACCGGCCGACGCGGTGACCGTGGCCGCGGAACTCGACCGGCGCGGATTGCTGCGGCGCATCGGCGGTGCCCCGTATCTGCACACCTTGATCTCGACCGTGCCGACGGCCGCCAACGCCGGCTTCTACGCCGGCATCGTGGCCGAGAAGGCCTTGCTGCGCCGGCTGGTGGAGGCCGGCACCCGGGTGGTGCAGTACGGCTACGCGGGCGCTGAGGGCGCCGAGGTGGCCGAGGTGGTTGACCGTGCGCAGGCCGAGATCTACGACGTCGTCGATCGCCGGTCGACCGAGGATTTCGTGGTGCTGGAGAACCTCCTGCAGCCCACCATGGACGAGATCGACGCCATCGCCTCCCAGGGCGGCATCGCCCGCGGCGTGCCGACGGGATTCACCGAACTCGACGAGCTGACCAACGGCCTGCACGCCGGTCAGATGGTCGTGATCGCGGCCCGGCCGGGTATGGGGAAGGCACTGAAGACCGACACCTTGCTGCCGACGCCCGACGGTTGGACCACGATGGGCGAGGTCGCCGTGGGGGATTGGCTGATCGGCGATGACGGATTGCCGACACGCGTCGTCGCGGCGACCGACGTGATGGTGGGCCGGCCCTGCTACGAGGTCGAGTTCTCCGACGGCACGGTCCTGGTCGCCGACGCGGAGCATCAGTGGCTGACCGACACGCGGGCCTCACGACGGTCCGCGCGGGTGCCCGCAGCGATCCGGACCACCGAACAGATCGCGGCGACGTTGCGCTGTCCTACGGCCGACCGAAGACTCAATCACAGCGTGGTCAACGCCGCGCCACTGCAGGCACCTGACCGCGAGCTGTTGGTTCCGCCGTACACGCTGGGGGCTTGGCTGGGAGACGGCACGACCGCGTCAGCACAGCTCACGTGCGCCGACCCCGAGATCGTGATGCGCATCGAGGCCGAAGGAGTTGCGGCGCACCCGTCGTCCAGCGCTCCCTACCGGTACCAGCTGCGACTGCCGCAGGCCGAAACCACTGCACCGCGGGCGTGCCGGGTCTGCGGAGCAGAGTTCGTCCCCGCGACGAGTCAGGTCCGCACCTGTGGTCGTTCGTGCGGGGGACGGGCGCGGTTCCTGTCTGCACCGGTGCCCGCACCTACATGCACGAGGTGTGGAGGGAAGTCCTGCGGGCTGCGGCTGTGCCAGAGCTGCCGCAATGAGGTGGGGACACTGCAGGGTCGACTCCGCACGATCGGTGTGCTCGGCGACAAGCACATCCCTATGAACTACCTGCGCGCATCGGAGTCACAGCGGCGGGCGTTGTTGGCCGGGCTGCTCGACACCGACGGCACCGTCGCCGCCGGCGGAGGTGTCCAATTCAGCGTGACCAGCAAGCGTTTGGCGGACGACGTCGCCGAACTCGTGGTGAGTCTGGGGTACCGCTGCCAGACAGCCAGGAAGGCTGTCCGGGGACGCCAGGCCAACTCGTCCGTCGCCTATACCCTCAACTTCTCGACCGATGACGATGTCTTCGGGTTGAGCCGCAAGGCCATCCTGCACAAGGAGCGTCGCGGTGAGGTGAACACCGTGCGGTCGGGGTCGCGGTTCATCGTCGATGTCCGTCGAGTGGCGAGCGTGCCGGTGCGATGCGTCGAGGTGGACAACGCGAGCCACATGTACCTGGCGGGGCGGTCGATGGTGCCGACGCACAACTCGACGCTCGGGCTCGATTTCATGCGCTCGTGCTCGATCAAGAACCAGCTGCCGAGCGTGTTCTTCTCGCTGGAGATGAGCAAGTCCGAGATCGTGATGCGTCTGCTGTCGGCGGAGGCGAAGATCAAGTTGGCCGATATGCGGTCGGGCCGGATGAGCGATGACGACTGGACGCGGCTGGCCCGTCGGATGAGTGAGATCAGCGAGGCGCCGCTCTACATCGACGACTCACCGAACCTGACGATGATGGAGATCCGCGCGAAAGCCCGCCGGCTGCACCAGAAAGCGGGTCTGCGGCTCATCGTCATCGACTACCTGCAGCTGATGACGTCGGGCAAGAAGGTCGAGTC
Source organism: Mycobacterium sp. WMMD1722 (assembly GCF_049315205.1). Taxonomy (NCBI): domain Bacteria; kingdom Bacillati; phylum Actinomycetota; class Actinomycetes; order Mycobacteriales; family Mycobacteriaceae; genus Mycobacterium; species Mycobacterium sp. WMMD1722. Next base: position 3,754,347 of record NZ_CP186056.1, on the reverse strand, counting down.
GCGGCAGCAGGAGGTGTCGGAGTTCTCGCGGAACATGAAGCTGCTCGCGAAGGAACTCGAGGTCCCCGTGATCGCGATGAGCCAGCTCAACCGTGGACCCGAGCAGCGCACCGACAAGAAGCCGATGCTGTCGGATCTTCGCGAGTCCGGCGCCATCGAGCAGGACGCCGACATGGTGATCCTGTTGCACCGTCCCGATGCCTTCGAACGCGACGACCCGCGCGGCGGCGAAGCCGATCTCATTGTGGCCAAACACCGTAACGGCCCGACCAAGACCATCACCGTCGCGCATCAGCTGCATCTGTCGCGCTTTGCGAACATGGCCCACTGATCGACAGCGGCTGTGACTTTTCATACTTCATGACCAAATCCCATCTGAAATGACCACCGAATGACCAATTGGTCACGAAGCGTGAGACAGACTCGTTACGGGCGCGTTTAGCAGAGAGCGCCGCGAGAGAGGTACCACCGCCGATGGGTAAAGGGGCTCGGAATCGTGAGAGACGTGAGCGAGAGCGCGAGCGCCAAGCCGCACGAGCGGTGAGCAGTGCTGGCGGCGGCTTGTTCGGCATGCAGCCGATGGGAGGGCCGTTCGGCGTCGCACCCCCGTGGAAGCAGCCGAGCACGCCCGACGAGGCCATTGACGCGATGAAGCAGTTCATGGAATCGATGCCGCGCCTGATCGTGTGCGGGCGCCTGGGCCTCGACCCGCTCACGGAGACGCAGCGACGCGACATTCTCGCCGGTGTCAATCTTTACAACGCTGTCGAAACTGTTGCCGACTTTCAGAGCCGCTGGGACGTCGCGTTCACCACCACGCAGCGCCCGGACCTCGTCGAGCAGTGAAAGCCGATGCGGCGCAGGGGCTGGCGACCTTCGACGAGTATGCCGCCGACATCGGCGGCTGATGTCCATGATGCGCGGTGGCCGGGCCGTCACGGGCGCTGACGAATTGGGGCTAGCCCGTGGGCCACAGGGTCGTCTCACCGGCCTGGATTGGCCGCGAGCCGGTCATGGCGAAGAACATGACGCAGGGCTCGGTTGTGTTGTTGATCCAGTTGTGGATGGTACCGCGCTGGATCAGCACGTCTCCTTCGTGCAGGCTGACGGTCTCTTCGTCGAGTTCGCAGTCGATCGAACCTGACAGTACGGCGACGAAGTCGATGGATGCGGTGCGGTGTGGCCGGGGTGCCACCCCCGGTTCGTATTGGACGATCCGCAGCAGGCTGCCCCATTCGACTGCGGTCGGAATGTCCTGCGTCGCGGTGTCGGCTGATCCGTTGTTGTCTGCGGGCAGTTCGGCCGTCGTCCACATGACCCGCGAGGTTGAACCATGTCGGTTCTCCTTGCCGGACTCGTCCGCCCCGCCCAGCAGTGGGAGGACCGAGTCGAAGACGACTTTCGATTTGCCTTCGGCGGTGTGTCCGGTCACGACACGGCGTCCAGTGAATGCCATTTAATTCGTCTCCCTGTGAGTGGGCAGGATTGTCGAGCAACTCTGTTTGAAGACCGGTTGAAGAATGGTGGTTTAGTCGTCTTCTTCGGGGATGTCGTACGCGTTCAGCGACATGGAGACCAGGCAGTACTGGCTGACTAGGTAGACGAGGTGCTCAAAGCCGTCTTTGCCGAGTTCGTCGACCGCGTGCCTGAAGACGGGACCGGGCAGGGGTCCGCCGCGTAGCAGCTTCTTCGCCACCCCGACAGCTACTCGAGTCTTTGGGTCGAGATCCGGGGGGCAGTCCCCGGCGCACAGCGCGGCGACGTGACGCTCCGGCACTCCAACCTCGGCTGCTACCGCGGAGTGCGCGTACATGATGTAGGCGGCGTCGAAATGCGAACCCACCGTGAGGATGACCGACTGCACTGTCGTCGGCTCAAGGCCCGGCATGTCACCGATGGCTTCAAGCAGCTGATCGATCGCGAGGCCCGTTCTGGGAGCTTGGATCCAGACAGACCACGGTCCCACCAACGCGCCGTCGGACGTCATCGTCGTGAAACTCGAGTAGTTGCTATTTACCCGCTCCACGAAGGTGTCGTACAACTCCTGCTGAGCCGGTGATACCTCGGACTTCTTGACCAGCGGAACTCGCATGTGACCCACACTCCTCCGAACATCGGCAACGCGCTTGCGAATCGCGGGACACAGGGCACACGCGTTGGGAGACAGCTTGACTGACATCAAATCTCTCGCACTGCGCAACCGCTGTCACATGCTCATTTGTGATCGACTGCATGCACGACATGCATGCATTGCTTCGCGTCGGGCCGCCGATAACGTTCTGGGCGAGAAAAATAAGCCGTCGCCGGTGCCTTCGTCGAGCGTGCACAACCCCATCCCGTTTGGCCACCACCCGTCAACAGGGGACTGGCTCGGTGTAACGGGACCGAGCGTGACAATCAGACGTCCCAGTCGTAATGACATGCTGGGAAGGAGATTTGGCCCACTTAGCCGACGCCCAGCAATAAACTTCGACTCATCGGTCTGGGCAAGACGATCCTGATACATCCGCACAGCCCGCTCACGGGTCTCACGGTCGATCTTCGTCGGCGCAGCCACAACATCGATAGTGCTCCATCCACTAGGAGCCACAACTACACAGACCATCTGACGCCCCGGAGCGACGGCACCGTCGATGGTGAGCCCGACAACGACCACCACGATCGCCAAAGTGACTACGCACCAGCGCAGCACGCGCAGCCGGATCACCGCACCGACCGATGAAAAGGGCTCATCCGATACAGCGAACCCAACATCATTGACGAGACTCCTGCGGCTCGAACGCTCCAACGATTCAGTACGAGCGCACCGGTAGCGGGCGATATACACGACATGCAGTCCGGCACGCCGGCCGGCCGAGCAGTGAGTGAGATAGCAGCCTGGGTGGCGCCGGGGACCAAAACTGAGGTGCTCCCCGAGAGCCACTCGGTCACTCGGTGTACCGGATGAGCAGGTCGGGCTGACCCCGATCCGCGGTCCAGCTTAGGTACTCGCTTTGATCGTGAGTACAGAACATCTGGATCTCGTCGGAGTGGGCCAACCGGAGTTCGCGTAGCTTGGCCAGTGTTGCCACCCTGTTGGTGTAGTCGGTCTGGAACGCGATTTCCAGCGGTAGCCCTGGGGCGTGGGCGAGGAAGTTCATCTTGTGATCGAAGTAGGAGTCGCCTGCGTGTAACGACCATTTGCCATTCTCGCGGTAGGCGACGCCGCAGTGTCCGGCTGTGTGCCCGTGCAGTGGAACGAGTTTCGCGTCCAGCACATCCGGGAGGTCCAGGGATCGGGCCGGCAGGCCGAACCACTTTTCGTCGGTGGGACCGTAGGGCTTGAACTTCGTCTGATGCGACACCTGATAGGGCATGTAGGGGCCCCGCTGCTGGGTGCTGTCGTATGCCGCCAGTTCCTCGGCGGCGACGTGCACCGTGGCGTGCGGGAAGTCGTGCAGCCCTCCTACGTGATCGTTGTCCAGGTGGGTGACCACGATGTCGGTCACCTGAGCGGGTTCGATCCCGCGCGCCTGCAGGCGGTGCAATGCGGTCAACCGCGGGTCGATGAGAATGCCGAGCTTGAATAGTGCGTCCGCACCAAGGAGTTTCTGCGGATCGTCCATCTCTTGCGTACCGAAACCGGTGTCGAGCAGGATGATCCGGTCACCGATGTGGAAGATCACACAGTGGATGGACATTGACGTCGTCGCGGTGTGCGCTAACGGGCCCATCAACCCGAACGTCGTGTGTTCGATTTCTAGCTTGGGTGTCATCTCATTCTCCTTGGAGCGGTCAAGCGTGGTCGGGTTTGGGGATTTGGAAGGCGTTGAGTAGTGCGCAGGTGAGTAGGTAGAGCCCGACGAGGTAGACGAGGTCGACCAATGTTGCTGACCCGAAATGGGTTTCGGCTTCCCGGTACAGGTCGTCGTCGACTTTGTATTCGCGGGTGAGTTGGCTGGCGAACCGGTGCGCCAGGAGTTGGCCGGATGTCAGATCCGGTGGCGTTTCGCCGCGGCACAGACCGTCGATGGCGGCCTCGGGGAGCCCGACGGTGCGTGCGACGGCTGAGTGGGCGTACATCTCGTAGGGTGCTTTCCAGATGGCGCCGACGGTGAGGATGACCACCTCGTGGGTTTGCTTGTCGAGGGTGGTGTGTGTGGAGTCGGCGTGCATCCAGGCCAGGAAGCCCGGCGTGATCCCGGTGCTGTACAGGTACGGGTTGAACGGGCCGATGAGCTTGCCGTCGTCGGTCATTCCTCGGAAACCGTTGCTGTCGGCCCACGTGATGAGGGTCGAGCGCATCGTCTCGTAGAGATCCTTCTGGTCACCGCTGAGGGTGGCGGGGTCGATCAGCGGCAGACGCCCGCCGAGGGTCGAGTCTGTGTTTGTCATCATGCATCCTTCTGACGTATCGGGTGTGGTGGGGCTCAGGCTTTGAAGGTGTCATCGAGCCAGTTGAAGACGACCTCGTCCTTGAAGGCCAAAGCACCTGACTGGCAGTGGTTCTCGGCCCCGTCCTCTTTGTGGAAGGCCACGAAGGTCTTGGGCGCATTAGTCAACGCGTCGTAGACCCTCTCTGGCTGCCCCTTAAAGAACTGGTCGCCATCGGCCTCCATGACCAGCGTGGGGCAGGTGATCTTCTCGGGGATGCCGCCGTCGAGGGTCATTTTCTTGCACTCGACCATGAAGTCGTACGGGGTCTTTTGCCCGAAGCTCCAGGTGCCCTGGTCGAACGTCCACCGCATCTGGGTGTTGGCGTCCATCAGTTTCTGGGCGAGCTTGTTGAAGGTGTCGGCGTCCTCGTCCTCGAGAGCCTTGGCGGCCTCGTCACCCATGATCTTCACGATGCTGTCGTAAAGGCTCCACACGCCGTCGAAGAGGATGGCCGCCTTCAACCGGGGTTCGAAGGCAGCGGCCCTGGCTGCGAGGTACCCGCCCAGGCTCATACCCTTGAGGGCGATCCGCTCGGGGTCGACGTCTGGGCGGGACAGGACGTAATCGACCGCCGGGGTGACAACCTTCTCCCAGTCGTACCGGAAGTACAGCTTCTGCTCGCGCACCGGTAGACCCTGACCCGGTCCGTCCCAGGTGAGGCAGTTGTAACCCCTGGCGACTGCGCCTGCGGCCGCGAAGTAGTACAGCTCCTCGACGCTGGAGTCGTAGCCACCGTGGAAGATCAGGGTGGGTCGCGGCTCGTTCGACTCGTCGGACTTGTAGAAGTAGCCGGGCAACGTCGTTCCCTCGTAGGGAATTTCGACCTTCTCCCAGGTGGGGCCCGTCAATTCGGCGGCCTGGCTGTACAGATCGGCCGAGGTCTTAGCCTCTTCCAGGATGCGCGGATCCTCGGGGTTGCCGTGCAGGTAGAACTCGCCGACCCGGTAGTAGGTCGACGCGCGCAGCAGTGCTCCGCGGGCGCTGACCAGGTGCCCCTGTTCCAGGTACTCCTTCGCGCGGGCGGCCACGCGCTTGCCGCGGGCGAGCCAGGCATCGTGCCAGCTGTCGAGGTCACCTTCGGTGATGTCCTCCACGGTGGCGTACAGCTCGCCGATGTCGGAACCGCCGTAGTAGGCGTATCCGAGGTTCCGGACGAACTCGAAAGCGAATGAATCATCTTTGAAGTAGACCTTCATGGCTTTGTCTCCTTGAGAGCGATTGTCGAGTGTGATCAGTAAGGAGTCGTGCGAGCGGCGAATCAGTCGACTGCACTGCACTGTACAGTCGCGTGCGAGCCGTCGACAAGAGTTACTCGTCGCCCTGTGAAGCTTTTCCCGTTCTCCTCCGTCACCTCTTCCGGCTAGCCCCCACCTGCATGCCCAGATGCGCAACCGACTGGCCGGCGAATCCCAGGGCAAGTGCTCACCTCCGAGGAATCGGGCCACCGACGTTGGCGCAGAAGTCTTGGAAGCGATGTGCATTCGTGCTGACGCCACACGCAGCGACATGGGCTTATGCTTGGCGAATGAGGCTGTGCGACAACCGTACCCAAGACGGCATTGGTGGACGACGCGGAGCCGATCACGGGGTGCCCGTCGCCCATTGAGGGCGAGCCACCAACAGCGTCACCGCGATGATGAACGCCAGCGTGGCCGAGATCAGCAACGTCGCGGCTTCGATTGCCATATAGCTGACGGTGCCCAGGACGGCCCCGCAGACGAAGAAGAACCACTGGCCGAAATCGGCCACGACATCCAGCGGGCCGCCGGATAACTTCGTCGCGATGGCTCGCCCGAGCCGAACCAGCGTTCCGGTGAGCATCGTGCCGACCGGACTGCCCCCTGCCTCGTGGAGGACCGCGTTCTGGATACCCATCGCCACGACGGTGCACGGGAAGGCGATGACGGTCGCGGTGGTCGTCTGGCCGGCCGGCACGGCGACGGCAGCCGTTCCCGCGACCGCTAGCAGGGCGCTCTCACCGAGCATGAGGTAGGCGCTGCTGAGTCGGTGTACGCGATACGGCACGAAGTGACCGATCGCGACCCCGCATACGAAGAGCAGTTGTGCGCCAAGGAACGTCGCGGCCGTTGACGGATTCCACTGTCCGATCTCAATACCGGTTTGGGTGACGTCCCCGCTCATGAAGGACACGTACAGCCCGGCGAAGAACAGGAACCCGACGGCGTCGGTGAGTCCCGCGATACCCATGAGGATCCAGCTGAACCACACTCGGCTGCCGGCCTGCCACTGCGTAGTCGACGATTCGGACACGGCCGCGCCCTCTCAATCCGAAGATGGGTATGCCTGGCGAGCGGACGTGGGGCGCGGGCCCAACGATCGACCGCCGGACCGGTGGTGTCTACTCGAAGGCGTCGTCGTGTAGTTCGGCGCTCAGTACGCCCGTCCGGCTGTAGTCCACGGCGACGTCGATCAGGGTGATGCCGTCGCGGTCGAGTGCGTCGCGCAAGGCAGTCCGGAACTCCGCGAGGGTCGACACCCGTACGCCGCTGGCCCCAAAGGCCGCTGCGTAGGAGGCGATGTCGTAGTCGCCCAGTTCGACACCGTTGGCACGGCCGTATTTGAGGATCGCCTCGAACTTCACCATGTCGTAGGAGTTGTCGCGCATGATGACGTGGGTGAACTTCAATCCCAGCCGCCGGGCTGTCTCCAGCTCCTGAGCGCTGAACAGGAAGCCGCCGTCGCCAGAGATCGAGACGATCTGCGTTCCCGGTCGCAGCATCGAAGCGGCCATGGCCCAGGGCAGCGCCACCCCCAGAGTCTGTTGACCGTCCGAGAACAGGAGGTGGCCGGGCTCGTAGGTTCTGAAGTGCCGAGCGAGATAGATGTAGTGCGTGCCGATGTCGCTGGCCAAAGTGGCGTCGTCGTCGAGTGCCTCCCGCAGGGCCAACACCACGGCGACCGGATCCACTGCCGTGGCGGGTGTCTCGTCGACATCGGGCACGTGGTCGAGACGCTGCAGAGCGGTGCGCTGTTCGTCGACGATCGCCGCTGCCGAGGGAGGCAGGCGCAGGCCGGTCAGCGACGCCGACATTGCGGCCACGGTGGCCGCGATGTCGCCGCGTAGTTCCTCGACCGGCTGGTAGTGGTTGTCCCAGTCGGGCAACGTGGAGTCGACGTGGACGATGTTGCGATGCTGGGGTTCGGTGTTGCGGAGCCGAGGGATGTTCCAGAGCCGAGGGTCGTATTCGACCGGGTCGTAACCTATGGCGATCACCAGGTCGGCATGGCTGACGACGACGTCGCCGGGCTGGTTACGGAAGAGGCCGACACGACCGAGGTAGTGCGACTCCAGTGCGCGGGAGACGGTCCCGGCGGCTTGGAACGTTTCGACGACGGGCAGCTCGGTGACGTCGAGCAGGCCGCGGATCGCGTCGGAGGCGGCCGTGTCGGCGGCCCGCATGCCGGCCAGTATGACGGGGAACTTGGCTTGTCTGATCCGCTCGACTGCTGAGGCGATGGCATCGGCCGGCGCGGGCCCGAGCCGGCCGGGAGCGGCGACGCGAGACATCGGTGTGCGCGTCTCGGCTCGGGCGACGTCTTGGGGCAGGATGACCGCGGTGGCGCCCTGCGGGATGCTCACCGCGACCCTGAGGGCGTTGGCGACCGCTTCACCGACGTTGTCCGGGTCGTCGACCTCGGCAACGTATTTGGTGAACGGCCGCAGTGCCTGTGCCGCATCCATCGACTGATGGGTTCGCTTGAGTCGGTCGGCACGGTCGACTGCTCCGCAGATCGCGATCAGCGGGTATTGCTCGGTGTTGGCGGTGAGCAGGCCGGTGGGCAAGTTGCTGGTGCCGGGGCCCGAGGTCACCAGCACTGCGCCGGGTGTGCCGGTCAGTCGCCCTACCGCCGCGGCCATGAATGCCGCGTTCTGCTCGTGCCGGCAGACCACCAGTTGCGGGCCGCCGTCGAGCAGGCAGTCGTACACGGCGTCGATCTTGGCTCCGGGAACACCGAACACGTAGCGCACCCCGAAGGCGTCGAGCGCGTCCACGACGCGCTGCGCGGACCGAACGGAGGGTGGGGTCATGACATCGTCCTTTCGACAACGGGGCAGTGGTCCTGCCGGCTGATCCGCAGTTCACGATCTCGGGTGGGCACCGGCTTCCGTCCACGCGAGAATCTGCCGGACGTGCGACGCCCACAGACGGGCGTCGGTAAGTGAGAGATGCCCGTCTGATTCCGGGCTGGCCGGGACGATCGCGGCACGTCCCCGTGCGACGCGCGCGATGGCATGCTGCAAAACGCCCAGTCGATTGGGATTGACCTCGTCGTCTTCGAAGTTGACCGCCAGCAGCGGCGCGGTGATGTCACCCAAACCGCCGCTGGGGTCGTAGTCGAAGGACGCCGCGAATTCCCAGATGACGTCGTTCGCGTCCTGGTGCCCCACGGCGTTGTCGCTTTCCTGCCTGATGCGCGCATCGGCGGTGGCGATCGAGTCGACCGCGCTCTCCAGCGCCCCGACGCCGTGGCTCATCAGCGCGACGACGTTGACGGCGAGGCCCACCGAGCGCGGCTGGCTGTCGTAGTCGCCATCCTGGTAGGCGGGATCGGTGCGGATGGCCTCGATGAGCAGGCGCCGATACAGTAGATTGCGTCCCCTGACCGGCTGAGGCAACGCCGCAATCGGCATCAACGCGCTCATCGCATCGGGATACATCTGGCCCCACATCCAGGTCTGCATGCCGCCCATCGACGTGCCCGCGACCAGTCGCAGCTTGCGGATGCCCAAGTGCTCGGTGACGAGTTGATGCTGCGCGGCGACGATGTCGACGTAGCCGTACTGCGGGAACCGGCTACCCAGACCGTCACTGGGCTTGCTGGAACCTCCGTGCCCGAGCGCATCGGGAACGATGACGTAATAAGTGTCGAGGTCGAGCGGCTGCCCAGGGCCGAACAGATGCTCAGCGGTAGCCGGCATCAGGAACTGCGCGCCGCTGCCGGTCGTCCCGTGCAGCAGCAGAACCCCGTTGGTGATCGCGCCGTCGGCGCCGTGTCGGGGGGTTCCGAGGGTGCGATAGTTCTGTGTGATCGCTGCCAGTGTCTGGCCACAGCTGAACCGGAAGTCGGTGAGCGTGACGTGAGCTTCGGTTGCCTGCATGGTTCAGCTGTGTGGTACCTGGGCGTAATGTTCCTTGAGAAGATCTATTCCGAAGTCGCGCAGTGGGTTTCGCAGTACCGAGTGAACGTGGTTGCCCTTGCGTTGGGTGTTGTCGTACTCGTAGAGGAACTCGGCGCCGGCTTGTAGGCGGAAGTAGGCGGGGGTGCCGTCGAGGGGTCCGCCCCAGGCGATGTGCATGTCCGCCAAGGGATCGGTTCCCTTCGACGACAGGTCGACGCGAACGCCCGACGATGCGGCGGCGACCAGGTTGTGCAGCAGTTGCTGCTGATCGGCGGCCAGGTCGGAGGCGGCCAGCCCTTTGGGCTTGACGGTGTAGGCCATCAAGCGGTGGTCGTCGCTAGTGAAGCCCGACTGTTCCTCGCCCTCGGTGTAGATGCCGTCCGCGAGCTTGAGCAGTTCGGGTTTTTCGAGTCTTCCGCGGAACAGATCTCTGGTGATCATCATCTCATCTCCGTCGGAGAGCCGGTCGCGGTTTCCGGTCACGATGTCTCCCACGGCGCGGTCGAGGAGTTGCATCTGTGAGCGCTGCACCCCGTCGAGCGACGCGGCGAATTGGAAGGCGAGGGCTTCGATGCCGCCGAGTGGTGAGTAGCGTCCGCCGCCGGGAAGTGGCGACGAGGCTGGGTCGGCGCCCAGGAAGAACGGCGTGGTCGCGGCGACCTCGCCATCGATCACCAGGACGTTGATGGAGAGGTGATGACCACCGAAACGCCAACTCCACGTGCCGCTTTCGCGAGGGTCACCGAAGATCCGCACGTAGTAGCGGCCGGTGTCGCGCCCGCGGGGGAAATCCCACTGAATGCTGAAGTCCTCGTACAAGTCGAGGATGTTCTCCAGTCCCATGATCGCTGCGGCGGCGACGTAGCCTTCTCGGCTCAGCCCGCTGGCGAGCAGGATCATCGCCAGCTGCCGCTGATGTGGATCCTGCTGTTCGAGGGTAAGGCCTCCGTGATCGGTCGGTACGTAGAAGAACAGTCGCCGCTCGCGATCGGCGTCCTGCTGGGACGGCGCCGGAAGCAGGGCCAACGCAATCTGGCTGTCCGACAGAGTGTTTAGCCACGCACGGGCACGCTCAGCCATCTGACCGGCGATCGCGGTGGCCGGCTTCGGGTCACCGCTCGACGACGCCGTGGGCAGCGGTTTCGAACTGTTGCCAGTGGCCATGTCGGTGCTCCTTTGATGCACGTAGCCGATGCTGCTGGGAACCTGGGGTACTTCACGTTGGGTGCACTGCACTGTACAGTCGTACCTGTCGGCAGACAAGAGACAGCTCTCGTCATCCGGCGTAATCCGTTTCCGCCTACCCGTATTGGATGACCATGACTGATGCTCGCCCGCACGGACTCGAGCCCTCCAGCGACGCACGCAATGTCGCCACGCCGACGGTTTCCGAAGCCGGCTTCCCTCCGCCGCCGCCCATCCCGATCAAGCCCGGCATCGGCTCACCCTGGCTGGGTCTGCCCGCCGCGGACTACACCCCCGATGCCGGCCTGGACCCCGACCACCCCCACGTGTTTCACCTGCAGACCGCACCGGGCAACTTCATGCCCGGTGGAAGCCTGCAGGGCGCACACGCCCAGAATTTCCCCATCCTGCGCGGCCAGAAGGCCGCGGTCTACCTGATCCACCTCGCACCGGGGGGAGTGCGTGAGCCGCACTGGCACCCCAGCGCGTGGGAGGTCAACTTCGTCATCTCCGGCACCACCCGCTGGAGCTTCGTCGGGCCCGACTCAACTCAGGACAGTTTCACCGTCAGCGCCGGTGATCTAGTGTTCGCACCCCAGGGCCACTTCCACTACTTCGAGAACGCCAGCGACACCGAGGACCTCTACGTCCTGGTCGTGTTCAACGCCGAGACCACCGAGCCCGAGGACGACGTGCCGCTCGCGCAGTCGATCTCCTCGGTACCCGCCGACGTCCTGGGTGCGGTCTTCGGCGTGGACCCCTCGATCTTCGAACAGCTCCCGGTGGTCAAGCACCGCAAACCCGTGGTGCAGAAACCCGGATACGGCAACGGCACCTAACCAACCCAGCCCAGGAGAACCCAGGCGGCGGTCACCCGCGCCGACCCCTGGGCGCGCCGGGGCCGGCTGGCGGGTCGACGACCAGGCGAATCGACCTTCCGACGGTCGAAAGGCGTCTGTCACTCTGGTCTCGGTAGCCGTGCAATTGTTCGCGAAGCGGACGACCCAGAGCGTCATGGGTCCGGCTCGTGTCCCGCGACAAGCTGGCCACCACCGGTCACCGGAGTATCGATCGGCCCTCGTCAAGTCGCCGATCGTTCGATGAGAGCGAGTCAGCGCCGTCGTGGAGAAGATCGGCGGTAGCGGGAAAGGAACAGTTCCAACGCCTCCCGCACCACGTAGTCGCACCGTTCCTCGTCCAGGACGATCGTCGACGTGGCAGAGACGAGTCGACCGAGTAACACCTCACCGAGAATGACGTCGATGAACTGCGCGGTCGCCAGATCGGGATCTTCGATGCGAAAGTGACGGTCGGAGCTGAGCCGGCGTATGTACTCGTTCACCGCGCCGCGAGCGGGCCCCCTACCGTTGTGGAAGAAGCTCTCGCCAAGCTCGGGGAATCGCGCACTCTCCCAGATCACCAACCGCATGAACGCCACCGACTCCGGCGGCGCCCAGAAGTTCGCGATCGTGCGGCCGATCGAGTACAGCACCTCTTCGGGTGGCCTTACCGCGGCGGTGGCTGAGATGATGGCGTCCAGCGGCATGCCGTCCCACATGTGGGCAATCGTGGCGTCGAAAAGCGCTTTCTTTGACCCGAATTGGTTGTACACCGTTCGCCGTGCCACTCCAGATTGCAGTGCGATCTGGTCCATGCTGGACTCCTCGTAGCCGTGCGCGAGGAAAACCTCCGCAGCGGTGCGCAAGATGGCCTCGCGGGTCGATCCCGCATCGACCGGAGAAGTTGACGCGCCGCGGCCGGCTTGAGTCATGTAATCACGGTACTTCGTGCGTGCGCCATAATCGGTGAAGGCTGGCGGCCCACCGGGCGGTCTGCTCGGCGGGAGACGGCCCCTGCCGCCCCTGGGCATCAGCTCACGATGCCAGCATCGCCTTGGCCAGAGCCTGCCCGCCGATGCCCCATCCACCGTCGACTACCTCGTTCACGATGGCCATGACGTTGGGCCCAGCCTGGTCGCCGTAGATACCGACGAAGAGGTCGGCTGCGCCGTCCACCAGTCGCTTGTTCATGTCGTCGGACGAAGTGCCGACGGAAACTTCGAGATTGGAGAGCGGCACGGCGTCACGTCCCTTCTCGCTCGCGGCAGCCCCGACTAGAGGGTGCCTCTCTAGCCTGCCTCCTGACGCCCCCGGTGTCACATGTTCCTTTGCGATGCGCACTATGCGTCGAGCGCATCTTCGGCTTCAGCGAAGGCGGGGTGGCCGTCATCGGCGCGTTAGCGTGGAAGCCTCGGAATGGTGACGCTGGCCCCTGGCGGGGCCACTCTTTCGCAGGTGTGTGTACACCGGGCCGTGTGCGATGCGCGTTGCTGCAGTTCGTGTCGGGGAATCGTGTGTGCATCGCAGATGTCAACACAGGCAACCCCATCGGCGTGGTGGTGGGCTTTGGACTGGACGACCTCGAAAGTGTCGCGGGCCCGCGTTGATCCACCGATTCCACGAATTCGAAACGCGGTCCTTGCGCTGTAATGCATATGCACTGTACGGTATAGTGCAGAACCCGTCACCCCGCGCAAATTTTCAGGCCGGTCTATCGCCGCCGAGGGCAGCGGATGGTTCATCGCCAGACACCTCATGGAGGGACGTTCGATGGGGATCAATCGTCGGAAGGTCTTGGGGGGAGCGGGCCTGGCAGGGGCCGCCGCCGCCACCGGCGCAGGCGTTGATCGCCTCCTCACCAACGGCACTCCCGATTTTCCCGCCGACCGCGTGGAGCCGCCGGCCGAGGATGCCACACGCTTCGGCGATCCACGTATACCCGCCGAGACGATCACCTCGGAATCCCATCTGTTCCGTCTCGGTGCTCAACCCCCCACGACTCTCGACGGCGGATCGTTCCAGCAGGCGGACGAGGACAACTTCCCGATCCTCAAAGGCCAAGAAGCCAGCATCCTGATGCTCACCTTGCAGCCCGGCGGAATTCGCGAGCCGCACTGGCACCCCAGCGCCTGGGAGATCAACCTGGTCACCAGTGGCGTCGCGACATGGGTCGTCATCGACGGGAACGGCAACCAGGAGGCCTTCGATCAGCACGTAGGAGACGTCGTGTTCGCCCCCCAAGGCTCTTTCCACTACTTCGAGAACGGGGGCCCGGCCGAGTTGAGCATTGTGATCATCCAGAACACCAGTGCCGCCGAGGGCAAGGACAACATTGGCATCGGTCAGTCGCTGAGCAGCCTTCCGCCGCGGGTGTTGTCCGCCGTCTTCGGAGTCCCCGCGGAGACGTTCACCCCCTTCAAGAAGATCGACCGCGCGATCGTCATTCTGAAGTCGTCGCCCTAGCCGACACCCGTCTGCCAAGAACCTCACCTCTCCAAGACCATGCCTCGCAGCAGCGAAATCGACGCATCTGCTGCGCCGCTCGGGCCGGAAGCGACCCGCGGTGCGATACTGCGTGCTGCTGGTGAGGTGTTCCTCGCCCGTGGTTACGAGCGGTCGAGTATGGCTCAGATCGCATTGCAGTCCGGGGTGGCTCGGCGGACGCTCTACAACCACTTTCCCGGCAAAAGGGCGCTTTTCGACGAAGCCATCGCCCGGCTGTGGGGGCAGATGTCCCTCAATCCCGTCATCGCGGCTACCTCCGGACCGCGATCTCCGAATGAGGTGCTGTATGCGATCGGGCTGGCAATCGTCAACTTCTGGAGTCGACCGGAAGCGATAGCCATTGTACGACTTGCAATCTGGGAGAGTCCGCGCCTCTACGAGATGGGCGTGAGCTTCCTCAACGGTGCCACTGAACCGGCCAGGGGAGCGGTCAAGCATTACGTACGCCGTCTGAGTCGTCTCCACGATTTCAGAATTGCCGATCCCGACTTCGCGGCCAACCAGTTCATCGATATCCTTCTGGGCGAGGTGGTCCTGGGGCGAATCGCGTCTTCTCGCGGCGAGACGATTGACCAGGACCGGCGCGGCTATGTGGTTCGTGAAGCGGTTGCGCTCTTCTTAGCGCGCTACCAGGTATCGACAACTCACCCGTGATCGAGTCACCGAAGTTCGGCGGCGCCGGGGGTAGGGCGGATGCCCAGTCGTTGACCCCACTGTTCACTCGAGCATCTCGTTGTTCCTCTGACCGGTCAGGCCCGGCCGGGTTTCGGGATCTGGAAGGCGTTGAGCAGTGCACAGGTGAGTAGGTAGAGCCCGACGAGGTAGACGAGATCGACCAACGTCGCTGACCCGAAGTGCATTTCGACTTCCCGGTACAGGTCGTCGTCGACCTCGTGTTCGCGGGTGAGTTGGCTGGCGAACCGATGCGCCAAGAGCTGTCCGGCTGTCAACTCCGGTGGGGTTTCACCCCGGCACAGACCTTCGATGGCGGCTTCGGGGAGCCCGACCGTGCGTGCGACGGCTGAATGGGCGTATGTCTCGTAGGGGGACTTCCAGATCGCGCCGACGGTGAGGATGACCACCTCATGGGTCTGCTTGTCGAGGGTGGTGTGCGCCAAATCCGCCTGCATCCAGGCCAGGAAACCCGGCGTGATCCCCGTGCTGTACAGACACGGATTGAACGGACCGATGAGCTTGCCGTCGTCGGTCATCGCTCGGACATCGTAGCTGTCAGCCCATGCGATAAGGGTCAAGCGCATCGTCGCGTAGAGATCCTTCTGGTCTCCGGTCAACGTGGCCGGGTCGATCAGCGGGAGCCGGCCGCCGAGCGTCGAGTCTGCACCGGTCGTCACGCGTCGTGAGTGTCGGGTGGGCATCGGGTCCGCTGCCGCTAGGCCTTGAGCGTGTCGTCGAGCCAGTCGAAGACCACCGCGTCCTTGTAAGCCAAAGCACCGGACTGGCAATGGTTTTCAGCCCCATCTTCTTCGTGGAATGCTACGAATGTCTTGGGCGCCGTGAGCGTGTCGTAGACGTGTTCGGGCTGCCCCTTGAAGAACAGATCGCCGTCGGCCTTCATCACCATGGTGGGACTGGTGATTTGTTCGGCGACCTCGCGGTTGAGAGAGAACTCTCGGCTGAAAACGGTGAGGTCGTAAAAGGACTTCTGGCCACAGCTGAACATGCCCTGCGTAAAGGTCCACCGCACTTGAGTATTCGCTTCCATTGCCTTGCCGACGAGTTCGTTGTAAGTCGACGCGTCCTCGTCGTCGAGTGCCTCCTTGGCCTCCGGTGACAGGATTCCCACGATGCAGTCGTAGAAGCTCCAGACCCCGTCGAACAGGAC
Organism: Mycobacterium sp. WMMD1722; assembly: GCF_049315205.1. NCBI lineage: Bacteria > Bacillati > Actinomycetota > Actinomycetes > Mycobacteriales > Mycobacteriaceae > Mycobacterium > Mycobacterium sp. WMMD1722. Next base: position 3,738,416 of record NZ_CP186056.1, on the reverse strand, counting down.
GACCGCCTTGAATCTGGGCTCGAAGGCGGCTGCGCGGGCGGCGAGGTACCCGCCGAGGCTCATCCCTTTGAGCGCCAGGCGATCCCCGTCGACGTCGGGGCGCGACAGCGCGTAGTCGACCGCTGGGGTGACGACATTCTCCCAGTCGTACCGGAACACCAGTTTCTGCTGGCGAAGCGGCATACCCTGACCGGGTCCGTCGAAGGTCAGACAGTTGTACCCCCGACGCACCGCCGCCGCGCCGGCGTAGTAGTAGAGCTCTTCGAGGCTGGAGTCGTAGCCGCCGTGGAAGATCAGGGTAGGTCGGGGCTCGTTCGACTCATCGGACTTGTAGAAGTATCCGGGCAACGTCGTTCCCTCGTAGGGGATTTCGACCGGCTCCCAGGTGGGGCCCATCAACTGGGCCGCCCTGGCGTAGGCGTCTTGAGAGGCCTTGGACTCGGCCATAATGCGCGGGTCCTCGGGATTGCCGTGCAGATAGAACTCGGCCATCCGGAAGTAGGTCGAGGCCCGCAGCAGGGCCTCCCGAGCACTGACCAGGTGGCCAGTGGACAGATAGTCGTTGGCTCGCCCAAGCACGCGCTCGCCGCGGTCGTGCCAGCCCTGATACCAACTGTCGAAATCACCTTCGACGATGTTGTCCGCAGTGGCGAACAGTTCGCCGATATCGGAGCCGCCGTAGTACACAAAACCCAGATTTCGGACCAGTTCGAAAGCGAACGAATCGTCTTTGAAACCAACCTTCATGGCTCTACTCCTTGAGACCAGATGTCGACGCGTGAGGTGAACACGTCTGCGCTCAACTCCGGCACGGCATCATCTACGCCCGTCGCCGAATCCCCCTGTGGGCTTCACGTTGGGTGCACTGCACTGTACAGTCGTACCTGTCGGCAGACAAGAGACAGCTCTCGTCATCCGGCGTAATCCGTTTCCGCCTACCCGTATTGGATGACCATGACTGATGCTCGCCCGCACGGACTCGAGCCCTCCAGCGACGCACGCAATGTCGCCACGCCGACGGTTTCCGAAGCCGGCTTCCCTCCGCCGCCGCCCATCCCGATCAAGCCCGGCATCGGCTCACCCTGGCTGGGTCTGCCCGCCGCGGACTACACCCCCGATGCCGGCCTGGACCCCGACCACCCCCACGTGTTTCACCTGCAGACCGCACCGGGCAACTTCATGCCCGGTGGAAGCCTGCAGGGCGCACACGCCCAGAATTTCCCCATCCTGCGCGGCCAGAAGGCCGCGGTCTACCTGATCCACCTCGCACCGGGGGGAGTGCGTGAGCCGCACTGGCACCCCAGCGCGTGGGAGGTCAACTTCGTCATCTCCGGCACCACCCGCTGGAGCTTCGTCGGGCCCGACTCAACTCAGGACAGTTTCACCGTCAGCGCCGGTGATCTAGTGTTCGCACCCCAGGGCCACTTCCACTACTTCGAGAACGCCAGCGACACCGAGGACCTCTACGTCCTGGTCGTGTTCAACGCCGAGACCACCGAGCCCGAGGACGACGTGCCGCTCGCGCAGTCGATCTCCTCGGTACCCGCCGACGTCCTGGGTGCGGTCTTCGGCGTGGACCCCTCGATCTTCGAACAGCTCCCGGTGGTCAAGCACCGCAAACCCGTGGTGCAGAAACCCGGATACGGCAACGGCACCTAACCAACCCAGCCGCGTCGGTCCCGCCGAGTTGGTCGGTCGTCGGGTGCCCGGATCGAGGTGCTGATGTCGATCCCCACCACGTCGTGTTGTTGGCGCGGAACGGATTTCCGTCCGCCTCCCAAGCGGCGGCGCCAACCCCGCGTAGCCAACGGAGACCGCACGTTCGAACAGTCTGCAGTGCACCGTGTTCGGGGTCCCAGCTCGTGACCATGACGCAATCGAGAGAGAGTCGGCGTGAACCACCTTGCATTGATCTGCCGTCGCGCGGTGCGGGCCGCCGCCGGCTGCGTGATCGCCGCTACCCTCACCGCACCCGGTGGCCTCGTCGCGATCGCGGTGGCCGAGTCCTGCCCCGACGTCGACGTCATCTTCGCCCGCGGCACCTTCGAACCCCCCGGCGTCGGTGTTACCGGCCAGGCGTTCATCGACGCGCTGCAGGCGCGTCTGGCTCCCAGGACCGTCGAGGCCAGCCCGGTAGACTATCCCGCTTCGCTTGACTTCACCAATGGCGCCGGTGCAGGTGTCGTCGACGCCAGCGCCAAGGTGACCGACGAAGCTTCGCGCTGTCCGAAGACCAAGATCGTTCTCGGCGGGTACTCCCAAGGTGCGGCGGTGAGCGGCTACGTCACCTCCGACACCATCCCGGCCACCTTCCCGCTACCCGAAGGGATCACCGGCCCACTACCAGCTCAGCTCGCCGGGCACGTCGCCGCTGTCGCGTTGTTCGGCAAGCCCTCCCCGGCGTTCCTCGACTTCCTGGTCCGCGGTGCCCCGCCGATAGACATCGGCCACCTCTACGCTGCCAAGACGATCGAATTGTGTGCCCCCGGGGACCCGGTGTGCTCACCAACCGGCGATCAAAGACAAGCCCACGGTTCCTATCCCACCAACGGGATGGTCGATCAAGCCGTCGACTTCGCCGTCCGTGCGATCCAGCGGCCCGTCTGACCTGAATGATCGACGAACGACGCGCCGCCTGCCACGAGGAGCCAGCTCATCTTTCACGCAGGACCCGGGTTTCCCCATCCCCGCCCTCCGCGGCCTCCTCCCGTTCACAGGGGGGACCGGCCGCCATGGCCACCGGTTCCGCAGTAGCCAGAACCACCACTGGTAGAGGCGGCACAGTCGAGCGGGTCGGTGGGCAACGCACCCCGCGGGCTGCCCAAGCCGCTGCCAGCTGCCGCCTGCGGCAGGACCACGGGATTACGGCGTGGCAGCTGTGCGCAGCGTGCGCTGGGATGCCCCAGGAGATGTTCTTCCCACCCGATGGCGAACGTGGACGCATGCTGTGGCGGCGCTACGAGACCGCGAAGAAGATCTGTCTGTCCTGCCCGGTCATCGAGGCGTGCCGCGCCCACGCTCTGGATACTGCCGAGCAATACGGCGTGTGGGGCGCGACCACCCCCTTGGAACGGCGACGCCTGATTCAGGCCCGCCTGCGCGCAAGCGCGTCGATGACTGCCCCCCTGTCTGACGACATCGACCCCGCCGGGATTGCTCGGCATTGACCGCGGCCCGGCGAATCGACCTCACCACGTCGGTGGGATGCGACCACGTCGCTGGCTCACCGGCGGAGGCACACGGCTCGCGCGTCGAAATCACGCACGTCACCGGTCCGGCAGCCGGCGGGTATCAGGGGGTGCGGTGCGCTTCACGATCGCCCCGGCTTGCATCACCAAATCCACTGACCGACCGTCCGGATCACCCAGCACGCTGAGATCCCGAAGCGGATCGCCATCGACGACGATGAGGTCGGCGACGTAACCGGGGGCCACCCGACCGATGCGATCGTCCATCCGCAGGATCGCGGCGTTGACCGTGGTCGCCGACCGCAGGATGTCACCGGCCGGGAAGACCTGGGACCGCAGCTCGAATTCAGTAGCCTGTCGATCCTGTTGTGGGCCAAGCAGATCGGTCCCGAAGCCGATCTGAAGGCCGTGTCGGCGCATCGTTTCCAGGCCCCGCAACACGCCTTCGGCGAGAGCTTGGGCCTTCTGCTGGCTGGCGGCGGGCAGGCCCTGGCGGGGTCCGTCTTCCAGGAGCGCCCAGACGGTGGCCATGGTCGGAACGACGTAGGCCCCTGCTTCGGCGACGGCGTGCGCCGCCTCGTCGTTCATGAAGGAGCCATGCTCGATGGAGCGGACACCCAGTCGAGCGCACCGTTCGATTGCGGATGCCGGATGGCAATGGGCCATCACGTAGGCTCCGCGCCGCTCGGCTTCCTCGACTGCGGTTGTGATCTCGGCATCGCTGAACTGCATGCGATCGAGTGGATCGGTGGGGCTGGCAACACCGCCGGAGGCCATGAGCTTCACCTGCTTCGCGCCCGTGCGCAGCTCCTCACGTACTGCGCGAATCATCTCATCGGTCCCGTCGACGATCGTCGCGAAGCGAGCTGCACCGCCGGAGAGACGCCCACATCCACACGGCGGGTCGAACCGTTCGGCAGTTCGCACATCGAAATGCCCTCCGGTCTGAGAGATGAACCGTCCGGTGTGCAGCAGACGTGGGCCCCGCACCAGTCCGGCTTCGAGTGCAAGGGTGTAGCCGACTTCCGTTCCTCCGGCATCACGCACGGTGGTGAAACCGCGGTCCAACATGCGTCCTAGGGTTTTGAAGGCGAATGCCGCGAGATAGGGGTTGCGGCGTTGTGTTGCCAAGGCGAGGTCGAGATCCGCCAGCCAACAGTGGACGTGGGCGTCGATTAGGCCGGGCATCAGCGTTCGTCCGGCTACATCGACGACCTCACATCCCGGCGGCCCGATCACCGGTTCAGGGCTCACCTGCTCGATTCGCCCGTCAACCACGAGCACGTTCATCGTCGGCTGCCGCTCGTCGGAACCGTCGAACACGGCCGCTTTGGTGAACAGCAACGGGGAGGTGGTCATGGCGACCCCATCGTCAACGGGAGTGAGCGCTCGGGGGCCGGGTCCGAACTGGGATGGTCGGCTGTGCTGATGTTGGGCATCAGAGGGGACTCAAAGCGGCCCAGTGCCCGGTGCGATAACCGTCGCCGTCGTCGTGCACCGTGGTGGCGCCGCGGCCGGGGTAATGCGCCGGTATGACCAGCGCCCCTCGACTGGACGCCTGGGCCAGTACTCGGCGGCGGCTGGCCGTCGCAGTCGCGGAATCCAAGTCAAAGGAACAGGGATCATCCGGGCGGTACACCTGCAGCGGCGTGTGGGTGAGGTCTCCTACGAAGACCGCGTCGTGATTCAGCCAGAGCACCGCAGATCCCGGCGTATGTCCGGGGGTGAGGAGAAGACTCAGCGACGGGCTCAGTCGATAGTCACCCGACCAGGTCACCAGCTGATCGCTGTCGGCGATCGGCGTGATGCTGTCTTCGACGACCAGCCGCATCCCCTCGAACCGGGCAGACTCATCGGGGGTCCGCGGAGCCCGTCGGGCAGAGGCATTGTCGGGGTGAAAGTAGCGATAGTCCTCGGCGCTGATAAGGTAACGGGCATTGGGAAACATCGGGCGCCAAGCCTGCCCGTCACGATAGGTGTTCCACCCCACGTGGTCGAGATGGATGTGGGTGTTGATGACGACGTCTACTCGTCGCCGGTCGACGCCGACTGCCTCCAGCGCCGAGTCGAATTCGGTGGCGAGCTGATGGAATACAGGGCTCTGCGGACGGATGCGGTCGTTGCCGACTCCGGTGTCGACGACGACGGTCAAGCCGTCGACCCAGATGACCCAGGTTTGTACCGCCAATCGGCATCGCCGCGTCACCGGATCCCAGAACGTCGGCGCCAATTCTCCCTGGTGATCGCGCCACGCGTCCTCAGGGGTCTCTGGAAATAGGTCCTCCGCGGCGGCGATCGGTCCTACCCACTCAACGACGCGCGCGACCTGAGCCTTACCGATCTGGCATCGATTGTCCGGCATCACTACTCCGCTCGTCGTGACGGTCCATCGAAACCACGTCGTGTCCCGGCAGGACATCTCGATGCAGCAACCCTGCGCGTCGGGTGAACAGACAACCGCACCACCGTGAGGTGCCGACACTCACCGGTGCGGCATGGCCGCGCCAGTGGGGCAGACGGTGGTGTCGAGCGGAGACGGGGACGGTCCTGTCATTCACAGGTGCCGCGGGCGTGGTTGAGGCATCAACGGACACCCGCCCAAAACCGGTTGAGCGCATCGGCGCTGCGCTGCGGGTCTTGGACCATCCACCAGTGCCCCAGCCCCTCGAGTTCCTCGATGCGCGCGCCGGCGCGGACGGCGGCCTGCCGAGTGTCCTTGGCTTCGTTGAAGGAGTCCTCGGTGGGCAACAACGCCAATCCGGGTCGCGTGCCGGCATGTTCGAGCTGGCTGCCGGCTTCGGCCATGGCCGGCTGCGTCGCCGATCGGTAGACCGCGAGGATCGCCCGACCCATATCGGCGTTCTGGTGCTCGGCAATCGCAGCGGCGATGTCGTGATCCGGGAAGCCGAGCGAGATCATCTGCTCCGTGCGCGCGGCCAGGTCGCGATCGAACATGGCTTGAACCGATTCCTCACCCTTCCCAGGTGTCTGCCACTCCTGGGCTAGGCCGTGCCACTTGAAGTCGGCGTTGAAAATCCCGAGTACGTCGCACACCCAGCTGCGGGCGAGTTCGGGTCGGTGCATCACGACGTTGACGACGTGGCCGCCGCCCCAATCGTGGCCGACGAGGTCGATGGGCCCGTCGATGGCCTCCAGCTCGACTTCGAGCCAGTCGCGGTAGTCGCGGTATGTCGCGCCGAACCCGCTGGGCAGGTGTGCACCAAATCCCGGTGGGGTGAGGAGAACCACGTCATCGCGATTCAATGCTGATACCAGCGGGCCCCAAATCGCCGACGTCTCAGGATTGCCGTGAACGAACACCACTGTCATGTTCCGCAGGCTATCGCGGATGCACTGCACCGTAAAGTACACAAACACAGGGGCCGTTCTGCGTGCCGACTACTGGTCGCCGCGCGCTGCGTCACTGGTGTGTGGAATCCCACGGCTTGGCGGTCGAGGTTCAGCCACGAGCAGTATTGGGCTGCATCCACGTGATGGGCGCGCGCGAGACGATCTGCCGGCGCGACGAGCACATCCCGTCCTCCCCTCAGCGGTGAGGGGCCGACGATCCGGGTGGTGGGTGCATTCGACCACCGTCCGTTCTGAAATGTCCGGACTACCACGGCCTCCGGCGTTCAGGCGAAACGGTCGTACGGCGCCCGCGATCGGTCAGCCGCTCGCCTCGCCCACGGACGGCGGGCGCGCATCCTTGTCTGCCGCCGGAGCGGCGTCGAGCGCGGTGACCGCTCCGATGACCAGCCGACGCAGCCAGCGATGACCTTTGTCATGATCGGCGCGGGGGTGCCACGACATGTAGTAGGGCAACGCACGGACCTCCGTAGGGAGGTCGAGCACTCGGAGTTCTTCGCGGTGGCGGTCGACGAAGTCGGGCAGTACCCGAGCGGGAATGGACAACACCAGGTCGGTGCCGGGCAGCGCGGCCGGCGCGGTTCCGTGGTACGGCATGGTGAGCCCCGGGCGCCGCTGTTCGCCGCGGGCGGACAGAACGGCGTCGATCGAGGGCTGCATTCCATCCATCATGTCGATCATGAGGTGTCGTGCGGCGAGATAGTCGTCGAGACCTACCGAGGCGTGATCACGCCAAGGATGGTCGCGCGCGACGACGGCGACCATGGTGTCGGTGAACAGCAGCTCGCTTCGCAGGGGCGGGCGGACGTGGATACCCGAGAACACGACGTCGACGTCCCCGTTGGAGAGCGCAGCCATTGCGTTCGCGTGCCAGGGAGAGAAGCGCAACGAGGCGTTCGGCGCCGACGACACCACCGTGGTGAACAGATGAGAGCCAAACGCGGCGATGGCGTAATCGCTTGCCGCGATGCGAAATGCGCGTGCTTCCTTGGCGGGGTCGAGGTCACGGTTGAAGAACATCTCCGACAGCCGTGGGATGATGTCGTTGAGTTCGACCTTGAGTTGCTCGGCGGCGGGAGTGAGGCGGTATCCGCTGTCTGCGCGCACCAGCAAGTCGTCGTCGAGGGTGCGGCGCAGCCGTTGCAGCGCACGACTCATCGCCGACTGACTCAGTCCGACCGCTTCTGCGGCGCGTGAGACGCTTCGTTCGTCGAGCAGCATCGCCAGTGCGGGAATCAAATTGAGGTCCACGCGACTCAGACGCATGCGTTGGTCAGAACGCCTCACCATGGCCAACCCTCGTCCGCCGTGATGGCCTTCATCGGGTCGATTGCGCCGCGCGCATACTGCCAATCACCATTCTGCATGTCGCTGACAACCCTCCGGTGTCCGCGTAATGGCAAGCTCCTTGCTGTCGGAGTTGCCAGTGGCGAACTGTGTCGCGCGATAGTCGTCGAGGAAGGTAGGCACGTGTTGTTCGTTGATGCAAAAGTCCCCGCCGCCAGCGTGAGTGACAATCATCGGTGACACTCGACTACACCGGTAGGTCCTCGTCGAGGCAGGGGCCATGTGCGGAACCGGCACGTGGCCGCTGCGTGAATGACACCGGGGATCGCCTTGACGTGGGCGCTCCGGCGATCCCGACCGGGGTCGAGCACGGCATCGTACTGCGGCGCAGTGAGGCCGTGCTTTTCTCCCCAGTCGGCGCCAGTTGGTCGCATGCGGGGTTGCGGCCGCTTGCCCGACACGTTGCGGGTCCCTTCCGCGTTGGGCGCAAGGGTCATGACACCAGATGCGAATCGAGGCGGCGAAATCCTGGCCGTCGCCGCGCAGGTCCTCCTCACGCACGGCTACGAGAAGTCCAGCATGGATGAGATCGCGGTGCGGGGAGTGGCGCGCCCGACGTTGTACAATCAATTCGCTAGCAAGAAGGCTCTTTTCGACGCAACGATGGCGCGCATGTGGGATGCTGCGCCGCAGGATGCGATCATCGAAGCGGCTGCAACCGTGCAGCCCCCCGAGGATGTGTTGTTCTCGATCGGACGCACGATCGCGAGTTTCTGGGCGCCCCCCGAGGCGGTGGACTTCATGCGATCGGTGATCTGGGACAGTGCCCAGTTTCCGGAACTGGGGGAGAGTTTCCTGCGGTCCGGCCATGAGCCGGTCCGGCAAGCGGTCCATCGGTTCGTCCAGCGGCTCAGCCGTGAGCCCGCGTTTTGCATCGATGACCCCGATATCGCCACTGCGCAGTTCGTCGACGTCATTTTGGGAGAGGTGCTGTTGGGTCGTCTGGTGGCGGCGTCGCCCCCAACGCTCGACCACGACCGTTGCGACTACGTCGTGCGTGAAGCCGTCGCGTTGTTCATGACTCGCTACCGCCGTCACTCGTGATGCCTGACGCGAGGTGCGGGCAGGCTGCGGTCGTCGATGCAGCTGACGTTCTGTGCGCGGTCGTCGAGGATGCCGGGGGCGAACGTGACTGTCATGGAGACCTTTCAGTCGACGGCGATGCGTCACCGGTTGGAGTCGTGAACGGGTGCGGCGCCGGTCGTCGTCGGTACTGCGGGCGTTGCATCCCGCTCGACCACGTGCGGTCAGACCGCCGCCGGCGCCACCGGGCTGCACCCCCATCACGCTGGTGATCCCCGTTGAGCAGCCTCCGGCCGTTTGTCTGCCCAACGTGGTGTCGGCGTCGCTGTCGGCATGGAGGCGGTGAGGGTGCAGCAAGCGCACCGCCGGGCGAGTTGACCTGACGATCCGACGCGTTTCGGCGCGAGCGGATTCACCCCGATGCCCAGACGTTGGTCTGCCGCGCGGGGCTCGCCATCAGATCCGTGGATACCGAGCAGGACATCGCCGACGTCGTCGCGACGGTGCTCTCGATGCGTGCGCCGACGTGATCCTTCGAGCCATGTCGACTACGGCTGTCAGTCTGGCGCCTCCTACGCTCTGGATGGTCGAAGTGGCGGTCGACCCGTTCGTCGGCATGCACTGTACGGTACAGTGCATATGTTGTGCAAAATCGCCTCGGCCGGATCCCGTCGCGGAAACCGCGCCCGGCGTCAGTTCGTGGAACTGCTGGAGGGTGTTAGAAGTGTGCGGACGCTCGACGACGCGGAATCGCGCTCCTCGCGCTGGTACACCTCGATCTGCACCCCAGAAACCTTTTCGCAGACCACAGGGCACCCGGCGGTGATCTCGCCGGGCGGCGTCGACCACCCCCCGCGAGTCGCCATAGAGGTCGACGATCACCGCGTCATCCATCCGCCCGAGGTCTGCCCAAGACGGGGAGCATTCGGCTCCGCTGGATCCGTCCGGCCAGAGCGCCGATCGCCGACTCGGCGCCCCGCGACACGCGATGCGTCGACCAACGCGCCTTGCACAACCCACGGGCAGGACAACCCCACACAGCGACACGATCGGTTCACGCTGAAGAACCGGACCTCCCGTGCTGGCCGCCACGACAGGCCAGGCCAGGCCCAGCGTGGCTGACGGCGAAGCGGACAGCACGCCGAAACGCGCGAAGGAACAGCCGACAACGGGCACCGCGCCGGCGAGGTCGGAGGGGGCCACGCACCGCGGCGGCGTTCGAGGTGCCTTCGGCGTGCCGAATTATCGGCGGTTCGTGGCGGGACAGTCGCTGAGTTTGATCGGATCGTGGGCTGAGACCATCGCGTTGGGACTTCTGGTCCTTCAGCTCACGCATTCGCCGCTCGTCCTCGGGTTCGTCATGGGCACCCGGTACCTGCCGGTGTTACTCGCGACGCCGTATGCGGGACTGATCGTCGATCGCAGCAGCAAACGGCGTGTGCTGATGCTGACCAACGGCGTACTCGGACTGACCTCGCTGATCCTCGGCGGATCAGTCCTCGCGGGAACGATCGCCTTGTGGCAGATCTTCGTTGCGGCGACGGTCTTCGGGGTCATGACGGCATTGGACAACCCCGCACGGACGGCGTTGATACCCGAACTCGTCGGCACGGACCTCCTTCGGCCGGCCATCACCGTCAACAGCACGATGGCCAACGTTGGGCGCGCCTTGGGGCCCGCCGTCGCGGCCGGCCTGATCCGGTGGCACGGCATCGGATGGTGTTATCTGTTCAATGCCCTGAGCTTCGCCTTGGTGATGGTCGCTCTGCTCGCCGTCGACACGCGTCAACTACACCCGACAACGCCGGCCGGTCGCAGCAAGAGGCAACTTCGAGAGGGATTAGCGGTCGCTCGGGCGAACCGCGACATCGCCGGCCCGTTGCTGATGATGGCCTGTGTCGGCACCCTGACCTATGAATTCGAAACCAGCCTGCCGGTGTTGGCCGAACAGACCCTCGACGTCGGTGTCAACGGGTACGCCTGGCTGACAATGGCATTCGGTATCGGGTCAGTGATCGCCGGTGTGGTGATCGCCCGCTGGCCCATTACGGGCTTGAAGCGGATGATCCGCGTGACGGTCGTGTACGGCATCGCGATGCTGCTGCTGACGGTGAGTTCGACCCTGCCGATGGCGCTGGTGTCCGCGGGGCTCGTCGGCTGTGCCAGCATCGCGTTCCTGACCACCGGGAACAGCACCATACAACTTGAGGCGCCCCCTCAGATGCGTGGTCGTGTGACCGGTTTGTGGACCACGGCATTCATCGGGTCCACCCCCATTGGCGCCGTCATCATCGGCGCGGTCGCCCACCGGTTCGGAGGCCACGCCGGCGTGGCCGCCGGGGTGGTCGGATGTGCACTCGCGGTGATCATCGGCACTGCACTCACACGCCGCGATGACCCTCCATCGATCACCGTTGCCGAGAGCCGATGACAGCCGAAGCATATTCGGCAGGGTGATGAGTCACACGCACGCACCGGGCGATCTCAGCGTGAATCGGCGACCCTGGTCAGTGGCTCGGTGCGCCTGCACGCAGGGCCCAGACCAGCGGCAGCCCGGCCGTCCGCTCTCAGAGCTGAGGTCGATACCGAGTCAAGAACAGCGTCACTGCTTCCCGCACCACGTAGTCGCAGCGCTCCTCGTCGAGGATGTCGGTGGGAGAGGCGACCAGCCGACTCAGCAGTACCTCACCCAGGATGACGTCGACGAACTGCGCGGTCGCTAAGTCGGGATCCTCGATGTGAAACCCACGTTCACCGCTGAGCCGGCGCACGTACTCCCTAACCGCAGTGCGAGCCGGCTCCCGGCCCCTGTCGAAGAAGCTCTCGCCGAGTTCCGGGAACCTCGCACTCTCCCAGATCACCAGGCGAACGAAGGCGACCGCCTCCGGTGGCGCCCAGAAACTCGCGATTGTTCGGCCGATAGAGTATAGAACCTCCTCCGGCGACTGCACCGCCGAGGCGGCGGCGATGATGGCGTCCAGCGGCATCCGATCCCACATCTGGGCCATGGTCGCGTCGAAAAGGGCCTTCTTCCCCCCGAACTGGTTGTACACCGTGCGCCGCGCCACCCCGGACTCCAGCGCGATCTGGTCCATGCTGCACTGTTCGTAGCCGTGAGCGAGGAAGAGTCGCGACGCGGTCGCCAAGACCATCTCGCGGGTCGACCGCGCCCCCAATGACGAGATCGGTGGACTAGAGGCGGCTGGCGGCATACCTCCACGGTACGTCGGCGGTCTCCTCGATCCGTGGAGGTCGCGACCCAAGCCGCTGGAAACGTCCATGGCCCGACGTGTGGGGCAACAGCCCGGCTGCACGTGCGACGCCGTGTTAGGACTCGTCGAGCAGTGCCTTGGTCAGGACCTGGCCGCCCATACCCCAGCCGCCGTCGACGACTTCGTCGACGAGGACCATGACGTTCGGTCTGGCCCGCTCACCGTAGACACCGACGAACACATCGGTGACAGCCTCGACGAGCCCGCGTTTCTGGTCGTCGGTCAGCGTGTCAGCGGGAACCTTGAGATTGGCGAACGGCACGATGGCGCCCCTTCCTCGTCGGTTGCGGCGACCTTGCCGTCAAGGCGCACAGATGGGTACTTATTCACCACCATGCCGCCCGAAAGGCCGTCAGGCACATGCATATTCGTGATCCGCACCATGCATCGCATGCAAACTCGCCCCGCCTTCCCCAACCCGCTCATCCCGAGGGCGCGGCGAAGACGTTCGCGGTGGTCAGGTGCAGCTCGCGAGAACCCGCGACGACGCGCAAGGCGACACATGAGACGGTGTTCGCGCACCGGCCAAGATCTCCCGGCGAAGCGGCCGACGAATCATGACTTCCGTGCCCCACGACGGGCGAAGGAGTTCGCTGTTCACGTTCACAGCACGTCAGCGCGCAGCGTTTGCGCCCGCTCTGTGATAGCGGGCGAGGAACATTCGCACCGCCTCCCTCACCAGGTAATCGCACCGATCTTCGCTGACTGTGGAGGTCGACGTGGCAACCAAGCGGCCCAGCAGCAATTCGCCCAAGATGGCGTCGATGAATTGCGTGGTCGCCAGGTCGGGATCCGCAATGCGGAAGTCACGCCTGCGGCCGAGCCGGCGCACGTACCGGTTCACTGCGCGCCGCGCGGGGCTTCGACCGTTGTCCATCATGCCCCGTCCGAGTTCGGGGAAGCGAGGACTCTCCCAAATCACCAATCGCAGAAATGCCACGGCTTCCGGAGGCGACCAGAAATCTGCGATGGCACGCCCAACGGCATACAACACCTCTTCGGCCGGACCGTCCTGGGTCGTCGCGTCGACGATCTCGTCCAACGGCATGCGGTCCCACAGTTGTGTCATCGTCGCGTCGAAGAGCGCCTTCTTGCTGGAGAACTGGTTGTACAAGGTGCGTCGCGCCACCCCGGCCTGCAAGGCGATCTCATCCATGCTCGACTGCTCATATCCCGACGCGAGGAACACCTGGCCGGCGGTTCGCAGAATCGTGTCACGGGTCGACTCCGTGTCGAGCGCACGGGCCGAGACGGCAGCATCAGCTCGCGGCATCCTCCTACTTTACGTGCCGTGACGGACAACGCCCGCGTCGAGCGCAGAGTGTCACTGGGACATGGTCTGCAGCCACGAGCCTGGTTCGGAGGCCTTCGAGCCAAAGGCGCGCATCAGACGAGCCCGGAAGCAGGAGAACCGGCCCGGACTTTTCGCTCGGGCCGAGGGACCCGAGCAGTGATTCGTCTTCCGTGCTGCGCGGTGTCAGCCCTGTTGCCCCCCGATGGGATTACGGGCGGGCGAACAATGGCGATCCCGCCAGGCACCAAGCCCACACCGACGGATGCCACTATCCCCGAACGGCCTCGGACGTCATCGGTCTCCTCTGGGTAAGAGGACGTCACGTCATCGAGGTCCAACGGTTGCGACGTCGGCGCGGGGGTATGGCGCCTGTGCGGGACCGAGAGACGAACGACGCGAACACCGTTCATCGGCGCTGATTGGTCGCCCAGGCCGACGCAGTGGCCCGGTCAGTTTGCGCTGAGGGCGGCGAAGATTCGTTCGTAGCGTTCGGAGGGCTCCAGTACCAGACCGTCCTTGACCAAGGTGGTCCAGTCGTCGGCGAGAACCTCGGTGCGGCCCGCCTCGATGGCATCCAGTCCCGCGTCGGCAAGGACGGACGGAGCGATCTTCGGTCCGTCGAAGCCCTTGGACATCGCGGTGTCGACGAGGCCCATGTGAACGGCGACGACGTGGGTCCGCTGGGCCATAAGTTCGAGTCTCGTGGCGTCTGTGAGGCTCCACGCGGCGGCCTTGGACGCTGAGTACGCCCCGACGCCCGAGACGGTGAACCAGGACAGGGCGGATATGACGTTGAGGATCGCCCCGCCTCCATTGGCTGCCAGGATCGGGGCAAACGCACGAGTTGTCAGCAGCGGGCCGTAGAAGTTGGTCCGCATCTCCCGCTCGATGCTGGTCAGATCACCGGAGATCAGGGAGGTACCCGTGGAGATCCCCGCATTGTTGATCAAGACCTGTACGTCCCCGGCGACGTCGGCGGCAGCTTGGACCTGGTCAGATTGGGTGACGTCCAGCTCGATCGGCTCGACGCCGTCGACACCAATGGTGCTGGCGTCGCGCGCGGCCGCATAGATTTTCGCCGCGCCGCGCTGCTTGAGCTGCGCCACGAATGCGGCTCCGATGCCGCGGTTGGCTCCCGTGACCAACACGACCGAATTTCTGAGCTGCACGTTTTCCTCATTTCCGTTGCCTCGACCGCCTTGGTTCGCGCGCGCCCAATGGACGTGACTCTTGTGCGGTGAACATGTGCACTGTACCGTATAGTGCATTGGGTGCCGCGCGGTTCTTGGCCGGTCAACCATCCGACACGACGGGGGGCCATGGACTCGCAACGTACGCAGATCGGCATCCCGATCGCACCGGACCGCGCCGAGTCTCGCAATTTTGTCGCACCGCAGCACATTTTAATTTGCCCAGTTAATTTGCCCAGCGGTTCGCTTAGCGCGATGTACTCGATGATCCCTCACGGACACAACCCAAGATCGGTGTGCCGCGGCGTCCATTCCACGCTCCCACGACGGACACCGACAGAAGATCACCATCGCACACTCATGAGCCCTGCATTCTCGCAGTTTCGTTAGGCGCCTAATCGGAGCGGCTTAGCCCGATCACACAGGACGGATTGACCAGATGCCGAACACCCAACATTCTCCGTGGCTGCGTACCTGGCTCGCTCACTGGGAGCATCCGCACGGCGTGCACCAAGACCCCCAGTGGGGGCGCGAGGTGTATCAACGGTCGACTATCGGTGCGCTTCTGGATGGCATCTACGACGGTGACGTGACCATTGCGGAGGTGCTGGCGCACGGCGATTTCGGGCTGGGCACGTTCAACCGTCTCGACGGTGAGATGGTCGTCCTCGACGGCGCGTGCTACCACCTCCACGCCGACGGCAGCGTCAACCGTGCCGACTCTCAGGACCGCACTCCGTTCGCGGCAGTGACCTGGTTTCGCCCCGACCACGCCTTCGACATCGACGCCCGCACCGACCGCGCCGGCCTCACCGCCGCCATCGACGACAAGATCGAAAGCACCAATCTCATCTATGCGATCCGAATCACCGGTCAGTTCAGCACTATTCACACGCGTACCGTGACGAAGCAAGACCCGCCCTACGTCGGGATGACGGAAGCGACGAAAAATCAGCGCGAGACCGTACTCAAGGACTCTGAAGGTGTCATGGCCGGTTTCCGCATGCCCGACTACGAACAAGGGATCACCGTCGCCGGGTACCACCTGCACTACCTCGACCAGGACCACACCCACGGCGGCCACGTGTTGGACTTCGTGATGACCCGCGGGCGCGTCGAGGTCAGCATGCAATCCGACCTACACCTGAGCCTGCCCACCACGCCGCAATTCCTACACGCCCATCTCGACCGCACCGATGTCGACGCCGATATCAACCGGGTGGAAGGCGGCTAAGCGTTGGGCCCGCCTTCGATGGGTTGAGTTCGCGGCAACCTACACCAGATGGCGTGCGCGCTGGCGTCGAAAACCATGACGCCGAGTCAGGGCACGCCGCAACGCAATTGGGGCCACCGACCACCGACCGCGGCGCCCACACCGTGGACAACGAAGGAGAACAGCTGATGGGATTCGAGGAGAACACCAAACCGTTGACGACCGCCGCGGGTGCGCCGGTGGTGGACAACCAGAACAGCATGAGCGCCGGGCCCAGGGGTCCGCTGTTGCTGCAAGACCTGTGGCTGATCGAGAAGCTCGCGCACTTCAGCCGCGAAGTCATCCCCGAGCGACGCATGCACGCCAAGGGAGCTGGCGCCTTCGGCACCTTCCGCGTAACCCATGACATCACCGCGTACACCAAGGCGGCGATCTTCGCCAAGGTCGGCAACACCTGTGAGATGTTCGCCCGGTACTCCACGGTCGCCGGTGAACGTGGCGCTGCCGACGCCGAACGTGACATCCGCGGCTTCGCCTTGCGGTTCTACACCTCGCAGGGCAATTGGGACGTCGTCGGTAACAACACCCCGGTGTTCTTCCACCGAGACCCGTTGAAGTTTCCCGACCTCAACCGCGCCGTGAAACGCGATCCACGCACCAATCTCCGCAACCCGGAGAACAACTGGGGATTTTGGACGGGGCTACCCGAATCCCTCCATCAGGTCACCTACGTCATGGGTGACCGCGGCATCCCCGCGTCCTATCGGCACATGCACGGGTTTGGTTCCCACACGTTCAGCCTGATCAACGCCGCGGGTGGACGACACTGGGTGAAGTTCCACTTTCGCACTCAGCAGGGCATCGAGAACCTCACCGACCTGAAGGCGGAGCGGGTCATCGCGCAGGATCGAGAGTCCCACGGCCGTGACCTCTTCGAGGCCATCGAACGGGGCGATTATCCGCGGTGGAAGCTGTTCATCCAGGTGATGCCCGAGAAGGATGCGTCGACCTACCGGTTCCACCCGTTCGATCTGACCAAGGTGTGGAGCCAGCGGGACTACCCGCTGATCGAGGTCGGTGAGTACGAGCTTAATCGCAACCCGGACAACTACTTCGCCGATGTCGAGCAGGCGGCATTCACCCCAGCCAACCTGGTGCCGGGCATCTCCTACAGCCCCGACAAGATGCTTCAGGGCCGGTTGTTCTCCTATGGCGACGCCGCCCGTTACCGGGTGGGCGTGAACCATCATCAGATTCCGGTGAACTACCCGCGGGCTGCGGAACTGGTCAACACTTACCACCGCGACGGGGCGATACGCGTGGACGGCAACCAGGGTGGTGTCCCAGGGGTGGAGCCCAACACCTTCGGGCGCTGGGCCGATCAACCAGCCTACGCCGATCCGCCTCAGGCGATCGGGGACACCGCTGATCACTTCGACTTTCGCGCCGACGACGACAACTACTTCGAACAACCTGGCAACCTGTTCCGTCTGATGGGCCGAGAGGAACAGCAGCGGCTGTTCGACAACACCGCGCGCGCCATCAAGGGCGCCCGGTCAACCACCGTAGAGAAGCACATCGAGAACTGCACGCAGGCAGACCCCGCCTACGGTGAGGGCGTGCGTAAGGCATGCAAAGTCATCGGGGCTGTATAGACGCTGTTGATCTCGTCGAAGCCAGATGCCATGCGGGGCAGAAAGCAATCGCGTGAATACTTCAGATCGCGCCCGGTGCTCGGGCCCCAATGCACCGGGCCGCTCACGGTTCGGCCAGCGATGTAGGTCACGCGCGTCAACTGCGCCGTTCGTCTGGTAAGTCCCGGCGCGCTCGACTCGCAGTCCGCGCCCCTGATGACTCGGCCTAAGGGTCCGCGGTCGTGCACGGACCGATCGCAACCGTCGCCGCGCGCGGTGTTGCCCTCGCAGGGCGAGGCGGTCACCGTGCACGAATTGACGAACTCCTGGCGGCGCGGGCCGCCACGTCGTGGCACCTACATCAACGTGGGCCGCGTGGCGCCGGAACCGTATGCGCTCGACACGACCCGCATGTGCGTGACCCTGCGTCGACACCGAACGCACCTGACGATCCTCACTCAGCCGCTGTGGTCGGCGACCTCAATGCATACGTGACTGATGCTCCTAGTTATCGATGGGCGGGTGCGAATCGACGGGACCGGGAGGTGAGTCCTGGTGTGGCTGAAGGCGGTGGCGACGGTTGAGTGTCGGTGCCACGCATACCGGCCACAGCATGGGGGCCGGGTCAGCCCAGGAACGGCAGCTCCGGCTGGGTGTCCACGACGATGACTGTGGGCCCAGCCGCCACCAGTGCGGCGGTGAGTTCCTGGGCCAGAGCTTCGGTGCCGTCCACGGTGACCGAGCGCAGCCCAAAACCTGTTCCTAATGCTTCGATGTCAAGGCCGGGCAGGTCGAGTCCGGGGACGTTGGGCGTCTTCTCCAGCAGCGCGAAGGACTTGAGGATCTCGTAAGCGCCGTTGCGGAGTACGACGAAGATGATCGGCAGGTCGTGCTGCGCCGCAGTCCAGATGGCCTGCACCGAGTATTGGAAGGAGCCGTCACCGATCGTGGCCAGGACGTGACGCTTGACGCCGCGCTCGCGATCCCCGAGCGCCACACCGACCGCAGCGGGCACACCCCACCCGATTCCTCCGCTGGGGGTGCAGAAGTAGCTGTCGGTCTGGGTCGTCGGGCACCAGGTGAGCTGGTGGGCGATGGTCGAGGTGGACTCGTTGACCAGTGCTGCGTGCTCCGGCTTGACGATGCTGATCACCTGGTAGACCTGCTCGGGGGTCAGCGGGCTCGCGGCGGGGAACACGGCGGTGATCGTCGGCAGCTGCCGCGGCGTCGGTGCGGTGCGGTCGGCAGGCACGTCGATCAGATCGACGAGTTGCTCGAGCGCGATGCCGACCGATCCGATCAGGCTGTCGCCGACGGGCGCGACTGCCGAGAGGCGGGGGTCGGAGGTGATCTGCAGGACGTCGGTGCCTTCAGGAACCCAGTCGCCACCCACGTAGGGGTAGTACCGGAACACCTGTGCGCCAACGGCTATGACGAGGTCATAGCCCCGCAGTGCGTCGTGCACCCCGGCGATGGTCATGGGTAGCGGTCCCCGAGCCAGCGGATGGGTCTCGGGGAAGGAGATCCGGTCGGGAAGGGCGCTCCCGAACACCGGTGCCTTGAGCTTTTCTGCGAACGCGATGCCGGCCTCCCAGCCGCCGTCGCGGTCCACCTCGGGTCCGAGTAACAGCAGTGGCCGCCGCGCGAGGCTGATGCGCGCCGCGAAAGACTCCAGCCGGTCTGCGTCGGGGAAGATGCGGGTGCTGATGTCACGAATGACAGCCGGCCCCAACGCGGGCTTGTCCCAGTCATCGAGCGGAATGGACAAGAACACCGGCCCCTTCGGTGGCTGCATGGCCACCGCGTAGGCCTGCATGAACGCCGCCGGGACATCCTCGGCGCGCGCAGGCTCGTAGGCCCACTTGACCCACGGCTTCGGGAAGTCGATGGCGTCACGGTTGTTCAGGAACGGATCCACTTGCGACATCTCACGGGTCTGGTTTCCCGCTGTGACGATCATGGGGGTGTTGGCCTTGAAGGTCGAGACCAGCGATCCCATAGCGTTGCCGGTGCCCGCGGCGGTGTGAAGGTTGACCAGCGACGGCTTGCCGCGCACCTGGGCAAACCCGTCGGCCATCGCCAGCACGGACGCCTCTTGAAGACCCAGCACATAGGTGAAGTCGTCGGGAAAGTCGCGTAGGAAGGACTGCTCGGTGGAGCCGGGGTTGCCGAACACGGTGGTCAATCCCAGTGTGCGTAGCAGGTCATAGGTGACGTGCTGGACGGTCTTCTTCTCGGACATGGCAACACCCTTTGCTGTTTCGGGAATGGAGCTGATGGAACGGTGGTCCCTCCACTGAGGTGAACTGTGGTGCATCGCCGAGATCCGTCATTGCTGCTGACGCGCACCGGTCTGAGCAGGCCAGCGTGACCACGAAAAAAACGTGGGGCCAGCCTGGAACATTCGAATAGCGGCTATCGCCCGACCTGCCATGGTTGGACTTAAATCTTGCATCTCTGTTAGGTATGCACTGTACCGTACAGTACACCCCGTATCGGCGAGAGGTAGTGCCAGTCCAAACGTCGCGGACCTTGGTCGCGCGTTCGGCCGTTCAGACAGGCCTTTGCTGGCCATGTCCCACCAACCGGGCGCAGAGTGACCCGACGCCGCGCTGGTGGACCCGCTGGGCCGGGAGCCCAGCTATCTGATCTCTACAGATTGACGCGCCGCGACAGCAGCGCAACCTGAGCCAACCTCGACGTCGAGGTCGCACGGGAGTAGCCACGGCCGCGTCGACGCGGCGATTGACGGCCGCCCGCAGCAGAGGTCGTCGGGTACCGAGGTCGACGGCAGGGTCTGATTGCCAGCCTTGATCTTCAAGATGCGGTTCCGTCGTGCGGTATTCACGAATCTCTATAGACTGCAGCAGGTTTAGTTTGCGATTTAGTGGCTGACCGCGGCCGCGGCCACCACGATACTAAGGTGTGTTTAAATTGAGTCGCGTGTCTGTGCCAATTGCTAGCGGAGGATGTGCCGGTTCTGCGGGGTCGGCGGACGTAATGATTCCGTTTCGGAACGCGAACGATCCTCGATGCCCATACACGGCGTGTCGGCGGAGCGACAGCCGTGTCTATGCATCACGAGCGAGCAACCCCGCGGGACAATGGCAATACGAAACTACTGGCTAGGCGCTACACCCTGGTCCGTCGCCTGACAACAATGGCGGAGGCATGTTGAATCATCCCTCCTACTGGTGTACTGCACTGTATAGTGCAGAATAGGGGCCGGCGATTGCTTGCTCGTAGGTCGGAGCGCGATGGAGGCAACCGTGCGAGTCGTTACCATCGAGGAACACTGGAGCACAACGGAACTCGACGCCGCTCTGCGTATTCAGCCGGCGGAAACGCGTGACCCCAGCGTTGCGCTGAACGACGACGGTGACATCCCGATCCGGCTGCACGACATCGGTGCCGATCGCGTCGCGTGGATGGACGCCGCTGGTGTCGACGTCCAGATACTTTCACTTGCACCGCCTGGGACCCACGGCCTGCCGGCCGCGGAAGCGGTCGCGCTGAGCCGCGATGCCAACGATCGTGCCAGCGCCGCCGTCGCGGACCACCCGGCCCGGTTCCGGGCCATGACCACCCTCCCCATGTCGGACCCCGACGGTGCGGTCGCCGAACTCGAGCGCACCGCGGGCTCGTCCGCGCACGTCGGCATCATGACGCACGGTCGTTGCGGTGACCGCACTCTCGACGACCCCGTCTACGACGACGTGTTCGCGACCGCCGTACGGCTCCACCGACCCGTATTCATCCATCCGCAGATCGCTCCTCGGACGGTCGTCAACACGTCGTACGGCGGCTTAGCCCCTGATCTCGAACTGGCACTGGCAACCTTTGGTTGGGGTTGGCATGTCGAGGCGGGCCTGGCCGCGGTTCGACTAATCGTCAGCGGGGTGTTCGACCGACATCCCGATCTGCAGCTTGTGCTGGGTCATTGGGGCGAGATGGTGCTCTTCATGCTCGACCGTGTGAACAGCCTGTCGGAGGTCGCGCGTTTGGACAGGCGGATCGCAGACTACTTCAGCACCAACGTATACATCACGGCCAGCGGTATGCTGACGCCCCGATTGCTCAGGCATGCTTTGGACTTCACAACGGTCGACCACATCCTGCTCTCCGGCGACTACCCATTTCATCTGCTCGATCGGGCTACTACGGCGACGTTTCTCGACACGCTTGCCGACCCCCTGGATCGGGAAAAGATCGCCCATGCCAATGCCGAATCGCTCTACGGCCTGTGAATTAGCCGGCACGAGGATTGCCGTACGGAAGTACACGTGACGAGCGCGCCCCTCAACCAACCGGCCTAATACTCGGGTGGTCGCCGTACGACCAATCGCCGACATCCGAGCACCGAGAACGAACGACGCGCTCGGCCGCACGACCAAGCGTGAATCTTGGTCACAAACGTGGGACAAACTCTGGTGGTCGCGCCGTGAGACAACGCGCACCACAGCAGTTTGGCAAGGCAAGGTTGGTCACGAAGCGTGAGAAGTCACAGCAGCAGCTGTCGCGACGAGCGACGATCACTCATCGATCGATGCATAACGAACCGGCTGACCGGTTCTGACCGACATCTGAGGGCGATCAGCAGTTCGTTCACTCGGAGGTCTTCGTCATGTCACCACGTCACTCCGTCGCCAACGTCCCGTGGTCAGTACCCCGGGGCCGCAACACTCCAGTCAGGGCGCGGGGTCGAGTACTACCACGGGGATGACGCGGCTGGATCGGGCGGCGAAGTCGTCGATCTCCGGCATCACTGCTCTTTGCGCGTCCCAAATTCGTTGCCGCTCGGTTTCGTTGGCTACCCGTGCTATGGCCTCGTGCGTGGAGTTCCCCACTTCGATTTCTACATGCGGATTGACGATGATGTTGTGGTACCAAGCCGGGTTGGTGGGCGATCCTCCGTTGGAGGCGAATATCGCCCAGCTTTCGCCCAGCTTCTGATAGATCAAGATCGAGAGGCGTTCGTGCCCGGTCTTGGCGCCGGTGCTGTGCAATACCAACAGGGGCGTGTCGCCAAAGCTGGTGAGTTTGCCATCGTTGGCGCGGAATTCGTCGATCAGTGTTGCCGTCACTTCCCTCGAGTCAGTCATGTAGTGCCCCTTCGTTGAGTCGGTCTGGTGGACAGAGGCTCTCGCCGTGAGCCGTTGGTGACTGGCCAGTGCTTGCCAGGAGATCGCTGCCGACGCTCACGTCTCGATGACGATCTTGCCGATGGTGCGGTGACTTTCGAGCAACGTGTGGGCGATCTTCATGTTGTGCACGGTCAGGCCCGCGAGTCGGGTGGTCACGACCGGACGCACCAGGCCGCTGAGGACGTATTCACTGATGGTCTGCAGAATTCGGCCTTGATTGCTGGCGTCTGTGCCGCCGCTTATCTGGCTGAACACCATTTCGGTGTGCAGCGAAATGGACTTCTCGATCAGCGGTGCGAGGTTGACCGGGGCGCTGAGGTCGATCGCCGTCAGGTGACCGAAGGGCCGGAGGAGTTTGGCGATCCAGGCGAGTTGGGTCGCGGTCCCTGCTGTCGACAGCACCATGTCGATTTGATGGATATCGGCTTGTGCCAGTTGCTCACACACATCGGCGGTGTGGTCGACCACCAGATCGGCGCCCATCGCGCGACACCAGTCCTGCGACTGCGGACGGGATGCGGTGCTGATGACAAACGCTGAAGTTCTTGCCTTCAGCAGCTGCGTTGCCAACGATCCAACGCCGCCGGCGCCGCCGACGACCAGAACCCGTTCCACACCCGGCGGGAGGGTCCGCTGGTCGCGGAACATCGCCTCCCAGCTGGTCAGGGCGCCGATCGGCAATGATGCGGCATCGGTGAAGGAGAGCTGGTCGGGGATCTTCGCGACCACGCGATGGTCCACGGCCAGCTGTTCCGCCCAGCAACCATCCCGCGTGACATCACCGGTGCCCATCACCCGATCACCGACGGTGAACCCGGTCGCGGCGGTGCCGGTCTTGATGACCACACCCGCGAACTCCCAGCCCAGGATCACCCGCCCGCCCGGCTCGGCACTGCGTACCGAACGGATCAGCGCCTCTCCGGGGTTCACGCCGATCGCTCGGATGTCGACCAGTAAGTCGCCCGGACCGAGCCGCGGCTCGTCAACGTCGATCAGATCCATCGCGAACGCGGTCAACGGGTGTGCTCGCTGGTAGGCCAGTGCCTTCATTGCTCCTCCAGTTCTGCAAATTTCGTCCCATCTGCCGACGGGGCGGCGGGCACGGGGGCCGGTCAGTCCTGTCTGAGGGCATGCAGGGCCGACAGCGGGCCACCGTCGACCTGCATCAGTCGGCCGCCGTCCCGTAAGGCTCCGACGTCGACCGGGGCGAAACCGAAACTGTCGACCAACTCACGAAAGGTTGCCTTCGCGGCGGCGTCATCGCCGGCGTAGAACAACACTTGCCGTCCGGCTGGGTGGCGCGGGTCGGCCGCGATGTACTCGGCGTGCAGTGTGTTGAACGCCTTGATCACACGGGCATTCGGCGCGTGGGCGGCGACCCACTCGCTTCCGGTCTGATCGCCGAGGTCGGCTACGACGACGGGATCAAGTCGCGCGAACTGGTTGGTGCAATCGACGAGGATGCGTCCTTCCCATGGGGGCAGGTCAGCCAATGCGGCCGCGATATCCGGCCACATCACCGTGAGAAACACCACGTCGGCTTCAGCAGCTTGCGCGACCGTTCCCGCCGAGGCCAACGGCCCCAGATCGGCGACGACCTCCCCCAAGGTGGACGGACCGCGACTGTTGCTCAACATCACGCGATGTCCGGCCGTCACCAGATGTCGAGCTATGGCTTGCGCGATGGTGCCGGCGCCAATGGTTCCGAAGTTCACGTGCTGCCCCGATCTCAAGGATTATTGATGACGGACGACATTTAAAGAATGCTGTCATGCGTCATCAATAATCGTCAACACAAGACCGCTCGCGACGGATCGACGCCGTGGTCGTCCGGCAGTCAGCGTTGGGTTAGGATGGGTTTGATGACGGGTGCCATCGATCCCGCATTGGAGATGACTCAACTGTCCCGTCGTGGAGGGAGTCCGGTGCCTCGTATTTCACGGCAGCAGAAGGAGCGCAACCGCGAGCGCATCGTGACCGCCGCCGGGCAAGGCTTCAGGGCTCGGGGGATCGACGGGGTGGGCATCGACGAGCTGATGAAGACGGCCGGGATGACCCACGGCGGGTTCTACAACCATTTTTCCTCCAAGGAAGACCTCGCCTTGGAAGTCCTCAACCAGGGATTTACTGCCTCTTTGGGCTCTGTCGACGCTCTGATCGGCGCCCATCCCCGCTCTAGCCGGGCGGCCTTGAACGCCATCATCGACAGCTATCTGAGCACCTATCACCGCGACCACCCCGAAGAAGGATGTGCTTCTGCTGCCCTGGCAGCCGACGCGGGACGGCACGGGGTTCAGGCCCAACAGGAATACCGGCGGGGATTGCAGGGCTACATCGCCGCCATCACCGACCTACTCCGTGGCAGCGCGAAGCAGACCAACGCCAAGCTCGATCCACGCAGGGCGCGAGAGCAGGCCATCGCCCTGTTCAGCCAGTTGGTCGGCGCACAACTCATCGCGCGCGCCGTCGCCGAGGCTGATCCCGATCTGTCCGATGAAGTCCTGACCGCCAACAGCAGAGAGCTCAAACGGCGTTGACCTCACGGAGAGCGCTCTTGCCCTGGGCTGTCAGATGGCCTGTTGGGTGGGCAAGACCGTGATCTCCGCGAGGTTGACATGCTTGGGCAGCGCCGCGATGAATGCGACGAGCTCGGCGATGTCGTCGGACTGGAGCACGTCGATGTTCTTGATCAAGTCCGCCATGAGCTTGGTGGCCGCTGGATCTGTGACGTGCTCGGGCAGTTCGGTGTCGACCATACCCGGCTCGATGGTCGATACCCGGACCTTCTGCTGCCCGAGCTCGCTGCGCAGCAGGCGAGACAGCTGCGTGATGTAAGCCTTGGTCGCCGAGTACACCTGGAAGCGATCGAGGATCCGAACTGCGGCAATTGACGACGTGGTGATGAGGTCTGCTGGCCCTCCGCTGTCGGCTGATTCGCGGAGGGGGCTGAGGAAGGCCTGAATGGTATTCATGACGCCGTGCACGTTGGTGTGCACCTGGGTGTCCCAATCCTCGATCGACAGGTCGGACATGCTCGAGATCAACTGAATACCGGCGTTGGCAAAGACCAGGTCGACGGTGCCGAGGTCCTGGGCGACCCGATCGGCGGTAGCGAGTACATCGGCGCGGTCGCGGACGTCGGTGGGGAGGGCTAGCGCCTCGCCGCCCGCACTGGTGATGCGGTCATTCAGGTCGTCGAGGCGATCCCCCCGGCGGGCGATGAGTGCCACCTTCGAGCCGAGTTCAGCTAGCCGAACCGCTGTCGCCTCGCCGATGCCGCTCGACGCGCCCGTGACGACGGCGACGCGCCCCGCCAGCGGACTTCCGGACATGAGACGCGGGGATGTGGCTGTGTCGGAGGAGGAATTGGTCATATCCACCACTGTTGTTCGTGACGGGCCAAACCGGGAGTCGACGCCGCAGATGCAGCAATTTCCGAGGCACTCGCAGCAACGAGTCGAACCTCGACTGCCCCACCGCGGCCTAGCGTGAAGTCACCTTTCCTTGCTGCGCCATCGGCTGGCCAGGCAGGGCCGTCGCAGAGTTCGTCTATCGCGTAGCGCTACAGCGGTTCTACTGTCAGCGCAGAGGGAGACTGATATGCCCGACGCCGACAAGGTGGTGCTGATCACCGGAGCCAGCAGCGGTATCGGTGAGGCGACCGCGTTACGACTGGCTCACGACGGTCATCGCGTGTACCTCGGGGCGCGCCGCACCGACCGGCTGCAGTCGATCGTGGACCGCATCGTCGCCGTCGGTGGCGAGGCCGCTTGGCGGCGCCTCGACGTGACCGACGTAGCGGACATGGGACGATTCGTTCGCGCTGCACACGAACGCTTTGGCCGAGTGGACGTCATCGTCAACAACGCCGGCATAATGCCGCTGTCACCGTTGTCGGCTGGCAACGTCGACGAGTGGAACGCGATGATCGATGTCAACGTACGCGGTGTGCTGCACGGTATCCACGCGGCCCTGCCGATCATGAAAGAACAGGGCAGCGGCCATGTCATCAACGTCGCGTCGGTGGGTGCCTATGAAGTGGTTCCCACGGCGGCGGTGTACAGCGCCACCAAGTTCGCGGTGCGCGCTATCACTGAAGGGTTGCGCCAGGAATCGTCGGGTGACGTACGGGTGACGCTGATATCACCTGGTGTCACCGAATCCGAATTGGCCGAGTCGATCTCGGACACCGGAGCGCGGGACGCGATGAAGTCCTATCGCGCCGGGGCGATGCCGGCGTCGGCGATCGGAGCAGCCATCGCCTACGCGGTGGAACAGCCGGCCGAGGTCGACGTCAACGAAATCATCGTCCGACCGACGGCCAGCTCCCAGTGAAGCGGGTCTGAACGAAGGGGAGTCGAATGGCCAAGGCATGGTTCATCACCGGCGCATCACGGGGCATGGGACGGCTGCTCATGGAGCAGGCACTGGAACGCGGCGACACGGTGGCGGCGACGTTGCGCCACCCGGCAGACCTCGACGAGCTCGTCGACCGCCACGGCACCCGGCTCTGGCGGCGAGCCCTCGATGTCACCGATACCGGCGCGGTCCGTCACGTGGTCGGCGAGGCGTTCGAAGAGTTGGGCCGTATCGACGTCGTCGTCTCCAATGCCGGATATGGAGTGTTCGGCGTCGCCGAAGATCTTGCCGACGAGCACATCGAGCGGATGATCGCCACCAACCTCACCGCCCCGATCCAACTCGCCCGTGCGGTGATACCGCGCTTACGAGCCCAAGGCGGCGGGCGCCTGATGCAGATGTCGAGCATGGGCGGGCACCTCACGTTCCCTGCCTTTTCGCTGTACCACGTCACCAAATGGGGTATCGAGGGCTTTTACGACGCGCTGGCCGTCGAGGTCGAACCCTTCGGCATCCACACCACGCTGATCGAACCGGGTGTGGTGCGCACCGGGTTCTTCGACGCGGCGCTCCGGGTCGAACTCAGCGAGCCCTATCGCGGGGGGCCTGCCGACGTTCCGCCAACAGCCGAGGAGGACATGCCCGACAGCCCGGAACGCACCGTGGCGGCGATCATTCGGGCGGCCGACGCGGATCGCCCGGTCCGGCGCCTGGTGCTGGGGTCCGACGCCTGGGCCCTGATGACCACGGCGCTGTCGGAGCGACTGATCGAGGTGGCTGCCCAGCGTGACAATGCCGCGACGGCCGATTTCGATTGACGTCGGTATTGCTCAGCCGTTCGATTAACGTTCGGCTGCAGGCAATCTCGGCGGGATGTCCTCTTCAGCTCGTGCGATGAACTCCGCCATCGCGCCGTGCACCTCCTCGAGGCAGTCGGCCATCCGGTCGAGGAACTCCGGGGCGTAGCCCGACAGCACCGCGTCCAGGCGTGCCGCAAGTGGGCCGAAGAAGCGGGGTGCCTCGCGCCGGATGGCGGGGTCGCTGCGGAGCGTGACCACCCGACGGTCCGTGCTCTCGCGGCTGCGGATGATGAGCCCCGCGGCTTCCAAGCGGTTGAGCAGCGAGGTGGTCGCCCCTGAGGTCATGGGGAGGCGTTTGGCCAGCTGCGCCGGGGTGAGCGGTTCGCCGCGATCCTGCGCGTACAGGATTTCGGAGTAGGCGGCGGCGTCGGCGGTGTGTACACCCAGCCACGCCGCGAGTTGACGATTGATGTAGGTGTAGTCCGCCGCGTACGACCGCAAGCGCTCCAGGACGCGTACCTCGAGCGCGCCCAGCAGGCGGCCGGGTTCATCGGCACGGGTCTCCACGGCGTTCCTCTTGATCTCGGCGAACTGCTGCGCTCGACACGACGCTATCACGTTGGTACTTTGATCGGAAAGTAACTTCATGGTGAAGGCATAATGGTCTGAGCGCTTGGGGAATGGAGCCTTCGTGAGCACCGCACTCAAAGTGCTGGTCTGTGGTTCGAGTATCGCCGGCCCCGCCGCGGCGTACTGGCTGCTGCGCAATGGGCACGACGTGACGATCATCGAACGCAGTCCCGTATTGCGCGGCGCTGGCCAGAACATCGACGTCCGGGGCAGCGGTCGCGAGGTGCTGCGGCGGATGAACCTCGAACGAAAAGTGAAGTCACACAGCACCGGAGAGATCGGCACGCGTTTCGTCGACGATGAGGACCGGACGCTGTGGCAGATTCCCGCCGGTGACTCCGACAGTGGCGGCACCACGGCGAACGTAGAGATCCTGCGCGGTGAGCTGTCCCGGCTGCTGGTCGATGCCCTGCCCGACGACACCGTCATTCACTTGGGTCGACACATCACGGACGTCGACCAGGACGACGGCGGTGTGACCGTGACCTTCAACGACGGCGAGCGAGCGCGCTACGACCTCATCGTGATCGCGGAGGGAACGCGTTCATCGACCCGACGGATCGTGTTCGGTGACGTGCCGACCCAATCTCTAGGCCTCTATACGGCTTTCGCCACCATTCCGCGCGCCGAAGACGACGACCTGTATTGGAACTGGTACAACGGCACCGGCGGCCGCTCGATCACCGTGCGCCCTGACAACAAGGGCACCACGCGGATCGCGCTGTCCTTCCTGTCCCCACCCATGGGCTACGAGAACATGCCGGGGGACCAGCAGAAGACGGTCCTCATCGAGAAGTTCGGAGACCTCGGGTGGAAGACGCCGCGCATCCTGCAGGGTGTCGCCGGCACCGACGAGCTGTATATCGACTACCTCACTCAGGTCTGCGCACGCACCTACAGTGCGGGGCGTGTGGTTCTCCTCGGTGATGCGGCCTGGTGCGCCACTCCCGTGAGCGGTCTCGGCGCGACGCTGGCACTGACCGGCGCCTATGTCCTGGCAGGCGTACTGGCCGGCGGCGATACCGTGGACGCGGCACTATGCAACTACCAGGAACGGATGTCGGTTTTCGTCGACGGGGCCCATAAGCTCCCCCCTGGCGGTCCCCGACTCCTGCATCCGAGGACGCGCGTCGGTCTGAGCACCCTGCGCACTCTCATGCGCGTCGCCGGATCACCACCCGCCCGCGCTCTCGCTGCCCTTATCCCGTCCCGACCCTCTCCCACAACGGATCTTCCTCACTACCCTGATTCGGGGGTCTGAACATGCCCGACGTCACCCTTGCCGACGGCCCCCACCCGCTCCAGGGCTACCTGCAACATCCGCCTGGCGTCGGACCGTGGCCCGGCGTCCTAGTCGTTCACGATGTCGGTGGTCTCACCGCTGACATCCGACGCAGCGTCGACCGTCTCGCCGCTGCCGGATTCGTCGCGCTGGCCCCCAACCTCTTCCGGCCGGGCGCGCGGCTGCGGTGTGTGGTAGCGATGACGCGCGCCATGTCGACCGGGCACGGTCCACCTATCGACGACTTACTCACTGCGCGCCGTCATCTCGCAGACGATCCTCAGTGCACCGGCAAGATCGGCGCGGTGGGCTTCTGCCTCGGTGGAGGATTTTGTCTGCTGCTGGCGCCCAGCGGCGCATTCCACGCCACTGCACCCAATTACGGCAATTGGCCACCCAATGCCGAACGTCTCACCGAGAGCTGCCCTGTCGTGGCCAGCTACGGCTCCCTCGACAAGGCGTTGCGCGGCGACGCGCTACGGCTCACCGAGAAGCTCGAGGCGGGCAACGTCGCCCACGACGTGAAAGAGTATCCCGGGGTGGGCCATTCCTTCATGAACGACTGGCGGGCAGCGCCGCTGAGACTGCGGGTCTTCGAATGGGTCAAGGGGTTCAAGTACTACGAATCCGAGGCCGAGGACGCATGGGGCCGCATCATCGCCTTCTTCGGCCATCATCTCTCGGACACCACGTGAACCTGCCGCGCCTGGGCCGGCGATCGCTGTTGACCAGTTGTTGTCTCGTTCCGGCCGTACTGACCGCGTCCGCGTGTGGCGCGAAACCCGACCCGCGCCCTCCTGACGTCGAACCTGCCGCGCTTATGGTGCGCACGTCGGCAGACCGCCCTTTGACATTGTTGGGGACCAGCGGTGGACCCACCGCAGAGCCGGGGCGCGCGGGGATCAGCAGCTTGGTAACGACGGCTATAGGTCACTTCCTCATCGACGCCGGCACGTCGACCATCGGCCGACTCGCCCAGGCAGGATTGCGCCCCGACGACCTCACTGCCGTGTTCCTGACCCACTTGCACGACGATCACACCGTGGGTCTCACCGACCTGCTCAGCTTCCGGTACACGTCGGCGATCTACGGTCCGCCCCAAGCCCCGCTCACCATCATCGGACCACCGGGGACCCACCGACTGATCACCGCGCTATCGGCCGTGCTCGACGTCAGTGGGGGTATCCGCCGCTCCGAGAACAACTCGGTGGGACCGCCCGTCGCCGCGACGGTGATCGCGAAGGAGGTCGGTGAGGGTGCGGTGTACGACACCCCGCAATTGCGGGTCGCCGCCGTCGAAAACACCCACTACTCGGACCGGGGCACGCGCAATCCGGCGGGCAGCGCCTCGTATTCCTACCGCGTGGAGACGCCCGAGTGGGCGATCGGATTCACCGGTGACACCGGGCCGAGCGCGGCGGTCACAATGTTGTTCGACGGCGTGGACGCCATTGTCGCGGAGATGGTCAGCGACGAACTTCCCGAGGATTTCCCACCGGGAGTCGATCCCGCGGCGTTGCGGGCAGGACACCTTCGACCGTCGCACGTGGCTGACATGGCCTCTGGCGCGAGGGCCGGACGGGTGATTCTGTCCCATTACAACGAGGCGACCCCCACGGACCTCTCGACCATCGGCTCCGCGTTCAACGGCCCCGTCACGGCCGGAACCGATCTACTGCAG
Organism: Mycobacterium sp. WMMD1722; assembly: GCF_049315205.1. Taxonomy (NCBI): domain Bacteria; kingdom Bacillati; phylum Actinomycetota; class Actinomycetes; order Mycobacteriales; family Mycobacteriaceae; genus Mycobacterium; species Mycobacterium sp. WMMD1722. The sequence continues at coordinate 3,706,990 of NZ_CP186056.1, read as the reverse complement.
CCCCTTTGAGTGGTGGTCTCGGTGAATTGCCCACATGTGCCTGCCACGGGGCAGCCGGAATTTCCCGACGGTCGGGACGCGCACGATCCGGTGGCTGCGGCCATCTTGCGCGCGCTGCACACCGCGAGGCGCAGTCACGCCGAAGTGCTGGTCGCCCAGGCGCTGGCCCAGGCCTTGGCGGCGCACATGCTCGCACCAGATCGCCCGGCATCGGCTGACACCCGCGGCACGCGAACGAGGCTCCCGGCAAGCGCTTTGAAGCTAGTCACCGATTACATGAAGGGGCACCTGCACGACCAAGTCGCTCTCGCGGACTTGGCTCGCGCGGCCCATCTGAGCAAGTACCACTTCCTGCGCGCGTTCAAGGCCACGGTGGGCGTCACCCCTCATCGATACCTCACCGATCTGCGGATGGACCGCGCTGCCGAACTGCTGTCTACGAGGAGGCACACCGTGTCAGCGGTCGCGTCGATGTGTGGCTACGCCAGCGCCGGCCGCTTCACAGCGGTGTTCCGCGAGCATTACGGCGTGACGCCGGGCGAATTTCAGCGACTCTGAACCGCTGCGCGCCGACTTCGCATTGAAGGGCACCAGGTCCGCGGTAGCGGACCTGGTGCCGGGTCAGCCGGTATGGCAGAGGGGCGGTGCGGCGTCGCTCGGGGACAGTCAGTCTTGTGTCGAGAGAACCTTTTCCACGAAGCCGTGCACCTTCCGCAGCAACTCTCCGACCTGTTGTTCACGTATGTGCTTGAGGTCGGTGTCCTTGTGATAGGCCGGAGGCAGTTGCCGTACGTTACGGGAGCACCCGAAATTCGCGCAGATCAATGTGCCGATGGTGTCGCCTTTACGGCCAGCCGCGCCGCCCCGGCGAACCGTGTAGAGCACGGCCTCATCGTTGAGGTTCACGTCGTTGCACCACGTGCACATCGCTCGTCCTCGTGGCTTGACCGCGGCCCGGTTCAGTAGCAGCGCAACCAGTCCGTCGGGCCGTTCGACCACGAGGTAGGCACGACGCGGGATCTTCGGGTCGGCCCAGCCGTAGTACTCCAATGCGGCGAAGTTGACGGCATCGAAGTCCGCGGCGAAGGTGACCTTTTTGACCTCGCTTCTGGTGGCGCCGCGAAAGGCGCCGAGAATTTGGGTACGGGTGAACGAGTCCATGGGTGAATCCATCCTTGAGAAGGGAGCGCACGCCTGTGCGATCCCGAAGAGTGAGGGTATGACTGCACCGCCGGCCCAAGGGGTCGGCGACGGGGCGCGGTCATCTGATGTCGGCGCGAGCGCCGACGACCTCCTCAACTCGGATGTTCACTCTGCACACGATAGCGAGGGAACCCTCACCACGCCAAGGCCAATAGGACGGCGCGAGTGACGCTTTGCGAAGCGTGAGGGTGACAGATGAGGTGGACCACCGTCGTGGTGGTCCGGGAAAGACGCGCTGGCACAAGATCAGTCGTCTCCGACGCGTCTCGGTTCGCGACCATGCGGCACGAGTGACGTCGCCAGGCCGGCGACAGCCACGTCCACGGCCGCGTCGAGCCTGGACTGCGGCGCTTTAGCCGCGGCATTCACCGCAAGCCCCTGTCCGATCGTCACGGCGAACCCCGCCAGCGCCGCGGTATCGATGTCTGACGCATCGTCAGCCGCTGCGAGCGCTTCGGCGATGGCGTCCTCGATACCCTTGCGATACTCGGCGAGCAGCTGCGGAATGCGCGCGTTGTTCGGCCCGCAGGAGATGCCGCCTTGAATGGATAAGCACCCCAGCACATTCCCGGCACGCACAGCCCTGGCGGTGTCACGCAGATACGCCTCGAGGATGTCATAAACGCGGGATCTCGACAGCACCTGACGCAGATGCTCGTGGTAGCACTGGCCGTAACGCTCTAGGGCACGGACGAAGAGTTCCTCTTTACTTCCGAACACGGCATACAGGCTCGGCTTGTTGATGCCCATGGCCTCGGTGAGTTCGGCCAGTGACGCACCTTCATAGCCGAGACGCCAGAAAACGTCGATGGCCCGATCGAGCGCCTGACCCTCGTCGAATGAGCGTGGCCGGCCTCCCGGGTGCCGTTGCTCTGCGCCCATGCGGACCATTCTATCGCCGGACGCCGGCCGGCCTACCAAGCGGTACAAAACTGGTATGGTCGGGCGCAACCGTTTGGTACAAAACTGGAGGACTGAATGTCGGACCTGACCGGAAAGACCGCCCTGGTCACTGGAGCCACCTCCGGGATCGGCCTCGCCGGAGCACGGGCGCTCGCGAAGCAAGGGGCCTATGTCTGCCTAGTCGGGCGTCGCCAAGACGCGCTCGACGAAGCCGTCTCCTCCATCGGCCCTGCTCAGTCTCAGGCCATACGCGCCGACGTGACCGAGCAGGCCGATCTCGACCGTATGGCGGCGACCATCGAAGCGACGGGACGGCGGCTGGACATCGTCTTTGCCAATGCGGGCATCAACGAGTTCGCGACCTTGGGCAATCTCACCTGGGGGCATCACAGGAAGATCTTCGACACCAACGTCGGCGGTGTGATCTTCGCTGTGCAGTCCGCCCTTCCGCTGCTCAGCGACGGCGCGTCGATCATCCTGTGCGGCTCCAACGGCGACGTGAAAGCTGCCCCCGGAGCCAGCGTCTACGCGGCATCCAAGGCCGCTCTCCGATCCCTGGCCAGAAGCTGGGCCGCGGAAGTCGTCGACCGCAAGATCCGCGTCAACGTCGTCGCCCCGGGTCTCACGGAGACACCGGGCCTGACCGACCTCTTCTCCGGGTCCGACGACGCCCTGGCCGACTTGACCGCCACGGTGCCCATGAAGCGCCGCGCGCGCCCAGAGGAGATCGGTAGCGTGGTCGCCTTCTTGGCCTCCGACGCGAGTTCCTTCATGACCGGCTCAGAGGTCTACGTCGACGGTGGCGTCAGTCAGTTCTGACACCGCGTCTCGGTGCACTTACCGCCCTACTCGAACGAGTTCTCAGGAGTATCTGATGTCAGGAATCGCCGATAAGGCCGTCCGCCACTGGTTGGTCACCGGAGGGTCGAGCGGTCTGGGCCGCCGTCTCGTTGAACACGTGTTACGGCAGGGAGATCGGGTCACCGCGACCGTGCGTCGCGCCGGCGCGTTGAGCGACCTGGCGGAGGAGTTCGGCGGCCGCCTGAGTGAACAAGTTCTCGATCTCACCCGGCTCGACGACGTCGACCAGGTGATCCACCGGCTGATTGCCACCGATCCGGTGGACGTGGCGGTCAACAACGCTGGTTTTGCCGTGGTCGGCGCTGCGGAGGAGATGAGCGTGGAGCAGATCCGTGGGCAGCTGGACGTCATGTTTATGGCGCCGCTGCTCATCACGCACGCCCTTCTGACGCCGATGCGCGAGCAAGGTGGCGGCCGGATCATTCAGATCTCCAGCATGGGCGGTCAAGTCGCCATTCCCACGCACAGCTCCTACCACGCCGCGAAGTGGGGTCTGGAGGGGTTCACCGAGAGCGTCAATCAGGAGGTGTCCGGATTCGACGTTCACTTGACGTTGGTCGAACCCGGCGGTACACGAACGGGTTTCAAGAACAATCTGACATTCGCCTCCGAGTTGGGCGTGTATCGCGGCACTCCGGTGGATCAGGTCAGACGCCAGCTCCAGGACGCCGATGCGAACGCCATGGCCGGCGACCCGGACAAGATCGCCGCCGTGGTCTTCGACACCACCCGTCAGAACCGCCCGCCGCTGCGTCTGACCCTCGGCCAGGATTCCTACGACGCCGTACACGCGGCATTGACTGGCCGTTTGGCCGCTTTGGAGGAGCAGCGCGCGGTGGCTGAGTCGGTCAGCTTCGGCCGCTGAGCTTGGTGATCGGCCAGGCCGGAGACCGCGTCCCGAACCTCAGCGCAGCGTTGCGGCGGCTGCACCGAGTCGACGCAATGCCTGGTGGCTGAGTTCGGTGAGTGTGTGCGGATTGTCCGGCTGCAGCCAGTCCCGGTAGGCGGCATTCATTGCCAGGGCGCCGATTTCAGCGGCCAGGCCTGCGATGGGCTCGCTCACGCCGCGCCGGCCCAGCGACTGGGCCATCGCGGCGGTCAGCGCGGCTCTCTTCAGCAGTTCGCGCTCTTGGAGATCGGTCTTGCCGTCGATGATGACTTGACGCTTGGCGAGGACGTCTCGCCGTTCTTCTCCCAGCTCCGCGGCGAACGCCGCAAGTGCGGCGCTGATCGCCTCGAGCGGCTTCGCGGACGGGGGCGCACTGGCGATCGCATTGGCGAACACTTGGCGATGAGCATCTTGTCCACCGAACAGAATCTCGCGCTTGTCGGCGAAATGGCGGAAGAACGTCCTCTTCGTCAGGCCCGCGCGCTGCGCAATCTCGGTGATGGTCACGCGGTCATATCCCCGCTCGAGGAAGAGATCTACCGCGGCTGCCACGAGCCGCTCCGGCGCGTGGGGCTCCCACCGACTCATTCCTCCACCTTAAGCCGCATGCGGAGGTGATGACACCGAGTGCCGTCATATCGTAGAGTGATGGCACCTGGTGTCATGCTCGCAGTATTGGTCGACTCGACAGGATTTGATATGACGAACTTCCGCAGTACGTACGGCCGATACGCCGTGGTGACGGGGGCTTCCTCGGGTATCGGAGAGGAATTCGCGCGTCAGCTGGCAGGCGCAGGCGTCGACCTTGTTCTGGTGGCACGTCGAAAGGACCGGCTCGAGGCGTTGGCCGCCGAGCTCTCCCGCGTGCACGGCGTCACCGTCGAACCCGTTGTCCTAGACCTCCTTAACGATGGTGCGGTCGATGAACTCTTGCGCCAGGTGCACGATCTCGATGTCGGGATGGTCATCGCGAATGCCGGTGTCTCGTCCGTCGGACCGTTCCTGCAGCATTCATCGGCCGAAGAGGTCGACGTTCTCACCTTGGACGGGGCCGTGCCGTTGCAGCTGGCGCATGGATTCGGGCGGCGATTCGCGCAGCGCGGCCGCGGAGCGATTGTGTTGGTGTCCTCGACGATCGCCGGCAGCGCCGTGCCCTATCTGGCCAATTACGCCGCGGTGAAGGCCTACGTCTTGTCGCTGGGTCAGGCGCTCAATTACGAACTGAAGAAGGATGGTGTCGACGTGCTCGTGGTGTCCCCGGGCCCCACGCGGACACCGGGGCATGACAACGCGGGAATCGATGTGCGTGGAGTGCCGCTGATGGCACCCGAACAGGTTGTCCGGGCAGCGCTGCGCAGCCTCGGCATCCGAGCACATGTGATACCTGGCGCCACGAACGCCGCCATGGACCTCGTCGGCAAGTTCCTCATGCCGCGATGGCTGTCGGTCAGGTTCTACGGCAGTCTGTTCGGTCGTGCGCTGACCCGGGACGCGGCATGAGCGGTCCAGTGCTCGAGAATCGTCGGAAACCACACGGAGGCCCGAAGGTTCAGGCGATGGCACTCGGTGCTACGGGGGGCGCACAGTGCGCGCGGTCCGGATAGGAGCCTTCGGCGGATCCGAGGTGCTCGACGTGCATAACGTCGTCGAGCCGCATGCCGGTCCGGGACACGTCAGGGTCCGAGTGCGCGCCGTCGGGCTGAACCCAATGGACTGCGCGTTGACCTCGAACCAGGCCGTGGCGCAGGCAATGGGCGTCTCGCTGCCGTCGGGCTTCGGCTGTGACTACGCGGGTGTCGTCGACGAGGTGGGAGACGATGTCGACGCGGTGAGCGTCGGAGACCGGGTATTCGGCGCGGTGATCGCCAGAACGGCGGCCGACTGGGTGGTTATGCAGCCTGGTGTGGACTCGTTGCTGCGCACTCCTGCCGGTGTTGACGACGAGGTCGCGGCCACACTCTGCGTTGCCGGCAGTACCGCGGATGCTGCGTTGCGCGTGATCGGTGTGGGGCCCGGGGACACGGTGCTGATCGGCGGCGCCGCTGGAGGTGTCGGCGTATTCGCCGTGCAGTTGGCCGTGCTCGCCGGTGCACGCGTCATCGGGACCGCTTCGGGATCGACCTTTGGCTTTTTGCGAGGGCTGGGAGCCGAACCCGTCGCCTACGGCGACGGCATGGTCGCGCGTGTTCGGGCGATCGCCCCGCAGGGGGTCAGCGCGGCGGTGTCTCTGGTGGGTACCGACACCATTGGTGCGGCCTTGGAGCTTGGAGTGGCGCCGCAACGAATCTCATCGATCGCCGCCGGGCCGAACCCACCACGCGGCGTACGGGCCACCGGCGCGACGGAGGCGACCCCTGGTGCTGTCGACCGCATCGCCGCCCTGGTCGCCGCGGGGCGTCTCACCGTCCCCATCGCCGCAACCTATCCCTTCGAACGAATCCGGGACGCGCTCGACGAGCAGCGCACCGGCCACGTTCACGGCAAGGTCGTGGTTCGCTTCTGACATGCACAGCGTCGCGCGACACACCGCGGCGCCCGGTGCGACGCCGCGATCAACGCAGCGGTACGGGTGCTGGCGCAACCTCACGGGTCACGCTCACCGGCATTGACTGCCGGAAGCCGGCGCGCCATGTTAGAAGCATGTCAACAGGCGTGCGGAAGCCGACCCCTACAGATCTGTTGGAGGACACCGGGTCCGGTTTGGACTACGGCACCAATCCGGTAGGCATGCTGTCGGACATCACCCCGAACGACAGATTCTTCATTCGCAGTCACGCACCGACACCCGAGATCGAGGCGCGGAGCTGGGCGCTGCGGATCGAGGGTGACGGAATCCGGCATGCCGTCGAGTACAGCTACGACGATTTGACCACCGCGTTCCCGGTCGTGTCGGTGGTGCGAACCCTCGAATGCGCGGGCAACCGGCGCGTGCTCTTCGGCGACGAGATCGGACGGACCTTCGACGGCACCCAGTGGGGACGATCAGCGATCAGCACCGCCGAGTGGACCGGCGTCCGTCTGCGTGACCTCCTGGAACCGGCTCACCTCACCGAGCACGCCCGGGACGTGATGCCCGAATCCCTGGACGCCATTCGGGCGCGCCGGCCGCTGCCGTTGGTGAAGGCATTGGCGGACGACACCGTGGTGGCGTTCGCGATGAACGGCGAGCCGCTACCTCCCGATCACGGCTACCCGGCCCGCCTGATCGTCTCGGGGTGGCTGGGCGCAGCGAGCATCAAATGGCTGGGCCGCATCGAGGTCTCCACCACTGCTCTCTTCACACCGTGGAACACCGAAGATTACGTCCTGATCGGGCCCGACTACCCAGCGGTCGGGCCGGCCCATGGCCGGCCGATCACCGAACCGGCGCTGTCGAGTCTGGTCGAGTTGCCCTGGCCCGCCGTTCTGAGTCCGGGGCCGCACCTGATCCGGGGCAGGGCCTACGCCGGTGAAGGCCGGGTGGTGGCGGTGGAATACCGAATAGACGACGGACCCTGGCAGGAGGCGGACCTGACCTCACCCGGGGCACCCGGCGTATGGGCGCGCTGGCAGCTGCGTTGGGACGTCGAACCCGGAGACCACGAGTTGCGGGTGCGTGCCCGCGACGACCGCGGTCGCGTGCAACCGGATTCCACGCCGCCCAATGAGCTCGGCTACAACCACCAATCCGTTCTGGCGCACCCCATTCGGGGCGTGGCCATCACTCGGCCGCCGCGCTGAGTGTCTCCATCTGTTCGGTAGTCAACTGCACGTCGGCGGCCATGTTCTCCTCGAGATGCGTACGGCATGATGTGCAACGCCGGGAGTATCGAATCTGCTCATGGGTTCTCCGCTCACCGGACGTCGCTCGTGGCCTCATCCAACGGTGGACACCCATCGCGAGCCGGCACAAGCGTGGTTTCGTCAGGTGAAACCGAGGGGATGAGCGGTGTACGGGTAGCTCGTCACATCAATGGCTCGGGGGTGAACGTGACGTCGACGCCACCCACGGTCATCGTCACCTGCCCCTCGATCACCATGACCTGCGCCGTGACTCGTCGATCGACGGTTTCAGCCAGCTGCTGCACCGGTTCGTGGGGTATGCGCAGTACCGACAGGTTCGGCAGCCCCGCCACTTTGGGGCCGACGGTGCGCCACCAGGTGGCCACTCCGGTGGCGAATGGGAACATTCGCACCTGTTCGGCCTGGCCGGCCGCCTTGCCCAAGACGCGTTCGTCGGGTTGGCCGACGTTGATCCACTCCAGGATCCGGCCCGTATAGTCGGCCAACCGCAGGTCCGGTACGCCCGGGGTGGACAGGCCCGCGCCGAATGCCAACTCACCGTCGACGTCGCCGAGCCGGTGTGCACGCAACCCGAACGCCAACAATCGCACCACCATCCGCTCATCGGTCTCGCTGGGATGACGGGCCACGGTCAGCGAGTGATCGGCGTAGTAGCCATGATCGACATCGGAGACGCCGAGTTCGACTTTGAACACCGTTGCAGAAAGGGCCACGTCCTAGTGTCCACCCGGGTGCTGTGCCCGGATCAGTCGGGTTGCCATCACGTCTCGCCGGCAGGGCCGTACGCATTCACCCAGGCCATCTGCCAAGCTGCTCGGCAGCGATTGACGGAGGAGGACGATGTCGGCACCACAGGACGCAGCCGTGCTTGAAACCCGGGGTGCGCATTCGCCGGCTCGCGCATGGACCGCGGTCGTGGTGCTCGCCGCCGTCGGCACCCTCAACTACGTCGACCGCTTCCTGCCGGGCGTACTGGCCGAGCCCATCAAGCAGGATCTGGCGCTGTCCGACACCGCGATCGGCGTCATCAACGGGTTCGGTTTCCTCGTCGTGTACGCGGTGGTGGGCATTCTGATCGCACGGATCGCCGACCGCGGCCTGTTCGGCGCAGTCATCGCCGGATGTCTGGCGTTGTGGGGCTCGATGACCATGTTGGGTGGTGCGGTCCAGTCCGGTCTACAGCTCGCGCTGACCCGGGTCGGTGTTGCCATCGGCGAAGCGGGCAGCACACCGGCAGCACATGCGTATGTGGCGCGCAATTTCGTCGCGGACAAACGGTCGGCGCCGCTGGCGGTCACCACCATGGCGATTCCGCTCGCCAGTGCCGCGAGCCTGCTCGGCGGCGGTCTGCTCGCCGAAAACTTGGGCTGGCGGGCGGCTTTCGTGGTCATGGGTGCCATCAGCATTCTTCTGGCACCGTTGGTGCTGGGGGTGGTCGGCAGCCGGCAGAGCCTGCCCGCCCCGCCACCGCGGCGCGCCGCCGCACTGAACTGGTGGGATCTCCTGCGCAAGCCCAGCTTCCTTGCCATGGTGGCCGGTACTGCGCTGGTGTCGGCGGCCGGCTACTCCCTGACCACCTTCGCCCCCGCCTTCCTGATCCGCACCCAGGGGATGTCGCTCGGGGAGGTCGGTATCGAGTACGGGCTTGCTACGGGCGTTCTTGGGGTCCTCGGACTGCTGATCGTGGGGCGGATCGCCGACCGGCTGGCCGCCCGCGATCCGCGCTGGTTGTTGTGGATCGTGGTCATTCTGATCGCGACGCTGCTGCCGGCGTCCGCACTGGCGTTCATCGTCGAGAAACGCATCTGGTGTGTGTTGCTTCTGGCCTTGGCCTACGTCATCGGCATCGCCTATCTGGCGCCGTCCATTGCGGCAATTCAACGTCTGGTGCTTCCAGAGCAGCGGGCGACGGCGTCGGCCATCTTCCTGTTCTTCAACGCGACCCTGGGTGCGGTAGGGCCGTTCCTGACCGGGGTGATCAGTGATTCACTCACGGGTGAACTGGGCCCACAGGCCCTGGGACGTGCATTGCTGCTCCTGGTGCCGACCATGCAGCTCGCGGCGATCGGCTGTTACGCGCTTGCCGCGCAGCGCTATCGGCGGGACATCGTCGCCGAGACCTGAGTGGTCCGCCGTGGCTGAAGTGCTCGAGAAACACCTGCAACGCCGGTGGCATCTGCCCGTACAACCCGTCATGCACCGTGAAGTCGCCGTACGGCCGGCCGCGCGAGTAGCGTCAAACGTATGGCCGAACGTCTCACCGTCACCGACGCGGTCGATCTGGCCCGGGATCAAAGCGGGCTGGCATCGGTCGCGACCACGCGTGCGGACGGGACGATCCAGGCATCCGTCGTCAACGTCGGCCTGCTCGCCCATCCGGCGACCGGCGAGCAGGTCCTGGCGTTCGTGAGTCCCGGTGGGGCACACAAACTCAGGTTCCTGCGCGCCCGCCCTCAGGTGGCGATCACGTTTCGGCACGGCTGGCGCTGGGCCACCGTGGAGGGGCGCGCCGAGATCGCTGGGCCGGATGATCCGCAACCCTGGCTCGATGCAGAGAATCTCCGCATCGTGCGCCGCGATGTCTTCACCGCCGCCGGCGGCACACACGATGACTGGGATGAGTACGACCGGGTGATGGACGCCGAGAAACGCGCCGTGGTGCTCGTCGCCATCGACCGTGTGTACGGAAACTGACGGATTTCGCCGTCAGCGCAAACCTTCTCAGGCTTTCCGCGGTCCTGCTCTCAGTGCGATCTCAGCAGGAAACGGACGATGGTGAACATGACGACACCTCCGGGGTACCGCCCCGTGCCGCCCACTTCCCACGGCTGGTCCCATCCGCACTACGCGCCTGCACCCCCGCGACCGCCGGTGCGGACACCCCGACGCGGGCCGCTGATCGCCGCTGCCGCCGCGCTCGCCGTGGTGAGTGGCGGCACCGGAGCCGCCGCAGCGCTGGCCGTCGGCGACACCCATCCACCCGCGGCCGTCAACTCCCCGGTCGGTGCGTCGCCCGGACTGCAAGCCGGCGCGACCCGTCCGGTGGGCTCGGTGGAGAAGGTGGCTGCCAAGGTGATGCCCAGCGTCGTGCAGCTGTCGGTCAAGCAGGGAGACCACGGTGGTGAAGGTTCCGGTGTGGTGCTCAGCCAGGACGGTCTGATCCTCACCAACAACCACGTTGTTGCCGAAGCCGCCGGCGATCCCTCCGGCGTCACGGCCAGTGTCCGGTTCTCTGATGGCCGTTCAGCGCCCTTCTCCGTGGTCGGCACCGATCCGACCGGGGACCTGGCGGTGGTGCGGGCCCAAGGTGTCTCGGGGCTGACACCGATAGCCATCGGATCGTCGAAAGACGTCGAGGTCGGGGAACCGGTGGTGGCCATCGGCTCTCCGCTGGGCCTGCAGGGCACCGTGACCTCCGGCATCATCAGCGCACTCAATCGACCGGTGTCGGCCGGCGACGGTTCCGGCGGTGACGTCTCGGTGATCGAGGCGCTGCAGACCGACGCGGCCATCAACCCCGGCAACTCCGGCGGCGCGCTGGTCAACATGGAGGGCGAATTGATCGGCGTGAACTCAGCCATCGCCAGCCTGGGCGGAGCCTCGAACTCGGGTGGCGGACAACCCGGTTCCATTGGCCTGGGCTTCGCCATTCCGTCCGATCAGGCCCAGCGCATCGCGAACGAGCTGGTGTCCACCGGTACCGCCAGCCACGGCTCACTGGGCGTGCAGCTCAGCGCCGATGCAGCCGACGGTGCCACCGTCGCCGGCGTCGCGGCGGGCGGTCCTGCGGCCGAGGCCGGAGTGCCGACGGGTGCGCTGGTGACCAAGGTCGACGATCAGGTGATCGACGGATCCGAGGCGCTGGTCGCCGCCATCCGTTCCCGGGCGCCGGGTGACACGGTGTCGCTGACCTACCTCGACGGGGCGGGCGCCGCCAAGACCGCTCAGGTCACGCTCGGAAAGGCGGAACCGGTCACCGCTCGGGAACAGTAGGCGTTTCACCGCTCGGTCATCGGCAGCTCTTGGGTCGCCGCCCACGACGCGAGCAACGCGAGACCGTCGGCCGACGGAGTACCCGCGGCCGCGGTGTAGACGTTCAGGCGCAGATGGGGTTCTGCGGGCAGCTCGAGGGTCTCGACGTCCAGATCCAGTTGGCCCACGACGGGATGGCGGACCCGCTTACGGCCGGACCGGTGCAGCCGCACGTCCTGAGACGCCCACCGTTGCCGGAACAGCTCACTGCGCGTGGACAACTCGCCGACCAGAGCGATGAGCTCCTCGTCGTGTGGATTACGGCCCGCTTCCATGCGGAGTTTCGCGGCGGCGTCGCGGACGATCTGGTCGTAGTCGACGAAGAAGTCCTTCGCGGCCTCGGGTTGCAGATACACGAAGCGCGCGGTGTTCGCGGGTCGTCGTGGATCGGCCAGCACCGGCGAGTACAGCGCGCGAGCAAGCTGATTCATCGCCAGCACGTCGTATCGGCCGTTGCAGATCCAGGCCGGCGCATCAGCGATGGCGTCGAGCACCTGCTGCAGCGTCGGGCGCACCGCTGCGGCCGGCTTGGGTCGACGCGGGCTGCTGGGCGCTGCCGACCGGCGGGCGAGGTGGAACAGGTGATCGCGCTCGGCTTCGTCGAGCTGCAGGGCGGCGGCCAATGCGTCGAGCACACCGTCGGAGGCGCCGGCGAGGCTGCCGCGCTCCATGCGCACGTAATAGTCGACCGACACCCCGGCCAGGAGCGCCACTTCTTCACGACGGAGCCCTTTGACCCGGCGGTTGGTGCCATAGGCGGTCAGCCCCGCCTGCTCGGGGGCGATGCGGGCGCGACGCGAGCCGAGGAACTCCCGGATCTCGGCGCGCAGATCCGTCGTGGCCATCCCCCCACCGTAGGTGGGACGCGCCGGCCGAGGGAGGTACTGCTGGTACCCCGACCGCCGGCGGTCCCGCCGCTCACGTCCCCGACGCGGTCGTGGCGATACCGCCGTCGACCGGGACGATCGCGCCGGTCAGGTACGAACCGGCCCGGCTGGCCAGGAATACCGCGACACCGGCCATATCGTCGTCGCGGCCGAGCCGGCGCAGCGGCGCCGACTCGATGATGGCGTCGCCCATGGCTTCGATGGCCGACGCCATCATCTGCGACGGGAACGGCCCCGGCGCCACCGCGTTCACCGTGACGTGGTGCGGGCCCAGTTCCCTGGCGAGAACTCTGGTGAGTTGATGCAGCGCCGCTTTACTGCTCGCATACGAATAGTTGGGCGACTGGGCGACGTGGATGGCGGCGATGCTGCCGATGTTGATGATCCGCGCGGGATCATCAGCGCTACCCGCCCGGCGCAGCGCCGGAAGGAGCGCCTGGACCAGCCAGAACGGCGATTTGAGGTTGACATCGAGAACGGCGTCCCAGGCCTCCTCGGGGAACGTCGCCAGCGGTTCGCGCCACATGGCGCCGGCGTCGTTGACCAGGATGTCGAGGCGCTGCGAGTCCGACGTCACGAGCCCGGCGAGGCGTTGGCACTCGGCGTGGCTGGACAGGTCGGCCGGAATCGCGTCGACATCGCCGTAGCTCGCCAAGTGTTGCTGGGTCTGCGCGCACGCGTCGGCACTGCGCGAGCTGATGGTGACGCGGGCGCCGGCCTGCAGCAGACCGCGGGCGATCATCCGCCCGATGCCCCTACTGCCACCGGTGACCAGCGCATGTTTGCCGGTCAGGTCGAAAAGGCCAGTGTGCGAGGTGAAATCGTTGTGGTCCATCGTCACCAGGTTGGCAGGACGACCGGAGCGCGGGGAGACCCTGACGATACCGGTACCCGCAGAGCCACCCCGGTTGCGGACGCTCGAACGTCACGCTGCGGCGTCGATCGCCTTGATGGTGATGGTGAACGGGCCCTGCTGTTTGTCGAGGATGTACACCGATATCTGGTCGATGCTCGACGGGTCGAGCGTTCTCGGCGCGTCCGGTGCCGGCGCCAGCCGCATGCCCACCGGTTCGAAGCTCGCGACGGGTAGTTCGTATATCCGCTCCACGGCGGCGTCGGTGGAGAAGCGCTGGATGTAGGACCATGCCTGCTCGGCGACGCCGACCTTCAACAGATAGGTCTTACCGTCGCCGACGGCACGCACGCGTAGTGCGGTGGCCCCTGCCGCCCGTTGTCCGATACCCGGATCCTGTGGGCTCTGGGCCGAGGCGAATCCACCGTTGTTCGCCAGCGAAACCGTTCCGGAGAACACCAGATCACCATCGCCGAACGTGACGCTCGAGGTGGACGTACCGCCCATGACGGGGTCGTTGACCGTCGTCCAGGCGGCCACCTCGCGGGCATCGGTGAGGTCGACGAGGTTCTCGCCGGCGGGAGCCGACCGAGCGTCGCCACACGACACCGCGGCGAGCGTCGAGCACGCGGCGACGATCGTCACCGGCAATCGTATCGACATCAACAGCGGCCCGGACCATCGGTCATCTCGCGGCTGCGCATGGGCATACCGTCGATCACGGCATAGACGGTGTGGAGGTCCGGTACATCGTCGATGCGCAACTTCTCGCCACCGTCCTTACCGATCAACACTGCTGTGAAGGCGCTGTCGTCGATCGCGTACCGGTCCTTCAACCGACGTGACTGGTCGGCGCTGAGCGCACGACCGTCGAGGGTGCTGGTTCCCTCGGTCACCACCACACCGATCACCATGTCGCGATCGTCCACGTCGCATCGGTCGACCTCGATGCGGTTCAGCGTCTCCGCGAGCCGGGGGTCGCGGTCGGTCGGCGCGAACAGCAGCAGCGGACGGCGCTGCCAGAGGTAATCGTCGAGTTCGGTGGCCGCCGCGGTCGCTGGCCCGAGGGCGCCGCCCGAGACCAGGACGGCGAGGAGGAACGCCAGGTGGGCAACGCCGCGGGTGAGGGCCATAGTACTTCTCGAGCTTACCGACCCGCGCCCGGCCGGCGGCCGTCGTCGCGTCCGGGACCGCCGTGGCCACGCTGCTACAGTCGACGGGTTGCCGCCACCGATACGAACGCAGTCCATGAAACGCCGTAGTGCCAGCTCCGCCCCAGAATCCTCCTCGGCGGCCGCTCTTCCCCCGCTCGACATCGTCGGCTCGGACATCCTCCCCCCGGTCGATCCCCGTACTCGCCGACTCTTCGGCGTGCTCGAACGGTGGGCTCCCGTGATCGGGTCGCGCTGGGCGGTGGAGTTGTGGTGCACCCCGCCGGTCATCGAGTCGAATCTGAAAATGCCTCCCGGGGTGGCTGCGGGCAGACCGATCGACGCCCACTGGGGCGGTCACCGCGTCGTCGGTGAGGAATGGGGTGAGGGGCCTCCGATCTATCTCGTGCACGGCTGGGGCGGTCGGCGGCCGCATCTGGCGATGTTCGTCAAACCCCTTGTCCAAGCGGGCTTTCGCGTCGTCGCCTTCGATTTGCCCAGCCACAACGAATCCGATCCGGGTGCACTGGCACCGGGGCGCACGACCCTGGTCGAATGTGCCGAGGCGGTCGCGGCCATGATCGCCGCGCACGGGGCCGCCCACGCCGTGGTGGCGCACTCGCTCGGGGCGAATGCGACAGCGTTGGCGGCCGCCCGTGGCGCCCGCGTCGGCCGGTTGGTGTTCCTCGCACCGATGGGTGAATTCCCGCTCTACCTGGATCTGTTCGCGGCCCGGCACGGGTTCGGCCGGCGCATCCGCAAAGGCCTGCACCGCCGCCTGGAGAAGCGCATCGGCATGCGGTTATCCGACACGAACCTGACCAACCTGGGACGCCGGGCCGGGTACCCGCCCCTGCTCGTCATCCACGACCCGGACGATCCGGACAGCCCCTGGGCGGCTAGCGAGCAGGTGGTCGCGGCATGGACCGGTGCGCGCCTGCTCACCACAAAGGGATTGGGTCGGCTGGCTCATTACCGGATGCTGCGCCATCGACCGGCCATCACTGCCGGCGTCGAGTTCATCGGTCAACCCGCCGCCGGCGACTGAACGTCGTCGGTCCTCGGGTCACCGCACACTGCGAGGTCCGAGCAGGTCACCTCGGACACTGCCGTGGACGGTGCGCGTCGCTACCAGGCACCAGGTGCCGAGCAGGCACACGTACCCGATGGCAGCGGCGATGCGCAGCGCCGGCAGGCCGGTGTGCACCGCCAACTGGGTGGTCCCGGTGACGAAGGTGCCGACCGGGAATGTCAGGCTCCACCACGTCAAGGCGAACGGCATGCCGCGGCGCAGCGTCCGAATGGTGAGGGACGTGGCCAGCACGATCCACAGCACGGCGAATCCCCATACCGGAACGCCGAAGAGCACGGCGAAGATCTGCAAGCCGTTGGCCACCTGCGGATCGACGGCCGCTGCGGCGTTGCCGCCCAGCAGCCCGGCAGCGGTGATGGATTGGCCTAGGGGGCCGAGCACGATCCACAGGGTGGCTACCCGCGCGGTGCCAGAGGTGCCGTAGTGGACGAGCCTGCTCCAGATCATCGTGGTGATGATCAAGGCGGCGATCATCGACAGACCGAACATCGCGAAACAGGCGTACAGCATCGTGGCCCGGCCGGTGTCGGTGCCGATGTGCGGAATCAGCAGGGCCCCCGTCGCAGCGGACACCATCGGCGGCACCACCGGCATGAGCCAGCCACCGAAGGCGGCGTCCGGGCCGACGTCGTGCTGGGTGACCATCAGGAACGGGATGGTCGCCGCGGTGAACAGTCCGCCTGCCGTGCCCAGGATCCACAGTGTCCAATCCAGACGCAGCGCCGCGTCCGCGCCGATGACGTCACCGCCCACCAGCAGTGCCCCGGCGCCGACGGTGAGCAGCGCCATCGGTGCCGCACCGTAAAAGTGCGCCATCTGGGCGTTGTGCGCGTGGCTGCGCGCGACGGTGGGATGACGTAGCCAGAACGAGCCGACCAGCACGACCAGTACCGCGAGCATCGCTGCGGCGAGGACCCAGACCACCTCGGCGAAGCCGCGTAGGCCCGGCGCCTGAAGCGGCAGGCCGGCGGCGGCGGTGGCGACGATCCCGGTACCCATGACCGAGGCGAACCAGTTAGGGCCCACATGGTGAAGCCGGCGGCGCGAGGGGGCGAGAACCGGGGCGGTCTCGGGCGCCGCGATGGCGGACTGCTGCATGATTGTCACGTTACGGAGCTCATGAACTGCAAATTAGTGCTCGAGACACAACCAAAGTTTGTGAGTTGATCACTGCCTGCGGTGGCGGCGCACCGCGGCGATGTGGCTCAGCAGGTCGCGTACCGCCCCCGCGGGGGGAGTGCTGGCGCCCACCCACACCGCCCGCAGCGCGCGGTGCAGCTCGAGGTCGGCGACCGGCACGACGCGCAGGCGGCCGAGCTCGAGATCGTCGGCGACGGCCAGCTTGCTCAGCACCGCCGGACCGGCTTGGGCGAGCACCGCGGCGCGGACGGCAGCGGCGCTGGACAGCTCCAGCGCGGGCGGTGCCTGCTGAGCGTGGATACTGCGGTTGAGCGCCGCAGTCAGGAATTCCCTTGTACCCGAACCCTTCTCGCGCGTCACCAAAGCGGTGGCGGCCAGTTCCTCGGCGGTGATGGGTTGCGGTCGGCGGGCCCACCGGTGCGTCGGCGGTACCACGAGGACCAGCTCGTCGTGCGCGACAGTGGTGCTGCGCAACTGGCGAGGCACCCCGGGGCTCTCCACGAAGCCCAGATCGGCGTGGTCATCGCGGATGGCCGAGATGACCTGCTCGCTGTTGGCCGCGGTGAGGATCACCTCGGCCGGCGCTGCGTGCTGCCGGGTGACGCTGTCGCGCCAGCTGACCAACCAGCGGGGCAGCAGCTGTTCGGCGATCGTCAGGCTCGCGGTGATGCGCAACCGGGTCTTGCTGTCGTCGCGCAGGCTGGCCATGCCCGCATCCACCTCGTGCGCGACGCTGAGCAGGCGATCGGCCCACTGTGCGGCCACCGCGCCCGAGGGGGTCAGGCGGGAGCCGGTCTTGGTGCGGATGACCAGCCGCACACCGGTCTGCCGCTCCAGGGCAGCGACACGGGCGGATACAGCCTGCTGAGTGAGCCCACACTCGCGTCCGGCGCCACTCAAGCTGCCGGTTCGGGCGATCGCGAGGAGGACCTCCAACGATCTGAGGTCGGGCATTCTCCCGCTGAGCTGCACACGGCTGACCTTAAGGCCGTCGCGGCGTCGTTGTGGCCAGGTGGGCCTAGCAGCGGACGACGCACGCAACCTGGGTGCAGTCCACCCAGGATCCCCGGCGTCCGGGCGACTAGCGTCGACGGCACAGCGTCCGCGGCGACGAACCGTCCATCGCAGAGGATCAGTGATGAAGCGAACCGCTCTCGGTGGTCTCGAGGTGTCAGCCCAGGGTCTGGGCTGCATGGGGATGAGCGAGTACTACGGGGCGACCGATTGGGACACCAGCATCGCCACCATCGGCCACGCGATCGACGTGGGTGTCACCTTCTTCGACACCGCCGACCAGTACGGCTCGGGCCACAACGAGGTGCTGCTGGGCCGCGGGATCGCCGGACGGCGCGACGCCGTTCAGATCGCCACGAAGTTCGGCATCGACCGCAGCGGTGGTGACGACGCCCGGGTCCACCGGGGCGACCCGCCCTACGTCAAGCGGTCCTGCGATGCCTCGCTGCTGCGGTTGGGTGTCGATCACATCGATCTGTACTACCTGCACCGACCGCCGCAGAACGCCGAGATCGAGGACACCGTG
Source organism: Mycobacterium sp. WMMD1722 (assembly GCF_049315205.1). Lineage (NCBI taxonomy): Bacteria > Bacillati > Actinomycetota > Actinomycetes > Mycobacteriales > Mycobacteriaceae > Mycobacterium > Mycobacterium sp. WMMD1722. Next base: position 3,688,655 of record NZ_CP186056.1, on the reverse strand, counting down.
GGCGCGATGGCCGAGCTGGTGCAGGCAGGCAAAGTGCGGTATCTCGGTCTCAGCGAGGTCAGCGCCGAACTGCTGCGCCGCTCCCACGCCGTGCATCCGATCGCCGCCGTGCAGAGCGAATACTCGCTGTGGACCCGGGAGGTCGAGGAGGTGACCCCGGTGATGGCCGAGTTGGGGATCGGCCTGGTCCCCTACGCACCGCTGGGGCGGGGATTCCTCACCGGCACGGTGCAGACGGCGACGTTGGATCCCAACGACTTTCGCGCCCGCAATCCCCGCTTCACCGGAGACGCCGGGCGCGACAACCAGGTCATCGCCGACACGGTCCGCGCCGTCGCCGAGCGGCTCGACGTGCTGCCGGCGCAGGTCGCCCTGGCCTGGGTGTACGCCCAGGCGCCGCGATTGGGTGTGCCGGTGGTGCCGATTCCGGGGACCCGGCGCAGCGACCGGCTCGATCAGAACGTCGCGTCACTGGCGGTCGAACTGGACGCCGACACGCTGGCGCAGCTGCAGCCGCTGAGCGACCTGGTGGCCGGCGGCCGCTACGGGAACCGGGGGGTGCGCTGAGACATCGCCGAGGCGATGGCGTGCGGTCAGCCCAGGAGCGGAATGCGCCGCGCCGTCAGGGTGTCGAGCCGAGCCTGCATCGCCGTGCGCACACGCTCTGCGAGATCCTCGGGGGATTCCTCGGCAGCGGGCACGATCTGAGGCAGCACTGCGGTGACCAGTTTGGTGGGCAACGGCAGATACGGCAGCAGGCCGACCACGCCGAAGCTCAAACCCCACGGTACGGACAGACTGATCGGAAGAGCTTTGACGCGGAGCGATTTCCGTAGTCGGAGCGCCCGGGCCGTGGCCTGCCCGTCGCTGAGCACGAGCAGAGACTCGCCTGTCCCGGCCGTCACCACGGGCACGATCGGAACCCCATGTTGCTGTGCCAGCCGGGCGAAGCCGGCTCCGTGGAATTTGATGAGATTGCGGTCGCGCCATGACTTCCCGGCGTCGACGTCGCCGCCGGGAAAGACCAGGACGTTGTGCCCGGCCTGGAACGCCTCGTCGGCAGCGGCTGGGCTGCCCGGTACCCCGCCCAATCGTTCGACCAGCGAACCGACCCCCAGCGTCCACGCGATCTGATGGACCATCGCGGTGGTGGGCCGGGCCACACCCGCCGCCTGACGCGCCGCGACGAAGGCCCCGACGTTGAGGTCGATGACCCCGCCGAAGCCGTGATTGCATACGAAGAGCACCGGTGTGTCGGGCACCGGCGCGTCGACGTGAATGTCGTGGCGGTGGTAGACGCGCAGGTAAGTCTGTATCGCTGTCGACAGCCAACCTGGTGGATCGATCTCAGGCTGCTCTGTCATGCCGGACGCCGGTAACGGTCCCACTGGCTCTGTCGCTGCTGGTGTGGCGGCGCGCCGATGCGCATTCAGACTCCTCGGCTCGGACACATGGTGTGCGAACGCTACCAAGAACGAATCCGCCCGTGGCCGGGAAGCGTTCAGTCGCTCGGAGTCGGTGGCGTCGTGCTCGCGCCCGGTCGGCAATAGGGGCTCACCGGATATCGAGTGCGGCGCGGACGATGCTGTCGGCGTCGATGCCGTGATGGCGATACACGGCGTCCAGATCGCCGACCTGTCCGAAGGTGCTGACCCCCAAGGATGCGTTGCGCACCCGGTTGATCGTCGCCAGGAAGGTCAGCGTGTGGGGATGCCCGTCGAGAACGGTGACCATCGGTGCAGCGCGTTCGGCGGGGAAGACCTGGTCGAGGATCCAGGACGACGCCCCGACGAGTCCGCCACGGGCCTGGAGTGCGCGGAAAAGCAGGTCTGGGCTCGTCACACAGACGACTTCGGCATCCACACCCATGTCGGCGAGCCGATCGGCGGCCTCGACGGCCTCGCTGACGATGGCGCCCATCGCCACGAGGCAGACCGCCGGCGCCACGCGGTGTCGCAATGTGTAGGCCCCGGCAATCACCTGTCGGCGACGCCGATCACGCGCCGCGGGGTCGGTGGGGATGTCCGCCAGCGCTTGCCGGATGGGCCGGGTCGACAGCCGCAGATAGGACGACGTGCCGTCGGGACGACCCAGCTGGCTGAGGCAGTGCAGCAGGATCCACTCGACCTCGGCCGCGAAGGCCGGCTCGTAACTGGTACAGCCGGGCTGCTCCAGGCCGATGGACGGCGTCTTGATGGACTGGTGCGCACCGCCCTCGGCGGCCAGGGTGACCCCCGACGGGGTGCCGACCAGGATGGATTGGCCACCGGCGTAGATGCCGAATGACCATGGCTCCAGGGCGCGTTCGACGAACGGGTCATAGAGGACTCCGATAGGGAACAGGGGTTGACCCCACCGGCTCCAGGTGGCTCCCAGTTCACCGAGCAAGCCCACGAGATTGACCTCGGCGATGCCGAGCTCCATGTGTTGCCCGGTCGGCCGCTCCCGCCAGTGCATGAGGGTGTCGGCGTCATCAGCGAACCAGTCGGGGCGTTCGGAAGGTGACCACACGCTGACTTTGTTCAGCCATCCGGCGAGGTTGGTGCTGGAGCTGACGTCCGGACTCACGGTGACGACGCGTCGAGCCACCTCGGGGGCCTGGCGGGTCAGATCGAGCAGCGTCCGGCCCAGCGCACTCTGCGTATTCGACACCGCCGGGGGAGTGCGGCCGAGATCGGCCGGCACCTGCGGCGGCGTGACGGCGTGAAAATCATTGCGCCGCAACCGTTCGGCGGTCCGTAGGCAGAGCCACCCGGGCGATGAGTCGGGATCGAAACGCCGGAAGGGCTGCTGCGGATCCTCGCCGAGCGCACCGGCGAGTTGCGCGAACTGCTCATCGGTCAGCAGCGAGGAGTGATTCTGCGGGTGACCCTGAATGGGCAGTCCGTAACCCTTGATCGTGTACGCGAGAATGACCGTCGGTCGCGAGTCGTCGATCTGACGGTAGGCCTCCTGCAGGGCGGTGATGTCGTGGCCGCCGAGGTTGCCGATGGCCTGCAGCAGCGTGGCGTCGGGCAGATCGGCGATGAACTCCGCCACGGCGGCGGCCGTGGTGCCGTCGCCCGGAAGACGGGAGCGCAGGTCTGTTGCAGAACAGCGCAGCAGTCGTTGATATTCGGGGTTGGGCATGGTCAGGATCCGGGTGCGCAGGGCGTCGCCGCCGGGGCGGCGGAACAACCCTTCGAGCAGGGCTCCGAATCTCACCGTCAAGACCTGCCATCCCGCTGCACCGAACATGTCGTGCAACCGGCCGGCGGCGATGTGGGGTACCACCCGATCCAGCGACTGGCGGTTCATGTCGACGATCCAGACGATCTCGCCCAGCTCCTGCACCGTGGGATCCATGACGGCTTCCCAGATCGCACCCTCATCCAGTTCGGCATCGCCGACCAGGGAGTACTGGCGGCCGGTCCCGGCGCCGCCGAATACGGTGTCGACATAGCGCCGCGCAAAGGTGGCCCACAGTGGCGCGGTCGCACCGATTCCGACCGATCCGGTGGAGTAGTCGACGGGGTCGGGATCTTTGGTGCGACTGGGGTAGCTCTGCAGACCGTGGAATTCCCGCAATGTGGTCATGTAGTGCTCATCGAGGGCGCCGAGCAGGTAGTTGATGCTGTGCAGCACCGGTGAAGCGTGCGGTTTGACCGATACCCGGTCCCCGGCTTCGAGCTGATCGAAATACAGCGAGGTCATGATGCCGACCATCGACGCTGACGAGGCCTGATGGCCCCCCACCTTCAACCCGGTCGGATTGGGGCGAATGCGGTTGGCGTGGTGCACCATTGCTGTCGACAGCCACAGCACGCGCTTGGCGATCACGTCCAGATCCGACACGTCGGCGCGATCCTTCTCACGGGCAACGGGCTCCGGTGGGTGAGCAATCGTCACGGCGTGTCACCTGTCCTTCGGGTTACGCGGAATGTTGATCGACATCGGCGCGCGCATGTGGATAGACGTCCACCCAGACGCCGTCGACGAATGCCCGCAGCCGGTCGGCATCGCGCGGACCGGTGCGGGTGCGCCACACCACGTGGCCGTCGGGGCGCACCACGACCGCACCCTGCTCGCCGACTTCGAGGAGTTCGTGGACCCGACGGGTCTCGCCGGTGGAGGCCGTCAGGGCCACCATGACCAGCGGTACCGCCAGCGGCGTGCGGGCGAGAGCTTCCGACCAGCCCTGCGGATCGGCGGTGAAGAGCGTCAGACCTCTGCGCGCGACGGCGTCGTGGGTCGACATCTCCGCGTCGCCGTCTCCGCAGATGGTCGCGTGCGGCAGGCGTGCACCGGGATGGGTGGTGGGGTGGTAGAGGCCGACATCCCCGTCCGGGCAGCGGCCCTCGACGTCGTCGATCAACGGGCTGCTGTAGGTGTAGCCGAACTCCAGGCCGCTGGCCACGAAGTGCTCCTCTTGCCCGGGTATCGCAGCAGCCATCCGCCGACGTAGCCGGCGGCTTCGGGCGGTCCGTCGCAGCAGCTTTCGCGTGCGCGACAGCTGAAGGTCGGTCAGCGCGTCCGCGACACGAGCGATCACCGGATCGGGCACCGAGCCCAGCGGCAATCTGCCGATGAGTTCGGTTGCCTTGTGCAGCGAGCGGTTGGTGACGCCCAGGGGCTTGGTGACGTCATCGAGGGTGAAGTGGTTGTGGGTGCTCTGTTCGGCGAACCGCGTGACGACCGGGCGCCGCTCGGTCTCGTAGGTGTCCAGCAGCTCCCCGGAGGCCCCGTCGCGCAGCACCGCGGTGAGCTTCCAGGCCAGATTGTGGGCGTCCTGCACACCGCTGTTGAGTCCGAAGCCACCGGTATGGGGAAAGCGGTGGGCGGCATCGCCGATCAGCAGCAGCGGTCCGCTGCGGAACCGCTCGGCGATCTGCTTGGTCATCGTCCAGGTTCCGGTCGACCGGATCTGGTAGTCGACGGCTCCGATCACCTCGGGAAGGACGCGGTGCCAGTAGCGCCGGCTGTCGCTCGCGATCGGCTGGGCGGCGTGCAGATACGGCGTCATCAGCACGTAGTCGTCGTCGGCATGGGCGATCATCACCCCACTGAAGCGGGGGTGGTAGATCCAGCTCAGCAGAGGTCGGGTGGCGTCGTTCGGGTACAGCTCGGGCGCGTGGAAGAAGACGCTGCCCATGTTGGCCAGTACCGGACCGGTCATGCGGATGCCTGCGGCGTCGCGCAGCGCACTGTTCGCCCCGTCCGCGGCGACGACGAAGCGCGGCGCGGCGAAATCGGTCTGCTCTTCCGGCGAGCGAAGGGCAAGCCGCTCGCCGGTGAGTTCGGCACGCCAACCCCGCCGGAAGTCGATGAGCGGCTCGCGGTCGAGAGCGTTCCACAGGTTCGGCATCAGCAGATGCTGGCCGATATGTGAGATGAGGTGGGCGCTGTGCGTGCGGACTTCGGCAAGTCGGTCGGGTTGGGAGAGCAGATCGATCTCTCCGATCGGGGCGGATCGCACGTCTGTGCACCAGCGGATGATGTTGACCGTGTCGATGGCCGGCGTGATGGTGTCCAGCGTCCGTCCCAGTTCCGGCGAAGCCTGGTTCCAGATCTCCAGGGTGCGAGCGTTGACCACGTGCGCCGCCGGGTGCAGACGGGTATCGCGGCGTTCTTCGACAACCGTGCAGGGGACGCCGTGGCGGGCGAGTAGTAGCGCGAGGGTGGATCCCGAGGCGCCGGCGCCGACGATGACGACTTGTTCGGTATCCATGCGTCACAACGTCTTCCAGGTGATGGCGCGCTTGTTGGAGCGGGGTTTGGTGCCGGGACGGGTCCCGGCGCCCCGTTGCAGCAGCTGCTCGCGCTGCACTCCCGCGCGGAGCTGTTCGAGCAGGTAGTCCGGATCGATGTCGGTGCCGATGGGGTTCTCGGCGAAGTCGGAACTGTTGAAGTACTCGGCGGTCCCCTGAGCAGTGGGGAAGTTCTCCGTCTGGAACTCCAGCCGGATACCCTCCGGGTCTTCGTAGTAGAGGCTTGTCGTAGGTCCGTGGTTTATGGACCACACCGGGCGGATGCCGACCTTTTTGAGCCGTTCGTAGGTCAGCAGCAACTTCTCCACCGAGGTGAACGTGAACGCGAGATGGTCGATGCCGTAGGTCTTGCGGCGCCAGCGCGACAGCGGGAAGGCATATCGCACCGGTGGAGGCAGTTTGACCAATGCCAGCCGGTGACTCTCGTGGTCCCAGGTGAGAAAGGCGATCTGGTTGTCTTCGTGCACCACACGGGCGCCGAAGACGTGTCCGTACCACTCGATCATCTCGGCGCTGCGCGCGGTTTTGACGACCCAGTGGGCGATGAAGTCGGGCACCAGTCGGTCGGGAAGCCGGTCGAGATCCGGAGCGGCGGAGGCAGAGTCGGCGTTCTGCGGGTCGGACGGTTGCAGAGGGCTCGGTGTGGCGCTCATGAACGGCCTTTCCTACTCAGTGGGTGGGGGCGACGATGGTGTTGCGCTGTGTGCCGAGGTCGAGCGATCCGGCGGCGTTGCGGATCGAGGCGGTGACGACGTCACCAGGCTGCAGATAGGGCTTGCGCTGGTTGAGCTTGACGAACGCCGCCCACAGCTTGTCCTCGGGCAGAAGCGCCGTGGCCAGCCGGCGGATGACGGGGGGTGGTGAGCCGGCCACGATGCCGTGTGGTGTTCCGGTCATCAGGACGTCGCCGGATGTCCAGTTGCAGAATTCGCTCAGTTCGGTCAGCGTCTCGGCGGGCCGGTACAGCATGTTTGCGGTGTTGTCGGCCTGCCGTGGTGACCCGTTGACCTCGAGTCTGAGTTCCAGATCGTCGAGGAGGCCGAACTCGTCGGGTTCGAGGACCGCCAGCACCGGCCCCAACGGACAGAACCCGCGATAACTCTTGCCTTTCAGGAACTGGCCCTGCGGCAGTTGGATGTCGCGGGCGGACAGGTCGTTGCCGATGGTCACCCCGAAGACGTACTCGTGCAGGTTCTCGGTCGTGATGGTGGTCGGGGTGTCGACCGGGCCCCGCAGCACCAGCGCCAGCTCGATCTCGTAGTCGAGCAGGCTGACGTGGGCCGGGCGGGTGATCGGGTCACAGGGGCCGGTCACGGCAGCGTCGGTCTTGTCGAAGAACAGGTTGAACTCGCGCTTGTCCGGGTCCATTCCGGACTCGATGGCGTGTTGGCGGTAGTTGGCGCCCTGGCACATCACCCGGCACGGGACGGTGACCGGCGTGAGTAACTCGACATCGGCGAGCCTGACGGCACCGTCCTGCGCTGCTGCCGCCGTCCAATCCGCGATGCCGCGGTCGATGAGGTCGGTGGTGCTGGGGTAGTCGCCGCCGAGAGGCGAGATGAGGTCCCCCTTCAGGACACCCCACGAGGCAAGGTCAGCGTGCTCGTATCGGACGAGATGGACGACCATCGACAACTCCCGCGTCTGCCGGTCGCTCGACCGGCTCAAGGTCGAGTCAACTGCCGGGACACCATCACGAGCCTGGATCGAAGACCGAAAATCCCGGCACGGGTGTGGTCTTCAGTCCAATTATCGCCGAGCCGGCGGCAGGACCGCGCCGCCGAATTCCTCGGCGAGGACGAGGGCGGCGTGCAGCTGGAGCCGGCGAACCGATGCCGGCCGACCGCGGAGTTGCTCGGCGCGCTGCACGCGGTAGGCCACGGTGTTACGCGCGATGTGCAGATCTGCTGCGGTAGCGGCCAGGCTGCGGTCGAGGTCGAGGTAGCGCTTCAGCGTATGGCGAACAGCGGTCACCGATTCTGCGTCGCCGCCCAGATCGCCCAACTCGCGGGCGACCAGCTCGCGGGCGGCCGGTAGGTCGGCGCTGAGCATGGCGACCATGTCGAGATCCTGATAGCAGAACGACCAGGCCTCCCGCATCGACATGGCGCCGACCCGCGCCGCCTCGGTTGCCTGCTGATGACTGGTCCGGAACCCCTCGAGGCCCGCACCCGGTGTTCCGATCGCGATGCGCACACCCGGGGGCGGTGGAGCCGTGGGGACCGCCGCGTACGGTGGCTTCGCGGTTCTCGAGCCCCAGGCCCACACGCGTTGCGCGCCGATGGGAAGGACGAGTGTCGCGGCGCACCCGGCAGCGGCCAGAGTTTCCGATGCCGCGGCCCTGAGCTCGTGCGGTTCGGCGGCGACGGCGCGTGCGCTCCAGACGATCACGGCCAGATGCCACCGACCCAGGTCGTAACCCAGGATGCGCGTCGCCCGGTCCATCGGCACGGATTCGCCGCGCAGCAGATCCTCCACGATCTCCGCGCGCAGAGCCAGCGAACTGGTCAACCATGCTTCGTGTGCGCGGGCGTACTCGTCGGCCATGCGTTTGGTGAGGACGTCGACGATGCCGAACAGGGCCGCATTGATCCGTCGCATCTCGGAGAAGCGTTGCGCCACGGGCACGACGCGTTCGGCGGCGTCGAGCAGAACCTCGACGGCGGTCGCGTGCGCGAGGTGAATGCTGCGCAGCATGTGCTCGATGCCGATGCCGCGGGACACCACTTCCGTCGGACCTGCAAGGACCTCGGACATCGCCTCGAACGGGACGTCATGGTCGAGCGCCAGGGCGGACAGCGCGCCCAACGCGACGGCCTCGCAGCCCTTGGCGACCTCGTCGGCCACGGCATCCACCGCGAGTTCGGGAATCGCGTGGGTGACGGTGGTCGCCATCAGTGCGCCGAGTTCGATGGCCCAGCCCGTCGGACCAGGCCCCAACAAGCCGGCCAGCAGCCGGGCGCGTTCCGGGAGTACGGAATTGCCGGGAATGGTGTGAGGCGTCCGGGGTTCGAGTTCGGCGAACCAGGGACGGGTGCTCATCGCTCCGTCGGGTGTGGGCGCCGGCGCCGGTGCACCACTGCGACGGCCCCCGACGCCGGCGCATTGGTGATCCCGCGCGAGCGAGACTTCTCATCCGGTTCGGAAGTGGGTTCGACTGTGTAGGTGCGCAGCAGCTCTCGCAAGGTGATCAGCATCTCGGTGTTCGCGAATGCCGCACCCACGCAGCGACGGACACCACCCCCGTAGGGAATCCACGCGCTGGTGTCGGGTTTCGTGTCGGCGAAGCGGGACGGGTCGAAGCGCAGCGGATCGGGGTAGTTCGCCGGGGACGTGTGCGACAGCGCGATGCTGGCGATCACCGTGTGTCCGGCGGGCAGAACCCACTCCCCCAGTCGAGTGCGGCGCTTGGTCACCCGCAGAACGCCCGGAATCACCGGGCGGCTGCGCTGCACCTCCCAGACCGTCGCCTGCAACAGATCCGAGCCACCGGCGTCGATGTCCTCGGCAAGCCGGGACAGGATGTCGGGATGGCGGCGCAGCCGCTCGACGGCCCAGGCCAGCGTGGTGGCCGTGGTCTCGTGGCCCGCGGCCAGCAGGGTCTGCAGCTCGTCGATGATGTGGTCGTCGGGGAGAGGTCGGCCTTCGTCGTCGCGGGCGGCGACCAGCATGGCCAGTACATCGGTGCGTTTGTCGAGATCCGGTGCGGTTCTGGCGCGCTGGATCAGCGTGCCGATGATGTCGTCGCAGGTGCGCCGCATCCGTTCCAGGCGGCCCCAGGGGCTCCACGGACCCACGTCGCGGCGTAGGGCTGCAGGCAGCACGGTGAGTCGGGAGGCGAGCAGAACCGCCGGCGGCAGCACCTCGCGCAATGCCGCCAGTTCGGGGCCCTCGGCACCGAACACGGCGCGCAGGATCGCGTTGAGGGTGATGCGCATCATCGAGGGCAGCGTCGCGAAGGGCGTGGCCACGGGCCAGGTGGCCAGCTCGCGGGCCACTTCTTCTTCGATGATCTGCTCGTATACCTGCATCCGCTTGCCGTGCAGAGGCGGCATCAGCAGTTTGCGTCGCGCGAGATGTGCGGCGCCGTTGAGACTGAAGGTGGAGCCCGGACCGATGACGTCTCCGAGGTTGGTGATCGTATCGACCAGATCTCCGGCGGTGAACAGTTCCTTGATCAATTCGGGATCGCTGAGAACGACGCTGTCGCCGAATAGCGGCAGCGAAGCGCTGAACGCCGCGCCGTGGCGCTGGCGGGCCCATTCGAGGGCGCGTGGGCGGTTGACCAGCATCGCCGCGCCCTGGACGATCCGCGGAGCCGTCGGACCCGGCGGTAGTCGTATGGGGTCGTGAGTCGGGTGAGCCATGGAGCCTCCTCTAGTACGCCAATGTACTAGAAGTAGTACACAGGTGTACCAGGCGGCCCGCGGGGTTTTCCGGAGGGCAGTGGCGCACATCGGGTCGCCGCGCCGCCACAGTCGCCGCTGCCGGACCTACCATCGACCTGGCAGAAGGGACGCAGGTTGAACGCAGTGGACGAGCGCGCAAGCGTGCGGCGCGACGCGGACATTTCGCAGATCTACCGTCGCCGCCTTCTCGACGCGATGGCGGATTCGATCGCCGAAGTGGGCTACGGAAGCACGATGGTGGCCGACGTGGTCCGGCGGGCCCGTACATCCAAGTCGAAGTTCTACGCGGTGTTCGAAGACCGCGAGGCCTGCCTGCTGGCTTTGTTGTCGGAGACCAACAGCGCCAACCTCGCCGCAGTCGCTGCGGCCGTCGACCCGACCGCGCCGTGGCAGACCCAGGTCCGGCAGGCGGTCGAGACGTGGTTTGACTGTTCCGAGCGTCGTCGGCATGTGACGCTCAGCTGGATCCGCGATGTTCCCGCTCTGGGTCCGGCCGCGCGGTCGCTGCAGCGCGACGCCATGGACCGCTTCGTTCAACTCGTTCAAACACTGAGCGACACAGCCGAATTGAAGGCCATGGGGATCAGTCCGATCCCACAGGCACGCGCGGTGCTCCTGATCGGTGGCCTGCGGGAACTGACGGCGCACACCGTCGAACGCGACCGGCCGCTGGCCGAGGTCACCGAGGAGGCGGTCCGCAGCAGCATCGCGCTGATCAACCCCGCTGTCTAGGGCGAGACACAAGCCCTACCACCACCCACATCGGGTTTCGCTGCATCGCCTGAGCGGCGTACCGCTGACCCGTCGTCGTTGACAGTGTCGCGCTCCACCGCCTAGCCTTTTGACTACATGCGTTGTCAAAGTGAGCTCCAGGGAGGGTTCGTCATGAAGGTGCCGATCCCCACGCGCCACCCGGACCGTCCGCGACCCGTCCCGGCCGGCGCGACCCCATGACCATGACCGGTGAGCGCTCCGAGAACGCGCTCGACGATGTCGACTTCAATCGTCGCGACCACCCCGACAAGCCGCTGCGGCCCATCCCGCCGGGTCGCGACCACTTCTCCGCCCAGTGGCGGCACATGCGCGAGTTCATGTTCGGGGGATGGATCGACATCGACGAAGAGGTCGAACCCAACGAGCTCACCCGTCTGCGCGACGACTACTTCTGGCAGGGCGACGAATACATGGTCGGCGTCGTCGACGCGTTCGAGCGCATCGGTCACGAGCGGGGCCGCGCCCTGTTCGAGCGGGCACTGACCTCGGGCATCGACACCGTCGAGGACGCTCCGCCCGAACTCGTCGACTTCTTCGAGCACCTCGACCGGCTGCCGGGCCAATTCGATCTGATCGCCGCCGAACGGGGTCGGATGCTCGCGATCTCGAGCACGACGGCGGCGACGACGATCATCCGCGGTTGGGCGTTCTACGAAACCGCGATGACCGGGGACATCTCCGCGGCCACCGGGGCCACCGGCCGATTCGCCGACGACGGTCCGCGTCGATTCATCGAGACCGCGCGGGTGTTCGCGGAGGTCACGCTGCCCGACATCTTCGACCGGAACTCTGAGGCCTTCCAGGACGTGGTGCGGGTGCGGCTGATGCATGCGTTGGCCAGCCGTGGGCTGCGGCGTAAGTGGGGCGACAAGGTCTATCTCAAGTTCGGCGAACCCATCCCGGTGACGTCGCTGTTGGGATTCGGCAGCGGCATGCTGCTCGGCCGGCTGGTCGACCACGCGTTCGGGCGTACCTTGACCCCGCAACAACTCGAGGACCTCGCCGAATACTCGTCGTTCTCCGGCCGCCTGTGGGGCGCGCCGGAGCGGCTCTACTCCCCGAACGGGCGCGAGCTCATCAAGTCGCTGAACTACGTCCTGGCCAGAGGTGGCGAACCCTCCCCGTGGCGAGCCCAGCTGGTGGACGCCATCGCCGGACCCGCGCACATCACCACGCTGACCGAGGCGCTTCCGGGCTGGGCCAAGGCCCTCGTGGCGCGCTATGCCAACCAGATCACCGCGAGCGTCGCACTGGCCCCGGCGGGCGTCGTGTTCGGCCACGAACAGATCGACGCGATGCTGGCCGGCACCCTGTTCGAACCGCTGAGCTACAACTTCGCCCGCCGGGTGCGCATCTTCGAGAACCTCACCCGGCTCAATGTCGGCCTGGCCGTGGTCGCCGACCGGCTCCCGTGGTCGAACCCCATCCGGGAACGCCGGAAGACGACCGGCGCGGCCGCCCGCGAGCGGATCGCCATGTTGAACCGGATCGCCGCGGACCTGCAGGTACCACTGACCTACACCCACCACGACCGATCGACATCGGGCGAGGGGTTCACCGGATAGCGACGGGTGGACATCGCCGGACTTCGTTCGTAGCCTGTCCGAGGACATCGACGGCCGGGCCGATACCGGGTTCCTGCAGCAAAGGATCGTGACCATCCGAGTGACCAGCGTGCGCCGGACTCTTCGGCGATCGGCGTACGGCTCGGCGGTAGCCGTCCTCGCGGTGGTCGGATCGCTGGGCGATGTGAAAGCCGACCCGGCGGCTGACGCGCTGGCGCGGCTCGACGAGCTCTCGCGCCAGGCGGTTCAGAGCCGTGAGGCCGTCACCCACGCTCAGCGCGAGACCGACCAGCGACGGGCCGAGCAGACCGCGGCCGAAGATCGCCACCGCGCCGATGTGGCGATGTTGACCGACGCCAACGCGCAACTGGTTCCGCTGCAGGCCGCGGTCGACCGGGTGGCGGTGATGACCTACACCAGCGGCGGGAGCGGCGAGTTGGCGGCAGTGCTGACCGCCGCGTCCCCGCAGATGGTGATCGATCGGTTGGCGTTGCAACGGGCTGTCGACGCTGCGGTCGCCGATCAACTGGTCGCGTTCCGGGTGGTCCGCGCGCGCGCCGTCGCCGCCGCCGGCGCTTCTCAGAGATCGGCCGCCGACGCCCGCTCCGCCGCCGAGGCGGCTGCAGCCGTGCGGGCAGAGCTCCAGGCCAAACTGAGCGAACTGCTGCGTCAGATGGCGGCCGCCGAGGCGCAGTACGCGGCGCTGACCCCCCGGCAACGGGCCATCGTCGACAGTGCGCCGCCACCGAGTGCTCCCGCCCCGGTCGGCCCGGCGATCGAGGCGGCCCCGGCGGTGCCGCCCGGCGACCTCGCCCCGCCGCCGGCCGTCGTGGCGCAGAGCCCGGAGGCGCTGCCGGTCGGCGTCGCGTCGGAGGCCGGATTGCAGCCGAACACCGTGCTGGCCGCCCGGGCGGTCAGCCAGCAGTTCCCACAGATCGCCGAGATCGACGGGGTACGGCCCGATTCCAAGCCGTGGCATCCGAGCGGGCTGGCCATCGACATCATGATTCCCAACCCCGACAGCCCAGAGGGCATCGCGCTCGGCGACCAGATCATGGCGTTCGCGATGGCCAACGCCGGCCGGTTCGGTCTGCAGGATGTGATCTGGCGCGGCACCTATTACACGCCAGCTGGTCCCCAGGCATCCGGATACGGCCACTACGACCACGTGCACATCACGGTGTTGCCCCGCGGCTAGGTGCACTGACCTGAGAGGTCAGGTACGCAGGAACGACTCCAACTGCCGCGCAGGGGACGCGCCCACTGGGTAACGTGACCGGAGATCGCCCGAGCCGGTTTTCGAGCACAGTGAGGGAATGCCTTGGTCTTCTATGTCTTTCGCTGCGAGACCGGGTGCGCCATCACTCGGCAGAGATATTCGATGCACACCCGTCCGGATGCGATCGAATGCCCCACCTGCGGTGGGCCGGCCCGGCGGATGATGGCCGCGCCGCATCTGGGCGGCGCCGCGATGGCACTGCAGGACGCCACGCGGGCCACCGCCGACCGGCCCGCGGTCGTCAGCTCGCCGCCGCCCGCGGGCAGTGCTGTGCGGCGTCGGGTCAGCACCAACCCCCTGCACCGAAAGCTCCCGCGGCCGTAGAAGGAGATCCCATGCCCGACATCGTCTTTCCGCTCGACTCGACCAGGAAGTTCACCGAGCAGGAGAAGCTCGGCCACAACCGGTGGCATCCCGACATCCCGGCAGCGGTGACGGTCAAGAAGGGGGACTCTTTCCGGGTGCATTGCCGCGAGTGGTTCGACGGGGCGATCGTCAACGACGACTCGGCCGACGACATCCTCAACGCTCCGCTGACCACCGTGCACGTCCTGTCGGGGCCGATCGCCGTCGAGGGCGCCAAACCCGGCGACCTGCTGATCGTCGACATCCTCGACGTGGGTCCGATCCCCCAGGAGGATTCCGGTCCGCTGGCGGGTCAGGGCTGGGGATACACCGGCATCTTCCCGACTCAGAACGGCGGCGGCTTCCTCACCGAACAGTTCCCCGACGCGTACAAGGCGATCTGGGACTTCTCCGGACAGAAGGCCACATCGCGCCACGTCCCCCACGTCGAATTCACCGGCATCGTGCACCCCGGTCTGATGGGCACCGCGCCCTCGGCTCAGCTGCTGTCCACCTGGAACACCCGCGAGGCGGCGCTGATCGCCACCGACCCCGACCGCGTGCCGCCCCTGGCGCTGCCGCCCGAACCCCAGGACGCGATCCTCGGCGGCCTTTCCGGAGATGCGTTCACCAGCGCCGCCGCGGAAGCGGCGCGCACCGCACCGCCGCGGGAGAACGGCGGCAACCAGGACATCAAGAACCTGACCAAGGGCAGCCGGATCTTCTATCCCGTGTTCGTCGACGGCGCGAATCTGTCGGTCGGCGATCTGCACTTCTCCCAGGGCGACGGCGAGATCACCTTCTGCGGTGCCATCGAGATGGGCGGATTCATCGACCTGCGCGTCGACGTCATCCCCGGCGGAATGCAGACCTACGGCGTCAGCGAGAACGCCATCTTCATGCCCGGCAACACCGACCCGCAGTATTCGGAATGGCTGGCGTTCTCCGGCACCTCGGTGACCCTGGACGGTGAGCAGCGCTATCTCGATTCGCACCTGTCCTATCAACGCGCCTGCCTGCACGCCATCGACTACCTGACCAAATTCGGTTACAGCCCCGAACAGGCCTACCTCCTGCTGGGTGCGGCGCCGATCGAGGGGCGGCTCTCCGGGGTCGTGGACATCCCCAACGCCTGCGCCACGGTGTACATCCCGACGGCGATCTTCGACTTCCCGGTGTCGCCGTCAGCGGCAGGTCCGGTGCAGATCGATCCGGGCATCGGAGCGCCGCACTCGGCGTTCTGAGGTCGTCGTCAGCCGATCCGGACGGTGTCGTCCGCCCGGATGGTGCCGCCGCTGACCACCTGCGCGTACACACCTGCACAGGGGAGCGGGCCGCCGAAATCGGGCACCTCCACGCGGTTGTGTTCGAGCACGTAGCGGACCGACTGCGGTGATCGCGCCAGCGGGCCGTGCTCCAAGGTCGGCACCGAGCAGCGCGGCGTGGGCATGGTGGCGCGCAGCACGACCTCACCGAGGTGCACATCCGCTCCCACCCAATCGTTCTCGACGAAAGGTGGGCAGTCACGCGGTGTCTGGATGACGACGTTGGGCCGGTAGCGCAGCGCCTCGCCCTCTCCGAGGCCGATGGCGTCGAGGGTGGCGGTGGTGATCAGGTGCACGGGCGAATGGTCGACGAACGCGCCGCCGGGGGTGCCCTGGGCGATCTCGAGCAGCGCGGCCTCGATCTCGGCGTCGAGTCCGTGGGTGAGCACGTCGATCGGATCGGAGCGTTCCACCACGGCACCCGCGGATCGCTCGTCGGCCAGCAGCACGCTGCGGCCGACCAGCTTCGAGAGCCACGGGGCCGACTCGCCGACGGGAACCGTGCGGCCCCCGGGCAATGTCACCATGACGCCGTCGGCTTCGGTCGCGGCTGAACACTGCAGCAGCCGCCGCCAGAGCCGCGGGTTCTTGGCGGTGGCGACCCGCCCGGTCTCGTCGTCGATGAAGGCGTAGCGCCGGTCGCCGGCCACGCCCAGCGGTGTCACGTCGAGCGATGCGCACGTCTCGCCCAGCATCGACTTCACCGGATAGCGCCGAAGGGTGGACACCCGGCCGGTCGAGACACTGTCCGTCGTCATCACCGGCCAGCCTACGAGGTTGCGGGTTCGCGGCTGGTCAGCGGGCAGGAGCGATCGGTCGAGTGTGTATCGAGGGCGTCGAGTGTGAATACAGGGCGGCGATCGGCGCGATTTCCCGCCAGGAGCTCACACTCGGCGTACTGACCGCACACTCGGCCGGCGTCGCTGCGAGTGTCTTCAGGGATGCAGATTCCACTGGCCGCAGTCCTGAGCCAGAACGTCGTTCACGTCGACTTCGTATCCGCCGACCAGCGGTCCGGGATTCGACTTGGTGGCCACGATGCGCTGATACAGCACGGCGTTGGGATGCACCCGGTTGCCCGACCAGGCTTTGGTCTGCCACGCCCACACCCGCCCCGGGGTCCGGGAATTGCCGATGACGCCGTCGACGGCGGCCCAGTGGCACACGTCGATCCCGCCGTAGACGCCGGTGCGCTGTACGCCGAGCACGGAGTTGATCCCTCGAAACCATTGCAGCGCAACCGTTTGCCAAGTTTCTCGGCTGATGTCCTCGTCGATGGAGAAGAAGATGGGGGCGCTACGTCCCCCGCCGGCCGCGGTGTGCAACTGCCACGCGGCCTGGGCGTCGGCGACACCGCCGGCGTAGCCACGGGTGAAGTCGGAGGGCGCACTTCCGCCGGGTTTGCCGTACTGGTAGTTGCTGATGATCACCAGGCCGGCTCGGGTCAGCGATTCGGCGTAGGGCCGGGTGATCGGTTTGGCGCCGAAGTTCGTTCCGGGGCGCGACAGCGACACGTAGTTGACGACTCCGGCGTAACCCGCCGCGCGGATGTCTTCGGCGGGGATCTGGTGCGCGGCGTAGTCGATCAACATCGGACCGGCGGCCGCTGCGGTGGGTGCGCCGGCGGCCGCTGCGGTGGCGCCGAGACCGGTCAAGGCCGACGCGGCAGCGGCAAAGCGCAGCGCGTCGCGGCGGGTGACAGGGCGCGGAGGCCGAAGGCCGCGAGTCTCCGGCGAGTGCACGGCCCGATGTTAACGATGAGACTGGTGTTGTCCGGGAAACCACGCTGTGCGCGCGTGTCGGCTGCCCTGCGGCCACCTCCACCATAAGCCGTCGAGGGGGGCTTGCGGCAAGACCCCATGGACGGCGGACACTCGTTCGGCCGAGCCGCTTGTGATGGGGGAGATTCCATGCCGCAGAGACCGATACCGTTCGAGGTGTACGAGTCAGGGGAGTACCTGCATGGCACCCGCGCCGACCTGCAGGTGGGCGATCTGCTGCTACCGGGCCGCTTCTCGAACTACGAGGACGGACGCGTCATGAACCACGTCTACATCACCCAGACCTTGGACGCGGCGGTCTGGGGAGCCGAACTGGCCGCCGGGAACGGCCGCTGCCGCATCTTCATCGTCGAACCGCAGGGCCCGGTGGAAGACGACCCGAATGTGACCGACAAGAAGCTGCCGGGCAATCCGACCCGGTCCTATCGCACCCGCCAACCGGTGCGGATCGTGGGCGAGCTCACCGACTGGGTCGGGCACACCGACGACCAGCGCGACGCCATGCGCGCCGGCTTGGCCGACCTCAAGCGCCGCGGACTGGACGTCATCTACGACTGACCCCCGACCGGCGTCCGCGCGATCTGAGGCGAAGGGCACGATGGGCCGGGTGGAGGTTCTGGTGGTGGGGGGCGGACCGGCGGGCGTGGCCCTGGCCGGCGCGTGTGCGCGAAGAGGGCTGGACACCGGGCTGCTCGATCCGGCGCCGCAACGGCCGTGGACGGCCACCTACGGGATGTGGAGTCGCGAGTTGCCGCCCGACCTGCCCGCCGGGGTGGTCGCCGCCCGCGCCGCGGGGCGAGCGATCGCTCTGACCGAACACCGGCTGGGCTGGGAGTACGCCGTCCTCGATGTGCCCGCGCTGCGCGCACACCTGACCGAACAGCTCAGCGGGGTCCGGATGCATACGGGCCGCGCCGTCGGGTCACCGCGCCGCGGGGTCGTCGCGCTTGCCGACGGATCACAGCTGCACGCCTCGGTCGTCGTGGACGCCGGTGGTTGGGCCCGCCCCCTCGATCGGGGTTCGGCCCGCCGCACCCGCGCCGCACAGACCGCGTTCGGCGTGGTGCTGGACGAACAGGACGCCGAGCCGTTGGTCTCAGGTGGCGACGCGCTCTTCATGGACTGGCGTCCGGATCACGGCGAGACGGGCTGGCCCACGTTCCTCTACGTGGTGCCGTTGGGCCGCGGCGAGTTTCTTCTGGAGGAGACCTCGTTGACGCGCCGGCCGGGTTTGTCGCTGTCGACGCTGAGCCGGCGCCTGTACGCCCGCCTCGCCCACCACGGAATCGTTCCGCCGGAAGGTGTTCGCACCGAGCGGGTTTCATTCCCGGTGGACCATCCGCGACACCGCGGTCCCGGGGTGCTGGGGTTCGGGGCGGCCGCCCCGCTGACCCACCCGGCGACCGGTTTCAGTGTCGCCGCCTCACTGAATCTGGCGCCACGGGTGGCCGCCGTACTGGCCGAGCACCTCCCCGACGACCCGGTTGCCGCGCTCACCGCCGCCCAGAAGACGGTGTGGCCGTTGTCGGCCAAGGTGGTCCACGGCTTCCGGCGCATCGGACTCGAAGCGCTGCTGCGGATGCCACCGCAGGACGTACCCGGATTCTTCGAGCAGTTCTTCGCCCTACCGGAACCGCACCGCTGGACCTACCTCACCGAGCGGGAGAACCTGCGCGGCACCGTCGCGGCGATGAATCACCTGTTTCGGCTGTCGAACGGCCAGCTGCGCCGCCATCTCGTCACCTCGGCCTTCGTGCCTCCGGTGCGCTCCAACGACGCCGTCGCGGCGACTGCGCGGCGATAGGCGCGGCAGTCGATCAGACCGTGCGGGCGCTCCATTCGGCGGTGCGCTGCGCTGACGCCTCGGCGAGGGCCCGTCGGGTGTTCTCCGCGTCGAGATCCTTGCCGTACACCGGGGTCCCCGGCTGCTGGCGCCACGACTCGGCGATCGGGCCGGCATCGACGGGGTCGAAACCCAACTGGTCGACGAGATCGTGGACCAGGTGCCGGCCGGGGCCATCCGCGCCGGCGATTGGTAGCGCGATTCGACCCGGTGCGCCACTCGGGACGCCACGTTCGAGCAGATGCTTCCACCAGATGCCGTTGAACACCTTGTACACCGGGGCGCCGATCTGTTCGGCGACCCACGCGCTCTCGACCTGACCGTCCTCGATCGGGGCGATCTCGCCGTCACGCTGCTGCGGGTAGTAGTTGTTGGTCTCGATCACGGGGGCGCCGGGTCTGCGGGCATCGACGATCCCGGCGACGAGGTCGGGCACGTTCTTCTGCGGAATGCTCACGATGACGAGATCGGCGTCGGCGGCAGCGTCGCTGGCCCATACCGCCGTCGCGCCGGTTTCGGCCGCCAA
The DNA here is from genome assembly GCF_049315205.1 of Mycobacterium sp. WMMD1722. Lineage (NCBI taxonomy): Bacteria > Bacillati > Actinomycetota > Actinomycetes > Mycobacteriales > Mycobacteriaceae > Mycobacterium > Mycobacterium sp. WMMD1722. Next base: position 3,669,061 of record NZ_CP186056.1, on the reverse strand, counting down.
TTCGGTCAACGTCTCGGGAGCGCGGGAGTTCGACACGCTCACGTCGTGCCCGAGTTCGCGCAGACGTCGGGTCAGCGTGCCGCCGATCAGTCCCGCCCCGATGATTCCGATTCTCATGGCGTCCTCCGTCGCGTCGTACCTCTTGCGCGGCGCAACGCCCGCTCTCCGGGGGCTATTCCGCCCGTCCCGGGTCTCCGGGCACTTGACCGCAACCTTCCCGCGCGCCTAGCGTGAGGGCAGTCACAGTGTGAAACGTTTCAACACGGGCGGATGTGAACCGCTGTCCAGCTGCGTTGAGCACCACCGGAGACGAAGGAACGGCGCCTTGAAGGTCGCAGCCCGAGCCACCACCGGACCGCCGGCGGTGGCGACATGATCGACGCCAGACTGGACGACCTGGCCATCGAACTGCCCTCCTGGGCGTTCGGCAATTCCGGCACCCGGTTCAACGTGTTCGGCGCCCCGGGCACACCGCGCACCGTCGGCGAGAAGATCGCCGACGCGGCCATGGTGCATCGGTTGACCGGGCTGGCCCCGACGGTGGCGTTGCACATCCCGTGGGACGCCGTCGATGACTACGCCGGTCTTGCCCGCTACGCCGAGGACCTCGGGGTGCGGCTGGGCACCATCAACTCCAACACCTTCCAGGACGACGCGTACAAGTTCGGCAGCCTCACCCACACCGACAAGTGGGTGCGGCAGCAGGCCATCGACCATCACCTCAGCTGTATCGAGGTGATGCACCAGACCGGATCCCGCGACCTCAAGATCTGGCTGGCCGACGGCACCAACTATCCCGGCCAGGGCGACATCCGCGGACGCCAGGACCGCCTGGCCGAATCGCTGGCGACGATCTACCGGCACCTCGGTGACGGCCAGCGAATGGTGCTGGAGTACAAGTTCTTCGAGCCCGCAATGTACATGACCGACGTGCCGGACTGGGGTACGTCCTATGCCCATGTGAGTGCACTGGGGGACCGTGCGAAGGTCTGCCTGGACACCGGACATCATGCGCCCGGCACGAACATCGAGTTCATCGTCGCGCAACTGCTGCGGCTGGGGAAGCTCGGCTCGTTCGACTTCAATTCCCGGTTCTACGCCGACGACGACCTGATCGTCGGCGCGGCCGATCCGTTCCAACTGTTCCGCATCATGGTGGAGGTGATCCGGGGCGGGGCGCTGGACGCCGGCTCCGACGTCGCCCTGATGCTCGATCAGTGCCACAACATCGAGGCGAAGATCCCGGGTCAGATCCGTTCGGTGCTCAACGTCGCCGAGATGACCGCGCGGGCCATGCTCATCGACATCGACGCCCTGGCCGCCGCTCAGGAGGCCGGCGACGTGCTGGGCGCCAACGAGGTCTTCATGGACGCCTTCTACACCGACGTCCGTCCCGCGTTGGCGGGCTGGCGCTCCGACCGCGGGCTCCCCGCCGACCCGATCGGCGCCTTCGCCGCATCGGGCTACCAGGACGTCATCAATGCCGAACGGATCGGCGGAACGCCGTCATCCTGGGGCGCCTGAGAGGACACCATGACCAACGAGACTGTCGCCGAACTCATCTCGCGATCCAACCGGTTGGGCTCCGAGCCGAAGAACACGAATTACGCGGGCGGCAACACCTCGGCCAAAGGCGTCGAGGTCGACCCGGTGACCGGCCGACCCGTCGAGCTGTTGTGGGTCAAGGGCTCCGGGGGAGATCTCGGCACCCTGACCGAAGAGGGGCTGGCAGTTCTGCGGCTGGACCGAATGCGGTCACTGGTCGACGTGTACCCCGGCGTTGACCGCGAAGACGAGATGGTGGCGGCTTTCGACTACTGTCTGCACGGCCGTGGCGGCGCCGCCCCGTCGATCGACACCGCCATGCACGGACTCGTCGACGCCGCCCACGTCGATCACCTGCATCCCGACTCGGGTATCGCGATCGCCACCGCCGCCGACGGGCCGGCGCTGACCGAGCAGATCTTCGGCGACCGGGTGGTCTGGATCCCGTGGCGCAGGCCGGGATTTCAGCTCGGGCTGGACATCGCCGAGATCAAGAAGCAGAACCCGCAGGCCATCGGCACCGTGCTCGGCGGACACGGGATCACCGCGTGGGGTGACAGCTCGGCCGAAGCCGAGGCGCATTCCCTCGAGATCATCGAGACGGCGCAGCGCTACATCGATGAGCACGGCCGCCGCTACCCGTTCGGCGCACCGCTGACCGGGCACAGTGCCCTGCCCGACGCGCAACGGCGGGCCAAGGCCACCGCCCTGGCCCCGTTCGTGCGCGGGCTCGTCTCGACGGACCGGCCGCAGGTGGGACACTTCACCGACGATCCGCGCGTGCTCGAATTCCTCAGCTGCAGCGAGCACCCGAGGCTGGCCGCGCTCGGTACGAGTTGCCCCGATCATTTCCTGCGTACCAAGGTCAAGCCGTTGCTGCTCGACCTCCCCGCCGCAGCCACCATCGAGGACAGCAAGGCCCGGCTGGCCGAACTCCATGAGGCCTACCGCGCCGAGTACCGGGCGTATTACGAGCGGCATGCGGGTCCGGCGAGCCCTGCCATGCGCGGCGCGGACCCGGCGATCGTGCTGATTCCCGGCGTCGGCATGTTCAGCTACGGCAAGGACAAGCAGACCGCGCGGGTGGCGGGCGAGTTCTACCTCAACGCGATCAACGTGATGCGCGGCGCCGAAGCGGTGTCCACCTACGCCCCCATCGACGAGTCGGAGAAGTTCCGCATCGAGTACTGGGCACTCGAAGAGGCCAAGCTGCAACGGATGCCGAAACCCAAGCCGCTGGTCACCCGCATCGCGCTGGTGACCGGCGCGGCGTCGGGCATCGGCAAGGCCATCGCCACCCGACTGGCGGCCGAGGGCGCGTGCGTGGTGGTCGCCGATCTGGACGCCGCGAAGGCCCAGGCGGCGGCCGAGGAGATCGGCGGCGCCGACGTGGCCGTCGGGATCGCCGCCGACGTCACCGACGAGGTCGCGGTGCAGGCCGCGATCGACGCCTGCGTGCTGGCGTTCGGCGGCATCGACATCGTGGTCAACAACGCCGGTCTGTCGCTGTCCAAGGCCCTCCTGGAGACCACTGCTGCCGACTGGGATCTGCAGCACAACGTGATGGCCCGCGGATCGTTCCTGGTGAGCAAGGCCGCGGCCAGGGCGCTGATCGACCAGAAGCTCGGCGGCGACATCATCTACATCTCGTCGAAGAACTCGGTGTTCGCCGGCCCCAACAACATCGCCTACTCGGCGACCAAGGCCGATCAGGCGCACCAGGTGCGGTTGCTGGCCGCCGAACTCGGTGAGTACGGCATCAAGGTCAACGGCATCAACCCTGACGGCGTCGTGCAGGGGTCGGGCATATTCGCCGGCGGATGGGGTGCCAAACGGGCCGCGGTCTACGGGGTCGCCGAGGAAGACCTCGGCAAGTTCTACGCCCAGCGCACCCTGCTCAAACGAGAGGTGCTGCCCGAGAATGTCGCCAACGCGGCCTTCGCCCTGTGCACTTCGGACTTCTCCCACACCACCGGTGTGCACGTGCCGGTCGATGCGGGCGTCGCCGCCGCGTTCCTGCGATGAGCGCTTGCGCGAAGAGCCGAGGACAGCTTGCGGCCGTCGACCTCGGAGCGACCAGTGGCCGGGTGATGCTGGCTGACGTCGGGCGGGGTCTACTCGACATCAGGCAGGTGACCCGCTTCGCCAACGAACCGGTGCATCTGTGGAACGGCGCGCGTGCCGCCTTGCACTGGAACATCGTCGGATTGTTCGCCCAGGTCTGCGAGGGTCTGGCTCAGGCCGGCCGGGACGCAGCGAATCTGATTGGGATCGGCATCGATTCGTGGGCGGTCGATTACGGGCTGCTGCGCAACGGCAGGCTGCTGGCGCCGCCGCACCACTACCGCGACCTGCGCTGCGACGACGGCGTCGAGGCCGTTCACGCGGTGGTTCCGTACCGGGAACTGTACGCCCGCAACGGCTTACAATTCCTGCCGTTCAATACGGTCTACCAGTTGGCCGCCGATGCGAAGGCCGGCACGCTGGGATGTGCCGACACCGCCCTGCTGGTGCCCGACCTCATGGGGTACTGGCTCACCGGCGCCCGCGTCACCGAGCGCACCAACGCGTCGACCACGGGCCTGCTCAGAACCGACGGCACGTGGGACGACGACTTGATGCGGATGCTGGGCTACCCCGGCGACCTGTTCCCGCCGGTGAGCGAGCCCGGCGTCGACCTCGGCCCGGTGCTGCCCGACATCGCTGCCGAGATCGGCCTGGGCCAGGACCAGCGCAGTGGTCCGCGGGTCGGCACGGTGGCCTCGCACGACACCGCGTCGGCGGTGGTCGCGGTGCCCATGGCCGCAGAGTCCGCGGTCTACATCTCCTGCGGGACCTGGGCGCTGGTCGGCGTCGAACTGACCGGACCGGTCCTCGGCGAGGCGGCGCGCGCGGCCAACTTCACCAATGAGATCGGCGCGGACGGCCGCATCCGATTCCTGCGTAACGTCATGGGTATGTGGCTGCTCACCGAGTCGGTTCGGCATTGGCAGCGGGACGGGTCGACCGTCGACCTGGTGCGACTGCTCGACGAGGCTGCCGCCGCCCCACCGCCGCTCGACGTCTTCGACACCGAGGACCCGGCGTTCCATCCGCCCGGCGACATGCCCGGGCGGATCGCCGCCTGGTACACCGACCGCGGCCTGCCGGCGCCCACGAGTGCGGCGGAGATGACCCGCACGATCGTCGAGAGCCTGGCCGCGGCCTTCGCTCGCGGCGTCGCCACGGCGTCGCAGCTGTCCGGGACCCCGGCCGACACCGTGCACATCGTCGGGGGCGGCGCGAAGAACCGGCTGCTGTGCCAGCGGTTGGCCGATCTGGTCGGCGTCCCGGTCGTCGCCGGTCCGGTCGAGGCGACGGCCACCGGCAACGTCCTCATCCAGGCCCGCAGCCACGGAATGCTCGACGGCGATCTCGAGGCGCTGCGGGCGACGGTCGCGGCTGCCGACCTCACCGAGCGCTACCTGCCCCACCGCACCCATGTCGGAAAGGTGTGATCATGCAACGGCGACTGCCGAAGGCCCGCGATCTGGCGCCCCTCATGCAGTTCAAGAAGCCCCAATTCAATGCGAAGACGCGCCGGCTGCAAAAAGCGCTGACCATCGAGGATCTGCGCCGGATCGCCAAGCGCCGAACTCCGATCGCGGCCTTCGACTACACCGACGGCTCGGCCGAGGCCGAACTGTCCATCGCGCGGGCGCGGCAGGCTTTCCGGGACATCGAGTTCCATCCCGCGATCCTGCGCGACGTGTCCGCCGTGCGTACCGGCTGGGACGTGCTCGGTGCTCCGGCGGCGCAACCGTTCGGCATCGCCCCGACCGGCTTCACCCGGATGATGCAGACCGAGGGCGAGTTCGCCGGTGCCCGTGCCGCGGCGCGAGCGGGGATTCCTTTTGCACTGTCCACCATGGGAACCGCATCCATCGAGGACGTCGCCGCCGCGAACCCGCACGGGCGCAACTGGTTCCAGCTCTACATGTGGAAGGACCGGGAGCGTTCGATGGCGCTGGTGGAGCGGGCGGCGGCAGCGGGATTCGATACGCTGCTGGTCACCGTGGACGTGCCGGTGGCCGGCGCACGCCTGCGCGACAAGCGCAATGGCATGTCGATACCGCCGGCGTTGACACTCGGCACGATCATCGACGCCATCCCGCGGCCACAGTGGTGGATCGACTTCCTCACCACCGAACCCCTGTCCTTCGCCTCGTTGGACCGTTGGTCGGGCACCGTGGCCGAGCTGCTGAACACCATGTTCGACCCCACCGTGACGTTCGAGGATCTGGCGTGGATCACGGCGCAGTGGCCCGGCAAGGTGGTGGTCAAGGGCATCCAGACCGTCGGCGATGCCCGCCGCGTCGTCGCCCTCGGGGTGGATGGCATCGTGCTGTCCAATCACGGTGGGCGACAACTTGACCGGGCGCCGGTCCCGTTCCATCTGCTCCCCGCCGTCGCACAAGAGGTGGGGGCAGACACCGAGATCCTGCTCGACACCGGCATCATGTCCGGTGCCGACGTGGTGGCCGCGATCGCGCTCGGTGCCCGGTTCACCCTGGTGGGTCGCGCGTATCTCTACGGGTTGATGGCCGGCGGCGAGGCCGGTGTCGAGCGGGCCATCGAGATTCTCTCCGAAGAGGTCGCGCGCACGATGCGGTTACTCGGGGTCACGTGCCTCGAGGAGCTCGGGCCGCACCACGTCACCCAGCTGGTGCGGCTCGCTCCGCGTCCTCACGTGATAGACCAGGTGAGGAACTAGGCGGGCCACGCCACGAGGAGCGCGTCGATGGCAGCGGGTATCCGGGATGTCGCGGCTGCGGCGTCGGTCTCGGTGGGCACGGTCTCCAACGTGCTCAATGCCCCGCACAAGGTGGCGCCGGCCACCGTCGCGCGCGTGCATGCGGCCATCGCCGAACTCGGTTTCGTCCGCAACGACGCAGCGCGGCAGTTGCGCGCTGCGCGGTCGCGCTGTGTCGCCCTGCTGGTCCTCGACGTCGGCAACCCGTTCTTCACCGACATCGCCCGCGCCGCGGAAGAACGTGCCGCTCAACAAAATCTGATCGTCCTGCTGGGTACCTCCGACGACGATACGGCGCGCGAACGCGCCTATGTCGACGCGTTCGACGAGCAACGGGTGTACGGCCTGCTGGTGACACCCGTCAGTGACGATCTGGCCCGTCTGCGCACGATGCGCTCCCGGGGGACGCCGGTGGTACTCGTCGACCGGGACGGCACTGGAACCGAATTCGACTCCGTAGCCGTGGATGACGTCGCCGGTGCGGAGCTGGCGGTAGGTCATCTGTGTCGAAGCGGGCGCCGGCGCATCGCCGTCGTCGCCGGCCCGACCGATCTGCGCCAGGTGCGCGACCGACTGGTCGGCGCCCAGCGCGCCATCGCCGATCAGCCGGGCGCCCGGCTCGAGGTGATCGAGTGCCCGGCCCTCACGGTCTCCGACGGCCGCGCGGTCGGCGAGACCCTGTGCGCCCGGCCGGCGCGGCAGCGGCCGGACGCGGTGTTCTGCGCGAATGACCTGCTGGCCATCGGTGTCCTGCAGGCGCTGACGCTGACCGCCCGGCTGCGCGTCCCCGACGACATCGCACTGGTCGGATACGACGACATCGACTTCGCCCGGTCGGCGGTGGTTCCGCTGACCTCGGTTCGCCAGCCCCGGCATGCGATCGGTACGACAGCTGTCGACCTGCTGCTCGCGGCGAACGAGGCCGGACTGGATCATGAGCCCAGCCACATCGTGTTCCAGCCGGAGCTCGTCGAGCGGGCGTCGTCGACCGCCCGCTGGTGATGATCAGAGTCGGAACGTCGTGGTTTCGGCGACCGGCCGCCGATCGGCCGGCGGTAGCGGGTCCGGGTTGGGCTGACGGCCGATTCGCAGCAAGGCCTGCGGATAGGCCTCGCCGTCGAAGACGTCACACGCCAGGGCCAGCCGATCACGGGTGTCGCTCAACGGCTCGGTCAGCGGGCAGGTGGCCAGACCCAGAGCGGTCGCCGACAGAGTGAGGTCGCTGAGCGCTTCACCGGCCCGCAGCCGCAATTCGTCGGTATCGCCGCCGGTCGCCAGGACGAGCATGGTGGCGTCGTCGTCGTGGTCGCCCGCGCGCTGCGGGTTGTCGGAGTCGGGATAGCGCAGCGTGACTTCCTGCGCTCCGGTCCGGCCCCATCGGTCGGTCGGAACCACGGCGACCTGGACGCCGACTCGGGCCGCATGGACAACCAGGAGTTCGAGGGTGCCCGCGGGCAGCGCGCCGCGGTACGGTCGCCGATCGGTCCTTCGGCGCGCTATCGCGCCGGCCAGTTCCACGATGCCCTCACCGGGCGCTCGTCGGTCGAGTTCCATCACCGCGAGCACGCCGTCGCCCGGGATGCGACGGATGCGGGCGGCCCAGCCGGCCGCGCCGAGGGCCACCGAACAGTGGTGCAGCACAGCGCCGCAGCTGAGCACCACGTCGCGGCGATCGGAGTCGGTGTCGCCGAGTCGGCGATTCCAGTCCGCCATCAGATGGACACCGCGGCGGTCGACAAGCCACCGCCAGGGCTGAGCATTGCGCGTGGACGGCGAGCGCGCCGCGAGGTCCAGCGCACGCTCGAGCACGGGGACATCGGGGAATGCGGTGGCCATCTCTTCACCTCCGCCCGAAGTCGGCGACCGCAGACAGTCTAGGAGCCACGCAGCGAACCAATTAATGACGCGGGCGGCATTATCTTCGGGCAACCACCTGTGACCGCCGCCACTGACAAGGTATGTTGTCACCGCGCGCAGCGCGGGGCCGAGGGGGACGATGAAGCAGGTCGAGCGAGCGAGAAGCCGTCGAGAGGTCTGGGCGTTGCGCAGCGGCGTCGCGGCAGCTGCCCTGTGCGCGGGCATGGCGTTGGCACCTGCGGCAGGGGTGGCATGGGCGGAGACCGCTGATTCCACGAATGCGGTGTCTGCGTCGGGAGTCTCGGCGGGCCCGGCCGCCACCGGACCGGCCGCCACCGGTTCCGCGAGCCGTACCGGCGTCGAGCGGTCGACCGCGAGCCGCCGAGCGGATCAGACGGAGACGTCGAACTCGGTCTCCTCAGCCGCCGGAGATGCAAAAGAGCCGGACCGCGCGGGTGCCCGCCAAGCGGCTGCCGATCGCGGCAACGAACTTCGGGTCACCGACACCGGCGAGTCCCCGCCCGCCCGGCTGTCGGCGGAACCGACGGCGCCCACCCGGGAAACTCACGTCGAACCGCTGACCGCGAGACGAGCCGACGAACCGGCGGCCACCGCGGTGGGCGTCGTCGACACCAGACCCGCCCCGCCTCAACCGCTGTCACCGATCGCCGAACTGATCGATGCGCCCGGCCGGGCCGTGAACACCGTCCTGCAGGCACTGGACCTGACCGCTTCGACGAGCGGCCCCGAGAGCCCGATCAGTTTTGCGCCGATCAACAGCGTGGTCTTCGGCACCTTCCGGGAACTGGAACGGGCAGTGGGTCTCTGGGAGACGCCCCCGACTCCACCCGCCCTCCCCCCGCTGACCTACACGGGTCCCACCACCCGGCCGACGCCGACCGTTGCCCAATTCCTCGACGCCTCGTCGGCCGCCTACGTCCTGGGATCCACTCCCGGCGGGATGAAGCCGTTCACCGTCAACGGGTTTCAGATGTCGGCCACCAACATCCTGACGGGGATGGCCGCCGACGTATGGGTGACGCCGCAAGCGCAGATCATCATCGCCTATCAGGGCACCACGGGTGGGACGAATCTGCTCTTCAACCCGTTCATCGCGATCAGCCAGATCATCGCGGACCTGCAGATGATCCTCACTCCCACCACCCCGCCGGGGTTCTACTCCGCCCTGGACTTCGCCCGGCAGGTGCAGGCTCAGGCCGCGGTGCTGGGCTACGACCCGGACGATGTGTTCGTCACCGGGCACTCCCTCGGCGGTTGGCAGGCCCAATTCGTGGCACAGCACACCGGACTGGCCGGCATCGGATTCGAATCGCCCGGGATGAACACCACCGTTCCGGGCAACGGTGCGGACGCGATGTTCGTCAACATCGCGACCTACGGTGACACCGCGCCGTTCATGTCGACCGATCTGCCCGGCCTGGAGCCGATCGGGTCCGACTATGTGCCCGGCGGCGGAAACAAGCCGCACTACGGTCCGATCGTCATGATCGGCGACCCGGCCGCCATGACCCCGCTCTACAACGCATCCGCGCTGTGGGGCACGAGCCTGCTCGGCAGCCTGGTCTACTTCGTGGACTTCTTCGGCAATTTCTTCCAGTACCACCTACCGCCGGTGCAGGCCTACTACCTCGGCATCGCGGTCGACCCCACCGTGTTGCCGTGGCTGGGCTCCCGTCGCGGTCCGGTCCTCGCCGGCTATGGGAACTTGACCATTCCCCAGCTGCTCCAGGCGGCGTCGGACGACGGAATCCTGTTCCGGCCCTGACGGCTTGTCGAACGTCAGCCGAACTCGAGCAGCGTGTAGGCGCCGCGCCACTGCTTGATCGCCGGCAGACTCCAGAGTGCGGGGAAGATCTTGTCGAAGAAGAGTCCGCGACCGCTGGGCATCGGGAGGTCGTGGACGGCGCGGATACCCGGCACGGTGTCGACCAGTCCGGCCAGCTGCGCCGGGGTCAGGCTGAATGGCATGGGCGGCACCCGGTAACGCCGCGAGGACCGCATGCCCTTCGGAGCCATCTTCTTCACCAGAACCGGTGGCAGGTCGAATATCATCTGCCCGCCCGGGAATCGCTTCGCGCACTGCGTGATCAGCCCAATGGCCGCTTCGGGCTGTAGATACATCAACAGACCTTCGGCGGTGACGAAGACGCCCTCGGTGGTGTTCACGCGGTCCATCCACGAGTAGTCGAGCGCTGACTGGGCGAGCTGGGTGATCCGCGGCGATGCCGGCAGCAGCCGATCGCGCAGGGCGATGACGGGTTCGAGATCGATGCTCAACCAACGGAACCGCGCATTCGGCAGTGCGTCGTCCAGCCGCCAGAAACTGGTCTGCAGGCCTTCGGCGAGGGCGACCACCGTCGCCGTCGGGTGACGGTACAGATACGCCGCCGTGGCGCGGTCGAACGCCAGTGAACGCAGCGCCATCTCCTGACCCTTGCGGCCGAATTTCTCGAAGTCGAAATCGATCGCCTCGACGAGCCGGATCGCCATGGGGTCGTGGATGATTGCGCGGCGATGGGCAGCCTGATGAGCCCGGCCGTACAGCGTGAGCAGCGCGGTCTCCGAGACGTCGGTCAGCGAGCTGGCGTCGATGCGACCGGGGGTCGGGTCAGTCATCGGTCACCTCCCTCAGGTCGATCCGTGCGGGCACCAACGGTACGGATGACCATGTGAAGCTCCTGGCGGGGTCGAGGCGGGCTCGGTTCCACATTAGGCGCGACGGCGTGCGACACCGCCGCACCGCCCGCCGGTACCAGGACATGACGCTCTGCCGGCCGGCCGGCCGGACGGTCGATGTCGTTGCCTCACAGCAACTTGACAGAAACGCCGGAACGGCGGCCAGGTGTTGTGCTGCCGCGGAGCGTGTCGTAGCGTCAACCAAGTTGATTAGCTTTCCTACCGGGTTTTCGGCACGGCCCGCGCCTGTCGCCGCTTCTCGAAAGGGTCACGGATGCAGCGGTTGTCGCTGGCGCGGCGACTGGGCCGACGGTGGACGTGGGTGGTCGCCGTCGTGGTCCTCGTTGTCTCCGGGTTCGCGGTGTATCGGCTGCACGGCGTGTTCGCATCGCAGGACGTGGTCTCCACGCCCACCGGGGCCGATAGCGACATCGTCCCGTTCAATCCCAAACACGTGGTGCTGGAGGTCTTCGGCCCGCCCGGCACGATCGCCACGATCACCTATCTGGACGTCGACGCCCAGCCGCAGCGGGCCGAGGACGTCACCCTGCCGTGGTCGTACGACACCACCACCACCCAGCCCGCCGTCTTTGTCAACCTCACCGCCCAGGGCGACAGCGATTCGATCGGATGCCGGATCACCATCGACGACGCGGTCAAGGACGAGAGAACGGTGAACACCCTGAACGCGCTGACCTACTGTCTGGACAAGTCCGGATGAGCAGTATCCGCATCCCGGATCTCATCCGCCGGTTCTCGGTTCTGATCGCGCTGTTCTGGCTCGGCCTCGCGGTGGTGACGAACGTGTTCGTGCCACAGCTGGAGACCGTCGCTGAAGCCCACAACGTCTCGTTGAGCCCGCACGATGCGCCGTCGCTGCAGGCCAGCAAGGAGATCGGCAAGAAGTTCGAGGAGTTCGACTCCGACAGCTCGGCAATGATCGTGCTCGAGGGGGATCAGCCGCTCGGCGCCGAGGCGCACCACTACTACGACGGTCTGGTCGACAAGCTCGCACAGGACACCCGCCACGTGGAGCACATCCAGAACTTCTGGGGCGATCCGCTGACCGCGGCGGGCTCGCAGAGCTCCGACGGCAAAGCGGCGCTGGTACAGGTGTACCTCGCCGGGAACCAGGGCGAATCCCTGGCCAACGAATCGGTGGACGCGGTGCGCGACATCGTCGACGACACACCGGCTCCGCAAGGACTGAAGGCCTACGTCACCGGACCCGCGCCGCTGGTCACCGACCAGTTCGAAGTCGGCCGTCAGGGGACCCTGAAGACGACCCTGATCACCCTCGGGGTGATCGCGGTGATGCTGTTGTTCCTCTACCGCCGGCTCACCACGGTGTTCCTCGTGCTGTTCACCGTGATGATCGAGCTGACCGCATCGCGCGGTGTGGTCGCGGTCCTGGCGAACGCCGGCATCATCGAGCTGTCGACGTATTCGACGAATCTGCTGACGTTGCTGGTCATCGCGGCCGGTACCGACTACGCCATCTTCATCCTGGGGCGCTTCCACGAGGCGAGATACGCCGGGCACGACCGCGTCTCGGCGTTCACCACGATGTACCACGGAACCGCTCACATCATCCTGGGCTCCGGTCTGACGATCGCCGGCGCGGTCCTCTGTTTGACCTTCACCCGGCTGCCCTACTTCCAGAGCCTGGGGATCCCGGCGGGTATCGGTGTGCTGGTCGCGGTGGTGGCGGCGCTGAGCCTGGCTCCCGCCCTGCTGGTCATCGGGCGGCATTTCGGGCTGTTCGAGCCGGCCCGGGCGATGCGCACCCGACGCTGGCGGCGGATCGGTACCGCGATCGTCCGCTGGCCCGGCCCGATCCTGGTGGCGACGATCGCGATCGCCCTGATCGGCCTGCTCGCCCTGCCGGCCTACAAGACGAACTACGACAACCGGACCTACATGCCGGCCGACGCCCCGGCCAACGTCGGATACGCCGCTGCCACCCGGCACTTCTCCGAGGCCCGTCTCAACCCGGAGTTGCTGATGGTCGAAGCCGACCACGATCTGCGCAACCCCACCGACATGATCCTGCTCGAACGGGTCGCCAAGGCGGTCTTCCACACCGACGGCATCGCGCAGGTCCAGTCGATCACCCGGCCCCTGGGCACGCCGCTCGACCACACGTCGATCCCGTTCCAGATCAGCGCGAGCAGTGCCTCGCAGATCAACAACCTGCCGTTCCAGCAGGCTCGCGGAACGGATCTGCTCAAACAGGTCGACGTCATCAACAATTCGATCGACGTACTGCGACAGCAATACGCGCTGCAGCAGCAGTCCGGCGCGGTCACCGACGAGCAGACCCGGGCCTTCCAGAACACCGTCGCGACCGCCCAGGACCTCCGGGACAAGATCGCCAACTTCGACGACTTCTTCCGGCCCATCCGCAATTACTTCTACTTCGAGCCGCACTGCTACGACATCCCCATCTGCTGGGCGCTGCGCTCGCTCTTCGACGCCCTCGACGGCATCAACGACCTCACCGACCAGCTGGCCGACGTCGCCGGCAGTATCGCCAAACTCGATGAGCTGCAACCGAAGCTGCTCGCGCTGATCCCACCGCAGATCCAGAGTCAGCAGGCTAACCGCGACCTGACCCTGACCAATTACGCCACCACCTCGGGGCTCAACGACCAGACCGAGGCCGCGTTGCAGAACGCGACCGCGCTAGGCCAGGCCTACGACGCATCGAAGACCGACGACTCGTTCTATCTGCCTCCGGAGGCCTTCACCAACCCGGAGTTCCAGCGGGGCCTGAAGCTGTTCCTGTCCCCGGACGGGAAGGCGGCGCGGATGATCGTCACCCACGAAGGCGATCCAGCCACGCCCGAAGGCATTTCGCACATCGACGCCATCCGGCACGCCGCGCAGGCTGCGGTCAAGGGAACGCCGTTGGCCGGATCCAAGCTGTACATCGCCGGTACGGCGGCGACCTATAAGGACATCCAGGACGGTGCGCGGTTCGACCTCATGATCGCCGGGATCGCCGCGCTCAGTCTGATCCTGCTCGTCATGGTGTTCATCACCCGCAGCCTCGTCGCCGCCTTCGTGATCGTGGGCACCGTGGCGTTGTCGCTGGGCGCGTCCTTCGGGTTGTCCGTGCTGATCTGGCAGGACCTGCTCGGCATCGAGTTGTACTGGATCGTGTTGGCGCTGGCCATCATTCTGCTGCTGGCCGTCGGATCGGACTACAACCTGCTGCTGATATCCCGGTTGAAGGAGGAGATCGGCGCGGGTGTGAACACCGGCATCATCCGGGCGATGGCCGGATCGGGGGCAGTGGTCACGGCCGCCGGTCTGGTGTTCGCGGCCACGATGGCATCGTTCGTTTTCGCCGACCTGCGCATCCTCGGTCAGATCGGAACGACGATCGCCCTCGGCCTGCTGTTCGACACCCTGATCGTGCGATCGTTCATGACCCCGGCGGTGGCAGCGCTGCTGGGCCGCTGGTTCTGGTGGCCGTTGCGGGTGCGGCCCCGCCCGGCCAGCCAGATGCTCCGGCCCTACGGCTCACGGCAGGCGGTGCGTCAGCTGCTGCTCTGGGAGGACGGTGACCCGGTCGCCGGGACGGGGAAGGGTTCGGACTGATCGTCGAACGCGTGGCCGGCGGCGGGCAGCTTCTTCTTCAACCGCGCGACCCGGCTGAGCTGCGCGGCCATGTTCATCGACGTCAGCATGGGAATGCCGCCGATGAACGTACGAAACGACGGATGTCCGCCGTGTAGGTGCAGCACGAACAGGCAACCGACCACGTAGAAGAAGCCCATGGTGAACAGGGCCGCCGGAATCGCGTAGGCCAGCGGGGACCGCGCGTCGGTGACCAGTTCGCGGGCGTAGTCGATTTCGTCCTGCGACATCGGCTCACGTTTGCGGACTTTGGCGAGTACCGCCTTGTGGGCGCCCACCTGATCGCCCAGGGGATGCCCGCCGCGGCGCTCGAGCCGGCTGATGTAGACGAAGACGCAGGTGGCGAAGACGATCTCCAGCACGCCGGCGAGGATCGTCAGATCGCCCCAGGGGCCCAGATTCACCAGAAAAACGTTACCCGAACTAAGTGTTCGGGTCGGAAACTCACAGCAACCCGACAGGTGGGTCAGATCCGGCCGGCGGGAAACATCGTCCTGACGGCCCGGGTGACGGTCTCGCGGGTCTCCGCGGCGTCGTCGGGTTCCAGCGAACTGATGGCCATGACATACCGATGGTCGGAACCGATGGCGCCGGTGGACACGTGCAGCTGGTTGCCACCGTTCCAGCAGCAGAACCAGCCCTGTTTGACCGCCACCGGTTCGGCCGTGAGTGCGTCCGGGATCCCGAAGCGCTGCGGGTAGCCGTCGGCTCCCGTCGGGGTGGATCGGGCGAGATCGCCGATGATGACGCCGGCCTGTTCGGCGGGCAGTCCGCCGGTGCCGTCCAACAGCATGTCGTAGTAGCGGACCAGATCGCCTGCGGTGCTCATCGTGACGTCCCAGTGTCCGTTCGACGGTGCCGTCGTACCCGTCAACCCGTACCGGGCGACGATGCGCTCGATGACCGCGTTTCGACCGCTGCGATCCCAGAATTGTTGTGCTGCAGAATCATCGGAAGAGCGCAGCATGCGGTCCAGCGACGTGCGATCGGCCGCGGAGAGTGTCGTCGTGCCCTGCGCCTCCTGCAGCAGCAGGTCGTCGGCGATGAACAACTTGACCACCGAGGCGATCGGGAACGGGGCGGTGGCCCCGTTGGAGACGATCTGTCCGGTGGCGCGGTCCATCACGGCCGTCTCGATGTCGGCTCCGGACTCCGCCGCCTCGGCGGTGGCCTGACGGACGCGGGCCTCGAGACCGTCGAACGGCGCCGAGGGCGGCGATGCATGAGAGGGGGCGACCGGTCCCTGACTGGTGCGCTGCGTGCTGGGCGGTGCGCCTTCGACCGGTGCTGCACACCCGCCGACCAGCAGTGCGACGCCCAGAATCGCCCATCGCCGCATGTCAGCTCCCGCCAGAGTCCGGTCGTCGGCCCAGCCTAGTCGGCTGGCCCGCACGGTGCCCGCGGTCGGACCAGCGCTGCGCAACGACGGACACGGTCAGCACCAGCAGTCCGGCGACGGTCAGCACCGCACCCGCGGCGGCCGGAGCCGTGTAGCCCAGACCGGCGGAGATCACCATGCCACCGATCCACGCGCCCGCGGCGTTGGCGATGTTGAGCGCCGAGTGGTTGAGCGCCGCCGCCAGGGTCTGCGCGTCGTGCGCCACGTCCATCAACCGGGTCTGCAGGGCAGGGCCGATGGATGATCCCGTCGCGCCGATGAGGAACAGCCCGAGCATGGCCGTCCACGGATTGTGTGCCGCGAAGACGAAACCGGTGAGCACGATGCCCAGCGACGTCAACGAGGCGTACAGCCCCCGCACGACCGACACGTCGGCCATCCGGCCGCCCACCAGGTTGCCGATCACCATGCCCAGGCCGAAGGTCATCAGCCCCAGCGGTACCAGGGCCCGGGACACTCCGGCGACGTCGGTCAGCGTGGTGGTCACGTAGGTGTACACCGCGAACATGCCGCCGAAGCCCACCATGCCGACCAGCAGGGCGAGCCAGACCTGGAGCCGTTTGAGCGCCCCGAGTTCGGTGAGCGGACTCGTCGCCTGCATGCCGCGCATCTCGGGCACCCAGCACCAGATCGCGGTCAGCGTGACGGCGCCGACGCCGACGACCAGGGCGAAGGCGCTGCGCCACCCGAAGTGCTGCCCGAGCCAGGATGCCGCCGGAACGCCGATGACCGTCGCCACGGTGAGCCCGCTGAGCACGTAGGCGACGGCTTTGGCGCGGTTGCGGGGGCCCATCAGCTGAGCGGCCACCAGGGCGGCGATGCCGAAGAATGCGCCATGTGGCAGTCCGGCGATGAAGCGAGCCGCCATGAGTGTGGCGTAGGACGGCGCGAAGGCGGTGGCCAGATTGGCGACGGTGAACAGGACCATCAATCCGAGCAGCAGCGTCTTGCGCGGCATCCGCGCGGTGAGCGCTGCGATCACCGGTGCGCCGATGACGACGCCGAGCGCATAGGCGGAGATGACGTGGCCCGCGATCGGTTCGGTGATGCGCAGGCCGGCGGCGATGTCGGGTAACAGCCCCATTGCGACGAACTCGGTGGTGCCGATGCCGAACCCGCCGAGGGCCAGGGCCAGCACGGCGAGCCAGCGCACGGTCGGGTCGGGCGCGACGACCGCCATCGATCCCGACGGACGCGACATGGTTCCGGTCATCGTGACGACGCTATCGACACTTATGCTCGCGCTCAAGCCGGCTTTTGATTTTCCTATGCGAAAGTGGCGCATCTTACGTCGCTACGGTTCAATCGTGGGGTGGCCAGCGTCGGCGATGTGTTCGCCCTGATCCGGGAACTGCGCGTCACCACCCGCGCAGATCTGGCCGCGCACACGTCGTTGTCGCGGACGGCGGTGACGGCGCGCGTGGCCGCGCTGCTGGATCTCGGGCTCGTCGCCGAGACCGAGCCCGGACCGTCGACCGGGGGCCGCCCCGCCGCGACGCTGAGCTTCGACGCCGATGCCGGCATCGTGCTGTGCGTCGCGATCGGGATCAGCCGCACGCGGCTGGCGATCTGCAACCTCGCCGGTGAGATCGTCGCGAATGCCGACATCGACCAGGAGGTCGCCCTCGGCCCGGACGACCTGCTGCCCGATGTGGTCAAGCGGCTCGACGTGCTGCTGGATGACCGGCCGGACGTCCCCGTGTACGGCATCGGGGTCAGCCTGCCCGGCCCGGTGGACCGCGACCGGGGGTGCAGCCGTGATTCGCCGATCCTGCCCGGCTGGGACGGTGTGGCGTTGCGTCCGTACTTCGAGCGCCTCTCACCCGCACCGGTCGTCCTGGACAACGACGCCAACGCCATCGCCCTCGGTGAGCGCGGCGGCAACCTCGAGCGCATCGACGATCTGCTCGTGTTGAAGGTGTCGACGGGGTTGGGCGCCGGCATCATCGCCGGCGGCGACCTGCAGCGGGGCGCGTCCCAGGCAGCCGGGGAGTTCGGACACAACAAGACCCCGGCCGCCACGGGTCTGGCATGCCGGTGCGGAGACGTCGGCTGCCTCGAAGCGGTCGCGGCGGGATGGGCGGTGGTCCATGCACTGCAGCAGAAGGGCTATGCCGTGCGTCATCTGCGCGACGTGGTGGAACTCGCCCACGCCGGCGACCCGGAGGTCCGCCGCATGCTGCGCGACAGCGGCCGGCACATCGGTGAAGTCGTCGCGGCGGCGGTCAACCTGCTCAACCCGAAGGTGCTCGTCATCGCCGGCGATCTCGCGCGTGCCTACGAGATCTTCGTCGCCGGCCTGCGGGAAAGCCTGTACCGCAACGCGACCGCGATGTCGACGCGTGAGCTGGAGGTCGTGCAGGCCGCCCACGGCGGTCATTCGGCCGCGGTCGGTACCGCCGCCATGGTGCTCGAAGAGGTGCTCAGCCCTCGCGCGGTCAACGAATTGGTGGCCCGGGCGCACTGACGGTGGTCACGGATCGCGTCAGCTGACGCGCTCATCCTGGTCCCCGGCGTTCCTGGCCGCCTCCGCTACGGTGCGTACGACCCAACTCACCGTGGCCAGCGTCTGCGGGGCCAGCTGGGTGAACGGCCAGGTCACCACGCCGGTGACCAGGCTGCAGACACTCTCGCCGACCGACGCCGGAACGTGACGGGGGTCCATCAGGTCGTTCTCGCCCAGCGGGCCCGCCTCGGCCGACACCATGTGGCGGGTGAAGCTGCGCAGTGAGCGTCCCGTGCCGCGCAGGGCGTTCACCGCCCCGAGGAACGATCCGGCGGCGGCCAGCTCGGCGCGGAACACTTCCACCGTCACGCCCAGATGTTCGGCCACCAGGTCGTCGCGAGCCTGGCAGATCTCCTGCCGGACGTCGGCGTGGCGCGGCGATCCGGGCACCGCTTCGAGTGCGACGTCGCATTCGCTGTCGAAGCCGAGCGACCGGTTGTTGAGGTTCGACGAGCCGATCCGCAGCAGCCGATCGTCGGCCACCAGCACCTTCGAGTGCACGTACACCGGTCTGCCGCGCTCAGCCACCGGCCAGTACACCCCCAGCCGGCCGTGCAGGTCCGCGCTCCACAGCAGCCGCAGCAGCCGTTCCCGCGCACTGTCCATCGACTGCTGTTCGAGCCGGCTCTCGGAGCTGCGCGGCAGGATGATGACCACTTCGGGACCGTAGGGCTCGCGCAGCCGCGCGGCGAGCGCCTGGGCGAGACTGCGCGCGGCGAGGTACTGGTTCTCGAGGTAGATGACGTCCGCCGCGGCGGCGATCCCGGCCAGATCCAGCGCCTCGACCTCCCGAACCTCCTCCTCGGCGGGCGGCGCGGGCAGCGTGCGCGCCACCCCCACCTCCACGTCGCGCAGCGGTCTACGCACCGCGGGCGGCCAGAACGTCCGTCCCGTCTCGACGGGAGTGAGAGCCTCACCGGTCGCGGTGTGCCAGCGGTCACGGGCCACCGCGGCCAGCGTCCGCGCGGCGGCGTCGTCGACCACGGTCGCCACCTCGTGCCGCGGCCCGTACCCGCGTCCGGCCGCTGATCTGCGCGGGTCGTCATCCAGGTGAGATCGGGTGTCCCAACGCCCGATGGTCAGGTCGATGCCGCCGCAGAACGCGACCGCATCGTCGACGACGACGATCTTCTGGTGGTGTACGGCGCCGGTCGGATGGGCGCCGTCGACCGCGAAGTGCATCCGGCTGGAGGTGACCCGGTTGACCAGGCTCACCGGCGCCACGCCGAACCAGAATCCGTCGAACGCCGACAGCAGCCGCAGATTGGACTTCAACAGATACACCTCGAGATCCGGACGCCGCCACACCAGCCAGTGCAGGAACGGGCCGAGATGGTTCGGGCCGGGCAGCGTCGCGTCACCGGCTTCGAACGGCGTGCGGTAGTCCAGGTCCCAGCCGATGATCATGATGCGACGCCTGGCGCTGAGCATCGCGGACTTCACGTGCCTGAGGTAGTCGGCTCCGTCGACGATCCGGCTGAAGCGGTCGGCATGCGCGACGCGCCAGCACGTCCGGCCCGGTACCAGCAGCGCGTCGGCGGGCAGCTCACCATGGTCGGTCCCTGCTGCGTCGATGACGGTCGCATCGGAATCCATGGATGTCCCTCGTTTCGGCTACTGAACAGCCATTGTCCCGCGGGTGGCGGGTTCGGCGCCCGGTGTGGGTCGTCACACGCCCCTGACGTGCAGCTACTGACGCGATCGTCATCAAATGATCACATCCACCGTGGTCCGTGCCCGTTGCGCGGCCGTTAGATTGGCTCCGTGCCGGAGAGGGGAAGCTGAGTCGTGCCCGCCGCCACCGCTGTGCACTTCTTTCTGGCCCTGGCCGTGATCCTGGCCGCATGCCGACTCGCCGCGATCGTGGCGCAACGCGCCGGGCAGCCGCCGGTGGTCGGCGAGATGATCGCCGGCGTGGTGCTCGGCCCCTCGTTGCTGGGTCGCATCGCCCCCGGTGTGCAGCAGGAGCTGTTCCCGGCCGGCACGGCGAACGTCGTTCTGTACACGACCGCGCAGATCGGCCTGGTGCTCTACATGTTCGTCGTCGGACTCAACTTCGACGTGAACCATGTCAGACAGCGGGCCGGAACCGCGGTGGCGGTGTCCGCGGCCGGTACGGTCGCTCCGCTCGTGCTGGGCGCGCTGGTCGCCGTGCCGCTGCTGGCCGGCGGCGGCTACTTCGGCGCGACCGTCACCATGCCCACGGCGATGATGTTCCTCGGCGCGGCGATCGCCATCACCGCATTTCCGATGCTCGCCCGCATCATCTTCGAAAAGGGGCTCACCGGAACGCAATTGGGCACACTCGCATTGGCGTGCGGGGCCGCCGCCGACGCCATCTCATGGTGCATCCTGGCGACGGTGGTCGCCGTACACCGGGGCAGCCCGGCCTCGGCCGTCACCGCCATCGTGGGCGGACTGCTGTATGCGGTGCTGGCGCTGACGCTGGGCCGACGGGCACTGCGCCGGCTCGACACCGCCACCGACGAGCAGCGCGGCCTGCCGGGCTGGGCGCTCAGCACCGTGCTGAGCCTTCTGATGGTGTGCGCGTGGTTCACCGAGACGATCGGCATCCATGCGATCTTCGGCGCCTTCATCCTCGGTGCGGCCATGCCGTCCGGAAAATTCGCCCGACGCGCCACCGACGCGCTGGAGCCGGTGACCACGCGGCTGCTTCTACCGCTGTTCTTCGTCTACTCCGGACTGAACACCCAGATCGGTCTGGTCAACACCCCGACACTCTGGGCGGTCACGCTGGGTCTGCTCATCGTGGCCATCGCCGGCAAGGGTGTCGCCTGTGCCGTGGCCGCCCGGCTCAGCAAGGTACCGTTGCGGGACTCCGTCGCACTCGGCTCGCTGATGAACGCACGCGGTCTGATCGAACTGATCCTGCTGAACATCGGTCTCGAGGCCGGGATCATCACGCCCACCCTGTTCACGATTCTGGTCCTGGTGGCGGTCGTCACCACGCTGATGGCGTCGCCGGTATTCGAATTCGTCTACGGGCCCACCCGGAAGGTGGCGAGCCGCGCATGAACGCCTGCCAACGTCGGTCGGCACGTTCCAGAAGGAGATTCGCATGAACGCCCGAACGCAGTTGTCCCAACTCGACCCCGAGGCCCGTGCGGCGCTGGCCCGCCGGATCAAGAGCCAACTGGACCGCCCCGACTCGGCGGCGGCCGATCACGATGTCGCCATCGTCGGCGGCGGCATCGCCGCGATGACCCTCGCGCTCGAGATCCGGGCTGCACGCCCGACCACACGGGTGCTGATCATCGAACCGAACACCCACCCGGTTCCCGAGATCACCCACACGGTCGGCGAGTCCACCGTCGAGATATCGGCACACTATCTGCGGGACCGGATCGGGCTGGCCGATCACCTGAGCGGGGCGCAGCTGCGCAAGATGGGGCTGCGGATGTTCTTCTCCCACGACGACAACACCGATATCTCCCGGCGCGTGGAGCTGGGAGGTTCGTCGTTCGTGCCCCAGGTGACCTACCAGATCGACCGCGGCCGACTGGAGAACGAACTACACCGACGATGCCGTGCGGCGGGCATCGACATCGCGGCGGGGCGGGTGCGGTCGGTGGGCCTCGGGACGCAAGGGGCACCGCACACCGTGCACCGTCAGAGCAGTGACAACGACACCCGCACCACCGCGCGCTGGGTGGTCGACGCCTCGGGCCGGAATCGTCTGCTGCCCCGGCAGCTGGATCTCCAACACGCCAACGAGCATCGATGCAACGCCGCCTGGTTGCGCGTCGGCACCGAGATCGACGTCAACCGCTGGAGCGACGATCCGGAATATCACCATCGATTGGTCGAGGGCGATCGGGCGATGTCCACCAATCACCTGATGGGCGAAGGTTATTGGGTGTGGATCATCCGCCTGGCGTCCGGTGCCACCAGCGTGGGCATCGTCGCCGATCCCGCCTTCCACGCCTTCGAGGGATTCAACACCCTGGAGCGGGCCAGGGTATGGCTGCGGGAACACGAGCCGCAGTGCGCGGCGGTCATCGACGAGAACGAGGACCGGATCCTGGACTTCCGGGTGATGAAGAAGTACAGCCACAGCGTGACCCAGGCCTTCGACGGAGGTCAGCGGTGGTGCCTGACCGGCGACGCCGGGGTGTTCCTGGACCCGCTGTACTCGTCGGGGCTGGATCTGGTGGCCATCGGCAACGGCCTGATCACCGATATGGTCACCCGCGATCTCGACGGCCAGGACGTGCACGCCCGCGCACGGATCAGCGATTCGCTGTACCGGTCGCTCACCGACATGTGGCTCGCGGTGTACCAGGACCAGTACGTCTTGATGGGATCACCGGCGGTGATGTCGGCCAAGGTCATCTGGGACGTGGCCTTCTATTGGGGCTTCATCGGTCTCCTCTATATGAACGACCGCTTCGTCCGGGTCGCCGACGATCCCGGGTTCGTGCCGCATCTCGACGGCCTCATCGCGCTGAGCAACCGGGTGCAGCTGTTCTTCCGCGAGTGGTCCGCCGTCGACAGCGGCGCAGCGTCGGTTCCGTTCGTCGATCTCTACGCGCCGTTGAACTTCATGGTTTCGCTGCACACCGCGATGATGGGATCGAGTCCGGACTTCGACAGGCAATTCGACGCCAATGCCCGGCTGTTGCGGCAGCTGGCAGGTCAGCTCGTCGACACCGTCCTCACCCAGAAGTCGGCGATGTTCGGTGACGACGCGGCGATGCGACAGGTCCAGGCCTGGCAGCGGGATCCGCTGCTGCGGGAACTGCGGTCGGTCTACCGCGAGGAACAACCCGGCAACCCGGTCAGCAGCGGCTGGATCGTCGCCGCAAACCCGGCGCTGCAGTCGAGCTGAGCACGACGATGCCCCAGCACATCAGCGAACACCAACCGTTGGCGATCGTCGGGATCGGCTGCCGCTTCCCCGGCGATGCCGATTCCGTCGATGACTTCTGGAATCTGCTCTGCACCGGCACCGATGCCACCCGCGTCGTCCCGGAAACTCGATGGACCGCTGCCCGGTACCACGACCCGAACCCCGCGAAGGTCGGCAAGATCGTCACCCGCCGGGGCGGCTTCCTCAGCGACATCGACCAATTCGACCCCCAGTTCTTCGGCATCTCGCCACGCGAGGCGCACTCGCTCGATCCGCAGCAGCGACTGCTCCTGCAGGCCACGTGGGAAGCGTTGGAGGACGGCGGAATCCCGGCCTCCACGTTGGCCGGTACCGATGTCGGCGTCTTCGTGGGTGGGTTCACGCTGGACTACCAGCTGCTGCAGAATCAGGGGCGCACCAGCCGCTATCGCTTCAAGTCGCACTCCGCGACCGGGATGATGATGACGATGCTGGCGAACCGCATCTCCCATGCCTTCGACCTGCGCGGGACCAGCATGTCGATCGACACCGCCTGCTCGAGCTCGCTGGTCGCGGTACATCTTGCCGCACAGTCGATCTGGAACGGTGAGTGCACCGTGGCCCTGGCCGGCGGCGTGAACATCATGGTCGGTCCCAACACCGCCATCGCCGAATCCAAGAGCGGGTTCCTCAGCCCGGAGGGCCGGTCCAAGGCGTTCGACGATTCGGCCGACGGCTACGCCCGCGGTGAAGGCGGCGCTGTCGTCGTACTCAAACCGCTGCACCAGGCGGTGGCCGATGGCGACGACATCTACGCCCAGATCCTGGGCAGCGCCGTGTCGCAGGACGGCCACACCGACGGCATCACCGTTCCCCGGGAAGAGGCGCAGGAAGCGGCGATTCGGACGGCGCTGCAGCGCGCCGGCGTCCGAGCCGAAGACGTCGGGTACGTGGAGGCGCACGGCACCGGCACGCCGGTGGGTGATCCGATCGAACTGCGGGCCCTGGCCAACGCCCTGGCCGGTGAACGCCCCGCGCAGCGCCCACTGCTGGTCGGGTCGGTCAAATCCAACATCGGCCACCTCGAGGCGGGCGCCGGCGTGGCCGGGCTGATCAAGGCCGCGCTGGTGCTCAAACACGGTCACATCCCGGCGAACCTGCACCTGCGCACGCCGACCCGGCACGTGTCCATGGAACAGCTGAAGCTCGAGGTGCCTGCGGCCGGCCGGCCGTTCCCCGGCTGCGCCCGACGCATCGCGGGAGTGAACTCCTTCGGGTTCGGCGGCACCAACGCCCATGTGGTCCTCGCCGAACCGCCTGCTCCGCAGCCCACTGAGGTGCATGAGCAGGCGCTACCCATGCTGCTGCCGATCTCGGCGCGCAGTGAGGACGCGCTCGTCGCGGTCGCCGGGCGGCTGGCCGACCATCTGACCGACCACCCCGAGATCACCGCGGCCGACCTGAGCTACACGCTGACCCGACGCCGCGCCCAGCTCAACCACCGCCACACCATCGTCGCCGAGAACGTGTCCGAGGTGCGTGAGCGGCTCCGGGCGCTCGCCGACGTCGGACAGCTCGACACCGAGCGAATCAGCACCAGCGCACCGAAACGCGCGTTCGTCTGCACCGGCATGGGACCCCAGTGGTGGGCTATGTGTCGCGGTCTGCTGGACGCCCTACCCGTGTTCACCGACAGCATCCGGCGAACCGACCGGGAACTGTCGCATCACACGGAATGGTCGCTGCTCGACGAGCTCCGGCGTGACGAGGCGAGTTCCCGCATGTCCGACACCGAGATCGCGCAACCGGCCAATTTCGCGGTCCAGATCGCACTCGCCGAACAGCTCGCCGCCTTCGGCATCCGACCCGATGCCGTGGTCGGCCACAGCGCGGGTGAGGTCGCCGCCCACCACCTGGCCGGCCTGCTCACCTTCGAGCAGGCCGTCGAGGTGATCTACCACCGCAGCCGACTGCAGCAGCGGACCACCGGACAGGGACGCATGCTCGCCGTCGGTCTCGACGCCGACACGCTGCTGCGCACCATCGACGAAAAGGTGCTCGACGAATTCGGCCGTCGCGTCTCGGTGGCCGCGGTCAACAGCCCGTCAGCCGTGACGGTCGCCGGTGACGGCGACGTGCTGGAAGACATCGCCCGCCAACTCGACGAGGCCCAGATCTTCAATCGCTATCTGTCGGTGCAGGTTCCCTACCACACGCACTATATGGAGGCGATCAGGGACGATCTGCTGCGCGCATTCGACGGCCTGTCGTCCAAGACCGCGGCGATACCGCTGTACTCGACCGTCACCGGCGAGCAGCTGGACTCGTACACCGAAGGCGCCGCCTACTGGTGGCAGAACACGCGGGCCGCCGTGCTCTTCGAACCTGCGATGCGGCGCATGCTCGACGACGGCTACACACAGTTCGTCGAGCTGGGCCCACACCCGGTGCTCGCCGCAGCCATCTTCGAGATCGCCGGTCAGCGCCGCGTCTCGACCGCGGCGACGCAGCGGCGCGGTCACGACGATGCGCGCACGTTACTGGAATGCGTCGGTGCGCTGCACTGCGACGGGCACGAGGTCGACTGGGGCGCCGTCCATCCCGGCGGCGGACGCCTGGTCAAGCTGCCGTCGTATCCGTGGCAGACCAAGCGATTCTGGAACGAAACCCAGGAAGCCACCGAGACACTGTTCTACCGCCCCGTGCATCCGCTGCTCGGACAACCGGTGAGCGGCGTCCACCCCACCTGGGAGGCCGAGATCAGCACGTCGCTCAACAGCTTCCTCGGCGACCACCGGGTGCAGGGCAGTGTGGTGCTGCCGGGGGCGGTGTACATCGAGATGGCCCTGGCCGCAGCGGAACTGACCTACGGAACCCGGCACAGCGTCGACAACCTCGTGTTGCACCGTGCCGTGCTGCTCGACGACAGCTGTGATCCGATCCTGCGGACCACGCTCAACCAGGACACCGGATCTCTGGAATTCGCGGCGTTCACGGCGACGGCCGACGGAGACCTCAAGTGGTCGATCACGGCGACGGCCGAACTGAACGTGCTGCCGGCACCGCACGGCAACGCGGACGTTCCGCACGACGACGATCAGATGCGCTCGATCGGTGCGGACGACTTCTACGCCCGCACCGAGGCCGTCGGCTTCGACTACGGCGACGCCTTCCGTCCGGTGCGCGGCGTGACCGCCGGGCAGGACTGGGCGATCGCCGACATCGCAGTCCCGGACGCGATCGGCACCGAATTGTCCGAGTATCGATTCCATCCGGCTCTCATCGACGGCGCCTTCCAAACCCTCTTCGGGGCACCGTTTCTCGGCCAGCAGGAGAGCCAGGACCCGTATCTACCCACCCGGATCCGGCGCTGCGCCGTGTACGGCCCGGCGGAGCAGCGGATGTCGGTGCAGGTGCGCGTGGTCTCGGCCACCAGCGAATCGGTCGAGTGCGACATCATCGTCAGCGGGCGCGCGGGTGATCCGCTGGCGGTGTTCGACGGGTTCGTCGTCCAGTCCCTGAGCGCGTCCTCGCGGATGTCGGCCGAGCACATCGACAAGGGCCTCTACGAGATCCAGTGGATCGAGGCCGGCCCGAGCACGCCCGCCGACCACCCACCGCCCGGTGCGCACTGGCTGATTCTGTCCGACGAGTCCGGTTGCGGCACAGCCATCGCCGAAGAGCTGCGCGGGCGCGGTCAGCGGGTGCAGACGGTGCGGCACGCCGTGGTCGATGCGATCACCGAGCGCGATGGCGATCTCCTTGTCGATCCGGCATCAGACGGGCAGCTCACCGAGCTGCTCTCGGCCCACCTGGCCCGCCACGGCGACCTCACGGGCATCGTCGACTGCTGGGCGCAGGACATGTCGACAGCCGTGCAGCAGCGCGATGATCAGTTGGGGCCGTTCACCGTGCTGCGTCTGGTGAAGACCCTTGCGGCTCAGCCGGACTGTACGCCGCGCCTGCACCTCGTCACCGCCAACGCCCAGCCTGCGCCCGGAACCGCACTGACCGGGGTGGACCAGGCCACGATGTGGGGGCTCGGCCGGGTCATCGGTCATCAGGAACTCGGCGAGTACTGGGGCGGTCTGATCGACATCGACCGCGCCGATGACCGACAGGAGACCGCGTCGCGCATCTGCGATCACCTGCTCGGCGCCGCATCCGAGGATCAGATCGCGATCCGCGGCGCCGCGACGTTCGTGCCCCGGCTGCGTCCCTGCCGCGGCCTGACCAAACCCTTCCCGACCAAACTCACCCCCGACGCCACCTACGTCGTCACCGGGGGAGCCGGAGCCCTCGGCCGCGTCGTGACCAGCTATCTCGCCGAACGGGGAGCCCGCCACATCACGCTGCTCGGACGCAGTGGCCTCCCACCCAGGCACACCTGGGCCGCGTTGACCGAGCGCGACGGCCACTTCGCGGCGGTCGCGGCGATCCGGGCCGCCGAACGGCTCGGCGCGCACGTCCGCACCGCCAGTGTCGACATCACCGACGCCGCGCAGGTGCGCGGGTGGCTGGACGACCACGCGCGCAGCGGCGGCCAGCCGGTCCGCGGCATCGTCCACGCCGCGGGATCGGTCGCCGACCAGCTCCTGGTGAACATGGGCGAGGACGACTTCGCCACGGTGCTGGGACCCAAGGTGACCGGAACCCGGGTGCTGCACGATGCACTGGCCGATCAGAGCCTGGAGTTCTTCGTGATGTTCGGGTCGGCGGGGTCGACGATCGCCGCGCCGGGGCAGGGCAACTACGCGGCGGCCAACGCATTTCTCGACGCGTTCGCCCATCACCGGCGGGCGCAGGGACTTCCGGCGCTCACCATCGGCTGGGGTCCGTGGTCGGTGGGCATGGTCGAGCAGCTCAACCTCGAGAAGATCTACGCCCAGCGGGGGATCGAGCTGATCACACCCGCGGTCGGGTCGAGGATCCTCGACCGTCTCCTGCGCCAGCAGACGGCGAACGTCGTCGCCATCACCGCCGACTGGCGCCGCGCCCGCCAGGCCGGATTCGGCGCCGGCCTGCCGGCGATGTTCGCCGACCTCGACGCCACCGCAGACCCGTCGCAACAACGGGATTCGCCGGGCTCGATCCTCGACGTACTGGCCGCCACCCCCGACGCCGAGCGGCGGGAGGTGGTCGCCGAAGAGGTGCGGCGGATCGTCGCCACCGTGTTCGACACCGCCGTCACCGACATCGGACCCGACGACATGCTCGACGACATCGGGCTGGACTCGATGATGGCCATGGACTTCCGGGTGCGGATCAATTCGGTGTTCTCCATCGATCTGCCCGTGCTCGAGATCCTGCGCGGTGTCAGCGTGAACTCGCTGGCCGACCGCATCCTCACCGACCTCCGGTCGATCCACGGTGCCGATGGGCCGTCCGTGGCCGCGCCGGCGCAACCGGTGCACGAGGGCGACACCGACGAGTTGGACGAGCTGGTCAACGGGCTGTCGGACACCGAATTGCTCTCGCTGCTCGCCGAACTCGAGGACGGGGGAGCGCCGTCGTGACGGCCTCGGCGGTCCGGGTGCGGGCGCTGTCGAAGTCCTACGGACAGGTGGCCGCGGTGCGCGACCTTGATCTCGACGTCGGCTACGGCGAGATCTTCGCCATCCTCGGACCCAACGGCGCAGGCAAATCGACCACGATCGAGATTCTCGAAGGCAACCGGCGGCGCGACGCCGGGCAGGTCGCGGTGCTCGGTGAGGATCCGGGGACGGCCGGCCGGAAATGGCGCGCCCGGATCGGCATCGTCCTCCAGGAGGTGAGTGACGCCGGGATGCTCACCGTCGAGGAGACGGTGCAGATGTTCCGCGGGTGCTACGCCGCGACCCGCCCCGCAGCTGAGCTGCTGGAACTCGTCGGGCTGACCGCTGTCGCCGGCAAGCGGGTGCGGACCCTGTCCGGCGGTCAGCGTCGCCGACTCGACGTGGCTCTGGGCATCGTCGGGATGCCCGAGCTGCTGTTCCTCGACGAGCCGACGACCGGCTTCGACCCGGAGGCCCGGCGTCAGTTCTGGGATCTCATCCGACTGCTGGCCGCCGACGGAACCACGATCCTGCTCACCACCCACTATCTGGAGGAGGCTGCGGCACTGGCCGACCGGGTCGCGGTGATCGCCGCGGGCAGCGTGGTCGCCGTCGATTCCCCGGTGAAGCTGACCGGCCACCTGGGCGGCGCGGCAACGGTGCGGTGGATGGAGGGCGACGACCTGCACGTCGAGCACACCGACTTCCCGACCGAGCTGATCCGCCAGCGGAGCGCCGACGGCCGGGAACTGAGTCAGCTGACCGTCACGCGTCCCACGCTGGAAGACGCGTATCTGCATCTGATCGGCCAGGCCTGATGTCGGTAGGGCACGCCGCGGCGCAGCTCCCCTCGGCCGTGCAGATCGGCTTCTCTCGCGTCGTTCCCGAGTTGAAGATGTTCTACCGCAGGCCCGAACAGATGGCGCTGACGTTCTCGATGCCCGCGGTGATCTGCCTGCTGCTCGGGTCCATCTTCTCCGAGCGGCTGCCGGGCAGCGACATCAGCACCGGCGCCGTCATCGCGGCGAGCATGCTCGCCTACGGAATCCTGTCGACGTCCTTCATCAACCTGGGCATCAGCATCGCCGCCGACCGGGACACCGGGGCGCTGCGGCGACTGCGCGGCACCCCGACCACCGCGGCGTCGTATTTCATCGGCAAGATCATGCTGGTCGCGATCGTCAGCCTCGCCGAGGCAGTGATCCTGCTGGCGGTCGGTGTCTTCGTCTTCCACTTGCGCCTGCCCGCCGACCCTTTCGGATGGTTCACCCTCGGATGGGTGTTCCTCCTGGGCATCGTCAGCTGTTCGCTGCTGGGCATCTTCATCAGCAACTTCGCCGGCAATGCCCTCTCCGCCGCCGTCATCACCAATGGCCCGGCTGTGAGCCTGCAGTTCCTGTCCGGGACCTACGTCCCGATCACGATCCTGCCGACCTGGATGCTGATCATCGGTTCCCTGTTTCCTGTCAAGTGGATGGCGCAGGGCTTCCGGTCGGTGCTGCTACCGCCGGAGATGGTCGCGTTCGAACCGGCCGGCAGCTGGGAGCACTGGCGGATCTTCCTCGTGCTGATCGCGTGGAGCATCGGTGGCCTGATCGGTTGCCTGGCGGTGTTCCGGTGGTCCGACCGCAACTGAGGCGTCACGATTCGGTCAGAATGGCCGCACGGCTGCGGGGTATCTCGGAAGCGTGGGACGGGACACGCCCGTCCCGGAGACGGGGTGAACGATGGCCGATGGCGTGGCGACGGTGTGGGTGCCGGTGGACGACATGGAGCGGGCAGTGCAGTTCTACGGTCAGACGCTGGGTCTGGACGTGAAGAAGAACAGCGACGAGTGGACCGAACTGGATGCGAACGGACTGTCCATCGGACTCAATGCGCGCGAAGGCACCGGGAAGGGACACGGTGGCGGCGCGGTGATCACCTTCCAGCCCGAGGGGGAAATCGGCGAGGAGGTGGCCCGCCTCAAGGAGGCCGGCGTCGCGTTCTCCGGCGACATCAGCGAGCATCCCTGGGGACGGATCGCACCGTTCAAGGATTCCGAGGGCAACGATCTGCAGCTCTACGCGCCGCCGAAAGCGTAGCCAGATGCGGTCCGTATCGCCACGCTGGGAGAACGCTGTGAACTAGTCTCGGCGGGTGGGCACCTCGAGCAGTGAATCCGGAGACTATCTGGCCAAGCGGACTCTCAAACAGGGCAGCGCAGGCTGGGTTCTGCTGGCCGGACTGGGAGTCGGCTACGTCATCTCGGGTGATTACTCGGGTTGGAATTTCGGTCTCGCCGAGGGCGGATTCGGTGGGCTGGTCATCGCCGGGCTGATCATCGCGGGCATGTACCTCGCGATGGTGCTGGGCATGGCCGAGATGTCCTCGGCGTTGCCCGCCGCCGGCGGTGGCTACACGTTCGCGCGCAGCGCGCTCGGGCCGTGGGGCGGCTTCGCGACCGGGACGGCGATCCTGATCGAATACTCGATCGCGCCGGCCGCGATCGCGACCTTCATCGGAGCGTATGTCGAGTCGCTGGGGCTGTTCGGTATCACCGACGGCTGGTGGGTGTATCTGGTCGTCTACGTGCTGTTCATCGCCATTCACCTCAGCGGGGTAGGTGAGGCTCTGAAGGTGATGTTCGTCATCACCGCAACCGCATTGGCCGGCCTGATCATCTTCGCCATCGCAGCCATCGGCCGTTTCGACGCCGCGAACCTGACCGACATCCCGGTCAGCGACGCCGCCGGTGCCTCGGCGTTCCTGCCGTTCGGCTATCTCGGCATCTGGGCGGCCGTACCCTTCGCGATCTGGTTCTTCCTCGCCATCGAGGGTGTGCCGCTCGCGGCCGAGGAAGCCAAGGAACCCGAGCGCAATGTGCCCCGCGGAATCCTGGCCGCAATGGGCGTGCTGCTGCTCACGGGCAGCACGGTTCTGGTGTTGGCCGCCGGCGCCGGCGGCGCGGAATTGATCAGCGGGTCGGGCAATCCGCTGGTGGAGGCGCTGGGCGAATCGACCATGGCGAAAGTCGTCAACTACATCGGTCTGGCCGGCCTGATCGCCTCATTCTTCTCGATCATCTACGCGTATTCCCGCCAGCTCTTCGCTCTGTCCAGAGCCGGGTATCTGCCCAAGATCCTGTCGGTCACCAACTCCCGGAAGGCGCCGGTGCTGGCCCTGGTGGTACCGGGCGTCATCGGATTCGCCCTCTCGCTCATCGGCGAGGGCGCGACGCTGCTCAACATGGCCGTCTTCGGCGCCGCGCTGTCCTACGTCCTCATGATGGTCAGCCACATCGTGCTCAGGATCCGGCGACCGGATATGGCGCGCCCGTACCGCACCCCGGGTGGCATCGTGACCACGTCCTTCGCACTCGTCGTCGCGGCGCTGTCGGTGGTCGCCACCTTCCTGGTCGACAGTGTGGCTGCGGCATGGTGCCTGGCGGTCTTCGCCGCGTTCATGGTGTATTTCGCCGTCTACAGCCGCCACCACGTGGTCGCCAATTCGCCGGACGAGGAGTTCGCCGCGTTGGCCGCCGCGGAGGAGGACCTCGAGCGGTGAACCGCCGCGCCCATCAGGAATGGTGGGCGTCAGGAATGGTCGGCAATGTATTCGTCGGCGTCCTTGTCGCGGTTGTCGATTCCGGTGGTCGTCTCGTGGTCGGCGTAGAACTGCAGCCACTGCATGCCCAACTGATGGCGTAGCTCCAGGGTTGCGCTCTTGATGAAGTCCGGCATCGCCTCCCGCTCTTCCTCGTCGAGGTGCTTACCGTTCTCGGTGCGCGCCTTCAGCACCGCCGCGAACCACTCGTCGCTGCCCGGGCGGTGCTGTCGCGACAGCCGAACCGCGTCGCGGATCGCATTGTGGTCGGTGATGGCGTCCTCGGTCTCGTCCTCCGGGTCGCCCTCGGGATTGCCGGGGTCGTCGGCACCGCCGTGTTCCAGCAGCGCCGGGTAGAACACCGTCTCCTCGGCTTCGGCGTGCGCGTCCAGACGCGCACTGAGCTGATCCCAGATCGCGGCGAGCTCCTCGTCCGAGCGGGCGTCGTCCAGTCGGAAGAACTGGCGCCGCAGCCAGTCGTGATCGGCGTAGACGAGTTCGATGATGTCGGCCATGAGCGGGATCTTCCCCGCTGCTCAACGCCCGAAACGGAAGGCAAGCCTCAGCTGAACCGCACATTCAGGGTGGCCAGGCCGAAGATCTTCTTACCGCCGGCCTTGGCGCCGACGATGACCACCCCGGAGCGGGTCTGCGGGTCCAGCGACTTGATCCGGCCGGTGAACTCGATGTCGGCGCCCTCCTTGGCGGAGACGACGGCCGGCTGGGACAGCCGGATGGTGTATCGGGTGGCCGCGCCGGGGTCCCCCGACCATGCGGACGCGAACCCCGCTCCCAGACCCATCGTCAGCATGCCGTGGGCGATCACGTCGGGCAGCCCGGCCAGCTTCGCGATGTCCTCGTCCCAGTGAATCGGATTGGCGTCACCGGCGACGCCGGCGTAGTTCACCAGATCGCCGCGCGACAGGCGGGTGTGGTGGACCGCCAGCTCCTGGCCGACCTGCACATCGTCGAAAGACGGGGTGCCCGGTGTCCTGGTCAGGCCCCCGTCGGAAATCCGGACGTCGCCGTCGGGGCGGACCGCCTTCTCGTAATCGGCGTCGAGCGATCCGACGCCGGAGAAGTCCACGTCGTGCATCATCGCGTTCTGCACGGCGGTCTTCACCCCGGCGTCGATATCGTCCGCGGTGACCCCGACCACGGTGGTGTGCAGGGTGTGCACCCGCTCGCCGTCAGCGTCGGTGAAGGTGTTGGTCACGGTGATGAAGTCCCGGCCGGCCGTCCTGCGCACCGAGGTCAGCTCGACGTCGATGGTCAACTCGTCACCGGCCACGATCGGACGGTGCTGCTCGAAGACCTCCTCGGTCTGCAGGTAGGTGTCGTAACCGACGACGATCGACTCGAACATGCGGCGGTTGCACTGCATACCGGGTGCGGAGGTGAACGTCAGCGGCGCCACCACATCCGGGTAGCCCAGCTTCGCGGCGGCGGCGACATCCCAGTGCGCGGGGTGGTAGTCCTGTACGGCGCGGGCGTATTCGCGGATCTTCTCCCGGCCGACGAGGTACGTACCATCCATCTGATACCAGTGGCCGACCCGCGCTTCGAGCGGCGACGCTTCTGCTGCGGTCACCCCAGCACACTAACGCGCGCCCGCCGGGGCGCTGCACACCGTGGGCCGGGGCGAGCGCCTCGCAGATTCAGATCGGCCGCAGGCGGGTAAGCGCAACGGGGCGTTTTCCACCCGCGTCCGCAGCAGGGACAGAGGAGAATCCGTGACCCGACCGACCACCGCCGAGGCCCCGCCCGCCGAGGCGGCGCCGCCGCCGGTCAGCATCCGGCAGCGGAACACCATCTTCGTCGCGGTCGTGCTCGGGATGTTGCTGGCCGCGCTGGACCAGACGATCGTGGCGACCGCGCTGCCCACTGTGGTGGCCGATCTCGGCGGTGCCGGGCACCAGGCGTGGGTGGTCACCAGCTATCTGCTCGCCTCGACGATCGTGACGGCGATCGTCGGCAAGCTCGGCGACATCTTCGGTCGTAAGAAGGTCTTCCAGGTCGCCATCCTGCTGTTCCTCGTCGGCTCCGTGCTGTGCGGGCTGGCCGAGTCGATGACCATGCTGGTGGCGTCGCGGGCGCTGCAGGGCATCGGCGGCGGCGCCATCACCGTCACCGCCGTCGCGGTGATCGGCGAGGTGATCCCGCTGCGCGAACGGGGCCGCTACCAGGGCGCCCTCGGCGCGGTGTTCGGGGTCACGACCGTCATCGGACCGCTGCTCGGCGGGTTCTTCACCGACCACCTCACCTGGCGGTGGGCGTTCTGGATCAACGTGCCGGTGGCCGTGGTGGTGATCGGCATCGCCGCCGTCGCGATCCCCGAGCTGGGCCGCACCGCACGGCCGGTCCTGGACTACGCCGGCATCGTCCTGGTCGGGGCGGGCGCGGCCGGGCTGACGCTGGCGACCAGTTGGGGCGGCACCACCTACCCGTGGTTCTCGGCGACCATCATCGGCTTGTTCGTCGCCTCGATCGCCGCGCTGGTGGCGTTCGTGTTCGCCGAACTGCGGGCGGCCGAGCCGATCCTGCCGATCCGGCTGTTCGGCAGTCCCGTCTTCACGGTGTGCTGCGTGCTGTCGTTCGTGGTGGGTTTCGCGATGCTCGGTGCGCTGACGTTCCTGCCGACCTTCATGCAATTCGTCGACGGTGTGTCGGCCACCGAATCCGGTCTGCGCACGCTGCCAATGGTCCTGGGTCTGCTGGTCACCTCACTGGGCAGCGGCGTCATCGTCGGCCGCACCGGCCGCTACAAGATCTTTCCGATCGCCGGCACCGCGATCATGGCGCTGGGCTTCGTTCTGCTGTCCCGCATGGACGAGCACACCTCGACGCTGCTGCAGTCACTGTTCCTGCTCGTGCTCGGCGCCGGCATCGGGCTGAGCATGCAGGTGCTCATCCTGATCGTGCAGAACACCGTGGACTTCACCGATCTGGGCGTGGCCACCTCCGGGGTGACGTTCTTCCGCACCATCGGAAGCTCCTTCGGGGCAGCCATCTTCGGCTCCATGTTCAGCAACTTCCTCGAGGACCGGCTGCCCGGCGCGATGGCCGCCTCCGGCGCGCCACCGGAGGCGGCGACCTCACCGCAGGCTCTGCATGCGCTCTCGGGCGAGGTCGCAGCGCCGATCATCGCCGCGTACGCCGACTCGCTCAGCAAGGTGTTCCTGCTGGCGGCGCCGTTCGCCCTGGTCGGGCTGGTGCTGGCCTGCTTCCTCAAACAGGTGCCGCTGCGGGATGTCGCGGCCAGCGGCAGCACGGACCTCGGCGAGGGCTTCGGCATGCCCACCACCGAATCGCCGGAGAAGCTGCTGGAGATGGCCGTCGGCCGGCTGTTGCGCCGGACCCACGGCATCGACTTCGAGGCACTGGCCCGGTCCCGTAACGGACGCCTGGACGCGGCCCGGTTGTGGGCGTTGATGCAGATCTACCGACACACGTCGGTGACCGGTGCGGCGGACCTCAACGCGATCGCCGACCAGCGCCAGGTGCCGCGGCAGATCCTCGAGCCGACCTTCGACCGGCTGGTGAGCACGGGCTTCGCCACCCGGGACCGCGATTCGTTCGCGCTGACCCCGGCCGGGGCGTCGGAGATCAGCCACGCCCGCGACGTCATCTCCAGCTGGATCACCGACACGCTCGCCGAACAGCCCGAGTTCTCCCAGCGGCCCGATCGCATGCAGGTCCAGGGGGCGCTCGAACGGGTGGCGCGCGGCGTACTGCTCGACCGCGAGGACAGCAGCGACACGTCGCGGATGATGAAGCTGGGTGCCACGGCGACGATGGACAGCGCCCCGACCACCCGGATGCGTGCACCGGCCACCGCGGCGTGGGCCTCGGCGCCCACCAGGCCGTTCCAGGCGCCCCCCACCATCCGCCGCCGGCCAGGCCCACCCGGACCGGGTACACCACGGCGCTGACGCCAGTGGGCTCAGTCCCCGACGATCGCCAACAGGCGTAGATCGTCGAGCGCGGTCGAACCGACGGGCGGGACCAGGATCACCAGACGCTGGCCGCCGTTGTCGTCGAGCACCTCACAGTCGAGCGTGATCGGCCCCACCCGGGTGGCGAACGTCTTGCGACGGGCCGGGGTGACCGCCACCTCGTGGTGCGTCCAGAGACCGGCGAATTCCGCGCTGCGCTGCAGCAGGCCGTCGACGAGTGCCTCGATGTCGCGGTCGCCGCGGCGGCGGGCCCAGGTCGCGCGCAGATCGGCGACGATGCCGCGGGAGTGCTCCGCATGGTCGGGCTCGGGCATGATCGCGCGGCTCTGCGGGTCGGCGAACCAGCGCCACGCCGTGCCGTTGCGCGGATCCAGATCCGAGGCGATCGACTCACCGAGCAACGCCCGCGACAGATCGTTCTGAGCGAGCGTCACATAGGTGTCGGTGCAGACGAACGCAGCTGCGGTCGACAGCTGGTCGAGCACGAACAACAACGCGGGCCGGACGTGCGACGACGTCCGGCGGCGGTCGGGTACGGCATGGCCGGCCAACCGGTGGAGATGGTCACTCTCGTCATCGGTCAACCGCAGCGCACGAGCCAGCGCCCGCACCATCTGCGGTGAGGGCTGGGTGCTGCGCGCCTGTTCGAGCCGGCTGTAGTAGTCGACCGACATTCCGGTCAGCTGGGCGACCTCCTCACGTCGCAGACCCGCGGTGCGCCGCCGCGCGCCGGACGGCAGTCCGACCTCGCCGGGCAGGTTCGCGTCGCGCCGTCGCCGGAGGAAGTCCGCAAGCGCGTGGCGATCCATGACGTCATTGTCGTCGAGGTCGCGTCGGTCAACCAGGGACCGCCGGTCCCTGGTCCACGGCGTCCTTCCGGGTGTGCGCCGGCCGGGCCACGGTGGTGGCATGAAACCACACAGTGCCCACCAGCCCATCGGAAGCCCGTTCACCGCCGAGTCCACCGCGGACGACGTGGTGGTCGGTCGTGACCTCACCGGACGCACCGTCATCGTCACCGGGGGGCACGCCGGCATCGGCCTGGAGGTCACCCGCTCCCTGGCGTCGGCCGGCGCCGCGGTGACCGTCGGCGCCCGCGACCCCGAGCGGGCGCGTCGGGCGGTCGGGGGTATCGACGGCGTCGAGGTCGCCGAGCTCGATCTGGTCGAGCCCGGCTCCGTCGACGCCTTCGCTGCGCGCTGGCTGCGCACCGGTCGACCACTGCACATGCTGATCAACAACGCGGCGGCACCTCCGACGGCAGCAGCGCGACGTGACCGGCGTGGATACGAGATGCAGTTCGCCACCGGCCATCTCGGTCACTTCCGGCTGACGCTGGCGTTGCGGGAGGCGCTGCGTGCCGCCGGACACGCGCGCGTGGTCAACGTGTCGTCCGGAGCCCAGCGGTTCGGTGAGATCAACTGGGACGATCCGCACTTCCAGAACGGCTACGACGCCGGTGCCGCCTACGCCCAGACGAAGAAGGCCAACGTTCTGTTCGCCGTCGAACTGGATCGGCGCTGGGCCGCCGACGGGATCCGCGGATACGCGGTGCACCCGGGAGTGGTCGCCGGAACGACGCTCAACAGCGCTGCCGGTGCGGCGGCACTGCGGCAGATGGGTCTGATCGACGACGCCGGGCGACCTGTCGTCGATCCGCGCCGCGGGAAGAAGACGCCCCAGCAGGGCGCCGCCACGGTGGTGTTCGCCGCTACCAGCGAACTGCTCGAGGAGGTGGGCGGCGTCTATCTGCTCGACAACGACGTGTCACCGATCGTCGATGACCTGGTGGAGGTCACCTCCGAGCACATCCCGGCCTATGTGACCTCGAGTTCGATCGATCCCGAGCAGGCCCGGCGGCTGTGGACACTCAGCGAGCGACTCAACGCCTGAGGCGACCGTGGATCACAATTTGAAACCTGTTGCGTTGCAGTACGTGACAGGGCGGTTTGCGCTCCGGTGCCCGGCACTATGGTCGCGGTGGTGCACCGCCGAACCGCGCTCAAGCTTCCGCTGTATCTGGCGGCGGCCGCTGCACTGACCAAGCTGCCGCTGGCGACCGGGGCGCAGACCGGCCGATGGTCGGCCGAGCGCGCCAATGCCTGGTACCAGGCGCAAGGCTGGCTGGTGGGTGCCAACTACGTGCCCTCCACCGCGGTGAACCAGATCGAGATGTTCCAGGCCGGCACCTACGACCCCCGCCGAATCGACGGAGAGCTCCAACTGGCCCGCAAGATCGGCTTCAACACCATGCGGGTGTTCCTGCACGACCAGCTGTGGGCCACCGACCAGGCCGGGTTCGCGAGCCGGCTCAGCCAATTCGTCGGAATCGCGGCGGCCCACGGCATCAAGCCGATGTTCGTCCTGTTCGACTCGTGCTGGGATCCTGCACCCCGGGCGGGCCGGCAGCGCGCCCCGGTGGCCGGGGTGCACAACTCCGGATGGGTGCAGGGCCCCGGCGCCGCACGGCTGGAGGACCCGCGCTACCTGCCCGTGCTGCAGAGCTACGTCACCGGGGTGGTCGGCATGTTCCGCAACGACCCCCGCGTGCTGGCGTGGGACGTCTGGAACGAACCGGACAACCCGTCCAAGGATTACCGCAAGGCCGAGCACCAGGACAAACAGGAACTCGTCGCCGCATTCCTGCCGCACGTGTTTCAGTGGACCCGCGCGGCGAATCCGTCCCAGCCGGTGACAAGTGGTGTGTGGCAAGGGCATTGGCGTGATCCCGGCAGCCGCAGCGAGGTCTGCAGCACCCAGCTCGAACTTTCGGACATCATCAGCTTCCACAGCTACGGTGATCCCGACGAATTCGAGTCCCGGATCGACGAATTGGCGCCGCTGGGTCGGCCCATCGTGTGCACCGAGTATCTGGCCCGGGAGTTGGGCAGCACGGTCGAGGGCATCCTCCCGGTGGCCAAGCGGCGCAACGTGGGCGCATACAACTGGGGCTTCGTCGCCGGGCGGACCCAGACCTATCTGCCCTGGGACTCCTGGAAGAAGCCCTACACCGCACCGCCGGATCCGTGGTTCAGCGATCTGCTGCATCCAGATGGCCGGGCCTATGACGACAAGGAGATCCAGGTCATTCGCACACTGTCCGCCACCACCCCCGCCGCCGCCACCGGACGCGGCTGAGTCTGCCCGCTCCCGCCCGCTTGACCCACCTCACCGCCGACGCTCAGGTGTCGATGTGAAGCGGACGGGTCATTTCACCCACCTCTCGCATCACCTCGTCGGCGAGTTCCTCGAAGGAGCGGTTCTCGCCGGCACGGATCCATCGGCCGAAGGTGATGCCGAAGACCACAACCCCGGTCTGCGCGCAGACGGCGGCGGTGAGTTCGTCGACGTCGCGGTCCCGCAGTGCGTCGCCGAGTGCGTCACCGAGGAGCATCAGCTTGAGCGCTTCGCGTTCCTGCAGGGCCGGGTTGTCGTCGATCACCCGCTGACGGGTCCGGGAGTGTCTGCGCTTGTCCTCGGGGAAGAACCCGGCCGCAGATCGAACTGCGTTGCCGGCCAACAGGATCGGAGCCATACCGAGCGGCGCGTCACGGACCCCGGAGACGAACGCGTCGGTCAGTGACTGCTGGCCGTAGAACAGCACCTCGCGTTTGTCCGAGAAATGCCGGAAAAACGTCCGTTCGGTGACCCCGGCCGCCTGGGCGATCTCGGTGGCGGTGGTCTGCTCGTAGCCGCGGGCGGCGAAGAGGTCCAGCGCCGCGCGCTGCAACCGCTCGGGTGTGTCCGGAACCCACCGCACCATGTCGGCAAGTGTAGTGATGACAGGAACTGCCATCGAGCGTACCGTCGTTTATGTCAGTCACTGACATAAACGAGGAGATTCGCATGCTTGTCTTCATCACCGGAGCGTCCGGCTGGATCGGATCCGCGGTCGTCGACGATCTGCTCGCCGCGGGCCACCAGGTCACCGGCCTGGCCCGCTCGGACGCTTCCGCGGCCCGGCTCGAGGCCAAGGGCGCCGGGGTACGTCGCGGCGACCTCGACGACCTGGGCGCCATCCGCGCCGGTGCGCACCAGGCCGACGCCACCATCCACCTGGCCAACAAGCACGACTGGGCCGACATGGCGACGACCAACGCCGCCGAACGGGCGGCCGTCCAGACGATCGGGGACACCCTGTCCGGTAGCGGCAGGCCGTTCCTGCTGGCCTCGGGATTGTTCGGCCTCGCGACGGGCCGGCCGGCCACCGAAGCCGACGCCGCTCCCTTCCACGGCCCCGATTCGATGCGCGGGGGCAGCGAGAACCTGGCCCTGGACTTCGTCGAGCGCGGCGTGCGCTCGGTGAGCCTGCGGTTCGCGCCCACCGTCCACGGCACCGGCGACCACGGTTTCATCGCCCACCTGGCCGGGATCGCCCGCGAGCGCGGCGTATCGGGCTACCCGGATGACGGTGCCAACCGCTGGGCGGCGGTGCACATCGCCGATGCCGCCCGCATGGTCACCCTCGGCCTGGAGCAGGCGCCCGCCGGTACCCGGTTGCACGCCGTTGCCGAAGAGGGCGTGCCCACCCGGGTCATCGCCGAGGCGATCGGCCGGGCGTTCGACCTTCCTGTCGCCTCCGTCCCGGCCGAGCGGGTCGACGAGCACTTCGGGTGGATCGGTCGCTTCTTCGCCGCCGACCTGACCACGAGCAGCGAGGCCACCCGGCGGCTCCTCGGCTGGACGCCCGCCGGACCTACGCTGATCGACGACATCGACGGGGGCGCCTACCGGGTGGGCGCCGACCGGGCCGACTCGGTTTGGCGCTGATTTCTCCAGGCCGCTAAGTTGCCAGGGGTGATGTCCTCAGTGGCCGGCGCCGTCGCCCGGTGGATCTCCCCTTTCCTGGCTGTCGCCACCGTGGCCGGTGTGGGTCTGATCGCCGCACCCGAGTTCGCTGCGCAGGAGCCGGCGGTGCGCCTGGTCAGCGATGCGAACCCGCTGGTCGGGCGGCCGTTCTACGTCAACCCGAACTCGAAGGGAACGCGGGCTGCGGCGGGCAATCCGGACCCGCTGCTGAACGCGGTGGTCAACACGCCGACCGCCTACTGGATGGATCATCTGTCCACACCGGCCGTCGATGCGAAATACATCGCCGACGCCCAGGCGGCCGGCACCATCCCGATCCTTGCGCTCTACGGGATCCCGAACCGCGACTGCGGCAGCTTCGCCGCGGGCGGGTTCGGCTCCGGTGATTCCTACCGCGCGTGGATCGACGGCGTCGCCGGCGCCATCGGCGGTGGGCCCGCCGCGGTCATCCTCGAGCCCGACGCGCTGGCGATGGCAGACTGCCTGTCGCCCGATCAGCAGCAGGAACGCTTCGACCTGATCCGCTACGCCGTCGACACACTCACCCGCAACCCGGGCACCGCCGTCTACGTCGATGCCGGCCACGCCCGCTGGGTGCCCGCCGATGTCATGGCCGGCCGGCTGAACCAGGTCGACATCCAGAAGGCCCGCGGCTTCAGCCTCAACACCGCGAACTTCTTCACCACCGAGGAATCCGTCGGATACGGCAACGCCGTGTCCGGCATGGTCGGCGGGAAGCCGTTCGTCATCGACACCTCGCGCAACGGCGCCGGTCCGGTCGAGGGTGACCCGCTGTACTGGTGTAACCCGAGCGGCCGGGCGCTGGGCGTCGCACCCACCACCAACACCGGCAATCCACAGGTCGACGCCTTCCTGTGGGTCAAGCGGCCCGGCGAGTCCGACGGCTCGTGCCGTGGCGCGCCCAGTGCGGGCACCTTCGTCAGCCAGTATGCGATCGATCTGGCCCGCAACGCCGGCTGGTGACGCCCGCGGGCAGCATCGGCTCGAGGACCTCGAATTCGCTCCTGCTCACCCACGACGGGTTGGCCTGTTGCGGTGAGCGGAACACCTCCATGCCGGCCAGTGCCGGCACGGTGGCCAGTTCAGCGGCCGTCACCGGCGACCCGAACAGCCGAACGGCAACGGGCACATGCAGATTCCCGTCGTCGGCTGTCACCGCGCCGGTGACCTCGCCCGCACCCCAGATGCCGCGCTGCGGATGCGCCACCACCCAGAACAGCACGCGCTGACCGGGTCGCATCAGCCGGGACCGGTAGTTGTCGGCGACACACCAGGACGGTTTCGCCGCGCCCGCGGCCACCATCGGCGCCAGCGGTGTCCGCCGCGGGTTGCACTTGATCACCCACGCACCCAGCACGTCCAGGGACACCATGCTGCTCACCTGCGGTGAGCTCAGCCGGCCGCCCCGTCGCCCGGTGTGTTGAGTCGCTCGGCGACGAAGGCGGCGGCCTGATCGGCCATCCCGTTGCTCTTGTAGGCGCTGTGGGCGGCGCGGTCGAATCCGCCGGGGAAGCACACGGGATCCCCTGGGGCGCACAGCTGGATCGTCTTCGCCGAGTAGAGCTGACCCACGGTGATGGGCGGTGCAGCCCGGTCGACCAGGTTGAGGAACCAGTTGTCCGGCGTGCCGAACAGGGCCACCGCGGCCACGTGCTGCGCCGTGGCCGGCGGCATCGGGCCGGTGATGCCCGGGGGAAGGGCCAACCCGGGCGGCACCGCATCGAACGTGGTGTAGGCGGCCACCGCGGCGCCCTGGGAGTAGCCACCCAGCACGATCTTGGTGTCGGGGCATGTGGCGGCGATCGCGTCGATTCTTCGGCTGGCATCGACGACGCCGTCGGCTGCCGCCGGGAAGTCCAGCGTCGCAGGGTAATTCACCGGATAGACGTCGACCGGAGTGCCGCCCATGCGGGCGTCGAGGGCGTCGATGAACGCCTGGCCGGTGGCGCCCACACCCGGCGCCTCGAAGGTGCCCCGGGCGAACACCACCTCGACAGCGGGGCACGGCCCGGAAGGTTCGGCCGCCGCGATGCCCGCAGCCTGCGGTCCCATCGCGGCGAGGACGGACACGGCTGCCGCGGCGCAGCCGCCGAGGATGCGGGCCCGGTCACTGAAGCTCTTGCTCGAGGTGGTCATGGGCACAACCCTTCCGCAGCGTGCACGACAAAGCATCTCTGCTGGCGCCCACAGTATTCGCACAGCCCGCTGCAAGCGGACATACCTGCTAGCTGGTAGTGCTAGTCGCGCTCCTGCACGTGCGCGGCGACCCACTGGGCGGCGAGCTTCACCAATCCCGACTGTGGATAGCTCACGTGGGCGTCGAAATCCTCTCCCATCGAGCACACCGGATCGTTGGTGTTGCAGAGGTCTGCGGTGCGGGCCCCGAAATCCGGGCTCAACCGGGTCAACGGCTGCCCGAGGCGCGCGGACGGATTACCGAAAACAGTGATGGCGGCGATATGGGGGATGGCCGCGGCCGGCAACGGTGCGCTGTAGCCCATTCCTGCGACCGGGGACGTCGCGACG
Source organism: Mycobacterium sp. WMMD1722 (assembly GCF_049315205.1). Classification (NCBI taxonomy): domain Bacteria; kingdom Bacillati; phylum Actinomycetota; class Actinomycetes; order Mycobacteriales; family Mycobacteriaceae; genus Mycobacterium; species Mycobacterium sp. WMMD1722. The sequence goes on along the minus strand of NZ_CP186056.1, from coordinate 3,625,340 downwards.
ATGTCCACGACCGCGGCGCCCTGAGAGTACCCACCGAGCACTATTTTGGTGTTCGGGCACCGGGCGGCCGTCGACTGGACACGCAGGCTGGCGTCATTGGCGCCGGCCGCGGCCTTGAGGAAGTCCCACGACGCCGGGTACTTCACCGCATAGGTCGTCACGGACTGACCCTTGACCATCGGCTTGAGCGTGTCGACCAGTGCCTTTCCGACCGCTCCGATGCCTGGTGGCTCGTCGGTGCCCCGGGCGAAGATCACCTCGATGTCGGAGCACTTGTCCGCCGCGTTCGCCGTCGGAACCCCGGACAGCGCGGCTGCCGCCAGGGCGGCGGACAGCGCGATTGCCCGCGCCACGGTGCCGCGCCGGATCACGTCGATGGACACGGCCCCTCCTCGACCGGAACAATTTCGCAATATGTCTACCCAATAGTCCCAGAAGTCACTCCAGTCACAAAGGGCCATTCGTCCCTAGCCCTGTGACCAGCTGTTGCGGGCGGGTCAGCTGCTGCCGTAGTCGGGCAGCGGCACCCTGGCACCGGCGATGTCGCCGACGCCGCGGCCGGCCGCCGCGGTGACCGCCCGGCCGACCGGGCTGGCGGCCAGCCGGGCGCCCGTGTGTAGCAGCCGGATGCCGACGGCCGAGCGCGGATTCGCCATTCGCAGCGTGCGCTCGCGGACCCGGGGCGCGGTCTGCACGAAGGGCTGCATCGCGCGCTGGTACCGATCGAGGGCGACGCCGACGTCGGCGCCGGCGGAAATCTCCCCGGCCAGGATGTAAGCGCCGATGAGCGCGAGGCTGGTCCCCGCACCGCCGAAGGTCGCGTTGCAGAACGCCGCGTCGCCGAGCAGCGTGACCCGGCCGCTGCTCCACCGGGACGGATGGACCTGTCCGACCGCGGAGAAGTACATCGGCGCGCCGTCGCGTAGTTCGTCGATGATGCGGGGGGCGGCTCCGCCGACATCGGCGAAGGTGCGCTGCAGGATCGCGATCTGATCGTCGCGGGTGAGGGTTTCCAGACCGCGGACGTCGGCCATGAAGGTCAGCACCGCGCGGGTGGTGCCCAGATTGTCCGGGCGCAGGTGCACCGCGCGTGACCGGGTCACGTGCTGCCAGGTCCACCAGCGGTCATCGGTGCCGATGCGGGGCAGGGTCACATAGGCGAAGTACATTCCGAGCGGCTGCACCTCGGCCGCGGTGACGAACCGGCGCGAGCGTGAGTGCAAACCCTCGGCGATGATGACCAGATCGGTGTCCAGCTCGGTGCCGTCATCGAGCACGGTGGTGACATGGCTGCCGCGGTCGGCGAGATCGGCGATCCGGCGGTCGAAGAGGTAGTCGGTGTCGGTGGCGGTCCGGTCGATGAGGATGCGGGAGAGCTCACCGCGCAGGATCTCCAACTCCGCTGTGGGACCATCGGTTCCGCCCGGCTCGCCGACCGGGAACGAGGCCGCGGCGCTGCCGTCGGCCCGGACGAAGCGGGTGCCGATCTCGCCGGTGTTGGCCGCGCGGACGTCGCCGTCGATACCCATTCGTCGCACCACCTCCCGCGCGGCGCCCCGAATGTCGACGTTCTGTCCCTCGTCACGCCGCTGGGGATGGCGCTCGACGACGGTCGTCCGCCAGCCCCGCTGTGCGAGCTGATGGGCCGCTGCCGGGCCCGCGATCCCTGCGCCGGAGATCAATGCGTGTCGGGTCACCGCCATACGACGGCGGATACCCCGATTGCCTGCGGCCCTGATCGGACCGACGGACGTGGTCACGCTTCCGTCACAGGCGTGGGTGCGACGATGGGGCCGTGACCGCAACACTCGTCGCGAAGAACGTGGCCGGCGGCTTCGCCCACCGAACCCTCTTTGAAGGCGTCGACCTCACCGTGGCCCCCGGCGACGTGATCGGGGTGGTCGGCGCCAACGGCGCCGGTAAGAGCACGCTGTTGCGGATACTGGTGGGCGATCTCGACGTGCTCGAAGGCACGGTCAGCCTGGCGCCGGCGGACGCCTTCGTCGGCTGGCTGCCGCAGGAGCACGAACGCGTGCCGGGGGAGACGGTCGCGGCCTACATCGCCCGCCGCGCGGGCTGTACCGCCGCCACCGTGGCCATGGAGGCCGCCGCGGCGGCGCTGGCCGACCCGCACCCCGCCGCCGGTATGGATCCCTCAGCCGAATACGCGGTGGCACTGGACCATTGGCTGGCCACCGGAGCGGCGGACCTCGACGAGCGGTTGCCCGCTGTGTTGGCCGATCTCGGCCTGGACTCCGAGGATGTGCAGCCGGATTCGACACCGATGAGCGCCCTGTCGGGCGGGCAGGCGGCCCGGGTGGGGCTGGCCGCGCTCCTGGTGTCGCGATTCGACATCGTCCTGCTCGACGAACCGACCAACGATCTGGATCTGGACGGGCTGGAACGTCTGGAGCGATTCGTCCGCGACCTGCGCGGGGGCGTCGTGTTGGTCAGCCACGACCGGGAGTTCCTGTCGCGCTGTGTCACCCGGGTGCTGGAACTCGACCTCGCGCAGAACCGCAGCACGGTCTTCGGCGGCGGATACGACAGTTATCTCGAGGAGCGTGAGGTGGCCCGCCGGCACCGGCGCGAGCAGTATGACGAATTCGCCGAGAAGAGGGCCGATCTGGTGACCCGCGCCCGCATCCAGCGGGAGTGGTCGAGCCAGGGCGTGCGCAATGCGATGCGCAAAGCGCCCGACAACGACAAGAACCGGCGGCGGGCGCAGACCGAGTCGAGCGAGAAGCAGGCGCAGAAGGTGCGGCAGATGGAGAGCCGGATCGCCCGCCTCGAGGAGGTCGAAGAGCCCCGTAAGGAGTGGACCCTGCAGTTCACCATCGGCGCGGCGCCGCGCTCGAGTGCGGTGGTGGCCACCCTCGACAACGCCGTGGTGCGTCAGGGCGATCACGTTCTCGGCCCGGTGTCGTTGCAGGTCGACGCCGGCGAGCGGATCGGGATCACCGGACCCAACGGGGCCGGGAAGTCGACGCTGCTGCGGCTGCTGCTCGGGCACCGCCGACCCGAGGAGGGGCGGGCGAGCCTCGGCGCCAGCATCGCGGTCGGTGAGATCGACCAGGCGCGTGCGGGTTTCACCGGTCACGACCCTCTGGTCGAGCGTTTCGAACAAAACCTGCCCACCTGGACCACAGCCGATATCCGCACGCTGCTCGTCAAGTTCGGCTTGCGTGCCGATCACGTCGAGCGCCCGGTCGACGACTTGTCTCCCGGCGAGCGGACCCGGGCCGCGATGGCGCTGCTGCAGGCGACCGGGACCAATGTGCTGGTGCTCGACGAGCCGACCAACCACCTCGACCTGCCGGCGATCGAGCAGCTCGAGGCGGCCCTCGACGCCTATCAGGGAACGCTGCTGCTGGTGACCCATGACCGCCGGATGCTGCAGAACGTCCGGCTGGACCGCAGATGGTCGGTGGTCGGCGGCCGGGTCAGCGAGCTCTGAGCTGGTAACCGGCGCCGCACGGACTGTCACCCACCCGCGGGGTCCCACCCCTGCATCGCGGCATCCATCCGGTTCTCGTCGAGCGCCTCGACCTCGAGCGGGCGCTGTCCCTGACACTGGCGCATGCCGTCGAGCAGGAGCGCCACATAGCGCCGCCAGAGCTGAGGTTCCACCTGACCGGCCCATTCGCTGACCGTCCCGGCGAGCAGTCCGAGGACCGGCATGTCGGTGGACTCGACATCGGGTCGTAGATACCCGTCGGCGCGGGCTCGCTCGACCAGTTTCTTGATGTGCGGGACGAGACGATCACGCGACGACGCCACCCGCTGGCCGCCGTAGCACTTGCTGTAGACCATTTCCCGCAGGCCGCGATCGGTGGCGGTCAGTTCACACAGCTGCTCGACGAACCACACGAATCCGTCCCACGAATCGTTGTGGCGCAGAGCGGTTTCGGCGAAGCACACCAGCTGGTCGATGGCATCCTCGAAGATGGCCTCGACCAGTTCCTCTTTGGTTGCGAAGCGCCGGTAGACGGTACCGACGCCGACGTTGGCGTATTTGGCCACATCGTTGAGCGTGGCCTCCATGCCCCGGGCGGCGAACAGCTCGCGCGCCGCCATGAGGACGCGCTGCCGATTACGTTCGGCGTCCTTGCGCAGTCCGCGGCAGGGTTTGTCAATCACGCGGCCAGTTTAGTGATACGGCTAACTCACCGTCGATAACCGGATTGACTCTATCCACTTTCGGACTTAGGTTACCTATCTAGATCAGCCGGAGTTGTTCAGCGCGGCCGGCACCCGCTCGAAAGGCACGACGTGACCGCAGTCTTCGCGATGCTCAAACGTGTCTGGTTGCCGTTGTTGTTCGTGGTCGCCCTGGCCGTCGGTGCGGTGACGGTGTCCCATCTGCGGTCGGTGTTCGGCTCTGACGGCGCGGTGGTCACCCCGGTGGGCAACGACACCGCCGACAACTTCAACCCCAAGGTCGTCGTCTACGAGGTGTTCGGAAGCGGCAACACCGCGGTGATCAACTACACCGACCTGGACGGTCTGCCGCAGCGCACCGGTGAGGTCAGCCTCCCCTGGTCGCTGCGGTTGGAGACGACGGTGCCGTCGGTGATGCCCAACCTCCTCGTCCAAGGTGACGGCCAGTCCATCGGCTGTCGCGTCACCGTCGACGACGAGGTGAAAGACGAGAGGACGGCTCAGGGAGTGCACGCGGCGACCTACTGCCTGGTGAAGGCGGCATGAGCGAACCTTGCGAGCGGATCGAGCGCAGATGACCACCGTCACCGACGACACCCCGACCGACGCGATTCCACCGGCACCGCACGCCGCCCGACCGCGGCTGGCCCGGTTCATCCGCACGTTCGCCGTGCCGATCGTGCTGGCGTGGGTGGTCATCGTCGGACTGCTCAACACCGTTGTGCCGCAACTCGAAGAGGTCGGCAAACTGCGGGCGGTGTCGATGAGCCCGAACGACGCGCCCGCGCTGGTGGCGACCAAGCGGGTCGGTGAGGTGTTCGAGGAGTACGACACCAACAGCAATGTGATGATCGTGCTCGAAGGCGAGGATCCCCTCGGCGCGGACGCCCACACGTACTACGACGAGTTGATCCGCGAGATGCGCGCCGACACCGTCCACGTGCAGCACGTCCAGGACTTCTGGGGCGACACCCTGACCGCAGCCGGTGCTCAGAGCATCGACGGCAAGGCTGCGTACGTCCAGGTCTACATCGCCGGCGACCAGGGCGAGGCGCTCGCCAATGAATCCGTGGAAGCCGTGCGCGCAATCGTCGACCGTGTCCATCCGCCGGACGGAGTACGCGCCTATGTGACGGGTCCGGCGGCGACGACGACCGACCAGAACGCCGTCGGCGACGCCAGCATGAAGACCATCGAGATGCTGACGTTCGCCGTCATCATCGTGATGCTCCTGCTGGTGTACCGGTCGGTGGTGACGGTGGCGATCACCATGGTGATGGTGGTCGTCGGGCTGATGTCCGCGCGCGGAATCGTGGCCTTCCTCGGATATCACGACGTGTTCGGCCTCACCACGTTCGCGACCAACATGGTCGTCACCCTGGCCATCGCCGCGGCAACCGACTACGCCATCTTCCTGATCGGCCGCTATCAGGAAGCGCGCCGGAACGGCGAAGACCGGGAATCGGCCTATTACACGATGTTTCACGGGACGGCGCACGTCGTCCTGGCGTCCGGTCTGACCATCGCCGGGGCCACGCTGTGCCTGCACTTCACCCGGCTGCCCTACTTCCAGACGATGGGCTTCCCGCTGTCGATCGGCATGGCGATCGTGGTCGCTGCGGCGCTGACCATGGGCCCGGCGCTCATCTCGATCACCAGCCGGTTCGGGCGGGTCCTGGAGCCCCGGCGCTGGGGGCGGGCCCGCGGATGGCGTCGGATCGGCGCGGCAACGGTGCGCTGGCCGGGTGCCGTGCTGGTGATGGCGGTCGTCCTGGCGCTGGTCGGGTTGCTCACTCTGCCCGGTTACCACACCACCTACAACGACCGGATCTTCCAGCCCGCCGACGTGCCGGCGAACATCGGCTACGCCGCAGCCAATCGGCACTTCTCCGAGGCGAAGATGAACCCCGAGCTGGTGATGGTGGAGGCCGACCACGACCTGCGCAACCCCGCGGATTTCCTGGTGATCGACAAGATCGCCAAAGCGATGGTCCGGGTCCATGGCATCGCCCAGGTGCAGACCATCACCCGGCCTGACGGCAAACCGGTCGAACACGCGTCCCTGGCGTACACGATGAGTCAAAGCGGCACCGGCCAACTCATGAACAACGACTATCAGCAGACGGTCCTGGCGAACACCCTCAAACAGGCCGACGAGCTGCTGACGACCATCGCCTCGATGGAGAAGATGCAGTCGATCACGCTGCAGATGGCCGACGTCACCCGGCGGATGTCCGACAAGTTCTCCAACACCTCGGCCGACACCCAGGAGATCCGCGACCATCTGGCCGACTTCGACGACTTCTTCCGCCCGATCCGCAACTACTTCTACTGGGAACCGCACTGTTTCGACATCCCGATCTGCTGGTCGCTGCGGTCGCTGTTCGACACCCTCGACGGCATCAATACGCTCTCGGATGACTTCCAGGATCTGGTGCCCGACATCCAGCAGCTCGCCGAGCTGACCCCGCAGCTGGCGGCGCTGATGCCGGCGATGATCCAGACGATGAAGAACCAGAGGCAGTATCTGCTCAACCAGTACCAGGCGCAGAAGGCCCAGCAGGACCAGAACATCGCCACCCAGGAGGACGCCACCGCGATGGGCAAGGCGTTCGACGCCGCCCAGAACGACGACAACTTCTACCTGCCCCCGGAGGCGTTCCAGACAGCCGACTTCCAGCGCGGCATCAAGCTGTTCCTCTCGCCCGACGGACATGCCGTGCGCTTCACGGTGTTCCACCAGGGCGATCCGCTGACCGAAGAGGGCACCGCCCATATCGAACCGCTGCGGATCGCGGCCGCGGACGCCATCAAGGGCACGCCGCTGGAAGGCTCGACCATCTACGTCGGCGGTAGCGCGGCGATGTTCAAGGACATGCAACAGGGTGCCGACTACGACCTGCTGATCGCCGCGGTGTCCGCGCTGATCCTCATTTTCCTCATCATGGTCGTCCTCACCAGAGCGATCGCGGCGGCAGCGGTGATCGTCGGCACCGTCGTGCTGAGTCTGGGTGCGTCGTTCGGATTGTCGGTGTTGTTGTGGCAGCACCTGATCGGTATCCCGCTGCACTGGATGGTGCTGCCGATGTCGGTCATCGTGCTGCTCGCGGTCGGCGCGGACTACAACCTGCTACTGGTGTCCCGCATGCGCGAGGAGATGCACGCCGGGTTGAACATCGGGATCATCCGGTCGATGGCCGGAACGGGATCAGTGGTCACCGCCGCCGGACTGGTGTTCGCCTTCACCATGATGTCCATGGCGAGCAGCAAGCTCATCGTGATCGGACAGGTCGGCACCACCATCGGCCTGGGCCTGCTCTTCGACACCCTCGTGGTGCGGTCCCTGATGACGCCGTCGTTGGCCGCGCTGCTGGGCCGCTGGTTCTGGTGGCCGCAGAACGTGCGCCGTCGCCCGAAACCACAGCCGTGGCCGCAGCCCCTGGCGCCGGCCGAGTCGGGCTGAGCGGCCGGGCCTTCAGAACTGGTGCTCGCCGCCGTCGATGTCCAGATTCGCCCCGTACATGAAGCTGCTCTCGTCGGAGGCCAGGAACGCAACCGCGGCGGCCACCTCCTCCGCGCGGCCCAGCCGCCCGATCGGGACCCCCTCGGCGAGTTGGGCTTTGAAGGCCGCACCGGCCTCGGCCCCGACGACCTTGTCCACCGCCGGGGTGTCGATCGAGCCGGGCGAGATCGTGTTGACCCGCACGCCGCGGTCTTTGAGCTCGTTGGCCCACGTCCGCGCGAGGGACCGCACCGCGGCCTTCGACGCGGCGTAGAGCCCGAAGTTCTTCCAACCGTCGTCCGCGCGGATGGAGGAGTTGAGAATGACCGACGCGGCCGGGTTGAACAGCGGGACGGCCTTCTGCACGGTGAGCCACGTTCCCCGGACGTTCACGCCGAAGTTCTGGTCGTAGTGCTCCTCGGTTGCCTCCGCCAGCGGCGCGAGCACCGCGAGACCGGCGTTGGCGAACAAGGCGTCGATCCCCCTGCCGCGGGCCCGCACGGCGTCGTAGAGCCGATCGAGGTCGTCAGCCGAGGAGATGTCGCCCACCACCGTCGTGCACGCGGGTCCGATCGACTGCGCGGCGGCCTCGAGTTCGGCTTTCCGACGCCCGGTGACGAACACGTGGGCGCCCTCGTCGGCCAGTCGGCGCGCGGCCGCGAACCCGATTCCGTCGCTGCCGCCGGTGACGACCGCGGTGCGCCCCTCGAGTGATCCCATGCCGCCGCTCCTCCACTTCAGTATCGATCGGTACGAAAAGGACGTTAGCACTTCTGTATCGATCGGTACACAACGGTAGGATCGAGGTGCCATGGACGCCACGACAGCGAAGTCCCTCGGTCGACCCCGGGGCTTCGACACCGACGATGCGCTCGAGCGCGCGATGGTGGTGTTCTGGGAGCACGGGTACGAGGGCGCAAGCCTCACCGATCTGACCGATGCCATGGGCATCACCCGAACCAGCATGTACGCCGCATTCGGCAACAAAGAGGCGCTGTTCCGGGCGGCCCTGCAGCGCTACCTCGCCGGGCCGGGCGGCTACCTCATCCGCGCGCTGCAGGAGCCGACAGCCCTGCGGGTGGCGCAGGCCTTCCTGCTCGGAGCGGTTCAGACGACCACTCGGCCCGACACGCCGCGGGGATGTCTGGTGGTGCAGGGATCGCTGGCGGCCGGTGCGGCCGGGTGGGCGGCCCGCCGGGCATTGACCGACTGTCGGGAAGACGCCTGGTTGCGGCTGCGCGGCCGCTTCGTCGAGGCGCTCGACGCCGGGGATCTCCCCCCGGAAACCGATCCGGGCCTGCTGGCGCGCTATGTCATGGCCGTCGCCAACGGGATCGCCGTGCAGGCCGCCGGCGGCACGGATGCCGCGGTCCTGCAGCGCGTGGCCGACGCGGCGCTGCGCACCTGGCCGCCCATCTGAGCGGTCCGACTCTTGAGGGTGGTGCGGCCGCCCCGATCGTGTGAGGCGGGCGAAACATGCCGGAAACATGATCGCCGTTTCGTTGAAACGCGCGGCCGACATTCTCGTTCGGGACCGTCGAAGGAGACCGGACATTGCCCGACATCGATACCGCCGCCACGGCCTGGCTGCTGATCAGCACCGCCCTCGTCCTGCTGATGACTCCGGGGCTGGCCATCTTCTACGGCGGCATGGTGCGCACGACCGGCGTGCTCAACATGATCATGATGAGCTTCATCGCCATCCCGCTGGTCACGGTGTCCTGGCTGCTGGTCGGGTACAGCCTGGCGTTCACCGGTGAGGGCGCCGGAGGCTTCATCGGCGGTCTCTCGCACATCGGTATGAGCGGGATCGGGCCGGACACCGTGCACGGTGGACAGGTCCCCGAGTTGTTGTTCGCCACCTTCCAGCTCAGCTTCGCCATCATCACCGCGGCGCTGGTCAGTGGCGCGATCGCCGACCGGGCGAAATTCGCCGCCTGGGTGGTGTTCGTGCCCGTCTGGGCGGTGGTGGTGTATGCCGTTGTCGCGCATTGGGTCTGGGCGCCCGGCGGATGGCTGTTCCGGCTGGGGGTGCTCGACTACGCCGGTGGTCTGGTGGTTGAGATCGTCTCGGGCGCATCGGCTTTGGCGCTCGCCCTGGTGCTCGGACCGCGCATCGGGTTCAAGAAGGAGGCCATGCGGCCGCACAATCTGCCCTTCGTTCTGCTCGGCGTGGGTCTGTTGTGGTTCGGGTGGTTCGGCTTCAACGCCGGATCGGCGTTGGCCGCCAACGGCACCGCTGCCGCGATCTTTCTCAACACGCTGGTCGCCGGTTGCCTGGGAATGCTGGGCTGGCTCACCGTCGAGCAGGTGCGTGACGGCAAACCCACGACGTTCGGCGCGGCGTCGGGCGTGGTGGCCGGCCTGGTCGCGATCACCCCTTCGTGCGGGACGGTCAACACCCTCGGTGCGGTGGTCGTCGGGCTGGTGGCCGGCGTCGTCTGCGCCTTCGCGATCGGACTGAAGTTCCGCCTCGGCTACGACGACTCCCTCGACGTGGTCGGCGTGCACTTCGTCGGCGGGGTGGTCGGCGTGCTGTTGATCGGGCTGCTTGCCACCGACGTGATGACCGGCGGCCCCCGCGGACTGCTCTACGGGGGCGGACTCGGCCAGCTCGGCAAGCAGGCATTCGCCGTCCTGGTGGTGGCCGCATACGCGTTCCTGGCGTCCTTCATGCTGGCCAAGCTGATCGACCGAATCATGGGATTCCGGATCAGCGCCGAGGACGAGACCTCCGGCGTGGACTTCTCGCAGCACGCGGAGACCGCCTACGCCGAGGGTGTGCACGGTCACGGAGCACCTCGACGACCGGGCGCGCCGACCTGATCGAGGCGTGATGTGGGTCACTTCGCCCACCGCAGGAATTCGCAACCCGGCCGGGGCGACCCGTACGGTCGAGTTCATGGATCTACATGCGCTGGCATTCGAATGGACGGAGACCAATCGACACTGGCTCATCGAGGTTCCGGTGCGAATCGCGGTGTATATCGTCGTGGCGCTGATCGCGCGGTTCATCCTGCACCGGATGATCGACCGAGCCACCGGCCGGCGCCGCAAGGACGACGAGGCGGCCGCGGCCGAGCCGGCGCAGAAGTCGTCGCTGTTGCGCCATGTGCGCGCCCGGATGCCTGCGGCCGGCGAGCAGAAGACCGCCGAACGGCGGCTGCAACGAGCGCAGACCATCGGGTCGGTGCTCAAGTCGACCGTGTCGATCATCCTGTTGATCTGGATCAGCCTGTCCATCCTCAGCGTGCTGGGCGTGAACATCGCACCGTTCATCGCGTCCGCCGGGGTGATCGGCCTGGCCATCGGCTTCGGGGCGCAGAACCTGGTGCGCGACTTCGTCACCGGTGTCTTCATGCTGCTCGAGGACCAGTACGGGGTGGGGGACACCATCGACCTCGGTGAGGCCGTCGGTGAAGTCCAGAGCGTCGGCCTGCGCATCACCACGCTGCGCGATATCGACGGCACCCTCTGGTACGTCCGCAACGGTGAGATCGCCCGCGTGGGCAACATGAGCCAGGGTTACGCCGTCGCCCGTGTGGAGGTGCCGGTCGCACCGACCGCCGATGTCGAACGCGCCGAACAGGTGGCCATCGAGGCGGCCGAGGCCGCGCTGGCCGATCCCGCGCTCTCGGAGAAGGCGCTGGGCGCTCCGAAGATGCTGGGGGTGCAGGAGTGGTCCCCGGACATGCTCAAACTGCGCATGACCGTGAAGACCAGCCCGAACGCGCAGTGGGCCGTGCAGCGGCGGTTGCGTCGAGAGATCCTGCGCGCCTATGACGAGCACGGTATCGAGTTGCCCTTCCCGGCCGGCCGGCTGGCGGCGATGGTCGCGGAGTGAACCCGGTCAGCGGACAGCCCTGACCGCGTCCCGCGGCTCAGACCGGCCGCCGCTCACCCCCGCCCGCCGAGGTGGCGTCCCAGGAACCGCGCGACCGCGCCCCACATCTCGATGACGTTCTCCGGATTGACTGCGCCGTGGCCCTCGTCGGTCTGTAGCAGGTACTCGACCTCGACCCCGCGGGCGCGCAACGCGTTGACGAGGTTGTCGGACTCGGCCTGCACCACGCGAACGTCGTTGGCGCCCTGAATGACCATCAGCGGAGTGCGGATCCGGTCGACCCTGGTGATCGGTGATCGGGCCATCATGTCGGCGAGCTGATCGGGGTCGTCGGGGTCGCCGACGTACGCGTGCCAGTTGTTCGCCAGGTGTGGCCGGGCGATGGCGGGCAGCGTGCGCATGAAGTTGGCCAGATCGGAGATGCCCACGTAGTCGACGGCCGCGGCGAAGACGTCGGGGGTGAAGGTGACGCCGACGAGCGCGGCGTATCCGCCGTAGGACCCGCCGAGGATGGCGACGCGATCGCGATCGACGTAGCCCTGATCGACGGCCCAGTTCACCCCGTCGATCAAATCGTCGTGCATCTTGCCCGCGAATTCACCCACCGCCGCGCGCAGGAACGCTTTGCCGAATCCGAGCGATCCGCGGAAGTTGACCTGCAGCACCGCGTATCCGCGGTTGGCCAGCAGCTGGACGTGCGGGGCCCACTCCCAGCTGTCGCGGTACCACGGGCCGCCGTGCACCACGAGCACCAGCGGCAGATTCGTCGGCTCCACGCCTACCGGGAGCGTCAGATACGACTGCAGTGCCAAGCCGTCACGCGAGGTGATCGTCACCGGCCGCACGGGGGCGAGCTGTTCGGGGTCCAGGTGTGGCAGCGGCCGGAAGAGGAGTCGGCTCCGGCCGGTGCTGTGGTCGTACAGGTACGTCGCCCCCGGGTCGCGGTCGTGGTTGAACGCGACGACCCAGCGGTTGCCGCTCTCGTCGGACGACAGGCGTCCGATGTCGCCGTCGGACAGCTTCTCCAGGTTGGCCAGGACGTCTGCGAAACGGGGCTGCAGCGCGCGGATCTCCTGTCGATCACCGAGGTAGCGGACACCGAGGAGCTCGCCGGTGCGCCGGTCCTGGATCAGCGGCGGGGGCATCGTCGGGCTGACCGACGCCCGCGGATCGAGATCGAACTGCGGGTGGCTGTCCACCACGGTCTCCGCGCCGGTGTCCAGATCGATGCGAACCAGGCGGCTGCGGTCACTGTGGCGATGCGATCCCATCCACACGCCCGTGCCATCGGGCGTGATCACCGTCGGGTGGATGCCGATCGGGAAGTCGGTGCCGTCGAACTCGGCGATGCGTTGCAGCCCAGTGCCGTCCCAGCGTGACAGCTGCAGATCACCGTCATCGGTCATCGAGGTGGCGAAGATGTCGCCGCGGTCGCTGGTGAGCCATCCCATGACATGGCCGGGATTCTCGGCGAGCAGAGTGAGTTCGCCGGTGGCGACGTCGAGCTCGTGGATGTCGAAAAGCGTGGGCTGCCTGTTGTTCACCATCACGGTGGTCCGGCCGCCCCTGATCTCGCGCAGAGGTGCGGCCATCGCCCCGGGAAAGGGGGTCAGGTCCACTGCGGCCGATCCGGGATCGTCGAGGTCGACCCGGTGGATGTGCCAGTTCTCGTCCCCGACGGTGTCCTGCAGGTAGATCATCCACCGCGGATCGTCGGTCCACTCGAAGTGCAGGACGCTGCGGTTCTCGTCGGCGGTCACGCAACGCGCTCGGGGGGATTCGGCGTCGAGGTCCTCCACCCAGACGTTGAGGCGGTTCTTCCACGGTGCGAGAAAAGCGATCCTGGTGCCGTCGGGCGAGATCGTGGCCGCCGCCCGGACGGGCGGATCGAACAGTTCCTCGACGGAGAGCAACGCGGCGGGTGCCATGGGAGATCCTTTCCAAGGTGTTTCGGGACAGCGGGTCCCGCCGCCGAGGCAGTGCTGCCGGCCGGCGGGGTGGTGAATGTGTCTGAAGTCAGTGCGTGACGGGTCCGCCGAGGCGGCCGTTGGTGGCGTCGTGGATGGCGCGGTCGACCAGCGTCAGCGCCTCCTCCTGGGTGACCTTCTCCTTCTCGAGGATGGCGCGACGTCCGACGTCCTCGTCGACGACGCGGAACGCCCCGGTGACGGCGGCCGCGCACAACCGCACGGTGAGATCGTCCTCGGGCAGGCGCAGCCGCCTAGCGACGACAGGGATGAAGCCGCGCTCCATCTCGTCGTGCACCATCAGATAGGCCGTCCGCAGAGCCGGTTCGGTCAGGGACATGGTGCCGATCCGTAGTGCGGCCCGTTCATCGGCGATCTCCCCTTCGGTGAGCGGGTGTCGGGCCATGTCAATCTTCATGTGGTCGGCCAGGGACAGTTCGTCAGGCCACCGGTTGGCCAGCGCGATGAAGCGTTGAACCGATTGCGCGAGAACAGGTTCGACGCAACTCTCCTTGGTGCGGAAATAGCGCCATATCGTCCGGGTTGACAGCCCGGCCGCCGCAGCGATGTCGTCGCCGCTGGTGGCGGAGACGCCGCGCTCCCAGAACAGCTCACAGGCATGCCGGGACACCTGCAGGCGCGCCTGGGCCTGCTTGTCGCCGGGGTCGGGCCGGCTGCTGATTGCTTCACCTCCTGTCACTTAGTGACATCCACCAATGTGTCACTAAGTGACACTGCGGTCAAGTGCTTTCTTCCGCTTGCCGACGCCGCGTACGGGGTACCTACCGCGGTACGACCGCACGGAGGGGGGAGCGCTTGTCTGTGGCCGGGACGTGTCCGAAGCGGATGGAGTTCGGGCCGTGCGGTGGGGTGCGTCCCGACGGGCAGTGCGAGATGCGTTCCGGGCCATGTGCCTTCGACGGCGTGGTGTCCTGGTCGGGTCTGATGCCCCCATCGGCGCCGCCGCCGGAGGTGCCATTGGTACTGACCGATTTCAGTTGCGCCCCGTTCGACGAGGCCGATGTGGCAGCCACCGCGGCGATCGTGGGGGCGTCCTGCGACGCCGTTCTGGTCGGCGAGCACCAGAATCGTCCCGACTTCCCGCCGACGCTGATGGGCGGGCTGCTGCTCGAGGCGGGGGCGACGCCGTGGATCACGCTGTCGTGCCGGGACCGCAACCGGGTGGTATTGGAACAGGAGTTGCGCGGTCTGGGCAGCATCGGCGTGCGGACGGTGTTCTGCGTGACCGGTGACGGCCGGGCCTACGACGTGCGCCCCGACGTCACACAGACATTCGACCTCGACGGCCCGCGGCTGGTGGCACTCGCGGCCTCGGTGGGCATGGTGCCCGCCGTACCCGAGACGCCCACCGCGCCGCCGGTGGCCGGGCGGCCGACGCGGCTCGTCGAGAAGCAGCGCGCCGGCGCCGCGATGGGCGTGCTCAACCATGTGCCGTTCCCGGCCATGGTGGCCGACTTCATGAACAGCGCTCACTCCGCCGGGCTCACCATGCCGGTCATCGCCGCGGCCGCGGTGTTCACCGATGTGGTGTCCGCGGCCGTCCTGCAGGGTCTGCCGGGATTGGAACTCGACCAGCGGGTCGTCGAGGAGGTGCTGGGCGCGGCCGATCCCGTCGCCGCCGGCATCGACGCGGCGGTGGCCGAGGCGCGGGCGTTGCTGGCGATCGACGGTGTGGGAGGGGTGAACCTCTCGGGGTCCGCCTCGGCGTCCGGTACCCGGGTCGGGGCCGAGATCAAAGCGGAGGTCGGACGCCGGATCAAAGAGGAGTTGTCGTCATGAGCGAAGCCATGGACGCCGAGTTCGACACGGTCGCCGAGTGGACGGCGCGGGTCGCGTTGGATCTGGGCGAGGACTACTATCTGCCGGCTGCGTGCCGGGGCAGCGGCAGCCCACCGGGGCTGCAGTGGCTGATCGACCAGATGGGCCTCGGCGCAGAAGTGTCGCTGCTCGACTGCGGTGCCGGGGTGGGCGGTCCGGCTGCCTACGCCGCGCAGGCGGTTTCGGCGCGACCGGTTCTCGCTGAGCCGGAGGCGGGCGCCTGCCGGGCGGCGCGGCAGCTCTTCGGCTTCCCGGTGGTCCAGGCGGTCGGGTCGGCGCTGCCGGTGCCCGACGAGAGTTTCGACGCCGCTTGGGCGCTGGGCGTGCTCTGCACGACCACCGACCAGTTGACGGTTCTCACCGAGATGCGCCGGGCGGTGCGCGCGTCGGGTCCGATCGGGCTGCTCGTGTTCATGGCCCATGACGAGGAGGCCGCCGACCGCCTGGAGACCAATCACTTTCCGACCAGACCCGAGCTGACCGCGCTGGTGGAGCGATCCGGCCTGCGTGTCCGAGCGTGGCGCAGCACCGTCGATCTGCCGGCCATCGCCGAGGACTGGAAGGATCGCACGGCACTGGTCACCGAGGAGCTGAACATCCGCTACGCCCATACCCGGGAATGGCAACTGGCCGAACGTCAGAGCGGTGCGATCTCCGATCTGCTGAGGCAGCAGGCGGTGACCGGGGAGATGCTGGTGCTCACCCGCGCCTGAACGCCGCGGTGATCTCGGCGACGCGCGGGTCGGCGCGCAGCTCTTCGAGCGTCTGCGGCAGGGGCAGCCGCCAGTTCGGGTATTCGTCCACCGTGCCGGGCAGATTCGGCTGACGCGGCTCCGCGACGACGTCGTAGGGCGAGATCAACTTCAGGCGGCTCGGCGTCGCTGCCAGCAGTCGGTGCATCGCGGTGATGACCGCTGACTCGTCGTCGGTGTTTTCGCCCAGCAGACCCTCGGATCGCAGCAGCTCCACCCACTCCGAGCGCTCCTTGTCCGCGTTCTCCTGCTCGGCGCCGACGTCGTCGAGCAATCCGAGGTCGGCGCGGGCGCGCACGTGCTCGCCTCGCAGGAAGCCAGCAGCCGTCGGCAGATCGTGGGTCGAGATGCTGGCCGCCGCTCGGGTCGGCCACTCCGCCGGTGCCAGCAGCGGTTCCCCGGCCGCCGATTCGTCGCGGGTGAACCACGCCACCGCGCATCCGAGCATCTCGTTGTCGGCGAGTGCCTGGGTGACCTCGGGTTCGACGGTGCCCAGATCCTCACCCACCACGATCGCTTGCGCCCGGTGGGCTTCGAGCGCCAGCACCGCCAGCATGGTGTCGGCGTCGTAGTGCACGTACGTGCCGCGATCCGGACCGTCGCCCGGTGGAATCCACCACAGACGCCACAGACCCGCGACGTGATCGATGCGCAACCCGTCGGCATGACTGAGCACCGCACGCAACATGTCCCGCAATGCGGCATATCCGGTCGCCGCCAATCGGTCCGGCCGCCACGGCGGCAGCCCCCAGTCCTGGCCGCGCGGCGTGAAGTTGTCCGGTGGCGCCCCGATGCTGACGCCGCCGGCGAGCACATCGGCCAGCGCCCAGGCGTCGGCGCCGTCGGCGTCGACCCCCACCGCGAGGTCGTGCAGGACGCCCAGCTCCATTCCGGCGTTGCGCGCCGATGCCCGTACGGCGGTCAGCTGCTCGGCGCACCGCTGCTGCACCCAGGCGTGAAAGGCTAACCGGGGAGCCAGCTCTCGGCGCGCGTCGGCGACGGCGGCCCCGGAGACGTCGCGCAGCGGTTCCGGCCACCGGCTCCACCGACCTCCGTGTCGCTCGGCCAGCGCGCAGTAGGCGGCCCAGTCCCGCAGTCCCTCCGATACGCCGTCGTCGCCGAGCGGATCGGGTCGCCCTTCGGCGCGCCACAGCAGTTCCAGCGCATCTCGTTTCGCGGCCCACACCAGATCGTGGTCGATGCGTTCGGTGGTCGCCGAGACCCGCAGGGCGTCCACCTCGGCCCGGAGGCCGGCATCTGCGCGGTAGTAGGCGTCGATGTCCTCGATGCGCAGGGCGAGCGGGTTGGCGAAGCGCCGGCTCGACGGGGTGTACGGCGACGGCTGCACGGGATGCGTCGGTCCGGGTGCGTGCAGCGGATTCAGCAGCACCGCCCCGGCGCCGTGTTCGGTGGCCGTCCAGTCGACGAACTCGCTCAGGTCGCCCAGATCCCCGATGCCCCACGACCGAGCCGACCGCAGTGCGTAGAGCTGAAGCATCCATCCCCAGGTGTCCGGCGCCCGGGGCACGGTGGGCGGGGCGGCCACGAGGGTGCATTCCTGGCCGTCCCGCGTGTGCAGGCGGTACCAGCCGGGCGCCAGGTCACCCGGCGTCTCGTCGTGCAGCTCGATCTGCGTACCGTCCTCGGCAGTCAGCCCGGCGGCGCCGGCAACGGGGTGCGGCCGTCCGTCGAGCCGGACGGCGATGGTGGGTGGTAGCGCACCCGCGCTGTCCAACTCCGCGAGCCGGTCGAGTTCGCGGCCGCGGTCCGCCTCGGTGTCCGCCGCCACGTCGAGCAGGCCGAGCACGCGGATCACCACCTCGGCGTCCACCTCGACGGGTTCGCGGCGCTCGTTGCGGTAGGAGGTGGCCACCCCGTGGGCGGCGGCCAGTCGGCGCAGATCCTCGGGCACGGCTTCGGGGCGAGAGCTCACCGCGCTTCTGTACCCGGGTCACGATCTCTTACACCGCGCCCCCGCGCGACGCCGGTGAGCGTCGCGCCGCCGGCGGCGCCGACGACAGCGGCCAGCACCAGGAAGCCGATCGGCACGGTCGTGGCCGCCGCAACGCCGGCGACCAGCAGCGGACCGGCTGCGTCGCCGCATTCCCGGCCGATCTCGGCGGCGCCCATCGTCTGTCCGAGATTCTCCGGCGGGGTGGAGCCCGCCAGCACGGTGAAGGCCAGCGGTGTGATGATCCCGCAGCCCAGGCCGATCACGACGGCAGAGCACAGCAGCCCGAGCACCCCGGGCAGCAGGGCGGCGGCCAAGCCGGTCGCGGTGACGGCGATTCCGGCGAGCATGCCGGGCACCGCCGCCACCCGGTCGGTGTCCAGCGCGCGTCCCGCCAGCGGCTGGGCGATCGCCGTGGTCAGGGCCAGCGCCGAGACCACGGCCCCGGTGACCACCGGCGACAGCCCCGCCTGGGTGCCGATCAGCGGGAGGAAGCCGACGCCGACCGAGAGGGCGGCCGTCGCGGCGGCCAGGGCGAGCGTGGGGACCACGAACGCGGAGTGGGAGAACCGCCGGACGGTGTCCAGCAGGGTCTGACGGCGCCGGGGGATCGGTGTCACGACGGGGACGGCGATACCGGCCCATCCGGCCACCACGATGGCGAGCCCGGCCATGACCGCGAACAACGCCTGCATGCCGCCGGCGTAGGCGACGATCAGCCCGCCCAGCAACGGTCCCAGGGTGTATCCGATCGACTTCACCGATCCGTAGGACCCGAAGGCCCGGCCGTGGGCGTGGGCCGGGGTCAGCTGCGCCACCAGCGCCGAGGCGGCGGGGGAGAAGGCCGCCGCGCCCACGCCCTGGCCGAAACGGCCCGCCCACAGCCATGCCCCGTGGTCCGCGACGGCGTATCCGGCGGAGGCGGCCGCGAACAGCACCAGTCCGGCGATGAGGACCGGTGGCGCGCCGATGCGGTCGGCCAGCGACCCGAACAGCGGCTTGAGCACCACCTCGGCGCCGTCGTAGATGGCCAGCAGGGCGCCGAGCGTCAACAGTGACGACGCGGTGCCCGTCGTGGTGGTGCCGAGCGTCCCGGCGACCGCATGCGCGCCGAAGGCCGTGGTGAAACCCGCCGCCAGGAGAGGGGCCCGATCGCGCATGGCTCAATCTATGACGGCGGCTCGGCTGTGGCGTTGCTCACGTACCAGGCGCTGAAAGCGCAGGCCGGTGTGAGACCGGGGTGGTGCGCCCTCGACGCCGCTTGTACCGTCGGGCGTTACTTACCCGAAAGTCACTGAGATTCAAAGGAAATCGCCTGTAACGAATGCCGTCCGAGAAACGATACGCGCTGCGCCGCCGCGCCGCCCTCCGGGTTCCTCTGCTGCTCGCGGGAGCCGCAGCGATCGCTGCGCCACCGCGCGCCGCCGCGCAGTCGGGCCGCTGGTCGGCGGACCGCGCCCACGACTGGTACGGCAGGCAGGGCTGGCAGGTGGGTGCCAATTTCATCACCTCGAACGCCGTCAACCAGCTCGAGATGTTCGAGCGCGAGAGCTACGATCCGCGGCGGATCGATCGTGAGCTGAGGATGGCGCGCGACATCGGTCTCAACACGGTGCGGGTCTTTCTCCACGACCAACTGTGGGCGCAGGACAGCCTGGGGTTCAGCAGCAGGCTCTCGCATTTCGTGGCGACCGCCGCCTACCACGGCATCAAGCCGCTGTTCGTTCTGTTCGACTCGTGTTGGGATCCGGTACCCAGGCCGGGGCGCCAGCGGCCGCCGGTACCCGGGGTGCACAATTCGCGTTGGGTGCAGAGCCCGGGCACCGAGAATCTGCAGGACTCCCGCTATCACCGCATCATGTACGACTACGTCACCGGCGTGGTCGGGCGGTTCCGCGACGACGAGCGCATCCTGGGGTGGGACGTCTGGAACGAACCGGACAATCCGGTTCCCGAGTACCGGCGTCTGCAGCGCAGGAACAAGCAGCAACTCGTCACGGCCGTGCTTCCCCACGTGTTCGAGTGGGTGCGGTCGGTGAATCCCGTGCAGCCGTTGACCAGTGGCGTGTGGCAGGGCTCCTGGGCAGACCCGGCGCGCCGCAGCGCCATCGCCGACATCCAGCTGACGCAGTCCGATGTGATCAGCTTCCACAACTACGGTGATGCCGGCGAATTCGAGCGTCGCATCGACGAATTGGCGCCGCTCGACCGGCCGATGCTGTGCACGGAGTACATGGCCAGGACGAGGGGAAGTACCGTCGAAGCGGTGCTGCCGGTCGCGCACCGACGGGGCGTCGGCGCCTACACCTGGGGGCTCGTCGCGGGACGGACGCAGACGTACTTCCCGTGGGACTCCTGGGACCGGCCGTACGACCGCCCGCCGCAGGTGTGGTTCCACGATCTGCTGCACGGCGACGGACGGCCGTACCGCGACAGCGAGGTCGCCACCATCCGTCATCTCGCCGGCACGGCCCGGCCCAACTGAGGCGTCAGGGCATCGCGTAGCGGCTGACCTTCTCAGGGTGGATCACCAGCCGCGCCCAGTCCTCGGCCAGGATCCCGGCGAGGTCGTCGGCGCGGCGCGGATCGTCGAGCTCCCAGTACCGTGCGGCCAGACGCGCCGCCAACTCGCCGGCACCATCGGGTTCCACGGTGGTGCGGCCGGTGACCGACACCCACCGTTCACGTTCGCCGACCGGCGCGGCCACGACGATGGACGCGCGCGGCTCGGCGCGCAAATGCCGGATCTTGGCGGTGTGGGGGCCGGTGAACAGCTCGACCGTGCGCGCCTCGGTCACCTCGAACCACACCGGACGCGGCTGCGGCGGGATCGGGCCCGCGGCGACGGTCAGGAACCCGTACAGCGGCCGCTGGAGCAGGGTCAGGTCGTCATCGGTGATCACGTCGGTGGTCACCGCGACCACGCCCCGGCCGCGGCGACCCCCGCGACGTAGTCCTCGAACGTCCGGGGCGCCCGGCCCAGGACGGCGGCCACCCCGTCGGTGGTGTCGGCGAGCAGTCCGCGCTCCATCATCACGAACATCTCGGCGATGTGGTGGGCGTCGTCCCGGCTCAACCCCTGTTCGATGAGCACCGCCCGGTATTCATCCGGCGAAATGCGTCGGTAGGTGATAGGTCTCCCGGCGGCGCGGGAGATCAACGCCACGGCTTCGTCGAAGGTGATCGATCGCGAGCCGGTCAACTCATAGACCCGACCGGCGTGGGGGCCGGGATCGGTGAGCACCCTGGCCGCGACGGCAGCGACGTCCTCGAGGTCGATGAAGGGTTCCGGGACGTCCCCGGCGGGTAGTGCCAGTTCGCCCTCCAGGATCGGGGCATACCAGAGCTCCTCGTCGAAGTTCTGGGCGAAGTTGTTGGGCCGCAACACCGTCCAGGCCAGCGCCGAGTTACGCACCGCGTCCTCGGCATCCCGCATGTCACGGCCGAAGTCGGAATCGCCCCAGGTGTCGGCGCCGCGACCGGACAGCAGGACCAGATGCCGGACCCCGGCCGCCTCAGCGCGGGTGACGAAGTCGTGAACCGGCCCGGGGACACCGGGTGCCACGACGTAGGCGGTCGAGATGCCCTGGAGGGCGGTGTCCCAGCCGGTGGGATCCGACCAGTCGAAGGAGGTGGCGCTCGATCGGGACGCCGGCCGCACGGGTGTGCCCTGCATCCGCAATCGGGCGACGATCCGGCGGCCGGTCTTACCGGTGGCGCCCAGGACGAGTGTCGTGTCGTTGCGCATGCCTTCATTGAACGGATGCGCCTCGGACAGTTCCATGGGTGAAAGGCCGAGAAACCTGTCCAATCGTCTAACGTCGAGGTGTGGATGTCTTCGGCGACCTGTTTCGCGACGTACGCGCGCACGGTTCCCTGTTCGGCAGTTCGACGCTGTCCCCGCCCTGGGCGCTGCACTTCGTCGACGGCGCGCCGTTGACGTTGTGCACCGTGCTCGGCGGTGCGGGGTGGATCGTTCCGGAAGGCGGCACGCCCGAACCGCTGGGCTCCTACGAGACGGTCGTGGTGCGGGGACCCGCGACGTTCACCTTCGTCGACGAGATCGGCACCTCGGCGCCGCCGGTGGCGTGCGGTGAATTCTGCGCGACGCCCGAGCTGGGCGGTACGCGACACCGCGTCGGTTGGCATGACGGTGGCGAAACAGCCGGTCGCGAAACAGACGGTGCCGCAACGACGCTGATCGTCGGCGCCTATCCGGTGCGTGGCGAGATCAGTCATCGGCTGCTCGACGCGCTACCCGTGGTGCTCCGCGTCGAATCCGGCGGCACCGGCGACGCAGTGCTGGACCACCTTGCCGCCGAGGTCGCGCTCGACATCCCCGGCCAGCAGGTCGTGCTGGACCGGCTGCTGGACTGGCTGCTGGTATGCACACTGCGGGAGTGGTTCGACCGGCCCGGCGGTGAGCCGCCCGCCTGGTGGAGCGCCCAGCGCGATCCGGTGGCCGGCGATGCCTTGCGGGTGCTGCACGCCGAACCGGCGGCACCGTGGACGGTGGCCTCGCTGGCCGACCGGATCGGGGTGTCCCGCTCGACCCTGGCCAAGCGATTCGCCGATCTGGTCGGCGAGCCCCCGCTGACCTATCTCACCCGCTGGCGGATGACCCTGGCCGCGGACCTCCTGGTGGAGCGGCAGACGGCGACGATCGCCGAGATCGCCCGTGCGGTCGGCTATTCCGACCCCTTCGGCTTCAGCGCGGCGTTCAAGCGGGTCCGCGGCGTCAATCCCACCGAGCATCGGCGCACCGTCTCCCTAGCCGGCTAGTGGTCGCGAGCGTGCGCATAGTGCTCGCTTCGGAGCGGCGTGTCGCGTGCAGACGCGCGCGCTCGCGGTGGCGGTCAGCCGGACAGCCCCAGCAGCGGCGGCACCAGATAGCGGCGGGCGAACGCCCGCGCCGCCTCGTCGTCACCGAGCGCCACGTTCTGTGACGGCGTGAGCACGAACGACACGATGATGCGCACGGTCACCTCGGCGACCTCGAGCAATTCGAGCTGGGTGCGGGTGTCGCCGGGCAGCGCCACGGCGAGTTGGTGGGCGAGAAATGATGACGCCGTACGGATCACGCCGTCTCCCTCGACGGTGAGGAACGGCAGCATCGTTTCCGGTTCGGTCGCGAGCAGCCGTTGCAACAGCGGGTGCGCGCGCAGGGTGGTCAGCGTGAAGACGAAGCCTTCGACCAGCTTGTCCTCGGCTCCGCGGTAGCGCCCGGCTTCGGCGGCGAGATCGGACAGGAACCGCTCGAGCTCCCGCAGCAGTACCGCCTCGACGATCGCGTCCTTGTTGGCGAACGTGCGATACAGGGTGACCCGCGCCAGACCCGACCGCCGCGTGATGTCCTCCACGGTGGACCGGCGGATCCCGAACAGCTCGAACTGCTTCAGCGCAGCATCGAGTATCCGCTCAGCGTTCCCCTCGGGGGTCGGCGACCCAGAGCGCTGCACGGCCTTGGCGAGGAGACCGCTGTATTTCATCGAGCGCAGTCTATGGTCCAGGGTGCTATTGATACAGACGAACTGAAAATGTATCTTCGGTTTCGGTGTCCGTCAGGGCGCACCCGCCAGTCAGCAGGAGGTCTCGATGACCATGACCACGCGCGACGACTTCTCCGAGCGGCTGCTTCGCGGCTCGGCCAAGAAGTCCTACGCCCCCGTCGTAGACATCGACTGGGAGGCGCCGGTCGATCCCGACCGGTTCTTCCTCCCGCCGCGGGTGGTGACGCTCTACGGCACCCCGATGTGGGATCAGATGACCCGCCGCGAACAGATCGAACTGTCGCGCCAGGAGTTCATCAACCTGCTCTCGGCGGGGATCTGGTTCGAGAACATCCTCAACCAGGCGCTGTTGCGCGGACTCATGCACGCCGACGTGACGTCGCCGGCCACCCACTATTCGCTCACCGAACTCGGGGACGAAACCCGGCACATGGTGATGTTCGGACGCGCGATCAGCTACGTGGACGGAAAACCGTTTCAGCCCAAGCGATTGCAGCGCGCGATCATCAACGCGCTGCCGCTGGTGTTCCAGAACTCGGTGCTGTGGGTTGTCGCACTGGTCGGCGAAGAGATCTTCGATGCGCTGCAGCGCCAGATCCTCGACGACCCTGAGCTGCAGCCGATCGTGCGACGGGTGATGCGCATCCACGTCACCGAGGAGGCGCGGCACATCCAGTTCGCCCGCGACGGCGCTCGGCGTGCGGTCCCGCAGATGCGGCCGCTCAACCGCTATCTGCTCGCCACGGTGCACGGCGCCGGCGGCCCGTTCTACCGCTTCCTGTTCACCAACCGTGCCACCTATCGCCGCGCGGGCCTGGACGGGCGGGAGGCCCGGCGCCAGGCCCGGGCCAACCCGCACTTCCATGCGGCGCAGGTGCAGGGGTTCGCGCCGTTGGCCGCGTTCCTGGAAGAGGTCGGCCTGATGAGCCGGCTCGGTCGGTGGATGTGGCGCCGGAGCAACTTCCTGTGACCGAGGATGGCGTGTTCGACGGGGACGCCCAACTCGACGTGGCGGGAACGCGCTGTGGGGTCCGTGTCCGGCTGGCCGGCCACCTCAGCCCGATCGACGGTCGGTACCACTGGCAGGGCCTGGTCTACGGGGCACCCGACGATCTCGCGGCCGGTGCACCGGCTCAGCTGTGGATCGGGGATCGCGGCGCCGAGGCGCGTCTGGTCGAGCGGGTCCCGTCGGGTCAGCTGATGATCAGCGGAGTCGGAGTACCGCCCTACGATCTGGCCTGCAGCTGAACCGCCAGCTGGTCGAAGGTGTCGATCCAGCCCTGCTGGAAATTGCCGAATTCCGTTGTCGGCAGGAGTGAATGCTCGATCGACATCAGTGTGTCGTCGTCACCTGCGGGGGTGAACGTCACCGCCACGACGCTGACCACCGTCGGGTCGGGCCAATTCGAGTTGCTCCAGGTGAAACGCAGCAGGCGCGGACGGTCGATCTCGAGGAATCGCCCGGTGATGAGTACCGCGACTCCGTCGGCGTCGACGTCGAAGCGCACCGTGCCGCCGACACGGGGTTCGACGGTCAGTCCGACGACGCGACTCGGGCGCGGGCACATCCATTCGGTCAGTGACTCGGGGTCGAGCCATTCGTCGAACACCACCTCCGGTGGCGCGGGCATGACGCGCTGGACGCGGACCGTCGCCGTCTCGCTCATCGGGGATTCCGGGTGCGGCGCAGCCGAGCTTCGAGCGCGTCGGCACGCGCCGACCAGAATTCGGACTGTTCGTTCATCCACTGTTGCGCCGCGCTCAGGCCTTCGGCGCGCAGGGACAGCCAGTGTTCACGGCCGCGAACCTCGCGCTGCACCAGTCCCGCCGATTCGAGGACGGCGACGTGACGTGACGCCCCGGCGAAGCTCATGGGCAGCGGCGCCGCGAGATCGGTGATCCGGGCGTCGCCCGCACGTAGCGTTTCCAGCATCCGGCGCCTCGTCGGGTCGGCCAGCGCGGCGTACGCCCGGTCGAGCACCTGATCTTCAACCATCTTGTTGACTATAGCGTCCCGCCGTGCTCTGCTGAATCGTGAAGTTCAACTGAGCTGTTGAACGAAAGGGGAGTCAGGATGCAGACACCGCCCGTCGTCTCGGCGTCCGAATGGGAGGCCGCGCGCAGCCAGATGCTGGTCAAGGAGAAGGAGTTGACCCGCGCGCGTGACGAATTGGCCGCCATGCGACGTCGAATGCCCTGGCTCGCGGTCGACAAGGCGTACGCCTTCGACGGGCCGGACGGCCGGGTGGATCTGCTCGACCTCTTCGCCGGTCGCCGCCAACTCATCGTCTATCGCGCCTTCGTCGACCCGGGCGTGCACGGGTGGCCCGACCACGGCTGCGTCGGCTGCTCGCTGATGGCCGACCACATCGGCAACCTCGCACACCTCAACGCCCGTGACACCACGCTGGTGTACGCCTCGCGCGCACCGCAATCCGACCTCGCGCGGATCACGGCGAGGATGGGCTGGAACATCCCGTGGTACACCATCGTCGACGACTTCGACACCGACTTCGGCGTCGCGCAGTGGCACGGCACCAACGCATTCATCCGGGTGCCCGGCCCGGACGGCGACCGCGTCTACCGCACCTACTTCATCGACGCCCGCGGCGACGAGACCTTCGTCAACACGTGGGCGTTCCTCGACATGACGGCGCTGGGCCGGCAGGAGACGTGGGAAGATTCGCCGCCGGGATACCCGCAGACGCCGCCGTACGAATGGTGGTCGTGGCACGACGAATACGGTGTGCGCGAGCCGTCCCGATGGTTCGGGGACCCGGATCCGGACGACCCGCACGACCCCCGGCCGCCCCGCGCCGGCTGACCTCTGGTCAGGCGGTCATCAGGTAGTTCGCGCTGCCCACGTAGACCACGCCGGAGGGATTCGTGGTGTTGACCGACCGGACGATCGCGGCGGCCATGTCGTCGACCGCGGGCAGCGGCCCGCCCAGGTTGGCCGATACCACGGTGAACTGGATTGCGGCGCGGGCGAAGTCCAGCCGCATCGCCGACAGGGCGGTCTCACCGGCCCGGATGCCCGCGGCGACGGCGGCGTACCCCTTGGGCACCGCCTTGTTGGGGAAGAAGTGCGCCTGGTGGCTGGTGGCGAACACGATGCGGCCACCGGCGGGCATCAATGGCATGGCCAGCCGGGCGAGGCGCCGGTGCGCCTCACGGTCGCCGCCGACGGCGTAGCTGACGTTCGCACCCGCACCGAGGCCACCGGAGGCGTCGAGGATCATCGCGTCCAGCCGGCCGAAACGGGCCTCGATCGAGTCCATCATCGCCGCCGTGGCGGCGGCATC
Organism: Mycobacterium sp. WMMD1722; assembly: GCF_049315205.1. Lineage (NCBI taxonomy): Bacteria > Bacillati > Actinomycetota > Actinomycetes > Mycobacteriales > Mycobacteriaceae > Mycobacterium > Mycobacterium sp. WMMD1722. Next base: position 3,598,509 of record NZ_CP186056.1, on the reverse strand, counting down.
GGAGATGTCCGCAGCCAGCGTGGAGGCGTTGCCACCGGCCTCGCGGATGGCCGCCGCGACCGCCTCGGCGGCGGCGACGTTGCGCCGGTAGTGCACGAGGACATGGGTGTCTGCGTCGGCCAGTCGGCGGGCGACCTTGGCGGCCACGCCCCTGGACGCGCCGGTCACCAGAACGATCCGCGCGGGGTCCTGTCGCATCTCGAGTTCCTTCCGTCGCTGGCTGTGAACCCCACCGTACAACAAAAAATAAGGAAAATAAGGACTACGTAAGGTCACAATAAGGTGGCGTCTTCGTCAGGACTCCGAGCCGACGCCGCCATCCACCACAAACTGACGGGCCAAATCGCGTAGCGAGTCGGGCCACTTCGCGTACAGATCGGCGCAGACGGGCTTTTCCGGCTGATCCGGATGGTCGAGCTTCATAAAGTCGGGCGGTTGGCTGGCTGCTGAGAGGACCGAACCCGGCGATGACCGATGCTCGACCCGATGAATTGGATCGACTCGAGAGTGCGGCCGACGCCATTGAGTCTCTGTTGTCTCTCGTCGCCGCCGAGGAACCCCTCGACGACGCCCTGCAGCGGGTCGCGTCCTCGGGTGCCGGCGCCATCCCCGACGCCGATGCGGTCAGCATCAGCGTGCTGACCGGCGAGGCGCCCCGCACGGCCGCCCATACCGACGACCTGCTCCTGCGGCTGGACGAGGAGCAGTACGCGTCCGGACGCGGGCCGTGTCTGGAAGCTGCCGCCCGGGGTCGACCGGTCCGCGTGGCCACACGCGCCGACGATCAGCGCTGGCCGGAGTTCGTCATTGCCGCCCAGTCCTGTGGGATCAGCGCGACGCTCTCGGTGCCGTTGCTGGTCGAGCGGGTGGACGACGACCCCGAACTGGTCGGGTCGCTGAACATCTACAGCCGGACCGCGACCGCCTTCGACCCCTTCGACGAGACGCTGATGCGGCTGTACACGGTCTCGGCCGGGCACGCCATCGCCACCGCCCGCCGCCTGCAGCGCTACCGGGACACCGTCGACCAGCTCAACGGTGCGCTCACCTCTCGCTCGGTCATCGACCAGGCCAAAGGTGCACTGCGGGCCATTCACGGCTGCAGCGAGGATGAGGCCTTCCAACGGCTGGTCACCCAGTCTCAGCACAGCAACGTGAAACTGCACACCGTGGCGGCGGTCTTTCTCGACTCGCTGAACCAGGACGCCCGGTAGCGGTCCACGCACGAGTCGGGGCGCCCCGGATGGGGCGCCCCGACTCGGCTCATTCAGCGGATCTTCCGCGTCAGCGGACGTTGACGTAGGCCACGTGGTCGTCGGTGTCGAAGCGCACCGAGGTGACCGAGGCCTGGTCGAGGGGGCCAACGGCGCCCTGGCGGTTGATGATGACGCGCACGCCGCGGTCCTGCAGCTGGCTGATGGTGTCCTGGGCGTTGGAGGGGCCGGTGGGGGCGGCCATCGCGGGGGCGGCCAGCCCGAGGAAGGCGGCGGTCAAAGTGGTGGCGGCGGCGGTGGCGAATCCGTAGGTGTTCATGGTCGTACCTCTTCTTGTCTTCTCGTGCCTGTCGGTCTGGAAGGTTTCCCGGCCGGTCTGACAGGGTCAACCAGCAGGTCAGAGGTGTTCCATCCCGCTGGCAGTGATTGACCGCCGGCTGGCAGGAACTGATTCATCGAGGCCCGCGGACTCGGCGGCACTTCTCCAGGACCTCCTGACAGGGGACGCCGGCACCCGTACCGTCGCGGCCATGGATCGGGTTGTGGTGATCACCGGTGGGGCGGGCGGAATGGGGGTGGCGACGGCGGAGATCGTCGGCCGCGATCACCACGTCGTCCTGTGTGACGTGCGGCGCGAACGTCTCGATGCGGCCGTGGCGAAGCTCGACGGGATCGGGGTATCGGCGACGGGCGTGTACGGCGATGTGACCGACCGGTCGGCGGTGGACGACGTGTTCCGTGTCGCGGGCGACGCGTTGTCGGCAGTGATCCACGCAGCGGGCGTGAGCCCCAGCATGGGAGACGCGGATTTCGTGATGCGCACCAACGCGATCGGCACGGTCAACGTCAACGAGGCGTTCTACGCGACCGCCGACGAGGGCGCCGCGATCGTGAACGTGGCGTCGATGGCGGCCCACCTGCTGCCCGAGGAGATCATCCCGACAACCCGCTTCTCCATGGCGCTGACGGATCAGGACGCCTTCCTCGCCGAGATGTCGGCCGTGTGCGCCGCCGCGCCGGAGCAGGCGCGTTCAGGTCTGGCGTATGCGGTGAGCAAGAGCTTCGTCCGGTGGTACAGCACCGCACAGGCCGAGCGGTTCACCGCGCGGGGGCTGCGGGTGGTGTCCGTGTCGCCCGGATCCGTCGACACCGAGATGGGCCGCCTCGAGGAACAGGCCGGCGCCGGGACGATGGTCACCGATGCCGCCGTGCCGCGCTGGGGCAGGCCCGAGGAGATGGCCGAACTGTTCGCCTTCTGCGCGAGTCCCAAGGCCGGCTACCTCACGGGCACCGACATCCTCAACGACGGTGGCGTCGTCGCCTCGATGAGGGAACGGGCGAGGGTGGCTGCTCAGACTCCGCAGAGCTGACCGAGCCGGTCACCGAGCGTGTCGAGTTCTTTCGACAGCGCTTCCTGCCCGGGATCGGTGTTCTGCACCCCGGCGGTCGCGGCCGCTCCGAAGTCGAGCAGCTTGTTCGCGAATTGCCTTGTCGTGTCCGCCAACTCAGGCGGCGTCGCCGGCTCCAGCCGGGCCAAGAGGTACTGTCCGCCGTTCATCAGGGCTCCGCGCGCATTGGCCGCCGTCGCGAGCGCACCCGTGACGTCCACGGCCCCACCCGGCGGCTGGAGATGGGTATTGGTCGCCACGGCGGTCCGGACCGACGTGAACGCCCCACAGACGGCCGCCTTGGCCGCCGACCGCTGCTCCTCGGAATAGGACGGCTCCGTCCTCGATTGCCACCACGTCCAGCCGGACACCGCGAGTGCGGCGGCGGCGAGCACCAGGGCGAGCGCGGCCAGCACAGTGGAGCGACCGGACCGGACATCGTGCACATGATCCGGCGCAGGCATGCGTCGATCCTAATGAGGCACAATGTCAGCTCACCATGCACCGTCGCCGTCACTGCCAGACCCTCGTCCCGGCCGCCGCCGTCATCGCCGCCGGGCTGCTCTTCGGCGCGACCACCGCCGCCGCCGACCCCGCCGCACCCGGCACGGATGACGCACTGATCGGCCCCACCGCCGCCGGTCCGCCCCAGGACACCCCGCCGTTCTCCCTCGGGCCCGCGGCGACCGACACATTCGGCGGCTACCTCCCCGACGGGGACACCCTGTCCGCCTACGACGTGTCCGATCCGGTGATCGGCCGGCTCGACCCGGCACTGCTGGCCGCGGTGCAGAAAGCCACCGACGCCGCCGCCGCGCAGGGAATCACCGTCGAGATCAACTCCGGTTGGCGCTCACCGGGTTTCCAGCAGCGATTGTTCGACGACGGCGTGCAAACCTACGGCAGCCCCGAGGCCGCAAGTCAATTCGTCGCGTCCCCGCAGACCTCGATGCACGTACAGGGCAAGGCCGTCGATGTCGGCGGCCCCGACGCCGCCGCGTGGATGTCGCGCAACGGGTCCCGGTTCGGCCTGTGCCAGGTCTACGCCAACGAGCTCTGGCACTACGAGTTGACCGCCGACGCCGGCGGCAACTGCCCGCCGATGAGGCCCAACGCCGCGGGCTGACCGCCGGCGGTCGTCCAGGCCGCGAGCGCCTGCAGCCACCCCGATCGGTCTGACGAGCGGCCGGCCCACGCCAGGTAGCCGTCGGGCCGCACCAGCACGGCGGGACCGCCATCGGCGCGTTCGACCTGCAGCAACCCCGGCGCGAACACCGGATCGCACCCACGCTCGCGGACGAAGACAAAACCGGGGGTCCGTTGCACCTCAGTCAGCCGACGCCCCACCAGGGGGACCTGGGTGGCACGGGTCCCGACCAGCGGGCTCTCGCCGACGGCGTGCGGGTACCGCAGGGTGGTGCCGGCGAAGCTCCCCGCGACGGCGTCGCGCACCCGCGGCGCCCGCAGCAGCCGGGGCGCCAGCAGATCGCGTATGGCCCGCAGGCGACGCGGGCGCAGCGTGATGCCCCGCGCCATCAGTCCGGACTGCAGCAGCACCCGCCGGCCGACGGGGTGCCGCTCGGCGTGGTAGGTCTCCAGGGCCGCCTCCGGCCCGCCGCCGAGCGCCGCGTCGAGCTTCCACGCCAGATTGACCGCGTCCTGGATCCCGGTGTTCATCCCCTGTCCGCCCATGGGGGAGTGCACGTGTGCGGCGTCCCCGGCCAGGAACACCCGGCCGTGCCGGTATCGGTCGACCTGCCGTTCGTCGCAGTGGAAGCGCGAGGCCCAGCCCAGCTCGACGAGCCCCGGGTCGGTACCCATCGCCTGGGTCAGCACGCCGGTGACCTCGGCGCGGTCCACCGGCGCGCGGTCGGGGCGCTGGTCAGCGCGGTTCCACACCATCGTGCGGAACCAGGAGCCGCCGGCGTAGGGGACGAGGAACGCGAACAGATCACCGGTGCTGTAGAGGCTCAGCCCGCTGCCGGCCGGACCGTTGGACAGCAGCACGTCGGCCAGCACCATCGAGGACAGCAGGGTCCGGCCGGGGAATTCAGCCCCGATCAGCCGGCGCACCGCGCTGTGGGCGCCGTCGGCTCCGACCAGAAACTCTGCGCGCCAAAGTGTTCGGTGACCGGCCGGATCGCGGGCGGTCACCGTCACCCCATCGGTGTCCTGGGCCACGGCGTCCACCTGCGCACCCCGGACGACGCGGGCTCCGTGGGCGCGGGCGTACCCCTGCAGTGCGCGGTCCACGTTGACCTGCGGTGTCACCGCCACGAACGGGTAGGGCGAATCGAGGTGTGTCAGGTCGATGCGGGCACCACCGAACACCGTGACGCCGGGAGCGCGGTGCGCCCGGGTGAGCAGATCGTCGGCCAGCCCGCGCGCGTCGAGCAGTTCGAGGGTGCGCGCCATGGTGGCGAAGGCCCGGCTGGATGGATTCATCGCCGGGCGACGCTCGAGCACGACGACCGAGCGGCCCGCTCGCGCCAGATCGCCGGCGACGGCCAGCCCGGTCGGCCCGGCCCCGACCACCACGACGTCGGCCTCTCCGACGCTCATCGAGTCACCGTCTCGGGACGGGGGAACCAGCGCCGGATGTCCTCCGGTGTCGCCACCGCGGCGCGGTTGAACACGAAACGGCAGCCGGGTTGGGTCAGGTGTGCGGCATTGACGATCGCCTCGAACAGCAGCGTGTTGCCGGCGACCAGGCGAATGCCGGCGCCGATCAGCACGGCGTCGTAGTGCCCGGCGTCGAGCCACTGCCGGGCTTTCTCGGCGCCGGCTCGTCCCGCGGGAATCAGACAGTTGTCGACGCGGTAACCGGCCTCGCGCAGGCCGGCGACGTTGTCGTCGTTGGCCTTGCGCAGACTCTGCCTGGACAGCCCGGCGAATTGCGCGAAGTCCGGCGCGGAGTAGTCGATCAGATCCGGATCCAGTCCGATCTGGATGGCGGTGACGGGCATGGCGCCTCTCTCCGAACGATGTCAACAGTTGGTGACGTCGACGATATGCAATGCACCGGTTCATGTCAACGTCTGTTGACTTCGCGGTGGCGACGGCGGGATTTGTTTGATTCGGCATGCGTCGAGAACCCTGGGGCGGTGACCACCGCTCCTCTCGCGTCCCGCCGGACCGATACACCGACCGGGATCGCCGTCGTCGGGGTGGCGCTGGCCATCATGCTGGTGGCGGCCAACCTGCGGCCCGTGGTGGTCGCCGTCGCCCCGCTCGTCGGCGACATCAAGGCGGAGACGGGCTGGAGCAGTGCGGTCGTCGGGCTGTTGACCACCCTGCCGGTGCTGGTCTTCGGGCTCGTGGCACCGCTCGCGCCGCGGGCGGCGGCCCGGTACGGCATCGAGCGCACCGTGTTCGGGGCGCTGGCTGTCCTGGTTCTCGGCGCCGCCGTCCGGTTGCTGCCCGACTCGTCGGCTCTCTTCGCCGGTTCGGCGCTGGCCGGCGCGGGTATCGGCGTCTGCAACGTGGTGCTTCCCTCGTTGATCAAACGGGACTTCGCGCACCGCTCCGGCCTGCTGACCGGTCTGTATTCGATGACCCTGACGGGTGGCTCCGCGGTGGCCGCGGCGGTCACCATCCCGGTCGATCAGGCCCTGGGCGGCAACTGGCGACTGACGCTGGCCAGCTGGGCTGTCTTCGCGCTCGTCGCCATGCTCGCCTGGCTACCGCTGTTGCGGCGGGTGCACCGGATGGACGTCCAACCACGTCGAGAGCCTCTGTGGCGCAATGCGATCGCGTGGTCGATCACCATCTTCATGGCCGCGCAGTCGCTGATCTTCTACACGTTCACCGCATGGCTGCCGGACTACCTGGTCGACCGGGGGATGTCGGCGGCCGGAGCGGGGGCGGTGCTGGCGTCGGGTCAGGTGGCGGCCTTGCTGATGTCGCTCGCGGCGCCCATCGTCGCCGGCCGGTTCGCCGACCAGCGACCGGTCACCTTCCTGGCGCTACTGGCGACCGCCGTCGGATTCGCCGGTCTGCTGGCCACCGATTCGGTACCCACCCTGTGGGTCCTGCTGGTGATGGCCGGACCCGGCGCCTCGATCAGCTTGGCGCTGCTGTTCATGGTGTTGCGCAGCACCTCGACCGCCCAGACCGGCCAGGTCTCGGGAATGGCGCAGAGCGTGGGCTATGCCCTAGCCGCGGTAGGCCCGGTGGCCATCGGCGCCTTGCACGATCTGAGTGGATCGTGGACGGTGGCCATGTCCGCCCTGGCGCTGGCCCTGATCCCACAGGCGGCCTCGACCGTGCTGGCCGGCAAGGACGTCACGATGACCCGGACCCGACCTCCGCGGGGATAGCTGCATCGACTCGGGGCGGCGTCACAACCGGCCTGCGTCGACGACCCGCAGCACCGGTGCGCCCTCCTCGTCGGAGGCGTCGAGATCCACCTCGACCGAGATGCCCCAGTCGTGGTCACCGGCCGGGTCATCGAGGATCTGGCGCACCGCCCACACCCCGGGTCTGCGGTCGAACAGCAGCAGCGCGGGCCCACGGGCATCGGCGCCGGTGCCGACCTCGTCATGCTCGTCGAAGTACGCGTCGCCGATCTGAGCCCAGCGCTGCGCGGTCCAACCCGAGCCGGCGTCCAGGTCGCCGAGTTCGGCCCAGCGCTCCCGGGCGAACAATTCGACCCGCCGGAACAACGCGTTGCGGACCATCGCAGTGAACGCCCGCTCGTTTCCGGTCAACGGCCGGGGTCGGCTCGGAACCTGAACGGGCGCGTCCAACGGCTGTTCCGGACTGGTGAGCTTCTCCCACTCGTCGAGCAGGCTCGAGTCGACCTGGCGGACCAGCTCGCCGAGCCATTCGACGATGTCGGTGAACTCCTCGGTGCGGGCGGCCGCGGGAACCCCGGAGCGCAGGGCCTTGAAGACGTCCGAAAGATAGCGCAGCACAGCGCCTTCCGAGCGCGTCAGACCGTAGACGCTGACGTACTCGCGGAAGGTGAATCCACGTTCCCACATCTCCCGGGCCACCGACTTGGGGGACAGCACGGCGTCCGCGGCCCAGGGGTTGGTCTGTAGGTACACCGCGAAGGCATGGGCGAGGAGCTCTTCGAGCGGCTTGGGATAGGTGACCTCGTCGAGCAGCTCGATCCGCTCGTCGTAGTCGATGCCGTCGGCTTTCATCTGGGCCACCGCCTCACCGCGGGCCTTGTTCAACTGTGCGGCCAGGATCTGACGCGGATCCTCCAGCGTTGACTCGATCACCGAGAGGATGTCCAACGCATACGTTGCAGGGTCTTCAGCGTCCTGGTCGAGCAGGTCGATGGCGGCCAGCGCGAACGTGGACAGCGGCTGGTTGAGGGCGAAATCGGCCGGCAGGTCGACGGTCAGGCGGTAGCGCCGGCCGTCGGGCTCCGGAGCATCGAGGCGTTCGAGCACTCCGGCCTGCAGCAGCGAGCGGGCGATACCCACGGCTTCGCGGATCAGGCGCAACTGCTTCTTACGCGGTTCGTGATTGTCGGTGAGCAGGCGCCGCATCGCCAGGAACGGGTCCCCGGGGCGATCGACGACATCGAGGATCATCGCGGTGGAGACGCGCATGTTGCTGGTCAGCGGTTCGGGAGTCGCCTCGACCAAGCGGTTCATGGTCGATTCGCTCCACGGCACCATGCCCTCGGGCGCCTTGCGGCGCACCAACTTCCGCCGCTTCTTGGGATCGTCGGCCACCTTGGCGAACTGCTTGAGGTTCTCGACTTCGTGCTCGGGGGCCTGAACCACCACGGTGCCGGCCGTGTCGTATCCGGCGCGTCCCGCCCGTCCCGCGATCTGGTGGAACTCGCGGGCATTGAGCTGCCGGGTGCGGGTGCCGTCGTATTTCGACAGCGCCGAGAAGACCACCGTGCGGATCGGCACGTTGATCCCGACGCCGAGGGTGTCGGTACCGCAGATGACTTTGAGCAGGCCGGCCTGAGCGAGCTGTTCGACCAGCCGTCGATACTTGGGCAGCATGCCCGCGTGGTGCACCCCGATGCCGTGGCGGACCAGGCGCGACAATGTGGTGCCGAAGGCCGAAGAGAAGCGGAAGGCGCCGATGTGCTCGGCGATCGCGGCCTTCTCCGCCTTGGTGCTGACGTTCACGCTCATCAGCGCCTGGGCTCGCTCGAGCGCCGAAGCCTGGGTGAAGTGCACGACGTAGATCGGCGCCTGTTTGGTCTCGAGCAGGTCGGCGATCGTCTCGTGCATCGGTGTGGTGGCGTAGGAGAAGAACAGCGGCACCGGACGTTCGGCGTTCGCGACCAGCGCCGTCGGCCTGCCGGTGCGCCGGGTCAGATCTTCGCGCAGCGTGGTGACGTCGCCGAGCGTCGCCGACATCAGGAGGAACTGCGCCCTGGGCAGTTCGAGCAGCGGCACCTGCCAGGCCCAGCCGCGCTCGGGATCGCCGTAGAAGTGGAACTCGTCCATGACGACCAGGCTCGAATTTTGGTTCGTCCGGCCTCCGCTGCCCTCGCGCAGCGCGATGTTCGCCAGCACCTCGGCGGTGCACGCGATGATCGGCGCGTCGGAGTTCACCGCGGCGTCGCCGGTGAGCATGCCGACGTTCTCCGCGCCGAACACCGCGCACAGCGCGAAGAACTTCTCGCTGACCAGTGCCTTGATCGGAGCGGTGTAGAAGCTCACCCGGTCGGCGGCAAGCGCGGCGAACTGGGCGCCGGTGGCCACCAGCGACTTACCCGAGCCGGTCGGCGTCGCCAGCACCACGTTGGAACCGCTGACCAGCTCGATCAGCGCCTCTTCCTGAGCCGGGTACAAGACGGTGCCGCGATCCTGCGCCCAGGCCGCGAACGAGGTGAAGAGCTCGTCGGGGTCGGCGCCCTCGGCGGCCAGCGTGGACAGATCGGTCATCGCGCCACGCGGTTCACCATCGACCGCTCCTTCGGCCGCACCCCGACCAGCAGTGCACCGGCGCCGAACAGCACGGCGACCAGCACGGGGAACCGGCCGTCCGGGGCGAAGCCGGCCGCCGAGAGCAGCGACAGCGCCAATGCGCACGCCGCCGTCCCCAGATACAGCGAACCCTCGGCGACTGCGGCGGAAACCGGTGCGGCGAAGGTCGGGATCGGTGGGGTGAACAGGCGACGCTGCCACGCCATCAGCGCGAGCAGCGCCGCGACCACCACCGCCAGCACCAGCTCCCATTCGAGCCGGGCCAGCCACCACGCCGCCGAACCCAGCGGGGGCTGGGGCAGCAGCCCGGTGGGATATCCGACGAGGGTCACCACGATGACCGGCAGCATGTGCCACAGGTACAGCGCCATCACATTGTTGTTCGCCACGCCGATCATCCGCGGCCAGGCGCCGCGGGTGAGTACCCGGTTCAGCAGGGGAACCAGCGCGAACAGCACCCCGATCTGGACCAGCGCCAGCGCCAGCAGCGCCACCGACGGGGGTGCGCTGTTCTCCACCCGGTCGCCCGGCACGCCGATCATGGCGATCGGATAGGGGCCCCAGGTGACGAGCGCGGGCAACGCCAGGGCGGCGAACACGGCCATTGCGGTGAGCAGGCGCCGACACAACAACCCGCCGTGCCAGGCGATGCCGAGCTGGTAGATCGCTGCCCAGCAGAAGAAGTAGTTGGCCATCCGGATCTCGGGAATCCCGGTGCCGATCCCGACCACGTCGACGATCACCACGCCCGCGCACAGCACCGCGGGCACGGCGAGGCCCCACCGCCGGTGCGCGGCCACCGCGATCGGGGTCAGGGCCACCACCATCAGATACACCGCCAGAAACCACAGATGCATGGCCACTGCCCAGCCACCCAATTCCAGCACCGCACCGCTGATCCCGGCCGCCATCAGCGCGGCGATCACCGCGAGGATCGCCACCGCGTAGACCGCCGTCGGCCCGAGGGTGCGGGCGACCCGTCGGCGAATCCACTCCTGCCGGGATTCGCTGCCATCAGCCGGCCGCCGCGACCAGGACACCGCGCTGGCGTACCCGGCCACCGCGAAGAACACCGGGACGACTTGGAAGAACCAGGTGAGCCACTGCGTCCACGGCATCAGCACCAGCGGGTTGTCGCGGCCGAACTCGCCGTCCCGGTACGTCATCACCGACAGCAGCCAGTGCCCGATGACCACGAGCAGTACGGCCGCCGACCGGTACAGGTCGAGGGCCAGCTCGCGCGCGGGCTGTGCGGCCCTGGTCTCGTCCACGGTTCGCACGGTAGTCGAACCCGGGTTCGCAGCCCTGCCCATGTGGTAGACACACCGCTGTGTCTGGGGGCGACGGAGGTTTGCTGCTACCCGGCGAGACCTGCTGGCGGGTCGAGCGGGCCGACCGCTACGCCTGCATCGTCGACGGCGCCGACTACTTCGTCCACGTGAAGGCGGCGATGCTGCGTGCCCGGCACCGGGTGATGCTGGTCGGGTGGGACTTCGACACCAGGATGGTGTTCGAACCCGCGGACAAATCCGTCCGCGGCCCCAATCAGCTGGGCATGTTCCTGCGCTGGCTGGTCCGCGTGCGGCGACAGCTCGACGTGTATCTGCTGCGCTCGAATCTGCGTCTGGTGCCTGCCCTGGGCGGCATCTGGGGTCAGATGACCCCGGTGGCGTTGCTGAACTGGCTCAGCAGCGAACGGTTGCACTTCGCGATCGACGGCGCGCATCCGACCGGGTCGGTGCACCATCAGAAGATCGTGGTGATCGACGACGCGGTCGCGTTCTGCGGTGGCATCGACCTGTCCGTCGACCGCTGGGACACCCCCGCCCACGAAGACCGAAATCGGTTCCGCCGCAACCTCGGCCACCCGTACGGTCCGCGGCACGACGTCGTGGTGGCAGTGGACGGCGGGGCCGCGCGGGCGCTCGGTGAGCAGGCCCGCGACCGCTGGCGGACCGCGACCGGGCAGTCGCTGGATCCGGTCGAATCCGGCCACGACACGTGGCCGCGCGGACTCGAGCCGACGCTGCGTAATCTCGATGTGGGGGTCGCCCGCACCCTGCCGGCGCTGGGCTCCCGCGCGGAGGTGCGGGAAGTCGAGGCGCTCAACCTGGCCGCGATCGCCTCGGCGCGCGACATCATCTACCTGGAGAACCAGTACCTGGCCTCGCGCGCCATCGCCGACGCCCTGTGTGCGCGACTGCAGGAGGCCGACGGACCCCAGATCGTGGTCGTCATGCCCCGCAGTTCCGAGAGCCGCCTGGAACAGCAGGCGATGGACAGCGCGCGGCACAGATTGCTGCAGAAGCTCTGGGCGGCCGACGCCTACGGGCGGATGGGCGTCTACTGGCCGGTGACCGACGCCGGCACCCCGATCTACGTGCACTCGAAGGTAATGGCGATCGACGACCGGCTGCTGCGCATCGGCTCGTCGAATCTGAACAACCGGTCGATGGGCTTCGACAGCGAATGCGATCTCGCGGTGGACGCCACCGAACCCGAGGAGCGCGGGGATGTCCGGGCGGCCGTGGTGGCGATCCGCAACGCGCTGATCGCCGAACACCTCGGGGTGTCGTTCGGGCATCTCGACGCGACGATGCGCGAATGCGGCGGCTTGCTCGAGGCCATCGAGGGTCTTCGCGGCCACGGAATGGCCGCCGGAAAGACCCTGCGACGCTTCACCCAGGAGACCGTCGCCGGCGAGGCCAGCCTGTTCGCCGAGAACGACCTGATGGACCCGGCGAGCGTGCCCCAGTCACTGACCCGCAGCGTCCAGCGCTGGATCGCCGGGCTCACCGACCAACCCTGACGCCGAATCCGTTGCCCGTCAAGGGATTCGGGCCAACAGATCGCGCGCCAGCTCGACCACCAGGGCGCGGTCATAGGTCAGGGCCACATCGGTGCGGACATCGTCCCACGGACCCGACAGATCCTTGGTCACGTCCTCGAGCCGGGTCACCAGTGCCGCGGCGAAATGTGGACCCAGCGCGAGCAGCACCCATTCGTCGCGCAGCGGATCGCCCGGATCGAGCTCGACACCGCGCACACCCGCGCCGAAGTCGGCGTCGGCCCGGTCGGCGAAGACGGCCACCAGCGGCGAATTCCGGGCGATGGCGCCGTAGCGATCGCACAGGCCCGCGTTGTAGAACTCGGCCCGCTGGATCGCGGTCAGCACGATCGCCGGATCGGCCGATTGGCCCGCCTGGTCGGCGACGAGTTGCGACAGCGCCACCATGGTGTCGATCGGCGCCGCCCGGATCGTCGTGCGCACCCCGACCGCGTCGAACAGCGAGCGGGTGGCCGGGGCCGGCAGGACATCCACCGGCGAGCGCATCCACGCGACGGGGTCAGCGTCGAATCGCAGCACCGGACGGCCGAAACGGTACCCCTGGCCGAAGGCGGCGCCGAGGCTGAGCGCCTGCTCGACGTGCTGATCGGTTTCGATGCCCTCGGCGACGATCGTCGCGCCGGTGCGCTCGTGGTACGCCAGGACCGCCGCGATGGTGCGGGTCTGCTCGCGGCCGGGCCGGCGCTCGAGCAGACCCATGTCCAGTTTCACCAGATCCGGCCGCAGGAGGTCCAGAAGCGCCACCGAGGCCGGATCGCTGCCCACGTCGTCCAGCGCCACGGACACGCCGCCGGCTCGCAATTCGGTGACCTTGCGGAGCAGACCACCCGGGTGGGCCAGCAGGTTGCGCTCGGTGAGCTCGAAGACCAGGTCGAAGTGTTCACGCGCATGCGTCACCACGGGGTCGTCGGCCATACCGTGGTGGTCGCTGCCGGGTTCACAGTTGACGAGGAGAAGGGAACCGTCGGGAAGCTGTTGATCCACAGCACCGTTGATCGCGGCGGCGATACAGGCGCGGTCGAGCGCGTCGAGTCCGCCGTGTGCCTCGGCGTAGGCGATCACCTGCTGCGGCGGGGGATCGCCCAGGCCGGGCCAACGGGCGAGCGCCTCATAACCGACGACCCGTTCCTCGGGTAACTCGACGACCGGCTGGAACGCCGACACCAACCCATCGCCCGACGCGGCGGCGCGGAGTCTCTCCGGCAAGCTGTCACCTCTGTCGTCGGGTGTTCGCGGAAGCCCAGCTGTATTCTCGCCGCAGCGCCGGGATTTCGCCTGCGATCCCTCAGATGTCGGAGCTCTCGCGCCACAGATCGATGCCCGATTCGGAGGCGTACCGGTCGATCTCGGTGAGTTCCTCCTCGGTGAAATCGAGCTTCGCCAGCGCCGCGAGGTTCTCTTCGAGCTGCGCCACACTCGACGCCCCGACGAGGGTGGAGGCCACGGCGGGGTCGCGCAGCACCCACGCCAGCGCCAGCTGTGCCAGCGTCTGACCCCGTCGCTCGGCGATGCCGGCCAGCGCTCGCAGCCGCTCCCGTACCTCGTCGGTGACCAGCTCGTCGTCGAAGGTGGGTCGCTTGGTGGCGCGGTCGATATCGGCCGGCGGCTGCTGCAGGTAGCGGTCGGTCAGCAGACCCTGTGCCAGGGCGGTGAAGGCGATGGCGCCCATGCCGGCCCGGGTCAGTTCGGCGGTGAGACGGTCTTCGATCCAGCGGTTGAGCAACGAGTACGAGGGCTGGTGGATCACCAGCGGAGTGCCGAGTCGCTGCGCGATCGCGGCCGCCTCGGCCGTCTTGTCCGCCGAGTACGACGAGATGCCGACGTATCGCGCCTTACCGGAGCGCACCGCCGTGTCGAGCGCGCCGATGGTCTCCTCGAGTGGAGTGCCGGGGTCGATGCGATGGGAGTAGAAGATGTCGACGTAGTCCAGGCCGAGCCGGCGTAGCGACTCGTCCAGACTGGCCAGCAGATACGCGCGACCGCCGAGCTGACCGTAGGGACCCGGCCACATATCCCAACCCGCCTTGGTGGAGATGATCAGCTCGTTGCGGTAGGGCTTGAAGTCGCCGCGCAGCATGCGGCCGAAGTTCTCCTCCGCCGAACCGTAGGGCGGTCCGTAATTGTTGGCCAGGTCGAAGTGGGTGATGCCCCGATCGAAGGCGTACCGCAGCACCTCCCGCTGGACGTCGAAGGGCCGATTGTCGCCGAAGTTGTACCAGAGCCCCAGCGAGATCGCCGGGAGCAACAACCCGGACGACCCGACGCGGCGGTACGGCATGTCGTCGTAGCGGGTGCGCGCGGCCACCCAGGGGTCATGGGTGAACGGAACGTCGGAGATCGTGAATTCCTCAGCCATACAAGCCATCGTAGGGACCGGAGACGATCGAGTTCAGCGTGAAGATGCGGACCCGGCCGGCCACCGTGGCCCGACACTGTGAGAACAGCGGTTCGGACTGCCCCTCGTCGAGTCGCACGTCCACGATCCCGGCTCCGGAATCGAGCACGACCCGCACCCCACCCTCATACGGTTCGACGGTCTGCGGGGACAGTGCGGCGATGCGGTCGTCGCCGTAGGCCTGCCGAGCGAAGTGCTGGGCCGCCTGCACGGCGTGCGGTAACGAGGTACGCCCACGCAGGAATCGGTCGTCGAGCCGGCCGTCGAGGTACCGGCGCACCAGTTCGGCGGAATCGGTCAGATCGACCCGTCCGTAACACAGACCGTGCGGCAGGATCAGCATGGTCGCGGCGAACCGATCGCCGCCCAGATGTGAACATTCCCAGGTGAATTCGGGATATTCGGCGGCGATGGCCGCGGCGGCTCCGCGGCCGCGCACAGCGCAGCACTGATCGTGTCTGCCGTGCGCGCAGACGACCACCAGGGGGTCGGGGGTGCGGACGCCGTCGCTTCCGTCGAGGGCCAGTTCGAGGAACTCGGCGGGACCGCTGACCTCGCCGGTGTGCAGGACCTCTTCGCCGACGTCCGACTGCGCCACGAACCACCGCCATCGCGGTGGGGCGTTCCGGCGCCCGTGGCGGCGGATCGCCGCGATGCGCATGCCGGCGGCTTCGGCTCGGCGCACGATGGCCCGGCCGAGGGTGGGATCGAGAACCGACGGTGACTGCAGGAAGGCCGACGGACCCCAGCCGCCGGGCAGTTCGAGCAGCAGCCACCGCGATCCGGCCGACGCGGTGCCGTACATCGGATCGGCGCGGGCCAGTGACTGGTCACTGCAGGGAAGTCTCGGTCCAGAACTCATCCGCACGCCGCCGGCACGACGACGGCCTCTCGCAGCAGTCTTCGGATCAGGACGGTTGCGTCGGCGGTATCCAGGCCAGGGGTGGTGGTGGCGGCGAGCACCTGCCCCCGGTGCAGCGCCTCGACGGCGGCGGCGCACAGGGCGGGGAAGCTGATGACGCGGTCCGGCAACCGGAGCGCGACACGGTCGCCCACCGCTTCGACCGTCGCGATCAGCCCGGGCCGCCAGCGCACCGGGGTACCGCCGGCCGCCTGCGCCGCGTCGAATGCGGCCAGCGGGCGAACGGCAACGGGGCGCGTGCGGTCGGCGTGGCGGCGGGTCAACTGGGCGGCGGCTCCTGCGCTGTGCAGTGCACCACCGTCGCGGAGGCTGTCGACCACCTCGGCCATCACCTTGGTCACCGTCGCCATGATCTCATCGTGGTCGGTCGGGGTGGCGGTCATCGGAAGCGACTCCCGGAAGGCGGGATCGGCGGCCAACTGGTCCACCACGGCACGGGCGACATCGAAGCGGGTCACCGCCGAGACCCCGACCGTCAGATGGATCGACGTCGAGTCCAACGCCTGAGCCGAATGCACCCACCCCCGCGGTAGGTACAGCGCATCGCCGGCCGACAGAACGGTGTCGATGACCGGCGGTTCGCCGGCCCGCTCGGCGATCGCCCCGCGATGGTGCGTCCACGGTTGTGACGGCAACGGGTGCTCGTGCACAGGGTCGTGCACAATCCAGCGCTTCTGGCCGGCGACCTGCAGAACGAAGACGTCGTGGACGTCGTAGTGCGGATCGAAGCCGCGGTTGCTCGGCGGGGTGATGTAGGCGTTGGCCTGGACGGGATGACCGAGATCGTCCACCGCGGCGCGGACGAAGTCGATCAGCGGCGGCCACAGCCGGTGCAGACCCTGCAGCACGATCGTCGCGCCGGCAGCGAATTGCGCCAGCACCTTGGCCGAATCCACCTGGTCGGGCATCTCGGCGCCGAAACCGGCAGGCGAGAGGTAACAGTCTCGGGCCAGGACGTCGCCCTCCTTGGCCAACCGGATGAAAGGCGCGCGAACCCCACGCTCGGCGATCAGCTCGTCGACCGCATCGGGCGAGAGCAGATCACCGAAGTCGTGGGGCAGCGCGTCCGAACGGCTGAGTAGCGGCCGGCGACCCCAGTACTGCTCGGCGAACGTCGCGGGGTCGACTCGGATGCAGCGGCTCAGCATGGTGGCGCGGTCTATGCGGTGCCGTCGGCCCCGCCGTCGTGGCCGCCGGGGTTGGAGCCGCCGTCGGCCGGGCCTTCGCCGGAGGCGGTGCCGTCGGCCCCGCCGTCGTGGCCGCCGGGGTTGGAGCCACCGTCGGCCGGGCCTTCGCCGGAGGCGGTGCCGTCGGCCCCGCCGTCGTGGCCGCCGGGGTTGGAGCCGCCGTCAGCGGTGCCTTCGCCCCCGCCGTCGGAGGTCGTGATGTCGTCGTCGTCGAGTGCCATATCCGAACCTTTCTGTCGCGTGTGCCTCGGGGTTGCCCCACAGCGCCCGATCGAAACGGGTTCGTATATTCGGTTGATGGGCGACGCGCAGGACATCGAGGAGATCAAGCAGCTCAAGGCGCGCTACTGCCGGCTACTCGACACCAAGGACTGGCCTGGGTGGCGCGCGCTGTTCACCGATGACTTCCTCAGTGACACCTCGGCGTCCGGCGGCAAGGTCATCCGTGGCGCCGACGACTTCGTCGCCTTCACCCGCCGGAGCCTGCGCGCGCAGCCCACCGTGCACCAGGTGCACGCGCCCGAGATCGAATTGACCTCGCCCACCACCGCGCGCGGGGTGTGGGCGCTCGAGGACGTGGTGCGGTTCGGTCCCGGCGTCAATCTGCGCGGCTACGGCCACTACACCGAGACCTACGAGAAGACCGCCGACGGTTGGCGGATCAGCACCTCCACCCTGACCCGGTTGCGCGAGGACATCTTCAACGGAGTTGTCGCGGTGTACCTGTCGCCTCGCCTACGCACGATGCTGATGAAGATGGCCGGCCGGGTGACCCGATGACGGTCCGGTACGACGAGGCGCTGCGCGAGCGCATCCGCGGTCACCTCGCCGGGCACGAACGCCGTGCGGTCTCGGATCCGAGCAAGCGGCAGGCCGCTGTGGCGGTGGTCCTGGTCGACTCGCAGACCGGCGAGGACCGGGTCGACCCGGCGCCCGTCGACGACTGGATTGCCGGCCGGCCGATGGAGGCCGGATTGGACGGGCGGATGGTCGACGTGTCGGGCGGTGCGGCATTCCTCCTGTGCCGCAGAGCCTCCCGGCTGAGCACCCACGCCGCCCAGTGGGCACTGCCCGGTGGCCGGCTCGATCCCGGTGAGAGTGCGGTCGACGCGGCGTTGCGGGAACTGCACGAGGAGGTCGGTGTCGGATTGCCCGAGTCGACGGTACTCGGATTGCTCGACGACTATCCGACTCGCTCGGGCTACGTGATCACCCCGGTGGTGATCTGGGGCGGTGGCCGGCTCGAACTGCGGCCCGCCCCCGACGAGGTGGTTGCGGTCTACCGGGTCGGTCTGCACCAGCTGCTGCGGGCGGACTCCCCTCGCTACATCACCATCGCCGAAAGCCCGCGCCCCGTCGTCCAGATCCCGTTGGGCAACGATCTGATCCACGCGCCGACCGGCGCGGTGCTCCTGCAGATGAGGTGGCTGGGGCTCGAGGGCCGCTCCGACCGGGTCGACGAACTCGAACAGCCGGTGTTCGCCTGGCGGTGACCACCCGGCGATCCGTTAGATTTCCGGATGTGGAGCAGCGCAACACCGAGAGACTCGCAGAAACCCTGGGCCGGCTCGCCCTGGAGATGCAGTCGCAGTCCAGCACCGAGGCGACCCTCAAGACCATCATCTCCGCAGCGGTACTGCTCCTGCCGGAGGCGAGCTGGGCGGGTATCTCGCTGATCGAGAACCAGCAGGTCAAGCCGGCGATACCGGCCGACCCGGTGGCCGAGGAACTCGACCGGCTGCAGACCGAACTGGGCGAGGGGCCGATGTTCGACGCGCTGCACCAGCACCACACCGTGCACGTCGGGGATCTGGGGCAGGAATCCCGGTGGCCGATGTTCGTCTCGACCGCCAGGGAGCGTGGCGTGCGCGCAATGCTGTCCTTCCGGTTGTTCACCAACGCACGAAGTCTCGGCGCTCTCAACGTCTACGGATCCGAGCCGGGCGTGTTCTCCGACGAATCCGTCACCGTCGGAGAACTCCTCGCCCAGCACGCCGCGGTGGCACTCGCGGGCGCCAACGCGGCCGAGCAGTTCGAGGTGGCACTGGCCAGCCGCGACATCATCGGCCAGGCCAAGGGCATCCTCATGCACCGCGACAACCTGTCCGGCATGCAGGCCTTCGCCACGCTCACCCGCGCGTCGCAGGAGACCAACATCAAACTGGTCGAGGTGGCGCGGTGGCTGGTCGGCGAGCACGAGAAGAAGGTGTCGACTTCGGCCCCCTGACGTCCGCCGTCCCGTTACGATACGGCGCGTAGCGTTATTGTGCCGAGGGAGAGGACGCTTCATGCGGAACCGTTATGCCGGGACTCCTTTCACCACTCCCACAGCGGAGATCGCCGCAGCGCTCGCGGAGGTGAGCGTGCCCACCCTGGTGCTCAGTCTGGTGCACATCACCGGTGACCCGCGCTACCTCGACGAGTTCACCCAGGCCGGACTGTTCCTCAACGAGATCCAGGGCTTCATGAGCGAGGAGGACAAGGCCAGGGCCCGGGCCGTCGCCCTCGACGTGATCACCGACTACCGCGATCGCGGCTGCCCGGAACCGGCGCCGCTGAGCCCCGACCTCATCCGGCGGATGATGGACTGGGCCGCCTGCGAACCAGTGGGTGAGGAGTACCTGCCGCTGCTCGGTGAGGAACTCGACCTCGACGGCGCCGACCCGCGCAGACCGGATCCGGTCGAACCGTCGGCCGCGGCCGACTGCCCGGTCCTGGTGATCGGCTGTGGCGAGTCCGGGCTGCTCGCCGCCATCCGCCTGCGACAGGCCGGGCTGCCGTTCACCGTAGTGGAGAAGAACGCCGGGCCGGGCGGAACATGGTGGGAGAACACCTATCCCGGTGCACGGGTGGACGTGGCCAACCATTTCTACTGCTACAGCTTCGAGCCGAACAACGCATGGGAACACTACTTCGCCGAGCAACCCGAACTGCGGCGCTATTTCACCGACGTGATGGACAAGTACGGCATCGCCGAACACGTCCGCTGGCGGACGGAGGTGACCGCGGCCGACTGGGATGACGTGTCCGGCCGGTGGCGGGTGACGGTACGCGGGCCCGACGGCACCACCGATGAGCTGTCCGCACGGGCAGTCATCACTGCCGTCGGTCAGCTCAACCGCCCGTTCGTCCCGGACATCCCGGGAGCAGCCACTTTCGGCGGACCCGCTTTCCACTCGGCGGCCTGGGACCCGGGCGTGGACCTCACCGGGCGGCGCGTCGCGCTGATCGGGGCGGGTGCCAGCGGATTCCAGATCGCACCCGCGATCGCCGACGACGTCGAGCAGCTCACGATCTTCCAGCGCACCGCACAGTGGATGTTCCCCAACCCGATGTACCACGACCGGGTCGGCGCCGGCGTCCGCTGGGCGATGGAACACCTGCCGTTCTACAGTCGCTGGTACCGATTCCTGGTGCTGTGGCCCGGCGCCGACAAAGGGCTGGACGCCGCACTGGTCGACCCGGCCTACGCGGCGCAGGACCACGCCGTCAGCGAGATGAACGCCATGGCGCGGATGATGTTCACCGAGTGGATCACCAGCCAGGTCGGCGACGACACCGAACTGCTGGCCAAGGTGCTGCCCGACTATCCGGCGACCGGCAAGCGCACCCTGCAGGACAACGGCAGCTGGATCCGCACGCTGCGGCGCGACGATGTCGAGCTGATCCGTACGCCGATCGAACGGATCACCCCGACCGGCGTCGTGAGCGACGGAAGAGAGCACCCCGCCGACATCGTGGTGTATGCCACCGGGTTTCGGGCCACCGAGGTGCTCGCACCGATGAACATCACCGGCCGCGACGGCGCGGACCTACGCCAGGTGTGGGGCGAACGCCCGTATGCCTACCGGGGCATCACCGTCCCCGGTTTCCCCAACCTGTTCCTGACCTACGGCCCGGGCACCCATCTGGCCCACGGCGGCAGCCTCATCTTCAATTCCGAACTCCAGATGCGCTACATCGGCCAGTGCCTGGCCCGGCTGGCCGACGGACTGCACTCGATGGAACCGACGCCGGAGGCCACCGAGCGGTGGCGCGACGCATCCCAGCACGCGATCCGGCAGACGGTGTGGGCCCATCCTTCGATCCGGCACTCCTACTTCAAGAACTCGCTCGGCGAGATCCACACCGTGAGTCCGTGGAAGCTGCCGGAATACCACAGCGCGGTGCGCGAACCGGATTGGGACGATTACACGACAAGGGAATTGAGTCGACATGCGTAGCGTGGTCATCGACACCCCGGCGGCGGTGCGGATCGAACAACGGCCCGACCCGCAGCTGCCGGGACCCGACGGTGCGGTCGTGGCAGTAACCGCGAGCGGCATCTGCGGTTCGGATCTGCACTTCTACGACGGGGACTACCCGATCCTGGAACCGGTCGCCCTGGGCCACGAAGCCGTGGGCACGGTCGTCGAGGTCGGAACCGACGTGTACACGGTGCGTCGCGGGGACCGGGTCATGGTGTCCTCGGTGGCCGGCTGCGGACACTGCGGGGGCTGCGCCACCCTCGATCCCATCCGGTGCCACTCCGGTCCACGGATCTTCGGCACCGGAGCGCTCGGCGGAGCGCAGTCCGACCTGCTGGCGGTGCCGGCCGCCGACTTCCAGCTGCGCGCGGTGCCCGAGGACATCGACGATGAGCAGGCGGTGCTGCTCACCGACAACCTGGCCACCGGTTGGGCCGCCGTGCAGCGGGCCGACGTGCCCCCCGGCGGTACGGTGGCCGTGATCGGCCTTGGTGCAGTGGGCCTGTGCGCGGTGCGCAGCGCCCTGACCCTCGGTGCGGCAACGGTTCTCGCCGTCGACCCGGTGGTGCAGCGCCGGGAGCGGGCGGCGGCCATGGGCGCCATCCCCGCCGCGCCCTCGGCGACCCAGGCGGCCATGGAGCTGACCGGCGGTCTCGGTGTCGACGCGGTGATCGATGCCGTCGGATCAGACGCATCGATGTCCGACGCGCTGACCGCCGTCCGGGCCGGCGGCACGGTGTCGGTCGTCGGCGTCCACGATCTGCAGCCGTTCCCGTTCCCTGCGACGCTGGCCCTGGTGCGCAGCGTTACGTTGCGGATGACCACCGCACCGGTGCAGCAGACCTGGCCGCAATTGATTCCGTTGTTGCAGTCGGGACGGCTCTCGGTGAACGGCATCTTCACCACCGAACTACCACTCGACCGCGCCGCCGACGGATATGCCGCGGTGGCCGCCCGCTCGGGCGATGTCGTCAAAGTGCTGCTGAGAACCTAGGAGGGTGGGCCGATGGCCGGAATCGTCGTGACCGGCGGAGCGTCGGGTATCGGACGGGCCAGCGCGGAGGCGCTGATCGCCGATGGGCGCCAGGTGATGCTGTGGGACATCGCGGACGAGGTGAGCGCTGTCGGCCGGACACTGGGGGTGCCGGCCGCGGTCGTCGACGTCTGCGACGGTGCCCAGATCGCCGCGGCGACCGCCGCTGCCGCCGAAGCGATGGCCGGGATCGACGGTCTGGTGCACGCGGCCGGGCGGGTGATTCCGGAACCGGTGGGCGCCTTCACCGAGGAGACCTGGGATGCGGTGCTCGACGTGAACCTGCGCGCCCAGGCGCTCATCTCCCAGTTGATGCTGCCGCATCTGCAGGAGGCAGCCCGCAGCGGAGGGCGCCCCGCCATCGTCGGTATCTCCAGTATCGAAGGCTTGCAAGCCAATCCGTTCATTCCCGCCTACTGCGCTTCCAAGGCTGGACTGCTCGGCCTGACCCGGTCGATGGCCGCGCAACTCGGGCCGGAGGGAATCCGCGTGAACGCCGTGTGCCCGGGCTTCATCCAGACGCCGATGTTGCAGATCGCCCTCGACGTCGAAGAGGTACGAGACGGTTTCATCGCCGCCGCCCCGTTGGGACGGCTGGGACAACCCGAGGACATCGGCGCGGCGGTCGCATTCCTGATGTCGGACAGGGCGTCATTCATCACCGGGTCGCATCTGGTGGTCGACGGCGGGGTGACCTGCCGGCATCCCTGAGGGCTCAATGTTGATGGTCGTGTGGATGGTGGTGCGGGCGGGCGCCGCCCTCACCTCGCCGGCGGGCCTGTTCGCCCTCGCGGATCAACCGCAGCTGCTCGTCGGTGCCGCGCCCGGCCAGCAGCGGCTGTGCCGGATCCCAGGTGGTGCCGTCCGCGGCGTCCTTGCGACGCCGTGCGATCGCCGAGATGACCTCCAGCACCACCCGGTTACCCAACAGCGCGGTGATATCGGCGTGATCGTAAGGGGGTGCGACCTCGACCACGTCCACGCCGAGTACCGGCAGCTCGTAACAGATTCGGCGAACGGCGTCGAGCAGCTGACGCGCAGAGAACCCGCCGGGTTCGGGTGTGCCGGTGCCGGGCGCATGTCCCGGATCGCATACGTCGATGTCCACCGACAGGAAGACGCCCTCGCAGTCGTCGGTGGCGATGCCGAACGCTTCGGTCAGACACGGCTCCAGACCGCGGGCCACGATCTCGGTCATCTCGTAGGACCGCAGCCCCTGGGCCGCCATCCACTGCAGCACCGGCTCGTCGGGCCAGTATCCGCGCAGCCCCAGCTGCAGGAATCGGTCGCCGCGCAATGCGCCGGATTCGATGAGCCGGCGCATCGGCAGCCCGTGGCCGACCAGCGATCCCAGGTGGATGTCGCCGGTGTCGGCGTGCGCATCGAAGTGGATCATCGACACCTTGCCGAATCCGTGGTGGCGAGCGACGCCGGTGTGATCCGGCCAGGCGATGGTGTGGTCGCCGCCCAGGACCACGGGAATCGCCCCGGCTGAGGCGATTTTGAAGACATCCTCTTCGATCAGCCGCACCGCCTGTTCGACGTCGCCGCTGTAGAGCGTGACGTCCCCCGCGTCGTAGACCCGCAGGTCGGTCAACCCGTCCACCCGCAACGCGAGGCTGGGCCGCGATCCGTTCTGGGGGAGATAGCAGGCCTGCCGCAGGGCCGACGGGCCGAAACGAGTGCCCGAACGGTAGGTGGTGCCGCCGTCGAGGGGCGCACCCAGGATCACGATGTCCGCGTCGGCGTAGGTGGCCGGGTCGTCCAGATCGCAGCGGGGAACACCGAGGAAGGTGATGTCCGGCCCGAATCCGCTGCCTGCCATTATGTTCCGCCTTCGTTGTGCAGTGAGGTGACCGCCCGGAACGCATGCCGGATGGTGGCGCGGATGCGCCGCTTGTCGACCGGGCCCAGCGGCCGGTAGAGGTTGTCGATCTCGAGCCCGGCCATGACGGCCATGACGGTGCGGGAATCCAGTTCGGGATGATGGGAGCCCAGATCCCGGAACAGTCGGCTCAACGCCGGCACCATCGCCGCGTACCAGGACTCGAACATGGGGCGTAACCGCTCGTCGCGACTGGCCTCGGTGACCAACTCGTAACGGGCCACGATCGCACCCTGCGGAGAGTCGAACCCACCGAGGATGAGGTCGGCGAACAGATCGGCGATCCGCTCGGTCGGCATCGCCGAGTCGAGCTGCTCGGCGGTGTGGACGACGCGTTCGATCTCACGTTCGGAGAGCTGCTGGAACGCCTGAGCGACGAGATCCGCCTTGTCGGTGAAGTAGTAGCTCAGCGCGCCGAGCGGAATCCCGGCCTGCTGGGCCACGACGCGCATCGACAGGCCGGCCAGTCCGACCTTGGCCATGACCTCCACCGCCGCGTCGATGATCTCGGTGCGGCGTTGCGCCCCCCGTGCGGTGTTGCCGGTGGGCCGGGCCGGGCTGCCGAGTCCGGCTCTCACGATTGGAAGGTCAACGTGGAGAAGTCGGTGTCCCACATCCATGCCGGCTGACTCGACCAGCCCGAGTAGCCTTTGCGCGCGGCGACCGTGTTGTGCAGATCGGACAGGTTCACCCAGCACAGCGAATCCCGGTACGCCTTGGCCGCCTCGACGTACAGAGCCTGCGAGCGGGCCGGGTCCGGCTCAGCGCTGCCCTCGTCGAGCAACGTGTCCGCTTCCGGAACCGAACAACCCTGCAGGTTCACCGGGGCGTTGGTGTAGTTGTAGATGCGCGACCACGTATCCGGATGTGCCGCATCGGGATTGAACGATGCCAGCATCAGGTCCGGACGCTGGTCGGGGTTCTCGACGAGGGCGAAGAACTGGGCCAGCGGGAAGTCGCGCACCGTCGAGGTCAGACCGGCCTGTTGCAGGACGACCTGGAGCTGGTTGGCCAGATCCTGCAGTGAGCTGTCACCGGACGGGTATCCGATCTCGACGGCACCGCCGTTCTTTCCCAGCGTCGAGAGCTTCGACGGGTCGTAGGCAGGCCGGTCGGGGGCAGCGCCGTCGGGCATCATCCCGGTGGGGTAGAACTGCGTCGAGGGGGAGCCCTGGTCGCCGAAGACGGTGGTGGTCAGGGCGGTCGCGTCGAGTCCGGCGCTGAGCGCTTCGCGCGCCGGGCGGGGGCCGAACACCGCCGAATCGGGATTGACCATGACCATCGCCTTGACCAAGGCATCATGTTGCAGGACTTCGGTGTTCGCGCCCTGGGCGACCGCCTGGTAGTCACCCTTGGAGAAGCCGTGCAGGACCATGTCCAGTTGGCCGGATTCCAGCTGTAGCCGTTGCACCGCTGTTGCCGCGATGACCGGAAGGGTGATGGTGGTGATCTGTGGCGCCGCACCCCAGTAGTGCGGATTCGTCGTGAGGGTGTAGTGGTCGGCCGCGACCGCCTCACTGAGCATGTAGGGACCGGTGCCCGCGGTATGGGCGGCCAGCCAGCCGGTGGCCCGGTCTCCGCCGACGGCGTTCTGCGCCACCGCGGTCGGGCTGGTCATCAGCGGTCCGTACGGCGAGGCGAGGTAGTCGAGGAACGGTGCGACTGGCTTTGCGAGGGTGACCTCGAACGTCCGCGGATCCGGGGTCGCCATCCCGGTGACCTCTGCCAGCATGTAGGACGGCCCGGCGGCCATGTCGATGCGTCGCTGGAAGCTGGCCTTCGCGGCGTCGGCGTCGAACGGTGTGCCGTCGGAGAACTTCACGCCGTCACGGAGATGGAAGGTGTAGCGCAGGCCGTCGGGTGACACGGTCCAGCGATCCGCCAGCAGGCCTTCCACTTTGGTCGAGTTCGGTGCGTAGCGCAGCAGTCCCTGGTACGCCGAGGTCATGATCAGCAGACCCTCGGGTTGGTAAAACGTGTCGGGATCCAGGGGTGGGGGATCACTCATCAACGGGGTGCGGATGGTCGAGGCCAGCGCGGCGTCGTCCGTCGGGGCGTTGCTCCCACCCGAACAGGCGGTGCCCGCGACGAGCAGTGTGGCGATGGCCAGGCTGGCGAACGACTTTCGTGACATTCTCGAAGCTCCTGCGATCGAATGTGTTTCGCCGAGTTTCGAGCCACTGCGTTTCGGTCGTGTGACACGACAGTTACCAGTTTGTACGAACGTCCAAGTTTTGTACGACTGACCTAGAAAGTGCGGTCCGGCCGCCATAAGCTGCGGCGCAGCATCCGCTGACCGAGAGGACCGCCACCATGTCAACCACGCTGCCCACCGCGTTCGATCTCACCGGTCAGGTGGCGCTGGTCACCGGATCGAGCAGCGACATCGGGATCGGCTTCGCCAGCGCCCGCCTACTCGGCCGGCTGGGTGCGGCCGTGATGGTCACCGGCACCACCGACCGGGTTGCCGCCCGGGCCGAGGAGCTGCAGGCCGAGGGAATCTCGGCCGATTGGCATGTGGCCGACCTGTTCTCCCCGGACGAAGCGCGCGAACTCGTCGAAGCCACGGTCGCCTCATTCGGCCGGCTCGACATCCTGGTCAACAACGCCGGACTGGCCTCGGTCAACAGTCCCGAACAGCCCAACGTCATCACCGTGATGACCGACGACGAATGGTCACTTGCGTTGCGGCGCAACCTGGACAGCGCCTTCTTCGTCACCCGGGCGGCGCTGCCCGGGATGGTCGAGCGGGGATACGGACGCATCGTCAACGTCGGCTCGACCGCCGGAGTACTGACCGCCTACACCGGCGACGTCGGATACCACACCGCCAAGGCCGCCATGCTGGGGATGACCCGTTCGGTCGCCGTGGATTTCGCCGCCAACGGCGTGACCGCCAACCTCGTGGTGCCCGGTTGGATCGCCACCGCGGCGCAGTTGCCCTCGGAGATCGAGGCCGGCAACGCCACACCGATCGGGCGGTCGGCGAGCGCCGACGAGGTCGCGGCCGGGGTGGCGTTCCTCGCCTCGCCCGGCGCCTCCTACGTCACCGGGACGACACTGGCCATCGACGGCGCCAACTCGATCTCCTGAGGCATCCCCCGGCGCGGGTACCGTCGGTCGATGACCGAAGATCCCGCCGCCCCGCCGGCCCTGGTGGTGGAGAACGCGGCCCCGCGGTTCCGCCGGCGGCGGCGATGGCGACGCACCGCGATCGTCTCGACCGTTCTGTTGCTGTTGTTCGGGGTGCCGTGCGTGACCCTGCTGTGGGTGGGCCGGCCCTGGCCCACCCCGGTGGCAGTGGCCGGCACGGCGATATTCGTAGCCGCGTTCGCCGCGCTGCCGACCCTGATGGCGTTCGGGCACGGTCGCCGCCACCGTGACCGGCCGGCCGCACTCGGCGACGCGTTGCTCGGCGTCGCCTGGGTGCTGTTCGTCTGGTCCGTACTCGGGCAGGCGCTGCGGGTGGTGCTGGCCCTGGCCGGGGTGGCCGATCCACTGCGGTCGCGGCTGGTGGTGGTCGCCGTCGTCGCGGTCGCCGCCGCGCTGCTGGTCTGGGGCTACACCGAGGCGATGCGGATCCCTCGGGTCAAGCGCCTCGACGTCGGCATCGCCGGACTCGGCCGCGGGCTCGACGGGCTGCGCGTGGTGATGGTCACCGACACCCACTACGGCCCCATCGACCGGGCGCGGTGGTCGGCCGGGGTGGTGGCGCGCGTCAACGAACTCGATGCCGACGTCGTGTGCCACGTCGGCGACATCGCCGACGGAACCGCCGCGATGCGCGAACCGCAGGCTCGACCGCTGGCGGACGTCCGTGCCCGTTCGGCGCGCGTGTACGTCACCGGCAACCACGAGTACTTCAGCGAAGCGCAGGGTTGGCTGGACTACATGCAGGGCATCGGATGGGACGCGCTGCACAACCGGCATATCGTCGTACGGCGCGGTGGCGACCGGCTCGTGGTGGCCGGTGTCGACGATGCCACCGCGCGGTCGTCCGGGGTGCGTGGACACGGAGCGAACATCGAGGCGGCCCTGGCCGGCGCCGACCGAGCCCTGCCGGTACTGCTGCTGGCCCATCAGCCCAAGCAGGTGCGCGCAGCGGTGTCCGCCGGGGTCGATCTGCAGATCTCCGGGCACACCCACGGCGGCCAGATCTGGCCTTTCCACGTGCTGGTGCGACTGGAGCAGCCGGTGGTGCGTGGTCTGAGCCGGCACGGTGAACGAACCCAGCTCTACACCAGCCGCGGCACCGGCTTCTGGGGCCCGCCGTTTCGGGTGTTCGCACCCAGTGAGATCACCGTCCTGACACTGCGCCGGGCGTGACCGGCTCAGGAACTCTCCGCCGAGTGGATCGCCGCCCGGACGGACTGCTGGGACGCGGTGCCGGAGACGAACAGCAGCTCGTCGCCGATCTCGAGGACGAGATCGGCCTGCGGCCGCAGCACGGTGCCCCGCCGCACCAGGGTCACCAGCGCGGTGTCGGTCGGCAGATCGAGATCGCCCAGGCGCGCTCCGACGATCGGGTTGTCCGCCGGCAGCGTCACCTTGGTCAGATCGGCCTTGCCTTCGCGCAGCCCCATCAGCCGTACGAGGTGGCCGACGTCGATCGCCCCTTCGACACCGGCCACCAGCGCGCCGGGCGTCGACACCGCTACGTCGATGCCCCACGCCTGGCTGAACAGCCATTCGTTGCGGACGTCGTTGATCCGGGCGACCACCCGGGGCACCCCGAATTCGGTCTTGGCGAGCAGCCCGACCACCAGGTTCGACTTGTCGTCCCCGGTCGCCGCGATCAGCACGTCGCAGGTCTGGACGCCCGCCTCCTCGAGCGCGGACAGCTCGCAGGCGTCGGCGTTGAGCCAATCGGCCGCCGCGACGGTCTGCGGTTCGAATCGGCGCCATTCGCGCTCGATCAGCAGGATCTTGTGGCCGTAGTCGAGCAATTCCCGCGCGACCGACCGGCCGACGTTCCCGGCGCCGGCGATGCCGATCCGCATTCTGCGCTCCGCCATCGCCCCATCTTGTCGCATCGGCTGATTTACTTCTGGCAGTGAGTTTGCACGAGCTCTACCTGACGCTGCTGATCGGCGGCCTGGTGCTGTTGGCCAGCATCGTCGGTACCCGGGTGGCCAACGGCATCGGCTTTCCCAGTCTGATCCTGTTTCTGCTGGTGGGCGTCGCGCTCGGGGAGGACGGGCTGGGCCTGCCGTTCGACGACGTGGAGCTGGCCCGCAACGTCTGCACGGCCGGGCTGGCCGTGATCCTGGTCGAAGGCGGCCTCACGACGAAGTTCGCCGACATCAGGAAGGTGCTGGCGCCGGCGGGCGCGCTGGCCACCGTGGGCATCGTGACGAGCACGCTGGTGACCGCCGCCGGCGCGCACCTGCTCCTGAAGATGGACTGGCAGTTGGCCCTGCTGCTCGGGGCGATCGTCTCCTCGACCGACGCCGCGGCCGTGTTCTCGGTGCTGCGGGTGCTCCCGTTGCCCCGCCGCCTGGCCGGTCTGCTCGAGGCGGAGTCCGGGTTCAACGATGCGCCGGCCGTGATCCTCGTTCTGATGTTCAGCGCGGTGCCTTTCGACTTCGACCCCGAGGGCGCGGTCACCGACGTCGTGTTCGAACTGCTCGTCGGGGCCGCGATCGGGCTGGGGATCGGATACCTCGGGGCGCTGGCCCTGCGCCGGATCGCGCTGCCCGCCTCGGGTCTCTATCCGATCGCCACCTTCGGGCTCGGCCTGGTCGCGTTCGCGGCCGCGGGCACGATCCACGCCAGCGGCTTCATCGCCGCCTATCTGGCCGCGGTGGTGCTGGCGAACTCGGGACTGCCACACCGGGCGGCGACCCGGTCCTTTGCCGAGGGGCTCGGCTGGTTGGCGCAGATCGGCCTGTTCGTCGTTCTTGGGTTGCTGGTCGACCCGAGTGAACTGGCCGCCGACGTGGTGCCGGCCGTCGTCATCGGCCTGGTGCTGCTGCTGGCGGCCCGCCCGCTGTCGGTGGTGGTGTCGTTGATCGGGTTCACCATCCCCTGGCGCGAACAGACCTTCCTCTCGTGGGCGGGGTTGCGCGGGGCGGTGCCGATCGTGCTGGCCACCTTCCCGATCGTCGAGGGCGTGGCCGGCAGCTCACGGTTACTCAACATCGTGTTCCTGCTCGTGCTGGTCTTCACGCTCGTGCAGGGCCCCAGCCTGCGCCCGCTGGCGCGGGCGTTGGGTCTGATCTCCCGGGAATCGGCGCGCGAGCTCCAGGTCGAGGCCGCACCCCTGGACGTCCTCGACGCCGAGCTGCTGACCCTCACGGTGCAGCCGGAGTCGCGATTGCACAACGTGATGATCGTCGAGCTGCGGCTGCCCGACCCCGCCGTGATCACTCTGATCATCCGAGCTGGGCACACCTTCGTGCCGCTACCCGACACCCGGATCGCGACCGGCGACGAACTGCTCATCGTCACCACCAGCAGGACCCGGGCCGCCACCGAAGCCCGGCTGCGCGCGGTGAGCCGGCGCGGCAAACTCGCGTACTGGTTCGACGAGTACGGCGACGCGGACTAGCGCACGAGGGGACCGGGCTTGTCGGACCCGTGTGCTGTGCTGGTGATATGTCCTCGGCGGCAGTGTCTTTGGTTGATCGGATGCGTCCGAAAGATCGGTTGGAGGTGTTGTTCGGGGAGTTGGCGCAGTTGTGTGGTCAGCGCAATGCCATCGATGGGCGGATCGTGGAGATCGCCGCGCAGATCGAGGGTGGCGGGTTGGCGGGGATGACCGGGGCGCGGTCGGTGGCGGCGTTGATGGCGTGGAAGACCGGGGTGTCGCCGCGTAATGCGGAAACGTTGGTGGCGGTCGCGCGTCGGGCGGAGCAGTTTCCGCGGTGTGTGGCTGGTCTGCGGGAGGGGCGGCTGTCGTTGGATCAGGTCGGGGTGATCGCCGAGAACGCCACTGAGGGCTCTGATGCGCATTATGCGCAGCTGGCCGAGAGCGCGACGGTGACCCAGCTGCGCACTGCGGTGAAACTCGAAGCCCGACCCGCACCCGAATCGGTGCCGCCGCGCGGGCCGTCGGTCACCACACACGATGACGGCGACTACACCACCTGGAAGATCCGGCTCGACAGGCTGGGGGCTGCGGCGTTCGAGGCGGCGCTGCAGTCCCACCGCGACGCGCTGATCGCCGACCACGATCCCGAGCAGGCGCGCCCGTTCCCGACCACGCTGGATGCGTTCACCGCCCTGGTGGAGGCCGGCTGGGACGCCGAGGCGGTGCGCCGCCCGCACGGCCACCGCACCACGGTGGTCATGCACCTTGATGTCGAGCAGCGCGTCGGGGCGCTGCATCTGGGGCCGCTGCTGAGTGAGGCTGAGCGCCGGTTCCTGTTGTGCGACGCCACCTTTGAGGCGTGGTTTCACCGTGACGGGAAGGTGATCGGGGCTGGGCGGTCCACCCGTCAGATCAGCCGCCGGTTACGCCGGGCGCTGGAGCATCGGGACCGGTGTTGCGTGGTGCCCGGCTGCGGGGCCACCCGGGGTTTGCATGCCCATCATCTGCGG
Source organism: Mycobacterium sp. WMMD1722 (assembly GCF_049315205.1). Taxonomy (NCBI): domain Bacteria; kingdom Bacillati; phylum Actinomycetota; class Actinomycetes; order Mycobacteriales; family Mycobacteriaceae; genus Mycobacterium; species Mycobacterium sp. WMMD1722. The sequence goes on along the minus strand of NZ_CP186056.1, from coordinate 3,566,937 downwards.
CACTGGGAAGACGGCGGCCCCACCGAACTGGACAATCTGGTGCTGCTGTGCCCGTATCACCACCGGCTGCACCACGCCGGGGGCATCACCCTCACCGGTCCCGCCGACCGCCTGAGCGTGACCGATGACCAGGGCCGACCGTTGGCCCACGGATCGTTGGCCCGACCACCCACCACCGCCCCATCCGCGGTCGCCCCGTACCGGGGTCCGACCGGCGAACGCGCCGACTGGTGGTGGTACCAGCCCTTCCAGCCGAAACCACCACCGGCATCAGCCAGCTAGCGTTGGCCATTAACGACTTTCGCTGCCCGAGTCGGCGAGGTTGTCACTGCGGCCCCCGAGATCCGTTGACGGCTTGGGCCGGGCTACGCGCCGGAAAGCCTGCCGTCACCCGGACCGGGATGTTGCCCTGACGGGGCAGTCCCGTGATGGCGTCGTACTCGACGTCGGTCGGCACCAGCCGGCCCACGTTGCTGCCGCGGTCGCGCACCTCATCGTCCTCGGTGGGCAGTCCGCCGAACGCGTGGTGCATCGCGATCACATCCGGTCGCAGGGTGTCATCGGGCTCGACCACGCTCGGGATGCTGTCGTGCGGAGAGGTCACGGTCACCACGGTGCCGGCCGCCAGCCCCAGGGCGGCGATCGCGTCCGGATGCATATAGGCCGGGTTGTACGCCTTACCGCGGTTGAGCACGGACAGGTTGGTGCCCGACGAATTCATGAAGTTGTTGTGCCGGCGGGGGATCAACCGGAGCGGGTACGTCGAATCGTCTCGGGCGGAGGCGAAGTCCTCGGCGCGAACATCCACTAGCTCGGTGAGCAGGTGGGCGTTGCCGACGTCCAGCCGCGCCGAGCAGTCCGGGTCACGCTCCTGCACGCGCGCCTCGACGTCGAAGATGTGGCCGTGCGGGTGACGTCGCACCTCGTCGAGTGGGATACGCGACGTCGCGCACATCTGCGCGAACAGTTCCTCGGTGGTGAAATCGCTGTCGCCGTTGATGTTCAGCACGATCGGCGGGGACTCCATGAAGCGGCCGCCACCACCACCGAAGAAGTTGACGAACCAGAGGTCGAGGTTCATCCGTTTGGTCAGCCCGAGGAAGAACCGCCACTCCTCGGTCAGATCGGACCCGGCCGGCGGATCCACGACGCGGTCGACGTACTGGGCGTACGGTGCCGGGATGCCCGTGCCGCTGGTGTAGTACTTGATCAGCTCGCTGCCCATCGTCATCGCCGGCGTCTCCATCTGCATCATCGGCGCGATGACGTAGTCGGCGAGTCGCGAGGTCAGCGACATCTCGGTGTCCAGGGTCACGAGCAGTTCGAGAGCCTCCAAAGCGCGCAACGTCTTCCGCTGGTCCGGCCAAGCCGCCATCGGATTGCCGCCGACGCAGATCAGCGCCCGAACCTGACCGTCGCCCTCGAGCAGGATCTCGTCGGCCAGCGCCGCGGTCGGCATGCCCGCCACGGTGTCGGTCAGCCCGCGCACCCGCAGCTTCTCGCCGTACCCCCATCCCTGGTACGGCGGATGTGCCTGCGCTTTGGCGGTGAATGCGGGCATCAGGGTATTCGGGCGGGTGACCCGCCGCCCGGCGCGCTGCCACCGGCCGCAGATGGTGGTCAGGCACAGACAGAGGTATTCGAGCAGGTTGCCGTGCATCGCGAAGTTGGCCCCGGTGCCCGCGTTGACCATGCCCGGGCGCTCGCCATAGGTGGCGAACAGGCGCGTGGCAGCGATGAACTGCTCGACCGGAATGTCGGCGCGCTCGGCGACGTAATCCGGGGTGAAGCCGGCCACCGCGGTGGCCAGTGCGTCGAATCCGGCGACGTGCTCGGCCAGAAAGTCCTCGTCGCAGAGTCTTTCGGTGATGATCAGGTTGATCATGCCCGCGACGATGGTGACGTCCTCACCCGGGCGCGGCTGCAGGTGGATCGCCGCGCGCGCCGCCGTCTGGGACCGGCGCGGGTCGATGACGATGAGTTTCATGCCGCGGGTGATGGCCGACCGCAGATTTTGCGCGGGATTCTGGCCCGGGATGCCGATCGCCTTGGACACCAGGGGATTGGTGCCGATGAGCAGCCAGCTGTCGGCGTCGGCAAAGGGGATGTCACCGCCGAGCCAGTGACCGTGTGCGGCCAGGGCGATTTGTTTACCGGGCTGGTCGATCGTGTTCGCCGTGAAGAACATCGGTGAGTCGATACCGCGCATGAAGGCGTTGGCCATCAACGCCGATGCGGGATAGGGAAGTCCGTTGGTGCCCAGATACAGCGCCACCGAGCGTGGTCCGCGCCGGTCGATCAACTCCTGCAGCCGCGCGGCGATCTCGTCCATCGCCTGTTCGGCGCCGATGGCGGAGTGGCTACCGTCAGGGCCGCGTTTCTGGCTGTGCAGCAACCGGTCCGGGTTGTTGTGGATTTCGGGCAGCGCCCGCCCCTTCGCACAGGAGTACCCCTTGAACAGCGGATTGTCCGCATCGCCGGTGACCTTCGTCAGGGCGCCGTCGACGACGGTGGCCAGCACGCCGCAGTGCGCGGAGCAGATCCGGCAGATTCCGGGGTGCGTCGAGGGCGGAGCAGAGCTGCTGGGCACTCGCTCAGTTTTGCATCTTTGCCCGGCGAGCAGACACAGAATTGCGTGATCGGCGGTCTATTCGTGCGAATCTGCGTCTGCTCGCGGGGTTGCCGACCGGGCCCGCTTGCGCCGCTTGCCCTCGTGCATGGCAGCCACCCGGGCGACCGGGATCGTACGGCCGTGTGCGACGAGGTCTGCGGGCAGGCGCTGCGGTGCGGGCATCGCCTCAGCCCACGGGTCTCGTCCGCCCAGCGCGTCGATCGCGGTGTGCACCGTGAAATCCGACGGGCGGATCCCGTCGAGGTCCGACCAGGCGACGGGGAACGACACCGGCGTACCGGGCCGGAATCGCGGACTGTAGGCCGCCACCACGGTCGCGCCGCCGGCCCGGGTCGAGTCGACGAACACCTTGCCGCCGCGGTCGTCGACGATGAACGCGGTGGTGGCGATGCCGGGATCCAGGGCCGCCGCCCGGGCGGCCAGCGCCCGCGTCGCCGCGGCGACATCCTCGACCGGTGCGCCGTCGTCCACGGGGACGAAGACGTGCAGTCCCTTGGCCCCGCTGGTCTTGACGGCGCCGTTCAGTCCGCAGTCGGTCAGCGCCTGCCGTACCAGATGCGCCACCGCGATCACGGCTGAGAAGTCCGCACCGTCGGGCGGGTCGAGATCCAGGATCAGGTGGGTGGGCCGGTGCGTATCGGAGGCCAGACCCAGAGCCGGGTGGTATTCGACGGCGCGCTGGTTGGCCAGCCACAGCAGGGTGCGCCGGTCGTCGCACACCGGGTAGTGCACCTCGCGTTTGGAGGCGTCGGCCCAGATCGCCACCGTGCGCACCCATTCCGGGGTGTACTTCGAAGCGTTCTTCTGCATGAACGGCGCCCGGCCGCGCAGCACCCGCAGCACCGTGAGCGGCCGGTCGATGAGACCGGGCAGGATGCGGTCGGCCACCGCGTCGAGGTAGTCGACGAGATCGCGTTTGGTGGCTCCCGAATCCGGGCTCAGCTCCTGATCGAGATTGGTCAACGGCACCCCGGCGCGCTGCTCCCCGGCGCTCATGACCACCAGCGTAGGCCGGTGGCCGCTACCCTCGGCAGTCATGACCGGCGCGGGCGTCCCCATCGACGGCCTCCTCGCCCGCGCCGGCGGCATCCGGGGTCTCGTGCAAGCCGCCCTTCCGGTGGCCGTGTTCGCCGCCGTGAACGCGGCGGCGGGCCTACGACCGGCCGTCTCAGCGGCCGTCGTCATCGCGGTGGCGGTGCTCGGCTGGCAGCTGGCGCGGCGTGCACCCGTCCGGCCGGCGTTGGTCGGATTCGGCGGCGTCGCCGGTTGCGCCGGGTTGGCGTTCCTCACCGGAGAGGCCAGGGACTTCTACCTGCCCGGCATCCTGATGTACCTCGCGCTGGCGGTCGCGTTCACCGCGTCGGTGGTGGTGCGCAGACCACTGGTCGGGCTGGTGTGGGCACGGCTGACCGGACGGACCGGCGAGTGGCGCCGGAACGCGCGCGTGCGCAGGGCCTTCGACGGCGTCACGCTGGTGATGGCCGGGGTCTCGTGGGCGCGGTTCGTGGTGCAGCATCATCTCTACGACAGCGATCGCGCGGAGGCGCTGGCGATCGCCCGGATCGCCATGGGCTGGCCGTTGTTCCTGGTGACCTCGGCCCTGATCTATCTGGCCGTACGCCATGCCAACCGCGCGCTGCCGCGCACGGGGTTCCAGGTACCGAGAGAGGACCTGACGTGATACTCGACCCGACCGACACCGCAGTCGTGTTCATCGATCCACAGGTCGACGTGCTCAGCCCGGCAGGCCGCAACTGGGGAGCCGTCGGCGCGAGCGTCACCGAGAACCGCACCGTCGAGCACATGGTCGAGATCTTCCAGGCGGCGAAGCGATCGGGCTATCTGGTGGCGATCTCCCCGCACTACTTCTATCCCACCGATGACGCGTGGCTGTTCAACGGTCCGCTCGAGGCCGACGAATTCGCGTCGCGCACGTTCTCCCGTGCGGGCGCACTGGATCTGACCGGGTTCACCGGTTCCGGGGCGGATTGGCTCGACGTCTTCAAGCCCTACATCGAGGACGGCGAGACCGTCGTGGTCAGCCCACACAAGGTCTTCGGTCCGCAGACCAACGATCTGGTGTTGCAGCTGCGCAAGCGCAAGATCAGCCGGGTCATCCTCGGCGGCATGCTGGCCAACATGTGCGTCGAATCGCACCTGCGCGACCTGCTGGAACAGGGCTTCGAGGTCACCGTGGTCAGCGATGCGACGGCCGGACCGCGCCACCCGCAGTGGGGTGACGGTTACCAGGCGGCGATGATCAACTATCGCTTCCTCGCCCACGGTCTCGCCTCCACCGCCGACGTGGTGACCGCCATGGCGGCGGAGCGGATCTCGGGAACCTAACGGTTCGGTGCCGGCTGGGCATCGAATCTCGCGCGCGCGAGAGATCCCGCGAAATCCGTGGTGTGGTGGAAAGCGATGCCTCTCAACAGGATCGCGATCCTCCGCACATCCGCCGGCGCAGCCGTCTGCGCGGCCGTCATCGTCGTCGGCGCGAGCCCCTCGGCCGCCGCCCCGGCCAGCGACTCCCAGGGCTACCTCGACTCGACCGCACGGTGCGCCGCCCCGGACACCACGATGGCGTTCGGGCGTACCGCATCCTCGCGGATCGCCATCTGCGCCTCTCCCGACGGGGAGTTCACCTACCGCGGAGTGCGCGTGCGCGACGGCGCGAAACTGATCCTGGCCGCCTCCCAGACCCGCAGCGGCGTCTACACCGCGGTCAACGACGGCGTCACCTACACCGTCACCGCCGAGGACCTGACCGTCACCGCGGGCAACACCGTGCTCCGCGAGGAGCCGATGCTCGAATACGAGGTGCCGGGCGCGACGGGTTCGTCGGACACACCGGCCTCGTCCGCTCCGGCCACACCGACGACGACCACACCGCTCGGTCCGCCACTGCCGGCCGAAGTCGGCGGCAGCAGCGAGAGTTGACCCTCACACACTGAGGCGGCGGTAGCGCTGCAAGCGCCGGATCCCCGCGGTGGCCGCCGACCCCTCCCGTGGGTGGATGGCGGTCTCGAGGCGGGTGCGCACCGCATCGGTGTCGAAGCCCGTACCGATTGCGACGAGACCGTTGATGCGCGCGGTCGCGGGCGCGGCCGCGACATGCACGGAGGGGCCGACCACGTGCAGGACGTAGCGGCGCACCCGATCGCGGTAGCGCACCCCGACCGTGCCCTTGATCCGGTACACCCCGTCCGGCGGGGTCTCGGCGAAGTCGAGCAATGCCTCCGGATCGACGCAGCCGTCGGTGGTCGCGCTGACCGATACCGCGTGCACATGATGGTGGACGTCGTGGTCGTCGCCGTCGATCAGCAACTCGCGCAACGAGAGCTGACCCGTCTCGGCGCCGGCACCGGCAACGTCGTAGAGCAGCGCCGGATCGACCCGGCCGCCGACGGTGCTGACGATGTGGGCGTCGGGATTGCATTCCCGGATCCGCGTCCGGATGCGGGTCAGTTCGGCCTCGCGGGTGTCTTCGGGCAGTTGGTCGAGTTTGTTGACCACGACCAGCGACGCCGCGGCGTAGCGCGCCGGCGGCGGGCCGCCGGAGTCGACGGTCTCGAAATGCCGGGCCGCGTCGATCACGTCGACCACCCCGCCGGGGCGTACCCGATCGGCGCCACTGAACCGGATGATGCGCGAGATCGCGACCGGTTCGGCCAGGCCACTGGCCTCGATGATGATGGCGTCGAGTCCGAGCCGCGGATCGGACAGTTTCTCCAGGGCCGCATCCAGCCCGCCTTCGTCGGGCAGACAGCAGATGCAGCCGCCGGCGATCGATGCGGGCTCGTCGATCTGACCCGTCACCAGGGCCGCGTCGACGTTGAGTTCGCCGAAGTCGTTGATCACCACGCCGATTCGCGCGTCCGGGGTGCGCAGGACGTGGTTGAGCAGACTGGTCTTGCCGGCGCCGAGGTAACCGGTCAGCGCGATGACCGGAATCGATCCCACAGTCGTCCTTTCCACCGACCCCGCAGTGTAGGCCGGGGCGGATGGTTCCGGCGGACCAGGCGGCACCACAGGCCGAAGTGGTCGGACGGGAACACCCGGGGCGTCGCCGGGGAGATCGGCTCGGTGCCCAGCAGCTCGATCTCCGACGCCGCCCAGGAGTCTCCCTTGAGCAGCACGCGGTCGAACCGGACCTGCCGGTGTTTGGGCTTGCTGTCCCAGCGCATGAGGTTGATGTCGGTGTCTTCGGTGAAGCCGGGTTCGGTGGGGCGCAGCGCGGGCCAGACGTCGCGATACGGGGGCGCGATATGGCGGTTCTCGGCGTCGCGCATGTTGAAGTCGCCGAGCACCACGGCGTCACCGGCGCGGCGAAGCGCACGAAAGATCCGGCGTAGCTGGCGGACCCGCAACCCGGCCGAGTGCTTACCGCTGTCGAGGTGGATGTTGCACACCACCAACTCGGTACCGCCGACCGTACAGCTGGCCCGGAGAAATCCCCGAGACAGTCGGGTGGGCAGCGGCGTGTAGGTGACGTCGCTCATCGCCAGGCGGGACAACACCACCATGCCGTAATTACCGACGCCGGCTCCGACGACCGCGGCCCGACGGTAGTGCTGTCGGACCCAGTCCTGGCTGTCGACGATGTCGAGCGCGGCGGGCGTCACCTCCTGCAGCACCACGACATCGGGCAGGCGCTGGGCGAGCAGCTCGGAGATGGCGCGGTAGCGCTGCTCGGCGTGGTATTCGTCGAACCAGATGTTGAACGTCGCGAGGGTCAGCGTGTCAGGTCCGGCGTCGTCCCGCCAGGTACCACCGGCGCGGTCATACGACTCGACCGGCACCGTTGTGCGTCGTCGTCTGATCATCCACGGCTCATACTGCCCTGCTCAGCCTGGTCGAAGGCCCGTCCGCGCCGCTCGGCGTCGGGGTTTCCGGTGAACAGCGCGGAATCCGCTCGCGAGCGACCATTGGACCGGGCGCCCGAATCGAACTGCGGCGTCGCGTCGGTCTGGTGATCGATCCGGCGGCGGGGCAGCGCGCCGGGATTGGTGCGCTGCAGCCACTCGACCATGCCCTCGCGCACATCGCAGCGCAGATCGAAGAGCGCGCCGGCGTTGGGGGCGCTGACCAGCATCCGCACCCGCACATACCCGTCGACCGCATCGGTCACCTGCAGCACCCCGACGCGGTGATCCCACAGCGGGTTCTGCTGCAGCAGCCGATCCAGTTCGGCGCGCATATCGTCGAACGGCACCGTGAAGTCGACATCGAGTTCGGCGGTGCCCAGCAACTCGGTGGCGTTGCGGGTCCAGTTCTGGAACGGCGTGGTGGTGAAGTAGGTGCACGGCAGCACCAACCGCCGCTCGTCCCACAGGTGCACCACGACGTAGGTCAGGGTGATCTCCTCGATGCGGCCCCACTCCTCCTCGAGGACCACCACGTCGCCGACGCGAATGGCGTCGGAGAAGGCGATCTGGATTCCGGCGAACACCGAGCCCAGCGAGGTCTGGGCAGCCAGCCCCGCCACGACCGAGAGCACGCCGGCCGAGGCGAACAGCGTCTTGCCGATATCGCTGAACGCCGGGAACGTCATCAGCGCCGCCGCGCCGCCGAGGACCACGATGATCGCGATGACGAGCCGACGCAGCGTCGTGACCTGCGTGCGGATCTTGCGGCGGTGCCGGTCGGCGTCGGTCAGGCCGGTGTCGCCGCCGGCGAAGCGCTTGATCACCTGGCGTTCGGCCACCATCACGAAGCTGGCGATGAGCCAGGTGATGGTGGCGATGATCGCGATGATCAGACTGTGGTCCAGCCAGCCGCGCCAGCTGGCGTCGGCGTCGGACGCCCGCCGCAGCGCGGCGGTCGCCGCGATCACCATCAGGGTGGCGCGGACCGGTCTGCGGGTCAGCTGGGCGATGTCGCACACCACCGCCGAGCGGCGGCCGATCCGCGCCACCACCCAGGTCAACACTAGGCCCACGAGGTAGGCGACGGCGACGGCGCCGGCCACCCAGGCGGCGGTGACGGCGAAGTGGGTGGCGGATTCGAGCGCAGGTGCGTCGGGCATGGAGAAGTCTGCTCCTGAGATCGGGGGCGGACGGATTGCGGCTTCGGCGGCGCCATCCTCGCGACTCAGTGCAGCCTTCCCGGCCCGCCGCGGCGCCCAAACCCGGCGAACAGCCGCTGACCGAGATTGAGAGTGAGTTCACACGTCGGGATGACGGTGCGCGCGCCACCGGCGATAGCCCCTGCGCGCCGCGATCGCCCCGATCACCGCGGTCACACACCACACCGCGATCGCGGTGTACATCAGCGGTGACGACGGGTCGCCGACGGATGCGCCGAGCGCGGTGTAGACGAACGCCCGCGGCAATGAACCGATCAGCGCGCCGAGGACCATCTGCCACAGCGGCACCCCGAAGGCGCCGAATGCGTAGGAAGCGAGCGCATCGGACACCCCCGGTACGAACCGCTGCCCGACGACCGCCCACAGCCCGCCGCGGTCGACCATCGCGTCGACCCGTTCGGCCCGTTGCGGGCCCAGCAGACCGCGGGCGCTGTCGCGGCCGGCTCGCCGACCGACGATCGAGGCCACCGCCGCGGTGCCGACCGTCGCTCCCAGTGTCACCACCGTGCCCAGCACCGGGCCGAACAGCACCCCGCTGCCCGCCGCCAGGATCGGGCCGGGGACGAACAGCGCCCCGAGCGCCGCGGACAGCACCACATAGGTCAGCGGGGCGGCCGGCCCGGTCGCCGCGACCGCGGCGCGCACCTCATCCACCTCGACGGCCCGCACGACGGCGAACAGATAGAACAGACCGGCCAGAAACGACGCGAACACCGCCAACTGCAGCAGGTGGCGCCGCCGGCCGGCTGGGGCCGGGCCGTCATCGGCCCGTACACGGTCAGACATCGTCACCCGATCCTGCCGCACGGCCCGGTAAGGTTTCCGCACGGCGTCGCGGTCGACGCCGTGCCGTGGGGGCGTGGGGGGACTGCATTGAGCGATCGGCCGGAGCGTGACCGGTGGCGGCGACGCCGCACCCGCACCGAGACCGATCTGTCCGACCAGATCTTCGCCGAGCACTACGGCAGCACGGTGCCCCAGCTGCGGGCCATGCTGAACATCTCGCACGCGGTGATGCGGGCCGAGTTCTTCGACGAGGCCCTCGAGGTGATCGCCGAACAGTCGCTGCGTGCCCTGAACGCGGCGTCGCTGTCGATCAGCCGCTGGGAACGCGACGAGGATGTGCTGCGCACCCTGATCAACGTCGGCCGCCTCGGTCCGGGGGAGGAGCGTTGGCCTGAGGACGAGACCTACGCCATGGGCGAAGAGGCCCACGTGAAGCGACTGCTCCAACACGGCGCGCCCTACATCAATTCGATCGACGAACCGCCCGCCAAGGGGTCCACCCACACCGTGCTGTACCGGCTGGAGAAGGAGAGTGAGGTCGCCGTCGCCGTCATGCACGACGGCGTGATGTGGGGGGAGTTGTGGGCTTCGGGCACCGACGGGCGCCGGTTCGGACCCGACGATGTCCAACTGCTGCAGGCGATCGCTGCGCACGTCGCGGTGGCACTCGGCCGATCTGAGCTGTTCAGCACGGTGTGGCGATATTCCTACGAGGATCCACTGACCCAATTGGCGAACCGGCGGGGTCTGGACATGCACCTCGAAGCCCTCGACGACGCCGAGGGGGAGCGGGCCGTGGTGGTCTGCGATCTCGACGACTTCAAGAACATCAACGACCGGCACGGCCATCCGGCCGGCGACGCATTGCTTCGGGTGGTGGCCGATGCGCTGACGGCCGCGGCCGACGCGCACCCCGGATCGGTCGTCGCGCGCCTGGGTGGCGACGAGTTCTGCGTCGTGCTCGCGCACGCCGACCGCGCCGACGCCCAGCAGATGATCCGACGGGTCTGCGCGACGGTCGAAGAGGCCGCCGCACACCGCGTCACGATGACGTGGGGCGTGGCGAGCGGCGCATCGCCCGGCGAAACGGGAGCCACCCTGCTCGCCACGGCCGACGCGGCGCTCATCGAGGCCAAACAGGCCCGCGACCGGCTCTCGCGTATCGAGGGCGCCGGGCACGACGCCGCCCGGGGTATGGCGGCGGGATCCGATGACCTGGTCTCGCGCGTGGTGGCCTGCCTGGACCGGCTGCGGCCGTCGTCGCCGGTGCAGGCGCTGACCTGCCTGGCCGAGCAGGTCGCCGACGCCGTTGACATGGATGCCTGGTCGATCGCCGAGATCACCGACGCCGGCGCGGGCGAGCGGGTCGAACGGGCCGCATCGGCGCCGGGTCCCGCGGGCGACCGCGATTGTGTGGTGACGGTCGGCGCCGGTGGCGACCGCCGGTTCGTGGTCCGGCTGCATCCGCGCGGCGACCCCGACGAACTGCTGAGCCTGCTTCCGCACCTGCGGGTTCTCGCCCACTTCTGCAGCGGATTCACCGACGGCGGTGCATGACCCGTGCCAGAATCCCGCGCATGACCAGCGAGCGGCCGGCTGAATTCGCCCGGCTGGTCACCACGTCGGAGGCGATTCTGTCGCTGCACGACGTCTTCGCCGCCGAGGAACCCCTCGACGAGGTGCTGATCCGCATCGCGCATGCCGCGGTACGGGCGATCCCCGACGCCGATGCGGTGTCGCTGACGGTGCTCGACGAGTCCGGACCGCGCACCGCCGCCTCGACTGACGAGCGGTCACTGACCCTGGACTCCGAGCAGTACGCCGCCGGTGCGGGTCCGTGCCTGGACGCCGCCCGTACCCGCCAGCCGGTGCGGGTGGCCCTCGAGGCACCCGGCGAACCCGACCGGCAACGGTGGACGCGGTTCCTCACTGCCGGGCAGCAGGCGGGGGTCTCCGCGGCGCTGTCGGTGCCCCTGCTGGTGGGGACGCCGGGGCCGCAGGCCGACCTGGTCGGGTCGTTGAACGTCTACAGCGTCACCGCCGGCGCATTCGACCCGTTCGACGAGGAACTGATGCGGCTCTACACCGTCACCGCGGGTGCGGCGATCACCAACGCACGCCGCTGGCAGCAGACCCGCGACACCACCCTTCATCTGGAGCGCGCACTGACCTCTCGAGCCGTGATCGACCAGGCCAAAGGTGCGCTGCAGGCCATCCACGGCTGCACTGCCGAGGAGGCGTTCGAGCGACTGGTGAAACGGTCGCAGGATTCCAACGTCAAGGTGCACACGGTCGCCCAGGAGCTGTTGGACTCGCTGCGCGCGCCGGGCCAGAACTGACCCGCAGGCGCTATAGCCAAGCGGTGTGCGCAGGACTAGGCTGAATGCATCCGAGTGGGGGTTGAAACCAGAGCCTCGCTGAGCAAAAGGCCCGCCAGAATTCGTGGCGGTCGAAGCATCGAGGCACATCGTGAGCAGTTCCCTCATCGATCCGCAACCCATTCCCGTCCCCGACGTCGTCATCCGTGAATCGACGCGCAACGGCGCGTTGGTGCTGCAGGTCAGCGGCACCGTCGACATGGTGACCGGCCCCAAATTCCATGCCGCCGTCGAATCGGCGCTGGGCGCGGCCCCCAAGGTTCTGGTGATCGATCTGTCGGAGGTCACCTTCCTGGCCGCGGCGGGACTGCACGTCCTCGATGTGGCACGCGCCGCGGCGGGAGACTCCACCGTGTTCGCCGTGGTCGCCGACGGCCCGGCCACCGTGCGCCCCATCGAGCTCACCGGGCTCGACGGCGTCCTCGGCCTCTATCCCACGATCGACGACGTCATCGAGCGGCACGCGGCCTAGCGCAGACCGTTTGGGTCCGGCTCCGGCGGGGCCGACGACCTGGAGATCGTCGACGTCGACGTCCGATCGACCGTGCACCTGGGAACCGCAGCACGGGTGCTGCCCGACAGCGTCAAGGCCGTGGGCAGCCGGCTGACGTCACTGCCGTTGGGCCGGTAGCTCGGCGCGGGCGTTGAGCCGCTCCCGCTGCGGGACGACCACGTATTTCGGGTCCTTTGTGGAGGCGACGCCGGCCTCGAAGATGCCGAATCTCTGCAGCGCGCTACCGGCGAGCAGGGCCGCGCCCGACGCGGCCACCGCCCAGCGCCTCCCCCCGGACACCACCGCGCCGACCGCGCCGGCGACGGTGAGGAGTTCCGAGGCCTGCCGCAACCGGTGCGGGCGGCCCGTCGTGTATGCCTCGCCGGCCAGCCCGATCCGGTGCTCCATCGCCCGCGACGCCGCCACCTCCAGCGTCGCGCCGGTCACCGCCATCCGGCGGGCCGGGCCGCATTCGTCCACCGGGGCCAGCAGCAGGCCCAAGCCGGCGCCGCTGGCCGCCGCTGATCCGGCGAAGACGAACGGCAGATACGGGTGGGCCTCGCGCCACGCCGGAACGGCGTTGTGCGACAACAGAACCGCGGTGTAAGAGGCGACGCCGGGCGCGACCGCGGCGGCTTCCAGGCCCGCCGGCCGCGCGGCCCATGACACCAGCCGGCCCAGCCGGGAACGGCGCAGCCACCCGGGCATCACCTCGGCCACCGCGGCCAACCCGGCGCCGGGACCATAGGCCGACAGGATCCAGGTGCCCATGCTCATCGGCGAACTGGGTTTGGCCACCCGCAGCATGTGGTGGAACCGTTCGGGCCGGCCGAGGTCGGCGATCAGGAAGTAGAGGCTGGCCAGGATGCTGGCGAGGGCACCGAGGCGGGACACCCGGCGCAGGCGGGGCAGACCGCGCAGGTCGGCGCCGGCTCCCAGCAGCGCGGATCCGGCCGAGAGCCCCCCGAGGAACAGATACGCCGCGATCATCCAGTTCCACGCCGGCGGTTTGAGGATCGGCCGGCCGTAGTACGACCGGAAGTCGGCGGGCTCGACGGCCATGTCCTCGCGGCCGCCGCGGCGGTGCCGCGACTGCGCGTGGATATCCTGCGCCCCGGTGTCGCTGCGCTTTTCGCGCAGCAGCGGATCGTCGTCGCTCATCGCTGTCCTCGGCTCTTCGCGCAAGCGCTCATCGCTTCCCTCGGCTCTTCGCGCGAGCGCTCATCGGCTTTTCCCCAGGAAGGCCGACACCGCGATCCCCACCAACGCCGACCCGGCCATCGCCGCGTAGCGCCACATCGCCCCCGCGTCGCGGGTCGGAACCACCGGATCGGGTGGCAGGCCGTACACCTCCGGCTCGTCGAGCAGCAGGAAGAACGCGCCGTCCCCGCCGACTCCGTCGTCGGGATCCTCGCCGTAGAGCCGCGCCTCGGTGACGCCCTGCTCGTGCAATTCGTTGACCCGCAACGCGGCCCGCTCTCTCAGCTCGTCCAACGGGCCGAACTGGATCGAGTCGGTCGGGCAGGCCTTGGCGCATGCCGGCTCGAGTCCGTCGTGCAGCCGGTCGTAGCACAGCGTGCACTTCCACGCCCGGCCGTCACCCTCGCGGCGTTCGATCACCCCGTACGGGCAACCGGATACGCAGTATCCGCAGCCGTTGCAGATGTCCTGCTGCACAACGACCGTGCCGAACTCGGTACGGAACAGCGCACCCGTCGGGCAGACGTCCAGGCAGCCGGCGTGGGTGCAGTGTTTGCACACATCGGAGCTCATGAGCCATCGGAAATCCTGGCGCGTCTCGGCGCCGGTGGCGTCACCGGGCCGGTCGAAGCCCGGCATGCCGAGTTCGACGGGCTCCCGGGCGGGCTGCTCGATGAACGCCACGTGGCGCCACGCGCTCGCGCCCAATGCGCCGGTGTTGTCGAACGACATGCCGAGCAGGTTGTACCCGTCCCCATCATGGGCCACGGGCACGTCGTTCCATTCCTTGCAGGCCACCTCGCACGCCTTGCAGCCGATGCACACCGACGTGTCGGTGAAGAACCCGACCCGCGGCGGATGATCGTCGGCGTAGCCGGCGTTACCCGCCGGATCGTCCAAGGGGCCGTAGAAGTTGTTGGCGCCCATCACGTCTCCTCGGTGTGGTCGTGTGACGGCGCCGTGGTGTCCAGATCGGTGTCGGTGCGCGGGGTGATCTGCGCGCGCGCCCGGTAGATGTCCAGATACTCGAGCAACGCGGGACCGCGCGGCCGCCGGCCGGGCTGGATGTCGCAGGTGGAGACCTTGCTCTCCTGGATGAAGACGTTGGGGTCGGCCACCACCCCCAGCAGGTCGTTGACGACGTCACCGTCGACCAGGCCCTTGTTGCCCCAGTGGTACGGCATCCAGATCTGATGCACCACATGGTCTTCCACCCGAAGCGGGCGCATGCGGCTGGTGACGAACACCCGCGCGTCCACCGCCGCGCGGCTGGTGACCACGTGCGCCCAGTCCATGTGTTCCAGCCCGCGGATCTTCGCCAGTTCCGGTGACACCTCGACGAACAACTCGGGCTGCAGTTCCGACAGGTAGGGCAGCTGCCTGCTCATCCCGCCCGCCGTGTGGTGCTCGGTCAGCCGCGCCGCGGTGAAGACGAACGGGAACACCTCCCCGTGCGCTTCGGGCGGCGACGGGTTCGACGGATTGTCCGCGCGTCCATACACTTTGCGCGCCGGGTTGCCCTGCTGGGCGTACAGCGGGTTGCGCACCGGTGATTCGTGCGGCTCGTAGTGGGTGGGCAGGGGCCCGTCCTGCACACCGTCGGGGGCGAACAGCCAGCCCTTGCCGTCGGACTGCATGACGAACGGGTCGTCGCCGCGCAGCGCCTCGACGCCGACGGCACCGTCGGGCGGCCGGTAGTCCGGCGACTTGGTCTTCTCGAAGTCGGGGACGTCGTGGCCGGTCCACTCGCCGTTGTCCCCCTTGTCCGGATCCCACCACACCAGGGCTTTGCGCTCGCTCCACGGGCGGCCCTGCGGGTCGGCCGAGGCGCGGTTGTACAGAATCCGGCGGTTCATCGGCCAGGTCCAGCCCCACTGGTTGTCGTAGGGGCCCTGTTCGGTGTGCGGTTTGCGGCGCGCAGCCTGGTTCACCTCGTCGGCGTAAACGCCGCTGTAGATCCAGCAGCCGCACATCGTGGAGCCGTCGGCTTTCAAATCGGTGTAACCGCCGACGGCCCGGTCGGTGCTCAGGTCCACGCCGTTGATGCGGCGCAGCACATCGGCGCCGTCGGGTTCGTCGCCGTCCATCGCGTAGTCCCACGACAGATTCAGCACCGGCTTGTCCCGCTCATCGGTGGAGCCGGAGAGCTTTTCGCGCAGAATTCGGCCGAGGTGGTAGAAGAACCACAACTCCGAGCGGGCGTCGCCCGGTGGTTCCACCGCCTTCTCCCGCCACTGCAGCATCCGCTGGGTCTGGGTGAACGTGCCGGCCTTCTCCACGTGCGACGCGGCCGGGAACAGGAACACCTCGGTGCGACAGGTCTGTGGCGAGATCTCACCGGTCTCGATCTCCGGGCCGTCCTTCCAGAACGACGCGCTCTCGATCTCCACCAGGTCGCGCACCACCAGCCAATCGAGGTTGGCCATCCCCAGCCGCTGCAACCGGCCGTGCGCCGAGCCGACAGCGGGATTCTGTCCCAGAAGGAAGTAGCCGAACACCTTGCCGTCGACCATGTCCATCACGGTGCGGTAGGTGCCGTGGTCGCCGTTGATGCGCGGCAGGTAGTCGAAGCAGTAGTCGTTCTCGGCGGTCGCGTGCTCGCCCCAGTACTCCTTGAGCAACGAGACCATGTAGGCATCGGCGTTGCGCCAGAAGCCCTTCTGGTTGCGCGCCATGATGCGGTCGAGGTAGTCCGGCAGCGTCGCGTCGCCCGCCTTGGGCATCGCGAGGTAGCCCGGTAGCAGGTTGAACAGCGTCGGCACGTCGGTGGAGCCCTGGATGCTGGCATGACCGCGCAGCGCGATGATGCCGCCACCGGGCCGGCCGATGTTGCCCAGCAGCAACTGGATGATCGAACCAGCCCGGATGTACTGCGCGCCCACCGAATGCTGCGTCCAACCGACGCTGTAGATCAGCGCGGCGGTGCGCTCGCGGCCCGAATTCTCGGTCCACGCCTTGGCGATCGCGAGGAACTGGTCCGCCGGCACCCCGCACACCCGTTCCACCATCTCCGGGGTGTAGCGGGCGTAGTGCCGTTTGAGGATCTGGTACACGCAGCGGGGGTGTTGCAGCGTGGGATCGCTCGGGATGTCCCCGGCGCCGCCCTCCAGCGGAGGGCCACCCGAACCCTGCTGGTCCGACGAGGCCCGCTCCTTGTTGCCCTCGTTGTCGCCGCTCGAACCGGTGGACTCGTAGTGCCAGCTCGACGTGTCGTAGGACGCACTGCGCTCGTCGTATCCGGAGAACAGGCCGTCGAGATCCTCGGTGTCGCGGAAGTTCTCGTCGACGATGAAGGACGCGTTGGTGTACGCGGTCACATACTCCCGGAAGTCCAGCTCGTTGGACAGGATGTAGTTGATCACCCCGCCCAGGAACGCGATGTCACTACCGGCCCGCAGCGCCACGTACTGATCGGCGACCGCACTGGTCCGGGTGAACCGCGGGTCGATGTGGACGACCTTCACCCCGCGCGCCTTGGCCTCCATCACCCACTGGAACCCGACCGGGTGCGCCTCGGCCATGTTGGAGCCCATGATGACGATGAAGTCGGAGTTGACGAGATCCTGCTGATAGTCCGTCGCCCCGCCGCGACCGAAGGAGGCCCCCAGACCGGGAACCGTGGCGCTGTGTCAAATACGCGCCTGATTCTCGATCTGCAGGGCGCCGAGCGCGGTGAACAGCTTCTTGATCAGATAGTTCTCTTCGTTGTCCAGTGTGGCCCCGCCCAGGCTCGCGATGCCCATGGTGCGGCGCAGGGTGTTGCGGTCGGAGTCGAAGTCCTGCCAGCCCCGGTCCCGCGCGTCGAGCACGCGGTCGGCCACCATCTGCATCGCGGTGTCGAGGTCGAGGTCCTGCCACTCGCTGGCGTACGGCGCGCGGTAGCGAACCTTGGTGAGCCGCTGCGGTCCGGTGACGAGCTGCTTGCTGGCCGAGCCTTTGGGGCACAGCCGCCCGCGCGAGATCGGGCTGTCCGGATTGCCCTCGATCTGCACGACCTTCTCGTCTTTGACGTACACCTTCTGCGCGCAACCAACGGCACAGAACGGGCACACCGAGTGCGCGACGTGGTCGGCCTCAGCGGTACGCGGCGTCAGCGTCAGCGAGCGCGGGGACTGGGCGGCCTGGCCGCGGCCGAGCTTGTCGTCGCCGGTGAGCTGCCGGTACACCGGCCAGGACTCGATCAGCTTTCTGAAGTCCACCCGACCGCCTTCCTCTGACCCACGGTCCGATCCAACCGTCGCCGCACCGCGTTTGGCAAGTGGGGATACCCACTGCCACGGCGGCCAATCGCGCCGAGCGGTCGCACGAGCAGGTACAAAGGGGGGCATGCTCGAGATCAGCGTGCTGACCTGGGCCGTGACGATCGCGGTCATCGTCACCCTGCTGGCGGTGGACCTCTTGCTCGCCGCGCTGCGCCCCCATCGGGTCGGGTTCGGCGAAGCCACGGCGTGGTCGGTGTTCTACATCGCGGTCGCCATCGGCTTCGGGCTGTGGTTCCTCTGGGCCTAC
The DNA here is from genome assembly GCF_049315205.1 of Mycobacterium sp. WMMD1722. Lineage (NCBI taxonomy): Bacteria > Bacillati > Actinomycetota > Actinomycetes > Mycobacteriales > Mycobacteriaceae > Mycobacterium > Mycobacterium sp. WMMD1722. The sequence continues at coordinate 3,548,851 of NZ_CP186056.1, read as the reverse complement.
GGAACCGATCCGGGTACCGAGTACTTCGCCGGATACATCGTCGAGAAGAGCCTGTCGGTCGACAACCTCTTCGTGTTCGTGATCATCATGGCGACGTTCGCGGTGCCCGAGGAGCATCAGCACAAGGTGCTGACCTTCGGGATCGTGCTCGCGCTGATCATGCGCGCCATCTTCATCGTGGTCGGCGCGACCCTGCTGTCGTTGTTCTCGTTCATGTTCCTGGTGTTCGGTGTCTTGTTGATCTACACGGCGGTGCAGTTGTTCCGGCACCGCGACGAGGACCCCGACATCGAGAACAACGTCATGGTGAAGGCGACCCGCCGCCTGCTGCCGGTGACGTCCGAATACGACGGCGGCAAGCTGTTCACCCGTCGCGACGGGCGGCGCATGGTGACCCCGCTGCTCGCCGTGCTGATCGCGATCGGCAGCGTGGACCTGTTGTTCGCGCTCGACTCGATCCCGGCGGTGTTCGGTATCACCGCCGAGCCCTACATCGTGTTCACCGCCAACGCATTCGCGCTGCTGGGGTTGCGCGCCTTGTTCTTCCTGGTGAAGGGCCTACTCGACCGGCTGGTCTATCTGTCGACCGGCTTGTCGATCATCCTGGCGTTCATCGGCGTCAAACTGGTCCTGCACTGGGCCCACGTCGACATCGACCCGCGCATCCCGGAGATCGACACCTACGTCAGTCTCGCGGTGATCGTGGTCATCCTCGCCGTGGTCACCACCGCCAGCCTGATCAAAACGCGGCGCGACCCGCAGGCCAAGGCCCATCCCGGCGCACTACGCGCGACCCGTCGGCGTGACCCCGCCGCCGAGCCCGATCAGTGAGCGCCCGCGCGCCGCGGCACCGCCGGCTCGGGCATCGAGGCGGCGCGCCAGGTTGAGTCCGGAGGAGATCACCCCGATGTGGCTGAAGGCCTGGGGGTAATTGCCCAGGAACGCGCCGCTACCCGGGTCGATCTGCTCGGGCAGCAGGCCCAGTGGCCCGGCGCGGCCGCACAGGGCGTCGTAGAGTTCGGCGGCCCGGTCCAGCTCACCCTGGGTGGCCAGATTGTCGACCAGCCAGAAACTGCACAGCAGGAATGCGCCTTCGTGTCCGCTCAGACCGTCCGGTGAGCGGTCCGGGTGATACCGGTACAGCAGTCCGTCACCGGCACCGAGCTGCGCCTCCACCGCGCGGGTGGTGGCGACCATGCGCGGATGATCGGCGGGCAGGACGCGGCGCAGCGGCAACGCCAGCAGGCTGGCGTCCAGCTCCTCGCCGCCGAGCTGTTCGGTCAGCGACTGCACCCGCTCGTTCCACGCCTCGGCGAGGATCAGTTCCCGCAGCGCATCGGCTTCGGCGCCGAAGCGGCCGGCGGCGTCGGCCCGCCCGATCCGGCGGGCGAGCCGGGCGGTGCGATCGAGAGCCACCTGGCACATCGCGACCGAAAAGGTGAACGGCCGGCCGCTGGAGCGCACCTCCCAGATGCCGTGATCGGGTTCGCGGGCCTGTGCGGCCGCGGCTTCTGCCAACTGCACCATCCGCGCCCAGATGCGCTCGTCGACGGGATCGCCGGCCCGCACCCACTGGTGCACGCAATCGGCGATCTCGCCGTAGACGTCGTTCTGCGTCTGGTTCGCGGCCGCATTGCCCCAGCGCACCGGATGGGAGCCGCGGTAGCCGGCCAGGATCGGGTCCAACTTTTCGGCAGGCGGCCGGCCGGCGTCCAGGGTGTACATCACCCGGGGGGTTCCGTCACGTTCGACGGCGTCGAGCACCCACCCCAGAAATCGGTCCGCCTCGTCGGGCAGTCCGATCCGCCGCAGCGCGTACACGCTGAACGCCGCGTCGCGCACCCAGGTGTACCGGTAGTCCCAGTTGCGTTCACCGCCGATCTCCTCGGGCAGGCTCGAGGTGGGTGCGGCGATGATGGCGCCGTTGCGGGTGTGGTCGAGAAGTTTGAGCGTGAGCGCCGAGCGGCGGACCAGATCCCGTTGCGGCCCTTCGTAATCGATTGCCGCGGACCATCGCTGCCAGGTTCGGATCGTGGGTGCCAGATTGCGTGGCCAGTCGCCGTGCCGGCTCCGGGCCGATCCGGGTTCCCAACGCAACACGATATCGGCCTGGCTGCCGGCGTCGAGCGTCACCGGTGCGTCCGGATCGAGGCTGGGGTCCACGAACAGCCGGAGGTCTGGTGCGCCGCCTTCGTGCGGACGCAGCAGGAGTCCACCCCAGAAGTGCGACTGCTCCGCGCCGCCACGGAGAGTGACGTCCGCATGCACCGTGACCCGGCCGGCCAGCACCTGTATCCGCCGGAGCAGCTCGCCGGCACCGAGGTAGGCCTGGCGGCTCAAATCGGCGTCGGGACCGAACAGGAAGGCATCGGTGATCTCGGCGACGCCGTGGGCGGTTCGCACCCGGGTGACCGTGACCGCGGTGTCCGGCAGATAGACCTGTGCGGCGGCCACGACGTCGTCGCACAGGACGCGGAACGTGCCGCCGCGGTCGAGGTCGAGCAGACCGGCGAGCAACGGTGGGTCGTCGAAACGTGGGATGCAGAGCCAGTCGATCACCGAGTCGCGACCGACCAGCGCACAACCGTTGCCGTCGCCGATGAGGGCGTGGTCGGCGATGGGCAGATGCCCGTCGACGATGTGCAAGGGGCGCATATCGCGAAGCGGATCGGTCATGTCAGTGCACCTCGGCATTCGCAGCGGCGCGCCGGTAGGCGCGGTCGCGGACTGCCAGGAGGGTGGCCCCGAGCACGGCCGAGACGAGTGAGCCGGCCACCACTCCGACCCGCACCTGGTCGGTCACGGCGCTGCCCTCGAAGGCCAGATCCCCGATCAGCAGGGAAACGGTGAAGCCGATACCGGCCAACAGCGCGACACCGCAGACGTCGAGGGGGTGCAGCGACTCGCCGGCGCGGGTGAATCTCTTGATCAACAGCGTGATACCCGCGATGCCGACCAGTTTGCCGAGCACCAGACCGGCGATGATGCCCAGCGTCACCGGCGCGGTCAGCGACTCGGTGAGCCCGGACAGCCCACCGACGGTGACCCCCGCGGCCAGGAAGGCGAAGACCGGCACTGCAAACCCGGCCGAGATCGGGCGCACGGCGTGCTCGTAGCGTTCACACCACCGGGCAGCGGGTACGACGAGGCCCAGCGCAACCCCGGCGATGGTGGCGTGGATACCCGAGGCATGTACCAGCGCCCAGGTGACGGCGCCCACGGGTACCAGCAGCCACCACCGGGTGGGGTGCCGCCGGACGAGCCAGGCGAACAGTGCGAGCGGGAGCGCGGCGGCGAGCAGCGGGGGTAGAGCCAGCGTGCCGGTGTAGACGACGGCGATGATCGTGATGGCGATGAGATCGTCGACGACGGCCAGGGTGAGCAGAAAGATGCGCAGGCTCGCGGGCAGATTCCTGCCGACGATGGCCAGCACAGCCAGCGCGAAGGCGATGTCGGTGGCGGCGGGGATGGCCCAGCCCTGCAGGGCGGACGAGTCGGCAGCGATGTTGACCACGACGTAGGCCGCCGCGGGAACCGCGATACCGCAGACGGCGGCGACCACCGGCACCGCGGCGCGGCGCAGATCGCGGAGTTCACCGTGGACGAACTCGCGTTTCAGTTCGAGTGCAACGACGAAGAAGAACACGGCGAGCAGGCCGTCCGCGGCCCAGGCGCCGAGCGACAGATTCAGGTGCAGTGACTCCGGACCGAAGGTCCACGCGCGCAGCTCGTGATATCCGGCCGACCACGGCGAATTCGCCCACACCAGAGCACCGACCGCCGCCGAGAGCAGCAGCACGCCGCCGACGACGTCGCGACGGAGAAAGTCGGACAGGCGGGACAGCCGAGGCACGGGCGGGCCGGTATCGGAAACTGTTGAACCGCAGTCGTTTTCGCCAATTCGCGAAGACCCGCTGGCGTTAATCGAAATATCTTGCACAGGAACACCTTTCGACACTTCGGACGTATGTGCCGACCAGGCTTCCCGGCGCTCCTGATATCAGCCTAGCAGCTGCCGGCGGAGCTCAGGAAGTGCCGGTGTCCACCACGGTGCGGGAGCCATTCGGCAGGCGTTTCGTAATGCCTTGCCGGTCAGTCGATTCCAGCAGTGGAATGGCGACTCGACGGGTGGTTCCCAATGCGCGTTTGGCCTCGGAAACGGTGAACGGCTGCGGAAGGGTGCGCAGCACTTGCGCCGCGCGTTGGAGAGCATCGGCGCCGAGCACCACGCCGTCGGCGATGCGGATCAGCCGCCCCGCCCGTACGGCTGCGGCCAGCTCTCGGGGGCCGAGGTGGACAGCGGTGAGCTCGTCGGCTTCCGGCGCGCGGAACGGGGCGTCCGCCAACCGCTGCTCGACCGCCTGCACCGCCTGATCCACCCGTGGCGGCAGACCGGCTCCGGGGCTGCGCACGAGTCCGTCGGCCAGGCGAAGGCCGGTGTCCTCGAGCAGCGGTGCGATCAGCTCCGGATCGGGCAGGTCGAGTCGGCGGCGCAGCGCTTCGATGGGCATCCCGGCCGCGACGTCGTGATCGGCCGCCCATGCCCGGACCGCCTCGAGGGCTGCGGTCCGCTTCCCGGCCCACCAGCGCGGGTCGACCACCCAGTCTCCGATGCGGGTGCCGACCTCGGGCAGACCCATGGCCGACAGGGCGGCTCGCCGCGCCAGCACCGGTGGTGGGGCCTGTCCACCGGCCAGATCCGCGGCGCGAGCCCGGGCTGCGCCCCGCCGTCGCAGCGGTGGCGGGGCGACGTCGAGCACCTGCACCCCGGCCGCGATGCGGTGGGCACCCGGATCGCGGAGGACGCCGATGTCGCCGACCCGCAACGGCAGCGGACGGGCCAACCGCAGCCGGGCGGCCCGCTCACCCAGCGGCCGCACCGTCACCGGCACCGCGGCCGAACCGACGTGCAGTACGAGCTCGCGGTGCACACCGTCGGATGCCGTCAGCGCCACGTCGATCTCCCCGGCGGCCAGCCACGCACCCGGCGTGCACAGGGCCTCGCCACGGCCGATCCGGCGGTGGTCCACGCCGCGCAGATTGACCGCGACGCGCGCGACGGCGCCCACCTCGCCGTGATCCCGGCCCAGCGACTGCAGACCACGGATGACCACGCGCCGCCCGTCGTGGTCGAGTTCGTCTCCGACCCGCAGCGTGCCGGCGGCCAGCGTGCCGGTGACCACGGTGCCCGCGCCCCGCACGGTGAACGAGCGGTCGATCCACAGCCGCACGTCGGCGGCCCGGTCCGGCTCGGGCAGCCGGTCGACCAGGGCACGCAGCTCAGTTCGGACCGCGTCCAGGTCGGCGCCCAGCGCGACCGGCGCGTCCGGCAGATGCGCCCGCGTCTGGGCGAGCGCAGGCGCCGGGTCGGCGAGGTCGGATTTGCTGATCACCACCAGGATGTCGTCGATACCCAGTGCGCGCAGCGCGGCCAGATGTTCCTCGGACTGCGGCATCCACCCCTCGGTCGCGGCCACCACGAACACCACCGGATTTCGTCGGGGCATCGGCCCACATCCGGCCAGCATCGTCGCCACGAACCGTTCGTGGCCCGGCACGTCGACGAACGCGATGTCACGGCCGTCAATCTGCGTCCAGGCGAAGCCGAGCTCGATGGTCAGGCCGCGGCGCTGTTCCTCGGCCAACCGGTCGGGCCACATCCCGGTGAGCCGATGCACCAGCGTCGACTTCCCGTGGTCGACGTGCCCGGCGGTCGCTACGACGTACACGCGCGGATCGCCGCGACCAGCGTCTGGTCCTCCTCGGGCGCCACCGTGCGCAGGTCCAGGACGCACCGCCCGCCCTCGACGCGGCCGACCACCGCGGGAGTGCCGGTGCGCAGCGCGACGGCGTAGGACTCGGGCAGGCTGAGCCCGGCGCTCGGCAGGGCGACCTCCGGTGCCCCGCCGCCGCCGACCGCGGCCACGCAGTCCACGGCGCCGGCCTCGGGCAGCTGATCGGCCAGCCGCCGCGCCCGGGCCCGCAGCCACGCGATGTCGGCGGTCAGCGCCCGCTCGACCGGTGGTGGTGGTCCGGTCAGGGTGGCTTCCAGCGCGGCGAGGGTGAGTTTGTCGACGCGTAGCGCGCGGGCGGCCGGATGCCGGCGCAGCCGTTCGATCAGCTCGGCCGCGCCAAGAAGCAGCCCGGCCTGCGGACCGCCGAGCAGTTTGTCGCCGCTGGCGGTCACCAGATCGGCGCCGTGGCGCAGCGCTGTGGTGGCGTCCGGTTCGTCGGGCAGTACCGGATGCGGGGTGAGCAGTCCGGATCCGATGTCGACGACCAGGGGCGCGTCGAGGGCGGCCAGATCGGCGACGGCGACCGCCGAGGTGAATCCGCTCACGTGGTAATTAGACGGATGCACCTTGAGCACGAAGCCGGTGGCGGGGCCGATCGCGTCGGCGTAATCCCGCAGATGTGTGCGGTTGGTGGTGCCGACCTCGCGGATCCGTGAACCGGTGGACTCGAGCAGTTCGGGGAGGCGGAAGCCGTCACCGATCTCGATCAGCTCGCCGCGGCTGACCACGATCTCCCGCCCGGGGGCCAGGGCGAGCGCGGTCAACAGCAGCGCCGCGGCGTTGTTGTTGACCACGTGGACGCCGCCGGCGCTGGGCACCGCGGCCGCCAGCGCCGCGAGGGCCCCGCGGCCGCGCCGGGCACGGCGGCCGGTCTGCAGGTCGAACTCGACGTCGGTGGCGCCGCTGGCGGTGACCATCGCCTCGACCGCCGCCGTCGACAGCGGAGCCCGGCCGAGATTGGTGTGCACCACCACCCCGGTGGCATTGATGACGGGTTCGAGACTCGCCGCCCGGGCCGGCAGCGCGGCGACGGCGTGGTCGGCGACGTCCTCCGGATCGATCTCCCCGGCCCGGGCCTGTTGCTGGGCGTCGGCGATCGCCGTTTTGACCAGCGCCCGGCCCAGCACGCGTTGCGCCTGCACCAGCCGTGGATCGGCGAGCAGGACGTCGGTGCGCGGTACCCGGCGGCGGGGATCGCTCACGGTCTGACCTGCGGGCGGAGGCGGACGGGAATCGAACCCGCCAGCGACAGCTTCTGCCGCTCAGCGATTTTGAAGATCGAGCCGGTCACCAGACCGAATACGCCTCCCTGCCCCACCGATCCATCATGGCAGGCAGCATGGAGCCGTGACGACAGGACAGACCTACCGACTGACCCAGTACGCCCACGGCGGCGGCTGCGCCTGCAAGATCCCGCCCGGCGAGCTGGAGGACGTGGTGCGCGGTTTGACGCACGCCACACCCGTTGATCCCATCGGCGAGCTGCTGGTCGGCCTCGACGATGGTGACGACGCCGCTGCCGTGCGCATCGCGAACGGGACGGCGCTGATCGCGACGACCGACTTCTTCACCCCGGTGGTGGACGATCCGTATGACTGGGGCCGCATCGCCGCGGCCAATGCCCTGTCGGATGTCTATGCCATGGGCGGGCGGCCGGTGGTCGCGGTCAACCTGCTGGGCTGGCCCCGTGAGGTGTTGCCGTTCGAATTGGCCGCCGAGACGCTGCGCGGCGGTCTGGACGTCTGCAACGCCGCGGGCTGCCATCTGGCCGGTGGGCACAGCGTGGACGATCCCGAACCCAAATACGGGCTGGCGGTCACCGGTGTGGCGGACCCGGACCGCCTCCTGCGCAATGACGCCGGCAGACCCGGCACCCCACTGTCGCTGACCAAGCCACTCGGGGTGGGAGTGCTCAACAGCAGGCACAAAGCCACCGGTGAGCGCTCCGAGGAGGCGATCGCCTCGATGACGACGCTCAACGCCGCGGCCGCCGAGGCGGCGCTGGCCGCCGGTATCGACTGTGGCACCGACGTCACCGGGTTCGGCCTGCTGGGCCACCTCTACAAGATGGCGCGGGCCAGCGGCGTGACCGCCGTGATCGACGCCGCGGCCGTGCCGTATCTGAGCGGAGCCCGCGAGGCGCTGGCGGCCGGTCACGTCAGCGGCGGCACCCGGCGCAACCTCGAATGGGTCGCCCCGCACACGGATCTCGGCGCCGTCGACCACGACGAGGCGCTGCTGCTGGCCGATGCGCAGACCTCGGGTGGTCTGCTGCTCGCCGGGCAGATTCCGGGCGCCCCGGTCATCGGTGAGTTCGTGCCGCGGGGCGAGCATGTCATCGTGGTGCGCTCATGACCGGCCCGGTCGGCAGCCTCGCCTCCATCTCGATCGACTGCCCCGATCCCGATGTGCTGGCCCGCTTCTACCGCGATCTGCTGGGCCTGGAAGAGGTGTTCGCCACGGCCGATCGCGGCATCGTCTCGCTGGCGGGCGCCGGGCCGATGCTGACGCTGATGCGGGTGGACAGCTATGCCGCACCGTCGTGGCCGGCGGGCCCGCAGCACCAGCAGATGCACCTCGACGTCGCGGTCGACGACCTCGACGCGGCGGTGTCGGCCGCGCTGGCGCTGGGCGCCGTCGAAGCCGGCCATCAACCTGCCGCCCAGGCGTGGCGGGTGCTGCTCGACCCGGCCGGACACCCGTTCTGCCTGAGCACCGTGCGGCCGGATTAGCGATCCGGCTGGGTGATCGCGGTTTCCGCCTCGCGGATCGCGTCGTTGACGCGCGAGTTGTGCATCAGCACGTCGTCCATGACGGCGGTGAACAGGCTGCGGGTGGCCAGCAGGGGGCCGACCCACGCAGGGGCGGTCACGCTCGCCGCCCGGCGTTGCACGCCGTCGAGTACGGCCACCGCGGCCGCCTCGGCGGTCATCGGCCGGGTGATGAAGTCCGGAGCGACGTCGCGGATGGCGGCGGCCTGTTCATCGGCGAAGGCGTCGGCGGCCAGATCGGTGTCGATGAAGCCGAGGTAGGCGATGCCCGCGGTGACGCCGTGCTGTGCCAACTCGACCCGCAGGGTGCGCGAGAGCTGTTCCACCCCCGCCTTGCTCACCGCGTACGGCGCGGCGAGCACCCCGTTGAAGAAGGCGTAGATCGAGCCGACCAGCGCGATGTGGCCGCGCCGGGCGAGCACCGCGGGCAGCGTGGCCCGCACCGTGCGCCACTGGCCCAGGAGATCGACTTCGACAGTGCGCTCGAAGTCGTCGGGGGCGATCGTGCCGACGGTGTGCGACGGCGGTGCGATACCGGCGTTCGCGATCACGACGTCGATACCGCCGAACCGGGCCACCGCACCGTCGGCCGCTCGCTGCAGCGCCGCGGCGTCGGTCACGTCGGCTTCGAACGCCGCGGCGCCGTCGCCCAACTCGGCGGCCAGATCCTCCAGCGGCGGCAGGCGGCGACCCACCAGCGCCACCCGCGCACCCCGGGCGTGGGCCTGCCGGGCGATCTCCGCACCGAGCCCCCGCGCGGCGCCGGTGACGAACACGACGCGTCCGGTCAGATCCAGCCGCGGCGGCGAACCGAAACGGGCCCCGAACACGGGCACGGTCTGCGCGATCCGCACTGCGGTGCGGCCGAGTAAACGCACGGCGTCGTCGATCATCGGTCCTCCCGGGTCGGTGCGTTGGATCTTGCCCTACCGCCACGACGGTCACACGCAGCGGTAACCGAAGCCGCTGTCGGGCCTCAGAGGCGGACGAACACCCGCTCGAGCACCACGGGTCGCCCCGCGCGCAGCGCGGTCCGTCGCGAGACGGTGTTGTGCCGGTCGATGGTGCCCAGCAGCAACCGCTGCCGATCGCCGGCCCGCTCGGCCGCCCACACCGTCTGGGCGGCCGCGGCGTATCCGTGTCCGCTGTGGGCGGCGGCGATCACCTCCTCCTGCACCACGTCCCCGGACAGCCATGACACCGTGTCCGGGGCGACGGCCAGCGCGCCGACGGTGCGGTCGCCCGCGCGCACGGCGCGGAGCTGCCCGACGTCATGCCAGCGGTGGATGTCGACCGGATCGGCTGCAGAGATGTTGCGCGCCAGGACCGGATCGTCACCGGCCAGCCGACGGTAGCGGTCGTCGACCAGTGCGATCGCGTCTTCGGCGTCGGTGAACGGCTGCAGGTGTACTCGGCCGTCCGGTGCGGCCATATCGGCGTACCGCGCGGCGTGGATGCTCACGTCGAGCACCATCTGAGGGCCGGTGAGCCGCCCCGGCCGGGCGCAGGTCCGCAGATATCGGACGTTGAAGGCCGACCATTCGGCACGCACACAGTCGGACAGCGCGTCGAGGTCGGTGAAGGTGTGCGCGACGACCTCGACGAACGGTCGGCTGACATCTCGGTGGTAGAAGCGGATACCGGCCAGCAGCGAGCCGTCCGCGCCGGACACCAGACGATGTGCGTACTCGTCGGGCTCGACACCGGCCAGCTGGACGTGGTCGGTGAACGTGCGGACGAACGCCGCGTCGTCGACTCGGGCGAGCTGCTCGAACAGCCACTCGGCGAGCAGTCGCGCGCCCCCCTCGCCGTAGAGCTCGCCGGCCACCGCCCGTTCGTCGGCCAGCGACGGCCAGCGCAGGAGATCGTCCATCACCGGCAGCATGCGTCCTGCTGCCCGTCGTTTCAACGCATTATCGGGCGCAGGGCGTACGGTCATCCGATGACCCACACCGACATCGATGTCGTGACCCGGGCGCGTAACCTGCGAGAGGTCGTGCGCGCCAACGCCGGCGAGTCGGAGCGGCTGCGTACGCTGGCTCCGGAGATCGTGGAGGCCATGTGGGCCGACGATCTGATGTCCTCGTTCAACCCGGCGCCCGCCGGTGGTGTGGAGCCCACGTTCACCGAGATGATCGAGACGTGGATCGAGATGGCTTGGCAAGACGGGTCTTTCGGCTGGATCGGCATCGCCAACCTGCCGTCGTCCTTCGCCGCGGCGAGCTATCTGCCCGACGAGGGTTTCGCCGAGGTGTTCACCGCCAACGACAACCGGATCACCATGGGTGGGCAGTTCTTCCCGAACGGGCAGGGTGTGACGGTCGACGGGGGCTACCGGCTGACGGGTTCATGGAGCTTCGGCTCCGGTACCGGCCACGCCCAGTATGTGGCCGCCGGGTTCCTGCCATTCGACGACGGCGAGATGCGTTGGGTCAGTGAGGGTGTCCCCGACATGCAGGTGGCGATCCTGCCGCGCGCCGACGTCACGTTCACCGACGGCTGGCATGTGCAGGGGCTCCGCGGCACCGGATCCTACGACTACAGCGTCAGCGACGTATTCGTCCCGCAGTCCCGCACGTTCGCGCTGTTCGAGCGGGTGCCGCGGCGCGGGTCGTCACCGGCCACCAGGATGGGCATGATGCCGGTGACGGCGGCGGGCCATGCGGCCTGGGCGCTGGGGGTGGCCAAGAGCATGCTCGACGACGTCCAGGAGTTGGCCGCCACGAAATTCCGGATGAGCGACATGGCCTCGCTGGCCAGCCGGCCCACGTTCCAGAAGGGGCTGGCCCACCACGTCGCCGCCTGGCGCGCGGCCCGGCTGCTGGTGCTCGACGCGTTCACCACCGCGGAGGCCCACGTCGCCGACGGTGGTGAGCTGACGCCGGCCTCGCGAGCCGATATCCGAGTCGCCGCGGTCTACGCCACCGACGTCGCGCGGTCGGCTGCGGAATGGGCGCATCTGGTGGCGGGCACCAGCGCGATCCGCGACGGCAGCCGCCTCGAGCGGGCCTTCCGGGACATCTACACCGGAACCCAGCATGCGTTCATCAGCGAGAAGGTGGCCATCGACGCCGCACAGATCTGGCTGGGGATCATCGAGGACCAGCCGGGCCTCTAGGGTCAGTGCTCCCGGTCGGTGAGTTCGGCGACCATGGCGTCGATGCGTTCCCGGTCGGCCTCGATCGCCGCGGTGGCCGCCGCCGTCGCATTCTGCAGCGCCTCGTTGAGCCGGGCCGCGACGGTCTGCGCACCGTGGCGGAGCAGACCCTCCTCGATGTAGACGTCGGTGAGCTGATGGTGACCGTCGAGGGTGACCTCGACGGTGCCGGATTCGTCGGAGCCGACGAAGGTGTCGGAGTTCATCTTCTGCAGCTGCGCATCCATGATCGACTGCAGCTCGCGGGCCTGCCGCAGGACGGCGGCGACCGCGGGATGCATCTCGTCGGTCACTTCGGATCCTTGCCTTCCTGCGGGCCCCGCCGGGCCTGACGCCCGATGATCGCCTCGGTGTACGGCCGGTCCTCGACGTAGAGATCCTCATCGGGCGACAGGCCGGGTGTGCGCTTACGGTCCTGACCGCCGCCACCGCGGCCGCCGCCGTGTCCGCCGCCCATCGGCATGCCGCCCATGCCCATGCCGCCGGCCCCGGCGCCCGCCGGCGCTCCCGCGACACCGCCGCCGGACGTGCCGCTCGCCGGGGCGGGGGCGACCGAATGGGCGCCGACCGCCGGTTGCAGCGGACCGGCGGGTACACCACCGGCGCCGGCGCCCCCGCCCGCACCGCCGCCGGGGCCCCCGCCGCCGGCACCGGCCGGCTTGAGCCCCGGGTCGTCGGGCAGCGGCGGCATCGGCTCCGGCTCGCCGCCGGGCTCCCCGCCGAGACCACCGGGCAACCCGCCGCCCGGGGCGCCACCGCCGGAGGACCCGCCACCGGGTGCGCCGCCGCCGGGTGCGCTACCGCCGGCGGGCGATCCGCCGCCCTGACCGCCGGCCGACGCCGGGGACATGGCCGGTGCGCCGCCCTGCGACCCGACGTCGCCCGGTGCGGGCATGCCCTTCGCCGGTCCACCACCGCCACCGCCGCCACCGCCGCCGACGGTGGCCGGTCCGGTCGGTGCCGCCGAATCGGGCGCACCCGGCATCGCCGGGCTGATGTTCGCCTGCCCGGCGTAGCCGTCGCGCAGATCGTCGGACTGCTGCTGCAGCTGGTGCATGTCGTTCTGCAGTTGGGCGATCACCGGATCGTTCGCCGACCGCTGCCGGTAGGCCGTGGCCAGCTGCTGCTTCTTGACCATGTACTGGTCGTAGATGCTCTGATGGGCGGCCTTGGCGGCCAGATGCGCATCGCGCAGCTTCTGGGCCGACAGCGCGAGGTTGCGATAGGCCTGGCTCAACTGCTCCAGCCAGGCGTTGAAGGTGTTGTGACGCTGTAGCGCGGCGTCGGCCGCCTGACCCTCCCAGTCGGTGGTGTCGGGTGCGCCGGAGCGGGCATCGAGGTGATCGGCGAGCACCCCGAAGTTGACCGCCATGACCTGCAGTGACGCGCCGCCGTCACCTTCGGCGAACAGCTGCTGGGTGCTCTCCACGTCGCTGTAGGAGCCGGCCGCGACGGGCTCGAACGCCGGGCTCTCGGGGACCGGGGGCAGCGGAATAGAGTTGTCGGCGATGGTGATCCGGTCGACCGCCGCGGCCCGGTCCGGGTTGTCGATCGCGACGCCGTACTGCTCGTCGACCTGCTGGTAGGCATCGGCCGCCGAGCGCAGCGCGCCCATGATGTTCGCGTTCTCGGTCTCGGCGTAGGACCAATACCGGCCCAGCGCTTCGGCGTTCGCATTCACGTTCGCCACCGCGGCGATGGTGGCGGTGAGGCGGTCGGGCCGTTGCGCCTGCGCGGGCAGCTGCACCCACGGGAACGTCATCGACTCCGCCTGGGCCCGCAGCGTCTGCGGATCGACCCGTTGCCCGGACATGCGTCAGCCCCCTTCCCCGCGCCGGTTGTGCCTCATTGTTCCAGCGCCATCTGGTAGCGGCTCTCCTCACGCGGATTGATCAGGTGTATCGGCAGCTGCCGGTGTCGCGGTGTGTCGATGAAGTTGTGCCGCAGAATGACTCGGCTCACCCCGGGGTGCGGCTCGAGGTAGGTGGTGACCTCGCCTCCGTGGCCGGGCCAGGACACCTTCGCGACGTCTCCGATGCGCCCGTTGACGAAACCGGCGAACTCCCGGAATCGCGGGCCGAGAGTGACCACGGCCCCGGCGGCCGCCGACCGCACCACGAACTGGGTGAACAGTCGCGCATCGCCGAGGTTGATGCTGACGTCGATATCGTCGAACGGCATGTACACCGGATAGCGGTCGGCGGTCTCGCCGACCAGGATTCCCGCCGAGCCGATCGGCAGTTCGTAGTGCCGGTCGGTCACCGGGCTGATGCCCTGCAGCGCGGCCCGCTGACCGCCGAACAGACACGAGAAGCCGCGCGGCGTCGTCGGATTCCCCAACGTGGTCAGCAGCACCGTGGTGGTGGGCGCGTTGCCGGGACGAATGCGCATCCGGGTGATGGTGTGGTCCGCCCGCGCCGACCACCACACGTCCGGACCGCCCGGTGCGCTGTAGGCGGCGGTGAACGTGCTGCGGCCCTTGATCGTCGACCACGTCTCACGTTCGAAGCTGACCTCGGTTGCGCGGTCGAAGTCGTCGAAGCTGCGGCTGCAGCGGGCGTCGATGCCGTTGCTGGCCAGCTGATCGGCGATCCGTGTCGTCGAGGCGACCAGATAGCCGGCCAGCCCGGCGACACCGGATGCGCGGCGCTGTGCGGTCTTACGCGTCCGTTCGGGATCGGCGCGCAGCACGATCCAGGTCCGCCGGCTGGCCGGCGCCGGATACGGACCGACGACCTGTTCGTAGAGTGCGACCAGGCTGGCCGGCGCGGTCTTACCAACGCGATAGCCCGCAGCCACCACGTCGGCCTCCAGATCCGGGCAATGCGCGGCGATGAGTTCTTCGACCAACGCGGTGTCGAGGACGTCGTCGGTGAAGGACTGGCCGTTGACGACCACCGTCGGGGTGAACGGCCGCGGGACCAGTTCGATCGCCGACACCAAGTGGTCGCCCTGCCAGCGCACCGCGACGTGGTCGCCAGGCAGCACCGTCGCGCCGACCGCGGGTTCCGAGGGCGCGGTCGGTACGGCGCGGTGGCGCCGTCGCCAGGAGAACAGGACGGCAATCCAACCGGTGAGCCGTCGGCCGCGCAGGGTGACCACCGCGAGCAGGGCGATGGCCGCGGAGACCGCGATCCCGAGCCACAGCCGGCCGCTGGGGATGCAGGCCGCGAGGCAGGCCGGGATCAGCACCGCCGCCCAGATGAGGTGGCCGGTGGTCAGGCGCAGCCCGAACTGGCGCAGCAGGTTCATCGCGGTGCCACCTTCACCGCCGCCTCAGCGCCCGGCGGGTCAGCGCGCCGATGCCGAGCGCCAGCGCCAGCCCGGCGCCGATGACGACGACCCAGGTGATCGGCCCGCGGTCCGGGGGCGGGACGTACGGCGGCGGCGGGATTTCCTTGACGCGGTAGGGGACCGCCGTCGGCCCCTCGGGGACATCCCAGGTCAGCGCGGCCACCGGATCGATCACCCCGGCGCCCACGTAGTTGTCGACGCCACCGCCGGGGTGCCGCGCCGTCGCGGTGATCCGGTTCATGATCTGCGCCGGCGAGAGCGTCGGGAACCGCTCCTTGAGCAGCGCCGCCAGTCCGGAGACGTAGGCCGCCGAGAACGAGGTGCCGCCGATCGGGATGGGCCCGTCCTGGCCCTGCAACGCGTTGACCGGTGCGCCGTCGTAGCCGAGCGCGGTGATGTTGGCGCCCGGTGCGGCCGCACCGACCCAGGGGCCCGACATCGAGAAATTGCTGGGCTGGCCGTTCTCGTCGATGCTGCCGACGGTCAACACCAGCGGCGAGTACCACGCCGGGCTGACGATGGTCTGCACCTGTTTCCAGCCCCGCGGGTCGGCCGGGACCGCCGGATCCGGCGGCGGGTTCTGGTTGCAGTCCTGACCGGTGTTACCGGCGGCGACGACCACCACGGCGTTCTTGACGTTGACCGCGTAGTTGATGGCCGCGCCGAGGCCGGTCTCGTTGATCGGCCGGGTGACCTTGTAGCAGGCGGCCTCGCTGATGTTGATCACCTGGGCGCCGAGATTGGCGGCATGGACGACCGCGCGGGCCAGGCTGCGCAGCGATCCCGCGGTCGGGGTGGTGTTGGGATCGTTGGGGTCCTGGCGGGCGCCGACGGGCTGGAACGCCTCGGAGGTCTGCCGCAGCGACAGGATGCGGGCATTGGGGGCCACTCCGACGAAGCCGTCGGTGGGCACCGGGCGGCCACCGATGATCGAGGCGGTGAGCGTGCCGTGGGCGTCGCAGTCCGACATCCCGTTCCCGGCCTGGTCGACGAAATCGCCACCCGGTTCCGCGGGCACCCGCGGGTTGCCGTTCACTCCGGTGTCGATCACGGCAACGGTCACCCCGGCGCCGGTCGCGAACTTCTGCGCCTCGGCGATCTGCAGGTAGTTGTTCGCCCACGGCTTGTCGGCAAAATTGCTGTTCGGCAGGACCGTGGGGGCTGAGCACACCCGGCGCTGCTCGGTGGGCGAATCCGGTCCGGTCTCGTCCGGCGGCACGGCGGAGGGGTCGATGGTGGGCGGCTCGATCGCCGCGGCCGGCGGCGCGGTGAGAAGAGCCAGCGTCAACGCCAGGAACAGCACGACGAACCGACGCATCGCCTCACACACCCCCCTCGACACTCACCCCGGTTCCCGGGGGCACCCGGGCGGATAGCAAACCGGAATCACGGCGCGTGCGCGCGTTGGCGTCCGCGTCGCCCCGACCGATCGAATGCACGGTAGCAATCGTAAGGGTGTCGCGAAGGTGGTGGCTCCGGAAATACTGCCGGCCACGCCGACCCGCGCGGCCTCGTCGCAGCTAGGAACGGGTGAAGCCGCTGGCAAACTCAGGCATCGAGATCCTGCTCGACCAGGGCTGCGATGGTGTCGAGCGCGTCCTGGTCGTCGGAGGCCACGGTCACCTCGGCGCCGTTGGCGGCGCCGAGGGTCATGATCATCAGTGCGGATCCGGCGTCGACGGGTTCGCCGCCGTCCACCGACAGGGTGACCGGGACGCCGGCATTGACAACGGCCTCGGCGATCAGCGCGGCGGGCCGGGCGTGCAGGCCGATGGACGAGCCGACGGTGACGGTCTTGGCGGGCATAGCGGATTCTCCTTCTGTTGGGGCGGGGTCAGGCGGTGGCGAGTTGGGGGGCCGCCTCGGTGCCGGCGCCGGGCCGGGCGAACTGTTTGGCGGCCACCACGGCGGCGGCGGCGGCTGCCGTGCCGGCGGCCAGCGCCACCAGGAACCAGAGCAGGTTCCCGATGGCGAAGAAGACGAAGATCCCGCCGTGCGGCGCTTTGAGCGTCACATCGAACGCCATGATCAAGGCCCCGGTGACCGCTCCGCCGAACATCATCGACGGGATCACCCGCAGCGGGTCGGCCGCGGCGAAGGGTATTGCCCCCTCGGAGATGAACGAGGCGCCGAGCAGCCAGGCGGCGCGGCCGTTCTCGCGTTCGGGCTCGGTGAACAGCGCGGGCCGCACGGTCGAGGCCAAGGCCATCGCCAGTGGCGGCACCATGCCTGCGGCCATCACTGCGGCCATGATCCGCAGCGACGCCGGGTCGGCGACGTTCAGACCGGCGGTGGCGAATGCGTAGGCCGCCTTGTTGACCGGTCCACCGAGGTCGAAGCACATCATCAGGCCAAGGATCACGCCGAGGATGATGACCGAGCTGCCCGACAGCCCACCCAGCCAGTTCGTCAGGCCGGAGGTGATGGCGGCCAGTGGGCGGCCCAGCAGCAGGAACATCAGCAGTCCGACCGCCAACGAGGCGAACAACGGGATGATCACCACCGGCATCAGGCCCCTGGACCACTGCGGCACCTTGATCCGACTGATCCACAGCGCGGCGAATCCGGCGATCAGGCCGCCGACGATGCCGCCGATGAAGCCGCCGCCGACGAAGACGGCGACCGCGCCGGCGGTGAAACCCGGGGCGATGCCCGGACGGTCGGCGATGGCGAATGCGATGTAGCCGGCGAGCGCGGGCACCAGGAACGAGAAGGCCAGCCCGCCGAGGGTGAACAGGATGGCGCCGAGGTACTGCAGCAGGCCGCCGGCGGGCAGGTTGGTCAGCGAGTTGGTGGTGGCGATGATGTTGCCGAGCGAACTGGTCTCACCGTCGGGGGTGTTGGCGATGTCGTAGCCGGCGAACAGGAAGCCGAGCGCGATCAGCAGTCCGCCGGCCGCGACGAACGGGATCATGTAGCTCACCCCGGTCAGCAGGATCTGTCGGGTCCGGGTGCCCCAGCCGACGCCCGACGAGGCCGATGCGGCGGTGGACGACCCCGCGGCCGGGCTGCCCTCCACGCGCGCGGCGTTCGGGTTGTCTGCGGCGGCCAGGGCTTCGGCGACCATCGTGTCGGGTTCGTTGATCGCCCGTTTGACGCCCGAGGCGATGACGGGTTTACCGGCGAAGCGTTGCCGGTCCTTGACGCCGACGTCGGTGGCGAAGATGACCGCGCCGGCGGCGGCGATGGTCTCGGCGGACAGGGGGGTGCTGCCCGAGGAGCCCTGCGTCTCGACGTGCAGGGTGACCCCGGCGTTCTTGGCCGCGGCGACCAGGGAGTCGGCGGCCATGTAGGTGTGGGCGATGCCGGTGGGACAGGCCGTGATGGCGACGAGTGAGCGCGGCGCGGACGGTTGGGCGGGCGGGGTCTCGGCGGGTGCGGCGGGCCGGGCGGGGGCGGGGTTGACCACCTCCTCGACCAGCGTCACCACCTCCTCGGGCGTCCGGGCGTCGCGCAGCGAGGCGACGAACTCCTTGCGCACCAGCGCCCGGGCCAGACTTGAGAGCAGCTTCATGTGTTCGGCACCGCCGGAGTCGGGGGCGGCGATCAGGAAGGCCAGGTCCGCGGGCCCGTCCGCGGCACCGAAGTCGACGGCCGGCGCGAGCCGGGCGAACGCGATCGTCGCGGTCGGTACGAACGGCGAACGGCAGTGCGGGATCGCGATCCCGCCGGGTAGGCCGGTCGCCGACTGCGCCTCCCGGGCCATCGCCGCCGCGATCAGCCCGTCGGTGTCGTCGGTGCGTCCGGCGTCGGCCAGCAGGTGGGCGAGGCGGCCGATCACGGTCTCGCGGTCACTGCCGGCGTCGACGTCGAGCAGCACCAGATCGCTGGCGATGATCGAGGCGGTGGGACTGGACATGGCGGGTTCTTTCTCTCTCGAGCTGACCGGATCAGGAACCGGCCGAAGCGGGGGTGAACATCGGGGGGAGCGGGGTGACGGCGACGCCGTCGAGATCCAGCTGGTCGGGACCGGGCAGAGCCGAACCGGGTAGGGCCGCGGCCGCGCTGCCATAGGCCACGGCCATCCGCAGTCGAACCGGCGGTTCGGCTCCGGCCGCCGTGGCGCGAAGGTACCCGGCCAGCGCGGCGTCACCGGCGCCGACGGTGCTGCGGGGCGCGATCGGCGGCGGAACGGCCAGCCAGGCGCCGGTCGCGTCGACCAGGACGGCGCCGGCCGCGCCGAGGGTGGCGAGCACCGCGCCCACTCCGCGGTCGACGAGGTGGCGGGCCGCGGACACCACCGGCCCGGGATCGCCGGCGGCCGCGGCGCGCTCGAGATCTTCGGGGCGGGCCCCGACCAGCCCGGCGAGTTCCTCGGCGTTGGGTTTGAGCAGATCGGGGGCCGCGCGGTCGAACGCGGCGGCCAGTGCGGCGAGCGGACCCTCGGAGGTGTCGACGGCTATCCGGCAGCCGGTGCCGGCCAGCGCGGCGACCGCGACGGCGTACCAGTCCTCGGCCGGGCCCGGCGGCAGTGAGCCGGAGAGCACCACCCAGTCGGCGCCTGCGGCCGCCTCGACCACCGCGGCGGTGAGGGCCTGCGCTGCCGGGGCGGCGAGTATCGCGCCGCGCTCGTTGAGTTTGGTCGTGGTGCCGTCGGGTTCGGTGATGGCCAGGTTGGTCCGTACGGGCTGGTCGGTCGGTACTCGGCGGAATGGCACGCCGCCGGTCTGCAGCGCGCTCAGCAGCGGATCTCGGTCGGCGGCGGGCAGCAGCGCGACGGTGTCGACTCCGGCCAGGGTGAGGGCACGTGCGACGTTGACCCCCTTGCCGCCCGGTTCGTCGAGTACGCGATCGACCCGCTGCACGGCGCCGCGCACCAGCGTCGCGGAGAGCATGACGGTGCGGTCGATGCTCGGGTTGGGGGTGACGGTGACGATCACGCGACCACCACCTCGACACCGCGGTCGCAGAACTGGGCGCGGTAGCCGTCGCCGAGCTCGTCGTCGGTGATCAGGGTGTCGACGCTGGACAGCGGGGCGAAACTGACGAAGTCCTCGCGGCCGGCCTTGGACGAGTCGGCGGCGACCACGACTTGGCTCGCGGCGCGCACCATGGCCCGTTTGACCGCCGCCTCCTCGCTGTCGGGGGTCGACAGCCCATGGCTCACGCTGATGCCGTTGGTGCCGATGAACGCGACGTCCACGCGCAGGGTCTCCAGCACCCGCAGCGCCTGTTCGCCGACGGTGGCCTGGGTGAGCCCGCGTACGCGCCCGCCGAGCAACTGCAGGCGCACCGTCGGCACGCCGGCCAGGCGCGCCGCGATCGGCACCGAATTGGTGACCACGACGAGCTCGCGGTCGGTGGGCAGCTGGGCGGCGATGCGGGCGGTGGTGGTCCCGGCGTCGAGCAGCACGCTGGACCCGCCGGCGGGCAGGTGGTCGACCGCCGCGGCGGCGATCCGGTCTTTGTGTTCGGCCCGGGTCTCGTCGCGTTCGCCGACGCCGGATTCGACCAGGTGCAGCGCGCGGGCCGGCACGGCGCCGCCGTGGACGCGGCGCAGCAGGCCGGCCCGGTCGAGGGCTGCCAGGTCGCGTCGCACCGTCTCGGTGGTGACGTCGTACGCCTCGGCCAATTCGGCCACCGACGCCCGGCCCTTGCGCATGACGAGGGAGGCGATGGCCTGCTGCCGTTCTTCGGCGTACATGGAGCTCCGTCAATCTCGGGCTGGCATTCGGACAAGATCCGCGGTCTGGCTTCGGAACATGCGTGGATCGGGCACCGAAAAGTTGGTTATGTTTGGTTTTACCTCCGTTCGTGTTGACTTGTCAACGAATATTTGTAATCTGGTTCACATGGTCACGCCTCTGTCGTCCACCTCACAGCCACCGTCGGGCAGCGTTCTCCAAGGAGTCCCGGTGGTCCCGGGCGTGCGGTACGGGCCGGTGATCCGGCCCGGCGGACCCCCGGTCGTCGATGACGACGGCGGTGACCTCGCCGAGGATGACCGGTCCGCCGAGGTCGCGCGCTTCACCTCTGCGGCGACGGCCGTCGCCGGCCGGCTGCGCGACCGGGCCGCGCATGCCACCGGGGCGGCCAGTGAGGTTCTGGCGGCCACCGCCACGCTCGCGCAGGACCGCGCTTGGCTGGGCGCCGCGGAGAAGCGGATCACCGGCGGCGCTTCTGCCGCGCGTGCGGTGCGGGAGGCCGTCGCCCAGTTCGTCGAACTGTTCACCACGATGGGTGGGTTGATGGCCGAACGTGTCACCGATCTGCAGGACATCCGCGACCGGGTGGTCGCCGAGCTCAGCGGCCTGCCCGAACCGGGTGTGCCGGTGCCGGCGCAGCCATCGATCCTCTTCGCGCCGGACCTGGCACCGGCCGATACCGCCGGCCTGGATCCGACGCTGGTGGTCGCGCTCGCCACCACCCTGGGCGGCCCCACCAGCCACACCGCGATCATCGCCCGCCAGCTCGGCATCCCGTGCGTCGTCGCCGTCGACGGTCTGGACACGGTGCCCGCCGGGGTGTCGGTGCTGGTCGACGGTACCGCCGGAACCGTCACCGTGGCCCCCGACGAGGCGGTCGCGGCCCAGGCGGTCGCCACGGCGGTACAGGCGGCCGAACGTGCCGGGCGCTGGAGCGGACCCGGTGCCACCGCCGACGGCCATCCGGTGGCAATCCTGGCGAACGTCCAGGATGGCGCGGCCGCGCGTGCCGCCCGGGAGACGCCGGCCGAGGGTGTCGGACTGTTCCGCACCGAACTGTGCTTTCTCAACCGCGATACCGAACCGAGCGTGGCCGAACAGGCCGACATCTACGCCGAGGTGCTCGAGGCGTTCGAGGGGCACAAGGTCGTCATTCGCACGCTCGACGCGGGATCGGACAAACCGCTGAAGTTCGCCGGGCACCCCGACGAGGCCAATCCCGCGCTCGGCGTGCGCGGCATCCGCATCGCCAGGAACGAGCCCGGTCTGCTGGAACGGCAACTCGAGGGCATCGCCGTGGCGGCGGAGCGCACCGGAAACCCACCGTGGGTGATGGCGCCGATGATCGCCACCGCCGACGAGGCGAAAGACTTCGCCACGGCGGTTCGGCGGCACGGTCTGACGCCCGGGGTGATGATCGAAGTGCCCGCGGCGGCGCTGCTGGCCGACCGGATCCTCGAGCACGTCGACTTCCTCTCGATCGGCACCAACGATCTGGCGCAGTACACGATGGCCGCCGACCGGATGTCCGCCGATCTCGCGGCGCTGACCGATCCCTGGCAGCCGGCCGTCCTCGCGCTGGTGGCCATGACGGTGCGGGCGGGCGCGGCGGTGAGAAAGCCGGTCGGCGTGTGCGGCGAGGCCGCGGCCGATCCGCTGCTGGCCGGCGTCCTGGCCGGGTTCGGCGTGACGTCCCTGTCGGCCGCGGCCGCGGCGGTGCAGGGGGTGGGCGCGCGACTGTCGGAGGTCACCCTGCAGCAGTGCCGTGCCGCCGCGGATGCCGTCCTGGCCACCGCCACCGCCGCCGAGGCGCGGGCCGCCGCACGCGCGGTCCTGGGTTAGACGGTCCAACCGGTGGCCTGCGGCCAGGCCTCCACGTCGGCGCCGTTGCGTCGCAGTGCGACGTACTCGTAGCCCTCCTCGGCCGCGTATCCCACGGTGTCGGCGTACACCCGGCGCGCCTCGTCCTCCGGTCCCGTGGCCACCGACACCTCCTGGGCGCCCTGGGCGGCGTCGCCCCGGTCGTTGAGCCGGGCGGCCACCACCTCCCATTCGGCGGGTTCATTGGCATGCGTCATGGCCGTGGGGTAACCCGGACCCGCCGCGGGAATCAATCGGACCGTGGTCCGGTTACTCGTGGCATGCCCGCGATCACTGCCGACACCCTGACCCTGCCCCGCGTGGCGGCACCCTTGCCCTCCGACACCGACCGACCCGTCCGCTCCGTCACCACCGGCCCCCGCGGCTACGAAGGCGAGGGGTTCCCGGTCGTCCGTGCGTTCGCCGGAGTGAGCGCCGCCGACCTCGACCCGTTCATCCACATGGACCAGATGGGCGAGGTGGAGTACGAGCCGGGCGAACCGCGCGGGACCGACTGGCATCCGCACCGCGGCTTCGAGACCGTGACCTACATGATCGACGGCCGATTCGCGCACCAGGATTCACACGGCGGCGGCGGTCTCATCACCGACGGCGCCACCCAGTGGATGACGGCCGGTTCGGGCATCCTGCACATCGAGACACCGCCCGCCGAACTCGTCGAGAGCGGTGGGGTGTTCCACGGGATCCAGCTGTGGGTGAACCTGCCGCGCCGCGACAAGTTCGCCGCGCCGCGCTACCAGGCGATCGAGGGCGGTCAGGTCGCTCTGCTGACGTCCGAGGACGGCGGTGCGCTGGTGCGGGTCATCGCCGGCCAGATCGCCGGGCAGCACGGGCCCGGCCGTGGCCCCGGTTCGACGCACACCCCGATCACGCTGGCGCACGCGACGATTCAGCCCGGCGCCCGGGTAAACCTGCCGTGGGAGCGCGACTTCAACGCCTTGGTGTACGTGCTGTCGGGCCGCGGCACCGTCGGCCCGCTCGGCCATCCGATCGAGCAGGGACAACTCGCGGTGCTCGGGCCCGGGGACCGTATCGACCTCGCCGCGAATGTCACCCAGGAATCCCGTCGTCCGGCGTTGGAACTGCTGATCCTCGGCGGCCGGCCGATTCGCGAACCGGTTTTCCACTACGGCCCGTTCGTGATGAACTCCAAATCCGAACTGATCCAGGCGCTCGAGGACTATCAGGCCGGCCGATTCGGCACCATTCCGCCGGATGCGCTGATGCCGCACACCTCGGGTCGTTAGCTCAGCGCGGTGCGGTCCGGGCCTCCTCGCGGCGGGGGTAGAGCAGCTCCAGCTCGCCGAGCTGGGCGGCGACGGTGACCAACGGCAGCGCCGCCGACACCGACAGCTCACGATCGCCGGCCTCGGCGCGCAGCGCCCGGACGAAGTCGTCGGTGATCGGCGGTAGCGAGCGTGCGACCGGACGGCCGAGCAACCGCAGTGCGGCCAGGTCGGCATGGCTCTCCAGCACCGCTCGGGTGCGCGGATAGACACCCAGCGGGGGCGGCACCACGTCGGCGACCAGCTCGGCGGCGGCGCGCAGCCGCACGCACCGGTTGGCGGTGCGCACCACCGGAGCCTTGGGGTCGATCTCCCCGCCGGTCTCCGAAAGATATTGCCGCAGAGCATCGTCGAGTGTCCGGGAGGCTTCCAGGGCGTCATGGCTCAGCGCCATCACCCGGTCATCGGCAGTCTCGGACGCGCCGCGGGTGACCCGCAGGACCGCCGCCTTGAGCAGCGCGGCCCCGGTCACGCCGGCCTTACGCACGGCCAGCGACACCGACGCCGACGCCCCGCGGGGCCACAGCAGCAGCGAGACGGTCACCCCCACCAGCGCGCCGACCACGACGTCCTCGACCCGGATCAGTCCCACCGACCACCCGGTGGGCTGGATGACGTTGAAGATGATCAACACCATCATGGTGAAGGCAGCCTGGCCGGCGATGAACGAGGCGACCTCGGGCACGTAGGCCGAGCCGAAAGCCACCACGGGCAGCAGCGCCCACATGATCACCGGCTCGACGCCGACCACCTCGATGACCACCACGCCGATGACGAATCCGATGCCGGTGCCGGCGACCGCTCGCACCACGCGGGTCCCGGTGGTCAGCGCGCTGCTGCGCAGTACCGACATCGCGCCGAGCACCACCCAGAATCCGTGTTCGACCGGGAACACGTGGGTGACCGCGACCGCCAGCGCCAGGCCCAGCCCGGTGCGCAGGCTGTTGCGCAGCACCACGGCCCTGGTCGCGACGAAACCCTTGGTGATCGCGGCGACGGCCGTCGTCTCGGGCATCACCCACTCGGCGGCACCGGTGTCCGGCAGGCCCCGCCCGAGCACCCGCGCCCACACCGGGCGCGCGTCGGCCAGCGCGGCGTTGCGCACGATTCGGCCGGTGACGCCGACGGTCGCGGAGAAGGTGCGTCGGCCGAGCAGGGTCCGGCCCACCTCCACCGCGGTGGCGTCGTCGGGCACCACCAGAATCTGCTCGATGTCCTCCCGGTAGCGGCCCTGCGCGATCCCGCGTAGTTCGGTCAACGCCTCGTCGAGGTCGCGGGCGTGGGCGGCGCGGTCGGCGCGGCCCGACAGACTCAACACCGCGGCCGACCCCCGCAACACCCGCATGATGGGCGGTTTCATATCGCCGAGCAGGGCGCCGTGATCGTCGGTGATCCGGTCGGCCAGCCAGCCCAGGTCGTCCACCACGCGGACCAGTGCGCGGCTGCCGGCCGTCAGGGCCACCGGCCGGAAGTCGGCGTTGACGAAGTTGTCGTAGAGCGCATTCATCGCCCGGTTGACGTCGCGGGTGCTCGCCGCCCCGTCCAGACAGTCGGCCAGCTGCCGGCACACCTCGGCGGCGTGCCGGCGCAGATCGTCGTGGTGCCGGGGCGGCAGCATGAACAGCGCCGCGGGGACACAGACCACCAGTGCGATCAGCCAGCCGGTCAGGCGTTCGTCGATCGGGCCGGGCTGGGTGCACGCCGGCAGCACGAAGGTCAGCAGCGTCGCGCGCTGTCCGGCCGCCACGATCTCGCTGAGCACCCCGGAGAACGTCACGGCTACACCGAGGACGAACATCAGCCCGACCGACAGCCACGGATACGGGGCGACCAGGGTGCCGATCGTGATCAGGACCGCACCGTTGAAGCCGAGCCCGGCGTAGGCCAGGGCGCGTGCGGGCCGGTTGCCGGGGAAGTCGGCGAGAATCAGCAGCGCGACCGAGCCGAAGATGGTGAACATCGGGGTCTGGGACTGGCCGGCGAGGACGAAGCTGACGGCCGCGGCGATGGGCAGCACGATCGCCGCGCGGGCCGCCCGACGCAGCGCATCACGCTCCGGGTCACGCCGTTCGACCCGGTCGGCCGCCCGGCGCCAGATCACGGCCGGGGTGAGCATGGTCGCCGATGGTAGCCCGGGGCGGGCGGGTCAGCCCTGGTCCGGCACCGAGGTGAACCGACCCGCATCGAGTGCAACGATCATCTGATCGGCGATCCACCGCAGGGCAGCCTCATCGGGCGGCAGCGTGCTCTGCTCGTAGCCGACGAGGATGTACACGCTCCATGCGGCGAACAGTTCGGCACGCCGTTCGTCGCCGAGCACCTCCAGGGACGATTCGCGCATGATGTCGTAGCGCTGCCGGTCGACCGCCGACTGCACGGCGTGCACGTCCGGGTCGATCGAACTCCACACCCGAATGGCGGCTTCGGCCCCGTGCGGCAGCGCCAGCGCCTCCTTGATCAGCCACTCGATGCGGCGGTGCGGGTCGGGTTCGACCCGCACCGCATCGACCACCCGCATGGTGCGGTGGTGACGCCAGTACTCGACGAGTTCACGGCTGTAGGCCGACCAGTTGGCGAAGTAGTGGTAGAACGATCCGGTCGTCACCCCGAGCCGCTGGCACACTTCGGCCAGCTTCAACCCCCCGTACCCCTGATCGGACAGCACGGCCAGGCCCGTTTCGAAGTAGGCCTCCCGTGTGATGGCACCCCCCATGTCCGGACAGCGTAGTTGCCTCAGGACGGGTTCGCGGACACATCCCGGCACCTAACAGTTTGCTGAGAATCGCCGTTCAGCCGGGATGTCGGGCGGCGAGTGCCGGGGGCGCAGGTGAGTTGTGGCACAATTTCGATGTGCCCCACACTGCCAGCAGAGGACCAGGACGGCCTCCTGCAGCGAAGGCGGCGGAGACGCGCGAACGCATTCTGCGCGCTGCAAGAGAAGTGTTCAGCGAACTCGGCTACGACGCAGCGACTTTCCAGGCTATCGCGATCCGTGCCGATCTGACCCGCCCCGCGATCAACCACTACTTCTCGAGCAAGCGGGTGCTGTACCGGGAGGTCGTCGAACAGACCAACGCCCTGGTGATCAGTGCCGGGATGGAACGGGCCCGGGGCGTGACCTCGCTCCTGGGCCGGCTGTCGGCGTTCTTCTCGGCGGCCATGCACGCCGAATCGGAGGATCGCTCCGCGGCGGCGTTCCTGGTGACCTCGGTGCTCGAGTCGCAGCGCCACCCCGATCTGCGCAGCGACGAGCACGATGCGCTGCGGATGTCCCGGTCGTTCGTGTCCTGGGCGGTCAACGACGCGATCGAGCGCGGCGAGCTGAGCACCGACACCGATATCGACTCGCTGGTGGAGATGCTCGTCGCGGTCATGTGGGGGATGGGCTTCTACGCCGGCTACGTCGGCAGTCACCAGGAGCTCGACGACATCGTCGACAAGTTCGAGCTGCTGATGGCCAACAAGTTGTGGCAGCTCAACTGAGTCGGCGGTGACATCGCGCACACTCGCATAGCTTGACTAAGCTCCTTCGCTAGCATGGACGGTCTCGGCTGGCAGAAGGGGATTCGATGAGTTCGTTGCGCAGTCACGACGACACCTGGGACATCGCGACCAGCGTCGGATCGACCGCGGTCATGGTCGCCGCGTCGCGCGCGGCCGAGACCGCGAGCGACGCCCCCCTGATCCGGGATCCGTATGCGCGCATCCTGGTCGCCAAGGCCGGCACCGGCGTCTGGGAATCGGTGCTCGACGACGACTTTGTCGCCAAGGTCGCCGACGCCGATGCCGAGGCCGCGGCCATCTTCACCCATATGAACAACTACCAGGCGGTGCGCACGCACTTCTTCGACGCGTTCTTCGCCGCCGCCGCCGATGCGGGCATCCGCCAGGTGGTCATCCTGGCCTCCGGCCTGGATTCGCGGGCCTACCGGCTGCCGTGGCCCGACGGCACCACCGTCTACGAGATCGATCAGCCCAAGGTGCTCGAGTACAAGGCGGCCACGCTGGCTGAGCACGACGTCAGCCCGGTCGCCGAGCGGCGCGAGGTGCCGATCGATCTGCGCTTCGACTGGCCCACCGCGCTCCGCGACGCCGGTTTCGACCCGTCGGTGCCCACCGCCTGGCTCGCCGAGGGGCTGCTGATGTATCTGCCGGCCGACGCGCAGGACCGGCTGTTCGAACAGGTCACCGAGCTGTCGGCGCCGGGCAGCCGGATCGCCGCCGAAACCGCCGGCTTCCAGTCCGACGACGAGAAGCGCCAGCAGATGCGGGAGCGTTTCGAGCGCATCGCCGAGAAGTTCGGCCTGACCGACACACTCGACATCCAGGAACTGATCTACGAGGACCCCGACCGCGCCGAGGTCGACGACTGGCTCAACGCGCACGGGTGGTCGGCCACCGCGGTGCGCTCGCAGGACGAGATGCGGCGCCTGGACCGCTGGGTGCTGCCCGAGGAGTTCACGCAGGACGACGACAGCCAGGGTGGGTTCTCCTACTTCGTCACCGCCGAGCGGAAAGCGTAGGGACGCCCGGGTGGAGTCGACGGGTGTCATCGGTGGAGTGAGCCCGGCGTCGGTGCTCACCGCTGCAGCCGTGGCCAGCGCCTCGGGGTGCGACGATGCGCTGACGGCCGTGCTGATCGGCACGCCGGAGATCACCGCGGTCCTGCGGCGCTCGGCCGCCCTGATCGACGAGGTGCCGGCGTTGGCGGCTGCGCACCACGTGCTCGCCGACTACCAGGCGCTGCGCAGCCGCCGCTTCGACGCCTTCCTCGAGGACGCGGGACGCGACGGGATCCGGCAGTGCGTGATCCTGGCCGCCGGCCTGGACACCCGGGCCTTCCGCCTGCGCTGGCCGGACGACACCACGATCTTCGAGGTCGAATGGCCCAAGGTGCTGAGCTTCAAGTCGGCGGTGCTGGACGCTCACGGTGCGTCCCGGCCGGCGCATTGGCGTCCGGTCGCCGCGGAGGCAGGCTCCTCGTGGCCGCGCGCACTGTGGGATGCCGGCTTCAACCACAACGAGCCGACGGTGTGGCTGGCCGAGGCGCTGTTGCCGCTGCCCGATGACGCCCAGGACGCGTTGATGTCCCAGATCGACGGGCTCAGTGCCGCGGGCAGCCGGTTGGCCTACGACGACGCGCTGGGCCGCTGTGCGGGCCGTTCGGATGCGGCGGACTGGCTCACCTCCCGCGGTTGGTGGACCGACGTGGTGGAGGCCCGTTCGCTGCCCGAACTGGCCGCCCACCGCGCCGAGCTGTCCGAGCACGCGATCCTGGCCACCGCCGAGAAGATCGCCTAGTACCCGCGATACCCGACCCGGCGTTCCGCCGCCGATGTCGCCGCCGTATACCTAAGGGTGAACTGGCCGACATCGCCGAGAGGAACCCCATGTCAGGAGTGCAGGATCGCGTCATCGTCGTCACCGGAGCAGGTGGCGGTCTGGGCCGTGAGTACGCGCTGACGCTGGCCCGCGAGGGCGCCAGCGTCGTGGTCAACGATCTCGGCGGCGCGCGCGACGGCACGGGAGCCGGATCGGCGATGGCCGATCAGGTGGTCGAGGAGATCAAGGCGGCCGGTGGCCGCGCGGTGGCCAACTACGATTCGGTCGCCGAAGCGGAGGGCGCCGAGAACATCATCAAGACCGCGGTCGACGAGTTCGGCAAGGTCGACGGTGTGGTGAGCAACGCCGGGATCCTGCGCGACGGCACCTTCCACAAGATGTCGTTCGAGAACTGGGATTCGGTGCTCAAGGTCCACCTCTACGGCGGCTACAACGTGATCCGGGCGGCGTGGCCGCACTTCCGCGAGAACAATTTCGGTCGCGTGGTGGTGGCGACGTCGACCAGCGGGCTGTTCGGCAACTTCGGTCAGGCGAACTACGGGGCCGCCAAGCTCGGTCTGGTCGGCCTGATCAACACGCTCGCCCAGGAGGGCGCGAAGTACAACATCAAGACCAACGCCGTCGCCCCGATCGCGGCGACCCGGATGACGCAGGACATCCTGCCGCCCGAGGTGTTCGAGAAGCTCACGCCGGAGTACGTGGCGCCGGTGGTGGCCTATCTGATGACCGAGGAGGTGCCCGACACCGCGTCGGTGTTCATCGTCGGTGGCGGGAAGGTGCAGCGGGCCGCGCTGTTCCAGAACGAGGGTGTGACGTTCAGCCAGGGGGTGCCGTCGGTCGACGACGTCGCCGGCAAGTGGGGCGAGATCACCGATCTGTCCGCGGCGCAGCAGGCCAGCTTCAAACTCGGCTAGCTGACCGTGAAAGCGCTTCTCGCACGCGAACTCTCGGGCCCGTCAGGGCTCGACTACACCGATGTCGAGGACGCAGGCGGGGAGAGCTCGGTGGTGGTGGACGTCGGCGCTGCCGGCGTCTGCTTCCCCGATCTGCTGCTGCTGCGGGGCGAGTACCAGATGCGCCTCGAGCCGCCGTTCGTGCCGGGCATGGAGGTGGCCGGCACGGTGCGTTCGGCGCCCGCTGGCTCCGGTCTCGCTGTCGGACAACGGGTCTCGGCGTTCACCATGCTGGGCGGGTACGCCGAGCGGGTCGCCGTCGCTGCGGACAGTGTGGTGCCGACTCCCGAAGGCATCGACGATGCGTCCGCGGCGGCGCTGCTCGGCAACTACTACACGATGTACTTCGCGTTGGTCCGTCGCGGAGCATTGCGGCCAGGGGAGACCGTGCTGGTGCTCGGCTCGGCCGGCGGGGTCGGCACCGCGGCGGTGCAGATCGCCAAGGCACTCGGGGCCCGGGTGATCGCGCTGGTGCACCGCCCGCAGGCCGCCGACTTCGTGGCGTCCCTCGGCGCCGATGTGGTGCTGCCGCTGACCGACGGCTGGCTGCAGTCGGTCAGGGACGCCACCGACGGCCGTGGCGTCGACCTGGTCGTCGACCCGATCGGCGGCCCGGCGTTCGACGACGCGGTGCGCGCAATGGCCACCGAGGGCCGGCTGCTGGTCATCGGATTCGCCGCGGGCGGTATCCCGACGGTCAAGGTGAACCGGCTGCTGCTGCGCAATGTGTCGGTGATCGGTGTCGGGTGGGGTGAGTTCGTCAACCGCCACCCCGGCGCGCAGTCGCTGTTCGGTTTCGGGCTGGGCAAGCTGGTCGAGGCCGGGCTGCGTCCGCCGCCACCGGTGCGCTATCCGTTGGCCGAGGGGCGCGACGCGCTCGAGGCGCTGGCCGACGGAAAGGTGCGGGGAAAGCTGGTGCTGGTGCCGTGACGAGCGCTTGCGCGAGGAACCGACAGTGCTGACGAGCGCTTGCGCGAGGAACCGACAGTGCTGACGAGCGCTTGCGCGAGGAACCGACAGTGCTGACGAGCGCTTGCGCGAGGAACCGACGATGTTGACGAAGATCAGGGCGCTCGCCTTCGACGTGTTCGGCACCGTCGTCGACTGGCGAGCGAGCGTGATCGCCGAGGCCGAGGCGTTCGGCCGGCGGCACGGTGTGCAGCGCGACTGGGCGGCCTTCGCCGACGACTGGCGCGGCGGATACGTTCCGGCGATGGACCGGGTGCGCCGCGGCGAGTTGCCCTGGACGAAACTCGACGATCTGCACCGGGAGATGCTCGTCTCGCTGCTGGGCGACATCCCCGGGGTCGGCGCGCAAGACATCGATGATCTCAACCGGGTCTGGCACCGGCTCGCCCCCTGGCCGGATTCGGTGGCCGGGCTGACCCGGCTCAAACAGCGCTACGTCATCACCCCGCTGTCCAACGGCAACGTCTCCCTGCTGACCGAGATGGCCAAACACGCCGGGTTGCCATGGGATTGCGTGATCTCGGCCGAGCTGTTCCGGCACTACAAACCCGATCCCGAGGTGTATCTCGGCTGCGCAGCGCTGCTCGACGTCGCCCCGCAGGAGCTCATGCTCGTCGCGGCCCACCCGAGCGATCTGCGCGCCGCGCGCGACGCCGGGCTGCGCACCGCGTATGTGGAGCGTCCGCTGGAGCGCGGGCCCGGCCGTCGGCCGCCGCGCTACGACGACGGCGAATTCGACCTCGTCGCCGGCGATTTCGTGGAGCTCGCGACCAGGCTGGACGCATGAGCGCCGGCGGGATCGTGCTCGTCGCGCTGGCGATCGCGATCGGGATCATCGGCATCGTCGTGCCGTTGCTGCCGGGCACCCTGCTGGTGTACGCGGCGATCGCGGTATGGGCGTTCGTCGAACAGCGCACCGCGGCCTGGGTGACCCTGGGGGTGGTCACGGTGATCCTCGGGACGTCGCTGCTGATCAAGTACCTCTGGCCGATGCGGCGGATGCGCGCGGCCGACGTGCGCACGACCAGCCTGGTGGTCGGCGCTGTGCTGGGTGTCGTGGGGTTCTTCGTGATCCCGGTGATCGGGCTGGTGATCGGCTTCGTCGGTGGTATCTACCTCGCCGAGCTCGGCGTGCGGCGGGATCAGCGGGTCGCGTGGGCCTCGACGGTGCATGCGATCAAAGGGGTGGCGCTGTCGATGGGGGTGGAGTTGGCCGGCGCCCTGCTGGCCACGACGGCGTGGGTGGTCGGGGTGTACCTGACGCAGTGATGCGGTGGTCCCGGTAGTCGGTGGTCCCGGTACTCAGTCGAGCCGGGTCACCACGCCGCGGTCGCCGTCCACGCGGACCCGGTCACCGGTCCGCAACACCTGGGTGGCCACCAGGGTGTTCACCACACACGGCAGGCCGTACTCGCGCGCCACCACCGCGCCGTGGGACACCGAGCTGCCGATGTCGGTGACCAGCGCGGCGATCACGGTGAAGTACGGCGTCCAACCCACATCGGTCACCGGTGCGACGAGGATCTCTCCGCGCTGCACCTCGCGCGCATCGCGGATCGACTTCGCCACCCGGACAACCCCGTCGACGACGCCCCGGCCCGCCGGTCGACCGACGATCCGGTCGTCGGCCACGGCGCCCGGCGGCGGGGCCAGCACCGGGGTGGGCCGTCCCACCGAGACGTCCTCGAACTCCAGGGCGTCCTGGAACGCCAGTGCCTCTCGACGGGCCTGCGCCCGCCGCACCAGGTCGGTGATGTCCACGTCGGCGACGACGATGGGGAGTTCGGACCGGTCGAAGAAGAAGACCAGATCGGCGTCGGGCAGCCGGCCGGAGCCGGCCAACACCTCGCCGAGGTGCCGGTAGCCGCGTTTGAGGGCGTGGGCCATCAACGCCATCTTCGATTTGGTCTCCTCGCGACCCCGCGCGCCGCCCTGGGCGAGCCGGGCCAGCATCCGCACCGCCCGGGGCGGGCGTTCGCCGGTCCGGGTGTGCACCGGCCCCCGCTCGGCCGGGTCGAGTGCGGCGCGCAGCATCGTCTGCATCATCGACCCCAGCCCGGCCGGATCGTCGGCCCAGGACGGGTCCCGCATGCACAGCTCGCGGTATCCGCGGTGACCGTGCCGGGCCAAGAAGCGCTGCAGGGCCTCTGCGCTGGGACCGGATCGCGCACGCAGCGTGGTGACCGCATCATCCGGGGCTGTGGCGAGGAACCGTGCGGCGGCGTCGCCGTCGGCGGCGAGTTCCTGCACCACCGCGTGCAACTGGTCGAGCATCATCGCGCTCTCCACGTCGGTGGCGCCGGCCATCAGCCGCATCGCCTCGGCCCGGCCGTCGTCCTCGCTGCGCCCGGCCTTGACCGCGCGGCGGATCACGGTGCTCTCGAGGATGTTCGCGGCCACCGCCGCGCGTGAGGACGACCGGACGTGCGTCAGGGTGACGTCACAGTAGAGGTCGACGCCGCGCTCCATCTCGTCGAGGATCTGGCGGGGGTCCCGGCCCGTCGGCACCGGCCACCCGCCGATCCGGCTCTCCAGGGCGCGGATGGCCGGTCCGGCCGAGAGCGCGTGCGAGGTGAGCCGGACGGTGTTGACGAGACGGCGCGAGAACGGTTGCGGCGGTTTGGCCTTGAGCTCATCGACCACCCGGCCGCAGATCGACATGGAGAACTGTTCGCGCGAGTTGCCCAGGATGCCCGAACTCAACGCCGTTCCCTCGGTGAGGTTCAGGAACATGTGACCGTAGAAGTACCCGACCTGCAGCCACGGCGTCTCGTACCGCGCCTGGGCCCGGGCCACCACCTGCGTCGTCTGCATGGCGTAGTCGATGGCATATCCGGACACCGACGCGGTCAACGGGCAGAACGCACCCGGCATCATCTCGCCGATGTTGCAGCGGGTGTAGACATGGTCCGGGCCGGCCACCGGGGAGTCCATCTCGTTGAGATCGCCGGGCAGTGTGGTGATCGGGCGCGCCTGTAGCCACCACAGCGTCCCGGACCGGTCGATCGCCCACTCCAGATCCATCGGCCTGCCCCAGTGCTGGGCGGCGCGCAGCGCCCCGCTGCGGACCGCGGCGAGCTCGTCGGTCGACAGCACCGGCTCCGCACCGGTTTCGTATACCGCGGTGGAGCCGTCGGGATGCAGCAGGATGTGATCGGGGGAGGCCGAGCCGTCGACGAGCGCTTCACCGAGTCCGGCGATGGCGTCGATCACCATCAGGTCGCGCCGGCCGGTCGCCGGGTCGGCGGTGAACACCACGCCCGCGGCGCGGGCGTCGACCATCTGCTGCACCACCACGTGCATGGTCGCTGCCCGGTGTCCGCTGTAGGACGACGCCCGCTGGGAGCGCACGGATTCGGTGCAGGTGTGCACGGCAGCGGTGAAGGCGTCGACGGAATCCACACCGAGCACGGTGTCGTATTGGCCGGCGAAGGACTGGTCGGCGCCGTCCTCGCCGACCGCCGAGGAGCGCACGGCCACCGGCCCGGATATCGCGGTGAACCGGGCGACCGCGTCGTCCAGCGCGCCGGGCGCGGACGCGTCGGCGAGGACGAAGCCGACCGGTACGGGCAGTCCGAGGCGGCGCAGCTCGGCCAGGCCGGCCGCCTTACCGCCGAAGCGGTCGTCGGTGATGTCGTCGAAGTCGACTGCGGTGGGCGACATGTCAGCGCAACGCATCCACGATCTCAGCGAGCGCGTCCACCGCGATCGGCCCAGGCTGATACAGACAGATCCGGTCGGACACTCCCTCGACGCGGCCGCGGATATGCGCGGCCACCTCGGCGGGGGTGCCGCAGGCGGCGATGGTGTGCAGGATCTCGTCGTCGATCAGCGTGGCCATCTCCTGCCAGCGACCCTGTTTGGACATCGCGTTGAGCTCGGGCTGCAGATCACCCCAGCCGTGGGCGTCGAGCACCGGCCGGTATGCGGGGGTGGAACCGTAGAACGCCAACAGCATTCGCGTCGAGTCGTGGTTCTCACCGACCGAGACGATGATCTCGGGCACCACCGCGAAATCCTCCCATCGCCGGCCCGCGGCGATCAGCCCCTCGCGGACGGCGGGCAGCGTGGTCTCGTGCAGGAACCGTTTGGTACCGAACGGCATGACCAGCAGCCCGTCGGCCACCTCGGCGGTGGCCCGGGTCAGCCGGGGGCCCAGCGCGCCGAGGTAGATCGGGGGAGGGCCGTAGGGGTTGGGGCCGGGGACGAAGGTCGGCGTCATCAGGGTGTGGCGGTAGTACTCGCCGCGAAAGTCGAGCCGTTCCCCCTCGTTCCACGCCGCGAAGATGGCGCGCAGCGCGCCCACCAATTCCTTCATCCGCGCCACCGGGTGGTCGAACGCGGCGCCGTAGCGCTTCTCGATCTGGGCGCGCACCTGGGTCCCCAATCCCAGGACGAATCGGCCCTTGCAGAGCAGTTGCAGGTCGTTGGCCTGGTGGGCGAGCTGAATCGGGTTGCGCGGGAACGCGATCGCGACATTGGACATCAGGTCCAGACCCTTGACCGTCGAAGCCAGCACCAGGGGCGTGAACACGTCGAACGGGCCCTCGAAGGTGAACACGCCCGAGGCCCCGGCCTCGCGCAGGACCGCGGCTCGTTCGACTGCATCGGTCGGTCCGAACAGCGCCGTCATGACTTTCATCGACCGTCCCCTATTCCGCGACGTCGGTCCAGTCGGAGAACCCCGACGGGTGGTGCGGGCCGATCACGCCGTGTTCGAACAGCCCGGCGCCTTCGCTACGGCGGCCGTCGGCCTCGGTGCAGACCGCCGTGCCGACGTGGTCGATCAGGCTGAACGGCGCCCGCGCCATCACGGCCGGGTCGGTCAGGTCGAAGTCGACGCGCTGGGTGAACGGCCCGCCTTTCCACGTACCGTGCGCCCACGACGAATCGCCACCGTATCCGGAGCCGAAGGCGATGGGCGCGAACAGCTTCGACTCGACGTCCAGGCGGGTCCGCTCCCCGGCGCGGTTCATGAACTCGACGCGGGCGCCGCGCGGGATCCGGGTGCCCGGCATGTAGTCGATCGTCGCGCGCACACCGTCGAGCTGCTCGACCCGGCCGTCCCGCCAGCGCCGCGTGCAGTCGTACAGGCTGCGGTGTCCGTCGGGATCCTCCTGCAGGATCAGGAACAGCTGATAGTCGTCGAACGCCAGCGGCAGGTAGAGCCACCACATGCCGCCGAATGAGGTGTCCGGCCTGCCCGCGGGTTCGGGCTCGCCCACGGGCCGGATGCCCCAGCTGCGGTCACGGCTGCCGACGCTGGTCGTGTGGTCGACGGTCAGCCGGTCGCCGTCCACCTCGATCCAGCCCGTCCAGGAGCCCACCTGGGCGAACCGACAGGCCTGCAACGTGACCCGGCGTTCGGTCACCATCTCGTGCGGGCGTTCCAGCGCGGCGGGGAACAGGCCACGCCAGGTCAGGTCGGCGGAGATGCCCTCGGTCTCGGCGACGGTCAGGTGCAGCTCCTGCAGCGGTTCGACGACGTCGAGCCGGTAGCCGCGGACGTGCTGGTGCAGGCGGTCGTCGTCGAGCGCATCACTGAAGTGCACGGCGGTCTGGGTGTCGCCGCGCCGAATCAGGAAGTAGGCGTCCTTCACGCCGAGGCGCGGGTAGTAGCCGATGCCGGTGAGCGCCATGAACCCGCCGGCGCGGTCGAGCACGTTGAAGTAGGACCGGTCGTAGAAGTTGCGGTCCGAGGTGGCCGGTGTGGCGATCGGCGCGGGCACCTGGTGGATCGGGTACTCGTCGAGCGGGCTGAGGCTCACAGCGTCTCCATCAGATACGATGCGTGCTGCATCGGAATTAACGGAGATCATGACAGCAGATCGCGACGGAGATGGCAAGGCCCCTGCGCGTCCGGCGCCGGGCCGGCCCCGCGACGGCCGCATCGACGCGGCGATCGTCGCTGCCACCCGCGAATTGATCCTGCAGACCGGCTATTCCGCGCTGTCGCTGTCGGCGATCGCCGCCCGCGCCGGAACCACCACGGCCGCGATCTACCGGAGGTGGTCGGGTAAGGCCCACCTCGTGCACGAGGCGGTGCTCTCCGACGTGGCGTTGTCCGCACCAACCGGCTCTGGGGACGTCCGCGACGACATCCGCGCACTCGTCGAGGTGACCCGGGAGATGTTCGACCGGCCCGAGGTGCGCGCCGCGCTGCCGGGCTTGATCGCCGACACCGTCGCCGACCCCGACCTGCACGCGATGATGATCGCGCGTCTCACCGGCAGCCTGAGCGCCTTCGAGACCCGGTTCGGACAGGAACGCCGCGGCGGCGACCAACTGCCGATGCTCGCCGAGGTCGTCGCGGGCAGCGCGATCTTCCGGCTCCTGATCCGCCACGACGCCGCCCTCGACGACGCGTGGGTCGACGCGCTGACGGCGATGATCGCCGAACGCTGGCCCGACGGCTGACCGCGCAGCGTCAAGCGGAGAGTTGCGTAACGCCACGGCAGATACCGCGCCCAAATATCGCCCTGGCGTTACGAAATCGCTGGCGTCCGCTGTGCCCAGGCGAGGGACAGCCGCCTGACCACAGTTCCCTCGGTGTGCGCGTCGATCCAGCGGGCGCCCGTGCAGCGCCGAAGCCGAGAAGCCGGCGAGCACACCGTGGCCACGGGTCCGCAGCGCGTGGCGCGTCAGGGTGCCCGCGGCGAGAGCAGCGCTCGCGCGGAATGGCTCGTCCATGGCGGAAGCATGCCGGTGATCACTGACATCATGCGTTCGCGTGACACCACGGCGGAAATCGGTCGCGAAATGCGCCGTGACGTTACGCGATCAGCCGCGCAGCGCGTCCCGCAGGCGGGTGATCTCCTCGCCGGTCACCCCTGCGGTCTGCAGATAGTCCTGCAGCGAGCCGTACCGCGACACGATCGTGTGCCGCGCCCGGTCGAGGTACTCCTCACGCACCCCGAGGACCTCGTCGGTCAGCCGGGCTTCGGCGAAGGTCATCACCTCGGGCGTCTCGGCAGCCCGGTCGCGCAACGACTTCAGGATCTGCTCTCGTAACTGCGGCACCGCATCGTTGCTGCGCAGGAAGTCCGCGACGATCGCGTCGCGGTCCACCCCCACGGCTTCGAGCACCGTGGCGACGGTGAACCCGGTGCGGTCCTTGCCGGCGAAGCAGTGAGCGAGCACCGGTCGCCGGTCAGCCAGCAGGGTGACCACCCGGCGCACCGCTCGCTGGGCGCCGCCGAGAGTCGGGAAGCGTTCGTACTCCTCGGTCATGAACCGCGCCGCGGCGAGCGACACGTCCTCGTCGTCGGGTTTCTCGGTCATCATCCGCTGGAAGGACGCCTCGTGCGGTGCCTCACCGTCGACCGCCGACACATCGGGGAACGGCAGCAGATGCACCTCGACGCCGTCCGGGACCAGGCCTGGTCCGCGGCGCTCCACTTCGCGCGGCGAGCGCAGATCCGCGACGTCGGCGACCCCCAGGGCGGCCAGCGTCGCGCGGCCGGCCTGGTCCAACGCGCTGATCTCACTGGACCGGAAGAACAGCCCGGGCCGGACGCCGGTCTCCTGCGCGACGTCGCGGAAGTTCCAGGCGCCCGAGAGATCCGCCGTCACGCTCCGGTCACCGCCGTGTTCGATGGGCGGCACACCGCCGCGGCGAACGGCGACTTCTCCCGCCCGAGCTCGAACCGCGCGATGGTGCGCATGTGCACCTCGTCGGGTCCGTCGAACAGCCGCATCGCCCGGTGCCACGCGTACAGCCGGGCCAGCGGGAAGTCGTCGCTCACCCCGGCACCGCCATGGACCTGGATGGCGCGGTCGATCACATCGCACGCCACCTGCGGCGCCACCGACTTGATCTGGCTGACCAGGACTGCGGCGGCCTTGTTGCCCTGCTGGTCGATGGTCCAGGCCGCCTTGTGGCACAGCAGCCGGGCCATGTCGATCTCGTTGCGGGACTTGGCGATCGCCTCCCGCACCACGCCCTGCTCGGCCAGCGGCTTGCCGAAGGCGACCCGCTTCTGCACGCGGTCGACCATCAGCGCCAGCGCCCGCTCGGCCGCACCTAGAGCGCGCATGCAGTGGTGGATGCGGCCCGGTCCGAGCCGCGCCTGGGCGATCGCGAAGCCGGAGCCCTCGTCGCCGAGCAGGTTGCTCGCCGGGATCCGGACGTTGTCGTATTCGATCTCGCAGTGGCCGTGCTGGTCCTGCCAGCCGAACACCGGGGTGCTACGGACGATGTTCACCCCGGGTGTGTCGATGGGCACCAGCACCATGGACTGCTGCTGGTGGCTGGCCGCGTCGGGGTTGGTGCGGCCCATCACGATGAGGATCTTGCAGCGCGGGTCGGCCGCGCCGGTGGTCCACCACTTGCGCCCGTTGATGATGTAGTCGTCACCGTCGCGCAGGATCAGAGTCTCGATGTTGCGGGCGTCGCTGGAGGCGACGGCGGGCTCGGTCATCGAGAAGGCGCTGCGGATCTCGCCGGCCAGCAGCGGTTCGAGCCACTGCTGGCGCTGCTCCTCGGTGGCGAACAGATGCAGCGTTTCCATGTTGCCGGTGTCGGGTGCCGCGCAGTTGAGCACCTCGGGCCCGATCTCCGAACTCCACCCCGAGAGTTCGGCCAGCGGGGCGTACTCGAGGTTGGTCAGACCCGAGACCGACGGCAGGAACAGGTTCCACAGCCCGCGCTGCCGGGCGATCGCCTTGAGGTCCTCGACCACCGGAGGGACGGTGTGGTCCTTGGGGCCCATCTCCTCGCGGTAGCGGTGGTACTCCGCCTCGGCCGGAAACACATGCTCGGTCATGAAATCGGTGAGCCGCTGGTGGTAGTCCTGCGCCTTTGCCGACATCGCGAAGTCCATGACCGCCACGATATGACGGTGCATCGACGCACCGCCCGCCGGGCCACCGAAGCCGACGTACCCGGGATCGGGCGCATCGGCCGCCCGCCGGCCCCGATGACGCACGATGACCGCGCGCTGATGACCACGGCCCGGGTCTGGGTGATCGACGGTGACCAGGGGCTCGCCGCGGTCCTGGTGACGGTGCCGCAGCCCGACCATCTGCTGCTCGACACCAACGCCGCGATGACCGAGAACCTCACGAAGTCGGTTCCGCGAACGTGACGTCGCGTGCGAGAAATCGGCGGAAACTCGAGCCGGAGCTCACGGTCGGCGGGGAGGTTCAGCGGGTGAGCGAACGCGAGATGACTAGGCGCTGAATCTGATTCGTGCCCTCGAAAATCTGCGTGATCTTCGCCTCGCGCATGTAGCGCTCCACGCGGAAGTCCCTGGTGTACCCGGCGCCGCCGAACACCTGCACGGCGTCGGTGGTCACCTTCATGGCGGCATCGGTGGCGATCAGTTTCGCGACGCTGGC
Source organism: Mycobacterium sp. WMMD1722 (assembly GCF_049315205.1). NCBI lineage: Bacteria > Bacillati > Actinomycetota > Actinomycetes > Mycobacteriales > Mycobacteriaceae > Mycobacterium > Mycobacterium sp. WMMD1722. The sequence goes on along the minus strand of NZ_CP186056.1, from coordinate 3,508,418 downwards.
CTGCGTCGAATACGGCAACCCGAGATCACGGCGCCGGGCGGCGTCCAGATAGGTGGCCCTGGCGCTGACCACCGCGGCGGCCATGTCGGCGAGCAGGAAGCCCAACCCCTGGTGGTCGATGATCCTGCGGCCGAACGTGGTTCGCTCGTTGGCGTAGGTCGTGGCCTCGTCGAGCGCGGCCTGGGCCAGCCCGACGGCGACCGCCGCGATGCCGAGCCGTCCGGAGTCCAGGGCGGAGAACGCGATCTGCAGACCCTGACCCTCGGCGCCGATGCGGCGGTCGGCACCGACCTCGGCGTGGTCGTAGTACGCCGACGTGGTGGGCACCGCGTGCAGGCCCATCTTCTCCTCCGGCTTGCCGAACGAAAGGCCCTGCTGGTCAGCAGAGATCAGAAAGCACGAGATCGACCGCTCACCCGTCCGCGCGAACAGCGTGTAGAAATCCGCCCGCCCGCCGTGGGTGATCCACGACTTCTCCCCGGTGATCACGTATCCGCCCGCGGACGGCACGGCCGCACACCGCAGTGCGGCGGCGTCCGAACCCGCCTGCGGCTCGGACAGGCTGTAGGCGCCGATCTGCTCGCCGGAGAGCATCCCGGGCAGGAATCGCTGCTTCTGCTCGTCGGTACCGAACATCAGCAGCGGATGCGACGACAGGCTGTGCACGCTCACCGCGACCGCCACCGCCGCCCAGCGAGCGGCGATCTCCTCGAGCACCTGCAGGTACACCTCGTAGGGCTGACCGCCCCCGCCCCACTCCTCAGGCTGCGGCAGGCTCAGCAGCCCCGCCGCACCGAGGGTGGCGAAGACGCCGTCGGGATAACTCTCGGACTTCTCGTGCGCGTCGACGATCGGAGCGAGCGCCTTGTCGGCGACGTCGCGGGTCAGCGCGATGAGGTCCTGGGCCTCCCGGGTGGGTAGCAGCCGGTCGACGGTCATCGGACTACCATAGGCGCGGACGGGTCAGTCGCTGCGCCGGTACCAGGCGACGAAATACAGCACCATCGCCGCGGTCAAGGCGACCAGGACCCACAGCACCAGGATCTGATCGATCCACGCGCCGGGCGGCGGCGCACCGGGCATGAAGTTGCGGATCGGCACGATCGCGAACAGCGACGCGGCGTACCAGGTGCCGAACGGTGGCATGAACTTCCGGCGTCCGCGCAGCATCTCGATGGACACGAACAACGCCAGCGCGGGCAGGGTGAGCAGTACCAGGCACAGGCCGAGGTCGAAGGCGAGCGGACCGCGCGCCCGGCTCAGCGTGACCGTCTGGTAGTCGCCGTCGTCGGCGGACTGGGTGGCCGGTCCACTGCGCTCGCTGGTGATGTCCCAGCTGTTGAGCCCGCCGGCGACCTCCAGCCGGGCGGGTTCGAACGTTCGGTCGTCGCCGGATCCCACGAGCACATCGGCGCCCAGGGGGCCGACGGTGTAGGTGTCGAACGGCCAGTTGTCCGGATCGCCGTCTGCGGTGAGCGTCGTATTGATCTCCTGCGGGAGCTGCCCCTTCGGGGTCTCCAGATCGCCGCCGACGTTCACCTCGTCGACGAACAGCCGCACCGCGATATCGGTGTTGACCACGTTGAGCTCGGTGTTCATGTACTCGTCGGCCGGGTAGACGACGACACTCACGTCCACCTTGTTGTCGACCGGGTGGATGCCCTGCAGGGTGACCTGGACGATCGTGTCGGTGTTCTCACCGAGATTGGGTGGACCCAGCGACCGGGCCGGGCCCGCGACGGCGTGGTAACCGACCAGCGCCGCGGCGTAGATCGCCACGATGATCAGAACCGTGCCGATACTGGCGAGCCGTCCGCGGTGGTTGATCGCCATGGCGGTCAGAGGGCGGCGAGGATGTCGTTCACCCGGTCCCGGGCGTCCCCGAACAGCATCTGGGTGTTCTCCCGGAAGAACAGCGGGTTCTGCACGCCGGCATAGCCCGACGCCATGGAGCGTTTGAACACGATCACGTTCTCGGCGTTCCACACCGTGAGCACCGGCATACCCGCGATCGGGCTGCCGGGGTCCTCGGACGCGGCCGGGTTGACGGTGTCGTTGGCGCCGATGACCAGAACGACGGCGGTGTCGTCGAAGTCGTCGTTGATCTCGTCCATCTCGAGCACGATGTCGTAGGGCACCTTGGCCTCGGCCAGCAGCACGTTCATGTGCCCGGGCAACCGGCCGGCGACGGGGTGGATGCCGAAGCGCACGGTGACGCCGCGTTCGCGCAGTTTGCGTGTCAGGTCCGCGACGCCGTACTGGGCCTGGGCGACGGCCATGCCGTAGCCCGGCGTGATGACCACCGAATCGGCGCCGGCGAGCAGTTCGGCCGCGCCCTCCGCGGTGATCTCGCGGTGTTCGCCGTAATCCACGTCCGACCCGCCGCTGGAACTCTCGATCCCGAATCCGCCGGCGATCACCGAGATGAACGACCGGTTCATCGCCTTGCACATGATGTAGGACAGATAGGCACCCGAGGATCCGACCAGCGCACCGGTGATGATCAGCAGGTCGTTGCTCAGCAGGAAGCCCGACGCGGCGGCGGCCCAGCCCGAGTAGCTGTTGAGCATCGACACCACCACGGGCATGTCGCCGCCGCCGATCGAGGCGACCAGGTGCCAGCCCAGCAGCAGCGCCAGCACGGTCACCACGATGAGCAGCCACAGCTGCGGGTCGATGACGAACCACACGGTCAGCGCGGCGAAGACCACCAGCGCGCCGACGTTGAGGATGTTCTTGCCGGGCAGCATCAGCGGTGCGGACTTCATCCGCGCCGAGAGCTTGAGGTTGGCCACGACCGAGCCGGTGAACGTGACCGCACCGATGAACACACCCACGAACACCTCGGCCGAGTGGATGCCGAGCATGCCCTCCGCACCCAGCGCGATCGCCTCGGCGCCGCCGGGTTGCGCCTCGACATGCAGGTAGCCGTTCCAGCCCACCAGCACGGCCGCCAGGCCGACGAAGCTGTGCAGCAGCGCGATCAATTCGGGCATCCCGGTCATCTCGACCACCCGTGCGCGCCACAGGCCGATCGCCGCGCCGACGGCCATCGCACCCACCAGCAGACCCACACCCAGCGGCTCGATGCCGTGGTTCAGCGCCAGGGCGATGGTCGCGACCAGGGCCACGGCCATGCCGGCGATACCGAAATTGTTGCCGGCCCTGGAGGTCTCGTGTTTGGACAGCCCGGCCAGCGCCAGGATGAACAACAGGGCCGCGACGACGTACGCCGCCGTGGCGGCGGTCTGAACCGTGAACAAATCAGCTCCTCGAGAACATCGCGAGCATGCGGCGCGTGACCGCGAAACCGCCGAAGACGTTGATGCTGGCGAGCAGAGTCGCCGCGGTGGCCAGGATGGTGATGGTCAGATCGTGGTGGCCGATCTGCAGCAGCGCGCCGACGACGATGATGCCCGAGATCGCGTTGGTCACCGACATCAGCGGCGTGTGCAGCGCGTGGTGTACATGGCCGATCACGTAGTAGCCGATGACGATCGCCAGCGCGAACACGGTCAGATGGACCTGCAGGGCGGCCGGGCTGAGCGCGATGAGCACGAACAGGACCGTGGCCGCGGCGAAGGTGACGCCGAGCCGGCGGCCCATGGACATGGGGGCCTTCGGTTCGGACTTCTCGACCGGTGCGGCCTTGTTCGCCGCCGCAGGTGCCGCCGAGACCTGCACCGGTGGCGGCGGCCAGGTGATCTGTCCGTCGCGCACCACCGTGATCGAGCGCTGCACCACGTCATCCCAGTCGAGGGTGAGCTGCCCGTCCTTGCCGGGAGTCAGCAATTTGAGCAGGTTGACCAGGTTGGTGGCGTAGAGCTGGGAGGCCGTCGCGGGCAGTCGGCCGGCCAGATCCGTGTAACCGATGATCGTGACACCGTGATCGGTGACCACGGCCTGATCCTTGACGGTGCCGTCGACGTTGCCGCCGTTGGCCGCGGCCATGTCCACGATCACACTGCCCGGCTTCATCGAGGCCACCATCTCGGCGGTGATGATCCGCGGTGCCGGCCGACCCGGGATGAGCGCGGTGGTGATGATGATGTCGACGTCCTTGGCCAGTTCGGCGTAGAGCGCCGCCTCGCGGGCCTGGTAGTCCTCGCCCATCTCCTTGGCGTAGCCGGTCGCCGACACCTCACCGGCGTTCGGGTCGACCGAGACGTATTCGCCACCGAGGGATTTGACCTGATCGGCGACCTCGGGGCGCGGATCGGTGGCCCGCACGATCGCGCCGAGGCTGCCCGCGGCGCCGATCGCGGCGAGGCCGGCCACTCCGGCGCCCACCACCAGCACCTTGGCCGGCGGCACCTTGCCGGCGGCGGTCACCTGCCCGGTGAAGAATCGTCCGAAAGCGTGGGCCGCCTCGACCACGGCGCGGTAGCCCGCGATGTTGGCCATCGACGACAGCACGTCCAGCGACTGCGCCCGCGAGATCCGCGGGACGGCGTCCATCGCCAGCACGGTGATCGGCCGGGCGGACAGTTTCTCGACCAGTTCGGGGTGCAGCGCCGGGGAGATCAGGCTGACCAGCGTCGCACCGTCCTCGAGGGCGGCGATCTCCTCGTCGCTCGGGGCGTTGACCTTGAGGACGACATCGGCGGCCCACACCTGGTCGTAGGAGCCGATCTCGGCGCCGGCCTCGACGTAGGCGGCGTCGGCGAAGCTCGACGCGGCTCCCGCGCCGGACTCCACCGCCACCGAATAGCCGAGCTTGATGAGCTGTTCGACCGTCTGCGGGGTGGCGGCGACGCGGGTCTCACCCGGCTGAGACTCGCGGGGGATCGCGATGAGCATCGGAAGAGTCTTCCATGCGGTGCGCTCACCACGAGAGGTCGGGTTCTCGCGTGCCGCCGTGCAGGTCGATCTCGTTCGCATCGACGGTGACGGTGCGCCCCACCCGCGCGGCGTCGGCGGGATCGGCGAATCGGACCGGTCCCGCGGTCCACCGGCGGATGCGGTTGCGGGCCCAGGTGGCGTGGCAGGTCACCGCGGTGCCCGGGGCGCCGGCGGTCACGGCGCCCACCGAATCTCCCGCGCAGACCCGCAGCAACGTCGCTGTCCCGGTGCGGGACAGTACGGGGCGTCCGGAGGTGGTGACCAGGAACCGGCAGCGCCTCAGCACATCCGGCGGCACGGGCCCGGTGTGGAGGCGGTCGTCGGCCGCCCCGATCGTCCGCAGCAACCGGTCGGCGGTATCGCCGCGCACCCACACTCCCGCGTCCTCGCCGAGGAAGCCGCCGAGGGTGGTCAGCAGCGAGCTCGCCGTGTGCTCGTCGCCGTCGACCTCGACGGCGACGTCGGGCAGGGCGTAGCGCAGCCCGGTCCGCCGGGCGTCCGGGTCGGTGATGCGGCGCGCGAGGGCCAGCGCTTCGGCGTTCTTGACCGCGGTCCGGTCGGCGACAGCGCGGCCGGCCCAGTCCGGTCCGTCGTGCCAGGCCACCGCGTCCGCGGCGTGGTGCAGCACCGCGCCACCGGCCAGCGCGCGGTGGGCGAACTCCCAGTCCTCGCCCCCGTAGCCGACGAACGACGCGTCGAAGCCGCCGATGTCGGTGAACAGGTCGGCGCTGCAGCACATCACCGAGCTGATGACGTACCGGTAGGACCGGCGGTCCAGGTGCAGCAGATCGCCGGTCGCCGCATAGCCGTCGGACAGCCAGCGCGGTTCGGGCAACTCGGCGCCGGTGTCGGTGTCCCGGTAGCGCCGCCGCCCCACCACCAGCGCGTCGGGAACCAGTGACGGCAACCGGGTGACGGCGCGCAGATAGCCGGGTTCGGGCGCGGTGTCCGCGTCCAGGAAGCACAGCACGTCGGCTCCGGATCCGCGCAGCGCCGCGGCGCCGAGATTGCGGACCGCCGCCGCGCGGAAGCCGAGGTCCTCCTGGGCGACGGTGCGGATCTCCAGCGGCGAGCGGGGCAGCACCGGGGAGCGCGCGGAGCCGTCGTCGGCCACCACCACATGGATGAGGTGGCGCGGATAGTCCTGGGCGGCCAGTGCGGCCAGCACCTGTTCGAGGCTGCGTTGCTGGTTGTAGTAGGGGATGACCACTCCGACGGTGGTGTCGCGGCCGCGGTACCCGGCCATCAGATCCCACCGGTTGCCGGGCACCGCGAAGCGGCCGTCGGTCAGCGGAAGCGGACGCTCGGTCACCGGTGCCACCCCTGCAGCAGGGCGGCGTACCGTCGGGCGGCCTCGGCGGGGGAGGGGACACAGGTCGTGCCGGCGGGTATCCAGGTCGTCGCGGGGTCGGCGAGCGCCCGTTCGAGGGCGCCGCGCAGGCCGGTCGGGGTGTCGGGGTAGAGCAGCACGGCGTCGGGATTGCGTGCGTGGAACTCCCACGTGTAGCGGTTGCCCGGCGCCAGCGGGCGCCGGCCGGCGCCGATCCACGAATTCAGCGATCCGGACGCCGAGACGTGGCGGTGCGGTGTGACCGGCACGGTCACCGCGCGCAGGGCGGTGGCGACCTCGGCGTCGGGCAGGTGTCCGGTGATGCGGAACGGTCGTGCGCGACGGGTGCAGTCGTCGCGGAGCGAGTCGGCCAGCTCCGCGTGGCCGGCCGACGGCGCACCCAGGGCCACGACCTCGACGTCCGGTGCCCAGCCGTCCAGCGCGGCGATCACCTCGGCGTGCCCTTTACCCGGATAGAGGAACCCGAACACGCCGACGGTCCGCGCATCGGCCGGCGGCGGTGGCTGCGCGGCGGCGGCGGTGACCGGCAGCGGTACCACGGCCACCGCATCCGCCGCCAGCCCGGCCTCGGCGAGCAGCCGGCGCTCGTGCTCGCTGTTGACCACCAGCCCGTCCAGCGCCGCGACCACGTCCCCGTAGGCCGCCCGGCGGCGGGCGGCGTTCGTCCCGTCCGACGGCTGGGGCAGATCGTGCAGGGTGGCCGTGACCCGTTGCCCGCGCCGGTGGGTTTGGTCGATCAGCGCGCATATCGCGCCGGCGGCCTGTTCGGGGGTGTTGCCGTACAGCCGGTCGGTGAACTGCACGTGCACTCCACCGTCGTCGCATGACGTGTGCGCCAGATCGTCGAAGCCGTTGTCGCGCAGGGCGCCTACCAGTTCGATGCCGAACCGGGTGACCCCGTGTTCGGGCGGGCCGACGATCAGATGGGTGACCCGTGCCGTCATCCGGCCACATCCGTTCTGCTCAACCCGAGCAGATCGAGCGTACCGGCGTGGCGTTCCAGCGCCAGTCTGAGGAAGTCTGGATTATCTGCGTACCAACGCATTTGGATGGCATGGACGGCGTCGGGCCGCCAGGTGCGATCGCCCTGCTCCCACTGCGGTCGCGGTGCCGCCTCGATGCCCAGCGCGGACAACACGCGGCTCTCGAGCGGGGCGCGGATCGACCCGAGCAGCGTCCGCGGCGGCGGAAGGACCGGCAATGTGACATTTCGGTGACGCATCACCCGAGCGGCCAACTCGGCGAGCACCGCGTTGCCGGGATGATTGATGGTGTGGGCGGCGTCAATTCCCGTCCCAGCCAGCACGTCGGACACCCCGACGTCGGTGTGCGCCCGCTCGCGGCGGGCGAGTTCGGCCCGGCTGGCCTCGGCGACCGCCCGCACCTGGGCGGCCGACACGTCGACGTCCCAGGGGTCATCGGGGGAGCGCCGGTCGCAAGCGGCGACGACGGTCCGCAGATCGTGGTACGGCACCGGCGGCGGGGTCACCGACCGGTCGGCCGGGTGCCGCACGATGACCTGGAACGGATACAGGCCGGCGTACCGAATCACCGGCCAGCGCACCACTTTCGCGCCGGCCGGCAGCCGCTCGATCAGTTGCCGGGTGCCGATCGGCAGGCCGCGGTAGTCGTCGCGGATCGGCTGGCAGACCAGCACAGCGGTCTCGCGCAGCAGATCGTCGAGATGACCCAGATCCGAGGGCTCGAGTTCGTGGACCGGTGGGATGCGGGCGGTGCGGTAGGGGCGGTCGGGCACCGCGTCGAGGATCACCCGTAGCGCCTCGGCCTGACAGTTGCCGACCACCAGCCACAGCGGCGCCGAGGACGCCGGCCCCGATCCGGGCGGCCGGTAGAAGTCCCGGTAGTGCCAGACCCGGGCGGGGATGTCGTCGCTCACGTCGTCGAGAGTAGGTCGGCTGATCGTGATACAAATTTCGTGGCGCAATCGTCTAGCAAGCGGCGAGGGTGTGCCGCCCCTGCTTGCTCGACAGGTTTGGATGGTTGATCGCTGTTGCCTCGGTCCCTGCTGCGCACCCCTACGTGCGCACCATCACCGACCCTGATTCCGTAGTACTACTGGACGATCCGCGCCCGGTCGGCGCCACGCTGCCCGGCCAGTGGTGGCCGCCCCGACTGCTGGAGCCGGACTATCTGGCCGGCCACGCCGACCGGTTCGACGTGCTGCACGTGCACTTCGGATACGACTCGACCCCGCCGGCGGTGCTGCGCGAGGTCATCGCGGTGCTGAACGCCGGTCGCACGCCGCTGGTGGTCACCGTGCATGACCTGCACAACCCGCACTTCGCCGATCCGCGCGAGCACCTGGCCCGGCTGGATGTGCTGATCCCGGCGGCCGATGCCGTCGTCACGCTGACCGCCGGGGCGGCCGACGCGATCGCCGATCGGTGGGGCAGGCGGGCCACCGTAGTGGCCCATCCGCATGTGCTTGCCCTGGACGCGGTCGGCGCCCCGCGTCCGGTGCGAACCGTGCCCGTGGTCGCCGTGCACGCGAAATCGTTGCGGGCCAACATCGATCCGCTCCCGGTGCTCGAGGTGCTGCTCGCCGCCGAGGAGCCGGCCTGGCGGCTGCGCCTGGATGTGGACGACGATGCGCACCGCTCGGCGCGGGCCGGTGTGCTGCCCCCGCAGCGGCTCGACGACCTGCGCGCCCGCGGCGTCGAGGTGCGGGTACATCCGCGTTTCACCGACGCGCAGTTGCAGCAGTATCTGACCGAGATCGATGCGCTGGTGTTGCCCTACCGGTTCGGGACCCATTCGGGCTGGGTGGAGGCCGGCCACGACGCGGGCGTCGCCGTGATCGTCCCCCGGTGCGGATACCTGCACGAACAGCACGGCGACCCCAGCTATGAATACCGAACCGATGAGGCCCAGGGGCTGATAGCCGCGATCCGCACGGGATTGGCTGCTGCACAACCGCTCTGCGAAGGTGACCCGGATCGGCGACGGCAGCGCGAACGTCAACTGCGAGATGTCCGGCGGGAGATGACCCGCCTGTACCGCACCGTCCTGGCGAATGCGGACGCCGCGTGACCCGCTCGATGCGGGTGGCCCTGATCGCCTCGGCGCGTTATCCCGTACGTCAGCCGTTCGCCGGCGGCCTCGAGGCGTTCGTGTACCAGTTCGCGCACGCCCTCACCGCCGCAGGACATTCGGTCACGATGTTCGCCGCACCGGGCTCCGCGGTGGACCTGCCGTGGGATGTGATCCCGGTGCACTCGCTGGAGATGACCGAGGCATCCCGGCAGGATCCGTCGGTGCCGGACTGGGTGGTGCACGAGACGCACGCCTACCTGTCGGTCATGTTGAATCTGGCTGACCGGCTGCGCAATTCGTTCGACATCGTGCACAACCACAGCCTGCACTATCTGCCCCTGGCGATGGCACGCACGCTCGCGGTACCGATGCTGACCACCTTGCACACCCCGCCGTTGAAGTGGCTCGAGCAGGCTGTCGCGCTGCCCGGCGGGGTGGCCAGCGCCTTCACCGCCGTCAGCGCCTTCACGGCGCGACAGTGGGAACCGGTCAACGGGCCGGTCCCGGTCATCCACAACGGCATCGACCTCGACGACTGGCAACCGGGACCGGGCGGGGAGTACGTGGTGTGGAGCGGACGGCTGGTCCCGGAGAAGGGGCTGCCGGATGCGGTCGCCGCGGCGGCACTGGCCGGATTCCCGCTGCGCATCGCCGGGCCGGTCGGCGACGAGACCTATTTCGAACAGTCGGTACGGCCGCTGCTGCGCGGGCAGGTGAGCTACGAGGGGCACCTGCGTCGCGACGAACTCAACGAGCTGGTCGGCGGTGCCGCAGCCGCATTGGTGACCCCGCGCTGGGAGGAACCGTACGGTCTGGTGACGGCCGAAGCGCTGGCCTGCGGCACCCCGGTGGCGGCCTTCGCCCGCGGTGGCATCCCCGAGACGATCGACGCCGACAGCGGCCGGCTCGCGCCGCCGGGCGACGTCGACGCGCTGGCCAGGGCGTTGCGGGCCGCCGCGCAGCTGCCCCGTGGTCCGGTCCGGGTCCGCGCCGAGACGCACTGCTCCCAAGCGGTCATGGTCGAGCGCTACCTGGCCCGCTACCGGGAGCTGACCGGTGACGCCGAGCCCGAACGCGTCCCGGCGTGATCGGTTACTACGTGCACCACCACGGGCGGGGCCACCTGTCGCGCGCGTTGGCGGTCAGCGGACAGCTGGCCGAGGACGCCGTCTTCTTCTCCTCCGCACCCCGCCCGGCCGGTCTGCGCCCCGGCGACGACTGGGTTCAGTTGCCCCTCGACGTGCCCGCCGAGGGGGCACCGCCCGCCGACCCGACGGCCGGCGGCCGGCTGCACTGGGCGCCGCTGGGTGTCGACGGGCTGGCCCGGCGGTCGGCCACCCTGTTGAACACGATCGCCACCCTGCGGCCGCGCCGCATGGTCGTCGACGTGTCGGTGGAGGTGACGCTGCTGTGCCGGCTGGCCGGCGTCCCCGTGACGGTGATGGCCATGCCCGGCGAACGCGGTGACGCCGTGCACCAACTGGCCTATGACGTCGCCGACACGATCATCGCCCCCTGGTCGGACGCGGTGTACCGGCCACCGTGGCTGCGCCGCCACGAGGGCCGAACCCATTACGTCGGCGTGATCAGCCGGTTCGACGGGATGTCGCCGGTACCGACGGCGCCGGGCCGAAGGACCGGTCTGCTGCTGGCCGGGGCGGGCGGCTCGGAGGTGCCGGCCGACGCGCTGACCCAGCTGCGGCAGGCGGCTCCCGAGCACCGGTGGGTGGCCGCCGGCGGTGCCGCCGGGTGGGTGGACGCGCTGTGGCCGCTGCTCTGCGCCGCCGACGTGGTGGTGACCCACGCCGGGCAGAGCGCCGTCGCCGACATCGCTGCCGCGCGTGTCCCGGCCGTCGTCATCCCGCAGCGGCGGCCCTTCGACGAACAGCACGCCACCGCTGCCGCACTCGGCGCGTCCGGTGTCGCGGTCACCGCGACGGCGTGGCCGCGCACCGAGCAGTGGCGTGCACTGCTGGCGGCCACCCGCGCGCTGGATCCCGCGCGCTGGCAGCGGTTGCGCGGGCGGGGCGCCGCCGGGCGGGCCGCCGCGGTGCTCGCCGCATGAGAACCGCGCTGGTGACCGTCGTGCACGGGCGGCACGGACACCTGCGGATGCAGAGCGCCGGTCTGGACCGATCGCGCGTGCGGCCGGATCTGCGCATCGTGGTGGCGCTCGACGATCCCGGTGTCGCGGCGCTGGTAGGCGATGAGGTCGATGTGATCGACTGCCCGACAACGGATTCGGGTCTACCGCTGGCGCGGGCCAGAAACCTGGGCGCCGAACGTGCGCTGGCTCTCGGCGCCGAGGTGCTGATCTTCCTCGACGTCGACTGCATTCCCGGTGACGCGCTGGTCGGCCGCTACGCCGAGGTCTGCGCCGATGCGGCCGGCCCCGCGCTGTTCGGCGGACCGGTCACCTATCTGCCGCCCGCCCCGGCCGGCGGTTACCGGCTGGATGTGCTGCACACCCTGACCCGTCCGCATCCGGCCCGGCCCGATCCCGGACCCGACCGGCTGGTGACGGCCGAGGACCACGATCTGTTCTGGTCGCTGTCGTTCGCCGTGTCCGCGCCGACGTGGCGGCTGCTGGGTGGCTTCTGTGAGCAGTACATCGGATACGGCGCCGAGGACACCGACTTCGGTGCGGTCGCCCACCGCCTCGGGGTGCCCCTGGTCTGGGTGGGCGGCGCGCACGCCTACCACCAGCATCACCCGGTGTCCCACCCGCCGGTCGAGCACCTCGACGACATCGTGGCCAACTCGCGCGTTTTCCGGCGGCGTTGGGGGCGCTGGCCGATGCCGGGCTGGCTCGACGCCTTCGAGCGAGACGGTGTGATCTCGCGGCGCGGGGACGACATCGTGTCGCTGCGTACGTCACGTCGACCCACGTGAACGGACGCGCCGGCTCGGGCGGGTTCAGCGGCCGCGGGTCGCCGACAGATAGGTGACGTCGGCGAACAGCTCGAACTCGACCCCCTCGGGGTAGCTCAGCCCGTTGGCCGCGTACAGCTCCTCGGCGGTGCGCGTGCGGCTGCTCCACGACCGGCCCGCCAGGTAGTCCGGGACGTGGTTGCGCTCCCCCTGGTAGACCAGGTCGGAAATGTTGATCGAGGACTGTTCGAAGCGGCTACGCACCTGCTCGTGCCCGAATACCGACATGTCGGGTACGTATTCGCAGGCCAGCTGGCTGCCGGTGGCGCTGAGATCGGTGATCCGGTCGAACAGGGCGTCCTGCGCCGCGGCGGGCAGATAGACCAGCAGACCCTCGGCGGTCCATGCCGTGGGTTGTGCCGGGTCGAAGCCGGCGGCGCGCAGGGCGGCCGGCCAGTCGTCGCGCAGATCGGCGGTGACGGCGCGCCGGTCCACCGCCGGTTGGATCGACAGGCCGGTCAGCGTGCGCGTCTTGAAGTCCAGGACATCGGGCAGATCCACCTCGTAGAGCGTCGCGTCGGCCGGCCACGGGAGCCGGTAGGCCCGGGTGTCGAGACCGGAGGCCAGGATCACCACCTGACGAATGCCACTGCGCACGGCGTTGACGAAGAAGTCGTCGTAGAACCGGGTCCGCACCGCCATGTGATCGCCGGAGCGCTGCGCATCGAAATCGGGGTCGCCGGCCGGGGGGCGGCCGTCGAGGATCGCGGTGAAGTACTCCATGCCGACGGCGCGCACCAAGGGTTCGGCGAAGGGATCGTCGATCAGGGCATCGGCATCGCGGGAAGCCAGCGCGCGCAAGGTGGCCACCATTGTGGCGGTCGCGCCGACACTCGTGGCCAGATCCCAGTTGTCGTCGGCACTACGCAGTGCGGGTGTTGGCGTCTCCATTACTTAGAGAAGCTAACACGATATGGCGTCGTCCCAGGTACCCGCCCTGCACGGGCGGTCTAGACGGGCGGGTACGCCGGCGGGGGATAGCCGCCGCCGGGTCCGGAAACCCCGCGCAGGCCCCAACCCAGATAGCTGAAGAAGAACTCGATCTCGTCGCTCGCGTCGTAATCGGGATTCGGATCCATCTCATACCTCCGTGGGACGCCAGCGTTTCGTGCAGTTTAGACCGGAAACGCCCGCGCCAAACAGGGTGTTCCGGCGATTGCCTACACTGTTCAACCAGCCAGTTGATTGATGCCCGGTGCCGGGCCCGTCGATAGCGAGTGCCATGTCCCGACATCTCGGCAGCGAGACCCCCTCCAACGGGTCGTCCCGCCGCGACGAACTCCTTCGCGTGGCCACCAAATTGTTCGCGGCCCGCGGGTACCACGGCACCAGGATGGACGACGTCGCCGACGCCGTCGGCCTGAACAAGGCGACGGTCTACCACTATTACGCGAGCAAGTCGCTGATCCTGTGGGACATCTACAAGGGTGCGGCCGATTTCACCGTCGACGCCCTGCACGACGACCCCACCGCGTCGGCGCGCGAGACCATCTACCACTTCACCCGGCGGCTGCTGGTCGGCATCTCGAGCGATATCGAGCGGGCCGCGGTGTACTTCCAGGAGGGTCCCTACATCAGCGAGTGGTTCACCGAGGAACAGGTGGAGTACATCCGCGAGAAGGAGACCCAGGTCTACGAACACGTCCGCGACGTCATCGACCGCGGAATCGCCAGTGGCGAGTTCTACGACTGCGACTCCCACGTCCTGGCCCTGGGCTACATCGGCATGACCCTGGGCGCCTACCGCTGGCTGCGGCCGCAGGGCCGGCGCACCGCGGCCGAGATCGCCACCGAGTTCAGCACCGCGCTGCTACGCGGGCTCATCAAGGACCAGACGGTGCGCACGGAGTCCCCCCTCGGCCTGCAGGCATCGACGGACTCGACCGATTCGGCGGCCCGCACCCGATGAGCGCCGGGATGTTCTCACTCGACGGCAAGGTCGCCGTCGTCACCGGCGGTGGCCGGGGGATCGGCGTCATGATCGCGCGGGGGCTGCTGCAGGCCGGCGCCGCGGTCTACCTGTCCAGCCGCAAGGAGGCCGAACTCGACGCGGCGGTCGCCGAGCTGTCGCCGCTGGGCCGGGTCGAGGCCATCCCCGCCGACCTCGGCACCGCCGAGGGGGTGCAGACGCTGACCGCCGCGTTGACCGAGCGCGAGCAGGCCGTGCACGCGTTGTTCAACAACGCCGGCGCCAACTGGGGCGCTCCCTTCGAGGAGTTCCCGGAATCAGCGTTCGACCGCGTCTTCGACGTCAACGTCAAAGGCGTCTTCCTGCTCACCCGGGCGCTCGTACCGCTGCTTCGAGCAGGCGCCACCGACGACGACCCCGCCCGCGTGGTCAACACCGGCAGCGTCGACGGCTTCCACACCCCCGAACGGGGCCGCAACAACTTCTCCTACAGCGCCAGCAAGGCGGCGGTGCACATGCTGACCCAGCAGCTCGCCGGCGAACTGGCCCCGAGAATCCTGGTCAATGCCATCGCCCCGGGGCTGTTCCCGTCGCGGATGACCAAGGTGCTGCTCAGCGCGGGGGCCGAGGAGGTGGGGCGGCACCTGCCGCTCGGACGCGTCGGCGCCCCCGACGATATGGCCGGGATCGCGGTGTTCCTGGCCAGCCGAGCCAGCAGCTACATCACCGGTGCGGTCATCCCCGTCGACGGCGGTGTGAGCGTCATCCGCTAACCGAATTCGATCACCTGCCGCACCGCTTTGCCCTCCGCCAGACGATCCATGGCGCCGTTGATCTCCTCGAGCGAAATGGTAGAGGAGACAAGGGTTTCCACGGGAAGCCGGCCCTCCCGCCACAGATCCACGAAGCGCGGGATGTCGCGCGCAGGTACCGCCGAACCCAGATAGCTGCCGATCAGCGATCGCCCCTCGGCCACCAGACCCAACGGCGACACCGAGATCCGGGCGTCGGGCCGGGGCAGGCCGACGGTGACGGTGCGCCCGCCCGGGGCGGTGTGGGCGATCGCGGTTTCGAGGGCCGACGGATGCCCGACCGCCTCGATCACCACGTCCGCCTTGACGTTTCGCTCTTCGGCCTCGTCCGGGGTGTAGGCGGCGTTGATGCCCATGGACCGGGCGCGCTCCAGCTTGTCCTCCAGCCGGTCGATGCCGATGACGTCCACATCGTCGTGGGACAGTGCCGTGATCATCGCCGCCATACCGACTCCGCCCAGGCCGACGATCGCGACGCTCTGGCCGGGTCGGGGTTTCCCGACGTTGAGGACCGCGCCCCCGCCGGTCAGCACCGCGCAGCCGAGCAGCGACGCGACGACCGGCGGAACCTCCTCGGCGACGGGCACCACCGAATGCCGGTCGACCACGGCGTGGGTGGCGAAACCGGAGACGCCGAGGTGGTGGTAGACCGGCTCGTCACCGCGGCGCAGCCGGATGTCGCCCTGCATCAGGGTGCCCGCGGCGTTGGCGGCACTACCCGGTTCGCACGGGGTGAGCCCGTCGGTGGCACAGGCGGTGCAGTGTCCGCAGCGGGGGAGGAACGTCATCACCACCCGTTGCCCGACGGTGAGATCCGAGCCGCCCGGGCCGACGTCCTCGACCACACCGGCGGCTTCGTGGCCGAGCAGCATCGGCACCGGACGTACCCGGTTGCCGTCGACCACGGAGAGATCGGAATGGCACAGTCCGGCCGCCTCGATCCGCACCAGCAGTTCGTCGGGACCCGGCGGCGCCAGCTCGAGATCGGTGACGGTCAGGGGAGTCGACTGCGCGAAGGGGCCCGGCCGGCCGATCTCGTCGAGTACGGCGCCGCGGATGGTGATCGTCATGTCCCCAGACTGCCCTGACTGCGAGACTGCAACCATGCCCCGTGACACCTCGAGCTTCTCGAGCGGCGATTTCCCCGTGCACTGGCCGGTCAGCACGCGGTGGACCGACAACGACATGTTCGGCCACCTCAACAATGCGGTGTACTACGCGCTGTTCGACACCGCGATCAACGGCTGGATCACCACCACCGTCGGCGTGGATCCGGTGTCGGCCCCCTGGCTGGGAGTGGTCGCCGAGTCGGGCTGCCAGTACTTCGCCGAGCTGCGGTTCCCCGATCCGCTGACCGTCGGGCTGGCGGTGGCCCGCCTGGGCAACAGCAGTGTGACCTATCGACTCGCGCTGTTCGAGCCGGGCGAGACGGCGCTTGCGGCGCTGGGGCATTGGGTGCACGTGTACGTCGACCGGTCGACGCGGCGGCCGGTGCCGATTCCCGGTGAGGTGCGGTCGCTGCTGGAGACGGCCGTCATCGGCTAGTCGATATGCTCTGCGCCATGCCGCTCGTGAGCAAGACCGTCGAGGTCGAGGCGCCCGCCGAGGCGATCATGGCGATCGTCGCCGACTTCGAGAGATATCCGGAGTGGAATCCCGAGATCAAGGGCTGTTGGATCCTGGCGCGGTACGCCGACGGCCGGCCCAGCCAGCTGCGCCTGGACGTCGAGGTGCAGGGCCAGGCCGGCACCTTCATCACCGCCGTCTACTACCCCGGCGAGAACCAGATCTTCACGCTGCTGCAGCAAGGGGACCACTTCGACAAGCAGGAGCAGAAGTTCTCCGTCGTACCCATCGGCGCGACGTCGCTGCTCACCGTCGACCTCGACGTCGAGACGAAGCTGGCCATCCCCGGCCCGATGGTCAAGAAGGCGATCGGGGACACGCTGGACTATCTGGCGGCCAACCTCAAGACCCGTGCCGAACAGATGGCCGCCGGCGCCTAACCGTAGGTGGTCCCGGCGGGCTGATCCCAGAGGCCGATCTGCTCGAGCCGCGCGATCAGACGATCGGCGCCGTCGGTGAACTGGGCGACGGTCAGGCGGACGACGGTGTCGCGGTCGCGTCGGCGCAGCGCCTCGATGAGTGCGCGATGGCCGGCGACCGCATCGGCGCCCCAGGAGGGATCGGTCGCATAGAGCAGCGGCGGAAGATAGCGCGCCACATGCAGCAGGAACCACGCCAGCTTGATCCGGCCGCTGGCCTGGTTGAACACCCGGTGGAAGGCGAATTCCGCGGAGGAGACCTCCTCGGGGTCGCGCCGGTCGACGGCCTCGCGCAGCGCCTCGTTCAACCGCTCCAAGTCGTCGATCTGTGCCGCGGTGATCCGGTGGGCCGCCGCATCGGCCAGCTTCTCGGCGATCGTGGCCTGCAGCCAGAAGATGTCCTCGATGTCCCCGCGCGTCATCGGCACCACCACGTGGCCGCGATGTGGCTCCAGACGGACCATCCCCTCACCGCGCAACGTCCGCAGCGCCTCGCGCACGGGCGTGATGCTGACCCCAAGGGCGGCGGCCGTCTCGTCGAGCCGCACAAAGGTCCCCGGCCGCAGCGCCCCGGTCATGATCTCGGCGCGCAGATGCGCCGCGACCTCGTCGGAGAGCTGTTCGCGGCGGCTGGGGCGACGGCGGGCGGGCCGCGGTCTGACAGGCGCGTTCACGGTGCTGCGGACCTCCGGTGTGAATTCAGGCGTGGGTTGTCTCGAAGACACCGAGGCCATAGTGTGACCGGGGCCATCCCATGTTTGATCAAATATCAACGACTCGCAACCCACGACCGATGGAGTTCCGCCGTTGACCACCCAGCCCTCGGCCGTCGAGCAGCCCTACCTGGCCCGTCGGCAGAACTGGACCAACCAGCTGGCCCGGCATGCGCTGATGCAGCCGAACCAGCCCGCGCTGCGGTTCCTGGGCCGCACCACCACCTGGGGGGAACTCGACCACCGGGTGACCAGGCTGGCCGGTGCGCTGAGCCGGCGCGGCGTCTCCTTCGGCGACCGGGTGCTGGTGCTGATGCTCAACCGCACCGAGTTCCTTGAGTCGGTCCTGGCGGTCAACAAGCTCGGTGCGATCGCGGTCCCGGTGAATTTCCGGATGACGCCGCCCGAGATCGCCTTCCTGGTCGGTGACTGTGCCGCCCGGGTGGCCATCACCGAATCCGTGCTGGCCCCGGTGGCCGTCGCCGTGCGGGACATCGACGCCACGCTCGAGACCGTGATCGTGGCCGGCGGCCCCACCGAGGACGGGTTGCTCGGCTACGACGATCTGCTCGCCGAGCCGGGTTCGGATCCCGAACCCGTCGACATCCCGGGCGATGCGCCCGCACTGATCATGTACACCTCGGGCACCACCGGGCGGCCCAAGGGTGCGGTGCTCACCCACGTCAACATCTCCGGTCAGGCGATGACCGTCCTGTTCACCAGCGGCGTGGACCTCAATCACGATGTCGGCTTCATCGGCGTCCCGCTGTTCCACATCGCCGGGATCGGCAACACCATCGTGGGGCTGTTGCTCGGCCGACCGACCGTCCTCTACCCGCTGGGCGCCTTCGACCCCGGCGCCCTGCTCGACGTACTGGCCCAGGAAGGTGTGACCGGCATCTTCCTGGTACCCGCCCAGTGGCAGGCGGTGTGCGCCGAACAACGCGCCAACCCGCGTGAGCTGAAACTGCGCACCCTGTCCTGGGGCGCCGCCCCCGCGTCGGACACCCTGTTGCGCGATATGGCCGCCACGTTCCCCGGCGCGCAGATCCTCGCCGCCTTCGGCCAGACCGAGATGTCGCCGGTCACCTGCATGCTGTTGGGCGAGGACGCACTGCGCAAACTCGGCTCGGTCGGCAAGGTCATCCCGACCGTCGCCGCCCGGATCGTCGACGAGGACATGAACGACGTCCCGGTCGGCGCGGTGGGCGAAATCGTCTATCGCGCACCGACTCTGATGGCCGGCTACTGGAACAACCCCGAGGCCACCGCCGAGGCGTTCGCCGGTGGCTGGTTCCACTCCGGAGACCTGGTCCGCCAGGACGAGGACGGCTACATCTGGGTCGTCGACCGCAAGAAGGACATGATCATCTCCGGCGGCGAGAACATCTACTGCGCGGAGGTCGAGAACGTACTCGCCGCGCATCCGGCCATCGCCGAGGTGGCCGTCATCGGCCGGTCGCACGAGAAGTGGGGCGAGGTGCCGGTGGCCGTCGTCGCAGTGAAGGCGGCAGTGGAGGTCGCGACACAGGGCGCGCTGACGCTGGCCGATCTCGACGGATTCCTGACCGAGCGGCTGGCCCGCTACAAGCATCCGAAGGCCCTCGAAGTCGTCGACGCGCTGCCACGCAACCCCGCCGGCAAAGTCCTCAAGACCGAACTGCGGCAGCGCTTCGCCGCTCCGCGGTCAGTTGACGCAGACGAAAGTTCCGCTGCGGCAACGGTTTCGGCCGACGACCAGCGGACCTAGCCGATGATTACGCACTTGTTAACGGTTAGTGAGCCAATCCGGCCGATGCGGCGCACCGCCGTTCTGCCATCGGGTACAGTCCTGTGGTCTCACTTACTACTTGCGAGTAGGGAGACAGAAGTCACCAACAGTGGGCCGGGGCAAGGAGAGGGCGTGCGACAGCTACTGCCGTTGCGCCATGACGGTTCGGTCATGGGAGCACGTCGGTGACCGCCTCCAACGGAGGCCTCACCGGGTACGTGCGCGAACAGACCAGGCCTGCCCTGGAGGCGGTCGGCGGATTCGTCCGCATGTGCGTCCTGACCGGAAAGGCGCTGTTCCACCCGCCGTTCCAGTGGCGCGAGTTCATCCTTCAGGCCTGGTTCCTGTTCAAGGTGTCGTTCCTGCCGACGGTCGCCGTCGCCGTGCCGCTGACCGTGCTGATCATCTTCACGCTCAACATCCTGCTGGCCGAGTTCGGCGCGGCCGACGTCTCCGGCGCGGGCGCCGCGCTGGGCGCCGTGACGCAGCTCGGCCCACTGGTCACCGTGCTCGTGGTCGCCGGTGCGGGGTCCACCGCCATCTGCGCCGATCTGGGCGCCCGCACCATCCGCGAGGAGATCGACGCGCTCGAGGTCCTGGGCATCGATCCCATCCAGCGGCTCGTGGTGCCGCGGGTCGTCGCGTCCACGTTCGTGGCCCTACTGCTCAACGGCGCGGTCATCACCATCGGCCTGGTCGGCGGCTTCATCTTCGGCGTCTACATCCAGAACGTCTCCGCAGGCGCCTACGTGTCGACGCTGACCCTGGTCACCGGGCTGCCCGAGGTGGTCATCTCGGTGGTCAAGGCGACCCTCTTCGGTCTGATCGCCGGTCTGGTCGGCTGCTACCGCGGACTGACCGTCGGCGGCGGCGCCAAAGGTGTCGGCACCGGTGTGAACGAGACCCTGGTTCTGTGCATCGTCGCGCTGTTCGCGGTCAACGTCGTGCTCACCACCATCGGCGTCCGGTTCGGGACGGGGAGCTGACATGGCCGTCAAGACTCAGACCAACACCGGTACCGTTCTGCGGCAGCGCTTCCCGCGGGGTTACGCCCGCGCCGAGAAGGTCATCGGGGCGCCGTCGCGCGGCCTGGACAGCGTCGGGCATGTCGCCTGGTTCGTGGTTACCGCCGTCGGCTCGATCGGGCACGCCCTGCGGTTCTACCGCAAGGAGGTGCTGCGGCTGATCGCCGAGATCGGCATGGGCACCGGCGCCATGGCTGTCATCGGCGGCACCGTCGCGATCGTCGGCTTCGTCACCCTCTCGGGCGGTTCGCTCATCGCCATCCAGGGCTTCGCCTCGCTGGGGAACATCGGCGTCGAGGCCTTCACCGGCTTCTTCGCCGCCCTGGTCAACGTCCGCATCGCCGCGCCCGTGGTGGCGGGCCAGGCATTGGCCGCCACGGTCGGCGCCGGTGCCACCGCCGAACTGGGCGCCATGCGGATCAGCGAGGAGATCGACGCGCTGGAGGTGATGGGCATCAAGTCCATCTCCTATCTGGTCTCCACCCGCATCATGGCCGGCTTCATCGTGATCATCCCGCTCTACGCAATGGCGATCATCATGAGCTTCCTATCCGCGCAGGTCACCACGACGCTGTTCTACGGTCAGTCGACGGGCACCTACGAGCACTACTTCCGCACCTTCCTGCGGCCCGATGACGTGGCCTGGTCCTTCGTCCAGGCGATCATCATCTCGATCATCGTCATGCTGAACCACTGTTACTACGGCTACTACGCCAGCGGCGGACCCGTCGGCGTCGGCGAAGCCGTCGGTCGCTCGATGCGGGCATCGCTGATCGCGATCGTGCTGGTCGTCCTGTTGGCCTCGTTGGCGCTCTACGGCACCGACCCGAACTTCAACCTGACGGTGTAGCCATGTCCGCACCCCAGGTTCCGGTCAACAATCCGCGCACCCCGCCCCTGAAGATCGCCGCGATCGTCCTGCTGCTGATCGCTGCGGTGGTGGCGACGCTGGTGTGGTTCCAGTTCCGGGGTGACTTCACCCCGCGCGAAACACTGACGATGAAATCCGCCCGGGCCGGGCTGAACCTCGATCCGGGCAGCAAGGTGACCTACAACGGGGTCGAGATCGGTCGCGTCGCCGAGGTGAACCCCACCAGCGTCGGCAACGAACCGGCCGCGATGATCACCCTGGATGTCGACCCCAAGTACCTCGATCTCATCCCGGCCAACGTGGTCGCAGACATCTCGGCCACCACGGTGTTCGGCAACAAGTACGTGTCCTTCTCGTCACCGCCCAACCCATCGCCGCAGCGCATCAGCAGCAACGACGTGATCGACGTGACCAACGTGACCACGGAGTTCAACACGCTGTTCGAGACCGTGGTCTCGGTGGCCGAGAAAGTCGACCCGATCAAGCTGAACCAGACTCTGACCGCCGCCGCCCAGGCCCTCGACGGGCTGGGCGACCGCTTCGGCGAGTCGATCATCGACGGCAACGCGATCCTGGCGGACGTCAACCCGCGGATGCCCCAGATCCGCCGCAACACCCAACTGCTCGCCGACCTCGGCGAGGTCTACGCGGACGCCGCACCGGACCTGTTCGACGGTCTGGACAACGCCGTCACCACCGCGCGCACCCTCAACGAGCAACGCGGCAACCTGGACCAGGCGCTGATGGCCGCCGTCGGGTTCGGCAACACCGGCGGCGAGGTCTTCGAACGCGGCGGACCGTATCTGGTGCGCGGCGCCGAAGATCTGCTGCCGACCTCGGCCCTGCTCGACGAGTACAGCCCGGCGCTGTTCTGCACCATTCGCAACTACCACGACGTCCAGCCCAAGATCGCCGCGTCGCTCGGCGGTAACGGCTACTCGCTACGCACCCACTCCGAGATCCTGGGCGCGGGCAACCCCTACGTGTATCCGGACAACCTGCCCCGGGTGAACGCCCACGGCGGACCCGAGGGCCGGCCGGGCTGCTGGCAGCCCGTCACCCGCGATCTGTGGCCGGCGCCGTATCTGGTGATGGACACCGGCGCATCGATCGCCCCCTACAACCACCTCGAACTCGGCCAGCCGATCGCCATCGAGTACGTATGGGGTCGCCAGATCGGGGAGAACACGATCAACCCATGAAAATCACCGGTACCGCCATCAAGCTCGGCGCCTTCTCTCTGGTGCTGCTGCTGTTCACCGCGATCATCATCGTGGTGTTCGGTCAGATGCGTTTCGACCGCACCACCGGCTATTCGGCGATCTTCAGCAACGCCAGCGGCCTGCGCCCCGGCCAGTTCGTCCGCGCGTCCGGCGTCGAGGTAGGCAAGGTCTCCAAGGTCGAACTGATCGAGGGCGGCAACCGTGCCCGGGTCGACTTCGCCGTCGACCGGTCCCTGCCGCTGTTCGACGAGACGACCGCGTCGATCCGCTACCTCAACCTGATCGGCGACCGGTATCTCGAGCTCAAGCGCGGGGACAGCGACCGTCGGATGAACGCCGGGGACACCATCCCCGTCGAGCGGACCGAACCGGCCCTGGATCTCGATGCGCTGATCGGCGGTTTCCGCCCGCTGTTCCGTGCGCTCGACCCCGACAAGGTCAACAACATCGCCCAGTCGATCGTCACGATCTTCCAGGGCCAGGGCGGCACCATCAACGACATCCTCGACCAGACCGCGTCGCTGACGTCGGCGCTGGCCGACCGGGACCAGGCGATCGGAGAGGTGGTCCGCAACCTGAACACCGTGCTCGACACCACGGTCAAGCATCAGAAGCAGTTCGACGAGACGCTGGTCAACTTCGAGAAGCTGATCACCGGGCTGAAGAACCGGGCCGATCCGATCGCCACCTCGGTCGCCGACATCAGCGACGCGGCCGGCACCATCTCCGATCTGCTGGCCGACAACCGGCCCGTGCTGCAGGACACCATCGGATACCTCGACGCCGTCCAGCAGCCGCTGGTCGACCAGCAGGCCGACCTCAACGACCTACTCGTCCGGTTGCCCAACGCGCTGAAGATCATCGGCCGTGCGGGCGGCATCTACGGCGACTTCTTCAACTTCTACGCCTGCGACATCTCGCTGAAGCTCAACGGGCTGCAGCCCGGGGGGCCGGTGCGCACGGTGAAGATCACCTCGCAGCCGTCGGGTAGGTGCACGCCGCAATGAGGACACTGGAAGGGTCGAACCGGGTCCGTGGCGGGCTCATGGGCATCATCGTGCTGGTCCTGGTGGTCGGCGTGGGCCAGAGCTTCGCCAGCGTGCCAATGCTGTTCGCGCAGCCCAAGTACTACGCACAATTCACCGATACCGGCGGCATCAACCCCGGGGACAAGGTCCGCATCGCCGGTGTCGAGGTCGGCGAGGTGCTCACCACCGAGATCGAGGGCGACAAGGTCGTCGTCGGCTACACACTCGGCGGGACGCAGATCGGCCGCGACAGCCGCGCGGCCATCCGCACCGACACCATCCTGGGCCGCAAGAACCTCGAGATCGAGCCGCGCGGTACGCAGAAGCTGCCGGTCGACGGCGTCCTGCCGGTCGGCCAGACCACCACGCCCTACCAGATCTACGATGCGTTCTTCGATGTCACCAAGGCGGCCTCGGGGTGGGACACCGAATCGGTCAAACGGTCGCTGAACGTGCTCTCGGAGACCATCGACCAGACCTATCCGCATCTGAGCGCTGCGCTCGACGGCGTGGCCCGGTTCTCCGACACCATCGGTAAACGTGACGAACAGATCAAGCAGCTGCTCGCCAACGCCAACAAGATCGCCGGTGTGCTCGGCGACCGCAGCCAGCAGATCAACCAGCTGTTGGTCAACGCCCAGACGCTGCTGGCCGCGATCAACGAGCGCAGCTATGCGGTGAGCATGCTGCTCGAACGGGTGTCGGCGTTCTCGGCGCAGGTCGAGGGCTTCATCGACGACAATCCGAACCTCAACAAGGTGCTCGAGCAGCTGCGGGTGATCAGCGGCATCCTCAACGAGCGCAAATTCGACCTGGCCGACGTGCTGACCACGCTGAGCAAGTTCACCGCGTCGCTGGCCGAGGGCATCGCGTCCGGTCCGTACTTCAAGGTCATGTTGGTCAACCTGCTGCCGTATCAGATCATCCAGCCGTTCGTCGATGCCGCGTTCCAGAAGCGCGGCCTGGATCCCGAGCAGTTCTGGCGCAGCGCCGGCCTGCCCGCCTTCCAGTTCCCCGACCCGAACGGGCAGCGCTTCCCGAACGGTGCGCCGCCACCGGCGCCGACACCGCTGGAGGGAACCCCGGAGTTCCCGGGTCCGGCGGTGCCCAAGGGCAGCCCGTGCTCCTACACCCCGCCCGCCGACGGCATTCCCAGCCCGGGCAACCCGCTGCCGTGTGCAGATCTGACGGTCGGCCCGTTCGGGGACAACCCGTACGGCCCGAACTATCAGCCGCCCAATGTGGTCACCTCACCGCCGAATCCCAACGCCCCGCCACCGGCGCCCGGGATCGCGAGCGCGGGCATTCCCGGTCAGGTTGCACCGACCGCGCCGGGCATCCCGGTGCCGCTGCCGCCGGCGCCGCCGGGGGCCCGCCACGAGCCGCCCGGACCCTTCCCGGGTCCGACCGCCACCGGTGGCAACGTGACCCAGGCGCCGCCGCCGCCCGCGCTCAACGGTCCGCCGCCACCGCCGGGACCGGGACAGCAGTTGCCGCCGGTCGGTGTTCCGCCGCTGCCGGGGAACCCGCCGTTCCTCCCGCCCGGCTCGCAGGAAGCTACGGGGGACTGACCGATGTCGACGATCTTCAACATCCGTAACTTCAAGGCGCCGAACATGTCCCGGGCCGCACTCATCATCGGCTCGCTGGTGGTGGTGCTGGCGCTGGTAGCGGCCTTCGTGGGTTGGCAGCTGTACAAGAAGCTGACCACCAACACCGTCACCGCGTATTTCACCGACACGCTGGCGCTCTACCCCGGTGACAAGGTCCAGATCATGGGCGTCCGCGTCGGTTCGATCGACAAGATCGAACCCGACGGCGACAAGATGAAGGTCACCTTCAGCTACGAGAACAAGTACAAGGTGCCGGCCAACGCCACCGCGTCGATCCTCAATCCGAGCCTGGTCTCGTCGCGCACCATCCAGTTGGCGCCGCCCTACACCGGCGGCCCCGTGATGGAGGACGACGCGGTCATCCCGCTGGACCGCACCCAGGTACCGGTCGAATACGACGAGCTGCGCGACTCCATCAACCGCATCCTGACCGACCTCGGCCCGACGCCGGAGCAGCCCAAGGGTCCGTTCGGCGAGGTCATCGAGTCGTTCTCCGACGGTCTGGCCGGCAAGGGTCAGCAGATCAACAAGACGCTGAACAGCCTGTCCGAGGCGCTGACCACCCTCAACGAGGGCCGCGGCGACTTCTTCGGCGTGATCAAGAGCCTCGCGCTGTTCGTCAACGCGCTGCACAAGAGCGACCAGCAGTTCGTGGCACTCAACAACGACCTGGCCCAGTTCACCAACTCCTTCACCAACACCGACCGGGAACTGGCCAACGCGCTGCAGGACCTCAACGGGCTGCTCACCACCACCCGTGGGTTCCTGGACGAGAACAGCGAAGTGCTGACCACCGACATCAACAACCTGGCCGACACGACGAACGCGATCCTGCAGCCCGAGCCGCTCGACGGCCTGGAGACCGGTCTGCACGTGTTCCCGAACCTGGCGGCCAACATCGTCAACATCAGCTCGCCGAACAACGGCGGCATCGTCGGCCTGCCGGTCATCACGAACTTCGCCAACCCGCTGCAGTTCATCTGCAGCTCGATCCAGGCCGGTAGCCGCTTGGGCTATCAGGAGTCGGCGGAGCTGTGCGCGCAGTACCTCGCCCCGATCCTCGACGCCATCAAGTTCAACTTCCCGCCGTTCGGGCTGAACCAGGTGAGCACGGCGCTCACGCTGCCCAAACAGATCGCCTACTCCGAGGACCGGCTGCGGCCGCCCCCGGGATACAAGGACACGACGGTGCCGGGCATCTTCTCGCGCGACACCTTGTTCTCGCACGGCAACCACGAACCGGGTTGGGTCGTCGCGCCGGGAATGCAGGGCGTCGACGTGCAGCCGTTCACCGCGAACATGCTGACGCCGGATTCGCTCAATGCCCTGCTCGGCGGGCCGGACCCGGTCAACCCGGCGGCACCCCCGGCGTTCGGCGTCCAGCCCAACGGCAAGCTGCCCGGGCCGCCCAACGCCTACAGCGAGAACACCCCGCTGCCGCCGCCGTGGTACCCGCAGCCGGGTCCGCCGCCGGCGCCCGCGCCCGGCGTCATCCCCGGTGACCCCGGTGGATCTCCGCTGTCCGCTCCGGCGGCCGGACCGCCCCCGGCGGCCCCGGGCCCGCCGCTACCCGCCGAGATGGGAGCGCGTTGATGAAGATCAGCTTCGCCAAGCTCGGCAAGCGGACCGCGGCGCTGGCCGTGGCCGCCGTCGTGCTCACCTCCTGCGGTTCGTGGAAGGGCATCGCCAACGTCCCGCTGCCCAGCGGACCGGGTTCGGGCAGCGACGCCATGACGATCTACGTGCAGATGCCGGATACGTTGGCGCTCAACGTCAACAGCCGGGTGCGGGTGGCCGACGTCTTCGTCGGCAGCGTCAAGGCCATCGAGCTGAAGAACTGGGTCGCCACGCTGACCCTCAGAGTCCAGCCCGACGTCGAGCTGCCGTCGAACGCCCTGGCCAAGATCGGTCAGACCAGCCTGCTGGGGTCGCAGCACGTCCAGCTGGACGCTCCGCCGGATCCGTCGTCGGAGCCGCTGCGCAGCGGGGACACCATCCCGTTGAAGAACGCGTCAGCGTTCCCGACCACCGAGCGGGTGCTGGCCAGCATCGCCACCATCCTGCGCGGCGGCGGCATCCCGAACCTCGAGGTGATCCAGACCGAGGTCAACAATCTGCTGACCGGCCGGGCCGAGCAGATCCGCGACTTCCTCGGTCAGCTCGACGTCTTCACCGATGAGCTCAACCAGCAGCGCGACGATCTGACCCGGGCGATCGATTCGACCAACGAGCTGCTGTCCGTGGTCGCCGACCGCAACGCCACGCTGGATCGGGTGCTCACCGAGTTCCCGCCGCTGATCGAGCATTTCGCCGACACCCGCGATCTGTTCGCCGATGCGGTGCAGGCCCTCGGCCGGATCAGCGCCGCCACGGACACCTACCTCGGCCAGTCCAGCGACAACCTGAACACCAACCTGAACAACCTGCAGCGTCCGCTCAAGCAACTCGGCAAGGCGTCGCCGTACCTGATCGGCGCGCTGAAGCTGTTGTTCACCGCGCCGTTCAGCATCGAGAACGTGCCCAAGGCGGTCCGCGGCGACTACATCAACGTGTCGCTGCTGGTCGACGCCACGCTGTCTGCGCTGGACAACGGGTTCCTCACCGGCACTGGCGTGTCCGGGATGCTGCGCGCCCTGGAGCAGTCGTGGGGCCGTGACCCGGCGACGATGATCCCGGATGTGCGGTTCACCCCGAATGCGCACGACGCGCCGAACGGCCCGCTGGTCGAGAGGGGTGAGTGAGCTGTGCTGACTCGCTTCATCAAGATCCAGCTGATCATCTTCACGATCCTGACCGTGCTCGCCGTGGTCGTGCTGGGGTGGTACTACCTGCGGGTGCCCAGCCTGGTCGGAATCGGGCAGTACACACTCAACGCCGAGCTACCCCGCTCGGGTGGGCTGTACGAGACGGCCAACGTGACCTACCGCGGCACCACGATCGGCAAGGTGACCAAGGTCGAACCGACCGAGACCGGCGCCCGGGCCACGATGAGCATCGACGACCAGTACAAGATCCCGGTCGATGCCGTCGCCAACGTGCACTCGGTGTCGGCGATCGGCGAGCAGTACCTCGATCTGGTCTCCGACGGCAACCCCGGCCAGTATTTCAAGGACGGGCAGACCATCACCGAGAGCACGGTGCCCAGCGAAGTCGGTCCGGCACTCGACGCCGCCAACAAGGGCCTGTCGGTGCTACCCAAGGAGAAGATCGACTCGCTGTTGACCGAGACGGCCGACGCGGTGGGTGGGCTCGGCCCGGCGCTGCAGCGCCTGGTCGACTCGACGACGAACATCGCCTCGGATTTCCGGGACAACCTGGGTCCGGTCAACGACATCATCGACAACTCGGCGCCGATCCTGGACAGCCAGGTGCAGTCGGGCGACAGCATCCAGCAGTGGGCCCGCAATCTGAACATCCTGGCCGCTCAGTCGGCTGAACAGGACGCCGCGCTGCGCAGCGGCCTGCAGCAGGCGGCGCCGACGGCCGATCAGCTCAACGCCGTGTTCGGCGGGGTGCGCGATTCGCTGCCGCAGACACTGGCGAATCTGTCGGTGGTGATCGACATGCTCAAGCGCTACAACAAGGGCGTCGAACAGGCGCTGGTGGTGCTGCCGCAGGGTGCGGCCGTCGCACAGGCCGGCACCATCTTCGAAGGCGAGGGTCTGCTGCACTTCGGTCTGTCGATCAACCAGCCGGCGCCGTGTCTGACCGGCTTCCTGCCGGCCTCGGAATGGCGGTCGCCGGCCGATACCAGCATGGCGCCGCTGCCCTCGGGGACCTATTGCAAGATCCCGAAAGAGTTCCAGGGCAACGTCGTTCGCGGTGCCCGCAACTACCCCTGTGCCGACGTGCCGGGTAAGCGGGCGGCCACCCCGAAGGAGTGCCGCAGCAACGAACCCTATGTTCCGCTGGGTACCAACCCCTGGTACGGCGATCCGAACCAGATCCGGGACTGCCCGGCGGCCGGAGCGCGCTGCAACCAGCCGGTCAATCCGGGCCGGGTGATTCCGGCTCCGTCTGTCAACAACGGCATGAACCCGCTGCCGGCCGATCAGCTGCCGCCCCCGCAGTCGACGGCCCCGATCAGCGATCCGTTGAGCCCGCCGGGGCAGGGCCGCGTCGAGTGCAGTGGACAACAACCCAACCCGTGCATCTACACTCCGGCACCAGGACCACCGGGCACCGCGGTGTACAGCCCGGCCAGCGGCGAGGTGGTCGGCCCTGACGGCGTCAAGTACAACGTCAGCAATACGATCAGACCAGGAGACGACGGATGGAAGGAGATGCTGGCACCCGCCAGCTGAACCCCACTTCCGGAGGGCAGGAGCGCAGCGACCCGGGATCGGGCGCCGATGCTGACGAGACACCGGACACCACGGTGGCGGTATCCCCGGACGACACAACCGAATCGGCTCCCGATGGGAAGGGCCGCCGCGTGTCGCGGCTGGGCCGCGGTTGGCTCAACACGATCTGCGCGCTACTGCTGCTGTTGACCGCGGGTGCCGCTGTCGGCGGCTACCTGGCGTTGCGCACCCACAACGAGAGCGTGGAACTGGCCTCCGACGAGGTGCGGGCAGTGCAGGCCGCCAAGGACTGTGTGGCCGCCACCCAGGCGCCCGACACCACGGCGATGACGACCGGCCAGGCCAAGATCATCGAGTGTTCCACCGGGGACTTCGGCGCCCAGGCCGCCCTCTACAGCGGGATGCTCGTCGACGCCTACCGGGCGGCGAACGTGCAGGTGCAGGTGTCGGACATGCGCGCCGCGGTGGAGAAGCACAACGGCGACGGATCGATCGACGTGCTGGTGGCGGTTCGGGTCAAGGTGACCAACTCCGAGACCGCCGACCAGGAGCAGGGCTACCGGTTGCGGGTCCAGATGGCGCCGGCCGACGGAACCTACAAGGTGGCCAAGCTCGATCAGGTCACGTCGTGACGGCAGTGCTCGATCCCGTGTCGGACGAAGCCGTCGCGCAGCCGCTGCCCGAACCCGTCGCCGAATGGCACCTGCGGGCGGCGGCGTTAGCGGTCGACACCCTGCCGGGGTTGGCGGTGCTCGGAACCACCGCCCCGTGGGTGCTGGTCGGACCGCAACTCGGGTGGCTGTGGTGGGTGCTGACCGTCGCGGCCGCCGGTACCGTCGTCGCGCTGGCCGCCAACCGGTGGCTGCTGCCCAGCACGACGGGCTGGTCGCTGGGCCGGGCGCTGGTGCGCATCCGAGTGGTGCGGCGCGACGGTTCGGCGGTCGGGTTCGGGCGCCTGCTGTTGCGCGACGCCGCGCATCTCCTGGACACCGCCGCGCTGTTGGTGGGCTGGCTGTGGCCGCTGTGGGACCGGCGCGGGCGCACCTTCGCCGACTTGCTGCTGCGTACCGAGGTCCGCCCCGCACCCCGGCCGCAGCGCGACCTCCGGCGCCTCACCGCCAAGGTGCTGGCGGCAGCGGTCGTCGTCGCGGCGCTGGCGGTCGGGTTGAGCTACGTCGTGGTGTATCGACAGCAGCAGGCCGTCGACCGGGCGCGGGCACAGATCGCCGTGCAGGGACCACGGATCGTCGAGCAGTTGCTGACCTACAGCACCGAGACCATCGACGAGGATTTCGCCAGGGCCCGGTCGCTGACCACCGATTCCTATCGCGAACAGCTGGTCGGCCAGCAGGAGGCGGTCCGCAAGGCGGGCCCGTCGACCAACGAATACTGGGCCGTCGCTTCGGCGGTCCTGCCGGATCCGCCGGTGAGCACCGAGCGTGCCGCGATGCTGTTGGCGATGCAGGGCCAGCGGGGCACCAAGGTGGAGGATCTGAAGTTCATCACCGCGACCGTGCGGGTGGACTTCGTGAAGGTCGGCGACGACTGGCGGGTGGACAATCTGACCGTATTGAAGAAGCCGCTGATGCAGGGTGGCGGGCAGTGAGTCCGCGGCGCCGGCTCGACGCCGATCAGCGCGACTATTTCGACTTCACGGTCGAACCGCGGGAGCCGCGCAGCTGGCCGTTCACCATCTTCTCGACCGTCGCCGGACTGCTGCTGGTGGCCGCAGTCGCGGCGGCTTCGCTGATGCTGGTGTCCTACGAGGGGGACCGTCGGACCGACCGGCGCGACGCCGAGGCGCTGTACTACGTGCGTGGATTCATGACGATGTACACCACGCTCGACCCGTTCAACGCCAACGACTACGCCGACCGGGTGCTGGCCCAGGGCACCGGCGAGTTCGCCACCATGTTCAAGCAGAAGCAGAACGAGATCGTCATCCAGGTGGCTCGCGCGGAGCCCACCGAGGGCAGTGTGGTCGAGGCGGGGGTGCAGCGCTGGAACGACAACGGCAGCGCTGACATCCTGGTCGCCACGAAGACGACGTCGAAGACACCGGACGGGAAGTCGACGGTCGAGAGCGGAAACCGCTGGGTGGCCACCGCGACGAAGGAAGGACAGCAGTGGAAGATCAGCCAGCTGATCCAGGTGATCTGACCACCGAGTCCGCCGAACCGCCGACCCGTAAGCGGCGGTTGCCGTGGCGGCGTTCGAAGCCCGAACCGGTGAAAGACGCAGCGGCAGAAGACGTTTCCACGACCGACGAGGGGCCGGAGACGCCGACCGATACACCGGCCGAGGCGCCGGCGAGTCGGGTGCCGACCGGTAAGTCGCGGCGCGTACCCAAGCCGGCCCCCGAGGAGCCGGCCCCCGAGGAGCCGGCAGCCGAAGCCGAGGAGCCGGAGGCCGAAGCCGAGGAGCCGGCAGCCGAGGAGCCCGAGGAGTCGGCAGCCGAGGAGCCCGAGGAGTCGGCAGCCGAGGAGCCCGAGGAGTCGGCAGCCGAGGAGCCGGCCCCCGAGCCCGAGACCGAATCCGACCTGGAGCCCGAAGCCGAGCCGGAGCCCGTACTCGTCGCGTACCGCCCGGCCGGGAAGCGCCTGATGATCGCCGCAACAGCGGCCTCGGTCCTGTTCATCGCCGCTGGTGCCTTCGCCGGAGCCACCCTGCAGCCGTATCTGGCCGACCGCGCCGCAGTCGCCACCAAACTCGAGATCGCCCGCACCGCGACCGACGCCATCACCACGCTGTGGACCTACACCCCCGACGATATGGCGTCCCTGCCCGACCGCTCGTCGCGGTTCCTGTCCGGCGATTTCGCCACCGAGTATCGCCGCTACATCGACGCGATCGTCGCCACCAACAAACAGGCCCAGGTGTCCAACACCACCGACGTGCTGGGGGCCGCGGTGGAATCGTTGTCGGACAACGAGGCGTCGGCGATCGTCTACACCAACTCGGTGTCCACCAGCCCGGTGAACAAGAACATCCCGTCGCTGCGCTACCGCTCATATCGCCTGACCCTGGAGCGCCACGACGCGGAATGGCGCATCACCGGGATGGCGCCGATCACCAACCTGGATCTCACCCCGCAGCTCTGACGACCGAAATGGGGTGCCATGCCCGTCACCTCGCCGGTGTCGAACCGACTGACCGTCACGGCGCTGCTCCTGCTGACCTTCACCACCGGACTGATCGACGCGATCAGCATTCTGGTGCTCGGCCATGTGTTCGTCGCGAACATGACCGGGAACGTGGTCTTCCTGGGGTTCTGGTTCGTCGACGACACGGTGGTCGACCGGACCGCGGCGCTGGTCGCCTTCGCGGCGTTCATCGCCGGGACCGTGCTGGGCGGTCGGTTGGCCCGGCACCTCGACGCCCGGGTCCGCCGCTGGCTGGCCTTCGCGTTCAGCATCGAAATCGTTGTGTTGGTGACACTGTCGATCTTGGCCGGCGCAGGAGTCCTGGACTATCGGGACGACCGGAAGCTGATCCTGATCGCCGGGCTGGCCATCGTGTTCGGTGTGCAGAACGCGACGGCGCGACAGTTCGGCATCCAGGAGCTGAGCACGACGGTGCTGACCCAGACCATCGTCGGCATCGGGTTCGACAGCCGGCTGGCCGGCGGGACGGGGCAGCGCGAGAAGCTGCGCTACGGCGTGGTCCTCACCATGTGTGCCGGTGCGGTGGTGGGCGCGACCCTGACCCGGATCACGGTGGCCCCGGTGATCGCCCTGGCCGCCGCCGTGGTCGCCGTGGCGGCGGCCATCTTCGTCTGGGGTCCCGCCGAAGCGAACGAGGTCTGAGCTGACCGTCTTCGTCAAACGCCGTGCCGGCGCGCCACCGGGCTTCTTCGCCTGCGAGGCCGCCGGACTGCGCTGGCTGACGGTACCGGACGCGGTGCCCTGCGTACGGGTGCTCGACGTCGACGACTCGTCGCTGACGCTGGAACACCTGGATACGGTGGCGCCCACGGCGGGCGAGGGGCGCCGGTTCGGGCAGCGGCTGGCGGTGACCCACGCCGCGGGTGCCGGCGCGTTCGGCGCCGCACCGGACGGCTGGACCGGTCCCGGCTTCTTCGGCCCGCTGAGCGGTCCGCTGCCGATGTCGCTGACCGGACATCACCGCTGGGGCGTCTTCTATGCCCACGAACGCCTGGCGCCGATGGGCGAGCGGGCCCGCCCGCAGCTCAGCCCGCAGGGCCGCCGAGATCTGGACACCGTGATCGACCGGTGCGCGGCCGGCGATTACGACGACGACGACGAGCCGGTCCGGCTGCACGGCGACCTGTGGAGCGGCAACGTGATGTGGACCCCCGCCGGCGTGGTGCTGATCGACCCGGCCGCGCACGGGGGCCACCGCGAGACGGACCTCGCGATGCTCGCGCTGTTCGGCTGCCCGTTTCTGGCCGACGTCATCACCGGTTACCAGGGTCTACGACCACTTCGGCGCGGCTGGCGCGAACGCATCCCGCTGCATCAGCTGTATCCGCTGCTGGCCCATGTGGTGCTGTTCGGCGCTGGTTACGTTCAGCAGACCGAGACGGCGCTGGGCGCCGCGCTCAGGGCAGCACCTGCCGGGTGAGGTCGGAGAGCACCGGCGACAGCAGCCGGGCGTACTCCCCGGTGATGTGGTTGTCGTCGCGGAACACCAGGGTGTTGCCGACGATCACCGGACAGCGGGTGTCGGTGCAGAACAGATCTGTCAATTCGGCGTACCGGCCCCCCGCGGCCTGTACGGCGGTGGTCTCGGCGGCCACCCCGGCGCCATTGACCGCCACATCGCGCGCAGGTGAACAGGCACTCACATCGTCCAGGTGCCCGGACAGGCAGGCCGGTACCGTCGCGTGCGGGTCGGGTGCGGGGCCGAGCACCAGCACCTGCGCGCCGGTGGCGCGCAGCCGGCTCACCAGACGCGACAGACCGTCCAGCCACACCGGATCGTAGGAGGTGAACCCGAAGTCGGCACCGTAGCGGCGGGACATGTCGACCACGACGAGCTGCGGCCGGTCCTGTTCGAGCTGCGACAGGACGTCCGCGCGCCACGTCTCGCATTCGGAGTAGATCCGGCCGAGGTAGGGACTGCGGATGGGTAGCTCCATCAGCGGACAGGTCACCTTGCTCATCGTCTCGAGTCGCCAGTTGTTCTGCTGCGCAGCCGTTTCCAGCGCAGGTTGCCACATGGCGGCGTGCGAGTCGCCGACCAGGGCCACCCGCACCGCGGAGTTCTCGTCACCCGCGAGGCACTGCGGCTGGTCGACATCGCGCCACGACAGCACGCATCCGTTCAG
Organism: Mycobacterium sp. WMMD1722; assembly: GCF_049315205.1. Taxonomy (NCBI): domain Bacteria; kingdom Bacillati; phylum Actinomycetota; class Actinomycetes; order Mycobacteriales; family Mycobacteriaceae; genus Mycobacterium; species Mycobacterium sp. WMMD1722. The sequence goes on along the minus strand of NZ_CP186056.1, from coordinate 3,473,636 downwards.
GAACACCGCCGGTTTGGGCACGGCATCGAGCGGCGGGTCCAGGTTGACGGGCACGTCGCGCAGCCCGGCCGCCGCGGCGACCGCCGCGTGCACCTGGTCTCGCGGCGTGGCCGGCGCCGGCCCGGGGGCGGCCTGTGGCGGCGTGGCGGCCACCGACGGGGCGGTGAGCGCGACCGGCACCGCGGGCGTCCCGCTTCCGGTCGGCACCGGGCGCAGGGTGAGCAGGACGATCGCCGCGCAGACCGCCGTGGCGGTGGCCACCCCCCCGACGGCCAGGCTGCGCACGGCCGATCCGCGCAGTGCGGCGGCGAACCGCGCGGGGTTCTCCACCAGGTGCAGGGTCAGGATGGCCAGGCCGAGCGAGATCACCACCAACGCCAGCCGGCTCGCCAGCCCGAGGTGGGTCCCCAGCAGCGCCGGGGCCAGGATCAGCACCGGCCAGTGCCACAGATACCACGAGTACGACACCCGGCCGGTGGCCGTGCACAGCGGTTTGGACAGCAGTCGGCCCACACCGAGATTCGGGGTCGAACAGCCCGCCGCGATCACCATCGCGGTGCCCACGACGGGGAGCAGCGCCGCGGTGCCGGGAAACGGGGTGGCCGAGGAGAAGCGGACGCACGCCGCGACGATCATGGCCAGACCGGCCCAACCGACCAGCGCGGCCGGCACCGGGGGCAGCCGCCGCCACCAGCCGGCGCTCAGCGCGATCAGGCCGCCCAGCGCCAGCTCCCAGGCCCGGCTCGGCAGCGAGAAGAACGCCCACGACGGCCAGGTGTGGGTCCAGGCCAGTGACACGGCGAATGATGCGGCGGCCACCGCCAGCAGCACCACCGCATACGGCAGCACCGAGCGGGCGGCCGACGGTCCGAACCGGCGCCCGATCAGCCACGCGGTCCCGACGATCAGCCCGGGCCACAGCAGATAGAACTGCTCCTCGACCCCGAGGGACCAATAATGTTGCAGCGCAGAGGGGTCGGTCGATGCGAGATAGTCGGTCCCGGTGACGGCGAAGCGGTAGTTGCCTGCGTAGAGCGCTCCGGCGACGGCATCCCACAAAGTGCTGCGGGCCTGCAGCGGCGGCAGCAGCAGGACCGCGCCGATCCCGGTGGCCACCAGGACCAGCGCTGCGGCCGGCAGCAGGCGACGCGCCCGGGCCGCGTAGAACGCGCCGAGCCGGACACCGCCTGCAGAGGTTTCGCGCCACAGCAGACCGGTGATCAGGAAGCCCGAGATCACGAAGAACACGTCGACCCCGACGAATCCGCCGGACAGTCCGGGCAGCTCGGCGTGGTAGAGCACAACCGCGAGCACCGCGACCGCGCGCAGCCCCTCGATGTCGGTGCGGAATCGCTTACGCAGCGGTGGCCGTCCGCCCGCGGAGTTCCCGCGTCGGAGATCGGGCCGAGAATTCGTCACACTGGTCACTTGAGACCCGATGGTCCCACGTCGGGTCCGCTGAACCCGGTATTGACCGCCTCAGTTGAAGGCGAGCCAGCTGGGCAATGCGCGTTCCTTCGAATCGCACAGCACCTGGCGGGTGTCACAGTTGCCCTGCGGGGAACCGGCACCGCTCCACATGCCACCGGTGTCGCGGCGCAGCACGATCGCCGAGGATCCACCGCCGTCGAGCAGCACCGCATTGTCGGCGCCCAGACCGCGGAACAGATCCTGGATGTTGTCCGGGGTGTAGCTGCCACCCTCGAAGACGTAGAGCTGATCGCTGCTGCTGTTGTAGCCCAGCGCGGTTCGCGCCGCGCTCGGTCCGGGGTCGTTCATCTGACCCATCTCGCCCGGCGCCAGCAGGCCGAGCCCGGCCACCGCGACGAACCGGGTGCCCGCATCCATCAGCTTGCCGATCTCGGGGGAGGCGGCGTCGTAGTCCTGCGGCGACTTGGGCATGACCACATAGGGCCGCCCGCCGACCGGCAGAATCATCGTCGCCAGGGCGGCCCATCGCTCGTCGCCGCCGGAGAGACCCTGCTTACCCGCGTACGGAATGGTGCCGGTGACCGCGACGTTGGCCTTGCCCTGGCCGCGGGTGTTGTCGACGTAGGCGCCCAGCGGTGAGCTGCACCCGGTATCGCGCCAGGACCCGCCCTGCTGGGTGCGCACGTCGAAGAAGTTGGCGTTGATCGCGATGGTGGGCTGGCCGAGGGCCTGCCAGGCCTGCAGCGGGGTGTAGGTCTCCGAGGCCTGCCACAGGCCCTCGCTGGTGCGGGCGCGCGGGTCGCGTTCGCAGCGGGCCTGGTACCCCTGGTGGCTGTCGACCAGCAGGCGCGGACTGAGCCGGGTGGAGGCGTTCTTGATCGTCATCAGGTGGCCGCCGTTGTTCAGCGTGTACTCCCGCCCGTCGGCGGCCTGGAACGGCGCCGCGTACTCGCCGCCGAAGTTGTACACCAGGTAGGAGCCTTTGGTGTTGGCGATGGCCCCGAGTAACAGGGATTTGGCGTCCGCGGCCCGGGCCGGCGGGGCGGCGACGGTACCCAGTGCCGCGCACAACGCGGCCACGGCGAGGCCCGCCGTAAACCGCTGCAGCTTTGCTGAGGACCGCACCATCCACCCTTTCGACTGGCCACCCTGCTCCAACGATATTCACAGCAGTCACTCTGTCAACTTCCGTAACAAGCAGGTCACGGAGTTGCGTCAGGGCTGTTGCGCTCGGGCATCCAGATGTGGCGAATCCGCATGAGGTGGTCTCCCGGGGGGTAACCGGCTCGCGGTGGGCACGTCCTGCCATCCCAGAGACGAAGGAGCATGGAAATGATCGGGACAATCCTGAGCGCACTGGTCGTCGGCTTGATCGTGGGCGCGCTGGCGCGGCTGATCATGCCGGGCAAGCAGAGCATCGGCATCATCATGACCATCGTGCTCGGCGCGCTGGGCTCGTTCATCGGCAGCTGGCTGACCTACCAGTTCGGCTACAGCAACTCCAACGGCGGATGGCAGATCATCCCGTTCCTGGTCGGGATCATCGTCGCCATCGTCCTCATCGCGATCTACGTGGGCGTGACGGGTAAGCGGGGCACCCGTCCCGGAACCACCGCCCGCTGACGCCTACGGGGGCGGCGCCGCCAGGCGGTACACCGCTCCCGCGTCGTCATCGGTGATGTAGACGGCGCCGTCGGGGCCGACCACCGCGTCGACCGGCCGGCCCCAGCGGGTTCCGTCCTGCACCTGGAATCCGCCGACCAGCGTCTGCTGATCGCCGAGACCGTCCCCGGTCCAGGGATAGAACGAGACCTCCGGCGCCCGCGGGGGCCGCGCATTCCACGAACCGTGGATACCGACCAGCGCGCCCTGGGCGAACGGGGCCGGTAATTGGCCGTCGACGAAGTTCAGGCCCAGCGGCGCCGAGTGGGCGCCGAAGCTCTGCTCCACCGGCGGCAGGGCGGCGCAGTCCAACTGGCTGCCGTCGGCGTTGGTCTGCACGTCGCGGATGAACGACAGATCCGCGGGACCGGCTCCGGCCGGCCGGTCGATGTTGCAGTACGGCCAGCCCAATTCCCGGCCCGGCGTCAGCCGCGCGAGCTGTTCGGGGGGATGGTCGGCGACGTAGGCCGGGTCGAGCTCCCCGGTCGCCGGGTCGAGGACGTTGTCGCGTCCGTTCACCGCGGTCCACACCGAACCGTCCGGTGCGACGGCCAGTCCGGTGCCGTTGCGGACACCGGTGGCGAACGGCTCGGCGGGGCCGCCCCCGGGCGGCACCCGCATGATGGTGGCGCGGGGCGGGGTCGCCGTCCGGTCCTGCGCGGAGATGTTTCCCGTGGAACCGATCGAGAAGTACACCGCGCCGTCCGGCCCGACGACGACGCTCTTGAGGGCATGGGCGTAGGCGCCCCGCAGATCCGGGCTCTTGGCGTCGGGTAGGCCGGCGGCCACCGTGCGCCGGTTGACCGCCGCGCCGTCGACGTAGTCGTACGCGTCGATCTGGTCGCTCTCGGCGACATAGAGCGTGGAGCCGGCGAACGCCATGCCATGCGGCTGGTCGAGGCCCTCGAGCAGGGTCGACTGCCCGGGGACCTCGCCACCGGGCTGCAGCTTGACAATGCGGCCGGAGTCGGGAACCGAGACCAGCAGGGCGCCGTCGGGGGTCCAACGGGCCAACCGGGCTTCGGGCACCCGGGCCCACACCGCCAGCGACCAGCCCCGGGGAATGCGGACCTCACGGGCCTCGTCGAACGGCGCATCGGAGAGCTGCTGCGGTACGGCGACCGGCGCGGTGGCCAGCCCGCCCGCCGCGGGCGCGGCCGACGGCGTCGGCGCGGGCGCGGTGGCCATCGTGCTGGCCGTGGGTTCGCTCGACGGACTGGTCGAACATGCAGTGAGCAGCGCGACGCCCGCGACCGCGATGCTGAGCCGGTCAGGCCGCAGTGAGATTCGCATGCATCTCCCAGACCAGGATCTCGGCCGGCGTGACGGCGGTGATGCGCTGTCCACCCGAGGCGGTGAACCGCACGGCGTCGCCCTCACTGAGCGCACCCGCCCCCTCCAGGGTCACCTCACCCCGCGGCACGAACAGGTGCAGATACGGCGCCTGGGGCAGTTCGATGTCGTCACCGGGTTGCAGGCGAGCTCCATGCAGCGCCGCGTAGCGGTTGCGGATCGTGATGGCGGCCTCGCCGCTGTGTTCGGGCATCCCCGAGGCGATCGTCACCAGCTTGCCGCGCAGCAGTTCGTCGTCGATCTCGAGCTGCTGGTAGCCCGGCTCGATGCCGGACTCGTCGGGGGCTACCCACATCTGGACGAAATGCACGGGCTCGCGGTGGGACTGCTCGCCGGTCAGCGTCCAGGAGTCGTTCTTCTCCGAATGCAGAATGCCGCGACCAGCCGACATCCGCTGAGCCAGGCCGGGATAGATCACCCCGGAGTGGCCGGTCGAGTCCTGGTGTACCAGCGAGCCACGCAGTACCCAGGTGACGATTTCCATGTCCCGGTGGGGGTGGGTGTCAAAGCCGCGCCCGGGCGTCACGATGTCGTCGTTGTTGACCAGCAGCAACCCGTGGTGGGTGTTCGCCGGGTCGTAGTGCGCGCCGAACGAGAACGAGTGTTTCGAGTCCAGCCACGAGATCTTGGTCTTGGCCCGGTCCGCGGCACGTCGGAGGTCGACGGTTTCGGTTGCGGTCATGATGGTTCACCCCTCGAGGTCCTGCGCCAGCCTAGGTGGCCGGTACTGGACACGACAACATGGATGATGTGTCATGTATTCCGTGTGGCTGTCGCAGGAGGAGCAGGAGATCTGGCGGGCGTATCTGGCGATGGTGTCGGCCCTGGACACGGCGATGAACCGGCAGTTGCAGGCCGACTGTGGGCTCTCGCGCAGCGATTATGACGTCTTGGTGATCGTCGCCGAACAGGGCCCGCTGCGGATGAACGCGCTCGGCGAGGCGCTCGGCTGGGAACAGAGCCGACTGTCCCATCAACTGCGCCGGATGCGGGAGCGGGCCCTGGTGGTCCGGGCCGGCACCGCCGAGGACCGCCGGGGTGCGACCGTGTCGCTGACCGCCGCGGGGCGTGCCGCGCTGCGCAAGGCCGCACCCGGGCACGCGGCGCTGATCCGTGAACTCGTCTTCGCCCCGTTGTCACCCGCCCAGCGCGAGGCCTTCGGCGCGGTGGTGCGCGGTGTGCTGGAGCGGGCGCGTTCGGGTTAGGTCCTCACCAGTCCGATTCGTCGAAGCGGATCACCCCGCGGATGTTCCTGCCTTCGAGCATGTCCGTGTAACCGGTGTTGATGTCCTCGAGCCGGTAGGTGTTGGTCACCATCTCGTCGAGCTGGAGCAGCCCCGACTTGTAGAGCCCGACCAGCCTCGGCGTCTCCACATGGCTGCTACCGCCGCCGAAGATGTTGCCCTTCAACGTCTTCTGCATCATCGTGAACAGGAACAGGTTGAGCTTGACGTCGACGTCGAACATCGATCCCATCCCGGTGACCACGCAGGTGCCGGTCTTGGCGGTCAACGTCATGGCCTCTTCGATGTACTCGCCGCGCATCTCGCCGACGGCGATGATGGTCTTCTCGGCCATGAAGCCGTGGGTGAGTTCGAGAACCGGGTTGATCGCCTCGGCCATCGACGAGTACACATGCGTCGCACCGAATTTGATCGCCTGCTCGCGTTTGAACTCCACCGGGTCGATCGCCACGACATTGCGTGCACCCGAGATCACCGCACCCTGCAGTGCGGACAGGCCGATGCCGCCGACGCCGATGATCACCACGGTCTCACCGGGCTGGACCTCGGCGACGTTGGTGGCCGAACCGAAGCCGGTCGGCACCGCACATCCCATGATGGCCGCCGTCTCGAACGGGACGTCGGCGTCGATCTTGACGACGGAGTCCTTGTGCACGGTCATATAGGGGGCGAAAGTGCCGAGCAGGTTCATCGGGGACACCTCGTGCGAGCCGGCCGTGACGCGGCTGGTGCCGTCGGCGATGGCCTTGCCGCCGAGCAGCAGGGCGCCCCGGTCACACAGCGAGCGGTGTCCCTTCAGGCAGGGCTGGCACTGCCCACAGGCCGGGATGAACGCCAGGATGACGTGGTCGCCCTCGGCCAGTGAGGTGACGTTGCGGCCGACCTTGGTGATGACACCCGCGCCCTCGTGACCGCCCAGCGCCGGCAGGCCGATGGGGGTGGCGCCGGTGGTCAGGTGGTAGTCGGAATGGCACATGCCCGCGGCGTGCATGCGGATCTGCACCTCATCGTCGACCGGGTCGCCGATCTCGATCTCATCGACGCGGAACGGTGCGTTGAGCTCCCACAGCAGAGCGCCCTTTGTCTTCATGACCCGCGATACTAGAACACGTTCCAAATCACCGCGAATCAGCGCTCTGAACTGGCAATACACAACCTTCGAACCGTCTCCTGCATCGACTGTCCGACGTCGGCTCCGGGATCCGGCGGGTGCGGGGAGTGCCGTCGTAATACGCTGCCCGCGATGAGCAGCTCCTCGCCCCGGTGGCGCGCCGTGCGGGCGGTTGCCCTGTCCGTGCTCGCCGTGGCCCTGCTGATGGCCGGGAGCCTGGCACTGTACGACTCGAGCAGGCACTGGTTCGAAGACGGCATCGTGTACGGCGATTTCGACCAGCCCGACCGCATCGACCTGACCCTCTGGGTCAGTCGGGTGGACCCCGCCACCACGACGGCCACCGTGACCGTCACCGGCGTCCAGGCGTTCGGCAGGTACGCCGACGACAACGGCCAGCTGAACCGGGCCGTCAAGGTCGAGACGAACTCGTTCACCAACCCTTCGACGGCGCTGCCCAAGGGAGAGACCGCCCCGGTCTTCGAACAGCGCTTCGGATTGCTGGGCATCCCGACCGACTATCCCTTCGACAGCTACAGCGGTCTGATGGGCTTCAACGTCGTCACCGACGACGGCGATGCCCTGCCCACCACGGTCACCGTGTTCAACACCGACCCGTTCTTCCGGGCCGACCTGGACCGAGATCCGGACACCGACGTCGACGGCATCGACGTCGACCTGCTCCTCAAACGCAGCACCCCGACCGTGGTGTTCGCGGTGTTCGTCATGGTGCTGATGCTGGGTCTGGCCGCGGCCGCGGTCACCGCGGCGTTCTATGCACTGCGCTGGCGGCGCGGGCTCGTGCTGCCGGCCTGCTCGATGATGGCGGCGATCCTGTTCGCGCTGATCCCGCTGCGCAACGCCGTGCCCGGGGGCCCGCCGATCGGCTCACTCATCGACTTCGCGTCGTTCTTCATCGCCGAGGGCGTCATCTCGATCGCGCTGATCACCAGCGTCGTCCTCGGCTATCGGCACGACATCGCGTTCGAGCGCGCCGAAGCGGCCCGCAACGGGGTGACCATCGACGAGTACACCCTGGGCCGCAAGCCCTGAGGTCACACCGAATCGGGCAGGCCGAACGGCGCGAACGTGCTGGTGTGGAACGCCACCACATGCGCGATACCGTCCGCGGTCACGTCGAGCACATGGAGCTGCAGCGGCTCGTGCACGCCGGTGCCGGGATTGCGCAGATACAGCGCCGCCGCGGGTTGACCGTTGGCCGTGGTGCGGATCAAGCGCATATCGCCGGGCCCCTCGGCCGGGCAGTGCGTCTTGGACAACAGCACGATGTCCGCCGGGCCTCGGTACCAGCCGTCGAAGGGCGGCATCTCCCATACCGCGTCGGCGGTGAACAGTTCGACCAGCGTGTCCATGTCGTAGCTCTCGAACGCCTCGATGTAGCGGCCCAGTAGTTCCTGCGCCTCGGGTGACTCCGGCGGAGTCAGCACATCGTCCTGGCTCGGGCCGATGGCGTCGAGCTGCGCCTTGGCTCGCTGCAGCAGGCTGTTGACGGCCGCGGTCGACGTGCCGACGGCCTCGGCCACTTCGGCGGCACGCCACTGCAGCACCTCGCGCAGCACCAGCACCGCGCGCTGACGGGGCGGCAGGTGCTGCAACGCCGCGACGAAGGCCAGCCGCACCGATTCCCGCGACCCGACGATCACCGACGGATCGGCCGGGTCGTCGGTGGTGTCCGGCAGCGGTTGGAGCCACGGGATCTCGGCCCGCTCCTGGATGTCGTCGACCGGATCCGAGCTCGGCGCACCCAGGCCGGTGGGCAGCGGTCTGCGCGCGCGGCCCTCCAGCGCGGTCAGCGACGTGTTGGTGGCGATCCGGTAGAGCCAGGTACGCACCGACGACTTGCCCTGGAAACCCTTGTAGGACTTCCACGCCCGCAGATACGTCTCCTGCACCAGGTCCTCGGCGTCATGTAGCGACCCGGTCATGCGGTAGCAGTGCGCGAGCAGCTCGCGTCGGTATCGCTGGGCGTCGGCGAGAAACGCGTCTTCGGCGCTACCGTCACCCACATTCTCGGCCAGGACGGTCACGGTTCCCGAGCTTACGCAGCAGCCCGACACGGTGCATCCGGCAATCGGGGGCCACCCGATAGTCTCCCGGGATGGCCAGCACCCGCAGCGAGCGAAGCTTCGACGGCGTCGGCGGCGTCCGCATCGTCTACGACACCTGGACGCCGGACACCCCGCCGCGCGGCGTCGTCGTGCTCGCCCACGGCTATGCCGAGCACGCCCGCCGCTACGACCACGTCGCGCAGCGCTTCGGCGAGGCCGGCCTGCTGATGTATGCGCTCGATCACCGCGGCCACGGCCGCTCCGGCGGGAAGCGGGTGTATCTGCGCGACATCGGCGAATTCACCGCCGATTTCCACCGGCTGGTCACGATCGCCGGCGAGGAACATCCCGGACTGCCCAAGATCGTGGTCGGCCACTCGATGGGCGGCGGGATCGTCTTCGCCTACGGTGTCGAACACCCCGACGACTACACCGCGATGGTGCTGTCCGGCCCTGCGGTGTACGCCCAGTCCGGGGTCAAGCCGTGGCTGGTCACCGTGGCCAAGGTGCTGGGCCGGATCGCCCCGGGTGTGCCGGTCGAACAACTCGACGCCGACGCGGTGTCGCGCGATCCGGAGGTGGTGTCCGCCTACAAGGCCGACCCGATGGTGTACCAGGGCAAGCTGCCGGCCGGGATCGCGCGCGGGTTGTTCACGGTCGGCGAGTCGATGCCGAAGCGGGCCGCGGCGCTGACGGCTCCGCTGCTGGTGGTCCACGGTGAACAGGATTCCCTGATCCCGGTCGAGGGCAGCCACCGGTTGGTTGAATGCGTCGGCAGCTCCGACGTCCACCTCAAGGTGTACCCCGAGCTCTACCACGAGGTGTTCAACGAACCCGAACGCGCGCTGGTGCTCGACGATGTCACCTCCTGGATCGAGGTACGTCTGTGAAAAGGCTTGTGGCGTTGTTCTTCACGTGCCTACTGCTGGCCGGTTGCTCATCGCGGGATGCGGCGCCCGCATCGGCGGACTGGACCGAGGACGAGGTGACGTTCGCCGCCGACGGCCTGACCATTCACGGCACCTACCGCCACCGCCCGGACACCTCGGGTCCGGCGGCCCTGCTGATCTCGGAGAGTGGCAACACCGACCGCAACGGCGACAACGCCGTCGCCGGCCCGGTCGGCAACATGCGCCAACTCGCCGACCTGCTGTCCGGCCACGACGTGGCATCGCTGCGCTACGACAAGGTGGGTACCGGACGCACCGGGCTGGGCCCCTACGCGAAGAACCCCGCCGACGTCGGCAGCGCGGTGTACACCACGGGTGCGGCCGCGGCGCTGAGCTTCCTGACCGAACAGGCCGGTACCGATCGCAACCGGGTGTCGATCTACGCGGTGGGGGAGGGCACCATCCACGCGATGACGCTGGCCGCGCGCACCGGGCCCGACGCGGTGCGGGTGCATTCGCTGGCGCTGCTGCAGCCGTTGCCGGGCCGCTATCTGGACATCGTCACCGAACGGATTCGCCGCCAGGCCACCCCGGACGTCCTGACGCAGTGGCTGGCGGCCGTCGATGAGATCCGGACGCGGGGCACGGTGCCCCCGCAGCTGCCGCAGAATCTCGGCGCGATCGTCAACCCGGGCAACGTCAAGGCGGTCGTCGAAGCCGACCGGATCGACCCGCTGGCGTTGGCGGCCGCGTTGCCCGCGGGGATGCCCGTGCTGCTCACCTGTTCGAACTCCGACGGCCAGGCCCGCTGCGATGCGGTACGTCCGCTGATCGGCGCTCTGGCGCACACCGCGCTGACCGTCGTCGAGCTCGACGGGGTCAACCATGTGCTGCACGACGACCCGACCGACAACATCGGCCAGTACGCCAACGGCGACCCGCTTTCTCCCCAGGTCGTCTCGGCCGTCGATCGATTTGTCGGCGAATAGAAATAGCCTGGGCTTCATGAGATCAGCGAGAAGCGGAGCGGGTCGCGCATGAGATCAGCGAGAAGCGGAGCGGGTCGCGCATGAGATCAGCGAGAAGCGGAGCGGGTCGCGCATGAGATCAGCGAGAAGCGGAGCGGATCGCGCATGAGTGACGACAAAATGCTGGCGCGCATCGCCGCGCTGCTACGCCAGGCGGAGGGGACCGACAACCCGCACGAGGCCGAGGCGTTCATGGCGGCTGCGCAGCGGCTGGCCACCGCGACGTCCATCGACCTGGCCGTCGCCCGCTCGCACTCCGCGCAGCGCGACAAGGCGCAGGCGCCCGTACAGCGCACCATCACCATCGGGGAGGCCGGCACCCGCGGGCTGCGCACCTACGTACAGCTGCTCGTGGTGATCGCCGCCGCCAACGACGTGAAATGCGACGTCGCGTCCAACTCCACATTCGTCTATGCCTACGGATTTGCCGAGGACATCGACGCCAGCCACGCGCTCTATGCCAGCCTGGTGACGCAGATGGTCAAGGCCTCGGAGGCCTACATCGCCTCGGGCGCGCACCGTCCCACCCCGACCATCACGGCCCGGCTGAACTTCCAGTTGGCGTTCGGTGCCCGCATCGGGCAGCGGCTCAGCCAGGCTCGCGACGAGGAACGGGCGGCCGCCACCAAGGACAGTGTGGGCCGTCCGGGCACCGCGATCGCCCTGCGCGACAAGGACCTCGAGCTCAAGGACTTCTACCGGCAGGCGTCGCAGGCCCGCGGCACCTGGCGCGCCACCAGCGCGACCGCCGGATATTCGTCGGCGGCGCGCCGCGCGGGCGACCGGGCCGGCCGACGGGCACGGCTGGGGCCGGGGCCGGAACTGGCCGGCGCGCGGCACGCTCTGGAGAAGTGACACCCCGCGACCGCCAGCGTTCGAAGGTCTACGGCGCCGAACAGTTCGTCCGCACGCTGTTCGACCGGGCCGCCGAGCACGGCAACCAGGTCGTCGAATTCTTCGGCGCCCAGCTGACCCTGCCGCCGGAGGCCCGATTCGCGTCGGTGTCCTCGGTGCAGCGCTACGTCGACGAGGTGCTCGCCCACCCCGCGGTGCGGCAGCGCTGGCCCGCCGCCCTCCCGTTGGCCGTGCGCGCCCGCCGCGGCGCGGCCGCGGCCCACTACGAGTGGACCGGCGACGGAGAGGCGGTCATCGCGGTCCCGGACCGGTACGCCACCTGGGCGCTGCGGGAGCTGGTGGTCCTGCACGAGGTGGCCCACCACCTGTGCCGGGCCGAACCCGCCCACGGCCCCGAGTTCGCGACGACGATGTGCGAGCTGGCCGACGCCGTGATGGCGCCCGAGGTGGGCCACGTCCTGCGGGTGGTGTACGTGAAGGAGGGGGTTCGGCTGGGCTAGCGTGGGCCGGTGAGCACGCCGGATCCCCAGTCGGTCGACGAGCTGTTCGACCATCTCCTGCACACCGAAGACGAGGCGCTGGCCGCGGCGCGGGTATCGACCACGGCCGAGGGGATGCCGCCGATCGAGGTGTCGGCGCAGCACGGACGCTTGCTCGCTCTGCTGGTGGCGATGTCCGGCTCGCGCCGCATCCTCGAGATCGGCACCCTGGCCGGGTACAGCACCATCAACCTGGCTCGCGGGTCCGGCGCCGACGGCCGGGTCGTCACGTGCGAGTTCGAGCCGCGGCATGCCGCGGTGGCGCGGGCGAATCTCGCGCGCGCCGGCGTGGGCGAACGGGTGGAGGTACTGGTCGGGGCGGCGCTGGACACACTGCCCACGCTGACCGACCGGGCGCCGTTCGACTTCGTGTTCATCGACGCCGATAAGGAGAACAACGTCGCCTACGTCGAATGGGCCATCCGGCTGGGACGCCCGGGCACCGTCGTGGTGGTCGACAACATCACCCGCATGGGGCGGGTCCTGGCACCGGCATCCGACGATCTGCAGGCGCGCGCCGTGCGCGACATGCTCGCGATGATGGGGGAGCACCCACGGCTGAGCGCGGCGGCGATCCAGACTGTCGGCGCCAAGGGTTGGGACGGTTTCGCGGTCGCCGTCGTCACCGAGGACACGGTTTAACCTCCGGACCCGTCGGGCATCGAACCGTCATGGGTGTGCAGGTGAATGGCGGCATGGTGACGGTCAGCCGCATGGTGCGCGCCGCACCGTCGGCGGTGTGGTCGGTGTTGACCGACCTCGACGCGTGGCCGAAGTGGGGTCCCACGGTGGCCGGCGCCGAACTCGACGGCGGTGGTGCACTCGCCCTCGGCGCGCGCGGCAGGGTCTTCACTCCGGTCGGTGTGCCGCTGCCGTTCACCGTCAGCGAATTCGAACCCGGCCGGCGCTGGGCGTGGCGGGTGGCCGGGATTCCGGCCACCGCCCACGGCGTCGATCCGGTCGGCGACGGCACACGCGTGTGGATGTCCGCGCCACTGCCCGCCGCGCCGTATGTGCCGGTGCTGGCGATCGCGCTGCGGCGAATCGACCGGATGACCAGCGGCTGACACGTGGGTCGCTCCACTTACCGCAGCGCGGCATCCAGCAGCGTCTCGGCTGCCGCCCGGGCGTAGGCGCCGCGGTCCGGATCGTCGAAAACCATGGCCCGTCCGGCAACGCCGTCGGCCAGGATGGCCAGTTGCTCGGCGAGTCCGTCGGGATCCTTGGCGCCCAGCTCTGCAAGAAGCTCGGCGATCCGAGAGGTGAACTGCCGCTTGCGCTCTCGCGTATAGGCGTGGGGCGGGCTCAGGGGATCGGGGAACTCCGTGGCGGCCGCGGTGAATGGGCATCCGCGCACTGGCCCGTCGAATCGATGCACTCGGAACAGCGCCATGACCCGGTCGCGGACCGGCAGGTCTCCCCGTTCGAGCATGCCCTCCATCGTCAGTCCCGCGTCGGAGAGGTGCCGCAGGTAAGCGACGACCAGATCCTCTTTCGCCGGAAAATGTAGGTAGAGCGTGCGTTTGGACACCGGCGCCGCTGCGGCGATCTGCTCCATGGTGGTCGCGGTGATGCCCCGGGCCTCGAACAAGGTGGTGGCGGCGGCGAGGATGCGCTCCCGGCCGCCGCGGCTGCGGGCTGAGTCCATCACCCAAGTATACGATTGCGTTTACATCGAGGTCAGTCCCCGCTATCCTCGGCAAAGTAAACGTATCCGTGTACTTGAAGGAGTTGAGAAATGACCACGGCGCTGAGCGAGTCGATCGACCGGGTGATCAGGGGTCGTCGCGCAACCCGCGCGTTCCTCCCCGACGAAGTGCCGGAAGACACGATTCGCGCGGTCTTCGCGCTGGCCAACCATGCGCCGTCGAACTCGAACACCCAGCCCTGGCAGGTCGAAGTGGTCAGCGGTGCAGCGCGCGATCGCCTCGCCGACGCCCTCGTCGCCGCCCACGCCGCCGGTCACCAATCGGTCGACTTCCCGTACCGGGAAGGTCTGTTCCGGGGTGAACTGGCCACCCGGCGGGCCCAATTCGGGGTGCACCTCTACGGCGCACTGGGTATCGCCCGCGACGACACCGATCTGCTCGACGGATACAACACCAAGAGCCTGCGGTTCTATGGTGCGCCGCACGTCGCGATGCTGTTCGCGCCCGTCGAGACCGAGGCGCGCATCGCCGCGGACATCGGTATCTACGCCCAGACGTTGCTGCTGGCGATGACATCCCACGGCATCGCGTCGTGCCCCCAGGCCCTGCTCACCTTCTACGCCGACACCGTGCGCTCCGAACTCGGGGTGGAGGGGCGGAAACTGTTGTTGGGCATATCCTTCGGCTACGCCGACGAATCGGCGCGCGTCAACACCGTGCGGGTGCCCAGGGCCGAGCTCTCGGAGACGACCCGGTTTCGCCGCTGAGGCGCTTCAGCTCCAGTTCGTGAGACCCCACGGCCCCATCACCGGCGCCACCAGCGAGGCGTGCACGATGCGGCCGAAAGGATCGTCGCTGTGCGCGTAGAGGATCCCCACCGCGGCGACGGTGCCGTCGGGCTGCCGCGCGTAGACCGGCGCACCCGAATCCCCGAGGTCGTCCCAGGCGCGAAACGACACCTCGGTGTCGGTGACAGCGGTGACCGGGCCGCAGGACAGCCCGGTGCGCGCCCCCGATTTGCACAGCTGCGGTTGTTCGCGTCGGACGTCCTCGGCCGTCATCACCCGCGACACCCGCATCGCGTCGACGTCGCTCACGACGGGCACCGAACTGTCGGCGAGGTCGACCAGACCGAGATCGTGCACGCCCGGCAGCACCTCGGAGCGCACATAGCGCCCGATCACGCGGTCACCCATCGGTGTGCGCTGCAGCACCGTGTCATTGACCGGGTCGCGGCGGCAGTGCCCCGCGGTGAGCATTCCCGGCCCGCCGCCCGGAGTGCGGACGAGGAAACCGGACGTGCACTGGAACGGCTGGCCATTGCCGGCGAGGATCGTGCTCACCAGGTAGGCACCCGGGCTGGCCACCGGATACTCGCCGAAGGCGTGCGCCGCCGGCGCCTGGCTGGTGAGCAGGGCGGCGAGCACCGCCACGGCGGCCGTGAACCTCTTCCGCATCACAGTTCCCCCATGCCGGAGACTGTACGTGTCGAGCGCGCTTCAACGCAGCCGATTCTTGTCGGACCCGTGTGCTGTGCTGGTGATATGTCCTCGGCGGCAGTGTCTTTGGTTGATCGGATGCGTCCGAAAGATCGGTTGGAGGTGTTGTTCGGGGAGTTGGCGCAGTTGTGTGGTCAGCGCAATGCCATCGATGGGCGGATCGTGGAGATCGCCGCGGAGATCGAGGGTGGCGGGTTGGCGGGGATGACCGGGGCGCGGTCGGTGGCGGCGTTGATGGCGTGGAAGACCGGGGTGTCGCCGCGTAATGCGGAAACGGTGGTGGCGGTCGCGCGGCGGGCGGAGCAGTTTCCGCGCTGTGTGGCGGGTCTGCGGGAGGGCCGGTTGTCGTTGGATCAGGTGGGGGTGATCGCCGAGAACGCCGCCGAAGGATCCGATGACCACTACATTCAGCTCGCCGAACACGCCACCGTCACCCAGCTGCGCACCGCGGTGAAACTCGAACCCCGACCCGAACCCCCACCGACACCCGCGCCCCAAGCGTCGATCACCACACACGACGACGGCGACTACACCACCTGGAAGATCCGGCTCGACAGGCTGGGGGCTGCGGCGTTCGAGGCGGCGCTGCAGTCCCACCGCGACGCGCTGATCGCCGACCACGATCCCGAGCAGGCGCGCCCGTTCCCGACCACGCTGGATGCGTTCACCGCCCTGGTGGAGGCCGGCTGGGACGCCGAGGCGGTGCGCCGCCCGCACGGCCACCGCACCACGGTGGTCATGCACCTCGACGTCGAGCAGCGCGTCGGGGCCCTGCATCTCGGGCCGCTGCTGAGTGAGGCTGAGCGCCGGTTCCTGTTGTGCGACGCCACCTTTGAGGCGTGGTTTCACCGTGACGGGAAGGTGATCGGGGCTGGGCTGTCCACCCGTCAGATCAGCCGCCGGTTACGCCGGGCGCTGGAGCATCGCGACCGGTGTTGCGTGATGCCCGGCTGCGGGGCCACCCGGGGTCTGCATGCCCATCATCTGCGGCACTGGGAAGACGGCGGCCCCACCGAACTGGACAATCTGGTGCTGCTGTGCCCGTATCACCACCGGCTGCGCCACGCCGGGGGCATCACCCTCACCGGTCCCGCCGACCGCCTGAGAGTCACCGATGACCAGGGCCGGCCGCTACCGGGTGGATCGTTGGCTCGGCCACCCACCAACGCCCCACCCGCGGTCGCCCCGTACCGGGGTCCGACCGGCGAACGCGCCGACTGGTGGTGGTACCAGCCCTTCCAGCCGAGACCACCACCGGTCACGAACCAGCTGACCTAGCTGCAGACGGCTCCGACAGCCGCCGAGCCGACCAGCTTCGTGTACTTCGCCAGCACGCCGCTGGTGTATCGCGGCGGCAGCGGCTCGAAACCGGCCTTGCGGGAATCGAACTCGTCCTTGTCGACCAGCACGTCGAGCGTTCCGTTCGCGACGTCGAGGCGGATCCGGTCACCGTCGCGGATGAACGCGATCGGCCCGCCGTCGACCGCCTCGGGGGCGATGTGGCCGACGCACAGACCCGTCGTCCCACCGGAAAACCGCCCGTCGGTCATCAGCAGGACGTCCTTGCCGAGACCGGCGCCCTTGATGGCGCCGGTGATCGCCAGCATCTCGCGCATACCCGGTCCGCCCTTGGGGCCCTCATAGCGGATGACCACGACGTCGCCGTGGGTGATGGTGCCGTCCTCCAGGGCGTCCAGTGCCGCCCGCTCCCGCTCGAAAACCCTTGCGGTGCCCTCGAAGACATCGGAGTCGAAACCGGCCGACTTCACCACGGCCCCCTCGGGGGCCAGCGACCCGTGCAGGATCGTGATCCCGCCGGTCGGGTGGATCGGATTGTTCATCGCGCGCAGCACCTTGCCGTCCGGATCCGGCGGCTCGATGTGGGCGAGGTTCTCGGCCATCGTCTGCCCGGTCACCGTCAAGCAGTCCCCGTGCAGCAGGCCGGCGTCCAGTAGAGCCTTCATCACCACCGGCACGCCGCCGATCTCGTCGACGTGCTTCATCACGTGCCGGCCGAACGGCTTCACGTCGGCCAGATGCGGCACCCGGTTTCCGATGCGGGTGAAGTCCTCGAGGCCGAGTTTGACGTTGGCCTCCCAGGCGATGGCCAGCAGATGCAGCACCGCATTGGTGGATCCGCCGAACGCCATCACCACGGCGATCGCGTTCTCGAACGCCTCTCTGGTGAGGATGTCGCGGGCGGTGATCCCGCGGCGCAGCATCTCGACCACGGCCTCCCCCGACCGGCGGGCGTACTCCTCGCGCCGCTTGTCGACCGCCAGCGGGGATGCGCTGCCGGGCAGCGACATTCCCAGCGCCTCGGCGGCCGAGGCCATGGTGTTGGCGGTGTACATGCCGCCGCACGCGCCTTCACCCGGGCAGATGGCACGCTCGATGATGTCAACGTCCTCGCGCGACATCAGGCCGCGGGCACACGCACCGACCGCCTCGAAGGCGTCGATGATCGTGACCTCCTTCTCGCTGCCATCGGTGAGCTTGGCGACCCCGGGCATGATCGAACCGTTGTAGAAGAAGACGCTGGCCAGGTTCAGCCGGGCGGCGGCCATCAACATGCCGGGGATCGACTTGTCGCAGCCGGCGAGCAGCACGGTGCCGTCGAGGCGCTCGGCCTGCACGACGGTCTCGACGCTGTCGGCGATCACCTCCCGCGAGACGAGCGAGAAGTGCATGCCCTCGTGACCCATCGAGATGCCGTCGGACACCGAGATGGTGCCGAACTCCAGCGGGAAGCCGCCGGCGGAGTGCACCCCACCCTTGACGGCCTGCGCCAGTCGCTGCAGCGACATGTTGCACGGGGTGATCTCGTTCCACGACGAACCGACCCCGATCTGCGGTTTGACCCAGTCGTCGTCACCCATGCCGACCGCGCGGAGCATGCCCCGCGCCGCGGTCTTCTCCAGGCCGTCGGTGACGTCGCGGCTCCGGGGCTTGATATCAGGGCTCTCTGAGGGCATCACTGGATTATGCTCCTGCCATTTCGCCCGGCCAAACCGTTATCAATACCCCGAGGGGGTATTCGGTACGCTGCTGTCATGACCTCCACCGTCACGCGCTTCGCCACCCTGCTCGTCGCGTTCGCCGCGGCCCTGCTGCTGTCCGCCTGCACCCCGTCCACGGAGCAGGCGGGCGGCTCCGCCTCCGACGGCCACACCGACCACACCCACGCCCCGGGGGAGGACTCGGCGGAGCACGGCCCGCACAACGCCGAGGACATCACCTTCGCCCAGAACATGCTGCCGCACCACAAGCAGGCGTTGGAGCTCGTCGACCTGGCCCGCGCCAACTCCACCGACCCCGCACTGCTGCAACTGGCCGGCGCCATCGCCGCCGCTCAGGGGCCGGAGATCGGCCAGATGTCGGAGATGCTGCGCAGCTGGGGGCAGAATCCCGACGCTGCGATGGACCACAGCGGACACGACATGTCGATGACCGGCATGGTCGACGCCGCGACGATGCAGCGTCTCGAGTCGCTGCGCGGGGCGGAATTCGACACACTGTGGCTGCAGTCGATGATCAGCCACCACCAGGGCGCGGTCGAGATGGCCAACGCGGAGATCGCAGGCGGTCAGAACGCCGAGGCCAAGACGCTCGCCGAGCACATCGTGTCGACCCAGGAGGCGGAGATCGCCCAGATGAAACAGATGCTGGAGGGTTGACCATGACCCCCGAGAACGGGCCGGCGCCCGGTGCAGGCCCCGAAACCCCCGCGACGCACGGATACTCACCGCAGAAGGAGAACTACGCCAAGCGGCTGCGCCGGATCGAGGGCCAGGTCCGCGGCATCGCCAAGATGATCGACGAGGACAAATACTGCATCGACATCCTCACCCAGATCAGTGCGGTCAACAGCGCCCTGCAATCGGTGGCGCTCGGCCTGCTCGACGAGCACCTCGGTCACTGCGTCACCCAGGCGGTCGCCGAGGGCGGTGAGCAGGCCGATACCAAACTCGCCGAAGCCTCGGCGGCAATCGCCCGGCTGGTTCGCTCCTAGGCGCCGAGTTCGCGTTCCAGCCGCTCCACCTTGGCGGTGAGCTGGCCGGTGTGACCGGGCCGGATGTCGGCTTTGAGTACCAGGCTCACCCGGGGCGAGGACGCCGCGACCGCGTCGACGGCCTGTTTGACCACCGTCATGACCTCGTCCCACTCACCCTCGATGTTGGTGAACATCGCGTTGGTCTCGTTGGGCAAACCCGATGCCCGGACCACCCGGACCGCTTCGGCCACCGCGGCGCTCACACCGCCGGTCTCGTCGCCCCCGGAGGGGCTGATGCTGAACGCCACGATCACAGCCCCAGCCTGGCACACGGCACGCACTCTGACCTCGCAGAAGTAACGGCACGCTGCGTCGCGGGGATCATCAGAGCAGGTCAGCGCGACGGCAGCGGTCGAGACACCGCGCTGTGCGACACTGGAATCTGATCTTTGACTGGAGGTAACGCATGCCGAAGCGGACAGCGCGCACCCTGGCCGTCGCCACGTTCGCGGCCGCTCTGACGGCTGGAACGGTGATCGGCGCCCCCTCGGCGCTCGCCCAGCCCCTGCCGCCGCCACCGCCGGTGCCCGTCGACCCCTTCGCGCCGCCGCCACCGCCGGCCAGCCCGTTCGGCTTCCCGCCGGCGCTGGCGAATCCCTTCGCCCCGGCCGCCGTGAACGCGACGCCACTGCCCATCCCCGAGGGCACTCCGGCCGGACAGAACCCGACGCCCTACGTCGGTGAACCGGTGTTCGCTCCGCCGACGTTCAACCCGGTCAACGGCTCCATCGCCGGTGCTGCCAAACCGATCTACATCAACTTCCAGCGCCCGATCGCCAACCGCGAACTCGCCGAGCAGGCCATCCACATCTCTTCGAACCCGCCGGTTCCCGGCCGGTTCTACTGGACCAGCGACACCCAGGTGCGCTGGCGGCCGCAGGACTTCTGGCCGACCGGGACCGTCGTCAACATCGACGCCTCCGGCACCAAGTCCAGCTTCACCGTCCCCGAGCAACTCGTCGCGACCGTGGACAACGACACCCTCCAGATGCAGATCCATCGCAACGGCAAGCTGGAGAAGACCTTCCCGGTGTCGATGGGCAAGACCGACCACGAGACCAAGAACGGCACGTACTACGTGCTGGAGAAATTCGCCGACATCGTGATGGATTCGTCCACCTACGGCGTGCCGGTCGATTCGGCCGAGGGCTACAAGCTCAAGGTGCAGGACGCCGTGCGCATCGACAACAGCGGGGCGTTCGTGCACAGCGCTCCCTGGTCGGTCGGTTCCCAGGGCGAGGAGAACGTCAGCCACGGCTGCATCAACCTCAGCCCCGCCAACGCACAGTGGTTCTACGACAACTTCGGCAGCGGCGACGCCGTCGTGGTGAAGAACTCCGTCGGCCTCTACGACCAGCC
Source organism: Mycobacterium sp. WMMD1722 (assembly GCF_049315205.1). NCBI lineage: Bacteria > Bacillati > Actinomycetota > Actinomycetes > Mycobacteriales > Mycobacteriaceae > Mycobacterium > Mycobacterium sp. WMMD1722. Next base: position 3,452,893 of record NZ_CP186056.1, on the reverse strand, counting down.
CGACGGCGCGTCGGACTGGCAGATGTTCTGACCTGATCCTCGTTCGGCAGCAGCCTGATCCGGCCGCGTGCCAGGATGGGCACCGGGGTGAACTCGGTGTCCGGTGGCGACGACAAGGCGACGGCACGCACGGTCGCGGTGATCGTGCTGGTGGTGCTGGCCGCGGCCGCGCTGCGCGGCTACCTGCCGGGCGCCGCACCGCCCGCCCGCGACCCCGAATCCGAGGGCACCGCATCGCTGCTGCCCGTCATCGTGATGGTGGTGCTCGCCCTGGCGATCATCGCCACGGCGATCCTCCGGCAGGCCCGCCACCCCGGTGTCCGACCGGGCCCAGCCGGTGAGATCCCGGCCGGCCGGCCGGGGCGAGGCACCGGCTGGAGCCGGCGCACACTGCTGATCCTGCTCGCCGTCACGGCCGGCTGGCTGGCCATCGTGGTGTTCCTGATGCGAGTGCGCGGCTGGCTGGAGCTGCCTGAACCGGCCAGCCCGCCGCGCGACGTGCCGACACCGGCCGGGGCGCCGGCGACCGCCGAGCCGGACCCACCGGAGGCCGGGACCGGCGGAGTCGGCGTCTTCGGATACCTGTCTGTGGCCGCCGCCGTGCTCATGGTGCTGTCGGCCGTCGCGACGACGCTGGGCCGCCGCCGGCGTCCGCCCGCAGCGCCGCTCGACTCCCACCCTGGCGCGAGGCCGGCCGCACCGACGGGATCACAGACGCTGGCCCGCGCCGCCGAACGTGGGCTGGCCGAGATCGGCGATCGCCGGCGCGAACCACGCGCGGCGATCATCGCGTGTTACGCGGTCATGGAGCGGGAACTGGCCAAGGCGCCCGGCGCCGTCCCGCTGGACTCCGACACCCCGTCGGAGGTGCTGGCGCGCGCGGTGCAGCGAGGACTGCTGCGCGCCGACAGCGCCACCGAACTCGTCGACCTGTTCGAGGAGGCGCGGTTCAGCCCGCATCTGATGGCCGAGGTGCACCGCGACGCCGCCGAGCGGGTGCTCCGGCTGGTCCTCGGCCAGCTGCAGAGCGCCGAGGCCGTCGGGTGACCCGGCCGATCGCGGCCGCGGTCACACTGCTGGTTCTGGCCGAGCTCTACGCCGTCGCTCGCCTCGACCGCGACGACGTCCTGGTCGTCTCGGGTGTCGCGCTGGTCGGCGGTCTGATCGCGGTCCGCTGGTCGCTGCGGGCGGCCCGGACGCCCGGACGCCCGGCCACGGAGTCCGACGAACGGGCCGCGGCGCTGCAGCGCTGGGCCGCCAAGACCGAGACGATGATCTCGTGGTCGGAGTCGACCCGCTCGGACTGGGACCGCCGGTTGCGCCCCATGCTGGCCCGTCAGTTCGAGCTCGCCACCGGCCAGCGAAAAGCCCGCAACGCCAAGGCGTTCGAGGCCACCGGCCGGATGCTGTTCGGGCCGCAACTGTGGCAGTGGGTGGATCCGGAGAACGTATCGCGCACCGGTGCGGTCGAACCGGGCCCGGGCCGGTCCGCGCTCGACGAGATCCTGCAGCGATTGGAGCGGGTATGAGCCTGCCCCCGACGCCCCTGACGAAGACCACCGCGTTGTGCGAGGCGGTGCTCGACGAGATCGGGACCGCGGTGGTGGGCAAGCGGCGCGCGCTGTCGCTGATCCTGACGACGGTGCTGGCGCGCGGACACGTCCTGATCGAGGATCTGCCCGGCCTGGGTAAGACCCTGATCGCGCGGTCGTTCGCCGCCGCGTTGGGTCTGCAGTTCACCCGCGTCCAGTTCACCCCGGACCTGCTGCCCGCCGACCTGCTCGGGTCGACGATCTACGACATGCAGTCGGGACGGTTCCAGTTCCGCCAGGGCCCGATCTTCACCCATCTGCTGCTCGCCGACGAGATCAACCGCACCCCGCCCAAGACCCAGGCCGCGCTGTTGGAGGCGATGGCCGAGGGACAGGTCAGCATCGACGGCGCCACACACCGGCTGCCGGCTCCGTTCCTGGTGCTGGCCACCGACAACCCGATCGAATACGAGGGCACCTATCCGCTGCCCGAGGCGCAGCTCGACCGGTTCGCGATCCGCCTGGAGCTGCGATATCTGTCGCAGCCCGAGGAGGTGTCCATGCTGCGCCGGCGGCTCGAGCGCGGATCGGCCGAACCGGTGGTGCGCCAGATCGTCGATGCGCAGCAGCTGGCGGCCATGCAGGAGTCGGTGGAGCAGGTCACCGTGCACGACGACGTGCTCGGCTATGTCGTCGCGCTGGCCACGGCGTCACGCCAGCACCCGCAGGTTGCGGTCGGGGCCAGCCCCCGCGCCGAACTCGACCTGGTGCAGCTCGCCCGGGCCCGGGCACTGCTGGCCGGCCGTGACTACGTCGTCCCCGAGGACGTCAAAGCGCTCGCCGTGCCGGTGCTGGCCCACCGGATCAGCCTGCGGCCGGAGATGTGGGTGCGCCGCGTGCAGGGCGCCGACGTCGTCGACGAGCTGCTGCGGCGCCTCCCCGTCCCGCGCGCCGGTGCCACCGGTGAATGAGGAGGCCCGCGCCGTCGATGTCGAATTGCAGTGGCAGGCATCGGCATTGACAAAAGCCATCGCGACCTGCGCGGGGATGGCGCTGGCGGTGGCACTGATCGTCGGGCGGTGGGATCTGGTGGCCTTCGCCGCCCCGCTGCTGGGCGTGCTGTGTTCGCTGGGGTGGCAGCGCGGCGCACCCACGGTGCGGGTGCACAGCGCATCGCGGCTGGCGCGCTGTTTCGAATCCGAGACCGTCGAGCACACGATCTGGGCGCAGGCCGACGACGGTTCGGAGGTCACCGTGCGCCTCGAATCCGTGCCGGGGCTCGAGTTGGACACCGGAACCGGGCCGACGGTCACCGCCGTGGCCCAGCGGTGGGGGCGCTACCCGATCCGGGCCCGCGTGAGCGTGCCCGGCCGCGGCGGACTGCTCACCGGCACCGGCAGCGTCGACGCCACCCACGTGGCGGTGTTCCCACTCGCGCCACCGCAGCCGACGGCCCTCGCGCGGACCGAACTGCTCGACCGGCTGGGCACCCACCTCACCCGGCACCACGGCCCCGGCGTCGAGTACGCCGACATCCGCCCGTACGTCCCCGGCGATCAACTGCGCACCGTCAACTGGCCGGTCAGCGCCCGGCGACGCAGCCTGCACGTGACCCGGCGGCTCACCGACCGGTCCGCCGACGTGGTGGTCCTCGCCGACACCTACGCCCAGCCGCCCGGACCGGCGACCGAGGCCACCGAACGCATCGCGCGTGGCGCCGTGCAGGTGGTGCAGAGCGCGCTGCGCTACGGCGACCGCGCCGGCATCGTCACCCTGGGCAGCCGGCGGACGCGTTGGCTCGGCGCCGAGATCGGGCAGCGGCAGTTCTACCGCATCCTCGACACGCTGCTCGACGTGTCGGACGAATTCGACGCCAGCACAGGAACTCTCGCGCCGCGGGCCGCGGTACCGCCGGGTGCGATCGTGGTCGCCTTCTCGACGATGCTGGAAACCGAGTTCGCGCTGGCACTGATCGACCTGCGCCGGCGCGGGCACACCGTCGTCGCGGTCGACGTCCTGCAGGGCAGCCCCCTGGTGGGAGAGCGCGACCGACTCGTCGACCGGATGTGGGCGCTGCAGCGGTCGTTCATGTACCGCGACATGGGCACCGTCGGGGTGGACGTGGTGGCCTGGCCATCGGACGCCACGCTCGACCAGGCGATGGCGGTGCTGCCCGACCGCAGGCGTCGGACGCAGGCGCGGCGATGATCCGCACCCTGTTGCCGACCGCCTGCGGACTGCTCGCCGTCGCCGCATCGGCCGTGCGCGCCGACGGTCCCGCCCTGGTACTGGTGGCGGCGTCCACGGTGGCCGTGCTGGCCGGCGCGCGGTTCCGCCCAGCCGCAACCGTTGCGGTGCTGGGCGCGGTGGCCACCGTCGCGGTCTCCGATCCGGCGCCCCTGTTCACCGCGCTGGCCGGCTTCGCCGCGGTGGGCTATCTGCTGTTGCGCCACGGCGATTCGACGGTCACCCCGCCGAGCATGCTGGCTGCGGCCGGATTCGCGGCGGTGGCCACCGTGGTGGCGGCACTACCGCTGCACCTGCCGTGGCTACCTCTGGCCGCACCGCTGGCGCTGTTCGGCGGCTACTTCGTCGCGCTGCGGCCGTATCTGCGAAGCGGCTAGAACACCACCCACAACACCAGCGCGATCACGAAGGCGGCCAGACCCAGCGTCGTCTCCATCACCGTCCAGGTCTTCAGGGTGGTCTTCACGTCCATCCCGAAGAACCGGCTGACCAGCCAGAAACCGGAATCGTTGACGTGGGACAGCATGATCGATCCGGCGGCGATGGCGATCACCAGCAGGCTCACGTGGAAATCGCCGAGGTTCGCGGCCCCGACCGCTGCGCTGAGCAGACCCGCCGTCGTGGTGATCGCGACGGTCGCCGATCCCTGGGCGACTCGCAACAGGGTCGAAATCAGGAACGCCTGCAGGATCAGCGACAACCCCAGGTTCGACAGGGAATTGCTGAGGGCATCGCCGATACCGCTGAGTTCCAGCACGCCACCGAACATGCCGCCGGCGCCGGTGATGAGGATGATCGAACAGATCGGGCCCAGCGCCTTGTCGAGCAGGGTGCGGACTTCGCCCATGGAGTTGGCACGCAGGCCCAGCACCCGGATGGCCACCAGGACCGTGATCAGCAGCGCGACGGTGGTGTTGCCGAGCAGCATCAGGTATTCCGCCCAGGTGGCACCCTCCTCGATCACGCCGGCGGCCATCAGGGTGCTCAGCACGGTGTCGAAGGAGATCAGGACGAAGGGCAGCAGCAGCAGGCCCAGCACGGACCCGAACGACGGCGCCGTCCGGGTGGCCGTCCGGGTCGACGCCTGCCCCGGGGCGGCGCCGCCCCCGTCGGTGTTCTCGGTGTCAGGTTTATCGGTGTCAGGGCCGGTTTCACCCGCATCCCGGCCACCGTTCACCTCACCGAACAGCGCGTCGGGGATGTCGACGAACACCCGCCGGCCGATGAACTTCGAGACCAGGTAGGAACCGATGTACCAGGACAAGATGGCAACCGGTGCGGCGACCAACAGGCTCAGACCGATGTTGGCGTCCAGTGAGCCGGCGGCCGCGACCGGCCCCGGGTGGGGTGGCACCAGGGCATGCATGATCGAGAAGCCGCCCGCGGCGGGCAGTGCATACAGCAGCAGTGAACCGCCGAACCGCCTGGCGACGGTGAGGATGATGGGCAGCAACACCACCAGGCCGGCGTCGAAGAAGATCGGGAAGCCGAACAGGAGCGCGGCGATGCCCAACGCCAGCGGGGCCCGCTTCTCGCCGAATCGGCCGATCAGCGTGTCGGCGAGCACCTGGGCGCCGCCGGTGATCTCGAGCAGGCGGCCGAGCATCACGCCGAATCCGACCAGCAGCGCGACCGCCCCGATGGTGTCGGCGAAGCCGAACGCCAATGCGTCCGGCACATCGGTGACCGGGATCCCGGCGGCCAGCGCGGTCAGCACGCTCACCAGGATCAGCGCCACGAAGGCGTGCAGCTTCACCTTGATGATCAGGAACAGCAGCACGGCAACGGCGACTGCGGCGATCAGCAGCAGAGTCGTTGCGCCATATGCTGGTTCGATCGCTTCCATGAGGCCTCCGAACCGTCGGCGCCAGGATCTTCTCCCGACGTTGGGTATCGGTCAGCGCATCTCAAGATCAGCTGGCCGCCTGCTGGCAGGTTCCCCACCGCACCGAGATCGAAACGCCCTTACGGCGTCGGATCAGTTCCAGATTCGGACGCGTCGTTCAGGTTCCAGATACAACTCGTCGGCTTCGCTGACATCGAATGCCTCGTAGAACGAGTCGATGTTGCGGATCACGCCGTTGCAGCGGAACTCCGGCGGCGAGTGCGGATCGGTGGCGAGGCGCCGGACCGCCTCGGCCGTCCGCGATTTCGTCCGCCACACCTGCGCCCAGCCGAAGTAGACCCGCTGCACGCCGGTGAGTCCGTCGATCACCGGGGCCGGCTCACCTCTGAGAGAGAGTTCGTAAGCCAGCAGGGCGATCGACAGCCCACCGAGGTCACCGATGTTCTCACCGACGGTGAAGGCGCCGTTCACGTGCTGCCCGTTGTCCAGTTCCCGCGGGGTGTACTGCTCGTACTGGTCGATGAGTGCCTTGGTCCGGGCACCGAATTCGCCGCGGTCGGCATCGGTCCACCAGTCCACCAGATTGCCGTCACCGTCGTACTTGGCGCCCTGATCGTCGAAGCCGTGGCCGATCTCGTGTCCGATCACCGCGCCGATGCCCCCGTAGTTGGCCGCATCGTCGGCGTCGGCGTCGAAGAACGGCGGCTGCAGAATCGCAGCCGGGAAGACGATCTCGTTCATCCCGGGGTTGTAGTAGGCGTTGACGGTCTGCGGCGTCATGAACCATTCGTCACGGTCGACCGGCCCGCCCAGCTTGGCCAGTTCCCGGTCGGACTCCAGCTGGTAGCCGCGCCGGTAGTTGCCGTACAGATCGTCGCGCTCGATGACCAGCTCCGAATAGTCCTTCCACCGCGCTGGATAGCCGATCTTCGGGGTGAACTTGTCGAGTTTGGTCAGCGCCTTCTCGCGGGTCTCCGGCGTCATCCACTCCAGCGCATTGATGCTCACGCGGTAGGCCTCGCGCAGATTGGCGACCAACTCGTCCATCCGCGCCTTGGCGTTGGGCGGGAAATGGCGCTGCACGTAGAGCTTGCCCAACGCATCGCCCATCAGGTTCTCCACCACGCCGACGCCGCGCTTCCAGCGGTCCCGGATCTGCTCGGTGCCCGACAGCAGCTTGCCGTAGAACGCGAAATCCTGGGCGACGAGCTCGTCGGTCAGCAGGAACGCGCGCGCCTTGATCAGCCGCCAGCGCACCCATGCCTTCCAGTCCTCCAGCGGTTCGGCGGCCCAAGCCGCGGCGAAAGCCGTCAGGTAGTCGGGCTGGCGCACCACCAGTTCGGCGACCTTGTCCTCGGTGGCGCCCAGCGCGGCGATCCAGCCCGCCCAGTCGAATCCCGGCGCCTGGGTGGGCAGCTCGGCGAACCGCACCAGGTTGTAGGTCAGATCGGCGTCGCGGCGCTTCACCACGTCCCAGTGCGCGCCGGCCAGCCGGCGTTCCAGCGCGACGATGCGCTCGGCCGTGTCGGCATGCGCAGTGTCCTGGCCGCCGTAGACCAGGGCGAACATCGCGGCGATGTGCTGCGGGTAGGCGGTCAGGATCTCGGCGTGCTGCTCGTCGCGGAAGTACGACTCGTCGGGCAGCCCGATCCCCGACTGGCTCAGGTGCACCAGGTAGCGGGTGGAGTCCTTGGAGTCGGTGTCGACGTAGGCGGCGGTGCCGCCGCCGACCCCGGTGCGCTGCAGCGCGCCCAGCACCGCGGCGAGCGCCTCGGGGCTGTCGGCGCCGTCGACCATCTCCAGCTCGTCGAGCAGGGGCGCCATGCCGACGCGGGCCACGGTGTCCTCATCCATGAAGCTGGCGTACAGGTCGCCGATGCGCTGCTCGTCGGTGCCGTCGGGCGCGCCCTGCTCCGCACACTCGGTGATCAGATCGCGGATCTGCTCCTCGGCCCGGTCATAGAGCGACCGGAACGCGCCGTCGGTGGCGCGGTCGGCCGGCATCTCGTAGTCGGTGAGCCAGCGGCCGTTGACGTGTCCGAACAGATCGTCCTGGGGGCGCGAATCCGGGTCGACGTAGCTGAGATCGATACCGGACTTAATTGCTTCAACCGTCACCCCAACACTCTGCCAGAGTGCGGCCGGTAGCCTCACGGCCATGTCCGACGAGCTCGCCGACGAGCAGGCCGACCGCACCGGTGACCGGGTGTTCAGCGGTTTCGGGGTGGCTTCGGCCGCCCTGGGGGTGCTCGCCGTCGCGGCCGTCGTGCTGTCGCTGATCATCTGGAACGGCCACCGGGACGAGGACGCCGAACGCACCCACCAGACCCGCGTGCTGCAGGCGGCGGCGGATTGGACGTCGGTGCTGATCAACATGAACAAGGACACCGTCGGGGCGAGCCTGGCGCGCCTGCACGAGAACACCATCGGCGACCTCAACGCCGACTTCGACTCCGCGATCCAGCCCTACCGCCAGCTCGTCGAGAAGCTGCAGACCCGCACCGCCGGTCAGATCGACTCGGTGTCGATCGAGGCGCTGCACCATCCGCAGAACGGGCCCGACGGCGGCCCCGCGCTGCCCCCTGTCCCGGACCCCCAGCTGTCGGCCTTCGCCTCCCGCACCGACACCGTGCTCGTCGTCGCGACGTCGGTCAGCGAGAACGCCGGCGCGGACAAACCGCAGACGGTGCGCTGGAACCTGCGGTTGGGCGTATCCGATGTGGACGGCAAGCTGATGATCTCCAAGCTGGAGTCGATCCGGTGAGGAATCTGCTGCGGTTCCTCGCTTTCGACGTCCTGGCTCCGGTGGCGGCGATCGCCGCGCTGGTCTACATCGGGCTCGCCTTGGCCTGGCCGCTGTGGTGGGTGTCGGTCTGTTCGGTGCTGTGCCTGCTGATCGTGCAGGGCGTGCTCGTCGACCTGGTGTTGGCCCGCCGCGACGGTGTCACCGTCGGCACCGACGACGACGGTCCGGGGCTGCGGCTGGCCGTGGCCGGGGTCGCGACCGCCGCACTGATCGCGGCGGTGCTCGTCGGCTATCTGCGCTGGACGGTGCCCGACCGCGCCTTCACCACCGACAGCGCCGAGGTGGTGCGGATCGCCAGCAGCGTGTCCGAGGCCACCGCGACGTTCACCCCGCAGAGCCCGACCGCCTCGATCGACCGTGCCGCCGCGCAGATGGTTCCCGAGCGCGCCGAGTCGTTCAAGAACGAGTTCGCCGCGGTGGCCAAGGATCTGACGAGTAAGAACGTCTCGGCTCAGGCCAGTACGGTGTCGGCCGGGGTGGAGGCGCTCGGCCCCGAGGCGGCCAGTGTGGCCGTCGTGCTGCGCGGCACCCAGAGTGTGCCGGGGCAGCCGGTCGACAACGCGGTGCTCGCGCTGCGGGTGACGCTGTCCAAGATCGACGGGCGCTGGCTGGTCGACGACGTCACACCGCTGCACTCCCGCTGAGTCGGGATCCCTCAGCGCAGGCGGGCGTAGTCGACCTTCAGGCACCGGTCCATCACGACCTGCAGACCGGCCGCGACGCCGGCCGCGGCGACCTGCTCATCCCACAGACCCTGCTGCAGCCACAGCGTCTTGGCGCCGACGTCGATCGCCTCGCGGAGCATGCCGGGCAGTTCACTGCTACGCCGGAACACGTCGACCATGTCCGGGGTCACCGGAAGGTCGGCCAGCGACGGGTAGACCCGGTGCCCGTCGATCTCGTCGACGGTCGGGTTCACCAGGTACAGCTCGTAGTGGCTGGCCTCGCGGAGGTACTCCCACACGCCGTAGCTGGGTCGCATCGGGTTCGCCGACGCCCCGACGACGGCGACGGTGCGGGTGTCGCGCAGGATCCGCCGCAGCTCGTCGGCGTCGGGTTCGGTCCACTGGGGTGGCTGCGTCATGGCACCCGCATTCAGCCGCGGCCGGAACGCTGCGCGCGCATCTTCGCGAACCGGTCCGACAGCCGCCGCATCCGCAGCATCAGCGACGCCGGCGGGCTGGTCTGACCGTCGAGATACTCGGCGAACTCGTCCTCCGGCACGCCGATGCGCGACGCGAACTCCGGCGCGCCGAGGCCCGAACGGTCGAGCAGCACCTGGACGTGGCGGCCCACCTCGGCGCGCTCGGCGGCCTCGAGATGGGCGCGGGCGCGCACCAGCACCTCGCTGAGCGCCGTGGACACGCCGTAGGGCCCGGCCTTGTCCAGGACCTCCTCCACCTGGCGGGCCGTGCGGCCGTAGGGGTCGCGTTTGATCGCGGTGACGATGCGCTGCCACACCGTCAGGTCGTCGGCCTCCAGGGCCGTCCGGATCGCCGCGGTGGACCAGAACTCCACCGGCCGGTCGTCGATGGTCACCGGCCGCACCGCGGCGGGCACCGGACGCGTCGGCGCGGAGGACACATCGCTGGTCATCGTCACCTCGCCGGTCACCTCGCCTCCTCCAGCATCGCCACGGCCACCGCCAGACAGCGCTGCCGGACCGTCGCCCAACGGGCCTCCGCGTCGGGGTCCGAGGTCAGGATGTCGTATTCATCGGACGGCTGCGGATCGGCCAGGCGGCGGACCAGCTGGGTGGCCACCCACTGCTTTCTCATCAGGTGCTGACCACAGTAGTACCGGTCCATACCGGACAGAACGACTGCCGCGGTGTGAATTTCCATCGCCTCGACCAGATCGGCGAACTCGGCGTAGTCGCGGGTGCTGTTGCGGCACATGATCAGGTACCCCTTCATGCGCAGCGTCTCCGCGCCGGTCGGCACCTGTAACCGGTCACCCGTCGGCAGCTGGACGTTCGTGGTCTCGACGGGTCCGCGTCGCTCGACCGGCGGATGTTCCCGCTCGGCCTGCGTCTCGAGCGCGTCGAGCGCCACCGACAGCCGGCCGCGCCACATCGTCACCGGATGCACCGGCAGGGTGGTGCGCACGGTGGACCCGCCCTCGCGGCCGCTGATGCCGTTGCGGCCGATCCGCCGGTAACCGCTGGCGGTGCGCAGCCGTACGGTCTGATCGCCGCCGTTGCGGGCCACGAAGCACTGTTTGATCGGCTGACATCCGCTGAACGCCAGCGGGTCGGCCACCGTGATGGTCTTGGGTGCGAGGTTCTTCATCCGGGCGGCGGACTTGACCATGCCGCGCAGGTCGGCGCCGGACGGGCCGAGCGCGGAGATGTCATCGGGGATGATGACCAGGTCGTCGATCTGCACCTTCGGCAGCGGCTTCTCGAAATCGACCGACGGCAGGATGCGGTCCAGCCAGCGGGGCAGCCACCAGTTCCACTGGTCGAACATGGCCATCAGCGCCGGCACCAGCACCAGCCGCACGATGGTCGCGTCGACGGCGATCGCCACCGCGCATGCGACACCGAGCTGGGCCACCAACGGCATCCCGGCGAAGGCGAAGCCGATGAACACCGCGATCATGATCAGCGCGGCGCTGGTGATCGTGCGGGCGCTGGTACTCACTCCGTAGGCCACCGCGTCGCGGGTGTTGTTGGTCTGCAGGAACCGCTCCCGGATGCGGGTCAGCAGGAAGATCTCGTAATCCATCGACAGGCCGAACGTCATGGCCAGCACCAGCGGCGGGATGGTGCTGTCCAACGACGGCAGCGGTTCGAAGCCCAGCGGTTCCAGCCAGCCCCACTGGAACACCGCGACCAGGCTGCCGTACGCCGCGGCCACCGACAGCACGGTCATCAGCACGCCCTTGAGCGCGAGGAAAACCGAGCGGATCGACACCAGCAGCATCAGGAACGCGATCAGGGCGACGAATCCGAACACCAGCGGTTGGGTCACCGCGACCCGGTCGTCGAAATCCTTGATCAGTGCGGTGGGTCCGCCCACGTCGACCGATACGTTGGGCCCCGCGGTCGGCGGCAGGTTGGCCCGCATCCAATCCACGGTCTCGCGGGCCCCCATGTCCTCGGGGTCGACCGACAGCACCGCCGACAGCAGGGCACTGCGGTAGTCCTCGCCGAACACCGGCTCCGAGACGTTGATGACGTTGGGCGCCTTGATCATCTCGTTGCGCACGGCCTGCAGCGTGGGTTCCTTGCCGGCCGCCGACGCGGCCCCCGAATTCGGGCCGCCGTCGGGGAAGGTGACCAACACCCGGACCGGCCCCAGCGCGCCCGGACCGAGCGCCTCGGCCGCGGCGTTGACCCCGCCGCGGATCTCGTGGGTCGGCTCGAACTGCCGCTGCATGCTGTTGCCGAGCACCATGGTGAACGCGGGCGCCGCGATCGTCAGCAGCACCGCCGTGGCACCCACCGCCGACACCCACGGCCGGCGCATCACCCACCCGGTCCAGCGGGTCCAGAACCGGGACTGTGCGGTGTCGGGTCGGCGCGACCAGTGCAGATACGACGAGCGCTTGGCCGCCGCGCGGCCGAATGTGGCCAGCACCGCAGGCGTCAGCGTCGTGGAGGTGAGGACCGCGACGGCCACGGCGAGGATGGCGCCGGTGGCCATCGACGTCAGCACCGGGGTGTTGATCAGGTAGATACCGGTGACCGACGCGATCACCGTCATCCCGGACAGCAGCACCGCCAGCCCGGACGTCGCCATCGCCGCGTCGGCGGCCTGCTGCGGATCCCGCCCGGCCCGCAGCTCCTCGCGGAACCGCATCAGGATGAACAGCGAATAGTCCACGGCCAGCGCGATGCCGAACATCGACACCGTCGACGCGACGAACACCGACATCGTCGTCACCGTCGACAGCAGATAGACCACGCCCATGGTGACCGCGACCGTGCACACCCCCAGCAGCAGCGGCATCGCCGCGGCGGCCAGCGAGCCGAACACCGCCAGCAGCACGATCAGCACGATCGGCAGATTCCACTGCTCGGCCTGGGCGATGTCGGTCTTGATGGCCTGGGAGGCGGCCGCACCCAGCGCGCCCTGGCCGATGACGTAGAGCTTGACCTTGCCGTCGCGGAATTCCCCGGGTTCTTCGCCGTTGATCCCCACCTTCGTGCGGAGTTCCTTGGCGATGTCGGTGGCGCCGGTGTTGTTGAAGTCCAGCGACAGGGTGACGACGTAGGGGCGGTCCGGCTGCGGTGGCGGCTGCTGCGGATTGGGGGTGATCGTGACGCTGGGTACCTCCGAGGCGATGCGCTCGAGGTCGGCCACCGCGGCGTTCATATCGTCGTAGGAGGCGTCGGCGCGCGGCGCGGCCACCAGCGCCAGCGGCGAGGCGCCCTGGTCGGGGAAGTGGTCCTCCAGCTCGTACTGGACGTGCAACGACTGCGAGCCCTCGACCTCGAAACCGCCACCGGTCAGATTGCCCGACTGGTTGACGGCCAGATAGATCGAGGGCAGGAGGAGCAGCGCCCAGACGCCGAAGACCGCCCAGCGGAATCTGCGCAGGTTGCTGCTCAGGCGCATCATGAACTGCTGGATGACGACTCCTGTCAGGTCTCCCGGCCCCTCCGGCGTTTCTCAGCGGAAGCGTACCGCAGGGTCCGGTAGGCTACCCGGCCGTCGTCGCGGGCGCGGCCAACCTGTTACCGCTGCTCCACCTGCTGTGATCAGCGCCGATCGACCGCCGCATCGACGCGCTGGGGTTCGAATGGCAGGATGGCCTGGGCCGTTCATGAGGCCGTTCAGGGCCGTTCATGCGTCGGGGGACCAGTACGACGAACCATCGCATGCGTTCGCGCGCCCACTGCGGCGTTCGCGAACCGTAAGGAGTGCCGTGAAGACCACCCTGCTGCGCCGCAGCCTCGCCGCCGTGTGCACCGGCGGTGCCCTGGCTGCCGGTGCCGCCGCGCTGACCGCCGCGCCGGCGGGCGCCGCCCCGGATCCGTGTGCAGCCAGCACCGTGGCCAGGACCATCGGCTCGGTCGCCAACAACACCGGCATCTATCTCGAGGCCAATCCGGAGACCGACGACGCGCTGACCGCGATCTCGCAGCAGCAGGGCGGCCCGCAGTCGCTGGCGACGCTCAAGGCCTATCTCGACGCCAACCCCCAGGTCGCCAAGGATCTGCAGCAGCTGCAGCAACCGTTGACGGCGCTGTCCGGCCGCTGCCGCCTCCCGGTCACCATGCCGCAGGTGCTCAGCCTGCTGCAGGCCGCCCAGCAGCCGGGCGCCACCGCCGGTCTGCCGGGCGGTCAGCCCGCGCCCGCGGCGTCGGCGCCGGCCCCGGTCTCGGCGGTCATGCATGGTGCGGGGCCGTTGCCCGGCCCCTACCGCTGAGCGGTTTCCCGACAAGGCGAGAAACCGCCGCGGATGTCTGATTAGCTGTGAGGTGGCGAAACCTGCCGGGTTGCGCCTCTCACGGTGAATGTGAAGGAGCTTGTCCATGTTGCTTCCCGCCCGTATGGCACGTGCCGCCGCCGGTGCACTCGGTGCCGGCGCGGCCGCCGGTTCGATGTTGTTCGGGGCGCTTCCCACCGCCGCCGCGCAGCCGGCGCCGCCGCCCCCGCCGCCGCCGAACTGCACCGCCGCCGATCTGGCCGGCGTCGCCGCCGGCGTGTCCGCGTCCACCTCGGCCTATCTGTTCACCCACCCGTGGGTCAACGATTTCTTCACCAGCCTGGAGGGGCAGCCGCGCGATCAGATCAAGCCGCAGGTCGAGGACTACCTCAATGCCAACCCCCAGGTGCGGGCGGAGCTGACCGGCATCCGTCAGCCGCTGACCGATCTCAAGGCCCGCTGCGGGACGGCGCCCTCGCCTGACGACATCGACTAGTGCGGAGCGGACCGGGGGCATCGACCGAATACGGGGGACACGACACCGCTAGCCGGACGGTGCTGATGGTCGACGACGACCCGGACGTCAGGACATCCGTGGCCCGGGGCCTGCGCCATTCGGGCTTCGACGTGCGGGTGGCGGCGAACGGCAAGGAAGCGCTGCGCCTGCTGTCCGCCGACGCCCACGATGCGCTGGTCCTCGACGTGCAGATGCCCGAACTCGACGGTGTGGCGGTCGTGACGGCGCTGCGCGCGCTCGGCAACGACATCCCCATCTGTGTGCTGTCGGCGCGCGACACCGTCAACGACCGGATCGCCGGTCTGGAGGCCGGTGCGGACGACTATCTGACCAAACCGTTCGATCTGGGCGAGCTGGTGGCCCGCCTGCATGCGCTGCTGCGCCGGGCCAACCCGGCCGACCGACCGTCGGACACCATGACGGTCGGGGCGCTGACCATCGACACCGCCCGCCGGCTGGTGTTCGTCGACGGCGAGCGGGTGGAGCTGACCAAACGGGAGTTCGACCTGCTGGCGGTGCTGGCCGAGAACCACGGCGTGGTGCTGTCCCGGCAGCGTCTGCTCGAGCTGGTGTGGGGATACGACTTCGACGTCGACACCAATGTGGCCGACGTGTTCATCTCCTATCTGCGGCGCAAACTCGAGCGCGACGGTCTGCCGCGGGTCATCCACACCGTTCGCGGGATCGGATACGTGCTGCGGGACGAGCCCTGAGACCGTGTGGGTCCCGCGCTTCATCCGTTCTGCCTCGCTGCGCACCCGCGTCGCGGTCGCCTCGGCGGCGGCGGCCGCGGCGGTGGTCGCCGTGTTCACGATCCTCACCTCGCTGGTGCTGGCCAACAACGACGCCGCCCAGCTCGATCGCCGGCTCGATTCGATCGTCGATGCCAGCATGTTCCCCGAGCAACTGGGTGATCCGCGCCGCGGTGTGCTGACCACCGGACGGTCCCGCTCCACCGGACAGGTGGTGTTCCAGCGCGGCTTCCAGTTGCCGGCCCTCCCGCCGGGCACCGAGACCGTCGAGGTCAACGGCAACGAATACCGGGTACGCACACTGGCACTCGACCAGCAGGGCGGGGTGTTGATGTCGATCGGCATCCGGGTCGACAGCATCCTGCTCAGCGCCGGGCGGATCCCGAAGTACGCGTTGGTCGGGGTGGTCACCGTGCTGCTGGCCGGCGGACTGGGCTGGCTGCTGGCCGGCCCGGCGATCCGCCCGCTGCGCAAGCTGACCGAGCAGACCTCGGCGCTGGGCGACGGCAGCGATTCGATGCCGGGGGTCAGCGGGGTGCGCGAGGCCGAGGAGCTGTCCGAGGCGATGTCGGCGATGCTGCGCCGACTGGCAGCCGCCCGGTACGCGACCACCAACTCGCTGCAGGCCGCCCAGGATTTCGCCGCCAACGCCGCCCACGAACTGCGCACCCCGCTGACCGCGATGCGGGCCGACCTCGACACGCTGCGCATCCACGATCTGCCCCCGGAGGAACGCGCCGAGGTGGTGGCCGACCTGTCGCGGGCGCAGCGCCGCGTCGAGGCGATCATCACCGCGCTGGGCCAGCTGGCCTCCGGTCAGCTGGCGCAGGTCGAGGACCGCGAGCTCACCGACGTCACCGACCTGCTGGATCGGGTCGCGCGGGAGAACACCCGCTCGGGCGCCGAGATCACGGTGCAGGCCGACGAGCAGATCGGGGCGGTGTGGGCCTGGCCGGGCGGTCTGCGGCTGGCCGTCGACAACCTGGTGCGCAACGCGCTGACCCATGGTGCGGCCACCCGGGTGGTGCTGCAGGCCCATCGCAGCGACGATGTGCTGACCATCGTCGTCGACGACAACGGACGCGGTCTGCCGGCCGAGGAACACCAGACCGTGCTGGGGCGGTTCCAGCGCGGCAGCACCGCCGCGCCCGGGGGATCCGGCCTCGGTCTCGCGCTGGTCGCCCAGCAGGCCGAGCTGCACGGCGGTCACATCGAGTTGTCCGACGGACCGCTCGGCGGTCTGCGCGCCACGCTGACCGCCTCCACGGCAGCGGTTCCGGCCGGGCAGTCGGTCGAGGGTCAGCTCCGCTGAAGTCCGCGGTGCCGGATCGCGCCCAGGACGCCGCGCCAGCCCAGCAGCAGCACCGCGGTCACCAGCGACGCGACGATCACGAAACTCAGTGCCACCCCCTGGCCGCTGAGTTTGCGCAGCAGCATGCCGACAGCCACCGTGCACACCCAGATCAGCACGCCGGTCGGGGCGGGGGACAGCGGCTGCCGCCAGGCCCGGGCCACCAGCCAGCCGACCCCGGTGCCGGCCAGGAACGGCCACGCGGTCTCCGCGATACCCGCCGGGGTGAGCCCTTCGGCATGGCTGCGTCGGCCGATCGTGCAGAACACCACGACGCAGACCACGTCGGCGACCAGTGCCGCGGCGGTGAACCGGGACTCGGGGACGGTTCGACGGGTCACGCCGGCTCCTCGGGGGATTCGATGTCGGTATCGCGGTCACGGTCGGGATCGAGGTCGCGTTCGGTGCGGAAAACGAAGAAGAACACCACCCATCCGATGGCGGCCAGGAAGATCCAGCTGACCAACCGGTAGATGAGCATCGCCGAGATGGCGCCGGCCAGCGTCATCCCGCTGGACACCAGCCCGGGCACCAGCACCGCCTCGACCACCAGCAGGCCACCGGGCATCAGCGGAATGGTGCCGACCGCGCGTGCCGCGGCGTAGGCGACGGTCAGACCGGCCAACGACGGGTGTCCGCCGGCGGCGTAGCAGGCGAAGGCCAGGCAGGCCACGTCGGTGATCCAGTTGAACAGCGACCAGCTGAACGCCATACCGAGATCGCGCCGGCCCAGCTGCACCGATTCCAGCTGAGCGAGCAGTTCGCGCCACTTGGCCAGGCCGGCGTCGGCGGGTTTACCGCGCAGCGAGTTGAACCACGACAGCAGCCGCACACCGATGCCGTCTATCAGCTCCGGGCGGGTGGCCACCGCCTGGCCGAGCACCAGCAGCGCGGCGAAGCCGCCCAGGGTGAACACCAGCGACAGCGGGTTCTTGCTGGCGCCGAGCAGGAAGGCGCCGCCGAGCCCGAGCAGCGCGAGGCCGACCCCCTGCAGTACGCCGGACATGACCAGCTGCCACGACGCGATCACCGGCGTGGCCCCCCACATCCGCTGCTGCCGGTAGAGGAAGGTCGCCGACAGCACCGGGCCGCCCGGCATGGTGGTGCTCAGCGCGTTGCCGGCGTAGTAGGCGGCCTCGGAGCGCAACTGCCTGACCTCGACACCGGCCGAGCGCAGCAGCGTGCGCTGGATCTGGGCGAAGCTGTGCATCGACAGCAGCGAGGCGACGATCGCGGCGAGCACCCACCACCAGTTGGCCGACAGCAGGCTCTCCCAGGCCTTGGCCAGCTGATCCCACACCAGGACCACCTCGACGGTGAGCACGGTGACCGCGACGGCGATGACCGCCCACCGGACCCACCAGTACTTCCCGCGGGCGGGTCCCGCCGAGTCGGTCCCCCCCGGCGGCTGGGCGGCGCTCGCCGGCGCGTCGTGAGACACGTGCTACAGGGTAACGGGGTCCCCGGCGCCGACCCCAGCGCCGCGGACGGGCGTGCCGCCGTCGGCGGTCGGCGCCGTCGATGCCCGTTGGGCACCCAGGTGGGCGGCTACAGTACCCGCATGCCAGCGGCCCTGTCAGCGGACGATCAGTCGGTGTCCCCCCTCGTCCGGAAGGGGGCCGCGTGGGCGTGGCGGCTGCTGGTGATCTTCGGCGCCGTGTGGGCGGTGCTGTGGCTGGTCCTCAAACTCGAGGTGATCGTCGTGCCGGTGGCCTTGGCCACGCTGCTGGCCGCGCTGCTGATGCCTGCGGTCGACTTCCTGGATCGCCGCGGGGCGCCGCGGGGCGGCGCGGTCGCGCTGATCCTGCTCAGCGGTCTGGCGGTGGTGGGCGGCCTGTTGACGTTCGTCGTCAGTCAGTTCGTCGAGGGCACCCCGGCACTGGTGGAGCAGGTGACGCGCAGCATCGACGGGGTGCGCCGCTGGCTGATCGACGGGCCGCTCGGGTTGAGCCGGGAGCAGATCGACAACGCCGGCAACTCGGCGATCGAGGCGCTGCGCAACAACCAGGAGCGGGTCACCAGCGGGGCGCTGTCCACCGCCGGCACGCTCACCGAGATCCTCACCGGCGCGCTGCTGGTGCTGTTCACGCTGATCTTCCTGCTGCATGGCGGACGCAACATCTTCGAGTTCGTCACCAGGATCTTTCCCCTCCCCGCGCGCCGGCGGGTGCGCGACGCGGGCCGCGCCGGCTTCCACTCCCTGATCGGCTACGTCCGGGCCACCTTCCTGGTGGCACTGGTCGACGCCATCGGCATCGGCACCGGTCTGGCCATCATGGGCGTTCCACTGGCACTGCCGCTGGCGTCGCTGGTGTTCCTGGGCGCGTTCATCCCGCTGGTCGGCGCCGTGATCACCGGATTCCTCGCGGTGATCGTCGCGCTGCTGACCAAGGGTCTGGTCTACGCGCTGATCACCCTCGGCCTGATCCTCGCCGTCCAGCAGCTGGAGGGCCATGTGCTGCAGCCGCTGGTGATGGGCCGCGCGGTGTCCATCCACCCGCTGGCGGTGGTGCTGGCGATCGCGGGCGGCGGAGTGACCGCCGGGATCGTCGGCGCGCTGCTCGCCGTGCCGTTGGTGGCGTTCCTCAACAGCGCCATCCGGGTGCTGACCGCACCCGATCCGCAGGCCGAGGCGGCCGAGATGAAAGCCGAGGACGGCCCCCGTATCCAGGCCGAAGCCGACGACATCGAGGAGAAGGCCGACTAGATCCGGCCCTCGCGCCGCAGCAGATCCTGGGCGCTGACCCCGCCGCCGCGCCGCTTCTGCGCCTCGTCGCGCAGATCTATCTTCTCGGTCGGTTCCGGATCGGCCGCCGAACTGTCCGGGGTCGGGATCTTGGTGGTGGCCTCACCGGAATCCGGCTGCGCCTCCTGACCCGGACGCTGCACCGGGATGGCCGTCGTCGGCTCGTTGCCCTCGGCGGGCGCCGCACCGGGACGCATCGCCTGCGTGGGTTCGGCCGACGGCTGCGGCGGGCGCGGCGGCTGACCGCTCGGGCCGCCACGCAGCTCACCGAGCCACGACTCGATCTCACGTTCCTCCCGCTGTGGCGGTGCCGGCGGACGGGGGGTGCGCTGGGTGGTGGCGGCGTTGACGGCACCGCGCACCGCGTTCTTGGCCATCGACAACCGCGTGGTCGGCGGTTCGGTGCCGACCGGCGGGCGGTTGGCGGGGATCCGGGTGGTACCCGCCACCGACGGGCCGTTCACCCGCGGCGGGCCGGGTGGGATCCGCGTCGGACCGACGCGTCCCTCCGGATGCGTGGGATCGTGCGGTGGCCGCGGCCGGGACGGGCGCGGCGGCACCGGCGCACCGGCTCCGACCAGCGCCATGTCCTCGGCCGGATCGTGCACGACCGGGCGCTTGCGCTCGTCGGGGAGTTCGGTCTCGCCGAGGCCGAGGCGTTCCTGGATGCGCTTCATCCAGCGTGGCGCCCACCAGCAGTCGTCGCCCAGCATCTTCATGATCGCGGGCACCAGGAACATCCGGATGATCGTCGCGTCCAGCAGCAGGGCGATGAGCAGGCCGAAGGCCAGGTATTTCATCATCACCAGGTCGGAGAACACGAACGCACCCGCCACGACGGCCAGGACCAGCGCGGCGCCGGTGATCAGGCGGCCGGTCGTGGCCGTACCGATCCGGATCGCCTCGGCGGTGGACATGCCCCGCTCACGCGCCTCGACCATGCGCGAGACCAGGAACACCTCGTAGTCGGTGGACAGACCCCAGATCACGGCGATGATGAGGCCGATCATCGGGGCCATCAGCGGCTGCGGGGTGTAGTTCATCAGCCCCGAGCCGTGGCCGTCGACGAACATCCAGGTCAGGATGCCCATCGTCGAGCCCAGCGTGAGCGCGCTCATCAGCGCCGCCTTGATCGGCAGCACGATCGAACCGAACGCCAGGAACATCAGGATCGTCGTCGTGACGATCAGGATGGTCACCATCAGCGGCAGCTTCTCGAAGAGGCTGTGGATGCTGTCCTGTTCGAGCGCCGGGGTGCCGCCCACCGAGATGGTCAGCCCCCGCGGCGGCGTCAGCTCCCGCAGTTCCTCGATCTTCTGTGCCGCGTCGTTGCGGTCGACGAGGCCGTTCTGGATGACGCGCACCGACGGGTCGGTCGATTCGCCGCCGCGCGCCTGCCACATCTTCGACGGATCGCCGTCGGGTTCGATGAAGCCGGGGATGGTCAACGCTTCGTTGCGGATCTCCGCGACCTGCTGATCGGTGACGGGCTGACCGTCGGTGTTCTGGATGACCAGCGTCAACGGTTCGGTCCGGAATCCAGGGAAGGTGCGGTCGAAGTCCTCCTGCGCGACGCGTACGGAGTTGTCCGGCGGCAGGTACTTCTCGCTGATGCCGCCGAGCGCGAGCTGACCGAGCGGGATGACCAGCAGGATCATCACGATGATGATCGGCGCGGCGAAGGCGCCGGGCCGCTTCATCACGTGAGTGACCAGCCGGCCCCAGAAACCCTGCTCGACCTCGGCGCGGGTCTTGGTCTTCTGGGTCTTCTCGCTGAGCCAGTTCAACCACCACACGATGGGGCGGCGGGCCAGCGGCACGTAACGCGCGAGCGCCAGACCGAAGGTGACGATCGCCAGGAACGCGACGATGCCCATCAGCATCCAGTAGAGCCCGCTGCCGATGACGTCGGCGTCTCTGAGCGCGTACACCCCGTAGGCCATCGCGCCGTAGAGCACGGTGTAGCCGATGACGAGGCCGATCAGCGCCAGCTGGGCGCCCCGTTCGCCGGTCTGCTTGATGCGTTTGCGGGCGAGATGGCCCAGGGCGATGCCCGCGGGGGGCACCAGCAGTCCGAGCGGGATGGACGCGATGGCGAAGGTGTTGGTCTTCTGCACGCCCGCGTCGGAGTGGATCGGATCGGGCAGGGCGAACTTGACCAGCGTCCGCACGCCGAGCGCGTCGACGCGGGGTCCGAGAATCGCCAGGCCGGCGGCCAGCACGGTGACCGACAGGATCGCCGCGAGCATGACCGAGGCGATGATCGCGTAGGTGATCGACTTCAGGAAGCCCTGGGGGAACAGCAGCAGCGGCACCGAGGACGCCACCAGGATCACCGCCGAGAACATGATGGTCCGCCCGGAGGTCATCACGGTCCGGCGGACGGCGGCCTCGGTGTCGTAGCCCTCGGCGAGTTCTTCGCGGAATCGGCTCACCATGAACAGGCCGTAGTCGACGGCGATACCGAGCCCCATCAGTGTCACCACCGGCTGGGCGAAGAAATGCACCGGCATGAACTCGGCGAACAGCCGCATGATCCCCAGCGCGCCGGCGATGGTCAGGCCGCCGATCAGACCGGGCAGCGCGGCGGCGACGACGCCACCGAATACGAAGAACAGCACCACACAGACCAGGGGGATGGCCGCCACCTCGGCACGCTTCTGGTCTTCCCCGATGGTTCCGGTGAGCTCGCTGGCGAGCGGATTCAGACCGGCGAGCTGGATGCGGCCGTCGTTGATGGCGCGCAGCTGGGGTTCGACGGCCTGGTAGTTCTTCAGGATCGAGTCGTCGTCGTCACCCTTGAGCGGAATGCTGACGAACGTCTTCGACAGATCGTCGGTCTTCATCTGCTGGACGGTGGCCAGCGTGGTGGTCGGCGCCTTGAGCCAGCCCACCCACGATTCGACCTGATCGGGGTTGTCGGCGACCAGTTTGTCCAGTTCGTCGGTGGTCTTCTTCATCCACTCGGGGTTGTCGACCTTCTCGCCGTCGGGCGGCGTCAGAATGGCCACCACGTGGCTGGTGCGGTCACGCCCGTAGGCCGCGTCGGCGGTCACCGAGGCGTGCACCGACTGGCTGCCCTCGTCGTAGAAGCCACTCTGGGTGACATGCTGACCCAGGCTGATCCCGTAGACGCCGCCGCCGAGGCAGAGCGCCACCATGACAGCGATGACGATGTACCGGAATCGGTACACGATTCGACCCCACCAGGCGAACACTCAAGCTCCTCACTACATTCTTCGACGACCGCGCCGTGGTCTTTCAGTTGTCACACAGGCGTGGTCGGCAGCCACCGACAACGGCCGTATCCGCCGTATCCGCACATGCGTCCGCCGATTCCGGGCGAGCGCACCGGGTCAGTGCTCTCCAAGGTATCCGACGCTAGCGTCCGCCCGCGTGTTCGCGAAATCTGCAACGCGTTGTCCTCCTCTTCTGCGGACTCTTCTGCCGCCCAGGTCGTGCCGTCATACGCGGGAGGTGAGTAGCGCCGACAGCGGCCGGAACGGCTGCAGCCAGGCGCCCTGTTCGGGCAGGGAGTCCAGTCCGATCCGGGGAAGCGGTTCGCGGAAGACACCGGGGATGTCCTCGAGATCGACGAACTCCAGGAGTTCGGAGGCCAGCGCCCAGCTCGCGTGCTCGCGAAAACCGAGCACCTGGACCGGGATGCCCTCGCGGGCGATGTCCTCCAGCGGTTGCCGGAACGCCTGTCCGTCGGCCGAGGCCACCAGCACCGCGGCCAGGCCTTCGCGGCGCCGCAGCTCGATGTGGGCGAGCATGTCGGAGTCGACGTCGCTGTCCTCGTCGATCTTGGGTTTGGCGAAGACGGCGAAACCGACGTTGCGCAGCGCCTCGACCCACGGCCGCACCACGTCGGCGCTGCCCGGGGCGATGTTGGTGAAGACGGTCGCCTCCGGTTCGAGCGCGGGGGCGGCGCCGTCGGGCGGGGCGGCGGCGGAGAGGTCCGCGGTGCGGGCGAGCAACCAGCGTCCGAGGGCGTCGAAGCGGGGGCGGTGCGCGGCGGTCGGCCGCCCGCCGATGATCGACCCGAGGCCCATGTCGAGGTTCGGGGCATCCCACACCAGCAGGACCCGGCGGGTGCCCTCCGGAGGACCGGCCGGCGGGGGAGGCGCCGGAACCGCAGGGGAGGACGCCTCGTCGGTCACGCTCATGGGCTCTTCTCCCAGATCAGTTCGGTGATGACGGGGCCCGCCAGGGCCTTGCGTTCGTATTTGGTGGCGGGCCGGCGCACCGAGATCGGCAGGTCGCGTTCCGTGGTCGTCTGGCTGGTCACCCGCCGCAGCAGCGGTTCGGCATCGCCGACGTCGGCGATGTGCTCGGCGTAGCCGAGATGGTCGGTGGCGGCGTGCAGGATGCCGCCGGGCTGCAACCGGTCGGCGATCAGCGCCACGGTCTGGGGCTGCAGGAAGCGGCGCTTGTGGTGGCGTGCCTTGGGCCACGGGTCGGGAAAGAAGATGCGCACGCCGGTCAGCGACCCGCTGCCGATCAGGTGTTCCAGGACGTCGAGGCCGTCGCCGCGGATCATCCGGATGTTCGGGACGCCCTCGCGGTCGATGCCGCCGAGCAGCTGGGCCAATCCGCGCCGGTACACCTCGACGGCGATGACGTCGATCTGCGGTTCGTCCTGGGCCATCGCCAGGGTCGAGGTGCCGGTGCCGCAGCCGATCTCGAGGACCACCGGCGCCGACCGGCCGAACCAGGCGGGGATGTCCAGCGGCGGCGCGGGTCGTCCGTCGTCGTCGCGTGCCTGCATGCCCAGCGCCGGCCAGCGCCGATCCCAGGTCGCCTGCTGATTGGCCGACAGGGTGGACCGCCGGGAGCGGAAGCTGGTGACGCGGCGCGGCGGATGCGGCGTGGCGTCCGTCGTCGGCGGACCGACGACGTCCGATTCACGCGCATGCATCCGTCCATGGTCGCTCATCACCGTCGGGGTACCCCCATCGCCGCAGATATTGATACCCAACAGTTGCCTGACAAAGAAGTGTCACCGCACCCCGCCGGCCGGTGTCACGATGGCTGGCATGGCAGCGTTCGCCGAAGCGCTCGCGCGCTTGGTCGAGGACAGCGGTGACCCGCGGCTGGACCCGATCGCCGGCGACCTCGCCGACCTCGACGCGCTCGCGGCGCCGGCGCGCTACCGGCGTGTGCAGGACGCGGTGGCCCGGCTGCGGGCCGTGGCGGTGCACAGCGACCCGGGGGAGGCGATCGCGGAATTCCTCGCCGGCGACGACGCGGTGCTGGCGCGGATGTGCGCGGCGGTCGACGTCCTGCAGGCGGCCGGTCTGCGGGTCGATCCGGCCGACTCCGCGGCCGCCCATCTGCGTCGGGCGGTGCACTGGCGGGCCTACAGCCGCGGCCCGGTGACGCCGTTGCACCGGGACTGCGGCCTCGATGTCTGCCGGGGTTCGCTGCGACTGCTGTCCCGTCGCCCGGCCGGCACCGGCGCGCCGCGCACCGAACTGCAGCGGGCCCGGGTCCGCCTGACCTACCTGGTTCGCAACCGGTGCGCCGATCTGCGTGCCGAACTGCACGATGACGTCGCCGAGCTGGATCGCGACGGATTCGAGCGGTTCACCGCCCACACGCGCCGTCGCGTGGCGCAGGTGGGCACCGAGCTGGACGCTCAGATCACCGCGCAGCTGCGCCGCGTCGCCGACGAGCTGCACCTGAGGCCACCGCCGGTCGCACCGTTCTCGCCGGTCGGGACGGTTGCGATCGCCGCACCGGCCCGGCGAACGCGTCGGCTGGAGAACCGATTGGTGAGGATGCTCGGCGCCGGCTTCGGCCTGGGGGTCGCGCTCGCGATCGGCCGGTTGTTCTCCGGGACGGACGCCGCGCTGGCGGTGGTGGGGCTGATCGCCGGGGGAATCACCGGTCTGGCGGCGACGGTGTGGGTGGTCGGTGCGCGCGGCCTGCTGCACGATCGTGCAGCGCTCGACCGGTGGGTCGGCCAGGCGTGTGCGACGCTGCGGTCGGCGATGGAGGAGCGGGTCGCGATCCGGCTGCTCGACGCGGAGTCGGCGATGGCCGAGGAGGTCCGCGCGCGGCGCCGCGCGCGCCATTTTCCCGGGGCCGGCGAATTTGCCGCGCACAAACCACGGGTTACCGAACAGTAGAGCCGAAAAAGCGCTTTACTGAATCGTTCCTGTGAGTCATCGGACATGGATCCGAATTCCGTCGGGTATGTCACCCACGTTAACCTCGAACCCAAGGGACGGACCTGTGTCCTGGCACCGAACCTACGCAGGAGAATTCATGACCGCAGCGACCATTCCGGGTCTCGACACCGCGCCGACCGAGCACGAGGGATTGTTGGCGTGGGTTCGCGAGGTCGCGGAACTCACCCAACCGGATCGTGTCGCATGGGCTGACGGTTCGCAGGAAGAATACGAACGGCTCTGCGAGCAGCTCGTCGAGGCGGGCACCTTCCAGAAACTCAATCCGCAGAAGCAGCCGAATTCCTACCTGGCGCTTTCGGACCCCTCAGACGTCGCGCGGGTCGAGTCGCGCACCTTCATCTGTTCGCAGCGCGAGATCGACGCCGGTCCCACCAACAACTGGATGGACCCCGCCGAGATGCGCAGCCTGATGACCGATCTGTACCGCGGTTGTATGCGCGGCCGCACGCTGTGGGTGGTGCCGTTCTGCATGGGTCCGCTCGACGCCGAGGACCCGAAGCTCGGCGTCGAGATCACCGATTCCGAGTACGTCGTGGTCTCGATGCGCACCATGACCCGGATGGGGTCGGCGGCGCTGGAGAAGATCGGCACCGATGGCTTCTTCGTCAAGGCGCTGCACTCGATCGGCGCCCCCCTGGAGCCGGGCGAGAAGGACGTGCCGTGGCCGTGCAACGACACCAAATACATCACCCACTTCCCGGAGACCCGCGAGATCTGGAGCTTCGGCTCCGGCTACGGCGGCAACGCGCTGCTGGGCAAGAAGTGTTACTCGCTGCGGATCGCCTCGGCGATGGCCCACGACGAGGGCTGGCTCGCCGAGCACATGCTGATCCTCAAGCTGATCTCGCCGGAGAACAAGGCGTACTACATCGCCGCGGCGTTCCCGTCGGCGTGCGGTAAGACCAACCTCGCGATGCTGCAGCCCACCATCCCGGGCTGGCGCGCCGAGACCGTCGGCGACGACATCGCCTGGATGCGGTTCGGCAAGGACGGTCGCCTCTATGCGACCAACCCCGAGTTCGGATTCTTCGGCGTCGCGCCGGGCACCAACTGGGACTCCAACCCGAACGCGATGAAGACGATCGCCGCGGGCAACACCGTGTTCACCAACGTCGCCAAGACCGACGACGGGGACGTGTGGTGGGAGGGTCTGGAGGGCGAGCCCGATCACCTGATCGACTGGAAGGGACAGGACTGGATCCTGCGCGAGACCGAAACCAAAGCGGCGCACCCGAATTCGCGCTACTGCACGCCGATCTCGCAATGCCCGACGCTGGCGCCGGAGTGGGATGACCCCCAGGGGGTGCCGATCTCGGCGATCCTGTTCGGCGGCCGCCGCAAGACCACGGTCCCGCTGATCACCGAGGCCCGCGACTGGCAGCACGGTGTGTTCATCGGCGCCACGCTGGGTTCGGAGCAGACCGCCGCCGCCGAGGGCAAGGTCGGCACCGTGCGCCGCGACCCGATGGCGATGCTGCCGTTCCTGGGCTACAACGTCGGCGACTACTTCCAGCATTGGATCGACATCGGCAAGAACGCCGACGATTCCAAGCTGCCGAAGGTGTTCTTCGTCAATTGGTTCCGCCGCGGCGGCGACGGCCGCTTCCTGTGGCCCGGCTTCGGCGAGAACAGCCGTGTGCTGAAGTGGGCGATCGAGCGTATCGAGCACTCCGCCGACGGCAAGAGCACTCCGATCGGCATCGTGCCCACCGCAGGGGATCTCGACCTGTCCGGGCTCGATGTGGACCCCGCCGACGTCGACGAGGCCCTGGCGGTGCGGGTCGACGAGTGGCGCGACGAGCTGCCGCTGATCGAGGAATGGTTCGAATTCGTCGGCGAGAAGCTGCCGACCGGCATCAAGGACGAGTTCGACGCGCTGAAGACGCGGCTGGCCGAAGAGAGCTGATCGACGGGCGCGTGACCCGAACGAAAGGGCCCCGGAGGTGATTCACCTCCGGGGCCCTCGTCGTTCGTTCTCAGCTACCGGCCATCAACTGCTGGTTCGCCGCATGCTGGCTCTGGCCGTACTGCACGGCCACGTCCTCGGGCACCGTGTCACCGGGCGGGCCCTGGAACTTCACGGTCGTCAGGGCGTTGCCGGTGGTGAACTTCAGGACGCCCACCGAACTGGTCCCATCCGGGGTGGAGCCGGTGGTCAGCGTGCCACCCTCCCCGACGGGGACGTTACGGGTGAACGGATTGGCGACCGGTTCACCGGTGTCGTTGTTGGCCGCCGCCGCCTGCGCCGCCTGCGGGTTGTCGAACACCTGCACCCGATCGGTGATGCTGCGGGTGCCGTCCCGGTGGGTGAAGGTGGTCTCGACCCCGGTCTGGTTCCCCGGGTTCAGCGTCGGAGATCCCTCGACCCACGCCGCGGAGTCGGTCGAGTCGTTGGGGTGTACGGGCAGATTGCTGTAATCCGTCTGGGCCTGTGCGGTCGCCAGGCCGGCGACGGTCACCACGGCCGCCGTCGCTGCGGAAGCGGCCAGGCCGCTGAATACGCGAGTGAGTGTCTTCATCGTCGTTGTCACCTCTCAGCAGGGGTAGCAGGCCCAGCCGCGCCAGCCGTCGCGCCAGAACCAGCCGGGTCCGCAGCCCATGTCACCGGTCGTGCCGTAGCAGTCCAGCGGCTGCACTTCCGAGCGCGCCGGCACGGGGACGGGTTGCGGGGCGTAGGTGTCGTTGCTGACCTGGCCGGCGTGCGCCGCCTGGGCACCGGTCAGGGAACCGACGAGCAGGAAGCCCGCCGATACCGTAGTGATGAGTATGCGCATTGCTTGCTGCTCTCCGATCTCACGTTGTGACGGCCGTCCCATAAAACCCTAGGCTGAACAGGCCTCACCTGCAGTGCTTTGTCCCAGAATCTGGGCGGTCGTGGCGGTGTGGTGCCCCGTCGAACGGCCTCTTGACACGTGTCAACAAGCGCGTCGTACAGTCTTGCCATGCAGATTCGCGACCATGTCGGCCCAGGCAAAGGAGCCAAGCCGGCGATCATCCTCCACCCGTCGGGCACCGTCGTCACCTTCGACGAGCTCGAGGCGCGGGCCAACCGGCTGGCGCACCACTTCCGCGGTGCGGGGCTTCGAGAGGGCGACGCCGTCGCGATCCTCATGGAGAACAACGAGCACATGCACGCGGTGATGTGGGCGGCGCGCCGCAGCGGCCTGTACTACGTACCGATCAACACGCATCTCACCGCGGCCGAGGCCGCGTACATCATCGACAACAGCGGCGCCAAGGCCGTCGTCGCCTCCGAAGCGCTACGCACCGTGTGCGTCGATCTCGGCAAGCACCTGCCCGGCGGCCTGCCACCCGTGCTGCTGTTCGCGGGCGACGAACTGGCCGGGTGGGAGCGCTACCCCGAAAGCGTTGCCGATCGACCGGATACACCGATCGACGATGAGATCGAGGGTGATCTCCTGCAGTACTCGTCCGGCACCACCGGTCGGCCCAAGGGCATCAAACGGCAGCTGCCGCACGTGCACCCGTCCGAATCGCCCGGGCTGATGGCTGCGCTGGTGAGCTTCTGGCTCGATCCCGATGCCATTTACCTCAGCCCGGCACCGCTCTACCACACCGCGCCGTCGGTGTGGTCCATGCAGATCCAGGCGGGCGGCATCACCACGGTGGTCCTCGAGAAGTTCGACGCCGAGGGTTGTCTCGAGGCGATCCAGCGCTACCGCGTCACCCACGGTCAGTTCGTGCCGGCGATGTTCACCAGGATGCTGAAACTGCCTGAGGCGGTGCGCCGTTCGTACGACGTCTCGAGTCTCAAGCGGGTGATGCACGCCGCCGCGCCGTGCCCGGTGGACATCAAGAAGCAGATGATCGACTGGTGGGGTCCGATCATCGACGAGTACTACGCGTCCTCGGAGGCGCACGGATCGACGTTGATCAGCGCGCAGGAGTGGCTGACCCATCCCGGTTCGGTGGGCCGTCCGATGAGCGGTGCCGTGCACATCCTGGACGAGGACGGCAATGAGTTGCCACCCGGCCAGGCCGGGGAGATCTACTTCGAGGGCGGCAACTCCTTCGAATACCTCAACGACCCGGACAAGACGGCGGCGTCGCGGCATCCGCAGGGCTGGGCCACCGTCGGCGACATCGGCTACGTCGACGAGGAGGGTTATCTGTACCTGACCGACCGCAGGCACCACATGATCATCTCCGGCGGGGTGAACATCTATCCCCAGGAGGCGGAGAACATGTTGGTGACGCACCCGTTGGTGATGGACGCCGCGGTGTTCGGGGTGCCCGACGCGGAGATGGGTCAGCGGGTGAAGGGCGTCGTGCAGACCGTCGACCCCGCCGACGCGACGCCGGAATTCGCCGAGGAACTGCTGGGATGGCTGCGGGATCGGCTGGCCCACTACAAGTGTCCGCGGTCGATCTCCTTCGAAGCGCAGCTCCCCCGCACCGACACCGGCAAGCTCTACAAGCAGGAACTCATCGCGAAGTACTCGTGAGCCGGCGCGAGGTGGACGCCATCGAGCTTGCGGGCGGAGTCGTCGTCGGGATCGGGGCCCCGCGCGACGACGTCGCGTTCACGCTCACCGAACGGCACGACGACGATCCGCGCACCGTGACGGTCGACTCGGTCGCCGACAGCCTCGAGGAGCTACGCGTTCGGTGCCGGCGCTGGCCCCGCGCCGCGGCGATCTGCGCCGACGTGCTGCGCACGGTCGACCCGCACGGCCCGACGCGCGCCGGCGTGGTCACCGAATCGCTGGCGTATTCGACGCTGCAGGCGGGCCCGGAGTTCGCCCGGTGGTTGGCCGAGCGCGGGCCGGCCACGGTACCGGTGTTACCCGACCCGGTCCTGGCCGAACGCCGGGGCGACACGCTGTCGGTGCGCTTCAACCGGCCGCAGCGACACAACGCGTTCTCCACCGACGCCCGCGCCGCTCTGCTCGAGGCGTTGGAGGTGGCCCGCCTCGATCCGTCGATCGACCAGGTGGAACTCTCCGGAGCCGGCCGATCCTTCTGCAGCGGCGGCGATCTCGCGGAGTTCGGCAGCTTCGCCGATCCGGCGAGCGCACACCTGGCCCGCACCCGGCACAGCCCCGCGCTGGTGCTCGACGAGCTGACCCGGCGACTGGATACGCGCTGCCGGGCGCGGGTGCACGGCCAGGTCCTGGGCAGCGGGCTGGAGATGGCCGCCTACTGCGGCTGGGTGATCAGCACCGCCGACGCAGTCTTCGGTCTGCCCGAACTCACGCTGGGACTGATTCCCGGCGCGGGCGGCACCGTGAGCATCACGCGGCGGATCGGTCGCGAGCGCACCGCCTATCTGGTGCTGTCCGGTCGCACCCTCGACGCCGGGACGGCGCTGCGGTGGGGACTGGTCGACCGGGTCGAGTGACCGGCCCTCGGCCGCACGGGTGGGTGCGGATCCTGCCAGCCGACCATCAAATACTGCCACTGGAATTAATTGCCTGATCTGCCGGTTTACACCAGCGGACCGGCCGGAAGCTCTCAGCGAATTCCCGGTCGGGCCGCAGAATCGAAACGTAGAAGAAGGCACGAAAATGAAGAAGTTCGGATTCGCCACGCTGGCCGCCAGCACACTGACCGTCGCGTTCCTCGGCCTCGCGGCCCCGGCCGCCCAGGCCGCCCCGAGCGGCGCCGGCAGCGCCCAGGACACGATCAGCCAGCTGCAGGACCGCGGGGTGCGGGTCATCATCAACCGTCAAGGCCTCGTCGGCCCACTGGAGCAGGCTTCGGTGACGTCGGTGCGCTTCGACACCGACGATCACGTGGCCTACGTCACCGTCCGCTGACCCAGGCATCGACAAAGGGGCGCCCCACTCGGGGCGCCCCTTTTTTGGGTCTGCGCGGCGCGTCTGCTCGGCCTCAGCGCTGACGGGCGGGCCGGATGATCAACTCGTTGACGTCGACGTCTGCGGGTTCGCCGATGGCGTAGGCGATGGCGCGCGCGATCGCCTCGGGTGAGATGGACGCGGCCCGGTATCCGCGCATCGCCTCGGCCGCCGTCGGATCGGTGATCGTGTCGGCGAGTTCGGATTCCACCACTCCGGGGGAGACGGTCGTCACCCGGATCGACGGGTCGACCTCCAGCCGCAGCCCCTCGGTGATCGCCCACGCCGCATGTTTGGTCGCGCAGTACACCGCGCCCGTCGGCACCACCTCGTGCGCGCCGACCGAGGCGACGGTGATGACATGCCCGCCGCCCTGGCGCTGGAAATGCGGCAAGGTCGCGGCGACTCCGTTGAGCAGTCCGCGGATGTTGACGTCGATCATGGCGTCCCACTGATCGACGAGCAGCGCGTCGAGCCGGGAGAGCGGCATCACTCCGGCGTTGTTGACGATCACGTCGACACGTCCGTGCGCCGTGGCGGCGGCATCGACGAACGCCGCGACGTCGGCCCGGTCGGTGACGTCGAGGCGGCGCACCTCGACGTGGCCGTCGGAGCGACGAACCAGCTCCGCCAACCGGTCTTCGCGGCGCGCACCGGCCACCACCTGATGGCCGTCGGCGGCCAGCCGCAGAGCCACCGCGGCACCGATCCCGCTGCTGGCCCCGGTGACGAGGACGATCTTCGATTCACTCATGTCTTCACTGTGAACCGCGCCGCGGCGGCCAACCAGGGTGCGCTGCACCCGGTCTGAGCTGCACCGCGTGGCTAAGGTGGGATGGTGGCCGAACTCGGCGAGTACCTCAGGAGCCGGCGCGCCGCACTGCGCCCGACTGATGCCGGGTTGACCAGCTCCGGCGTCCGACGCGTCCCGGGGCTGCGGCGTGAGGAGGTGGCGTCGCTGGCCGGCGTCAGCGCCGACTATTACACCCGGCTCGAACAGGGCCGCGAGCGGTCACCGTCGGTGCAGGTGCTCGAGGCACTGTCGGCCGCCCTTCGCCTCGACGACGACGGTCGCAGCCATCTGTTCCGGCTCGCCGGTCACGCGCCGCGCCCCCGCCAGCGCCCCGCATCCGATCGCGTCGACCCCGCCCTGCTGCGGCTGATGGATGCCTGGCCGGACAATCCGGCGCTGGTCTACAACCGCGCCTACGACGTGCTCGCGGCGAATCCCTTGGCGCAGGCGCTCTTCGGCGACTTCGGCGCCGATGGCAATCTGATGCTGCTGGTGTTCACCGACTCGGGGGCGCGTGAGTTCTACCTCGACTGGCCCGATGTGGCCGCCGATTCCACAGCCGGCTTCCGGATGGCCCACGGCAGCGCACCCGACGACCCGCGCCTGCGGACGGTACTCAACGAACTGCTCACCGTCAGCGAGGAGTTCCGCCGGCTGTGGGACCGCGGCGACGCCCGGGGGAAGTCGTTGGCCGAGAAGCGGTTTCGTCATCCCGATGTCGGTGCCCTGACACTGCGGATGCAGACCTTCGACGTCCGTTCCGCACCCGGGCAGGAACTGGTGGTGTACGACGCCGAACCGGGCAGCCCCAGCGCCGATGCCCTCACCCTGCTCGGCACGCTGGCCGCCGGACTCAGATCCCGCCGCGGGCGACCAGCTGGGCGGCGATGACGTTGCGCTGGATCTCGTTGGTGCCCTCGCCGACGATCATCAGCGGCGCGTCACGGAAGTAGCGTTCGACGTCGAACTCGGTGGAATAGCCGTACCCGCCGTGGATGCGTACCGCGTCGAGCGCGATCTCCATCGCCACCTCGGAGGCGAACAGCTTGGCCATCCCGGCCTCCATGTCGGCGCGCTCGCCACTGTCGTAGCGTTCGGCGGCATAGCGGGTGAGCTGGCGTGCGGCAGTCAGTTTGGTCGCCATATCGGCCAGGTAGTTGCCGATCGACTGGTGCTTCCAGATGGGCTTGCCGAAACTCTCCCGGTCCTGGGCGTAGCGCAGCGCATCCTCCAGCGCGGCGGTCGCCACGCCGAGTGCGCGGGCGGCCACCTGGATGCGGCCGGTCTCCAGGCCCTTCATCATCTGCGCGAATCCCCGGCCGGGCTCACTACCGAGGATCGCCGAGGCGGGCACGCGGCAGTCGTCGAACACCAGCTCGCAACTCTCGACGCCCTTGTAGCCCAGTTTGGGCAGGTCGCGGGAGACCGACATTCCGGTGGTGCCCTGGTCGACCAGCACCACCGAGATGCCGCGGTGGCGCGGTTGCGCGGTCGGGTCGGTCTTGCACAGCAGGGCGATCAGCCCGGAGCGGCGGGCATTGCTGATCCAGGTCTTCGCACCGGTGATCGTCAACCCGCCGCCGTCGGACGGCAGCGCCGTGGTGGTCATCGCCTGCAGGTCGGAACCCCCGCCGGGTTCGGTCAGCGCCATCGTGGCGCGGATCTCGCCGGTCGCCATACCCGGCAGATACGCCCGTTTCTGCTCCTCGGTGCCGTACCGGCTCAGCAGTTTGGCGACCACGGTGTGCCCGCCCATCGCGCCGGCCAGGCTCATCCAGCCCCGCGCGAGCTCCTGGGTGACCTCGACGTAACAGGGCGTCGAGACGGGGGAGCCGCCGAACTCCTCGGGTACGGCGAGACCGTAGATGCCGATGCGTTTCATCTGCTCGATCCACGCCTCGGGATAGGTGTCGGCGTGCTCGACCTCGCGCACGGCCGGTTTGACGTCGCGGTCGACGAACGCACGTACGGTCCCGACCAGCATTTCTTCTTCGTCGGTCAACATATGTCAGCATCATCGACTGTGACGTCGCATGAGCGCACCCCGGGTGGCCCCTTCTTCGACGATCTCCACGTCGGCCAGGTCTTCGACACCGCCCCGTCGATGACGCTGACCAGCGGCTCGGCTGCGGTGCACCAATCGATCCTCGGGGACCGGCTCCGGCTCACGCTGGACGCCGACCTCGCCGCGGCCGTCACCGGCTCACCCGTCCCGCCGGCGCATCCGGCGTTCGTCTGCGACGTGGCGATCGGCCAGTCGACCCTGGTCACCCACCGGGTGAAGGCGAATCTCTTCTACCGCGGTCTGGTGTTCCACCGGTATCCGGTGATCGGCGACACGCTGTCCACCCGGACCGAGGTGGTGGCCCTACGGCAGAATTCGGCGAAGCCGGGCCGCGCGCGCACCGGCCTGGCGGCGTTGCGGATGACCACCGTGGATCAGGCCGGCCACCTGGTTCTGGACTTCTATCGCTGCGCGATGCTGCCGATGAGCGACGGCGCACCCGACACCGGGCACGCCGACGACCTGTCGGCGATCGGATCCGACGCCGTCGCCCCACCGGACCCGACGGCCGGCTGGGACGCCGAGGCCTACCGTTCCCGGGTGCCTGGTCCGCATTTCGATCCCAGCCTGGCCGGTGCGGTGCTGCAGGGCACCGCCGACGTGGTCAGCAGTGCGCCGGAGCTGGCCAGGATCACCTTGAACATTGCTGCGGTACACCATGATTCGCGCTCGGGTGGGCAACGTCTGGTGTACGGCGGGCATCCGATCGGACTGGCCCTGGCCCAGGCCACCCGGTTGCTGCCCGATCTGGTGACCGTCCTGGGGTGGGAGTCCTGCGACCACACGGGTCCGGTGCACGAAGGCGACACCCTCTACAGCGAATTGCACGTCGACGGCGCGACCCCGCTGCCCGGGGGTCGCGGCGGGGTACTGCAGCTGCGCTCGGTGGTGTTCGCGGTCGACGGCGCCGGTGGCGCGGAGGACCGCCAGGTGCTGGACTGGCGGTTCTCCGCCCTGCAGTTCTGAGCCCACCGGAACTGAGCACAATGAACGGGTGAGCGCGTGGCGGATGGCAGCGGCGGTGCTCACCGGCGCGCAGCGGCTCGCCGACCGGCTGCCGGTTCCCCTCGACGCGACCGAACTCCTCACCGGCCGGGCCGGACTGCTCGGCCTGCCTGCACCCGGGCGGGTGTCCGCCGGTGGCGGCTCCCGCCTGCTGTCCACCCGCGACGGGTGGCTCGCCCTGACCCTGTCGCGCCCCGCCGACGCCGAGGCGGTCCCCGCGCTGATCGAGGCCGACGAGGTCGACGACGACCCCTGGCCCGCTGTCACCCGCTGGGCGGCCGGCCGAACCGCGGCGCAGGCTGTCGACCGGGCGCGGCTGCTCGGGCTGCCGGCCGCGATCCCCGGGGAGACGCCGCCCGCCGAACCGACGGTCCGCCGGGTCGGCGCCCGGTCAGCCGTCCGGCCGCTGGACGATCTGCTGGTGGTCGAGCTGGCATCGCTGTGGGCCGGTCCGCTGTGCGGCCGGCTACTCACGCAGGCCGGGGCCCGGGTGGTCAAGGTGGAGAGCCGGGCCCGGCCGGACGGCCCCCGCGCGGGTGCACCCGAGTTCTTCGACTGGATGAACGCCGGAAAGCTGAGCTACGCAAACGATCTCGGAGATCCACGAATCCGCGCCCTGCTCGCGGTGGCCGATGTGGTCATCGAGGGATCGCGTTCGGCCGCCTTGGCGCGTCGGGGTCTCGGCGCCGATCGACTGCCCCCGCGCGACGGCCGGGTCTGGGTCCGCATCACCGGATACGGCGCCGTCGGACCGCCGGCTGAGTGGGTCGCATTCGGCGACGACGCGGCGGTGGCCGGCGGACTGGTCGGCGACGGACCCGCGTTCCTCGGCGATGCGATCGCCGATCCGCTGACCGGATTGCGGGCCGCGGTCGCCGTCGCGGAGTCGGTGTCCCGGGGTGGCGGCGAACTGGTCGACATCGCGATGGCCGACGTCGCGGCCGGCTATGCCGCACTGCCGTCCGAAAGTGAGGTGGCGCTGACCCCACGCCGGCCGCGGGTACGAGGCCGCGCCGCCGCCCTGGGCGCCGACAACGCGGTCGTCGACGAGTTCATCGACGTCCGCACGGCGCCATGCTGATCCGCCGCGCCACCCTCTTGGACGGCAGCCGGGTCGACATCCGCGTCGGCGACCGGATCGACGCGGTGGCCGACACCCTGGCCCGGCGTCGCGGTGAGGTGGTGCTGGATGCCGATGCCATGACGGTGGTGCCGGGGCTGCACGATCACCACGTCCACATCCGTTCGGCGGCCGCCGCCTCCGGTTCGCTGCGGGTCGGCCCCGACACCGTCACCGACCGGGCCGGACTCGGTGCGGCGCTGCGCGCCGCGGCGGTGGGTGAGGACGGGTGGATCCGGGCGATCGACTACCACGAGGCGGCGGCCGGCCCGCTGGACCGCCGCGCCCTCGACGAGCTCGCACCGGAGGTGCCGGTGCGCATCCAGCACCGTTCCGGTGTGCTGTGGACGGTCAACTCGGCGGGCCTGCGGCGCCTCGGTCTGGCCGACCATCCCGACGGTCGGCTGCGCAGCGCCGACCACAGCTGGCGCGCGCAACGACGCGAGCTCGAGCTCGGCGCATGGAGCCGGCAGCTGCTCGGCTACGGCGTCACCGGAATCACCGACGCCACACCGGGTTCCGATCCCGACGATCTCCACGCCGCCCGGCGGTCGGGTGAGCTCGTGCAGCGGTTGCATGTGCTGGCGCCCGGAAAACGAATCCTGCACGACGACGCGCTGGACCTCGCCGAACTCACCGACTGGGTCCGGCTCCGCCACGCCGGGGAGGTACCGGTGGCGCTGCACTGTGTCACCGGTGCACAACTGGTGGTGGCGATCGCGGCGCTGCGCGCCGCGGGGATGCATGACCGCGACCGGATCGAGCATGCCGCGGTGGTCCCCGCCGACTGCGTGCCCGACCTCGCCGAACTGGGCGTCACGGTGGT
Organism: Mycobacterium sp. WMMD1722; assembly: GCF_049315205.1. NCBI lineage: Bacteria > Bacillati > Actinomycetota > Actinomycetes > Mycobacteriales > Mycobacteriaceae > Mycobacterium > Mycobacterium sp. WMMD1722. The sequence continues at coordinate 3,415,892 of NZ_CP186056.1, read as the reverse complement.
CACCCAGCCCAACTTCGTCGCCGAGCGCGGCGACCGGTATCTGGTCGAGGTGCCCGCCGACGAGCACGACGAACTGTGGCGGGTCGCGACACTGGTCGACGCCGGCGTGCGGGTGGCGTTGTCGACCGATACGCCGTTCGGGCGCGGTGACCCGTGGGCGGCCATGCGGGCGGCGGTGTCGCGCCGCACGCCCGATGGCGTCGTCCTGGGTCCGCACGAGCGGGTCGACGCACCGACGGCGTTGGCGTTGTTCAGCGGCTCCGGCCGGCGGCCGGACGTTCCGCGCGCGGTGCGGCCGGGGCAGCCGGGAGATCTGCTGGTGCTCGCGGCCGCTCCGCGTCAGGTACTCGCCGAACTGGACGCCGGGGCGGTGCGTGCCGTCATCCTCGCGGGTGAGATCGTGCACCACCGCTGAGTCATCGCGTTCGTCTCGGCGGGTGGGGTGTCGCGCCGGCTGAACAGGTGCTGCGGGCCGATGTGGCAGATCATGGAATGCGGGGCGGCGCCTGCGGTGTTGGCCTCGTTGTGTCGCGACTCAGCGGTGCGCCTTGCTCCTATTAGTCTGACTAACGAGAATGCTGCTGCGGGATACTCACACCCGGGCAGGAACGGAGGATTCATGCGGCTCGATCTCACCGTGCTCGCCATCGCCGCCACGGCCACGTCGCTGGTCGGTCCGGCGGGGGTGGTCGCCTCCGCATCGGCCGCACCCTGCCCGGACGTCGAGGTGCTGTTCGCCCGCGGCACGCACGAGGCCCCTGGCCTCGGGCCGACCGGCGAAGCCTTCGTCGACGCCCTGCGTGGCCGGATCGGCGACCGGACGCTGTCGGTCTATCCGGTGAACTATCCCGCGTCCGATCAGTGGTCCACCGGGGCCGACGGCGTCCGCGACGCCGGGGCCCGGGTGCTCAGCGTGGCCGATACCTGCCCGGATACCGAGATGGTGCTCGGTGGCTACTCCCAGGGGGCGGCGGTGATGGGTTTCGTGACCTCGGAGGCGGTGCCTGACGGCGTCGATCCGGCCACGGTGCCCAAACCGCTGCAGCCCGAGATCGCCGAACACGTCGCAGCGGTCACGCTGTTCGGGCTGCCCAACGTGCGGGCGATGAACTTCCTCGGCGAACCGCCGGTGGTCATCGGTCCGCTGTACCAGGACAAGACCATCCAGCTCTGCGCCCCGGAGGATCCGGTGTGTTCGGACGGGCTGAACTTCGCCGTCCACAATCCGGGGACCTACACCGGGCCACTGACCGACCAGGGGGCGGATTACGCGGCGGGCCGGTTGACCTCCTGACCGCCCGGGGGATGACCCCCACGCCGGGCCCGGGGCTGCCCGGTTCGCCCCGCGAGGGGATCTCTTGTGGAATCGACTCATGAGATCGCGCGGAGTCGCCTGGTATCTGGCGCTGTCGTTCGTACCCGCCTGGCTGTCGTGGGCGGCCGTCGGCGCGCTCGGCCGGACCATGGACGATCCGGTCATCCAATTGACCACCGCCGCCTTCATCCCGGCGCTGGCGGCGGTGGTGGTGCGACGGTGGGTCACCCGCGAAGGATTCGCCGACGCCGGATTGCGGCCACGGCTGCGGAAGCACTGGCGCGTCTACCTGCTCGCGGTGGCGGTGTCACCGCTGTTCCTCGTCCTCGGTCTGGCCCTGGCCTGGGGGACCGGGTATTGGAGTCCCGCCGCGACCGTCTGGTCGGACCACCTGCTGTTCCTCGTCGCCATCCCGGTCATTCCGCTGCTGGCAGCACCGCTCTTCTTCGGCGAAGAGTTCGGCTGGACCGCCTATCTGCGCGACCGGCTGCTACCCGGCCGGCCCGTCGCCACCACCTTCCTCACCGGGCTGATCTGGGGGGTATGGCACTGGCCGTTGCCGTGGGTCGGGTACTTCGGCGCCCACGTCGATGCCGGGGAGGCGTTCATCGCCATGCTGCTGTGGGTGCCGTTGTCGATCATGCTGGAGTTCGTCATCGGATTCGTCTGGGGCGCAACCGGTTCGGTGTGGCCGTCGACCATCGTGCACGGCGGCGGGAATCTCGTCGTGGCGGTCGGTCTGAACACGCTGACCGGCGGTGCCCTGTCGGTCACGGTGAGCACGGTGCTCTACATCGTGGCGATGACGCCGGTGGTCTGCGGACTGCTGATCGCCGGGCGGTGGCGGGCCGCCGAACCACGGTCGGACCGGCCGACCAGCGGCGTCACACCGCCAGTTGGCTCTGCAGGGTGACCGAGGCGGTGTTCGCGTCGGACCGTTCGCCCATGCCTTTGGCGATGCCGCGGCCCTGTGCGGTCACCGCCAGATAGATCCGGTCGCCGCGGAACAGGTCACGGGAGAATTCGCACGGGGTGCCTTCGGCGTCGTAGGTGACGCGGGTGATCAGCAGCAGCGCCGATTTGGGTTTCACGCCCAGCAGCGATGCCTCGGTATTGGTGGCGCTCACCGCTTCGATGCGTTCGTCGGCACGTCCGGTCACCAGGCCGTACTGGGTCTCCAGCACCTCGTAGATCGACCCGCCGAGCTGCTGTTCGAGGAGTCCGGGGAAGGCATCGGCGGGAAACTGCGCCAGCTCCAGCGAGATCGGTGACCCATCGGCCAGGCGCAGCCGCTGGATCTCGACCACGAAGTCGCCCGCACCCAACCGCAGGGCGGCCTGGGTGGTCGTGTCGGGCGGTGCGATCTTGGTCGACATCACCCGCGTCCCGGCGACGTACCCCTGGTTGGCGAGGAACGCCGGAACCCCGACCACGTCGGCCAGACTGCGTTCGACCTGGGCGTGGCTGATGAAGATTCCGCCGGCGCGGCCGATGACCCGGTGCACCAGCCCGGCCTCCTCCAACGCCGCCAGCACCTGCCGCAGGCTCGAGCGGCTGGTGCCGTACCGTTCGGCCAGATCGCGTTCGCTGCCGAGCTTCGTGCCGGGGCTTCCGGCGTTGATGTCGGCCACGATCCGCCGCCGCAACTCCTCGCTGTGCGTGGGCACCGGCGGACCTCCCCGAATGTCGCCTACGTCGTCACACGTATTTTGGTAGAACCAATTCTATCCGGATATCCGGTCACAACTCGGCGATCGCCATATGCGATTCGGGCAGGATCTGCCCGCCGTCGACGACCAGGGACTGGCCGGTGATGTACGCCGCCTCGTCGGTGGCGAAGAACAGCGCAGCGTTACCGATGTCTTCGACGGCCCCCAACCGCCCGGCCGGGACCGCCGAGGCCATCTGGGTCATGTAGTCCTCGCCCATGTCGATCAGGCCCTCGGTGACGATGTTGCCCGGCAGAACGGCGTTGATCGTGATTCCCTTGGGCGCCAACTCCATTGCCGCGGTGCGCATGAAGCCGAGCTGCGCGGATTTGCTGGCACCGTAGTGCGACCAGCCCGGATAGCCGGTGAACGGACCGGTGATCGACGACGTCATGATGACCCGGCCGTGTCCGCTGGCGGCCAGCGCGTCGAGCGCGGCCTGCACGATGTACACGGTGCCCTTGAAGTTCACCGAGAGGACCTGCTCGAGATCCTCGGCGGTCAGTTCCGCCAGCCGTGCCGACGGGAAGATCCCCGCATTCGCGCAGACGATGTCCAGTCCACCGTGCCGTTCGATCGCGGCGTCGACGACGCGGCGGCAGGCTTGCGGGTCGGCCACGTCCGCGGCGAGGCCGCTCACGGCGCCGGGCCTACCGGCCAGCGCCTCGACACAGGTGTCGATGTCGGCCTGCTGCCGACCGGTGATGACGACGTTGACCCCGGCGTCGGCGAACACCTGCGCGATGCCGCGGCCGATGCCCTTGCTGCCACCGGTGACGATCGCCGTGCGGCCCTGCAGTGAGTTGAACATGTGGTGTCCTGTGCTCTCGAAGTGACGGATCTGAGAAGGGCTGGTGAGCGTTAGGCCAGCCGGTGGCCGTTGGTGCTCAGGTACCGCTCGGCCAGGCCGCAGCTGCCCGCGGCGTAGCTGACCGCCTTGGTCTGCGACTCCTTGGAGTGGCTGTGGGTTCCCATCCAAGCCAGCAGCAGCAGACGGCGCAACAGGACGAACGAGGCCAGCATGTCCTCGTCGGCGGCGGTCATCGGGCGGCGGCTGCGATACCCCTGCACCCAGGACGCCTGCCATTCGGGCAGGGCCGGATCGTCCTCGATGAAGGACACCGCGGTGCCGAAGTCGTAGAAGAACCAGCCGAAGCCACAGTCGTCGAAGTCGATGACCGTGATGGTGGATCCGTCCACCAGCAGATTCGCCAACCGTAGGTCGGCGTGCACCAGTCCGAACCGTTCGGGCCCGCTGCCGTAGTCCTCGAGCCGCCGACGCAAGAGCTCCTCGGCGCGGCCCAGCAGATGGCTCTCCTCCGCGCCGACCCCTGCGGCGTCCTGCCAGCGGCCCCACCGCGGCAGGCCACCCAGACAGTGCTCCCAGTCCCAGGAGAACCGCCCGAAGGTGTCCGGCCGGGTCCAGGACTGCGAATGGTCGTGCAACGCCGCGGTGATCCGGCCGAGGGTGTGGAAATCGTCGAGGGTGACGGTGCCCTCGTCGGGTTCGGCTCCGGCGACCATGTCGAAATGCACGACGTAGCGCGGTGTTCCGCCGGTGTTCTCGTTGGGGCCGACGGTGACCACCCGGCGGCCGTCACGGGTGGGCAGCACCGTGGGTACGGTGACATCGCTGTCCGCCCGCAGCGCCTCCAGCCAGTCCAGTTCCGACTCGATCTCGTGGCACCGGTGATAGTTCTTGCGGTGCACCCGCAGGATGGAGCGGGCGTCGCTGTCCGGGTCCTCGACCAGGTAGGTGGCGTTCTCGGAGAGGTTCAACAGCCGCAGCGTCGAGTTCGGCGCCAGGTCGTACTCGGCGAGCGCCTCCTCTGCGACGTGGACGTCGTCGGCGATCACCTCACCCTCGCCGCCGGCCATCAGTGATCCCGCCCCTCGATGGCGGCCAGCACCGTGGTGATGCGGTCCCGCGCCACGGTGACGTCCGCGACCGAGCCGCCGATGTAGAGCCGCCCCGCGGCACCGATCATCTGCACGTCCACCACCGTAAGACCCGGCGCCGCCCGTTCGGCTTCGTTCGCCGCGACGGCCGCGAACAGCGCGGGCGTCATCTCGTACACGAGCAGTGACTGACCGGGCATGATCATCGAGGCCTGGCGGTTGCGGTTGAGGATCACCGCGTGCTGGTCGGTGATGTCTTCGATGATGTCGTGGTAGAGCACCCGCGGCCGCAGCTGGTCTTCGGCCTTGTTGCCGGTGCCGTCGAGGATGGCCTGTCCGGCCCGGCGGACATCGGCGAGGTCGGCCGAATGGATCTCCAGCACACCGAACTGGCGCTCGACGTAGAGGATTCCGGGCTGGATGCCGGGCACCTCGCGCAGCGCGAGGTCAATCACCCGCTCGATCGCCAGGGCGGGTGACACCTCGACGATCAGCGCGTGCTCACCTTCGTACGGCGGATAACCCCGGGCCCGGGTGGGCGTGCCGAGGTAGGCGGCGAACTGCCGTTGCAGATCTTCGACCAGCAGGTAGACGCGGATGTCGGTGCGCGTCTGCGTCGGTGGTCCGGTGTCGGTCGCAGCCATAGAGACGGATTACGACGCGGCGACGGCGAAGTGGGCGCCGAGCTCGCTGTGCGGCCGCGGGATGACGTGGACGCTGACGAGTTCGCCGACCTGCGAGGCGGCCTCGGCACCGGCCTCGGTCGCGGCTTTCACCGCGCCGACCTCACCGGTGACCACCACGGCGACCAGACCGTCGCCCACCTGCTGGCGGTCGGTGATGCTCACGTTCGCGGCCTTGACCATCGCGTCGGCGGCAGCCAGCGCGGCCACATAGCCTTTGGTCTCGATCAGACCGATCGCGTTGCTGGGCATGGTTTCTCCTTCAATCGGTTGTTACAGGTTGGGTGTCGATCGATCCGATGATCAGGGCGTCGACGGGTGGTGGGGTGCCGGTGAACCAGTTCGCCGCGACCGAGCCCTGCGCGATGAGCACCCGCTCCCCGACACCGGTGCCGAGCACGTCGAAGGCCACCAGCCGGCCCCCGGATCCGTCGACCTCGACCTCGAGGAAGGCGCCGGCCGGGATGCCCTCGATGCGGCGGGTGGACCACACACTGCCGATGACGGTCGCGGAAATCATCTGCGCTCCTTCTCGATCGAGACCCCAAGCGCCCTGGCCTTCTCCCGGGCCAGCGGGGTGAGGACCGCGCGTCGGCCGAGCACCAGCGAGGAGCCCGCGGCGGCGATGTCGGCGATGTGGCGTTCGGTGACGGCGCCGCTGTCGATGCGCCGGGTCTGGCCGGCGCCGGTGGCCGGCGTACCGGCCAGCCGGAACGTCAGCCGGCCGGCTTTGAGATCGGCACGGTTCTTCGGATTCTCGAACAGCCGCAACAGGTTCCGGACGAACGCGTCCAGGTCGCGGTCGGTGGCCAACCGGACCGTCTCGGTGCGGTGCTTCTCGTCGGCGGCCAGTGGCCCGGTCGGCACCACACCGATCTGCTCGGCCACCGAGACAGCGGCCGGCGGCGGCGGGGGAGTGGGCGCCGGGGCACTCGACCCCGCCGGGCGGGGCAGTTCCCGGACCGCGTCGCGGACCACCTCGCGCACCAGGGCGCGCAGGGTCTCGCGATCGATCCCGTTCACGTCGTGCTCCGCGCCAGCGCGTCACGCGCCGCATCGGCGGCCTGTCGAACATCGGCCTCGGCGCCGGACAGATACACCCGGCCGGTGGCGCCGATCATCCGGAAGTCCACGACCTTGACGTCGGCGGCCTTCTCGGCCTCGTTGGTGGCCAGGATCGCGTAGGACGCGGGGGCGACCTCGAGAACGAACAGCGACTCGCCCGCCAGCACCATCGATCCGATCTTGTTGCGGTTGATCAGGAATGCGTGCTGGTGGTCGATGCTGGAGATGATTCGTGAGGCCAGGATCGTCGGACGGACAGCCGAATCACGTTCTCCGCCGAGGGATTCCAGTGCTGCGTCAGCTGCCGCCTTGACCGACCCGGTCTCACCGTGGAACTCCAGGTAGCCGAATTGCCGCTCCACGACCAGGATCCCGGCTTTGACGTCGGCGTGTTTGAGCGCCACGTCGGTGACGCCCTCGATGTCCAGACCGGGGGCGACCTCGATGATCTGGGCCGCCATGTTCGCCCGCGGCAGCGCACCCTTGATCCAGGTGCCCAGATAGGACATGGTCTGCGGCTGCAGCCGGTCGATGAAGATGAAGGAACGCAGTTCAGCCACGACTCACCTCTTGATCAGTTGTGCGAGTTCTTCGACCACCAGCGCCCGCAACTCGGCCCGCAGGGCCTGGTAGCTCGGGTCGGCCGGGCGGCTGACCGACGGGGCCGGACGCACCGGCGCCGGTGCGTCACGGTCGTTGGAGGCGCGCGGGTACTCCGGAACCGGGCCCACCGGGTTGCGCCACGGATTGATCCCGGCGAACTGGGGCATCACGACGGCGGGGTCACTGTTGTAGGCGATGCGGGTCCAGTTGAGCAGGTTGTCGGGCCGCAGGTTCTCGCCGATGGAACTGCGCCCGACGAAGCCGGTGCCGATCGTCATCGACGGCGCGAGATTGGTGTCCAGCCCGGAGCTGCCGGTGCTGTTGCCCACGTTGACCGACACCCGCAGCACCGGCACCTGCGTCGCGAATTCGGTGATCACCGAGGCGTTCTCGCTGTGGATGGCGGCCGAGTGTCCGGCGCCGCCGATTCGTACGACGGCACGAGCCGCCCGGATGCCGCGCCCGGCGTCGGGCACGGTGGTCATCCCGAGCACCGGCGAGAGCTTCTCGTGGGTGAACATCTCTTCACCGATGACGTGCGCGAACGGCGCGATCAGCACACGGGTCTTGGGGGTCACCCGCAGGCCGGCCTGTCCGGCGATCCACGCCGCGTCGCGGCCCACGACGTCGGTGTTGAGGGTGCCGCCGGCGAACATGAAGGCGCGCAGGCGGTCGGCGCCGTCCGCGTCGAGGATGTGCGCGCCGGCCCGGGTGAGCGCCGAGCTCAACGCGCCGGCGACCGACTCCTCGGCGATCAGCACCGACTCGTTGGTGCACAGCACCGAATTGTCGAACGCCTTGCTGTCGACGATGTGTTTGGCCGCGGCAGCGATATCGGCGCTGCCCTCGACGAACACCGGCACGTTGCCGGGTCCGACACCCAGCGCCGGGGTGCCCGACGAATAGGCTGCGCGCACTACGCCGGTACCGCCGGTGGCGACGATGACGTCGGTGCGGTCGTCGGCCATCAGCGCCTCGACCAGCGGGATCGACGGCTCGTCGACCACCTGCACGATGCCGTCGGGTGCGCCGGCCGCCGTGGCGGCGTCGGCGAGCAGACGCGCGGCGTCGGCCGAACACCGCTTGGCCCGCGGGTGCGGCGCCACCACCACCGCGTTGCGGGTCATCAGGGCCAGCAGCACCTTGAAGAACACCGTGGACACCGGGTTGGTGGTCGGGGTCAGGGCCAGCACCACACCTGCGGGCCGGGCGATCTCGACGATCTTGCTCGCCGAATCGACCCGGGGGCTCACATAGTCCTGGCCGCGGTAGAACTCCACGATGCCGCGCGAGCATGCGCGGTTCTTGACGACCTTGTCGGCCACCACCCCCATGCCGGTCTCGGCGACCGCCTCGGCGGCGAACCGCTCGGCGGAGGCGTACGCGGCGTCGGCCACCGCGGTGACGATCGCCGCGACCGACGCCTGGTCGTACTCGCCGTAGGCGCGGGCTGCCCACCGGGCCCGCTCGAGCATGTGTCCCGCTGCGGGGTTCGCGTTCACCGTCGTCCCCTTCCGGCCGCGGTCTTGGCCCGGGCCACCGCCACTTCGACGCGGTCGAGCACGTCCTCACACAGGTCGCGCCCCAGCAGCAGACCCGGTTTGAACTGCAGGACGCGGGGATCCAGCGTGGAGAAGATCGCCCACACGCCGTTCTCGTAGAGCTCGCGCATGACGAACTTCGCCCCTTCGGGGTGGTCGAACTCCAATCCGATCACCACACCGTTCTGCCGGATGCCGATGAACCAGTCCGGATGGTCTCGCTGGATCCGGTGCAACCCAGCGTCGAAGATGTCGGCGATGTAGTGCACCATCGAGCGGACCTCGGGGCGGGTGGTGATCTCGAGGGTCTTGATGGCGGCCACACAGCCCAGCTCGGCTCCGCCGAAGGTGGAGATGTGGGCGAAGCCGTCCTGGTCGAGCCAGCGCGCGGCCCGGTCGCCGAGCAGTGCCGCGGTGATCGGATACACACCGCCGGACAGACCCTTGCCGGTGACCAGGATGTCGGGCTCGATGCCGTGTTTGGTGATCGCCCACAGTTCGCCGGTGCGCATGAGCCCGGTCTGGACCTCGTCGGCGATGTAGAGGGCGCCGTAGGTGCGCGTCAGACCGAAGACCGCCTCGAGGTAACCCGGTGGGGGAAGCGGGAATCCGTAGGTCGCCGGGATGGTCTCCATGATGACCGCGGCGACGTCGTTGCCCGACAGCGCCTGCTCCATCGCGGCGATGTCGCCGAAGGGCACCTGGATGAACTCGTCGGGTCGGTCGGACAGGAACAGTTTGGCGAAGCGCTCGTCACCGGTGGCCACGGCAAGTCCGGTGTGGCCGTGGTAGGCCTTGATGATCGACACGATCTTGCGGCGGCCGGTGGCGTGCCGGGCGCTCTTGAGCGCGATGTCGATCGCCTCGCCGCCGCCGGATCCGAAGGCGACCTTCTTGATCGAGTCGGGCGCGGTCTCCACCAGCCGCTGGGCGAGCGCGGTACGCGCCACCGACGGAAAGTGATGATTGCCGACGTCGAAGATGTCCATGCCCTGCTTGACCGCGGCCATCACCTCGGGATTGCGGTGGCCGAGGTTGTAGGTCCCCCCGTTGAGGTGCATGTCGATCAGCCGGCGCCCGCTCATGTCCCAGAGGAAGTAATCTTCGCGCCGGTCGATGACCAGGTCGACCCCGGCGTCGGTCCAGAACTGCGTCTTGTCCGGGTTCCAGAACGTCTTCGCGCGCTCCAACACCTGGGTCTTGGATTCGAACGAGAACGTGCCGTAGTCGTACACCCCGCCACCGTAAAAGGTCAGACCATTCAAGTCAATGGTTGGCTCATACGCTTGCGTCGGCGCATTGGTAGTGCCAATATCTCAAGCGGTCCACGTGTGGCGCAGGCCACAGCAACCGTGGTGGACCCTCAGCTCCTCGCGCAGGAAGGCATCTCCGTAGATGACGGATCAAGCCGTTACACCGAACGAACACACCGGTCAGGGCATACAACGGCTCAAGCGTAACGCCGTCGGCACCATCGGTGTCATCTTCATGGCGGTGGCCACCGCCGCTCCCATCACGGCGATGGTCGGCAACGTTCCGATCGCCGTCGGCTTCGGAAACGGTTCGCATGCGCCCGCCGGTTATCTCGTCGCCACCGTCGTCCTGGGGCTGTTCGCCATCGGCTACGCGACCATGGCCAAGCACATCACCGCCACCGGCGCCTTCTACGGCTACATCTCCCAGGGGCTGGGCCGGATCATGGGCATGGCCAGCGGTCTGCTGATCACCATGGCCTACGTCGTGTTCGAGGCCTCGCTGATCGGCATCTTCTCGTTCTTCTTCAAGAACTTCCTGTCCTCGCAGTTCGGGGTGGACATCCACTGGGTGATCCCGGCGCTGGCCATGCTGGCGCTCAACGCGATCCTCACCTACTTCGACGTCAACCTCACCGCGAAGGTGCTCGGGGTCTTCCTGGTGACGGAGATCGTCATGCTCGCCCTCGGCGCGCTGGCGGTCCTCTTCAAGGGCGGCGGCCCGGACGGGTTCGCCGTCGCCGAGACGCTCAACCCGATCGGCGCCTTCACCCCCGCCGCCGTCGCCGGCGCCAGCGCCGGACTCGGCCTGTTCTTCGCGTTCTGGTCGTGGGTCGGATTCGAGTCGACCGCGATGTACGGCGAGGAATCGCGCGATCCCAAGCGAATCATCCCGCGCGCCACCATGATCGCGGTTCTGGGTGTCGGCCTGTTCTACGTCTTCGTGTCCTGGATGGCGATCGCCGGCACCGGACCCCAGCAGGCGATCGACCTGGCCCAGAGTGCCGACACCTCGTCGGAGATCTTCTTCGGCCCGGTGCGCAGCACCTACGGCGAGTGGGCCATCACGATGTTCAACATCCTGCTGGTGACGGGGTCGTTCGCCTGTGGCATGGCTTTCCACAACTGCGCGTCGCGCTATCTGTACGCGCTCGGTCGTGAGGGTCTGTCGCTGGGTCTGCAGCGGACGCTCGGTGCGACGCACGACAAGCACGGATCGCCGCACATCGCCTCGTTCGTGCAGAGCGGTATCACGCTGGTGATCATCCTGGCGTTCCTCGCCGCGGGTATGGATCCGTACGTGCACATGTACACCCTGCTGGCGATCCTGGGCACGATGGCGATCCTGATCGTGCAGTCGCTGTGCGCCTTCGCCGTCATCGCGTACTTCCACTTCCACAAGAACCATCCGTCGAGTGCGCACTGGTTCAAGACGTTCCTCGCGCCCCTGCTCGGCGGGCTCGGCATGCTCTACGTCGTCTATCTGCTGTGGGAGCACAAGGATGCGGCGGCGGGTACGGCGTCGGGCACCCTGTTGTTCCAGGTGACGCCGTGGATCGTGGTGGGGCTGTTCGCGTTCGGTGCGCTGATGGCCACCTACTTCAAGCTGCGGGATACGCGCCGTTACGAGATGATCGGCCGGACCCACTTCGAGGACGCGGAGATCCGCGACTAGCAGCGGTTTCCGAAGACCTCCACGACGAGGATCAGCCGGCGAACGCCTGCCGCAGTGCGGCGCATTGGCTGCGGAAGAAGTTCTGGGACACGTCGGCTTTCGGCACGACTCCGTCGAAGCCGTGGAAGGCACCCTGGACCACTTCCACCTCACAGGGCACGCCGGCCGCCCGCAGCCGTTCGGCGTACGCCAGATCCTCGTCGTGGAACAGGTCCAACGTGCCGACGCCGATCCAGGCCGGCGGCAGGCCCGCGAGGTCCTCGCGGCGGGCCGGTACGGCGACGTTTCGGTCGGCGTCGCCGAGATAGGCCGTCCAGCCGAAGCGATTGCTGGACTGGTTCCACAGGCGGTGACCCGGGTTGTCCAGGTCGTCGCGGTCGACCGTCCGGTCGTCGATCATCGGATACACCAGCAGCTGGGCGGCCGGCGACACCTCACCCCGGTCGCGAGCCAGCAGCGCCAGCGCCGCGGCCAAACCGCCGCCGGCGCTCGCACCGCCGATCGCCACCCGGTCGGCGTCGACCGACGGCAGCGCCGTCAGCCAGATCAGCGCGCGGTAGCAGTCCTCCAGCGGTACCGGATAGGGGTGCTCGGGGGCCAGCCGGTAATCCACCGAGACGACGGTGATGCCGAGTTCCCGTGAGAAGCGTCGACACAGTTCGTCATCCTGGGCCGCCGTCCCGATGATGTAGCCGCCACCGTGAATCCAGAGCAGGGCCGGGGCCGGCACCGCAACCCCGACCGGGCGGAACAGCCGGACCGTCACCCCAGAGGCCAGCGTCAGCTGTTCGATGTCGGCTGGGGTACGCCGGCCCATCACCCGGGTGGCCATCCGCATGATCGGCAGCGTCACCGGCGTGACGGCCCGTCGAGGCAGATAGCGGGCGATCTTGCCCAACTCGGGATGGAAGTCGGGTCTGGGCTGGCGGGAGGCTGAGGTGTCCGGCACCCGACAAGTTGTACCGCACCGCAATCGTCTACACCCGGCGCCAACGGTCGGCGGGAAGGGCCCCGGGCAAATGTGGCGCGCCGCCGAAAACGCCACGCTCGACGTCCTTATCGCGAATTGACGCATGTCGAGAAAACGAACGGGCGGATAACCGGTGGTCAACCCACAATGTGAGCCAGATTACGAAAAGCGGCGTAAATATCGAGATGAACAAACCCGTGATCTTGGGGTTCGGAGGGTCTGCGCGGGGGTATGGTTCGCGCCATGACCGTGCGACCGGATGTCCGGTATCCAGGGCCCACCGCCTGGACGCGTGCCAAGTGGCTGATGGAGGCGAGTCCGGCTGATTACCTGCTGGCCATGAGCGTCGCCTCGGCGTCACTGCCGGTTGTCGGCAAACGTCTCGAGCCGCTCGGCGTCGCCGCGGCGATGAGCATCTTCGGTCTGCGGATCGCCCCCGAGTTCGTGGCCTCCACGGCGCGCTCGATGTTCACCCCCGGCATCGGCGAGATCAAGCGTCGGGAACGCGATCAGACGCACGCGGTGTCCGCGGCCGCGCTGCGCGGTGTGGTGCCCGACGAGGACCTGGCGATCACCTGGCCCGCCCCCGAGAGCAAGCCGCCGCTGTGGAACATGCGCGATCACCGCCGCAGTGTGTACCGGTCCTCGGTGCAGTACGGGCCCCTGCCGTCCCAGCTGCTCGACGTGTGGCGGCCCAAGGAGCTGCCGACCGAGCCGGCGCCGGTGCTGATCTTCGTGCCCGGCGGTGCGTGGGTGCACGGCAGCCGCATCCTGCAGGGCTACGAGATGATGGCCCATCTGGCCTCGCAGGGGTGGGTCTGTCTGTCGATCGACTACCGCGTCGCGCCGCACCACCGCTGGCCGTCGCACCTCGTGGACGTCAAGACCGCGATCGCCTGGGCTCGGGCCAACGTCGACAAATTCGGTGGGGATCGCAACTTCGTCGCGATCTCCGGCAGCTCGGCCGGCGGCCATCTCGCGGCGCTGGCCGGCCTCACCGGCAATGATCCCGAATTCCAGAGTGAGCTGCCCGAGGGTTCCGACACCACGGTCGACGCGGTGGTCGGACTCTACGGCCGTTACGACTGGGAGGACCGCTCGACGGCCGAACGCGCCCGCTTCATGGAGTTCCTCGAGAAGATCGTCGTCAACCGCCGGGCCGACCGGCATCCGGAGATCTTCCGCAAGGCCTCGCCGATCGCCCGCGTGCATCCGGCGGCGCCGCCCTTCCTGGTGGTCCACGGAAGCGGTGACACCATCATCCCGGTCAAGCAGGCCCGCGATTTCGTCGAACGGCTGCGTTCGGTGTCGCGGTCGGCGGTGAGCTATATCGAACTGCCGGGCGCCGGGCACGGATTCGACATGCTCGACGGTGCGCGCACCAAGTCGATGGCCACCGCGGTGGGTCTGTTCCTCCGTGAAATCCACCGCAACCGGTCACTCGTCGGCGCGCAAGAGGTAATTTAACTCCCCCCGGGGAGGAGGGCGCACCGACGTGAAACGCCTCAGTGGGTGGGACGCGGTACTGCTGTACAGCGAAGCACCCAACGTGCACATGCACACGCTCAAACTCGCCGTCATCGAACTCGACGAACTCGGCGGCCGCGAATTCGGCGTCGAACAGTTCCGCGAGGTCATCCACAGCCGCCTCTACAAGCTCGACCCCTTCCGGTACGAGCTGGTCGACATCCCGTTCAAATTCCACCACCCGATGTGGCGGGAGAACTGCGAGGTCGACCTCGAGTACCACATCCGCCCCTGGCGCGTCGAAAGTCCGGGCGAGCGCAGGCAACTCGACGAGGCGGTGGGCCGAATCGCCAGCACCCCGCTGGACCGCACCAAACCGCTGTGGGAGATGTACTTCATCGAGGGTCTGGCCGGCGGGCGGATCGCGGTGCTCGGCAAGATCCACCACGCACTCGCCGACGGCGTCGCCTCGGCCAACCTGATGGCCCGCGGAATGGATCTGCAGAACGGACCTCAGCGCGACCGCGACTCCTACGCCACCGATCCACCGCCGGGACGCAACGAATTGGTGCGCACGGCGTTCCGCGATCACCTCCGCCAGATCGGCAAGCTGCCCGCGACCATGCGCTACACCGCGCAGGGTCTGCGGCGGGTGAGTCAGAGCAACAAGAAGCTCTCGCCGGAGCTGACCCGCCCGTTCACCCCGCCGCCGAGCTTCATGAACCACATGGTCGACGGCACCCGCAGATTCGCCACCGCCACGCTGTCGCTGGCGGACATCAAACAGACCGCGAAGCATCTCGGCGTCACCATCAACGACATGGTGCTGGGTATCTCGGCCGGTGCGCTGCGGACGCTCTCGCTCACATACGACGGACACGCCGACCATCCGCTGTTGGCCTCGGTTCCGGTGAGTTTCGACTTCTCCCGCGACCGCATCTCCGGAAACTACTTCACCGGCGTGATGATGACGGTGCCCATCCAGCTGGCCGATCCACTGGAGCGCATCCGTGCTGTCCACGACGCCGCGGTGGAGGCCAAGGAAACCCATCACCTGATGGGCCCCGAACTCGTCAGCCGGTGGTCGGCGTATTTCCCCCCCGCACCCGCCGAGGCGCTGTTCCGGTGGCTGGCCACCAAGGACGGCCAGAACAAGGTTCTGAACCTGCCGATCTCCAACGTCCCCGGCCCGCGCGAACCCGGGCGGGTCGGCGGGGCGCTGGTCACCGAGATCTATTCGGTGGGTCCGCTGACCACCGGCAGTGGGCTCAACATCACGGTGTGGAGCTACGTCGACCAGCTCAACATCTCGGTGCTGTCCGACGGGCAGACCCTCGACGATCCACACGAATTGACCGATGCGATGGTGGAGGCGTTCATCGAGATCCGCCGTGCCGCAGGGCTTCCGGAGGAACTCACGGTGGTCGAGAAGGCGATGGCTCCTTAGCCGGCCTCGCGACCGGCCTGTCGGTCGCGGGTGGCGTGCACCCACGACAGGAAGCGTTCGATTGCCTCCGCGGTGTAGTGCCCGCGCGGTGACCCGAAGAAGTCGAATGCGTGTTGGGCGTGCGGAATCTCGGCGAAGGCCACCGGCGCCGTCGACACCTTGCGCAGTTCTTCGACGAACTCGCGGCCTTCGGGCACCGGGATGATCGAATCGTCGGTGCCGTGCAACACGAAGAACGGCGGTGCATCGGCGCGCAGCCGGGTGATCGGCGACGCGTCGAGGTATTCGCGGCGGTTACCCAGGAACGGCTTCTTGACCACGAACTTCTGGAGGAATGCAATGAACTGGGGACGCCCGTCACCCTCGGTGGTGAACCAGTCGTATCGCCCGTAGACCGGGACGGCGGCCACCACGGAGGTGTCGGCGTCGGCGAAGCCGGGCTGCCATTGCGGATCGTCGGGGGTCAGGGCCGCCAGTGCGGTGAGGTGTCCGCCGGCCGATCCACCGGTGATCGCGACGAAATCGGGGTCGCCCCCGTAGTCGGCGATGTTCTCCTTGACCCACGCCAACGCGCGTTTGACATCGACGATGTGCGCCGGCCAGGTGTGCCGCGGACTGATCCGGTATCCCATCGACACACAGATCCAGCCCCGTTCGGACAGATGGCTGAGCAGCGGATACGCCTGCGGCCTGCGCATGCCGATCGCCCAGGCGCCGCCGGGGACCTGCAACAGCACCGGGGCCCGTCCGTCGCGGGGCAGATCGGACCGTCGCCAGATGTCGGCGACGTTCGCGCGATGCGGGCCGTAGCGCACGGTGCTGGTCTTGCCCACATAGCGGCGCCGCGACCAGCCGGTGCCGAATACCCCGGCGCGGCGGCGGGCCTTCTTCGCGGGGTCCGATCCGGCGGCCACCGCGGCGTAGTCCGCTCCGAGGGCCTCCCGCAGACCGGCGTCGAAATGCCGCTCGGAGTTCGCATTGCGCCGCTGGATGAACAGCAGCAGACCCCAGGTGACGGCCTTGACCGCCAACGCGATCCGGCCCGAGCGCGGGGCGAAGTGTCCGAGCAGGGCCCGCCGAATCGTGTCGAGTATCGACCCGGTCAGATACAGCGGTGCGAGTTCGGTCGTCGGCCAGCCAAAGGCGAACGTCGGGATGGTGATGTAGCCCTGACGGCCCAGGGGCTGAACTCCGTTGGCGGCGTTGACCAGTTCGAGGGTCGAGGTCAGCAGCGGACGCGGCCGCAGCAGTGCGTGCCTAGCCATCCGTCTTCGGACCTGCGGCCTTCGCCTGGAGTTCGCGGCGGACGATCTTGCCGGTCGTGTTGCGCGGCAACTCGTCGAGGATCGTGATGTCTCTCGGCACTTTGTAGTTCGCCAGATTCTGTCGGACGTGGGATTTCAGTTCGTCCGGAGTAACCGGGGCGGCGCGGTCCGAAACCCCGGGGGCCGTCGGCACCACGAAGGCCACCAGCCGTTGACCGTACTGCTCGTCGTCGACGCCGATCACGGCGGCCTCGGCCACACCGGGATGTGCGGTGAGCGTCTTCTCCACCTCGATCGGGTACACGTTCTCTCCGCCGGACACGATCATCTCGTCGTCGCGGCCCACCACGAACAACCGCCCGGCGTCGTCGAGGTAGCCGATGTCGCCGCTGGCCATGAAGCCCTGGTGGAAGTCCTTTGCGGATCCGGATGTGTAGCCGTCGAACTGGGTCGAGTTGCGCACGTAGATGCTGCCGGTGACACCGGTCGGCACCTCGCGCAGGTCCGGGTCGAGGATGCGGATCTCGGTGCCCTCGGCCGGTGTACCCGCCGTATCGGGTGCGGCGCGCAGGTCCACCGGGGTGGCCGTGGCGATCATGCCGGCTTCGGTGGCGTTGTAGTTGTTGTAGATGACGTCGCCGAAGCGGTCCATGAACCGGGTCACCACGTCGGGTCGCATCCGGGATCCGGAGGCCGCGGCGAAGCGCAGGGTCCGGCCGCTGTAGCGGGCGAGGACGTCCTCGGGCAGATCCATGATGCGGTCGAACATCACCGGGACGACGATCAGGCCGGTGGCCCGGTGCTGGTCGACCAACGCCAGGGTGGCCTCGGGGTCGAAGCGCCGCCGGGTGACGATGGGGCAGGCCAGCGATGCCGCGAACGCCAATTGGGAGAAGCCCCAGGCGTGGAACATCGGCGCGACGATCACCACGGGCTCCTCCGCCCGCCACGGGGTGCGCCGCAGGATGGCGCCCAGCACCTCCGGTCCGCCGCCGGAGTGCTTGGCGCCCTTGGGAGTTCCGGTGGTGCCCGAGGTCAGCAGGATGACCCGGCTGCGTGAGGTGGCCCGCCGCGGTGTCCGGCCGAGGTGTTCGGCGATCAGTGCCTCGACGGTCGGCCCGTCCTGGGGCCCGTCGGTCCAGGCCACGATGCGCGCGGTGTTCCGGTCGCCGACAGCCCGTTCGACGGTCGGCGCGAACTCCTCGTCGTAGATCACCGCGTCGACGTCCTCACGCTCGACGACCTCGGCCAACGCGGGTCCGGCGAAGGCGGTGTTGAGCAGCAGGACGTCGGCGCCGATTCGGTTGGCCGCGATGAGCGATTCGACGAAGCCGCGATGGTTGCGGGCCATGATGCCGATCACCTTGGGCTGCCCGGCCGGCAGTGCCTGCAGCGCCGCGGCCAGGGCGTCCGCGCGCCGGTCGATCTGCCGCCACGTCAGGGTGCCGAGTTCGTCGACGAGCCCCAGCGCGTCGGGGCAGCGCTGTGCCGCGCTGGCGAATCCCGACGTGATGCCCATGTTCTCCCGGCGCATGGCCGCCGCGATGCGCAGGTACTTGTCGGGCCGCATGGGGGCCATCAGCCGGGCCCGCACCATGGCGTCGACGAGCCCGACGGTGGCGGTAAGACGGTCGGTCACGCTCATCGCGATCAGCCCAGCACCGGGAAGCGGCGCTGACCGGCCAGCTCGTCGAGCGCCTGCTGCATGGTGCGCCGGACGTGGGCGTCGACCTCGTCGATATCCGGATCGTCGCCGAACTCCGCGGCGATGTCGATCGGCGGCAGCACGCGGGTGACGATCTTGGTGGGAAGTGGCACGTTGACCGGTAGCACCGCCGACAGGCCGAAGGGGAAGCCGAAGGAGATCGGGAGGATCTTGGCGCGTAGCAGTTTGTCGATCCGGGTGGTCCGGGCCAGCCATTCACCGCGGCTCAGATAGAACTGACTCTCCTGACCGCCGATCGACACCGTCGGCACGATGGGCACGCCCGCATTGATCGCGGCCTTCACATACCCGGTGCGGCCGCCGAAGTCGATCCGGTTCTCCGCCAGCGTCGGCCGGTAGACGTCGTAGTCGCCGCCGGGGAACACCACCACCACACCGCCCGACCGCAGGGCCTCGTCGGCGTTCTCGTGGTTGGCGGCGATGAATCCGAGCTTGCGGAAGAACTGTCCGGTCGGACCGGTCAGCAGCAGGTCATGCGAGAGCGTGTACACCGGACGGTCATAGCCGGCCTTCTCGTAGAAGCCCGAGGCGAAGACCGGGACGTCCATCGCGAACAGTCCGCCCGAGTGGTTCGACACCACCAGCGCGCCGCCGGTCTTGGGGAAGGTCTGGAGGCCGTGCATCTCGGCGCGGTGATAGGTCTTGAGAAACGGGCGCAACACCCCCATGACCCGCTCGGTGAATGCGGGGTCGTATTTCGCGATCTCCGATGACGCCACGTGCCCTCCTCGAGCCGGAACTGAAACGTGTTCTAGTTTTAGAGTACCCAGTCCGGCACCGAGATTCCCAACCGTCGTTTCCTCCGCCGCCGTTTTCTGCACGGCCGCGGTGGGCATCCGTCCGGCATGGCTCAACGCGACGATCTTCCCCTGGCCGACTACGACCAGCTCGCCCTTCCCGATCTGCGGCACCGTATCCGCTCGCTCGAGGAGCCCCAGCTGCAGACGCTGTTCGAGCACGAGACCGCGCACGGCAACCGCATACCGGTGCTGGAGGTGCTGCACGCACGCATCAAGGAACTGCACCAGGGCGCCGAACCGTCCGGTGGGGACCAGAGCAACGCGCCCGGGGCGAATTCGACATCGACCGGATCGACCGTGCAGGAGAAGACCGCCGCCGAACCGAACACGCCGTTGCGCCACGGTGTCGCCAACCAGACCCCGTCGCGCGGCAAGCCGTGACAGCACCGGCCCGAACTGTAATCCGGGCGATAGCATCACCCAGGTGAGCGAAGAAGCCAACTCCGACGACGTCGTCCTGGTAGAACAGCGGGACCGGATCCTCGTCATCACCATCAACCGGCCCCGGGCCAAGAACGCCGTCAACAAGGCCGTCGCCGAAGGCCTCGCCGCCGCGATGGACCGGCTGGACGGGGATGCCGGATTGTCGGTCGGCGTGCTGACCGGAGCTGGGGGTTCGTTCTGTGCCGGGATGGACCTCAAGGCGTTCGCCAGCGGCGAGCTGCCGATGGTCGAGGGCCGCGGGATGGGCTTCACCGAGCGCCCGCCGGCAAAGCCGCTGATCGCCGCGGTCGAAGGGTATGCCCTGGCCGGCGGCACCGAGCTGGCGCTGGCCACCGACCTGATCGTCGCCGCGCGCGACTCCGCGTTCGGCATTCCCGAGGTCAAACGCGGCCTGGTCGCCGGTGGCGGCGGTCTGCTGCGACTGCCCCAGAAGATCCCGTCGGCCATCGCCATGGAGCTCGCGCTCACCGGGGAGGCGCTGCCCGCGCAGCGGGCGCACGCGTTGGGGCTGGTCAACGCGCTGGCCGAACCGGGGCAGGCGCTCGCCGAGGCCATGAAACTCGCCGAGCGGATCACCGCGAACGGGCCGCTGGCCGTGGCCGCCACCAAGAAGGTCATCGTCGAATCCCGTGGCTGGTCACCCGAGGAGTTCTGGGCCAAGCAGAACGACATCATCATGCCGGTGTTCGCCAGCAAGGACGCCATCGAAGGGGCGACCGCCTTCGCCGAGAAGCGCCCGCCACAGTGGACCGGCAGCTGAGGCACGTCTTCTCCGGCCACATCGCCGGAGCCGGCTCCCAGTCGGGCGTGCGCCTGGTCGTCGGCAGCTGGCAGACGTCACCGTTCGGCACGTTCACCGATGTGATGGTCCAGCAGCCCGACGGCCGTCGCGTGCTCATCGCGCCGTCGCAGCCGGTGGCCGATTTCGTCGCCTCGACCTACCGCTTCGACCGGGTCGACGTGGTGCCGGTCGAGGCCGCGCTCAGCGCGGACCGGCTGACCGTCCGGAGCCCACTGCTCGACGTCGACATCGGCGTCGGCGGGCCTGCGCCGCTGGACCGGCTGCTGCGTCTGGTCCCGCCGCGCCTGGCGATCGCACCGTGGTGGCTGCGCATCATCGATCCGGTCGCGTCGCGCCTGGTTCCCGGGGTGCACACCGCGGGCACCGCCGGCAACGGCAGACGCGAGTTCTACGGGGTGCGGCGTTCCCGGCGAGTGGTGTCGATCGCCGGCCGCTACCGCGGCGCCGAGCTGGGGGCGCTGACGCGACTGGATCCGCCGGTCGAGTTCGGCTTCGCCTCGGCCCCCGCGACCCCGCAGATCGTCGCCGTGACCACGACCATCATCGAGGGCGGGTTTCGCGGCGCCCGCCGTGGGAAACAGTGAACGCATGGACACGCTGGCCAAGATCGGGCGCGCCGAACGACGAGTCGTGAAAGTGCAGCGGCGACTGTGGCTGGCCCAACTGCTGATGTGGCCGACGGTACTGCTCACCGGCACCGTGGTGGTCGGCGCGGTGGCACTGCTGCTGCGTCGCCGCGCGGCCAGCGGTAAGCACGAGCTGCCCGAGACGCCGGGTGCGCACCGTGCGGGCGCCGACAACGCCGAGGGAAACGGCCAACTCACCCTCCCCTGATCACCGTGCTTGACCTCGACCGCGGTCGAGGTTGCACTATGACCGGTATGACGGCATCCGCCTACTTCACCCGGATCGGCCACCAGGGTGACGTCGCCCCCACCCTGGATACGTTGCAGGCGCTCGTCGCGGCGCACAACCGGTCGATTCCGTTCGAGAACCTCGACCCGCTGCTGGGCATCCCCGTCGCGGATCTGAGTGCGGCGGCGCTGACCGACAAGCTCGTGCATCGTCGCCGCGGCGGATACTGCTTCGAGCACAACGGGCTTCTGGCGTATGTCCTCGATGAGCTCGGCTACGTCGTGGACCGGCTGGCCGGGCGGGTGGTCTGGAACAAGGACGACGACGTTCTGCCCGCACAGACGCATCAGCTGCTCTCGGTGGCCGTTCCGGGGATCGAGGGCCGGTTCCTGGTGGATGTCGGTTTCGGCGGCCAGACTCCGTCGGCTCCCCTCCGGTTCGAGACCGACACCGTCCAGGCGACCCGCCACGAGCCGTACCGAATCCGCAGGCGCGAGGGAGGTTTCGTGATGGAGACGCTGCTGCGCGATCGATGGTTTCCGCTCTACCTGTTCGACGATCGGCCGCAGCCGCGCATCGATTCGGAGGTCGGCAGCTGGTACGTCTCCACCCACCCGAGATCGGTCTTCGTCGTCGGGCTGACCGCATCGCTGGTCACCGACGACGCCCGCTGGAACCTACGCGGACGCAATCTGGCCGTGCACCACGACGGGACCACCGAGCGGATCCGGTTCGATTGCGCTGCAGAGGTTCTCGATGCCCTGACCGAGCGGTTCGGGATCGACCTCGACGCGGTGGGCGCGCGTACCGACATCGAGAAGCGAGTGCACGAAGTACTCGACGCGTGACGTCCCGGGGTTGTCCACAGCCCGTTGGATCGCCTCAACGTGTCCCCGGGGCTCAGGTACTATCGAATGTATGTTCGATACGGTGTTTGCGGGGCAGGACGAGGCCACGCTGATCGCGGCGATCGGACAGGCCGCGCGGGAGGAAGCCCGGGCCGGGGCGCGGAAGTTGGCCGCAATCGCGGAATTGACCCGCACGACCGTGATGGTCGACGACGAGTGCGATGACTGGGTGTATGACTCCTGGGCGGCGACCGCCTCGGAGGTGGGAGCGGCGTTGCGGGTCGGGCAGCGGCGGGCCTCAGGGCAGATGCGGATCGCGATGGCGTTACGCGACCGGCTGCCCCGGGTGGGGGCGCTGTATCTGCTGGGCCGGCTCAGTGGCCGGGTGGTCTCGCAGATCACCTGGCGCACCCGCCTGGTCGAGGATGAGGCGGTGTGGGCGCTCCTGGATGCCGCGCTGGCGGAGGCGGCGCTGCGCTGGGAGTCGTTGTCCGATGCCGCGTTGATCCGCGCCATCGACGCGTTGATCGCCCGCCATGACCCGGATGCGGTGATCCGGGCCCAGGAGACGCTGCGCCAGCGCGATGTCCGGATCGGCTCCTGCGATGATCCTGACGAGCTGGTGTCGGTGTACTGCCTGCTGCTCGGATGTGACGCCGCGGTACTGACCGCGCGGATCACCCAGCTGCTCCACGGGATCTGTGACAACGATCCACGCTCGATCGGCGAGCGCCGCTCGTGCGCGGTGGGCGCCATCATCCAGGGTCTCGACCGTATGCCGTGCCGCTGCGGATCACCCGAATGCGCGGCGCTGGATGCACCTTCCTCGAGTGTGGTGATCACCGTGGTCGCCGACCCCGCCGCGGTCGAAGCGGCGCACCACCTGAACGCCGCAGAGGACCGCGGCCAGCGGGCTGTGTTCGGTGCGCTTGCCGAGGACGGCGCGCCCGCGCAACCCGAACCCGAACCCGAAGCCGAACCCGAACCCGTGCCGTCTGATCCCCGCCCCTGCCCGCACGATTCCGGGCTGGCACTGCTGCCCGGGGCGACGGTCCTGCCGATCGTGGCGCTGGCCGAGGCGATCCGCGACGGTGCGGTCATCAAACCGCTGTGGCGGCCCGGGCCCGACCCCGAACCGCGCTACCGCCCCTCAGCCACACTCGCCGCGTTCGTCCGCACCCGCGACCTGTTCTGCCGTTTCCCCGGCTGCACCGTCCCGGCCGAACGCTGCGACATCGACCACGTCGTGCCCTGGCCTTACGGACCCACCCACGCCTCGAACCTGCACTGCAAATGCCGCACCCACCACCTGGCCAAAACCTTCATCGACGGCTGGCGCGACGAACAACTGCCCGACGGCACCGTCGTCTGGACCAGCCCCACCGGCCAGCGTTACACCACCCTGCCCGGCAGCCGGCTCTTCTTCCCCGGCTGGAACACCACCACCACCGAACTACCACCCCTGACCAAGCCACCACCAGAACCCGACCGCACCGCCAACATGCCCAAACGACGCCGCACCCGCGCCGCCGAGCACACCGCACGCATCAAAGCCGAACGCGCCGAAAATGCGGTTGCTCGGCTAACCCGCGGACCTTCCGAAGTCAGTGGGACCTAGGGCCGACCACCACATCCCATGGATCCGCTGCAGTCAGCGCGCGACGACCCAGGATGCCGGCATGGTGTGCGGTGGTACCGAATTCGTCCACCCAGCTACGGGCCCGCATGGTGAACAGCCACAGCGGATGTTCGGCCGTGACGCCGATGGCTCCGTGCAGCTGATGAGCGATGGTGGTGACGGGTTCCACCGCCCCACCCACCGTCACCTTCGCCGTCGTGATCGCGTATTCGGCTGCGGGCGAATCGAACCCGTGATCGACAGTCGCCGCCACCGCTAAGTCGGTTACCGCCCTGGCCCGCTCGATCTCGCCGGCCATGGCCGCCAGCGCATGCTGCACCGCCTGAAATCTGCTCAGCGGACGGCCGAACTGTTCGCGCGTGCGGGTATGCGCGACGGTGAGCTCGGCAGCGGCGTCCAAGGCCCCGACGGTCTGCACGCAGCGCGCCCAGGCGCCGCGAAGCATGAGTTCATCGGCGAGCGCGAGGTCGAGCGTCGAGCAGTCGCCGACCGGCACGTCGATCGTGACGGTACCGCGTGGCTCCCCGGCGAGATTGTGCGACAGCGTGACCGGCGGATCGTCGAGCACCGCGACATACACGTGTTCAGCGTCTTGCGCGGCCAGCAAGATCGTCGTGTCCTGTGGCCACGGGACGTCGCGTGCGACGCAGGCGAGCCGGCCGGCGTTGATCTCGGCGCTGCCGACGGCCACCGTCAGCGCTCCGGTGGACACCTCGAAACCGGCCCGGCCGGCCAACCAGCCGGCGAGCACATCGGTTTCGGCCACCGGGACGGCGGCGCCATGGCGGGCCAGCCCGGCGAGTACCACCGCGGACTCCGCCGGGCCCGCGCCCTCGGCACTGGTGAGCCGGCTCAGTCCGGTCTCCTCCAGATGCCGCAACAGCTGTGTGTCCAGCGTCTCGGGCCGGGTGCGCCGCCCCATCCGCGCGTCGAAGGACTGGCGGCCGAGATCGTCGACCAGTCGGTGGAGTTCGTCCATTACCGCACCCCCAACCCGCGGGCCACCACACCCCGCAACACCTCGTTCGTCCCGCCGCGCAACGTGAATAGCGGCGCATGCAGGCGGCCCGCCGCCAGCAGCTCGCGCAGCCGGCCCGCCTCGGGGGCCTCGTCGTCGAGGACCTCGAGCAGGTCGGCGACGATCTCGACCGACTCCTGTTCGAAGCGGGTGCCCAGATCCTTGACCAGCGCGGCGCGGGTGTTCGCATCGCGCCCGGCGGACAGCTCACGGGCCACCGAGATCGACAGCTGGCGCAGCGACACCACGCGCGCGACCAGGGCACCGACGTCGGCGGCGGTCCGGTCGTCGACGCCCTGGCGCCCCAGGGCCGCGATCGCCTCCAGGATCAGCCGCGCTGTCGACAGGAAGCGTTCGGGCCCACTGCGTTCGAAGCCGAGCTCGGCGGTCACCTGATGCCAGCCGGCGCCCACCTCGCCGAGCACGTCGGAATCCGGTACGACCACACCGTCGAAGAGCACCTCGTTGAAGTGGTGCTCACCGTTCATCAGCAGGATCGGGCTGATCGTCACCCCGGCGGCGTCGGTGCCGACGATGAACTGGCTGAAGCCGGCATGCCGATGGGCGGCGTCGACCGGGCTGGTCCGCGCGAGCACCACGATCTGATGCGCGACGTGCGCCCCGCTGGTCCACACCTTCGTGCCGTCGAGCCGCCAACCGTCCGGCACCCTGGTTGCCCGCATGGCGGCCGCCGCCAGATCGGATCCGGCCGCATGCTCGCTCATCCCGATCGCCGAGTACAGGGTCCCCGCGGCGATCCGCGGCAGCAGCCGGCGCCGCTGGTCCTCGGTGCCGTAGCGCAGCAGCCCGGGCGCGACCTGCCGGTCGGCGATCCAGTGTGCGGCAACGGGTGCGCCGTGGGCGAGCAGCTCCTCGGTCACCACGTATCGGTGCAGATGACCCAGCCCGCGACCGCCGTAGTCGGCCGGGATGGTCAGCCCGACGAAGCCGGCGTCGGCCAACCGGACGCTGAAGCCGGGATCCCACGCCGCCAGCCAGCAGTCCAGGGCGGGCTGCCAGCCGAATTCGGCGCGGTCGGCGGCCAGGAAGTCACGCACGGCAGCGCGCAGCGTCGCCAGATCCGCGTCGTTGGCGCACAGCGCGTCGAAGTCGGCGTCCACTTCAGCAGGAATCGTCATGTCCCTCCGGTCGGATCGCCGACCATACTCGGTGACTGTGAGCCAGCCGACACCCGCACGCCGGGACCGCCTGCGTGAACTGCTCGACGCGGTGGTCGACACCGACAACGCCGCCGTCGGCGACATGGCCCGCAGTAGCTTCGCCTCGCAGTTCCACTTCTCCCGGGAAGTGCGCCGACTGACCGGTGAAGCCCCGGCGGCCCTACGCCGCCGGATCATCCTCGAACGCGCCGCCTGGCGGCTACGCGGCGGTCAGTCCGTGGCTGCCGTCGCCGCCGACGAGGGGTGGTCGTCTCCGGAGGTGTTCTCGCGGGCGTTCCGCCGCACCTTCGGGGTGCCGCCGTCGCGGGCGGCCGAGGTGGATTTCCGGGTGCCGGCCCCCAACGGACTGCACTTCCACCCACCCGCGTCGCTGTGGCTCGACGGCGACGGCGCGGTCGAGGAACCCGACGCAGGCGCGCTGATGGTGGCCCACGACATCGCCGACACCGGCTACCTGATCGACCGTGCGACCGCCTTGTCCAACGCGCAGTGGCGCGAGGAACTCTGGCCGGGCCACGTGGTGCTCGACTGGGACGGGCCCGAAGCCAGCGTCGGCGCCGTCCTGTGCGCGGCGGTCTGGAGCAAGCAGGTTTGGCTGGCCACCATCGAAGGCCGCGACTATCCCGAACGCGTGACCGCGGATTCCTACACCCCGGTGCGGCTCGCCGAGCGACACCACGACGTCGGTCGGCGCTGGGCGGCGATGGTGGCGGAGTATACGGCGGCCGGCCGGATGGCCGACACCGTGATCGACGCGCTGTGCGATCCGCCGGAGTCGTTCCAGCTCAACGGGATCGTCGCGCATGTCCTCGGGTATTCGGCGCACCGGCGGGAACTGGCCCGCTCGATGCTGACCCGGTTGGGCGTCCCGACCCGCCGCGGCGACCCGCTCGAATGGATGAGGGAGCACTGAGATGGGATGCGTCTACTACACCGCCTCGAGCCTCGACGGCTACATCGTCGACGAGCATGACAGCCTGGACTGGCTGGTCACCCGCGACATCGACCCTGAGGGCCCCTTCCATTACGACGCCTTCGCCGCATCGGTGGGCGCCCTGGTGATGGGGTCGGCGACCTACCGGTGGATCGTGCGCAATCAGCCCGGCGCCTGGCCGTACGCCCAGCCGACGTGGGTGCTGACCCACCACCCGGAGGTGGTCTGCGCCGACCACCCGGTGCAGGTGTTCACCGGCGACGTGCGCGAGCTGCATCCGAAACTGGTGGCCGCGGCCGGCGGCCGCGACGTGTGGGTGGTCGGTGGGGGCGACGTCGCCGCGCAGTTCGTCACCGCCGGTCTGGTCGACGAGATGATCGTGTCCTATGCGCCGTGTTCGCTGGGCGCCGGTTCCCGGGTGCTGCCGATCCGCTCGGAGTGGTCCCTGGCCGAAACCGCGGTCAACGGAGATTTCGTGTGCGTCCGTTGGGTTTTCGCGGGCCGGTAGCTCAGCTCGTGACGGTCGGCACGCCGAACCGGCGGAGGAACTCCCGCGACTTGATCAGGAATTCCAGCTGCGAGTCCACCTCGCGCAACGGGTCGACGCTGCGGGTGGCCCGACAGAGCACGACCGCGCCCTCCAGGGTCGCGATACAGGTGATCGCCAGCG
Organism: Mycobacterium sp. WMMD1722; assembly: GCF_049315205.1. NCBI lineage: Bacteria > Bacillati > Actinomycetota > Actinomycetes > Mycobacteriales > Mycobacteriaceae > Mycobacterium > Mycobacterium sp. WMMD1722. Next base: position 3,388,083 of record NZ_CP186056.1, on the reverse strand, counting down.
ACGCGGCCTCGGCCGGGGCGCTGCCGTCGATCTCGAACGCCCGCGTCAGCGCGTCCCGCCAGTGTTCGAAGATGGCGCCGGCGACCGACGTCAGCTGGGGTTCGTCCTCGGCCGCGCCGATCGCCGCGGCGACCACCGGACACCCGGCGGTGAACTCGCTGTCGGCGAGCAGGCTGATCCAGAACTCGACGAAGCGATGCACCAGGTGCAGTCCGCCCTTGGTGGCGGCCTCGTCGATGACCGCGGTGATCGAATCGCCCGCGTATTGCAGCGCCTCGAAGACGATCTGGCTGCGGCCCTCGGGGAAGTGGTGGTACACGCTGCCGCGGGGCGCGCCGCTGCGCTGGAGCACCTCGTCGATGGTGACGCCGGCGGCCCCGCGTTCGCGCAGAACGTCGGCGGCGCTGATGAGCATGTTGGTGCGGGTGGCACCGCGGGGGGCGTGGGTCTTGGTCATAACTTCCGGTGGCATGACTTCCGGGTCAGGCGGCGGTCGGCGGGCGGTGCGGGGCCGGGCGCCAGGACAACCCTCGCGGTGCGAAGGTGAACCGGCGGCGCGTCGGCGCATACAGGATGAATCTGCGGCCGGCGAAGTTCAGCTCGACCATCCACATGGCGATCCTCCTGTCTATGACAGAAAGCATAGAACGCCCGTCGCGCATCGACAAACGGACCTATTCGGCCCCGGAGATGCGCCGTAACTATGGATATGTTCATAATGATCACGGCGCCCGCACCGGCGGCCCCGGAGCGGGCGCCACACCAAACGCGAGAGGGCCCCGCCTTGAGGCGGGGCCCTTCACGTTTTCGCAGGTTATTCGGGGGTGTACCCGAACGGCAGCAGGGTGCTCTTGGCCTGGCAGTACTGCTCGATGCCCTCCGGCCCGTTCTCCCGGCCGATGCCCGAATTCTTGTAGCCGCCGAACGGTGCGCCCGGGTCGAACGCATACATGTTGACCGCGTACGTACCGGTCCGGATCTTGGCCGCCACTTCGAGCGCCTTGCGGTTGTCGGTGGTCCACACGCTGCCGGCCAATCCGTAGACCGAGTCGTTGGCGATGCGGATGGCGTCGTCCTCGTCCTGGTAGGGGATCACCGCGAGCACCGGCCCGAAGATCTCCTCCTGGGCGATGGTCATCGAATTGTCGACATCGGCGAACACCGTCGGCTGCACGAACCAGCCGCTGTCCAGACCCTCGGGACGGCCGCCGCCGGTGACCACCCGGGCGCCCTCCTCGGTGCCCTTCTTGATGTATCCCTCGACGCGCTCGCGCTGCTTCTCCGAGATCAGCGGGCCGATGGCGGCGTTCGGGTCGTCGGGCAGGCCGACGGGCATGGCCGAGACGAAGTTGGCCAACTTCTCGACGACCTCGTCGTAGCGCGAGCGCGGCGCCAGTACCCGAGTCTGCGCGACGCAGGCCTGGCCGGAGTTCATCACCCCGGAGAACGCGAGCATCGGCAGCGTGGAATCCAGGTCGGCGTCCTCCAGGACGATGGCCGCGGACTTACCGCCCAACTCCAGGGTGCAGGGCTTGAGTTTCTCGGCTGCGAGCTTGCCGATCTCCTTGCCGACGGCCGAACTGCCGGTGAACGTGTACTTGTCGATCGCGTCGCTGGCGGTCAGTGCGCGGCCGGTCTCCGGACCGCCGGGCACCACCGACAGCACGCCCTCGGGCAGACCGGCCTCGGCGAACAGCTCCGCCATCGCGAACACCGACAGCGGGGTCTCGGCGGCGGGTTTGAGCACCACGGTGCAGCCGGCCAGCAGGGCCGGTCCGAGCTTGTTGGCGGCCAGGAAGAACGGCACGTTCCACGCCGTGATGGCGGCGACCACGCCGACCGGTTCGCGGGTCACCAGCGTCTGGCCGTAGATGCCGTCGCGGATCTCTTTCCAGGTGAATTTGTCCGCGGCGCCGGCGAAGTACTGGAACGCCGACATCGCGGCGCCGTACTGCATCATGTCGACGATCATCGCGGGCTGGCCGGTCTCGGCGGTGAGCAGGAACTTCAGCTCGTCGCCGCGCTCCTCCATCAGCTTGACCGCGGCGCCGAGGATCGCGGCGCGCTCCTCGGGCGACATCTTCGGCCACGGGCCCTCGTCGAACGCCTTGCGCGCGGCGGCGCAGGCGGCGTCCACGTCGGCCGGCGCGGCCTGCGGGACCTGCCCGACCTTCTGGCCGGTCGCGGGGGAGAAGACCTCGATGACCTCGGAGGTGGACGGCTCCACCCACTGACCACCGATGAACAGTTTGTCCCACTGCGTCTTGTGCGCGGTGTCCTGACCTGACGTATCCAGAGTCTGTGTCATGCCCGTCACACTACCGACTGACGCGGCGAACGAGAACCTGTTGCAGTTCCGGGTTGCAGCACCAGTACCAGATTGCTCACCAGGAACTCGCGCAACCCGGGTACCCGGGTCAGCCACCACGCCCATCGCGGGTGGTAGCGGGGAAATGCGGCGACCAGCGCGCCGGTGCCGGCCGCCCAGCGCAGGCCGTCGGCGACCGACACTGCGAACAGTGACGATCCGTAGTCGTTCTTGGGCCGATGGCCGTGGCGGCGGGCGTAGCGCTCGGCGGCCCGGGCGCCGCCGAGATAGTGCGCAAGACCCGTCTCGTGTCCGCCGAACGGCCCGAGCCAGACCGTGTAGGACAGCACTGCCAGCCCGCCCGGCCGCGTCACCCGCAGCATCTCCGCCCCCAGTCGCCACGGGTCGGGCACGTGTTCGGCCACGTTGGAGGACAGGCAGACGTCGACGCTGCCGTCGGCGAACGGCAGGGCGGTCCCCGAGGCCCGGACGTACCGTCCGCCGCCGGCGTCGGTCGCGGGGCCCGCATGCATCTCCCGCGGATCCGGTTCGACCCCCAGATAGTCCATGCCGCGCCGCGCGAAGGCGGCCGCGAAATAGCCGGGCCCGCCGCCGACGTCGAGGACGGTGCGACCGCCGGCGGCGCTCCCGGTGGCCGCCTGCCACAGATCGGCGACCATGGCGGCGGTGTCGTCGGCGAGCGCGCCGTAGAAACGGGCCGGGTCCGGCTGTTCGAAGCGGAATTCGCCGAGCAGCCGGACCGACCGCGACAGCGTCGCGCGCCGGGCGAACGTCTCGGTGGCAGCCATCGGTCGACCCTAACCAGCGGTTAGGCTGGCTGACGATGTCCGTCCGCCGGCCCACCCGTCCCGACCACCCGCTGCGCTCCGTGCTGCTGCTGTGCTGGCGCGACACCGGTCATCCGCAGGGCGGCGGCAGCGAGATGTATCTGCAGCGGATCGGCGAGCAACTCGCGGCCTCCGGTGTCCGGGTGACACTACGGACGGCGCGCTATCCGGGATCGGCGCGCCGGGAGACGGTCGACGGGGTGCAGGTGTCGCGCGCCGGCGGCCGCTACACCGTCTACCTGTGGGCGCTCTCGGCGATGGTGCTGGCCCGCCTCGGGCTCGGTCCGCTGCGGGGGGTGCGCCCGGACGTCGTGATCGACACCCAGAACGGGCTGCCGTTCCTGGCCCGGCTGGTGTACCGGCGCCGGGTCGCGGTGCTGGTGCACCACTGTCACCGCGAGCAGTGGCCGGTGGCGGGTCCGGTGCTGGGACGAATCGGTTGGCTGGTCGAGTCGGTGCTCTCACCGCGGGTGCACCGGCGCGCGCAGTACGTGACGGTGTCGCTGCCGTCCGCCCGGGATCTCACCGACCTGGGGGTGGATGCGGCGCGGATCGCCGTCGTGCGCAACGGGCTCGACGAGGCCCCGGCCGCGACGCTGGCGCTGCCGCGGGCCCGGTCACCCCGGCTCGCGGTGCTCTCCCGACTGGTGCCGCACAAGCAGATCGAAGACGCACTCGACGCGGTGGCGGCCCTGCGCGAGCGGGTGCCCGGGTTGCACCTGGACGTCCTGGGCGGCGGCTGGTGGCAACCGAAGCTGACCGAGCATGCCGCGGCACTGGGCATCAGCGATGCGGTGACCTTCCACGGCCACGTCGACGATGACGTGAAACATGCTGTGCTGCAACGGTCATGGGTGCACCTGCTGCCCTCGCGCAAAGAGGGCTGGGGGCTGGCGGTGACCGAGGCCGGGCAGCATTCGGTGCCGACGGTGGGCTATCGGTCCTCCGGCGGACTGACCGACTCGATCGTCGACGGCGTGACCGGACTGCTGGTCGACGATCTCGACGGCCTGATCGACGCACTGGACCGCCTGCTCGCCGACGGGGTGCTGCGCGAACAGCTCGGAGCCAAGGCGCAGGCCCGCAGCGGCGAATTCTCCTGGCGGCAGAGCGGGCTGGCGATGCGCGAGGTGTGCGATGCGATACGCGGCGGCCGCTACGTCAGCGGTCTGGTGTGGCCGGCCGCCGCGCCGCAAACCTGACCAGACCCGCCAGCCCGGACCCGATCAACAGCGCCAGCCACACCACGTGCACGCCGATCAGTAATCCGCGGTGCGGGGATCGCGCCGTATCCCCGCCGACCCGGTACACCGCCAGGTCGTCGTCGCGGTAGGCCACCGGCAGATCCAGCGTGGAGCCGCCTGCCTCGACCACCACCCAGCCCACGCCCGCGTCGGCCAGTTCCTGCACCGACGCCCCGCGCAGCACCAGCTCCTGCACCGCCCGCGCGCGGCTGCCCTCGCCGGGCACCGTCGTCCCGGCCACGTTCAGATCCCCGGTACTGAGCACGTCGGCGCGTACCCAGCGGGGCAGCGGATCGAGCACCGGCGCCGGGCCGGCCCAGTCGAACTGCCGCATGCTGTCCGGCGGCAACACCGCGACCGGTCGCGGGTCGGCGTTGACGATCGCCGCCCCCGCCGACCACCCGGCGGGATAGCGCACCGCCACCATCTTGCCGCCGACGCCCCACGCCAGATCCGGCAACACTGCGACCAGCAACGCGCAGCTCACCGCGCCGACGACCGCCGCGGGGACACGGCCGCGCAGCGCGACCACCACACCCGCCGCGGCGATCGCATAACCCGGCAGGGCCAGCGCCACCCACTTCTGACCGTCGCGCAGCACGCCCAGTCCCGGCAGCGCCCGCACCGTCGCCTCGACGGCGGCCAGGCCCGGCCCGGTGGCCATCAGCGCCGGGACCACCACCGCGACGACGGCCAGCATCAGCAGGGGGACCGCCGCCGGGCGCCGCACCGCCGCCGTCGCCCCGATCAGCACCACGGTCAGCAGCGCACCGGTCGCGATCAGCGCGAACCAGCCGGTCCGCGACGCCGGCACCGCCGCGGCGTTCCAGAGACCGCCCAGACCGGCCAGGCTGCCGAGCGTGCCCAACCCCGGTTCGGCGCGCGCCGCGAACGCCGTGACCCCCGATGCCTGCGACGAGGCCAGCGATCCCGAGACCGCCGCGGCCACCAGCCACGGCGCCGCCGTCACCGCCGAGGCCGCCAGCGTCACCGCGGCGATCCGCACCCGCCGAGAACCGTCGCCCGGGGCCGACACCGACACCAGGGCGACCGCCGCCGCCAGCAACAGGCCGGTCGGCGTCAGGCCGGCCAGCGCCACCCAGAACACCAGCGGCCACCAGCGGCCCGAGCCGGCGCGCAACCGCAGCACCGACGCCGCCACCCACGGCAGGCAGCCATACCCGACCAGCAGACTCCAGTGGCCCTGCAGCAGCCGTTCGGCGACGTAGGGATTCCAGATCGCCACGGTCGCCGCGACGCATTGACCGGCCACCCCGGCGTCGGGCAGCACCACATCCGCCAGCCGCGCCGCACCCCAGCCCGCGGCCCACAGCCCGGCGACCAGCAGCGCCTTGACCACCACGGCGCCGTCGAGCAGCTGCGAGGCCAGCGCGATCGCGAAATCCTGCGGCAGGGCCCGCGGTGCGGCCTCGGACAGCCCCAGCGCCGCATCCGACAGATACGAGCGCGGCGTGGAGACCGCGTCGCGCAGCAGCAGATAGCCGGGCGCCAACAGGGGCGCGGTCACGATCAGCGACAGCGCCAGCGCGTAGACCGGCGGGAGGCGGCGGGTGATCAGACCGGTCGGTCAGGCGGTAGGTCGGTCGGTCGCTGCGCCGGTAGCTTCTCGGTTCTGGCCTCCGCGCCGGGCACGGGTTGACCGGCGTCGTCGCGCTGGAAGAAGCCGTGGTCGGCGTCGTCGAGGCCCGGGTCGATCAGTGCCGACTCGGCACGCAGGCTGAACGATCCGAGCAGGGCGCCGCCCACCAGGAAGACCAACCCGACCGCGGTGAACGTGATGGGCAGGATGCGGCCCCACAGGGCGACCCGGTCGCGTTCGCTGCGGGCGCTGGCCACCTGGGATTCGACCGTCTCCTCGGTGGAGGAGATCTTGTAGTCCACGTAGGTGACCTCGGGACGCAGGGCGTCACGGGCGTAGTAGTGGTAGGCGTGCTCGTCGGTCTTGACGATCGTGCCCGACACCGGATCCACCCAGAACGTGCGTTGCGCGGCGTAGAACCGGCTCATCGTGATCTGTTCTTCGGGGTCGCCCTCGATACCCCACAGCGCGGCCCGCGCGGTGACCTGGCTGTCGGCGTCGTCCTCGTAGAGCGAGGAGTACTTGACCGGTTCGACGAGTTTGCCGTCGTTGTCGTATCCGACGTTCTGGGTGAACCGCAGCGTCGTCAACCCGTTGACGTCTTCTTCGCCGTCGTAGTTGGCGTCGTAGGCCTTCTGCGCGATCGGGTCGAACATCGGATAGCTCTTCTTCTCCGTGTCGAACGGGAAGCGGTAGGTCAGCCCGTCGTGCGGCAGCGCGATGCTGGTGGGCGGATCCTGGTTGTCGATCGCGCGCGGCTTCTGCACCGACCCGCCGGGATTGCTCTCGCTCGAGACGGCCATCGCCGTCGAGCGGTCCATCGTCACGGTGTCGACCATCGCCAGCAGCAGACCGTTGTCCTGCTGCTTGTCGGTGCGCCGCAGGCTGCTGCCGACCTGCAGGGTGACCACGTCGGCATTGGAGGGGGATTCGACACTGACCTGCTGCTGCATGGTCATCGGCACATCGCGGTCGACGACGAACCGTTCACCCAGCAGGGAGGCCGGATCGAATGCGGTACCCGTCCCGTCGCTGACCAGGGTGGCATCGAGGTCCAGCGGAACCTTCGCGATCTTCCCCTTGGTGTAGGTGGACAGCAACAGCGCGGCGATCAGCAGGGCAGCTCCCAGCCCCATGAGTCCGCACGCCGCGATACGCAGCGCCACTGCGCGGTTCAAACCGTGCTCCCTTCGGCCCGGGTACACCCGAGAACTGCGCCGCCACCTGCCCAGACCCGGGTGTGGAGGCAAAACCCGTTCGACCCTAACAGCAGACATTAAGGCGCTACTTACTACGAGTCGGGTTGCGCCGGACACGCTGGCACACTGGCTCGGGTGACGACGGCGCAGCAGATCGGGGGCACCCGCAGCTTCCTGCCCGCGGTGGAGGGTATGCGCGCGTGCGCGGCGATCGGCGTGGTCGTGACCCACGTGGCGTTCCAGACCGGACACACCGAGGGTGTCGACGGACGATTCTTCGGCCGCTTCGACCTGGCGGTGGCGGTGTTCTTCGCGCTGTCGGGATTCCTGCTGTGGCGCGGCCACGCGGCCGCCGCCCGCGGACTGCGCAGCACCCCGCCGACCGGGCACTATCTGCGGTCGCGGCTGGTGCGCATCCTGCCGGGCTATCTCGTGGCGGTCGTCGTCATCATGTCGCTGCTGCCCGACCGGGTGCCCGACCCGACCGTGTGGCTGGCCAATCTGACCCTCACCCAGATCTATGTGCCCTTGACCCTGACCGCCGGGCTGACCCAGATGTGGAGCCTGTCGGTCGAGGTCAGCTTCTATCTCGCGTTACCCCTGCTCGCCCTGCTGGTGCGCCGGGTTCCGGTCGCGGCGCGAATACCGGTGATCGCCGGCGCCGCGGTGGCCAGCCTGTTCTGGGTGTACATCCCGTTCGACCCGGCATCCGGGCACAACCTGTGGAACTGGCCGCCCGCGTTCTTCTCGTGGTTCGCCGCGGGCATGCTGCTGGCCGAGCTGACGGTCGAACCCGTCGGCCGGGCGCACCGGCTGGCACGCAACCGCTGGCTGATGGCGGCGATCGCGGTGGCGGCTTTCGCGCTCGCCGCGTCCCCGCTTGCCGGGCGGGAGGGACTGCAGCCCGGGACCATCTTCCAGGTGACGCTCAAGACCGCGATGGGTGCGATCCTGGCGGCCGCCCTGCTGGCGCCCCTGGTGCTCGACCGCCCCGACACCCCGCATCGCATCCTGGGCAGCCGGGTGATGGTGACGCTGGGGCGCTGGTCCTACGGTCTGTTCATCTGGCACCTGGCCGCGTTGGCGATGGTCTTCCCGCTGATCGGCGAATTCGCGTTCAGCGGGTACATGCCGGTGGTGTTGCCGCTGACGCTGCTGTTCGGATTCGCGATCGCGGCCGTCAGCTACGCGCTGGTGGAGAGCCCGTGCCGGGAGGCGTTGCGGCGCTGGGAGTTGAAGCGCGCCACGCCAACCCACCGCGCGCCCCCGCTGGACAGCAGCGTCACCGACGCCGCCGAGCCGATCTCGCGCTGATCCATGGCCAGAGCGCGTACCGCGACCGTATCGGTATCGGCGTGGGCACCGTTCTCCGCACCGACGTACCGCGCGCTGTGGATCGCGCAGCTGGTCTCGAACATGGGGACCTGGATGCAGACCGTCGGCGCCCAGTGGATGCTCGTCGGGGACCCGGACGCGGCGGTGCTGGTGCCGCTGGTGCAAACGGCCACGACCCTGCCGGTGATGCTGCTCGCCCTGCCCTCGGGTGTGCTGGCCGACCTGGTCGACCGGCGCCGGCTGCTGATCGCCGCGCAGGGCGCGATGGCCTCGGCGGTGGCGCTGCTGGCCACGCTCAGCGGGACGGGCCTCGCGACGCCGTCGGTGCTGCTGCTCCTGCTGTTCCTGATCGGCTGCGGCCAGGCGCTGACCGCGCCGGCCTGGCAGGCGATCCAGCCGGAACTCGTTCCGCGCGAGCAGATCCCGGCGGCGGCCGCGCTGAGCAGTATGAGCGTCAACGGCGCCCGCGCGATCGGACCGGCGATCGCGGGGGTGCTGGTGTCGCTGTCGGGTCCGACGCTGGTGTTCGCGCTCAACGCCGTGTCGTTCGTGGGCATCGTGGCAGTGCTCACCACCTGGCGCCGGCCGGCCGACGACCGGACGATGCCGTCGGAGCGGCCGCTGGCCGCGCTGAGCGCCGGCGGACGCTACATCCGCAGTTCACCGGTGATCCGCCGGATCCTGTTGCGCGCAGTGCTGTTCATCGCGCCCGGCAGCGCGCTATGGGGGTTGCTGGCCGTGGTCGCCGACCGTCAGCTGCACCAGTCCTCCGCGGGCTACGGACTGATGCTGGGCGCCCTCGGCGTCGGCGCCGTGTCAGGGGCGGTGGCGCTGACGCGGCTGCAGACGGCGTTCGGGCAGAACGCGCTGCTGGCCACCGCCGCGGTGGGTTTCGCGGCCGCGACGACGGTGCTCGCGCTCGTCCCCGTGTTCGGTGTGGTCCTGATCGCCCTGGTGGTGGGCGGACTGTGCTGGTTGATGGCGCTGTCGACACTGAACGCGTCCATGCAGCTGAGCCTGCCGGCCTGGGTACGGGCCCGTGGACTGTCGGTCTACCAGCTGGTGTTCATGGGCGGACAGGCGGTGGGCTCACTGGTGTGGGGTCTGGTGGCCGGCGCCACCACCGGCGTGACCGCGCTGCTGATCAGCGCCGCGCTGCTGCTGGTGTGCGCCGCGTCGATGGTGCGCTGGCCGCTGCACCGCAGCACCGGCAGCCTCGACCTGACGCCGTCGGCGCACTGGCCCGAGCCGGCGCTGGTCTTCGAGCCCGCACCGCCCGACGGACCCGTTGTCGTCCTGCGGTCCTACTGCGTCGCGCCGCAGGACGAAGCGGGCTTCCTCGCGGCGATGGGCCGGATCGGCCGGTCCCGGCAGCGCACCGGTGCGTCGCAGTGGCAGCTGTTCCGCAGCGGCGAGGAGGCCGACACCTTCGTCGAGGTGTGGGTGGTGCGGTCCTGGGAGGAACACCTACGCCAGCACGTCACCCGGCAGACGGGTCAGGATCTGCTCGCCGAACAGGCGGTCGAACAGTTCGTGCGCGGCGAGCCGACGGTGCGTCATCTGATCGCGGTCCATCCCCGCCGCTGACCCCGGCACCGACCGCGACGGACGCGGCCAGCGTCGTCACCGAGATCAACGCCAGCAGCTGCACCCCGGCCGAATGGCCGACGTAGCCGTCGACGGACCGCCACGGATGCTGGGCCAGCGCGGCGCCGGCCAGGATGAGCCCGCCGGCGGTGACGCCGACCGTGACCCGATCCCGCAGGCGCGCGCGTCCGCGCAGGACGAACTGCACCGCGAGTGCGGCGGCCGCCACCGCCGCCCCCGCGGGGCCGGAGATCACGGCGCCCAGGGCGACCACGGCGGCGCTCGCCGGCAGCGGCCCCGGCGACCAGATGCGCGCGGGAGGGTCGGTGGGACGGCGGCGGGCCGGCAGCCAGGCCAGGAGCGCGAGTACCGGCAGCAGCGCCAGCCCGAAGATCAGCCCGGCGCGGTAGAGCGCATTGGAGGCGAAGCTCAGGGTGACGGCGCCCTCGGAGGCGGCCGGCACCACCCAACCCTGCTGCCAGCCGTTGACCACGATCGGCTTGAGTTCCGCGCCGTCGGACATGCGGGCGTGCCACCCCGGATTGACACTTTCGGGTACCACCAGCACCCGGTCGCGCTCCGCGTGTGGCACCGTGACGTCCCGCCGGTCGGCGCTCCAGTGGCCGGTGTCCACCGGCGTCGTCGCCGCCGGCTCGATGTCCCGGGCCCGGGGGCCCGACAGCTGTACCCCGTCCACCACGAAGGCGTTGCCGGGGCTGATCAGCAACTCCTGCTCGCCGGCGGGCAAGGCGATCTCCTCGGCCCGGCAGGGTTTCGCCGGTACCGGCGCACCGTCGAGCAGGGCCGCGACCGTGGTGGTCACCGACGTCGGGATGAACTGCCCGGCGACGCCGATGATCGGCCCCTGTCCGCAGGGCAGCGACACCACCCGCTGGCGGTTGGTGTCCGCATCGGCAGCGGCGATCGGCTGTCCCCGGCTGTCGAGGGCGGTCACCTCGGCCAGGCCGGGTGGCTTGAGCTGGTCGAACCCGAGTGCTGTCCGGTCGATGACGTCGTTCCAGTCCAGCAGGGACACGGTGATCGCGGACGTGCGGTGCGGCGCCAGGGCGAGGGTCTGAGATTTGGCGGCCGGCGGCAACCGGCGCACCTGCGGACCGTTGCCCAGATCCACCGCGACCATCGTGGGATGGGCGGGCGGTTGAGTGCGGCTCGGCGTGATCCGCACCGCCGACACCTCGGTCTCGGTGGGCAGGGTCAGCGTCACCGTCGGCGGGCTGCGGTGCTGGACGACCCGCTGAGGTGCGGTCCAGGCGGTGCCGGGGTCGCCGTCGGCGGCGGCATACGCCGAGCCCAGCACGTCGATGACGTCGGCGTCGCCGGTGGCCCGGGCAGCGCCGGGCTCGGCGATCAGCTCGGCGAGATTCGGGCCCTGCCGGGCCCGCAGCCACACCGTCGCGGTGACCGGCATCGGGTCGGGAACCGACAGCGTCCGGCTCAGGTTCACCGGCTCCTCCGGCGACAGCGCCATCGTCGCGGCGCACTTCATACCGTCGGGGCTGTCCACGCATCCGGGGCGGCCCAGCAGATCCGAGCCCAGATCCCACTGCGCGACCGCCGAACCGGCCGGCGGTCCGGGAACGGCGACGGTGTGGCGCAGCTGGATCGGTGTGGCGAAACCGTTGGCGTCGTACTGGGTGACCGACAGGTCGGTGATGCCGAACTGCACGCCCGCCGATCCGTCGTCGGTGCCGGTCGCGGTCAGGCGCACCCACGGGGTCTCGCCGTAGGGCAGCGCGACGGTCAACGGTTTGCCGGGCTCGTCGAAGCGCAGCGTGGACGTGCCGTTGACGGTGGCGACCTCGATCCGGCGGACCTGCGCACCGACCGCGGTGGCGCTCGGTGTGACGGTCAGCGTGGCGTTGGTGACCGGCTTGTCGAAGTCGATCTGCAGCCACTGGCCGAGTGCGGCCTGCAGCGAGTTCGACACCCAGCTGGTCGACGCATCGGAGTCGACGACCGCCGCCGGGCCGGTGGCCGGGGCGACGTTGGGCAACGCGGTGGAATCGGCGGCCGAACTCGACACCGACAGCCGGCCGCCGGACCAGCGGCCGTACACCGGTTCGGCGCCGGCCGAGGGGTAGTCCATCACCCGGTTGAAGGTGTGCCGCGGATCGTCGGGGGTCCGGATCGCCGAGGAGTGGTCGTCGACGCGGCCGTAGTCGGTTTCCCGCGCGGCGGGTGTGTCGGTCACCGTCACCAGGGGCACCGGCAGGCCGGCGCGCTGGGCGTCGGCGGTCAACAGCATCGGCCCCAGCGGGGGTTGATCGAGCAGGCGGCGGCGTTCGTCGATGCGCAGCAGCGCCTCGGGGGCGCCGTCGATGCGCGCCATCGCGTCGGCGTCGACCAGATACGGCGCCGCCGGATTGCCCGGTGCGCTCACCCGGTAGATCTCCACCGGCGGATAGCTGGGCCGCAGCCCGCTGTCGGTGACGAAGCCCTCCAGCGTGCCGGGCCCGACCGGTTCACCGAACTGGGCCACCTTCTGCAGCCCCGGCGAACCGTCCACGGCGCGGTGCACCAGGATCGGCCGCGCCGAGCGCGACGACTCCGGATCGAGATCGTTGCGGACCACCAGATACGCGATGCCCTGGCGGGCCAGGGTGTCGGCGAGCCCGGCCGATGGCCGGCCGGCGGCGAACAGCCGCTGCACCGAGTCGAGCGCGCGGATGGTCTCCGGCGGGGTCAGCGGGATCGAGTCGCGTACCCCCCACGGGCTGTTGCCGAGCACCTGCAGCGGCTCGTCGTGGGTGTTGCCCCAGATCTGATTGGCGAAGGGCGCGCCGGGCACCACCAGCACCCGTCCGGCGGTCGGGTCGCCGCTGTTGTTCTCGTCGAGCCATTGCGCGGCCTGGTGCCAGTACGGCGGGATCGCGGTGAACGCACCGGGTGCGGTCAAGCGGCCCGTCCAGGCCAGCGAGGTCGCCGCGGTCAGCGCGGTCAGGACGACCACGCCGACGGCGACCCGCCGGTCGCGCTCGGGGTGGGCCAGGGCGTCCAGCCACACCGGCCGGGGCACGCTGCCGGGCAGCGGCACCCGCGACAGCAGGTGGGTCAGGCCCAACGCCAGCGGCAGACGAAGCACCGGGTCGAGCTTCTGGAGGTTGCGCAGCGGGGTGCCGTCGGCGTCGAGGAAGGCCTGCACCTGTGCGGCGACCGGGGAGCCCAGACCGCCGGAGTATCCGACCGCCAGCAGGGCGACCCCGACCAGCAGGATCACCGTGAGACGGCCGCGGGCCGGCATGGTCTTCAGCGCTAGCCCGGCCAGTCCGGCCGCCGCCACCAGCACCGTGGCCAGCACCGCCACCGAGCCGGTGACCAGCGACGAGCCCGCGGTGGCGGTCGGCGCCACGAACGGCGTCCAGCTGCCGGTGCCCCGCAGCATCTCGGCCAGCGACATCCACTGCGTGGTCACGCCGGAGGATTCGATGAAGTCCAGGAACGGCGGGCTGATGCGGCCCAACAGCACCAGCGGTATCACCCACCAGGTCACCGCCAGGGCCACGCAGCCGAACCACCAGGCGGTGAAGCGCAACCAGCGCCGTCCGGGCCGGTGGCAGGCCCACCACAGCACCGCGGCCAGACAACCGGTCAGCGTGGCCACCGCGTTGACCGCGCCCATCAGCGCGATCGCCCCAGCCGACCGCGCGGCGAGCAGCCGCACCCGGGAGTCGCCCCGCAGCGCGAGGATCACCGGCAGCAGCACCCACGGCGACAGCATCATCGGCAGGGTCTCCGACGACAGCGCGCCCAAGGTGGTGAGCACCCGCGGGGACAGTGCGAACGCGACCGCTCCGACCACCCGGGAGGACGTGGTACCGATACCGAGCGCTTCGGCGACCCGCAGCACCCCCCAGAACCCGACGACCAGCAGCAGCGCCCACCACAGCCGTTGGGTCACCCAGCCCGGCAGGCCGAACAGATCACCGGCCAGGAAGAACGTGCCGTGCGGGAAGAGGTATCCGTAGGCCTGGTTCTGGGCCTGCCCGAACGGCAGGTCGCTGTTCCACAGATTGGCCGCGCGGCCGAGGAACTGCAGGGGGCCGGCGGTGAGATCGAGCTTGGTGTCGGGTGAGATCTGTCCGGGTGACTGGGCGAACGTCAGGATCAGCGCCGCCGCGGCGGCCACCCACAGCCAGCGCCGCGACAGCGGCGGGGCGGGCGAATTAACCTCTGTCGCCGTACTCGACCCGGTTCAGCACCGAGGACGCCGGATCGCCCGCCTGCAGCGGAGGCTTCGTGTCCTGCTGCACCATCAGCGTCACCCCGAACACGGCCGCCGCGCCCAGCAGCAGGCCGACGACGATGCTGGCCGCGGAGGGGACGATGAACCGTTCCATGGGGCCAAAACTAGCACGGGGGCGCTCAACGGCCGGGGGCGTCGATTACCGGCGGCGGACCGGTTAGTGTCGGGGGCCATGCGATGGACCCGGGGACTGTGTGCACTGGCGGCGACGTCCGGACTGCTGGCCGGTTGCGCGCCGGCGGCCGAGGAACCGGTCGTCACCCCGGTCAACACCGTGGTCGCCCAACCCGCTTCCCCGCCGAGCGCGCCGGTCCCGCTGGCGCCCGGCGCACCCGCATGCGGGGACGGTGCGGCACTGCTGGCCGGGATGTCCGCTCGCGACAAGCTCGCGCAGCTGCTGATGGTCGGGGTCACCGACGCCGCCGACGCCCGCGCGGTGGCCGACACCCAGCATGTCGGCGGCATCATGATCGCCAGCTGGACCGACAAGTCGATGCTCTCGGACGGTTCGCTGACCGAGATTGCCGCGAACGCCACCCCGCTGCCGCTGGCGGTCAGTGTGGACGAGGAGGGCGGCCGGGTGTCGCGGCTGTCCGGGCTGATCGGCGCCCAACCGTCGGCGCGCGACCTGGCGGCGAGCTCGACGCCCGAGCAGGTGTACGGCATCGCGCGCGAACGCGGTCAGGCGATGCGCCGGCTGGGCATCACCATCGACTTCGCACCGGTCGTCGACGTCACCGCGGCCGCCGGCGACAGTGTCATCGGCGACCGCGCGTTCGGCGATGACCCGATGACGGTCACCGACTATGCCGGCGCCTACGCCCGCGGGCTGCGTGACGCCGGGGTACTGCCGGTGCTCAAACACTTCCCGGGCCACGGCAGCGCGTCGGGCGATTCCCACGCCGAGGGTGTGGTGACCCCGCCGCTGGCCGAACTGCAGGACCGCGACCTGGTCCCGTACCGCACACTGACCACCCAGGCGCCGGTCGGGGTGATGGTGGGTCACATGCAGGTGCCGGGTCTGACCGGCAGCGACCCGGCCAGCCTGAGCCCGGCGGCGTACGCGCTGCTGCGGTCCGGCAACTACGGCGGCCCGCCGTTCAACGGGCCGGTGTTCACCGATGACATCTCGAGCATGCGGGCCATCACCGACCGCTACGGCGTGCCCGACGCTGCGCTGCGCGCGCTGCAGGCCGGTGCCGACACCGCGCTGTGGGTCTCGACGGCCGAAGTGCCCGCGGTTCTCGACCGGTTGGAGAAGGCGTTGGCCGCCGGCGAGCTCAGCCAGTCGCGGGTGGACCAGTCGGTGCTGCGGATGGCCGCGGTGAAGGGGCCGAGCCCGCGCTGCGGCGGCTGATCGTCACCGCACCACCGTCACCCGCTCCAGGGTGGGATCGGCGGCGCTGATCGGGTTGCCGGCGCGCCGCAGCGCCTGCAGGGTGTCGATCACCGCGGCGCTGAGCCGTTCGCCCGGCATCACCACCGGGATTCCCGGCGGATAGGGGGTGACCGGTTCGGCGGCGATGCGGCCGGTGGCCGAGTCCAGCGCGACGGTGTCCTCGCCGGCGAAGAACGCCTCCCGCGGTGTCAGCACCGTCTCCGGCTGGAGCCCGAACAGTCCGCCGATCTCGGGGGGCGTCGCCGCGTCGCAGACGCCGACGGTCCGGGCCACCTCGGCGAATCCGTCGACCAGCCGGTCACAGTCGGCGTCGGTGGTGCCGATGGTCAGGATGCACAGAATGTGTCCGGTGCCGCTGAGCTCGGGCTGCACGCCGTGCACCCGGTTCAGTCGCGCCAGGATGTCGGCCGCATCGGCGGCCAGCCCGCTCGTGCCGATCAGAAGTTTGGTCTCGTCGCGCTGGCACAGCCCGGTGCCCGCGCCGGTGAGCTCCTCATCGCCGAACATCCGCAGCCCGGCAATCCGGTCGAGGCGCTCGGCCGTGCTCCGGGCCCGGCGCAGGGTGTCGTCGAGCATCCGGTGACCCGCCGTCGCCATCTGCGCGCGCGCCGCGTCGATCGAGGCCATGATCGCGAAATGCGGGCTGGTGGTCTGCACCAGCTGCAGGGCTCGCCGCACGGCTGCGGGTTCCAGGACGTCGGGGTCGACGTGCAGGACGGCGGCCTGGCTCAGACCGGACAGGATCTTGTGCACCGACTGCACGGTCGCCGCCGCCCCCGCGGTCTCGGCGGCGACGGGCAGATCGGGATGGAACGCGAAGTGCGGCGAATGCGCCCCGTCGACGAGCAGTCGCACGCCGCGCTGCCGGCACAGCGCCGCCAGCGCCGCGATGTCGGCGGTCGTACCGAAATAGGTGGGGTGCAGGATCCACAGCGCGGTGGCGTCGGTGGTGTCCAGCGCGGCGGCGACGGCGGCCACGCTGACCCCGTGCGCGACACCGAAGTCGGCGTCCCACTGCGGTGTCAGCCAGACCGGATGGGCACCGGACTGCACGAGGCCGGCCAGCACCGACTTGTGGGCGTTGCGCTGGACCACCACCCGGTCCCCGGGCCGCAGCGTCGACAGCGCGACGGCGATGTTCCCGCCGGTGGAACCCTGCACCATCATGAAACTCGCGCCGACCCCCCAGGCGTCGGCGATCAACGCCTCGGCCTGCAGGATCGGGCCGGTGGGGCAGTGCAGGGTGTCGAGGTCGGGCAGGTTGTTCAGGTCGACCGCGGCGATGTGCTCGCGCAACCAGGGGTCCAGCGTCCGCCCACCCTTGTGCCCGGGACTGTAGAACGGGGCCTGGTCCCGTTCGACGAACGCCCGCAGCGCATCGACCAGGGGGGTGCGCGCCGAGTCCGGCTCAGCGGCCCGCTCAGAGTCCATAGACGCGCTGAGCGTTGTGCACACCGATCAGGTCGACGATGCGGATCGCGTCGGCTTCGGTGCAGTCCCCGGTGCGGACCCAGTCCCCGAGCACCAGCCCCATCGCGCGCCGCCACAGCACCGAACCCAGGAGATGCAGTTCGGGTGGGCCGAACGCATCCGACGAATAGAGCTGTTTGGCGAAGGGTGCGGTGTCCAGCGCCTCGGCGACCAGCTGGGTGGACCGCACGCCCAGGTAGTTGATGCCCAGCCCCACATCGAAGTTCACGTGGTCGAAGGCCTGCGCCAGATAGCCCGCCTGCCGGTGGAACGGATAGCAGTGCAGCAGCAGCACACCGACGGGCGCCATGGTGCGCAGCAGTGGGAGCAGCAGCAGCGGATCGGTGCGGTGCAGGTCCAGATCGCGGTCGCCGAAACCGACGTGCACCTGGATCGGCAGCGCGCGCTCGGCGGCCTCGTGCACCCCGAACGCGATCAGCACGGGACTCTCGACACGCAGTGCGCCACCACGTTCGGCCAGGGCGGCGGCCTGGTCGACGACGGCGTCGTCGCTGGGGCGGGACCAGTCGATGTCGAATCCGGTGCGGTAGGCAGCGATGGTCTTCACCCCGACCGTGCCGGAGTGCGCGACGGCGTCGTCGAGGGCCGCGCGGAACGCCGCGGGGAAGTCGTGCGGTGCGGTGCCCCCTTCGAGCAGGTCCTCGGCCAGGCGCTCGAGCCGCAGGATCTCCGAGCTCGCGACGTCGGACAGCGCGGTCAGCTGCTGCGGCGTGGTGATCAGATCGCCCTTGAAGCCGGTGTCGACGACCCACCGCGCCACCCCGGCCGCCCGCAGGAACCGGCGGGACAGTTCGTCGGGGTCCAGTTCGGCACGGCGCGACCAGTATTCGTCGCCGGAGGCCAGCGGTTGCAGGTCCAGGACCGGGGCGCACCAGCGACGAATGGCCAGGCCCAGCGGTGAATCGAACTGCGTCATGAACGACGGCACCGGATCGGTGGAGCCCTCGTTGATGGCGTTCTCGAAGTCCAGGCGGTCGACCGGTTCGTTGAACGATCCGTGCACATGGTGATCGATGAGGTCGATACCGCGCAGATGGCCGGCGAGCCCCTCGGGCACCAGCTGGCCGACCCCGGCGAACACGTCGGTGAGCTCACCAACCGGCATATTTCGCGACCTCCTCGTCGTCCACCTTGCCCGCGGCCGCGTCGGCGAGCGCGGCACCGAGGATTTCGGCGGCGCGGACGGCTTCGGCCGCGGTGATCACCAGCGGCGGGGTGATCTCCAGGACGTTGCCGCCAACGTAGTAGACGACCGCCCCGAGTTCCCACGCGCGGTAGACGACCTGGGCGGCCAGGCGCGGATCACGTGCACCGGTGGCGGGATCGATCAGCTCGAGGCCGATGGCCAGGCCGCGCCCCCGGACATCGCCGATTCGCTCCCCGCCCGGTGCGTCGGTCAGCGCGCGCAGCGAGTCCTGCAGCAGCGCACCGATTTCCGAGGCACGTTCGGCGAGCTCGTCGTCGACGATGGTCTTGAGGACCGCACGGCCGGCGGCGGTGCACACGGGGTTGCCCGCGGTGGTCAGCAACGCCGATGCCGGTGGCGCGTCGAGGATCGCGGCCGGGCCGACGGCCGCCGAGAGCGGCAGGCCGCCGCCGAGCACCTTGCCGAAGGTGACGATCTCGGGAATCACGCCGTCGTGTTCGAACGCGTGCAGGGTGCCGGGCCGGCCCAGTCCCATTTTGACCTCGTCGCAGATCATCGGGACGTCGTGGGTGCGGCACAGGTCGTGCAGCTGCGCCAGGAACCCGTCAGGCGGGACGACCAGCCCGCCGTCGGAGAGGATCGGCTCGACGATGAAGCATGCGATGGTGCCACCGGCGAGGTGTTCTTCGGCCAGTCGCAGACAGGCGGCGACATCCTCGGTGATTCCGGAAGCGCTGGGGCGGAAAGGATTCGGGTACGGCAGGAAGACGCTGTCCGGATCGGCGGGGACGCCCGCGTCGACGTGCACCCCCGACACCCCCATCGCGACGCCGACCCCACCGTGATAGCTGTGCTCGAACGCGAGCACGGTGCGCCTGCCGCTGGCATGTCGGCAGGCGCGCAGGGCGACGTCGTTGGCGTCGGAGCCGGCATGGCCGAGGTAGACCCGCCGCTCACCGGAGCCGGGGACCAGTGCCAGCAGATCCTCGGCCAGCCCGACCGAATCGGGATGGACCGCGGACAGTCCGCCCGATCCCGGTGCGGTGCGTACCGCCCGGCTGACCGCTTCGACGATCGCGGGGTGGCCATGCCCGAGACCCGACGCCGTCCAGGTCGCCGACAGGTCGAGCAGTTCCCGGCCGTCGGGGGTGGTCAGGGTGGACCCGTGGCCGCTGACCACCTCGAGCGGGAAGAACCGCAGCTTCTCGATGCCGGCGAGGACCGCGTCGTCGCGCTGATACAGCGTGCTCATTGCACCGCTGGGGTGTCTGCCAGCTCGGCGGTCAGCGATTCGCCGACCCGTTTGGCGATCCCGGACGCGGCCAGCGCGATGATCAGACCGACGGCGCACCAGTACAGCCCGAGCAATGGTGCCGCCGACCAGGTTTCGGCGTCCTTGACGTTGAACCACAGCACGACGGCGATGACGACGGCGCCGAGCAGCGGCAGCACCAGTCCGGGGACCTTCCCCTTGCCGCCGTGGACGCGATGGAACTTGCGCGCGCCCACGAACCACGCGGCGGCGATCTCGACCAGCAGATAGCAGACCATCAGGCACACCGAACCGGCCACCGCGAACAGGAAGTAGGTGTCGATCGCGGCGTTGCCGGTGCCCATGTCCGGCCAGTCCAGCGCGCCGCAGATCAGATCGACCACCAGGGCGACGCCGACCACCAGCCAGGTGGCGCGGCGCGGGCCGCCGGTGCCGGGGTGGATGTGGGCCAGTGCCCGCGGACCGAAACCGTCGCGGCCGAACGCGTACAGCATCCGTCCCGAGGTCGCCGACGTCGCGAGGTGGCAGCCGAATGCGGCGACGGTCGCGGTGAAGATGATCAGCAGACTGAACCACTGTCCGACGTAGGTGCTGCCCAGATCGCCGAGAGTGTTGCCCGACCCCTGGAAGGCGGCCAGCCCGGCCTCGTCGGTGCCGAAACCGATGACCTGGGCGAACATCACCACGACGAACAGGACGCCGGTCAGCAGCAGGGTGCCGGCCAGCGCCCGCGGGATGTTGCGGCCCGGGTTGTCGGTCTCCTCACCCATCGATGCGCACGCCTCGAAACCGGCCCAGGACAGGAACGCCGCCACCACCCCGCTGAGGACCGCCGACGCCGAGACGCCCTCGAAGGTGAAGACGCTGAAGTCCACGCCGGTGGTCGAGGCGCCGCCCTTGGCGAAGATCACCACGACGAGCACGACCATCGCCAGGATGCCGATGCCCTCGATGCCGAGCAGGATCTTGGCCAGCAGCCGGATATCGCGGCCCGCCAGCAACAACGAGATCACCGCGCCCACGACGACGACCGCCAGCCACGGCACCTGATAGGGGGTTTCGCTGTCGGGTTGGAGCTGGGCGATGAACGCATTGGTGAAGGCCGCGGTCAGGGCCAGGGTGCCGATCGAGAAGCCCACGTACGCGCCGAGCATGGCGAAGCCGGAGAAGAAGCCGACCCGGGGCCCGATGGTCCCGCCGACCAGCCCGTAGGCCGATCCGGCGTGGTTGAGGTGACGGGTCAGCCGCACGAAGCTGTAGCCGACCAGCGAGACCCCGACCAGGCCGATGAGGAAGACCAGCGGGATCGCCTTGCCCACGGTGCCGATGAGGCCCTGCCCGTTGCCGGACATCGCCAGGGTCGGTCCGACCAGGGCGACGGACATGGCCAGCGCCACCCAGAACGGCAGCCTGCGGTGGGGGAGTCGATCGGTTCCCTCGGCGGGGGCTGACATATCGGTGCTCATCGTGTCTCCTCTCGGACGCGGATCAGCAACTCCAGGCGAGGCGAAGCGCCTGGGCGGTCTCGGCGGCCGGGCGGTCGCCATAGGTGGTGATTTCGTGCCGGCGCACCGCCGCCAAGGCCTCGATGACCGGCGCGGTGAGCAGCTCGGCGGCAACCGCCGAACGTTCGAGGGCTTCGATCGCTGCGGGCTGGTCGGTCGGCAGCGGCGGGGGTGTGACGTCGGAACGGCCCGGATCTTCGGGCACCTCCGGCGGCAGCGGGAGATCCTTCTCGATCCCGCGCAAGGCGCTGCCCAGGAAGGCGGCGGCCGCCAGGTACGGGTTGGCGCTGGGGTCGACGAGTTTGAGTTCGGCGTTGGCGCCGTGCGGGTTTCCCGGTGTCGCGGCGATGAAGCGGACGGCCGCCTCGCGGTTCTCCAGTCCCCAGCACGCCGCCGCACCCGCCCAGTTGCCCGGTTTGAGTCGTTGCGCGGAGAGAGCCGACCCGGCGTAGACGCCGATCAGATCGGGCAGGGTGTCGAGCACACCGGCGATCGCCGCCCCGCCCTCGGGCCGCAGGCCGCGGGGACCGTCGCCGCCGGAGAACAGGGGACCGGCGTCGTCGGCGAGCGAAAGATGAAGGTGCGCACCGTTGCCCGCGGCGCCGGCGAACGGCACCGGCGAGAACGAGATCTTCAGCCCGTGCCGCGCTGCGGCCCGGCCGATGACGATGCGCGCGAGGATGATGGCGTCGGCGGTCTCGACGGCGCCGGCCGGGGCCAGCGACATCTCCAACTGGTCGTGGCCGTATTCGGTGTGCAGCTGTTCGACCGCCAGGCCGGCGCGCTCGGCGGCGGTCATCAGGTCGACGAGGAACGCCGAGCGGTCCAGTGAGGTGCGGATGCCGTAGGGCGACCACGGTTCGGTGGTGGCCGGTCCGGCGTCGGCGGCCAGCATGGTGCACTCCAGTTCGCCACCGAGTCGCACGCTCAGGCCCCGCTGGTCGGCCAGCCGCTCGGTGCGGGCGAGCAGCGACCGCGGGCACAGCGGCGCGGGGGTGCCGTACTGGTCGTGCAGATCGCCGGGTGCCCAGGCCACGCCGTCCTCGATCACGCGCAGCCGGTCGGCGTCGATGCGGATGCGCAGGTCACCGGCGACGCCGATGTCCGGGGTGAAGGCGATTCCGCTGTCCACGCAGAACACGCTCCAGGACGGGGAGACGCCCATCCCCGAGTGCTCGAACGCGCTGAGGCGCTGCAGCGGTACGTATTTCGCGCGGGTCACGCCGGCGAGATCGGTGACGGACCCGGCGATCAGGGCGACGCCGTGCGCGCGCAGATCGTCGGTGCGTGGGTCCTGTCCGGGTTGCGCCGGCATTGCGAACCTCCTCGGCGGTTGAGTCTTCGGGAACCATATGTCATGAATGTTTCAGAATCTTTAAAAATCGAGCCGTACGATTGATTCGTAAAATCTCGGACCGGAGGATGCCCCTATGTGTCGCCTGCTGGGTGTCGTCTCTGCCGTACCGGTCTCGGTGTCCGACGCCGTCGGGGCGCCGACGCTCAAGGATTTCGTGGCGTTGACCAAGATCCACGGCGACGGCTGGGGCATCGCGGACGTCGGCGAGGTGGGCCGGCCGCCGCGGATCGAGGTGTCGGCGGGCAGCGCACTCGACGACGCCGCATTCGCCGCGGCCACCGCCGACCGCAGCGCCGTCGCCGCCATGGTGCACCTGCGCTGGGCCACCAACGGACTGGCGGTCCGGCGGGAGAATTCCCATCCGTTCCTGGCCGACGGAATCGCGATGGCGCACAACGGCTCCATCAAACCGATGGCGCCGTTGGCGGACATGATCGAACCCGGCGTCGCCGCGACGCTGCGGGGGACCACCGACAGCGAGCGGTATTTCGCGCTGATCCGCCAGCACCGGCCCGGCGCACCGACGTTGGCCGAGGCGGTGCGCCGCGCGGTCGCCCAGTTGCGTCAGTGCTATCCCGAGGCCAGCCTCAATGCCCTGCTGCTGGGCGAGGACCAGCTCATCGCGGTGCACGCCCACGCCCGCAGCCGGCTGCCCGACGAGGACATCGAGGAGATCACCGCCGCCGACCTGCCGACCGAGCATCTCGAGGACTATTTCGCGCTGCGGTGGGCCCGGCCTGACGACCGCACCGTGGTGATCGGCTCGACCGGCTTCGGTGACCTCGACTGGCAGCCGCTGCCGCCGGAATGCGTCACCGCGGTGTCGCTGAGCGATCTGTCCATGAGCCTGCATCCGCTCATGACAGATTGATCTTGTGTCCCTTCGTACCGGCGAGACGGTCGCGGCGCGGGCCGGGGCCGCGTTGCCTGCGCTGTCGCGGGCCGAGCGCCGCGTCGGCCGCGCCCTGCTCGCCGACTATCCCAGCGCCGGCCTGACCAGCGCCGCCCGGCTGGCCGAACGAGCCGAGGTGAGCCCACCGACCGTCCTGCGCTTCGCGCAGTCGCTCGGTTTCGACGGCTTCACCGATCTGCAGGTCGCGCTGCGCGCCGAGCTGTCCGCGCTGTCGACCGGGCCACTGACCCGGCTACCGGACGCACCGCCGGCCGGCAGCCTGCTCGACCGGCTGCTCCGGCAGGCGCGCGCGCAGAACGAGCGGGCCCTCGACACCCTGGCCGCGCTGCCCGGTCCGGCGTTGGAGGCGGCCGTGGCGCTGATGTCCGACGCGGCGCGTCCGCTCTATCTGCACGGGGGCCGGTT
Organism: Mycobacterium sp. WMMD1722; assembly: GCF_049315205.1. NCBI lineage: Bacteria > Bacillati > Actinomycetota > Actinomycetes > Mycobacteriales > Mycobacteriaceae > Mycobacterium > Mycobacterium sp. WMMD1722. Next base: position 3,364,208 of record NZ_CP186056.1, on the reverse strand, counting down.
CTCCCTGCTGCTGGCCCAGCATCTGGCCGCGCATCTGGAGCAGCTGCGACCGGGCGTGCGGCTGCTGGCCGAGCCGGCCGGCCGCGACCTCGGGACGATGATCGAGCTGACCCGCCGCGACGTCGTCGTGCTGTTCGACTACCACCGCTATCAGCGCAGTGCCGCCGAACTGGCCGCCCGGGTGCACCGGGCCGGTGCAACGGTGCTGCTGATCACCGACGACCTGGCCTGCCCGGTCGCACCGGACGCCGAGGTGGTGCTGGCCGCGTCGAGCACCGTGGGCACGGTGTACCAGAGCATGGCGGCCGGCTTCCTGCTCACCGAACTGCTCATCCCGCTGGTGATGGATGCGATCGGCGAACCGGCCCGCACCAGGATGGCGCTGTGGGAGGAGCAGCGCCGTGGCGAGCTGCTGCCGTGAACGGCCTACGCTGATCTGATGGCAGGTGGAACCAAGCGGCTGCCGCGGGCGGTCCGTGAGCAACAGATGCTCGACGCCGCGGTGCAGATGTTCTCCGTCAACGGCTATCACGAGACGTCGATGGACGCGATCGCCGCCGAGGCGCAGATCTCCAAGCCGATGCTCTACCTGTACTACGGCTCCAAGGAGGAGCTGTTCGGCGCCTGCCTGGATCGCGAGCTGGCCCGCTTCGTCGACGAGGTGCGCAGCAAGATCGACTTCACCCAGCCGCCGAAAGAACTGCTGCGCAACGCCGTCGGCTCGTTCCTGACCTACATCGACACCAACCGGGCGTCGTGGATCGTGCTGTACACCCAGGCGACCAGTTCACAGGCGTTCGCCCACACCGTCCGCGAGGGCCGCGAACGCATCATCGAACTGGTCAGCCGGCTGCTGACCTCGGGCACCCGCAACCCCGAACCGGACACCGATTTCGACATGATGGCCGTCGCCCTGGTGGGTGCGGGCGAGGCGATCGCCACCCGGGTGTCCACCGGCGACGCCGACGTCGACGAGGCCGCCGAACTGATGATCAACCTGTTCTGGCGCGGCCTGCGGGCCACCTAGAGCGCGCGCACGGTCCCGGTCAGATGCGGGTGGCCCTTCGACAGATGTCGCAGCGTCAGATCCCAGCCGCCGTCGTTGGTCCGGTCGACGTAGAGCCCGGCCTTGGCGGGCAGCACCACCGGTTTGCCGAATTTCACCGAATAGGTCGCCGCACCCGGCAACTGGCCCTCGACGTTGGCCAGCACCGCCGCCGCCGAGAACATGCCGTGCGCGATCACCGTCGGGAAGCCGAACAGCTTGGCCGCCAGCGCATTCGTGTGGATCGGGTTGTGGTCGCCGCCCACCGACGCGTAGTGCCGGATCTGGCCCGCCGAGATGCTCAGCACCGCATTGGGCGGGCCGAGCTTCTCGGGCTTGGGCTGCGGCGGTCTGGGCTCGTCGGACAGACTGGTCCGCTGCTGATGCAGAAATGTGGTGACCTGATGCCACGCCGGCTCGTTGCCGACCTTGACGTCGGTGACCACGTCGACCAGCAGACCGCGGCGGTGTTCGCGCAGATTCTCGGCGTGCACCGCCGCCGAGACGGTGTCGCTCACCGAGATCGGCCGGCGCTGGGTGATGTGGTTCTCCACGTGCACGGCGCCCATCGCGGAGAACGGGAAGTCGAACCCGGTGATCAGCTCCATGACGGTCGGGAAAGTCAGCGCGAACGGATAGGTCAGGGGCACGGTGTCACCGAACCGCAGACCGGTGACGGCTGCGTACTCGGCGACGTTGACCGCATCGATCGGCAGCTCGTCGACGGTCAGGGTGCGATCGGGCAGCGCATCGCCGCGGGGGATGAACGGCAGCGCCCCGGCGGCGGCGCGCGCGAGGTTACGCAGTCCGGATGGCTGGCTCACCGCGTCACGCTCCCAGCATGGCCTGGCCGCAGACCCGGATCGTGTTGCCGGTGACGGCGTTCGAGGCCGGGCTCGCGAAATAGGCGATCGTCTCGGCCACGTCGACCGGCTGACCACCCTGATACAGCGAGTTGAGCCGGCGGCCCACCTCGCGGGTGGCCAGCGGGATCGCCTCGGTCATCTTGGTCTCGATGAACCCGGGCGCCACCGCGTTGATCGTGATGTTCTTCTCGGCGAGCTTGTCGGCGAGCGCATCGGTCAGGCCGATCATCCCAGCCTTGGTGGTCGCGTAGTTGGTCTGCCCGCGGTTGCCGGCGATGCCGGCCATCGACGACAACCCGATGACACGGCCGCCCTCGCCGAGCGTTCCGTTCTCGACCAGGCCCTCGGTCAGCTGCAGCGGCGCGAGCAGGTTGACCGCCACAACGGCGTCCCATCGGCCCTCGTCCATGTTGGCCAGCAGCTTGTCGCGGGTGATGCCGGCGTTGTTGACCAGGATGTCGAGCCTGCCGCCGTGGTGTTCGCGCACGTGCGCGGCGATCTTGTCGACGGCGTCGGGCGCGGTCACGTCGAGCGTCAGCGCGGTGCCGCCCACCTTCTCGGCGACCTTGGCCAGATCCTCGGCTGCGGGTTCGACGTCGACCGCGACGACCTTCGCCCCGTCGCGGGCGAACACCTCGGCGATCGTCGCGCCGATGCCGCGCGCCGCGCCGGTCACCACCGCCACCTTGCCGTCGAGCGGCTTGTCCCAGTCGGCCGGCGGAGCGGAGTCCTCGGCGCCCACCCGGTACACCTGGCCGTCGACGTAGGCCGACTTGCCGGACAGGATGAACCGCATCGTCGACTCCAGACCCGTCGCCGCGGTCTTGGCCTGCGGCGACACGTACACCAGTGACACCGTCGCGCCGCGGCGCATCTCCTTGCCCAGTGAGCGGGTGAACCCTTCCAGCGCCCGCTGCACGATCTGCTCGTGCGGCGTCGACGTCTCGTCGGGCGTGGTGCCGATCACGACGAGACGCGCGTTGGGGGTCAGGTTGCGCAGCAGCGGGGTGAAGAACTCGTAGAGACCCTTGAGGCCCTCCGGTTCGGAGATGGCGGTGGCGTCGTAGACCAGACCGCCGAACTTGTCGGCCCACCGGCCGCCGATGTTGTTGGCGACCACCTCGTAGTCGTCGGCCAGCGCGGCGCGCAGCGGTTCGACGACCCGGCCCTCGCCGCCGATCAGCAGCGCACCCGGCAACGGCGGCTGGTCGGGCCGGTAACGACGCAGGGTCTCGGGCTGGGGGATGCCGAGCTGCTTGGCGAGGAACGAACCCGGGCCCGAGTGGACAATTTGGGTATAGAGATCGGAGGCCACTTCAGCTTGCCTTTCGTCCGCGGAGTGGTGGTTACACCCGAACTTACTCCTGAGTAAGAACGGTCGGTAATATCGGGTCTTACATAGCCGGAATGACAGTGGAGGCAAACGTGGCTGACAACAGGACCATGCGACGGGTCGCCGTGATCGGCGGCAACCGCATTCCGTTCGCCCGATCGGACGGCGCCTACGCCAACGCGTCGAACCAAGACATGTTCACCGCAGCGCTGGGCGGGCTCATCGACCGTTACGACCTGCAGGGCGAGCGGCTGGGCGCGGTGATCGGCGGTGCGGTGCTCAAGCACAGCCGGGACTTCAACCTGATGCGCGAATGTGTGCTCGGCAGTGCGCTGTCGTCCGCCACGCCGGCGTTCGACATCCAGCAGGCGTGTGGCACCGGACTGCAGGCCACCATCGCCGCGGCCGACGGTATCGCCGCGGGCCGGTACGAGGCGGCGGCGGCGGGCGGGGTGGACACCACCTCCGACGCCCCGATCGCCTTCGGGGACGATCTGCGCAAGGCGCTGCTGGGCCTGCGCCGGGCCAAGTCCAACGTCGACCGGCTCAAACTGGTCGGCAAGCTACCGGCGGCCCTGGGCATCGAGATCCCGGTCAACAGCGAACCCCGCACCGGGATGTCGATGGGTGAACACGCCGCGATCACCGCCAAGGAGATGGGCATCAAGCGCGTCGACCAGGACGAGCTGACCGCGGCCAGCCACCGCAACATGGCGGCCGCCTACGACCGCGGCTTCTTCGACGATCTGGTCACCCCGTTCCTCGGGGTGTACCGCGACAACAACCTGCGGCCGGATTCCTCGCCCGAGAAGCTGGCCAAGCTCAAGCCGGTGTTCGGTGTCCGCAACGGTGACGCGACGATGACCGCGGGCAACTCCACCCCGCTGACCGACGGCGCCTCGGTGTCGCTGCTGGCCTCCGAGGACTGGGCCGAGCAGCACTCCGTGGAGCCGCTGGCCTGGTACGTCGACGGCGAGACCGCCGCGGTGGACTACGTCAACGGCAAGGACGGGCTGCTGATGGCGCCGACCTACGCCGTGCCGCGCCTGCTCGCCCGCAACGGTCTCACGCTGCAGGACTTCGACTTCTACGAGATCCACGAGGCGTTCGCCTCGGTCGTGCTGGCGCATCTGCAGGCCTGGGAGTCCGAGGAGTACTGCAAGGAGCGGCTCGGTCTCGACAGTGCCCTCGGGTCCATCGACCGGTCGAAGCTCAACGTCAACGGCTCGTCGCTGGCCGCCGGGCACCCGTTCGCCGCGACCGGCGGGCGCATCGTCGCCCAGCTGGCCAAACAGCTGAAGCAGAGAAGACAGGAACTGGGAACAGGGTCCGGCCAGCCGGTGCGCGGTCTGATCTCGATTTGCGCCGCCGGCGGTCAGGGTGTCGCGGCCATCCTCGAGGCCTGAGCCGAGTCGCCCGAAATCTCTTCGGTAAGTCGTGTAACGCCGCCCCGGCGGGCGCCGATACACCGGGTAGCTCCGTGTTGCCGTCTGACCCCCCGACCCGACGGCAACACGGGGCCACTTCTTGGGTAGGCCACTCCTCTGGTTCGAGGGGTTCACGAGGGGTCGGCCGACCCTGCGAGGGTTCGGGAGTGCCGGGCGCAGAACCGTCCTCCCGAACCCACCCCTCCGCTGCCGCATCGGCATAATGCCGGCGTGCCCGCGTCGAAATCCGAAACCCGCATCATTGCCGCCGCCTACGACGATGTCTTCCGCGCCATGTGCGAGGCCGCCCGACTCGAGGCGATGACCGTCACCATGGCCGATCCGCGGGCGGGCGTCATTCAGCTCTCCACCGACATGTCCCTGACGACGTGGGGGGAGAATCTGAGCGTGCATCTGCGGCCCGGACCGCACGGCGTGGCGGCGACCGTCCACTCGGCGCTGAAATTCGGTCTGGTCGACTGGGGCAAGAACGCTGCGCTGATCAACACGCTGTTCGGCCTCGTCGACCGGGTGCTGGCCACGCCGGCCGGCGCATGGCATCCCGACCCGTCCGGCCGGCACGAGATGCGCTGGTGGGACGGCAATCGCTGGACCGAGCACGTCAGCGACGCCGGTGCCGTGGGCGTCGACCCGCTCTGAGCGCCCCGCCGGATGCAAAAGGCCCCCGCAGCTGCGGGGGCCTTTCGCGTAAGGGGGAAAGCTGAGATCAGAAGGCGGCTTCGTCGAGCTCCATGATCTCGTTGTCGATGTTCTCGACGATCGTGCGCGTGCTGGTGAGCAGCGGAAGGAAGCTCTTCGCGAAGAACGACGCCACCGCGATCTTGCCCTCGTAAAACGAGCGCTCGGCACCGGTCGCGCCCTGGTCGAGTGCGTCGATGGCCACCGCGGCCTGACGCTGCAGCAGCCAGCCGATCACCAGATCGCCGACGCTCATCAGGAACCGCACCGAACCCAGACCGACCTTGTAGACGTTCTTGGGGTCCTCCTGGGCCGACATCAGGTAGCCGGTCATCGAGGCCGCCATCGCCTGCACATCGGTCAGCGCGGTCGCCAGCAGCACCCGCTCGGCCTTGAGTCGGCCGTTGCCGGTCTCGGACTTCACGAACTCCTCGATCTGGCCGGCCACGTGGGCCAGGGCCACACCCTTGTCGCGGACGATCTTGCGGAAGAAGAAGTCCTGCGCCTGGATGGCGGTGGTGCCCTCGTAGAGGGAGTCGATCTTGGCGTCGCGGATGTACTGCTCGATCGGGTAGTCCTGCAGGAAGCCGGAGCCACCGAAGGTCTGCAGCGATTCGGTCAGCTTGGCGTAGGCCTGCTCGGAACCGACACCCTTGACGATCGGCAGCATCAGGTCGTTGACCTTCATCGCCAGCCCGGCGTCCACCCCGTGCACGGCCTCGGCCACCGCGGCGTCCTGGTAGGTGGCGGTGAACAGGTACAGCGCGCGTAGACCCTCGGCGTAGGCCTTCTGGGTCATCAGCGAACGCCGCACGTCCGGGTGATGGGTGATGGACACGCGCGGGGCGGTCTTATCGGTCATCTGCGTCATGTCGGCGCCCTGGATGCGGTCCTTGGCGTACTCCAGCGCGTTGAGATATCCGGTCGACAGCGTGGCGATGGCCTTGGTGCCTACCATCATGCGAGCCTGCTCGATCACGTCGAACATCTGCGCGATGCCGTTGTGCACCTCGCCGACCAGCCAGCCCTTGGCGGGTACGCCGTGCTGGCCGAAGGTCAGCTCACAGGTGGCCGAGACCTTCAGGCCCATCTTGTGCTCGACGTTGGTGACGAAGGCGCCGTTGCGCTCGCCGAGTTCACCGGTCTCCGGGTCGAAGTGGAACTTCGGTACGAAGAACAGCGACAGACCCTTGGTGCCCGGACCGGCGCCCTCGGGGCGGGCCAGCACCAGATGCATGATGTTCTCGAACAGGTCGTCGGAGTCGGCGGAGGTGATGAACCGCTTGACGCCGTCGATGTGCCACGAGCCGTCGGGCTGCTGGACGGCCTTGGTGCGGCCCGCGCCGACGTCGGAACCGGCGTCGGGCTCGGTGAGCACCATGGTGGCCCCCCAGCCGCGCTCGGCGGCCAGCTTGGCCCACTTCTTCTGCTCGTCGGTGCCGTTGTCGTAGAAGATCTGCGCCATACCGCCACCCATGGCGTACATGTAGGCGGCCGGGTTGGCGCCCAGCACGTGCTCGATCAGGGCCCACTGCAGCGCGCGGGGCATCGGCATACCGCCGAGCTCCTCGTCCATGCCGGCCTTGTCCCAGCCGGCGTCGAACAGGGCGCGCATCGACTTCTTGAAGCCCTCGGGCAGGGTCACGGTGTGCGTCTTGGGATCGAAGACCGGCGGGGTGCGGTCACCCTCGACGAACGACTCGGCGATGGGGCCTTCGGCCAGACGGGCCATCTCGTCGAGCATCTCGCGTGCGGTGTCGGCATCCAGCTCGCTGAAGTCGCCCTGACCCATGGCCTTGTCGACACCCAGCACCTCGAACAGGTTGAAGACCTGATCCCGGACATTGCTCTTGTAGTGGCCCACGATTTCCTCCTCGATGAAGACGCCACTTGCGGTTGGGTACTTCCGGTCGAAGTTACCCACCAGTAACTGGGGCCGACTATACCCGCCGGTAACTACAACGCAAACACCAGAACAGCAATTTCCATGCGCTAACCAACCAGGCGGTTGGCCGACGCGCCGCATTCGTCCAGATATGCGCGCTGAGCAGGCATTACCGGGTGCTGTGATGAGCGTCACTCACCGGTGATCTAGATTGTTCGCATGCTTCGCGTCGCGGTCTGGGGAACGGGCAACATGGGTTCCACCGCCATTCGGTCGCTCACCGGTTTCCCGGGTCTTTCACTGTCCGCGGTGATCACCTCCAGCGCGGCCAAGGTGGGCCGCGACGCGGCCGACCTCGCCGGTCTGCCGACCCCCACCGGAGTGATCGCCACCGACGACGCCGACGCCGCCCTCGCCGCCACCGACGCGGTGGCCTATATGGCGTCCGGGGACATCCGTCCCGACGAGGCGCTGGCCGACATCGAGCGCTGCCTACGGGCCGGCGCCCACGTCGTCACCCCGTCGCTGTACTCCCTCTACGACCCCGCGTCCGCGCCGCAGGAGTGGGTGCACCGACTGACCGCGGCCGCGCAGCAGGGTGGGTCGGGGCTGCTGGTGAGCGGTGTCGATCCGGGCTGGGGTAACGACGCCCTGGCCGTCGTCGCCGCCGGCCTGTGCACGCAGATCCGCAGCATCCACTGCCAGGAGATCTTCGACTACTCCACCTATGACCAGCCGCACGCGGTCAAGGTGCTGTGCGGTTTCGGGGGCCCGATGGACGAGACGCCGATGATGCTGCTGCCCTCGATCCCGACGATGGTGTGGGGCGGCAACATCCGGTTGATCGGCCGGCGGCTGGGCCTGGAGATCGACGAGATCGCCGAGGAACTCGAGCGGCGGCCGCTGGAGACCTCCGTCGACACCGTCATGGGCACCTTCGACGAGGGCACCCAGGGCGCGTTCTGGCTCAAGGTGATCGGCCGTGCCGGCGGTGTCGACCGCATCGTCATCGACCACATCACCCGCATCCATCCGTCCTGCGCACCGGACTGGCCGCAGCCCGAGGACGCCGCTTCCGGCGGCGCCGGGGACCACCGTGTCATCATCGACGGCGACCCGCAGCTGACGATCGTGTCGCGCGCCGACGTCCCCGGCGGCACCCGCGCCGACGGCGGCAACACCACCGCGGCAAACCGGTTGCTCGGCGCCATCGGGTGGTTGGCGGGCCATCAGCCGGGGATCTACGACGGGCTCGACATACCGCTCAACAGCACCCCGCCGGAGTGGGAGACCGCCCGCTGGGCGGACGGTCCCTAACCGGCCAAGATCACGCAGATGTCCTCGCGGGGAACGGGTTTGGCCGTCCCGCGCAAGTTTCGCGCCGATGCACCCGAACGGGAACGTTTGTAGCTAGGCTAATCGCTGCCGCGGGACGGGGCACGCGGTTGCACTGTGACGGGGTTCGCCGAATCCCCGGGGTGGGTGGACGTACGAGGAGAACGCATCTTGCGCGGAGCAACCGTCACCCCGGTGGCCGTCATCGGCATGGCCTGCCGTCTTCCCGGCGCGATCGATTCACCGCAAGCGCTGTGGGAGGCGCTGCTGCGCGGCGATGATCTGGTCGGGGAGATCCCCGCGCAGCGGTGGGACGCCGACGCCTACTACGACCCCGAACCCGGAGTGCCGGGCCGGTCGGTGTCCCGCTGGGGGGCGTTCCTCGACGACGTCGGTGGGTTCGACGCCGACTTCTTCGGGATGACCGACCGCGAGGCCACCGCGGTCGACCCACAGCACCGGTTGCTGCTGGAGACGTCGTGGGACGCCGTCGAACACGCCGGCCTGGACCCGGCCGCGCTCGCCCGCTCCCGGACCGGGGTGTTCGTGGGGTTGACCCACGGCGACTACGAACTGCTGTGCGCGGATGTCGGCGCCGCCGAGGGGCCGTACGGCTTCACCGGGACGAGCAACAGCTTCGCGTCGGGCCGGGTGGCCTACGCGCTGGGCCTGCACGGTCCGGCCGTCACCGTCGACACCGCGTGTTCGTCCGGTCTGATGGCGATCCACCAGGGCTGCCGCAGCCTGCACGACGGCGAGAGCGACCTCGCGCTGGCCGGCGGCGTCGCGGTCACCCTCGAACCGCGTAAATCGGTGTCGGGGTCGTTGCAGGGCATGCTGTCGCCGAGCGGACGGTGCCGGGCGTTCGACGCGGCGGCCGACGGCTTCGTCTCCGGCGAGGGATGTGTGGTGCTGCTGCTCAAGCGGCTGGCCGACGCGCAGCGCGACGGCGACCGCATCCTGGCCGTCGTGCGCGGCACCGCAGCGAATCAGGACGGACGCACCGCCACCATCGCCACCCCGTCGGAGCAGGCGCAGATCGCGGTCTACCGGGAGGCGCTGCGCGTCGCGGGCGTCGACGCCGCGACGGTCGGCCTGGTGGAGGCGCACGGCACCGGCACCCCCACCGGCGACCCGATCGAGTACGCCAGCCTCGCCGCGGTCTACGGAACCGCCGGCCCGTGTGCGCTGACGTCGGTGAAGACCAACTTCGGGCACCTGCAGTCGACGTCCGGTCCGCTGGGCATGATGAAGGCGATCCTGGCGCTGCAGCACGGCGTCGTCCCGAGGAATCTGCACTTCACCGGGCTGCCCGCAGCCCTGGCCACGATCGAGACCGGGCTGGCGGTGCCGGTGACGACGACGCCGTGGCCGCGCGATGACGGGCGGCCGCGCCGCGCCGCGGTGTCCTCCTACGGGCTGTCGGGCACCAACGTGCACGCGGTGCTCGAACAGGCGCCCGCGACGCAGCCGGCTGCCGCGACGGAAAGCGAAGCGCCGCAGCTGTTCCCGATCTCCTCGACCTCGGCCGAGCAGCTCCGCACGACCGCGGGCCGGCTGGCGGACTGGCTGGACGGGCAGGATTGGGCTGCTGGCGGCGGCGACTTGCGCGATCTGGGCTACACCCTGGCCCGGCGCCGGGCGCACCGGCCGGTGCGCACCGCGGTGACGGCGGGCACGGCCGAGGAGCTCAGTGCCGCTCTGCGTGCCGTCGCCGGTGCCGACACGCCCTGTCCGGCGGCGGTGGGGCGAGACGACCGGGGTCCGGTGTGGGTGTTCTCCGGACAGGGCTCCCAGTGGGCGGGTATGGGGTCGGATCTGCTCGACGCCGAACCCGTCTTCGCCGCCACGGTGGCGGCACTGGAGCCGGTGCTCGCCGCCGAGTCGGGATTCTCGGTGACCGAGACGCTGCGGGCACCGCAGACGGTCACCGGGCTGGACCGGGTGCAACCGACGCTGTTCGCGCTGCAGGTCGGGCTGGCCGAGACGATGAAATCCTATGGCGTGTATCCCGGCGCGGTCATCGGCCACTCCCTCGGCGAGGTGGCCGCCGCCGTGGTGTCGGGCGCGCTGACCCTCGACGACGGCGCGAAGGTGATCTGCCGCCGGTCGGCGTTGATGGCGCGGATGTCGGGCAGCGGTGCGATGGCGGCGGTGGAACTGCCCAGCGGACAAGTTCTTTCGCAACTGTCGATCCGCGCGGTGTCCGACGTGGTGCTCGCGGTGGTCGCCTCACCGACCTCGACCGTGATCGGCGGCGACGCCCAGAGCGTCCGGGAACTGGTCGCTGCCTGGGAGCGCAACGACGTGCTGGCCCGCGAGGTGGCGGTCGACGTCGCCTCGCATTCACCGCAGGTCGACCCGATCCTCGACGATCTGATCGACGCGCTCGCCGATCTCGAACCGATGACCCCGGACGTCCCTTACTACTCCGCGACGACGTGGGATGCGCGCGAGCGCCCGTCGTTCACCGCCGACTACTGGGCCGACAATCTGCGCTACACCGTGCGCTTCGCGGCCGCCGTTCAGGCGGCGCTCGAAGACGGTTTCCGGGTGTTCGGCGAGCTCTCGCCGCACCCGCTGCTCACCCATGCGGTCGAGCAGAACGCGGCCGGCATGGGCGTCCCGGTCGCCGCGCTGGCCGCGCTGCGGCGGGGGCAGCGGTACCCAGACGGGCTGCGCGACGTCGTCGCCGATGTCCACAGCGCCGGTGCGGCGGTGGACTTCTCGCGGCTCTACCCGGACGGCCGACTGCTCGACGCACCGCTGCCCACCTGGACACACCGCGACCTCATGCTGACCCGCGAGCCGGGCGCCCCCGGGGCGTCCGTGGTGGCCGCACATCCGCTGCTCGGCGCCCATGTGCAGTTGTTCGAGGAGCCCGAGCGCCACGTGTGGCAGGGCGACGTGGGCACCGCGACCCATCCATGGCTGGCCGATCACCGCATCCACGGGGTGGCGGCGCTCCCGGGTGCCGCCTACTGCGAGATGGCCCTGGCCGCCGCGCATACGGTGCTCGGGGAGCGGGCGGAGGTCGTCGACGTCGTCTTCGAACAGACCCTGTTGCTGGACCCGCAGACCACGCTGTCGGCCCAGGCGCAGGCCGGGCTCGGCGGCGGATGGGATTTCACCACCCACACCCGCCACGACGGTGAGAGCGTGCGACGGTCCCGGGCCGAGCTACGTGCCGGTGACGCGACGGACCCGCCGCCACCGCACGACGTCGACGCGCTGTGCGCCGGGCATGGGCTCCGGCGCGACGGGGCCGAACTGCGAAACATGTTCTCGGCCATCGGGATCGACTACGGAACCGCGTTCGGTGGGCTGGCCGCCGTCCACACCGGCGACGGCCGCGCCACCCTACTGGCCGAGGTGGCCCTTCCCGGCGCCATCCGGTCGCAACAGACGGCGCATCGGGTGCATCCCGCCCTGCTCGACGCCTGCTTCCAATCCATCATCGTCCATCCGGACGTCCAGCGCGCCGCCGCCGAGGGCGGGCTGCTGTTGCCGGTGGGGGTACGCCGGATGCGGTTGCACCGGCCGGTCCGCGATGCGCACTTCTGTCTGACGCGCATCACCTCCTCCCGACCGGGGGAGTGCGAAGCGGACCTGGAGGTGCTCGACCGGTCCGGAACCGTCCTGCTCAGCGTCGAGGGGCTGCGCCTCGGGGCCGGTGCATCGGCCGGTGAGCGGGCCGACCGGCTGCTCGACGAACGGCTGCTGGCGATCGAGTGGGACCGGGGTGACCTGCCGGCGCCGACATCGTCGTCCGGACGAATGTGGTTGGTGCTCAACGGGACCGAGCACCGGCAGGTGGACGCACTGACCACCGCACTGCGTGACACCGGCGATGACTGCGCGGTGATCGGCGATGACGCCGTGCGGGCGGCGTTGGCCGGCCGGGGCGTCGACGGTGTCGCCGGTCTGGTGGTGATGGCCTCGGCGGGCACCGCCGGTATCCGTCGACTGGTCAGGATCGTGCGTGACGTGGCCGAACCGCAGGGTGAGCCGCCGCGGCTGTTCGTGGTGACCCGCAACGCGACGGCCGTGCGGTCCGGCGACCTGGTGAACCTCGACCACGCCGGCCTGCGCGGACTGCTGCGCGTGGTCGACGCGGAGTACCCGCACCTGCGGACCACCCAGATCGACGTGGACTCCGATCTCGACGACGTCGCCGCCGACCTCGTCCGCCAGTTGCGCAGCGGTTCCGACGAGGACGAGACCGCCTGGCGCGCCGGTGACTGGTACACCGCCCGGTTGCGTCCGGCCCCCCTGGGTCCGGACGATCGGCGAACCACCACAGCCAGATCCGCGCAAACCGCTGTGCGATTGCAGATCCGCCAGCCCGGTGACCTGACGACGCTGGAGCGCGTGGTCGCCGATCGGGAGGTGCCCGGACCGGGTGAGATCGAGGTGGCCGTCCACGCGTCGAGCGTCAACTTCGCCGATGTGCTGGTCGCGTTCGGGCGCTACCCCACCTTCGAGGGGCACGAACAGCAGCTGGGTATCGACTTCGCCGGGATCGTCACCGCCGTCGGACCGGGTGTCACCGACCACCGCGTCGGTGACCGGGTCGGCGGGATGAGCCCGCACGGCTGCTGGAGCACCCACGTCCGCTGCGACGCCCGACTGGCGGTGGCGTTGCCGGCGGGGCTGGGGTTCGACACGGCCGCCGCCATCCCGACCGCCCACGCCACGGCCTGGTATGCCCTGCACGATCTCGCGCGGCTCACGGCCGGTGACAGCGTGCTGATCCACTCCGGGACCGGCGGAGTGGGTCAGGCCGCGATCGCCGTCGCACATGCGGCAGGCGCCAGGATCTTCGCGACCGCGGGCAGTGCGCAGCGCCGACAGACGTTGCGCGACATGGGTATCGAATACGTCTACGATTCCAGGACCGCCGGTTTCGCCGACGCCATCCGCGCCGACACCGCCGGCCGCGGGGTCGACGTGGTGCTGAATTCGCTGCCGGGCGCCGCCCAGCGCGCCGGCCTGGAACTGCTGGCCTTCGGGGGGCGATTCGTCGAGATCGGCAAACGCGACATCTACGCCGGCAGCCGGCTGGATCTCTTCCCGTTCCGGCGCAACCTGTCCCTGCACGCGGTGGACCTGGCGCTGCTGACCCACAGCCATCCCGAGCTGGTGGCGCGGCTGTTGCACACGGTCTACCAGCAGATCGGCCAGGGCGTAATTGCGTTGCCGCACATCAGCATCCACCCGGTTAACGAGGCGGCCGCGGCGGTCCGTCAGGTGGCCGGTGCCCAGCACACCGGCAAGGTGGTGCTCGACATGGCCGCGGCCGAGCGCGGTGTCGCCGTGGTGCCGCCGGAGCGCGTTCCGGTGTTCAGGTCCGACGGCGCCTACATCATCACCGGAGGCATGGGCGGGCTCGGCAGGTTCCTGGCCGCCGGCATGGCCGAGGCGGGCTGCGGACGCCTGGTGCTCAATTCGCGCTCGGAGCCGGACGCCCGCACCCGCGCGGCCATCGAGGACATGCGTGCCGCCGGCGCCGACGTCGTCGTGGCGTGTGGCGACATCGCCGATCGGCCGACTGCGGCCCGGCTGGTCGCTGCCGCCACCGCCACCGGTCTGCCGGTGCGCGGGGTGCTGCACGCCGCCGCGGTGGTCGAGGACGCCACCCTGGCCAACGTCACCGACGAGCTCATCGAGCACTGCTGGGCGCCGAAAGTGAACGGCGCCCTCCATCTTCACGAGGCCACCGCGGATTCGCCGCTGGACTGGTTCTGTGTGTTCTCCTCGGCCGCCGCGCTGGTCGGATCACCGGGGCAGGCCGCCTACGCCGCGGCGAACAGCTGGTTGGACGGCTTCGCGCGCTGGCGCCGGGCCCAGGGACTGCCCGCGACGGCCATCGCCTGGGGGGCCTGGGCGCAGGTCGGGCGCGCCCATGACGTGGCCGTTGCGCTGGCGCAGACCGCGGGCGCCTCGATCGCTCCGGCCGAGGGCGCCCACGCCTTCGCCCAGCTGATCCGCCACGACCGCGCCCACACCGGATACGCGGTGGTGGCGGGCACCCCGTGGCTGACGGCGTTCGCCGCGCGCAGCCGCTTCGCCGAAGGCTTCCGCAGCTCGGGGCAGGCCGCGGCGGGTGGCTTGCGCGCCGAGCTGGCTGCGATGCCGCGCGACGAGTGGCCGGCGGCGGTCCGGCGCATGGTGAGCGACCAGGTCGGGCTGCTGTTGCGGCGCACCATCGACCCCGACCGGCCGCTGTCGGACTACGGGCTCGATTCGCTGGGCAACCTGGAGCTGCGAACCCGGATCGAAGCCGAAACCGGCGTGCGGGTCAGCCCCGCACAGATCACCACGGTGCGTGCCCTGGCCGACCAGCTGTGCGATGAGCTGCTCGCCGCGCAGGAGCCGGCGTGCGCATAGGTCCGCTGGCCCTGGGCACCCCCGCCGACTGGGATCCGGGCGACGGCTCCGCCGTGTCGTGGTCGCCGACCGCGCCGTCGCTCGCCGCGGCGGCTGACGCCCCGGTGAGCGACGTCCCGGTCAGCTACATGCAGGCACAGCATCTGCGGGGCATCCGTGACCAGGAGGCCCGGGGTCTGGACTACTCCCGGCTGATGATCGTGGCCTGCGATGCACCCGGGCGGTGTGACGTGCGGGCCATGACCTACGTCATCAACGCGCATCTGCGCCGGCACGACACCTACCGCAGCTGGTTCGAGCACACCGGTGACGGCGACATCGTGCGGCACCGCCTCGACGACCCGGCCGACATCGAATTCACCCCCACGCGGCACGGCCGGGTCACCGCGCAGCAGGCCCGCGAACTCGTGCTCGCGACACCTGATCCGTCGCACTGGGACTGCTTCCGATTCGGCATCGTCGCGCGGGCGGACGGTTTCACGTTCTACGCCAGCATCGACCACGTCCACGTCGACGCGATGATCGTCGGGGTGACGCTGACGGAGTTCCTGCTGATGTACTCGTCGCTGGTGGCCGGGCATCAGCCCGTCGCGCTGCCCCCGGTAGCCGGTTACGACGAGTTCTGCCGCCGGCAGCGCGAGTCCACCCGCGCGCTGACCGTCGACGCACCCGAGGTGCGGCGGTGGCGGCGGTTCGCCGAGGGCAACGGCGGCACGCTGACCACTTTCCCGCTGCCGCTGGGGGATCCGGCGGTGCGCCACCGCTCGGGCATCGTCACCGCCCGGATGCTCGACGCCGAGCAGACCGCCCGGTTCGAAGCGGTGTGCACCTCGGCCGGCGCCCGCTTCGTCGGTGGTGTGCTGGCCTCCTTCGGACTGGCCGAGCGCGCGCTGACCGGAACCGACGTCTACTACGGCCTCACCCCCCGCGACACCCGCTCGACGCCCGCCGAATGGGCCACTCAGGGCTGGTTCACCGGGCTCGTCCCGGTCACGGTGCCCCTCACCGACTCCGACGCCCGGGTGGATTTCGCCGCGGCCGCCCGCGCGGCCCAGGTGTCCTTCGACGAAGGCGCCGGCCTGGCCCGAATCCCCTACGACCGCATCCGGGAACTGCATCCGACCCTGACCCGCGCCCGACCGAACTTCCCCGTGGTGAATTTCCTCGACGCGGGTTCGCCGCCGCTGTCGGCGCTGTTGACCGCCGACCTCGGGAATTTGAACGTCGGCATCTACAGCGACGGGCGATACTCCTATCAGATGTGCATCTACGTCATCCGGGTGCACGACGAAACGGCGGTGGCGGTGATGTATCCCGACAATCCGGAGGCCGCGGAATCGGTGGCCCGCTATCTCGAGGTGCTGCAGACGGTGTTCGGCCGCGCCGCCGGGACCGCACCCGGGCTGGGGCGGGAGCCGGAGGTGAACAGATCTTCGGCCGGTTAGGCGACCTCGCCGCGCGCCGGCCCTGGCTGGTCATCGGCTGCTGGGCGGTCCTCGCGCTGCTGGCGCCGCACGCGGTTCCGTCGCTGACCACGATGTCGGAGCGCAACCCGATCGCCGTGCTGCCCGCCGACGCCCCGTCGGCCGTGGCGACCCGGGACATGGCGCAGGCGTTCGGCGAGGCGGGCTCGGAGAACCTCCTGGTGGTGGTGCTGAGCAACGACGACGGGCTCACCGCGGCCGACCAGGACGTCTACCGCGCACTGGCAGAGGATCTGCGCCGCGACGTCCGCGACGTGGTGATGGTGCAGGACTTCGCCACCACCCCGCCGTTGCGCGACACGCTGAGCAGTCGGGACGGGAAGGCCTGGTTGCTGCCGGTGGGGCTGACCGGTGAACTGGGCACCCCCGAGGCCTACGGCGCCTACACCCGGGTCGGGGACATCATCGCCCACCGCGTCGACGGGGCCGCAGTCACGGTGAACCTGACCGGGCCGGCCGCCACCGTCGCCGATCTCACCGACGCCGGTGCCGGTGACCGGCTGCCGATCGAGATCGCTATCGCGGTGCTGCTGGTGGTCATCTTGGCTGTCGTCTATCGCAATCCGGTGACGATGTGCCTGCCGCTGCTGACCATCGGCGCGTCCCTGCTGACGGCGCAGGGTGCGGTGGCGGCGGTGTCGCTGTGGACCGGAATGGCCATCTCCAACCAGACCATCGTGCTGCTCAGCGCCATGGTCGCCGGGGCGGGCACCGACTACGCGGTGTTCCTGATCAGCCGGAACCACGATCACGTCCGCGCCGGGTTCGCGCCGGAGCAGGCGGTGCGGCGCGCGCTGCTCTCGATCGGCAAGGTCGTCGCCGCGTCGGCGGCCACCGTGGGGGTGACGTTCCTGGCGATGGGATTCGCGACGCTGGGCGTCTTCTCGACGGTCGGGATGGCGCTGGGCATCGGGATCGGCACCGCTTTCCTGGCCGCGGTGACCCTGCTTCCGGCGCTGTTGGTGCTCGCGGGCCGGCGGGGCTGGGTCACGCCCCGCACCGAACGTACGACGGCGTTCTGGCGACGCAGCGGGATCCGTATCGTGCGCCGGCCGACGGCCCACCTGGCCGGCAGCCTGGCCGTGCTGCTCGCGCTGGCCGGTGTCGCCGGGGCGGCACGGTTCAACTACGACGACCGCAAACAGCTGCCCGACGACGTCGAGAGCTCGGTGGGTTACACCGCGCTGGATCGCCACTTCCCGGTCAACCAGACCATTCCGGAGAACTTGCTGATCGCCTCGCCGCACGATCTGCGTACCCCCCGCGCGCTGGCCGACCTGGAACAGCTGGCCCAGCGGATCAGCCAGGTGCCGGGCGTCGCCGTCGTCCGCGGGGTCACCCGTCCGACCGGGGAATCCCTTCAGCAGGCCAGGGCCACCTACCAGGCGGGGGAGGTGGGCGCCCAGCTCGGCGAGGCCTCGACCACCATCGACCGCCGCGATGGTGACCTCGACCGGCTGGCATCGGGCGCCGACCAGCTCGCCGACGGACTCGGGGACGCGCAGGCCCAGATCGCCCAGGCTGTCGGTGGGGTGCGCACCCTGGTCGACGCACTCGCGCGGATCGCCGACCAGTTCGGCGGGCAGCGGACGCTGGGGCAGCTCGGGGACGCCACCCGGCTGATCTCCGGACTGCGCGCGCTGGGCGACTCGCTGGCGGTGAACTTCGGCGACGTCGGCGCCGACTTCGGCTGGGTCGATCCCGTGGTCGCGGCGCTCGACAGCAGCCCGGTGTGCCAGGCGAACCCGCTGTGCGTCACGGCGCGCGGCCAGTTCCACCGCCTGCAGGTGCTGCGGGCGGACGGCACGCTGGACCGGCTGACCGGCCTGGCCCGCCAGTTGCAGTCGGCGGGTCCGGTGCAGACGCTCTCCGTGACCGTCGACCGCCTCGGCCGGTCCCTCGACGAGGCCGTCGGCGCGCTGCGCGCACTGGGACTCGACGACCCCCGCGCGGTGCGGCAGCGCCTGAGCACCGTGCAGACCGGGGCCGACGACCTCGCCGGGGCGAGCCGCCAACTCGCCGACGGGGTGCAGTTGCTGGTGGATCAGACCAGGACGATGGGCGCCGGTCTCGGCCAGGCGTCGGCGTTTCTGACCGCGATGAGCCGCAACGCGTCGGATCCGGCCATGGCGGGATTCAACATCCCACCCGAGGTGTTCGACAGCGACGACTTCCGGCGCCTGGCCCAGCTGTTCATCTCGCCGGACGGCCATGCCGTGCGCTACTTCATCCAGACCGACCTGGATCCGTTCAGCACCGCGGCGATGGATCAGGTCGACGCGATCCTGGCCGTCGCGCGGGGCGCGCTGCCCAACACATCGCTGGCCGACGCGACGGTGTCGATGTCCGGCTACCCCGTCACCCTGCGCGACACCCGCGACTTCTACGACCGCGACATCCGCTTCATCGGCGCCGTCACCGTCGCGGTGGTGTTGCTGATCCTGATGCTGTTGCTGCGGTCGGTGATCGCACCGCTCTACCTGGTGGGCTCGGTGATCCTGTCGTGTCTGTCCGCGGTGGGGGTGGGCGTCGCGGTGTTCCAGTTCGGGCTGGGCCAGCCGCTGCACTGGAGCGTTCCGGGGCTGGCGTTCGTGGTGCTGGTGGCGGTGGGTGCCGACTACAACATGCTGCTGGCCTCGCGACTGCGCGACGAGGCGCCCCGCGGAGTGCGCTACGGCGTCATCCGCACCGTCGCGTCCACCGGCGGGGTGATCACCGCGGCGGGGGTGATCTTCGCGGCGTCGATGTTCGGTCTGCTGTTCTCGAGCATCGGCGCCGTCGTGCAGTCGGGGGTGGTGATCGGGGTCGGCCTGCTGATCGACACCTTCGTCGTGCGCACCATCACCGTGCCCGCCGTGGCGACGCTGCTGGGCCGGGCCGGCTGGTGGCCGGCGCGGCCCTGGACCAGGCCCCGGGAGCAGGAGCGTCCGCCGGTGCGGCGCACCGTGTTCGATCAGGTGTGACGCTCAGCCGAGCGGGCCGATGAGGTCGCGCACCGTGCCCAGGGTGTCCTCGATGGCTCCGCGGGTCTGCGGGTCGAGGACCGCGATCGGATCCATCCCGCGGGCCGGGTCCACCGCCACCGGCCGGTGGCGCGGATCGTCGTAGCGGGAGTATCCGGCGTCGACGATCGGCTGCAGGACGCTGTCGATCTGGTCGACGAACGCGCCGGACAGCCCGAGGTAGCGCAGCGGCAGCGTCAGCGGCAGGTGGTTGACCGGGATGAGGTAGGTCGTGGTGCGTGCGCCCCTGCTGTTGACCGTGCTGCGGATGTTCTGTGGGGGGACGTCACCGGGCCCGGTGAACGCCGCGGGCGTGTGCACGATCGCCGAGGCCACGGTGGCGTTGGCCACCGAGAGCAGATTGTCCGGCCGGTCGGGGAAGTCGGCCAGCCCGTCGTAGGTGGCGACGAGTTTGTCGGTGTCGTACTGGCTGTCCACCTCCGGGGGCATCGTGTAGTCGATGAGTGGGAGGTAGCTGCCGGGCGGGAAGATGCCCGACAGGAAACTCGCGCCGAACGCGTGCCTGCCGGTCGGGTTCCCGATCGTGGTGAACGACAGCCGGTCCGGCGGCGGCGCGTGCGGATCGCCGGCCAGCCGGGCCTGCTCCTGGTCGAGCGCGAGCGTGCCCTGCGACAGACCGACGACGGCCGCCGGGGCCGAGCCGGCGCGGATGGCCTGGTCGAGATTGTGCGTCGCGATGGTCGCTGCTTCCCCGATGCTCTCGCGGTCCCGGCCGCCGGGCGGCAGGAACATCTCGGGTACCCAGCTGAACGGTGCCCCGGCCGGATAGTCGACGATGTCGCGTCGGGTGCCGGGGAAGTATTGCGCGCCGGCCCGGGCGGTGTAATCCCGCCAGGGGATGCCGGGCGCGCGGGCCCCGCCGAGCGCGTAGACCACCTCGGGTCCCGGCGGCGGGGGCGGCGCGGGTGGGGCGGGGTCGGCGACCGCGACGCCCGTCCCGAGGGCGCCCCCGGTGCCGACGACGACGGCAGCCAGCGCTGCGGCGAGCGATCGTCTCATCACCACGGCCTACGGTACTGCAGCGCCCGGCCCGCCGCGGGGATCTCGGCGCTCACGAACCGGCCAGCCCGACGGCGATCAGGGCCGCCCCCACGACGGCCAACAGCACCGCGACGTCGCGGCGGGTGCGCGACCGGATCCAGTCGTTGATCGCCGTCATCACCGCCCGGGTGCGGTCGGGGGACACCAGATGCACCAGCAGCGCGGCCTCGACGAGGACGAGCGCCGCAACGTTGAACACCACCACCGCCGCGATCTGGGTGGCCACCGACGCCCCCGAGGCCAGGATCATCGCCAGCACCGCCAGATAGTCGATCGACGGTAGCGCCATCCCCAGCCCCACCACCGCCGCCAGCCACGGCGAATGTCCGTTGAGCAGCCGGCGCGCCCGGATCAGCAGCGCGATGTCGCGCGGCGGTCGATCGGTCCGTCGGGCCGGCCGCCATACGGCCAGTACCGCGGCGACCAGCAGCGCCGCCACCCCGATCGCGATCTGCACCCGGGGCAGCGTGACGTGGCCCGACTCCGGCAGCGCCGGGCGGAACACGAACAGCACCACCAGGCCGCCCAGGACCCCCATGGTGAACGCACCGGCCAAGAAGGCGGCCAGCTGCAGCACCGGTCTGGGCCGGTTGAGCATCAGCACGGTCAGCCCGATCCGGAACGGCTCCAGACAGACCACCGCGGCCATCATCAGCAGGGTCGGCCACATCAGCGGACGGCGGCGGCGATCAGGCGTCCAGGCGGCTGAACCGCGCGTGCCGGTACTCCTCGACGCACGCCGCGCGTCGGATCTTCCCGCTCGATGTGGTCGGGATCGAGCCCGGCGACACCAGCACCAGATCGGCCACGTTCAGGCCGTGCGACCGGGAAATCGCCGAGGTCACCTCGTGGCGTACGCGGCGCAGGCTTTGGCGCACCTCGTCGTCGGAACCTCCGCGTTTCTTGTATTCGATGATGGTGACCAGTTTCTCGGTCGTCTCGACCGGTACCGCGATGGCGGCCACCCGCCCGCCGGTGATCTCGCCGACGGTGGCCTCGATGTCCTCGGGATAGTGGTTGCGGCCGTAGACGATGAGCAGATCTTTGACCCGCCCCACGATGAACAGCTCCCCGTCGGATATGAAGCCCAGGTCGCCGGTGCGCAGCCAGGACCGGCCCGGCGTGCCGGCCAGCACCGCGCCGAACGTCCGGCGCGTCTCCTCGGGCCGGTTCCAGTAGCCCGCCGCGACGTTGTCACCGTGCACCCAGATCTCGCCGACGGATCCCGGCGCACACTCGTCGGCGGTCTGCGGGTCGACGATCCGCACGGCCGGCGACGGGGCCACCCCGTAGCTCAACAGCGGACTGCCGGCACCCTCGGCGCAGCGCACCGCGGTGCCGAGGGCGAGGGCTTGCGCGTCGAATTCGACCACCTGCGGTGGCCGGCCGCCCCGACGGGTGGCGACGTAGACGCATGCCTCGGCCAGACCGTAGGACGGGCACATCATGTCCGGGCGCGCGCCGAAGCGGGCGAACCGTTCGACGAACCGGTCCAGCGTCGCGGGGTGCACGCGCTCGCTGCCGCTGACGATGCGGGCCACACCGCCGAGGTCCAGTCCGGTCATGTCCTCGTCGGTCGTCCGGCGCACAGCCAGCTCGAAGGCGAAGTTCGGGGCGGCCGAGAACGCGTGCGGGTGGGCGGCCAGCGCCTGCACCCAGCGGGCCGGCCGCTGCAGGAACGCCAGCGGGCTGCTCAGTTGCGCGCGATACCCGCCCAGGATCGGGCCGATGACGCCGAGCACCAGACCCATGTCGTGGTAAAAGGGCAGCCACGAGACGATCGTCGTGCCCGGCGGCGCCACCCCGTCCAGGTCGGGGAAGTAGGCGGCCATCAGCTGACGGAAGTTCGCCTGCAGGTTGCGTTCGGTGATCATCACACCGGCCGGCAGCCGGGTCGATCCGGAGGTGTACTGCAGATACGCGATATCGGGGGCGCTCACCCGCGCCGCCCGAGCGCCGCCGGCGTCGAGGTCGAGATCGTCGACCGCCAGGATGGTCGGCGCGCGCCCACCGGCCGGGGCGTAGTCGGTGAAGGCGGGTGCGACGGCGGCGGTGGTCAGCACGACCGCCGGTTCGGCGTCGCCGAGGACGGCCTGGACCCGCTCGTCCGGAACCCCGGGGTACGGCGCCGACAGCGGCACCGCGATGAAACCGGCCTGCAGTGCACCGAGGAAGGCGGCTATGAAGTCCAGCCCTTGTGGTGCGGCGATCACCGCGCGGTCACCGGGCGATCCGTGCCCGGCGAGCGCGACCGCGACGTTGACGGCCCGGCGGTAGACCTGCGCCCAGGTCAGCGATTCGGCCTGCCCGTCCGCGGCGACGTCGAAGTCGGTGTAGGTGTAGGCGATGTCGGTGGGCTGCAGACCGGCGCGTTCGCGCAGCAGCGACACCACGGACTGCCCGGACATGCGCGTCAGGTTACCGCCCGGCGGAAATGTGTTGCCGATGCCCGCTGTTCGGTGTTTCGCCGCCGTGTGAAGATGGGGAGGCTATGAGTACCACGGACCTGAGCCCGGCGACCCTGCGCGAGGCGTTCGGTCACTTCCCGACGGGTGTGATAGCCATCGCCGCCGAGGTGGACGGCGTCCGCGTCGGCCTGGCCGCCAGCACTTTCGTGCCGGTGTCGCTGGATCCGCCGCTGGTGTCGTTCTGTGTGCAGAACAACTCCACCACCTGGCCGAAGCTCAAGGACCTGCCCCGGCTGGGCATCAGTGTGCTCGGCGAGTCACACGATGCGGCCGCGCGGACGCTGGCCGCCAAGGCGGGCGACCGGTTCGCCGGGCTGAACACCGAGTCGACCGAACACGGCGCGGTGTTCATCCACGGCACCAGCGTGTGGCTGGACAGCTCGATCCATCAGACCGTCGAGGCCGGCGACCACACGATCGTGATCCTGCGGGTCGAGGACATCGCCGTCCATCCGGACGTGGCCCCGATCGTGTTTCACCGCAGCACGTTCCGCCGCCTCGGCGGCTGAGGTCACGGCCGGTCGGCCAGCTCCTCGCGGTAATGCTGGACGCGCTGGTCGAGCTCTTTGGCGTCGGCCGATCGGCCTTCCCGGCGGGCCAGGTCGGCGCGGACGGACAGCTCCCGGATCGCGGTGCGAATGTCGTTGACACTATGGGTCTTTGACAGGTTCACGGCGCTACCTTTCGTCGTTGATCAGCAGCTGTACCCGAGGCTACTCGCCCGCGTCGAGGAGTGCCTAGCGGTTGCGCCGGCTCAGGCCTCTTGTTCCGGCTCCTACCGTCGCCGGAAGAGCTTGTCGCCGAGCCAGACCACCGGGTCGTATTTGCGATCGGCGGCGCGCTCCTTCATCGGGATCAGCGCATTGTCGGTGATCTTGATGTGTTCGGGGCACACCTCGGTGCAGCATTTGGTGATGTTGCAGAAGCCGAGACCGTGCTGCTCCTGCGCATCCTCGGCGCGCCGTTCGTGCACGTCGAGCGGGTGCATGTCCAGTTCGGCCTGACGCATCAGGAACCGCGGACCGGCGAACGCCTTCTTGTTCTCCTCGTGGTCACGCACCACGTGGCAGACGTTCTGGCACAGGAAGCATTCGATGCACTTGCGGAACTCCTGGCTGCGGTTCACGTCCTCCTGGGCCATCCGGTATTCACCGGGCTGCAGGTCCTTGGGCGGGGTGAACGCCGGGATCTCCCTGGCCTTCTCGTAGTTGAAGCTGACGTCGGTCACCAGATCGCGGATCACCGGGAAGGTCCGCAACGGGGTGACGGTGACGGTTTCGTTCTCGTCGAACGTCGACATCCGCGTCATACACGCCAACCGCGGGCGGCCGTTGATCTCCACCGAGCACGAACCACACTTGCCGGCCTTGCAGTTCCAGCGCACCGCGAGATCACCGGTCTGGGTCTGCTGCAGCCGGTGGATGATGTCGAGGACCACTTCGCCCTCGTTCACCTCGACGGTGTAGTCCTGCAGCGCACCACCGTCGGCGTCGCCGCGCCAGACCCGCATGCTCGCGTTGTAGGTGCCCATCACTTGCTCCGTTCGGGATGCTCGGCGATTTCGGGATCGGTGTAGTACTTCTCCAGCTCGGAGAGCTCGAAACACCCGAGCAGATCCGGGCGCATCTTGGGCTGGGGTTCCTTGGTCACGCCGACGTCCGGGACGACGGGATCGTCACCCTCGACGCGGCAGACCAGCAGGGTGTTGCGCCAGTTCGCGTCCATCGCCGGGTAGTCGTCGCGGGTGTGGCCGCCCCGGCTCTCGGTGCGGGTCAGCGCGGCCTTGGCGACACATTCGCTGACCAACAGCATGTTGCGCAGGTCGATCGCGAGGTGCCAGCCGGGGTTGAAGTGGCGGTCGCCTTCGACCTTCATCTTCTTGAACCGTTCGCGCAGCTCGTCGAGTTTGGCCAGCGCCTCGTTGATCTCGTCTTCCTTGCGGATGATGCCGACGAGCTCGTTCATCGTGTCCTGCAGGTCGAGCTGCACGGTGTAGGGGTTCTCCGGCTGGTCACCGTTGGACGGACCCTCGAACGGGTGCAGCGCCATCTTCACGGCGACGTCGAGCGCCTCCTGGGAGATGGTCGGCCGGTCGGAGAGCGCGCGCACGTAATCGGAGGCGCCCAGACCGGCGCGGCGGCCGAACACCAGCAGATCCGACAGCGAGTTGCCGCCCAGGCGGTTGCTGCCGTGCATCCCGCCCGCGCACTCACCGGCGGCGAACAGCCCCGGTGTCGCGGCGGCCGCGGTGTCCGGATCGACCTCGATGCCGCCCATCACGTAGTGGCAGGTCGGCCCGACCTCCATCTCGTCGGTGGTGATGTCGACCTCGGCGAGCTCCATGAACTGGTGGTACATCGACGGCAGCCGGCGTTTGATCTCCTCGGTGGAGATGCGCGACGCGATGTCGAGGTAGACGCCGCCGTGCGGGGTCCCGCGGCCCTCTTTGACCTCGGTGTTGATGGCGCGGGCGACCTCGTCGCGGGGGAGCAGGTCAGGGGTGCGGCGTGCGGAGTCGTTGTCCTTGAGCCACTGGTCGGCCTCTTCCTCGGTCTCGGCGTACTGGCCTTTGAAGACGTCCGGGATGTAGTCGAACATGAACCGCTTGCCCTCGGAGTTCTTCAGCACCCCGCCGTCGCCGCGCACACCCTCGGTGACGAGGATGCCCTTGACGCTGGGCGGCCAGACCATCCCGGTGGGGTGGAACTGGATGAACTCCATGTTGATCAGCGTCGACCCGGCCCGCAGGGCGAGTGCGTGTCCGTCGCCGGTGTACTCCCAGGAGTTCGACGACACCTTGAACGATTTGCCGATGCCGCCGGTGGCCAGTACCACCGCGGGCGCCTCGAAGAGGATGAACTTGCCGCTCTCGCGCCAGTAGGCCAGGGCACCCGCGATCCGGTCCCCGTCTTTGATCAGGTCGGTGACCGTGCACTCGTGGAAGACCCGGATCCGGGCGTCGTAGTCGCCGAGTTCGGCCTTGTCCTCCTGCTGTAGCGAGACGATCTTCTGCTGCAGCGTGCGGATGATCTCCAGGCCGGTGCGGTCACCGACGTGGGCCAGGCGGGCGTAGGTGTGGCCGCCGAAGTTGCGCTGGCTGATCTTGCCGTCCTTGGTGCGGTCGAACAGCGCGCCGTAGGTCTCGAGTTCCCAGACCCGGTCGGGGGCCTCCTGCGCGTGCAGTTCGGCCATCCGCCAGTTGTTGAGGAATTTGCCGCCGCGCATGGTGTCGGCGAAGTGGACCTGCCAGGTGTCCTTGGGGTTGGCGTTCTTCATCGCCGCCGCGCAGCCGCCCTCGGCCATCACGGTGTGCGCCTTGCCGAACAGCGACTTGCACACCACGGCCACCCGCAGTCCGCGCTGACGCGCTTCGATCACCGCGCGCAACCCAGCGCCGCCGGCACCTATGACGATGACGTCGTACTGGTGGCGTTCAATTTCGGCCTCAGCCATCAATCCTCACTCATCTGACGTTCTTTATCGCGAAACTCGTTGCTGCCCTGGATGTGTCAGCCGATGAACCGCAGATCGGAAATGGCGCCGCTGGACACCAGCATGACGTAGAAATCGGTGAGCATCAGCGTGCCGAGGGTGACCCACGCGTACAGCTTGTGCCGGGTGTTGAGCCGGCTGACCTGCGTCCACATCCAGTACCGGACCGGGTGCTTGGAGAAATGCTTGAGCCGTCCGCCCACCACGTGCCGGCAGGAGTGACACGAAATCGTGTACACCCACAGCATCACCACGTTGACCACGAGAATGACGTTGCCCAGACCGAACCCGAAACCGCTCGGGGAGTGGAAGGCGATGATCGCGTCGTAGGTGTTGATCACCGAGATGATGGCCGCGATGTAGAAGAAATAGCGGTGGGTGTTCTGGATGATCAGCGGGAACCGGGTCTCACCGGTGTAGGTGGCGTGCGGCTCGGCGACCGCGCAGGCGGTGGGCGCCTGCCACACCGACCGGTAGTAGGCGCCGCGGTAGTAGTAGCAGGTCAGTCGGAACAGCAGGAGGAACGGCAGCGACAGCGCGGCGTAGGGCAGCCACCACACGTCGGGCAGGAACTGGCCGAAGTGGCTGGCCTCCGGGGTGCACCCGGTGCTCACACACGGCGAGTAGAACGGCGTCAGGTAGTGGTAGTCGGCGACGTAGTACCACTTCTGCATGAACGCCCGCACGGTCGCGTAGATGACGAACGCGGCGAAACCCAGGTCGACCACCAGCGGTGACTGCCACCACCGGTCGGTGCGCAGCGTGCGCTGCGGAATCTGAGCACGTGTCGGTGAGAAGACGCCGTTGCCTTCCCGGTCGGCGGTGGGTGCGCTCACGGTTGCCTTTCGCAGATCGGTCGAGGGCGGGCATGGTGGGGCGGCCCGCGGGAATGTGGTCGGAGCGAACCGGCAGGCCCGCGCGAGGTCAACGGGTTCCGCCGAGCCCTTCGTCGTCGACGCCGCGCCAGAAGTCGGAGTCGTACTGGGTGTCGGGGATCGGGATCTTCTCGCCGACATGGTGGTGCCGACTCAGGCCGCGGCCGAGTTCGAGTTCCTCGGCGTCGATGTCGAGACGGTCGATGTCGTTGAGGATGCGTTCGGCGTCGTTGACGATGCGTCGCATGGCCGGCGAGTCCCCGTAGCGGGAGGCCAGCGATGTGACGCAACGCCGAAGACCGCCGATGAGCTCGTGCAGTTCCGCGAATTCGGTGGTGCTGGACAAATTGACCTCCTTGGGCTGAAGGGTGTCTCGGATCACAGTACGCACTCGATGCTAGCCACATCACGGACTTAACAGTGAGACAGATCACGTCGGCGGCGGCAGGATGTGGGGGTGACCGACACCGATCTGGACCAGCGCGCGACCACCCTGCTCGAACTGCACCGACCCGGCAATCCGGTGGTCCTGCCCACCGTGTGGGACGCCTGGTCGGCCCGGCTCGCGGTGGACGCGGGCTTCGCCGCGCTGACGGTCGGCAGCCATCCGGTCGCCGATTCGGTCGGGCGCGCCGACAACGAGGGCATGACGTTCGACGAACTGCTGACCCGCGTCAAGCAGATCACCGAGTCGGTGGATGTGCCGGTCTCGGTCGACATCGAGTCCGGTTACGCGCAGCCGGCACAGCGGCTGATCGACGGGTTGTTGTCGGTGGGCGCGGTCGGCCTGAACATCGAGGACACCGTGCACAGCGACGGCGGCCGGTTGCGCGGGTCGGCCGAACATGCCGAACTGGTGGGCGCGCTGCGGTCGGCGGCCGACGCCGCGGGCGTCCACGTCGTGGTCAACGCCCGCACCGATCTCTTCCTGCGCAAGGACGGCGACGAGTCAGACCGCACCGACCGCGCGATCGCCCGGCTCAAGGAGGCCGCCGCGGCCGGGGCCGACGTGCTCTACCCGGTGGGCCGGCACGACGACGACACCATGCGCCGACTGACCTCGGAGCTACCGCTGCCGGTCAACGCGATCGGTATCCCGGACTCCGACGACCCGGCGTCCTTCGGTCCGCTCGGGGTCGCCCGCATCAGCTTCGGGCCGTTCCTGCAGGCGGCGCTGGCCGCGCGGGCCAACGAGATCCTGGGCCGCTGGGGCTGAGGCTGCCCCGCGCGAGCAGACACAAAAGCCCCGCAACACCGGCGTGTTACGGGGCTTTTGTGTCTGCTCGACGGCTACTTGCTGTCGATCGCGATGCGCTGAGGCTGGCTGCCCGCATAGGCGCCCGCCACGCGGACGGTCAGCACGCCCGCGTCATATGCCGCGGAGATGGCCTCGCCGGTCACGTGCTGCGGCAGCGCGAAGCTGCGCCGGAACGCGCCGTACCGCACCTCCTGCAGGGTCCGGCCGTCCTTGTGCTCGCCGCGCTCGTCGCGCCGCTCACCGTGGATGACCAGACGGCCGCGATCGATCTCGACGGTCACGTCCTTCTCGACGTCGACACCGGGCAGTTCGACCCGGACCACCGCATCGTCACCGTCCTTGGTGATCTCGGCGGCCGGTCGGAAACCGCTGCCGGCCGGCCCGCCCAGCCAGTCGTTGGCGGCCGCCGGACCGAAGAAGTCCCGTACCCAGCGGTCCAGATCCCAGGCCGGCGTCCGCAAAGCCACGTTGCTCATGTGCACTCCTCGCTCGTCGTCCGACCGGCCCCGCGCCGGTCGCTACCCTCAATAACTTGAGCGGGAGGCACTCATGTTCCACCTGCACGTTCGCCGTGGGCGAACCGGCTCACAGGGGGCCGACGGCGAAGGTGAGCACACCGTGATGGGGCCTTCACACGAGGCGACATCGCCGCAATATCGGCTTTCTAGGTTGATCGGTATGTCTGCAACGAAGGACGTCGTCGTCGTCGGTCACGGCATGGTCGGGCATCGGTTCGTCGAAGCGCTGCGCTCCCGCGATGACACCGGCACCTGGCGGATCACCGTCCTCGCCGAGGAGGGTGACGCCGCCTACGACCGCGTCGGTCTGACCGGCTACACCGAACACTGGGATCGCACGAAGCTGGCATTGCCCGGTAACGACTACGCCGGCGACGACCTGATCGACCTGCGGTTGGGCAGTCGGGTCACCGGCATCGACCGCCGGGCCCGCACCGTGCGGACCGCCGACGGCGACGACGTCGGATACGACGCGCTGGTCTTGGCGACCGGGTCGTATGCCTTCGTGCCCCCGGTGCCGGGCCGGGATCTCCCGCAGTGCCACGTGTACCGCACGCTCGACGATCTGGACGCCATCCGGGCCGGCGCGCAGGCCGCGCTCGCGACGAAGAAGCCGGTCGGCGTGGTGATCGGCGGCGGTCTGCTCGGCCTGGAGGCCGCGAATGCGCTGCGGGCCTTCGGCCTGCAGACCCACGTCCTGGAGATGTCCCCGCATCTGATGGCCGCGCAGCTCGACGAGGCCGGCGGCGCGGTGTTGACCCGGATGATCAGGGGTCTGGGCATCGAGGTGCACACCGGGGTGAGCACCAGGATGATCGTGCCCGCCCAGCGAAACCAGCCGCTGCGCAAGGCCAGCTCCGACGATGCGGTGCGGGTGACGCTCGATGACGGCAGCAGCATCGACGCCGGCGTGGTCATCTTCGCCGCCGGTGTGCGGCCGCGTGACCAGTTGGCCCGCGACGCCGGCCTGGCGGTCGCCCAACGCGGCGGTGTGCTGACCGACCGGTCCTGTGTCACCGATGATCCCGACATCTACGCGATCGGCGAAGTGGCCGCGATCGACGGCCGCTGCTATGGGCTGGTGGGTCCGGGGTACACCAGCGCCGAGGTGGTCGCCGACCGGCTGCTCGGCGGTGCCGCCGAATTCGGTGAGGCCGACATGTCCACCAAGCTCAAGCTTCTCGGTGTCGACGTGGCCAGTTTCGGCGATGCAAAAGGACACACCCCGGGCAGTCTCGAGGTCGTGGTCAACGATCCGGTCAAGCAGACCTACGCCAAGCTGGTGCTCTCCGATGACGCCAAGACCTTGCTCGGCGGCATCCTGGTCGGCGACGCGTCGGCCTACGGGGTGCTGCGGCCGATGGTCGCCAGCGAGCTTCCCGGTGACCCGCTTTCGCTGATCGCACCGGCCGGATCAGGTTCCGGCGCAGGCGGTCTGGGGGTCGGCGCCCTGCCGGACATCGCGCAGATCTGCTCCTGCAACAACGTCACCAAGGGTGATCTGAAGGACGCCATCTGCGGGGGCTGCACCGATGTCGCCGGACTGAAGAAGTGCACGCTCGCGGGTACGTCGTGCGGTTCGTGTGTGCCGCTGCTCAAACAGTTGCTCGACGCCGAGGGGGTCGAGCAGAGCAAGGCGCTGTGCGAACACTTCGGTCAGTCGCGCGCCGAACTGTTCGAGATCATCTCGGCCACCGAGATCCGCACCTTCTCCGGTCTGCTGGAGCGCTTCGGCACCGGAAAGGGTTGTGACATCTGCAAACCCGTCGTCGCCTCCATTCTCGCGTCGACGGGTTCGGAGCACATCCTCGACGGCGAACAGGCCTCGCTGCAGGACAGCAACGACCACTTCCTGGCCAACATCCAGCGCAACGGCAGTTATTCGGTGGTGCCGCGGGTACCCGGTGGTGACATCAGACCCGAACACCTCATCCTGATCGGCGAGATCGCCAAGGACTTCGGTTTGTACACGAAGATCACCGGCGGTCAGCGGATCGACATGTTCGGCGCCACGGTCGACCAGCTGCCCGAGATCTGGCGTCGGCTGGTCGAGGGCGGGATGGAATCCGGTCAGGCCTACGGTAAGTCGCTGCGGACCGTCAAGAGTTGTGTGGGCAGCGACTGGTGCCGCTTCGGACAGCAGGATTCGGTGCAGATGGCGATCAACCTCGAGCTGCGCTACCGCGGCCTGCGATCCCCGCACAAGATCAAGATGGGGGTGTCGGGATGCGCGCGCGAATGCGCCGAGGCGCGCGGCAAGGATGTCGGGGTGATCGCCACCGAGACCGGCTGGAACCTCTACGTCGGCGGCAACGGGGGTATGACCCCCAGACACGCGCAGTTGCTGGCCGGGGATCTGGACGACGAGACGCTGGTGCACTACATCGACCGATTCCTGATGTTCTACATTCGCACCGCCGACCGGCTGCAGCGCACCGCACCGTGGGTCGAGCAGGTGGGGCTCGACCATCTGCGCGAGGTGATCTGTGACGACTCCCTCGGGCTGGCAACTGAATTCGAGGCGGCGATGCAGCGCCACGTCGACGGATACGCCTGTGAATGGAAGGGCGTGCTCGACGACCCCGACAAGCTCTCGCGCTTCGTGTCGTTCGTCAACGCCCCGGACGTCGCCGATCCGACGGTCAGGTTCACCGAGAGCGCCGGCCGCAAAGTGCCGGTACCGATCGGCATGCCCACCGTCCGTCCCCTGCAGGAGACCCCGTGACCGTGCTGGACCACCGCACCGACGGCGACACCAGCACCTGGACGTCCGCCTGCCGCTACGACCATCTGATTCCCGGCCGCGGCGTGGGGGTACTGCTGCCCGACGGTGCTCAGGCGGCGCTGTTCCGCCTCGACGACGGATCACTGCACGCGATCGGCAACATCGACCCCTGCTCCGGCGCCGCGGTGATGTCGCGCGGGTTGACCGGTGACCGGGCCGGACGCGCCATCGTCGCATCGCCGATCAAGAAGCAGGCTTTCGCCTTCGACGACGGCAGCTGCCTCGATGACCCCGCGGTGTCCGTGCCGGTGTACCGCACCCGCATCGTGGACGGCCGGGTGGACATCGCGACATAGACCTCAGGCGGCGCGCAGATGCTCGATCGGGCTGCGGTTGCGCAATGCGCGGGCGGGCTGCCACCGGAACATGCCGGCGCCCTGGGCGTAGGACAGGTGCCCACCCAGCGCACCGCCGACGCTGATCGCCGTCAGCGCCAGCACACTGAGCGTCCTGGCACGCCGGGGTTGTTCGCGCCGGTACGCCCGGTAGGCCAGCGTGAAGAGGGTGACGCCCGCGGCGTTCGACGCGGCGTGCACCAGACCGACCCGGCGCTGGCGCCGGTCGAGCAGTGTGTAGTCCGCCCAGCCGGCGAATACGGCCGGCGGCGTCGCGATGAGGCCCGCGCCGATCAACCGGCGTGCCGTCACGGTGTCCTCGAACGCCACGTCGAACACCAACGAGGACATCCACGTGCCGATCGGCAGCGTGATCAGCAGCGGGTGCACCGGATGTCCCAGCCACGAGCCGCGCAGCACCCTGGCCAGTCCGGAGGCGTCGACCACCCGCCCCGCGGTCCGGGCACTGGCATCGGCGGCCCGGTCCAGTGCGGAGAACTCTTCGACGTGTGCCAGCAGGCGGTGCAGATCCATGGCGGGCGGTTACCCCGCCACGGTGCGGTGAATCATTGTTTGACCGCTCGCCCGGGCGGGTACCGCGCGGGCATGTTCGGTAGGGGTGATGTCAACGCGGTGTTGGAAACCCGCGTGCGGGCATCCGGGGCAGCGGCCCGGGAGCTGCGGGTGGCGCTCGACGAGATCGCCGTGGCCGCCGTGGCCGCGATCGACGGAGCCGATTACGCCGGTATCACGCTGGTCCAGGCCGATTTCGGGTTGCGCTGTCTGGCCGCTACCGATGTCCATCCGCTCATGCTGGCGAACATCGCGCGCCGGCGTCGGCAGGGTCCGTACTTCCGGTTGATGGCCGATCGTCGGCCGGTGTGCGTCGTGGATCTGACCGAGGACATCCGCTGGCCCGGTTTCGCCGCCGACGCGGCGGCCACCACACCGGTGCGATCACTGTTGGCGCAGAACGTCTTCGACGCTTCGGGTTGGTGCACCGTATTCACCCTCTACGGCGATCGGCCGGCCGCCTTCGACGCCGACACGGCGGTGCGGGTGGCGCGCTTCGGGGCCGAGTTGGCGCAGGTCCTGGCGGCTGCGCCGTCAGGCCGCGACGGGTGACCGCGCCCGGCGGAACCGACCGGCGATCAGGCGGACCAGACCCGGATGGGTGCCCAGCGGATCGGTGACGACGTCCGCGCCGCTGGCGCGCAACCGGTCCTGGAACAGCCCGTCGGCGAGCAGATAGGACGCCACCACCACCCGGCGGCCGGTGCGTCGGCGCACCGCCGCCACGGCGTCACCGATGCGCGGGGTGCCGGTGGCCGCATAGGCCGGCTCGACACGTCCGCCGGTGACCGCCGAGAGCCACGTCGCGGTGGTGTGCAGATCACGCAGCGCGTCGCGGTCCGACGTGCCCGCCGCCGCGAGAATCACCGCATCGTCGGGGCGCCATCCGGATTCGGTCAGCCGGTCGGTCAACACCTGCACCAGCCGTGGGTCGGGACCCAGCGCCGGGGTCGTCGTCACATGCGGGTGCCCGCTGGCGCGCACGTGCTCGGGGATGTCGGCGCGGACGTGGTAGCCGCGGGCCAGGAACGCCGGGACCAACACCGTGGGCCGGTCCGGCGAGGTGCGTAGCAGCTCGGCCGGGGTGGGGCCCAGGACGTCGACGAACGCCACCTCGACGGGTTGGTCGAGGGAGTCGGCGACGCGGTCGGCCAGATCGCCGACGAGCGCGACGCCGGTGGCCTTGCGGGTGCCATGGGCGACGAGGATCCGTCTCACGGGTGGTCGTCCAGGGCCAGCCGATATCCCCGTTTGACCACGGTGGCCACGATTCGCCGGTCGCCCAATGCCGCTCGTAAACGCAGCACCGCGGTCTCCACGGCGTGGGTGTCGGTGCCGCCGCCGGGCAGCGCACCGAGCAGGTCGGTCCGCGAGACCACTGCGCCGGGATGGTGGGCCAACGCCCGGATCGTGGCCATGGCCGCCGGCGACAGCGATTTGACCTTGCCGTCGACCAGGACGCAGGTGCCGCGGATCTCGAGGAGGTGCCCGGCCACCCGGACGGTGCGCGCCTGCAGCAGCGGCAGTTCATCGGTGATGTGGCGTGCCAGGGCGCCGAGGCGCATCCGTTCCGGTGCCGAGGTCGGCACCCCCAACCGGACCAGCGGCCGCGCGGTCACCGGCCCGACGCACATCGCGTGCACCGTGGTGCGCAGCGCCGCGAGCACCCGGTCGGCGATACCCAGCTCGCCGGCCCGCATCAGTACCGAGGCGACCGCGGGTGCGGAGGTGAAACTGACGGCGTCGAACTTCTCGTCGGCGATGCCCGCCACCAGCTGGTCGAATTCACCGTCCCGGGGCGCCGGTCGCCACCGGTACACCCGGATGGGGACGACGTCCGCGCCTGCGGCGCGCAGCTCGTCGAGGAATTCCGGGAACGGGTCCCACTCGTCGGTGGCGCCGTGCAGCTGTACGGCGATGCGCCGCCCGCCGATGCCGCCTTCGAGCAGATAGCGCAGCACTTCGCGCGACGACTCGGATTCGGGCGACCATTCCTCGGGCAGTCCGGCGGCACGCAGCGCGCCGGTCGCCTTGGGTCCGCGTGACACGATGCGGGCCTTCTCGAGTGCGCGGGTGAGGTCGGCGGCCACCCCCCAGCCGTCGGCGGCGGCGATCCAGCCGCGCAAGCCGATGCCGGTGGTGGCGACGACGATGTCGGGCGGCTCGTCGATCAGCGCCACGGTGTTGGCGCGCAGCTCCTCGTCGTCGGGCAGCGGCACCATCGCGATGGCGGCCGCGCTGGTCACCGCGGCCCCGCGCCGGCGCAGCAGTGCGGCCAGCTCCTCGGCTCGGCGGGCGGATGTCACCGCCACCCGGAAGCCGGTGAGCGGTGCCCAGTCAGGCTCACTCATGGTCCCCTGTCTATGCACGTCGTGTTTCGGTGGGGTTACCCGGCCATTGCCGAAGCATGTCGCTGCCGGCCGGCGGGCAGAAGTCCGGCCGGGTTGGGCCGGCGGACGTACCGGTACCAGGTGACGACCGACGCCAGGACGTAGAAGGCGGCGAAGATCCAGAACGCCGCCGTGGCCGATCCGCTACTGAGGTAGGACTGCCGCAGGGCCAGGTTGATGCCGACACCGCCCAGCGCGCCGATCGCGCCGGCAAAGCCGATCAGGGCACCCGACATGGCGCGCGACCACGCCACCCGCTGCTGTTCGTCGATGTCGAGGTGATGGCTGCGCGCTTCGAAGATCGACGGGATCATCTTGTACACCGAGCCGTTGCCGATGCCCGACAGCAGGAACAGGGCGATGAAGCCGACCACGTATCCGATCATCGTCGCCGGCCCCGCGGCGCCGGTCGCGGCGTCGTCGAGGGCGCTGACGGCGACCAGGAGGCCCGCGGCCAGGATCATGCCGGCGAACACGGCCAGCGTGACGCGGCCTCCGCCGATGCGGTCGGCGAGTTTGCCGCCGTACACCCGCGACACCGAACCGAGCAACGGGCCCAGGAATGCGATCTGCGCGGCGTGCAGCGACGCTTCGGCGGCGGTCTGCCCGCCCGCGGCGAAGTTGATCTGCAGGACCTGGCCGAAGGCGAACGCGAAGCCGATGAACGATCCGAAGGTGCCGATGTAGAGCAGCGAGATCACCCAGGTATCTCGTTGGTGCAGAATGTCTTTCATCGCCCGGGTGTCGATGCGGTGCTGTTCGAGGTTGTCCATGTAGAGCGCGGCGCCGATCCCGGCGACGGCCAGCGCAACGAGATAGACCGCACACACCCAATACGGCTGCCGGTTGCCCGCCACCGCGATGACCAGCAGACCGACCAGCTGCACCACCGGAACGCCGATATTGCCGCCGCCGGCGTTGAGGCCGAGCGCCCAACCCTTGAGCCGCTGAGGATAGAACGCGTTGATATTGGTCATCGACGAGGCGAAGTTGCCACCGCCGAAGCCGGCCAGTGCCGCGCACCACAGATAGGGCCACAGCGGCAACCCCGGATGGGCGAGCAGCACCATCGTGCCGACAGTGGGGATGAGCAGGACGAACGCCGAGAACACCGTCCAGTTGCGGCCGCCGAAGCGGGCGGTGGCCAGTGTGTAGGGGATCCGCAGAACGGCGCCGACCAGGGTGGCGGTGGCACCCAGCAGGAATTTGTCGCCGGCGGTGAAGCCGTAGACGCTCTCGGGCATGAACAGGACCATGACCGACCAGATGGACCACACCGAGAAGCCGATGTGTTCGGCCGCCACCGACCAGATCAGGTTGCGGCGCGCAATGTTCTTGTTGCCGGCCTCCCAGGCGACGGTGTCCTCGGGATCCCAGTCGGTGATGCGATGCGACATGGTCGAAACGGTAGGAAGCGCTCGTTACCCGCACGCTCTCCGCGATGACTCGTGGGTGAAATTCCGCTCACGTCGTCGCGTCGCACGGTGTGAGGACACCTCACCAGACGTCGCCGGACCGCCAGTCGCAGGTCAGTTCGGCGGTGACGTCGAGGTCGGTGCCGTTGGGCAGGACGAGCACGTCGGCGTCATCCTCGGGCGTTCGGGTCAGCCCGCCGGGCGCGAGCACCGACGTCGGTCCGCGCCACGGCACCCAGCCGCGCGCGGTGTACACCGGGCGGCCGGCTTCGGTGGTGCTGAGCGCGCCGATCCGGTAGGCGCCGCGGATGACCTGTTCGAGGGCATCCAGCACGGCGGTGCCCAGGCCCAGCCCGCGGCAATCCTCTCGGACGGCGACGGCCTCGACGTAGCCGCATCGCAGGGCGGCGCCGCGGTGCAGGAGCCGGCGTTGGACCACCGATCCGTGTGCGATCAGCGTGCCGTGGCTCCAGATGAGGGCGTGCATACCGCCGAGGGCGTGTTCCCAGTCGTCGTCGGAGAAGTCGCCGGCGAAAGCCTCGTCCAGCATCCGGCGGGCGCCGTCGATGGTCTCGAGGTCCAGATCGGCGGTGTGGACCAGCCGTGCCGTGTGCACCTCGCGGATACGGACAGCACGGGGTTCCTGCAGCTGCACACTGTCGTTCTTACCAGTGCATGCCCGAGTTGGCCGGATATTGCCCGCGCGTCAGGGCGTTCGGCGCGGCCGCGACCAGTGCAGCCGGACGGTCTGACCCGGACGGGCCTGCGCGGCCTTGTCGACGTTGTCGTCGGTGACCACACCGATCACCGGATAGCCGCCGGTGACCGGGTGGTCGGGGCCGAGGATCACCGGAAACCCGTTGGGCGGCACCTGGATCGCACCCCTGGTGGCGCCCTCGCTGGGCAGTTGACGGTCGGGCCACCGGTATTCCAGCGGCATACCGACCAGCCGCATCCCCACCCGGTCGCTGCGGTTGGTGACCTGCCAGTTGGTGTGCACCAGCACATCCGGGTCGACGAACCAGTCGTCGCGCGGCCCGGGCACCACGGCGAGTTCCAGGACGTCGGTATCGATCGCCGCCACCGGAGCCTGGTCCAGTTCGGGGAATTGGGTGCTGTGTCCGCCGACGGGCAGGGTGTCGCCGGACCGCAGGGGTTGCGGGCCGATCGCCGACATGACGTCGTAGCTGCGCGATCCGAGCACCGCGTCGACCGCGAACCCACCCCGCACCGCGAGATAGCTGCGCAGCCCCGCGTGCGGTGTGCCCAGCGAGATCACGTCGCCGTCGTGAGCATAGTGAATGCTGTTGCTGCCGAACGGCTTTCCGTTGACCGCCGGTGAGGTGTCGGCACCGGTCACCGCCACCGCGACGTCGCCGCCGTGCACCCGCGCGGTGAAGCCGCCCAGCATCACCTCGACGGTCGCGCGGTCACCCGGGTTGGCCACCAGGCGGTTGGCCAGTGTGTGTGCCCGGCGGTCGGCGGCCCCGGAGCGGGTGACGCCCAGATGTGCGAGCCCGGGACGGCCGAGGTCCTCCAGCAGGGCCAGCGGGCCGGTGTCCAGTATCTCCAGCCTGGTGGTCGTCGTGGTAGTCATGGCGGCGGGGTCCTCCTCAGCCGACGGCTCGAAACTGCACCCACATGCCCGACGTGATCATCGCCGGATTCTCGCGCCCGACGTCCCACAGCCGGGCGTCGGTGCGGCCGATCAACTGCCAGCCGCCGGGGGACTCCCGCGGATAGACGCCGCTGAACTCGCCGGCCAGACCCACCGACCCCGCGGGCACCTTGGTGCGGGGTTCGGAGCGCCGGGGGACGTGGAGGCGTTCGTCGCCGCCGACCAGGTAGGCGAACCCCGGGGCAAAGCCGCCGAAGGCCGCCCGCCACAGCGTGCCGGTGTGCGCGGCGACGATCTGGTCGGCGGTGAGTCCGGTGCGCCGGGACACCTCGTCGAGATCGGCGCCGTCGTAGACCACGTCGATCACCACGTCGGCGTGGTGCCCGGCCGGATGGACGGCGTCGGCCACCGCCGCGCGATCCAGTCGCAGCGCGGCCAGCCGTTGCCGCGTCGGCGCCCGGTACCGTGGGCCGTCGAGCTTGACCAGTACCGTGCGCGAGGCGGGCACGAGGTCGAGGACGCCGGGCAGTTCGGCGCTGCGCACCGCTGCCGTCCACGCCAGAACCTCGGCGGTGCTGTCGAATTGCAGCAGGAGCGCGTGGTCGCCGTAGTCGCGCACATCGCCCAGGGTCAGCGGATCCACGACGTCCGGGACTGCGGTCATACCCCAAGCTACCGCCGAGTAGGTTCGGCGAGCGCACCTTGAGGACTTTGCCAGAGGCGCCTTACCGCACCCTCAGACCGCGGGCTGGTAGCTGGGCTCGCGCCGTTTGACCGCGGCGATCACCCGGTAGGTCACCGGCAGCAGAGCCGCTTCGACCAGGGTCTTGTAGATCCAGCCGAGGGCGGCGTAGATGGCGAAGGACCCGATGTCCCCGAATCCGATGATGGGGGCGGCGATCGCACAGAACACCAGCGTGTCGGCGAACTGGCCGACGACGGTGGATCCGAGTAACCGGGCCCACAGGTGCTGCTCCTTGGTGCGCTCTTTGATCCGGACGACGGCCCAGGCGTTCACCAGTTGGCCGACCAGGAAGCCGGCGAGTCCGGCGATCGCCAGCCCGGTGATGGAGGCGACGGTGGTGGCCAGGGCGTCCTGGTTGGCGTAGTCGGGCGCGGCGGGCAGGTGCACGGTCGTCCACAGCACCAGCACGGCCAGCGCCTGCATGGCGAAGCCGACGAACACCGCACGTCGCGCGGCCCGGAACCCGTACACCTCGCTGAGCACGTCGCCGATGACGTAGGTGAGCGGGAAGACGAGGAAACCGCCGTCGGTGAGCAGCGGGCCGAAGGCGACTCCCTTGGTGGCGGCGACGTTGGAGATCAGCACCAGGCCGGTGAACACCGCAACGAGCACCGGATAGTAGGCCGAGCCGATGGTGGCGGAGCCGCGGTGTTGGGTTTCTAGGCTGGTCACCGCGTCATTCTGGCAGGCGTTCCTGGGGGGTAGGTGGGCACGGTCATGAACATCAGTTCGGCCTGCTGCTGGGCGCCGAAGACGTCGCGTTCCCCGGCCGAGGCCGAGACGGTCGGGCGGTCGATGGTGATCTTGATGGCGTGGCAGCCGTCGACGCGGTACACCCCGATCAGGGCGTCGGCGTCGACCGGGAGCAGATCGAGAATCCGGCTGGGGGCGAAGGCGTTGGACCGCAGCGCGGTCTGATAGTCCGCGGCGGTGGTGAACAGCACGTCGTAGGTGAGCCGGTTGATCCCGGCGTTCTTGCTGCGGATCACGGTGGCGATGTCACGCAGCGCCACCGACCCGGTCGGCTCGCCGGGCGGGCGCTCGTCGACGATGACCGACAGAGTGCGCTCGTCGAGATCGCCGGGGTAGTCGGGCTCGCCGACGGCACGGTAGCGGGGCCGGACCTCGCGGTCGAAGGTCCAACGGTCGCGGTCGGCCCGGAACAGCCGGACCCCGAACAGTTCGTAGACGATCAGGGCCCGGTCGGTCAGCCGGTGGTACACCGTCCACTCGTAGAGGTCGGGAGCCGGCAGGTCCAGCAGCGGCCGGGCGCTCGGGTCCATGACGTCGGCCAGCCGCTGCACCTCGGTCCGGTGGGCGCCGGCGAGCTGGAATTCGTCGTCGGCGACGGTGCGGACCAGCGCCACCGGATGGTCCGCGTCGGCGATCGTCAGCGTGTAGGAGGCCCGCTCGAGGGCGGCCGGGAAGTCGTCGGCCACCAGCGATTCCACCGCTGTCCAGATCGAGTCGAAGTGCTCCTGGAACACCGGATCCCGGCTGCCCTGCACCACCAGGGCGCCGGCCGATCCGTCCTCGCGGGTGAATTCCACGATGTTGGGGGACAGCGGATAGGCGACGTTGCCCGCGGTGGCCTTGCGGCCGGGGTAGCCGAAGTGGATCAGGTTGTGGGTGAGCAGGCTGGCCAGGAACGTGGCGTCGGCCTGCTCAGGTGCCGTGGTCTCGATCAGGATGCCGATCTCGCGTTCGCCGGGCACCGATACCGGTGCCGCCTCGACGCCGTTGCGCCCGTACACCAGGACGTCGGCCGGGACCCGGGGCAGGGCGGTGCGGTCGATGGGCAGCAGCGACACCCGCCGGGCACCGACCCGGCGCGCACCCTCGACCTTGATGCTGAGTGCGTCCGAACCGGCGAAGACCGACCCGCGGATCCCGGCCATCCGGTCGCCGACGGCGAAGTATTCGGTGTCGTGCAGGGTCAGAACGCCCTCCGGATAGGACTGCAGTTCCGGGTGGCTCTCCTCGTAGAGCGAGTGCGCGGCGATGGAGTAGGGCCGGCAGGCGCGCTGCGGATTGGGGGCGACGAAGACCGCGGTGCCGTCGTCGTAGACCTCGGCGATCAGGCAGTCCGACGGCGAGCCGGGGTCGCACGCCAGCGCGCCGCACTCCAGCACGTGGCCGACGTGATAGGCCAGGCCCGGATCGATCCCACGCCGGATCATGTCCGAGGCGAACAGCGCGACATCGCAGGCCCGGCCGGCCAGCACGCAGTCCGCTCCCTCGTCGAGGGCGGTGATCAGCGGGGCGATCCCCATCTGGCCGACGAGAACACTGGACAGCAGCTCCTGCTCGTCGACGGCCGGCATGGCGCCCAACGGGCGCAGCGCACCGGCATGCAACCGGTCCAGCATCCGGTGGTTGTCGAGTTGTGAGTCGATCAGCGCGACGGTCCAGTCCGTGACCCGCTGTTCGGCGAAGACCTCCTTGGCCACGTCGACCATCCAGTCCAGATTGCGGGTGCCGCCGGCCATCCCGGAGGTGCCGATGATCAACGGGCAGTTCTTGGCGCGTGCGGCCTCGACGAGCACCGCGAAGTCCGTCTTCACCGACTCCCGCTCGAAGTACTGGGTGCCCGCGCCGAGATAGAACGGCCCCGCGTCCATGGAGCCGGCGTCGTTGATGACGGCGTCGATCCGGCCCTGCAGCGCGATGTCCATCGAGGCCCTGGTGAATCCGTAACCCACACCAGCGCATGCGGTGACGACGCGATAGATCAGCTCGGGCATGGGTTCTCCTCGACGGATCAGCGCAGCGCGCGTGACAGCAGCGGTGGCAGCGCGTCCGCCACGAGGGGGTAGGACAGCGGTGAGGCGAAGGCGATCGCGCCCGCGAGGTCCTTTCCGGTGAACACGTTGCGGCCGGGTGGCAGTGTCGCGATCACCGGGTCGGCGAGCACCGCGGCCTGTTCCGCGTCGCTCTCGGTGGTCCAGATCAGCACGTCGGCGCCGCGCAGTACCGCCGCGAGACGGTCGCGCGGCACGGTGTCGGGCACGTCGGGGACCGTGAACCCCATCGAGGTGAGGAAGTCGGTCTGCCAACCCGGCGGGGTGGCGTGCACACCGTCACCGGACAGGGTTCCGCTCAGCAGCATCGCCTTCTTGCCGGCGAACCCGGGGTTGTCGGTGGCGACCGAGGCGAAGCGCTGCTCGACGTCGTCGATCAGCCTCGACATCTCCTCGGCCTGGAACGCCGCCTGGCCGATCACCGTGGCCTGGTCCTTCCACGGTTCGAAGAACGCCGCGGGAGCGCTCTGGGCGACCGTCGGGGCGATCTGGGACAACCGGGTGTAGGTGTCGGCGTCGAGGCCGGCGTTGGTGGCGACGATCAGGTCGGGCCGCAGCGCGGCGATCGCATCGACCTGGATGCCGTCGGCCAGGCTGAGCACCGCGGGCTGCGCTGCCCCGAGTTTGCCTCGGGCCCAGGGCCACACACCGAACGGTTGGTCACCGAACCATGCGGTGACCGCGATCGGCACCACGCCCACGGCGAGGAGATCGTCCTGCTCGGTCAGGCCGGCGCTGACCACACGGGTGGGCGGGGCCGGGATGCGGGTCTCACCGAAGACGTGCGCGACGGTGACCGAACCGTCCTTGGCGACGGCGCCGGGTTCGTCCTTGCCGCACCCGGCCACGGCGGTTGCGGCGGCCGCCGTCATGGCGAGAAAGCTGCGCCGCGACCAGGCAGAGGGCACGCGGCGAGCGTAGCGGGTGGGTCGGCGTCACCGCCTCAGGAATCCGCGAGTTTCTTGTTGACCAGGCGGGTCAGCCAGGCGGGGGAGAAGCGGGCGCCGGTGGCCAGCACCTTGCTCTGCACCCCGACCGGATAGTGCACCTGGTGGATCGCGCGCCGCAGGGCCGAGGGCTCGGTGGCCGCCACGATGGACTCGGCAATGTCCTGGGCGGTCAACCGGATGCCGAGCGACTCGGTGGTGCCGATCTTGACGTTGTGCGTCATGGCGGTCTGGACGTAGAGCGGCCACATCGCGATGACGCGGATGCCGTGTTGTCCCCACTCCAGATCGAGGGCCTCGGTGATGCCGCGGACGAAGAACTTGGTGGCGCTGTAGTTGGCGAGTTCGGCCTGACCGTAGATCGCCGACGCGGACGCCAGGTTCACCACCACCGAACCCGGGGTGTCCCGCAGATGAGGGAACGCCGCGTGCAGACCGTTCACGACACCTTTGACGTTGATGTTGATCTCCTTGTGATGGCCCGCGAGGTCCAGCTCGGCGAACCGGCCGGGCCGCAGAATGCCGGCGTTGTTGATCATCACGTCCAGGCGTCCGCCGGTGGCGGCGGTGAATTCCCCGATGCGTTCGGCCATCTCGGCGCTGTCGGTGACGTCGAGATGGCCGGTGAGCACGGTGGTGCGGATGCGTTCGATGTCCTCGGTGAGTGAGGTGAGTCCATCGGCGTCGATGTCGTAGGCGCCGACGGTGTATCCCTTTTTGGCGAAGGCGATCGCGGTCTTGCGGCCGATTCCGGCAGCGGCGCCGGTGATGAACACGGATCTGGAGGTGGGCATGAATATTGATCACCCGCCGTCCGACTTCGCAAACCTGAGCCTCGTCGGCCGAACGCAGCCTGTTTGCTGTTGCAGAAGATACCTGGTGAGCCGCAAGTGACGGCAGTGACTGCGCAGTCCAGGTGATTCACAGACATTGCGCAGCAAAATGGCCTGGAACCCCGCATCGCGGCGCTAGGGAGAACAACCGTTCAGAGGGGCTCCAGGCCTGCTTCCAGCGTACGCCTCGAATTCGCTGGTGTAAGGGTTTGTTCGTACGGAGTTGTGACATCTGCGCCGTCAACCCAGAAGCGTCAACCCAGGAGCAGCGTCAGCCCGAGTGTTGCCATCACCACCGCGATCCCGG
Source organism: Mycobacterium sp. WMMD1722 (assembly GCF_049315205.1). Classification (NCBI taxonomy): domain Bacteria; kingdom Bacillati; phylum Actinomycetota; class Actinomycetes; order Mycobacteriales; family Mycobacteriaceae; genus Mycobacterium; species Mycobacterium sp. WMMD1722. Next base: position 3,320,320 of record NZ_CP186056.1, on the reverse strand, counting down.
CATCCAGGACGCGCCAGGCGGTGGGGGAGGCGAAGAGTCCGGTGAGCCGCTGGGCGCCGAAACCCAGGCATACGAACCACACCGCGCTTGCGCTGACCGCACCGACGCCGAACAGCCAGCGCTGGTCGCGGTGCTCGTTGGCGAGAGCGCCGAGCAGGATGACGGTGTCGAGGTACACGTGCGGATTGAGCCAGGTGAACGCCGCGCACGTGAGCAGCACCTCGACCAGTCGGGTCGGGCCCCGGTCCGACGGGGTGAGCGCGGCCGGCCGCCAGGCGCGCCGCGCGGCGAGTAGGCCATAGGCGATGAGAAAGGCGGCACCGCCGTAGCGGACGATGTCGACGGCGCCGGGCCGGGCGCTGAGCAGGACTCCGATGCCGGCGATACCGGCGGCGATGAGGGCGACGTCGGATGCGGTGCACAACGCCACGACCGCGGCGACATGCTCTCGGCGGATCCCCTGGCGTAGGACGAAGGCGTTCTGCGCACCGATGGCGACGATCAGCGTCAGCGAGGATACGAAGCCGTAGAGGACCGGGGAGAGCACGGAGTCGACGGTAGGGCGCCCCCATGATGCAGTACAGCTAAATATTCGCGACCTACATTAGCTGTGCTTAATCAGCCACTGCTGCTGTTGTCCGCGCCACAGGCGTGAAGGCCGGCGACTACGGGTACAGAGGCTCCGACGTGAAAGGAACCCGCATGCTCGCCTCGTACTCTCCTACGGAGAACCGCATGACCAGTTGCCGGGCCTGTGGCTACCCCACCCTCGGCAGTACCGTCTGCGCGCCCTGCGCCCCGATGGTCGCCGCGGCCGACGGCGCGGTCGACGTGCCGCCCGCCGCCTTCTCACCCGCCGCCTGAACCCCGGCGCCAAGAATCCTCCAAGAATCCTTGGAGGGCCCGGTTCGACGCTGACGGTCATGAAAACCGTCCGTTCAGCCGTCGTCGCCGCCATGATCGGTTCCGCGGCGGGTCCCGGCCCAGCCATCCGCGGGTGTTCCTCGACCGACGGCGCCGCCACCGATGGAGACCGCGCCTTCGGCGTCGCCGCGAAGCACTCAGCCACCGCCTACCTCAGCGTCCGCGCCACCGGAGCGCAGGAGCGTCAGGTCGTCGACCACCTCACCGCGGTCCTGCGGGACTTCGACTCCCGCGCGGGGGCTCTGGTCGCGTCGCTCGGACCGGCCGACCCCGAGCCCCACCTGGAGTTGGACGCCACCAGCCGCACCTACAGCTCCGGCCATACGCGGACCGTGGTCGTCAAGGTGTACCGCAACCTCTGTGACGGCCGGCCCGCGACGACGTACCGGGCCTTTCCCTACGACCTCGCCGCCCAGGCGCCCATCACATGGGCGACCCTGTTCCCGTCCGGCACCCGTGCGCTGGAGGTGATCGCACCGGCCGTGGCGCGGCAGATCGGCACCCAGGCCCGTCTACCGCTGGTCCTCGACCCGGCGGACTGTGCGGACTTCGCGCTGACCGACGATGCCGTCGTGTTCTTCTTCGGCAGCGGCCAACTGCATCCCGCCGTGGACGCCACCGAGGTCGCGGTTGCGCGGACGGTGCTCGCCGAGGTGCTCAACCCGCGGCTGTGAGGCCCACCTCGTCGAGGCGGGTGCCCATGGTCTCCGGGAGCAGCGCGGTCGAGGCCAGACTGGCCAGCGCCAGCACGCCCATCATCAGTCCGATGGCCCAGCTGCCGAACGCGGCCAGCAGCGCCCCCGAGATCAGTGGCGGTACCGCGCCGCCGACGATGCCGCCGAGGTTGAACGCCAGTCCGGCACCGGAATAGCGGTAGCGCGTCGCGAAGATCTCCGGGATGAAGGATGCCAGCGGCCCGTAGGAGACGCCGAGCACCGCGTAGGTGCCGGCGATGCCGACCGCGAAGCACAGCGCGGATCCGGTGTCCAGCAGGGGCAGAACGGCGAAGGACCACGGCAACCCGATGGCGAAGCCCAGCAGCACCAGGCGGCGCCGACCCAGTCGGTCGCAGAGCGTGGCCGTCACGGCGGTCATCGCCATCATGGTCAACCCACCGACGATGCCGACGGCCAGGATCAGCTCCCGCGGGTGGCGCAGTGCGGTGTTCGCGTACCCCATCAGATAGGTGCCGCCCATGAAGCTGAAGCCGAAGATCGCCAACATGACCCCGGTGGCCAACATCACCTGCCGGCGCTGATGACCGAACAGCTGTCGAACGGGCGTGCGAGAGATGTTGGCCCGCAGCCTTTCCGCCGCGAACACCGGCGTCTCGGCGACGCTGAGCCGGACGTAGAGCGCGACGATGACCAGGACGGCGCTGAACAGGAACGGCACTCGCCAACCCCACGACATGAACGCCGGGCTCCGCTCGCCGATCGTCGTGTTCACCACGAGGAAGAGGACGTTGCTCAGCACCAGGCCCGCGCCGACGCCGAGTTGGGGGAACATGCCGTACATCCCGCGCCGGTGCGGCGGCGCGTGCTCCGCGCTTAGCAGCGCCGCACCCGCCCACTCGCCGCCGACGGCGAAGCCCTGCGCCAGCCGCAGCGTCAGCAGAATCAGCGGGGCCGCAACGCCTATCGACTCCGCCGAGGGCACCAGACCCACCGCCACCGTCGCGATCCCCATGATCAGCAGGGTGGCGACCAGGGTGCGTTTACGTCCGATGCGGTCGCCGAAGTGCCCGACGATGCCCGCCCCCAGCGGTCTGGACAGGAAGGCGACGGCGAACGTCGCGAAGGACGCGATGGTCGCGGTCGTCGGACTCTGGTCGGGGAAGAACACCCGGGGAAAGACCAGTGCCGCCGCGGTGCCATAGATGTAGAAGTCGTAGTACTCGATCGCGGTGCCGACGAAGCTGGCTGCTGCCACCCGCCGCATCGGGGTCGGTGGTCGGACGGCGGGCGGCGGTGCAGTCACTCGGCGATTGTCCGCCGGCGCATGAACGACGTCACCGGTGGGTAGACACCCGTCGACTAGTGTGCGGAGGGCCGGGACGCGGATGCTCGAGGGCTCACGAAGGGACAGGGTGGGTGAGCACGGAGAACGCCGACCACAACGCGACGGCGGGCGCTGACAGCGAGGTCTTCGCCGCCGACCCCGAGGTCGGTGGGCATCTCGCGGCGGTCGACTGGTCGGCCACTCCACTGGGGGTTCCCGACCGGTGGCCGCAGAGTCTGCGGACCGCGGTCAGCATCCTGTTGTCGTCGCGCTTCCCCATGTGGATGGCGTGGGGACCCGAGCTCACCTTCTTCTGCAACGCCGCGTACCGGCGCGACACGCTGGGCCGCAAATACCCTTGGGCGCTGGGGCGTCCGGCCAGCCAGGTGTGGGCCGAGATCTGGCCCGACATCGGACCCCGCATCGACGGTGTCCTCGCCACCGGGAAGGCGACCTGGGATGTCGCGCTGCGGCTGTTCCTGCAGCGGTCGGGCTATCCCGAGGAGACCTATCACACCTTCTCCTACAGTCCGCTGCGCGATGACACCGGTGACGTGGTCGGCATGCTGTGCGTGGTCAGTGAGGACACCGAGCGGGTGATCGGCGAGCGGCGGATGACCACGCTGCGCGACCTCGGTTCCGACCCCACCGTCGTACGCACCGAACGGCAGATGCTCGACTTCGCGGCGGGGCAGCTCGCCCGCAACCCCTACGACCTCCCGTTCACGCTGACCTATCTGTTCGACGACCGCGGCGACGCCCGACTGGCCGGGGTGAGCGGCATCGAGGCCGGTCACCCCGCGGCGCCGACGTCGATCCGCGTCGACGGCTTCTCGGTCTGGCCGACGCAGCAGGCCGCCGCGGGGGAGTCGGTGCTGATGGAACTCGACGGCGAGTCGCTGGCCCTGCCGACCGGCGCCTGGGCGGAACCACCCACCGGGGCGCTGGTCGTACCACTCACCCAGCAGGGCGCGGGTCCGGTGGGTTTCCTGGTGGCCGCGCTGAACCGCCACCGCCGGCTCGACGAGTCCTACCGTGGTTTCGTCGAACTGGTGGCCGGTCATCTCGCCGCGGGGATCGGCAGTGCCCGCAGCTATGCCGCCCAACAGCGGCGCGCCGAGGAGCTGGCCGAGCTCGACCGCGCGAAGACCACCTTCTTCTCCAACATCAGCCATGAGTTCCGTACCCCGCTCACCTTGATCCTGGGTCCGGTCGCGGATCTTCGTGCCCGCGGCGCCGGCCTGGACAGCCAAGCCGAGACCGAGCTGGAACTGGTGCACCGCAACGGATTACGGCTGGCCAAGCTGGTCAACACCCTGCTGGACTTCTCCCGGATCCAGGCCGGCCGGATGCAGGCCCACTTCGAGCCGGTCGACCTGGCGGCGGTCACCGCCGAACTCGCCAGCGTCTTCCGCTCGGCCGTCGAACGCGCGGACCTGAGTTTCGAGGTGGACTGCCCCCCGCTGGACGAACCGGTCTACGTGGACCGGGACATGTGGGAGAAGGTGGTACTCAACCTGCTCTCCAATGCGCTCAAGTTCACCTTCGACGGATCGATCGGCGTGCGGGTGGCCCGCGAGAACGGTCAGGCGACGGTCACGATCACCGACACCGGGGTGGGGATACCCGCCGCCGAGATGCCTCGGTTGTTCGAGCGTTTCCACCGCATCGAGAATGCCCGCGCCCGCTCCACCGAGGGCAGTGGCATCGGTCTGGCGCTGGTAAGGGAACTCGTCACGTTGCACGGCGGCACCATCAGCGCCGACAGCGTCGAAGGCTCAGGGTCGACCTTCACCATCCGGGTGCCCTTCGGGGCAACCCATCTGTCCGACACGGATATCGCCGCGCCGGGAGCGCCCCGCACCGTCTCCGGCGTCACCGATCCGTACGTGCAGGAGGCGCTGCGCTGGCTGCCCACCGCCTCGGAGCCCGAACCCGGGGACTCGTCGCCGCTGTTCACCCCGGCGCTCACCGATGCCGCCGCCGGCGCGACCCCGCCCGCCCACGTGCTGGTCGCCGACGACAACGCCGACATGCGGGACTATCTGACCAACCTGCTGCGCACGGCCGGATACCGGGTCACCGCCGTCACCGACGGTCAACAGGCGCTCGACGCGGTCCGGGCCGAGACGCCCGATCTGGTGGTCAGCGACGTGATGATGCCCCGGGTGGACGGTCTGGAGCTGCTCGCAGCACTGCGCACCGACTCCCGCACGGCGGCACTGCCGGTGCTGCTGTTGTCTGCGCGGGCCGGGCAGGAGGCGTCGATCGAGGGCCTGAGCGCCGGCGCCGACGACTATCTCGTCAAACCGTTCGCCGCCGCCGAGCTGCTGGCCCGCGTCCGCGCCAACGTCGAACTCGCCCGGCTGCGCAACCACCATGCGCGCTGGCGCACCGCGCTGGTCGACTCCCTGCAGGAGGCGTTCTTCGTCAGCGACGAATCGGGCGCCGTCGTGGAGATCAACTCCGCCTTCACCGACATCCTGGGCTACGGCCCCGAAGGTCTGCCGTATCAGCCGCTCCATCCGTGGTGGCCGGACGCCGAGAACGAACCCGAGGCGCACGGCCAGATCCTCGAGGCGTTCGCCGGGTTGATGAACAAGGTCCACGGAGAGTTCACGTTCCCCGTCACCCACCGCGACGGCCACCGCCTGTGGGTGACCGCGAACTTCAATCCCGCCCACGATCCCGACACCGGCAGGCAGGTGATGGTCGGTACGTTCCGCGACGTCACCGCCGAGCACTACACGGTGCAGCGGGAGAGCGCACTGGCGGCCCTCAACGGGCAACTGGCGCAGGCCGATACGCTCGACGACGCGCTGGCCGGTGCGATCCGGGAGATGCGCGAGGTGTGGCAGGCGCACCGCGTGGTGGCCGCCACCTTCCCGGTCGGTCGCCCGTCGCACGTGGATGGCGACACCCCTGATTTGCAGGTGGCCGGCGAACCGGCACACTGGTCCGAGCTGCCCAGCGCGGTGGCGGGCCACATCACCGCCCTTCGCGACGCCGGCCCCGGTGCCGCGCAGAGCGCCGCGCCCGGAACGGCGGGCATCGCGGTGCAACATCCCCGCGGCGTGCTGGTCGTCTACCTCGAACTGCCGGAGCGGCGGCCGTTCACCCCGGAGGACCACACCTTGCTGACCGTGCTGGCGGGCCGGCTCAGTCAGGGTCTGCACCGGGTGTACCAGCTCGACCAGCAGCGCGAAACAGCTCTGGCACTGCAGCATTCGATCCTCGGACCGGACAACCTGCCCGGCGGATTCGCGGTGCGCTACCAGCCGGCGAGTCGCCCGCTGCAGATCGGTGGCGACTGGTACGACGTCGTGGATCTCGACGATGGGCGGATGGCGCTGATCGTCGGGGACTGCGTCGGGCACGATCTGGCCGCCGCCACGGTGATGGGCCAGCTGCGCAGTGCCTGCCGCGCACTGCTGCTGGACAATCCGAGCCCGGGGGCGGTGCTGGCCGGTCTCGATCGGTTCGCCGCCCGGCTGCCCGGCGCGCGGTGCACCACCGTCTTCTGTGCGGTGCTCACCCCGTCGAGTGGCGATCTGGTGTACTCCAGTGCCGGACACCCGCCCCCGATTCTCGTCCACTCGGCCGGTATGACCCGCGTCCTGGACGGCGGCCGCGGTTTCGCGCTGGCACTGCGCACCGCACAGGAACACCCCGAGGCGCACGTGACGATGCCGCCCCGGTCGACCCTGCTGCTCTACACCGACGGCCTGGTGGAGCGGCGCCGGGCCTCGCTGGACCAGGGCATCATGCGGGCCGCCGACGTGGTCCGGGCGGGCCGGTCGGTGGACCTGGACCAGATGGCCGACGATCTGATGTCCGGGCTCGAGCCCGACGGCGGCTATCAGGACGACGTCGCGCTGCTGCTCTATCGTCAGCCGGGTCCGCTGGAGATGGCCTTCCCCGCCCACACCGATCAGCTCGCCCCGTCGCGCTCGGAGCTGCGCAGCTGGCTGAGCCGGGTCGGGGTGAATCCCGAACAGGTGCAGAATGTGCTGATCGCGGTCGGTGAGGCCGTGTCGAATGCCATCGAACACGGCCACCGCGACAAACAAGACGGTACGGTCACCTTGCGGGCCTGTGCTTTCGTCGATCAGCTCCGTGTCACCGTCACCGACACCGGCACCTGGAAGGAGAACCGGCCCGGGGAGAACATCCGCCGCGGCCGGGGTCTGGCGCTCATGCGGGGCCTCATGGACGACTTCTCGATACACTCCGACACCGGCGGGACGACCGTCGACCTGTCGGCAAGGATCTCTTGATGGCCACATCGCTCACGCTGGACAGCGGGCACGGCGGCGACGGCACGCCGCTACTGGTGGCGACCGGGGAGATCGATCTGAGCAATGTCGAGGCGTTCACCCAGGCGCTGCGTGAACTTCTCGACCGATCCGGACGCAACGGCGATGCGGTGACCGTGGACCTGAGTGCGGTGGAATACCTCGACAGCGCGGCGATCAACGCGCTGGCGATCCACGCCGACGGCGGTGAGCGGCTGCGGCTGATCGCCCACCCCTATCTCATGCCGGTGCTGACGATCAGCGGCCTGACCGAGTTGGCCGACGTCGAAGCCGCACCCCTGCCGGGCACGGGTCGGCCCTCCTAGCCCGCCGGCTCCGGGTCCTCTTCGGCGACGGGCGCCTCGACCAGCAGCGACATCCCGTGGTGGGCCGGCATCTCGACGGCGAAGCTGTGCAGATCGTCGACGTGTGCGAGCGGTTTGCCGGTGAACATGTCCGATACCGCCGAGCCGGGGGGCAGCTTCTTGGACCGCACCGTGCCCGCCACCTCCTCGTTGGCGAAGTTGAGCACCGTGAGCTGATACTGTCCGGCGTCGGCCAGTTGGTGGACCAGCACCAGCATGCCGCGGTGGGACACCTCGGGGATGTCGATCTGGCGGCTGGTGGCGATGCCGTAGTGTGACCGCACCCGCAGGATGGCCTGCAGTTGTCGCAGAAAGCTGGTCTCGTCGCCGAGCTGGTCCGGGATGGACCCGTAAAGGCTTCGGCCCCTGGGCATTCCGGCCGAGGACTGGGTTGCGGTCGGGTTGACGCCCATCAGATCGTGGGCCGCGCGGTTGATCCAGCGCGTGTCACCGCCCTGCAGCAGCTGGGTGATCTGCGACGTCGGCAGCGTGAGCATGCCGCACATGTCCCAACCCGACAGCGCGAACACGCCCGGCTGCAGGGCGTTGAACATCGCCAGCAGCAGATGGGCCCGGCGGATGCGGTCGATCTGCACCGGATCCGAGCCGATGTCGTCGAGGGCGGTGATCCCGAGCGTCGCGGCGATCACGCTGGCGGTGGTGCACGCGATGCCGTTGGTGGTGAACACCAGGTTGTAGGGGGCGTTCTCGCCGGTGAGCTTCTCGGTCAGATCTGCCCGCACGGTGGCGCCGAGCTCTTCGCCGGTGATCTCGGCACCCTTGTACGCGAAGAGGTCATCGCGGTGTCCGTTGGACCAGTGCAGCAGCTCGTAGGTGAGCTCGTCGTGGTTCTGGAGCGCATGCACCAGGGAGGCGGGGTCGACGCCCAGTTCCAGGGTGGTGCGCAGCGTCAGGCGCAGGAATTCGGTGTCGGCGGTGGCCAACGCATGGTGGTAGCCCGGGCGGGTGATGAAGTCGTAGGACAGATCGGCTCCGGCCTCGCCGATCTCCCGGATGTCGTCGATGGTCAGGTTGAGTTCCTGGAAGGTGAACCCGCCGACTTTGCGCACCATGCTGGCGATGAGGTGGTTGGCCGCCTCCGACAGCGGGTGGCCCTCCGACCAGGCGGCGCTGTCTTCGGCGGCGGCCTTCTCGGCACCCAGGAACCCATTGGCGTCCAGGCGCAGCCCGCCGGTGCCCAGATCGGTCAGCGAGTGCAGCGCATCCCCGATGACCAGGCGCATCCCGGCGAACGACGGGTCGAGCCAGTTGATCGACGGCTGACCGTCTTTGAAGTAGTGCAGGTACACCCAGCGGCGTTCGACCCCGTCGGTACCGACGACCGGCCGGGTGACGCTCCAGTTGGTCTCCTTGACGCCCTCGGCGTAGAAGATGACGCGCTGCAGCTTGCCGATGATGTAGCCGGCCTTGGCCAGCCAGTCCTCGGTGACGGCGTCGATGTTCACCGAGTCAGCGCCGTCGGGCACCTCGGGCAGGTGCTCCCAGTCGCGCGGGTCGATCTCCACCATGTGGTAGATGCCGGGATAGTCGGCGTACTTCATCTCGGCCAGCCGGAAGTCGGCGCCCTTACCGGTGTGGCCGGGCACGATGTCATCGATGATCGTCCCGCCGTACCAGCCGGCGGTGCCGCACATCTGCCGGAATTCGTCTTCGGTGCCGAACGCCGGGTCGATCTCGGTACTGATGCGGTCGAAGTGGCCGTCGACGCTGGGGGTCATCTGCCAGCCCGAGATGCCGCCCGCGCGCTTGACCGGGCCGGTGTGGACGCCTTCGATGCCGATCTCGGCGAAGGCCTTCCACATCTCCTCGTCGGCCATGGCTTTGAGGAACGACTCGTTGCTCCTGGTGATCAGCGACAGCGGATAGGCGGTGAACCAGACCGACGCGGTCTCCACGGCACCGCGCGGGCTCGGTGTGGCGTACGGGTTCTGCCACATCGAGCCCTGGCCCGAGAACTGCTGGCTGATCGCGTTGGCATCGGCGAGCATCGACTGCGACAGCAACCACGACACGTACGCCGGATTGTCTCCGGCCGCCGGACCGTCCTGGCTCAGCGAGCGGCGGGCGAACGGGGTGCGCACCCGCGGACGGAAGCGCAGCGCGCGCGGCCGGGCCGGGTGCAGGTGTTCGTCGTAGGTGACCTCAGCCGGCTCGTTGGGCTGATCGTCGGGCGTGACGATCTCGTCGGGCTCCGACTCTGCCGCCTGGGACATGAAACCCCTTGTCGTGTCGTCTGGGTGATCGAGCATCTGTGCCCCTGTATTGCCGGTGCGTCGGCCGGTTGAAACGGGTCAGTTATCCCGCGCCGGCCCGACACGCCGCGCTCACCCGACCACCCTACGGACCGGCGCGCGTCCGTGCCGGGTGCCGCCCGCCCTCGGCCCGGACGTGTCTGCGCCGGTCAAGCTGGGTATCTACGGCAGACGGTGTCGACCCGCGGCGTCGGGAGAGGTGGTCGGTGTCGTGATCGGCTGGCTGGACAGGCTGCAGCGGCGCAGCCGCGCCGCCGGCTACCTCATCGCGGTCATCTACAAGTACATCGACGATCAGGGCGGCTATCTGGCGGCTCTGATCACCTACTACGCGTTCGTCTCGCTGTTCCCGCTGCTGCTGTTGCTGACCACCACGTTGGGCGTGCTGCTCGTCGGTCGGCCGGATCTGCAGGAGCAGGTGCTGCAGTCGACGGTCAGCCAGTTCCCGGTGATCGGCGAACAACTCAAGGAGCCCCAACAGCTCAGCGGCGGGGTGGCTGCGGTGGTGGTGGGCATCGTGGGCGCCCTCTACGGCGGCTCCGGGGTCGGGGTGGCCGTGCAGAACGCCATGGACTCGGTGTGGGCGGTACCGCGCAACAAGCGACCCGACCCGATCCGGTCGCGGGTCCGCAGCCTGCTTTTGCTTCTCGTGCTGGGTTCGGCGGCGATCACCGCGACGGTGCTGTCGGCGTTCGGCCGGGCGGTGAACGGGTTGGGATTCTTCGGAACGGCCGGCATCGTGGTGTTGACGATCACGATCAACACCGGCATCGTGCTGGTCGCCTTCAAGGTCACCACAGCTCGTCACCTCAGCTATCGGCAGGTGCTGCCCGGCGCGCTGGCCGCCGCGGTGCTCTGGCAGCTGCTGCAGTGGTTCGGTGCGGGATACGTGGCGCGCACCGCCGCATCGGCGAGTGCGACCAACACCGTCTTCGCCCTGGTGCTCGGTCTACTGGCGTTCCTCTATCTGATCTCGGTGAGCCTAGTGCTGTGCGCCGAGCTCAACGTGGTGCGCGTCGACCGGCTCTATCCGCGGGCGCTGCTGACGCCGTTCACCGATGCCGTCGAGCTGACCGCTGCCGATCGCAAGACCTACGCCCGCAAGGCGAAGGCCGAGCAGGTCAAGGGATTTCAGCATGTCGCCGTCACGTTCGCCCCCGACGCCGTGTCACACCCCGATCAGCGACTCGATCCAGCTGCGCGCGAAGTAGATCACGAAGCCGGCGGTCACGATCCACAGCAGCGGGCTGATCTGTCGGACCTTGCCGGCGCCGGTGCGCACCACCACCCAGGCGATGAACCCGACCCCGATGCCGTTGGCGATGGAGTAGCTGAACGGCATGGTCGCGACCGTGAGCACGACCGGTAGCGCCACGGAGAACTCCGAGAGGTCGATGTGGCGCAGCTGCGAGACCATCATCGCGCCGACGATCACCAGCGCCGCCGCGGCGACCTCGGTCGGCACGATCGACGCCAGCGGTGAGACGAACATCGCCGCCAGGAACAACGCCCCGGTCACCAGGTTGGCCAGACCGGTGCGGGCCCCCTCCTCGATGCCGGCACCGGATTCGATGAACACCGTGTTCGACGACGCCGATGTCGCGCCACCGACCGCCGCGCCGGCGCCCTCCACGATCAGCGCCGACTTCAACCGGGGGAAGGTGCCCTGTTCGTCGGCCAGGCCGGCCTCCCGGGACAGTCCGGTGAAGGTGCCCATCGCATCGAAGAAGTTGGCGAACACCAGCGTGAAGACCAGCATCACCGCGGCCAGGATGCCGATGCGGCCGAAGGCGCCACCCAGACTGAATTCGCCGACCAGCGACAGATCGGGCAGTGCGAACGGTGAACCCGACAGGGCGGGAACCGACAGGCTCCACCCGCCGGCGTGCTCCTGGGCCGATCCGAGTTCCCAGATCGCCTCGATGATCACCGCGACCACCGTCCCGGCGATCAGGCCGATCAGGATGCCGCCGCGGACCCGCCGGACGACGAGGACGCCGGTGAGCAGCAGGGTCAGCACGAACACCAGGGTCGGGACGGTGGTGATCGACCCGGCCCCCTGGGCGCCCAGCCCGACCGGCGGCGACGCCAGACCGGTGGAGCTGATGAAGCCGGCATCGACCAGCCCGATGAACAGGATGAACAGGCCGATTCCCGCCGTGATGGCCAGTTTCAGCTGCATGGGCACCGCGTCGAACACCAGGCGGCGCAACCCCGTCGCCGCCAGCACCACGATGAGCAGGCCGTTGATCACGACCAGGCCCATCGCCTCCGGCCAGGACAGATCGCCGACCACCGTGGTGGCCAGGAACGAGTTGATGCCCAGACCCGCCGCGAAGGCGAACGGCAGCCGGGCGATCAGGCCGAACAGGATCGTCATGACGCCGGCGGCCAGCGACGTGGTCGCCGACACCTGCGCGAAGTCCAGGGAGTTGCCGTCGGCGTCCGGTGCGCTCGACAGGATGATCGGGTTGAGCACCACGATGTAGGCCATCGCGATGAAGGTCACCAGGCCGCCACGCACCTCCGCGCCGACCGTGGAGCCGCGCTCGGAGATCTCGAAGAAGCGGTCGAGACGATTCATGGGGACGACCCTAAGTTGCGTGCGGTCCCACGGCGAGTCATCACCGCCGGTCGCGGCGTGTTCGGCCAGATTGGACCGATGAGCACCGCACGGTTCGACGGCCCGGGGATGCGCCTGGGCGCCGACCAGCTGGCCGCGCTGGCCGCGGTGGTCCAGTACGGCAGTTTCGACGCCGCTGCCGAGTGGCTGCATGTGACGCCCTCGGCGGTGAGTCAACGCATCAAGGCGCTCGAACAGCGGGTCGGCCACGTCCTGGTGGTCCGTGAGAAGCCCTGCCGCGCAACCGCATCCGCTGGCCCGCTGATCCGTCTTGCCGCGCAGTCGGCGCTGCTGGAGGCCGAGGCGCTCGCCGAGCTGGCCGGCGGCGTCACCGGGCGGCATCCGCGGATCGCGGTCGCCGTCAACGCCGACTCGATGGCGACGTGGTTCACCGCGGTGCTCGCTGACCTCGACGGCGTCCGGTGGGACGTTCGCATCGAGGATCAGGACCACTCGGCGCGGCTGCTGCGGGAGGGCAGTGTGATGGGCGCGGTGACCACTGAGCGCGCCGCGGTGCCGGGGTGCCGGGTACAGGGACTCGGCGTGATGCGGTACGTGCCGGTGGCCAGCCCGGCGTACGCGGGGCGACACCTGGCGGGCGGTTTCACCGCCGAGGCGGCGGCGCGCGCCCCCTCGCTGGCGTGGAATCGTGATGATGCACTGCAGGACATGTTGGTGCGCAAGGCATTCGGGCGGCTGGTCGATCGGCCTGTGCACTATGTCCCGACGGCCGAGGGTTTCGGGGCGGCGGTGCGTTCGGGGCTGGGGTGGGGGATGTACCCCGATCAACTCGCTGCCGGGATGCTCGCCGACGGGTCGCTGGTGCGGATCGCCGAGGTCCATCTCGACGTACCCCTGTATTGGCAGTGCTGGAAATTGGACAGCCCGCTGGTCGACCGGGTCACCCGGACCGTCCGGTCCGCGGCGGGCGGTCTGCGCGCCACAGCCGGCCCTACAAGCGGCCCTTGAGAATCAGGTGCCAGTACGACTGCGGCAGACCGTACCGGTCGAACGCCCACGCCAGCCGGCGCGGCTTGAGCGGGTCGACGAACGACGGTAGCGACGACGTCACGGCCCCGGTGCGGTCGAATTCGCCGGGGATCAGCAGGTGAGCGTCCGTCGCGACGGGGGCGACGGTGTAGCCGTCGTAGTCCTGCAGATCGCGTCCGCCCCGGGCGGCCAAAAGGTTGTCGACGAGGATTTTGACCTGGCGGCGCAGCGCACCGCCGGACGGGTCGGTGCCGACCGCGGCGGCGTCGCCCACCGCCCAGACGCCGGGATGGTGTCGGTGTCGGAACGTGCACGGGTTGATGTCGACGAGGCCGTGGGGTTGCCCCGCGGTGAGTGCGGAACTCTCCAACCAGCGCGGCCCCCGGAACGGCGGCACCAGATGCAGCATGTCGTAGTGCATCTCCTCGGTGCCGCCGGCGGGTCCGCTCAGCGTGAGTGCACTGCGAGCCGGCGCCAGGCTGGTGACCGCGGTGGACAGGAGCACGCGCACACCGAGATCCTGCAGACCGTCGCGGATGCGGGCGGCCACCGGCGGGGAGTCCAGCGGCGCGGGCCGGTCGACCACGAGCGTTATCTGCATGCCGGACAACCGATTCGCCCGCTTCCAGTGTGCGGCGGCCAGGAACAGCGGTTTGATGGTGGTGCCCGTACAACTGACCGGCGGGCGCGGCACCGTGAACACCGCATGTGAACCCCGGGGGAGGTCACGGATCAGCCGCCAGGTCTTGTCGGCCTGATGGGCGTAGTTGCTCGCCACGTCCGGCGCGTCCAGCGCGGTGTGGGTGCCGGGCAGCGCGTCGGTGTCCGGGACGAGTCCGGGCGCCAGGATCAGGTCGGCGTAGCGGTAGCTGCGCCCGGACGCGCAGCGCACGGTGTTGGTCGCGGTGTCGACCGACAGTGCCGAGTCCGGCAGCCAGGTTGTCGCGCGGGGTGTGACCGACCGCTGTGTCCGCTCCGCGGCGCGCAGCGACGCCTGCCCGCCGCCGACGTAGGACAGCATCGGCCGGTAGGTGTGCACGCGCTGGGGTTCGATCACGGCGACACTGGCGACGCCCCGGCGGTGCAGCCGGGCGGCAGCGCTGATGCCGGCATTGCCGCCGCCCACGATCACGACGTCGAAGAATCCGTCGCTCCGCGGCGCGCTGCTCGACACGGTGGTGCGTTACCCGGGTGGCTGGGGGCTCAACCCTGGCGGCCGGTGACGTACGCCCGACATTGGTAGCTTGACGACGATGAGCACTCCGGACGACGCGCAGCAGGCCTGGTCGCAGCGACTCTGGCGCGACATCGAGCCGATCTATGCGGCGATTCTGGCTCATCCGTTCGTCGAGGGACTGGTCGACGGCAGCCTCGAGGAGCCGGTGTTCGCCCACTACATCGCCCAGGACGTGCACTATCTGCGCGACTATGCCCGCGCCCTGGCGGTCGTCGGCGCGAAGGCTCCCGCCCTGACCGACACCGCGATGTTCGCCCGCCACGCCGCCGAGGTGTTCGACGTGGAGCTGGCGCTGCACAGCACGCTGCTGCCCGAACTCGGTATCGACCCGGCGGCCCTCGCCGACGTGTCCGTGGCGCCGACCACCCGCGCCTACACCAGTTATCTGCTCGCCACCGTCTACGGCGGCAGCTTTGCCGACGGACTCGCGGCGATCCTGCCCTGCTACTGGATCTACGCGCGGGTCGGCGAGGATCTGGCGGCTCGCGGATCGGTCCATCCGCGCTATCAGCGCTGGATCGACAGCTACGGGAGCGAGGAATTCGGCGCCACGGTGGCGGAGGTGCTGGCGCTCACCGACCGGGTGGGCGCAACCCTCACCCCGGGTGACGAGGCGGCGGCGCGGCGGCACTTCGTGACGACATCGCGCTACGAGTGGATGTTCTGGGATGCCGCGCAGCGCCGGGAGACCTGGCCGGTGTGACACCCCGCGCCCGGCCGGGTCGGTGTGGGCGGCAGGATGTGGGGGTGTCTGCTGACTCCGATCCCGGTCTGCCGTCCGCGCCGTTCGCCCGACCCGTGCAGCGGTGGGAGGACATCCCCGGCTGGTTCGGCTGGCGTGCCGCCCAGGAGGAGGCCGTGCGCCACTTCCCCGACGGTGGGCGCTTCGTCGAGGTGGGAAGCTATCTGGGCCGCAGCCTGTGCTCGCTGGCCGAGGTGGTGCGGGACTCCGGACGTACGATCGGCGTCCTCGGCGTCGACACCTGCCAGGGCAGCGGTCCGGAGGGCAACCAGCAGATCAACGCCCATGGACCGGCCGTCGAATACGGGGGTGGCACCTTCGCCGGACTGCTGCACCGCAACATCCTGGCCTGCGGCTTCGGTGATTCGGTGCAGCTGCTGATCAGCGACTCGCTCTCCGCGGCACAACTCTTCGGCGACGACTCACTGGACTGGGTGCACATCGACGCCCGCCACGATTACGACAGCGTGTGTGCCGACATCGCCGCGTGGGCGCCGAAGGTTCGGCCGGGTGGATGGCTGTCGGGCGACGACTACCACCCGCAGTGGTGGCCGGGTGTGGTGCGCGCCGTGACCGACCGACTGCCCGATGCCGGCGAGTGGACGCCCGGTCAGTGGCGGTGGATCAAGGACGGTCGCTGACCTCCGACGGGTGCTCGGCCGGGTGCTCGGCCTCCACGACCCGCCGGGCGATGTCCACGACTTTGGTGTTGGACTCCTGGGACAGCCGGGTGAGCAGGTTGAATGCATGCCTGGCGTCGATGCCGAAACGTTCCATCAGCATGCCCTTGGCCTGGCCGATCAGGTCGCGGGAGGCCAGCGCGCTGCGGAACTGACTGTCGCGCAGATGTGCCTCCCAGAGCACCGCGCTGTGGGTGGCGTAGATGACGCCGATCTCGATCGACTCTTCGGAGAAGGCGTGTGCCGATTCGGCGTAGATGTTGAGGGCGCCCATCGTCGACCGGTGGGTGAACAGCCGGAAGGACAGGGACGCGCGGCACGGTGTCTCGGCCAGCGCCGCGGCGGCGAATGCGGGCCACCGCGTCTCCCGGCCGAGGTCGGCCACCTCGACCAGGTGGTCTTCCCATGCGGCCTCCAGGCACGGACCCTCCTGGGTACGGTTCTGGATGTCGTCGAGCACGTCGGCGTAGGCCGAGGTTCCACCGAGCGTTCGAACTCTATGGCCCTTCTCGACGATGGTCATACCGGCTGCGTCGGCACCGGGCACCATGCGCGCCGCCGCGGCGGTGATATCGCGCAGCACCGCGTCGGAGTCAGTGAGGTCCTCCTGACTGAGATCCCGGACCAGCTCGGCGAGCTGGAGATGAATCTTGTGATGCTGCGACATTGGACCCCCCATCCTGGAGCCGCGGTCGAAGGTCTCTGGTTACCCCGCCGATCCCCGGTCGAATCTCGATCAGGTGGTACGTGTCGGCAGAAACAGAAACGCCCGGCGCGTAAGCGCCGGGCGTTTGTCGGGATCAGCTCGCGAGGGCTGCGAGCGGTGGCAGGGAATGGCGGCGGCTCTTGACGAGGTAGCTGAGCCAGCGGAGGTCGATAAGCATGGGGGTCCTTTCTGGGCCTCAGGCGGTCTTGGTCAGGAGGGGGAGCAGCCGGCGGCGGGCCAGGATGCCTTCACTGAAGTGATGCATTGCCTCGGCCACCGATGCGGTCACCGGCATGTCGTCGAGTGAGCCGGTGGTGCGCATCGCCTGCAGGACGGGCTGACTGCCGATCACTGACCACTCCACGCCGGCGGCCGCGCATTGTTCGTCCAGCTCGAAGAACATCGAGATCGATTCGGCGGCAAAGGAACTCACACCGCTGAGATCGAGGACGAACGGCTTCTCGGCCAGAACGTATCGCTTGGCGTAGTCGGTGACGCACGACGCATTGGCGGTGTCGATGTCCCCGGACACCGTGACGACGGTGGCGAGCTGGCGGCAGCGCGCCCGCATGCGCACGCCTTCGCAGTCGAATGCCGGATTGCCGTAGCGGAACGCACCATCGGAAATCCGTGAAGCTCCTGGCGGGCTCGTGCGGGTCATGAGCGGCCTCCCTCCGGCGAATTCGTGACTGCAATTCAGGGGTTGTTTCCTGAACCTGTCATCGAAATTAGGGGTCGAAGTTAAGGCGGCTGGGTGGCTACTGCTAATGCTTTGATAAGAAAAGGCATTCCCGTGACTCGTGATGCAATTGTTACCGCTCGGTATCGTGCTCGTGGCCGGGGACCGGCAGGGGTGCGTCAGCGGTTCCGGGACTGGTGCCCGGAGTAGTTCTCCCACGGGCTGTAGTCCGCCAGCAGCGCTTCCTGCGCCGGCCGGCGAGCCTCGGGGACGTGCTGGAGATTGATCCGGATCCGGTACCAGATGGAGCTCGGACCCCGCATCCCGTCGACCAGGATGTCGGCGGGTTCGAGTTTCTCGGCGGCCTCCGGGTGGCGGCTGCGCCACAGCTCCAGCGCCGCCAGGGCTTCGTCCTTGGTCTTGGTCCGGGCCACTTCGATCAGCGGCATCACCGACTGCCGGCGCCCGCCCGACCCGGCCTCGGATCTGCGGGCGCCGCGCGGGGCCTTCTCCGGCGGGCCCTGCCGGTCGGCCAGCTCGAGCAGTGCGTCGAGACTGCCGACGTGGTCGTCCATCGGCTCCCAGGGATCGCCGAGTTCGGCGACGCGGGCAGGCACCGTGTCGATGGTGAAGGCCTCGGGCCGGCAATCGGGAACCTCGTGCCAGAACAACGGCGTGCTGACCCGGGCATCGGGCACCGCCCGCACGGAGTAGGCCGAGGCCACCGTGCGGTCGAAGGCGTTCTGGTTGAAGTCTACGAACACCCCCTCCCGCTCCTCCTTCCACCAGCGGCTGGTCGCCAGCTCGGGCGCGCGACGCTCGACCTCTCGGGCCACCGCCTGCGCGGCCAGCCGGACGAATTTGAACGGCCAGCGCGGGGCGATGCGGGCGTAGATGTGAAAGCCGCGCGATCCCGACGTCTTCGGCCACGCTGTCAGTCCGTGGTCTTCGAGCACCTCCCGGGCCACCAACGCGACGTCGACGATCTGCTGCCAATCCACGCCGGGCATCGGGTCCAGATCAACCCGCAGTTCGTCGGGGTGGGCAAGATCCCCGGAGCGCACCGGATGCGGATTCAGGTCGACGCAGCCGATGTTGACCGCCCACGCCAATCCGGCGGCATCGTGGATCACCGCCTCCTTCGCCGAGGTGCCCGATGCGTACTTCAGTTCGGCGACGTCGACGTAGTCCGGTCGCTTCTGCGGCGCACGCTTCTGGAACACCGCCTCTTCGGAGATGCCCTTGACGAAGCGTTTGAGGATCATCGGCCGGTCCGCCACCCCGCGCAGGGCGCCGTCGGCCACGGCGAGGTAGTACTCGATCAGGTCGAGTTTCCGCACCAGGGTCCGGCCGTCGATCACCACCCGGTCGGGATGGGTGACGGTCAGCTTTTGGCCGCCGATGTCCAGCGATCGGGGTCCGGCCATGTCAGCCATGGTAGGGACCGGCGATACCCACCCGGGGTGCGACGCGAGTCACATATTGTGGTGCGCATGCCGAAGCTCACCGAACTCCCGTTGCAGGCGGCCGCCAAGGCCAAGCAGTATCTCGACCGGGGCTCGGCCGAACTGCATTACGCACGCAAGATGTTCGAGGCCGGCGCTCTGCAGATCGAACCGCCGCAGAACATCGCAGCGTTCGTCGCCGATATGCGGCGGTGGGGTGAGTTCGGAATGATCCCGGCGCTCAACGCCCGGCGCACCCCGAACCGCGCCGCGGTCATCGACGACGACGGCGAGATGACCTTCAAGGAGCTCGACGACGCCGCCCACGCGGTCGCCAACGCGCTGCTCGAGAAGGGCGTCAAAGGCGGTGACGGGGTTGCCATCCTGGCCCGTAACCACCGCTGGTTCCTCGTCGCGGTCTACGGGGCGGCCCGCACCGGCGCGCGCATCATCCTGCTCAACAGCGAATTCTCCGGCCCGCAGATCAAAGAGGTGTCCGAACGCGAAGGCGCCCGGCTGATCATCCACGACGACGAATACAGCAAGGCGGTCTCCCAGG
This sequence comes from Mycobacterium sp. WMMD1722, assembly GCF_049315205.1. Classification (NCBI taxonomy): domain Bacteria; kingdom Bacillati; phylum Actinomycetota; class Actinomycetes; order Mycobacteriales; family Mycobacteriaceae; genus Mycobacterium; species Mycobacterium sp. WMMD1722. Next base: position 3,300,801 of record NZ_CP186056.1, on the reverse strand, counting down.
CCACGCCGGATCTCGGGTTCCTGCGCGCGCTGCCCACCAACCCCGATTCGGACGCGCCGTCGGAAAGCGATGCCGAGACGCTCGCCTCGATCGTCGAGCGCTCGTCGAGCACGCCGGCGCCGAAGGTGACCAAACACTCGTCGATCATCATCCTGACCAGCGGCACCACCGGTACGCCCAAGGGCGCCAACCGCAGGTCGCCGTTGTCGCTGGCGCCGATCGGCGGGGTGCTGTCCCACGTCCCGTTCAAATCCGGTGAGGTGACGCTGCTGCCCGCGCCGATGTTCCACGCGCTGGGTTATCTGCACGCCACCATCGGCATGATGCTCGGTTCCACCCTGGTGCTGCGGCGCCGCTTCAAGCCGGCGACGGTGCTCGCCGACATCGAAAAGCACCGGGCCACCGCCATGATCGTGGTTCCGGTGATGCTCTCGCGCATCCTCGACCACATCGAGAAGATGGACGCGAAGCCGGATCTGTCGTCGCTGCGCATCGTGTTCGTCTCCGGTTCGCAGCTCGGCGCCGAGCTGGCGCAGCGGGCGACGAACGACATCGGGCCGGTGGTCTACAACCTGTACGGGTCGACCGAGATCGCGTTCGCCACGATCGCCCGGCCCGAGGACCTGAAGAAGAACCCGGCCACGGTCGGCCCCGTCGTCAAGGGTGTTCGGATCAAGCTGTACGACGAGAACGGCAAAGAGGTGCCCAAGGGCGAGGTGGGCCGCATCTTCGTCGGCAACACGTTCCCGTTCGAGGGGTACACCGGCGGCGGGCACAAGCAGATCATCGACGGGTTGATGTCCTCGGGCGACGTCGGCTACTTCGACGAGGACGGGCTGCTCTACGTGTCCGGGCGGGACGACGAGATGATCGTGTCCGGCGGCGAGAACGTGTTCCCCGCCGAGGTCGAGGATCTGATCAGCGGCCACCCCGAGGTCGTCGAGGCGACGGCATTGGGGGTCGAGGACAAGGAGTGGGGACACCGGCTGCGCGCGTTCGTCGTCAAACAGGACGGTGCCGCCATCGGCGAGGACGACATCAAGGCCTACGTCAAGGATCACCTGGCTCGCTACAAGGTGCCGCGTGAGGTGATCTTCCTCGACGAGCTGCCGCGCAACCCGACCGGCAAGATCCTCAAACGGGAACTGCGCGAGATGGACGTCGACGGTTCGCCGGAATAGTTCGGCGAGCGCGGTCGTCGTAGGTGGGCGTGAACATCGATCTGACCGGTAAGACCGCACTGGTCACCGGCTCGACGCAGGGCATCGGGCTGGCCATCGCCGAGGGGCTCGCCGCCGCGGGCGCCCGGGTCGCCGTCAACGGGCGCCACCGCGAGCGCGTCGACGCCGCGGTGGCCGGGATCGACGGTGACGTGCTCGGTGTGGCCGCCGATGTGACCACCGACGCGGGGGTGAACGAGCTGTTGCAGCAGCTGCCCGACGTCGACATCCTTGTCAACAACCTCGGCATCTTCGGCGCCGTACCGGCCCGCGAGATCACCGACGACCAGTGGCGCACCTACTTCGAGGTGAACGTGCTGTCGGCGGCGCGGTTGATCCGCAGCTACCTGCCGGCGATGGCCGAGCGGGGCTGGGGACGCGTACTCCAGATCGCCAGCGACTCGGCGATCGTCATCCCGCAGGAGATGATCCACTACGGCGTCTCCAAGACCGCGCTGCTTGCGCTGTCACGGGGCTTCGCCAAGGACGCCGCGGGCACGGGCGTCACCGTCAATTCGGTGATCGCCGGACCGACGCACACGGCTGGGGTCGAGGACTTCGTCTACCAGTTGGTGGACCGGTCGCTGCCCTGGGACGAGGCGCAGCGGGAGTTCATGCGGGCCCACCGGCCGCAGTCGCTGCTGCAGCGGCTGATCGAGCCCGAGGAGATCGCCAACATGGTGACGTATCTGGCCTCGCCGCTGGCCTCGGCCACCACCGGCGCGGCCGTGCGGGTCGACGGGGGATACGTCGACTCGATCGTGCCCTAACCGGTGATCGCCGTCCCCGGCACCGACAGCCCCACCAGGAACAACGCGAACAGGAACCAGCCCGCGCCCTGCCAGATCACCCAGGTGCCGCCGGCCTTCCACAGTCGATAGGTCTGGATGAAGGCGCCGACGCCGCCACCGAACAGCACGACCGGCACCAGGACGGCTGCGAGTACCGGTTTTCCGCCCGGGATCACGTAACAGGCGAAGGCGACGGCGGCCAGGGCGACCACCGCCACCACGTAGGTGACCGCGGCTCGGAACGCCTGCGGGTCGTGCCAGCGTTTCTCGACATCGTTGGTCATACCGATCGCATGCCCGGCCGCGGGTGCGTCCAATCCGTCGAGCAGACACAAAGTCCCCCGTCCGCGCGGCGGGTCGGGGGACTTGTGCGGCTGCTCGCGAAGAATCAGTACTCGATCGCCTCGATCAGCGGACCGGGCTCGTCCATCAGGGCCCAGAACCGGTCGCGGATCTGCACCGTCACCGGGCCGGGCTCTCCGGAGCCGATCGGCTCGCCGTCGAGGGTGTTGATCGGGGTCACGCCGCCGGCCGTGGTGACCGCCATGATCTCGTCGGCGTCGTAGAGCTCGCGGCTGCTGACGTCGCGCAGAGTGGCTTCGATGCCCAGCTGGTCGGCGAGCTCGAACACCGTCTTGCGGGTGATGCCGGGCAGCGCGTTACGCGACGGCGAGGCCAGCACCCCGTCCTTGACGATGCAGACGTTGAACCCGGGACCTTCGGCGACGCAGTTGTCGGCGTCGAGCAGGATCGCGGTGCGGGCGCCGCGGTCCTTGGCCTCGAAGCTGGCCGCGGTCAGATCACCCCACTGGTAGTTCTTGATCGTCGGGTCCACGGTGTTGCGCCCGGCGCGGCGGACGTGGCGCGGCACGATCGCGGTGGTGCCGAAGATCTGCTCGGCCGGCGGGAACGCCCACAGGTAGGGGATGGCGTAGATGTAGACCTGATGGGTGAGCTTGGACAAATCCTTCTCGCCCTTGCGTTTTCCGTAACCGCGGGTGACGGTCAGGTTGACGAACGACTCCCGCAGCTGCGACAGGCTGACACAGCGCTTGGTGATCTCGGCCAGTTCGTCCTTGGTCATCCCCGGGTCCAGCCGCAGCTTGGCCGAGCCGTCGAGGAGACGGTCGAGGTGGTCACCGAGCCGGAAGATGTTGCCGTGCCACACATGTGCGACGGTGTAGGTCAGATCGCTGTGGCCGAAGCCGGTGTCGAAGATCGAGATCTTGGCCTCTTCGGCGGGCATGTACTCGCCTTCGATCCACGCCACTCCGCCGGCGTAGGGGCTGGTGGTGTCCAGTTCGTAGTCGCTGTACTGGATCACCGAACCGGGCGGGGTGTCCTCGCGGATCGCGCCGGGTTCGACGGCGACGAGGTTGCTGGTACCGAGGTCGGTGGAATGGGCTGTTGCGGTCATGTCGGGCAATCCTTTTCGGTGATCAGAGGTTCGGTGGGCAGGAGCGGCGGGGGCACCTCCCGCGTGCGGGGGCCGGCCCGGGATCAGCCACCGTGGGTCTTGGCGTAGTCGGCGCCGGCGTCCCCGGCGGCGAGCCGGGACTTGAGTCCGGTGGCCCACCACACCGCGGCCAGGGCGACGATGCCCAGGAACACCCACTTGTTACTGGTGAACTGGGGGAGGAACAGCAGGGCGACGGCCACGGCGAGGAAGATGACCAGCGCGGTGACATACAGCGGAAGCCGGAACCGGCCGAGGTCGAACGTCCCGGGTTCGGCCGCGGGGATGGTGCCCTTGCGGTAGCCGACCAGCAGGCCGATGGTCTGCAGGATGTAGACGAAGAAGAACAGCAGCGATGCGATGCCGATGATGTAGTTGAACGCCTTCTCGTTGACCAGCGCCGAGAGCAGCAGCAGCGCCGAGAGCACACCCAGCCCCAGCACCGCGTAGGTCGGCGTCTTACGGCTCGGCGAGACGTGCCGCCACACCTGCGAGAACGGCAGCATGTTGTCGCGCGCCATCGAATAGGTGAGCCGGGTGGCGACCAGGATGTTGGCCAACAGGCAGGCCAGGATGTTGGTCAGCGCGATCGCCACGACGATCTTCGTGACGACCGGACCGGCCTGCTGGGTGATGATCTCCTCGATGGGTGCCGACGAGTTGGCTTCCACTGCAACGGGATCCTTGATCGCCACCACGTAGACCACATACATCAGGAACTCGATGACGATCGAGGTGACGAGGGCATAGAACATCGTCTTGGGTACGACGCGCCGCGCGTCCCTGGTCTCCTCGGCGACGTCGGCACCGGATTCCACGCCGATCAGCCCGAAGAACGGCCCGAGCGCCGCGGCCAGCCACGCCAGCAGATACGAGTCCTTGTCACCGGCCTCACCGCCGGTGAAGAGCACCGAGAGCGGCTGGTGGTTCTCCGGGGCGGAGAACGCGATGATCGCGATCAGCGCGGTGGCGCCGACGGTGATGACCAGCTCGAGGCTGACGCCGATGTTGTTGACCATGGTGGCGAACCGGACGCCGTAGATGTTGATCAGTACGCAGACGAACACCACCGCGATGGCGAGCAGGATCTGCGTGCTCTGGGTCAGGCTCCAGCCGAACAGGCCGCCGAGGTAGCCGGAGAGGATGAATCCGACACCGGTCATCCCGCAGACCCAGCCCATGAGGGCGATGAAGCCGGTGAACCAGGCCAGGTTCGGCCCGTTGATCCGGCTGATCCACTGGTAGCTGTAGCCGGCCAGCGGCAGTTTCGCGGTCAGATCGGCGGCGATGAACGTCCACAGCGCGAAGACGGCGCCGGCCAGCAGCAGGGTCCACACGAACGGCGCACCGGCGGTGAAGTAGCCGGCGCCGAATCCGGTGAACACCGCGGTGGTGGCGCTGATCGTCGCGAACCCGATGGCGAACGACGCCAGCTTGCCGACCGAACGGTCCAGCTTCTGGGTGTAACCGAGTTCGGCGAGTTTGGCGTCTTCGGCGTCCAGCGCTGAAGACGAATGAGTCGCCGAGTGTCGGGAGGTGATTGCGTCTGTCATGGTCTCTCCAGGTCAAGGCATTGGGAAAACACCTGTAGACAGGAAAACGCCACCCGCCGTCCACCGGAAGTTCGATGTTTTGATCTATTCATAACGGTGGCTTATCAGTGCCGGTTCAGCGGTCGCCGCGGCCGGGCGGATCGCCGAAACTCCACTCCGACTGCACGTGTCTGACCAGCGCATCGGCCTGCGGTGACAGTCCCGCCGGATGCCATGCCAGCGCCGTGTGGCTCGGCGGTCGATCGGTTATCGGTACGTAAACGATGCCCGGTCGGTCGTAGAAACGGGCCACCGATGACGTGGTGAAGCTGATGCCCAAGCCGCGCGCGATCGCAGTCGTCTCGGCCTCATACGTCGCCGCGACCGCCGCGATGGCCGGGGGACGGTTGCCGCGGACATCCATCGCGAGCCAGTAGTCGCGCCAGGTGCCGGCCGTCAGCGGGGCGCAGACGATGGGATCGTCGAGCAGTTCGCCGATCGCCACCTCGGTGCGCTGGGCCAGCCGGTGGTCCCGGGGCAGACAAGCCACCCACGACTCGGAATCGAGAATCAGCGTGCGGTGCTCGGGCAGATCGACCGGCGGACGGATGATCGCGACCTCGGTGCTGCCGTCGGCCAGTCCGGCGGTGGGATCGGCGAAGTCGAATTCGATGGGTTCGACGGTGACGTCGGGAAAGGCGGCCTCGAAGTGCCGCACCACCCGGAACAGCAGATCGGCGCCCGTGCCGATCAGGTACCCGACCCGCAGCACGCCCTGGCGGGTGCCCGACAGCATGACCAGGTTCTCCACGACGGCGTCGACGCCGGCGATCGCCTGCTGCACCTGCGGCAGCCACGCCGCACCGAGATCGGTGAGCGTCACCTCGCGTGTGCTGCGGGTGAACAGCTGCACCCCGAACGCGTGCTCGAGCTGTTTGATCGCCGTCGACAGCGCGGGCTGGGTGATGAACAGACGCTCGGCGGCACGCCGGTAGTTGAGCTCCTCGCCGAGCACGGCGAAGTAGCGCAGCTGACGCAGCGTGAGACCGGAGGACGCCGGGTGCACGAACCGAGGCTACGGGTCGCGGGGCAGCCCCAGCAGCCGCTCGGCGATGATGTTGAGCTGTACCTCCGAGGTGCCGCCGTAGATGGTGGTCGCCCGGCTGCCGAGCAGATACTCCACCCATTTGCCCTGCAGTGTCTTCGGATCGCCGATCGCGCCGTCGATCCCGAACGAGGACACCGCGAATTCCGCGTAACCCTGTCCGGTGCGCATCGAGAGCAGCTTCGAGATCGCCGCCGAGGGCATGGCGTCGCCCCCGGCCAGCGTGAGCAGCGTCGAGCGCATGTTCATCAGCTTGGCCGCATGGCCTTCGGCGATGAGCTGACCGGCGCGAAGCTGACCCGCCTGGTCGAAGTGCCCGTCGCGGACGTATTCGACGAAGCCGTCGAGGTTGGCCAGAAAGCCCGGTTCGCTACTGCCGATCGACACCCGCTCGGCGGTCAGGGTGTTCCGGCTGACCTCCCAGCCGCGGTTCACCTCGCCCAGCACGAGCTCGTCGGGCACGAACACGTCGTCGATGAACACGGTGTTGAACATCGCGTTGCCGGTCAGCTCGCGCAGCGGTTTCACCTCGACGCCGTCGCTGTTCATGTCGAGCAGGAAGTACGAGATGCCTTGATGTTTGGGCGCGTCCGGATCGGTGCGAGCCAGCAGCGCACCCCACTGGGAGAACTGCGCGGCGGTGGTCCAGATCTTCTGACCGGTGATGCGCCAACCCCCCTCGACCTTGGTGGCCTTGGTGGACAGGCTCGCCAGGTCGGACCCGGCGCCGGGCTCGCTGAACAGCTGGCACCAGATCATCTCACCGCGGAACGTCGGCGGCAGGAACCGCTGCTTCTGCTCGTCGGTGCCGAAGGCGACGATCGAGGGGATCAGCCAGGCGGCGATGCCCATCTGGGGGCGCTTGACCCGGCCTTCGCTGAACTCCTGGGCGATGATGATCTGCTCGATCGGGCTGGCGGCCCGCCCCCACGGCGCGGGCAGGTGCGGCTGCACCCAGCCGCCCTCGGCGATGGCGGTCAACCGCTCCTCCCGCGGCATGGCCTTCAGTGCGGACACCTCGGCGCGGATCTCCTCACGCAGCTTCTCGGTGTCCGGGTCCAGATCGAGGTTCATCCGCCGCATGCCGGTGGTGGTCGCCGTGTCGACCACCTGCTGTGAGTAGTCGGCGTGCCGACCGAACGCCGCGTTCAGCGCCAGCGCACGCCGGTAGTAGACGTTGGTGTCGTGCTCCCAGGTGAACCCGATGCCGCCGTGAACCTGGATGCACTCCTGGGCGCAATGCTGTGCCGCGGCCGGAGCCAGGGTGGCGGCGACGGCCGTGGCGAATTCGACTGCGGCGTCGGCACTGTCGAATCCCTTTTCGATCGCCTCGTCGAGGGCACGGGCGGCGTCCCACACGGCCGCCGTCGCCCGTTCGGTGTCGGCCATCATCTCCGCGCACTTGTGCTTGATCGCCTGGAACTGGCCGATCGGCCGGCCGAACTGTTCGCGGATCTTGGCGTATGCCGAGGCCTCGTCGGTCGACCACCGGGCCACGCCGACGCATTCGGCCGACAGCAGCGTGGTGATCAGGGCGCGGGCCGCCGATGCCGGCAGGGCGGCCAGCACCCGGTCGTCGCCGATCTCGACGGCGTTGGCGCGCACATGAGCCACCGGGCGCAGCAGGTCCACGGAGGTGACGGGTTCGATCTCGAGCTGGTCGGCGTCCATCACGACCCACCCGAGGCTGCCCGATTCGAGTCCGGCGACCGGAAGCACCAGCAGTGCGGCCTGGGCGGCGGAGGTCACCGCCCGGGCCTCGCCGCGGATCAGGTAGCCGTCGCCGTGGCGGGTGGCGGTGAGGTCGGACTCGAGGGCGTAGCCGGCGATGGCGGCACCCGAGGCGAGATCGCCGAGCAGCGGGGAGTCCGGACTGTTCGCGGCGATCAGCGCGCTGGCGATGGCGGAGGGGACGAACGGTCCGGGCACGGCGCCGTAGCCGAATTCGGCCAGCACGATGGCCAATTCGAGGAATCCGAAGCCCTGACCGCCCACGGACTCGGCCAGATGCAGACCGGTCAGACCCTGTTCGGCGGCGGCCTTCCAGTACGGCGGCGGGTTGGGGACCGGGGTTTCCAGTGCCTCGTGCAGGACCTCCGACGGCGCGACGCGCGCCACCAGGGAGCGCACCGAGTCGGCCAGGTCGTTGTGCTCTTCGGTGATGGCGATGGGCATAGCGGCGTTGCCTCCCTGATAACCGGTTGGTTGGGAGCCAATGTACCCGCGCGGCCGCGGGTGGATTCACCGGTGTTCGGCTCACCGCCACCGCTTCGCGATCCACCGGGCGATCACGTCGGCCTGCTCGCTGCGCGCCCCCGGGGTGGTGAAGTAGTGGTCGGTGTCGATGCTGCGCTGCGTCTTGTCCTTGGTGGCGAGGGCTTCACTGATGCGCACAGCATCGGACGGGAAGACGCCGGTGTCCTGTTCGGCGGTGATCACCAGCGCCGGACACTCGATGCGGACCAGGTGGGGTTCGGCGCGGGTCTGGGCGCGGCGCAGGCTCCACATGCCCAGCCAGTTCCACAGTGTGCAGGCCGCGGCGATGCCGTGGGCGGAGCGGTTGGCCGTCACGGGAGTCCCCATGTAGCAGGTGTTGGCCGGGCGCCGCGACGGGTCCAGAGTCGGGTCCATCATGCGCAGGTCGGCCCAGGTGCGCAGGACGGTGAACGGCCGGTCGGAGAATCCGGCGGCCCGGATGCGGGTGAGTTCGGCTTCCACCCAGTCGGTGATGGCATGGTTGCGGGCGATCTGTGCGGCGCGGTAGCGCTCGACGAATTCCGGGGGGTAGGGCGGTCCGTTGCCCTCGTCGAACGGATCGAGCGTGGGGTCGCCGGCCACCGGGTCGGACTCGTCGATCACCGAGGCGTCCATCCAGGCGGTCAGCACGTCGGGGCGTCCCGGGTGGGCGGCGCTGGCGATGTAGCCGTCGGCGGGCGGCAATTCGGTCAACCCGGCCGCCGGGCGCATACCGGGTAGCGGCTGCACGTGGTGGTCGCAGGCTTGGGCCTGGTATGCCGCCATCAGCGATCCGCCACCCGAATTACCCAGCAGCACAACGGTGTCGATGTTCTGTACCTCGCGCAGCCAGCGCACGCCCACGCCGATGTCGACCAGGGCGTGGTCGAGCAGGAAACTACTCTCGAAGCCCCGGAAACGGGTGTTCCAGCCCAGGAATCCGATGCCGCGGGTGGCGATGTAGTCGGCGAGATAGTGCTCGGTGAAATCGATCTGGTAGTGGCTGGCGATGATCGCGACCTTCGGCCGCCGCCCGACACCGCGGTAGTAGATGCCCTGGCACGGATGGCCGCCGGATCCGGCGCGCCGGGCGGTGGGGGAGTCGAGGCCGACGAATTCGCGGAGCACTCCGGGGGATTGAGTAGCAGGCGATGTTCTGCTCATAGGGCTGCGGCCCCCTCGTCGGCGTCTGGCTGCACCTCTGGTGGAATCCTAGGTTCCGGGCGCCGCCGGGATCGGGTTTTTCGCGGTAACGCCTCAGTAGAGGCGGGGGTCCGACAGTTGGTCGATCATCGCCGTCAGTTGATCGACGAGTTCGTCCCGGCCGAGGGACACCCCACCGGCCAGCCACGCGCTGATGGTCTGCGCGACCCCGCCCACCACGAAATGTGCAGCCGCGGTGATGCGGTCGTTCGGTGTCTGCTGCAGGGCGGTGCTGGCGTGCCGGCCGGAGAGCATCGCGAACAGGGCGCCCGATTCGGCGCGTTTGCGCATCACCACGGCGTTGGACAGTTTCGAGCTGAACAGCAGCCGTCCGACCCGGGGATCGCCGGCGACGGTGCGCACGATGTCGGTCATCACCGCGCGGTTGCGCTGACGTGGCCCGGCGGTGGCCGCGGCGGCCTGGGTGGTGGTGGCGATGTCGTTGATCACCCAGTCGAAGACCGCGGCGACGAATTCGTCCTTGTCGGCGAAGGCCTCGTAGAAGTAGCGCACGGTGACGCCGGCCCGGCGGCAGATCGCCCGCACGGTGAGTTCGGCCGATTCGTCGACGATGCCGTACTCGGGCGAGCCGAGGAGGTCCAGGCCGGCCTGGAGGAACCGCAGCCGACGCTGTGCGGCGCGCTCGGGCGCCTCGACGCCGCGATACGGGCGGACCTGTGCCATCACTCCATCTTGACAGCAGCGAGCGCCGCGGTGGACGATCAGGAAACACACGTTCTCACATTTTGCCTCGAGGTGGCCATGACCGTCAGCGCACTGACTTCCCAGGTGGACCGGCCGGTCACCGATGCGGCGCGACCCGGGCGTCTGCCGCGTCCGAGGCGGTGGGCCGCGACGTTCGACGACGGTCTGATGGGCGTCGCGCTGCTGGCCGGCCCGGCCAACGTGATCATGCAACTGGCCCGTCCCGGGGTGGGCTACGGCGTGCTGGAGAGCCGGGTCGAGAGCGGCCGGGTGGACCTGCACCCGATCAAACGCGCCCGTACCACCTTCACCTACCTCGCCGTCGCGACCAACGGCACCGACGAGCAGAAGGCGGCCTACCGGCGCGCCGTCAACGGCGCACACGCGCAGGTGTTCTCGACCGACGAGAGCCCGGTGGCCTACCACGCATTCGACAAAGGTCTGCAGCTCTGGGTCGCCGCCTGTCTCTACAAGGGAGGCGTCGACGTCGCCCGCATCTTCATCGGCGATATGGACGACCAGACCGCCGACCGGCATTACCGCGACAGCGCCACCATGGGCACCACGCTGCAGGTGCCCCTCGAGATGTGGCCGGCCGATCGGGCCGCCTTCGACCGGTACTGGCAGGAATCGCTGGACCGGGTGCACATCGACGACGCGGTACGCGAATATCTGTATCCGATCGCCGCCGGGCGGGTGGGCGCGGCGCGGCTGCCCGCACCGGTGCAGCGTCGGCTCGACGACTTCAACCTCCTCATCACCACGGGCTTCCTGCCGCAACGCTTTCGCGATGAGATGCGGCTGCCGTGGGACGCCGCGCGGCAGCGCCGCTTCGATCGCGTGATGTCGGTGCTGCGCACGGTCAACGACCTGCTGCCGCGACCGCTGCGGCGGTTCCCGTTCAACGTCCTGCTCAACGATCTCGACCGGCGGATCAGGACGGGTCGACCGCTGGTCTGACCGCGCCCGGCAGTCCGGGTTTAGCCCCGCGCGGGTGCGGGTAGAGCCAATCGCGCCGATGAACACCTCGCCACCGGAACGCAACCCCCCGCCGCACTCTCCGGAGTGGAATCTCGTGGTCGGAGATCCGCAGATCGTGCGGCGGGTGTTCGAGGCGATCCCCGCGATGGTGTGTGCGCTGGAGGGACCGCGGCACGTCTGTGTCGCGGCGAACGCCGCCTGTCGCGCGGAGTTTCCGACGCTCACCGGTGCCGGCATCCCCCTGATCGACCTGGCTCCCGAGGTCGCACGCCAGGCGATGGCCGAGGCGCTGGACCGGGTGTACCAGACCGGCGAGTCGCTGGTGGCCTCCGCATGGCGGCTGCCCGCCGACATCGACGGCAGCGGTGACCAGGAGCGCATCGTCGACATCGCGCTCACCCCGCGGCGTGACGACGCGGGTGTCGTCATCGGGGTGCAGGTGCTGATGACGAATGTGACCGACCAGGTGCATCGGCGCATCGCCGCCCAGACGCCCGCCGACGACCCGCCGGCCGGCTCGCCCTCGCCGCGGGATGCGGCGACGGTCATGCAGCGCGCCCTGTTGGCGGTCGACGTACCGGTGCTACCCGGCATCGATCTGGCCGCCGAGTACCTGCTCGCCGCCGACGACACCACCGCGGGCGGGGACTGGTTCGACGCCGTCGCGGTGCCCGGCGGCGCGGTGCTGGTCGTCGGTGACATCGTCGGACACGGTGTCGAGGCGGCCGCCGCGATGGCCCAGCTGCGCACCGCGGTGCGGATGCAGGTGCTGGCCGACCGCGGTGTCACCGAGGTGCTGCGCGACGTCGAGGCGTTCGCACAGCATGTGCCCAACGGTAAGTACGCGACCCTGTGCGTCGGCCGCCTCGACGCCGCCACGGGCGCGTTCGAATACTGCACGGCGGGTCACCCACCGCCGCTGCTCATCACCGCCGACGGTCGGCCGAGGTTCCTCGACCCCTCCGGCGGCGGGCCGCTGGGCAGCGGGTCGGACTGGCAGGCGGGCACGGTGACCCTGGATGTGGGCGACGCGCTCCTGCTCTACAGCGACGGGGTGATCGAGCGTCCGGGCCGCGAACTGACCGAGAGTGCCGACGAATTCGCCCGGCTGGCGGCGTCCGTGCTGGCCGGCGGCGGTCCGCCACTCGACGGGCTGCGCCCGGTCGAACGGCTCTGCGCCCAGACCATCGAAGAGCTCGTACGCGGTACCGGTTACGGCGACGACGTGACGCTGCTCGGCGCGCAGCGCCGCGAAGTCCCGCCGCCGCTCTCACTCGACGCGACGGCCGACGCGCACGCCGGTGCGGCGGTGCGCAGTGCGCTTCGGGAGTGGCTGCCCGCGCTCGGGGCCGACGACACCGACGTGGTGCTGATCGAACACGCGGTCAGCGAGTACGTCGACAACACCGCCGAACATGCCTATCCCGACCAGGTCCTGGGTGAGCTGCGCGTGGACGGGGTCCTCGACGACGACGGATGTGTGCGCATCACCGTCTCCGACACGGGGCGCTGGAAGGCTCGCGGCGCCCGTCCGCGCAGTCGCGGCCGGGGTCTGCAGATGGCCGAAGCGCTCGTCAGCCACAGCCATGTCATCCACGACGAGGCCGGAACCACGGCCACCGCCATCCACCGGCTTCAGCGGCGCGCCCGCATCGCCACCGATCAGCCGACCGCCTTCCCGCCGCCGCGCACAGCGGTGGATCATGCCTTCACCATCGCCGTCGATGAACCCGGGACGATCACGCTGGGCGGTGACATCGGTCCTGGGGACGCCGACACCCTGGCCGCGGCGATCGCCGCGCAGAGCCGGGCCGGCACCCGACCGTTGTGGATCGACCTGCGCGCCGTGACGCACCTGGGCTCGTCCGCGGTCGCCGTACTCGCCGAGGCCCGCGCACACGCCCACCACAACCAGACACCGTTCACGTTGCACGCGACGCCCGGCGGCGCCGCGCACCGGGTGCTGACCCTGGTCCGGCTGCCTGTCGAGAGCGGAAACCGACAGCTCGACGGCGTATAAACACGACTGTGCGCAGCGACGACGATTCCTGGGACATCACCACCAGCGTCGGATCGACGGCGTTGTTCGTCGCGGCGTCGCGGGCGCTCGAGGCGCACAAGCCGGAGCCGCTCGCGGTCGACCCCTACGCCGAGATCTTCTGTCGCGCAGTCGGCGGCGAATGGGCCGATCTGCTCGACGGCGGCGTACCCGAGCACGTGCTGCGATCCGAATTCGGCCGGCAGTTCGTCAACTTCCAGGGAGCGCGCACCCGCTATTTCGACCGGTACTTCGCCGACGTGATGGCCGCCGGTGTCCGCCAGATCGTCATCCTGGCCGCCGGCCTGGATTCGCGGGCCTACCGCCTGCCGTGGCCGGTCGGTTCCGTGATCTTCGAGATCGACCAGCCGCAGGTCCTCGACTTCAAGCGCGGCGTGCTCACCGACCGTGCCGAGGCGCCGGCCGCGCAACGCCGGGAGGTGGCCGTGGACCTGCGTGACGACTGGCCTGCCGCGTTGACCGCAGCCGGCTTCGATTCCGCGCAGCCCTCGGCGTGGATAGCTGAGGGACTGTTGATCTACCTGCCCGCCGCCGCGCAGGAGAGCCTGTTCGCCGGCATCGACGCGCTGGCTGCCCGTGGTAGCTGGGTCGCGGTCGAGGAGGCCACGCCGATGCCGGCCGAGGCGTTCGCCGCCAAACGCGACGAGGAGCGTGCGGCCGGCGCGGACCAGCCGTTCTTCGCCCTGGTCTACAACCAGCAGCACGCCCCCGCCGACGCCTGGTTCGGCGCGCGCGGGTGGTCCGCTCGGGCGACACCGCTGCCGGGGTACCTGGCCGGGCTGGGCCGTCCGATCGATCTGGACGATCCGCAAACTGCGGGGATGATGCAGGCGATTTCGCTGGTCACAGCCGTCAAGTAGGGAGCCGCTGGCCGCTCGGGCGCACCACCGTGCGTCTAGACGGTTAGCTTATGCAATGCTAACTTCTCCGAAAGTTAGCCTCACCAAACCTAAGGGGAGTTCGCGGGGGTCCATCCCCTGCGCGCATAAACGGTTCATGGATATGGGAAGTGACACGCTCGCGGCGCCGAAGGTTGCGCCGGCCCGGGTCGATCGCGACGTCGTCAGCCGGTTTGCCACCTGTTGTCGCGCGCTGGGACTGACGGTCAACGACCGGCAGCGCCCGGCCGACCTCGCCGCCGCCCGCTCCGGCTTCGCCGCGCTGACCCACATCGCGCACGACCACTGTGACGCGTGGACCGGGCTGGCCGCCGCCGGCGACACCTCCAGCCGGGTGCTCGAGTCGGTCTGGCGCACCCGGGGCAGTGCGGGATCACTGCAACGTCACGTCGAGATGGCGCCCGGCGCCCTCGGTTTCACCTATGACAGCGGTTTGTACCTGCAGTTCCGCGCCGGCGAGCCCGACGACTTCCAGCTCGCCTACGCCGCCGAACGCGCTCTGGCGGGTGCGTTCGCCGATGCCGACCGACTCGTCGGCGACGTGCTGGAGCGTCGGCCCGGCGCCCTGTCCGCGCGCTGGGTGCAGGTGGCGATCCAGCATCGCGCCGAGCGTTGGTCGGACGTCGTGCGGCTGCTCACCCCGGTGGTCAACGACGCCGACCTCGACGAGACCTACCGCCACGCCGCCCGCGTCACACTCGGCATCGCGCTGGCCCGCCTGGGCATGTTCGCCCCGGCGATGTCCTATCTCGAAGACCCGACCGGGCCGGTCGCCGTGGCGGCGGTGGACGGTGCGCTGGCCAAAGGCCTGACCCTGCGCGCGCAGGGCGAGACCGAGGAGGCTGCGGACGTCCTGCAGGATCTCTATGCGGCCAACCCCGAGAACGCGGACCTCGAGGCCGCGCTGCTGGACACCACCTATGGCATCCCGACCACCACGGCCGCCCGGATCGAGGCCCGCAGCGATCCGTGGGATCCGCAGTCCGAGCCGAGCGAGGCCGAGTTCGTCGACCCGGGAGCCAAGGACCGCAAAGCGCATCTGCTGGTCGAGGCCGAAGCCGAACTGGCCGAGTTCATCGGGCTCGAAGAGGTCAAATATCAGGTGGCGCGGCTGAAGAGTTCGGTGGCCATGGCGCTGCGCCGCCAGGAGCGGGGCCTGGCCGTCGCGCAGCGGACCAACCACCTGGTCTTCGCCGGCCCGCCCGGCACCGGCAAGACGACGATCGCGCGCGTGGTGGCGAAGATCTACTGCGGGCTGGGGCTGCTGCGTAAGGAGACCGTCCGTGAGGTGCACCGCGCCGACCTGATCGGGCAGCACATCGGCGAGACCGAAGCCAAGACCAACGCGATCATCGACGGCGCCCTGGACGGTGTGCTGTTCCTCGACGAGGCATACGCCCTGGTGTCCACCGGCGCCAAGAACGACTTCGGCCTGGTCGCCATCGATACCCTGCTGGCCCGCATGGAGAACGACCGCGACCGCCTGGTCGTCATCATCGCGGGGTACCGCAAGGACCTCGACATGTTCCTCGACGCCAACGAGGGCCTGCGCTCGCGGTTCACCCGCAGCATCGACTTCCCGTCCTATTCGCCGGCCGAACTGGTCGAGATCGCGGTGCGGATGGCCGAGAAGCGCGACAGCGTCTTCGCCGACGCCGCCCACGACGATATGGAGCGACTGTTCGCCCAGCTCGCCCAGTCGTCGTCGCCGGACGCCAACGGGGTCGACCGCCGCAGTCTCGACATCGCCGGCAACGGCCGGTTCGTCCGCAACCTCGTCGAACGTTCGGAAGAGGAGCGCGAATACCGGCTCGACCATTCCGATGTCGACGAGTTCACCGATCAGGAGCTGATGACCATCACCGCCGAGGACGTCCGCAATTCGGCCGCACCGCTGCTGCGCGGACTCGGTCTGTCGGCGCCTGATCTGTCGGCGCAGGCATGACCGCACCGGATTCCCGGCGGTCCTTCTCCTCGCGAACGCCGGCGAACGAGAATCCCGAGAAAGCGCCCTACCGGCGCGGCTTCGTCACCCGCCACCAGGTGTCGGGATGGCGTTTCATGATGCGCCGCATCGCCTCCGGGGTGGCGCTGCATGACACCCGGATGCTGGTCGACCCGCTGCGCACCCAATCGCGGGCCGTCCTGGTCGGTGCCCTGGTACTCGTCACCGGGTTGGCCGGATGCTTCGTGTTCTCGCTGATCCGCCCGGCGGGCTCAGCGGGCAGCGATCCGATCCTGGCCGACCGCGATACCGCGGCGCTGTATGTGAAGGTCGGCGAACAACTGCATCCGGTGCTGAACCTGACGTCGGCCCGGCTCATCGCCGGACGGCCCGACAACCCGACCACCGTCAAGACCGCCGAGCTCGACCAGTTTCCCCGCGGCAATCTCGTCGGCATTCCGGGCGCCCCGGAACGCATGGTGCAGAACACGATCCGCGATGCCGAGTGGACGGTGTGCGACGCCGTGTCCGGATCGGCGCCCGGCGTCACGGTGCTCGCCGGGCCGATCGGCGGCGGCGGCGAGCGCGCCGGCACCCTCGCCGAAGACCGCGCGGTGCTGGTGGCCAACGAGGCCGGCACCTGGTTGCTGTGGGACGGTCGGCGCAGCGCGGTCGACCCGGCCAACCGGCCGGTGACCGATGCGTTGGGCATCCCCGCCGTCGGCGTCACCGCCCGCCCGATCGCCACCGGACTGTTCAATGCGATCCCCGAGGCGCCACCGCTGGTGGCTCCGCCGGTGCCGAACGCCGGTCAGCCGCCGCAGTTCCCGCTGCCGGTGCCGGCTCCGGTCGGCGCCGTGGTGACCGCCTTCGACGCCGACAACACCATCCGGTACTACGCGGTGCTGCCCGACGGACTACAGCCGGTGCCGTCGGTGCTGGCCGCGATCCTGCGCAACACGAACTCCTACGGCCTGGCACAACCGCCCCGCCTGGCCGCCGACGACGTCGCCCGGCTGCCGGTCTCCGGTGTACTCGACGTCGAGGCCTATCCCGCCGATCGGATCAGCGTGGTCGACGCCGGCGCCGACCCGGTCACCTGTGCACGCTGGGCGAAACCCATTGATGCCGAGCAGAGTTCGATGACACTGCTGTCCGGCGCCGCGCTACCGCTACCGGGTGAGGTCCGCACGCTCGATCTCGTCGGGGCCGGTGACGGCGTCACCGCCGACCGGGTGGCGCTGGCCCCCGGCAGCGGATACTACGTCCAGACCGTCGGTCAGGAGCCGGGGTCGCCGACCGCGGGTTCGCTGTTCTGGGTCAGTGACACCGGGGTGCGTTTCGGCATCGAGCAGGCCGACCCGGCGGCACCCGGCGGTGACACCGCATCGGCGCTCGGGCTGAGCGATCCTGCGCTGCCGATCCCGTGGTCGGTGCTCGCCCAATTCGCGGCGGGACCGACGCTGTCGCGCGGCGATGCGCTGCTCGCCCACGACACCCTGGCACCCGATCCGAATCCTGCGCGTCTGGAGACCCAGCGTCTGGAGAAGCCATGAGCCGCTTGATCTTCGAGGCCCACCGCCGGTTGCCGCCGCCCGCGGCCCGCCAGGGCGTCATCACCATCGAACCGCCGCCGGAACTGCCCCGCCTGGTGCCGCCGTCGCTGCTGCGCCGCGTCCTGCCGTATCTGATCGTGCTGCTCATCGTGGGGATGATCGTGGCGCTGGTCGCGACCGGGATGCGCCTGATCTCGCCGACGACACTGTTCTTCCCGTTCGTCCTGCTGTTGGCGGCCACCGCGCTCTACCGGGGCAGCGACAACAAGATGCGCACCGAGGAGGTCGACGCCGAGCGCGCCGACTATCTGCGCTATCTGTCGGTCGTCCGCGACAACGTCCGGGTGCACGCCGCCGAACAGCGGGCTGCGCTGCAGTGGTCGCACCCCGACCCCACGCTGCTGGCCGCGATCCCGGGTACCCGCAGACAGTGGGAGCGTGATCCGCGCGACGGCGACTTCCTGATCCTGCGCGCGGGCCGCCATGACACGCCGCTGTCGACGGTGTTGCGGGTCAAGGACACCGCCGACGAGATCGACCTGGAACCGGTGTCGCACACCACGTTGCGCGGACTGCTCGACGTCCAGCGCACCGTGCGCGATGCCCCGGCCGGCATCGACGTCGCGAAGCTGGCACGCATCACCGTGTCCGGAGATGCCGCCGAGGTCCGCGGCGCGCTGCGCGCCTGGATCGCTCAGGCCGTCACCTGGCACGACCCCGGCGTCCTCGGTGTCGCCCTCGCCGCGCCGGCTATCGACGGCGACGACTGGTCGTGGCTGAAGTGGTTGCCGCACACCGATATTGCTGGTGAGTCCGATGCAGTCGGCCCGGCCCGCCAGTTGGCAACCGATGCCGCCGGACTGCGTGATCTGCTGGCCCCCGCGCTGGCCGGCCGCGCACCCTTTCCCGGCGACGGCGACCGCGCCGTCAAACACCTGCTGGTGATCCTCGACGATCCCGACCCCGATGCGCTGGCCGACATCGGCGACCTCGCCCGGCGTCCCGGCCTGGCCGGGGTGACGCTCATCCACCGCGTCGCCGAACCGCCGCACCGGGAGCAGTATGCGGATCCGGAACGGCCCATCCTGCGGGTCGCCGACGGCCGGATCGAACGCTGGCAGACCGGCGGCTGGCAGGCCTACATCGACCACGCCGACACCCTGAGCACCGACGAGGCCCGCCATCTGGCCCGGCGGCTGTCCCGGTGGGACTCCAACCCCGGCCGGGCGCGCTCCACCACCACCGGTGCCTCCACGTTCACCACCCTGCTCGACATTCCCGACGCCTCGGCGCTCGACGTCGCCGACCTGTGGGCACCGCGCAGACGTGACGACGAACTGCGGGTCCCGATCGGCGTCACCGCCACCGGTGAGCCGCTGTACTTCGACCTCAAAGACGAGGCCGAGGGCGGGATGGGGCCACACGGCCTGATGATCGGGATGACCGGTTCGGGCAAGTCCCAGACGCTGATGTCGATCCTGTTGGCGCTGTTGACGACTCACTCCGCCGAACGGCTCATCGTGATCTACGCCGACTTCAAGGGCGAGGCCGGCGCCGACATCTTCCGTCACTTCCCGCAGGTGGTCGCGGTCATCTCCAACATGGCCGAGAAGCGATCGCTGGCTGATCGATTCGCCGACACGCTGCGCGGTGAGGTGGCCCGCCGCGAACAGCTGCTCAAGGAGACCGGCCGCCGGGTGCAGGGCAGTGCCTTCAACTCGGTGACCGAATACGAGAACGCGATCGCCGGTGGCCATGATCTGCCGCCGATCCCCACCCTGTTCGTCGTCGCCGACGAGTTCACGCTGATGCTGGCCGACCATCCCGAGTACGCCGACCTGTTCGACTACGTCGCGCGCAAGGGCCGGTCCTTCCGGATCCACATCCTGTTCGCCTCCCAGACCCTCGACGTCGGGCGGATCAAGGACATCGACAAGAACACCTCGTACCGCATCGGCCTGAAGGTGGCCAGCCCCAGCATCTCCCGCCAGGTCATCGGTGTGGAGGACGCGTACCACATCGAATCCGGCCGGGAGCACAAGGGCGAGGGTTTCCTTGTGCCCGCCCCCGGTGCGGTACCGGTGAAGTTTCGCAGCACCTACGTCGACGGTATCTACGAGCCACCGCGGGTGGAGCGCTCCATCGTGGTGCGGGCGCTACCGCAGCCACAGCCGTTCACCGCCAGCCGGATCGAGCCCGAGCCGGACACCGTCGTGCCGTCCTTCGACGACGAAGCCGCAGCCGCTCCGCCGCGCAAACTGATCGCCACGATCGGCGAACAGCTCGCGCACTACGGACCCAAAGCGCCTCGGCTCTGGCTGCCGCCATTGGACGATCCGATCCCGCTCGCCGAGGTACTGCAGCGGTCCGCGCTGCCGTCGCGGCAGCGACGCTGGCCGCTCGGCGAGATCGACAGGCCGTTCGAAATGCGCCGGGATCCACTGCTCTTCGACGCCACCGGCGCCGCGGCCAACATGGTGATCCACGGCGGCCCGAAATCGGGGAAATCGTCGGCGCTGCAGACTTTCATCCTCTCGGCCGCGTCCCTGCACTCGCCGCGCGACGTCACGTTCTACTGTCTCGACTACGGCGGCGGCCAGCTGGCTCCCCTGGCCGGACTGGCCCACGTCGGCAGCGTCGCCACACCCCTCGAGCCGGAGCGCATCCGCCGCACCTTCGGCGAGATCGACCAGCTCATCCGGGCGCGGCAGGAGGCGGGGCAGTGGGGTGACCGAGGGAGCGCAGCCGCCTACCCCGACGTCTTCCTCGTCATCGACAACCTGTATGCGTTCAGCCGCGACAACACCGACACGTTCAACACCCGTAACCCGCTGCTGAACCGGGTGACCGAGTTGGTCAACACGGGGCTGGCCTACGGCGTGCACGTCGTGATCACCACGCCGAACTGGCTGGAGGTGCCACTGAACATGCGCGACGGGCTGGGGCTGCGGCTGGAGCTGAGATTGCCCGACGCCAGGGACAGCAACGTGCGCATCGTCGGCGGATTGCGCCGACCTGCCGAAGGTGTGCCCGCCGACCAGCCGGGGCGCGGACTGACCATGGCCGCCGAGCACTTCCTGTTCGCGACACCGGCGCTGGACCTGATCCCGGCGATCAACGCCAGGTACCCCGAGGTGACCGCGCCGCCGGTGCGACTGCTCCCGACCGACCTGCCCGCCGAGGCGGTCCGGCCGCTCTACCCGGCTCCGGGGCGCGTCGTGATCGGCCAACGCGAAGAGGACCTGGCGCCCGTGGCGCTGGACTTCACGGAAAACCCGCTGGTCATGGTGTTCGGCGACAGCCGATCCGGCAAGACGACGCTGCTGCGCCATCTTGTCCGGACCGTGCGCGAACACTCCTCTGCCGAGGAGGTCGCGTTCACCGTGATCGACCGGCGGCTGCAGCTCGTCGACGAACCGCTGTTCCCCGACAACGAGTACACGCCGAACATCGACCGGATCACCCCGGCGATGCAGGGGCTGGCCGCGTTGATCGAGAAGCGGCGGCCGCCCGCCGGGCTGTCGCACGCTCAGCTGCGCGACTGGGCCTATCGAGGCCACACCCACTATCTGATCATCGACGACGTCGATCAGATCCCGGACAGTCCGGCGATCAGTGGGCCGTTCGCCGGCCAGCGTCCGTGGACCCCGCTGCTCGGTCTGCTCGGGCAGGCCGGCGATCTCGGTCTGCGGGTCATCGTCACCGCCCGAGCGGCCGGATCGGCCCACGCGGTGATGACCGCGCCGCTGCTGCGTCGCCTCAACGACCTGCAGGCGACCACGCTGTTGTTGTCGGGCAACCCGCAGGACAGCGGCAAGATCCGGGGCCACCGGTTCGCCCGGATGCCCGCGGGTCGGGCGATGCTGCTCGGCGACACCGACACCCCGACCTTCGTCCAGCTCGTCAACCCGCTCGTCGCAGTGCCGGCCGGCTCGCCTCGAGCCAACGGAAAGGAATACAGCTGATGACTCTGCGTGTCGTTCCCGAGGGCCTGACCGCTGCCGGCTCCGCGGTCGAGGCGCTGGCCGCGCGGCTGGCCGCCGCCCACGCCGCCGCCGCCGGGCTGGTCACCACGGTGTTGCCGCCGGCCGCCGACGCGGTCTCGGTGCAGACCGCCGGCGGTCTGAGCGCACATGGCAACCAGCACACCGCCATCGCCGCGCAGGGCGTCGAGGAGCTCGGGCGTTCGGGAGTCGGGGTCGGGGAATCCGGTGCCGGCTACGCCAGTGGCGACGCGATGGCCGCCATGTCCTACCTGATCGCGCGCGGTTAGATGACGGCCCCCATCTGGATGGCACTTCCCCCGGAGGTGCACTCGGCGCTGCTGAGCAGCGGGCCCGGCCCCGGGTCGCTGCTGGCGGCCGCGGGGGCGTGGCAGTCGTTGAGCGCCGAATACGCCAGTGCAGCTGCGGAACTGACCAGCATCCTGGCCGCCGTCCAGGCCGGGGCGTGGGAGGGGCCGAGCGCCGAACAGTACGTGGCCGCGCACGCCCCGTATCTGGCATGGCTGGCCGAGGCGAGCGCCACCAGCGCGGCGACCGCGGCGCAGCACGAGACGGCGGCCGCCGCCTACAGCACCGCGCTGGCCACCACACCGACCATGGGTGAGCTCGCCGCCAACCACGCCACCCACGCCGTACTCGTCGGCACGAACTTCCTGGGCATCAACACGATCCCGATCGCGGTGAACGAAGCCGACTACGTGCGGATGTGGATCCAGGCCGCCACCAGTATGAGCACCTACCAGGCGGTGGCCGGCGCCGCCGTCTCCGCCGCACCGCCGACGGCCCCGGCGCCGCTGCTGCTCGCTCCCGGGGTGGGCGAAGCCGGAGCCGCCGCCGCCACCGCCGAGCAGTCGGGCGCGCAGGCGCAGGCAAGCGAATCCGGTGCGGCGCTTGACAGTTCGAACTTCATCACCGATCTGCTCAAGGCCTACATGGATTTCACGAACCAGCTCTTCGAGCCGATCCTGAACTTCTTCCAAGACCCGATCGGCAACAGTATCCAGCTGATCACCGATTTCCTGACCAACCCGGCGGCGGCCCTGCAGACCTGGGGTCCGTTCCTGTTCGCCGTCGCCTATCAGGCGGTGTCGTGGATCGGCGCCTCGCTGACCTACCCGCAACTGCTGATCCAGCCGCTGCTCGCCATCGGGCTCGGCATCCTCGGCGGTGTCGCCGACCAACTGCTGAAGCTGCTGCCCTTGCTGTTTCCGCCGCCCGCCGCGGTCGCCGACGTCCCCGCTCCTGCGCAAGGCCCGGTGCGGGCCGAACCGACCGGTCTCTATCCGGCCACCGGTGTCGCCCCCGGTGGCGCCCCCGCGCCGGTGCCGACCGGTGGCACCGCGGCAGGCGCCCCGGCACCGGCGCCGACGGCGGCCACCGCCGCACCGGCGACGTTTGTGCCGTATGCCGTGCACGGCGGCGATCCCGACGGGGAGGGCTTCACCCCGACGGTGCGCGATTCGACCGGCGCCAAAGCCCCGGCCGCCGACATCCCGGCCGCTGCCGCCGCGTCGGCGGCCGCCGCTGCGGCAGCGCGCCGTAAACGCCGCCGTCGCCGCGCCGCCGAGGTCAAGGACCGCGCCTACGCGGACGCCTACATGGACTACGAGGACGACCCGGCGTCGGACCCCGACGATGGACCACCGCCGCGCGAGCCGAGCATCTCCGCCTCCGCCCGCGGGGCCGGACGGCTCGGCTTCGCCGGCACCGTGGGCGAAGGCGACGCGGCAGCCGCCGGCCTGACCACGCTCTCGCCGGATTCCTTCGGCAACGGGCCGAAAAGCCCGATGCTGCCCGGGAACTGGAACCCCGACCCCGATGACAGGGGGTCGCACACCTGAGCGCACCGCCGCACCGCCCGAGTCGATGAACCGAGCCGAAAGGAACCACCATGAGCATGCTCGACGCCCACATCCCCCAGATCGTCGCCTCCGAGGCGGCCTTCGGAGCCAAGACCGCCCTGATGCGCAGCACCATGGCCCAGGCCGAACAGGCCGCCCAGTCCGCGCAGGCCTTCCACATGGGTGAGTCGTCGGCCGCCTTCCAGGCCGCGCACGCCCGCTTCATCGAGGTCTCGGCCAAGGTGAACGCGCTGCTGGACATCGCCCAGGTGAACCTCGGCGACGCCGCGGCGAGCTACGTCGCCGAGGACGCGGCAGCGGCCGGCAACTACACCGCCATCTGATTCGAACGCCCGAAGCGACGCAGGAAGATTTAGGAGAACGCCATGTCACAGATCATGTACAACTACCCGGCCATGCTGGCGCACGCCGCTGAGATGTCCGGATACGCCGGCGCACTGCACGCGGTCGGTGCCGACATCGCCAGCGAGCAGGCGGCGCTGGCCGGCGCCTGGCAGGGCGACACCGGCATGACCTATCAGGCCTGGCAGGCGCAGTGGAACACCGCGCTCGAGGAACTGGTCCGGGCTTACCGCGCGATGGCGAGCACACACGAGATGAACACCATGTCGATGAGTGCCCGCGATCAGGCCGAGGGCGCCAAATGGGGCTGACCCTGAGCCTGCGGCGGTCGGATCGGTCTCGGGCGCAGTGGTTTTCAACGCCGTCGAGCTGACCGCCGACCAGGCCTGGTTCGTCGCCGACGCCATCGGCGCGGGCTCGTTTCCCTGGGTGCTGGCAGTCACACAACCCTACAGCCAGGAGGCGGACCGGTCGCGGTTCGCCGCCGCAGCGACCGCGCAGCTGTCCACCCTCGGGGTGCTCCGCGACGGTGCGGTGGTGGCGCCGGTGGCGGACTGGATCCGGGTGATCTGCCGCGCTGAGCAGTGGCTCGATCTGCGCTTCGTCGCCGGTGCCGGCGACCTGCTGCGCGGGGTGGTGGCCCGGCGTGGCGGCCGCACCGTGGTGGCGCTGCGCAACGGGGCGCTGATCACGGTGACAGCCATGGCGATCGACCACCCACATGCCCTGGTGCCGGTGCTCACCGCCGGGCTGTCACACCGTCCGCCGGCGCGCATGTCCGAATTCACCCTGCCGGCGGCTCTCGGCGCGCGCGCGGACGACCGGATCCGCACCGGCACGCCACTGGCCGAGGTGCTCGACTTCCTCGGCCTGCCGCCCTCGGCGCGCCCGGTGGTGGAGGCGGCGTTCGCGCCGGACCGCACGTATGTGGAGGTGGTGGCCGGTGAGCACCGCGACGGGCACCGGGTGAGCACCACGGTCGGGCTCAGCGTCGTCGACACCCGCGAAGGACGGATCCTGGTGAGTCCGTCCCGGGCGTTCGACGGCGAATGGATCTCGACCTTCTCGCCCGGCACACCGTTTGCGATCGCCGCGGCGGCCGATCGGCTCACCGGCTCGCTGCCCGGCGGGTCCTGGTTCCCGGACCTGCACCTGACCCGAGACTTCGACGATCACCACACGAGAGAACCGAGAACGCGACAATGTCCGACAACACTGTGATGCCGATCGTGCGGGTGGCCGTCCTGGCCGCCGGCGAAGAGGGCGGCCGGCTGACCGAGATGGCGCTGCCCGCGGATCTGCCGCTGCGCGAGATTTTGCCCGCCGTCGCGCGATTGGCCGGACCCGGCGAGGACGCCGACGATCCGGCACACCGGCCGGCCAGGCTCAGTCTGGCCCCGATCGGCGGCGCCCCGTTCAGCCTCGACGCCACACTCGACACCGTCGGCGTGGTGGACGGCGACCTGCTGGCGCTGCAACCGCTACCGGCCGGGCCGCCCGCACCCCGCATCGTCGAGGACATCGCCGATGCCGCGGTCATCTTCTCCGCTGCGCGGGAGACCCGTTGGGGGGCGATCGATGTCCAGCGGGCCGCCGCCCTGGCCGCGCTGACGCTGATCTTCGCCGGCACCGCACTGGGCGTCACGCACCGCATCGTCACCGGCGAGCTGATCGGGTTGTTCGCCGTCAGCGCCGTCGCGGTCGGGGCCGTGCTCGGCTCTCTGCTGTGCCTGGCCACGTCGCCGCGGCTCGCGACGGCGCTGGGCGTCGCCGCCCTGGCGCCGGTGGCCGCGGCATTCGCTTTCGCGGTACCCGGTGAGTTCGGTGCCGCGCAGGTGCTACTCGCCGCGGCCGGGGTGACTGCCTGGTCGGTGATCAGCTTGACCATCGGTGAGCGCGGCATCGCCGTGTTCACCGCCACCGCCGCAACCGGTTTCGGAATTCTGCTGGCCGCAGCTGCCGCGTCGGTGTGGACGGTGTCGGGCACCGTCCTGGGCGCGGTGCTGATCGTGATCGGATTGCTCGTCACCGTGCAGTCGGCGCAACTGTCGGCGATGTGGGCGCGCTTCCCCCTGCCGGCGATCCCGGCGCCCGGCGATCCGACGCCCTCGGCGCAGCCGCTCCGTGTGCTCGAAGACCTGCCGCGGCGGGTACGGGTCAGCCAATCGCACCAGACCGGATTCCTCGCTGCCGGAATGCTGCTGGCCGTCACCGGATCACTGCTGCTGATCGGCGCCCAGAGCGGTTCGCCGTGGGCCTGGTACGTGGTGGTCGCCGCCGCGGCCGGGGCGACCCTGCGGGCCCGGGTGTGGGATTCGGCGGGGTGCAAGGCGTGGCTGCTGGCGCATCCGTTCGTACTGACCGTCGGGCTGGCCGTGTTCTTCGCCGCCACCGACCGCTTCGCCGCTGCCTGGTGGGCGTTGCTGGCGCTGGTGCTGCTGACCGCCGTGTGGATCGTCGTCGCGCTCAACCCGTCGATCGCCCGGCCCGAGACGTACTCGCTGCCCGCCCGCCGGCTGGTCGGCTTCCTGGCGTCCGCGGTCGATGCGTCCCTGATCCCGGTGCTGGCCTACCTGGTGGGCCTGTTCAGCCTGGTGCTCGACAGGTGACCCGCTGGTTCGCCGTGCTGGGCGTGACGGTCACCGTCGCGCTGCTCGGCTGCCCGTCCGCCACGGCCGTCGCACCGCCGCAGGTCGACCCGACAGCACCTGCGCCGTCGGGCGCGGCGGGCCCGGTCGAGCCGATGGAACAGCGCGGCGCCTGCGTCACCAGCGCGATGATCCCGGGGACCGACCCGGCTGCCGTCAGCCCGAACGCGTTGGCGCTCAACCTGTCCGGCGCCTGGCGGTACAGCAGGGGAGAGGGCCAGCTGGTCGCGGTCATAGACACCGGCGTGCAGCCCGGCCCGCGGCTGCCCGACGTCCAGCCGGGCGGTGACTTCCTGGCATCCACCGACGGACTGACCGACTGCGACGGCCACGGCACGCTGGTGGCCGGTGTGATCGCCGGGCGGCCGGGCCCCGACGGCTTCTCCGGGGTCGCGCCCGCTGCGCGCATCCTGTCGATCCGGCAGACCTCACCGCGCTATGCACCGGCCCGCGCAGCCGAGGATGCGGCGCTGCAGCGCGCCGCGATCGACACCGCCAGCCTGGCTCGCGCCATCGTGCGGGCTGCCGATTCGGGCGCCCGGGTGATCAACGTCTCCGGGGTGACCTGCCTGCCCGCCGGCCAGACGCTGGACCAGAGCGAACTCGGGGCCGCGCTGCGCTACGCCACCCGCGAGAAGGACGCCGTGGTGATCGCCGCCGCGGGCAACACCTCGGGCGGGCTGACGAGCGGCACGGTGTGCGCATCGAATCCGCCCGCCGACGCCGGGCACCCGGCCGACCCGCGCAACTGGGCCGGCGTCACGACCGTATCCGTCCCGTCATGGTGGCAGCCCTATGTCCTGTCGGTCGGCTCGCTGACGGCCACGGGGCAGCCGTCGGCGTTCACCATGGCCGGACCGTGGGTGGGTATCGCCGCGCCCGGTGAGGACATCACGTCGCTGAGCAACGGGCCGGACGGCGGACCGGCCAACGGGCTGCCCGACGACAAGGGCACACTCTTCCCGGTCAGCGGCACCAGCTATGCGGCGGCCTACGTCTCCGGGGTCGCCGCCCTGGTGCGCAGCAGATACCCGCAGCTGAGCGCCGACCAGGTGGTCCGACGCCTGACCGCGACCGCCCACGGCGGGGCGAGGTCACCCTCCAGTGTCGTGGGGGCCGGGAGCGTCGACCCGGTCGCGGCGCTGACCTGGCAGCTGCCCGCCGAATCGCCGACCGGGCCGGCGCCGGCCGCACCCGTTGCCGCGCCACCTGTCGCGCCCCCGGCCGACCACACCCCCAGAACGATCGCGCTCATCGGTACCGGCGTACTCATCTGTGCGGCGGTGTCGGCCGCGCTGATCGGTCGACGACGAAAGGACAGGGTCCGATGACGGCCAGGATCACGTTGGCGCTGCTGTTCGCCATACCGGCTGCGCTGGCCTACCCGTGGCGTACCGCCGCCGACCGCTGGCTGCTCGGCGTGGCCGTCGCCGTGGTGGTGGTGTTGTTCGCCTGGTGGCGAGGTCTTTTCGTCACCGAGATGGTGCGTCGCCGGGTGGCGATCTGGCGCCGCAACCGCCGCGGCGGTGAGCATTCGCGCCGTCCGGCCGAGCCCGGTACGTATGTCGCGTCGGTGTTGCGCGTCGAGCCCTCGTCCGCAGACGGCCTGCCGCTGCCCCTGATCGCCGGATACGTGGACCGGTATGGCGTGAAGGCGGACAAGATCCGGATCGTCAGCCGCGATCGCCCGGCCGAGCGCAGCACCTGGATCGCGGTGACCGTGGGCGCCCCGGAGAACCTGGCTGCGCTACAGGCGCGGTCTCCGGAGCTGCCGCTGCGCCAGACCGCCGACGTGGTGGCGCGTCGCCTTGCCGACCACCTGCGCGAGGTCGGTTGGCGCGTGGCTCCGGTCGAGGGGGCCGACCTGGTTGCCGACACCCCGGTAGCCGCCGGCGTCGAGACGTGGCGAGGTCTGCGCACCGAGTCGGGCTACATCGCGGCCTATCGGCTGACGGTCGACGATCGGCTGCCCGAGACGCTCGCCGCGGTGACCGCGCACGAGGCGGACGAAATCTGGACGGCTATCGACATCACCGGCACCGCAACGCATTCGGTGGTCACCGCGGGCTGCGCGCTGGTCGGCCCGCAGCGCCCTGATGCGCGGGCACCCATCGCGGGTCTGGTCCCGGCGCATGGCGATCATCGCCGCGCGCTCGAGGCGTTGGCGCCGACCTCGGTCACCCGGCTCGCGGGCCGGCCGACGTCGACCGATCTGGTGCACCGGTTGACCTGGCCGGTCGATCGCAGACCGACCGGCGAGCTCGCCGAGGCGGTGGGTCCGCTCAATCGAATATGACCGGGGGCGGGCCAGTGCGAGACTGGACCCATGTGGAGCCCGGAGACGTATCTCGCGTTCGCCGATCACCGGGGGCGACCTTTCTACGATCTGCTCGCCCGCATCGGTGCCACCGATCCGCGCCGCGTCGCCGATCTGGGTTGCGGGCCCGGCAATCTCACGCTCACACTGTCGCAGCGGTGGCCGTCGGCGACCGTCGAGGCCTGGGACAGCTCACCGGAGATGGTGGCGGCCGCCCGCGAACGCGGTGTGGATGCCGCGGTGGCGGACGTGCGGGAGTGGACCCCGCGGCCGGACACCGACGTCGTGGTGAGCAACGCCACGCTGCACTGGGTACCTGAACACCGCGTACTGCTCAGCCGTTGGGTGCGCGCCTTGCGGCCGGGCTCCTGGCTGGCCTTCCAGGTGCCCGGCAACTTCGACGCTCCGTCACACACCGCGGTGCGCCGGCTGGCCGACCAGCCACCGTGGTCACAATCGTTGCACGACATACCGTTTCGCGCGGACAACGTCGTCGACGATGCCGCGGGCTACGCCGATCTGCTCACCGCTGCCGGATGCCGGGTGGACGCCTGGGAGACCACCTACATCCACGAATTGTCCGGTGCGCATCCGGTCCTCGACTGGATCACCGGCACCGCGCTGCGACCGGTGCGCAGCCGGTTGACCGACGAGCAATGGCACCGGTTTCGCGCCGAACTGATTCCGCTGCTCGCCCAGGCCTACCCACCCCGGTCCGACGGGCGGACCTTCTTCCCGTTCCGCCGCGTGTTCGCGGTCGCTCAGGTCGCCTGACGTCTGGCATTTGCCGGCGCAGTGGCCCTATTTCACACGTGCGCATTTCCTGATCGGCAGACGTGAGCGAGCCCGCCTCCGTGGGGCGGGACGCACTCTGCATGCGCGGAGTCGCGGCTGGACCTGCTCTGTTAATGTCGTCTCGTCTTCCAGCGTTGTCCAGAGGAAGCCGGTGAGATTCCGGCGCGGTACCGCCACTGTGAGCGGGACGGTTTTCTCGTCTCGTGAGTCAGATACTCAGCATCGCTTGTGCCTTTCGCGACCGGGGCGGATCTCCCCGAGAAAGGGTGTGTGAGTCGTGCGCACCTCGTTGTCGAATCGGTTGGTCTCCTGCGCGGGGGGTGTAACTCTCGCAGTGGTGCTGACAGCCGGCTGCTCCGCTCACACGAAGCCTGAATCGTCGGCAGCCGAGCCGATTACGGTGTCGAACTGCGGCCGCGAGGTCAGTGTGGACGGCCCACCGCAGCGGGTCTACGCGGCCTATCAACCGGCGGCCGAGATGGCACACGCACTCGGGCTGTCTGATCGGCTGGTGGGTTCGGCGTTCTTCGACGGCCAGATGCTGCCGGAGTATGCCGGCGGGCAGGAAGGGGTGCCGTACAGCGAAAACCTCCCGACAAGAGAAGCGTTGTTGGCCACCGAACCTGATTTCGTCTTCGGCGGCTATGGAACGGTTTTCGCCGACGACACTCCGAACAGCGTGGGAAGTCGACAGAGCCTGAGCGAGTTGGGCATCCAGTCCTACGTGCTGACACCGTTCTGTCCTAGCGAGGACGGCCGCAACGATCAAGCCGTTGATCCGGCCAACGTCCGCGTCGATGCCATCTACGACGACTTGCGCAATCTCGGCGAGTTGTTCGGCGTCCAGGACAGGGCACAGCAGATCACCGCCGATATGCAGGCCCGCATCGCCGCCGTCGAAGAAGCGGTTGGCGGCGCCGGCCGGCCATCGGTGGCCTTCGTTCAACCTCAGGGCGACGGCACGTACCAGGTATCGGGAGCACTGGACTTCGGAACTCAAATTGTTGAACATGCCGGCGGAGTCAACGCGTTCGCTGATATCACCGATACCAGGAACGCCTACGTCGATGCTGAAACGATTCTCCGTCGCGACCCGGATGTCATCCTGACCGCCTCGGGATACGGCCCGACGTTCACCGTCGAAGATGCCGCGCCGGACGTCGAGACGATAGTCGACAACCCGGCGTTCGCAGGCCTACGCGCGGTCCAGAACAACGCCGTCCACCCGTTCCTGTTTGCCGACCGCAGTGCAGGGGTGCGCACCGCACACGAGATCGAATTGGTGGCTTCCCTTATCCATCCCGACCTCGTGAAGTGACGTGAACGATTCGCAACCCGATCAGGCAGCTACGGCGCACTTTCGTGTGTTGGTCGGGATGGGTGCCGATGCGCCGGCGCGACACCGTGACCTCGTTGAACTCGCCGAGCACGTTGGGGCGCGTCTGGCGTACCTCCAACTCGGTTCGCCGACGTTGACCGAGGTTCTCGACGACGTCGCAGCCACCGCTCCCGGCTCGTCGGTTCGTCTGCTTGCTCTGCCCGTCGGAGGGGCACCCGCTCCTGCTCGATCGTGGCTGCGTCGAGTCGCCGGTGACTGGTTGCGTCGCCATCCTGACAGCCTCGGCATCGAGGTGGGGTCAGGTCGCGTCACTGGTCAGGAATCTGGTCTCTCATCACCTGCTTGGGATCAGGTGCCAGCGTTCGGCCGTCACGTCCTCATCTGCCGTGGACCGCGTTGCACCGCCAGAGGTTCCGCGGCGACAGCGCAGGCGCTGTCCGACGAACTGAAGCGATGCGGTATCGACAACGATCAGGTTCTGGTGGCGCAGACGGGGTGTCTCTTTCCGTGCAACCACGCGCCCGTTGTCGCGGTTTATCCCGACGGAGACTGGTGGGGACCAGTGTCAGCCGAAGACACCCAAGCTCTGGTTGCTTCGTGGGCTGCGGATCGGCGTGTCAGTCACGCTCACGGCGTCCGCAAACCCTCTGATGCCGAATAGCTTTCGGTTCAGCCGGCGGCCGCGGCGTATCGGTCGGAACCTCACTCCAATTGACGACCTGCGACCAGTCGGCCAGGTGCCCGCCGCGGCGGGTCTGATGCTTGAGGTAGCACATGAGCCTGGTGGTGCTTGTCGTGGCGCACGACCATGGTCTGGGTCGGAGCGGAGGAAGGGTGAGTTCCGGCGGGCTTGCCGCCGCAGCTAGCTTTGTCCGTCGGTCCCCACGTCCTGGAGCACCCCTTCGGGCAGCTCATCGCCCTCGGCAAGCGGCTCGGCCTCCGGTTCCTCGGCTGCTTCGGCGTCGCGACTCTGGCGCCTGGCGTCCAAAAGCGCCTCGACGGCGATCACGAGCAGCAGCGAGACGCCGAACACCGGGTAGATCACGCCGGCAACCACCGCGATGATCGTGATGACGAGTCTGGCCCGCTTGGGTGTCTCGGCTTTGGTCGATGCGCGTGCACGGCTCGGTATCCCGGACTTGCCCTGCGGCCGGCTCTTCCACCACATCAGCAGCCCGGTACCGATCATGATCCAGATGCCCAGGCATGCCACCGTCGCCGAGATCCTGGTCAGCACACCCCATTGATTGCCCATGTGCATCGCGATCCCGAAGCTCGTCGCATTGCCCAGCGCGCCGCTCTGCTCTGCCGTGGCGTTGGCGATGGTCTGGCCGGTGAACTGGTCGAGATACAGGGTGCGCTGCTCGGACAGTTTCTGCGGCCACGCGTTGACAACGGCGTAGCTACCGTAAACGGTCTCGTCACCTTCGGTGGAGTCCGACGGCGGAATGATCGCGTAGCCGGGAACCATGTTCTCGTTCTTGGCGATTCGGTCGATGTCCTCGAACGGGAGCGTCGCGGGCTGCCCGCCGGGGGGTGCCGATGCGGGGATGGCCTCGTCGGTGGCCGCCCACGCGATCCGGCGGCCGAGGCGGTCGTAGTCGCCGAGTTGGGCCGGGGTGGAGGCGGCTTCCACTTCGCTCGACGGGGTGACCGTGGCGCTGAAGGCGCGCCAGTTCTCGCCCCAGTATCGCGACCAGGTGAGCCCGGAGAGGATGTAGCACACCAGGATCACCGCGATCACGACACCGGTCAGCGCGTGCACGTCACGCCACCGGATGCGGCCGCCCCTACCCCAGCGGACCTTGAACAGCGGCTTGGCGCTTTCGATGGCCCGCGGCCACCACAGGTAGATACCACTGGCCAGCAGCACCAGGATCCAGCACGCGGTCAGCTCCATCCACAGGTTGCCGATGCCCACCGGGATGGTGGCATCCGGGTAGGCCTCGGGGTCGATGAGATGGCCGAGCGACGGCAGGTTGACCTGCGGTCCGTCGTTGCCGAACATCCGGTGGACGTTGTTGGCGAAGCCGATCAGGCCTGACAGCGCCTCCCGCTGGCCCAGGTACTGCCCCGTGTAAGGGTCGATGAAGACTTGGGTGAGGTTGCTCTCGCCGTGCGGGTAGGACTTTGCGTCTGGCGCCAGGAAGTCGACGCGGGTGGAGCGGTCCGCGGACGCGGGCGGTGTCACGGCGTCGAATGTGTAGTCGGGGCCGACCTGCTGTTCGGCCGTGCTGATCTGCTGGTCCAGGGGAACGGTCTGCGGTCCCTCGCTCACGTGGACGAGGTCGCGGTTCAACAACGAGTCGATCGGGCCTGTGTAGAGGATGACCAGGCCCGACAGCGAAAGCACCATCAGCACGGGTGCGGTGAACAGCGCGACCCAGAAGTGCAGTCGCCACATCCTTCGCAACACTGCCGAGTCGCCGCGTCGTTTGGACATCACCGGAGCCGCCATATCGCCCTCTCGTACCGCGCCGCGGGCTGTGCGGCGCCTCCGATGCATTAGTCGGACACGGCGGCGAAAAGTTCCCGCGAGATCAGCCGGTGCGTCCGACCTGCTGCACCGCGGCCATCAGATCCTCCCGGGCGCGCGCGACGCGGGACCGGATGGTGCCCACCGGGCAGGCGCACACCTCGGCCGCCTCGGCGTAGGACAGGCCGAGGACCTGGGTCAGCAGCAGCGCGTGTCTGCGGTCGTCGTCGAGGCCGTCGAGCAGTATTCGGATCTCCACCAGGTGTTCGAACCTGGTTCCGGAGCGGCGGTTCTCCAGCAGTGCGTCGACGTCGACATTGTGCTGAGTGCGGGGGCGGGCCTGGTTGCGGCGGATCTGGTCGACGACGACACGTCGCGCGATCGACAGCAGCCAGGTACGTGCAGAGGAGCGGCCGCTGAACCGGGGCAGTGCCGCGATGGCCCGCAGGTACGTCTCCTGGGTGAGGTCATCGGCGGTCCCGGGGTCGCCGAGATAGGCAACGGAGCGCCAGACGTCGCGTTGGGTGGCTTTGATGAAGGCGTCGAGGGCGGCGTCGTCACCGCGACCGGCAGCCAGTGCCAGGCAGGTAACGTGGTCCTCGTCGCCGGATGTCACGCGCAGAACTGTAATCGATGGCCAAAATCTTGCCGACCCGGGAACTCATCCGCGTCCCTGGCCGACTCAATCTCTGGTGGATGATCCCACCGGAAGTGGTGAAGAATGACAGTGGACACGGCCGCGACCACCTCGGTCGCCCCAGGCAGCGAAGCCAGCCGCTATCAGCTCGACGTCGACGGTATGTCGTGCGGTTCGTGCGCGGCCCGGGTCGAGACGACGCTCAACAAGGTCGACGGGGTGCGCGCATCGGTGAACTTCGCGACCCGGGTCGCCACCGTCGACGCGCCGGCGGGAGTGACCCTCGACGAACTGTGCCGACTCGTGACGGATGCGGGCTACCCCGCGCAGCTCCGCGAGGACCCCGGCGAATCCGACGATGATCCCGATGCCCGCTACGCGCGCAGCCTGTTGGTGCGCCTGGCTGTCGCTGCGATCCTGTTCGTTCCCCTGGCCGATCTTTCGGTGATGTTCGCCGTGGTGCCCGACACCCGTTTCACCGGGTGGCAGTGGGTTTTGACGGCCTTGGCGGTGCCGATCGTGACGTGGGCGGCCTGGCCGTTCCACGCCGCCGCGGTGCGGAACGGTCGCCACGGGGTCGCGACGATGGAGACGCTCATCTCGATCGGCGTCACCGCCGCGACGGTGTGGTCGCTCTACACGGTGTTCTTCGGGGGAGCGGAGCCGGCGCAGACGGAGGGCGTTCTCGGCGCGCTGTTGGGCAGCGACTCGATCTACCTCGAAGTCGCCGCGGGGGTGACGGTCTTCATCCTCGCGGGACGCTACTTCGAGGCGCGTGCGAAATCGAAGGCAGGCAGTGCGCTGCGCGCGTTGGCCGCGTTGGGCGCGAAGTCGGTGTCAGTCTTGCTCGCCGATGACACGGAGATGGAGATCCCGGCGACCGAATTGAAGGAAGGGCAGCGCTTTGTCGTGCGCCCTGGCCAGACGATCGCCGCGGATGGGCTGGTGGTCGACGGCTCGGCGGCGGTCGA
Source organism: Mycobacterium sp. WMMD1722 (assembly GCF_049315205.1). NCBI lineage: Bacteria > Bacillati > Actinomycetota > Actinomycetes > Mycobacteriales > Mycobacteriaceae > Mycobacterium > Mycobacterium sp. WMMD1722. The sequence continues at coordinate 3,265,723 of NZ_CP186056.1, read as the reverse complement.
CATGAGCGCGATGACGGGTGAGTCCCGTCCCGCCGACGTTGCCGCCGGCGGCAGCGTCATCGGCGGCACTGTGGTGCTCGACGGTCGGCTGATCGTGGAAGCCGCCGCCGTCGGTGCCGACACCCATTTCGCAGGCATGGTGCGCCTGGTCGAGGAGGCGCAGACCCAGAAGGCCAACGCGCAGCGGTTGGCCGACCGGATCTCGGCGGTCTTCGTGCCCGTGGTGCTGGCGTTGGCCGTATTGACCGCTGTCGGTTGGATCGCGGTGACCGGTGACGTGCACCGCGGTGTGGCTGCCGCCCTGGCGGTCGTGGTGATCGCCTGCCCGTGCGCGCTCGGTCTGGCCACACCCACGGCGATGATGGTCGCGTCGGGACGCGGGGCCCAGCTGGGGATCTTCCTCAAGGGCCATCAGGCGCTGGAGGCGATCCGCGATGTCGACACCGTGATCTTCGACAAGACGGGGACTCTCACCACCGGTCAGGCAACCGTCACCGACGTCGTCGCGACCTCGGGGACGGACGGCGACGAGATCCTCACGCTGGCCGCTGCGGTCGAGTCCGGGTCTGAGCATGTCGTCGCACGGGCTGTTCTCGCGTCCCTCGGGGACCGAAAGTGTTCACCCGTCAGCGATTTTCGGGCTCACACCGGCAACGGTGTCACCGGCACGGTCGACGGTGTCGACGTCGCAGTGGGTCGCCCTGCATGGGTCGCGAAAGGCCGCGTGGTGCCGGCCGACCTGGCAGCTGCCCGCAAGCAGGGGGAGTCCCGCGGCGAGACAGTGGTCTTCGTGTCGGCTGATGACGTCGTCTGCGGCGCGCTTGTCATCGCCGACGCCGTCAAGGAGTCAGCGGCCGCAGCCATATCGGCATTGCACGCGGCCGGTCTTCGCACCGTGCTGGTCACCGGCGACAACGCCAGGACCGCGGAGGTGATCGCCGCGCAGGTCGGGATCACTGAGGTCGTGGCCGATGTGTTGCCGGAAGGCAAGGTTGAGGTCATCGACGCCCTGCGTGCACAAGATCGCGTCGTCGCGATGGTCGGCGACGGGATCAACGACGGGCCGGCACTCGCCCAGGCGGATCTGGGGTTGGCGATCGGCCGCGGTACCGACGTCGCGATCGGCGCCGCCGACATCATCCTGGTCCGCGACGATCTCAGCGCGGTGCCCCTGGCGCTGGGGTTGGCTCGCGAGACGATCCGCACCATCCGGCTGAACATGGTGTGGGCGTTCGGCTACAACATCGCCGCCATCCCGGTGGCGATGGCCGGCCTGCTCAACCCCCTGATCGCTGGTGCGGCGATGGCCCTCTCGTCATTCCTGGTGGTGTCGAACAGTTTGCGGATCAAGAAGTTCGGTCGCCGCTGAGGCGGTGCGTGCGCATGTCGGGCTGTGACCGCTCGACCGGCGTGACGACCACGCTGATCCAGCCGGCGCTGAGCAATCCCGCAATCGGCCATGAAAATGTCGCCGGCCACGGCACACCGGCGTCACCCGTGCGATACCACCAAAACGCGCCAAGGCTGGTGACAGTGGCAAGTGCGCACGCGTACGTCGCAGCGCAGATCCAGCCGAAACGCCGGATACCTAGCCCGGCAAGCGAACTCAGTGACGCGACCATCCCCATGACATAGGCCGCCAATGCCACGCGGTGGCCTTCGTGCGCGGCGCCGACGACACCTGCCACTGAAACGGCAATGAGCGCAGCGGCGCACACCGTCCCGGCGAAGCGTCGGGTCTTACCAATCCACATGTCGCCGAACACGCGGCGCTCGATCGCTCGTAGCGTCTCGTCCAGTGAGGCTTGTCGATGGTGCATCACTCTATTGGTCGGTGGCCGTCGTCGTGGAGTTCCTCGAAGCGACCAGAGATAGCGACGGCCCCCGGTCGGTGAACCGGGGGCCGTGAGTAGATGTGTGCCACTTGTCAGCTGTTGGACAGCACCGAGAAATTCCCCTTGGCGTCCAACGCGGACTGCACCTGGGCGGACGTCAGCGTCGACGTGGTGTCGACCTCCACAGTCGAGGCGGACTTGGTGTCGAGGGCGACGCGTACCGCGGACACGTCGGGCAGGCTTTCGAGAACGCCGGTGACGGTGTCCACGCAGCCCTGGCAGTGCAGGCCGTCAATCGAGAACTTCTGCGCCATGTGTATCACTCCTTGTCGTCTGACCAGCCCCTCCAGGATACGCCCTAGGGGTATCTGTCAAGGCTGAGCTGTTGCGCTGGCGACTCTGGAGGATCCAGATGATCACATCGACGACGACGAACGCGGCCAAGCTGATCCCCAGTAGCGGTACGAACCAACCGATCGCCACGGCGGCGGCCACGACCGCCACCGCGGCGCCCGGCGGCAGTGTCGACAGCGCCCCCCGCCGGGGCGCGCGGCCTACCAGTGCGCCGTCCCGAGTCGGCCGGCGTCGCCACCACATCAGATAACCGCGGACGATGACCGTGACCAGAGCCACCGCAAGCGCGACCAGGACCAGCTGATTGGCGAGGCCGAACAACAGGCCCATGTGCAGCTGGATGCCCCACGCGGCGAGCTTGGCTGCCAGGGGCCAGTCAGCGAACCACGTGACGTCGGTGATCGCTCCGGTGGCACCGTCGACGGCGACGGTGCTGGTGGACATCACCCACGGCTGACGTGTCTGCGCGACGGTGAACGCGGTGGTGGCGTCCGACGGGATCGACACTTCCACCTTCCCGTCGATGCCGTGTGCGCGCGCGGCAGCCAGCACGCGGTCGACGTCGTCCACCCGGGGCGCCGACGCTGTCGCAGGGTCGGCAGCGGGGGCTGCGCCGTGGTCGTGCCCGTCGTGCCCGGAACCAGCGGCGTCACTGTCTTCGACGGCGCCGGGCAGCGTCTTGGACACCGTCGGTGTGGTCCACGACAGGGCGCTGCGCAACTCGGTGATGTTGGCGCCGGCGTACATCGACCAGGTGAGGCCGGTGGCGGACAGGAACAGCAGGCCCGCTGCGATCCAAATGCCCACGACGCCATGCCAATTGAGCGTCCGTTGACGACCCTGGGCAGTGCGGTCAGTGGTGAGTACCCGCGCCTTCGGGGAGCCCTGGGCCCGCATCCTGCGGTAGCGGCTGACCCACAGGTACAGCCCCCCGAGCGCGATGATCCCCAGCCACGACGCCGCGAGCTCGCTGTACACGCGGCCGGGATCTCCGAGATGCAGGCTGCGGTGCAGTTGGTCGATCCAGGTGCGCAGCGGCAGCGCCCCGCTGTTGCCGTAGACGGCCAGTTCGCCCAGCGACTCCGCGGAGGCCGGGTCGACGAACACCGCCTGCCGCAGCGACGGGCCCAGCGACGGATCGGTGAACATCACCCGCGTCGACTCGCCGGGCTCGACGGCGGGACGGACCGCGGCGACGGTCAGATCCGGCCGAACCTGCTCGGCGGCGCGCACCTGATCGGCCACCGGCAGGGCGGGACCGGAACTCGACACCTGCAGGTAGTTGCGGTACACCCACTGCTCGACGGTGGGTGCGACGGCGTAGAGGCCGCCGCTGACGGCGGCGATCAGCAGGAACGGACCGACGAACACACCGGCGTAGAAGTGCAGGCGCAAGACGAACGAACGCAGAGAATTGCGGGCACCCGGTTCGGATCGGACACTGTGCTCGGTTTCGGTGATCGACATCGCAGCCTTCGGTCGGTGGCGGACCAGGTTCGAAAAACACCGTCGCACAACGTCACTGGGCTGCGCAACTGAGACCGATGCCGGGAACTTTCCGCGGCGCCGAGCCGACTAATGCCGTAGGAGCGGTCTTACTTTCGGGTGCGGGCCAGCTCTGCGAGCATCGCGTTGTAGGCGTCGAGATCGTCGTCGTATCCGCTGTCGGCATGCCTGTCGTGGCGCACGCCGGCGCGACGATCCTGGCGTGCCCACTGCGCCACCAGGGCCACGACGACAATGATCACCGGTAATTCGCTTGCCCCCCAGGCGATCGCGCCCCCGAGGTGCTGGTCGTCGGTCAGGTTGGCCATCCACGGAAGACCCGCCTGCCGGTAGAAGGTGCCGCCGAGGAGGTCGGTCATCGTCATCGTGGCGATACCGAAGAACGCGTGGAACGGCATCACGGCGAACAGCAGGCCCAGCCTGCCCAGGAAGGGGAGCCGCTTCGGGCCGGGGTCCACTCCGATGATGCCCCAGTAGTACAGGTAGCCGACGAGCAGGAAGTGCAGGGTCATCAGCTCGTGGCCCCAGTGGTAGCGGACGAACGTGTCGAACAGCGGCGTGAAATACACCAGATACAGCGAGCCGACGAACAGCGTGAACGCGACCACCGGGTGGGACAGGAACCGCGTCGCCGGTGAATGCACGAACCACTGGATCCACTCGCGCGGCCCGGGCGGTTGGTCACCGTGCGCAGCCGGCAGCACCCGCAGCGCCAGCGTCACCGGTGCGCCGAGCACCAGCAGCACCGGGATGAACATGTTGAGCGCCATGTGCTCGCCCATGTGCACGCTGAACATCGCCGAACCGTAGGCGCGCACGCCGGAACTCGTGACGATCAGCAGCGCGACTGTCCCGATGGCCCAGGCAATGGTGCGGCCCACCGGCCAGTGGTCCCCGCGGCGCCGCAGGCGGACCACTCCGAGAACGTAGACGAGGAGTAACACCGCGGCGGCCGCCCCGAACAGGGGATCGAAACGCCAGTAGGTCACGAGGTTCAGAACGCTGACCGGCCCGGGTAATTCGTAGCCGAGGAACACGTCCCAGGCGGTGACCTGTTCGGCGAGGAAGCGCGGGGCAGGCTGGACGGCCATCGCGGCCAGTGCGCCGAAGACGCCGATCATCGCGACCGCACCCGCCGCGAACACCGCTGTGGGGACGCGACGTCCCGTCAGCAACAGGGCGGCGTCGGAAACCACGAGCACCGCCAGGATCGTGCTGACAGTCACGGCGATGCGACCGTAGCCGGTGGACCACACCGACGTCCCGGTCACCATCAGCGAGGTCAGGGCGGCGCCGTAGAGAACCGCCGCCGACCCTGCCGCCACGCACACGGTTTGGACCCTGCGCTGCAACGGCGCCGACAGCGGCGGGTTCGCCGCCGCAGCCACCTTGAGGCCGGCCAGGACAGCGACTGCGATGGCGAACACGACGACGGCGCTGGTGGCCAAGTCATGGTCGGGACCCTCGCCGGAGTTGCCCGTCACCGGAACCGCGATCACCCCGATGGCTGCAGGAATCAGCAGCAGGGCATGCCCCAACCAGCGCAACGTGAATCGCACGCCGATCGCCACCGCGCCGGCCGCGACGGCCGCCGCGCACCAGCCGCGCGCCGACTCCGACGCGCCGAGTGCGTCACCGAGCGCACCCTCGGTCACCACGTCGACTGCCGATGCACCTGCCACGTTGGCGGCATCGACCACCACCATCGTCATCGCCATCGCAAATGACGCGATCGCCGTCCGCTCGACCCACAGGTGTATCCGGTAGGCGGGTGCATCGATACGTTTGTCGTCGTCGGGCACCGTCGTCGTCACGATGTAGACCAACAGGCCGAGCGTCAGCGCCGAGGCAAGCGTCGCGGCGAAGTAGCCGACGTACTCGGCGAGGTTCGTCACCGCCCCCGGGAACGGCAGACCGGCGGCATCGAATCGAGCGGGTCCGGCCGTGAGCGCATACGCCACGACGACCGCGCCGGAGAGCGCGGCTGCGGCCGCGAACAGCGGCACGGTCCACGCACGCCACGTTGCCGTAGTGCTCATACCGGCCTCCCACTGACTGCTGGTCGGCGACCGACCACCCCGCAAGTCTACGACCGCTCGTCGTAGCGGGAACTTCCCCCGGGGCGGCCACGACCATTAGAACCGTGACCCACGCTTCGACCCGTACCGTGCGCACGTGATCGCAGACCTCACCTTGCGCTGGGTGGTGACGCTGCTATTCGTCGTCAGCGCCGTCGAATGCGGGGTCAGCCTCGCCATCGTGCGGCACCACCGCGCCGCCGCGATCGGTCACAGCTGGCACCTGCTCATGGCCGTGGCGATGGCGGTGATGGCGTGGCCGCGGGGCGCCAGCCTGCCGACGACCGGCCCGATGGTCGTGTTCCTCGCTGCCACCGTGTGGTTCGTGGCCGTGACTGCGCTGGTCGCGACGACGACGGCCGGTCGACTGGTCAATGCCTATCACGCGGTGATGATGTTCGCGATGGCCTGGATGTATGCGGCGATGAACGGATCGATTCTGCCCGGGCATTCGGCGGGACACACGCACGACGGCGGCGGGGGTGGGCACGCCGGCCACGCGGGCCATGCCGGACACGGTGGCGGTTCGGAGATGCCGGCGATGGACATGTCTGCTCCGCAGGCCGCGGTCGAGCCGGCCTACATCGGGGCGGTGAACTGGTTCTGGACGGTCGGCTTCGCCGTTGCCGCGGTGTTCTGGGTCTATCGCTACTTCGTGACGCGGCGCGGTACGTCGGCGATGACGCTGGAGCACTTCGGCACGCTGTGCCAGGCGGCAATGGCGGCCGGCATGTCGATCATGTTCGCCGTGATGCTCTGACCGTCAGGCCGCGGAGTTGTCCGGCGCGCCGAGCTTGCGACGGCGTCGCTAGCTGAGCGGGTCGGAGTGCGGTGACGCGGGGAGCGGCGGCGACGCCGTGGGTGCGTCGCCGCGGCGACGTCCCGGGCTCGTGCGGCGCCACAGCAGGAAGGCCAGTGCCGCACCGAGTAGGACCGGGAGGTGGCTGGCGACCCTCGCGGCCGTGACGTGGCCGTTCATCGAATCCATCGCGACGTAGTAGGCCAATACCAGGGCATACACCCCGGCCGCGCTCACGGCGCCGGGCGCGAATACGGGTCGCACCGCGGCGGCGATCAGCGTCGCGCCCAGGGCCGCCGACCAGGCTGTCGATTCGTTGAGAAGGTGCGCACCACCTGCGATCCCATGGTTCGAGGAGACGAGCCCGAAGTCGACGCCGAGAGCCTGCACCAGCGCCAAGCCCAGTTGGATGACTCCGATGGCGCCGAGCGCGTAGCGCAAGCCCGCGTAGCCCGCCGGGCGCCGCCGTGGGGGCTCGCTCTCGTCGTTCGCAGCTCCCAGGCCGGGCGCGGCCATCGCTTCCAGCATGAGTGACTGCTGGCGAGCGACCCGGTACCACTCCGTGCAGAGTCTGCAGCCGGCCAGGTGTTCGTCGACACGAGCCGACGGCACCGGCTCGCGCTCGCCGTCCATGCGCGCCGAGAGCGCTTCACGTGCGACGCCGCAGTCCATACCGGTATCTTCCCGCATCACCTGTGCGGAGTCGACGCGACGTCCGGCATCTACGCGGGTCGTCGTTCGGCGAGCGTGAGCGCATGGCGCAGCGCCCGCATCTCCTCGATACTGACCTGTGCGACGAAGTGCACCAGTGCGGCATGCCTGTCGCTCTCGTCGTCGATCTGGTCCAGCGCGTCGATCATCAAAGCTGCCACGAGTTCATCCCGGCTGCCGGCCGCGAGATACCGGTGTGCCCGGTCGTCGCGGATCTGCACCACGAGATCCTTGGCTGCCAGACGCCGAAGCACCGTCATCACCGTTGTGTAGGCCAGCACGCGCTGCATGCACAGAGCGTCGTGCACCGCGCGGACCGTCTGCGGCTCATCCACTGCCCAGAGGTGATTCATCACCGAGCGTTCCAGCGAGCCCAAGTGTCTCGATCTGTTCATGTGCGTTCCTTCGGCGGGCGGCTATGCCCAATCAGTCGCGCCGAACCTGAGCAGAGTTCCCGCGGGTTTGGCGCGACACCGCTGGCTCGGGCAGCTGATACCGTCATCGCCAGCCGTGGTGAACGGGAAGCCGGTGCGGTACCGGCGCGGCCCTCGCCACTGTGATCGGGAATGCGACGTTCCGTTCTGCCCGCCAGGCGTGGCAGAGCCACTGAGGCCCTCGGGTCTTGGGAAGGCTGGAACGCTCGCGCCACACCCGTCAGCCAGGAGACCGGCCACGGCTACCGCTACACAGCGTCAGCGATGTAGCGACACCATCCACGAGGACCTGGAGAGGTTGGCCTGACGGTGATCCGTGCCCTGCCATCACACCCGAGAACGCTGATCGCGCTGTCTACCGCTGTGGCGGTCCTGGCAGCCTGCTCGACCAGTCGCACCGAGGACGCCGCCCCGAGCGCTCAGACGGTGACCGTCGAGAACTGCGGCATCGACGTCAGCGTCGACGGTCCGCCGGAACGCGTCTACGCCGCCTATCAGCCGGCGACCGAGATCGCGCACGCCCTCGGTATCAGTGACCGGTTGGTCGGCACCGCCTACCTCGATTCTCGAGTACTGCCCGAGTACGCCGAGGCGCAGCAACAGGTTCCGTACGTGGCGCAGTTGCCGACCCGCGACGGGCTGCTCGCCGCCGAGCCCGATTTCGTCCTGTCCGGCTACAACAACTTCTTCTCCGAAGGCAGCGGCGACACCAGTGTCGGCACCCGAGCCAGCCTTTCCGAACTCGGGATTCAATCCTGGATCCTGAGCCCGCTGTGCCCGAGCCAGGACGGCCTGTCCGACGAGGCAATCGACCCTGCGAGTGTGCGGGTCGACACGATCTATCAAGACCTGCGCGATCTCGGGACGATCTTCGATGTCAAAGACAAAGCCGACGAGGTCATCGCCGACCAGCAGGAGCGCATCGCCGCCGTCGAGCAGTCCGTCGAGGGTGCGCCACGCCCGTCGGTGGCAATCCTGCTGATCGACGAGGACGGCGGCTACCGCGTGGCGAGCGGTATCGACTTCGGCACGCAGATCATCGAGCATGCCGGCGGGGTGAACGCGTTCGCCGATCTCACGGCGCGCCGTCACGTCGATGTCGACGTCGAGGAGATCATTCGCCGCGACCCCGACGTCATCCTGACCAGCGTCTGCTGCGATATCTCCTACACCGCAGACAATGGCGCCGAGGAGGCTGCCACGCTGGCCGCCAACCCCGCCCTGGCAGGAGTGTCGGCGGTCAGAAACGGCCGAGTTCACCCATACCTGTTCTCCGATCGTGCCGCCGGTGTCCGGGCAGCGCATGCGGTCGAGACGATGGGTTCGATCCTGCACCCCGATCGCGTCAAGTGAGCTAGCCGCCGACGTACTCGACCTCTCCAATGTCACTGGTTCCGTTGATCTCCCGCGCCGATGCGACTGGTCAGCAGGCGGCGCGCAACCGCCGCGGTCTGGTGCGCGTCACCTGGCTGCGCCTCCTCGGGCTTGCCATGGCGACCGCCGTTCTCGCCGCAGTCGTGCTGGCATCGGTTCTGATCGGCAACTACTCGATCAGCGTCAGCGAGGTGATTGCAGCGGTTTCCGGGCCCACCGAGTCCGATCTCGACCGCATCATCGTCCATATCCGAATCCCGCGCACCGTCGCCGGGCTACTGGCCGGCGTCGGTCTCGGCACCGCCGGGGTCGTCATGCAAGGCATCACTCGCAACCCGTTGGCTGGCCCCGGAATCCTCGGCATCAACTCCGGCGCCGGATTGGCCGTCGTCTTGGCCATGACTGTCTTCGGTGTGACTGCTGCAAGCGGATATGTGTGGTTCGCCTTCGTCGGGGCGGCGATCGCCGCAGTCTTCGTCTACGTCCTCGGCTCCCTCGGTCTGGGTGGCGCAACTCCGGTCAAACTGGCCTTGGCCGGGGCCGCGTTCACCGCTTTCGCCGGCGCTATCACCTCTGCCATCACCCTTCTCGATGCCACCACCCTCGAGGACTTCCGGTTCTGGGTGGTGGGCTCACTGACCCGCGCCGACCACACCTCACTGGCGGCGGCCGCGCCGTTCATCGCCATCGGTGTCGTCGCCGCAATCTTGACCAGTCGCACTCTGAACGTGATGGCGCTGGGTGATGACATGGCACAGAGCCTGGGCGCCCGGTTGTGGTCCGCTCGGGTGGCGGCTGCGCTGGCCGTCGTTCTTCTGGCGGGCAGCGCTACCGCGATCGCCGGTCCCATCGGCTTCATCGGACTGGTCGTGCCGCACATCGCTCGCCTGATCACCGGGCCGGACTACCGCTGGATCATGGCGTGGACCGTCGTCCTGGCCCCGACGCTGCTGCTCGCGGCCGACATCCTCGGCCGAATCCTGCTGTCGCCGCAGACACTTCAAGTCGGCATCATCACCGGTATCGCCGGCGCCCCGTTCTTCTTGTACCTGGTCCGCAACCGCAAGGTGTCCGGTTTATGAGCAACGCACCGTACTCATCCGGCACACACGTCGTCGCCGTGAGCGACGGTCGCCTTGCATTCCGGATCACCCGTGCCGGCGCTCTCATCTCTGTCGCAGGCTGGGCGGCAGCGCTGGCCGTGGCCGCCGTCTCGCTGACGCTCGGTGAGTTCCCGATCGGCGCCGGGGATGTGCTGAACGTCTTGGGAGGCGGTGGCAGCCTGATCGAACGCGACGTCGTCCTGAACGACCGGCTGCCCCGGGCGGTAACCGGACTCGGTGTCGGCGCCGCGTTCGCCCTCTCCGGGGCGATCCTGCAGCGCATCGCCGCCAACCCCCTCGTCAGCCCTGACGTGATCGGCATCAACTCCGGTGCCGCGGTCGGCGCGCTGTTCGTCCTCACTGTCCTCGGCGGCAGCGGGGCAACGCTGATTTTCGGTGCCCTCGTCGGCGCGCTGGGCACCGCCGCCGCCATCCTGCTCGTCGCGTACCGGCGGGGCCTGCACGGGTTCCGGCTGGTGCTGGTCGGCATCGGCGTGGCCGCAATGCTGACCTCGGCGATTTCCTATCTGCTCACGCGCGCCGACATCCACCAGGCCATGAGCGCTGCCGCCTGGCTGACCGGCAGCCTGGCCAACCGCAACACCATGCACGTCGTCATCATCGGCGGCATTCTTCTCCTCGCCGTCCCGGTCCTCGTCGTGCTGGCCCGGCAGCTTCAGCTGCTGGAGCTCGGCGACGACCTCGCCATGTCCCTGGGCAGCCGTCAACACCACCGCGTCGGATTGGTCCTGACCGCCGTCGTCCTGGCCGCGATGGCCACCGTCGCCGCCGGCCCGATCGGCTTCGTGGCACTCGTCGCACCCCAGATCGCCCGGCGACTCCGCGCCGATCGGCGCAGCGGACTGGCGCCCGCCGCGGCGATCGGGGCGCTTCTGGTGATCGGCGCTGACCTGACGGCGAGACTCCTGTTCGCCCCCACCGCGATGCCGGTCGGAATCCTGACTGCCATCCTCGGCGCCCCCGTCCTGCTCTACCTCCTCGCCCGTGCCAACCGGATCGGAAGTGCCGGATGAACACCGCATCCCCCGTGACCATGACCACCCACCAGCTGAGCCTCGGCTACGCCGGCCGTACCATCGTCGACGACGCAACCACCGAGCTTCCCGCAGGCAAGGTCACCGCGATCATTGGTCCCAATGGCTGCGGGAAGTCAACGCTCTTGCGCGGTCTCGCGCGCCTGCTCTCTCCGCAGCAGGGTGTGGTCCACCTCGACGGCCACGATGTGGCCGCCATCGGCAGCAGGCAGCTTGCCACCAAAGTCGGTCTGCTGCCTCAGCAACCCACAGCCCCGGACGGCATCACCGTGGCGGATCTGATCGGAAGGGGACGACACCCCCACCAACGCTGGTTCCGCCAATGGAGCGCAGCGGATAGCGAAGCCGTCACTCGCGCAATGAAATCCACCGGTGTGGCCGACCTCGCCGATTGCCCTATCGACGAACTCTCCGGCGGACAACGTCAACGTGTCTGGGTTGCGCTCGCGCTGGCGCAGAACCCCGATGTCATGCTGCTCGACGAACCGACCACCCACCTTGACCTAGCGCACCAACTCGATGTTCTAGGGCTGCTGACCGCGATCAACGAGCAGTACCGACGCACGATCGTCCTTGTCCTGCATGACCTCAACATGGCTGCGCGCTACGCCCACCACCTCGTTGCCATGCGAGACGGCCGCCTCGTCGCCCAGGGGGCGCCCGAAGACATCATCACCGCCGAGCTGGTTCACGACGTCTTCGGGGTCGAAGCCACCATCATCAGCGATCCCGTCACCGGAACCCCGCTGGTACTTCCGCATCTGCGGACACCCATCGCCAGCCCATCGATATGACCCGGTAGAGCCCGCGAACCCTCGTACTGCGCTCTGCCTCGCCCGGATCGTCGCTGGCCGGAGGAACCTGGACTGGGTTGTCTCATTCGATACGATTTCTCCTGGCATCGAGCAGGTCGAGCACCTGGGTCACGAGTTCGGCGATGTCGGCTCCGGTGGTGTCGAGCACCAGGTCGGCGTTCTCCGGCGGCTCATACGGCGCGTCGAGCCCGGTCAGCCCAGGCAGCTCACCGGCGCGGGCGCGGGCGTACAGTCCCTTGGGGTCTCGTTTCTCGCACTCCGAGACGGGGGTGGCCACATACACCTCGATGAACGGCAGCTTGGCGGCATCGTTGAGGGCACGGGCGATCTCGCGGTCGGATTTGAGCGGCGAGACCAGCGAGGCGATCGCCACCACACCGGCGTCGGCGAACAACCGGGTGAGATGCCCGACGCGGCGGATGTTCTCGGCGCGGTCACCGGCGGTGAAACCGAGATCGTCGGACAACCCGTGCCGGATGTTGTCGCCGTCGAGCAGATACGCCACCTGCCCGGCTTCGACCAGCGCCCGTTCCACCGCGACCGCGATCGTCGACTTCCCGGAGGCCGGAAGGCCGGTGAACCAGATCGTCGCACCGCGTTGACCGGTCGACGTCCATCGGTGCCGACGGTCGAGCGACGAAGGATGCCAGCGGATGTCATTGCGGGTGTGCTCGCCGGGCTTGACCTCCCGAGGTTCGAGGATCGTGCCCGCGCCGACGGTGTCGTTGCTCGATTCGTCGATCAGGATCAGCGCACCACTGTCCCGGTTCTGCGCGTAGGGGTCGGCCACCACCACCGAACTGGTGCGCAACGTCACCGACCCGATGTCGTTGAGCGCCAACTCGACCGGGCTGTCGAACTCGTCGAGCGTCTCCGGATCCAGCCGGCTGTGCAGCGCTCCGACCGTGGCCCGAACGGTGCGGGTGCCCAGTTTGAGGGCGACCCGGTCCCCGGCGCGCAGCGGGGCGTCGGAGAACCAGCAGACCGTGACATCGAGTTCGCGGGCCAGCACGGGCAGCGTGGCGTCCGGCGCCGCGCTCACGAACACGTCCCCGCGGCCCACGTCGATGTCGTCGGCCAGCTCGATGGACACCGACAGCGGTGCCACCCCGACCGGGCGATCGTCGTCGAGGGTGTCGACCACCGTCACCGTGGAGCGGGTACCCGCAGGCAAGCTGATCACCGGATCGCCGACGCTCAGCGTGCCCGCCGACAACCGTCCGGTGTAGCGGCGGCGCTGCTCGGCCGTCGGCCGCGACACCCATTGCACCGGGAGACGCAATTTCCGCGGCTCCGGTTGTGGCGCCCGTAGTTCGACCGCCTCCAGATATTCCAGCAGGGTCGGGCCCTGGTACCAGGGGGTGTTCACCGAGCGGTGCACGACGTTGTCGCCGAGTTTGGCGGCGATCGGGATGACGGTGATGTCGATGCCCCCGAGTCGTGCGGAGAGCTGCTGAAGTTCCCGGTGGACCTGAGTGAACCGGCTCTCGTCGAAGTCGACCAGGTCGATCTTGTTGACCGTGGCGACGAAGTGCTTGATGCCCAACAGCTTCGCGATGCGTGCATGCCGGTTGGTCTGGCGCAACACCCCGGCCCGGGCGTCGACCAGGAGCACCGCCACGTGGGCGTTGGACGCGCCGGTGAACATGTTGCGGGTGTAACGCTCATGGCCCGGGGTGTCGGCGAGGATGTAGCTGCGGTTCTCGGTGGAGAAGAAGCGGTACGCGACGTCGATCGTGATGCCCTGTTCGCGCTCGGCGCGCAGACCGTCGGACAGTGCGGCCAGATCGGCGACGCCTTCGGCGTCGGTGACGGCCTCGAGATGGTCGAGCGGCAGGCTGTTCGTGTCGTGCAGCAGCCGGCCGATCAGCGTGCTCTTCCCGTCGTCGACCGAACCCGCGGTGGTGATCCGCAGCAGCTGGCGCGTCGTCATCGTCGTCGACATCAGAAGTATCCCTCGCGTTTCCGGTCCTCCATGGCCGCAACGGAGGTGCGGTCGTCGGCGCGGGTCTCGCCGCGTTCGGACACCGTAGCCGCCGAGATCTCCTCGATGACGCCGTCGATGTCGGTCGCCCGGGAGCGGACGGCGCCGGTGATGGTGAGATCTCCGACCGTGCGGTAGCGCACCCACTCCATGGCCGCGGTCTCGCCGCCGGCAGGCCGGGCGTACTGCGACACTGCCAGCAGGATGCCGCTCCGCGCGAAGACCTCGCGTTCGTGGGCGAAGTAGATCGACGGCAGTTCGAGGTTCTCGAGTTGGATGTAGCGCCAGATGTCCAACTCGGTCCAGTTGCTCAACGGAAAGACCCGGACCTGTTCACCCTTCTTGATCCGGCCGTTGTACAGCGACCAGGGTTCGGGGCGTTGCGCGCGTGGATCCCACTGTCCGAACTCGTCACGGAAACTCAGGATCCGTTCCTTGGCGCGCGCGCGCTCCTCGTCCCGGCGGGCTCCGCCGAACGCGGCGTCGAAGCCGCCTTCCTCCAGCGCGTCGAGCAGGGTCCTGGTCTGCTGACGGTTGCGCGAGGCGCCCGGACCGGGGTCGGGGACCCGTCCCCGGTCGATCGACTCCTGCACCGAAGCCACGATCAGCTTGTGTCCCTGACCGGTGACGCGCCGGTCCCGGAACTCGATCACCTCGTCGAAATTGTGTCCGGTGTCCACATGCATGACCGGGAACGGCAGCGCCGAGGGGCGGAACGCCTTCTCCGCGAGCCGGAGGAGGACGATCGAATCCTTCCCCGCGCTGAACAGCAGCACCGGCCGCTCGAGTTCGGCGACCACCTCGCGGATGATGTGCACCGCTTCGGCTTCGAGTAGCCGCAGCTCGTCGACCCGCAACGTCTCGGCATCGGTGACGGTCATGTCGGTAGTCCCTCTCTCTCCGCGTCGGCGCGGTACCGGTCCACCCATTCGTCGGAGCGCTGGTCGGCCTGTCGCTCGAGAGCCGGCTCGGGCGCCAAACGCGGGTCCAGGCCCAGTCTTTCGAGGATCTCGGCGACCACCTGAGTGAGATTGCGCCACAGCGTCGGATACGGCACGTCCAGGTACTCGACATCCTCCTCGGCGAACCACGTCCGCCACCCCTGCTCCTGGGCGCGCAGCATTTCCACCACGTGGGCGATCGCGCCCGCGTGGTACTCGGCCCTGGCGTCGCGCACCGGGTCCGGTCGGCCGCGCCACACCCGCGTCTGCACCGCCCGCCAGAACGAGACTGCCTGGGAGACGACGTCGGGCCGGTGGACGTGCACGAGCACCGGATCGCTGCCGACGACGTCGCGGATCGCGGCGAGCAGGCCCGCACCGGAGCGGTCCGGCAGATCCTGCGCCCGTTGCAGCAGCAAGGGGGTCTGGTTCCACATCAGCTTGCCGCCCCAAACTCCGTTGGGTGTGCGGCCCACGGTGCGGATGTAGTCGCGCCAGACCGTCGCCGGCGCGAGGTCGGGAGTACCTTCGACGAGCGGGTCGAGCAGGCGCAGGATGGATTCGTCGTCGGTGTGGGCGAACCACTCCCGGGGCTGCGGCGACTGACTGGTGCTGGGCAGGTACTGGAAGAACTCCTGCGGTTCACCGGCGACGCCGGTCGCGCGCAGCGATTCGACCAGCAGCGTGCTACCGCTGCGCTGGGACGCCAGCACCAGATATGCCGAGGGTGGAGTGGGCATGGGCGTGAGCCTAACCGCACCCTAAAAATGCTGCAGACAGGCGGTTTTCGATCATGATGACTCTTAGTCTTGCGCGGCGCGGTGGTCGTCTTCGATGCCGCGGTCGGCGGCCTTGGCGGAGCGGCTGGTGATGGCCCCGCGGTGGATCCGCAGATACGTCTCGGTGTAGCGCTCGGAGATGCGGGTGCCCGCGAACTCCGACGGGATGACGTCGTGGGTCTTCACGCGCCAGTCGTCCAGGAGGATCGCGAGGTCCGCGGCGATCGCCTCGATCTCCGCGGGCGTCGCACCGTCGAGGAGGTTGCGCCGTTCGGTGGGGTCGGCGCGCAGGTCGTAGAGCTCCCGTTCGGGGCGGGGCCCCCTGGTCTGCGGGGCGACGATGCGGCCCGGGGCGCTGTCGGCGATGTCCAACGGCAAGTCGAGAAGCGGCCGAGACGCGTAGTTCTCGATGTAGCTGTAGTCCTTGGTGCGGATCGCCCGGATCGGGTCGAACGAGTCGTGGTAGGTCTTCGTGGTGTACACCGCGGTGCGGACCTCGGTGGTCTCCGGTCCCCGGCGCAGCAGGTTGTCGGCGTGGGAGAGACCGTCGATATCGTCGGGGACGTCGAGGCCCAGCAGCCCCAGCAGGGTGGGTAGTAGGTCGACGCCGCTGAACAGGTCTTCGTACACGCGCGGGGCGATGCCGGCGTCGCGGGGCGGCCGGATCATCAGCGCGATACCGGTGCCCGCGTCGTAGAGCGTGGATTTGGCGCGCGGGAGCGCCGGGCCGTGGTCGGTCATGAACACGACCCAGGTCGTGCGGTCCAGACCGGTCGACTCGAGGGTGTCGAGCAGCCGGCCGACCGCGGCGTCGGCGACGGTGATGGAGCCGTAGAAGTCGGCCAGATCCTGTCGGACACTGTCGTCGAAGGGCAGATAGTCCGGCACCGTGACCGTCGAGGGGTCGGCGGGCTCATAGCGTTCCCGGGGATAGGGGCGGTGGGTTTCGAAGAAGCCGGCGGTCAGCAGGAACGGCCGCCGGGGGCCGCTCTCAAGCCAACCGGTGGCCTGATCGACCACGTATCCGCAGTAGGAATTCGAGACGTCGAATTCGTCGAATCCGAGTTTCGCCGGATACGACGTCTCGTGCTGCATCCCGTAAAGCGCGGTGTGCCAGCCGTTCTCGCCGAGAATATGGGGCAGGGTGCGGATACCGGCACGGTACTCCCAGCCGTGGTGGGCCAAACCGACCAGACCGTTGCCCTGTGGATACCGGCCGGTGAAAAACGATCCGCGCGAGGGAGAGCACAGCGGGGCGGTGGCGTGCGCGCGGGTGAACAGGATGCTCTCGGCGGCCAACGCGTCCATCCGTGGGCTGTGCACATCGGGGTGGCCGTACACCCCGAGATAACGGCCGAGGTCATGCCAGTGCACGATCAGAACGTTGGCAGCATTGGCCTGGGTCACGCCGTGGTCCTTTCCGGGCGGGTCGGTTCACCGAAGCCGGCACGCCGCCGTCGGCAGCTGTTCGGCTCACGGGGTGCCACTCAACCACGGTGTCTCAACCACGGCGTCGCCGACGGCTCGGCCACCGCAACGTCACATTGCGGTGGCCGAGCGGCGACGTGTGACGGCCGGATCAGTACGTCGGCACGAAGACGCCGTTGATCCAGACGCCCCAGTGCTGCCAGCCCTCGTCCCAGACCTGCTTGTTGCCACCGGCCCAGGACGGCGGCACCGGCTGCGGGGGAGCCCACGCGGGGGGCTGCCCGACATCGGGGCCGGCCGGCGGAGCCGGCGGCGGGGCCGGTGCGGCGGGCGGAGGTGCCCAGCCGGGGTTCCAGCCGGGCTGGCCGGGCGGCGGCGGCGGTGCCGGCTGAGCGGAGGCGGCAGCGCCGGTCAGACCCATCGCGCCTGCGGTCAGACCGCCGGCGGCGATGGCGCCGGCAACGATCGTCTTCAGTTTCATGATGCGGAGACTCCCCTCATGGATTTCCGTGCGACCTGTTCGGTCCACTTCGGAACTAGCCACAAGTCGAGCACCTGAAACGCACCGCGTCGATCGGACGCCTCATCCACCAGGGGTGAACTAGGGCCGATAGAGGACGCCGACCGCACGGAACACCCATTCGGGGGGCACGCGGTAGGTCAGGGCGGGGGTTGGCAGCGCCGCGAGGATTTCCTCCGGAATGGTGGTCTTGTAGTGCAGCGACAGCTTGCCCTGGAAGCGCGGATCGACCTCGGCGATGTCCACGTCGAGCAGCAGGCCGGTCGTCGACAGCTCGGCGCGCACCGGGCCCGGCTGACCGGCCGTCCACGGCTGATCGACGGTCCGGCCGGCCAATTTGGGCACCGTCGACAGCGTGGCCAGCACCCGCCGGCTCGTCAGTACCAACGCGCCGGTGTAGCCCGACACGCTTGCCGTCGCGCGCTTACCCGGGATCGAACCGCTGAACCGCCGGCTCACCGCGACGTACTCCGCGAGGTGCAGCACTCCCTCCGCCTCGACCTCGGCGCGCAGCGCGCTGGGCAGCGCGCCGATCCGCATGAGTTTGCGCAGCAGGACGGCCATAGGCACACAGGGTAACCGCGACCGGTACGCCCGATACCGTTGCGGATATGGTCGCCCACGCCGATACCGCCGAACCCTCGCGGCGGGCCCTGCTCGCCGGTGTAGCCGTCACCGCCGCGGTCATGGTGGCGGGCCTGACGTGGGCGAAGTGGATGCCGTACCTGGGAAAGGCGATGTCGGCGGCCCGGACGCACGACTGGCCGGCCAAGGACATCCTCGCCGTCGGAGGCGTCCGTGCCGGCGATGGCCCGAGCTGGGCCGCGGCCACCTCGTTCTTCCACGCCTACGCGTTGGCCATCCTGCCCGCGTTGGTGGTGGCGCTGCTGGTCAGCGCCTGTGTGCAGGCATTCGTCCCGCGCAGCTGGCTGCCCCGTCTGCTGAATCGGCGGGGTCTGTTGTCCACCGCGGCGGCCGGTGGGTTGGCGAGCATGCCGACGATGATGTGCACCTGTTGTGCCGCACCGGTCGCGGTGACCCTACGGCGCACCGGTGTCAGCCGCGCCGCGGTGGTGGCGTACTGGCTGGGTAATCCGTTGCTCAACCCCGCGGTGCTGGTGTTCCTGCTGTTCGTCGCGCCGTGGCAGTGGACGGTCACCCGACTGGCGGTCGGAGCGCTGGCCGTGGTCGGCGCGGCGGTTCTGGTGGGACTGCTCACCCGGCGCCACGGCGATCCGCCTGGGCCGGAAGTGGTCCCCGCCATGCCTGAAACGCGCAGCGCGCCAATCCGTTTCCTCGCCGCGCTGGGCAAACTGTCCGTGGTGCTGCTGCCCGAATATCTGGTGATCGTGCTGCTGATCGGCGCCACCCGGGGATGGCTGCTGACGCTTGTTCAGCCGGCGCATCAGGGCCTGCTCGTCGTGCTGGTGGCCGCGGTGCTCGGCACCCTGCTGGTCATCCCCACGGCAGGGGAGATCCCGATCCTGCAGGGGCTGGCCCTGCTCGGTCTGTCCACCGGCGTCCTGGGCGCACTGCTGATCACCTTGCCCGCGGTGAGTCTTCCCGGCATCGCCATGGTGCTTCGCAGTCTCGGCTGGAAGACCGTGGGGGCCACCGCCGGCGCCACGGTGATGGCCGGCCTGCTCGGCGGAGCGCTGCTTACCGTGCTGTGACCGCCCTCGCCGGCGGGGTCGAACGGTCCACCACGGCTGGTAGAACGGGCGCCATGGCGGCGCAGCGGAAGTGGTTGATCGTCAGCGCCGGCGCCGCGATGGCGGTCTTCGTGCTGATGTGGTGCGGTTACGGGCTGCGCTGGACCTGGCTGACCACGTTCGACGCCGCCCTGCTCGAGCCGATGTACCGGATCGGCGTGGCGCACCCCGCCTGGGTGAGCGCCTGGAACGTCTACTGCCAGGTGTTCAACCCGGTGGTGTTCCGGCTGATCGGTCTCGTGGTCATCGTGGTGGCCCTGGTTCGCCGCCGTCCGCGCCTGGCGGTGTTCGTCGCGGTGACCGTCGAGCTCAGCGGGGCGCTCACCCAGCTGGTCAAGGAGATCGCGGACCGGCCACGGCCGCAGACCGCACTGGTGGTCGCGGAGTCCACATCGTTCCCGTCCGGCCACGCCCTGGGAATGTTGGTGTGTGTCGCGGCCTTGCTGGCCGTCTTGTGGCCGCAGCTGCCGCCGGCCTGGCGGGGGTGGGCGGCCGCGCTCGGGGTGGTGATCGTGGTGACCATCGGCGCCGGCCGGGTCGTGCTCAACGTGCACAACCCGTCCGACGTGATCGCCGGTTGGGCGTTGGGCTACGCGTTCTTCGTCGGGTGGCTGCTGCTGGTCCCGATCAGGTCAGCGGACGAAACACCGGCAGCGCTCGATACCGCGCGCTGAACGTCGCCTCGGTGACCTCCGATCCGACTTCGCCGTCGCAGGCCAGCACCGTCGGACCGTCGACCGAGGTGAACCGGAACTCCGGCACCCGCATCTCGTGATAGAGCGGGCTGCGCTCGAGACGGCCCAGCATCAACGCCGACAGGATGCGCAGCCGGCTGAACCGCTTACCGGTTTCCAGGATGCGTACGTCGAGCAGGCCGTCGTCCATCTGATGGCGTTGTGACGGGGCGAACCCCGAGGGCAGATAGGTCGAGTTGCCCAGGAAGAACAGCGAGGTCTGCACCGTCTCGTTGTCGTAGCGGATGCGCACCGGCTCCCCCCGGCGCAGCGTGTGGAACATGGCGTACAACCCGGCCAGCGGTTTGCCGACCTTGTGTTCCAGCTTCTCGCGGGTCGCCACAAACCTCGGGTAGGCGCCGATGCTCGCGGTGTTGATGACCATCTGATCCTCGTTGAGGCACACCAGGTCCACGCAGTACACGCAGCCCCGTTTGATGGCGTCGACGGTCTTTGCGACCGAATCACAGCCGATGTCCTTGGCGAAGTGGTTGAAGGTGCCGCCGGGGAAGACCGCCAGCGGCAGCCCGGCCGCCAGCGCGATACCGGCCGCACTGGCCACGGTGCCGTCGCCACCCCCGACGGCGAGCACCTCGGCGCGGCCGGCGGCGTCGCGCAGCACGCTGTGCAGATCGTCGCCCTCGCTGAGCTCGACGATCTCGGCGCGCGGCAACGCTGCGCGCACCTCGTCGATCACCCGGGCGCCCGTCCCGCTGCCCGATGCCGGGTTGATCACCAGCACGACGCCGGCGCCCTCGGGGCGCGGCGCGGTGTCCACCCGTAGTGGCTTGGCCGTCGGCAGCTTCGTCGGGGTCGCCGGCGGTACCACCCGCCCGCCCACGACGGCGATCGCCGCCCCGATACCGAATCCGGCCAGCACGTCCCCGGGATAATGGGCGCCGGTGGCGACCCGTGACATGCCGACCAGCCCGGCCAGCAACGCCAGTCCCAAACCGGCCGCGGGGCTCTCCAATCCGACCCCGACGGCGAAGGCGGCGGCGCTCGCCGAATGCCCCGACGGCAGCGAGTTCGACGTGGGAAACCGCCGGCCGCGGCGGGCCAGTGGCACCACGATGTAGTTCGGCCGCGGCCGAACCCAGATCCGTTTGGCGCCCTGGTTGGTGACCAGGCTGGTGACGGCCAACGTCAGCACGCCCCGGGTGGCACCCCGGCGGGTGCTCCTCGTCCCGGCCACCATCATCGCCGCCGCGATCGCGAACCACAGTTTGGAGTGGTCGGCAGCCTGGGTCAGCTTCGGCATCACCGCGTCCAGCAATGGGCTGGGCGATTCGGCGACCGCCTCGAACACCTCCTGATCGAGGTGGCCGAGGCCCTGGCCGATCTGACGCAGACCCTGGCCGCGGCGGCGGAGACGTAAGTCCATTCCGCCAACGTAGCCGGTGGCGCCGAACGCAGCGCGATCCGATCGTGTCCGGACGTTCACAGGTCTGTGAGGCGGACCGTCGAGGATGGTCGGATGCGCCGACTGCTCATCTCGCTGTGCGCTGCCGCGGTGTGGTTGGCGTCCTCGATGCCGGTCGCTCACGCCGCCGTGCCCTGGTTCGCGCCGTCGGTCGGGTCGGCGACGCAGGTGATCTCGGTTGTCGGCGTGGGCGATTCGAAGGCCAAGATGGATGTCTGGCAGCGCACCGCCGCGGGGTGGCAACCGGTGGCCGCCGGTATCCCGGCCTTCATCGGGGCCAACGGGATGGCCGCGCAGACCCATGACGGCCAGATGAAGACCCCGATGGGGGTGTTCACCCTCGACTTCGCGTTCGGCACCGAACCCAATCCCGGCGGGGGCCTGCCCTATGTCCAGGTCACCGGGGATCACTGGTGGGACGGGGATATGAAGAGCCCGACGTACAACACGATGCAGGTCTGCAAGAAGGCCGCCTGCCCGTTCAACACGTCATTGAGCTCGGGTACCGAGAATCTCGACATCCCGCAGTACCGCCACGCCGTCGTCATGGGGGTCAACAAGGCGCGCGTGCCCGGCAACGGCGGCGCGTTCTTCCTGCATTCGACCGACGGCGGTCCGACCGCGGGCTGCGTCGCGATCGACGACGCCACATTGGTCGACATCATCGGCTGGCTGCGGCCGGGCGCCGTGATCGCCCTGGCCCAGTGACGGCTCAGATGTTGAGCGCCCGGCCGGACTTCACCTTGAAGTTCAATGCCTGCAACGACATCGACGCATCGTAGGTGCGGTCGTAGCCGGTCGAGCTGATCTTCCAGCCGTCGGGGGTCCGGCGGTAACGGTCGTGGTAGAAGCCCGCGCCGATGAGCATGAAGTCGAATGCGGGTGCGATCACCCGGTCCTGCAGGTACCAGGTGGCGGTCGCCTCGTCGCCGTCGACGGTGATCTCGGGGTGGGTGACCCGGTGCTCGGTGAGCACCTCCGGACCCAGCGAGGTGCGCATGAAGTTCACCAGCGAGTCGCGATCGGTGAACTCATGGGTGTCGCCCAGCGATTCGCCGTACCTGCCGACCACATCCTCGGTCAGGGTGTCGGCGAACTCGTCCCAGTGTTTGGTGTCCAGCGCCCGCAGATACCGGTATTTGACCTGTTTGATGTCGTCGATGTCACCCATGGACGACATTGCAGCACAGTCGCCGCCGACGGCATAGAGTCACCGGGCATGAAGTTCCTCGACGGGTACGTCCGGTCCCCGTTCGCCGGGATCGCCCCCTGGATACTCATGGCCGTCGTCAGCGGGCCCGGACGATTCGAGGAGGCGGCGTCCTCGGCGCTGGCGCTGTCGTTGCTGACCCTGTGGGTGGGCCGCCGGCGGGGGGTGCCGGTGCACCTGCTCGAGGGGTTCACCGTCGGCTACTTCGCGCTGCTCTCGCTGCTGGGGTTGCTCGCCTCCGACGGGGGGATCCGCTGGCTGCAGATGTGGGCCGGCGAGGTCAGCAATGTCGCACTGGCGGTGTTCGCGCTCGTCACCCTGGCGATCCGCCGCCCGTTCACCCTGGCATATGCCAAAGACACCACGCCGCAGCAATATTGGGACAGCCCGGTGTTCCTCCGGGTCAACACCGTGATCTCGGCGGTGTGGGCGGGCGCGTTCGTGTTCTCGGCGCTGTCCGGGGCGTACGGCGATGCCGTCATCGGCGACAACGACAACTTCTGGACCGCGTGGATCCTGCCGATCGGCGCCATGATCTTCGCGATGTCCTTCACCGACTTCTATCCCGACCATGCGACCGGCGAGTCCACCTGCTGGTTGCCGGCGGTGGACTGGCTGCCGCCGTTCGTGATGATCACCGGCATCGTCGGCTGGGTGTCCGACGCGGTGCCCACGGCGGTGGGCGTCGCGTTCATCGCCGTCGGTGCCGGCGGCTCAGCCGTGCTGCGGCGACTGATGCCCGATCGGGGAGTCACTGGGGGTGAGGCCCCGGGTGGCGGGACCTTCGAGGAGGGTTCCGTCGGGCGCGAACCGTGATCCGTGCAGCGGGCACTCCCAGGCCTCGTCCGCGTCGTTCCAGTTGACGATGCCGCCCAGATGGGGGCAGACCGGTGATACCCGGCGCTCGACACCGTCGACCACGCTGCGGGCCTCCAACGCCCATGGCGGGCCGCTGACCACGCCGCCGGACTGCGGTGTGCGCTCGGCGATCCGGGTGACGGGGGTGATCCAGCCCTTGGCCAGATTGATGCCGACCTCGACGTTGGACTGCACCGCTTTGGGGATGCCGGACAGTTCATGGGGGCTCCAGCTGGCGAACGCATCGGCCCAGTCCATCCGGCCGCCCAGGATGCGGCTGGACAGCGCCAGCCCGGCCGCGGTGCCGTTGGTCATCCCCCACTTGTCGAAACCTGTTGCGACGAAGATCTTCTCGTTGCCGGGCAGGATGGGCCCGACGTAGGGCAGTTCGTCGGCCGGCGTGTAGTCCTGCGCGGACCAGAAATGCGTCTGCATGGCTCCCGGGAAATGCCGTTTGGCCCACCCATCGAGTTCCTGCACCGACGACGAGGGGTGCTTTTCCCGGCCCACCGGATGCCCTGCGCCGCCGACGATCAGCCGGTCACCGTCGGGGGTGGGTGCGTAGCGCACCGAGCGGGTCGGCGAATCGGTGGACAGATACATGCCCCGGGTGATGCTGCCCGGCACCTGATAGGCCATGCAGTACGACCGCTGTGGTTTGAGCCGGGCGAAGAAGCCACCCCGGTCGAGGATCGGGATACCGGTGGCCAGCACGCACTGCCCGGTGACCACGTCGAACGTGTGCCCCTCGGAGGTACGGACCTGCAGGGACAGCCGGTCGCCCGAGCCCGACACCGACTGCACCCGCACCCCCTGCACGAGCCGGCCGCCGTGCCGGTCCAGATCGGCGATGAGGCTGTCCAGCAACGGAATCGGATCGAACTGGGCCTGCGCGGCCAGCCTGACCGCGCCATGGAAGGGGAAGGGTACGTCGGCCGCCCGGTCGTCCGCGTCGACCCATTCGACGGGCAGCCCCGCGGCCTCACAGGCCTCGAGTTCGCGGCGGGCCGCGGAGATCCCCTGCTCGGATTGGGCGTAGGTGAACGCGTCTTCGCGCTGAACGGACAGCCCGTGGGAGTCGCAGTGGCGGAGCAGCCAATCCTGGCCTTCGCGATTGCCCTCGAGGTACATGCGCGCGACGTTCGGGCCGTGTTTGCCGACGATCTTGCTCATCTTGCTGCCCTGCAGCAGGCTGATCTTGGCGGTCGTGTTGCCGGTCGCGCCGGCCCCGGAGCGCCAGGCCTCGAGGACCAGGACGTCACGGCCGGCGCGGGCGAGCAGGGTCGCGGTGACCAGTCCGGTGAGACCCGCACCGACCACCACGACGTCGGCGGAGCGATTCGATTCGTCGAGTGGGCTCGGGGGATCCGCCTCTTCCGGGCGGCCGGCCAGCCATAGTGACGTCATGCAGGCGGCGATACCCGCCCTCACCTGCGATGAATCATCCAGTGGTGTGTCGCAACGATGACGCCCCGGCGAGCGCGGCTAGGGTTGCGGGTCATATGAGCGACCCGTTGGGGTTGTCGATCGGGACCACCAACCTGGTAGCGGCGCGTGTCGGCAACCCGCCCGTGATCCGGCGTTCCGCGCTGAGCCTGTTCAGCGACCGTACGCCGCAGGTCGGGCTGCCCGGGCGGGGCGACGCCGGGACGGTACTCACCGGATTCGTCGAACGCATCGGTGATCCGGTGCCGCTGATCGCGCCGGACGGGGCGTCCTACCACGCGGAGGCGCTGCTGACCGAGGCGCTCGACGCCATGGTCGAACTCACCGGCGGCCCGCCGGTCGGGGACCTGGCGATCGGCGTGCCTGCGCATTGGAATACCGCGACACAGTGGGCCCTGCGTAAGGCCCTGCGTACCAATCCGGTGCTGGCGCCCGCCCGCCTGATTTCCGATGCCGTCGCGTCGCTGACGGCGCTGCATGCCAACCCCGGCCTGCCGACCAACGGTGTCGTGGCACTCGTCGATCTCGGCGGCAGCGGTACCGGCATCACGGTGACCGACGCGTCCTCGGCGTTCGAGCCGATCGACGCGACGGTCCGGTTAACCGAATTCTCGGGTGACCAGATCGACCAGGCGCTGCTGACCCGAGTGCTCGACGGCATCACCCGCTCGGGCGGTGTGGATCCGGCGACGACGGCCGCGGTCGGTTCGCTGACGGCGCTGCGGGAGCAGTGCCGTGGGGCCAAGGAACGGCTCTCGGCGCAGACCGCCGCGGATATCGGTGTCGACCTACCGGGGTTCTCCTCGACGGTGCGGGTCACCCGCGCCGAACTCGACGAACTGTTGCAGGCGCCACTGGCCAACGTGCTGGCGGCGCTCGACGACGTGTTGCAACGCAATCGGATTGCCTGGTCGACCGTGTCGGCCGTGGTGACCGTCGGTGGCGGAGCGAGCATTCCGCTGGTGACCCAGCAGCTGTCCGCGCACTCGCGCGTCCCGGTGCTGAACACCCCGCAGCCCGCGCTGGACGCGGCGGTCGGGGCGGCGCTGTTCGCCGCGTACAGCGCGGCGGCAGATGCGCCGACCGGGATCGCCCCGGCCGCGCCGGTGGCCGAGATGACCGCCGATGCGCCCGGCTCGGCCACCTTCCGGGCGCTGGCCTGGTCGCAGGACGACGCCGCCGGCGAGGAACCGGTGCCCTACACCGGGGATGCCGGCTCCGCGCCGTATCAGGACGGCTATCGCGACCAGCTCGACCAGTACGACGCGTATGCGACCGAGGTGGCCGGTCCGCGCCCGGAGGTGCTCTACGAACGGGATCAGCCGGCGGCCGAGCCGGTCGGCGTGTGGCAACGGTTGCCGCAGCTGGCAATCGTTGCTGCAGCGCTGGTGGCGGTCGTCGCGCTCGGCGGTGTCGCGTACGCCTTGACCGGGACGTCGACCGACAGCACGCCGGCCACCCAGTTGGAGACCACCCGTCTGCCGGCCAGCGCACCGCTGCCACCGCCCAGTACCGAGCCGCCGCCGCCGGTCGTCACGGTGACCAGCGAGGCCGCGCCGCCCCCGCCGCCACCCACGACTGAGGCGCCGCCACCTCCGCCTGTCACCACCACGCAGGTCACGACGACGCAACCGACGACGACGACCACCACGACCACGACCACCACGACCACGACCACGACCACCACAACGACGACGGTGCCCACGACGACGGTGCCCACGACGACGGTGCCCACGACGACGGTGCCCACGACGACGAGGACTTTCCCGACCTACCCGACCACCACGAACCCCGTCACCACGACCTACCTCGACATCCCGTTCCTGCCGGTGCCGATTCCCATTCAGGTCCCCAACCGCTGAGGCGAACGAGCGTGCATCCAGGGCGCCGAAAGTGCACTCACGGCGGCGCTGACGCCAGAATCCCGCCCGGTGTGCACACTCGGCGCCCGGAGTGCACGGTCGGCTCGGCGGCCTTCGCGATCCTGCCCGGGGTGCCCGACGGCGGCTATCTCGGACAGGGGCTGCTGGAACCGTGAGGCTCACGCCGGGCTGATCTCGTTTCCCTCCGGGTCGGCGGCGGCTGTGCGGCCCTCGACGCGCAGCCGCACCCGGTTCGCGGTGTCCTTGGCCGTCGGTACCCGCACGAACTCGACGAAGTAGGCGCCGGGTTGGGCCAGCGAAGCCACTGTGGCCTGCGATCGGGTGATCGGCAGGTCGGTCACCTGGGACCAGAACCGCGCCTGGGCGGCCGGGTCGAGCGCGTCGATCACGACCGCGGCGACCGGGCCACGGCCGCGGTATTCCTCGCGGGGTTCGAGCACGCAGAACTCGTTGCCCTCGGGATCGGCGAGGACCACCCACGCGACGTCGCGCTGTCCGATGTCGACCGGATGCGCCCCCAGCCGGCGGGCCCTGCTGACGAGTTCGGCCTGGTGCTCGACGGAGGTGGACGCCAGGTCGAGGTGCAGTCGGTTCTTCCCCGACTTGGGGTGTTCGGTCGCGACGAAGCGCAGGCTGCCCGGGCCGAGCGCCACCGCGTGGTCGTCGGCCGGTGGTAGCTCGAGCAGCGACGCCCAGAACCGCACCTGCGCCGGGGGATCGAGGGCGTCGACGTCGACACCGCGCAGGGGGCTGGTCACCGCCTCACTGTATTGCTGTAGCGCTATCCGGATTGCTGTAGCGCTATCCGGGCGGCGGACGACATAACCGATGTGATGCGACGGATTCTGGGGACGCTGGCCGGGGCGGCGGTGCTGATGCTGAGCCTTCCGGTGGTCAGCCATGCGCAGCCTGCCGAACCGCAGCCGGGCGCCTCCTGCGCCGCCGCCGTCGAGGGCGCGCTGTCGAGGCTTGCCGACTTCACCACGGTGCAGTGCAGTGCGGGCCGATGGGTGGTCCATCCCGACCCGTACCCTACGAGTGAGCGCTGGTTGTCGACCGACGCCGGTCTCTCCCTGCACGGTCAGGGCCTGCGGAATCCCGAGATGCTCTCCGGAATGTGGACCGCTTTTCCGCAGGATCCGGCCACCGCGTGCCGCGCCGAACAGACGGCCGTGACCCGCGCGGGTGAGGTCGGTAAGCCGCAGGTGGCCGACGGTGCGCCGGGTCAACCGCTGCGCTTCGAGGTGCTGCCCGTGATGTTCTCGATCGAGCTGAGTGGCCACTGCCTGTGGCAGGCGGGCTGAACGCCGGGCGGGTTGAGCATCGCGGAAGCAGCGGTATGGTCAGACCCGAACTGACCAACGAAGCGGGATCGACCAGTGGACCTTGTACTCGGCCTTTCGGTGACATCGAAGGCGATTCGTTTCGTCCTCGTCGAGGGCGCTGACGGTGACGGCGCCACCGTGGACAGCGGCGCCCTGAATCTCACCCAGGCGAACGAATCGGCGACGAAATCGCTGGTCGAAGCGGTACTGGGGCAGGGTCCCTACGCCGCCGTGCCCGGCGTGCGACCGATCGCCGTCGGCCTCACCTGGTCGCCGTCGGCGCAGCAGCCGGCCGTCGCGCTCCATCAGGCTCTGACCGACAAGGGCGTGCACAACGTGGTCGCGCTGTCGGCCGCGGAGGCGGCCGCGGCGCTGGCCACCGGGATCTCCGATCTGGCCCGCCAGGACGAGATCGCAGTGTGCATCGCCGAACCCGACCTGGCGCTGGTGACGATCGTCACCGCCGACCGCGTCGTCGTCGACCCGGTGACCGGCACCGATCCAGCGGCCCTGGTGCACGGCATGCAGCGGGCGTTGGAGTCGACCGGAGCCCGTCCCGAGGCGGTCTACGCCCTCGGCTCGGCCGACGACCTGTCGCACCTCGTGGCCACCCTCGGCTCGGCGATCTCGGCCGCCGAGGCCGACCTCGCGCTGGCCCGGGGCGCCGCACTGGCGTCGGCTCACGGCTTCGCCGGCATCGATGCGCGGCTCGCGCTGGCCGCCGGGGCCGAGAGTCCGCGCCGGTCCTGGCTCACGTGGCGGGTACCCGCGCTGACCTCGGTGCTCGCGGCCGCGGTCGTGACGTTCGTCGTCTCCCTGTCCGTCGCGCTGGGGATGCAGCTGACGTCGCAGACGCGCTCGGACTCCGCCCGCACCGAACCCCTCGCGGCGTCTGGGCAGATGGTCGAGCAGCCGCCCGCGGCGGCCGCGCCGAAGGTCCCGGAGGCCGCACCGCTGCCCGCCGCGCCGCCGCCGCCCGCCGCGCCGCCCCCGCCGCCCGAGGTGGCGCCCGCTCCCGAACCCGAGGTCGCGCCGGTCAGCGAACCCGTGGTGGAGGCACCGCCGCCGGTGTACGAGGCGCCGCCGGCACCGGTCTACGTGCCGCCCGCACCCGAGTACGTCGCTCCCGCGCCGGTCGCGGTTCCGCCCGCGCCGGCTTACCAGCCGCCCGCGACCGCGGGACTGCCGCCCGGATATGTGCCGCCGGTCGCGCCGCAGCCGCGGCTGCGCGACCGCATCATCGAGCGCATTCCGATCATCAACCGGTTCCACGAACCGCAGTACACGACTCCGTAGGTCACACCCGGTTCCGGTCTTCCTCCCGGCTGCGACGGCGCAGCAGGACGCTGGCCGCGGCCGCGATCAGGGCAAGAAGCAGAACCAGCGATGCGATGACCAGGCCGGTGGCACCGAAGGCGGGTTCGTAGCCGATGGTGCGCGCCCGCCCGTAGGAGACCCACCCGATCAGGAGGGCCTTCACGACGAGGATGACCGAGACGATGCTCAGCGCGGTGGCCGAACGCATGGTGTCCAGGGTAGGCGCGCGGGCGGAGGTCAGCGGTACGGCCCGTGATGAATCCGTGACCTCGTCGTGACATTAGGGTTCTTCTAATCGTAAGGTGCTTGCGTGGGTCGGCATTCGAAGATCAGCGAACGGCGACGGACGTCGCTGCTGCTGGTGGCTTTCGCGACGCCCGCTGCCGCCGCGCTGACGCTGGGCGCGGACCTCAATCCGGTCGCCGAGGACGACGTCCAACCGGTCGTCGACACCGCCCCGGGCTGCTGCGGCGAGGTACTCGCGGCCGGATCCGGCACCGTGCCGCCGGTGATCGAAGACATCGACGTGGTCCCCGGCCAACTGGTCTCGATCGCCAACTGGCGGGCATCGAGAGCTCAGGTGCGGGAGGCCCTGCCCGCCGGACCCGCACCCGAACACGGGCTCCAGGTCCGGACCATCCGCGCCGCTCGAGCCATCAGCGCCGTCTTCCCCGAGATCCAGAACATCGGCGGGTTCCGTGCCGACGCGCTGCGATGGCATCCCGACGGCCTCGCCCTCGACGTGATGATCCCCGATCCCGGCAGCCGGCAGGGCATCGCGCTGGGCAACCAGATCGTGGCCTACGTGCTCAAGAACGCCGAGCGTTTCGGCATCCAGGATGCGATCTGGCGGGGCGTGTACTACACCCCGAGCGGTCCCCAGAGTTTCGGCGCGGGCCACTACGACCACGTCCACGTCACCACGACCGGCGGCGGCTATCCCACCGGCGGTGAGATCTACTTCCGCTGACCCGCGGACACGGCCAGCAGGGCGGGCACCGGCGCGGTGAGCATCGCCGCCAGCATGGCGATGACCTCCTCCGGACCCCCGGTCGCCAGCGTGGTGTCGTGGGTCGCCCGCTCGAGGTCGGCCAGGAGGGCGAACATCGTGGTCGCGACGGCGTTCATGCGGCGCCGGCGGGCGGCGGTGTCGCCGGTGGGAATGGCGCGGGCGAGTTCGGTGAGGACGTGGCGCCACACCGACCCCTGCGCGGCGTCGATGTCGGCGCGCAGGTGCAGCGCGGCGGCTTGCAGGAAGCGCGCGTAGTAGCGGCTGGGCACCGTGGTGAACGGCAGCACCATCACCCGCAGCAGCGCGTCGAGATCGGCGCTCTCGCCGAGGGCGGCGAGCATCAGCCCGCGTTCGCGTTCCATCGGCTCCAGACGGCGCAGCACGACGGCATCGATCAAATCTTGGCGGTTGCGGAAGTGGTAGTTCACCGCGGAGTTGTTGCGCTGCCCGGCGGCCAGGGCGATGTCGCGCAGCGGCACCTGCACCCCGCGTTCGGCGATCATCTGCTCGGCCGCATCGAGAATGTCGCCCCTGGCCTGTTCACCTCGTCGCACGCCGCGATCATAATTCCCCGCTCATCATCTAAGCGAAGATGCTTAAATGGGCCGGTGACCGATCCAGAGATCAGGGATATCGATACCGGCGTGGCCATGACGCGCTTCGCCCGCGGATGGCACTGCCTGGGCCTGGCCCAGGACTTCCGCGACGGTCAACCGCACGGCGTCGACGCCTTCGGTACCCGGTTGGTCGTATTCGCCGACCCCGACGGCGCCCTGCACGTGCTGGACGGCTACTGCCGGCACATGGGCGGCGACCTGTCCCAAGGCACCGTCAAGGGCGACTCCGTCGCGTGCCCGTTCCACGACTGGCGCTGGCAGGGCTCGACCGGGCGCTGCACACTGGTGCCGTACGCCAAGCGCACGCCGCGGTTGGCACGTACGCGACGGTGGCCGGTCGGCGAGGTGAACGGCCAGTTGTTGGTCTGGCACGACCCCGAGCAGTCCACGCCGCCCGAGGAACTCTTCCCGCCCACCATCGACGGGTACGACGAGGGCAAGTGGTCGCCGTGGTCGTGGAACTCGATCCGCATCGAGGGGTCCCACTGCCGCGAGATCGTCGACAACAACGTCGACATGGCGCACTTCTTCTACATCCACCACGCCTATCCCACCTTCTTCAAGAACGTCATCGAGGGCCACACGGCCAGCCAGTTCATGGAGTCCAAGCCACGTCCCGACACCACTCCCAACCACGAAAAGCTCTGGGCGGGAACGAAGCTGAGGTCAGAAGCGACGTACTTCGGACCCGCGTACATGATCAACTGGCTGCACAACGACGTGGCGCCGGACTTCACCATCGAGGTGGCCCTGATCAACTGCCACTATCCGGTCAGTCACGACTCGTTCGTCCTCATGTGGGGGGTCGCGGTGCAGGAGCTGCCCGGTCTGCCCGCGGACAAGGCGGCGAAACTCGCCACCTCGATGAGCCGGTCGTTCGGGGACGGGTTCCTCGAGGACGTCGAGATCTGGAAACACAAGACCCGCATAGAGAATCCGTTGCTGACCGAAGAGGACGGCGCGGTGTATCAGCATCGGCGGTGGTACGAACAGTTCTACGTCGACCGGGCCGACGTCACCGCGGACATGACCGACCGGTTCGAACTCGAGGTCGACACCGGGCACGCCAACGAATTCTGGCGTCACGAGGTGGCCGACAATCTCGCCACTGCGCGAAAGGCGGACGCCACCAGCGCTGCCGGGTAGATTCACCTGGTGGGCCGCGCGGGGGACACCCGATGATCTGGCTGCTGCAACAGCCGCCGATCATCGTCGCCACGCTGGTCGTCCTCGGCACGGTCGGGCTGTCGGTGCTGGGCCTCATCGTGTTCCGGCGGGTGACGCGGTCCGAGCGCTTCGAATCGGCCAACGACGTCACCGCGCAGACCTTTGCGCTGGCGGGAATTCTCTATGCGGTCCTCGTCGCCTTCGTGGTCGTCGTCGTCTGGGAACAGTTCGCCGACGCCAAAGCCGCCGCCGAGTCGGAGGCCAACGCCATCTCGGATCTGCTCCGGGATTCGGAGACCCTGCCGCCGGAATCCCGGGAGGCGGTGCGGGCCAGCCTGGTCGCCTATGCCGAGGATGTGGTGAACGACGAGTTCGTGCGCTTGCACCACGGCGAGGCGATCGAACAGCAGTCCGATCAGTTGAGCCAGATCTGGCAGAGCTACCTGGACGTCCGTCCGGTGACCCAGATCCAGATCGCCTTCCTCAACGAGGACATCGGCAAGCTCAACGACCTGGGAAGCAGTCGCAAGGTGCGGATCTCCAGCGGCGACGCCGAGATCCCGACGGAGCTGTGGGTGCTCCTGGTCGGCGGCGGAGCCGTGATGCTGACGTTCACCTATCTGTTCGGGACCAAGCACATCGCGGTGCACGCAGCGTCGGTCGCGCTCGCCGGTGCCCTGCTGTCGTTCGTGTTGTACCTGATCTTCGCGCTCGAGCATCCGTTCGTGGGGGATCTGTCGGTGCAGACGGATCCCTACGAGCATGTGCTCGAGACCTGGCGGGAGGGCTGAACGCGCCGCAACGGCGGGGTTCGCGCCCGAAACCGTCCCGGCTGCGTTTACGGTTGGGCGGTGTCGAGCATGGATCGTCGTAGCGCAATGTTGATGCTGGGATTCGGCGTGGCGGCTGCCGCCCTGCCGGTTCCCCGGGCCGCGGCCCAGCCGCCGATCGGCGATGCGCCGCCCGCCCCGGGCCCCGATGTCCCCCCGGACGCGGCGATGCCCGCGCCGAATTTTCTGTTCGTCGACGAGTTCAACGGTCCGGCCGGTGCGCCGCCCAACCCGGCGTCGTGGTTCATCGTCCCGGCCCGGGAGACCATCAGAAATCCGGTCGAATGGGACAAGCCCTACAACATGGGCCGCTACGTGACCGATCAGGAGCACGTCTTCCAGGACGGAAACGGCAATCTGGTCATCCGGGCCACCCGCGGTCCGGGGACGACGATCCAGGAGAAGTACGCCAGCGCCAAGATCATCGGCAACTGGCGCGGCGGCGTCGGAACCACCTGGGAGGCGCGGATCAAGCTCAACTGTTTGACCGACGGCGCGTGGCCGGCTTTCTGGCTGATCAATGACAATCCCGTGCGTGGCGGTGAGGTCGACCTCGTGGAGTGGTACGGCAACCGTGACTGGCCATCGGGGACGACGGTGCACGCCCGCCTGGACGGCACTCAGTTCCAGACCGACAAGCACCCGGTCGACGGTGAGTGGCACACCTGGCGCATGACCTGGCTGCCCTCGGGGATGTACTTCTGGAAGGACTACGCGCCCGGGATGCAGCCCTTCTTCACGGTGCTGGCCAATTCGCTGCCGGAGTGGCCGTTCAACGACCCCGGGTACACGATGGCGCCGGTCTTCAACATCGCCGTCGGCGGATCCGGTGGCCGGGAACCGGCGGGCGGCACGTACCCGGCCGACATGCTCATCGACTGGATCCGGGTGTTCTGACCCACCGCGCGTGCTCACCGCCGGGCCTTGACTGTGCCCTGCGTCACAGTAATATGACCAGTGGTCATATCCCGTGATTCGGTGAGGAGCGACCATGCCGACGGTGACGTGGGCCCGCCTGGACGGGGGCCGCCGCAGCGCGGTGTTGGCTGCCGCCGAGGCCGAGTTCTCGGCGCACGGGTTCTCCGGCGGCAGCCTGAACGTGATCGCCCGCCGGGCCGGGGTCGCCAAGGGCAGCCTGTTCCAATACTTCGCCGACAAGCGTGACCTGTACGCCTACGTCACCGACCAGGCCAGTCAACGAGTGCGCAGCTACATGGAAGCGCAGATCGACGCCCTCGACGCGGGGCGGCCCTTCTTCGATTTCCTCACCGATCTGCTCGACGCCTGGGTGGCCTATTTCGCCGACAACCCGCGTGAGCGGGCGCTGCACGCGGCGGCCAGCTTCGAGGTCGACACCGACGCTCGGATCAGCGTGCGGGGTGTGGTGCACCGCCACTATCTGCAGGTGCTGCGCCCGCTGGTGCACCAGGCCCACGCCGGCGGTGACCTGCGTGATGACGCCGACATCGAGATGCTGCTGTCGCTGCTGTTGATGATCCTGCCGCACCTGGCCCTGGCGCCGTATGTCCGCGGACTGGATCCGCTGCTCGGCCTCGACGAACCCTCGCCCGAGCAGCCCGCGCTGGCGGTGCGTCGCTTCGTCGCCGTGCTCGTCTCGGCCTTCTCGTCGTCTCCTGCCCAACCCACCACCGCAGTACCGACCCCAGGAGGTCACACCCATGTCTAGAACCCGCTCGGACTCGCTGGCCGCCGGCGGCCTGAATTGGGAGAGCTTGCCGCTGAAGCTGTTCTCCGGTGGCAACGCCAAGTTCTGGAATCCGGCCGACATCGACTTCACCCGCGACCGCGAGGACTGGGAGTCGCTGTCGGAATTGGAGCGCGAGTGGGCCACCCGGCTGTGCGCCCAGTTCATCGCCGGCGAGGAGGCCGTCACCCAGGACATCCAGCCGTTCATGGCGGCGATGCGCGCGGAGGGCCGGCTCGGCGACGAGATGTACCTGACGCAGTTCGCCTTCGAGGAGGCCAAACACACGCAGGTGTTCCGGATGTGGCTCGACGCCGTCGGCATGACCGACGATCTGCAGTGCTTCCTCGACGACCTGCCCGCCTACCGGCAGATGTTCTACGACGAGCTGCCGGCCGCACTCGACGCGCTGGCCACCGATCCGTCACCGGCGGCGCAGGTGCGGGCGTCGGTCACCTACAACCACGTCATCGAGGGCATGATGGCGCTGACGGGATACTATGCGTGGCAACGCATTTGTGTGGACCGCGGCATCCTGCCCGGCATGCAGGAGTTGGTCCGGCGGATCGGCGACGACGAGCGGCGGCACATGGCCTGGGGCACGTTCACCTGCCGGCGTCACGTCGCCGCCGACGACGGCAACTGGGCGGTGTTCGAGGCACGGATGAACGAATTGATCCCGCTGGCCCTGCAGAACACCGAGGACGGGTTCGGCCTCTACGAGGAGGTGCCGTTCGGTCTGCAGAAGGACGAGTTCCAGCAGTACGCGGCCGACAAGGGGATGCGTCGCTTCGGGACCATCAGCAGTGCCCGAGGCCGGGCGCTGCAGGAGATCGACATCGACTCGACCCCGCTGCAACTGGAGGACAGCTTCGCCGACGAGGATCGGCGCGCACTGGCCACATCGGCGTG
Organism: Mycobacterium sp. WMMD1722; assembly: GCF_049315205.1. Lineage (NCBI taxonomy): Bacteria > Bacillati > Actinomycetota > Actinomycetes > Mycobacteriales > Mycobacteriaceae > Mycobacterium > Mycobacterium sp. WMMD1722. The sequence goes on along the minus strand of NZ_CP186056.1, from coordinate 3,229,856 downwards.
AGGCCACCGCAGGGAATCCGTCCACCACTGTTACGCAACCGAGTTCTTCCATAAGGATGTCGAGACCCCACAAAGTGTGATGTTGTTGCTACGGTCACGCCCACAAGGTGACTGGAACAGGTGGGGTGATGACGGCGGTCGACGACGTGGACGGCACGCCGAAGGACTCGTATTTCGATCGGGTGCAGGCGCTTTCGGACGCCACGACGAGACTGCGGTTCGACCCGTATGTGGACATCGACTGGGATGCGCCCGAGAACGCTTTGGACCGCGACGATCCCCGGTGGCAACTCGATCCGGAGACGAATCCGCTTGCGGCGACGGATTGGTATGCCGAACAGCCGTTGCAGCGACGGATCGACATGGGCCGCTGGGTCACCGCGAACACGCTCAAGACCACCATCCAGTTCGAGATGATGTTGGTACGCGGCGTGATCCACTACGCGGGCAAGCTGCCCAACCGAACCCCGGTGTTCCGCTATCTGCTGCACGAGCTGGTCGACGAGTGCAACCACATCCAGATGTTCCAGGAATTCGTCAACCGCACCGGCGAGGATGTCCCCGGCATGCGGCGTGGGTCGCGGATCTTCGGGCCGATCCTGGGTTTCATCGGCGGCTACATCAGCATCCTGCACTTCATCGCGATCCTCTGCGGCGAGCAGCCGCTGCACTACCAGCAGACGCTGCAGCACCGCGGTGCCGCGAACGTGCCTGCCCTGCTCAACAAGATCACCTATATCCACCTGGCCGAGGAGGCCCGCCACATCACCTTCGCCGACGACCACCTGGCGCAGGAGATCGGCCGCGCCGGGTGGTTCAAGCGGATGTCATGTGCCATCGCGTTTCCGATCTTCTTGCGGTGGCTGATCGGCGAGTCGGTCGGGCCGCCACGCGCGTTCGCCCGCGAATTCGGCGTTCCGCGGGTAGTTTTCAAATCCGCGTTCTGGCGCAGCGCCGCATCCCGCCGGATGATGGCCGAATCGGCCGCCGATGTGCGCAGGGTCGCCGAGGATCTGGGTCTGCGCACGGTGTGGTCGCGATGGCTGTGGCGGCTGCTCGGTGTCGAAGGGCGGGTGCCACGCTTCCGCGGCGAACCCGACCGCAGTTCTGCCGCCACCCCGATGACGGGCGTTCGGGCGGTCACCTGGGCGCGCTTCTCGGCGATGGTCGCAATGGCCGCGTTCACGCTGGCCGTCACCCCGGACGGGGTGCGGATCATCGCCGCGGCCGCGATCGGTGCCGGCGTCTGGGCCGGCTACCACCTGGTGCGCCAGCGTATCGGTGGCGTGGTGGGCAACCAGTCGTTCGAATGGCCAAGGCTGTTCGTGTGGGTGGCGGTCTGTGTGGCGATGATCCCCGTCGGGGGACTCATCGGCCTGACGCTCGTGGTGTTGACCATCCTTTCCCTCGCAGATCTCCTGCCGACGCTGTGACCGGCCCGGCGACCTCGTATGTCCCTCCGACCGTGTTAGGTTCCGCGCATGCCTGAGCTCCCGTACTTCGACCTGCTGATCGACGAACGGCAGGACGGTGGCCAGACCGGTCAGCTCTGGGAGCGTCAGGTGCACTGGGGGTACTGGCACGATCCCCGGTCCGCCGAGGGCACCCGCGCCGACTACATGGCCGCCATGGAGACGATGGATCATGTGCTGCTCGAGGCGGGCAAGGTCGAAGACGGTCAGCGCCTGCTCGACGCCGGGTGCGGATTCGGTGGCACCATCCAGCAGATCAACGCCCGGCATTCCCGGATGCACCTCACCGGCCTGAACATCGACCCCCGTCAGCTCGCCGCCGCCGAGGCACAGACCCGCGCCGTCAACGGCAATGACATCGACTGGCGCGAAGGCGACGCCTGCGAGCTGCCGTTCGCGGACAACACCTTCGACCGGGTGCTCGCCGTCGAGTGCATCTTCCACTTCCCGTCCCGGGAACGCTTCATCGCCGAAGCCGCGCGGGTCCTGAAACCCGGTGGATACCTAGCTGTTTCGGACTTCGTCCCGGCGGTGATGTGGTTCGGTAAGACCCCGTTCTGGATGGCGATCCGGCAGCGGATCGCCAAGTCCTACGGGACCCTGGGCACGGTGCCGCTGCGGGGCTATCGGGCGATGGGTAAACGCGCGGGGCTGCAGCTCGAAGCCAACCGCAACATTCGTAAGAACACGCTGCCGACCTATCCGTTCCTGATCGACTTCTTCCGCGAGCAGGGATCCGAGGACGCCCAGAAGATGATGATCGTCGGCACCCGCTGGATGAAGTGGCTGTCCAAGGCCTGTCTCATCCAGTACCGGGTGTACACGTTCCACAAGCCTGTCGACGGCACCGCCGGATAGCGAAATCGGCGGGGGCCACCGGCATCGGTGAGCCTGATGCGAAACGTCGCTGGGGCGCTGCGAATCAGGCCCGTCGCGGTGGCGTGAATCATCGTCACACCCGAGCGATCGCAAACTACTTAGTCGTAGTGCACAATGAGCGGTCGGTGTTGCCCGGGTCAAGCCATCGCGCGGGACGCACGAAATCTCTCTTATGCGCGAGGAGCGGCGATGAGTGCTGGGCAGAACAGGGCGGCCAAGGTCGCGGCGCGACGGGCGGCGCACCGGGCTGACCGACGTCGTGCGGCGGCCCGGGTGGTGGCCGGCGGTGCGGCGGCGGCCAGCCTGTTCGCCTGCGGCGCGACCGGCGTCGCGCTGGCCGACAGCCCCCGTTACGCAGATCCGCTGGGATCGTTCATGCGGCTGTTCATCGGCGACGGTGCGGATGCGCCGGCCGATTGCACGGGTTCGGCCTGCAACGGCGGTAACGGCGGCTTGTTCTTCGGCAGCGGCGGGGATGGCGCCAACGGCGGTCGGGGCGGGAACGCCGGGTTCCTCGGCAACGGGGGCCGGGGTGGTCAGGGTCTGGCCGGGCCGGCTGGTGTCGCAGGGATCGGCCCTGGTGCCGACGGCGGCGCCGGGAGTGCGGGCGGCCGCGGAGGTGACGGCGGCAACGGGGGTCTTTTCGCCGGCAACGGTGGGGCCGGGGGCCGCGGCGGCGCGGGCGGTGCCGGCGGTGACGGTGCGGCCGGCGCGAAAGGGATCGACGCGTCGGTGGCCGGCGGCGACGGCGCGGCCGGACAGCGCGGGGGTAACGGCGGCGCCGGCGGCGCGGGTGGTTTCGGCGGCGCGGGTGGAGCGGCCGGCTTCTTCGGCCTGGCCGGGCTGAACGGCACCCAGGGCACCGGCGGCCGCGGCGGTAACGGCGGGGCCGGCGGCAACGGTGGTAACGGACTCGCCGGTGCCGACGGTGCTGCGGTGACCACGCCCGGCGCGAACGGCAACAGCGGCCAGGCAGGTGGTCGCGGCGGCCAGGGCGGCGCGGGCGGCAACGCGGGCGTCGGCGGAGCCGGATCGGCGATCGTCGCCGCCGGAGTCAACGGAGACGGCGGAAACGGCGGTAACGGGTCCAACGGTGGCCGTGGCGGTGACGGCGCCGACGGCGCCGACGGTGGCCGTGGCGCCGACGGCATCTTCCTCGGCCAGGACGGCGGTGCGGGCGATCCCGGTCAGAATGGCGGCAAGGGCGGCGCCGGAGGCGCGGCCGGTCTCGCCGGTGCGGGAGGACTCGCCGGCACCGGCGGCACCGGGGGATCCGCGGGCAGCGCGGGAACGCTGAGCGGTGTGCGCGGGGCCGGCGGGGACGGCGGCAACGGTGGCAACGGCGGAGCAGGCGGCAACGGCGCGCAGGGCTCGCAGGGCATACGCGGGACGACCGGTACCGCCGCCGAAGCGCCGGGAACCGGCGAGACTGGCCGGACCGGCGGCAAAGGCGGCGCAGGCGGCCCGGGCGGCAACGCCGGCGCGGGCGGTGACGGCTTCACGGTCGGGCAGGCCGGTGTCAACGGCAACGGCGGCGCAGGCGGCAACGGCGGAAAGGGAGGCACCGGCGGAACCGGAGGCACGGGAACGGCCGGCGTGACAGGAACGGCCGGGTCCGCCCCCGGAGCGGACGGCGGCAACGGCACCGACGGGGGGAAGGGCGGCACAGGAGGAGTCGGCGGAATCGGAGGGGACGCCGGCTCGGGTGGCAAGGCCGGCACCGGCGGCACCGGCGGGGTCGACGGCGGCGCCGGCGTGGCCGGCGGCCGGGGGGCCGGCGGGCAGGGCGGCCAGGGCGGACGCGGTGGGGACGGCGGTGCCGGCGCACAGGGTGCCGACGTCGGCGGCAAGGGCAGCACCACCGGTGGCGCCGGCGGAAACGGAGGCACAGCCGGAAACGGCGGCGCCGGAGGCAGCGGTGGCGCGGGCGCCACCCAGGGCGCAGGCGGCGTCGCCGGGGCTGATGGCGACGGCGGAGCCGGCGGAACGGGCGGTGACGGGACGGTCGACTACACCGGGAGCGGCGTCGCCACCGGCGGACGAGGCGGCAACGGCGGCGCCACCCGAGGGGGTACCGGTGGGGCCGGCGGTGCCGGCGGTTGGGGCTTCCTCGACTCGGATGTGGGCATCGGCCAGGGCGGGGCGGGCGGCGCGGGCGGCGCCAGCAGCACCGGTCCGGGCGGTCGGGGCGGTCGGGGTGGTACCGGCTTCGTCGGCGGTGGAACGGGCCCGTCCTTCGGTGGTTCCGGCGGCGGCGGCGGAACGAGCGTCAGCGGCGTCGGTGGTGCGGGCGGGGCCGGCGGTGAAGCCCGCGGCGGGCGCGGTCTCGGGCCGATCACCGGCGGATCGGGTGGCGCCGGCGGGGACAGCCAGACCGGCGATGGGGGTGTCGGCGGAGTCGGCGGGCTGGCTACTGGTTTGACCGGAGACGCGCCCGCTCGGGGTGGTGACGGCGGCAACGGCGGAAACAGTGTCGCCGGCAACGGCGGGAACGGTGGCACGGGTGGTTCCACGCTCGTCGGCAGGCAGAACTCGTCGGAGATCGGCGGAAACGGCGGCAATGGCGGGAACAGCCAGACGGGCAAGGGCGGAAACGGCGGCAACGGCGGCTCCGTCCCCGCCGGTGGCGGCACCCGTGCCGGCGGTGCCGGCGGTCGGGGCGGCACTCCGGGAGGGCAGCCGGGAATCGCGGGCTGATCGACGCCGGAGTTCAAATGCGTTGATGCTGGCGACGGTTCAGGGGCGACCGACGTCATGATTCAGTCCTCGCAAACTGCTTAGCCGTCGTGCACAGTAGCGCTCGGTGTTGCCCGGGTGAGGTCTTCGCCCGGGAGGAATCCTGTGACGGTGCGCGAGGAGCGGGCGACGGATGTCCTTCGTCAACAGTGCGGCGCCCCAGTCACTGGGCGGCGCGGGGGGTGCCGGCGGCAGCAGCCAATCCGGCACGGGCGGCAACGGTGGTGAAGGCGGTTCCGCGACCGGCAATGGGGGACCGCTGTCCGGTGGCGCAGGCGGTCCGGGCGGCTCGCCCGGCGGACAGAACGGGGTGGCGGGCTCCCCGTAGCGATCCCTACGGCGCCGTCCGCCCCGGCAACGCCAGATCTTGCACCGTCGTGCCCAGCCCGACATTGCGGGGATGGTGGCACGCCGCCGCGTGCGCCACGTCGTGATCCACCAGCGCCGGCTCCTGGTCGACGCAGACCTCGGTGCACCACGGACAGCGCGTGTGGAAGCGGCAGCCCGACGGCGGGTTCATCGGGCTCGGCACATCGCCTTCGAGCACCAGCCGCTGTCGGGCCGCGTTCCCCCGCGGGTCGGGCACCGGCACCGCCGAGAGCAGCGCGTTGGTGTACGGGTGAATCGGCTTGTCATACAGCGCATCTGCCGTCGCCGTTTCGACGACCTTCCCCAGGTACATCACCGCGACCCGGTCGGAGACATGGCGCACCACCCCGAGGTCGTGGGCGACGAACAGATACGAGAGCCGGAACTCGTCCTGCAGGTCCTTGAGCAGGTTGACGATCTGGGCCTGCACCGATACGTCGAGCGCCGACACCGGTTCGTCGGCGATGATCAGGCGGGGCCGCAGGGCCAGCGCCCGGGCGATGCCGATGCGCTGTCGCTGGCCGCCGGAGAATTCGTGCGGATAGCGGTTGTAGTGTTCGGGCCGCAGCCCGACGCGGTCCAACAACTCCTGCACCCGGCGTTTGACGTCACCGCCGCCGGCGAGGCCGTGCAGCTCCATCGGGTCGCCGACGATCTGGCCGACCCTCTTGCGCGGGTTCAGCGAGGCGTAGGGGTCCTGGAAGATCATCTGGATGTGGCGCCGGACCGGTCGCAACTGGCGGGCCGACTTACCCACCAGTTCATCGCCGGCGAACCGCACCGAACCCGTTGTCGGGGTGAGCAACTGCAGAATCAGTCGGCACAGCGTCGATTTGCCGCAGCCCGATTCGCCCACCAGGCCCAGTGTTTCGCCCTCCTCGAGACGCAGGCTCACCCCGTCCACGGCGCGCACCCGGGCCACCTCACGGTCGATCACCACCCCGGATTTCACGGGGAAGTGTTTGACCAGATCGGTCACCTCCAGCAGCGGTTCATCCGTGGCCATGGTTCACCTCCCGCTTCGTCACCGGTTCCAGCCAGCACCGATCGAGATGGCCGGCGCCGGCGCGGTCTTCGAGCGTCGGCATCTGGTCACACTTGTCGAACCGGTGCGGGCAGCGTGCCGCGAAACGGCACCCGGTGGGCGGATCCAACAGTGACGGGGGAGATCCAGAGATCTGATTGAGCCTCTCGGCGCGCGGCTGGTCCAGGCGGGCCAGCGATCCGAGCAGGCCCGCCGTGTAGGGGTGTTGCGGATCGTAGAAGATGTCGTCGAGTGTGCCGTCCTCGACGATCTGACCGGCGTACATCACCACCACGCGGTCGGCGACCTCGGCGACCACACCGAGGTCGTGGGTGATCAGCACGACCGCGAGATCGCGCTCGGCGTTCAGCGTTTCGAGCAGCCGCAGAATCTGCGCCTGCACGGTGACATCGAGTGCGGTGGTGGGCTCGTCGGCGATGAGCAGTTCCGGCTCCAGTGCCAGCGCCATCGCGATCATCACCCGCTGGCGCATCCCGCCGGAGAACTCGTGCGGATAGTTGCGGACCCGGCGCTCGGGGTTCGGAATGCCCACGGTGCGCAGCAGTTCCACGGCGCGGGCACGCGCATCGGCTGTGGAGATCGTGCGGTGTGCCCGAATCATCTCGACGATCTGGTCACCGACCCGGTACACCGGGTTCAACGACGACATCGGGTCCTGGAAGATCATCGCGATCTGTTCGCCACGCACGGTCCGAAGACCCTCGTCGTCGAGTTCGGTCAGGTCACGGTCCTCGAATTCGACCGACCCGTCGATCACCGCGTTGCTCGAGCGGGTGAGACCGATGATGGTCTGCGCCGTCACACTCTTGCCGCAGCCCGATTCGCCGACGATGGCGAGGATCTCGCCGGGTGCCACCCCGAACGACACCCCGTCCACGGCCTTGACGATGCCGTCGTCGGTGGCGAAGCGCACCCGTAGATCGTTCACTGACAGCAGCTGGTTCATGCCGAGGCCGCCTCTCCCAAACGAATTCGCGGATCGAGGTACGCATAGAGGATGTCGACGATGGTGTTGAACAGCACGATGAAGAACGCCCCGAACATCACGACACCCATCAGCGGCGGTAGATCCAGACTGCCGATCGCCCGCCCGGCGTAGAGCCCGACGCCGTTGATGTTGAACACGGTCTCGGTGAGGATGGCGCCGCCGCCGACGACGGCGCCGAAATCCAGGCCGAACAGTGTGACGACCGGGATCATGGAGTTGCGCAACACATGCCGAATGCGCACCTGTCGCTCGCCGAGGCCCTTGGCGCGGGCGGTGCGCACGTAGTCTTCGTTCATCACATCGAGCATGTTCGAGCGCAACACCCGGCTGTAGAAGCCGACATAGAGCACCGCCAGGGTGAGCCACGGCAGGATCAGGTGGGTCGCCCACCGCAGCGGATCCTGGGTGAGCGGGATGTAACTGCTGGTGGGGAACAGCTCGATCTTGAATGTGAAGAAGTACAGCAGAATTGCGGCCAGCCAGAACACCGGCATCGAAATGCCGATCAGGGCAAGGATGGTCAGCGCACGATCGGTGAACCTCCCGGCGTGGACGGCGCTGAGGTAGCCGCACACCACGGCCAGCACCATCCACAGCACCGCCGCCCCGACGGTGAGCGACAGGGTGGCCGGTAGGCCGCGCCAGATCTGCTCGGTGACGTTCTGCGAGCTCGCATACGAGGTGAGCTGGCCGGTGAAGATCTTCCTCATCAGCGTCAGGTACTGCACCGGCAGTGGCTGGTCCAGGCCCAGATCGGCGCTGACCCGCGAGATCAGCGCCGGATTGGCGTTCTTCCCGGCGATCCGGACGGCGGGATTCGAATTGGGGATCACGTTGAAGATGAGGAACACCACCACCGAGATGGCGAACAGCACGGCCACCATTCCGGTGACCCGGCGGGCGACGAATCGGACCATCTCGGCTCAGTGCTCCAACCGGATCTTGGCCCGCGGATCGAGAGCGTCCCGCAACCCGTCGCCGAACACGTTCAGCGACAACACGGTCAGCACGATCATCAGGCCGGGAACGATGGTCAGGTGCGGTGCCGTGTAGATCGTCTGATATCCGTCGGCGATCATCGTCCCCCAGGACGCACTGGGCGGGCGCACCCCCGCGCCGAGAAAAGACAGCGCCGATTCCAGCAGCATGTCGTTCGCGATGTTGAGGGTGAAGAACACGATGATCGTCGACACCACGTTCGGCAGCAGTTCGGCGCGCATGATTCGCAGCGACCCCATCCCCTGGGCGACAGCCGCTTCCACGAACTCCTTCTCCCGCAACGCGAGGATCTCGCCGCGGATGGGCCGGGCCATGTACGGCACGTACACCAGGCCGATGATGAGGATCGGGATCCAGACCGAATCGCCGGCGAGGGTGACGACACCCAGGCTCAGGCCGCCGACGGCCAGGGCGGTGCCCAGGGCGATGCCCAGCAGCAGTACCGGAAACGCCCACACCACGTCCATCACCCGGGACAGCACCGCGTCGACCCAACCGCGGTAGTACCCGCACAGCAGGCCCACCGCGATCGCCACCACGGTGGTGATGGCCGCGGCCACCACCCCGATGAAGATCGAGGTGCGCCCGCCGTAGAGCAGCCGCACCATTACGTCGCGGCCGTTCTGGTCGGCGCCGAGCAGATACTGACCCCGCAGACCCGGCCCGAGCGGGGTGCCGTCCGGTGAGACGATGTCGACCTCGGCGCCGTCGACGGTGATGGTGTCGGTGATGTGGTTGGCATCCGGTGTGGTGTGCGCGACGTGATCGGCCCACAGCGGTGCCGCCAGGCACAGGACGACGATGGCGACGAACAGGACGCCGAAGGCCAGCGCGGTCTTGTTGCGCCGCATGCGAAGTGCGGCCAGGAACCAGGGGCTGCGGCCCTGGATCCGGGCGGCGGGAACCCCGGTGGGCAGCGGCGGTTCGTCCGGCGCGTCCACCTCGGTGAAGGGAGCGGCCATTACTTCAGCGCGAACGAGGAGAAGTCCTGGCTGAACAGCAGATGCCGATAGCTCCTGTCGAAGTCCATCCGCTCGGACAGGAACGTCGTGAACTCCTCGTTGCCGTACGGAGCCCAGGCCGCCCGCTCCATGTACGCACGATCCAGCGCAGCGTATTGATCTTCGACGCCCGGATCCTCGAGCCGCTTGGTCCGCAGTTCGTTCATCTTGGCGTCCAGTTCACCGAAGTCGGCGCGCGAGTAGTTGTTTCCGTTGGTCGGCAGGATGCTCGCCCCGTTGAGCAGCGGACGGAAGAAGTCGTCCGGGTGCGGGAAGTCCTGGAACCAGTCCGCGAAACCGGTGTCCAGATCCGGGGTGGACTGGTTGCCGATGGTGGTCCAGTACACGTCACCGGCGATGACCTTGAGGGTGGCGTTGAAGCCGAGCTGGGTCAGCACGTCGTGGTAGTACTCGCCGATCCGCTTGCGGTCGGGCTCGTCGTCGGTCCACACCGTGATGTCCCGATCGACCGGATTGGCCTCGGCGATCAGCTGTTTGGCCTTGTCCAGATCCGGACCCGGATAGAGCGTGTACTCCTGGTAGCCCGGCATCCCCGGCGGCAGGATCTGCTGGGTCGGGTGCAGCCGGCCGCCGAACACCCGGTTGAGGGCTTCGGGATCGATCGCATAGTTGACCGCCTGGCGAACCCGTACGTCGTTGAACGGCGCGACCTGGTTGTTCATCCAGAAGTAGTAGGTGTTGATCGACTCCTCCATGCGGAACCGGTCGCCGTAGCGCGATTTCACCTCGGCGAGGCGGTCGGCGTCCGGCGGATCGGACATGTAGTCCACGCGGTTCTGCTCGATGTCGGTGACCTGGGCGGTGTTGCTCTTGTTCTGCGTGACGGTGATCTTGTCCACACCCGCGTCGGCGACCTCGTCGGCGCCGGCGTCCTTGACCGTCTGGAACTGCGGATTGCGCTCCATCGTCAGGGTCTGGGGCGCCTGAACCGCCGAGATCATGAACGGACCGCTGGCCGGCGGGGGATTGTTGGTGGCGTCCTTGTCCAGCGGCGTGGTCGGCGGGACGGGTGCGGCGAACGGCAGGCCGAGCACGTTCTCGAAGGTGCCGTTCGGTTCGGCCAGCGTGATGGTGATGGCGCCGGTGGCGTCGTCGGTGACGATGCCGCTGATGGTGTCGGCGGTGCCGTCGGCGTATTCGGTGGCGCCGACGATCGGCTCGTAGAACACCGAGCCACCCGAATTCGCTTTGAACAGACGCTGAATGGCGTAGGTGAAGTCGGAGGCCTTGATGGGTGTGCCGTCGGAGTACTTCATATTCGGCCGCAGCGTGAGGGTGTAGGTCTTACCGTCCGGGGAGACCTGCGGCATGTCCGTGGCCAGACCTGGGACGACCTCGGTGCCGTCCGCGCCTTTGGCGTGTTTGTAGGTCAGCAACGGGACGTAGACGTTGTACAGCGTCTCCCATCCTTCGACGGTGTAGGAGAGCTGGGGGTCGACGTAGTCCGGGAACGACGTCATGGTGACGGTGATGTCACCGCCGCCCCCGCCGCCGCTGCTCGCGGTGTCGCTTCCGCCACCACACGCGGTGGCCGTGGCGATGATCGCCGTGATGCTGCAGATGCTCAGCGCTGTGCGCCACATACGCGTTTCGCTTCCTCGAGTTCGCGGTCTGGACCGAACGGCGTCCCGGGCCGGAACTCTGCCGGAACGCAGAGCATCTTGTAGGAAAATTGTCGGTGCGGCGACCGCTAGCTCACAGGAAGTTCCCAGACAGCGCCGTTATGCGCGGTATGGGCAAATATTGTCGTGGGCGTTGCCGGTGCTGACCCGCCCGGAGTAATGCCTGCTCAGGGTCGCGCTGGTCGCGCACTCCGGCGACGACGGGCCGCGGTGGCGCGACCGCGGATGTGCGCGGGAAAAAAGTTCGCTCAGCCGACCTTCTGCAGCTGGAACGGGCTCTGGGTCAGCACGCCGCCGGCGCAGCCGTAGTTGGAGTCCGACGTCGAGATGCCGGCCAGGGTCACCGGGTCGACCGACAGGGAGACCACCGCCGGTTCGTAATGGCCGTCCTCGCAGGTGAGGCCGCCGGGCTTGGTGACGGTGAAGTTCCACCGCCCGTCGGAGAACGTGGTCGGGGTGGTCCAGCCCTGGTTGCTGGTGACCGTGCCGGCGCAGCCGGCCGGTCCGCAGCCGGTGGTGATGGACAGGACGTTGTAAGGGTCGCCGTCGGCGGAGCCGTAGACGCCGTTGAGTAGCGCTGGGTCGGCATTCGCCGCTCCGGCCAGCGCGAGGCCCGCGATCGCCGGGGCGACGACGAGAGCGAGGACGCGGGGGACCCGCGAGATCTTTGCCATAGTGACAGAGAATTTAACGGTCAAGTCACTGCTGGGGAGTGGCTGTGGACGGCCTGACTCCCGGTTGTGTCCGTCATGTCGCCGAATCGACATCTGAGGGCCGTGCACCTGACCGACGCACTGGTCAGCGTGCTGTTCTGCACCACCTGGCTGTCGGTGTGCTTCCTCGTACTGCGGCCGACCCCGGCCGCTCGAGCGCAGACAGAATCCCGCACGTATGCCAGAGCCGTGTGAGGGAACACCTCGATTGGGCACCTGTTGCGGGCTGCCCGTCGAGGAGAGTTCGCGACCATGTCAGTACGGATCGGCCGCTGATGTCCGATAGCCATGCTCGCCATGCCGGGACGGCGGCGTAAGCCGGCGCGCACCCGTCCGGCCGCGCGGCCGGACATGGTCGAGCCCGAGAGCCACAGCCGCCTCAGCAGCGGATACGCCCGCTGGATCATCAGATTGCGCTGGCTGATCGTGGCCGCTGTGGCCGGCGGTACCGTCGCGGCCACCATGCTCCTACCGGGACTGCAACGCGATGCGGGACTGCCTCTCACGCAGCAGGATTCGCCCGCCGTGCAGGGGGAACGGCGAGTGCTCGACATGTTCGGGTTGCCGCTGCTGAGTCCGGCGGTGCTGGTTCAGCACAATCCCGAAGGTCTGAGCGCACGCGCGCTCGCTGCCTCGGTGCGGCATGCGGCCGAGGTCAATGTGCACACGGCGACCGAAGGTATGCCCGCCACCGGGATCGCCGGTGCCGTACCGGTACCGAACTCCGTTCCGCTACCGGGTGTGCCGACGACCATCGTCACCTACCTGTGGGGCGGCTCCACCCTCAACGGGGGAGAACTCCTCGACACCGGGCGGCGGTACGGTGAGCAGCTTGGTCTCGACGCCCACGTCGTCGGGGTCACCGGGGCCATACCCGTTCAAGTCGAACAGGGCCGGGTGGTGAAGTCGCGGTTGGAGTGGGTGGAGATCGCGACGTTCCTGGCGGTGGCGCTCATCTTGGCGGTCACCTTCCGATCTCCGGCAGCTCCGCTGGTCACGTTGCTCACTGCGCTCGTCGCCTACGTCATCACCATCCATCTTGTCGGCGGAGCTGCTGCGCTGCTGGGCATTTCGGCGCCCAGCCAGCTGGAACCGGTCATCGTGGCCCTCACCCTCGGCCTCAGTACCGACTACTCGATCTTCTTCCTGTCCGGTATGCGCTACCGGATGGCGTTGGGCCGATCCGCCCGGGATGCCCTGAGGTCATCGGTCACCCACAACATGCCGATCGTGCTGACTGCCGGCCTCACCGTGACCGCGGGAGTGGCCAGTATCTCGGTCGCCGAGCTGCCGTTGTTCCAGGCGTTCGGACCGGGTTTGGCGATCATGGTGGCGGTGGCCCTGATCGTCTCGATCACGTTCGTGCCTGCGCTATTGGCGATTCTCGGTCGGTTCGCGCTGTGGCCCGGAACCCGGGTGAACATCTGGACGGGCATGGAGAACCGGGTCCCCTGGGGTGACCGGATGGCCCAGTGGCTGACCCACAGGTTCGTCGCAGCGGTGGTCGTGATCGTGACGTTGGCGGGTCTGGCGGCAGCCAGCCTGCCGCTGAAAGACTTTCGGGCGTCGGTCGCGTCACCGGACACCCTGCCCGCCGGCAACTCGGTACGCGTCGCGGCCGACACCGCTGCGGAGAACTTCACGGCCGGTGTCCTCGCTCCGACCGAGATCCTGGTGGAGCGTACCGATATCACCGCCGATCGCGGCGCGCTCACCGCACTGCAACGCGAGATCGCGGCGGTGCCCGGGGTCGTCTCGGTGCTGGGACCACAGCAGCAACCGATTCAGCTCACCGGGGCCAACATCGGGCTCTTCCTGGCCCCCAGTGGTGACGCGGCACGGTATCTGGTGGTTTTCGCCAACAAGCCCCTCGCCGCGTCCGGGCTGCAGGATCTCAATGCGTTGCAATCGGTGATGCCCACATTGCTGACGCGGGCGGGGTTGGCCGATGCCCGCGTCGAATACCTCGGCGCGGGAGCGCTGGGCGCCGAGTTCCTCGCCACTGCCCGTTCGGATGTCGTCCGCGTCGCCGTCGCCGTGTCGCTGGTCAACCTCGTTCTGCTCATGCTGTTCCTGCGCGCCGTCATCGCACCTCTTTATCTCCTCGGCTGCAGTCTGCTGTCGGTGGGCGCCGCGCTCGGACTGACCACGTGGTTCTTCCAACGCGAAGTCGGCTACGAGGGGCTGATCTTCTACGCTCCGTTCGCCGCAGCTGTCCTGCTGGTTTCGCTCGGCTCGGACTACAACATCTTCACCGTCGGCCGGATCTGGGACGAGGCGCGCCACCGACCGCTGCGGGACGCGGTGGCCATCGGGTTACCGAGATCGGCCCGGCCCGTGACCATCGCCGGGGTGACGCTGGCGACCAGCTTCGGCTTCGTGGGGCTGCTTCCGGTCGCACCCTTCCAGGAACTGGCATTCGCGGTGGCCGTCGGGGTGCTGATCGACACGTTCATCGTCAGGTCACTGTTGGTGCCCGCACTCATCGTGTTGGTGGGCCGGTTCAGTGGCTGGCCGGGCGGCCGGTTGGCCGTCGCAACGACGTATGACCGGGCGGCTGCAGGGTAATTGGCAAGTATCGCGAGAGAGGAAGGGAACTCATGAACGCCAATTCCGCGCGCCTGGTCGCCGGTATCGGCGCCGCTGCCGCCGCCGCCGCGCTCGGCCTGACCGGTTGTGGTGCCGACACCAACGACATCGATCTGCCCAGTCAGCAATCGGGTGAAGCGGCGGTCGACGCATCCGGTGCACAGGTCGAGGTGGGCAACACCATCAATTACGGATCCTTCGGCACCACAGCCGATGTCGACTGCGGCGACGGGAAATCGCTCAATGTCGGCGGTTCGAACAACACCCTGACCGTCAAGGGCACCTGTGCCACCGTGCAGGTCGGTGGCGCGGGCAACAAGATCACCCTCGATCAGGTCACCGATCAGGTTCGCGTCGTCGGCCTGAACAACACCATCACCTATCAGAACGGCGACCCGCAGGTCGATGACGTGGGTTCGGGGAATTCGGTCAAGAAGGCGTGACGCTGCCGGTACCGGCAGTGGCGATGATCAACGGGTGGTTTTCCGCGGCCCAGGCCGCTTCGAAGGTGTCGATCGAGATCTGCTCGTCGGCGCCACCCGGCCTGCCGCTGTCGTTGAGATGGACCACTCCGTTGGCGTCGTCGATTTCGGTGACCAACACCGAGTGCCCGCCCATACCCCCGTCGGGGATGTCCCACAGGAGGTCGGCATCGACACCGGCGATCGCGGCACCGCTCTCGTCGAGATACCGCTCCAGGGCGGGCATCCCGGTCTCCCAGCCGGTTTCGTCGGCGTTCACGTCCCAGGTCATGACGACGTTGACGCCGTAGCGCTCAGCCAGCGGAACCGCATCGTCCGGCGAGAGGCCCTCTGAGGGTCCCTCGCCCGGCTTCACATAGACCGGACCGTCGTGGACGACGCTGGGGACCGTGGCCGCCATGGCGATGATGTCCTCCTCCGACGGGGTGTTGCCGGTGAGCCGGCCGATGAGGTGCGCGAGAGACATCAGCCCGCAGTCGTTGTCGTACTGCTGCTCGCTCCAGTTCTGCGAGCCGGCCTCGGCATCGCCGTGCACAGTCGACGCTGCGTGGGCGGGTCCGGCCAAGGTGACCGCCGCGGCGGCCAGGGTTGCGGCGATCAGTCCGAGTCTTGTTTTCATGACGCCAGCGTCGAACGGCGTTCGTGGGAGATTCTTGGTGAGTTCTCTTCGTGGCGCTCGGCGACGACGGCCGGGGCCAGGAAGGTGGAGCCGATGACGGGAATCGAACCCGCGTATTCAGCTTGGGAAGCTGATGTTCTGCCATTGAACTACATCGGCGGTGTGTGGCTGAGAGGTTAGCACCACCAGCCGATACTCTCGTGCGCGTGCTGCTCTCCGATCGCGACATCCGAGCCGGGATCGCCGCCGGGCGCCTGGGCATCGAGCCCTTCGACGACACCCTGGTCCAGCCGTCGAGCGTCGACGTCCGGCTCGACAGCCTGTTCCGCGTCTTCAACAACACCCGCTACACCCACATCGACCCCGCCCAGCAGCAGGACGACCTCACCAGCCTGGTCGAGCCGAAACCGGGGGAGCCCTTCGTCCTGCACCCCGGGGAATTCGTGCTCGGCTCCACCCTGGAGACCTGCACCCTGCCCGAGGATCTGGCCGGCCGCCTGGAGGGCAAGTCCTCGCTCGGCCGCCTCGGACTGCTCACCCATTCGACGGCCGGCTTCATCGACCCCGGCTTCAGCGGCCACATCACCCTCGAGCTGTCCAACGTCGCCAATCTGCCCATCACGCTGTGGCCCGGTATGAAGATCGGCCAGCTGTGCCTGCTGCGGCTCACCAGCCCCGCCGAGCACCCCTACGGCAGCGCCAAGGTGGGCTCGAAATACCAGGGCCAGCGCGGCCCGACCCCGTCGCGCTCCTACCTCAACTTCATCAAGTCGACCTGACGCCTCGAGCGTGACGCCAGCGTCACTGCGGGCGCCCAACGGGACGCTGACGTCACGCTCGACGCGGCAGAGAACCACACCGATGTGACTCCTGCGGCGCAAGTGCCTGCAGAGATCCCTGTGGCAACGTCGGCCCTGCCATCGCCGACCGCACGCGAGTAACCTCGTCAGCTGACCGGCTCGGCTGTAACACCCGAGCTGGCGGCGTCGATGAACAACTAGCCGTGGTCTCGCGCGGAACGCGCGGAGCCAGGCCGAATAGACTTAATAGCAAACTTTTTTGGAGGATCTGTGGACATCGTTCTCGGTGTCTCGATGACCCCCTCGACGGTCCGCATGGTGCTGGTCGAGGGCGAGCGGGCCGACGGTGTCACCGTCGACCACGATGTCTTCGATATCAACGCCGCCGAGGGTTCAGCAACGCCCAGTGCGGCCGACCAGGTGATCGCCGCCGTACTCGGCACCCAGGAGAGCGCCGAAGCCGGCGGCCACCATCTGCGATCGGTCGGCGTCGCCTGGAGTGACCACGCCGCGGCGTCGGCGCTGCGCGATGCGCTGTCCGCGCGCGGCATCGAAGACGTGATGCTGGTCTCCGAAGGCCACGCCGCCGCGGCGCTGGCCCAGGCCGTCGGCCGCGCGGTCGGATACGCCACCACCGCGCTCTTCTTCATCGACCGCGACACCGCGACGCTGTCGGTGGTGCAGACCGAGGACGGCTCGGTCACCAAGGTGCTCAGCCGCAGCCTGCACGGCGCCGACGCCATGGCCGTGCTCGGCGAGATGGCCGGCGCGGTCGACGCCCAGGCCGACGCACCGCAGGGCATGTTCGTCGTCGGATCCGGCGTCGACGTCAGCGAGGTCAAAGCCCACCTCGAACACCTGGTGTCGATTCCGGTCAACGCGCCCGAGGAAGCCGAACTGGCGATCGCCCGCGGCGCCGCGCTGGCGTCGGCCAACGCTCCGGCCTTGGAGGCCTCCACCGTCGGCCTGGCCTACTCCCAGGATCCCGACGGCGGCCCCACCGCCGGCAGCTCCTACGCCGCCTTCGGCGCCGCGGTCACGCAGATGGCGCCCGTCAGCAGCGAGGCCCCGGTCGCCCCGGTCGCCTACTCCGAACCGGTTCTCGATACCCCGGCCGCGCCGGTCGAGGACGAGAACCGCAAGCCGTTCCTGCTGGTCGGCAGCGCGTTGTCGTCGATCTTCGTCGTCGGCGTCGTCGCCCTGGTGATCTCGCTGGCGGTCAGCATCCGCCCCACCGCCGACCAGCGTCCGAGCCCCGCCGAGGCGGCCATCGTGCCGAGCGTCCAGGTGCCCGCACCGGCGCCTGCCGCTCCGTCCGCCCAGCCGCAGGCTGTCGTCGCCCCGCCCGCCCCGCCGGCCGAGACCATCAAGGCCCCGGTGCCGGTCGTGCAGGAGGCCCCGCAGGCCCCGCCGCGTCAGGTGTTCGTCGAGCAGCCCGCCGCCCCGGCGCCCGCACCGGCACCCGCAGCCCCCGCGCCGGCCCCGGCTCCCGCCGCGCCCGCGCCGGCACCCGCTCCGGTTCCGGCAGCACCGGTTCCGGTACCGGTTCCGGTGTTGCCCGCACCGGTCATCCAGCTGCCCCCGCCGGTGATCGGCCTGCCGCGTCCGGTCTACCGGCCGCCGGTGTACGACCCGGAGCCGGAGTCGCCGTCGTGGCCGCGGCCGTGGCAGCCGCCCCAACAGCAGACGCCGCAACGTCCGGTGGTGCCGCAGGTGCCCCAGGCGCCCACGCGTCCGCAGACTCCGTTGATCCCGCAGGTGCCGCTCGTGCCCCAGATCCCGCAGATCCTCTCGCCGTCGAGCGGATCGGGATCGTCGGGCTCCTCGTCCTCGGGCCGCGGAGGCGGGGGCGGTGGATATCCCGGTGGCGGCTCCTCGCGCGGCGGTGGATCCTCCGGCGGCGGCGGCGGTCTGCTGCCGCCGATCTGGCCGTTCGGGTAGCCGCCCGGCCGGCCTGCGCGCGCGGCGCCGCCGCGTAGTCTCGCCGCCATGCCGGTGTATGCGCTGAACCTGTTCGACGTCGCCGACCGCGACGAATACCTGATCTACGCCCGTCGTTCGCCGGAGGCCGTCGCCGCGCACGGCGGCCGCGTCGTCGCGCTGGGTCAATTCCGCGAAGCGGTCACCGGCGACATCGAGCCGCGACAGGCGCTGATCCTGGTCGAGTGGGAATCCAAGGAAGCATTCGACTCCTACCGCAACGACCCCGAACTGGCTGATCTGCACCCCCACCGCGAGGACGGCTCGTCGGCCTACGTCTGGCACCTGTTCGACCGCCTCGACACCTTGCGCCCCTTGCTTAAGCTCGAGTGATGTCAGCAACCTCCCCGAGGCCGACGGTCAGACAGCGGATCCGCTGGGTGGCGCTGCACGGTGTCGTCCGCGGTCTGGCCCGGATGGGCATGCGCCGCGGCGACGCGCAGTCCCGGCTGATCGCCGACCCCACCGTCCGGGCCAACCCCGCCGAGTTCGCCGATCAATTCCGGGTGCTCGGTCCGATCGTCCGCGGCCGCGCCGCGTCGATGACCTTCGACCACGGTGTCGCCAGTGAACTGCTGCGCTCCGACGACTTCCGGGTCTCGTCGCTGGGCGGTCAGCTGCCCGGCGCGCTGCGCTGGGTGGTCGACCGCACCGACACCGGGCTGCTGCACCCCATCGAGCCGCCGTCGCTGCTGACCATCGAACCGCCCGACCACACCCGCTGCCGCAAGCTGGTGTCCTCGGTGTTCACCAGCCGCGCGGTCAAGGCGCTGCGCGACGGGGTGGAAGCAACCGCTCAGACGCTGCTCGACGATCTCGCCGGCGACGCCGAACGTGCCGGCGCGGTCGACATCGTCGAGCGGTACTGCTCGCAGCTGCCGGTGTCGGTGATCAGCGACATCCTCGGGGTGCCCGAATCCGACCGGTCGGAGATCCTACGGTTCGGCGAACTCGGCGCCCCGAGCCTCGACATCGGCCTGTCCTGGCCGCAGTACCTGCAGGTCAATCGCGGCATCGTGGGTTTCAACGAATGGCTGGTCGGACATCTGGAGACGCTGCGCCGTCACCCGGGCGACGACCTGCTCAGCCAGCTCATCGCCGCATCGGACGGCGAGGACGGCGAAAGCGGCCTCAGCGAGCGGGAACTGCAGGCGACGGCGGGTCTGGTGCTCGCCGCCGGATTCGAGACGACGGTGAACCTGCTGGGCAACGGCATCAAGATGTTGCTGGACCACCCCGACCAGCTGGCCATCCTGCGCGAGCGTCCCGAACTGTGGCCGAACGCCGTCGAGGAGATCCTGCGGCTGGACTCACCGGTGCAGATGAGCGCCCGGGTGGCCAAACACGACGTCGAGGTCGCCGGGGTGCCGCTGAGCCGCGACGAACTGGTCATCATCCACCTGGCCGGCGCCAACCGCGATCCCGCGGTGTTCGACGATCCGCACCGATTCGACGTCGAGCGGGAGAACGCCGGCCGGCACCTGTCGTTCTCCGGCGGCCGGCATTTCTGTCTCGGCGCCGCGCTGGCGCGCGCCGAGGGCGAGGTGGGCCTGCGGGCGTTCTTCGACCGCTTCCCGGACGCCGAACTCGGCGGCACGGGCACCCGGCGCGAGACCCGGGTGCTGCGCGGCTGGGCGAGCTTGCCGATCAGGCTCGGCGCGGCGCATACCGCGCTAAGTTCGTGAGGTGGACTTCCGAGCAGCGCTGCTCGAGCAGACCGACAGCTTCGGCGACCTGATCGCCGCGGGTGATCCCGACGCGCGGGTGCCGACCTGCCCGGACTGGACGTTGCGCCAGCTGTTCCGGCACGTCGGTCGCGGTCACCGCTGGGCGGCCCAGATCATCGCCGAACGACGGGCCCGGGAACTCGACCCGCGTGACGTCCGCGACGGCCGCCCACCCGACGACCCCGCCGCTGCCGCCGAGTGGCTGCGGGACAGCGCGCGGCTGATCGTCGACGCCGTCGACCGGGTCGGTTCCGACGCCCGGGTGTGGACGTTCCTGGGCCCCCGTCCGGCCGGCTGGTGGGTGCGCCGGCGCCTGCACGAGGCGACGGTCCACCGCGCCGACGCCGCCTTTGCGATCGGCGCCGAGTACGACCTCGACCCCGAACTGGCCGCCGACGCGGTCAGCGAGACGTTGGAACGCATGAGCGTGCAGGCCCGCGGTGTCCGTCAGCGCGACCACCCGCCGCTGCACCGCGGCGAATCCCTGCATCTGCACGCCACCGACGATGCGCTGGGCCCCAGCGGAGAATGGACCGTCCACCACGACGAGGACGGCATCTGGTGGTCGCACGACCACGGCAAGGGCACCGCCGCGGTCCGCGGACCCGCCAAGGAGTTGCTCCTCGCGGTCAGCGGTCGCGACACCGGGGTATCCGGGCTGGAGGTGTTCGGCGACGCCGACGTCTGGAATCGGTGGCTGGCGCGGACGCGGTTCTGACCGCACGCTCGGTAGATTCGCGGGCATGACCACTTCGGAGAAGGCCACCGTGCTCGCTTGGCACGACGCGCTCAACGCGCGCGACATCGACACGCTGCTGGAGCTGTCCAGCGACGACATCGAGGTGGGCGACGCCCGGGGCGCGGGGCAGGGGCACGCCGCCCTGCGGGATTGGGCTGCCGGCTTGAACCGGACCGTCACCCCCGGCCGGCTGTTCATCCGCGACGGTGTGGTGGTCGTCGAGGAGCGGATCGACGATGCGGACGGCGCAGCCACGGTATCGGCGTTCCGGGTGGTGCACGACAAGGTCACCTCGGTGTTCCGCCATGACGATCTGGCTTCGGCGCTGGCCGCCACCGAGCTGACCGAAGCCGACGCCACGAGCTGATGCGCGGCATCATCCTGGCCGGCGGTTCGGGGACGCGGCTCTATCCGATCACGCTCGGTGTGTGCAAACAGCTTGTCCCCGTATACGACAAGCCGCTCATCTACTATCCGTTGTCCACCCTGATGATGGCGGGCATCCGCGACATCCAGGTGATCACCACCGCCGATGACGCCCCGCGGTTCCAGCGGGTGCTGGGCGACGGGTCCGCGTTCGGCATCTCGCTGTCCTACGCGGTGCAGGACGCACCCGAGGGGCTCGCGCAGGCGTTCGTCATCGGCGCCGACCACATCGGCGGTGACGCGGTCGCGCTTGCGTTGGGCGACAACATCTTCTACGGACCCGGCCTGGGCACCAGCCTGCGTCGCTTCCACGACGTCGACGGCGGCGCGATCTTCGCCTACTGGGTGGCCAACCCCGCCGACTACGGGGTGGTCGAGTTCGGCGCCGACGGGACCGCGCTGTCCCTGCAGGAGAAACCGGTGAAGCCCGCATCGCACTACGCGGTGCCCGGACTGTATTTCTACGACAACGACGTCATCGAAATCGCCAGGAGTCTACGAAAATCCGCGCGCGGCGAATACGAGATCACCGATGTCAATCGGGCCTATCTGGACCAGGGCCGGCTCTCGGTGGAGGTGCTGCCCCGGGGGACGGCGTGGTTGGACACCGGGACCTTCGACTCACTGCTCGACGCCAGCGACTACGTCCGTACTATCGAACGCCGGCAGGGACTGAAGATCTCGGTGCCCGAAGAGGTGGCCTGGCGGGTCGGTTTCATCGACGACGACCAATTGGCCGCTCGGGCAGAGACTTTGATGAAGTCCGGCTACGGCGCCTATCTGATGAGCCTGCTGCAGCGCTGACTACCTCGACCCGGTTGATGGCCCCGATCTGGGCGTGGCCAGCACGGCCGCAATGGCCGTCGTCAACGGCACCGACAGGGCCAGCGCGATACCGCCGACCGCCGAGCGGGCGACCTCGATGGCCACACTCTCGCTGGTGAGCACGTCGGCCAGCGAGCGGTTCGCCACGCTGAACAGCAGCAGCAGCGGCAGGGCGCTGCCCGCGTAGGCCAGGACCAGCGTGTAGACCGTGCTGGCGATGTGGTCGCGGCCCACGCGCATGGCCCCGACGAAGATCTCGCGGCGCGACGTGCCGGCGACGCTCGCCAGTTCGAACGCCGTCGAGGCCTGGGTGACGGTCACGTCGTTGAGCACGCCGAGCGATCCAATGATGAACCCGGCCAGCAGCAGACCGGTGATCGAGACGTTGCCGAGATAGGCGGCCACCTCGTTGTTCTGGTCCTCCGACAGTCCGGTCAGATGCGCGAGTTCGATGGCGCCCCAAGATAAGAACGCGGCCAGCAGCAGTGAGGTCAGGGTGCCCAGCAGCGCGGCGCTGGTGCGCAGACTGACCCCGTGGGCGAGATAGAGGACCACGTACAGAATCGCCGCCGACCCGACCAGGGCCACCGGGATGGCCGGGGCGCCGTCGCGCAACGCCGGGAGCAGGAAGACCATCAGCACCGCGAAGGCGATGACGATACCGACCAGCGCACGCAGCCCCCGCCAGCGCGCGACCGCCACCACGACGACGGCGAACGCGGCCGCCATCAGGGCCAGCGGCCAGCCCCGCGAATAGTCGTAGAACGCGTAACTGGTCGCCCCGCCGGCGTCCACCTGACGGCTGATCCGGATCTCGTCGCCGGCCGCCAGATTCGGCTGGCCGGGCCCGCCACTGAACTCCAGCAGAGTGCTCGCCCCGGTGTTCGGGCCGGAGTCGATGGCCACCAGATTCTGCACGCACGGGGCGGCACCCTCGATCGGGCCGCCAGGAGCCGGCAACGGATCCGCGGTCAGCACTGCACCGGCCGACGGGCTGCCGCACGGTGCCAGGCTGCTCGACAGCACGTGGCCCGCCTCGGTGGTGACCGCGCCGCCCTCGGCGTTCTGGAACGGCAGCGGGATGTCGGCCTTCTGCTGGCTCGGCCACAACAGCGCGCCGCCGACCAGCACCGCCAACCCGATGCCGATCAGCAGACCGACCACGACCTTCGCGGCCACCGGCCCGAGCGGCGAGGGACCGGTCAGCGAATGCGAGTGGCCGTGCGAGTGTGTCACGCAGCCATACGCTACCGACGCCGGATGCGGGGTTGCTGAGCGCTCAGTAGTCGGTGAACGCGGGGAGGCTGCGCCAGCTCGGCCAGGTGGTTTCCCAGAGCCGGTGGATCCGCTCGTCGACGAAGGTGGCGATCAGCACCACCTCGATGCGCGTGGCAGGTTCACCCGGCCGTGACGTCGTGATCCACACCCGGCCGGCCGCGCGGCCGTCGGCCTCGACCCACGCCTGCTCGTCGTATTCGACCGCATAGGAGATCGCCGTGGCGTACACCGTCCGGTGGCTGTCGGCGAATTCGGCGTAATCCTGCGACATGCCGTCGGAGTACATGACGAATTCGGGATGGTAGTAGCGCTCGATGAGGTCGGCGTTCTTGGCGACCACCATCCGGTCGAACATGTCGCGCAGCAGCGCAACCCCTGCCGTCACTGGCGATAGCTGGTCAGGAAGTTACCCAGCCGCTCGATCGCATTCGACAGGTCGCGGGCCCACGGCAGCGTCACGATCCGCAGGTGGTCCGGCGTCGGCCAATTAAAGCCGGTGCCCTGCACCACCAGGATCTTCTCCTGCAGCAGCAGATCGAGCACCAGCTGCTCGTCGTCGTGGATCTCGTAGACCTCCGGATCCAGCCGCGGGAAGGCGTACAGGGCGCCCTGGGGCTTCACACAGGACACCCCCGGGATCTCGTTGAGCGCCTCCCAGGCGACATCGCGCTGTTCGAGCAGCCGTCCGCCCGGCAACACCAGATCGTCGATGCTCTGATGTCCGCCCAGGGCGACCTGAATGGCATGTTGCGCAGGCACATTCGGGCACAGGCGCATATTGGCCAGCAGGCTGATGCCTTCGATGAAGCTGCTGGCATGCTCCTTCGGGCCGGTGATCACCAGCCACCCGGAACGGTATCCCGCCACGCGGTAGGCCTTGGACAGCCCGTTGAACGTCAGAGTCAGCACATCGGGGGCGACCGAGGCCATCGAGATGTGTTTGGCGTCGTCGTAGAGGATCTTGTCGTAGATCTCATCGGCGAGCAGCAGGAGCTGGTGCTTACGCGCCAGGTCGGCGATTCGCTCGAGCGTCTCTCGGCTGTAGACCGCACCCGTCGGGTTGTTCGGGTTGATCACGACGATCGCCTTGGTGCGATCGGTGATCTTGGATTCGATGTCGGCGACATCGGGATTCCAGCCCTGGGTCTCGTCGCACAGATAATGCACCGGGGTGCCGCCGGCCAGTGACGTGCACGCCGTCCACAACGGATAGTCGGGCGCGGGGATCAGCACCTGGTCCCCGTTGTCCAGCAGCGCCTGCAGTGTCATCTGGATCAGCTCGGAGGCGCCGTTGCCCAGGAACACGTCGTCGACGTCGAACCGGGGGAAACCGTCCACCAGTTCGTAGCGGGTGAACACCGCCCGCCGGGCGGGCATGATGCCCTTGGAGTCGGAGTAGCCCTGGGCGTAGGGCAGCGCCTGGATGATGTCGCGCATGATGACGTCGGGCGCCTCGAAGCCGAACGGGGCCGGGTTGCCGATGTTCAGCTTGAGGATGCGGTGTCCCTCGGCCTCCAGCCGTGAGGCGTGCTCGTGCACGGGTCCACGGATCTCGTAGAGGACATCCTGCAGCTTCGACGACTGGGTGAACACACGGGCCTTCTGGTGGACGCCAGAGGGATGCCATGTTCGCTCAGCGGGCGTCTGGGGCCTGGTCATGTCGTCCATGGTCGCACGGTTGTCGAACGTGTTTTTCCGGCTACGACCCCGCGGTTTCTACCGTTTACCCGGCCGGCGCGCGCCCTTGGCGATGCCCAGACCCTTCACCGGCGGCTCGTCGCCCACCACGCGTGAGGCGTCGTCACCCGAACCGTTCGACGACGGCGCCGTGGGTTCGGGCGCCGCGTCGGCTGCCGGCGTCTCGGGCTCGGACGGCGCATCCGGCTCCGTCTCGGCGGTGGTTTCCGGTTTCGGTGCGGGCGCCGACGCAGGCTTCTTCTTGGCGCCGGGACGGCGGGCGCCTGCGGCGATGCCCAGACCCTTGACCTCGGGCTCGGGCTTGTGCTCGTCGAGACCACGATCCGAATCGGCGGTGTCCGCCGGGCGGGTTTCGGCCTCGGTGCCGGCGTCGGCCTGGTCCGGATCGACGTTGGGCGGCTGGACGACCGTCGCTGCACCCTCGTTGGGCGCCGTGGTGATCGGCGCCTTCTTCGCCCCCGGGCGGCGGGCGCCCGCGGCGATGCCCAGGCCCTTGACCTCGGGTTCGGGTGTTGGCGCCGCGGCCGGGTCGGCCGCCGGGGCCTCGCTCTTGGCTTCGGCCGGCGCTGCGGTGGTCTTCTTGGCGCCCGGACGCTTGGCCCCGCCGGCGATGCCCAGACCCTTGACCGGCGCCGCCGCCGATTTGGCTTCGGCCGTGTCGTCGGTGGTGGCCGCCGGCTTCTCGGCTGCCGCGGCGGTCTTCTTCGCGCCGGGCCGCTTCGCGCCGCCGGCGATACCCAGACCCTTGGCCGGTGCGGCGGCGGTCGCCTTCGCCTCGGGCTTGTCGCCCGTGTCGTCGGTGGCGGCGGCGCTCTTCTTGGCGCCGGGCCGTTTCGCGCCGCCGGCCAGACCGAGGCCGGTGACCGGCTTGGTGTCGGTGGTCGAGCCCTGAGCCGCGCTCGCAGCGGGGGCGGCCTCCTCGGCGGCGGGCTCTGCCTCGGTCTCGGCCGGAGCCTCCTTCGTGGCGACCGACGCCTCGACGCGAGCCGCGCGCTCCTCGGCTTCCTTCGCAGCGGTGCCCTTCTCGGGCAGCGTCACCGAACTCTTGTCCAGCGATCCCAGCAGCAGCTGGGCCACGTCGAGGACCTCGACCTTCTCGATGTCCCGGGTGGCGGCCACATCGTCCACGCCGTCGGTCATCATCACGCGGCAGAAGGGGCAGCCGGTGGCGATCGCGGCGGCACCGGTGTCCACGGCTTCTTCGGAGCGTTCGACGTTGACGCGCTTGCCGATGTGCTCTTCCATCCACATCCGGGCACCGCCGGCGCCACAGCACAGACCGCGGTCGGCGTGGCGGGGCATCTCGGTCAGCGTGGCGCCGGAAGCGCCGATGAGCTCACGCGGGGCGGAGTACTCCTTGTTGTGCCGGCCCAGGTAGCAGGGGTCGTGGTAGGTGACCTCGCGACCCTCGGGGCCGCCACCGGATGCTCCATCGACGCCCTTGACCGGGATGAGCTTCTTGTCCCGGACCAGGCGGTTGAGCAGCTGGGTGTGGTGCAGAACGGTGTAATTGCCGCCGACCTGCGGGTATTCGCGGCCCAGGGTGTTGAAGCAGTGCGGGCAGGTGACGACGACCTTGCGGTCGACCCGCTCGACGCCTTCGAACAGATCGTTGAGGGTCTCCACGTTCTGCGCCGCGAGCTGCTGGAACAGGAACTCGTTGCCCGAGCGGCGAGCCGAGTCGCCGTTACACGTCTCACCTTCGCCGAGCACCAGGAACTTCACCCCGGCGGTGGCGAGGAGTTCAGCCACGGCCTTGGTGGTCTTCTTCGCCCGGTCCTCGAAGGCGCCGGCGCAGCCGACCCAGAACAGGTATTCGTAGCCCTCGAAGGATTCGACGTCCTTGCCGTACACCGGCACGTCGAAGTCGACTTCGTCGATCCAGTTGGTGCGGTCCTTGGCGTTCTGGCCCCAGGGGTTGCCCTTGTTCTCCAGGTTCTTGAACAGCACGCCGAGCTCACCGGGGAACTCGGACTCCATCATCACCTGGTAGCGGCGCATGTCGACGATGTGGTCGATGTGTTCGATGTCCACCGGGCACTGCTCGACGCAGGCGCCGCAGGTGGTGCAGCTCCACAGCACATCGGGGTCGATGACGCCGCCCTGCTCCAGGGTGCCGACCAGCGGGCGGGTCGCCTGGTCCGGGCCCGAGCCCAGGATCCGCTCGAAGCCGGACTCGGGAACGTGCTCGTGCGAGTGCTTCTCGGATTCCTTCTCGCCGCGCAGCTCCTCGCCCAGACCGCCCTCCGGGGTGTTCTCGAGCGGGCTCTCCTTGTCGCCGAGGATGTAGGGCGCCTTGGCGAACATGTGGTCGCGCAGATTCATGATCACGAGCTTGGGGGACAGCGGCTTGCCGGTGTTCCAGGCCGGGCACTGCGACTGACAACGCCCGCACTCGGTGCAGGTGGTCATGTCGAGGTAACCCTTCCAGGTGAAGTCCTCGATCTTGCCGCGACCGAGCACCGCGTCCTCGGCGGGATCCTCGAAGTCGACCAGTTCGCCCTTGGACTCCACGGGCAGCAGTGGGCCCAGGCCGTCCGGCATCCGCTTGAAGGTGACGTTGACCGGGGCCAGGCCGATGTGCAGGTGCTTGGAGTGCAGCACGATCAGCAGGAACACCAGCATGATCGCGATGTGCGCGAGCAGCGCGAGCGTCTCGATCCACTCGTTGGCGGGCTCGCCGAGCGGGTGCAGGATCCAGCCCATGAACTGGGAGAAGAAGGCGCCGTTACCGTACGGCAGGGCGCCGGTGTTGGCGCCGGCGCCGCGGACCAGGGCGTAGGTCCAGATGACGTTGAAGATCATGAAGAGGATCAGCCACGCACCGCCGGTGTGGGAGCCGTAGAAGCGGGAGTCGCGGCCGTGCTTCTTGGGCTCGCGCATGATGCGGATGATCGCGAAGGTGATGATGCCGAGCAGTACGGCGACGGCGAAGAAGTCCTGCAGGAAGCCGAGGACGTCCCAGCGGCCGACCAGCGGGATGTGGAAGTCGTGGTCGACGAGCTGGCCGAACGCCTCGAGGTACACGGTGGCCAGGACGAAGAAGCCCCACATGGTGAAGAAGTGGGCGATGCCGGGCACCGACCAGCGCAGCAGCCGAGTCTGACCGAAGACCTCTTCGAACTGGGTGGTGATGCGCTTGCCCAGGTTGTCCTTGCGGCTGTTGCCCTCGCTCATCGGCTGGCCGGACCGGATCAGTTTCGTCAGCCACAGCACGCGCTTTGCCGCGAACACGCCGACGACGGCAAGCATCAGCACCCCGACCACGATCCTGATCAGCATCTGCGTATCCACGCGATCCTCCGATTCTCCGGTTACCCGCCGGTAACTTCACCAATGTTACCGGTGGGTAACTTAGGCTCGGTGCCTGCTCATAGTTGCATCACCCGGAGGCGGGCCGCTACAAAGGCTGCCCTAACTAGTCGGTCGGTTAGCCGGCGGAGGACAGCATGGACCGCAGCATCGACAGCATTTCCGACCGTGATTCGGCCCCGATTCGGCGGCGGATCCGGGCCACGTGATGTTCGACGGTCTTCGCCGAGATGAACAGTTGGGCGCCGATGTCGCGGTACGGCATGCCCAGCAGAAGCAGTTCGGCCACTTCGCGTTCGCGGTCGGACAGGACCGCTCCGGCCGGGCGCGCGGATGCGGCCGAGGGGACGGTGTCCGGGCGCGCGGCGGCGACGGGTTCCGGCGTGGCGACCGTCTGCTTGAGGTCGCGCGCCAGTTGCAGCATCGCCTGGGACACCCGCGGATCGGAGGTCTGCAGCGCGGCCTGACCGGCCAGCCGGGTGGCATCCCAGGTGTGGCCGAACTGGGCGAGGCCGCGCGCCGCGGCGCTCACCTCGTCGACGTCGACCTGGTCGGCGAGGACCCGCAACCACGTCCGGCCCGCGGTGGCCAGCGCCTTCGCGAACGGATTGGGCGCGGACGCATCCCGGCCGGCTGCGGTGAGCGCCTGCCCGTGCGGGGCGACCGCGTCCGGGGCATTGGCGAGGATGCCGGCATGGACGCCGGCCCAGTGCAGCGGCAGTGACCACAGTGGCGGGTTGCCCAAACCGGAGAGCAGCGCGAAGGCGCGGTCGACGGCGTGGCGCAGGCGATCGAGCTGGCGCATCCGCGCCGCGGCCACCCACAGTTCGCCCAGAGGCAGCAGGGAGAACAGATCGACCGAGTACTCGGCGAGCACCTCGGTCGCGGCGTGCCAGTGCGTCTGCATCGCCCCGGTGTCACCGCTGCGGCGGGCGATCGCGGTCTGCAGCGCCGCCGCCCACAGCGCGTCGCGGCGATGCAGATCCGCACCGGCCGGGATCATCGCGCCCGCGGCCTGCAGCCGGCCCTCCTGCAGGTGCGTCCAACCGAGCAGCAGCCGATGCCGGTGAGTGACGAAGATCGCATCCGCGGCCGCCCCGTCGGCACGCAGCGCGCGTTCGAGCACGCTGCGGGCGCGCACCGCGTCGCCGCCGTGCAGCGCGGCGAGGGCCACCAGGGCGGCCGCGGTGTCCGGGGCGACCCCGGGTTGGCGGGTCTCGGTGATCGACTGACCCATCCGGGCCACCGCGACGGGATACGGCCGGTCCAGCGACAGCACGAGCCCGTCGGCCAGGGCGCGCGCCGCACGCGCGGTCGAGGTGGGCGGTCCCGCCGTCTGGGTCTCGGCGGCGAGTCTCGCCGCCGGCGCATCGCCCGCGGCGACCGCGACGATGGTCGCCGACGATCCGACGAACGCATCCGCCGTCGGCCCGAGCCAGGCGAACAGGTCGTGGGCCTGCTCGGCACTGCCGTCGTGCATCGCAATACTGGCCGCGATCCGCACCGCGGCCGCCCGCTCGGTCGCGTCGTCGGAGGTGAGCAATTCGTCGCTGAGCCGGCCCGCGGTGGCGCAATCCCCGGTCAGGGCGAGCGCATCGGCGAGCCGTGCGCGTAGTGCGGTGGCCCCGGCATCGGCCGCGGCGCGGTACAGGCGGGTTGCCCGGGCCGGTTGTTCGTCCTCATGCGCGGCGAAGTCGGCGAGCGCGGTGGCCAGGCGGTCGTCGCGCAGGCCGTGCTCAGCCATCCGTACAGCGAGGTCGGCCGACAACGTCGAGAGTTCGAGCTGGGAGGACAGCAGCGACACCTCGAGGTCGTGGTGGCGGGCCGCGCCGCAGATCTGGGCGATGCCGTCATGCAGCGCGCGCAGGAACGCCGGTGGATGCGACGGTTCGAGCAATCCGCTGGCCCGGGCCCGGTCGACGCCGGCCAGCGCGGCGTCCGCCGACACCTGCAGCGCAGCGGCGACGTCATCGGCGGCGATGTCGAAGCTCAGCGAACACAGCAGGAGAGTGTCGAGCAGTGCTTCGTCCAGCCGCCGCAGACGGTCGATCAGCGCGAACCGCGCGGCCTGCCGGACGGCGGTCGGGCCGTCTGCCACCACGGCCAGCGCGGGCCGAACCAGGAAGGGCAGACCGGCAGTGGCAGCCATCACCACCCGGATCGAGTCGGGCGGCGGCGGACCACCCAGCAGGATGGCAGCCGCGCGGGCGACCTCGGTCGGCGGCGACGGCCCCAACGCGACGGGCGGGTTCTCCCGCTCCAGCGCGGTGCTCAGGGCGCGCAGCGGCCGATGGTGTACCAGCGGTTCGGTGGCGATCACGACCGTCGCCGCGGGATCGGTCGCCAGGTCGGTCAACTGGGCGAGCTCGTCGGCAGCCAGCAGATGCGCATCGTCGACCACCACCACCGCCGCATCGGTGCGGGTGATCGGCGGACGGGTCAGCACCTGTCTGCCGGCGTCCCGCCAGGACGCCCGTACGGCGGCCAGCACCGCCGATTTCCCCACCCCGATACCGCCGCTGATCAGCAGTTTGACCGGCGCGGTCGGGTCGGCGTTCACCGCGTCGACAGCCTCGCGCGCTGCCGGCGGGAGGTCTGCCGGGCTCGTCATCGGCCCGGTCAGCCGACCTCGGGAACGATGACCGTGGTGACCGGCGGCACCGGGACGTCCGGTGTGTCCGGCGGGTCGAAGGTCGTCGGCACCACCGTCGTGGTCGGCGGCGGCACCGTCGTCGTCGGCCGGGCCGTGGTGGTCGGCGGGGTGGTGGTGGTCCGCGTGGTCGTGGTGGTGGCGGTCGTGGTGGTCGTCGTGGTCGTGGTGGTCGTCGTCGGTGATGTCGTCGTCGTGGTGGCCGTCGTGGTGTCTGTCGTGGTCGACGAGGACGGCGGAGGCGGGGGCGGCGGCTGACTGACCGTGGTGGTGGCCTGCCCGTCGGGTCCGATGGTGACCGTGGTGACCGGCGGCGGCAGCGGCTGCTCCGGCGACGGTTCCATCGACACCGTGGTGGCCGTCTCGGTGACCGGACCCGAGTCGCCGACGTTGCCGGTGAGGGTCACCGCCAGCCCTCCGATCGCGAGCAGGGCCGCGGCAGCCGCCGCACCGAAGATCAGCGGCGGCCGTTTGTACCAGGGCAGCGGCCCCGGCTCGGCCGACTCGTCCTGGTCCTCGGGGGTGAAGGCGACCGGTGGCCGCGCCGCCGTGGACCCGGGATCTGCCACGTAGTCCGCGCCCGTATAGGGCACCGGTTCGCCGGCCGGCGCATCGTCCTGGGACCACGCCAGCGCACGGAACGTCGCAGACGAGGCGCCGTCGGCGGCGGCTTCCCCGGCGGCCAGGCCGGCGGCTCCGGCCGCCCAGGCCGTCGGCGCCAGGCCGGTCGGAGCGTCCGCATCCGCGACTGCGGGAGACATCCCGGTGGGCGCGTCGGCATCGACGCCCCGGTCGGCCACCAGTGCCGCCCCGGCGGCGACATTGAGCTGGGACTGCGGTGTGGTGATCACCGGTGCCCGCAGCTGCTCCGACAGCCGCTGAGTGATCACCGGAATCGCCGCACCGCCGCCGACGGTGGCCACCGCCGAGATGTTCGAAGCGGCAATTCCGTTGCGCTGCAACGTGTCCTCGATTGCCGCCAGCAGTCCTGCCACCGGTTCGGAGATCAGCTGTTCGAGTTCGGGCCGGGTGATGCGGATGTCGGAGCGGAAGCCGGGCAGGTCGGCGGTCACCGCCGTGGCCGTTTCCTCGGACAACCGCTCCTTGGCCTGTCGGCACTCGTCGCGCAGCCTGGTCAGTGCGCCCACCGCCGCCGTCCCCGCCGGGTCGGCGTTGCCGGCATCGGCGATACCGGCGAGGACGTGGTTGAGCAGCGCCTGGTCGACCGCGTCGCCGGAGAATTCCCCGTAGCGGACGGTCTGGCCGATGGCGTCGAGGTTGGCGCCCGCGTCGGCCAGCGTGATGCTGGTACCGCTTCCGCCCAGATCCACCAGGACGATCACCCCCTGGCCGGGCAGGCCGGGGGCGGCCTGCAGCGCGGCCAGGGCGGCCGTCGAATCGGGGATGAGGACGGCGGGGACACCGTTCGGGGCCAGCTCGGGCCGGCTGCGCAGCGCTCCGCGCAGGGCGCCGACGGTGCCGGGGCCCCAGTGCGCGGGCACCGCGATCGCCACCGGGGCGCCGCCGCCGACGGTGCGCGCCATCGCGTCGAGCGCTTCGGCCAGGATGAGCTCCGCGCGATGGGCCGATCCGTCGGCGGCGACCAGCGGCACCGGATCGCCGACGCGGTCGACGAAACCGCTGAGGACCGCTCCGCCGGTGCCGATGGCCGGGTTCTCGGTCGGCAGGCCCACCTCGGCCGGCCGGTCGGGGAACAGATGGATGATGGCGCGCCGGATCACCGGCGGCCGGCCCACACGGGCCGCCACCAGGTTGGTCATCCCGATGGACAGTCCCAGCGGTTCGGTCATGGTGTCTCCTGTTCGAGCCGGCCCTCACCTTAGCGCCGCGTCGCACCGAGTCCGCGAATTTCCCCCTAGTGTCGTCGATCCCCTAATGCGGCGTCCCCTAACGGTGACGGTGGCGGTGGGGTCTGCGCACCGATCCGGTACGCCGCCGGCGTCGATAGCATCGGAAACGCAAATCGTCTGGGCTCGATCCGGCCTCGGTCCGGCTAGTGAAGGTATGTGATGGCTAACTCGCTGCTCGACTTCGTGATATCGCTGGTGCGGGACCCCGATGCCGCCGCCCGCTACGCGGCCGATCCCGCACAAGCGATCGCCGATGCCCACCTGACCGATGTGAGCAGCGTCGACGTCAACAACCTCATCCCGGTGGTAACCGAGTCGCTGTCCATGGCGAACCCGTCGGCCGGGCTCGATGGCGTGGGCGCCGAACCTGCGAGCAACGTCTGGGCCAGCGGGGCGGCGACTGCGGCGTTCGACGCGTTCGGTGCATTCGATGACCACGCCGTTGTTCCCGCCGGGAATCCGGTCGTGTTCGAGGGCGCGCCGGTCATCAGCGATCCGGTCGAGCGCCCGACGGTGTCCGCCGACGCGTCCCCGGCCACTGCGTGGGTCGACGAGCTGCCATCACCGCATGTCGACGCCCCTGTCCTGGAGGATCCGAGCGTGACGGACGGGCAGTTCGCCGGCGGCTGGGAGCACCCGGTGCCCGACGAGCACCCGGTCGACCACCCGGACTCCTTCGATCTCTTCGACTGACCCGACCGCGACCCCCAGCCCGCGCACGATCTTCGGATCGGCGCGGGCTTTTAGGTGCGTTGACCTGCGGCGAAAGCAGCGCCCCTGGCCAGCCCCCGCGATGCCCCTAATCCCCTAAGGTCATCGGCGCCAAACCCCTAGGGGTGAGCCGTGAGGGTTGGGCGGCGACCCCGTTGGCGGCCTCTGCCGAACTCCATAACGTGGTCTCCAGATCGCCGGGAGGCCCGGTGAAGCAAGCGAAAGGACGTTCCATGAACATCATCGACTTCATCCTCGACCTGTTCCGCAACCCGGGCGTCGCGGCATCGTTCCTGATGGATCCCGACGGCGCGCTGCGCGACGCCGGTCTGCCGAACGTGACGGCGGCTCAACTGGCTTCGGTGGCCGCGACGGCCGCGCCGGCGGGTTAC
Source organism: Mycobacterium sp. WMMD1722 (assembly GCF_049315205.1). Taxonomy (NCBI): domain Bacteria; kingdom Bacillati; phylum Actinomycetota; class Actinomycetes; order Mycobacteriales; family Mycobacteriaceae; genus Mycobacterium; species Mycobacterium sp. WMMD1722. The sequence goes on along the minus strand of NZ_CP186056.1, from coordinate 3,195,912 downwards.
GCCCTCGGCGGCGGCGATCCGATCTACGGGTTGCAGCGCGCGGTGGCCGACCACCACCAGCTGGCGTCGAACTTCGCCTCGCCGTTCTCGCCGCAGACCTCGTGGGCCCCGACCTTCGCCCCCGAGACCGACACCGATCTGCTCAGCGGCAACAACGTCCCGGTCGCCAGCCCGGTCCAGGATGCCGGCGCCAACGCCCAGAACGGCGCGTTCAACCTGGGCTTCGGCGACATCACCCTGGGCGACAAGACCACCCAGACCGCCACCAACGGTGGTGTGGTGGTCGGCGGCGACGCCGACGGCGACATCGTCAGCGGCGACGGCGCGGTCCTCGGCGACGGCAACACCATGAACAATGGCGACATCCTGGCCGGTTCGGGATCCAACGTCGTGGTCGGCAAGGACAACGAGGTCGAGGACAACTCGAAGACCGCCGGTGGCGATCTCATCACCGACAACGACGCGCCCGTCCTCAACGACGTCGACACCAGCGGCGGCCACGGCGGCGGCGCCGACGGCGGCGGCAGCCTGATCGGCATCGGTGGCGGCAACGCGGTCGGTGGCTCCGGCGGCAGCGGTGGCGGCATCATCATCACCGACAACGACGTCAACACCGGCACCCAGATCGACGGGAACTACGGCTCGGACAATCGCGAGGACAACTCGGTGAACACCGCGGTGGAGGTCGACAGCTCGACCTCGACCGAGAACGCCGTCGAGGACCACTCCTCGAACTACGAGTCGAACATCGGGTCGGGCAACGACACCGCACTCGGGTCCGGCAACGACACGAACATGTTCTCCCACAACGACACCGGGGTGAGCACCGACGTCGCATCGGACAACAGCGCAGCGCTGCTGCCGTTCTGACCCGGATCAGATGACGCCACCGGCGGGGACCACAACGGTTCCCGCCGGTGCGCGCCTACCGTGAGGGTTCCACCACAGTGAAGGGCACCATGACGCAAACCAGCGACCCGCGCAAGGTCAAGGTCATCGTCGAGCTGATCGACCACACCTCCGCGATCGCCGCCACCAAGGAGCGCGCAGACCTGGTGGCGCGGCTGGCCCGGGCCAAGGAACGCATCAGCGATCCGCAGATCCGTGTGGTGATCGCCGGACAGCTCAAACAGGGCAAGAGCCAATTGCTCAATTCGCTGCTCAACATGCCGGTGGCACGGGTCGGCGACGACGAGTCCACGGTGGTGGCAACCGTGGTGTCCTACGGCGAGCAAGCCTCGGCGCGGCTGGTGGTGGCCCGGCCCGACGGCGGCGAACCCGAACTCGTCGAGATCCCGGTCGCCGACCTGCGCGACGACCTGCGCCGCGCCCCGCAGGCCGGCGGCCGCGAGGTGCTGCGGGTGGAGGTGACCGCACCCAGCCCGCTGCTCAAGGGCGGTCTGGCGTTCGTCGACACCCCCGGCGTGGGCGGCCACGGGCAGCCGCATCTGTCGGCCACCCTCGGGCTGCTGCCCGACGCCGACGCGATGCTGATGATCAGCGATACCAGCAGCGAGTTCACCGAACCGGAGATGACCTTCATCCGGCAGGCGCTCGAGATCTGTCCGCTGGCCCTGATCGTGGCCACCAAGACCGACCTCTACCCGCACTGGCGGCAGGTCGTCGATGCCAACACCGCCCACCTGCGCCGCGCGGGCATCAGCACGCCGCTGGTCCCCGCGTCGGCGCAGCTGCGCAGCCACGCCATCCAGCTCAACGACAAGGAACTCAACGAGGAGTCGAACTTCCCGGCGATCGTGACGTTCCTCTCCGAGCGGGTGCTCAGCCGTGAGAACGACCGGGTGCGCGATCAGGTGGTCGGCGAAATCCACGCCGCCGCTGAACATCTCGCACTCGCCGTGGACGCCGAGCTGGCGGCGCTCAACGACCCGGCGGCCCGGCAGAACCTCACCGCCGATCTGGAACGGCGCAAACAGGACGCCCAGGATGCGCTGCAGCAGACCGCGCTGTGGCAGCAGGTGCTCAACGACGGTATCTCCGATCTGACCGCCGACGTGGATCACGATCTGCGACATCGCTTCCGCAACATCACCTTCCACACCGAACGGGTCGTCGACACCTGCGATCCGACGCTGCACTGGGCCGAGATCGGCGCGGAGCTGGAAGATTCGGTGGCCACCGCCGTCGGTGACAACTTCGTCTGGGCCTATCAGCGGGCCGAGGCGCTGGCCGCCGAGGTGGCACGCACGTTCCGCGAAGCAGGCTTGGACGCGGTGCGGATGCCGACCATCGACGCCCGCGAAATGGGCGCCGGATTCGGCGATTTCAAATCGTTGGCGCAACTGGAGGCCAAGCCGATCAAGACCGGACACAAGATCGTCACCGGGATGCGTGGATCCTACGGCGGTGTCCTGATGTTCGGCATGCTGACCTCGTTCGCCGGCCTGGGGATGTTCAACCCGCTGTCCCTGGGCGCCGGTCTGGTGCTGGGCCGCAAGGCCTACAAGGAGGACATGGAGAACCGGATGCTGCGGGTGCGTAACGAGGCCAAGACGAATGTGCGCCGGTTCGTCGACGACGTGGCGTTCGTGGTCGGCAAGGAGTCCCGCGACCGGCTCAAGGGCATCCAGCGTCAGCTGCGTGACCACTACCGCGAGATCGCCAACCAGACCACCCGCTCGCTCAACGAATCGCTGCAGGCGACCATCGCGGCGGCCCAGCTCGAGGAGAACGAGCGCAACGCCAGGGTCAAGGAACTCGAGCGGCAGCGCAACGTACTGCGCCAGGTCATCGAGCACGCCGAGAAGCTGACGGCGCCCGGTCACTAAGCTCGACGGATCAGCACCAGCGACCACGTACGGGCGATACTCGGCGGCACCATCTCGGCCTACCGGGCCGATCCGGCCTACCGCGAGCGGCCCGACGTGCACCACGAACTCGAGCGGATCGGCCGGCGGCTCAACGAGCCGATCCGCATCGCGTTGGCCGGCACGCTCAAAGCCGGTAAATCGACGCTGGTCAATGCGTTGGTGGGGGAGGACATCGCGCCGACCGACGCCACCGAGGCCACCCGGATCGTCACCTGGTTCCGGCACGGTCCGACCCCGAAGGTGACGGCCAACCACCGCGGCGGCCGCCGCTCCAACGTCCCGATCGCCCGTGATCCGCACGACCGCTCACTGACCTTCGACTTCGCACGGCTCGATCCCGGCGATGTCCTCGACCTGGACGTGGAATGGCCGGCCACCGAACTCATCGACGCCACGATCATCGACACCCCGGGGACGTCCTCGCTGTCGCGCGACGTGTCCCAACGCACGCTGCGACTGCTGGTGCCCGACGACGGGGTACCCCGCGTCGACGCCGTGGTGTTCCTGCTGCGCACGCTCAACGCCGCCGACATCGCCCTGCTCAAGCAGATCGGCGAACTCGTCGGCGGAGCGTCCGGTGCCCTCGGCGTGATCGGTGTGGCCTCGCGGGCCGACGAGATCGGCGCCGGGCGCATCGACGCCATGCTGTCGGCGCGCGACGTCGCCCAGCGGTTCACCGCGGAAATGGACCGCACCGGCATCTGCCAGGCCGTGGTCCCGGTGTCGGGGCTGCTGGCGCTCACCGCGCGGACGCTGCGGCAGAGCGAATACGCGGCCCTGGACAAACTGGCCGGTGTCGATGCGGACGAACTGGCCAAGGCCATGTTGTCGGTCGACCGCTTCGTCCGGGAGGACAGCCCGCTGCCGGTGGACGCCGCCACCCGGGCGGCGCTGCTGGACCGCTTCGGGATGTTCGGCATCCGCATCTCGATCGCCGTGCTGCGCGCCGGGGTGAGCGATTCGGTGGCCCTGGCCGACGAACTGCTCGAACGCAGCGGTCTGGTTGCGTTGCGTGAGGTCATCGACCAGCAGTTCGCCCAGCGGTCGGACCTGCTCAAGGCGCATACGGCGCTGCTGTCGCTGCGGCAGATCGTCGCGCTCAATCCGATCTACGCAACGCCGCAGATCGTCGCCGACATCGACCCGCTGCTGGCCGACACCCATGCCTTCGAGGAGTTGCGGCTGCTCAGCCAGCTGCGGTCGCGCCCGACGACGCTGAACTCCGACGAGATGGCGTCGCTGCGGCGACTGATCGGCGGGTCGGGCACCGATGCCGCGAGCCGGCTGGGGCTGCAGCCCGACGCGCCCTATGACGGTCCGCGCGCCGCATTCGCCGCCGTGCAGCGCTGGCGCCGCCGGGCCGAGCATCCCCTCAACGACCCGTTCACCGCACGGGCCTGCCGGGCCGCGGTGCGCAGCGCCGAAGCGATGGTTGCCGGATACGCCGCCCGCGGGCGCTGAAGCTTTAGACTGGCGCCGTCGAGAAGGACCAGGAGCGGCAACGGTGAGCCCGCTCCCTTCCCCGAGGAAGCTCCGTACCGCTTCGGCGGACCCACGACAAGCAACGGTGGCGCGATCCACCGGGGGCTTGGCGTGTCCGCGTCGTTTCCCCGATGAGTCGCACCCTGACCTGAGGGAGACTCATGCCCATCATCCGAAGTGGCGCCGGGATCGTCACACAGATCAACGTCTTCGAGGTGTCGGAACACAATCAGCAGGCGCTGATCGATCTGCTGATCGAGGCCGCGGAATTCTCGCGTCACACGCCGGGCTGGCTGTCAGCCAGCCTGCACCGCAGCCTCGATGGAACCGCCGTGGTCAACTACGCCCAGAGTGACAGCATCGAGTCTGCTCGGCGGGTGATCGACCGGCTCCGCGCGGAAGGGTTCCTCGAGCGCAATGCCGGGCTCGCCACGGCGCACCCGGGGCTCTACGAGGTGGCGTTCACCCTCGAGCGCTGAGCGCATAACGAAACGGATCGCCGCGACGACATACGAGGTATGCGCAGTTGTCTTGGCGTTTCTGTCGGAGCGGCCAATCTGGTCGCGGTCTGCGGCACCCGCACCATCGTGCGGCGCCCCGTACTCACCCTCTCTGCCCAGCGTGGACCCGAAGTCGGCCTACCGCGCCTCGATCAGGCGGGGCTGATACTCGACGGTTTCGTCGGACGCGTCGGCGATCCGGTCCCGATCGTGGCGGCCGACGGGTCACGCCACCTCGGCGACCGGCTGCTCGCGGTGGCGATCGAGACGTTGGCCCGGTCGATCAGCCCACACGCCCGGCCCGATGCGGTCGCGGTGGCAGTGCCCGCGCATTGGCCGGTCGGGACCGTCGCCGCCCTGCGCGGCCAGCTGCCCGGCGTCACGGTGGTGTCCGAGGCGGTGGCGGCGCTGACCGCCCTTCAGGCCCGGCCGGGACTGCCGACTCGTGGGGTGATCGCCCTATGTGACGTCGGCGCGACCGGCACCTCCCTCACGCTCGTCGACGCGGGCGCCGGCTTCCGGACGATCGGCGAGACGGTGCGTGTCGAGGACTTCTCCGGTGAACTCGCCGACCGGGTGCTGCTGACGCACGTGCTGGGTGGGCTGGACATGGACCCGGCGAGCACGTCGGCGGTGGCGTCGCTGGCCGGTCTGCGCGATCAGTGTCGCGACGCCAAGGAGCGGCTGTCCGAAACGACGGCGACGACGGTCGCGGTCCCCGGCGGTTCGGTGCGGGTGACCCGCTCCGAACTCGAGACACTGCTGCGTGAGCCGCTCGACGGCGTGCTCGCAGCGATGCTGGAGCTGTTGCAGCGCAATGGAATTGCACCGGCCGAGTTGGCGGCGCTGGCGACGGTCGGCGGCGGGGCGCGGATGCCGCTGGTGACGCAGCGGCTGTCCGAGACGCTGCGGATGCCGGTGACGACGAGCCCCCGGGCGCCGGTGATCACCGCGATCGGGGCCGAGCTGATTGCCCGCCGCGGCGCCGAACACGAGACGGTGACGCGGATGGCCGCGGCGCCGGAACTGCCGACCATCGTGGTGGCCGATCTGCCGCGGCCCGCGCTGGCCTGGTCGGCCGAGGAGACCGAGGACCTCGCGGTCACCGAGTACGCGGCGCGCTACGCACCCGGCGGTGCGCGACCGGAGGTGTCGTTCGACCGCAGCGACGAGGTCCAACCGGTGCGGGCGGCGTGGTTCCGCCGGCCCGGCGCGCTGTTCGCCGGGGCGGCCTGCCTCGCCGCGGTGGCCGTGGCCGGGGTGATCCTCACCTCGAACAGCGATGCGCGCGTGACGGATTCGAGCGCGAGCGTCGCCAACCTGCCGATCGAGAGTGCGGTCGAGCCCGAGGCGGCGCCGGCGCCCGCGGCCGTCGCGCAGACCATCGTCGCCCCGCCCCCTGCCCGGGCGGCGCAGTCTCCCGCGCAGTCGCGGCAGAACGCCGCGGCGCCGCCGCAGCAGCGGGCGGTCACCCAGCAGTCGGCTCCCCGCCCGGCCGCGGCGCCCGGGCCTGTCGCAGCCCAGGCGCCCGCGCCTGCCGCAGCCCCGGCGCCCGCGGCTGTCGCAGCCCCGGTGGCGCCGCAGTTCACCTGGCCGCAGTTACCGATGCCGACCTTCGTGCTGCCCCCGCAGTCGCCCGCGCCTCAACCGTCACCCACGCCTGAGCCGACAGTGGAACCGACGCCTGAGCCGACAGTGGAACCGACGCCTGAGCCGACAGTGGAACCGACGCCTGAGCCGACCGCGGAGCCCACGCCTGAGCCGACCGCGGAACCGTCACCCGAGCCGACCGTGGAACCGACGGTCGTGCCCGAGCCCACGGCGGAACCCACCGCCGAAGCGCCGTCTGACCCGTCGCGCTAAGGGCTGACGCCGTTTCCGCCATCCGGCGGAACGATCGTCGGGACGGTGATGGTGACCGTGCTGGTGCTGGTGCTGGTCTCGACGGTCGTGGTCGTCGTCGGCGTGGTCGTGGTGGTCGTGGTGGTCGGCGTCGTGGTCGTCGTCGTCGGCGTGGTGGTCGTCGTCTCGGGCGCCGTCGTCGTCTGCGGCGCGGAGGTCGTCTCCGACGGCGACTCGGTCACCGTCTCGGTGGGGGCGACGACCGGCGCGGACGAACCGGTTTCCGACGTGGTCGTCGTGGCCGACGTGCTGGTCTGCGACGACGACCCGTCATCGGAACTCAGCTGCACGATCAGCCAGACGATGATCGCGATCAACAGCACCAGCAGCGCGCCCAGACCGACCAGGGCCGCCGGTTTGCGGTACCACGGCTGCGGCTCCTGGGGCTCCTGCGGCGGCTGGCCGTAGGGCTGGTCGTAGCCGCCGTCGCTGTACTCGCTGTACGCGTTCGAGTACTGCGTCGGCTCGCTGCTGTACGCGTTGGAGTATTGGGTCGGCTCGTCGTCCGGGTAACCCGGATCTTCAGGAGGTCGCGCCACGGAGTCCGATAGTAGGCCGCGCGGGGCTCACGGCACGGGGTAGAGCGTGCGTGTCTCGTTGAAACGTGGCCGACGGGTCGTGGTCGGCCCCGAATCGTCGTCTTCCGAGCTCTCCTCGGGCTCGTCCTCCTTCGTCGAGGGGAGCCGGCGGCTGGTCGAGGGCGGCGAAGTCGACGGCGGGGGCGGCGTCTCCGACGGCGGGGGCAGATCGATGTCGGTGGTCTGCGGGTTCAGCGGGCGGCCCCCGGTGGTGGTGGCGGGGGCGCTCGTCGACGGCACCGTCGACGGCGCCGAGGTCCCCGAGAAGCTCGGATCGACGAAGTTCAACGGGGCCTGCGTCGGCTCCTCGGCCTGATCCGAGACGAAGACCACCGCTCCCACGATCAGCCCGATGGCGGCCACGGCGGCGACGCTGGCGGCCAGCACTTTGGCCGTGGAATTGTGCCACGGAGCCGGAGCATCCTGATCATGCTCGTTGTCGTCGCGTGCCACGGGCACCGATCCTATCCACGCTCACGCCCACTTCGCCTGGTCAGCGGAGCTGCGGGACGACCTCCGCAGCCACCAGCGCGAGGTGGTCGAGGTCGGACATGTCCAGCATCTGCAGGTACACCCGTTGCACCCCGGCTTCCCGGAACGCCTCGAGCTTGTCGACGATCTCGGCCGGGGTCCCCACCATCGGGGAGTTCCCCCGCAGCTCGTCGACCTCGCGGCCGATCGCTTCCGCGCGCCGCGCCACCTCGGCGTCATCGGCTCCCGCGCACAGCACGAACGCCGCCGAATACGTCAGATCCCCCGGCGCCCGGCCCGCCTCCGACAGTGCGGTGGCGACCCGCCCGAACTGCGTTTGCAGCGCGTCGAGCGGAACGAACGGGATGTTGAATTCGGTGGCGAACCTCGCCGCCAGCGCGGGTGTGCGCTTGGCGCCCTGACCGCCGATGACGATCGGCATCGAGGACTGCGCCGGTTTGGGCAGCGCGGGCGAATCGACGACGGTGTAGTGCGTGCCGGTGTAATCGAAGGTTTCGCCGACCGGGGTCTGCCACATGCCGGTGAGGATCTCGAGCTGTTCGGTCAGCCGGTCGAAGCGCTCGCCCAGCGGCGGGAACGGGATGGCGTAGGCCTGGTGTTCCGCCTCGAACCAGCCGGCGCCCAGGCCCAGTTCGACGCGCCCGCCACTCATCTGGTCGACCTGCGCGACGGCGATCGCCAGCGGGCCGGGGTGGCGGAACGTCGCCGAGGTCACCATGGTGCCCAGCCGGATCGTCGAGGTCTCCCGGGCGATACCGCCCAGCGTCACCCAGGAGTCCGTCGGCCCGGGCAGACCGTCGCCGCTCATCGCCAGATAGTGGTCGGACCGAAAGAACGCCGAAAAGGCGCCCAATTGTTCGGCGGCGCGGGCGACCGCGAGCTGATCGGCGTAGCTGGCACCCTGCTGGGGTTCGACGAAGACACGGAAATCCACGGCGGCCAACCTACGCCTCTACAGGCCTTTGGGCGCGTCGCGCAGCGCCTGCACCGCGGCGACGTCACCGTCGAATTCGACGCGGGCGTCGCGGCCCACGGCGAACAGCAGCAGTTCGGGCACCGGACCGGTCACCGTCACCGGTGTGCCGCGCCCCGCGGTCACCCACGTCTTGCCGTCCGGCGTCCGCAGGGACGTGCGCGCAGGTGCCTTGGCCAGCGTGAGCCGCGGCATCAGCGACAGTGTCCGGCTCAGCCCTTTGACCGTCGCGTCGTCCAGCGGACGCGGCTCCCAGCCCGGCTGCGCGCGACGCACGTCCTCGTGGTGGATGAACATCTCGGCCAGATTGGCCACCGCGTCGAAGAGCTTGAACGGCGAATACACCGGCGGCCCCGACCCGACCTTCTCGATCAGCTCGTCGAAATCGATCGTCGAGGCGACCCTGTCCTGCACCTTCTCGGTGTAGGACGACAGCGCCGGGATCAGGATCCCCCCGGTGGCGTCGAGCCGGCGTTCCCGGATGTAGAGGTGTGCGGCCAGGTCGCGGGTCTGCCACCCCTCACACAGGGTCGGTTCGTCGGGGCCCACCGCCCGCAATGATTCGACCAGCGCGGTGCGTTCTCGTTGCGCAGCAGTCATGGTGTCATCCTCCGTCCAGGGCACGGTCCAGGTTGATGGCGGCGCTGATCAGCGCCAGGTGGGTGAAGGCCTGCGGGAAGTTGCCGACCTGATCGCCGGTGGCGCTGACCTGCTCGGCGTAGAGGCCGACGTGGTTGGCGTAGGTGAACATCTTCTCCAGCGCCAGTTGGGCGTCGCGCAGCCGGCCCGCCCGGGTCAGCGCCTCGACGTACCAGAACGAACAGATGGAGAAGGTCCCGTCCGCACCGTCGAGACCGTCGTCACCCGGCTCGTAGCGGAACACCAGGCTGTCGGTGACCAACTGACGCTCCACCGCCGCCAGCGTGGACAGGAAGCGTGGATCGGCAGGCGAGAGGAACTTGACCATCGGCATGAGCAGCACCCCGGCGTCGAGTCCGGTACCGCCTTCGACGCGGGTGAACGCGCCGAGGTCGGGATCCCACGATTCGGTCATGATGCGCTCGTAGATCTCGTCGCGGGCCCGGGACCAGCCGACGATGTCGCCGGGCAGCCCACGGGCGCGGGCGATGCGGATGGCGCGCTCGATCGCCACCCAGCACATCAACCGGGACGTGGTGTAGGGCTTGGCTTCGTCGCGCACCTCCCACATGCCCGCGTCCGGTCGATCCCAGTTGTCCACCACCCAGTCCACGACCTCGGTGACGTCGGTCCACGCGTCATGGCTGATGCCGGGCCCGTACTTGTTGAACAGGTAGACCGAGTCGATGATCTCCCCGTAGATGTCGAGCTGAAGCTGATCGGCTGCGGCGTTGCCCACCCGGACCGGCCTGGACTCTCGGTGCCCGCTCAGGTGGTCGAGTTCGGTCTCCTCGGGCAGCTTTCCGTCGATGTCGTAGAGCACCCGCAGCGGGCCGAGTCGGTTGTCGTCCTCGCCGTCCCGTTGACCCAGCCGCTCAGCCAGCCAGCGGATGAAATCCCTTGCCTCGCTCATGAATCCAAGGCGCAGGAGCGCATAGATGCTGAAGCCGGCGTCACGGATCCAGACGTAGCGGTAGTCCCAGTTGCGGGTGCCGCCGATCGGTGCGGGCAGGCTGGTGGTCGGCGCGGCGATGATCGCACCGCTGGGTTCGTGGGTCAGGAGCTTCAGGGTGATCGCCGACCGGTTCACCACCTCGCGCCACCGGCCGGTGTAGGTCGACTGCGACAGCCAGGTCCGCCAGAACGACGTCGTCGCGTCGAGCAAATCGTCGGTTCGACCGATCGCGTCGGCGTCGACATCGTCGTCATCGCCGAGCATCTCGAGCACGAACAGCACCGAGTCGCCCGTGGACAGTTCCACCTCGGCACCGACCACGCTGTCGTCGACGTCCAGTTCGGTCGACGCGGTCAACCCCATCCGCACACCGTCGCCGGTCAGCAGCACCCCCGCACCGCGGCGCTCGGTCCGACAGTATTCGCGGCCGTAGTCGGGCCGCGCGTCCAGGCGGGTGCGCATCCGCACGGTCCCGCGTACTCCGCTGATGCGCCGCACGAGGCGCTGGCGGTGCCGTTCGCCGGCCTCGGCGGCCACGGGCATGAAGTCGTGGACCTCGGCGACACCGTCGGGGGTGAGGAACCGCGTGATGAGGACCGCTGTCTCGGGCAAGTAGAACTGCTGGGTCCTGGTGACCTCACCGGTCGGATGGAGCTGCCAGCTGCCGCCCCGGTCCGGGTCGAGGATCGCGCCGAAGACGCTGGGGCTGTCGAAGCGCGGCGCGCAGAACCAGTCGATGCAGCCGTCGATACCGACCAGCGCGCAGGTGCGCAGGTCGCCGATCAGGCCGTGCTCGGCGATACCCAGCTGGGCGGCGGTGCCGTCCCGCGTCATCCCAGCCGCCAGCCACCCGGGCCGGGCAGCGCGACGGCTCGGTCGGGGCCCCACGAGCCCTGCTCGTAGGGCAGCGGACCGGGGGGCGCGTCGAGCACCGGCTGGCACACCTGCCACAGCCGGTCGACCTCGTGGGCGCTGGTGAACAGGGTCTGGTCGCCGTGCATGACGTCGAAGAGCAGCCGCTCGTAGGCCTGCATCGGCGTGCCGGCGACGGTGGCGTCCAGCGTCAGTTCGGTCAGGTCGTGGCCCGGCCCCGGCTTCTTGGCCGCCAGCTGGATGACCACCTCGGGCGAATCGCTCAGCTCGAGGATGAGCTGGTTGCGACCGCCCTCGAACGGACCGTCCTGGCCGCGGAACGTCAGCGTGACGGTGTGGCGGGTGGCGGCCATCGCCTTTCCGGTGCGCAGATAGAAGGGGACGCCACGCCAGCGGTCGGTGTCGACGAACGCCTCGAGCGCGACGAGCGTCTCGACCGTGGAATCGTCGTCGACGTCCTCCTCGTCGCGGTAACCCACGTACTGGCCGAACACCACCCGGTCGGGATCCAACGGGCGCAGCGCCTCGAAGGCCTCGGCCTTGCGGGCCCGCATCGACTCCGCGTCGAGCCGGTGTGGCGGCTCCATCGCGATGATCCCGAGTACCTGGCACAGATGCGTGGAAATCATGTCGCGGAAGCAGCCGGTGGATTCGTAGAAGCTGCCGCGGCCCTCCATGCCCAGTTCTTCGGGGATGTCGATCTGCACGGACTCGACGTGGCGCCGATCCCAGGCCGGGCCGATCAGGCCGTCGGCGAACCGCAGCGCCAGGATGTTCTGCACGGCCTCCTTGCCCAGGAAGTGGTCGATGCGAAAGATCTGGTCCTCGCCCACCACGCCGTCGAGCGCCTCGGTCAGTTCGCGCGAACTCTGCAGGTCGGTACCGAAGGGTTTCTCGATCACCACGCGGGCATCCTCGGTCAGCTTTTCCCGGCCGAGCATGCCGATCATCGACTCCATGGCCGTCGGCGGTACCGACAGGTAGATCAGCGTGCGGGCCTGTTCACCGAGTCGCTCCCGCGCCGCGCCCACCGCGGCGGCGAGTTCGCTGCCGTCGTCTGCGTCCGATGTCTGGAAAGTGATGCGGCTCAACAGGTCTGAGAGCACGTCGTCGTCGATGTCGTTGACGGTCTCGCGCAGTCCGTCTCCGACGGTCCGGCGGAACTCGTCATCGGTGCCCGGGGAGTGGCGTCCCGATCCGATCAGCGCGTAATCGGCGGGCATCCGCTCGGCGGCGGCCAGCCGGTACAGCGCCGGAAACAGTTCACGTTCGGCCAGATCGCCGGTCGCGCCGAACAGGATGATCACCTGTGGTGGGGGTCGCCGATCGTCACTCATGCTGCCTCCGATTCCGCGTCGAGCAGGGCGTTCTCGACCACTTCGGTCAACGCCGGGTGTACCCAGTAGGGCAGGTGCGCCAGATCGTCGGCGCGAATGCCGAATTCCATGGCGACGACGAAGAGCTGGAGCAGGGTGGCGGCCTGCGGTCCGATGATGTGCGCGCCGAGGATCCGGCGGTTGGCCGCGTCGACGATCACCTTGCACAAGCCGGTGTCGGCCGCCATCGCCCATCCGTAGGCGACGTCGCAGAACTGCCGGACGCCGATCAGGTGGTCCGGATACCGCTCCCGGGCCTGCTGTTCGGTCACGCCGACGCCGGCGATCTGCGGATCGGTGAACACCGCCCAGGGCACGCGGTCATGGCTCACCGCGCGCAACCGGTCGGGGTGGAGCAGGTTGTGCGCTACGACGGCGGCCTCGCGGTTGGCGACGTGTTTGAGGGGGATCGGTGTGCTGACGTCGCCGAGTGCGAAGACGCCGTCGGCGCTGGTCCGGCAGAATTCGTCGACGACGATACGACCGTCGTCGTGGACGTCCACCCCGGCCGCGGCCAGATTCATCCGGTCAGCGTTGGAGGTGCGGCCGGCCGCGACCAGCAGCATGTCCGCCGCCACCGTGGTGCCGTCGTCGAGTGTCAGCCGCAGCGCGCCGGGTTCGCCGTCGACCCGGTCGATCTCGGTTCCCAGCCGCAGGTCGTAACGGTCCCGCACCGCATCGGTGTACACCTGGCGAATCTGATCGTCCTGCGGCCCGCCCAGCAGCCGGTCGGAGGTGTCGATGATGGTGATCTGCGAGCCGGCGGCCGAGAACACGTGGGCCAGTTCGGCGGCGATGTATCCACCGCCCAGCACCGCGAGCCGGCGCGGCGGGGCGTCGATGCGCATCACGGTGTCCGACGTCTCATAGGGCAGCCCGGATTCGGCGACGGCCGGTGGGACGACCGGCCGGCCGCCGGTCGCGATCACGATGCGGTCGGCGGTGACCTCCAGGCCGGTGTCGGCGTCACGATCGACGCGTACGCGGCACGGGCCGGTGAACACGGCGCGGCCCCGGTAGAGGGTGATGTTGTCGGCCTTCTCCCGGCTGCGGCGGCCCTCCTCGGACACCAAGTCGGTGCGGTCGAACACCCGGTCGCGGACCTGTCGCCAGTGCACCGCACGCAGTTGCGCGTCGACGCCGAAACTGCCCGCATCGGTGACGGTGTCGGCGACGTCGGCGGTGTGAGCGAGCATCTTCGACGGGATGCAGCCGAAGTTCACGCACGTGCCGCCCACCTTGCGATCTTCGACGAATGCGACGTCGAGATGGTCGAAGGAGTCGTCGACGACCGCGTTGCCTGATCCGGTTCCGATGACGAGCAGATCATGGTGGGGCACCACGCTCATGTGCCCGGGAAACGCAGCAGGTTAAACAGGTGTGACCGAAGCGTCAGAAAGGTCGAGACGTCAGAACGCCTCGACGCCCTCGACCGAGACGGCCATGCCGTGGCCGGTTCCGTCGTTGGTGAAGCGGGTGCCGTCCTCGCTCGCGTCGATGGTCCACCCGACGGCGGTGTAGGTGCGGTAGTCCAGGGTGACCGCGGGGATGTCGCCGAGGTTGCCGACCACCCACTCCAGTTCACCGTCCGAGGTGACGCGTACACCCGTTGCGGGGATGCCGTCGACGACCGGCGCGTTGGCGAACGGGGCTTCGCAGCCGACCTCGCCGGTGCTGAGCTGGCAGCGGGTCTTGCCGGATTTGGTCTGGATGAACACCCAGCCGTTCTGCGGGGCGAGCGCCTCGGCTGCGGTGGGCGGCGCCGGAGACGGTGACGGGGCGGGGGTCGCCGGCGCGCTGGGGCTCGCCGTGGCGGTCGGGGTGCGGGTGGGGCGGGGGGTGGGGACGTTCGGTTCGGTGGGGGAGTCGGGGCTGGTCACCGGGGTGCCGGTGATCGCGGACTGGCAGCCCGAAAGCAATGCGCCCGCCGCCAGCGCGCTCGCCATGATCAGCCGTGCCCTCACACGACAACCCTACGGCGCGTGGGTCAGATGTGACGGACGTGACGCGCGGCGAGCGGTGTCAGTCCGAGGACCGGTTCGCGCGGGGGGCTTCGAGGACGGGAAGCGGGATGGCGGGTGCAGCCGTCGATGCGGGCGACTCCGGTCCGGACGGGCTGGTGGGCGGCCTGCCCGCCGGATCCTCGAGACCGGTGTCGGCCGGGTGGCCCGCCGCGATGTTGACCGTGCCCGGCGGCGGCGGCGCCGCCACGCCACCGGCCGAGATGCCGTAGAGCACGTTCGAGCCGGTCAGCTGGTTGGGTGGCGGCGGGCTGTTGCCCAGCGCGTCGCCGGGCAGGCCGAACGCCGACTGGGCGGGGTCGACGGTCGCGGCGGCGTTGACGCCGCGGGCGTCGAACGCCGCGGGTGGGCCGACGAGGATGACGTTGTAGGGAAAGCTGAAGCTGCCGGCGTCCGGTGACACGTCGCCGGGGATGTAGGGCGGCGGCGCCGGTTGCTCCAGTTGGGCGGACGCTGCCGGGGCCAGGGTGAGGAGGCCGCCGGCCGTGAGGATGAGTGCGCACCCGATCTTCGGCATGGTCAGATCTTGATCGGGTCGCCGTACACGGCGAACTGGGTGTGCGCGGTGTCGGTGGAGATGCGCAGATAGCCGTAGGACCTGATGGTCACGTCCCCTCCGCAGGCGTCGGCCTTGATGTGAATGTTGTCCAGGTCGAGCATCGCCTGCCCGGAGTCGCCGAGCGCCATGTTCGACAGCGGCAGGTCGACGATCACGCCCGGCTGCAGCACCGTCTGGACGAATCCGGCGACGCCGGGTACCACGCCGACGTTCCCACTCACCGGCGATCCGCCCCCGAATCCGAGGGAGGCGGTGGGCGCGACACCCGCGGTACCCCCGATCTGCAGACCGGTGGAAACGTCGGACTGACAGCCGAGCTGGTAGCCGACGATGAAGAGGCTGTCGGTGATCGGGCTGCTGCCGCCGGTCGCGGTCGCTGTCGCCGACACCGTGACGAAACCTTCCCGGGAGTTGGTGGCGTTGGCCAGGTTCGGGATCGAGTTGACGACTTCCCGGTCGAGCCGGATGTTGAGCTGCCAGCCGTCGCGCGAGAGTTTGTCGTAGGTTTTCGACGCCATCGCGACGGGTTCGGCATGGGCAGGGCAGGTCCCGAACGCCGCGAGCAGTGTGCTGACGATTGGGACGAGAAACAACCGTTTGCCCATCACGCCTCTTTCTGGGGTCCTGTCCGGTGCTCCCCGGGGCGGGGCGGCGCACGACGGTAACTGCCGTTATTTAACGGGAGAAGAACTCCGGTTGCAGTCTCATCCGGGCGCGGGGAACAAAACCGGGATAAGGGCCGTTGATCCGATCGACAAGTTGAGCGCAACATACTCAAGTCTGGTTTGACAGACCCGCCGCGAGCGGAGCAGTCTTGAGTGTGGTCCGCTCAGACCCCACATAACGTAGTCGTTCATAGCGGCAACACAGCAACAAGGAGGACACACCATGGCTCGTGCGGTCGGAATCGACCTCGGGACCACCAACTCCGTCGTCGCGGTGCTGGAGGGTGGCGACCCCGTCGTCGTCGCCAACTCCGAGGGCTCACGCACGACCCCGTCGGTCGTCGCGTTCGCGCGCAACGGCGAAGTGCTGGTCGGCCAGCCCGCCAAGAACCAGGCGGTGACAAACGTCGACCGCACCATCCGCTCGGTCAAGCGCCACATGGGCACGGACTGGACGGTGGAGATCGACGGCAAGAACTACACGCCGCAGGAGATCAGCGCCCGCACCCTGCAGAAGCTCAAGCGCGATGCCGAGAGCTACCTCGGTGAGGACATCACCGACGCGGTGATCACCGTGCCCGCCTACTTCAACGACGCTCAGCGCCAGGCCACCAAGGAAGCCGGCCAGATCGCCGGCCTCAACGTGCTGCGCATCGTCAACGAGCCGACCGCGGCCGCCCTGGCCTACGGCTTGGACAAGGGTGAGAAGGAACAGACCATCCTGGTGTTCGACCTCGGTGGTGGCACCTTCGACGTCTCGCTGCTCGAGATCGGCGAAGGCGTCGTCGAGGTGCGCGCCACCAGCGGTGACAACCACCTGGGTGGCGACGACTGGGACGAGCGCGTCGTGACGTGGCTGGTCGACAAGTTCAAGGGCACCAGCGGCATCGACCTGACCAAGGACAAGATGGCGATGCAGCGGCTGCGGGAAGCGGCCGAGAAGGCCAAGATCGAACTGAGCTCCAGCCAGAGCACGTCGATCAACCTGCCCTACATCACCGTCGACGCCGACAAGAACCCGCTGTTCCTCGACGAGCAGCTCACCCGCGCGGAGTTCCAGCGCATCACCCAGGATCTGCTCGACCGCACCCGGCAGCCGTTCCAGTCGGTGATCAAGGACGCCGGCATCTCGGTCGCCGACATCGACCACGTCGTCCTGGTCGGTGGTTCCACCCGCATGCCCGCGGTGACCGATCTGGTCAAGGAACTCACCGGCGGCAAGGAGCCCAACAAGGGTGTGAACCCGGACGAGGTCGTCGCCGTCGGCGCCGCACTGCAGGCCGGCGTGCTCAAGGGTGAGGTCAAGGACGTCCTGCTGCTCGACGTCACCCCGCTGTCGCTGGGTATCGAGACCAAGGGCGGCGTGATGACCAAGCTCATCGAACGCAACACCACGATCCCGACCAAGCGGTCGGAGACCTTCACCACCGCCGACGACAACCAGCCGTCGGTGCAGATCCAGGTCTTCCAGGGTGAGCGTGAGATCGCCTCGCACAACAAGCTGCTCGGCAGCTTCGAGCTGACCGGTATCCCGCCGGCTCCGCGCGGCGTGCCCCAGATCGAGGTGACCTTCGACATCGACGCCAACGGCATCGTGCACGTCACCGCCAAGGACAAGGGCACCGGCAAGGAGAACACGATCCGCATCCAGGAAGGCTCCGGTCTGTCCAAGGAGGAGATCGACCGGATGATCAAGGACGCCGAGGCGCACGCCGACGAGGACCGCAAGCGTCGCGAGGAGGCCGACGTCCGCAACCAGGCCGAGACGCTGGTCTACCAGACGGAGAAGTTCGTCAAGGAACAGCGTGAGACCGAGGGAGGATCGAAGGTTCCCGAGGAGACGCTGAGCAAGGTCGACTCGGCCGTCGCGGACGCCAAGACCGCGCTGGCGGGTACCGACATCGGTGCGATCAAGTCGGCGATGGAGAAGCTCGGCGAGGAGAGCCAGGCCCTCGGCCAGGCCATCTACGAGTCCACCCAGGCCGAGCAGGCCGCCGGAGGTGGCGACGCGGGCGGCTCGACGTCGGGTGACGACGACGTGGTCGACGCCGAGGTTGTCGAGGATGACCAGGAGCGCAAGTGAGTCAGAACGATCCGCAGGAGCCGGTGACCGTCACCGACAAACGGCGCATCGATCCGAAGACGGGCGAGATCCGCGATTCGACCGGCGGGCAGGAGCGAAGCGACCCGGCGAGAAGCGGCGGCCCGGCCCCCAGTGGGCCGGCGCCGGACGCCGCGGCGCCGGATGCATCCGTGCCGTCGGACACCGACGAGGTGGCCGAACTCAAGGGGATGCTGCAGCGCGTCAAGGCCGAATACGACAACTACCGCAAGCGCACGATGCGCGATCAGCAGTTGATCGCCGACCGGGCCAAGGTGGCGGTGGTCGGCCAGCTGCTCGGGGTGCTCGACGACCTCGACCGGGCGCGCAGTCACGGCGATCTGGAGTCCGGACCGCTGCGCGCGGTGGCCGACAAGCTGGCCGGTGCCCTCGAGCAGATCGGTCTGACCCCGTTCGGTGCGCAGGGCGATGCCTTCGACCCCGCGCTGCACGAGGCGGTCCAGCACGAAGGCGACGGGAGCAATCCGGTCGTCGGCACGGTGATGCGACGCGGCTACCGGGTCGGCGAGACCGTCGTCCGGCACGCGATGGTCGGTGTCGTCGACGCCGTCCCGTCGGCAACGGGATCGGCCGACCCTGCCGAGAACCCCGGCGCGGCGCCGCAACAGGCCCCAGAATCAGACAACAACTAGCGACAACGAGGAGGTGACGCGGCATGGTTCAACGAGAGTGGGTCGAGAAAGACTTCTACAAGGTGCTCGGCGTCTCCTCGGACGCCAGCGAGGATGAGATCAAGCGGGTGGCACGCAAGCTGCTCGCGGAGAACCATCCCGACCGCAATCCGGGCGACGCCGCCGCCGACGAGCGGTACAAGGAGGTCGGCGAGGCCAGGGATGTGCTGTCCGATCCCGCCAAACGCAAGGAGTACGACGAGACCCGCCGGCTGTTCGCCGGCGGGGGATTCGGTCGCGGCCGCTTCAACGGCGGCGGCGGCGGCTTCGGCGGCGCGGGCGGCTTCGGTTCGGGCTACGGCTCGGATGGCGTCGAGTTCAACCTCAACGATCTGTTCGACGCGGCCGGTCAGACCGGCGGCGCGAACATCGGTGATCTGTTCGGTGGCCTGTTCGGCCGGGGTGCGCAGCCCCGGCCGAGCCGGCCCCGGCGGGGCAACGACCTCGAGACCGAGACGGAGCTCTCCTTCCTCGAGGCGACCAAGGGCGTGGCGATGCCGTTGCGGCTCACCAGTCCGGCCCCGTGTACCAACTGCCACGGCAGCGGTGCTCGGCCGGGCACCAGCCCCAAGGTGTGCCCGAACTGCAACGGCGCCGGGGTGATCAACAAGAACCAGGGTGCGTTCGGGTTCTCCGAGCCCTGCACCGAGTGCAAGGGCAGCGGCTCGATCATCGAGCACCCCTGCGGGGAGTGCAAAGGCACCGGGGTCACCACCAGGACCCGCACCATCAACGTGCGGATCCCACCCGGCGTCGAGGACGGACAGCGCATCCGGCTGGCCGGCCAGGGCGAGGCCGGTCTGCGCGGCGCGCCCTCGGGCGACCTCTACGTGACCGTCCATGTCCGCCCGGACAAGGTGTTCGGTCGTGACGGTGACGACCTCACCGTCACCGTGCCGGTGAGCTTCCACGAATTGGCGCTCGGCACGACGCTTTCGGTGCCGACATTGGACGGCAAGGTGGGCGTGCGGGTGCCCAAGGGCACCTCCGACGGCCGCATCCTGCGGGTGCGCGGGCGTGGCGTGCCCAAGCGCTCCGGCGGCCACGGCGATCTGCTGGTCACCGTGAAGGTCGCGGTACCGCCCAACCTCGAGGGTGAGGCGGCCGAAGCGCTGGAGGCTTACGCGAAGGCGGAGCGGGCGAGCGGATTCGACCCGCGGGCCGGATGGGCAGGTGCGTAATGAGCAAGCGGGGCGACGAGGCCAGGACGTTCCTGATCTCGGTGGCCGCCGAGCTGGCCGGTATGCACGCCCAGACGCTGCGCACCTATGACCGGCTCGGGTTGGTCAGCCCACAACGCAGTTCCGGTGGCGGGCGGCGCTATTCGCAACGCGACGTGGAACTGCTGCGCGAGGTGCAGCGGCTGTCCCAAGACGAAGGCGTCAACCTCGCCGGCATCAAGCGGATCATTGAACTGACCAACCAGGTCGAGGCCCTGCAGTCACGGATGGGTGAACTGGTCCGCGAGGTCGAGGAGTTGCGCGCCGCTCAGCGACGCGACGCCGCGGTGCCGAAGAAGAGCACCGCTCTGGTGGTCTGGCAACCACGCAACGGCCGCCGTTAGCCGATGCAGATCGAGCACTCCGACGAGGTCTGGCGCGTTGGCACCGTGGCGGACTCGGTCCGGCCGCGGGTGTCCTCCCCGTGAGTCGGGAGCGAACCGCGGAGGCGTCGCAGTGACCGTCCTCGACATGCAGAGCGCGATGAACGGCGACCGCAGCTTGCGCAGCGCGCGACGCCGCTGGCTGATGGTGCTCATGGCCGCGCTCGTGTTCGGCGTGGTGATCTACCTCTTGGCGGTTCAGACGCGAACGGGCCAGGCCCTGGAGAACGCGGCCCTGCGCGGCGCCCGTCAGGTCGACCCGGAGGTGCGCCGAGCTGCGCTCGACCAGTTCCACACCATCTCCGTGACCTCGCAGCTCCTCGCGGCGCTGACCGTCGGAGTCATCGGCCTGCTGCGGCGTCAGCTGTGGCTGGCCGTCGCTGGAGTGTCGGTGATCCTGGTCAGCCAAGCGGTCACGCAGGTGTTGAAATACCACGTGTTGGCGCGCCCGCACACGGGTGTGGTTCACAACGGATGGACTGAGAACACCCTGCCGAGCGGACACACGACAGCGGCGATGTCCCTGTTGTTCGCGACGCTGATCGTGATGCCGTACCGATTCCGCGGCATCGCCATGTTGTTCACCCTCACCTGGGCCGTGGGCATCGGGGCCTACACGGTCGTCATCGGAGCGCACCGGCTCTCGGACACGTTGGCCGCCGACGCGGTGGCACTCGTCGTCGCCTGTGCGGCATCGCTTTTCCTGGCGCGCACTGGCCGGATACGGGCAGTCGTGTCACCAGGCGCGGCGCGGTACACCCTGCGCACCGTCTTCGTGGCGATCGTCGGTGCCGTCGGACTCTTCAGCCTGGCGTGGGGTGCGATTCAGGTGGTGCAGGCGGCGGCTGCCCACCTCGATGACCGGCCCGTCGAGTGGGACCTCTTCCTGGGGTCACAGTGGTTGGCCGCCGCAGGCTCGATCGCGTCGGCACTGATGTTCTGGTGGACCTGGCGACGGTTGGAGACGAAGCGGAGCTGTGACCCCACCACGGCCCGTTAGCCGATCCTGATGGTGAACCGGCTGGTGTCCGGCTCACCCGGCGCGGCCATCCGATAGCCGCCGCGCCGTAACGCGTCGGTGGGTGCGGTCATCGGTTCGATGCCGACCACGTCGTCGGTGGGTGGAGCGAACAGCTGCGCGGCGGGATAGCCCTGCGCGTAGGTCACCTCCACCCGCCGCTCACCGCCGGACAGCGCGAAGACGGCGTCATCGGCTACCCGGTCGAACCCGTCGTCGAGGGTGCGGTTTCCGAGCGCTTCGGCGCTTGCCGGCCAATCCGCGGTCGCGCCGGTCGGCAGTCCCCGGTCGTCGACCGGAAGGTGACGCAGGGCCGGTGTCTCGAGCAACCAGTCCGCGCGCGGCACATCGGGGATCTGCAGATAGGGGTGGTAGCCGTAACAGACCGGAACCGCGGCCGCCTCCGTCGGCGTCACCGTGGTCTCGACGGTCAGGGTGCGCTCGGCCAGCGTCACGGTCATCGTCAGCGTGTGCGGAAACGGGAAGCTGGCCAGCAGTTCCGGTTTGCCGCTCCAATCGAGAATCGCCACCAGCTGATCGACGTACTGCTCGGTGACGAGCCAGTCCGGATTGGCGGCCAGCACACCGTGGATCGGTGTGCCGTGTTCGTCGGTGCGGACCCCGCCGACACCGGGGGTGAGCGTGACCGTTGCTCCGTCGACGGTGTAATCGGTGGCGCTGAGCCGGTTGGCCCACGGGTAGAGGATCGGGATTCCCATCGTCTTGCCGTTCTCGACGTAGGCCGCCAGCCCGCGGCGTTGGCCGAGGTATTCGACCCCGTCGTCAGTCAGTGACGTACAGATCATCCCCGCCCCCGGAACGTAGGTCGCGCGCAGCGACGAGGACGGGTCGGACAGGGTGATGGGCTGGAGGTCGGCCATCGGGCCAGTCTGGCATGTGGGGCAGCACGGGTTCTGCGTTCACCCGCCGGACACGTGACGTTTGCTGCGTACCAACGGGTTTCGAGCTGCGCATCGCCGCGCGGGCCCCGATGATGGCTCAGTGCCGAATGTGAGTGTCGATGCCCCCGCGGCCGAGCGCTGGTTCTTGGACCGCGGGCTGCCTGCGGTGCTGACCGCGCGCGGCCGACTGCGGGCGATCTGGCCGCGCTCGGCACCCGTGCTCGCAGCCGTCGGCGTGCTCGCGTTCTGCGAGCTGGCGGTCTACCTGCTGTCGGGTGACCAACGGGTCAACGTCGACTCGGTCGACCTGACCGACGGCGAACGGTTGGTGCTGGCGGTGCTGGTCCTGGCGGTGCCGGCCGCTCCTGCGGTGGGCTGGATGGTCGCCAGGATGCGCAGCGACCGCGCACAGTCGGTGGTCTCGTCGGCCGCAGTGGGATTCGCCGCCTGCTGCGATCTGATTCAGCGGGATCCACTGTCGCTGCTGGCCACGTGTGGCGTCGTCCTGGTCGTCGTCGTGGTCACCGCCAGTGGCATCGGTTCGGTGCTGGGTTGGGCCACCCGACTGACCTGGGCTCAATTGCGGGCCGTCGGCGATCTCCTGATCGGCGCACTACCGGTGGTGCTGCTCATCGTGCTGGTGTTCTTCAACACCTATGTGTGGATCATGGCGGCCACGATCACCCAGCCGCGGCTGTGGGTGCTGCTCGCGATCCTGGTGCTGATCGCGGTGACGTTCGTCTTCTCCCGCACTCTGGAGCGGGCGCGGCCGACGCTGCGTTCGGCGAGCGCGTCACCCCGGCACGCCGAGCGGCTGGCCGGTACACCGTTCGACAACCTGCCCGATCCGCCGCAGGCCGACCCGTTGACCCGCGCCGAACGATGGAACGAGATCTTCGTGCTCGCCGCCACCCAGATCGTCCAGATCCTCACGGTCGCGCTGGTGCCGTCGGGCATCTTCTTCGTCGTGGGGCTGGTCGTGCTCAGCCCCGAGTTGCTCGAACGCTGGGCACACGGCAGCCGGCCGGATGCCGAAGTGCTGGGCATGACCGTTCCGGTGCCGCAGGCACTGGTCAACATGACGCTGTTCCTGGCCGCACTCACCTTCATGTACATCTCGGCGCGGGTGGTCAGCGACGGGGAGTACCGGTCGAGGTTTCTCGACCCGCTGATCGAGGATCTGAAGCTGACGATGCTGGCCCGCAACCGGTACCGCTACGCGTTCCGGACGGCGGTGACCCCCGAGGCTGAAGTCGAACCCGGCCCGGACGATCAGCCGGTCAGCGGATCATGCTGAATGCGTTGCGGCGGAGCGCCTTTGGCAATCAGCGCCGCCTTGGTGGCGGTGGTCATCGCCGATGATCCGCAGATCAGGATCTGCCGGTCGCCCCAGCCGCCGTATCTGGTGACCACTTCGGGGAGCCGCCCGGTCTGACGCACATGCAGGCCCCGCGGCGGGGTGATGTCGGGATAGTCGCGGGCCCACGGCGGATCGCTGGTGTACTCCGAGACCGGCGTCACCGACAGCCACGGATTGGTCGAGGCGATCTGCCACAGCGTCCTGAGATCGTAGAGTTCGCACGGGAAGCGGGCTCCGAAGAACAGATGGACCCGTGGATTCTCGCCGAACCGGGTCAGATCCATGATCAGGGCGCGCAACGGCGCCAGGCCGGTGCTGCCGGCCACCATCAGCACGTCTCCGTCGTCGCGGCTCACGGCCAGCCCGCCATGCGGATTCGACAGCCGCCAGCGGTCGCCGGGGCGCGTCTCGTTGACGATCGCGGTGCTGACCATGCCGCCGGGGACCGACCGCACATGGAATTCGATACCACCGCCGGATTCGGCGGGGATCGCCGGACTCAGATAGCGCCAGCGCCGGGGCCACTGTGGCACCTGGACGGTGACGTACTGGCCGGGGTGATAGGTCAGCGGGCCGTCGAGCCGGAGCCGGATCACCGACACGTCGCGCGACACGCGGTGGTGTTCGATGACGGTGCCGTCGCGGAACGGCGGTCCGTCTTCGGCGTCCGCGGCTCCGCTCATCACCCCGGTGCACAGGGCCACCGCGTCGCGGGCGGTCGCGTCGAGGCGGTCGTCCCAGCGGTCGGCCAGCCGGTCACGCAAGGCGGTGTACAGGGCCTCGCCCATGGTCCGGTAGTGCCGCGCGGTCACCCCGTACTTGCGGTGGTCGCGGCCCAGCTGGGCGAGGAAGGACACCGGCTCCTGCGCGCGCTGGGCGGCCAGCTCGCCGAGCACCCACGTCATGGCCTGTGCGAACACCGCTCGCTGGCGGGCCATGTCGGGCGGGAACAGATCCCGCACGGACAGGTCGGTGGCGAACCATCGGGTGTAGAACGCGGCGATGAGCGGGTCGGAGCCGAGCCGGGGATCGACCGCGTCACGCAACACCGCCAGCGCGTCGCGATCGTCGAGTCCCACGCCGTTCGAGTGTATGGGAGTAGGAGTTGCGCTCAGCCCAGAACGCCGTGCACGCCCTTGTAGAGCACCAGGAGACCGATCACGAGGAGGATGCCGGCGACCAGGGTGGCGTGTTGTTCTTCCATCCAGTCGCCGAGCCGCCGCAGTGGTGCGTCCAGACGGTGGGTGAACAGGGCGTACCCCACCAGCGGGACCAGCGCCGTCGACCCGGCGACCAGGACGAAGTAGACGACGGCCGACCACGCACCCGCGACACCGAGACCGCTGGTGCCGATCGCCAGACCGGCTGCCGCGCACACGAAGAACACCTTCGGGTTCACCACCACCAACACCGTCGCCGTGATGAACGACCGCCCCGGGGAAAGCCCGGTCAGCCTGGTCATCCATTTCGGGGTGTGTCCTTGACTGCGCCGCAGCCAGCGGAACCCGGCGAAGCCGATCAGGACCACACCGACCACGATCCGCACCCAGGCGGCCCATGGCGGCGGCTTGTTGAAGTTGCCGACCAGTCCGGCCAGCAGGAGGAACACCGCAGCGAGCGTGAACAGTCCCAGCAGCCAGCCGGCGAGGAAGGCCAGGCCGGCCGGTCGGGGCCGCGGCGAGCGCAGCACCAGGACCGCAGGGATGATCGACAGCGGTGACAGCGCGATGACCAGCGCCAGCGGTATCAGTTCGAGCAGAACCGAACCCCATCGGTCCACCATGGCCGAGCCTCCCGTCGAATCGCTGTCGAACCTAGCAAGACACTCAGGCCCGTAGGATGTGACGAATCATCTCGTCGAGTTCTTCGGCGTCGCTGACCACCGGTTGGCCTTGTACGAAACTCGTCATCACACCGCTGACGAACGTCATCACCATCACCGAGCGCTGTTCGACGAGCCGGTCGGCGTCCTGCTGATCGCCGTACCACGCGGCGATCACGCGGTGCGCAAGGCCGTGCAGCCGGTCGCCGTAGGCCCGCACGATCTCGGCGAGATCGGGATCGTTGCGTGCGCTGAGGATCACCTCGAATCGGGCCCGGGTGCGGGTCAGGTAGGGCTCGGTGCCCGACAGGATCACCAGACGCGCGAAGCCGAGGGTGCCGGCGAACCCGGCCGAGGTGTCCCCGGCGAGTTCGTCGAGTACCGACAGATCGGCCAGGTCGAGTTCGCTGAGCCGGTCTGCCACGCCGTGGATGAGGGCCCGGCGGGTGCGGAAGTAGAACGACGTCGTACCGGCGGGGACGCCGGCGTGCTGATCGACCCGCGGGTGGCTCAGTCCGCGCGCGCCGTTGGTGCCGAGCAGGTCGATCGCGGCGTCGGCGAGGTCGCGGCGACGCTGGGCGGGATCGTTCTTGCGGCGAGAGGTGGCGATGGCCCGAATCGTATCCAGGGCGGCCGCCGTGGGAAGCGAACTCTAACAATTTAGAGGATTCGGCCCCTGGCACCCGGGGGCGCGTTACCGTTCCGGGGTCGGCGGTGGTCAGAGGGGGAGCGGTGCAGAGATTAGTGGTGTGGCTGGGAACCGGCGTACTGACCGCGGGAGTGTCGACGGTCCTGCTCGCCGGCGTCGCCAGTGCCGACGTCGACGGGGGTCCCGACGGTGGGTCGGCATCGGCATCGGCATCGTCGACCGCGAGCGGTGTCGAGCGCGGTCCGCGGGCTTCGACCGAATATCGGAACCAGCGCGTCGCACGTACCGACGGCGACAGACCGTCCGTCGCGGTCAGCAGGAGTTCCTCGCGTGTCGCCGGCACCGCCCGGACCGCCGAACCGGATTCCGACGAGGACGAGGCCGGGACGGCGAAGCGCGCCGCAATCCGCGGCCGCACCGAGGGTGTCGAGCGCGCGCGCGACGCCGATGTGCCCGCGGTCAGGACGCCGGATCTCGCCGCGCAGCCGCCCGACGACGATCCGCTGCCCACCCGCAACACCGGTGAGGCCGGCATCATCGGCGAGATCATCGGGCCGTTCCAGCCCGACTATCCGCCGCCGGTGAAGGCCATCGGCTCATTGGTGTTCAACGTGCTCGGCACACTGGTGCAGACGCTCGACGGCCCGCCCGTGGTGCCGCCGGCGCTGCGCGATTCGATCGAGGTCAGCACGTCGACGCTGAACGTCGCCCCGGGCACCGATCTGGAGGCCGACTGGTACTTCCCCAAACAGGGTCAGCCGCAGCGGCTGATCTATCTGCAACACGGCATCCTCGCCAGCGGCCCGATGTACAGCTACACCGCGTCACTGCTCGCCGAGCGCACCAACAGTATCGTCGTGGCGACGACCATCACCTCGAACCCGTTCTCCCACAACAACATGTGGCTGGGTGGCGACGCGATGCACGAGGCGGTGGCCCAGTTGCTGCTCGACGACGACCGTCGCGCGCTGAACGCCAGTCTGGCCACGGCGGCGGCCAAGGCCGGTCGATCGGATCTGACCGTGCCGGCCGAGTTCGTGCTCGTGGGTCATTCGCTGGGCGGTGGCTTCGCCCCCGGGGTGGCCGGTCACTACGCCGAAGGGCTGGTCGCCCGCCGCGCGGACGGGCAGGACGCCGCCAATCACCTGGCCGGGGTGGTTCTGCTCGACGCGGTCCCCTTCGCGCCGATCCTGCCGAATGCGATGGAGCGCCTGAACCGACTCGAGGCGAGCAACAACTGGGACCCCGCCGATTACGTCCCGGTGTACGAGATCGGGGCGCCGCCCAATTTCCTCAACGCCTCCAGCACGGTCAACCGGGATCTGTCGCGGTTCCGCCCCGGCAAATTTAACGGCGTGGTCATCGACGGGGGTGTCCATGTCGACGCCCAACTCGGGGGCAATCCGCTGATTCAGCTCGGCACCTATCTGGTGGCCGGCCCACCGCAGCCCCAGAATCCGCCGGCCGTGCAGCGGTTGATGGCCGGGTGGATCAACGACATGTTCGCCGAGAGAATCGATCCCACCACCGGCCGGTGCATCGAGGACTGCTCGGGCAGCTACGGCGAACCGGGTGAGACCATCGAGATCCCCAGCGAAAGTGGGGTCGCCACGGCCGCGGTCATCGACTCGGGTGCGATCCCACCGTCGAGCCTGCCATGGACGGCATTCTTCGAGCCGCCGGCGGTGACGTCGACGGTGGGCGGGCAGTCGCGGTCGGTGGCCTTGCGTATCGCGGTATGAACCGCTGGCCGTGAATCACTTTGTGAACACGGACAATTCATTACCGCGGTCAGCGTCGAGGGTGACCGTCACATACCCGTTGCCGGATTCGCGCACGTAGTCGAGATAGCCGGCGGTGCCGTTCTCGGCGATCACCAGCGCATGCGGGCGCAGATGGGGTTCCAGGAGCCGCAACACCGGCAGATACAGGCTGAAGGCGCCGTCGAGATGCACGAGGTCCACCGGGCCGCCGACGCCGCCGCGCAACGTGTCGAGCGCGTCGCCGACCCGGATGTCGACCAGCTCGGCCAGGCCGGCGGCCGCCAGATTCTGCTGTGCCCGCGCTGCCTTGGTCGGCTCCAGTTCGGTGGAGATCACCGTGCCGCCCCCGCTGTCGCGCACGGCGCAGGCGAGGTGGATGGTCGAGACGCCGAACGATGTGCCGAACTCGACCACTCTGCTCGCCCGGCATCCACAGCCGAGGAGGTAGAGCAGGCGGCCGAAATCCGCGGACACACAGAGGAAGTTGTCGACCGCGTCGTGGTAGACGCTGCGGTAGTCACGGGCCTCGGCGGCCAGGAGGCCGGCCAACGGGTCTACACCGGGGCCGAATCCGGCGAGCAGTTCGGCAAGGTACGGGGCGTCGGTGGCCTCTGCTTGGCGGAACAGCCGCTCGAGGACGGCGGTGACGTCGGGGTGACGAAGTGAATTCATCTGTGAATACTCACGTTTGGGCGGCTGGGTTGGCTACTCGCTTTTCGCGCGACCGGCACAGCGGTGCTGTCCGGCGAAAATGCGGAATGCCACGGCACCGCTGCTCGCTTTCGCCGGATACCGTCGACGACATGGCGGCAGGCCGAGAGCAACTCCAGCCCAGGAGAAGACCGCGCCAGCGTCGCGCGGAAGACACTCGCGAACGCATCCTCGACGCGGCGGTCCACGTCTTCGCCGTGTACGGCTACGACCGCGGGACGACCAACCGCATCGCCGAGGGCGCCGACATCTCCGTCGGTTCGGTCTATCAGTACTTCCCCAACAAGGACGCCATCCTGATGGAACTGGCAGCCCGGCACCTCGACCTGGGCATCGCGGCGGTCCGCGACCGTCGCCCCGCGCGCCCGCCGGCGTCGCTGCAGGAGGCCATCGGCGAAATCGTCGCCACTGCCGTTGACAACCATCGGCAGGACCCGGCGTTCCTGCGGGTCCTGCTCGAACGGGCGCCCCGATCGTCGGACCTGATGCGCCGGGTGGCGGAATTGCAGGACGCGGCGACCACCGCGATGCGAGCGCTGCTGGACGGGCATCCGGAGGTGAGGGTGGCGGACCGGGACGCTGCCGCCCGGTTGGCCGTCGTCACCATCGAAGCGGTGGTGCACCAGGCGCTGGCCGCGCCCGCCGTGCTGGATCCGGCGGGTCTTGCGCGGGAGTTGACCGTCATGCTGACGCGCTACCTCACGCACTGACAGCCGCCTCTTCCCAGGCGCCGCGAAATTCTCTAGACTTGAGCGGAACAGACTCAACCCTAGCGACGTTGAACCTGTCGACAAGCAATCCTGCTAGACGATCGGAGGTGTCGTGGACTCGTTCAACCCGACGACCAAGACCCAGGCGGCGCTCACTTCGGCGTTGCAGGCGGCCAGTGCCGCAGGCAACCCCCAGATCGCGCCCGCCCATCTATTGATGGCGATGCTCACCCAGAACGACGGCATCGCAGCCCCGCTGCTGGAGGCCGTCGGCGTCGACCCTGCGACCATCCGCACCGAGACGCAACGGCTCATCGACCGGCTGCCCAGCGCCAGCGGCGCCAACAGCCAGCCCCAGCTCAGCCGCGAGTCGCTGGCCGCCGTCACGGCCGCCCAGCAGCTCGCGACCGAAATGGACGACGAGTACGTCTCCACCGAGCACCTGCTCGTCGGTCTGGCGACCGGCGACAGTGACACCGCCAAACTGCTCTCCGGCGCGGGGGCGTCGCCGCAGGCGCTACGCGAGGCCTTCACCAAGGTCCGCGGCAGTGCCCGCGTCACCAGCCCCGACCCCGAGGGCAGCTACCAGGCGCTGGAGAAGTACTCCACCGACCTGACCGCCCGCGCCCGGGAGGGCAAGCTCGACCCGGTCATCGGCCGCGACAACGAGATCCGTCGCGTCGTGCAGGTGCTGAGCCGCCGCACCAAGAACAATCCGGTGCTGATCGGCGAGCCCGGTGTCGGTAAGACGGCGATCGTCGAGGGTCTGGCCCAGCGCATCATCGCCGGCGACGTGCCGGAGAGCCTGCGCGACAAGACGGTCATCTCACTCGATCTGGGCTCGATGGTCGCCGGTTCGAAGTACCGCGGTGAATTCGAGGAACGACTCAAGGCCGTCCTCGACGACATCAAGAATTCGGCCGGCCAGATCATCACGTTCATCGACGAGCTGCACACCATCGTCGGCGCCGGTGCCACCGGTGACTCGTCGATGGATGCCGGCAACATGATCAAGCCGATGCTGGCCCGCGGCGAGCTGCGCCTCGTCGGCGCCACCACACTCGACGAGTACCGCAAGTACATCGAGAAGGACGCCGCGCTGGAACGCCGCTTCCAGCAGGTCTACGTCGGCGAGCCGTCGGTCGAGGACACGGTGGGCATCCTGCGTGGCCTCAAGGAGCGCTACGAGGTGCACCACGGCGTGCGCATCACCGACTCGGCGCTGGTGTCCGCGGCGACCCTGTCCGACCGCTACATCACCTCCCGATTCCTGCCCGACAAGGCCATCGACCTGGTCGACGAGGCGGCGTCGCGCCTGCGGATGGAGATCGACTCCCGACCCGTCGAGGTCGACGAGGTCGAGCGCCTGGTTCGCCGCCTGGAGATCGAGGAGATGGCGCTGGCCAAGGAGGAGGACGACGCGTCGGCGGAGCGGCTGGAGAAGCTGCGCGGTGAGCTGGCCGAGAAGAAGGAAGAGCTCGCGGTGCTGACCGCGCGCTGGCAGAACGAGAAGAACGCCATCGACGTGGTCCGCGAACTCAAGGAGCAGCTCGACTCGCTGCGCCAGGAGTCCGAGCGGGCCGAACGGGACGGCGATCTGGCCAAGGCCGCCGAGCTGCGCTACGGCCGCATCCCGGAGATCGAGAAGAAGCTCGCCGCCGCGGTGCCACAGGCGCAGGCCCGGGAAGACGTCATGCTCAAGGAGGAGGTGGGTCCCGACGACATCGCCGAGGTGGTGTCCGCCTGGACCGGAATCCCCGCCGGCCGCATGCTCGAGGGCGAGACGGCCAAGCTGCTGCGCATGGAGGACGAGCTCGGCAAGCGCGTCGTCGGCCAGCGCAAGGCGGTGACGGCAGTTTCTGATGCGGTGCGCCGCAGCCGGGCCGGTGTCGCGGACCCGAACCGCCCGACGGGCTCGTTCATGTTCCTCGGCCCGACCGGCGTCGGCAAGACCGAGCTGGCCAAGGCGCTGGCGGAGTTCCTGTTTGACGACGAACGCGCGATGGTCCGGATCGACATGAGCGAGTACGGCGAGAAGCACTCCGTCGCCCGGCTGGTCGGTGCGCCTCCCGGCTACATCGGCTACGACCAGGGCGGTCAGCTGACCGAGGCGGTGCGCCGGCGGCCGTACACGGTGATCCTGTTCGACGAGATCGAGAAGGCCCACCCCGATGTGTTCGACGTGCTGCTGCAGGTGCTCGACGAGGGCCGGCTGACCGACGGACAGGGCCGCACCGTCGACTTCCGCAACACGATCCTGATCCTGACGTCCAACCTGGGCGCGGGCGGGACCGAGGAGATGGTGATGGCCGCGGTGCGCTCGGCGTTCAAACCGGAGTTCATCAACCGGCTCGACGACGTGATCATCTTCGACGGGCTCAATCCGGAGGAGCTGGTGTCCATCGTCGACATCCAGTTGGCGCAGTTGCAGAAGCGGTTGGCCCAGCGGCGGTTGACCCTCGAGGTGTCGCTGCCGGCCAAGAAGTGGCTCGCCCAGCGCGGATTCGATCCGCTCTACGGTGCGCGTCCACTGCGCAGGCTGATCCAGCAGGCCATCGGCGACCAGCTCGCCAAGATGCTGCTGGCCGGCGACGTGCACGATGGCGACATCGTGCCGGTCAACCTCAGTCCGGACGGTGAACACCTGGTCCTGGGCTGACGTTCATCCGCGAGCAGACGCAAAGGTCCCCGACACACCGCGTGTCGGGGGCCTTTTGCGTCTGCTCGGCGTCGGACGGGTGGGGCCAGAGTTGCTGCTGAGCTCGCCTGAGACGGGGTTGTGACCTAGATGAGTTCGGGCGAACCGGCTACCAACAAGTAGGCTGGGGTCAATGGTTCCGCTCTGGTTCACACTGTCGGCGCTCTGCTTCGTGGGTGCGGCCGTATTGCTGTACGTCGACGTCGACCGTCGGCGCGGGCTCGGACGCCGCCGCAAATCCTGGGCGAAGTCGCACGGCTTCGACTATGAGCACGAGTCGTCCGACATCCTCAAGCGCTGGAAGCGCGGGGTGATGTCCACCGTCGGAGACGTGAGCGCCCGCAACGTGGTCCTCGGTCAGATCCGCGGTGAAGCGGTCTTCATCTTCGACCTCGAAGACGTCGCCACGGTGATCGCGCTACACCGCAAGGTGGGCACCAACGTGGTCGTCGACCTGCGCCTCAAGGGCATCAAGGAGCCGCGCGAGAACGACATCTGGTTGCTGGGGGCAATCGGTCCGCGGATGGTGTACTCCACGAACCTCGACGCCGCCCGCCGGGCCTGCGATCGCCGCATGGTCACCTTCGCCCACACCGCGCCCGACGCCGCGGAGATCATGTGGAACGAGGAGAACTGGACGCTGATCAGCATGCCGGTGACCAGCACCCGGGCCCAGTGGGACGAGGGCCTGCGTACCGTGCGGCAGTTCAACGATCTGCTGCGGGTACTGCCGCCGGCGCCCCAGTCCGACTCCACGCAGGCGATCGCGCGGCGCAGCGGATCTCCGAGCCGCCCGATCAAACCCGCCCCCAGCCGGCAGAGCGAGCTACCCCAGCGTGCCGACGCCGGGCGTCCGGATCTCGCACCGCCCGCCGGCCGACCCTACGCCCAGCGCCCGGACGCTCCCCGGGCCGACGGTCCGCCCGCCGGCCCGGCGGCCCATCCGGGTCCGTCCCGGACCCCGGCACCGCCGCGTAACGGGCGGCAGTCGTCACATCTGCAGCGCTAAGTACGCTCTTCAGGCATGCCACGGCCCGTCGCACTGATCACCGGACCGACGTCAGGGCTCGGTGAGGGATTCGCCCGCCGCTACGCACAGGACGGCTACGACCTGGTGCTCGTCGCCCGCGATGTCGCCCGCCTCGAGACCCTGGCTGCCGAGTTGCGGGACGAAGGCGGCGCGACCGTCGAGGTCCTGCCCGCCGACCTGGCGGTCGCCGCGGACCGCGCCGCAGTGGCCGAACGGCTCAAGGCCGGAGTCCAGGTCCTGGTCAACAACGCCGGCTTCGGGACGTCCGGAGAGTTCTGGACCGCTGATCTGGAGCTGCTGCAGTCCCAGCTCGACGTCAACGTCACCGCTGTGATGGCCCTGACGCATGCCGCGCTGCCGCCCATGCTGGCGGCAGGCTCGGGCACCGTCATCAACGTCGCCAGCGTCGCCGGGCTGCTGCCCGGCCGCGGGTCGACCTACTCGGCGTCCAAAGCCTGGGTGGTCGCCTTCTCCGAAGGCCTGGCCAACGGGCTCGGTGGCACCGGCGTCGGTGTGCACGCGCTCTGCCCCGGATTCGTGCGCACCGAGTTCCACGCCCGCGCCGGCATCGAGATGTCGGGCACCCCTGCCTTCTTCTGGTTGAGCGTCGAGGACGTGGTCCGCGATTGCCTGGCCGACGTCGCCAAGGGCCGGGTCGTGATCGTGCCCGGCGTTCAGTACAAGGTGTTGACCACCGGCAGCCGCGTCGTCCCGCGCGCATTGGTGCGGACGTTGACGCGCGTCGTCGGCCGCGGCCGCGGTCGGACCTGACCGGCGGTGCGCAGGCTGTTCGCGGTCCTCACCGCAGCGGTGCTCCTCGCCGCGACCGGATGCTCGTCCGACCGGGAGCCCACCGACGTCTACGCCGCCCAGACCGCGGCGGTGGGGGAGTCGCTGGCGTTGGCGGGCTGGAACATCTCGGTGTCGAATCTGCGATTCGACGGCGACAACGTGCTCATCGACATCGACGCTTCGCACTCCGGCACCGGTCAGCCCGTCGCCCCCGAATCGCTGCGCTTCGGCCTCTATGGTGCGCTGGCCCACCCGATCGAGGCCAACGCGATCGGCGGCTGCCGCAATGTCGAGGATCTGGACATCACCCCGGTCAGCGCGCCCAGCCCGGACCGCCTGAGCGGCACCGTGTGTCTGGGGCCGCAGCGCGAGCAGAACCAGGTGCGCGGTGTCTACGCATATTCGCCCGCCGACCGGATGCCCGGGACGACGATCGCCTACGCCGCCGCGTTCCCCGTCGGCACGCCGCCCATGGAGGACCCCGAGACCGGCCTGAAGGTACAGACGACGAGCGCCGAGGGGTTCAGCGCCGACGGCGGCCAGCTCGCTCCAGCGGCGTTGGGCGATCCGCAGGCGTTCAGCGGCAACGGTTACCTGCTCCTGGGCCTGCAGATCGACGGTGCGGCCGACACCTACCGCGAGGCCGCCCGGCGCCGCGGCGGCCCGACGATAATCGTGGTCGCCCCGACCCTGCCGGCACCCGGGCTGAGCTACCAGTGTGCGGCGTACGGGGCGTCGGTGCTGGTGCTCCCCGACAGCTCACGCGGGGGCGTGTCGATCCGGGCGTCGCTGTGCACCCAGGGCGAGATCAACAAGGCGCTGCTGTATGCGAGTGCATCGATGATCGGCACCCACGCCGCCCTGTGGACCAGCGGTGACTGAGCAGATCGAACCCGGACCCACCGAATGGGGTGCGGGCCCGGGCGTGGGGCCGTGGAACCGGGAGGAGCGGGGGGAGCCGCCGGACGACCCCCGCTTCGACGCCGAACTCCTGGCCACCGGGGACACCCGCAATGTCGTCGACGCCTACCGGTACTGGACCCGCGAAGCCATCGTCGCCGACATCGACCGTCGGCGCCATCCGCTGCACATCGCGATCGAGAACTTCGGTAACGACGCCAACATCGGGGCCGTGGTGCGCACGGCGAACGCCTTTGCCGTGCACACGGTGCACATCGTGGGGCGGCGGCGGTGGAACCGGCGCGGGGCCATGGTGACCGACCGTTATCAGCGGTTGCGCCACCACGACACCACGGCCGAACTAGTCGACTTCGCGCGCGAGGCGGGCCTGACGGTCGTCGCGGTCGACAACGTGCCCGGCGCGGTCCGGCTGGAACACGTTGCGCTGCCCCGCGAGTGCCTGCTCATCTTCGGACAGGAGGGGCCGGGCATCACCGACGACGCAAAAGCCGGTGCGCGGATGACCGTGTCGATCGCCGCCTTCGGCTCCACTCGCAGCATCAACGCCGCGGTCGCGGCCGGCATCGCCATGCACACCTGGGTCGTCCAGCACGCCGATCTCGGCGCCGCCTGGTAGTTCGCCCGGCAGGCGCTGGCGCAACAGGATCCACACGGTCAGCGCCGAGGTCAGCATTAGCGCCGCGCCGACGCCGGCCGCGATGGCCAGTCCGCCGGTGAACGCGTCGCGCGCCGAGTCGAGCAGGGCCGCGGCCTGGGGCGCCGGAAGATCGCCGGCGACCTCGCCGGCGGCCGCCAGCGAATCGCGGGCGTGCGCGGCTGCTGCGCCCGAAACCCCTTGCGGAACAGTCAGTCCGCGGTACACAGCCGTGACGATCGAACCGAGCGTCGCGATGCCCAGCGCCATGCCCAGTTCATAGGCCGTCTCGGACACCGCGGCGGCCGCCCCGGCGCGCTCGCGCGGCACGCTGGCCAGGATGACGTCGCTGGCCACGGTGAACGCCAGACCCAGGCCGACGCCGACGACGAACAACGAGAGGCCCAGTTGTGGATAGGCCGTATCGGGCCGGATGGTGGTGAGCGCCGCCATCGCGAGACCGACCAGCGCGAGCCCGGTGGTCAGGACGGCGCGCTGACTCCAGCGGCGCACCGCGATTCCGGCCAGCACGCCGAATACCGTGGCGGTCAGGGCAGCGGGCAATTCGGCCAGGCCCGCACCGAGCGGGCTGTACCCCTGCACCAGCTGGAAGAACTGGGACAGAAAGAACACCAGACCGGACAGGCCGAGGACCGAGAGCAGATTCGCCGCGACGACGCCGGAGAACGCGCGGTTGGCGAACAACCGCACGTCGATCAGCGGGCTGGTCAACCGCAGCTGACGGCGGACGAACATGGTCAGCGCCGCGGCGCCCACCACGGCGGTGACCGCTGAACCGAGGTGCGGCCCGCGGGTGGCGAATTCCTTGATCGCGTAGACCAGGGTCAGGATGCCCGCCATCGACAATGCGACGCTGGGCAGATCCCACGGACCCGGTTCGGGGTTGCGGTGTTCGGGCAGCAGGAGCACCCCGCCGACGACCAGCACCGCCATCACCGGCACGTTGATCAGGAACACCGAACCCCACCAGAAGTGTTCGAGCAGCACACCACCCACCACCGGGCCGAGTGCCGCGCCGGCGGAGAATGCCGATGCCCACACGCCGACGGCGAGGCTGCGTTCGCGCGCATCGGTGAAGATGCCACGGATCAGTGCCAGTGTCGCCGGTGCGAGTGTCGCACCCGCAACGCCGAGCAGGGCGCGGGTGCCGATCAGCAGTTCCGGTGTCGGCGCATAGGCGGTGATAGCGGAGACGGCGGCGAAACCGGTTGCGCCGCAGAGCAACAGCTTGCGATGTCCGATCCGGTCGCCGAGACTGCCCATGGTGATCAGGAGGCTGGCCAGGATGAAGGAGTAGATGTCGCCTATCCACAGCAGTTCGGCGCCGGAGGTGCCGAGGTCGCGGCTGATGAACGGGGTGGCCAGTGCCAGTACCGTGCCGTCGATGCCGATCAGCAACACCGCCAGGGTGAGGACGCCAAGGGCGAGCCAGCGGCGGGTCATGAGGAGCGTGCTCCGTTCAGTAGCAGTTCGGTGATCATGTGGTCGAAGTCGCGTTCGGCGACGCGGCCGACGCGGATGGCCCAGCCGGCTCCGGCGATCAGGCTGTAGAGCGCCTCGTTCAGCCAGGCTGCCGACAGGTCGGGCCGGAATTCGCCCGCGCGCTGACCGCGGTCGAACAGGGCGGTGATGGCGGCGTCCGTCTCGGCCCAGCCCTGCATCGACTCGTCGGCGTCGAGTTCCTGACTCTGGCTGTAGAGCAGGCACAGATACGGCGCGACCGGGCGGCAGGCGGTGACCAGTCTGCGTAGCGCGTCGATGGCCGAACCCTCCTGCAGGCGCGCCGATTCGATGGCCTGACGCATGTTGGTCATCGCGAGTTCGTCGAGCGCGGCCATCAGTGCGGGCTTTCCGGCGAAGTGCCGGTGCAGGGTCGCCCGACTCACCCCCACCGCGGTGGCGATCTCGTCGACGGTGGCGTTGGGTCGCCGGCCCAGAAAGTCGGCCGCCGATTGCAGCAGCCTGTCACGATCCGTTGCCATGAGACGACTGTATCTCATGTGAGACAAATTTGTCTCATCGCTGATCGGCTGCCGTCGAACCGCTCGTTTGGCAGGATCGTCGTCATGGACCAGCTGTGGGCGAATCGCGCGGCCAGCGCCGAGACGGCGATCACCCAGCGGCATCTGCGACGGCTGTGGGCGCTGCCCGGTACCCAGCTGGGGGTGGTGGCCTGGCCGGCCGAGCGGCGATACAGCTGGTTCGGCACCTGGCACTACTGGTGGCAGGCACACCTGCTGGACTGCCTCGTCGACGCGCAGATGCGGGATCCCAACCCCGAACGGCAACGTCGGATCACCCGCCAGATCCGCGGGCATCGGCTGCGCAACCTCGGCAGGTGGACCAACGACTACTACGACGACATGGCGTGGCTGGCGCTCGCGCTGGAGCGCGCCGCCCGGCTCACCGGCGTGCAGCGACCCGGCGCCCTGCAGACGCTGGCCGGGCAGTTCGTCAACGCCTGGGTGCCCGAGGACGGAGGCGGCATCCCGTGGCGTAAGCAGGACCAGTTCTTCAATGCGCCCGCCAACGGCCCGGCCGCGATCTTCCTGTCCCGGTACGACGATCGTCTACGCCGGGCCGAACAGATGGCCGACTGGATCGACGAGGTGCTCGTCGACCCGGAGACGAAGCTGGTGTTCGACGGCATCAAGGCCGGGTCGCTGGTCCGCGCCCAGTACACCTACTGCCAGGGCGTGGTGCTGGGCCTCGAGGTCGAACTCGCGGTCCGCACCGGCGACCGGGTGCACGCCGATCGGGTCCACCGGCTCGTCGCGGCGATCGCCGAGCACATGGCGCCCGGCGGCATCCTGAAGGCCGCCGGCGGCGGCGACGGGGGCCTCTTCCACGGCATCCTCGCCCGCTACCTGGCGCTGGTGGCCACCACCCTGCCCGGGCTCGACGAACCCGACGCGGCCTGCCGCCGCACGGCCCGCGAGCTCGTGCTCACATCGGCCGACGCGGCGTGGGACAACCGGCAGTCGGTCGGGCCCGATCAGGCCGGCACCCCCCTCTTCCCGGCGTTCTGGGACCGCACCGCGCAGTTGCCGACCGCGAGCGGCCGGCAGGCGGAGTCCGTCGACGGTGCCGTCAACGCCTCGGAGATTCCCGAGCGTGACCTGTCGGTGCAGCTGTCGGGCTGGATGCTGATGGAGGCCGCGCATGCGGTGGCCGAGAGCGACTCCGCCGCCGGGATCGAGCCGGAAACCACCGGCCCGTGACCGAGGCGTTGCCGGACGAGGTCCGGTCCCTGCCCAACCGCTTCAACCGAGACCCTAAAGCGCCCAAGACGTCGGACAACCGTTCTGCGGCACTGCTACTGGGCTTCACACTGCTGGCCATCCTCTGGGCCAACTCCCCGTGGGCGCAGACCTACTCGGCGTTCTGGCATACCGAGATCGGCGTCAACTTCGGTGGCTACCACGCCGGCATGTCGGTGGGACATCTGGTCAACGACGCCCTGATGGCGTTGTTCTTCTTCATCGTCGGCCTGGAGGTGAAGGCGGAGTTCACCATCGGCGAACTGACCGACCGCTCACGGGCGGCGGTGCCGGTGGTCGCCGCGCTGGCCGGTCTGCTGGCGCCCGCCGCGATCTTCCTGGCGTTCAATGCCTCCGGACCGGATGCGCAGGCCTGGGGGGTGGTGATATCCACCGACACCGCGTTCCTGATCGGCGCGCTCGCGGTGATCAGACCGCAATTCCCGGCGCGCGTTCGGATCTTCCTGCTCACCCTCGCCGTGGTCGACGACGTCGGAGCGCTCGCCGCGATCGCAGTGTTCTACACCGACGACCTCGCGATCGCCCCGCTGGCCGTGGCGCTGGTGCTCCTGGTCGCGCTGGCCTTGGTGCGACGTCTGCCCGCCCTGCGCGGACCGGCCTATGCCGTGCTGGGTGTCGCGCTGTGGATCGCTCTGTTCTCCGCGCATGTGCACCCGACGCTGGCCGGGGTCGCCGTCGCGCTGCTGATCCCGGTGTTCACCCCGCAGCGGCGGCGGGTCGAGCAGACCGTGGATCTGGTCCGCGCGTTCCGGCAATCACCCAACCCGCACTACGCCCGCGCCGTCACGCGCGGTCTGCGCGAATCCATCTCGATCAACGAACGGCTGCAGGCCGCGGTCGGGCCGTACGTCTCGTATCTGGTGCTGCCGATCTTCGCGCTGGCGAATGCGGGGGTGCGCCTGGACGAGCAGACCGTCAGCGCGGCGCTGCGCTCACCGTTGACGTGGGGGATCGTCGCCGGCCTGGTGGTCGGCAAATTGGTCGGCATCACCGGCGCGACAGCGTTGATGCGCGCCACCGGCCTCGGGGTGCTGGCGCCCGGGCTCACCATGCGCCGGGTGGCCGGCGGGGCGGCCCTGTCCGGAATCGGATTCACGATCTCACTGTTCATCGTCGAGCTCGCCATCGACGACCCCGCCCGACAGGATCAAGCCCGCGTCGGTGTCCTGATCGCGTCGGTGTGCGCATTCGTGTTGGGCTGGGCGGTGTTCCGCATCGCCGACTGGATCAGTCCCCCCGAACCGATCGGCGTGAAGCTGCTGCGTCCGGTCGACCCGCAACGCGACCACACCCGTGGGGATCCGCATGCGCCGCTGGTGCTCGTCGAGTACGGCGACTTCGAATGTCCGTTCTGCGGCCGGGCCACCGGTGCGATCGACGAGGTGCGGGCGCACTTCGGTGACGAATTGCTCTACGTCTGGCGGCACCTGCCCCTCGGGCGGGTGCATCCACGGGCATTCGACGCCGCCCGCGCCAGCGAGGGTGCCGCTGTGCAGGGCAGATTCTTCGAGATGAGCCGGCAGCTCTTCGCCCATCAGGACGATCTGTCCTGGTCGGATATGTACCGTTACGCCGTCGCGATCGGACTGGACATCGAGCAGTTCGACCAGGACGTGCGCCAGCACCCCAGCTCGGTGCTGCACCGCGTCCAAGACGATGTGCAGGACGCCGACGAGATGGACCTGAACTCGACGCCGACCTTCTTCGTCAACGGCATCCGGCACAAGGGGCCGTGGGACGCGGCCAGCCTGATCCGTGCCCTGGAAGCCGGGCGCTGACTCAACTCCACAGCGTCACATGGACTTTGGGCTTGAACCGGGTGACGCCGACGCCGCTGCCGCGGATCATCGCC
Organism: Mycobacterium sp. WMMD1722; assembly: GCF_049315205.1. Taxonomy (NCBI): domain Bacteria; kingdom Bacillati; phylum Actinomycetota; class Actinomycetes; order Mycobacteriales; family Mycobacteriaceae; genus Mycobacterium; species Mycobacterium sp. WMMD1722. The sequence continues at coordinate 3,155,506 of NZ_CP186056.1, read as the reverse complement.
TGCGTGCAACGCGGGGTGGTGATGAACCGGAGCAGTTCGGAGGCCGCGGGCTGACGCGCCGCCGGGGTGAGGGTGGCCGCGGACCACTCGCCGGACACCTGCAGCCCCGGACTCTTGAGCTGGACCAGCCGGCCCGACGCCAGATCCTTGGCGACGGCGAAGCCGATGGTCAGGTGCACTCCGCCGGCGCGCTGCACCTCCTCGAGGGCCGCGGCGTCGCTCTGGAAGATCCGTTGCCGGCTCTCCGGAATGGCCGCCGCGCGCAGCATGGCGGCGATCTCGCCGTCCACACCGCCGGCCGAGGGGCCGAGCATCCACGGTTGCTCGCGCAGCTGCGCGAGGGTCGGCACGCCGCGGCCCAGCGGACTGTCCGCGGAGGTGACCGCGATGATCTGGTACTTCAGGAACGGCCGCGTGACGATCGCCGGCCCGGGATCGGCGGGTGGGGGGCCCAACGCGATGTCGACCGCCCGGGATTCGATGAGGTCGCGGAACCGCCCGGCGGGATGAACGGACAATTCCACCGAAAGATCGTCCGCGCGTGAGGAGAACAGTTCGATCAGCCCCGGCGCCGCGTGTTCGGCGAAAGCGGTCGACGCCGCCACGCGGAGCAGCCGCCGGCCGTGCGCGGCCTCGGTCACCTCGATGGCGGTCTGCTGCTGCAGGCCGAGGATCTCGATGGCCCGACTGGCCAGCCGCAACCCGCCCGGCGTGAACGCCAGCCCGGCGGCGGTACGACCGAACAGGGGGTCGTCGAGCTCCTTACGCAACTGCGCGACATGCATGGAGATGCCGGCGTCGGACATGCCGAGCTCCTCCGCGGCCGCGTGCACGGAACCCAACCGGACCACCGCCGAGTAGGCCCGCAATTGCGCTGGTGTCACAGTCGCCACCCTAATCGTGGGCCTACATTGGGCAACGTGAGAGACGTGCTGAACGAGTTGTCGGCGCTCTGGCGTTCCGGCTGCACCGCCGGAGTGGCCACGGTGGTGCGCACGTTCCGGTCGGCGCCGCGCCAACCCGGCGCCGCGATGCTCGTCGCGCCCGACGGCTCGGTCAGCGGCTCGGTCTCGGGCGGCTGCGTCGAAGGTGCGGTGTACGACCTCGCCACCGACGTCGTCGCCACCGGCGTCCCCGTCGTCCAGCGCTACGGCGTCTCCGACGACGACGCATTCGCCGTCGGACTCACCTGCGGCGGAATCCTGGACGTCTTCGTCGAACCGGTCTCGGCGGCGACGTTTCCGGAATTAGGTGCGGTGGCCCAGGACATCGCCGAGCACCGCCCGGTCGCGGTGGCCACCGTCATCGCCCACCCCGACCCGTCATGGGTGGGCCGCCGGCTGGTGGTGCGGCCGGGCGAGACCCCGGCGGTGGGAGTGTTGGGTTCGGCCCGGGCCGACGCGGCCGTCACCGACGACGCGCGGGGACTCCTGGCCGCCGGCCGTAGCGAGGTGCTGACCTACGGCCCCGACGGGCAGCGCCGCGGAGCCGGCATGGAGGTCTTCGTCGCCGCATACGCACCGCGGCCCCGCATGCTGGTGTTCGGTGCGATCGATTTCGCCGCCGCCGTGGCCCAGCAAGGATCGTTGCTCGGATACCGGGTCAGTGTGTGTGACGCCCGGCCGGTGTTCGCCACGGCGGCCCGGTTCCCCACCGCCGACGAGGTGGTGGTCGACTGGCCCCACCGCTATCTGGCCGCCCAGGTCGAGGCCGGGGCGATCGACACCCGCACCGTGATCTGCGTGCTCACCCACGACCCCAAGTTCGACGTGCCGCTGCTGGAGGTGGCGCTGCGCCTGCCCGCCGTCGGGTACATCGGGGCCATGGGGTCGCGGCGCACCCACGGCGACCGGCTGGCCCGGCTGCGCGATGCGGGGCTCACCGAGGCCGAACTGGGCCGGCTGTCCAGCCCGATCGGATTGGACCTCGGGGCGCGCACACCGGAGGAGACGGCGGTCTCGATCGCCGCGGAGATCATCGCGGCCCGGTGGGGCGGCACCGGCCGCCGGCTCGGCGAGACCGGCGGCCGCATCCACCATGACCAGGTCGAACACAGCGAGTTAAGCGATCCCTTAACCCGCTATTGACGCTCTGATCGGGCACGCCCACACTGAAGGCCCTTCCCACGGATGTGAGGGCGATCACATGCAGGTACCCGGTCCCTTCGAATACGAGCGCGCGACCAGCGTGGAGCACGCCATCGGGCTCCTCGACCGGTTGGGTGACGGCGCAATGATCGTGGCGGGCGGGCACAGCCTGCTGCCGATGATGAAGTTGCGCATCGCCAATCCGGAGTACCTGGTCGACATCAACGACCTGATCGGCGAACTCGGATACATCACCGTCGCCGACGGCGCCTCGGGCGCGCAGATCCGCATCGGCGCGATGACCCGGCACCGGCAGATCCTCGAATCCGGCGACCTGGCCCGGCGGTGCCCCATCTTCGCCGACGCCGAACGGGTGATCGCCGATCCGGTGGTGCGCAACCGGGGCACCCTGGGCGGCTCGCTGTGCCAAGCCGATCCTGCCGAAGATCTCACCACCGTGTGCGCCATCCTGGGCGCGGTCGTGGTGGCGCGGGGGCCGTCCGGTCCACGGGAGATACCGATCGACGACTTCCTGCAGGGCCCGTACGAAACCTCGTTGTCGCACAACGAGATCCTCATCGAAGTCCGCATCCCGGTGGCGCCGGGCACGTCGAGCGCATACCTGAAAGTCGAACGGCGAGTGGGGGACTGGGCGGTCACCGCCGCGGGCGCCTCGGTCACCCTGGACGCCGACACGATCACCGCGGCCCGGGTCGGCCTGACCGCCGTCAATCCCGATCCCGAGGCCCTCGCCGCGGTGGGCGAGGCGCTGACCGGCAGACCCGCCACCGAGGACACATTCGCCGATGCGGGCCGCCAGGCCGCCGCGGCCTGCGAACCCGTGTCCGATATGCGGGGCAGCGCTGACTACAAACGCCACCTCGCCGCCGAACTCACCGTCCACACGCTGCGCACCGCGGTGCAGCGCATCCGAGAGGGGTCCTGATCATGCAGGTGACGATGACGGTCAACGGCGAACAGGTCAGCGCCGACGTCGAACCGCGAATGCTGCTGGTGCATTTCCTGCGGGATACGCTGCGCCTCACCGGAACCCACTGGGGTTGCGACACCAGCAACTGCGGCACCTGCGTGGTGGCCGTCGACGGGGAGCCGGTCAAGTCCTGCACCATGCTGGCCGTCATGGCCGGCGGGCACGACATCCGCACCGTCGAGGGGCTCGAGGTCGACGGCACGCTCGACCCCGTGCAGGAGGGTTTCATGCAGTGTCACGGCCTGCAGTGCGGCTTCTGCACCCCGGGCATGATGATCACCGCGCGGGCACTGCTCGACCGCAACCCGCACCCCACCGAACCCGAGATCCGCGAGGCGATCTCGGGTCAGATCTGCCGTTGCACCGGCTACACCACCATCGTGCGGTCGGTGCAGTGGGCGGCCCGCCACGCCGACGGCCGGGTGGTCGAGCCCGGACCCGATGGCGACGATTTCGCACCGCAGGCCCAGACCGACGACACCCTCGGGCCGGTCGCCGGCGATCACCTCATCGAGACGGGGAGTCCCTCATGACCGCAGTCGAGGAGCGTCCGGGCGCCGAGACCGACCAGGACAACGACAAGAAGCCGTGCGGGCACGGCCGGATGCTGCGCAAGGAGGACCCGCGCTTCATCCGCGGTCGCGGCAACTACGTCGACGACGTGACGCTGCCCGGCATGCTGCACCTGGCGATTCTGCGCTCGCCCTACGCCCACGCCCGCATCCTGGGAATCGACACCTCGGCCGCCGAGGCGCATCCGAAGGTCAAGGCAGTGGTCACCGGCGCCGACCTGGCCGAAAAAGGGCTGGCGTGGATGCCCACGCTGTCCAACGACGTGCAGGCCGTACTGGCGACCGACAAGGTCCGGTTCCAGGGCCAGGAGGTGGCGTTCGTCGTCGCCGAGGACCGCTACTCGGCCCGCGACGGGGTCGAGCTCATCGACGTCGACTACGAACCGCTCGATCCGGTGATCGACGTACGCACCGCGTTGGCGCCCGGCGCGGAGGTGATCCGCACCGATCTGGAGGGCAAGACCGACAACCACTGCTTCGACTGGGAGACCGGCGATGCCGCCGCCACCGACGCCGCGTTCGCCCGCGCGGACGTCGTCGTCAAACAGGAGATCATCTATCCGCGGGTCCACCCCGCGCCGATGGAGACCTGCGGTGCGGTCGCCGATCTCGACCCGGTCAGTGGCAAGCTCACCCTCTGGTCGACCACCCAGGCCCCGCATGCGCACCGCACCCTCTATGCCCTGGTGGCCGGTCTGCCCGAACACAAAATCCGGGTCATCTCGCCGGACATCGGCGGCGGATTCGGCAACAAGGTGCCGATCTATCCCGGCTACGTGTGCGCGATCGTGGGGTCGCTGCTGCTGGGTAAACCGGTCAAGTGGATGGAGGACCGCAGCGAGAACCTGACGTCCACCGGATTCGCCCGGGACTACATCATGGTCGGCGAGATCGCCGCCACCCGGGACGGCCGGATCCTGGCGATCCGCTCGAACGTATTGGCCGACCACGGTGCGTTCAACGGCGTTGCGGCGCCGGTGAAGTACCCGGCCGGATTCTTCGGGGTCTTCACCGGCAGCTACGACATCGAGGCCGCCTACTGCCACATGACGGCGGTGTACACCAACAAGGCCCCCGGCGGGGTCGCCTACGCGTGCTCGTTCCGGATCACCGAGGCGGTGTACTTCGTCGAACGCCTGGTGGACTGTCTGGCCGACGAACTCGGGCTCGACCCGGCCGAGCTGCGGCTGCGAAACCTGTTGAAGCCGGACCAGTTTCCCTACCACTCCAAGACCGGCTGGACCTACGATTCCGGTGACTACGAAACCACCATGCGAACGGCCATGGACCTGATCGGCTACGAGCAGCTGCGCGCCGAACAGCAAGAACGTCGTGAACGCGGCGAACTGATGGGTATCGGGATGTCGTTCTTCACCGAAGCCGTCGGCGCCGGACCCCGCAAGGATATGGACATCCTGGGTCTGGGCATGGCCGACGGCTGCGAACTGCGGGTGCATCCGACCGGCAAGGCCGTGGTGCGGCTGTCGGTGCAGACCCAGGGGCAGGGCCACGAGACCACGTTCGCGCAGATCATCGCCGAGGAATTGGGCATCCCGCCCGACGACATCGACGTCGTGCACGGCGACACCGACCAGACGCCGTTCGGATTGGGGACCTACGGCAGCCGGTCCACCCCGGTCTCGGGGGCGGCCGCGGCGCTGGTGGCGCGCAAGGTGCGCGACAAGGCCAAGATCATCGCCTCCGGAATGCTGGAGGCCTCGGTCGCCGACCTGGAATGGGACAAGGGCAGTTTCCGCGTCAAAGGTGACCCGTCGGCCACGGTCAGCATCTCCGACATCGCCATGCGGGCGCACGGCGCGGGGGACCTGCCCGAGGGCATCGAAGGCGGCCTGGACGCCCAGATCTGCTACAACCCGGAGAACCTCACCTACCCCTACGGTGCGTACTTCTGCGTGGTCGACATCGATCCGGGCACTGCCGTGGTCAAGGTGCGGCGGTTCCTGGCCGTCGACGACTGCGGTACCCGCATCAATCCGATGATCATCGAGGGACAGGTCCATGGCGGCATCGTCGACGGGATCGGGATGGCCCTGATGGAGATGATCGCGTTCGACGAGGACGGCAACTGCCTGGGCGGGTCGCTGATGGACTACCTCATCCCGACCGCGCTGGAGGTGCCCAACCTCGAGACCGGATTCACCGTGACCCCGTCCCCGCACCATCCGATCGGCGCCAAGGGGATCGGCGAATCCGCCACGGTCGGTTCGCCGCCCGCGGTGGTCAACGCCGTCGTCGACGCCCTCAAACCGTTCGGTGTCCGGCACGCCGACATGCCGCTGACCCCATCGCGGGTGTGGGAAGCCATGCAGGGCCGGCCGACGCCGCCGATCTGAGAGGATGCCGATTCTGATGCGTTCCGCGGCCACCGTGCACGACCGGGCGCAGCAGCTGCTCGCCGCGCGCACCCCGTTCGTCCGCGCCACCGTGGTGCGCGCTCAGCAGCCCACCTCGGCGCACGCCGGTGACGAGGCGATCCTGTTGTCCGACGGCACGATCGAGGGTTTCGTCGGAGGGGAGTGTGCGCAGAGCTCGGTGCGCAAGGCCGCCCTCGGTGCGCTGCAGTCCAACCAGAGTGTGCTGCTGCGCGTGCTGCCCGACGGCGACGTCCATTTCCCGGACGCCCCGGGCGCGTGCGTCGTGGTGAACCCCTGCCTGTCGGGCGGAGCCCTGGAGATCTTCCTGGTGCCGCAGGTCCCCGCGCCGCTGGTGCGGGTGTGCGGTGCCACGCCGATCGCCGAGGCACTGGCCGAGGTGTGCGCTGTTCTCGGCTATGAGGTGCACCGGGATCACGGCCGGGAGCTGAGCGGGACGACTGCGGTCGTCATCGCCAGCCACGGTGGGCCCGAGGCCGAGATGATCCGCGCCGCGCTCGACGCCGGGGTCGACTACATCGGGCTCGTCGCCAGCCGGGTCCGGGGTGCGGCCGTGCTCGCGCCGTTGAATCTCACTGCCGCCGAACGGCTGCGGGTCCACACCCCGGTCGGATTGCCGATCGGCGCCCGCACGCCGGCCGAGATCGCGGTGTCCATCGCCGCGGAAGTCGTCGCGGCGATCCGCGTCGACGGTGTGGCGGTGTCCCCGCGCGATGCCGCGCCCGGCGCAGCGGAGGCCCCCCATCACTGCCACTGACCGCCCGTTCGCCGGCGTCGCCGAGGTGGTCGACCGGTTCGACCGCCACGACCACCTCCTCGACACCGGCACGGCGTCGGCGATCTATCTGGCGGTGACGCTGGGCCGGCCGCTGCTCCTGGAGGGTGAACCCGGGGTCGGTAAGACCTCTGCGGCCAAAAACCTTGCCGCGGTGCTGGGTTCGCCGCTGATCCGGCTGCAGTGCTACGAGGGGCTGTCGGCAGCCGAGGCGCTCTACGACTGGAACTATCAACGGCAACTGCTCAGCATCCGGCTGGCCGAAGCCCGGGGCGGCGGCATCAGCGAAGCCGACCTGTACACCGAGAACTACCTCGTCGACCGGCCGATCCTGCGCTGCGTGCGCCACCGCGGGCCCACACCACCGGTGCTGCTCATCGACGAGATCGACCGTGCCGACGACGAATTCGAAGCGCTGCTGCTGGAGTTCCTCGGCGAGGCGGCGGTCACCGTGCCGGAGATCGGTACCTTCACCGCCGAACACCGACCGCTGGCCGTGCTGACCTCAAACCGCAGCCGCGATCTGCACGACGCGCTGCGGCGGCGCTGCCTGTACCACTGGATCGACTACCCCGATCCGGTGCGTGCGGTGGCGATCCTGCGCCGCACCGTCTCCGGCGCCACCGCGCCGCTGATCGAGCAGGCGGCCCAATTCGTCGGTGCGGCCCGCGATCTGGATCTCGACAAACCGCCCGGGATCTCCGAGACCATCGACTGGGTGGCCGCCCTGGTCACCCTCGGTGTCGGCGACCTGGTCGCGCAGCCCGACGAGGTGCCCGCCACGCTCGGCACGCTCGCCAAGACCCCCGACGACCGGGTGACGCTGGGCGAGGCGTTCGCCGGATACAGCCCGAGATAATCGATGAGAGGAAGCCGATGAAGATCGCCAACGAGTTCACCGTCAGCGCACCGATCGAGCGGGCGTGGGATGTGCTCACCGACCTCGAGCAGGTCATTCCCCTGATGCCGGGTGCGACGATGACCGGCCGGGACGGCGAGGACGTGCTGGGCAAGGTGAAGGTCAAGGTGGGGCCGGTCACCAGCGAGTTCAGCGGCAAGGTGCACTTCGTCGAACAGGACCGCGACGCGTACCGGGCCGTCATCGACGGACGCGGTAAGGAGTCGCGCGGTACCGGCAACGCCGCCGCGACGGTGACCGCACAGCTGCACGCCGACGGGGACCGCACCCGGGTGACCGTGGACACCGATCTGAAGATCGTCGGAAAGCTCGCCCAGTTCGGCAGCGGGATGCTGCAGCAGGTCTCGGAGAAGCTGCTGGGCCAGTTCGTGGAGTCGCTGGAGGCCGAACTCGCCGGTGCCCCCACCGCATCGGCCATGCCCGCGGCTGCACCGGCCACCGCGCCTGCAGTGACACCTGCAGGCGCACCGGCCGCCAACGGCGCCGGGCCGACCGCTCGGCCCGCCGAGGCGCCGCCGATCGATCTGCTCGACCTCGCCGGCGGCGGCGTCGTCAAGAAGTACGCGCCTGCGGTGCTGGCCATCGGCGCCGTGGTGCTGCTGCTGGCCGTTCTGCGCCGACTGCGGTGATGAACACCCCGCTGCTGCTGCGCGGGGTGGACCTGGCCGCGTTCGCGGTCGCTCTGGTCGCGCGGCTGCGCGGCGGGGCGGTGGTGGTGTCGGCGAGCGGACCCGCGGCATTCGTCGACGCGCTGCGGGAGCTGGCGCCGCGGACGACCAGCGAGCTGTACTGGGCGGCGCGCTTGACACTGGTCGACCGCGCTCAGGATCTCGCGTCGTTCGACGCCGTTTTCGCAGCGGTGTTCGCCGACGCGGTGCTCGCCGTCGACCCGGTGACCCGTGGGCGCAGCTCGCTGGAACCGGTGGTGTCGAGCCAGGCGGTGCGCGGCGGCCAGGGTCCGGTGCTCGACGTCGACGGACTGCCGTGGGCCACCCGGCCCGCCACGATCTGCGCTGCGGACGAATCCGAGACCGGTGTGGCGCTGCCCGATCTGCTGCCCAGCCGCATCGTCGCCCGTGCAGACGAGCCCTTCGACCGATTCGACCCCGAAGATCTGCGGCTGCTCGGCCAGTGGCTGGAGCGGGCCTCGGCCACCTGGCCGCAGCGCCCCACGTTGCGCCGCGAACAGCATCGCCACGGCAAACGCGTCGATCTGCGCCGCACCATCCGCGATTCCCGCCGCACCGGGTGGGAGGCGGTGCTGCTGGCCCGCAGCCGGCCGCGCCGCCACGAACGTCGCATCGTGCTGGTGTGTGACGTGAGCCGTTCGATGCAGCCCTACGCCACGGTGTATCTGCATCTCATGCGGGCCGCGGTGCTGCGGCGCGGACGGGTCCGCCCCGAGGTCTTCGCGTTCTCCACCCAATTGACCCGGCTCACCGCGGTACTGGCGCACCGCACTGCCGAGGTCGCGCTGGCCCGCGCGAACGCCGTCGTGGTCGACCGCTACGGCGGAACCCACCTGGCCGAGAGCATCGGCGCGCTGCTGTCGGGTCCGCACGGCGCGGCACTGCGCGGGGCGGTCGTCGTCATCGCATCCGACGGCTGGGACAGCAGCGCGCCCGAGGCGCTCGATCAGGCGCTGGCGCGGCTTCGCCGGCGCGCCGAACGACTGGTGTGGCTGAATCCTCGCGCCGCGCAACCGGGTTATCAGCCGCTGGCGGCGTCGATGGCGACGGCGCTGCCGTACTGCGATGCCTTTCTGCCGGCCCACTCGCTGGCCGCGCTGCAGGAGGTGTTCGCCGTTCTCGGCGGGAGTTGATCCGCTCTTCCGGTCGCCACCGCGGTAGGCAATGCTGGGCGGTATGGAACAGTACCGCCGCGACGATCTGGTGTTCGACGTCCGCGACTCCGGTCCGCCCGACGGCCCTGTCGTGGTGCTGCTGCACGGCTTTCCGCAGCACAACGACAGTTGGGATGCGGTCACCGCCCGGCTGACCGCGCAGGGCTACCGATGTCTGGCGCCCAACCAGCGGGGGTATTCGCCCGGTGCCCGGCCGCGCCGGCGCCGCGACTACGTCATCGGAGAACTGGTCGCCGATGTCGGGGCGCTGATCGACGCGAGCGGCGCCGACCGCGTGCACCTGGTCGGCCACGATTGGGGGGCCGCCGTCGCGTGGGGGGTGGCCGCCGAGATGCCCGAGCGCCTGGCCACGGTGACCCCGGTGTCGGTGCCGCACCCGGCCGCCTTCCTCAAGGCGATCGCGACCAGCCGGCAGGGCCTGGCGTCCTGGTACATGTATGTCTTCCAGCTGCCGTGGCTGCCGGAGTACCTGCTGCGCCGTGCGGACGGAAAGTTCGCCCAGCGTTCGCTGACCCGCATCGGCCAGACGCCGGAGAACGCCCGTCGCGATGCCCAGGCCATGCTCGAACCGGGTGCGCTCACCGCGGGACTCAACTGGTACCGCGGCATGCCGCTGATCAATCCCCGTGCCGCCACCGGCCGCATCACGGTTCCGACCATGTTCGTGTGGAGTGACGACGATGCCGCGCTGCTGGCGAAGGGGGCCTACGACACCGAGAAGTACGTCTCCGGCGAGTACCGCTTCGAGGTGATGGCGGGCGCGTCGCACTGGATTCCCGAGGAACGGCCCGAGGAGCTGGCCGGTCTGCTGCTCGACTGGTTCGCCGCCCACCCGATCTAGCCCCAAGGATCCCGCGAGCGGGCGTGTCTGTACCCAACACGCCGAGCATCCACGTACAGTTCGCGCACCCTCGCGGGCATTGATTCTCGACACCCGTCAAGTAAGTTGGGCCTGTGACCGAGACTGCGAAGCCCACCATTGCGTTCCCCGCCCGGATCGGCGTCTGGTGGGCCAGTGAGACATGGCCGATCACCGAAGCCCAGGACGTCGCCCGCGAGATCGAGGCGTTGGGTTTCGGCTCGCTGTTCATCCCCGAGGTGGCGGGCAAAGAGGTGCTGACCCAGTCGATGGCCTTCCTCTCGGCCACCGACCGGCTGGTGGTCGGTACCGGCATCGCCAACATCCACGTCCGGCTGCCCTCGGCCGCCGAGACCGGTGGACGCACGATCAATGCGCTGTTCCCCAACCGCTTCGTCCTCGGTCTCGGCGTCAGCCACGCACCGCTGGTGGAGTACGCGATGGGCGGCACCTACGCCAAACCGCTGGCGACCATGCGCAACTACCTGGACAAGATGGGTTCGGTCGGCGACGCCATCGAATCGGGCGCCCCGCGCCCGACGCGGCTGCTGGCCGCCCTGGGGCCCAAGATGATCGAGCTGTCCGGTACCCACGCCGACGGGGCCCATCCGTATCTGGTCACCCCCGAGCAGACCCGCAGGACACGCGACATCCTCGGCGCGGGCAGCTGGATCGTCTCCGAGCAGGCCGTCGCGGTCGGTGGAGACGACGCCGATCAGCTGCGGCGGGCGCATCAGCACCTCGGCGTCTACAGCGGCCTACCCAACTACCGCAATTCGTGGTTGCGGCAGGGCTTCGACGAATCGGACCTGGTGCAGGGCGGCAGCGATCGGCTCGCCCGCGGCATCGTCGGTATGGGGTCGGTCGAGGACGCCGCCGCATCGGTGACCGCACACCTCGACGCCGGGGCCGACCACGTCGTCGTCCAGGTGCTCGGAGACGATCCGATGGCCGACCCCCGCCCGGCGCTTCGCGAGCTCGCCGAGGTGTTCGGGCTGCGCGGCTAAGCCGACAGGCCGGCTTTGACCGTGCGGGTCAGCTCGTCGCCGATGATCTCGTTCTGCCCGGTGAACAGCCCGTCGAGGGCGAGGGCGGCCACCACGCCCGGATCGGTCTTCTGCTCGGCCGGGATGTAGGGCACCATGTCGGTGTCCAGGTAGCCGACGTGCAGCCCGGCGACGTGCACACCCCTGGGCGCGAGCTCGGCGCGCACCGCGTCGGTCAGCGCCCAACCGGCGGCCTTGGCCGCGGAATAGGCGCCGCTGGTCGGCGGGTGGTACCAGGACAGCACCGAGAGCACGTTGAGGATGGCGCCGCCACCGTTGCGCTCGATGACCGGGGCGAATGCCGCACCACCTGCAGGGTGCCGAAGTAGTGGGTCTCCATCTCCAGCCGGATGTCGTCGAGTGAACCGTCGAGCAGGCCCGCGCGGGTCGAAACCCCGGCGTTGTTGATCAGGACGTTGACGTCGGAGGCGCGTTCGGCTGCCCGGGTGACGGATTGCGGATCGGTGATGTCGATCTGCACCGGGATGACGCCCGGGATGTCGACCGATTCCGGGCGGCGGGCGCCGCCGTAGACCTTGGCGCCGCGGGCGACCAGCTGTTCGGCGAACCGCCGGCCCAGCCCGCGGTTGGCGCCGGTCATCAGCGCGACGGTGTTCTCACTGTTCATGACGGCTCCTCTGCGTGACTCCGAGCCGTGGCGGGATTGTCGCGGTTCGTTCTTACCGCGAGAACGGCGGACACCGGGAGGCCATTCCCCCGTCCGTGCGGGGACCTGGCAGCTAGCCCGCCTCGTCGATCGGCGGTGCCGGGATGCCCGCCCGCCGTGCCGCGCGGCGGCGCTTGTTCCACTCGAGGACCATCGGCATCACCGAGGCGACGGCGATCAGGATGAAGATCGGTTCCAGCAGCTTCTGGACGATCTCGAACTGACCCAGCCCGTAGCCCAACAGCACCAACCCGACGCCCCAGACCACCGCACCCAGCGCGTTGTAGAGGACGAAGACGCCGTAGTTCATCCGCGCGGCGCCCGCGGTGAGCGGCGCCAGGGTCCGCACGATCGGGACGAACCGGGCGATGACGATCGCGAAGGGACCCTTCTCCTCGAGGAACAGATGCGCCTCCTCGAGGTAGCGCTGCTTGAGAATCCGGGCGTTCGGCTTGAACATCGCCGTCCCCACCGAGCGACCGATCCAGTAGCCGACCTGACCGCCGAGGATGGCGGCGATCGGGATGAACACCAGCAGCTGCCAGAGCTTGAAGTTCACCACCTCGCCGCCGTTCTCGGCCAGCGCGGCGGTGCCCGCGGCGAGCATGCCCGCCACGAACAGCAGGGTGTCGCCGGGCAGGATCGGGAACAGCACACCCGATTCGACGAACACCACGACCAGCAGACCGACCAGCGCCCAGGTGCCGAAGTAGCCGAGCAGCGTCAGCGGGTCCAGGAAGTCGGGCATCAGCGCCAGGTACGTCACAGAGTCGGCGAGCGGCGTCGTCGTCATGGGTCCCCAGGCTACCGGCCGGAAATTGCAGCTAGCGGGTGCGCGGTTGTGGCGCCGCGGCGGCGCCGTCTCACTAGGGTCGCATGCATGCCCACGCATAAAGCCGTTCACGTCGCCTCCGCCGGTGAACCCCTCGAGCTCGTCGAAGTCGAGACCACCGCGCCCGCACCCGGACATGTCCGCATCGACGTCGCCGCCTGCGGCGTATGCGGTACCGACCACGCCTTCGTCAACGGCGGCTTCCCCGGTCTGTCGTGGCCACTGACCCCGGGCCACGAGGTCGCGGGCACCGTCGCCGAGATCGGGGAGGGCGTCGAGGGGTTCGGCGTGGGGGACCGGGTCGCCGTCGGTTGGTTCGGCGGGAACTGCAACCGCTGCGTGCCGTGCCGTAAAGGCTTCTTCATGCAGTGCGAGAACGGTCAGGTGCCCGGGCTGAGTTACGCCGGTGGATACGCCGAGTCGTTCGCCGCGCCGGTGACCGCACTGGCCCGTATCCCCGACGGGCTGTCGTTCGCCGAGGCGGCCCCGATGGGGTGCGCGGGGGTGACAGTGTTCAACGGGCTGCGCAGCACCAGAGCCGTCGCCGGCGACCTGGTCGCCGTCCTCGGCGTCGGCGGGCTCGGCCACCTCGGGGTGCAGTTCGCGCGCGCCATGGGATTCGAGACGGTCGCGATCGCCCGGGGCGCCGGTAAGGCCGAGGACGCCAAGGAACTCGGTGCGCACCACTACATCGACTCGACCGCGGGCGACGTCGCGCAGGTTCTGCAGGAGCTCGGCGGTGCGCGGGTGGTGCTGGCGACCGCGGCCAACTCCCAGGCGATGGCCGACACCGTCGGCGGACTCGGGCCGCAGGGCGAACTGATCGTCGTCGGTGTCACCCCCGAGCCGTTGCCGATCAGCCCGGCCCAGCTGATCTCCCCCGGGATCACGGTGACCGGGCATCCGTCGGGCACCTCGCGCGACGTCGAGGAGACCATGCACTTCGCTCTGCTGTCCGGCGTCCGGGCGAAGATCGAGGAGAAGCCGTTGACCGAGGCGGCCGAGGCGTACGCGGCGATGGACGAGGGCCGGGCGCGTTACCGCATGGTTCTCACCATGTGATCCGGCCGGTGATCCGGCATGTGATCCAGCGCCGACGGGGGGATACTGGCTGACATGCCGATCGCCACCCCTGAGGTCTACGCCGAGATGCTCGACCGCGCCAAGCAGCACGCGTTCGCGTTCCCGGCCATCAACTGCACGTCGTCGGAGACCGTCAACGCCGCCATCAAGGGCTTCGCCGACGCCGGCAGTGACGGCATCATCCAGTTCTCCACCGGCGGAGCCGAATTCGCCTCCGGGCTCGGGATCAAGGAGATGGTCACCGGTGCTGTCGCGCTCGCGGAGTTCGCCCACATCGTGGCGGCGAAATACCCGGTGACCGTCGCCCTGCACACCGACCACTGCCCCAAGGACAAGCTCGACGCCTACGTGCGGCCGCTGCTGGCGATCTCCGCCGAACGTGTTGCCGCCGGCCGCGATCCGCTGTTCCAGTCGCACATGTGGGACGGCTCGGCGGTGCCGATCGACGAGAACCTCTCGATCGCCGGGGAACTGCTCGCGCAGGCGACGGCGGCCAAGATCATCCTCGAGGTGGAGATCGGCGTCGTCGGCGGCGAGGAAGACGGCGTCGAGGCGGAGATCAACGACAAGCTCTACACCAGCGCCGAGGATTTCGAGAAGACCGTCGATGCGCTGGGCGCCGGCGAACGCGGTCGGTATCTGCTGGCCGCCACCTTCGGCAACGTGCACGGCGTCTACAAGCCGGGCAACGTCAAACTCAAACCGGAGGTGCTCGCCGAGGGACAACGGGTGGCCGCGGCGAAGCTCGGATTGTCCTCCGATGCGCAGCCTTTCGACTTCGTGTTCCACGGTGGCTCGGGTTCGCTGAAATCGGAGATCGAGGATTCGCTGCGCTACGGCGTGGTGAAGATGAACGTCGACACCGACACGCAGTACGCGTTCACCCGCCCGCTGGCCGCGCACATGTTCACCAACTACGACGGTGTGCTCAAGGTCGACGGGGAGGTCGGCAACAAGAAGGTCTACGACCCGCGCAGCTATCTGAAGAAAGCCGAGGCGGGGATGAGTGCGCGCGTCGTGGAGGCGTGCACCGATCTGCACAGCGCCGGACGGTCGGTCAGCGCCGGCTGAACGCCTGGCGCCCCTCGGCCGGCGCGCCGCCCGTCATCCGCGAGAGCATCCCGTCCCGCAGCGTGAGGGTGTGCAGCAACACCGCGCTGACGTGCGCGGCGATGACGAGCACCAGCAGGTAGGCGAGTACCGAATGCGCCTGCCGCAGGACCGAATACACGTCGGCGTCGAATGGCACGATGCCGGGCAGGCGCCATCGGCCGAACACCACGACGGGCCGTCCGGCGGCGGACACCATCGCCCAGCCGACCAGGGGCTGCAGGACAAGCAACGTATACAGCGACAACTCCGAGCCGAGCACGAGCACGCGCTCGACCGGGCCAACGGTGCCGGGCAGTTCCGGGGCGCGGTGGGTGAAGCGGTTCGCCGCACGGACCACGACGACCACCAGCACCGTGACGCCCAACGTCATGTGCACCGCCAGCAGCGTCGCATACGAACCGACTCTGCTCGCCATCGTGAAACCGATGATCAGGAGGGCGAAGACGAGCGCTGCGGTCAGCCAGTGCAGCACCCGGGTCCGGACCGGATAGCGCGGCGCGGCCGTCACCGCGCCACGTCCTCGACCTGAATCGCCGACGGCGACTTCGCTTCCCCGGTCCGCGCCCGGTAGGACCCGGCGTACACCGCCGAACGGGCGGACAGGAGCGGATCCTCCGACGGCTCGATGCCGTCGGGCAATACCAGCGGGTCGAAGTTGACGTCGCGGACGTTGCCCGCCGCTTCGGTGTGCGCGGCCGTCAGCACCACGGTCCCGGCATCGAGCTGCCGACGTTCCGGCGGCCAGGGCAGGGTCGCGTCGTCGATCGGATCACCCGGCTCGCCGATGGTGAGCAGCATCCGCCACCGCAGCGCGCCGTCCTGGATCTGACGCACCACCGCGTCGAACAATCCATTGTCGCCTCGCCGCGGCGGTCGGGCAGCCTGTTCGGGTACCAGGGTCCAGCGCACCGGCGTGCGCCGTCCACTCCCGTCGACCAGATAGAAGGCATTGAGGCTGGAGAAGGTGCTGTCGGCGAAGCCGGTGGACGGCGGCCGCGTCTTGTTGACGGCGACCGCCGCGACGGTCTCCGGGTGCTCGGCGTAGAACCGCCGCATCCTGTCGGGGTCCGGCTTACCCGTGCTCTGCTCGACCTTCGAGGCCACCAGGCGGTCGTAGAAGCCTCGAGGTGACCGGTCGGGAAAGACCAGGGTGTTGAGCATCGCGGTGCGCCATTGCCGGCCCTCCGGTAGGTCGAACGCGAGCGCCAGCCCACGGGCTGTGGCCGGATCGTCGGCACCGAACGGATTGCCTCCGGCCAGGGAGAATCTTCCGGTCACCGGGGTGCGGCCGGCGCGGAACACGGCGGCTCTGGAGATTTCGCCGCCGCGGCCGGTGCTGTCGAAGAATCCGGTGACGGCCACCCCCTTGGCGTGGTTGCGCCGGAATCCGGGATGGCTGCCGTAGACGGTGCGGAAGCCGTCGAGGAATGTCTGGCGTGTCAGCGTGGCGCCGGTGGTGACCCAGTCCTTCGCGTACGCGACGGCACCGATGTCGACCGCGACGAACGCGGACACCGCGCCCAGCCCGGCCAGCAGCGACCGCCGCGTGACGGGGGTTCCACGCCAGTGGAAGAGGCTGTCGCTGTCGCTGTCCGGCACGGAGTCGATGGTCGCGCCTCCGGGCCGCGGGGGTCATCCCTGCTGACCGCCGATCGGACTACCGGCTAGCGGTACTCGGTCGGACCACCTACGGGGTCGCGGACTGGCAGATCTTCCAGTGGTCGTCGCGGAACTGCAGATCGAAGCTGCGGGTGGAGCGGGTCTGCGGCGCGTTCGCCATGAAGGCGGTGACGTTGGCCTCGGCGTGATCGCCGTTGATCACGATCTGGTCGACGCTGGCCACTACCGGATACTGCTTGGCCGCTGCCACCCGTTTGTGGGTCTCGGCCCAGGTCTTGTCGTCGTAGTTGACGTAGCTGTCCCGTTTGCTGCCGCAGGTGATGCTGCGGAGCGTCGCGAGGTCGCCGTTCTGGATGGCGGTGTCGAAGTCCTCGATGGTGGCCCGAACCATGTCCTCCTGGGAGGCCGCCGGATCCGAATCGCGGGTCAACAGCAATGTGCCCAGCACCGCGATCGCCACCAGCGCCGCGATCACCAGCACCACCGCGATCACCCAGCCCCAGCTGCGGCGGGTCTGCGGCGCGGGCTTGGGCGGCTCACCGCCGCGCGCGGGGATCACCTGCGGGCTCGCCGGCTTGTGCTGGTGAACGGCGAACTGCTCGGTGGGCTCGGAGGTCGGGAACACCTCGGTGGCGGGCTCCGGTGGGGTGTCGATCTTCTGCGTCGAGCCGGCGTCGAACCCCGAAGGGGCGGTGAACCGGCGTTCGCCCGCCGAGTCCTCGGGTGACTCGGCGTCCGATACGCCTGCGGAGAAGACTTCGGTGGCGGGGTCGTGCTCGTAGCCGGGTCCGCCGTCGGCCGACGGTTCGGTCGGCTGGTCACCCTGCTGCGGCCCTTGTGGGTTGGACATCCCGGCTGTGTTCCTCCTCGACGACGCGATGGGATGAGCTTATCGACCGACCCGAGCCGATGACCGATCGCAACGGCGGGCACGGCACAATGAGCGTCATGACGCGCATGGGTGACCTCCTCGGACCGGAGCCGGTGCTGCTGCCCGGGGACCCGGAGGCCGAGGCCGAACTGGACGCAGGCGAGAACCCGTCGATCGTGGCGGCGGCGCACCCGTCGGCCTCGGTGGCCTGGGCCGAGCTGGCCGAGGCCGCGCTGGCCGGTGAACAGCCCGTCACCGCCTACGCCTACGCCCGTACCGGCTATCACCGCGGGCTGGACCAGTTGCGGCGCAACGGCTGGAAGGGGTTCGGCCCGGTGCCGTTCCGGCACGAACCCAACCGGGGTTTCCTGCGGTGCGTGGCGGCGCTGGCCAAGGCCGCCCGCGAGATCGGTGAGGCCGACGAGTACCAGCGCTGTCTGGATCTGCTCGACGACTGCGATCCGACGGCCCGAGCGGAATACGAGCTGGCCTAACGGCCGCGCGGGGCGGTGCGTAGCTGCGCCACTTCCGCTTCGATGTCGGCCACCGCGCCGGCCGGCACCGCCGCACCGGTGTGCTCGGCCGCCCAGAAGGCGGCGATCGTGCGGTAGGCGAGGTGTTCGGCCGCGACGACCGACGGCCACAGCGCTCGTTCGGCGGTCCGCTGCGCTGGGGATCCGGCGCGGGCGGCCTCGGCTGCCTCGACCAACTCCAGCACCGAGCGTTGCAGTTCGCGTCGCCGGCGCCGCACCGCCAGGGAGGCGGCGTCCCCGGCGGCCAGGGCTTGCATGCCCTCGACCACGGCGTCGAGGGTGGCGCTCAGCGCGTCGTCGAGGCGGCGGTGTTCCTGACGGCGCGCCAGCACCAGGTACACGGCCACCGCGACCGCGCAGCCGATCAGTGTGTCGAGTCCGCGCGAAAGCAGCAGGTGGCCGACATCGACCTGCCGCACACCCGTGGCGATGGTCAGCGCCGACGCGGTGATGAACACGCTGGCCAACGCGTAATGGCGCACCACCAGCAGTTCGATCACGAAGGTGAGGACGGCCAGCACCGCTGCCAGCGCCAATCCGTGCGGGTGGGTCAGCAGGACCAGCGCCGCCACGCCCAATCCGATCCAGGTGCCCAGGAGCCGCTCGGCCCCCCGGCGCACCGTGCGGACCAGATCGGCGCCTTGATGGAGGACGAGGACGGCCGCGGCCATCGCCCAGTAGGCCCGGTCGACCCCGAAGGCGGCCGCGCCGAGGCCGGCCAGCGGGACGCCGACGGCCACCCGCGCCATCACCCGCCGGGTGTGTGACCCCACCTGCACCGCCTGGCGCAGCAACACGGCCACCGGCGGGCGGCCCAGGGGCAGACGGTCGACCTGGCGGGTCGCGACCGCGGCCGGGTCGGCGGTGCCCGCCCCGATCCGCCGGGCCAGTTCGGCCGCCCCAGCCGGCGGGGGTGCGGTCAGCGCGTCGGCGAACAGCACGTGCAGCGCATGATTGGCCGCTCGCAGCCGCGCCACCACGTCGCCGGGGCGGTTGCCGCCGGGCTGGAAGTCCACCAGTACCCCCCAGGCGTGGTGCAGGGCCGTGGCCGCGCGATGCCGGGCAGCGGGCTCTGCGGTCGCGTCGAGGAAGCCGGCGACGGCGTCGGCGGCGGCGCGGACGGCGGCCTGCTCGGGTCCGTGCCGGCCGGCCAGCAGAGCGGACATCTGGACCAGCCAGGCGCCCACACCGCCGGCGAACACCAGCAGACCGATCTGCCACGGGGCCAGATGTGACGCCGAGACCCCGATGCCGGCGGCGCAGGCCAGCACGAAGACGTAGGCGCCCGGCGGCCCGACGGTCAACGCGTTGCACAGCCACACCGCCAGTACCGCCACCGTCGACACCACGGCGACGCCGGACAGTGGATCGGCCGCGGCCCAGACCCCGGCGGCCACCGACAGGGCCAGCGCCGCGGCCACCATCAGCAGTTGTACGGCGCGATACGGATACGGCCGCCCGCCACCGAAGCGGGCGGTGAAGGCGCCGAGCGTCGCGATCAGCCCGGCGCCCAGATCCCCGACGGCCACACCGACGACGACCGGTATCGCGGTGCTGATGGCCGCACGCAGGGCCATCGGCCATCTGTCGATCACGGGGGGCGGCCCGGGCGCTACCAGTTGTTGCTCTCGCAGTTGCAGTCGCCGACCCCGCTGGGCGGCTCCACCTGGACGGTCGCATGGTCGAGCCCGCGGGCGGCCAGTACCGCGCGGGCGTCGTCGAGGACCCGGGCGGAATCGGCCGTGGAGGTCAGGTGGGCGGTCACCACGTCCTTACCGGGCACCAGAGTCCAGACGTGCAGATCGTGTACCTCGCGAACCCCGTCGACGGCGCCGAGCGCCGAGCGCAGTTCGTCGACGTCGATGTGGGCAGGGGAGGACTCCGACAGGATCCGCAGCGCCGAGCGGGCCAGCGAGATCGCCCGCGGCAGCACCCACAGCGCGACGAAGACGGCGACGACCACGTCGGCATACGGCCAGGCCGTCGTGACGGTGACGATGCCGGCGATCAACACGCCGATGCTGCCGACGGTGTCGGCCACGACCTCCATGTAGGCGCCTTTGACGGCCAGGCTGTGCTCGGACTGCGAGCGCAGCAGCAGCACGACCACGAAGTTGGCGACCAGGCCGGCCGAGGCGACCACGATCATCGGCACGCCGGGGATGTCGGGCGCGTCGCCGAGCCGTTCGAACGCCTCGTAGAGGATGAAGGCCGCGACGCCGATCAGCAGCACGGCGTTGCCGACGGCGGTGAACACCTCGGCGCGGTGCCAGCCGTACGTGCGTGCCGGTGACGCGCTACCCCGGCGGGCCAGCAGCACGGCGGTCAGCCCCATGAACATCGCGACGAGGTCGGTGAGCATGTGTCCGGCGTCGGCGAGCAGTGCGATCGAGCCGATCATCAGCGCCGTGGTGAGTTCTAGGACGAAGAATCCGGTCAGGACGGCCGCCGCGATCAGCATCCGGCTGACGCGGGCGTCCGCTGCGTGACTGTGGTCGTGGCCCGCACCCATGCCAGCAATATATGCACAAAGTCGCATATGTGGCAAGAACCTGCGGTGAACCTCAGAGCCAGGCGGACCAGAACCGGGTCAATTGCCCGCCGATCGACACCAGCGCACTCGACACCCCGGACAGGTCGACGATCCCGTACACGAGACCGAAGAACCACTGATTGAGCACCGGGGCCAGCAGGAGGACCAGCAGGATCAGGAATCCCCACTGTTTGACCGGTTGCAGCGCCCGCTGCGTGTCGGGGCTCAGATGCGGTTCCAGCGCGCCGTACCCGTCCAGTCCGGGCACCGGCAGGATGTTCAGCACGAAGGCGGTCACCTGCAGGAACCCGAGGAAGGCGACCGCCGACCAGAACACCGCATGGGACGGGTCGAACAGCAGCCGGGTCAGCCCGAGCAGCAGTACGGCCAGGACCAGGTTGGCCGCCGGCCCGGCCAGGTTCACCAGCGTCTTCTGCCGTGGCGTCATCCACGACGTGCGCAGATACACCGCGCCACCCGGCAGCCCGATGCCGCCCAGCGCGATGAACAGCACCGGCAGCCCCAACGACAGCAGCGGATGGGAGTACTTCAGCGGGTTGAGCGTCAGATAGCCGCGCATCTCGACGTCGTGGTCGCCGAACCGCCACGCGGTCACGGCGTGGCCGAACTCATGCAGGCTGAGCGACACCAGCCAGCCCGCGATGACGAAGACGAACGCGCCCACGTAGGCCAACGGTGCGACGGTGTCGGCGGCCAGCCAGGTCAGCACACCGCCGACGGCGGTGACGGCGACCACCGCCAAGAAAACCGGACTCGGCCGGACCGGACGGCGCAGCGGGCGGATGCTCACTCTTCGACGCTACCGGCTTGAATGATCTGGTGACCGCCACACAGATCGCCACCGCAGACCCCGTTCCGCCGCCCCCGCCGAGCACCCGGCTGCGCACCGCAGCCCGGCTGCTGCTGGCCGGGGCGATGGTGTTCGCCGGGCTCAGCCACCTGTTCTGGGCCCGACGCGACTTCCAGGCGCAGGTACCCGACTGGCTGACCACGGCCGCGCCGATCGACAAGGACGGCGTGGTGGTGGCCTCCGGCGGTGTGGAGATCATGCTCGGCGCCGGGCTGGCCCTGCTGCGCCGCGACCGCGTGCTGGTCGGCCGGCTGCTGGCGGCCTTCTTCGTCGCCGTCTTCCCCGGCAACATCGCCCAGTACCGGGGCCGGCGGGACGCCTTCGGCCTGGACAGCGACCGCAAACGCTTCGTCCGCCTGCTGTTCCAGCCGGTGCTCGTGGCGTGGGCACTGTGGTCCACGTCGGTACCCCGCCGCCGTTAGCCGACGCGTAACCAGCCCTCGGTGTGCCGGTAGAACGTCGAACGCGTCACCGGCCGCGGCGCCGGCACGCCGTCGCGCACGACCAGCGCGCCGACGGTGCCGAGCTGCGCGGCCCGGCCGGTCAGCCAGCGTTGCGGCCGGCCCCGGTTCGACAGGACGGCCGCCCGCAGCCCGGGCATCGACCCGGTCGGCTCGATACGGACCCCGGCCACCGCGCCGGTGAACAACGTTGCGTCGTCGACCACGGCCTCGCCGGTCACCGCGTCGGTGTCCGCCGGTGGCCGCCACTGCGCCCCGGCCACGATGGCCTGACCGGCGTCGTCGCGGATCAACGGCACCCGGCGCGCGGTTGCGCTCACCGCCCGGCGCGCGCTGAGCCAGCCGCGGACGTGTGCGAGTTCGACGTCGAGGCGTTCGGTGCGCATGAGCCGCGTCAACGTCGTGGCGAGATCGGCGTCCGAACCCACCACGATCAGACGGCGCGCGGTCGCGGCCGCTGCGTCGACCTCCTGGGGGTCGGCCACGTCGACGGTGTCCAGCCCGGCCGGCGTGCGGGCGTCGCGGTGCCCGGCGAAGCGCAGGACGACCAGCTCTGCGGCACTCAAAAAGACTCCTCGCGACCTGCTGGGATAGGGTGTGTCACCGGCTGCCACACGATATCGGGGGCAGACTGCTCGTCAAGACAGCGGGAGACAGCGCATGCCGGCAATCGTGCTCATCGGCGCCCAGTGGGGCGACGAGGGCAAAGGAAAGGCCACCGATCTGCTCGGCGGCCGCGTGCAGTGGGTGGTTCGGTACCAGGGCGGTAACAACGCCGGGCACACGGTCGTCCTGCCCAACGGGGAGAATTTCGCCCTGCACCTCATTCCCTCGGGCATCCTCACCCCCGGTGTCACCAATGTCATCGGCAACGGGGTGGTGGTCGACCCGGGTGTGCTGCTGACCGAACTCGCCGGTCTGGAGAAGCGCGGTGTGGACACCGGGCGGCTGTTGATCTCCGCCGATGCACACCTGCTGATGCCGTATCACGTGGCCATCGACAAGGTGGTCGAGCGGTGGGCCGGCAGCAAGAAGATCGGTACCACCGGACGCGGCATCGGGCCCTGCTACCAGGACAAGATCGCCCGTATCGGCATCCGGGTCGCCGACGTCCTGGACCCCGTGCAGCTGGCCGAGAAGATCGAGGCCGCGCTGGAGTTCAAGAACCAGGTGCTGGTCAAGATCTACAACCGCAAGGCCCTCGACGCCGCCGAGGTGGTCGACAATCTGCTCGCCCAGGCCGACGGGTTCAAACACCGCATCGCCGACGCCCGCCTACTGCTCAACGAGGCGCTCGAACAGGGTGAGACGGTGTTGCTGGAAGGTTCGCAGGGCACCCTGCTCGACGTCGACCACGGCACGTATCCCTTTGTGACGTCGTCGAATCCGACCGCGGGCGGCGCGGCGGTCGGCTCCGGGATCGGGCCTACGCGCATCACCACCGTGCTCGGGATCCTCAAGGCGTACACCACCCGCGTCGGGTCGGGCCCGTTCCCGACCGAACTGTTCGACGAGCACGGCGCCTATCTGGCCAAGACCGGCGGTGAGGTCGGCGTGACGACCGGACGCCCGCGCCGCTGCGGCTGGTTCGACGCGGTCATCGCGCGCTACGCCACCCGGGTCAACGGCATCACCGACTACTTCCTGACCAAACTCGACGTACTGTCCAGCCTGGAGACGGTCCCGGTCTGCGTCGGATACCGCGTCAACGGCAAACGCACCGACGACATGCCGATGACCCAGACTGACATCGCGCTGGCCGAACCGATCTACGAGGAGCTGCCTGGGTGGTGGGAGGACATCAGCTCCTGCCGTACCTTCGACGAGCTCCCCGCCAAGGCCCGCGATTACGTGCTGCGTCTCGAAGAGCTTGCAGGAGCGCATGTTTCGTGCATCGGAGTGGGCCCCGGTCGGGACCAGACCATCGTTCGTCGCGACATCCTGGCCTCGTGACCGCATCCGGATTCGACCAGCACGGCGGATTCCCGGTCTTCGAACCAGCTGATCCGGGTCCAGGGTTCGGCCGCTTCCTCACCGCGATGCGTCGCGCCCAGGACCTGGCCGTGTCAGCCGACCCGGACAGCGGAACCTGGGACCGCGCAGCCGATCTCGCCGAAGAGCTGGTGGCGCTGCTGGCGCCGTCCGAAGCCGCGGAGGGAGTCGGTCCGGCCAATCGGGTGCCGTCGCTACCGGGTGCGGGCAGTCTGCTGATGCCGCCGTACCGGGTGCACAAATTCGATGCCGAAGCGGTCGAGCTGACCGTGCAGTTCAGCCGTTACCACGTCGGCGGCAACTACGCCGTGCACGGCGGGGTACTGCCGCTGATGTTCGATTCGGTGTTCGGCATGGTGATTCATGCGACCGGCCGGCCGATCAGCCGCACCGGCTTCCTGCATGTCGACTACCGCAAGGTCACGCCGATCGATCAGGAGCTGACCATCCGCGGCTGGGTGCGCGAGGCGCAGGGCCGCAAGGCGTTCGTCAACGCCGAGCTGCGGGACGGCGACGGCAACCTGCTGGCCGAGGCGAACGGGCTGATGATCCGGTTGCTGCCCGGTCAGCCCTGAGTCAGCCGACCAAGGCGCTGATCCCGCGAACGCCGGCGGCGCGCGTGCGACCATGACTGGGTGGTCGACCGACATCTGCGCCGCCTGTCCACACCGCGGGCCGCAGCGTTCGCCGGGGTGGTGTTCGCGCTGCTGTTCGGCACCGCGTTGACCCTGATCCGCTCGGCGCTGCCCGAGGGCGCCGAACCGGGCTCGCAGTGGCTGGACGGCTCGAGCCACCACATGCGCATCGCCGCGATGCTGATGCCGTTCGCCGGCATCGCGTTCCTGTGGTTCATCGGCGTGATCCGCGACGGCTTCGGCGACCTGGAGGACCGCTTCTTCGCCACGGTCTTCCTCGGCAGCGGGCTGCTGTTCCTGGCCGTGATGTTCGCCGTCGCCGGGATCGGCGCCGGGCTCGAGGCCACCGGCAGGCAGCTCGCCGACTCGGCGGTCCGCACCGACGTCGCCCTGTTCGGCCAGACCGTGGTGGTGACGCTGGCCAAGACCTACGCCGTGCGGATGGCCTCGGTGTTCATGATCTCGCTGGCCACGATCTGGCTGCGCACCGGGCTGATGCCGCGGGCGGTGGTGTGGACGACCTATGGGCTGGCGCTGGTGTTGATGGTCGCCGCCGACACCAGCATGTGGCTGACGCTGGCGTTTCCGGCCTGGGTGCTGGTGGTGAGCGCTTTTCTGATCGTGCGCGCCCGGGTCACCGATCGGCGATCCGCAGCGCCGCCGCCGGACACAGTCTGACCGCTTCGCGGGCGTGCTCCTGCTCGGCCTCGGGCACCGGGTCGGCCAGGATCACGACGATGCCGTCGTCGTCCTGGTCGAACACCTCGGCCGCTGACATCACGCAGTTGCCCGCGCTGATACAGGCGTCCCGGTCTGCGTCGATCCGCATGGTCACCACCCCACCTGCAGTGACCGTAGCCCGTAGATGAAGTGAAAGGACCGGAACTGCACCTGGTCGAACGGTTCGGCGAGGTGCAGCGACGGGAAGCGACGGAGCAGCGCAGGGAACGCGATACGCATCTCCATCCGGGCCAGCGGGGCGCCGAGGCAATGGTGCACGCCGTGCCCGAACGCCAGATGGCCCGGGGCGCCGCGGGAGAGGTCCAGTGTCTCGGCCGCCTCGACGAACGCAGGGTCACGGTTGGCCGACGGCAGCGATACGAACACCAGCTGGCCGGCCGGGATCGCCACACCGGCGACCTCGACGTCGGTGGTGGTGATCCGCGGAATGCCGCTGTGCACGATCGACAGCCACCGCAGCAGCTCCTCGATCGCCGGTGCGACCGCGGCCGGGTCGTCCCGAACGGTGGCCAGCTGCCCGGGGTGGCGCAACAGCGCCAGCGTGCCGAGGCTGAGCATGTTCGACGTCGTCTCGTGGCCGGCGAGCAGCAGCAGCCCGGCGATGCCGATCATCTCGTCGTCGGACAGCTCGTCGCCGTGGTCACGGACCAGCATGCCGAGGATGTCGTCGCCGGGGGCGCGGCGGGCACGGGTGACCAGCGAGGCCATGTAGTCGCGGCTCTGGCGGACGACCTCCATCCGCTCGGGGATCGGCAGCGACAGATCCAGCTGGCGGGCACTGCGTCGCTGGAAGTCCGCACGATCGGCGTACGGGACGCCGAGCAGCTCGCAGATCACCAGCGACGGGATCGGCAGCCCGAAGCTCTCGACCAGGTCGGCCGGTGGTCCGGCCGCTTCCATCGCGTCGAGGTGTTCGGTGACGATGGCCTCGATGCGCGGTTCGAGCGCCTTGATCCGGCGCTGGGTGAACGCCGGGGTCAGCATGCGCCGCAGCCGTTGGTGCTCGGGCGGATCGTTGGCCAGCAGGTTGCCCGCCTGCGCTCTGGCCTGTTCGGCGTCGGAAATCGGTGCGCCGGCCCCGACGAAACCCGGTGGCCGGGTGTTGGAGAACCGCTCGTGGTCGCTGAGCACCGCCTTCACGTCGTCGTGGCGGGTGACCAGATAGATGTCCATGCCGAACGCGTTCTTGGCCGTGCTGACCCCGTCGGCCTCGCGGATGCGCCGCAGTTCGGCGATCGGGTCGAATCCGTCGCGGCGCATGTGCAGTGGGGGCAGCGGGGGTGCCTGGGTCATGACCGGTCAACGACCGGGCGGCGGCGATGGTGCCCGGTCAGCGCGGATTAACGCCCCGGATCACCACGCGGCGCCGGCGTAGGGCTGAGACCACAGCGCAACCTGCAGGGTGACGGCCTTGCACCAGGCCTGGTACATCGCATCGACCCGCTCGCCGGAGTCACCGCCTGCGGCCAGGAACGGCCGTACCGTCGCGGTGATCGGATAGATGAACGCGATGAGGTGGCGCAGCGGGATCAGCGGAACCGAGTCGGCGTGGTCGGTCAGATTCTTCTTCAGCGCGGTGTGGCGCAGCCCGATCTCCTGCTGGTAGGCCAGCCATCGCGCGTCGTAGGGACGGTTACAGGTGTCGAGAATCCAATGGCCGAACCGCGCGCGTACACGGGCCAGGTATTCGGGCAGCGGGTCGCCCGCCGGCGTGGAGAAGTAGGCCATCAGATGGGGATGCGCGCCGACGAAGCCATACCAGACGTCGAGGACGTCCTCGATCTGCGGCGCGAGAACGGCCCCGCCGGCGCGCAGCGCTTCCCGGTCATCGGGTCCGAACAGCACGCTGGCCTGCAGGCCCGCCAGGTCGTCGAGGCTGACCGGGGACGGGTCGGCGTCCGGGTCGTCGTAGGTGTAGCCGGGAATCGCGTGGTTCATAGTCACTCCTGTTCTCGGTGGGTGGTCGTGCTGATGGCGGTCGTGGTCACGGCGACACCTCGGCCAGCATGGCGTGCAGTTCGGCGCGACCGTCGGCGCCGAGTGGAAGCAGGGGTGCCCGCGGTGCGCCGGCGTCCTGGCCGAGCAGTTCGAGTCCGGCCTTGACCGTGGTGGGCAGTCCACCGGCGACGATGAAACGCAACAGCGGTGCGAGATCGTCGTAGATGCGTTGTGCCAGTGCCCGATTGCCGGCCTGTGCGGCCGCCAAGAGATCCAGACAGGGTTGCGGCCGCAGGTTCGGGGCTGCGGTGCACCAGCCGGCAGCGCCTTCGAACAGTGCGTCGAGCACCAGCGGATTGCTGCCGTTGTAGAACGGTAGGGCCCCGCCGGTGAGCTCCTTGATGCGCTGCATCCGCGACAGGTCGCCGGTCGACTCCTTGACCATCGTGACGTTGTCGATGTCGGTGAACATCGTCACGAGCAGTTCCGGGGGCATGTCGATGCCGCTGGTCGCCGGATTGTTGTAGACCATGATGGGCAGCTCGACGGCCGCCGCCACCCGAGCGTAGTGTTGCGCGATCTCCCGGGGGGTGAGCTTCCAGTAGGAGACCGGCAAGATCATCAGCGCGTCCGCGCCGGCCCGTTGTGCGTGCCGAGCGCGCCGGATGGTGTTGGCGGTGCTCAGATCCGACGCGCCGACGACGACGGGCACCCGGCCGTTCGCCACGCCGACGGTGGTGTCGACGACGGTGTCGAATTCCGCCTCCGTGAGATACGCCGATTCGCCGGTGCTCCCGAGCGGGGCGATGGCATGCGCGCCGTCGTTGACCAGGGTGTCGACCAGGGTGGCCAGGCGCCCGGTGTCGATATCGGCGCCGTCGGCGGTGAACGGGGTGACGGGGTAGGCGATGATGCCGTGGAGCTGTGTCATGGAGGGTCCTTCCTGGGCCGGATCAGTCGTCGAGGGTGTCGGGATGGTGGCGCAGCGCACGTCGGGCGTAGTACGCGAAGTTGGCGACGCTGCGTTTGGGGGTGAGGGTCCAGTCGTGCGCCTCGCGCGCCAGCCGGTCGGGTAGTGCCGCGATGGTCCCAGCCGCCATCGCGGCCAGCTGCAGTTGGGCGGCGCGCTCGATGAGCACCGCCAGCGAGCACGCCTCCTCGACACTGGCGCCGGCGATCACGTGTCCGTGATGGGCGAGCAGTATCGCCTTCTTGTCACCCAGGGCGGCGGAGATGATCTCGCCTTCCTCGTTGCCGACGGGAACCCCCGGCCAGTCGGGCAGGAATGCGCAATCGTCGTAGAGGGGGGCGATGTCCATCTGCGAGACGGCCAGTGGCACCTCGAGCATCGACAGCGCAGCGACGTGGAAGGGGTGGGTGTGCACGATGCAGGTGACGTCCGGGCGGCTCCGGTAGATCCAGGAGTGGAACCGGTTGGCGGGGTTGGCCATTCCGCTGCCGTCGAGCACGGTCAGGTCCTCGTCGACGAGCAGCAGGTTGCCCGCCGTGATCTCGTCGAAGCCCAAACCCAGACGCTGGGTGTAGTAGGTCCCGGGAGTGTCGGCGCGGGCGGTGATCTGGCCGGCCAGACCCGAGTCGTGGCCGGCGTCGAACAGTGCCCGGCAGGTCAGCGCCACCTTCTCCCGGACCGTCCAGCCGGGCTCGGCGACGTGACGGTTCAGCCCGTCGAGCGACCTCCTCATCAGATCGCTCTTCGTATCGTTCAGGGTGCTCGTCACCGGTGACTCCTCTGGTAGCGGACTCAATGACACGATATGAACTGTAGGACACAAAGTGTCCTATCGTCAATGAGGTAACCTGGCGGTGTGAGTGGCCTGTTACGCGCGGTGCGCCGGCAACGCGGGATGACGCTCGACGATCTCGCCGCCGGAACCGGGCTGACCAAGAGCTATTTGTCCAAAGTCGAACGCGGCCATAGTGTGCCGTCGATCGCGGCGGCGCTGAAGATCTCCCGGACGCTCGATGTCGATGTGGCGCAATTGTTCTCCGACGATCCCGAAGTAAGTGTGCTGACCGTCGAACGGGCGGCCGAGCGCGGCGGTGAGCGGCACCACGCCATTGCCGCGACGATGCTGGGAAAGGCGATGTCGCCGTTCGTCGTCCGGCCGGGTCGAACATTCACCGCGCATGCGCATCCGACGCACCCCGGGCAGGAGTTCCTGTTCGTCCACGCCGGCGCCGTGGAGCTCAACCACGACGGCCGCGTGGTGCGGCTGGACACCGGCGACTGCGCATACTTCGACGCGTCGGCTCCGCACAAACTGCGGCAGGTGGGTGACCAGGAGGCCGAGGTGATCGTGGTGGCGGGCGGTTCCGCCGACGGCTGAAGGCCCTAGCGGTCCGCCCGTAACGCCGGCCACCAGATCTTCGGCCCGATGAGGGTGAAGAGCGCCGGGATGATCACGGTGCGCACGAGGAACGTGTCGAGCAGGATCCCGAGCCCGACGATGATGCCCAGCTGGGTCAGCACGATCAGCGGGAGCACCCCCAGCACGCAGAACACCGCCGCCAGGACGATGCCGGCGCTGGTGATGACGGCACCGGTGGCCGACACCGCCCGCACGATGCCCGCGCGGGTGCCGTATTCGGGGGTCTCCTCGCGCGCGCGGGTGACCAGGAAGATCGTGTAATCCACCCCGAGCGCGACGAGGAACAGGAACGCGAACAGCGGCGTGGTGTCGTCGAGAGCCGGGAATCCGAAGATGTGGACGCTGGCCCAGCCGCCGAGCCCGAGTGCCGCCAGGGCGCTGAGCACCGTGACCCCGACCAGGATGAGCGGCGCCAGCGCCGAGCGCAGCAGTGCGTAGAGCACGACCAGCACGACGGCGAGGATGGCCGGGATCACCACCATGCGGTCCCGTCCGGCGGCCGCGCTGACGTCGCGCGCCTGGGCGTCGGAGCCACCCACGAGCGCCGACGGGTCGACCTCGTGGACGGCCTCGCGCAGCGTGTCGACGGTGGTGAAAGCCTCGTCGGAGGCGGGCGCCGCGGCCAGCACGACCGACCACTGGCTGAGCCCGTCGGGGCTGGTGCCGGCCGGCTGGGCCGACACCACACCCGGGGTGTCGGTGATGGCGCGTTCCAGGGCGGCCGCGCGGTCGGTGCTGCCGATGACGCGGGTCGGATCGGTCAGCCCGCTCGGGAAGTGCTCGGCGAGGGTGTCGTAACCGGCGACCGATTCGGCCTGCACCCGGAACTGTTCGGTCTGCGACAACCCGATCGGGGTGCTCAGTAGGCCGGTGCAGAGCAGCGCGAGGGCGCCGATCGCCACGACCGCCACCCGGGCGGGGCGGCGGGCCACCGCATCGGCGATCCGGTGCCAGATCCCGCCCTCGGTGAGCGGGGTGGCGCCGACCCGGGGGATGAACGGCCAGAACAGCGTGCGGCCGAACAGCCCGAGCAGCGGCGGCAGCACGAGCAGCACGAAGATCGCGGCGACCACCAGACCGGACGCAGCCTGTACGCCCAGGCTGCGGGTGCTCGGTGAGGACGCGAACACCAACGTCAGCAGGGCCAGGACCACGGTGGCGTTGCTCGCCAGGATGGCCGGTCCGGCGGCCCGGACGGCGACGGCCAGCGCCGGGCGGTGCTCGCGGTGTCGCCCCAGCTCTTCGCGGTAGCGCGAGATCAGCAGCAGCGCGTAGTTGGTGCCGGCGCCGAAGACCAGGACGCTGGTGATCCCGGAGGTGGAGCCGTCCGGGCTGAGGCCGAACGCCTCGGCGACCGCGGTGCCGACGACCGCGGCGACCCGGTCGGCGAAACCGATCACCGCCAGCGGCACCAGCCACAGCACCGGCGATCGGTAGGTCACGATGAGCAGCAGCGCGACCACCGCGGCCGTCACGGCCAGCAGCAGGAAGTTGGCGCCGGAGAACGCATTGGCGATGTCGGCGCCGAACGCCGGTCCGCCGGTCACCTGCGAGCGCAGCTCGGCGGGCAGACCGTCGGCGGCCGCCCCTCGCACCTCTTTCACGGCGTCGGTGAGCGCGAAACCCGACAGCGATGCGTCGAGCGGGACGACGGCCAGCGCCGCCTGGCCGTCCTCGGAGACCTGAACCGGCGGCCCGGCGGGTGCGGCGGGGCCGGTTCCGTCGGCGGCCGCGGTGAGCATGCGCTGGCGGGCCTGATCGGTGGCGGCCACATCGGCCGGCGACAGCGGCGCGCCGTCGGTGCGGGTGACCACCAGGATCGCCGGCGCCGAGTCCCCGCCGGGGAACGCCGCGCGGAGCTCGTTGACCTGTGCCGATTCCGCGTTCGCCGGAACCGAGACCGGTGATTGAGAGGCGGAGTCACCGCCCCCGAGAAGGGCGAGCAGGGCACCGGACACACCGACGACCAGCAGCGCCACCAACCACGACCATCGACGCGACATACCGTCCAATATTTCAATAACTTAACGATTAAGCAAGTGAACTATGCTGGCCGGGTGGCCGACACCGACCGAGCCGCCCTCGAAGCGCAGATGGCCGACGACGTGCGCGCACTGTCCGCCGAGTCCGACCTGATCGGACGCGCCTTCGCAGCCCGTCACGACGTCGCCCCCAACGACTTCCGGGCGTTGCTGCACGTCATGGTGGCCGAGACCGCGGGCGCCCCGCTCACCTCGGGTGAGTTGCGGCGGGCGATGGGCACCTCGGCGGCGGCGATCACCTATCTGGTCGAGCGGATGATCGTCTCCGGCCATCTTCTGCGCGAACCGCATCCCGCCGACCGGCGCAAGGTCGTTTTGCGGGTGGCCGAACCCGGTATGGGTATGGCCCGCGGGTTCTTCGCCCCGCTGGCCGAGCACAGCAACCGTATGCTCGCCGATCTGCCCGACGAGGATCTCGCCGCGGCCCACCGCGCCTTCACCGCGTTGATCGAGGCAATGGGGGCGTTCCGCCGCGACCTGGACGGCTAGCGCCGACTCGGCTAGCTCAGGGGGTAGTCGACGACGTTTGCCACCGGACCCTGGGCGCCCAGGCCGGAATGTGCCTCGATCCACTGCCCCGTCACGATCAGCGTGAGATTGGGCAGGTTGACGATGTAGTC
Source organism: Mycobacterium sp. WMMD1722 (assembly GCF_049315205.1). NCBI lineage: Bacteria > Bacillati > Actinomycetota > Actinomycetes > Mycobacteriales > Mycobacteriaceae > Mycobacterium > Mycobacterium sp. WMMD1722. The sequence goes on along the minus strand of NZ_CP186056.1, from coordinate 3,123,058 downwards.
GCCGTATGTGCGCAGGTAGGGGTCGCCGATGTAGATGGAGCCCCCGTAGCCGGGCAGCAGGTTCTGCACGACGGTGCTGGACTCGGTGTCTTTCGTCTGGACCGAGCCGGTGTACAGGACGGCCGCCTCGAGTTCGATCTGCTGGGCCACGAAGACGCCCGCCTTCTCCTTCAGTTTGAGCCCACCGCCTGCCGCCCAGCTGGCGGTCTCGCCCTTGGTGGTGGTGATGGTGTAGTAGTACGAGTTCGTCTGCGAGCCGCGGTTTATCTGGCTCTGAACCGGCCCGGTCGTGGGGGCGTTGTAGTAGGTCTCGCCGGTGACGTTCACACTGCATCCACCGGGGGTGGCTCCGTAGTACGACGTGCACGCGGAGTTGACGGCCGCAGCGGCGAGATTCGGGACGTTGGTGACGTCCATGATCGCCGGGGTGGGATAGGGATACACGATGTACATGACGGATTTGTCCGTGTCTGACTGGTACCCGCCTCCCATGCAGCCGCCGTCCTTACAGAAGACCTCGGGGGCACTGCCGCCGTTGTAGACCTTGAACTCCGCGGAAGTGGGATAGGCGGTGGGCTGGTCATTCGTCCACGTCACGTACGTCTCTTGGTCTCGAAACGCGTTGTAGTCGACTTCGAAGTCGATCGACTGGAACGGCTGCAGAACGAAGCCCCTGTACGGGGAGTCGTCCTCTTCGTACTCACCGGAGATGCTGGTCAGCGTCTGCGCGTACGGCGTGAGGTTGACCACCTGGAACGTGCGTGAGCTGATGGCGCGGCCGCTGGCCAGGATATTGGGGACGAGGCCGAACGCACGCGTCTGGTTCTTCAGGTACTTGGCGAGCACCGAGCCCAGGGTCATTTCCCGGGGTGCGAGCGCCGCAAGGGAGCCGGCGATGTCGGAGGGGGCCGAGGTGGTGAACGTCTGGGCCGACGGCGGCGTCGGAACGGAGCCGGAATCGGGATATGGATGCGGACCCGTCCCGATCACCCAGTCGTCGGTGGTGTACGTGACGGCGAGCGGCACGCCGTTCTCGTCCAAGGTTCCCGAGGGCGCCATGCTGATGTACTCGACGCGCGGAATCTTGATGGTGACGCCCGAATTGGTCAACGTCATGTTGACGAAGTCGTGGTATTCGGGGTACTGCACATAGATCTGGCCGTAGCTGCCCGGTGGCACATCCAGGTCCACCTGGGATTCGGTGGTGAAACCGTCGCTCCAGCTGTGCCCGTACTTCTCCTGGATCAGTGCGCCGATCTCGGTCTGGAAGGCCAGGGGCCCGAGCGAGAAATTGAGTGAGCCGCCGGCGACGATCTTCAGGCTCTCCTCCACTCCGCTGGTCTTGACGACCTCGTGGGCCACCTTGTACCGATTGGTGGAGACGACGCTCCCCCCATTGAAGAGGGTGTTGCCGACGAGCTTCGGCGCGCTGAGCCGGACCTCCTCATCGACGACTTCCTGCCCGCAACTGCCCGACACCCGGCACAGCGCCGCAGCGACGATCGCCTGGCCGACGGGATCGCTCGTGTCGATGGTGATCTCGCTCCCGGCCGCCGGCAACAGCACCAGCGTCTGTCTCTTACTGATCAACGAGGTACCGGTGACCGGGGTCGGGGTGTCGAAGATGACGGTCTGGATTGCAGTACTCGACGACGACGCGGTGGCGCCACCGGCTTCGACGTCCACCGAAACCGTCGCCGAACCGGTCGACCACACCATCGAGCCCTCGTAGGTCCACTCCTTGTCCCACTCGGAATCGCCCTGGTAGAACGCCATCTGCGTCTGCCGCGCGTTGGCCAGGACGAACCCTTCCTGCGGACCGTAGGTCAGCGGCTTCTTCGTATCGAGGTTGGTCAGGGTGATCGGTCCACCGGTGAGGTTGAGAACGGTGACCTCGTTGCGGACCCAGGGCAGGAAGATCTCGTCGTCGGGGACGCACTCGCCGTCCCGGCAGGTGCCCGGCGCGATCGGGTCGGCGACGCTGGTGCCCTGCAGCAGTCCCCGCAGATCGGTCAACAGGATCCGGACCGGCTCTACCAGAGTTGACACCAACAGGTCGACGCGGCTGAGCACGACGCTGGACTCCATCAGCGCGATCGGCAGGCTGCTCAGCGCGTCGGCGGCGTCGCCGACCTCCCGGCGTGCGGCGGCCGTCATCAGCCATTCCATCGGCGAGCCCACGGTGTCGGACAGCGGTACCGCCCGGCCGGGTGCCACCGTGCGCGTGGCCAGCGGTCTCACGATCGCGGTGCTGACGTCGGCGGACGGTGGCACGCCGAACGCGCTTCTCGGTGCCGCGGCCAGCGGCGCCGCCACCGCCGTGAGCGTCTGGCGGTCGGCTGCGGCCGTCCGACCGTTGGCGATGTCCCGTTCGACGGACGTCGGAGCCGTCACCCCGGCGGTCACCCTGGTGGCGCCCGGCGAGGCGGCGCCCGTAGGCGCCGACCGGGTCCGGACGTCGGCCGGAGTCTCGGCCGCCGCGCTCGCGTCGGAAGTCCAGGATCTCCGGCTGCTGGGCTGGCGCGCTTCGCCGTCCGCGTCGCGCACCCTGACCTCGGTCGCGGTGTCGACCGATACAGACTCATCGGCCCGCCCGGCCCGCACCCCCGATGTCGTCGCCGGAGCGTCCGATGTCGGATCGGAACCGGACTTCGGGGTCACCGGTCCGTGCGACTCGCGCACTGCTGTCGACCGCGAGGTGGCCGCCGGACCGGGTGACGATGCGTCGGACTTAGACACGCCGCCCGACGAGGGGTCGGCCGCGGCGGACGGGGCGGCGGCGCACGCCAGCGCCAGGCCGAGCCCCAGCGCAGCAGTCGCCGCCGCCGAGCGACCGGCGAGAAGGTATGAACTCATTGACTTCTCCGACCGTAGAGGTGAGTGCGCGCCCTGCGCGGCAGCCATCATCTAAACGGCTCGGCCGGGACGCGGCGCACCGGGATCGGCCTGTTCAGCGATTGGTGGCAAATCGTTTACCCGGCGGTCTCTGCTAACCGCGGTTCAGCGTCGCCTCCTCGAGGTCGAGCCCGTGCAGCACCTGCCGGAGCACCTCGTCGTCGATGTGTCCGCTGTCGCGTTCGGCGATCAGCGTCTCCCGTTCGGCGGCCAGCATCTCGAGCCGCAGGCGCCGGAATGCCGCCGCCGGGCTCTCCCCGAGATCGTCGTCGCCGCGGCCGAGCCGCTCCCAGGCCGAGTTGCGCCGCCGGGTGTTCCAGCTGCGCAGCACGTCGGCGGCCCGCTCGAGTACGTCGGATTCGGTGGCCGGCCGTTCGGCCAGCACCTGGTCGAGCCGTTCGGCGGCCGCGCGGGCGGCTTTGTCCTGCGCGGCGGCCGCGGCGACCGCGTCGGTGTGGGCTTCGTCGCCCTGCACCCCGAGGCGGCGGATGAGCCACGGCAGGGTCAGCCCGTGCAGCAGCAGCGTGCCGACCACCACCACGAACGTCAGGAACACCAGCTGGGGCCGGCCGGGGAAGGGTGCCCCCGACAGTGTCGTCGCCGGGACCGCGAACGCGGCAGCCAACGACACCACGCCCCGCATACCGGCCCAGGCCACGACGAACACCTGCGCGGGCCGCGGCACGGGCTCGCGGGCCCGGATCCGCGGCGACAGCCACCGCGGCAGGTAGGCGAACAGATACACCCACACGATGCGCACACCGATCACGGTGGCCAGCACGAGAATCGAGGAGAGTGCCAGCGTCGACGCCCGGATCCCGGCCAGCTCGTCGATCACCTTGGGCAGCTGCAAGCCGATCAGCAGGAACGCGAAGGACTCCAGAACCAGTTGCACGGCCTTCCACACCGCGACGTCCTGCAGCCGGGTGGCGTAACTGGCGTTCGTCGCGCGCTGACCCAGGATGAGGGCGGCCACCACCACCGCGATCACCCCCGAGCCGTGCACCTCCTCGGCCACCAGATAGATCGAGAACGGCGCGACGAGCCCGATCGCGCTCTCCATCAGCGGGTCGGCGAGGCGCGAACGCACCCACACGATGAGCGCACCCAGCGCGCCGCCGACCACGACCCCGCCCGCCGCGGCGAGCGCGAAGGTGCTCAGTCCACCCGTCCAGGTGGCGGCACCGCCGATCGCCAGCCCGAGCGTCACCTTGTAGGCCGTCAGCGCGGTCGCGTCGTTGAGCAGGCTCTCCCCGCCGAGCAGCGTCATGATCCGGCGCGGCAGACCCAGCCGGCGTCCGACCGCCGTCGCCGAGACCGCGTCGGGTGGGGCGACGATCGCGCCGAGCGTCAGGGCCGCGGCGACCGTGAGTTCCGGCACCGCCGCGAACGCGACCACGCCGACGGCGAACGTCGTGGCCAGCGGGAGCCCGACCGCGAGCATGCCGATCGAGCGCACGTTGCGGCGCAGCGCGACATAGCTGCTCTCCAGGCCCGCCGACCACAGCAGCGGCGGCAGGATCACGTTGAGCACCAGATCCGGATCGAGCTGGATGTCCGGCACCACCGGGATCAATCCCGCGGCCAACCCGGCGACCACCAGGATCAGCGGTGCGGACAGATCGGCTCGCCGCGCCAGGGCCGCCACGAGCAGCGCGGCCACCAGAACCGCCAGCAGTGAGGCGTTCACGCCATCGACCTCCCTCTCCCGTTCGATGCCCTCGATATCCTTGGCCACCATGCGCAGCAGAGCACGGCGACCGGACCGTCGAACTCGGCGGGACGACGGTCCGCGTCTCTGCGAACACCTCGCCGGCGACCGCGCCGACGTGACGCCGGACCCGCCCGGCAGCTGCCAGGATTGTGCCGAACTCGGCGAGGACACCTGGGCGCACCTGCGGATGTGCACGACATGCGGGCACGTCGCCTGCTGCGACTCCAGTCCGCACCAGCACGCCACCGAACACTTCCGCAGCACCGGGCATCCGGTGATGCGCTCGGTCGAACCGGGGGAGCGGTGGCGGTGGTGCTACATCGATCTCCAGCTCGGCTGACGATCTGGCAGGCTGGCGGGCGATGACCGAACCAACCGAAGGCGATGGGCCTGACACGGATCCGACGCTGGACGCGGCTGCGATCGACCGGCGCAGCACGGTGCTGCTGCTGGGTGCGGGTGAATTGAGTCGTGAACTGGCGCTCGCCTTCGGGCGCCTCGGGACGGTGGTGGTGGCCGTCGACCGCTACGCCGACGCGCCCGCCCACCGGGTGGCCGACCGCTTCGTCGTGGCGAAGCTGTCCGACGCCGACGAGCTCGCCGCCCTGATCGACCGGGAGAAGCCGCAGTACGTGGTGGCCGAATCCGGGCTGATCGCCGCCGATGCGCTGATCGCGGTCGCCGAACGCGGCGACGTGGAGGTGTTCCCGACGCCGCGCAGCACCCGGCTGGGACAGGACCGGGAGGGGCTGCGCCGACTGGCCTCCGACGAGCTCGGATTGCCGACCGCGCCGTTCTGGTTCGCCGGCTCGGCGGAGGAGCTCGCCGCCGTGGCCGCGCACGCGGGTCTTCCGCTGGTGGTCAAACCGATCTCCGCCGCGCCCGGCGAAGGGCAGTCGGTGCTGCTGCGCGCCGAGGACGTCGAACCCGCCTGGCAGCGCGCCATCGCCGCGGGCCGGATCACCCACCACCGCGTCATCGCCGAGACCGTGGTCGAGGTCGACTTCGAGGTGACCCTGCTGACCGTGCGCACCACCGGATCGACCGGGCCGTCGCTGACGTTCTGCGAACCGATCGGCCACCGCCAGGGCGACGGTGATGCGCTCGAGTCCTGGCAGCCGCAGCAGATGACGCCCGCGGCCCTGGACGCCGCCAAGTCCATCGCCGCGCGGATCGTGAACTCGCTGGGCGGGCGCGGGGTGTTCGCGGTGGAGCTGCTGGTGCGCGGCGACGAGGTCTACTTCTCCGATGTGCGGGCCCGGCCGCAGGACACGGGTTTGGTGACATTGCGGTCGCAGCGGCTGTCGCAGTTCGAGCTGCACGCCCGTGCGGTGCTGGGGCTGCCCGTCGACACCATCATGATCTCCCCGGCGGCGGCCGAGGTGCGCTACGCCGGAACCGAGGCCCCGGTGACCGAACCGTCGGGCACCGACGTCGCGGCGGCGCTCGCCGAGGCGCTGGCCACCCAGGAGAGCGACGCCCGGCTGTTCGACCGCCCGGACGAGACCGATGAACGCCGGCGCCTCGCCGTCTCGTTGGCCACCGCACCGGACGTGATCATCGCGCGCGATCGGGCCCGCCGCGTCGGCGCCGCGCTGCGCAAGCTGTGGTGAACCCGGGGTCGGGGCCGGAGGACCGGCCCACCGCAATGCCGTTCCTGGCTGCGCTCGTCGTCATCGTGATCGTCGTGATCGGAATCTGGGCGGTCAATTTCTTCGAGGGTGACGAGCCCACCGACGAACAGCTGATCGGCCGCGCCGCCGTCGCGCAGAACGACGCGATACAGCGCAAGGACTACGCCGCCTTCCAGGCCTACACCTGTCGAGACGAGTGGGGAAATGAGTCGCAATTCGTTGCCGCACAACAGGAGTCGGCACAGCAACAGGGTGATCGATTCATCGACGGGTTGACCGCGGTGACCGTCGACGGCGACCGCGCCACGGGTTCGGTCACCTACCACTTCGACAAGACGCCGGACACGAAAATCCCGGTGGAGACCACGTTCGTCCGTGAGGACGGGGCCTGGAAGGTCTGTTCGGCCGGTACCAGCTAGGTATGGGACACTCACGGCCGTGAGCTATGCGGGAGACATCACGCCGGAGGAGGCCTGGCAGGTACTCGACGAGAACCCGGATGCCGTGCTGGTGGACTGTCGCACCGAGGCCGAATGGCGCTTCGTCGGCGTACCGGATCTGTCCCCGCTCGCGCGCGACGTGGTGTTCATCGAGTGGAGCCGCACCGACGGCACCCACAACGACGGCTTCGTCGACGAGCTCAAGACCGCCGGGATCACCCCGGGGGAGCGGCCGGTGGTGTTCCTGTGCCGGTCCGGCAATCGCTCGATCGGCGCCGCCGAGGCCGCCACCGAAGCGGGGATCGGGCCGTCGTACAACATCCTCGACGGCTTCGAAGGCAATCTCGACGAGCGCAGGCACCGCGGCGGCTCCGGCTGGAAGGCCGTCGGACTGCCGTGGGTGCAGTCATGAGTGAGCAGGTCCCGTCTGTTCGGGTCCCCGCCGAACTGCCCGAGGGCGTCAGCCAGGCCACGATCGGGGTGCGCGGCGGGTTGCTGCGGTCGGGGTTCGAGGAGACCGCCGAGGCGATGTACCTCACCTCCGGCTACGTGTACGCCTCGGCGGCCGAGGCCGAGAAGGCCTTCACCGGTGAGATCGACCGCTACGTCTACTCGCGCTACGGCAATCCGACCATTTCGATGTTCGAGGAGCGGCTGCGCCTGATCGAAGATGCGCCGGCGTGCTTCGCGACGGCGACCGGGATGGCCGCGGTGTTCACCGCGCTGGGCGCATTGCTCGGCGCGGGTGACCGCTTGGTGGCCGCGCGCAGCCTGTTCGGTTCGTGCTTCGTGGTGTGCAACGAGATCCTGCCCCGCTGGGGTGTCGAGACGGTGTTCGTCGACGGCGAGGACCTCGCCCAGTGGGAGGATGCGCTGTCGGTCCCGACGCAGGCGGTGTTCTTCGAGACGCCGTCGAACCCGATGCAGTCGCTGGTCGACATCGCCGCGGTCACCGAGCTCGCGCACGCCGCCGGTGCAAAGGTGGTGTTGGACAACGTGTTCGCCACCCCGCTGCTTCAGCAGGGTTTCCCGCTGGGGGTGGACGTCGTGGTCTATTCGGGCACCAAGCACATCGACGGGCAGGGCCGGGTCCTCGGCGGCGCGATCCTGGGCTCGAAGGAGTACATCGACGGGCCGGTGCAGAAGCTGATGCGCCACACCGGGCCGGCGATCAGCGCGTTCAACGCCTGGACGCTGCTCAAGGGTCTCGAGACGCTGGCCGTGCGGGTCGACTACTCGAACCGGTCGGCGCAGCGGATCGCCGAGTTCCTCGAAGGCCAGTCCGGGGTGAGCTGGGTGAAATACCCGTTCCTGGAGTCGCACCCGCAGTATGACCTGGCCCGGCGCCAGATGTCCGGCGGCGGAACCGTCGTCACCTTCGAACTCGAGGGAGGCAAGGACCGGGCGTTCGAGGTGCTCGACAAATTGCAGATCATCGACATCTCCAACAACCTCGGCGACGCCAAGTCGCTGATCACCCATCCGGCCACGACGACGCACCGGGCGATGGGCCCCGACGGGCGTGCGGCGATCGGCCTCGGCGACGGCGTGGTGCGCATCTCGGTCGGCCTGGAGGGGACACAGGATCTACTCGACGATCTCGACCGGGCGCTCTGCTGAGTGTCGAAGAAGTCCGCGGCCAAGACCGCGCGCCGACGTAAGCGACAGGCCAAGCGGGCGATCGGGGTCCCCGAGGGCGACGACCTGACGCTCATCGACTCCGAGCTCACCGAGCGCGGCTGGCTGTTCGACGTCGACAACTCCACCGACGAGCTCGCCACGTGGTTCTACCCGCCGTCCGGTGTCGACGCGGTGCCCGACGGTGTCGAGTCGGTGACCCGGATCTGGCTGACCGCGGACGACGAATGGCATGTCATTCTCGTCGGGGCCGGCGAGGACGGCATCGACTACCTGTTCAGCGCCTTCGCACTGCTCGAGCAGCTCGGCACGATCGAGGCGTACCGCCTGGGCGGGCCCGCGCCGGACTTCGAGGCGTAACCGCCGGCCGGCGCCGCCGAGTGTGAAGCCACTGCGAATCTGCGCGCCGAATCTCGCGCTCAGTTCACACCCGCGGGGCCGCTACCGTTGTCGCCTCCTTCGACCACGCCCAGCGCGGACTGCGCGCGGGACTCATAGCTCTGCCGCTTGGCGGTGTCGAATTCCAGGAACACGTTGTCCAGACCGAGTTTCCGGTTCATCCAGCGACGTCCGCGGGGGCCGAGCAGCTGCGCGGCCTGAGCGGTGAACCGCAGAAACGGCGGGACCGCGACGTGGGTCTTGGGCTTGTCGAGCGTCTTGACGATGGCCGCGGCGATGTCCTCGGGTTCGACCGGTTTGGTGCCGACGGTCTCCCGGGTGCCCGAGATGAGGTCGGTATTGGTGAACGGGGGCATCACCACCGAGACGTGCACACCGTTGGGTGCCATCTCGTCGGCCAGCGCGGCGGACAGGCCGACGACGCCGAACTTCGCGCCGACGTAGACCACCTGACCGGGTACCGGGATCACGCCGGACAGCGAGGCGATGTTGATGATGTGGCCGCGCCGGCGAGCGACCATATCGGGGAGGGCGAGTTGACAGCCCGCGATGACGCCGTAGAGATTCACCTCGATCGACGAGCGGATCGACTGTTCGGACTGCTCCAGGAACGGGCCGATCGGCATGACGCCGGCATTGTTGATGAGCACGTCGATGTGCCCACCGCCGTCGGTGCGCGCCTTGTCCAGGAAGGTCGCGAACGATTCGCGGTCGGTGACGTCGAGGGGGTAACCCGACACCGGCCCTAGGTTCGTCAGCTTGGCGACCGACGACTCCTGCAGCGCGACGTCGCGATCACCGATGACGACCCGGGCCCCGCGTTTGAGCAGTGCCTCGGCCGTGGCATAACCGATACCGCGGGCGGCGCCGGTGATCGCGATCGTCTTGCCCCTGATGTTGTCCATGCCCGCGAACTTTACAGGTGTCAAGTTTTGATCGGAAGAGCCGCGCGTCGGCAGTGAGGTGAGGCGAGTGTCGAGGACCGAAGAGCTGACTTTCGTGGCGGTGGAGCCCGACGATCCGCTCGCTCAACCACTGCTGGCCGAACTGGCCGACGAATACGCCGAGCGTTACGACGGCCGGCGCGACCGGATCCTGGCCTGGCTGACCGGCTACCCGAAAGACGAGTTCGCCGCGCCCGGCGGCACGCTGCTGATCGGGCTGGTCGACGGCAAGCCGGTCACGGGCGGGGCCTTCCGCCGGTTCGGCATCGTGGACGGGCTGCCGACCGCCGAACTCAAGCGCATCTGGACCGACAGCGGCCACCGCCGCCGGGGTTTCGCCCGAGCGCTGCTCGCGGCGTTGGAGGCCGACGCCGCCGACCGCGGATACCGACGGCTCTACCTGACGACGGGGGACCGGCAACCGGAGGCCGAGGCGCTGTATCTGGCGACCGGATACGAACGGCTCGACGAACCGCTGCCCGCCGAGAACGAGGTCTATCCGATCGCGTTCGCCAAGCGGCTGTGAGCCGCGTTTGTAAACTGGCGCAGTGCCGATGGCGGCGGGTGTCTCGCAGGCGAGTGTGGGCTGGCTGATCCTGCTCGCGGCGGCGCTGACGGCGATCGCGGGTGTCGCGCTGCGCGCGTTCGTCGGACGCCGCGCCGACCGGCACGTGATCGGCCGTCTGACCCGACGGGTGCGCGAGACGGCGGTGGCCCGCAAGATGTTCGGCCCGGTGCACCACGACGCGCTCGACCCCGACGAACTCGACCAGACCATCCTGATGCCCACCATCGTGGTGGCCTGCGGGCTGTGCCTGACGGCAGTGTTCCTGCTGGGCTACCGCATCCTCAGCTAGTAATCCTCAGCGGGGTCAGGCCGGCAACGCCTGCTGGGCGGCGGTGCGGATCGGGCCGCGCCACACCGGCCCGTGGCCCGGCACCAGGATCTCGGTGTCCAGCGCACCGAGGGTCGCCAGGCTGCGTACACACCGCTCCTGGTCGTGGTTGAACAGGTCGGGCAGCAGCTGCGGACGGACATCGGTCAACAGCGGATGGCCGGTCACCAGCGCATCCCCGCTGACCAAGACGCCGTCAACCAGGTACGAACAGTGTCCGCCGGTGTGCCCGGGGGTGGGGACGGCCACCGGCGCGCCGGGCAGCCCGGCGGCGACCGCGTCGGTCAGCGCCTGCGCGGTGGGGATCCCGCCGCGTGCCAGGCCCCCCTTGCGGCTGATCTCCAGAGACCAGCGCAGCCACCGCGGTTGCCAGGCGTGGCTAATGACGTCGCGCGTTGCCACCTGCTCGAGGTAGTCCCGGCGCGCATGGCCCACCTCGTCGTCGTGGGTGTAGACCGGGATGCCCTCCTGCGCGGCCAACGCGATCGCCGAGCCGAAATGGTCGACATGCGCGTGGGTCAACAGGATCGCCCGGACGTCGGACAGTCCGAAGCCCAGCTCGCGCACCGATTCGACGACGTCGTCGCGGTGGCCCGGATAGCCCGCGTCGATCAGCAACACCCCGGTGCCGTCGGTCACCAGGGTCCAGTTGACGAGGTCGGTTCGCGCGACGTGTACGCGGTCGGTGACGGCCTCCAGCCGAGCTGCCATGCGGCGAGTCTAGGGGGAGGAGTAGAAACGAAGCGTGGCTGAACTGAAACTGGGATACAAGGCGTCGGCGGAGCAGTTCGCGCCTCGTGAGCTCGTGGAGCTGGCCGTGGCGGCCGAATCGCATGGAATGGACAGCGCGACGGTCAGTGACCACTTCCAACCGTGGCGCCACGAGGGCGGCCATGCACCCTTTTCGTTGGCGTGGATGACCGCGGTGGGCGAGCGCACCAAGCGAATTCAGCTCGGGACCTCGGTGCTGACCCCTACGTTCCGCTACAACCCCGCGGTGATCGCCCAGGCGTTCGCGACGATGGCGTGTCTGTATCCGAACCGCATCTTCCTCGGCGTGGGCACCGGAGAGGCCCTCAACGAGATCGCCACCGGTTACGAAGGCGACTGGCCGGACTTCAAGGAGCGCTTCGCGCGGCTCCGGGAATCGGTGCGGTTGATGCGTGAGCTGTGGCTCGGCGACCGGGTGGACTTCGACGGTGAGTACTACCGCACCAAGGGTGCGTCGATCTACGACGTGCCCGAGGGTGGGGTGCCGGTCTACATCGCCGCGGGCGGACCGGTGGTCGCCAAGTACGCGGGCCGGGCGGGTGACGGTTTTATCTGCACCTCCGGTAAAGGCGAGGAGCTCTACAAGGACAAGCTCATTCCGGCCGTGCAGGAGGGGGCCGAGAAGGCCGAGCGCAACTCCGCGGAGATCGACCGGATGATCGAGATCAAGATCTCCTACGACACCGATCCCGAACTGGCGCTGGAGAACACCCGCTTCTGGGCGCCGCTCTCCCTGACCGCCGAGCAGAAGCACAGCATCGACGACCCGATGGAGATGGAGAAGGCCGCCGACGAGCTGCCCATCGAACAGGTCGCCAAGCGGTGGATCGTGGCGTCGGATCCCGACGAGGCCGTCGAGAAGGTCAAGGACTACGTCGACTGGGGGCTCAACCACCTGGTCTTCCACGCGCCCGGACACGATCAGCGCCGCTTCCTGGAGCTGTTCCAGAAGGATCTCGAGCCGCGATTGCGCAAGCTGGGCTAGCGGTACTGCGGGCTAGGGGTATTGCGGCCCGCTGGCAGCGGGTACCTCGAAACCGGCGAAACGTAGCCACCGGCCGGCGGCTGACATCAACTCGTCGAACGGCTGCAGCTGCAGATCCGGATAGTGTTCGGCGAACTTCGACGACGGTAGCTTCCGCGCTGTGCCCTGGAGCCACCACATCGACTTGGTGACAGCGGGTGCGGCTTCGATGGGTTGCACCTCGGAGATCGGCGGGGAGAACCGGTCCCTCATCGACTGCTTGAGCCGGCCTTTGGTGTCACCGCTGAGCCGGTTCTTGACCGCGCGGGCGGGTGCGACGTTGAGGACCTTCTGCATCTTGGCCATCCGGCCCTCGCGAAACGCCGAGTCGGGCAGCTGTCGGATGGTCGACGGGTCGGCGCCCACTTCCCGCGCGACGGCGTGATAATAGTCGGCCCAGGTGTGCGTCTCGGCATCGGAGATGTTGAAGATCCCCGACCGGGTCTGCGGTGAGTTCGCCAGTTGCACAAGGTGTTCGATGAGGTTGTCGACGTGGATCAGATTGCAGATCCCGCCGCCGTGGTTGAACAGGTACGCCGTGCCGTCGACCAGTGCCTTGGCCGGATCCACCAGCCAGACCGACCCCGGTCCCCAGATCAGCCCCGGCCGCAGCATGACAACCCGAACGGGCCCGTCGAACTGGGTGCGCAGCCAGGCCTCCGCGGCTGTCTTGCCCAAGGCATAGTCCATCCAGTGCCGGCCATCTGGTGCCGAGTCGTCGGTCAGGCCCGGTTGCTCGGCCCTGCCGAAAACCTCGGCGGAACTCATGTGGACGAACAGGGGTACCTCTGCCTGCCGGCATGCGGCGTACATGGATTGGACGTCACCGACGATCCGCTCGTCGTTCCCCAGGGTCAGATTCACCACCATCCCGCATCCCTTGATGAGCGGAACCAGCGATGCCGGGTCGCCCGCGTCACCGATGACGGTGCGCATGCCGAACCGGGCCAGCCGCCCCTGACTGCGCCAGGAGCGAACGATGGGGACCAGCGGTATGTCTTCGCGGAGTTCGGCCCGTTCGACCAGACGGGCACCGACGAAGCCGCCGGCTCCGATGACTGCGATGGGCTTCATCAATGCTGGCCGGCCTTCCAGTGCTTGGCTCGCGCGGCGAGCCGTTCCTCTTCGGGCAGCCAGGAACAATCCAGTGCTTCGGCGTGCGCATACGCATGCTCGATCGCGGCTTGCACACTGGCGGCCTGCACGCCGGTCACCGGAATCGGTTCGCCATAGTGAATGCACCGGAGCATGGCGACCAGCTCGGCATCGAAGCACGGACGCAGGTTGCCGGGCCGAATCCGCTTGCCCCCGCTCAGCGCGAGGTCCACCGGCCAGGATGTCCGGGCCGGTACCAGCGACCATCCCTGCGGGGTCTTGCGGCGGTAGGAGCGCAGATCGTCGCCTTCGATCACCACTTCACCCGAGGAGCCGCGGATCCACAGTCCGTTGTTCAGCGGATACTCCCAGCTGACCTGCATCGTGCCGTGAGCTCGCGGAAATTCCAGCATGAGAAGCGAATTCGTCTCCACTCCGTCGCCGAGGCTGTCATCGAACGAGCGACTGACCACTGGGTCGCCGAAGATCCAGCTCAGCTGGTCGAGCATGTGCACGCCGATGTCCAGCAGGGCTCCACCGCCGGAGCGATCGCGCCGGAATGCGGCGTCGGTGGCGGCCGGCCAGCCGTACGTGTTTCCTTCCCGGAAGGTGAATTCGAGCTCGTCGCCGAGTTCGCCGCTCGCCACGAGCGCGGCGACGTCGGCGAAATTGGCATAGAACCGCCGGGGATAGGCCACGCCCAATATCCGGCCGGCGTCGGCGGCCGCGGCGTTCATCCGGTCCGCGTCGGTGACGGTGGTGGTCATGGGCTTCTCGCACAGCACGTGGCAACCGTGTGCGAAAGCCGCGCATGCATGGTCGGCATGCAGACCTGGCGGGGAGGCGACGATCGCCAGATCGAACGAGCGATCCCGAAACGCGCTCGCACAGTCCGGATACGCGCGGGCGCGCTTGTACTGGCCTGCGATCTTCCGGCCGCGCGCCTCGTTCGGATCGGCGACGCCGACCACCTGGATGGCCTTGGCTCGCTCGAGCCGGCGCAGCGGACCCCGGTAGTGCTCCTCAACCACTGCTCCTGCGCCGATCAGGAGGACACTGATCATCGACAGCCTCTCTGCGCGGCGCCCAGCCGACGGTTTCGCGTTGAAGTCAAGCCTAATACGTCCGGGGTCGACAATCGGGTCAGATCTGCTCGGTAGGTCCGGTGGTGGACGGTGACAGCAGCCGCAGGATGCGGGAAGCCAGCGGTTTGGCCCGGTCGGGAACCATGGTGACGAGTCGACTCGTCAGCTCGGAATCGACCAGCGGCAGCACCGACAGGACCCGCACCGCGATGAGGTAGGTCAAGATCGCCGCGGGTATCGCCAGCACCAATGAGGCAGCGCCGCCCACGGTGTGCACGATGCCGTAGGCGACCGCACCCTGGGCCACGGCGGCAACCGTTATCGCGGCCAGCGCGCGAAACGGCGGGGTGAACCCCAAACGTATTGCGGCATAGACGATCTCGATGAGGATGACCAGTATCTGCACTATCCCGCGGGACCAGGCTGCGCCCATCAGTCCGTACTGGGGGATCAGCAGGAAACTCAGCGCGATCACACCGACCAGGCCGACGGCGTTGGAGACCAAGAGGATGCCCTTCTTTCCCAGGCTCAAGATGAGCTGGAGGGTGGTTCCGCCGAGGCTGTTGATCGCGGCGACGATCAGCAGGATCGAGGCGACGGGCACGGCGCCGGCGAATTCGGCACCGAAGACCAGTGGCAACAGGACCGGCGTGATCGCCGCGAGGCACAGGCACAGCGGGAACATCACCATGGCCATGAGCGCCGTCATCGTCCGGTACAGACGCATCATGTGGTCGTGGGCGCCCTGCCCGCTCTGCTCGCTGAAGCGGGGCAACAGCGCCGAGAGAAAGAGCTGCGGAAGTTGCGCCGCCATCTCGGCCACCGTCAGTGCCACCGCGAACAGCCCGACCGCACCGATGGTCGTGTAGTGCTCGAGGAAGATGATCTGCGTCCGGCCGAACAGGAGGTTGCCGATCACGCTGATGGTCCAGCTCATCAGCGCGAACCCGAGGACATCCCGCCTGAGCGAGCGTTGGACGCTGGGCTTGTTGCGTAACAGCGGGAACAGCCGGCTGGCGGGCACGATGGTCGCGGCGATGTAGCCCGCCAGTGCGCCCGGCACCCCGAAGAGCCAGGCGCCCAGCACGGTCGTCACCACCCGCAGTACCGCCGAGATGGCGGAGATGCGTGCGAGTCTGTCGAATCGCTGCTCGCCCCTCAGGTTGAACAGATACAGGTCCCCCATGCGCCAGCAGATGACCCAGCTGAAGGCGATGGCGATCACGACGATCTGCGATTGACCGGAAAGCCCCTGCAGGGCGCCTCTTCCCGGTCCGTGCAGGTAGATCACCAACACCGCACCGACCGCCACCGCGGCCGCCATGGTCAATCTGGTGACCGCGCCGACGAGGCCGTTCACCTCGGCGCTGCGGTCCATCGCGCGCAGGTTGGGGATGAATCGTTGCTGCACGACGTCGCTACCCAGGTTCGAGACCGCGACGGCGACCGTCACCCACCAGACGACGTACGCGACGACGCCGAGATCGTCGGGCCCCAGCAGCCGGGCGGCGATCGCGCTGCCGATGAAGCCGGAAAGGGTGACTGCGGCGCCGGAGATGAAACCGAGGAAGGTGTTGCGGGCGAACTTCGGCGACATCGACCTTCTTTCGTCAGCGAGACAGGCCACGACCCGGGCATTGCGCGGATGCCCCGACGACGACTTTCTCAACCCGGGCGACACTGGAACGAGAGGTCGCCAGCCGTGCACAACATATCGCCGGGCTCAGCTACCCGCCCGGGAGTCGTCTCGATTCGTTTGCCCCGCGGTCGAGGCGAGGGCGGGGCGAACCGTCGCCGGTGCGATCCCGCGGCTAGACTTCGGCATGGCGGACGTACGAAACCCGCCGTCGCAGGCGGGGTTTCTGGCTTTTCAACGGGGGGTCACAGTGCCGATCGCGATTTATGCGGCCTTGTTCGGGTCGCTCAACCGGCGAAGCGCGTGAGCCCGTGTGCGGGATAGCCGGCATCCGGCGGTTCGACGGGCGGCCGGTCGACCGCGAATTGCTCTCCGCAATGGCGGCAACGCTGCAGCATCGTGGTCCGGATGCGGCCGGCCTATGGCTCGACGGTCCGGTCGGCTTGGCGCACCGGCGACTTTCGATCATCGACCTGCACGGCTCCCCGCAGCCGATGGCCGGTTCGAGCGGACATCAGCATCTGATATTCAACGGCGAGATCCTCAATTATCGGCAGCTCCACAATGAGTTGTCGTACCCGTTCCAGACACACGGCGACACCGAGGTGCTCCTTGCCGTGTATGAGAAATTCGGGCCGGCGGGAGTGAATCGGCTACGAGGCCAATTCGCCTACGCGATCCACGATTCCCGCACCGGCGAGACCCACCTGTTCCGGGACCGACTCGGAATTCTGCCCCTCTACTACTATGCCGATTCGCGCTTCTTCGCCTTCGCCTCGGAGATAAAGGCATTGTTACCGGCCATCGACGCCCCATCGGTGGACGAGGAAAGTCTCGACGATTATCTGGCGCACCGGTCGGTACCCGCACCGCACACCCTCGTCAAGGGTGTGCGCAAGGTTCCGCCGGGTCACCATGTCGTGGTCACGCCCGACGGCGGTGTCCGAGTGTCGCCGTACTGGGAGTTGTCCGCGCGGGGTGCGCGGGGCACGGTGACGACATCGGAGGCCATCGACCTCGTCGATCAGGCGCTCACGAATTCCGTACAGGATTCGCTGGTCGCCGATGTGCCGGTGGGCATCTACCTGTCGGGCGGTGTCGACAGCAGCCTGTTGACGGCGATGACCCGACGGCTGAACCCCGACCAGCAGCTGCACACGTTCGGAGCGAGTTTCGGCGACGAACGGTATGACGAGACGGTATGGGCCCGGAAGGTGGCCGAGCTCAACGCAACGGTTCACCACAACGTCGTGGTCACCGCCGACGATTTCATGAACAACTGGGCGAAGCTGAGCTGGCAGCGGGACGGGCCGCTGTCCGAGCCGGCGGACGTTGCGGTGTTCCGGCTGGCGCAATTGGCACGCGAGCAGGTCAAGGTGGTGCTGAGCGGTGAGGGCAGTGACGAACTGTTCGCCGGATATCCCAAGTACAAGTTCGCCGCCGCCACCCGCTGGCTCGGGGCCCTTCCGTCGTTCGGGGCGCTCGGTCGCCTCGAGAACGCGCTGCCGGCGAGCAAGTCGAGAATGAGAATCGCGTTGCGCGCGCTCGACCAGAGCGGCTACGACGAGCGGCTGCGCGGCTGGTTCGCCCCGTTCACGGTGGCCGAACGACGCCGGCTCACGCGCCGGCCGTCGCTGCGGGGCGCGCCGGCCGCCTACAGCCGGGGGCGCGGCGATGCGCTGCGGCGGATGCTCTTCGCGGACACCTGCGTGTGGCTCGCGGACAACCTGCTCGAACGGGGGGACCGGATGTCGATGGCGGCGTCGCTTGAGACGCGCCCACCGTTCCTCGATTACCGCCTGGTGGAATTGGCCTTCGATCTACCGAGCAATGTGAAGATTCGCGATCGGACGACCAAGTGGGTGCTCAAGCAGGTGGCTCATCGGTATCTTCCCGCCGAAGTGGTCGATCGGCCGAAGGTCGGATTCAAAGTCCCACTGGACCGATGGTTCAGGCACGGCTTGCGGGAGATGGCGTTCGATCTGCTCACCGGTCCGTCGTCGTTCGTCGGGAACAATTTCGACAGGGCGATGGTGAACGGTTTGCTGGATGATCACTCCAAAGGTGTCCGGGACGAGGAATCGCGCATCTGGACGTTGCTGTCACTGGAAGTCTGGCACCGCGAGTTCGCCGCACGGGCGATCTGACGTCGCGGCTGCGTGATCACCGACGGCGGGCAGATCGGTGCTGACCCGAGACGAGGCGATTGACGCCGTTCGTGGACTCTGCATCTTCAGCATGGTCATCGGCCACATCAGCTTCGGCTCGACCCTGTGGGGGATCGTCCACCCGGTGCCGTGGATCGACGGCGCATCAGGGTTCGTCCTGTTGGCCGGGCTGGTGGTGGGCATGGTCAGCCGCCGGCGAGCCGACGTGGCGGGAGTCGCGTGGTCACAGCTGCGTCTGGCGCGCCGCATCGTGTTGCTCTATCTGTCGCAGTTCGCGCTGACCGCGCTGGCCGTGGTCGTATCGCTGACGACCACGCGCCCGGATGCGGGTCTGCTCGACGCCGGGCAGGTTCCCCCGGCGCGTGTCGTGTGGTGGCTTGCCACCATGCAGATCAACCCCGACCACATCGACATCCTGTCCATGTACGTCGTGCTGCAGGTGCTCGCGATGCTGTGGATCGCGCTGTCGAGCCGGCGATGCCGGCTCCTCGCGGTGGTGTCGTCGACGGCGCTGTACACCGCGGCGCTGGCCCTGAACTGGGGTCGCCTGCCCAATCGGCCGGACGGCTGGGCCTTTTTCAACACCGCGGGGTGGCAGGCTCTGTTCGGGATCGCCTTCGCCGTCGGCTGGTACTGGTCAGCCCTACGCGATCCGCTGCGCGGACGGGTGGCGTTGGCGGTCGCGTGCGTCGGCGGGCTGGCGGTGGCGACGGCCGGAGTGATTGTGCACCACGTCGGTGCGGGCGGATGGCTCTTCGACAAGGCTTCCTGCGGTCCGGCGCGAATCGCCCTGGCGCTGGCCGCGTTCGTGGTGCTCTATCAGCTGATGCGGTTCGTTCATGCGCGCGCACCGGCCCTCGTGGGCCCTGTCGCCCTGGTGGGTTCGCGCAGTCTCGCGTGCTTCATCGCCCTGTCGGTCGTCGACGTGCTGCTGCCCGTGATGATCGGCGACCATCCGACGAGTCCGGCGGCGCAGATCGCGGCGGTATTGACGATGGTGCTGATGTATCCGGTGGCCCGCGCGCGCCGGGCAGTCGGGATGGCCGTGACCCGCTAACGTCCTCCGGTCGAGTCGCTGCTTCGCGAATATCCGACCATCTTGTAGTCGAACAGGCCGGCGAACAGTCCGCACGCATAGAAAAGACTGAAGTACGGCCTGGCCTGGAGGTCCCGGCGGGTGACGAACCCGACCGTGAGAAAGATGAGCCCGAACGCAGCGCTTCTGATTCCCCGGCCCATGACGGGCAACAACGAGTCATGGTGCTTTCGGAGCACGCGGGTTTCGTTGGCGCCCTCGCGAATCGCTCGACGGCGTACCCAACCCAACGACTGCCGTTCGGTGGGCACGGCCTCGTAGACCACCGCTTCGTTGCAGAAGACGATGGTGGCGCCCGTCTTGCGGACACCGTGGAAGAAATCGGTGTCCTCGCCGCCCGTGGTGGAGAAGGCGGGGTCAAACCGCGGCGAGCCGGCACGTACCCACGCATCGCGCATCAACAGCGTGTTGTTGGTCGGTGCATAGCGCAGTCGTTCACCGCTGGCGTGGGGGCGGCCGGTGAAGAAACCGCCACGCTGCACCCATTCGGGCGCGGGCCGGTCGAAGACACTGACGACCGGACCCACCACCACGTCAGCCGGTGCCTGCGCCGCGTAGGCGGTCAGCGTGGTCAGCCACGCCGGGTCCACCCACTCGTCGTCGTCGACGAAGATGACTCCCCGGTATCGATCGTCGAAGTGCGCCAGTGCGCGGTTGCGGGCGGCCGAGATACCCGGCTCGGGCTCCACGACGTATCGCGGGCCGAGCGGATGGTTCGCCGCGACCGATCGGGCGGACCCCTGGGCATCGTTGTCGACGACGACGATGTCCACACTCGACGCCGAGACGGCCGCGACCAAACTGTCCAACAACCGCTGAAGTCCGGTAGGGCGCAGGTATGTCGCAACAGCGATCAGGTAGCGGTCGGCCACAGCCCGATTCTTCCATTGGTGGCTCAGGGCCAGGACCGTCTTGCGCGGACCCCGGCCGGTACCATCCAACGGCGTACCCGTGTGGCGTCAGTTCGGGGGTGTGTCTCGGGCAGTGCGAGCGGAGGGCCGATGCAGCGAAGAGGCCGGCTGTTCATCACCCGTGATGCCGCCGCCGTGTTGCTCATCGGTTTCATGTGGTGCCGGACGATCGGCTCGTTCATCGCCCTGTCTCTGACGGCCGAGAAGGTGTTCGTCCCGGTGGGCGCGGACCCGATCTGGCCGGCCGCCGCCAACATCGTCTCGAAGCTCTTCTACCTGCTCGCGGTGGGTCTGGCCGTTCTGGTCATCCTGTTCCGCCTCAACGACATCACTCGGCCGGGCTTGTGGCGGTTGGCAGTCCTGCTCGCCCCCTGGCTGTACATCCTCACCCGGGACGTCTACAACGGCGGACAACCGACCCCCGAGAGCGTCCTCTACCTGGTGGTGATGTTGGCCCTGGCAGCGTTGCGGCCCCACCCCCGGGTGCTCATCGCCCTGGGTGCTCTCGTGGTGCTCACAGCGTTCATCGCGATCGCCCTCGGCTTCATCCTGCCCGATGCCGGCCGGGTGCACGATGCACAAGGTGCGCTGCTGGAACGTCCCGACAAGGCGGTGTTCCCCTCGTTGGGGTTGCTGCAGGGAATGTTCACGGCGGAGAACAGTCTGGGCGTGTATCTGGCGGTGGGCGTGGCAGCGGTGGCCATGATCCCGCGGCCGTGGCTCAGGCTCGCCGGTCTGGCGATCGTGGGTTTCGCACTCGCCTGGTCATCGGCCCGCAATTCGATGTTCGCCGCGGGGTTCATGTTGATGCTCGGCAGCGCGCTCTGGGCGATGGCGCAGTTCGGGTGGCAGCGCGCGGCATCGGCGGTGGCCCGCCTGGCCACCGGTGCGGTGGTGGTGATGATGTGCGCGCTGCCGTTGAGCGGATGGCTGTTCTTCGGAGGATGGGACGACGAGGCGTACACCGGTCGCGGCGTCATCTGGAATGGTTCGCTGACGGAATGGTCGTCGCGGGCGTTCTGGTTCGGTGGTGGCAGGGACTGGTATGAACGAATCGTGGAAAGCGACACGTCCACTCTGATCTCGGGGGCTTACTCGGGACACAACGAGTTCGTGCACCTGGTCGCGACCGGCGGGTTCATCCTCGCGTTCCTGGCTGTCGGCTCGCTCGTCGCGCAGACCTATGCCACCACGCTCCCGGGGAGCCGCTATCTGCCGATCGCGGCCATGCTCGTCTTGGGAATCGCCATCAGCGGGTGGCTCGAGGTACCGCTGCGCTACGTCGACGGATCGGTGTACTGGACCGTGACAGTCGTTCCCCTGGCCGTGTTGTTCCTGGCGCGACGCGACGATGCGTTCGGGCCGACCGGTCGCCGCCGATGAGGCGTTCGCCATCTGGTCGGTCGGCGTCGCGGTGGCAGCGGCTCAGGCGAGGGCAGCGACGCGCCGTTCTGCTGGTGGCGGCGACGGTGCTGGTCATCCTCCTGCCGGCGGCCATCGTCTCGATCGTCTATTCGGGGCACTGGCCGGGTGGCGCGCGTCCTGGGACGATCGCGGGCAGCACCCCGGTCGACGCCAAACTGTATCGGGATCCCGACCTGCTGGCCGTCGCCGCAGCCCAACAGGACTCGCGCTTCGAGCCGATCGCGGAGACCCCGCAGGCCAAATGGTTCAGCGACTGGTCCACGACGGCGACGGTTCGAAGCGATATCGGCGACTACCTCGCGGGTGCGGCCGCCGCTGATGCAGTCCCCACGCTGGTGCTCTACCGGGTGCCCCGGCTCGACTGCGGCGGAGGTGCGCAGGTGTACACGGGCGCACGTGATGAGCAGGAATACAGGGAGTGGATCGACGGCGCAGCCGCAGCGTTGACGGGGCATTCGGACGCGATCGTCATCCTGGAACCTGATGCCCTTCCCCAACTGGGGCAGTGCGAGCAGGGCGATCGCGTCGGCACGTTGCGCTACGCGGTCGACACGCTGTCCACCACGGGTGCGCGGGTGTACATCGACGCCGGACACGAGAACTGGTTGAGCGCAGCCGAAACCGCCGACCGGTTGAAGAAGCTGGACGTGGACAAGGTGACCGGGTTCAGTCTCAACGTCTCGAACTACAACTCGACCGATGGCGAAGTACGCTTCGCCGAGACGGTGCGGTCGGAACTCGACAGGCTGGGCGTGCCCGATGCGCACTACGTGATCGACATCAGTCGAAACGGTGCGGGCGCGCAGGACAATTACTGCAATGCGCCGGGTGCTCGCCTGGGAGACACACCGCAGCTGTACCACGGTGGGGCTCTCGACGGGCTGCTGTGGGTGAAGAATCCGGGGGAGACCGATGGAACCTGTGGCGGGGGTCCCATACTCGGATTCTGGCCGGCTGCCGCGTTGGGATTGCTCGGATTGTTGGGCCCCGAGTCGGCGGATTCCGGTGATTCTCCGGCGTGGGTGACGGCACTGTCGATCACGGCCGGTGTCGTCGCCGCGGCGGGCCTGTTGGGGGCGGTGTATTTCAAGGGACGCCGCGATGGGAAGACAGCGGTGCTGATCGAATCGGCGTACCGGGGGCCGGGAACTCATCGGCAGGCGCCGGTGCGGGAAACCGGCTTCCGGCCTCCGGCGCCACCCGAATCCTTCTAGGATCGTTTGGTGACGAGCGAGGCCAAGAGGATCGTGGTTTTCGGGTTGGGCTACGTCGGCGCCGTATCGGCAGCCTGCCTGGCGTCGGACGGCCACGAAGTCATCGGTGTCGACCCCAACCAGACCAAAGTGGACCTGATCAACGCCGGTCGGACACCGATCATCGAGACCGATATCGGTGACATGGTCGGCGCAGCTGTGCAGTCCGGTCGACTCCGTGCAACAACGGAGATCGGCGATGCGATCCGCAGCAGCGATATCTCGATCATCTGCGTCGGTACCCCCAGCCAGCTCAACGGGAACATCGACCTGAGCTATGTCCGTCGAGTGTCCGAGCAGATCGGCGAGGCGTTACGCGACGGCGACACCTACCATGTCGTGGCGGTGCGGTCGACGATGTTGCCGGGCAGTATGCGCGGTGTCGTGATCCCCACGCTGGAAGCCTCGTCCGGGAAGCGGGCCGGCGTGGATTTCGGCGTCTGTATCAATCCGGAGTTCCTCCGCGAGGGCACCGCGGTGTGGGATTACTACCACCCTCCGAAAACCGTTGTCGGCGAGACGGATTCCCGGTCCGGCGAACTTTTGGCCACCCTGTACGAGGGGCTCGGTCCACCGGTGATCCGCACTCCGATCGAGGTGGCCGAGATGGTGAAGTGCACGGACAACAACTGGCACGCCATCAAGGTCGCATTCGCCAACGAGATCGGTTCGATCTGCAAAGCCAATGGAATCGACGGCCGTCACGTCATGGAGATCTTCTGTCAGGACACCAAGCTCAATCTGTCACCGTATTACCTCAAGCCCGGTTTCGCGTTCGGTGGGTCGTGTCTGCCAAAAGACGTCCGCTCACTGACCTACAAGGCCCGCGAGCTCGATCTCGATGTACCTCTGCTCAATTCGATCCTGCCCGCCAATCGTCGCCAAGTCGATCGCGCCATAGCGATGGTCACGTCGAAGGGCAGGCGGAAGGTCGGGGTGCTGGGGTTCGCCTTCAAGGCCGGTACCGATGATCTGCGGGAGTCGCCGGTGGTCGATGTGATCGAGCACTTGCTCGGCAAAGGGTACGAGTTGCGCTTGTACGACGACAACGTCAACATGGCCGCATTGACCGGGGCCAACCGGGACTACATCTTGAACCACATACCCCATATCGCCCGCATGATGGTGGACACCGTGGACGAAGTTCTCGATTTCGCCGAGGTCATCGTCGTGGGCAACGGTGCCGAGGAATTCCGCTCGGCGGTGGATCGCGCGACACCCGAGCAGGTGATCATCGATCTGGTACGGGTTGCCGACCGTGCCAGTGACGACAACTACGACGGCATCTGCTGGTGAGGCCCGTGAATCCGGAAGCGGCCGACCGACCCAAGCGGGTGGTGATCCTGGTCGAGAACCTGCCCGTACCGTTCGACCGACGCGTCTGGCAGGAGGCGACCACCCTGCGCGATCACGGCTGGGAGGTCACCGTGATCTGCCCGACCGGCAAGGGTTACGAGGAGCTGCGCGACGTGGTCGCGGGAATCCACGTCTACCGGTTCAGGCTTCCCACGGAAGGGGACGGGGCGCTCAGCTATCTGGCCGAGTATTCGACTGCGCTGTGGCATACGTTCCGATTGGCGCTCAAGGTCCGGCGCGAGCGCGGCTTCGACGTCATCCATGCGTGCAACCCACCGGACTTCTTCTTCCTGGTGGGCCTGTTCTTCAAGTTATTCTCCCGAACTCGATTCCTGTTCGACCATCACGACATAATGCCCGAGCTCTACGTCGCGAAATTCGGCCGCCGCGGCCTCTTGTGGAAAGTCATGGTCTGGCTGGAACGTGCGACCTTCCGCACGGCCGATGTCTCGATAGCAACCAATGAGTCCTATCGTCGGATCGCGATCGAGCGTGGCGGCATGGATCCGCAGCGGGTCTTCGTGGTGCGCAGCGGGCCGATGCTCGAGCGATTGAAGATGGTCCCGCCGAAACCCGAGTTGAAGTGCGGGAAACGGTATCTGGTCGGCTATGTCGGCGTGATGGGCAAGCAGGAGGGCATCGATCTTCTGCTCCTCGCGGTGAAGCACATCGTCGAGGTGATGGATCGTCATGACATTCACGTCGGACTGGTCGGCGGGGGCACCTCCCTGGAGGAGATGCGACAGCTCGCGCTGTCCGAAGGCATTGCGGAGTACGTCACCTTCACCGGTCGGGTCCCCGACGATGAACTGCTCGACATGCTCAACACGGCCGATATCTGCGTCAATCCAGACGTCGCGAACGAGATGAACGACAAGTCGACGATGAACAAGATCATGGAGTACATGGCCTTGGGTAAAGCCATCGTGCAATTCGATCTGACCGAAGGGCGGTATTCCGCCGGCGAGGCGTCGCTGTACGCCGCCAAGAACGACCCGGTCGACCTGGCGCGCAAAATCGTCGAACTGCTCGACGACCCCGACCGGCGCACTCGCATGGGGGAGTTCGGCCAGCGTCGCGTCCAAAACGAGCTCGCCTGGAATTACGAAGTGCCCAATCTCATCCGCGCCTATGACGCCGTGATGTCTTCGACTAACGGCATTCGCACCGGGCGAGGCCATTGGCTTCGCCGCGTGAAGAATCGGCGACGGTGATACGCTGCCGAATGTGTCCCGGGTCTACAACGCGATTCACCGGGGCCTGCGACGAATTGTCCCGCTGCGTGTGCGGGCAATGCGGTCCCGGCATAGATTGAAAGAATTCAGCCGGTCAGTCGGCAGCGATTCGCCGCAAGCGGTATTCGAGGCCGTTTACGAAAAGCGAATGTGGGGTGTGGGTCCGGAAGGCGAACGGTATTCGTCGGGTTTCGGGTCCCACCACTCCGCGGTGGTCGAACCCTACATCGCCAGCGTCTCTCGGCTACTCGAGTCCTTCGACACACCGCCGGATGCGGTGGACCTGGGCTGCGGAGATTTCGCGATCGGATCCGCACTGCGGCCGCTGTGCAACCGATACGTCGCCTGCGATGTCGTCACGGGGCTCTTGGAGCAGAACCGCGCGCGCTTCAGCGGATCGGACGTCGAATTCCGATTGGTCGACATAGCTCGTGACGATCTGCCGCCCGGCGACATCGCTTTCGTCCGACAGGTGCTGCAACATCTTTCGAACGCGGCCATTTCCCGCGCACTCGAGAAGATTCGGACGACCTACCCGAGATTGGTGCTGACCGAGAATTTGCCGCTCGATCCGGACTTCGAGCCCAACATCGACATCGCTACCGGACCCGATATCCGGTTGAGCGTGCAGAGCGGAGTCGACATCGAACAGCCGCCGTTCGGCATTGCGGTGAGCGCGGCTGAGGTCCTGTGTGAAGTCGTGGTGAAAGGGAGTCGCTTCCGAACGACTCTCTACACATTCTGACGGCGCACCTACTGAAAGAACACCTTGCGGATGTCGGCCACCGGAGTTCTGGACTTCGCCGACACCATCACCGAATGATATTCCGGCGTCAGCCTGGCTTTGAACTCTTCGAGCCCAGTCAGATCCAGCGGGACGGGATCCCAGTAGTTCAAGGTCCGGATGGTGTCGTCATGCCAATGCCCGGAAGCATCGCCCAGAACCTGGGTCGCGTACACACCGTAGAGGATGTACTCGGAGAATCCACCCAACGGCGCCACCGCGCGTTCCCAGCCCTTGTGGGCGACGCTCTCCATCCGCCGCTGCATCTCCAACACGTTGTCCCGACGCCAGCAGATCGCGTTGCCGATGAAGTTGGTGTCATAGCTCGGTTCCACGGGCAGGCCGAGCAGACGCGAACTCACGGCGTGCCAGTGATCGTTGTTCCGGATCAGGCCACGTTGACCGGTCTCGATGAACAACGGCACCTTGCCGTCGCGCTCGTCGGCGCGCGGATCGTAGGGCGCCACGTAGAACACATCGGAATCGGTATAGAGAAGGATGTCGTCGTCGACGGCATTGGGAATCGACAATTTGACGATCTGCTGCAGTATCCAGTTCTTGACCGGCCGGGTGCGGAAGCTGAACCAGAATCTGCGTATGCCGGGTATCCGCACCAGCCAATTCGGGACGATGTCCTCGACGATCAGTATCTGCGTCCGCGACGACTCGAAGGACCTGAACATCGGCACGTCGCGCCGGTCGATGACCAGGTAGTGCCGCAAATACGGTGCGGCCCAACGTTCCACACTCTCGACGAGCATTGCGCAGCGGTCCACGTCAAGGCGAAAGCTCGGCGTCACCAGCGCATAGGAGAGTGGCTTTTCGGCCGGCGTGTTCATCGGTCGAGTATAGGCCAGCAAACGTGCCCAGATATTGCCGAACGCTGCGGTCAGATCTTGTAGGCCTCGCGCCAGAAGCCCAGGGGATTGCGCAGTGCCCGCGCGAGTTTGGCGCGCTGCATCCGGGCATGCGCCTTCTTGAGCTCAGGTGCGAACGGCCCGCCGCCCGCACTCAGATATCCCCACAGCAACGCGAACGCGCCGACCACATAGGGACGCCGAGCGAAATAGCGGACGAAATGCACGAGGAAGTAGGGGAAGGAGTAGCCTATCCACCGGCACGTTCGGCCATTGCGGTACCGGCCCTGGACCTCACCCGCACTCGCGCCGACTGCGCGGGTCAGCTCGAAATGGGCACCGGGATCCACCTGGGTTTCCAGCCCCGCCAGGCTGACGGCGACCTCGTCGATGGCGTCGAAACCGTGCGCGGCCGGGATCGACTCGGTCGCTCGGTACGCATCGATGGTGTAGAGCTTGACCGCGCCGGGAACATGGAATTTCTGTTCAGCCATCCCCCTGGTGACGATGACGCCGCCGGCTATGCCGACGGTGCCGCGGGCGAGATCGACGACTCGTTCCAGATAGTCAGGAGCCAGTCGCGCGTCGGCGTCCAGCTTCATCACATGCGAATAGGGCTTCTGCGGCAGAGCGCGTTCGACGCCGAAGCGCCACGATCTGAACTCCGAGCCGGCGATCAGCCCGCCGTCGTTGGCTTTCGACAACACCGTGGCGAGATTCTCGGTATCGACCTCCGCCAGCCGGTCTGCGGTGCCGTCGGTGCTGCCATCGTCGACCACCACCCAGTCGAAGTCCTTGAAGCGCTGCGCTCCCAAGCTGGCGACGAGACCCGCCACGTTGTCGGCTTCGTTGTACATCGGCGTGACGATGAGCAGAGTCATGAGTCTTTCCCCGGCCTTCTCTCAAACAGATGTCGACAGACGTCGCCTACCGGATCCCCACATCCGTGGCGCCTTGAACCTGTTGTTGGTCGGCCGCGGCCGGGTCCTCGTCGTGGCGAGCCTGCGACAACACCACGCCGAGTGTTCGCGCGCCGGCCTGTCGCAAGGAACCGGTGACTCGCATCAGCTCTGCGCGTCGCGTGGTGACCGCTTCGGCGACCACGACCACGTCGGTGATGTTCTGAGTGAAGCGCGACGCGTCGCTGAGGTTGTTCACCGGCGGGGCGTCCACGATGACGACGTCGTACCGTTCGGCGAACACCCTCATCAGCTCGGCGAACCGCTCGCCGGCGAGCATCTCGCCGACGTCGATGGCGCTTCCGCCACAGGGGATGACGGCGAATCCGGCCCGCGTCATCCGGAACACCGATTCGTCGAGTCCGATGCGGCCGGACACCAGATCGGTGATGCCCCGGGTCTGCGGCAGGCCGACCTGGGCGGCCAGGCGGCCGCCTCGGACGTCGGCGTCGACGAACAGCACCCGGTTTCCGGCCTCGGTGAGCGCACCGGCCACATTGGCGGCCACCATCGTCTTTCCGGCGCCCGTCCGGGGTGAGGTGAAGAGCAGGCGCGCCGGTGTCGTACCGACCGCGTACAGGATGTCGATGGAGATCCGGCGCAGGACCGCCTGCAGGTCGGCTGACTGTTGGCTGAAGTCCAGCAGATCTCTCGATCTGGCGTGCTCGGCCTTCGGTATGCCGCCGAGATAGGGCGCGTGCCCGGTGACGTCGCGGCGCCGTCGCACCCGGGTGTCGTAGTTGTCCACCACCAGGGCGGCGAACACACCGGCGATGAAGGCCAGGCCGATCGCAATGACGATGTTCAACACCGTCTTCGGCGACGACCGGTGCAGGGGTATGTCGGCAGGCTGCAGCACCGAAACTTGAACCGGCGACTCGGCGACCGTTGCGGCGCCTTCGAGATTCGCCACCGCCCACGGCATCTCGTTGGCGATGCGATTGGCGGTGGCCGCCGCCTGGTCGGCCGTCGGCGCGGAGACCGCCAGGTCGATCACCGACGTGCCCGACGGGATCGTCACGTCCATGTCCTCGGCCAGGTCGATCACCGTGGTATCCAGGCCGAGCGAGTCGATGACCGGCTGCAGAACCTGATTGGTCGTCGCCAGTTGGGCGTAGGTCTTCATGCGACTGGTGAGGTAGAGATCGGCGATCTGGCGCGTCTCGATCGGAGTGCCCGGCGCGAGGTTGGGGGCGACGACTACCCGCACGCTGGCCTCGTAGGACACCGGAACCAGAAATCCCGCCCCCGTCAGCGCGGCGCCGACGACGACGAAGACGACCAGGAAGACCCGCCAACGGCGCAGCAACCTGCTGCTGTAACTACGAAGGTCCATACCTCACCGAACCTGCCGCACGGCCATCCACGGGGCCGGAATATCGACTCCCCGAGTCTCAAGAACGAATGTCGTCACGAATGGTATTCGCCCTTGTCGTGGCAAGTCCCCACCGCGTCTCCTTCTGGGAATGAACCCCGCGGACTCACCAGAGGATGAGGGGAACGTCCAACAGGGCATCGCGCATGGCGAAGACGGTAGCACCCGAGGTGCCATTCGCCCCGCCATGTTCAGCAGACTCCATTTCCGCCGGCGGTGCCCCCGCCGACCCGGGGTGATCGGGCCCGTCCGGACATCGCACAACACAACCGTATTTGCCACACTTGCCCTGCTAGGGTACTAATCCGGCCAGCTCGTCAGGGACTGCGAAGACTCTCGAAAGTGGAACTGCGTGAATTCGATCGGTTCGGTCCCCGTTTGCGTCCGCCGCCGGCGCGGGGACATATGGTGACTCGCAGCGTCTTGGCGCGCGCGCTCGCCGCCATGGTGATGGTGCTCCTGCTGCCGATGACACTCGCGGATTCGCTGGCCGGTTCGGCATCCGCCCAACCCGCCGACGGCGGCGAACCGACGGGTGTGACGTTGCCGTGGTCGGCCCTGGGGATGCCGACATCGCTGTCTCTGTACGGCGACGGGCGCAGCAGTTACAGCGTCAAGGTGCCGGCCGGGCTGACCGCCGTGCGGCTACAGGGCATGGTTCATACGCCGACCGAGATCACCGAGGGCTTTCTGGAGATCGATGACGGCGACGGCAATTTCCTGGCGTCGGTGGACATCCCGCAGATGGCCCCCGGTGTGGTGATGACACCGTTCGACGTCGACATATCCGCCGCACGCGTCAAGGACTCCTCGGTCGACCTGTCGTTCGTCATCCGGGCACGCGACAACGGTGATCGGGTGTGCCGCCCCCTTCCGCGACTGGAGCTCAGCAACCTGGCCACCGTGTTCGCCGGGACGCAGCTTCCGGTGACCACCGTGGCGAACTTCTTCGCCCCGGTGCTCGCCAGGGTCACCATCTATGCACCGGTCGATGCCAACGCCGCCGAACAGCAGGCCGTGCTGACCCTGGCATCGGCGCTCGGGCGTTCCTATGGCGCCCAACCGCTGTCCGTCGCGGTCGTCAACCAACCGCGGGGTGCAGTCCCGCCGCCGGCGGCCGGGCTGGATCGTGCGGTCGTCGTCGAGACCGGCGATCCGGGTCTGAGCGTGCAGAACCCCGGGACGCCGGAGGCGTATCTGCGCATCTCCGGTGACGGCGACGGGCTGTCGGAGCAGATCTCGCTGATCGCGAATCAACTGCAGCCGCTGGCCCAGGTCAGCGCGGCTCGCGTCGACCAGGCCGGTTCGGATGTCACCGAGATCGGCGACACACTGACGTTCGAAGAGCTGGGTGTGGGTGGCGAGAAGACGAACACCCTCGGCACCGGCAATGTCCAGGTCGGTATCCAGCGGACCGCTCTGGGTTCGCGATTCGACAAGGTCGACGTTCATCTGCTCGCCGACTACACGCCCGTGCCCACCGGCGACGCGGCTTCGGTCGTCATCCGCTCCCTGGATCGCGTCGTCTACCGGTCCACACTCGACACCTCCGGGCAGTTGGACGCCAAGTTCAGCCTCGACGGTCCGCTGCTCGACCAGCAGTGGGTCAACCTCGACGTCGCGCTCACCTATACCCCCGACCAACCATGTGGGCCGCTGCTGGCGCCGATGACGTTCCAAATCGATCCGCGTTCGACGCTGACCATGCACCGGGGCGGGGCGCCGCGCGGCGGTTTCGCTGCGTCGGCCTCCGAACTGAGCCCGGAATTCCTGGTGGCGCTCGACGGCAGTGGACCCGATCAGCTCGGCTACGCCACCCGGGTCGTCGCCGCGATCGCGCGTCAGAACAGGACCGAGATGACGCCGCGGGTCGTCGACCTCCCGACCGCTGTCGACGCCGACACCGGGGCGCTGATCGTGGCCAATTCCAAAGCGATCCAACAGACCTCGCTGAAGCCACCGGTGAGCGGTGACGGGTCGATCGTCAACTTCCGGCTACCGGCCGAGCTTCAGGTCAACCTCGACGGAGGGCTGGGTTCGATCCAAGCTTTCGCCGATCCTCAGCACGACCGTGCAGTCGTCCTGGTCACCACGACAGGCGATTGGGCGCTGGTGGAGCCGCTGTTCGGCTACCTCGACGGGTCGGCCGCCGAGTGGTCGCAGCTGACCGGCGACGTGCTCGCCGCCGGCGCGGCCGGTACCCCCACCAACATCTCGATCCGGTCGAACGACAACATCGAGCCGACGGCGGCGCAGGCCTCCACGTCCTCGCGCAACACCTACATCACCGCAGGCGTGGTCGCGGCCGTCGTGGTCATCGCGGCGGTGGCGCTCATCCTCTCTCTGCGTCGGCGGGCGAACCGCCGGACACGCAGACGGGCCGGAGCCCACAGCACAGACGATTCGGACTGACGACGGTCGGGGGGCGCGCGATGGTGGGGAAGGTCGAACTCCAGGGGCCGAAGCTGACGGTGAGCGCCGTCGGTTTCGGATGCGGCGGTCTGATGCAGTCGCCCTCCCGCAAGGAGCGGATGGCCGTCCTCGCCAGCGCCGTGGACAACGGGATGACCCACTTCGACACCGCGCGTATGTACGGGCTGGGGAAGGCGGAGGCCGAGCTGGGCGCATTCCTGCGCACCGTCGATCGCGACAGCGTGACCATCGCGACCAAATTCGGTATCGAGGTCTCTCCCACGGTCCAGCGGCTGGCCCGATTCCAGGCCCCCGCGCGCGCTCTGCTCCGCAAGGCGCCGGCCCTGCGGGCCGCCGTCAAGAGCCGGCAGAAGCCCAGCGCGAGCGCCCGGGTGTACGACGCCACCGTCGCGGCCCGCAGCCTCGACGAGAGTCTGACCGAACTCGGGGTCGACTACGTCGACATCCTGTTCGTCCACGGCCCCGAGCCGTCGGACACCGTGGCCACCGAAGAGCTTCGCCAGTTCTTCGAGCGGGCCCGCACGCAGGGCAAGATCAGGGCCTGGGGGGTGTCTCAGGACGAGGGTCTCGAGGTGGACTTCGCCGCACCGTTCGCCCCCGAGGGGGTGGACCAGATTCGCAGTGACGTGCTCCATCCTTCGCCGCGGCCGGCCGACATCACCTTCGGTGTGCTGAACCGGCCGTACGGAATGCTTTCCGCGGCATTGCACGCCGACCCCCGGATGACGTCGCGGTGGCGCGATGCGCTCGAGATCGACCCGTTGGCCCCGGGTGTGCTCGCGAAGTTGATCATCGGATCCGCGGCGCGGGCGACGGCAGCCCGGGCCATCCTCTACAGCACCACCAAGCCCGAGCGTGTCGCCGAAGCGGCCAATGCGGTCGCGTCGCCATTCGATGCCGAGACGCTGACCCGGTTCCTCGGACTCGTCGAGGAGTTCGCAGAGGGCACGAGTGATCCGGGGGCGTGACGAGTTCGTCCCCGGCATGACGATCGAGACCGATGTCGCGATCGTCGGGGCGGGCCCGATCGGTATCGCCGTGGCGCTGGAGCTCGCCAGGACGGGCGTCGAGGTGGCGCTCATCGAAAGCGGTCTCGAGCGAACCGAGCACGTCGCACAGGACCTCGCGGCGTTCGATTCGCGGCAGGACGACTACTTCCATACCCGCAGTGAACTGGCGCTGCGTCGAGCTCTGGGAGGCGCATCGGAGCTCTGGGGTGGGCGTTGTGTGGCGTACGACCCGATCGACTTCGAGAATCGTCCGCTGACCGCGCAGTCACCGTGGCCGATCCGCTACGAGGATGTCGAACCGTACGTGCAACGCGCCTGCGACTGGGCGCAGTGCGGCCGCGCGGTGTTCAACGCGCGGGCGGTTCCGGAGCTCGCGCAACGAGACATGGTCGTCGGCCTGCCCGACGGTGACGTCCGCACGACCGATCTCGAGCGCTGGGCGCTGCCCACGCGTTTCGGCCGCGAATACCGGGCCGACCTGCAAAACGCCCCGACCCTGTCGCTGTGGACCGGGCTGACGTGCACCGAGATCGTGACCGTCCCCGGCGGGGACGCCGTGGACCACCTGGTGGTCAAGACCCTCGACGGCCGCGAAGGTCGGGTCGTCGCCAACGATTACGTCATTGCGACCGGCGGTATCGAGGCGACCCGCCTGCTGCTGGCCTCGGACCGGCAGCACCCGGCCGGGCTGGGAAATGCCGGTGGTCACCTCGGTCGCTGGTACATGACCCATGTCGAGGGTCGGTTCGCCCGCGTGAAGTTCAGCACCGACAAGGTGATCCACCAGCACGAGCGCGACAACGACGGCGTCTACGTCCGGCGGCGGTTCACCCTCAGCCCTGAGATCCAACTCGAGCAGAGTCTGCCCAATGTCGCGGTCTGGCTGGTCAATCCGCCGATCAGCGACCCGGCACACGGCAGCGGAATACTCTCGGGGGTGTACCTGGCGCTGATCTCGCCGCTCGGTCGTTTTCTGCTCGCCGAGGCGATCCGTGAGACGCACACCAAGACCGGCGGCCCCCCGCAGATCCGGGCGCATCTGCGCAACGTCGTGCGCGACCTGTTCGGTTCGCTGCGATTCGCGGTGACCTTCTCCTACGCCCGTCTGATCCGCAAGGGTCGCAAGGCGCCGGGCTTCTTCGTCAAGAGCGCCGACAACCGCTACCTGCTGCACTTCCACGGCGAGCAGCTCCCGCACTGGGAGAGCCGGATCGAACTCACCGACGAGCGCGACGCGCTCGGCATGCGAAAGATCCGGACCCACCTGCACTTCTCGGACGACGAGTACGAATACGCCCGCAGGGCAGTGGGACTCATCGACACCCACCTGCGCGACCACGGGGTCGGCCACATCGAGTGGTTGACCGACGACCCCGCCGCTTCGGTGCGGGAGTTCATGCGCGGGTTCGCCGGCTTCCACCAGAGCGGCACCACCCGGATGTCCACCGACGCCCAGGGGGGTGTCGTCGACACCGACCTGCAGGTCCACGGGGTACGCGGACTGTACGTCGCGAGCACCTCGGTGCTGCCCACGTCGAGTCAGGCCAATCCGACGCTGTACGGGCTCGCATTGGGAGTGCGGTTGGCCGAGCACCTCACCGAGGCGCGGCGCGGGAACCGTGGAGCACTCGGTTCGACGTAGGGCCGATCGCGGGGTTGAGTGGTGAACGTTGGTCTGTTGAACCAGGGAGGGGGATCGTCATGTCGACGCGTCGCGGGGGATGGATGAGCACGGTCAGGTGGGCGTCCCGATGAGCGCTGACGACGCCGTCCTCGTCACGGGCAGCGCCGGATTCATCGGCAGCGCACTGGTGGCCCGCCTGCGGGAACTCGGCCGCCCCGTCGTGGGCGTCGACCGGGCGGCGCAGCCGGGCCCGGATTCACTACGCCTGGACCTCCAGACCCTCAGCGCGGAGGATCTTCCGCACCCGTGTCCGCCGACCATCGTCCACCTCGCCGCCCTGTCGAAAGAACCCGGCTTCCCCTGGCGGGACTACTTCGCCAACAACGCCGAGGCGACCCGGCGGCTCTGCCGGGTGGCCGACGAGGCGGGAGTGCGCAACATCGTCTTCACCAGTTCGATGATGGCCTTCGCCGCCGGACCCTGGCGGCGCGCGGAGGGCGACTTCGGCGATGCGGACACCGCGTACGGGGCGAGCAAGTTGCAGGCCGAGGAGATCCTGCGGGCCTGGCAGGTGGCCGACTCCGGGCGTCGCCTGCGTATCGTGCGGCCCGGAGTCGTGTTCGGCCCCGGCGATCAGGGCAACATGTCGCGGTTGGTCCGCGGCCTGAGCCGGCGCCGGTTCGGCTACATCGGCCGCGAGGACACCGTCAAGAGCTGCATCTACCTCAAGGACATGGTCCGGCTGCTGGTGCGGCTGATCGACGACGACGGCCCGCACGACACCTATCACGCCGTCTACCCGCAGCCCACCACCATCCGCGACCATGTCGACGCCATCAACAAGGCGTGGGGGTGGGACCGTCATCCGCCGACGGTGCCCTATCGTTTCGCGCTGGCGGCGGCCACCCCGTTCGCCGTGGTGGATCCGGCCGGCACCCGCTTCGGTGTGCATCCCAGGCGTATCCAGAAACTGCATCTCGACACCAACATCAGCGCCGAGCGGCTCACCGACATCGGCTTCACCCAGGAGTACTCGCTGGAGGAGGCGTTCGCCGATTGGCGTCGGGAATGCGGCGGAGGTCTACCGCCCGCACCGTGAGGCAGCGTGGCGCCCGAACGAGATGGCTAAGCTGGCCGGGTGGTCGACGGCAACCGCTCATCCGATCAGATTTCCGCCATCTACATCGCCTCCCCCGAGGGTGACACGGGTAAATCCACCGTCGCTCTGGGATTGCTGAGCCGGCTGACGGCCACGGTCCCCAAGGTGGGGGTCTTCCGGCCGATCGCCCGGCGCGCGGAGGGCCGTGACTACATCCTCGAGCTGCTGTTGGCGCGGGCCACCGCCGGTCTGCCGTACGAGGACTGCGTCGGGGTGGGCTACCGCGACATCCACGACGATCCCGACGGGGCGATCGCCGACATCGTCGACCGGTTCCACCGGATGGCCGACCGGTGCAACGCCGTCCTGATCGTCGGCAGCGACTTCACCGACGTGGCCAGCCCCAGCGAACTGTCCGTCAACGCCCGCATCGCCGCCAACCTCGGCGCCCCGGTGGTGCTGACCGTCAAGGCCAAGGACCGCACACCCGCCGACGTCGCGGAGGTGGTCGAGGTCTGTCTCGACGAGATCGCCGCCCAGCACGCCCACACCGCCGCAGTGGTGGCGAACCGTTGCGCGCCAGCCGAACTCGCCGCGGTGGGTGCGGCCTTGCAGCGGACCGACGGGCCGCAGGCGTATGTGCTGCCGGAGGAGCCGCTGCTGGTGGCGCCGTCGATGCGCGAACTGTGCGACGCGGTCGACGGTACTGTGCGCAGCGGCGACGAACGGTTGCTCGGCCGCGAGGCGATGGACGTGCTGGTGGCCGGCATGACCGCCGAACACGTCCTCGAGCGGCTCACCGAAGGCGTCGCCGTGGTGACGCCGGGCGACCGCTCCGACGTGGTGCTGGCGGTGGCCAGTGCTCATGTCGCCGAGGGGTTTCCGTCGCTGTCAGGAATCATCCTCAACGGCGGCCTGCAATTGCACCCGTCCATCGCCGACCTGGTCGCCGGCCTGAAGCTGCGCCTGCCGATCGTCACCACCGACTACGGGACGTTCGAGACCGCCCGGCGTGTCGCCGAGACGCGCGGGCGGGTCACCGCCGACTCGGCCCGCAAGATCGACACCGCGCTGACCTTGATGGACACCCACGTCGACACCGCCGATCTGCTCGGCCGGCTGGCCATCCCGATCCCGGCGGTGGTCACACCGCAGATGTTCACCTATCAGCTGCTCGACCAGGCCCGGTCGGACCGTAAGCGCATCGTGCTGCCCGAAGGGGAAGACGACCGGATCCTCAAGGCGGCAGGCCGGTTACTGCAGCGCGGCGTCGCCGACCTGACCATTCTCGGTGAGGAATCCCAGATCCGTTCCCGGGCCGCCGAACTCGGACTGGACCTGGACGAGGCGGTGGTGCTCGACCCGCGTACCAGCGAGTTGTGCGACGAGTTCGCCGAACAATACGCCGAGCTGCGCAAGCACAAGGGCGTCACGGTGGAGCAGGCGCGCGAGACCATCCACGATGTCTCCTACTTCGGCACCATGCTCGTACACAACGGCATGGTCGACGGGATGGTCTCGGGGGCGGCGCACACCACCGCCCACACCGTGCGTCCGGCGTTCGAGATCATCAAGACGCTGCCCGATGTGAACACGGTGTCGAGCATCTTCCTGATGTGTCTGGCCGACCAGGTGCTCGCCTACGGGGACTGCGCCATCGTCCCCGACCCGACATCCGAACAACTCGCCGATATCGCGATCTCCTCGGCACGTACGGCGGCCCGATTCGGCATCGAGCCCCGGGTGGCCATGCTGTCCTACTCGACGGGGACCTCGGGTACCGGCGCCGATGTCGACAAGGTCCGCGCAGCAACCGAACTCGTTCGCGAACGCGAGCCCGATCTGCTGGTGGAGGGACCCATTCAGTACGACGCGGCGGTCGAACCGTCGGTCGCCAAGACGAAGATGCCCGATTCGGCGGTGGCCGGTCGGGCGACGGTGCTGATCTTCCCCGACCTCAACACCGGCAACAACACCTACAAGGCGGTGCAGCGCAGCGCAGGCGCCATCGCGATCGGCCCGGTACTGCAGGGGCTCAACAAGCCGGTGAACGACCTGTCGCGCGGGGCGCTGGTCGAAGACATCGTCAACACGGTCGCCATCACCGCGATCCAGGCGCAGGGAGATTCATGAGCGGCACGGTGCTCGTACTCAACTCCGGCTCGTCGTCGGTGAAATTCCAGCTGGTGGAGCCGGATTCGGGTGCGTCGCTGGCCGACGGAACGGTCGAACGCATCGGCGAGGACTCCTCGTCGGCCCACCTGGTG
Source organism: Mycobacterium sp. WMMD1722 (assembly GCF_049315205.1). Taxonomy (NCBI): domain Bacteria; kingdom Bacillati; phylum Actinomycetota; class Actinomycetes; order Mycobacteriales; family Mycobacteriaceae; genus Mycobacterium; species Mycobacterium sp. WMMD1722. The sequence goes on along the minus strand of NZ_CP186056.1, from coordinate 3,085,035 downwards.
CTCGGCGATCGCGAGGTCACCCGCGACGACCGGGTGCCCGACCATGAGGCCGCACTGCGCCTGGCATTCGAACTGTTCGACGAGGCGGGCGCGGAGCTGGCATCGGTGGGCCTGGCCGCAGTCGGTCACCGCGTGGTGCACGGCGGCCCGGATCTGTACCGGCCCACCGTGATCGACGACGATCTGGTGCACACCCTCACCGATCTGGCCGCTCTCGCACCGCTGCACAATCCGCCCGCGGTGCTCGGTATCGCGGTCGCCCGCAAGGCCTTGCCGGACCTGCCGCATGTCGCGGTGTTCGACACCGCGTTCTTCCACGATCTGCCCGCGGCCGCGGCGACCTATGCCATCGACCGGGAGGTGGCGGCCCGGTGGAACGTCCGTCGCTACGGGTTCCACGGCACCTCGCACCAGTACGTCAGCGAACAGGCCGCCGCGTATCTGGCCGCGCCGCCGGCCTCGCTCAGCCAGATCGTGCTGCATCTGGGTAACGGTGCGTCCGCATCGGCGATCGTCGGTGGCCGCCCGATCGACACCTCGATGGGACTCACGCCGATGGAGGGTCTGGTGATGGGCACCCGCTCCGGCGACGTCGATCCCGGGCTGCTGATCTACCTGTGGCGGACCGCGGGCATGGGAGTCGAGGAGATCGAGACCATGCTCAACAAGCGCTCCGGGGTGCGCGGTCTGGGCGGTGAAATCGACTTCCGGGTACTGCACGAGCGGATCCGATCCGGGGATGAGCAGGCGCAGTTGGCCTATGACGTCTACATCCACCGGCTGCGCAAGTACGTCGGGGCCTACCTGGCGCTGCTGGGCACCACCGACGTCATCACGTTCACCGCCGGGGTGGGCGAGAACGACGCCGCCGTGCGCCGCGACGTGTTGTCCGGGCTCGCGCCGCTGGGGATCGAACTCGACGAACACCTCAACGAGAGTCCGGCCCGAGCCGCGCGGCGTATCTCGGCCGACGCCTCGCCGACCACCGTGCTGGTGATCCCCACCAACGAAGAGCTCGCCATCGCCCGGGCCTGTCTGCAGGTGATCTAGCCCGCGCGGTATCCGGCGGGGTCGGCGAGGACCGGGGCGAAGGCCAGCTCGGCGGCTCCGATCGTCAGGGTCTGGTCGGCCAGGCTGGCCGCGACCACCCGCACCAGCTCCCGCGGAGCGGGCATACTGTGCCGGGCCACCGCGGAGTTCAGTGCCTCGGAGGCCATTTCGGGGAAGGCTCGCAGAAATCCGCCGAGCACGATGAGGCGGGGATTGAGCAGATTGATGGCCCCACCGAGTGCGATGCCGAGATAGCGGGCCTGCCGGGTGAGGGTGGCCGGGTCGCGCGTCGCGCAGACCTCGGTCTCCAGGCACCCGGTCGATCCGCAGTCGCACGCACGGGTCCCGCCGACGTACAGATGGCCCAATTCGCCGGCGTACCCTTGCGCTCCCGGCAGCACGTCACCGGCCATCACCAACGCGGCGCCGATCCCGCCGGCGCCGCCGTTGACGTAGATCATGTGGTCGGCCTGCGGATGGGCACCGAAGAGATGCTCGGCCACCGCGCCGACGTTGGCGTCGTTGGCGGCACGCACCGGCAACCCGGTGGCCTGCGTCAACATGTCGCCGATGCGCTCGTCGTGCCAGCCGAGGTGCGGTGCCATCCGCACCGTCGACTCCGCGGCGTGGACGAGTCCGGGGACGGCCACACCGATACCCGCGATGGCGCATTCCGGTTCCAGCGCCGCGCGCAGTCCGGCGACGGCGTCCACCACCACCGACACGGTGTCCCCGGCGGTCGGCACCCCGGTCGTCGGTGCGCGGATCACGTCGAGGACCGCCCCGCCCATCGCCACCAACGCCACGGTGATCGCGTCGATCTCGGGGTTCACCGCGATGCCGAGCACCTGTTCGCGGGGATGCACCAGCGGACTGGGCCGGCCCACCCCGTAGGCCGCGGTGCCCTGGGTTTCGCCGACCAGACCCGCGGCGCTGAGCTCTTCGACCAGATCCTTGACGGTGGACCGCGACAGGCCGGTGCGCCGGGTGAGTTCCGCCCGGCTGATCGACCGCTTGCGGTGCACCAGGGTCAGCACGGCCGAGAGATTGCGCCGCCGGACGTCGTCGCTGCTGGTTCCGGTCGGGGCCGGGTCGACCCTTGACAGTGACATGGACCACATCTTAAGTTCGCCGCCAGAACAAATCCACATCCATCTCAACCAGGAGGCGGCGATGTCCCTCACCGAGTCGGCGATTGTCGCGCAGTCCGGTCCGCGCCCGGGGCCGGCGGACAGATTCTCGTTCGGCCTCTGGACGATCGGCTGGACCGCCGGCGATCCGTTCGGTGCGGCCACCCGTCCGCCGCTCGATGTGGTCGAGGCCGTCGAACGCCTCGCCGCATTGGGCGCCTACGGGCTGACCTTCCACGACGACGATCTGTTCGGATTCGGTGCCTCCGACGCCGAGCGGCGCGCGCAGATCGGCAGGCTCACCACGGCGCTGGAGGCCACCGGCATGGTGGTGCCCATGGTCACGACGAACCTGTTCACCCATCCGGTGTTCAAGGACGGCGGGTTCACCAGCAACGACCGTGGCGTACGCCGGTTCGCGCTGCGCAAGGTGCTGCGCAACATAGACCTGGCCGCGGAACTCGGGGCGCAGACCTTCGTGCTGTGGGGCGGGCGGGAAGGCAGCGAATACGACAGCGCCAAGGACGTGCGCGCGGCGTTCGAGCGCTACCGCGAAGCGCTGGATCTGTTGTGCGCGTATGTGGTCGACCAGGGCTACCCGCTGCGCTTCGCGATCGAGCCCAAGCCCAACGAGCCCCGCGGGGACATCCTGCTGCCCACCGTCGGTCACGCGCTGGCGTTCATCGACACGCTGGCCCGCCCGGATCTGGTGGGGGTGAACCCGGAGACCGGCCACGAGCAGATGGCCGGGCTGAACTTCCTGCACGGAATCAGCCAGGCGCTCTACTGCGGCAAGCTCTTCCACATCGATCTCAACGGGCAGCGCGGCATCAAGTTCGACCAGGACCTGGTCTTCGGGCACGGCGATCTGATCAACGCCTTCTCCCTGGTCGAACTGCTCGAACACGGTGGCCCCGGGGGCGGCCCGGCCTACGACGGCCCACGCCACTTCGACTACAAACCCAGCCGCACCGAGGACGTCGACGGGGTGTGGGCGTCGGCGGCGGCGAATATGCGGATGTATCTGCTGCTCAAAGAGCGGGCGGCCGCTTTCCGGTCGGACCCCGAGGTGGCCGCGGCCCTGGAAGCCGCCCGTGTCGACGAGCTGCGGCGGCCGACCCTAGATGCCGGTGAGGGCTACCGGGAGCTGCTGGCCGACCGGAGCGCCTACGAAGAATTCGACGCCGAAGCATATTTCGGCGCAAAGGGTTTCGGATTCGTGCGGCTCAATCAGCTGGCCATCGAGCATCTGCTCGGGGCGCGCTGAGGCAAGATCGGCGCAAACCGTAGACGTGACGTGCGTCACGCTATATGTTGTCCGAAACAACAAACCCAAGGTGGCCTCGTGTGGCCTCAATGTGGCTGAGAGACCCGTCGAAGAGAGGCGAATCATGAAGAAGATGAGCGGACTGATGCTCGCAGTCGTCGTCGGGGCGGGGCTCACCCTCACCGCGTGCGGCAGCAACGGTGGCGGCGGGGGAGGTGACGGACAGAACCAGGCCGGCAAGATCGGCGTGATCCTGCCCGACACCAAATCCTCGGTGCGGTGGGAGACCAAGGACCGGCCGGCGCTGGAGAGTGCCTTCGAACAGGCCGGCGTGCCCTACACCATCCAGAACGCCGAGGGCTCGGCCGACAACATGGCCACCATCGCCGACAGCATGATCGCCGACGGCGTCACGGTGCTGGCCATCGTCAACCTCGACTCCGACAGCGGGGCCTCGATCCAGCAGAAGGCGGCCGCCCAGGGCGTCAAGACCATCGACTACGACCGGCTCACCCTCGGCGGATCGGCCGACGCGTACATCTCCTTCGACAACACCAAGGTCGGTGAACTGCAGGGTCAGGGACTCGTCGACTGTCTGGGCGGCCGGCCGTCGAATGTGCTGTTCCTCAACGGTTCCCCCACCGACAACAACGCCACCCTGTTCTCCGGTGGCGCGCACTCGGTGATCGACAAGACGCCGAGCATCCGGATCGTCGGTGAGCAGGCGGTGCCGGACTGGGACACCGACAAGGCCGTCACCATCTTCGAGCAGATGTACACCGCCGCCGACGGCAAGGTCGACGGTGTGTACGCCGCCAACGACGGTCTGGCCGGTTCGGTGATCTCGATCCTGGAGAAGAACCAGCGGGCGGGCCAGGTTCCGGTCACCGGTCAGGACGCCACGGTGGAGGGTCTGCAGAACATCGTCGCCGGCACCCAGTGCATGACCGTCTACAAATCCGCCCGCGAGGAAGCCGAAGCGCTGGCCAAGGCCGCCATCGCCCTGGCCAGGGGCGAACAGGTGCAGACGACGGCGACCTCCCGCGACGACACCGGCAACCGCGACGTGCCCTCGGTGCTGCTGGACCCGCAGCCGATCACCAAGAGCAACATCAGTGTGGTCTTCGACGACGGCGGGCAGTCGAAGGACGACGTGTGCACCGGCCAGTTCGCTGCGATGTGCACGGCTGCCGGGATCGGCTGACATGACCGAACCGCTGCTCGAACTGCGGGGCGTCAACAAGAGTTTCGGCGTGGTCCACGTCCTGCACGATGTCGACTTCGCGGTGTATCCCGGGGAGGTCACCGCACTGGTCGGCGACAACGGGGCCGGTAAGTCCACGCTGGTCAAGACGATCGCCGGCATCCACCCGATCGACAGCGGCACCTATCTGTTCGACGGGCGGCCGGTCACCGCGCACGGGCCGAACGACGTTGCGGCACTGGGTGTCGAGGTGGTCTACCAGGACCTTGCGCTGTGCGACAACCTCGACATCGTCTCGAACATGTTCCTGGGTCGGGAGCTCAGACGGCGCGGCATGCTCGACGAGGCCACCATGGAAACCCTTGCCCGCGAGGCACTCGCCTCGCTGTCGGTCCGCACCGTCACCTCGGTGCGCCAGCCGGTGTCCAGTCTCTCGGGTGGGCAGCGGCAGACCGTCGCGATCGCCAAATCGGTGCTGTGGAACTCGAAAGTGGTGCTGCTCGACGAGCCGACCGCCGCGCTGGGGGTGGCCCAGACCCGTCAGGTGCTCGACCTGGTGCGGCGGCTGGCCGATCAAGGCGTGGGCGTGGTGCTGATCTCCCACAATCTGGCCGATGTGTTCGAGGTCGCCGACCGGGTCTGCGCGCTGTACCTGGGCCGGGTGGCGGCCGAGGTGCCGGCCGCCGAGGTGACCCACAGCCAGGTGGTCGAGCTGATCACCGCGGGCCGTTCCGGCAGCCTCGGCCTCGCACCGGCCGAGGCCGCCCAGTAGATGCGAAGGGACCTCCGATGACGACACTCAACCGGCAACTCGCCGAGGCCGACTTCGCCGCCGATATGCGCACCGAGCAGAGCTTCACCGAAGCCGTCCGCGCCTATGTCAGACGGGTGCGCGGTGGCGATATGGGTTCGCTGCCCGCCGTTCTCGGACTCGTGGTGCTGTTCGTGGTGTTCGCCTTCGCCAACGACCGGTTCCTCTCGGCGCTCAACCTGGCCAATCTGGTCACCCAGGCCGGATCGATCTGCGTGCTCGCGATGGGGTTGGTGTTCGTCCTGCTGCTCGGCGACATCGATCTCTCCGCCGGGGTGGCCGGCGGCGTATCCGCATGTGCGATGGCGCTGACGGTCGTCGACCTGGGTTGGCCGTGGTGGGCCGCGATACTGGCCGGTGTGGCCTGCGGGGCGCTCATCGGGCTGGCCATCGGCGTGCTGCGGGCCCGGTTGGGCATCCCCTCCTTCGTGGTGACCTTGGCCTTCTTCCTCGGATTGCAGGGCGTCACACTGAAACTCATCGGCGAGGGCGGGTCCGTGCGGGTCGACGATCCGGTGATCCGGGGCATCACCATCCAGAACCTGTCGGTCACCGCGAGCTGGATCTGCGCGCTGGCCGTGGTCTTCGGATTCGCCGGACTGGAGCTGTACCGGCACCGTGCCAAGGTGTCCGCGGGACTGCACCATGCGCCGTTCGGCGTGGTGGCCGCCAGGATCGGTGCGGTCGCGGTGGTCGCGCTCGGCGTCACCTACGTGCTGTGCCTGAACCGGAGCGTGAACCCCAACATCCAGATCCGCGGTGTCCCTTACGTGTTGCCGATCGTGGCGATCCTGCTCATCGTGCTGACCACCGTGCTGGCCCGGACCTCCTACGGACGGCACATCTACGCGGTCGGTGGCAATCCGGAGGCGGCCCGCCGGGCCGGCATCGACGTCAACCGGATCCGGATGTCGGTCTTCGTGGTCGGCTCCTCGCTGGCCGCGCTCAGCGGCATCATCGCCGCCTCGTACGCCGGCAAGGTGTCGGCCTCCTCCGGAGCGGGCAACACACTGCTCTACGCGGTCGGCGCCGCAGTGATCGGCGGCACCAGCCTGTTCGGCGGCAAGGGCAGAGCCGTCGACGCGGTGATCGGTGGCGTCGTGATCGCCACCATCGCCAACGGCCTCGGCCTGCTCAACCAGTCCTCCTACATCAATTTCCTCGTCACCGGTGGAGTTCTGCTGCTCGCCGCCAGCGTGGACGCGATTTCCCGGCGTCGGCGCTCCGCGACCGGTCTGGCCTGAGTGCGCAACCAGGAGACGGTCCGGCGGCACAACCTGAGCACGCTGCTGCGCCGGCTGCACCTGGACGGTCCGCTGTCGCGGTCGCAGCTGACCACCTCGATGGCGCTCAACCGCAGCACCATCGCCGATCTCGTGGGTGAGCTCGAGGAGCTCGGGCTGGTTCGCCAGCAGCTGCCCAACGCCGGGGAACGGGCGGCGGCGGGCCGGCCGTCGGTCGGCGTCACCACCACCGCACGGGCCTGCGTCCTCGCTGTCGACATCCGGGTCTCGGAAGTGCGGGTCGCGCTGATCGGACTGGCCGGCGCGGTGCTCGCCACCGCCCGCGCCGACGTTCCGTCCGATCGGGACCCGCAGGCGACCGTGGCGACGGTCCACCAACTGTCCGGTGCCATCCTCCGCGGTGCCGGACAGTCGGCTCTGGTGGGCGTCGGGGTCGCCGTGCCGGGCATCGTCGCCCGCGACTGTGGAACCGTGCGGTTGGCGCCCAACCTGAACTGGCGCGACGTGCCGCTGGCCGACATGCTGGCCGAGGCGCTGGACCTGGGGATGCGACCGGTCCTGGGTAACGAAGCCGACCACGGCGCGCTGGCCGAACACCTGCGCGGCGTCGGCCGCAATGTGGACGAATTGGTCTATCTGTCAGGCGAAGTCGGTGTCGGAGCCGGACTGATCGCCGGCGGTCGTCCGGTCACCGGGATGTCCGGATTCGCCGGTGAGGTCGGGCATCTGCCGTTCGGCTCCGGGATGCGGACCTGTCACTGCGGGGCGGTCGGCTGCTGGGAGACCGAGATCGGCGCTGCCGCGATGGCCGACGCCGTCGGGTGCCCGAGCGACCGGCTCGCCGAGGTGGGTGACTACCTGGACCGGCTCGATGCGGCTCCGGCCGAGCTGGTGGCGGTGGGCCGCCGGCTCGGACACGGCCTCGCGGGTGTGGTCAACCTGCTCAACCCGGAGCTCATCGTGCTCGGCGGCTTCCTGCGGCCGCTGTACCGCTGGGTCGAACGCGATGTGCGCGAAGAAATGTCGTCGCGGGCGCTGCGCATCCCCGGTATGGCTCCGCGCATCGTGCTGCCGGGACTGGGCGACCGGTCGGTGTTGATCGGCGCCTCGGAGGTGGCGTTCCGCGCGCTGCTCGACGATCCGGTCGGCTGCCTATCGGCGAGTGTGCGCTGACGGCGCCGAGTGTGCGCTGATGGTCTCGAGTGTGCGCCCAGGGCGGCCGTTTTCGTGTTTCGTCACCCTCAGTGCACACTCGATGCCCGGAGCGCACACTCGAACCCGGGCATTCCTGTGGACAACCGCCGCTGCTGGGGGCGGGAACGTCGGAGGGGTGGGTCAGGGTCCGGGCATGACCCTGATGAGCGGGCCCTTCGTCGGTAGCGAGGCACTCGCGAACGGCACGTTGAGCCGACACCAGCTGCGCACCCGGTACCGGGCGCTCTTTCCGGACGTCTACCTGTCGAAGAACTCAACGCCGTCGCTGCGGCAACGCGTCGCGGCAGCCCGGTTGTGGGCGGGTGGCGGGGCCACCGTCGGCGGGCTGGCGGCGGCCGCACTGCACGGGGCCAATTGGATCGACGAGGCCACCGCGATCGAGCTGATCCACCCCAACCCACGCCCACCACGCGGCATCACGACGCGGCGCGACGTCCTGCTGGCGGGGGAACGCCGGCTGGTGAACGGTCTTCATGTCACCACGGCCGCACGGACGGCGTTCGACCTGGGCCGTAGGGGCGAGGTCGGCCACGCGGTGGCACGGCTCGACGCGCTCTTTCGGGCGACTGGCCTGACCGTCGACTCCGTCGGCCAGGTGGCACGGCGACATCCCGGCGCGCGCGGTCTGCGCCAGCTCGAGACCGTGCTCGAACTGGTCGACGCGGGAGCGGAATCCCCGAAGGAATCCTGGCTGCGCCTGCTGTTCATCCGCGCGGGGCTGCCGATTCCCCAGACGCAGATCCCCGTCCGGGCGGGCGGCGACGTTCCGTTCGTCTATCTGGACATGGGTTGGCAGGACTGCATGGTCGCCGCCGAGTACGACGGCGAGCATCACCAGACCAGGCGGTCGGTCTATGCGAAGGACATCCGCCGCGCCGAGCGCGTCACTGAGGCCGGATGGACGGTGGTGCGCGTGGTCAAGGAGGACCATCCGAACGACATCCTGCGCCGAGTACGCAACGCGATGGCTTCTCGATCCTCGAGTGTGCAATGGCGGCTTTGAGCGTGCGTCCAGGGCGGGCGTTTTCGTGTTTCGTCACCCTCAGTGCACACTCGTCGCCCGGAGTGCACACTCGAACGGTTAGCCGCTAGAAAGCGCTCGGCGGGCGCACGCTGTTGGCCAGGTCGACCAGCGCATAGCGATGCGCCTGCGTCGGGGCCACTCTGGCCAGTGCGCGTAGTGACGCCTCCACGCCCAGTTGCAGCCCGTGCTCGGTGAACGGAAAGCCCAGGATGTGGTTGGTGCTCGCATCGTGGTCGGCCAGCCAGTCCATCGCGGTGCCGAGCACCAGCGCGCGGATCTGCAGTACCCGCGGCTCGGTGTCGGGCAGGGCTTCCACTCGTCGCGCGGCATCGCGGATCTGCTGTTCGGTGATCTCGCTCGACGAGCGGCCCGACAACAGCGTCACCGCACTGGTCAACCGCGCCGTGGTGAAATGCCGTGAGGTGGCCGGTACTTGGTCGAGGGTGCGGACGGCGCCGTCGCGATCGCCCTGCACCGATTGAGCGCGCGCCATGCCGAAGGCCGCCGAGATCACACCGCGGTCGGTGCCCCACACCGTGTGGTAGAAATTGCGCTCCGCGCTGGGTGCGGCGTCCCATCCCGCCAACTCCGCGGTCGCGGCCAGCGCCAGCTTCGGCGCGAGCTCGCCGGGCACGGTGTCGAGCACCTCGGTGAAGTGTTTGGTCGCCGCCTCCAACTCGCCGGACAGCAGTTCCGAGACCGCGCGGAACCACACCAACCGCCAACGCCAACCCACCCGCGCGGCCAGATCGTCGAGCTTCTTCGTCGCCTTCGCCACGTCACCCAGATCGAGGAGCGCACGGGTCTCCATCAGCGGCAGCTCGACCGATTCGGACAGGTCGATGCCTTCGGAGTCCAGCGATCCGTGCCGGGCCGCCCGCAGCGAATCCAGGGTCTGGACCGGCTCGCTGAGCACTGTCGCCGACAGGACGGTGGCGCCGACGTCGGCCGGGTCGAGCAGCGGCACCGGCAGCGCCTTGACGATCTCCTGGGCGGTCAGCTTCTCGGAGTGCACCTGACCGTCGACGTAGACGTCGGTGTGGGCCACCAGCAGGTCGACGCCGAACGTCGAACGCGACGGTGAGAACACCGTCGACAGACCCGGCCGGGGTACCCCGGTGTCCTTGGCGACCACCTCGCGCAGCACGCCGAGCAGCTGCGAGGACATCTCCTCTGAACTGCCGAAACGGCGCCGCGGATCCGGATCGGTCGCCCGGCGCAGCAGCCGCGCGAACGAGTCGTACTGGGTGAGCACCGGATCGCCTTCAGGTAGCCCGTCGACGTAACGGCCCTTGCGCGTGCGCAATTCGAGTGTCAACGCGGCCAGCGTCCGGCCCACGGTGTAGATGTCGCTCTGCACCGTCGGACCCGTCCGCACGATCTCGGGTGCCTGATAACCCGGCGTGCCGTACAGATAGCCGAACGAGTTGATCGTCGACACCGCCCCCAGGTCGATCAGCTTGACCTGGTCCTCGGTCAGCATGATGTTCTCGGGTTTGAGGTCGTTGTACGTCAGACCGATCGAGTGCAGATAACCCAGCGCCGGCAGGATCTCCAGCATGTAGCCGATGGCCTGGGCGACCGGAAGCCGGTGTCCCTTGGCCTGTTTGAGTGACGCACCGCCGACGTACTCCATGACGATGTACCCGACGGGATTGCCGTGCTTGTCCTCGTGCTCGACGAAGTTGTAGATCTTGACGATGCCGGGGTGGGTGACCTCGGCCAGGAACTGGCGCTCAGCCATCGCGATCGCCTGCGCCTCGGCGTCGCCCGAATGCACCAGACCCTTGAGCACCACCGGCCGTTCGTTGACATTGTGGTCGAACGCCAGGTACACCCAGCCCAGCCCGCCGTGGGCGATGCACCCCTTGATCTCGTACTGGTCGGCGACCATATCGCCGGGATTGAGTTGCGGCAGGAAGGAATACGGGCTGCCGCAGTGCGGGCACCAGCCCTCCGACAGCGCTTCGCCGTCCGAGGAGGACCGTCCCACCGGGCGTCCGCAGTTCCAGCAGAAGCGCTTCGCCTCGGCGACCACCGGATTGGTCATCAGCGCTTCGAGCGGATCCTTGGCCGGCACCCGCGGGATCTCGACCAGTCCGCCACCGAGTCGGCGCACCGGCGAGAGGGTGCGCACGATGGTCGTCGCGTGATCCTGGGGTTCGGTGTCCCCGGTGTGGAAGCCGATGCTGTCCGAATCGTCGAAGTTCGGGCGGTACACCGCTTGGGTGGCCATCGGCCGCATCGTCGACATCGAATCCAGCTCGAGGTCGTCGAGGCTCGCGGGCTGGGTGCCCGGTTCCTCCTCGGTGTCAGACATCAGTCCACGTACCTCGCCACGGGTGGCGACGGCGCCGGACCCAGGACCGTCAGCCACTTGCGGTACAGCGCGTACCAGGTGCCGTCGCGGCGGATGCGCGCCAGGGTGCCGTTGACGAAGCGGACCAGGCCGGTGTTCTCCAGGTTGACGCCGATGCCGTAGGGCTCCTCGTTGAGGCTCGGTCCGACGATGTGCAGATAGGGATCCTGGGACACCAGCCCGGCCAGGATCGCGTCGTCCGTGCTGACGGCGTCGACCTGCCGCTGCTGCAGCGCCACCAGACAGTCGGCCCATGTCACCGTCGCCACGATGATCGGTGACGGACTGATCTGCTGGATGCGCCGCAGCGACGTGGTGCCCTTGACGACGCACACCCGCTTGCCCGACAGGTCGGCGGCCCGCGTGATCGCCGAATCGCGCGGGGCCAGGATGCGCTGGTTGGCGGTGAGGTACACGGTGGAGAAGGCGACCTGCTTCTTGCGCTCACAGGTGATGGTCATGGTCTTGACGACGACGTCGACCTGATTGTTGCGCAGCGCGGCGATCCGGTCGGCCGACGACAAGATGCGGTACTCGACCTGCGCCGGGCTGCCGAAGATGTCGCGGGCGATCTCCCCGGCGATATCGACGTCGAAACCGGTGATGTCCCCGGTGATCGGATCCCGGAACGAGAACAGATTGCTGCCGATGTCGAGGCCGACGATGAGCCGGCCGCGGTTGCGGATGTTGGCGACGGCCTCATCGGCCTCGTCCTGGGTGGGGAACGGACGGAGGCTGGCGGTGCGGTTGCAGTCGTTGTTGGCGGGCATCGGCACCCGAACCGGCTCCGGCGGCAGCTCCTGCATACCCGCCGGGCTCGGCGGTGCCAGCGTCACACCGGGTGCGGCATCGGTCGATCCGGCCTGCGCGCAGCCGGCCAGCAGCGTCGCTGCGGCGAGGAGAGCAACGAGGCGCTTCATCACCGGTACTCACTCAATCGTGGCCACAACCCGAGCGCCACCGCGATCGCCGCGATCACACTGAGCACCGCCGCACCCGCCGTCGCACCTGAGAGCACCCGCCGGGCATTGAGGATGTCGCTGCGCAGTTGGGTACGACTCTGCTCGATGCCTTTGTTCAGTGCCTCGTTGAGCTCGTCGAACGCCGGCGTCGAATCGTCCTCCCCGGTTCCGAGCGCCACCTGGGTGGCGGCCTGGTAGTTACCGACCGCGATGTAGGCGTTGATGCGGTCGTCGGCGGCCCGCCACCGGGTCAACAGCTTCTCCGCCGCGAGCAGGTCGGTCTTGTCGATCGCGTTGTCCCGTTCGAGGTAGTCCGACAGCTGCGACTGCATCACGTCGATGCGCTGATAGTAGGACTGCTTGCGCACATCCTCGTCACCGCGGCGGATCAGCGCCAAGGTCTCGTCCGCCCGGGCCTGCTGGGCGGTGATGGCCAGCGTGGTGATCGTCTTGAGTGACTCCGCGCCGGCGCCCTTGGCGCTGCGGCTGTCGGCGGTCGAGATGGTCAGTGCGGTGCCGACCCAGAGCACCATGATCAGCACCGCGAGCCCGCCCGCGACGAACCCGGCGTTCACCCGACGCCGGGTGCGCCGCGCCAGCCAGCGGTTGGCGAACAGCCCGAACAGCAGGGTGGCGAGCACCACCAGGATCACCGGGGCCGGGATCCGCGTCGAGGCGGTCGTCTCCTCGTCCACCCGCGCCGAGGTCTGCTCGTACAGCCGCTGGGCGTCCGGCAGGATCTTCGCCTGCATCAGCGACGAGGCCTCCGAGAGATACGACGAACCCACCGGGTTACCCGACCGGTTGTTGGTGCGCGCCGTCTCGACCAGCCCGGTGTAGACCGCGAGCTCGGCGTTGATCCGGCCGAGCAGCTGCACCAGGTCCTCGTCGGTCAGACCACTCGAGGCCCGGGTCAGGGCCACCGCGGCATCGGTGATCGCCTGCTCGTAGCGTTGCCGGACGTCGCGCGGTTCGGTGCCGGCGATGAAGGCGGTGGCCGCCGCCGCATCGGCCACCGAGAGCCGTGTGTAGAGCTGCCCGGCCGCGAACGACAGCGGTTCGGTGTGGTCGAGCACCGTGGTCAGCGCCTGCTGACGATCGTCGATCGTGGTCGAGGTGGCCAGGGCGCTGGCGATCGCCAACGCCGAGAGCACCAAGCCGATGGTCAGGATCCGGCCCGGGGTGGTCCAGAGAAACCACCAGCGAGGATGCGCCGGCGTGGTCGGGGACCGGGACGCCAGCGGCTCGGTTGACGGGTGCGCCAACTCCACAGTCACCTGTGTGCGGTCCTCATCTATTCGGCAACTTTCCGACCCGTCCAACGTATCTGAGAATCCTAAGAGTTACCGGTACGCCGCGCGCCGAATCGGGACAGAGCCGTCGGAGGGATCGCCGCATATCCTGTATTCGTGCGTGGGGACGGTGACGGCTGGGTGTTCTCCGAAAGTGGCGGACGGTTCTGGGGGCGTCATGGAGCGGCCGGACTGCTGCTGCGGGCGCCCCGGCCGGACGGATCGGCGGCAGTTCTGCTGCAACACCGGGCCCCGTGGAGTCACCAGGGCGGAACGTGGGGGCTGCCGGGCGGTGCTCGCGACAGCCACGAGACGCCCGAACAGGCCGCGGTCCGGGAGGCGCACGAGGAAGCCGGACTGCCCGCCGAGCGACTCACCGTGCGCACCACCGTGGTGACCGCCGAATTCAGCGGCTGGACCTATACGACCGTGATCGCCGATGCCGCCGAGCAGCTCGACACCGTGCCGAACCGGGAGAGCGCCGAACTGCGCTGGGTGGGGGAGGACGAGGTCGACTCGCTACCGCTGCACCCGGGGTTCGCCGCCAGCTGGCAGCGGTTGCGCAGCGTCACCGCGTCCATTCCGCTGCTGGTCAACGGTCGGCGGTCAGAGCGGTCCGAAGGCGCCTAGCGGCCGCAGCCGGGTCGTCGGCGGCGGTGATGGCCCGGACCACCACGATGCGCCGAGCGCCGGCGGCCAGCACCTCGGGCAGCCGCTCCTCGTCGATCCCGCCGATCGCGAACCATGGCTTGTCGGTCTGCAGTGCCGCCGCCGCGCGGACCAGATCCAGCCCCGGTGACCGCCGGCCCGGTTTGGTGGGCGTCGGCCAGCACGGGCCGACGCAGAAATAGTCGACGTCCTCGGTGACGGCGGCAATGGCCTGGTCGAGGTCGTGGGTGGACCGTCCGATCAGCGGCCGCTCGCCGATGATGCCGCGGGCCACCTCGAGCGGCAGATCGTCCTGGCCCAGATGCAGGACGTCGGCGTTCCCGGCCAGCGCGATGTCGGCGCGGTCGTTGACCGCCAGCAGCGCCCCGTGCCGGTGCGCGGCATCGGCCAGGATCTCCAGCGCAGCGAGTTCCGCGCGTGCTTCCAGCGGTCCGAACCGCTGCTCGCCGGCCGACCCCTTGTCCCGCAGCTGGATCACGTCGACCCCGCCGGCCAGGGCGGCGTCGGCGAAATCCGCGAGGTCGCCGCGGTCGCGACGGGCGTCGGTGCACAGATACAGCCGGGCGTCGGTGAGCGCTGGCGCGGGGCGTCGGTCGGCTTCGTGCACATCCGAACGCTAGCGACTACCGTGGGTCGCCGACACGGGAGTCCCGGGGACGCGGGACTGAGAGTGGGCCAGACAGCCGGCCCTGACCGTCAAACCTGATCCGGGTCATGCCGGCGAAGGGAGGTGTTTGTGGAGCGGACCCTGGCCGTCGTCGGCGGCGGTGTGATCGGGCTGGCCGTCGCCCGCCGCGCCGCCCAGGACGGATGGTCGGTGCGGGTGCACCGCGGCCACGACCGAGGCGCCTCCTGGGTGGCCGGCGGAATGCTCGCCCCGCACAGCGAAGCCTGGCCCGGTGAGGAGGCTCTCCTGCGCCTCGGCCTCGACTCGCTGCGGCTGTGGCACACCGGCTTCCTCGACGGCCTCCCGCCCGAGGTCGTGACCGCACGCGAATCCCTGGTGGTGGCGGTGGACCGCGCCGACGCCGCGGATCTGCGCACGGTCGGGCAATGGCTGGGCGCGCAGGGCCACCCCGTCACACTGACCTCGGCGGCACGCGAGATCGAACCGCTGCTTGCGCAGGGCATCCGGCACGGCTTCGTCGCCGACACCGAACTGGCCGTCGACAACCGCGCCCTCGTCGACGCATTGGCCGCGCAGTGCGAGCGGCTGGGCGTGCGGTGGGCGCCCGCGGTAACCGATCTGTCCGCGGTCGACGACGTCGACGTGCGGGTGATCGCCAACGGGGTCGACGCCCCGGCGCTGTGGCCAGGGCTGCCCATTCGGCCGGTCAAGGGCGAAGTGCTGCGGCTGCGGTGGCGGCGCGGGTGTATGCCGGTACCGCGCCGGGTGATTCGCGCGCGGGTGCACGGCAGACAGGTGTATCTGGTCCCGCGCCGCGACGGTGTGGTGATCGGTGCGACACAGTACGAGCACGGCCGCGACACCGCGCCGGCCGTCAGCGGGGTGCGTGACCTGCTCGACGACGCCTGCACGGTGATGCCGGCGCTGAGCGAGTACGAGTTCGCCGAATGCGCCGCCGGGCTACGGCCGATGACACCGGACGGACTGCCGCTGGTCCATCGGCTCGACGACCGTACGGTGCTGGCCGCCGGACACGGCCGCAACGGATTCCTGCTGGCGCCCTGGACCGCCCAGCGGGTGGCCGCGGACCTGGCCGAGACGGTGGGAGTCACGACATGAGGGGTGTCCGATGAACGTCACGGTGAACGACGAACACGTGGAGATCGACGACGCGACGACGGTCGCCGAGCTGGTGGCGCGAATGGGATTCCCGGACCGGGGTATCGCCGTGGCCGTGGACTGGTCGGTGCTGCCGCGGGCCCAATGGGCCACGCCGCTGCGCGACGGCGCGCGCGTCGAGGTCGTGACGGCGGTGCAGGGTGGCTGATTCCACCTTGACCATCGCCGGCCGGGACTTCGGATCCCGGCTGATCTGCGGCACCGGCGGCGCGGCGAACCTCGCCGTCCTGGAAGCCGCGCTGGTCGCGTCGGGCACCGAGTTGACCACCGTCGCGGTGCGCCGGGTCGACGCCGAGGGCGGTACCGGTGTGCTCGACCTGCTCGACCGGCTCGGCATCATGGCGCTGCCCAATACGGCCGGGTGCCGGGGGGCGGCCGAGGCGGTGCTCACCGCGCAGCTGGCCCGCGAGGCGCTGGGTACCGACTGGGTGAAGTTGGAGGTGATCGCCGACGAACGCACCCTGCTCCCCGACGCCGTCGAGCTGGTGCGCGCGGCAGAGCAACTGGTGGACGACGGTTTCGTGGTGTTGCCGTACACCAACGACGATCCGGTGCTGGCGCGCCGGCTCGAGGACATCGGCTGCGCGGCGGTGATGCCGCTGGGTTCGCCGATCGGCACCGGGCTGGGCATCGCCAACCCGCATCACATCGAGATGATCGTCGAGGCGTCCGGGGTGCCCGTCATCCTCGACGCCGGGATCGGAACGGCCAGCGATGCAGCGCTGGCCATGGAGCTCGGATGTGACGCGGTGTTGCTGGCCAGCGCCGTCACCCGGGCCGCCGACCCGCCGGCGATGGCCGCGGCGATGGCCGCCGCGGTCACGGCGGGGCATCTGGCCCGGCACGCCGGACGGATTCCCAAGCGCTACTGGGCCCAGGCGTCGAGTCCGGCGCTGTGACGGGGCGCTACGTCGCGTTGGGTTCGTCGATGGCGGCGGGTCCGGGAATCCGGCCGCCGGCACCCGGTGCGCCGCTGCGGGCCGCGCGGTCGGCGCGCAACTATCCGCACCTGGTGTCGGAGCGGCTGGGTCTGCAGTTGGTCGACGTCACGTATTCGGGCGCCACCACCGCCCACCTGCTCGACGATCCGCAGCACGGGACGCCGCCGCAGATCGGCGCCCTCGACGGCACCGAGGCGCTGGTGACGATCACCATCGGCGGCAACGACGTGGGATATGTGCCCATGCTGATGGCGGCCGGACTGCCGCGGGTGGCGCGGCTGCTGCCGCCGGTGGGTGCGCTGTTCGACCGCACCGCGCGCGACCGGGCACTGGTGGCGGTCGGCGACTCCCTGCAGCGGGTCGGCCGGGCCGTGCGCGAACGCTCCCCGAAGGCACGTGCGCTCTTCGTCGACTATCTGACGCTGCTCCCGCCGGCCGGCACCGCCGCTCCGCCGCTGTCGGACGCCGATGTCGCGCTGGGCCGGCGGATGGCCGACACGCTCGAGCGGCTCACCGGTGCGGCGGCCACCGCGACCGGATGCGAATGGCTGCGGGCGGCTCAGGCCAGCGGTGACCATCACGCTTGGTCCGCCCAGCCCTGGACCACCCGGCCCGGGGTGCCGTGGCCACGTCGGCCGGCCCCGCTGCACCCCAATGCCGCGGGGATGCGGGCGGTTGCGGACATGATCGTCGCGACACTGAGCTGACACCATGGTCGGTGTGATCGCACTCGAAGGCCTGACGAAGAAGTACGGCGCAACCGTCGCCGTCGATGGTCTGACCTGCACGGTCGAGCCCGGTGTGGTGACCGGATTCCTCGGGCCGAACGGCGCAGGCAAGACCACCACCATGCGGCTGATCCTGGGGTTGGACCGGCCGACCGCGGGCACCGCGACCATCGACGGTGTGGCCTATCGCGCTCTGCGCGACCCGGCGCGCGTCGTCGGTGCCCTACTCGACGCCCGTCAGGCGCATCCGAACCGGACGGCCCGCAATCACCTCCGGTGGATCGCGGCGGCCAACCGGATCCCGACGTCGCGGGTCGACGAGGTGCTCGAGATCGTCGGCATGGCGCCCGCCGCCGACCGTGCCGCGGGGGCGCTGTCGCTCGGGATGGGGCAGCGGCTGGGTATCGCGGCCGCCCTGCTCGGTGACCCGCCGGTCCTGCTGTTCGACGAGCCGGTCAACGGGCTCGACCCCGAGGGCATCCACTGGGTGCGCACCCTGATGCGCGCGCTGGCCGCGGAGGGCCGCACCGTGCTGGTGTCCAGCCACCTGCTCTCGGAGATGGCCCAGACCGCCGACCGGCTCCTGGTCATTGGCCGGGGGCGGCTCATCGCCTCGACCACCGTCGGCGACTTCGTGAGCCGATCCGGCGGCGATACGGTTCTGGTGCGCAGCCCCCAGTCCGAACAGCTGCGCGATGTGCTCACCGGCGCGGGCATCAGCGTCGGCGACCAGCGCGAGGGTGGGCTGACGGTCTTGGGGGTGTCCGCCGACGTGGTCGGAGAACTGGCGGCCCGCAACGCGATCACCCTGCACGAACTCAGCCCCCAGCGGGCGTCCCTCGAGGAGGCGTATCTGAAGATGACCGATGACGCAGTGGACTACCGGGCGGGCCGCCCATGAGCGTGCTGCCGGTGCTCGACGCCGAACGGATCAAACTGGTCACCACCCGCTCGTCGCTGTGGTCGGCGGGGGCCGTCGTCGTGCTGTCGCTCGGGGTGACCGCCATGCTGACCGCGGCCAGCAGCGACTACGACCCGATGACACCCGAGGAGGCCATCCTCGGCGTCGCCGTCTTCGGTGTGCCGGTGCTGATGGTCCTCGCGTCGCTCACGATGACCGGGGAATACCGCTCCGGGCTCATCCGCTCGACGTTCCTGGCCGTCCCCCGGCGCCCGCTGGTGCTCGTCGCCAAAGCGGTCGTGGCAGGTGGTTTCAGCGGTCTGTGTGCCGCGTTGACGAGCGTCGTCGCCGCTCTCATCGCGGGTCTCTCGCCGGCGGCCGAGTCGACGTGGCGGGCGGTCGGCGCGGTGACGCTCTACGCCGTGCTGGCCGCGGTCCTCGGGGTGGCCGTCGGTGCGCTGATCCGGTTCGCCGCGGGAGCGGTGGCCGTCCTGCTGCTGTGGCCGCTGGTGATCGAGCCGGTGCTGGGCAACATGCCCAACATCGGCAGCGAGATCGGCGCCTACCTCCCGTTCGCGAACATGTTCGAATTCCTCGACGTCGCTTGGTTGTTCCCGGCCTACAGCGTGCCGTGGGGACAGGCGGGAGCGGTCGTGTACTTCGCCATCGTGGTGGCCGCCGTCTTCGTCGCGGCGGTCGTGGTGGTCGATCGCCGCGATGCCTGATCGCTAACGTGGGTGCCATGATTCGCACGACGCTCGCGGCGCTGGCCGCCATGGCGGTGGCCGCGTCACTCGGTGGGTGTGGAAGCGGCACCGGACCCGCGCCGTCACAGACGGCGTCCTCGACGCAGGAGGCAGCGCCGGCCGCGAAGGACTTCGCCGACGAACTCGCCGGCCGGGTCTCCCTCGACGCGATGATGGGCGACCTGCAGCGGCTGCAAGAGATCGCCGACGCCAACGGCGGCAACCGCGCCCTGGGCACCCCGGGATACGACGCCAGCGTCGACTACGTCGTTAACACCCTGCGCGACAGCGGTTTCGACGTACAGACCCCCGAGTTCGAGGTGCGGCTGCCGTTCGCGGAGAAGCCGGAGCTGACGGTGGCCGGTGCGCCGGTCGAGGCCAAGGCGTTGGAGTACACCATCGGCACGCCGCCCCAGGGTGTCACCGGTCCGCTCGTCCTGGCCCGGAGCGAGGACAGCCCGGGCTGCACCGCCGACGACTACGACGGCCTGCCGGTGCAGGGTGCGGTGGTGCTCGTCGACCGCGGTCAATGTCCCTTCGGCGTGAAACAGTCCGTCGCCGCAGGCCGTGGTGCGGTGGCGGTGATCGTGGCCAACAACCAGGCCGGCGACAACCTGCAGGCCACCCTCGGAACCGATACCGACGTACGCATTCCGGCGGTCGGCGTCACCAAGGCCGTGGGCGACGGTCTGCGGGCGGCGCCGGGACCGGTGAGCCTACGGCTGGATGCCGGTGTTCGCACCGAGCGCACCCGAAACGTCATCGCCCAGACCAAGACCGGCTCGACCGCCGACGTGGTGATGGCCGGTGCCCACCTGGACAGCGTGCCCGCCGGACCCGGCATCAACGACAACGGATCCGGCGTCGCCGCGGTGCTCGAGACCGCCCGCCGGCTCGGCGGTTCACCGCAGGTGCACAACGCCGTGCGGTTCGCGTTCTGGGGAGCCGAGGAACTCGGTGTGCTCGGTTCGCAGAACTACGTCGAATCGCTCGACCGCGATCAGCTCCAGGACATCGCGCTGTACCTCAATTTCGACATGCTCGGATCACCCAACCCGGGCTATTTCGCCTACGACGGCGACCAGTCCGCGCCTCGGGATCCCAACGCCGGCGCCCCCAGGGTCCCGGAGGGTTCGGCCGGCGTCGAACGCACCCTGGCCGGCTATCTCGACGTTGCCGGTAAACCGGCGCGCGACACCAGTTTCGACGGCCGATCCGATTATCAGCCGTTCACCGCGGCCGGTATCCCGTCCGGCGGACTGTTCTCCGGCGCCGAAGAGGAGAAGTCGCCCGAGGAGGCCGACATCTGGGGTGGCGAAGCCAACCGCCCCTTCGACCCGAACTACCACAAGAAGACCGATACGGTGGACGCCATCGATCGCACCGCGCTGGAGATCCACGGTCGCGGAGTGGGTTTCGCGGTCGGCCTGTACGCCCAGGACCAGCGTGGCCGCAACGGCATACCGATCCGCGCCGACCGCACCCGCCATCCCACCGGGCCTACGTGATCGGTCGCGGACTGATCACACTGGCCGCGGCCGCGCTCGTCGCGGCCTGCTCGGCCACGCCGTCACCGCCGCCACCCGACGCCGAGCAGCTGGCGGCCAGCGTCACCGTCGATGCGCTCTACGTCCACCTCGATGCACTGCAGAAGATCGCCGAGGCCAACGGCGGGCGACGCGCCGAGGGCACCCCCGGATACGACGCCAGCGTCGACTACGTGGCGAATGTGTTGCGCGACAAGGGCTTCGATGTCCAGACGCCGGAGTTCGATCGGTACGGCGGCACCACGGGAGGGCATCCGAGCCTGACCGTCTCCGGTCGCGAGCACGCCGTCGAGAAAGCCTCGCTGCTGGTGGACACCGGCCCCGACGCCCTGAACGCCCTCACGCTGCGTCCGGCGAAGCCCGCCGGGTGCGCCCGCGACGACTACGCGGGTGTGGACATCGAGGGCGCGATCGCGGTGGTCGACGACACCGGCTGTTCGGTGGTCGCCAAGCAGAACGCCGCCGTGGCGGCAGGTGCTGTCGGCGTGCTGATCGCGCTCGACGCGTCCAGCGCCAGCCCGCCGACGCTGTTCACCCCCGGTTACTACCGGGGACTCACCGCGCCGGTCGGCATCATCGACGCGGCGACGAACGCGGCACTGCGCCGCACATCCGCTCCGGTCTCGCTGCGCCTCGACGGCAGGCCGGTGATGGTGAAATCCCGCAACGTGGTGGCCCAGACCACGACCGGTGCGACCGATGACGTGGTGGTGGTCGGGGCACACCTCGACAGCATCGGCGGTGGACCGGGGATCAACGACAACGGCACCGGGGTGGCGGCCGTGCTCGAAACCGCGGTGCAACTGGGCAGTTCCCCGCAGATCGCCAACGCCGTCCGGTTCGCGTTCTGGGGTTCCGAGGAGATCGGGCTGGAGGGATCGCGGGCCTATGTCCGCGGACTGGACCGCGACCAGCTCGACGACATCGCGCTGTACCTGAACTTCGACATGCTCGGCTCACCCAACGCCGGATTCTTCACCTACGACGGCGACCAGTCCACCGCCGCCGCGGGCTCGGCGGACGTCCCCGAGGGATCGGCGGGTATCGAACGGTTGCTCGCCGGATATCTCAACCTGGCCGGGGTGCGGCCGGCGGACATGCCGCTGGCCGACCGGACCGATTACGATCCGTTCCGTGCCGCCGGTGTACCGATCGGTGGGACCACCACCGGTGCCGCGCAACAGAAGTCCCCCGTTCAGGCGAGATTGTGGGGTGGGCGGGCCGGTGCCGCATTCGATCCGAACTACCACACCGCCCGCGACACCATCACCAATGTCGACCGCCACGCGCTGGCGGTGATGGCCCCATCGGTCGCCTACGCCGTCGGCGCGTACGCGCAGTCCATCGACGGACCCAACGGGGTGCCGCCGCGCGACAGCCGTCACCGCCAGCCGCGCTGAGAGCTAGGCCTTTCGTGCGGTCCGCAACCCGAGCAGCCGCATCCCGTGGTAGACCAGCAGCGCGGCGATCGACCCGAGGGCGATTCCGGTGAACGTCAATTGGCCTGCCTGCCAGGTGAAGTCGGCGATACCGATGATCAGGGGGATGGCGGCGGTCATCTGGTTGACCGGCAACGAGAAGTCCACGCGGTTGGTCAGCCAGATCCGGACGCCGAGCACGCCGACGAGGCCGTAGAGCACCACCGTCGCTCCGCCGAGCACACCGGCCGGGATCGCCGAGATGGCCGCCCCGATCTTGGGGCACAGCGACAACACGATGGCGACAGCGGCCGCCACCCAGTATGCCGCCGTCGAGTACACCCGTGTCGCCGCCATCACGCCGATGTTCTCGGCGTAGGTGGTGGTGGCCGATCCACCGCCGAAGCCGGCCAGCGTGGTGGCGACGCCGTCGGCGGCCAGCGCCCGGCCGATCAGCGGGTCGACGTCGGTCCGGGTCATCTGGCCCACCGACTTCACGTGCCCGATGTTCTCGGCGATCAGCGCGATCACCGCGGGCAGGAACATCGGCAGGACCGCCAGCGAGAACGAGGGTGTCTGGAACTGCGGCAGGCCGATCCACGGTGCGGCCGCGATGGCCGCGGTGTCGACATCGCCCATGGCCAGCGCGATCAGATACCCGATCACCACGGCACCGAAGATGGCCAATCTGCCGACGATGCCGCGAAAGAAGGCCAGGGTGGCGACCAGCAGCACCAGGGTGATCAGGCCGACCAGCGGTCCCTGCTCGAAGTTGCTCTTGGCTGCCGGCGCCAGGTTGAAACCGATCAGCGCGACGATGGCGCCGGTCACCACCGGCGGAAGCGTGGCGTCGAGCCAGCGGGTTCCGACCAGATGGACGACGCCCCCGATGACGATCAGCACCACGCCGAGGGCGACGAGGCCGCCGAGCGCACTGCCGGTGCCCTGCGCCGCCGTGGCCGCGACCACCGGAGCGATCACCGAGAAGCTGGAACCCAGGTAGCTCGGCAGCCGATTGCCGGTGATGAGCAGGAACAGGATGGTGCCGACACCGGAGAACAGCAACGTGGTGGCCGGCGGGAAGCCGGTCAGCACCGGCACCAGGAACGTGGCGCCGAACATGGCGACCACATGCTGGGCGCCGATGCCGATGGTGCGACTCCAGCTGAGCCGTTCGTCGGGCGCGACGACGAACGTGTCGTCGGACCGCGACTCGACGGGCGTCCACGTCAGTTTCATGGTTGCCCATCTTGCACTGGCGGACCGGTCGGTGCATGTGACCGGCGTCGGGTGAGTCAGCGGCGCGCGCGCACCGCATACGACACGGCGCCCACCGCCACCACCGCCGCTCCGGCGAGCACCGCATCGAGCGGCAGCGAGAACGCCAACACCAGGCAGCCGACCAATCCCAGCGCCGGCACCGCCCGGTGACCCAGCGTCCAGGCCGCGGCATTGGCCACGGCGTAGTACAGCAGCACGGCGAACGACGAGAATCCGATGGCGCCGCGCAGGTCGACGGTGGCGCACAGCACCGCGACGACGATGCCGACGGCGACCTCGGCACGGTGCGGGCTGCCGAACTTCGGGTGTACCGCGGCCAGTGCGTGGGGCAGGTGCCGATCGCGCGCCATCGCCAGGGTGGTGCGCGAGACGCCGAGGATCAGCGCCAGCAGAGACCCCAGCGCAGCCGCGCTCGCCCCCGCGCGTACCACGGGGGCGAATCCGCCCGCGCCCGCGGCCTGCACGGCGTCGGCC
Organism: Mycobacterium sp. WMMD1722; assembly: GCF_049315205.1. Taxonomy (NCBI): domain Bacteria; kingdom Bacillati; phylum Actinomycetota; class Actinomycetes; order Mycobacteriales; family Mycobacteriaceae; genus Mycobacterium; species Mycobacterium sp. WMMD1722. The sequence goes on along the minus strand of NZ_CP186056.1, from coordinate 3,060,965 downwards.
AACGGGGCACTCGACGACGACAGCGCCGGTCCCAGCTCGGCCAGTACGGTGACCGCCACGACGGCATAGAGCACGAGCGCGATACCGAGGGCGGTGCGGATGGCGCGGGGGATGGTCCGGGCCGGATCCCGGACCTCTTCACCCAGGGTCGCGATGCGCGCGTAGCCGGCGAAGGCGAAGAACAGCAGGCCGGCGGCCTGCAGTACGCCGCCGACGGTGCTGTCGGAGGTGAGCTCCAGATGCGCGGCGTCGACGTGACCCGCGCTCGCCACGATGGCCACCACGGCGATCAGGACGGCGCCCACCGCCGCGACGATCACACGGGTGAGCAGGGCCGACTTCTGCACCCCGGTGTAGTTGAGCACCGTCAGGGCCACGACGGCGGCCACCGCAACCGCCCGTGCCGCCTCCGGCCAGGCGTACAACCCGACGGTGAGGGCGATCGCCGCACACGACGCGGTTTTGCCGACCACGAAGCTCCACCCGGCGAGGTGACCCCAGAACCCGCCCAGTCGCTCACGCCCGTACACATACGTCCCGCCGGACTGGGGGTAGCGGGCGGCCAGCCAGGCCGATGACGTCGCATTGCAGTAGGCGACCAGCGCGGCGATCGCCAGGCCGATGAGCAGACCGCTGCCCGCCGCGGCGGCTGCCGGTGCGAAGGCGGAGAACACCCCGGCGCCGACCATGGCGCCGAGTCCGATCAGCACGGCGTCGGTCAGGCCGAGCCGGCGGATCAGCGCAGGGTCGTCGGATCCGGTCCCGTCACGAGCCACCCGGCGATGGTATGTGGGCGGTGCGCGCAGCGTGGACCACGCCGGCCCCGATCGACCGCATTAGTGTGGGGCAGATGGCGCGCACCCCGCCCGCACCCGGTGGCGTGGTTCGCCGCCGCCCGAAGGACCGCAAGGCCCAGATCGCCCGGGTCTCGGCGGAGGCCTTCTCGAGCCTGGGGTACCACGGCGTCAGCATGGAGGCGATTGCGGCACGGGTCGGCATCTCGGCCGCGGCGCTGTACCGCCACTACAGCGGCAAGTACGAATTGTTCCGCGACGCAGTGCTCGGCCTCGGCCAGCAGTTGGTCGACGCAACCGCCTTCGCCGACGACGCCTCCGCCGACCCCCACGAGATGCTCCAGCGGCTGGCCGTCGCGCTGAGCGACACCGCGTTGGCCAACCGGGATTCCGGTGGGCTGTACCGCTGGGAGGCCCGGTATCTGCGCGGCGACGACCAGGCGACGCTCAACGGGCAGATCCGCACCGTACACCGCCGGGTGCAGCAGCCGTTGAGTGTCCTTCGCCCCGAACTCGATTCGCCCCAGCGCTGGACCCTCTCGACGGCGATGATCAGCGTGCTCGGCAGCATCGTCGACCATCGGGCGACACTACCGGGTGGCCAGATCCGTTCGCTGCTCTCCGATTTGGTGATGACGCTGGTGACCGCCGGATTCCCCGAGCTGCCGGACGTCGACGAGCCGGCAGCGGCCGGCCCGCCGGCTCACCGGTCGAGATACGAGGCGCTGCTCGTCGAGTCGATGAAGCTGTTCAACCGGAAGGGCTACCGCGACACCTCGATGGAGGACATCGCGACCGCTGTCGGCATGCCCGCCTCCGGCATCTACCGGTACTTCTCTAGCAAGAGCGAGATTCTCGCCGGCGGATTCCGCCGGGACGCCGACCGTTGGCAAGCCGAGATGTCGGCGATCCTCGACAGCGCGCCGGATCGTGAGGAGGCGCTGACGCGCCTGATCGACGGCCATGTCGCCCGCTCGTTCAGCCAGCCCGAGATGGACTACGTGTACTACACCGAGCGGCTCAACATGTCCGCCGGTGACCAGCAGATCCTGCGCAACCTGCAGCGGTCCGCCGTGGCGACGTGGGGTGATCTGGTGGCGGCGCTGCATCCGGAGTGGACGGCCGGGCAGGCGCGGTTCGCGGTCCATGCCGCCATGGCCGTGGTCGTCGATCTCGGCCGGCTGGTGCAGTACCGCAACTCGCCCTACACCCGGGCGCTGGTGTGCGGACTGATGGATCTGACGCTGTTGGGACGCTACCGGCTGCGCACGGTGTTGCCGGCCAAATAGGCGCCGTAGCCGAGCAGACCGGCCAGGCCCAGCCGGCGGGTGCGCCGCGCGGCCAGCGCCAGACCGATCGCCGTCTCGATGCTGCCGTTGGTGTAGACGTGGCGACGGGTGTTGTCCGGGAACGCCGCGACGGTGACCGGCTCGAACATCTTCGGGTTGGCGAAGTGCGCCAGGCCGGTGCCGGCCACGGCCAGACCGGCCACCGTGGCGGCACGCGAATTACGTTTCGGGGTACGGGTTTTCACTCTGTTCCTCACTGATGTTCCTCGGGACCTAGGCGATGTGGTAGTCCGACAGCGGGTACTCGGACGCCTCGCGCACCGCGGCCTTGGTGCTCATCGGCCGCAGCAGGGTCGCCTCCCCGCTGGGGTTGAAATAGTAGGACCGTGCGCTGGCACAGTTGCCGTTGGTGAACAGCGACTCGCCGAGCAATTCGGTCATCCGGTCCAGATATCGGGAGTTCGCGTCCTCGGTCACCTCGAAGGTGGTGGCGCCGCGCCGCTTGAGCTCGCCGAACAGCCGATCCATGTGCCGCATCTGGTATTCCATGGTGTTGAAGAAGTTCAACCCCAGGAACGCGTACGGACTGGCCAGGCTCATGTAGTTCGGGAACTGCGGCACCGTGACGCCCTGATATGCCTGAAAACGCGTATCCCGCCACCATTTCCCGAGATTGCGGCCGTCGCGGCCGATCACCTCGATGGCCGGGAAGTTGGCTTCCCACAGGTCGAATCCAGTGGCGAGAACCAAGGTGTCGATGACGGTCTTGGTGCCGTCGGCGTTGACGATACCGTCGGCCTCGATGTGGTCGATGCCGTCGGCCTGCAGATGCACATGCGGTTTGGTGAACGTGCGGTAGTAGCTGTTGGAGAATGTCGGCCGCTTGCAGCCGAAGTCGTAGTCCGGGGTCAGTTTTCGGCGCAGTTCCCGGTCCCGGATGGTGACGAACCGGTGCATCTTCGCCAGGTCGGAGGCGGCGATGTTGCCGCGGCCGCGGCTGCCGCGGTAGTGCAGGATGCCGATCCACACCATGAACTCGTAGATGGCATCGGTGACCGCGCGGATCGCCCGCTGGGTGAACGGCACCCGGGCGAACAGCCGCTTGGCGCGCTCGGAGAACCGGAAGTCGATCTTGGGCACCACCCAGATCGCGGTGCGCTGGTACACCGTGAGGTCGGCGGCGGACTTGGCCAACTCGGGGATCAGCTGTACCGCGGTGGCGCCGGTGCCGATGATCGCGACCCGGCGTCCGGCTGGGTCGAAGCTGTCGTCCCAATCGGTGGTGTGGATGACCTTGCCCTCGAATCCGGTGATGCCGGGGATGTCGGGCACGTGCGGCTGGGACAGGAAGCCGGTGGCGGTGAACAGATAGCGCGCACTCAGCGTCTCGCCCCCGGCCACCGCCACCCGCCACAGCTTGGTGTCCTCGTCCCAGCGGGCACCCTCGACCGTGGTGTTGAACCGGATGTGGCGGCGCACGTCGTACTTGTCGGCGACGTCGTCGGCGTACTGCTTGATCTCGTTGCCGGTGGAGAACAGCCGCGACCAGTTCGGGTTGGGTTCGAAGTAGTAGCTGTAGGTCGTGGTGGGGACGTCGACGGCCAGGCCGGGATAGTGGTTGACATACCACGTGCCGCCCAGGTCGTCCTCGCGGTCGAGGATCACGAAATCGGTCATTCCCAGCCGTTTGAGCTGGATCGCGGCTCCGATTCCGGCGAATCCGGCGCCCACGATGACCGCGTCGAACTGCTCCGAAGTCATGACCGACAACGGTACCGGAAGTACCGGGTGGATCCCGGTATCCGTCAGCCCTTCAGTGATCCGGTCCGCGGCGGATCCAGCGTGGCGACACACGTCACTGCGCGGTCGCCCTGCCCCCACGTCTGTTCGGTGGGATAGAGGACGTAGAGCTTCACGCTGTCGTCGGTCATGGCTTCGGGGGAGTACGTCGCCAGCGCGGGTCCGCACCGGTTCGAATACTCCTCGACCGCGGCGTCGCCGGGATAGTCCCCGTCGGGCATGTTCAGCACCGCGAACACCTCGCCGGCGTGGGTCTCGGCGCAATCGACGGTCTTCACCGTCAGTACCCGGGCGCTGTCGGGGATCTCGGCCAGGCAGTCGCCCACCCCGACATCGGTGGCGGTCTTGGTGCCGCTGCCCACCACGACGAACACGATGACGACCACGGCCGCGATGGCCAGGATCAGCAGCGCGGCGACGATGCCGAGGATCAGCCAGAGCCGGTTCTTCTTCGGCGGCTGCATCGGCGGTGGGCCCGCGTACGGCTGGGGCGGCGGCGGTGGATAGTGCGGCTGCTGACCGTAGTTCGGCGGCTGCCCGTATTGCCCGTATTGGCCGTAGGGGGGTTGCTGGTGTGGGGGTTGCCCGTACGGCGGCTGGCCGGGAGGCGGTGGCGGGGCCGGGGGCGTCGTCATGCCAGAACGATAGCCGCTGGTGATCTTGGCGACGCCGGCCCGTCAGCGCAGCAGGCGCAGCGCGGCGTCGACGGCCAGCGCCGGAACGTCCATCGTGCGGGAGGCCAGGTCGTGGCGGGCTCCGGGGACGTCGACGACGGTGGTCGGTGCGGCGATGAGGGCGGCGGCCGCCGATATTTCGTCGATACCGCCGAACGGGTCGGAGCTGCCGTGGGTGAACACCGTCGGGACCGCGATGCGCGGCAGATGCTCGGTGCGCAGCCGGTCCGGCTTGCCCGGCGGGTGCAGCGGGTAGGAGAACAGCGTCAGGACATCGACACCGACAGCGTCTTCGGCCACGGCCATGGAGGTCATCCGGCCGCCGTAGGAATGCCCGCCGGCGATCACCGGCCCGCCGGTCAGGGCGCGCGCCACCGCCACCGCCTCGGCCACGCCGGCCCGGTCGGCGACCGCGGAGCCCGACGGCGGCCCCTTGGGTCGGCGCCGCCGGTAGGGCAGGTTGTAACGGACCGCCAGCCACCCGCGCCGGGCCCACTCGTCGCAGAGCCGTTCCAGCAGCGGCGCCTCGCGGCTGCCGCCGGCCCCATGGGTCAGCGCCACCGTGCCGGTCGGGACACCGTCGGGGTGGTGGGCCACCCCGGCGATCTCCGGTATCTCGGTGCGGGTCACGGATGGCCGAGGCGCCACAGCACCGACACCGGGCCGTGCCCGTCGCCCAGCGGGTAGGCCCAGCGCAGGCTCTCGGTCACCCACGTCTTGCCGAATGCCACCGCGTCGGGCACCGAGAACCCGTGCCCGAGCGCGCAGGCGGCTGCCGCGCCGAGCGTGTCGCCGGCGCCGTGATCGTGCGGGGTGTCCACCCGGGGCGCAACGAACTCGTGGAAATTCTCCCCGTCGTACAGCAGGTCGGGACTCTGCGCCGACGACCGGAGGTGCCCGCCTTTGACCAGCGCCCACTGCGGACCCAGCGCGTGTAGCGCCTTGGCCGCGTCGCGCTGGGTGCGCTCGTCGACCACGTCGATGCCGACGAGCAGCCGGACCTCGTCGAGATTCGGCGTCACCAGGGTGGCCAGGGGGAAGAGTTCGTTGCGCAGGGTGTCCAGGGCGCTGGGGTGCAGCAGCGGGTCACCGTGCATCGAGGCGCACACCGGGTCCACCACCAGGGGAGTGGTGCCGGCCTGGCCCAGGTCGCGCCAGGTGCCCGCGATGGTGTCGATGATCGCCGAGGACGCCAGCATGCCGGTCTTGGCCGCCTGCACCCCGATGTCGGTCACCACGGCGTCGATCTGGCCGGCGATGACGTCGAGCGGGATCTCGTGGAAATCCCGCACGCCCAAGGAGTTCTGCACGGTCACCGCGGTGACGGTGACGGCGCTGTGCACCCCGAGCAGGGCGAAGGTGCGCATATCGGCCTGGATGCCGGCACCCCCGCCGGAATCCGATCCGGCGATGGTCATCACCCGCACGGGAGTCTGGCCGGGCGGGCTGAGCGGCAGGAAGTTCACGAGTCCAAGGGTAGATACACGCGGTTGCCGCGTTCGGCGAACTCCCGGGACTTGTCCGCCATACCCTTCTCGATCTCGTCGCCGTAGGCCGCCCGGATGTCGGCGGTGATCCGCATCGAGCAGAATTTCGGCCCGCACATCGAGCAGAAGTGCGCGGTTTTCGCCGGTTCGGCGGGCAGCGTCTCATCGTGGAACGCCCGCGCGGTATCCGGGTCGAGCGACAGCGCGAACTGGTCGTGCCAGCGGAACTCGAAGCGCGCCTTCGACAGTGCGTCGTCACGCTGCTGGGCGAGGGGGTGCCCCTTGGCCAGATCCGCGGCGTGCGCGGCGATCCGGTAGGCGATCACGCCGTCCTTGACGTCCTGGCGGTCGGGCAGACCGAGGTGTTCCTTGGGGGTCACGTAGCACAGCATGGCCGTGCCGGCCTGCGCGATGATCGCCGCGCCGATCGCCGAGGTGATGTGGTCATAGGCCGGTGCGATGTCGGTGGTCAGCGGGCCGAGGGTGTAGAACGGCGCCTCCTGGCACACCTCCTCCTCGAGACGCACGTTTTCCACGATCTTGTGCATCGGCACATGCCCGGGGCCTTCGATCATCACCTGCACGCCATGGGCTTTCGCGACCGCGGTCAGCTCGCCCAACGTGCGCAGCTCGGCGAACTGCGCCTCGTCGTTGGCGTCGGCGATCGAACCCGGCCGCAGGCCGTCGCCGAGGGAGAACGTGACGTCGTAGCGGGCCAGGATCTCGCAGAGGTCGGCGAAGTGCTCGTAGAGGAAGGATTCCCGGTGCCGGGCCAGCATCCAGGCAGCCATGATCGAGCCGCCGCGGCTGACGATGCCGGTGATCCGGCGCGCGGTCATCGGGATGTAGCGCAGCAGCACCCCGGCGTGCACGGTCATGTAGTCCACGCCCTGTTCACACTGCTCGATCACGGTGTCGCGGTAGACCTCCCAGCTCAGCCGGGTCGGCTCGCCGTTGACCTTCTCGAGCGCCTGATAGATCGGGACGGTGCCGACCGGTACCGGTGAATTGCGCAGCAGCCACTCCCGGGTGAGGTGGATGTCGCGACCGGTGGACAGATCCATGATGGTGTCGGCGCCCCAGCGGGTCGCCCACACCATCTTGTCGACCTCCTCGGCGATCGACGAGCGCACCGCCGAATTGCCGATGTTCGCATTGACTTTCACGCCGAACGCCTTGCCGATGATCATCGGTTCGCTTTCGGGATGATGGTGGTTGGCCGGGATGACCGCGCGACCGCGGGCCACCTCGTCGCGCACCAGTTCGGCCGGCACCCCTTCGCGTGCGGCGATGAACGACATCTCGGCGGTGATCTCGCCGGCGCGGGCCCGCTGCGACTGGGTGCCCCGGTCTGCGACGATGCCGGGGCGTGCCGGCAGGCCGGCCCGCAGGTCGATCACCGCGGCGTCGTCGGTGTACGGCCCGGAGGTGTCGTACAGGTCGAGGTGCTCACCGTTGGTCAGGTGCACCCGGCGGAACGGCACGCGCATGCCGTCGACGTCGCGGTAGACCTTGGTGCTCCCGGTGATGGGGCCGGTGGTGACGGTGGCCGGCGCCTGGTCGCCCGAGGCGGACGCGGACAACGACAGAACTTCACTCATGAATGTCTCCCTACGCCGGCATTACCCGGTCAGGTTCGTACGGTCGACAGCCCCAGCTGTCCTCTCAGCGCGCTCGGTGCGCGCTCCCGCGTGATGGGTGCTGGTGTCCCAGCGGTGACCAACGTAGCGCAGCCGGCCGGCGGGAGCGAGGGGAAACCGCGACGAGTTTGGCCGCAATGTTTTATATAGCTAATATATGTGTATTACCGCTTGCGCAGTGTTGCGCCCACTTGCTCCGACACGAAGAGAACGCTGATGACGACTGAACTCGATTCGACCGCGGCACCGGTGGTGGCCGACGCCAAGACCGCGGTGACGGAGACGTCGCGCCGCCGCATCCAGATGGACCACGACCACCCCTTCTACAAGTGGATCGTCCTGTCCAACACCACCTTGGGCACCCTGCTGGCCACCATCAACGCCTCGATCGTGCTGATCTCGCTGCCGGCGATCTTCCGCGGCATCGGGCTCAACCCGCTGGCCCCGGGCAACGTCAGCTATCTGCTCTGGATGCTGATGGGCTACCTCGTCGTGACCGCGGTCCTGGTGGTACCCGTCGGACGCCTCGGCGACATGTTCGGCCGGGTGCGCATCTACAACGCGGGCTTCGTCGTGTTCACCGTCGCCGCGATCGCGCTGTCCTTCGACCCGTTCCACCTCGGTGGCGGCGCGGTGTGGCTGATCGCCTGGCGGGTCCTGCAGGGCGTCGGCGGGGCAATGCTGATGGCCTCGTCCTCGGCGATCCTGACCGACGCGTTCCCCGCCAACCAGCGCGGTATGGCGCTGGGGGTGAACATGGTGGCCGCCGTCACCGGGTCCTTCCTGGGCCTGCTCATCGGCGGCTTCCTGTCCGAGTGGAACTGGAAGGCGATCTTCTGGGTCGGTGTGCCGATCGGCATCCTGGGCACCATCTGGAGCTATCGCTCGCTGCGCGAACTCGGGGTGCGCACCCCGGGCCGTATCGACTGGGCGGGCACGCTGACCTTCGGCGTCGGGCTGACCGTGTTGCTCATCGGCATCACCTACGGCATCCAGCCCTACGGTGACTCCACCACCGGCTGGACCAATCCGATGGTGCTCGGCGCCATTGGCTTCGGCGTGGCGCTGCTGGTCGCGTTCTGCGTCATCGAATTGCGGGTCACCGCACCGATGGTCAACATCCGGCTGTTCCGCTCGGCGTCGTTCGGCATGGGTAACCTCGCCGGGTTGATGTCCTCGGTCGGCCGGGGTGGCCTGCAGTTCATGCTCATCATCTGGCTGCAGGGCATCTGGCTGCCGTTGCACGGGTTCAGCTTCGAGTCCACCCCGCTGTGGGCCGGCATCTACATGCTGCCGATGACGGCCGGCTTCCTGGTCGCCGGTCCGCTCGCCGGTTCGCTGTCCGACCGGTTCGGCGCGCGCCCGTTCACGGTGGGCGGCATGCTGCTGATGGCGGTGACGTTCGTGGCGCTGGTGATGATCCCGGTCAACTTCGACTACTGGCTGTTCGCGCTGCTGGTCTTCCTCAACGGACTCGGCGGCGGCATCTTCACCGCCCCCAACACCGCGGCGATCATGTCGAGCGTGCCCGCCGCCGAACGCGGCGCCGCCTCGGGTGTGCGGGCCACGTTCTTCAACGCCGGCTCTTCGCTGTCGATCGGCATCTTCTTCTCGCTGATGATCGTCGGGTTGGCGCATTCGCTGCCCGCGACGTTGAGCAGCGGACTGCAGGCCCAGGGCGTGTCGTCGTCGGTGGCCGCCGACGTCGCGGGCCTGCCGCCGGTCGGCAGCCTGTTCGCGGCGTTCCTCGGCTACAACCCGATCGCCGAGCTGCTCGAGCCCTACCACGCACTTGCGCAGCCGGGGGTCAACGCCGACGTGCTGACCGGTAAGACGTTCTTCCCCGATCTGATCACCGGCCCGTTCCACTCCGGTCTGATGGTGGTGTTCATCGCCGCGGCGGTGATGATGCTGATCGGGGCGGCCGCCTCGCTGTTCAACCCGGGCCGGTACGCCGAGTCGCGCTGACCCACAGCGACCTCTCAGCGACCGCGGGTGTGACCGCGCCCACATCGGGGGTATCCGCCCGCGCATGCCGACTGCAGATTCCCGTCCCGCCGCCGTCCGCCGCCAAGCGCAGCGCCACGCCGAACAGTCGCGCGAAAAGATGGCCGAGCGGCGGTCCGAGGCCGACGGCGGGATCGCCGGCTGGCTCAATGAGCGGGCCGGACGGTGGGATTTGTCCGGTCAGGACGAGGCGACGATGCAACGCCAGAAGTACCTGTGGAACTTCCTGGTGGACCACTGGTTCCGGATGGAGTTCGACGGCTGGGAGAACCTGCCCGAGGCTCCGGTGCTGCTGGTCGGCATCCACTCCGGGGCGCCGTTCGTCTGGGATGCCTGGACCGTCGGCGTGCAGTGGTGGCGCCGCTTCGGTCAGGACCGGCCCCTGCACGGAACCGCACACGACGCGCTGATGGCCATCCCGCTGATCGGCAGGTACTTCCGCGCGATGGGGGTGCTGCCCGCCGCACCGGACTCCATGGCCACGGCGCTGGCGGAAGGTCGCGATGTCGCGGTCTGGCCGGGCGGCGAGGTCGACTCGCTACGGCCGTGGGCGGAGCGCGACCGGGCCGATCTCGCCGGCCGGGCCGGCTTCGTGCGGATGGCCATCAAGGCCGGCGTGCCGATCGTGCCGATCGCGACGGTCGGCGGTGCGGACGCGATGCCGGTGCTGATCCGCGGTGACGGGCTGGCACGCACGCTGCGCCTGGACAAGATGTTGCGGCTCAAGGTGTTTCCGCTCGCGGTGTCGTTGCCGTGGGGGGTCGCGCCGGCGGCGCTGCCGCAGTTGCCGCTGCCGGCCAAGATCCGAACCCGGCTGATGCCCGCGGTCGAACTCGATCACGATCCGGCTCGCGCCGACGACGAGGACTATGTCGAGCAGAAGTACCGGGAGGTGCAGGACAGCATCCAGCGGGGCATGGATGCGCTGGCGCGCAAGCGGGCGCTACCCCTGTTCGGGTGACCCGTCCAGGTCGACCAGCACCGGCGCGTGGTCGCTGGCACCCTTGCCCTTGCGCTCCTCGCGGACGATCTCGGCGTGGGTGACCCGGTCGGCGAAAGCCGGTGAGCCCAGGATGAAGTCGATCCGCATACCGCGGCGCTTCTGGAACGCCAGCCGGGTGTAATCCCAGTAGGTGTACACCCCCGGACCGGGGGTGAACGGTCGCACCACGTCGGCGTAACCGGCGTCGACGATCGCGGCGAAGGCGTCGCGCTCGGCCGGGGTGACGTGCGTGCTGCCCTCGTACGCCTCGACGCTCCACACGTCGTCGTCGGTGGGGGCGATGTTCCAGTCTCCGACCATCGCGATCGGCGACGCGGGGTGCTCGGCCAGCCAGTCCTGGGCCGTGTCATGCAGGGCGGCAAGCCATTTGAGCTTGTAAGCGTAGTGATCGGAACCGACGGAGCGGCCGTTGGGGACGTAGAGGCTCCACACCCGCACCCCACCGCAGGTGGCGCCGAGCGCGCGGGCCTCGGCGGCGGCCTCGACGGTGGAGTCGGACGTCCACGTAGGCTGCCCCTCGAAACCGACCTGGACGTCCGCGATCCCGATCCGCGACGCGATCGCCACACCGTTCCACTGGTTGAATCCGACGTGCACCACCTCGTAGCCGATCGCCTCGAACGGCATGGTGGGGAACTGCTCGGCCGAGCATTTGGTCTCCTGCATCGCCAGCACGTCGACGTCGTCGCGCTGCAGCCAGTCGGTGACCCGGTCCACCCGGGCGCGAATCGAGTTGACGTTCCAGGTGGCCAGCCGCATCGCTACAGCCTACGAGCGTCGACGTAGCGTTCCCGATGCTGTGCGGAGAACCCCATCTGTTCGTAGAGGGCGATGGCGCCGGTGTTGTCGGCGAGCACCTGCACATAGGCCCGGGTGGCGCCGCGACCGGCGGCCCAGGTCAGCAGCGCTGCGCACAGGCGCCGGGCGTGCCCACTGCGGCGGCGGTCCTGGGCGACCCGCACCGCCGACAGACCCGCCCACCGCGATCCGTCATGCCCCGAGGTGACCGCGGCGCGGCCGACCGCGGCGTCGTCGATGCGGCCGAAGCACACCTCGCCGTCGCTGACCGCGGTCAGCACGTCGACGGGCACGTCGCGTTCGTAGACGCGCAGCCACGTCGGATCCGGACGGTCCAACAAGGTGATCGCCGCGGCATCCGCAGCCGGCAGATCGCGCACCATGACGATGCTCTCGAGGTGCACCTCGGTGTCCGCGGGCAGCCTGACAAGACGGTCGGCGGTGGCCAGCCACGGGGTCAGGCCCCGCTCGGCGTACCACTCGCGGATCGCGGGAACCGCCGCGGTACTCGCCGCGATGTCCAGCGGCACAGCCGAATTGCCGCGGTGGGTGTGGCCGTCGGCGGCACGCAGCAGCCAGCCGTCCAGCCATCGGTGTTCCAGCCCCGGCCAGGCCAGGGCGGCGGCGTACTCGACCGCCCGGATCTGCGAGGCCTTCACCGGTGCGTCGGTCAGCACCCGCACCGTCACCACATCCGTCGCCGCCACCTCGACCGTCTCACCGGTCCGGGTGCGGATGCGCACCACCGGCTCGCGCTCGACGATATGGCCGACCACGTCGGTCAGCGGCGGTGCCGAGCCCGGCGGGCGACGGTAGCGCAGGCTGACCCGGGTGCCGGGCCGGGGCAGTTCGGCCATCAGGCTCAGTGGCCGAACGGGTCCGGGTCCTCGCCCGGCATCCAGCTCAGGCCGGGCACGCCCCACCCGTGATGTTTGACCGACCGCTTGGCCGCGCGGGCGTGCCGGCCGATGAGGCGGTCCAGATAGAGGAAACCGTCCAGGTGCCCGGTCTCGTGCTGCAGCATCCGGGCGAACAGGCCGGTGCCCTCGAGCGTGACGGGGCTGCCGTCGGCGTCCAGTCCGGTGACCTTCGCCCACTCGGCGCGCCCGGTGGGGAACTGCTCCCCGGGCACCGACAGGCAGCCTTCCTCGTCGTCGTCCGGGTCGGGCATGGTCTCGGGGATCTGCGAGGTCTCGAGCACCGGGTTGATGACGACACCGCGCCGGCGGGTGACGCGGCCCCGCTGGTCGGGGCAGTCGTAGACGAAGACGCGCTTGCCCACGCCGATCTGGTTGGCGGCCAGGCCGACACCGTTGGCGGCGGCCAGGGTGTCGTAGAGGTCCTGGATCAGATCGGGTAGATCGTCGGGCAGCGAACCGTCCGGCCCGACCGGGATCGGGGTGGTTGCAGTGTGCAGGACGGGATCTCCCACGATGCGGATTGGAACGACGGCCACGCAGAGCAGCTTAAGTGAGCCGACTCGCCCGCAGAGGTGGCGCCTCATGTGATCGGACCGTGATTGAATGAGCGCCGAACCACACGGATGTCATTCAAAACGTCGAAGGGTCCGAGACCGATATGGACGGCGCCATGGCGCGGACGGAGCAATCCGGAGACGACTCTGATCTGCCCGAGGGGCTGAACCGCCGCGAATTCGACATCTTGGCCTTCGAACGTCAGTGGTGGAAGTACGCCGGTAGCAAGGAAGACGCCATCAAGGAGTTGTTCTCCATGTCGGCGACCCGGTACTACCAGGTGCTCAACGCGCTGGTCGATCGTCCGGAGGCGCTGGCCGCGGACCCGATGCTGGTGAAACGGCTGCGGCGGCTGCGGGCCAGCCGGCAGAAGGCCCGCGCGGCCCGCCGGTTGGGCTTCGAGGTCACCTGAGTCCCCTCGATAGAGTGGGCACGATGAACCAGCGAGAATCCTCCGGGCTGCCCCTGCGCGCCATCGTGATGGTGCTGTTGTTCCTCGGAGTGGTGTTCCTGCTGGTGGGATTCCAGGCGCTGCGAGGGGGCGACGATACGGCCGCCGATCAGTCCACCGCGGCGACCACGACGACGACCACGTCGACCTCCCAGGCACCACCGGCCGAGGCCGCGCGCCCCGAGGTGCGGGTGTTCAACATCTCGGATGTCGAAGGCGCCGCCGAAGGAGTGGCCAACCGGCTGCGCGAGGACGGCTGGAACGTCGCCGAAACCGGCAACCTGACCCTGGAAGGTGTCACCGCGACGACGGTGTACTTCAGCGACGCCCCCGGCGAGCAGGAGGCAGCCGAGCAGGTCGGCCGGCTGTTGGAAGCGCCGGTGGAGCCGCGGGTTCCGCCGCTGGTCGAGCAGCCACCGGGCATCGTCGTGGCGGTCACCGGCTAGTCTCTTGAGCATGCTCAAGCCCGGTCTCAAGCCCGCTGCCGTCGTCGCCCTGTTCGCCGCCCCCGCATTCGCGCTGACCGCCTGCACGCCCAACGAGCCGATCTCCACCCAGCCGGGTACCACGCCGTCGGTGTGGACGGGCTCCCCGGCACCGTCGGCCGAGGCCGGCGAAGGGGAGAGCGGCGGGCAGGCCGCCAGCGGCGAGAAGCTCTCGGCCGAACTGAAATCCCCCGACGGCACCACCGTGGCCACCGCGGATTTCGACTTCAGTGGCGACTACGCCACCATCACGGTCAAGACCGTCGCGTCCGGTCAGCTCGAGCCCGGGTTCCACGGCATGCACATCCACTCGGTCGGCAAGTGTGAGGCGAACTCGACGCCTCCCACCGGCGGCGCTCCGGGCAACTTCCTGTCGGCCGGCGGACACTTCAACGTTCCCGGCAAGACCGGACATCCCGCCAGCGGCGATCTCGTGCCGCTGCAGGTCCGCGAGGACGGGTCGGCGATGGTGGTGACGACGACGGACGCGTTCACCGCCGAGCAGCTGACGGCCGGGCAGGGAACCGCGATCATGATCCACGCCGGCGCCGACAACTTCGCGAACATCCCGCCCGAGCGCTACAACCAGGTGAACGGCACGCCCGGACCCGACCAGGAGACGATGGCCACCGGGGATGCCGGTGGCCGGGTGGCGTGCGGTGTCATCACTGCCGCCGAATAGCCGGATCGCCTTCGTCCGGTCGCCCCGGCCCACCATCGGTGTCGAGTGGGAGTTCGCCCTCGTCGATCCGGTCACCCGGCAGCTGAGCAACGAGGCCGGAACCGTCATCGCCGAGATCGGCGAGACCCCGCACGTTCATCAGGAGTTGCTGCGCAACACCGTCGAGATCGTCACCGGGGTGTGCGCCAACACCGGCGAGGCGATGCAGGATCTGCACACGACGCTGTCGACGGTGCGCGGCATCGTGCGCAACCGGGGGATGGAGTTGTTCTGCGCGGGCACCCATCCGTTCGCGAAGTGGTCGGTCGAGCAACTCACCGATGCTCCGCGCTACGCCGAGCTGATCAAGCGGACGCAGTGGTGGGGCAGACAGATGCTGATCTGGGGCGTGCACGTCCACGTCGGGATCTCCTCGGCGCACAAGGTCATGCCGATCATCTCCTCGCTGCTCAACCACTATCCGCACCTGCTCGCTCTCTCGGCCTCCTCGCCGTACTGGGACGGTGAGGACACCGGATACGCGAGCAACCGGGCGATGATGTTCCAGCAGTTGCCGACGGCCGGTCTGCCGTTCCAGTTCCAGTCGTGGCCGGAATTCGAGCGGTTCGTCCACGACCAGAAGAAGACCGGGATCATCGATCACATGAACGAGATCCGTTGGGACATCCGGCCTTCGCCGCATCTCGGCACGATCGAGGTGCGGGTCTTCGACGGTGTATCCAACCTCGCCGAACTCGGCTCCCTGGTGGCGCTGACCCACTGCTTGATCGTCGACCTCGACCGTCGGCTCGAAGCCGGTGAGGAGATGCCGGTGATGCCGCCGTGGCATGTGCAGGAGAACAAGTGGCGGGCGGCACGCTACGGGCTGGACGCCGAGATCATCCTGGACGCGGACAGCAACGAGCGGTTGGTGACCGACGATCTCGACGAGCTGCTGACCCGGTTGCAGCCGGTGGCCGCCTCGCTGGGCTGCGCCGACGAGCTTGCCGGTGTCGAGGACATCTACCGCAATGGGGCCAGCTATCAGCGCCAGCGCCGGGTGGCCGAGGAGCATGACGGCGATCTGCGCGCCGTCGTTGACGCCCTCGTGGCCGAGCTGGAGCTATAAGGTGGGTTCATGGCCGTGCGCAGGTGGTTGCTGACGGGCTGCGTTGCGGCCGCGCTGGCGGTCGCCGGATGCACGAACGTCACCACCGGTACGCCGATGGCCGACCCCGATCAGACCGGGCTGTCCAGTCCGACATCGCCGTCGACGACCACCAGGGCCCGGCCACCGGACGCGACGGGCGCACCGGGTCTGCCGGGGATACCCGGCCTGCCCGGTGTGCCGGGGCTGCCCGGTCGAGGTGGACCGCCGACCGGGCTGGCCGCCACCCCGTGCCGTGACTATCTGGACATGGACGAGGCCGGGCAGCGCGAGGTGATCGCCGCCATCGGTGAGAACAACGAATTGGTCCGGCTCAACCCCGAGCTGTGGATCACGATGGCCAGTGCGATGTGCACGTTCGCGGATCCCTCGACACCGGTCGGGGACGCCGTCATGGGCGGCGGCTTCAACTGACGATGGCCGTGACGCCGATGTTCCCGCTCGAGGTGGCGATGCTGCCCGGGGAAGAGCTGCCGCTGCGGATCTTCGAGCCCCGGTATGTGGCGTTGGTGCAGGAGTGTCTGTCCCGCGACGAACCCGCATTCGGTGTGGTGCTGATCGAGGCGGGACGCGAAGTCGGCGGCGGCGACCGGCGCAGTGGCGTCGGAGCGCTGGCGCGGATCGTCGAACACGCGGACTACGGGATCGAGCGCTACCGGCTCACATGCCGCATCGGCGAACGCATCAGGGTGCTGGAGTGGCTCGACGACGCGCCCTATCCGCGGGCCGACGTCGAAGTGTGGTCGGATGAGCCGGCCGGGTCGATCGACAGCGCCCTGCTCGAGGACGTCGAGGACCGGATCTACGCACTGTACGAGCGGATCGCGGCCGCCCGCGACGTCGACGTGCATCCGCGTAGCGAGGTGATCGGACTACGGGAACCCGACGCCGCCGAGTGGTTGTACGCGCTGGCCGCTCGGCTTCCGTTGGGCCAGGCGGACCGCTACGCGGTGCTGTCGGCGCCTTCGGTGCCGGCGAGGCTGGATGCCTTGAGCGAGGCGGTCGACACGATCACCGCGATGGTCGAATTCCAGCTTTCGACGTGAGTGGGCGGGCACCGGATCACCGCTCGCGTTTGGCCTCCACGAACACCGTGTCGGGGATGCAGTCGATGGCATCGTGGGCGCCACACCGCCCGTAGCGCGTCATGAGCTCCTGGGCGGTGATCGTCTTGCCCTGCCAGCGGTGGTCGGCCAACCAGCGGGTGATGCCGGGCCCGACCGCCTCGACGGCGACCCGGCTGGCGGTCGCGCTGAGTTCGTGGATGCGGTCGAACAACAGGTGGGGCCCGTCATCGACGTAGGGCAGCAGCCCTTCGATCGCCCATGCGGTCGGCTCGCTGGGATCGAAGCCCGCGTCGCGCAGGGCGACGTCCCAGCCGTCGGTGAGGTCGGCGGGCACCGGCACATACCGCTGCACCGACGGGGTGTCGCCGTGCGCCTGCAGTGCGTCGGCCTTGAAGCGCAGCACCCCGGGATCGTCGATCTCGTAGATGGTCGTGTCGCTCACCCACGGCAGCCGCCACGCCCTGGCGTCCAGCCCGGCTGCCACGATGACCACCTGATCGATGCCGTAAGCGCCTGCAGCGATGAAGAATTCGTCGAAGTACTTCGTCCGGGAGGACGTGTAGTTGGCGAAGCCTTCCAGCTGGTCGCTCGGAGTGCTCGCGGCGATGTCGCAACCCCGGGCCTGCGCAGCGTCGATGAACACCTGCGCGTACGGGTCGTTGAACAGTGGGCAGTCGGCGTGCGCCTCGCCTCGCCTGGCGATCGCGACGGCCAGCGCACCGGCGATATCGTCAGGGCTCGTCATGGCCACGGTGTTCCCG
The DNA here is from genome assembly GCF_049315205.1 of Mycobacterium sp. WMMD1722. Taxonomy (NCBI): domain Bacteria; kingdom Bacillati; phylum Actinomycetota; class Actinomycetes; order Mycobacteriales; family Mycobacteriaceae; genus Mycobacterium; species Mycobacterium sp. WMMD1722. The sequence continues at coordinate 3,043,405 of NZ_CP186056.1, read as the reverse complement.
TTCGGCAGGCGCGTCAAGCATGTCGTCACGGGTCATCAGGTCTTCCCGGATGTTCTGTTCCCGGTAGGCGAGCTGACCCACGCGATTGGCGATGACCGGCGCGGTGATGAGGGTGAACAGCCCGGTGAGGATGATCATGCCGACGTCGATGTTGCCCCGCAGCCGGATCGCGGCCCCCGCGAGCACCAACAGCAGACCCAGCACCTGCGGCTTGGTCGCGGCGTGCATCCTCGACAGGGTGTCCGGGAAGCGGACCACTCCGATCGCGGCGGTCAGCGCGAGAGCCGACCCGCTGAGCACCAGCACGCTACTGACGATGTCGAAGGCGTTCATCGGTGGCCGTCGCGGGATGTCGTCGGGGCGTCGGGCACGTCGGGCACGTCGGGCACTCGGAAGCGGGCGACGCTGACCGAACCGACGAAGCTGATCAGCGCAAGCGCGGTCAGACTGTAGGTGACGGTGGTGTCGAAGCTGAACGCGGCCCACGTCCCGATCGCACACATGGTGACCGCGATCAGCGTGTCCAGGGCGACCAACCGGTCCAGGGTGCTGGGTCCGGCGAGCACCCGGTACATCGTCGCCGCCGCCGCGCCGGTCAGCATCAGTCCAGCGGTCAACCAGACCCACATCATGAGCGCTCACCGTCCTTCTCGGGCGCCGGCCGCCACTCCGAATTCCGTTCGAACGAGGCCACCAGGAGGCGGCTCACCTGGTCGACCTGGCGATAGAAGCGATTCACCGCGACCTCGCTTCCGACGTCGAGTACATGGACGTAGATGATCCGGCGCGACTGGTCGATCTCCAGCACGATGTTGCCGGGGGTGAGGTTGAGGATGTGGGCGATCAAGGCCAGCACCAGATCCGACTTGACCTCGAGCTGAGCTCGCAGAACGGCGTTGCGCGGGGGTGGGCCCGGTTTGATCGCCAGCCAGGCCACCTGCGCCGACGACACCACCAGGAGATACGCCACCAGGCCGATCAGCCGCAGCAGCGACAGGAGGTGGAGTCGGCCCTCCACGGGGACCGGGGGCAGCGGCAGCAGCAGGGTGATCACCAGCGCGACCGCCAGGCCGCTGATGATGTTGGCCGCCGACAGCGTGCCCCACAGCAGCGTCCAGACGATGACGAGCCAGCACAGCACCCAGGCCCGGAGCAGGACCCAGCGGGGGGACCAGCTGCGCGGCGACGATGTCCTCATGGCCGTTCACCCACCACCGCGGTGATGTACTGCCCGCGATCGATGACCTGATCTGCGGCCCGGACGCTGAAGCCGAAGATCGGGCCGGCCGCCACCGTGAGCGTCAGACCCACCGCGATGAGCATGCCGGTGGGCACCAGCATGCCCACCGGCATCCGGCCCACACTGTCCCGGTCGGCGAATTCGATGTCCGACGACACATGGGTCTGGTCGACCAGCGCGGCGGGCGCCGCCATCGACAGATGCCCCTCCGGGGCGTCGGCACGTGACCGCCAGAACGCCTTGGTCCACACCCGCGCGATGACGTAGAGGGTGAGCAGGCTGGTCAGCGCTCCGCCGCCGACCAGCACCCACGCCAGCGGTGAGCCGTTCGCGGCTCCGGCCTGCATGAGTGCGACCTTGCCGATGAAGCCCGAGAATGGCGGTATGCCACCGAGATTCAGGGCCGGAACGACGAAGACGAAGGCCAGCAGGGGGCTGGCGGCGGCCAGGCCGCCGAGCCGTTGCATGGTCGAGGCGCCGGCTTGCCGCTCGATCAGCCCCACGACGAGGAAGAGTGTCGTCTGCACGACGATGTGGTGGGCCACGTAGTAGATGGCGCCGGCCATCCCGGCATCGCTGGACAGGGCGATGCCGAACACCATGTAGCCGATGTGGCTGACCAGGGTGAAGGACAGCAGGCGTTTGATGTCGCTCTGGGCGATGGCGCCGAGGATGCCGACGATCATGGTGAGCAGTGCGGCGACCAGCAGCACGGTGTCCATTCCGCCACCGGGGAACAGCAGGCTGTGCGACCGGATGATGGCGTACACCCCCACTTTGGTCAGCAGTCCGGCGAAGACGGCGGTCACCGGCGCCGGCGCGGTGGGATAGGAGTCGGGCAGCCAGGCGTACAGCGGGAACACCGCCGCCTTGATGCCGAAGGCCACCAGCAGCACCGAGAACAGCGCAGCCCGCGTGCCGCCGGAGACACCGTCGAGGCGCACCGCGAGCTCGGCCAGGTTCAGCGTGCCGGTCGCGCCGTACACCAGGGCGATCCCCAGCAGGAAGATCAGCGACGACACCATCGACACCATGACGTAGGAGATCCCGGCCCGGACCCGTTCGGCGCTGGCGCCGATCGTCAGCAGCACGAAACTCGACGACAGCAGCACCTCGAATCCCACGAACAGGTTGAACAGGTCGCCGGCGAGGAAGGCCATGCAGACCCCCGCCGAGAGCACCAGATAGGTCGGCAGGAAGATCGACACCGGCTGGCGGTCGTCGCCGTCGCGGATGCCCTGACCGATGGCGTAGAGCACCACCGCCAGCAGCACGATCGACGACACCAGCAGCATCAGCGCCGACAATCGGTCGACCACCAGGCTGATACCCAGCGGGCCCATGCCCGGCACACTCTGACCCCAGCCGCCGACGTTCAGCACCATGGTGCCCTCGTGATCGCTGAGGTAGACCAGGGCTGCGCAGACCAGCACGACGGCCGACAGCGCGATGATCGCGATCGCCCGCTGGATGGCCGCGCTGCGTCCGGCGATCAGCGTGAGCGCCGCCGCGAGCGTCGGGATCAGCACCGGCAACGGGATGAGGACTGCGCTCACGGTCATCGCGAACCCTCGTGACCCGGCAGCGCATCCAGCTGGTCGGGCAGATCGGTGTCGCGATCCAGGTCGGGTTCCGGGGGGCGATCCTCGTCGAGGAGTCGCCCGTCCTTACCGCGCTGTTTGACCCGGTCGTCCTCGGGGTCGTGGCCGATCTCTTCCTCGGTGGTGAGGCGGTACGAGCGGTAGGTCAGGGCCAGCACGAACGCCGCGATGCCCATCGTGATGACGATCGCGGTCAGGATCAGACCCTGGGCCAGCGGGTCGGCGGTGGCGGCTTCGCCGTTGCTCGTCCGACCACGGACCGGGGGATTGCCCGGCGGCCCGCCGACGCCGAGCAACACCAGGTTGATCACGTTGCTCAACAGCAGCAGCCCCAGCAGCATGCGGGTCAGCGTCCGCTCCAGCAGCAGGTACACCCCGACGCTGGTGAGCGCCCCGATGAGGATCAGCGGCACCAGATAGCTGGTCATCACCGACCTCCACCCGGCGGCCCCGACACCGGCTCACCGGTGGGGGAGTCGGCCAGATCCATGTCGACGCGGGCGCCGAGACTGCGGAGCACATCGAGGGTCAGCCCGACGACGATGAGATACACCCCCAGATCGAAGAACAGAGCGGTGACGAGCTTGACCGTGCCCAGCAGCGGCAGCTCGAACTCGATGACCGCGGACGACAGCGCCGGAGCCCCGAGGAACAGTGACGCGACCGCGGTGCCCGCGGAGAGCCCGAGGCCGACACCGAGGATCTTGCCCGCGTCGAGCGGCAGGGTCTCACCGAGTTCGTACCGTCCGCCCGCCAGATAGCGCAGTACCAGCGCCAGCCCGGCGGTCAGGCCGCCGGCGAATCCGCCGCCGGGCGTGTTGTGCCCGGCGAAGAAGAAGTACGCCGACAGGACCATGATGAGCGGGAAGATGACGCGGGTGGCGACCTCGAGCACCAGGGATCGATAACGCGGATCGCGCAGCCCGCTGCCCCGCAGCCACGTGATGTCGCCGGCGGCGGGGCTTTTGCGATCCACCGCGACCGGCCCGATATCGGGCTGTCCGGCATCGGCGACGCGCGGAGCGGCACCGAAACGCCGGTTGCGGAACACCATCGAGGCGACGCCGGTCGCGGAGACCAGCAGCACCATGATCTCGCCCATCGTGTCCCAGGCGCGGATGTCGACCAGGAGCACGTTGACCGTGTTCATCCCGTGGCCCCGCTCGTAGGCCGCATCGGGGAGGAGTTCGGCGATGCCGGGTCCGCCGCGGGCGGCGATCGCGAACACGACCAGCGTGCTGACCGCCGCACCGACCGCCAGCGACAGAACGGCGCGGGGCAGGCGCCGGCGGACGATGTTGTCGCGGTCGGCCTCGGCGGGCAGGGTGCGCAGAACCAGCACGAAGATCACCAAGACGAGGGTCTCGACGAGGAATTGGGTGAGCGCGAGGTCGGGAGCGCCGTTCAGCGCGAAGATCACGCCGCAGCCGTACCCGGTCACTCCGATGAGCAGCACGGCCGCCAGCCGGTTGCGCATGACCGTCGCACCCGCGGCGGCGGCGAGGATGAGCAGACCGACCGCCACCTGCCAGGGGGAGGCCCACAGGGCGATTTCCGGGCGGTCGCGCTCGCCGAGCAGCAGCGCCACGGTGGGCACCACGGCCAGCGTGGAGAGGATGACGGCCTGGGTGCCGGGGATGGACCCGCGCTGGGTGGCCGCCGTCAACCGCACCGCCAGCAGGTCGAGTCCGCGGATGGTGGCGTCGTAGATCCGGTCGGCGTTGCCCAGCGGCAGGTAGAGCAGCCGGGTGCGGCGCAGCTTCGCCCGCTCGAAGAAGGCGCCGAAGCCCACCGCGAGGACGATCAGCGACAGCACGAACGGCAGGTTGACGCCGTGCCAGAGCGCGAGGTAGTAGTCGTCGCCGCCCGGAATGACGTCGGCGTACTCGTCGAGGACGGTATCCAGCGGAGCCGGCCACAGACCCGCCGCCAGCCCCGCAGCGGCCAGCACCGCGGGCGCCGCCATGAAGTTCACCGAGGGCCGGTGCATCTCTGCGACCCGCACACTGGGTTCCGGCAAACCCTTGCGGCCGAACGCACCCCAGAGGAATCGCAGACTGTAGATGGTGGTGAAGATCGATCCGACGACGATGCCGGTGAGCACCACGGGGGCGAACGGGCCGAGCGCGTCGCTGTGCAGCACCGTCTCGAGATCGGCCTCCTTGGCGACGAATCCGAAGAACGGCGGCAGCGCGGCCATGCTCGCGGTGGCGCCGACGGCGATGACCAGCAGCGGTCTGCACCGGTCGCCGAGCCAGGCCAGGCGGCGGATATCGCGGGTTCCGGTGGTGTGGTCGATGATGCCGACGACCATGAACAGCGACGCCTTGAACATCGCGTGGGCGACCAGCATCGCCAGCCCGGCCAGCATCATGTCGCTGCCGCCGGTGCCGACCATCACCGTGATCAGACCGAGCTGGCTGACGGTCCCGAAGGCGAGGATCAGCTTGAGGTCGTATTCGCGGACTGCCCGCCAGCCGGCCAGCAGCATGGTGAGCACGCCCAGCGTGACCACCATCGGCCGCCACACCGGGTGGTCGGCGAAGCCGGGCGCCAGCCGGGCCACCAGGTAGACGCCGGCCTTCACCATCGCCGCCGCATGCAGGTAGGCGCTGACCGGAGTGGGTGCGGCCATCGCGCCGGGCAGCCAGAAGTGCAGCGGGACGATGGCCGACTTCGACAGTGCGCCGACCAGAATCAGGGCCACCCCGACGCCGGCGGCCACCCCGGTGGGCGGTGCGGCGATGAGTTCGGAGAGCAGATAGGTGCCCGAGAGCGTGCCGAGCACCACGACGCCGACGAGCATGGCCAGGCCGCCCAAGGTGGTGACCAACAGCGCCTGCGTGGCGGCGCGCCGGCTGGTCGCCCGTTCGGCGTAGTGGCCGACCAGCAGGAACGACAGGACGGTCGTGATCTCCCAGAACACGTACAGCAGCAGCATGTTGTCGCTGAGCACCAGACCGAACATGGCTCCGGCGAAGGCGACCAGTTCGGCGGCGAAGCTGGGGAGGCGCTTCTCGATGTGGCCGTCGCGGTGGTGGAAATAGGTGGCGCAGTAGAACAGCACCAGCGCGCCGATGGCGAGCACCAGGACGCTCATGATGGCTGCCAGCGTGTCGAACCGCAGCGTGATGTCCATCGACAGCTCGGGCACCCAGACGATGTCGAGTGTCTGCGCGGCGCGGCCGGGCTCAGGCCAGTTCAGTCCGACCCAGACGAGCGAGCCCAGGGGGACGAGGGCGAGCGGGTAGAACGCGAGGCGACCCCATCTGGCCACCAGAAGAGGCGCCACGGCGGCGGCGACCGCGTGAGCGCACAGAATGGCCAGCAAGGCACTCCGATCTGATCGGTCGGGGTGTCAGCGTCAGCTGAATGGATTCACTCCAGTCTACGTGGGCCGTCGGAGTCCTCTCGACGTGCATGGTGACGCCCAGGCGAAACGCACCGGCAGCGCGTGGCCGACCAGACCGATACCCGCACCGAGGATCGGCCAGACCGGCCAGAAGTACCATTCGCCCGCGGTGAGCCCGACGACCAGCCAGACGGTCAGCACGACCACCACCATCGACAGGTAGCCGGCGAGGTGCCACCCGACGCTACGGCGGGCGGCCTGCTGCCGCGCGGCGCGCCGTCGAGGGTCGTTGCGGCGCAGGGTGGCCACCGGCAGGTCGGCGGTCAGGGCGCGGAGGGCACCGGTCGTCTGCGCAGCGAAGGCGTCGGTGAGGCGCTGCTCGTAGTCGGTCATGTCGAGGTAGCCCTGGGTGAGGGCGAGACCGAGCAGCGATGCGGTGTCCTGGCGGTCGTCATCGCCGGCGCGGACGGTGTGCGTAGGAGCGGTCATGATGCCTCCCGAGGCGATCTTGACGGTGTCTAGTTACGGGTCAACCCACTGTGCGCCGGCAACTAGTCAATGTCAAGATCCGGGGGTCGGCTTTCAGCGGGTGGCGGCGAACGTCCGCAGCGACTCGACCTGCGCCGCATCCAGCGATGGCCGGACGGTCTGCCGCGCGGTGTCCACGTCGGCGACGGTGACGTCGGCAGCGTCGATCGAGCGGCGCATCGCGGTCAGCGCCGCCTCCCGGAGCAGGGCGACGCAGTCCGCGGCGCTGTAGCCGTCCAGCCCGGCGGCCAGGGTGTCCAGATCGACGTCGTCGGCCAGCGGAATCGACCTGCCCGCGGTCTTCAGGATCTCGCGACGGGCCTCGGCGTCGGGCGGATCGACGAACACCAGACGCTCGAGACGGCCCGGCCGCAGCAGCGCCGGATCGATCAGATCGGGCCGGTTGGTGGCTCCGAGCACCACGACGTTGCGCAGGGGCTCGATGCCGTCCAGTTCGGTCAACAGGGAGGCCACCACGCGGTCGGTCACCCCCGAATCGAAACTCTGCCCGCGCCGCGGGGCCAGCGCGTCCAGTTCGTCGAGGAACACCAGCGAGGGCGCCGACTCGCGTGCCCGCCGGAACAGATCGCGCACCGCCTTCTCCGACGACCCGACCCACTTGTCCATCAGCTCAGCGCCTTTGACCGCATGGACCGAGAGCCGCCCGGTGCTGGCCAGCGCCCGGACCACGAAGGTCTTGCCGCAGCCGGGCGGTCCGTAGAGCAGCACGCCGCGGGGCGGTTCGATACCCAACCGCTCGAAGGTGTCGGGATGCTGCAGCGGCCACAGCACGGCCTCGGTGAGCGCCTGTTTGGTGTCCGCCATGTCGCCGACATCGTCGAGCGACACCGAGCCGACCGAGAGCTCCTCGGTCGCCGATCGTGACAGCGGCCGGATCACGGTCAGCGCGCCGGTGAGATCGGGTTGGCCCAGCATCGGCGGTTGTCCGTCCGCGCTGGCCCGGGCCGCCGCACGCAGCGCCGCCTCGCGCACCAGCGCACACAGATCGGCGATCACGAAACCCGGTGTGCGTCCGGCGATCTCGTCGAGTTCGAGGTCGGTGGCCGGAACTCCCCGCAGCAGCACCTCCAGCAGCGCCCGCCGGGTCGCCGCGTCGGGCAGCGTCAGAGCCAGTTCGCGATCGCACAGATCGGGGCCACGCAGGCGGTCGTCGAGACCGTCGGGCAGCGCCGACGTCGCGACGAAGGCGACACCCGGGGTGCCGATCGCGGTGCGTAGTTCGTTGAGGACCAATGTGGCGACCGGTTCAGGTGTCGCGGGCAGCAGTGCGTCGACGTCGGTGATGAGCAGCACCCCGCCCCCGTTGCGGACCGTCGACACCGCCGAGGACACCCGGGCCAGGCGGTCTTCGGCGTGCAGCGCACCCACCTCCGGCCCGTCGAGCTCCACCAGGCGCCGTCCGGCGCACACCACCCGGACCAGGGTGGCTTTGCCCACCCCGGCCGGACCGGAGACGAGCACCCCGAGATGGGCTGTCGCACCGAGGGTTCGGAGCAGCGCCGGTTCGTCGAGGGAGAGCTTGAGCCATTCGGTCAGCCGGCCGGCCTGGGTGTGGCTGCCCTTGAGGTCGTCGAAGCTCACCCCCGACGTCTGCTCGGACGGGGCCGTGACCGTGGCCTGCCCGACGGCGGCGCCGGCCGGTGCGGGGGCCGACGGTGCGGCGGTCAGCCCCTCGCCCCAGACCACCGACGAATTCGGTTGCACACTGACCGTGCCGGCCGGATCGACACCGGTGACGGTCAGCAGTTCCGAGGTCCACGTGATCCCCACCGACGACGCCAGCGCCGAGGTGGCCGCCGAGGTCGAGGTGCCCGGTCCGAGATCGCGCGGCAGCAGGGACACCGTGTCGCCCACGGTCATCACCTTGCCCAGCAGTGCCTGCCGCAAGGTGGCCGGTGAGATCGACTGGGTGGCCAGCCGGGAGCCGGACACCGTCACCGATCGGGCGCCGTAGACGGTCACCGGAGCGACGATCACCCCGCTGTCCTCGCGCAGACCGGTGTTGGACAGGGTGACGTCGTCGAGCAGAGCGGTGCCGGTGGGGGTGCCCGGTGGTGCCACCCCGACCACGGCGGCGGTGGTGCGCGAACCGGTCAGCGACACGGCATCCCACTCGCGGATGCCCAGCGCGGCGATCACCTCGGGATGCAGGCGCACCACACCGCGGCGGGAGTCGAGCGCCGAGGTGTTCAGGCGTGCGGTCAGGCGCAGGTGGGAAAGAGCCCGCTCGCCGTCGAAGGTGTCGGTCTCGCTCACGTCAGCGGCCCGGTCTGCGCAATCCGAGGCGCGTCATCGACCGGCGGTTCGGCTGCGCGCGGCGGCTGTCGCGCCGGGCCTGCCGGCGCTCCCGCGGCGCGGCGTTCCACGCCTCTGGCCGGGCAGCGACCCAGCGTTGACTGCGGATGGTGAACGGAATGATGCACAGATAGCCGACGATGATCAGCAGCACCAGGATGTAGGGGAACAGCAGCAGCGCCGCGGCGGCCAGCGTCACCACGATCAGCAACAGGGGCGCGGCATTGGGCGGAACCCGGATGGCCTTGGCCGCGATGGTGGGCACCCGGCTGATGAGCAGCGCCGCGTTCGCGGCCAGCCAGAAGCAGACGAACCACTGCGACGTCCACCATCCGTGGCCGAACTGCAGCATCGCCGCCAGCGGCCCGATCGAGCCGACCGCGCCGCACGGGGCCGGCATACCGGTGAAGAACTCGCGGGTGTAGGCGGGTTTGTCGGGGTCGTCGAGCAGCGCGTTGAACCGGGCGAGCCGCAACACGATGCACACCGCGTAGAGCAGGACGAAGATCCAGCCCACCGGCGAGGTCGGCAGCAACGTCACGTACACCACCAGCGCGGGGGCCACGCCGAAGTTGACCGCATCGGCCAGCGAGTCGATCTCGGCGCCCATGCGGGACTGCGCGTCGAGGGCGCGGGCGATGCCGCCGTCGATGCCGTCGAGCACCGCGGCGGCGCCGATCAGCGCGAGCGCGATGTGCGGGCGATCGTCGAGGGCGAATTTGATGGACGTCAGTCCGGCGCAGATCGCCAGGACGGTGGTCGCGCTGGGCAAGATCCGCAGACCCCGGGGCCGCCGCCCTTTCGTGGGATTCACGGCAGCTCCGCGAGGATCGTCTCGCCGCCGACGGCGCGCTGGCCCGGCAGCACCTTGATGTCGGCGCCCTCGGGCAGATAGGTGTCCAGCCGCGAACCGAACCGGATCAATCCGTAGGTGTCGCCGATCTCGACACGATCGCCAGGGGTGACGTCGCAGATGATCCGGCGGGCCAGCAGACCGGCGATCTGCACGGCGATCACCTCGGCGCCGCCGGGGGTGCGGATCAGCACGCTGTTGCGCTCGTTGTCCTGGCTGGCCGCGGCCAGTTCGGCCGATCCGAACAGCCCGGGGCGGTGCGCGACGGCGACCACCTCGCCGCTGATCGGGATGCGCTGCACATGGGCGTCGAACAGGGAGAGAAAGATACTGATGCGGGGCAGCGGACGGGCCGGCAGGTTCAGTTCGGCGGGCGGCACCGCCTCCTCGACCAGGCAGATCAGCCCGTCGGCCGGAGCGACGATGGCGCCGGGCCGGGTCGGCGGCACCCGCGGCGGATGCCGGAAGAACAGGGCGTTGGCGGCCGCTGCGGCCAGGCCCGCGGTGCGCAGCCGGCGGCTGCGGCGGCCGAGTCCGGCCACCGCGAGGCCGGCGCCGATGAACGGCAGTCCGGCCGGGTGTACCGGCGGAATCGTGGTCTTCACCAGCGCCACGAACCGCTGTGGGCCGGTCTCGAGATCGTCGTTGCGGGGGCGTCTGGCCATCGGGTGGAGTCTACGTGCGGCTGGTCACCGGCGGTTCAGCTCAGGTCCCACACGCGAACCTGCGTCCCGGCCGATACCTCGGTGACGTCCTCGGCCAGCTCGAGTAGACAGTTGGCCGACGCCAGCCAGCGCAGGTGATGGGAGGCCGGCGGGCCGTAGCTGGTCACCTCACCCCGGGCCGGGTCGAACACCCCGCGCCGGAACTGGCGCTTGCCCCCGGGCGAGGTCAGATCTTCGGTGAGCAGGGCCGTCCGCCGGGGCCGGTCCGGCTGCGGGAAGCCCATCGCCGTGCGCAGGGCCGGCCTTACGAACACCTCGAACGACACCAGCGAGCTGACCGGGTTGCCCGGCAACGTGACGATCGGCGTCCCGCCGACCCGGCCCGATCCCTGCGGCATCCCGGGCTGCATCGCGACCTTGACGAAGTCGACCTCCCCGCCTCCGAGCGCATCCTTGACCACTTCGTAGGCACCCGCACTCACGCCGCCGGTGGTGATGATCAGGTCGGCGGCACCGGCGTGCTGGTGCAGGGTCTCGCGAAAGGCGTCCTCGTCGTCGCCGGTCATGGTGGAGGCGACCACCTCGCCGCCGGCGTCGGTCACCGCGGCGGCCAGCATCACGGCGTTGGACTCGTAGATCTGCCCGGGTTGCAACGGGGCTCCGGCAGCGACGAGTTCGGTCCCGGTGGACATCACCAGCACGCGCTGGCGTGGGTGCACCGGCAGTCCGGCCAACCCCAACGCCGCGGCCAACCCCAGCGCGGCCGGGGTCAGCACGGTGCCGGCACGCAGCACAGTGGCGCCCGCGGTGACGTCCTCCCCGGCGTGGCGCAGATGTTGACCGGCCTGGGCGGCCCGCCGGATCTGCACGGTGTCGGTCGCGCCGTCGGTCGCCTCCACCGGCACGACCGCCGTCGCCCCGGTGGGTAGCGGTGCGCCGGTCATGATCCGGTGCGCGGTGCCGCGCGCCAGGCGCAGCGGATCGGTGCGCCCGGCCGGGATGTCCTCGGCGACCGGCAGCCGCACCGGGGTGTCCTCGGTCGCGGCGGCGACGTCGTCGGCGTGCACCGCGTATCCGTCCATCGCCGAGTTGTCGAAACCGGGCAGCGACAGGGGAGCGACGACGTCCTCGGCGAGCACCAGGCCGAGGGTTTCGGCGATCGGCAGATCGACCTTCGGCCGCGCGGTGATCAGAGCGGCGACGGTCCGCTGGTGTTCTTCGACTGTCCGCATGACGGCGCGTGCTCAGACCGGGAACGTGACGCCGGTGAGTTCTTCGGAGACCGCCCACAGCCGGCGCTGCACGGCTTCGTCGTGCGAGCGAGCGTTGGACTGCACGAGTTTCGGGTGCCCGCGTTGTTCGCCGATCCCGTCAGGACCGAAGTACTGCCCGCCGCGCACGTCCGGGTCGACCGCGGCGCGCAGCGTCGGCAGTGCACCCATCTGCGCGCTCTGGGCCAGCAGCCCCCACAGCAGTTCCACCGGCTGCCGGACCGCCGGCCACAGATTGCGGGTCAGCTCGGTGCTCGACCCGCCGGGGTGGGCGGCGACGGCGATGGTCGGCGCGCCCTTGGCCGAGAGCCTGCGGTCGAGCTCGTAGGTGAACAGCAGATTCGCCAGCTTGGACTGCCCGTAGGCGCTGACCCGGTTGTAGTGCCGCTCGGACTGCAGATCGTCGAAGTTGATCTTGCCGAAGCGGTGTCCGCCGCTGCTGATGGTGACGACGCGGGATCCCTCGACCGGCAGCAGATTGTCGAGCAGCTGTCCGGTGAGGGCGAAGTGTCCTAGGTGGTTGGTGCCGAACTGCAGCTCGAACCCGTCCTTGGTGGTGCCCTTCTCGGTCATCATCACGCCGGCGTTGTTGATCAGCAGGTCGATCCGCGGATACTCCGCGCGCAGATCGTCCGACGCCCGCCGGATGCTGTCGAGTGAGGTCAGGTCCAGCTCGCGCACCGTCACGTCCGCCCCGGGGGTCTCGGCGGTGATCCGGTCGGCGGCGGCGCGGCCCTTGTCGGTGTTGCGCACCGCGAGCACCACGTGGGCACTGCGCCCGGCCAGCACCCGGGCGGCCTCGAAGCCGATACCGGTGTTCGACCCGGTGATGATCGCGACGCGGTCGGCTTGATCGGGCACGTCAGCGGCGGTCCACTTGCTGTTCGGGCTCATGGCCTGAACCCTACGTCGCCCGTCGTGCGCCATGCTCGAACCATGACCGTCACGCTGTCGGATCCGACTCACCGCCCCAGCCCGCGGGCACCGCTGGTGTGGGCCGTCTCGGCCGCGCTGCCCTGGGTGGTGGCAGTGGCCGCGCAGATCGTCTGGTGGGTGATCGCCCCGACGCTGCCGTGGCTGCATGTCGCCGCGGCGGCGGTCACAGCCGTCGGTGCGGTGCTGTCGGTGCTCGTCGCACCGCTCTGGCGCTACCGCGTGCACCGGTGGGATCTCGACGAGCGGGCGCTGTACACGCGCACCGGGTGGTTGATCCAGGAGCGGCGCATCGCGCCGATCACCAGGGTGCAGACGGTCGACACCCATCGCGGTCCGATCGATCGGCTGTTCGGCCTGGCTGACGTCACGGTGACCACCGCGTCGTCGGCCGGTGCCGTACGGGTGATGGCGCTCGACGCCGATGTCGCGGACCGGTTGGTCGCCCGGCTGACCGACATCGCGGCCCTGGGCGAGGAGGATGCGACGTGACCGACGGCTGGCAGCGGCTGAGTCCGCGGATGCTGCTGGTGCATCCGATCCACGAGGTGCTGCGGCAGCTGCCTGCGCTGATCGGCCTCATCGCCGTCGGGTCGGCCACCGGCAATCCGCTGTGGGCGGTGGCCGCGCTGGCGATCACCCTCGGCCTCGGAGTGGCGCGGTGGTTCACCACCAGCTATCGCATCGAGCCCGGTGAGGTCCAGCTGCGCGCGGGCATCCTGCAGCGCAAAGTCATCGCATTGCCGCGCAACAGAATTCGATCGGTCTCCACGGACGCCCGGGTGCTGCACCGATTGCTCGGGCTGACCGTGCTGCGGGTGAGCACGGGTCAGCAGGCCCGCCGGGACGACGCCTTCGCCCTCGACGCGGTGCCCGCCGGCGACGTGCCGCGGCTGCGAGCGGTGCTGCTGGCCGATTCGTTGACACCGGCCGCCGAGACCGCGCCGCAGGGCCGGGTACTGGCCCGCTGGCGGCCGGGCTGGCTGCGTTACAGCCCGCTGAGCCTCACCGGCCTGACGATGATCGCCGCCGCGGCCGGACTGCTCTATCAGTCCGGCGCGGGCGCGCTGCTGCGGACCTCCGGGCTCGCCGAGGACGGCAGGGATGCGGCCGGTCGATACGGCGTCGCGGTCACCGTGACCGTCGCGGTGGTCGTCGTCCTCGTGGCGTCGGTGGTGCTGTCGGTGCTGCGTTCGTTGCTGACCTACGGCGATCTCGAGCTGCGCCGCGACACCTCGGAATCCGGGGGCGTGCTCCATCTGCGGCACGGACTGCTGCGGATGCGGGAGCAGACGTTCGACATGCGCCGGCTGCGCGGCGGGACGTTGCGGGAACCGCTGCTCGTGCGGGCCTTCGGCGGCGCCCGGCTGGATGCCGTGATGACCGGTGTCAGTGGTGCGGGCGAGGCGTCGCTGCTGCTGCCGCCGTGCCCGGCGGCCACCGCGCGGCAGGTGCTCGCGGAACTGATCGGCCGGCCCGACGACGTCACCGGCCCGCTGCGCGGGCATGGGCCGGCTGCCGTGCGTCGGCGGTGGACGCGGGCTCTGCTGGCACCCGCGGTCGCACTGGTGGCGCTGGTGGTCGCCGCGGCTGTGACGGCCGTGCCGGTGTGGGTGTGGCCGGTATGGGTGGCCGGGACGGCCGTGTCTGCGTTGCTCGCCGCCGATCGCGTTCGGGCACTCGGGCACCGCGTCGGTGACGGGTGGCTGGTGGCCCGGGCGGGCAGTGTGGAGCGGCGCCGGGACTGCATCGCCGGTGCCGGTGTCGTCGGCTGGACGGTGCGTCAGTCGTTCTTCCAGCGTCGCGCCGGGGTCGCGACGTTGATCGCCGCGACGGCCGCGGGGGAGAAGGCCTACCGCGTGCTGGACGTGCCGGCGGAAACGGCGTGGTCGATCGCCGCGCAGGTATGCCCCTGGGTGGACGAGGTGTCCTGGGCGCGCCGCTGAGCGGGTCCGAGTTGCGCGGTGAAGCGGGCGGTTTACTGTCGGCGCATGGCTATCGGTGGGGTGCTCTTCGACATCGATGGTGTCCTCGTGACGTCCTGGCGTCCGATACCCGGTGCGGCGCAGACGCTCGACGTCCTGGCCGAGCGCCAGGTCGCCCGCTCGTATCTGACCAACACCACCACCAAGACCCGCACTCAGATCGCCGACCTGCTGACCGAGGCCGGGATGCGGGTGAGCGCCGACGAGGTGATCACCGCGGCGGTGCTGACCGCCGAATACGTGCGTGACCGTTATCCGGGCGCGCGCTGCTTCCTGGTCAACAGCGGCCGCATCGGTGCCGACATGGCCGGCGTCGACCTGGTGTACTCGGGCGAGTACGGCCCCGGCAACGAGCCCGAGAAGCCGGACGTGGTGCTGCTGGGGGGTGCCGGACCGGAGTACGACCATCTGACGCTCAGCTGGGTGTACGACTGGATGGCCCAGGGCGTCCCGGTGGTCGCGATGCACCGCAGCACCTCGTGGAAGACCGAGGACGGGCTGCGCATCGACACCGGCATGTATCTGATCGGGATGGAAGAGACCTCGGGGCGCAAAGCGACGGCCGTCGGCAAGCCCGCACCGGAGGGCTTCCTGGCCGCCGCCGGCCGGCTCGGCGTCGACGCCGACGAGATGTACATGGTCGGCGACGATCTGAACAACGACGTGCTCGCCGGGCAGGTGGTCGGTATGACCGGGGTGCTGGTGCGCACGGGCAAATTCCGCCAGGACACCCTCGACCGTTGGGCCGCCGACGAATTCGCGATGCAGCCCAACCATGTCATCGACTCGGTCGCCGATCTGCCGGAGCTGCTCGGGTTCTGACCCGGCTGACCGTACGACCCGCCGATCTCACGCCTTCAGCGAACGCACCGCCGCAATACGGGCCTGCAGCTGATCCGACGTCGCCGCGGCCACCGGCGGGCCGCCGCAGATCCGGCGCAGTTCGTTGTGGATCGCGCCGTGCGACTTGCCGGTGCGGTGATGGGCCAGCGAGACCAGCGTGTTGAGTTCGCGGCGCAGATCCCGCAGCTGACCGTACGGGGTGGCCGGCGGCGGCTCGCCGGAGGCGGTGCGTTTGGTGAGCTGCTCCTCCTGGCGGCGACGCAGCAGATCACGCATGGACGCCGCGTCGAGCAGGCCGGGGATGCCGAGATAGTCGGCTTCCTCGTCGCTGCCGGCCGGAGTGGCGGTCCCGAACGACGAGCCGTCGAAGATGACCTGGTCGAGCTCGGCATCGGCGCCCAGATAGGTCACCTTGTTCTCGTCCTCGCCCGGCTCGTCCCGCTGCTGTTTGGCCAGTTCGGCCTCGAGCGGGTCGTCGAGCGTCTCCCGGTGTGGTTTGCCCAGGATGTGGTTGCGCTGGGCCTCCATCTCGCTGGCCAGCATCAGCAGGTTCGGCACCGACGGCAGGAAGATGCTGGCCGACTCACCGGGGCGCCGGGAGCGGACGAACCGGCCGATCGCCTGGGCAAAGAACAACGGTGTCGAGGCACTGGTGGCGTAGACGCCCACCGCCAGCCGCGGCACGTCGACCCCTTCGGAGACCATGCGCACCGCGACCAGCCACCGCGACGTGCTCGCGGCGTACTGCGAGATGCGTTCGGAGGCGCCCTTGTCGTCGGAGAGCACCACCGTCGGGGTCTCGCCCGTGATCTTGACCAGCAGCTCGGCGTAGGCCCGGGCCGCGGTCTGGTCCGAGGCGATGATCATCCCGCCCGCGTCGGGGACGTGCTGGCGCAGGCCCTGCAGCCGCTTGTCCGCCGCGGCGATGACGGCGGGCATCCATTCGCCGCTCGGGTCGAGTGCGGTCTTCCACGCCCGCGCGGTCTGCTCCGCGGTCAGCGGTTCGCCGAGGCGGGCGGCGTGTTCCTCGCCGGCGCTGTCGCGCCAGCGCGCCTCCCCGGAGTAGGCCATGAACATCACCGGCCGGACCACGCCGTCGGCCAGGGCGTCGCTGTAGCCGTAGGTGTGGTCGGCCCGGGAGCGCGCGAGTCCGTCGGGTCCGGGTTCGTAGGTGACGAACGGGATGGCGCTGTCGTCGCTGCGGAACGGGGTTCCGGTCAGCGCCAGCCGTCGGGTCGCGTCGTCGAAGGCCTCCCGGATCGCGTCGCCCCAGCTCTTGGCGTCACCGCCGTGGTGGATCTCGTCGAACACCACGAGCGTCTTGCGGTTCTCGGTGCGCACCCGGTGCCGGCTCGGATGGCTGGCGACCTGGGCATAGGTCACCACCACCCCGTGGTACTCCGCGGACGTCTGCGAATTGGAGTTCGAGAACTTCGGGTCCAGCGCGATGCCGCTGCGGGCGGCGGCCTGGGCCCATTGGATCTTGAGGTGCTCGGTCGGCACCACGATCGTGACCGCCTCGACGGTGCCTTCGGCCAGCAACTCAGCCACGATGCGCAGCGCGAAGGTGGTCTTGCCCGCGCCGGGTGTGGCGACCGCCAGAAAATCGCGTGGCTTGGCGGTCAGGTACTTGACCAGAGCCCGTCGCTGCCAGCCCCGCAACGCCTGGGTGCTGGGCGCTGCGTCAGCCCGCACCCGATGACTCCTTTCGACCGGATTGCAGTCTAGGCAAGGCGGTTCGGCGCGCGCATCTTCCCCGGCGTGTCCGCAGGTCGCGTGTCTAGACGAAGAAGTTGTCGTTCTTGATGAACCACTCGCGCCGCTCGTCATCGGTCATCTCGCCGAGCTGGGCCAACCCCTCGAAATAGTGCTCACGCGGTGCGCCGGGAGCGAACAGCATGAGCAACGACGCCGGCTCATCGGACTCGTTGCGGAATCCGTGGATACCGCCGGGCGGAACATAGAGGAAGTCGTTCTGGTGTCCGTCGCCCCACCGCGTGCCGTCGTAGAGCGAGATGGTGCCCGACAGGACGAAGAACGCCTCGCTCATCGCGCGGTGGAAATGCGGGCCCGGGCCCCCGCCCCGGGGCGCGATCTGCACGCGGTAGAGGCCGTAGTCGCCGCCGGTCGCCTGTTGGTTCGCCAGGTAGTGGTACTGGACCAGGCCGAACGAGTCGTAGTCCGGGGCCTCGTCACCGCGTTTGAGCCAGGCGCTGACTTCGGGTTCGTCAGCGGTGTAGCGGGGCGGGGGATACGGCGGGACGACCAGCGACACGGCTTCACGCTAGACGGGGAATGCCACTCCGGTGAGCTGTTCGGAGACCGTCCACAGCCGGTGCTGGGCCTCGACGTCATGGGAGCGACGGCTGGACGCCACGACCATCGGATGGCCGCGCAGTTCGGCGGGGCCGCCGGGCCCGTAGTACTGCCCGCCGAGGACGGCCGGATCGGTCGCCGCACGCAGAGTGGGCAGTGCGCCCATCTCGGTACTCTGCTCGATCAGTCCGAATGCCGCCTGCACCGGGCCGGGGACGTGGCGCGACAGTTCCGAGCTGGAGCCGCCGGGGTGAGCGGCGACCGCGATCACGTCACGCCCGCGCAGCCGACGCTGCAGCTCGTAGGTGAACAGGAGATTCGCCAGCTTCGACTGTCCGTAGGCACGGAGCCGGTTGTAGCTGCGCTCGGATTGCAGATCGTCGAAGCGGATGCCGCCGCGAGCGAACCGGTGGCCCATGCTGCTCACCGTGACCACCCGCGAGCCCGGTGTGGCCAGCAGCCGGTCCAGCAGCCGGCCGGTCAGCGCGAAGTGACCGAGGTGGTTGGTGCCGAATTGCAGCTCGAAGCCGTCCTGGGTGGTCGCTTTCGGCGTCATCATCACCCCGGCGTTGTTGATCAGCAGGTCGATGCGGTCCTCGGCGCCCGTCAGGCTTTCGGCCGCCGATTCGATCGACCCCAGCGACGTCAGGTCGAGCTCCTGCACCGCGACGTCGGCGCCTGGATAGCGGCGGGCGATCAGGTCGGCTGCGGCTTTGCCCTTGTCGAGATTGCGCACCGCGAGCACGACCCGGGCGCCGTGGGCGACCAGTGCCCGCGCGGTCTCATAGCCCAGGCCGGTGTTCGCGCCGGTGATGACGGCGGTCCGGCCGGTCTGGTCGGGGATGTCTTCGGCGGTCCAGCGTGTCACGTGTAGGTCCTCTCGTAGAATGAAACGGAGTGAGCGCCCCGCTTTCGTCGACTATACGGAACGTGCGCTCCGCTTTGTCGAAGGCGCTGTCGGTGGGAGGTGGTGACGTGGCCCAGCCGGATCGGCCGCTGCGCGCGGATGCGGCGCGCAACCGTGCCCGGGTGCTCGAGGTCGCCTACGAACTGTTCGCCGAACAGGGCATCGCCGTCCCGATTGACGAGATCGCCCGTCGCGCCGGGGTGGGGCCGGGAACCGTCTACCGGCACTTCCCGACCAAGGAATCGCTGTTCGAGGCGGTGATCGAGGACCGGGTGCGCAGTGTCGTGGACAACGGGCGGGCGCTGCTGGCCGCGGACCCGGCCACCGCGCTGTTCGACTTCGTGCAGGAGACGGTGCGCACCGGTGCCGTCGACCATGGCATGGTCGAGGCCCTGAGCGGTTACGGCATCGACCTCGACTGCGCGGCTCCCGGCGCCGAGGCCGCCTTCCTCGGCGTGCTTGGTGACCTGCTGGCGGCGGGTCAGCGGGCGGGCACGGTCCGCGCCGACGTCGGCGTCGCCGAAGTCAAGGCCCTGCTGACGATGTGCAAGGCATCGCAGAGTCAGGGCGACGCCGTGGCCGACCGGCTCACCGCGGTGATCATGGACGGTTTGCGGGTCCTGCCGCATCACCCGTGATGCCTTGCACTCGCCCAGGTCGAGTGCTAGAAATGCAGTTGGCACTCGCGACCGGTGAGTGCTAGGTCGGGACGGTGAGACCGGGGCCGCAAGTTCTGCGAGCACAGCCTTGGTCGTCCGTCGCGGGCACTGGGCCCGGCCAACAAGAACGTGCATCCGCAATCCGGAGGAATCACTTCGCAATGGCCAAGACAATTGCGTATGACGAAGAGGCCCGTCGCGGCCTCGAGCGGGGCCTCAACAGCCTCGCCGACGCGGTAAAGGTGACGCTGGGCCCCAAGGGTCGCAACGTCGTCCTGGAGAAGAAGTGGGGCGCCCCCACGATCACCAACGATGGCGTGTCCATCGCCAAGGAGATCGAGCTGGAGGACCCGTACGAGAAGATCGGCGCTGAGCTGGTCAAAGAGGTCGCCAAGAAGACCGACGACGTCGCCGGCGACGGCACCACCACCGCCACCGTGCTCGCCCAGGCGCTGGTCCGTGAGGGCCTGCGCAACGTGGCCGCAGGCGCCAACCCGCTCGGCCTGAAGCGCGGCATCGAGAAGGCCGTCGAGAAGGTCACCGAGACCCTGCTCAAGTCCGCCAAGGAGGTGGAGACCAAGGAGCAGATCGCTGCCACCGCCGGTATCTCCGCCGGCGACCAGTCCATCGGCGACCTGATCGCCGAGGCCATGGACAAGGTCGGCAACGAGGGCGTCATCACCGTCGAGGAGTCCAACACCTTCGGCCTGCAGCTCGAGCTCACCGAGGGCATGCGCTTCGACAAGGGCTACATCTCGGGCTACTTCGTCACCGACGCCGAGCGTCAGGAAGCGGTCCTCGAGGACCCCTACATCCTGCTGGTCAGCTCCAAGGTCTCGACCGTCAAGGATCTGCTGCCGCTGCTGGAGAAGGTCATCCAGGCCGGTAAGCCGCTGCTGATCATCGCCGAGGACGTCGAGGGTGAGGCCCTGTCGACCCTGGTCGTCAACAAGATCCGCGGCACCTTCAAGTCCGTCGCCGTCAAGGCCCCGGGCTTCGGTGACCGTCGCAAGGCGATGCTGCAGGACATGGCGATCCTCACCGGTGGCCAGGTCGTCAGCGAAGAGGTCGGTCTGTCGCTCGAGACCGCCGACATCTCGCTGCTGGGCCAGGCCCGCAAGGTCGTGGTGACCAAGGACGAGACCACCATCGTCGAGGGCGCCGGCGACACCGACGCCATCGCCGGCCGCGTGGCTCAGATCCGTGCCGAGATCGAGAACAGCGACTCCGATTACGACCGCGAGAAGCTGCAGGAGCGCCTGGCCAAGCTGGCCGGCGGTGTTGCGGTGATCAAGGCCGGTGCCGCCACCGAGGTGGAGCTCAAGGAGCGCAAGCACCGCATCGAGGACGCGGTCCGCAACGCCAAGGCCGCCGTCGAGGAGGGCATCGTCGCCGGTGGTGGCGTGGCCCTGCTGCAGGCGGCTCCGTCGCTCGAGGAGCTGAAGCTCACCGGTGACGAGGCGACCGGCGCGAACATCGTCCGCGTGGCGCTGTCGGCCCCGCTGAAGCAGATCGCGTTCAACGGTGGGCTCGAGCCCGGCGTCGTCGCGGAGAAGGTCACCAACTCGCCCGCCGGCACCGGCCTGAACGCCGCCACCGGTGAGTACGAGGACCTGCTCAAGGCCGGCGTCGCCGACCCGGTCAAGGTCACCCGCTCGGCGCTGCAGAACGCGGCGTCCATCGCGGCGCTGTTCCTCACCACCGAGGCCGTCGTCGCCGACAAGCCGGAGAAGGCCGCCGCACCCGCCGGCGACCCGACCGGTGGCATGGGCGGTATGGACTTCTAAGTCCCACTCACGAAGAAGCCCCTGGTTGCGCTCCGCGCGCCAGGGGCTTTTTCGTTTGCGTTCGCCGACTGTGGACCGTGCGGACGTCCACAACGGCGAATCGGTCCACAGGCCGCACACTCGGCGCCGGAGGCTGATGCGCCGGTGTCCGTGGCCGCGTCCACCGTCCGGGTATGGAACTCATCCGCGGTAGCGAGGCCCTGGCCCGCAGGCAGCTGACCCGCAACGATCTGCGCCGCCGGTATCGGCGGCTGCTCCCGGACGTCTACCTACGCGCCGACGTACCGTTGACGGCGCTGACTCGGGCCAGAGCCGCAGCGCTGTGGGCGGGGCCGGACGCGGTGCTGGTCGGACTGTCGGCGGCGGCGGTGCTCGGCACGCGGTGGCTGGACGACGACGCGCCCGCCGAAGTGATCCGCGCCGACCGGCACAGTCCGAAAGGTGTTGTGGTCCGCGCGTATTCGCTTGCCCCGGAGCACATCTGCGTGCGACGCGGTGTGCGGCTGACGACAGCTGCGCGGACCGCATTCGACATCGGCCGGACGCGGCCGCCGCCGAAAGCCGTGCCCATCCTCGACGCGCTGCTGAACGCCACCGGTTCCACTCCGATCGACGTGGGCAGGATCGCCGAGGCGGGCCCGGGTCTGCGCGGTGTGCGGCAGGTCAAGGCGGTGCTGAAGCTCGTCGACGGTGGAGCCGAGTCGCCGCAGGAGAGTCGGCTGCGTATGCGACTGGTGGCGGCCGGACTGCCGAAACCGCAGACTCAGATCGAGTTCTTCGACGACTACGGCGAGGCCTTCATCCGCGTGGACATGGGGTGGCGGGAGTGGAAAGTGGCCGTGGAGTATGACGGCGTCCAGCACTGGACCGACAGCCGACAGCGTGCGTGGGACATCGAGCGGATCGCGCTTCTGGAGGCGATGGGCTGGAGCGTGATCCGCGTCAGCGCGCCGATGTTGCGGCGGCCCGACGCGGTGATCGATCGCGTGCGGACGAAGCTTCGACAGGCCGGTTGTCCGATCTGACGGCGACTGTGCGCCGCAGGGACGTCTACAGCGGCGGATCGATACACAGAGCGCACACTCGACGCCCCCGCGGGAACATCAACGGCGTCGCGCGTGGTTCGGTATGACATGCCGCTTCCCACCCCGACACCGACCACCACCGCACTCGTCACCGGAGCCTCGTCCGGCATCGGCGCCGACCTCGCCCGCGAACTGGCCGCCCGCGGTCACGGCGTCACGCTGGTCGCCCGCCGCGAAGACCGGCTCCGCGAACTCGCCGACGAGCTCTCCAAGACTGTTCGCGTCGAGGTCATCGCTTGCGACGTCGCCGACCCCGTCGCGCGCGCCGACCTGTTCGACGAGGTAGAACGACGGGGCCTGACCGTCGACATCCTGGTCAACAACGCCGGGCTCGGCACCATCGGCGCGGTCGCCGAGTCCACACCCGACGCCGAGATCGCCCAGGTCCGCGTCAACGTCGAGGCGGTGATCGATCTGACCACCCGCGCGGTTCAGCAGATGGTGCCGCGCCGACGCGGCGCGATCCTCAACGTCGGCTCCACCGCGGCTTTCCAGCCGTTTCCCGGCCAGGCGGGCTACGCGGCGACCAAAGCTTTCGTCCGCTCGTACACCGACGGGCTGCGCGGTGAGCTCGCCGGCACCGGCGTGACGGTGACGGCGCTGCATCCCGGGCCGGTCCGCACGGAGTTCCTCCAGACCGCGGGGATGGACGAACGCACCTTTGCCGAGGCGTTTCCGAAGTTCATGTGGGTACCGTCTCGCACGGTCGCGAAGGCCGGGATCGACGGACTGGCCGACGGTCGCGGCGAAGTGATCCCGGGACTGCCCAATCAGATCAGTACGCGGATCTTCGAGTACCTGCCCCGCCGGGTGTTGCTGCCGCTGCTCAAGAGCCAGCATCCGGCCCTGAAGAAGTCAGCGGGCTGACGGCTCCGGCTGCCGTCCGCGCACCAGCCGCCCCGGCCGCGCCCGGGTGGGAACGCCGTTCTCGGCGATGATCTCGCCCGACACCACCGTGGCGACGTAACCGTCGGCGGTCTGGTCGAGCCGTCGTCCGCCCGCCGGCAGATCGTGGGCGACGACAGGTTTGTGCAGTTTGAGTGCGGCGTGGTCGATGACGTTGAGATCGGCCTTGTAGCCGACGGCGATGCGCCCCCGATCGGCGAGCCCGGCGACGCGCGCGGGCACCGAGGTGAGTGCTCGCACCGCGGCGGCGACCGACAGCCGGCCCGCGGCCCGGTCGCGCGCCCAGTGCGTGAGCAGGAAGGTGGGATAGCTTGCGTCGCAGATCATCCCGTAGTGCGCGCCGCCGTCGCCCACGCCGAGCACCACGTCGTCGCGGCGCATCAGCGCACCGACGGTGTCCAGCGAGTTGTTCTCGTAGTTGCCCAGCGCGACCAGCAGCATGGCATGCCCGTCGTCGTCGAGCAGCCGATCGTAGGCCTCCTCAGCGGGTGTGACGCCGCGGGCCTGGGCGCGCGCCGCGATCGACGACGACGCGTCCGGTTCGTAGTCGGGATCCGCTCCGAGCGGATAGATCCAGTTCCACGCCTGCACCATGAACATCAACGGATGTCCCGCCGCCGACGGCTGATCGTTCAGGATCCGTTCGCGCACCTCGGGTTCACGCATCTGCGCGACGCGTTCGGGGATCGGCAGATCGGCGATCTGCTGGTAGCTGGGATACATGATGAACGGATTTCCGCTCAGTTCCAGCCCGATCACCATGCCGATCGGGCGGGGAAACATCTGCGCGGTGACGCGGGGGTCACCCGGCGCGGCGCCGGAATTGAACTTCTCCACCAGGTTCATCGCCTGCGGCCACATCGGATCGCCGGTGTTGCCGGTCAGCAGCGAGAACGTCACCGGCAGACCCACATCGGCGGCAACCTCGAACACTTGCTGCAGCACGGTCTCGTAGCCGCCCGCCGGGATGTCGGGCACGAACTGGATGAGCCCGCCGCCGCCTTCGGCCACCCCGGCGGCGATGGCGGCGATCTCGGCCTGGGCGGCGTCGTAGGTCGGGATCGGTGCCCCGCTCGAGGTCTTGTGCAACGCGAATCGCGACGACGCGAACCCCAGCGCGCCGGCCTCGATCGCTTCCCTGGTCAGCGCCTGCATCCGGGTCAGGTCGTCGGCGTCGGCCGGTTCGCGGTCGGCGCCGCGCTGCCCCATCACGTACACCCGCAGCGGCGAATGCGGCAGATAGGCGGCCACATCGATGTCCCTGCGTCGCGCTTCCACCGCGTCGAGATACTCCGGGAACGTCTCCCAGTCCCACGGCAGCCCGTCGACCATCACCACACCCGGAATGTCCTCGACGCCGGCCATCACGTCGACCAGCACATCGTGGTCCGCGCGCCGGCACGGCGCGAATCCGACCCCGCAGTTGCCCATCACCGCCGTGGTCACCCCGTGCGCCGAGGACGGGGTCATCCGCTCGGACCAGATCGCCTGTCCGTCGTAGTGGGTGTGCAGATCGACGAATCCGGGGGTGACCAGCAGGCCGGCGGCATCGAGTTCTCGGACGCCGGTCCCGGCGACGGTGCCGACCGCGGCGATGACGCCGTCTCGCACCGCGACGTCGCCGGTGAACGGCTCACCCCCCAGCCCGTCGACGATGGTGCCGTGACGAATCACCAGATCGAAGGTCATAGGTCGAATCTACGATGGGCCGGTGATCGATCACTTCGGAATCAACTGCGCCGACCTCGCCGCGTCGAAGGAGTTCTACGACAAGGTGCTCGGCGTGCTGGGTTTCTCGCGGCAGATGGACGTCGGGATGGCCGTCGGTTACGGCTCCGAGGGACACCCGTCCTTCTGGATCGGCGATGCGGCCGCCGGTCACGTCGCGGGTCCCAATCGGGAGAACCACATCGCGTTCAGCGCCAAGGACCCCGAGAGCGTGCAGGCGTTCTTTCGTACCGCACTGGCACTCGGAGCTGAGCCACTGCACGAGCCTCGGCTCTGGCCGGAGTACCACGAGAACTACTACGGCGCGTTCGTCCGTGATCCCGACGGCAACAACGTCGAGGCCGTCTTCCACGGTGGCGGGCCCAGCAGCTAACGCAACGCTCGCTCGTAGTCGTCGCGCAGCTCCGCCCAGCCGCGCGCGACGGCCTGCTCGCCGAGCGCTCGCCCCGGCCGCTCACCGGCCAGGGTGCGGTCGAGGCTGCGCGCCCACCTCCGGTGATAGGGCGTCACCCAGGCGAGCACGGCCGGTAGCGGGTCCTCGGCGAGGTGGTAGATCCGCCGTTTGCCCTCGACCTGCACGGCCACCGCACCCGCGTCGCGCAGGACGCCGAGGTGCTTGGACACCAACGGTTGCGAGATGTCCAGTTGCGCAACCAGATTCGATACGTCGGCGGGACCCTCCCGCAACGCGTCGAGGATGCGCCGCCGGTTCGGATCGGCGATCACCGCGAACGCATCCACGACAATCATATAACCATACAGTCATATGAAGTGCAAGGCATATGAATGACGGCCGCACCGCGCGGGTACGTTGCGCCTATGGCTGACTCGGATGCGGCTGCGGCCCGCGAACTCCTGCGTGACTCCTTCACCCGGCTCATCGAGCACGTCGACCGGCTCACCGACGATCTGACCGACGAGGTGGCGCTGTTCCGTCCCATCCCCACCGCCAACAGCATCGCCTGGCTGCTCTGGCACAGCGCGCGGGTGCAGGACGCCCAGCTGTGCGACATCGCCGGGGTCGAGCAGGTGTGGATCCGCGACGGCTGGGTCGAGCGTTTCGGCCTCGACCTGCCGGCCGACGACACCGGATACGGCCACAGCGCCGAGGACGTCGGCAAGGTGCAGGTGTCGGCCGATCTGCTCGCCGGCTACTACCACGCCGTCCACAAGGTCACCCTGGAATACGTCGCGTCGGTCACCGCCGCCGATCTGGACCAGGTGATCGACGAGAACTGGGATCCGCCCGTGACCGCGAGCGCCCGGCTGGTGAGCATCATCGACGACTGCGCCCAGCACCTCGGCCAGGCGGCCTATGCGCGGGGCATCGCCCGCTGAATCGGTCCGCGGCGCTGCGGTGGTGGCCCGCGATCGGCGCGACCGCGACCGTGCTGCTGGGCTGGCTCGTCGGCGGGGGCTCGAACCGGCTGGATGACCGGCTGTTGCGCATCGACGGTCCGGACTGGCTGCTGTGGGTGGTCGACGAACGGTTCCTCATCGCGCTGCTAGCCGGGGCCTGCGGTGTGGCGCTGGGGCGCCGGCGGTACCCACTGGCCGTGGCCGTCGCGATCTGCCCGCTGGTCGCGATCGCTGCCGCGCAGGGACTCAAGCGCGCGTTCGGCCGGGAACTCGACGGGGCACTGGCCTACCCGAGCGGACACGTCACGGCCCTGGTCGTCGCGGTCGGGATGGTGGCGCTGGTCGCGGCACGGCGCTGGGCGGTGGTCGCCGCGGTGGCGCTGATCGCGGCGGGGATGTACGCGGTCGGCACGACGTACCACTACTTCACCGACACCGTCGGTGGGCTGCTCCTGGGCAGCTCCGTGGTGGCGCTGGCCGCGGTGCTTCTTGACAGGTGTCAACCCCGGTGCGACCTACGTCACAAGCGGCGGTTAACATGGGGTCATGACCGCGACGCCTGACGTTGATGCGCCCGACACGAGCACCATTCACAACCCCGCCACCGGGGCGGTTGCCGGCACCGTGCGCTGGACCGCCGCCGCCGATGTGCCCCGGATCGCCACCGGTCTGCGCGCCGCGCAGCGCGAATGGGAGGCCCGCGGCGCGGCCGGTCGCGCCAAGGTGTTGGCCCGCTACGCGCTCTGGCTGGGTGAGCACCGCGCCGAAATCGAGGAACTCCTGATCAAGGAGACCGGCAAGTCCGCCGTCGACGCGGCGCAGGAGGTGCCTCTGATCCTGATGATCACCTCGTACTACGTGCGCACCATGGAGAAGGCGCTGGCCCCGGACACCCGGCCGGCCTCGCTGCCCTTCCTGTCGATCAAGAAGATCGCCGTCCACTACCGGCCGCGTCCGGTCGTCGGCATCATCGCGCCCTGGAACTATCCGGTGGCCAACGCCTTGATGGACGCCATCAGTGCACTCGCCGCCGGCTGCGCGGTGCTGCTCAAGCCGTCCGAACGCACCCCGCTGACCGCTGAACTCCTGCTGCGCGGTTGGCAGGAGTCCGGCGCCCCCGACGTGCTCGCCCTCGTCCAGGGCGCGCGCGAGGTGTCCGAGGCGGTCATCGACAACTCCGATTTCATCCAGTTCACCGGATCGTCGGCCACCGGGGTCAAGGTCATGGAGCGCGCCGCGCGCCGGCTCACCCCGGTCAGCCTCGAACTCGGCGGTAAGGACCCGATGATCGTGCTGGAGGACGCCGACATCGATCTGGCCGCCAACGCCGCGGTGTGGGGCGCGATGTTCAACGCCGGGCAGACCTGTGTCTCCGTCGAGCGGGTGTACGTGCTCGAGGCGGTCTACGACCAGTTCGTCGACGCGGTCGTGCGCGCCGTGCGCAATCTGAAGATGGGCGCGGGTGAGGGCAACCACTTCGGCGCCCTGATCGACGACAGCCAGGTCGCGGTCACCGAACGTCACGTCGACGACGCCGTCGCCAAGGGCGCCAAGGCGCTGACCGGCGGCAAGCGCGGTTCGGGCCCGGGCAGCTTCTACGAGCCCACCGTGCTGGTCGACGTCGACCACACGATGTCCTGTATGACCGAGGAGACCTTCGGCCCCACCTTGCCGATCATGAAGGTGAAGTCGGTCGCCGAAGCGATCCGGCTGGCCAACGACAGCCCCTACGGCCTGTCCGCGGCAGTGTTCTCCAAGGATCTCGATCGCGCCAAAGACGTTGCCCTGCAGCTTGATTGCGGTGGCGTGAACATCAACGACGTGATCTCGAACCTGATGTGCACCACCGCGCCGATGGGCGGTTGGAAGACCTCGGGCATCGGTGCCCGGTTCGGCGGCCCCGAAGGGCTGCGCAAGTACTGCCGCATCGAGACGGTGGTCGCACCGCGCACCAACGTCGGGGCGGGCGGCAACTACTACAACAACTCCGACAAGGCGCTCAAGCGGATGAACACCATGATGACCAAGCTGGCGCTGCTGCGCCCGCGCCGCATGTCCAAGTAGCCCACCAGCCGTTCACCTTCGCGTCACCGCGACGTACCGGACGGCCGATATCTTCAGGCGGTGACTCTGGCGATCGACGGATACACCGTTCGCGATGACGATGACGACGATCCGGTGCTGTTGCTGCAGCCCGGGGACCGCGTCGTGGACACCTGGCGGGAGAACTATCCGTACGACGCGCGGATGAAGCGCGAAGAATACGAGCAGCAGAAGCGGCTCCTGCAGATCGAACTGCTGAAACTGCAGAAGTGGACCCAGGCCAACGGTCACCGGCACGTCATCGTCTTCGAGGGGCGTGACGCGGCCGGCAAGGGCGGGACGATCAAGCGGTTCATGGAGCACCTGAACCCACGCGGAGCCCGTGTGGTGGCCCTGGAGAAGCCCACCGATCGAGAGCGCACGCAGTGGTACTTCCAGCGCTACGTCTCGCATCTGCCGGCCGCCGGCGAGATGGTGCTGTTCGACCGCTCCTGGTACAACCGCGCCGGCGTGGAGCGGGTTATGGGTTTCAGCACGCAGCGCCAGTACGCCCTGTTCATCCGGCAGGTGCCGCTCTTCGAGCAGATGCTGGTCAACGACGGGATCAGTCTGACCAAGTTCTGGTTCTCGGTATCGCAGTCCGAGCAGCGCACCCGGTTCACCATCCGGCAGGTCGACCCGGTCCGCCAATGGAAACTCTCGCCGACCGACCTGGCCTCGCTGGACAAATGGGATGCCTACACGCAGGCCAAAGAGGACATGTTCGAGCTGACCGACACGGAGATCGCGCCCTGGATCGTGGTCAAGAGCAACGACAAGAAGCGCGCCCGGCTCAACGCGATGCGCCACGTGCTCGGTAAGTTCGACTACGACAACAAGGACCATGAGGTGGTCGGCCACGCCGACCCGCTCATCGTGGGACGCGCCCTGACCGACTGACGCCCAGCTGTCCTTCGACCGACAGGAGGACGGCGTTTGCGCTTCGTGTTGACAGCGCTGCTGTGGCTGCTGACCACGCTGTTGCTCGCCGTCGCCGTCCCCGCGGTGTGGGCGCAGCGGCACATCGTCTCCGAGCAGGGCTATGCCGATCTGGCCGCATCGGCGGCTGCGGATCCGCTGCTGCAACAGGCGATGGCCGACGAACTCACCACCGAGTTCACCGAGTTCGCCGCCGGTCGCGGCTACGACCTGAACCCGGAGTTGGTCCACGACGTCGCTGCCGGTTACACCGGTAACTCCGGGTTCCCGGGGCAGTTCGCGCAAGCCAACCGCATTGCGCATCGATGGGTGTTCGACGGTGTGCCCCAGGGCGGATCGCCGGACCAGTGGCTGATCGACATCGCGCCGATGCTGTCGGACCCCTCGTTCAAGGCGACGCTCGGTGACCTGGACCTCGACGTCCCCGAGACGCTGACGGTTCCGGTCACCGCGTCGTCCGCGGACCTTCGGCCCGGCCGCCTGCACGCCGTCGCGACGTGGGGACCGTGGCTGAGCGCCGGGGCTGCCGTACTGGCCGCGACCTTCGCCCTGCTGACGCTCGCCGCCGCGCGTCGGCGCGGTAAGGGTCTGGCGGCGTTGGGCGTCTCGGCGCTGCTGGTCGGCGCGGCGGGCTGGGCCGGACTGGAGGTCGCCGGCCGCTACATCGACGCCGCACTGGACAACGCGCAAGGCAACATTCGGGTGGTGGCCGATCTGATGGTCGGCCACGCCGAGCAGAGCCTGCACCACTGGCTGAACCTCACACTCATCGCGGGCGTCGCCCTGGTCGCGGTCGGCGCGGTGGTGTCGATGGTGGGCGGGCTGCGGCGACCACCGCAGTGATCAGGGTTCGATGATGTGCGACGGGTCGGGCCGCCGGTGCGGGGGAGCCTGGCTGTAATCGCCCCACGGGCCGTCGCGCCGTTGCACCGCCGCGCGCACGCCCTGAGCTGCCGCGGTGTCGATGAACTCGAGCGCCTCGGGCGTATTGCGCATCAGACCGTCGAGGATGCCGCCGAGGGTCTGGGTGGACGCCAGGCCCATGTTCTCGTAGGCCTGGTTGACGATCAGCTTTTGAGCCTGTAACTGCGACAGGGGGATTCGGCTCAACCGGGCAGCCACCTCTGACACCCGGGCTTCGAGCCGCTCGAAAGGCACCGACTCGTTGATCAGTTCGACGGCGGCCGCCTCGACGCCGGTCAGGGGCTCGCCGGTCAAGGCGTGCCATTTCGCCTTGGCCAGGCTGAGCCGGTAGAGCCACATGCCGGTCAGGTACGCCCCCCACATCCGTGCGTACGGGGTGCCGATGACGGCGTCGTCGCTGGCGATCACGATGTCCGCGCACAACGCGTAATCGCTGGCGCCCCCGACACACCAGCCGTGGACCTGGGCGATCACCGGCTTGCTCGACCGCCAGATCGCCATGAACTTCCCCGTCGGCGCGGTGGCGCCGCCGGTGACGAAGGCGAAGTCTTTACCCGGATCCCAACGGTCACCGGTGTTCATCGACTCGCCCCAGTGCTCGAAGCCGCCGCCGAAATCGTATCCGCCGGAGAACGCGCGGCCGGCGCCCCGCAGGACGATCACCTTGATCTGTGGATCGCGTTCGGCCAGGCCGATCGCCGACTCGATCTCGTCGGGCATCGGCGGGACGATGGTGTTGAGGTGGTCGGGGCGGTTGAGCGTCACCGTGGCCACCGGTGGATCGGTGCGGTAGAGCAGTGTCTCGAACTCGGGCATCCGTGCAGTGTGGCAGGGCTCGGGCAGATCTGGGTGCGGTCGAGGTCACCGCACCAGAGCAGCGCCGCCATCGAGTCGGATCTGCTGGCCGGTCATGAAGCGCGACTCGTCGGTGAGGAGATACACCGCGGCGTAGGCGCTCTCCCACACCGTGCCGCGACCCATCTTGAGTTTGACGACCTCATTGTGGCGCGTGGTCGCCTCCTCGGCGTCCACGCCGAACAGTGACTGTGAATCACGTTGAGCGAGAACGGAGTCGATGGGCCCCAGCATGAGCGTGTTGACGCGGATCCCCGCCTCGGCGTACTGCACAGCGGTGAGTTCGGTGATCTGGTTCAACCCGCACTTGCCCAGCGCATAGGGCATGATGCCGATGTTCAACCCGATCTCGTTCTTCACGCTGGCGATCGACGAGATGTTGACGATGCTGCCCGTGGTGTCACCCTCGTTGCGTTCCATGCACTGCGCGGCGAACAGATTGCAGTAGTAGCACCCGAGCATGTTGACGTGGATGCCCATGTCGAAGTTCTCGGTTGTCATCGAGTTCGTCTCGAAGTCGAACGGCGGATTGGTCGCCGCGCTGTAGACCATGCCGTCGACGCGTCCGCTGGTGGTCGTCGCGGTGTCGAAGATGCGCTGGCAGTCGTCCTTTCGGGTGACGTCGGCCTCGACGACGTAGGCGCTGCCGCCTTCGGCGAGGATCATGTCGACCGTCTCGCGCGCCGCGGCGGGGTTCACATCGGCTGCCACCACCGTCGCGCCGTGGCGTGCGGCCAGGATCGAGGTCGCCCGCCCGTTGCCCATGCCAGGTCCGGCGCTCTGGCCGGCTCCCACCACGACGACTACCTTGCTGGTCAGGTCGAACGCCGTGCGGTCTCTGCGGTCGAAATCAGTGGACATGGTTCTCCTGGGTGACGACGGCGGGCCGACGGCCAACCTGACCAAACGTACAGCAAGCTCCTATACGAGTGGTCAGGTAAAGTGCGCGACGTGAGCGGCCAAACACCGGGCGGGCCGACCCGGCTGCGGCTCATGGAGGTAGCGATCGAGCTGTTCCAGCGACACAGCGTGGCCGGTACGTCGCTGCAGATGATCTCCGACGAGCTCGGCCTGACGAAGTCAGCGATCTACCACCACTTCCGCACCCGCGACGAGCTGCTGAGCGCGGTGATGGAGCCATTGATCGCCGAGGTGAGCGCACTTCTGGACGCCGCCGAGTCCCGGTCCGGACCGCGCGCCCGCGCCGAACGCCTGCTGGCCGGCTATGCGGCATTGGCCGCGTCGCGCCGCGAACTAATCCCGCTCCTCACCGGAGACCCCGGCGTTGCCGCGCTGCTCCGTGACCGCGAAGACTGGGCGGCGGTGGTGGCGCGTCAGATGGCCGTGTTCGCCGCCGTCGAACCGGGGCTCGGTGGACAGGTGAAGGCGGCACTGGTGATGTCCGGAATCGCCTCGGCGGCAGGCGTCGATTACGGAGATGTCGACGAGCATCAACTGCGCGACGCACTGATCGCAGCCGGCCGGCGCACGCTCGGACTGCGGGCGCCCCACGCTAGCTAGAGCGCGCGTGGCGTGCGCGCGGTGGCGTTTTGAGCGCGTTCGGCTGTGATGCGTGCGGTGTGCTCGGCGGCGCGGGTGCGTCGTCGTTTGGGCATTTTGGCGGTGCGGTCGGGTTCTGGTGGTGGCTTGGTCAGGGGTGGGAGTTCGGTGGTGGTGGTGTTCCAGGCGGGGAAGAAGAGTCGGCTGCCGGGCACGGTGGTGTAGCGCTGGCCGGTGGGGCTGGTCCACAGGACGGTGCCGTCGGGCAGTTGTTCGTCGCGCCAGCCGTCGATGAAGGTTTTGGCCAGGTGGTGGGTGCGGCATTTGCAGTGCAGGTTCGAGGCGTGGGTGGGTCCGTAAGGCCAGGGCGCGACGTGGTCGATGTCGCAGCGTTCGGCCGGGACGGTGCAGCCGGGGAAGCGGCAGAACAGGTCGCGGGTGCGGACGAACGCGGCGAGTGCGGCTGAGGGGCGGTAGTGCGGTTCGGGGTCGGGTCCGGGCTGCCGGAGCGTGGTGAGGGTGGCGCCGTTGCGGATCGCGTCGGCCAGCGCCACCACGGGCAGGACCGTCGCCCCGGGCAGCAGCGCCAGCCCGGAATCGTGCGGGCAGGGGCGGGGATCAGACGGCACGGGTTCGGGCACGCGTTCGGGTTCGGCTTCGGGACCGGGTTCGGGTTCGGGTTGCGCCGGCGCGCCGTCCTCGGCAAGCGCACCGAACACAGCCCGCTGGCCGCGGTCCTCTGCGGCGTTCAGGTGGTGCGCGGCGTCGACCGCGGCGGGGTCGGCGACCACGGTGATCACCACACTCGAGGAAGGTGCATCCAGCGCCGCGCATTCGGGTGATCCGCAGCGGCACGGCATACGGTCGAGACCCTGGATGATGGCGCCCACCGCGCACGAACGCCGCTCGCCGATCGAGCGTGGATCGTTGTCACAGATCCCGTGGAGCAGCTGGGTGATCCGCGCGGTCAGTACCGCGGCGTCACATCCGAGCAGCAGGCAGTACACCGACACCAGCTCGTCAGGATCATCGCAGGAGCCGATCCGGACATCGCGCTGGCGCAGCGTCTCCTGGGCCCGGATCACCGCATCCGGGTCATGGCGGGCGATCAACGCGTCGATGGCGCGGATCAACGCGGCATCGGACAACGACTCCCAGCGCAGCGCCGCCTCCGCCAGCGCGGCATCCAGGAGCGCCCACACCGCCTCATCCTCGACCAGGCGGGTGCGCCAGGTGATCTGCGAGACCACCCGGCCACTGAGCCGGCCCAGCAGATACAGCGCCCCCACCCGGGGCAGCCGGTCGCGTAACGCCATCGCGATCCGCATCTGCCCTGAGGCCCGCCGCTGCCCGACCCGCAACGCCGCTCCCACCTCCGAGGCGGTCGCCGCCCAGGAGTCATACACCCAGTCATCGCACTCGTCGTCGACCATCACCGTCGACTGCGTCAACTGCGCGATCGCGGCCAACTTCCGCGCCCCGGCCCGGGCTTCCTCCCGCGCGGCCTGCCCGATCGCCGCGATCAGCGTGGCCTCGTCCTGCCCCGCAAACACCGTATCGAACATACATTCGATAGTACCTGCGCCCGGGGACACGTCGAGGCGATCCAACGGGCTGTGGACAACCTCGGAAGCCGCGCTAGCTCGACAGCCTCTGCCAGAGGAATTCGTAGATCAGCGCCGAACGGAACGCCGCCTGCGCGTTGTCCGCCGCGCCGCCGTGCCCGCCTTCGATGTTCTCGTAGTACTGCACGGGCTGGCCGATCTCCTCGAGGGCTGCGGCCATCTTGCGGGCATGTCCGGGATGCACGCGGTCATCACGCGTCGAGGTGGTGATGAGCACCGGGGGATACCGGCGCTGCGCTGAAATGTTCTGGTAGGGCGAATACTTCGAGATGAACTCCCAGTCGTCGGGCTCGTCCGGATCGCCGTATTCGGCCACCCAGGACGCGCCGGCCAACAGGAGGTGGAACCGGCGCATGTCGAGCAGCGGCACGCTGCACACCAGCGCCCCGAACAGCTCCGGGTACTGCGTGAGCATGACGCCCATCAGCAGGCCCCCGTTGCTGCCGCCCTGCGCGCCGAGCTGCTCGACGGTCGTGATGCCTCGTTCGACGAGATCGGCCGCGACCGCTGCGAAGTCCTCGTAGACCAGATGGCGGCCCTCCCGCATCGCCTGGGTGTGCCAGCGGGGTCCGTACTCACCGCCGCCGCGGATATTCGCCAGCACGTACGTCCCGCCGCGGGAGAGCCACAGCCGGCCCAGCACCCCGTCGTAACCGGGGGTGCGGGACACCTCGAAACCGCCGTAGCCGCCGAGCAAAGTAGGTCCGGGCGCCTGGTTGTGCCGGTGCGACACCACGAAATACGGGATGGCGGTGCCGTCGG
This sequence comes from Mycobacterium sp. WMMD1722, assembly GCF_049315205.1. NCBI lineage: Bacteria > Bacillati > Actinomycetota > Actinomycetes > Mycobacteriales > Mycobacteriaceae > Mycobacterium > Mycobacterium sp. WMMD1722. The sequence continues at coordinate 3,008,384 of NZ_CP186056.1, read as the reverse complement.
CCGAGGTGGCGAAATGCTGGTCGACCACCAGGTCGGCGGCATCGAAGAAGGACGGGGCGCGTTTGGTCTCGGTCAGCTCGCCGCCTGCGGTGCCGTACAGCAGTCGCGACGGGGTGTCGAAACCGCTGGAATCCAAGAAGATCTCGTCGCCACCCGACTCGCCGAGGTCGTCGGCCGCGACGATCACGGTGTTGGTGTTCTCCGGCAGACCCGGCACCGGTTCGCTCGACCACGGGCCGGGAGTGTAGATCTGCACCTGGCTGGCCACGTCGGCCAGCGTCACGACGACGAGTCGGTCCCGGGTCCAGGCGTAGTGGTGCAGGCAGGTGTGCTCATCAGGTTCGAAGACAACCGTCAGTTCTGCCGTCCCGCCGACGAATTCGTCGTAATTCGCGGCCAGCAGCGACCCCGCCCGGTGGTTTTTCCAGTCTGTCCGCAACTCGATGAGCAGCCAGTCTCTGTGCACCGAGACCGTGGCGTCGGTCGGGGCCTCGATGCGGATCAACTCGCCACCGCGCAGCTCGTGCACTTCGTCGTTGAAGAAGTCGAGGGCGCGGCTGATGAGGGTGCGCTCGAACCCCGGCGTCCGGTCCACCGAGGCGCCGACGATGACGTCGCCCGGCTCGGCGCTGAACACCGTCTCCGCCTCGGACAGCGGTGTACCGCGCCGCCACCGCTTGACCAGCCGCGGATAGCCCGACTCGGTCAACGACCCCGGGCCGAAGTCGGTGCCGATCAACACCGTGTCGGCGTCCTCCCAGTCGATCTGGGTCTTCGCCTCGGCCACCTCGAAGCCACCGGTGACGAATTCACCTGTCAGCATGTCGAATTCGCGGACAATCGCCGCGTCGGCACCGCCGCGCGACAGGCTGACCAGCGCGCGGGTGTGTTCGGGTTCGAGAACACCCGCGCCCGCCCACACCCAGTTCTCGTCGTCGGCGCGGGCGAGCTGGTCGACGTCGATCACGATCTCCCAGTCCGGCTCCTCGGTGCGGTAGCTGTCCAAGGTGGTCCGCCGCCACAATCCACGCGGGTTCTGCGCATCCCGCCAGAAGTTGTAGAGGTACTCCCCGCGGCGGCGCACGTACGGGATGCGGGCGTCGGTGTCGAGCACTTCGAGCGCCTCGGTGCGCATCTGCTCGAAGCGCTCACCACCGAGGTCGGCCAGCGTGGGCTCGTTGTGCTGTCGGACCCAGTCCAGGGCGTCGCCGCCCGTCACGTCCTCGAGCCACAGGTAGGGGTCTGAAGTGCTCACCCCACCATTCTGGCGGGCGCCGACGCCGTCAGCTCAGGTGGTGCACCTCTTGCAGGCCGTACACCGGCGTCGGGATGCCTTCGTAGCGGGCTTTGAGCTGCAACGCGAGGTAGAGCGAATAGTGCCGCGACTGGTGCAGATTGCCGCCGTGGAACCACAGATTCTCCTGCTGGGTCGGCTTCCACATGTTGCGCTGTTCACCCTCCCAGGGCCCGGGATCCTTGGTCGTCGACGACCCGAGACCCCACACCTTGCCCACCTTGTCGGCGACCTCCTGACCGATCAGGTCCGCGGCCCAGCCGTTCATCGAGCCGTAGCCCGTCGCATAGACCACCACGTCGGCCGCCAGCTCGGTGCCGTCGCTCAGCACCACGGCGTCCTCGGTCAGCCGCGCCACCTGACCGTGAGCCAGCTTGATCGTGCCGTCAGCCACCAGATCACACGCGCCCACGTCGATGTAATAGCCCGAACCGCGGCGCAGATACTTCATGAACAGGCCGGAATCGTCGTCGCCCCAGTCTAATTCGAAGCCCGCATCGGACAGCCGTTGATAGAATTCGCGGTCGCGCTCGCGGATCGCGTCGTAGATCGGCTTCTGGAACTCGTGCATGATCCGGTAGGGCAGCGAGGCGAAGGTCAGATCGGCCTTCTCGGTCGTCATCCCGGCCGCCAGCGCCCGCTCCGAGTACAGATCGCCGAGGCCGAGGTCCATCAGCGAATCCGACTTGACGATATGCGTCGAGGATCGCTGCACCATCGTCACGTCCGCGCCGTTCTCGACCAGTGCCTTGCAGATGTCGTGTGCGGAGTTGTTAGATCCGATCACCACGGCCCGCTTTCCGGCGTAGCGGTCGGGCCCGGAGTGCGCGCTGGAGTGGTGCTGATCGCCGCGGAACAGGTCCTGTCCCGGCAGATTCGGCACATACGGCTTGCCCGACATCCCGGTGGCCAGGATCAGCTGCGTCGGATGCAGGGTGAGCCGTTCGCCGTCGCGATCGACCTCCACCGTCCAGGTCGCGGTGGCCTCGTCGAACGAGGCCGACAGACACGTGGTCATCGACCAGTACGGCACCTCCATGACCCGGGTGTAGAACTCCAGCCAGTCGCCGATCTTGTCCTTCGGTGCGAACACCGGCCAATTCGACGGGAACGGCAGATACGGAAGGTGGTCGTACCAGACCGGGTCGTGCAGGCACAGCGACTTGTAGCGCTTGCGCCACTGGTCGCCCGGCCGCTCGTGACGGTCGACCACGATCGCGGGTACGCCCAGCTGACGCAGGCGCGCGCCGAGCGCGATACCGCCCTGGCCGCCACCGATCACCAGCGCGTACGGCTGCACCGTCCGGCCCAGTGCGGCCTGCTCCTCGGCGCGCTTCTCCGCCCATGACCGCGGATCGGGATCCGATCCGTGCACCGCGCCGAGCACCCGCGACGGTCCCTTGTGCTCCTCGTGTCCCTTGAGCTCCTGCATCGTGGTCAGCAAGGTCCAGGCCACATCGTTTCCGGCTGAGTCACCCCGCAACCGCAGATGTCCCACACCGCGGCCGACCGCGGTCTCGAACTCGATGAACGCCGTCGTGACGTCGCCCTCGCTGGTCGGAGCCTCGCGGGTCCGGAAACGAGCGGGGTCGGTCTCGGCGAGCCGCGCGGTGAGCATGGCGGCGATGCCGTCACGGCCCTCGAGCGTCTTGAGGTTCCAGGTGAACGCGACCAGATCGCGCCAGAAGCTGTCGGTCGCGAACTTGGCCACCACGCGGTCGATGTCGCGTACCGCCAACGCGGCCTCGAAGTCGGCGAGCCAGTTGTCGACGCGCTGCTGCGGGGTCAGGTCGGTGGCCGGTTCCAGAGTCTGTGTCATGTGACCCAGGGCACACCTCGGTTGCCGGGCGGCACAAGGGTTGCACGGCGTTGCACGCCCGGCTGCAACCCGATGCAACTCTTTCGCGTGTGTCCGGGGTCACATAGAACTGGGTCCATGAAAGCCGCCGTCTACCACGGGCCCAACAAACTCGAGGTCGCCGATGTCCCCGAACCCGACCCGCGTCCGGGCACCGTCAAGGTGCAGGTGGGTTACAACGGGATCTGCGGCACCGACCTGCACGAGTACTACGCCGGGCCCATCTTCATTCCCACCCAACCGCACCCGCTGACCGGTCGGGAGCTGCCGCTGGTCATGGGTCACGAATTCTCCGGGGTGATCACCGAGGTGGGCGCCGGCGTCTCCGGCTGGAACCAGGGGGACCGGGTCGCGGTAGAACCGATCTACAAATGCGGACACTGCGCCCCGTGTCAGGCGGGGAACTACAACATCTGTGCGCAGATCGGGTTCCACGGCTTGATGTCCGACGGCGGTATGGCCGAGTACACCGTGGTGCCCACCGAGATGCTGCACCGCCTGCCCGACGGTGTGAGCCTCGAGCTCGGCGCCCTGGTGGAACCGATGTCGGTGGCCTATCACGCCGCAACCCTCGGGGATGTGCAACCCGGGGAGACCGCGATGGTCTTCGGGGCGGGACCGATCGGCATCGGACTCTGGTTCGCGTTGCGCGGTAAAGGGATCGATGACGTCTTCGTCGTCGAGCCCTCGGCGACCCGGCGCGCGTCGATCGAAGCGCTCGGCGCCCGCACACTCGACCCCACCGGGATGGACGTGGCCGGGTTCATCGCCGATCACACCGGCGGACGCGGCGCCGGTGCCGTCTTCGACGCCGCCGGCGTGGCGCCGGCCGTGGAAACGGCGCTGGCGTGCGTGGCAGCTCGCAGTCCGATGGTGAGCGTCGCGATCTACGAGAAGCCGCTGACCACCCCGCTGCTGAACCTGGTCATGAACGAATCCCGCATCCAAGGTTCGCTGTGTTACACGGCCGCGGACTTCGAAGCCGTCATCGCCCTGATGGCCCGCGGCGCCTACGACACCACCGGGTGGGTCACCTCGATCCCGATCGGCGACGTCGTCGACGAGGGGTTCGAGGCCCTGCATGCCGGCGAGAAGATGAAGGTTCTCGTCGATCCGACGAAGGAGCACTGATGACAACGCAGATTCCCGCGCCGCTGGCAGGCAAGATCGCTCTGGTCACCGGCGCCGGTCGCGGAATCGGCCGCGGTATCGCCGTCGAACTCGCCCGGCAGGGCGCCGATGTGGCCCTGGTCGACGTGTCCGAAGGCGGTCTCGGTGACGTGGCCGCCGAACTCGCCGAATCCGGCGCCAAGAGCACCACGTTCGTCGCCGACGTGAGTGACCGGGATGCGGTGTTCGCCGCCGTCGACCACGCGGCGTCCGCGCTCGGCGGCTTCGACGTGATGGTCAACAACGCGGGCATCGCCATGGTCGGCCCCATTGCCGAGGTCAGGCCGGCCGACCTCACGCGCCTGTGGTCGATCAACGTCGACGGGGTGCTGTGGGGCATCCAGGCCGCGGTCGCGAAATTCAAGGAACTCGGGCGGCGCGGCAAGGTGATCAACGCGTCGTCCATCGCCGGACACGAGGGGTTCGCGATGCTCGGTCCCTACAGCGCCACCAAGTTCGCGGTGCGAGCGCTGACCCAGGCCGCGGCCAAGGAGCACGCCGCCGACGGCATCACCGTCAACGCCTACTGCCCCGGCGTGGTGGGCACCGACATGTGGGTCGAAATCGACCGCCGGTTCGCCGAACTGACCGGTGCCGCCGAGGGCGAGACCTTCGAGAAGTTCTCCTCGACCATCGCGCTCGGCCGTCCGGAGACGCCGCATGACGTGGCGGGATTCGTCGCCTACCTGGCCGGACCCGGCGCCGACTACATGACCGGGCAGGCCGGCCTGATCGACGGCGGCATGGTCTACCGGTGACCTCGTTGCCGCAGCGCTGTGACGGGGAGCACAATCGGTGGTGATGCCCCGTCCGCCCGTTCCCGAACCCGCCATCGCCGCGGGAGAGGATCCACGCCGCTACGCCCGGCTGATGTCGGCGGTCTATGACGCCACCATGGCCGGCGGCCGGGCGCCGGCGCGACCGCGCAAGGTCATCGAGGACTCTTGGCACCGGCTGATGGCACGCGGTATCGAGCCCGACGCGCTGCCCGACCCCGAGGTGGAGGGCGCCACGGTCGAGGAGTTGCGACAGTCCTCCGGCCTGATGGCGGTGCTCGACGACCTCTCCCGCGGCCTCGAATCGATGATCGTCGAGGGCGACAACATCCTGGTGGTCGCCGACGCGCGCGGGCGGGTGCTGTGGCGCGCCGGTTCGCGTTCGGTGCTCGGATCGGCCGACCGGCTCGGCTTCGTCGAAGGTGCGCACTGGGGTGAGAACGCCGTCGGCACCAACGCCATCGGCACGGCGCTGATGTCCAACAGCGCCGTACAGGTGTTCTCCGCCGAGCATTTCGCGCGCAGCCACCACTCCTGGACCTGCGCCGGCGCCCCGATCAAAGACCCCCGCACCGGACACGTGATCGGGGTGGTCGACGTGTCCGGTCCCGCCGCGACCGTGCACCCGACGACCGTCGCGTTGGTCGACGCCGTCGCCCGGCTCGCGGAATCGCATCTGCGCGAACAACACAACAACACGCTGAATTCATTGCGGATGGTCGCCGCGCCGATCCTCGCGCGGATCGGCAGCCCCGCGCTCGCGGTCGATCCCGACGGCTGGGTGGCCGCAGTGGACTCGCTGCCCCCGCACCACCGGATCGCACTCCCCCGCGAGGTCGCGCCGGGGCGGCTGCTCCTACCGGCGCTGGGGCCGTGCGACATCGACCCGCTGCCGGGTGGCTGGCTGGTCCGGTTGGCCGACGATCCGCAGACGGCGGCAGCGGGTGCGCAGGCGGTGCTGGATCTGAGCAATCCCGATGCGCCCACGTTGAAAATGTTCGGCCAGGCGGGTGGCTGGCGCCACGACTTGAGCTTGCGCCACGCGGAAATCCTTCTGGCGCTGTCTCTTCGGCCTGCCGGCCGCTCGGCACCCGAGCTGGCCGCCGACCTCTACGGCGATCCGTCGCGGGTGGTGACGGTGCGCGCCGAGATGTCGCGGTTGCGCAAACAGTTCATCGGACTGCTCGCCGCGCAGCCCTACCGGATCGCGCACACCGTGCGACTCGACGTGCACTATCCCGTCGATATGATGCGGCTCCTGCCGACCTCGACCGCCCCGGTCGTCCACTCCGCCCGTCTGGAAACCCCCGAACCCCAACCCTCACAAGGAGGAAACGCATGACTGTCTTTGCTCGCCCGGGTGCTGCGGATGCTTTGATGAAGTACGAGTCGCGGTACGGCAATTTCATCGGTGGTGAGTGGGTGGAGCCGGCGGGTGGGGAGTACTTCGAGAATCTGACGCCGGTGACCGGACAGGGGTTCTGCGAGATTCCCCGCTCGACGGAGGCCGATATCGACAAGGCTCTCGATGCCGCGCATGCCGCGGCGCCGGCCTGGGGGAAGACCTCGCCCGCCGAACGCGCGGGGGTGTTGTTGGCGATCGCCGACCGCATGGAGGCCAACCTGGAGGCGTTGGCGCTCGCCGAGTCGTGGGACAACGGCAAGCCGATCCGCGAGACCCTCAACGCCGACATCCCGTTGGCGATCGACCACTTCCGGTACTTCGCCGGGGCGATCCGCGCCCAGGAGGGTGCGCTGTCGCAGGTCGACGACGACACCGTGGCCTACCACTTCCACGAACCGCTCGGCGTGGTGGGACAGATCATTCCGTGGAACTTCCCGATCCTGATGGCCACCTGGAAACTCGCACCCGCGCTGGCGGCCGGGAACGCGGTGGTCCTCAAACCGGCCGAACAGACCCCGGCCTCGATCCTGTATCTGCTGGGCCTGATCGGGGATCTGTTGCCCGCCGGTGTGCTCAACGTGGTCAACGGATTCGGCGTGGAGGCCGGTAAACCGTTGGCCTCGAGCAACCGGATCGCCAAGATCGCATTCACCGGGGAGACCACCACCGGCCGGCTGATCATGCAGTACGCCTCGCAGAACCTGATCCCGGTCACCTTGGAGCTGGGCGGTAAGAGCCCGAACATCTTCTTCTCCGACGTGATGGCCGCCGGTGACGATTTCCAGGACAAGGCGCTGGAGGGGTTCACGATGTTCGCCCTGAACCAGGGTGAGGTGTGCACCTGCCCGTCGCGGTCGTTGATCCAGGCCGACATCTACGACGAATTCCTGGAGTTGGCCGCGATCCGCACCAAGGCGGTGCGCCAAGGCGATCCGCTCGACACCGAGACCATGATCGGTTCCCAGGCCTCCAACGACCAGCTCGAAAAGGTGTTGTCCTACATCGAGATCGGCAAGGACGAAGGCGCGCGGGTGGTCACCGGCGGGGAACGCGCCGAACTCGGTGGTGACCTCAACGGCGGGTTCTATGTGCAGCCCACCATCTTCGAGGGGCACAACAAGATGCGCGTGTTCCAGGAGGAGATCTTCGGCCCTGTGGTCGCCGTCGGGAAGTTCAGCGATTACGACGACGCGATCGCCCAGGCCAACGACACCCTCTACGGCCTGGGTGCCGGCGTGTGGAGCCGGGACGGGAACACCGCCTACCGGGCCGGACGGGACATCAAAGCCGGCCGAGTCTGGACGAACTGCTACCACATGTATCCCGCGCACGCGGCCTTCGGCGGGTACAAGCAGTCCGGCATCGGGCGCGAGACCCACAAGATGATGCTCGACCACTATCAGCAGACCAAGAACCTGTTGGTGAGCTACAGCAACAAGGCGCAGGGCTTCTTCTAGATGACACCGCACCGGGCGCTCGTCACGCGGGCCGCGGCGGATCTGCTGACGACACTGCAGGGCCGCCACGGCGCGCTGATGTTCCACCAGTCCGGCGGCTGCTGCGACGGGTCGTCACCGATGTGCTACCCCGACGGGGACTTCATCGTCGGTGACCGTGACGTGCTGCTCGCGGTGCTCGACGTCGGTGCGGCGGGAGTGCCCGTCTGGATCTCCGGACCCCAGTTCGACACCTGGAAGCACACCCAGCTGGTGATCGACGTGGTTCCCGGCCGCGGCGGCGGGTTCAGCCTCGAGGCGCCCGAGGGAGTGCGCTTCCTGTCCCGGGGTCGCGCGTTCACCGATGCCGAGAACGACGCACTGGCCGCCGAACCGCCGGTGACCGGTGCGCAGTACGCCGAGGGGCGGCGACCGCCCGGACGTGCCGGCGTGGTGGCCGAGGCAATTGATGTCTGTCCGATACCTGGGCGCGCCGCGCGGGTGCAGCCTTAGCGGCGAGCGGCGGCGTTATCGTCGGGGCGTGATACCGCTGCCGCGTACCTGGGTGTTGACCAGCGCCATGCTGGTCGGCGCTGCGGTCGGGTTGCTCGTCGCCGTCACGTCCACCCTGCTGATCACCGCCACTGTCCGCCCGGACGCGGTGATGGCCCTGGTGGTGGGTGTGCCGGGCGCACTCGGCCTGCTCATGATCCTGATCTCCGGGCGCCGCTGGATGACGGCGCTCGGGTCTGCCATCCTGGCTGTCGGACCGGGGTGGCTCGGTGCTCTGGTCCTGATCGAGGTGGTCCACGGTGGCTGAGTCGCGGAACAGTAAGACGACCGGGGATCCGACGATGCCCTACCTCCCGACATTCGACACCGGCGCCTTCAGCGCGCCGATGCCGGCCGCCCCGCCCGAGGCGCCGTCCGGCCGGCAGGCGACGCTGACCCTCGACGCCGACCCCGATCCCGGTCCCGATCGCGAATCGTTGGCCTATCAGGCCTTCGACTACCCGGACACCGGATCACATCCGGTGGCGGTACCGCCGGCGCATCCCCTGGCGGTGCCCAGCACCTTCGGCTTCCTCAAACGATGGGTTTTCGCGCTGATCGTGGCGGCGGTATGGCTGGTGGCCGCCCCGATCGGCGCCGGGCTGTACTACCTGTGGGTCGGGGACACCGATGTGGACAAGACCTGGTCGGTCTTCGGCGTCCTGGTCTACCTGGTGGTGTGCACGGTCGCCGGCCTGATCGTCGCGATGGTGCAGAACCGGCCCTCGGTGACCGCGCTGGCCATCGCGCTGATGTCGGCGCCGCTGGCGTCCACGGTGGGTGCGGCCGTGCTCTACGGCGCATACGTCTTCGGCTGGATCGCACACTGACCTGACGGCCCCGACCACTAGGGTGGAGTACGTGACCCACTATGACGTCGTCGTTCTCGGAGCCGGCCCCGGCGGATACGTCGCGGCGATCCGTGCCGCCCAGCTCGGTCTCAACACCGCAGTCGTCGAACCCAAATACTGGGGCGGCGTATGCCTCAACGTCGGGTGCATCCCGAGTAAGGCGCTGCTGCGCAACGCCGAGCTGGCGCACATCTTCACCAAGGAAGCCAAGACGTTCGGGATCAGCGGCGAGGCGACGTTCGACTACGGCGTCGCCTTCGACCGCAGCCGCAAGGTGGCCGACGGCCGCGTCACCGGCGTGCACTTCCTGATGAAGAAGAACAAGATCACCGAGATCCACGGGTACGGCCGGTTCACCGATGACCACACCCTGTCGGTCGACCTCAACGACGGTGGGACCGAGGAGGTGACGTTCGACAACGTCATCATCGCCACCGGCGCCCACACCAAGCTGGTGCCCGGCACGAAGATGAGCAAGAACGTCATCACCTACGAAGAGCAGATCATGGAGCGCGAACTGCCGTCGTCGATCGTCATCGCCGGCGCCGGCGCGATCGGCATGGAGTTCGCGTACGTGATGAAGAATTACGGCGTCGACGTGACCATCGTCGAGTTCCTGCCGCGCGCCCTGCCCAACGAGGACGCCGAGGTGTCCAAGGAGATCGAGAAGCAGTACAAGAAGCTGGGCGTGAAGATCCTCACCGGCACCAAGGTGGAGTCGATCGAAGATGACGGGTCCACGGTGACCGTCAAGATCAGCAAGGACGGCAAGAGCGACGAGCTCAAGGCCGACAAGGTGCTGCAGGCCATCGGGTTTGTGCCCAACGTCGACGGTTACGACCTGAAGAAGACCGGGGTCGAGCTCACCGACCGCGGCGGCATCGCGATCGACGACTACATGCGCACCAACGTCAAGGGCATCTATGCGATCGGCGACGTGACGGGCAAGCTGCAGCTCGCCCACGTCGCCGAGGCGATGGGTGTGGTCGCGGCCGAGACGATCGCCGGCGCGGAGACGCTGCCGCTGGGTGACTACCGGATGATGCCGCGCGCCACGTTCTGCCAGCCGCAGGTCGCCAGTTTCGGGCTCACCGAGGAGCAGGCCCGCGACGAGGGCTACGACGTGGTGGTCGCCAAGTTCCCGTTCACCGCGAACGCCAAGGCGCACGGCATGGGTGATCCCAGCGGCTTCGTCAAGCTCATCGCCGACAAGAAGTACGGCGAGCTGATCGGCGGGCATCTCATCGGCCACGACGTGTCCGAGCTGCTGCCCGAGCTGACGCTGGCGCAGAAGTGGGATCTGACCGCCAACGAGCTGGCTCGCAACGTGCATACTCACCCGACCATGTCCGAAGCGCTGCAGGAGTGCTTCCACGGTCTGGTCGGCCACATGATCAACTTTTGAGAAACGAAATCGTCGCCGGTGTCGGCGGGTTGGTGGCCGGTCACATCGGGTGGCTGATCGCCATCACGCTGGCCACCAGCAGCGCCGACGTCAGCACCTGGGTGCTGGTGGTCGCCGGTGGGTCGCTGTTGCTGGCGGTCGTCGCCGGCCTGCTCGGACGGTGGCTGTTCGGGCGTAAGTCACCGGTGGCGGCGGCCTTCCTGTGGGGGCTGCCGGTGTCGCCGGTGCTGTTCTCGCTCGTCGTGCTGGGCGTGACGTATCTCTAACCCCTAGTCCGGGAAGTCGAGCGGTACCTGCAGCGTGGTGATCGTCGCGGCGAGGCCGTCGTACTGCGCGGCCAGCATGCAGAATTCGATGAGCTGCTGTTTGGTCAGGTGACGCGCCAGTGCGGCCCAGGTCTGCGGGGACACCCCACGTGTGACGACGAACTCGTCGGTGGCAGTGATCAGGGTGCGTTGCCGGTCGGTCAGGCCCTCGGCGTCGGGACCGGCGAAGATCCGGGCCTGCGTCTCGGCGTCCAGACCCCGGCTGCGGGCGAGGCGGCGGTGCTGCTGTAGTTCGTATTCGCAGCCGCGGAGATGGCCCACCCGCAGGATGACCGTCTCGGCGTCCTGGCGGGACAGCTTGCCCAGCGGTCCGAGCAGGACGCCGCTGTAGGGCAGCCAGGCCAGGAACAGCAACCGGTGCTGAGCCAGCACGTCGAACAGATGGAAACGCGGCGCGCGGATGGCCCGCGCGCCGGCTCGGGCGGCCACCCAGCCGATCGGACCGAGTTCACGCAGGCTGCGGGAGGCGGGGATCCGGGCCTGGGGCGATGGGCTCACGTATTCGAGTCTGGCACAGAGTTTTCCCGTGGCGGCGGCCGGCGATTCACTTCACCAGGTACGGCGACACCGTGGACCGGTGCTCGTCGAGGTCCAGTGCCCGGCCGAGCGCCGGGAACGCTCGCTGGGGACAGTTGTCGCGTTCGCACACCCGGCAACCGGCCCCGATGGGCGTCGCCCGGACATTGGGGTCGCCGGACAGATCGAGTCCTTCCGAATACACCAGTCGGTGGGCGTGGCGCAGCTCGCAGCCCAGCCCGATGGCGAAGGTCTTCCCTGGCTGTCCGTACCGCGAGGCGCGGCGCTCCACGGTGCGTGCGACCCACATGTAATTGCGGCCGTCGGGCATCTGTGCCAGCTGCACCAGGATCTTCGCCGGGTTGGCGAAGGTTTCGTAGACGTTCCACAGTGGGCAGGTGCCGCCGCTGGACGAGAAGTGAAACCCGGTGGCGGACTGCCGTTTCGACATGTTGCCCGCGCGGTCGACGCGCACGAACGAGAACGGCACCCCGCGCATCGACGGCCGCTGCAGCGTGGACAGTCGGTGACCGATGGTCTCGTAACTCACCGAATAGAACGCCGAGAGCCGCTCGACGTCGTAGCGGAAGTTCTCGGCGACGTCGTGGAACTGGCGATAGGGCAGCACCGTCGCGGCGGCGAAGTAGTTGGCCAGACCGAGGCGGGCCAGTGTGCGCGACTCGTCGCTGGTGAACATCCCCTCGTCGACCATGGTGTCGATGAGGTCACCGAACTCGAGATAGGCCAATTCGGCGGCCATCTTGAAGATCTGTTGACCCGACGACAGGTGGCTGCTGATCTCGAGGGTCTTGGTATCCGGCTCGTAGCGGTGCAGCACGGTGTCACCGAGGTCGATGCGGCGCACGATGTGGACGCCGTGCACCGACGTCAACCGGTTGTACAGCTCGCCGGCCAGGTCGCCGCGGTGCATGCGCATGCGCACGGTGAGATCCTCGGCGGCGGTGTCGAGTTCGTCGAGATAGTTCTGCCGCTGATAGAAGTAGTCGCGCACCTCTTCGTGCGGCATCGTGATCGAGCCGCTCCCGCTGCCGCCCATACCGACACCGCTGTAGCGGTCCTCGGTGGCGGCCGCCAACTGGGTGGTGGTGAGCCGGTAGCGCCGGTGCAGATTGACCATCGCGCGGGCCAGGGTCGGATGGGTGGCCACCAGATCGGCGATCTCCGAGAGCTCCACATCGACGCCGAGGTCGCGGTCCATGGTCACTTCACGCAGTTCGGCGATCAGGCGGGTGTCGTCCTGCGAAGCGAAGAACGTGGCGTCCACCCCGAACACCTCGGTGATGCGCAGCAGCACCGCGACCGTCAGCGGCCGGACGTCGTGTTCGATCTGGTTGAGGTAGCTGGGCGAGATGTCGAGCATCTGCGCCAGGGCGGCCTGACTGTATCCGCGCTCTCCGCGCAGCTGGCGCACCCGCGCCCCGACGAACGTCTTCGCCACGTCAACCAGGCTACCGGCGGGCTAACACCGCTGTGAACCGACGCCTTCGCAGTCTTGGCAGCCCGGGCGCTGTGGCAGGATTTCTCAGGTGAGCGGCGCGACGTCTGCAGCTAGCACGGGTCTGGCCAAGGTCTTGGCGCCCGTCCCGGACCCGCATCCGGACGTTTTCGACACCGGCTGGCCGCTGCGGGTGGCCGACGTCGACCGCACCGGGCGGCTGCGCTTCGACGCGGCCACCCGCCACATCCAGGACATCGGTTCGGACCACCTGCGCGAACTCGGCTTCGAGGAGACCCATCCGCTGTGGATCGTGCGCCGCACGATGATCGACCTGATCCGTCCAATCGAGTTCCAGGACATGCTCCGGCTCCGGCGGTGGTGTTCTGGAACCTCGAACCGCTGGTGCGAGATGCGGGTGCGGATAGATGGACGGCGTGGCGGCCTGATGGAATCCGAGGCGTTCTGGATCAACATCAACCGCGAGACCCAGGGGCCGTCGCGCATCGCCGACGACTTCATCGCCGGGCTGCAGCGCACCACCGACGTCAACCGGCTGCGCTGGAAGGCCTACCTGACGGCCGGTGGCCGCGCGGATGCGCAGGATGTCCGCGAGTATCCCGTCCGGGTGAGCGACATCGACATCTTCGATCACATGAACAATTCGGTCTATTGGTCGGTCGTCGAGGACTACCTGCACCGCCACCCCGAACTGCTTGCCGGCCCGCTGCGGGTGACCATCGAACACGACCTTCCGGTGGCCCTCGGCGACAAGCTCGAGATCGTCAGCCACGTCCACCCGGCGGGTTCGACCGACCAGTTCGGTCCGGAGCTCGTCGACAGGACTGTTACAACGCTCACATATGTGGTCGGCGAGCAGACCAAAGCGGTCGCCTGCCTGTTCTCCCTGTGATCCGCTCAGGTTTAACAGTACGGGCGTACTGACCTGCGAAAACTCGTTACCAGCGAGTAACTACTGAACCGGTAAAGCTGTCGACGATCTTCGCAACCTTTGCAAGGTCCTGTGAACCCTTGGCGAAAATTGGCAACCAAAACGGGTGGACCTGCGGTTATGCGGTAGTGCATCCTCGACTTAGCGAAACCAGTGATGTCGTTCTGGTGTTAACAAGCCGGGCAGCCGGCGGCACCGCAGCGATGTCGAGAACCGAAGGAGCCGTCAATGTCGACCGTTGGCCAGCCGAAGACACCCGAAGAGATCCAGAAGGACTGGGACACCAATCCCCGCTGGAAGGGCATCACCCGCGAGTACTCCGCCGAGGACGTCGTCGCGCTCCAGGGCACCGTCGTCGAGGAGAACACCCTCGCCCGCCGCGGCGCCGAGGTGCTGTGGAACCAGCTGCACGATCTCGAGTACGTCAACGCCCTCGGTGCGCTGACCGGCAACATGGCCGTCCAGCAGGTTCGCGCCGGCCTCAAGGCCATCTACCTGTCCGGCTGGCAGGTCGCCGGTGACGCCAACCTGTCCGGCCACACCTACCCGGACCAGAGCCTCTACCCGGCCAACTCGGTGCCTCAGGTGGTCCGCCGGATCAACAACGCGCTGATGCGCGCCGACCAGATCGCCAAGGTCGAAGGCGACACGTCGGTGGAGAACTGGCTGGCCCCGATCGTCGCCGACGGTGAAGCCGGCTTCGGTGGTGCGCTCAACGTCTACGAGCTGCAAAAGGCCATGATCGCCGCGGGCGTCGCCGGCTCCCACTGGGAGGACCAGCTGGCCTCGGAGAAGAAGTGCGGTCACCTCGGTGGCAAGGTGCTGATCCCGACCCAGCAGCACATCCGCACCCTGACCTCCGCCCGGCTCGCCGCTGACGTGGCCGATGTGCCGACCCTGGTCATCGCCCGCACCGACGCCGAGGCCGCGACCCTGATCACCTCCGACGTCGACGAGCGGGATCAGCCCTTCATCACCGGCGAGCGGACCAGGGAAGGTTTCTACCGGGTCAAGAACGGTCTCGAGCCGTGCATCGCCCGCGCCAAGGCCTACGCGCCGTACTCCGACCTCATCTGGATGGAGACCGGTACCCCGGATCTGGAGCTGGCCCGCAAGTTCGCCGAGGGCGTCAAGGCCGAGTTCCCCGACCAGATGCTGAGCTACAACTGCTCGCCGTCGTTCAACTGGAAGAAGCACCTCGACGACTCGACCATCGCGAAGTTCCAGAAGGAGCTCGGCGCGATGGGCTTCAAGTTCCAGTTCATCACGCTGGCCGGCTTCCACGCGCTGAACTACTCGATGTTCGATCTGGCCTACGGCTACGCCCGCAACCAGATGAGCGCCTACGTCGAGCTGCAGGAGCGCGAGTTCGCCGCCGAGGAGCGCGGCTACACCGCCACGAAGCACCAGCGCGAGGTCGGCGCCGGTTACTTCGACCGGATCGCCACCACCGTGGACCCGAACAGCTCGACCACGGCGCTGACCGGCTCCACCGAGAGCAGCCAGTTCCACTGAGGTTGACAGCGCAGGCCCCGCCCAGAAGTGTTGGGCGGGGCCTGACGCTTTAAGAGAGGTTCAGCAGTGAGCAATTCCATCGAACGAGTAGGCGTGATCGGCGCCGGCCAGATGGGCGCGGGTATCGCCGAGGTCTCCGCGCGAGCGGGTGTCGACGTGCTCGTCTTCGAGACCACCGACGCACTGGTGACCGCCGGCCGAAACCGAATCACCAAGTCGCTGGAGCGCGGCGTCAGCGCCGGCAAGGTGACCGAACGCGAGAAGGCCGCCGCGCTGGACAAGCTGCGGTTCACGACGTCGCTCGAAGATCTGTCCGACCGTCAGCTGGTGATCGAGGCGGTGATCGAGGACGAGTCGGTCAAGGCGAAGATCTTCGCCGAGCTCGATCGGGTGGTCACCGATCCCGAGGCGGTGCTGGCGTCCAACACGTCCAGCATCCCGATCATGAAACTCGGTGCGGCAACCCAGAATCCGGGCCGTGTGCTGGGGCTGCACTTCTTCAATCCGGTGCCGGTGCTCCCGCTCGTCGAACTCGTCAGCACGCTGGTGACCTCCGATTCGGCGATCGCGCGCACCGAGCGGTTCGCCAGCGACGTCCTGGGCAAGCAGGTGGTGCGCTGCAGCGACCGGTCCGGCTTCGTCGTCAATGCGCTGCTGGTGCCGTATCTGCTGGCGGCCGTACGCATGGTCGAGGGCGGTTTCGCCACGATCGAGGACGTCGACAAAGCCGTCGTGGCCGGACTGTCGCATCCGATGGGCCCGTTGCGGCTCTCGGATCTGGTGGGTCTGGACACCTTGAAGCTGATCGCGGACAAGATGTTCGAGGAGTTCAAGGAGCCGCTGTACGCCGCGCCTCCGCTGCTGCTGCGCATGGTCGAGGCGGGTCAGCTGGGCAAGAAATCGGGCCAGGGCTTCTACAAGTACTGAGGTCCGGCTCGGCGCGTCAACGCGGTGCGGGCACGGGTGACGATCTCCCCGCGCCGGTACCGTAGTTGTGCCGCGCTGACCCGCACGATCTGCCAACCCTTCTCGGCGAGGAACTCCAGCCGATCGATA
The DNA here is from genome assembly GCF_049315205.1 of Mycobacterium sp. WMMD1722. Lineage (NCBI taxonomy): Bacteria > Bacillati > Actinomycetota > Actinomycetes > Mycobacteriales > Mycobacteriaceae > Mycobacterium > Mycobacterium sp. WMMD1722. The sequence goes on along the minus strand of NZ_CP186056.1, from coordinate 2,991,816 downwards.
TCCCTGGCGTAGTCGTCCGCGTTCACGAAATGCTGTTCCCCGTCGTACTCGACGCCGACCATCGCCTCGGGCCACCCCATGTCGATGCGACGCACGACGCGGCCCCATTCGTTCATCACCGGGATCTGTGTGACGGGTCTGGGCAGTCCGCCCCGAATGAGGACCAGCCGCAGCCGCGTCTCCTGCGGTGATTCCGCGCCGGGGTCGACGAGGTCGAGAGTCGCACGCAGACGCCGGATTCCGCGCGCGCCAGGGTAGCGCGCGGCGGTGCTCTGGACGTCCTCGACGGAACACCGCGTTGCGTTCAGGATCGCGTCGACGCGGATGATCGCCTCGTCGCCTCGCAATCGGCGACCGAGGTCGTAGGCCGTCCGCGAGGCAGTGGTGTGGCGCATCGGGCCCGCGCAGCGCAACTCGTCGTCGCTGATGACGCCGCTGTGAACCGTGATGCCCGGCGGCGACGGCGTGCGCACTCGGGCGATCTCGGCGGGCCCGTCGGGAGGTAGCCATCGGGTGCCGAGCAGCGCGGCCGCCGAGCTGCCGACCAGTACCGCCTTGCCGCCGGACCACAGCCACGCCGCCTCAGCCCGTATGCGCGCGTCGAGCGGCAATCCCGCGGGCGCGTAGACGTTGTGATGAATCTTCACGTACTCGGAGCGCAGCATCTGCCGCGTCACTCGGCCGGAGGCCAACGCCTCACTGCCGACGACCAACCGTCCCATACCTGGTTAGGCGTAAATGGGGCCCGATCGGTTCCGCGAGACTACGGAATATGACGATATTCGCGCGATTTCCGTCATAGACCGTAGTCTCGGCGACTCGAAAACCCGAGGCGGGCACTCAGGCCTCGGACAACCGCTTCTTCTCCGTGTCCACCTCGAAATCCGGTGCCGGCCAAGACAAGTCGAGTCGCTCCAAGGCCTCGACCAGCAGTTCGGTGACCGCCAGCCGGGCGTACCACTTCTTGTCGCACGGGATGACGTGCCAGGGCGCGTAGTCGGTCGACGTACGCTCGAGCATCGCCTGGTAGGCCTCCTGATATCGGGGCCACAGCAGTCGCTCGTCGATGTCGGCGGGGTTGTACTTCCAGTATTTGTCGGGCCGGTCGAGGCGCTTGGCGAGGCGCTTCTTCTGCTCGTCGAGCGAGACGAACATCGCCACCTTGACGATCGTCGTGCCGTCGAGCACGAGCCGCTTCTCGAAGTCGTTGATGGTGTCGTAGCGGGTGCTCCAGATCTCCGGGGCCACCAGGTCGTGCACCCGCACGATCAGCACGTCCTCGTAGTGCGAACGGTCGAACACCCCGATGTGGCCGGGGGTGGGCAGTTCCCGCTCGATGCGCCACAGGAAGTCGTGGGCCAGCTCCTCCTCGGTGGGCTTGCCGAAGTTGGAGTACTCGACGCCCTGCGGATTACCCGCGCCCACAACGTGTTTGACGATGCCGCCCTTGCCTGCGGTGTCCATCCCCTGCAGCACCAGCAGCACCTTGCGGGTGTCGCCAGCCAAGCTGTTGGCGTAGAGCATCTCCTGCAGCACCGCGAACCGTTCGTTGCGCTCCGTCTGCAACTCGGGCGCATCGCTCTTGCTGCCCTGGAAACCGGGCGTGGCACTGGTGTCGATGGCGGCGACGGAATCGCCGGGACGAAACTGCAGGTGCACATGCGGCTCGTGGGTCCACAACTCCGGCAGATCTGAGGTGTCGGTCACCGGGTCAGTCAAACACCTGCGGCGGCAGAATCGGTGACGGATGGGCCATCGAACGGAATTTCTCGAGCGATCCGCCCACCTCGACGATGCCGCACAGCGCATTCCAGGACAGCATGGTCAGGTAGTCGATCAACTCGTCGGCACTCACCCGTGGGTTGGACATCCATGAGTGCGTGGCCAGCTGCACCCCGCCGACGGTGTGGTAGGCCCACGCCTCCACGCCGCCGGTCTCCATCCCCGCCTCGTTCATGCGGCGCCGCAGCATGACCGCCAGCATCCGGGCGATGATCTGCTCGGAATCGGCGACGGCCTTGCTCTTGCTCGCGGAGTTGTTCGCCATCACGAACCGGTAGGGCTCGGGTTCATTGGCGACGGTCTGCACGTAGACCTTGATGATCTCGCGGGTCAGGTCGAAGCCGTCGAGATTCGACATCAGCGCGGCGGCCATGTTCGGGATCAGGGTGGTCTGGGCGAACCGCATCATCACCGCGGTGGTGAGATCGTTCTTGTCGACGAAATAGCGGTAGAGCACCGTTTTGGACACCCCGATCTCGGCGGCGATCTCGTCCATACTGACGTTGCTTCCGCGGCGGCGGATCGCTTCGAGCGTGCCGTCGACCAGTTCGTTGCGGCGATCGACCTTGTGCTGATGCCAGCGCCGCTTGCGTCCGTCGGTCTTCACCGCCACCGACTCGGTCTGCTGTGCCACTGTCCCCGTAGTCCGTTCTTCGTGTCTCCCACGATAGTAAGGCCGATCTCACGGGCCCGGCTCGGCGGACCGGCGGCGCCGCGGAGTACGGGATGATGGACGTCGTGGCTCACAGAACCGACACCGGCGCGCCTTCCGCCCGGCCCAGTTTCGCCGAGGCGCTCGCCGGCGCGGATTCGGCCGCCGACGCCGAGCGCCGCCGTGGCCTGCGGCGGATGAAGGCGGTGGCGTTGAGCTTCCTGCTGGGCGCGACGGCGATCTTCCTGATCTGCACGTGGCTGCAGTCCCGCGGTGATGCGCCGGGCTGGGTGGGTTACGTGCGGGCGGCGGCGGAGGCCGGGATGGTCGGCGCGCTGGCCGACTGGTTCGCCGTGACGGCGTTGTTCCGCCATCCGCTGGGCATCCCGATCCCGCACACCGCGATCATCAAACGCAAGAAGGACCAGCTGGGGGAGGGGCTGGGCGAGTTCATCCGGGAGAACTTCCTGTCCCCGGCCAACGTCGAGACCAAGCTGCGCGACGCCGACGTGGCCGGCCGGGTGGGCCGGTGGCTGTGCGACCGGGGCCACGCCGAGCGGGTGGCCACCGAGACCTCGACGGTGTTGCGCGTGCTGGTGGAGATGCTGCGTGACGACGATGTCCAGCAGGTCCTCGACCGGATGATCGTGAAGCGGATCGCCGAACCGCAGTGGGGCCCGCCGGTCGGCAGGGTGCTCTCCCAGTTGCTGGCCGAGGGTCGGCAGGAGGCGCTGATCCAGCTGCTGGCCGACCGCGCCTTCGAATGGTCGCTGAACGCCGGTGAGGTGATCGAGCGGGTGATCGAGCGCGATTCCCCCCAGTGGTCGCCGCGCTGGGTGGACCACCTGGTCGGTGACCGGATCCACCGCGAGCTGATGGACTTCACCGACAAGGTGCGCCGCAACCCCGACCACGAACTGCGCCGGTCGGCGACGCGATTCCTGTTCGAGTTCGCCGACGATCTGCAGAACGACGAGGCCACCATCCAGCGGGCCGAGAACGTCAAGGAGCAGATCATGGCGCGCGACGAGGTTGCCCGCGCCGCGGAGACCGCCTGGACCGCCGCCAAGCGGATCATCCTCGAGTCGGTCGACGACCCGTCCTCGACGTTGCGCGCGCGCATCGCCGACACCGTGATGCGCGTCGGGCAGAGTTTGCGCGACGACGAGGATCTGCGCACCAAGGTGGACAACTGGATTGTCCGCGGCGCCCAGCACGTGGTGGCCGAATACGGTGCCGAGATCACCACGATCGTCACCGACACGGTCCAGCGCTGGGACGCCGAGGAAGCCAGCAGCCGCATCGAACTACATGTCGGCCGCGACCTGCAGTTCATCCGGATCAACGGCACCGTCGTCGGATCGCTCGCCGGACTGGTCATCTATTCGATAGCCCAGCTAGCCTTCTGACCTGCGCTAACTACTGCTTGCAATAGTTAGCACTCTTGCGTACCGTGGATTGTGTCGTCAATCGGATACTCGTCCATCGAGGAGGTCACGGATGTCGCAGGAGGAAAATCTTGCCACCGTCGTGACCAGTGCAGCGCAGGACATCGGAAGCTTCATCCGGAGTCAGCGTGAAGCGGCGCAGGTGTCCGTGCGGCAGTTGGCCGAGAAGGCCGGTGTGAGCAATCCGTACCTCAGCCAGATCGAGCGGGGGTTGCGGAAGCCGTCCGCCGACGTTCTCAGTCAGATCGCCAAGGCGTTGCGGGTTTCGGCCGAAGTGCTCTATGTGCGAGCCGGGATCCTCGAACCCAGCGAGCCCAACGAGGTCCGCGACGCCATCGTCAACGACGCGGCGATCACCGAGCGGCAGAAGCAGGTGCTGCTCGAGATCTACACGTCGTTCTGTCAGCAGAACGATGCCCTCGCCGAGGCCGGCGCGGGCGGTGACGTGGACACCGGCCAACTGGAACACCTCTACACAGAAGATCCCGGAAAGGACATCCGACATGGCTGAGAACGCCGACCGCAACCAGCTCGACATCGAAGATCTCAAGGCCCCGCTGCTGGCCGCAGTCGGCGCAGCCGACTTGGCCCTGGCCACCGTCAACGAGATCGTCGCCACCCTGCGCGACCGCGCCGAAGAGGCCCGCACCGACGCCAACACCCGCGTCGAGGAGAGCCGGGCCCGGATCACCAAGCTGCAGGAAGAGCTGCCCGCCCAGGTCAACGAGCTGCGCGACCGCCTGACCACCGAGGAACTGCGCAAGGCCGCCGAGGGCTACGCCGACGCCGCGCAGAGCACCTACGCCAAGCTGGTCGAGCGCGGCGAGGCCGCCCTGGAGCGGTTGCGCAGCCAGCCGGCCCTCGGCGACGCCGCCACCCGGGTCGAGAGCTACACCGACCAGGCCGTCGAGCTGACCGAGCAGGCCCTGGGCACCGTCGCCTCGCAGACCCGCGCCGTCGGTGAACGTGCCGCCAAGCTGGTCGGCGTCGAGCTGCCCAAGCGCACCGAAGAGGCCGCCGCGCCAGTCAAGGAAGCCGCCGAGAAGGCCCCCGCCAAGGCTCCGGCCAAGAAGGCCCCGGCCGCCAAGAAGGCTCCGGCCGCCAAGAAGGCGCCCGCCGCCAAGAAGGTGACGCAGAAGTAGATCGACGCGGACAGGGTTCGACCTGACGCTGACGCCCGCATAGGCTGGTGAGGTGATACTTGCCGACCTTGCGGGCGTCATCGTCTTCGGGCTTGTCCTGCTCGTGCTGGTCGTCGGCGTCTACTCCTTCGTGCACGCCGCGATCCAACGCCCCGACGCGTACACCGCGGCCGGAAAACTGACCAAACCGGTGTGGTTGGCGATCCTCGGCGGGGGTGTGGTCCTGCTGTTGCTGTTCCGCGATGCGTTCGGCGCGGCGATCTGTGCCTGCGCCTGCGGCGTCTACCTGGTCGACGTGCGTCCCAAGATCCTGGAGATCCAGGGGAAGTCGCGTTAGGCCGGTGTCCAAGACCTTCGCCGTCGCAACATTTCTCGCGACGTCCCTGACCCTTGTCGGTGCGCCGACCGCCGCGGCTCAACCCGGCGCCCCCGGCTATGTGGACCACGTCGTGTGGGCCAAGTGGGGCGACCTGTCCAGCCTGCGGGTGTACCCGACGCCCGCCGCCCGCCAGGCCGCCCGCCAGCCCGGCACCGTCGCCGCGGCGGATCAGGCCTGGGCCGAGGTGCTCGCCGCATCGCCCGACGCGGACATCCCGGGCATGCGGGAACAATTCATGTGCCACTGGCAGTACGCCGAACTCGCTCAGCCCGGCAAGCCGAGCTGGAACCTCGAACCCTGGCGCCCCGAGGTGGACGCCACCACGATGGTGGTCTCCGGATGCAACCCCGGCGGCTCCGAAGAGCCGTTCTGATGGGGCAGTGGAGCCGTAGCGCCGTCGCCGACCTGGTCGACCACACCCTGCTCAAACCCGAGGCCACCGTCGCCGACGTCGCCGAATTGATGGCCGAGGCCGGCCGGCTCGGGGTGTACGCGGCCTGTGTGTCCCCGTCGATGGTGCCGGCCGCCAAACGGGTCCAGCCCGCCGACGTCGCGATCGCCGCCGTCGTTGGATTCCCCTCCGGTAAGCACCTTCCGGCGGTCAAGGCGCAGGAAGCCGCCTACGCCGTCGCGGCGGGCGCCGACGAGATCGACATGGTGATCGACGTGGGTGCGGCGCTGGCCGGGGAATTCGACGCCGTACGGGCGGACATCGTCGCTGTGCGCACCGCGATCGGCGAACGCACGGTGCTCAAGGTCATCGTGGAATCCGCCGCACTGCTCGCCCATGCCGGCGAACAGGCCCTCATCGGCGCGTGCCGGGCGGCGGCCGACGCGGACGCGGAGTTCGTGAAGACCTCCACGGGCTTTCACCCGTGCGGCGGCGCCTCGACCGCGGCGGTGGAGATCATGGTCGCCACGGTGGCCCCGCACCTCGAGGTGAAGGCCAGCGGCGGTATCCGCACCGCCGCGGACGCCATCGCCATGCTCGACGCGGGGGCCGCCCGGCTGGGACTGTCCGGCACCCGTGCGGTGCTCGACGGACTCGCCTGATCGCTCAGAGACCGGCTCAGAGACCGGCTCAGAGACCGTTGAAGCAGGGGTCCTCGCCACCCTTGGGCATCTTCGCGTTCTGCGTCGAGAACAGGGCATCGACACCGCTGTCGGTGACTGCGACGCGCTCGGCCTTGATGTCCATCGGATAGTTCTGCGTCAGTTCGGCGGTGAAGGCGTCCAGCGCCGGCTGCACGGCCTCGCGCGGCAGCGTGAAGCCCAGCCCGGTCAGGTTGGTGACCTGCAGGGCGATGCCACCGTTGCTGACCTGCGGTTTGGCGGTGATACTGCCCAGCGGGCCCTTGAGCTCGATGGTGCCGTCGGACGGATTGGTGGCCACCCCGGACAGGAAGCTGCCGAACAGCGGGATGGCGTCCTGCACGGTCTGCTTGATGCCGTCGGCCGACCAGTCGATGTTCGCCGCGAGCGAGCCGACCGTGCCGCTGGAGTCCGCGGTGTCCTCGATGCGGACATCCTTGATGTCGATCGTGACCTTCATCCCCTTGGCGTCGCGGATCTGATTTCCGGCCGTCTCGATGTTGATGTTCGTGTAGTGCCCCGTCAGGTGTTGCAACAGGAAGGGCGGCAGCGCCCCGAACGACGCCGAGGCGTCGTCCTGGACCACGCACGAGACCACGCGAGACACCACGTCGTCGGCGCGGCTGCGGGCATAGAGTTCGCCGCCGAGCAGCCCCGCCGCGATGAGAGCCACCACGATGACCACGGCCAGCACGATCGACAGCGGATCGCTGAACATGTTCCGGACCTTGCCGAGGAAGCCCCGATCCGGGGGCGGCGGCGGTGCGTCCGGGGGGTACGGCTGGGGCGGGACTGGCGGCTGGTTGGCCGGGCGGGCCCAGGGATCGGTCATCCCGGCGATTCTGCCTTACCGCTCACCCGACACGGCGGCGGCCGAGCGGTTGTCGAGCACCGCGACGGTGTCGCGGACGGCGCGGGACGCCTCGAAATCCAGGTCGGCGACGAGCAGATCCGGTTCGGCCTCGGCTCTGATCACGATGTCCCCGGTGGCCGAGGTGACCAGGCTGCCGCCGATCCCGGTGGGGGCCGAGCTCGCGATCTCCGCACCGGGGTAGGCCTGGTCGACCGCGGCGACATAACCGGTGGTGTCCAAGGCCCGGGCGCGGGCGAGCAGCGTCCACTGTTCGAGCTTGCCGGGGCCGGCGCCCCACGAGGCGTGCACGGTGATCAGCTGGGCGCCGCGGCGGGCGAGTTCGACGTAGAGCTCGGGAAAACGGATGTCATAGCACGTCGTCAGCCCTACGGCGACACCGTCGACGTCGATCAGCGTCGGCGCCGAACCTGGTGCGACGGTTCGGGATTCGCGGAATCCGAACGCATCGTAGAGGTGGATCTTGTGATAGTGGGCGTCCACACCGCCGCCGGTGGCCAACAACGTGTTGGTGACCCGCCCGTCGTCGCTGGGGGTGAACATCCCGGCGACCACGGTGAGGCCGTGGCGCTCGGCGATCGAACGCACGCCGTCGGCCCACGGTCCGTCGAGCGGTTCGGCGACGCGATCCAGCGCCACGCCGAAGCGGCACATCGTTGCTTCCGGGAACAGCGCCAGCCGGGCGCCCGCACCGGCTGCGCGGCGGACGGCGTCGTCGACGGTCTGCAGGTTGCGGGCCGGATCGGTGCCGCTGATGATCTGCGCGAGGGCTATCCGCATGGCTACGAGACTACGGGCGCGACACAACTCCACGGGATGGTGAGCACTCCGTCGCGCATCCGGCGGCGCGGTGGGTCGACCGGATATCCCTGTGCGCTCAGCAGGTCGAGCATGGCCCGCCAGCGGATGCGCGGCCCGAACACACCGTGCCCGGCAGCGGTGGCCCAGGCTCGATCCGCCGCGGCGAGTAACCCGTGGACGGGTTGGCCCGCGACGTTGTGGTGGATCAGGACTTTGGGCAGCCGCTCGGCCAGATCGGAAGGGCGGTCGATGGCGAACGGATCGCAGGCGAGGGTCAGGCTGAGCGGTCCGGCCCGGTCGAGCAGCACCCATGCGCAGCGCCGGCCCAGTTCGTCACACGTGCCGTCGACGATCAGTCCGCCCGGCGCCAGCCGCGCCTGCATCGTGCGCCAGGCGTCGGCCACCGCCTCGGGCGGATACTGGCGCAGCACGTTGAACGCCCGCACCAACACCGGACGCAGCCCGGCGAGTTCGAACCCGCCGAGCGCGAACTGCACGTCGGTGGCCGCGGCGCGCGCGGTGGCGACGCGTTCGGGGTGGATCTCCAGGCCGACGACGCGCACGTCGGCGCGCACCAGGCGCAGCCGGGCCGCGAGTTCGAGGGTGGTGACCGGCAGCGCACCGTAGCCGAGGTCCACCACCAGCGGATCGGCGGCGGCCTGTAGCGCCGAGCGCACGCGGCGCGAATGCACCAACCAGCGATCGCTGCGGCGCAGCCGGTTGTGGCCGGTGGTGCCGCGGGTGGGTTGTCCGACCGGAGCACCCATGCTCGGCAGTGTAGGTCCGCCGAGCCGGCGCGGCGGGCACCGACGCGGCCGGGTTCAGCGGCGGCCGGCCAGCCAGGCTGCGGTGAAGTCGCGCTCGGCGTCGAACATCTGCGCCATGTTGGTCAGAATGAGGTCTTCGAGGGTGCCGCCGATCAACGGGATCGAGACTTTGCAGGTGCTGCGGATCCGGACGCGGCATCCGGCGGGTGTATCGGCCACGTCGTAGTCGCCGCCCAGGCGTCCGGGCGCTCGCGGCATGACAGCCTCGAACGAGCCGGTAGCCCTACGGGTTTCGCGATCGAACGGGTCGAAGCGCTGACGCCGGGTGATCACCAGATCGACGGGCATCGCCTGGCGGGCGACGGGCGGCAGGTCTTCGCGCGGCAGCACCTGGCGCAGCGCGACATCGGCTCCGCCGGCTTCGTCCGCCGCGAAGTGCACGAGTTCGGTACGGGGGTTGAGATCGCGGTAGAACTCCGTGAGCGCCCGCCAGTACTCCTCGGAAACGAACCGGGCGTGGATCTCGTCGGCCGGGGCGTCGAAGCCGAGCGTGTGCTCCCTCCGCCGGCTCACGAATTGATCCACATCGTGGTGAAGCGCTGTTCGGCGATCATCAGCTCGACCAGGCCGCTGCCGATGAAGTTCTCGATCTTGCCGCCCACCAGCGGAACCCGAACCTCCACGGTCACCTTGAGCTGCAACCGGGAACCGCCGTCCGGCCGCGGTGCGAGCACCGCCGATCCGGTCAGCGATACCGGTGCGCCGTGGATCGAGCCGTTCACCGTGGCGGTGGCCCGGCCGCCGTCGCTCCCGTCCGCACCGCCGATGCCGCTCCAGACCTCCTCGCGCTGGATGGCCAGATCGCCGCGGTGGAACTGGGTGACGACCGCGGGCAGCCGGTCGGAGCGCAGCACCTGGGTGGTCGTCACGTCGATGCTGCCGTCGTCGCCGACGGTCATGGCGTCCAGCGTCGCGTCGTCGGCACCGGAGTCGGCGAGTCTGGCCAGCCAGTAGGCCTGGTTGCGGAAGGCGCTGTGGACCTGTTCGACGGTGCCGTCGTATTCGGCGGCCAAGTCGAAGGAACGCGGCATAGCTGGCCAGGCTACCGTTACGGGCCGTGGGTACCGGCGGGCAGGAGCGAAGCGACCGGGGGAGAGATACCGGCGGGCAGGAGCGAAGCGACCGGGGGAGACTTACCGGCGGGCAGGAGCGAAGCGACCGGGGGAGACTTACCGGCGGGCAGGAGCTGGCGGGCGCGACCGTCGAGGCGGATGTCGCGTTGGCGCCGCTGACCACCCTGCGCGTCGGCCCGGTGGCCGACACCCTCGTCACGGCCGCCAGCACCGAACAGCTCATCGCTGCCCTGCGGGCCCCGGCCACCCGCGACGCCCTCATCCTCGGCGGCGGTTCGAATGTGGTGCTCGGCGACGGTCTCACCGGCCTGACCGTGATCCGCGTGCTCAACACCGAGATCACGGTGCACGACGGCATCGTGCGGGCCGAGGCCGGCGCCACCTGGGACGACGTCGTGGTCACCGCTCAGGCACACGGCCTCGGTGGCCTCGAATGTCTGTCCGGCATCCCGGGTTCGGCGGGTGCCACGCCGGTGCAGAACGTCGGCGCCTACGGGGCCGAGGTGGCCGACACGATCCGCCGCGTCCGATTGTTCGACCGGCGCAGCGGAACCGACGAATGGGTCGGCCCGCAGCACCTGGGTTTCGGCTACCGCACCAGCGTCCTGAAACACTCCGCGCACGCGGTGGTGCTGGAGGTGGAGTTCGCACTCGACACCGAGGGCCGCAGCGCGCCGCTGCGCTACGGCGAATTGGCGCGCACCCTCGGTGTCGAACCGGGCTCCCGCGCCGATCCGTCCCGGGTTCGCGAGGCGGTTCTGTCGTTGCGGTCCGGGAAGGGCATGGTGCTCGACGACGCCGACCACGACACCTGGAGCGTGGGGTCGTTCTTCACCAATCCCGTGGTGTCCGAGCAGACCTTCGGGCGGCTGCAAACGTCGTTCGCCGATCCGGTGCCCGGTTATCCCGCGCCGGACGGAGTCAAGCTGGCCGCCGGATGGCTGGTGGAGCAGGCGGGTTTCCGGAAGGGCTTTCCGGGCGCCGACGCGCCGGTGCGACTGTCGACCAAACACGCCCTGGCGTTGACCAACCGGGGCGGGGCGAGCTCCGCGGACGTCATCGCCGTCGCCAGGCGGGTCCGCGACGGAGTGCGCGACCGGTTCGGGATCGAACTGGTCCCCGAACCGGTCCTGATCGGGTGTGCTCTCTAAAGCAGGTCGGCGGTGAGTGCCAGGACGGCCACGTCGTCGGCGGGGTTCAGCTTCGGGATCAGGGTGGCGAGGTCGTCGACCAGTGCCGCGGCGCCGAGCCCGGCCCGGGCCGCGGCGAACTCCTGCAGCGACTCCTGGTCGAACGGTGAGGTTCCGCGACGCGCCTCGACGAGGCCGTCGGTGTAGAGCAGCAGCGTCTGACCGGGCCGCAATTCGGTTCGATAGGTGTCGAAGGTGGCGTTCGGCGTCGCGCCGACCAACATGCCGATGCGGGACCGCACCGGCGTCGCGGTCGGGATGTCCGGATCGAGCAGCAGCGCGGGGGTGTGGCCACCGGTGCTGAGTGCGACATCGAAGCCGCCGCCCGGGCGGGGTTGCAGCGTCACCAGCAGCACGCTGCAGAAGCGTCGCGGCGCCAGCTCGCTGAGCATGACCCGGTTCAGTTCGGCCAGCGCCCGCCGCGGATCGGGATAGTGCAGCGTCGCCGAACGCAGGGTGTAGCGGATCAGCGAGGTGAGGGTGGCGGCCTCGACGCCGTGGCCCTGGACGTCGCCGATGAACAGCCCCCAGCGGTCCGCGCCGAGGGGAAACACGTCGTAGAAGTCACCCCCGACGTGTCGTGGCGACGCCGGCCGGTGGTGGGCCGCCAGGGTCAGACCCTCCACCCGCGGGAGCACGGGGGGCAGCACGATCTGTTGCAGGGCGGTGGCGTATTCGCCGATGTCGTCACGTTCGCGTTCGGCGGTGTCGCGGTCCAGGCGCGCCTCGTCGCGGTCGCGGCGCGCCTCGTCGCGGTCGCGGCGCGCCTCGTCCCGGTCCGATTCCACCTGATCCCGGGCCAGCGCCACGCTGTCGCGATCCCGCACCGCCGTGTCGCGATCCTGACGTGCGCCGTCACGGTCGGCCTCGGCGACGCCACGCAGCGTGCGCTCGGCCTTCAACGCCTCGAAAGCGGATAGCCGCAGCTCCAACTGCTCGACCACGACGACGGCGAGATTGACCAGCACGGCGAGCTGCTCCGGGCTCGGCTCCACACGCGCCCTGGTGTCCATCACCGACAACGCGCCGACCCGGTGCCCGTTGACCGCTTTGAGCGGCACGCAGGCGTAGAAGCCGATGCCGTACTCGCGGACGAAACGCAGATCCGCGGTACGGACGTCGCCGCGGGTGTCGCTGACCACGTACGGCGCGTCGTCGCCGATCGCCGACGCACACAGGCCCTCGAAGCGGTCGACCTCGGAAAGCCCGGTCAGGCCGTGGGCGGCGACGTACCAGATCTGCGACTCGTCGACCAGCGACACCGTCGCGTACGGGGCATCGAAGAACTGCGCGATGACCTCGGTCATCCGGTCGAAAACCGGGTTGAACGGGCCCACGGCCGCGCGGTAACGCTGCACCGCAGCCAGCCGCGCCGCTTCGAAGTCGTCGCCGGACCCGGTGTCGTCGCTCACGGATAGTCCATACCCACGATCGTGGGAGGGCTGAACTTCGCCGGTTCGGGGTACCAGGCGTCGATGTCCGATGGTTGCCATACCCCGCACCCGCGTAGCGCCGGCGATTTCAGCACGGTCTCCCGCGCCGAACCCCAGGCCGTGGCCGCCATGACCGAGGGGGTGCGAACGTGGCTCGGTCGGGCCGTGCAGATCGACGAAGTGCGCACCGCGGACATCACCCTGGCCACCTACGAGGCGCTCGCCAACTGCGCCGACCACGCCTACCGCCACGCCGGCAGCCCGGGAACCATGACCGTGGAAGCCACCTGCGACCACCGCAACGCGCTGGTCCGGGTATGCGTTACCGATGAGGGCAGTTGGGTGGATCCCGGCGACGGGCCGGCCGTCGCCGGGCGCGGACGGGGAATTCGGCTGATGCAGGCCCTCAGTGACGACTGCACCGTGCACGGGACCGACGGCGGAACCACCGTCTGCCTGCACTTCGAACAGTGCCCCCTGGCCCGGGCGGCGCACACCGACAGTGCGCGCCCCGGGACGCCCCCGTAGTGGGTGCCCGGGCCTGTTCGGAGACGTGCGGGAGCCAACTCACACCGGCGATGGCGTTGCGCGGCGCGCGGTCTGGGTATCTTTGATGAACGTGAGTGCCGCCGACCCCATGCCGTCCTTCAATCGACGGCGTGCCCTGACCGCGCTGGCGGTCGGCCTCGTCGCGCCCGGCGCCCTGGCAGCGTGCAGCAAGGTGTCCACCGGCAACGGGGGAGCGCTGCAGACCTCGGCCGCCCCCGCGACGGCCGCGCTGAGTTTCGAACCCGCCGCCTCGGCCACCGACATCGCGCCGACCTCGCCGGTCAAGGCCAAGGTCAGTGACGGCTGGTTCCAGCGCATCGCCCTGACGAACTCGAGCGGAAAGGTCGTCGCGGGATCGCTGAACCGCGACCGGACCGTCTTCACGACCTCCGAGCCGCTCGGATACGGCGCGACCTACACCTGGTCGGGTTCGGCGGTGGGCCAGGACGGTAAGGCCGTGCCGGTGACGGGCGAGTTCCGTACGGTCGATCCGTCGACCACGGTCAACGGGCAGTTCCAACTCTCCGACGGGCAGACCGTGGGAATCGCCGCGCCGGTGATCCTGCAATTCGACGCCGCCATCGACGAGTCCGACCGCGCCACGGTCGAACGGGCGCTGTCGGTGACCACGAATCCGTCGACGGAGGGCAGTTGGGCCTGGCTGCCCGACGAGGCCGGCGGTTCCCGCGTGCACTGGCGCACCAAGGAGTACTACGCACCGGGCACCAGCGTGCGCGTCGACGCCAAGCTCTACGGCGTGAAATTCGGGGAAGACGCCTACGGTGCGGCCGATTCGTCGCTGGACTTCACCATCGGCCGCAGGCAGATCGTCAAGGCCGAGGCGTCGAGCCACCGCATCCAGGTGCTCGACGAAGCCGGTGCGGTGATCATGGATTTCCCGTGCAGCTACGGCGAGGGCGACCTGGACCGCAACGTCACCCGCAGCGGCGTCCACGTGGTCACCGAGAAGTACGAGGACTTCTACATGACCAATCCGGCCGCCGGCTACGCCAACGTGCGGGAGCGTTTCGCGGTGCGGATCTCCAACAACGGCGAGTTCATCCACGCCAACCCGGCCAGCTCGGGAGCGCAGGGCAACAGCAACGTCACCAACGGGTGCATCAACCTGTCGCTGACCGACGCCGAACAGTATTTCAACACCGCGATGTACGGGGATCCGGTCGAGGTGACGGGCACCCGCATCGACCTGTCCTACGCCGACGGCGACATCTGGGACTGGGCGATCCCGTGGGACGAGTGGAAGTCGATGTCGGCCCTGAGCGACCAGGCGTCACCGGCGGGGATGCCCAGCACGGCACCGGCGACGCCGTCGGACGCCCCCCAACCGGCCAATGGCCGGCCCGGCGGCTGACCCGGCTTACAGACCGTCGGTGCTGAACAGGTACCAGCCGCCGTCACCCGGGCCGCAGAACCAGTACGGGAACGCCCGGTCGAAGTTCGGGTCGTTCCAGACGATGGGCGCGTCGGCCTGGCATTCGGCCTCGCTGGCCCAGAACCACGGGGTTCCGTCGGTGTCGGTCTCCAGGTAGTCGGTCGCATTGGCCGTTCCCGCCGCGCCCATCAAACCCGCGAACGCCAGAGCAACCGCCCCGATTGTCGTCTTCATCTCATCCCGCCCTGTTCCATCGGTTGACGTGTCGTGTGGACCATAGCCCGGGGGTCCACCGATTCACGCCAACTTCGGGTGGCGAGCCTCAGCCCTCGCGGTGGAAGCGGGAGCCGCTGGCACCGCTGACCTGGTCACGCGGGCGCACCACGATCAGGTCCAGGTCGACGTGCGACGGCCGCCCGGCGACGAACCCGATGACCTCGGCGATGTCCTCGGCTACCAGCGGCGTCACCCCGCGGTACACCGCATCGGCACGTTCGGCGTCGCCGTCGAAGCGGTTCAGCGAGAAATCGGTCTTCACCATGCCGGGCGCCACCTCGGTGAGCCGCACCGGCCGGCCGAGGAGTTCGCTGCGCAACGTGCGGTGCAGCACCCCCTGGGCGTGTTTGGCCGAGGTGTAGCCGCCTCCGTTGTCGTAGATCTCCACCGCCGCAATCGAGGTCACCGTCACGATCAGTCCGTCACCCGAGGCGATCAGCTGGGGTAGCAGCGCCCGCGTCACACGCAGCGTGCCGAGCACGTTGGCCTCCCACATCCAGCGCCACTGGTCGATGTCGGCGTCGACGACCGGGGCCAGCCCGCGCGCGCCCCCGGCGTTGTTCACCAACACCGACAGCACCCCGGGCAACCGCTCGACGGTGTCGGCGAGCGCGGCGACATCGTCGGCCGAGGTGACGTCGGCCACCACGGCGGTGCCGCCGAGCTCCGCGGCCACCGCCTCCACCCGGTCCTGACGGCGGGCCGCGCAGACCACATGAAAACCCTGAGCGGCAAGGGTTCTGGCCGTGGCTTCGCCGATCCCGGAGCTGGCGCCGGTCACCACCGCGATGCGCGGATCGGCCTGTGGAGTCGTCATCTGCCCAACAGTAGTTGCCGTGCTAGGTTCGACTCGTGTTCCGGAACGGTCAGGCCCTCGACGCGCAGCGCTGTTGTCGCTGTTGTCGTCGCGCACGTCGCCGCGCCTGACCGAGCCCAGGGATCCGTCCGGTCCCGTCGAGTCGCAGGTGTGGCCGCCGAGCAGATCAGGCCAGACCACCCGACACGTCGACAGGACCCCTCGTGCGTACCATCCTCGTTTCCCCGCCCCGTCCGCCGGCGCCCGCTCCGGCCGTTGCGCGCCGCACCCCAGCGACTATCCGGGTGGTGGCTCCATCGCTCGGGGTCGCCGCCGCCGCCGCCGCCTCGGTGTTCGCCGCGGCCCGGCTGCGCGGGCCGATCGCCCGGGACGCCATCGCCCGAATCAGCGGGCTGAGCGTCGCCACCGTCAACCGTCAGGTCAGCGCCCTGCTCGACGCCGGAATGCTGCGTGAACGCGCCGACCTCGCGGTCGCCGGCGCCATCGGCCGGCCCCGGGTGCCGGTCGAGATCAACCACGAGCCGTTCCTGACGCTCGGTGTCCACATCGGCGCCAAGACCACCAGCATCGTCGCCACCGATCTGCTCGGCCACACCCTCGACGTGGTCGAGACCCCGACACCGCGCGGTCCGCAGAACGCGGCGCTGGCCGCGTTGTCGGCCAGTGCCGCCCGGTATCTGCGCCGCTGGCATCGGCGCCGCCCGCTGTGGGTGGGGGTCGCGGCCGGCGGAGTGGTCGACAGTGCCGGCGGATATCTGGACCACCCGCGGCTGGGCTGGTCGCAGGCCCCGGTCGGGCCGGTCCTGGCCGACGCGCTGGGCCTACCGGTGTCGGTGGCGTCGCACGTGGACGCGATGGCCGGTGCCGAATTGCTCCTGGGCGCGCGGCGCCCGCCGGGGGCCGCGCCGGCCGGCCTGGCGAATCCCGCGGCCACCAGTCTCTACGTGTACGCCCGTGAGACCGTCGGCTTCGCACTGTCGATCGGCGGGCGGGTGCACTCGCCGGTCAGTGGGCCGGGCACCATCGCCGCACTCCCGGCCCAGTCGGAATTACTGGGCGGCACAGGACAATTGGAGTCGACGGTGAGCGATGAGGCGGTGCTGTCCGCGGCGCGAAGACAGCGCATCGTCGCCCCCGACGGCCCGGCGTCGACCCTGACCGCGGTGCTGCGCGCGGCCCGCCGGGGCAACGGGCCGGCCCGCGCGCTGCTCACCGAACGGGCCCGGGTGCTCGGGGAGGCCGTCGCCCTGCTGCGCGACATGCTCAACCCCGACGATCTCGTACTCGGTGGGCAGGCGTTCACCGAATACCCCGAGGCGATGTCCGAGGTGGAGACCGCATTCACCGCCCGGTCGGTGCTGCCCGCTCGCGGTGTCCGGCTCACCACGTTCGGCAACCGCGTGCAGGAGGCCGGCGCCGGGGTGGTGTCGCTCAGCGGTCTGTTCGCCGACCCGATCGCGGCGATGCGCCGCACGCAACCCCGCCGCCCCGAGGCGTCGGCCTGATCGGCCAGCCCGACCGGGGTGTAGACATGACGGTGTGCGCCCTGCAACGGATCCGCCCGGTCGGCCGCCCCAGCGCGTAGCCGTGTTGTCGGTGCACACCTCACCGCTCGCCCAGCCGGGTACCGGCGACGCCGGCGGAATGAATGTCTATGTGCTGCAGACCGCGTTGCACATGGCTCGCCGCGGTGTCGAGGTGGAGATCTTCACCCGCGCGACGTCCTCGGCCGATGCCCCGGTGGTGCGGGTGGCGCCGGGTGTGCTGGTCCGTAACGTCGTCGCCGGACCCTTCGAGGGACTGGACAAATACGACCTGCCGACCCAGCTGTGCGCCTTCACCGCCGGGGTGCTGCGCGCCGAGGCCACCCACGAGCCCGGCTACTACGACATCGTCCACTCCCACTACTGGTTGTCCGGCCAGGTGGGGTGGCTGGCCCGCGACCGCTGGGCCGTACCGCTGGTGCACACCGCCCATACGCTGGCCGCGGTGAAGAACGCCGCACTCGCCGTCGGTGACGCCCCCGAACCGCCGCTGCGCGCGGTCGGTGAGCAGCAGGTCGTCGACGAGGCCGACCGGTTGATCGTTAACACCGAACTCGAGGCCCAGCAGCTGGTCGACCTCCACCACGCCGACCGGTCCCGGATCGACGTCGTGCACCCGGGCGTCGACCTCGACACCTTCACCCCCGGCGACCGGCGCGCGGCCCGCACCGCGCTCGGACTCCCGGCCGGGGAGCCCGTCGTGGCGTTCGTGGGCCGCATCCAGCCCCTGAAGGCTCCGGACATCCTGCTGCGGGCGGCGGCGAAACTCCCCGAGGTCCGGGTGCTGGTCGCGGGCGGTCCCTCCGGCAGCGGGCTGACCGCGCCCGACACGCTCATCGCCCTGGCGGCCGAGCTGGGCATCAGCGACCGGGTCACCTTCCTGCCTCCCCAGTCGCGCGAGCAACTGGTGAACGTCTACCGGGCCGCCGACATGGTGGCCGTGCCCAGCTACTCGGAATCCTTCGGGCTGGTCGCGGTGGAGGCCCAGGCCTGCGGCACCCCGGTGGTGGCGGCCGCGGTCGGCGGCCTGCCGGTGGCGGTGCGCGACGGCGTCACCGGCACCCTGGTCGACGGCCACGACGCCGACGACTGGGCGCACGCCATCGACGCCCTGCTGCGCAGCGGTCCGGCGCGCCTGCACCGGGCCGCCGTCGAGCACGCCGCCACGTTCTCCTGGGCGAACACCGTCGACGCACTGCTGGCGGGCTACGGACGGGCGATCACCGACTACCGAGACCGGCACCCGCGCCAGGACCAGGCGCCGGCCCGTCGCACCGCCCGGCGGTTCACCAGGCGGCGCGGGGTGCGGGCATGAGCGATCAGGATGACGTGGCAGGCCGCTCCGACCGGCGGGTGCAGCAGACGATCATCGACACCCTGGCCGAACACGACCTCGAGTACGCATTCCACGAGGGCACCCACGGCGGACTGCCGGGAATCGTGGTCGCGCTGCCGGGGGAGCGTCGCCTCAAGACCAACACGATCCTGTCGATCGGTGAGCATTCGGTGCGGGTCGAGGCGTTCGTGTGCCGCCAGCCCGACGAGAACCACGAAGGCGTGTACCGGTTCCTGTTGAAGCGCAACCGACGGCTCTACGGGGTGGCCTACACCCTCGACAACGTCGGCGACATCTATCTGGTGGGCCGGATGGCGCTGCACTCGGTGACCGGCGACGAGGTCGACCGGGTGCTGGGGCAGGTGCTCGAAGCCGTCGACGCCGATTTCAACACCCTGCTCGAACTCGGGTTCCGCACCTCCATCCGGAAGGAGTGGGAGTGGCGGGTGTCGCGGGGTGAGTCGCTGAAGAACCTGCGGGCCTTCCGTCACCTCATCGACGAGGACGGGACCGACGGCTCCCGCAACGGCTCGGCCGGCCCGACGGCGCCGTGAGAGGATTCCGGCATGGCTGAGAATTCCGGGTCCACGCTCATCCTGCTGCGCCACGGCGAAAGCGAGTGGAACGCGCTGAACCTGTTCACCGGCTGGGTGGACGTCGACCTCACCGACAAGGGCAGGGCCGAGGCGGCGCGCGCCGGGGAACTGATGGCCGAACTGGATCGCCTGCCCGATGTCCTCTACACCTCGCTGCTGCGCCGGGCCATCACGACGGCCAACATCGCGCTGGACAAGGCCGATCGGCACTGGATTCCGGTGCACCGCGACTGGCGGCTCAACGAACGGCACTACGGGGCGCTGCAGGGGCTCAACAAGGCCGAGACCAAAGAGAAGTACGGCGAAGAGCAGTTCATGGCCTGGCGCCGCAGCTACGACACCCCGCCGCCGCCGATCGAGGCCGGCAGCGAATTCAGCCAGGACACCGATCCGCGCTACGCCGGGATCGGCGGCGGTCCGCTCACCGAGTGCCTGGCCGACGTGGTCGCCCGGTTCGTGCCGTACTTCGAGGAGACGATCGTCCCCGACCTGCGCGAGGGTAAGACCGTGCTGATCGCCGCCCACGGCAATTCGCTGCGCGCCCTGGTGAAGTACCTGGACGGGATGTCCGACGAGGACGTCGTCGGATTGAACATCCCGACCGGCATCCCGCTGCGCTACGACCTCGACGCCGATCTCGCACCGAAGGTCGTCGGCGGCACCTACCTGGACCCCGAGGCCGCGCAGGCCGGGGCGGCGGCCGTGGCCTCGCAGGGTGGCAAGTAGCGACGGCGCCGGACGCTGAGCGAACGGCCGGTGAACTGCGGTGGAACACCTGCATTTCGATTTGTGACTTGTCGCGTTTTGGCCGCACGCTGCTGGGATGACGTTCACCGCGTGCGTACGATTTTCGCGTGAGTGTGGGACCCGCGCTGCTGACGGCAGCCGTGGCGCTCCTCGCGCTGTTGATCGGCGTGGGTGTGGGCGTGACGCTGACTCCGCGGGTCGTGGAGCGCCGGCGGCGCCGGGCCGTGGACCAGGCGGGTATCACGGTCTCGCAGATGCTGGCGCACATCGTGCGGACCTCACCGGTGGGGATCGCGGTGGTCGACACCTTCCGTGACGTCGTCTACAGCAACGCGCGGGCCGCGGAGCTGGGCCTGGTCCGGGACCGGCTACTCGACGAACGGGCCTGGGCAGCCGCCGAACAGGTGCTGGCCACCGGCCAGGGCGTCGAGGTGGACCTGTCGCCGCGCAAGGTGTTCCGGCCGGGGCGGTCCGGATTGTCGGTGCGCGGCACGGTGCGGCTGCTAAGCGAGGAGGACCGCCGGTTCGCCGTCGTCTACGTCGACGACCAGTCCGAACATGCCCGTATGGAGGCCACCCGCCGGGACTTCGTCGCCAACGTCAGCCACGAACTCAAGACCCCGGTCGGCGCCATGGGAGTGCTCGCCGAGGCGCTGCAGGCCTCCGCCGACGACCCGGACACGGTGCGGCACTTCGCCGACAAGATGGTCGCCGAATCCCACCGGCTGGCGGATATGGTCGGCGAACTGATCGAACTGTCCCGGCTGCAGGGCGCCGAGCGGCTGCCCGACCTGGATGCCGTCGACGTCGACGCCGTGGTCAACGAGGCGCTGACCCGGCACAAGGTGGCCGCCGACAACGCCGACATCGCGATCACCACCGACGCGCCGACCGGCTTCCGGGTCTACGGGGACGAGTCGCTGCTGATCACCGCGCTGGCCAACCTCATCTCCAACGCCATCGCGTATTCCCCCAAGGGTTCGCCGGTGTCGGTGAGCCGCCGCCGCCGCGGCGACAACATCGAGATCTCGGTGACCGACCGCGGCATCGGTATCGACAAGGAAGACCAGGAGCGCGTCTTCGAACGCTTCTTCCGGGTCGACAAAGCCCGCTCCCGCGCGACCGGTGGAACCGGCCTGGGCCTGGCGATCGTCAAGCACGTCGCGGCCAACCACAACGGCTCCATCCGGCTGTGGAGCCAGCCGGGCACCGGGTCGACGTTCACCCTGTCCATCCCGGCCCATCCCGACCAGGACCCCGAACCCACCGACACGTCCAGTGCCATACCCGACCGAGAGGACCGACGAGACCAATGACCAGTGTGTTGATCGTGGAGGACGAGGAGTCCTTGGCCGATCCCCTGGCCTTCCTGTTGCGCAAGGAGGGATTCGAGGCGACCGTGGTCGCCGACGGCCCGTCCGCGCTGGCCGAGTTCGACCGCTCGGGCGCCGACATCGTGCTGCTGGACCTGATGCTGCCCGGGATGAGCGGCACCGACGTCTGCAAACAGCTGCGGGCCCGCTCGAGTGTCCCGGTCATCATGGTCACCGCACGCGACAGCGAGATCGACAAGGTGGTCGGGCTGGAACTCGGCGCCGACGACTACGTCACCAAGCCCTATTCGGCGCGTGAACTCATCGCCCGCATCCGGGCGGTGCTGCGGCGCGGCGCGGAGACCGACGATGCGGGCATCGCCGACGGTGTCCTCGAGGCGGGCCCGGTGCGGATGGATGTCGAGCGTCACGTGGTCAGCGTCAATGGCTCGCCGATCACGTTGCCGCTCAAGGAATTCGACTTGCTCGAATACCTCATGCGCAACAGCGGCCGGGTGCTCACCCGAGGCCAGCTGATCGACCGGGTGTGGGGCGCCGACTACGTCGGGGACACCAAGACCCTCGACGTCCACGTCAAACGGCTCAGGTCCAAGATCGAGGCCGACCCGGCCAATCCGGTTCACCTGGTCACGGTGCGCGGGCTCGGATACAAGCTCGAGGGCTGACGCCCCGGGGGCCCGGTCAGCCGGTCACGCCGCCCATGATCTCGAACACCTCGAAGGTGTTGACACCGGCGAGCACCGACGGATCGCGGTTGCCGAGTTCGAGGACCTCGGCGCGGTCGGCGGCGCGCAGCACCCCGAGGCCCCATACGCCCTCGGGGTCGGCGACCGGTCCGTAGACCACGACCCGGCCGGCGGCCAGCAGTTCGCGCCAGTAGTCCTGATGGCCGGCCATGGCCTGCTGTTCGTCGGGCGTCATGGTCTGGGCGAAGTCGGCACGCGGCGGCGTGAGCCGGAACAGGAACAGTCCGCCGGGCGGTGACGTGTTCACTGCGCGGCGCGGGTCGCCGGGTGCACCGCGATCAGGCCGAGTCCGTTGCGGCGCTTGCACATCGCGGCGAGTTCGGCGTAGGCCTTCTCACCCAGGAGTTCGGTCAGCTCCGGCGCGTAGGACTGGTAGACCTGCCGGGTGCCCACGTGGGCGGCCGGGTCGCCGGTGCAGTACCAGTGCAGATCAGCGCCGCCCTCACCCCAGCCGCGACGGTCGTACTCGGTGATCCAGGTCTTGAGGATCTCGGAGCCGTCGGGCCGCTCGACCCACTCCTGACTACGCCGGATCGGCAGCTGCCAGCAGACGTCGGGTTTCATGGTCAGCGGCTCGACGCCGAGGCTGAGGGCTTTGGTGTGCAGCGCACATCCGATACCTCCACCGAAACCGGGGCGGTTCAGAAAGATGCAGGCGCCCTTGTACTTTCGCGTTCGCAGGTTGGGCTTGTCGTCGTAGGAGTCCATCTCGAGGTAGCCCTTCCTGCCCAACCCCTTGTCGCGGAACTGCCAGTCGGCGTCGGTGAGCTGGGCGACCGCGTCGTCGAGCCGCGCCCGGTCGTCGTCGTCGGACAGGAAGGCGCCGTGCGAGCAGCAGCCGTCGTCGGGGCGGTTCGCCACGGTCCCCTTACAGGCCGGGGTCCCGAACACGCAGGTCCATCGTGACAGCAGCCAGGTCAGGTCGGCGGCGATCAGGTGTGCGGGGTCGTCCGGGTCGTAGAACTCCACCCACTCGCGGGCGAAGTCCAGTTCGACCTCGCCGGGATGGCAGTCGGTCACAGTTCTCAACGCTACTACCCGCATCGGGCGGTTGCCCTGCAGCGACGGGGGTGTCGGCGCATGGTCGGCCAGGGGGGACCGTCTAGGTTGGAGACGTGCGATTGGGCGTGCTCGACGTGGGCAGCAACACGGTTCACCTGCTGGTGGTGGACGCGCGCCGGGGCGGCCACCCGACGCCGATGAGTTCGACCAAGGCCCCGCTGCGGCTGGCCGAAGCGATCGACGGTTCGGGGAAGCTGACCCGCAAGGGCGCCGACCGGCTGATCGGCACGGTAGACGAGTTCGCCAAGATCGCGGGGAGTTCGGGGTGTGCGGAGTTGATGGCGTTCGCCACGTCCGCGGTCCGCGACGCGACCAACTCCGAGGACGTGCTGGCCCGGGTGCTCGCCGAGACCGGCGTGCGGTTGCAGGTGCTCAGCGGTGTCGACGAATCCCGGTTGACGTTCCTGGCGGTGCGGCGCTGGTATGGCTGGAGCGCGGGCCGGATCATCAACATCGACATCGGCGGCGGATCGCTGGAGCTGTCCAACGGCGTCGACGAGGTGCCCGAGGTGGCGCTGTCCCTGCCCCTGGGCGCCGGGCGGCTCACCCGCGAATGGCTGTCCGACGATCCGCCGGGCCGGCGCCGGGTCGCCATGCTGCGCGACTGGCTGGCCACCGAATTGGCCGACGCCGGTGCCGAGCTGGTCAAGGCGGGCGGACCGGATCTGGCGGTCGCCACCTCCAAGACGTTCCGTAGCCTGGCCAGGCTGACCGGGGCCGCCCCGTCGGCGGCCGGTCCGCGCGTCAAACGGACGCTGACGGCGGCCGGGTTGCGGCAGGTCATAGCCTTCATCTCTAGGATGACCGCGGCTGATCGAGCGGAATTGGAAGGGGTGAGCGCCGACCGGGCGCCACAGATCGTGGCGGGAGCACTGGTGGCCGAGGCGAGTATGAAAGCGCTGGGGATCGAGTCCGTGGACATCTGTCCCTGGGCGTTGCGCGAAGGATTGATCCTGCGGAAACTCGACAGCGAGGCCGACGGCACCGCGTTCGTCGGCGGAGCCGACAATCTGGCCGCGGTCGAGACCTCGGTGCGCGATGCTGGACGAGAGACGCTCAGGCCCAGAGGCGGCAACACACGATGACAGGACCAGACAACAGCAACACCCGGCCGATCTCGGTCGCCGAGTTGCTGGCCAAGAACGGCACCATCGGCGCACCGCCGGCGGGCGGCCGGCGACGGCGGCGCCGCGGAAACGCCGATGCGGTGACGGTGGCCGAGCTGACCGGTGAGATCCCGATCATCTCCGACCGCACCGGCGCCATCCCCGTCGTGACCGAACCCGAGACGGCCGAACCGCAGGCCGAGGAGGTCGCGCCCGCAGAGCCGGAGGCCCCTGAGGTACCGCCGCAGGAGCCGGACGCAGCGGAGATCCCCGAAGAGGCCGTCGTCGAGGTCGACGCTCCCGCTGAGGACCACGAACTCCAGGCCGAGGAGCTCGAGGTCGACGATGCCGGAGACGCCGGGACCGAGGACCGAGATTCGGTCGACGCCGATGTCGCGGCCGCCGACGTCGAGGCCGCCGACGTTGCGGCCGACACCGAAGCCGAAGCCGGGGCGGCTGAGGACGACACCGCCGAGGCGGATTATCAAGCCCACCTGCAGGCGCGCGAGGCCAGCGACGATCCGGTGGCGTTCACGCCGCAGCGGCGGCGGCCGTGGTCGTTCGGGCAGCGCACCGAACCCACCCGGGGCGGAGCCGAGGAGATGAGCCCGGACCCGGTGGTCGAGATCGACGAGGACGAAGACCTCCTCGACAACGGCGATCTGCTCGATCCGCCGCTCGAACTCGACGCTGCGGATCTCGACGACGAGGATCTCGACGATGAGGATCTCGAGGACGCGGACCTCGAGGACGGCGACCTCGACGAGGACGCCGACGGCAGGGTGTCGCCCTACTACCGCTCCAGCGCCGGGCCGCTGTTCGGCGGCCAGTCCGTCGCCGACGATCTGGCCCGCCGCGGCAGTGACGCCCCCGCCGCCGACCTCGACTCCGACGCGTCGGCCGAAGACCGCGAGGAATCCGGCGACCAGCCGAGCCGCACGTCGGGCTTCCTGCGCGGCGCATGGATCGTCGGACAGTGCATCCTCGCGGTCGCCTTCGGCGCGGGTCTGTTCATCGCCTTCGACCAACTGTGGAAGTGGAACAACATCGTGGCGCTGGTCCTGTCGGTGCTCGTCATCCTCGGCCTGGTGGTGGGTGTGCGCGTGGTGCGCAAGACCGAGGACATCGGCAGCACCCTGATCGCCGTCGCGGTCGGTGCGCTGGTCACCCTGGGTCCGCTGGCGTTGCTGCAGTCGGGCTAGCAGCCCGGTGCGCCCCGCGATCAAGGTCGGACTGTCCACGGCCTCGGTCTATCCGCTCAGGACCGAAGCTGCCTTCGAATACGCCGCACGTCTGGGGTACGACGGCGTCGAGCTGATGGTGTGGGCCGAATCCGTCAGCCAGGACGTGGATGCCGTGGCTGCGCTGTCCGCCAAGTACGGCGTCCCGGTCCTGTCCGTGCACGCCCCGTGCCTGCTGATCTCGCAGCGGGTGTGGGGCGCCAATCCGATTCCCAAGCTGGACCGCAGTGTGCGCGCCGCCGAGCAGCTGGGTGCGCAGACGGTCGTCGTGCACCCACCGTTTCGGTGGCAACGCCGCTACGCCGAGGGATTCGCCGACCAGGTCGCCGAACTCGAGGCGAGCAGCGAGGTCATGGTCGCCGTGGAGAACATGTTTCCGTTCCGGGCCGACCGGTTCTTCGGCGCCGGCCAGACCTCGATCGAGCGGATGCGCAAGCGGGGTGGGCGCCCGGGCCCCGGCATCTCCGCCTTCGCCCCGTCCTACGACCCGCTCGACGGTGAGCACGCGCACTACACCCTGGATCTTTCCCACACCGCTACCGCGGGTACCGACGCGGTGGAGATGGCCCGCCGAATGGGTATCGGCGGTCCGGACGGTCTGGTCCACCTGCACCTGTGCGACGGTAGCGGCGCGTCCACCGACGAACATCTGGTGCCCGGCCGCGGCACCCAGCCCACCGTCGAGGTGTGCGAGATGCTGGCCGCGAGCGACTTCGGCGGTCACGTCATCCTCGAGGTGACGACGTCCGGAGCGCGGACGGCAGGCGAGCGCGAGGCGTTGCTGCGGGAGTCGCTCGAATTCGCCCGCACCCACCTGTTGCGCTGACCGATCGAGAAGGAGAAGCCGTGGGCTCGACCCTGTTCTCCGATGCCATGGAGCTGACGCCGCTCGGGGACGGGCGTTACGCCGGCTTTCTCAACGAGCACTGGACCATCGGTCCGAAGGTGCACGGCGGATCCATGCTGGCGTTGTGCGCGAAAGCGGCCTGGCTCGAGTGCGGCGTCGAGCCGATCGCGGTGTCCGGCAACTTTCTGTGGGCGCCGGACCCCGGTGCCATGGAGATCGTCACCACGGTGCGCAAACGCGGCCGCCGGGTGTCGCTGATCGACGTGGAACTGAAGCAAGGGGGCCGAACCGGCGATGAGCGCTCGCGCGAAGAGCAGAAAACCGCGGTCCGGGTGGCGGTCACCCTCGGGCGTCCCGAACACGACGTCACACCGCTGCTGTCGGTGAATCCGGTGGTGTCGCTGATGACGCCGGAGCCGCCGCCCGGGCTCGAACCCATCGGACCGGGACACCCGATGGCCGACATCGTCCACCTCGCGCATGGCTGCGACATCCGCCCGTCGCTGACCACCATGCAACCGCGTGCGGACGGCGGACCGCCCGTCATCGAGTACTGGGTGCGGCCGCGGGGTGCCGAACCCGACCTGCTGTTCGCGCTGCTGTGCGGTGACGTGTCGGCGCCGGTCACCTACGGCGTCAACCGCTTCGGATGGGCCCCCACAGTCCAGCTGACGGCCTATCTGCGGGCGCGGCCCGCCGACGGGTGGCTGCGCGTCATCTGCACGACGACCCAGATCGGGCAGGAGTGGTTCGACGAGGACCACATCGTCGTGGACTCCGCCGGTCGCATCGTCGTGCAGACCCGGCAACTGGCGATGGTGCCGCCAACCGTCTGATCCACGGCATGCAATGCTTTGAGCCATGGCCAGAATCGCGATCATCGGTGGCGGAAGTATGGGGGAGGCGCTGCTCGCCGGGTTGCTGCGCGCCGGTCGGCAGGTCAAGGATCTGGTGGTCGCCGAGAAGAACCCGGAGCGGGTGAAGTTCCTCGCCGAGAAGCACTCGGTGTTGGTCACCTCGGTCGTCGAGGCCACCGACAACGCGACCTATGTGATCCTGGCGGTGAAACCGGCCGATGTGGAGCATGTCATCGACGACATCGCCGCTGCCGCCGCCAACGCCGAGACCGACACCGCCGAGCAGGTCTTCGTCACCGTTGCCGCCGGGGTCACCACCGCCTACTACGAGAGCAAGCTGCCTGCGGGCGCACCGGTCGTGCGGGCCATGCCCAACGCGCCCGTCGTGGTCGGAGGCGGGGTCACCGCGCTCGCGCCCGGCCGGTTCGCCACCGCCGAGCACCTCAAGGAGGTCTCGGCGCTGTTCGACTCCGTCGGCGGTGTCCTGACCGTCCCGGAACCTCAACTCGACGCGGTGACCGCCGTATCGGGTAGCGGACCCGCGTACTTCTTCCTGATGGTCGAGGCGCTCGTCGACGCCGGCGTCGCCGCGGGTCTGTCCCGGTCGGTGGCCACCGATCTGGTGGTGCAGACGATGGCCGGTTCGGCGGCGATGCTGCTCGAACGCCTCGACGAGGCGCAGCCGGCGGGCGATGTGGCGGGGCTCTCGCCGGCCGCCGGCTTCGACACCACTGCCGCGCAACTGCGGGCCACGGTTACCTCGCCGGCCGGCACCACCGCCGCTGGGCTGCGGGAACTGGAACGGGGGGGGTTGCGGTCGGCGGTCGCCAACGCCGTCGACGCTGCGAAAACCCGCTCTGAGCAGCTCGGAATTACATCCGGGTAGTTCACCGATTTCACATTGATTAACCCACACCCGTCGCAGTAACCCCATCCGCCACGCTATTCTCCTCGTGTATGCACGGGTGGGTCCAGCGGTGGGGAAGCCGCTGGAACTGCTCGGGCCTGATGGATTGGGTTGCGATGACGTCAACGAACGGGCCATCGGCACGTGACTCGGCCGGCGGGAAGCGCGACGGTGCTTCCGATGGTCAACAGCCACGAGCGCAATTCCTCACGGTCGCCGAGGTGGCGAATCTGATGAGGGTCAGCAAGATGACGGTCTATCGCCTGGTGCACAACGGCGAACTGCCGGCCGTGCGGGTGGGCCGGTCGTTCCGGGTGCACGCCAAGGCGGTCCACGACATGTTGGAGAGTTCGTACTTCGACGCCGGATAGGCCTACGGCCCCACCGGGGGGCGCAGAGGCGTTTTCGCGTCGGGATCGCTGCCTGGGTAAGGTGTCCGGGTTGGACGTCAACTTCCGACGTCGAGCCGCCGGGGGCGTTCCCCCGCGCCGGCCGGCGTCGGACACAGGAAAACGTAGGTAGCGGAGTTCATGGGTTCAGTCATCAAGAAGCGTCGTAAGCGCATGTCGAAGAAGAAGCACCGCAAGCTCCTTCGGCGCACCCGGGTGCAGCGCAGAAAACTCGGCAAGTAGCTCTCAGCCGCTCGTCACGTGGCTTCCAGCGGCAACGGTTAGGCTGGCTCCGTGGAGACGACCGCACCGGGGGACGGTCAGTACCCGAAGGTGGTACTGGTCACCGGGGCGTGCCGTTTCCTCGGTGGCTACCTGACCGCCCGCCTGGCGCAGAACCCGTTGATCGACCACGTCATCGCCGTCGACGCGGTGGCCCCGAGCAAAGACATGCTGCGCCGAATGGGGCGCGCCGAATTCGTCCGCGCCGATATCCGTAATCCGTTCATCGCGAAGGTGATTCGTAACGGCAACGTGGACACCGTGGTGCACGCCGCGGCGGCGTCGTACGCCCCGCGGGCCGGCGGGCGGGCCACGTTGAAGGAACTCAACGTGATGGGCGCGATCCAGTTGTTCGCCGCCTGCCAGAAGGCCCCGTCGGTGCGCCGGGTGGTGGTCAAGTCGACCTCCGAGGTGTACGGCTCGAGCCCCCACGACCCGGTGCTGTTCACCGAGGACAGCAGCGCGCGGCGGCCACCGGCCGAGGGCTTCGCCCGAGACAGCATGGACATCGAGGGGTATGTGCGCGGACTGGGCCGCCGCCGCGCCGACATCGCGGTGACGATCCTGCGGCTGGCCAACATGATCGGACCGGCCATGGACACCGCGCTGTCGCGGTATCTGGCCGGACCCGTGGTGCCCACGGTGCTCGGACAGGATGCCCGGCTGCAGCTGTTGCACGAACAGGACGCTCTGGGCGCTCTGGAGCGGGCGACGGTCGCCGGCAAGGCCGGGACCTTCAACGTGGGGGCGGCGGGAATCATCATGATGAGCCAGGCGATCCGGCGGTCCGGGCGGATCGCGCTGCCGGTGCCGCGTTCGGCGCTGTGGGCTGTGGATTCGCTGCGGCGCGCCACTCGCTACACTGAGCTCGATCGCGAGCAGATGAACTACCTGAGCTACGGCAGGGTCATGGACACCACGCGCATGCGCGAGGTCCTCGGCTATAACCCAAAGTGGACGACGGCGGAGGCTTTTGACGATTACGTGCGCGGCCGTGGACTGACGCCGATCGTTGATCCACGATGGGTACGCTCGGTGGAAGGTCGCGCGGTAGCGGTGGCGCAGCGCTGGGGACGTTGAGCATGGGCGGCAATCGGGTGGGAGAAGGTACTGACGTGGCGGGCGATTCGAAAGCCAAAGTCATTCCGCTGCACGGCAATTCGGGCCGCGGTTCGGCCGCGCGACGGTCAGCGAATCGGGCCGACACCGCGCGGCGGCACCCGTCGCTGCTCGCCGACCCGAGCGGTCGCGCCTCCGCCGAGCAGATCGCGGCGGTGGTGCGAGAGATCGACGCGCATCGCGGCGGCCCCGGGCCGGCCCAACCCGAAGAGGCTCCCACCGAACTCGCGCTGCGCATCGCCGCCGTCGCCGACTTCGTCCGCAAGCGGATGACCGGTGACTACGAGGTCGATGAATTCGGGTTCGACTCCCACCTCAACAACGCCGTGTTCCTGCCTTTGCTGCGCGGGTTGTTCAATTCGTGGTTCCGCGTCGAGGTCAGCGGCATCGAGAACCTGCCCGCCGAGGGCGCCGCACTGGTGGTGGCCAACCACGCGGGTGTGCTGCCGTTCGACGGGCTGATGACCTCGGTGGCCGTCAAGGACCACCACCCCGCCCATCGTGACCTGCGATTGCTCGCCGCCGACCTGGTTTTCGATTTGCCGATGGTCGGCCAGGCTGCGCGTAAGGCCGGCCATACGATGGCCTGCACGGCCGACGCCCATCGGCTACTCGCGGCCGGACATCTGACCGCGGTGTTCCCCGAGGGCTACAAGGGTCTGGGTAAGCAGTTCAAGGACCGCTACAAGCTGCAGCGTTTCGGACGCGGCGGTTTCGTGTCGGCCGCGCTGCGTTGTGGTGCGCCGATCGTGCCCTGCTCGATCGTGGGCTCCGAGGAGATCTACCCGATGATCGCCGACGTCAAGCTGGTCGCGCGTCTGCTCGGGCTGCCGTACTTCCCGATCACACCGCTGTTCCCGCTCGCCGGACCGCTCGGCGTGGTGCCGCTGCCGTCGAAATGGCACATCCAGTTCGGCGAGCCGATCTCCACCGAGGGCTACGAGGACGGCGCCGCCGACGATCCGATGGTCACCTTCGAGCTCACCGACCAGGTCCGCGAAACCATTCAGCAGACGCTGTATCAGCTGTTGGCCGGCCGCCGGAACATGTTCTTCGGCTGAGACCCGCTAGGGCTTCGCGTTCTGCCCCGCGACCATCTTCGCGATCGCCTCATCGCGGCGCGCCTTGATCGTGGCGGTCAGTTCATCGGCCTCGTCGTCGTGTTCGGCCTCGCCGATGACGGTGACCACGCTGGTCAGCACCGGTTCGCCATGTTCGTCGCTGACCTCGCCGCGCACCTCGGTCACGACCGTGCCGTGCGCTTCGATCACCGAGTCGAGGTAGGAGTCGAAGAACAGCTTGTCCCCGGCCAGGATCGGGCGGTGGAACCTGATCTTCTGATCGCGGTGCAGCACCCGCTCCATGTTGATCGGGATGTCGAACTGATTGAAGATCTCGAGCTGCACCCGGCGACCGGCGACCGCGAGGAACGTCAGCGACGCGATGAGTGCGTCGCAGCCGTACTGCTTGGCGGCGTCCTCGTCGTAGTGCGCGGGATGCTCGTCCTTGACCGCACGGGCGAATTCGCGGATCTTCTCCCGGCCGACCTCGAAATAGTCGGGGTACCGGTAATGGGTTCCGATGATGTCTTCAGCGATGGCCATGACTGCGCGAGCCTATCAGCGCTGCTCCGGGGACCCTATTGGCGCCGGGACACCACCGCGGCCAGCGCCCCGCCCAGGGCGCCCAGCGCCACCGCCGACGGCACGCCCACCCGGGCCGCCTTGCGGGCGGTCCGGAAGTCCCGGATCTCCCATCCGCGCTCCCGGGCCACGCTGCGCAGCGCCGCGTCCGGGTTGATCGCCACCGCGGTGCCGACCAGCGACAGCATGGGCACGTCATTGAAGCTGTCGGAGTACGCAGTGCACCGGCGCAGGTTCAGACCCTCGCGGATGGCCAGCGAGCGGACGGCGTGCGCCTTGCCGGTGCCGTGCAGGATGTCGCCCACCAGCCGGCCGGTGAACACACCGTCGACCGATTCGGCGACGGTGCCCAGTGCGCCGGTCAGCCCCAGCCGCCGGGCGATCGTGGCGGCCAGCTCATAGGGCGTCGCGGTCACCAGCCACACCTGCTGGCCGGCGTCCAGGTGCATCTGCGCCAGCGCGCGGGTGCCCGGCCAGATCTTGTCGGCGATGATCTCGTCGTAGATCTCCTCGCCGACGGCCACCAATTCGGCGGTCGACCGGCCCTCGATGAACGCCAGCGCCTTGGTACGTCCGGCGGCGACGTCGTCGCTGTTCTCCCGCCCGGTCAGCTGGAACTTCGCCTGGGCGTAGACGAAACCGAGCACGTCCTGATAGGTGAAGAACTTGCGCGCAGCCAGCCCCCGCGCGAAGTGGACCAGCGACGAGCCGTGCACCAGGGTGTTGTCGACGTCGAAGAACGCGGCGGCGGTGAGATCCGGCGGCGGCGCCGGTGTGACCGGCGGCGCCTCGGCAGCGAGTTCGGTGACCGCGGCCTCCGCGCTGGCGTCACCGGCGATCTGCTGGCGCTCGGCGTGTGTACCTCCGGGTTCGGACACAGATCAACATTAGGTCACCCCGAGCGGATACTGGTGTGGTGGATCAGCCGACGAACACCCGGCCCGACGAGCGCCACCGCGTGGTTCTGCTGACGCGAGGCGCCTGCACCATCTGTGCCGGTGCGGCGGCGCGCCTCGCCGAATTGGCCGCGCAGTGGGACTTCACGCTGACCGTCACCGATGTCGACAACGCGGCGGCCGACGGGGACCCGACGCTGCGCGCCGAGTACGGCGACCGACTGCCCGTCGTCCTGCTCGACGGGCGGGAACACAGCTACTGGGAAATCGACGAAGAGCGGCTGGCCGCCGACCTCAACCGCTGATCCGAGCGCGTGACGAAGGGAACTGACAGAAATTTGGTAGCCACGCTCATGAACGATTACCGTGGTTGACGTGGTGATGAGGCCGTGAGCGTTCTGCTGTTCGGAGTTTCGCACCGCAGTGCCCCGGTGTCCGTGCTCGAGCAGTTGAGCACCGACGAATCCGATCAGGCCAAGATCGTCGACCAGGTCCTGCAGTCCTCGCTGGTGACCGAGGCGATGGTGCTGTCCACCTGTAACCGCGTCGAGGTCTACGCCGTGGTCGACGCGTTCCACGGCGGTCTCTCGGTGATCGGACAGGTGCTTGCCGAGCACTGCGGCATGTCGCTCAACGAGCTGACCAGGTACGCCTACGTGCGGTACGCCGAGGCTGCCGTCGAGCACATGTTCGCCGTCGCCAGCGGCCTGGATTCGGCCGTCATCGGTGAACAGCAGGTCCTCGGCCAGGTCCGCCGCGCCTACGCCGCCGCGGAGGCCAACCACACCGTCGGGCGCACGCTGCACGAGCTGTCGCAGCGTGCGCTGTCGGTCGGCAAGCGGGTGCATTCGGAAACCGGCATCGACGCAGCGGGCGCCTCGGTGGTGTCGGTCGCCCTCGGTATGGCCGAGGCGCGACTGACGACGCTGGCCGGCCGCACCGCCGTCGTGATCGGCGCCGGATCGATGGGTGCGCTCTCGGCCAAGCACCTGGTGCGCGCCGGCATCGATCGCGTCCACGTCGTCAACCGGTCGCTGCTGCGCGCCCGGCGGCTCGCCGAGAATCTGCGCGAGCAGGGTGTGGCGGCGGATTCCTACAGTCTCGACGACATCGCGCCGGCGTTGGCCGACGCCGATGTCGTGATCTCCTCCACCGGCGCGGTGCGCCCGGTGGTGTCGCTGGCCGATGCGCACCGCGGGCTGACCGGCCGCCCGGAGCACCGGCGTCTGGTCATCTGCGACCTCGGCATGCCCCGCGACGTCGATCCGGCCATCGCCGGGCTCCCGGGTGTGGACGTCATCGACATGGACCGCATCCAGCGCGAGCCCTCGGCCCGCGCCGCCGCGTCCGATGCGGAGGCCGCCCGCGCCATCGTCGCCACCGAGGTGGCGAACTATCTGGCCGGCCAGCGGATGGCCGAGGTGACGCCGACGGTGACCGCGCTGCGGCAGCGCGCCGCCGACGTCGTCGAGGCGGAGCTGCTGCGGCTGGACAACCGGCTGCCCGGACTCGACGCCGCCCACCGCGACGAGGTCGCCAAGACGGTGCGCCGGGTCGTCGACAAACTCCTGCACGCACCCACGGTGCGGGTCAAGCAACTGGCCGGTGCACCCGGGGGCGACAGCTACGCCGAGGCCCTGCGCGAATTGTTCGAACTCGATCAGCAGGCGGTCGACGCGGTGTCGGGCGGGGAACTACCCCTGGTCGCCCACGTCGATCCGTTCAGCGCGGTGGCCACCGATCCCGACGCCACCGAGTAACGGACAAACGGGTAACACTTGAGCACACCACCGATCCGGATCGGGACCAGGGGCAGCCTGCTGGCGACCACCCAGGCCGGCGCGATCCGGGATGCGCTGGTGGCCCGCGGGCACGCCGCCGAACTCGTCGTGATCTCCACCGAGGGCGACCGCAACCAGGGACCCATCGCCGATATCGGCGTCGGGGTGTTCACCGCAGCGCTGCGCGAGGCCATCGACGACGGCCGCGTCGACATGGCGGTGCACTCCTACAAGGATCTCCCGACCGCCGTCGACCCGCGCTTCGTCATCGCCGCCATCCCGCCCCGGGAGGACGCCCGGGATGCCCTGGTGGCCCGCGACGGTCTGGTGCTGGGGGAGTTGCCGGCCGGTTCGGTGATCGGTACCTCCAGTCCGCGCCGGGCCGCGCAGCTTAGAGCACTGGGTCTCGGTTTGGAAATCCGCCCCCTAAGAGGCAACCTAGATACCAGGTTGAACAGGGTTGGCAACGGTGATCTCGACGGCATCGTCGTCGCCCGGGCGGGTCTGGCCCGCATCGGGCGGCTGGAGTATGTCACCGAGACCCTCGAGCCGGTGCAGATGTTGCCAGCGCCGGCTCAGGGCGCCCTCGCGGTCGAGTGCCGCGCGGACGACACCGGGCTCGCCGCTGTGCTGTCGGAGTTGGACGACACCGATACGCGGGCGGCGGTCACCGCCGAACGCGCTCTGCTCGCCGAACTGGAGGCGGGTTGCTCCGCACCGGTGGGCGCGATCGCCGAGGTGGTCGAGTCTATCGATGAGGACGGCCGCATCTTCGAAGAGGTGTCGCTACGCGGCTGCGTGGCGACGCTGGACGGATCCGACGTGATCCGTGCGTCCGGTATCGGCACTCCGGATCGGGCCGCTGACCTGGGGGTCTCGGTGGCCACGGAGTTGTTCGAACTGGGGGCGCGCGAACTCATGGCGGATCACCACTGAGCTGTAGAGCGGAGTGAGCGAGAAGATGACTCGGCAGGAGAGCGGGCGCGGACGCAAGATGAAGCCCGGCCGCATCACGTTCGTGGGGTCAGGCCCGGGGGACCCGGGTCTGCTCACCACGCGGGCGCACAGCGTCCTCGCCAACGCCGCGCTGGTCTTCACCGACCCCGACGTGCCCGAAGCGGTGCTGTCCCTGGTGGGGGCGCATCTGCCGCCGCCGTCCGGGCCCGAGCCGGCCGAGGCCGCCGCGAGCGATGCGGTGGCGACGATCCCCGGCGGACCCGATGTGCGGCCCGCGCTCGGCGATCCGGCCGAGGTGGCCAAGACGCTGGTGGGCGAGGCCAAGCACGGTGTCGACGTGGTCCGCCTGGTCGCCGGCGACCCGCTGTCGGTCGACTCGGTGATCGCCGAGATCAACGCCCTGGCCAAGAGCCACGCGAACTTCGAGATCGTGCCGGGCCTGCCCGACACCACCGCGGTGCCGACCTACGCCGGCCTGCCGCTGGGTTCCACCCACACGGTCGCCGACGTGCGTGACCCCGACGTTGACTGGGCCGCTCTGGCCGCGGCGCCGGGTCCGCTGATCCTGCACGCCACCGCCTCGCATCTACCCGACGCGGCGCGCACCCTGGTCGAGTACGGCCTGGCCGACAGCACCCCGGCGGTGGTGACCGCCCAGGGCACCACATGCCAGCAGCGCTCGGTGGAGTCGACGCTGGGGGGTCTGGTCGACAAGGCCGTGCTGACCGGTCCCGACGCCAGCGGTGTCCCGAGCCCGCTGACCGGACCGCTGGTCGTCACCGTCGGCCGCACGGTGGCCAACCGGGCCAAGCTGAACTGGTGGGAGAGCCGTGCCCTGTACGGCTGGACCGTGCTGGTGCCGCGCACCAAGGACCAGGCCGGGGAGATGAGCGACAAACTGGTCGGTCACGGCGCGCTGCCGATCGAGGTCCCGACCATCGCCGTCGAACCGCCGCGCAGCCCGGCTCAGATGGAGCGCGCGGTCAAGGGGCTGGTCGACGGCCGCTTCCAGTGGGTCGTGTTCACCTCGACCAACGCCGTACGCGCGGTGTGGGAGAAGTTCAACGAGTTCGGACTGGATGCGAGGGCATTCGCCGGGGTCAAGATCGCCTGCGTGGGTCAGGCGACCGCCGAGCGGGTCCGCGCGTTCGGCATCAATCCCGAGCTGGTCCCGACCGGCGAGCAGTCCTCACTCGGACTGCTCGACGAGTTCCCCCCGTTCGACGACATCTTCGACCCGGTCAACCGGGTGCTGCTGCCGCGCGCGGACATCGCCACCGAGACGCTCGCCGAGGGTCTGCGCGAACGGGGCTGGGAGATCGAGGACGTCACGGCCTACCGCACCGTGCGTGCCGCCCCGCCGCCGGCGTCCACCCGCGAGATGATCAAGACCGGCGGGTTCGACGCGGTGTGCTTCACGTCCAGTTCGACGGTGCGCAATCTGGTCGGTATCGCCGGTAAGCCGCACGCCCGCACGATCGTTGCGTGCATCGGTCCGAAGACGGCCGAAACCGCCGCGGAGTTCGGCCTGCGCGTCGACGTCCAGCCCGAGGTGGCTGCCGTCGGACCGCTGGTGGAGGCGTTGGCCGAGCACGCCGCCCGGCTGCGTGCCGAGGGGGCGCTGCCGCCGCCGCGCAAGAAGAGCCGTCGGCGCTGAGGTTCGTTCCGTGTCGATGAGACATCGGCCGCGGCGGCTGCGCTCGACGCCCGCGATGCGCCGACTGGTGGCGCAGACGTCGCTGGAACCCCGGCATCTGGTGCTGCCGATGTTCGTCGCCGACGGTATCGACGCCCCGCGGGAGATCGCCTCGATGCCCGGCGTGGTGCAGCACACCCGTGATTCGCTCCGCCGGGCCGCCGCCGAGGCCGTGACCGCCGGGGTGGGCGGGCTGATGCTGTTCGGTGTTCCGCGTCCAGAGGACAAGGACCCGACCGGGGCGATCGGCGTATCGCCCGACGGCATCCTCAACGTGGCGCTGCGTGATCTCGCCGCGGACCTGGGCCAGTCCACCGTGCTGATGGCCGACACCTGTCTGGACGAATTCACCGATCACGGCCACTGCGGGGTGGTCGACGCCTTCGGCCGGGTGGACAACGACCAGACGAATCTGCGGTACGTGGAACTAGCTGTCGCGCAAGCCAATTCGGGCGCACACGTGATCAGTCCGAGCGGCATGATGGACGGACAGGTGGCCGCCATCCGCGATGGCCTGGACGCCGCGGGTCACACCGACGCCGCGATCCTGGCCTACGCCGCGAAGTT
This sequence comes from Mycobacterium sp. WMMD1722, assembly GCF_049315205.1. Lineage (NCBI taxonomy): Bacteria > Bacillati > Actinomycetota > Actinomycetes > Mycobacteriales > Mycobacteriaceae > Mycobacterium > Mycobacterium sp. WMMD1722. The sequence continues at coordinate 2,954,438 of NZ_CP186056.1, read as the reverse complement.
CGCGTCCGGTTTCTACGGCCCGTTCCGCGAGGCTGTGGACTCCAGTCTGCAGGGCGACCGGCGCACCTATCAGCAGGAACCGGGTAACGCGCGGGAGGCGATGCTCGAGATCCGACTCGACCTCGCCGAGGGTGCCGACATCATCATGGTCAAGCCCGCGATGAGCTATCTCGATGTCGTGCGGGCCGCCGCCGAGGTCTCCGATGTGCCGGTCGCCGCGTATCAGGTGTCCGGTGAGTATTCGATGATCAGCGCGGCGGCGGCCAACGGCTGGATCGATCTACCGACCGTCGCGCTGGAGACGTTGACCGGTATCCGGCGCGCGGGCGCGGACATCGTGCTGACCTACTGGGCCGCCGAGGTGGCCGGCTGGTTGGGATGACCCCGCCGCAGACGCCGCCGCGCGCGCCACCGGCGGGCCGGCCCGACGATGTGGACACCGGCTTCTGGCTGTGGGTCGCGGCGGTGCCGCTGTTGGCAATCGGCTATCTGATCGACGGCTTCGGTTCCCCGGTCGGCGGCGACTCGGTGTATCTGCGGGGGATGTCGGTGGTGCTGCTCGTGGTCGTGTGCGCCATCGTGGTCACCTTCCTGCTGCTGATGCGGCAGGGCTACCGGTGGTCGCGCACCGTGCTCAGTGCCGGCGGTTTCGGGTCGATCGTGTACACCGTCACCAATCTGTTCACCGTGGATCGGGATTCGGCGGTGGCCGCGGTGGGGTACGCCGGCGCCGCGATCATGGGTTCGGTGTTGATCGCCGGTGGTCTGGTCCTGCTGCACCGCAAGGACGCCGACGCCTTCTTCGCACGCTGAGGCGCTAGGCTGACCCGACCATGAGCGCATCGCCCACCCCGTCGCGACCGCGCATCGTCGACATCGCGTTCTGGCTGCTGATCGGCGGGGCCGTCCTGCTGATCCTCGGGGGGCTGCTCGCGGCGACGGTGTCCTACGAGACCGCCCGCTCGGCGATCGGTTCCGAGGTGAGCAACGAACAGGTGCGGGACTATCTGACGGTGTACCGGGGGATGGGTATCGGCTCGGTGCTGGCCGGTGGTGCGCTGGCGTTCGTCTCGGGCCGGGCCCGTCGCGGTGACCCGAACTTCCGCCGGGCGACGATCGGGTTGGCCCTGGCTGTCGCGCTGGTGCTGGTGCTACTGGCCGTAGGTGCCGGAGTGGCCCAACCGATCACGCTGTTGTCACTGCTGCCGATCGCCGCGGGAGCCGTCCTGCTGACCCGCCGCGCGGCGACGCAGTGGTTCGCCCGCGAGGAGCCCGCGTGACCGCCGACGCCCCGCCGGTGGAGCGGCTGTTCTACGAGCCGGGGGCCAGTTGGGCGTGGCTGCTCGCCGGTCCGGCCGCGGCGGCGGCGATGCTGGCCATCCAGATCTCGGCCGGCTACGGTCTGCAGCCCCTGGTGCCGGTGCTGTTCCTGGTGCTGGTGTCGGGCTTCCTCGCCGTCCAGGTCAAGGCGGCCCGGATCCACACGTCGGTCGAACTGACGCCGCTGACGTTGCGCCAGGGCGCCGAGATCATCAAGGTCGCCGACATCGTCTCGCTGTATCCGCCGGCCGGCGGGTCAGAGGTGCAGAAATGGGAGTCCGCACGTGCCCTCGGTGAACTGACCGGTGTGCCGCGCGGACGCAAGGGGATCGGCCTCGCGCTCACGGGTAAACGCACGGCTCAGGCCTGGGCGCGGCGGCACCGCGACCTGCGCGAGCAACTCGAGCGGCTGGTCACGGAGCGTACGGCGTGAGGTCACGTTCGCGCGCCGTGGTGGAACTGGTCATCGCCGCGCTGGCGGCCGCGGGGTGCGTGGTGAGCTGGCGAGCGGCGAGCCGGCTGTCGGTGGCCCCGCCGATTCTGCCCGGTCAGCCCGAGATGCCGGTGCAGTTGTACTCGGCACCGATGCTGGTCCTGGCCCTGCTGCTGGCGACGTTGGCCGGGGTGCTGGCGGTCCTCGGGATCGCGCGCCTGCGCCGCGGCTGAGTGCGTGAAGCCGGTCACAGCAGTGCGGTACAAAGTACGCAATCTGTAACACTGTTCCCATGACCGAGCTCGCGGCGAACCAGGACCTCGCGCAGAACCCCCCGGCCGACGCCCTGCCGCTCGGCCCGCGGTCGCTGGTCTGGCGGTATTTCGGGGACAACCGCATGTACCTGATCGGCCCCCGGCCCGCGGTACTGCAGAACATGCTCGCCGAACTGGGCCAGGGCGTCCTCGACCACTCGGTGTTCTTCGACGACACCGCTGCGCGCGTCAAGCGGTCGATCCCGCCGATCATGATGACCGTCTACGGCTCCGAGGACGACACCGAGGGACGCAAGGTCAGGGACTTCCACACCGATATCAAGGGCACCATGCCGGACGGCAGCCGGTATCACGCCCTCGATCCGCAAACCTACTTCTGGGCCCACGCCACCTTCGTCGAACAGGTGCTCTACTTCGCCGACACATTCGTCACCCGCCTGTCGGACGCGCAGAAGGAGCAGATCTACCTCGAGTCCAAGACCTGGTACCGGCGCTACGGAGTCAGCGACCGCGTCATGCCGACCACCTACGCCGACTTCCAGGCGTACTGGGAACGCATGCTCGACCGCATCGTCGTCGCGCATCCCACCGCCAAGTACGGCGTCGGCTACGTCACCAAGGGCTTCCCCTGCCCGAAGGGTGTGCACCCTGCGGTCTGGCGGGTGGTGTCGGTCGGGTTCGACCCGCTGGCGGCCTTCCTGACCACCGGCGGACTGCCGCCGCAGGCGCGGCGGCTACTCGACCTGCCGTGGACCGACCGTCAGGAGCGGCGCTATCAGCGCTTCGCGGCGCTGTGGCGATCGACACCGGTGAACTGGCTCTGGGATCGGCTGCCGATGTCGGTGCGGTTCAACAAGTTCGCCCAGCAGGGCTATGCCCGCGGCTGACGCGACGCAGCGGATCCTCGACGCCGCGGTCGCCGAGTTCGAACGCCACGGTTTCCGTCGGGTCGCCCTCGATGACGTCGCGCGCCGCGCCGGGGTGAGCCGCACCACGATCTATCGCCGCTTCGCCAATCGCGACGAGCTGGTGGCCGCGGTGGTGGAGCGGGAGAATGCGGCCCTGTTCGCCGACATCGCCCAGGAACTCCGTGCGGCCGGGCCGCAGCAGAACTATTACGTCGAGGCCTTCACGCTCTCGATCATGAAGTTCCGTGAGCACCGGGTACTCAACGCGATGCTCGCCGAGGACGCCGGCTTCGTGCTGGCCCTGGCCCACCAGCACTGGGCGGCCGGCGTCGGCCGGATGGCCGAGGCGTTGCGCGTCATCTTCCCGGCGGGATTCGCCGAGCGGATCGGACCGCGAGTGGTCAACGAGCTGGCCGACACCATCCTGCGGTACGCCGCGGTGGTGCTGTTGCTGCCGAGCATGTCGCCGCTGGACACTCCCGACGAGGTCCGAGAGTTCGCCCGGCAGCACTTCCTGCCCAGCCTGCCGAGCGGATTGAGACCTGTGCCTGCCTGACTGGGGTTCTGTTTCGTACTTCACACTTTCGGGCAGACCCCTTCGCATGAGCAGCGATGAAGAGAAGACGGGAGCGGAGGAGAAGGCGTCGAAGAACGTCGCCGACGACCCGGACGCCAAGATCACCGAGAAGCCCGAGGTGACGGATGAACACCGCGAGGCCGCCAAAGAGATGCGCAAGGAGTACGAGGAGGAACGCCCGACCATCGTCATGCCCGGCACCGGTGGAACGGTGGCCGGCACCGCTGTGAACGAATGGGTCGACGACAACGGTGACCCGAAGTTCGGCAAGGACGGCGAGGGCACCTCGACCGACGACGCGCCGGCCGAGCAGGGTTCGGAGGCGACTCAAGCGCAGAACTGAGCCCCGCACACGGGCCTAGGGTGGTCCTCTGTGACCACTCTGGAACTCGTGGCGCCCGCCTTCGTCGAGATGGCGCATTCGATCGTCTGGGCGTCCTGCGCCACCGTCGACGCCGATAGTCGGCCGCGATCGCGCATCCTGCACCCGATCTGGGAATTCGACGGCACCGATCTGTTCGGGTGGATCGCGACGGTCCCCAGTCCGGTCAAGCGAGCACATCTGTCCGTGCATCCGCACATGTCGGTCAGCTACTGGGCGCCGAGCCACGACACCTGCAGCGCCGAATGCCTCGTCGAGTGGTACACCGACGACGAGACCCGCGCAGCGGTGTGGCAGCGATTCGCCACCGGACCGGAACCCGTCGGCTACGACCCGCACATCATCCCGCAGTGGCGCTCCGGGCCGACATCGGACCAGTTCGCCGTGCTGCGCCGGGCGCCGTATCGGCTCCGGGTGATGCCGGGCACCGTGATGACGCAGGCCGCCGGTCAGGTGCTCAGCTGGCACGCGCCGGTGTGACGGAGGAACTACACCCTGTAGTTGACGCGCGGGACGCGGCTGGGACACTGGTGGGCATGGGTTCTGACGACGCCGCGACCGCACGGTCGGCGCGGCTGTTCGCCGACGCGAGCCAACTGATCCCCGGTGGCGTCAACTCACCGGTACGGGCCTTCAACTCCGTCGGCGGCACCCCCCGGTTCATCACGTCGGCCAAGGGCTACTGGCTGACCGACGCCGACGGCAACCGCTACGTCGACCTGGTGTCGTCGTGGGGTCCGATGATCCTGGGGCATGCGCATCCGGCGGTCGTGGAGGCCGTACAGCGGGTCGCGGTCGACGGGTTGTCGTTCGGCGCCCCGACACCGAGCGAATCCGAACTCGCCCGCGAGATCATCAGCCGGGTGGCGCCGGTCGAGCGACTTCGCATGGTCAACTCCGGCACCGAGGCCACCATGAGCGCGATCCGGTTGGCCCGCGGGTTCACCGGACGGCCCAAGATCGTCAAATTCTCCGGCTGCTACCACGGCCACAGCGATGCGCTGCTCGCCGACGCCGGTTCCGGCGTCGCCACTCTCGGCCTGCCGTCCTCACCCGGGGTCACCGGAGCCGCCGCCGCCGACACGATCGTGCTGCCCTACAACAACGTGGCCGCCGTCGAGGAGACCTTCGCGCAGTTCGGTGACACCATCGCCGCCGTCATCACCGAGGCCAGCCCCGGCAACATGGGCGCGGTGCCGCCGGCGCCCGGCTTCAACGCCGCGCTACGCCGTATCACCGCCGAGCACGGCGCCCTGCTGATCCTCGACGAGGTCATGACGGGCTTCCGGGTCAGCCGATCCGGGTGGTACGGCATCGACCCGGTCGACGGTGACCTGTTCACCTTCGGCAAGGTGATGAGCGGTGGGCTGCCCGCCGCCGCATTCGGTGGGCGCGTCGAGGTGATGGAGCGCCTGGCGCCGCTGGGGCCGGTGTATCAGGCGGGCACGCTGTCGGGAAACCCGGTGGCGATGGCCGCCGGCCTGGCCACCCTGCGCGCCGCCGACGACGCGGTGTACACCGCCCTGGACGCCAACGCCGACCGGCTTGCGCAACTGTTCACCGAGGCCCTCACCGCCGCCGGCGTCACCCACCGGGTGCAGCGCGGCGGCAACATGCTGTCGGTGTTCTTCTCCGGAGAACCGGTCACCGACTTCGCGACCGCGCGCGCCAGTGAGACGTGGCGGTTCCCGCCTTTCTTCCATGCCCTGCTCGAGGCGGGGATCTACCCACCACCGAGCGCCTTCGAAGCCTGGTTCGTCTCGGCGGCGCTCGACGACGACGCCTTCGACCGGATCGCCGCCGCCCTGCCCGGTGCCGCCCGGGCCGCCGCCGAAGCGACGAAACCGCAATGACCGAGAAGACGATCGTCCACGTCATGCGGCACGGCGAGGTGCACAACCCGGACGGCATCCTCTACGGCCGCCTGCCCGACTACCACCTCTCCGAGCGCGGCCGGGCGCAGGCCGAGCGGGTCGCCGACTGGCTGGGCGAACGCGACATCGTCCACGTCGTCGCCTCCCCGCTGGAGCGCGCGCAGGAGACCGCGGCACCGATCGCCGCACGGCACGGTCTGTCGGTGGCCACCGATGACGAGCTGATCGAGTCGCTGAACGTGTTCCAGGGCGAGCGGGTCTCGCCCGGTGACGGCGCGCTGCGCGATCCCCGCAACTGGTGGCATCTGCGCAACCCCCGCACCCCCTCGTGGGGTGAGCCGTACCGCGAGATCGCCGCACGCATGACCGGGGCGCTGCACCGGGCCCGCGTTCAGGGCGCCGGGCACGAGGCGGTGTGCGTCAGCCACCAGCTGCCCGTGGAGACGCTGCGCCGCGCGATCACCGACAAACCCCTGCACCACTTCCCGACCAAGCGGCTGTGCAATCTGGCGTCGGTCACGTCGTTCTACTTCCACGGCGACACCTACGTCGGCTGGGGATATGCGGAGCTGGCCGGACAGTGAGGTGGCTGGCGGTGCTGCTGGCGAGCGCGGGAATCCTCGCGCTGGCCGGCTGCTCCACCGGTGACGACGCCGTGGCCCAGGGCGGGACGTTCGAATTCGTCGCCCCGGGCGGCAAGACCGACATCTTCTACGACCCGCCCGGCGACCGCGGCAAACCGGGCCCGCTGTCGGGCCCGAGTCTGCTCGACCCCACCGAGACGCTGTCGCTCGACGACTTCGCGGGACAGGTGGTCGTGATCAACGTCTGGGGGCAGTGGTGCGGACCCTGCCGCACCGAGATCGGCCAACTGCAGCAGGTCTACGAGGCCACCCGCGATCAGGGGGTCGCCTTCCTCGGGATCGACGTGCGGGACAACAACCGCGACGCCGCGGTCGACTTCATCCGTGACCGCAACATCACGTTCCCGTCGATCTACGACCCGCCGATGCGCACGATGATCGCCTTCGGCGGCCGCTATCCCACCACGGTGATCCCCTCGACGGTGGTGCTCGACCGCGAGCACCGGGTGGCCGCGGTGTTCCTGCGCGAGCTGCTCGCCGAAGATCTGCAGCCGGTGGTCGAGCGGCTGGCGGCCGAACCGCGAGCGGAGGCCGGGCAGTGAGCGGATTCGCCGAGATCGCCTCGGCCGGGCCGGTCGTGCTGGCGCTGGCGGTCTGCGTGCTGGCCGGGCTGGTGTCGTTCGCCTCGCCGTGCGTCGTGCCGCTGGTGCCCGGTTATCTGTCGTATCTGGCCGCCGTCGTCGGCGTCGACGATCGCACCCGCCCCGGAACACCCGCCGGTGACGTCGCCGTGCGCCCCGGGCGGTTGCGTGTCGCCGGCGCGGCCGCGCTGTTCGTCGCGGGCTTCACCGCGGTGTTCCTGCTGGGCACCGTCGCGGTGCTCGGCATGACCACGACCCTGATCACCAATCAACTGCTGCTGCAGCGCATCGGCGGCGTCCTGACCATCGTGATGGGTCTGGTCTTCGTCGGCCTGATCCCCGCCTTGCAGCGCCAGGCGCGGTTCACCCCCCGGCAGGTGTCGACGCTGGCCGGGGCCCCACTGCTGGGCGCGGTCTTCGGCCTCGGCTGGACGCCGTGCCTCGGGCCGACCCTGACCGGGGTGATCACCGTCGCATCGGCCACCGACGGGGCCAGCGTGGCCCGCGGCATCGCGCTCGTGGTGGCCTACTGCCTGGGTCTGGGCATCCCGTTCGTGCTGCTCGCCTTCGGTTCGGCCCGCGCGGTGCAGGGGATGGGCTGGCTGCGGCGCCACACCCGTGCCATCCAGATCTTCGGCGGCGTACTGCTGCTGCTGGTCGGGACGGCGCTGGTCACCGGCCTGTGGAACGACTTCGTGTCCTGGGTGCGCGACGCGTTCGTCAGCGACGTCAGGCTGCCGATCTGATGCGCCGACTGATCGCCCTCACCCGCAACACGTGGCGCACGCTGACCTCGATGGGCACGGCGCTGGTGCTGCTGTTCCTGCTCGCCCTGGCCGCGGTGCCCGGGGCGCTGCTGCCACAGCGCAGCCTCAACGAGTCCAAGGTCGCCGAATACATCGCCGAGCATCCCACCATCGGCCCGGTGCTGGACCGGCTGCAGGCCTTCGATGTGTTCTCCAGCTTCTGGTTCACCGCGATCTACGCCCTGCTGTTCCTCTCGCTGGTGGGCTGCCTCACTCCGCGGCTGATCGAACACGTCCGCAGCCTGCGCGCGGTGCCGGTGCCCGCGCCGCGCAACCTCACCCGCCTGCCCAAGCACCACGGCGGCGAGGTCGACGGTTCCGCAGACGCGGTCACCGCCGAGGTGACGGCGGGGCTGCGCGGCTGGCGCAAGGTCACCCGCCGGCACGGCGAGGTCACCGAGATCTCGGCCGAGAAGGGCTATCTGCGCGAGTTCGGCAACATCGTCTTCCACTTCTCGCTGCTCGGACTGCTGGTCGCCGTGGCTGCGGGCAAGCTGTTCGGCTACGAGGGCAACGTCATCGTGATCGCCAACGGCGGCCCCGGGTTCTGTTCGGCGTCTCCGGCAGCGTTCGACTCGTTCCGGGCCGGCAACACCGTCGACGGCACCTCGCTGTATCCGATCTGCCTCAAGGTCAACGATTTTCAGGCCGACTACCTCGACTCCGGTCAGGCCACCTCCTACGCCGCGAATATCGAGTATCAGGCCGGCGACGATCTGGCGTCGGACACCTGGCAGCCGTACCGACTCAAGGTCAACGAACCGTTGCGCGTCGGCGGCGACCGGGTGTATCTGCAGGGCCACGGCTACGCCCCGACGTTCACCGTGACGTTCCCCGACGGCCAGACCCGCACCCAGACCCTGCAGTGGCGACCCGACGACCAGTTCACGTTCCTGTCGTCGGGGGTCATGCGGTTCGATCCGCCGGCGGGCACGTTTCCCGACGCCGACGAACGCCGGGAGAACCAGATCGCGATCCAGGGCCTGTTCGCGCCCACCCAGCAGCTCGACGGCACCCTGCTGTCGTCGAGCTTCCCGGCGCTGCGCGACCCCGCCGTCGCGGTCGACATCTACCGCGGTGACACCGGTCTGGACACCGGCCGGCCGCAGAATCTGTTCTCCCTCGACGAGCGGCTGATCGGTCAGGGCCGGCTGAACCGGGAGGCCCGGGTCAACCTCAGTGCGGGCGCCGAGACCCGGCTCGACGACGGCACCGTGGTGCGCTTCGACGGCGCTGTTCCCTTCGTCAACGTGCAGGTGTCGCATGATCCGGCGCAGATTTGGGTGCTGGTCTTCGCGATGACGATGATGGGCGGCCTGCTGGTCTCGCTGGTGGTGCGCCGGCGCCGGGTCTGGGTGAGGATCACGCCGCGGAGCCCAGGTACCGTTGGCGTCGAGCTCGGTGGGTTGGCGCGCACCGACAACTCGGGCTGGGGCGACGAATTCGAGCGACTGGTGTCCCGGCTGCTGACCGGCCACCACGACGAGGCGGCGACAGCGCCGCCGCGGTCAGAAGAGAAGGTCACATGAACGGTACCGAGATCGACCTCGGTCTCGCCCGGTACTCCGACTGGGCGTTCACCTCATCGGTTCTGGTGCTGGTGGCGGCGCTGCTGCTGCTCGCCGTCGAACTCGCCTACAGCCGCGCCCGCCTGGTCGAGCGCCGCGAGCTGGTCGGGGCGGGCTCGGGGGCGGGGTTCGTCCGAGGCGGCTCGGTCGGTGCCGACAGCGCCACCCCCGGCGTCGTCGCCGACATCCCCAGGCGTCCGTTCGACGAACGCCTCGGTTCGGCCGGGCTGGCGCTGATCTACGTCGGCATCGCCCTGCTGGCCGCCTGCATCGTGCTGCGCGGGCTGTCCACCGCCCGGGTGCCCTGGGGCAACATGTACGAATTCATCAACCTGACCAGCTTCTGCGGGTTGGTGGCGGCTGCGGTGGTGCTGCGTCGGCCGCAGTACCGCGCGCTGTGGGTGTTCGTCCTCGTCCCGGTGCTGATCCTGCTCACGGTCTCGGGACGCTGGCTCTACAGCCACGCCGCGCCGGTGATGCCGGCCCTGCAGTCGTACTGGTTGCCGATCCACGTGTCGGTGGTCAGCCTCGGCTCCGGGGTGTTCCTGGTCGCCGGGGTGGCCAGCATCCTGTTCCTGCTCAAGATGTCGCGGTTCGGCAACCCGACCTCCGACACCGCGTTCGCCCGCGTCGTCAACCGGTTGCCCGACGCCCGGACCCTCGACCGGATCGCCTACCGGACCACGATCTTCGCGTTCCCGGTGTTCGGCTTCGGCGTGATCTTCGGCGCCATCTGGGCCGAGGAGGCGTGGGGCCGCTACTGGGGCTGGGACCCCAAGGAGACGGTGTCGTTCATCGCCTGGGTGGTCTATGCGGCCTACCTGCACGCGCGGTCGACGGCGGGCTGGCGGGACCGCAAGGCCGCCTGGATCAACGTCGTCGGTTTCGTCGCGATGGTGTTCAACCTGTTCTTCATCAACCTGGTCACCGTGGGGCTGCACTCCTACGCCGGCGTCGGTTGATGCCCGACCAGCCGGCGGACTTCCGGTCGCAGCAGCGGTTCAGCGATCCCGCCGCCGCGGATCCGCTGGCAGTGCCGGAGTGGACGGTGCCCACCCCGCCCAGCGGCTATCAGGCCGTCGTGCCCACCGCCGAGGTGCCGCCGGAACCCTCGGCGCCGCCCGTCGCGCCGCAGCGAACGGTGTCGCGCGGGTGGCGCCGGTGGTTCCACCTGGACGACCGGCCCTCGGCGCTGCACCGTGAGCAGCTCAGCGCCCGGATCACCCAGCCGGTGTCCGGATGCTTCCGGATCGCGGTCCTCTCCCTGAAGGGAGGGGTCGGCAAGACCACGATCACCGCCACACTCGGAGCCACCTTCGCGGCGGCCCGAGAAGACCGGGTGGTCGCCGTCGACGCGAACCCCGACCGGGGCACGCTCAGCCAGAAAGTGCCGCTGGAGACACCGGCCACGGTGCGTCACCTGCTGCGCGACGTCGAGGGGATCGAAACCTACAACGATGTGCGGAGCTACACCTCGCGCGGTCCCAGCCGGCTGGAGGTGCTGGCCTCGGAGAGCGATCCGGCCGTCTCCGAGGCGTTCAGCGCCGAGGACTACCTGCGGACGGTCGGGGTGCTCGAGCGGTTCTACAGTCTGGTGCTGACCGATTGCGGCACCGGATTGATGAACTCGGCGATGTCGGCGGTGCTCGACACGGCCGATCTGCTGGTCATCGTCAGCACCGGATCGGTCGACGGATCCCGCAGCGCAGCAGCCACCCTGGATTGGCTGGAGGCGCACGGTCACCAGCGTCTGGTCGCCGGTGCGGTCGCGGTCGTCAACGCCGACCACCCGCGGTCGCGCCGGGTCGACATGCAGAAGGTGCAGGACCACTTCTCCCGCCGCTGCCGGGCGGTCCAGGTGGTGCCGTTCGATCCGCACCTGGCCGACGGCGCCGAGATCGATCTGCAGCGGCTCAAGCCGGCGACGCGCAACGCGCTGTTCGAACTGGCCGCGGTGGTGGCCGACGGTTTCCCCTGGGCAGCGGACAGCGACGGCACACGCGACTAGGCGGGCCGTCTACTGGCGCGGGTTGTTGTCGTCCTGTCCCAGGCGGCGCAGGAAATCGGGGTCGTCGTCCGGTCCGATCACCCGCCGCGCCGGACGGCTCCCATTGGCCCGCATCAGCCGCCAGCCGAGGTACACCACACCGGCCACGACGAGTATCAGGAGCAAATACGCCACACAAACCTCCTGTCACCGAATATACGCGCCGTCGGTACCCTCAGGAGCGTGTCAGACAGTCGGTCGAGTTCTCGTCTGGTCGCCGATGTGCTGCTCTACGTGGCGGCCAGACTCGCGTTGGTCGCCGCCCTCGCGGCGCTGATCTTCGGCGTCGCCCAGCTCCTCGGTCTCCGGGAATTCCCCCTCGTCATCGCGATCCTCTTCGCGATCGTCATCGCGCTGCCGCTGGGCATCTGGCTGCTCGCGCCGCTGCGTGACCGTGCCACGGCGAGCATCGCCGCGGTCGATGAGCGACGCCGGCGGGACCGCGAGCAGTTGCAGGCGCGGCTGCGCGGGGACGATCCGCCCACCGACGATCACAGGTGAGCGCTCGCGAGGCATTCGGAGTCGAGTTCGCCGGCGCCGCAGGCTTTCTCAACTCCCCGACCTACGGTCTGCCGCCGCGCTTCGCGCTGGGTGAGCTGCGGGACTGCCTGGCCCGGTGGGAGGCGGGCACGATGGACGCGCGGTCGTTCGACGAGCCGGTCGAGGCGGCCCGGGCCGGCTACGGCGCACTGGTCGGCGTACCGACCGGGTCGGTGGCGATGGCCGGCAGCGTATCGGCCGCGCTGGGCCTGGTGGCCGCCGCGATTCCGGACGGTAGCCGGGGCGCCACGCTGGCCGGGGAGTTCACCAGCGCCACGTTCCCGTTCGCCGCGCAGTCCGGCCGGGGCGTCACCCTGGTCGAGGTCGGACCCGACGAACTACTGGAAACCGCCGACGATTACGACTTCGTGACGTTGAGCCTGGTGCAGTCCGCGACCGGCGCGGTGGTGGACGCCGGGAAGCTGCGCGCCCGCGTGGCGGGCACCGGCACCACGACGATCATCGACGTCACCCAGGCGGCCGGCTGGAAATCCCTCGACCTCGGCTGGGCCGACGTCACCATGGCGGGGGCCTACAAGTGGCTGCTGGCACCGCGCGGTACGGCCTTCATGTCGGTCGGTGACCGGATCGCCGCGACGATGACACCGCATGCCGCCAACTGGTATGCCGGTGCCGACCCGTGGGATTCGATCTACGGACTGCCCCTGCGGCTGGCCGGCGACGCTCGGCGGTTCGACACCTCGCCGGCATGGTTCGGTGTGCTGGGCGCGGGTCGGTCGCTGCCGTGGCTGGCATCGCTGGACGGTGCCGCGGTGGAGGCCCACACCGTCGGGCTCGCGGCCCGGCTGCGCGCCGAACTGCAGCTGGCCCCACACCCTTCGGCGATCGTGTCGCTGCCCGGCGCCGCGGTACCGACCGGCGCCGCGGACCGCTTGACCCGCGCCGGTATCCGCGCTTCGGTGCGCGCGGGCGCGGTGCGGGTGGGCTTTCACCTCTACAACACCGAGGACGATCTCGACCGGTTGCTCGACGCGCTGAACGGATGATTCAAGTTTCCCGTTAGCGGTAATGCTGCGATCCCGCCCCGGTGGAACAGTGGCGGTTGTGAGTCTGGTGGGAGTTGTGCCGTGCGTTGTCTGATCGTCGACGACAGCGCCGCCTTCCGCGATGCCGCGACGGCCATGTTGGGCCGCTCCGGTATCGAGGTGGTCGGCGTGGCCGCCGACAGCGCCGCCGCGATGCGCCTGGCCCGTGAGCTGCGGCCGGACGTGGCACTGGTCGACGTGGATCTCGGCGGTGAGAGCGGATTCGATGTGGCAGCGCAGCTGCACCGGGCGGATTTCCGCGCGCCGGCGGTGATTCTGGTGTCGACCTACGCCGAACAGGACCTCGCCGAGATGCTGGGCGACAGCCCGGCGGTCGGATTCCTCTCGAAGCTGGAGCTGTCCGGCGACGCCGTCCGCGGACTGCTGGCCCCTAGCGCGCCTCGAGGTAGGTGATCACGGCCCGCACGCGGCGGTGATCGTCGCCGGTCTCCGGCAGGTCGAGCTTGGTCAGGATGCTGCGAACGTGCTTCTCGACGGTGCCTTCGGTGACCCACAGCCGCCGTCCGATCCCGGCGTTGGAGCGGCCTTCGGCCATCAGCATCAGCACCTCGCGTTCACGGGCGCTGAGCACCGCGAGCGGATCGTTGCGCCGCCGCGCCGACACCAGTTCCTGCACCAGCGCCGGATCGATGATCGACGCGCCCCTGGCGATGCGCTGCAGGGTGTCGACGAAGTCGGTGACATCGGTGACGCGGGTCTTCAGCAGATAGCCGATGGCCCGGCCGCTGGCCAGCAGTTCGGTGGCGTGGTCGACCTCGACGTGTGCCGACAGCACCAGGATCGCGGTATCGGGCAGCTCGGTGCGGATCACTCGCGCGGCGTCGAGCCCCTCGGTGTCGTGCTCGGGCGGCATCCGGATGTCGACGATCACCAACTCCGGTGTGGTCTGCCGCACCAGCGCCAGCAATTCGGTGGCATCACCGGCCTGTCCGACGATCTCGAACCCGTTGCGGTCGAGGAGACTGGCGATGCCCTCACGCAGCAGCACGTCGTCGTCGGCCACCACCACGCGCAGCGAAGTCATGACCGCAGAGCTTATCGGCACCCCCGCCGATCGCGTCGACGCTGCGCGGCCGTCGACAGCGAACGCCGCGACCGCCACGGCGAAGCCTTGGTCAGCCGCCGAACGTCAGGGCGAGCGCGACAGCGACCGCCCACACCAGCATGGTCAGCCCGGTGTCCCGCAGCACCGGGATGAGGTCTCGCCCGCCTTTACCGCTGCGTACCGGGCGCGCTGCGCGCACCGCCAGCGGCAGCGCCACCAGACCGACGGCGCACCACGGTGTCGCGGCCACCAGCACCAGGGTCAGGACGAACGCCGCCGCCACCAGCCCCTGGTACAGCACCCGGGTCCGGGCGTCGCCGAGGCGTACGGCGAGGGTGATCTTGCCCGCCTCCCGGTCGGTCGGGATGTCGCGCAGATTGTTCGCCACCAGCACCGCCGACGAGAGCGCGCCCATCGCCACCGCGGCCGCGAGGCCGACCCAGTCGATCCGCAACGCCTGCGTGTACTGGGTGCCCAGCACCGCGACCAGACCGAAGAACACGAACACCGCGATCTCGCCGAAGCCCAGATAGCCGTAGGGCTTCGAGCCGCCCGTGTAGAGCCACGCACCGGCGATGCAGACGGCGCCGAGGGCGATCAGCCAGGGCGCACTGGACACCGCGAGCGCCAGGCCGGCCAGCGCGCCGACCGCGAGGCTGACCACGGCGGCGGTCAGCACCCCGCGCGGTGACGCCGATTTCGAGCCCACCAGCCGCAACGGACCGGCCCGCACGTCGTCGGTGCCGCGGATGCCGTCGGAGTAGTCGTTGGCGTAGTTCACGCCGATGATCAGCGCCACGGCCACGATCAGCGCCAGCAGCGCCTTCCACCACACCGCGCCGTCGAGCCACGCCGCCGCGCCGGTTCCGGCGATCACGGGGGAGACGGCATTGGGCAGCGTGCGGGGACGGGCGCCCTCGACCCACTGGGCGAAACTGGCCACGGGCGACAGTGTGTCACGCGACGTCGGCACACCGGCATGGCCGCCGCCGCGGGCATAGCCGACAATGGTGCGATGCTCGGAGTCATCGGCGGCAGCGGCTTCTACACCTTCTTCGGCGACGACGCCCGCAGCGTCAGCCTCGACACCCCCTACGGCGCACCGAGTGCACCCATCACGGTGGGCACGATCGGGCACCACGAGGTCGCGTTTCTGCCCCGCCACGGAGTCGATCACGAATACTCGCCGCACACCGTGCCCTACCGGGCCAACATGTGGGCGTTGCGCGCCCTCGGTGTCCGGCGGGTCTTCGGTCCGTGCGCGGTCGGCAGCCTGACCCCGGAGCTGGGACCCGGGTCGATGGTGGTGCCCGATCAGCTGGTGGACCGCACGTCCGGACGCGCCGACACCTACTTCGACTCCGGCGGTATCCATGTCGGCTTCGCCGACCCGTACTGCCCGACGCTGCGCGCGGCGGCCACCGGGCTGCCCGGGGTGGTCGACGGCGGAACCATGGTGGTCATCCAGGGCCCGCGGTTCTCGACGCGCGCCGAGAGCAAGTGGTTCGCCGGTCAGGGGTTCACGCTGGTCAACATGACCGGCCACCCCGAGGCGGTCCTCGCCCGGGAACTCGAGATGTGTTATGCCGCAATCGCGTTGGTGACCGATCTGGACGCCGGCATCGACAGCGGAAGCGCCGTCCGCGCAGTCGACGTCTTCGCCGAGTTCGAGCGCAATCTGGTGCCGTTCAAGAAGCTCGTGCACGAGGCGATCGAGGCCGTCACCAGCGAACGCACCTGCACACACTGTCTGCCGCACGAGGGCGTCACGCTGCCCATCGAGCTGCCGTGAGGGTGCTGTTGACCGGCGCCGCCGGGTTCATCGGATCTCGCGTGCGCGCGGCTCTGACCGACGCCGGCCACGAAGTGAGCGCCGTCGACATGATGCTGCCCGCCGCGCACGGTGACGGCGCGCGGCTGCCCGACGGGGTCGGCCAGGTCGACGTCCGCGACGCCGCCGCACTGGCTCCGCTGCTCGAGGGCGTCGACGTGGTCTGTCATCAGGCCGCGGTCGTCGGAGCCGGGGTGAATGCCGCCGACGCACCGTCCTACGGCAGCCACAACGACTACGGCACAACGGTTCTGCTCGCGGAGATGTTCGCCGCGGGAGTGCAGCGGCTGGTGCTGGCGTCGTCGATGGTGGTGTACGGCCAGGGCCGGTTCGACTGCCCGGAGCACGGTGGCGTGCAGCCGTCGCCGCGCCGCCGCGCCGACCTGGACGCCGGTGACTTCGAACACCGCTGCCCGCACTGTGGTCGACCGTTGCAGTGGCGGCTGGTGGACGAGGATGAGCCGCTTCGGCCGCGCAGCCTGTATGCCGCCAGCAAGGTCGCCCAGGAGCACTATGCGCTGGCCTGGGCCGAGGCCACCGGCGGCTCGGTGGTCGCGTTGCGCTATCACAACGTCTACGGACCGCACATGCCGCGCGACACGCCCTACAGCGGGGTGGCCGCCATCTTCCGCTCCCAACTCGAGAATGGTGACGCGCCAAGGGTTTTCGAGGACGGCGGACAGATGCGCGACTTCGTCCACGTCGACGACGTGGCGGCGGCGAATGTCGCCGCGGTGCAGTCGGATCTCAGTGGGTTCAGCGCGTTCAACGTCTGCTCGGGACGGCCCATCTCGATCATCGACGTGGCGGCTGAACTCTGCGACACCCGCGGCGCGGTACCGCCCGTGGTCACCGGTCAGTACCGCAGCGGCGACGTCCGCCACATCGTGGCCTCGCCGGCGCGTGCCGCCGAGCAACTCGGCTTCCGCGCAGCGATCGACCCTCGCGACGGCTTGCGGGAGTTCGCCTTCGCCCCCTTGCGCTGACGCTGGATACTGGGCGGCATGAAGTCCTCGCTCGGTGAACGGTTCGGCATCGATTTCCCGCTCTTCGCCTTCAGTCACTGCCGCGACGTCGTCGCCGCCGTGACCAACGCGGGGGGCTTCGGTGTGCTCGGCGCGACGGCGTACACGCCCGAGCAGCTCGACCGGGAGCTGTCCTGGATCGACGAGCGCGTCGGCGGCAGGCCCTACGGCGCCGACATCATCGTGCCGGCCAAATTCGAGGGCAAGGGCGAGAACCTCTCACGCGGGCAGCTCGTCGACCGCATCCCGGCCGACTATCGCGACTTCGTCGCCCAGCTGCTCACCGACCACGGCATCGACCTGGACACCGAGCCGCGACTGGGCGGTTCGAGCCTGTCCGGCGACACCGGCCGCGAACTGCTCGACGTGGCGATGAGCCACCCGATCAAGCTGATCGCCAACGCCCTCGGCGTGCCGCCGGACTACATGATCGAGGCGGGTCGTGAACGCGGGGTGCCGGTCGCCGCCCTGGTCGGTGCGCGGGAGCATGCGCTCAAACAGGCCGAGGCGGGGGTCGACCTGATCATCGCGCAGGGCACCGAGGCCGGCGGTCACTGCGGTGAGGTGACCACACTGGTGCTGGTGCCCGAGGTGCTCGACGCCCTCGCGGCTGCGGGAGCCCGGATCCCGGTGTTGGCGGCCGGTGGCATCGTCACCGGCCGGCAGATGGCCGCAGCGGTCGCGATGGGCGCCGACGGCGCCTGGACCGGATCGGTGTGGCTGACCACCGAGGAGGCCGAGACCGCACCGCACACGGTCGACAAGATGTTGGCCGCGACGTCACGGGACACCGTGCGCTCGGCGGGCCGCACGGGTAAGCCCGCCCGACAGCTGGTGTCGGACTGGACGCAGGCCTGGGCCCCGCGCGGTGACCGGGCGCCGCTGCCGTTGCCGCTGCAGAACATGCTCGCCGAACCGTTGCTGCGACGCATCGATGTGCTTGCCGCTCAAGGGCATTCGGGTGCCCAGGAGCTGGCGACCTATTTCGTCGGCCAGGGGGTCGGACTGATGAACAAGGTCAAACCCGCCCGCGAGGTGGTTCGGGAGTTCATCGAGGACTACGTCGCGGCCACCGAGCGGTTGAGCAACTCGCTGCCGGACTGACGCCCGGCTCAGTCGTCCACCGCGAGCGGCAGCCGTACCTCGAAGCGGGCGCCGTTGTCGAGATTGTGCGCCGACAGCGTCCCGCGGTGGGCCTGCACCAGACCGGCCGCGATCGCCAAGCCCAGTCCCGATCCGCTCGGCAGCGACGAATCAGCCCGCGGTACGCGGTCGTTGGACCCTCGGTAGGCGACGTCGAACACCCTCGGCAGATCGGCCTCGTCGATGCCGACGCCGGTGTCGTCCACCCGGGCCCAGGCGCCGTTCTCGTCGGACCCCAGCGCCAGCTGCACCCGGCCGCCCTCGGGGGTGTGCGCGATCGCGTTGGCCACCAGGTTCGACAGCACCCGCACCAGGGCACGGTCGCTGCCCAGCACCCGCACCGGCTGGTCGGGCAGCTCGGCGGCGAGCATGACGCCCGCACGTTCGGCGGCGATGCGATGCGCGGCCAGGACGTCGTCGACGACCTCGTCGAGGGCCACCTTGTCGAAGGCGGGCTGTACCGCGCCGGCGTTGATCTTCGACATCTCGAACAGGTCGTCGACCATCTCCGAGAGCCGGATCGACTCCTGCTCGATGTGCTTGGCGTGCCCGCGCACCTCGTCCTCGGTGACCAGTCCGTCCGCGATCGCCTCGGCGACCGCCCGGATCCCGGCCAGCGGCGTGCGCAGATCATGGCTGACGAAGGCGACCAGCCGTCGCCGCGACATCTCCGCGGCCCGCTCGGAGTCGCGGATCTCCTGTTCCCACACGGTGCGGCGGGCCTGATAGCGACCGAGCATCACCGCACCCGGGATGGTCACCACCGCGACCACCAACAGCACCACGGCAAGCGGCTCGAAGATCTCGGTGATCATGAAGCCGCTGGCGCCGAGCACCCCGGTGAATGTCGCCAAGGTGGGGATCAGCACCAGCACCACCATGCTCACCGCGAGTGACCACTGGCGGGCCAGGCGGATGATCAGGGCGCCGACCACCACCACCGGGATCGAGCAGGCCAGCGACCAGCCGGCGATCTCCCAGAGATCAGTCGACGGCACTGGCGGTCTGACCTTCACGCGCCCGGGTGTCGCCGGCGCTCCACAGGTAGCCGCGGCCCCATACGGTCTGCACCCGGTGCTGATCGCCCAGCTTGGAGCGCAGCCTCTTGACATGCACCGTCACCGTCGACAGGTCGCCGAAGTCCCACCGCCATACCTGTTTGAGCAGTTCCTCGCGGCTGAACACCGTGTCGGCGTGGGTGATGAAGAACAGCAGCAGGTCGAACTCGCGGTTGGTGAGGCTGATCGGTTCGCCGTTGACGGTGGCCGACCGGGCCGCCGTGGAGACGATGATGTCTCCGACGCGCAGGTCGACGGGCATCACGCCCGCCGGTGACGGTGAGCGGCGCAGCACCGAACGCACCCGCAGCGCCAGCTCACGCGGGCTGAACGGTTTGGTCAGGTAGTCGTCGGCTCCTGCCTCCAGGCCGGCGATCCGGTCGTCCTCTTCACCGAGCGCGGTCAGCAGGATCACCGGAACGGTGTAGTCGCCGCGCTGGCGCAGCGTGCGGCACAGGGTCAGGCCGTCCGGACCGGGCATCATCACGTCCAGAACTGCGACGTCGATGTGCTCGGTGCCCAGCAGCCGTAACGCCTCGTTGCCGTTCTGGGCGATCGATACGTCGAGGCCGTCACGTTCCAGATAGCGACGCACGACGTCGCGGACGACGGTGTCGTCGTCGGCAATGAGTACTCGCGTCACAGGTCCGAGGTTAGCTGGGAGCGCCCCGCAGCTGGGCCCGCGTCATCGATTCGTCACCGTTGGCCCAGGTCGCACCTGGCTGTCACGGTTAGCCTCGGATTCCGTGCCCTCATCTCCGGTGACAGTCGTGCTGCCGTGTCTCGACGAGGCGGCGTCGCTGCCCGCCGTGCTGGCCGCCATGCCGGCGGGCTACCGGCCGCTGGTGGTCGACAACAACAGCACCGACGACACCGCCGAGGTGGCCAGGCGGCACGGTGCCGACGTCGTCCACGAGCCCCGGCCGGGATACGGCTCGGCCGTCCACGCCGGGGTGGTGGCCGCCGCGACGCCGCTGGTGGCGGTGCTCGATGCCGACGGCTCGCTGGATCCCCAGGAGCTGCCCGGGTTGGTCGCCGAGCTGGAGCGCGGCGCACAGCTGGCGGTCGGGCGTCGCCGTCCCGCGCCGGGTCTGCGGTGGCCGTGGCACGCGCGGCTCGGCACTGCGGCGGTGTGCTGGCGGTTGCGGACCCGCCACGGCCTGCCGGTGCACGACATCGCCCCGATGCGGGTGGCCCGCCGCGACGATTTGCTCGCTCTCGGTGTCATCGACCGCAGGTCGGGGTACCCCCTCGAATTGCTGGTTCGTGCCGCTGCCGCGGGCTGGCAGGTGGTCGAGCGCGATGTCACCTACGGTCCGCGAACCGGGGGTAGGTCGAAGGTGAGTGGCTCACTGCGCGGAAGTGTCGTGGCGGCAACGGACTTCTGGCGGGTGATCGAATGACCGAACTGCCGGTGACCGCACTGGTGGTCGCCAAGGCACCGGTGCCCGGGCTGGCCAAGACCCGGCTGGCCGCGACCGTGGGTAACGAGGTGGCGGCGGTCATCGCCTCGGCGGCTCTGCTCGACACGCTCGACGCGGTGCTGGCCGCGCCGGTGGCGCACCGGGTGGTCGCCATGACCGGTGATCTCGATCAGGCCCGCAACCGTTCGGCGATCCGCAAGGCGCTCGGCGAATTCACGGTGGTGCCCCAGCGTGGGGAGTCCTTCGCCGAACGCCTCGTCCATGCCCACGCCGACGCCGCCGCGGCCGGCGGACTGCCGGTCCTCCAGGTGGGAATGGACACCCCGCAGCTCACCGGCGAGCTGCTGGGTCGCTGCGGTGAGGAGTTGCTCGGCACCGATGCGGTGCTCGGGCCGGCCACCGACGGTGGGTGGTGGTTACTCGGTGTGCGGTCGGCGGGAATGGCGGACTGCCTGCGCACGGTGCCGATGTCGCGCGCCGACACCGGCGAACTCACCCTGAAGGCACTGCGCAACAACTCCCTGGAGGTATCCCTGGTGGACGAATTGGCCGACGTCGATACCGCCGACGACGTGGACCTCGTGCGCCGGGCCTGCCCGCCGGGCGCGCGGTTCCCGTTCGCGACCGCCGCCGCGGGACTGTAGGACCCGATGCTGGGGAATCTGTACGACCGCGCGCTGGACGGTGAACGCTGTTGGATCCGCCACGACGACGGTCAGGTGAAGAATCTTCCGGTGCGCAGCTGGCTCGGCGGTCGGCACGCCGACCGCGAATTCGACCGCGCCGTGGTCGCGCTGTGCGCGGGCCCGACCATCGATCTCGGTTGCGGTCCGGGTCGCCTGGTGGTGGATCTGATCAAGATGGGCATCCCCGCCCTCGGTGTCGACCAGTCCGCCACCGCTGTCGAGCTGGCCCGGCGAAACGGGGCACCCGCGCTGCGACGCGACGTCTTCGGCGCGCTGCCCGGCGCGGGACGCTGGCAGACCGCGTTACTGGCCGACGGCAACATCGGGCTGGGCGGCGATCCGAGCCGGGTGCTGCGCCGCGCAGCGGAACTGTTGCGGCCCGGCGGGCGCTGCGTGGCCGAATTCGAGGCCGATGCGCCGGGCGTGCGGACGAATCTGGTCCGGCTGGAGTCGTCGAAGACCATCGGACCGTGGTTCCGCTGGGCGACAGTCGGAATCGACTGCGCCGCAGCGCTCGCCGAAGAGGCGGGACTGGCGCTGGCCAAGATCCACCCGGTGGGCGGCCGGGTGCTGGCTACGATGGTGGCGCCGTGACGCGCTTTCGTGCCGTCAGCAGCCGGACGGCATAGGCCAGCGCGCTCACCCCGAACGCCACCGCGGTCAGCAGCAGCCAGCGGCCGAAAAACGGTTCCTGGGTCTGCCCGGTCGCGGCGGTGTAGGCCGGTCCGCCCTGCTCGATGATGCCGGGGAGGAACACCAGCAGCATCAGAGCCGAAGCCAGCAGCGGGATCCGGACGAAATTGACCGCCGGAGCCGGCGGTGCGGCGAGACGATCACCGGCGGTCACCGCACGGTCGACGAGTGCGTACAGCGGGAAGAACACCAGATCGTGCAGGATCACCGCGGCGGCGAACCACACCAGGATCGACTGCCACCAGGTGTTCGGGTTCCACAGCTGCGCCAGACCCAGGGTGGCCACCGCATAACCGAACAGGGCGAACCCCGCGATCAGGGTCAGCAGGTGAAACACCCCGGCGCCGTACACCTTTGCGAACCTCATGGCCGGGCCTGAAAGTCGATGCCGGCGACCCATTTGGTGTTGTGCACGCCGGGCAGCGCGGGCACGATGATGCGCGCCGGATAGCCGTGGTCGAGCGACAGTTCGGCGCCGTTGACGCGCAACGCCAGCAGAGAATCGGGATGGGTCACCTGACTTCCCTGCAACGTCGCACGATTGAAGGCGCCCCGGCGCTCCACCGACGAGACCCGGGCCGCCACCGGCTCGTTCACTCCGGCCAGCCGCGCGAGGTCGCGCAGCCGTACGCCGGTCCACGTCTGGGTGGTCGACCAGCCCTCCACACAGGCGATCGGCAACCGCGCGGTGTGCTGCGCCATGGCGGCCAGCGCGCTGCGGTCGAGCATTACGGGTTCGCCGGTGCCCCGCAAGGTGAGCCGCCACGCGTCACCGGTCTCGGCCGGGGTGATACCTGCGGCGAATGCGGTGCGGTTGATCTGGAAGTCGTTGGGGCCGTCCCCGTAACTGCGGCCGCGCGGGAGCAGCAGCGCGGCGTGGCGGGTGACGCCGCCGATGGTCTGGCCGGCGGTCAGGACGGCCATCAGCAGTGCTCCGCCGCCCACCACCGCCAGGGCGCCGCGGCGGCTCAGGGTGGCCGGGGCCGGGTCGGCGGCCACCAGGCCGTCGGGATCGTGCGGTTGGGGACGGGTGGCATCGCGGTTGGTGCGCAGGACGGTCGACATCGGCAGCGACCGCAGCCCGGCCCACATCCGCGGGAGTTTGAGGGCGACGTGGATGACGAATCCGGCGATGAAGACCCACGCACCGAAGTAGTGCGCGGTGTAGAAGCTGAAGCCGAAGATGTAGTCGTATTGGATGTTCAGCACGCCGGTGACGATCTCGAAGAGGATCCCGCCGACCAGCATGAGCAGCGAGATGCGTTCGAGCAGTTGGGCGATCGAGCGTGCGGGCGGCCACACGAACAACTTCGGGATCACCGACCAGAGCTTCGCCAGCACGACGGGGATCAGGATGAGCCCCAGCCCGACGTGCAGTCCCTGGGTGAGCCGGTACAGCCAGGCCGGATCGGTGGGCCAGTCGAAGGTGGGCAGCTTCAACCAGCCGACGTCACCGGGGATCGCCTGGCCGAACTGCGGACCGTAGGCGATGTAGGACAGCAGCCCGGTGATGGTCACCACGGGCAACGTCACCAGTAGGACCGAGCCGAGAACCGATGTCAGCCAGGGGCCTCGCAGCGGACTGCGCCATCTCGGCGCAGGGTGCGACGCGGGCTTCTCGTCCTCGTTCACGTGCTCACCAATTCGTCAGGATCAGATGGTTCACCAATAGTGCGCCGACGATGTTCACGGCGAGCCACCACCGTTGCGCGCGCACCGGCAACAACGCTCCCGCCGCCACCATCCACATGGTGAACGGCAGCCAGATGCGCTCGGTCTCGGCCTTGCTGAGCATGCTCAGATCGGCGAACACGATCGCGGCCAGCGCACCCAGCACGAGCAGGTGCAGCCCGGAGCGCGCCCTGATCGCGGCGATGTCGAACACCCGGCCGAGCGCCGCGACGGTCCCCAGCCCGACCGCGCAGATGACCGCCGCGAAGTTGGCCCAGCCCCAGTACTGGAACGGCCGTTCGACGGCGATGCCCTGCCAGTACCGTTCCTGCACCAGGTGGTAGCCGTCGAACCACCAGAATCCGGCCGCGAGGAACACCAGCACCACGGCCACCGCACCGGCGAGAGCGGGGAGCAGCGCCCGCACCGCCGAGCGCAGGTCGCCGGCGCAGATCAGCACGGCCAGGGCGGGCAGTGCCATCAGCGCGAGCCCGTAGTTGAGGAAGATCCCCCAGCCCAGCAGCACCCCCGCACCGACGGCGGCCAGCTCCGGTGTGCGTACCGCACGTTTCACCGCGAGCGCCAGCAGCGCGATACCCCAGGCCGCGACACCGG
The DNA here is from genome assembly GCF_049315205.1 of Mycobacterium sp. WMMD1722. Taxonomy (NCBI): domain Bacteria; kingdom Bacillati; phylum Actinomycetota; class Actinomycetes; order Mycobacteriales; family Mycobacteriaceae; genus Mycobacterium; species Mycobacterium sp. WMMD1722. Next base: position 2,930,225 of record NZ_CP186056.1, on the reverse strand, counting down.
CGAAATAGCCGTCGGCGGACACCGCCACCCAGATCGCGGTCGGTGCGACGGCGGCGAACGGTGCGGCGCGGCGGGCGGTCTGTTCGTCGCTCAGCGCCCGCACCGCGACCAGGATCGCTGAGGCGACGCTGGACCCGACCAGCAGGCACCACAGTCCAGCCCAGGCGCCGCCGCCCAGGCCGATCCGGTCCAGCCAGACGAAGGTCAGCAGTGCTCCGGGCGGATGGCCGGACACGTGGGTGATCCAGGAGTCGGGCTGGAAGTCGAGGATGCGGCCGGCGAAAGTGCGGACCATAAGCGGGATGTCGGTGACGCCCGGCACCTCGCGCAGATATTCGTGCTTCGCGGTGAGCCGGCCTGCGAATCCGCGCTGCCAGCCGTCGATCATCGCCAGCGAGAACGCCCAGGCGCACGAGGTGGCCCACGCACCCAGGACGAGGGTGCGCCATCGCATCCGCTGGGCGAGCGACTGCCCCCACAGCACGGCGGCGGCACCGATGAGGATGGCGGGCACGGTGCCCCAGCCGACATGGGCGTTCCACCAGCCGAACACCGGCGAGGTGGCGGCGAAATCGCGGAACCGGTCGGGGGTCGCGTTGAGCAGCGGTGTGACGACGTCCAGATGCAGGTGCGGCACCACGAACGCGGAGATCAGCAGGGTCAGCCCGAGGGTGACCGCGATTGTCTCCCGGCGATAGGTCCGCATTCTCGCCAGCCTATTGCCGCGCGATACTCCCGCCGTGCGGCCCGGCTGACGATTCGATGACCACCGCGCGGTCAGTACAGCATCGACCGCAGATTGTCCTCGTCGTAGTAGGCGTCCAGTTCGGCCTGGGTCAGGTCCGGTTTGAAGGACTTGGCCAGCTGCGCGACGCTGGGCACCGCGTCGGGGTTCCAGCATTGGGGTTTCCACGCGTCCGAGCGCAGGAAGGCCTTCGAACAATGGAAGAACACCTCTTCGACGGCGATCTCCAGGGCCAGGATCGGCCGCTTGCCCTGCACCGTCATCGCGTCGAAGTAGTCCGCATCGGCCAGCACCCGCGCCGCACCGTTGACCCGCAGCGTGTCTCCGCGGCCGGGGATGACGAAGAGCGTGCCGACCCGTGGGCGCTGCAGCACGTTGAGGTAGCCGTCGACACGTTTGTTGCCGGGACGTTCGGGGATCGCGATCGTCGAGTCGTCCACGATGTGCACGAATCCGGCCGGATCCCCCTTGGGCGACACGTCGAGCCGGCCGCGGGCGTCGGTGGTCGCGATGAAGGCGAGCGAGGCCGCCCGCAGCCAGTCTCGGTGCACGTCCGCAAGCCGCGGGGCCACCTTGTTCGCGACGGCCTCGTTCGGGTGTCCGACGATGGCGCGCAACTGCTCGACGGTCGTCACTTCGCGACGCATACCGCCATCATGCCGCGCGCTCAACCGAATCGGGCGGCCAGCTCCCGGCGGTCGACCTTGCCGATGCCGCGGCGGGGCAACGCGTCGACGACGTGCACCTCGCGGGGAGCCGCTGTCGGGTCCAACTCGGCGGCGATGTGGTGGCGCAGTTCCGCGACGGTGGGCGCGGCGGCGCCCGGGGTCAGCACGACGGCGGCGACCACCCGCTGGCCGAGGCGCTCGTCGGCCACACCGAACACCGCACAGTCGGCAATCGCCGGATGGTGGCCGAGGACCGCCTCGACCAGCTGCGGCAGCACGGTGAGGCCGCCGGTGCTCACGGCGTCGTCGATCCGCCCGAGCACCCGCAGCACACCGTCGTCCACGGCGCCCAGGTCCTCGGTGCGGAACCACCCGGGGTCGGCGAACGGATCGGGCGCCACCGGATTGCGGTAGCCCTTGGCGACGGTGGGGCCACCCAGCACGATCCGGCCATCCTCGAGGCGCACCCGCACGCCGTCGAGAGGCTTACCGTCGTACACGCAGCCACCGGCGGTCTCACTCATCCCGTAGGTGCGGACCACGGAAACGCCTGCCGCCGATGCCTTCTCGGACAACCCAACGGGCATGGGGCCACCGCCGATCAACACTGCATCGAGTTCGGCCAGGGCCGCCCGCGCGGCCGGGTCGGCCAGTGCCCGGTCCAGTTGCACCGCCACCAGTGAGGCGTAGCGACGCCCTGAACCCATCCGAGCGACGGCGTCCGCGAGCTCGACCGGATCGAAGCGTGCCGACAGTGCCACCGGCGGTGCGCCGGCGATGACGCTGCGCGCCAACACCTGTAGCCCGGCGACGTGGTGAGCGGGCAGCGCCAGCAGCCACCGGCCGGTGCCGCCGAGACGGCGGTGGGTCGCCTGCGCGCTGGCGGTCAGCGCGGCGGCGGTGAGCATCGCGCCCTTGGGCCTGCCGGTGGTACCCGACGTCGAGACCACCACGGCGACATCGTCGTCGATCGGCTCGCCGGCCCGCAGCGCCGCGGCCAGGGTTTCGGCCGAGGTGGGGTCCTCGGCGGGCACCGGCAGCAGTGCCGGGCCGCGTCCGTCGAGCGCCCGCTCGACATCCGGCCACACCGACAGCGCCTCCGCGCCGGCCGGAACGGGGACGGCGCGCAGGGTGGTTATCCGTCCCCCTCGGCGTCGCGGGGATCGTCGAGCGGCCAGCCCTGCGCCGCGAGGCGTGCGTGGACCCGCTCGATGTCCTCGGGCAGCGGCAGTTCGTCGGTGAGCTGGGTGATGAGCACCCCGATGTCGATCTGATCGAACTCACCCTGGTCGATCAGATTCTCGGTCACCGTGCGGACTTCCTCGTCGGTCAGCCGCCGGCGCAGCAGCGCGAGCAACGGCACCCGATCCGGCCCGGGCACCCCCTCGGGGTAACCGGCCGTGATCCAGGCGACGATCCGGGCGAGGAATCGGGTCACGGTGTTCACTTCCTCCGCGGTCCGCGCGACGGGGCGGCCACGAGCATCTGATGATAACGGCCGACCCTGGTGACGGCGCCGACGGAGAACACCGTCCGGACGCCGGGTGAACGGGAAATGAACATCTCCGGGTTCGGCGGCAAAAGGCCAGGCGACACCGGGCGACCCGGCGTCCGCCCGTTGGCGTTTCGAGTCGTCCTGGCCGCACAATCAGGTCTCGTGACCACCGAGCTCATCATCCTGGTGTTGCTGATCGCAACCGCGCTTGCGTTCGACTTCACCAACGGCTTCCACGACACCGGCAACGCGATGGCGACGTCCATCGCGACCGGCGCCCTCAAACCCAAGGTGGCCGTCCTGCTGGCCGGCGTCCTGAACCTCGTCGGCGCATTCCTGTCCGTCGAGGTCGCCATCACTGTCACCACCTCAGTGCTGCGGATCCAGGACGGCAACACCGGATCCCTGATCTCCGGGATCGACGCGTCGACCGGCCTGACCATCATCTTCGCCGGCCTCATCGGTGGCATCCTCTGGAATCTGCTGACCTGGCTGTTCGGTATCCCGTCGAGTTCGTCGCACGCGTTGTTCGGCGGTCTGATCGGCGCCGGCCTCGCCGCGCTGGGCACCGCCGGTGTCAACTGGCCGGGCGTGTTGAGCAAGGTCGTCATCCCCGCACTGGCCGCCCCGTTCATCGCCGGCCTGGTCGCCGCCTGCGGCACCTGGTTGGTCTACCGGATCACCCGCAAGGTGCTCAAGCGCCGCCGCGAGGATGGCTTCCGCTGGGGCCAGATCGCGACGGCCTCGCTGGTCGCGCTCTCGCACGGCACCAACGACGCGCAGAAGACCATGGGTGTCATCGCGCTGGCGCTGATCACCACCGGCCACTTGACCGGCAATGTCAAGGAGGACGGCCTGCCGTTCTGGGTCATCGCCTCCTGCGCGTTGGCCATCGGCCTGGGCACCTACATCGGCGGTTGGCGCGTCATCCGCACCCTGGGCAAGGGGCTGGTCGAGATCGAGTCGCCGCAGGGGTTGGCCGCCGAGGCATCGTCGGCCGCGATCATCCTGTCCTCCAGCGCGGCCGGGATGGCGTTGTCCACCACCCATGTCGCGACCGGATCGATCCTCGGCTCGGGTGTCGGTAAGCCGGGCGCGCAGGTCCGCTGGGCGGTCGCGGGCCGGATGGCCACCGCGTGGGTCATCACGTTGCCGGCCGCCGGCATCGTCGGCGCGCTGTCGTTCTGGCTGTCCAATGTCGTCGAGAAGGTCACCGGCTCGCAGCTGGCCGGCGACGGTCTGATCTTCGTGATCCTGGTCGCGCTGTCGGGCTTCATGTACTGGCGCGCCCAGCAGAAGAAGGTCGACCACAAGAACGTCAACGCCGACTGGGACCACACCACCAATTCGGTGGTCCCCGCCGATCTGCGCGGCGTGACCAGCGACCAGCCCAAGCCCACCGCAGCGGTCTGAGTACCGGCCGCCCGGAGAACGAGGAATTCGAATGACCTATCTGGAAGCGATCTTGAAGGTCCTGGCGGTGGGTTTGGTGCTCGGCGCCGGACTGCCCGCGGTGTTCGCGATCGGCCTGGTGGCCTTTTCGCGAGGTGCCGGCGGCGCCGAGGCCGACGGCACGGTCGACGCACCCAATCCGGCCCTGAAGTTCCTGGGGCTGTTGCTGTTCGTGTTCGTGGCGGCGGTGATCCTGATCGCCATCCTGTACATCACGAAGGGGACGATCCAGCACCACTTCGGCTTCAACCCCGTCCCGTTCATCCCGAAGTGAGGTGGTGACCATGCCTGATAGCGCCTTTGCCAACATCCTGCTCTGGCTGCACGACGGATACCCCGAAGGTGTCCCGCAGCAGGATTACTTCGCACTGCTGGCCCTGCTGAAGCGTTCGCTGTCCGAGGAGGAGGTCGTCGAGGCGGCCAAGTCGGTGCTCAGGTCCACCGACACGGACACCGTGACCGAAGACGAGATCCGCAGCGCCGTGCACGCGGTGATCGAGAAGGAACCCAACCCGGAGGAGATCCACCAGGTGGCCGCTCGGCTGGCCTCGGTGGGATGGCCGCTGGCGGCACCGGCCGGCTAACCCTCAGCGCCGGGTGTCGCGGCGCAGCGGATGGTCGTCGGGTACCTCGACGAAGATCAGTGTCACGCCGTCGGGGTCGGTCACGTGCATTTCGTGCAGGCCCCACGGTTCCTGGCGCGCCTCCCGAGCGATGGACACCCCGCGTTCGATCAATTCCCGTTGTGCGGCAACGAGATCGCGGACCTGCAGCCACAGTGTGCCGCCGGCGGCGGGTTCGCCGTGTGCGGCCAGTTCGATCAGCGACTGACCGGCGTGGAACACGGTCCCGCCGCCGTATTCCCGGGCGACCGCCAGGCCGATCTCATCGCGGTAGAACCGCAACGAACGCTGATAGTCCTTGGGCCGGAACAGCACCCGGCTCGACAGGATCTCCATGGTCTGTGTCTATCACGCGGCTCAGGCGCTCGGCTGCACCCGCTGCCGCTTGACCACCGCGTTGACCCAGGTGGGCGCCAGCGAGTCGACGGCCCGGGCCGTGACGGCCATGCGTGGGGCGATGCGCACCGGGCGGTGACGCGCGGCGTCGATCATCCAGTCGGCCGCCTCCGTCGCGGACAGTCCGGGCAACCCGTCAAAAGCCCGGGTGGGCGCGATCATCGGCGTCTTCACCAGGGGGTAATACAGCGTCGTCGAGTGCACACCGCTTGGCGCCCACTCGGTCTCGATGACGCGACTGACCGCCGACAGCGCGGCTTTGGAGGCGTTGTAGACCGCGAACAGCGGGGAGGCCTCGCTGAACACCCCCCACGTCGCGACGTTGATGATGTGGCCGTCACCGCGTTCGATCATGCCTGGCGCCAGGCCCCGGATCAGCCGCAGCGGCGACATGTAGTTGAGGGTCATCGTGCGTTCGACGTCATGCCAGCGGTCCAGCGATTCGGCCAGCGGCCGGCGGATCGACTTGCCGGCGTTGTTGATCAGGATGTCCACGCCGTCGAATCGGCTGTCCACCTCCGCGGCCAGGCTGTCGACGGCGTCCAGGTCGGATAGGTCGCAGGCCCGGGCGTAGGCGGTGCCGCCGGCGCCGGTGATGCGGTCGACCAGCGCGTCGAGCAGGTCCTGCCGGCGGGCAACCGCGATGACCGTGGCGCCGCGGCGGGCGAACTTCTCGGCAGCGGCCTCGCCGATACCGGAGGAGGCGCCGGTCAGCAGGATGCGCTTACCCGTCAGGTCGACCGCCGAGCGGGGCTGCAGCAGGTGCTCGGTCAGCGGGGGCCGCATGCTGGTCAGCAGCAGACTGTCGGTCAGGCGGCGAAGCGGGTTCTTGCTCACCCGTCGAGCCTACTGAGGCGGTTCAGAAGTTCGTCGACACCGCGAGGTCGCGCCACGGCGCCAGCTCGGCGGCGTCCCGGCGCGCGCGCTGCTCGGCGAGCTCGACCGCGTCGGGTCCGATGGGCAGCCGGGTGGGCAGCTCGTCGGCGTGCACGACATCATGCAGCAGGGCGGCCAGCTTCGCGGGGTCGCCGTCCTGTGCGCCGCTGATCGACGCGAGCTCGTCGAGCAGCCGGTGCGCCGGTGTGCAGCGGTAATCGGCAATGGTGCCCGCGTGCTCGGCAACCCACATGGTGGACGGGTCGAGCAGGTCGGTGCGGAAATACCCCGGTTCGATGGCGAACACCCGAATCCCCAACGGCTGCAGTTCTTCCCGGAGTCCCACGGTGAGTCCCTCGACCGCGAACTTGGCGGCGTTGTAGAGCGACGAGCCGGCGAAGCCGACGATCCCCGCGGTCGAGCTGACGTTGACGATCGTGCCCGCGCCCTGGCCTCGCAGCGTCGGCAGGACGGCCCGGACCACGTTGACGACGCCGTACACGTTGAGCTCGAACTGCTCACGCAGCTGCGCCACGGGCGTCTCTTCGAACAACCCCACCAGCGCCCGGCCGGCGTTGTTCACCACCACGTCGATTCCTCCGAACCGCTCGACCGCGGCGGCGACGGCCCGGTCGGCCGCGGCCGGGTCGGTGACGTCCAGGTCCAGCGGCAGCAGTCGATCATGTGCGCCGAGGGCGGCGCGGACGGAGTCGGCGCGCCGGGCGGTGGCGACCACGGTCTCGCCACGGTCCAGGGCGCACCGCGCGATGGCGGCGCCTAGGCCTCGCGATGCGCCGGTGATGAGCCAGGTGGACATGATGCTCCTCGAATGTAAGTGTTCTCTTACATACAAAGTAAGAGGGGGATGACATTGCGTCAAGCGGGGCCGATCGGGTGAACTGGAACCTTCGAGATGGGCGGCGGCGACGACGGAGGTGGGGTGGCGCGACCGAAGTATCACCACGGCAATCTGCGAGCCGAACTCATCGACGTGGCCGGGACCATCGTGGCCGAATCCGGGCTTTCCGCGCTGTCGGTGGCGGCCGCCGCCAAACGCACCGGCGTCACCGCCGCGGCGCCCTACCGGCACTTCTCCGGCCGGTTGGCGCTGCTGACCGCGGTGGCTGCCGAGGCTGCGCGTCAGTTCGACGCCGAAGCGCGTGCCGCACTGCCGACCGAGCGTGATGATGACCCGGTCGGTTGGGCCATCGAGGCGATGGCGTCGACCGCGGCCACCTATGTTCGGTTCGTCGTCCGCCGGCGGATCGGCTGGGACGTCATCTTCGGCGACGAACTCAAGGGCGTGCTCGACCAGGACCGCCTCGCCGCGGCCCGCTCACTGAGCGACACGTACCTCGACCCGGCCCGCGTGGTCACCGGAGGTGATGTTCGGGCGGCGCTGACGTTGGTCGAACACGAGATCGCCACCGCGCATGGTTACGCGACGCTCTATACGGCCGGCTTGTTCGCCCGTCGGTATCCCGACGTGGAGCGCGCCGCCCGGAAGGCCGCGAGCATCACCCGCACATTGGCCACCGCGGCGGCCGGACCCGAGTGGGCGGCGGCTCAGAAGTAGCCCAGAAGGAGCTAGAAATCTAGAAATATCGCGGGAAGCTCGACCAGTCCGGGTCGCGCTTCTCCAGGAACGCGTCGCGACCCTCCACGGCCTCATCGGTCATGTACGCCAGCCTCGTCGCCTCGCCGGCGAACACCTGCTGGCCTACCAACCCGTCATCGATCAGGTTGAACGAGAACTTCAGCATCCGCACCGCCTGCGGCGACTTCCCGTTGATCTCGGCGGCCCACCGCAAGCCGGCGAGTTCGAGGTCGGCATGGTCGACGACGGCGTTCACCGCACCCATCGCATGCATCTGCTCGGCGTCGTAGGCGCGACCGAGGAAGAAGATCTCCCGGGCGAACTTCTGCCCGACCTGGCGGGCCAGATATGCGCTGCCGAAGCCGCCGTCGAAGCTGCCGACGTCGGCGTCGGTCTGCTTGAAGCGGGCATGTTCGCGGCTGGCCAAGGTCAGGTCGCACGTCACGTGCAGGCTGTGTCCGCCGCCGGCCGCCCACCCGTTGACCAGGCAGATCACCACCTTGGGCATGAAGCGGATCAGACGTTGCACCTCGAGGATGTGCAGCCGCCCGGCGCGCGCGGCGTCGACGGTGTCCGCGGTCTCACCGGCGGCGTACTGGTACCCGGTGCGGCCGCGGATGCGCTGGTCCCCACCCGAGCAGAACGCCCAGCCGCCGTCCTTGGGGCTGGGCCCGTTTCCGGTCAGCAGCACGACCCCGACATCGGCGGACATGCGGGCGTGGTCGAGGACCCGGTAGAGCTCGTCCACGGTGTGCGGGCGGAACGCGTTGCGCACCTCGGGCCGGTCGAACGCCACCCGCACGGTCGGCTGCGGTGCGCCGTCGACGACGTGGCGGTGATACGTGACGTCGGTCAGATCGAAGCCGGGGACCGGCTGCCAGACCGACGGGTCGAAGGGGTTGGAGCTCATGGGGTCACGGTAACGGGATCGAACCTGAACACGGCCAGTCGCCCGGCCAGCGCCTCGAATTCGTCGGGGTTCGGTCCGGTCACCAGCCCGGCGTTCTTGACGAAGCTCACCCCGGTCGGCACCAGGGTCGGGAATTGGCGCAGCAGCGGGCGGGCCTGTTCGGGGGACATCTCGACCATCCGCACCCGTTCGGTGCGCCGCCCGGTGCGCAGTTCGGCCACACCGGCCGCGCGGGCGTTGGCCGGCCAGTCCGATCCCGGCAGCCCGGCCACCACATAGCGCTGGCCGTCGACGGTCATCGGGGTGATCGGCGTGGATCGGGGTTTGCCGGTCTTACGGCCGGCGACGGTGAGCACCACCGGTCCGTTGCCGCCGAAGCCGACCCCCAGCCGGTTGAGTCCGATCATCAGCTTGTTGACGTATTTCAGCCACCAGGGCGGACGGATCCGTTCTCCGGGCATCTGCTCCTCCTCAGTTCAGCACTCCGAGCGCGGCCAGGCCGTCGCGCAGACCGGTACCCCGCTGGACGGTGGGCAGGGGGTCGACCAGGACGAATCGACACCCCAGCGCGCGGGCGCCGCCGTCGGCCTCGTCGCTGTCGCCGACCATCACCGCGTCGGCGGCCGGGACGTCGAGCCGTTCCAATGCGGTCCGAAAGATGCGTGGGTCGGGTTTGACGGCCCCGACCTCGAAGGACAGCACGAATTCGTCGACGTCGGCGTCGGCTCCGATCCGCGCGAAGGCGGGTCGGATGTCGAAGGCGATGTTGGACACCACCGCGGTCTTGATGTCGCGCCGCCGAAGGCCGGCGAGCACCTCGGCGGTGTCCGGATAGGGCGTCCAACTGGCCGGATCGATGACGCGACGGTAGAGCGACTCGGCGTGGTCGTCGGCCAGGCCCGACTCGCGCAGCACGTGCAGATAGGCCTCGCGGTGCAGATATGGCGCCAGGTCGCGGTTCTCCCATGCGTGTGCGGCCTCGGGCGTCATCTCGACGGACCGACCCGTGGGCGCCGTGAGGCGCCGCAGCAACTCGGCCTGAACGTGGCTGTCCACCTCCCGGTCGTCCACGACGATCCCGTCGAACCAGCTGTCGTCCTCCTCGAGGCGGAAGAGGGTTCCCGAGAAGTCGAAGAGCACCGCGCGCACTGCCACACCCGTCATGGTGCCATCTGGGCTGTGCGCGCCGCGACGTGTGAAAACGTCGTGAAGCGGCTAGATAGATGTCCATGATGCGCATTGCGCAAGCCGCGGTGGTGGTACCCGCTCACAACGAGATCGCCGCGCTGCCGCGCACATTGCCTGCGCTGACTGCCGCAACCCGCAGTCTCCCGGCGCCGGTGCTGACCGTGGTGGTCCTCGACTCGTGCAGCGACGGCAGCGCGAAGCTGGCCGGTCGGTTCGGGTCCGAGGTGCACTTTCACGAGGTCGAGGTCGGCAACGTGGGTGCAGCGCGGGCGGCGGGGTTCGAGTATGCGCGTTCGGTACTGGCCGCCGTACCCCTCGAGCAGACCTGGTACGCGACCACCGATGCCGACACGACGGTGCATCCGGACTGGCTCTGCCGGATGGTGCAGGACGAGGTCGACATGGTGCTCGGGGTGGTGAACGTGTCCGACTGGAAACATCTGCCCCGCGCGGTCGTGCGGCGCTATCTGCGCGCTTATCACTCGCGGTTCACCCGTTCGGGTCATGACCATGTGCACGGCGCCAACATGGGTTTCCGGGCGGATGCCTATTGGCGCGTGGGTGGCTTCGGCGCACTGGCCACCGGCGAGGACGTGGACCTCGTCGCGCGATTCGAGTCCGAGCAGCTGCGGATCCGGCGCGACCCTGAGCTCTGGGTCACCACCTCGGCTCGCCGAGATGCCCGGGCGCCCGGGGGATTTGGAGCTCATCTGCGTGGCTTGGCCGGTTCGGGGCGAGGCTCCACCGGCGATGCGGCATGACGGCCGACCGACTGCGGCAGTGGTCGGCCTCCGGGCGGCTGCAGCTACCCCAGCCCGGTGGCGGTGACACACTCGCCCGCTGGCATGCGCTCGCCGATCTGGCCGAGTCCGACCTGGTGGCCGGACGGCTGGCCGAAGCGCACACCGACGCGATCGCGATCCTGACCGAACTCGGCGGCCCTGCCGTCGGGGTCGGTGAGCTCTGGGGGGTGTGGGCAGCCGAGGCGCCGCCGGGTGGGCTGGTGGCCCGGCCGGTCGGCGACGCCGTCGTGCTGGCCGGCGCGAAAGACTGGTGTTCGGGTGCCGGGATCTGTTCGCACGCCCTGGTGACGGCCCGTCTGCAACATCGAGACGAGCGCGGCCTGTTCGCCGTCGACCTCGCCGCCGGCGGTGTCACCCGCTGCCCGAGCACCTGGCGCAACCCGGGTATGGCGGCCTCGGACACCCGCTCGGTGGAATTCGACGACACCCCGGCAGTGCCGGTCGGCGAGCCGGGGGACTACCTCGACCGGCCCGGATTCTGGCATGGCGCAATCGGTGTCGCGGCGTGCTGGTGGGGCGGGGCCCGCGCGGTCGCGGCCCCGCTGTATGCGGGGGGTTCGCGGGCCGATCCGCACACCCTGGCTCACCTGGGGGCGGTGGATGCTGCACTGACCGCCGCCGCGGCCACGCTTGCCTGGGCGGCCCGCGAGGTCGACTCGGACCCCCGAAATCGAAGTGGCGCAGCGGAAATGATCGCGCGGCGCACGCGTGCGGTGGTCGAGACCGCCGTTGACGAAGCGCTCCGGCGCACCGGGCGCGCGCTCGGACCGGGCCCGCTCGCCCACGATGCGCGGCACGCCGCACTGGTGGCCGATCTCGAGATGTACGTCCGCCAAAGCCATGCCGAACGCGATCTCGAAGCGCTGGGACGGCTGGCGAGGGGGTCGCGTTGACGGCCTTGGACGACTCGGGTATCGGCAATACCGGGCGGTTCGCGGCGCGCCCGCTGACCGCAGGTGGTACCCCGGCCCAGGTCTGGCTCGACACCGAGCGTCACCTTCAGCCGCTCGACCTCGCCGGCTGCCGGGAACTGATCGTGGTCGGCGCCCATCCCGACGACGAGACATTGGGCTTCGGTGCGCATGCGGCGATGTTGGCCCGCCGGGGTATTCGCGTGCAGGTGGTGTCGGCAACCGATGGCGGTCGATCGCACCCGCATCTGAGCCTGGTCCGACGCCGGCAGCTCGAACGCACCCGCCGGGACGAATTGCACCGGGCGCTCGGCGTTCTCGGCCTGCCCCCGCCGATCAGCCTCGGTCTGCCCGATGGAGAGCTGGCCGCCCACGAGGGTCGGTTGACCGATCTGCTGGTCGAACTGCTCGCCGACCGTCCGGGGAGAACCTGGTGTGCGGCCACCTGGCGTGGTGACGGACATCCCGACCACGAGGCGGTCGGTCGGGCCGCTGCGGCCGCTGCGTCGGCAGCCGGGATGCCGCTGCTGGAGTATCCGGTGTGGATGTGGCATTGGGCCGTTCCCGGCGACCCGGCGGTACCGTGGCACCGCGCCCATACGGTGAGCCCCGATGCCGACGCGACCAGTCGGAAGGCGGCGGCGGCGGCGCAGTTCGTCAGTCAGTTCCAGCCGTTGGAGCCGGGCGCCGATCCGGCGCTGCCGTCGTTCGTCCTGCAGCGGCTGATCCGGATCGGCGAGGTGGTGTTCCGGTGACCGGACGACTTCCCGACGACTATTTCGCCGGCCTCTACGCCGGTGCCGAGGATCCCTGGAGCCTGCAGAGCCGGTGGTACGAGCGTCGCAAATACGCGATCACCACCGCCGTGCTGCCACATCCGCGCTACCGCCACGCGTTCGAACCGGGTTGTTCGGTCGGGGTGCTGACCGAGTTGCTCGCGGCACGCTGCGACCGGGTCACGTCCACCGATGTCGCCCAGCCCGCACTGGATGCGACCCGTCGCCGGCTGATCGGCGCCGGCGCCCAGGACCGGGTGCGCTTGGTGCGACAGTCGGTCGACGAGCCATGGCCGGAGATGGATTTCGATCTGGTGGTGCTCTCGGAGGTCTGTTACTACCTGCACCCCGCGACCTTGCGGGCGGTCCTGGATCGCGAGATTCCGCGTCTGTCGCCGGGGGCGATCGTCCTCGCGGCGCACTGGCGCCATCCGGTGGCGGAGTATCCGATGACCGGCGACGAGGCGACCGATCTGATCGACCGCACGCCGGGACTGCACCCGCTGGGTGGTTACCGGGATGCCGACGTCGCCGTCGGCGTGTGGGACACCGGATCGGCCGATTCGGTGGCGACCCGCACCGAGGTGCCCGGCGCCTAGGGGTGCAGCCGGGCCGCCCTGTCCGTCAGCAGTTCTGCGCGCACGCCAACCCATGTGCCGAGCAGACGCAAACGTCCCGCGACACGCCGCGGCGCGTGAGCTTATGCGTCTGCTCGCGCAGGGGAATTAGCCGACGCGGCGGTCGGAGCCCTCCCAGAACTGGGCGCGCACGGCCTTCTTGTCCGGCTTGCCCAGGGCGGTCACCGGAACCGAGTCGACCACGATCACCTGTTTGGGTGACTGCACCGACCCCTTGCGCTCCTTGACCGCCGCCTGGATCTCGGCGGTCATCGTCGCCACCGACTCCTCGTCGGTCGGGGCGTCGGGACGCAACACCACCACCGCGGTGACCGCTTCACCCCACTTCTCGTCCGGGGTGCCGATCACGCACACCTGCGCGATCGAAGGATGCTCGGCGACAACGTCTTCCACCTCGCGGGGGAACACGTTGAACCCACCGGTGACGATCATGTCCTTGGTCCGGTCGACGATGTACCAGAACCCGTCCTCGTCCTCGCGCGCCAGGTCGCCGGTGTGCATCCAGCCGTCCCGGAAGGTTTCGGCGGTGGCCTCGGGCTTGTTCCAATAGCCACCGGACACCAGCGGACCCGATACGCAGATCTCGCCGACCTCGCCCTGAGCTACCTCGTTGCCGTCCTCGTCGAGCAGCGCGGTCCGTGCGAACACCGTCGGGCGGCCACAGGAGGTGAGTCGTTGGTCGTCGTGGTCGCCCTTGGCGAGGTAGGTGATCACCATCGGCGCCTCGGACTGGCCGTAGTACTGGGCGAAGATCGGGCCGAACCGTCGGATCGCCTCCTTGAGGCGGACCGGGTTCATCGCCGAAGCGCCGTAGTAGACGGTCTCCAGTGAGGACAGGTCGCGGGTGTGCGAATCGGGATGGTCCATCAGGGCGTAGATCATCGACGGCACCAGCATGGTGGCCGTGATCTTCTGCTCTTCGATGGTCCGCAGCACTTCGGCCGGGTCGAATTTGGTCAGCACGACCAGTTCGCCGCCTTTGATGATCGTCGGCACGAAGAACGCGGCGCCCGCGTGCGACAGCGGCGTGCACATCAGGAACTTGGGGTGCTGCGGCCACTCCCACTCGGCGAGCTGGATCGTCGTCATGGTGGTGATCGACTGCACGGTGCCGATGACGCCCTTGGGCTTACCGGTGGTCCCGCCGGTGTAGGCCATGCCGCCGATGTGGTCGGGCGGCAGATCGGCGGCCCGCAGCGGCTTGGGCTCGTATTTGGCGGCCTCGGCGTTCAGGTCGACCGCGACCACGTCGTCCTTGGCGGCCAGCGCCTCGGGGACCGGGCCGATGGTCAGGATCTGCTTGAGGCCGGGCACCTTGTCGAGCAGGCCCAGCGCCCGTTCGGTGAACATCGGGTTGGGGTCGATGATCAGTGAGGTGACGCCGGCGTCGTCGAGGACGTAGGCGTGGTCGTCGAGCGAGCCGAGAGGGTGTAGTGCCGTGCGGCGGTACCCCTGCGTCTGGCCGGCGCCGATGATCATCAGCACCTCGGGACGGTTGAGCGACAGCAGTCCGGTGGCGGTGCCGCTGCCCGCCCCCAGCGCCTCGAAAGCCTGAATGTACTGGCTGATGCGCTCTGCGAGCTGTCCACCGGTCAGCGTGGTGTCGCCGAGGAACAGCACCGGCTTGTCCTTGTTGCGCTTCAGCGCGCCGGCGGTCAGGTGCCCGGAATGGATCGGATGACGCAGCAACGAATCGCTCATGCCATCAGATTAGAACGTGTTACAGAAATGGTTTCAAGGGCCGGGGAAATGGGCCTCCCTGTGGAGTGACCGATCAGCGGCTGGCGGCGGCGATTCTCGAGCTCGCCCGCGGTCGCGGCCCGGACAAGACCATCTGCCCCTCCGACGCGGCGCGGGCCTTCGGCGGCGAGCGCTGGCGCGAGCTGATGGGCGACGCCCGCGATGCCGCGCGCGAACTGGCCAGAACCGGCGAGGTGCAGATCACGCAGCGGGGCGAAGCCCTCGATCCGGATGCGCAGTGGCGTGGGCCCATCCGCATCCGGATCGTCCGGCGTTGAGCGTCAGACGCTGGCGGCCTGTCGGCCAGTTCGACCCTCCTTCCTATCGTGTGGTGCCTCCGACATCACGTCGATCGGGGACGCCGGAAATCGACAGACGTCGGCGTCGGGTCGATAGCATCGGTTGATGGCCGCCGCTGCAGACCTGGTCCTCGTCGGCACCGTGCTCACCGTCGATTCCGCGCATCCGGACGCCGAGGCGGTCGCCGTGCGCGACGGGCGCATCGTCGCCGTCGGCAGCCGCGCGGACGTCGATGCCCACATCGGTGCCGACACCGAGGTGGTCGAGATCGGGGACGGTTGCGTCATGCCGGGATTCGTGGAGGCCCACGGACACCCGCTGATGGAGGCCGTGGTGCTGGCCGACCGCATCGCCGACATCCGGCCCGTCAGGATGCGCGCGGCCGAGGAGGTGCTCGCGGCGATCCGGGACGAGGTGGCCCGACGCGGTGCCGACGGCGCCTATCTCAACGGCTGGGACCCGCTGCTGCAGGACGGGCTGCCCGAGCCGACGCTGGGCTGGCTGGACGAACAGGCGCCGGACACCGCCCTGGTCATCGTCCACAATTCGGGCCACAAGGCGTACTTCAACTCGGCAGCGGCCCGTGCCGTGGGCTTGAACCGCGACACCCCGGATCCCAAGGGCGCCAGATACGGTCGCGACGCCGACGGGGAACTCGACGGCACCGCCGAGGAGACCGGTGCGGTGTTCTCACTGATCGGCGACGCGATCGACCCCGGCGGCTATCCGGCGATGCTGATGGCCGAGTGTGCACGGCTCAACCGGGCGGGTCTGACCACCTGTTCGGAGATGGCTTTCGACCCGAGGTTCCGGCCGGTGCTCGAGGCGCTGCGCGACCAGGTGACCGTGCGGTTGCGTACCTACGAGATGTCGACGGCACAGCTGTCGACCACCGAGGTCCCCGACAACGGCGATGACATGGTGCGTCAGGTCGGAATCAAGATCTGGGTCGACGGGTCACCGTGGGTCGGCAACGTCGACCTGACGTTCCCGTATCTGGACACCCCCGCCACCCGCGCCATCGGGGTGACGCCCGGCTCGTGTGGACACGCCAACTACACCCGAGAGCAGCTCGAGGAGATCGTTGCCGCCTACTATCCGCTGGGCTGGCAGATCGCCTGCCACGTGCATGGCGACAACGGCGTCGACACGATCCTCGACGTCTACGAGCAGGCGCTGGCGCGACATCCCCGCGACGATCACCGGCTGCGGCTCGAACACGTCGGCGCCATCACCGACGCGCAGCTGAGCCGCGCCCACGACCTCGGCGTCACCTGCAGCATCTTCGTCGACCAGATCCACTATTGGGGTGACGTGATCGTCGACGGTCTGTTCGGCCCCGAGCACGGCAACCGGTGGATGCCCTGCGGCGCGGCGGTCGCCACCGGGATGCGGATCTCCCTGCACAACGATCCGCCGGTCACCCCCGAGGAGCCGCTGCGAAACATCAGCGTCGCCTCCACCCGTCGGGCGCCCAGCGGTCGCGTCCTCGGACCCGAACAACGCCTCACCGTCGATCAGGCGATCCGCGCGCAGACCATCGATGCCGCCTGGCAGCTGCACTCCGATGACGTCATCGGATCGCTGGAGGTCGGCAAGTACGCCGACATGGTGGTGCTGTCCGCCGATCCGCGTGCGGTGCCGGCCGAGGACATCGCGGGCCTCGAGGTGCGCGCGACCTACCTCGCGGGGCGCCGCGTTCATGCCAAGCCCGCTTGACGAGGATGTCGGCATGGCAGGCTCGGCGTATGGCAGAGCTGCCCACCCCCCGCTTCCTCGATGACCGGTTGACGCACTGGGCCCAGGTGAACCCCGACGGCGAGGCGTTCGTCTACCTGGATCGGTCCTGGACGTGGGGTCAATGGGAGCAGCGGGTCCGTCGCCTGGCCGGGGCCCTGTCCGAGTGCGGGGTCCGGCGCGGCGATGTGGTGGCTTTCCTCGACAAGAACCACCCGGCGTGTGTCGAACTCACCCTCGCCGCGGCCTCACTCGGAGCGGCCAACGCGATCATCAACTTCCGGCTCGCCGGTGACGAGCTGGACTATGTGCTGGGGGACAGTGGCGCCAAGGTCGTCATCGTGGGCCGTGAGCTACGGGGCTCGATCGACCGCATCCGCGACCGCCTCCAGCATGTCGAGCGGGTCGTCGAGGTGAGCCCCGAGGGGGGTGCGGACGACGAATACGAGGCGCTGCTGGACGGCGCGGACCCGGTCGGCCGGTCTCCGGACGTCCGCGAGGACGATGTCTGCATCCTGATGTATTCGTCGGGAACCACCGGGCGGCCCAAGGGGGTGGAGCTCACGCAGGCCAACCTCATCGCCCACACCGTCAACGCGCACGACGGCTGGGCCTTCGACGACGGCGACAAGAACATGGTGTCCATGCCGCTGTTCCATGTCGGCGGATCGTCCTACGTACAGTTCGGAATCCACGACGGTGTGCCCAGCGTGATGACCCGCGAGGTGGATGGCGCCGCGTTGGCCGGCGCGATTCTGCAGGGGGCCAACCGGACTTTCCTGGTCCCCGCGGTGCTGGCCAAGGTGCTCGAGAGCGGTCCGGAGGCGGTGAAGCTCTTCGGGGCGTTGAAGACGTTCTGCTACGGCGCTTCCCCGATGCCGCTGCCGCTGCTGCGCCAGGCCCTCCACGCGTGGCCGGACACCGATTTCATCCAGGTCTACGGGCTCACCGAGGTCTGCGGCGTGATCAGCCATCTGATGCCCGAGGCGCACCGCGACACCGCCCATCCCGAGCGGCTCGTCAGCGCCGGACAGTTGATCCCGAACGCCGAATTGCGCGTCGTCGACCCCGACAGCCTCACCGACGTCGCCGACGGTGAACAAGGTGAGTTGTGGTTCCGCACACCACAGTTGATGAAGGGATATCACAACAAACCCGAGGCGACCGCGGAGTCGATCACCCCGGACGGGTGGTTCCGCACCGGGGACGTCGGGCGCCTCGATGCGGACGGCTATCTCTTCGTCGAGGACCGCCTCAAAGACATGATCATCTCCGGCGGTGAGAACGTGTACTCGATCGAAGTCGAGCGGGTGCTGGCCGAACACGACTTGGTGGTCGAGGTGGCTGTCATCGGGATTCCGGACCAGAAGTGGGGTGAATCGGTCAAAGCGATTGTCGCCGTGGAAGCTTCGGTGTCCGAAGAGGAGCTGATCGCCTGGTGCCGCGAGCGGCTGGCGAGGTACAAGTGCCCGCGCTCGGTCGACATCGTCGATGCGTTGCCCCGCAACCCCACGGGCAAGATCCTCAAAAAGGATCTGCGCGCGCCGTTCTGGGAGGGTCGCGATCGCGCCACAGTGTGAACCGCCCAGCCTCGACGACGTGCTCGACCGTCTGCACGTCGTGTCCTTGCCGATGCGGGTCCGTTTCCGCGGCATCACCGTTCGTGAGGTGGCGCTGATCGACGGCCCCGCGGGGTGGGGGGAGTTCGGCGCCTTCCCGGAATACCAGCCGCCCGAGGCGTCCTCCTGGTTGGCCGCTGCGCTGGAGGCCGCGTACGGCGGCACCCCCGCGCTGCGACGCGAGCGCATACCGATCAACGCCACGGTGCCCGCGGTCGAGGCGGGTCGGGTCCCCGAGGTCCTCAGCCGCTTCCCCGGGACCGGTACGGCCAAGGTCAAAGTGGCCGAGCCGGGTCAGACCCTCGCCGACGATGTCGCACGGGTGAACGCGGTACGAGCCTCGGTGCCCGTCGTGCGGGTCGACGCCAACGGCGGATGGAGCGTCGAGGAGGCGACCGCCGCGGCAGCCGCCCTGACCGCGGACGGCCCGCTGGAGTACCTGGAGCAGCCCTGCGCCACCGTCGCCGAACTGGCCGCCCTGCGGACGCGGATCGACGTCCCGATCGCCGCGGACGAGAGCATTCGCAAGGCGGATGACCCGCTGCGGGTGGTGCGGGAACGGGCCGCTGATGTGGCGGTCGTGAAGGTGGCGCCGCTCGGCGGCATCGAGCGTCTGCTGGCCATCGCCGACCAGATCGACATCCCCGTCGTCGTCTCCAGCGCGTTGGATTCGGCGGTGGGAATCTCGCGCGGACTGCTGGCCGCGGCGGCTCTGCCTGCGCTGCGGCACGCGTGCGGGTTGGGCACCGGCGGCCTGTTCGTCGAGGACGTGGCCGAAGCCGTGGTGCCGATCGACGGTCATCTTGCCGCCCGGCCGGTGGACCCGGACCCCGACCGGCTCGCGACGCTGGCCGCGTCGGCGCAACGCCGCCAGTGGTGGGTCGAGCGCATTGCTTCGTGTCTCCCGTTGATCTGAGCCCTGTGAAATCTCTCGGCATGCGCTAGCATTTCGCCTCGAGTGCGGCAGTGGTGGCCGGACAGCGGGTCCTGTACCCGGGTCGGGTGTCGTCTCCCTGGTTTCGACGAAGGGGGATAGTTTGTGACCGTGCCACTGTGGGTCCGCCGCGAATGGCGGCGCGCCCGGCGCACCTTCCGGCTGTACGCCGTGTCCTGATCTGTAGCGGCGTTGAGTGCGCCGTCAAGATTCTCCCAAGAATCCCCGAAGAGTCGATCGGTTAACTGCACCAGCGTGGTTCGGCGTGAACCACCCACCGGCCGCGGGCCGATCGATGCTGACTTGCGTGTTGGTGTCGTCGGTGCGCCTCGAACGCGGGCCTGTGGCGCGTTGGTCCACCACCCATGCGCGCCACAGGTCCGCTCGGCCGAAGGTGTTGTGCCGGAGAGACTTCGACTGTGGACGAAAGGTCCCGATCAGCATGCGAATCGGTCGGTTGCGAGTCACTTCGGTGTCATTGGTGGTCGCGCTCCTGGCGGTCGGCTGCGCGAAACACGCTGAAGTAGTTGACGATCTACCGTCGGCAACTGCGGAAGGTCTGATGTCCTGCGTACGCGCGACCCTGACACGTTCCGACTTCATCGGGCGGTGGTCCGAAAGCGCTTCCGCGCCAGCTTTGTACGTGCTCGACGCCGTCGGATCACTCACGCGCACAGATGATGCCGGCCGTGTCCACGTCGGTCGGTGGCAATTCGTCGACTGGTCAGCGGCGCCTGTGCTCGATCTCGATGTGCGGGTGGCCGAAGCACCGTGCGTGTTGTGGATCGACTTTGAGGACAAACGCTATTCGCCTTCACCCGAAGTTTTTGTGCCACTTCTCGTCGGAGCGCAGTACGCGGATTTGGTGCCGGTAACCGGCAACGAGGTGCTCAGATGGCACCGCATGCCTGCTGAGCGGTGAGCCAGAATTGTTGCAATGTAAAAGGGTAGCGGGCGGTGAATTCGAAATATATTGTTCGGCAACGTATTCGCGGATACGGTTTGCCGCTGTGAAGACAACACCTCGGGTGGGGCGCATCCGCGGGCTCACCGAGAAGCGAGCCGCATTGGGTCTGGTCGCCGCGTTGATCGCCATTCCGGTCGGACCCCACGTCGTCAGCGCACTGCTGCCGCCGGCGCAGTGGGAGACGGTCCAGGGCGGTGAGCCGCAGGACCGGGTCGAGATCTACACCGCCGACGATTCCGGGATCGTGGTGGAGGCACCCGACGGCTGGGTGGCCGAAGACCATGGCGACTCCGTCTCACTGCGCAACGGTGCGGCGCGGGCGTCGGTCCGGGTCTTCGATCTCGACGGTCGCGACCCGCGCGACATGCAGCGGCGCGTCACCCGGATGGATCGCGTGGGCGCCGGAATCCACGAGGCGCTCGACGGTGGTCGCCTCACCTCGGGTGACGGCGTCTTCGCGGGCGACAGCTGTGTGGCGATCACCGACGACGAGGTCGGCACCTGCGCATTCCTCAGCGATGGCGACCTGCTGGTCGCGGTCATCTCGTTGGGGTCCCCCGATGGCCGCGACGAAATCGTCGCCCAGTTGAGCAGGAGCGAGCAATGAGTGTGGTGGTCGAAAGTGAGCCCGGATCGGGGCTTCGCCGTCCGATCGTCTATCGGCCCGAGTCGGCGGTGTTCTGGGTCTACCTGTCCGCTCTGGCGGTCGGGATCTGCGGTGCGCTGAGCGCATTCGGCGGCGCCATCGCCGAGACGATCGACGGCCAGATCGAGCAGGCGCCGCTGTGGTTTGCGCTGGCGGTCTTCATGGTGTGGGTGATCTACAAATTCGACCCGTACCGCAGTGTTCGGCGCTATCCACAGGTCCTGCTGGCGGGCGCATCACTGGGCGGGACCACGGCGCTGTTCATCTCGTTTCACGCCAGTGCGGGCCTGGACAAACTGTTCGAGCGGTTCGTCTCACCCGAGACGATGGCCGTGTGGGGTTCGGCCTTGCACGCCCCGTTGAGCGAGGAGGCGTCGAAGGCGGCGTGCGCCGCGGTGGTCCTGGTGCTCGGCGCGTCGGTGTTCACCAGGATCTCGCATGCACTCATGCTGGGGATGTTCGTCGGGCTCGGATTCGACCTGGTCGAGGATCTCGCGTATGCGGCGCAGGCCGGCATCGAAAGTCTGGATTCCGACGGTTTGGGCATCGGCAAGTCGATCATCCTGCGCGGCGTCACCGCGGTGCCTGCCCATTGGTCCTACACCGCGCTGTCGGCCGTCGGCGTGCTGCTTCTGCTGCCCTCATTCGCGGGCCGGGACACCTGGGGGCGCGCCAAGCGCATCGCCGTGGCTCTGGGGCTCTTCGCCACGGCGGTGCTGATGCACTTCATCTGGGACACGCCGTTCATGAGCCCGGTCATCATGCTGGGCAAGTTGGTGATCGATCTGGCCATCTTCTTGACCGTCGCGGCGCTGCTGATCGGCGATGAACGCCGGTGGGTACGCGAGCGGATCGCGGCCGGACGAAGCGAGCCACCGCTGAGCGACGTCGATGGCGCCGTGCTGGATTCGCTGGTCGATCGGCGTAGCCGGCGGCAGTTCCGCCGGGCGGCCCGGCGCGAAGGCGGTCGGGCCGGCAAGAAGGCGGCGATTCGGCGGCAGCGCGCAGCCCTGGACCTGATCCAGTCGTGCGGAGAACGGTGACCACGATCATCGTGTGCCCGCCTAGGATCGCCGGGTGGGCATACCCGAGGTGGATCCGACGGCCGGCTCGAAGATGTTGAAGGTCGGGGCGCGGCTGCTCAAGCCGCGGCCGGTGCGCTATGTCGTCCGGCACGTGGTCCCGCGCATCGATCCGCCGCTGCTGCGGCTGACCAACGGGCGGGTGTCGACCGCGATGGTCACCCCCGAATTACTGCTCACCTCGATCGGCGCCCGGTCGGGCAAGCAACGCGTGACCCCGCTGACGTACTTCACCGACGGCGGCCGGGTGATCGTGGTGGCTTCCAACTACGGGGGCAGACGCCACCCGGCGTGGTACCACAACGTCAAACGCAATCCGCAGGTCACCCTGGCCGCCGGTGGCTACCAGGGGACCTTCGTCGGCGAGGAGATCACCGGCGCCGAACGTGACCGGCTGTGGCGGATCGCCAAGGACTGGATCCCCAGTTACGGCGACTACGAGACGCTCACCCAGGGGCGCACCATCCCGATCCTCGCGTTCACCGAAATCGCCCTCCAGTAGCGTCGGGAGGCGTGAATCTGGCTTTCGACGACCGCGGCAGCGGGGTGCCGGTCCTGTTCATCGCCGGCCGTGGCGGAGCCGGCCGCACCTGGCATCTGCACCAGGTCCCGGAATTCCTGCGCAACGGATACCGCTGCATCACCTTCGACAACCGCGGCGTGGGCGCCACCGAGAACGCCTCGCAGTTCGGCATCGAGCAGATGGTCGCCGACACCGCGGAGCTGATCGAACACCTCGGCGCCGCACCGGTGCGCATCGTGGGCGTCTCGATGGGTTCGTTCATCGCCCAGGAACTCATGCTGGCACGCCCCGAGCTGGTCCGGTGTGCGGTGTTGATGGCCACCCGCGGACGCCACGACCGCGCGCGGACGTTCTTCGGCGAGGCCGAGCGGGAGATGGTCGCGTCGGGCATCGAACTGCCGGCTCGCTACGACGCGAAAATCCGTGTGCTGGAGAACTTCTCGCCCGCGACGATCAACGACGACCGGGCGATCGCAGACTGGATCGAGATGTTCACCATGTGGCCGACCAAACACACGCCCGGCCTGCTCGCCCAGGGGTCGGTGGGACCGAAGGAGAATCGGCTGCCGGCCTACCGCAGCATCCGAACCCCGGCCCTGGTGATCGGCTTCGCCGACGACGTCCTGCTGCCCGCCCACCTGGGCCGCGAGGTGGCCGACGCCCTGCCCAACGGCCGCTACGCCGAGATCGCCGACGCCGGCCATCTCGGCTTCATCGAGCGGCCGCAAGAGGTCAACGCCGCAGCGCTGAAATTCCTCGCCGATATCCTGTAGCGATGAACCCGTCCACGGCGCAGGCCCGGGTCGTCGTCGACGAACTCGTCCGCGGCGGCGTGCGTGACGTCGTGCTGTGTCCCGGATCGCGGAACGCCCCGCTCGCCTTCGCGCTCGCCGACGCCGACCGGGCCGGCAAGTTGCGGCTGCACGTGCGCATCGACGAACGCACCGCAGGATTTCTGGCCATCGGCCTGGCGGTGGCCGAGCGCGCGCCGGTCTGCGTGGCGATGACGTCCGGAACCGCCGTGGCCAACCTCGGCCCCGCGGTGGTGGAAGCCAACTACGCGCGCGTCCCGCTGATCGTGCTGAGCGCCAACCGGCCCTACGAGCTGCTCGGCACCGGGGCCAATCAGACCTTCGAGCAGCTGGGCTACTTCGGCACCCAGGTCCGCGCGAACATCAGCCTGGGGCTGGCGGCCGACACCGCCGACCTCGAATCGCTCAACGCGCAGTGGCGTTCGGCGACGTGCCGAGTCCTGGTGGCGGCCACCGGTTCTCGCAGTGCCAACGCCGGACCCGTGCAATTCGACATTCCCCTGCGCGAACCGCTGATCCCGGCGCCGGACGACGACGGGGCGGTTCCGTCCGGCCGGCCCGACGGCAGGCCGTGGACCTACACCCCGCCGGTCAGTTTCGACCAGCCGCTCGAGATCGACCTGACCCCCGACACCGTCGTCATCGCCGGTCACGGCGCCGGCGTGCATCCCGAGCTCGCCGCCCTGCCGACGGTCGCCGAACCCACCGCGCCACCGGCGATCAACCCCCTGCATCCGCTGGCGCTGCCGCTGCTCAAGCCGCGCCAGGTGATCATGCTGGGCCGCCCGACGCTGCACCGGCCGGTTTCGGCGCTGCTGGCCGATCCCTCGGTGCCGGTGTTCGCGCTGACCACCGGACCCCGGTGGCCTGACGTCAGCGGCAACTCCCAGGCCACCGGCACCCGGGCCGTCACCTCAGGTGACCCGGATCCGGCCTGGCTGGACCGCTGCGGACAGGCTCATCGGCACGCCGTCGACGCCGTGCGCGGCCAGCTCGCGGCACATCCGCTCACCACCGGCCTGCACGTCGCCGCCGCCGTGGCCGATGCGATGCGCCCCGGCGACCAACTGGTCCTGGGCGCCAGCAACCCCGTCCGCGACGTCGCGCTCGTCGGGTTCACCCCGACCGGGGTGCGGGTGCGCTCCAATCGAGGCGTGGCCGGTATCGACGGCACGGTGTCGACGGCGATCGGCGCCGCGCTGGCCCACGACCGCACCGGCGGCCGGACCGTCGCCCTGCTCGGCGACCTGACTTTCGTGCACGACAGCTCGGGGCTGCTCATCGGGCCGACCGAGCCGCTGCCGCGCAACCTCACGATCGTGGTGTCCAACGACAACGGCGGCGGGATCTTCGAGCTGCTCGAGCAGGGTGATCCCCGGTTCGGCGATGTGGCGTCTCGGGTGTTCGGGACCCCACACGACGTGGATGTCGGGGCGCTCTGCCGCGCGTATCACGTCGACAACCGGCAGATCGAGGTCGGCCAGCTGGCCGGTGCGCTCGACGAGCCGACCGAGGGGCTGCGGGTGCTGGAGGTGAAGGCCGACCGTTCGTCACTGCGCGCGCTGCACGCGGCGATCAGGGCGGGTCTGTGAACCCAGCCGCGGCGCGGACCCGATTGGCCGGCGCCGTGCGCGGGCTGATCCCGCATCTGTCCCGGGAGCCCGACGAGACCCGCACCCAACGGGTCATCCGACGGATCCGCATCGGCGTGGTGATCGTCGCCTTGCTGGTGACGCTGCAGGCACTGCTGCTGGTGCTCGGCGCCTGGCGTGACGATCGGCAGATCGAACGCAACATGGGCGTCGCCGAAGCCACCGTGCTCAGCGCCGGGCCGCGCCGGTCGACGATCGAGTTCGTCACCCCGGACCGCGTCACCTACCGACCCGAGCTGGGCGTGCTCTATCCCTCCGAACTCGAGACGGGCATGCAGATCTACGTCGAATACGACCGCAACGACCCGGATCTGGTGCGCGTGCGGGATCGTAACGCGTCGCTGGCGATCATCCCGGCCGGATCGATCGCGGTACTCGGTTGGCTCGTGGCGGGCGTCGCCCTCGGCGGTCTGGGATATCTGCAGAAGCGACTCGAACGCGAGGATCAGCCCGCGGCCTAGCGTTTGGCTCTCTCGGTGCGGGGTATCGCCGAGCCCGACGGAGGGAGCCGGAATGGGATATCTCGACACGGCCAAGGACCGGGCGGTCAGCGTGGCCGGCTCGCTGGTCAACAAGATCACCGGTGACGAAGCGCCCGAGGCCGGCAACGGCCAGTGGGTGACGGTGGCATGCACCGTCGTCGAGGCCGAGGAGCTGTGGCGTGACGCGCACCGGATGTCGATCGTGCTCGGCGAGCTCGGCGACGTCCAGTACCGCGACCCGGACGTCTACCGGTGGACGCTGCACGCCGGGCCACTGTCGACGACGTGGGAATCCCGGGTGCACGGGGAGCGCGACGGGCTGCGGTTCGTCGGCACCGACGGCAACGAGATCGTCGTCACCATCCGGGTCGCCCCCCACCACCTGGGCACCGAACTGGGGTTGAAGACGAAAACACCTGCGCCCGATCTTCTTTCCGGAGCCCTGGCGTTCAAGGTGCTCTACCGGTGCCGCGCCCTGCTGCAGACCGGTGAGGTGCCGACCATCCGATCGAACCCGAGCGCGCGCCCGTCCGCGCGGTAACCGAGAGGCCCCTGATGCGCGCACTGTGCTGGAACGGCGTCAACGATCTGTCCGTCGAGACGGTCGACGACCCCGAGCTGCTCAATCCCCACGATGTGATCCTGCGGGTCACCCTCACCACGACCTGCGGATCCGATCTGCACTTCATCGACGGCTATCTGCCGGGTATGCGCGAAGGCGACGTCTTCGGCCACGAATTCATGGGTGAGATCGTCGAAACCGGCCCCGAGGTGCGTGACGTCAAGGTCGGCGACCGCGTCGTCGTGCCGTCGTTCATCGCCTGCAACAAGTGTTGGTACTGCGACCACGAGCTGTACTCGTGTTGCGACACCACCAACCCCAACGCCGAGCTGCAGCAGCCGCTGCTCGGCTACCCGTCGGGCGGCATCTACGGCTACACCCATCCGTTCGGCGGATACGCCGGTTCGCACGCCCAGTACGTCCGGGTGCCGTTCGGTGACGCCAACTGCTTCCGGGTTCCCGCCGACGTCACCGACGAGCAGGCGCTGTTCCTGTCCGATGCCGTCCCGACCGGCTTCATGGGTGCGGACTTCTGCGACATCAGCGGTGGCGACACCGTCGCGGTCTGGGGTGCCGGCGGAGTGGGTCTGATGGCCGCGAAGAGCGCGCAGCTGCTGGGCGCCGATCGGGCGATCGTCATCGACCGCATCCCGGAGCGCCTTGCCCTCGCCCGCGACCTCGGCCTGGAGACCATCGACTACGGCGCCGCGGACAGCGTGCAGGAGACGTTGCGGGAGATGACCGGCGGCCGCGGGCCCGACGCCTGCATCGACGCGGTCGGCATGGAAGGTCACAGCACCGGCGTACAGCAACTCTACGACCGGGCCAAACAGTTGCTGCGGATGGAGACCGACCGCGCCAGCGCGCTGCGCCAGGCTGTCCTGGCCTGCCGTAAAGGCGGTGTCGTCTCGGTGCTGGGCGTCTACGGCCTGACCGACAAATTCCCGATGGGCGTGGTCACCAACAAGGGCCTGACGCTCAAATCGGCCCAGCAGCACGGTCAGCGGTACATGGCGCGGCTGTTCGACTACGTCGAGCAGGGCGATCTGGATCCGGCCAGGCTGATCACCCACGACCTGCCGCTCGAAGACGGTGTGCGCGCCTACGACCTGTTCAAGAACAAAGAGGACAACTGCATCCGGGTCGCCCTGCGCCCTTAAACGGTCGAGATCAGACGCGACAGCCAGCGGTCGTCGGTGGTATCGAGCACCTCGTCGTTGAGCAGGTCATAGACCGTCGGCGTGCCGATCTCGGTGGCACTGAGCCCGCTGAGGAACTCGATATTCAGATCGCTCATCTGCTGGGTGTCGACCGCGGCGTCGCCGGCCCGGATGGCCTCGACCCCTGCGGCGGGAATACCACTGCGACGGGCCATCTCGGCGAGTTCGGCGTCGCCGGGTCCGTCGCCGCCGGGCTGCTGATGGGCCCATAGCTCTTCGACGTAGCGCTGGAACGAGGTTGCGCGCGGCGCTGTCCGGGCGGCGGCGAACATGGCGTTGCTCACCCGGGCGGAGTGCTCGCCCGTCTGGTCCAGGAATGTCACCGGCCGGTAGGTGACGCCCAGCTGGCCCAGGCTGATGTAGCCGGCCAGTTCACGGCCGTAGTCGGCCTGCAGGGCGGCGCAGTGCGGACACTGCGGTTCGGTGAAGATCTCGATCTGCGCCGGTGCATCCGGATCGCCGACGAGGATGCCGTACCCGTCGTCGGTGACCGACGTCCCGGGCTGGTTCGGGTCCAGCCGCGCGGTGCCGGTGACCTGGTGGGTACACCCCGCTGTCAGCATGATCGCCATCGCGGCGACGAACACCAGCCACATGCGCACGCCACGACGGTACCGCGCGGCGACCCAGCCGAATCCCGCTCTTCGTGTCCCGTATGCCGTCACGAAACCTCGGGGACAGGCAGCGCTGCGACTCTGACGGTCGTGCGCGTTGCAATCGTCGCTGAGTCCTTCCTCCCGAACGTCAACGGCGTCACCAACTCGGTGCTCCGGGTGATCGAGCATCTGCGATCCGGCGGCCACGAGGTCCTGGTGATCGCACCGGACACCCCCCGCGGCCACGCCCCGGCCGATCGGGTGCACGACGGGGTCCGGGTGCACCGGGTGCCGTCCCGGATGTTCCCCAAGGTCACGTCACTGCCCCTGGGCATTCCGCGGCCCCGGCTGGTCACCGTGCTGCGGGGTTTCGACCCGGACGTCGTCCACCTGGCCTCACCCGCGCTGCTCGGCTGGGGCGGTGTGCACGCGGCGCGACACCTCGGGGTGCCGACGGTCGCCGTGTTCCAGACCGACGTCGCCGGGTTCGCGCAGAGCTACGGCGTCGGCGCGTTGTCGCGGGCATCGTGGGCATGGACCCGCCGGCTGCACAGCAAGGCCGATCGCACCCTGGCGCCGTCGACGTCGGCCATCGAGAACCTGGAAGCGCACGGTGTACCGCGGGTGTACCGGTGGGCGCGGGGCGTGGACATCACCGGGTTCGCGCCGTCGGCCCGCGACGAGCGATTGCGGCGGCGGTGGTCACCGGATGCCCGCCCGATCGTGGGTTTCGTCGGCCGGCTCGCGCCGGAGAAGCACGTCGAACGGCTGGCGGCCCTGAGCGCGCGCGACGATCTGCAGGTGGTCGTGGTGGGCGACGGTGTGGACCGCCCGAAGCTGGAATCGCTCATGCCCACCGCGGTGTTCACCGGCGCCCTCTACGGTCCGGAATTGGCGAGGGCGTACGCCAGCTTCGACGTGTTCGTCCACCCGGGTGAACACGAGACGTTCTGCCAGACGGTCCAGGAGGCGATGGCGTCCGGGGTGCCGGTGATCGCGCCGAATGCCGGGGGACCGAGGGATCTCGTGGCGCCCTACCGGACCGGGCTGCTGCTCGGGGTCGACGAATTCGAGGCCAGGCTGTCCGAGGCGGTCGGCCATCTGATCGGTGAGCGGCCGCGCTATTCCGTCGCAGCGCGCCGCAGTGTGCTGAGCCGAACGTGGCCGGCCATCTGCGAGGAGTTGATCGGCCACTACGAGGCAGTCGCGGGACGGCGCAAGCTGCGTGCCGCCTGAGGGGTGCGCGTGTGCACGCATGAACGGCGGGGGACCGGGTAGTACGAATTCTGCGTGAGCGGCTCAGCGTGACCGTGCGATGCCGCGCGAACGGAGAGGTGGGTGACAACGTGGCGCGCAGCAACGAATTCCTCAAGAGCTATCCCGCCGTGATCATCGGTCTGGTGGCCCTGCTGGCGGGCGCTGCCGCGGGGGGTGTTTCTCTGACGCTGGCCGGCGAGGACGCCGACCGATGGGCCGTCGTGCTCACGGTGGTGGCCGTCGCCGGTATCGGTGGCGGCCTCGCTCTGCTGGTGGTGGTCTTCCATCGCCCCGGCGGCCTGCTCCGAGCCCGCACCACCGACCAGGAGCGGCGCACCTACCGCGACGACTACCGCGCGGGACGACCCGAAACGGACGCCGACAAGTCGCGTTCCCGCCGCGTCTGACGGTCCGCGAACAATGCTATGACCCGGTCGGCTCCGCATCCGGTCGGGTCGCCTTCTCGGCGGCCTGGCCGCCATCTTCGCGGGTGAGTTGCGGGATCAACCCGCCGGCGAGCACGTACTGCGCCTGCCGAGGCGAAAGCCGGTGCCGCACCTCGAACGTCGAATCCTTGGTGACGTTTCGCACGGAGAAGTTATCGGTGCCGTTGACGGCTTCGTGCAACTCGCTCAATGCCAGCGTGTCGTCCTGGTCGATCCCGTCGAAGTCGTCCCCGTCGACGAACTCCAGTGCCAACACACCGAAGTTCGCGAGGTTCTGCCAGTGGATCCGGGCGAACGACTTCGCGATCACCACCCGCAGACCGAGATGCCGCAACGCGATCGCGGCGTGCTCGCGCGACGAACCCTGACCGTAGTTCTCACCGCCGACGACGATATGGCCGGTCTCGCGCGCCTGCTCGGCCCGCTCGGGGTAGGACTCGTCGACCTGGGTGAAACTGAACTGCGCGAGTTTGGGGATGTTCGAGCGGTACGGCAGCGCCCGGGCGCCGGCCGGCGAGATCTCGTCGGTGGAGATGTTGTCGCCGACTTTGAGCAGCACCGGCGCCTCGAACTCGTCGCGCAACGGCTCGGGATCGGGCAGGCGCGAGATGTTCGGCCCCTTCACCGGGGTGATCTTCTCGGCCTCGTCGGGCTCGAGCGGGGGGACGAGCATCGCGGTGTTGACGGAGTGGTGCTCGGGCAGGTTCAGCTCCGGGTAGCTGACGTCGTATTCGCGCGCCCAGTCTCGCGGATCGGTGATGACGCCGGTCAACGCGGACGCGGCCGCGGTCTCGGGGGAGCACAACCAGACCTTGTCCTCCCTGGTCCCGGAGCGGCCGGGAAAGTTGCGGGGCATGGTGCGCAGCGAATTGTGTCCGGTGGCCGGCGCCTGCCCCATCCCGATACAGCCCATGCAGCCCGCCTGGTGGATGCGGGCGCCGCTGATCACCAGCGCCGTGGTCGCGCCCATCTCCGTCAGATCGGTCAGGATCTCGCGGGAGGTGGGATTGACGTCGAAGCTGACGTCCGGGGAGGTCTGTCGACCGTCGACCATCGCCGCGGCGATGGCGAAGTCGCGCAGTCCCGGATTGGCGCTCGAGCCGATCACCACCTGAGCGATCGGCTCGCCGGCGACCTCCCGGACCGGCACCACGTTTCCGGGCGACGACGGTTTGGCGATGAGCGGCTCGATCTGCGACAGGTCGATGGTGTCTTCGATGTCGTAGCTCGCGCCGTCATCGGCGACTAGCTCGACCCAGTCGTCCTCGCGGTCCTCGGCGCGCAGGAAGTCGCGTACCGCGTCGTCGCTGGGGAACACCGTGGTCGTGGCGCCGAGTTCGGCGCCCATGTTGGCGATGACGTGGCGGTCCATCGCGGTCAGGCTCGCCAAGCCCGGGCCGTAGTATTCGATGATCCGGTTCACCCCGCCTTTGACGTCGTGGCGCCGCAGCATCTCGAGAATCACGTCTTTGGCCGAGCACCATTGCGGCAGTTCGCCTTCCAGCCGGATTCCCCACACTTCGGGCATGCGCAGATGCAACGGCTTGCCGGTGATTGCGACGGCGACCTCCAGGCCGCCGACCCCGATCGCCAGCATGCCGAGCGACCCGGCGGCCGGTGTGTGCGAATCCGAGCCCACCATCGTCTTGCCGGGAACGCCGAATCGCTGCATGTGGGTGGGATGCGAGACGCCGTTACCGGGTTTGGAGAACCACAGACCGAAACGTTGTGCGGCGGTGCGCAGGAATTCGTGGTCCTCGGCGTTCTTCTCATCGGTCTGCAGCAGGTTGTGGTCGACGTACTGGACGCTCACCTCGGTGCGGGCGGTGTCGAGGTCGAGCGCTTCGAGCTCCTGCATGACCAGCGTTCCGGTGGCGTCCTGGGTCAACGTCTGGTCGATGTGAATGGCGATCTCCTGGCCGGGCGTCATCTCCCCGGACTCCAGATGCGATTCGATCAGCTTCTGAGTGACGTTCTGCGCCATCACATGACCCCCGGATTCTCTGTCTGTGCTCTGGCTTGCCCGATCAGCACGCCGTCAAACCGCTGTCAGATCACCGCGGGCCATCGCCGCCTCCGGTCAGTTGCGCGGCGCTCATGATCCGCGGTGGGGGACGAACTCCTGCGCCTTGGTCTTGGCGCCCTGCACCATCAGATGCCACCCCGCCGGGTCACCTTTGAGGATGGACGCGGTCAGTTCTCTGGCCTGCTCGAAGGTGGCGTGCGGCGGAATCGGTGGCATCTCCGGGTCGCACCGGATGTCGAGCACCGTCGGGCGGTCGGCGGCCAGAGCCTGGTCCCAGGCCGCACCGATGTCGTCCTCGGTGTCCACGGCGATGGCGTGAAGTCCCATCGTGCGGGCGATGTCGGCGTAAGAGACCTCCGGAAGCGCCTGTGACTCCTCGAATTTGGGCGCACCGCCCATCGCCCGCAATTCCCACGTCACCTGGTTCAGGTCGTTGTTGTGGAATACACACACGATGAGCCGGCGGTCGGACCACTGCTCGTGATAGCGCCTGATCGTGAGCAGTTCGGCCATTCCGTTCATCTGCATCGCACCGTCGCCGACCATGGCGATCACCGGCCGGTCGGGGTGGGCGAATTTCGCGCCGACGGCGTACGGGACTCCCGGACCCATGGTCGCCAGGGTTCCGGACAGCGACCCCCGGATCTGGTCGCGGAACCGCAAGCATCGGGCGTACCAGTTGGTCGACGAACCGGAATCGGCAGTCACTATGGCGTTGTGCGGCAGGCGCTCAGACAGTTCCCAGGCGATTCGCATCGGGTTCACCGGTTTCGCCGACACCATGCATTCCCGCCTGATCGTCTCCCACCACCGCGCGACGTTCTTCTCGATCGTCGTCTGCCAGGAGCGGTCGGCTTTGCGCTGCAGCAAGGGAATCAACGCGTCGAGCGTCGCGGCGGAATCGGCGACGATGTTGACCTCGGTGGGGTAGCGCATGCCGATCGCCGCGCCGTCGATGTCGATCTGAATGCCGCGCGCCTGCCCGTATTCCGGCATGAACTGGCTGTACGGGAAATTGGAGCCGACGATGAGCAGCGTGTCGCAATCGCGCATCAGTTCATAGCTGGGTCGGGTTCCCAGCAATCCGATCGATCCGGTGACGTACGGCAGGTCATCGGAGAGCACGTCCTTCCCCAACAACGCCTTCGCGACACCGGCACCGGTCAGCTCGGCGATCTGCTCCACCTGTGCAGCCGCCGCCCGCGCACCCTGGCCGATCAGGATCGCTACCTTCTGGCCGGCGTTGAGGATGTCGGCGGCGGCGCGCACCTGGTTCTCGTTGGGCTGCAGGATCGGCCGTTCGAAGCTCGGTGCGCTCGACGGCACCTGCTTGAACTCGTGTCCCGGTGCCTGGTACGGCTCCTCCTGCAGGTCGGACGGAATGATCAGCGCGGTCGGCGCCCGCCGGGTCAGTGCGGTCCGGATGGCGCGATCCAGGGCGTTGGGGAGCTGGCTGGCGACATTCACCTCGACGAGGTACTCGCTGGCCACGTCGTTGTAGAGCGCTTGCAGGTCGATTTCCTGCTGATAACTGCCGCCCATCGCGCTGCGCGCGGTCTGACCGACGATGGCTACCACCGGAACGCGGTCGAGCTTCGCGTCGTACAGCCCGTTCAGCAGATGCACCGCACCCGGACCGGAGGTCGCCATGCACACGCCGATCCGGCCGGTGAACTTCGCGTAGCCCACCGCCTCGAATGCCGCCATCTCCTCATGGCGGGCCTGGATGAACTGCGGGGTGTTGTCGGAACGCCCGAACGCGGCGACGATGCCGTTGATACCGTCGCCGGGATAGGCGAATACATGCTCGACATCCCATTCGCGCAAGCGCTTCAACAAGAAGTCCGCGACGTCCTCAGCCATGTCTCTCCTCCGCCCACGGGGGGGCGCATCTGTCGATGCGCCGCTGCGATCGCGGTCGCAGTACCCGGGGCGATGGGCGCCAAACGCAAAGCGGGCAAATCTGTTGCTTTAGCGCAAAGAGTGCGTGACGCGAGTCAGCCCTGTGCCTGCACCGAGACCGGCTGCCATTGCTCCCACGTCGTGATCCGGTTCTCGTAGTCGGCCTTGGCCAGCTGCAGGGGCAGCTCACCGAAGAACACCCGCAGCGGCGGATTGTCGGCGTCGACGATCTTCAACACCGCTGCGGCAGACGCCTTGGGGTCGCCGGACTTGGCGGTGCGCTGGCTGCGTGCACGGTCCGCGGCGGCGTGGGCCTCCTGGTAGTCGGGCAGCGCCGTGGCGCGCTTGGCGGACGAACCGGCCCAGTCGGTGTCGAAGCCGCCCGGCTCGATCAACGTGACATGGATGCCGAACGACTCGACCTCCTGCGCCAGCGCCTGCGAAAAGCCCTCCAGCGCCCACTTCGACGCGTGATAGATGCCGACGTTCTGGAACGCGGTGATGCCGCCGATCGAGGAGACCTGCAGGATGTGTCCGCTGCGCTGGGCCCGCAGGTAGGGCAGCGCCGCCTGGGTCACCCACAGCGCGCCGAACAGATTCGTCTCGATCTGTGCCCGCGCCTCCTGTTCGGAGAGTTCCTCGATGAAGCCGAACTGGCCGTAGCCGGCGTTGTTGACCACGATGTCGAGCCGGCCGAAATGGTCGTGTGCCTGTTTGACCGCGGCGAAGTCGGCCTCCCGGTCGTCGACGTCGAGTGCGATCGGCAGCAGCGCGTCGCCGTACTGCTCCTTCAGGTCGTCGAGGGTCGAGGTGTCGCGCGCGGTGGCGGCGACGCGGTCGCCGCGGTCGAGGGCGGCGATCGCCCACTCCCGCCCGAAACCGCGTGATGTTCCGGTGATGAACCACACTTTTTCGCTCATGTTCCGGTGCAATACCCGCACCCCCCGTCCTGATTCCCGGTCCCGGTGGATTCACAGGTAGCGTCGGTCCGGTGAGTCGCGCGACGCTGGACAAGGATCCGCACGAGGTCGCATCGATGTTCGACGCCGTGGCGCGCCGCTACGACCTGACGAACACGGTGCTCTCGCTGGGGCAGGACCGGTTCTGGCGGCGTGCCACGCGTGCGGCGTTGGGCATCGGCCCGGGGGACCGGGTCCTGGACCTGGCGGCCGGTACGGCGGTGTCGACGGTGGAATTGGCGTCCTCGGGCGCCTGGTGTGTGGCGGCGGACTTCTCGGTCGGCATGCTGGCCGCAGGCCGCCGGCGCGATCTACCCAAGGTGGCCGGCGACGCGACGAGGCTGCCGTTCGCCGACGGATCCTTCGACGCGGTGACGATCAGCTTCGGGCTGCGCAACGTGGTCGACCACGCAGCCGGTCTGCGCGAGATGGCCCGCGTGACCCGGCCGGGTGGGCGGCTGGTCGTGTGCGAATTCGCCACGCCCACCAACCGTGCCTTCGCCACGCTGTACAAGGAGTACCTGATGCAGGCGCTACCCCGGATGGCGCAGGCCGTGTCGTCGAATCCCGATGCCTATGTCTATCTCGCCGAGTCGATCCGGGCGTGGCCGGATCAGCCGGAGCTGGCCCGGCGCATCGCGGCCGCCGGGTGGTCACGGGTGCGCTGGCGCAACCTCACCGGCGGCATCGTCGCACTGCACTCCGCCGTCAAACCCTGACCCGGTCCTCGTCCCGGTACGTCGCCGACAACGTGACGATGACGGTGTCGGCGACCTTCAGCGAACCCATGAACATCGAATACGGGGTGAGGCCGAAGTCGGTCTGGCGCACCGGTGTGCGCGCCGACAGCGTCCACCCGGTGCCGGTGTCGCTGACCTGGACGTCCACCGAGTGTGCGCGGCGATGGCCGTGGATGTGCAGATCGCCGGACAGCCGATAGCCCTCCGGAATGGTCGTCACCTCCAGCGTCTCGAAGGATACCGTCGGAAAGCGTTGCGTCGAAAGCGTTTTCAGCGCGTTGCTGCGGGCCAGCGCGCGCTCGGCGCCGGACAGGGGTGTCAAGCCGCCCTCGCCATGTTCGACGGCCAGCGACGCCGTCTCGGCGGTCAACCGAACCGCCGTCGGTTCGTCGTCGGACCAGTCGACCTCGGCGCGCCACGACCCGACCGACAGGGTGAGCCGGTGCCCCATCCGGGCGGCCCGGCCGGTGACGTCGGTGTGGACCTGCAGATCACCGTCGGCGGCGGTCAACGTCGTGGTGTGCATCCGGGCCATGGGTCCACCATCTCACGATCGGCTCGAACGTCGGTGTCAGGCGGCCAATCTGGCCGTGACCGCGACCACGCGGGTGGCCAGGTGGTCGAGCGCGGCGACGGTGGCGTCGTCGAGTTCGTTCTGATTGTCCGGTCCGGTGACATGGCCGACGCCGTAGGGGTTGCCGTCGGCGAACTTCAGTCCGTCGGTGTACCCCGGTGGCACCAGCACACCACCGAAATGCATCAGCGAGGTGTACATGCCGATCAGCGTCGTCTCCTGGCCGCCGTGCAACGTCTGGCTCGAGGTGAAACAGGCGTAGGCCTTGTCGGCGAGCTTTCCCTGAGACCACAGTCCGCCGAGTGAATCCATGAATGTCTGGAACGGTGCGGCGGTGCTGCCGAAGCGGGTGGGTGAACCGAGGATCACGGCGTCGGCCCAGACGATGTCGTCACCGCTGGCGGCGGGAAGGTCCTTCGTCGCCTCGTAGTTGGCCGTCCAGGCCGGATTGTCGGCGAAATCTTCGGGGTGGCGGGTTTCGGCGATATGGCGGATACGCACGTCGGCGCCGGCCCGTTCACCGGCGCGACCCAGATGTTCGGCCATCGTCGTGCCGTGTCCGGTGGTCGAGTAGTAGATCACTGCGAGATTCGTCACCGGTGACGGTTACCCGACGGGCCGGACGCCGACACCGATCCGCGCCGGGTGTCCCAGAGTCGTAATGTCTGGCCTGCGACCGCGTCGTCGTGGGTCTGTTGAAGGTTGCGCCCGCCGCGGCGATAGGTCGCCAGCACCGCGGCCGGGACGTGCGGTTCCAGCAGTGGCTCCGGCAACCACCGGCACGGCCGAACGTGTACCAGGTCGACATCGGTTGCGGCGGAATCGATGTCGTAAAAGTAGTCCCCGGTGATCCGGCCCAGCCAGTATCGGCCCTCGGTGTCGCGGGTCCAGACGAACGAACCGTCGGGCGCGTCGGCGAAGCGGGCGATCCGGCGCTCTAGCCGGTCCGGGTCCACCGACCGCTCGCCGAAGCCGCACACCCCGCACCTGCGGGCCCGGGCGATCGTTGCCGCGACGTCGACACCGTCGTCGCGCGAGCGCATCGGGGCGCGGAAGACCCGCACCTCTTCCGTCATCGTCTACCCCCGTCCGCGGCCGTCTTTGGCGATAATCCCGGATGTGGAGACGTTCTGGCGATACGTCCGCATTCAGGCGATGATGTTCGTCTTCGGCTGCGTGGGACCGATCTTCCTCGTGCTGTTCTTCAGTACCCGCCTCGATACCGGCCCCGATCCCTCGATGAAGTGGGCGTACTGGTTCGGGCTGTTCATCACCGCGGCCGACGTGCTGATCGCCTTGGCCCTGACCGACGCCGGCCGCCGAGACGACGACGACGACCGAACGCCGCTGGACATGCGGCTCGCGGTGGCCTTCGCCAAGCGCCGCGACCGCGGTGACTGAACCGCTCAGCTGAAGGGCGGCCGGCTGTCCAGCCCCCGCGACGTCAGCCCGCCCACCCGCCAGATCCGGGCGATCCAGTCGGCGTCCTCGTCGGTCACCAGGTTGCCCATGACGCGCACCGCGACCTTCATCAGCGCCGTCGAGCGCATCGCCAGCGGTCCGGTCAGCGGCAGGAACCGCGGCAGGGTGAGCAGCAGGGCCAGTCGGCGGGCGGCCGAGAAGCCGCGGGCGTAATGCTGCTGGAGCACCGCGGGCCACACCCGGGTGAGGTCGGCGGAGCCGATCAGCTCGGCGGCCAGCCGCCCGGTCTCCAACCCGTAGTCGATGCCCTCACCGTTGAGCGGGTTGACGCACGCCGCCGCGTCCCCGACGAGCATCCAGTTCGGTCCGGCCACCCCGGATACCGCGCCGCCCATGGGCAGCAGTGCCGACAACGGCACGCGCGGCTGTCCGTCGAAGCCCCACTCTTCGCGGCGCAGATTCGCGTAGTAGGACAGCAGTGGACGCAGCGC
Organism: Mycobacterium sp. WMMD1722; assembly: GCF_049315205.1. NCBI lineage: Bacteria > Bacillati > Actinomycetota > Actinomycetes > Mycobacteriales > Mycobacteriaceae > Mycobacterium > Mycobacterium sp. WMMD1722. The sequence continues at coordinate 2,892,458 of NZ_CP186056.1, read as the reverse complement.
GGCATCGGCGGGCCGCTTCTCGGTCGCCAGCGCCCCGACGCCGATGTTCACCTCGCCGTTTCCCAGCGGGAAGATCCACCCGTAGCCCGGTAGCACCTGTTGTTCGGGGGAGCGCAGTTCGAGATGCGACGTGATCCACGGCTCGTTGCTGCGCGGCGACGCGATGTAGGCACGCACGGCGACGCCGTAGACGGTCTGCTGATGCCAGGTCCGGCCCAGGACCCGGCCCAGTGTGGACCGGGCGCCGTCGGCGACGATCAACGTCGCCACCCGGATCTGCTCACCCGAGTCGAGCGTCACCGATTCGACCTTGCCCGACGAGCCGTGCTGCACCGCCACCGCTTTCGCGCCCAGCAGCATCTCGGCGCCGTCGTCGGCGGCGACCGAGCGGATGCGGTCGTCGAGTTCGGTGCGCGGCACCGCGCTACCCGTCGACGGGAAAGCCGGACCGGGCCAGGCGACCTGGACGTCAGCACCGAACCCGGACATCCGCAGCCCGTGGTGGCGGATGCGGGTGTCGAGCCACGGGCCGAGGCCCAGACGTTCCAGCTCGGCGACCGCGCGCGGGGTCAGTCCGTCACCGCAGGCCTTGTCCCGGGGGAACTGTGCCGAGTCGATCACCAGCACGTCGTGTCCGGCCCGCGCCGCCCAGGCCGCGGCCGCCGAACCCGCAGGTCCGGCGCCGATCACGACCACGTCCGCGCTGGTACGTCCCCGGGTCCCTTCGCTCCTGCCCGCCGCCACGTTCATGCTCCCCAGTATGTTGGCAGGGTGAGGACACCAGCGACCGTGGTGGCAGGGGTCGACTTCGGCGATCCGGCTTTCGCGGCAGAAGTTCGCGACGGGGTGGCCCGGATCGAAGAGCTGATGTCGGAGGAACTTGGCCGGGCCGACGAGCTGATGGCCGAGGCGGTGCAGCACCTCTTCCGGGCCGGCGGTAAACGCTTCCGTCCCTTGTTCACCGTGCTCGCGGCACGGCTCGGCCCGCAGCCCGACGCCTGGCAGGTGACGGTCGCCGGCGCGGTGATCGAGCTGGTGCATCTGGCCACGCTGTATCACGACGACGTCATGGACGAGGCCCAACTGCGCCGGGGCGCGCCCAGTGCGAACGCCCGCTGGAGTAACAACATCGCCATCCTGGCCGGCGACTACCTGTTCGCGACGGCGTCACGACTGGTCTCGCGGCTCGGACCCGATGCGGTACGGGTCATCGCCGACACCTTCGCCCAGCTGGTCACCGGTCAGATGCGCGAGACCCGCGGGGCGGCCGATGGCGGTGACGAGGTCGAGCATTACCTCAAGGTGGTGTACGAGAAGACGGCCTGCCTGATCGCTGCCTCGGGTCGGTTCGGCGCCACATTCTCCGGAGCCGGTGACGAGCAGATCGAACGGCTGGCACGCCTGGGCGGCATCGTCGGCACGGCGTTCCAGATATCCGACGACATCATCGACATCGACAGCGATCCCGACGAGTCGGGCAAGATTCCGGGCACCGATCTGCGTGAGGGTGTTCACACGCTGCCCGTTCTCTTCGCTCTGCGCGAGACTGGGGCGGATGCCGATCGGCTCCGCGAGTTGCTCGCCGAGCCGGTCGACAATGACGAGGATCTGGCCGAAGCGTTGCGGCTGCTACGCCGCTCGCCAGGCATGGGGCATGCGAAGGCGACGGTGACGCGCTATGCGCAGGAGGCTCGCGACGAGCTCGCGCAGCTGCCCGAGGGCCCGGGCCGGCAAGCGCTGGCCTCGCTGGTCGACTACACGATCACCCGGCACGGCTGAGCTGTGCGCGGAACCGACGGCGCGGTGTGCAGCGTTCAGTCAGCGAGGATCGTTTCGCAAGACTCATAGGAGATGAGATTCGATGACGTGGAATCCGCATGCCAACAGGATCAAGACGTTCCTGTTGCTGGTCGGCATGTCGGCGCTGATCGTCTTCATCGGTTCGCTGTTCGGTAGGTCCATCATGGCGCTGGCGGTGCTGTTCGCCGTCGGCATGAACGTCTACGTCTACTTCAACAGCGACAAGATGGCGCTGCGGGCCATGCACGCCCAGCCGGTCAGTGAGCTGCAGGCCCCGGTGATGTACCGGATCGTGCGGGAACTGGCCAACGCCGCGCACCAGCCGATGCCGCGGCTCTACATCTCCGACACCGCCAACCCGAACGCTTTCGCGACGGGACGTAACCCGCGTAACTCCGCCGTGTGCTGCACCACGGGAATCCTGCAGATCCTCAACGAGCGCGAGCTGCGCGCGGTGCTGGGCCACGAACTGTCCCACGTGTACAACCGCGACATCCTGATCTCGTGTGTGGCCGGCGCGATGGCGTCGATCATCACCGCACTGGCCAACATCGCCGTATTCGCCGGGATGTTCGGCGGCAACCGAGAGGGCACCAATCCTTTTGCGCTGCTGCTGGTTTCGCTGCTAGGCCCGATCGCCGCGACGGTGGTGCGGCTGGCGGTGTCGCGGTCGCGGGAGTATCAGGCCGACCAGTCGGGCGCCGAGTTGACCGGTGATCCGTTGGCGCTGGCATCGGCGCTGCGCAAGATCGCCGGTGGGGTGGAGGCGGCGCCGCTGCCGCCCCAACCACAGCTGGCCGATCAGGCGCACCTGATGATCGCCAGCCCGTTCCGCGCCGGCGAGAAGATGGGCAAGATGTTCTCGACGCATCCGCCGATCGAGGATCGGATCCGTCGGCTCGAGGACATGGCCGGCCGCGGGCCCGGTCACTACTGACGGTCGCCACGCGTACCTGTGGTGAACACTGTGGGCCCGCGTTAGGGTGACTGCGTGCTGAGCAGAACACTGATCGGCGTGGTGGGAGCCGTGGGGGCGGCTGTCGTTGGTGTGCCGGGGGTCGCGGCTGCACAACCTGCACCGCCACCGCCGCCACCGCTTCCCAACGTCAACGCCTTCGCGCCGGTGAACCCCAAGGACTTCGCCGTCATGGACGGCACCTGGTACGCGTTCACCGCGTCGGAGGGGCTCACCTGCGTGATCCAGCGCAGCGGGATGTACGGGTGCAACGGCGCCATGCCGGGCGCACCCAACGGCGCCAACCTGGTCAGCGGCTCCATCGGCGGCCTGCCGGGGTTCAGCTCGACGCCGGCGCCGGTGTTCGCGATGGCCGGTGAGGCCAAACCGCTGGCGCCCAACACCCGGCTGAGCTACCGCACGCTGAGCTGCGGCACCGACGGGGTCGCCACCACGTGCAGCGATGCGCAGACCGGTGCCGGTTTCGTCATCAGTCCGGCGGGTAGTTACACCGTCGGTGTCACCAATCCGCTCCTCAGTCGCGGCTAGGCGGCGTTCCGCCGCGTGCAGTTCGGAGGTCCGTGTCGATTCGCAGTAGCTCCGAGCGCGCCGATGCTCTGGATGCGGCGGTTGCCGGGGTCGGGATCGCCCCTGCCTACCAACCGATCGTGTCGCTGGATGACGGCCGCACCGTCGGGTTCGAGGCGCTGGCCCGGTGGCCGCATCTGTCGGATCCCAGCCCCGAGCCGGTCATCTCCCATGCGGTGACCACCGGGCAGCTCGATCTGCTGGACCGGGCCTGCATCGACGCGGCCGTCCGGGGCGCGCTGGGCAGCGACCTTCCCCGCGGCAGCCTGCTGCTGGTCAACTGTGAGCCGGCCACCCCCTATGCGGGGCGCAGCGACGACGAGGTGTTGGAGCGCGGTCACGGCGCGCTGAACCTGATGTTCGAGTTCACCGAACGTTCGCTGCTCGCGCACCCGCGCACGGTGCTGCGCAAGGTGGCCGCGCTGCGGGCCGACGGATTCTCCGTCGCGCTCGACGACATCGGCGTGAACCCCGACTCGCTGGCGCTGCTGGACGTGGTGCGGCCCGACGTCGTCAAACTCGACATCGACCTGGTGCAGACCCAGCCGCGCGCCGATCAGGCCCGCACCCTGTCCGCGGTGCTGGCCCACCACGAACGCACGGGTGCGGTCATTCTCGCCGAGGGCATCGAGACCGAGGAACACCTGGACCAGGCCCTCGGGCTGGGGGCGTCGCTCGGACAGGGTTACCGGTATGGCCGGGCGACGTCGCTGACCGATCAGCAGCCGGTGCCGTGGCAGGGCCCCGCGCGCAACGACGGCCACGCGCCGCTGGCCGGCGCCCCGTTCGGCCTGATCGCGGGGAAGTCGCCGGTGCGCACGGCGCGCAAGCAGACGTTGTACGCGTTCACCCGGCACATCGAGAAGCAGGCCATGCTGGTGGCCGATCCACCTATGGTGCTGGCGGCGTTGCAGCGCGCGGAGCACTACACCGAGCGCACCCGCAATCAGTACCGGAAGCTGGCGAAGACCTGCCCGCTGGTGGCGATCTTCGCCGAGGGGTTACCCGACGAACCCGATCCCAACGTCCGTGTGCTGTCGCTGAATCCGGCCGATCCGCTGTGCGAGGAATGGTCGGTGGTGGTGCTCGGACCGCACCATTGCGTGGCCCTGCTCGCCCGTGAGGTCGAACCGGAACCGGGCCGGCCCGAACCGGCCGACCGGGACCGTCGCTTCGATTTCGCCATCACCTACGACCGCACGCTGGTCACCGAGGCCGCGCGCAACATGCTCGACCGGATGCTCTAGAACCCCTGGCCGTGTACCTCGTGGCCGGGCTTCTCGGCGACAAGTCCGCGATAAGCCTGTTCGACGGTGGAGCCGTGGTTGATCACGCCGTCGACCTCGCGGGCGATCGGCATGTTGATGCCGTACTCGTCGGCGAACTCCATGATCACCTTCGACGCCTTCACGCCTTCGGCGACCTGGTTCATCGCGGCGATGATCTCGTCGATCGGCTTGCCCGCACCCAGTTGTTCGCCGACGTGGCGGTTACGGCTGCGCTGGCTGGTGCAGGTGACGATGAGGTCGCCCATGCCGGCCAGGCCGGCGAAGGTGTCGCGGTGCCCGCCCATCGCCTCGCCGAGTTTCGACATCTCGCGGACTGCGCGGGCGATCACCATGGCGCGGGTGTTCTCGCCGATGCCCAGCGAGTAGCCCATGCCGACGGCGATGGCGTAGACGTTCTTCAGTGCACCGGCCATCTCGACGCCGACCACATCGTCGGTGGTGTAGGTGCGGAAACGTTTGGTACGGAACAGCTCTGCGAGCTGCGCGGCGAGGTAGGGGTCGGGCATGGCGAGCACCGCTGCGGCGGCGTAGCCGTCGGCGACCTCGCGGGCGATGTTCGGCCCGGCGAGGATGCCGGCCGGATGCCCGGGCAGCACCTCGCCGACGATCTGGCTCATCCGCTTGTTGCTGCCCTGCTCGAGGCCCTTCACCAGCGAGACCACCGGCACCCACGGGCGCAGTTCGCCGGCGAGCTCTTCGAGGACGCCGCGGAAGCCGTGCGAGGGGACACCCATGACGACGACGTCGGCGCAGTTGGCCGCTTCGGAGAAGTCGGTGGTGGCGCGCAACGTCTCGCTGAGCACGCAGTCGTCGCCGAGGTAGCGCGAATTGCGGTGGTTGGCGTTGATGTCCTTGGCGGTGTCCTCTGAACGGACCCACTGGATGGTGGGGGCGCGGCGGGAGCAGATCGAAGCCACCGTGGTGCCCCAGGATCCGCCACCGAGAACAACGACATTGGGTTCACGTTGCGCAGGTGCCATGGCGATCAGCGTAGGTCCGCTGATGCTCGCGAGGGGCCGGTTTGCGGCTCGCCGCGGGCCGCGTCAGCGGTAGTTGACGAATTGCAGCGCGACGTCCAGGTCGGAACCCTTGAGCAGCGAGATGACCGCCTGCAGGTCGTCGCGCTTCTTCGAGCTCACCCGGATCTCGTCGCCCTGGATCTGGGCTTTGACGCCCTTGGGTCCCTCGTCGCGGATGATCTTGGTGATCTTCTTGGCCTCTTCGCTGGAGATCCCCTGCTTGAGGGTGCCCGAGACCCGGTAGGTCTTGCCGCTGGGCTGGGGGTCGCCGGCGTCGAAGGCCTTCATGGAGATGTCGCGGCGGACCAGTTTCTCCTTGAAGACGTCGACGGCCGCCTTCACCCGCTCCTCGGTGGAGCTGACGATCTCGATGGCCTCCTCGCCCTTCCAGGCGATGGTGGTGTCGGTGCCGCGGAAGTCGAAGCGCGTGCTCAGCTCTTTGGCGGCCTGGTTGAGCGCGTTGTCGACCTCCTGGCGGTCGACCTTGCTGACGACGTCGAAGCTGGAATCCGCCATGGATTCGCTCCCTTCCTGCTGGTTCGGCTGGCGCCCTGGGGCGTTTTCGTCTTCGGCCCATCCTCGTTGTACCCTGCTAGTCGCACCAAATCCGTCAGGACGGTGCGACCATCCCGGCAGGTTGCCCGAGCGGCCAATGGGAGCGGACTGTAAATCCGTCGGCTAACGCCTACACAGGTTCGAATCCTGTACCTGCCACCGAGGTCAGAGCACGTTTCTGGCCACTGCGACCGGCCCCTTCTGGGGGCCGGTACGCAGTTGGTACGCAACTGATTCGGCGGCAGCGTCGAATGCATCGGCCACCGCGTCCAGGTCGTCAGGGAACAGGTGCCCGTACCGGTCCAGCGTCAGCACCGCCGTCTTATGCCCCAGTAGCCGCTGCACCACCTTCACGTTGGCCCCCGAGCTGATCGCCAGTGACGCGCACGTGTGGCGTAGATCGTGCAACCGCGTGCCGTCGCAACCCGCCACAACTGCGGTGGCCTTGGTGAAGGCGTAGCGGGCTTGCCCGAGGGTCAGGTGGTCACCGCTGCGCGCAGACCTGAACACCAGAGCATCGGCGGGGCGGTCGGCAACCTCAGTCGCCAGCAGCCGGGCGACGAACGTGGGAACCGGGACCGTGCGCGCGGTGTGATTCTTGGTCGGCCCCTCCACCAGACCGGTCTTGCGCACGTAGGTCACCGACCGGCGCACCCGTATGCGGCGGGCCGCCACGTCAACGTCACCGACCCGCAGCGCGGCAGCCTCACCGAACCGCAGGCCGCAGTAGCCGAGCACCAGCACCAGGGTGCGCAGGCGGCCCGACGCCACCGCGACACGGTGCAGCTGGTCGTGGGTCAGGTACTTCTGTTCGGTCTCTGGCAGCCTGGGCAGCTCCACCCCATCGGCGGGGTTGGCCGGCAGGTGCTTGGCCTTCACCGCGAATTTGAGCACTGCGCCGACGAGCTGGTGGGCCTGGCGCACCCGTGACGCGCTCAAGCCCTTCCCCTCAAACCGCACCGACCCGCCCACGGACAGCTCGGTGATCCACACCTGCAGGTCATCGAACCGCATGTCCCGCAGCGGCACGTCACGCCACCGTGGCAGCACCACCGTGTCCAGCAGCGACCGGTACCCGGCCACGGTTTTGGCTGACCGCGTGGCCTTGGTGGACAGCCAGCGTTCGGCCATCGTCCCGAACGTGACGCCCGATAGCGCCGGATCGGTCCACGTACCGGTCACCTGGTCGCTGACCTGGCGGTTGAGCCAGTTTTGAGCATCGGTCTTACGTCCAAATGCTTTGGTGTGTTCCTGGCCGCTGTCGTCTACGTAGCTCGCACGCCAACGCATCCCCCGACCATGGCGCGAGCTGTTGACGGTGCGGAGCGTCCCGTCAGGGTCGCGCACTGTCTTGGTCCACAGGTCGGCTACACCAGCCCGCCGGTTGCGCTTGGTGCTCACTCGTTGCCCCTCTCGGCTTGATCGTCGGCGTCCAACATGGCCCGCAGTAGTCGGCGGGTGTTCCGGGTGACCGCAGTGCTGCCCGGCCATTCCTGGACGGCGGCCAGAGCTTGGGCCGCCTCGCCGAGGGCCACGCATGCGCTATCGCACTTGGCAATCAGGTCGTCCTGGCCACCGAGGGCTGCCAGTTCCCCGGCGCGTTCGCGCATCGTCGTCTCGGCTGTCTGTACCTGCCAGGCGCTGTGCTGCGCAGTCTCCAGCACCGAGCGGAGGGCGTAGAGCAGGTCATCATCCCGGCTGGCCTTGCGTCCCAGCAGCGCGTCCAGCGACACGCCGAACAGCTCTGCGATGCCCACAGCCTCATCGACGCGGACTGTCCGGTCACCCTTCTCAATCTTGTGGATAGTCGTCGGGTGTAGGTCGATTCCGTTGTCGGACAGTCGTTTTGCCATCTCAGCCTGTGACCAGCCGTGGCGGTCGCGTTCGGCCTTGACGCGGTTGCGAAATTGGGCAGCTATCCGTTCACTTCTTCCCATATTCGCAATATAGCTCATTTCGCATTGACCAACACCACCAACGTCGGTACCAATGGTGGCACTGCGAAATCAGAGAACTTGCGAATATCGAAAGGACTGCACACATGGCCGCTGAGTACATGGACTGCATCGACCTGGAAGAGCTGACCGGCACCCCCGCCAGCACCTGGCGCTACTGGGCGCACATCGGACAGGGGCCGCCCAGCCTCAAGCTGGGCCGCCGCCGGGTGTGGCGTCGTGCCGCCGTCATGCAGTGGCTGGAAGAGCAGGAGCGGACTACGGCATGACCCACAAGAAAGCCCCCGGCTCTGCGTGGCTGGCGTCGCGCGGGGGCTTCCTCGGTTGCCCGAAAGGCGCTGCCGACTCTACGCGCGACGGCTGACAGAGAGGCGATGAAACACCGATGGGAAGGCCCAAGTACGTGCAGACCGAGACGGACGACCTTGAGGTGTTCGGGTTCCGGGACGCAGCAGTGTTGGCCCTGATCCGGTACCGCACCGAGCTGCTTGCCCCAGCCGACGATGGGCGCCGGTACTGGACGGCGAGCTACGAAGACATGGCCGCGCAGCTGGTCGGCGAACGTCCAGGAGGCCGCGATGCAGTCAAGCGCGCGTTGCTGAGTTTGAGGGCCAAGGGTGCGGTCACAGCAAAGCGTTTCGGGCCGCCAACTGACCAGAAGTGGGCGTACAGCGCTGACCTGCCAGGGGGCGAAAACGCCCCGGTCCAGGACGGCTCTGACCAGCCACAGGGCGAAAACGCCCCGGTTATCCACAACCAGGGCGAAAATGCCCCGGTACCAGGGCGAAAATGCCCCGGAACCAGGGCGAAAACGCCCTCTCTACTACCTATAGAGACAGGAGACAAAGAAGAGAAGCGCGCGAGCGCGCCCACCTCGCCTCCAACCCTCACAGTGATCAGCAACAGCAACCCCTCACTGCCGCCCATGCAGCGACCGCCTCGGTGTGACCGGCACCCCGAGGGCACAACTGCGCCGTGCCGCCAATGCCAGGCGGTCCGGGAGTGGCAGGAGGCCGCTGCTGCCGAGGACGCCCAGGCCCGCGACCGGCTCAACCGTCACGTCCTCGCGGCCATCGACGCATGCGGCGAGTGCGACGACCGGGGCTTCGTAGACGACGGCGACGCGATGCGGCGATGCACGCTGCACGTCAACCGCGACGGGATGGTCTCGTGACCACCTGGCCCGACCTGGACGCCCTGACCGCCGCCGACCTGGACCACCTGCTGCCCGTGTTCGCGGCCCTCGCTGAGACCTGCACCGAGCGCGGCCACGCTCGGATGGCCCAGGCCGCCTACGCCGTGGCCACCGAACGCTACCGCCGCGACAACCCCGAGCTGGCCGCGCTGCCGCTGCCACCGCTGGACGAGCTGCCGACCACCACGCTGGCCGCCCTGGTCTCCGCCCTCGACCGCCCCGGCGGCAGCCCCGGCCTCGCAGCGTGGCGTGAGGACACCCAGCGCGCCGCGTTCGCTGCGGTCTCCCGCCGGGTCACGGCGCGGCGGCAACGCGCCGAACGACGGGGCCGCTGGTGACCCTGACCCCATGCCTCGACTGCGGCGAGCCGTGCACCGGCCCCCGCTGCCCCGAGCACCGCCTGACCGACACCCGAGTGAGGCGCGGACCCGGACAGGCCGCCTATGACCCCGTGTGGCGGGCACTGTCCAAGCGGGCACGTCGTGCCCAGCCGTGGTGCGACGACTGCGGCACGTCGCGCGACCTCACCACCGACCACGTGATCCCCAAGACCGTGGCGCCCGAGCTGGTCCACGCACCTGAGAACCTGGCCGTGCGGTGTCGCCCGTGCAACGCCAGCCGAGGCGCCACCGGCTGGACCACCGCCGAGGCCCAGCAGGTGCTGGCCAGACTGCGGGCCACCGCCCGCCGCCGACCCTCCCGACTGATCCGGGAACGCATCGCCGCCGCGCAGCGCGCTGTGCGGACCAGGGGGGCAGGGGTCAGCGACCTCGAGCCCACCCCATCCCGGAGGCCAAGTTTGAGATACACACCGCCGGGCGGTGCCTCGTGAGCAGCGGGATGCTAGTCCTTGTCGTCGTCCAGCACGTCGTCCCAGCTGTGCACCTGGGGATTTCGCTTCGGCCCCGGCGCGTGCCCCTTGTCGGCGAACAGGCTCATCCAAACCGTCTGGGGGGTGTACGAGACCTTGCCGTGCGTATCGGGGGAGACAACTTTGAGCACGCCGCCCTCCAGGAACTCGTACTCGGCTTGGTCGCCGAACTCGTCTTTGGGAAGTCCCAGCCAGGGCAGATAACTCACGGTGAATGCCATGGTCGGAGCCTGCCATGAAGGCCGGGCCTAAGGGCACAGTTGAGGTCGATTCCCTGGACCTGTCCGGGTATCGGGGCGGTCGCGCGGCACGCCGCATACGGTTCATCACCGAGTACCTGCGGACACCCAAGGGTGTGGGTGCTCACGAGCCGTTCGAGCTGCGCACCTTCCAGCGGGACATCATTGCCGGCGCTTTCGCCCCCGGTATCCGCACCGCGCTGGTCAGCATCCCGCGCGGCAACGGCAAGTCAGCCCTGGCCGCCGCGCTGGCCGTCGCTGAGATGTTCGTCGGGCCGCCGTCAGCCGAGGTGCTGTGCGTGGCCTCGGATATGCGCCAGGCCATGATCGTGCTGCGGATGGCCCGCCGCATGGTGGAGCTGACACCCGAGCTGGCCGAGCGCGTCCAGGTCTACAGCGACCGGCTGTATCTGCCCGAGAACGACGCCACCCTGTTGCCGCTGCCCGCCGAGCCTGGCGCGCTCCATGGCCATGATCCGTCCCTGTTGGTCGTGGACGAGCTGCACGTGGTCACCGAGGCCGTCTGGGAGGCCGTCACCAGTGTGTCGGGCAAGCGCCCCGAGTCCCTGACGCTGGCCATCAGCACACCGGCCAGCAGCGTGGACAGCATCATGTGGCGGCTGGTGGAGCATGGCCGCCGCGAGGACGACCCGAGTTTCTGGTTCCGGGAATACGCCGCCCCGACCGGATGCCCCGCTGACGACCGCAAGGCGTGGCGGGTGGCCAATCCGGCGCTGAGTTGTCGGCGCCCGTTCCTCGCGGAGGACGGCCTGGCCGCCGCACAGCGGACTTTGCGTGAGCCGGTGTTCCGGCAGCTGCGTCTGGGCCAGTGGGTCACCGGGGTGGACGCCTGGCTGCCGTGGGGGTTGTGGGACACCCGCGCCAGTGACCGGACTGTGGCGAAGCGTGAGCGCGTCGTGCTGGCGTTCGACGGGTCCGCGTCTGGTGACTCCACCGCCTTGGTCGGCTGCACTATCGACGGCGGCCACCTGTTCGTGGTGGACGTCTGGGAGAACCCCGGCGATCCGCGCTGGCGGGTGCCGCGTGCCGAGGTAGACGCCGCTGTGGACATGGCGTTCCGGCGCTACGAGGTGGTGGAGCTGGCCGCCGACCCGTGGGGGTGGCGGTCGGAGATAGAGGCGTGGGCGCAGCGGCACGGTGAGAAACACGTGGTCGAGTGGAACACTGCCAACGCTTCGCGGATGGCCCCCGCCACCGACCGGTTGTTCCAGGGGGTGGTGACCAGAACCGTTACCCATGACGGTGATCCGCGACTCGCCGCGCACGTCTCGCATTGCGTGGCCAAGCGCACCCCGATGGGAGATTTGGTGTCCAAAGACAAGCGCGGCAGCCCCCGCAAAATCGACGCCGCCGTGGCCGCCATCGTGGCCTACGACCGCGCAGCATGGCATTCAAGTCACAAGAAAAAACACAAGGTGAGGAGCTTTGCACGATGAATAATGTTCTAGGTCAACTACTTTCGACGCTGGACGCCAAACAGGCTCAGATTGGTATCTGGGACCGCTATTACGCCGGTGAGCAGCCGCTGGCGTTCTTGAGCCCGGACGCCAAGGTGGCGCTGGGCCGCCGGTTCGGGCGCATCGCGTCCAACATCCCGAGGTTGGCGGTCACGTCGCTGGCCGAGCGGCTGCGGGTCAACGGCTTCACCGGGGAGGGCGCAGCGGCGGTGTGGGCGGCCTGGTTGCGGTGCGACCTGGACCAGCTCGCGATGGTTGCGCATCGGGAGGCGCTGGCGCTGGGCCGCTCCCACGCCATGGTCTGGGCTGACCGGCGTGGACGGGCACGGGTCACCATCGAATCGGCCCGCCAGCTGGCCGTCCAGGTGGACCCCGGCAGCCGCGAGACGCTGGCCGCCGTGAAGCGGTGGGAGACCCTGACCCCGGCGGGCGTGCCCGATCAGACGTTCGTGGTCCTGTATGAGCCGGACAGGATCACCAAGTATGTCGGGAAGTCCAGCAGTGCAACGGCGTTCAAGGTCACCGAGGTGATAGACAACCCGCTGGGCGTGGTGCCCGTCGTGACGCTGCGCAACAGTGACCGGCTGCTGGACACCGGCCTGACTGGCCTGGCGGACGGCGTCACCACACTGGCTGACGGGGTGTCCGAAATGGCCGACCTCGCACCGCTGGTGGACGGCCTGAACAAGACGCTGGCCGACCTGCTGGTGGGCAGCGAGTACTACGCCCGGCCACGCCGCTGGGCCACCGGGCTGGAACTGGAAGAGCGGCCCAAGGTGGGCGACGACGGCGAGCCCGTCCTAGACGACGACGGCGAGCCGGTCCTAGAAGCTGTCAACCCCATCGGGGACGACGACCGGCTGATGGTCAACGAGGCCGCCGAAGGCAAGTTCGGAGCCCTGCCCGCCGCCGACCTCGGCAGCTACGAGGCCGCCGTCAGGGTGCTCATATCGCAGATCATGGCCGTCTCATCGCTGCCCGCCCATTACGTCGGGGTGATGGCCGACCAGCCTGCGAGCGCCGACGCGCTGCGGGCCTCCGAGGCCGCACTGACGGCCAAGGCCGAGGCCAAGGCGGCCATGTTCGGCACGGCGTGGGAGCAGGTGGCCCGCCTGGTGCTGGCCGTCGAGAACCAGGCCGACCCCGACGATTACAGCGTGCGGGTGCGTTGGGCCGACCCTGCCACCCGGTCGGTGGCGCAGGAGGCTGACGCCGCCGTGAAGCTGCACGCCGAGGGCATCCTGACGACCGCCGAGGTGCGTACCCGCCTCGGCATCGAAAACAGCACTGAGACAACGGAAACCAACAACGAGAGGGCAACCGCATGACCACCACGAACGACCGCCGCGACGACCTGACCCCAGGCAGCGACACGGTGGACGCCGCCACCATGACGACGGACACCACGACCGTGGACGACGCCGCCGCCACCACCGTGGACGACGGGACCACCGTGGACGACGGGACCACCGGCCCGGACACCACCACGGCCACCGAGGGCGGCGACGGCGCTCAGGAGCAGCCCGAGACGTTCCCCCGCGCCTACGTCGAGCAGCTGCGCAAGGAATCGGCGGGCTACCGAGAACGTGCCCAGCGCGCTGAACAGCTGGAACAGCGGCTGCACACGGCGCTGGTCGCGGCCACCGGCAGGCTGGCCGACCCCACCGACCTACCGTTCGACGCTGGGCACCTGGACGACCCCGAGGCGCTGACCGCCGCGATTGACGCCCTGGTGGAGCGCAAACCGCACCTCAAGACGCGCCGCCCGACCGGCGACGTGGGCCAGGGCGCCGGTGGGGCCAAGGCCGGTGACGTGAACCTGGCCGATCTGCTGCGCGCCAGGGCGTGAGACACAGGTGTGGCCGCGCGGCGCCAACGACGAGGAGGCGTGCCGCGCGGCCATTCTCGACTCTACGCAACACCCGTGACACACTGACAGCAACACGGCCCGGTGCCGTTACCTGCGTGAGGCCCCCCGGCGGGGCAGCGTGACCACCCCCGCTGACCCCCACGCACAGGAGCCCCACCGCCATGGCCGTTTCCACCACCACTGCAGCTGAACTCACGCGGGAGCAGGTCGCCAACCTGCTGGTCAAGCCGCTGGAGGAAGTGTCCAAGTTCCTCGCCGCTGGCCCGCGCATCTTTGACACAAACGAGACCCTGCGCATTCCCAAGCTCGGTGGCCCCACGGTCGTCAACTGGGTCGGCGAAAATGAGCAGATCCCCGAGGGCAACCCCGACTTCGATGAGGTCACCCTGCTGCCCACCACCATGAAGAGCGTGAAGACCCTCACGCGGTACTCCAACGAGCTGGCCCGGCAGTCCGTCGTCAACCTGGACGCCGCGCTGCGGGACCGCCTGGTGACCGACGTGGCCGCCAAGCTGGACGGCCAGTTCTTCAGCGCGTCCGGCGACGGCATCACCACCCCACAGGGCCTGTTCGCGTGGTCGGGCACGCAGACCCTGGCCGTGGGTGGCGCGCTCACCCTGGACCACCTGCTTGACGCCGAGGGCCTGGCCCTGGCCGCCAACGTGGACCCGGCGGCCCTGCGGTGGGTGCTGACGAGCCGCGATCTGGTCAAGCTGCGCAAGATCAAGGCCACGGACGGCACGTACATCGTGCAGCCGGACGTGACCACCGGACGCGGCTACACCCTGTTCGGGCACCCGGTCATCGTGTCCAACCGCGTGCCCGACACCACCGGCGGCACGCCGACCGGGCGGGCCGCGCTGGTGGACTTCGCCCAGGTGGCGGTGGCCCGTGACCTGGCGCCCACGGTGAAAATCTTGGACCAGACGTTCGGCGACTTCGACCAGATGGCCATCAGGGTTGTGGCCCGCTACGACGCCAAGCCGCTGAACGCCGAGGCCGTCGTGAAGCTCACCGGCATCACCATCTGATCGTGGCCTACCCGACGAATCCGGCCAACGGGGCAAAAGTCGGCGCCAACCTTTGCCCCAGGCCGTCGTTCCCAGCCCTGGACCGTGGCGCATGGTCTGCGGGTGACGTAGCCGCGCGGACCGTGCTGGGCGAGCAGCGCAACCGGCTGGCCTTCACCGGTGAGACGTTCATTGCCCTGCAGGCGGTGCCCAACGTGGCCGGCAAGTTCAAGGTCACCTTGCTGTACACGCTGGCGGGCAGCAATGTCGGAACCGTTGGGCTGCGCGGCAATTCGCAGAGCGGCACCGTGGCGCAGAACCGCGCCACGTTGGAGATCGTCAGCAGTTCCGGCACCTACCAGTGGCGCACGTACACCATCGACTACGTGCCGCAGGGCAGCGGACCCACCTACCTGGAACTGGTCCTTACGGTGTCATCGGCCAACCAGCTGGGCCTGGTGGCCGTGCGGGTGGATTACGACGACTCCCCGGTGACGGGGTATTTCGACGGTGACACCGCCGACACCGGATCGTATGACTTCGGTTGGGACGGTGCGGCGTTCGCGTCCACATCCAAGGCGCTGGCCATCGTGGCTGGTGACACGACCGCACCGAGCGCGCCCACCGGCCTGGCCGTGACGGCTCGCACCGAGAACAGCGTGACCCTGGCGTGGTCGGCGGCCACCGACAACGTGGCCGTCACCGAGTACCGGGTGTACGAGGGCGCCACGTTGGTGTCCAGCGTGCTGGGCACCGCACACACCGTGACCGGCCTGGCCGCTGGCAGCACCCACACCTACGTCGTCAAGGCCGTGGACGCCGCCGGTAACGAGTCGGCGGCCTCCGCTGCCGTCACGACCACCACCCTGACCCCAGGCGAACCGGAACCGGAGCCAGAGCCCGAACCGGAGCCAGAGCCCGAACCGGAGCCGACCGTCTCGGAGGCCGCCCAGCGGGTGGCTGCGTTCCTGGGTCAGGCCGCCGTGCCGCAGACGCTGCTGCTGGCCGCCCAGGCCGTCCCCGTGGTCACGATGATGGCCAAGGCGTACACGCGGGACCAGGGGTTCACCGGCGGCGAGCCCAACGACGAGATCAGCGCTGTGATCACCTGTGCCGCTGCCCGGCTGGTCACCAATCCCGAGCAGCTGGACACCACGGTGGGCTCGGTGGGTGTGCGCGGCGCGTTCCAGGGCTGGAACCTCGCAGAGCTGGCGGTGCTCAACCGGTACCGCCGCAGGGCCGTCTGATGCTGCTGCACGACAGCGTGAGCGTGGCCCTGCAGCTGGCCTACGACCCACCGCAGTACGACCAGAGCGGCAACCAGAAGTACCGCAGCGTGACCACCACGGTGCCTGCCGAGGTGGTGCCCCTGGACACGGACGCGGTGCTGGCCGCTGGCGCCGAGCTGGTGGTGTCCCGCTACCGCATGGTCCTGGCGCCGGTCGTGGACATTCCCCAGGCCATCGGCAACCGACTCACGATCACCTGGCAGGGCGCCACCTACGGCGTGGACGGCGCCGTGGAGCGCCACATGCTGCGGGGCCGCCTGCACCACTACGAGCTGATCACCCTGCGCGTGGTGTGAAGCGCGCTTCCCACAGTCGTCGTGCTGTGCGGGTCCCGGTGTAAACGTCGGCCCCTACGCCCGCACAGCACGGCCCGCCTCGTCAGGCCGCCGGTACGCAGCCGGTACGCAGAACCGTCGACAACCGCCGTCAACAGCCAACACAACCAACCCGTCTAGCTGGGCCTATCTGGGGCTGCCAACACAGCTCGCACCCGCAAACAGCGACAGGGACGGACTGTAAATCCGTCGGCTTACGCCTACACAGGTTCGAATCCTGTACCTGCCACGCAAGTCAGCCCCCCTTTCGAGGGGGGCTGATTGCGTTACGGGGGAGACCACGGCAGTGGTGTGGCTGCCCGCCCGCGGTCAGTCGCCGAGTCGTCGGGTCAGCGTCCGGCTCAACCCTTCGAGGATCTGGTCAGGCGGCTGCTGTTCGCCCTGCTGTGCGGTCAGGACGACGATGCCTCCGGTGAGCACCGGCAGAGCCCACTGCAGATATCGCAGTTGCTTCTGGGCGGCGGCGACATCGTCGGGGGTGCCCGCGGACGGATCGGTGGCCCCGCTGACCGGCTGCCCGTGGCCCTGGGCGGCCTTGGCGCCCAGCGCTCCGCTGGCCGCCGTGGCAGCCAGTGCCGCTCCGGTCAGCAGGATCTTCGTGACGGTGTTCGCCGTGACGCCCGACTGGTGCCGGGCCCGCTTCCGGTTGGCCAGAAGGATCCCGGCGCCGCCGACGAGGTGGGCGCCGATCGCCGCCGCGTTGACCGGAGCCCATTTGCCCCAGCCCGCGGCCGCCACGCCGGCGCGCTCGCGGGGATCGGAAACCGCGGCGGCGGCGCCGTTGACGCCCACCGCTCCCATCAGGGAACCGCCGAACCAGGCGGCGGCGCCGAGGTCGTGCAGCGAACGGACGACGGTATTGCGTGACTGCATGAGGTTCCTTCGCATAAAGAGTGGTGGCGTATCCACCGTCTCTCCCCGCGAGTACACCGCGTGGGCACTCCTAAACGCCTCGGCGACAACCCAAATGACGGCGTGCGGGCGCCAGCTCTTCAGAAGCAGGGCAGCGTTCGATCGCGTTTCAGCTACCGGGGTTGCGTGACCGCCGCGGGTCCGGCCGATCCGCGAATCGAGTTCGTCCAGCAGCAGGTCCGGGTGATGGCCTGCAAGCAGCTCGAATCGCTCTCGGACTTCGAGATCGAAACGCTTCCCGGGGTCTTCCTCGGACAGAAGAACGTGCCGATCCAGGCGGCCGGCGCCTACATCCCGGGCGGCAAGTATCCACTGCTGGCCAGCGCGCACATGACGATCGTGACCGCGAAGGTGGCCGGCGTGCAGCGCATCGCGGCCTGCACGCCGCTGATCCGCGGTGAGATGCCCGACGCCACCATCGCCGCCATGCATCTGGCCGGCGCGGACGAGATCTACCTGCTCGGCGGTATCCAGGCCGTTGCCGCGCTGGCCATCGGGACCGAGACCATCGAACCGGTCAATATGCTGGCCGGTCCGGGCAACGCCTTCGTCGCCGAAGCGAAGCGTCAGCTGTTCGGCGAGGTCGGTATCGATCTGTTCGCCGGCCCGACCGAGGTACTGATCGTCGCCGACGAACACGCCGATCCGTTCGTCGTCGCCGTGGACCTGCTCTCACAGGCCGAACACGGACCCGATTCACCGGCGGTGCTCATCACCACCAGCGAAGAGCTGGGGCGCACGGTCATCGAACACATCGACACGATCCTCGTCGACCTGCCCACCCGCGACTTCGCCGAACCGGCCTGGCGCGACTGGGGCGAGGTCCGCGTCGTCGACACGCTCGACGACGCCTACGCGTTGGCCGATCAGTACGCCTTCGAGCACGTCCAGATCCTGACCGGCAACCCCCGTGCGGCGCTGGAGAAGATGCACGACTACGGCGCGCTGTTCCTCGGCGAAGGGACGTGTGTTTCCTACGGCGACAAGGTGATCGGCACCAACCACGTGCTGCCCACCCGCGGTGTGGCGCGCTACACCGGCGGTCTCTGGGTGGGCAAGTACCTGCGCACGGTCACCTACCAGGAGGTGACGAACACCGAGTCGGGTGCCTTCTTCGGCGAACTGTGCGGCCGCGCGGCCCGCGTCGAATTGTTCGAGGGGCACGCCCGATCCGGCGATGTCCGGGTGGCGAAGTACCGCGGCGAGACGCTGCCGTGGTCCGACCACGATTTCACCCGATGAGCTGTCCGGCCCCACGATGAGGCCCCTCGAGCGAGGGGCCTCATCTCTGGGTGACCGATCATTCCGGCAACAGGATGGTCTTACCGGGCAGCCGCCCGGCGTCGGCGTCGGCGTGCACCGCAGCGGTCTCGGAGAGCGGTCGCCGGTCGGCGATATCGATCGTCAGATGTCCGGCATCGACGCGGTCGACCAATTCGCTCAACTGTGCCGTATCGCTGTGGACGAAGATCCGGGTCGCCCGCACACCGCGCGGGGGGTTCTGCGGTCCGGCTGTCATCGTGCCCACCAGCCAGCCACCGTCGGCGACCAGATCGGCCAGCGCGTCGTTTTGGTCCTCTGAGGTACTCACCAGGTTCAACACCACGTCGAACCGCCGACCGTCGATCAGTGGCGTTGCGGTGTAATCGAGGTAGTCGATGGTCTCGTCCGCTCCGCGGCGGTGCAGCCGATCCCCGTCGCGCTGTTTGGCGGTGGCGGTGACGACGGCTCCCGCCGCATGCGCCAGCTGCACGGCATAGCCGCCGACGGCCCCACCCGCGCCGTTGATCAGGACCGTCTGGCCGGGACGTAGCCCTGCGATGTCGAACAGGGCCTGCCATGCGGTCAGCGCGACGGTTGGCAGGGCGGCGGCATCGGGCAGGGGTACCGAGCGGGGAGCCGTGGCGAGCACGTCCGCCGGCGCCACCACGAAATCGGCGGCGGCGCCGTCGGCATCCATCGGCAGGAACCCCACGACGGCATCGCCGACCTGCCGGCCCGTGACGCCCGGCCCGAGTTCGGCGATCGTGCCCGCCACATCGATGCCGGGAACGTGCGGGAAGCCGATCGCGAACACCTCGGACAGATAGCCGCCGCGGATGCCGGCGTCGACCGGGTTGAACGAGGTGCCCGCCACCTTCACGAGAACCTGACCGGCGGCCGGGGTCGGCCGGTCCACCTCGCGGTACTCGATCACCTCGGCGTCGCCGTAGCGGTGGTATGTCGCAGCCTTCATGGTGTCCTCCTTCGTGGTGTGCTTCGAGTTCGAAGCATTACGAACGAGTCCAACATGCTTCGAAGTCGAAGCATTCCCGGATATGCTCCCGGTATGGCGCACACCCTCGACCCCGAGCAGCTCGCCACCTATTTCGCCCTCATGGAGACGGTCAGCGTGCTGCAGTACGCGGTGCAGCAGCAACTGCGGGAGGACGGTGACCTCAGCTATGTGCAGTTCGAGATCCTGGCCCACCTCGCCGACGCGCAGCGCCCGCTCACCATGACCGAGCTGGCCGATCTCATCGTCTACAGCCGGAGCGGGCTCACCCATCAGGCCGGGCTGTTGGACAACGCCGGGCTGATCACGCGCTCGGCCAGTTCGACCGACCAGCGCGCCACCGTGGTGGCGATCACGAGCGGCGGGCGCTCCCGGCTCGCCGCGGTGCTGCCCGGTCACGTCGAAGTGGTGCACGACCTGCTGTTCGACGGACTGTCCGACCGTGATGTGCGCACCCTCGGTGCCATCCTCGGCCGTGCCCGCGATCACCTGCGGGCACGACCGCCCCGATCGGCCGCCTCCCGGCGACGCGCTGTGGTGGATCAGAGCGACAGCGCGTAGACGACGGCGCCGACCGTCAGCAGAATCAACAACGCCACGGCGATGAATCCGACCGCGGGATGCGCCTCATCCCGGCGAAGTCGCCAATCACGGCGCAGATGGCGCAGGCGGCGTCGGGACCGTTTCCACATTCGTTCCACTTCTGTCAGCACGGTGGCTCCCTGCAGCAAAAGGTCACTTTTTTGTATCGCGACATAGGCCGCGGCATTGTCGGAAGATCGGCGGTGTCCGCAACGACACTTTACGGCAGAATCCCGCTCGTGCGCAGCTTGGGTGCGGTGAATAAGAGAGCCCCGAGGCAGCTCGCGGCGTATTCACAGAATGGGGGAATTGGCCGGTCCGCCACAATTCCCACCATTTCGACTATTGGCGAGTTTGCCAAGATCAACCGTCGAATAGGAAATTCCCGGGCCGGAATTGGCGTATGTGATGCGGTGGCCGCAGATGCGCTTGTCTACCTGCCGCCCCGTCGGCAGGTAGACAAGCTGGACGAGCCGCATCCCCCGGGCGGCTCACACGTGCTCAGACGCGTCGCATGTCGTCCCCCAACGCGCGCGGACGCGGCGCTGAGCACCCCGGAAAGTCTCCGCGCCGCCGAGACGCCAGGAATCAGGGTTTCCCCTACGTCAGTTAGCCGGCGTGCAGGATGCGGGTGCCGACTTTGCCGCTGAGGCGTTCCGGAAGGAGCCCTGCGCGCTCACAGGTACGCACCACCCCGTCCGGGTCGCAACCGTCGAAGACGCCGTAGAGCACCTCGTCGGCCGGCACCGCCACCGTGAGGACCAGCGCCACGTCGACGCCCTCATCGCGCATGACAGCCGAGGCGGCTTCCAGCCGCGCCACGTAATGGTCGATCAATTCGTCGGTCAGATCCGGGAGGTACCACTCCGCCAGACAACATGATGTGAAGGCGTCGGCGGTGATCACGGTTCCCACGCTAGGGCGATCCGCTGCGCTGACCAATTGGGGGTTGCCCTACGTCTTCAGCCGAAGTGCCGGCCCAGCGAGGCCCGTCCCCGCACACCGAGCTTCCGGTACACCCGCCCCAGATTCGCCTCGACGGTCTTGATGCTGATGAACAGAGTGGCCGCGATATCGCGGTTGCTCATGCCCGCCGCCGCGAGTTCGGCGACCTGCTGCTCGGACGGCGTGAGGCCCTGATCCCGGGAGGGTCGCACGTTCACCCGGGCGAGTTCGGCACGAACACGCTGCGCCCACAGACCCGTCCGGATGGATTCGAACGTCCGAAGCGCCTCTCCCAGCGTGGCGGCGGCGGCCTCCTTGCGGCGCAGCCGTCGCTGTAGTTGGCCGAGAAGCAGTGCGGTACGGGCCTTTTCGAACGGCATAGGTAACCTTTCGTGGACGGCCATCGCGTCGGACGCGACCGCCGCGGCGGCGTCGACATCGCCCTCGGCGGCCAGCACCATGGCGCGGCACCGCGCACCGACGGCGAGCATCCACGGCCGGTCGAGCCGGCGGCCGTGGGTCTGGAGTTCGGCGACCAGCGGTTCGGCATCGGCGACGCGGCCGACGGCCACGAACGCCTCCACCGCGTCGGGAATGAACCAGGCGTTGATGATCTCGCGTCCCGGCGTCGCGGCGTACTCCCGCAGCGCGGGTTCGACCGCGGCCGTGGCCGCGGCGTGATTGCCCAGCGAGACCTCCAGGAACGTCAGCACCGCCAGCGTCCACCACGTCATCCGCGCCGTGGTGTCGCACCGCTGGGCCAGTTCGAGGGCGTGCCCGATGTCGGCACGCGCGGCCCGCTCGCGACCGGCGTAGGCGGCGACGGTGGCCCGCAGACCGACGGCGACCATCCGCATGTGGTCACCGCCCAGCTGCTCGGCGCGTTGTACGGCGTCTTCGGCGAGCGTGGTTGCCGCGTCGAGCCGACCACGCCAGACTTCGACGACCGTGCAGTGGTTGGCAATGGTCAACAGATCGCGGTCGGCGCCGCGCTCGAGGCAATACCGCCACAGGGTCCGCATGCTGTCCTGCGCCTCGTCGATGCGGCCGGTCCAGGCCATCAGCATCGAGGCGGCCGACCGAGCCCGAAACGACAGCGGCACTTCGGCGTCGGCGTCCTCCAACTCCAGTGCCCGCTGCAGATCGGCTTCGTCCACGCCGTATCCATGCCGGAACCGGGTCATCACCCGCACGGTCAGCGCCTGACTGATCAGGTGCGGCACGCCGGTCCGTTCGGCCAGCACCACCGCCCGTTCGGCGCCGGCCAGTGCTGCGCTGTGATCCCCGCAGTTGCCCTGGGCCAACGACAGCGACAGCAGGCAGAACACCTGCAGGTTGACGTCGCTCTCACTGTCGGCCAGGGCCTCGGCCAGCCGGTCCGTCGCGTCGGCGAACCCGTTGTCGTCGAGCGCGATGTCGGCCAACTGGATCAGGGCCAGGGCCCGCAGCGGCCCGCTCGGCATCCTCGGCACGGTGACGGTGAGCAGCGCCTCGGCGCGCGCGGTGTCGCCCGCGGTGTAGTGGTGCGCGGCGGCCTGTAACCGGCGCAGGTCGGTGTCCCCGCCGAGACGCATCGCGAATTCGAGCAGTTCCGCCGCGGCGGCCGGGGCGCCGCGGGTCCTGGCCGCATCCGCGGCCTCGTCCAGCGCAGCGAGGGTGTCGTCGTCCTGGCTGGTCGCCGCCAGAGCGAGGTGACGGGCTTTGAGCTCGGGCTGCGCGACGACGTCGGCGAGCCGTCGGTGCATATGCCGTCGCCGTGCCGGCCCGGCCTCGGAGTACACCCCGCGGGCCAGCAGCGGATGGGAGAACCGCACGCGGTACCCCTCGATCTCGACGATGCCCTCCGCCTCGGCGACCTCCATCAGCTCTATGACGCGCTGCGGGGATCGCTCGGTGACGTCGGCGACCAGGTCCACGGTCGGCGCCGCCACACAGGAGGCCGCCAGCAGCACGTCGCGCACGGTGTCGTCGAGACCCTCGATGTGCCGGCGCACGACATCGACGAGGGTCGCCGGCAGCGTCGGCTCCCCGGCCTCGGTGTGCTCGGAGATGGCCCTGGCCAGCTCCAGCGCATAGAGCGGGTTGCCGCCGGAGGTCTCGGCGATCCGGACCAGGGTGGGGCGGGGGAACGACCGGCCGAGCCGCTCGGAGAGCATGGCGTGCAGCCCGCCCAGGGTCAACGGCAGGACGCGGTGCCGCCGCAGCTGCTCGCCCCGCGGCAGCTGCAGCCAGCCGGTGCGGTAGGACCCTGGTTCGGTGCGCTCGGTCATCAGCAGGCCCACCCGGCCGGTCAGCCGGCGCGCGACGAAGCCGACGACCTCGCGGCTCTCGGCATCGAGCCACTGCACGTCGTCGACGGCCAGCACGACCGGGGTGTCCGCGCAGAGGCGTTCGATGGTGTTGAGGACGGCGGCGGCGGCGACCCGCTGGTCGGTCTCGGGGCCGTCGACGTCGGCGCGCAGCAGGACCCGGTCCAGGGCGAGGCGCTGCAGCCCGGGCAGGTGCTCGGTGGCGGCCGAGTCGACACCGTCGAAGAGATCGGCGACCACCGCATAGGCCAGCGATGTCTCGGCCTGACCGGCACGTGCGGCCAGCACCCGGTATCCCCGATCCCGGGCATCGTCGAGCATCGAGAGCCACAGTCGGGTTTTGCCGATGCCGGCCTCACCCTCGATGATCAGGCCGGCCGGGCCGGCCGCTGTCTCGGTCAGGAACGCAGCGCCGGCCGACTCCTCGGCCGGTGTGCTGCGATCGGGTTCCACCCGGGAATGATTGCAAACGGGCAAAGGTGCTGTCGCGTCGACCACGACACTCGTCGACCGCGCTGTACGTGCTCATGCCCTATGTCAACGGATAGTCCACAAGACGAAACGCCGCCGTGCGCAAAGACGCGAACAGGTCGTTCGTCAGGCCGGCCCGGACGCCAGGCCGGCGTTGATCCGCCGGCAGTTCTCGGCCATCGCCGCGACCTGCGGCCGCGACAGGGGGGCCAGATAGCAGTCGCGGACCGCCTGCCCGTAGGTGGACATCGCCTTCTCGAGCAGTTTGCGGCCCTCGTCGGTGATCTCGGCCAGCACGAAGCGGCCGTCGCGCTCACTGCTCGAGCGGCGGGCCAGGTCCCTGGCCTCGAGGCGGTCGACGCGCCGGCTGATCCGGCTGGGCGTGGAGACCAGGGTCTGGGCGAGCTCACCCATGCGGACCGCACCGGTGTCGGAGCGGTCGAGTTCGTGCAGCAGGCGCACGTCCTCGAGGGTCAGGCGATAGGCCTCGTTGAGTTCGTGGTTCAGTTTGGCCTGCAGGCGCAGCGCCGCGTCGAGGTAGTTCTGCCAGGATTTCATCTCGGCGATGTCGAGGCCCGGCATGCTGCTCGGGGTGCGCCCGGTCGTCGTGACCTGCACCCTTCCGGCGGATCCCACGCGGGTGTACCTGGTCATGGCTCTGTGGTCGTTGCCCCTGTCCGTGCGGACCTCGACGTCCGCGAGCTGCTGTGACATCCGTTCGTTCCCCCTGTTGACACGTTCGGCCGGCACTGCGGACGGCCGTCCCCCTGAACATTATTTGTCGCAAGTGTCAATCTCGCGATCGGAACGAGGAATCGGGGGTTCCCCTACCGTTTGGGTCCTTGCGTCTGTAACGACGTATCCGGCGGCCGCGGCGGTCGCGACGGCCGAGTGGTGCACACCGTTGGCAAACATGTTGTAGTTTCACCTCGACTCACCGACTGGCCGCTGCCGAGGAGTAACACGGTGGACGCGACACCATTCGGGCACTATCAGCTGCAGAAGCTGATCGGTCGGGGCGGGATGGGCGAGGTCTATCAGGCCTACGACACCCACACCGACCGCGTGGTGGCGGTCAAGGTGCTGCCGCCGCATCTGGCCCAGGACGAGACGTTCCAGCGAAGATTCCGGCGCGAGTCACAGGCGGCGGCGGGTGTACAGGATCCGCACGTGGTGCCGATCCACGGCTACGGCGAGATCGACGGCCGGCTCTATCTCGACATGCGTCTGATCGAAGGCCGCAATCTGGGCACCATCCTGCAGTCGACCAACAGCGCGTTGCTGCCCGCGTTCGCCGTGAAGATCGTCGAACAGGTCGCCACCGCGCTGGACGCCGCACACGCCGCGGGGCTCATCCATCGCGACGTCAAACCGTCGAACATCCTGATCACCGACCGCGACTTCGTCTACCTGATCGACTTCGGCCTGGCCCGCACCGCCGGTGACGCCGCGATGACCACGGCGGGCAACACGCTGGGGACGCTGGCGTACATGGCGCCCGAGCGCTTCAACGGTGGCACGAGCGATCCCCGGTCGGATGTCTATGCGTTGACCTGTGTGCTCTACGAATGCCTGACCGGGGTCCGGCCGTACCCGGCCGATTCCCTCGAACAGCAACTGGCCGGCCACATGGTCAAGCCGATCCCGCGCCCGTCGGCCAAGGATCCGAAGTTTGCCGCATTCGACGCGGTGATCGCCAAGGGGATGGCCAAGAAACCCGACAAGCGCTACCAGACCGCGGGTGAACTGGCCGGCGCCGCGCGTCAGGCGCTGGCCGCGCCCGTGCGGCTGTCGGTGCGCTCCGGTCGGCATTCGGCGAGGCGCCTGAAAGTGCCTGTGCGTCGGCGGGTGACGCGCGGGGTGCTCGCGATCGCGGGCGCCGGTGTGGTGCTCGTCGCGGTCGCGGCGTCGGTGGCCTGGCAGCTCAACGGCGGCCCGGACCGCACCCGCGCGCCGCGGCAGGTGGTGGTCGCCGAGGACACCGCGTCGTCCACGCCCGCGCCGCCCGGCGCGGTCGCGGCGATCGCGGCCACCGTACCGGCCGAGATCCGTGACAGCGGGCGGCTGGTGATAGGCGTCAATGTTCCGTACGCGCCCAACGAGTTCCGCGACTCCTACGGTGAGATCGTGGGGTTCGACGTGGACCTGATGAAGGCGGTCTCCCGGACGCTGGGTCTGGCCCCGGAATTCCGTGAGACGGCGTTCGAGAGCGTGCTGCCCTCGGTGGAATCGGGTGACTTCACGATGGGCATGTCGTCGATCACCGACACCCGGGAACGCGAAGAGTCCGTCGACTTCGTCACCTACTTCCAGGCCGGCACGCTGTGGGCGCAACGAGCGGGCTCGTCGATCGATCCGGCGAAGGCATGCGGGCGGCGGATCGGCGTGGCGTACAGCGTCATCCAGGACACGGTCGAACTGCCCGCCAAGAGTGCGGCCTGCGTCGAGGCGGGCGAACCGCCGCTGCAGAAGGTGGTCTTCACCGAACAGGATCAGGTCACCGCCGCGCTGATCGCCGGAGACATCGATGCGATGTCGGCCGATTCGCCGGTCACCGGATTCGCGATCAAGACCTCGGGCGGAGCGCTGGAGCCGGCGGGCGAGGTGTTCGACTCGGCGCCCTACGGATGGCCGGTCGCAAAGGGTTCCGGTCTGGCCGAGTCGCTGCGCCAGGCGCTCGAGCACATAATGGCGACCGGGGAGTACCGCACCATCGCCACCATGTGGGGAGTCGAGAGAGGCATGATCGACACACCGGTGATCAACGGAGCGGTGGGCTGAGTTCGGGGAGCTGAGCAGTGAGAGACGACATCGTTGTCACCGCCGTCGCGTCCACCACCGCGCTGGCGCCGGACGCGGAGGACACCTGGCAGCAGCTGCTCGCCTGCCGCAGCGGTATCCGCTCGCTGGGCAAGTGGTTCGTCGGTGAACTCGACTCTCCGGTCCGGATCGGGGGAGAGCTGACCGAGGATTTCGACGGCCACCTCAGTCGTGTTGAGCTGCGGCGTCTTTCGTACATGCAGAAGATGGCGCTGGTGCTGAGCCGGCGGCTGTGGGCGGCAGCCGGCACACCTGAGGTCGATTCGCGCCGGCTGATGGTCTCGATCGGGCTGGCCCTCGGTTCTACCGAGGAGATCCCCGCCCAGTACGACGATTGGCGGACCAAGGGCCTGCGGGCGGTGTCGCCGCTGGCGGTACAGATGTACATGCCCAACGCGCCGGCCGCGGCCGTCGGCTTGGACCGCACGGCCAAGGCCGGGGTCATCTCACCGGTGATGGCCGATGCGTCGGGCGCCGCCGCGATCGGGCAGGCATGGCGACACCTCATGCTCGACGAGGCCGACGTCGCCATCTGCGGCGGCGTCGAGACGGTCATCGAGGCGGTCCCGGTCGGGGCCTTCATCCAGGCGGACCTGCTGTCCACCGCCAACGACGATCCGGCGGGCGCCTGCCGGCCGTTCGACACCCACCGCGATGGCATGGTGCTCGGCGAGGGCGGCGCGTTGCTGCTGCTGGAAACCGAGGAGCATGCCCGGGCCCGCGGCGCCGACATCCAGGCCCGTCTGCTCGGGGTGTCGATGACCGCCGATGCTTACGACCCGATGTACCCCGACCCGACCGGTGAAGCCGCCGGTGACGCGGTCACCCACGCCATCGAGCTGGCCGGCTTGACGCCCCATGACATCGACCTGGTCAACGCGCATGCCGCCGGCACCCGCCGCGGTGACCTGGCCGAGGCGCGCGCCCTGCATCGCGCCCTCGGCGATCACCGGCCCGCGGTGTATGCGCCCAAGGCGGCGCTGGGCCACTCACTGGGGGCGGCCGGGGCGGTCGAGGCGGTGGTGACGGTGCAGTCGTTGCGCGACGGTGTGGTGCCGCCGACGCTCAACGTCGTCGAGGTCGACCCCGCGATCGACCTCGACGTCGTCACCGGGGCGCCGCGGACCGGGCACTTCCGCTATGCGGTCAGCGACTCGTTCGGCCTGGGCGGGCACAACGTGGCGTTGGTCTTCGGGGCTGCATGATCGCGCGGTGAGCGGGCACAGTGGTCCCATGACCGCTGAGCAGACTCCGCCCCTCGTCGTCGTCACCGGAGCCAACGGATTCGTCGGATCGCGCACCTGCGCCGCGCTGGTCGAGCGGGGGGCGTCGGTGCGTGCGGTGGTCCGCCGGTCCGGGGCCGCACCGGCGATCGACGGCGTTCAGGAGTGCGTAGGGGACTTCACCGATCCCGGGTTCGCGGCGGAGGTGGTCGCCGGAGCCGACGCCGTGGTGACCACCGTGCACCCGATGGGTAGCGACCGTGCGACGCAGCATCGCATCGGCGTGGCGGGCACCCCGGTGATCGCCCGGGCGGCCAGGGATGCCGAGGTGGCGCGGCTGGTGCACATGTCGACCGCCGGCGTCTACGACCGGTCGGCCGGCGTGGGCGACGTCGACGAAGCGGGCGCCCTGGTCGGCGACGATGCCGGCGACTATCCGGTGACCAAGCGGGACACCGACGCCGCGCTGGCGCAGGTGGACGGCATCACCCGCATCCTGGTGCGGCCGCCGGCGATCCTCGGTCCCGGCGAGACGTCGATCTGGAACACGTTGCGCCCCCGCGACATCGCCGGCGAGGAGTCGGCTCGGCGCACCGTCGCGGACAAGACCTTCGCGTGGATCCACGTCGACGACCTCGCCGCGCTGCTCGCCGATGTGGCCATCGGGCGGATCCGCAGCGCCGAAGACCCCGAACAGGGCCCCGTCGAGGGCGGGTGCACACCGGTCAACGTCGCCGGCGGCCCGGCCACCCAGCGGGACTACTTCGGCACCGTCACGGCCGCGCTGGGCGTCGAGCCGGTCTACCAGGAGGAGCCGGCATGGCGGGGTCAGATTGTCGCCGACCGGGCCGAGCGCTGGGGTTGGACACCGCAGGTCTCGCTCGACCAGGCGCTCGACGAGCTGCGGCGTGGGCTCACTTGACCAGCGTGAACTGTCCCACGTAGCTGACGTTGCGGTTGAAGAAGTCCGAGCAGCCCAGCAGGTACTTCATGTACCGGTCGTAGACCACCTCGGACGTCACGGCGATCGCCTCGTCGCGGCGGGCTTCCAGCGCCTCGGCCCAGGTGGCCAGGGTGCGAACGTAGTCCGGCGTGAGATCGTCCTGCTTCTCCACCGAGAAGCCGGCGGCGGTGGAGAATTCGACGACATCCTCGTCGCATGGCACCGATCCGCCCGGGAAGATCTCCTTGGCGATGAAGCGCATGAACCGCAGATCGGTCATCGTGATCGGGACGCCGAGTTCGGGCCAGCGTTTGAGCGGGTGACCCATGATCGTCTGCAGCACCATGCGGCCGTCGCCGGGCATGATGCGGTAGCACAGGTCGAAGAACGCCTTGTAGCGCTCCTTGGGAAACGCCTCGAACGCCTCGATGCTGACGATGCGGTCGACCGGCTCCTCGAACTCCTCCCAGCCGCGCAGCAGCACGCGTCGCGAGCGGGAGGTGTCGACGTCGTCGAGAACCTGCTGGCCGAGTGCCTGCTGGTTCTTGCTGAGGGTGAGCCCGATGACGTTGACGTCGAAGCGCTCGATTGCGCGTTTGAGCATCGCGCCCCAGCCGCACCCCACGTCCAGCAGCGTCATGCCCGGCTGGAGGCCGAGCTTGTTCAGCGCCAGGTCGATCTTGGCGATCTGTGCCTCTTCGAGCGACATGTCGTCGCGCTCGTAGTACGCGGCACTGTAGGTGCGAGTGGGATCCTGCCAGAGCCCGAAGAACTCGTTGGAGATGTCGTAGTGAGCCTGAACGTCCTCGTACGCCACCTTCATCGACGCGGTCTTCGTGCCAGTCGAGCCCCCCGACCCGATCTCACTCATCTGCGTTCCTCCTGCTGTCTGTGATCTTGGTCTGTATAACGCAGATTGCCTAGTTTGGCTAACTGGGCGCCTTCTCCAGGGTGAACTGCGCGACGTCGGTGTAGCCCTGCCGGAACAGA
The DNA here is from genome assembly GCF_049315205.1 of Mycobacterium sp. WMMD1722. Classification (NCBI taxonomy): domain Bacteria; kingdom Bacillati; phylum Actinomycetota; class Actinomycetes; order Mycobacteriales; family Mycobacteriaceae; genus Mycobacterium; species Mycobacterium sp. WMMD1722. The sequence goes on along the minus strand of NZ_CP186056.1, from coordinate 2,862,540 downwards.
TCGGCACACCCGTCCAGGTACTTGAGGAACCGCTCGTAGATCTCCTCGGAGGTGATCGCGATGGCCTCGTCCTTCTTGGCCTCGAGGTTGCGGGCCCAGGTGTCGAGCGTCTTGACGTAATGCGGCTGCAGATGCTGTTCGCGGGTCACGGTGTAGCCGGCTTTGACGGCGTGCTCCTTGACCATCGAGGCCAGCGGCAGGCGGCCACCGGGGTAGATCTCGTCCATGATGAACTTGATGAAGCGGACCCGCGACATGGTCAGCGGCAGTCCCTTGGCTTTGATCTCCTCGTCCTCCGGGATGATGATCGTGTGCAGCATCTGCACACCGTCCTCGGGCATCCAGTTGAACGTCTTCTTGAAGTAGTCGTCGTACTTGTTGAACCCGAAGTGTTCGAACGCGCCGATCGAGACGATGCGGTCGACCTGTCCCTCGAACTCCTCCCAGGGCTGCAGCCGGACCTCGAGCTTGCGGTCGGTCTTGGCGTTGGCGAAGTGGAAATCCTCGATGTGCTGCTTCTGGTTCTCCGACAGCGTCAGGCCGATCACGTTCACGTCGTACTTCTCGACGGCCCGCATGATCGTCTTGCCCCAGCCGCACCCGATGTCGAGCAGGGTCATCCCGGGCTTGAGGCCCAGCTTGCCGAGCGACAGGTCGATCTTGGCGAGCTGGGCCTGTTCGAGGGTGTAGTCGTCCTTCTCGAAGTAGGCGCAGCTGTAGACCTGGTTGGAGTCCTGCCACAGCTTGAAGAAGTCGTTGGAGATGTCGTAGTGGAACTGGACTTCCTTCTTGTCCGACCCACGCGTCTCAGACGCGGACTTCGAGAGCCACTTCGACTCGGCCTTGGGGGTCGCGCTGGTTGTATCTGCCACTGTCCGTCCTGGTGCATCTCGGGGTCGGGTCACACGCCGGCCGTGCCGGCTCGGGCCTGACCTTACGCCTTCCTGACCCCCCATTGCGGGATGACCTCCGCCGACACGTGCCATGCTCGTGGCATGGCGTCAGCCCCGGAGACGCTGTACGCGCGGGATGGCGATGCGCACCTCGCGTACCAGGTCGTGGGCACCACCGGGCCCGATCTGCTGTTCGTGCCGACAGCGACGTTTCCGATCGATCTGCTGTGGGACGAGCCGACCGTGGCCGGGCACCTGCGCCACCTGGCGTCGTTCAGCCGGTTGATCTTGACCGACCTGCTGGGCACCGGCAGTTCGGACGCGGTGCCCCTCAACGATCGCCCGGCCATGCAGTCCTGGGCGGACGGTCTGGTGGCGGTCCTCGACGCGGTCGGGAGCCGGTGCGCGACGGTGTTCGGGATGTCCGAATCGGGGTTGCCGGTGCTGCTGCTGGCGGGTAGCCATCCGCAACGGGTGCGCTCGCTGGTGCTCCACGCCCCGTTCGCCCGCTATGTTCGCGGCCCGGATCACCCCATGGGGATGCCGGAGCCCGCGCTCGCGCAGTATCTGGAACGCGCCGAGGGGACGGTCGGCACCGGCGCGGTGATGGATCAGCTGGCACCCAGCTGGTCGGGTGACGCGCTCAAGCGCCGGTGGTGGGCGCGGGCCGAACGGCTGGCGGGCGGACCCGCTCACTTCCGGGCGATCCTGGACCTCTTTCTGCGCACCGACATCCGGCCCGCGCTGGAGAGCATCCAGGTGCCGACGCTGCTGCTGCATCGCAGCGGTGACCGTCACGTGCATCGCGAGCACGCGGTGGACATGGCGGGCCGGATCGCCGACGCGCGCCGCGTCGAGCTCGACGGCGTGGACAACGCCTGGTTCGCCGGCGATGCCGGGCGCGTGCTGGAGGAGATCGAGGAGTTCCTCACCGGTGGCCGCGCGGCTCCGCAGTCCAACCGAGTGCTGTCGACGGTGTTGTTCACCGACATCGTGGGTTCCACCGAATTGGCCGCCGCACTCGGTGACGGGGAGTGGACGGCGCTGCTGGCCGCTCACGACCGGCTGGTCGAGCGCGAGGTGAGGGCCGCGCGAGGCGCGGTCGTCAAATTCACCGGCGACGGGGCGTTGGCGACATTCGACGGTCCTGCGCGAGCGATCAACTGCGCCAGAGCGATTCGCGAAGAGGCGGCAGAACTCGGCCTCACGATCAGGGCCGGGCTGCACACCGGGGAGGTGGAATCCTCAGACGGGGACGTCCACGGCATCGCAGTGCACATCGCCGCGCGGATTCTCGGGCTCGCGGCACCCGGTGAGGTCCTGGTCTCCGGAGTCGTGCCGCCGCTGGTGCTCGGGTCGCGGTTCGAATTCGCCGACCGCGGTCGCCACGAGCTCAAGGGCGTCCCGCAGCGCTGGCCGGTGTTCGCGGTCCGCGAGGACGTGTCTAGTCCGTCGGGGTGAACCGGATGGCGGCCATCTTCAGCCGGGTGGCCGCTTCGGTGAACTCGTCGAGCGAGGGGACGCTGTCGCCCTCGAATTTCAGACCCATCGTCTGCTGCGCCTTCTTCGCACCGTAATTGGTGGCGATGCGGTGCACGATATCGGCGACGGTGGCCGTCTCGGTGATGAGTTCGCCGTGCATCTGGGTGGTCTGACCACCGGTGGTCACCCGGGCAGGCGCTCCCTCGCGGAAGTTGTACTTCCACTTCGCCTCGAGGACCGCGTAGAGAACGCCGTCGAGGTGGTGAGCGCTGACCGGTATGGCGAAGTTCCGGCCGGATTTGCGCCCGGTGAACTCGAGGACCATGAACTGTTTGAGGGCCCCGCCCAGCGGCGTCTTCAAGGCGATGCGCAGAGCGGGATTGACGAGGTTGAGCAGCAGGTCGGGCGGGTGGGCGGCGGTGATCTTCGGCATGGATTCACGCTAGTCCGGTCAGGGCGGCGGCACTATCCACGAACCACGCCGCATGACCACGACCACGGTCAGATCGGGGTCCAGCACCACCAGGTCGGCGGGCGCGCCGGCGCTCAGTCCGGCTGCCGCGGGCAGACCCAGCGCTCGCGCGGGATTCACCGACGTCTGCGCCACCGCGTCCGTCAGCGCCTCGTCGCGTGGTGCCCCGGTGAAGGCGACCGCCAGCCGCAGCACCCGGTTCATCGTGGCGGTGCTGCCCGCGATGGTGTCGGTGCCGGCCACCCGCGCGACTCCGGCGGCGACCTCGACGGCCAGCGGGCCGAGGTGGTAGCACCCGTCGGACATGCCGGTCGCGGCCATCGCATCGGTGATCAGCGAAACCCTTTCCGGCCCGGCTGTTTTGGTCACCAGGCGATAGACAGCGGGATCGACGTGCACCCCGTCGGTGATCAGCTCCACCGTCACGCGCGGATCTTCGAGCAGCGCGACGACGGGCCCGGGCTCACGCCGGTCGATCGGGCGCATCGCGTTGAACAGGTGGGTGCCGACCGTGGCGCCCGCGTCGATCGCCGCCCGCGTCTGGTCATACGTCGCTTCGGTGTGGCCGACCGCGACGACCACCCCGGCCGAGGTGAGCTGCTCGATCGCAGGGAGTGCTCCGGCGCGTTCCGGCGCGATGGTGACCATCCGGATGGCGCCGCCACCCGCGTCGAGCACCGCGTCGATCTCGGCGGGATCCGGGTCGCGCATCAGCGCCGGCTGATGAGCACCACTGCGTGAGGGCGACAGCCACGGACCCTCGAGGTGGATCCCGTCGAGCACTCCGGCCCCGACGTCGCGGGCCAGCGATTGGACCTGCCGCAGCAGCTCGGCGGGACCGGCGGTGACCAGCGAGGCGACCAGGGTGGTGGTGCCGTGTCTGCGGTGGATGTCCACCGCGGCTGCCGTCTGCTCCGGCGTCGCGGCCGAGAAGTTCCCCCCGGCGCCGCCGTGCACGTGGGTGTCGACGAATCCCGGCGCGATCGTCGCCGCGCCGAGATCCGCATCGGGCGGTCCGGGCGCGGGCCCGGAGCCCACCGCGCGCACCGTTCCGTCGGCGATGTCGAGCCAGCCGGGGCGCAGCGTCTCCCGTCCGGTCAGCACGGTGTCGGCGCGCAGCAGCACCTCAGATCCCCTGCCAATCCGGTTTGGCGCGGTAGGTCTCGCGGTAGTAGTCGACGAGCTGTAATCGGCGGGCGGCTGCGTCGTCGAGCAGCACGGTGACGTGCGGGTGGTGCTGCAGCACGGTGGCCGGCCACATGGCGCTCACCGCACCTTCGACGAGGTGGTGCACCGCCTCGGCTTTGCCGCGGCCGGTCGCGACCAGGACGATGTGCCGGGCCTGCAGGATGGTGGCCAGCCCCTGGGTCAGGCAGTGGGTCGGTACCGCGTCGATGTCGTCGCCGAAGAACCGCGCGTTGTCGACGCGGGTCTGCCGGGTCAGCGTCTTGATCCTGGTCCGCGAGGCCAGCGAGGAGCCGGGTTCGTTGAATGCGATGTGGCCGTCGGTGCCGATCCCGAGGATCTGCAGGTCCACCCCGCCCGCATCGGCGATCGCCGCCTCGTAGGCGGCGCAGGCCGCGGGGATGTCGTCGGCCTGGCCGTCGGGCCCCTGCACCGCGTTTTCAGCGAAGTCGACGCGGGAGACGAACACCGCGTCGATGACGTTGCGGTAGCGCTCGGGGTGATCGTCTGGGAGGCCGACGTATTCGTCCAGGGTGAAGCCGCGGGCCTGCCGGAACGACAGCGCGCCCGCGTCGTGTCGGGCCGCGAGTTCGTCGTAGATCATCAGCGGGGAGGATCCGGTGGCCAATCCCAGCACCGCGTCGGGTGTGCGATTCAGCAACGCCGCCACCGCGTCGGCGGCCACCCGGCCGATCTCCGCGCGGTCCTCGAGGATGACGACTTCCATTTATTTACGGGCGGTGAAGAGTTCGTCACCCGGAGCGACCGCCGCGCCCTCGAGCACCGGTCCGGCGGGGGTGATGTTGTCGGGTTCGCGTTCGTCCATGACGACAACGGGCACAATCGGATTCAGCCCTTTGGCGGCGATCGCGGGGACGTCGTAGGTGATCACCTTCTGGCCTGCGGACACGTCGTCGCCCTGTGTGACATGGGTGGTGAATCCCTCCCCGTTGAGCGCGACGGTGTCGATCCCGAGATGCACCAGGACACCGACGTTGTCAGCTGTCATGACGACGAAGGCATGCGGCAGCAGCTTGAGGAGCTTGCCACTGACCGGGGCCACCGCGTCGATCACCTCGTGGGGCGGATCGACCGCTGCGCCGTGGCCGACCATGCCGGCCGAGAACACGGGATCGGGGACGTCGGAGAGCGGAACCGCGCGCCCGGCGACCGGGGCGAGAACTGACGTGGTGCTCACTGTCGCAACTCCTTTGTCCGATCGGATGAAAGCCGACCGGACCAAGAATAGGCTTGCGGAACCCGTGTGTGGCACGGCATCGGCGAAAGGGGAGGCGGGGCTGTGACGACTGAGGCCGCGAAAACTCCGGAGGGTCAACGCAAGTCGGGGGTTCGTATTCCCGGTTTCGCGCAGTTGCAGCGGCTCGGCAAGAGCCTCATGCTGCCGATCGCGGTGCTGCCCGCGGCGGGCATCCTGCTGCGCCTCGGTCAGCCGGACCTGCTGGGCCGCATCGAGGCGCCGGTCATCGGGCCTTTCTTCAAGGCGATGAGCGCCGCCGGGGACGCGCTGTTCTCGAATCTGCCGTTGCTGTTCGCCGTCGGTGTCGCGATCGGTTTCGCCAGGAAGGCCGACGGCTCCACCGCGCTCTCGGCGGTGGTGGGCTATCTGGTGGTGCAGGCGGTGTTCAAGACCATGTCGCCGATCGTGCTGGCCGGTGAGGTGGACAAATCCGGGGATCAGGCGCAGATCAACTACAGCGTCTTCGCCGGAATCGTGGTCGGCCTGCTCACGGCGTGGCTGTTCGACCGGTATCACACCGTGGTGCTGCCGTCGTATCTCGGCTTTTTCGGGGGTCGACGGTTCGTCCCGATCGTCGTCTCCCTGGCCTGTCTGTTCCTCGCGTTCGCGATGAGTTACTTCTATCCGCTGTTCGACGCCGGGCTGACCGGTCTGGGCGAATTCATCGGTGGGTCCGGGGCGATCGGGGCCTTCGTCTACGGATTCGCCAACCGGATGCTGATCCCCCTGGGGCTGCACCACATCCCGAACTCCTACATCTGGTTCCTCTACGGCGACTATCAGACACCCTCGGGCGAGAACGTCACCGGCGAACTGACCCGGTTCGCCGCGGGGGATCCGACCGGCGGCCACCTCACCTCCGGCTTCTACCCCATCCTCATGTTCGGCCTCCCCGCCGCCGCCCTGGCGATGATCCACGTGGCGAACAAGAAGCAGCGCAAGGTCGCCGTCGGCATCCTCTCGGCCGCGGCGCTCACCGCGTTCCTCACCGGGGTGACCGAACCGCTCGAATTCGCGTTCATGTTCGTGGCGTTCCCGCTCTACGTCATCCACGCGGTGCTGACCGGGTTGTCGCTGGCGATCGCCTACCTGCTCGACATCCACCTGGGGTTCTCGTTCTCCGCCGGGCTGATCGACCTGCTGCTCTACGGCACCGCACCGGCGGCCAAGAACATTCCGCTGCTCATCGTGATGGGTGTGGTGTTCTTCGTCGTCTACTACCTGCTGTTCCGGTTCGCGATCACCAAGTTCGACATGCGCACCCCCGGCCGCGAACCCGAAGCCGAGTTCGAGGCCGAGGAGGCGGCGAACCTGGGTGCGGCTCCCGCGGCCGTAGACGGGGCCGTGGACGGGGCCGCGGAGAAGTCCGCACCGCCGGCCGGCCAGAGCAAGGCCGAACAGTTGATCTCGGCATTCGGTGGCCGCGACAATCTGCGCAACGTCGACGCCTGCATCACCCGGTTGCGCATGGAGGTCGCCGACACCTCGAAGGTGGACCAGGCCCGCCTCAAGACGCTGGGCGCGGCTGGGGTCATCGAGGTGGGCAACAGCGTCCAGGCGGTTTTCGGCACCGAGTCCGAGGCGCTGAAGAACGACATCCGCGACGCGCTGTAGCGCTCTTTCGGCGCCGGCGTCGCCGCGGCTCACCAGTCGTGTGGCGCCGGGAAAGGGCCTAGCCTGGCGCCATGCTGACCGAACTGCTCGACCTGCCCGGCGGCGTATTCCGCATGGGATCCACCGACTTCTATCCGGAGGAGGCGCCGGTCCACACGGTGTCGGTGGCGCCGTTCGCCATCGAGAAGCATCCGGTCACCAACGCCCAGTTCGCCGACTTCGTCGCCGCCACCGGCTATGTCACGGTGGCCGAGCGCCCCCTCGACTCCGCCGACTTCCCGGGCGTTCCGCCCGAAGACCTCGTTCCCGGGGCCCTGGTGTTCCGCCCCACCACCGGACCGGTCAACTTGCGGGACTGGCGGCAGTGGTGGATCTGGATGCCCGGGGCCTCGTGGCGGCACCCGTTCGGGCCGGAGTCCACGGTCGCGGATCGCGCCGATCACCCCGTCGTCCAAGTGGCCTATCCGGATGCCGCCGCCTACGCCGACTGGGCGGGCCGACGGCTGCCCACCGAAGCGCAGTGGGAGTACGCGGCCCGAGCCGGGTCGACGGCGGCATACGCCTGGGGCGACGAGGTCCGCCCCGACGGCCGGCTGATGGCCAACACCTGGCAGGGCAGGTTCCCCTACCGGAACGACGGCGCACTCGGCTGGTCCGGCAGTTCACCGGTGGGCACGTTCCCCCCGAACGCCTTCGGGTTGGTCGACATGATCGGCAACGTGTGGGAGTGGACGACGACGACATACGCCCGGCATCACCGGCCGGGTGAACCGGCGCAGGGCTGCTGTCCGCCGCCGTCTGCCACCGGGGATCCGACGGTGCACCAGGCGCTCAAGGGTGGCTCGCATCTGTGCGCGCCCGAGTATTGCCACCGCTACCGCCCGGCGGCGCGGTCGTCCCAATCCCAGGACAGCGCCACCACGCATATCGGGCTCCGCTGCGTCGCCTGAAGGCTGCAGCCGGTGGCGGAACGGGACGGGTTTCGCCGCCGCGAATGCACTGGCCTGACCGTTTCTTGCACGCGCCCGGCCCTGCCACCGGAGTCGGAGCTCGCCGCCGAACTCGGGGTGAGCCGTAACGCCATCCGTGGTGACCCCGACGACGTCGTGATCGATCTGTCCGGCACCGACATCTGGGATGCGTCCTCGGTGGCGACGCTGGACACCATCCGGCAGAAGTATGAAGCGCGCGGCAAGAGGGTGCGCGTTACCGGTTTGGACGGCGCGAGCCTGGAGCGACTGACGAAACTGTCCGGTCGACTGGGGGTTTGATCCTAGCGGCGCAGCGGCGCGGCCGCTTCGAACGTCGCGGCCTTACCGGCGGACTGCCACTGCAGCCAGCGTTCCCAGCGGCGGTGGTTCTGTCGCTGCCACGTCCGGTCGATCGCCGGGCTGAGGCGGCGGGCGATCTCGAGCGCCGCGATCAGCGGGGCGCGCATGAGGAGCAGGGCTATCCCGGGCAGGGCGGCGGGCAGTCGGTAGCGCCGTCGGTTCCAGGGCAGCATGTAGAGACCGAGATAGCCGGCCTGGACGCGGTAATGATAGGTCGCCCTGAGCTTCTCGATTCCGCTCCGGTGGTCGCCGGGTGTGAAGGCGGGCACGAACGACTCGACGAGTTCGGTACCGCTCTCGGCGCTGTCATAGCTGCGGGCGGCGTCGGCCATGAGCAGGATGCGCCACGCGTCGGCGATGGTCTCCGGGAAGTACCCCGCGCACCGGACGCCGACGAGGTGGCCGCAGTACCGGTTGAAATGCAGCACGGCGCGCATCTCGTGCGGTGATGTGAGGTGTCCCAAGGGGAACAGGCCGAAGGCCGGGGCGATGCTGCCGCCGAGCAGGGTGAGCAGCATGGCGGACTGGCTGATGGGCAGACCCCACCGCGCGGCGTCCCACTCGCGGTGGTTGCGGACTCGATCACGCACCGAGACGTGCATGATCCGTACGTGCAGGGAGATGTTGCGGGCCAGTGAGTTGGGGGTGAGGATCGCGCCGGGACGACAGACCTCGATCCACCACTTCGAGGTTTCCAGGTAGCGGTGCAGGGCGCGGTCGCCGGCATAGCCGCCGCTCAGTGACAGCGGCACGGCCAGCCAGCCCTCGGTGTAGGTGTCGTTGGTTCCGGCGTTACCCAGGGCGCCCAGTGCGTAGGCCCAGCGCCGCCAGACCGCAGCGCCCTCTTCGATGAGGCGCGGGTCGACCCAGTCGGGGAGCTGTTCGAATTCGGCGAACAGGGCGCGCATGGATTCGGGCGCTTCGGCCACGGCGTCGATGCCCTCGCGCTGAGCCCGCTCCACCAGCTCACGGGCTCGGCGGGCGCCCAGCTCCCCGTGGTAGGTCTCGGCGACGAAGCGTTCGGCGGTCGGATCGCCCTGGTTGAGTCCGTCGATGAACAGCCGCGCGACCTCCGGGCGGGGGAACGGGTCGATCCCGACGCGCCGAGCGATCGACGCGATCCTGGCCCGGTTGCCCGTGGCGGGATAGCGGAAGGCGGTGGGTGCCGGCATGGATCTGTCTTAGCACCCGCCGGCTTACTCGGGGGCTGCCTCGCTCTCGATTCTCGATGCGGTCTGCTCATTCTTGCGGCGCAGGCGGAACGCTTCGATGCCCAGCTCGACTCGGGCCGCTTGCACCCTGCTCTCCTCCTCGAGATCCATCGCGGCCAGATCCAGGATGCTGCCCCCGGCCTGCTCCCGGCGATCACCGCGCAGGCGACGCGTCAAAGCGAGCGACAGGCCGGTAGCGACGACGGCGACCACGACGACGACGGCGATGAGCACCACGGTATTCGTGGTCATCGGGTGCCGCCGTCGGTGCGGTTCTGGTGTTCGAGGCGGCTGTCGCGCTCGAGGTCGTCGAATGTCTCGCGGTGGCGCCGGCGCTCGGCCCCGCGACGAACGCCGAGGCGCCGACTGCCGGTGCCTCGGGCGACGGTGGCCAGTGCGGCCATGGCCGCTGCCAGCTGGGCGCGCATGACGGTGTCTGCGATGGCGACGCGGATCAACGCTTCTTGGCGTTGAACACGGTCTCTGCCTGGGAGTCGCCGGCCGCCTTGGCGTGTTTGGCGGCGCGTTTCTCCTTGATGGTCTTTCCGGATTTCTTCGACATGGCCTGTCGGGGGGACTTGTCAGACATCTCGGCCCTTCGTCAGGGGGCCTGAATGGTCCCGATATCTGCAACCCTACGCCTGCTGAACGAAACCGGTTAATTTCCTTACGGATTCGTTTTCGACCGCCACGCATTGCTGCGGCGGCGTAGCGTCGAGAACATCCCGATCAGCGGGAACGCCTGCTCACGATGTGCCGCCCGAACCATCTGCGCAGAATTCACATCGACTGCGCGATGGAGAGGTTCGGCAATGACGGTTTCGGTGAGACTTCCCGGCGGGGGTGCCGACGACTACAAGAGGTTCGGAGACGTCTACGTCAAGCGTCCGGACGGGGTACTCGAGGTGGTGCGCGTCGGCGCCGAAACGTTCAGGTACGCGGCGGGGGAGTGGACCGACGTAGAAGGCGATCAACGCAAACGCAAGAGCCGGCGATTCTGGCGCTGATCAGTCGAGGAGGAGCGAGGCGTTGCCGCTCTTCGGCGTGGCGCGGCGCGCACACTCGGCGCGTGCGGTGTCGACGATGACCGATGCGGCGCGCCAGGCGGTGCTGTCCTGGAGTCGGTATTCGACCGGAAGTGACGCGGCCTGGCGCAGGATCATGACGGCCAGGGCTCGACTGGTCCCCGATGGGATCACCAGCAGATTGGCGCACGCATCTTTTCCGGTCACGGTGATGACGCGCTTCTGCCGCACCTTCTGGCCGGGCAACGCGCCACGTGCGGGCAGTGAATTGAGGTCGGGGGTGCCTTCGAGTGAGGACCAGTTGACCGAGATGTCGACGACTTCGCCGAGTCGCCCGGTCAGGGCTTCGACGAGGTAGGGCAGTTCCCGGCCGACCGAGGCGGTATAGGGCCACCAGGCGCCGTCGAGGCCGCTGCCGAGCGTCGAGGCCACGCTGAGTCGGATCGGATGGTCGGAGCTGTTCCGGTCGGAAGGCGTCACAATCTTTCTTGCACAATCGTTTTCGCATGGATGAACGCCGCGCCCATGGCAAGTCCTCTCGCGGAGTTGACCCGGCGCGCGTCACGATACGGGCGCCGAGGCGGGAACCGCGGAGAAATCTGCGCGACTCGACTCCGACGTTACACCCCCGGCAGTCGTCGTGGCGCAACGCAAGACCGTGACGCGCGAAATCCGTTGTCCTCGAATGTCGTCGGGTCGCGGGTGTCGACGGTAGATCGCACCCGGGCCACTTCGGGTCACCAGCGGGACAGGTCGGGGTGTCCGCCGGCCATCAGCGGGCGCTCGTGCTGCTGAAAAATTGCTGTCATCGGGTGCGCTGACGGTGACGCAGAATCGAACCATCATGGACGACGGGCGAGGGAGCGGCGACGCGGGCGGGCCGGGGGGTGCCGCCCGCGTCTGCCGGTCGGGAGGTCTGCGCGGCGGGGGGTATCGGCAGGGCCCGCGGGAGGATCTGCTGCGGGGCAGATGCGCCCGGCTCGGCGACCTGGTGGATGACGACACCGCCGATCGCGACGAAGACGGGGACGACTGCGCCCGGCAGGGCTGATGATGGTTGCGTGAAGACCCGAAGCCTGCACGAGATCCGCACCGCTCTCGAGCATTGTTACGACACCTTCGATGCGTTGTGCGCGGACCTGAGCGACGAGGACTGGAATGTGCCATCGCTCTGCCCGGAGTGGACCGTCCGCGGCGTCGTCGATCACGTCACCAGCGTCGAGGCCGTCCTGGCCGGCTGGCTGCCCGACGACGACACCACGCCACCGCCCTTCGAGAAGGCCGGTGCCTTCCTGGCCGACGACAGCCCGTATGTCCAGAAGGTCCGGGGCATCTTCGACCGGCGACGCCGTGATCTCGCCGCACTGACCGAGGCCGACCTCGCCCGCCCGTCATGGATGCCCGTCGGACCCGGCACCTACGGCCGATTCATGGCGATCCGGGTCTTCGACTTCTGGGTCCACGAGCGTGACATCGCCACCCCGCTGGGCCGCAAGACTGACGACGGCGGTATCACCGCCGAGCTCGCGCTGGCCGAGGTGCAGAATTCGATCGGCTACATCGTGGGCAAAAAGGTCGGCCTGCCCGACGGCAAGAGCCTCACGTTCGATCTGACCGGTCCGCTCGCGCGTCAGATCCACGTTGCGGTCGAGGGGCGGGCCAGGCAGGTCGACCATCTCGACCAGCCCGACGTCACCGTCACCACCGATTCCACGACGTTCATCCAGCTCGCCTGCGGCCGTATCGACCCGCAGGTGCAGATCGACGCCGGCGCGATCCGCTGGACCGGCGATGGCGAACTCGGAGACCGCGCCGCCCGCAACCTGAGGTTCACGATGTGACCGGGCACCCCGAGTACCGCCCCGAGTATGTGGACTTCCACTTCGACGTGATGTGTCCGTTCGCGTACCAGACCTCGCGGTGGATCCGCGAGGTGCGCGACCTGACCGGCCTGGCGGTGAACTGGCGGTTCTTCAGCCTCGAGGAGATCAATCGCCAGCAGGGCAAAAAGCATCCGTGGGAGCGGGAGTGGTCCTACGGGTGGTCGATGATGCGCATCGGTGCGCTTCTGCGCCGCCGATCCATGGCCGACGTCGACGCCTGGTACGAGCGGGCCGGCCGCGCGTTGCACGTGGAGGGGCACAAACCGCACGAGCGAGCGGTCGCCCGGCATCTGCTCGGCGAACTGGGCCTGGACCCGGCACTGGTCGACGAGGCGATCGCCGACTCGACGACGGGCGACGAGGTGCTGGCCGACCACCGGCGGGTGGTCGACGCGGGCGGCTACGGGGTGCCGACGCTGTTCTTCCCCGACGGTCAGTGCCTGTTCGGGCCGGTGCTGATCGATCCGCCCACCGGTGCGGCGGCGGTGCGGTTGTGGGATGCGGTCACCGCGTGGACGGAGTTCCCGCATCTGTACGAACTCCAGCGGCCCAAGACCGCGGCCGACGGGGCGGCGATCACCGAGACGTTGCGGCCGTATCTGGAGGCCAGGGATTGGGTGTCGATCAACCGCGGTGAGGTGATCAGCTTCGAGCCGCCACGCTGACGGTTTGACAGCAGCGCCTGCCGGGGTACCGGAGGCGGATGGAGCGGTTGAGTGGCCTGGACGCAGGTCTGCTGTACAGCGAATCGTCGACGGTGCCGATTCACGTGTGTTCGATCCTCGAGATGGACACCTCGACGATGCCGGGCGGCTACAGCTTCGAGCGTTTCCGCGACGACCTCGCGGCGCGGATACCGGCGCTTCCGGAGTTCCGGGCCAAAATCGCCGACAGCGACTTCAACGTCGATCATCCGGTGTGGGTGGAGGACAAGGACTTCGACCTGTCGCGGCATCTGAATCGGATCGGGCTCCCGGCCCCGGGCGGGCGCGAAGAACTGGCCGAGGTGTGCGGCCGCATCGCGTCGGTCCCGTTGGACCGGAGCAAGCCGCTCTGGGAGATGTGGATCATCGAGGGTGTGGGCGGTTCGGCGGCATCGGACGGCGGCGCGATGGCGGTGATGCTCAAGGTGCACCACGCGGCCGTGGACGGGGTGTCGGCGGCCGGCCTGCTGGACAAGCTGTTGGACACCGACATCGACGTGCCGGTTCCCGATCCGGTCGAGGGGCCCGGAGACGCGCCGGCGTGGGCGATCGCGGCCGATGGCCTGCTCCGGACCCTGGTCCGGCCGTGGCAGCTGACCAGGGTGATCCCGGTGGCGACGTCGCTGGTGACCGAGACGGTCGGCCGGGCGGTGAAGGGTACGGCGATGGCTGCGCCGTTCTCGGCGCCGAAGACGCGGTTCAACGCTCAGCTGACATCGTCGCGGAACATCGCGCTGGTCCAACTGGACCTCGACGCCGTCAAGAAGGTGAAGAACCGGTTCGACATCAAGGTCAACGACGTGGTGATGGCGCTGTGCGCGGGGGCGCTGCGCGGCTTCCTCGACGAACGGTCCGAACTGCCGGACAAGCCGCTGATCGCGGTGGTGCCAGCGTCGGTACACGGGATGACCGACCGCCCGGGCCGCAATCAGCTGTCGGGCATGTTCTGCAATCTGCACACCGACATCGAGGATCCGCTGGAGCGGCTGCGGACGATCGGTGCGTCGAACGTGAAATCGAAGGAACACAGCGGCTCGCTGGGGCCGACGCTGCTGGTGGATCTCGCCCAGAGCATCTCGCGGACCATGTTCAGCGCACTGATGGGCGTGCTGTCGCGAACACCGTTGTCGAACACGGCGATTCACAACGTCGTCATCTCGAATGTGGCGGGTCCCCAGGAGACGCTGTACAGCTGCGGCGCGCAGGTGACGGCGTTGTATCCGCTCGGGCCGATCTTTCACGGATCGGGTCTGAACATCACCGTGATGTCGCTGGGCGACAAGCTCAACGTGGGGATCATCTCGTGCCCGCAGCTGGTGGACGATCTGTGGGATCTGGGGGACCGGTTCGAGGTGGAGCTGCACGAGTTGGTCGGCCGCTGACGCACAGCAGCGCACAATCGGGACATGACTGACTCGCGTCCGCACCGGTTGCGCCGGCTCCTGGCAGGCATCCGCAAGCAGGTGCCGGCGGCGCCGGACGACGGCCGGATCCACGACGACACCCAGGTTGCGGCGATGCTGCGCGAGCTGGGCATCGCGCTGATCGAATGCTCGCAGCCGGCGCAGATGGTCCAAGCTCGCCTGTCGGCCATCGCCGCTGCGTACACCGACGAGACGGTGCGGATCGTCGTGCTGCCCACGGCGCTGGTCGTGCAGGTCGGCTACGTCGCCTACGAGGTGGAGACCGTGCAGAAGCCCACCACACAGCTCGATCTCGCGGGTCGCGTCGACGCCATCGCCGAACTGGCCGAGGTCGGGGCCATCGACCCCGCCGAGGCCGCGCGCGAGGCCGCGTTGGCGCGGTCGATGCCGTCCCGGTTCGGGCCGGTGACCACGGTGGTGGGTTACGTGATCACCACCGTGGGTTTCGGCATGGTGATCAACCCGACGTGGGCGTCGCTGTGGGGTTATGTGTTCCTCGGGTTCGTCGTCGGCGTGATCTCGTTGCTGGGCCGGCCGTTCCCGACGCTGGCGGCCGTGCTGCCGACACTGGCCGCGACGGTGGTCACGATCTTGGCGACGTGGTTCGTCGCCGACGCGGCCAACGACGGTTTGCTGAGGGTGATCAGCCCGCCGTTGGTCGCGCTGCTACCCGGCCTGTCGCTGACCATCGCGGCAATGGAACTCGCCAGCGCCCAGGTGATCAGCGGGGCCACCCGGCTGATCTACGGTGTCACCCAATTGGCGTTGTTGGTTTTCGGATTGGCGCTCGGCATGCATATCGCGGGGCGGCTCACACCGGAACCTCCGTCGGCAAAGATGGGTTCGTGGTCGCTCTACTTGGCGATCGTGGTGATCGCGGTCGGCATCTACTTCTATCTGTCGGCGCCCAGAGGTTCGCTGCTGTGGCTGATGCTCGCCGTCGGGGTGGCGCTGATCGGCCAGCAGGTGGGCGGACTGTTCCTGTCGCCGACACATGCGGGGGCGGTCGGCGCCTTCGTGGTGGTGCCGTTCGCGATGCTGGCAACGCGGGTGAAGACGTCGCCGCCGGCGATCGTGATGTTGCTGGCGGCGTTCTGGTCGCTGGTGCCGGGCGCGCTGAGCTTCGAGTCGCTCGGCGGTGCGGTGGTCGGACAGGGCAACGACCTGATGACGCTGGGAACGACGGTGGCCGCGATCTTCTCCATCGCCCTGGGCACTCTCATCGGGTGGAGTGTGTTCATGACCATCCGCGGCCGCACGACCCGGTAGTGGACGTTCAGGCTATGGCGCGTCGTCACCCGGCCTGAGGTGCTGCGTCGGCGGCTCGCGGCGCTGAATCCGCAACGCCGTCGTCGGGGCGGCGATCTGCTCGGTCGGGGGCGCCGGTAGCACCGTCGTCGGATCCGCCGGCAGCACCGTCGTCGGGTGCGCCGGCAGCACCGTCGTCGGATCCGCCGGGCGCCGAACGATCTTCGGCATCGGCTGGACCGCGGGCGGCACCAGTGCGGTGGCCGGTTCCGGCTCGGGTGTCACGGCGTTGCGAGCCTCGCGCCGACGGGCCACGAGCCCGGCCAGCGGGCCGGTGAACAGCATCGCCACCAGCACGGTCAGGCTCACCAGGCAGACGGTGACGTCGAATGTGCTGGTGATCTGCTGGGCGAGGTTGTTGCCGTAGACCGCGTCCGGGGAGGGTTCGGCGTAGCGCGGGGCCAGCGCCACGCCGATGGCCAGATTGGCGACGGTGAAAGCGGTCAGCGCCGCACTGAACGCCGCGATGACGCTCGCGGAGGCGTCACCCCGGCCGAGTTGGCGATGCAGCCACCTCGCGATGACCGCGGTGATCACGTTGAAGACCGTCATCGCCACGGTGTCGTACAGCGCCCGCGACAGATCCAGCGACAGCGCGATGACGTAGTCGATGACGCGGCACACCGCTGCTGCGAACGCCCAGAACGCGATGAGCGTCAGACACTTCTGGGCGGCGGACCGGTAGGCGCCCAGCGTCGGCGGCTGGATCTGAAAGACGGCATACAGGGTGGTCGGGGCGACGAGCGCGGCGGCGGCAGCCCAGAACAGATACCCCTCATAGCCCACGGCCGCAGTCGAGGTGTTCTGCGCGATCCCGTGGAAGGCGTCGATGTCGCGGCCGACCGGTAGGACCCATACCAACGTGCTTGCCGCTGCGGCGGATCCGCCGAGCGCGGTGACTGCCAGCCGGGCGGCGGCGGACTTCTCGAGCAGCCAGCGCGAGGCGATGACCACCGCGGTCAGCGCGACCGCGCCGTAGAGCACGGTGGTGACGATGACCGCGATGTCCCCGCCGCCGAATGCCGTGTCGGTGACGAACAGATACCGCAAGCGCCAGTACAGGTTCCAGGCGACTGCAATCGTGGCGAGCGCGATCGACAGCGCACCCAGCAGTCGCGCCATCGCATACCAGCGCCGGAACCGATTGCCCTCGACCGTGACGCTGGTGATGGGGGGTTGAGCGGCCAGTAGCGCTCCGGCGAGTCCGACGACCAGGCCTGGCCCGACGCCGGGCGGTACCAGTCCGGTGCCGCCGTCGCGCACGGTTTCGGCGAGGTGGTGGACGACGAACGCACCCGCCGTCACGATGTAGGGCAGGCAGACCACCGACCGGACGCGGCTCAGTACCCGGATGTCGAGGCCGGGGTTGGTCAGCCGGAGCGGGCCGACGTAGCCGTCCACCACGGCGCTGAGCGCCAGCAGCGTCACGGCGACCACGATCACCCACACCCAGCCCGGGCTGCCGAATGCGCCGAGACCGAAGTCGAGATTCCACGGCACCAGCAGCCCGAGCACCAGCAGCACGACGGCGAACGCGTCGCGGACCAGGTTCGCCCGGCGGGGGACGTAGCCCGCTCCGGATGCCCGGCCGGCCGCGGCGGTCGGTGCCGCGTCGTAACGCTGGTCGCTCACGGGACGATCCTTCCGTTAGACGACACCGGAAGGTGTCGACACCTCAGCGTGCTCATTTTCACCTCTGGTGACAAGCAGGGGACCGGGTAGCTTGGGGTCGTTCGGCGAGGGCGGAGGAGTGGTTTCGGTGGACGTGGTCCTCGGTGTGGCGGTCAGCGGGCGCGTGGCGCGCCTGGCGATGATCGGTTCGCCGGCGTCGGGTGGTCAGCTCCTCGACCAGTACGCGCTGGACCTGTCCGACGGCGCGATGACCGACCTGGCCGACACCATCGTGGGCACCTATCGCGAGGTCGCCGAGACCGGCAACCGGGTGGCCGCGATCCGGCTGTGTTCGGCCGACGCGTCGCAGGCCGAGACCCTGCGTCACACCGTGCTCGGCGCGGGTGTCGAGAACGTCGAGGTGGTCGCCGAAGCCGAGGCGGCCACCGCCGTGGCGCGCACTGTCGGCGCCGATGCCGCGCTCCTGCTCGCCGGGGACAACACGGTATCGCTGACGCGGGTCGGCGACGACCCGGAATCGACGTCGGTGCTGGCGTCGATGCCGATAGGTGCGGCCGGTGCCGCGGCCGCGAGTGCCCAGGTGCTGCAGTCGCTGCCCGGTGCTGACACGTCGCGGATCGCGCTGGTCGGCCAGCGGTTGGATCTCGATTCGATTGCTGCTGAACTGAGTTCGACCGCACCGCTGGTACTGCCGCCCGATGCCGGATACGCGATCGCGCGCGGCGCCGCGCAGACCGCCTCCGCGGCGGGATTCCCGGCCGGCGCGGCGACGATGATGGCGCCCGCGGCCGCGACGGATGCGACGCAGATGGCGCCGGCCGCGATGGACGCGACGCAGATGGCGTCGGTCGCGGCGGATTCGACGCAGATGGCGCCGGTCGCGGCGGATTCGACGCAGATGTCACCGTCGACCGATCCGGCGGCGGTGGGCCCGCAGCTGGCGTATTCGCAGGAGGAGCCCGAGCCCTACGAGCTGCCGTTCGAGTCGCTCGAGGAGTTCGTCCCGGAGCTCGAGGACGAGCAGGCTTATACGGCGACGATCGCGCCGCCGCCGCCGAAGACGGTGTTGATGGGCAGTGCCTTCGCATTCGTGGTGGCCGCTTTCGCGACGCTGGCGGTGTCGGTGGCGGTGACCATCCGGCCGGTGGCCGACGTGGCGGCGCAGCCGGCGCCGGCCCTGCAGCCGCAAACTGTGCCGGGGCGGTTCCTGCCGGAGGTGCCGCATGCACCGGATCCGGTGGCGCTGCCGGTCGCGGTGGTCTCGCCCCCGCCGGCGGCTCCCGCGGTCAACGTTCCGGTGAACCGCGGGCCGAACCCGGTGGTGCCGCCGCCGGTGCAGCTACCCGCGCCCGCGCCCGCGGTGCCGGTGGTGCCCGTGCCGGGAGTTCCGGTCGTCCCGGTCCCGGCGCTGCCGACCGCGCCGTTCCCGACCTTCAATCCGTTCCCGACGATCCCTACGTTCACCACGACGGTGACCACCCCGGTGACGCCGACGACGCCCTCGACCACGACGACTCCAACGACGACGCCCTCGACCACAACTCCAACCACGACGCCGTCGACTCCGACCACGACACCGTCGACCACCACCTCGACACCTACGACAACTCGGACGACGACACCTACGACCACACCGCCGCCGACGACCACCACGACGGTCGAGCCGACCACCACGGTCCCGACCACGACGGTCGAGCCGACCAGCACCGTCCCGACCAGCACACCGCGGCCGGTGACCACGACCGCTCCCACTGTGGCGCCCGAACCGGAGGAGCCGGTGACGCAGGAACCCGCCTACACACCGCCGGCGGAACCCGCATACACGGCGCCGGAAACGGTCGCTCCCGAGCCCGTGGTGCCGGAGGTGCCGTCCAGCGGTGGCGAGGGCGGTTTCGAGGTGCCGGTGACCACGGTGCCGCTGTCCCCGTAGGCGGCGGACGCCCTAGCTGGCGATGACGTAGACCACCGATGCCAGCGCGAAGGCCAGGAAGCCGATGGCGGTGGCGATCACTGTCCAGGTCTTCAGGGTGGTGACGGTGTCGAATCCGCAGAAGCGCCCGATGAGCCAGAACCCGGAATCGTTGACGTGCGAGAAGGTGATGGAGCCGGCGGTGATGCCGACGACCACCGCCGCGAGCGCTATCGCCCCCAGATTCATCGACGTCACCGCGGGCGCCATGATCGAGCCGGCGGTGGTCGCTGCGACCGTGGCCGACCCCTGTGCCACCCGGAAGATGATGGCGATCAGGAACCCGGCCAGCATGACCGGCAACCCGATGGCGTCCAGGCCGTCGGCCAGGGTCTGACCGATACCGGTCTCGGTGAGGATCCTTCCGAAAGCGCCACCAGCCCCGGTGATCAGGATGATGGAGCACACGGGCGCCAACGCGTCGTCGACGAGCTTCTCGAGCAAGGATCCGACCGGTTCGCGGCCTCGGCGCGGGATGACGTAGAGCACCACCATGGCCAGCAGAACGGTGATCAGCAACGCCATCGAGGTGGTGCCGATCAGCCGGGACAGCTGGAAGGCGATGTTGTCCTCGTCGACCGCGCCGTCGGCTTCGAGCGTGGAGAAGATCGTGTTGAAGAAGATCAACAGCAGCGGCAACACCAGGACGAAGATGACGGTCCAGAAGCCCGGACGCTCGTCTTCGGGATAGTCCTTGGGCTCACCGAGCAGCGTCGGCACGGGCATGTCGGGATAGCGCTTGGCGATGATCAGGCTGAGGCGGTAGCCGGCCAGATACCACGTCGGCAGGCCGACGAGCAGTGCCACGACGACCACCATGCCGACGTCGGCGCCCATCACGGTCGCCGCGGCGGTCGGGCCGGGGTGTGGAGGCGTCAGGGCGTGCATCATCAGGAACGCGCCGATCGAGGGCAACACGTAGAGCATGAACGAGCCGCCCAAACGGCGGGCGACGGTGTAGATGATGGGCAGCATGACGATGAACCCGGCGTCCAGGAAGATCGGGAACGCGTAGAACAGCGACGCCACCGCCAGCGCCAGGGGGGCTCTGTCCTCGCCGAACCGGTCCAGCATCTTGTCCGCGAGAACCTGTGCGCCGCCGGTCATTTCGACGAGCCGCCCGAGCACCGCGCCGAATCCGACGAGTAATGCCACCGCTCCGACCGTGGAACTGAAGCCGTCGATGACCACGCTGACGACGTCGCCGATGCTGATCCCGGCGGCCAGCCCGGTCAGCACGCTGACCACGATGAGCGAGAAGAAGGCGTGCAGCCTGACCTTGATGATCAGGAATAGCAGCACCGCGATCGCGACGAGGGCGATGACGACGAGCAGGGCGGCGGGCCGCTCCGCGAGGACTACTTCGTCCATGGGCTTACCTTCCGGTTGGGGAGTCAGGCGCCTTTGGGTGCCGGGCCGAGCTCGCGGAGCAGATCGCCCATTCGGGAGTAGGCCTTGTTGCGGTAGGCGATGAGCTCGGCCTTGGTGGCATCGTCGAAATCGCCGGTCCAGCCCTTGCCGTTCTTGGTGCCGTGGCGGCCCGCGTCGACGTTCTCGGTGAGCAGTTCGGGAGTGGCCATCCGCTCCCCGAACTCGCTTTCCAGGGTGCGGAAGCCCTTGACGTACACATCCAGCCCGGCTTGGTCGGCGATCGCGAACGGACCGAAGAATCCGAGCCGGAAGCCGAATGTGGTCCGCACGATCGTGTCGACGTCCTCCTTCGTGGCCACGCCCTGCTCCACGATCAGGGTCGCCTCCTTGAGCAGTGCGTACTGCAGGCGGTTCAGGGCCATACCTGGAGTGTCGGCAACCTGCGCGCCCTCCCGCCCGGCGCGGGCGAGGAGGTCCTTGACCGTGTCGATGACCTCCTGGGTCGTGGCCTCACCGGCGACGAGCTCCACGCCCGGAATGAACGGTGCGGGGTTGGAGAAGTGCACGGTGAGGAAGCGCTCGGGGTTGGTGACCGCTTCGACGAGCACCTTGACCGGGATGGTGGAGGTGTTGGTGCCGATGATCGTGTCGGGCCGGGCGCTCGCGCAGATCCGCGCCAGCACTTCCTTTTTCACGTCGGGGTCTTCGAAGACGGCTTCCATCACATAGTCGACGTCGGCGACGGCGTCGTCGAGGCTCTCTCCGGCGGTGAGGTTGCCCATGATGGTGTCCGCGCTGCCCTCGGGGAAGAGTCCCTGCTCCTCGAACTCCCTGGCCTCCTTCTCCAGGCGCACCAGGGCGTCGCGGGTGGCGTCGGCGTTGACGTCGGCGATCGTGACCTTGAAGCCGTTGAGCGCCAACGCCTGAGCGATTCCGCCACCCATGTAGCCGGCGCCGACGACAGTGACGGAGTTGATCTTGCGCATGCGATGTCCTTCGGGGTTGACGGTCAGGCGAGGGCGGAGGTGAGGACCTGTTGGATGTACTCGCGGTTCTCGGCGCACACGCCCAGCGAGTCGGAGCCGTAGTGTTCACAGCAGAACGGGCCGGTGTAGCCGACTTCCAGCGCGAGCCGAATCATCTGGCGGTAGTTGATGTATCCGTGCTTGAGCGGCAACGGGGCGGAGGAGTAGGCGCCGGTTGCCGGGTCGTAGTCGCGCGAATAGTTCTTGATGTGCCAGAAGTTCGCGTACGGCAGGACTTTGGCGTGCATCTCGGCGAAATGCGGCATCGGCCGGTGCAGGCGGATGAGATTACCGAGATCGGGGTTGAGGCCTACCGCTTCGTGGTCGACGTCGCCGAGGAAGCTGACCGCGTCGTCGGGTGTGCCGATGAAGGTGTCCTCGTACATTTCGAGGCTGATCTGGAGGCCGTTGTCTCGGGCATGGTCGCCGAGTTCGCGGATGCGCATCACCGCGAGGTCCCGCAGGGCGGGATCGTCGACGTGGCCTTCGACCAACCAGAACCAGATCTGTTCGCTCTGCTCCTTGGTGACCGCCTGCATGAAGCCGGTGTTGACGATGGTGGCGCCGAACGACGGCGCCAGATCGATCAGGCGGTGGGCGTCGGCGAGGTTCTGCTCACCGTCGGCCACGTCGACGACGGAGCTGCGGGTCATGGAGATGGACGAGATCGCCAGACCCTCGTCGCCCAGTACGGTACGAAACTCCTCGACACGCTGGTCGGACAACGCTGCCAAGGGCACCCATGCGTCGGTCGGGTCGATGTAGTCGAAGCCCAGCTCGCGAACCTGGCGCAGATGGCTGGCCCACACCGCGGCCGGCGCGTCCTTGATGTGCCCCCCGTCGGGTGCGCGATTGCCGAACCCCAGCATATTGGCGGCAATCGGCCAGGTGTGAGCTGAATACATCCACGACCTCCAGAGTGGTCTGAGTCACAAAGCCTCTAAATCACATAGGATATAGGACTGACACCACTCGAAGTCAACGACGGGTTACGATTTCTGTCTTTGGATCGGCGCGTACCGCGATGCCGACGGGGGTGGGAGGGCCGCCAATGGGAGCCGAGAACCCGGCGCCGTTGCGCAGCACGCTCGTGGATCAGGTCTACGAGCGCCTGATGGAGCTCCTCCTCGACGGCACGCTGAACTCCGGCGACCCGATCAGTATCGACGGGACGGCTCGCCACCTCGGTGTCTCGCCCACACCCGTCCGCGAGGCGCTGGCTCGCCTGGAATCCACCGGCAATGTCATCCGGGTGGCCATGCGCGGCTACCGGGTGCCCGAACTGCCGAACGCCAAAGAGATCGCCGACATCATGGACGCTCGCCTGCTCATCGAGCCCCGTCTCGCGGAGATGGCCTGTGCGCGAGTTGATCCGCAGCTGGTCGAGGCGCTCGACGGAGCGATCGAGGAGCAGGAGCGGGCGCCGCACACCGCCGATGCCGCCGCCATCGGCAAGTATCACCGTGCCGACGAACGCTTCCACCGGTTGATCGCCGAGTACGCGGACAACGATGCGCTGCTGCGGGCCTACGACGCCCTGGGTGGACACGGCCAGCGCTTCCGCCTGTTCAAAGGCGTGGGTGTGCGGGATTCGGAGTGTGCGATCGCCGAACACCGCGAGATCGTCGCCGCGTTCCAACGGGGCTTCGGACCGGAGGTCTACCGCATCATGCACGCACACATCGGGCATGTGAAGGAGCGGGCACTCGCCGAACATGCCCAGGTGGACCGGACGGGAGACACCCCCGGTCGGACGACGTGACCCACCTTACAAGTTCAGTGAAATCGTATAGGATTTAGCCGCACCAACGCCTCAAAGGACGGAACAATGACGTACCTCCTCAATTCATCCAGCGATTTTGCCGCCGAGGCCGTCCACGGCCTCGTCGCCGCCCATCCCGACCTGCTCGTCGAGGTGCGCGGCGGCGTGGCGCGCGCGACGCAGACCCCCGCCGGTCAGCCGGCGCTGGTGATCGGCGGCGGTTCCGGGCACTACCCGGCCTTCGCCGGATGGGTCGGACCCGGGATGGGACACGGTGCGCCGTGCGGCAAGATCTTCTCCTCACCCTCGGCCTCCGAGGTGTACTCGGTCGCGCGGAACGCCGAGAACGGTGGCGGGGTGATCATGGGCTTCGGCAACTACGCCGGGGACGTCCTGCACTTCGGCTTGGCCGCCGAGAAGCTGCGTCACGAAGGCATCGACGTTCGCATCATCACCGTCAGCGACGACATCGCGTCCAACAGCCCGGAGAACCACCGCGACCGGCGCGGTGTGGCCGGCGACCTCCCGGTGTTCAAGATCGCAGGCGCGGCCATCGAGGCCGGGGCCGATCTCGACGAGGCCGAACGCGTGGCGTGGAAAGCCAACGACGCCACGCGTTCCTTCGGCGTCGCGTTCGACGGATGCACGCTGCCGGGTGCCGAGGAACCCCTGTTCCACGTCGAGAAGGGCCAGATGGGTGTGGGGCTCGGGATCCACGGGGAGCCGGGTATTCGGGACAATCCCCTCGGCAGCGCGTCCGAAATCGCCGATCTGCTGCTCGACGAACTGCTGACCGAGGAGCCTGCGCGCGGCGAGAGCGGCTACGACGGGCGGGTGGCCGTGATTCTCAACGGTCTGGGCACGGTGAAATACGAAGAACTGTTCGTCGTCTACGGCCGCATCGCCGCCCGGTTGGAAGAAAAGGGGCTGACGGCCGTCCGTCCTGAGGTCGGTGAGTTCGTCACCAGCCTCGACATGGCCGGCCTGTCGCTGACGCTGGTGTTCCTCGACGAGGAACTCGAAAAGCTGTGGTGTGCACCGGTGGAGACCCCGGCGTATCGCCGCGGGGCGATGCCCGCCGTCGACCGGGAGCCGCGTAGCGGAATCTGGGACGAGTCGGACGTCGAGATTCCCGAGTCCTCGCAGGATTCCCGCGCCTGCGCACAGCGGATCGCGGCGGTCCTGCAGACCTTCGAGCGGGTGTGCGCCGAGCACGAATCCGAGCTGGGCCGCCTCGACGCGGTCGCCGGGGATGGCGATCATGGTCAGGGGATGGCCTTCGGATCGCGCGGTGCGGCCCGGGCGGCCGACGACGCGGTCGAGCGGGGCGCCGGGGCGCGCACCACCCTGCTGGTGGCCGGTCAGGCGTGGGCCGACGCGGCCGGCGGCACCTCCGGAGCGCTCTGGGGTGCGGCGTTGACCAGCGCCGGCGGCGTGTTCTCCGACGACGACGGCGGCGGCGACCGCCTGGTGATCGACGCCCTCACCGCCGGGGTCGATGCCATCCTGCGTCTCGGCGGCGCCCAACCGGGCGACAAGACGATGGTCGATGCCGCGGTGCCCTTCCGCGACGCGCTGTCCGATGAATTCGACAGCGACGCCGGCCCCGCCATCGTCGCCGCGGCGCGGGTCGCGCGAGGTGCGGCCGAAGAAACCGCGGACATCACCGCGAGATTGGGCCGTGCCCGGGTACTCGGAGAGAAGAGCAAAGGAACCCCCGATCCCGGCGCTCTGTCGTTCTCGATGCTGATGCACGCGCTCGGCGAAAAACTGACAACGGATCGATGAGAAGGGTGTAAGTCATGGGTTTACGGCTCGTGATCGGCGGCGACAACGCCGGAGTCAACTACAAGAAGGCGCTGCGCAAGGACCTCGAGTCCGACGAGCGGGTGTCGTCGGTGCTGGACGTCGGTGTCGACGACGCCGACGACGACACCACCTACCCGAACGTCGCGATCGCGGCCGCCGAGAAGATCCGCAACGGCGAGGCCGACCGGGCCCTGCTCATCTGCGGTACCGGTTTGGGTGTGGCCATTGCGGCGAACAAGGTCAAGGGCATTCGTGCCGTGACGGCGCACGACCTCTACTCGGTGCAGCGCTCGGTGCTGTCGAACAACGCGCAGGTGCTGTGCATGGGGGAGCGGGTCGTCGGCCTCGAACTTGCCCGGGTTCTGGTCAAGGAATGGCTGGATCTGGAATTCGATCCGCAGTCGTCGTCGGCGGCGAAGGTGAACGACATCTGCGCCTACGAAGGCGACTGACGCGGGGGATCGGCATGGGCCTGCTGTGGGTCGGCACCAGCTGGAAGATGAACAAGGGCCTGGCCGAGGCTCGCAGCTTTGCGCGTGGACTGTCGGATCACTTGGGCTGCAACGGTCTTCGAGGGGTTCAGCCGTTCGTGATCCCGTCGTTCACAGCGGTGGCGGCCACGCGCGAGGAGCTCGGGCTCGAGTCGCCGGTGCTGCTCGGGGTGCAGAACGCGCACTGGCAGGATCACGGCGCGTGGACCGGTGAAGTGTCGGTGCCGCAGGCGAAGGACGCGGGCGCTCAGCTTGTCGAGATCGGGCACTCCGAGCGGCGTGAGCACTTCGGTGAGACGGTGGAGACAACCCGACTCAAAGTGGCTGCCGCACTGAACCATGGGCTCCTTCCGCTGCTGTGCATCGGGGAGAGCGCGGAGGTCAAGGATGCCGGCGGGTCGTCGGAGTTCATCCTGGACCAGGCGGCGGGCGCGCTGGACAGCCTCAGCGCCGACGAACTGCGCCGGGTCCTGATCGCCTACGAGCCGATCTGGGCGATCGGGGAGCACGGACGGCCGGCCACGGTCGAGGAACTTCGCGAGCCGTTCGCGGAGCTGGGTCGCGAATACGGCGATCGTGTTCAGGGACTGCTGTACGGCGGTTCGGTGAACCGAGACAACGCCGCGGAGCTACTGGACATCGACCACGTCGACGGACTGTTCGTCGGGCGGGCCGCGTGGGAGCTGACCGGCTATCTGGAACTGCTGGAGCTGGCCGCGGCGCATCCGAAGGCGGGCTGAGCGGCTACCCTCCGTCGAGCGCTGCTGTTCCGGCCGGTATCGAGTACGCCGGCTCGCGAACCGCTCCGTTCGGCGAGTCCTGCTGCGGGACAACGAGTACCGGGGTGTCCGTATGGGCGATCACCGCTGCGGCCACGCTGCCCTCGAGGCGTCCGAGGAATCCGCCACGGCGATGCGGGCCGAGCACGATCACGCTCGCGCGATGGTCGTCGGCCGCCTCGACGATGCCCTTCCACGTCGGCGACGCCTCGACGGCGCGGTGCGACGCCACGAACCCGGCGTTCGTAGCCAATTCGGCGCCGTGAGCGGCGGTTCGCTCCGCCGCCCGCCGAACCTCGGGTGCCTTGTCGGCGTTGAAGCGCTCACCGTCGGTCGGGGTGAACCCGACGTCCACGGGCTGCCACACGCACACCACCAGCGCGTCGCGCCCGGGAGCCAGCTGCGTAGCGGCCCGCTCGATGGCCGCTGCCGCCAGATCGGTTCCGTCGTAGGCGATCACCACGGGGCCGGTAGCGCTGGCCGGCGTCTCGCGGGTCGGTGGCGCGGATGCGGTCTCGGGCTCCGGTGCCGGCACGCCGCCACGCAGTCGCGCCAACAGCGGAGGCGAGTACCAGGCCGGGGCGTCGCCGTCGATGAAGCGGTCCAGATCCGGCCGCTGCGGGCGGGCGCCACTGAGCGCATACACCGCGACGCCGAACAGCGCACCGACGATCGAGAGACCGAATCCGATCCACAGGGCGATCGTCGTGCCCTCGACGATGTCCTCGGACACGGTGGCGGCGAAGTACGCGAACACCGGGGCCACCAGGAACGCCGCGACCGCCCGCAGCAGTTCGATGATCGCGAAGACCCGCTGCAGGCTGTTGGACTCCAGGGAGAAGCCGGCGACGAAAAGCGCAGGTGCCACGGTCGCGCCGAGGGCGAGACCCGTCAGCGCGGAGGCCAGCAGCGCCAACGGTTGGTTGGCCGGCAGCGCGAGCAGGAACACCAGAATCCCGGCCGCCAGCAGCGCCATGCCGACCAGGGGGAGGTAGTGCATGGCCCGTCGCGAGATGACGAACCCGAACACCACCGCCATCACAATGGCGCCGCCGAGCTCAGGTAGGTACAGCATCCCCACGTGCGCCGGGCTGAACGACTCCAGGAAGACGTTCGCCGTCAGCGCCGTCGCCGCGACCGATGCCGCTGCGGCGAACAACGCGACGCCGACGCCGGCGACCGGGATTGCACTCGTGAGCATCGTCCGGATCGTGAGCAGGGGACGACGCGCCCGGAACTGATACACGATCAGCACGATGATCAGCGCTAGGCCACCGAGCATCGGCACCGTGACCGCGGCGTCCCCGAAGCCGTGGGTGGTCAGCTGGGAGGCGCCGACGAACGCAGCGGTACACCCGGCCGCCGCCAGGGCGATCGCATAGATGTCGCGCGGAGCGTCCCGATCCGCCGGGGGCGCATCGTCGAAGGTCAGCGCGGCCAGGAGCAGCGCCAGCGACGCGACGCCCGTCACGATCCAGAACAGCGGACGCCAGGCGTGGGCATCGGCCTGCACACCGCCGAGGAAGGGGCCGAGCGCGACCGCACCGAACACGCACATGTTCATGATCACCGCGGTGTTGCGCAGCTTGTCGCGCGGGAAGCCGATGGTCAACGGGGGCGCAGCGGCGATGAGCAGCATGCTGGTGGACAGGCCCTGCAGCACGTGGCCGGTGATGAACATGCCGGCGTTCTGCGCGGCGGCCGCGATGACGGATCCGACGACGAGGACCACCGCGTACAGCACGAGCATCCTGCGCTGCGGGAGGTGCTGGGCGAACTGGACGGCGAGCACCGTGCCCACCGCGTAGGCGGCGTTGCCCAGTCCCAACCCCATGCTCAGCTGCTGGGCGGTCATGTGGAGCTGTTCGGTGATGACCGGCACGAGCGGGTCGAGCGCGGCCGACAACGCCAGGTAGGGGATCAGGGCGAGTGTGACCATGGCGGCCACGGCCGGATACCGTCCGGCGAGTGGTCCCTGGCGCATCAGCACCCACCGAACCTGTGAGTTAGCTGCCAATCGCAGGCGGCGGCCGCCCTGAGGGACGCCGGGGTCGGGGAAAGCACGTGAAACTCCAACTCGCTCGGGGCGGGGTGCATTCCCGCGGATCGGTCAGATCTACCTCGCAACGCCAACTGCTTGGGAAACCTGCAGTGCAGCTGCGCAATTCGCGCCTATGTGAACGCCATCACAGCATCGTTGCTGGTCGACGACGTATTCAGCCTACCGGGCGGCAGCTCGGCGAACTACCGGGGCGTCCCTCGACTGGCAGGACTGACGCATGGTCAGGCTATGTAGCTATAGCCCTCCCGCGCCGAGATCGCCGCGTCCCCAGCGTCGCGACGATCACCCTCCGGAAGCCGAACTTCCGGAGGCTCGTCGTCATGGCCAAGGAACCTGACTAGGTTCGATTCCGTACCGACAGGGCTCGCCGCCGCGCGGACGAGGTGCGTCAAGACCGCGAAGCGGCACGTTCAGAGTGCTCGAATAGCGTTTGTCTTCGGCGATCTCATCGAGGCTGCGTGGCAGCTCGTGACGGGGGTGCCCGAACCACCAGATTGTGTCCGGCTCGTCGGGCGGCCGCATCGAAGATGACGGTTGGTTCTCCTCGAAGGCAATGAGGTAGTAGTAGTGCGCGTTGTTCACCCATACTGGTGTCAGCGTCCAGCCGGGCTGAACTTCGACAACGCCGCTTCCTCCCGCGAGGGGATACATTGAGCGTTCAATGTCGAGACGGTCGGCCTGAATCTATTGCCGCCGCGTGCTGGCGCAACCGGTCCGCCATCTTTCCCAGCCAATCTTTGTAGGTCAATGGATCCGGCGCGTAGTAAACGCCGACCGTGTGCACCAGGAACCGCGCCAGATCGGGTTCTGGGCGGAAGTTCCGCAGGTGGTCAATCTCCTTGGCCAGCGCCCGTAGGGGGTCGGCGATGGGATCTGCATTCACGTAGTTGTCGACGATCCCTTCCCAATCATCTGCCTCCAGATCCCAGTCCTGGTGGAAGTATGCGGCGAAGAATTGGTACAAGTCAGTCGAGATCGAGCCATCGTTCATGGTGTGGGAAGCCCTGTCAACACGTACCATCCGCCATTTCCGTCGCCTTGAGCACCACCTTAACGCCGGTGCATGCCACCGCTTCCCCGCTGCCACGTGCCAACACGGTGCCGCCGTCAATAGGTGCGTCGATTACGAGATTGCGAACGGCGCCGTTTCGATAGCCAATCATTGGTCACGCCTTGGTTATTCTGAAGCGCACTACCAACGGCCGCGGCCGCCTCATCAGCGTTCGTGAATGACGAGACGACCGGCAGCCGAGTTGAATCCAGACGCGACGACACTCCTCGTAGGTCTGGCCGACGTGGCGTTCGATGAGGTGTCCGCCGCCGGGCGCACCTGGATCTCTCCATCAGCACGGCGGCACGCGGCCGAATAGCCGTAGGTCTCTGCAGCGGTCGCCGTAGGCATCGCACAGTCCCAACCGTCGAACTGCGCAGCCCACGTATTGCCCGCGTGTACGAGTCCGGGATCGTGCAGGTACCGATCGACGACACTCGTGGCCTCGTCGCAGGTCATCGCTCCACCGGTGACAAACACTGCCCCCGTGTCTCCAGTGGCCGGGAACGTCACCACACCGCAACCGTCGGTGTGGTTGACGGGCGCGAACGCCGTCCCGTCGGCAACAACACCATCGGAGCGGCCTTCCGGGTTCGGAGCCGTCGCCGAAGCACAACCCGCGGTGAGCACACTGCAGAATGCGGCGACCACGGCTACGTATCGAAGATTCATCGACTCACTCCCAGAGAACTGTGTCAGCCAAATATGACGCATTGTGCGCATCCGCGAATACGTTTCGTTGTCGGCCGATGGGGTGACAGTCAACACGGATCAGCCGCCGGGCCGGGGCGCCCAACTGCCCAGCCGTCAGCTTCCAAATCTCAGTCTTGAATTTTTTGGCTAGGAATTGATACAAGTGTGTCGATAGACAATCTGGCGTATCCGTATCACCCTTCGGGACCACCGGCACCTTCGTCATCGAGCATGGCGGCGTTCTGGCGTAGACGCTCGGCGACATGAATCAACCACTCGGAGTACGTCATTTCGGGCCTTGGGTCGTAGAAACCGCCGATCTCCATCATTATGGTCGGGAGGTCGGAGTTTTTACTCTGATCGCGAAGGCCGTCAATGTGCGAAGCCAATGCGCGAAGATGCTGCGGCGTTCGTGTCGATGACGCCGAGTACCGATCGACGATTTGTTGCCAGTCGTCGGCCTCGAGAGGCCAATCTTGGTGAAAATAGGCGCCGAAGAACTGTTCCAAGTCGTACGGCACGGTTCGGTCACTCATGGCTTCGGGTATCCCGTCAACACGATCCACCGCCCATCTCCGACCCCTTCTAAGACGACTAAGACAGAGGTACCGGGCACTGTCTCGGTAGAACCGCGAAGAAGCACCTCCCCGCCGTCGAACGGTACCGAAATCCTCAGTCGGTCGGTAGCTCCATTCGCGACCCAGGTGTCGATTGCTGCTTGGTTGTGTAGAAGTGCGGTGTTGACTGCGGTCGTCGCCTCCTCCGCTGTAGTGAATGTCGATACGGCGCCCGGTCTGGGGCCGGCCTCCAAACGCGCAGCGAGGTCGTCGAAGGTCTGGCCGACGTGGCGTTCGATGAGGTGTCCGCCTGCGGCTTCGCTTGTGTTCAAGAGCGCGCCGGTGTCTTCGATCCCGTAATCCGAGAACTGCCCCGTGTCTGCGGTCTGGTTCGGTGGAGCGTCGGCCGGTGGTGGACTGTGGCCGCCGATGGACACTTCGTCGACGTGAGCCGTCGGGACATCGTCGACATGGCGGCTAGCGCCGCCGAGGATTTCAACCCCGTGCTCGATTCCTTCGCTGGCGAGCTTGGCGCCGGGCAAAGGGAGCATCCCCGCCGCGTCGAGGACGGCTTGGGTTCGGTCGGCGTTGGAATGGTCCTCCCAGTTGGTGAACACGTCGATGTCTTTGGCCACGTCGGGGATTAGGCCAAAGCTGCCTTCGCTGAGTGCGCGGCTGCCTTCAGCGAAACCCGACGGTTCCGGTGGGAACGCCTGGACTTCGGCGTTCTCCGGGAGCGCGGGGACCGGACCCGTCGGGCCACCGGCGGCGGCCGCGGCGTGGTTGAGATTCTCCAGGATGTGCGTCTGCTCGGTGAGCTCACGTCGGGCGTCAAACACCGCTTGGCTCAACGAGTCGGTCTCGGCCCGACTCGGACCAGCCCCGGCCCCTCGCACGTAACTCTCCCCGGCGGCGGCGTCCATCTTGGCTTGTGCCGCGGCGAGGTCTTGGCGCGCAGCCTCGACTCGCGCGCGTTGCTGCTCTACGGCTGCCGGTGTAGCAGGCGGCGGCAATTGGCTGAGCGCAGGCGGTAGATCAGCGGACTGCTCGTCCCCAGTTTTCCCCGGCTCGTCGCCCGCAGGATCTTCGGCCCCCAGCAGGTCCCCGAGGTCGCCCCCGACATCACTGATGCCGGGGGGCTTGTCCTCGGGCTTCGCTGCAGGCTGGTTCGCCGCGTCCTCGACAACCTTCGGCACGGGGAACGGACCGATCTGACCTGGGGCCGTGGCTCGATCGGCACCCGTCTCTGCCCTACGCTCCTCGGCCGAGTCGCCTGGAGTCTTGTTGTCGACCAGTCGGATGGTGCCGTCTTCGTCACGTCGCTCGCCGTCGAACCGAGTTTCCTTTACCTCGGCGGCTTTCGTCTTCAATCGCTCGCCGACAAGAGCGTCAGCCTGGGCGAGACGCTCGGCATACCAACGGATGTCTTCAGCATGTTCGGTCGCCGCGGTCTGACGTGCAGACATGGTGACGACGTCGACCTCTCGGGTGTCTGTGACCGAGAGGTCCTCGCCGACACGGAAGCCGTCATTTTCGGCCGCCGCTATTGCGGCGAGCACTTCGCGCTTGGCTGCCTCGATGTCGGTGGCGCCGTTCGCGGCGATGTCAGCGGCTGCCCGCAATGTTTCGCTTTGACCGCGCACCACCGCGATGTCGGCGGTCACCCGATCGAGGGCGGCGTCCTTGGCGTCGCCGTCCCAGGCGGTGCCGCGGGTGCGGCGATGTTTTGACGGTGCTGCTCGAACGCATCCTCGCTCGCCGTAGCCGCCTGATTCCAGGCCGACGCGGCGGTGCCCAAGTCTGAGGTGTCCCAGTCCTCGATCTCCGAGCGGGAGGGTAGAGCGCCTTCCGCACTCGGGGGCGCAGCGCTCACACGGAGGCCGCGCTAGTGGCGTCGGATCCGTCTCCGTCCGCGGTGTCGTATCGGTCTGCGCCGATCAACATGTTGTCGGCTTGGCCGGTGATTCGGCTCGATTGGCGTCCCCGCACCGTGGTCAGCGCCGCATTGACCGCGGCCACGCCGGCGCTGCTGGGTTTCGAGCCGGAAGGTCCGTCGAGGACGGCGCCCGCCAGAGCTGCCGCCGCGACGCTGCTGCTGGCAGCCGCTCTACGCAGACCGTCAGCATCAACGTCCAGTTCGTTTGCCATGTCGATCCCCCAAGTGGCTAACACCCTGGTGGCGAGGCTACCGGACGATTTGCCCCGACATCGACACCAGTTTTGGTCCGGGCGTCTTGTCAGCGCGGACTAGCGAGATCACACCCCGGCCGGCACCTTCGCGTTGGCCCGCATCTCCTGGCGCAGCGAGGTGAACTCCGAGATCGTCCGTGTGGCCACCGTCGCCACCGGACGTGCATTGCGGCCCGTCGCCTCGGTCTTCGACACCATCACAACGCTGTCGATGTAAGGCTGAATGGTGGTGGCGTTCTGCACCGTCGCCACGATCACCAACTGGAAGCCGAACTTGCGGAACGCCGACAGCGCCTGCTGCGCGAACTGCGGATCGGACTTCGAGAACGCCTCGTCGAGCATCAGCTGCGCGAACACCGGAGTGTTGTCGGAGCTGTCCGGGCTGGCCAGGTTGAAGCTCAAAGCGCCGGCGAGGCAGAACGCCATCAGCTTCTCCTGCTCCCCGCCGGAGTTGTCGCCCGCATTGCTGTGCGTGCGGATCAGCTCCTCACTGGCGACATCCCACTCCGCACAGTCGAACGTGAACCGGTTCCGCACATCCAACGCGTCGCGCGTCCACGCCTTGTCCTCCGGCGCCGTCGACGCCAGCCGATTGCGCAGCCGCAGAATGTCGGCGTACTGATCGAGGATCGCCTGCTTGTCGCCCAGCCCCACCTCGGCGATGCGCCGCGAGATCGACCGCACGATCTCGGTCAGCTCCGCCACGGCGGGCATGTGCCGCGGCGTCGCTCGCAGCGTCAGCCGGGTGCCGCGGTTGAACTCCACTGACCCCAAACCCGTGTTGACCCGGGTGATTTGGTCGGCGATGCGGCGCGTCTCCTGCTCGGCGACCCGGTGCAGCGTCAGGATCGCATCCGGCGCCTGCTCGGTCACCAGCCGCATCATCCGCTCGTACGCCTCGGGCAGCTCGCGCTCGTCGATGTGCCGGCACAGCGCGACATAGTCGTGCACCCGCTCGTCGAACACGTCGCTGTCGTTGGGGATCGCGTCGGGGAACGCCGTGTCGAACGTATTGAGGATGCGCGCCAACTCGTCGTAGGAGCGGCGCCGGCTCTCCCGCAGCTGCTCGCGCTCCTTCTTGATCGCGGCGAACAGCGCATCGCGGTGCGGCTCCGGGTCCAGCAGTTCCAGGCTGACCGGCAGCGCGGCGGCATAGCGCTGCAGCAGCTCGGTCAGCGGTTCGGATACGAACGCCGGCTGCAACCGGTCCTGCAGGTCGAGCAGCCGGGTGCGGCGCTCGTCGAGACCGTCGCGGCGGGTCTGGATCGCGCCGCGTCGGGTCATGAATTTCTGGATCTCCGACCAGCATTCGTCGGCGCGGGCGTTGAGCGCCTCGATGTCCGGGTTGTCGGCGAGCAGCAGCTCGTACTGTTCGCGCAGCCGCTCGGCGTGCCCGTCGGCGGTCTCCGTGTCGATCTGGCTCCACTGCGGATACTGCTCGCAGATCGCCCGGCAGGCCGCGGCGCGGTCGCGCCACTGCTGGCGCTGCGCGGCGATGTCGTCGGCGATGCGTCGGGCCTGCTGGAACGCCTCCTCGGCGCTGGCCAGCTCCAGGGTCAGCGCGTTGATCTTCGCCGACACGTCCCCCTGATAGAGGTATTCGGACTGCCGGACGGCGCGACGGTCGTCCTTGACCGCGAGACGGTCGGAGTCCTTGTAGAGCCCGGTGTCGGTGACCGCCCGACGGAACCGGGCGAACACGTCGGGGGTGTCGACGCACACGTGGTCACCGGCGGAGGTGATGACGTCGACCGCCTCCGCCGCACACGGATGCTTGGGGTCGACAGCGAACAGCTTGCCCGCCAACGTGTTCGGCTCGGGCTCGACGGGTACCGCGCCCAGCATCTTCGACCGCACATGGTGCAGCTGCAGCCGTCCCCGCATGTCGGTGGTGTTGACCAGCCGCAGCACCTTGTCCCAGTAGGCGTCGGGCACCAGCAGGCGCAGACCGGCGCCGCGCAGCACCTTCTCCACCGCGAGCCGCCAGCGGGACTGGTCGGGATTGAGGTCCATCAGCTCGGCGATGTACGGCAGCTCCATCGGGGAGATGCCCAGCTCGGCGCAGATGTGATCGCGCATCGCCAAGGCGAATTCGGGCAGCGCGGAGCCGACGTGCTCGACGCGCTTGAGCTCCTTGGTGGCCTCGTCGCGGGCGATGCGGGCCGACTTCTGCGCGTACTCCGCGTCGGTGGACGCCTCGCGGTGGCGCTCCACCTTGGCCAGCAGCTCGGTGGCTTGGGCGAGCAGGTCTTCGCGCAGGTTCCAGAACTCCTCGGCGCTGTCGGGGAGATCGATGTCCTGGGCACGCAGCAGGTCCTCGTAGGCGGCGCGGCGGCGCTCGACCTGTTCCGCCTCGGCTTCGGCGGCGGTGACCTGGGACTGCAGCGGCGCCAGGTTCGCACTCGACCCGCTGATCTGCGCGTTGAGTGAATCCGCTTCGGCCTTGGCCAGATTGAGTGACCGGGTGACGTCCTCGTACTCGTTCTCGAGCTGGTCGATGGTGCTGTCGAGCGTGGCGATCTGCCCGGGGGTCTGCGCGAGGCGCACGTGGTCGGTGAACGCCCGCACCATCGGCGCATCGACCAGGTCGATGATGCCAAGATCGGAGGACTCCGAGGCGTAGCGGTGCTGGATCTTCTCGATGTCACCGAGGATCTTGCGTTTCTTCTGCGCAACGGCCAGCAGTTCACGGGCCTCGACGAGCGGGTCGATCTGCTTGAGCGCCTCGGGCAGCCGGGCTAGGCTGTCGGGTTCGTCGAGCATGAACTCGCGGACGAACTGCTCCAGCCCGCCAACGCTTTTCAGTGACTTGGCCTTACCGAGCAACTGCTGGGCGGCGTCAGAGGCGCGGATGCCGATGGTGGCGTACAGCTGGGCCAGATACTGCGATTCGACCTTGGTGGTGAAGCGCCACTGCTCTTTGAACACGCCGGCGTCGAAGCGTCCGGCGGCCCAGCGGTTGCAGACGTCCTCGATGTCGAGGTCGCCGTCGCCGAGGACGAAGCGGCTCGAGGAATCGTTGCGGGATTCACCGGTCAGCCATTTGAGGACCAGCCCGGTGACGGTGCGCCCGGCGGTGCTGGTGTACGTGACGGCGACGGCCGACCAGGCGGTGCCGTCACCGCGCAGGTACATGACGCGGCTGGTGCCGCCGTCGCTGCGTTGGCCCCAGGCGCCGCGGACGTACTTGTCGACGGTGCGGCGTCCGGCGCTGGAGCCTGCGGCGGTGTTGTCGCCGGAGGCATTGAAGTTTCGGCGGTTGAACGGCAGGAAGCCGAGCGAAATCGCGTCCAACAGTGAGGATTTGCCGCTGCCTGAGGCGCCGGCGATGAGCGCGCCGCCCGGGCTGAACGGGATGGAGTGGTAGCCGTCGAAGACGCCCCAGTTGATGACCTGCAGCCGGGACAGGTGGAACTGCTCAGTCATCTTCGGGCTCCGCTTCGACGGGTGCGCCGCCGTTGAGCAGTTGTTCGAACTGCTGCTGCAACTCGGTGATGACCGAGGCGGTCATGACGGCGGTGATGACGGGGGAGATGAGGTAGCTGTCCTCGTCGTCGCGGCTCTTGCGCAGGATCTCCAGGCCGGCCAGGCGGGCGATGGCGCCGTCGATGCGAGCGGCGAACGCGACGTTGTCGCGGTCGGTGTCGTTGAGGACGCCGGAGAACAATCCGTGCATCTCCTCGCGGCTGATCAGCACGGCGGTGCCGCCGGAGGCACGCATCATCTGGGCGAGGTGCAGGGCGAGGATGGAGTCGTAGGTCCCGAGCGGTTCGCGGCGCAGCAGCTTCATGCCCTTGGCGGATTCGTAGCGGGCCTGTTCGACGAACGCGACGTCGGTCCCGTCGACGACGCGCAGCAGCAGGTCTAGCTCCGACAGCCGGACCGACAGTTCCTTGCGGTACTCGAGGACCCAGCTGTAGACGTCGGCGTCGGCTTCGGCGCTGACGTAGCGGCGGGTGAGCAGGTGCTGCAGGGCCCAGCAGGCGCGGTCGGGGAGTTCGGAGACGTCGCCGTCGAATCGGGGCCGCCGGGCCACGGGCGGGCGGGCGGACTGGTCGACCTGGGGGAGCGACGAGAAGTCGATGTCGCTGTCAGTGGTCACGAGGAAGCTCCGGCGAGGGTGGTGATCGGTTCGGTGAACATCAGGCGGGGGACGGCCATCTCCCGGTCGCGGCCGTCGAGGGATTTGAAGCGGACGGTGGTCTCCTCGGCAGCGTCGGCCAGGGGCTGTTTGAGGGCCCAGGACCACAGGACGATGACGTGGCCGAGGTAGGCGGTGTCGAGCATAGCCACGGCGTCGGGCAGCGAGACGGGGCCGGCGGTCAGGGCTTGGTTGAGCATGTCGGACATGGCGGGGGCGTCGACCTGGGTGGTGAGCGCGGCGAAGCTTGTCAGGTCGACGGTGCTCTCGGCGGCGGTGGCGGGCTTCGGGGTGGACAGGTCGCCGATCTTGAAGCTCAGGGCGCCGACGGAGCTGATGGCGTGGCGGGCCAGGGGGACGTCGAGGTCAAGGCGGGAGTCGATGAGGCTGGTCTTGAGCAGGGCGCGGGCGGCGCCGATGGCCTCGTTGAGCTGGCGGGCGACGCCGCGGCTCTGCTCCATGGTGCCGAAGGCGGTGAAGCGTTTGACACGTTGGGCGCAGCGCTGCTGGATGCGTTCGACCTCGTCGATCTGGTGGCCGACGAGTTCGAAGAAGCCGGCCATGACCTTGCGCAGGGCGGGGTCCAGGGCGGGCAGGGCGTCGGCGACGGCGGCGACGTCGGCCTCGAACTCGGCGCGCTGGTCGGGGTCGTTGATCATGCGCAGGAAGGCGCGGTGGGAGTCGCGGCCCTGGGAGTCCCACGCGGCCTGGTAGTCGGCGTACATCTGGCGCTGGCGGTCGCGGTAGGCGGTGTTGGAGTCGATGGGTTCGTCGAGGGCGGCGGTGGCCTGCTCGATCATGGTGCCGTACTGGCCGATGTCGGTGATGAGGCGTTCCATCTGCAGGGCGATGGCGTTGGCCTCGTCGTAGCAGTCGGTGACGTCGGGTGCGGGGCGCTCGCCGGCGTCGAGGGCGTCGAGTTCGGCGTGCAGGGCGGCGATCTCGGCCTCGATGTGATTGCGGATGCGGGCGGGGTTGGTGTCGACTTTCGCGGTCACGGTCTTGAGCCGGGCGGCGATGCCGGTGATGGAGCCGCCGGTGGCGATGGTGTCCTGGCGGCGCATGCCGCGCAGGAAGTCCAAGGCGCGGCGGGCGTCCTGGGTGAGGTAGCAGACGTTGTGCTCGTGGCTTTCGTCGACGATGCGGTGCACCCAGCCCTGGGCGGCCCAGGACTTGATCATCTGCAGGCCGGGCTGGGGGTCGCCGAGATCGGCGAGGTCACGTTCGAGGCGGACGACGAGCTCGGTCTCGGGGACCTGGCCCTCGCTGAGGTGGCGCTCCATCAAGGTGGCGTAGAGGCTGAGGTTGGTGGTGGCCAGCAGGCGGATGGCGCGGGAGTGCTGGAGGTCGCGGTTGAGGGCGAGGAGGTCAGCGCTCGTAGTCGTGTTCACCGTGTCCTTTCAGCCATCACCTGGACGACCCAACCTAGAGGACGACCCGGACATCACCAATGTCGCCGCGCGTAGTGTCGGCCGCAGAACTCCGTGGACTTCTCGCTGGTCACACCGGTAACTTCGGTAACACGGGCTTCGCAAGGCGCGAGCACCTTCAAGTGCGTTACGCGGTCGTCTCGAAGCTTAAGTACTTCGGGCGGCCCGACCGTCAAGCCCAGTGGCCATGTCGTACATCGCGCCAAGCGCCTTTGCGTTGTGTGGGCAGTGGCACTTCAGCGGCGAAGTCTCGAGCTCTCTCAAAGCCCAGGGAACGTCTCGCGAAGTACACGGAGTAGATCTCTTGCAGCAGCCCGGTCGA
The DNA here is from genome assembly GCF_049315205.1 of Mycobacterium sp. WMMD1722. Classification (NCBI taxonomy): domain Bacteria; kingdom Bacillati; phylum Actinomycetota; class Actinomycetes; order Mycobacteriales; family Mycobacteriaceae; genus Mycobacterium; species Mycobacterium sp. WMMD1722. The sequence continues at coordinate 2,823,466 of NZ_CP186056.1, read as the reverse complement.
GTTGTATCGATTGGGATACTTTGTCGGGAATCTGACGATCAGTCGATCCGTAGGTGTCGAGCTGGAGGACACGCTGTCCGTCAATGTCGAATGCCCGCCATCCGCAGGCAACAGGCTTATGCAGCCCGCTTCTTGCCGAACTCACCTCACGCATCTCGCGGATCAGTGCCATGCCTTCTCCTGCCTGAATGACGGAGCCGCGGACGCATGCCGCGGACTCCCCTGTGATAGCACTGCTGCTTCAGCGTGGACGTCACAACGTAGAAACTTGCAGAAATGGAACTCACGTCAGCGTGACGCCAACCAGGCGAAGAAATCGTCAGCGCAGAACACCGGCTTGCCATACTCCATCGCCTTGCGCGCCTTGCCCGACTGCGTCCCCACCTCCGCGGCCACCAGCACATCGCAGCGCGTCTTCGACACCGTCTTGACCGTCGTCAGCCCCGCCCCCTCGGCCAGCCGCTCCATCTCCGACCGCTCCACGATCCGCCCCGAACCGTCCTGCGCCGTACCGGTGAAGCAGATCCGCGTCCCCGGGGTGAGCGCCGCCGCGATGTCGTCACCGCCGCCGCACAACCCGGCCGTGTCGATCTCCGCGCCCAACAGCCGCGCCGCCTCCTCCAGCCGTGTCGCCACTTCTTTCGGCAGTTGCACCCGTGCCGCCGCGGCCTGCAGCTGGTCGGCCACCGATCGCCGTGCCGCGCCATCCGCCGGGGCGTCGAGGTTCCGCGGTGACGACCCACCGAGTAGCACCGCCCCGACGTCGCGGCTGACCCGCAGCAGCGCCGACAACCCCGGCAGGTGATCGGCCACCGGCGTGGGCGCTTCCGGATCGCGACTGACCAAAAGCCCCGACGTCTCCACCGAATCAGGCTCCTCGAACGGCGACGACCCGTCCTCAGCGGGCATCCCGCCGTGCGCCGCCAGGGCCGACCGCGCCCGCTCCAACGCCGTGCGCCCCGATATCCGCGCGCGCCGCAGCTCGACACCCAGTGGCATCGCCGTCACGAAACCCAGACGCTTAAGCTCGAAGTCGATGAGGTCGAGCTGCTCGTCGACATCGCGGCCGACCGGCGTGCACCCGGCCAGCATCGGGGTGATCACCGCCCACGCCTCGCGCAGCGTCGGCGCCAGCAGCACGTCAGAGACGTTGATGCCGTGCGCCGTCCGCGCATCGGCGAGGTCGCGCTGTGGGTTGATCAGCGTCGACACCGCCGTACCGTCGTCGAACGCCACCGCCAGTTCCACCGGCCGGGGTCGCGACATCCGTCCCTCGTCGCCGACGGTCAGCATCCCGATCGCGCAGTACCGCGGCGCGCCGGGCCCGCTGGCAACACGAAGGAACCGCGCGATGCGCCGGTCGGTCTTCAAATCCTTCAGCAGCACAGGACGTTTGAGCACCAGGCCGGCCAGCGACGTGCAGCGGCTCAACGCGACGTAGAGCTGACCGGTGGAGAACATACCGCCGGTGAGGTCGACGATCACCCGGTCGAGCGTCTGCCCCTGGCTCTTGTGGATCGTGATCGCCCACGCCAGCTTGAACGGCAGCTGCGTGTAGGAGCCGATCACCTCACGACTCAGCGACGACCCGGACACCACCGGGCGGGTCGCCTCCCACGTGTAGGGCGTCACCTCGGCGACCGACCCGTCGGGAAACTCCACCTCCACCACGGCGCCGTAGCGGTCGTAACCCACCCCGACGACACGTCCGATGCTGCCGTTGACCCAGCGGTCGCCCTGGTCGTTGTTCAGCATCATCACCTGCGCGCCCACCTTGAAGCGCAGCGTCTCCTCGACGGGCGGGTCGAACAACGACAGATCACCAGATGCACGGGCCTGGTGGATCATCTCGTCGCCGGGTAGCCGCTCGAGCTGCTGGCGGTTACGGGCGGTGACGAGCCGATTGGTCGGCGCCAGGGTCAGCCAGAACTCGTCCTCGGGCGGAACGAAGTCGGCATCGGCGCGGGCGTTGAGCTGCTCCTGGGCGTGGCCGACCAGCACGCCCTCGCGAATCTCGTTGAGAATGGCAGTCATCCGGTCGTCACCGAGCTGGCGGAACACCGTCGTCAGCGAGACGGTGGGAAAGTCGTCGCGGTGAAAGCTGCGGGCGGAGAAGAAGTATGGCGTCTCGTAGGTCGACGTGAAGAAGCTGGCTTCGTGTTCGCTCACCACCGGCGGCAGCTGGTAAAGGTCACCGACGAGGACGATCTGCACGCCGCCGAACTGGGCGCCGGGCACAGGTCCGAAGCGCTCCAGTGCGGCCGCCATCATGTCGAACACGTCGGCCCGGATCATCGACGCCTCGTCGGTGATCAGCGTCTGCAGCGACGCCAGCGTCTTGGTGAAGCGTCCCGGGCGGTAGGCGCCCGAGCGGATGTCGTCCAGCGTCGTGGTGGTGCGGAAGCCGAACAGGCGATGGATGGTGTAACCGTCGACGTTGAGCGCGGCGATGCCGGTGGGGGCGACGACCACGACGTTGCGGTCGGTATCGGCCATGAACCGTCGGATCAGCGTGGACTTACCGGTGCCTGCCTTACCGGTCAGGAACAGGTGGCGGCCGCCGGCCAGTAGGTCCAGCGCGAGGCGGAACTCGTCGGTGAGGACGATGCCGGCCATGGCCGAACTGTAGCGCGCGTAGTTCAAACTACCCGATCGGTGCACCAGTGATGTGGGACGTCTGTGCGCGATGATGTCTCATCGCGTGCGATCTCATCCGTCGAGCGCATTCACCCCGTCGCGCCACGCCGCGAGGATCCTCTCGACCCGCTCATGTACCCGGTGCCGCGCGTCGTCGCGGTCGACCCCCGCCATCAGCAGGTCGTCGTAGTTGGTGTCGACGTGGCGCACCGAGGCGGCGACCGCAAGCCGGATCGAGTCGGGATTCAGCGCTCGACCGGCGGCGCTCCGCCCGATCCGCCCGCTGCCGCGCAGCGCCGCGTGATATGCGATGGCATCGGCGCGCGCCGGCGGGCAGCCCGGGAAGTGCTCCCGGATGGCTTCGGCGAAGTCGCCGCGGAACTTCTCGTCGATCACTTCCCGGCGCTGCGCGTCGCGCTGCCGGCGCAGGGCCCGGGCATCGGCATCCGCCAGACACTGTCGCGCGGCCGCCTCGATCGCGTCGGCTTCCGCCAGAATGCCCTGTTGCTCATAGCGATTGCGGCGCCTTCTCCACTGGACCACCACGGCCGACAGTCGGCTCCCCTTCGTGGCCCGGCGGGTCAGCGCCGCATCACCGGAGGGCAGGAACACCAGATGGCCCAGATCGGCGCAATCCAGGCAGACGACGCCGGTTCTCGTCTTGAGGAGCAGGTCACCCTCGCCACCGCAGGAATTACACGTCCATGCGTACTCGGCCGCTTCGACGGTGAGCCCTCGGGCATGGCGCCGCGGCAGGGCGGGGGCGGGTTGCTCACTCCCGGCCCACCGGGTGCGGAAGATGCGCTCGGCATCGGTGTCACCGTCGGTGGTGAACGTGCGGTCGCCGTAGTCGGTGTCCCACGCCCGGAGCCCGCGGTCCTGCGCCCACGCCGACAGCGCCACCAGAGCGGCGGCCGTCTTGTCGGCGTCCACCGAGATGCACAGCCCAAGCGCGGCGACACGTCCGTCGAGCCACCGATCGACGTGGGCTTGCGTGAGCCATCCCAGGCCGATCAACACGTCGATCGGCGTGACGAATTGTCGATCGGCTAGCGCGGCCTCGGCGACTCGTGCGACGCGGGTTTCCAGACGTGCCATGACATCGCCAGCGTAAGTCGGCGGCCCGACAATTCTGCCCCGTTCGATCGCGCGCTCGTCTGTCAGACCCCGCCCATACCGTCTCAGCCATGAGCGATGGACGCATGCGACGCAAAGCCAAGCGGGCCAGGCGTGAGGCCCGACGCAGGAAGCGGCTCGAGACACGATCCGCCGGCGCGGAGCCGACTGAGGAGGACGTCTTTGAGCGGGTGCTCTCGAGTCATCCGCTGGGGCTCCTCGCCTTCTCCAGCAAGGAGGTGGAGCGCGCCACGCCCCACCGATGGGTGCTCGACGCCGAACCCCATGAGTCGGCGGACATTCCGCGTCTCGTCTCCAACCTCGTGGCGGGTGCATCCAACCCCGGCGCTGACGCGATGCTGGCGGCACTGGCGTTCCTGGTCGACGACGCGCAGCTGCGCGACGTCTGCCGCCGTGAGCTCGCCGCCCGACGTGACACGCTGTCGGACCTCGCCGCGGATCTGACCGACGTGCACGTCCATACCGCGGCGCGGATGATCCATGTCCTCGGCGACTACGAATACCTGTACCTCGGCTGTCGCATCGGCACCTGGGACCTCACCTGCGAGGTGCTCCTCGTCCACGACGACGTAACCGAGATCGTCGACGTAGCTTTCACGTGTACCGCGGTCGACGAGGTACTCGCCGGCGCGAAGAAGCGACTCGGCGAACTCGACTACACCGTGCAGCTGCTCACCCTCGCCGACGCGCGCGCCTGCCTCGACCATGGGCTGAAGCATAGCGACCTGCTGCCGATACGTCCGACGGCCCTGTGGCCGGCCTGCCGGCCGCTGGTGCGTGCGCTGACTCGCCACCTCCCCGAGTGCGGACGACGACCACAACCCACAGACGCGGAGTTGCTGCTGCGGGAAGAGGTGACCGACGAGTTCTTCACCACCCCGGCCGGCGCACCGTTCGACAACCTGGACGGCCGCGAACTACTGGCGGACTGCGCCGACCGCGGCACTGGAGACCCGTTGCGCTGGAGTGCTGATCGACTGCGGAGCCTGCTGTGCCGACCTTCCATCAGCGAGTACGGACCACGGTGGGAAAGCATTCTCGAGGTGCCCGATCTACTGAAGGCTTTCATCCCGTTCGTACATGCCCGCGCCGGAGTTCGCGAAGAATTGACCACGAGGGCCCTCGACGTCATCGACGAACTGCGCCTGAGTTATCAGCGGGCCGCGCTGCGCGAGCACGAGGAACTCGTCGACTCCGACTGGTGATCGGTGTGCCTGGCCTACGGAAGCCCCAACAACTCCAGATCCGTCGCATACTTCACGATTACCGGCGTCCACAGGTTCGGAATGTCCTTCTCCGGTCCGATCCTCTTCTGCTGCACCGCGTTTCGGGAAGCAATCCGCAGGCGCCAGCGACCCGTTCACCCGGACGCGCTCCACTGCAGTCCACCAGCAGGGAGCCGCGAGCGATGGAACATAGTTGTCGGGATCGCGAAACGTCGATCCGCACGATCCGTGGATTCCTGGCGGGCTGCTTCCGGACGGACTGCCCGAGGCAGTCATCGACGGACGGCGCCCGCCGGATGGCTACTCTGTGTCCGACATCGATGACTGGGAGAAGTGAGGATGAAGAATCGTTACGCTGAAACACATTTCTCCGCCCAACACCGTTTCTCCATCGGTAATGACATGAAGACCGGCGGATACTACCTCGCTTTCCCAGTTAGCAATGGAATTGTGGACTACGACGAGCAATATCGCCTTACTGCTGAGCAGTATAGGCAATTCTCGTCAGATTTGAATTCTGCGCTCGGCTTCGTTGCGGAATGCCGTCGACGTGAGCACGACGACCAACTGATCTATGGGCCAGAGGAACGGCGCGGAACCCCTATCTGAGGTTGAGTCCGCCACTACTGCCGCTGCGCAGGTCAAGCCGGGGCCCTGGCGCGTATTGCAAAGACGTCACACGAGCGAGTCGTGTCCCGCGTCTGAATTTGGTTTACGGGTGTGTGGCAGGATTTCATCTGCGGGTCGCTCTACACGAACGGGTGGTAGCGCTGGGTCGACATTCGACCGATTCGGGCCTGGGTTGGGCGATTCGTGTCGCCCGAGGGCACGCTCTTTCTGGAGCGAGGCCTCCCGTTCCGCAGTCTTGACGACGGCTACCACCGCTACGAAGTGATCAGGGAACTGCCCGTGTGGGAAGGTCGAATCGCGCCAGCGATGGGGCAGCCTGGCGGCATCCAGTACTACCTGCCCTCTCGATCGTCGACTTGATGCTCGCTGGCCACATCCGAGAGGGTGAGTTAACTGAAGATGAATTTGACGGAACTCGCAAAAGCCCTAGAGCGCATAGGCATTCCTTCACGTGTTATCTCACTCGGCGGTACGGCCGAGAATAGCTTCTGCGACGTTCAGGCATCGGATGGCGCTTGGGGAGTTTTCTGGATGGAACGCGGCAATAAGATTGATCTGGTCCGTCTGGGTACAGAGGCTGATGCTTGCTATCAGCTCCTTGGAAGATTGACTTACACGCAGCTAGCCGCCGGTGCCATCGGGCCTCGTCGGGGCTGACCTGAGCCCTACCGAACGGCACCGCCGTCGGGTCTGCTTGTGCGCGCAGGTCATCTCACTTCGCTCGTCCAGGATCAGGTTTGATCGCACGTTGGCCACCAAATATGGCCTATTCATTGCTGTCTGAAGTATGGGGGTGCCAAAGTGAATGTAGACCAGATCGCCGTAGCAGCCGAGTGTCTGAACCTGGATCCGGGATTGGCGGCCAGCCGCGCGTACGATGTACGTGATGGGATTATTCGTGTATCAAGCGACATACGGGGTGTCGGAACAGTTCTCGTCGGACCGGATCTATCTGTACTGTTTTTCGCCCCCTATGTGAGCCTCGAAGAGGCACTCGCTGCGTGGGACTCTGGCCGCAGGACTCCGAAGGATTCGTTCGCCGTCTTCCATCAACGACACGCACCGGACACCGCCACAAAGATCGACGGGCAGGCGCAATAGTCGGGAACCACTGACGCTGAGGACTGCTGTAACGAATCGGGCAGTTGCCATCAAACGGGAAGCTAATGGCTCATGCCTGCGGATGGCGGCAGGTTTGACTTCCCCGAACCGCCACGCCGACGGACTCTGCGGCTGACAACGTCATAGCACGCGTCCACGCCTACCGGGAGATCAAGAATCAGATTCAGCTGGCTCGGGGTGACTAGGCGGCGCACTGCGGTGGGCGGCGTCGCCTTTCACCGCACTCCAGACCGCCAACTTCCCGCCGGGCGTACTGACCACCAAAGCGCCGTCTGGGTCGGCTACGCTCGAGGCCTCGTAGGCCGGGTCGGGCTCTAACGACAGGACCGCGCCGCTGGTGAAGGCCACACGGAGTCCACCGTCGGCGCTTGCAATTGCAGAGGGGACTGTTTGCCCCGCCAGCGGCCCAGAAGATGAAGGGCGCCTTCCGGATTGTCCTCGGCCGAGAGTGTGGTGGTCTGGGTAGCCACCTCGAGGGTTAACGGTGACTCGATGACAATGACGTGGCCAGCCGCCAGCTGCAGCCTGCCGGTGTAATCGCACGCTACCGATCCGACGTCCATTCCATGGATGCCCAGAGTAGTCACGGCCAACCCCCGATCATCCGACCACCCGCACCGAATTGCTCAGCTGTCCAGCTCAAACCGCGGCTCGGCTCCTATCACTCTCGCTATGCCCCAATCGCCCTCCGCGACATAGGCATTGACGTTGAACTCAAGGGTGTCGAGGTTTCCGAGATCCGCTTCGCCGGTTGCGTCGGTGTATCGGCTTCCGTCCGACTGAGCCAATCGACTGGGTGGTTCACGGAAAGATCAGTCCGCCAGGTACGAGTCGATGTGCCGAACCCTCGGGAGTTCGACATTCGGATACCGTCCGGCAATGAGGCTGGTACCAACGACCAGTGGATTCCCGGTGAGTTCTTGCCGACGGGGATGCCTGAAGCCGTAATTGACGGCGGCAAGGTACCGCCGGACGACCTTGGGATCAGATTTGGCCGGAGGATGAGTTCATGAATTTCGAGAAAGTATCTGTGTCGAGGGAAAACCGGTTCTCGCTCGGCATAGAGCGTGATTCTCAGGTGCACTACCTCGCAATCCCCATGAGTAATCGCCTGGTCGACCACTTGGAGTACTACAAGCTCTCCGATGACGAGTATCAGGCGTTTCGAGAGGATCCGGCGAGAGCGGCCGAGTTCGCCGAATCCTGCCGCCGGAAAGAGCAAGATGCTCGATTGTTCATGAAGCCAGGCACTGACCGAGGGATCCCGCACTAGCACGGCCACCGCCCAAGCCGACCTTCGAATCGCCATCTACCGCGAAGAGTGATGCGAGCACGACGATCAGCTGAGCTTCCCGCCGAGGTCGACGGCGAGGACTGCATCGACCGAACGTCCATACTCGGTCGGTCCCCGGTCGACGTTCAGGTTGTCAACGAGCTCCTCGCCGAGTACCGACATGACAGCGTCGGCATTCGAACGGGAGATGTTGTCCGACTGCCGAATACGCTCAATGAGATCTGAGCAGCGGCGGGTGAATATTGCGCTGAGCAGTTCGGCCTGATCGGCATCCAAGAAGCCGAAGCCGCTATCCACCCGCTCCTCGTCCGCTCTCGTCCAATAGTTCCCGTGGGGCGCCGTCGGCGACGCCCCGACACCAATTCGGCAGCCGCGCGCAGCGGCAAACGCGTCGGCCAGACGGCCGCCGTGCCACTCCACACCTGAAGCCCTCAGCCCCACAGCAAACTCGCTCTCTCCGCACACCTGCGCCGCCTCGTCCGCGGGCAAGCAAGCGGGCTCATGACCCACATCACACTCCTTGGCATCGTCTGCCAAAGATCGCCCGCCGAGCTTGTCTGCCTGACACGTGTGCTTCCCTAGGTGGCGCCCTTAGCGTGATGTGCCTCACACCTAATCCGCAGGTACTTCACAGGTTCCAGGGACAGAAAGGTTCCGGATGCTCACGCCCGCAAAGAAGGCAACGCTCGGCAGCTTCGTCGGCACCACCATCGAGTGGTACGACTTCTTCATCTACGGCACCGCCAGCGCTCTGATCTTCCGGCACGTCTTCTTCCCCGCCCAGGACCCCCTGGTCGGCACCCTGCTCTCCTTCGCCACCTTCGGCGTCGCGTTCGTCGCCAGGCCGCTCGGCGGGCTCATCGTCGGCCACTTCGGCGACAAAGTCGGCCGCCGTCCCATGCTGGTCATGACGCTCATCGTCATGGGCTGCGCCACCGGAGCCATCGGCCTGCTGCCGACCTACGCCTCGATCGGCGTCGCCGCACCACTACTCCTGGTGGCGTTGCGGTTCATTCAAGGGCTCTCCGTCGGCGGCGAATACGGCGGCGCGGTCCTCATGACCGTCGAACACGCTCCCAAACACCGGCGCGGGCTCTACGGCAGCTGGGTTCAGGCAGGCTCACCGGCCGGCCAGATCATCGCCAATGGCGTCTTCCTCATCACGACCGCCGTCATGTCCCAGGACGACCTTCTCGCCTGGGGTTGGCGCATCCCGTTCCTCGGCAGCTTCCTGCTGGTGGTCGTCGGACTCGTCATCCGGCTGCGGGTCGAGGAGAGCCCGGAGTTCAAGAAGATTGAGAAGAGCGACAAGACCGTCACCAGCCCGCTGGTCAGCGTGCTGCGTAAGTACCGCAAGCAGGTCATCCTGATGGCCGGCGCCTACCTCGTGCACGGTGTCGTCATCTACGGCGCCGCGGTCTACAGCCTCAGCTACGGCACCAACACCCTGGACTTCAGCTACAGCCAGATGCTGCTGCTGATCCTGCTCTGCCAGATCGTCGTGCTCATTCTCATCCCGACCTTCGCGCACCTCGGCGACCAGGTCGGCATCAAGAAGGTCTTCCTCATCGGCAACGTCGGCATGGGCTTGATGGGCATCCCCTGGGTCATGCTGCTCGACACCGGCAGCTTCGGCCTGGCTCTGCTGGGCTACCTGCTGATCTTCATCCCCTACGCCGCGACCTACGGCACCATGGCGGCGTTCTTCGCCAGCATCTACGACACCCGCGTCGGCTACTCGGGAATCTCGATGGGCTACCAGCTCGGTTCCATCTTCGGCAGTGGGCTGACCCCGCTGGCCGCCGCCGCGCTCATCGCCTCGACCGGAACCGTGGTCACCTTCGGCGTGTACATCGGTGTGGCGGCAGTACTTTCGGTGATCGCCACCATCTTCCTCACCGCACACGACGAGCCGGCCAAGCATGCCGCGCCCAAAGATCCGCAGGAGGTGACGCCGGCGGTCAAGACACCGGCGCAGCAGGGCCTGTCCTAGGCGATCTGCCGAGGCCGCCGGACTGGTACATCCAGTCCGGCGGTTTCGGCGTTTCCGAATGATTGCGCCGCAACAGCATTGATCACTGTTACTGCCCAGCATCCCGCAGAACTGGCTACTGGACCGGCCGACCGGTTCGAGGGAAGCATGAGGGGTGAACGACTCCCACCGAGAGAGGACGACGATGGCCGACCGGACCGTGCAGAGGCTCAACGAGATCGGGCTAGAGCTACCGGCGCTCGCCGTACCCGTCGCCAGCTACGTCCCGGCCATGCGGACGGGCAATCTCATCTATACGTCCGGGCAGCTGCCGCTGGTCTCGGGCTCCCTGGCGTATCAGGGCAAGGTGGGCGCCGAGGTATCGGTCGACGACGCGGTCAGCGCCGCACGCATCTGTACGCTCAACGCGCTGGCTGCGATCGCCTCGCTGGCCGATCTGGACTCCATCGTCCGCGTGGTGAAGGTCGTCGGATTCGTCTCGTCCGCTTCGGGTTTCACCGGTCAGCCGACCGTCATCAACGGCGCCAGCGACCTCTTGGTCTCGGTGTTCGGTGACGCGGGCCAGCACGCCCGCTCCGCAGTGGGCGTCGCGGAACTGCCGCTGGGCGCCCCCGTCGAGGTGGAGCTGATCGTGGACGTGGCCTGATGTCAGGCGGTTGCGGCCTCAGGTACCGGATGCGTATGCAGATGGGTCACCTGGATACCGGCATGGGTCTTGTTGCGGATGTTGATCCCGATCAGCAGGGGCGTCAGGCCCTCCAGCAGCCGGCTCATCTCCAGCGGTCCGGCGTCGACCACCCGCAGCCCCTCGATGCCGTCGAGGGCCTCGGTGACCACCGCCTTGGCCTCCTTCTCGCCACAGATCAACGTGTCCTGATCGAGCGGACGGCCGGTGTCCCGCAACACGGTTGCGCTGATGGTGTGCAACCCGGCCGCCAGACCGACGCTGACCGGGAGCGCCGCCCGGGCCTGCTGGGCCGCCGACCCGTGCCACGGCTCCACCAGGTGGGTGGGGCGTCCGCCGACCGCGGTGGCGAGCGGCACCGTGGTGTCGAGCAACACCTGCCCGGCTCGCCAATGTTCGGCGACGCTGCGCAGCACCGGAACGTGGCTGACGAACGGCACCGCGGCGATCACCAGACGGTCCGCCACCCCAACGGCGTCCTGGTTCACCCCACCGGTGATGGTGTCGATTCCGGCGATTCCACAGGCCTCTTCGGCGGCCGCCCGGGCGCGTTCGGCGTCCCGGGAGCCGATACACACCGAATAGCCGGCGCGGCCCAGCCGCAGGGCGAGGCCGAAACCCAGCGCTCCGGTTCCGCCCAGGATGGACACCGTCTCGCGCGCACTGCCGTCGACGGCTGCGGGGGACTTCAGGCTCTGCGTCACGGCGGGCTCCTCTGTGGGGAAGTGGGGAATTCAGCCCGTCCTCACCGGGCGGCCGAATACCACTACCGTAGATACGGCCGTCGCCACACCACATGGCTGTTTCTGTCAACTATCCGCCCGATTGTTGGCAAATCACGCTAGATTGGCAGATGATGAACGCGCCAAATGCCCTGACGCCGAACGGGAGTGAGATCCTCACCCTCGGCGAATTGCTCGGCGACGAGGTGCTGGCCGGTGCCGAGGTGGTCGCCGGCGGAGCGGGGCTCAACCGGGCGATCAGCGCGGTGAACGTGATGACGGTGCCGGATATCGGCCGCTGGGTCCGCAAGGACGAATTCCTGCTCGCCACCGGTTATCCGCTACCCCGCGACGGCGCCGCTCAGGGCAAGCTGCTGGCCGATCTGCACCAGCTCGGAATCGCGGGCATCGGCGTCAAACTGGACCGCTATCTTCCCCGACTCGCTCCGGGCATGATCGACGCGGCCGAGAGCATCGGCTTGCCCCTGGTGGTCATCCCGGAGTCCGTCCGGTTCGACGACATCCTCACCCGGGCCTTCGGCATCATCGTCAACCGGCAGGCGTCGGCGCTGGCAAAAGCGCAGGAGCTGCACCACTCCTTCTTGTCGATCACGCTGTCCGGCGGCGGTCTCAACGAGCTCGCGAGCAGTCTGTCGGTCCTGCTCGGTGACGCGTGCGTGGCGATCACCGATCGGCATGGCGCCGTGTTGGCGCAAGCCGGTGAGGAAACCCTGTTGGCCGCCGTCGATCTGCTCGAATCAGCCGATGTGCTGCGTCTGGAGCCGACCGGTTCACACACCCACCCCGGGACGGGGAAGCGGTGGGCCTCCCGCGAGATCCGCGCGGGTCGCCTGCATCACGGCTTCGTCGTCGCCGTCGAATCACAGCGTCCTTTCGGGGAATTCAGCATGGTCGCGGTGGGACAGGCCGCGATCGTGGCCGCGCTGGAGGTGACACGCGACCTGGCGGTCAAAGCCGTCGAGCGCCGCTTCTCCTCCAACGCGCTGTTCGAACTGATCTCCGGCACCGACACCTCCAGCGACGACTACGCCTCGCTGGGTTCAGGTTTCGGGTGGGATCTGGAGCGCGACATCGTGGTCCTGGTGGGACGCCGCGAGGGCACCACCGACGACGCCCGCCCCACCAAACGCCGGTCGCGCCTGGCCGACGACCGCGCAATCGAATTCTGGGCATCGGCGGTCCGCAGCCGGGACCGGATGGCCGCCGCGGCCGGGCTGGGTTCCGAACTCGTCGCGGTGATCGGCGCGGACCAGGACGTACTCGCCGTGGCGCACGCCGTGCAGGACGAGGTCGCCCGATTCACCCACAGCCAGTACGCGATCGGCGTCAGCCGGCCCTATGCCGGGCCGGCCAACGTGTCGACCGCTTACCAGGAGGCGCGTACCGCGTTGCGCCTGGGCCCGCGGGTGTCGGGCAGCGGTGCGGTCACCGCCTACGGCGAACTCGGGCTGTTTCGGCTCCTGGCTCAGGTCGGCAACGACGAGCTGGTGACCTTCGCCGAGGAGACCCTGGGTCCGGTGCTGAACATGAGCGAACCCGAACGCTCGGAGATGTTCCAGACCCTGGAAACGTTGATCACCCACAACATGAACATGGCTGAGGCAGCGCGGAATCTGCACTTCCACTACAACACGCTGCGTTACCGCCTCGCTAAACTCGAACGGCTGCTCGGGCCGTTCAGCACCAGCACCCCGCTGGCCATCCAGATCGGGATCGCCCTGCAGATCACCGAGATGCAGAAGATCCTGACCCAGCGTCCCCAGTGAGGTCAGCCGAGTAGCACCAGCAGATCTCCGCCGTCCACCTCTGCGGTCCGGGGGACGGCGATCCGCTCGACGGTGCCGGCCCGCGGCGCGGTGATGGCGGCCTCCATCTTCATGGCTTCGATCGTGGCGAGTGTCTGGCCGGCGCGAACCTCGTCGCCGGGGGAGACGCTGACGGTGACCACGCCGGCGAACGGGGCGGCGACGTGGTCGGGGTTGGTGCGGTCGGCCTTCTCCAGCGCGGGGGTGACGTCGTCGATGCTGCGGTCGCGCACCAGGACCGGGCGCAGCTGGCCGTTGAGGATGCACATCACGGTGCGCATCCCGTGCTCATCGGGGTCGGAGATCGCCTCCAGGCCGATCAACAGCTGCACTCCGCGTTCGAGTTCGACCCGGTGTTCCTCGCCGTGCCGTAGCCCGAAGAAGAACTGGTTCGAGCTCAGTCCCGAGGTGTCGCCGTACTCTTCGCGGTGGGCCTCGAATTCCGCTGTGGGACCGGGAAAGAGCAGATGATTGAGCATGTCCCGCCGCGCCTTGCCCGCGTGTTGCAAGGCGTCGTCCTGCTCCGGGGTGAGAGGCCGTTCGGGTCGCGCTTCGGCGCGGCCGGCCAACGCCTTGGTCCGCAGCGGTTCGGGCCAGCCGCCGGGCGGGTCGCCGAGATCGCCGCGCAGGAAGCCGATCACGCTGTCGGGGATGTCGTAGCGGGCGGGATCGGCGGCGAAGTCCTCGGCCGACACCTGCGCACCCACCAGCGCCAGCGCCAGATCACCGACCACCTTGCTCGACGGTGTCACCTTCACCAGTCGGCCGAGGATGCGATCGGCGGCGGCATAGGTGGATTCGATCTGTTCGAACCGGTCGGCCAGTCCCAGAGCGACCGCCTGCTGCCGCAGATTCGACAACTGGCCGCCGGGGATCTCGTGGGTGTACACCCGTCCGGTCGGGGCGGGCAGCCCGGACTCGAACGCCGCGTATGTCTTTCGCAGCGCCTCCCAGTACGGCTCCAGCTCGCAGACCGCATCCAGGCTCAGTCCGGTGTCGTGCGTCGTGTGAGCCGCGGCGGCCACGATGGACGACAGGGCGGGCTGGCTGGTGGTGCCGGCCAGTGGTGCGGCCGCGCCGTCCACCGCGTCGGCCCCGGCCTGCCACGCGGCCAGATAGGTCGCCAGCTGACCACCGGGGGTGTCGTGGGTGTGCAGGTGCACCGGCAGGTCGAACCGCGACCGCAGGGCGCTCACCAGGGTGGCCGCCGCCGGCGGCCGCAGCAGGCCGGCCATGTCCTTGACGGCCAGCACGTGTGCCCCCGCATCGACGATCTGCTCGGCCAGCTTGAGGTAGTAGTCGAGAATGTAGAGGTTCTCGTCGGGGTCTGACAGGTCACCGGTGTAAGACATCGCGACCTCGGCGACCGCGGCGCCTGTCTCCAGGACGGCGTCGATGGCCGGGCGCATGTTCTCGACGTTGTTCAGCGCGTCGAAGATCCGGAAGATGTCGATGCCGGTCGCGGCAGCCTCGGCCACGAACGCCTGGGTGACCCGCGTTGGAAAAGAGGTGTAGCCGACGGTGTTACGGCCCCGCAGCAGCATCTGCAGGCAGATGTTCGGGATCTCCTCGCGCAGCGCGGCGAGGCGCTCCCACGGATCTTCTTTGAGGAAGCGCAACGCCACGTCGTAGGTGGCCCCACCCCAGCACTCCACCGACAACAGCTCAGGCGTCAGGCGCGCCACGTAGGGTGCGACGGCCACCAGTCCCGAGGTGCGGACCCGCGTCGCCAGCAATGACTGATGGGCGTCGCGGAACGTCGTGTCGGTGACGGCGAGCGCTGGCGCGTCGCGCAGCCACTGCGCGAACCCGGCCGGGCCGAGGGATTCCAGGCGCTGCTTGCTCCCCGGCGGGGCGGGAGTAGCGAGATCGACCTCGGGCAGCTTGTCGCGCGGGTACACCGCACTCGGGCGGGCCCCGTGCGGTTGGTTGACCGTCACATCGGCGAGGTAGTTCAGGATCCTCGTGCCGCGGTCAGCATGCGCCCGCGCGGTGAGCAGATCGGGCCGGTCGTCGATGAACGACGTCGTCACCGCACCGGCGGCGAAGTCCGGATCGTCGAGGACGGCCTGCAGGAACGAGATGTTCGTCGACACCCCGCGGATGCGGAACTCGGCCAGGGCGCGGCGCGACCGGGCGATCGCCGCGGCGAAATCCCCTCCGCGACAAGTCACCTTCACCAGCATCGAGTCGAAGTGTCCGGCGATCTCGGCACCGATGTGGGTCCCGCCGTCCAACCGCACCCCGGCACCGCCCGGTGACCGGTAGCCGGTGATGCGGCCGGTGTCCGGTGCGAACCCGTCGGCCGGGTTCTCGGTGGTGATGCGGCACTGCACCGCCGCGCCCCGGATGCTCAGCGACTCCTGGTCGACCCCGATGTCGGCCAACGTATGCCCCGCAGCGATCCGGAGCTGCGCGCCGACCAGGTCGACATCGGTGATCTCCTCGGTCACTGTGTGCTCGACCTGGATCCGCGGGTTGCATTCGATGAAGACGTACTCGCCGGACTCGTCGAGCAGGAACTCCACGGTTCCCGCGCCGGTGTAACCGATGTGCCGGGCGAACGCCACGGCGTGCGTGCAGATTCGATGCCGCAGCTCGTCGTCGAGGTTCGGCGCAGGCGCCATCTCGATGACTTTCTGGTGGCGGCGCTGCACACTGCAGTCTCGCTCGAACAGATGCACCACCTCGCCGGTCGCGTCGGCCAGGATCTGCACCTCGATGTGGCGCGGGGCGACCACAGCCTCCTCGAGATAGACGCGGGCGTCACCGAACGCGGAATCGGCCTCCCGCGAGGCGGTTTCGACGGCTTCGCGCAACGCGGCGCGATCGGCGACCCGGCGCATCCCACGGCCACCACCGCCGGATACCGCCTTGACGAACAGCGGCAGTCGCATGGACTGCCCGGCCGCGACCACCTCGTCGACCGACGCCGACGGGGGTGAGGACGCCAGCACGGGTAGGCCCGCCTGGCGGGCCGCCGCGATCGCCCGGGTCTTGTTGCCCGTGAGCTCGAGCACCGCTGCGTCGGGTCCGATGAAGGTGATGCCCGCGTCGGCGCACGCAGACGCCAGAGCCGCACTCTCCGACAGGAATCCGTAACCCGGGTACACGGCGTCGGCGCCGGCGTGCTGCGCCACCCGGATGATCTCCTCGACCGACAGATAGGCGCGCACCGGGCGGCCGACCTCACCGATCTGGTAGGACTCGTCGGCTTTGAGCCGGTGCAGCGAGTTGCGGTCCTCGAACGCGTACACCGCGACGGTGTCGATGCCCAGCTCGTAGGCTGCGCGGAACGCCCTGATCGCGATCTCACCGCGATTGGCCACCAACACTTTCGACAGCATGCTGCGCTCTCCGATCACATCTGGTCCGCTAGCCCAGCAGGGCCGAGGTCTGGGCGGACGATTCATGGATCGGTCCCGCGATGTCCTTGAGATGCCGGCCGCTACCACCCCAGCGTCGGGCAATGATCTCGGCGACGATCGACACGGCCGTCTCCTCCGGGGTGCGCGCCCCGAGATCCAGTCCGATCGGGCTGTGGAGTTTGTCCAGTTCGGCGTCGGTCAGACCGATCTCGCGTAACCGGTCCAACCGGTCATGATGGGTGCGCCGCGACCCCATGGCGCCGACGTAGGCGATGTCGGGGATCCGCAACGCGGTCTGCAGCAGCGGTACGTCGAACTTGGGGTCGTGGGTCAGCACCGTCACCACGGTGCGCGCGTCGATGCGGCCGGCCTGATTCTGCTGGCTGAGGTAGCGGTGTGGCCAGTCCACCACCACCTCGTCGGCGTCGGGGAACCGGGCGCGGGTGGCGAAGACCGGCCGCGCATCACAGACGGTCACGTGGTAGCCGAGCATCGCGCCGGCCCGGGCCACCGCGGCCGCGAAGTCGATCGCGCCGAACACCAGCAGCCGCGGTTTCGGGGCGAAGGCGGACACGAACACCCGCATCCCCTCGCCGCGACGCTGTCCGTCGGCGCCGTAGGTCAGGGTGGCGCTGGTACCGGCGGCCAGCAGCCCGAGCGCGTCGTCACCGACCGCGTCGTCGGCGCGGAGGGAGCCGAGAGTGCCGGCCGCAGTGGAGGGTTCACCGGGCTGGGTACGGATCACCAGGCGACGGCCCAGCCGTGCGGGGTCGGGGTGGTCGACCACGGTGGCGACGGCCACCGGGCGGCCGGCGCCGACGTCCGCGGCGACCTGCGCCAGCTCCGGGAACGTCGATCGGTCGACCTTCTCGACGTAGACGTCGAGGATGCCGCCGCAGGTCAGGCCGACGGCGAAGGCATCGTCATCGGAGACCCCGTAGCGTTGCAGCACCGGCCGTCCGGAGGCCACCACGGACTGCGCCAAGTCGTATACCGCGCCCTCGACGCAGCCGCCGGACACCGATCCGACCGCACTGCCTGCCGGGCCCACCAGCATGGCGGCGCCCGGCGGACGCGGCGCCGACCGGAACGTCGCCACAACGGTTGCCAGACCGACACTTTCGCCTGCTCGCCACCACCCGAGGAGCTCACCGAGGACCTCACGCATGGCAATTCGTCCAGTTCTGTTCGGCGGGCAGGGCAGGGTCGACCGACGCCGCGCGGGATCGCCGCGCGGCGCTGGTGTCCGGTGGGGCAGGTCAGTTGGGGCGCACGCGGGCGGCCATCCGGTCGAGGATTCCGGCCAGGCGCTCGCGGGTGACCATCCAGATCAGCGGCAGCACCTTGATCTCACCGCCGCCCACCGAGCCGGCGGGGCGGCGACGTGGGGGCGCTTCGGTGGCGGTCTGCACCGCCGCGATGTGGCGCTGCCCGTTGTTGTCCGCCGCGGCCGGGGCGGCGGCACCGGTGGGGCCGGCCGCCGGCCCGCCCGGCTGCTCGATGCGGTCGGTCAGTTCATCGGCGAATGCGGTGAACATCTGGTTCGACACGTCCCGGATCCCGCGGCCCAGCGACGCGACCCGGCCGGTGAGGTCGATGTCGGAGATCACGTCGATGCGGCTGCCGGTACCGGTCTGTTCGATCTGCAAGGCCACATGGGCGGCGACGGAACCGGATCCGCGCTTGTCCCGGGCTTTGGCGCTGAGCACCATCCGCCGAGCCGCCTCGTCGCGTTCGACGATGGAAGCCCGTCCGGCGTAGTTCATCTTCAGCGGACCGATCGCGACCCGCAGCATGCCCTCGTAGTTGTCGTCACCGAGGTCGTCGACCAGTTCGGCGCCCGGCATGCAGTCCACGACCGCCGCGGTGTCCTGCAGGAAATCCCAAACGTGCTCGGGCGAGGACCGGACCTCGGTCTGGTGCTGGAGCTTCATACGGTCTGTCCCTTCGTGAGTTCCTGCTGGCTGGACTGGTCGAGCAGCGCCAATACCCGTTCGGCGGTGATGGGCAGCTGCTGCGGGCGGCGCCCGATCGCGGCCTCGACCGCACTGGCGATGGTGGCGGCCGGCGGGCCGATCGGCGGTTCGCCGATGCCACGCGCGTTCAATGGTCCTCGGCCGGAACCACTCTCGACGATGGCGACGTCGATGTCGGGCAGATCCATCGCGGTGGGGATGAGATAGTCGGCGAACAGGGAGGACAGCGGATGGCCGTCTTCGCTGACGCAGTCCTCGGTCAGCGCGTAACCGATGCCCTGGGCGGCGCCGCCGATGATCTGTCCCCGCACCCGAGTGGGGTTGATCGCGCGGCCGACGTCATGGCAGGCGACGTACTTGAGCAGCCGGACGTCGCCGGATTCGAGATCGACCTCGACTTCGGCGGCGTGGGTGCCGAACGTGTAGTCGGGGTAGGTGTGTCCCTGTCCCTTCTGCGGGTCGAATCCGCCGGAGCGGGCGCGCCAGGTGTGCAGCACCGCGGTGTCCACCCGCGCCTCGTTCGCCGCCCGCACCAGCTCGGGCAGGCTCAGCCCGCGAGAACCGTCTTCGGTGCGGACCATGCCGTCCACCCAGATCAGCGCCTCCTCGGGCACCGACAGTTCTTCGGCCGCAACCGGGGTCAGCTGGTCACGCAGCGTGCGGGCCGCGCGCAGGATGGCGTTGCCGGACATGTAGAGCTGGCGGGTCGCGTAGGTGCCACCGGCCGGCGGGGTGAGCGCAGTGTCACCGATGTACACGCTGATGTCCGACAGGGCGACCCCGAGGATCTCCGAGGCGATCTGACAGAGACTGGCCGCCTGACCGGCACCGAGATCGGTGACGCCGCTGCGGATCAGCAGTGTCCCGTCGGCCTGCAGGGTGACCCAGGCGGCGGCGTGATCGCGGAACCAGATGGACCGGCCGTAGGGCTGCATACCGCACGCGAAGCCCTGGCCGACCACCTTGTGCGGATCGCTGGGTGCGCTCGGTTCGCCGAGCAGTTCCAGAGCCCGGTCGCGGGTCTCGCGGACCGCGACGGCCGTGGTGATCGGTTCCCCGCCGGCCAGCAGGTCACCGGTCTCGATGTAGTTGAGATCGCGCACCTCCTCGCGGCTGATCCCCACTGCCTTGGCCAGGGCGTCCATCTGGGATTCGTAACCCAATGTCACCTGCATGGCGCCGAACCCGCGGAACGCGCTGGTGGGCACGTTGTTGGTGAACACCGCCCGCGAGCGGACCCGCACCGTGGGAACTTTGTACGGGCCCGGCGAGAGCGCCGCACCGGCGAACAGCACCCGGGCACTCAGGCACGGGTAGGCACCGGCGTCGCCGATCACGTCGACGTCGACGGCGAGGATCTTGCCCTGCTTGGTGGCCGCCGTGCGGTAGTGCATGGTGAACGGGTGGCGTTTGGAGCTGGCCATGATGGACTCCTGCCGCGACCAGATCATCCGCACCGGTCGGCGGGTCCGCCACACCAGCAGAGCCAGATACGGCTCCACCGTCATGTCTTCCTTACCGCCGAATCCGCCGCCCATGTAGGAGGCGATGTGGCGGACCTGGCTCTGCGGCAGGCCGAGGATCGAGGCGACTTCGACCGCGTGCTCGATGACCTGGGTCGAGATTCGCAGGGTGACGACGTCGTTCTCGATCCAGCCGACACCGGCCTCGGTTTCCAGGTAGGCGTGCTCGACGGGCTGGCTCTGGTAGGTGTGCTCGACCACCACGTCGGCCGCCTCGAAGGTGGCATCGATGTCGCCGCGTTCCAGGTGCCAGTTGACCAGCACGTTGCCCTCGTCGTGGACCAGCGGTGCACCGTCGGCCAACGCCTCCTCGGCGCTGAACACACCGGGCAGCGGTTCGTATTCGACCTCGACGAGATCGGCTGCCTCGGCGGCGGTTTCGGGATCCACCGCGGCGACCACGGCGATCGGCTCACCGACGTAACGCACCCGGTCGGCGGCGAGCACGGGCTGTTCGACGGTCAGCTCGCCCAGACCACCGCTGGCGTGTTCGACGACCGCATTGTGCGGGACGTCGGCGGCGGTCAGCACCGCCTCGACGCCTTCGAGCCGCTCGGCGGCCGAGGTGTCGATCCGCACGATCCGGGCCGACGCCCGGTCGGAGCGCACGATCTTGCCGTGCAACATGCCGGGCAGGCTCCAGTCCGCGGCATACAGCAGGGTGCCGCGGACCTTGTTGATGAAGTCGTGATGGGCCGGGGATTGGCCGACCACCCGGAAATTGCGTTCCCGCTCCTCGGGGCCGGAGTCGGCGTCAGGGTCGAATTCGGCAGGCGCGCTGGGCGGTTCGGTGGTGTCGGGTGTGGTTCCCGGTTCGACGGTCGTCACTGAGCACCTTCCTTCTCCGTCGCGGACTGGGCCGGTCCGTGCAGGTAGTCCTCCACCGCATCGACGATGGCCTGATAGCCGGTGCAGCGGCACAGGTTGCCCACCAATTCGTGCCGGATCTCCGCACGGGAGGCCTCCGGATTGCGTTCGGCGAGCGTGGCCGCGGTCAACAGCATTCCGGGAGTGCAGAATCCGCACTGGGATGCGCCGCGCTCCAGGAAGCACTTCTGCAGCGGATGGGCCTCCTCCTGAGGGTCTGACCATCCGCGCAGCGTCACCACCTCGTGGCCCTCGGCCTGAACGGCGTAGACGGTGCAGGCGCTCACCGGATCGCCGTCCATCAGTACGGTGCACGTCCCGCACACGCCTTCCGCGCAGCCGTACCGCACATCGGGCATCCCGAGATCGTCGTGCAGCACGTCGAGCAGGGTGCGGTCGTTGCGCACCCACACCTCGTGGTCGCGACCGTTGACGCGAAGCAGTACCTGGGTCCGGATCATGCGGCACCTCCGTTGTCGCCGAGGACCTGCTGCAGCAGGCGGCGGGTGTGGATGGCGACCAGACGGCGCCGGTAGTCGGCGGTGCCGTGCAGATCGCTGTCGGGGTTCAGCGCGGCGGCGATCTCCTCGGCGCTGGAGCGGGCGACATCCGGGTTGCCCGGGTCGGCGAGCACGGGGGCGAGCATCTCCTGATCGACCAGCAGGGGACGATCGGCCACCCCGCCGAGCACCACCCGCAGATCCTGCTCACCGCGGGCCATCACCGAAACGCTGACGGTGGCGAAATCCGAATAGCGGCGCACCACTTCGTGGAACGCCCACCGAGCCTCGCCGTTGACCGGGATGCGTCCACCCACGACCACCTCGTTCGGTTCGGTCGCGGTGGTCAGATAGGTGAGGAAGAAGGAATCCGCGCTGACCGCGCGCTGTCCCGCCGGTCCCTGTACGAGGACCTCCCCGCCCATGGCCATGACGGCCGCGGCGATCTCCGCGGTCGGATCCGCGTGCGACAGCGTGCCGCCGAAGGTCCCGCGGTTGCGCACCCGCACATTCCCGATGAACGGCATCACATGTGCGAGCAGTGGTGCCTGGGCGCGCACCACCTCCGACGTCATCAGGGTGCGATGACGGGTGTTGGCGTCGAGGATCAGCTGACCGTCTTCGACATGCGGATCGGCGGCCGCGATGGGATTGATGTCGATGAGCGCGGCGGGGAAGGCCAACCGCAGATTCAGCATCGGGATCAGACTCTGCCCGCCGGCGAGGATCTTGGCCTCGCCGTCCCACAGCGCGAGGAGTTCGACTGCATCGGCCCAGGTTTCGGCGCGTTGATACTCGAAGCACGTGGCCGCGGTCCGGCCCGGTGGGGTCGGCAGCGTTTCCTGAACGGTCAACTCGGTACCTCCTCGGATGGGGTGTCGCCGGCGACGAGGTATCGCAGCACTGCGAGTTCGTCGCTGTCGACCGGGGGCAGTTCGTCGACGTCGTCGTGGACGAGGAGTTCGAACCCGGTGGCGGCCTGGGCCTGCTCGACGGTCACGCCGGCCTGCAGGGCCCGGATCCGCATCCGGCGGGTGTCGCGGTCGAAGTCGAGCAGCGCCAGGTCGGTGACCACCCAGGCAGGTCCGCCGTAGATGAGTCCGCTGTCGCGGCGGCTGGTGCCACCGCTGAGAAAGCCGGGGCTGGTGACGAAGTCGACCTTCTCGACGAAGCGCCGCGGCTCGTGCTGAGTGACCACCACCACCTGATTGCACATCGAGGCGATGTCGTTGGCGCCACCCGGCCCCGGCAGCCGGACCGAGGGCCGCTGTGGATCGCCGACGACGCTGGTGTTGACGTTGCCGAACTGGTCGATCTGGGCCACCCCGATGAAGCCGTAGTCGAAGAAGCCGCGCTGGGCCATCAGGAAGATGTCGGTGGCGCTGGTGAGCATCTGGGCCCCGACGGCGGCGCGAACCTCGTTCGTCGACGCCGGCAGGTGGCCCGGCCGCAGTTCGATGCCGATCATGCCGCCTTCGAGCAGCACGGTCAGATTGGGGGCCTGGCGCCGCTTGGCGATCGCCGCGGCCACCAGGGGTTGTCCGATGCCGGCGAACAGCACCTTGCCGTCCTCGAGCAGCCGGCTGGCGGCGATGGTCATGATCTCGTCGGGGCGGGCCTCGGGATGCTGCCGGGTCGAGGCGAATGTGACGGCGGTGCGGGTCATGGCGGGGGTCATCGCGGCAGCATCTCCTCTGCGATACGTCGTAGCGCCGAGCGGCGGTCGGGATCGATTGCGGCGCAATAGGCGTCGTGATCGGGGTACGCGGTGAGCGTCGCGACGTAGGACCGGGCGCCGTCGATGCCGCCGGACTTCACCGCTTGCATGTAGGCCGTGAACTCGTCGAGGTCGGCCTCGTAGTGGCCGTAGCACTCGTGTGGGTAGGCGCCCATCGGCTGGTGCACCACCGCGTCGACCGCGAAACCCGGGATGACCGTACGCGCCGGGTCGGTCCGGAACTGGTCGGTCTCGACGATCTCCTCGGCGGAAATGATCACGCGGCGCGCGGCGAGCGCCAGATCGGCGTCCATCAACTGGTAGCCGTCGATCTGGGCGTTGCCCTGCCGATCGGCGCGCTGGACGTGGATGAGTGCCACGTGGGGGTTCAGACTCGGGACGGCGTTGAGGAGTTGCCCGGTGTAGGGGCAGGTCACCTTCGCCAGATCGAGGTCGCGGTCGATGTCGGAACCCAGCATGCTGATCGTCGGAAGATACGGCACACCCATCGCCCCGGCCTTGTAGCGCAATCCGATTCCGAGATGACTCCACTCCTCGAACACCGGGTGGCCCTCTTCGACCATGCGGCGCACCACCGGCGCCAGACCCCAGCCGTGACCGACACCGACCCAGCTGGTCATGATCCGGTCCGCGGTGCCGGTGGCCAGCATCAGCTCGGCTTCGATGCACGACAGCGGCCGCGTCATGGTCAGCCCGGTACGGCCCTGCCTCAGGATCTCGATCAGTAGCGCCATCGGGGTGCGGGCGTGGTTGGTGCCGCCCACGCCGATCACCGCATCGTCGGGCACGAGGCGGCGCACCGCCTCGGCCGCGGAGCACACCTTGTCTGCGCCCACCCGGCTGAGCGCTTCGAGTTCCGCGCGGGCGTCGGTCACCCCGAGCGTCGAGAGCCGTCCACTCATGCGGCCCCCACCATACTGCCGAGCAGCGGGCGGACCTCGGCGGCGAACCGCTCCACCTGCTCGGGGTCGTAGGCGTGGGGCACCAGGCAGATCTCCTGGACTCCGGCGTCGAGGTGCGCGGCGATCTGTTCGGCGCAGTCCTCGGGAGTGCCGCAGATCGCGCTCTCGGGCGTGGCGTCGCTCCAGGCCGGGGAGTCGAAGTACGACGCCAGCCACGGGCCGGTCAGGGCCTGGGCCTGCTCGCGGGAGGAGCCGATACAGATCGGCAGCTGGTTGAGCGAGTGCAGCTCATCGGGGTCGCGGCCGGCTTCCTCGGCGAACCGGCGGATCTTGGCCCACGATTCGGAGAAGGCATCGGCGGTGTAGAAGTACGTCAGCCAGCCGTCGCCGAGGGTGGCGACGCGCTTGAGCACGCGGTCCACGTAGCCGCCGATGAGCACCTGCGGGCGCGGCTGCGGCAGGGGCAGCATCTTGACGCGGCGGAACGACAGGTCGTCCCACGTGCCGGTCACCTCGGGCTGGGTCCACAGGTTCATGCAGATCTCGAGATTGCGTTCGAAGATCTTGCCGCGGCCCTTGAATGACGTTCCGGTGGCTTCGAATTCGCGTTCGTACCAGCCTGCGGCGACCCCGAGGCGCAACCGGCCGTCGGAGATCATCTGGATGGTGGCCGCGGTCTTGGCCAGCAGGGCTGGATCCCGGATCGGTAGGACGAGCACGCCGGTGCCCAGGGTGATCTCGGTGGTGTGGCTGGCCAGCACCGCCAGCGTGGTGAGGACCTCGAGCTGCGGGAAGGGCTGGCGGCTGCCCAGGAAGAGGTGGTCCCACCCCCACAGCGAGGTGAAACCGAGTTGCTCGGCACGGCGGGCGGTGGCGAGCAGGTCGTCGATCTGGGGCGTCTTCTCGGCCGAGGTGAAGTTCTCCACGGCCAGCCCGAAGGTCGCGGGCATACGTTTCCGTCCTCTCGATTTCGCTGTGAGGATTGCCACGTTAGGTCGGGAGGAGGTCGATGCTCCATGTCAGGAGCAGCCAACCGATGGGCAGTGGTTTGTCACTCATTGCCAGTGCTCTCAGTGAGCGGTGACGGCGAACCGGATGCGGGTCCCGGGCACCGCCTGAGCGGCCCGGTGCAGGGCCGATGCTGCCACCACTCCGATCACCGGATAGCCACCGGTCACCGGCCGGTCGGCCAGGAACAGCGTCGGCCGGCCCCTGGTCGGGACCTGCAGGGCGCCGAGGGCGACGCCCTCGCTGCCGAGTTCACCGGGCCGCCGGCGGGGCAGCTCCGGTCCGTCCAGGCGGATCCCGACCCGATCGGCGTCGGAGGTGACGGTGAACTCGCCGCTGCGCAGCCGGCCCACGGCGGCCTCGGCGAACCAGTCGTCGCGCGGACCGAGGCGCAGGGGCAGCACCAGCGGTTCGGCGCCCAGGGCTGCGACCGGCGCGAGATCGGTTGCGGGCCAATCCGCCGCGGCGTCGCCGAGCGGGAGGACGTCACCGGCCCGCAGGGGCGGCGTACCGAGCCGGGCCATGGTGTCCCAGGACATCGAGCCGAGGACGTCGTGGCCGACCAGGCCGCCGCGGACGGCGATGTAGCTGCGCAGTCCGGCGGTGGGGGCGCCGAGGGTGATCCGCTGCCCGGGCGGGGCGGTGAACGCCGCGTTCACCGCCTGCGCGCGTCGCCCGCAGGTGACCGGGACGGGCGCCCCGGTGACCGCGATCAACGTCGGCGCATCGACGCTGAAGGTCATCCGGCCCAGGGTCACCTCGATGCACGAGGCGCCCGGCAGGTTCCCCACCAGCCGGTTCGCCAAGGCGTACGACGCGCGGTCGGCGGCCCCGGACTGCCCGACCCCGAGGTGGGCCAGCCCGTGCCGGCCGGCGTCCTCGAGGAGGGCGAGCACGCCGACCGACTCGACGGTGAGCTTGTTCATCGGTGCACGTCCCGGAACCGCACCACCGCGCCGGGCCGCAGAACGGCGGGTGGATCGGCCTCGGAGTCCCACAGCACCGCGTCGGTGTGGCCGAGCAACTGCCAGCCGCCCGGGGAGACCCGCGGATAGACCGCGGAGAATTCGCCGGCCAGCGCGACCGCCCCCGCGGGGACCCGCACCCGGGCCTCGTCGCGCCGGGGCACGTACAGCCGTGGATCGCCACCCACCAGATAGGAGAAGCCCGGCGCGAAACCGCAGAACGCGACGGTCCACACGCTCTCGGTGTGCGCAGTGACGACGTCGGCGACCGACAGCCCGGTCAACCGCGCCACCTCGTCGAGATCCTCGCCGTCGTAGACCACGTCGATGACGTGGTGATCGGGTTCGCGCGCCTCCTCGGCCGCGGGCTGGATCGCGTCCAACCCGGCCCGCACCGTCGCGGCGTTCGTCAGATCCGGATCGAAGGCGATCAGCAGCGTGGACAGCCCGGGAACGATCTCGCGCACCCCGGGCAGCCCAGCTGCACGGACCGCATCGGCCCAGCGGTGGACCACCTGGTTGTCGTCGAGATCGAGCAGCCAGGCGTCTTCACCGCAGGGTCGGAGCGCGGGCACTGTCTCACCGAGGGCCGTCACCGAGGGACGTCACCTGATGGGGATGAGGTCGACCCCGGCGGCTTCGAGCGCGGCGCGGGTCTTGCGGGCGATCTCCACGGCTCCGGGGGTGTCGCAGTGCACCAGCAGCGCCTCGGCGACGACGTCGACCTCGCTGCCGTCGTTCGCGGTGAGATGACCGTCGGTGACCATCTGCACGGCCCGCGCCGAGGCCGCGTCGGCGTCGGTCAGCAGGGCGTTCGGTTCGAGGCGGGACTGCAGGAGCCCCTCGGGGGTGTAGGCCCGATCCACGAACGCCTCGGCGACCATCCGCAGGCCGGCCTCCTCGCCGAGTCGCCACACCTCGGTGCCCGGCGACGCCAGCAGCGGCAGATCCCCGCCGTACTCCACCGCGGCGTCCACCAACGCCTGAGCGTGTTCGGTGTTCTTGGTGACGACGGTCCACAGCGCGCCGTGGGCGCGGATGAAATCGACCTTGCCGCCGGCCAATCGGGCGAACACCTCGAGCGCCCCGATCTGATAGAGCAGATCGTCGCGCAACTCGTCGCCCGCCATCGCGATGTAGCGACGGCCGAAGCCGTGCAGATCGCGGTAGCTCACCTGGGCTCCGATGGCGACACCGTTCTTGACCGAGATCGCACACGTCCGGCGCATAATGCCCGGATCGCCACCGTGGAATCCGCAGGCGATGTTGGCGCTGGTGACGATCTCGAGCAGGGCGTCGTCGTCACCCAGGCTCCAACGGCCCAGTCCCTCACCGATATCGGTCGTCAACGCTACTTGCGGCGCCATGGGCCTCCCGCTCTCCTCGTGTCGATGTGTCCCGAGTATCCCCCCGCCGGCGGGGTCAGGAACAGCGCCAGTCACTGCAGACGATCGGTCACTGAAACTGCCGAATCGTCGAATTGCTCGTGCAGGGACCGCCGGACCGCGGCGACCGACGGGTCACCGGTGCGGGCCCGGCGGGTCAGCGCGACCAGCCGCCGCGACCAGCCGGTGGTCAGCCGGACCAGCGATGCGGTCTCGCGCTGCGGCGGCAGCACCAGCCGCGGCAGGATGCTGGCGGCTGCGCTCTGGTGCACCAGCATCAGGAGCAGATTCAGGTCGTAGGACTCGTACTGCACAGTGGGGCTGAATCCCAGGCCCTGGCAGTGCTGCACCGCCCAGGATCGCGACGCGGCACCCTCGGGTTCCAGCGCCCAGGGCAGGGTCTTGGCCGCGCGGGCGACGTCGCGACCACCCAGCAGCGACGTGGCGACGACGATCTCCAAGGCATCCTCGGCGAGGACCTCGCGGTGCACGTGGCGGGGCAGGGTGGTTGTGCCACTGGGATACTCCTCGCTGACCACCAGGTCGAAATCGCCGGTCAGCAGGGCCGGTACCGCCACCTCGGGTTCGGATTCGACGAGTTCGACCCGCAGGCCGGGATGGCGGCGCTGACAGTCGAGCAGGGCGGGGATCAGTGCGCGCGCCGCGCTCGAGAACGCCGCGACCCGGCAGGTTCCCGTCGGTGGTTTCTCCGGGGAACGCAGTTCGGTCTGGGCGGATTCGAGGGCGGCGATGATGTCGGTGCCCCGCTCGGCCAGGCGCTGACCCGCTTCGGTCAGCCGGACCCCACGACCGATCCGTTCCAGCAGCGGCGTCCCGGCCTCGCGTTCGAGCAGGGCGAGCTGTTGGGAGATCCCCGACGGGCTCATGTGCAGCGCGGCGGCCACCGCCGCGATGGTGCCGCGTTGGCTCAGCTCGACGAGCAGTCGTAGTCGGCGGACGTCCAGCATCACCCGAGTCTAGGAACACTTCACCGCCGCTGCCGGATCGACGGCAGCAATCGCTGATTTTCTGCCGCCGGAAGCCTGCCTACCCTGCTTGGCAGGAGGTGTGTCGTGCTGACGACCGAACCGTTTCTGCTCAACGCCCATTGGACGCCCGGCCGGGAGGTGCCGCCGCCGCGGCGGACCGACGACATCCGGCGGTTCCACGAAACTCTGCCCGGGTATGCGGTGACCCCGCTGCTGTTCCTGCCGTCCGTCGCCGAGACGCTCGGGCTGGGGGCGGTGATGGTCAAGGACGAGTCGCTGCGACTCGGGTTGCCGGCGTTCAAGATGCTCGGCGCGTCCTGGGCGGTGCATCGGGCATTGCGGGAGAGCACCCGCGAGCGGCACCGCCTGGTCACGGCGACCGACGGCAACCACGGGCGCGCCGTGGCGCGGATGGCGGCGTTGCTGTCGCTGCCCGCCACCATCGTCATTCCGCGGGGTGTCTCGGAGCGGGCCATCGAGTTGATTCGGGCCGAGGGAGCCGAGGTCCGGGTGCTCGACGTGCCCTACGACGACGCGGTCGGCCAGGCCGCCGCCCTGGCCGACGCCGATCCGGATGCGCTGCTGATCCAGGACACGTCCTGGCCGGGGTACGAGGACGTCCCGCAGTGGATCGTCGACGGGTACGCCACCCTGTTCGACGAAGCCGTCGATCAGGCCGCCGAACTCGGCGCGGGAATCGACCTGGTGGTCGTTCCCGCCGGCGTCGGTTCGCTTGCCCACGCCGCGGTGACGTTCACCCGGTCACGGCCCGACTGCCGAGCCGTCGCCGTCGAACCCGTGGTCGCCGACTGTATCCGGGCCAGCCTCGCCGCCGGCGCACTGACCTCGGTACCCACCGGGGAGACCAGCATGGCCGGATTGAACTGCGGCACACCGGCCTATCTCGCCTGGCCGGATCTGCAGAGCGGACTGTCCGGCGCCGTGGTCGTCGACGACGAGGCTGCCGCGCACGCGATCGCGGATCTGGCCGCAGTGGGTCTGGACGCGGGACCGTGCGGAGCCGCCGGCCTGGCCGCGCTGAAGATCCTGGCCGCCGAACCGGCGCGCTCGCAATTGCGCCTCGACAACAGCACGAGGGTGCTGCTGCTCAACACCGAAGGGTCTGACGCGAGCGGTCAGTGACGGCGGACCCCTCAGTCGAGTGACCGGATGACCGCCGGTACGTCCTCGAGGGGGACCGCCGCCCGACCGTCGCCAGGCGTCCCCACGTAGATCGCCGGCATCCCGAGCGCTCGCGGCCCCTCCACATCGGCTGCCCAGTTGTCCCCGACGTAGACGGTGGTGCGCGCCGCCGCCCCGCAGACCCGCAGGGCGGTATCGAAGATCGCCGGATGCGGCTTGCGCCAGCCGGTTTCGACCGACGTGACGACCCGGTCCATCGCGTCGTACAACCCGAACCGACGGGCCAGCCGCGGAACCAGCCGGGCGTCATGGGTGTTGCTGACGATCGCCAGGGTGTGATCGGTGCCGAGGTCGGCTACGCACTCACGGGCTCCGGGGGCGATCCGCACATCCTGGGTCCACGCCTGGAAGTACTCGTCGATCAGTCGGTCGATCGCTCCGTCGGTCAGCGCCGGCGATCCGATGGCGCGCCAATAGTTCTGGGCGATGTCGTGCATCGAGTGTTCCCGTCCCGAGCGCGCGGCGTCGGCGTCCATGTCGTCCCAGCTCTGCTGCCACAAGCTGTTGGACGTCTCCTCGGATATCTGCACCCCGGCCCGCCGCGCGAAGTCCCACGGCGCGTTGCCGGCCGCCGGATGGATCGACGGATCGTAATCGACCAGCGTGCCGAAGAAATCGAAGAACACGTGCGTGATCAGGGTTGGCTCCTCTGCTCGCTGCGTTCCATGGGTGGCCCGAGTTCGCGCGCCAGGTCCTCGACCAGCCGCTCCACCTCCGCGCGCCGCTCGAGCCGCTCCGGCACCCAGGCCAACGCGATCTCGATCAACGGCCAGGTGTTCTCGTCGATCGGGATCAGCGCGAACTCCGGCGGCGAGAACATCCGTCCGATGAACGACTCCGGCGCGTACGTCACCACCGCCACCAGATGCCGGTTGAACACCTGCGTCACCATCTCCAGCTCACCGCCGCGCTGATTGGTGGTCCGGACGATCTGCGTGACCCCGCGGGCGTTCAGCTGGCGGGTCAGACCGGCGAGCACCACCGGGTTGGGCCGCGCGAAGTCGATCACCACCTCGCGCCCGCGCAACTGCTCGATCTGCACCAGATCCTGCTGCGCCAGCGGATCGTCCGCCCGCACCGCGATCGCGCCTCGATACCGCGCGATCACTCTGCGCTGCAGCCGCCTGTCCGACGCCGGCAGGTGAATCAACCCCAGATCGAGCTTGCCGGCCACCAGTTTCGCGGTCACCTCCGCAGCCGACCCCGGGACCGTGTAGTCGACTTGCATCGGCAGCCGCGACACCGTGTCCTGCAGCCGGGCCAGCAGATCCGACGGCGCGTACGCGGTCGCACCCAGCCGAATCGCGCTCACACCCTTGGTGATCTGCCCGGCGGCGGCTTTGAACTCTTCGACCTGGCGCAGAATCTCACGCGCCGGGCCGACCAATTCGCTGCCCAGCTCGGTCAATCGCACCTCGTGATATCCCCGCTCGAACAGCGGCCCGCCCAGCTCCTTCTCCAGCAGTTTGATCTGCTTGCTCAGCGGCGGTGCAGTGATCATCAACTTGTCCGCGGCGCGCTTGAAGTGCAGTTCGTCGGCGACCGCGACGAAGTACTTCAGCCGGGTGAAGTCGATCTCCATCACCCCGCATCGTAGAGAAGCCTCAGGACGGCGGCGTCACCGTCTCCAGGACCCCGCGCTCGATCAGCATCGCCACCTCTGCGGCGCCGATCCCCAACAGCTCTGCGGCGATCTCCGCCGTCTGCTCACCCAGCAGCGGCGCCTGACCCAGCGGCGGATCCGGCACATGCTCGGAGTGGAACACCACGTTCTCCAGGGTGAAGGGCGCCGCCGCATGCGGATGCAGCTCTTCGCGGAAGTCCCGGCGCGCGACGAAGTACTCCCACGCCGGCACCTCGGCGGGGTGCAGTACCGCCCCGGCCGGCACCCCCGCGGCCTGCAGCGTCGTCATCGCCTCGAATCGGGTTCGCGTCGACAACCATTGACGCAGCGCTTCGGCGGCTCCCTCACGCTCCCCCTCACGCCCGGTCAGATCCGGCCGGCCCAGCATCTCGCACAACGCGCGCAGGTCCTCGTCGTGGCGCACCGTCACCGCAATCCATGCGTCGTCACCCGCGGTGGGCAGTACTGCCCACGGGCCGTGCCGTTCGGGTTCGGCCCGTCCCAGCTTCCGGCCGGCGATGTCGGCGGCCAGATGGCTGAGCATCACCTCCGACTGCGCGACCGCCGCCGACCCGCCCGCGCCGGTGCGTTCCCGCCGCAGTAGCAGCGCCAGCGCAGCCAGCGCACCGATCCGGGCCGACACGTGGTCCGGGTAGACGGTGATGGTGTCGCAGAACGATCCCGACTCACCGGGATACACCCAGCGGTCGGTGAACCCGGCCTTGGCCCGGACCAGCGGCCCGTAACCCAGGCTGCGGGCCCACGGACCCGTCGGTCCGTACGCCGAACTCTCCACCACCACGACGGCGGGGTTGATCGCGCGCAACGAGGCGAAGTCCATCCCGAGTGATTGCGCGACACCGGGTTTGAAGTTCGACAGCACCACGTCGGCCTGCTCGACCAGCAGGTAGGCCAGCGCGCGGCCTTCGTCGGCGCGTAGGTCGATGCCGATCGAGCGCTTGTTGCGGTGACCCGCCGCATACGCCTGCGACATCGTGGTCAGGCTGGTGCGCATCCCGTCGGGGTACGCCGAATTCTCGATCTTGACGACGTCGGCGCCCAGGTCGGCGAACAGTCGTCCGGTGTCGGCGCCGACCACGATGACCCCGAGGTCGAGCACCCGGATGCCTTCCAGCGGCAGCCCGTCGTCGCGACGCGTCCGGTCGGCCAGGATCGGTGCGGCGGTCAGCCGGGGTGCGGCGCCGGGCGTGAGATCCAGTGCGCTGGCGCGGTGTCCGTCGATCTCGACGACCCCGGCCGGCACCGGTGCGGTCACCCCGGGCGACAATTCGACGTCGCGGAGAAACCCACGGGCCGTGCATTGTTCGGAGGTGATCGCCTCGTCGAGCGTCAGCACCGCGGCGGTGGGTACTCCGTGGCGTTGCCCCTCACGTTCGAGTTCGGCGCGGGTCTTGTCGGCGGTGAACCGTTCGATCGCCGGCAGCAGGTCCGGGCTGCGGAACCGTTCACCCATCCGGTCGAACTTCGGATCGGCGAACTGCTCCGGGCTGCCCATCCACTCGAACATGCCCCGCCACTGCCGCTTGGCCAGGATGCAGATGCGGATGTAGCCGTCCTGGCACGCCACGATCGGATAGCGCTGCCGTTCGGAATTCCAATCGCGCCGCTGCTCGGTGATCGGCACCCCGGCCGCCGCCGAGCCCAACGTCCCGAACGGCGGATCGAGGGCCTGCATCGCGCCTTCGAGGATCGAGAAGTCGACCAGATCGCCCTCGCCCGTGCGCAACCGGTCCACGAACACACTGAGCGCCACGACCGCGGCCTGCGCGGCGGCGACGTGGTACGGCAACTCACCCGGCGGGACGAGCGGAACCCGGCCCGGGATGCCGGAGCGGGCCAGCTCACTGGTCAACGCATGCAGCACCGGTGTGGTGGCCTGCCATTCGCGGAACTCGGTGTCTCGCCCGAAATCACTGATCGACAGGATCACCAGACCGGTATGCGCGGCGCGCAGCCCCCGGACGTCCAGTGCCGCCTCGGCGGTCGAGCCGGGGCGGGTGGATTCGATGAGGATGTCGGCGCCGGCCACCAACTCCGCCCACCGCTGGGCGCTGTCGACGGTCTCGGTGGGGATGCCGTGCCGGTTGATCAGGACGTCGAGCCCATCGGAGTGGTCGGCGGTGATGCCGGGCAGCGTGATCGCGGTGATGTCGGCCCCGAGGTCGGCCAGCAACCGGCCGACGGCGGTCATCGGGCCTGCGGACAGGTCGAGGATCCGCACGCCGGCCAGGGGTGGGTCGTAGGCGGTCATCAGCTCTTGCGGGCTTGCCGGAACGGGATCTCGCGATCGACGTCGTTCTCCCGCGGCAATCCGAGCACCCGCTCGCCGATGATGTTGCGCTGGATCTGGTCGGTGCCGCCGCCGATCGAGGTGAAGAACGCGTTGAACGCCAGGAAGTTCACGTCGTCGGCGACCGGGCTGTCGGTGCCGGCCAGCAGCGACTCGGCGCCGATCAGCTCGGTCTTCAGCGCCGCCTCCGAGTGCAGGATCCGTGACATCGCCAGCTTGCCGATCGACATGATCGAACTCGACGTGCCCAGATCAGCGGACGCCTTGGCGCGTGCGTTGTTGAGCCGGTTCAGTTCTCGGCGCGACAACACCGTCGCCAGCTCGTGGCGGACCGCCGCGTCGTCGAGGCGACCGTGCTCACGGGCCAGTTCGACCAAGCTGTCGGCCTTACTGCGGTTGCGCGACGACCGGCCACTGTCGCCCATGATGGAGCGCTCGTAGGCCAGTGCGGTCTGCAGCACCTTCCAGCCGTTGCCGAGCCCGCCGACGAGGTATTCGTCGGGCACCGAGGCGTCGGTGAGGAACACCTCGTTGAAGTGCGACTCACCGGTGATCTGCACCAGCGGGCGGATCTCGATCCCGTCCTGGCACATCGGGATGAAGAAGAAACTCAACCCCTTGTGTTTGGGCACATCCCAGTCGGTGCGGGCGATCAGCAGGGCGTACTCGGCGTGCTGGGCGCCCGAGGTCCACACCTTCTGGCCGTTCACGATCCACCGGTCCCCGTCCTTGACCGCGGTGGTGCGCACAGCGGCCAGATCCGACCCGGCACCCGGCTCGCTGTAGAGCAGGCAGGTCCGGGACCGCTCGGTGAGGAAGCCGCGCAGCAGATCGCGTTTGATGGACTCGGTGCCGAAGTGCAGCACGGTGTTGGCGGGGATGCTGTACCGATCCTGGCCCGCTCCAGGGGCTTTCACAGCGCGGAACTCGCCGAAGACGATGGCGGCCAGGTCCGCGGGGTAGCCGCGGCCGAACCATTCGGTGGGGTAGGTGGGCACGGCGTAGCCGGCGTCGAGCACCTTCTCCAGCCATGCGATGCGCTCGGGGGAGCTCGCCCAGGGGTCACTGGAGGGTTCGAGCCCGGTCCAGTTGGCGGCGAGCCAGTCGCGAACCTCGGTGCGCAGTTCGTCGGCGCTGGGCAGATCGGTCGTGGCCATCTCAGGCCCCCTTCGAGGTCAGGTAGCGCTCACGGAACAGACGCGGGGCGCCGAACAGCTGGACGCCGGTGCGGGCGCGGCGGGCGTACAGATGCGCGGGATGCTCCCAGGTGAAGCCGATGCCGCCGTGCATCTGGATGGCCGCCATGGTGATGGTCTGGTATGCCTCGGCGCAGGCGAAGCCGGCGAGAGCGATGGCGCCGGCGGCGTTCTCGCCGCAATCGGCGTGTTCGGCGGCGGCATGCTGCGCCGCCGAGGTGGCCGACTCCACCTCGATCAGCAGATCGGCCGCCATGTGCTTGAGCGCCTGGAAGCTGCCGATGGGCCGGCCGAACTGTACGCGGGTCTTGAGGTAGTCGACGGTCGTGTCGAACATCCGTCGCGACCCGCCGACCTGCTCACCGGCCAGTCCGATCACCGCGAGGTCGAGCGCCTCCTGCACGGCGTCCCAGCCGCGGGTGCCGATCCGCTTCGCGGGGGTGTCATCGAAGGTGAACGTGGACAGCCGCACCGTGGGATCGAAGACGGTTGCGGCGGTGCGGGCGAAACCGTCGGCGTCCCCGGCGACCTCGAAAACGCCGACACCGTCGGCGGTGCGCGCGACCACCAGCAGCACGTCGGCCACCTGCCCGAACGTCACGTAGTGGGCGCTGCCGGTCAGTCGGCCGGAGGACTCGCGGACGTCCACCCCGTCCTCGGTCCAGGTCCCGGCGGGCCCCGTCACGGCCAGGGTGCCGATGGCGGTCCCGTCGGCGAGAGCGGGCAGCAGACGCCGCTTGTCCTCGTCGGCTCCGGCGGCCTGCACCAGCGCGACCGTCAGCACCGCGCTGGACAGAAATGGGGACGGCAGCAGCGCGGCACCAATCTCTTCGGCGACGGCCTCGAGTTCCCGGGCGCTGAAACCCATCCCGCCGTACTCGTCGTCGACCAGCATGCCGGCCACCCCCTGCTCGGCGAGCCGCCGCCAGAGACTCCGGTCGAAACCGTCGTCGGTCGCCATCACCCGTCGCACGTCGTCCTCGGTGCACGCATCGTCGAGCAGTTCACGCACCGCCGTCCGGAGCTGCGTGCGCTCGGCACTGCTGATCGTCATGGACCCCATGGTTCGTGACGCATGCGGATCTGTACATCACGGATGTCGACATCGACGCATTTCCCTTTCGCACACACATCCCCTCCGCACACACTGCGTCGACCGGGTCGGGGAATGTGACCCGCATCCCAGCGGTTCCCCCAACCATGGCGAAGATGAGCAGCGAAGAACGCGAACGGTACCTGGCCGACCTGCACGTCGGGGTCATCGCCGTCGAGCGGCCGGACCGGGCCCCGCTGGCCGTCCCGGTCTGGTACACCTACGAGCCGGGCGGCGAGGTCCGCGTAGGGACCGGGGAGGGATCCGCCAAGGACCGGGCGATCCGCGCGGCCGGTCGCTTCACGATCACGGCCCAGGACGAGCAGCCGCCCTACCGGTACGTCACCGCCGAGGGCGACGTCGCCGGTGTCGAGCCCGCCGCTGAAGCCGACATGCGTGCTCTGGCGATTCGCTACCTGGGCGAGGAAGCCGGCACCCGGTTCGCCGACGAGTTCGCCGAGCTGGGCGTCACACAGGTCGTCATCCGGATGCGGCCGACACGCTGGCTGAGCACCGACTATTCGAAGGAGTAGCCCGCCGCCTCGGCCATAATGCCGCCGTGGCACCCACTACCGAACAGCCGTCGCTGGTGCGGCGACTGTGGGACGACGCGCGGCGTCGGCCCACCAATCTGCGCCCGCACGTGATGCCGGTCCCGCTGCGCGCGCTGGCGATCGCGACCTGGGTCGGCACCGCGGTCATGCTGGCCTTCGGATTCGTGCCGGGCGTATTCGACGCTGAAGAACATTCCCTGTTCGGTGGTGAGCTCGTCTTCCGCTACACCGCCTTCTGGCCGCTGCTGATCGGGATCGCCCTGGGCTCGGGCATCGCGGCGGTCGGCTATCTGCACACCGCCACCGACGACGACGCGCCCCGCCACCACGGGGCGCTGGCGTGGGCCGCCGGCATCGGCACCCCGCTGATCGCCGTCCTCATCCTCACCATCGACCGCAGCTGGCAGACCATCCCGGCCGCCGCGTCCTGGCTCGCCGCCGCCGTGCTGATCGTCTGGTCGCTGCACCGTCGCCGCCGACCGCCGCATCCCTGGGTCGGCGTGGTCCTGGCCGGGCTGATCGCCGCGCCGTGGATTCCCGCGGTCGTGGTGAATATCCGGTTCGGCCGGGCTCTGCACACCACCGACCCCGTCGACCCCTATCACCTGGTGGGCCTGCTGATGGAGAACATCGGCATCACGACCTACCTGGCGGGCATCGCGATCGCGTTCATCGCGGCCATGGCCACCGGCGGTGTGGCGCTCGCTGCGCACTCGCGGGCCGCGATGGCGCACAGCGTGTCTCGACACCGTGGGGGATGGGCCGTCGCCGGGGCTGTCTGCGCGGTCGCCGCGGTGGTGCTCGTGCTCGAGGTGACCGGCGTGTGGGGCGTGTCGTCGGGCTACCTCGAGGGGTACTGGTCCCTCGGGGAGATCGGGTCCTGGCCGCACGCGATCCTCACCGCCGCCGCCATCGTCGTGGTGACGCAGAGATCGTTCCGTACTCCGCTGGCCCAGCGCGGCGACGTGGCGACCACCCTGGCGGTCGGCGCGAG
This sequence comes from Mycobacterium sp. WMMD1722, assembly GCF_049315205.1. Taxonomy (NCBI): domain Bacteria; kingdom Bacillati; phylum Actinomycetota; class Actinomycetes; order Mycobacteriales; family Mycobacteriaceae; genus Mycobacterium; species Mycobacterium sp. WMMD1722. Next base: position 2,785,998 of record NZ_CP186056.1, on the reverse strand, counting down.
CGCGCTGGCGGTGCAGAGCGTGGTCGCCGTGATCACCGTCGCCAACCTTGTCGTCCACGCGATCACCGCATCGGTGCAGACGACTGTCACGCCGCCGGCGGGGCTGGAGCTGTTGTTCATGTGGGTGGCGCTGCTGGCGGTCGTCCCGGTCGCGGTGCTGCCCCGCTTCCGCGGAACGGTCGGACGTTCGGTCGCCCGCGTCGCGCTGCTGTACCTCGTGCCGGTGTACGTGGGCATCACCGCGCTGCAGCTCGACTTCGACGTCTCTGTCAAGTTCTGGGCCAAGTCGTCGCAGATCGCCATCTGCCTCACCGTGTTCGCCTGCTTTGCAACGGTTCTCGGGTTGATCGGCAAGCAGAAGGCGGTGCCGGCGGAGATGGCCAACCGGCTGGCGCTCATCCCGCTGTTGATCATCAGCGGGACCTCCTGGCTGCCGTCGGTGCTCGCCACGCCGCTGACGCCGATCATCGCCGTCACCGCTGCGCTGTACGCGCTGCTGTGGACGCTGCCCGAAAGCTCTGACGCGAAGGCGCACACCGGTGTGGTCCTCACCGTGTCGGCGCAGCTGCTGCTCGTCGCCGCGGCCGCCGCTGTGGTCAACCTCTATCCCGATGTGGGGGCCGACGATCCGACCGTCGCGCTGTTGTTCTTCGGGGTTCCGCTCAGCGCGCTGCTGTGCGCGAAGGTGCGTTCCGAGAAGACTCGCGGCGCTCAGTCCGACCGCGACGCCAACCAATTCTGAACCAGGCCAGCGTCGTCGGCCTCGATCGATCGCAGAGCCGTCAATGTCGGATGCCCGGCGATCAGCAGCGCGGTGTCGGTGCCTTCCTCCGGTTCCCCGGATACCTCCATCTCCGTGACGTGCAGGTCCCCGTCTCGAACTTCGGCGACGCGGGTCTGCACCTCTCCGCCCAACGCCAGGCCGGCATGACGGAGGGGGCGGAGATCGGCGGCCGGTCGGTCGGGCACGTTGAGCGACAGGGCGGTGGCCTCCGGCGCATCGAGCAGCAGCTCCAGCACCGGGGCCACCAGACCGGCCGCGGTGTGCCAGTGCCGCTCACCGCTCGGGTACAGCGCGACGTTGAGGGACACGGCGAGCGCACGGACGCCGTTGATCTTCGCGGTGAGCGCCGCTCCGACGGTGCCCGAATGCAGGATGGCTCGTCCGACGTTGCCCCCGTGGTTGATCCCCGACAGCACCAGGTCAGGACGGGGGTCGAGCCATCCGTTGAGGGCGGCGGTCACGATGTGGCCGGGCTGCGCGTGCACGGCCCAGGCGTCGACGCCGTCGAGTCCCGGAAGCTCCCGGCGTTCGACGACGGTGCGGCCGTCGCGGCGGATCGCGCTGAGCGCCGCGCTGGCACCGCTGGCCTGTTCGGCGGGTGCGGCGACGATCACCTCGAGGCCCGCGTCCCGGGCGGCGGCGGCCAGGGCGTGTAGGCCGGGGGCGTCGATGCCGTCGTCGTTGGTCACCAGCGCGCGCAGCCTGCTCATTTCCATGGGCGCAACTCCACTCGTTCGGCGAGCGTCTGCACGGCCCGCGCGCCGCCGGTGCCCAGCCCGTGGCGCACGACGTTGAGCGCGCCGCAGGCCGCGCCGATCTGCAGCGCTCGACGCAGGGAGTCGCCGGCGGCCAGCGCGGCGACCATGCCGGCCGTCATCGAATCCCCGGCGCCGGCGGGATCGGCGGGCTCGAGGCTGGGCATGGCGATCTCGAGGACCTCGTCGTCGAGCAGGGCCAGGGCCGGTGCCGAACCGGAGCGCGACACCACGATGGTGCCCGCGCCGTCCTTGCGCATCGCGCGCATTCCGTCGACCAGATCGGCTGGGTCATCGGAGGTCGCCCGCCCGTCGTCGAGCAGCTCCTCGTGGCTCACCTTGACCAGGCTGGGTTTGCCGACCAGCACCGCTTCGAGTCGGTCGCCGGACAGGTCGGCGGCCACCTGACAGCCGTTCGCGACGAGATCGGTGGTCAGGCGGCGGTACAGGTCGGCCGAGATCACGTCATCCTCCTGCGGGCCGGACAGCAGCACGAAGCCATGCGTCAGGCCCTCGGTGAGGGTGATCTCGTACAGCGAGTCGGTCTCGTGGCGGTCCAGTGGACGGCCGGCGGTCTCGGCGAGGACGTCGCGCTTCCCGTCCCTGCGGTCGTGCACGTAGGAACCGTTGCGGGAACTGACCGGCACGGTCCGCACGGTGATCTGCGGCCTGGGCAGCATCGGCCCGATGACGTCGCCCGTCTCACCGCCCAGAGCGCAGCACAGCACCACCGGCACGCCCAGTGAGGACACCATCCGCGACTGCCAGACGCCCTGACCGCCCGCGTGTACGTGGATGTCGGGCTCGCCGGAGAGATCCTCGATGGTGACGGTGAGCACCGGTAACGGGGCGAAGATCACGACGGCGGCGTCCGGGTCGTCGGGTTCGAATTCCGCGGGCCGTCGATCGTCAGGGCTGTTCGGTGGGCTCGACGTCGTCGTCATGGAGTGACCTGTACCCATTCCCGGTGGGTCATTCCGACGTGACGTCGCGGTGCGCGGCGGACTCCTTGCGGCGAGCGCGGGAGGCGCGCAGGTTGACCACGTTGCCGCACGTCTTGACGTCATGCCACACGCGGCTGCCGTTGCGTGACTGGTCGTAGAACGCGGCGCCGCACTCGGCGTTCATGCACACCCGAAGCCGCTCGGCGGTGCCGGCGTGCACGGCCAACAACAGTTCCATCCCGATCAGGGCGGTCAATCCCGCAGTCCCGTCACCACGGGGCCCGTACACCGGGGTCCCGGCCGTCACTCCCACGCTGACCGCCTTGACCGGGACCTCGAGGGCGGCCATGTCCCCGGTGCGCAGCCAGTGCCGTAGGTCGGCGCGTAACCGGCGTAACGCGACCAGATCGCGCCGGTTCACGGTGAGGTTCACCCGGGGCTGTCCGGTCTGCTCACCCCACACCCGCAGCGCCTGCGTCAGCCACCGCTGCGCCACCACCGGGTCGGCCAGCAGATCGGGCACCTGGTACGGGAGGATGGCCTCGGTGTTGACCACCTCCTGAAGCAGGCACAGACCGCCGGGCGCCGGCGGCAAGCCCAGGCGTTGCGAACTCGTCGAGAAGGCCATCGGCGAATCGTACTCGCGCGCTGGACAGACTCTAATCGTCTTCGCCTACGTCTGGACGACGTCGAAAAGGGCCGGGTCGCTCAACCGCGTCGGCACCGTAGCCGAGGGTCGCGGCGTCGCGGTGGCCGAACAGGCCCGGAAGCCCTCCGCTGACCAGGAAGACCACCGTGTCCGCGGCGGTCACCGTGCGATCCTCGATCGCGGCGATCAGCCCGGCCAGCGCTCGCGCGGTGTAGGTCGGATCCAGGATCAGGCCTTCACTGCGGGCAGCGATGCGCAGGGCGCAGCCGGCGGCCGCGGCGAGGGCGTCGTATCCGTCACCGACCTGGTCGGTGCGCAACCGGAGATCCGCGGCGTCAATGGGCTCGCCCATCTGAGCTAGCAGGTCTGACACTCGGGCGCGCGTGTCGGGCACGGCGCCGGTGTGGACGCCCAGCACGCGATGCGGGCCCAGGGCGGCGACCAGACCGGCCATCGTGCCGCCGGACCCGAGCGCACACACGACGTGGTCGAGTTCGGGGCGCTGCGAAAGGATCTCCTGTCCTGCCAGTCGGTAGCCATGAGCGCCAACGGCATTGGAGCCGCCGAACGGAATGACCACCGGTCTCCGGCCGTCATCCCGGACCTGTGCGGCGACCTCTTCGGCGGCCGCCTGGAGTGCGTGGTCGTCCTGCGAATCGCTACCGACCCATACGATGGTCGCGCCGAGGATCTCGTCGAGCAGCAGATTTCCCTGCGACGCCGATGACGGTTCGCCCGGGAACACCAACACCGTTCGCAGCCCCAGGCGGGTGGCCGCGGCTGCGGTGAGGCGGGCGTGATTGGACTGGGCCGCCCCGGTGGTGATCACGGTGTCGGCGCCGTCGGCCAGCGCTGCGGCCAAGGTCCACTCCAACTTGCGGATCTTGTTGCCGCCCGCGCCCACACCGCCGAGATCGTCGCGTTTGAGCCACAGGCGATCCGGATGTAGCCCGATGGCAGCGGCCAGCCTCGGAGCGGGCTCCATGGGGGACGGCCAGACTGCCAGCGCAACACGATGATGACGTGGAACGGTCACGCTGACTCCTCGGGCGGGCGAGTCGATGCGGCCGCGGCGGCGATCGCGGACACCCGGCGCCGCGCCCGGGCCGCTCGCCCGGTGAGCCGCCACCCCAGCATCGCCGCGAGCGTGCATCCCGGGGGGAACACACCGAGTTGACCGAGCATGCCCAGATCATCGCGCACTGCATCGTGAGCCACGACGAGGCCGTCGCGGACGGTCACGAGGTGGATCTGCTCGACGTCGATGCGACGCCCGCTCGGCGGAATGACCTCGGCCCGCGACCCCTCCGCATAGCGCACGAAGGGGCCCGTGTGGGTGCCGCGCATCCGCACCCGCAGCCACACCATCCCCTGGTGGGCGGCGCTTGCGCAGTGGACGAAGGACAGGTCGGGAAACGCCAAGCGCAACCATGCGCTGGAGGCGAGCGCTCCCGCCGGTCCGGGTATGCGGCACGCCGGCGGAGATGCCGTCGCGGTGCGGTTGTCATTGTCCGGTGCCACGATCCGCTCGGCGAGGTGTCTGTCCTGCGTCTCGAGCACCGTGAGAAGCGCTACGGCGATGGCGACGTCCTCGCCGGGCGGCTCAGGCGACGGCGGTATCAACGGCGGCACTGATGGTTTCGAATTCCGCGAGCTGGTCCAGACGCGCGGTCAGCGCGGTACGCATCTCGGTGACGGCATGGCTGCCGGTGGCCAGCCGCAGCGGCGGATGCTCGGCGTCCACGGCAGCGAGGATGGCAGTCGCCACCCGATCGGCGGTGTTGAACGCCGAGGGCGGCAACTCGCCGATGGATCTCTGTACGTCCCGCACGATCTGGTAGTCGGCGCTGCCGGTGGCGATGTCGAGGTTGTCGAGAAACGCCGTCGCGGTCGGTCCCGGCTCCACGAGCGTCACCCGGATCCCCAGCGGGGACAGTTCGCCCACGAGCGCATCCGAGAGTCCTTCGACGGCGTACTTGGTCGCCGCGAGCAGGCCGACGCCGGGATGCGCGGTCTGACCGTAATAGGACGAACCCTGCAGGATGTGGCCGCGGCGCTGCGCACGCAGCACCGGCAGCACGGCGCGCAGCACGTTGAGAACGCCGAAGACGTTGGTGTCGAAAATCGCTCGCGCCTGCTCATCAGTGGCTTCCTCGACCGCGCCGAACAGCCCGAAGCCGGCGTTGTTGGCGACGACGTCGATGCCGCCGAACGCGGCGAGCGTCGCGTCGACCGCCCCTTGAATGCCCACCGGATCCGCGACGTCCGCGGCGACCACGAGTACGCGTTCGCCGAATTCCTCCTCCAGTGGCGCAAGTCTGTCGGCGGAGCGGGCCACCGCGGTGACCCGGTCACCGCGTCGTGCCGCAGCGCGCGCCAATTCCAGGCCGATGCCCGAGGAGGCTCCGGTGACGAACCAGACGGCGGTATCCGGGGTGGAGCTGAGTGCCTGAGTCATGGTGGGAAGCCTACCGACTTCCGCCAACTTGTCAACATAGGTAAAACCCGTTTGCATATGTCAACCGCAGGCGTACCGTACGAGTGGTCGCTACCGCAGAACGCCTGTGAGACAGGTGATGACGACGGTCACCGTGAGGACTGGAAGAAAGGGTCATAGCTCATGAAACTGAACGCAGCAGCTCGTGAGTTGATCGGGGACGGTGTCGACGACGCCATGCTCGTCACGCTCAACCCCGACGGCACCCCGCAGACGTCGATGACGTGGATGGCGTTGCGGACCACTGTCGACGGTGACGACGAGTTGGTCGCCGGGCACCTCGCCGAACATCAGAAAGTCCGCAACGTGCGCCGCGATCCGCGGGTGGTGGTGTCGATCCCTTCGCACGACAAGAGTGGCGCGATGGAGCCCTATCTCGTGGTCAAGGGCACGGCGCGCATCGTCGAGGGGGGCGCCCCGGAATTCATCGGTCCGCTGGCCAAGCACTTCCTCGGCCCCGACGCGGCCTGGCCACCCGAGGGTGCGCCCGGCGGCTACCTCACCGTCGTGCGCATCGACAAGGTCGGCGGCGTCGGCCCCTGGACCGACTGACACACGGCGAGTCCGGTCAGTCCTGCTTGCGCAGCCGCGGCTTGGGGATCTTCCGGCCGGCCGGCTTCGGCTCCGGCGGTTCCGGCTTGGGACCGAGCCCCGTGATGCGCCCGACGGTGCCGACCCCGGGCAGACTTCCCACCGCGCGGTACACCGCATCGCCTTGGGCGACGAGGGCCTGCAGTTGGGGCAGGATCCGGTCCATCGCCTGCAGCGTCGGATCGGCGAGCGCCATGTACCTCTCGAACCGGTCCAACGTCGTGTTCAGCCGCTCGGTCGCCGTCGCCAGATTCTCGATGAGATCCGGCAGCTGGGCGACCATCTGCGCCGACGCCCCGGGCATGCGCATCGCTCCGGCGGCGACATCCTGCGCGGCCTGCAGCGCGGCTTGCGCGGCGGCGCGCACATCCGCGGGACCGGGATTCTTCTGCTCAGCCATGCGTCCACTGTGCCGGACGAACGCCTCGGCTGCGGGGATGATCGGAGGATGAATCCCGTCGACAACGACGCCGTCCGTCGCGCAGTCGCGGCGTTCGCAATTCGGCCCGAGCAGAGCACCGCCCTGGAGGTGCTGCGGCAGTGCATGTTCGGTGAACTGTTGCTGGACGTCACCGGTTCCGACGCGCCGGTGGGCGGATCCTTCCGGAAAGGCGGCACTCTCCGCATCAATGGTGGCACCGGGCCAGACGGTGGCCGGGCGCTGTTCGCGTTCAGCCGGCAGAGCGAAATCGCCCGCATGCACGATCCGGCGGTGCAGACGCAGTCGTTGGTGACGTCGTCGATCGGCGCTCTGGAAATGGTGCGCCGCGAGCAAGGCCCCTGGCTCTACATCGACCCGGTCGGCCCCTACATCGCCCTGTCGCGTGCCGAGCTCGGGGCATGACACGGTGCCACCTCACACCAGGTTTCTGGCGACCAGCGAGTGTGCGGTGTCCACGATGGTCTGGGCGGCCGGACGGGGAACCCATCCGAGTAACGCCTTCGCCTTGGCGTTGCTGATCTGCGGGCGTCGTCCCAGCCGGTTCAGCGTCTCGCGCATGGCGGGGACGGTCTGGGCGAGACGCCGAACGTCGTCCTCGCTGTACTCGGCGGTGGGTACGCGCGCGGCCGCAGCACCGAGACTCGCACGCAGGATGTCGGCCATCTGCAGGAAGCTCAGCGACGGTCCGTCGGCCACGAGCAGGATTCGCTCGCCCACCGAATCCGGCGCCGCCAGCGCTTGCAGATGAGCCGCGGCGACGTCGCGGACGTCGACCACTCCGAAGTACTGGGGCGCGAGCTGGGTGACCGCACCGGTGAGCATGGCCTGGATGAACCGGACGGATGTCGACAGATGCGGTCCGAGGGTCGGTCCAAAGATGCCCACCGGCACCAGCGTGGTCAGCTGCAGACCGGTGCCGTGCGTGGCGACGAAGTCCCATGCGGCGCGCTCGGCGATGGCCTTGGAGCGGATGTAGGCGGAGTTCTCGTCCGCCGGATCCGTCCAGTCGTCCTCGGTCCACCGCTCGTCGGCTTTCGGTGAATAGCCGACCGCAGCGAAAGACGACGTCATGACCACGCGTGAACAGCCCGCATCGCGGGCGTGCCGCAACACCCGCAGCGTGCCCTCGCGGGCGGGCACGATGACGTCGTCGTCGTTCTCGGGAGTGTCGGCCGGAAACGGCGAGGCAATGTGCAGTACGGCTCGGGCCCCGTCGAGCGCATCGGTCCATCCGGCGTCGTCGGTGAGATCGGCGTACACCGTTTCGATCTGCCGCGGGTCCAAGCCTTCACCGCGGACGGTGTCGTCGACCTGTGCCCCGCGCTGCGGGTTGCGCACGGCTGCCCGCACCGGAACGCCCTGTCGCAGCAGCTGACTGACGACATGACTGCCGACGTACCCGGCGGCGCCGGTGACCAGGACGGGTGATCGGTGAGTCGTCAGGCCGCTCTCCATCTCGACAGTGTTACCGGTCTTCGCCATCGGCGAACCCCGTAAAGCCCGTAGTCGGGGTGGTCAATCGAGCTCGGCGAGCTGTTTGACCGCCGGCGCCATCCCCTCGATCCACGCCGCCGGCGATCCCGACGTCGGCGTGACGATCGCGGTGTGCACCCCCAGCTTCGCGTAATCGGCCATGCTGCGGACGAATTCGTCACGGGTATCCGGCTCCGGTCGCGGGTTGTTCGCCAGGATCGTCACCTCGATCTCGCCGAAGTCGCGACCGACGTCGTCGCAGTGCCGCTGCAGCACCTCGAGCTTGTGCCGCACATCCTCCGGTGCGGAGGCGAAGAGGTTGCAGGCGTCCCCGTACTGAGCCACCAGCCGCAGCGTCTTGCGCTCGCCGCTGCCGCCGATCAGCACCTTGGGCTTGTTGATCGGCTGCGGGTTGCACAGCGTCTCGGCCAGCTCGTAGTGCTTACCGCGGTATGGCCCGTTGTTGGTCGGATCCCACATCTGGGCGCTGATCTGCAACGCCTCCTCGAGCCGCTCGAACCGTTCGGCCAGCGGGGGATAGGGCACGCCGAGTCCGAGGTGCTCCCGCTCGAACCACGCCGCACCGATACCCAGCACCGCGCGCCCGCCCGAGAGCACGTCCAGCGTCGCCACGGTCTTGGCCAGCAGTCCGGGGTGGCGGTAGGTCACGCCGGTGACGAGCAGGCCGAGCAGGATCTGCTTGGTGTGCGCGGCCAGGAAACCCAGCGTTGTGTAGCCCTCGAGCATGTTCGACTCGGCGGGCAACCCGGTCGGCTCGATCTGGAAGAAGTGGTCCATGAACGACAGCCAGGTCGCCCCGGACGCCTCCGCCGCCTCGCCCACCCGGGCGAGCTCACCGGCAATGGCGGTCGTTCCGCCGTCGATGTCGAAGATGGGCACGTGAAATCCAAGGTCCATGCCACCCGACAACCGGTGTGACGGGCACCGCATTCCCGCGGCGCCCGAATCAGAGGCGACCGACTTTCTTCAGACCCTCGACGGTGTCGGCGATCGTCACCGCCGGATCGCGCTGCACGATGCCCAGATCCCGCTCGGCGGGCGCATCGTCGGACGACGGCATCTGGGTGTAGTACTGCATGGCCGCGGAGTTGATCGGCGTCTCGAACGGCAACTGGTCGCCGATCACGTCGAAGAGCCGCCCCAGCGACCGCAGCGCCACATCCGGCACCGGCAGCACCGCCAGCGTGCGGTCGGCGGCCTTACCGATCATCGATGCCAGATCGCCCACCGGTACCCGCTTACCGCCGGCCATGTAGCGGCGCGGCCCCTTGCCCGGTTCGAGCAGCGCCACGTGCAGATCGGCCAGATCGCGGACGTCGATGACGATCCATGCCGCACCCCGGCCCGGCACGCCGCGCATCTTGACCGACGCTTCGACGCCTTCGGCGGCCTCACCGAACTGATCGCCGGCGGGCGGGCCGAGCACCATGCCCGGATAGGTGATGTTCACCGGGGCGCCACCGTCCTGCAGTCCGCGCGCATACGCTTCGACCACGGCTTTGGACTTGCCGTAGCCGTCCGATCCGCCGACCACCGGGAGGTCGGCGTGCAGCACTTCGAGACCCGGCTTGAACAGCGCGGTGAAGCTGGAGACGTGGATGATCGGGTCGATCCCGGCCTTCGCCGCCCCGCCCAGCACGTAGCGCGCACCCTCCAGGTTGGTGTACAGCATCTTGTCGGCCATCGCTGGATCGGTGGAGACCATTGCCGCGCAATGGATCACCGCGTCGCAACCGTCAAGCGCCTTGGCCACGGAGTCTGGATCGGCGATGTCGCCGATGACGTGGTCGTCGATGTCGACGCCGATCTTGGCGGCACTGGTCTCCAGGCGCTCGACCTTGCGCACCAGCAACCGTGTCTGGTGGCCGGCGTCCTGTACGGCTTTGGCTGTCCACGCGCCGACGAATCCGGTGGCGCCGGTGATCATGACTCTCATCAGAACCGGACACTACCTGCACCGCCGTGCCACGATGAGGCATGTCCGACGACATGCAATCCGAGCGTGACTTCAACGCGCGCAACATCGAGGAATTCCGCCGCAACGGCGGAAAGGTGGGCGGCCAGTTCGAGGGTTTCCCGCTGTTGATCCTGCACTCGAAGGGCGCCAGGAGCGGCGTCGAACGAGAGAACCTGATCGGCTACTTCGACATCGAGGACACGGTCTACATCGTCGGCTCGGCGGCCGGTCGCGACGGCAGCCCGGCCTGGGTGTTCAACTTGCGCGCCGATCCGCAAGCGACCGTCGAGATCGGCGGCGAACCGGCCCAGCCGGCGACCGCCCGCGAACTGCCCCGCGACGAGCGTGACCGCGTCTACGAGATCGTCACGCAGCGCGCGCCCGGTTTCGCCGAATACCAGAAGCGCACCGATCGGGTGATTCCGGTGTTCTCGCTGACGTTCGGCTGATCACAGGTCGAGAACCAGCGGGGTGCGGGGCACCGCCGAGCAGATGAGCACCTGCCCGGCGGCGGGCTCGTCGAGCGGCGGTTGGGTGTATTCGGTGCTTCCGGCGACGATGTCGGTGACGCAGATGTGGCAGACCCCGCTGCGGCACGAGTAGCGGGTGGGCACGTCGCACGCCTCGGCGAACTCCAGCAGACTGGCGTAGTCGGTCGACCAGTCGACGCTCAGGCCGCTGCGCGCGAATGTCACCGGGGGTCCGGCGCCTGGCTGTCCCGGGGGCACGTGCGGATGACGGGCCGGCGGCGCATCGGTGATGCCCGGGTTGATGGCTGCCCGGGCGCCGAACAGTTCACTGTGGATGTGGGCGGCGTCCAGGCCCGCGGCGACCAGCGCGTCGCGCATCGCGTCCATGAAGCCGACGGGTCCGCACACGTAGGCCGCGGCGTCGGTCGGTGGTCCCAGCGCGGTCAGGGTGTCGCCGTTCAGCCGGGCGCCGGTGGCGGTGTAGACGGTATGAGCCGCGGCGTCTGGCAGCGCGGCGATCAACGCCTCGACCTCGGCGGCGAACGCGTGGGATTCGTGGTCCCGCGTGGTGTGGATCCACAGCACCTTGCGCTGACTGCGCTGCGCGGCGAGCCGGTGCAGCATCGCCAGCACCGGCGTCGCGCCGACTCCGGCCGAGATCAGCACCACGGGTCGGACGTCGTCGAGCAGCACGAAGTCTCCGCGCGGCGCGGCGGCGTCGAGGACCGCGCCGGTGGCCAGCGAGGTGTGTAGCCACCGGCTGACCGCGCCGTGCTGGTCGCGTTTGACGCTGATCCGGTAGCGACCTCCGGCGGGGTCGCCGGACAGCGAATAGCTGCGCAGCGGCGCAGGATCGGCGGCCCCGGCGACCCGGATCGGCAGATACTGGCCCGGGCGGGCCGGTGGCAGGGGGTTGCCGTCGTCGGACTCGAGCTCGATCGACAAGATGTCGGCCGTCTCGTGGCGGGTGGCCCGCACCCGCAGCGGCCGGAATCCCGACCACGCCGGGATGTCATCCGGTGGGGCCGCGAGCAGTTCCCGGAAGGACTGCACCCAGCCCGGGCTCAGCGCCGGGATGTCCACGGCATCGCGCATTCTCGCGTCGTCGCGGCCGGGCAGGTACAGCAGCGCATCGATCTCGGCGACCGAGAGTTCATGCCGGCCGCGCCGGGTGCGCTCGATGTCGTCGCCGGCAGTGACGTGTCCTTCGGTGATCACCCGGAGGTAGAAGCCCGGCCGGCGATGGGCCACCAACAGGATCGGCATGCGGGGCTCCTGTAGGCGCATGCCGACGCGGAAGCACGTCACCCGGGGCTGGGTCACCTCGAACTCGGCGTCGCCGATGCGGTAGCGGTCCCCGATGCACACCTCGTCGTCGGGCAGGCCGTCGACGGTGAAGTTCTCGCCGAACGATCCGGGCACCAGGTCGTCTCGGCCCAGGACCGCGCGCCAGTGGTCGTAGGACTCGCGCTGGTAGACCAGCACGGCGCGGTTCTCCCCGCCGTGGCCGTTGAGGTCGCCCTGCCCGTCACCGTCGATGTTGAGGGTGCGCACCATCAGCGGTCCGTCGACCGGGGACTTCCAGATGCCGGTGTGAACCGTCTTGTCCTGCCAACGGACGTCTGTGGGCATACCGACGTTGAGGGACACCAGCCGGCCGACCGTCATGGCCGGAATTATCGCTCAGCTGACGGCGACGAACGGGCTGATCGCGTCACGCGCGAACTGGAAGACGTTGACGTCAGGGCTGCCGTCCGGATAGCTCACCGTCGCCAGCACATTGCCGCCCGCATCGACGAAGTTCCCGTCGGCCCGGTCCTGATGCGTCGAGGAGGTCACCAGGATGATCCCCGACGTGCCGGCCTCCTTGGCCAGCGGCACCGAGAAACGAGCGTTCTGCACGGTGCTGTTCGCGCGGTCCTCGACGATGATCCGGTTCGCCGGAAAGCCCATCAGCATGAGCATGTTGCGCATCTGCTCGGCCTCGGTCTTGCCATTGCGCGGATTGCCACCGGTCACGATGATCGGTGACTGCGGAAAGAACTGCGCCACAGTCAAACCCGTGAGGACCCGGCGACGAAGGATGGTGCGCATACTGCCGTCGTTCTCCAAGCCGTAGCCGAGGATGACGATGGCGGGTTTGGAGAAGTCCTTCGCAGCGACCGCGGGGGGCTGCGCCGTCGACACCGCCGGCGAGACCTCACCGAGAAGCGCTGCAGCGGCCAGCGCCAAGGCACCCACAGTGGCTTTCCAACGGCGCATGCACACATCTCCTGAGGCAGTTGAGGACGCTGTTACTGCCGGTGTGATCGTGATGCGCAGGCGCAGTGTTACCGGATGCGAGGCTCAGCCCCGTTCGACGACGTTGTCGCCGGAGTTGTTGATCTGCGGGTCGCCGTTGCGGAAGACCACCCGGTTGTCGAAACCCGACGCGCTGATTGCATCGGTGTCGTCGATGGTGACCTGATTCTCGACACCCGAGACGCTGACGCTGACGCAGTGACCGGTGATGGTCACCGTATTCGACACGCCGCTGATGCTGATCGAGCTGTCATTGCACGCGACCCGCTTGTTGCCTTCGACGCCGGACACGCTGAACGTTCCGTTGGCCGGTGCCTGCACCACCACGTCGTCGCTACCGGATGGTCCGCCGGGCACCACGACCACCGGTGCATCGCCGGTCGGGAGCGTCTGCGACGGCTCGTCGAGCGGTCCACCGCCGCCGGCTACCGGCCGACCCGCGGTGATCGCGCCATCTCGCGGACCCGAGTTGGCGAAGTGGATCGCGACGACGGCACCGACGACGAGCAGCGCGAGCACCACGACGACCAGGACGATCACGCCGCCGTGCGAACTCTTCGGCGGTGGCCCCGCCATCGGGTAAGGCATGTCGTACGCCGGTGGTGGCGGGGGAGGGTATGACCCCGCGACCGGGTAGGGCTGGGTGCCCAGCTCCGAGGTCTGCGCCCGATCGGCGAGCGGGCGCTCCAGGTCGCGAATGCGCGCCTCCGGGTCGTCCTGCGGGTTCATGGGCAGATGGTCCCATACGCATCACCCCTGCTCAATGAATTCTTCTGGCGGTAGCGACAAAGTGACAACGCGTGTTATCACCGAGTCCTTGTGATCCGGCTCACGATCGGTTTAGATTGTGTCGACCACCACAACGAAGGGGCTCGAACATGGATGCGGTCAACGACGGCTCACTCGCCCCGGTCCCGGTCCCGGCCGCTCCGGTCGCCGCCCGCCGCGTCAAGCCGGCTGACCACCACACGATCCAGAGCGTCGTTCTCACCACGATCTTCTTCCTGGGCGTCATCGGCGTCGTGGGTGCGATGGTGCTCGGCCAGTCGACCATCGCCTTCATCATCGGTCTGGTCGCCTCGGCGATCATCGTCGGGACGGTCTGCTGACACCGCCGATTCGGTAGCGCCGCATACCATCGCCGGATGGGCACCCGGCGCATCCACATCGACAAGCAGTCACCCAAGGCCTACAAGGCCCTGGTCGGCGTCTCCACCACGGTGACCGCGCTCGCCGAGGAGGCGGGTCTGTCGCGCAGCCTGGTCGAACTCGTGAACATCCGGGTCTCTCAGCTCAACGGCTGCGCATCCTGTCTCGACGTCCACCACCGCCGAGCCGACGAGGCCGGCGTGACCGCCAAACAGCGGGCCACCGTATCGGTATGGCGTGATACCGAGCTGTTCGACGAGCGTGAGCAGGCCGCCCTGCGGCTCGCCGAGATCAGCACCACGCTTCCCGACCACGACACCGCCGAACGCGAATATGCCCGGGCCCGTGAAGCATTCGACGACGACGAGCTGTCCGCCGTGCTCTGGGTCGCCGCCACCATCAACGCCTTCAACCGGGTCTCGATTCTCAGCGGCCATATCGTGTCGGATTGAGATTCCGAGCGGTCGCTGCAGCGCGTGTCCGCGTCATCCCGCTCAGCGTGGACGGACGACGATCACCGGAACGACGGCTTCCTGGGCCACCGCGGTGCTGACCGACCCCAGCAGCATCCCGGCGAACCCGCCTCGTCCATGGCTTCCGACGACCACCAGTTGAGCGCTCTGCGCTCTGTCGAGCAGGTGAGCGACCGGGCTCGAGTATGAGATCACCCGGTGCACGCTCACCTCCGGATAACGTTCCTGCCAACCGGCCAGACATTCGGCGAGGGTCTTCTCCGCCGCTCTGCGCAGCACACCATCCTCGAGGCCGTAGTCGGTGGTCATATCCGCGTCGCTCCAGGCGTGCACCGCGACGAGGTCGACGCCGCGTCGGGAGGCCTCGTCGAAGGCGATCTCCAGAGCCGACTGCGACGCCCGCGATCCGTCGATCCCGACCACCACCGGACGTCCGGACAGTTCCGCGGGGGTGACCTCGTCGTGGACGACGGCGACGGGACCGTGGGCGTGATGGATCAGACCCGTGCTCACCGACCCGAGCAGCCGGCGATGCCGGCCGGTGGTTCCGCGGCTTCCGACGACCACCATGCGCGCGTCTTTGGACAGGTCGACCAGGGTGGGCACCGCTGCGCCGAAGAACACTTCGGTGCTCACCTCGAGATCGCCGTTCAGCCCGACGGCCTCGGCGACAGCGTCGGCGATGACGCGACGTGCGTCGTTCTCGCGAATCTCCAGCACCTCGTCGGGGATTCGACCACCGGGCCAGACCATGGTGGGCGCCACCACCGTGATCGCCGGTGCGACGTGGACGATGCTGAGGGCGACGTGATGCAGTCTGGCCTCCTGCGCGGCCCATCGCACCGCCGCGTGTGCCGACTCCGACCCGTCGACGCCTACGACATATCCGTGATGCGTCCGATGCTGAGACATGCTGTCTTCCTCCGACCGATTGCTGTCCATCGACCGTAGGAGAGCCGACGGGTCCAGCGATGCGGCCTTTGGTCCCTTCGGCGATGGCCGAAGGGCCCGTGCCGCGCCGACGCGCGATCGTCGCTGCCCGGCTGTCGGACGGGCGTCACGGCATGCCGGCCGCACGGATCGCGCGAACACGAGAGGCACGAGAATGCCTCGATCCGATTGCGATTCGGCTGCACAGCAAACTGTGGAGGCGCCGAGCTGCTGCACTGGCTGTCCAGGGAAAGTCCGACATGGGGTGAAAAGGGGCAAGGTCATGGCGTCGATAGTCCGAACCGGGGTCCGATCAGTCATCGCGGTTGCAGTGGTGGCCGCGACGGGTTTGCTCGCACCTGCCGAGCTGCAGGCTGCGCCAGGCCCCGGCGGCGCCACGGTACTGACCCTGGCGCCGGCGTTCTTCGAGCTGCCGTCGAACTGGCTCCGAGGCGAGCTGTTCGCGGCGCCCAACGAGGTGATCAAGGTGCCGTACAACAACTTCCCGGCCGCCGCCAACACCCACAAGGGTGCGGACAAACTCAACGAGATGCTGCACCAGTATCCCGGACGCAAGATCGTCGCCGGGCACAGCCAGGGCGCCCAGGTGGCCGACGATTGGCTGCGCCGTTACGGACCGACCAGCGATATCGACCCGGCGACGGTGACGTTCGTGATGACCGGGGATCTGGAGAGCAAGTACAACGGGTGCGCGAATGTGCCGAACAGCGGATGCGTTGCCGCATACGGTGGCAACGGATTTCCTGACGAAACCCCGTATACCGTCAAAGTGATTGCGCGACAATATGACTACTTCGCCGACTGCCCCAACGACCTCTCCAACCAGACGGCGGTCAAGAACCGCAGCGCCGCGCAGTCGGTCGGCGGCAAAGGTGAGCTCAAGAGCGTCCACACCAATTACAGCAACATCGGTCTGAACGACCCGGGCAACAAGACGTTCCAGGAAGGCAACGCCACCTACATCCTCGGCGCTCCGGCGACGTACTATCTGCCGCTCGTGACCGCCAAGTGGACCAACGATGCGTCGAAGATCGCCGAGGACGCACAGTTGCGGCCGGTCGTGGAGTCCGCCTACAACCGCCCGATGCCCGCACCGGCCCCGCCGACGCCGTAGCGATTGGGTGCGCACCGTCCCACGAGCGTGCGCAAAATGCTCGCACAACCCCGGCGTGTCGGGTGCAGACCCGCACGCTCGCGGGGCAGGGGAGGGTGATCGCAGTCAACCTACCTATGGACTGAACCGGCCGTCGGGGAAAACGATGGGGCGATGACCGTGTCACCATCCGCCCGGGCGCAGACCCAGTACATCGAGGCGGCGACCGCGACCTTCGCCTACCGCCGGTTCGGGACGACGTCGCAGGTTCCGCTGGTCCTCGCGATGCGGTTCCGCGGAACGATGGACCACTGGGATCCCGCCTTCCTGGACCGCCTGGCCGAAGCACACGATGTGATCGTCTTCGACAACGCCGGTCACGGTAGGAGCACCGGTGCCGCACCCACCACGATCGACGGGTTGGCCGGTGGCCTCACCGACTTCGTCGACGCGTTGGGCGTGCAACAGGTCGACCTGCTCGGCTGGTCACTCGGCGGCATCGTGGTCCAGGCCGCCACACTGCAACGTCCGCAGCTGATCCGCCGGCTCATCGTGGCCGGCAGCTCACCCGGCGGCGGTGTACCCGGTATGCCCCAGCCCGATCCGCGGATCTGGCAGGTGGCCACCAAGCCGGTCAACGACGACGACGACTTCCTCTACCTGTTCTTCCCCGACACCGACGACGCCCGGGATCTGGGGGTGCAGTCGTTGCGCCGGCTGGACGCGCGCACGGCTACCGCCGACCATGTGCCGGTCTCGATCGAGACGATGCGGGCTCAGCTGGCGGTCATCGCGTCCATCGGATCGAGTATCTGGGACCGGTTGGCAGAGATCACGATTCCCGTGCTGGTCGCCAACGGTGCCCACGATCGGATGATCGACGCCTATGGCAGTTACGCGATGGCCGGCCGATTGCCCCACGGCAAGGTCGTGTTCTACAGCGATGCCGGACACGGATTCCTGTTCCAGCACATCGACGAATTCGCTGGTGACGTCCTAACCTTCCTGTCGTGAGCGCACACCTCGACGCCGATCTTCTGGTCATCGGCTTCGGCAAGGGCGGCAAGACCCTCGCCGGGGACGTCGCCCGGCAGGGCCGGCGCGTCGTGTTGGTCGAAGAGTCACCGGCGATGTACGGCGGGACCTGCATCAACACCGGATGCGTTCCCACCAAATCAATGGTCTACCAGGCCGAGCACCTGCCCGACGGCATCTCCGCAGCGTCGGCCTACGCGGTCGCGGTGGCACAGACCGAGCGATTGACCGCGGGTCTGCGGGCCGCCAATCTGGCGGCGCTGGCCGGGGTGCCTTCGGCCACGGTGCTGACCGGTCGCGCCGCGTTCCTGGACGCGAACACCGTCGAGGTGGCTTCGCACACCGGCACGGTCACGGTGACGGCGCGGCAGATCGTCGTCGGCACCGGATCCACCCCGGTCATCCCGGACGGCCTGGGCCTGGCCGAGTGTCCGGTCGCGGTCACCAGCACCGAATTGCTGCGGCTGGTGTCCCGGCCGGATCGTCTGGTCGTGCTCGGCGGAGGCTACATCGGCCTGGAGTTCGCGTCGATGTACGCGGGCTACGGGTCGGCGGTCACGGTGCTCGAGCGGCGT
The DNA here is from genome assembly GCF_049315205.1 of Mycobacterium sp. WMMD1722. Taxonomy (NCBI): domain Bacteria; kingdom Bacillati; phylum Actinomycetota; class Actinomycetes; order Mycobacteriales; family Mycobacteriaceae; genus Mycobacterium; species Mycobacterium sp. WMMD1722. The sequence continues at coordinate 2,767,838 of NZ_CP186056.1, read as the reverse complement.
CCGAGCGTGTTGGCCAACGAAGACCCCGACATCGCCGACGCCGCCCGCACCGTCCTGCGCGACCGTGGGGTCTCGGTCATCACCGGCGCGAACACCGTTCGCGTGCAGACGGTGGCGCGACCGGGCGGTCCGCCGGCCGCGCGGGTCGAGTACCTGGTGGACGGCCGCACGGAGACCATCGACGCCGACAACGTCCTCGTCGCGCTGGGCCGCGCGCCGAACACGGCCGGTCTGGGTCTCGACCGGGCAGGGGTGGAGGTCACCGATTCCGGCGCGGTGGTGGTCGACGATCACCGGCGGACCAGCCAACCGCATATCTTCGCGGTGGGAGATGTCAACGGCGGACCGCAGTACACCTACATCTCGCTCGACGACTACCGCATCGTGCTCGACCAGCTCACCGGTGCCGCCGACCCACGGGCCGCCTCACAGCGCGACGCGGTACCGAACTGCCTGTTCCTCAGTCCGCCGCTGGCGCGGGTCGGACTGACCGAAACTCAGGCGCGCACCGCCGGATACGACGTCCGGGTGGCGGCGAGTCCGGTGGTGGCCCTGGCGACCGTCGCACGGGCACGGATCGTCGGTGACACCGCGGGCGTCATGAAGGTGGTCGTCGACGCCTCCACCGACCGCATCCTCGGGGCGGCCCTGATGTGCCACGACGCCCAGGAACTGGTCAACCTGGTGGCCATGGCGATGCGGTTCGGGATCACCGCGTCCGCACTGCGGGACGGCATCTACACCCACCCCTCGATGTCGGAGTGCTTCAACCAGCTGCTTGGCATGCTGGCCTGAATGCGCTGCGGTTCAGGCGCCGAAGTCGAGTACGACGCGGAATCGGGCGCGGCCGGACATCATGCGCTCGTACGCCTCTGGCGCCGCGGTGAACGGCAACGGCTCGATCATCGGCGCGATCTGATGGGCCAGGCTGAACCCGAGGTTGTCCTCGTTGTCGGCCGCCGACCCGGTCAGGCTGCCGACGATGCTGCGGCCGCCGAAGATGAGGTCCGGGGTGTGCACGGCCATCGGCTCGGGTGAAGCGCCGACCACGACCAGGCGTCCCCGCGGGCGCAAACCGGCGACCAAGCCGGCCATCGACGCACCGCTACTCGCAGTTGCGATGACGGCCATGGCGCCGCCCAGCGCCCCGAGCGCCGCGGCGGGGTCCTCGGCGGCGCTGTCGATGTAGTGGTCGGCGCCGAGGTCCGCCGCCAGCCTCGCCTTGTCTGTTCCGCGCGCGATGGCGGCCACCCGATAGCCCATCTTCTTCGCGTACTGAATTCCGAGATGCCCCAGACCGCCGATACCCTGCACAGCCACCAGACTGTTGACCGGTGCCTGTCCGGCGCGTAACGCGTTGAACACCGTGACGCCCGCACACAGCAGGGGCGCCGCGCTGAGCGCATCGAAACCGTCAGGAACGCGCACCAGGCCGGTCGGGCGGACGTACACGACTTCGGCATATCCCCCGTCGATCGTGGTCCCCGGCTGCGGTTGGTCGGCGCAGTTGACGAAATCGCCACGCCCGCAGTATTCGCAGCGGCCGCACTGCCCGCCGAGAAATCCCACGCCGACGCGGTCACCGATCTGCCAGCGGCCGTCGACCCCGGCGCCGACGGCGTCGATGACCCCGACGACCTCGTGGCCGGGAACCATCGGACGTTCGGGTTCGGCGCGCTGGCCCTCGACGGCCAGGGTGTCGCTGTGACAGACCCCGCACGCCAGGGTGCGGATGCGCACCTGACCGTCCGCGGGTTCGCGCAGTTCGCGCTCCACGAGTTCGAAGTTCCGTTGTCCGGTGACCTGGTATGCCCGATATGACCTCACCGATTCACGACACCGCACCCTCCGGCCGCTGCGGTATCCGCATGATGACCACTGTGTGCTCGCTGATCGGTTCGCGTGGCTGGTCAGATCGTCGGCTCGGTGGCGTCGGCGGCGAGCGCACCGCGCAGTTGGTTGCGACTGCTGATGCCGAGCTTCGGGAAGATCTTGTACAGGTGTGCTGCCACGGTCCGATGCGACAGATAGATCTGGTCGGCGATCTGCCGGTTGCTCAGCCCGGACGCGGCCAATCGAGCGATCTGCAGTTCCTGGGGTGTCAACGCCGCGTCGAGTTCCGCCGCCGGCGTCACCTGCCCGGGTATCTGCACCCCGGCGGCGCGCAGCTCCGCGCGCGTGCGCTGCGCCCAGGGGCGGGCGCCGCGGGAGACGAATACGCCCAACGCCGGGGACAATTGGGCCCGGGCGTCGATGATGCGCCGCCGCCGACGCAGCCATGCCCCGTAGGCCAGTTGTGTGCGGGCGTACTCCAGCGGCGCCTGCCCGGCCGCTCCGTCGGTGTCCAGTGCCGCGCTGAAGTGATGCTCTGCGTCTCGGCTGGTGCCGGCCAGCAGCGCACGACTGCGATGCACCAGCATCACCAGGTGCGCAGATCCCAGGGTCGCTGCTTCGGCGGCGACTTCGTCGACGAGGTCGACGACCATGTCCGCGCGGTGGTCGGCAACCGCGGCTTCGGTGAGATCGGCTATCGCCCAGCGGCGCTCGCCGCGATCGCGGGTCATCTGGGAGAGCTCGGTGAACGACTCCTGGTGGTCGTGGTTGGTCAGCGCGAGAAGGCCGGCAGCCCAGGCCAGTTCGTCGAGCCAAAGCATCGGGGTGTCGATCGGCAGGTACTGCCGTGCCGAGGTCAGCGCGTGCTGTGCCGCCCGGGATTCCCCACGCCACGCGTGAGCACGTGCCAGCAGAGCGGCCGCGGCGCCCGCGCTGATGGGCAGATTGCAGTCGGTGGCGATCCGGAACGCCGACTGCGCGCTGATCGTCGCCTCGTTGAGCGCACCGGAGATGATCTGGGCTCGTGCGGAGCCGCGCAGCGCCTCACACTCGAGGGCGGGTGCCCCCTGCGCCCGCGCGATCCTGACGGCACTGGTCCAGCAGGACTGCGCGATCGCCAGATCCGACACCGACTCGGCCGCCAGTCCCATCGACATCAGCCCGGTGGTGTCACCGTCGACCCGGGTGTGGAGCCGCTCGGCATCGGCCCGGAACTGGCGCGCGTATTTGGTGTCGGCGATCGTCGCCAGCGCGACATCGACGGTGGGCTCGCCCAGATGTTCCAGCCGGTGCAGGCGTTCGGCCACCGCGTGGCGATCGGCCGCGTCGAGTCCGTGCATCCGGCACTGGGCCGCTGCCGCGCCGAGTAGGCGAAGCTGCCGGTGTTGGTCGTCCGTTGGCTGCTCGGCCCATTCGGCGCCCAGCCGGTCGGCCAGCTCGAGCAGGGTGGTCACCGACGGTGCGGCCACGCCCGCGGTCACCCCCAAGGTGAAGCGTGCGAACGCCAGCTCGAACAGATCGCCGAGGTCAGTCGCCAGGGGTTCGACCTCGTCGAGGATGTCGATCGCGTCCATGGTCAGGCCCGCCCGGCATGCCGGTTCGATCGCATTGACCAGGCGGCGGACTCGACGGTCGGGCGACGGCGACAATGCTGCCGCGCGCCGCCACGCCGCGGCGGCTTCGGAGTTGGCGCCGCGGCGTTGCGCATGCTGGGCGATGGCCTCGAGTTCCGCGGCGATCGACTCGTCGGGTCCGAAGGCGGCGGCGGCCCGTTGCCACGCGGCCCGCATGGGGTCGACGGCCGCCTCGGCGAGCGCACGATGAAACGCCGCTCGTCGGGACAGCGGCGCCGCGCCGTAGGCGACCGACCGGATCAGTGGGTGGCGGACCCGCAGATTTCCCTCCACGACGGTGATGAGATCGGCTTGATCCAGCGGATCGAGATGTGACTCGGACAGACCGACTCGATGTGCGGCGTCGATCAACTCGGCCAGCGATATACCGTCGCCGGCCGAGATCAGGGCCAGCAGGTGTCGGCTCGGTTCGGGAACAGCGTCGAGCTGTTCGAGGAACACCCGCTCGATGCGCCGGGTGGTGGGGAGCGGACCCGAGTCGACGTCCTGGCGACCGCTGGTCGCGACGGCCTTGACCAATTCGGCGATGGCGAGCGGGTTTCCTCCGGCTTCGGCGAGCAGGCGGGTGCGCACCGCGTCGCTGAGGGGGTGGCGGCCGTCGACGCCGTCCGCCGCATGGTCGAACAGCGCCCGCGATGTGGCGTCGTCGACCGGTCCGAGCGGAAACCGCGACAACGACAGCAGCAGTGCGGGTTCGCCGTCCAGGTCTGGTCGGGCCGCACACAGCAGCAACGCCGGTGAGCTCGACACTCGGCGGCCGAGGAAGGTCAGCGCGTGCAGCGACGAGCCGTCGAGCCACTGCGCGTCGTCCACGATGAGCAGCAACGGTCGCTGCGCGGCCGCCTCCTCGATCAGACCCAGGACCGCGACCCCGATGTGCAGCGGGTCGGGTGATGCGGGTTCGGCCAGACCAAGGGCGGCGAGCAGCGCATCCTTCTGGTGTGCCGGCAACGCTTCGACGTGATCGAGGATGGGGTGGATCAACTCGTGCAGAGCCGCATAGCCAACTTTTGTCTGGCTTTGCACCCCCGCACAGGACAGGACGGTGAAGCCGTTGTTGCGGGCCCAATCCGCGACCGCGGAGAGCAGCGTGGTCTTGCCGATGCCGGCTTCGCCTTCGACGACCAGGGCGCCGCCCCGGCGCGCTGCTCGACCGGCGGCAGCGATCAGCGCGGAGAACTCGTCGGCGCGGCCGAGCATGTCCGCACCTGCGGGCACCGGGGTCACGACTTGACGGTAGCAAGGCTCAGTAGGAAACTCCAACCCAGAGGAAATGGAGGTCACCGGGTGCCCAGAGCGGACTGGTCCGAAGACGACTGCCCGATTGCGCGCAGCCTGAGTGTGCTCGGTGAGCGATGGGCGATGTTGATCGTTCGGGAGGCGATGCAGGGGTGCACTCGGTTCACCGATTTCCGGGACCACCTGGGTATCGCGCCCGACATCCTCAGCGCGCGCCTGTCGGCGTTGGTCGCGATGGGGGTGTTCGAGGCGGTCGATTACCGGGAACCGGGCGACCGGCGCCGCCAGCAGTACGAACTGACCGCGGCCGGTAGGGAACTCAGCACCGTGCTGGCCTCGCTCGCCCACTGGGGCCGCGCGCACCTGCCGATGGAACGGGACAACGGATACCGATTCGTCGACAGCGTGACCGGGCAGCCGGTGCGGGCCGGTCTGCGACGTGGTGACGGTCGGCCGGCCGATCCCGCGAAGGTGATCCTGGCGCGGCGCACGGAATAGTCAATCGACCGATACCGGCCGACGCCGTCACCCGCTGATGCTGAATCGACAGCACCGGCGCAGGAGGGCGGATACGGGCATGAGCACATTGTTCGACGACATCGTGGAGGCCTACGGCGGCGCGTCCCGCTGGAATGCGGTCCAGACCATCTCCGCGCACAAGCGGTTCGGCGGCGCGATCTGGGATCTCAAGAGTGTGCCCGGAATCGTCGACGATGGCGAGGTCACTGTCTGGGTGCACGAGCAGCGCACCTCGCTGTGGCCGTTCACCGCGTCCGACCTCGTCACCGACTACACCCCCGGGCGGGTCGCCATTCGGACCGCGGCCGGCGACCCGGTGCACACGCTGACCGAGCCGCGGGCATCCTTTGCCGGACACACCCTGCAAACCCCATGGACTGCACTGCAGTTGGCCTACTTCACCGGTTATGCCATGTGGACCTACCTGGCCGAACCGTTGAATCTGACCATGCCCGGCGTCACCGTGTCCGAGGGACCGGAGTGGCGTGAGGACGGTCGGACGTGGCGGCGTGCCTACATCGACTATCCGGCCGACATCGCCACCCACAGTCGGCAGCAGGTGCTCTACCTCGACGAGCAGGGCCTCATCCGGCGGCGCGACTACCAGGTCGACATCGCCGGCGGTTCGCCGGCCGCCCACTACGTCTCGCAATTCCAGACCGTCGAGGGCATCGTGGTGCCCGCACGGCGGATGATCTATGTGCGCGACGATTCCGGGCATCCGGTCGAAGACCAGCTGGTGGTGTCGATCGAACTGTCCGACATCCGGGTGGCGTGAGCACGCACCGCTAGATCATCTGCTTGCGCGACATCCACGCCAGTAGCCGCCACCCGACCAGCACCGGCAACCAGCAGGTCAGCACCCGGTAGAGCAACACGCCCGGAACCGCGATCGCCGCGGGCATTCCGAATGCCGCGAGGCCACCGATCAACGCGGCCTCCACCGCACCGACCCCGCCGGGGGTGGGCGCCGCCGAGGCCAGTGAGCCGCCGACCATCGTCACCACGGTGATCGACACGAACGACGGGTCACCGCCGAATGCCTCCAGACTGGCCCACAGGGCCAGCGCGGCGCCGAGAGTGGTCACCGCGCACCCGAGGACGACCAGGGCCAGCCGCTGCGGCCGCCGGGCCAGGATCGCCAGATCGCTGAACACCTCCATCAGCCGCGGCCGCACCGTCGTGCGCAGCCAGCGACGCAGCGTGGGCACCAGCAGCGCGATGCCCACGCCGCCCAACAATGCCCCGACCACCAGGTACACCACCGTGACCGACGGGATGAACCTCGAAAGGTCCGCTCGCGCACCGGCGATGGTGCTGAAGGCGATCAACAGCACGATGTGGGTGACCACCTGCACCGACTGCTGCAGCGCAACCGCGGTGGTGGCGCGCACCGCGCCGAGTCCGCCCTTCTGGAGGAACCGGGTGCTCAACGCCAGCCCACCCACCCCGGCCGGTGTGGTGGTTGCGGCGAAGGTGTTGGCGACCTGCATCAGCGAGAGGTGGCTGAACTTGACCATGCCGTCGGCGCAGGCCCACAGCGCGGTCGCCGCACCGAGGTATTTCAGCACCGACACCGCCAGACCGACCAGCGCCCACCACCAGATGACGTTGCGCAGCTCGGCCGAGAACGTCGGCACCGAACTCAGGAACGGATACGCGACGTACACCAGCGCGCCGAGCAGCACGATCTGGATGATCTGGTTGCGGGTGAAGCGGGTGATGTTCTCGGCCCTGATCTGCTCGGCCCCGGTCTGGCGCATCACCTCCCCGCGGGCAGCCGCGATCACCTCGTTCGCATCGGGTACCGCCTCCCGAATCCGGGCGGGCACAGCGTGTTTGGTCAGTCGGCGGGAGGCGACGAGCACGGCTTCCCCGCCGAACGCGCCGATCGCCGCCGTGACCGCGGCTTCGGCGCCGCACGCCGCGGACGTCGTCACCAACAGTTGGGCGATGTCGGATTGCAGTTGAACGTCGGTGGCGCCGTACTCGGAGTCGCCGAATCCGCCGAACAGCACCGTCCCGTCGTCGACGGTGACCTCAGTGGGCCGCAGATCGCCGTGAGAGATGCTGTGGTCGTGCAGCGTGCGCAATGCCTCCCACACCCGGGCGAGGGAGGTCCGGGACGCACATCGGTCGACCGGTTCGCCCCGCGGCGGGGTGTGGGCGTACAGCGCCCAGCCTCGATCGAGGGTGGCGACCGCGACGGTCGACGTATTGGCCAGGCCCAGGTCGCCTACCGCGATCGTCATCAGGGCCCGGTGCTCGACCGCGCGGCGCATCGAGGTCTGCAGCGGCGCCGTCTCACCGGACCTCAGCCGCGCCTTGTGCCAGATCTGGCGCATGGCGCCGCCGCTGCGCTGATTGGGTCCGAACATGTGCACGGTTGCGACGGTGTCGGGGTTCTTCGTCGTCGCGGTCAGGACCAGGGGACCGCGGCCGGCGGGGCGCAGTACCGCCAGTGCGGTCACCGCAAAGCCGCGGCGGTAGAGCGCACGCACCGCCTCCTCGAGGGGCACCTCCAGCGCCGGGGTGCCGACGAACAGCACGACCAGCGCCCCGACGAACCAGCCGACGGCCAGACCCAGCACCGACCGGGCGGGCAACACGGCGCTGACGACCAGATGGATCGGCACGAACGCCAGCAGCAGCGCCCACCACCACCGGCGCCGGCGCGAGGACACCCACGGCCCCGACACGGTGAGCACCGCGGCGAGCATCGCGATCCAGCGCGGGTCGTCGAGGAACTGGGACAGCTGGGTGTCGAGCCGGGGCGCCGTCAGGTCCAGCCGCCAGCGCGGGGGCGAGATCCCATTGCCGGTGATGGACAGGGCCAGGACCGCAATCAGCCCGGACGCCACGAAGGCGGCCAATGCCCGCCAGCGCCGCTCGAAGATCAGGCCGACGAGGATGACGAAGGGCAGCACCATGATCGCGGCGCCGTAGGCGAGGTAGACCAGGTTGGACTGGGTCGGCGTCAGCACCGCCACCAGTTCGGACACCGTCCGCTCGAGGGTGTCCCACTCGTACCGGGTGATCAGCGAACTGGTGATCACGACGGCCAGGAACACCGCCGACAGGATCAGCCGCAGGATGTCGTTGGTGCGGCGGGCCAGCGGCTGGAGCAGACTGCCGGAGACGGCGACCTCGCGCCCATCGACTCGCATGATCAACCGGGGCCGTCGACCCCCAGGCGTTTGAGCGCCCGGCGGACGAGGCCGACCCGTTGCGGGCGGGCCGGCGGGCGTCGGACAGCGTAGGGCCACGGCTGGTTGCGCTCCGGAATCGATTCGGCACGAACGTATTTGAGCTGAGTGCGCAGGTGCTTGCGCAGCTCGTGCAGGTCGGGGTCGGTCCAGCGGTTGACGGCCTCGACCGGATCGGTGCTCAGATCGTAGAGCTCCCACTGGTCGTCGAGCGGACTGAGCCGGTAGGTGTCGCCGCCGAAACCGGTGGCGGCCAGATGCCGGACGCCCGGTTCGGTCCAGGTCGCCGGATCGTCGAAGGTCCGCACCAGCTTCCACAGATGGCCCTGTGCGCCGGGCACGTCGGCGCCCACCCGCACCACCAGACCCTCGAAGTTGGCGGCGACATGCGCGGGGACCCGGATACGCAGGGGAGCCGGGGGTTGTTCGCCGCGTTTGAGCTGGCGCGCCAGTGCCGACGCGCCGGTGTCCCCGTCGAGCACACTGTCGCGGGTCATCAGATAGACCGGGCGCTCCTCGTCGGCGGGCGCCCCGTCGACGACCGGCATCAGGTCACGACCGGGCAGGGGATGCACTTCGGTGAAGGACTCGGCGAGGGTGGCCGCCGCCGCGTCGAGGTCCACGCCGGCCGCGCCGAGCAGCGTCGGCACCAGGTCGACATGTGATGTGGGTGCGCTGACCTCCCGCGGCGGTGTCGCACGGTCACCGATGCGGGCGATGACGAACGGCACCCTGGTGGCCTCGTCGTAGAGGTTGTACCACTTCTGGTGCAGCCCACCGTGTGCGCCGAGTAGATCCCCGTGATCGGAGGTGCGCACCAGCACCGCGTTGTCCGACCCGCCCTCGGTGACCGCGCGGCGGACCCGGTCCAGCGGTCCGTCGACCTCCGCGTGCAACCGGTAGTAGAGATCGCGGTACTGCTGCGCATTGCGCGCGTAGGTGCGCTCGATGGCCAGGGCCGGCCCGTAGCCGGAGTAGTACGCCTCGCGGAAGGCGATCTGCGCGGCCGGTTTCGAGCGCAGATCCTCCTCGGCGGTGGGTGCGGCGGGTACCTGCGGGGGATCCAGCGGTGAGGGTTGCAGCGGATTGCGCCGGACCCAGGCCGGGAAGAGCACGATGTCGTGGGGGTTGACGAAACTGGCGACGAGCAGGAACGGGCGCAGGGCCGCCCGGTCGCCGGCGCGCCGACGCGCGTAGCGGTCCTGCAACCAGGCGACGATGCGCTCGGCGAACAGCGGGTCGCGGCGGAATCCGCTGTTGGCCATGCCCGCTCCGTGCGGCTCGGGCCCGACCCAGCCCGAGAAGCCGTACGGGGCCAGCGGATCGGCGTCGAGATAGCGCGCCACAGCCGACGGGTCCACGACCCCGTCGTCGTCGTTGGTGGCCAGCAGCGCGCCGGTGCGCGGGTCCTCGATATCGGCGTGCGAGATGTGCCATTTGCCGTCGTAGTGGGTGTCGTAGCCGGCGGCGCGGAACCAGTTGCCCAGCGTCGGCACCTCACCCGGGCGCAACCACCTCAGCCGTGAGTCGTCGTAACGTTTGCCGATGCCATCGGTCTGGGTGACACCGTGCAGATCGGGATACTGCCCGGTGAAGATGGTCGGCCGGCTGGGCACACAGGCCAGTGACCCGGTGTAGTGCCGGGTGAAGCGCACGCCGTGCTGATCGAACCAGTTGCGCCCGGGTAGCGCGCGGTCGCGCCATGCCAGCACCTCGGGTGACTCGTAGGGCGGCACCGCGCGTTCCTCATCGGTCATGAGGATGACGATGTCTGGCCGACCGGTCATCACGGGCCCTCCAGTTTCGCGGCGAGCCCGGAGAGCATGGCGTCCGACGACCTGGCCATCACCCGGGTGAAGGCCTGCGCGGCGATGCCGCGCAGGCGTCCCGCTCCGAGGTCCACGGTGCTGGTGAGGGTGATCGCGGTGCTGCCCTGGAGGACATCGTCGAGGGTCCAGCGATTCTCGGCGCGGCGGATCGGGCCGGGCAGGCCGGCGATGTCGTAGGCCAGCACGCGCGGCGCGTCGGCTTCGATCACCCGTTCGACCAGCACCATTCGGCCGATCTGCACCCGGCGGGTGGTGCCGACGAGTCCGTGCTCGGCGGCATTGAGGATGCAGGAGTGGTCCACGTCGGCGGCCCACGCGCTGATCTCCCCGAAGTCGGCGAGCAGGTCCCACACCGCCTGCCGGTCGGCGCGTACGGTCCGATGACGACTGATTTCGGCGACCACAGCGCCACCCTACGGCCCGCGGTGGGCGGCAGTCAGCGATAGCGCGCGAGTCGTTCGGTGAGTTCCCTGGCGTACGCCAACTGGGTGGTGAGCTTCGCGCAGGCCTGCTCGGCGCGGGTGTGACAGTCGGCGAGGTAGCCCGCCGCCCGATCGCGCCGGGCGGGGCTCGCCGTCGGTGTGTCGAGGACCTCGAGCGCGTCGAGGAGGCTGCGCATCTCCTCGAGAGTGAAGCCCAGCGGCTTCATCCGCCGGATGGTCAGTAGCCGCGCGACGTCGTCGCCGGTGTACAGGCGGAATCCGCCCGCCGAGCGAGCTGACGGGGTGACCAGGCCGACCTCGTCGTAATGCCGGATGGTCTTGATGGACAACTCGGTGCGGGCGGCGACCTCACCGATCTGCAGACGCTCCCCGGCCACGGCTAGTGCACGCCCGCGACCCGGCCGCTGAGGCGCTCGTGACGCTCGGCGCTGTTGTCGTTCATCCCGACGATGCGCACGGTCTTGCCCTTGGCGGCGTATTTCGTGCTGATCGCATCCAGGGTGGCCACCGTCGAGGCGTCCCAGATGTGCGCGTCGCTCATGTCGATCACGACGTCGTCCGGGTCACCGGCGTAGTCGAACTGGTACACCAGGTCGTTGCTGGACGCGAAGAACAGGGCGCCTTTGACGTGATAGACCCGGGTGCCGTTCTCGCGGTCGGTGGCGACGACGTCGGTCAGATGGGCGACCCGGCGGGCGAACAGCACCATCGCGGTGAGCGTGCCGACGCCGACGCCGTAGGCCAGATTGTCGGTCGCGACCGTGACCGCCACGGTGGCCAGCATCACGGTCGTCTCGCTTCTGGGCATGCGCCGCAACGTTTTCGGGTTGACGCTGTGCCAGTCGAAAGTGCCGACCGACACCATGATCATGACGGCGACCAGGGCGGCCATCGGAATGGTCGCGACGATGTCGCCGAGGCCCACCACGAGGCCGAGGAGCAGCACACCCGCCAGGAAGGTCGAGATGCGGGTGCGGGCGCCGCACGCCTTGACGTTGATCATCGTCTGGCCGATCATCGCGCAGCCGCCCATGCCGCCGAAGAAGCCGGTGACGATGTTCGCGACCCCCTGCCCCAGCGATTCGCGGGTCTTGTTCGAGTGGGTGTCGGTGATGTCGTCGACCAGTTTCGCGGTCATCAGCGATTCGAGCAGCCCCACCACAGCCATGGCGAGCGCGTAGGGGGCGATGATGCCCAGGGTGTGCAGGTCGAACGGCACATCGGGCAGCAGCAGGGTGGGCAGGCTGTCGGGCAGCGCACCCTCGTCGCCGACGGTGGGCACCGACCACCCCAGCCCGACGCAGGCCGCGGTGAGCACCACGATGGCCACCAGCGGTCCGGGAATCACCGTCGACAGCTTGGGGAGGCCGACGATGACGGCGATGCCCACGGCGACCAGCGGATAGACCAGCCACGGCACACCCAGCAGATGCGGCAGCTGCGCCAGGAAGATGAGGATGGCCAGCGCGTTGACGAAGCCGACCATCACGCTGCGTGGCACGAACCGCATGAGGCGGGCGACGCCGAGGCCGCCCAGCGCGAGTTGGATGATCCCCGCGAGGATCACCGTGGCGATCAGATAGTCCAGCCCGTGCTCGCGGACCAGTGGGGCGACGACGAGTGCCACGGCCCCGGTGGCGGCCGAGATCATCGCCGGGCGCCCACCGGTGAGCGCGATGGTGACCGCCATGGTGAACGACGCGAACAGACCCACGCGGGGATCCACCCCCGCGATGATCGAGAACGAGATCGCCTCGGGAATCAGTGCCAGCGCCACCACCAGACCGGCCAGCGCCTCGGTGCGCAACCGTCGCGGCGATCGCAGCGCGGCCAGCACCGACTGCTCTTCGCGTGGTGTTCGTGTTCCGGGCAGCGCTACCACCGAGACTCCGTTCGGTTGAATGATCGAGAAGGCGCGCCACGTTGCGCGGAAAAAGTCCGGGGCACAAAGCCCTTCGCGAACTCTACCCTCGGGGGAGGGTTGTTCCCCAAATCGCGAGCGCGGGATGTGGCCGAGCGCATAGCGACGTCAGTCGCTCAGCCGTTGCCGCAATCCCGAGGCGCGGGTCACCCGCCGCTCGATCGCCGCCCGCACCGCGGCCTCGGTGCCCGCGATGCGCACCTTCGTCTTGGCGCGGGTCACCGCGGTGTAGAAGAGCTCCCGGCTGAGCAGGCGGGATTCGGCGTCGGGCAGCAGCACGGTGATCTCGTCGGCCTGGCTGCCCTGGCTCTTGTGAATCGTCATGGCGTGCATGGTCTCGACGTCGGCGAGCCGGTTGGTCGACAGGGTGAGCGGTCCGGCGCCCGCCCCGACCACGGCGTCGAGCCCGTCGGGGCGGGCGACGGTCACCCCGGTGTCGCCGTTGTACAACCCGAGCCCGTAGTCGTTGGCGGTGACCAGGAACGGCCGCCCCACATACCACTGCGTCCACGGCGGCTCACCGGTCTCCTCGGTCAGCCAGCGCTCCACCTGACGGTTCCAGTGCCGCACCCCGAACGGGCCGCGGCGGTGCGCGCACAGCAGCCGATGTTCGTCGAGGGTGCCCAGCGCCACCGGCCCGTTGCCCAGGATCGCCGCCTCGCGCAGTCGCAGCGCATGCGGTACGAGCACATCGCGCAGGCCGTCGGCGGGACGGTCGGTCTCGAGCCACTCCACGTGTGGGCCGCCCGCCCGCAGCGATGCCACGACCCGGTCGGCATCGCCGTCGCGGACCGCGTCGGCGAGCTCGCCGATCGGCGCGCCGAAGCGGTGCGAAGTGGTCAGTCGCGCGATCCGTACGTCGTCGCGGGCGCCGAGACCGTCCACCAGATCGGCCAGTACCGCACCGGCCTCCACGGAGGCCAACTGGTCGGCATCCCCGACCAGCAACAGCCGGCTGTCGGGCCGGACCGCTTCGAGCAGCCGCGCCATCAGGGTGAGCGACACCATGGACGTCTCGTCGACGACGATCACGTCGTGTGGCAGCCGGTTCTCGCGGTGGTGACGGAACCGCGACGCGTTGTCCGGGCGGCGCTGCAGCAGCCGGTGCAGGGTCGAGGCGGTCAGCTCGGGCAGCCGGTCGCGGTCGGCGACGTCGAGTTCGGCGAGTTGTTCGCGCACCGCCTGCAGCAGCCGGGCCGCGGCCTTGCCGGTCGGTGCGGCCAGGGCGATCCGCAACGGCGGCCGGTTCGCCTGTGCCGCCTGTTCGGCCAGCAACGCCAGCAGCCGCGCCACCGTGGAGGTCTTACCGGTACCCGGGCCGCCGGTCAGCACCGTCAGAGACTGTGCTAGCGCCACTTCGGCGGCCTGGCGCTGTTCGTCCCAGCCGGGCGGGAAGAGACGCTCCAGGCTGGGCGTGGCCGCGGGCAGCGACGAGCCGAGCAGCGCGAGCACGTCGTCGCAGACCTGCTGCTCCTCGCGCCAGTAGCGGTCGAGGTAGAGCAGATCGGTCGAGGCGCCCGGGAAGAAGTGCAGGACGGGCGGGTTCCCGGTCAGCGGACTCCGTCGAACGGCCGCCGGCCAGCCGTCCGGATCGGGCCAGGGCAGGTCTGGCAGCCCGACCTGGTCGGCGATCGACCGCAGATCGACACACACCGAGCCGCCGCGCACCGCCCGCACGGCGAAGGCGACCGCCAGCGCGACGCTCTCGTCGGATTCTCCGGCCAGCGCGGTCAACCGCTGCGCGACGTGCACATCGGCCCAATCCAGCACCTCGGCGTCGGCGAACGCCCGCAGCAGCCCGGTGGCGGCGACCGAGACGGTCACCGCAACCGCACCATCCGTGTGGTGCTGGTTTCGTCGAGTTCCACCAGATCGTCGTGCGAGCGCAGGAAGTCGCTGAACGACCGGTAGCCCAGCGCCTTCTCGTTGAAGGCGGGATCCATGCGCTTCATCTGCGCTTTGACCGCGGAGTTGTGCAGCCATTCCGCGTCGTCCTTCTCCAGTCCGATTCGCAGCGCCCGCATCAACAGTGCGGTCGCGGCGTCGGCCGGATCGGGTTCGGGCTCGGGTTCGGGTTCGGCATCTCGGGCTTTGTCCGCTTTGGTGCGGCGGGTTCGCTTGGCCGGCTCGGCCTTCTCGGCGGGAGCCGCCGGCGCGGGGGCCGGTGTGGGAATCCCGGGCAGCCGGTCATAGGTCACGAAGTCGTCGCACGCCGCGACCAGCGACCGGCTGGTCGACCCGGCGATGCCGATCCCGACGACGAAGCGGCCCAATCGCTTGCAGCGCTGCGCGAGCGCGATGTAGTCGGAATCACCTCCGACGATCACCACGTGGGTCAGGTCGGGCAACCGGAACATGTCCTCGACCGCGTCGACGGCCAGCCGGATGTCGGCGCCGTTCTTGCCATATGCGGCAGCCGGAAACAACTGCACCAGGTCGACGGCCCGGGCGACCAGCTGATCGCGGTACGCGGCGTTGACGTCGGCCGACCAGTCGGCGTACGCACGGGTCAGCACCAGCGTGCCGAACGAGGATGCGAAATCGATGATCGCGCCGAGATCGACGGTGGCGTGGGCCAGGCGTTCGGTGAACTCACCGTTGCCCTTCGCCTTGTCCCGCTGGAACGAATTGCGGCCATTGACCTGGTCGTACCTCGAGATGACGATGTTGTCGAAGTCGAGGTAGACCGCCACTCTCGGGGCGCCTGGTTCCGTCACCTACCCAGTGTGGCGCATGGCGCCTGGACTCAGGCGGCGGTCAGGGGCAATGTGCGGTGCGGGTCGCAGATGTCCACCACCCGGCGGGTCATCGCGTTGCCCAGCAGCGTCCAGTCCACACCGGCGTTGAGGCAGCGCTGGTGAATGGTGCACAGCGTGGAGAAGCCCGCGGTGCTGAAGAAGCCGACCCCGCTCATGTCGAGGGTGAGCCGCCGGGAGTTGGCGCCGCGCCGGAACACGTATTCGGCCAGCTCATCGGCGTTGGACGCGTCGATGTCGCCGGTGACGGTGATCCGGACGTCGGTGGCGCTGTCCCATTCGGTGGTGAACGACAGCGCGGCGTGTGTGACTGCGGTCATGCGGGTGACTCCGTAACTCGCGCAGCAGCGGTGCGCGTTCGTCGAGGAAGTGGGGGCGGCGTCAGCAGGCTCGGCTTCCCGTGCGGGGAGGGACTCTGCGACAGATCCGTGGCTGGTCAGTCAACCTATGGGACCAGCCTACGTGGGCAGACCCCTACCGTGTCCAATCCCGTCGAGGTCAGATCCCGTCGAGCGCATCCGAGAGCGCCACGATCAGGTCGGGGGGCGGCTGCCAGCTGAACACCCCCGCCGGGTGCCCGTCCACCGACGGCGTCGCCGCTCCGCACATGCCGCGGACGAACAGGTACAGCACCCCGCCGAGGTGATGTCGCGGATCGTAACCCGGCTGCCGCCACCTCAGGAAGCGGTGCAATACAACGCAATACAGCAGGGCCTGCAGGGGATAGTCCGAGTGCAGCATCGCGTCGGCCATCCGCGGCCTGGCATAGTCCGCCGCGGTCAGCGGCCGGTCGGGCTCACCGAGCCAGTTGGTCTTGTAATCCACCACCAGATACCGCGCGCCGGTTGCCGTGCTGACCCGCAGGACCGCATCCACCGAGCCGGTCAGATAGCCGCGCAGGGACTGGGGGGCCAGCACCCCGTGGGAGAGCCGGTGGGCGTAGGAGGCGAGCACATCGTCTCGGGGGAGGAATCGGGACACCAGCGAACCGACGTCGGCGAGCGTGAGCTCCGCGCCGGCGCCCCGGCTGTCACCGCCGGCCAACGGGAACTCGAAGTCCATCTCCCGCAATCGATCCCGCAGGCCGATCTGGCGCAGCGTCAGCCCCGGGGCCAGCGGGCCGAGCGGTGTGTCATGCAGAGGCTCCAGCGCGGCGGCCAGTACCTCGGGGGCGACGTCGACCGGCCACCACAGGGAGTTCTCCTCGATGTGGCGTCGCAATTCGGCGGGGAGATCCGGGGCCAGCGGGTCGGCGTTCTCGAGCACCGCGTGCACCAGCGATCCGAACTTCGCGCCGGTCGGCAGATCCGCCATCGGCGACGGCACGTCGCTGCCGGCATCGACCTGTTCGTACACCGGGATGTCACCCGCCTCGTCGTCCAGATCGACCACCTCAGGCTCGCTGGACACCCCTTCGGCCTCAGCGGCACGGATCAGCCCGGAGTAGGACGTCCGGCGCCACGCGGTGTCGATCTGGCGGTGGAAGCGGCGGACGGTCAGGCCGGACGGTGGCGTGTCGGCGGGGACCTGCGCCGGCGGGGCGATGACGGCGTCCTCGAGCACCGGGCCGCCGGCGTCGGCCCACGCCTGCAGCCGGTCCCGCGCCTCGGTGTCGGCGATCTTGGGCGGCTGACATCTGTCCGGCACCACCGGATCGCCGGGCGCGCGGCCGCGCAGCAGCCGAGACAGGCCACCGTTGGGTTCGTCCCACGACGGCGCCCACCACGCAACCACCTGCGACTGGGCCCGGGTCAGTCCGACGTAGGTGAGCCGGACGTCGTCGCTGGCCTCCTCGCGGCGGCCCAGTGCCTCCACCGCGCGGTAGTCGGCGCTGTTCTCCCCGCCGATGTGCAGGCAGCGCCGTCCCTCGTCGTGGAACAGCACGGTATCGCGTTGCTGCACATTGCGGTTGAACGCGAACGGCAGATAGACAACGGGATACTGCAGGCCCTTGCTCACCCACACCGTCATGATCTGCACGGCGGCCGCATCGCTGTCGAGGCGGCGGTTGCGTTCCACGGTGCCATTGCGGGTTGCGCCGCGTTCCTGCCGTTGGGTCCGCAACCAGTCCCGCAGCGCGGGCAGACTGTAGTGCTCGCTGTGGGCGGTGTCGTGCAACAGCTGGGTGAGATGCGCCATGTCGGTCATGTGCCGCTCGCCGTCGTGCCACCCGAGCACGCGGCGCGCCATCCCCGCCAGCTGGGCGGCCTCGAGCACCGCGGCGACGCCGCGCTCGCGGGCGTGATCGGCCCACCGCCGCACCGTGTCGGTGACCCGGTCGGTCAGGGCGTCACCCTGTGCGGCGAGTTCTTCGGCGGTGTGACCGAAGAACATCGTGGTGGCCGCCGCCCGCACCAGCCCCGAGCGGTGCGGTTGGTCGAACGCCTCGAGCAGGCACAGCCAGTCCCCGGCCGCGTCGGAACTGAAGATGTCGGTGTCGCCGGTGTAGACGGCATGCACACCGGCGGCGGTCAGTGCATCGAAACATGCCCGCGCGTCCTTGTGTTTCTCGACGATCACCGCGATGTCGCGGGCCTGGAGCGGGTGGCCGTCGAAGGTGGCTCCGCTGCTGAGCAGTGCCGCGATATCGGCCGCGAGGTCGCGGGCGATGTAGGGGCGTAGACGATCGATCTTGACGGTCTGGGTGCCGCGCTGCCCGAAGGTCTCCCGGCTGACCACGCGCAACCGGAACGGATCGTTGCGGTGGGCACCCTGGAGCCGGTGACCCCCGTGGTGCGCGGCGACGTGATGGACCTTGATCCGGGGATCACCGAGCTGGGTGCCGAGCAGCACGTTCTGCAGGCGGTGCACCAGGACCCCGTCGCTGCGCCAGTTGGTGCCGAGAGTGCACCGCTCGCCGGCGGTTTCCGCGGCATGCAGGTACGTCACGATGTCGCCGCCCCGGAAGGCGTAGATGGCCTGTTTCGGGTCACCGATCAGGATCACCGTCGAGCGACCGCTGAACGCGCGGTCGATCACCGCCCACTGCACCGGATCGGTGTCCTGGAATTCGTCGACCATGACGATCGACCACCGCTGCTGCATACGCGCCCGGGCCGGCGAATCGGCGGGCTGCAGTGCGGTGGCGAGTCGGCTGAGCAGATCGTCGTATCCCAGGATGCCCAGGCTGCGTTTCCGGCTCTCCAATTCGGCGCAGACGGTACGGGCGAAGGTGAGGCGGATACCGGCCTCGGACTCCGAGGGCGGTTCGAGTGGCCGGAGTTCGGCACTCGAATTGTTCACCACCTCGCGGGCGACCTTCAGCGCCTGCTCCCGGGTGATCGCCGGATGCTCACGCTCGTTGCCGAACATGCCCAGATAGCAGTCGTCGACGATGTCGGCGAGCACATCGTCGAGGCTCTCGACGAGTGTGACGCCCGCATCGGTGTCCCCGGCCACCCCCAGCGATGTGAGGACCAGCTGGCAGAACTGGTGGGTGGTGGCGATGGTGGCGGCGTCGAAGTCGGCCAGCGCGTCACGTAGCCGACCTCGGCGCGCCGCGCGTTCGTCGGCGGTGCCGTCGAGCAGGTGGGCGATGAGTTCGTTGTCGACCGCGGTCTCGGGGCGGTCGAAGGCCACCATGGCGTCGAGCAGCTGACACCGAACCCGTTCGCGCAGTTCCTGACTCGCCGCGCGCCCGAACGTGATCAGCAGCATCTGGTCCAACGTGGCGACGCCCTCGGCGATGTAGCGCGTGACCAGTCCGGCCAGCGCAAAAGTCTTTCCCGTGCCCGCGCTGGCCTCCAGCACGGTGATGGTCTGCGGTGCGGGCAGCGGGCCGAGCAGATCGAACGGCCTCATGATCCGGCGCTCGTCTCGGCGCGCAGCAGCGGGGACCACAGCCGGGTGGCGTAGTCATCCAGACCGGCGGCGACGAGGTCCTCGAGCGGTGCACCCAGACCCCACACCCGCGCGTGTGCGGGATCTTCGTTCTCGCCCGGGTACTTTCCGGAGTTCCATCGGAATCCGGCTTCGCTGCGGGGGTCCAGGCTCTCCGCCCGCGCCGCGGCCCACGCGTAGGTGGTCTTGAGCGGCAGCGGGATCGGTTGACGGCGTCCGGCGTCGTAGATCGCGACGAGGTCAGCCAGGAGATCGGCGGCCGAATCGTCCGGGCGGCCGAGCAGCCGCTGCAGCGGGACGTCGCCGCGGCGCGCCCGCCCGATGCACACCGCGGTCCACTGCTCGCGCGGGCGCTGAGCGGTTAACGCCAGCAACCGGATCCACGACTCGAGCAGGTGACGCCCGTCGAGCTTCGAATACGTCACCCACACCAGCCGGTCACCGAACACCTGCGGCACCGTGCCGGTGACCCGCCGACCCCCACCGACGTCGATGTCGACGTCATAGGCGCCCGGCGCCCTGCTGCGGTGGGCGCGGGCGGCCGCGGCGAGCGCCTCGGCGCTGGCCCGCAATTCCTGCGCCTGACGCCAGCCCAGGCGCCCCGGGGGCAGCGTGCCGCGCCGCCACTCGGCCTGCTGGGCATCGTCGGGTGCCATGCCGCGCAGCATGTCGTCGAGCATGCGCTGGCCGACCTTCCACTGCGCCAGGGCGTCGATCTCGACGGGCATCGCGTCCTCGACGGCGTCGACGTCCCAGGGCAGGGTGTAGTCCAGCGCCCGGAAGAAGCCCTTGACCGGATCCTTGAAGAATCCGATCAGGTCGTCGAGAACGACGTCGCCGGGCGGCGGTGGGGGGAGTGGGCTGCCGATCAGCTGCGGACGGTCGGTGCGTCGGCCGGTCGCCGTCTTGGCCGCGATGAGGGTGGTCGGGTCGAAGGTGAAGGACTGGCCTGGCACGCCGAGCGCACCCGGGGTCACATTACGAACATCGAAGGGCTGCAGGGGATGTTCGACGACGACCCGCTCACGCACCGGGGCCGAGGTGGTGACGTCGAGCGCGTCGAGCAGTTCGACCAGCGGGACCGCGGGCGGGCGGCGTTGGCCCGAGTACTCGTTGGCGCCGGTGTAGGTGATGACGAGCTGGTCGGTGGCAGCGCCGATCGCGTCGAGCAGGAGCTGGCGGTCCTCGGAGCGGATATCGCGCTCGCCGGTCATCGGGTCGCGGGCCAGTGCGTCGTCACCGTCGACCACGCCGAGACGCGGGAACACCCCGTCATCGAGCCCGATCAGACACACCACCCGGTGTGGGACCGAGCGCATCGGCACCATCGTGCACACGGTCAGCGTGCCGGTACGGAAGTTGGCGCGGGTGGGCCGGCCGGCGAGATGGCGGTCGAGCAGCGCCCGGACGTCGGGCAGCCGCAGCGTGGTGGCACGTCGGGGGCCGGCGTGGGACAGCACGCCGGCGAATTCCCGTTCCAGCTGGCTGGTCTGCCAGGCGTCGTCGTCGTCGACGGCGGCGAGTTGGGCCACCCCCTCGGTCAAGCTGGTCAGCCAGTGCTCCAGTGACGCTGCGCCGCTCAACGTTTCGATACACCGGTGGAGACGGTCGACATACTCGGCGAAGCGGCCGGCGAGCTCCACGCGGTCACTGCCCACGTCGTCGAGCGGCAGAGTGGTGTCGATCCAGGCGTGCGCGTCATCGGACATCGCCACCCCGGCGAGGACCCGGTCGATCCCGAACTGCCAGGTGTTCTGCACGAAGCCGACACCGTACGGGGCGCGGTGCGCCGGGTCGAAGCCCCAGCGGACGTTGGCTTCGCGCACCCAGTCGCTGATCGCGTCGAGGTCGTCGTCGCTGAACCCGAAGCGGGCGCGCACCGGGGCGGCCTCGGCGAGGTTGAGCACCTCGCTGGCAGTGGCGCGGCTCCCGGCCAGGGTGAGCAACTGTCCGGCGAGGGCCAGCAGCGGATTGGTCTGGGTGAGTGCGCGATCGGCGAGCTTGACCCGCAACCGATGGGCGGGATGCGCCCCGTCCACGATGTCACCCAGCCCGAAACCCGCGACGATCAGCGGGGCATAGGTCTCGATGTCGGGACACATGACCAGGATGTCGCGGGGTTCCAGGGTGGTGTCGTCGGCGAGAACGCCGAGCAGCACCTCCCGCAGGACGTCGATCTGTCGGGCTCGACCATGGCAGCTGTGCACCTGCACCGAGCGGTCGGCGGGGTCGTGGACACGGCCGCGCGGGCGCACTGTATCGGCGGCGATGTCGGACTGCAGCCAGCCCAGCAGTGTGTCGGGATGTGTTCGTGCACCCAGATATTCGTCAGTCCGGGGTTCGGGGGGAAGGCCGCGTTGCAGTTCCCGCAGATCGCGGCCGAGGGTGGCGAGCAGTGGATGGCCGACCCCGCGGTGGCTGGTGTCCTCGCGGCGGGGGATCACCGAGTGGGTGTCGCGCAGTGACGTCCACAGTGCATCGCTGGGGTGGGGCAGCCACAGGTGCAGATCGTGGTGGGTGGCCAGGGCATCGAGCAGTTCTATCTCGGTGACCGGTAGGCGCGTGTGCCCGAACAGCGACAACCGCTGCGGCAGCTCCGCCGGTGCCTGCCTCAGCCGGGTCAGCACAGTGCGGTGCCGGATGTGCGGCGGATCGGCGGGAACCCGGGCGCTGAGCGCACGCCAGAGATGCGGCTGCCAGTGCAGATCGGGGTCCAGGCCGGTGGTGTCGCCGGCGAGCCAGTCGATGAGCAGCTGGGGACGTTGGCGGGCGTAGGAGGCGAACACCCCGGCCAGGCGGCGGGCGACGGCGTAGCGGCGTCCCTGGCGAAGATCGTGTTCCGCACCGTCTTCGAAGTGGCCGAGGTGGGTGGCCAGCGTAGCGGCCCAGGCCTCGTCGAGGCTCTCGTCGATGGTCTCGAGCAGTGGCCAGACGAGCGCGTCGGGAGACCACGGATCGTCGTCGCTGGTGCCGCTGAGCTCGGCGATCAACGACCGGGGATTGCGGAAGGCGATGCCGGCGCAGATGCCGTCCTGGCCGGCGCCGCGCCCCAGCACATGGGACAGTCGCTGGCTCAACCACCGCTCCACGCCCTTGGCCGGCACGATGACGAGCTCCTCGGCGAACGGATCGTCCAGCGGGTCGGCGAGCAGGGCACCGAGGCCGTCGGCCAGCAGATCGGTGCGCTCGGCGCGGTGGAGGTGCAGCGGCATCGCCTCAAACGATAGAGCGCGGAACCGACAGACCGAGCCGGGCTACACCTGGGCGGGCAGCGGACCGGTCATCGTCGACGGTCGGCACAACAGCGTCACCACGACGACCGACACCGCCGCGACGACAAAAGCCGCATACACACTGAACACATCGGCTGCTCCGCCGAGCACCGCCGCCGCGATCGGCCGGGATCCGAGGAAGCCGACGAGCCACAGCGCCATGATCCGGCCACGCAGCTCCTCCGGTGCGCGCTCCTGCACGACGGTGCTCAACCCGGTCATGGCCCAGCCGAACCCGAGGCCGGCGAGCGTGAAGCCGGCCATCGCCGCCGCGGTCACCGTCCCGACCGCGAGCACCCCGCAGCCCGCCGCCAGCAGCCACAGCCCGACGAACGAGACGTAGCGGGCAGCGACACGTCCGCGCATCAGTGCCAGTGCCGCCATACCGACTGCGGCCCCGACGCCGAACAGGGCCGACAGCAGGCCGACCAGGCTGGTGCCGCCGCCGAGCGCATCAGCCATCGACGGGGTGAGCGTGATCGACGGATCCGCCGCGAACCCCACCGTCGTCACGGCCAGCAGCGCGAGGAACAGCGGCCTGTCCCGCCACACGTAGCGCACCGCAGCGCGCACCCGGTAGTCGGCGCCCTCGCGGCGCACCGGGGGAGCGGGGAAGTGCACGACGAGCAGGAACACCGCGAAGACGACGTGCAGCGCCGCGCTGACCGCGAATCCCTCGGCGAACCCGAGGTGCGCGGCCAGGTAAGCGCCGATCGGCGGGCCCAGGATGCGGCCGATGGTCATCGGAATGCTGTTGAGCGCCATGGCCGTCGACAGCTCACCGGGGCGAATGAGGTTGGGCACGATGGACTGCATCGCCGGACCGCCCACCACGAAGCCGATGCCCACCAGCAGGGTGCCGGCCAAGACCGCCGCGGCGGCCTGCTCCTCGGAGATCGCCAGCCACACCGCGATGGAGCCGGACCCGGCCACGCACAGCACCCGTCCCATCAGGATCTGGCGCGCCGGGTTGCCGGTGTCGGCCCACTTGCCGCTGGTCGGTGCCAGCACCAACTGCGGCGCGAACTGCACCACACCCACCAGGCCGACCATCAGCGCCGAGCGCGTCGCGTCGTACATGACGATCGCGGCCACGATGCCGTGCGTCCAGACCGCCACGACCGAGAACATCTTGCCCCAGAACAGGGCACCGAAGACCGGGTCGACCATCAGCGCCATCGCCCCGCGGGCCTGCGGCGGCGCCGTGGTCTGCGCGTTCACGCGGTGTCCTCGCGGCGGGTCAGCGACTCGAGGAGTGGCTGACGGCATGACATCAAATATGCATAGCACATGCATGTATCTCGGGCCGAATTGTGACGGACCGCTTGAACCGCCCCTGGCAGTGGTATCCAGCACGGGTGCGGACGTCAGGGTTGATCGCCGTCGGGAGCGGGCCGGCCGGGCTCAGCGCCGCCGCGGCGTTCCGGGCCCACCATCCGCGCCTTCCCGTGCAGATCCTCACCGCCGACCCGGCCATGCCCTACGCCAAGCCGCCGCTGAGCAAGGACTTCCTGTGCGGTCGGGGCGCCAACGTCGACCTGCACTCCCCGGAATGGTTCGACACGCGCGACATCGAACTGGTCCGCGGGATCACCGTCGACCACGTCGACGTCGCCCGACGTGAGGTGATCACCCGCGGCGGACGACGCTTTCCCTACTGGCACCTCGTGCTGGCCCCCGGGGCGCGGCCGGTCCCCCTGGGTGTGCCCGGCGCCGAACACGCCCTGCAGTTGCGCTCCCTGGGCGACGCGGTGGCGATCCGGATGTCCGCGCTGCAGGCCCAATCGGCCGTCGTCATCGGTGGCGGTTTGATCGGCTGTGAGGCGGCGGCCTGTCTGGCGGACAGCGGTATCGCCACCACGATCGTCGCGGGCGAATCCGTACCGTTGCAGCGGCGCTTCGGCCCCGACGCCGGCGAGCGGATCGCCGAGTTGCTGTCCGGATGCGGCGTCCGCTTCGTCGGGCCGGCCCAGGTCACCGAGGTTCGCGAGGACGGCGTGACGCTCGAGGGCGGCGCGACGGTGGAGGCAGACCTCGTCGTCGCCGCCACCGGAGTGCGGCCCGATGCCCGGCTGGCCACCGCGGCCGGTATCGCCACGGAGCGGGGCCGCATCGTCACCGACCGTCACATGCACACCTCGGCGCCCAACGTCTTCGCCGCCGGCGACGTCGCGTTGGCCTTCAACGTCGCCGCCGGTCGACCGATCCCCACCGAGCACTGGCGTGATGCGGCCGACCAGGGGGAGATCGCGGGTGCTTCGGCGGCCGGATATCCGACCGCCTGGTCCGCGGTGCCCGGGTATTTCTGCCGCATCGGCGAGGCGCGCCTGAAGTTCCGCGGCTGGGGGCTGCCATACCAGCGCAGCCGCCTCGTCGACCGCCCGGACGGCTTCACCGTCTGGTTCGAGGCGGGTGCGCAACTCGTCGGCGTGCTGAGCCTCAACGCCGACGAGGATCACCGCTCGGCGGGCGACCTGCTTCGAGCGCACACCCGGCTCTCCGCCTGACCAGGCCTCGGCGCTAGAGCCAATCGCGCCGTTTGAAGCTCAGGTAGAGCAGCACGCTCAGCAGCACGATCACCACCGAGCTGGTGAAGAAACCGGACACCGAGTTGATGCCCGGATATTCGACGTTCTGCCCGAAGAACCCGGTGACGGCGGTCGGCACCGCGATGATGGCCGCCCATCCGGTCAGCTTCTTCATCACCGAGTTCAGCCGCGCATCCTGCAGCGACAGGTTCGTCTCGAACACCGTTGTCACCATGTCGCGCAACGACTCCGTCCACTCCGACACCCGCAGCACGTGGTCGTAGAGGTCCGCGTACAGCGGGTCGAGCTCCGGTGCGGTCTTCGCGTCGAGCCGGCGGTGCTGGATCGAGTTGACCACCTCCCGAGTGGGCAGCACCACCCGGCGCAGCTTCACCAGGTCCTTGCGAACCCGAAACGTGCTGCGTTGCAGACCTGCCCGTGGCAGATCCTCCTCGAACAGCGCGTCCTCGATCTCCTCGATCGCGTCGTCGAGGTGCTGCACCGCCTCGAAGTGACCGTCGACCACCACGTCGAGCAGCCCGTGGACCAAGGCTCCGACGCCGTGCTCCTGGCCCCCGAGCTCGTCGAAGCGTTGCGAGACCGCGTTGGTGTCGAACGGCGGTGCCGTGCGCACCGTGATCAGCCCCTGCGGCAACACGAAACCGGAGACCCGCCGGATGTCGAGGGTGGATTCCGACTCCTCGTCCGGTTCGCGGGTGGCCACGCTGTAGACGGTGAAGAACGTGTGCGTGGTGTACACGGTCGCCTTGGTGCGTTCCGCCTCGGCCACGGCATCCTCGACGGCCCAGAGGTTGAGCCCCAGCTTGCCGGCGAGTTCGCGCAGAATCGTCTGGTCCGAGGCGTAGATGTCGGCCCAGACCAACATGCCGGGATCGCAGAGGTAATCGGAGATCTTCGAGAAATCGAAGTCGTCCTGCGGCTTGCCGTCCTGCCACACCCGGCCACGCACTTCACTCACGTGAACATCATGTCAGCGATTCTGGCCCGAGGTTTCCGGACCGAAACGACGAGGCCGCGTGCGGTGCGGCGTAACGTTGATCCATCTCTCTAGTCGATGAGGGGATGCGATGAAGGGTGCGCATCACGATCCGGTGGATCATTCCCGAACCTGTCAGCAGCACGCCGGTGAATCGATGATCGACACGCTCTGGTTCCCCGGTCTGCTGTTGATCGGGCTCGGTGTGGTGGGGCTCGCCGCCATCGTGGCGGCGGCCGCCTACGGCCACCCGCAGTGGGTGTTGCCGCTCGCGCTCGTCACCGGCGCCGTGGTCACCGCCGGCGGCGGGCTGATCGCGCTGGAGCACCGCCGGGTGCTGCGCGTCGAACGGCTCTGGCACACCGAGCATTCGAAGACCGGGCACAGGCACGCCTGAGCCCGACGCCCGCTCGCCGCGCCGAATCGGTGCGGCGCCACTACAGTTCTGTCTCAACCGCGGCGAGAGCTGAATTCACGACGATTTGAACTCTCTCGCGGACCGAAGAAATCCTGCGACACTGCCGTCCGCCACCAGCGCGTCCGTCCCCCTGCGCAAGTGGTCCTCACCGTGTCCCAGGAGGCTGCGTGTTCCATCCGTCCAATCTGTCGCCCGGTATCGGCTTCGCGCTGATGCTGGGCCTCGGCGCGTTCATGTTCGTCGTCGCCTTCACCGTGCGTTCGATGGTGAAGAACACCCACGATTTCGTCATCGCCGACCGCCGAATCGGTTTCGGCTTCGGCGTGGGCTCGGTCATCGCGGTGTGGACCTGGTCGATGGCGGTGATGATGTCCTCGGCGCAGGCGTTCAGCTTCGGCACGTCGGGATTGATCTGGTTCGTCGTCCCCAACGGGCTCGCCGTGATGGTGATGGTGCCGTTCGCGCTCAGGCTGCGCCGTCAGATGCCGGCCGGTTACACGATCGTCGAATTCATCCGCGAGCGCTTCCAGAACAAGCCGGCCACCGCGATCGCACTGGTCGCCATGCTGCTGGGGTTGCTCGCCGAGGTCTTCATCAATCTGTTCGGCGTGGTCCTGGTGATGGGCGTGATCTTCGGGATCAATCCCACCGTGGTGCTGGTGATCACGCTGGCGACGGTCACCGTCTACTCCTATTTCGGCGGGCTGTGGACCTCGGCGATCACCGCGACCGTCAACACCTTGCTGATCACCGTTCCCGCCGCGATCGTGGTCCTCTACGTGCTGGCCAAGGTCGGCGGCCCCGAGCTGGTGTTCCAGAAGGTCGACGCCGCCGGACCCGAGACGCTCAACGCCTTCAACGGTGCCGCCGCGGCCGGATTCGGCATCTCGCTGTCGCTGGGTCTGCTTGCCTCCACGATGGCCGATCAGACGTTCTGGCAGAAGGCGTGGGCGCTCAAGCCGGCCACCATGGGGCGGACGTTCGTCTGGGCGGGGCTGTGGTTCTACCCGATCCCGATCGTGCTGGGCCTGCTCGGTCTGGTGGGGCTCGGATTCGGGGTCGACGTCGCCGATCTCGGTGATGCCGGACCGGGCGGGATCGGCCCGTACGTGGTCAGCCATCTCGGTCTGCCGATCGTCCTGGTCGCCCTGTACGTACTGATCATCCTCAACGCCTGCTACTCGTCCATCGACGGCGCGTTCTCCGCGCTGTCGTCGGTGGTGGCCGTCGACATCCTCAAGCGTGCCAAACCCGACATCGCCCAGAAATCGCTGTTCCGGTGGACCAAGAGCTCGATCATCATCGCCGGCGTCATCGGCGGTGTCGTCGTCAGCTCCGGCATCGACTACGTGGAACTGGTCAACACCGTCTACTTCCTCAAGGCGGCGCTGATCATTCCGTTGGCGTTGGCCATCTTCTGGCGCCGGATGACCGCGGTCGCGTTCGTCGCCAGCCTGGTGCTCGCCATCGCGGTCGGATATCCGGTGCGCGAATTCGTCGGGGAACTCGCGGGAATCATCACGTTGGAGGCGATCTCACTGGTCACCGCGGTCGGGATGAGTCTCCTGTCGAACCAGTCCTTCGACTTCGCCGGCCTCAAGGGCCGCGGCGAAGCGCTCACCGAATCGGTCGACACGGCCGGTGATCTCGATCCGGACCCGGTCCGATGAGCGCGGCCTGGGTGGCCTTCTGGATGGCCTCGGTGATCGGCGTCCTGGTGGCGGGTGCCTACCTCGCGTTGGGTGTGCAGGCGTTCCTGCGGGTGCGCCGAGATGTCCTGGCACTCGCCGGGACCGGTCAGTCCGACGACCTGGCGACCGACGAGATCGGTGACGCCGGGACTTTCACCTGGAAGGCGCTCGCGGCCGTCGCGGCCTCCACCGCGGTCATCGTCCTGCTCGGCGTCAACAGCGTGTTCTGGTACATCCCGGCCATTCTGGCGATCGGCTCGGCCGTCGCGGTGGTCTCCGCATTTCTGATCGATCGCAGGAGCGTGCAACAGTGAGCAAGAACAAGATGCATCTGCTGGGCTTCGTCCAGCACGGCGTCATGAATCATGCGTCCACCATGTGGGCCCATCCCCGGGACAAGGTCGGCTACCACTGGTCGCGTCCGGAGTTCTGGCGCGACCTCGGCCGCACCATGGAGCGTGGTCTGTTCGACGCGATGTTCATCGCCGACGAGCTCGCCCCCTACACCACCTACCAGGGCAGTTCGGACCCGGTGGTCAAGTACGCGGGTCAATGTCCGGTCCACGAGCCCGCCACCCTGGTACCGATCATCGGGGCTTTCACCAAGCATCTCGGGATCGGCATCACGCTGTCGACATCCTTTGTGCCGCCGTACATGATGGCTCGGCACCTCTCGACGCTGGACCATCTGACCGGCGGCCGGGTCGGCTGGAACATCGTCACCTCGTACTCCAAGAGCGAGTTCCAGGCGATGGGCAAAGAGAACCTGACACCCCGCGACAAGCGCTACGAGGTGGTCGAGGAGTACATGCAGCTGCTGTATCAGCTATGGGACTCCTGGGATGACGACGCGATCGTCTACGACCGGGACAACGGCGTGTTCGCCGACCCGGCCAAGGTTCGAGAGGTCGACTTCCAGGGGGAGTTCTTCCGCTCGAAGGGCCGCCATTTCGTGGCCCCGTCGCCGCAGCGGCGTCCGGTGCTGTGGCAGGCCGGTTCCTCGGAGCAGGGGCGCGAATTCGCCTCCAAGCACGCGGAATCGGTGTTCGGCATCTTCCCGACGCCCAAGAGCATGCGCGCCTACGCCGACGACATCCGCACCCGCGCCGACAATCACGGCCGCGATCCGGAGTCGGTGAAGCTGATCTACGGTCTGCAGACCATCATCGACCGCGACAAGGGCCGCGCCAACGACCGGTACGCCGAGTTCGTCGAGAAGGTGCAGATCGACAGCGCACTCGGAATCCTGTCCGGACACACCGGTTTCGATTTCTCCACTCTCGGTCTCGACGACAACGTCGTGGACGCCGACGTGCAGGGCATCCGCGGGTTGTTCGACGCGATCCTCGAGGCCAAGGACGGTGCGCCGGTCACCGTGCGGGAGGCCGCGCAGATCTACGGCGTCTCGATGGGTGCGCCGGTCGCCGTCGGCACGCCGGCCGATGTCGCCGACCAGATGGAGCAGTACATCGACGAGGGCGGCTGCAACGGTTTCATGATGCTGGCCACCGACGTCCCCGGCTGCTTCAACGACATGACCGAACTGCTGGTGCCGGAACTGCAGAAGCGCGGCCGGTTCCGGTCCCGCTACCCGGGTAGGACGCTGCGGGAAAGCCTGCAGGAGTACTGACATCGGACGCATCCGCAAGGCGCACTTCCTGGCCTTCATGCAGCACGGCGTCAGCAGTCACTCGGTCGGGATGTGGCGTCATCCCCTCGACAAGGTCGGGTGGGATTATGCTTCGCCGCCGTACTGGGAGCACCTGGCGCGGACGCTGGAACGGGGTCTGTTCGACGCGGTGTTCCTGGCCGACGAGCTGGCGCCGTACAACTCGTTCGAGGAGAGCTCGGATGCGACGGTGCGCTACGCGGTGCAGTCGCCGACCCACGAACCGGCTGCCCTGACACCGATACTCACCGGAGCGACGGAACATCTGGGCGTCGGCATCACCCTGTCCACGGCGTTCGAGCATCCGTACTCGATGGCCCGCCGGCTCTCGACGTTCGACCATCTCTCCGGGGGCAGGGTCGCCTGGAACATCGTCGGCTCCTATTCACCGTCGGAGTTCGCGGCCTACGGGCAGGACATGCCGGACCGTTCGGTCCGCTACGAGCGGATCGCGGAGTACGTCGATCTGTGTTGCCGGCTGTGGGATTCGTGGGAGCCGGACGCGATCGTCGCCGACCGCGCCACCGGCGTGTTCGCCGACCCGGACAAGATCCGCGAAGTGGTCTTCGAGGGTAAGCACTTCCGCTGCCGGGCCCGCCATTTCGTGGCTCCTTCGCCACAGGGGCGGCCGGTGCTGTGGCAGGCCGGCGCCAGTGCGGAGGGGCGCCGGTTCGCCGCGTCCACCGCCGAGGCCATCTTCGCCATTCAGCCGACGGTGGCCTCGATGCGGGCCTACTCCGACGACATCCGCGGCCGCGTCGCCGCCGCAGGCCGCGACCCCGAGCTGGTCAAGCTGTACTACGGCGCGCAGGTCATCGTCGGGGCGACGGAGACCGCGGCGCGCGAGAAGGCCGATCATTTGCGTTCCCTGCTGCGACCGGAGGCGTCGCTGGCGATGCTGTCCGGTCAGCTCGGCGTGGACTTCTCGACGTTCGACCCGGCCACCCCGCTCGACGAGATCCCGGTGCCGGGCATCCAGGGCGTCAAGGACGCGCTGGTGGCTTCCGGTGCCGGAGCGGCCGTCACGGTCGGCGAGGCTGCCGACACCTACGCGTTCCGGTTCTCGATGCCCCAGGTGATCGGTACGCCGGCCGGCGTCGCCGATCAGCTCGAAGTCTTCCTCGACGACGGTGGCGCGGACGGATTCATGCTGCTGGCCACCTACACCCCGGGGTGCTTCGAGGAGTTCGTCGACCTGGTGGTCCCGGAGCTGCAACGGCGCGGGCGGTACCGCACGCGATATCCGGGAAAGACGTTGCGCGAGAACATCGTCGGGGACTGACCGTACAGTGGTCGACATGGACGACCTGAGCAGGCTCGGTGGTGAGAAGTTCGTCTCGCTGAGCACCTACAAACGCAACGGCGATGCGGTGGCGACGCCGTTGTGGATCGCCGCCGACGATGGCCAGCTGGTGTTCTGGACGCCCGCCGACAGCTGGAAGGTCAAACGGGTGCGCCGCGATGCCAGGGTGACGATGGCACCGTGTTCCCGCATGGGCAAGGTGGCTCCCGGTGCGCCGACCGTCGCCGGCCGGGGCTACGTAGTGGACGACGCCGCCGAGGTCAGCCGCGTGGAGGCATTGTTCAAGCGCAAATACGGGCTGGGTTTCCGGGTGGTCACCACGATCGAGAAGCTGATTCGCCGCGGGCACACCGACCGCGTGGTGATCCGGGTGGACCTCGAGCGGTGACGCTAGGTCTCGGAGTTGCGGGCGGTGTCGAGTTCGTCGGCGTCGGGTACCGGCTCACCCATGTTGACCGTCAGTGGGCGGCGGAAGAACCGCGTCAACCACAGCAGCACCACGAATCCGATCGCGAACCAGATGATGCCGTACCGGGTGGATTCGGCTGACAGGTAGACCCACAGCAGCACGGTGGCCAGCACGCCGACCCCTGGAAGTGCGATGTTGCGCACGATGTTGCGCCAACCCTTGACCTGCCGGCGCCGGTAGGCGAAGTAGACGATCACGGTCAGGTTGACGAACGTGAACGCGATCAGGGCCCCGAAATTGATCAGCGAGGCCACGAAGTCCAGATTGAACGAAATGGCCAGCAGCGAAACCAGTCCGACGAAGATGATCGCGTACGAGGGCGTCTGGAAGCTCGGATGCAGGTGGCCGAAGAACCGGCCGACCGGGCCGCGCCCGTTGCGGCCCATGACGTAGAGCAGTCGTGACACCGATGCGTGGGAGGCGAGACTGGAGGCCACCGTGGCCGCGAACGCCGCCGAGGTCAGCAGGATCTTGAACAGTTGTCCGCCGACGTTGTAGGCGATCTCGGGTAACGCGCTGTTCTCCAGCGACTCCTGGCTGAAGTTCGTGACATCGGGGAACAGCGACTGGGTGAAGAAGGCGGCGACGAAGAAGATCGCGCCGCCGATGAACAGGGCGAGCAGGATGGCTCTGGGCACGGTCGAGGAGTCCTTGGCCTCCTCGGTGTACATGGTGATCGCGTCGAAGCCGATGAACGAGAACGCCACGATGGTCGCGCCGGTGATGACCAGATCCAGGTGAACGCCCTCATGCCAGAGCGGCTGAGTGGAGAACAGCGTGCCGTTGCCCACCCCGTCCATCAGCGACTTCCCGGCCAGGATGAGGAACACCCCGATCAGCACCACTTCGAAGACGACCAGCAGCATGTTGACCCGCGAGGTGTTGGTCATGCTGAACAGGCACATGGCGGTGATCGCGGCGACGTAGACGACGACGAAGATCCACTGCGGTGCCTCGGGGAAGAACGAGTACATGTAGCTGCGGATGATCAGCGCGTTGACCAGTGGCAGCAGCAGATAGTCGAGCAGTGCGGCCCAGCCGATCAGGAATCCGAAGTTCGGGCTGATGGTGGCCGAGGTGTAGGTGTACGCCGAACCGGCCGACGGGAAGACGCGCGTCATCCGGCCGTAGCTGACAGCCGTGAACGCCATGACCACCAGCGCGAAGATGTAGGCGGTGGGGACGACGCCGCCGGTCTCGGCGGACACGATGCCGAAGGTGTCGAAGACGACGGTCGGGGTCATGTAGCCCAGGCCCAGGCCGACGATCGCCCACAGGCCGAGCGTGCGGGCCAGCGTGGTCGTGTCAGGTCCGGAGGCAGCCTGCGTCATGGTGATACCGCCATCTCGATCAGGGGAAAACGTACCCTCGGGGCTTACCACAAGAACACTGGCGGGGCCGCTTTTTGAGCGACCGAATCGGTCCACGCAGTTGCCCTTTGGCCGACCGGTCACCGGTGTAGCGTCACGATTCATGCGGTATGTCGTCGGATACGGCCCGCGCCAGCGCGGTGTCGACGGGATCAACCTCGCGGCCACCCTGGCCCGGTCGTCGGGGGCGACGCTGGATCTGGTGTCGGTGTTGCCCAGCGATGCGCCGACATTTCACCGGTATTCGCCGGATCAGGCGTACAACGCCGAGGTCGAGGAGCAGGCCCGCGGGTGGCTCGAGGACGGGTTGTCCCGAGTCCCCGAGGGGGTGCCGGCGCACGCGCAGCTGCGGCGCGCGGAGTCCATCACCGAAGGGCTGCTGGACTCGGCGGTCGATCCCGAGCGCGGCGAGGCGGCCCTGATCGTCGTCGGTACCCACCACCGGGTGCGCAGCGGCCGCTTCGGCCTGGGCAGCCTTGCCGACGCTCTGCTGCACGCGTCGGCGGTGCCGGTCGCGCTCGCGCCGGCGGACTACCAGGCTCGTCCCGGCGTCACCCGCATCACCTGCGCCATCGGCCTGCGGCCGGGTAACGAGGTCCTGTTCGACAACGCCGTCCGGCTCGCGGGGGAGTGGACGGTGGCGCTGCGGTTGATGTCGTTGGTCGCTGTCGGGGAGGACGATCGGCGTGCCGAGTGGGCCCGAGCCGCCGAGCAGCATGCGGCGACGCTGGTCGAGCGGGCGACGCAGGCCCTTCCGGCCGGCTGTCCGGTGACCAGTGTTGTCGGACAGGGGGATTCGCTCGAGGAGGCGGTGGGTGGCCTCGACTTCGACGACAGCGAGATCGTCATGATGGGGTCGAGCAGGTTGGCTCAACCGCGACGGCTGTTCCTCGGTCGTTCGGCCAGCAAGATCATGCGGGCGCTTCCGGTCCCGATGATCGTGTGGCCGCGAGACTGAGTCGTCGTCACCGGCTGTCCTGGTCGGTCGGGCCGGCGAGCGCACCGCGCACGAACGTCGCCAGCGCCCTCGCAGGTAGTGACGGTTTGAGTGTGTTGTCCGCCAGCCGTTGCAGTGCGAGTCCGTGTGCCAGCGCGATCTGCGAGACACCGAATTCGTAGGGTGTAAGCGTCGACCCGACGCCCAAGCGGTCGAAGTGCTCGGCGATCAGGTCGCCGACCCGCCGCCGATAGGACTCGTAGATCTCGGCGAACTCGGTGGCCCTGCGCCCGCCGCGCAGCGTGTAGAGCTGGAACTCCGTGGTGAGCAGACACCAACTGGCGTCCTCGCCGAGCACCCGGTACCGGCGCTCGATGGCCGGTGCCAGGTCTTCGGCCGCCTTGATGCGCTCGAGCGCGCGGCCCAGGGTCGCCACCTCGGCATCGAGGTGACCGCGCAACAGTTCGACGAGCAACGCGTCCTTGGAGTCGAAGTTGGAGTAGAACGCTCCGCGGGAGTACCCGGCTTCCTCGGCGATGAGATCGATGGGCGCCGCTTCGAACCCCATGCGGCCGAACACTTTCGCGGCGGATTCGAGCAGGCTGCGGCGGGTCAGTTCGCGTTGTTCGGCGCGAGACAGGCGTGCCACGGATCCTCCTGCGCAATCGGTGGGGCGGCGGGCTTGACGCCAGCCTTGCACGGCTGCATGCTGATCTACAACTGTATCGAGATGCAATACTGTATTTGAGTGAGGCGGTGGCGGTGTGGACGCCCAGCAGTGGATCGGCGAGTGCGAGACATTCACCAGCCGGCGCGGACACCGGATCGCGTACCGACGGCGCGGCCACGGGCCCACCGTCCTGCTCCTGCACGGGTTCCCGACCTGGTCCTACGACTACGCCGAGGCCGCGTGCGATCTCGCGGCCGACCGCACCGTCGTCACCGTCGACTTCCTGGGCTACGGCGCGTCAGACAAACCCCGGCCCTACACCTACTCCGTCGCGGAATCAGCCGACATCGTCGAGGATCTCGGGCGCCATCTCCAGCTGCGATCGGTCTGCCTGGTCGCGCACGACTACGGAGGCATCGTGGCCCAGGAACTCGTCGACCGGATCGCGACCGGGCGGCTCGGGTTCGACGTCCGCAGCATCATCGCGCTGAATTTCGGCATGGTCTACAGCGCCTACCGTCCCACCCGTCTGCAGAAGGCCCTGGCGTTGCCGATTTTCGGCCGACTGATCGCCACGCGAGTCACCGCAGAACGGGTGCGATCCGGACTGGACGCGGTACGCGGTGCACCGTTGACCGATGCGGAGTTCGACAACCTGTGGGCCGGCATGTCGCGGGCTGACGGTCATCAACTGTCACACCTGCTGATCCGCTACAACGCCGAACGCGCCGTCCACCACCGGCGCTGGGAGGCGGCGATGAGTGGATGGCGGGGGCCACTGCATCTGGTGTGGGGACTCGACGATCCGGTGTCGGGCCGTCATGTCCTCGACGAGGCGGTTCGATTGGTGCCCGAGGCGCAGGTGACCGCGCTGGCCGGGGTCGGCCACTATCCGCAGTCCGAGGCGCCGGACGCACTCACTGCGGCGGTCCGCCGTCACTCCTGATTCACCGGGGGGAGAAACCGGCCAGCAGGGAACGCACTCCGAGCTGCCAGCGCCGCTCGACCGAGCGCGCAGTGGTCCCCAGCCAGCAGCCGGCCTCCTGGACGGCGAGCCCTTTGGCCAGGGCCAGCAGGACATGGGCGATGTCGACGGCGTCGCCGGTCAGCGCCCCGGTGTCCAGGCAGCGCTGGATGCGGCTGAGGAAGATGTCGCGCACCGCTTCGCCGGCCGCCAATTCGTCGGGGCCCGGGTCGAAGTCGGCGAACGGGCGGGAGAACATCACCTGCGCGAGGCGGGAGTGTTCCAGGCAGAAGCGACGGAACACCGGCACCAGCGCCTCCACGTCGGCGACCGGGTCGTCGGTGGCCGGTACGCCGGACAGTTCGGCGTCGAGCATCCGGAAACCCTCGAAGAAGATCGCGCGGACCAATCCGGCCTTGTCGTCGAACAATTCGTAGACCGCGGGCACCGAGGTGCCGACCTGTTCGGCGACCCGGCGGGTGGTCAACCGCGCGACACCTTCGGCGTTGAGCGTCGCCACCGCGGCCTCGAGCAGCCGCGAACGCAGTTCCGGCGTGCGCTGCTTGGCCCTCGGCATCGGGCCTAGCCGCCGAACTCCGTGGGCAGACCGTCAATCCCGGCCCGGATCGCCTCGAGCGCGTCCTGGCGCGCCTTGAGCTTGCTCTTGAGGTGGGCGTCCAGATGCAGCGTGGCGGCGGCCTCGGCCGCGACCTGCTGGGCCCGCGAGACGACCGCGTCCTGTTCGACGACCTCGTCGAGCCAGCCGCCCGCGATCGCGGCGTCGCCGGCGAACGTCGCCGCCATCGAGATGCCGCGCTGAAAAGCCGCTCGGGTCAACCGCATCCGCATGATCTCGATCGCCGAGATCGGCAGCACCATGCCGATGGCGACCTCGTTGGCCTGACAGCGCGTGCGCGGCGAGCCGATGCGGTGGTCCCCGGACAGCAGCAGGAACGAACCCATCGCGATGGCCGGACCCGTCGCCGCCATGATCACCGGCTTCGGGAAGGTCAGACAGCGCAGCGACAGCTCGAAGCCGCCCGAGAGCATGCCCAGCGCGGCCTGGGCGTCGCCGGAGGCGAAGACCGCGAGGTCGAACCCGCCGCTGAACAATTTGTGATTGCCGGCCAGCACAACGGCTTTCGACTCGTCGCTCTCGGCCCGGTCGAAGGCGTCGTTGAGGCTCTGCTGCATGGACGGCGACAGCACGTTGGCCTTACCGTCGTCCATGGTGATCGTCGCAACCGATTCGATCAGGTCATAGCTCACTGCGCTCATCGTCACGATGTTACGTAACGCCGTTACGAAACAGAAGGGCGATTCTCCATCTCGGCGGCGGCGTCAGGACGCGGTGGCCAGCTCGCGCGGCTCGGCGGCCGCCGGCGTCTCGGACGCGGCCTGCACGAGGCGCTCGCCACGGGCCAGCCATTCCCTGTCGGTCCACTCGAAGCGGGCGGGTAACCGACGCCAGTACGGCGGACGCGCCTGGGTGTAGAGCTGGACGCTGGCGTGGACCGCGGCACCCTCGGGGACCCGCCGCAGCGACAGCGTGTGGCTGCTGCCGGCGAGCGCGTCGAACTCCGTCGGCGAGGGCAGCCGGCAGCCGTTGCGCAGCCGCAGCCCCGCCCGCACCGCCCCGTCGAGCACCCAGTCCAGGGCGATGTCGGCCAACTGCAGACAACCGCCCCGCATGCCGGCCACATCGCAGTGCGCCCCGCGGAACCATGCCTGCTCGACCGCCGGGGCGGTGAGCAGATGACCGAACGGTCCACCGTCGATCGCCACGGCGTGGCGACCCTGGACGACGTTGGTCAGACCGGCGCAGGCGGGTCGGTCGGCGCCGGGCACGCTGATGGCGTCCCAGAGGCCCAGATAGCGCACCGGCACGCCGGCGTGGGGGCGGCCGGTGAGATCCGCGGCGAGCCGCCCGATCCGCTGCCAGTCCGCGTCGGTGCGCGGCGTCCGGGCCAGCGTGCACACCTCGAGCAGGTGGTCGAGCACCGCACTGCCCGCGTCGTCGCCCTGCCAAATGCCGATGGTGCCGAGCAGCCGGGCCAATTCGCGCGCACACACCGCCCCTCGACCGACGCCGAACACGAAGATCGCGTCCCCGGAACACCAGGTGCGCTGGAGAAAGCGGTAGGCCTGGGCGACCCGGTCGCGGGCGGCGTCGCGGGCCGAGGAACGCCCGTGCGGCTCGACGCCCGAGTCGTACCACGCGAGCTGGCGTGGGGAGACCTCCGTGAGGCGGAACAGAGCGCCGGCATTGGTCGCCGGAGTGCCGGCGCTCTGTTCGGGTACCTGGTCGAAACACACCACGACGTTTGTCACGACAACCCCTGGACGAGAAAGTGAACGACGGTTCTCCAAGTTTGCCTGTTGGTGTGGCCCGTGTCACTACCTCAATTGTGACGAATTTGAGATTCTGCGACGGAATCAGGGTCGTTAGATCGCATAGACAACGAAATCCGTCGTCAGATGCCGGATGCCGGTATTGATTCGTCGACTGACCGTCGGCTGGGGCGCACCGAAGAGGGTCCCCAGCGACGTTGCGAGAATCGCGAGCGTCAGCCGCCCATCAGCATGCGCCACTGGTCCAGGTCGCGGGCGCGGTAGACGTAGTTGGAGCGCTTGACCTCTTCCAGCGGTGCGCTCGGCTCCGCGGAATACCAGTGCCCGGGGAACACCGTGGGGTCGCCGGGCAGGGTCGCCAGTGCCTGCAGGCTGCGGAACATCTCGTCGACGTCGCCACCGGGGAAATCGGTGCGTCCGCACCCTTCCAGGAACAGGGTGTCGCCGGCGACCAGGCGTCCGTCGAGCAGGAAGCACTGGCTGCCCGGGGTGTGGCCGGGGGTGTGCAGCAGCTCGATGTCGATGTCCCCGACGCTGACCTTATCGCCGTGGTCGTGGGCGGTCAGGTCGGACAGCGCGATTCCGGTAACCCGCGAAACCCATTCGGCCTCATGGGCATTCACATGCACCGGCACACTGACCCGCTCGAGCAGCTCGGCCAGGCCGGCCAGGGTGAAACCCATCATCGAACCGCCGACGTGGTCGGGGTGGTGGTGGGTGGCGAGGACCCCCGACAGGTGCATGCCGTCGGCTTCGAGCGCGTCGACCAGCTCGCCTGCGGCGTACGCCGGGTCGACCACCAGGCAGTCCCCGGTGTCGCGGTCACCGATGAGGTAGGCGAAGTTGCGCATCTGCGTCGCGATCATGTCGCCCGCGGCGAAGTCGCGACCGGACAGCAACTGGCGGAAGTAGAGGCGATCGTCAGGCATGGTCGAAGCCTAGGTGCGGGTAATCGCTGGTGGAAAAACCGCACGTTATCGGGTGTTTAACCGCACACCCGAAAAATTCGCACCTGCGATACCGAATTACTAACGTCCGAGGCATGCAACTCACCCGGTTCACCGATCTGGGTCTGCGCGCGATGATGTTGCTGGCCGCCGGTGAAGCCGACGAACACCGCGTCACCACGCGCACCATCGCCGCCGGCGCCCACGCCTCCGAGCACCACGTCGCCAAGGCGGTCGCCCGGTTGTCCGACCTCGGCTTGGTGCATGCCCGACGCGGCCGCGTCGGCGGACTGACGCTCACCGAACGCGGCCGGCAGGCCTCGGTCGGCTGGGTGGTGCGACGCCTCGAGGGCGACCGTGAAGTCATCGACTGCGCGGGCGAGACTCCGTGCCCGCTGATCGCCGGTTGCCGGCTGCGTCGCGCGTTGGCCGACGCCAAAGACGCGTTCTACGCCGAACTCGACCGCTACACCGTCGCCGATCTGGCGACCCCTGCACTTCCCCTGGTGTTCCTCGGGGCACCGGCGAAGAACCCCACCGATGAAAGGACCGTCCGATGACCGCCCCCGCCCCTGCCGTCCGCGCGGAGCTCGCCCCGCAGCACGCCGAGATCATCACGGCCACTTTGCCTTTGGTGGGTGCGCACATCGACCAGATCACCACCCGGTTCTACAGCGGGATGTTCGCCGCGCACCCGGAGCTGCTGCGCAATCTGTTCAACCGGGGCAACCAGGCCCAGGGGGCGCAGCAGCGGGCGCTGGCCGCGTCCATCGCCACCTATGCCGCGCATCTGGTCAACCCGGAGCTGCCGCATCCGGCCGAGCTGCTCAGCCGCATCGGCCACAAGCATGCGTCGCTGGGCATCACCGCCGACCAGTACCAGCTGGTGCACGACCATCTGTTCGCCGCGATCGTGGAGGTGCTGGGCGCCGACACCGTCACCGCCGAGGTGGCCGAGGCGTGGGACGCGGTCTACTGGATGATGGCCGGCACCCTGATCGACCTCGAGCGCGGTCTGTACGACGAGGCCGGGGTGACCGCCGGCGACGTCTACCGTCGCGCGCGGATCACCGCACGGGTCGACGAGCCTTCCGGGGCGGTGCTGCTGACCGTGCGGTCGACCGGTGCGCCGTTCGCCGACTTCCGGGCGGGTCAGTACGTCTCGGTGGGTGTGACGTTGCCCGACGGCGCCCGGCAGCTGCGTCAGTACAGCCTGATCAACACCCCGGGCGAGGGCGATCTGACCTTCGCGGTGCGGCCGATGGGCGAGGTGTCGGAGTGGCTGCGCGACCACGCACGGGTGGGCGATCTGCTCGACGTCACGGTGCCGTTCGGTGATCTGCCCGCACCGGAACTGCACCAGCGGCCGCTGGTGCTGATCTCGGCGGGCATCGGCATCACCCCGATGATCGGCATCCTCGAACATCTGGCGGCCTATGCGCCCGACACCACGGTGCGGGTGTGGCACGCCGACCGGGATGCGGCCGGTCATCCGCTGCGCGAGAAGCAGCGCGCGCTGGTCGACGGACTGCCCGACGCGCAGCTAGAGCTCTGGTACGAGGACACGCGGGGAGCGGACGGCGCCCACACCGGGCTGTTGGACATCGGTGCGGCGGAGCTGCCCGCCGATGCGCAGGTCTACCTGTGCGGTGGAACCGGATTCGTCCAGGCGGTGCGCGCTCAGCTGGCCGAACGCGGTGTGCCGGCGGGGCGGGTGCACTGCGAGCTGTTCGCGCCGAACGACTGGTTGCTGTCCTGACGCCGGGATTGACCAGCGGTTTGGCGACCGCGCGGGCCAGACTGTACTCTCTTTAAGGCCCTCGCCTCGGCACCGCCGAGCGCCGCGGGTCAGGCCCCCTTAGCTCAGTCGGCAGAGCGTTTCCATGGTAAGGAAAAGGTCAACGGTTCGATTCCGTTAGGGGGCTCGGCGACCGCCGAGTGGTAGGCGTCTGGAATGGCGGTGTAGCTCAGCTGGTTAGAGCGCACGACTCATAATCGTGAGGTCGGGGGATCGAGCCCCCCCACCGCTACAAGCAAGAACG
Source organism: Mycobacterium sp. WMMD1722 (assembly GCF_049315205.1). NCBI lineage: Bacteria > Bacillati > Actinomycetota > Actinomycetes > Mycobacteriales > Mycobacteriaceae > Mycobacterium > Mycobacterium sp. WMMD1722. The sequence continues at coordinate 2,726,989 of NZ_CP186056.1, read as the reverse complement.
ACGTTGACGAAGGACGATAGACGTGGCCTCCAGTACCGATGTACGGCCGAAGATCACCCTGGCCTGCGAGGTGTGCAAGCACCGCAACTACATCACCAAGAAGAACCGCCGCAACGACCCCGACCGGCTGGAACTGAAGAAGTTCTGCCCGAACTGTGGTGTGCACCGGGCACACAAGGAGTCTCGCTGATCGCAGCCGCACGGCCTCGGCCGCGGCTGACCGGATAGGTTCACAACTCGTGGGTTTCTTGGACGACTACGTCGGTCTGCACTATCGGCATACCGACCACTACGTCGTCGGTCGTGAGAAGATCCGCGAGTACGCGGTCGCCGTGAAGAACGACGACGCCTCGTTCTTCGACGAGAAGGCCGCGTCCGATCTCGGATACGACGGCCTGCTGGCGCCGCTGACGTTCATCTCGGTGTTCGGGTATCAGGCACAGTCGGCCATGTTCGCCGCCGCCAACATCAGCATCACCGATGCGCAGATCGTCCAGGTCGACCAGACCCTGAAATTCGTGCGGCCCATCGTGGCCGGTGACGTCCTGCACTGCGACGTCTACATCGAGTCGATCCGCAAGGCGCACGGCACCGACATCATCACCACCAAGAACATCATCACCAACCACAAAGGTGACGTCGTACAGGAGTGCTACACCACACTGGCGGGGCGTAGCGAAGAAGACGGGGAGAGTGGCTTCAGCAATGGCACTGCGTGAATTCGATTCGGTGAAGGTCGGGGATACGCTCCCCGAGAAAGTCATCACCCTGACCCGGCAGGACCTGGTGAATTACGCCGGTGTCTCGGGGGATCTGAACCCGATCCACTGGGATGACGACATCGCCAAGCAGGTCGGCCTGGACACCGCGATCGCGCACGGCATGCTGACCATGGGTCTGGGCGGCGGCTATGTCACCGAGTGGGTGGGCGACCCGGCCGCGGTCACCGAGTTCAACGTCCGGTTCACCGCCGTGGTGCCGGTGCCCAACGACGGTGTGGGCGCCGAGATCCTGTTCAACGGGCGGGTGAAGTCGGTCGACCCGGAGGCGAAGTCGGTGACCATCGCGCTGAGCGCCACCGCCGGCGGTAAGAAAATCTTCGGCCGCGCCGTCGCGATCGCGAAGCTGGCGTAATCATGGCGCTGAAAACCGACATCCGCGGCATGGTGTGGAAGTACCCCGAGACCTTCGTCGTCGGCCGCGAACAGATCCGTCAGTACGCGGCTGCCGTGAAGTCGAAGGATCCGGCCAGCCACGATGTGGACGCCGCCGCGTCGATGGGTCATGACGGACTCGTGGCGCCGCCGACCTTCATGTCGATCCTCGCGGTGATGACCCAGCGGCACTTCTTCCAGCACGTCGACGTGGGCTTCGAGACCATGCAGATCGTGCAGGTGGACCAGAGATTCCTGTTCCACCGGCCGATCAAAGAGGGCGACCGGCTCGACGCGACGATGCACATCGAGACCGTCGACGAGCGGTTCGGCGCGGACATCGTCACCACCCGCAACGTGCTGACCGACCACAACGGGGAGGTCGTCATGGAGGCCTTCACCACCCTGATGGGGCACGAGGGCGACAACTCGATCTCGGCGGGGTGGGATCCGGAGACCGGGCAGGTGGTCCGCAAACCGGTCAAGCACGAGGACGCCCCGGTCGACGACGCAGCGGATTAGTAACTCGCCGGGCGGGCGCGCTACACTCGGACTTCGGGGTTTTCCCATTACAGCGCGCTTCCGCGAGATCCGTCGGGGAGCGCGCGAATTGTGTGAGCCCCGGACGCGGTGAAGACGACGCCTACGCAGGCCAGCGGTGTCGTCGCTGAAGGGGCGTAGCTCAACTGGCAGAGCAGCGGTCTCCAAAACCGCAGGTTGCAGGTTCAAGTCCTGTCGCCCCTGCTCAACTGAATAGTTCGACACAGCGTGGACACTGGAAGGTGACCACGAAGCACACAGACGAAAGGCATGCGGTGAGCGACGAGCGCGATGGTGCCGGCTCCGCAGGCACGCCAACCGACGGCGACACCGGCGGCACGGAGGAGACCCGCGGCCAGACGGCGGTGGTGACCCGCCCGGCGCGCCCGACGGGTAAGCGCACCCGGCGCGCGGCGGTGTCGACCACCGACACCGAGGGTGACGACGTCGAGGCCGACACGTCGGACAGCGACTCCGGCTCCGACAAGAACGGTTCCGGTAAGGCGAAGAAGACGGCCAAGGGTGAGTCCGGCGGCCGCGCCAACCCGATCGCCTTCGTCGTCACCTACATCAAGCAGGTCATCGCCGAGTTGCGCAAGGTGATCTGGCCCAACCGGAAGCAGATGGTCAACTACACCACGGTGGTGTTGTTGTTCCTCGCGTTCATGGTTGCGCTGATCGCCGGCGTCGATTACGGGGCGGCCCGGTTGATCGGGCTCGTCTTCGGCGAGTGACGTAGGCCTTGGAACAAGGCGTTGGAATCTAGGAAGGACAGGCAACCGTGACGAGCTTCGAGGGCGATACGCCTTCGGCCGATAACGTCGATCTCGTCGACGACTCGACCACCGAGCCCGCGACCGAGGACGCCGACGTCGCGGGGGGCGAGGTGAGCGAGGACGCCGCGACCCTGGCCGACGCTGGGGCTGACGACGCCGCTGAAGAGGCCGAAGCGCCTGCCGTCGAGGTCGAGGAAGAAGACGTCGATCCTGCGGTCGCGTTGAAGAAGGAACTGCGCCTCAAGCCCGGCGACTGGTATGTCATCCACTCCTACGCCGGCTACGAGAACAAGGTGAAGGCCAACCTCGAGACCCGCGTGCAGAACCTCGACGTGGGCGACTACATCTTCCAGGTGGAGGTCCCCACCGAAGAGGTCACCGAGATCAAGAACGGCCAGCGCAAGCAGGTCAACCGCAAGGTGCTGCCGGGCTACATCCTGGTGCGTATGGAGCTCAACGACGAGTCCTGGGGCGCGGTGCGCAACACCCCCGGTGTCACCGGGTTCGTCGGGGCCACCTCGCGTCCGTCGCCGCTGAGCCTCGACGACGTGGTCAAGTTCCTGCTGCCCCCGGCGACGGCGAAGAAGCCGGGCAAGGCCGCGTCCACCGCCGGTGCGGCGGCCGGATCGTCGGAGGCGACGCTGGAGCGGCCGGAGATCCTGGTCGACTTCGAGGTCGGCGAGTCGGTCACCGTCATGGACGGGCCGTTCGCGACGCTGCCGGCGTCGATCAGCGAGGTCAACGCCGAACAGCAGAAACTCAAGGTGCTGGTGTCCATCTTCGGTCGCGAAACACCTGTCGAACTGACCTTCAACCAGGTCGCGAAGATCTAGCTCGCCCGTCGAGCACACACAAGAAAGGGCACTTCCATGCCACCCCGCAAGAAAGTCACCGGGCTGATCAAGCTCCAGATCCAGGCCGGCCAGGCCAACCCTGCGCCGCCCGTCGGTCCGGCGCTCGGCCAGCACGGCGTCAACATCATGGAGTTCTGCAAGGCGTACAACGCGGCGACGGAGAGCCAGCGCGGCAACGTCATCCCCGTGGAGATCACCGTCTACGAGGACCGCAGCTTCACCTTCCAGCTCAAGACGCCGCCCGCCGCCAAGCTGCTGCTCAAGGCTGCGGGAGTGCAGAAGGGCTCGGGCGAGCCGCACAAGACCAAGGTCGCCAAGGTGACCTGGGATCAGGTGCGCGAGATCGCCGAGACCAAGAAGTCCGACCTGAACGCCAACGACATCGATCAGGCCGCCAAGATCATCGCCGGCACCGCCCGGTCGATGGGAATCACGGTCGAATAATTCGACCCCGTGGGAGAGCCCGCTTCGGCTCGCAACCACGACCTTCTTCAGTACTAGGAGACAACAATGAGCAAGACGAGCAAGGCATACCGCGAAGCCGCCGAGAAGGTGGACCGCGACAAGCTGTACACGCCATTGGAGGCCGCGAAGCTGGCCAAGGAGACGTCGTCGAAGAAGCAGGACGCGACTGTCGAGGTGGCGATCCGCCTCGGCGTGGATCCGCGTAAGGCCGACCAGATGGTGCGCGGCACCGTCAACCTGCCGCACGGCACCGGTAAGACCGCCCGCGTCGCGGTGTTCGCCGTGGGTGACAAGGCCGAGGCCGCCGAGGCCGCCGGCGCCGACATCGTGGGCAGCGACGATCTGATCGAGCGCATCCAGGGTGGATTCCTGGACTTCGACGCCGCGATCGCGACGCCGGACCAGATGGCCAAGGTGGGCCGCATCGCCCGCGTGCTCGGCCCGCGTGGCCTGATGCCGAACCCGAAGACCGGCACCGTGACCGCCGACGTGGCCAAGGCCGTGCAGGACATCAAGGGCGGCAAGATCAACTTCCGCGTCGACAAGCAGGCCAACCTGCACTTCGTGATCGGCAAGGCGTCGTTCGACGAGACCAAGCTGGCCGAGAACTACGGCGCCGCGTTGGACGAGATCCTGCGGGCCAAGCCGTCGGCGTCGAAGGGCCGCTACCTGAAGAAGATCACCGTGTCGACCACGACCGGTCCGGGCATCCCGGTCGATCCGCAGGTGACGCGCAACTTCGCCGAGGCGTAGATCCTTTTCACTTCGAAGCCCCCGCTACGGCGGGGGCTTCGTCGTGTCTAGGACGCGGTCGGGTCGAGCGGGACCTGGATCGTAGCCAGCAGCGCGCGGTGATCCGAGCCGGGGATGGTGACGGTCTTGATGGAACTGGCCGAGGCGTTGCGGGTGAGCACGTGGTCGATGGTGATCAGTGGCGGTACCCAGTCGTGCACCGGGAAGGTGGGGGAGAACCCGGAGCCGGTCTGCTGCACGGCGTCGCGGTAGCCGTTGGTGAGCAGATCGCGGAACTGCCACATGTCCGGGGTGCTGTTGAAATCGCCGCCGACGATGACGGCGCCGGGGTCGGCCGCTGCGGCCAGCTGAACGATATAAGATTTTGTGGCGGTTATGCTCTCGCGCCATTTGGTGAAGGCATCTGTGCCCCCGGCAAGTGGCGATATGACGTGCACGCTGGCAACCACGGGGTTTTGACTGACCCCGGGTACTGCCACCTCTGCCGCCGCGGCCGTCACCCGCGCGGTTCCCGTCGCTGTGCCGGTAATCAGGGGATAGCGGCTAAACAAGCCGATCCCACCCGCGTCCGGAGCCGCACCAAGTACCGAGTAGGGAAAGCTCTCCTGCAGACCGGCCCGTGCGAAGTGCCCGACCTCTTCGGGCGTCAGTTCGGAAACCGCGACGACGTCTGCTTGGTCCTTGGCCAGAAGCGTGAGGAAGTCTGCGTCGGCCTGACCTTTGCGGAGATTCGACGACAGTACCCGAACATCGGCATAGCGGCGCTGACTAGCTGCGGATTCACGGGATGCGGAGGTGCCGCCGTAGTACCACACGCCCTGAACACCTACACACAACAGCAAAACCGCGGCGGCGGCAATGGCGCTCAACGCTTGGCGGAATAGTGCGGCGAACACGAAACACGTGACGGCAGCCACCAGTAAGTACGGAGATCCGACGGCGACCAACAATTCCCCGATATTCCTAAGGGGCCTAGCTCTAATCAGTAGACCTAGCAAGCATGCCAGGAGAACACCCATTAGCACGGCTGACCGGCGAAGTGCCCGGTTGCTCAGGGGGCGTTGGCCTTTCATCAACCGGATTGGCAAAGGCGCAGGATGGGCGGCAACAACGTGGCAATTCGGTTGCCGACAGCCTCGAATAACTCGGGGCTTCCGCCGATGGGATCCAGAATGTCGGAATGCGGCTGCTTAGATAGCCGCGGGCGAAGCTCAGCTAGGTCATCCACTTCACGTGCGCCAGCCTCGGACGCGAGAAACGCAGCCTCCGCCAGGGTGAAGGTGCGGCTGAGCTGGCGGGGGGCATGGCCGAGGACCGTATCGCGATGGGCCTTAGTCATGGTCAAGATTAGATGCGCCCGAGACGCAACAGTCGACGTCAATTGGCGTGCCACGAAATCTGTGCTGTCACCGCCTAAGCCCGCTAACACCCGTGAGGCCTCAGGGTGCATGGCGTGGCCGATGACCGCCCGCGTACCGGCGCTGGAAGTCACCAAGTCTGCGATGTCATGCCGTCGCGCCAGCGCGGCGGCTAGTCTCTCCGCGATCGGCGACCTACAGATGTTTCCAGTGCAAACGAAAAGGATGTGCAGGATGAACTCCTAGGTGGCGCGTAGTGGTTTGTCTTGCAGGGGCCAGCGGCTTTCAACTGCCTCCAGTATCCAGATTGTCGCCCAGCTCGCCGGATTCGCCACGTCGACCGTCTTGTGTCACGATGACGGAGTGCGGGGGATCATCTTGGCTGGCGGTTCTGGAACACGTCTGCACCCAATAACGCTCGGGGTGTCGAAGCAGCTTATACCTGTCTATGACAAGCCGATGGTCTATTACCCTTTGTCAACTCTGATGCTGGCTGGGATCCGCGAAATTCTCATCATTACAACCCCCCACGATGCTGAGCATTTCGAGAGATTACTCGGCGATGGCTCAAAATTCGGAGTGTCAATCAATTTCGCGCAGCAAGCGTCGCCGGACGGTTTGGCTCAGGCATTCACCATCGGTGAAGAGTTCATTGGCTCAGAGAGAGTTGCGCTGATTCTGGGCGACAATCTCATCTATGGGCCAGGAATGGGGCGCCAACTAGCTCGCTTCGCCGATGTCGACGGCGGAGCAGTCTTTGCCTATTGGGTCGCTAACCCTTCAGCTTACGGAGTGGTTGAGTTCGACGCAGATGGTACGGCGCTGTCCCTGGAGGAGAAGCCGAAACAACCCAAATCGAATTTTGCAATACCCGGACTGTACTTCTACAGCAATGATGTTGTAGAGATTGCTCGTAGTTTGAAACCGAGCGATCGCGGGGAGTATGAAATCACCGATGTTAATCGCGCTTACCTCTCGCAAGGCCGTCTGCAGGTCCAGATCTTACCGCGTGGAACAGCATGGCTAGACACTGGCACATTCGATGACATGACTGACGCCGCCGAGTATGTGCGAACGATGGAGCGAAGAACGGGTCTAAAAATCGGCGTCCCAGAGGAGATCGCTTGGCAGCAAGGCTTTCTAGCAGATGAGGATCTCCGCAGTATTGCAGAGAACATGCTTAAGTCGGGCTATGGAAGCTACCTCCTGCAACTGCTAGAGAGGGGACGATGAGATGGCGCGGTTGATGGTGACCGGGGGAGCGGGATTCATAGGTTCGAATTTCGTTCACTTCGTCATCGCCAATACCGATCACCATGTGACGGTGTTGGACAAACTCACGTACGCCGGCAATCTCGGCTCTCTGGCCGCTATACCCGCCAATCGGTTGACGTTCATCCGCGGTGATGTGTCCGACGCCAATCTGGTCGAACATCTGGTAGCAAATGTCGATGCGGTCATACACTATGCGGCGGAATCGCATAATGATAATTCGCTACACGATCCAGAACCGTTCCTGCGAACTAACCTGGTTGGTACCTACACACTATTAGAAGCGGTCCGGCGACGCGGCGTGCGGTTCCACCACGTGTCGACGGACGAGGTATATGGCGACCTCGTTCTAGACGACCCAGCTCGGTTTACGGAAGCTACGCCATACAATCCGTCATCGCCATACTCGTCGACAAAGGCGGGCAGCGACATGCTGGTGCGCGCGTGGGTCCGTTCCTTTGGCGTGGACGCGACAATCTCGAACTGCTCGAACAATTATGGTCCGTATCAGCACGTCGAGAAGTTCATTCCGCGCCAGATAACCAATGTCTTGATGGGTGTTCGGCCAAAACTGTATGGCGAGGGGCGCAACGTTCGGGATTGGATTCACGCGGAAGATCACTCAGCTGCAGTGTTAGCAATTCTTCAGAGGGGCCGATCAGGCGAGACATACCTCATCGGTGCGGACGGGGAACGAAGTAACAAAACAGTGGTGGAGATGATCTTGAAGCTGATGGGATTGCCCGCCGACGCCTACGACCACGTGGCGGACCGTGCTGGGCATGACCTCAGATACGCGATCGATTCTGGAAAGTTGCGGTCCGAGTTGGGCTGGCAGCCGCGATACCGAGACTTCGAAGAGGGGTTGGCGGCAACGATCGAGTGGTATCGAGACAACGAATCATGGTGGGCGCCCGCGAAGGAGTCGACCGAGGCGTTCTACGCACGGCTCGGTCAGTAGAGCTCGGACATGGACTACTCGAAAGAACTTCGTTGCAGGTCTACCGCTATCCCGGGCCTGCAGTTGTGGGATTTGCCGGTCCACGGGGACAGCCGCGGGTGGTTCAAAGAAAACTGGCAGCGCGAGAAGATGGTCTCGACCGCGTTACCCGATTTTCGACCCGTGCAGAACAACGTGTCCTTCAACGACGCGGTGGGAACGACCCGGGGTATTCACGCCGAACCATGGGACAAGTTCGTCTCTGTCGCGTCTGGTCGTATCTTCGGTGCTTGGGTCGACCTGCGCGCTGGTCCGCATTTCGGCGCCACCTTCACCGCCGAGCTTGATCCGTCGCAGGCAGTATTTGTTCCCCGAGGGGTCGGGAATGCATTCCAAACGCTCGAACCGAGAACGGTGTACACGTATCTCGTCAACGACCACTGGACGTCTGATGGGAATTACGCTTCCCTGCATCTCGCGGACGAATCGGTATGTATCGACTGGCCGATTCCGCTGGACCGGGCGGAACTTTCGGCCAAAGACCGCAGAAATCCTCGCCTTGTAGAAGTGACGCCAGTACCTCCGAAGCTCACTCTCGTCTTGGGTGCTGACGGTCAACTAGGTCGTGCTCTGCGGAAGGCCTTCAGCGGGGAGCCACACAGAGTTCGCGAACCGCACCGAAATTGACTTGTCAGACATGGGCTTCGAAGGAGCACGTGATTGGCGAAATTACGACACGATCATAAATGCCGCGGCTTTCACGCGCGTAGACGATGCTGAGACCTGTGGGGGACGTACGCAAGCGTGGGCCACCAACGTTACTGGAGTAACCTCGTTGGCCCGGTTGGCCTCAACGTACGGCATAACTCTCGTGCACGTATCCAGCGACTATGTCTTCGATGGCTGCCTCGACCGCCGCTACCGGGAGGATGACCCAATCTCTCCACTGGGTGTATACGGGCAGACGAAGGCAGCAGGCGATCAAGTCGTCGGTACGGTACCGCGTCATTACATAGTTCGAACCTCCTGGGTGGTCGGCGCTGGACGAAACTTCGTGACGACCATGGCGTCGTTGGCGGCGCGCGGAGTATCTCCCACCGTTGTCGACGACCAGTTCGGAAGGGTTACCTTCGCTTCGCAGCTTGCGCGCGCCATTCATCATCTGCTGGAAGTCCGGCCACCTTACGGCACCTACAACGTGACCGGAGGCGGTCAGTCGCAGTCATGGGCCGACGTCGCTCGGCAGGTCTACTCTCTGGTAGGCGCCGACCCCGCCCGAGTGACCGGCGTCGATACCAAGACGTATTTTGCCTCGAGAGTAGGTTCCGTAGCGCCGCGGCCAAGGAACAGCGTTTTGGATCTGACGAAGATTGCAGAAACCGGCTACCTACCCGGCGATCCAGGGGAGTTGCTCAAAAGCTATATATGGAGCACCGCGTGCGGTGAGTGAACGTCTAGCATAAAGAAGTCCACTCCCTGAACGAGAAGTTCGTGTCATAGGGAGCCTGTGCGCGGATGGTGCTCGAAGGTGGCGACGGCTTGGTGCCGGTGCCGCGTGAGCCGCAATCAACCGTCGCTCGTCGGGATTTGCTGCGCCCAGTAGAAGCTCTGCATGGCTAGCTTCTTTTTGCGCTGGGGAGTAAATCGATCCTCCATCAAACCCAATTTGTAACCCGTATACTTTGCAGCCGTTCGCAAGATGGCTGCCGGTATAGCCTTCGGATCATGCTGACGCAAATAGCTGAGCTCGGATCGAACGAAGCGAATCCCGTCGCCTTCTGCTTTCCCGAACTCCTCCAGTTCCCAGCGGTCCCGTCGATGCCATACACCGACATCGAAGTAGCGGCGGAAATCCTCCCTAACGGTGTAAGAGTGACTATGGACGACGCAGGCCTCTGCGCAATAAGCGACGCGATGACCGTGCATGAGCATCCGGGCGGCGACGTATTGGTCCTCGGCGAAATAACTATCCTCAGGAAAGTTGCCGACTGCACGAAGCGATTCTGCTCGATAAGCGGCAAAGCTGTTCGAACAGAACGTTACCCTCAACCCTAAAGTCTTGTGGTCCTCATACGCCCGGACCTCGCTGTTGGCAGGGTAGTTGTGGATCCGAGCGTGCCGCTCTATCGCATTAGCGTTTGCTCGTGGTAGTTGCCGACCATACGCCATGCCGACTTGTGGGTCGTCGAAAGCGCTGAGTAACTTCACCAAAGCATCAGCGTTGGCAGGAATAGCGTCGTGTGTGAGCAAAATGTAAAACTTCGCGCTCGGACGGAGTTCGGTGGCGTAGCGACGTGTGCCGCCGTGGTTGTACTTTCGGCCGCCGAGCCCAACGACCTCAGCGCCGTACTCAAGAAATCGCTCGACGGTCGCGTCCCGCGAACCGCTATCGATCACGAGTACGGATGCCGGTGGAAGCGCTTGCATCTCCAGCGCCGCTATCACGTCGTTCACATAAGGGCCAGCGTTGAGGGTGGGGATGATTACCGCCACGTCGTTCGGGTCGCCGCCCCAGCCGGCCGTCATGCGACGCAGGTTAGCACGACAGGCGGTTCACCGTTGGTCGAGAAGGGCGACACTTCTCAACTAATGGCAGTAGCCCGCAAGCGTTGGTATGACGTTCCAACTGGGCTTCCTCGTCAGGCATCAGTTGCCGGCGCGTAGGTCCCTAAAACCGGTCCGGCCGACCAAGCACCGACTCAAACGTCAGGCGCGCTCCCGTTCGCCGGAGCCGATGCCAACTGATAGCGTTTCGTTGAGGGGCCGCTTCGACGAGCAATTTCGATCAGCCGGGCGCCGGTTGTATGAAGGTGGGAAATTAGATGCGTGATGAGGTCTTGTGTGCAAGAACACTGCATTCCCTGTCGCGCCTGCCTATGGTTCACCATAGTGTGATTCCGGGCCGCAAAGTAACAATCGGCACGCTCAGGGAAAGTCAATGATGCTGTCATGTCAAGCGATCAGCGTCTGTCAGGGCCACAGTCTATTCTCGAGATTGGAACGGTTTTTTTCGGCGGCTTCGAAACGCTCGCGAAAACGATGCCGACGTGGATTGCATCGCTAGACGGTTCTGGCATTGGCCTTCGAATTGTGGACAACGGCCCGACGGCGCAAGCTGAACGATTCGTGGAAAGCCTGACTGCGGGGTCAGCGGTGCGGCTGACTTACGTGCGCCGTCCTGATAATCCCGGATTCGCCACGTCTGCCAATACGCTAATCCGCGAAGCGGAGTCTCGATGGCTATTCCTCCTGAACCCCGATGTTTATTTGGACCGCGACTCCGTGGGTCGCATCGTGGATTATGCGACCCACGCCGGGCCACAATCGCTTGCGGCAGTATCACTGCGTACTGGATCGACGTTGACGTCAGGCGTCCAGTTGACATGGTATGGCTACTTCCTCGACCGTGGTGTTCCGCAGCGTCGTTGCTGTCTAGGGCCAAGCGGGGGCGCGGCCGTCATACCAGTGAAAGCTGCTAGGGACAACGGATGGTATTTCGACGAAGACCTATTCGCTTGGGGCGAGGACGCGGGCCTGGCGATGCGGCTCTCCGCAGCCGGCGTTCGCACGATGGAACTGGACCTGCAACTAACACATATCGGCGGCCACTCCGTACCGAGCTTGGCGGGCCAACAATTTAAGGCGAGATTGCTCGCGAGGAACCGCTTAATAATTCTGCGCCGAGACTTCTCGAAGCCGTATCAATTCGTCGTTGGTCCTTTGATGCTTCTGGCTATGGCGCTCAATGGCGTGAGAAAGGCAAGACAGGGAACCGCACGAGCATACATCCTGGGTATAGCCGAGGCGGTTCGCACGCCGCAACTTCAAGAGGTTGAAAGACCGCGGCTGACTCTTAGGCAGTTCGTGCGCTATCTTTTCGCAGGCGCATTGTGAGGCAACGTATCAGCAGATTGAATGGGATGCCGTGGAGGCGCTTGTTCGGATTCGGGATTGCTCCCGCGCTGGCCGCGCTGAGCCCATTGGTCATGCTACCCGCTATTTCTTATACCTACGGGGGTGAGGCATGGGGGGCCATCGCGATAGGCCAGTCGGTTGGCGGTGGTGGCGCAGTGCTCGTGGAGCTGGGTTGGGCGCTTACGGGCCCGCAAGCGGTCGCCGCAAGCCCGCCGCCGGCACGTCGTCGTCTGTATGAACAAGCGATGCGTACGAAGTTCGCAGTCATCCTGCCGGTCGGGCTGGCAGCAGCAGCGGTGTCCTCCGCTCTAGCTCCAACGTACCGACTCGAGGCTGCGGCGATGGCTGTCGCCGCGGCGGGTTACGGCTTGACTGTGGCTTGGTACTTCATTGGTACGGGCAGCCCGCGCGGCTTGTTGCTTCTGGATGTCGTACCGAAAGTGGCGGGCGGCGTAATGGGCTCGTTAAGCCTGATACTGGGATCACCGTTGATCGTACTCCCGCTATCCATCCTCTTCTGCGTTCTGTGCGGCCCGGCAATAGGGGCCCTTCTCGTAAGGCGCACTTGCGCTCGGATGGAGGAGCCCTTCGAGTCGATCATCCGGTCGCTTCGCGCGCAGGGACACGCCGTTACGGCGCGCGGCTTCAGCGCCCTCTACACAGCGCTTCCCGTGACGCTAGTCGCCGCCGTGGCGCCGTCCTTAGTGCCGGCATTCGCCGCGATCGAGCGGCTTCTCCGCATGGTTCTTCTGGTACTTCAAACGCTACCGAATGCACTACAAGCATGGCTGGGGTCGGCTCCCGACGATTCAACGCGCCACGAACGGGCGCGTCGAGTGATCGTATGGAACGCTGCGCTCGGGCTGGCCGCCGGATGCGGATTCGCTTTCGTAGCCCCGATGGCTGGCGCCGTGCTATTCGGCGAGGCCGTCCCCATCGACGCCCTCGGATGCGGGGTCGCCGGGCTCGTGATCCTACTGACGTGTACGTCGCGAGCTACAGGATCGCTTGGGCTGGTGTCAGTCTCGCGCGTCGACACTATTGCGGCCAGCGCGGCCAGCGCGGCGGTAGCCGGCGTGATACTAATTCCAGCGTTTGCGATGTTGGGCGGTGTCCCAGGTGCGTTCGCAGGCGAAGCCATCGCCGAGGTGGTCAATCTCGTTATTCAATACGTGGTGCTCCGTAGGTTCGTTCCTGGGCTGCTGTGATCTAGCTGAAGCCGATTCGTAGTGAGGAGACATGTTGCCTGAAACGTTGACGAGAGCTTCAGTGATCGTGCTCGCCTGGGAAGACCATGAACTGACGCGCCGTTGCGTCGCTTCTCTCGTGGATGAGGCCACCCAGATTATTGTTGTTGACAACGGTAGCCACGAGCCGCATAAAACCGAATTGAGGGCCGTCGCTGATGATTGCAGGGCGACGCTCGTGCGGTCGGACGTCAACTTGGGCTTCGCGGGCGGAATGAACTTGGGTCTGCGGCTCGCAAGCGAAGAGATCGTAATTCTCTCTAACAACGACTTGACTGTCGAAAAAGGATCGGTAGCTCGGTTAGTGGCCGCTCTTGAATCGCCTCTCGTCGGAGCTGCTTTTCCGGCTACTATTGATGGTGGAGGACGCGAAACGACGGCAGCCGGCCATTTCCTCACCCTCGCTCGCGCAGTTTCATTCGCGTTGGGTTTAAGCATCGCTTTCCCGCGGCTGGGCATAGTCGCATCTCCCGATCAATGCGATTGGCTAACTGGCCCATTCGTGGCGGTCCGGACACAATTGCTCAAGGACATGGGCGGCGTCCCGAACCAAAGTTTCTTTTACTCAGAAGACTACCGGCTGTGCTGGGCCCTTCGCCAACGCGGACTAGGAAAGCGGGTTGTCCGAGATGCTCGAGTGCTCCATCTCGACGATCAAAGTGCCAAGAAGATATGGGACGCGGAAATTATCGCCCAGCATCAGACACGAGAACTAGTTAGGGCAGCTAAGGATCAGTATGAACCTCGACTAAAAAAGTGGATACTCGCGAACAGCTTTCTCTTCGGGTGCAAGTGGCGAAACTGGGTGAGGCCGAGCCCGCAACGGCAAGGCTGCGTTCGGGGCGCGCGGGAGGCGCTCAAGTGAGAATCCTCTTCGTATGCGCAACCGGCGGCTCCGGCAGGCAGCAACTCGGGGGTGCCGAGAGGTTTCTGATCGAGATGTTGCCCGAGTTCTCGCGGCGAGCGGAAGTCGCTGCTGTCATCCCCAACGGTGCTGTATCTGTAGCCCTATCAGGTGCGGGGGTGCACGTATACGAGGCGGGCCCAGGCAGGAAGATCGATCTTGCTTACCGCGCTGCCATCCGCGATGCAATCCGAGATTTCCATCCTGATGTCGTCTCCGCCCATTTGCTATCGTCAGCGATGCACACGCGTTCCCTTCGTGGCAGAGACTTCCCTGCCTCTCGGCTCGTCGTGACTCTGCACAACTCGCTCAAGCAGTACGTTGAGGCTTCCACTGGCCGCCACCGGCTCAGGATGAGGTCCAATCTCCTGCTGGACCGCCTGCAGCGCGTGACGCGCCGGCATACCTCGATCGCAGTGTCCCGCTACGAGGCTGACGAGCTGAGCAACATCCGATTCGGTGGTCCGGTGCGGTGCATCCCTAATCCGCTGCCGAGAGACTTCGGCGCAGACGGGCAGCAGCGCGACATGACCGCCGCCCGTGCCGCCTTGGGATTGCCCGCATCCGGTCGCCTATTTGCTTATGTGGGGCGTATGGAGATTGAGAAAGGTGCGGACCTCCTCGACTCCATCGCCGAGTGTTTAGAACCGGACGATCTTCTTGTGGCGTTCGGTGACGGACTCGTCCGGCCAGCCTCCCCGCGCGTCATGTACATGGGTAGAACAAGCAAGCCCGAGCTGGTGTGGCCATCGGTAGATGCCGTCGTTATGCCGTCTCGCGTCGAAGCGTTCGGGCGGGTCGCCCTAGAAGCGGTCGCCTCAGGCACGCCCGTAGTACATACCGGTGTTGGCGGCCTGCAAGAACTGCTGGCGCCAGCGGAAGGCGTTCTGGCCTACACCACGTCGCTCGATCCGGTTCAGCTCGCTCGGAAGCTGACAACCTCGGGCTTGCGCAACCACGCCCAGGAGTCTGCTCGCAACGCACTGGCGAAAAGATATGCCGAACGATACGGATTCTCGAAGAAGGTCGATGAATGGTACGAGGTCTTCGCGAGCTTGGTAGGGCAGTAGTGAATATTTCACGTACAAGTGAATGGATAGCGCTAATCGCGCTTCTTGTGATCATCTGGTCAGTGCCGATTTCGCCGGTCTACGCAGCGTGCTCGGTTGTTGGTCTAATTTTAGCCATCCGGTGGGACGCTTGGTACCTCGCACTTGTAGGGCTCCACTCGGCATGCATGCTTGCGGTCCTTGCGCTACCGGGGCCGTACGACTCGTACGCGTCCGAGGAGCAACTGCTGCCTCTTAAGCTCGGAATAACCATCATGGCCACAGCCTGGCTGATGATCCGCAGCCTACCGTTGAGTGGCGACGAACCGATCACACCTGGTCTGATCGGTATTCCTTCCAATACGCTTCAGACTGCGCGTTGGCTTTGCTTGACCGCGGGGATTATCGCGAACGTCGCTCGATATTCCGGTGGTATACCGCTTCTGTCAGACCGAGTTGATGTAGTAAGGCAATACGCGCGAGAAAATAGCAACATCGTGACCGGATTTCTATCTGAGGGATGGACTGTCGGCATGATGTTGACTCTAGCTCCGATCCTCGTAGGTCGCCGGCGGCCGAAGCTCGCGGAAATGGCATGGCTGCTCGTGTTCTTGATCGGGGCTTTCGCTGGTGCGAGTCGGAATACACTTCTCACCGCTGTCGTACCCGGAGTTCTCGTTGCCTTGCACTTCAGAGGACTTAGGCAGACTGATCAACAGCGAGCGCAAAGTCAAACTCCCGGGAGGGCGCTCAATCGGTACGGCATTGCGGCTGCAGTCGGCGTGGCAGTGCTGGCCCTGATGTGGTTCCAGAGTCGACGAATTCTAAACGGCGTAGGTGTTTTCGAGCGCACCTTTCAACGACAATATGGGGATCAACCTATAACGGCTACCCTGGCCTCTCTGGATCTATCATTTAGTGGATCGTACGAAACTCTGAGCCGTCTACTCGCCGCAGGTATTGGCGGATCAGATACCCAGTTCACAGTGCTTCAAGGCCTAGGCGCCGTTCCGCGTTGGTTAGGTTACCAGCCGGATCTCTACGAAACCACGTCTGCTTTGAGCGCACCGTACTATATGAATACTGCCACTTACCTGGCTGCGCCGTTGGTCGATTTTGGCGTGACCGGCGCTCTCGTGGCGTCGTTCCTTTTAGGTCTATTTTTCGGAGCTGTCGACCGGCGGCTCAGTGGTGACGCTTCCATGGCAGGACAAATGATTCGGTACTATGTCATTTACTTGGCCGTTTTCTCTGTTTACGAATTCGTTCCGTTCATTCAGCCGAGTTGGATCCCTGTAGTCGTTAGCCTGCTAATCATTCGCAGGGCATCACTAAGTGAGCACTCGGGGACAGCTCCGCTGCGCAAGGCGCGAGCTTCCTCGCTCGGCTGACAATTGCAACGAATGGCGCTGTCCGACGGTTCACGGACGAGAAGCCTGCTCGTTGAAGCATAAAGTGAACGCCCTCGTGCCCCAAAGGCGCTGGCCGATGGCCGAGACCAGCTTCATACCTAGGCGTGACTATCGATCCTTGTAGCGCTCCGCAGGCCACTGGCGATGTGGTTCGCGCCTCGGCTTCGTCGCCGCACAATCAGACGACGCATGACCTGCTTCACCGGTTGCTGCCTGGCGCGCCTCAGTGATAGCGTCGCTTTGCAGTCCAACTACCGGTGAGATTGTGAAGTGGCCGTGTAGCGCGAGCTGGAATTACGGCGGGCTGGCAGGCATTATAGCTGGTTTTTTCGCCCTCGCTGCGCGCGTCGTTCCATTTTCGGTCATTTCGGGTGGTGTTCGGGGGGCCTGTACAGCACGAGGGGGAAACATGCGCCAGCGGGCGGTTCTTACAGGCGGCGCCGGGTTTGTGGGCTCGCACATCGCTGAGCAGCTGTTAGCGCGCAACATCGATGTTGTATGTCTCGACAACTTCGTCACCGGATCACCCGAGAACGTTGCGCACCTTATCGGTCGTGAGGGTTTCCGGCTACTCAAAGTTGACGTCAGTGATTACATCTCCATACCGGGTCCGGTTGACTACGTGCTTCATTTCGCCTCACCGGCGTCGCCCGTAGACTACGCGTCACTTCCGATTGAGACCCTGAAAGCCGGTTCACTTGGGACGCTGCACACCTTGGGTCTGGCCAAGGAAAAGGGTGCTCGTTACCTCCTCGCCTCCACGTCTGAGACATACGGTGACCCGCTTGTTCACCCTCAATCAGAGAGTTATTGGGGAAACGTTAATCCTGTCGGGCCGCGGGCCTGTTACGACGAGGCAAAGCGCTTCGCGGAAGCGCTGACTATGTCCTACCGGAATAAGCACGGTGTGAATACCGCCATTATGCGCATATTCAATACCTACGGGCCACGTATGCGTCCTGACGACGGCCGTGCTATTCCTAACTTCATCAAACAAGCTCTGGCCGCCGCGCCCTTAACCGTTCATGGCGACGGAAGCCAGACGCGGTCGGTGTGCCACGTCGATGACTTGGTAGACGGTGCTCTGCGTTTACTGTTTTCTGATCTTGCTGGGCCCGTGAACATCGGCAATCCCCGTGAGATGACCATGCTCCAACTTGCCGAACTGGTTCGGGAGCTCTCGAATTCGGAGTCGCCGCTCGAATTCGTCGACCGGCCCACAGATGACCCGTCCCAGCGCCAGCCGGACATCTCGCTGGCGCGCAGCAGTTTGAGTTGGGAACCGCGTATTGACGTGCGCGATGGCTTGCTCGAAACCATAGACTGGTTCCGGAACCGTCTAGATCAGGGTGCGCGGGAGCAATGGGATTCCCCGGTACGCCTTAAGGAGCCGCAGTCGCGGCGCAAGGTCGCGGTCATCGGCACTGGGTACGTCGGTGCGGTGACGTCTACATGCCTCGCTTTTCTAGGCCACGATGTGTATGGCCTCGATAGCGACTCGGTGCGGGCAAGTCAGCTCAATATTGGACAGACCCCCTTTGTGGAGCCCGGATTGCCAGAAATCCTAAAGGGAACCCTGGCTAGCGGGAGACTGCGATTCACCGACCGTCCGGAGGAGGCGCTGGCCGACGCGGACTTTGTTTTCCTGTGCGTTGGCACGCCACCTGGCCCAGACGGGTCGCCGGACCTGGCGCAACTCGAGGGCGCCCTCAACTCGCTCGCCCCGCACCTTCGAGACGGCGCGGTGATTGTCAATAAATCGACCGTACCGGTGGGGTCGGGAAACTGGACGCGCACCATTTTAGAGGACGCGCTCGACGGCGGTCGGCAGATTTCCTTCCGAGTCGTTTCCAACCCCGAGTTCCTGCGCGAGGGCAGCGCGATCGAGGACTTCCTCTTTCCAGACCGGATAGTACTTGGCGGCGCAGCGTCGGAAGTCAAGCGTGTCGCCGAGCTGTACCAGCCGGTGCTCGACCAGTCGTTCAGCGGCGGACGAAGAGATGTGCGGCCATCGCTGATCACGACTGAACTTGCCTCGGCGGAGATGATTAAGTACGCGGCGAACGCCTTCCTCGCCACAAAGATCAGCTTCGCGAACGAGGTCGCCCAGATGTGCGAGCTTTTCGGTGCAGATGTACGTCAAGTGCTCCCGGCAATCGGAGCTGATCACCGAGTCGGGAGCGCCTTCCTGAAGCCGGGCGTCGGGTGGGGTGGCTCGTGCTTCGGAAAAGACGTGGCCGCCTTAATCTCGTCTAGCCAAGAGTACGGTTACACACCGTCGATGCTGCAAGCGACTGTCGACATCAACAGGATGCAACGCGCCAGTGCGGTCCGTAAACTTCAGCGTGAGCTGCACATCCTCAAAGGACGCAGAATCGCCATCTTGGGCTTAACTTTCAAGCCTGACACAGATGATCTGCGAGACGCCCCAGCCCTTGACATTGCTCGTCGCCTTCTGGCCGCTGGGGCCGTTGTGTCGGCCTACGATCCGGTGGTCAAGTCCCTGCCCGCCGAGTTCTCTGGCGTTCGTCTCGCGCCTGACGCCTACGAGGCGGCCGATCGAGTTGATGCCGTGGTGGTGACGACAGAATGGTCGGAATTCCGGAATCTTGATCCCTCCGGCCTTCGTCGTGTGATGCGCGGCGACCTCATCGTGGATGGGCGGAACTGTCTGGCCGAGTCCAAGTTCGCCGGCGCCGGGCTGCGTGTGGTCGGGTTCGGGTGGTAGTCGTGGGAATCCGAATAGTGGGGGCTTCGCTGTGACCATCGACATACCGCCCAAGCGGTCAGACATACCCTCGACGGGTCCGCTCTCGCCCGCAGTTAATTCGCCGACTGATTCCAAGCACGCCCATAATCTGGGCCTCAGACACCGCTATTTCCTGCAGACCGCTGATCTCATCACTCTCACTATGTCTGCAGCGATCGGTGCCGCCGTCATCAGTCTGATTAGTCCTGCCCGCGCTGGCGGATTGACCGGCGAGGACATTGCGCTAGGCGCGGTCGCCATGGCAGTAGCCCTTCACTTCCATGGGTTGTACCGCAGGCCGGCCGCGCGGCTGCGGCCAAGCGAATGGTGGCGGCCATCGGTCGTCGCCCGTAGTCTTCCTACCGCGGCGCTCCTTGCCCTCGCCGTCGACGCCATGGTCTCACCTGGAGGGCGCGGGATCACTCTTACTGCGGCAGTAGCGATGACGCTGCCAGCTGTCGTTCTGGTCCCGTTTGGTCGCCGTTTGGTTGTTCGGAAGATCGACCCGACCGTGAGTCGAATCCTAGTTTTGGGTACAGGGCCGATTTCGGACCGCCTGACATCGAGACTGCACCGATGCCCAGACACACTCGTCGTTGGGCATGTCGATGACAACCCGACGCCAGGGCCCCACAGGCTTCTTGGCGGGCTTGCAGACCTGTCCGAGATCTGCTCGACGAACCAGATCGATCGCGTGATAATCGCGTTCCCGAACACGACGGACGCCATGGTGCTCGAGGCGCTGCGTCAAGTGCAGGGGCAAGTACCTGTTTCGGAAATTCCGCGGTTCTTCGAACTCCACAACTGGCGCAGTGAGGCCGAGGAGTTGCACGGACTGACGCTTATGCACATGCCAACCGCCTCCCTTGGGCCAGCGGCCCGATTCATGAAGCGGATCATGGATGTCACGCTTGCGGCGTGTGCGCTGATCGTCGCATCTCCAGTCATGCTGACCGTCGCCGCGGCAATTAAACTTGACAGCCCAGGCCCTGTCTTCTTCCGTCAAGAACGAAGCGGCCGAGCGGGCCAGCCGTTCTCGATCTTCAAGTTCCGATCCATGACAGCGGACGCTTGGCAACAGCGAAAGACTGTCTCTCAGCTCAATCAATCCGACGGCCCGCTCTTCAAGATGGCGAATGACCCGCGAGTAACTCGAGTCGGTGCCTTCATTCGCAAAACGAGCCTCGATGAATTGCCTCAGCTGATCAACGTGGTTCGCGGAGAAATGTCGTTGGTCGGCCCGCGGCCCCTCCCGACCGAAGAGGCGGACCGCCTCGACGGAGCTGCGCTCGTCCGATTGGATGTCAAGCCGGGGATCACAGGGCTCTGGCAGGTCTGTGGTCGAAGCGACCTCACCTACGCGGATCTGCAGCACCTCGATTCCGTATACGTCCGCTCGTGGAGTTTCTTGTGGGACCTGCGGATCATTGCTCAAACCCCACGAGTCGTGTTCGGACGGAACGGCGCGTACTAACTGCGTAGCGAGTGTCGCGTCTGGCCCAGGGATCTTGGTGGTGGTTGGTGGCTTGTGCCGCGCAACTTAAGTCCTCGCCCGAAGCGCCGTCGACCCGGCAAACGCACCGCCGTGCGCGATGGTCCGAGTTGCCACAGCGGAAATCCAGAGTGCTACTGCTCAACAGATGTCCGCCACTTGGGGTCAAGTACAGACACGTCTTGTCCGCACCGCCGTGGCGAATACTGGCAGCCAATCGCCGGAAGACTTCAGCTAACGAATTGGACTCGCCACTCATCGTTCGCGGGCTCGGGGCTATCGGGGAACTTGTGACACTCCCGAAGATCTATTCCGGAGCTTTTTCAGACGCAGTCGCCTCGACGCCGGCGTTGTGTTTCTTGGATTCGTGCTTCGCGTGGGGCGCCCTGACGGTGACGTCTACTGCGGACGTCTGAGGTTCTCCGTAATACCCATAGCCGTACCCATACGAAGCATTACTGCGCGTAGGTGTCATCGTCAATACTGCGCCCAGAATAGGCGCCGCTACGCTCTCCAAGCTCTGAACCGCGTGGGAGATCTGGTCTCGTTTCGTCCGACCGTAACTCGCCATGACAAGCACGCCGTCGGCGCCTGCGGCCAGAATGGCGGCGTCGGTGACTGCTAGCAGCGGTGTCGAGTCGATGATGACGTAATCGTATTCGGCACGGAGCTCGTTCAGTAGCTTCCTGGCCGCCTGGGATCCTAGAAGCTCGCTGGGATTTGGCGGAATCGCACCCGAGCTGAGGACAGTGAGCCCCGTGTATTGCGTTTTTTGCAGCGCTTCACTCAGGTCCGCTGCTCCGCTCAACACCGTGCTGAAACCAACTGGCCCGACCACATCTAGATATTTATGAATCATGGGCCGCCGCAGATCACCGTCGACGATGACGACTTGATGATCCGCTTCGGCCAGTGCTAAAGCAATGTTGATGGCCGTTGTCGACTTTCCCTCACTTGGCACCGAACTGGTGACCACGATGACACGCGGTGGATTGTCGACGGCGAGGAATTGGAGGTTGGTCCGGACCTTGCGGAAAGCCTCGGCGATAGGGGAGTTATCGGTCTCGAAGCTGATCGCTGCGTGCCTGCGACGCTCTTTGTCGAGTGGGATATTTCCAACGACGCCGGTGCCCGTAATGGCTTCAAGCGTCTTCCTGTCTTTCACCGTGTTGTCGAGACGATCGCGGAGGACAGCAAGTCCTACACCAGAGATGACACCAAGGCCGAGGGCGACGGCGAGATTCCGTGCAGTTTTCGGCACGACTGGCTTTTCCGGAATGGAGGCACGCTGCTCGACAACGACTCGAGATTCCGGCGCCGCCCCGTCTTCAGGTGTCTCAAGTTCACGTACCATAGTGACGAATTCGTCAGATAAGGCATTCGCGATATCCCTGGCTCTTACCGGCGACTCATCCAACACCGCCACGTTGATCAGCACGGTATCCGGCTTTACTGTCGCTTTTACGTTTTCGCGAAGCGTGTTCGCGTCCTCGTCAAGGTCCAGTTTATCGATCGTTCGCTGGGCCAGGGTTTCACCCATCAGGAGTTCCGCATAGGAGATGACACGCTCTTGAGAAAATCTGTTGCCCTGGTACACATCCGAAAGCGACGAGCCCGAACTCGTCGACACGAACAGTCTTGTGGATGCCTGATACATGGGCGTCGTCAGGAGGGTTAGCAGCACACCGCCCAATACGACTACGACTATGGTGACGCAGACGGTAATCCACCGTGCTCGAAGCAGCGATACGAAGTCCTGCAGTGTCAAAGCTGCCCCCTTCTTACAAGTGCTAGTTGCCAGCCGGCGCGGACAACTCCGATTCCGACTCGCCGCTCATAGTTGGAACGGCGCGCGTTCAACCTCGCCGCGGGCTGCAGCGAGTTGAAAACCTGGCGCGCCCAGTCAAATGCTCGGTGGGTTTTCAGCCCGAACACGTTGGCACCAAAACCTTCGGACTCACCGCGTCCACCAGCGGTTGCACCGGTACCCGTACCTGTCCAGGTGAGGTCGGTTCGGAGAGCCTGAAGGTAAGCTCGGCGGTCCGACCGCGAAGAATGACAACCTCGACACCAAAAGTCGGGTGCCCTCGCTCGACACGCTCGAAGACCTTTGTCTTCTGCCCGTTGAGAAGCGCGCTGTCCAGGGTGGCGCCGGTCGTCGCGTACAGGCGTACTGAGGAGACCATGGCCCCCGGCGGGTAGTCGAGTCTCCACCTGCCTGTGTCCGGGATGCCGAGCCGACCGCCGATGTACTCGGGCAGCGGCTGGTCCGGCGCGGTGTTCTCGAGGCGGACTGTCACGGTCGACATCCGCCTGTCGCCGTCGCAGCCATCGGCCACGTACTCGATGTCCCGCTTCAGGTAGTAGTCGAGTTTGTTGCCGGCGATGTTGTTGATGACAACCTGCGCGTAGGGGGCGGGGTCATCGGGCACGATGTGGGCAAGGGGCGTCTTCTCGAGTAGCTGCTGTTCTTCGGACACGTCACTCCACACCGCGATTCGGCCCTGTCCAGCGGCCTTGCCCAACGCGTCCAGCAGCTGACGCGGTGAGCCGACCGGCCCGGTCATCTTCTTCACCACCTCGTTGGCGATGTCTTGCAGATAGTTCTTCCGCGCCACCTGATCGTCCGGGAAGCGGAAGTACAGAGTGGACTCCGTGAGCTCCACGACGTTGTCGCCGGTGACGACCTCCCCGTCGGGCATGGTGACCGGCCCCACCGCATTGAGGATGTAACTGAGCGCAATCGGATCGATAGCGATGGCGCCGTCAACCTTGGTACCGGTCTGCTGTTCCCACATCGACTTCCAGATCTGAGCGGCGTAAGGGAAGTGCGGGCTCAGATTGCTGTTGCGGAACTCGGTCAGCGGCTTGGCGTAGCCGTAGAGCGCGTCGAACTCTGGACCGAGATCGACTGTGGCGACCGCATCTTCCAAGTCGCTGTTCTTGGCCAGCGTGTCGACCGACGGGTGGCCGTCGTCGAACCGCAGAATGCCGAAGCCACCCAGGAAGCCCCCGGTGCCCCGCGCCTCGGCATTCGTCTGGAACCCCATGAAATAGCTCCGCGGCCCGTCCGCACCCATCATCGACGGCACGAGACGCGCTGCCAGCGCGGTGTTTTCGAGTATCCCGGCGAGCTCGGCGGTCTGGTCCTGAAGCTGGGTTCGAGCGTCTCGGATCGCCGAAATGAAGCGGGGTTCCGAGATGGCGTCGGCCTGCGCTTCGAGGCGCGACGCCTTCTCGGAGATGTCGGCCAGCTGGGGCTCCTCCTGCCGCAGTGCCTGGACGTCCACCCGGCCGTTCGCATAGAGCCGCGCGGGGGAGATCGCGGTGCCCACCTCGGACGTCGGCTGTAGGACGTCGGTGGCCAGACCCAGCACCACGTCGGTGATCTGTTGACCGCTCTTGAACGGACTGCCCAACCACGGCGCTGCGGAGGCGACAGCCCACGGAATCGAATGCGCCGCATCACGAGCCGTCTGCGCGTGCTGCTGCGCATCGTCCGCCGACCGCGATGCGCCCTCAGTATCGCCCTGCAGCAGTGCGTCTTTCGCCTGCACCGCCGCCGTTCGGGCCTGCTCCAGATTCGATTTGACCTGGAGCGCCCGCACACCCAGCCAGGCGGCGAACGCCAGCAACACCAGAATGACTAATCCGGCTATCAGCAGGCCGCGGCGAGACCGAAGCCCTCCACGTCCGGACCGCGAAATGATTGTCACTTAAGCAGGATTCCCTATTTCCACGTCAAGGACAGGCGGATCAGCGGAGCCGCGCGATGCCCTGAGACAACAATGTGCGGCAGCCGATCGCTGCCGCACATTGTTCAGTATGAGTACAGAACGCCTGTCAGATCAGGCGCTGACGCCGCCGTAGGGAGGCGTCTCGTTGCCGGTCTCGACTCCGATGGAACGGAACAGATCGGCGTTGGCCTGGATGACGTCGTACCAGGTGGGGCCGCCCGCCGCGCCGCCGCCGGGCAGCACGAACGTGAATTGACCGTCACCGTTGTCCTGGCGGAAGCCGAACTGCTCGAAGATCGCGATGTCCTCGGGCGTCGGGTTGATGAGCGTGACGCTGTCCGAGCCGATGATCCCCTGCGGCTGCGCCTGCGCCATGGCGGCCGGCCCGAAGAGGGCGGCTCCGCCGGCGATGGCGGCGGCCGCGGCGGCCACCTTCATCTTGTTGCTGATGGTCATGGTTCCCCCCGAAGGCGATAGGTCTCGTAACTTGAGTTGCTGAGAGCTTTTCAGACTGTGTGCTCCCTGTCAACACGAAACGCGATCTTCGGCCAACGGGGCTCGACGCACCCGCACCCTGCGTGAGCAGGGCGGCAGCTGATCTTGTCCGCGTCGTAAATTGCGGTTTCGACGCCGTTAACGGGCGTAATGAGTGCGACGAAGCTTGCGACAACGAGCCCCGAGTTTGCTTTGCGGACCGGCATTCTCATTGCCGGCAGGGCCGAGTATCCGCATCGCGAAACAATCCGCGAAACGGTCCGTCATCGGGCTGAAACATGAGAAACTCTCAGGATGCGTAAGTCGACTCACGCGGCGCTTGTCGTCGTCACCTCGCTTCTCGCGTCCCTCGGCTTATGTGTTGCGTCGGCATTCGCCGCAGCTCTTGCCTTCGGCGCGGTCGCCCTCATCGTGCCCGGGACGGGTACCCACAACATCGTCGGACCGAACGCGGTCACCGGTTACAAGGAGAACGCCGCCGACCGGTACATCAACCCCTCCGGCGTCGCCTGCACCTCGACCGACGGCTGCGACCTCGATGGCATTCCCTATCCGGCGACGTTCTTCCCGCTGGTCATCTTCTCCGGCTGGTGCCCCGGCCTGAGCTGCGACACCTGGAACGAATCGGTCGACAAAGGGGTCGCCAACCTCGACACGGCGGTGAACCAGACCCTGGCCGACGCGCCGCCCGACGAGAAAATCATCATCTTCGGCTACTCCCAGGGCGGCGCGGTCGTCTCCCGCGAGCTGTACAACCTGGCCGGGTTGAACCAGGAGACCAAGGACCGGCTCTCCGTGGTCACCATCGGCAACATCAACAATCCCCAGGGCCTGTGGTCGCGTTTGGGTTTCCTGCCGACCATCCCATTCATCGACCTGTCGTTCGGCCCGCAGCTGCCCACCGACATCGGCATCAAGAGCACGAACTATTCGTTCGAATACGACCCCGTCGGCGACGCGCCGCTGTACTGGGGCAACCCGTTGGCCGTCCTGAACGCGCTCGCCGCCTTCGAGTACGTCCACGGCTACTACCTGGACCCCAACAGCAACGGTCCCTACGACACCATGCCGTACGGCTACACCGACGAGACGCTGGCTGCCGCCATCGACGCCGCGCCCAAGCGGGAATATCAGGACGCCACCTTCGTGCTGATCCCGCAGCAGGGCACCCTGCCGCTGTTCCAGCCGATCGCCGACCTGGGCCAGTCCACGGGGATCTCGTTCGTCGTCGATCCGCTGATCAAGCTGGTGCAGCCGCTGACCAAGCTGCTCATCGACCTCGGCTACGACCGCGAGATCAACCCCGGCATCCCGCAGGCGCTCTCGCCGCTGCCGTTCAACCCGCTGGCCATCGGTCCGGACTTCCCGGTCAAGGTGGCGGACGCCATCGATCAGGGTGTCCGCGACGCCTTCGGCCCCCAGGTGCCGACCCCGGCCCCGCCCACCACCGAACAGCAGGCCGCCGCGGCCGCGGCCCGCTCGCGCCTGGTCGTCCAGCCGTCGCGGCCGGTGGAGGTGCCGGATGCGGTGGAGACGGCGGCGACGTCCACCGCGCGGACCGCCGACACCGGTGGCGGCTTCCTGCGGACGGCGCGCCCCGACACCGATGACGTCGCGACCAGCCGTCGGGTGGCCGGCGACCAGTCAGAGTCTGCGAGCCAGGAACGCACCGGCAGCACCGGCGGTACCGCCACCGGCACGCGCAGCCGCGTCGCCACGAGCGGTGTCGACCGCGGCCCCGCGCCGAGCGCGGCTGACAGCAGCACCTCGGGAGCCTCGGGCGTCAGCGCCGCCTGAGCCGAACACGACAGCGCCCCGGCACTCATCGAGTGCCGGGGCGCCGTCGTCTGCTGTGTCAGGCCGCTCGAGCGGACTTCACATACGTCACCAGGCTCACGTCGAGCGCCTCGTCGACGTAGTAGTACTGGCAGCCGGTGAGGTACCGCATGTAGTCGTTGTAATGCTGCTCGCCGGCGGCCGCGATGGCCTGCTCCTTGTTGTGCTCCAGGCGGGCGGCCCAGATACCGAGCGTCTTGATGTAGTGGTTCCGCAGTGACAGCGTCTCGGGCACCGTGAATCCGGCCTTCTCCCCGTGCTCCACCAACATCTTCGTGGACGGGATGCGGCCACCCGGGAAGATCACCTCAGCCATGAATTTGGCGAAGCGGGCCAGCTCGAACGTCAGCTTCTTGCCGCGGGCCTGCAGATCGTACGGGTGGTAACCGCAGCTGCTCTGGATCGTCATCCGGCCGTCCTCCGGCAGGATGTCGTAGCACGTCTTGAAGAAGTCGTCGAACCGATCGAACCCGAAGTGCTCGATGGCCTCGATCGACACGATGCGGTCGACGGGGGAGTGGAACTGCTCCCACCCTTCCAGCCGGACGTCGTAGGTGCGCTCGGTGTCGATCTTGCTCAGCAACTGATCGCAGTAGGCCTTCTGGTTCTTCGACAGCGTCAGGCCGATGACGTTGACGTCGTACTTCTCCATCGCGCGCTGCAGCGTCAGACCCCAGCCGCAGCCGACCTCGAGCAGCGTCATCCCGGGTTTGAGGTCGAGCCGGTCCAAGTGCTGGTCGACGTTGGCGATCTGCGCTTCGGACAGCGTGACACTCGGCCCGGTGAAGTAGGCGCAGCTGTACTTGCGCGTCGGGTCCTGGAAGACGCCGAAGAAGTCGTCCGACAAGTCGTAGTGGGCCTGGATGTCCTCGAAGTGAGGCGTCAGGTCCTTGGTGCCGGTGGAATTGTCAGACATCGTTCGCGCTTGGCCTTCCTCATGACAGGTCAATTGAATTCACCAATTGGTCAGTGCTTTGACCAGACACTACCCGCCGACAGCCCGCTCACAGGCAGGGCCTCGACGTGTCGGTCAATTGGTTTCGTGCTGCGGTGCGGGCTACTTCACCAGCGTGAATTGGTTGACGTCGGTGTAGCCCTTGCGGAACGAGTCCGCGCAGCCGGTGAGGTAGTGCATGTAGCGGTCGTACACCTCTTCGGACTGCACCGCGATCGCCTCATCCCGATGCGCCTCGAGCGCCGCGGACCAGTGGTCGAGGGTCTTGGCGTAGTGCGGCTGCAGCGACTGCTCGCGGGTCAGGGTGAAGCCCGCCTTGGCGGCGTGTTCTCCCACCAGCTCGATCGTCGGCAAATATCCGCCCGGGAAGATCTCGGTGAGGATGAACTTGATGAACCGCGCCACCGAGAACGTCAGCGGGATGCCCCGCTCGATCATCTGCGGGATGGTCAGGGCGGTGATGGTGTGCAGCAGCATCACCCCGTCGTCGGGCAGCGAACGGTAGGCCATGGTGAAGAAGTCGTCCCACCGGTCCTTGCCGAAGTGTTCGAACGCGCCGATCGACACGATGCGGTCGACGGGCTCGTTGAACTCTTCCCAGCCCTGCAGCAGCACCTTCTTCGAGCGCGGGCTGTCCGAGTCGGCGAAGATCTGCTCGACGTGCGCGAGCTGATTCTTGCTCAAGGTGAGCCCCACGACGTTGACGTCGTACTTCTCGATCGCGCGCATCATCGTGTAACCCCAGCCGCAGCCCACGTCGAGCAACGTCATCCCGGGCTCGAGACCCAACTTGCCCAGCGCCAGATCCACCTTCGCCCGCTGCGCTTCCTCGAGCGTCATGTCATCGCGCTCGAAATACGCGCAGCTGTACATCTGGCTGGGGTCCAGGAACAGCCGGAAGAAGTCGTCGGACAGGTCGTAGTGGGCCTGGACGTCTTCGAAATGTGGCTTGAGCTTGCCCGATCGGGCCATGGTCGTGCCTTTCTGGCGATGAGCGGGGTTCAGCAGGGTCATTGTTGACTCACCGCACACACGCGCTTGCCTCGAGTGCAGATGGTACGCGACCCGCCTGGGGTCAGCCGAATTGCGAAATGTTGCGGCAGGTCAGGGACGTTCCGCGAAATTGGTCTTCAGTTCGCCGATGATGTCGTCCCACAGCGGCTGCGGCAGCTCGTGGCCCATACCGTCGAACAGGACCAGGCGTGCGTTGGGGATCGCCTTGGCGATGGCCTTGCCACCGGATGGCCGCATGAGCTTGTCGGCCGTGCCATGGATGACCACCGTGGGAGCGGTGATCTGCCGGTCGTACTTCAACAGACTGCCGCTGCCGGTGATCGCGTTGAACTGCCGCGCGATGCCCTGCGGATAGAAGGCCCGGTCATAGAACGCGACCGCGTCGGCGCGCAACTGCTCTTCGGTGGACGGATACTTCGGGCTGCCGATGATCCGGCTGACCTTGATCGAGTTCTCGATGATCACCTCGCGCGGAGAGCTCGGCGGCGGGCCGGTGATGACCGCGAGCAGCTGACGCGGGCCGGGCGGCGGGAGCAGCGGCTGATTGTTCGACGAGAAGAACACCGCCAAGGTCTTGGTCCGCTCGGCGTAGCGGGCCGCGAACACCTGAGCGATCATCCCGCCCATCGAACCGCCCACGACGTGGGCGTGCTCGAGGTCGAGGTGATCGAGCAGCGCCGCGGCGTCGTCGGCCATGTCTTCGAGCCGATACACCGACGGGCTCTCGAACCCGAGCAGTGAGCGGGCCATGTTGCCGATTTGCGACCCCTTGGTGCGCCGGCCGTCCAGGCGAGTCGACAGGCCGACATCGCGGTTGTCGTAGCGGATGACGCGCAGACCCTGATCGATCAGCTTGCGGCAGAAATCCTCCCGCCAGAACGTCAGCTGCGCGCCCAGGCCCATGATGAGCAGGACGGCCGGATCGTTCGGATCGCCCATGTCCTCGTAGTGGATCTCGACCTCACCGGACGAGGCCTTGCCCTCGCGGACCTGCACTCAGACCTCCAGCTCTTCGTTTTCCTTGTGCTCACGGCTGATGTCGACCATGAAGTTGGCGAAGTACCCGGTCAGCTGGGGGTCACTCATCATCTGCCACTTCGGCGCGAGCAACTTCATGTACCGCTCGACATAGAGGAACTGCTTGCCGATGAGCACCAGCTCGCGGGGCAGCTTCACGTCGTAGGCGTCGGCCAGCGCCGAGAGCTGCTTGCCGATCTCGGCGTAGCTGAGATCGCCGAGGGACTTCATGGTCAACGGGGTGGCAAACTTCTCGAGATCCTTGGCCGCCTGGGCTTCGGGTTTGACCGTCCCGACCGCACCCATCAGGACGACGATCTTGCCGGCGGCGGCGTGGTCCTTCTTGACCAGCAGGGCGTACACCAGCTCGCGCAGCAGCCAGCGGGTGCGCGGGTCGATGCGGCCCATGATGCCGAAGTCCAGGAAGACGACCTTGCCGTCCGGATCGACGAAGAGATTGCCGGCGTGCAGGTCGCCGTGGAACAGGCCGTGCCGCAGACCGCCCTCGAAGAGGCTGAACAGCAGCGCCTTGACCAGAGCCTCGCCGTCGAAACCCGCCTTGCGGATGGCCGGGGCGTCATCGATGCGGATGCCCTGCACCCGTTCCATGGTGAGCACCCGCTCACTGGTGAGATCCCAGTACACCTGCGGGACGCGGATGTTCTCGCCGAGCGGTGAGGCGTGCATATGCGCGACCCAGGCGTCCATCGACTGCGCCTCGAGGCGGAAATCCAGCTCCTCGGCGAGGTTGTCGGCGAAGTCGGCGACCACGTCCTGGGCACTGAGCCGCTGGCCGAGCTTCGCGAACTCGACCAGCCGCGCGCCGCGCTTGAGGATCTGCAGATCGGCAGCGACGCGGCGGCGGATGCCCGGACGCTGGATCTTGACCACGACCTCTTCCCCGGTGTGCAGCGTCGCGTAGTGCACCTGCGCGATCGACGCCGAGGCGAACGGCGTCTCGTCGAAGGTCTTGAAGAGGTTCTTCGGCTCGTCGCCGAGTTCTTCCCGGAACAGTTTCTGAACGGCTGCGGGGTCGGCAGGTGGAACCCGGTCGAGCAGGCTGCGGAACTCCCTGGACAGCGGTTCACCGAAGGCGCCCGGACTCGACGCGATGATCTGGCCGAACTTGACGTAGGTGGGTCCGAGATCGGCGAACGTCTGTGGGATCTGCCGCGCGATCTTCTGGGTGAGCGAACCGCGGGAGCGCAGCGTCGAGACGACGCGGGCGCCGGTGCGCGTCACCTGCCAGCCGGTGGCGCCGACGCGCGCTGCCTCGAGCGGTAGCGGCACCCGGTCGAGCTTGGCTACCTCGCGATGCTCCGGTTGCTTCGTCTTCTTGGTAGAGCTCATACCACAGAGTGTGTCAAAAGAGCCCGCGCGCCGGAAAATCCCTGTGCGACGGCTCACACTCCGAGGCGGCCGCCGAACCGCCACGCAGCGATTTTGATGCTAATTGGAGCAGAGAGTTGGCCGGTTCACACCCACCGCAGTCTTGGATTTTGCCGTGATCGTCGTACCTGCCGACGGCGATTGCCGACATACGATCCAGTTCGAAAAGTTGATGACCTCGCTGTTGTTGAAGTAGTTGATTACCGACGGAGATGGTCCAGAGCTGTCCGTGGCCTTGGTGTACACCGCTTGAGCTGCCGCCAGCGTCATTCCTCGCAGTTCCGGCATTTCCCAACTAGCTTGCGCTGTCGCGCAAGGAAGTCCAAACGTCAGGGCCGCGACGGGCGCCAACACGGTCGCTACCACCAAACTCTTCACGCGTTTCCCCTCGCTCCGCCGGCCGGCGTCAGATTTCGCGAGCCAATGCGGCGACGCGACTCGGTCCTCACCTTAAACGAGGGAACGCCCGCCGCAAGACGCTCGCGCTACAAAACTTGACCAGGCCTTGACACGCCTGACGGCCTGACCGACCCGTGCCGAAGTGTGACGAAGCTCGGCCTGCGCTAATGTGACGGTTCGCTATGTCGCTGGGGGGCCAATGACTGTCGACGAAGCAAGTTCGCTGACCTCAACGCGGCGCCGTCTCGTATTCGACATGTTCAATCGACCGGACCTGCAAGGCATGCGCGCCGTCGCCGTCCTCGCTGTGTTCTCGGATCACCTTTTCGGTTGGCCGTCAGGTGGGTTCGTCGGCGTGGACGTCTTCTTTGTGTTGTCGGGATTCTTCATCAGTGGACTGCTGCTTCGCGAACGCGCAGCAACACGGAGACTATCGTTCGCTAATTTCTACGCTCGCCGAGCGAAGCGAATCCTTCCGTCCGCGCTGCTGGTCCTTGGCTTCACAGCCCTGTCAGCGCATTTTCTGTTTCCCGCTTATCGCGCACGCGAGACGCTATTGGACGCGCTATGGGCTGCGGTTTTCGCGGCGAACCTCCGCTTCGAATCGGTGGGCGCTGATTATTTCCAACAGGGTCAGCCGCCATCGCCAATTCAACACTATTGGTCGCTGTCCATCGAAGAGCAGTTCTACTTCGTATGGCCTGCTCTGCTAGTCGCACTTTTTGCGCTAACTCGGGCGGTGCGTCGGCGGGGAAACGCACGTCATTTGGTGTTGTTTGCTACCATGACCGTGATCGTCATCAGTTCATTCAGCTGGTCGATGTACCTATCGGTCACTGACCCCAATGCGGCGTACTTCTCGACCTTCACCAGGGTGTGGGAGTTGGGTATCGGCGCAGTGCTGGCGATCGGAGGGCCTTGGCTGTCGCGCCTTCCGTCGAAGGTCCGTCCGATCCTTGCTTACTTCGGATTGACGGGGGTGGTCGGTTCGTTGTTTGTAATCGATTCCACAGTTCTGTTTCCAGCCCCTTGGGCGGCCTTACCGGTTCTGTCGACGGCTGCTGTAGTGGCTTCGTTTCATGGCGTTCCGGTTCGTGGAATGCTTCCGCTGACCAATCCGGTCGCGCGGTACTTCGGGGACACTAGTTACACGCTGTACCTGTGGCATTGGCCAGTGATAACCTTGTTGCCAACGTTGACTGGGAGCAAGTCACTTTTCTACGTGCTCGCTATTGTGCTCACACTGGGACTTACGGCTATAACATATCGTTACTATGAGAATCCAATACGTCAGTCCGAGTGGTTGACTGTCGGCGCAGAACACAGCTGGCTTCTTGGTCGGGCTGTGTGGACCGTAGCGGGGGGCTTAGCTGCTGCGATCGTTATCGTTTCTATCGCCAGCGTCCGACACGCCGAGATGGTCTCAGCTGCACAAGGTGAGCCCGCGTCACAGGTTGACCGCACTGAAGCGGTGGATTTGGACGTGGTGGTCAATCCTTGCTTTGGGTCTCGCGCCATGGTGCGGGAGGGGTGTTCACTGAGAAGTCCCGGGTCTTTTCTGAGGCCGAGTGTCGACGCTCTCTCGCAAGATACTCAGGGAGCTTTCGACTGCTATCTCAAAAGGGAGTCGGATCGTCGCACGCTCCGAACATGCGAGTACGGGTATAAGGGCGATGATGCCGTCCGTATTGCGCTCGTTGGTGACTCGCACGCGGCGTCGTTGCTACCGGCGCTGCGACCGATCCTCATGGCGAATAAGTGGCGACTTACTACTTACCTAGGGCAGTCATGCAACTTGATGTTTGAGCTGTCGCCAGTATGCAAAGAGCCGATGAACCAAGTGATAGCCGAGTTAGTCGCCCACCCATACGATCTTGTCGTGACCACGAGTCTCATCGGCGGGCAAGCACCTGCCGATTACTCGGCGGCATGGAAGCAAATTATTGATGCGGGCAATCGAATCGCTATCATCGCGGATAATCCAACAAGTAGTGAAGGCGCGTTGGCGTGCGTGACGAGAGTCAACTTCGGACCGGATCAAATCGGTGAGTGCGGCACACCACGTACCGAGGCGGTACGGCCGGATCCTTTGGTCGCTGCTGCACAACTCACGCAGCGGGCAACTCTTATTGACCTGACTCGCTACTTCTGTACCGAAGATTGGTGCCCTTCGGTCATAGGTGATGTGATCGTCTACCGAGATTATGTCGACGGCAACTCTCACATAACCGCGACTTTCGCTGAGTCGTTGAGTTCCGCCGTCGAGGACGGTCTAAAAGCAGCGCTGAGCGTGCCGCCACCGCCCTAATAGCGACTGGCAAAGTAATCCCCGAAGGTCGGGCACGAACCAAGTATTAATGCGCCAGCCCCGCTTAAGCTGTGACGATGTCGACCCCGACCCGGTGGGCGGGCATCCCGCTGACCGAGCGCCGCGCCGAGCGAAGGGCCTTGCTCGTTGGCGCGGCGCTGCGATTGTTTGGGGACGGAGGCGAGGCCGCGTTGGCGGTGCGCTCGGTGTCGCGGGAATGCGGCTTGAACACCCGCTACTTCTACGAGAGTTTTGCCGGCACGGACGACCTACTCGGCGCCCTGTACGACGATATAAATGCCCAGCTTGCCGCGGCGGTGGAGGAAGCGATGGCCGGAGCAGGATTGGCCATGCAGGAGCGTGTCCGCGCGGGCATCGCGGCGGTGTTGGGGTTTAGCTCAGCCGATCCGCGGCGCGGCCGGGTGTTGTTCACCGACGCGCCATCCAACCCGGCCCTCGCCGCCCGTCGAGCCGCCACTCGGGATCAGCTGCGCGAACTGGTGCTGGTCGAAGGGTGGCGGCTGCATCCTGACATCGACCCCGTCGCCGCCAAGGTCGGCGCGGCGATCTTCACCGGTGCGATGGCGGAACTTGCGCGGCAATGGCTAGCCGGTCGACTGGGGGAGGATCTCGACGTCGTGGCCGATAACGCCGTGCGCCGGGTGCTCGGCCGCTGACTAATCGGTCCCGTCGCCCACTTGCCGTCGAAAGAATCCGGGAATCGACCAGCCTCACTACGCTGAACACGCCTAACCATCGAGGGGGACAAGTGAAGCGTCACATCGCCGTCGTCGCGGGCGTCACGTCGTTGCTGCTGAGTCTGTCCGTCGGCCTCGGCGGGCCCGCGGGTGCCCAGCCGTCGGCGGAGATGCCCGACGTCGAGGGAGCGAACCTGCAGACCGCGGCCCAGGACATCACCGACGCGCTCACCGGGCTCGACCAGGCGCTCAACGTCATGAAGAACGACGGCAGCTCCGGGGTGTTCACCAACCTGACGAACTGGATCGTCTGCTGGCAGGCGCCCAAGGCCGGCGAACCGGTCACCGAGGACACCTGGGTGGGGGTCGGAGTCGCCCGACCCACCGGCTGCTAGTCCGCCCACCCAAGCCCTCGCTCAACTCGCCGGGCGCCACCTCTTGACGTAGTCGGTCTCCGGCCATTCCTCGCTGGCCGCCATCAACTCGTACATCGTTGCGCCGTCGACGGTTTCGCGGATGATGTCGGCGTGGCCGGCATGGCGGGTCAACTCCTCGATCAGGTGCAACACCACCCAGCGCACCGTCCAGTTGTCGACGTCCTTCGGGAACCACGGCACATCCGGCGGCACCGGAACCGGGGTGTCGAGGTCTTTCTCGGCGAACAGCTGCAGCGCCTCGGCGTTCACCGCCCGTAGATCGTTCAGCAGATCGGCGAGGGTCTCGTCGTCGCGCATCGTGTACTGGTCCTGGTATTCGGCCATCTGCTCCTGGAGCGGACGCGGGTCCGGCGGCGGAAACTCCGGCGCGTGAACTGCTCGCTGCACCCAACCGCGCTGCACCCCCGCGGCGTGCTTGACCAGACCACCGATCGACAGAGCGCTCGCCGACGGCGTCGAGCGGGCCTGCTCGTCGGTCAGGCCGTGGGCGACCGAGAAGAAGGCGTTCTGGTTGAACTCGAGGAACGCGATCAGCGTCTGACGTTCACCCGCGGCGGGTGGGGGCAAACCGGGCATCTCAGATCTCCTTCGGGCTGTGGGTGTAGAGGTCACGCAGACAAGCGATTTCGGCACCGTGGTGGATGACTTCACGGTGGATGTGCAGGACGAGCGTCACCATCGGGCGGTGGCCGTACGGCCCCTCGGCCGGGCCGCACGGCCGCGCCAGTGCGTCGTCGTCGAGACCGCGCACGCCGCTGATCCACCGGCTGTACTCGGTGTCGAGCTGGGCCAGCGCGGTGGCGGCGTCGGTGGCGTAGGACCACGACTCGTAGTCCGCGGGTGGACCGCCGAAGTGGGAATGATTGCGCATCGCGAACACCCCGACGATGACGTGGGCCATGCGCCAGGCGATGGTGGTGAACGGCTCGGGGTCAGGAGCCGGATAGCTGAAGTCCACGCGGGGTTTCCCCCGGGCCGCGTCGCTGCTGCCCGCCGCACCGTCCCGATGCACCGTCCAGCAGTCCGGCACCGGTTTCCAGAAGTATTCGTCGTCGGTCAGGCCGTCCAGGCGGGGTCGCAACTGACCCGTCCAGTGCAGCTCCAGCTGGTCGACCAGCTCCTCGGTGAGGTTCATGGGTAGAGCCTCCCACCGCTATAGGACAGTTTCGGTCCTAAAGCGCGGAGAAGGGCTGCTCAGCGTGGAGTCAGGCGCGCACCCTCGGCGAAATCCGTGCTGCGAGAGAGCGATTCCCACTCACGAAGGTCGGCGTCGACGGCGCTGCGGGCTGCGCCGATCAAGGCGAGCGCATCGGATCCCAGTGCCAGGTGCGCCGGCGGCTCGTCGATGCCGATGATGGACAGGACGGCGTCGGCCGCCTTCTGCGGATTGCCCAACTGCCGACCGCTGGCCTCCAGCCGCGCGGTGCGGATGGGCTCCATGACCGCGTCGTAATCAGGGATCGAGCGCTGCGCGCGCGTCATCGACCGGCCGGCCCAGTCGGTGCGGAACGAGCCGGGTTCGATCGCGGTGACATGGATACCGAAGGAGGCGACCTCTTTGCGCAGGCTGTCGAGCATGCCTTCGACCGCGAACTTGCTTGCGCAGTAGGCCGACAATCCCGGCACCGCCATGAGTCCGCCCATCGACGTGACCGCCATGAGATGACCCGCGCGACGCCGGCGCATGTAGGGCAGCGCCGCCTGCAGGGTCGCGGCGACGCCGAAGACGTTGGTGGCGAACTGGGCCCGCAGCTGCGACAACGGGGTCTCCTCGAAGATGCCCTCAACGCCATATCCGGCATTGGCGATCACCACATCGAGCGGACCCACCGTCGCTTCGACGTCGTCGACCGTGCGGAACACCGCGTCGTCGTCGGTGACATCGAGCAGCCGTGCATGCGCACGCCCGGGCGCCAAGGCGGTGAACGCCTCGGCATCGGCCGGTCGCCGCACCGTGCCGACCACGGCGTCGCCGGCGCTCAGGGCGGCGGTGGCGAAAGCGTGGCCCAGACCGGAGCTCACCCCGGTGATGAACAACGTGCGCATCGAGTCCTCCGATTCTGCAACTCTTACTAGACACACTGTCGACTAGAATCGACACATTGTCAACTACGGTCGGGGAGCGGCGAATCTTTAATCCCGCGTGGACCTTTGGCTACAGTCACGCCGACGGTCCGCACGGATGCCGTAGCCTTGCCGCAAAGATCGCGCGCACGGCGTGACTCGCCGCTGCAGAGGAGTGTTCGGGGGACACCGTGACCAAACCCTGGCCCTCCCGCCGCTCGGCGCCCACCGTCCGCAAGGGTGACGTGCGCGAACAGCAAATCCTCGATGCCGCCGAGCACCTCCTGTCCACCGGCGGGTATGCCGAGATGACCGTCGCCGACATCACCGCGGCGTCGGGCATCACCCGCGCTGCGTTGTACTTCTACTTCGGCTCCAAGCAGGAGGTGCTGACCGCGCTCGTCGCGCGCACCGTCGAGACGCTCAAAACCGCTGCAGGAGCCGCCCGAACCGATGCCGGGCCGATCGAGCAGGTGATCGCCGGCGCGGTGCAACGCACCGCCGATCTCTGGCTCGCACACGGGCCGGTCATGCGGATGGCCGTCGACCTCGGCTCCACCGTCCCCGCCATCGACCAATTGTGGGCAGGGGCTGCGGAGGACTCGATCGACGTCATCACCGAGGTGCTCCGGCGCAGCGGAACGCCGGCCGGCGCAGGACCCGACGACGCACCGGCCCTGGCGCGCGCACTGTGCTGGATGATCGAGCGCAGCTTCTACCAGGCCTCCAAAGACTCACCGGCGGCCGTCGCCGAGACCAGCCTGACCTGTCAGGCGGTGTGGCGGTCCGTCGCCCGGGGCCACTGAGGGTCTGGGCTCGCGCAGAATCACAGACGCGTCCACGCCTCGGTCTGGGTCAACCGCAGCAGATACGCCAGCGCCGGCAGCACGATCACCCCGGCCAGCGCCACCACGATCAGCAACCCCACCAGCGTGGCGGGTGCGCCGGCCGCGTCGTCGATGGTCACCTCGTCGACGAGCAGCCACGGATACTGGCCCACCCCCCACCCGGTGACCACCGACGCGACCGCCACCGCCGCAGGCACCCGGGCGATCCCGTACCGACGCCGGAAGACCAGCCACACCGCCGCAACCCCTGCGACCAGCGCGACCACCAACAGCGGTGCAGCATGCGTGCGCAGACCCGCGGCCAGGGTGGGCGCATCGTGCGCCACCGGGTAGAGACCGGCGAACACCACGACGCCGGTGAGCGCCCCGACGGCCAGCGTGCGCCGTCGCAGCCCGTCGGCCAGGGCGGTATCGCCGGCGCGGTCGGCGTCCGCGGTCAGGAACACCCCGGCCAGGAACACACACGTCGCCACGGCGAGACAGCCGCCCACCAACGACGTCGGATTCAGCCAGGAACCCACCCGGTCGCCGTAGCCCTCGGCCGGGACCCGGCCCGAGGCCACCGCCCCGGCCACGGTTCCGAAGAAGAACGGCGTGATCAACGACGATCCGGCGAAGATCGCCCCGAACAGCCGCGCCTGCGACAACGTCGCCGAATACTTGCGGAACACGAAACTCGCTCCGCGCAGCACGATTCCGGCCAGCGCGAGGGCCAGGGGGATGAACAGTGTGGTGGTCGCGGCAGCGAAGGTCGCCGGGAAGCCCGTCCACCACACCACCAGGACGTAGATCAGCCAAACGTGGTTGGCCTCCCACACCGGCCCGATGCTGTGGTCGACGAGCGTGCGGACCTGCGCGCCGCTGCGGGCGTCACCGGCAGTGAGGTCATAGAACCCCGACCCGAAGTCGGCGCCGCCGAACAGCGCGTACACCACCACGCCGAGGAACATCGCCATGGCCACCAGCGTCGCCAGCGTCACCGCACCGCCTCCGCGCGCGGCGGCCCGTACGGGCTGGGCAGATCGGCCTCGCCGGCCCGCCACCGCCGGGCCATCGACCGCAGGACGATGAAGGCGCCGACCGTCATACCGAGATAGACGACCAACACAGCGGCGTAACTCCACCACAGCCCACTGCTCTGACTGGCGGCATCAGTGGTGGTCAACACCTTCCACACCGTCCACGGCTGACGGCCCACTTCGGTTGCCACCCAACCGGATTCGACGGCCACGATGGCCAGCGGCCCCATGGCCACGGCCAGCCACCGAAACCATCGGGACCCCAACAGATCGCGGCCGCGCCACCGGGCCAGCCAGTACAGCACCGCGACGAGCGCCAGCAGGGTGCCGATGCCCACCATCGACTGGAACGCCACATGGGTGATGTTCACCGGCGGCCACTCGTCGCGCGGCACCTCGTCGAGCCCGGGCACCGGCGCATCCCACGAATTCCGGGCGATGATCGATCCGAGCCGCGGGATGGTCAGCGCCCAGCGCACCTCACCGTCGATCAGCAGCCCACCCATCCGCAACGGCGCCGGACCCTCGGTGGTCTGGGCGAGTTCGAAGGCCGCCAGCTTCGCCGGCTGGGTGTCGTGGATACGCATCCCCAGCACATGACCGACGAACGGCTGCGCCACCGCCGCGACCGAGGCGAACGCGAATGGCACCGTGAAACCCAACCGGTGATGAGCGTCGACCCGCCCGCGCAGCAATCCGAAGGCATACACGCCCGCCACCGTGAAGCCGACGACCATGAATGCCGCCACCCACATGTGCGCGAATTGCAGCAGCGCGCCGTCGTTGAACATCGACCGCCACGGGTTGACGTCGGTGACCGCACCGTCGCGGATGGTGAAGCCGGCGGGATGGTTCATCCAGGCGTTGACCGACACCACGCAGAACGTGCCCACCACCCCGGCGATGCCCATCGGGATGAGCATCAGCAGGTGGCGACGCGGGGGCATCCGGCCCCAGCCGTACAGATAGATCCCCAAGAAGATCGCTTCGACGAAGAACGAGAGGCCTTCGAATGCGAACGGCAAACCGAGCACGTCGCCGAACCGGCCCATCAGACCCGGCCACAACAGGCCCATCTCGAAACTCAGCACGGTGCCAGACACCGCGCCGATCGCGAACAACACCGCCGACACCTTCGCCCAGCGTTGCGCCAACCCGAGCGCGACCGGATCGTCGCGGACGATGCCGCGCCGGTGCACGACGAAGATGATCGTCGGAAACGCCACCCCGAAACAGGCCAGCACGATATGCCAGCCCAGCGAGAACGCCATCTGCTGGCGGGCGGGCAGCAGACCAGGCGGCTCGCCCTCGGCGGCGAGCAACAGAAGGGAGTCGGCCAACCCCATATCGGCCATCATCCGCGCCATCGGGCGGTGCCGCGGCGGATTGGCCGCTCGCGTGGCGGGCCGATGGCAAAGGACAGAAACCGTCCGCTGACCCTGGCAGCCTGGGGGGATGTCCGAAACCACCGGCCGCGTTCTGCACCTGCTCGGACTCCTGCAGTCCCGGCGGGTGTGGTCCGGCGATGAGCTGGCCGAGCGGCTCGGCGTCACCACCCGCAGCGTGCGCCGCGACATCGAACGGCTGCGCGACCTCGGCTACCCCGTCGCCGCCAGTAAAGGCCACGGCGGCGGATACCAGCTGGGCGCCGGCGCCGCCCTGCCCCCGCTGCTCCTCGACCCCGACGAAGCCGTCGCGATGGCGGTCTGCCTGCGGCTGGCGGCCGGCGGCACCGTCGCAGGCGTCGGCGAATCGGCGCTGCGCGCCCTGAGCAAGCTCGACCAGGTGATGCCGCGGCGGCTGCGCTCCCAGGTGTCGGCGATCCACGAGGCCACCGTGACGTTGACCTCCGGCGCCCCGGAGTCCGTCGTCGCACCCGAGGTGCTGATGACACTCGCCCGCGCCAGCCGCGACCACGAACACGTCACCGCCGATTACGTCGACCGGGCCGGCAACGCCACCCGGCGCCGCCTCGAGCCCTATCACCTCGTCACCACCGGACGGCGCTGGTATCTGCTGGCCTGGGACCGTGACCGGCTGGACTGGCGCAGCCTGCGGCTCGACCGGATGGCCGACGTGACGGCCGCCGGGACCACCTTCGTCCCGCGCGACGCACCCGACGCGGCCGCCTACGTGCGCCGGTCGATCAGTAGCTCGCCCTACCGCTACGTCGCACGGGTGCGCTACCAGGCGCCGCTGGAGACCGTGGCATCCCACTTCCCGGCGGGTTCGGCCGAACTCGAGGCCGACGGCCCGCAGGCATGCATCGTCACCGCCGGCGCCGACAATCCCGAGCGGATGGCGCTGTACTTCGCGATGGTCGACGCCGACTTCGAAATCCTCGAACCGCCCGAGGTGGCCGAGGCGATGATCGCGGTCGCCGCGCGGTTGCGCCGATCGGTCAGGGTGTGATGCCGAGCCGGCCGGCGAGCACGAGAAAAGCCTCCGCGAACGGATTGTCCGCGGTGTCGGCGCGCACGGCGTCCCAGTCGACGCTCTCGCGGACCGCCCGGATGGGGCCGAGCAGCGCGGAGAAGTCGGCGTTGTGTTCGTTGAGCGAGTTCAGCTTCTGCGTCACCACCTGCGTCGGGGGCAGCACCCGCATCCGGATCGCCAGGACGTCGAGCTCCTCGGCGCGCTTCACGTCGTCGGGCTGCACCGGAGTGCCGTTGAGCGCATGCAACACGTCGATGACGAAGTCCTCCCCGACGCACGCCTTGAACAACCAATCCTCGGGCGTGCGCTCGACGCGGAAACCGGCCTTCTCCAAGGTCGCCGCCGCGGACTCGACATCCTGCTCGGCCACCACGAAATCCACATCGTGCACCGGTTCCGGACCGCCGTAGGCCCACAGGGCATAGCTGCCGGCGAGGGCGAATTCGGGCCCCTCGGCCCTCAGCGCAGAGGCGGCACGCCGAAGGGCATCGCGCAGTGCCTCGTTACGGGCGGACATCGGCCTACTTTCCGGACATCGGTCGGCGTGGTTCACGGTCGGGGTGTCGGGGCGCCCCTGCGGCGGGTACCAAATACCCCATGCGTATGGCGACATTCAACATCCTGCACGGTCGCAGCGTGCACGACGGCGACGTCGACCTGGGTCGGCTGGCCGCCGCCATCAGCGACCTCGACGCCGACATCGTCGCGCTGCAGGAGGTGGATCTGGATCAGCCACGCTCCGGGAAAGCCGACCTGACCGCGGTCGCCGCCGAGGCGATGCGGGCGGTCAGCCACCGCTTCGTCGCCGCCATCGCCGGAACTCCCGGCGCCACCTGGATGGCCGCCACCGGCCGCGAACAGCCCGGCACCGCCGCCTACGGCATCGCCCTGCTGTCCCGTTTTCCCGCCGAGATGTGGCAGGTGGTCCGCCTGCCGCGCATCCCGGTGCGCTTCCCGATGTACCTGCCCGGCCCCAACCGGGTGCAGATCGTCAACGAGGAACCGCGCGCGGCGATGGTCGGGCGCTTCGACACCCCACTGGGCACCCTCACCGTCGCCAACACCCACCTGTCCTTCGTGCCGGGCTGGAACCGCATGCAGATGCGACGGCTGGTGCGCGACCTGCGCGGATTCGAGGGCCCGCGCGTGCTGATGGGCGACCTGAACATGACCCCGCCCCGGCCGTCCCGCTGGAGCCGGATGCACACGCTCGGTTCCGGGCTCACCTTCCCCGCCCACGCGCCCGACCGTCAGCTCGACCACATCCTGACCGACGACGGCAGCCTGCGGGTCGAGCGCTGCGAATCGGTGTCGCTGCCGATCTCCGACCACCGCGCGCTCGTCGTGGACATCACCCGAGAATGATGCGATGTCCACGCTCGCCCTCGACATCGGCGGCACCAAGCTCGCGGCCGGCATCGTCGACGACGCCGGCGGGCTCGTCCACCGGGCCGAGTCGCCCACTCCGCGTGGCGACGCCGAGGCCATCTGGGCGGTCGTCGACGCCCTGATCACTGGCGCACTGAGTGCGGCCGGCGGGGCGGTGCAGGCCGTCGGCATCGCGTCGGCCGGACCGATCGACGTGCCGGCGGGCACCGTCAGCCCCATCAACATCACCGCCTGGCAGCGGTTCCCGATCGTGGAGCGGGTGGGCGCCCGCTGCCCGGGGGTGCCGGTCCGGCTCGGTGGCGACGGGGTGTGCATGGCGTTGGGGGAGCGGTGGCGCGGCGCCGCCCGCGGGGCACAGTTCCTGCTCGGGATGGTGGTGTCGACCGGAGTCGGTGGCGGGCTCGTCCTGGACGGCGCGCCCTATCACGGACGCACCGGGAACGCCGGCCACGTCGGCCACGTCATCGTCGACCCCGACGGCGCGAGGTGTTCCTGCGGCGGGCACGGCTGCGTGGAGACCGTCGCCGGTGGACCGCGCATGGCCCAGTGGGCGCGCGAGCACGGCTGGCAGGCGCCGCCGTCCGCGGACGCCCGGGAGTTGGCCGCCGCCGCCGTCGCCGGAAACGCCGTCGCGCGACAGGCCTTCACCCGCGCCGCCCGCGGGATCGCCGCGATGATCGCCTCGGTCGGCGCGGTGTGCGACCTGGACCTGGTGGTGATAGGCGGCGGCGTGGCGCGCGCCGGGGCGATGCTGTTCCATCCGCTGCGCGAGGCCCTCGACGAATACGCGGGGCTGAGCTTCCTGCACGGCCTGCAGATCGTGCCCGCCGAACTCGGGGGTGACGCCGGACTGATCGGCGCGGCGGCGCTGGCGGTGAGCTGAGCCGGGTTGCCTCGGCGGCGACTCGGGTATCCAAAGGGATGACTGCGCCTCCCCAAGCTCCCGAACCCGTTCCCGCGCCGGCCACCC
Organism: Mycobacterium sp. WMMD1722; assembly: GCF_049315205.1. Lineage (NCBI taxonomy): Bacteria > Bacillati > Actinomycetota > Actinomycetes > Mycobacteriales > Mycobacteriaceae > Mycobacterium > Mycobacterium sp. WMMD1722. The sequence goes on along the minus strand of NZ_CP186056.1, from coordinate 2,683,098 downwards.
CGTCCGAGACTCCGGAACGGCTCACCCCCGCCGAGACCCCCGAACGGTTGACGCCGTCCGAACCGCCCGAACGGCTCCACCCGGAGTAGTGCCCGCACGCTCGGCGGCCACGAGCGTGCGCGCAATGTCGAAATTCGGCGGCGTGTCGCGTGCAGACGCGCGCGCTCGCGGGGAGGGGTGGGCGGCGTTTTGGCTGATCGCGGCGACGTCCGCTATCCTTTCCAGGTTCCACCGAAGACCGTCGGTTACCGAGCAATCGGTTGAAGGTCCCGGATCACCCGGGCGGCCCACGCAGGAGGACGAGGTAACTGCGATTTTTCGTGTGCGCCCCGGCCTGTCTGCGCCGGGGCGTTCGTCGTTTCCGGCCTTCGTGACGGGCTGAGGGGAGCACCTGAAACCCACCACGAGGAGGCATGCATGGCCAAGGCTGAGAAGGCCACGGCGGTTGCCGACATTGCCGAGCAGTTCAAGGAGGCGACGGCCACCGTCGTCACCGAGTACCGCGGGCTGAAGGTGGCCGACCTCGCGCAGCTGCGTCGCTCGCTCGGGGACTCCGCCACCTACACCGTCGCGAAGAACACGCTGGTCAAGCGCGCCGCGAACGAGGCCGGTATCGACGGCCTCGACGAGCTGTTCGCCGGGCCGACGGCGATCGCGTTCGTCAAGGGCGAGCCGGTAGACGCCGCCAAGGCGATCAAGGCGTTCGCCAAGGACCACAAGCAGCTGGTCATCAAGGGCGGTTACATGGAGGGCCGCGCGCTCTCCATCGACGAGGTCAACCGCATCGCGGACCTCGAGTCGCGCGAGGTCCTGCTGGCCAAGCTGGCCGGCGCGATGAAGGGCAACCTCGCCAAGGCTGCGGGCCTGTTCAACGCTCCCGCATCGCAGGTCGCGCGGCTCGCCGCAGCCCTGCAGGAGAAGAAGGCCGGCGAGCCAGCCGCTTAAGCACCACCCCCAGACAGACAGAAACAATCTAGGAAGGACCAATCATGGCCAAGCTGTCCACCGACGAACTGCTCGACGCGTTCAAGGAAATGACCCTGCTCGAGCTCTCGGAGTTCGTGAAGCAGTTCGAGGAGACCTTCGAGGTCACCGCCGCCGCTCCGGTCGCCGTCGCGGCCGCGGGCCCCGCCGGCGGTGCGCCGGCCGAGGCTGCCGAAGAGCAGTCCGAGTTCGACGTCATCCTCGAGAGCGCCGGCGACAAGAAGATCGGCGTCATCAAGGTCGTCCGCGAGATCGTCGCGGGCCTGGGCCTCAAGGAGGCCAAGGACCTCGTCGACAGCGCTCCGAAGCCGATCCTCGAGAAGGCTCCGAAGGAGGCCGCCGACGACGCCAAGGCCAAGCTGGAGGCCGCCGGCGCGACGGTGTCCGTCAAGTAAGTTCAGCCCGACTGTGGGGCCGGTCCGTTTTTACGGGCCGGCCCCACAGCCGTGTTCGGGGGATGTCCAGCAAACAGTCCGGCGCCCCGAACCCGGCGATACCGTAAGCACTCCGTGCTGTCATACGAGTGTTGTCAGAAATCTGCGTAGGCTACAGTGACTCAAGCCACAGGCTGCTGGGCGGTGGCCGGTGAAGCATTTTGCGGGAAGGGATCACGCGTGGGCATTGGCATCCAGGTCGAGGGACTGACCAAATCCTTCGGCTCCCAGCGAATCTGGGAAGACGTCACGATGGAGATCCCGGCCGGTGAGGTGAGCGTGCTCCTCGGCCCGTCCGGTACCGGCAAATCCGTGTTCCTCAAGTCGCTGATCGGTCTGCTGCGCCCCGAGCGCGGCCGGATCATCGTCGACGGCACCAACATCATCGAGTGCTCCGCCAAGGAGCTCTACGAGATCCGCACCCTGTTCGGCGTCATGTTCCAGGACGGTGCGCTGTTCGGTTCGATGAATCTGTTCGACAACACCGCGTTCCCGCTTCGTGAGCACACGAAGAAGAAGGAAGGCGAGATCCGCCAGATCGTCATGGAGAAGCTGGACCTGGTTGGTCTGGCCGGTGACGAGAACAAGTTCCCGGGCGAGATCTCCGGCGGTATGCGTAAGCGCGCCGGGCTGGCCCGCTCCCTGGTCCTCGACCCGCAGATCATCCTCTGCGACGAGCCCGACTCCGGTCTGGACCCGGTCCGTACCGCCTACCTCTCGCAGCTGCTGATCGACATCAACGCCCAGATCGACTGCACCATCCTCATCGTCACGCACAACATCAACATCGCCCGCACCGTGCCGGACAACATGGGCATGCTGTTCCGCAAGCACCTGGTGATGTTCGGCCCCCGTGAGGTGCTGCTGACCAGCGACGAGCCCGTCGTCAAGCAGTTCCTCAACGGTCGCCGCCTCGGCCCCATCGGCATGTCCGAGGAGAAGGACGAGTCGACGATGGCCGAAGAGCAGGCCATGGTGGACGCCGGTCACCACGACGGCGGTGTCGAGGAGATCGAGGGCGTGCCGCCGCAGGTCACCGCGACCCCCGGGATGCCGGAGCGGCGCGCGGTCGGCCGCCGGCAGGCCCGGGTGCGGGAGATCCTGCACACGCTGCCGCCGGCCGCCCAGCAGGCCATCCGCGAAGACCTCGAGGCCACCGGCAACAGCAAGGCCGAGGACTACCCGGACGATTCGACCACGCGCCAGGCCCACCAGGAAGACGACGCCCCGACCGCGTCGATCCCGGTGTCGCGTCAGGGCTGATTCGCGCTCACCGGCTCATGACCGGCCGGCTCCGAGCGTGGTGCGCCGCGGGAGCATTCACCGCTGCGCTGGGTGTCACGCTGTTCTGCGGCGCCGCCGCGGCCTCGGCTGATGCCGACGGGGCCGGCGGAGTGAGTTCGGGTTCATCGTCGTCGTCATCGGTGTCGGCATCGTCATCGGGGGTGGAACGAGGCAGCGCCGAACGCAGCGGTGTTCGACGCACCGGGGTGCAACGCGATGGTGTCGAAGGCAGCGATACCGAATCCGAATCGTCGGACTCGGCGCCCCGGGCGCACGGGGTCAGCCGCGACCTGTCAGCCACCGGCTCCGACCTCCGGTCCGAACCCGCCGACGTCCAGCAGATTGCCGAAAAGCGCGCCGCCACAGCATCGTCCAATACCCCGGCCGGCGGATTCGGCGGCGCCGTGGTCGACGCGCTGCTGGGCGCCGCGCAGGCGTTCCTGTCGGAACCGTCCGTCCCCGCGGGCAGCAAGGTCACCGTCGGCCACTCGACGCTGAACATCCCGTGCGGCTGCGAGGGCACCACCGTCGACGCCCTCTGGTACTTCCCGAACCAGGACACCGAACCCGAGGGCCTGGTCTATCTGCAGCACGGCTTCTTCCGGAACAACCGCGCCATGTCCGCGCTGGCCGTGCAGATCGCCGAACGCACCAACACCGTCGTCGTCAGCCCGACGCTGTCGTCGAACTTCCTCACCACCGACGGCTGCTGGATCAACGGCGAACCCATGCAGCAGGCCGTCGCCACCCTCTTCGAAGGCGATCGCACCGCGCTGACGGTCAGCGCCTTCGCCGCCGGGTACACGGTGCCGCTGCCCCGGCGCTTCGTCCTGTCCGGCCACTCCGCGGGCGGGGGACTGGCCGTCGCGGCGGCCGCCTACGCCAGGGACGACCCGGACCTGGCCGGGGTGGTGATGTTCGACGGGGTGACGTCGCGGGAACGGCTGGCCAATGCGGTCAGCGCCCTCCCGCTCGACGTCCAGGTGCTGCAGATCGCCGCGCCACCCTCGCCCTGGAACGACAACGGCACCGCGACCGCAGCCCTCGTCGCGACGCGTCCCGACCAGTTCGTCGGGGTGCTGCTGGAAGGCGGCACCCACATCGACTCCGAGGGTGCGAGCTCGGACCCCCTGGCCCGGCTGGTCGTCGGCACGCCGCGGCCGGCCAACGTCGCCGCCGTGCCGGTACTCGCGGCGCAGTGGATCACCACCATGCTCGACGGCGGCCGGGTCACCAGTGCCCCCGAGCATCCGGTTCCGGGCGCGACCGCCGTTCCGCTCGGCGTCCGCTCGGTCCTCTGACTAGCGGAGGGGATTGTCCAGCGCGTAGACCCCGTAGTCGAAGCGGCGGGTCGCGTCGCCGACGACCGTGGTCGCCGGGGTCATGTCCAGGGGTTCGAGTTCGACCTGGATGAACGCCAGCGTGGCGGCCTCCGCCGCGTCGTGGAGCGCGTCATCCAGCTCGGCCGGGGTGGTGCAGATCCGCGACAGGTGGGCACCGGAGCCCCCGAAGACCCGGGGCAGCTCGTGATAGGCCCAATTCGCGACGTCGTTGTACGCCGAGTTCGCCCCGAGGATCGATCGTTCGATGGTGTAGCCGCGGTTGTTCAGCAGGAAGACGACCGGGGTGAGGCCGTGCCGCAGGATCGTCGACAGCTCCTGGGCGGTGACCTGGAACGAGCCGTCCCCGGTGCACAGGATGTGCCGGCGGTCCGGGCTGGCGATCAGCGACCCCAGCAGCGCGGGCAGCGCGTAGCCGATCGATCCCCAGCTGGATTGATTGACGTAGCGCACCCCGTCGGGTAGCGGCAGACCGACGGTGTTCTGCGCCGAGGTGCCCGTTTCGGCGATCAACACGTCGCCGGGGCGCACGAAGGACTGCAGCCGCGCGAAGAAGTGCTTCTCCGTCAGCGTGGCGGACTCCGGGTCCGGCGCCGGCGGGACGGCGGCGGGCGACTTCCACCAGCGGTCGCGCGCCTCGAACTCGTCGCAGACCTGCGCCGCGACCGCGTCCAGCAGCCCGCCGATGGTGGTGCCGTAATAGACCGCGGTGTCCAGCTGAGCCGAGGTGGGTCCCAGCCGGACGGTGTGCTTGGCGTCCAGATCCAGGGTGAACCCGCCGGTGGTGACGTCGGAGCGGGTCAGACCGCAGGTGATCAGCAGATCGGCGCGGTCGAAGAGCTCCTGGCGGTCGGCGCGCCCGCTGGGCAGCATGCCGAGGAAACCGTCGGCCGAGGCGGCATGGTGCACCGCAGGCAGGGTGCAGGCATAGGGAATCTCCAGCGCGGCGCAGAACGCCTCGATCGCGTCGAGGGCACCCCAGCGCACGGCCGGCAGGTCGAACAGCAGCAGCGGACGCGTCGCCGCCATCAGGGCGCTGGCCACCACGGCGGCTGCGTCGTCGATCTGACGAGGCGCGGGCGCCGGATCGCTGACATCGAGAATGCCTGTGGGAACCGGGATCTCGACGTGGGTGAGATCCGAGGGCAATTCCAGCCGCACCGGGCGGCGTGACCGGAACGCGGTGACCAGAGCGTGGTCGATCACCTCCACCGCATTCGTCGTCGAGATGGTCGCCGCGTAGGCGGTGAACTCCTCGAACGCCCGATGGACGTTGCGGTAGCCGCCGTCGAGCAGGCTGTGGTGCAACGCCACCCCGTCGGCGACCGCATGCGCCGGCGGTGACCCCGAGATGTGGATCAGCGGGACGTGCTCGCAGTACGCCCCGGCCACGCCGTTGAGCGCGCTCAGACAACCGACCCCAAAGGTGGTCAGCAGTACGCCCGGCCGGCCGGAACGGGCGTAGCCGTCCGCGGCGTAGGCGGCGTTGAGTTCGTTGCAGGTGCCGATCCACTCGATGCCCCGATGGGCGAGCAGTTGCTCGAGGAAGGACATGTTGTAGTCGCCGGGGACCCCGAAGACGTGACCGGTGCCCACCTCCGCGAGCCGGCGCAGCAGGAAGTCGCCGATCGTCATGTGCTCGCTCATCGAACCGTCCTCTCAGATCGCGGTGGCGGCGTGCCGGCCGGCGACCCGCCCGGTGAACAGACAGCCGCCGACGAAGGTGCCCTCCAGGGAGCGGTGGCCGTGAATGCCGCCACCGCCGAAGCCGCAGACCTCGCCGGCGGCGTAGAGACCGGGCAGCGGGGCGCCCTGCGGGGTGAGCACCCGCCCGGTCAGATCGGTCTGCAGACCGCCGAGGGTCTTGCGCGTGGTGATGTGCAGCTTGACCGCGATCAGCGGACCGGATCGCCGGTCCAGGATCGGGCCGGGCCGCGCCACCCGGAACCGGTCCGGCCAGTACCGGCGGGCGTTGTGGATGGCCGCGAACTGCGGGTCCTTGCTGTAGGGGTTACCGACCTGCGAGTCGCGCGCGGAGATCTCCCGCTCCAGGACGGCAGCGTCGATCGGTGCGACGTCGGGCACCGCGCTCATGGCGCGCGCGAGCGCGGCGACCGTCGGGGCGCTGACGAAGTCGACACCGCGGTCGAGGAAGTCCTGCAGGTGCGCCGAGATGCGGGGGCGGAGCAGCCCCTTCGCGGCCAACCAGGGATGGCGACCGGTGATCGGTTCGTTGAGCTCCTGCCCCGACATCGCGAACTCCTTGGCGAACATCGCCCGGTTCAACACCAGCCAGGAGTAGGCGTAGCCGGATTCGACGACGTGGCGCACGGCGCCCACGGTGTCGAAATTCGGGTACAGCGGCGGCGGGAGACGTCGACCCGCCCCGTCGAGCCACAGCGCCGACGGGCCGGCGGTCACGTGGATCCCGTGGTTCGGCCAGACCGGCGCGACGTTGGTGACGCCGTCCGGGTAGAACCACAGCCGGTTCTCGTTGACCACCTTCGCGCCGGCCCGCCGGGCGATCGCGATCATCCGGCCGTCGACATAGGCAGGGTTCCCGCAGAGCGTGCCCTCCGGACAGCTGCCGAAGCTCTGCTCGAAGAGCTCCCGCGCCAGCGTCGGGCTGCCGCCCACCCCGCCGGTGGCCAGCACCACCGCCGAGGCAGCGAGGGTGAAGTCGCCGACCGGCGCGTCGGCCGACCGCACCGCCCGCGGCTGGTCGGCGGGTTCGAGGAGCGTGCCGCGCACCCCGACCACCCGCCCGTCGGTGACGTCCAGCTCGTCGACGCGGTGCCGGAACAACCGCGTCACCGCACCGCGGGCCTGCGCGGCCAGCACGCGCCGCGCGAACACCTCGACCAGCCCCGGGCCGGTGCCCCAGGTGATGTGGAAGCGCGGCACGCTGTTACCCGACCCGAGGGCGCCGTGACCGCCACGCTCGGGCCAGCCCGGCAGGGGATAGGCCCGCCAGCCCAGCGAACGCAGCCAGCTGCGCTGCTCCCCGGCGGCGAAATCGACGTAGCGCTCGGCCCAGGAGCGGGCCAGCTCGTCGTCGGGATCGCCGTCGGTGAACTCCGCCGACCCCAGCCAGTCCTGCCAGGCCAGCTGCCGCGAGTCCCGGATGCCGCAGAGCCGCTGCTCCGGGGTGTTCACCAGAAACAATCCGCCGAAGGACCAATAGGCCTGGCCGCCGAAGTCCGCCGGCCCCTGCTGATCGACCAGCAGGACGGTCTTGCCGGCATCGACCAGTTCACAGGTGGCGGCCAGCCCGGCCAGACCGTGGCCGACGACGATCGCGTCCGCCGATTGCCCGCTCATCCGAACCGGTCCTTCCCCCGAGTGCGACAGCGAACGCTACCCAGCGTGCGGCGGCAGCGGGGCCCACTGCGGCCGATCCGTGTCCCGGGTGTGATCAAACGGCCGGTTTCGCCACGGTTTGCACACCCAACAGCGCGTCAACCCTTGACGGACGGCCCCAAACGGGTCAATGTGTTTCCCAGCATGAATGCACGGATACAGGACGCCAGCCAGCGCCTTTCCGGCTGCGTCGTGCGGCCGTTATACGGCGGTTGAGGAATGCGCCGTCCTCCGCTATTGTTGGACGTTGCGCTGGCTGCATCCTGCCCACCTCACCTGCACCCGACACGCTAGTCCCAGCCTGAGCCCGAACTCAGCGATCTAGACGCGTGCCGTGTTCCAGGGAGCCCCGGACAGGGCGTTCCCAGCCGAACCGACGCAGATTAGTGATGTAAGGAACCGGCGCTCAAGCTCCTTTGACGCCCTCCGGACATCGCACGAGGTGCTGGAAGGATGCATCTTGGCAGTCTCTAGCCAGAGCAAGTCAGCAAAAGCTATCACCAATAACTCCGTCCCCGGAGCACCAAATCGCATTTCCTTCGCCAAGCTCCGTGAGCCTCTCGAGGTTCCGGGGCTGCTCGACGTGCAGACCGAGTCGTTCGACTGGCTCATCGGCGCCAGCAGCTGGCGCGAGAAGGCCGTCGCCCGCGGTGACGTGAACCCGACCGGTGGCCTCGAAGAGGTGCTGACCGAGCTGTCGCCGATCGAGGACTTCTCGGGCTCGATGTCGCTGTCTTTCTCCGACCCGCGCTTCGACGAGGTCAAGGCACCCGTCGACGAGTGCAAAGACAAGGACATGACGTACGCGGCCCCGCTGTTCGTCACGGCCGAGTTCATCAACAACAACACCGGCGAGATCAAGAGCCAGACGGTGTTCATGGGTGACTTCCCGATGATGACGGAGAAGGGCACCTTCATCATCAACGGCACCGAGCGCGTGGTCGTCAGCCAGCTGGTCCGGTCGCCCGGCGTCTACTTCGACGAGACCATCGACAAGTCCACCGAGAAGACGCTGCACAGCGTCAAGGTGATCCCCGGCCGCGGTGCCTGGCTGGAATTCGACGTCGACAAGCGCGACACCGTCGGCGTCCGCATCGACCGCAAGCGCCGTCAGCCGGTCACCGTGCTGCTCAAGGCGCTCGGCTGGACCAACGAGCAGATCACCGAGCGCTTCGGCTTCTCCGAGATCATGATGTCGACGCTGGAGAAGGACAACACCGCCGGCACCGACGAGGCGCTGCTCGACATCTACCGGAAGCTGCGTCCGGGCGAGCCGCCGACCAAGGAGTCCGCGCAGACCCTGCTGGAGAACCTGTTCTTCAAGGAGAAGCGCTACGACCTGGCCCGCGTCGGCCGCTACAAGGTCAACAAGAAGCTCGGCCTCAACGCCGACAAGCCGATCACCAACTCGACGCTGACCGAAGAGGACGTCGTCGCGACGATCGAGTACCTGGTGCGCCTGCACGACGGGGACACCGTGATGACGGCCCCCGGTGGCGTCGAGGTCCCCGTCGAGGTCGACGACATCGACCACTTCGGCAACCGCCGTCTGCGCACCGTCGGTGAGCTCATCCAGAACCAGATCCGCGTGGGTCTGTCCCGGATGGAGCGCGTCGTCCGCGAGCGGATGACCACCCAGGACGTCGAGGCGATCACGCCGCAGACCCTGATCAACATCCGTCCCGTGGTGGCGGCGATCAAGGAGTTCTTCGGCACGTCGCAGCTGTCGCAGTTCATGGACCAGAACAACCCGCTGTCGGGTCTGACCCACAAGCGCCGCCTGTCCGCGCTGGGCCCGGGCGGTCTGTCCCGTGAGCGCGCCGGCCTCGAGGTCCGCGACGTGCACTCCAGCCACTACGGCCGGATGTGCCCGATCGAGACCCCGGAGGGTCCGAACATCGGCCTGATCGGTTCGCTGTCGGTGTACGCCCGGGTCAACCCGTTCGGCTTCATCGAGACCCCGTACCGCAAGGTCGTCGACGGTGTCGTCACCGACCAGATCGACTACCTGACCGCCGACGAAGAGGACCGCCACGTCGTGGCGCAGGCCAACTCGCCGCTGGACGACGGTGGCCACTTCACCGAGGACCGCATCCTGGTTCGACGCAAGGGTGGCGAGGTCGAGTTCGTGTCGGCCACCGAGGTGGACTACATGGACGTCTCGCCGCGCCAGATGGTGTCGGTCGCGACGGCGATGATCCCGTTCCTCGAGCACGACGACGCCAACCGTGCCCTGATGGGTGCCAACATGCAGCGCCAGGCGGTTCCGCTGGTGCGCAGCGAGGCCCCGCTGGTCGGCACCGGAATGGAGCTGCGCGCCGCGATCGACGCCGGCGACGTGGTCGTGTCCGACAAGGCCGGTGTGGTGGAAGAGGTTTCGGCCGACTACATCACCGTGATGGCCGACGACGGCACCCGGCACACCTACCGGATGCGCAAGTTCGCCCGCTCCAACCACGGCACGTGCGCCAACCAGCGCCCGATCGTGGACGCCGGGCAGCGGGTCGAGGCCGGTCAGGTCGTCGCCGACGGTCCCTGCACCCAGAACGGTGAGATGGCGCTGGGCAAGAACCTGCTCGTCGCCGTCATGCCGTGGGAGGGCCACAACTACGAGGACGCGATCATCCTCTCCAACCGCCTGGTGGAGGAGGACGTGCTCACCTCGATCCACATCGAGGAGCACGAGATCGATGCCCGCGACACCAAGCTGGGCGCCGAGGAGATCACCCGGGACATCCCGAACGTCTCCGATGAGGTGCTCGCCGACCTCGATGAGCGCGGCATCGTCCGCATCGGCGCCGAGGTCCGCGACGGCGACATCCTGGTCGGCAAGGTCACCCCGAAGGGCGAGACCGAGCTGACCCCGGAGGAGCGGCTGCTCCGCGCGATCTTCGGTGAGAAGGCGCGCGAGGTCCGCGACACGTCGCTCAAGGTGCCCCACGGTGAGTCCGGCAAGGTCATCGGCATCCGCGTGTTCTCCCGCGAGGACGACGACGAACTGCCCGCCGGCGTCAACGAGCTGGTCCGCGTGTACGTGGCCCAGAAGCGCAAGATCTCCGACGGCGACAAGCTCGCCGGACGCCACGGCAACAAGGGCGTCATCGGCAAGATCCTGCCCGTCGAGGACATGCCGTTCATGCCCGACGGCACGCCGGTGGACATCATCCTCAACACCCACGGTGTGCCGCGTCGTATGAACATCGGCCAGATCCTGGAGACGCACCTGGGCTGGGTGGCCAAGGCCGGCTGGAACATCAACGTGGCTGACGGAACACCCGAATGGGCCGGCAATCTGCCCGAGGAGCTGCACTCGGCTCCGTCGGACAGCATCGTCGCCACCCCGGTGTTCGACGGTGCCCGGGAGAACGAGCTGCAGGGTCTGCTCGGCTCCACGCTGCCCAACCGCGACGGCGAGGTCATGGTGGACGCCGACGGCAAATCGCAGCTGTTCGACGGCCGCAGTGGCGAACCGTTCCCGTACCCGGTGACGGTCGGCTACATGTACATCCTCAAGCTGCACCACCTGGTGGACGACAAGATCCACGCCCGCTCGACCGGTCCGTACTCGATGATCACCCAGCAGCCGCTCGGTGGTAAGGCGCAGTTCGGTGGTCAGCGGTTCGGCGAGATGGAGTGCTGGGCCATGCAGGCCTACGGCGCCGCCTACACGCTGCAGGAGCTGCTGACGATCAAGTCCGACGACACCGTCGGGCGGGTCAAGGTGTACGAGGCCATCGTCAAGGGCGAGAACATCCCCGAGCCGGGCATTCCCGAGTCGTTCAAGGTGCTGCTCAAGGAGCTGCAGTCGCTGTGCCTGAACGTCGAGGTGCTGTCTTCCGACGGTGCGGCGATCGAGATGCGTGACGGCGACGACGAGGACCTGGAACGCGCTGCGGCCAACCTCGGCATCAACCTGTCACGCAACGAGTCGGCGTCCGTCGAGGACCTTGCCTGATCGCGGTCCGCACCGACGACGTTCAGGCCCTAGTTATTTGCAGTACTAATCCCGAAAGGGGAAAGGGAGTTACGTGTTAGACGTCAACTTCTTCGATGAACTCCGCATCGGCCTGGCCACCGCGGACGACATCCGCAACTGGTCCTACGGCGAGGTCAAGAAGCCGGAGACCATCAACTACCGCACGCTCAAGCCGGAGAAGGACGGCCTGTTCTGCGAGAAGATCTTCGGACCCACTCGCGACTGGGAGTGCTACTGCGGCAAGTACAAGCGCGTCCGCTTCAAGGGCATCATCTGTGAGCGCTGCGGCGTCGAGGTGACCCGCGCCAAGGTGCGCCGTGAACGGATGGGCCACATCGAGCTGGCCGCACCCGTCACCCACATCTGGTACTTCAAGGGTGTCCCGTCGCGGTTGGGCTACCTGCTGGACCTGGCCCCGAAGGATCTGGAAAAGATCATCTACTTCGCGGCCTACGTGATCACCGCGGTCGACACCGAGATGCGCCACAACGAGCTCTCCACCCTCGAGGCCGAGATGGTCGTCGAGAAGAAGGGCGTCGAGGACCAGCGCGATCTGGATCTGGCCGAGCGGGCGCAGAAGCTCGAGAACGATCTGGCCGAGCTGGAGAAGGAAGGCGCCAAGTCCGACGTGCGCCGCAAGGTGCGTGACGGCGGCGAGCGCGAGATGCGTCAGCTGCGCGACCGGGCCCAGCGTGAGCTGGACCGGCTCGACGAGATCTGGACGACGTTCACCAAGCTGGCTCCCAAGCAGCTGATCGTCGACGAGGTGCTCTACCGCGAGCTCGTCGACCGCTACGGCGAGTACTTCACCGGCGCCATGGGCGCGGAGTCGATCAAGAAGCTCATCGAGAACTTCGACATCGACGCCGAGGCGGAGTCGCTGCGCGACACCATCAAGAACGGCAAGGGGCAGAAGAAGCTCCGGGCGCTCAAGCGGCTCAAGGTCGTCGCGGCGTTCCAGAGCAACGCCAACTCGCCGATGGGCATGGTGCTCGACGCCGTTCCGGTGATCCCGCCGGAGCTGCGTCCGATGGTTCAGCTCGACGGTGGCCGCTTCGCCACCTCCGACCTGAACGATCTGTACCGACGCGTCATCAACCGGAACAACCGGCTCAAGCGACTGATCGACCTCGGCGCGCCCGAGATCATCGTCAACAACGAGAAGCGCATGCTCCAGGAGTCGGTGGACGCGCTGTTCGACAACGGCCGCCGCGGCCGGCCCGTCACCGGGCCCGGCAACCGTCCGCTCAAGTCGCTGTCGGATCTGCTCAAGGGCAAGCAGGGCCGCTTCCGTCAGAACCTGCTGGGTAAGCGTGTCGACTACTCGGGCCGTTCGGTCATCGTCGTCGGCCCGCAGCTCAAGCTGCACCAGTGTGGTCTGCCGAAGCTGATGGCTCTCGAGCTGTTCAAGCCGTTCGTGATGAAGCGTCTGGTCGACCTGAACCACGCGCAGAACATCAAGAGCGCCAAGCGGATGGTGGAGCGTCAGCGTCCCCAGGTGTGGGATGTCCTCGAAGAGGTCATCGCCGAGCACCCGGTGCTGCTCAACCGTGCGCCCACCCTGCACCGCCTGGGTATCCAGGCCTTCGAGCCGCAGCTGGTCGAGGGCAAGGCCATCCAGCTGCACCCGCTGGTGTGTGAGGCGTTCAACGCCGACTTCGACGGCGACCAGATGGCCGTGCACCTTCCGCTGTCGGCGGAGGCCCAGGCCGAGGCCCGCATCCTGATGCTGTCCTCGAACAACATCCTGTCGCCGGCGTCGGGTAAGCCGCTGGCCATGCCGCGTCTGGACATGGTGACCGGGCTGTACTACCTGACCACGATGATCGAGGGCGACAAGGGCGAGTACCAGGCCGCGACCAACGATCAGCCCGAGAGCGGTGTGTACAGCTCGCCGGCCGAGGCCATCATGGCGATGGACCGCGGTGCGCTGAGCGTGCGGGCACCCATCAAGGTGCGGTTGACGCAGCTGCGTCCGCCGGCCGCGCTGGAGGCCGAACTGTTCGAGAACGGTTGGACGCCGGGCGACGCCTGGACCGCCGACACCACCCTGGGCCGGGTGCTGTTCAACGAGCTGCTGCCGAAGAGCTATCCGTTCGTCAACGAGCAGATGCACAAGAAGGTCCAGGCCCGGATCATCAACGATCTGGCCGAGCGCTTCCCGATGATCGTGGTCGCGCAGACCGTGGACAAGCTCAAGGACGCCGGCTTCTACTGGGCCACCCGTTCGGGTGTCACCGTGTCGATGGCCGACGTGCTCGTGCCGCCGCAGAAGCAGGAGATCCTCGACCGGTACGAGCGGGAGGCCGACGGGATCGAGCGCAAGTACCAGCGTGGCGCCCTGAACCACAAGGAGCGCAACGACTCGCTGGTGAAGATCTGGCAGGACGCCACCGAAGAGGTCGGTAAGGCTCTGGAGGCCTACTACCCGGCGGACAACCCGATCATCACGATCGTGAAGTCCGGCGCCACGGGCAACCTGACCCAGACCCGCACGCTGGCGGGCATGAAGGGTCTGGTGACCAACCCGAAGGGTGAGTTCATCCCGCGGCCGATCAAGTCCTCCTTCCGTGAGGGCCTGACGGTGTTGGAGTACTTCATCAACACCCACGGCGCCCGTAAGGGTCTGGCCGACACCGCGCTGCGCACCGCCGACTCGGGTTACCTGACCCGTCGTCTGGTGGACGTCAGCCAGGACGTCATCGTCCGCGAGACCGACTGCGAGACCGAGCGCGGCATCAACGTCACGCTCGCCGAGCGCGCCGCGGACGGCACGCTGGTCCGGGATCCGCACGTCGAGACCTCGGCGTTCGCCCGCACGCTGGCCACCGACGCGGTCGACGAGAACGGCAATGTCGTCATCGAGCGGGGCCACGACCTCGGCGATCCGGCGATCGATGCACTGCTGGCCGCCGGTGTCACGACGGTCAAGGTGCGCTCGGTGCTGACCTGTACGTCGGCCACCGGCGTGTGCGCGAAGTGCTACGGCCGTTCGATGGCGACCGGCAAGCTCGTCGACATCGGCGAGGCGGTCGGCATCGTCGCCGCCCAGTCGATCGGTGAGCCCGGCACGCAGCTGACGATGCGTACCTTCCACCAGGGCGGCGTGGGTGAGGACATCACCGGCGGTCTGCCCCGCGTGCAGGAGCTGTTCGAGGCCCGCGTGCCGCGCAACAAGGCGCCGATCGCCGACGTCAGCGGCCGGGTGCAGCTGGAGGAGGGCGACCGCTTCTACAAGATCACCATCGTCCCCGACGACGGTGGCGAGGAAGTGGTGTACGACAAGCTCTCCAAGCGTCAGCGACTGCGGGTCATCAAGCACGAGGACGGCTCCGAGGGCGTGCTCTCCGACGGCGACCACGTCGAGGTCGGCGACCAGCTCATGGAGGGTTCGGCCGATCCGCACGAGGTGCTGCGTGTGCAGGGTCCGCGTGAGGTGCAGATCCACCTGGTCCACGAGGTCCAGGAGGTCTACCGGGCCCAGGGCGTGTCGATCCACGACAAGCACATCGAGGTCATCGTCCGGCAGATGCTGCGTCGCGTGACGATCATCGACTCGGGCTCCACGGAGTTCCTGCCCGGTTCGCTGACCGAGCGTGCCGAGTTCGAGTCGGAGAACCGTCGCGTCGTCGCGGAGGGCGCCGAGCCCGCCGCGGGCCGCCCGGTGCTGATGGGCATCACGAAGGCCTCGCTGGCCACCGATTCGTGGCTGTCGGCGGCGTCGTTCCAGGAGACCACCCGCGTGCTGACCGATGCGGCGATCAACTGCCGCAGCGACAAGCTGCAGGGTCTGAAGGAGAACGTCATCATCGGCAAGCTGATCCCGGCCGGTACCGGCATCAACCGGTACCGCAACATCCAGGTTCAGCCGACCGAGGAGGCGCGGGCTGCCGCGTACACGATCCCGTCCTACGAGGATCAGTACTACAGCCCGGACTTCGGTCAGGCCACCGGTGCCGCGGTTCCGCTGGACGACTACGGCTACTCGGATTACCGCTAGCGCGTAGCTGCGCGAGCAGCCGCAAAGGCCCCCATTTCCCTGCGAAATGGGGGCCTTTTGCGTCTGCTCGCCGAGTTGTCCACAGGCGTGCGACGAGGGCGATGGACTGCCGGCGCCAACGGCCGCGAGGCTCGCGGTGTGATGATCGACGACGTGCGTCGCCATCCCGATCAGCTCGTTGCGCGGATCGCGTGGCATCTGGGAAGGGTCAGCAGGGCCGGCTGAGCAGACACAAACGCCCCGCCAAGGGGCCAATGTGGGGGCCTTTTGCGTCTGCTCGCGGGGAAGGGTGGGGGTGTCCGAGCCCGCGCCTAGACTGGCGGCGTGCTCATCGGTTCTCACGTCCGCAACGACGATCCGCTGGCCGCCGCGCAGGCCGACGGTGCCGACGTCGTCCAGTTCTTCCTCGGCGACCCGCAGAGCTGGAAGAAGCCCAAGCCCCGCGACGACGCCGAGACCCTCAAGGCGTCGAACATCCCGCTCTACGTGCATGCGCCGTATCTGATCAACGTCGCCTCGGCGAACAACCGCGTGCGCATCCCGTCGCGCAAGATCCTGCAGGACACCTGCGATGCGGCCGCCGAGGTGGGCGCCACCGCGGTCATCGTGCACGGCGGGCACGCCGACGACAAGGACTTCGAAGCCGGCTTCGAACGGTGGGCCAAGGCGCTGGACCGGCTGGAGACCACGGTGCCGGTGTATCTGGAGAACACCGCGGGCGGGGACCACGCGATGGCCCGGCACTTCGACACCATCGCACGACTGTGGGACCACATCGGCGACTACGGCATCGGTTTCTGCCTCGACACCTGCCACGCCTGGGCGGCCGGCGAGGCACTGATCGACGCCGTCTCCCGGATCAAGCGGATCACCGGCCGCATCGACCTCGTGCACTGCAACGACTCGCGGGACGCCGCCGGCTCGGGCGCCGATCGGCACGCCAACTTCGGGCTCGGGCAGATCGACCCGCAGCTGCTGGCCGGTGTCGTGCAGGCGGCCGACGCCCCGGTGATCTGCGAGACCTCCGACGAGGGCCGCAAAGACGACATCGCCTTCCTGCGCGAGCACTGCGGCTGACGCCGTCGTCGCCCAGCCGGCGTCGGGCCGACGGGCTGAGATGACGATTGACTAACGACGGCTGAACGGCGACCGGCCAACGGGTTAACTGGGTGGATCGCGGGAATCCCGATTCCCCGACCTCCGAAAGGCTCATGTGTCGCTGATCGACGAGTCGTCGGTGGCGCTGGCGCCTGCTGACGAACCCCCTGCGTCAGGCCGAGAGCGGTCAGGCCGCGAGCGCCGGATGCGGATTCTGCGGTGGACCGCCGTCGCAGTGTGGGCCGCGGTGATCGGCTACCGCACCGTCACCGACGGCTTCGCGTTCAACCGGGAACTGCTGCTGCTCTACATCGCGACCGGCCTGCTGGCCGCCAGCATCGGTCAGGGGCGCCGGATGCTCTACGTCCTGCGGGACTGGTTGCCCTTCGCGCTCGTGCTGATCGCCTACGACCTCAGCCGCGGCGCCGCCACGCTGATCGGGCGACCCACCCTCTGGCATTGGCAGGTGGACGCCGACCGCTGGCTGTTTCTGGGCACGGTGCCGACGGTGTGGCTGCAGGAACAGCTCAAGGTGCCGCATCCGCCGTGGTGGGAAGTCGTCATGAGCTCGGTCTACATGTCGTTCTTCGTCCTGCCCTATGTGGTCGCCGCGGTGCTGTGGCTGCGCGACCGCGACGAGTGGAAATCCTTCGTCCGGCTGTTCGTCGGCCTCAACGTGGCCGGCCTGCTCATCTACGCGCTGTTGCCTGCGGCGCCGCCGTGGGCCGCCGCGCGCTGCACGCCGGCCGAGGTCGCCGACGGGCCCTCGGAGGCCGACTGCATGTTCCGGTCGGCGCGCGGGGTGCCCGACGGCGGGGTGCTCGGCGCCATGCAGACCAGCCAGGACGGCGCGCATCCGTGGGTCGAGCGGATCGTGGGACGTGGCTGGGGAAACCTCAACCTGCACACCGCCAGTGCATTGCTCGACCAGGGGCAGGCCAGCGTGAATCTGGTGGCGGCGATCCCGTCGCTGCACGCCGGAATGACGGCCGCGATCGCAGCGTTCCTATGGCATCGGGTGCGCCCCATCTGGCGGCCGGTACTGGCCGGCTACGTCCTGATCATGGCGTTCACCCTGGTGTACACCGCCGAGCACTACGTCGTCGACATCCTGCTCGGGTGGGCACTCGCCGCGGCGGTGATCATCGGCCTGCGCCGCTACGACGCCTGGCGGCGGGGCCGGTCAGGTCAGGTAGACCTTGCGCAGCGTCTCGGTGACGGTCCAGACGGTTTCGGCGCCGGCAGCGAGGCGGACGACGTCACCGGGCCCGAGCCGCAGCGCCGGACTTCCGTCGCCGAACTCGACGGTCGCTGAACCCGACAACACCACGAACACCTCGTTGACCTCGATGTCGCGCATGCCGCCGACGCTCATCTCCCAGACGCCGACCTCCAGCCCGTCGAAGTCGCCGAACGCGGCAGTGGCCGTGGTCGGCACCCCGTCGGCTACCTGATCGCCGGGGACCGGTCGGTGCGCGAGGTCGAGTGTGGCGGCGTGGACCACCGAGTTGGGCTGCATCGCGACAGTATGCGCGCGACCGGGCGTATTACACCTCTTGTGCGGCTGTCGATCCAGATGTAACACTTGCCGCATGGCCGATACGCATGTCGTCACCAATCAGGTCCCCACCCTGGAGGACCACAATCCGGCCGCCTCGCCGGTGCTGCGCGAGGCGCTGATCCGGGAGGGCGGGCAGTGGGGCCTCGACGAGGTGAGTGAACTCGGGGCGCTCTCGGGCAGCGCGAAGGCGCAACGCTGGGGTGAGCTCGCCGACCGCAACCGCCCCGTGCTGCACACCCACGACCGCTACGGTCACCGGGTCGACGAGGTCGAATACGACCCCGCCTATCACGAGCTGATGACCGTCGCGATCGGCCACGGCCTGCACGCCGCGCCGTGGGCTGACGACCGGGCCGGCGCCCACGTGGTGCGGGCCGCCAAGACCTCGGTGTGGACCCCCGAGCCCGGACACATCTGCCCGATCTCGATGACCTACGCCGTCGTCCCGGCGCTGCGCGTCAACCCGGAGCTGGCCGCGGTGTACGAACCGCTGTTGACCAGCCGCGTCTACGACCCCGAACTGGCTGTCCCGACGAGTAAACCCGGCATCACCGCCGGTATGTCCATGACCGAGAAGCAGGGCGGCTCGGATGTGCGGGCCGGCACCACCGAGGCGACGCCGAACGGCGACGGCACCTATTCGCTGCGCGGCCACAAATGGTTCACCTCGGCGCCGATGTGCGACATCTTCCTGGTCCTCGCGCAGGCGCCGAAGGGGTTGTCGTGCTTCCTGCTGCCGCGCGTGCTGCCCGACGGCTCCCGTAACCGGATGTTCCTGCAGCGGCTCAAGGACAAGCTGGGCAACCACGCCAACGCGTCCAGTGAGGTCGAGTACGACGGTGCCACCGCGTGGCTGGTGGGCGAGGAGGGCCGCGGCGTGCCGACCATCATCGAGATGGTCAACCTCACGCGACTGGACTGCACGCTGGGGTCGGCGACCAGCATGCGCGCCGGCCTGACCCGCGCGGTCCACCACGCCCAGCATCGAAAGGCGTTCGGCGAATACCTGATCGACCAGCCGCTGATGCGTAACGTGCTCGCCGATCTGGCGGTCGAGGCCGAGGCGGCCACCATGGTCGCCTTCCGGATGGCCGGTGCCACCGACCGCGCGGTCCGCGGTGACGACCGGGAGGCGCTGCTGCGCCGCATCGGCCTGGCGGCCGCGAAGTACTGGGTCTGCAAGCGGGCCACCCCCCATGCGGCCGAGGCGATGGAGTGCCTGGGCGGCAACGGCTACGTCGAGGACTCGGGCATGCCGCGGCTGTACCGCGAGGCGCCGCTGATGGGGATCTGGGAGGGCTCGGGCAACGTCAGCGCGCTCGACACCCTGCGGGCCATGGTGACCCGTCCGGACAGCGTCGAGGTGCTGTTCGACGAGTTGGCCCAGGTCTCCGGCGAGGATCCCCGGCTGGGCGTGCACGTCGATGCGCTCAAGCAGGCGCTCGGCGACGTGGAGACCATCCAGTACCGCGCCCGCAAGGTCGCCGAGGACATCTGCCTGGCCCTGCAGGGCGCTCTGCTGGTACGCCACGGTCATCCCGCGGTCGCCGAGGCGTTCCTGGCCACCCGGCTGGACCGCCGCTGGGGTGGGGCGTTCGGCACGCTGCCGGTCGGGCTGGACCTTGACCCGATCCTCGAGCGCGCGCGGGTCGAGCTGTGACGGGCTCCGGCGAAACAGCATTCCCGGTCACCAAGACGCGCGCTTCGCAGCCGGGAACGCTGTTTCGGCGCGCGGGGGTGACGCGATGACCCACGCGATCCGGCCCGTCGACTTCGACGACCTCAAGACGATGACCTACGAGGTGACCGACCGGGTCGCCCGCATCACCTTCAACCGGCCGGAGAAGGGCAACGCGATCGTCGCCGACACCCCGCTGGAGCTGTCGGCCCTGGTCGAGCGGGCCGATCTCGACCCCGACGTGCACGTGATCCTGGTGTCCGGCCGTGGGGAGGGGTTCTGCGCGGGTTTCGACCTGTCCGCCTACGCCGAAGGATCGTCGTCGGCCGGGGGCGGCAGTCCGTACCGCGACACCGTGCTCTCCGGCCGCACCCAGGCGGTCAACCATCTGCCGGATCAGCCGTGGGATCCGATGATCGACTACCAGATGATGAGTAGGTTCGTCCGCGGGTTCGCCAGCCTGCTGCACTGCGACAAGCCGACGGTCGTGAAGATCCACGGCTACTGCGTGGCCGGGGGCACCGACATCGCGTTGCACGCCGATCAGGTGATCGCCGCCGCGGACGCCAAGATCGGTTACCCGCCCACCCGGGTGTGGGGTGTTCCGGCGGCCGGGATGTGGGCCCACCGGCTCGGCGACCAGCGGGCCAAACGCCTGCTGTTGACCGGTGACTGCCTGACCGGGCGACAGGCCGCCGAATGGGGATTGGCCGTCGAGGCGCCCGAACCCGAAGACCTGGATGACCGGGTCGAGCGCCTGGTTCAGCGCATCGCCGCGATGCCGGTCAACCAGCTGATCATGATCAAGCTCGCGATGAACGCACCGCTGCTGCAGCAGGGGGTGGCGACCAGCCGGATGGTCAGCACCGTGTTCGACGGCATCGCCAGGCACACCC
The DNA here is from genome assembly GCF_049315205.1 of Mycobacterium sp. WMMD1722. NCBI lineage: Bacteria > Bacillati > Actinomycetota > Actinomycetes > Mycobacteriales > Mycobacteriaceae > Mycobacterium > Mycobacterium sp. WMMD1722. The sequence continues at coordinate 2,662,487 of NZ_CP186056.1, read as the reverse complement.
CCGAGGGGCACGCCTTCGTCGCCGAATCGCGTGAGCACGGGTTCCGGGAGGCGGTGCGCCGGCGCGACGAACCATTCGGCGATCACGGCCGCAGAGCCTCCGGCGTGTAGCCGTGGTGGAGGTCCTGTCCCGGCTCACCGCACGCTCGGTGGTGCTCTCGGTGCTGCTGGGCGCCCACCCCGCGTGGGCCACCGCGGCCGATCTCATCCGGCTGACCGCCGATTTCGACATCAGGGAGTCGACGGTGCGGGTGGCGTTGACGCGCATGGTCAGCGCGGGCGATCTGGTGCGCTCAGCCGACGGGTACCGGCTGTCGGACCGGCTGCTGCACCGGCAGCGCCGCCAGGACGACGCCATCGACCCCCGGCTGCGATCCTGGGACGGCACCTGGACCACGCTGGTGATCACCAGCGTCGGAACCGACGCCCGAACCCGCGCCGCGCTGCGGAACACGTTGACCGACCATCGATTCGGCGAATTGCGCGAAGGCGTGTGGCTGCGGCCGGACAACCTGGCTGGTGAACTGCCCGAGGAGGTGCGGGAACGGGTACGCGTGCTCCACGCTCGCGACGACGCCCCCGCCGATCTGGCGTCGCGGTTGTGGGATCTCGACGGGTGGGCCGAGACCGGCCGTGCGCTGCTGGCCGACATGGGCGCGGCGGCCGACGTACCCGCCCGGTTCGGCACCGCCGCGGCGATCGTGCGCCACCTGCTCACCGATCCGGTGCTGCCGACCGAGCTGGTCCCCGACGGCTGGCCGGGCGCGGACCTGCGCCGTGCGTACACGGCGTTCGCCGATGAACTGGTCGCGCGGCGCGACGAGATGACAGACAGGAGCGCGATATGACCGATCCGGTTCGAGTGGAACGCAACGGGCCGGTGACCACCGTCGTCATCGACCGGCCGCAGGCCCGCAACGCCGTCGACCGGCCCACCGCCGAGGCGCTGTACCGGGCGTTCGACGACTTCGACCGGGACGAGTCCGCGGCGGTGGCCGTGCTGTGGGGCGACCACGGGACGTTCTGCGCCGGCGCCGACCTCAAAGCCTTCGGCACCCCGCAGGCCAATGCGGTGCACCGCACCGGTCCGGGCCCGATGGGTCCCACCCGGATGGTGCTGTCCAAGCCGGTGATCGCCGCCGTCAGCGGGCACGCCGTCGCCGGCGGCCTCGAGCTGGCCGTGTGGTGCGATCTGCGGGTCGTCGAGGAGGACGCGATCTTCGGCGTCTACTGCCGCCGCTGGGGTGTTCCGCTCATCGACGGCGGAACGGTCCGGTTGCCGCGACTGATCGGTCACAGCCGCGCCATGGACCTGATCCTGACCGGGCGCGCCGTCGACGCCGCCGAGGCGCACGCAATCGGGCTGGCCAACCGCGTGGTGCCGAAAGGTGAAGCGCGCCGGCGCGCCGAGGAACTCGCCGCCGAACTGGCGAGGTTCCCGCAGCAATGTATGCGGGCCGACCGGCTGTCGGCGCTCGGGCAGTGGGGGTTGGGCGAGGACGAGGCGATCGACCGGGAGTTCGCGAGCATGTCGCGCGTCAAGCACGAGGCACTCGAGGGCGCAGGTCGTTTCGCCGCGGGCGCGGGCCGGCACGGCGCCAAAGCCTGAACCGCCGAGCGCGACGACTACGGCCTCACTACGGCCCCGCTACGGCCCCGCTAGGGCGCCACGCCGCCCTTGGTGATCTTGTTGTTGGAGCCCAGGTCCTCGATCTGCGGGTCGCCGTCGGCGTAGGTGATCGTGTTGTTCAGCCCGACCACGGTGATCTCCTTATCGACGCGGGCGAAGCTGATCGTGTTGTCGGTGCCGCCGACGTTCACGTTCGCGCAGGTGCCCGTCACGGTGAGCTTGTTGTTCGAGCCCCCGACGTTGAGCGATTTGCCGTCGGCGCAGTCCACCTCGGCGGTGGTGCCGACCGATCCGTAGTTGACGGTGTTGCCGACCTCGACCTGTGCGCCGGACGACCCGGCGGTCGCCGTCGGGGTATTGGTGTCCGTGCTCTCCGAACCGCAACCGGCCAGCGCGAACGCGCCGAGGGTCAGGGCCGCGGCGATACCGGTCAGGCGGGGGGAGTGGACGGGCATGGTCGCTCGCTTTCTCGCCTCCAGAGGGGAGGACGTCGGTCAGGCGGGTACCCGGCCGAGGCGGTTGGTCATACCCAACTCCCGCCCCCGGTCCCACAGGATCGGATCGCCGTTCTTGAAATAGACCGTCTGATCCCAGCCGTAGACGGTGATGTCATTGATCACGTTGTCGGCGATGATGATGTTCGACGAACCCTGCACCGTCACCGCATAGCAGGTGCCCAACGCGAAGATCTGATTGCCGGTGCCGGTCACGTGCAGGGTCGCGTCGCGGCAGTCGACGGTCTGGTTGAGTCCCTGGCCCACGACGTGCGTATCGCCGTTCTCGGCCGAGGCCGCGGGAGCGCCTGCGATGCCCAGGACGCAGCAGACGACGGACCCCACCACAGCGCCCGTCGAGCGCCCCTTCACGATCGATCGCACTGGCTTATCTCCTCTGACGGCCCGGCGGTGTGAGAAGCAGCGTACGTGGGCGGTGCGCGGGACCGATGACCTTCCGCCGACATCGCCTCGGCCCGAGCGCATCGGTCGCTAACCCGGTCGGTGCTCGGTACCGTTGACCACGATGCGTCGGCGTGTCACCCATGGCGGTGTGCTCTTGGCTGTGGCGGTCACCGCGGCGGTGACCGCCTCGGGCTGTGCGCACACCGTGGCCGGCACCGCCCAGAAGGGTGCGCCCGATGTTCCGGACCCCGACCGCAATTACGGCTACGTCGACAATCGCTGCGGGTTGCTGGAGGACTCCACCGTCGCCGAGGTGCTGCGCGCCGACGAGGTGGTGCGGCCCTACAGCGGCGCGGTATGCCAATACGTGCTCGCGCGCGGCCCGGACATGATCGATGTGACCTTCTCCTGGTTCAACAGCGGTTCACTGTCGCGGGAACGTGCCCTGGCCGTCGAACGAGCTGCCGAGGTCACCGACACCGTCGTCGAACGGCATCCGGCGTTCGTCGCCCGGAACGCCTCCGGGCAGACCGCCTGCTCGGCGACTGCTGCGGCCGGATCCGGGGTACTCAGCTGGTGGGTGCAGTTGCGCGGTAAGGAGAGCGACGATGCCTGCGCGGACGCCGAGAAGCTGTTGTCGGCCACCTTGTCATCGGACATGTGAGCTGCCGTGAAGACCTCACCGAACACGACACTGAAGCCGCTGCCGATCGCGGCGATCACGTTGGCCGTCCTCGCCCTGGCGGGGTGCGGATCGCAGGAGAGTGCGCAGGCCGGACCCGAGGCGCCGCCCGCGCCGCCGAGTGGATTCCGCAGCGGCGACTGCAACGGGGTGAGCGACGCGGACATCACCGCCGCCGTCGGCAAGAAGATGTTCACCAAGGTGGTCCAGTCCGACGCCGGCTGCTTCTGGCAGGAGGACACCACGATGGTCGGCACCTTCGGTGCCGGCATGGGTATCTCGACCTGGTGGTACCGCGGCAGTGACATGAACACCGAACGCGAGCTCGAAGAGCAGGCCGGCCGCACACTGACCGAGCTGTCAGTGGACGGCAACGCGGGTTTCAAGGCGGCCGACGACAGCGCCTGCAGCATCTACGTCGCCAAGGGCGGGGACGTCATCACCTGGTCCATCCAGACCATGAACTCGGCGACCCTGCCGGACCTCTGCACGATTACCGAGCACCTCGCCCAGCTCAGCCAGGAGCGCGTGAACTGACTGCGCCCGGCGGGTGAGGGCTAGAGTCGTTCGCTGACCCCTCATGGGTCGGCGATGACGAAGGGTGGACCGGACATGTCAGCACGGCCCGAGCCGCAAGGGGGTCGGCTCCGCAGTCCTGCGCGCGCCGGTCGGCTCAGCCGTGAAGCCATCGTGAACGCGGCCCTGACGTTCCTGGACCGCGAAGGCTGGGACGCGTTGACGATCAACGCGCTGGCCACCCAGCTCGGCACCAAGGGTCCGTCGCTCTACAACCACGTGCACAGCCTCGACGATCTGCGGCGCACGGTCCGGATGCGGGTGGTCGGCGACATCATCGAGATGCTCAACACGGTCGGCCAGGGTCGCTCGCGCGACGACGCGGTGATGGTGGTGGCCAGCGCCTACCGCAGCTACGCCCACCACCATCCCGGCCGCTACTCCGCGTTCACCCGGATGCCGCTCGGCGGTGACGATCCCGAGTTCACCGATGCCACCCGCGCCGCGGCGACACCGGTCATCGAGGTGCTGGCCTCCTACGGGCTGCAGGGCGAGGAGGCGTTCTACGCCGCGCTCGAGTTCTGGTCGGCGATGCACGGGTTCGTGCTGCTGGAGATGACCGGCGTGATGAACGGCATCGACACCGACGGGGTGTTCACCGATATGGTGCTGCGACTGGCGGCGGGGATGGAGCGCAGATCCGGCCTGGGGCTCGAGCTCGGCTGAGCGCCCGCGCGACCGATTTTGGAGTGGCACCGACCATCCTGGTATCGTGGGGGATCGTGCCTGGCCGTTGAGGCGCATGCGTCGGCGGAGTCCGGACAGCATGGCCGCACGCCGGGCAATTCGCATGTCTAACACGCATCGAGAACGCCGCGGTGCAGGCGCGTGCGACACGCCCGGACGCGGGGTCCGCGAACAGGTGCGAAACAGCAGTACAGAGACTTAGCAGTACACCGAGAACAGCAGAGCAACACAGAAAGCCGGTAGATGCCAACCATCCAGCAGCTGGTCCGCAAGGGTCGCCACGACAAGGTCGCGAAGGTCAAGACCGCGGCGCTCAAGGGCAGCCCGCAGCGCCGTGGCGTGTGCACCCGCGTGTACACCACCACCCCGAAGAAGCCGAACTCGGCACTTCGCAAGGTCGCCCGTGTGCGACTGACCAGCTCGGTCGAGGTCACCGCCTACATCCCCGGTGAGGGCCACAACCTGCAGGAGCACTCGATGGTGCTGGTGCGCGGCGGCCGGGTGAAGGATCTGCCCGGCGTGCGCTACAAGATCATCCGCGGCTCGCTGGACACCCAGGGTGTCAAGAACCGCAAGCAGGCCCGCAGCCGTTACGGCGCCAAGAAGGAGAAGAGCTGATGCCGCGTAAGGGGCCCGCACCCAAACGTCCGCTGGTCAACGACCCGGTCTACGGTTCGCAGCTGGTCACCCAGCTGGTGAACAAGGTGCTGCTGGACGGGAAGAAATCGCTGGCAGAACGCATTGTTTATGGTGCGCTCGAACAGGCCCGTGACAAGACGGGTACCGATCCGGTGGTGACGCTCAAGCGTGCCATGGACAACGTCAAGCCCGCGCTGGAGGTTCGCAGCCGTCGCGTCGGTGGCGCCACCTACCAGGTGCCCGTCGAGGTCCGGCCCGACCGTTCGGTCACGCTGGCGCTGCGCTGGCTGGTCAGCTTCTCCAAGGCTCGCCGCGAGAAGACCATGATCGAGCGCCTGGCGAACGAGATCCTCGACGCCAGCAACGGTCTGGGAGCCGCCGTCAAGCGACGTGAGGACACCCACAAGATGGCCGAGGCCAACCGCGCCTTCGCGCACTACCGCTGGTGATACCGGGTCTGATCGCCCGGCCCGCCGGTGTGCCCTGCGGTCACTGACGACAGACCAACCGAACACCCGACAAGCAAGCGAAAGAGTGGGTATCTAGCCGTGGCACAGCAGGAAGTGCTGACCGACCTGAACAAGGTCCGCAACATCGGCATCATGGCGCACATCGACGCCGGCAAGACGACGACGACCGAGCGCATCCTCTACTACACCGGTATCAGCTACAAGATCGGTGAGGTCCACGATGGCGCGGCCACGATGGACTGGATGGAGCAGGAGCAGGAGCGGGGTATCACCATCACCTCCGCGGCCACCACGTGCTTCTGGAACGGCAACCAGATCAACCTGATCGACACCCCCGGGCACGTCGACTTCACCGTCGAGGTCGAGCGCTCGCTGCGTGTTCTCGACGGCGCCGTCGCGGTGTTCGACGGCAAGGAGGGCGTCGAGCCCCAGTCCGAGCAGGTCTGGCGGCAGGCCGACAAGTACAACGTGCCGCGCATCTGCTTCGTCAACAAGATGGACAAGCTGGGCGCCGACTTCTACTTCTCCGTGCGCACCATGGAGGAGCGCCTGGGCGCGAACGTCATCCCGATCCAGCTGCCGATCGGCTCGGAGAGCGACTTCGAGGGCATCGTCGACCTGGTCGAGATGAAGGCCAAGGTGTGGAGCGCCGAGGCCAAGCTCGGCGAGAAGTACGACGTCGTCGACATCCCGGCCGACCTGGCCGACAAGGCCGAGGAGTACCGCACCAAGCTGATCGAGGCGGCCGCCGAGACCGATGAGGCGCTGCTCGAGAAGTATCTCGGTGGCGAGGAGCTCACGGTCGAGGAGATCAAGGGTGCGCTGCGCAAGCTGACCATCAACTCCGAGGCCTACCTGGTGCTGTGCGGCAGCGCGTTCAAGAACAAGGGCGTGCAGCCCATGCTCGACGCGGTGATCGACTACCTGCCGTCCCCGCTGGACGTCCCGCCTGCCGAAGGCCACGTGCCCGGCAAGGAGGACGAGGTCATCACCCGTAACCCGTCGGTCGACGAGCCGTTCTCGGGTCTGGCGTTCAAGGTCGCCACCCATCCGTTCTTCGGCAAGCTGACCTACGTGCGCGTGTACTCGGGCACCGTCGAGTCCGGCAGCCAGGTCATCAACGCGACCAAGGGCAAGAAGGAGCGGCTGGGCAAGCTGTTCCAGATGCACTCCAACAAGGAGAACCCGGTCGAACGTGCCAGCGCCGGGCACATCTACGCCGTCATCGGCCTCAAGGACACCACCACCGGTGACACCCTGAGCGATGCGAACGAGCAGATCGTGCTCGAGTCGATGACCTTCCCCGATCCGGTGATCGAGGTGGCCATCGAGCCCAAGACCAAGAGCGACCAGGAGAAGCTCGGCACGGCGATCCAGAAGCTCGCCGAAGAGGACCCGACCTTCAAGGTGCACCTGGATCAGGAGACCGGCCAGACCGTCATCGGCGGTATGGGCGAGTTGCACCTCGACATCCTGGTCGACCGCATGCGCCGCGAGTTCAAGGTGGAGGCCAACGTCGGCAAGCCGCAGGTGGCTTACCGCGAGACCATCCGCCGGCCGGTGCAGAACGTCGAGTTCACCCACAAGAAGCAGACGGGTGGCTCCGGCCAGTTCGCGAAGGTCATCATCAGCCTCGAGCCGTTCATCGGCGAGGACGGTGCGACCTACGAGTTCGAGAACAAGGTCACCGGTGGCCGTATCCCGCGTGAGTACATTCCGTCGGTCGATGCCGGCGCCCAGGACGCCATGCAGTACGGCGTGCTGGCGGGCTATCCGCTGGTGAATGTGAAGCTGACGCTGCTCGACGGCGCCTACCACGAGGTCGACTCGTCGGAAATGGCGTTCAAGGTCGCGGGGTCGCAGGCACTGAAGAAGGCCGCCCAGGCCGCTCAGCCGGTGATCCTGGAACCCATCATGGCCGTCGAGGTCACCACGCCCGAGGACTACATGGGCGATGTGATCGGCGACCTGAACTCCCGCCGTGGTCAGATCCAGGCCATGGAGGAGCGCAGCGGTGCCCGTGTCGTCAAGGCGCAGGTTCCGCTGTCGGAGATGTTCGGCTACGTCGGCGACCTCCGGTCGAAGACCCAGGGCCGGGCGAACTACTCCATGGTGTTCGACTCGTACGCCGAAGTTCCGGCGAACGTGTCGAAGGAGATCATCGCGAAGGCGACGGGCCAGTGAGCATCGAAGGCCGTCAGGCCTGAGGCGCGGAGCTGACCCGGAGGCGAGCCCTCGGATCAGCGAAGGCGACGGGTCACTAACCCGTCTTCTTCTCGGGCCACACAACTGAAGAAACCAAACCTGCTGTAAACAGCACCAACAAGTCCAGGAGGACACAGAAGTGGCGAAGGCGAAGTTCGAGCGGACGAAGCCGCACGTCAACATCGGGACCATCGGTCACGTTGACCACGGCAAGACCACGCTGACCGCAGCAATCACCAAGGTGCTGCACGACCAGTACCCCGATTTGAACGAGTCGCGCGCATTCGACCAGATCGACAATGCGCCCGAGGAGCGTCAGCGCGGTATCACCATCAACATCTCCCACGTGGAGTACCAGACCGACAAGCGCCACTACGCGCACGTCGACGCCCCCGGTCACGCTGACTACATCAAGAACATGATCACGGGTGCCGCGCAGATGGACGGCGCCATCCTCGTGGTCGCCGCCACCGACGGCCCGATGCCCCAGACCCGTGAGCACGTTCTGCTCGCCCGTCAGGTCGGCGTGCCCTACATCCTGGTCGCGCTGAACAAGTCCGACATGGTCGACGACGAGGAGCTCCTCGAGCTCGTCGAGATGGAGGTCCGCGAACTGCTGGCCGCCCAGGACTTCGACGAGGACGCCCCCGTCGTCCGCGTCTCGGCGCTCAAGGCGCTCGAGGGCGACGAGAAGTGGGTCAAGTCCGTCCAGGAGCTCATGGCTGCTGTCGACGAGTCGATCCCGGATCCGGTCCGCGAGACCGACAAGCCGTTCCTGATGCCCGTCGAGGACGTCTTCACGATCACCGGCCGCGGCACCGTGGTCACCGGTCGTGTGGAGCGCGGCGTGATCAACGTGAACGAAGAAGTCGAGATCGTCGGCATCCGTCCGGGCGTCACCAAGACCACCGTCACCGGTGTCGAGATGTTCCGCAAGCTGCTCGATCAGGGCCAGGCCGGTGACAACGTCGGCCTGCTGGTTCGTGGCATCAAGCGCGAAGACGTCGAGCGTGGCCAGGTTGTGGTCAAGCCCGGCACCACGACCCCGCACACCGAGTTCGACGGCAGCGTCTACATCCTGTCGAAGGACGAGGGCGGCCGCCACACGCCGTTCTTCAACAACTACCGTCCGCAGTTCTACTTCCGTACCACGGACGTGACCGGCGTGGTGACCCTTCCCGAGGGCACCGAGATGGTGATGCCCGGTGACAACACCGACATCTCCGTCAAGCTGATCCAGCCGGTCGCCATGGACGAGGGTCTGCGGTTCGCGATCCGCGAGGGCGGTCGTACCGTCGGCGCCGGTCGAGTCACCAAGATCAACAAGTAAGTTCGGAACCGCGAAGCGGCGCTCACCTCCGGGTGGGCGCCGCTTTCGTGTCGGCAGTCGTCGATCGCGGGTTCCGGGGTAACGCGACGACCCGCTGAGGCGATGAACTGTGCAGTGGCCGTGTCGCGGCCGGGAAAGGGTCGGGGTTCGTGTTTCGTCGTTTCGCTGGGCTGGTCGGTGCCGTCGCACTCGCCGGGTCCGCACTGGTCACCGCAGGCACCGCCACCGCGCAACTCGATTGTCCCGATCTGCACTGGATCGGTGCCGCCGGATCGGGTGAGCGCGGCGCCGAGGTGTCCATGAACGACGGTATGGGCCGTGTCGTGTTCAACTCCTACCAGGATCTACAGCGACAGGTGCAGCGCGACGGCCGCACGTTGACCGCCGAAGCCGTGAGCTATCCGGCCACGCCGGTTCCGGTCGACGACAGCATCCTCGGCTGGGCCGGGTTCATCAACAGCGTCGACGCCGGTACCGCAGCGTTGAACGCCCAGTACAACGCCTTCGTGCAGCGCTGCCCGGCCTCCCGGGTCGTGCTCGCCGGCTACTCCCAGGGGGCGATGGTGGTGCACCGCAACCTGCAGGCTTTCGCCGCGAGTCCCAACCTGGCCGCCGCCCTGCTCGTCGCCGACGGCGACCGGCTCCCCACCGACACCACCTACAACCTCGGTTCGGTGACCGCCGTACCCGGTGCCGGCAAGGGTGTCGCCCAGGATTGGCCGATCCTCGCGCACGCACCGGCCCCGCTGCCGCCGGCCGTCGCGGCCCGCACAGTCAGCGTCTGCGATCTGGGTGACGCGGTCTGCGATTACGATCCCGACGCCGAGGACACCATGAACCCCGCAGCCGTCGCGGTGCACACCAGCTACGCCCGGTCCACGGCCGGTGGGTATGCGTGGACCTCACCGCTGTACCAGCTGATCGGCCCCGCACCGGCGGCCAATCAACTGTCGGTCGCCGGGGGCTGAAGCAGCCCGCTCCACGCCGGCCTCGGCGCTACGCTGTGTGCGCTGTCGCCGAACACAGGAGCACCGCCATGTCCACCCTCTGGCGTTACCTCCGCATCCAGGCGTTCGTCCTGCTCTGCGGCATCGTCGGTCCGATCTTCCTGGCCGCGTACTTCCTGACCGGACCGGATCCGACGATGAAGTGGATGTTCTGGACGGGCCTGCTCATCACCGCGGCCGACGTGCTGATCGCGCTGGGCATCACCAGCGTGGGTGCCCGCTCGGCGGCCAGGACCGCCGAACTCGAGGCGCGCGGGGTGCTGGCTGTGGCCCAGGTGACCGGAATCCACGAGACGAACACCCGCATCAATGACCAGCCGTTGGTGAAGCTCGATCTGCAGATCTCCGGTCCGGGCCTGACGCCGTTCGCCGCGCAGGACCGGGTGGTCGCGGCCGTCTCCCGGCTGCCGATGATCACCAGTCGTCGACTCGTGGCCCTGGTGGACCCGGCCACCAACGAATTCCAGATCGACTGGGAGCGCAGCAGTCTGGTCGCTGGACTGATGCCTGCGACGTTCACCGTCGCCGAGGACGATCAGACCTACGACCTGACCGGTCAGTCCGGCCCGTTGCTGGAAATCCTGCAGATCCTCAAATCGCACGGCATCGGGATGAACAACATGATCGACCTGCGGGCCAATCCGGCTGCGCGTCAACAGGTTCAAGCCGTGGTGCGGCGCGCCGCCCAGCACCCGGCACCGGCTCCGGCCGCGCAGGCGCCGGCCATGCCCACGCCCGTGCCCGCCATGCCGGCCCCGGCCGCCCCGTCGGCCGCCCAGCGTCTGCAGGAGCTGGAGACGCTGCGCGCCACCGGCGCCATCACCGACGCCGAGTACGCCGCCAAACGTCAGCAGATCATCGACGCGCTCTGAGCCGCTCAGGCGCTCGGAACCACCAGCACCGGGCGGTGCGCCGCATGCAGCGTCGCCTTGGCCACACTGCCCAGCAGCACCTGTCGCATCGCCGAGCGCCCACGCGACCCGACGACGATCGCTGCGGCCCGGCGGTGCGTGGCCGCCCCGACGAGCGCCTCTGCCGTCGCCTTTGCCGAGCCGCCCGGTGCCGGGGCCACCTGCTCGACCACCACACCGGAGCCCGCGGCCGGCTCGGCGTGGCCGTCGCCGACGGCCACCACGACGAGCTCACGTCCGGCGAAGACATGCTGTGCGGCGGCCAGCGCGGCGTGTGCGCCGGCCGAGCCGTCCGAGCCCACGATCACCGGACCGGATGCCAGCGCGTCGTACTCCTCGGCGAGCAGCGCCGGGGGCACCACCAGCGTCGGGCGGGACGCGTAATGCACCACGGTGTCGGAGACGCTGCCGAACATCGCCTCGGCTCCGCCGAGACCTCGGGATCCGACGAGAACCACGTCGGCGCCGACCTGCTCGGCGAGCTGGGCCAGCACCAGACCCTCACCGCCCCAGGACCGCTTGACCAACGGCTCGGCGTCGAGGCCGGCGGCGCGGGCCAGAGTGGTTCCGGTGGCGGCGATCCGCTGGGCTTCCCGTTCACCTTCGGCCTCGGTGCGTTCGACCAGCTCGCCGGCGCTGCGCGAGGTGGCGCGCAGCCGTCGGCGCAGCGCGTCGCTGGCGAAGGGTGGGGTCCACAGATGGGCCACCCAGGCGTGAGCCTGGGGCAGGAGGCGGCCACCCACATCGATCGCCGCGGTGGCGGCGGGTGATCCGTCGTAGCCGATGATGACACCGAGCGCCATGCTGACCCTTCCGCTCTACTGCAGCCGATCGTAGGCGGCCGCGGGATCGGCGGCCAGCACGGTCGGTGACGACGGTTGCTAGAACACGTTCCAATTCGGCTGTTAGCCTGTCGGCAGTTCGTCGAGAGGAGCAGCGGTGACGTCAGCGGGTGGCCCCCTGGAAGGCCGAGTGGCATTCATCACCGGAGCCGCCCGCGGTCAGGGCCGCGCGCACGCGGTTCGGTTGGCCGGCGAGGGCGCCGACATCATCGCGATCGACATCTGCGGTCCAGTGTCGGACACCGTCACCTATCCGATGCCGACCTCCGACGATCTCGCCGAGACCGTCCGGCTGGTCGAGGCGACCGGCCGCAAGGTGCTCGCCCGCGAGGTCGACATCCGCGATCTGGCGGCGCTCGAGCAGGTGGTCGCCGACGGGGTCGAACAATTCGGTCGCCTCGACATCGTCGTCGCCAACGCCGGCATCCTCAGTTGGGGGCGCATCTGGGAGATGTCGGAAGACCAGTGGAACGCGGTCATCGACGTCAACCTCAACGGCACATGGAAGACCATCCGGGCCGCCGTCCCCGCGATGATCGAGGCCGGCAACGGCGGATCGATCGTCATCGTCAGTTCCTCGGCCGGCACCAAGGCGACACCCGGCAACGCGCACTACGCGGCGTCCAAGCACGGTCTGGTGGCGCTGACCAACGCCCTCGCGATCGAGGCCGGTGAGTTCGGGATCAGGGTCAACTCGATCCACCCGTATTCCATCGACACCCCGATGGTCGAACCCGAGGCGATGATGGAGATCTTCGGCAAGTATCCGGCGTTCCTGCACAGCTTCTCGCCGATGCCGTACAAACCCGTTGCGCACGACGGTAAGCCGGGCCTGCAGGAGTTCATGACGCCCGAAGAGGTGTCGGATGTGGTGGCCTGGCTGGCCGGCGACGGATCGCGAACGATCTCGGGCTCGCAGATCGCCGTCGATCGCGGCACCGCCAAGTACTAGCGGCTCAGCACCTGGCCCAGTTGGTCGACGGCCCAATCGATCTCGGCCGGGGTGATCACGAGGGGCGGTGCGAAGCGCAACGTCGAACCGTGGGTGTCCTTGACCAGCAGGCCACGTTCGGCCAGCGCCAGGCTGATCTGCTTACCGGTGCCCAGGCCGGGGTCGACGTCGACACCGGCCCACAGTCCACGGCCCCGTAGAGCGATCACCCCGTGTCCGATCAGCCCGCCCAGGCGGGCGTGTAGCTGCGCGCCGAGTTCGGTTGCCGCCCGCTGGAATTCACCGGTGCGGAGCAGTTCGACGACGGTGCTGCCGATCGCGGCGGCCAGCGGATTGCCGCCGAAGGTGGAGCCGTGCTCGCCCGGATGCAGTACGCCCAGCACGTCGCGGTCGGCCACCACCGCCGACACCGGGACGATCCCGCCGCCGAGCGCCTTGCCCAGCAGGTAGATGTCGGGCACCACATCCCAGTGATCGCAGGCGAAGGTGCGTCCCGTCCGGGCGAGTCCGGACTGGATCTCGTCGGCGATCATCAGCACGTTGTGTTCGGTGCACAGGCGGCGCACCTGCGGCAGGTAGTCCTCCGGCGGGACGATGATGCCGGCCTCACCCTGGATCGGCTCGAGCAACACCGCCACGGTGTGGTCGTCGATCGCCGCGGCCAGCGCCTCGGCATCCCCGAACGGCACGGACCGGAAGCCGGGGGTGTAGGGGCCGAAGCCCCGCCGGGCGGTGTCGTCGTCGGAGAAGCTCACGATCGTCGTCGTCCGACCGTGGAAATTGTTGCGCGCCACGATGATGGTGGCCATGCCGGCGGGGACGCCCTTGACGTCGGTGCCCCACTTGCGAGCGACCTTGATGCCGCTCTCGACGGCCTCGGCGCCGCTGTTCATCGGCAGCACCGTGTCCTTACCGCACAGTTCGGCCAGCGCCGCGCAGAACGGCGCCAGCCGGTCGGAGTGGAAGGCGCGGCTCACCAGCGTCACCGCGTCGAGCTGGGCATGGGCGGCGGCGACGATGCGGGGATGGCGATGGCCGAAGTTGACTGCCGAATACGCCGCCAGGCAGTCGAGATAGCGTCTGCCCTCGACGTCGGTGATCCACGCGCCCTCGGCCGTGGCGGCGACGACCGGCAGCGGTGCGTAGTTGTGGGCGACGTGGCGTTCGTCGGCGGCGATCAGCGCTTGGGTGGCAGTGGGGTGATCGAGCACGGTCACGGGTGTACCTCCAGAGTGCAGCATTTGACGGATCCGCCGCCTTTGAGCAGTTCGGACAGCTCGACTCCGATCGGGTGAAAGCCCGCGGCGCGCAATTGACCGGCGAAGCCGGTGGCCGCCGCGGGCAGCACCACGTGGCGACCGTCGGAGACGGCGTTGAGACCGAAGACGACTGCGTCGGCCTCGGAGACCTCGATGGCGTCGGGGAAGTGTGCTCGCAGCCGGTCGCGCGAGGTGGCGGTGAACGCCGGCGGATGGAACGCCACGGTCGAGTCGTCGAGCACCGCGAGTGCGGTGTCGAGATGGTAGAAGCGCGGGTCGACGAGTTCGAGGCTGATCACCGGCATGCCGACGATGTCGGCGATCTCGTCGTGTGCGCGCCGCTGGGTGCGAAATCCGTGACCGGCCAACATGATGTCGCCGACGACCAGCAGGTCGCCCTGCCCCTCGTTGACGTGGTGCGTGGTCACCGGACGGTATCCGTGCCGGACCATCCACTCGGCGTAGGCGGCTGACTCGCCGGCGCGCTGCGGATAGGCGAACCGGGCAACCACAGCCGCACCGCCGACGCACATCCCGCCGTTCGCGGCGTAGACCATGTCGGGTAACCCCTCGATGGGTTCCAGCAGTTCGACGGTGTGGCCGAGCTCCTTGTAGGTGCGGCGTAGCGCCTCCCACTGGTCGAGAGCCCGGTGCGGATCCACCGTGGCCGCCGGGTCCATCCACGGGTTGATCGCGTATTCGACGGCGAAGAACGTCGGCGGGGTCATGACGTAATGACGTGGGCGGGCTTTGCGGACGACGGGGAACGTCATAGATCGACGATAGAAATCCGGCGGAGTGCAATCAATTGTCGTCCATTGCGTGTCTATGCTCGATTTGTTGCGCCGCTCGGGAAATGGCGGCCGTTTGTTGCAAGGGAGTGACCGTGGACCGGTTGGACGGCACCGATGAACGCATCCTCGCCGTGCTCGCCGAACACGCGCGGGCGACGTTCGCCGAGATCGGGCAGCAGGTCAACCTCTCGGCGCCCGCGGTGAAGCGCCGGGTGGACCGGATGCTCGATGACGGGGTGATCCGCGGGTTCACCACGGTGGTCGACCGCAATGCGCTCGGCTGGAACACCGAAGCGTACGTTCAGGTCTTCTGTCACGGCACCATCGCACCCGACCAGCTACGCGCGGCGTGGATCGCGATCCCCGAGGTGGTCAGCGCGGCCACCGTGACGGGCACCGCGGACGCGATGTTGCACGTGCTCGCCCGCGATATGAGACACCTCGAGGACGCCCTGGAACGCATCCGTTCCACCGCGGATATCGAACGCAGCGAAAGCATCGTGGTGTTGTCGAACCTGATCGAACGGGCGCGCCCTGAAGCCGCGCAACAGCAGGGGGGCATACCCGCCGAGCCTCCGATCGTGTAGAACCAGCACGTGAGCACATCAGCAGGCGTCGTCATCGTCGGCGGCGGTCTGGCCGCAGCGCGCACGGCCGAACAACTGCGGCGTTCCGAATACGCCGGACCGGTGACCATCCTCAGCGACGAGGACCACCTCCCGTACGACCGGCCGCCGCTGTCCAAGGAAGTGCTGCGCAGCGAGACCGACGACGTCACGCTCAAACCGGCGGAGTTCTACTCCAACAACGACATCACGATGCGGCTGGGCGCCGGTGTCACCGCGCTGGACACCGCCGCGAAGACCGTCACATTGCGCGACGGAACCGTGGTCGCCTACGACGAATTGGTCATCGCCACCGGTCTGGTGCCCAAGCGGATCCCGTCGTTCCCGGATCTGGCGGGCATCCATGTGCTGCGATCGCTCGACGAGAGCATCAAGTTGCGCCAGGAGGCCGGCTCGGCACGCCGGGCGGTGGTGATCGGCGCCGGCTTCATCGGCTGCGAGGTGGCGGCGAGCCTGCGCAAGCTGGGCGTCGACGTCGTGCTGGTCGAGCCGCAGCCGGCGCCACTGGCCTCGGTACTGGGCGAGCAGATCGGCGAACTGGTCGCCCGGCTGCACCGGGCCGAAGGGGTCGACGTGCGCTGCGGGGTCGGTGTGTCGGAGGTCAAGGGGGCCGACCGGGTCGACGCGGTCGCGCTCTCCGACGGCAGCGAGGTGCCGACCGACCTGGTGATCGTCGGCATCGGGTCGCGCCCGGCCACCGACTGGCTCGACGGCAGCGGCATCGCACTGGACAACGGCGTGGTGTGCGACAGCGAGGGCCGCACCAGCGCACCGAACGTCTGGGCCATCGGTGACGTCGCCTCCTGGCGGGACACGGTCGGAAACCAAGTGCGGGTAGAGCATTGGAGCAATGTCGCCGACCAGGCCCGGGTACTGGTACCCGCACTGCTCGGCCAGGAGAGCTCAGCGCTGGTCTCGGTGCCCTACTTCTGGAGTGATCAGTACGACGTCAAGATCCAGTGTCTCGGCGAGCCCGAGGCCGACGACATCGTGCACATCGTGCAGGACGACGGCCGGAAGTTCCTGGCCTACTACGAGCGCGACGGTGTGGTGGCCGGCGTGGTCGGCGGGGGCCTGCCGGGCAAGGTGATGAAGGCGCGCGCCAAGATCGCCAGTGGTGCACCGATCGCCGACGTGCTGGGCTGACTTCCCGCGAAAAGGCGGGCCTCAGAACTGGCCGAGGTAGAAGCGCCCGCCCTGGTCGTCGGTGCATTCGGCCATCAGCCCGTAGGGCTGCCGCGCGGGGGTCTGCAGCACCACGCCCCCGGCCTCGGTGACCCGTCGCACCGCCTCATCGATCTCGGCGACCGTCCACATCGGCACGGTCACCGCCGAGGTCGAGCCACCGGCCATGCCCGTCATCGGACGGCAGTCGTCGACCTGCCAGCCATCCTCGATGCGGCCGCCGGAGAAGGTCCAGAACAGCAGCCGACTGTAGAACTGCCGGAACAGCGCCGAATCGGCCACCTCGTGGGTGATGTAGGACAGCTCCCCGGACCCCGAGCCGTTCAGTTCGGGACGGGGGAGGTCGCCGGCCGGCTCGTAGACCGCGAACGGCAGACCTTGCGCGTCGACGGCCTCGAGCACGGTGCCGAAGTCCGTGTCCGCGACGGTGCCGGCCGTTCCGCCGCCGGCCGCGATCGAATCCCGCGCGGCATTCAGATCGGTCACCGCGTAGCAGCAGACCAGTGTGCTGCGCTCGCCGCCGTCGCGGATGCCGATGCGCTGTCCCACGTTGGTGACCCGAGCGGAATCCCGGTCGTACACCCAGCCCAGGACATGACCGTAGAACGCCGCCGCGCGATCGGCGTCGGGCGTCCACAGCGTCACGGCGCCGACGTCGCCGTGCTGGATGGGCGTGACCGCTGCGGTGAGCGGTCCGCTGAGCATCCAGCGATGGCCGAACGGGTCGATGATCGCGGCCGAGCGGGCCCCGTAATTCTCGTACGGCTCGCGCTGCACCTGCGCGCCGCGTTCGCGGGCTCGCCGCAGCGCGGTGTCGGTGTCGGGCACCGCCAGCATCAGGCTCACCGAGACCCGTTGGGCGGCAGGCGCTCTGAGTCCGATCTCAGGGTATTCGTCGGCGAGGTAGAACACCCCGCCGGCGAGCTCGAGTTCGGCATGGCCGATGCGTCCGTCGTCCATGACGATCGGCGCCCCGCGGACCGTTGCGCCGAACACGTCGACGTACCAGTCGATCGCCGCACGCGCGTCGGCCACCGCGAGGTAGGGCAGCGCGGCAGGCCTCGGATTCGAAGCCGCAGCCCACGGAGCGGCAGTCACGTCGGCGATCGCGGTGTCGGTTCCGCTCATCTCGATTTCTCCTGTTCGATCGGGCATCCGCAGCGCGGACTCCAGGCGGGCCCGCAGCGCCGCGGCGAATGCGGGGGAGGGATGCACCGGTTGGTCGCCGCCGTGCAGCACGGTCATCGGATCGCGGTCGGTCATGGGTGCCCTCCCTCCGGATAGTGCGACCGGAATGCGCGGCGAGCCCGGACCAGCAGCGCTTCGGTGGCGTGCACCGTGCGGCCGATGAGCCGGGCGCACTCGGGCACCGAGCAGTCGTCGAGGTAGCGCAACGCCAGCACGATGCGGTGCGGTTCGGGCAACCGGGCGAGCACGCTCTCGGCGACGATGCGGTCCAGCTCGGCGTCCCAATCGTCCTCGACGGCGCCGGATTCGGGCACCTCCGGCACCGGCACGCTGAACCGGTCGTGCCGGCGCCGGTAGTGATCGGCCAGCTTGTGCCGGGCCACCCCGATCAGCCACGGCAGGCTCAACGGCGGCGACGGCTCCCTCCTGGCGGCGTCCATCGCCGCCAGGAAGGTCTCCGACGTCAGGTCCTCGGCGGTCCCGCGGTCCGGGCAGCGTCTGACGAAGTAGCCGTAGACGACCGGCAGAGCTTCGTCGTAGAGCGCCAACAGGGTCCGCGGAGCGTCGTCGCCGTCAGGTTCGGCGCTCACATCCCTATCGTCGCCGCGCGGGCCGGAACTCCGACGCCCGTTGGGCGGATTTTTTCAGCAGGCTTGTCGGCGGGCTTGTTCAGCGGATGTCGTCGAGGGCCCGCAGCCCGTCGCTGACCGTGTCGAAGGCGTCGGCCAGCAGCCGGGGCAGCGACACCGACTCGTCGGCGAGCCACCGTTCGTAGGCCGACAACGCCACGCCCAGCATGGTCCACGCGACGGTCTGGGGCACCAGGTCGGAGACCTGAACGCCCATCCGGTGGGCGACGAACGACGCGATCACCCCCCGCCAGCCGGCGTACATCGTCATCGAGTGCGCCTGCAGCGCGTCGGTCTGCAGGATGACGCGCATCCGTTGGCGGTGCCTGGCGGTCTCCGCCTCGTCGAAGTCGTTGAACGCCAACAGCGCAGCGCGCAGGGCAAGCCCGATGGGAACCTGCGGGTCGACCCCGTCGAGCAGCTCGCGCATGTGCTCGAGGTGGGCGTCGAAGTCGCCCCACGGGATGGCGTTCTTGGTGGGGTAGTACCGGAACAGCGTGCGGCGCGCGATCCCGGCCGCCGAGGCGACGTCGTCGACGCTCACCTCGTCGAAGCCACGGGCGGCGAACAGGTCCAGCGCGACACCGGCGATGTGGTCCTGGGTGGTGGACGGGCGCCGCCCGACCCGGGGCGCGGATCGTTGGCGCATGGGATCCGCCCTTCCGTTTCGGCACTCGATGCCATATTGTTGGCGATCTAGGTCACACTTCAGTGCGACCCTACGCGACGAAAGGCAGCGAACATGGAGCCCAACCAGCACGTCGAATCCGACAACGAACTGGTCAGCGAGACCCTCGTGGAAGAGGTGTCGATCGACGGTATGTGCGGGGTCTACTGACCGTGGCTGTCGCGCATCCCGAAGCGGTGGGCTTCGACCCGGACGTCGCCTGGCGGCTGCACCCTCAGGTGGCGGTGCGCCCGGAGCCGTTCGGGGCGCTGCTCTACCACTTCGGGACGCGCAAGCTGTCATTCCTGAAGAACCGCACGATCGTCGAGGTGGTGAACTCGCTCGCCGAGCACCCCGACGCCCGATCGGCCTGCCGGGCGGCCGGAGTCGACGACGCAGCCGCGAGCCCCTATCTGCACGCACTCGGCGTGCTGGTGACATCCAACATGCTGGTCCGCGAGGAGAACCCATGACCGCCGTAGTCCCGGCGCCCGTCCCACGCCTGGTCGATCAGTTCGAGCGAGGGCTCGATGCCCCGATCTGTCTGACCTGGGAACTGACCTACGCCTGCAATCTGGCGTGCGTGCACTGCCTGTCGGCCTCGGGCAAACGCGATCCGCGCGAGCTGTCCACTCAGCAGTGCAAGGACATCATCGACGAACTCGAACGCATGCAGGTCTTCTACGTCAACATCGGTGGCGGCGAACCGACTGTGCGACCGGACTTCTGGGAGTTGGTGGACTATGCCACCGCCCACCACGTCGGGGTGAAGTTCTCGACCAACGGCGTGCGGATCACCCCCGAGGTCGCCAGGAAGCTGGCCGCCAGCGATTACGTCGACGTCCAGATCTCGCTCGACGGCGCGACCGCCGACGTCAACGACGCGGTCCGCGGCGAGGGATCGTTCGCGATGGCCGTACGCGCCCTGGAGAACCTGGCCGCAGCCGGATTCCGCGACGCCAAGATCTCGGTGGTGGTCACTCGCCACAACGTCGGACAGCTCGACGACTTCAAGGCGCTCGCCGATCGCTACGGCGCTACTCTGCGCATCACCCGCCTGCGGCCCTCCGGTCGCGGCGCCGACGTCTGGGACGAACTGCACCCCACCGCCGAACAGCAGGTGCAGCTCTACGACTGGCTGGTCGCCAAGGGTGAGCGGGTACTGACCGGAGATTCGTTCTTCCACCTGTCCGGCCTCGGCGCACCGGGCGCACTGGCCGGTCTGAACCTCTGCGGCGCCGGCCGGGTGGTCTGCCTGATCGATCCGGTCGGCGACGTGTATGCGTGCCCGTTCGCCATCCATGACAAGTTCCTGGCCGGGAACATTCTCTCGGACAACGGTTCTGGATCGGGTTTTCAGCACGTGTGGCAGAACGCGCCGCTGTTCCGCGAGCTGCGCGAGCCGCAGTCGGCGGGGGCCTGCAGTGGCTGTGGACACTATGACGCCTGCCGCGGCGGCTGCATGGCGGCCAAGTTCTTCACCGGTCTCCCGCTCGACGGACCCGATCCGGAGTGCGTCGAGGGCTACGGCGCACCCGCACTGGCGGCCGAGCGGGACAAGCCCAAGCCCAGTGTCGACCACTCCCGCAGTGGTGGGCGGAAGGGTCCCATCCCGCTCAAACTGCTGACCAAGCCGCCCGCTCGGCTGTGTGACGAAAGTCCGGTGTGACCATGGCCCGCGACAAGTGGTTCGAAACCGTTTCGATCGCGCAGGAACGTGCGCGCAAGCGGCTTCCCAAGTCCGCGTACGGCGCGTTGATCGGTGGCAGCGAGAAGGGGCTCACCGTCAACGGCAACAACGAGGCCTTCAACGAGATCGGCTTCGCCCCGCACGTCATCGGTGCCCTCGCCAAGCGCGATCTGGCCACCACCGTTATGGGACAGGAGATCTCGCTGCCCGTGCTGATCTCGCCGACCGGTGTGCAGGCGGTACACCCCGACGGGGAGGTCGCGGTGGCGCGGGCCGCCGCCGCCCGGGGTACGGCCATGGGTCTGTCCTCGTTCGCCAGCAAGCCGATCGAAGAGGTCATCGCCGCCAACCCGAAGCTGTTCTTCCAGATCTACTGGCTCGGTGACCGCGATGCGATCGCAGCCCGGGTGGAACGGGCCCGCGCCGCCGGCGCCGCCGGGTTGATCCTGACCACCGACTGGAGTTTCTCCCACGGCCGCGACTGGGGTAGCCCGAAGATTCCCGAGAAGATGGACGTCAAGACCATCGTGAAGATGAGTCCGGAGGTCCTGACCCGGCCGCGTTGGTTCCTGCAGTGGGCCAGGACCATGCGCCCCCCGGCGCTGTCGGTGCCCAATCAGGCCGCCGCGGGCGAGGCCGGCCCGCCGTTCTTCCACGCCTACGGCGAGTGGATGGGCACACCACCGCCGACCTGGGAGGATGTCGCCTGGTTGCGCGACCTCTGGGGCGGGCCGTTCATGCTCAAGGGCGTGATGCGCGTCGACGACGCCAAACATGCTGTGGATGCGGGTGTTTCGGCGATCTCGGTGTCCAACCACGGCGGTAACAACCTGGACGGCACCCCGGCGTCGATCCGCGCCCTGCCGGTCATCGCCGATGCCGTCGGAGATCAGGTCGAGGTGCTGCTCGACGGCGGCATCCGGCGTGGCAGCGACGTCGTCAAGGCCCTCGCCCTGGGTGCTCGCGCGGTGATGATCGGCCGGGCCTATCTGTGGGGACTCGCCGCCGAGGGCCAGACCGGTGTGGAGAACGTGCTCGACATCCTGCGCGGCGGCATCGACTCGGCACTGATGGGGCTCGGCCGCGCGTCGGTCCACGATCTGGGACCCGGCGACGTGCTGGTGCCGGACGGTTTCATCCGAGCGCTGGGCGTTCCGGCCGCCGGCGAGGCGTAACCGCGGGTACCGCCCTTTTGTGACGGAGGTGGCGGACGGGGCTGACGTGACCGTCGACGACGGGGCAGGCGACCGGAACCGAAATCAATTCCGGCGGTTGCGCCAACAATCGGCGCATGCCTGGTGAATTCGGCTTACCATCGGCGGGTGGCTTACCCCAACGAGCTTGGGAACTCGACGTCGAGGCAGCTGCGCAGTACTTCGTCGGCGTTGATCGTTCCAGTGGGTTCGACCGAACAACACGGTCCCCACCTGCCGTTGGACACCGATACCCGCATCGCGTCGGCGGTCGCCGGCGCCGCGGCCGGTCTGTTGACCGGGACGGGCGGAGCCGACTGGTTGCTCGCCCCGCCGATCGGCTACGGCGCCAGCGGCGAACACGAGGGGTTTGCGGGGACCATCTCGATCGGCACCGACGCGCTGCGGGCGGTGCTGGTCGAGTTCGGCCGCTCGGCGATGAACTGGGCGTCGCGCCTGGTGTTCGTCAACGGCCACGGCGGCAACGTCGACGCGCTGACGGCCGCGACGGCGCTGCTTCGTGCCGAAGGTCGCGACGCCACCTGGTGCCCGTGTGCGGCAGAGGACTCCGATCCGCACGCCGGACACACCGAAACGTCTGTTCTGCTGTACATCTCGCCGTCGGACGTCAAGGCCGAGGTGTGGGAGCGCGGCAACACCGCACCGCTGAGTGAACTGCTTCCGAAGATGCGCCGGGGTGGTGTCGCGGCGGTCAGCGAGCTGGGTGTGCTCGGCGATCCGACCACGGCGACCGCCGCCGAGGGCGCCCGGATCTTCGCCGAGATGGTGCAGGGCTGCGCCGGAAGGATCTCCCGGTGGACACCCGGCCCTGATGGGATGCTGAGGTGACCGGGCCACGACTGCCCGACGGCTTCGCGGTTCAGGTGGATCGGCGGGTCAAGGTGCTCGGCGAGGGTGCGGCGTTGCTCGGCGGTTCGCCCACGCGCCTGCTCAAGCTCGCGCCGGCCGCGCAGACCATGCTCACCAGCGGACGTCTCGAAGTCCACGACGCGCAGAGCGCGCAATTGGCCCGCACCCTGCTCGACGCCACGGTCGCCCATCCGCGCCCGGCGAGCGGTCCGTCGCATCGCGACGTCACCGTGGTGATACCGGTCCGCGACAACCCGGCAGGCCTGCAGCGGCTGCTGTCCGCATTGCGCGGACTGCGGGTGATCATCGTCGACGATGGCTCGGCGGTACCGGTGCGGCCCGGTGACTTCGGCGAAGTGCATTGCGACGTCACCGTTTTGCGACACGAGCAGAGCCGGGGGCCGGCCGCGGCACGCAACACCGGGACCGCGGAGTGCAGGACCGATTACATCGCCTTCCTGGATTCGGACGTGGTTCCGCGCCGTGGCTGGCTGGAAGCGCTGCTCGGGCACTTCTGCGATCCGGCCGTCGCCCTGGTCGCCCCGCGGATCGTCGGTCTGCAGCCGGCCGACGGTCTGCTCGCCCGTTACGAGGCGGTCCGGTCCTCACTGGACCTCGGTCAGCGCGAGGCGCCCGTGGTGCCCTACGGTCCGGTGTCGTATGTGCCGAGCGCCGCGATCATCTGCCGGCGCCGGGCCCTCGAGGAGGTCGGTGGGTTCGACGAGTCGTTGCGCAGCGGTGAGGACGTGGATCTGTGCTGGCGGCTGGTGGAGGCGAGCGCCCGGCTGCGCTACGAACCGATTGCACTGGTCGCGCACGAACACCGAACCGATCTGCGGGAATGGTTCCTCCGCAAGGCGTTCTACGGGGAGTCCGCGGCACCGCTGTCGGTTCGGCACCCGGGTAAGACCGCCCCGCTGGTGATCTCTGGCTGGACGCTGGTGGTCTGGGTGTTGATGGCGATGGGCTCAGGCCTGGGCTATCTGGCATCGGTGCTCGTGGCGGCTTTCACCGCGCGCCGGGTGGCCAATTCACTGCGGCCGGTGCACACCGAGCCCAAACAGGTCGCCGCCGTCGCCGCCCGGGGATTGTGGTCGGCAGCACTGCAACTGGCCTCGGCACTGTGCCGGCACTATTGGCCGATCGCCCTGCTGGCGGCGGTGCTGTCGCGACGCTGTCGCCAAACCCTGCTGGTGGCAGCCGTGGTGGACGGTGTGGTCGACTGGGCGGCCCGGCACGGCAACGCCGACGATGACACCAAACAGGTCAGCCTGCCGACCTATCTGCTGTTGCGGCGCCTCGACGACATCGCCTACGGCCTGGGGTTGTGGACCGGTGTGGTGCGTGAACGCCACCTCGGCGCCCTCAAACCGCAGATCCGGACCTAGACAGCGTTGTCCGGCGATGTGCTGATCGTCGGCGCGGGAAGCGCGGGATCGGTCCTGGCCGAACGTCTTTCCGCCGATCCGGGCCGCCAGGTGACCGTGCTCGACGCCGGACCCGCGCCGACCGACCCGCGGGTCGCCGCCCAGATCAGCGACGGCCTGCGGCTGCCGATCGGCCACGCCAGCGCCGTGGTGCGCCACTACACCACCACCCTGACCGACTCGCCGCCGCGCCACACCCAGATCATGCGCGGTGCGGTGGTGGGCGGTTCCGGTGCGGTCAACGGCGGCTATTTCTGCCGTGGGCTGCCCACCGACTTCGACGGGTGGGGTCTGCCCGGCTGGTCCTGGACCGAGGTCCTGCCGCACTTCCGGGCCATTGAAACCGACGTGGACTTCGCCGGCCCGCTGCACGGGGACAGCGGCCCGATCACCGTCCGCCGGGTTCGCGAATTCGACGGCTGTACCGCGTCCTTCGTCGACGCGGCCCAGGCCGCCGGACACCGCTGGGTCGACGATCTGTCCGGTGGCGACTCGATGGCACCGCTGCCGGCGGGCGTCGGCGCGGTTCCGCTGAACGTCGACAGCGGTACCCGGGTAGGCCCGGGTGGGGCGTTCCTCACCCCGGCTCTCGGCCGGCGCAACCTCACCCTGATGCCGGATACCCGGGCGCTGCGGGTGCGGGTCGACAACGGTCGGGCGGTCGGCGTCGAGTGCACCGGTCCCGACGGTCCGGTGCTGCTCCGGGCGGACCGGATCGTGCTGTCCGCCGGTGCCATCGGTAGCGCCCAGCTACTTCTGCTCTCCGGGGTCGGTCCGGCGGATCAGTTGCGCGCGTTGGGCATCGGGGTGTGCTCCGACCTGCCGGTCGGCACCTCGACGGTCGACCATCCCGAATGGGTGATCCCGGTGGGCTGGTCGCCCACCCACGGCTTACCGCCGCTGGAAGCGCTGCTCGCCACCGGCGCCGGAATCGAGATACGGCCGTACACATCGGGTTTCGAGGCCATGGTGCTCGGCACGCGCAACGATGCGCTGGACAGGCCGCACATCGGGGTCGCTCTGATGCGGCCGAGGTCCCGCGGACGGCTGACCCTCTTCTCCGCCGACCCGGCGGTGCCGCCGTTGATCGAGCACCGCTACGACAGTGTGGCCGCCGACCTCGCCGACCTCGCCGACGGTGCCGAGGTCGCCCGCGACATCGTCCGTGGCACAGTCGAATTCGGGGAGCCGGCGTGGTCGACGTCCCAGCACCTCGCCGGCACCGCCCCGATGGGCGCCGACGACGACGCGGCCGCGGTGCTCGACAGCCGTTGCCGGGTAAAGGGTGTCGAGGGGCTGTGGGTGGTGGACGGATCCATCATGCCCGCCATCACCAGCCGTGGTCCGCACGCAACGATCACCATGATCGGGCACCGTGCGGCCGAATTCGTCAGCGACTGAGGGGGGCGAGCGCCTCGGCCAGGCGGGTGGCCGAGGCCACTCCGTCGAAGACCGGCACCCCGAGTCGCTCCCGCAGCGGCGCGGCGAAGCGGGCCATCGCGGCACACCCCAGGACGATCGACCGACTCCGGTCCTCGCGCAGGGCCTGCTCGCACAGATCGCCGATGGGGTCGATGGTGTGGGGGTCGGCATCGATGCGCAAGACGGGGATGTCGCAGGCGTGCGCACCCAGACACTGGTGCGGTGTGTAGTTCTCGGCGAGCTCCCAGGCCCGCGGGACGGTCGCCGACATCGAGGTGACCACCGAGAAGCTGCCCGCCGACAGCGCCGCGGCATGCATCGCCGCCTGCGCGATACCGAGCACCGGCACGTCGAGCAGAGCTCGCGCCTCGTCCAGGCCGGGATCGCCGAAACACGCGATCACGTACGCATCGGGCCGGCGCCCGGACTCGCGCGACCGCGCATCCCGAAGGACGTCGAGAAGGTGCGGTACACAACGGGTTTCGTCAGCGTCGTTCTCGATGCTCGTCGGGCCCTCGACGGGGTTGACGGCCTCCACGACGGTGCCCGGACCGGCCGCGGCGGCGGCACCCGCGGCGATCGCCGAGGTCATCGACGCAGTCGTGTTGGGGTTCACCAGCAGCAGCCGCACCCCGCCAGGATAGCCGCGCCGCGGACCCGGGCCTTGCCGACGACGCGACGACGCGGCCCGGCCGTCAGTTCATCCGAGCGAGTCGGCGCGCACGCGGGATCGACCGCCATCGGCGGATCGCACGAAGCTGGCGGCCGTCGCGTCCCGGCGACCACATCCCGATGAACACACCGGCGACGAGGAGGGCCACCGCCAGCACGGTCATCGACACGTCCATGGCGGACAGGAAGGCGGTCTGCGCCTGGGTGGCCAGCTGCGCCCCCGCGGGTCCGGACCGTTCGGCCACCGCGAGTGCCTGGGCCAGCGAGTCGAGCGCCGGACCTCGGACGGCGTCGGGAAGCGAGGCGACCACCGGGGTGAGGAGGTGCTGATACTGCGCGGCCAGCACCGACCCTGCCGCGGCGATACCCAGGGCCGCCCCCACCTCCCGGGTCGTGTCGTTGACCGCCGAGGCGACGCCCTGTTTGTCGTCGGGTACCGCGCCCATGATCGCCGAGGTGGTCGGCGCGGTGCACAGCCCGATCCCGGCGCTGACGATCAGCAGCGGCCAGGCCAGGTCGAGGAACGACGATTCGATGGCCAGGGTGCGCATGCACAGCAGTCCGGCGGCGATGAGGACCAGGCCGATCGTCACCGCCGAGCGCAGACCGATCCGGGGCAGCCACAGGTGTGTGCTGGCGCCGAGCAGCAGGACGGGGATGGCCAGGGGCACGAGCGCGAAAGCGGTTTGCAGCGCGCTGTATTCGAGCACCAGCTGCATGTACTGCATGATCACGAAGAAGAAGCCGAAGTTGGCGGCGAACAGGCACGTGATCCCGACTGCGCCGGTGGTGAAGTCCGTGCGCTTGAACAGCCGGATGTCGAGCAGTGGATGGTTGCGCCGCAACTGCACGACGGCGAACGCCGCGGCCAGCGCGATTCCCCCGGCCATGCATCCCCAGACCGTCGGGTCCGACCACCCGCGGGCCGGCGCCTCGATGACGCCGAATACGAACACCGCGACCGCCGCCGCGACGAGCAGGCCGCCCAGCCAGTCGACCGGGGTGCGCCGGGGGTCGCGCGACGAGCGGATGGTCAAGGTCAAGCCCAGCAGCAGCACGCTCGCTCCGGCGAAGGCCCAGAACACCGATTCCCACGCGAAGAAGTGCAGCAGCGTGCCGGTGCCGAGAAATCCGACCACCGCACCCGAGCCCGCGACCCCGGCCCAGATGCCGACCGCCTTGTTGCGTTCGGATTTGGGGAATGCCGCGGTCAACAGGGACAGGGTCGCGGGCATGATGAAGGCGGCGCCGGCTCCGGCGACCGCGCGGGCGATGATGAGCTGCAGCGGACTGTCGAAGAATACCGGCGCGACCGACGCCAGACCGAAGATCACCAGGCCGGCCAGCAGCGCCCCCCGGCGGCCGTACCGGTCGCCGATGGCGCCCGCCGGCAGCAGCAGGCAGGCCAGCACCAGGGTGTAGCCGTCGACCACCCACGTCAGCTGGGTCTGGGTCGCCGCGGTTTCCAGCGCGATGTCGGGCAGGGCCGCATTGAGCGCGACCATCGACGCGATCACCATCAGCACGTCGAGGCAGGCCACCGTGAGCAGCCAGATCCGGGCGCGGGACGACAGTTGCGCCATCTCGGAGTCGGTAGGCTGATCGGGCCGGGTCAAGGTCTTCGCCATGTGCCCTCCGGGGCTCGGGTTGGTCCGAGACCGACGGTCTCGTACCGAGACGATCAGTTCTGTTACCCGCCGAGGAGACGATGCAAACGATGTCGGACGTGTCGGGTGACCCGAGGCCCGCCCGCTCGCGGGCGCGGCTGCTCGAGGCGGCGACGACGCTGTTGCGGGCCGGCGGTCCGAGCGCCGTCACCATCGACGCGGTGACCCGGACATCCAACGTGGCCAGGGCGACCCTGTACCGGCACTTCGCCAGCGCGAACGATCTGCTGGCCGCCGCGTTCCTGAGTCTGCTGCAGCCGGCGCCCATGCCCCCCGAGGAGGGCGATCTGCGCGGTCAGCTGATCGCCGTGGTGGCCGGCTGGGCCGAGGCGATCGCCGAGGTCCCCACGACGCTGGCCGCGATGACGTGGCTGGCCTCAGGCCCCGATCTGGGACCGTGGGCCGAGGTGCGCGACGCCGGTCAGGGCGGTGCCGGCGGCGCGGTGGGCACCCTGCGCGAACGGATCCTGCAGTTGTATTCGGCGCCGTTCGACGCCATCTTCGACGGGCCGAACGCCGACGGCCTCGATCTGGGTCGGCTGGATCGCATCGAGGTCATCGCGCTGCTGATCGGGCCGCTGATCCTCGGGCGGCTGAGCACCCTGGCCGACTTCGACTACGCGGCCTGTGCCGAGGCCGCGGTCGACGGTTTCCTGGCGGTGCACGGCCGCCCCGGTGGCGTCAGCGCACCGAGTACCGCACCGGCAGGTGTTTGAAGCCCCCGACGAAGGTGGTTGCCGTCAGTTCCGCCGGTCCGGCCAGCTCGATCGACTCCAGGCGGGGGATCAGCTCGGTGAACAGGCTGTTCATCTCCATCCGGGCCAGCGCGGCGCCCAGACAGAAATGGACGCCGTAGCCGAACGACAGATGCTTGTTCGGGTCGCGACCGACGTCGAAACGGAACGGGTCGTCGAAGACGTCTTCGTCGCGGTTGCCGGAAACGTATGCGAGATAGACGGATTCGCCCTTGGCGATCGGCACGCCGCGCACCTCGGTGTCCTGCGCCGCGGTCCGCATGAACTCCTTGACCGGCGTCGACCACCGGATCATCTCCTCGACGGCGGTGCCCATGAGCGCGGGTTCGCGACGCAGCCGGTTCAACTCACCCGGGTTCTCGATCAGCGCGTGAAGTCCGCCGGAGATGGCGTCCTTGGTGGTGTCGTGGCCGGCGCTGGCGACGATGACGTAGTAGGACGCGGTGTCCATGTCATTCAACGGTTCTCCGTCGATGCGCCCGTTGGCGATCGCCGAGGCGAGGTCCTCGGTCGGGGTCTGCCGGCGTGAGGCGGTCAGGGTCGCGAAGTAGTTGAAGAAGTCGGCCAGCACCGCCAGCATGTCCTCGGGGGCCTTACCCCGCTGGAACTCCTCGTCGTCGCCGCCGAACATCTCCTGGGTGAGCATGTGCATGCGGCCGTAGTCCTCCTCGGGTAGGCCGAGCAGCGACATGATCACGTATAGCGGGAACTGCACGGCGATGTCGGTGACGAAATCGCATTCCGGCCCGATGTCGCGCATCCGGTCGACGTAGCGCTTGGCCAGCTCGTCGACCCGCACCTTGAGTGCCCGCATCGCCTTCGGGCGGAACCAGTCGGCGCCGATGGCCCGCACCTTGCGGTGGTGCGGATCGTCCATGTGGATCAGGGTGCGCAGGCCGATGCCGGCTTCCATCTGCGCCTTCATCAGATCGTCGGCCTCCGCGGCGGCGAGCAGCGGACGCGGTTCGGACAGGAAGAGGTCGTTGGCGCGTTCGATCGCCATGATGTCCTCGTGGCGGGTGATCGCCCAGAACGGCCGATACGGCGGATTGTCGACGTAGGCCACCGGGTTGTGCGCCCGCAGATGCGCCAGCGCGCGGTGCAGCCGGTCGTCGTCGGCGTAGGCCGTCGGGTCGGCCAGGACCCGGGCCGCGTCATCCATCGTGGGCGTGCTCATGCGACTCCTTCGGTGACTCGTCGACACGGTGACTGTAAGTCACCTTATGTGAGCCACGCCACGCTGGCGAGCAGATGGTGCGTCAGTGCAAGGAGTAGCGAATCGGGAGATGCTTGAGCCCGCCCACGAAGATGGTCGCGATGAAATCCGGGTCGCCCGCCAGCTCGATGGAATCCAGCCGCGGCACGAGCTCGCTGAAGAAGCTGTTGATCTCCATGCGGGCCAGCGCGGCCCCCAGGCAGAAGTGCACGCCGTACCCGAAGGACAGGTGTTTGTTCGGGTCGCGGCCGACGTCGAAGCGGTCGGGGTCGGTGAAGACGTCTTCGTCGCGGTTGGCCGAGACATAGGACAGCAGAACCGATTCACCCTTGGCGATCGGCACGCCCCGCACCTCGGTGTCGGCGGTCGCGGTGCGCATGAACTCCTTGACCGGCGTGGTCCAGCGGATCATCTCCTCGACCGCGGTGCCCATCAACTCCGGATGCGCCTTGAGCCGCGCGAGCTGGTTCTGGTTCTCGATCAGCGCCAGCAGCCCGCCGGAGATGGCGGCGCTGGTGGTGTCGTGGCCCGCACTGGCCACGATCACGTAGTAGGAGAGGCAGTCGATGTCGTTGAGGTACTCACCGTCGAGCTTCGCGTTGGCGATCGCCGACGCCAGGTCCTCGGTCGGATGGGCGCGGCGCTCCGCCGTCAGCGCGGTGAAATAGCGGAAGAAGTCGGTGATGACCTCGTGCAGCTCCTGCGGGCTCTTGCCCCGGGTCAGCTCGTCGTCGTCGCCCCCGAACATCTCCTGGGTGAGCTTGAGCATCCGGCCGAAATCGGATTCGGGCAGCCCCAGCAGCGAAAGGATCACGTAGAGCGGGAAATTTACGGCGACCTCTTGGACGAAGTCGCACTCGGGCCCCCGCTCGACCATCTTGTCGACGTAGATCTTCGCCAGTTCGTCGACCCGGGTCTTCAGGGCGCGCATCGCCTTGGGCCGGAACCAGTCGGCGCCGATCTTGCGGATGTCGCGGTGCAGCGGATCGTCCATGTGGATCAAGGTGCGCAGTCCGCCGCCGGCGGCCAGGTTGGCTGCCGAGAGATCGTCGGTGGCCGCGGTCTGCAGCATGGGGCGCGGTTCGTTGATCCACAACTCGTTGTCGCGTTCGATCGCCATCACGTCGGCGTGTTTGGTGATCGCCCAGAACGGCCGGTAGTCCGGTACGTCGACGTAGGCGACCGGGTCGCCGGCGCGCAGCTGGGCCAGCGCCGCGTGCAGTCGGGCCTCGTCGGCGTAGGCCGTGGGATCGGCGAGGACCTTCGCCGCGTCGTCGATGATGGGGCTGCTCATGGGATGCCTCGCTCGGGGGTGAACTTGACGGGTGTCAAGAGCGAAGCCTATGTGACCCGGGCCACCGGTGCGACGCGGGGTGCGCGGCACCGGCCGGTGGGCGTCAGTACTGTCGGTCAGGTGCCGCACGGACCAGTTCGTCGCCGCTGGTTCCCGGCGTTGCTGCTGGTGGCCGCCCTGCTCGCCGGCTGTGCGCCGAGCGGCCCGCACGACCGGTCCGAGGCACCCGCGGACCCGGCCGTCGTGCAGATCGGTACGGGTACGCTTCGCGGCGTTCTCGCCGACGATCACCGGCTGTTCGCCGGCATCCCCTATGCGGCCCCGCCCGTCGGCCCGCTGCGCTTCCAGCCGCCGCAACCGGCGACCCCCTGGACCGGCGAACGCGACGCAACCCGCCCGGGGCCGCGCTGCGTCCAGGACCCCGGCCCCGATCCGGAATTCGGCAGGCACACCGACGAGGACTGTCTGACGCTGAACGTCTGGACCCCGCCGGCCGCGCCGGAGCGCAAGCCGGTGATGGTGTGGATCCACGGCGGCGCGTTCGTGAACGGGAGCTCAGGGGTCTACGACTCCCGGTGGCTGGCGTCGCGCGGCGACATCGTCGTGGTGACCGTGAACTACCGCCTCGGCGCCCTCGGCTTCCTGGCCCATCCGGCACTCGGTCCGCCCGGCGAGGTCGGCAACTACGGGCTGGCCGACCAGCAGGCCGCCCTGCGCTGGGTGCGCGACAACATCTCGGCGTTCGGCGGCGATCCGCAGAAGGTGACGGTCGCGGGGGAGTCCGCGGGCGCGATGTCGGTGTGCGACCACCTGGTCGCGCCCGGGTCGACCGGTCTGTTCCGGGCCGCGATCATCCAGAGCGGCCCATGCCAGGCGCAGGCCGACCTGCCGACCGCCCAAGCACGCAGCCTCGACTATGCAGCCGGCGTCGGGTGCGGTGACCCGGCCGTCGCGGCGGCGTGTCTGCGCGCGCTGCCCACCGACAAACTGCGTGAGCCGGTGTGGTTCGTCGGGATCGGCGCCGACGATCTGACCGGTCCGGTGACCGCGTCGGCGGCCCTGCCGGTCGCGCCGCCGGCCGCCTTCGCCGACGGCCGGGCGGCCCGGGTGCCCGTGCTCATCGGCAGTACGCGCGACGAGTTCACCCTGTTCGTGGCGCTGCGCTATCTGCAGCACGGCGATCGGTACACCGCGGCGGAGTATCCGGCGCTGCTGGCCGACACCTTCGGTCCGAATGCCGCGCAGGTCGCCGCGCACTATCCGCTGGACCGCTACAACCACCCTGCCCTGGCGTACGCCGCGGCCGTGACCGACGGCGAGTTCGCGTGCGTGGGTGACCGGATCGCCCGCGACCTGGCCGGCGGCCAGCCGGTCTACGCCTACGAGTTCGACGACCGCCAAGCGCCCACGCCCGAGCCACTGCGCACCCTCCCGTTCCCGGTGGGGGCCAGTCACTCGCTGGAACTGAGGTATCTCTTCGACGTCGGGGGCGCACCGCCCCTGACGCCGGCTCAGCAGACGCTGTCGGACCAGATGCTCGACTACTGGAGTTCCTTCGTCCGCGACGGCGCCCCCACCTCGGCCGACGGACCGGCCTGGCCGCGGTTCGGCGCCGGCGAGTACCTGTCCTTGCAGCCGGAGGGGAATCGCGTCACGACCACATTCGCCGACGAGCACCAGTGCGGATTCTGGGCCGGTCTGACACGATGAGGGTCGCCCTGGAGCCGGTCGCTCCGGGATTTGGATGAGCCGCCGATCTGGGGCATACTGTTCGGGTTGCCTTGAGCCGGGTCGGTGCCTGTTGGACACCGCGTGGCCGGGGCATACGACCTGCGCCCCCAGCGGGCGCATCGGTCCCACCTTCGAGCGTGTCGGATTTTCCGCCGCGATCGAGTGCGGTCAGGGCGACACACCCGACCGCGGGGACCGGTGGACCACAGACAGGTAAACAGCGGCGGCAACAGCCAGCGCTCCGCTGCGAGGCGGCCCGAACGGGTGCGACCGGACAGCGAGCGCAACGGACACCAGTCCGCGTTGGGTTTCCCAGCGCGGGCCACAAGCAGGAGTGAGGTAGGAAAAGCGTGGCGGGACAAAAGATCCGCATCAGGCTCAAGGCCTACGACCACGAGGCGATCGACGCCTCGGCGCGCAAGATCGTGGAGACGGTCACCCGTACCGGTGCCAGCGTGGTGGGCCCGGTGCCGCTGCCGACCGAGAAGAACGTGTATTGCGTCATCCGGTCCCCGCACAAGTACAAGGACTCGCGGGAGCACTTCGAGATGCGCACGCACAAGCGGCTGATCGACATCCTCGACCCGACGCCGAAGACCGTTGACGCCCTCATGCGCATCGATCTGCCGGCCAGCGTCGACGTCAACATCCAGTAGGAGATCCAGAAGACATGGCTAACAGTGCTAATTCCGGCGCTCCGCGCCGCGGCATTCTGGGCACCAAGCTGGGCATGACGCAGGTGTTCGACGAGAACAACCGGGTCGTGCCGGTGACGGTCGTGAAGGCCGGCCCGAACGTCGTGACGCGCATCCGCACCACCGAGCGCGACGGCTACAGCGCGGTGCAGCTCGCCTACGGCGAGATCAGCCCCCGCAAGGTGACCAAGCCCGTCACCGGCCAGTTCGCCGC
This sequence comes from Mycobacterium sp. WMMD1722, assembly GCF_049315205.1. Classification (NCBI taxonomy): domain Bacteria; kingdom Bacillati; phylum Actinomycetota; class Actinomycetes; order Mycobacteriales; family Mycobacteriaceae; genus Mycobacterium; species Mycobacterium sp. WMMD1722. Next base: position 2,628,464 of record NZ_CP186056.1, on the reverse strand, counting down.
CGCAGGGGTCAACCCGCGTCGGCACCTCGCCGAGCTGCGGCTCGGCGACGACACCGCGGCGGCCGACTACGAGGTCGGCCAGGAGCTGACCGCCGAGGTGTTCGCCGAGGGCGCCTACGTCGACGTGACCGGCACCAGCAAGGGCAAGGGCTTCGCCGGCACCATGAAGCGCCACGGATTCCGTGGCCAGGGCGCCGCGCACGGCGCCCAGGCCGTGCACCGCCGGCCCGGTTCGATCGGTGGCTGCTCGACCCCGGGCCGGGTGTTCAAGGGCACCCGGATGTCCGGCCGGATGGGCAGTGACCGCGTCACCACGCAGAACCTGCTGGTGCACAAGGTCGACGCCGCCAACGGCGTGCTGTTGATCAAGGGCGCCATCCCCGGCCGCAACGGCGGTCTCGTCATGGTTCGCAGTGCGATCAAACGAGGTGAGAAGTAGACATGGCAAGCAGCCCAGTGAAGGTCGACGTCCGGACCCCGGACGGTAAGACCGACGGCTCCATCGAGCTGCCCGCCGCGCTGTTCGACATCGAGCCGAACATCGCGCTGATGCACCAGGTGGTCACCGCGCAGTTGGCCGCCAAGCGCCAGGGCACGCACGCGACCAAGACGCGCGGGCAGGTCTCCGGCGGCGGCAAGAAGCCGTACCGGCAGAAGGGCACCGGCCGCGCCCGCCAGGGATCGACCCGTGCACCCCAGTTCACCGGGGGCGGCACCGTCCACGGACCCCAGCCCCGCGACTACAGCCAGCGCACCCCGAAGAAGATGATCGCCGCCGCCCTGCGCGGGGCGCTCTCGGACCGGGCCCGCAACGGCCGGATCCACGCGGTGACCGAGGTCGTGACCGGCCAGACCCCGTCAACCAAGAGCGCCAAGGCGTTCCTGGCGACGCTGACCGAGCGCAAGCAGGTGCTGATCGTGATCGGCCGTACCGACGAGGCCGGCCACAAGAGCGTGCGCAACCTGCCCGGTGTGCACATCATCTCGCCCGATCAGCTCAACACCTACGACGTGCTCAAGGCCGACGACGTGGTGTTCAGCGTCGAAGCCCTGAACGCCTACATCTCGGCGAATACCAAAGAGGAGGTGTCCGCCTGATGGCAACGATCACTGACCCCCGCGACATCATCCTCGCGCCGGTCATCTCGGAGAAGTCCTACGGGCTGATCGAGGACAACGTGTACACGTTCATCGTGCACCCGGACTCGAACAAGACCCAGATCAAGATCGCGATCGAGAAGATCTTCAAGGTGAAGGTCGACTCCGTCAACACCGCCAACCGGCAGGGCAAGCGCAAGCGGTCCCGAACCGGCTACGGCCAGCGCAAGAGCACCAAGCGCGCCATCGTCACACTGGCCGCCGGGAGCAAGCCGATCGACCTCTTCGGAGCTCCGGCCTGATCGCCGGGGGATAACAGAGAGACCTAGAGAATCATGGCAATTCGCAAGTACAAGCCGACGACCCCGGGTCGTCGCGGTGCCAGCGTCTCCGATTTCGCCGAGATCACTCGCTCGACTCCGGAGAAGTCGCTGGTTCGTCCGCTGCACGGCCACGGCGGCCGTAACGCGCACGGCCGCATCACGACCCGTCACAAGGGTGGTGGCCACAAGCGTGCCTACCGCGTCATCGACTTCCGTCGCCACGACAAGGACGGCGTCAACGCCAAGGTCGCGCACATCGAGTACGACCCGAACCGCACCGCGAACATCGCGCTGCTGCACTACCTGGACGGCGAGAAGCGCTACATCATCGCGCCGCAGGGGCTCAAGCAGGGCGACGTGATCGAGCAGGGCGCCAACGCCGACATCAAGCCCGGCAACAACCTGCCGCTGCGCAACATCCCGGCCGGCACCGTGATCCACGCCGTCGAGCTGCGGCCCGGCGGCGGTGCCAAGCTGGCCCGCTCGGCCGGCGTCAGCATCCAGCTGCTGGGCAAGGAAGGCACCTACGCCTCCCTGCGCATGCCCAGCGGTGAGATCCGCCGCGTCGACGTGCGCTGCCGCGCCACCGTCGGCGAGGTCGGCAACGCCGAGCAGGCCAACATCAACTGGGGCAAGGCCGGCCGGATGCGCTGGAAGGGCAAGCGCCCGACCGTCCGCGGTGTCGTGATGAACCCGGTCGATCACCCGCACGGCGGTGGCGAGGGCAAGACCTCGGGCGGCCGTCACCCGGTCAGCCCGTGGGGTAAGCCCGAGGGCCGCACCCGCAAGCCCAACAAGCCGAGCGACAAGCTCATCGTCCGCCGCCGGCGCACCGGCAAGAAGCGCTAGGCCGGAAAGGATTTCACGATGCCACGCAGCCTGAAGAAGGGCCCGTTCGTCGACGACCATCTGCTCAAGAAGGTCGACACGCAGAACGAGAAGAACAGCAAGCAGGTCATCAAGACCTGGTCGCGCCGGTCCACCATCATCCCGGATTTCATCGGACACACCTTCGCGGTGCACGACGGCCGCAAGCACGTCCCGGTGTTCGTCACCGAGGCGATGGTGGGACACAAGCTGGGCGAGTTCGCCCCCACCCGCACGTTCAAGGGTCACATCAAGGATGACCGGAAGAGCAAGAGGCGATGACTACGACGATTGAGTATCCGTCCGCGACGGCCGTCGCCCGCTATGTGGGCATCTCGGCCACCAAGGCGCGCCGGGTGATCGACCTGGTCCGCGGTAAGAGTGTCGAGCAGGCGCTCGACATCCTGCGGTGGGCGCCGCAGCAGGCCAGCGAGCCGGTCGCCAAGGTGATCGCCAGCGCCGCGGCCAACGCGCAGAACAACGAGGGCCTGGACCCCGCGACGCTGGTCGTCGCGACGATCCACGCCGACGAGGGCCCGACCGCCAAGCGCATCCGTCCCCGCGCCCAGGGTCGCGCGTTCCGGATCCGTAAGCGCACCAGCCACATCACCGTGATCGTGGAGAGCCGGCCGAGCCGTGACAGCGGTCGCTCCAGCGGCGCCGCCCAGGCCGGCGGCGGGTCGCGCGCCCGCCGTGCGCAGGGTAGCCGTGCCGCCGCCGCCAAGACGGCGCCGGCGAAGAAGGCTCCTGCCAAGACGACCTCAGAGGCTTCCGCGGAAGCGAAGGGAGGCTCCGAGTAGTGGGCCAGAAGATCAACCCCCACGGCTTCCGGCTCGGTATCACCACCGACTGGAAGTCCCGGTGGTACGCCGACAAGCAGTACAAGGACTACGTCAAGGAAGACGTCGCGATCCGCCGCCTGCTGGCCACCGGTCTCGAGCGGGCCGGCATCGCCGACGTCGAGATCGAGCGGACCCGCGACCGCGTGCGGGTGGACATCCACACCGCGCGTCCGGGCATCGTGATCGGCCGCCGCGGCACCGAGGCCGACCGCATCCGCGGTGACCTGGAGAAGCTCACCAAGAAGCAGGTGCAGCTGAACATCCTCGAGGTGAAGAACCCCGAGTCGGTGGCCCAACTCGTCGCCCAGGGTGTCGCGGAGCAGCTGAGCAACCGTGTGGCGTTCCGCCGCGCGATGCGCAAGGCGATCCAGTCGGCGATGCGCCAGCCCAACGTCAAGGGCATCCGGGTGCAGTGCTCGGGCCGCCTCGGCGGTGCCGAGATGAGCCGCTCGGAGTTCTACCGCGAGGGCCGGGTGCCGCTGCACACGCTGCGCGCCGACATCGACTACGGCCTGTACGAGGCCAAGACCACCTTCGGTCGCATCGGTGTCAAGGTCTGGATCTACAAGGGCGACATCGTCGGCGGCAAGCGTGAGCTGACCGCCGCCGCTCCGGCCGGTGCCGACCGGCCCCGCCGTGAGCGTCCGTCGGGCACCCGCCCGCGCCGTAGCGGCGCCTCGGGTACCACCGCGACGAGCACCGACGCCGGCCGCGCGGCCGAGGCTCCCGCCGTCGCGGAAGCGACCCAGGGCACCGAGGCGGCCGCCGGCGCGACCACTCAGAACGCTGCTCAGGAATCAGGGAGCTGACATGCTGATCCCCCGTAAGGTCAAGCACCGCAAGCAACACCACCCCCGCCAGCGCGGAATCGCCAGCGGCGGCACCTCGGTGAGCTTCGGTGACTATGGCATCCAGGCACTCGAGCACGCCTACGTCACCAACCGGCAGATCGAGTCCGCCCGTATCGCCATCAACCGGCACATCAAGCGTGGCGGCAAGGTGTGGATCAACATCTTCCCGGACCGTCCGCTGACCAAGAAGCCCGCCGAGACCCGCATGGGTTCCGGTAAGGGTTCGCCGGAGTGGTGGGTGTCCAACGTCAAGCCGGGTCGCGTGCTCTTCGAGCTCAGCTACCCGGATGAGAAGACCGCGCGCGAGGCACTGACGCGCGCAATCCACAAGCTGCCGATCAAGGCACGCATCGTCACGCGAGAGGAGCAGTTCTGATGGCAGTCGGCATTTCGCCTGGTGAACTGCGTGAGCTGAGCGACGACGAGTTGATCGAGCGTCTGCGCGAGTCGAAGGAAGAGCTGTTCAACCTTCGCTTCCAGATGGCCACCGGTCAGCTCGCCAACAATCGCCGGCTGCGCACGGTGCGACAGGAGATCGCACGGGTGTACACCATCCTGCGCGAACGTGAGCTGGGTCTGGCCGCCGGACCCGCGGGTGAGGAATCGTAATGGCAGAGAACAACACCGAAAAGGGTCCGGCGCGTACGCCGCGGACCGAGAAGCCGCGTGGCCGCCGTAAGACCGCCATCGGCTACGTGGTCAGCGACAAGATGCAGAAGACCATCGTGGTGGAGCTGGAAGACCGCAAGAGCCACCCGCTCTACGGCAAGATCATCCGCACCACCAAGAAGGTCAAGGCCCACGACGAGAACGGCGACGCCGGCGTCGGCGACCGCGTCTCGCTGATGGAGACCCGGCCGATGTCCGCCACCAAGCGGTGGCGTCTGGTCGACGTGCTCGAGCGCGCCAAGTAGACGGCGCTTTCGACAAGGACCCCGTACGCTCCGGCGTGCGGGGTCTTTGCGTCGGTGCCCGGCCGGCGCCGGTGCGGGCGTGCCGCGCACGATTATCCGAATTCCGAAACGCGTCGGGTGTAGTGTGCTCCGCGACCGCACGGCACGTAACTTGCAGATGAGGCTGGCCATGGCATCCGGAGACGCCTTCAAGGGCACGATCGAGCTCGACATCCGTGACTCCGAGCCGGACTGGGGCCCGTACGCGGCGCCGACCGCGTCCGAGGATGCGCCGAATGTGCTCTACGTCGTCTGGGACGACACCGGTATCGCGACGTGGGATTGCTTCGGCGGTCTGGTCGAGATGCCGGCGATGGCCCGTATCGCCGAACGCGGGGTCAGACTGTCCCAGTTCCACACCACCGCACTGTGTTCACCCACCCGTGCCGCACTGCTGACCGGACGCAACCCCACCACCGTCGGCATGGCCACCATCGAAGAGTTCACCGACGGTTTCCCCAACTGCAACGGGCGTATCCCGTTCGACACCGCACTGCTCCCGGAGGTGCTGGCCGAGAACGGCTACAACACCTACTGCGTCGGCAAGTGGCACCTCACCCCGCTGGAGGAGTCCAATCTCGCCTCGACCCGGCGGCACTGGCCGCTGGCAAGGGGTTTCGAACGGTTCTACGGATTCATGGGCGGCGAGACCGACCAGTGGTATCCGGAGTTGATGTACGACAACCATCCGGTGCCACCGCCGGCGACGCCCGAAGAGGGCTATCACCTGTCGAAAGACCTGGCGGACAAGACGATCGAATTCATCCGTGACTCGAAGGTGATCGCCCCCGACAAGCCGTGGTTCACCTACCTGTGCCCGGGCGCCGGCCATGCCCCGCACCATGTGTTCAGGGAGTGGGCCGACCACTACGCCGGACGCTTCGACATGGGTTACGAGCGGTACCGCGAGGTGGTGCTGGAGAACCAGAAGCGCCTCGGCATCGTCCCGCCCGACACCGAGTTGTCACCGATGAACCCGTATCTCGACGTCCACGGTCCCAACGGTGAGCCGTGGCCGGACCAGGACACGGTGCGGCCCTGGGACGAGCTCTCCGACGACGAGCGACGGCTGTTCGCCCGGATGGCGGAGGTGTTCGCGGGCTTCCTGTCCTACACCGATCAGCAGATCGGCCGCATCCTCGACTATCTCGAAGAGTCGGGGCAGTTGGACAACACCATCATCGTGGTGATCTCGGACAACGGCGCCAGTGGCGAAGGGGGTCCGAACGGTTCGGTCAACGAGGTCAAGTTCTTCAACGGCTACGTGGACACCGCCGAGGAGGGGCTCAAGCGAATCGACGACCTCGGCGGCCCCGAGACCTACAACCACTATCCGACCGGCTGGGCGATGGCGTTCAACACGCCCTACAAGTTGTTCAAGCGCTACGCCTCCCACGAGGGTGGCATCGCCGACCCCGCGATCATCTCCTGGCCCAAGGGGATTCCCGCCCACGGTGAGGTCCGCGACAACTACGTCAACGTCTGCGACGTCACTCCGACGGTGTACGACCTGCTCGAGATCACCCCGCCCGCCACGGTCCGCGGCGTCGCGCAGAAGCCACTCGACGGCGTGAGTTTCAAAGTCTCCCTTGCCGATCAGGATGCGCCGACCGGCAAAGAGACGCAGTTCTACACCATGCTCGGTACGCGCGGAATCTGGCATCGCGGCTGGTTCGCCAACACCGTGCACGCGGCATCCCCGGCGGGCTGGTCGCATTTCGACGCCGACCGCTGGGAGTTGTTCCGGATCGAGCACGACCGCAGTCAGTGTCACGACGTGGCCGAGCAGCATCCCGAGAAACTCGACGAGCTCAAGGCGCTCTGGTTCGCCGAGGCCGAGAAATACCAGGGGTTGCCCCTCGGGGACCTCAACATCCTCGAGACCATGGGCCGATACCGGCCGCACCTGTCGGGGGCGCGCGAGAGCTACACGTATTACCCGGGCGCCGCGGACGTCGGGATGGGTGCGGCGGTCGAGCTGAGCGGCCGGTCGTTCGCGGTGCTGGCCGAGGTGACCGTCGAGGTCGACTCCGCCCAGGGTGTGTTGTTCAAACACGGTGGGGGACACGGCGGACATGTGCTGTTCGTCCAGGACGGGCATCTGCACTACGTGTACAACTTCCTCGGTGAGGTCGAACAGAAGCTGACCTCCGCGCATCCGATTCCGTTGGGCCGCCACAGTTTCGGTGTGGCGTTCGCCCGCACGGGTTCGGTCGAGGGCAGTCATACGCCGGTCGGTGACGCCATGCTCTACATCGACGGCTACGAGGTGGCGTCCTATCCGGGACTGATGACCCACCCTGCGACATTCGGCCTCGCAGGCGCCACGCTCAGCGTCGGGCGCAACGACGGCTCGCCGGTGTCGCGGGCCTACCGGGCACCGTTCGCATTCACCGGCGGCGCCATCGCGCTGGTGACGTTCGACGTCTCCGGCAAGCCCTACGTCGACCTCGAACGCGACTTCGCGCGGGCGTTCGCCAAGGACTGACGTCGGTGTCGCGGGTCGTGCTCGCCGGTGCCGCCGCCGCGGCGCTGCTGAGTGCGTGCGCGCAGAACACCGCCGGGACGGCCGAGACGCAATCCCCGGCCGGCGCCTCGACGACCTTCCCGTCCAGCACGACGTCCAGCACGGCCGCCCGCAGCCCCGCGACGTCGAGCGAACCGGCGCCGGACGGGCTGCCGGCCTTCGGAGTGCTGGAGACCACTCGCAGACCGCTGGAGCCGGGGGAGTGGACATGCGAACCGCCGCCGCCCGGCCCCGGTACCCGGGAGGCGTCGTTCTCGCCACCAGAGCCCGGCGCACCGCAGATCACGATCGCGCTCCCCGAGACCTGGACCTCGGCAGTGTCGCCGGACGGCGCCAAGCTGGTGATGACCGGTCCCGACGGCCTGACCGGCACCCTGGCCGTCACGCCGAGCGGGCCGGACCCCGCCGCGGCCTTCGAGCAGTACGCCGACCAGCAGACCGGCCAGGCGCCGATCTCCTCGCTGAGCGTGCTGCCCGCCGATCTGTGCGGATACAGCGGCCAGAAGATGCTGGGGATGCTCTCCGGTGGCGGCGCACCACCGGTGGAGTACCTGAATCGCATCGCACATGTATGGACCGCCGGACCGTCCTATCTGGTGGCGATCCACGTCCAGGGGCCACAGAATGGTGACGGCGCGACCGCGGCCGCCAAGGTGATCCTGGCGGACTTCGGCATCCGCATACCGTGAAGGCGCGTCGCGGCCGGACCGCAGCCCGGCGAGCCTGACCAGCGGCGATTTGGTTCTGCCCAGACCGTCCCCTAGAATCAAACGGTTGCCTTGGGCAGACCTCGGCCGATCCGTGACGGATAGGCCCTGCGTGCTCTTCGGTGACAGCAAGGACCGCGTACGTCAGGTCACGTCCGAGCTTTGGCTCGGCCGATCGACCCCGCCTGGCGTGCAGACATAACCCAGGTCAAGGAGATCGAGTGATTCAGCAGGAATCGCGGTTGAAGGTCGCCGACAACACGGGTGCCAAGGAGATCTTGTGCATCCGCGTACTCGGTGGCTCATCGCGACGCTACGCCGGCATCGGTGACGTCATCGTGGCGACCGTCAAGGACGCCATCCCGGGCGGCAACGTCAAGCGGGGCGACGTGGTGAAGGCCGTCGTCGTGCGCACCGTCAAGGAGCGTCGTCGCGCCGACGGCAGCTACATCAAGTTCGACGAGAACGCCGCCGTCATCATCAAGAACGACAACGACCCCCGCGGCACCCGCATCTTCGGGCCCGTCGGTCGCGAACTGCGCGAGAAGCGCTTCATGAAGATCGTCTCGCTCGCCCCGGAGGTGTTGTAGATGAAGGTCCACAAGGGCGACACCGTGCTGGTGATCTCCGGCAAGGACAAGGGCGCCAAGGGCAAGGTGATCCAGGCCTACCCGACTCGCAACAAGGTCCTCGTCGAGGGCGTCAACCGCATCAAGAAGCACACCGCGCAGTCGGCCAACGAGCGTGGTGCCTCGTCCGGCGGCATCGTCACGCAGGAGGCACTGATCGACGTGTCGAACGTGATGGTCGTCGACTCCGAGGGCAACCCCACCCGCGTCGGCTACCGCTTCGACGAAGAGACCGGCAAGAAGGTGCGCATCTCCAAGCGCAACGGCAAGGACATCTGACATGACCACCGTAGAGAACACCGAGAAGACCCTGCCCCGCCTCAAGCAGCGCTACCGCGAGGAGATCCGCGATTCGCTGCAGCAGCAGTTCAACTACGCCAACGTGATGCAGATCCCGGGCGTGGTGAAGGTCGTCGTCAACATGGGTGTCGGTGACGCCGCCCGCGACGCCAAGCTGATCAACGGTGCGGTCAACGACCTCGCGCTGATCACCGGTCAGAAGCCCGAGATCCGCCGGGCCCGCAAGTCCATCGCCCAGTTCAAGCTGCGCGAGGGGATGCCGATCGGCGCCCGCGTGACGCTGCGCGGCGACCGGATGTGGGAATTCCTGGACCGCCTCGTCGCGATCGCGCTGCCGCGTATCCGCGACTTCCGCGGCCTGAACCCCAAGCAGTTCGACGGCACGGGGAACTACGCCTTCGGCCTGACCGAGCAGTCGATGTTCCACGAGATCGACGTCGACAGCATCGACCGCCCCCGTGGCATGGACATCACCGTGGTCACCTCGGCGACCAACGACGACGAGGGGCGAGCACTGCTGCGGGCCCTGGGCTTCCCCTTCAAGGAGAACTGAGCATGGCGAAGAAAGCACTGGTCAACAAGGCCAACAAGAAGCCGAAGTTCGCGGTGCGGGCGTACACCCGCTGCCAGCGCTGCGGCCGTCCGCACGCCGTCTTCCGCAAGTTCGGCCTGTGCCGGATCTGCCTGCGCGAGATGGCCCACGCCGGCGAACTGCCGGGCGTGCAGAAGTCCAGCTGGTAAGCCAGCCCAATCAACAAAGCAGTTGCGGAAGGCCCTGACATGCAGGGAACCGCCGCGAGAAAGGTGAACCGGCTGTCATGACCATGACGGATCCGATCGCAGACTTCTTGACACGTCTGCGCAACGCCAATTCGGCGTACCACGACGAGGTGGCGCTGCCGCACTCGAAGATCAAGGCCAACATCGCCGAGATCCTCAAGGCGGAGGGCTACATCTCCGACTACCGCACCGAGGACGCCCGGGTGGGCAAGTCCCTGGTGGTCCAGCTCAAGTACGGCCCGAGCCGCGAGCGCAGCATCGCGGGTCTGCGCCGGGTGTCCAAGCCCGGCCTGCGGGTGTACGCGAAATCCACCAATCTGCCCCGGGTGCTCGGCGGCCTGGGCGTGGCGATCATCTCCACGTCCTCGGGTCTGCTCACCGACCGTCAGGCAGCACGATCAGGCGTGGGCGGCGAAGTCCTCGCCTACGTCTGGTGAGGGGGAACGACAACCATGTCTCGTATTGGTAAGCAGCCGGTTCCGGTTCCCGCCGGAGTCGACGTGACGATCGACGGCCAGAACGTGTCGGTCAAGGGGCCCAAGGGCACCCTGTCGCTGGCCGTCGCCGAGCCCATCGCGGTCAACCGCGACGACGAGGGCGCCATCGTGGTGACCCGGCCCAACGACGAGCGCCGCAGCCGCTCGCTGCACGGGCTGTCGCGCACCCTGGTGGCGAACCTGGTCACCGGCGTGACCCAGGGTTACACCACGAAGATGGAGATCTACGGCGTCGGTTACCGCGTGGCGCTCAAGGGTGCGAATCTGGAGTTCGCGCTGGGCTACAGCCATCCCGTGGTCATCGAGCCGCCGGAAGGCATCACGTTCGCGGTCGAGACGCCCACCAAGTTCTCGATCTCGGGTATCGACAAGCAGAAGGTCGGTCAGATCTCGGCGATCATCCGCCGTCTGCGCCGCCCCGACCCGTACAAGGGCAAGGGTGTGCGCTACGAGGGTGAGCAGATCCGCCGCAAGGTCGGAAAGACAGGTAAGTAGCGATGACACAAGCAACGACGTCCGCGTACAAGCCGGTCGGGACGAACATCTCGCAGACGCGTCGGCGCGACCGCATCCGTCGGCACGCCCGGCTGCGCAAGAAGGTCGCCGGTACCGCCGAGCGGCCGCGCCTGGTGGTTCACCGCTCCTCGCGGCACATCCACGTGCAGCTGGTCGACGATCTGACCGGGACGACGGTTGCCGCCGCGTCCTCGATCGAGGCCGACGTGCGTGCTGTCGAGGGCGACAAGAAGGCGCACAGCGTGCGAGTCGGTCAGCTGATCGCCGAGCGCGCCAAGTCCGCCGGTATCGACGAGGTCGTGTTCGACCGCGGCGGGTACACCTATGGCGGCCGGATCGCCGCGCTGGCGGATGCCGCGCGCGAGGGCGGGCTGAAATTCTGATGACTGTTAACGAGAGGACTGCATGATGGCCGAGCAGGCTGGCGCCGCTCCGGCGCAGGACAATCGCGGCGGTCGCGGTGACCGTGACGGCCGGGGTCGACGTGACGACCGTGGCGGTCGCGGCGGCCGTGACGGCGGCGACAAGAGCAACTACCTGGAGCGGGTCGTCTCGATCAACCGCGTCTCCAAGGTGGTCAAGGGTGGCCGCCGCTTCAGCTTCACCGCGCTGGTGATCGTCGGCGACGGAAACGGCATGGTCGGCGTCGGTTACGGCAAGGCCAAGGAAGTTCCGGCCGCCATCGCCAAGGGCGTCGAGGAAGCTCGCAAGAACTTCTTCCGCGTGCCGCTGATCGGCGGAACCGTGACGCACCCGGTGCAGGGTGAGGCGGCCGCGGGTGTGGTCATGCTGCGCCCGGCCAGCCCGGGTACCGGTGTGATCGCCGGTGGCGCGTGCCGCGCGGTGCTGGAATGCGCCGGTGTGCACGACATTCTGGCCAAGTCGCTGGGCAGCGACAACGCGATCAACGTGGTGCACGCCACCGTCGCCGCGCTCAAGCTGCTGCAGCGTCCCGAAGAGGTGGCGGCCCGTCGTGGTCTGCCGGTGGAGGACGTCGCGCCGGCCAGCATGCTGAAGGCTCGCCGTGAAGCTGATGCGCTCGCCGCATCCGCTGCGCGTGAAGGGAATTCGTGATCATGGCGGAAGTGAAGATCACCCAGGTGCGGGGCGTCATCGGCGCCCGCTGGAAGCAGCGCGAGAGCCTGCGCACACTCGGTCTGCGGAAGATCCGCCAGTCGGTCGTGCGTGAGGACAATGCGCAGACCCGTGGACTCATCAAGACTGTGCATCACCTCGTCGAGGTTGAGGCGGTGGAGAGCTAATGACCATCAAACTGCATGACCTGAAGCCGGCTCCCGGTGAGAAGAAGGCCAAGACACGTGTCGGCCGTGGTGAGGGCTCGAAGGGTAAGACCTCGGGTCGCGGCACCAAGGGCACCAAGGCCCGCAAGAACGTCAACCCGATGTTCGAGGGTGGGCAGATGCCCATCCACATGCGGCTGCCGAAGCTCAAGGGTTTCCGTAACCGGTTCCGCACCGAGTACGAGGTCGTCAACGTCGGCGACATCAACCGGCTGTTCCCCAATGGCGGCCAGGTCGGCATCGACGAGCTCGTCGGTGCAGGCGCCGTTCGCAAGAACACCCTGGTGAAGGTGCTCGGCGACGGCAAGCTGACCGTGAACGTCAACGTGACGGCGCACAAGTTCAGCGGCAGCGCCCGCGAGAAGATCTCGGCGGCAGGTGGTTCGGTGACCGAACTGTCCTGACGTCAGGCCACCGGAAAACGGCCCCGCACGCTACGCGTGCGGGGCCGTTTTCCATGTCTGGGCGCCCGCGCTCCTGCGGAACGTCCGCCGCACGGTGAAACGGTCAAGCTGTTCGTCACTATTCGGGATCGTCGTCTTCCCGGTAGAGGTAGCGCTGGGGGTGGAAGTAGTTGTTGACGCGGGTTTGGCCGGTGTCGAGTTTGGGTGGGGGGAGCCATTCGGTTCGGCCGTGGTGGTGTCGGGTGGTCCAGTCGGTGTCTTCGATGGTGAGGTTGTCGGGTGTGCAGGCCAGGGTCATTTCGTTGATGTTGGTGTGGCCGCCTTTGGCGTAGTCGGTGGTGTGGTGGACTTCGGTGTCGAAGGCGGATTTGGTGCAGCTGGGTCGGGTGCAGCCTTTGTCGCGGGTGAACAGGGCGAGGCGTTGGGCGGTGGTGGCGCAGCGTTTGGCCCGGCCGAGGTAGAGCACTTCTTGGTGGTGGTGGTCGAAGACGGCGAGGTAGTGCCTGAACTACCCCAGGTTTTCTTCCTATGGTTGTGTGAGGGCCGGGACGGGCTGGCTCACATGGGGTGAGGTGCCGGTCAGGGCGGCCTCGTGTTCGTCTGGGGTCGTGTAGTCGAGATTCTCGTGCAGGCGTTCTTGGTTGTACCAGGCGACCCACTCGGCAGTTGCCAACTCGACGTCGGCGATGCTTCGCCACGGTCGGTTGGGGTGGATGAGCTCGGTTTTGTAGCTGGCGTTGACCGACTCGGCGAGGGCGTTGTCATAGCTGTCGCCGCGCGAGCCGACCGACGGGGCGATCCCGAGTTCGGCGAGCCGGTCGGTATAGGTCAGCGATAGGTACTGCGATCCGCGGTCGGAATGATGGACCAACTCGGATAGATCGCAGTTCGATTGCCACACAGCATGATTGAATGCTTGCAATGGGAGGTCTTGGGTGCGCATCGTCGCCGATACGGCCCATCCCTTGATCGCTTTGGTGCAGGCGTCGGTGACGAAGGCGGTGTAGCAATAGCCCTGCCAGGTCCGCACGTAGGTGATGTCGGCGACCCACAGCCGGTTCGGTGCGGCGGTGCCGAAGCGGCGGTTGACCAGGTCGGCGGGCCGCGGGGCAGCCGGATCGCTGACTGTGGTGAACACCGGTTTGCCGCGTTGGACACCGCGCAGGCCGGCCTTGCGCATCAACCTGCGCGTCTGCTCGCGTCCGAGGACCCAGCCGCGGCGTTTCATCGCCTGGTGCATCTTCTTGACGCCGTAGACCGAGTAGTTCTGACGGTGCACGGTGCGCAGGTCATCGATGAGCTGCTCGTCGCGCAGTTCCCGGTCTGACGGCGCCCGGGTGATCGCTGACCGGTACCCCCGTGAGGTCATGAACCCTGGGATAGCTGCCCGCAGAACCCGGCAGATGAGCTCGACCCCGAATTGATCCCGATGAGCATCGATGAAGGCGATCATTTCGTCCCGGGGCGGTCGAGCTCCGCTGCGAAAAACGCTGACGCGGACTTCAAGATCTCGTTGGCTCTGCGCAATTCGGATACCTCGCGCTTGAGCCGGCGGATCTCCTCATGCTCTGCGGTCGAGGTGCCAGGGCGCTCACCGGCATCGATCTGCGCCTTGCGCCGCCACCGCCGCACCGACTCCTCGGCCACCCCGAGTTTGCTCGCAACAGACCTAATCGCCTCGAACTCCGACACTTGCGAGTCCTCCAACGAGGCGTCCAACATGCGCATCGCACGCGCCCGGAACTCGGGCGGATACTGACGGGGCATAACTTCCAATCCTCCTATAAAGATCGGAAGGAAACCTGGGGTAGTTCACCCGGCTTTGAGGGCGTCGTGGTGGCGTTGCCCTTGGCTGCGGGTGTCGGGTAGTCCGGCCGGGTCGTGGGGCAGGTTGTGGCCCGGCTTGCCGTGTTTGGCCAGGACGACGTCGAGCAGGGCGGCGGTTTCGGGGTCGAGCAGTCCGTGGACGGGGGTCATGCCGTCGCGCTGTTGTCGACCGGTGGTGAGGTGGCGCTTGCGCTGGTGAAGGTGTTCGTCGGGTTCGTCGCCGTCGGGATCGAGCAGGGCGATGAGTCGCTGGGCGACGGCGCGGAGTTGGTCGGTGTCCAGGCCCGCCGCCTGGTGGGCCAGGGTGTGTTCGGCCAGGTCGCGGGTGGTGTCGTCGATCCAGGCGGGGAGCTTGTGCAGGGCTTTGCGAATTTCGGTGACGTGGCGGTCGCTGATGTCGCCACGGGCCAGGGCGGCTGCGGTCGCGGGCATGGCCGGTGGCAGGGCTTGTCCGGTGAATGATTGCCGCCGCCCGAGCTTTTCGGCGTCGTTGATGCGTTGGCCGGCCTGAGTGTCGGTCAGGTGCAATCGGGTGGCGATCACGGTGCGCAGCGAGCGTTCCCCGAATACCAGGGGGTCGGCGTCGATGGCGAAGGCGGCCAGCACGGTATGGCTCAGGGCGAGATCCTGGCGTTGTGCGCGTTCGACATGTTCGACCATCGCGAGGCGTTCGGTGGTGGTCAGGGTGTCGAAGGGGAAGGCGGCCAGTTCGGCGCGGGCGGCGTCCCACCGCTCGAGCGCCGACTGCAGATCTTCCCTGTCCATACTTCGAACACTAGTACGAACCACCGACAAAAACCTGTGCCGAAAGCTGCCTGTGGACAACTCTTTTCGAGTTTCTCGCCGAGTGTGCGCACAGGGCGAAGAGCCTCCAACGTGTCGCGTACAGACACGCACTCTTGACGAGGAGTCAGCGCAGCAGCGGAAGCACCTCGGCTGCAAGGAGTTCCATCTGCTCGCGGTCCTCGGCGACCGTCGCACCGACAGGATTGCACAGCACCATGTGGGCCCCGGCGTCGATGACCCCGCGCAACCCGTCGGCGACCTGTTCCGGCGTCCCGAACACCGGGACCTCCTCGATACCGGCCATGCCGCCGTAGATGCGGTGCAATCCGGCCAGCGCGCGCTCGCGGGCATGTTCGGCGTCATCGTCGACCGTCAGGTACACCCGCTTGCCGATCGTGAAATGCGCGCCGTCGCGGCCGTTCTCGTCGAGTTCACGGCGTAGCGTCCGCACCGCCGTCGCGAAACCCTCGGTCGTCGACGACCCCGCCCCGAGGAAGGCGTCGCCGTGCCGCGCCGCTCTTCTCAAGGCTGCAGGAGCGTTGGCGCCGAACCAGATCGGCGGATGCGGCCGCTGCACCGGCTTGGGCTGGATCGGCAAATCGTCCACCTGACGGAACCGGCCGCGGAAGGTCACCCGCGGTTGATCCGACCACGCCGCCTTCATCAACTCCAGGCCCTCGGTGAAGTATCCGATGAACGTTTCCGGCGCCACCCCGTAGGCGGCGAACTTCCGCGACCCGCCGCCCGGCGCCACCCCCAGGTCGAGACGGCCGTGGCTGAGCCGGTCGACCGCGGTGACGGCGGAGGCCAGTTGAAGTGGATCGTGCAGCGACGACACGATCACCCCGACGCCCAACCGCAGCGACGTCGTGCATGCCGCCGCGTAGGCGAGCAGTTCGAGCGGTGCGAGCAGCGGGGTCGGCCCGATCGGCTGCTCCAGCACCCAGCCGCCCTCGAAGCCGAGTTCCTCGGCTCGCGCGAGATAGCTCCGCACGCCGTCGGCGTCGAAAGCGTCCGTGTCCAGCTGGGGGATCGAGATGGCGAACCTCACGATCACACCGTACGGCGGCCGACCGGGCCGCCCGTCGCGCGTCGGTACGCTCGAATCATGTTCGCATTTCTGCCCGACATCCCCGGCACCGATGATCTGCGCGCCCTGGTGCGGCGGGTCGACACCGCCCGGCACAAGGGGGTTCCCGACGGCTGTGTGCTCGAACTCGACCTGATGAGCGCGCCCCCGGAGACCGCCGGGTTCGACCCGTTGGCCATGATCGCCAGCGGGGGGCGGCCACTCACTCTCCGTCAGGCGGTCGCCGCGATCCACCGGGCCGCCGAAGACGAGCGGGTGGCCGGTCTGATCGCGCGCGTGCAGATCCCGGCCGCAGCCGCGGCACCGGTGCAGGAGCTACGCGAGGCGATCGCCGCGTTCAGCGCCGTCAAGCCGTCCGTCGCCTGGGCCGAGACCTACCCCGGCACGCTGTCCTATTATCTGGCCTCGGCGTTCGGTGAGGTGTGGATGCAGCCGTCGGGCACCGTCGGGCTGGTCGGCTTCGCCACCAGCGCGCTGTTCCTGCGCGACGCCCTGGACAAGGCGGGGATCGAGGCACAATTCATCGCCCGCGGCGAGTACAAGTCGGCGGCCAACCTGTTCACCCAGGACCGTTACACCGAGCCCCACCGGGAAGCCGACAGTCGGCTCATCGAGAGCCTGCACCAGCAGGTGCTGGCCGCGGTCGCCGAATCCCGCGGGCTCGATTCGCAGACCATCGACGAACTCGCGAACAACGCGCCCCTGCTGCGTGACGCCGCCGTGGCGGGCCGCCTGATCGACCGGGTCGGCTTCCGCGACGAGGCCTACGCCCGCATCGGTGAACTCGTTGGCGCTGCGGGCGTTTCACCCGAAACCGGAAGCGCCGACAGCGCCGACGCCCCGGCTCGGTTGTACCTGTCCCGCTATGCCCGCGCCACCGCGGCCGGTCCGTCGGCGCCCAACCCGCTGCGCAAGAGCAAGCCGGCCATCGCGGTGGTCACGTTGCACGGCGCGATCGTCAGCGGTCGCGGCGGTCCTGGGCTCCCGCCGCTGAGCAGTTCCAGCGCCGGCGCGGACACCATCGCCGCGGCGCTGCGCGAGGCGGCCGCCGCCGACGACGTGTCGGCCATCGTGCTGCGGGTGGAGAGCCCCGGCGGCTCGGTCACCGGATCGGAGACGATCTGGCGTGAAGTGGTGCGGGCCCGGGAGTCCGGGACACCGGTGGTCGCCTCCATGGGTGCGGTCGCGGCGTCGGGCGGTTACTACGTGTCGATGGGTGCCGACGCCATCCTCGCCAACCCCGGCACCATCACCGGATCGATCGGTGTGGTGACCGGAAAGCTGGTCGCCCGCGAACTCAAGGACCGACTCGGGGTGGGATCGGATTCGGTGCGTACCAACGCCAATGCCGACGCCTGGTCGCCGAATGCGCCGTTCACCGACGAACAGCAGGCGCACGTCGAGGCCGAGGCCGACCTGTTCTATGCCGATTTCGTCCAGCGCGTCGCCGCGGGCCGCGGCCTGTCGGTCGACGAGGTGGAAGCGGTTGCGCGGGGCCGGGTCTGGACCGGTGCCGACGCCATGCAGCGCGGTCTGGTCGACGAACTCGGTGGGTTACGGGCTGCGCTGACCCGCGCAAAGATCACCGCGGGCCTCGACGCCGACGCCGAGGTCCGCATTGTGGGATATCCGACGTCGTCACTGCTCGACGTCCTGCGTCCGAAGGCGTCGTCGCAGCCGGTCGCCGCGTCTGTTCCCGATGCGGTCGGCGCGCTGCTCGGCCGGTCGGTGATCGGACTGATCGATCGGGCCGACCGGTCGCTGGGCGGTGCCACCGCGCTGTGGCTGGGGGAGTACCGCTTCTAGGGCCGCGGGCCGGCCAGTGTGGCGCTCACGTAGATGATTTCGCCCAACGGATCGTCCTCCTCGGGCACCTGCGGCAGCGGCACCTCGTGCCGGGCGAAGAGGTCCGGCCGGGGCAGCCCGCTGACCTCCCAACCCAGGGACGTCAGGTAGTCCAGGACGTTGTTGCGCTCACCGCGGTACACCAGTGACGGCATGTCCAGATCCAGACCGAGCTCGCGCATCTGCGCGGTGGACTCCCGCGCCTTGTCCGGATCCATGTTCTGCAAACCGGGGACATACTCGGTCGCGATGGTGCTGCCCGGCGCACTGAGCGCAGTGATGTTGTCGAACAACAAGTCCTGGGCCTGCGGGGGGAGATAGATCAGCAGGCCTTCGGCGCACCATGCGGTGGGGGCGGTGCTGTCGAAGCCCGCCGCACGCAGCGCGGCCGGCCAGTCCTCACGCAGGTCGACCGCGACCGTGCGGCGGTGCGCCGTCGGCTCCGCACCGAGCTCGGCCAACGTGCTGGTCTTGAACTCGATGACCGCCGGCTGGTCGATCTCGTAGACGACGGTGTCGGCGGGCCACGGCAACCGGTAGGCGCGCGCATCGAGCCCCGAGGCCAGGATCACGGCCTGGCGGATGCCGCCGCCGGTGGCGGTGACGAAGTACTCGTCGAAGAACCTTGTCCGCAAGGCCATCTCGTCGATCCGTGCCTGCATCGAGGTGCCGGACGGGGACGTCAGCGCCGTCATGTCGAATTCGCCGTCGACGAGTTTGGCGAAGAACTCGATGCCGACCGCCCGGACCAGCGGTGCGGCGAACGGGTCGTCGATCAACCCCCGCGGATCTCTGCTGGCGACCGCGCGGCCGGCCGCCACCAGGGTGGCGGTCGCGCCGACGCTCGATGCCAGGTCCCAGCTGTCGCCTTCGGTGCGCGCCATGAGATCCGACGCTACAGCGTCGCGCTGAGGTATCCCGACGAACCGAGCAGAGCGCGGAAGTCGTCGTCGGGCACCACGAATCCGTGGGCGGCGTAGGCGTCCTCGGTCGAGGTGATCGTCGTCTGCCAGCCGCGCTCGCGCAGATAGTCACCGGCCGGGTGACGGTCCCCGCTGTAGAACAGGTCGGCCAGGTCGATCTCCGAACCCAGCCGCTTCGAGCGCTCGGTCAGCCGCTGCGCCCAGTCCTCGGGTAGTTCGCGGGTGTCCATGTGTTCGGTGGCTAGGCGGCTGCCGGGTGCGGACAGCGCGGTGATGTTGTCGAGCAGCCGGTCCTGCGCCTCGGGCGGCAGGTAGATCAGCAGACCCTCGGCGATCCATGCGGTCGGCACGTCCGGGTCGAAGCCGTGCTCCCGCAGGGCGGCCGGCCAGTCATCGCGCAAGTCGATGCGCACTGTCCGGCGTTCGGCCGACGGGGCGGCCCCGAGCTCCTCGATCACCCGGGTCTTGAAGTCGATCACCTGCGGCTGGTCGATCTCGTAGACCGTGGTTCCGGACGGCCAGGGCAGCCGGTAGGCGCGGGTGTCCAGCCCGGAGGCCAGGATGACGGCCTGGCGGATGCCCGCGGCGGCGGCCGCGAGGAAGAAGCCGTCGAAGTAGCGGGTACGCACGGTGATCTGTTCGTTCATCGCCTGCGTCGTCATCGCCGGATCGGCCGCGGCATCGTCGAGGGCGGGCAGCTCGCCGTCGATGAGTTTGACGAAGGTGTCGATGCCGACCGCGCGGACCAGCGGATCGGCGAGCTTGTCGTCGAGCAGCGCGTTGGCACCGCGGGAGGCCAGCGCACGGGATGCGGCGACCGCGGTGGCGGTCGCGCCGACGCTGGAGGCCAGATCCCAGCTGTCGCCTTCGGTACGGGGCATGGCTCTTCCTAACTCTTGACGGCGGTCACGGCCAGCGAGTGGCGCAACGCCTCGACCAGCTCGCCGGTGGGGAACGAGCGGCCGTAGTGGGCGAACATGTCGGGTCTGCTGCGGGCGTCGACCGTCCAGCCGCGCTCGCGCAGGTAGTCGACGACGGGATTGCGTTCACCGTCGTAGAAGAGGTCGGCCATGTCGAGGTTCAGACCGTGGCGGCGCCACTCCTGGCTCATCCGCTGCGAGCTGGCGCCGATCCGCGCTCCGGCGTCGGGGTGGAATTCGGTGGCCAGCCGGCTGCCGGGCGCGGACAGCGCGGTGATGTTGTCGAACAGCCGGTCCTGGGCCTCCGGCGGGAGGTAGATGAGTAGGCCCTCGGCGATCCACGCGGTCGGCGCGCCGTCGTCGAAACCGTGTGTGCGCAGGGCGGCGGGCCAGTCGTCGCGCAGATCGACCGCGACCGTCCGCAGATCGGCCGCGGGGGAGGCGCCCAGTTCGGCGAGGGTGCGCGTCTTGAACTCGATCACGTCGGGCTGGTCGATTTCGAACACCACCGCACCCGACGGCCACGGCAACCGGTAGGCCCGGGCGTCCAGACCGGAGGCCAGGATGACCGCCTGCCGGACGCCGGCGGCGCCCGAGTCGGTAAAGAAGTCGTCGAAGAACCGGGTGCGCACCGCCATCACGTCGGTCATCACCTGCACCAGCACACTGTTGTCGGCTTCGAGGGTGATCTCGCCGTCGAGCATTTTGACGAAGTACTCCACGCCGACCGCACGGACCAGGGGCTCGGCGTACGGATCGTCGATCAGGGCGTCGGGCCCGCGGCTGGCCACGGCACGGGCCGCGGCGACCATCGTCGCGGTGGCGCCGACGCTCGAGGCCAGATCCCAGCTGTCCGCATCGCTGCGCGTCATCGCGCGTGCGCGTCCTTGAGTGCGGTGACGTAGCGGATGTCGGCGAACCCGGCGTCGTTCTCGGCGGACTTCAGGCCGTATTTCGCCAGCAGGTCGGCGCCGCCGATGCTGTCGGTGGCCCAGCCCTTGCCGGTCAGATACTCGGCCACCTCGGCCCGCTCGCCGGTGTAGACCAGCTCGGAGAAGTCCAGGTCGAAGCCGTGCCGGCGCCACTGTTCGGAGACCGCCTGCATGCGCGCCTTGATCTCGTCGTCGTCGACATCTTCGGGATGCACGACGCCCTCGGCGGCCACCCGGCTGCCCGGGGCGCTGTGCTCGGAGATCTGGTCGAGTAACCGGTCCTGCGCCTCCGGGGGCAGATAGCCGAACAGGCCCTCGGCGATCCAAGCGGTCGGGTGGGTCTCGTCGAAGCCGGCCTCCTTCAGCGCGGACATCCAGTCGTCGCGCAGATCCACCGCGACCGTGCGGCGGTCGACGGTCGGCTCGGCGCCCAGCTCGGCCAGCGTCTGGGTCTTGAAGGCGATGACATCGGGCTGGTCGATCTCGAAGACCACGGTGCCGGCCGGCCAGTCGAGGCGGTAGGCGCGCGCGTCCAGACCGGAGGCCAGGATCACGGCCTGGCGGACCCCCGCGTCGGTGGCCGCCGTGAAGAACTCGTCGAAGAAGCGGGTCCGCGCGGCCATCCCGTCGGCGAAGCGGCTCATGTTTCCGACGCCGCCGGTCTCGTCGGGATCCAGGTCCTCGAGCGCAAGCTCACCCGCGGCGAGGCGGGCGAAGAAGTCGACACCGACGGCGCGCACCAAGGGCTCGGCGAACGGATCGTCGATCACGGCATCGGGGGAGCGGGTGGCGACCGCCCGCGCGGCGGCGACCATGGTCGCCGTGGCTCCGACGCTGGACGCCAGATCCCATGTGTCGTTGTCGGTGCGTGCCATTGTCGACCCCTTGTCCCCTTGTCGCCGGACTGACCGGCTATTACTTAGCTGTACTCATCAGCTGTCGCCGACTCTACGCGTCGAATCTGAACGCGCGCTGTGTGCGCGCACCCCTGCCTCCTCGGATGCCTCCACGGATGCAGGGATGACGGCAGGCAACTGTTACTCTCGTAGACTGTTTGATGCGCGACTCGAGCAGGCGAGACGTCTGCCGTAGCGGCGCGCATGACTTGACCAAGACGCTGGGTCGCCCAGCCCCATTCGGCACGCCGCGCTCCAAGAGGTCGGCTGCGCAGGAGGAAGAGTGCTTTCGGCTTTCATCTCGTCGCTGCGAACGGCCGACCTCAGGCGCAAGATCCTGTTCACCCTGGGCGCCGTCATCCTCTATCGCATCGGCGCTCAGGTGCCGTCTCCGGGCGTCAACTATCCGAATGTTCAGGAGTGCATCGCCCAGGTCAGCGGGGGTGACTCGGGTCAGATCTACTCCCTGATCAACCTGTTCTCCGGTGGGGCGCTGCTGCAGTTGTCGGTCTTCGCGGTGGGCGTCATGCCCTACATCACCGCGAGCATCATCGTCCAGCTGCTGACCGTGGTGATTCCGCGCTTCGAACAGCTCCGCAAGGAGGGCCAGTCCGGCCAGGCGAAGATGACGCAGTACACGCGCTATCTCGCCGTCGCGCTGGCCGTCCTGCAGTCCACCAGCATCGTGGCCCTGGCGGCCAACGGCGGCCTGCTGCAGGGCTGCACGCTCGACATCATCGAAGACCAGTCGATCTTCGCCCTGGTGGTCATCGTCCTGGTGATGACCGCGGGTGCCTCGCTGGTCATGTGGCTGGGCGAGCTGGTCACCGAGCGCGGCATCGGTAACGGGATGTCGCTGCTGATCTTCGCCTCGATCGCTGCCGCGATCCCGGGTGAGGGCAAGTCCATCCTCGACAGTCGCGGTGGCCTGGTGTTCACCCTGGTCTGTGTCGCCGCCCTGATCATCATCATCGGCGTCGTCTTCGTCGAACAGGGGCAGCGCCGCATCCCGGTCCAGTACGCCAAGCGCATGGTGGGCCGCCGGATGTACGGCGGCACCTCGACGTACCTGCCGCTCAAGGTGAACCAGGCCGGCGTCATCCCGGTCATCTTCGCCTCGTCGCTTATCTACATCCCGCACCTGATCACCCAGCTGATCCAGTCCAACAGCAGCAACCCCGGCAACAGCTGGTGGGACCGCTTCGTGGCCAACTATCTGACCGACCCGAGCAGTCCGATCTACATCGCCATCTACTTCGGGCTGATCATCTTCTTCACGTACTTCTACGTGTCGATCACGTTCAACCCCGACGAGCGTGCCGACGAGATGAAGAAGTTCGGCGGATTCATCCCGGGCATCCGCCCCGGCCGGCCGACCGCGGACTACCTGCGCTACGTGCTGAGCCGCATCACGCTCCCGGGCTCGATCTACCTCGGTGTGATCGCCGTGTTGCCGAACCTGTTCCTGCAGATCGGCAACACCGGCACCGTCCAGAATCTGCCGTTCGGCGGCACCGCGGTGCTGATCATGATCGGCGTGGGTCTGGACACCGTGAAGCAGATCGAGAGCCAGCTGATGCAGCGCAACTACGAAGGCTTTTTGAAGTGAGAGGGTTCCTACGTTGAGAATCGTTCTGCTCGGACCGCCGGGGGCCGGCAAGGGCACGCAGGCCCAGAAGCTCGCCGACAAGCTGGGAGTCCCGCACATCTCGACCGGCGATCTGTTCCGCGACAACATCAGCAACGAGACCGAGCTCGGGGTCGAGGCCAAGAAGTACCTCGACGCCGGCGACCTCGTCCCCTCGACGCTCACCAATGCGCTCGTCGACGACCGGCTCGACCACGAGGACGCGCGCGCCGGGTTCATCCTCGACGGCTACCCCCGCTCGGTGGAGCAGGCCAAGGCGCTGACCGACATGCTCGCCGCGCGTAACGCCTCGCTCGACGCGGTGCTCGAATTCCGCGTCTCCGAGGACGAGCTGCTCAAACGACTCAAGAGTCGCGGCCGCGCCGACGACACCGATGACGTCATCCTCAACCGGATGAAGGTCTACCGGGACGAGACCGCCCCGCTGCTCGACCACTACCGCGACGAACTCAAGACCGTCGACGCCGTCGGGTCGATGGACGAGGTGTTCGCCAGGGCCCTGCAGGCACTCGGTAAGTGACCGGTACGACGTGGTGAGACTGCGCAACCGCAAGGTCGTCGAGCAGCGCACCCCCGGTGAGCTGGACGCGATGGCCGCCGCGGGCGCCCTGGTCGCCGCGGCACTTCGGGCCGTCCGGGCCGCCGCCGCCCCGGGAGTCACCACCAAAGATCTCGACGACATCGCCGAAGCGGTGATCCGCGACGGCGGTGGCACGCCGTCGTTCCTGGGCTACCACGGCTTCCCGGCCAACATCTGCTCCTCGGTCAACGACCGGGTGGTACACGGCATCCCCGCGGCCGACGAGGCACTGTCAGCCGGCGACCTGGTCTCGATCGACTGTGGCGCGATCCTCGACGACTGGCACGGCGACTCGGCGGTGACCTTCGGTGTCGGCCCGCTGATCGACGCCGACGCCAACCTGTCCGCGGCCACTCGCGAGGCCATGGAGGCCGGTATCGCCGCGATGGTGCCGGGTAACCGCCTGACCGACGTCTCGCACGCCATCGAGGCCGAGACCCGCGCCGCCGAGCAGCGCTACGACCGCGCCTTCGGCATCGTCGCCGGTTACGGCGGACACGGTATCGGCCGCGAAATGCATCTGGACCCGTTCCTGCCCAACGAAGGCGCCCCCGGCCGCGGGCCCGGGCTGGCGCCCGGGTCGGTGCTGGCCATCGAGCCGATGCTGACCCTGGGCACCACGAAGACCATCGTGCTCGCCGACGAGTGGACCGTCGTCACCGCCGACGGTTCCCGCGCCGCGCACTGGGAGCACACCGTCGCCGTGACCGAGGACGGCCCGCGGATTCTGACGCTCTAGCGTCGCCTGCGTCACACGTGTCGCCCGATCGCATTATCGATGCCGTGTGGACGGGTACCCGACTGTCATGACTAAGCGGTACCTCGAACTCCACGGCGATCGCGTCGCCTACGAGGACAGCGGCGACGGCGACGAGGTGTTGCTGCTGATCCACGGCATGGCCGGCAGCTCGCACACTTGGCGCAATGTGATCCCGCCGCTGTCGAAGCGCTATCGCGTAATCGCCCCTGACCTGCTCGGTCACGGCGATTCGGACAAACCCCGCAGCGACTATTCGCTGGGCGCGTTCGCGGTGTGGCTGCGCGATCTGCTCGACGGGGTGGGCGTGCGGCGCTGCACGGTGGTCGGTCAATCGCTCGGCGGCGGGGTGGCGATGCAGTTCGTCTATCAGCATCCCGACTACTGCACCCGGCTGGTGCTCATCGACAGCGGTGGTCTGGGACCCGATGTCGGTTGGACCCTGCGGTTGCTCTCCGCGCCGGGCGCCGAACTGCTGCTGCCGGTGATCGCACCGCCTCCTGTGGTGGCGGCGGGTAACCGGCTTCGCGGATGGTTCTCGACGGCCGGACTCCAGTCCCCACGTGGGGCGGAGATGTGGAGTGCCTACAGCTCGCTCAGTGACGCCGCGACGCGCCGGGCGTTCATCCGCACCCTGCGCTCGGTGGTCGACCACCGGGGCCAGTCGGTGAGTGCGCTGAACCGGCTGCACATGACCTCGGAGCTGCCCACGATGGTGATCTGGGGCGACCACGACAAGATCATCCCGGTCGACCACGGCTATGCGGTGGCCAAGCTCCGCCCGGCCACGCGGCTCGAGGTGCTGCAGGGCGTCGGGCATTTTCCGCATGTCGAGCGGCCCTATGACGTCGTCGAACTGCTCGAGGATTTCATCGCCACCACCGCCCCGTTCGACAGTGCGGCGGCACGCGCGGCGCAAGGTCGAGCCGTCGAGGACACCGCCGGTGGTATGAAAGTCCGGTGAGTACCGGGCCCGACCGCCGCGACCCGATCGCGCTGGCCCGGGCGAACTGGGAGGCCGCGGGCTGGGGTGCGGCCGCCGGCGGCATGGTGGCCGTCACCTCCGTGATGCGGGCCCACCAGATCCTGCTCGCCCGGGTCGAGAACGCGCTGCGGCCCTACGACCTGAGCTTCTCGCGCTACGAGCTGCTGCGGCTGCTGGCGTTCAGCCGCACCGGCGCGCTACCCATCACGAAGGCATCCGACCGGCTGCAGGTGCACGTCACCAGCGTCACGCATGCGATTCGGCGGCTCGAGGCGGCCGGGCTGGTCGAACGCGTCCCACACCCCACCGACGGCCGCACCACGCTGGTCCGGATCACCGAGCTGGGCCGCTCGACCGTCGAGGACGCCACGGTCACCCTCAATGACAAGGTGTTCGCCGACATCGGGATGTCCGCCGACGAGTCGCAGGCGCTGACCACGTCGATCGAGACGCTGCGCCGCCACGCCGGCGACTTCTGAGGTGTCAGGGCACCGGGATCTCGTCGCGGTGCTCGGCGAGCCAGTCCCGGAACGACTGCAGGCGCGGATTGAGTTCGCGGACCCGATCCAGCTGCCGAGCTGCGGTGAACTCGGCCGCGTATTCGGCATAGAACTGGAACATGTTGCCCATCTCGACCGCGGACGGGAAGCCTTGCGCGCGGAACTCGTCGACCGTGGCCGGCCGGTAGGCCACCGGCCGGTCCAGCGCGTCGGCCAGGGCTGCGGCGTACTGATCGCCGGTGAGGATGTCGCCGGCGATGCTGACGGTCCGGCCCACCAGGTCCGCACCGCGGGCGAACACCCCCAGCGCCGTCCGGCCGATGTCCTCGACGGCGATACCCGCCAGTGGACGGTCGCCCATCGGCAGTGTCAGCACGAGTCCGCCGTCTTCTCCCGGCACCGGCGGGAACGAGCTCGCAAAGCCCTCGAAGAACAGCGTGGTGCGCAGATAGGTCGTGGGCAGACCGGCGAAGTAGGCGTCCGCCTCCGCCTTGGCGTCGAAATGCGGCACCTTGTAGCCCTCCACGTCGGGGACCGCGGCGTCGTCGGCGAACCGGCCACGGGTGTCCTCCAGCGTCGACCAGACGACGTGCCGGGCACCGGCACGTTCCAGGGCGCGCGCCGCGGCCGCGGCCTGGGCCAGTTCCCGGGCCGCTCGGGAGCGTTCGGCCTCCTGCTCGGGCGTCAGCGGTGCCCAGTAGTTGGTGACGACGAAGGCGCCGTGCACGCCGGCGAAGGCGCTCGCCAGGCTCGCCTCGTCCTCGAGATCGGCGGCCACCACCTCGGCGCCCGCACCGGTGAGCGCCTGGGCTTTCGCCGACGACGGGTCGCGGGTGAGGGCCCGGACGGCGAAGGTGCCGTCTTCGAGCAGCGCGCGGACCACCCCACCGCCCTGCGAACCGGTGGCGCCGACGACCGCGATGGTCCTTTTGTCCGTCATGTCCAACCTCCTAGTTGATACGTCAACCTGACTCGACCCTAGGCCGGCTGGGTTGACGTGTCAACCCAGCCGCTATCCTCGGATCATGACGGATGCCCGGTGGCTGACCGACGACGAACAGCGGGCCTGGCGCGCCTACATCGCCATGCAACAGCTTCTCGGGCGCCATCTGCACCAACACATGCAACGGGAGTTCGAGATCTCCGACTCCGACTTCGAGATCCTGGTGACACTGTCCGAAGCCGCCGACGCGCGGATGCGTCCGGTCGAACTCGGCGACGCCACCCAGTGGGAGAAGAGCCGCCTGTCCCACCATCTGAGCCGGATGGCCGCACGTGGACTGGTCCGTCGGGAACCGGGCGACGGACGCTATCCGGTGATCGCGCTGACCGACGCGGGCCGCGCCGCGCTGGCCGCCTGCGCCCCGGCGAACGCCGCGCGGGTCCGCGAGCTGTTCATCGACGTGGTCGGGCCCGACCGGCTCGAGGTGCTACGCGGTATCGCCGAGGACGTGGTCGCGGCCGTCGAGAACCACCGCCGTACCGACTGCTCGCTGGCCTGAGGTCATACCGCCCCGGCTGCGGGCAGCGGAATGGTCGCTGTCACCGCCGTCCCCGCCCCCGGCCGCGACCGGATGTTGAGCCGGCCGCCGACGATCTCGGCGCGTTCGGCCATGGACAGCAACCCGTACCCACCCATCTCGTCGGCGCCCAGGGGATGTTCGAAGGTGTCGAAGCCGACGCCGTCGTCGACGATCTCCAATCGCGCAGTGTCGTCCTCGACGCTGAATGTCAGCCCGGCGGTCCGGGCCCGGGCGTGTTTGACGACGTTCTGCAGGCATTCCTGCGCGATGCGGTAGAGCGCCAGCTCGATGTGGTCGGGCAGCCGCACCTCGGCCAGATCCACCTCGAGTTCGATCTCGGGGATCGTGCGGGCCAGGCTGGCCAACCCGCCCGCCAGACCGAGATCGTCGAGCACCGGCGGGCGCAGGCCGCTGATCGCCGCGCGCGCCTCGGCCAGCGTCAGATCGGCGAGTTCCCGGGCCTTGGCCAGCTGCTCGGCCACGGCGTCCGGGTCGGCGATCGCGCGGGCGGCCGCGTCGAGCCGGTAGGACAGCGTGACCAGCCGCTGCGAGATCCCGTCGTGGATGTCACCGGCCAGTCGCCGGCGCTCGATTTCCTGGGCCTCGATGACCTGCTCGACGAAGTTCTCGTGCGCACGCTCGCGGGCCACCAGCTGGCGGTGCAGCCGGGCCTGGTGCAGTGCGCCGGCGATCAGTCGGCCGATCACCAGCAACAGTTCGACGTCGCGGGCGGTGAACTCGCGGCGCGCCACGGTGTGCACGTTGAGCACGCCGACCAGTCCGCCCGGGTCGGTCTCCATCGGCACCGACACCATCGAGGTGAAATCGCGTCCGCGCAGCGACTGGAACGGCAGGTAACGCGGATCGGACTCCTTGTCGTCGGCGATCACCACCGGTTCGCGGTGGTTGGCCACCCAGCCGGAGATGCCCTGGCCCAGCGGCAGACGGATCTTGCCGACCTCGCTGTCGAACGGCGGAGTCGCCCCGGTCAGCGTCAACGACCGGTCCGAATCGTCGAGCACGTGGACGAAGCAGACATCGGTGGCGGTGGCGTCGGTGATCATCCTGGCGGCCGCGGCGGCGAGCGGTTCCACACCCGGTCCACTGGACGCCGCTTGAATGAGCTCGCGCAGCAGCGCCAGTTCGCGGTCGGCGGTCAGCACGGTGCGGTGGGCAGGAGCGGAGCGACCCGGGGGATCGTCGACGTTGGTCACTGGTAGATCCCCTCTCGCAACGCGGTGGCGACGGCGCCGGCGCGGTCACCGACCCCGAGTTTGCGGTAGATCGCCCGCAGGTGGGTTTTGACCGTCTCCTCACCGATCACCAACTTGTTCGCGATGCCGCGGTTGGACAAGCCATTGACCACGAAGGAGAGGATTTCGCTCTCGCGCTGAGTGAGGCCCTGCCGGGCGCCCGGCCAGAACTCGGCACGTTGCAGCCGCGCCGCGGTGTCGACGGCCCGGGCCGCCATCTTCGGATCGATCGCCATCTCCCCGCTGTGGGCGAATTCGATCTGACGCACCAGCTCGTCACTGCTGATGCTCTTGAGCAGATAGCCCGAGGCGCCCACCCGCAGGGCCTGGAAGAGGTACTGCTCGTCGTCGTACACCGACAGCATGACGACCTTCTGTTCGGGGTCACGGCGGCGCAGCTCCAGGCACAGGTCGAGGCCGCTGGAGCCCTGCATGCGCACATCGCACAGCACGATGTCGGGCCGCAGGGATTCGACCACGCCGAGCGCTCGTTCGGCGCCGACCGCCTGGCCGACCACCGCCACCCGGTCGTCGAACGTCGAGAGCATGGCTTTGAGACCCTCGATGACCATCTCGTGGTCATCGACCAGGACGATCCGGACGGGTGAACCGGTCGTGGGCGATCCCGCTTCGGTTCTCGCCGGTCCCATGCGCAACACCTTATGGCCGGGACCCGAGCGGGTAGCTCAACTTCGCCGCGCCAATCCCCCGTAGGGGGGAGGACGCCCGGGTGTGACGTGCGCCACCCTGATCAGGTGACCACGACAGAGCAGAGAACATGGTGTGCCGGCCGGTTCTGGTGGGGCCCTGCCGAGCGAAGCGCCAGCCCGGTCCGCGCGGTCGTCTTCGATCTCGAGGCGCTGGCCGATCTGGACAGTGCTGCCCACCGGGTGGTCTTCAACGCCGCCTTTGCGGCCCACGGCCTGCCAATCGAGTGGTCGGTGGACCGGTACCGTCAGCTGCTAGGGCTGCGCGACGAACGCCAACGCGTGCTGGCCGAACTGCGCAAACACTGTGTCGGCCCGGAATG
Source organism: Mycobacterium sp. WMMD1722 (assembly GCF_049315205.1). Lineage (NCBI taxonomy): Bacteria > Bacillati > Actinomycetota > Actinomycetes > Mycobacteriales > Mycobacteriaceae > Mycobacterium > Mycobacterium sp. WMMD1722. The sequence continues at coordinate 2,598,374 of NZ_CP186056.1, read as the reverse complement.
CGATGTGCTGACCGAACTGCTCGCCGACGAGGTGTGTGACACCAAGGCGATGATGTTCGACGAGATGGTGCTCGAGGTCGGCCTGTCACCGCGTCCCGGCCTCATCGACCTGGTGAACGACGCCTTCGCCGCCGACGTGCCGGTCGCCGTGGTGACGTCCGGGCGCCGCAGCTGGGCTGAACCGTTGATCCGGCAGCTGGTGGGCGAGGGGCTCGTGGAGTGCGTCGTCACCGCCGACGACGTCCTGGCCCCCGGTGCGGATCCCTATCGCCAGGCGCTCAGCGAGTTGGGGGTGTGGCCCCAGCATGCGGTCGCCGTCACCGGCTCGGTGCGTGGCCTGCGGCTGGCGGCGGCGGCGGAGCTGCCGGCCGTGCTGGTCGGCGACGCGCCGTGCGCAGCCAGGGACGCGTCGGCCGCGATGGCGGCACTGCCCGATTACGCGGGCGCGGCGCCGCTGCGGATCGCCTCGTTCGGCCGGATGCACGAGCGCTGGCTCGCCACCCACGCGAACTCGGCGGCATGAGGTAGAACGTCCCGGCCCAGCGGAGGGGGCGGGTCGGTGGTCGAGGGGTCGCCGACCGCCCCCCGCCGGCGGTGTGGCTGTCGTCGTCGGAACCGCGGCAGTTCAGCCGCGCAGCATCTCGATGACCGCGCTGAAATCCTTATCGTTGTGCTCGGCGCCGAAGCGCGCATAGATCTCGGCGGCGTGGCTACCCAGCGGTGCTTCGGAGCCGGTGGACTGCACCGCGTCCATCGCCAGTCCGAGGTCCTTGTTCATCAGCGCCGTCGCGAATCCCGGTGTGAAGCCGTTGTTGGCCGGTGACGCCGGAACCGGTCCCGGCACAGGGCAATTCGTGTGCACGGCCCAGCAGTTGCCGGTGGCCCCGGTGAGCACGTCGAACAGCGACTGGGCTGACAGGCCGAGCTTCTCCGCCAGCACGAACGCCTCGCCGACCGCGATCTGTTGCACGGCGAGCACCATGTTGTTGCACAGCTTCGCGGCCTGCCCGGTGCCCGATCCGCCGCAGTGCACCACCTTCGCGGCCATCGGGTCGAGCACCGGGCGGGCGCGTTGCACCGCCGCCTCGTCGCCGCCGACCATGAAGGCCAGCGTGCCTGCCGTCGCCCCTTTCACCCCGCCGGACACCGGCGCGTCGATCTGCGCGAAGCCGCCGGCGGTGGCCTGGGCGTTGATCTCCCGGGCATCGGCCACCGAGATGGTCGAGGTGTCGATGAACAGTGCGCCGCCCGCGGCGGCCGGCAGTGCCTCGGCGTAGGCGGACTTCACGATGTCTCCGTTGGGCAGTGAGGTGATGACCACCTCGGCTCCGCCGACCGCCTCGGCGCCGGCACCGAACACGGTGACGCCCTTGGCCTTGGCGGCATCGGCGAGGGCGGGTATCGGGTCGAAGCCTCGCACGGTGTGCCCGGCGGAGACCAGATTGGCCGCCATCGGGCCGCCCATGTTGCCCAGGCCCAGGAAAGCGATGGTCGTCATGTCTGTCTCCCGTCTAGGACGCGCGGGCGCGGCCCGCGGCCGCCCGCCCGATCACCACGCGCATGATCTCGTTGGTGCCCTCCAGGATTCGGTGCACCCGTAGATCGCGCACGATCTTCTCGATTCCGTACTCCCGCAGGTAGCCGTAGCCGCCGTGCAGCTGCAGCGCCTGATCGGCCACCCCGAAGCATGCGTCGGTGACGTAGCGTTTCGCCATCGCGCACAGTTCGACCTTGTCGGGATGGTCGGCGTCCAGCGCGGCGGCCGCGCGCCACAGCAGCGTGCGCGAGCTCTGCAGCGCGGTGGCCATGTCGGCGAGGGTGAACCGGATGGTCGGCTCGTCGAGCAGGGCCGAGCCGAACGCCTGCCGGTCGGCCAGGTATCCCGCGGCCTTGTCGTAGGCGGCCTGCGCGCCGCCGAGCGAACATGCCGCGATGTTGATGCGACCGCCGTTGAGGCCGTTCATCGCGATACCGAAGCCCTTGCCCAGCCCGGTTTCGCCGCCGAGCAGATTCCCCGCCGGGATGCGGGCGGCGTCGAAGATCACCTGTGCGGTGGGCTGCGCATTCCAGCCCATCTTCTCCTCGTCGGCGCCGAAACTCAGCCCCGGCGTGTCCTTTTCGACCACGAACGCCGAGATGCCGCGGGGACCGGGCGCTGTGTCGGGGTCGCCGGTGCGGGCCATCACGACGTAGACGTCGGAACTGCCGGCCCCGGAGATGAACTGCTTGACCCCGTCCAGAACGTAGTGGTCGCCGTCCCGGACCGCGCGGGTACGCAGCGCGCTCGCGTCCGACCCGGCGCCAGGCTCGGTCAGACAGTAGCTCGCGATCGATTCCATCGACGCCAGCCGCGGCACCCAGGTTTCCCGTTGTTCGGCAGAACCGTAGACGTCGACCATCCACGCGCACATGTTGTGGATGGACAGGAACGCGGCGACCGTCGGATCGGCGGCGGCCAGCATCTCGAAGATGCGCACGGCGTCGATGCGGCGCAGACCGCTGCCGCCGACGTCCTCCCGGCAGTAGACGGCGGCCATCCCGAGTTCGGCGGCCTCACGCAGCACGTCGGTGGGGAAGTGGTGCGTGCGATCCCACTCCAGGGCATTCGGCGCCAACCGCTTGGCGGCGAACGCCTCCGCCGTCTCGGCGATCACCCGCTCGTCGTCGTCGAGACCGAAGAAGTCCACGTGCTCGCTCAGTTCATCGTCGGGATGACGAACTCCGCGCCGTCCTTGATGCCCGACGGCCAGCGCTGCGTGACGGTCTTGGTCTTGGTGTAGAACAGGATCGAATGCGGGCCGTGCTGGTTGAGGTCGCCGAAGCCGGACCGCTTCCAGCCGCCGAAGGTGTGGTAGGACACCGGCACCGGGATGGGGACGTTCACGCCGACCATGCCGACCTGTACGCGGGCGACGAAGTCGCGTGCGGTGTCGCCGTCGCGGGTGAAGATCGCCACGCCGTTGCCGTATTCGTGCTCGGTGGGCAGCCGCAAGGCCTCTTCGTAGGTGTTGGCGCGCACGATGCACAGCACCGGCCCGAAGATTTCATCGCGGTAGATCGACATGTCCGGGGTGACGTGGTCGAACAGGGTGGGGCCGATGAAGTAGCCGGCTTCGAGGCTGTCGTCGCCGAACTGCAGCTCATCGCTGGTGCGTTCGCGACCGTCGACCACCGCTTCCGCGCCGGCCTCGACTCCCTGGTTGATGTAATGCCGGACCCGGTGCAGCGCGGCCTCGGTGACCAGCGGGCCGTAGTCGGCCTTGGGATCGAGGCTGTGCCCGACCCGCAGCTGATTGACGCGCTCCACCAAGCGATTACGGAGGCGGTTGGCGGTCTCTTCGCCGACGGGCACGGCGACACTGATCGCCATGCAGCGCTCGCCGGCGCTGCCGTAGCCGGCGCCGATCAGGGCGTCCACGGCCTGGTCGAGATCGGCGTCGGGCATCACGATCATGTGATTCTTCGCGCCGCCGAAACACTGCGCGCGCTTACCGTTGGCCGCGGCGCCCGCGTAGATGTACTGCGCGATGTCGGAGCTGCCGACGAACCCGACGGCCTGGATGTCGGGGTGCTCGAGGATGGCATCGACAGCTTCCTTGTCGCCGTGCACCACCTGGAACACCCCCGGTGGCAGGCCGGCCTCGAGGAAGAGTTCGGCCAACCGCACCGGAACCGACGGGTCGCGTTCGGAAGGCTTGAGCACGAAGGCGTTACCACACGCGAGCGCGGGGCCCGCCTTCCAGAGCGGGATCATCGCCGGGAAGTTGAACGGGGTGATGCCGGCGACGACGCCGAGTGGCTGGCGCATCGAGTACACGTCGATGCCGGTGCCCGCGCCCTCGGTGTACTCACCCTTGATCAGGTGCGGGATGCCGATCGCGAATTCGATGACCTCGATGCCGCGCTGGATGTCGCCTTTGGAGTCGGGGACGGTCTTGCCGTGTTCCATGCTGAGCAGTTCGGCCAATTCCTCGACGTTCTGGTTGACCAGCTCGATGAACCGCATCATGACCCGGGCGCGACGCTGGGGGTTCCATGCGGCCCACTCCTTCTGGGCCTCGACGGCGCCCGCGACCGCGGCATCGACATCGGCGCGTGAGCCCAGGGGCACCTGCGCCTGAACGGCACCGGTGCTCGGATTCAACACGTCCGCGGTCCGAGAGGACTCGCCGTTGCTGCGCTTGCCGTTGATGAAGTGCTGGATCTGCCTGGTCATGAGACCCCCTTGTCAGAGATACTAGGAGATCCTAGTAAGTGTGGGTGGGCGTTGACAAGAGAACCAGCACGCCGGAATTCGTCTTCGGGTGCCCGCTGTTGCACCGTGCGGACGTGCTGGTGAGGCGGAGGTACGACATTGACGAGCCCGAACATCGGGGTGCACGCCGACGACGTCGACCTGGTGATCAACACCCACATCCACTACGACCACGTGGGCTGGAACACCCGGCGTGGGAGTCTCACTGCCCGCGCGCGGCGTAACGCGCTTCGACCTCGTCTTTGATCGGACCCCACCACCACTCGTTGTCGCGATACCAGGCCACGGTGGCGCGGAGGCCCTCCTCGAAATCCCGGTGCTCCGGCTGCCAGTGCAGCTCGTTGGACAGCGCGGTCGGATCGATGGCGTAGCGCAGGTCGTGGCCCGCCCGGTCGGCCACCTGGTCGAAGTCGTCGGGATCGCGGCCCATGATCTGCAGCAGCGTCCGCAGTACCGACCGGTTGTCGCGCTCACCTTCGGCGCCGATCAGGTAGGTGCGGCCGATCCGGCCGTCGGCCAGGATGCGTTGCACCGCGCTGTTGTGGTCCTCGACGTGGATCCAGTCACGCACATTGGCGCCCGCGCCGTAGAGCTTGGGACGCCGGCCGGTCAAGATGTTGGTGATCTGGCGGGGGATGAACTTCTCGACGTGCTGGTACGGGCCGTAGTTGTTCGAGCAGTTGGAGATCGTCGCGCGCACGCCGAACGAGCGCACCCACGCCCGGACCAGCAGATCGGCGGCGGCTTTGGTCGACGAATACGGACTCGACGGGTTGTACGGCGTCGCCTCGGTGAAGCGGACGGTCGCGTCGAGTGCGAGATCGCCGTACACCTCGTCGGTGGACACATGGTGCATCCGCACCCCGTGCCGGCGCACCGCCTCCAGGACCGAGTAGGTGCCGATCACATTGCTGCGCAGGAACGGCTCCGGATCGGCCAGCCCGTTGTCGACGTGGGTCTCGGCCGCGAAGTGCACGACCGCGTCGCAGCGGGCGACCAGTTCGTCGACCAGGACGGTATCGGTGATGTCGCCTTCGACCAGCCGGACGGCGTCGGCCACCGGGTCCAGCGACGCGCGGCTGCCGGCATAGGTCAACGCGTCGAGCACCGTCACCGAGTCGTACGTCCCGGCGCGTACACAGCGGTGCACGAAGTTCGCGCCGATGAACCCGGCGCCGCCGGTGACCAGCAACCGCATGGCACGACCTTATCGGGCGTACCCGGATGGCCCGTGCGCCCAGATCGACGAAATGGTGGCCGCCACTCGCACTTGCGCGCCCATCTGTTCGTTTGGGCGCAGAAGGGGCTCAGCCTTTCAGGCCGAGGGGGCCCGCGAGTTCAGTCAGCGTCGGGATCAAACGGTCCGGGCCGCCGAGCACCTGGATCGCGACGTGGTCGGCGCCGCGCTCGTGGTGTTCGCCGAGGCGGGCCGCGATGGATTCCGCCGACCCGTGCGCCACCACCGCATCGATCAACTTGTCGCTGCCGGGCTTGGTGACGTCGTCGTCGGTGAAGCCCAGGCGCTTCCAGTTGTTCACGTAATTGCTCAGGTCGAGGTAGAAGTCGACGGTCTGACGGCCGATCTTGCGGGCCTCGTCCGCGTCGGAGCTCAGGACGACCTTGTGCTCGGGAGCCAAGAACACCGTCGGGCCGACGAGGTTACGCGCCTGACCGGTGTGCTCAGGGGTGGTCAGGTAGGGGTGCGCGCCCGCGCTGCGTTGCGCCGAGAGCTTGAGCACCTTCGGTCCCAGCGCGGCGATGACCAGCCGGCTGGTGGGAACCTTGGCCGCATCGAGCTTGTCGAGATACTCGACGAGAACGTCATAAGGCTTGCGGTACTCCTCGGTGTGCTCGGGATGGCCGATGCCCACACCCAGCAGGAACCGGCTGGGAAACCGGTCCTCGATGCGATGGTAGGACTCGGCGACCTCCTCGGCCGGCGAGGCCCACACGTTGACGATGCCGGTCGCCACCTGAAGGTTCTCGGTCTGCTCGAGGATCGGCTCGACGAAAGCCAGATCCGCGGCGGGGGAGCCGCCCACCCACAGCGCCCCGTAGCCGAGCTCTTCGATCTTCGCGGCCTGCTCGGGTTCCGGCGCGCCGGCGGTCCACACGCCGTAGCGGCCCAGTCCTGGCTTGAGGGAAACCCCTTCGGTCATGTCTGTCCCTTCAGTCGCGTCTGCTCACTGCAGGCCCAGCGGGCCCGCCAGCTCGGCCAGTGCGGGCACCAGCTTGTCAGGTCCGGTGAGCACCTGCACCGGCACGTGGTCGGCGCCCGCGTCCAGATGCGCCTGCAGCCGAGCAGCGATGTCCTGCGGTGTCCCGTAGGCGACCACAGCGTCCACCAGACGCTCACTACCCGGTTTCGCGACGTCTACATCACCGAACCCGAGACGTTTCCAGTTGTTGACGTAATTCGCCAGGTCGAGGTAGATGGCCAGGGCGCGGCGTCCGACCTCGCGGGCCCGCTCCGGGTCGGTGGTCAGGACGGCTTTGTGCTCTGGAGCCAGGAACGCCTCGGGCCCGATGAGCTGTCGCGCCTGGGCGGTGTGCTCCGGTGTGGTCAGGTAGGGATGGGCGCCCGCGCTGCGCCGCGCCGCGAGTTTGAGCACCTGGGGACCGAGTGCGGCGAGGATCCGGCGCTCCCTCGGCACCCCGTATTCGTCGAGGCGGTCGAGGTATTCGTTGAGCGCGTCGTAGGGCTTGCGGTACTCCTGATGCGCCTCGGGGTGGCCCACCCCGATGCCGAGCAGGAATCGGCCCGGGTAGGCCGTCTCGATGCGGTGGTAGGACTCGGCGATCGGACCGGGTTGCGCGGTCCAGATGTTCACGATCGCGGTCGCCACCTGCAGGCGCTCGGTGGCGCCGAGAATCGGCTCCACCCAATCGAGTTCGGCAGGCGGCGACCCGCCGGCCCAGAGGGCTCCGTAGCCGAGGTCCTCGATCTGGCGCAGTTGTTCGGGCGTCAGCTCGGCGAACTGGGTGTATAGCCCCATGACGCCGTAACGCCCGAGATCCGGTCTGCTCATGGTCGAGGCAACCTCTCCGCGCCGCAGCGCTAGTCCTTCTCGCCCGCCGAGAGCGAAACCTCGCGCGGCGGTTCGGCTTCGGGCGCCGGCGCCTCCAGCGGCAGGCACACGATGAAGCGGGTGTCGCCGGGCTGGGACTGCACCGAGAGATTTCCGCCGTGCTTCTCCACGACGATGCGCCACGCCAGGTCCAGGCCCAGGCCGGTCCCCTCGCCGAAGGGTTTGGTGGTGAAGAACGGTGTGAAGATCCGGTCGATGATCTCCTCGGGGATGCCGGGGCCGTCGTCGCAGATCTCGACGCGCACCATCGCCTCGTTCTCCCACATGGTGCGGATGGTGAGTGTGCCGTGGCCGTTCATCGCCTGGATCGCGTTGTCGATGATGTTCGTCCACACCTGGTTGAGATCGCCCGGGTAGCAGAGCAACTCGGGAAGCGACTTGTCCTTGTCCCAGACGAGTTTGACCGGGGTGTCTTTGCCGACCTTGCCGCCGAACATCATCAGCGTGCTGTGGATCAGCTCGTGGACGTTCGCGCTCTGGTACGGGGCGCGGTCCATCTGCGAATACTGCTTCGCGCCGGCCAGCAGCGCCGAGATGCGCTTACTCGCCTCGGCGATCTGGGTCATGAGAAGTTCGGTCTCGATGGTGTACTTCAGCCAGCCGATGGCGCTCTGCAGCATGGGGCCGGCGTCTCCGTCGTCCATACAGTCCTCCACCGACGCCGACACCCGCTCCAGCCAGTCGACGTCCAGCCCGGCCTCGACGAATGTCGGCGCGTAATCCCAACTGCCGGAGATGCCGTGGTCCTCGAGCCAGTCGCCGATCTGGTCCTCACGGTCGGAGGTCTCCAGTGCGGTGAGTTCCTGGCTCTTGGATTTGGCGACCTGTTCGGCGACCTCGTCCTGGATGCTGACCAGGGTGCGCAACGCCGTCGCGGTGAATTTGCCGTCGGCGAGCATGGCCAGCTTGTGGCGCATCTTGCCGACGCGGTCCTGCAGATCGCTGACCGCACGTGCGGTCGCCGCGGCCGGGTTGTTGAGCTGATGGGTCAGGCCGGCCGAGAGCTTGCCCAGGGCCAGCAGCTTCTCGCGCTGCCCGATGATCTGGCTCTGCCTGCGACCGCCCACCATATGGCCTTCCAGCAGGTGGACGGCCATCGGGAACTGGGACTGCATGAACCGGGCGAAGGCGGTGGCGTCGAGAACGAAGAACCTCGACGGCTTGGTCAGCCGGACCGAGGCCTGGTAGACGTGCTCCTCACCCGGGACGTAGGCCGACCAGGCGCCGCAGTAGACCCCGCGCTGAGCGGTGCGGTTGGTCTCGATGTCGACGCCGCCGGAGCGTTTCGACATCACCAGCTCACCGTCGATGAGCACATAGAAGCAGGTGGCCTCGTCGCCCTCCTGGCACAGCGGACCGGCGGGGAAGGTCTCGATGTGCCCGGCCGCGCACAGCATCTCGAGTTGTTCGTCGGTCAGCGCCTCGAACAGGAACAGCGTGCGCAGCTCCCCGGCCAGGCATTTCTCGCCCATGGTGGTCCCTTCCTAGCCGGTCACGTCTGGTGGCTCGACAGTGAGCGGCAGTGCAGCAATGAAACGCGTATCACCCGGATTTGATTCCGCCCAGAGGCTGCCGCGGTGGCGGTCGACGATGCGGGCGGCGATGTCCAGGCCCAGCCCGGTGCCCTCGCCGAACGGTTTCGTGGTGAAGAACGGGTCGAAGATCCGGCCGAGCAGTTCGTCGGGGATGCCCACGCCGGTGTCGCACACCTCGACGCGCACCATGTCGCGGTGCCGTCCGGTGCGCACCGTCAGCACTCCCGAGGGATTGCCGGCCAGCGCGTCGAGGGCGTTGTCGATGAGGTGGGTCCACACCTGGTTGAGTTCGGCCGGATAGCACGGCACGTCGGGCAGGCTCACGTCGAAATCACGCACGACGGTGACCTCCGGTCCGAGCCGGTGGGCCATCATCGCCAGCGTGCTGTCCAGCAGGTCATGCAGATCGACGACGTCGAACGGGGCGCGGTCGAGCTGCGAATACTGCTTGGCCTGACCCACCAGCGTGGAGATCCGTTTGGTGGCGTCACCGATCTCGGTGAGCAGCAGCTCGGTCTCGACGGTGCTGCTCAGCCAGTGAATGGCCACGGCCAGGCTGTCGGGGGTCGCGCCGCAGCGCGCCGCCGAAATCCGTTCCATCCAGTCGATGTCCAGGCCGGCCTCGGCGAAGGTCGCCGCGTGGTCCCAGGCGCCGGGTACCCCGCGGCTGTCGAGCCATCCGCCCAGCGCCTCCTCGAGATCGGACTTCTCCACTGACGTCAGACTGTTCGGCTTACCGGCCACCTCGGCCACTCGGTCCTGCAGCTCGATCAGCGATGCCATCGCCTCCGGATCGGACAGCTCGACGCGCCGGTGCCGCAGCGTGGCGATCTGGGTGCGCAGTTCGGCGGCAGCCCGCACGGCCGCGGCGGCCGGATTGTTCAGCTCATGGGTCAGGCCCGCGGTGAGTTGGCCGAGCTGAACCAGTCGGTCGTGCGGGCCGAGGATACGACGCTGATGGAAACGGCCGTGCGAATGCCCGACGAGCAGATGGGTGGCCATCGGGAACTCCTCACGTAGGAACGTTCCCAGCGCCGTCGCGTCCAGCGCGAAGATCCGCGAGGGCCGCAACAGGGTCGCGGTGTTCTCGTAGGTCGTCTCCTCGTCGAGCAGGAACGCCGACCACGCGCCGCAATAGGATCCGGGCGCCGACGCGCGCCAGATGTCGATGTCACGGGCGCCGGAGCGCTTCGACAACGCGATCTCACCGTCGAGCAGGACGTAGAAGAAGTCGGCCGGTTCCCCTTCGCGGCACAGCAATCCGGCCGGATGGTCGACGATCTCGCCGTCCGCGCACAACCGCCTCAGCTGTTCGTCGGTCAGACCGTCGAAGATGAACAGGCCCCGCAGTTGCTCGACGTCACACGCCACTGCCGCGCTCCTCCCGCGCCCCGGTCACGCCTCGGCCAGATACCGATGCACCAGCATCACGGCCATCGAGCCTTCGCCCACGGCCGCGGCCACCCGCTTGGCCGACTCCGCGCGGACGTCGCCCGCGACGAACACACCCGGGACGCTGGTCTCGAGGTGGTGCGGCGGGCGGTCCAGCGTCCAGCCGGCCACATCGCGCAGATCCGGTCCGGCCACGATGAACCCGTGGTCGTCGCGCACCACGACACCGTCGAGCCACTCGGTGCGTGGTTCGGCGCCGATGAAGATGAACATCCGGCCGCAGGTGAACTCCTCGCGCTCGCCGGTCTGCCGGTTCTCCAGACAGATGCCCTCGAGATGGCCGTCGCCCTTGACCGCGTGCACGACGGTGTTGGGCAGCTCCTTGATGTTGTCCTGCGCGCGGATCTGCTGGATCAGGTAGTGCGACATCGAGTCCTCGAGGGTTCGACGGCTGACGATGGTCACCGATTTCGCGGTGCGCGACAGATACATCGCGGCCTGCCCGGCGGAGTTGGCCCCGCCGATCACGTACACCTCGTCGTCATCGCATTCCGACGCCACCGACGTCGTCGCCCCGTAGTAGACGCCGGCGCCGGTCAGCCCGGCGCAGCCCTCGGCCGGCAGCTGGCGGTATTCGACGCCCATGGCCAGGATCACCGCCCGCGCGCCGACCGACCGGCCGTCGGAGAGTCGGACGGTGCGCGCGGACCCGTCGACCTCCAGCGCGGTCACCTCGGCCGCGGTGATCAGTTCCGCCTCGAACTTCTCGGCCTGCCGGCGCGCACGTTCGGCGAGCTGGCTGCCCGACAGGCCGTCGGGGAAGCCGAGATAGTTCTCGATGCGCGAACTCTGCCCGGCCTGACCGCCGGTCGCGGTGCGCTCGATGAGCACGGTCTTGAGCCCCTCGGAGGCGCCGTAGACCGCGGCGGCCAGACCGGCCGGTCCGCCGCCGATGACCACCAGATCGTAGAAGTCCTCGGCCGGCGTGGTGGTCAGCCCGAGGGTGGCCGCCAGATCGGCATCGGTGGGGTCGACCAGGGTCTCGCCCTGTTCGGTGATCACCACCGGAAGCGTCAGACCGTCCTGTTTGGCCGCCTCGAGCAGCTTGGCGCCCTTGGGTTCGTCGGCGCGGAACCACGTGTAGTAGAGCCGGTTGCGCGCCAGGAACTCGCGCACCTCCGACGAGCGGGCGTTCCACGGGTGGCCGATGATCTTGGTGTGCGGGATGGCGCGGTCACCGGTCTCGCGCCACGCCTCGATCAGCGCGTCGATGACGGGGTAGAGCTTCTCCTCCGGCGGATCCCACGGTTTGAGCAGATAGTGGTCCAGGTCGACGACGTTGATGGCGTCGATGGCGGCGTGGGTGTCGGCGTAGGCGGTGAGCAGGACGCGGCGGGCCATCGGGAAGATGTCCATCGCCTCTTCGAGGAACTCGATGCCGCTCATCTGCGGCATGCGGTAGTCGGCGACGAACACCGCGACGGTCTCGCCGCGCAGCTTGAGTTCGTTGAGGGTTTCCAGGGCGTCCGGGCCGGATTCGGCGCGCACGATGCGGAAGTGCTCGCCGTAGTGACGGCGGAGATCACGCGCGACCGCGCGGGAGACCGCGGGGTCGTCGTCGACCGTGAGGATCACGGGTTTGCGGGGGGCGGGGGCGGGGCCGGTCATCGTGATCAAGTATGCGCCGGTCGTCCAGTGGATATGGGGTCAGTTGGTCGTACACTCCGCCCGCGGCAGATCTGACGTTCAGCGACTCAATAGTGATCGCTCAGCCACCCGAGCGGGTGTGCGGCGGTGGTGGTCGACGTGACGCGGAGGCGAGCAGCCCGGTTCGCCGGGCGTGTTGGGCGGCGGACTTCACTGGCCCGCGCGAAGGCGCCTGGTTCGTCGGACGGACCGAGACGCCAGAGCGGACGTGGGAGACGCGAAGCCAGGTCGTCCTCGCCGAGCTTGATCGCGAATTCGCGTGGGAGGGGAACGGCGGCTGGGTGCGGTGGGGTTTCGCCGTGGCGCGCGAGGACGGCGGGACTCGGTTGACCCAGTCGTGGCACTTCCTGCCCCGTGGCATCGCCGGCTTCCACGAGCGCTATGGCGCCGAAGCCGACAGCGAGATCGCCGCCCGCAGCTACGTAACCAGAACCGGCATCCCCGCGACGCTGGCGCCGGTCGAGCGAAGCGCCGAAGGGGCTAGCTCCGGGCACCCCCCGTCGAGCGCCGCGCGTCCTCCGGCACGGCCGCTTCGATCCATAGATTCGGCCTGGCTACAACAGCTCGAAAGGGACGCCAGCGGCACTTATCCGTTGCGCCAACGGCCCAATGGCATCGGGATCGCACGCGAACACGGATTGGAAAGCGATCGGTTGGCTGCCGCGTGAACCGAAGTCAGCGACCTCGCGATGCCAGCGGTCATGAGCGTCTTTGATCACTTCCAACAGGAATGAAAACCCACGGACTGATTGCGATAGCAATTCATCTGCCGAATCAAAGACGATCAAAAAGCTGGAGCCCTTCAACCAGTTCAGATCGGTGATGCAATCCCAGACGGCATTCCAATTTTCGCCGAAGTAATACGGAAATTGTAGCGCCGCGGCCAGCTCATCGAAGAAGGATGCTTCGTCGGTTGACTTGGCGCCCCGGACGCGAAGTATGTCCCATTCGGGATGTGCGGGTATCCAGGCCGTCAGATAATTAGCGACTTCGAACGGGGTCGCTGGAAGTAGCGTAAGCGCTGGACCTTCGGGTTTGAAAAGCAGATGCTCTAGCACTGACGATCCTCCTCAGAATTTAGTAAATGTCTTGTAATGGTCGTCGGTGAAGTAGCGTGACCCATCCGAACCGACCACTATCCGATCAGTGCCACGGGAAACGCCGGGTGTATACGGGTATCTGTCGTATTCACGGTAGGTGACTTGCGCGCCTGAGGGGTCAACTGTCGGCAGGTCGCCAAACTTATTATTCCATTGATCGCCGCCAACGAATTGTCTGCGATTTATCAAGATGGTCTCTTTGGTGGTCTTGCCAATGGTCACCGGCGGCCCTTGCGGTGCGTTCAATATCTGATCGGCTACATAGGTCACATCCGGCGGGACTGTTCCGCGCTTCATTGTTGGGAGTGGAATGTCCGGAATATCCGCCCCACTGGCAATCGGCGGGCAGGGAGCTATCGGGCTGCCGAGCCTGATCATTGCTACGCTGACTGCGTCGTGGTATTGCGTGGCGGCCGCTTCAGCCTCGCCGTACAACTCGGCGTAACGTGCGGTGGCCCGCTGATACTGAATGATCCCGAGTGCCGGGTTGAGAGCCATCAGGGCAGCGGCCTTCTTCACCTCCGATTCGGCATCGTCGAATTCATCGGGTGTCGGGGTGTCGCCTTTCGCGACATCGAAGGCGTGTGCAACGGCTTCGCCCGCCACTGAGAGGCGCTCCGCCCACGCAGCGGCAGCTTCCAGCCACTTCGCATGGTCGGAAATCTTGGCAGCGGCCCTATCGCCGGTAGACCAATGCTCGTTGACCTTGGCGCTCACATCTCGGGTGCGGTCTGAGGTGTGAAGAATGTCTTGGGCACAGTTGTGCCAGGTCCGCGAAAAGTCCCGCAAGTCGGCTGAACCCGGTCCCGAATGCAACTCGGTCGAGAATCGATCGCCTCTGATGGGCGGCAGCGTCGGCAAGGTGGGAATATTGCGACTCGGCGGCTGATGCGGCACGGGCGGTAGCGATGGCATATCCAACGTCCCAGACCCCGCGACCGGCGGCGCATCGGTGTTGTCCACTCGAAGTAACCAATCGGCCCCGGCTTGGTCTGCCAGTTCGAATGCGACCGCCGCTGATCTGAGAACGGCACCGCCAGTCTGCCGAACGAGGAATGCATAGTTGAGTACATCGATCAGGGCCAGTTCGTGTTCATTCAGAGCTCTCGCAGCACCAAGTGACGTGACGTCTGAGCCCGGCGGTGCGGCGTTCGACGATGCAGTCTGATGCGAAAGAGACCCGAGGCGCTTTCCGTCCGCGTTCAATGCGTCGACGTCGATCTCGAGAACGGGCGCCAATTCCGACTCCTCCCCGACGTTCAGCGGTCAGCCGGCCGGGTGCTCGCCATCCACCACCGCCTGTCCGCTCGACCGCTCCTCACCGCCGGTCCGGTTCAGCATCGACGGCAGGTCGATGCCCGAACTCTTCAGCGCCTCGACGATCTTCGCGACCGCCAGCGGGCTGACCCCGAGCAGGCCGCCGACGGCGTCCTGGGTGTCGCTCGCGCCGCCGATGATGCTCAACCGGTCGATCTCCGAGAGCGGCATCGCCGCGGCCTCGGTCGCCTTGACCATCGAGGCGAGCACGTCGGGCAGCGTCTGCAGCCGCGCCGCCTCGGGGGAGTAGGTGTTCAGCGCGGCCGCGATCTCCTTCTTGCCCGCGGCCTCGGCGACCAGCTTGGCCTTGATGCCGTCGGCTTCGGCCTGCCGCTCGACGCGCAGCGCGTCGGCGGCGGCCTTGCGAGCGTCCGCCTCGGCCTGACCGGCCTGCCGCGCCGCCTCGGCCTGAGCCTGGGCGGCGAGGATCGCGGCCTGGCGCTGCCCTTCGGCGCGTGCCACGTCGGCCTGGCGCTGGGCGTCGGCCGGGGCGATCACGTCGGCCTGCAGCGCCGCGGTGGCCTGTTCGGACCGGCGCTGCTCGACCTCGATGCGGGCCTGCACGCGGGCCGCCTCGGCCTGTTCGATCGCGATGCCGACGTCCTTCTGCGCGCGGGCGTTGGCCAGCGGACCGGCCTGGTCGGCCTGGGCGTTCTCCGCCTCGGTCTGCGCGCGCAGCCGGGCCAGTTCGACGTCGCGGCGCTGATTGGCGGTGGCGATCGCGGTGTCGGCCTCGGCCTGGGCGACCGAGCCGGCCTGGCGGGCCTTTGCCGACTGGATCTGCGCATCGCGTTCAGCCTCGGCGGTGCCGATCGCGGCGTCGCGCTTGACCTCGGCGATGCGGCGCTGACCGAGCGACTCCAGATAGGCATTGCGGTCGGAGATGCCGGCGATCTTGAGGACGTCGACCTCCATACCGATGCGGGCGAGGTCGCCGCCGGCCTCCTCGACCACGCTGCGGGCCAGGGTGTCGCGGTTGGAGTTGAGGTCCTCGACAGTCATCGTCGCGGTGATGCCGCGCAGGCTGCCGGCCAGGATCTCGTTGATCTGCCGCTGCAGTTCGTTCAGGTCGGAGGTCAGGAAGCGTTGCACCGCGGTCTGCACCGCCTCCTCCGAGGAGCCGATCCGGACCAGTCCGACCGCCTCGACGTTGACCGGCACACCGTTGTTGGACAGTGCGTTCTGCAGGTTGATGCTCACGTTGAACGGTTCCAGGCTCATGATGTCGACGCGTTCGATGCCCGGCACCCGGAACCGTGCGCCGCCGCGCACCACCTTCGGGGTGCCGCGCCCGGTGAACACCGCCACCTCGTTGGGCGGCACCTTGATGTAGTTCTTCACATAGATCACCGGCAGCGCGACGAAGAGCAGCAGTGCGGCGATCACCGCGACGATCACGATCAGCAACGGGGACATGGGTCAGGGCCTTTCGGATGCGGGGTGGTCGAGGTCGGGCACCGCGACGACGTGGACGTAGTCGGCGTCGACATCGGCGATGTAGACCGGGGTGGCTTTCGGCAGCGCGACGGGTTCGGCGGTCCGGGCCCGCGAACGGACCCGGTTTCCGTCGGCGTCGACGAAGGCGACCTCGCCCCAGCCGTCGACCGGCACGTCGAGGGTCACGGTGCCGAGCAGGCCGACGTAGGAGATGCGGCCACGGTGGGAGTTCGCCTGCTGACGACGCAGATAGGGCATCAGCAGACCGTTGAGCGCGGCCACGAGCACCACCGCGGTGCCCGCGGCGATCACCCCCGCGGGCACCGCGCCCGCGCCCGCCCAGGTGGCGATGAGCCCGCCGGTTCCCGCGCCGAGCACTCCGGCGGCCAGCGACGTCAGACTGAGGAAGGGCAGACCGTCGCCGTGCCCTACATCGGCGAACAGGAGCGCCGACAGCACCGCGATGCCGCCGACGGCGAACGCCGCCAGGTATATCGCCGTCACACGGCCATTCTGCTGGCTGCCCGGCGGGCCCGGGAACAGCAATCTGAGCGATTTTGGTCGACTGCGCTGAGCGGGTAGTATCGATCAACGGTGCGGAACGCGCCGACTCTTTGCGTGCCCAACATGGAACCCTCGCGGAATTTCCAGGCTCTGGCTCACGTTTTGTTGTCGGGGCCGGACTGTGCCAGTGCACAGATGTCGCCGCTCGCGGCGGCCGGCGCCGAACCAACCAGAAGACAACCGGAGGATCTCCGAAAAGTATGGCCAAGAAAGACGGTGCCATAGAGGTCGAGGGTCGCGTGGTCGAACCCCTGCCCAATGCGATGTTCCGCATTGAGCTGGAGAACGGTCACAAGGTCCTTGCCCACATCAGCGGCAAGATGCGGCAGCACTACATCCGCATCCTTCCCGAGGACCGAGTCGTGGTGGAGCTGTCTCCCTACGACCTGTCGCGGGGCCGCATCGTTTATCGGTACAAGTAACAGACCACTGCAAGAAGAAGGATCTCCACGCCGTGAAGGTGAACCCGAGCGTCAAGCCCATCTGCGACAAGTGCAGGGTGATCCGTCGGCATGGGCGGGTCATGGTGATCTGCTCCGATCCGCGCCACAAGCAGCGGCAGGGCTGATCACGGGCTCCCACGCCAACCACAACTGAATGATGAACTCCCAGTACCACTGAGCAGCATGGGGCTGCTCGCGCTGAGCCGAAGGCCGAGAGCCGACGACTCAGCTACGCCCGGACGGAGGCCGGGCCCCACACCTGAGTGGGAACGGACTGGGATCAGACCTCCGCCAAGAAAAGGAATGGCACACCCATGGCCCGACTAGTGGGCGTTGATCTGCCGCGCGACAAGCGCATGGAGATCGCACTTACCTACATCTACGGCGTCGGCCGGACGCGGTCCCAGGAGATCCTGGACGCGACCGGCATCGACCGCAATCTGCGCAGCAAGGACCTGACCGACGATCAGGTCACCCAGCTCCGCGACTACATCGAGGCGACCCTCAAGGTGGAGGGCGACCTGCGCCGCGAGGTACAGGCCGACATCCGTCGCAAGATCGAGATCGGCTGCTACCAGGGTCTGCGCCACCGTCGCGGCCTGCCGGTGCGCGGCCAGCGGACCAAGACCAATGCGCGTACCCGCAAGGGCCCCAAGCGCACCATCGCCGGCAAGAAGAAGGCCAGGTAACCCCGGATGGCACAGGCAAAAAAGGGCGGCACGGCCGCGAAGAAGGGTCAGAAGACCCGCCGCAGGGAAAAGAAGAACGTCCCGCACGGCGCCGCCCACATCAAGAGCACCTTCAACAACACGATCGTGTCGATCACCGATCCCCAGGGCAACGTGATCGCCTGGGCGTCCTCGGGTCACGTCGGCTTCAAGGGGTCGCGTAAGTCGACGCCGTTCGCCGCGCAGCTGGCCGCCGAGAACGCCGCCCGCAAGGCGCAGGAGCACGGCGTCAAGAAGGTCGACGTCTTCGTCAAGGGTCCGGGTTCGGGCCGCGAAACCGCCATCCGTTCGCTGCAGGCCGCCGGCCTCGAGGTCGGCGCCATCGCCGACGTCACGCCGCAGCCGCACAACGGCTGCCGTCCGCCGAAGCGGCGCCGGGTCTAGGGAGGACTTCAGAAATGGCTCGTTACACCGGACCCGCCACCCGCAAGTCGCGCCGCCTCGGCGTCGACCTCGTCGGTGGTGATCAGTCGTTCGAGAAGCGCCCCTACCCGCCCGGCCAGCACGGCCGCGCGCGGATCAAGGAGAGCGAATACCGCACCCAGCTGCAGGAGAAGCAGAAGGCCCGCTTCACCTACGGCGTGCTGGAGAAGCAGTTCCGTCGCTACTACGACGAGGCCAACCGGCTGCCCGGCAAGACCGGTGACAACCTGCTGCGCATCCTGGAGTCCCGCCTGGACAACGTGGTCTACCGCGCCGGCCTGGCACGGACCCGCCGGATGGCCCGCCAGCTCGTCAGCCACGGCCACTTCACCGTCAACGGCGTCAAGGTCGACATCCCGAGCTATCGGGTGGCGCAGTACGACATCATCGACGTCAAGGAGAAGTCGCTGAACACGGATCCGTTCATCATCGCGCGGGAGACCGCGGGTGACCGGCCGATCCCGTCGTGGCTGCAGGTCGTCGGCGAGCGCCAGCGCATCCTCGTCCACCAGCTGCCCGAGCGCGCGCAGATCGACGTGCCGCTCACCGAGCAGCTGATCGTCGAGCTCTACTCGAAGTAACACACCCGGCCGTCCGGATGACGGCTCGGGCACACGGCATCAAATAGCGGGTGTCGTGAAGAAGGAGATAACACCATGCTGATTTCTCAGCGCCCCACCCTGTCCGAAGAGACAGTCGCCGAGAACCGGTCCCGGTTCGTCATCGAGCCGCTGGAGCCCGGTTTCGGCTACACCCTCGGCAACTCGCTGCGCCGCACGCTGCTGTCGTCCATCCCGGGCGCGGCCGTCACCAGCATCCGCATCGACGGTGTGCTGCACGAGTTCACCACCGTCCCCGGGGTCAAGGAAGACGTCACCGACATCATTCTGAACCTCAAGAGCCTGGTGGTGTCCTCCGAGGAGGACGAGCCGGTCACCATGTACCTGCGCAAGCAGGGCCCGGGTGCGGTCACCGCAGGCGACATCGTGCCGCCGGCCGGGGTCACCGTGCACAACCCCGAGATGCACATCGCGACGCTGAACGACAAGGGCAAGCTCGAGGTCGAGCTGGTCGTCGAGCGCGGTCGTGGCTACGTCCCGGCCGTGCAGAACAAGGCGTCCGGCGCCGAGATCGGCCGCATCCCGGTCGACTCGATCTATTCGCCGGTGCTCAAGGTGACCTACAAGGTGGAGGCCACCCGTGTCGAGCAGCGCACCGACTTCGACAAGCTGATCCTCGACGTCGAGACCAAGAATTCGATCAGCCCGCGTGACGCGCTGGCTTCGGCGGGTAAGACGCTGGTGGAGCTGTTCGGTCTGGCGCGGGAACTGAACGTCGAGGCCGAGGGCATCGAGATCGGCCCGTCGCCGGCCGAGGCGGATCACATCGCGTCGTTCGCGCTGCCGATCGACGATCTGGATCTGACCGTCCGCTCGTACAACTGCCTCAAGCGCGAGGGTGTGCACACCGTGGGCGAGCTGGTGGCCCGCACGGAATCCGATCTGCTGGACATCCGTAACTTCGGCCAGAAGTCCATCGACGAGGTCAAGATCAAGCTGCACCAGCTCGGTCTCTCGCTCAAGGACAGCCCGGCCACCTTCGATCCGTCGGAGGTCGCCGGTTACGACGCCGCCACCGGCACCTGGAACAGCGATGCCGGCTACGACTCGTCGTACGACGCCGACAGCGACCAGGACTTCGCCGAAACCGAACAGCTCTAAACACAACGTCCGTCCCGGCCCTACCTGATACGGGGGCCGGCCCCCATTGAGGAGATAGTCGCCATGCCCAAACCCACGAAGGGTCCTCGCCTCGGCGGGTCGTCCAGCCACCAGAAGGCGATCCTGGCCAACCTGGCCACCTCGCTGTTCGAGCACGGCCGGATCAAGACGACCGAGCCGAAGGCCCGGGCGCTGCGGCCGTACGCGGAGAAACTGATCACCCACGCCAAGAAGGGCTCGCTGCACAACCGGCGTGAGGTGCTCAAGAAGATCCGGGACAAGGATGTCGTGCACACCCTGTTCGCCGAGATCGGTCCGTTCTTCGCCGACCGCGAGGGTGGCTACACCCGCATCATCAAGGTGGAGCCGCGCAAGGGTGACAACGCCCCGATGGCGGTCATCGAGTTGGTGCGGGAGAAGACGGTGACGTCGGAGGCCAACCGGGCGCGTCGTGCCGATGCGTCGCAGAAGGCCGCTGCTGCCGCTGCGCCGCAGGCCGCCGTCGAGCCCGAGGCTGCCGAGGGTCCCTCGGCCGAGGAGCTGACCGCCGAAGACACCACGGCGGTGGAGGCGTCGCGGTCGACCGAGACCGACGATCCGACCGACACCGAGGCCTCGGACGCTGACAAGTCCTAGTCACGCCATGGACGAGCCCGCCATCGATTCCGATGGCGGGCTCGTTCGTCTCCGGCTCGACATCGCCTACGACGGCACCGACTTCGCCGGCTGGGCGGCGCAGGCCGGCCAGCGCACGGTCGCCGGGACGATCGACGAGGCGCTGTCCACGGTCTTCCGCACAGCGGTGACGGTGCGAGCGGCCGGCCGCACCGACGCCGGCGTCCATGCCACCGGGCAGGTGGCCCACCTCGACGTGCCGGCCGACGCGCTGCACCACGCCTTTCCGCGGACGCCCCGGCCGGCCGACCCCGAGTTCTCGCCGCTGGTGCGCCGGCTCGGCCGATTCCTGCCCGAGGATGTGCGCATCCGCCGGATCGTTCGTGCCCCGGCGGGTTTCGACGCCCGCTTCTCCGCGCTGCGCCGGCACTACGAATATCGGCTCAGCACCGCCGATTTCGGTGTCACCCCGCAGTCGGCGCGCTTCGTGACGGCGTGGCCGAGGCCGCTGGACGTCGACGCCATGGCCGAAGCCGGCCGAAACCTGGTGGGGCTGCATGATTTCGCGGCGTTCTGCCGGCACCGCGACGGCGCCACCACGATCCGGGACCTGCAGCGGCTGGAGTGGTCCCGCGACGGAGACCTCCTCACCGCGCAGGTCAGTGCCGACGCATTCTGCTGGGCGATGGTGCGCTCGCTGATCGGCGCACTGCTCGCCGTCGGTGAGCACCGCCGCGACCCCGCCTGGTGTGCCGGACTGCTGGGCGCGGGCCGCCGGTCGAGTGACTTCGCTGCGGCGCCGGCACGTGGCCTCACGCTCGTCGGAGTGGACTATCCGCCCGACGACCAGCTGGCCGCACGGACCCTGATCACCCGCGATCTGCGGGTCGCCCCCGAGTGATTTCGGCGTGATACCGCGCGCCGAGCGCGCGGAGGCACGCGGCAATCATCGATCAGGACCGCCGGATCCGGCTCTTGCCCTCGCGTTTGGCTCGGTAGAGCGCTTCGTCGGCCCGTTCGACGGCGTCGATCACGGCCTCACCGGGCCGGTGGACGGTGTAGCCGACCGAGCACGTCTGCCCGTACGGGATGCACTGTGCGAGCCGGGCCAACACATGCTCGGCCCGCTCGGTGACCGCCCGGGCCGGCAGGTCGGGCAGCGCGACGACGAATTCCTCTCCACCCCAGCGGGCGAGGACGTCGTCGCGGCGCAGCGCGGTGCTCGCGGCCGCGGCGAAACGATGCAGGAGGGCGTCGCCGGCGCGGTGTCCGTGAGTGTCGTTGTAGTGCTTGAAGTTGTCGAGGTCCAGGACCGCGATGGTCAGGGCGCCGCCCCGGCGGTGCGGGTCGGCCAGCAGGGCCTCGACGCGGTCGTCCCAGGCGCGGCGGTTGAGCAACCCGGTCAGGGGATCGGTGGTGGCCGAGTGCTTGAGCGCCGCGTGGGCGGCGGCCACTGCGGTGACGTCGCGGAACTCCAGCTGAATGCCGGGGATCCCGGAGTCGCTCACCGGCGTGGCGTTGAACTCGACGGCGAGTTCGGTGCCGTCGAGCCGGCGTAGCGCACCCCGGCGGGCACGGATCTCGGGGCCACCGTCGAGCACCGCGGTCAGCATCGCCTCGGCGTCGTCGCGGACATCGTCGGGGATGAGGTGCAGGGCCGTGGTCGGTTCGACGTCGTCGAGCGACCGGGCGCCGAGCAGCGCCATGGCTTCGGGATTCATGTAGGTGATCGTCCGGCTCGCGTCGACCACGATCACCGCGGTGGGCAGGTGCTCGAGCACCGTGCGCCAGCGCAGCTCCGCCTCGGCGAGCGCCGCACGCGCGGCCGCCAACTCGGTGACATCAGTGGACACCCCGCCGATCCCCATCACCTCGCCGTCCTCGTCGAGCAGGGGGAACTTGGTGGACCGGTAGGTGTGCACGGAACCGTCGGGGTGGGTGACATCTTCGTTGAAGACCTGCCACTCCCGGGTGGTCATGATCCGCTCGTCGTTGCGCCGGTAGATGTCGGCGATCTCGCGCCCGAACACCTCGTGGTCGGTCCGGCCCGCCAGCCCCCCGCACTGGGTGACGTACTCCAGGGCGTGGTTGGCCATGACGAATCTGCCGTCGATGTCCTTGGCGAAGACCAGCACATCGGTGTGGGCCAGTACGCCCTCGAGCATGCGCTGCTGGCGCCGTACCGTGGCGTCGGCGATCAGCCGGGTCTTCCGGGTGGCCGTGATGAGCCGGGCCTGCCGGCGGAGCTCCAGCAGGTTGCGCACCTGGTCGGCCAGGACCTGCAGGTGACGGCGTTGCCGCCCGGACAATGCGCGGGGTTCGACGTCCATCACGCACAGGGTGCCGAGTGCGTGACCGTTTTCGGCGATCAGCGGTGCGCCGGCATAGAAGCGCACGTACGGGTCGCCGACCACCAGCGGATGGCGGTCGAACCGCGGGTCGAGCCGGGTGTCGGGCATCTCGGTGACGGCGTGCGAAGTGATCGCGTGCGCGCAGAACGACACGGCACGGGGTAATTCCGCCACCTCGATGCCGTACCGGGACTTGTGCCACTGGCGCCGTGCGTCGACGAAGCTGATCAGCGCCATCGGGGTGCGGCAGACATCGGCGGCCAGCGCGGTCAGATCGTCGAAGGCGCCCTCGGGTGGGGTGTCGACGACGTCGAACGAGGCCAGCGTGCCCAGACGGGCGACTTCGTCGTCAGTCTCGGCTGCGGGATGCATGCCGACGTCGAGCACCTTTCGCTGTCACTCCCGACGTCCGGGCCGACGTCGAGATGTCTGTACCCGCGCGGGACGCTCGCCATCCGCCGCAGGACGCGGTGCGCTCAGATCCGCCCGGCGATGAAGTCGGCGGCCTGATTGACCATCCCGGCGTCGATGTAGGCCCTGGCCATGTGGTCGGGCCAGTTGTTCTCCCACGTGTTCGGGTCGGCCGGGTTGCAGATCGGATCGGCTCCGTGGCAGAGCTCGATGGTGCGTTCCCGGTACAGCGGGCTGAAGTTCGTGATGGGCCCGACCCAGGCGGCGCCGTTACCGAACAGCGCGACGGCCGCGATGTGCTGATCCATCCCCGGCGGCAGCGGCTTCTTGAAGCCGAAAGCCGCAATCGGCGCGGCCAGGACGACATCGGTCACCGCGGCGCCGAGCGAGTACCCACCGAGCACCAGCCGGGTGTCGGGGCAGCGGGCCGCCATGTCCTGAATGCGTGAGCTCATGTCGTTGGCGCCGACGTCGATCTCGTGGTCGGCGGGGTACTGCACGGCGTAGAGGTCGATGTCCTTGTCGGTCCGATTGCGCAGTGCGCTGATCAGGTTGTTGCCGATGACGCCGGCGCCCGGAGATTCCACGCGGCCGCGGGCGAAGATGAGTTCGGCCTGCGGGCAGGACTGGGCGGCGGCGGTGGCGGCGGTGCGAGGCGACAGCGCCGGTGCCATAAGCAGACTGGTGGCACCGATGACGCACGCGATCAGCGCGGGCCACAGCCGGGTGCGAAGGACCGACGCGGGATGTTCACTCACCCCGCCGATACTAACGAACCGGTCGCTCGCCAAGCCGGCATCGTTCCCGGCGGTCAGACCTGCCCGACGACGAATCCCGCCGCCTGACCGATGAACGGCGACGTTTCATAGTGCGTGTGCGCGAACGGGTTGCGGCCGTCCGAGCAGATCGGGTCACCGTCACTGCACAGATCGATGCTGCGACCGGCGAACTGACCGCGAGCGCTGAGTGGGTTGCCGAACTTCGTTGCCGGATTGCCGAATACGGCCACCGCGGCGACGTCACCGGCGTAGCCGCCCGGCAGCGGTGGGGCGGAGCCGATGTCGCCGATGCGGTTGCCCAGCGGCGGCACACCGGCGAGCATGTCCACCACGGCGGCCCCCTGGGAGTATCCGCCGAGCACGAAACGGGTGCCCGGACACTGCGCGGACACCGACTCGATCCGCGCGGTGGCGTCGGTGGCGCCGGCCGCGGTGGTCAGGAAGTCGTAACCGGCCGGATAGTTCACCCCGTAGGTGCTCAGCGTCATGCCGCCCAATTGCGGTCTCATGGCGTCGGCCAGCGCCTGGCCGACCCGACCGATGCCGGCCGGTTCGCTCGTGCCGCGGGCGAAGATCAGCTCGACGTCGGAGCAGGCCTGGGCGCCGGCGGTCGGCACGGGTCCGACGAGCAGTGCGGCGGCGGCGACGGTGAGCGCAGAGGCGCTGAGGCGCGCGCCGGCACGGAGTACGTTCACCGGCACATGATCACATAGACCGGCTAGCTAGGACCAACTCTGGTGGTCGACGCATCGGTCGCCGCGGTGCCGCCGGGCGGGATCTCCGGCCACATCGCCTCGTCGACCACCGTCTCCTCGGAGTCGCGGCGGTCGCCCTGGCGGGCCAGCGCCAGGCCGAGCAGGACCACCACGCCCCCGACGGCCTGCACCGGGCCGATCGACTCACCGAGCAGCACCCAGGCCGCGAGTACCGCGAACAGCACTTCGGACAGGCCGACCAGCGAGGCGAACCTCGGGCGCAGGCGGGCGATGCCGATGATGCCGAGGGTGTAGGCGATCGCCGTGGGGATGAGCCCCAGCGCGAGCACCGGGAGGATCCACGACGTCGTCACGCCGGCGATGACGGTGTCGTGGGTGGTGAAGGTCAGCGGCATGATGCCGACCGCGCCGACCAGGGCGGTCGCCGCGCCGCCGACGGCCAGGCCGGCGGTGGCCAAGGTGATCGGATCCAGACCGTTGCGGTCGTCGGTGCCGGTGGCCACCCGGTCGGACAGCAGGAAGTAGCACGCCGCGCAGACGGCCGCGGCCATGCCCCACCCCACGCCGACGAGGTTGACGTGCGCACTGGCGAAACCACCGCTGTCGACGACCCCGAGGACCAGCATGATCCCGGTGACCGCGGTGACGACGCCGGCCAGGGTGAGATTCGACGGCCGGGTCCTGGTGGTCAGCCACAGCCACCCCACGACCAGGATCGGCGCGGTGTATTCGAGCAACAGGGCCACGCCGACCGACAGATGCGAGACGGCGTTGTAGTAGAACAGCTGCGCCCCGGCGATCGGCACCAGGCCGTAAGCCAGCACGATCGGCCAGTGCGCCAGCGCCTGGCGGGTCCAGCCGGGCCGCATGACGGTCGCGAAGATCGCCATGACCAGCGCGCCGCCGGCGAGCCGGGCGGTGACGGCGGCCGTCGGGCTCCAGCCCGCGTTCATCAACGACTTGCCGAGCGGTCCGGACATCCCGAAGGCGAACGCCGAGCCGACGGCGAAGGCCATGCCCAGCCGAAAGTGGTCCACGCCGGAGCGGGCGACGTCAGCGCGCGAGGTCGTCATGCGCGTCCTCCAGTTCTACGAACGTGTAATGAGTAAAATGAACTTTGGTACTGACCTTATCCGCGAACGGAGTCATGAGTCAAATGAATTTCACTTATGACACGGAGCTCACCCTGAGGGCGGCGTGTGCACTGATCAACACCGACCGCGTCGACGGCGAGCAGCTCGCCGAGATGGCCGCGCTCGACGAATACCTCGACGGTTTCGGCTGGACCGGCCGGCGCGACCGCGACGATGCGGAGCTGGCCGCAGTGCATCGGCTGCGTGCGCGGCTGGGCACCCTGTGGGAGTCCGCCGACGATGAGGAACGCACCGTCGGTCAGGTCAACGCACTGCTGTCCGACACGCGCGCGTCCCCGTGGCTGACCCGGCACCCCGAGATGCCGGAGTGGCATCTGCATCTGGCGTCGATCCACGATCCGCTGTGGCAGCGCATGGGCGCGGAGATGGCCATGGCGCTGGCCGATCTGATCCGCGCCGGTGAACTGCGCCGACTCAAGATCTGCGCGGCGCCCGACTGCGCGGCGGCACTGTTCGACCTGTCCCGCAACCGCTCGCGGATGTTCTGCGACACCGGCAACTGCGGTAATCGCCAGCACGTCGCGGCGTACCGCGAACGCCGGGCGAAGGACGACAGTTAGGGGTCGTCGGTGGCCAGCGGATCGGCGTTGTCGAGCACCGATGGTCGGTGGCAGGACACGTAGCGGGCCTGATTGCCGCCGGCGCGGCGGGCGTCGTCCATCGCGGTGGTCGCAACGGCGATGAGCTCGTCGAGCAGTTCGCCGGGGGGACAGGTGCCCAGGCCGCGCATCGGGGTACTGACCACCCCGAAGCTCGCGGTGACCCGAGGCGGGGTGGCGGCGATGGCCGTGCGGACCCGTTCGACGAGCGGGAAGGAATCGGGGGTCGAGAACGTGTCGGCGATGAGGAAGTCGTCCTCGTCGATCCGGGCGACGAACGCATTGTGCCGGGTGGTCTCGCGCAGGGTCTGAGCGATCGTGACACGCGCGCGATCGATGGCGATCGTGCCGTCCGTCTCGGCGAGCAGCCGCATGTTGTCCAGACTGAGGAGCACCAACACCAGGCGATTGTCGTCGTCGCGGCAGCGCGCGACCATGGCGCCGGCGGCCCGGTAGATCGCCTCCCGGTTGAGCAGACCGGTGAGCGGGTCGATGTCGGCATTGTCGACATCGATGTCGAAGGCGTACAGCAGCAGGTGACAGGCGAACGGGACGGCCACGTTCACGGTCATCACGATCAGCAGCGCGGTCATCGCGAACACCGGGTCGCCCAGATCCGCGAGCCGTGCGGTCAGGACCAGGGCCGTCGCCTCGGCCACCAGCATGGAGAACAGCAGATACCCCGCGGTGTGGAACAGCGCGATGTAGCCGCCGAGCACGGCGAACCCCGCGGTGAGAAGCATCCCGGCGCGCGGATCGGACATGATCAGGCACCCTGCGGCGAGGTTGGCCGACGTGATCACCACGAAGCCCGCGGATTGCCGCGGTGTGGGCCAGCGATGCCGTAGCCAGCCCAGTGCCACCAGAAGTGAGCTGACGGTGACCGCGGCGCCGATCCACCGCGCGGTGGGCCCCTGTGGACCGGCGGCGCTGAACTGCAGCACCAGTGGCACGAGTCCGAGGATCGCCGCGAAGACCGCGATCAGCCGACAGGTGGCGGTCTGGGCGTCGCGGGCCGAGAGGAACGACGTCAGCCAGTAGAAGTGTTCAGGCTGGCGCCAGTAGTGCCGCACCGCCTTGAACATCGGCTCACCTCCCGCTATGGACACACTTTAAGGCCGAGACCGGACATGCGGAATGAGTCGCTCCCGCCCGATTCCGGTGAAGAGGTGCGGGGTAGGCGCCCCGGCCCCGCTTAGGCTCGCTGTCGGGGGAGCGAATGGGGCGACAGATCACCCGGCTACAGGTGTCCGGGTACCGATTCACGATGCGCAGGCTCGAGCACGCGCTGGTCCGAGGCGATGTGCGGATGCTCGACGATCCGATACGCGCACAGTCGATCTCGTTGATGACCGGATGCGTGCTCGCGGTGATCGCGATCGCGGTCTGCGGGGTGCTGGCGGTGCTGCGTCCGCAGGGCGCACCCGGGGATGCCCCGATCCTGCGCGCCCGCGAATCCGGGGCGTACTACGTCCGGATCGGCGACACCGTGCATCCGGTTCCCGACCTGGTCTCGGCCCGGCTGATCGTCGGTTCGGCCGCCGATCCCAAGACGGTGGCCGCCGCGGCGATCGAGAAGATGCCGCGCGGCCCGCGGGCCGGGATCGTGGGGGCGCCCGCGACGGTCGGGGCGCCGCTGGCCGCCGCACAGACCGAGTGGACGGTGTGTGACACCGCATCGGCGACGACGCTGCTGATCGGTCCACCCGCCGGACCCGCCGCGGGAGAGGATGCCGCGCTGCTGGTCACGGCCCGTTCGGAAGGTCCTGCGACGACCTTCCTGATGTACGGCGGCCGGCGGGCGGCGGTCGATCTCCGCGACACCGCAGTGGTGCGGGCGCTGCGACTGGACACGGTGGCGCCCCACCCGGTGTCGCGGGCACTGCTCGACACAGTTCCGGAGAGCCCGCCGATCATCGCGCCGCCCATCGCGGGCGCCGGTAGGCCCGGCGCGCTGCCGGGGCGACCGGTGGGCACCATCATCGGGGTGCGGCGCGGCGGCGGCGTCGAGCATTACGTCGTGCTGGCCGGCGGCCTCCAGCGGGTGGGCGAGGTCACCGCGGATCTGATCCGGTTCACCGTCGCCCAACCTCACGCCGATGTCCCCGACGTCCAGCCCGACGTGCTGGCGGGCGCCGACATCGTCGACTCCCTTCCGGTCGCCAGCTATCCGGACCGGGTCGACGTCGCCGACGCCGAGGTGCCGTGTGTGCGCTGGGCCGCTCGCGACGGGCGGGTCGGCGCCGCGTTGGTCGACGGCCGGCAGACACTGGCGGCCCCGGGGACCGTCGCGCTGGCACAGGCCGACGGCGCCGGACCGAACGTCGACGCGGTGCGAGTACCCGCGGGCCACAGTGTGTATCTGCGGCCGGTCAGCGCCACCGGCGCCGGCGGCGGCGCCGAGTCGCGCATGCTGCTGACCGATTCCGGTGTGCTCTACGCAGTGCCCGACGACGCCACCGCACGCAGCCTCGGGATCGACGACGGCCCGATGCCGGGGCCGTGGCCGGTGCTGGCCCGGTTGCCCCGGGGACCGGAACTCAGCCGCGAGAGCGCATCAGTGGTCCGCGACGCCGTCCCCGCGGCGCGGCCGGCGGGCTGAGGCGCTGGCCGCGAGCAGGATGGCGGCCGCGACGCCGATCCCGGCGCCGGCGACGGCGATCCGGCGGGGCCGCGGATCTCTCGATTCGGAGGTGGGCGCGGTGATCCGGCGCGCGGATGGGGCAGCGGGAGCGGTCGGCGCGCCGCCGCTGACGGCGGCGGCGAGGTCGACCACCCCGGCACCGACGACCGGGTCCCAACCGGTGGGCGGCCGGTGCGCGCTCGATTCGATACGCGCCATGACCTGCCGGGCGGTCAGGTGCGGCCACCGCGACCGGACCAGTGCGGCGATGCCGGAGACCACCGGGGCGGCGTAACTTGTTCCGGCAATGGTCTTCCCGGCCGCTCCGTCGTCGTCGAATTGCCTGTCGACCAGCCCCTCGCCGTCGGGGTCGAGGGAAACCACCCCCTCGCCGGGAGCTGCCACGTCCACCCACGGTCCGGCCAGGCTGAACGGCGAGGGCGCCCCGTCGCCGTCGACCGAACCGACAGTGAGCACGAGGTCGTCGTACCAGGCCGGGCTGGCCACGGATGCGACGTTCTGCCAATCGGGCTGCGCGGTGCGGGTCGGATTCTGTCCGGGACACTGGCCGCCGCCGACGTTGCCCGCGGCCGCCACGACGACGACGTTCTTGACGTCGACCGCGTAGGCCAGCGCGGCGCCGAGAGCGCGGTCGTCCAGAGCGCCCTGGTCGGGATCGGCCGCCACGCAGGCGACCGACGACACGTTGATGATCGTCGCGCCGAGATCAGCCGCCGCCCGGATCGCCTGTGCCAGGGTCTGGACGTCGCCGTAGCCCGTGACCCCGGCGTCCTGCACCGCACCGAACTTGTTGCTGGACTGGCGGATTGCCAGGATGGCTGCGTCGGGCGCCACGCCGGACCAGTCGCCGGAGGCGGCGACGATGCCGGCCACCAGGGTGCCATGACCGTCACAATCCTCGGTGCCGTCGCCGGTGGACACGTAGTCCCCGCCGGGCAGCAGATGCCGCAGCAGCCGATGGCGCGCCACGCCGGTGTCGATGACCGCCACTGTCTGCCCGGCTCCGCGGGTGAGTGGCCACACCGCGGGCAGTCCGAGCATGGCCAACTGCTGACCCGGTGTCGCCGCCGCGGGCGGGTGGTCGGCTCCCGCGGCGCACGCGTCGCGCTGCTCGGTGGGTTGCGGCGGTGCAGGCGGACCGGCTGTGGGCAGAAACGACTGGTCCGGTGGTGGCGGGGACACCGCGGCGGCCGGCGCTGCGGTCGCCATCGGAACGGCGGCCACCACGGCTCCCGTGGCGGCCACGGCGGCCAGTCTGGCTGCCGGTATCACGTCAGCACCAGATCGCGCACCACGCCATAAAGTCCCGTCACCGCACACGCAAGCGGCGGCACCGCTGCGATCGCCACGTATTCCGCGACGTCGAAGGCGCGGTCGACCAGCGGTGAGGCGGCCACCGTCGTTGCGCCGCGGGTGACCACGGCCAGTGCCACACACACCGCGGCCGCACCCACCCAGTGCGCGTGCTGCGGAAGCGCACCGGCCGCGACCGTCAGAGCAATTGCACTGCAACATGTTCCGTTGGCCATGAGCGTCCACCGAAGCCGGCCGGACACGTAGGTTCTGGTCCGCAGCAGCAGCACCAGTCCGACGGCAGCGCAGAGCATGGCGGCGGCGGTCCATGGCACGCCGGGCTGCAGCGTTCCCGCCGCGGCCACCGCCGATGCCAACGTCGCCGCGGTCGAGGACCCCACCACCAGACCCGACAGCACCCGCTGCCCCGATGCGGCGCGTTCGTCGGCGTCGGCCGTCGGATCGGGATCGACGGCGGCCCGACCGAGCCCCGCCAGGAGTAGCGAAAGCCGCGCCGAGCCGCCCAGTACGGCCAGGGAGAACGCCGCCAGCACCGCTCCTGCCGAGGAGGTCGGCAACGGCACCGCCACCGCGGCCAGTGCGGCGAGGGCGGACAGCGCGGCGCCGCACGCGACCGCGACCGACACCATCGTGTCGCCCACCCGAAAGCGCGCCAGCGCCAACGCCGCGACGGCTGCGGCCGTCGCTGCGAGCAGACCGTGGGCCGCCGACAGCGGGCCGGGGACCGCCCGCACGCCGGTGGTCGCGGCGAGGATCATCGTGAGCACGGCCAACTGCGCGGTCACCGGACGCTGTGCCCGTGCCGCCATCGCCGCGCACACCGTGACACCGCCCAGCACGACCGCGGCGGTGGCTGCCGGCACCAGCCCGGCGGCGGGAAACACCGCGCACAGCACCGCACCGACCACCCCGATCGCCGATCCCGGCACGACCGGCTTCGGCGCGGCAACCGGTGTATCGGTCGCCGAGGCGACCAGCCGGGTCACCCAGTCCTCGCGCTCGACGTTCGGGGGGAACGCCGGTGCAGCGGACAGAACCAGCAGCTCGCCGTCGCGAACCGACAGTTCCCGCAGCGTCATTCGGTGGTCCAACGCCGAGCCGTCCAGCCGAGACAGCTGCCAGTCGCCACCGGGGTCGTCGGTGCAGACCGCCAGATCCACGATCTCCGGCAGCAGCGCGACGAGTGGAACCCCGTACGGCAGAGAAAGATCCACGCCCTCCGAATCTGCGGCACCGACGCACACCGACACCTGACACACGATCTGCGACACCGCGTCACCCCCCCGGGAATCCGTCGTGCTGTCACCGTAACCGCGTCGACTGACACCGTGACGCAGGGAAATTGGTGCCTGTGGACAGGGAACCGGATGGCGGATGGATCCGTCTGACCCACCATGGACGACGTGTACACGGCGCGACCGGACTCCGGGCGGCTGGTGGTGGACGCGCCGCCGCAACTGCCGCGGGTGTCGTCGGGGCACCCCCTGGCGAGGTTGCTGCCGGTTGCGATGATCGTGGCCGCGGTCGGGATGCTGGCGCTCCACGTCACCTCCGGACAGGCTGGTGCGCGTGGCCCCGCCGCCGGCCTCTTCCCCGTGATGATGGTGATGTCGCTGCTGGGCACTCTGGTCTACGGGGCCCGCGGGACCCAGCGTGGCGGTGAGATCGACCGTCTGCGCCGTGACTATCTGCGCTATCTCGACGGAATCGACCGGGCGGCCGCCGGTACCGCTCGTCAGCAGCACATCGACGCGCATTGCACGCACCCGGATCCGGGCACCCTGTGGTCCCTCGCCGGCACGAGCCGGATGTGGGGGCGCCGACCGGGTGAGGCCGAGTTCGGGCGGGTCCGGGTCGGGGTGGGACGGCGGCCGCTCGCCGTCCGCCTCGTCGGGCCGCACCGCGAACCCGCCGAGGACGACGATCCGGTCACCACACAGGCCCTGCACCGTCTGCTCAGGGACCGTTCGACGGTGGACGCGGTGCCCCTCACCGTGACGCTGACCGAGGCCTCGTCGGTCGCCGTCACCGGTACGGCCTCCGAATGCCGGGCGTTGATCCGAGCGATGGTCTGCCAGCTCGCGGTGTTCCACGATCCGGCCGATCTACGGATTGCTGCCGAGATGAGTGGCGAAGTCGAGACCGAATGGGATTGGCTCAAATGGCTTCCGCACGCCCAGGCGGGCTCTACCGATCGCGCACCGTTGGTGGTGACGGTTCGCGACGGCACAGCCCGCGGTGAAGCGGCGGGAGCGGTGCTGTCGGTCGGCGGGCCCGGTGATGGCCTCCACCTCGAGGCGGGCACGGTGTGCCTGCCCGACGGTGAGGGGACCGCAGCCGGACGGGTCGACGGGCTGAGCCGCGAGGCAGCGGCCGCCTGCGCACGACGCCTGGCCAGGTATCGACGAGATCCGGCGACGACTTCCGGCTCGGCGTATCGGCCCCGCAACTGGCCGGAGCTGATGGGAGTCGGCGGCGACCCCGCCGGCATCGATCCGGCGGAGTTGTGGCGGTCCAGCGGGAGCGCTGATCACCTGCATGTGCCGATCGGGTTCGCTGACGACGGGACGCCGGTGCACCTGGATCTGAAGGAGGCGGCCCAGGGCGGCATCGGTCCCCACGGGCTCTGCGTCGGCGCCACCGGGTCAGGAAAATCGGAGTTCCTGCGTACGCTGGCGCTCGGCCTGATCACCACGCATCCACCCGACGAGCTCAACCTCGTGCTGATCGATTTCAAGGGTGGCGCAACGTTTCTCGGTCTCGAGCGGGCCGCACACGTCTCGGCAGTCATCACCAACCTGGTGGAGGAGGCGCACCTGGTCGCGCGCATGCGCGACGCGCTGGCCGGTGAGATGCACCGCAGACAGCAACTGTTGCGCTGGGCCGGCAACGCCGTCGGGATCCGCGAATACGCCCGGCTGCGCGGGCAGCGCCCGGACCTTCCGCCGCTGCCGGCCGTGGTGATCATCGTCGACGAATTCTCCGAGATGTTGAGCCAACATCCCGACTTCGCCGAACTGTTCCTGGCGATCGGCCGGGTGGGCCGCTCATTGGGAATGCATCTGCTGTTGGCCAGTCAGCGCCTCGACGAGGGCAGGTTGCGCGGCCTCGACACCCACCTGTCCTACCGGGTGTGTCTCAAGACGTTCTCGGCGGCCGAATCCCGCGCGGTCCTGGGTGTCCCGGACGCCCATCAGCTGCCGGGCGCGCCCGGTGCGGCGCTGCTCAAGACGCCCGCCGGCGATATGACCCGATTCCGCACCGCATACGTCTCCGGTCCCGTGCCGGTGGCCGCCCCGCGGTCCGCAGCACCGGCGGTGGCGCTGTTCACCGGGCGTCCAGCCGTCCGGCCGAGCGTCGAACCGCCGCCCGAAACGGGGACGGCGCTGCTGGACACGGTGCTCGACCGTCTCGCCGGTCACGGCACCCGGGCGCACCGGGTGTGGCTGCCGCCCCTGGACGGGTCGCCCACCGTCGATGAACTGCTCTCCCGTGCACCGACCGATCGCACCCCGCCGCTGACCGTCCCGCTGGCCATCATCGACTCGCCGTTCGACCAGCGGCGCGATCTGCTGTTGGCGGAGCTGTCCGGTCAGGCCGGCAATGTGGCCGTGGTCGGCGGTCCGCGATCGGGGAAATCCACCACGCTCTGCTCGCTGATGCTGGCTCTGGCTGCCACCCACGATCCGACTGACGTGCAGTTCTACGCGCTGGACTTCGGCGGTGGTGCGTTGACCGCGGCGCACCGGCTTCCGCACGTCGGCGGCGTTGCCGGACGCCAGGATCCAGACCTCGCGCGGCGCATCGTCGGCGAAGTGGAGTCGCTGGTACGGACGCGTGAATTGCATTTCCGCGCCGCCGGTTTCGAGTCCATCGACGAACACCGCAGGCACCGGGGCACGAGCGAGCGCGACGCGAACGGGGATCCGTTCGGCGAGGTGTTCCTGTTCATCGACGGATGGGCGTCGCTGCGCGGTACCTACGATCAGCTCGAGGCGCAGATCACCACGCTGGCCGGGCAGGGCCTGGCCTACGGGGTGCACGTCGTCATCGCAGCGTCGCGATGGGCGGATCTGCGACCCGCGCTGAAGGATCAGTTGGGCACCCGCGTGGAATTGCGGCTCGGTGATCCGGCCGAATCGGAGATGGACCGCAAACGCGCCCGGCTGCTCGCCGATCGGCCACCCGGGCACGGCATCACCCGCGACGGCCGCGACTTCGTGGTTGCGCTGCCGCGGTTGGACGGCCGCAGCGGTGCGGGTGATCCGGGAACCGGGCTGGCCGAGGCCGCCGCGATGCTGCGCGAGCGGTACGCGGGGCGCTGCGCGCCGCCGATCGCGCTGTTGCCCGAGCTGATCAGGTCTGCCGAGCTCTCGCCACCGGTCGGGTCGACCGGCGTCATCCTCGGCGTGGGTGAAGGTGAGAAGAGCTGTATCACCGTTGATTTCGCAGTACAACCGCATCTGATCGTGCTGGGCGACGTCGAGAGCGGCAAGAGTTCGACGCTGAGAACACTGTGTACCGAGCTGGTGCGAAAGGTGTCGCCGGAATGCGCGCAGGTGCTGGTCGTGGACTACCGGCGCAGCCTGTTGGGCGTCGTGGACGGTGACCACCTGGCCGGCTATGTGATGTCCGCGGCGGGGCTGGGTCCGGCGCTGTCCGCACTCGCCGACCGCCTCACTGGGCGTCTGCCCGGTCCGGACGTGACGCAGCAGCAGCTCCGCACGCGCTCATGGTGGTCGGGTCCGGAGATCTATGTCGTCGTCGACGACTACGACCTGGTCGCCGAGAACCCGGGTCTGACGCCGCTGGTCGGCTGGCTGGCCCACGCCAGAGACGTCGGACTGCACCTGATCGTGGCGCGGCGCGCCGGTGGTGCGGCCCGGGCCATGTTCGACCCGCTGCTCGCGCGGCTGCGCGACTGCGGGGCCACCGGACTGGTGATGAGCGCTTCGCCCGAGGAGGGTGTGCTCTTCGGCGCCGTTCGGCCGGGTCCGCTGGTGCCGGGACGCGGCGCGCTCGTCACCCGCAACGAGCCACCGCACCTGATCCAGGTGGCCTGGTGCGATCCGCCGTGACCGTCGTCGAGGTCGGGCCCGCGACGATCCGCGGCGGACGCGCGGTGGACGAGGACCTCGCTTCGGCGGCGGTCGAATTCGTCGACGACGAGGTCATGCTCGTCGGCGACGCTGCGACCCCGCTCAGCGAGGTGTGGCACGGGCTGCTGTCCCGGGCGACCGGAGGCGGACCGGCGACGATCGTCGTCCCCAGCGGCTGGGGTCCCCGCCGGATCGACGTGATCTCCCATGCCGCCCACCGGGCATGTACGGAGGCCACGTTCTGCACCCGCGCCGAGATGCTCGGCGCATCGGGGGGCGCGGTCGTCGAGATCGCCGCTGACGTCGTGGTCGTGGTGTCCGACCGCGTGACCGCCGTACCTCGATCCTCCAACGCCGTGGCGGCCGAGGTGCTGCGGCGCGTCGGTCGTCGGGCACCGGTTCTCGTCGACGCGCCGGCGGGGGTGGCTGGAGCGGAGCCCCTCGCTACGTCCATCGCCGGCGCGCTGGGCGCGGCAGGGGTGGACGCATCGGTCGCCGAACCGGACGCCGTTCGGCGCCGGTTGCCCACGCCCGACCCCGTCGGGCCCGTGCGGCGACGGCCCCGGCGGATCGCCCTGGCGGCGGGTGCGCTCGGCGCCACGCTCGCGGCCGGTGTGGCGGTCGTGGCGGGCCGACCGGAACCGCCCCCGGGGGCTGCCACGGTCCTGCTGGCCGAGGGACGGCTCGGTGTCGCGATCCCGGTCGCGTGGCCGGTCCGGCGGATCGTGCAGGGGCCGGGTTCGGCTCGCCTGCAGGCTGATTCGCCTGACGGTGATGGGTTGGCGCTGCACATCACCCAGTCGCCGCTGCCGCATCGCCAGACGCGAGAACAGATCGCCGAGACCTTGCGCGCCGCCCTCGGCGCCGAATCCGCCGACATCTTCGGCGACTTCCGCGCCGATGACGAGCGCGCCGGACGGTGGGCGGTCACCTACCGCGAGCGGCGTGACGACGTCGACATCGAGTGGTTCGTATTCGCCGACGACCTGCTGCGCATCGGTGTCGGTTGTCAGAGTCCGCGTGACGGTGCCGACCTGGTCCGCGGCGTATGCGACGCGGCGGTGGGCTCGGCGCACGCTCTGAGTTGACGATGGCGGGAACCGGACGGCGCTGCGCACCGTCGAATCTCATATCGCACAACGGCAGAAGGGAACAGCGATGACGACACCGATGGGTGGAGCACTGTCCACCGACCTGGATTTGATGACGGCGGTCGCCGGCACGATCGACGCCCGCAACGAGGACATCAGGGCGATGCTGCAGTCGTTCATCGGCCGGATGAGCGACGTCCCGCCGACCGTATGGGGTGGCGTGGCGGCCGTCCGGTTCCATGAGGTGGTCGATCGCTGGAACGCCGAATCGCTGACGCTGCACACCGCACTGTCCCGGATCGCCGAGACGATACGGGCCAATCAGCAGACCCTCGGAGCTGCCGCCGATGCCCATTCCCACCAGATCGGCGCCGTCGCGACGGCGCTCTGAGACCCAGGAGGACGAGATGGACCAGGTGCTGTCCTACAACTTCGACGAGATCGAGTACTCGGTCCGCCAGGAGATCCACGGCGCGCACGCACGCCTGAACGCCGCGCTCGACGAGTTGCGCCGCCACGTCGCCGGCCTGCAGCAGGTGTGGACCAGAGAGGCGGCGCAGGCCTACCGGATCGAACAGGCTCGGTGGGACCAGGCCGCGGCGTCGCTGAACGAGATCCTGTTCACCCTCGGCAACGCGGTGCGCGACGGTGCCGACGACGTCGCTGCCACCGACCGCAGGGCGGCCGGGGCCTGGGGATGGTGAACAGGCCGGCGCCGCCCTGACAGACCCTGTGCGGTCCCGCCGGGAGGGGAGACCCGCGCGGGACCGCACAGTCTGCGATTTCGGCATTTTGACCTGCGAGGACGTCCGCAGGTAAGCTCCACGGTCGGTGTGCGGTGCCGTCAGGCATGCACGGGTCCTCGGGTCACGGTCGGTCGCCGAGGGTCGCCCTCCGTCGCACCGGACCGTCACCCGGGTCACCGGGATCCACCCGAGTAGAGAAGGTAACGCTGTGTCTACGTACACGCCGAAGGCAGGTGACACCACGCGCACGTGGCATGTCATCGATGCCACCGACGTCGTGCTCGGCCGGCTCGCCGTCGAGGCAGCCAAGCTGCTGCGCGGCAAGCACAAGCCGACGTTCACGCCCAACGTCGACGGTGGCGATTTCGTCATCGTCATCAATGCCGAGAAGATCGCCGTCAGCGGCGACAAGCTCAACAACAAGTTCGCCTACCGCCACTCGGGTTACCCCGGTGGTCTGCGCCGCCGCACCATCGGTGAGCTGCTGCAGAAGCACCCGACCCGGGTCGTGGAGAACGCGATCGTCGGCATGCTGCCGCACAACAAGCTCAGCCGCCAGGTGCAGAAGAAGCTGAAGGTGTACGCGGGTCCGAACCATCCGCACACCGCGCAGCAGCCGGTTCCGTTCGAGATCAAGCAGGTGGCGCAGTGACCGAGATGACTGGAACCGAAACCGTTGAGCCGACCGAGGACGGCACGGCTGAGGTGACCGAGGCCGCCGAGCCGCGCGAGCCCGTCTACATCGATCGCCCCATCCAGACCGTGGGCCGCCGCAAGGAGGCCGTGGTCCGGGTGCGTCTGGTGCCCGGCACCGGCCAGTTCAACCTGGACGGTCGCAGCCTGGAGGCGTATTTCCCGAACAAGGTGCACCAGCAGCTGATCAAGGCTCCGCTGGTGACCGTGGACCGGGTGGACAGCTTCGACGTGTACGCCCACCTCGACGGTGGCGGCCCGTCGGGACAGGCCGGTGCGCTGCGCCTGGCCCTGGCCCGGGCACTGATCCTGGTCCAGCCCGAGGATCGGCCCGCGCTGAAGAAGGCGGGATTCCTCACCCGCGATCCGCGTGCCATCGAGCGGAAGAAGTACGGCCTGAAGAAGGCCCGTAAGGCGCCGCAGTACAGCAAGCGCTGATCGAACCGCACAAGCGCCGGGCACGTCGTCGACGTGTCCGGCGCTTGGCGTTTGTGAGCCGTCACACAGTGCCGTTTCAGTAAACCGGCGAGGGGCGCCGGTGACCGTCCGGTTCACCGCCATGCGCTGGCCATTCGCCCGAGGGCGCGCCGCCCGCCGGCTACTTAGGCCGTTTCGGTGTCCGGGCGGCCGACGGGGCCGGCGACTTGAGATCGGCGCCGACCGTCGGCAAGCCTCGAACCGGAAGCGCGGATGCCCTCGAAGGCGTCGGCAGGGAGGACCTGCCCCCTGTGCAGTCGGTGCATCATCCCGGCACCGGGGCGTGGTTTCGCAACGGAAGGAGTGTTCGAATGGCGGACATCAACAAGAGCTTGAAGAACGTGGCCGCGGCAACGGTGCTGGGCGGCTCGGTGCTGTTCACCGCCGGTCTCGGTATCGCCGGGGCCCAGCCCGCCGATGCGCCCGACGGCCTGGTCACCGTCGCCGTGGGCGGTACGCCGATCCTCGAGAGCGTGTCGACCGAGGCCGCCGCGACTGCCGCCGGCGCCATCTGCGGCAGCACCACCCCCGAGGTGAACGCGATGGCCGAGAGCGTCGACGTCGCCGGCACACCGCAAACCGTGTGCAGCGGCCTGCCCGGCGGCGATCTGGCCATCCAGAACGCCTCGCTGAGCACCGAGGCGCCCGAGAGCGCGCCGGGGACCGCCCAGGACGTCCCGGAGGCTCCGCGGGGTGCCGCGGAGGCACCGCAGCAGGCCCAGACCGGCACCGACGTGCCGGCCGACGCCGCGCCGGTGCAGACGGTTCCGGGTCAGACCGGATAACCGGCGGACACATCACCGCCCGCGTCCCCCCGGACGCGGGCGGTGTGTCGTTTCACCCGCTCCGGCCAGGCTCGTGGATCCTGACCAGGAGGGTTGTGTTCGCTGAACCCGATTGTGAGAGGTTTGAGGGATGGGTCGACTGTTCGGCACCGACGGCGTGCGCGGAGTCGCCAACCGTGATCTGACGGCCGAGCTGGCGCTGGCGCTCGGCTCGGCCGCCGCCCGCCGGCTGGTCACCGCCAGCCACGCCCGCCGCCGGGTCGCCGTCGTGGGGCGTGATCCCCGGGCCAGCGGCGAGATGCTCGAGGCGGCAGTGATCGCCGGTATCACCAGCGAAGGCGTCGACGTGTTGCGTGCCGGCGTCCAGCCCACCCCGGCGGTGG
The DNA here is from genome assembly GCF_049315205.1 of Mycobacterium sp. WMMD1722. Taxonomy (NCBI): domain Bacteria; kingdom Bacillati; phylum Actinomycetota; class Actinomycetes; order Mycobacteriales; family Mycobacteriaceae; genus Mycobacterium; species Mycobacterium sp. WMMD1722. The sequence continues at coordinate 2,558,806 of NZ_CP186056.1, read as the reverse complement.
CGTATCTGACCAGCGCCTATGACGCCGACTTCGGTGTCATGATCTCCGCCTCGCACAACCCGATGCCCGACAACGGCATCAAGATCTTCGGTCCCGGCGGTCACAAGCTCGACGACGACACCGAGGACCGCATCGCCGAGCTCGTCAACCAGGGACCAGGGCAGCGTCCGGTCGGAGCCGGCATCGGACGCGTCGTGGACGCCGTGGACGCGCTGGACCGCTATCTACGCCACGTCAGCAAGGCGGTCACCACCCGGCTCGACGCCCTGACCGTCGTCGTCGACTGCGCCCACGGGGCCGCATCGGTCGCCGCGCCCCGCGCCTACCGTGCCGCCGGCGCCAACGTGCTGACCATCAACGCCGATCCCGACGGGCTCAACATCAACGAGCGCTGCGGCTCCACCCACATGGAGGGCCTGCAGTCCGCGGTGGTCTCCTACGGCGCGGACCTCGGGCTGGCGCACGACGGCGACGCCGACCGTTGCCTGGCCGTCGACGCGCACGGGCGGGTGATCGACGGCGACGCCATCATGGTGGTGCTGGCACTGGCGATGCACGAGGCCGGTGAACTGGCCTCCGACACCCTGGTCGCGACCGTGATGAGCAACCTCGGGCTGCACCTGGCCATGCGCGAGGCCGGTATCGAGGTGCGCACGACCGGGGTGGGCGACCGCTATGTGCTCGAGGAGTTGCGGGCCGGCTCGTATTCGCTGGGCGGCGAACAATCCGGCCACGTCGTCATGCCGGCCTTCGGCACCACCGGCGACGGCATCCTCACCGGCCTGCGGTTGATGTCGCGCATGGCGCAGACCCGCCGACCGCTGGCCGAGCTGGCCGCGCCGATGCAGACCCTGCCGCAGGTCCTGATCAACGTCGCGGTCAGCGACAAGGCCACCGTCGCCGAGGCGCCCTCGGTGCGCAGCGCGGTCGCCGAGGCGGCGGCCGCGCTCGGCGACAGCGGACGCATCCTGCTGCGGCCGTCGGGTACCGAGCAGGTGGTACGCGTCATGGTGGAGGCGGCCGACGAGGACACCGCGCGCCAACTCGCGGTACGGGTCGCCGAATCGGTCAGCGAGGAGAGCTGAACCGGTAGGAACCGTGGCAAGGATCGCCGCGTCCTATCTGACATGGGAGCAGTCCATGCCATCCGCGTCGACCGTGCGGCGCTCATCAGGATCGCCGGCCGGTACGAGGCCGCCGCAGAGCTCGTCGATTCCGCGCTGCACACACATCTGAATGCGCTCGCCTTCGACGGGGCCGTGGCCGGACGCGCCTACCGCGGCCACGGTGACGCACTGCGCTGTGCGGTCGACGGCGTGGCGAATTCGCTGCGCGAATGGTCGCGGTCGGCGGCGGAGATCGCCGCCACCCTGCGCCACACCGCCGAGCAGTACGCCGACGCCGACGCCCGCGCCGCATCGAGACTGCTGTGAGCGATGTGACCGGCCGGCTCGCGCAGGGCGAGGCCGCTGTCGAGCATCTGGCCAGCTATTCCGCGGCGTCCGCGGCTCTCGGTGCAGCCGATCCCGGTCTGGCGGGTCGGCTCCACGAGACCTACGCGCGTGAGCTCGGTCTGGACCTGCATGCACTCGATGCCGACCACGCCGCGCTCACCGCCTCGGCCGAGGTGGTGCGGGCGGCGCTGCGAGCGCAGGACGGCCAGTATGCGGCGCTGTGCTCGGCATGGAACGGCGCTGCCGCGGAGGGCTCGCTGGAGGCCCTGCGCCGCCACGGTGAGGCCTCGGCGCAGGCCGCCGCGGCGCTCGACCGTGCCGCAGAGTCGGTCGCGCAATTGCGTGAGCAGCTGTGGCGCATCGTCGACGCGAAGGTCGAGGCGACGCAGTCACTCGACGGTCGCACCGACAGCGTCCGCAGTGAATGGATGGCCGCGGCCGAGACGGTCGCGACCGGGGCCGGGGACCGGGCCACCGCCAGCGAGCTGGTGGATCGGCACGTCACACCGTTCGTCGTCCGCGACGTCGCCGCCGAGCTGGTCGCCGCACTCGAAGAGGCGAGCGAGGCGATCGGGCGGAGCTTCGAGTCGGCGATCAGCACGGTCCGCGACGAACCCCTCGATACGTTCCCGTCGGCCGGTACCGGCGCCGGATGGTCGCCGGCGATCACCGGGCCGGGCCAGGCGGCGGCGGTGCCCTGGTCGGCGGCCGCCGCACCCCCGATGCCGGCACCGGTGACCGATCCCATGGCGGGAGTGCCGACACCACCGTCGGCGACGCCCATGTCGATGCCGGGCTCGGCCGGGCTGCCCGATATGGGGTCGGGACTGTCCGGCCTCGGTCAACGATTCGGTGAGTTGCTCGGCGGGCTGTTGCCGTCCGGCGACGATGTGGGCGACGCATTCGAGCGCGACCATCCGCAGATCGACGACGAGGACGGCGGCGACCCGGACGACACCGATGACCCGGAGGACCCCGAGGGCCCCGACGACCCGGATGACCCGGACGACCCGGATGACCCGGACGACACCGAGGACGAGGACCAGGAGGGAGACGACCCGGGGGAGAAGGATGAGCAGCCGGAGGATGAGGCGGGCGACGAGGATCCGGTCCTCGAGTCGTCGACCGATCGCCCGGAGGCGCCCGACGAGTCCGGGCCCGAACAGCCCGCAGCCGAAGACGAACCCGCCGGCGATGGGCCGGCGCCCACGCCGGCGCCGCCTGCACCGCTGGCCGACACCGCACCGGCGACCCCGCCGACACCGCCGACACCGGCGACCCCTGCGACCCCCTGCGAGATGGCGGCCGACGAACTCCCGCAGGCCGGGGGATGAGGCCTATGGCAGCAGTGAATTGAGCTCTTCGACGAAGCGGATCGACTCCCGGCGGTCGGTGGCCAGCGGCTGGAGTAGCAGGGTGGTGGCACCGGCCTCGGCGTAGGCGGCCAGCCGCTCCTTGACGAAGCTCCTCGGACCGACCAGTGACACGTTGCGGACGAGATCGTCGGGCACGGCGTCGATGGCAGCGGCCTTGTCACCGGCGAGGTACAGATCCTGGATCCGATCGGCGACCTCCCCGTAGCCGTACCGGGTGGCGAGCTGGTGGTAGAAATTCTTGCCGCGAGCGCCCATGCCGCCGATGTAGAGCGCCAGTTGCGGTTTGACCCACCCGAGTCGGTCGTCGACGTCGTCACCGACGGCCAGGGCGGCGCTCACCATGACGTCGAGCGGTCCCAACGCGGGATCGCGTTTGGCGAAGCCGGCGCGCAACGCGTCGCCCCACACCGTGTCGGCACGCTCGGGATAGAAGAACACCGGCTGCCAACCTTCGGCGATTTCGGCGGTCAGCTCGACGTTCTTGGGACCCAGTGCGGCGATCGTGATCGGAATGCGTTCGCGCACTGGGTGATTGATCAGATGCAGCGGTTTGCCCAGTCCGGTGCCGCGGGCGTTGGGCCCGTCGCTGGGCAAGGGGATCTGGTAGTGACGGCCGTCGAATTCGACGTTCTCACGGCGCCACACCATGCGGCAGATCTCGACCACCTCGCGGGTGCGGCCCAGCGGAGCGTCAAACGCGACGCCGTGGAAACCCTCCATCACCTGAGGGCCCGAGGTGCCGATGCCCAACCGGAAGCGGCCGTCGGAAACGTAGTCGAGGCCCGCGGCGGTCATCGCCAGCAGCGATGGTGTGCGTACGTAGATCGGGACGACGCCGGACCCGAGCTCCATCCGCGTGGTCTTGGCTGCCAGATAGCCGAGCTGGCTGATCGCGTCGAACGAATAGGCCTCGGCCACCAGGGCGATGTCGACGCCGACCTGCTCGAGTACCACGACGTCCTCGACGGCCTCACGGAACCCACCGGCATAGCTGAGGAAGATGCCTGTACGCATCACGAAGTTATAGCACCCAACCGGTTGGTTGGGGTGCCCTGGGGTCAGGGTTTGAGCAGGGCGACGACCTTGTTCTCGAGGTCGACCGGATCGTCGGAGAACGGGTCGAGCACCTCGGTCTTGGGCAGGATGGCCTCGCGGTCGCTGAAGTCGCGATAGATCTTGTCGCCGGTGAGCTCGTGGAGCAGATAGCCGGTGAGCAACGCCCGGACGATCTTCTGGGTGCCCTTGTCCTCCCCGGGCAGCTTGACAGCGCGGGCCAGTCGGCGGCCCTCCACCAACCCACCTGCGGTGACTTTGTTCACCGCTCGTAGCGTCGCCGGCTTCCAGGCGCGGGCCAGTTCGACCGCGTTGGACCGCAGTGACATGGGATCGCCGGGATCGGCCAGGATCAGGCCGGGAGTCTGCAGGCCGGCCGCGGGCTGCTGGGCCCGCGGGCGCGACACCGTCGGGAACAGCGCGGCCGCCGCCTTGAGCCGGCCGGGCATGCCGGCCGCGGTGAACACCGCTGCCGAACCGCCGATGCCGTGTCCGGCGACCCCGAGTTTGGTCGGATGGACGCTGATCTTACCGGGGCCCAGGCGGACGCCGGTGATGATGTCCAAGGTCGTACCCAGGTCGAAGGCGAGGTTGAGCACCGACGGGGCCAGCCCGGTCTCGGTGTCCGGCGCGGCGGCCACGATGCCCCACGACGCCAGGTGTTCGAGGGTTCCGTTGTAACGCTGGCCACGTGCCAGCCAGTCGTGGCCGAACGCCACCCCGGGCAGATTCAGTCCGGACTCAGGGGTGTACACGACGCCCGGGAGGCCGGCAAAGGCCAGATCACCTCGGAGAACGCGGTGTGGACCCCGTCGGGTCAGAGCCTTGAACAGCTTCTTGGTGCCGGCCACGAGACGACCGTAGCTCACCCGGGGGTATGCGCCACGTGGACTATCCTGGATGCTCATGTGCGGAATCGTCGGATACGTCGGGCACCGTCCGGCCTGCGGCATCGTGGTCGATGCGCTGCACCGCATGGAATACCGCGGGTACGACTCGGCGGGCATCGCATTGCTCGACGGGCGCGGCGGGATGAGTGTGCACCGCAAGGCCGGGCGCCTGGTCAACCTCGGCGAGGTCCTGGAATGCGCCGACGCCGCAGTCTTGGACGGTCAGACCGGTCTCGGCCACACCCGATGGGCCACCCACGGCCGGCCGACCGATCGCAATGCCCATCCCCACCGTGACGCCGAAGGCAAGATCGCCGTCGTCCACAACGGCATCATCGAGAACTACGCCGCGCTGCGCGCCGAGCTCGAGGCTCAGAACGTGGAATTCGCCAGCGACACCGACACCGAGGTCGCCGTGCATCTGGTCGCGCGGCAATACCGCCACGGTGACACCGCCGGCGATTTCGCCGCCTCCGTGCTGGCGGTCCTGCGGCGGCTGGAAGGGCATTTCACGCTGGTGTTCGCCAACGCCGACGAGCCCGGCACCATCGTGGCCGCGCGTCGGTCCACCCCGCTGGTGGTCGGTGTGGGGGACGCGGAGATGTTCGTCAGTTCCGATGTGGCGGCGTTCATCGAGTACACGCGTCATGCGGTCGAGCTCGGTCAGGACCAGGCGGTGGTCATCACCGCCGACGGTTATGAGATCTACGACTTCCAGGGCAACCGGGACGATGCGAGTGCCCGCGAGTTCCACATCGACTGGGATCTGTCGGCCGCCGAGAAGGGCGGCTACGACTACTTCATGCTCAAGGAGATCGCCGAACAGCCGGCCGCGGTCTCCGACACGCTGCTCGGGCATTTCGCCGACGGGCGCATCGTGCTCGACGAGCAGCGGCTGAGCGATCAGGAGCTGCGCGACATCGACAAGGTGTTCGTGGTCGCCTGCGGCACCGCCTACCACTCTGGCCTGCTGGCCAAATACGCGATCGAACACTGGACCCGGCTTCCGGTCGAGGTCGAGCTGGCCAGCGAGTTCCGCTACCGCGACCCGGTACTGGACCGAAGCACCCTGGTGGTGGCGATTTCGCAGTCCGGCGAGACCGCCGACACCCTCGAAGCGGTCCGGCATGCCAAGAAGCAGAAGGCCAAGGTGCTGGCGATCTGCAACACCAACGGCAGCCAGATCCCGCGTGAGGCCGACGCCGTGCTCTACACCCGCGCCGGCCCGGAGATCGGGGTCGCCGCCACCAAGACGTTTCTTGCCCAGGTCGCCGCGAACTACCTGGTCGGGCTGGCGCTGGCCCAGGCCCGCGGCACGAAGTACCCCGACGAGGTGGCGCGCGAATACCGCGAACTCGAGGCGATGCCGGCGCTGGTGGCGCAGGTGCTCAAACATCTCGACGGCGTGGCCGAACTGGGCCGCCGTTTCGCCGACAAGCCGACCATCCTGTTCCTGGGTCGCCATGTCGGCTACCCGGTGGCTCTCGAGGGGGCGCTCAAGCTCAAGGAGCTGGCGTACATGCACGCCGAGGGCTTCGCCGCCGGGGAGCTCAAGCACGGTCCGATCGCCCTGATCGACGAGGATCTGCCGGTGATCGTCGTGATGCCGTCGCCCAAGGGGGCCTCGCTGCTGCACGCCAAGCTGCTGTCCAACATCCGCGAGATCCAGGCCCGTGGCGCGGTGACGATCGTGATCGCCGAGGAGGGTGACGACACCGTGCGCCCCTACGCCGATCACATCTTCGAGATCCCCGCCACCACGACGCTGCTGCAGCCGCTGCTGTCCACCGTCCCGCTGCAGATCTTCGCCGCCGAGGTGGCTCGCGCTCGCGGCTATGACGTGGACAAACCACGCAATCTGGCCAAGTCCGTCACCGTCGAATAGTCGGGCCGGTTCGGCGAGAACAGGACGGACGCTGGGTGCTCAACGTCGCAGCCGCCTCCGGTTTCGCCTGACGGGGAACGACCAAGGCGACTTTGCTGTTCCGCGCTGAGTCCGACCCTAGGCGGGTCGGCGGCCTGGCGAAGCGCCGAAAGGTCCTGGTCTCGAGGGTCCAAAGTCACTTCTCCGGTCGGCTCTCACGCGTGCCGGGCCAGGAAGGGCTCGATGATGGCGACGGCCTCGCCGAGCCGGCTCTCCAGCAGGAAGTGGCCGCCGTCGAGCAGATTGATCTCGGCCGCCGGCAGATCGCGTGCGAAGGCCAGCGCCCCGGCGGGGCCGAAGATCTGATCGTTACGGCCCCACACGGCCAGCAGCGGCACCTGCGCGGACCGGAAGTACTCGTGAACCTGGGGATACAGCTCGACGTTGGACAGATAGTCGGCGAACAGTTCGAGCTGTGCGTCGATCCGGTCGGGGCTCGACGCCACCGCCGCATGGGCGGCCAGCCACACGTCCGGGTCGACCACGGTGGGGTCGGAGACGCCGTGGGTGAACTGCCATTCGAGGCCTTCGACGCTGATCAGCTCGCGCAGTGCGGCCGCGTTCGCCTCGGTGCGTTCGCGGCCGTAGGCGAACAGCGGCTCCATCGCGTCACCGACGAAGCCTTCGACATAGGCATTGCCGTTCTGCGTGACGATCGCGGAGATCCGCTCGGGATGCCGTAGCGCCAGCCGCCAACCCACGGGTGCGCCGTAATCCTGGACGTAGAGCGCGTAGCGCTGCAGGCCGAGGAGATCGAGCAATCCATCGACGTGATCGGCCAGGTTGTCGAAGGTGTAGGCGAACTCGGCGGCCGGCGGTACGTCGGAGTGGCCGAAGCCGGGATAGTCCGGGGCGATCACGTGATAGCGGTCGGCCAGCGCCGGAATGAGCCGCCGGTACATGTGCGAGCTGGCCGGAGTTCCATGCAGCAGCACCACGGCGGGGTCGGCGGGATCGCCGGCCTCCCGGTAGAAGATCCGGCGGCCGGCGATCTCGGCGTAGCGGTGATGGGTGCGCATATCTAACTCCTCAGTCCGATTTGTCTGGTTAGAAACAGTCAACGTTGGAGCGCCTAACCTGTCAAGTCGACTATGGTGGTTAGATGGATGTGCGTCAGGTGATTCTCGAGCTGGTGAACACGTCGCCGGTGGTGCACGGCCGCGTCACCGAGGCGCTGGATGCCGACTGGTTGAGCGCCCATGACGTCACGGGGGTGGCGGTGGGTACCGCGCGACGGCTGCGCGACGACCTGCAGCGGGTGATCCGCCGCGAGGCGGACGCGCGGATACTCGAGCCGTACCTGCGCGACGTCCGCCGCACGCCGGTGCTCACCGATGGTGGGCTGGACTGGGCGACCGAGGCCGATTGGGCGGGGTCGATGGTGCTCGCCTGGGGGGAGCTGGAGCGGGAGATGCCCGGGCGGTTGCGGCCGTGTGCCAATGACGAGTGCCGACTGTTCCTGCTCGACCGCAGCCGGGCCGGCCGGGGACGCTGGTGCTCGATGCAGGAGTGCGGCAACCGGATGAAGGCGCGCCGGCACTACGAACGCGTACGACATACCGAGTGAGCACGATGCAGGACGAGCGCGGGAGGCGTCGTGACGTAGGCCGTTATCCGGACCGCGGTCCTCGTAGTCTGGCGCTCATGACGTCACGCCTCGCTCCGTTCGCACCCGCCGCGTTGGCCGTGTTCCGGGTCATCGTCGGCCTGTCCTTCTTGACCCACGGCACCGCAAAGCTGTTCGGCTTCCCGGACGGCTCGCCGGTCGAGGTGGGCCGGTGGCCGTCCTGGTACGCGGGGGTGATCGAGGTGGTGACGGGCCTGCTGGTGGCGATCGGGCTCTTCACCGCGCCCGCGGCCATCCTGGCGGCCGGCACCATGGCCGTCGCGTACTTCTGGCAGCACTTCCCCGAGAGTTTCTGGCCGACCGTCAACGGCGGCGAGACGGCGATGCTGTACTGCTTCGCATTCCTGCTGCTGGCTGTCACGGGTCCGGGCGCCTGGGGTGTGCAATCAGTGCGGTCGCGCCGTATCGACCGGGGCTCCGCAGCTCAGCCCTGACGTCGACCGGGTGACCCGGGGACTCCGGCAGCCAAGCATGTGCCATCACTTCGAATAGCCCCGGCGCACCCGCGTGGCCGACGTAGGCTGGTGCCGATGCGGCACTACTACAGCGCGGATGCGATCCGTGACGCCGAAGCGCCTCTGCTGCAGAGCCTGCCCGACGGTGTGCTGATGCGCAGGGCGGCCTACGGCCTGGCCACCGCCATCGGCCGCGAACTGGTCGACCGTACCGGCGGGATCGCCGGGCGACGGATCTGCGCAGTCGTCGGATCCGGCGACAACGGCGGCGACGCGCTGTGGGCGGCGACAATGCTGCGGCGCCGCGGCGCATCGGCCACCGCGCTGCTGCTCAATCCCGAGCGCGCCCACCCGGGCGGCCTGGCCGCATTCCTCCGTTCCGGCGGGCGGGTGGTCCAATCAGTTCCTCCGGCAACCGATCTGGTCATCGACGGAGTGGTGGGCATCTCCGGCAGCGGCGGGTTGCGCCCCGATGCGGCCGCGGTGTTCGCCGCGGTCGACGACGCCGCGATCCCCGTAGTCGCCGTCGACATCCCCAGCGGGCTGGACGTGGCGACCGGCGCCGCCGGCGGGGCGCATGTGTCCGCCGCGCTCACCGTCACCTTCGGTGGCCGCAAACCCGTCCACGCGCTGGGTGATTGCGGACGCGTCGAACTCATCGACATCGGCCTGGATCTCCCGCCGTCGGACGTCCTCGGCGTCGAGGCGTCCGACATCCGTGCGGGTTGGCCCAAACCCGGCCCGAAGGACGACAAGTACACCCAGGGCGTGACCGGCGTTCTCGCCGGCTCGACGGCCTATCCCGGCGCTGCGATCCTGTGCACAGGGGCTGCCGTCGCAGCCACCAGCGGCATGGTGCGCTACGCCGGCAGCGCGGCCGAACAGGTTGTTGCGCACTGGCCGGAGGTCGTTGCCGCACCCAATGCGCAGGCCGCGGGACGGGTGCAGGCCTGGGTGGTCGGGCCCGGCCTGGGCACCGACGAAACCGGGGCCTCCGCTTTGTGTTTCGCCCTCGAGACGGATCTTCCGGTGCTGGTGGACGCCGACGGACTGACGCTGCTGGCCGCGCACCCGGAGTTGGTCGCCGACCGCCGAGCCCCCACCGTGCTGACGCCGCACGCCGGGGAGTTCAAGCGGCTGGCAGGATCGCCGCCCGGTGACGATCGCGTCGCCGCCGCGCGTCGGCTGGCCGACCAGCTCGGTGTGACCGTCCTGCTCAAGGGCAACGTCACCGTCGTCGCCGAACCGGACGGCGGTCGGTCCTTTCTGAACCCGGCCGGCGGATCCTGGGCTGCGACAGCGGGTTCGGGAGATGTGCTGTCGGGAATGATCGGCGCGCTGCTGGCCGCCGGGCTGCCCGCCGGGGAGGCGGCCGCATTCGCCGCCTTCGTCCACGCTCATGCCGCCAATGCCTCAGCGGCAGATCCCGGTCCCCGCCCGGCGCCGACCTCGGCGTCGCGCATCCTCGCCCACATTCGCTCCGCAGTCGCCGGCATCTGACCCCGAAAGGACTCTCCATGTCGCCCAAGCACGTTCGTGCTCCTCAGATCGCTCCCGCCTACACCGGCCGGCTGGCCATGGCGCCGGTGCCCTCGCTGCGCCTGCCCGACGAGGCGATGGATCCGCAGGCCGCCTACCGGTTCATTCACGACGAGCTGATGCTCGACGGCAGCTCCCGGCTGAATCTGGCGACGTTCGTCACCACCTGGATGGACCCCGAGGCCGAGAAACTGATGGCCGAGACATTCGACAAGAACATGATCGACAAGGACGAGTACCCCGCCACTGCGGCCATCGAGCAGCGCTGCGTGTGCATGGTCGCCGACCTGTTCCACGCCGAGAACCTGCGCGACGACGATCCGCAGAGTGCGGTCGGAGTGTCGACGATCGGCTCCAGCGAAGCCGTGATGCTGGCCGGATTGGCGATGAAATGGCGCTGGCGCCAACGTAACTCGAACTGGCAGGGCCGGACTCCCAACCTGGTCATGGGAGCGAACGTCCAGGTGGTGTGGGAGAAGTTCTGCCGCTACTTCGACGTCGAACCGCGTTATCTGCCGATGGAGGAGGACCGGTTCGTCATCACCCCCGAGCAGGTGCTCGAGCATGTCGACGAGGACACCATCGGGGTGGTGGCGATCCTGGGCACCACCTACACCGGTGAACTGGAACCGATCGCCGAGATCTGCGCGGCGCTCGACGGACTGGCCGCCGACAAGGGCCTGGACATCCCCGTCCACGTCGACGCCGCCAGCGGCGGATTCGTGGTGCCGTTCCTGCACCCGGACCTGGAATGGGACTTCCGGCTGCCCCGCGTGGTGTCGATCAACGTCAGCGGTCACAAGTACGGGCTCACCTATCCCGGCATCGGATTCGTGGTGTGGCGCAACGCCGAGCAGTTGCCCGAGGAGCTGGTGTTCCGGGTCAACTACCTCGGCGGGGACATGCCGACCTTCACGCTGAACTTCTCGCGACCCGGTAACCAGGTGGTCGGCCAGTACTACAACTTCCTGCGGCTGGGGCGCGCCGGCTACGGACAGGTGATGGGCTGCCTGTCGCAGACCGCACGCTGGCTGGGGGACCAGCTACGCGACAGTGAGCACTTCGATCTGATCACCGACGGTTCGGCGATCCCGGTGGTGAGCTTCAAGCTCAAGGGTGATCCCGGGTACACGGAATTCGACATCTCCCAGGCGCTGCGCGGCTACGGCTGGCAGGTGCCGGCCTACACCATGCCCGAGGGCGCCGAGGACGTCTCGGTGCTGCGGATCGTGGTCCGCGAAGGATTCTCCGCCGATCTGGCCCGCGCGCTGCACGACGACATGGTCAACGTGCTCAAGCACCTCGACGAGCTCAAGCCGGGCGGACACTTCGACGACGCCCATCCGTTCGCGCACTGACGTCCTCGCCGGCCGATTCCGGGGGTTCGGGGTCGGCCGGTGGGCAAAGCCCGAAGTGCAGACACACGGTGGTGCCATCGGGTCGGCCGTCGAGGCTGGCTTCGTCGCTCAGGACCCGCATGAGTTTGAGGCCGCGGCCACGGGTGATCGCCTCGGCGGGTCGCATATCGGGGTCCACCCAACCGCCGTGGTCGTTGACGCAGACCCGCACCGTCATCGACGGGGCGTCGTAGGTGACGTCGAGGATCATCTCGGTCGGGCCGGCGTCGCGGCGGTAGGCATGTTCGGCGCAGTTGGACAGCGCCTCGTAGGCCGCCAACATGATGTCGGAACGACGCTGTGCGCCGACGCGGACCCGGCGGGCCAGCCATCCCCTGATCTGCTGGGTCAGCTGGGAGGCCGCATCCGCGGTGGCCGAGGCCACCACATGCAGATCGTCGGGGCCGACTGGATGGGCGTGTGGTGCGTCCACCGAAACCGTCGGCCCGTCGAACTCCGGAGCGCCGAGGGTGGCGGCGGGGGCGATCACCTTTGTGCGCGACAACTTCTCGGTCGGGCGCAGCACCGCCGCCACGGTCATGAGGAGGATCTGCAGATCGAGCAGCAGAGACCAGTTCTCGATGTAGAAGTTGTCCCACTCGGCGCGGTCGTCGATCGACGTCTGCCCGCGCAGGCCGTGTACCTGGGCCCATCCGGTCATGCCGGCCTTGACGCGGTGTCGTTCACCGTAGCGCCGGATCTGGGTGTTGAACATGTCGACGAATTCGGGGCGTTCCGGACGGGGTCCGACCAGGCTCATCTCGCCCCTGATCACATTGATCAGCTGCGGGAGTTCGTCCAGGGAGGTCAACCGCAGAAACCTCCCGACCGCCGTGCGACGATCGGTGCCCTCCACCCCGCCGGGGGCGCCGCCCGGGCGGGGGACGAACGCTCCGTCGGAGTCGTGCGCCGGACGCATCGACCGGAACTTCAGGCAGTCGAACACGATCCCGTCCCGGCCGATCCTGGGTTGGCTGAAGAACACCGGACCCGGTGAGGTCGCCTTGACCGCGGCCATGAGGAGCAGGAACAGCGGAGAGATCGCCAGCAGGATGGCGGCCGCCGCCACCCGATCGGCGACGTACTTGACCGCGAACTGCCAGCCGTTGGGGTTGGTGCTCGACAGGGTCAGCACCGGCAGTCCGCCGACGTAGTCCACGCGGGAGTTCCTGCCGATGGTGTCGAACATGCGCGGAACGACCCACACCGTCAGCCCGGCCAGGCGCGCGGTTCTGATCGCCGGGATCAACTCCTGGTCCCGGGTCCGGGAGAACGCCACCACGACCGCTTCGGCGCCGGTCTGGCGAATCGCCTCGGAGATCGTCGCGGGGGAACCCACCGCGGCGATGGGGCTGTCCTGGCCTGTCGAGGTCCAGGGCGCGTCGGCGTCGACCAGACCGACCGGGCGGATGCCGTAGCGCGGATTGTCGATGAACCGCCGGGCAAGATGGCAGGCGATCGACCCGTTGCCCATGATCAGCGTCGGCGACTGCAGCCGCCGGCGTCGCCGGATCGCTCGTTTGAACACGATCGCCGACAGCCTGCCGGTCGGCAGGAAGACCGCCGTCGCGAACCACACCTTGGCGATGGTTTCGTCCACCTCGCCGGAGACGCCGGTGAGCACCATGCCGGCCAGCAGCAGGATGGCCGCCAAGGCCGCGGTGCTCTGCACCGACATGAATTCACCGATCAGGGTGGTGTGCAGTCTGCGCCGGTACGCCGAGCGGGCGGCGAAGATGATCAGGACCATCGGCGCATAGCAGGCCATCATCCACACCGGTGGCAGCGGAAAGCCGCTGGCATTCGCCCATTCCAAACCGACCACCGACGCCAGGCTCGCCATCGCCAGGTCGGCGGCGAAGGTGATCAACAGGCCCAGCGTGCCCTGTGGTAGCGAAACCGATCCGATGTGGTCGTGCGGGGCGCGGGGTGAATGCGCCCGGAGCCGGCCGGGCCGGATTCCTCTCGCCATCGGACATCCTCCGCAGTCGCAGCGCGCGCATCCGAGCGGAGACGGATGCGGTCGGACCGCCACGCCACTAGTTGCCTGTGCACCCCCTGGATAAACCCCGTCGGTCCCGCGGCATCGCCGATCGCGGTTCTGGGACAATCGGCGGCGGTGACATGACCATGCACACAACCGAAACCACAGCAGCCACCCCCACCGCGCGGGCGCTCATCGACCTCGACGCCATCACCCACAACATGGCGGTGCTGGCTGAACGCGCCGGCTCGGCCGACGTGATGCCCGTCCTCAAAGCCGACGGCTACGGCCACGGTGCGGCGCAGGTGGCCCGCACGGTCTTGGCCGCCGGGGCCGTCGAACTGGGGGTGGCGACCGTCTCCGAGGCGCTGGCGCTGCGCCGGGACGGGGTCGGCGCGCCCCTGTTGGCCTGGTTGCACGCGCCCGGCACCGACTTCGCGCCCGCGCTGGCCGCAGACGTACAGCTCGCGGTGTCGTCGGTGCGTCAGCTCGACGAACTGCTCGATGCGGTGCGGCGTACCGGACGCACCGCCCAGGTGACGGTCAAGGTGGACACCGGGCTGAGCCGCAACGGGGTGAGCCCTGCGGAGTTTCCGCAGCTGCTCGACGCGCTGCGCCGCGCGGTGGCCGACGACGCGGTGCGGGTGCGGGGCATCATGTCGCATCTGGCCTGTGGCGACGAACCCACCAGCCCGGTCAACGACCAGCAGGCGCAGCGGTTCACCGAGTTCCGCCGCGCGGCCGCCGACGCGGGTGTGCGCATCGAGAAGGCGCATCTGTGCAACTCGCCCGCGGCGATGACCCGGCCGGATCTGGCCTACGACATGGTCAGACCCGGTATCGCGGTGTACGGCCAGAGCCCCATCCCCGCCCTCGGTGACCTCGGGTTACGCCCGGCGATGACGCTCAGTTGCCCCGTCGCGCAGGTGCGTGCGGTGCCGGCCGGGACGGGGGTGTCCTACGGACACACGTGGATCAGCGTGTGCGACACCACTTTGGCGCTGTTGCCGATCGGGTATGCCGACGGTGTGTTCCGGAATCTCAGCGGACGCTTCGACGTCTGGATCAACGGCCGCCGCTATCCCGCCGTCGGCCGCGTCTGCATGGACCAGTTCGTCGTCGATCTCGGACCCGGACCGGTCGAGGTGTCCGAGGGCGACGATGCGGTGCTCTTCGGACCGGGCACGCGCGGCGAACCCACCGCACTGGACTGGGCCGACCAACTGGGCACGATCACCTACGAGATCGTCACGAGTCCACGTGGCCGCGTGACGCGCAGCTACGTCGGAGGCCCGCGATGAGCGAGGGTGGCTCCGCGCCGGTCCGCGGACTCATCGGCGCCGGCTGGCTGGCGGGCGTGGCGGGGCTGGCGGCCGTCGGGTCGCTGGCCGGCGTCACCGTGGCCCGGTCGCTGACCCGGCGGGTCAGCCGGGACGACCCCTATACCGGCGAGGACTTCGAACTGCTCGACGCGGACCGCAGCTCGGTGGTCACCACGGTCGACGGCGTCCCCCTGGCGGTTCGCGAGGTCGGCCCGGCCGATGCGCCGTTGACCGTGGTGTTCGCCCACGGCTTCTGCCTTCGGATGGGAGCGTTCCACTTCCAGCGCGCCCGGCTGCGCGACCAGTGGGGCGACCAGGTCCGGATGGTGTTCTACGACCAGCGCGGTCACGGTCAGTCCGGGCAGGCCCCGCCGGACACCTACACCGTCACTCAGCTCGGTCAGGATCTCGAATCGGTGCTGGCCGTGGTGGCTCCCCGGGGTCCGGTCGTGCTGGTCGGACATTCGATGGGCGGGATGACGGTGCTGTCCCATGCCCGGCAGTTCCCGCACCGCTATCCGACCCGCATCGTCGGCGCCGCACTGATCTCGTCTGCCGCCGAAGGGGTTTCGCGTTCGCCGCTGGGGGAGATCCTCAAGAACCCGGTGCTCGAGGCGGCGCGTTTCGCGGCGCGCTACGCCCCCAAGACGGTGCACCGGACCCGAGGCCTGGCCCGCGCGGTGATCGGCCCGGTCCTGCGGGCCGCGTCCTACGGCGACGAGAAGATCAGCCCGTCGGTGGTGGCGTTCTCCGAGCGAATGATGCACGACACCCCGATCGCGACGCTGGTCGAATTCCTCCATGCCCTGGAGGTGCACGACGAGACCGAGGCGCTACCGACACTGGCGAAGATCCAGACGCTGATCGCGTGCGGCGACCGCGATCTGCTGACCCCGATGGAGTACTCACAAGACATGGCCGATGCGTTGCCCAGGAGCGAACTGGTGATCGTCGGTGGCGCAGGACATCTGGTGCAGCTGGAGGATCCCGAGGCCATCGACGAGGCGCTCGTCCGCCTGGTCGAGCGGGCCACCCCGTCCAAGCTGGTGGCCTTGACCCGCCGGATCCGGGAGCGGGTGCGCTCGCGTGGCTGACCATTCGGGCGGGACGGCGCAGTTGCCGACCGCGCAGGACACCGTCGCGTTCGGCGCCGAATTGGGAGCTGACCTGCGCGCCGGTGACGTGGTGGTGCTGGCCGGACCCCTCGGTGCGGGAAAGACCGTGCTGGCCAAGGGAATCGCGCAGGCACTCGACGTCGAGGGGCCGGTGACGTCGCCGACGTTCGTGCTGGCGCGGGTGCACCGGTCCCGCCGGGCGGGCCGTCCGGCGATGGTGCACGTCGACATGTACCGCCTGCTCGACCATGCGGGCGCGGATCTGCTCGCCGAACTCGACTCCCTGGACCTGGACACCGATCTCGACGACGCCGTGGTCGTCGTGGAATGGGGGGAGGGCATCGCCGAACGGCTCTCCGACAACCACCTCGACATCCGGCTGGAACGCGCCCGCGACACCGAGACCCGCACCGCGATCTGGCAGTGGAGCCGGCGGTGAGCCGTCTCGTCCTGGCGCTGGACACCGCCACCCCGGCCGTCACCGCGGGCGTCGCGCGCCTGACCGGCAGCGAGGTCACCGTCCTGGCCGAACGGGTCACCGTCGACGCGCGTGCCCATGCCGAACAGCTGACGCCCAACGTGCTGGCCGCCCTGACCGACGCAGGCGTCGCCATGGCCGATCTCGACGCGGTGGTGATCGGGTGCGGTCCCGGCCCGTTCACCGGTCTGCGGGTCGGGATGGCCAGCGCCGCCGCCTACGGCCATGCGCTCGGCATCCCGGTGCACGGCGTGTGCAGCCTCGATGCGATCGGGGTGCAGACTTCCGGCGACGTGCTCGTGGTCACCGACGCCCGGCGTCGCGAGGTGTACTGGGCCCGCTACCGCGACGGCGTTCGGGTCGACGGTCCCGCGGTCGACGCGCCCGCCGACGTGCCCGGCGCCGCGGAGGCCCTGGCGCGGGCGCCGCAGTACCCGACCGTCCTCGGGCTGGCCCGTGCCGTATCGGACTGGACCGCGGAGCCGGAGCCGCTCGTCCCGTTGTATCTGCGCCGACCCGACGCGACCCCGCCCGCCGAGCCGAAGCGCCGGCCCGGATGACCGTCAGCTACGACGTTCTGAACACGGACGACGCGGCGCGGTGCGCTGAGCTGGAGTCGATCCTGTTCCCCGGCGACGACCCGTGGCCGGCGCGGGCGTTTCGTGCCGAACTCGCCGCCGGCCACACCCACTACGCGGCGGCCCGTGCCGACGGCACGCTGGTCGGCTACGCGGGGATCGCGCGGTTGGGCCGGCGCGCACCGTTCGAATACGAGATCCACACCATCGGCGTCGACCCCGACTATCAGGGACGGGGGATCGGCCGGCGGCTGCTGGACGATCTGCTCGAGGTCGCCGGCGACGGCACCATCTTCCTGGAGGTGCGCACCGACAACGAACCGGCGCTGAAGCTCTACGAGAGCGTCGGCTTCGTCCGGGTGGGGGTGCGCAAGCGCTACTACCGGATCAGCGGTGCGGACGCCTATACGATGAGGCGCGACCCCCCGAGCCCCGCGAGGCAGCAGACACCGTGATCATCCTGGCCATCGAGAGTTCCTGCGACGAGACCGGAGTCGGCATCGCCGAACTCACCGGCGACGGCGCGGTGACCCTGCTCGCCGACGAGGTCGCCTCCAGCGTCGACGAACACGCCCGCTTCGGCGGCGTGGTGCCCGAGATCGCGTCCCGGGCGCACCTGGAGGCGCTCGGTCCGACCATGCGGCGGGCGCTGGACACCGCCGGGGTGGCGCGGCCCGACGTGGTGGCCGCCACCATCGGCCCGGGGCTGGCCGGCGCGCTGCTGGTGGGGGTCGCGGCCGCCAAGGCGTACGCGGCGGCCTGGGGGGTGCCGTTCTACGGGGTCAACCACCTCGGCGGGCACCTGGCCGCCGACGTCTACGACCACGGGCCGCTGCCCGAGAGCGTGGGGCTGCTGGTGTCCGGCGGGCACACCCACCTGCTGCACGTGCGGTCGCTGGGCGAACCGATCGTGGAACTGGGCAGCACGGTCGACGACGCCGCGGGCGAGGCCTACGACAAGGTGGCCCGGCTGCTCGGCCTCGGCTATCCGGGTGGGCGGGTGCTCGACGAACTGGCTCGCGACGGTGACCGCGAGGCGATCGTGTTCCCCCGCGGGATGACCGGCCCCCGAGACGATCCGTTCGCTTTCAGTTTCTCGGGCCTCAAGACGGCGGTGGCCCGCTACGTCGAAGCCCATCCGGAGGCATCCCAGGCCGACGTCGCCGCCGGGTTCCAGGAGGCGGTGGCCGACGTGCTGACCCGTAAGGCCGTGCGGGCCTGCGAGCGGTTGGCGGTGTCGACGCTGCTGATCGCCGGCGGGGTCGCCGCGAACTCCCGGCTGCGTGAGCTGGCCGAGCAGCGGTGCGCGCAGGCAGGACTGACGCTGCGCGTCCCGCGGCCCCGGCTGTGCACGGACAACGGCGCGATGATCGCGTCGTTCGCGGCCCATCTGATCGCCGCGGGCGCGGCGCCGTCGCCGCTGGACGCGGCCAGTGATCCCGGCCTACCGGTGGTGCACAGCCAGGTGGCCTGATTCGGCACCCACCCACCCTTGAGCGCTAGCACTCGCGTGTATAGAGTGCTAGGTGGCAGGCGGCCAAACTCCGCGTCGGCACCCGCGACGACGACGCATCCGAGCCCGGACGCATGCCGAACACCTGGTAACGCATCGACAACACCGGTCCGGCGACGAACCCGGACCTACACCGAACTAGTGGAGGGCTCCATCGTGGCGAGCGTGAACATCAAGCCACTCGAGGACAAGATCCTCGTCCAGGCCAACGAGGCCGAGACCACGACCGCTTCCGGTCTGGTCATCCCGGACACCGCCAAGGAGAAGCCGCAGGAGGGCACTGTCGTCGCCGTCGGCCCCGGCCGCTGGGACGACGAGGGCGAGAAGCGGATTCCGCTGGACGTCTCCGAGGGTGACACCGTCATCTACAGCAAGTACGGCGGCACCGAGATCAAGTACAACGGCGAGGAGTACCTGATCCTCTCGGCCCGCGACGTGCTGGCTGTCGTCAACAAGTAAGCACCCGTGTCCGCCCCGGAGATCCCCGTTGTGACGGGTGATGTCCGGGGCGGCATGCGTTGCCTGCCGAAAACAGGAAGACACATATGAGCAAGCAGATCGAATTCAACGAAACTGCGCGGCGTGCAATGGAAGTCGGTGTGGACAAGCTCGCCGATGCGGTCAAGGTGACCCTCGGACCGCGCGGCCGCAACGTCGTGCTGGCCAAATCGTGGGGCGGCCCCACCGTCACCAACGACGGTGTGACCATCGCCCGGGAGATCGACCTCGAGGATCCGTTCGAGAACCTCGGTGCCCAGCTGGTGAAGTCGGTGGCCACCAAGACCAACGACATCGCCGGCGACGGCACCACCACCGCGACGGTGCTCGCCCAGGCGATCGTCAAGGCCGGGCTGCGCAACGTCGCCGCGGGCGCCAACCCCATCGCGCTCGGGGCGGGCATCAGCAAGGCCGCCGACGCGGTGTCCGAGGCGCTGCTGGCCGCGGCCACCCCGGTCGACGACAAGAAGGCGATCGCCCAGGTGGCGACCGTCTCCTCGCGCGACGAGGTGATCGGCGAGTTGGTCGGCGAAGCGATGACCAAGGTCGGCGCCGACGGCGTGGTCACCGTCGAGGAGTCTTCGACGCTGAACACCGAGCTGGAGATCACCGAGGGCGTCGGTTTCGACAAGGGCTTCATCTCGGCGTACTTCGTCAACGACTTCGACGCCCAGGAAGCGGTGTTCGAGGATGCGCTGATCCTGCTGCACCGCGAGAAGATCAGCTCGCTGCCGGACCTGCTGCCGCTGCTGGAGAAGGTCGCCGAGTCGGGTAAGCCCTTGGTGATCATCGCCGAGGACATCGAGGGTGAGGCGCTGTCGACCCTGGTCGTCAACGCCATCCGCAAGACGCTGAAGGCCGTCGCGGTCAAGGCGCCGTTCTTCGGCGATCGCCGCAAAGCGTTCCTCGAGGATCTCGCGATCGTCACCGGCGGACAGGTGGTCAACCCCGATGTCGGCCTGACGCTGCGGGAGGTCGGCCTCGACGTGCTCGGCTCCGCGCGGCGCGTGGTGGTCAGCAAGGACAGCACGGTGATCGTCGACGGCGGCGGCGGGCAGGACGCCGTCGCCGACCGGGCCAAGCAGCTGCGCGCCGAGATCGAGAACACCGACTCCGACTGGGATCGCGAGAAGCTCGAGGAGCGTCTGGCCAAGCTGGCCGGCGGCGTCGCGGTGATCAAGGTCGGTGCGGCCACCGAGACCGATCTGAAGAAGCGCAAGGAAGCCGTCGAGGACGCGGTCGCCGCGGCCAAGGCGGCGGTCGAGGAGGGCATCGTCACCGGTGGCGGTGCGGCCCTCGTGCAGGCGCGCTCCGCGCTCGACGGACTGCGCTCGTCACTGTCGGGCGACGAGGCGCTCGGTGTCGAGGTCTTCGCCAAGGCGCTGTCGGCTCCGCTGTTCTGGATCGCCACCAACGCCGGGCTCGACGGCTCCGTCGTGGTGAACAAGGTGGGCGAGCTGCCGGCCGGGCAGGGCTTCAACGCCGCCACGCTGTCCTACGGCGACCTGGTCGCCGAAGGCGTCGTCGACCCGGTCAAGGTGACCCGTTCGGCGGTGCTCAACGCGGCCTCGGTCGGACGGATGGTGCTCACCACCGAGACCGCGGTGGTCGACAAGCCGGCCGAGGAAGAGGATCACGGGCACGGCCATCACGGCCACGCCCACTAGGTAGTTCACGACGAGGCACCCCCGGTCCTGATGGGCCGGGGGTGCCTTGATGTCGGCACCCTTTTTAGGGATGTGTCCTCGGGGGCTTTCCGTTGTCCCGACTGGAAGACCGGACGAGAGGACGATTCATGGGAAAGCCAACGCACTACCGAGCGGCTGTCGTGGTGCCACTACCCGACGACGCCGAGATCGCCGATGCGGTGGGCCCCGGGTACGACCCCGACACCGCACTGAACGTCATGAAGATGATGAGCGGAACCGGGAACTTCTTCCCGGCGCTGGCAGGTATGGTTCAGGCGGTGTTCGGCGAGCCCGACATCGATGCCAGGCATCGCGAAGTCATCATTCTGCGCGCGGCGTCGGTGCTGGACAGCCCCTACGAGTGGCAGGCCAACGAACAGATGGGCCGCAACGCGGGCCTGTCGACCGCCGAGATCGATGCGATCGCCGGCGACGCACCCGTGGCGGACCTCGCGCCCGACTACCGGCTGTTGATGGCGGCGACCGATGAGCTCCTCGGCTCCGGCACGCTGACCGATGCCACCCTGCAGGCGCTGCTCGACAGGTTCGGGGTCACCACGACACGCAAGTACGTCGTCACGATCGGCTGGTTCAGCCTGCTGAGTCTGTTCCTCAACGGCACCAGGGTTCCCCTGGAGACCACCGACAAGATCGGCTCGCGCACCTCGCCGTTGGGCTGACGGTCACCGGATCCGGAGTGTGCCGGCCGGCAACCCGGCCGCGCCGTCGCGGGCGAAGGTGCTCCAGGAAAGGCGCATCGCGCGTCCCGGGCCCTCGTAGAGCGCGTCGGGATCGGAGCCGAGCATCGGCGCGCCGGACCAGACCCCCGGGTTAGCGAAGAGCAGCGGCAGGTCGATGCAGTGGCAGGCGCCCAGCGGTGCGCCGGGTGGTGACCAGTCGACGCGGAAGGTGACCGCCCGCCCTCCCGCGGCGCGCCAGGTGCGCGCGAGGTCGATGGCCCCCCGGCCGAAGATCCGATGGGTCGCCCTCCTCGCGGCGACCGAGACCGCAGCCCGCCCGATCGGACCGAGGCGCCACAGCCGCGCTCCTCTCGAGCTCAGGACGACGAACGGCATCGCATCGTCGCGGGTGTAGCCGACCAGGATCTCCACCCGGGTCGCGGCGTCGGCAAGCCGCTCGTCGACGTCGGACTCCGGCGGCAGCGGTGCGTGATTCATCAGCGGTGCGAAGGGCATGAGTCCGAGCAGTCCGAACCGCGGGCCCACCGCGGCGGCGGCAGCCTGGGCGTCCAGCAGCTCTTCGGTGCTCGCCTGCGCAGCCGGCGTGCCCGCCAGCGCGGCGGTGGCGGCCTCGCGCATCGCGGCGGTCAACGCGGTCCGGCTGCCGCGCAGGCCCAGCGGCGCGCTCTGCAGAATAGCTCGGCTGAACAGTCCGGCGGCCTCCGGGCACAACAGCAGCGACATCGCCGAGTCCCCGCCGGCACTCTGCCCGAACACGGTGACGCGCTGCGGATCACCGCCGAAGGCGGCGATGTTGTCACGGACCCACTGCAGTGCGCAGAGCTGGTCACGCAGGCCCAGATTCTCGGTGCCGGGGTCGTGCAGGTTCAAGTAGCCGAGCAGGCCCAACCGGTAGGTCACCGTGACGACCACGACACCGCCCTCGCCGACCAGCAGGTCCGGGTCGTAACCGGCCGCTTCACCGCCACCGGCGACGTACGCGCCGCCGTGGAACCACACCATCACCGGCAACCCGGCCGCGTCGACCGGTGCGGTGACGCTCAGTACCTGACACCGTTCGCTGCTGGCGAGCCGATCGACCACCGGGCCGGTGACGAACTCCAGCCGCGACGGCCGTTGCGGGCAGACGGGGCCGCGCCGGGTCGCGTCGACGACACCGACGGGGGTACTGATGGGCTCGGGCGGGGCGAACCGTCGCGCCTCCGCATAGGGGATGCCTCGCGCATGGATCAGGCCACCGTCCTCGTGCACCGACACCGGCGCCCAGGGGCTGTCGATCTGGCGGGTCTGCACGGCATCACCGTACTTATGGTCGGGCTCGGGCGCCGTCCCGCCGAAGTGGCCGAATCCGCGTGCGGGGCCGGGCGGCGGCTTACGCTGCGGGGACCATGCCCAGCGCGCGCCTGACCCACGCCGCGGCCGGATTCCTCCTCACGGTGGCGGCGGTGGTGACGGCCGCGCCGGCCGGCGCGGAACCGCTGAACCCGATCCCCAGTGACGGCTTCTTCCTGGCCGGCCGGGATATCGCGCCGGGCCTCTACCGCAGCGCCGGTACGGCATCGACCTGGGCCGTCTGGATCAACGACGTACCGACCGAGGGGTCGATGTGCGTCTGGTTCACCTACGGCACACCGGCGCCGGACAAGGACCACATCGTCGCGACGAACATGTCCATCGGGCCGATATACGCCAACATCAACGACACCGTGATGGCCTTCGAATCGCGTAACTGTCAGCCCTGGACCCGCACCTGAGCGCACCCCTCACCGTGTGCGGACACTCACAGCCGGGACAGCGTGACCGGCTTCGGTGACATGAGTAAAATCGATTTCGCTCCTGACCACGCGACGGTGGGTCGGGAGTTCGTCGAATCGAAGGGGGCACAGTGGTGGAGTCGACCCGTGGCCGCACGGGCCCGTCGGCCAAATCGCGTCATCTCGACCTGCTGACCCGCATGGTCCGGGAGACCGACCCACCCACCGACGCGATGCCGCGGATCGCGAACGCCACCCGTTCCGAACTCGACGAGGCCGAATCGGCGCGCGTCGGTGAGGTCCTCGACCTCGCCGGGAACATCGGCGCGATCCTCATGGCATCCGGCACCCCGGCCACCGCCACGATGGACCAGGTGACCGCGGTGGCCGCCGCCTACGGGATCCGGCGCATCGAGGTCGACGTCATCAACACGACCATCCACATCGCGGCCTACCGCGGCCCGTCCGTGCCGCCCGCCAGCACCCTGCACATCGTGCAATCACGATCGATCGACTTCAGCCGGCTGGCCGCCGTCGACCGGCTGATCACCCGCATCCGGGCGGGCGAGGTGTCGTGCGCGGACGCCCACGACGAACTGACCGCCATCACCATCGCGCCGCATCCGTACAAGCGCTGGATCGCCACGCTGGCGTGGGGTGCCCTGGCGTTCGCGACGGCGGGCACGTTGGGTGCGACGTGGCTGGGTTGCGCGGTCAGCGCGGTGAGCGCGATGACCATCGACCGGGTCAACCGATGGCTCAACCGGCACGGACTGCCGTTCTTCTTCCAGTACGTCGTCGGCGGAGCCATCGCGACGTTGCCGCCGATCCTGCTGTACTGGCTCAGCCCGAAGCTGGGGTTGCATTTCGGGCCGACGGTGGCGATCGCGGCCGGCCTGGTCGTCCTCCTGGCCGGCCTCTCCCTGGTCGGGTCGGTGGGCGACGTCATCAGCGGTGCGCCCGTCACCGCGGCCGGCCGCTTCTTCGAGCTCGTCATGATGACCGGCGCGACGATCGCCGGCGTCGCCGTCGTCCTGCATCTGACCAGTCGGTTCGGCGCGCCGTTCGTCGCGATCGGTGCGAACCCGCCGCCCGCGCTGGCGGAGTTCCCGGCGCGTATCGCGTTCGGGGCGGCGAGCGCGGCGGCGTACGCGCTGGCCTGCTACGCGGAACGGTCGTCGGCGATCGCCGCGGCTTTCGGCGGGGCCGCGGGCACCATCGCATTCCTGCTGGCCCAGGGCGCCGGACTGGGCGCGGTGGTCGCGTCGTTCATCGCCGCGGTGCCGATCGGTCTGGTCGGCCGGCTGATGGAACGTCGCAACCTGGCGCCGCCGCTCGTGGTGTCGATCGCGGGAATCGTGCCGCTGCTGCCCGGTCTGGCGCTTCTGCACGGCGTCTACGCCATCCTCAACGATCAGCATGCGGTGGGATTCGCCTCGGTACTCGGTGCCTTCGCCATCGGGACCGCACTGGCCGCGGGAGTCACGCTCGGCGAGTGGAGTTCGTTCAAGGTCCGCCGACGGCGGCTGGCGGCGCGGCGCCGCAACCGGGGCACCCGACTCGCCGGGCAGGCCGTGCTGAGCTCCGCCGACTGAGATCGACCGGTCGCGGCGGTACGGTCGCCCGGTGAGATTCGACGAGTACCGCACGTACGACGCCACCGGCCTGGCGCAGCTGGTGTCCGCCGGTGACGTCTCGGCTGCGGAACTGCTGACGCTGGCCCAGGAACGGGCGGCGGCGGTGAACCCCCGCATCAACGCCATCGTGCGTGCGGTGTCCGACCGTTCGGCGGACACCTCGACGGGACCGTTCGCCGGCGTCCCGTTCCTGATCAAAGACCTCGCGCAGGACTATGCCGGCCTGCCGTCCTCGCAGGGCTCCCGTTCGCTGATGGGCATTCCGGTCACCGAACACGCGACGGTCGTGCAGCGCTGGCTGGACGCCGGGCTGGTGATCTTCGGGAAGACGAACTGCCCCGAGTTCGGCGCCAAAGGCATCACCGAACCGGCCGCGTGGGGTCCGGCGCGCAATCCCTGGGACCTCGGGCGCACACCCGGCGGATCTTCGGGCGGGTCGGCGGCGGCCGTGGCCGCGGGCATCGTCCCGTGCGCGGGAGCCAACGACGGCGGCGGATCCATCCGGATCCCGGCGGCGTGCTGCGGACTCGTCGGCCTCAAACCCGGCCGCGGGCTGACGCCGATGGGCCCGATCACCGGCGAGACGATGCACGGTGCCGCGGTCCAGGGTGTGGTGTCCAAAACCGTGCGCGATACCGCGGGCATGCTCGACGTGATCAGCGGGGGCGAACCCACCGGCGACTACCTGCCGGCGATGCCGGATTACCCCTTCGTCTCATGCGTCGGACAGGATCCGGGCCGGCTGCGGATCGGGGTGCGGGTGCCGTCGGCGATCAACACGGCGCCGCACCGCGAGGCGTACGCGGCGATCGAGGCGACCGTCGGCGGTCTGACCGACCTCGGGCATCACGTCGACGAACTGCCGGAGGCGCCGTATGACGACGCCGCGCTCGCCAGGGATTTCCTGCTCACCTGGTTCGTCACCATCGCCTGGGAGGTCGCCGACACCAAACGCCGCACCGGGGCGGGGGACGAGGCCTTCGAACGCGACACGTTGATCATGGCCGCACTCGGCCGGGCCACCAGCGGGGTCGATTACGTCGATGCCGTGGGACGGCGTCACGACTACGTCCGGCGGCTGACCCACTTCTTCGACTCCTACGATCTGCTGCTCACGCCCACCCTGGCGACGCCACCACCGAGGATCGGCGAGTTCGACCTGCCCCCGCTGCTGCAACGGGGTGCCGACGTCCTGCTGAAGACCCGATCGGCCCGGCTGTTGCGCCACACCTCGATCGTCGACGACATGGTCGACCAGAACCTCGGCTGGGTGCCGTACACCCAGCTGGCGAATCTGACGGGGCGCCCGGCCATCTCGCTGCCCCTGCACTGGACCTCCGACG
Source organism: Mycobacterium sp. WMMD1722 (assembly GCF_049315205.1). Classification (NCBI taxonomy): domain Bacteria; kingdom Bacillati; phylum Actinomycetota; class Actinomycetes; order Mycobacteriales; family Mycobacteriaceae; genus Mycobacterium; species Mycobacterium sp. WMMD1722. The sequence goes on along the minus strand of NZ_CP186056.1, from coordinate 2,532,480 downwards.
GGCTACCGCTGGGCGTCCAGTTCGTCGCACCGCTGGCGGGGGAGGCGCTGCTGATTCGCCTGGCCGCCCAGCTGGAGCGGGCGGTGCCGTGGGCAGCGCGGACGGCCCCGGTCTGACGACTCGACACCAGGGTGTAGTCTGAGCCGGTGAACATCGGTGTGCGCGTCGCTTATTGGCGCTTTATGCAGGCTCCGGGCGGAGCCGCACGAGCGCAGCGCTAAGCACGCACCCACCCGGAGCCCAGGCAGTGACCACCAGGTCGCTGCCTTTCGTCATTCAAGGGCACCGGACATCCGCAGTGCCCCACCCCAGAAAGGCACTGACGAGATGAATCTGGCGCAGACCGCCACCCCGCCGGCCACGTCGGACCGCAGGATCCGCGGTTTCAGCGAGATCCCGAGCCCACACGCGGTGCGCGCGGAATTCCCCCTCGGCGCCCGGCGGGCCGAACAGGTGGCCGCCGACCGCACCCGGATCGCCGACATCCTCGCCGGTCGCGACGACCGGCTGCTGGTCGTCGTCGGACCGTGCTCGGTGCACGACCCCGTCGCCGCGGTCGACTACGCCGCCCGGCTGGCCCAGGTGGCCGAGCGGTGCCGGGATCGGCTCGAGATCGTCATGCGGGTGTACTTCGAGAAGCCGAGGACGACCGTCGGGTGGAAAGGCCTGATCAACGACCCGGACATGGACGACAGCTTCGACGTCTCGCGCGGTCTTCGCGTCGCTCGCCGGCTGCTGCTCGACATCGTCGACATCGGCCTGCCGGTCGGATGTGAGTTCCTCGAACCGCTCAGCCCCCAGTACATCGCCGACACGGTCGCGTGGGGGGCGATCGGTGCCCGCACCACCGAGTCACAGGTGCACCGCCAGCTGGCGTCGGGGCTCTCGATGCCGGTGGGCTTCAAGAACGGCACCGACGGAAACATCCAGGTGGCGATCGACGGGGTGAAAGCGGCCGCCGCCCAGCACGTCTTCTTCGGTATGGACGACCTCGGTCGCGGTGCGCTGGTCAGCACCGCCGGCAACGAGGACTGCCACGTGATCCTGCGCGGCGGGACGAACGGCCCGAACTTCGGCGCGGACGTCGTATCGCAGACCGCCGCCGCGCTCGCGTCGGCCGGACTGCCCGGGCGGGTGGTGATCGACTGCAGCCACGCCAACTCCGGGAAGGACCACATCCGTCAGGCCGAGGTGGCAGCCGAAGTGGCGGCGCTGGTCCGCGACGGACTGCCGGTGAGCGGCGTGATGCTGGAGAGCTTCCTCGTCGGCGGCGCCCAATCCGCGCAGAGCCGTCCGTTGACGTACGGGCAGTCGGTCACCGACAAGTGCATGGACTGGGCGACCACCGAGGCGGTACTGGAGGAACTGGCGCGGTGACACGTCCGGGTGCGGTCACGGCAACGCCCGATCCGCGTTGACCGCTTCCGCTCGGGAGCGCGAAAGGCCCCCGTCTCGGCGTTTGCTGAGCGGGGGCCTTTCCGGGGTATTGCGATCAGGCCGTGCGGCGGATACCGCGTTTGAGCAGAAGTTCGCGCTCGGCCTCCGACAGCCCGCCCCAGATTCCGTAGGGTTCGCCGACGGCCAGTGCGTGCGAGCGGCACTGAGCGATGACGGGGCAGCGGCGGCACATTTCCTTGGCGCGCATCTCGCGCTGGGCGCGGGCCCGGCCGCGCTCACCGTCGGGATGGAAGAACATCGACGAGTCGACACCCCGGCAAAGACCCTGCATCTGCCAATCCCAGATGTCGGCGTTGGGGCCAGGCAACTGCTGCGGCTGTGGCATGGGAAAACCCCTATCTACGCGCCGATTTCGGCCACGCGGTAGAGCCTGTGTACGTAATACCTTCCGAGCTGTAGTCGCCGGTGACCACTCGTGCACACAACGTAGAAGGGCGAAAGAATTTCCGTCAATAGGCCGATCATGTGCTCAATCACATACGGCCAGCTCGAGAATTTACGTCACGTTCATTTCTGTGACTTGCCGTCGGCGCAAAACATGGTAGCGAGGCGTGCCGCCGCGGGGTTTGCGCAGTTGATCCGCACGAATCGGGCGAGAACACCGGCACGAACGTAACTCAGGCGTAACACCGCCAGCATGAAGTGTTAACCGTCGCGCCCGAAGAATTGACGAACGCGTTTGCCACGGGGGTTTCCCGGTCGTTGGTACGGTCGCCGTGCCATGACGACGATCATCGGAGGGGTCCGGGACGGGCCGGGCGTTATCGCCGACGCGGCCTTCGGCGCCGCGCCGCAGCGTTGGCCGTTGCCTTCGGCCGGCGCGCCGGAGGAGACGTGGTTGCGCGCGGTGGCCGCCGGCGGGCAGGGCCGCTATGCGGCGGCCCTGACGGACCTGGCCGCACTGCACCGCTGCGCCGAACCGTCGCTGCGATCGCTGGCGGCCAGCACCCGCGCCTCGTTCCTGCGTCAGCTCGGCGGTCACCGCGCCGCCAGACGGTGGGACGGCGTGGCGGTCGCGGAGGCCGCGGCCGGCCCGGCGGCGCACGCCGACGCACTGATCGGTCTCGCGGCCGACGCGCTCGGAGTCGGACGTCTCGCGGCCTCCCGGCGACTCCTCGAACGGGCCGGCGAGTATCTCGACGACGCCCGCGACGACCGCCTGCCGATCCGCTTCGGCTGGGTGCGGGCGGAATTGGCGATGGCCCGCGGCGACGGGCCGGACGCCGTGCATCAGGCGCAGCGCGCCGTCGCGGCCGCCGCCGGCTTCGGCTCGGCCCGGCACCGGGTCAAATCCGAGGTGGTGCTCGCCGCGGCGCTGTGCACGGCCGGCGACCTGCCCGGGTGCCGCGACATCGCCGATGCCGCACTGGAGTCGGCCGACCGCCTGGGGCTGGTTCCGCTGCGCTGGGCGCTGGCCAGTCTGCTCGTGGGGGTCGGCAGCGCCATCCGTTCACCGGCGGATGTCACCCGGGTCATGGAGACCAGCGCCGACCAAGTGCGACAACGCGGCGGCGTGTGGTTCCGTCGCTGAGCCGAATCGCCCGTAGGGGTCGTTATTGTTTAGCTGAGCCCTACCGCCGGGATGAGCCCCGTTCGTAACGTTGGAGATACCGCCCACGATGACAATTTCGGGAGAACGTCTCGACACTGTCGTCGCTGAGGCTGTGGCGGGGGACCGAGACGCGCTCCGGGAAGTGCTGGAGATCATTCGTCCGATCGTCGTGCGGTACTGCCGAGCCAGGATCGGCGCGACGGAACGAAGCGGTCTGTCAGCAGATGACGTTGCGCAGGAGGTTTGCTTGGCCGCCATCACGGCGCTGCCGCGGTACAAGGATCAGGGGCGTCCGTTCCTGGCCTTCGTGTATGGCATCGCTGCGCACAAGATCGCCGACGCTCACCGCGCGGCGAGCCGCAACCGCGCCGATCCGACCGACGTGGTTCCCGAACGCTTCTCCGCCGACGCCGGTCCCGAGCAGATGGCGATCGACTCCGAGGCGTCGGCCCGGATGAACAAGCTGCTCGGGATCCTGCCCGAGAAGCAGCGGGAGATCCTCATTCTGCGTGTCGTCGTCGGCATGAGCGCCGAGGAGACCGCCGAAGCGGTCGGTAGCACCGCGGGGGCGGTCCGCGTCGCGCAGCACCGCGCGCTGGCGCGGCTGAAAGCCGAAATCCTCTCGACGGGGCACGACCATGCCTGATTTCCCACGCCGCAACCCGAACAACGGGAGCGACCCGTCGCTACCCGAGATCAACTACACCGACCAACTCCTCGATGCCCTGGCTGGTGAACGACCCGTCTACCCGAACGACGCGGGCGAATCCGAACTAACCCACCTGCTCGCGGGCTGGCGCGACGAGGTGCGGCAGGCACCGCTGACCGCCACGGTCACCCCGCGCGACGCGGCGCTCGCCCTCGATCGTGCGACGGCTCCGGCCGCGCCGCCGCGGCGCCGGCTGGGTCTGGCCGTGGCCGGATCGGTCGCCGCCGCGGTGCTGTGCCTGGGTGGTTTCGGCTCGGTGATCTACGGAGCCGGTCCCGGCGACGCGCTGTACAACTTGCGCACCATGTTCTTCGGTGAGCAGGAGCAGACCCGTGACGACCAGGTGGCCCTCGCGGCGCAGAGCCAACTGGCCCAGGTGCAGCAGCTCATCGACCAGGGCGATTGGGCCGCGGCGCAGGACAGGCTGCAGACCATCACCACGACCGTGGCCGCCGTCAACGACACCAGCCGTCAGCAGGAACTCGTCGACCAATGGCAGGAGCTGTCGGTCAAGGTCGAGAGCCGCGACATCAACGCGACGGTGCCGCCCGACGCACCGCCAGTCGTGCTGCCCGAGGTGCCCTCGGATCTGCCGCTGCCGGCCCTGCTCTCGCCGGACTCGATCACCTCGACGTCTCCGGTCACCATCTCGTCGCCGTCGACCTCGCCGGTCACCTCGTCGCCCGATTCCGCCACCTCGGCGACCCCGTCGCCGTCGGTGACCACCAGCCCGGCGCCATCCCCCTCGACAACGCCGGCACCGACGCCGACAACGCCGACAACGACGGCACCGACGCCGACAACGACGGCGACCCCCGTGCCGACGCCGTCCTCGCCGGCTCCGGTGACCACCACGACGTCCGGGCCGGTCGCCGCGCCGTCGAGCGCTTCGTCGCCGACGTCGTCGGCGGAGGTGACCTTGAGCACCACGACGGTCGTCCCGACCTCAGCGCCCACGACCGCGGCTCCGACGACAGCAGCGCCCACGACGACGGCGGCACCGGCGACTCAGGAGCCTGAACCGGCGATCACCACGACAACGGAGGTCCCGGGCCTACCGGGATGACGAGCAGGAAGCGCTGAGGGTCAGCGGTAGCCGTCAGGTTCGGACGCCGCCTCGTTGAGGGAGGCATCGGCGTATCCGCGGCAGTAATCCCACGTCACGTACGCGTCGGGCTCGGGATCGTAGGCCGGTTCATGCGGTCGCACCGTGCCGTCGACCAGCAACTGCAGCAGATTGGCGCGCAGCATGTCCCAGTCGTGGTAGTGATCCTGCTGACATTCGTCGCAGCACACGACGAGACCGCGAATGCCCTTGTGGGCGAGAAGTGCCTCGTACACAGCGAGGTCGGCGAGGTCGGCCTCGACAGCCGTGCGTTCCTGCGGGTCGAGCGGTTGGCCGGGTTCCAATGCGTCGAGCGCCGCGGAGGGGTCGCAGGGGTCGTCGGCGAAGGGGTCGGGCGGCAAACCAGGTGGCAGGTGGTCTCGCACGAGTCCCACATTACTCAGCACGGCAGTCTTCGCGCCAGCGGTTGAGCGCGTGGCGAGCTGCGTGCGGACGCCGACTCGTCGGGCGCAGCGATAGAATCATGTATTCCGCTTCACGCCTTATTTGGAGGCTATCGCCCATGTCGATCGCTGAGAGCAGCGTTCCCCTCGCCGTACCGGTCCCGACCGGCGGCGATGACCCGACCAAGATCGCGATGCTCGGCCTGACCTTCGACGACGTCCTGCTGCTGCCCGCGGCCTCCGACGTGGTGCCCGCGACCGCCGACACCTCCAGCCAGCTGACCAAGCGCATCCGTCTGCGGGTGCCGCTGGTGAGTTCGGCCATGGACACGGTGACCGAATCCCGGATGGCCATCGCGATGGCCCGCGCCGGCGGCATGGGGGTGCTGCACCGCAACCTGCCGGTGGCCGAACAGGCCGGTCAGGTCGAGACCGTCAAGAGGTCCGAGGCCGGAATGGTCACCGATCCGGTGACCTGTTCGCCGGACAATACGCTGGCCGAGGTCGACGCGATGTGCGCGCGGTTCCGCATCTCCGGTCTCCCGGTGGTCGATGCGCAGGGCGCCCTGGTCGGGATCATCACCAACCGCGATATGCGCTTCGAGGTCGACCAGTCCAAATCGGTCTCCGAGGTGATGACCAAGGCTCCGCTGATCACCGCCCAGGAGGGTGTGTCCGCCGAGGCGGCTCTCGGATTGCTGCGCCGCCACAAGATCGAGAAGCTGCCGATCGTCGACGGCAACGGCAAGCTGACCGGGCTGATCACCGTCAAGGACTTCGTCAAGACCGAGCAGTTCCCGCTGGCCACCAAGGACCGCGACGGCAGGCTGCTGGTCGGCGCCGCCGTCGGTGTGGGCGAGGACGCGTGGACGCGCGCCATGACGCTGGCCGACGCCGGTGTCGACGTGCTCGTCGTCGACACCGCCCATGCGCACAACCGGTCGGTGCTGGAGATGGTGCACCGCGTCAAGACCGTGCTCGGCGACCGGGTCGACGTCATCGGCGGCAACGTCGCGACACGGGCGGGCGCGGCGGCTCTGGTGCAGGCCGGCGCGGACGCCGTGAAGGTCGGCGTCGGGCCCGGCTCGATCTGCACCACCCGTGTGGTCGCCGGTGTCGGTGCCCCGCAGATCACCGCGATCCTGGAGGCCGTGGCCGCCTGCGCGCCGTCGGGTGTGCCGGTAATCGCCGACGGCGGGCTCCAGTATTCCGGTGACATCGCCAAGGCACTGGCCGCCGGGGCGTCGACGGCCATGCTGGGCTCGCTGCTGGCCGGCACGGCGGAGTCCCCGGGCGATCTCATCTTCGTCAACGGCAAGCAGTTCAAGAGCTATCGCGGGATGGGGTCCCTCGGCGCCATGCAGGGCCGCGGAGCCGGGGGAGCGGTGCGGGGCTCGTTCTCCAAGGACCGCTACTTCCAGGACGACGTGCTCTCCGAGGACAAGCTGGTACCCGAGGGCATCGAGGGGCGGGTGCCTTACCGAGGGCCGCTGTCGACGGTCATCCACCAGCTCACCGGCGGGCTGCGCGCCGCGATGGGGTACACCGGTTCGGCCAGCATCGAGCAGCTGCAGCAGGCGCAGTTCGTGCAGATCACCGCCGCGGGCCTGAAGGAAAGTCATCCGCACGACATCACGATGACCGTCGAAGCCCCCAACTACACCACCACCCGCTGACGAGCGCTCGCGCGAGGAACCGACAGGACAGAAGGCTGACAGATGCGCGACATGGTCGAGATCGGCATGGGCCGGACGGCTCGCCGAACCTATGAACTCAGCGATATCAACATCGTGCCGTCACGGCGCACCCGGTCGTCGAAGGACGTGTCGACGGCCTGGCAGATGGACGCCTACCGCTTCGAGATCCCGGTGGTCGCCCACCCGACCGATGCCCTGGTATCGCCGGAGTTCGCGATCGAGCTCGGCCGGCTCGGGGGCCTGGGGGTTCTCAACGGCGAAGGTCTGATCGGCAGACATGCCGACGTCGAGGACAAGATCGCCCAGGTCGTCGAGGCGGCCGCGAAGGAACCGGAGCCGTCCTCGGCGATCCGGCTGCTGCAGCAGCTGCACGCCGCGCCGCTCGACCCCGAACTGCTCGGTGCCGCGGTGGCCCGCATCCGGGAAGCCGGGGTGACCACGGCTGTGCGCGTCAGCCCGCAGAACGCCCAGGCGCTGACCCCGGCCCTCATACAGGCCGGAATCGACCTGCTGGTCATCCAGGGAACGATCATCTCCGCCGAGCGGGTGGCCCAGGACCATGGCAGCGGCGAACCCCTCAACCTCAAGACCTTCATCTCCGAACTCGATGTTCCGGTGGTGGCCGGCGGAGTGCTCGACCATCGCACCGCGCTGCACCTGATGCGCACCGGCGCCGCCGGCGTCATCGTCGGCTACGGCTCCACCAGCGGCGTCACCACCAGCGACGAGGTGCTGGGTATCAGCGTGCCGATGGCCACCGCGATCGCCGACGCCGCGGCCGCCCGGCGCGAATACCTCGACGAGACCGGGGGCCGCTATGTCCACGTGCTCGCCGACGGCGACATCCACACTTCCGGTGAGCTGGCCAAGGCGATCGCCTGCGGTGCCGACGCGGTGGTGCTCGGGACCCCGCTCGCCGCGGCGAACGAGGCGATGGCCGACGGCTGGTTCTGGCCGTCCGCGGCCGCGCACCCGTCGCTGCCCCGCGGTGCGCTGCTGCAGGTGGCGCTCGGCGAGCGGCCCCCGCTGGAGCGGGTGCTCGACGGCCCGTCCGACGATCCGTTCGGCTCCCTGAACCTCGTCGGCGGCCTGCGCCGGTCGATGGCCAAGGCCGGGTACTGCGACCTCAAGGAATTCCAGAAGGTCGGCCTGGCCGTCGGGGTTTAGGACTTCCTCCGCGAGCAGACACAAAATCGCACCGCGAACCCCAATTCCGTGCGAGTTTGCGTCTGCTCGCCGGAGTTCAGCCCGCTCTGCGGGCGCTCGTCAGGTGGAACTCGATGCGCTGGGCGAGCTCAGTGGGCCGGCGGCGGACATCCTCGACCACGATGGGGATGACCGTCCATCCCAGTTGCTGAAGCGCGGCCATCCGCTTGCGATCACGGATCATGTCCGCGCGTCCGGCGTGCCACTCGACGCTCTCGTACTCGGCGATGATCCGCTGTTCCGGCCAGGCGAAGTCGACCCGCCAGACCTCACCGTTCGGTCCCCGGATCTCATACTGCAGCTCGGGCCGGGGTAGGCCGTGGTCGATCATCACCAGCCGCGCCTCGCTTTCCATCGCCGATTCGGCCCGGCCGTTGACATCAGGCAGGAGTTCCCGGACGGCGACGATGCCGCGACGGCCCTTCTGCCGGTGGATCGCCTTCTCGAGTTCCGCCGTCGAACACCATGAGGAGTGCACCGCAGCGTCGAGCGTCGCCAGGGCGCGAGGTCGCGGTAGCTGCCGTGCGATCTCCACCGCCGTCCAGGCCGGAGTGACCGCCAAGCGACCGGAGATTCGCCGGATCGGGGCACCGAGGCGCTGGTGCACCATCAGACCGAGAGTCGGGCGAACGCGCCTGCCGGGGTCGAGTATGTGCACCGCGGTGGTGTTCTCGACGTCGAAGCCGTACAGGGCTGCAGCGCTACCCATACATGCGACGGCCTCCTGACCGAGAAACATGTCAAGCCCGGCCAACCGCAGCCGCAAATCGGCTGGCTCTGACGTGTAGACGCCGTGCCACAGGCGAATCAACTCGCCGCGGCGAACCCTGACGTCGAGCTGCTGCCGCGTCATCACGGTGAGGAGTTCCTGAGCGGTGGCCAGGCCGCCCCACCGATCGAGGGGATCCACAGTCATGCCTCGAACTATCTGTGCCGGTTGGTCGGCATCACCAGTGCCTCAGCGCCGCCTGTGGATAACTGTTCGGCGAGCAGACACACAATCGCACGATTGACGGGTGAGGAGCGTGATTCTGTGTCTGCTCGCGGGCCTCACTAGCTTGTTACCCATCGGTAAGTTCATACTGGTGGGATGCAGCCTGACTACGACGTGCTCATCATCGGTTCGGGATTCGGTGGCAGCGTCAGCGCCTTGCGCCTGACCGAGAAGGGCTACCGGGTGGGCGTCCTGGAGGCCGGCCGGCGCTTCGAGGACCAGGATTTCGCCAAGAACTCCTGGCATCTGCGCGACTTCCTGTGGGCGCCCAAGCTGGGGTGTTACGGGATCCAGCGCATCCATCTGCTGCGCAACGTGATGATCCTGGCCGGCGCCGGTGTGGGCGGCGGGTCGTTGAACTACGCCAACACCCTCTACGTGCCCCGGGAGCCGTTCTTCAACGATCCGCAGTGGAAGCACATCACCGACTGGAACGACGAGTTGCTGCCGCACTACGCGCAGGCCCAACGCATGCTCGGCGTCGTCACCAATCCCACGTTCACCGACGCCGACCGCATCATGAAGCAGGTCGCCGAGGACATGGGGGTCGGCGACACGTACACGCCGACACCGGTCGGGGTGTTCTTCGGCCCCGACGGCCAGAAGGCTCCAGGCAAGGATTTCGCCGACCCCTACTTCGGTGGTGCGGGCCCGGTCCGGCGCGGCTGTATCGAGGTCGGCGAATGCATGACCGGCTGCCGCCACAACGCCAAGAACACCCTGGTCAAGAACTATCTCTATCTCGCGGAGAAGGCGGGCGCCCAGGTGCACCCGCTCACCACGGTGACGGACTTCGCCCAGCGCGCCGACGGCGTGTGGGAGGTCAACACCCGGCGCACCGACCGCTGGGTCCGCCGGGGCAAGCGAACCTTCACCGCCAACCACGTGATCGTGGCCGCGGGCACGTACGGCACCCAGAGGCTGCTGTTCAAGATGCGCGACACCGGTCGGCTGCCCAAGCTGTCCGACCGACTCGGCCTGCTCACCCGGACCAATTCGGAGTCCATCGTCGGTGCCGGACGGCTGCAGGCCAGCGACGATCTCGATCTGACCCGCGGTGTGGCGATCACCTCCTCGATCCACCCGACCGGCGACACCCATATCGAACCCTGCCGCTACGGCAAGGGCTCCAACGCCATGGGGCTGCTGCAGACGCTGATGACCGACGGCGGCGGGCCCGAGGGCACCGACGTGCCGCGGTGGCGACAGCTGATCCACAACGCCCGGCAAGATCCGCGCGGCACCCTACGGCTGCTCAACGCGCGGCGCTGGAGCGAGCGCACGATGATCGCGCTGGTGATGCAGAACCTCGACAACTCGATCACCACCTTCACCCGCAAGACCAAACTCGGCATGCGTATCCTCGACAGCAAACAGGGCCACGGCGAACCGAATCCGACGTGGATCCCGGTCGGCAACGAGGTGACGCGCCGGATCGCCGAGAAGATCGACGGCGTGGCGGGCGGGACGTGGGGCGAGCTGTTCAACATCCCGTTGACCGCCCACTTCCTGGGCGGCGCGGTGATCGGCGACAGCGACGAGCACGGTGTCATCGACGCCTATCACCGGGTGTTCAACTATCCGACGCTCTATGTCGTCGACGGTGCGGCGATCTCAGCCAACCTCGGGGTGAACCCGTCGCTGACGATCACCGCGCAGGCCGAGCGGGCGGCGGCGCTGTGGCCCAACAAGGGTGAGGCCGACCTGCGCCCGGCGCAGGGTCAGGGTTACCGCCGGCTCGACCCGATCGCGCCGGTGCATCCGGTGGTGCCTGCCCACGCACCCGCTGCGCTGAACTGGAACGCCAGCCGTGAAGAGGTCAATCGCCGCGACCCCACCACCGCCGAAGCGCAGGGCGCCTGAGGTCATTTCGGGAGATTGAGCCTGCGCCGGACGGGCTCGCAGCCTGGCGGCTGTTGCGGTGGGGGCAGCAGTGGCTCGCGGCGCACGATCGCCAGCGTGGTCGGCTTCTCGGTGGTCAACCGCAGTTCCTCGCCGGCGTGCCGGATGCTCAGCTCACCGTGCGGTCCGTCGCGTAGAACATAGCTGACCTCGTCGTGGGTGACGTCGACCGTCAGCCGGAAGTTGCGCCAGCGCAAGCGGAATCGGAGCCGGCTGATGCCGTCGGGCAGGCGGGGGTTCAGCGACAGGATTCCCTCGTCGTCACGCAGACCACCGAATCCGGCGACGAGCGCGGTCCACGCCCCGGCCAGTGACGCCATGTGCAGGCCGTTGCGGGTGTTGTGGTGCAGGTTGCGCAGATCGATCAGCGCCGCCTCGTAGGTGTAGTCGTGCGCGAGTTCCAGATGCCCGACATCGGCGCACATCACTGCCTGCGTACACGCCGACAGTGATGAGTCGCGAGTGGTGCGCCGCTCGTAGTAGTCGACGTTGCGCGCCTTCTGCTCCTCGGTGAACGCGTGGCTCTGCCACTGCATTGCCAGCACCAGGTCGGCCTGCTTGATCACCTGCGACGGATACAGCCGCACGTAGGGCTCGTTGAGCAGCAGCGGATATTTCGCGTCCGGGTCGAAGTCCCATTCGCGCAGGGTGGTGAATCCGTCGTGCTGCTGGTGGACGCCGAGTTCCTCGTCGAACGGGATGTGCACTGCGTCGGCGGCGTCGCGCCACGCCGCGGTCTCCTCGGTCGACACGCCGAGGTCGTCGGCCGTATCGGGATGCCGGTTGCACGCCGCCGCGGCGGCCCGCAGATTGCCGGCCGCCATGAGGTTGGTGAACACGTTGTCGCGGACCACCGCGGTGTATTCGTCCGGGCCGGTGACGCCGTCGAGGTGCCAGACGCCGTGGCGGTCGTGATGGCCCAGCGACATCCACAATCGGGCCGTCTCGACCAGGACGTTCAGCCCGCACTCGCGCTCCAGCGAGTCGTCGCCGGTCACCATCCGGTAGCGCTCGAAAGCCATCGCGATGTCGGCGTTGACGTGCCACGCGGCGGTGCCCGCCGGCCAGTACGCCGAACACTCCTCACCCCGGATGGTGCGCCAGGGGAAAGCCGCGCCCCGCAGGTCCAAACATGCTGCGCGTTCCTTGGCGAGTTCGAGCGTCGATGTGCGCCAACGCAATGCGTCGGCCGCGGCGGACGGCACGGTATAGGTGAGCACCGGCAGGACGAACCCTTCGGAGTCCCAGAAGGCGTGGCCGTCGTAGCCGTCTCCGGTCAGCCCCTTGCCGGGGATCGCGCGGCGCTCCGCGCGCACGCTGGCCTGCAGCACGTGGAACAGCCCGAAGCGCACCGCCTGCTGGATGTCGGCGTCACCTTCCACCTCGACGTCCGCGCAGTCCCAGAATTCGTCGAGGAAGTGGCGCTGGGCGTCGAGCAGACCCTGCCACCCGGTGTAGCGGGCGCCGGCGATGGCGCCGGCGACCTGGTCGCGCAACGCCGGTCGGGACCGCAGGCTCGACCAGCCGTAGGCGAGGTACTTGGTGATGCGCAGTTTCTGGCCGGGCCGCAGTCCGCAGATGACGGTGGTGCGCGCCAGATCGTCGTGGGAGTCGGTGGTCGTCTCGACCCGCCCGGGGACGTCGATGTCGTGATCCATCGCCGCGGCCATCATCAGCTGGCTGCCGCGGGTCTGGTGGACGAGCAGGGCGTTGAAATCTCCGTGTTCGTGGTGCACGGGCTCCAGCGGATCCTTCAGGGCGGCCGACACCCGCGGATCGTCGGACGACTCGGGCTGGTCCTCATTGGTGACGAGCTCGGATTGCACTGTGACGCGGACGAATTCGTCGAGCGCCTCGACGACGTACTCGATCGCGGCCACGCCGCGCTGCTCCAGCGACACCAGCCGGGTCGAATGCACCTTGATCTCTTTGCCGGCCGGCGAGCGCCAGTGCACGTCGCGGGTCAGGGTGCCGGCCCGCAGGTCGAGTACGCGTTCATGGTCGATGAGGTCGCCGTAGCGCACGTCGAACGGCTCGTCGTCAACGAGCAGCCGGAGGATCTTGCCGTTGGTGACGTTGACCATCGTCTGGCCGGCTTCGGGGTAGCCGAAGCCGGCTTCGGCGTAGGGCAGTGGGCGAACCTCGAAGAAGGAGTTGAGGTAGGTGCCCGGGAGTCCGTGCGGCTCGCCCTCGTCGAGGTTGCCGCGCAGCCCGAGGTGGCCGTTGGACAGCGCGAACAGCGACTCGGCTTCGTCGAGAAGGTCGAACTCCAGCCGGGTTTCGCGGATACGCCACGGTTCGACCGGGAAGATTTCCGGGCTGATCACTGGGCGGTCGTCTCCAGCAGATCGGCCAGATCGGCGACCACGACATCGGCACCGTTGTCGCGTAATCCGTCGGCCTGCCCGACTCGGTCGACACCCACGACGCAGCCGAAATGGCCGGCCCGCCCGGCCGCCACCCCGGCCAGCGCGTCCTCGAACACGGCGCCGTGCGCCGGCGGCACGTCGAGTAGCTCGGCGGCCCGCAGGAACGAATCCGGCGCGGGTTTACCGGGGATGTTCTCCTCCCGCATGGTGACACCGTCGACGCGGTGTTCGACGAAGTGGGCCAACCCGGTCACCTCGAGCACCTCCCGGGTGTTGGCGCTCGACGACACCACGGCGATCCGCAGCCCGGCCTGGCTGGCCGCCTCGAGATAGCGCCGGGAGCCGTCGAAGACCTCCACCCCGTCCTTGCGGACGGTGTCGTGGAACATCTCGTTCTTGCGGTTGCCGAGTGCGTGGACGGTCTCGGCGTCCGGTGCGTCCTCGGGGCCGCCGTCGGGCAGTTCGATGTGGCGGCTGGCCAGAAACGACCGCACCCCGTCCTCGCGGCGCTTGCCGTCCACGTAGCGCTGATAGTCGGCGCCGGGGTCGAAGGGGACGAACGGCTCGCCGGTGCGGTCGGCGCGGTCGCGCAGATAGTCGTCGAACATCGCCTTCCACGCGCGGGTGTGCACGCTGGCGGTGTCGGTCAGCACCCCGTCCAGGTCGAACAGGCAGGCGGTGATCTGATCGGGCAGCCCCAGCACGGCGGGTCCTCGCTTCGTCGGCGGACAAGATCGGGTTTCCCTCTCCACAGTGCCCACTTTCGGACAACGGCATACTTGTCTGGGTGGAATCAGTACGTTGGGATGCGCTCGTCGAGGTGGCGCTGGTGCGCAACGGTCGCTCGCGCGACGATGCGTTCGTGGTGCTCCAGCAGCGCAGCGGCCCCGACATCGTGCTGGATCTCGACGAGGTGGCCGCCGTGGTCCCCGGATTGCGTCTGCTACCCGGCTTCGACGGCGAGCTGTTCGACCGGGCGCTGGCCTCGCGGGGCGCGGACGGCGTGCAGGTGCTGTGGCGACGGTGACCGGCCGAGCGCGGACGGTCCGCCCCACTAGACTGGACCGGTGAATTCCCCCGCCAACACCCCGGGGCCGCGGCCCGTTCTGGTGGTCGACTTCGGTGCCCAGTACGCGCAGCTCATCGCGCGCCGGGTGCGGGAGGCCCGGGTGTTCTCCGAGGTCGTCCCGCACACCGCGTCCGTCGAGGAGATCAAATCCAAGGATCCGCAGGCGATCGTGCTCTCGGGCGGGCCGGCCAGTGTGTACGCCGACGGGGCACCCAAACTCGACCCCGCCCTCTTCGAGCTCGACGTCCCGGTATTCGGCATCTGCTATGGCTTCCAGGCGATGGCCCAGGCGCTCGGCGGGACCGTCGCCCACACCGGCACCAGTGAATACGGCCGCACCGAACTGAAAGTGACCGGCGGCGAACTGCATTCGGATCTGCCCGGTACCCAGCCGGTGTGGATGAGCCACGGCGACGCGGTCACCGAGGCGCCCGCCGGATTCGATGTGGTGGCCAGCAGCAGCGGCGCCCCGGTGGCGGCGTTCGAGAATCGGGCCCGCAGGCTGGCCGGCGTCCAATACCACCCCGAGGTGCTGCATTCGCCGCACGGTCAACAGGTGCTCAGCCGCTTCCTGCACGATTTTGCGGGTATCGACGCGAAGTGGACACCGGCCAACATCGCCGAGGCACTCGTCGAACAGGTCCGCGAACAGATCGGTGACGGCCGGGCGATCTGTGGGCTGTCCGGCGGCGTGGATTCGGCGGTCGCCGCCGCGCTCGTGCAGCGTGCCATCGGTGACCGCTTGACGTGTGTCTTCGTCGATCACGGGCTGCTGCGGGCGGGGGAGCGCGCCCAGGTCCAGCGCGATTTCGTCGCCGCGACCGGGGCGAACCTGGTGACCGTCGACGCCGCCGGGCGGTTCCTGGAGGCGCTTTCGGGGGTGCGCAACCCAGAGGGTAAACGCAAGATCATCGGCCGTGAATTCATCCGGGCCTTCGAGGGTGCGGTGCGCGACATCGTCGATGCGGGCGGAGAGGGTGGTGGACCCGACGTCGACTTCCTGGTCCAGGGCACGCTGTATCCCGACGTGGTGGAATCGGGCGGCGGTTCGGGCACCGCGAACATCAAGAGCCACCACAACGTCGGTGGTCTGCCCGCCGATCTGAAGTTCCAACTCGTCGAACCGCTGCGGCTGCTGTTCAAAGACGAGGTCCGCGCGGTCGGCCGGGAACTCGGCTTGCCTGAGGACATCGTTGCGCGCCAACCGTTCCCGGGGCCGGGGCTGGGCATCCGCATCGTCGGCGAGGTGACCGCCGAGCGGCTGGAGACGCTGCGCCGCGCCGATGCGATCGCGCGTGAGGAGCTCACCGCCGCCGGCCAGGACGCCCAGATCTGGCAGTGCCCGGTGGTGCTGCTGGCCGACGTCCGGTCGGTCGGGGTGCAGGGCGACGGGCGGACCTACGGGCATCCGATCGTGCTGCGGCCGGTGTCCAGCGAGGATGCCATGACCGCGGACTGGACCCGGGTGCCCTACGAGGTGCTCGAACGGATCTCGACGCGGATCACCAACGAGGTCCCCGAGGTCAACCGGGTGGTGCTCGACGTGACGAGCAAGCCCCCGGGCACCATCGAGTGGGAGTGACCGGAGGCTAGTCCGGGTCGGGCGTCTTGTCGATGAAATCGGCGAGGACCTGGCTGACCAGCCCCTCGATCGTGGTCTCGATGGACGCCGCCAGCGTCGCCGCAACCGAAGCGACCGCCTGACTGCGGAATCGGACCAGCATGGTGATCAGCTCGGCGACCGTGGTGTCGTCGGGCAGCGACTCCCCGGGTTTGATGACGTCCTGCACCTGTTCGGCGCCGGCCTGCACCAGGATCGCGCTGATCTGATCGACGAGCGGCAGCACGGCGACGTGGATGTCGATCAGTTTGTCCGCGGTGACACCGAACTGCCGCATCTCGCGGAACGCCTCGAGCAGCTTGGGACGCATGACGGTGGCGGTCTCACCGTCGCCGTCGATCCGGATCAGGTTCAGTTCCACCATGCGGTCGAAGGCGTCGGTGTCGTCGATGAGCCGCTGCACCTCGGCCAGCGGTGCGGACTCCGGTTTCTCCGCCGCCCATGTTCCGGCGATGGCGCTTTCCAGCCCCAGGACGTCGCCGAGATCCTTGCCCTGCTCCCAGGCCGACAGCATCTCGTGGACGTGGGCGATGGTGTAGCCCCGGTCGAGCATCGAGGTGATCAGCCGCAACCGGGTCAGGTGGGTGTCGTTGAACAGCGCGATCCGTCCGACCCGCAGCGGCGGGTGCAGCAGGCCCCGGTCCCGGTACACCCGGATGTTGCGGGTGGTGGTCCCGGCCAGCCGCGCCAGATCGTCGATGCGATATTCCCCGGAGGACGAGTCGGCGTGCGGCTGGCGTACGGCGGCGTCGAACAGCTGCGACACCGCGTTCTCGACGACGTCACGCGACCCTCGCCGGACCCGGCGGGGCGCCCGTCTGAGCCCGTGCAGGATCGTCGACACCGCGCCCGCCTGGCGGTGTTCGGCGGGCTCTCGGGTCACGTTCGGATGCGAGCGACACCGGCGGGTGACTCATGGGCGACCGCGTCATAGTCGCCGAACCGGAAATCGCGCATCTGTCGAAGATACTGCGTGGCGAAACCCGGGTACATCGACGCATTGAATCCGTCCGCGGTCAGGTACCAGCTGCTACAGCCGGACATCCACGTGGTGCGGGTCAACCGGCTCTGGATGCGGGCGTTGTGTCGGCGCTGAACGTCGGCCCGCACGTCCAGGTAGCGCAGGTTCTCGCGCAGCACGGTGGTGATGCCCCGCACCGCATAGTCCAGCTGCCCTTCGACGTAGACCAGCAGCGAGTTGTGACCGGGCCCGGAGTTCGGCCCGGTCATGACGTACAGATTGGGGTAGCCGTGCGCGTTGATGCTCTTGTAGGCCTGGGCTCCGGAGCTCCATTCGTCGGCCAGCGAGCGTCCCCCGATTCCGGTGACCGGATACGGCGGCCCGGTGAGGTGGACGTCGAATCCCGTGGCGAACACGATGGCATCGAGGTGATGCTCGACGCCGTCGCTGGTGCGGATACCCGCCGGGCTCATGGTGGCGATCGGCCAGTCGATGAGTTTGCAATTGTCCTGTTGCAGTGCGGGGTAGTAGTCGCTGGAGACCAGCATGCGTTTGCAGCCGGGAGTGAAGTCGGGGGTGAGCTGACGCCGCAGCCACGGATCTTTGACCTGCCGGTGCAGATGGGCCTTGCCGAGGCGGGCGACCAGGCCGGTCAGCGGGGTGTCCCATACCAGCGCCGTGGCGCTGGCTTCGTGTCCCCAGAACAGCAGCTGGCGCGCGAAGTGCTGGGCGGCAGGCACTTTGGCGAACAGGGTCTGGGCCGCCGTCGGTGTCGCAATATCCATCCGGGGGATCACCCAACCCGGCGTGCGCTGGAACACCTTGACGAATGCGGCGCGCTTGACCATTTCCGGGATGATCTGGACCGCACTGGCGCCGGTGCCGATCACCGCCACGCGTTTACCGGTGAAATCGTAGTCGTGGTCCCAGCGCGCGCTGTGGATCTTGTGGCCCTGGTAGGTGTCCAGGCCGCGGATGGCGGGCCACTTGTGATCGGGCAGTGGTCCGGAGGCCAGCACCACAGTGCGTGCCCGAAAGGTTCTGCGGCGATTCGTCTTCGCGGTCCAGACCCCGCTCGACTCGTCGAAGGACAGACCGTTGACCTCGGTGCCGAAGGCGATGCGCCGACGAAGGTCGAATTCGTCGGCGAGGGCCTCGATGTGGTCGCGGATCTCCCCGGCCGGGGAGTACACCCGCGACCAGGACGGGTTGCGGGCGAAGGAGAACGAATACAGCAGCGACGGGATGTCGCACGCGGCACCGGGATAGGTGTTGTCGCGCCAGGTTCCACCGATGCGATCCGAGCGTTCCACGATGGCGATGTTCTCGACCCCGGCGCGGAGCAATTTGATGGCGGCGCCGATTCCGGTGAACCCGGCGCCGACGATGAGGGCGTCGTGGACGGTCGCCATGTCAGGCCGCCGGCTCATAGGTCAGTTCCTTGAACCAGCTCGGGATGGGGCGCAGCAGGCTGCGCGGATAGCGTTCGGACACCCACACCATGGAGTTGGCCAGCAGGTGATAGGGGTGGCGCGGGTTGACCACCATGGCGGCGTGCCGTTTGAGCACCCGGTAGGCCGGAACCCGGCCGGTCGACTCACCGCGTTCGCCGAGGCTCTTGAAGCGCTTGACCGCGTTGTAGAGCCGATCGGGTTCCATGCCCATACCGACGATCTCGTTGCGGATCCGGTTCAGCAGCGGGATGTACATCAGGGCGCCGATGATGAGCGCCGGTGTGGCGACGGTGCCGACGAATTCGATGGCCAGTCGCCGGGCGGTGGCGTGGCCGATCATGTCGAGCACCGCGAAATCGACGACGATGTGCCGCGATTCGTCGTTGTTGATCTTCTCGAATACACGGTGACAGACCGGGTCGTCGACCTCCTCGAGCAAGAATTTCAACAGTGCCCCGTCGAGGGCCACCTCGAGCATCGGGATGACTGTTCCCAGCACCGAGAGCGGCATGTCGTCGGCGTAGCGGTCCAGCCAGTCCATCGCCAGACGGATGTTGACGTTCGGTTCGGGCATCTCCACCCGCCCGTCTTCCGTCGCTCCGCTCGCCTCGGTGTCGAGCATGCCCCACCGTTTCATCAGTGCCAGCTCCGCATTCGCATGCCGCTGTTCTTCGGCGTGGAAGTAGCGGTAGATCTCGGCGATGGTCGGGGTGGGCGCCTTCTTGGCCAGTGCGGCGAACCCGCGGGCGCCGATGTTCTCGATCCAGCACAGATCCGTCATGAACGCCTTGAGCTTGGGCCGGAACTCCTCGGAGATGGTCTCCGCTCCCGGCGCGTCCCAGTCGATGTCGGCCAGCGCCCACTGGCGGTCTTTGATCTTGGCGAGCATGGCATCCATGTCGATCGTGTTCGTGGTGGCCATCAGACGATCCCTCCTTTGGTCAAACCCGCCGCCCTGGTGTAGAGCTGCGGGGCGAATCTCTTGACGTGCCAGCCGAAGCGGGCATCCAGCTGCGGCATGCAGTACAGGCCGCCGCGGTCATGGGTGTCGAGGCACATCCGGGCCACCCGCTCGGGGGAGTAGCCGGTCCAGCGCATCAGCCGGCCCGCCAGCTGTGTCGCGGTGTCGGTGATCCGGCCGTTCTCGACGATGTTGGTCTTGACGAACGTCGGGCACAGCACGGTGACGGCCACGCCCGATCCGCTCAGCTCGGCGGCCAGCGTCTCCGACAGCGACAGCACCCCCGCCTTGCTCACGTTGTAGGCCGCCATCCCGGGTGCGGCGCCGAACGCCGCTGCCGAGGCGACGTTGATGACGCCGCCGGCCCCTGCCTCGCGCAGGATCGGCGCGAAGACGTGACAGCCGTGGATGGGACCCCACAGGTTGATGCCGAGCACCCAGTTCCAGTCGTCGAGGGTCACGTCGCCGATGTTCGTGCCGCCGGCGCCGACGCCGGCGTTGTTGATCACCAGTGTCGGGGGACCGCCGAACCAGCTCTGCGCATCGGCGGCCAGTCGGGTGACGTCGTCGATGTCGCTGACGTCGCAGCGGACGGCTCTGGCGTCGCCGCCGGCGTCGACGATCGCGTCAGCAGTGGATTGGGCTGCGGTGCCGTCGATGTCGCTGCACAAGACGCTGCCGCCGCGGCGAGACAGTTCCACGGCGAACGCGGCGCCGATCCCGCTGCCCGCACCGGTGATGACGGCGGCGGCGTTGTGGGTGCGTTTGGATCCGAATCCGAACATGGTCAGCCTGCGGCTTTCTCGACCTCGCGGGCGCGCAGCGCCTGCGAGATGAAGGTGGCGATCTCACCCATGGCGGGTGCCGCCTCCGGAGTCAGGCGGGGCAGCGCCTGGAAGACGTGGACCTGGTCGGGCCACACCTGGAGGGTGCAGCGGCCACCTGCGAGACGGATGTCCTCGGCGAGCGCGCGCGCGTCACCGGCGAGCATCTCCGCCCCGCCCGCCTGGATGAGGGTGGGCGGCAGCGGGCGGCCGGTGGCCACGGCGAGCCGCAGTCGCGGATGGACCGGTTCTGTTGCGGCGCAGTACAGATCGACGAGTCTTCGGGCGTCGCGGGAACGGATGGCCGGATCGTGGCGCAGCCGCTCGCACTCCCGCGCAAGCGCGAAGGTGAGGTCCACCAGCGGGGAGAGCAGGACCAGCCCCGCGGGCTGGTCGACGTCGTTCTGCAGTAGCAGGTCGACGCTCAGATGCCCGCCCGCGGAGTCGCCGGCGATCACCGTCGCGTCGGCGGGTAAGCCGACCTCACGGGTCAGCCAGTCCCAGCCGGTGCGGACATCGTCTGCGGCAGTGGGGAACCGGTGTCGTGGCGCGAGTCGGTAGTCGACGCTGAACACCGGTAGGCAGGTGCGTGTCGATAGCCATCCGGTCAGTCGGCGGTGCGTGCGCGGTGAGCAGAGCGCGTATCCGCTGCCGTGTACGTAGTAGATCGCGCGCTCGGCGCGCTGTCCGTCCGGTACACCGCGGCCGCGGACCCACTCGCCGACGAGCCGTCGGCCGTCGGAGATCCGGGTGTCGACGGGGTCGACGCGTACGTCGGCCAACGGCGGTCCGAAGGTGTCCATGATGCGGGCCACGATCTGGCGGGAGAGCCACAATCCCCACGCCCGATCGGGGGGGAGGACCGCGCTGATCTGCCGCAGGGTCAGGCCGCTGAGGGTTGCTGCGGAGCGGGAGCGCAGGGAGCCCCGCGCCGGCATCGTTGCCACGGTTCGAAGTACAACAACCAATGATGACATTTGTCAATGGCACCATTTATCAGTGCAGTGATGCTCGCCACTGGGGGGGATCCGGACGCGCTTGACGCTGTCGGAGGGGGAGTGTTTACTCGGAGTATCGAACATACATTCGAACAGCGGGTGATTCTGGTGAGGCTGGAGGTGCCATTGTGACGGCGGCGGCGAACCTCGACCTACGCTATCTCAACCGTGCTGAGCAGGTCGAACAGCTGCGCAAGCAGATGGCTGCGGTGGCGGGCAAGGTCGGGCCGGGGCGTTGCGGGCCCACTCCTGCACTGAACCCGATGCCGGAGTCGGAAAGTTTGCTGGCGCTGCCGGAAATGCTGGCCGGACGCCTGCCGGTGTCGTTGCCGCGTGGGTCGGTGGCGGTCCTGTCGGGGGCGCGATCGCTACCGCTGGGCATGGTTGCCGCGGTCACGGCCGACGGCGGACATGCCGCCATCATCGGCCGGCCGGATGCCGGTCTGCTGGCCGCGGCGGAGATGGGCGCCGATCTGAGCCGGGTGGCCGTCATCCCCGATCCCGGGGCTGATCCGGTCGAGGTGGCCGCCGTGCTGATGGACGGAATGGATCTGGTGGTGCTCGGCCTCGGCGGCCGCTCGGTGCCGGCGGGACGGGCGCGCGCGGTGACGGCGCGGGCGCGCCAGAAAGGATGCACGCTGGCGGTTACCGACGGTGACTGGCCGGGCGCCTCGGTCCGGCTCGATGCCCGGGTCAGTGGGTTCGACGTGACCGGTGCGGGTTCCGGGACGCCGCGGCCGGGGTGTGGCCGGATCGGCAGGGTACGGCTGGCGATGCGGGGACGCGGCCGGGGCTTCGGTCCCGGGCGCGCGGTCGGTGAGTGAGGTGGCGCGATCTTCTCCCACGGCGGCCCGGGTGTTGGCCATCTGGTGCATGGACTGGCCCGCGGTCGCCGCCGCCGCGGCAGCCCGACTGGCGCCGACCGCCCCGGTCGCGGTCACGCTGGCGAATCGGGTGATCGCGTGCTCGGCCTCCGCGCGGACGGCCGGGGTGCGACGCGGTCTGCGACGGCGGGAGGCCCAGGCCCGGTGTCCGCAGCTGCACGTCGCTGCCGCCGATCCGGCGCGGGACGCCAGGCACTTCGAGAACGTCACCGTCGCGGTGGACGACCTGGTGCCGCGCGCCGAGGTGCTCCGTCCCGGACTGCTGGTGCTGGCGGTGCGCGGCGCCGCCCGATATTTCGGCTCCGAGCAGATCGCCGCGGAACGATTGGTCGACGCGGTGTCCGCCGCCGGCGCCGAATGCCAGGTCGGCATCGCCGACCAGCTGCCCACCGCGGTGTTCGCCGCCCGGGCGGGCCGCATCATCGACCCCGGGCAAGACGCCCGCTTCCTGTCCGGACTGTCCATCCGGCAGCTCGCCACCGAACCCAGCCTTGCCGCCCCTGGTCGGGAAGAGTTGGCAGACCTGTTGTGGCGGATGGGAATTCGAAAGATCGGACAGTTCGCCGCACTGTCGCGCACCGACGTGGCCTCCCGATTCGGCACCGATGCGGTGATCGCGCACCGATTCGCCTGCGGTGAGGCGGCCCGTGGTCCGTCGGGGCGGGAGGTGGCGGCCGAACTCGATGCGGTGATGACCTGCGATCCTCCGATCGACCGGGTAGACGCGGCGGCGTTCGCGGGCCGGTCGCTGGCCAGTGCCCTGCACCGCAGTCTCGAGGCGGCCGGGGTCGGCTGCACCCGGCTGGCCATCCACGCCGTCACCGAGAACGGGCAGGAGCTGGAGCGGGTCTGGCGCTGTGCCGAACCGCTGACCGAGGACGCCACGGCCGACCGGGTGCGCTGGCAGCTCGACGGCTGGCTGAACCGGCGCAACCCCCGGGATCGACCCACCGCGCCGGTCACCGTGCTGCGATTGCGGCCGGTGGAGGTGATCTCGGCCGAGGCGCTGCAGCTCCCACTGTGGGGCGGGGTGGGCGAGGAGGATCGGCTACGGGCTCGCCGGGCACTGGTGCGGGTACAGGGTCTGCTCGGTCCCGAGGCGGTGCAGGTGCCGGTGCTCAGCGGCGGTCGCGGACCCGCCGAGCGCATCGTCTTCGCCGCATTCGGCGATGAGCCCGTGCCGCAGGCCGATCCGGGGCAACCGTGGCCCGGGCAGCTGCCGGAGCCGGCGCCGGCGGTATTGCTCGACGACCCGGTCGAGGTGCTCGACGAAGGGGGCAATCCGGTGCGGGTGACCCCGCGTGGCCTGTTCTCCGGGGCGCCCGCCCGGCTGGACGGCGGCGGGTACCGGGGGCGGCTGTCGTGGTGGACGGGGCCGTGGCCGGTCGACGAGCGGTGGTGGGACCCCGACCGGGCGAAGGGTCGCACCGCCCGGGCGCAGGTGCTGCTCGACGGCGCCGCGGGGCAGGCCGCTCTGCTGCTGTGTTACCGCCAGCGGCACTGGTACGTCGAGGGGGTCTATGAATAGCCGCTATGATTGTGCACAACTTAATTGTGCACTACTTTGATGATATGGCCGCACTCCGCCTCGATCAGCACCTGTGTTTCGCGCTGTACTCGGCGACGCGTGCCATGACGGCGGCCTACCGGCCGGTGCTCACCGAACTCAACCTCACCTATCCGCAGTACTTGGTGTTACTGGTGCTGTGGGAGGAGGGAGCGGTGACGGTGAGCCGGCTCGGTGAGCGGCTGCAGCTGGATTCGGGCACCCTCTCGCCCCTGCTGAAGCGCTTGGAAGCCAACGGGGTTCTGCAGCGCCGACGCTCCCGCACTGACGAGCGGCAGGTCGAGGTCGTGCTCACCGAATCCGGCCGCGCGCTCGAGGAGCGTGCGCAATGCATCCCCGAGCAGCTCTTCGCCGCCACCGGCCTGTCGGTCGACGACGCCGAGCGGCTGCGCGACGCCGTCCGGCAGTTGAGCGACGCGCTCACCGCCTCTGCGCACCATCGGCACAATCGGAAGGAATCGACATGAAGGCGCTCTACACCGCAGAAGCCCTGGCGACCGGCGAGGGACGCGACGGCCACGGCCGCAGCTCCGACGGTCGCCTCGACTTCGACCTGGCCATCCCCACGGAGATGGGCGGAAGTGGCGACGGCACCAATCCCGAACAGCTCTTCGCCGTCGGCTACGCCGCCTGTTTCCACTCGGCGCTGCGGCTGGTGGCCCGGCAGGAGAACGCCGACGTCTCCGACTCTTCGGTCGGTGCCCGGGTGTCGATCGGTCAGCTCGACAACGGCGGCTTCGGACTGGCGGTGGAGCTGGAGGTCACACTGCCCAATGTCGACGAGCAGACCGCGCGACAGCTCGCGGACAAGGCGCATCAGGTGTGTCCGTACTCCAATGCGACGCGCGGGAACATCGATGTGACGGTGAACGTCACCGACGACTGATCGCCTCGCCGATCTCCCGGGCGAAGGGTCCGACGCGGGCGGTGAAGCGGTCGAAGAACGCGGCGGGGACACCGCCGGTCGGATCGCCGACACCGACGAGGGCGTTGGGCTCGCGGCCCCATCGGCCGTTCCAGTCGGCGATCGTCATACCGCGGGTGAGCGTGCCGGTCAGCTCGACATCGACCGTCGCGG
The DNA here is from genome assembly GCF_049315205.1 of Mycobacterium sp. WMMD1722. Classification (NCBI taxonomy): domain Bacteria; kingdom Bacillati; phylum Actinomycetota; class Actinomycetes; order Mycobacteriales; family Mycobacteriaceae; genus Mycobacterium; species Mycobacterium sp. WMMD1722. Next base: position 2,507,667 of record NZ_CP186056.1, on the reverse strand, counting down.
GCCGGTAGCGCACCAGATCCGGATCCAGGGCGACTGCCGCGGCCAGCGGATCGTGTAAATGCGCGAGGAAGCCTTCGCCCTGGTCGAAGTGGAATTCGAAGTAGAACCGCATCGCGTCTTCCAGCACGCGGATCAGCGGATTGCTCGCCGTCGACCGGGTGCCGCGGCTGTCGAGCACGCTCATCGGCGTCGTCGTCGACCCGGCCGCGTCGGCGAGCCGAGCAAGCAAGGCCGGTGTCATGGCGATGTTCTCGGTCAGGTTGAGGCCCAGCACCATCGGTGCGCTGGCCGCACCCCGCTCCGGACTCCAGGCCGCGAACACCTCGGCGGCGGCCTCCGGGTCCACGCTGATATTCCACTCGGCGACGGCGGTGGTGTTGCCGCGGTAGTCGAAGGCGCCGCCCATGATGACCAGGCGGCGCAGCAGGCTCGGCAGCGTGGGTTCGGCCCGCACCGCCAGCGCCAGATTGGTCAGCGGACCGACCGCCACACCGACCAGCTCACCGGGGTGGGCGTGGGCTGCGCGGATCCACGCCTGGGCCGCATCGTGGTCGGTGAGCCCGAGGGTGGCGGCCGGCATCCGGGCGTAACCCAACCCTTCGGGTCCGTGGGTGTCCTCGGCGGTCCGCAGCGGCGAGGCGACCGGACCGTCGGCGCCGCGCGACACCGGGACGTCGGTGATCCCGCACAGTTCGAGCAGCGCCAGATTGTTGGCGCACACCTGGTCGACATTGACGTTGCCTGCGGTCGAGGCGATCCCCACCAGCTCGGCATCGACACTGGCGAGCAGATACACCAGCGCCATCGCATCGTCGACCCCGGTGTCCACATCGGCGAAAACCGGTATCCGCCGAGAGATTTCGTCGCCCGCCATGGCGCAGACGATACGTCAGTCCGCGCTGGGCTTCGTCGGGCCCAGCGCGGACAGCGTCTCCCGCTGCGCGTCGGTCAGATTCGCCAAACCGAAGCCGACCTCCGCCAGCGCGGTGGTCACGGTGGCGGTCAGCTCGCGTCCCTCGTCGGTGATGGCGACCACGATCGCGCGGCGGTCCTGGTGATGGGTGCCGCGCTGTATCAGGCCGCGCAGTCCCAGCCGTTCGGTGGCGATGCTGACCGTGGTCGCATGGACCGACAGCTCCCGGGCCAGCTCGCTGAGCAGACAGTCGCCGGCGCCGCGGGACAGCAGCTGCTGCAGGATCTCGTAGTCGATGAGCCGAAGTCCGAAACCGTTCTTGAGCTCGATGTCCAGCAGCGCCGTCATCGTCCGGTGCAGCAGCAGGACCGAACGCATCGCGCGTGGGTCGGCCATGGGTGTACCGATAGCCCGAATCCGGCGGCCTAATCCCCGAGGATAAGGTCCGATCCACGCCACGAAGGGAGTGTCCATGCCGATCAAACCCGATGCCGTCGGTGCGACGTCCGAGCCGCGGATCTACGAATGGACCGATCGTGAGACCCTGCTCTACGCCCTCGGTGTCGGAGCCGGCACCGCCGATCTCGCGTTCACCACCGAGAACAGCCACGACATCGACCAGCAGGTGCTGCCCACCTACGCCGTGATCGCCAGCCCCGCCTGGGGTGCGGTCGGCGCGGTCGGCTCGTTCAACTTCAGCCAGTTGCTGCACGGGTCCCAGCAGGTCCGGCTGTTCGCGCCGCTGCCCGCGGCGGGCCGGCTCTCGGTGGTGTCCGAGGTGGTCGACATCCAGGACAAGGGCGAGGGACGCAACGCGATCCTGGTGTTCAAGGGCACCGGCAGCGATCCCGACACCGGTGAGGTGCTGGCCGAGACGGTGTCGACCGCCGTGATTCGCGGCGAGGGGGGCTTCGGGGGGCAGCCCGGGTCACGCCCGGCGGCTCCCGAGATCCCCGACCGGGACCCCGACGCCCGGATCGCGCTGCCGACCCGCGAAGACCAGGCCCTGATCTATCGGTTGTCCGGGGACCGCAATCCGCTGCACAGCGATCCGTGGTTCGCCCGCGAGCTCGCCGGTTTTCCCCGCCCGATCCTGCACGGGCTGTGCACCTACGGGGTGGCCGGCCGCGCGCTGGTCGCCGAGCTCGGCGGCGGTGATGCCACCAGGATCACCGCCATCGGCGCCCGGTTCACCTCCCCGGTGTTCCCGGGGGAGACCCTGACCACCTCGATCTGGCGCACGACCGACGGCGCCGCAGTGTTCCGGACCGAGGCTGCGGCGCCCGACGGTTCGGATGCGCGGCCGGTGCTCGAGGACGGGACCGCCGAATACCGCGGGTGATTTCGGTGAAGCCGGGGTGCGCCGGGCCGGAGGTTGGCAGGATTCGACCATGAGATTGGTCGTCGGCTTCCTCGCCACCCCGGGCGGTGCGGACGCCCTGGCGCTGGGCGTCCGCCTGGCGCGGACGCTGGGCGCGACACTCGAAGTGTGTATCGTTCTGCCGCCGGAACGCCTGCTGCGCACGGTGGTGCCGCCGGAGGGCTATGACGAACTGCTCGCCGAGCAGGCCCGGGGGTGGCTCACCGAGGCGTTGGCGACGGTGCCCGACGACGTGACGGCCCACAGCCACGTCACGTTCGACGACTCCTTCGCCGAGGGCATCATTCGCGAGACGATGCGTCTGGAGGCCGACGCCATCGTCGTCGGCGGCTCCGGTGGCGGTCTGGCGGGCAGCTACTCGCTGGGCAGCGTGGTCAACGAACTCCTGCACTCCGCGCCGGTGCCGGTCGCGGTGGCCCCGCGCGGGCTGCGTGAATCGCCGGTCACCAAGGTCCGGGAGGTCACCTGCGCGATCGGCCGGCGCGAGGGTGCGGATCTGCTGCTCGACTTCGCCGTCCGGTTCAGCGGATCGGCGGGCACTCCGCTGCGGCTGGTGTCCCTGGTGGCCCTCGACCCGGCGTTCGGCACCCTGCGTGGTGACGTCGACGCGGTCCATCAGCAGGCGCTCGAGCATGCCCACCGTACCCTCGAGGCCGCCAAACGCGATCTGCCCGAAGGGTTCCCGGTGACCTCGACGGTGGTCGACGGGTCGACGGTCGAGGCGGCGGTCGGCCGGCTCGAGTGGCACGACGGTGACGTGATCATGGTGGGTTCCAGCCGGCTCAGTGCGCCGAGGCGGCTCTTTCTCGGCTCCACGGCGGCCAAGATGTTGCGGGTGCTCGACGTGCCGATGGTGGTGGTGCCGCGCGACCAACTCACCCGCGACGATCTGCCCTGACCCGCGGCCTCGCCTTTTCGAACGCAAGTTCGATACACTGGCGCGGTGAGCTTCTCCAACGGCGCCACCTGGCCGGAGATCGAGCGGGTGCTCACCGGCAAGCCGCGTCGGGCCGGGGCATCGCTGGCCGAACCCCACGGCGATGGTGGCGTCAGCCCGGCCTGGTCCCGGAAACGCGGCGTCTACCAGCCGCCCGCGCTGCCGCGCGCTGATTCGGCGACCATCCCGTACGCCGAGTTGCACACCCACTCGGCGTACAGCTTCCTCGACGGGGCGAGCACTCCGGAGGAACTCGTCGAAGAGGCGGCCCGGCTGGGCCTGCGTGCCATCGCCCTGACCGATCACGACGGGCTCTACGGTGTGGTGCGGTTCGCCGAGGCGGCGAGGGAACTCGACGTCCGCACGGTGTTCGGGGCGGAGCTCTCGCTGGGTGACACCGCCCGCACCGAGGTGCCCGACCCGCCCGGCCCCCACCTGCTGGTGCTGGCCCGTGGGCCGGAGGGGTACCGCCGGCTGTCCCGAGAGATCGCTCGCGCGCACCTGGCCGGCGGGGAGAAGGGAAAACCCCGCTATGACTACGACGCACTCACCGAGGCCGCTGGCGGCCACTGGCAGATCCTCACCGGGTGTCGCAAAGGTCATGTCCGGCAAGCTCTTTCGGTGGAAGGCCCGGAATCGGCGGAACGCGCACTCGCCGATCTGGTCGACCGGTTCGGCCGCGACCGGGTCACCGTGGAGCTGACCTGTCACGGCCACCCCCTCGACGACGAACACAACGCCGTGCTGGCCGGGCTGGCGGCGCGTTTCGGTCTCGCGGTGGTGGCCACCACCGCGGCGCATTTCGCCGAACCGTCGCGCGGCCGGCTGGCGATGGCCATGGGGGCGATCCGGGCCCGCCACTCGATCGACGAGGCGGCCGGGTATCTCGCCCCGCTGGGCGGGTCCCATCTGCGATCGGGCCGGGAAATGGCTCAGCTGTTCGCCCACTGTCCCGAGGTGGTCACCGCCGCAGCCGAACTCGGGGAGCAGTGCGCATTCGGCCTGGCGCTGATCGCCCCGAAGCTGCCGCCGTACCCAGATGTACCGCCCGGTGAAACCGAGGACAGCTGGTTGCGGCACCTGGTGATGACCGGCGCCTGGGACCGGTACGGCCCACCGGAGCGGGCGCCGCAGGCCTATGCCCAGATCGAACACGAGTTGCGGGTCATCGAGAAGCTCACCTTTCCCGGCTACTTCCTCGTGGTCCACGACATCACGCGGTTCTGCAAGGAGAACAACATCCTGTCGCAGGGCCGGGGGTCGGCGGCCAACTCCGCGGTCTGTTACGCACTCGGTGTCACCAACGTCGACCCGATCGCCAATGAGCTGCTGTTCGAACGGTTTCTCTCGCCGGCCCGCGACGGTCCACCCGATATCGACATCGACATCGAATCGGATCTGCGTGAGGAGGCCATCCAGTACGTCTACCGCCGCTACGGCCGGGACTACGCCGCCCAGGTGGCCAATGTGATCACCTATCGCGGTCGCAGCGCGATCCGCGATATGGCCCGCGCTCTCGGTTTCTCCCAAGGACAGCAGGACGCCTGGAGTAAGCAGCTCAGTAAATGGAACGGGCTGGCCGATTCCCCGGACGTCGAGGGTATCCCCGAGCCGGTGGTCGACCTGGCGCTGCAGATCTCGAACCTGCCCCGCCACATGGGGATTCACTCGGGCGGCATGGTGATCTGCGACCGGCCGATCGCCGACGTGTGTCCAGTGGAGTGGGCGCGGATGGAGAACCGCAGCGTGCTGCAGTGGGACAAGGACGACTGTGCGGCCATCGGGCTGGTCAAATTCGACATGCTGGGTCTGGGCATGCTCTCCGCACTGCACTACTGCATCGACCTGGTGGCCGAACACAAGGGGATCGACGTCGACCTGTCGAAGCTCGACCTGTCCGAAGCGGGCGTGTACGAGATGCTGCAGAAGGCCGACTCGGTCGGGGTGTTCCAGGTCGAGTCCCGCGCGCAGATGGCCACCTTGCCGCGGCTCAAGCCGCGGGTGTTCTACGACCTGGTGGTCGAGGTCGCCCTGATCCGGCCCGGACCCATCCAGGGCGGGTCGGTGCACCCCTACATCAAGCGCCGCAACGGGGAGGAGGAGGTCACCTACGACCACCCCTCGATGGAGTCCGCACTGCGCAAGACCCTCGGGGTGCCGCTGTTCCAGGAGCAGCTGATGCAGCTGGCGGTCGACTGCGCGGGATTCACCGCGGCCGAGGCCGACCAGCTGCGCCGGGCCATGGGCTCCAAGCGATCGACCGAGAAGATGCGCCGGCTGCGCGGCCGGTTCTACGACGGTATGCGCAGCCGGCACGGCATCACCGGCGAGATCGCCGACCGGATCTACGACAAGCTTGAGGCCTTCGCGAATTTCGGCTTCCCCGAGAGTCATTCGCTGAGCTTCGCCTCGCTGGTGTTCTATTCGTCCTGGTTCAAACTGCACCACCCGGCCGCGTTCTGCGCCGCACTGCTGCGGGCCCAGCCGATGGGGTTCTACTCACCGCAGTCGCTGGTCGCCGACGCGCGCCGCCACGGCGTCCTCGTGCACGGCCCTGACGTCAACGCCAGCCTGGCCCACGCCACGCTCGAGAATGCGGGCACCGAGGTGCGGCTGGGGCTCGGTGCGGTCCGCCACATCGGCGATGCCCTGGCCGAACGCCTGGTCGACGAGCGAATGGCCAACGGCCTGTTCCTGTCTCTGCTGGATCTGACCGGACGCGTCCAGTTGTCGGTACCGCAGACCGAGGCGTTGGCCACGGCCGGGGCGCTGGGCTGCTTCGGCATCACCCGTCGCGAGGGGCTGTGGGCGGCAGGCGCGGCCGCCGCCGAACGCCCGGATCGGCTGCCCGGGGTCGGCTCGGCGGGCGGGGTTCCGGCGCTGCCCGGGATGAGTGAACTGGAGCTGGCCGCCGCCGACGTATGGGCCACCGGGGTGTCGCCGGACAGCTATCCCACCCAGTTCCTGCGCGCGGACCTCGACGCGATGGGCGTCGTGCCGGCCGCCCGGTTGCTCGACGTGCCCGACGGCACCCGGGTGCTGGTGGCCGGGGCGGTGACCCACCGGCAACGCCCGGCGACCGCACAGGGGGTGACGTTCATCAACCTGGAGGACGAGACGGGCATGGTCAACGTGCTGTGCACCCCGCAGCTGTGGTCGCGGCACCGCCGGCTGGCCCAGACCGCGTCGGCCATGGTGATCCGCGGCATCGTGCAGAACGCCACCGGCGCGGTCACCGTCATCGCCGACCGGCTGGGCACGCTGAACATGCGGGTGGGCTCGACGTCGCGCGACTTCAGGTGAGCCCCGCTACGGGGTCGGTGTCGTCCACACCTTGTCGATGCTGATCTTCATCCGAGTGCTGTAGTCGCCCATGACGTCGGTGAGGCCCGCATGTTCGGCGTCGCCGGAGAACTTCTGCCAGTACGGGGCGTCGTCGCGGCAGTCCACCCCCTCGGCGTCGATGCGGGCCCGCCCGCCGACGACGATGATCCCGCCGCCCTGACCGTCGGAATCCAGATTCAGGCTGACCTGCGGGTGATTCCGGACGTGGCGGACCTTCGCGGCGTCGGGATGGGTGTAGACGATCAGTTCGGATCCGTCGTAGAAGAACCACACCAACCGGGGCACCGGCTGCCCGGACCGGGCGACGGTGGTGAGCCAGCCGAAGTGGTCGGCTTCGAGCCTGCTGGTGACTTCGCGCGTGAGATCGGCGGCCATGGCAGCGAATGTAGTCTCCGGTCATGACCCTCAACCTGACTGTCGATGAACTCCTGACCACCACGCGCTCGGTCCGCAAACGGCTGGACTTCGACACACCGGTTCCGCGCGAGATCCTGATGGAGTGCCTGGAGATCGCGCTGCAGGCCCCCACCGGATCCAACGCCCAGGGATGGCAGTGGGTTTTCGTCGAGGATCCCGCCAAGAAGCGGGCCCTGGCCGACATCTACGCCGCGAACGCCACCCCGTATCTGGACCTGCCCAAGCCGCAGCGCGGCGACATCCGTGACGAACAGATGGATGCGGTCATGAGTTCCGCCAAATACCTCAACGAGCACTTCCACGAGGCGCCGGTGCTGATGATCCCGTGTCTGGAGGGCCGCCCCGACGGCGCACCCGCCGGTATGACCGCGTCGTACTGGGGGTCGCTGCTGCCCGCGGTCTGGAGCTTCATGCTCGCGCTGCGCTCCCGGGGCCTCGGCTCGGCCTGGACGACTCTGCATCTGATGGGTGACGGGGAGAAGCAGGCGGCCGAACTGCTCGGCATCCCGTTCGAGTCCTACGCCCAGGGCGGCCTCTTCCCGATCGCCTACACCAAGGGCACCGACTTCAAGAAGGCCAAGCGGCTGCCGGCCGCGCAGCTCAGTCACTGGGATTCCTGGTGAGCTGACCTCGGACCATTCGGTGACGGCGCGCCCGTTTCGGGGCTGATTCGCTGGTCGGCCGCATTATCCTTACGCCATGAGTGTCGATGAGGCAGATGCGGGGGCCGTCCGCGACGGTGCCACCATCGACCTCATCCACAATCTGCTGAGCTTCCTGCGTCACCGGCTGGACCTCGACACCGCCTGGCTGTCGTCGTTCCGCGACGGGATGCAGGTCTTCGAGGCGGTCGACGGAAACCACCAGACGCTCGGGATCTCGGCCGGTGACCGGTCACCGCTGTCCGGGTCGTACTGCGTGCGGGTGATCGACGGGCGGCTACCCGGTGTCATCGCGGACACCTCAGCCAACCCGATCACCGCCCAGCTCCCGATCACGAGCGAGTGGAATCTCGGTGCGTACGTCGGGGTGCCCGTTCCCGGTCCGGACGGGGCGACCGTGGGCATGCTGTGCGCGGTCAGCGACCGGCCCAAACCGCATCTCGTCGACGCCGATCTGCGCATCGCCACCCAGGTCGCCGACCTCGTCGGAACCCTGATGCACACAACCGAATCCGATCTCGACCCCACCGCCGACCAGCGCAACGCCATCCGTCGGGTCGTCGAAGAGCGTGACTTCGAGGTGGTCTTCCAGGCCGTGCACGACGTCACGAGCGGAAAGGTGGTCGGTGTCGAGGCGCTGGCCCGCTTCCCCTGCGAACCGTTCCGCCCGGATCTGTTCTTCGAGCAGGCCGGTTCCCTGGGGTTGGGGGTGGAACTGGAGATCGCGATCGTCGAGCGGGTCGTGTCGCTGATGCCTCAATTGCCCGGCGATGTGTTCGTGGCGGTCAACATCTCGCCGGCGGGTGCACTCAAGGCCCACTGGGCCCGGCTGCTCGCCGACATCGATCCAGCGCGGCTGGTCCTGGAGATCACCGAACACGACGCCGTGCCCAACTACGGCGCACTGGACGACGTCCTGGAGAGTTGCCGCACCCTGGGTATGCGGGTCGCCGTCGACGACGTGGGCGCGGGGTTCGCCTCCTTCTCCCACGTCCTGGAGTTGGCGCCGGACTTTGTGAAGATCGACAAGTCGATCACCCGCAACATCGACGTCGACGACGCCCGCAGGCGGTTGGCACAGGCGATCGCCGAGTTCTCCGGTCAGATCGGCGCGACCGCGATCGCCGAGGGGGTGGAGACCCAGGGCGAGCTCGATGCCGTGCACGCCGCCGGCATCAGCTGGGCGCAGGGCTACTTCCTGGGCCGGCCGAAGCCACACGTACACGGCTTCCCCGAGGCGGCTGTCGGCCCGGCACCGGCCGACGCAACCCCCGCCGACGTCGATCTGCTGGGGGAGCGCCGCTTCGAACTGGCGCTGGCCCATTCGCCCATCGGCATGGCCGTCGTCGGACTCGACGGAAAGTTCCTGCGCACCAACCGCGCGCTGCGCTCGATGGTGGGTTACAGCCGGCGCGATCTGGCCAACCGCACCTTCCAGGACCTCACCCACCCCGAGGACCTCGAGACCGACGTGGCGCTGATGAACGAATGCCTGGAGGGCCGCAGGCGCTCCTATCGCATCGACAAGCGCTACATCACCGCCGACGGACGCGTGGTGTGGGGCGCGCTGACCGTCGTGCTGGTGCGCGCGCCCCGCGACCAGCCGCGCTGCTTCGTCTCCCAGATCGTCGACATCACCGTCGACCGCACCCGCGAGCCCGAGCCGGCCCGCCGAGAGGTCACACCGCTCCCGTGAAGCCGTGCTGGCGCCACGCTTCGTACACCGCGACCGCGGCGGCATTGGACAGATTCAGCGACCGCCGCCCGGCGAGCATGGGGATCCGGACCTGTTCGGTGATGTGTGGATCGGCCAGCGTCTCGGCGGCCAGGCCCGTCGGCTCGGGTCCGAACAGCAGCACGTCGCCGGGCTGGTAGGCCACGTCGGCGAACGACGATGTCGCATGCGCGGTGAACGCGTAGACGGTGGACGGTCGCAGCGCGCGCCATGCGGCGCGCAGATCGTCGTGCACCGTCACCGACGCCAAGTCGTGGTAGTCCAGCCCGGCGCGGCGCAGTTTGGGCTCGGACAGGTCGAATCCGAGCGGATGCACGAGGTGCAACTCGCATCCTGTCGCCGCCACCATGCGGATCGCGTTGCCGGTATTGGGGGCGATCCGCGGGGAGTGGAACATCAGCCGGAACATCCGACGATGATGGCAGCGCATCGGTCTGGTCACGAACCGGTCCGCTGTCTGTGACAACCCTGGATAGGTCTCCGCGGGGCTGCCATAATCGGCGGATCTCCACTCCCATCAGGCGTAACACTGCACCGCCCAGTTACCAGCAGCTCGCCGCGCCGGCGTCGCGGAGACGGCCGGCGCGGTGGTCCCCGGCCAATTGGCCGGTGCGCTGGAAGGTGCTCGCCATCGTGGCGGTGCCCCTGCTGTTGGCGGGCATGTTCGGCGGTCTGCGCATCGCCGCCAACGTCTCTGACGCGGCCGACGCGCGGTTGGCCGCTGAGCGCGCAGACCTGATCCCCTCGATCGACGGCCTCCTGGCCGCCGTCGAGGGTGCGGTCTTCACCGGCGACTCGACCGCCGCCGACGTCGCGGCCCGGGCCACGGAACTGCAGCAGCGCCTCGCCGACACCGATGTCGTGCCCGAGGTGGCGCTGGCCGTCAACACCCTGCTGGACCTGGGGCAGGGGCTGACCGAGGAGGTCGACGCCGGGTCGATCGATCTGCGCCGGCGAGTCACGAGCTACGCGCCGCTGCTGCTGACCGCGGAAACGGCGGTGACCGGCTCCACCCGCTCGGATTCCCGGGACGTCGCGCTGCGCGCCGAGGCGCTCGCCCAGGCGCTCGCGGCGCGCGGGCAGATGGCGATGCAGTCGATGCTGGTGACCCGCGGCGCGGAACTGCAAGAGCCGGTGCTGCGCAGCGCACTGGTCGCCCTGGCCGGCGCCGAACCCTCGACGGTCTCGGGAATGGCCGAGCTGCTGGGCGGCGCCTCGACCGAGACCGCCGACCTGCGTCGCGCGATGTTCGACCGGCGGGCGCTGATCGCCGATCCGGCGGCGGCGCTGGTCGGCAACCCGGAGCTGCTGGCGACGCAGCAGGTGACCGCCGGGATCGCCGAAAGGCTCATCGCCGACAACGTCGAGGCGATTCCGGCGGCGGTGGCCGCCTCGGCGGACGCGGCGCGGGGTATGGCAATCCGCGACACGGTGATCGTCGTCGCCGTGTTCCTGGTCGCGCTGGCCATCGTGGTGCTGGTGGCCCGGTCGCTGGTCCGGCCGCTGCGCCGGTTACGCGACAGCGCGCTGCGGGTGGCTCACCAGGATCTGGCCCGGGAGGTCGAGCAGGTGCGCGCAGGCGCCGACCCGGGGCCCGTCACCCCGATCCCGGTGCACACCTCCGAGGAGATCGGTCAGGTCGCGCACGCGGTCGACGAACTGCACGAGCAGGCGGTACTGCTGGCCGCCGAACAATCCCGGCTGCAGCTGCAGGTCGGCGACATGTTCGAGACACTGTCACGGCGCAGCCGGTCCCTGGTCGATCAGCAGCTCGCGCTGATCGATGAGCTCGAGCGCGCCGAGGACGATCCCGACCGGTTGCAGAGTCTGTTCCAGCTCGACCATCTCGCCGCTCGAATGCGGCGCAACGGCGCCAATCTGCTGGTGCTCTCGGGCGCCCGCATACCGCGCGAGCGGGCCGAGGCGATGCCGGTGACGGGGATCGTCAACGGCGCGGCCTCCGAGGTGGAGGATTACCAGCGGGTGGTCACCGGGGCGGTGCCCGACAGCATGATCGTCGGCTCGGCGGCCGGCGATCTGATCCATCTGCTGGCCGAACTGCTCGACAACGCGCTCCGGCATTCACCACCGGATTCCGCGGTCCGGGTGTCGGCCGCGCCCACCGGCAACGGCGGTCTGGTCATCGAGGTCGGCGACGTCGGTCTCGGCATGGCCGAGGCCGATCTGCGGGTGGCGAACACCCGGCTGCAATCCGGCGGTGAGGTCAATCCCTACACCGCCCGGCACATGGGCCTGTTCGTGGTCGGCCGGCTGGCCGCTCAGCATGGTTTCGTCGTGCGGCTGCGCAGCACGGTCGTCGACGAACCCCATTCCGGGATGACCGCCGGGGTCTATGTGCCCGCCGAACTGGTGGTCCGCGACGAGGTGCCACCGGCACCGCAGTACCACCGGCCGGCGATGATCCCGGCCGCACCGCAGCCCGCCTCACCCCCGGTCGGCGGCCCCGCTGGGGAGCCGGGAGATGTTCTGCCGCAACGTCATCCCGGTGCCAGCGGCTTCACCGCGGCGGCCCCCGTTTCGGTACCCGATCCCGAGCCCGCCGCCGAGCCGGCACCGCCGGTGAGTGCCACCGCGGGCTCGGACGATGCGATCTACCAGTCGATGCTCTCGGAGTGGCTGATCGATCCGACCGAACTGGGCAACAGCACCGACCTGGACTGGAAGTCGGTGTGGGACCACGGATGGTCGGCCGCGGCGGCGGCCGAGGAGGCACCGGTGCGCGAGATCACCGAAGAAGGTCTGCCGATGCGCGAGCCCGGGGCCCGGCTGGTTCCCGGCAGCGGTGATGAGCCCGACGACGGTCCGGAGGGCGGGGTAGCATCGCCACCGCCGCCCAGACGCGATCCGCAGGCCGTCCGGGCCAGCATCAGCAGCCACTTCGGCGGGGTGCACGCGGGGCGGGCGCACGCACGAGAGACCGGGGGGACCGACCGCGAATGACCTATCCGGCACCTTCGACGCAGCGCGAATCGCTCGACTGGCTGGTCTCCCGGTTCGCCCGCGACGTGTCCGGGGTCTCTCATGCGGTACTGGTCTCCGCGGACGGTCTGTTGATGGCCGCCAGCGAGCACATGCCGGTCGAACGGGCTGACCAACTCGCCGCCGTCGCCTCCGGCCTGGCGAGTCTGTCGACCGGTGCCGCGCAGCTCTTCGACGGCGGTTACGTGCTGCAGTCGGTGGTCGAGATGGAACAGGGCTATCTGTTGCTCATGCGGGTGGGCGACGGGTCCAACCTGGCGACGCTGGCCACCCGCTCGTGTGACATCGGCCAGATCGGCTACGAGATGGCGATTCTGGTCGAGCGGGTGGGGACGGTGGTGCAGGCGGGCCGTCGATCCCGTCAGCAGTGGTGAGTGACGGATGGACGACGCGGACGTCGACGCGGAACCGAGCCTGGTCCGCCCCTACACACTGACCGCCGGGCGCACCGAGGCGGGCGTCGATCTTCCCCTGGAAGCGCCGGTGGAGATGTCGCAGACGTGGCAGGGGCCGAGCTGGCCGGCGGGCGACGTCCGCGGCGCGATCGTGGCGCTCTGTGCCGATCGGCCCTCTGTGGCGGAGATCGCGGCAGGTTTGTCGGTGCCTCTCGGCGTGGCGCGCGTGCTCGTAGGAGACCTCGTGGCGCAGGGTTGTCTGCGGGTGCACACCACCCTCGGTGACTCGACCACCGACGAGCGACGCGAACTCATAGGGAGGACACTGCGTGGCCTACGAGCACTTTGACCGGCGCCGGCCGAGCGCCACGAAGATCGTCGTGTCCGGCGGCTTCGGTGCCGGCAAGACGACGTTCGTGGGTGCGGTGTCGGAGATCATGCCGCTGCGTACGGAGGCCCTGGTGACCAATGCGTCCGCCGGCGTCGACGCGCTGCGGACGACGCCGGACAAGCGCACCACCACGGTGGCGATGGACTTCGGACGGATCACCCTGGCCCAGGATCTGGTGCTCTATCTGTTCGGGACGCCCGGTCAGCGCCGGTTCTGGTTCATGTGGGACGACCTGGTGCGCGGTGCGATCGGGGCGATCGTGCTGGTGGATGTGCGGCGGCTGCAGGACAGTTTCGCCGCGATCGACTTCTTCGAGGCCCGCAGGCTGCCGTTCCTGGTGGCGGTCAACGAGTTCGACGGCGCCCCGGTGTATCCCGCCCCGTCGGTGCGTAAAGCGCTGGCCCTGGGCGACCACGTGCCACTGATCAGTGTCGACGCCCGCGACCGACAGTCGGCGAGGAATGCACTCATCACGATCACGGAGTACTCGTTGAACAGCATGTCGACCGCACCGCGCTGACCGGTGACCGAGTGGAGTGAGCGCGAGTTCGTCGGACACGACTTCCGCGACGAGGATCTGAGTCGGCTGCGCACCGAGCGTGTGGTGTTCGACGGGTGCGATTTCAGCGGCGTGGACATGTCGGAGTCCGAGCACGTCGGCTCGGCGTTCCGCAATTGCCGCTTTCGACGGACCACCCTGTGGCACAGCGCCTTCCGGCACTGCAGCATGCTCGGTTCGGAGTTCACCGACTGCCGGCTGCGCCCGGTGACCGTGGTCGAGGTGGACTGGACCCTCGCGGTGCTCGCCGGGAGTGATCTTCGCGGCGTCGACCTGTCGGACTGCCGGATGCGCGAGACCAGCCTGGTCGGCACCGATTTGCGCGAGGCGGTGTTGCGGCGGGCGGACCTGCAGGGCGCGCGGGTACAGAACGCCCGTTTCGAGAAGGCGGATCTGCGGGGGGCCCGGGTGGATCCCACCCTGTGGACGACGGCCAAGCTGCACGGCGCGCGGGTCGACATCGAGCAGGCACTGTTGTTCGCGGCCGCGCACGGGCTCGACGTTCACGGCGAATGAGGTTGCGGTGGGCGCCCGCCCCTTCGGCCGGCGGGCGCGCCCTCACGGTCGCCGACGAACTACTGTCCCCGGGCTCGTCGACAGTAGGCCACGGCTTGCTACAGCGCTTCGGTCGCCGCTTCGGTCGCCGTCGGCATCGGGTCGATGGGCACAGTGACCGGGATGGTGACGACACCGCCGTGGCCGTCGTCGACCGTGACATTGAATGTGTCGAACAGGGCGGTCGAGGAGAACGACCCGGAGCCCGACGCGTAGAACGTCTGCGGCAGGCCGAGGGGCTCGTAGGCGCGGTACGTCGTGACGACCAGGGAAATCGTCTGCCCGGCAGCCAGCTCTACGTTGACCTGAGGGCAGAAGTTCGTCGATCCACATCCATACGGTTGCTCGACGATGGCACCGACCGCCGCATGTGAGTCGGAAGACGTGTCGTCATTGAGGGCGATGGCGTTGGCCGCCGGCGAAGCCGGATCGAACACTCCGTTGTACAACACCATGACGGTGTCGGCCGGGGCACTCGTCTGCCCGAAGTAATACCTTCGCGTTTCGGCGGCAGTGAAGAACGTCGCCACGTAGTTCCGCTCAACGCCACCCTCGCCGAGTTGGCTGAGGTCGACGAGCCCGTTGTTCACGCTGTCGAACGTGCCCTGGGTGACCGATCCCGATTCGGTCAGGGTGATCGTCTGGAATCCGGTGCCGCCGGTGCCGCCGCTTTCTGCGGCGGCCTGACGGGCTGCCTCGGTGGGCGTGTAGGTGAACGCGCCGGTGACTGGGTCAATCGTCACCGTGCCGTACGCGGTCGACGTCGGCGCACTGAATGTCGGTGCGTCGCCGTCGGCGTCGATCACGGTGATCGTGCCGCTCACCGCCCCGGTGCCTGGATCGGGCGTACCGAAGTCGGCGGTAGCAGTCGGCGGGGTGTTGGCGGGGCTGATGTCCACCGTCACAGGCACGACGGTGGTGCCGCCGTAGCCGTCGTCGACGGTCACGTCGAAGGTGGCCTGGCGGGCGTCGGTCGCACCGGTGGCTGCCGCGGCGTGCCGGGCCTCCGCGGTGGGGGTGAAGGTGAAAACACCGGTGGCGCTGTCGATCCGCACGGTGCCCCGCTCGGTGGTGGCGGGTGCGCTGTAGACCAGGGCGTCGTCGTCGGCGTCGGTGCCGGTGACCGCCCCGCTCACCAGCCCCGTGTCCGGATTGGTCGCTACCACCGTGAAGGAGCCGTCAGGGCGGGCATTGGCGGGAGTGATGTCCACAGTGACCGGCACCGTGGTGGTACGGCCCGCGCTGTCGGTGACCGTCACGGCGAACGTGTCCCGCCGGGCGTCGGTGGCACCGTTCGCGGCGGCGGCGTGGCGGGCCGCGTCGGTGGGGGTGTAGGTGAAGCGGCCGGTGACTTCGTCGATTTCGATTGTGCCGCGGCTGGTTTCGGCCGGTGCGTCGAAGGTCAGTGTGCCGCCACCGGGGTTGGGAACATCGATCGAACCGGTCGCCGTCCCGGTGGCCGGGTCGGTGTCATCGATGGTGAACTGCCCGGTCGGGGGGTTCGGTTCGGTGGGCGTGTCGGGGTTGGGACGGGGCGGCGCCGGAGTCGGCCGAAAGCGGGCAGGCAGAGTGACGGTGACCAGCGCCATGTCCTGCAACCCGCGGGTGACTCCACCCAACAGGCCGTTGTAGTGGACTCCGCCGACGTTGTCGAAGACCGTGACACCGAACGAATCGGTCCCGCCCACCGCGGCGAAATCCGAATCGGGCCGGTAGACGAGATTTCCGGTGGCCGGGTCGACCGACACCGTGCCGCGAGCCGGACCGCCCAGCCCGCCCGGCGCCGCCACGCCGTAACCCAGGGCGTCGCCGTTGGGGTCAGAGGCACGCAAGGCGATCGGGATCGCTCCGGTGGCGTCTTCGACGTGCAGCGTCAGTTCCTGGTCGACGACCTCGGGTCGGCGGTTGATGAAACCGCGCTGCAATTCGCGTCCAAGCAACTCCACCATCGTCCACAGCGTCGATGGCCGGAACGGACTATCGGCGTTCGGCGCCATCAGGGGTGTCAGCGTCGACGCCGTCACCGCCTTGTCGATCACCCGCGACTGCTTCGTCGCGCCAGCAGCCGCAGGAGCCGTCGTGGTCGGCTGGGTGGAACCCCGCGACGGGATCGCGGCGACGCCGACGCGCTGCGCATCGGTGACCGTCGCCGGGGCGCTGACCTGACGTCCCGCCTGGGGAGGTGAGAGCCGTGCGGGTTCGACATATCCCGATGTCGACGCCGATGGGGCGGCGACCGTCGCCCTGTCCCTGTCCCTGTCCCTGTCCCTGTCCTGGTTCCGGTCCCGGTCCTCTTCCTGGTTCCGGTCCCGGTCCCTGTACCAGCGCTCGCTTCCCCTTTGATCGTCCCGGCGGTCTGCGGCGGGCTGGCCGGACGCGGCCATACTCGCCTCGGTGCGCTCCGCGTCTTGAGCCCTGGTCCCGGCGTCGCGTCGCTCGGTGATGGCCGCTGAACGACCTGGCGCTGCTCCGGCGTCAGCACGCGAGACCGGCCCGGTGGACGGCGACGATGGGTTGCCGCTGTCGTTCGACGCGCCGGTTGAACTCGACGGCTCAGCATGGGCCAGGCCGGCACCCACTCCCGTTGCCACCGCCAGGCCCACGCCCAGCGCCGCGGCGAGCATCCCCACCCGCCCGACATATTTGGCGCAGCCAACGGTGGGGGTCACCGTCACCGGCCGCCCGGGAACGTCGATGCCTGTGAAGTCGGCGGGGTGGCGGCGCAGGGCTGCGTTCATGGTGGATCTCCAGTTACTCGCATGGGTGGGCTCGGTCCAGCGGGCGGCTGCAGCTACGCATGCTTGTCTGCGAATGTTGTTGCGTCCCGGGGTTCTTCACGACGCCGGCACTCGGACCATCAGGCCCAGCCGTCGGAAGCGTAAGCGGCCAAAGGGCTCCGACGGGGGCGAAATGGACAAAGAGGAGGTGAATAATTTCCGACCACACCTGCCGACCCTGCGCTGCGTCCGCCGCGAATCGAGAGGACACTGTGTCGATGCCCAGCGACACGATGATCCGCACCGTCGGTTGTGAACTCGACGTAGAGGTCACTGCACCCACCATTCTGGAGTTCCAGATCGCCCTCGCCCCGCAACCGGGCGCCGAGGTCCAGGAGAAGCTGACCTTCCTGCACGACGGCAGGCCCGTCACGCCGCACGAGATCATCGGCGAACACGGCACCCGCATCCACAAGTTCGACGCCGCCGAGGGGCTCGTCACGGCGTCCTACGAAGCGACGGTCACCGGATTCGCCGATCCGCCGACGGTGCGGGAGATCGATTTGTCGACCTATTTGCGGCCCAGCCGCTATGCCGAGGCCGACAAGTTCTTCGGTTTCGCCGCAACCGAATTCGGTGCGCTGGCCGACACCACCACGCTGCTGGAGAAGATCGCCTCCTGGGTGGGCACCCGGCTGAACTACGTCCCCGGATCCAGCGACCCCATCGACGGCGCCGCCGACACCCTACTCGCCGGCGCCGGCGTGTGCCGCGACTACGCGCACCTGGTGATCGCCCTGCTGCGCGCGGTCAATGTCCCGGCGCGGCTGGTGTCGGTGTACGCCCCGGGCTGCAGCCCGATGGACTTTCACGCTGTGGCCGAGGCCTATGTCGACGATCGGTGGCGCGTCGTGGACGCCACACTGTTGGCGCCGCGGCAGTCGATGCTGCGCATCGCCACCGGCCGCGATGCCGCCGACACCGCTTTCCTCGACAACCACCGCGGCTCCATCGAACTCAAGAACATGGTCGTCACGGCGATCGTCGACGGCGACGGTGAGCTACCGCGCGACTCGGTGCAGGAGCTCGTCACGTTGCAGTGACGCCGAGCCACTGACGCAGCTTCGAGTAGATCTGCGGATGGTTCAGCAGGTCGAAGTGGTGCAGGCCGGTCATCACCAGACCGTTCGCCTCCTCGAACGGGATCCGCCGCTTCTTGCCGCGGCCCGACGCGCTGGACGGCCGCACCAGCACGTCGCCGAGCACGAGGCCGACCGCCTGCGGCGCCGCCGAGGTCGCCACGAAGTGGTACGACGCGTCGGGAAGGAACGGAACCTCGCCGCAGCGATCCTTGAGGAATTCGTCGGGATCGGCCGCACTCCAGTCGTCGTCGAGCAGGGCGCCGTACCGGAGATCCTTGATGCCGTCGCTGCGCAGGTTGAGGAAGCGGGCGATCGCGCGGGTCTCGCGCAGCCGAGCCAGCGTCCAGGACGCCGCGTTGACGCCCTTCTCCAGATCCGCGCCCAGGTGTGGCGAACCCAGGCACACCACCTGCCGCACGAGACGAGCCCAGCGGCGCCGGTACTCGGTGGCGTAGTGACAGGCACTGCGGACCACCAGCCCACCCATCGAATGTCCGACCAGCGCGATGTCGGTGACCGGGACCGGCCACACCGCGGTCAGCTCGGCGAGCAACTCGTCGAGATCGTGGCCGTTCGAGGAGATGTGCAGTCCGGTGTTGTAGCGCACGTACACCGGGGTGAAGCCATGGTCGTCGCGCAATCGCGCGCCGTACGGCCGGGGATCGTCAGCGCCGGCCTCGGGGCGCGGAGCCCGGCACCAGGACGCCTCGGTCTGCATCAACCCGTGGACGAACACGACGATGCGGTTCGTGGCATCCGGGAACGCGGCCGCCACGGCGTCCGGGGTCAACGCCACGGTGCGACCGTCGGCCCGCACCGCCATCGGATGGGCCAGCGCATTACCCCGGTCGGCGAGTTCGTCGCCGTAGATCCCGTTGAGTGCCGCGATCATCTCGGCGACGGACGGGTTCTCGTCGATCGGCGCGTCGGTGTCGGCACTGACCCGCGCGGCGGCGAGCGCACCGACGGCGTCCGGGATGCGCTGACCGGCGAATCCGACCGCGCCGTAGACGGTGTGAGCGACCGCGTCGTGGATCACCTCGACGGGCCGCGACACCGGTCCGATCGAGCCGAATACCCGGCTCGCGATGCCGGTGTGCATGCCGTGGACCACGTCGTTCAGTACGGTCAACCCCTCGCCGGCGACCTCACCGAGCGCCCGGATGTCAGAACTGCGCATACCCGTGTGTACCCGGATATGGGCGGCGTTGCGCATCCGGGGCGAGCGGGCACAGTGCCAGGCCGGTGAGATAAGCGCTCAGATGTCCGACCTCGGTGAACGTCGGCCGAATGACGACGTTGGCGGTCAGCGCGGTGACCGCGGCGCCCCGGCATGCCCACCGGTAGCGCCGGGGAACGTAGGCGGAGAGCATTCCGGCCACGCCGAACAGGAAGTAGCTGACCCCCACGTCCCTGGCGTTGGCCAGCCTCGGCGGCGCCTTGTCCCGGCTGATCGACCAGCGTAGATAGCCCTGCCCGATGTAGGTCCCGGTGACGTGCGCGGCCAGCCCCACCGCCGACCACCGCCACGTGCCCAGGCGCCGTTCGGCCGGCGCCAGCACCGCGACGTAGGGCAGCACATACGGCCACCACCGGCGGCCGTCCAGCCAGAACAGGCTGGCGGTCAGGACGCGGGTCGGCTCGTTGGACAGGTGGTGCAGATTGGTCGACTGGCTGTGTAGCAGCTGGGCGCGTTGATGGCCGGCCGAACGCTGTACGCGCGTCGTGACGAGCAGGACGAGCAGCCAGCCGAACGTGGCCGGTGCCTGGGCGACGCCCCGGACGATCCTGCGTGCACGCGCCACGGATAGCGACCCTACAGATCACCCCCGCAAGGTGACGTGCGGACTCTGGGCATAGCAGGTGCGGTAGAACACGGCGAAGGATGCCGGCCGGGCGAAACCCCATCGGGCGGCGACCCGGCCGACCGTCGTCTGGGCGGGATCGGCGTCGACGAGTTCCTGATGCGCTCTGCGGAGCCGGAGCTGACGCAGATGTGCCATCGGGGTGACGCCGAGGTGGCGGCGGAACAGGTACGTCACACCGGCCGGCGTGAGATCCACCGCGCGGGCGATGTCCCAGACACCGATGTCGACGCCCGCGCTGGCCTCCATGAAGTCCAAGGCGAGCCACAACGTGTTCGGTATGAGCCGGCCCGGCTGGGCGACCGCCGGTGTGGTGGTCGTCGGGAAGGTCTCGGTGATCCGCGCGGCCAGGACCCGGGCGATGTTGGCCAGGGCCAACTCGCTCTGGGCGTCCGGATCGCGCAGGATCTGTTCGGCCTGATTGATCGTCTCGATCCAGCGTTTGGTCGCCGACACGCTGACCGGGTTGACCGACAGGAATCGCAGCGACGGTGAGGCGCCCACCGCATCGATCAGATACCGCGTCGGGATGACGACGATGTGGGTGGCGCAGTGATCGGTATGGCAGCGGTAGTGCGCACCCGGGAAATTCGACAGGAAGACGTCGCCGCGCCGGTAGGTGAAGTCGTGGGGTCCCCCGATCCCGCCGATCATGCCGGCCTGCATGGTGTTGACGATGACGACGTCGTTGTCGGCGCAGTCGAACCGCAGCTGGGTCGGTAGCCGCACTGTGCCGCACTGGAAGTTCGCCGTGCCGCGCTTGTCCACGCTGAGCCAGCGGGTCGGGTCGCGGGATTCGCCGATGCGCAGCCGGGCACCGAACTCCGCGGTCAGGCGCTCGCAGGCCTCACCGAGATCGGTGGTGGTCCAACCGGCGTGCTGGACCGAGGTTGCCGTCGTGGCACCCATACGGGTCCCCATCCGGTAGCGGCCGACGCTCGTCGCACGTCAGCGCCTCGATGGCGGCAACCTTAGCGTGGGCCGGCGCCGTGTGCACGGCTTTGCCGCCCGCTCAGATGAGCGGCGCCGACCGGCCGGGCTCAGCCGCCCTTGAGGCGGATCTTCCAGCGCACGAAACCGACGTAGCCGATGCTCAGCGCGGCGAGCATGGCCATATCGAAGATCCAGGCCCCGCTGGTGTGCTCCCAGTGCGCATCCTTCGGGGTGAGCGGGCCCGGCACCAGTTTGATCAGGTCGACCGTGGAGGCCGAGGCGGCGAAACCCCACCGGGCCGGCGTGATCCAGGACAGCTGGTCGAGGCCGATGCGATCGGTCACCGGGATCATCCCGCCGGAGAACACCAGCTGACTCATGATCGCGACCACCAGCAGCGGCATGATCTGCTCACTGGTTCGGGCGAGGGCCGACAGGGCGAGGCCGACCATCGCCGCGGTGACCGTGGTGGCGGCCATCCCGACGAACAACTCGAGCGTGGCGCTGCCCAGCAACGTCGCGCCCTGGGTGGGTGTGCCCTTACCGGCGATCGTGATGGCGGTGACGATCGTGGACTGCACCACCGCGAACACCGAATACACACACACCTTCGCCAGCAGATATGCCGTCGTGGAGAGGCCGACGGCCTGCTCGCGCAGAAATATCGGGCGTTCGCCGATCAGATCGCGGATGGTCAGCGCGGTACCCATGAAGATGGCGCCGACGTTGAGCAGCACCAGGATCTGGCCCGGCTCGTTGGGGGCGTCGCCCATCGGGTTGGGAACGCCGAACCCGACCGTTCCGGGCACCGACATCGACAGCAAACCCATGATGAACGGCAGGAGCGCCAGGAAGATGAAATAGCCGCGGTCGGAGACGATCAGCCGCATCTGGCGGCGGGCGATCGTCGAGAATTGCCGGCGCAGGCTCGTCTTGGAGGGTTCGCCGAGATTGACCGGATCCGACGTCGGTGGCTGTTCGGGGGGCGGCCCGTGCAGAGCCAGATACCGCTGGTTGGCGCCGTCGGGGTCGTTGGCCACCGAGCTGAAGATGTCGGCCCAGTTGGTGGTGCCCATCGACGGCCCGATGTCGGCGGGCGGCCCGCAGAACGCGGTTTTACCCCCGGGGGCCAGCAGCAGGACCTGGTCGCAGACGTCGAGATAGGTCAGGGAGTGCGTGACCACCAGTACGACGCGGCCGGCGTCGGCGAGCTGGCGCAGCATCGTCATGACCTGCCGGTCCAGTGCCGGGTCCAGACCCGAGGTGGGTTCGTCGAGGATCAGCAGCGACGGACCGGTGAGCAGTTCGAGGGCGACCGAGGCGCGTTTGCGCTGCCCGCCGGACAGTTTGTCGACCCGGGTGTCGAGGTGTTTGGTCATCTCGAGTTCTTCGAGCACCTGCATGACGACCTGTTCGCGGTCGGTCTTGGTGGTGTCCGGCGGCAGGCGCAGTTCGGCGGCGTACATCAGGGCCTGCCGGACGGTGAGCTGCCCGTGCACGACGTCGTCCTGCGGCACCATCCCGATCCGGGAGCGCAGCGAGGCGTATTCCGCGTGCACGTTGTGGCCCTCGAACAGCACCGAACCGTTGGTCGGGTGCGTGTAGCCGGCGACCAGTCGGGCGAAGGTGGACTTGCCCGCGCCGGAGGGGCCGATCACCGCGGTCAGCGTGCCCGGCCGCGCGGTCAGCGAGATGTTGTCCAGGAGGGTCTTGTTGTTCTCGATGGTCCAGGTGACCCCGTGCACGTCGAGGCCGCCGGTGCCCGTGGCGATCGCGTTCTCCGTGCGGCGCACCAGCGTGCCGCCGGAGAAGACCAGGTCGATGTTGCCGATGGTGACGACGTCACCCTCGTTGAGCAGCGCCGACTCCACCCGGGTGCCGTTGACGAAGGTGCCGTTGATGCTGCGGGCGTCGACCAGTTCGGTGCCGCCCGCGGTGGGCACCAGCGAGGCGTGGTGGCGCGAGGCCAGCACGTCGGGGATGACGATGTCGTTGTCGCTCGCGCGGCCGATCTTGATCGCACCGGGGGGAGCCTCCGCCGGCCGGCCCGGTCGGAGGATCTTGAGCATGCTGGTGGCCAGGTTGCCGCCGGCATCGCCCGATCGGGGGGCGGCCGTGGGCCCCATCCGGGTGACCGGTTCCAGCGCGGGCTGCTCGGACAGCGGTGGGGCCGACGCCGCCGATGCCCCGGGAACCACGGTCGCGTTGGTGGCGGTATGGCGCAGCGGCTGACCGGACGTCGGATAGCGGTTCGGGGCGCTCGGCGGGGGGCTGCCGTGCTGCGGACCGGTGGGATACCGCGGCTGCGGCCGCGAGGGCGGCGGCTGCTGGCCCCAGCCGCCGCTGGTGGCCGGACGTGCGATGGGCACGGCAGTGGTCTGCGGGGGGCTGCCTGCCGAACCCTGGTGGCGACCCACCTCGAATGTCAGCTGTGGCCCGTCGGGATTACCGATGTTGAGGTGCTGGCCGTCGCGGATGTCCACGGCGGGCACCCGCCGACCGTTGACGAACATCCCGTTGAGGCTGCCGTTGTCGATCGCCACCCATCGGCCCTGGTCGAAGCGCAGCACCAGATGCGCGCGCGAGATCAGGGGGTGGGCGATCCGCACGTCGGCCCGCAGATCGCGGCCGATGACCACGTCGTTACCGGGGGCGAATGTGCGAGCGGAACCCTCGTACCGAACGGTCAGCGCAGGTGGGACAGGTCGGCTCATCGGGGACAACTGTATAGGTAACGACCGTCAGGTCAGCCGAGCGCGGGCAGCGAGTCCGGCGCCCCGGTGACGACACAGTGGGTATGGCTGTAGATCGTCGCCATGCACTTGTTGCAGTGCGTGCACGCGGAACGGACCGATCCGGGCGTCGACTCGGCCTGGATACGCCGGAGCAGATCCGGCTCGGCGAGCAGCGCGCGGCCCATCGCGACGAAGTCGAACCCCTCGGCCATCGCCAGATCCATCGTCTCGCGGTTGGTGATCCCGCCGAGCAGGATCAACGGCATGGTGAGTTCGGCGCGGAACGCGCGCGCCTTGTCGAGCAGGAAGGCCTCGCGATACGGGTACTCGCGGAAGAACTTCGTGCCCGTCATCCTGATGCCCCAGCTCAACGGCGGCTTGAACGCCGCGGCGAAGTCCTTGACCGGCGCATCGCCGTGGAACAGGTAGAGCGGGTTGACCAGCGAGCTGCCCGCCGTCAATTCGATGGCGTCCAGCCCGCCGTCCTCTTCGAGCCACTTGGCGGTCTGCAGCGACTCCTCGAGGGGAATGCCGCCGCGAATGCCGTCGGTCATGTTGAGTTTCGCGGTCACCGCGATCTGATTGCCGACGGCATCGCGGACCGCTCGGACCAATCCGCGGGCCACCTTCGCCCGATTCTCCAGCGACCCGCCGAACTCGTCGTTGCGCTTGTTGATCAGCGGGCTCAGGAAGGAACTGGCCAGATAGTTGTGGCCCAGGTGAACTTCGACGGCGTCGAAGCCCGCATCGATGGCCAGGCGGGCGGCATTGGCGTGCGCGGCGGTGACGTCGGCGATGTCCTGACGGGTGGCCTTCTTGGCGAACCGCATCGACAGGGGATTGAAGAACCGCACCGGGGCAAGGGCTTTGGCCCGGTTGGTGCGGGCATTTGCGACCGGTCCGGCGTGACCGATCTGCGCGCTCACCGCGGCGCCCTCGGCGTGGACGGCCTCGGTGAGTCTGCGCAGGCCGGGGACCGCTTCCGGGCGCATCCAGATCTGCCAGCCGTCGGTGCGCCCGCCCGGTGCGACGGCGCAGTAGGCGACGGTCGTCATGCCGACGCCACCGGCTGCGGGCAGCCGGTGATAGTGGATGAGGTCGTCGGTGACCAGCGCGTGCGGCGTGGACGCCTCGAAGGTGGCGGCCTTGATGATGCGGTTGCGCAATGTCACCGGGCCGAGCTTGGCCGGGGTGAACACATCAGGCGTGGTGTTCATGGTCAGTCAGCCTGCCACAGCGACGTGAAACAATGACCCATGTGGGTGCAATCACGTTGGACGGTAAGGCCACGCGCGACGAGATCTTCGTCGACCTGAAACGGCGCGTCGCGGCGCTCACCGAAGCCGGTCACACTCCGGGTCTGGGCACGGTGCTGGTCGGTGACGATCCGGGGTCGCACGCCTATGTGCGGGGCAAGCATGCCGACTGCGCCAAGGTCGGCATCACGTCGATCCGTCGCGATCTGCCCGCCGACATCAGCCAGGCCGATCTCGAGGCCACCATCGACGAACTCAACGCCGACCCGTCGTGCACCGGTTACATCGTGCAACTGCCGCTGCCCAAGCACCTCGACGAGAACGCCGCCCTCGAACGCATCGACCCGGCCAAAGATGCCGACGGACTGCATCCGACGAACCTGGGCCGCCTGGTCCTCAACGAGCCCGCACCGCTGCCCTGCACACCGCGCGGCATCGTGCACCTGCTGCGGCGCTTCGAGGTCGAGATCGCCGGCGCCCATGTGGTGGTGATCGGCCGAGGCGTCACCGTCGGCCGGCCGCTGGGGCTGCTGCTGACCCGCCGCTCGGAGAACGCCACGGTGACGCTGTGCCATACCGCCACCCGGCATCTGCCGCAGTTCACGCTGGACGCCGACATCATCGTCGCCGCGGCCGGGGTGCCGCACATGGTGACCGCCGAAATGGTCAAGGCCGGTGCCGCGGTGGTCGACGTCGGCGTCAGCCGCGACGACGCCGGCAAGCTGGTCGGCGACGTCGCCCCCGACGTGTGGGAGGTGGCCGGTCACGTGTCGCCGAATCCCGGTGGTGTCGGTCCGCTCACCCGCGCGTTCCTGCTCACCAATGTCGTCGAGCGGGTTGAAGCCGACCAGCAGACGTGACGCCCCGCCAGTTCGCCCGCAAGGTGTTCATGGGGCAGTGGCCGATCCTGGTCGTGGGCATGGTGTTGGTCGCCGCCTTCGTCCTGGTCGTCGCGGGCTACTGGCGCCGCGGCGCACTGGTCATGGCGATCGGGGTGGGTTTGGCTGCGGCACTGCGGGTCTCGCTCTCCGAGGAGCGGGCGGGGCTGCTCGCCGTGCGTAGTAAGACCATCGATTTCGTCACCACCGCGACGGTGAGTGCGGTGATGCTCTACGTCGCCTGGACGATCGACCCCCTGGGCACCAGCTAGCTGCCCGCTGGGCAAAAATGCCTACCGGGCATGTTTTGTGTACCGTAGGGCGATGTCCGGATTGCGGGAGCGGAAGAAGGCCGATACCCGGCGGGCCCTCAGCGACGCCGCGTTGACCCTGGCCCTGGAGCGGGGCTTCGATGCCGTCACCCGGGAGGCGATCGCCGACCTGGCGGGCGTCTCGCTACGCACGTTCAACAACTACTTCACCGGCAAGTACGAAGCGCTTGCCTACCGGCAGACCCAGCGGATGCGGCGCAGCGTGGAGGAGTTCCGCCGCCGACCGGTCGACGAACCCCTGTGGACGGCGATCGCCGAAGCCGTCGTCGGAACGCTGGAGACCGACTTCGCCGACGTGACCGGCATCGAGGACCGGGTGCCCACCCGCGCTGAACTCCTCGAGATCCGCAAGCTGCTGATGCTGCCCCAGATTCGTGACGCGGTGTCCCGTGACCTGTTCGACGATTGGGCCGACGCGATTGCCGAGCGGACGGGTATCGGGGCCGGCGATCTCTATCCGCGCCTGGTGGTCGCGGTCGTGCGGGCCGTCGGCGACGCCACGATGGAGGCCTACGCGTCGGCCGACCCGCCGGTGGCCATCACCGACCTGATGCGGGCCGGCTTCGCCGCCGTGGCGGCCGGTCTGCCCGTCCCTGCTGTGAAGAACACCGTTCATGACTGAGGTGGTGATCGCCGGTGCCGGTCCCAACGGGCTGATGCTGGCCTGTGAGCTCGCCCTGGCCGGCATCGTCCCCGTGGTGCTGGACCCGCTGGCCGGGCCGAGTGACGAACCCAAGGCCAACGGTCTGGTCGGGCAGGTGGTCCGGCAACTGGATATGCGCGGCCTCTACCGCGAGTTCAGCGGCGATCCACATCCGCCGCGGCCGACCGACGGCTGGATCTTCTCGGGCATGGCGCTGGACTTCTCCGGCTTGGACGCCAATCCGATGCACGCCTGGATGCTGTCCCAACCGCAACTCGTCCGCCGGTTGGAGAACCGGGCACGCGGGCTGGGTGTCGACATCCGCTGGGGTCACGAACTGACCGGATTCACACCTGGTTCCGACCGGGTGACGGTGGCCGTGGCATCGCCCACGGGTCGCTATGGCCTCGACTGTGCGTGGCTGGTGGGAGCCGACGGCGGACGCAGCATGGTGCGCAAAGCGCTGGGCATCGCGTTCAACGGCAGCACGTCACCGACCGTCGCCCGCGTCGCCCATGTGCGTCTACCCGAGGGGATGCTCGCGGCCGACGGTAGCCTCGACATCCCCGGGTTCGGCCCTATCCCGTTCGGACACAACAGATTCGACACCGGTTGTATGATCTTCGCGCCGTTGGAGCACGACCGGCCCCTGCTGGGCACCCTCGAATACGGCTGGACGCCGGACAGCACACCGGAACCCATGTCGCTCGACGATCTGCGCGCGAGCCTGCGGCGCATCCTCGGCGTGGACGTCGAGGTGGCCGAACCGAGCGGTCCTGGTCCGCATGCGCTGCGCCGCATCGAAGGGCAGAACACCCGGCAGGCCGACCGGTACCGGAAAGGTCGTGTGCTGCTCGCCGGCGACGCGGCGCATGTGCACTCCGCCATGGGTGGTCCCGGGCTGAACCTCGGTCTGCAGGACGTGGTCAATCTCGGCTGGAAGCTCGCCGCGGTGGTCAACGGGTGGGCGCCCCAGGAGCTGCTCGACACCTACGAATCCGAGCGTCATCCCGTCGGTCAGCGCGTCATGATGCACTCCCAGGCGCAGATCGCACTCATGGCACCGGGTCCCGAGATCGGGGCGCTGCGAGGACTTTTCGGGGAGCTGCTGACCTCAGCGGAGGTGGGCGGGCGGATGGCGCGCCTGCTGGCGGGTGCCGACGTCCGCTACGACATGGGCCCGGCTGCCGACGACCACGCCCTGTCGGGTTTCATGGTGCCCGATATCGCGGTCGCTGACGGCCGACGGGCGGCCGATCTGCTGCACGACGCCGGGGGACTGCTGCTCGACGGGTCCGGCGGCGCGGCGGCGGTGACGGCGGCGCCCTGGATGTCGCGGATCCGGTGCGTCGAGGCTGGGATGGACGGCGGCCCCGCCGCGATGCTGATCCGCCCCGACGGCTATGTCGCCTGGGCGGCAGACGATTTCGGGTCCGCTCCGGCGGCCGGACTGACCGAGGCCTTGGGCAGGTGGTTCGGAGACCCGCTCAGGCCAGCGTGGCCTTGATGCAGACCGTCACGTAGGGCAGTGCCAGCCCCGCGGTGTTCACCAGCGCCGGATGGGTGGCCAGCAGTTCGCGGACCCGGCCGAGCGTGCGGGTGCGCACCTCTGTCGGCGAGGTGATGCAGTAGCTGCGGGAGGCGACCAGGTCGATGAGCGCCTGCGGCGTGAGGTAACTCGTCCACTCGACGTGGTGGCGCTGCACCTCGGCGAACGGCGCGGGCAGCGATACCTCGGCGGTGAACGGGTCGTTCTCGTGACCGATGATGCGGCCGAGATCCTTCACCCAGCCCGACCGTTCGTCGCGGGTGTTCCAGACCAGCCCGAGCCGGCCACCCGGCCGCAGCACCCGGGCGACCTCCTTCGCGGCTCGCTCGGGGTCGAACCAGTGCCAGGCCTGCGCCACCAGCACCGCATCGACGCTGTCGTCGGCCAGCGGAATCTCCTCGGCGGTGCCGAGCAGGGCCGGGGTGTCCGGGAGTGATCCCGAGAGCACCTCGAGCATCTCCGGGATCGGGTCCACCGCAACCACGTCGAGGCCCCGCTCCACCAGCCGGGTGGTCAGTTTGCCGGTGCCGGCGCCGAGATCGAGCACGTCACGCGCATCGGGCGGCAGCAGCCAGTCGATCGCCTCGGGCGGATAGGACGGTCGGCCCCGCTCGTAGGCCGCGGCCTGCGCGCCGAACGACAGCGAGGCCGGCGCGGAGTCCTGGGTCACCGGTCCGCCAGCGCCAGGGTGCGCCGGATCAGTTCACCGACCGCCTCGGTCTCGACCAGGAAGCCGTCGTGGCCGTAGCTCGAGTCGACGACGTCCAGCGATCTGCAGCCCGGCAGCAGATCCGCGAGTTCCTGCTGCAGCCGCAGCGGATACAGCCGGTCGGAGGTGATGCCGCCGACCACCGTCGGCACCCGACAGCCCTGCAGGGCGGCGCGTACTCCACCGCGGCCCCGTCCGACGTCGTGGCTGGACAGCGCATCGGTCAACACCACGTAGGTGCCCGCGTCGAACCGCTCGACCAGCTTGGCTCCCTGATACTCCAGATAGCTCTGCACCGCGTAGCGCCCACCGTCGGTCGGCTTCTCCTCGCCCTGGGCGTCGTTGCCGAACCGATCGTCCAGTTCCCGCTCCCCGCGGTAGGTGAGGTGGGCGAAGCGCCTGGCGATCTCCAAGCCTCTCGACGGCGCCCGCCCGCTGCCGTGATAGTCGCCGGCGCACCAGTCGGGGTCGGCTTTGATGGCGGCCACCTGGGTGCACTGGGTGCCGATCTGATCGGCGGTCGCCCTGGCCCCGACGGCAAGTACCAGTGCCGCGCGGACGGTGTCGGGATGCCCCACGATCCACTCCAGGGCCCGCGCCCCGCCCATGGAGCCGCCCACCACGGCCGCCACCTCGGAGACGCCGAGCGCCCGCAGTGCCGCCAGGTCGGCCTCGACCTGGTCGCGGATGGTCAACGCCGGGAAGCGCGATCCCCACGGCCGCCCGTCCGGCGCGGTCGATGCGGGTCCGGTCGAACCGCGGCAGCCACCGAGCACGTTGGTGGACACCGCGCACCAGCGGTCGGTGTCGATGGGGGCCCCCGGGCCGGCGACCCCGTCCCACCACCCGGGGGTGGGGTGAGCGGGTCCGGCCGGACCGGTGATGTGGGAATCGCCGGTCAACGCGTGCAGCACCATCACGACGTTGTCGCGGGCGGGGGAGAGCTCACCCCAGCGCTGCACGGCGATCGACACGTCCTCGAGAACGACACCGCTCTCGAGGGTCAGCGCGCCGATGTCGATCACGCCGACCTCACCCTCGGCGGGCAGGTCGACGGCCGGCACGGGGCGGATCTCGGAGATCGTCACGTCAAACTCCCTCGAACCGTCGCTCAGGAGACCGCAGCCGTCTGCGCGTCGGCGGGTGCGCCGACCGCCGCGGCAGCCCGGAACCCCTGCTCGAGGTCGGCGAGGATGTCGTCGATGCCCTCGATGCCGACGGCCAGGCGCACCAGCCCCGGAGTGACACCGGTGGCGAGTTGTTCGGTGGGGGAGAGCTGGGCGTGGGTGGTGGACGCCGGATGGATGACCAGGGAACGCACGTCACCGATGTTCGCGACGTGGCTGTGCAGGGTCAGCGCGTTGACGAACGCTTTGCCGGCATCCACCCCGCCGGCCAGCTCGAATGCCAGCACCGCCCCGGTTCCCTTGGGCGCCAGCCGCTTTGCGCGCTCGTGCCACGGCGAGCTGGGCAGCCCCGCGTAGTTCACCGACAGCACGTCGGGATGGTCGGCGAGATACTCGGCGACGCGCTGGGCGTTCTGCACGTGGCGCTCGATGCGCAGGCTCAGTGTCTCGAGTCCCTGCGCGATGAGGAAGGCGTTGAACGGGGCGGGCGCCGACCCGAGGTCGCGCAGCAGCTGCACCCGCGCCTTGAGCGCAAAGGCCGGTGGGCCGAGTTCGGCGAACACCACCCCGTGGTAGGAGGGGTCGGGTGTGGTGAAGCCGGGGAAGTTGCCGTTGGTCCAGTCGAATGTGCCGCCGTCGACGATGACACCGGCGATCGCGTTCCCGTGGCCCCCGAGGTATTTGGTCGCCGAGTGCACGACGATGTCGGCGCCATGGCTCAGCGGTTGGATCAGATACGGGGTGGCGATGGTGTTGTCGACGATCAGTGGCACACCGTGCTCATGTGCGACGGCGGCGACCGACGGAATGTCGAGCACATCGATCTTCGGGTTGGAGATCGTCTCGCCGAAGAAGGCCTTGGTGTTGGGCCGCACCGCAGCCCGCCACGACGCGGGATCGTCGGGATCGTCGACGAAACTCACCTCGATGCCGAGCTTGGCCAGCGTGTAGTGGAACAGGTTGTAGGTGCCGCCGTAGAGGCGCGGAGAGGACACGATGTGGTCGCCGGCGCCGGCGAGGTTGAGGATCGCGAAGGTCTCCGCGGCCTGCCCGGATGCCAGGAACAACGCCGCCACACCGCCCTCGAGCGCCGCGATGCGCTGCTCGACGACATCGGTGGTCGGGTTCATGATCCGGGTGTAGATGTTGCCGGTCTCGGCCAATCCGAACAGCGCCGCGGCGTGGTCGGTGTCGCGGAAGGTGTAGCTGGTGGTCTGGTAGATCGGCAGGGCCCGCGCATTGGTCACCGCATCGGGGGTCTGTCCGGCGTGGATCTGCTTGGTCTCGAACGACCAGGACGTGCTGGGATCTGATTGGGTCATCGACGTTCCTCCATGAAACTGGGGCCCGTTTCACGGCGGACCCGCGCTTGCCTTATAGCCGTGGGCGGCTACTCAACCTGGTCGTCTCCCGGGGCACCCCACCGCGGTTGGAGGGTTGCCGGCCAGCAAGCCGGGGCTTGACGCTGGCACTCATGACCGGTTCGAAGCTTAGCGCACGGATTGACGGTGGTGCCACCAGGTGATCACGCGGACCTCCTCCCCGGGTAGCGTCAGAGGCGACGCGGGAGACCCTCGAATCCATAGCCGCCGACGCCGGGAGAGTGACCATGAGTGACGACCAGCCGACGATCATCTACACCCTGACCGACGAGGCGCCGATGCTCGCCACGTTCGGATTCCTACCCATCATCCGGACGTTCGCCGAACCGGCGGGCATCACCGTGAAGACCAGTGACATCTCGGTCGCGGGCCGCATCCTGGCCGAGTTCAGCGACCGCCTCCCGGAGGATCAGCGGGTCCCGGACAACCTGGCCGAACTCGGTGCCCTGACCCAGGAACCCGACACCACGATCATCAAGCTGCCCAACATCAGTGCCTCGGTGCCGCAGCTGCTCGCGGCGATCAAGGAGCTGAAGTCCAAGGGCTACGACCTGCCGGACTATCCCGGTGATCCGAAGACCGACGAGGAACGCGAGATCAAGGAGCGCTACTCGAAAATCCTCGGCAGTGCGGTCAATCCCATTCTGCGCGAGGGCAATTCGGACCGGCGCGCGCCCAAGGCGGTCAAGGAGTACGCCCGTAAGCATCCGCACAGCATGGGCGCCTGGTCGCAGGCCTCCCGCACGCACGTCGCGACCATGAAGCACGGCGACTTCTACCACGGCGAGAAGTCGATGACCCTGGACAAGGACCGCCGGGTCAAGATGGTGCTGACCCCGGCCGGAAAGGGCGACGGGGAGGCCGCCGGGGAGGCCGCCGGGGAGGCCGGCGGGGAGGCCATTGTCTTGAAGCCCGAGGTGAAGCTCGGTGCCGGCGACATCATCGACAGCATGTTCATGAGCAAGAAGGCGCTCGTGGAGTTCTTCGAGGCCGAGATCGAGGACGCCTACAAGACCGGCGTGATGTTCTCGCTGCACGTCAAGGCCACCATGATGAAGGTCTCCCACCCGATCGTCTTCGGCCATGCGGTCAAGACGTTCTACAAGGAGGCCTTCGCCAAGCACCAGCAGGTGCTCGACGAACTCGGTGTCAACGTCAACAACGGCATGTCGGATCTCTACGACAAGATCGAGTCGCTGCCCGCCTCGCAGCGCGAGGAGATCATCCAGGACATCCACGCCGTCCACGAACACCGTCCCGAATTGGCGATGGTGGACTCCGCGCGGGGCATCACCAACTTCCATTCGCCCAGCGACGTCATCGTCGACGCGTCGATGCCCGCGATGATCCGGCTCGGCGGAAAGATGTACGGCGCCGACGGCCGCACCAAGGACACCAAGGCCGTCAACCCGGAATCGACCTTCTCCCGCATCTATCAGGAGATGGTGAACTTCTGTAAGACCCACGGCCAGTTCGACCCCACGACCATGGGCACCGTCCCCAATGTCGGTCTGATGGCGCAGAAGGCCGAGGAGTACGGCAGCCACGACAAGACCTTCGAGATCCCCACCGACGGCGTCGCCGACATCGTCGACATCGACACCGGCGAGGTGCTGCTCAGCCAGAACGTCGAGGCCGGCGACATCTGGCGGATGCCGATCGTGAAGGACGCGGCGATCCGCGACTGGGTGAAGCTGGCCGTCAACCGGGCCCGCGCGTCGGGGATGACGGCGGTGTTCTGGCTGGACACCGAGCGTCCGCATGAGGCCGAGCTCCGCAACAAGGTCAAGGAGTACCTCAAAGACCACGACACCGAGGGTCTGCAGATCCAGATCATGCCGCAGGTGTGGGCGATGCGGTACACCCTCGAACGGGTGATCCGCGGCCAGGACACCATCGCCGTCACCGGCAACATCCTGCGCGACTACCTCACCGACCTGTTCCCAATCCTGGAACTCGGCACCAGCGCCAAGATGCTCTCGATCGTGCCGCTGATGGCCGGCGGCGGACTCTACGAGACCGGCGCGGGCGGTTCGGCCCCCAAACACGTGCATCAGCTGGTCGAGGAGAACCACCTGCGGTGGGATTCGCTCGGCGAGTTCCTGGCGCTGGGCGCCTGCTTCGAGGACATGGGCGACAAAGCCGGGAACAAGCGGGCCGTACTGCTCGGCAAGACACTGGACGCCGCGATCGGCAAGCTGCTCGAGAACGACAAGAGCCCGTCGCGCAAGGCCGGTGAACTCGACAACCGCGGCAGCCAGTTCTATCTCGCTCTGTACTGGGCCCAGGAATTGGCCGGTCAGGACGACGACGAGGAGCTCCGCGATCACTTCGCCGCGCTCGCCAAGACCCTCGGTGAGAACGAGGAGACGATCGTCAAGGAATTCGCCGAGGTACAGGGCGAATCCGTCGACATCGGCGGCTACTACCGGCCGGACAACGACAAGACCACCGCCGTCATGCGGCCCAGCAAGACGTTCAACGAGGCCTTGGAGGGCGCCCGCGACTGAGCGCCGGGTTAACCCGCGGGGGGCTCGGGTACCCCCCGCGGGACCGCGACAGTCGACCGCCAGGAGGCGCAGTGACATCCCCAAGCGAGGGCTACAACACGTCCGAAACCCCGTCCGAGGAGGACGTGGTGGCCACGCCGGCGACGCCCGGCGCCGAAGGGCTCTCGACCGACGTGCAGGAGGGTCCTACCCCGTAGCCCGCTTGGGGTCGGTGTGCTCGTCGATGAACTCGACGATCAGATCGGCGATGCGGCCGGGCGCCTCGAACATCGGGATGTGCCCGACGCCGTCGAGGTGGGTGACCCGGGTGTCCTCGGGCAGATGCGTGGTGAAGTGCCGGGTGAACCGCGGATGCGGCAGTACTCGGTCCTTCTCGCAGATCACCAGGTGAGTGGGCGAGCGGCCCTCGGCGATCTCGAGCAACCCCGGCAACGTCAGCGACTTGACCAGTAACTGGTAGTAGGCCGGGCAGTGCGATACGTCGTCGATGATGTCGGCGACGTCCTCGTCGGTCAGTCCGTCGGCGTTGGCGCTGACGGCTGGATAAGCCAGGTGGCGGGTGATCGGCAGCTTGAGCACCCGCTCCTTGAGCACCAGTGCGACCAGCCAGATCGGCAACCCGGCGAGGAACTTGGCGACGATCTCGAACTTGGCCGGGGTGAAGTGGCGCCAGCCGCCGGCGGGTGCGATGCCGGTAAGGGTGCGCGCCCGGCCGCGACGTTCCAGCTCGAAGGCCACCCAGCCGCCGAGCGAGTTGCCGACGACGTGCGCGGTGTCCCAGCCCAGCTCGTCCATCCGGCGTTCGACATCGTCGGCCAGCGACCCACTGTCTAGGAAGAACGGACCCTTACGGCCGCCGTTGTGGCCCAGCATGGTGGGGGCGTACACCTCGAAACGGCCGGTGTTCGCGACCTGGGGCACGACCTTCTTCCACACGTTCTGCGACATCATGAACGGATGCAGCATCAGGATCGGCTCGCCGGATCCCTCATGGATCGGTGCGCGTTCGGTCATGCTGCCCGACACTAAAGGTGATACCGCCGGTACCGCAAGAGTGTGAACTAGGGTCTGGCGCCGTGATGGTGAGCACCGTGAACGTCAACGGCATCCGCGCGGCGGTCAAACAGCGATCCCCCGAGAACCTCGGCCTGCTGGCCTGGCTCGCCGACACCCGGTCGGATGTCGTCTGCCTGCAGGAGACCCGCGCCGACGACGAGCAGCTGGCCGCGGCGCTGGCCCCGGCGCTGACCGCCGGCTGGCAGCTGGCCTCGGCCAGCCCGCACCTCAAGGGTCGCAACGGTGTGGCGGTGCTCTCGCGGCACCGGATCGGCGCGACGCGACACCTGGAGTCCGACGAGTTCGCCGATCACGGGCGTTACCTCGAGGTCGACACCGGCGGGATCACCGTGGCCAGCGTGTACGTGCAGACCGGCGAGGCAGGTACCGAGCGTCAGCTCGAGAAAGAACGCTTCATGGCCGTCCTCGCCGCACGGATGGCCGAGATCCGCGACACCGACGCGGTGGTGTGCGGTGACTGGAACATCGCCCACAGCGAATTGGACATCAAGAACTGGAAGGGCAACGTCAAGAAATCCGGGTTCCTGCCCAGCGAACGGCAATGGTTGACCGACCTGCTCGGCACCGGATGGGTCGACGTGGTGCGCATGCTGCACCCGGGCGTTCCCGGGCCGTATGCGTGGTGGTCCTGGCGTGGCCGCGCCTTCGACAACGACGCCGGGTGGCGGATCGACTATCAACTGGCGACCCCTTCGCTGGCGCCACGGGCGCACACCGGGCGGGTCGAACGCGCCCAGGCTTATGCGTTGCGGTGGTCCGACCACGCGCCGGTCACCGTCGACTACCGCCCGGTGTGATCAGGCCGCCGGACAGCCTTCGCGGTTCGGCCCGTCGGTCGAGGCGTTCTGCACGGCCTGGTGTACGACGTCGAGCACCCTCGGATCCCAGGTCAACGCCGTGTCCCACGCCAGGCCGGTCTGATTGGACACGAAGATGCTGTGGGTGTCGTCGAAGGTGTGGCAGCGGCGGTGTGGCAACACCGGATCACCGACGTCGGCAGCCAGTGCGCTGCGCAATGCGACTAGACCGTCGTTGGGCCACACCGCCGGATTCGCCCGCCCGGCCACCGTGAACCGGTTGCCGCCGATCAGCGTCACCGCGATGTCGTCGAGCACGCCGGACTGGAAGTCGTTCCACCCGTCGTCGCCGGTCAGGTACGCCGCGGTGACCTCGCGGCCGGATCCGGCCACCAGCCGCTCGACCTCGGCTTTCATCGCCTTCATGCCGGCTTCGCAGAAGCTGTCGCCCAGACAGTCGGTGAGGGCGAGATCACCGTTGGCATAGTCGGCCAGATACGTCCCCTGCCACGGGGTGCCGATGGTGGTCAGGGACCGCACCTGTACTGGTGCACCGGTGGTGGCCAGCACCCGGATCGCCGAGCGGGAGTACAGGCCGCCCATCGAGTGGGCGACCAGGTCCACCTCGCCGACGCCCTTCTCGGTGTGCAGCCAATTCAGGAACCGAGCCAGGTGCTCACCGGCCAGGTCGATGCTGCCGGTCGAGTTCACCGTCAGGTTGTCCGGCAGAGTCACCGGGCACACCCCGAAGGCGCCGAACCCGGTCTGATCTCGCACCTGCCCGCGTCCGGCCATGGCCGGTGCGGTGAACACGGTCATCCCCTGGCCGAGGAGGTGTTCGCGCAGGGCGGTGTCGGTGTTGCCGGCCGCCAATCCGGTGACGCAGGCCTGATCGGGTGTGGTGAACGGGCTCGTGGCGTTTCCGCCCGAGACGATCACCACCGCGCGTGAGGTGTCGTCCTGTCCGGTGTCGCGTTGGCACCCGACCGCCGATGCCAACAGCACTGCCAGGACGGTCACCGCCATCATTCGTCGCACCGCGCGAATGATAGGGGTGAAACGGTCCGTGAAATGATCTTTTCACCATGAACTCACCCGTCGAGACCCCGCCCGCGGTGCCCCGTGTCGTGTTCTCCGGTGTGCAGCCGACCTCCGATTCGCTGCACCTGGGTAATGCGCTGGGGGCCGTCACCCACTGGACGGCGCTGCAGGACGACTACGACGCCTACTTCTGCGTCGTCGACCTGCATGCCATCACCGTCGCCCAGGACCCCGCGACACTGCGCCGCCGCACGCTGATCACCGCCGCGCAGTATCTGGCGCTGGGCATCGACCCGGCCCGCAGCACCGTCTTCGTGCAGAGCCACGTCCCCGCGCACACCGAATTGGCCTGGGCGCTGGGCTGTTTCACCGGTTATGGGCAGGCCGCACGGATGACTCAGTTCAAGGACAAGTCGCAGAAGGAGGGCGCGGACGCCACCACCGTCGGGTTGTTCACCTACCCGGTGTTGATGGCCGCCGACGTCCTGCTCTACGACACCGATCTGGTGCCCGTCGGTGAGGATCAGCGCCAGCATCTCGAACTGGCCCGGGATGTGGCCCAGCGGTTCAACTCGCGGTTCGCCGACACCTTCGTCATCCCCGAGGCGCTGATCCCCAAGGCCACCGCCAAGATCTACGATCTGGCCGAGCCGACGGCGAAGATGAGCAAGTCCGCGGCCACCCCGGCCGGTCTGATCAGCCTGCTCGACGATCCGAAAGTCACCGCCAAGAAGATCCGCTCGGCCGTCACCGACAGTGAGCGCGAGATCCGCTTCGATCCGGTCGCCAAGGCCGGGGTGTCGAATCTGCTGACCATCCAGTCGGCGGTCACCGGCAGGGAGGTGGACGCGCTCGTCGACGCGTATCAGGGCCGCGGCTACGGGGATCTGAAGAAGGACACCGCCGAGGCGGTGGTGGAGTTCGTCACGCCGATCAAGACCCGGGTCGACGAACTGCTCGCCGATCCCGCCGAATTGGAAGCCGTATTGGCCGCCGGGGCCGAGCGGGCGCGGGAGGTGTCTGCGACCACGCTGCAGCGGGTATACGACCGGCTGGGTTTCCTGCCCGCGCGGCGCTGACGACTGGAGACAGGTGTGGACGAACCGGCCGAGCCGGGGCTGCTCGACCGGCTGCAGGCGCGCTACGAATGGTTCGACCACGTCATGCGGGCCCAGCAGCGCTATCAGCAGAGCAAGGGCGACTTCTACGCCGCGGGCATCACGTATTTCACCGTGTTCGCGCTGTTCCCGCTGGCGATGGTGGGCTTCTCGGCCGCCGGCTTCGTGCTCGCCAGCCGGCCCGGACTGCTGTTCGAGGTGGAGAACCGCATCCGCGAGTCGGTCTCCGGCAATTTCAGCCAGCAGCTGATCGAGCTGATGGACGCCGCGATCCAGTCGCGTACCTCGGTGGGACTCATCGGTTTGGCGACGGCCGCGTGGGCAGGTCTGGGTTGGATGGCCAATCTGCGTGAGGCGCTGAGCCAGATGTGGGGTCTGCAGCGCGGTGAGAAGGCCGGCTTCCTGCGCACCAAACTCTCCGACCTGGGGGCGCTCGCGTCGACGTTCCTGGCGCTGGTGCTCACCATCGCGCTGACCGCCCTGGGCGACCGCGGACTGATCAAGAGGATTCTCGCCTGGTTCCAGGTGCCCGAGATCCCCGGCTTGAGCATCGGGCTGAAGATCCTCTCGCTGTTGGTCGCGATATTCGTGTCCTGGATGTTGTTCACCTATCTGATCGCGCGGTTGCCGCGCGAGTCGATCAGCTTCCGCAGTTCGGTGCGCGCCGGACTGCTCGCCGCGGTGGCGTTCGAACTGTTCAAGCAGCTCGGTTCGGTGTACCTGCAGTCGGTGGTGAGCGGTCCGGCGGGCGCGACGTTCGGTCCGGTACTCGGGCTGATGGTGTTCGCCTACATCACCTCGCGATTGATCCTGTTCGCCACGGCGTGGGCGGCGACGTCACCGGACAACATGCTGGCCGCACCGGTCGATCCGCCGAATCCGGCGCAGATCGTGACCCGGGTCGCCAACGACGCCCGGGTGGGACTGTCCGCGGCGGTGGTCGCCGCGGCAGTGGGAGCGCTTGGCGCAGTGGGCTTTTCGCGCCTACGTCGACGTCAGTGACCGACCACCTTGAGCCCGACGACGCATCCGACGATGCCGAGCATCAGCAGAATCTTGACCAGTGAAGCGGTCTCCTCGCCGGTGATCATCGCGTAGGCGACGGTCAGCACGGCGCCGATGCCGACCCATACCGCGTAGCTGGTGCCGGTCGGCAGGGTGCGCATCGCGACCGCCAGACCGCCCATCGACAGGGCGAGCGCGACGAAGAAGACGACCGATGGGACCAGGCGGGTGAACCCCTCGGAGCGGCCGAGCGCGGTCGCCCACACCGATTCGAAGACCCCCGACACCACAAGAATCACCCACGCCACGACACACCTCCGAAGCGCCGTCTTGTCGCTGGCCGGGTACGGTGCCGCTCGTCCGGTGTCATCTGCCTGACCCCTCGACGGTAGCAAGGCGGTAGCGTCGCGCCGTGCCGCTGCAGACGCCGTGGGCCCGGTCGATGGGGCTCGATGCGCCGATCGTCAACGCCCCGATGGGCAGTGCCGCGGGCGGGCGGCTGGCCGCCGCGGTGTCCCGCGCCGGGGGACTGGGCATGGTCGGGATGGGCAGCTCGGCGACCGACGCCCTGCTGCGCGACGAGCTCCGCCACATCCGTGACCTGGGTCTGCCGTTCGGCATCGGCCTGGTGCACTGGGTGATGACGGCGCAGCCCGCACTGCTGGACACCGCGCTCGCGGCCGGGCCGGCGCTGCTGAGCGTCAGCTTCGGCCAGGACTGGTCGTGGATCGACCGAGCCAGGGCCGCCGGCGTCAGGACGGTCACGCAGGTGGCCGATCTCACCACCGCACGCCGCGCGGTCGAGGCCGGTGTCGACGTCCTGGTGGCGCGCGGCGCGGAGGGAGGCGGGCACGGTGAACCGCGGATCGGCACCTTGGCGCTGCTCGCCGACGTCCTCGATGCCGTGGCCGTGCCGGTGCTGGCGGCCGGCGGTATCGCCTCGTCCCGCGGCCTGGCCGCGGTGCTGGCCGCGGGCGCCTCAGGGGCCTGGATCGGCACCGCTTTCGCCGCCTGCCCCGAGGCGATCACGGCGCCGGACGCGCGCTCCGCACTGCTCGCCGCCGCGGGCAGCCGGACCACGTTGACTCGCGAATTCGACGACGCGCAGGGTTATCCATGGCCCGAGGCACTGCCCGAACGGGTGCTCACCGACGATGCCGGAGCGGCAACACCGGTGAATGCCGGACAGGGCGTCGGCATGGTCACCGTCGCCGAACCCGTGGATGCGCTGATCACCCGGTTGTGCGCCGGCGCACAGGACCTGCTGAGGCGGTGGGCGGGATCTAGTGCTGGGGGCGGCGGTTGAGTGAACGTGCGGCCATGATGAGGGTGAAGACGATGATGGCGCCGATGACGCCGACGCCCACCCGCACCGGCATGGCATCGGCAGCCGGCAATACCGCGGCCGCCTGCGCGGCGGCGTCGGTCTCGGCGGTCTCCGGCTTCGGGTCCAGCGACGGATCGGGTTCGATCAGCGTGCCCACCTTGGTGCCCTGGGGGAGGCCGAATCCGTAGTCCAGCAGCCGGGCCGCCTGCTCCCACGGGGCGATCGGTTGACGGGTACCGCGCAACAGCACCGCGACCAAGCGCCGGCCGTCGCGTTCGGCCCCACCGACGAAGGTCTGCCCGGCGTCGTCGGTGTAACCGGTCTTCCCGCCCAGCGCGCCGGGATAGTTGTAGAGCAGCTTGACGTCATTCTCGACCGGGTAGGGGGGATTGCCGTCGCGGCCGGGGAAGTCGTAGCTGCGGGTCGCCACGATGTCGCCGAAGGTCTTGTTGCGCCAGGCGTACCGGTAGAACAATCCGAGGTCGTAGGCCGACGTGCTCATACCGGGCCCGTCGAGTCCGGACGGGGTGGCGACACGGGTGTCGCGGCCGCCGAGCTTACTGGCGAGCTGGTTGAGTTTGAGCAGCGTGGTGTCCATGCCGCCGAGCTGCATCGCCAGCGCATGCGCCGCGTCGTTGCCCGAGTGCATCAGCAGTCCGTGCAGCAGATCGTTGACCGTGTAGAGG
The DNA here is from genome assembly GCF_049315205.1 of Mycobacterium sp. WMMD1722. Classification (NCBI taxonomy): domain Bacteria; kingdom Bacillati; phylum Actinomycetota; class Actinomycetes; order Mycobacteriales; family Mycobacteriaceae; genus Mycobacterium; species Mycobacterium sp. WMMD1722. The sequence continues at coordinate 2,466,548 of NZ_CP186056.1, read as the reverse complement.
CCGCCGACGCCGACGCCGACGCGGGTGCCCTCCGCGTTGGCGTCCTCGGTGGTGCCGGGGACCGCCTTGGCGAGGTTGAGTTCTTTGAGCGACTGGATCGCGGTAAGCACCTTGATGACGCTGGCGGGCCGATGGCGGCCATGGGGATCGCGGGCGGCGATCACATCGCCGGTGTCGAGGTCGGCGACCAGCCAGGCCTCGGCGGACACGTCGCCGGGCACCGGCGGGGTGCCCGGTGCGGTGATGATCCCGCAGCTCGACAGGGCGTCACCACCGAGCGGAGTGGCGGGCACCGGCAGTGGCACCGGCGCGTCCTGCCCGGGCTCAGGGACCTCGGAGGCGTCGACGGCCGGGGGTGTCACCATGCGATAGGGGCAGGACGACTCCGGCGCCGGTTGCGCGGCCGCGGTCGGCGACGCGCAGACGGCGGGTGCGAGCAACAGCGCCGCCGCCGCGAGGAGCGACGCGGCGCGGGCCGGCAGTCTGCGTGAGGTCCCCATCAACAGCGCAGAATAGGCGATAGCGGCGGGGCGGGCGGGGAGGCTCGCTGTGACGCCTGAGACGCGTGTGAATCAGAGCGTGACGTCGGCCAGCGACACCGACGCCAGCGCCGACGCGCCGATGCAGCCCATCCACAGCCGGCCATCCGATTCCACGAGGCCGGTGACCATGCTGAATTCGGGGTGGCGGGTGCGCAGCCCGCCGATCACCGCGCCGCTGACCGGATCGAACGCCACCGCCCACACCTCAGGGGTGATCTGAGGTGCCAACCGGTCGGGTAGTCGCCACACCAGCTGACGCAGCAGCGGCAGCCGCGGCGCCAGCCACTCGGCGGTGGTGTTGGGGCGCGAGACCATCGCCACCCAGATGCGCCCGTCGACGCCCGTCGAGATGTTGTCGGGATAGCCCGGGAGGTTGGCCACCAGCGGTGTGATGGTCCCGCTCTGCGGTCCGGTCAGCCAGAGTTTGGACAGTCGCCGGCCGAGCGTCTCGGCGAACACGATCGCCGACCCATCCGCGGTCACCGTCACGCCGTTGGTGAAGTACAGATCGTCGGCCAGGGTGGTGACCGTGCCGTCGGGGTCGCGGCGGAACAGACCGCCCCGCCCCCGCGCCTCCAGCACCGCGCCCTTGAAGTGGGCGTAGGTGAACGCACTGGTCGATTCCGTGAAATAGATTGTGCCGTCGTCGGTCTCGATCACATTGGAGCAGAACTGGAGGTGTCTGCCGCCGACCTCCTCGACGAGCGGTTCCAGCCGACCGGTGTCCGGGTCGAGGGCCAGCAGCCCACGGGGGCTGTCGCACACCAAGATCCGGCCGTCGCGCGCGACCGTCAGACCCAGGGGTCGTCCGCCGGTGTCGGCGACCACGGTGGGCGCCCGGCCGTCGGCGTTCAGCCGCACGATGCGGCCGTCGTCGACACCGGTCCACAACCGGCCGGCGGCGTCGACGACGACGTCCTCCGGTGCGTGGCCGGGGACGGACGCCAGCGTCAGCGCCGGTGCCGCAAGCACGGGCAGCTCTTCGATCGGTGGCGGTTGCCACCGCACCGGGTCGATCGGCGGTTTGCCCGTCAGCGGGGGCACCCTCAGAGCCGCCGCCCCGCTTCGGTCAGCACGCTGCGCAGGATCTCGTAGATGGCGTCGAACTCCTGCTGCCCGCTGATCAGCGGCGGGGCCAGCTGGACGACCGGGTCGCCGCGGTCGTCGGCGCGGCAGTACAGACCGGCCTCCCACAGCGCCGGCGTCAGGAAACCGCGCAGCAGTCGCTCGGACTCCTCGTCGTTGAACGTCTCCTTGGTGGACTTGTCTTTGACCAGTTCGATGCCGTAGAAGTAGCCCTCGCCGCGCACATCGCCGACGATCGGCAGATCGTAGAGCTGTTCGAGCGTGGCCCGGAACGCCGGGGCGTTCTGCTTGACGCGGTCGTTGAGTCCCTCGCGCTCGAAGATGTCCAGGTTGGCCAGCGCGACCGCCGAGGACACCGGGTGACCACCGAAGGTGTAGCCGTGCCCGAACACCGTGGACCCGTCGTTGAACGGCTCGAACAGCCGGTCGCTGGCGATCATCGCGCCGATCGGGGAGTATCCCGAGGTCAACCCCTTGGCGCAGGTGATGATGTCGGGAACGTAGTCGAAATCGTTGCAGGCGAACATCGATCCGATGCGACCGTAGGCGCAGATCACCTCGTCGGAGACCAACAGCACGTCGTATTCGTCGCAGATCTCGCGGACCCGCTCGAAGTATCCCGGCGGGGGCGGGAAGCAGCCGCCGGCGTTCTGGACCGGCTCCAGGAAGACGGCGGCCACGGTGTCGGGGCCCTCGAATTCGATGGCCTCGGCGATCCGGTCCGCGCAATACCGGCCGAACGCCTTCTCGTCGGTGTCGTACGGTGCGGGTGCCCGGTAGAAGTTGGTGTTCGGCGCCCGGAAACCGCCGGGTACCAGCGGTTCGAACGGCGCCTTGAACGCCGGGATGCCGGTGATGGACAACGCGCCCTGCGGGGTGCCGTGGTAGGCGATGGATCGCGAAACCACCTTGTGCTTACCGGGTTTACCGGTCAGCTTGAAGAACTGCTTGGCGAGTTTCCACGCACTCTCGACGGCCTCGCCGCCACCGGTGGTGAAGAAGACGCGGTTCAGATCGCCCGGCGCGTATCCGGCGATCCGCTCGGCCAGTTCGACCGCGGGCGGCGTGGCGTAGGACCACAGCGGGAAGAACGACAGCTTCTCGGCCTGTTTGGCGGCGGCCTCGGCGAGTTCCTTGCGGCCGTGGCCGACCTGGACGACGAACAGCCCGCTCAGGCCGTCGATGTACTGCTTACCGGCGTCATCGTAGATGTGCACGCCCTCGCCGCGGGTGATGATCGGCGGGGTGATGCCTTCGCCGTGGCGGGCGAAATGGCCCCACAGATGGCGGTTGGCCTTGGCGGCCAGATCGGTGTGCTGGTCTTGCTCCGTTTCGGAAATGATGGTCATCGCGTTCCCCAATTGTATTGCTGTTTAACGAGTTTGAGATATACCAAGGTTTCGGTGGATATCACTCCCGGTAGTGCCCGGATTTTGGTGTTCAACAGGTCGAGCAGGTCGTCATCGTCTTCGCAGACCACCTCGGCGATGGCGTCGAACGATCCCGCCGTCAACACCACGTAGTCGACCGACGGCATCGCGGCGAGCTTCTCGGCGATCTTGGTGGTGTCGCCGGTGCAGCGGATGCCGATCATCGCCTGACGGGCGAAGCCCAGCTGCATGGGGTCGGTGACTGCCACGATCTGCATGACGCCCGCATCGACCATGCGCTGGACACGCTGGCGCACCGCGGCCTCGGACAGGCCGACGGCCTTACCGATCCCGGCGTACGAGCGGCGCCCGTCGGCCTGGAGCTTCTCGATGATGGCCTTGGAGAGCTCGTCGAGCTGGAAGTATGTCGGCGGGCGGGATTGGCTCACGCGCAACGGCACCGGCGCGACTTCGTGCTCGCCGTCAGGGTTGGCCATATCTGGCATTGTGCACGGATTCCGTTGTCAACGGCAACCAGATCTATGAAATCGATTGTTTCAGCCCGATGTCGGTGCAGTAATGCGTAGCCGAGCCTCGACCGGTCCGATAGCGTGGCGGGCATGACCGCAACGGTGAACTCGATAGCCAGCAGCTGGATCGACGGAGCGCCCGTGCAGACCGGCGGCGGCGTATTCGACATCATCGATCCGGCTACCGGCCGGGTCGTCACCGAATACGCCCGCGCCACGAATGCGGACGTCGACGTCGCGGTCGGGGCGGCCCGCAACGCCCTGCGCGGCTGGGCGAGCGCAACGCCGGCCGAACGCTCCGCGGTGCTGGCCAAGCTGGCCGTGCTGGCCGGCGACCACGCCGAGGACCTCGTCGCCGAAGAGGTCAGCCAGACCGGCAAGCCGATGCGGCTGGCACGGGAATTCGACGTGCCCGGCAGCGTGGACAACATCGACTTCTTCGCCGGCGCCGCCCGCCATCTGGAAGGCAAGGCGACCGCCGAGTACTCCGGGGATCACACCTCGAGCATCCGGCGGGAGGCGATCGGCGTCGTCGCCACCATCACGCCCTGGAACTACCCCCTGCAGATGGCGGTGTGGAAGGCGCTGCCCGCGCTGGCGGCCGGCTGCACGGTCGTCATCAAACCGTGCGAGCTGACCCCGCTGACCACGCTGACGCTGGCGCGGCTGGCCGGCGAGGCAGGCCTGCCTCCCGGAGTGCTCAACGTCGTCACCGGTCTGGGTGCTGACGTCGGCACCGCGCTGGCCGGCCATCCCGACGTCGATCTCGTGACGTTCACCGGCTCCACGCCGGTGGGCCGGAAGGTGATGTCCGCGGCCGCGGTCCACGGGCACCGCACCCAGCTCGAGCTCGGCGGCAAGGCGCCGTTCGTGGTGTTCGACGACGCCGACCTCGACGCCGCGATCCAGGGCGCAGTGGCCGGTTCGTTGATCAACACCGGCCAGGACTGCACGGCCGCGACGCGCGCGATCGTCGCGCGTGATCTCTACGACGACTTCGTCGCCGGCGTCGCCGAGGTCATGGGAAAGATCGTCGTCGGCGACCCGCACGACCCCGACACCGACCTCGGCCCGCTGATCTCCTTCGCCCACCGCGACAAGGTGGCGGGCATGGTGGATCGCGCGCCGGAGGAGGGCGGCCGGGTCGTCACCGGCGGGGCGGCGCCCGATCTGCCGGGAGCGTTCTACCGTCCGACGCTGATCGCCGATGTGTCCGAACAGTCCGAGGTGTACCGCGACGAGGTGTTCGGCCCGGTGCTGACCGTGCGGTCCTTCACCGACGACGACGACGCCCTGCGACAGGCCAATGACACCGCCTACGGGCTGGCCGCATCCGCATGGACCCGCGACGTGTACCGCGCGCAGCGGGCATCGCGGGAGATCAACGCCGGCTGCGTGTGGATCAACGACCACATCCCGATCATCAGCGAGATGCCGCACGGCGGCGTCGGTGCCTCGGGCTTCGGCAAGGACATGAGCGATTACTCCTTCGAGGAGTACCTCACCATCAAACACGTGATGAGCGATATCACCGCGGTGGCCGACAAGGAGTGGCACCGGACGGTGTTCAAGAAGCGGTAGTCCGCGTCGTCGTCAACCACGTCCAGCGCGTCGAGCGGATCCGGATCGGCCGATCAGTAGACCGGCCCGACCAGCGGAGCGTCGGTGACCGCCACGAGATCCTCGACCTGGACGTCGGGGGCGAGCTCGACGACCTGGAACGCCTCACCGGCGGTGTCGAAGACCCCGCGATCGGTGATGACTCGTGACACCACCGCGCGCCCGGTCAGGGGCAGGTCGCACTGGGCGACCAGCTTGGCCGCCCCGGATCTGGCGACATGGTCCATCACGACGATGACGCGGCGGGCACCGCTGACCAGATCCATGGCGCCGCCCATCCCTTTGACCATGGCACCGGGCACCATCCAATTGGCGAGATCGCCGGACGGCGACACCTGCATGCCGCCGAGGACGGCCACGTCGACGTGGCCGCCCCGAATCATCGCGAAGCTGGTCGCCGAATCGAAATACGATGCGCCCGCGACGACCGTCACCGCTTGTTTGCCCGCATTGATCACATCGGCGTCCACTTCATCTTCGAAGGGAAACGGCCCCACACCGAGGATGCCGTTCTCGGCGTGCAAGCTGACACCGGCGTCCTCGGCCAGGTATTCGGGGATCAACGTCGGCAGTCCGATACCGAGGTTGACGTAATCGCCGGCGTGCAGTTCTCGTGACGCACGGGCGGCCATCTCCGCATGCGTCCAGCTCACCGCGTTGCTCCAGAATGCGGGCGCGGCCGTACAGTCAATTTCTCGATGCGCTTGTGCGCCGCCTGCTCGGGGGTGAGGGCAACGACGCGTTGCACGAAGATCCCCGGCAGATGAATCGCATCGGGGTCCAGTTCGCCTGTCGGCACCACCTTTTCGGCCTCGACGATGGTGGTTCGGCCGGCCATCGCGGCGGCCGGGTTGAAATTCCTTGCCGCGGCGTGGAACACGCAGTTGCCCGCGGCGTCAGCCGCCGCTGCGCGGATGAGCGCGAAGTCTGTTCTGATGGACTCCTCCAGCAGCATCTGGCGGCCGCCGAAGGTGCGAATCTCCTTGGGAGGCGAAGCGATTGCGACGGTGCCGTCGGGATGGTAGCGCCATGGGAGGCCGCCCTCGGCGACCAGTGTGCCGACCCCGGTCGGAGTGAAGAAGGCGCCGATGCCACTTCCGCCGGCTCGCAATCGTTCGGCCAGCGTGCCCTGGGGAGTCAGCTCGACCGTCAGCTCGCCGGCGAGATACTGGCGGGCGAACTCCTTGTTGTCACCGACGTATGAGGCGATGACGCGGGCGATTCTGCGGGCCTCGAGCAGCAGACCCAGTCCGCCGCCGTCCACGCCGCAGTTGTTGCTCACGATCGTCAACTCAGCTGCGCCCCGGTCGAGCACCGCCTCGATGAGGAACCAGGGGATACCCGCGAGGCCGAATCCGCCCACCGCAACGCTGGCTCCGTCGGGGATGTCGGCCACCGCGTCGCTCGCCGAGGCGGCGATCTTGCTCACTGACCCATCGGCGTCCGGCGTCATCGCGGAATCACCAACGCGTGGCGGGCTTCCCACCCGAAGAGCACCCGTGCGCCCTCGTCACGTGGCTCCTCGCCGTCATACAGCAGCGCCGTGAGCCGCCCGAGTCGTTCGGACTCGACCACCACGCTGCGGCTGTTGCCGAGGAACGTCGACTCCACGATGTGGCCGGCCCCAACCACCTGGATACCCGGACGGGGAGCAGGTCGATCCGGGTGCCAGACCCACACACGTTCGGGCCGCACGATCGCCGCCAGGTCGGCATGGTCACCGGGCACGGCGTATCCACGCAGCGCCTCGAACTCGGTCTGCCCCGCAAGTGTCACTCGGGTGGTGTCTCCGGTGTGGCTCGAGGCGGTGGCCGGCCATCTGTTCACCTCGCCGACGAAGTCGGCGACGAACGAATCGCGGGGCCGGATGTACACCTGCTCGGGTGTGCCGACCTGTCTGATCTCACCGTGGTTCATGACCACGACGCGATCGGACATCGTGAACGCCTCCTCCTGATCGTGTGTGACGTAGAGCGTCGTGATGCCCGTCTCGCGCTGTACGCGCCGGATCTCCTGGCCCAACTGTTGGCGGAGTCTGCGGTCGAGTGCGCCGAGCGGTTCGTCGAGCAGCAGCACCTTCGGCACCGCCGAGATCGCGCGGCCGACGGCCACCCGCTGCTGCTGCCCGCCACTGAGCTGATCGGGCCGACGGTCGGCCAGCGCGGTCAGTTCGACAAGTTCGAGCACCTCTGCCACACGCTCGGCAGCCTCGTTGTCGGCGGTTTTGCGCACGTTGAGCGGGAAGCGGATGTTCTCGCGCGCCGTGAGATGGGGAAAGAGCGCGTAATTCTGGAAGACCAGACCGATCTCGCGCTTCTGCGGAGGCAGGTGGGTGATGTCGCGACCGGCGATCGAGACCGTTCCCGCCGTCGGCTCGATGAGACCGGCGATGATGTGCAGCAGCGAACTCTTGCCCGACCCGCTCGGTCCGAGCAGTGTCACGAACTCGCCCGGGCGCACATCGAGGGACACGTCGTCGAGGGCGGCCACACCGCCGTATTCGTGGCGGAGTTGCCGGATCTCGATGTATGACTGGTCGGCCGGCGGCGTGACGGAGTGCGCCACGTGGTCTTGGGTCATCATTTCGGTCCCTCGGAGGCGGGTGTGGAGGATTCGGGCGTGTTTGCGCGACGCGAGCGTGCGGTTTGGAGCGCGAGAAACGCAGCGCCCGAGACGAGAACGACCAGCATCAGCATGGCGCCGATTGCCGCGATCACGGGGCTCGACCCGCTCTTGAGCGAGGCGTAGAAGTTGACCGGAAGCGTCTTGTCGAAGCTGGTCTGGAACAGGGCGACAACCGCCTCGTCCCATGAACTGATGAATGCCAGGAGGGCGGCCCCGGTGATCGCCGGTATGACGGTCGGCATGACGACCTTCCGTAACGCGTAGGCCCGGCTCGAGCCCATGGTCCAGGCGGCCTTCTCCAGGCTGGGGTCGACGTTGTTCAGCGCCGCCGCGACGACCAGGTAGGTGAAGGGGAGCGCAAGAATTGTCTCGACCAGCACGAGCCCCCACCAGGTGCCCAAGGCGCCGATCCGGTTTTGGACGTCGAAGGTCCCGATGGCCAACAGGATCACCGGCACGATGACCGGTAGGTAGACGATGCCGACCAGGGTCGACTGCAGACGGGGTCGGTGGTCGAGTGCGCGGACCGACCGGGCGATGAAGACCGCCAGGATGACGCACAGCACGGCGACAGCCAGGCCGACGGTCACGCTCTTCTGAAGCGCCGCAGTCCACGTCCGGTCGGTCAGCGCAAGGTGATACCAGTCCAAGGTGAATCCGCGCGGTGGCCAGGCGATCGTCGCGTCGACCCCCCACGACAGCGGGAAGACGAAGGCGATCGGCGCGAAGAGGAACGCGATGACCAGAACCGTCACCGTCCACAGGCCGACTTTGGCCGGTCCGAACGGCATCGACGCCTGCCGGGATACACCTTTCGACGCGGTGATCGCGATTCCGGATCCGGCGGTCAGTCCGGTCATCCGGCCTGCCACCGCGAAACCGATGCAGGTGGCGATGAGCAGGACGACGCCGAACGCGCTGGCCGGACCCCACCGATAGTTCTGCACCTGGGTGGCGATGTAGGTGGAGATCGTGACGTCCTGCGGTCCGCCGAGGATCGCCGGAGTGAGGAAGAAGCCGGTGGCGATGATGAAGTTCAGCAGCAGCGCACCGATGATCGACTGACGGATCAGCGGCAGATACACCGACGTGAAGGCCTGCCGACTCGAGCACCCGAGCGACTTCGCCGCGCGGGTCAGATTCGGATCGACGCCGCTCATGGCCGCGAACAACACCAGGATCATGTACGGCAACAGGTAATTGACCATACCGATGACGGTTCCGGTGGCGTTGAACAGGAGGGGCTGGCGGCCCACTCCGATCGCCTCGAGGACTCCGTTGACCGGGCCGTTCGATGACAACAGTTCCAGAAAGGCGAACAGTCGCACGAGAATCGAAACCCAGAACGGAAGCAGCACCATCATGAACAGCGCCGTGGACATGGACCGGTGCAACCGGGACATCAGATAGGCGGTCGGGAACGCCAGAACGAAGGTGACCGCGGTCGATACGCCAGCCGTGATGACCGTGTTGACCAGCACGTCACGCAGCAGCGCATCGGTGAACAGGCTGACGTAGTTGACCATGGAGAAGTCCGACGGGCGGTAGGACAGCGAACCGTCGGCGCTGAGGCTGCGCAGGGCGATGCTGAGCAGCGGCCAGAAGAAGAACACGCCGTAGAGCGCGCCCAGAACGATCAAGGCCAGCGGGGTGGTCAGTGTCCGCGGCGGTCGAGAAGGACTCGGATGCACGGTATCTCGACCAGCGGGCGGGTCGGGTGGCTTCGGGTCGGCGCCCCGCTGCGCGGTTGTAGCGGTTCTCACAGATTCCTCTTGACGTGAGCTGGATTAAAGATACAGTTCGATCGGTTAAAACAACCTCGCCCAAAGGAGCGGCCATGTCAAGAGCGAAAATGAAGCGAGCGGCAGCGGTCTTGACCGTGGCAGCCTGCAGTGCCCTAGCCGTCGCGTGCGGCAATTCGCAGGCGCCCGCTCAGGGCGCCGGAGACTTCGATCCCGCGGTGTTTCCCGACTCGACGTTCAAGAACCTCTCCGGCTCGCTGACCTGGTACGACTCATCGGGCGGCCTCACCACGGAGGCGAAGAACGAGACGGTGTGGAAGGACTTCACGGCACTGACGGGGTTGCCCGCTCAGGCTGAGTTCACCGACGGCACATCAACGAAGTTCCGCGCCGCCGCCGAGGCCGGCAATGTGCCCTGGAACCTCATCGAATTCGGCACCGGTGGCGAGTACTTCCAGGCGGCACAGGCCGGTCTGCTCCGGGAGATCGACACCAGCAAGGTCCCCGTCGACACGCTCGACGGCGCCAGCGTCGACAAGTTCGGCATCAGGGTGGAGGACAACGCATCGGTACTCGTATGGAACACCAATGCGCTGAACGGGAAACGGCCGACATCGTCGGCCGACCTGTTCAATGTCGAAGAATTTCCCGGGAAGCGATGCCTGTACAAGTATCCGGTGAGCGGCGGAACCATGGAGGTTGCGCTGCTCGCGGACGGGGTCACACCCGAGCAGATGTACCCGCTCGACGTCAACCGCGCGCTGACCAAGCTCGGCACCATCAAGAACGACATCGTCTGGTGGGAATCCGGTTCGACGGTTCTGCAGCTGCTCAACAACGGCGAGTGCGCCATGGGAATGGTGTGGACCGGGCGCATCTATGACGCCATCGTCAATCAGAAGTTGCCCCTGGAGTTCACCTGGAACGGCGGCCTGACGACTGCCGCGTACTTCGCCGTCCCCAAGGGCGCACCCAATCCGGATGTCGGACAGGCGGCGATCGCCATGTGGCTACTGGACCGCAAGGGCCAGATCGGCTTCGTCAACCGGACGACCTACACCACCGCCATCAAAGACCTCGGAGCTTCGGAATACGACGCGAAGGTGCAGCCGTATGTGGTGTCGAAGCAGAACACCGAGGGCGCCAACACGGTGAGCGAGAGTGCCCGGTACTACGCCGAAAACCTCGATCCGGTGTCGACCGCTCTGGCCACCTTCCAGTCTCAGTAATCCGGCTCGACGAAGGAGAGAAATGCATCGCCTGGTGGAACAGCCCGCCGGCCAGTACGACGTCGCGATTCTCGGCGGCGGCTTCGCCGGGGCAACAGCCTCGCGTCGGCTGACGCAAGCAGGACTGCGCGTCTTGATCATCGAAGCGCGCGATCGACTGGCCGGACGGATGTGGTCGGAAGACGACTTCTTCGACGGCCACGCCGTCGAGTGGGGCGGCGCGTTCATGCTCGACCGGGCGAGCTATCCGTTGACCTGGAGGGAGATCGACGAGCACGGATTGGCGCTCGAGTGGGGCTCGCTCGAGGAGACGACGCTGATCTGGCTGACCGGGGGGAAGCGCCGGGTCGGTCCGATGCCGGTTCCGGTGGACGAGCTCGCCTCGTTGGAGCGACTGATCATCCGGATATCTGCGCTGGCCGCACGGATCGACCCCCAGCGGCCGATCGAGGAACAGGACATCGCCGATCTCGACGTGCCCTGGCCGGATCTGCTCGGCGATCTGGTGCTCGGACCACACACGCGCGAACTGTTCTGCGCACACATCGTCACATTGGCCGGTGACGCGTGGGAGGTGCCGTCGGCGCTGCCGCTATTGGACAGCGTCGCCAGGAGCGGCTCGGTGTCGGCGGCGACATTCTTCGCCGCGCCCTATGACACTCCGATGGCTCGCACTCTCGGGCCCCAGCTCGCCGGCGGGACAGGCGCCCTGCATGCGGCGGTCATGTCCGGTTCGGATGCCGACGTGCTGCTGCGCACCACGGTCACCGGCGTGACCGACGCCGGTGACACCGTGCAGGTGCACACGTCCGGCGGCGAAATCATTGTCGGCGCGGTGGTCTGCGCGTTGCCGATCGGCGTGCTGTCCGACGTGCACTTCAGCCCCTCGCCTTCGGATGACCTCCAGCGGCTGGCGGCTCAGGGGGTGGCCGCTCAGGCGGAGAAGGTGACGGTGTTCGTGAGCAACTGCCATCAGCCGTTCTACGGGCATGGGATCCCGCCGGAAGGCGGATTCGCGACGGCCTCTACGACATACCACCAAGGCGACCGCGGCATCGTCGTCGGTTTCACCTCTTCTCCCGGGGTGCTCGACATCGACGATCATGCGGCGGTGGAACGGGCTCTGCGGCACTACGTACCCGGAATCACGGTCGATGCCGTGGCTTGGCACGACTGGGCGGCTGACGAATTCGCCCGGGGGACCTGGAGTTACCTGCGGCCCGGCCAGACCACCATGCGGCCGGCCGCCAGACGGCCCCACGGAAGGATCACCTTCGCCGGGTCGGACTTCGACTCACGCCTCGGTGTCGAAGGGGCGCTGCACACCGGCGGCATCGCCGCAGAAGAAGTGTTGGGCATACTTGGTCGCTGAGCCGGCGACCGCGGTCGGTTGAGCCACGACAGGAAGATGATAGGAACTCGATGGCCGTTCCGCAGACATCGGACATCCTGCGCGAGGTGATCTTCAGTCCACTCGAACACGGGGGACGTACCAAGCTGATCTTCGATCGGCTGCGCAATGCCGTCGCATTGGACGTCTTCAAGGACGGCGAACAACTCCCGCCCGAGACCGAACTCGCCGCGCAGCTCGGTATCTCGCCGGTGACGCTGCGCGATGCGCTCGGACTCATGCGGGAGGCCGGCCTGGTCGAGACCCGGCGTGGCCGCACCGGCGGCAGCTTCGTCCGGCGAAACGCCTATGACCCGGTGGCGCACGGTCATTCGCAGCTGGAGGAGATGTCGCTCGTCGACCTGAGAGACCTCTCCGACTGGCGGATCTCGCTTGCCGAGGCGGCGGCATCGCTGAGTGCACAGCGAGCGTCCGACGATGAGGTGAATGGACTGGCTGAACACGTGTCGGCTTTCGCCGGGGCGCGGGACTCGGCGGTGGCGCGTCGCGCCGAGGGCCGGCTGTTCATCGCTCTGGCCGCCGCATCGCAGTCGGTGCGCCTCACCCGGGCGACGGTGACGTGCGTGATCGATTACGGCCCGCTGTTGTCGCTCGCATACCAGAAGGCGAAGTGCCGCAGGTCTGTCGCGCGTCAGCACAGCTTGCTGGTCACGGCGGTCAGCGATGGCGATCGGGAGGCTGCGAGGGCTGCGGTTCGCGAGGCGGGAGCGGACGTGGCGCTCGAGATAGCCCGACTCCGAAGCGAAGTGAGCGTGAGGAAGACCTGATGAGTCGTCGTGGCGGCAATGAGCAGAGCATCGTCGATCTGGCTGCCCAAGTGGCCAGTCGGATCGACAAGGTGGTGGCAACACTGGCGGCGGCGGCCGCCGAAGCCCCCCGCAGTGGTGCGGACTTCGAGCACTTCGTCGACGCGACCCGACAGCTGCTGTCCGACGGCGACCCCGGCTTGGCGCTTGCTGGTGCGGGATACGCCGTGGAGTACGTCGATTCGGCACGTGCGCCCGCCATGGTGTGGTGGGTGCGTCGTGGCCAAGCCATCGCCGAACGGACGCACAGCGTCGATCCGGATTCGGAAAGCTTCTACGATTACGCATCGCTGCGCTGGTTCAGAACCGCCAGGGACAGCGCTGCGCCGACGTTGTCCGGACCCTTCATCGACACCTGGGGCTCTGACGACTACACGGTCACGGTATCTCAGCCCGTTACCGGCGATTCCCGCCTGCTGGGTGTGATCGCCGCCGATGTCGAGGTCCGTCGGTTCATCGATTCGCTGACCGCCGATCTGCGGAGAATCTCGGCACCGTTGACGTTGGTCAACGAGGCCGACCGCGTCGTCGTGTCGACAGTGCCGTCGTTGAGTACGGGGCTGCCGATCCGTCCGCGTTCCGAGCGGGGGCAAGCCGATCCGCCGTCGCTACGCCGCTACCCCGTATCGGATTACGGATGGTCGGTCGTGTCCTTCGGGGCGTGACGCGCTGCGTGGGCGGGCAACCGATTGCGCGTCAACGGATTTGGCCAGACGTAGTGCCTTGCGTTTAAAACAACTCAACTATAGTATTTGTCGTATCGGACGTCGGCACCGAGAAGTGGCCGCGTCGGCCCGCACCTCGAATCACTCACCGCTGGAGGCGAAATGGCTAAGACACCTGCTGTGGTGGTGATCGGTGGCGGTGTTCTCGGTCTGTCGACCGCATTGGAACTCGTGGACCGCGGTGTCGACAACGTGGTCGTCATCGAACGTACCCACCCGGGCGAGGGATCCTCTGGGCGGTCGGTGGGCATGGTGGAGACACAGTACTTCCGTGCCGATGACATCGAGGCGCGTGTCCACGGCCGGCGGTACTACGACCGGATGGCGGATCAGCACGGGCTGCACTTCGTCGCCTGTGGCTACCTGCGCCTGGGATCCAGCGCGGCCGATGTCGAGGTGTTCGAGCGCAGCCTGGAGATTCAACGTGGCTTCGGGGTGAGCGACGCACACGTGCTCTCCGCTCAGGACATCTCGCGACGGTGGCCCCAACTCGTCACCGACGACCGCGTCGGCGGCCTGTACGGCGCATCCGACGGTCATATCGACGGCTACGAATTCTGTAGCATCGCTGCGCGCTTGATCGTCGAGCGCGGTGGCCGCGTGTCAGTGAACACCGAACTGCTCGGGGCCGATCTCGCCGCCAATGGTGGTTGGACACTCGACACCACAAAGGGCACCTTCGCCGCGGACGTGGTGGTCAACGCCGCGGGGGCGTGGGGAGCGCGCGTCGGTGACCTCCTGGAAGCCGCCATACCTTTACACCCCCAGCTGCACGGCGCCATCACCGTGAACCTTCGTCAACCCATGGAACCACTGCTGCCGTTCGTCATGGATTACGTTCCCGACTCGGGCACCGACGGCGTTTACTTCCGTTCCGAGCGTCCCGACCAGTTGATCGCTGGTCTGCACACCGACGAGGGTGTGCACGATCCGGTGTCTCCGGACATCCGCCTCCGGCGGGTCAGTGACGACGACGTCGAGCAGGTCCTGACCTTGATGGCCGAAAGGCTCCGTACGCCAGACGATCTGGCGGTCAGCGGCAGTTGGCAGGGGATCTACCCGATGAGTCCGGATCACCGACCCATCGCCGGCCGTCATCCCCGGCAGCCCACAGTCGTCTGTGCGCTGGGCGCGGGCGGATCCGGCATTCAACTGGCCCCGGCGGTCGGTCTCGTCGCCGCCGAAGCGGTACTCGAGAAAGAGCCCACGTTCGCCTGGAGCCACACCTGGTCGCCCGGTCGTCTCACCGCCGACATCTCCGAACGCCCCACCTCCTGAAAGGTTCCCATGTCGACCCTCAACTACGGAAGCACCTCATTGCCGGCAGAGATGGACCGCGAGTTCGAGACGGCGCTGGCCGCGCAGCGGGCCGACACGCCGGAGCCCTTGGGACACGTCATCACCGGCGCCGAGCGTCGGGAGGGGCCGGTGTTCGAGCGTCGTGATCCCGCCGATCCTCGGCGTCTGATCGCGCGCGTTCATACCGCAACGGGGCAGGTCGTCGATGATGCGGTGACCGCCGCGCGTGCGGCCGGCGCCGGTTGGCGCAAGACGCCTTACTCCGAACGGGCGCAGGCCCTCAGAGCGGCGAAGTCCGCGTTCGTCGACAACGCCGTCGAGGTCGCGGCGGTCATCTCCGCCGAAACCGGCAAGTCTCGCATCGAAGCGCTGGCCGAAGCGCAGGAGTCGGCCGATCTCATCGAGCACTACTGCACCGAGATGGAGTCACACGACGGATTCGTCACGCCGCTGCAGGCCACCGCCACCGACACGACGACCGATGTCCTGCGGCCCTACGGGGTCTTCGGCGTTCTGGCGCCATTCAACTTCCCGGTCGCACTGGCGGTCAACATGACTGCGGCCGCCTTGGTGACCGGGAACACCGTCGTGCTCAAACCGTCCGACAAGACACCTCGTTCGACAGCGCTGGCAGCGCGCCTGCTGGACGCGTCGCTTGCGCCCGGCGTCCTCAACGTCGTGCAGGGCGGCGCCGACACCGGCCGACTGCTGGCGGAGTCCGGCGTCGACGGAGTCGCTTTCACCGGCTCGGCGCAGGTCGGCTGGAACATCATCCGGCACCTGTCCGCCGGTGCGTACGGCAAACCGGTACTCGCCGAAATGGGAGGCAACAACCCGGCCATCGTCATGGCCAGTGCCGATCTCGACGATGCGGTCGAGGGCATCGTGCGGTCGGCCTACGGATTCTCCGGCCAGAAGTGCAGTGCCACCCGGCGTGTGGTGGTCGACCGCCCGGTGCACGACGAGCTGGTCGCCCGACTGTCGGCGCGGATCGACGAGCTCGTCGTCGGTGACCCCGCCTCCGCCGCCGTATTCGTGGGACCGCTGATCGACGAACACGCCGCGGCCAGGGTCGACGCGGCGCTCTCCACCGCACGCGCCGACGGCGGTACCGTCATCAGTACGCCGAAGCCAGAGGGGCCCGGTCACTTCGTGTCGCCGACCGTCATCACGGGTCTGCCGCGCGGTCATCGCTTGACCCGGGAGGAACTGTTCGCTCCGGTGGTCACAGTGACCGCGGTCGACGGCTTCGACGACGCCATGGCCGAGGCCAATGGCGTCGACTACGGCCTGTCGGCGGGAATCTTCAGCGCCGAACAAATCGAGACCGAACGCTTCCTCGACGAGATACAAGCCGGGGTGGTCTACGTCAATCGGCGCGAAGGCGCGACCACCGGCGCATGGCCCGGGCTGCAGTCGTTCTGCGGATGGAAGGCCAGTGGCTCGTCGGGCAAGGGAGGCCTGGGTCCCTGGTATCTACCGGGTTTCATGCGCGAGCAGAGCCGCACCATCAGCACCCGCTGATGGCTGCGGCCGATGAGATCTTCGACCGCGCGGTCGAGGTCCTGCCCGGTGGGAACACCCGATCCACCTTGTTCGTCGCGCCCCATCCGCCCTATGCCGTCGCGGGGGAGGGCCCGATGGTGGTCGACTCTGCCGGACATCGGACGATCGACTGCAACAACAACTACACCTCACTGATCCATGGGCACGCTGATCCACAGACGCTGGCTGCGGCGGCCGAAGCGGCCGCCAAGGGGACGGCGTTCGGGCTACCGACTGCTTACGAGGTCGACATGGCCGAACTGCTCCGGAGCCGGACCGGGTTGGCGCAGTGGAGGTTCTGCAACTCGGGAACCGAAGCCGTCATGATGCTGATTCGCGGCGCCCGGGCGCATACCGGTCGCAATCTGGTGGTGCGGTTCGAAGGCAGCTATCACGGGACCTATGACGGCGTGGTGGCCACCGATGCACCCGGGGTGCCCGACAGTGCCGCCGCGGCGTCGATCGTGCTGCCGCAGAACGACGTCAGTGCCCTGCAAGCAGCCATGCGCCGGCATGGCGACCAGGTCGCCGTCGTGCTGCTCGATCTGATGCCCAACCGCGCCGGCCTACGGCCCGTCTCGGGCGAGTTCGCCGCGGCCGCGCGCGAGCTGGCCACCGCGTACGGTGCCTTGCTCGCCATCGACGAGGTGATCACGTTCCGCCTCGGCCCCGGCGGATTGCACCAGGCGTATCACCTCGCGCCCGACCTCGTTTCGCTGGGCAAGATCATCGGCGGCGGGTTCCCGGTCGGCGCCGTCGGTGGCCGAGCCGACGTGCTGGCCGCCTTCAGTCCGTTGGGCGCCGGACCGGTGGCCTGGGGAGGCACCTTCAGCGCGAATCCGGTCACGATGGCCGCCGGCATCAGCACGATGCGCCGGTTCGAGGCGAATGACATCGCCGCTCTCAACGCCCAGGGCGATGGCCTACGTGAGCGGCTCGTGGAGTCCGGGGTCGAGGTCAACGGCCGCGGTTCTCTGCTGCGGTTGATCGTCGACGAGCCTGTCAGCACGTGGTGGCGGCTCTACGAGGCCGGAGTGTTGGCCGGAACGAACGGTTTGCTGGCGTTGTCGACGGCCATGACCGACGAGCACGTCGACCTGATCGCCCGCCGCGTCATCGGCGCGCTCTGCACGGGCTGACAGCAGGATGTGGCGAGACTGCGGGCGGCGGCCTGGGCAGGTTGCCCAGGTCACCAACCGCAGTCTCGGCGCCCGCCCGCTCAGACGATCCGAATGAGCTTCTTGTTGACGAACTCGTCGATGCCGAAGCGGCCCAGTTCCCGACCGAAGCCGGACCGCTTCACACCGCCGAACGGCAACTCCGCACCCTCGGCGCCGACGGCGTTGACGAACACCATGCCGGCCTCGATCCGGTCGGCGACCCGCTTGGCCTGCTCGCTGTCGGTGGTGTACACGTAGGAACCCAGACCGAACGGCGTGTCGTTGGCCACCTCGACGGCCTGCTGCTCGTCGGCGACCTTGTACACCGTGGCGACGGGGCCGAACAGTTCCTCGCGGTAGGCCGGCGAATCGGGAGTGACATCGGTCAGCACACCCGGCGGGAAGAAGGCGCCTTTGCGCTCTCCGCGGGAGGCCAGATGCGCGCCGGCGCCGACCGCGCGCTGGACCTGCTCGTCGAGCCGTTCGGCGGCGGCCACCGACGACAGCGGCGCCAGGCCGTCGGCCTTCTCGAGCACCTTCTCGGTGAATTTGTCGAGGAACTCGTCGTAGATGTCCTCCGCGACGATGATGCGCTTGGCCGCGTTGCAGGCCTGACCGGTGTTCTCGAAGCGTCCGTCGATGGCCGCCTCGACCGTGGCGTCCAGATCGTCGGTCGACAGCACGACGAACGGATCGGACCCGCCCAGTTCCAGCACCACCTTCTTGAGGTTGCGCCCGGCGATCTCGGCGACCGCCGCACCGGCCCGCTCGGATCCGGTCAGCGAGACACCCTGCACGCGGGGATCGGCGATCGCGTCGGCGATCTGCTCGTTGGTGGCATAGACGTTGACGTAGGCGCCCTCGGGATAGCCGGCGTCGCGGAAGATCTGCTCCAGCGCGGCCGCCGACTCCGGACACTGGGGGGCGTGCTTGAGCACGATCGTGTTGCCCAGCACCAGATTCGGGCCGGCGAAGCGGGCCACCTGGTAGTACGGGTAGTTCCACGGCATGATGCCCAGCAGCACACCGACCGAGCTGCGCCGGATGAGTGCGCTGCCTTCCCCTTCGAGCAGCTCGATCGGCTCGTCGGCGAGGAACCGTTCGGCGTTGTCGGCATAGTAGGTGTAGATCGCGGCGCTGAATTCGACCTCGCCGACCGACTGGTCGAGGGGTTTGCCCATCTCGCGCTGGATGATCCGGGCCAGGTCGTCCTTGCGCTCTTCATGCAGCTCGGCGACGCGGCGGATCAGCGCAGCACGGTCGGCGACCGTGGTGGAGCGGGACCACTCACGGTGGGCCTTGTCCGCCGCGGCGATGGCCTGTTCGATCTGCTCGTCGGTGGCCGTCGGATACTCCTTGACCAGCTCACCGGTCGACGGATCCACCACTGCGTACAGGGACGCACTCATCTCAGTCACTCCTTGTCGTTCCCGTCGGACGAATCCCGTCCGGCACTGTCCTGTCTACCTGTCAATCCATCCGCGGGACCACGATCACCGGCACGTCCACCCCGGCGAGGATGCGTGCGGCCGTGGATCCCAGGAAGATCCGCCGTGGCGCGGCGAACCGGCTCGAGCCCACGACCAGCAGGGCCCCGTCATCCCACTTCAGCTTCTTGAGCGCCGACTCGAGCGTCATCCCGTCGGCGACCAGCGATTCGATGCCGGGCACGTCCGGCAGAGCCCGGGCGGCGACCGCGAGGTTCTCCTCGGCCGCGACGACCTGCAGCTGTCGTACCTCCCGTGCGCTGCCCGCCTCGGCGAGGTTCTCCGCCGAGACCAGCGACAGCATGCGGATGCCCACATTCGCGGCGCTGGCCAGAGTGAGCGCGAACGGCAGCGGATTGTCGTCGCCGGGACGGGTGGGCACCGCGGCGGTCACGGTGGTCACCACGTCGTCGGGGTCCTCGGCGTAGCCGCGGGGGGCGAGTGCCACCGGGATGGGCGAGGAGTGCAGCAGCGCGCCGGTCACCGGTCCGATGGTGTGGCCGCCGAAGAATCCGTCGCGCGCTCCACCCACCACGATCAGGTCCGAGGATTTCTCCTCCGCGAAACCGACCAGCGACTCGGCGAAGGACTCGCCGACCGTGACGGTCGAATGGGCCGCCACGCCCGCGTCCGCCAGGGCCGTCACCGCCTGCTCCGCCCACCGCCGACCGCGCTCCACCAGCAATCGCTGGTACTCCGCGCGCCCCGGATGCCCGTCGGGCAGTTCCTCGCGCACGACGAGGACGACGTCGACCTGCGCGTCGAAGGTGCGGGCCAGGACGGCGGCCAGTGCGACGCCGTCGTCGCCGGTGGGGGTGGCCAGATAGCCCACAGTCAAGTGCATGGTGTGCCTTCGCTGTTAGTCGATGTCGGGAACCTTGACCTCGGTGGTGGCCGTGAGCGTCTCGCCGCGGAAGAAGCGCTTGGTGCCGAACGCGAAGCACAGCAGCATCAGCGGGATACCGAGCACCAGCATGCCCACACCGAGGACGAAGACGCCGCCGATCGGACCGTAGGCCGTGTAACCGTAATCGGGCTGGATCATGTCGACGGCGCTCTGCACGAAAGCCCACGTCATCGCCAGCGCGCCGAGTAGCGGGAACACGCCACGCATGAACAGGTTCCGCGCCGAGGTGAACAGCGTGCGCCGGAAGTACCAGACGCACGAGTAGGCGGTGATGCCGTAGTAGAAGGCGACCGCGAGCCCGAGCGAGGACACCGAATCCGCCAGTGCGTTCTCGGACAGGAAGCTGAGCACCAGATAGAAGAACAGTGCGGCCAGACCCATGACGATGGTGCCGAACGCCGGCGTCATGTAGCGCGGGTGGACGCTGGCGAAGCGCTTGGGGATGGCCTCGTACACCGCCATCGACAGGGTGCCGCGGGCGGTGGGCAGGATCGTGGTCTGCGTCGAGGACAACCCGGAGATGGAGACCGTCAACAGCAGAAGTGACGCCGCTATCGACCCCGCCACCGGCTCACCGAGGATGGTCAGCACGTCGTCGGCGTTCTCCTCGTTGGTCAGCCCGATCCCGGTGTCGCCGAAACCGGCGAACGACTGCACGGCGTAGGCGACCAGCACGTAGGTGCAGACCAGGATCAGGGTCGTGATGACCGCTGCGATGCCCGGTGTCCGCCCCGGATTCTTGGTCTCCTCGCCGACGGCCAGGCAGGCGTCCCAGCCCCAGTAGATGAAGATGCACAGGATGATCGCGGCCGCGATCGAGGAGGCGTCCAGCCCCGAGGGCCACAGCCACGACAGCGACGGATCGACCGCCTGCTCGCCGGCGGTGCCGGCGAACACGCGGACCAGCGCGATGACGCTGACGACGATCAGCACGCCGAACTGGATGGCGATCAACACGTTCTGCACGCGTTCGGACACCACGATGCCGCGCGCGCTGAGCAGGGTCATCGCCATGATGAAGAACGAGCCCAGCAGCACCTTGGCCGTGAGATTGTCGGCCAGCGCGTCCTGACCGAGGAACCGGAACAGGTAGATCGCCGCCACCTCGGCGACGTTGGCCAACACGATGATCGCCGACACGGCCAGGCCCCAGCCGCCGATCCAGCCGATCCACGGACCGAAAGCCTTTGCGCCCCAAGTGAAAGTCGTGCCGCAGTCCGGGGTGTCCTGCGACAGTTCCTTGTAGGCGAAGGCGACCAGCAGCATCGGGATGAAGGCGAGCACGAACATCGACGGCGCCTTCTCGCCGACGGCGAGCACGACGAAGCCCAGCGTCGCGGCCAGGCTGTAGGCCGGCGCGACGGCCGCGAGCCCGATGACCACGTTGCCGACGAGACCGAGGGCCCCTGCCTGCAGGCCTTTGCCGGTGGTCGCGGCGGCCGGCGGCGGTTCGGTTATTGCCATGGGCGGGAATATACGGCGGCGGGGTGGGCTGCGCGCAGGCTACGAACGATATTCGCCCGGTCCTACACTCGCGGTCATGAACGCGCAGGCGTCCGTCGGCGAGTTCGAGGCGTTGCGGCCGCATCTGATGGCCGTGGCGTACCGGTTGACGGGCACGGTGGCCGACGCCGAGGACGTGGTGCAGGATGCGTGGCTGCGGTGGCGGTCGGCGGGCGTCGTCCGTGACGAAATCGCCGATCTGCGAGCGTGGTTGACGACAGTGGTCAGCCGGTTGAGCCTGGATCTGCTCCGCTCGGCGGCGCACCGGCGGGAGACCTATGTCGGACAGTGGTTACCCGAACCGGTGGTGACGGATCTGCCCGGCGCCGATCCGCTGACCGCGGTGGTCGCGGCCGACGGTGCGCGCTTCGTCGCGATGGTGGTGCTCGAGCGGCTGACACCGGATCAGCGGGTGGCGTTCGTCCTGCACGACGGATTCGCCGTGCCCTTCTCCGAAATCGCCGAAGCGCTCGGGGTGACCGATGCGGCCGCCCGCCAACTCGCCTCACGCGCTCGACGCACCGTCTCGGCCGAACCCCCGCCCGCCCGCGATTCCGCCCACGCAGAGGTGGTCGGCAGGCTGATGGCGGCCATGGCCGCCGGCGACATGACCGCTGTCGTCGCGCTGCTGCATCCGGATGTCAGCTACACCGCGGACGCGAACCGCCGGGCGCCGACAGCCGCCCGCGTCATCCGGGGCGCGGACCAGGTGGGCCGGTTCCTCTTCGGACTGGCCCGCCGCTACGGTCCGCGGTTCGTCGAGTCGGTGCGCCCGGCTCTGGTCAACGGTGAACTCGGCCTGTACACCGCCGGGCTGGCCGCCGACGGTGACTGGCCGCAGATGGCGCCGCACATCCAGGCGATCACGGTCCGCGACGGGCAGGTGGTCGCGTTCTGGGATGTCGCCAACCCGGACAAGTTCACCGGGTCGCCGCTCCGTCAGCCCACGGCACCCGACAGCCATCCCCCGAGCTGAAGCCCTGTTCGGAGATGCCCAGTGCGGCGTTGATCCGGGCCCGCATGTTCTCCACGCCGACCTGGTAGGTCAGCTCGACGACGCCCTTGTCGCCGAATCTGCGGCGCAGGTCGTCCACCTGCTCATCGGTGACGGAGTGCGGATCGATCGTCATCGCCGCCGCGTAGGCGATCGCCGCGCGCTCGTCCTCGTCGAACAGCGGTGAGGTCGGGTACTCGTCGATCTGCTCGAGGCGCGCCAGATCCAGCCCCGCCAGGCGCATCAGCATGGCGCCGAAGTCGACGCACCACGAACATCCGATCTGGCGGGCCACCCAGTACACCGCCAGTTCCCGCACGCTGGCAGGCAGTGTCGTCGAGAAGCGCTCGAGCATGCCCTCGTGCAGGGCGGCCGCTGTCATCAGGCCACGGTGGTGGGCGTACACCGCGAACGGTTCGGGCACGACGCCGAAGCGGCGTGTGGCGTAGCGCCACATGAGCCGGGTGAACAGCGAGGCGCGGCGCGGGGGTAGGGGTTCGACGCGAGGTGTGGTCATGACAGTCAGACGAGACGGCCGAGCCGAATGTGACGGGGAATGGCACTTCGAACCGGGCCCGGGCGGGTATTGAGGAGGCGTGGACGACGAGACGCAGGCCTTACCCCAGCGCGGGACGGTGTTCGGTGCCCATCTGCGATCGACGGCGGTGGTGGCCGTGCAGTTCGTCGCGGTCGCCGCAGCGCTGTGGGTGCTGGCCTGGGTGGTCGGCAAAACGTGGACGATCATCCTGCCGGTGGTGCTCGCGCTGATCGTGTGCACCGTGCTGTGGCCGCCGGTGCGCTGGCTGCGGAACAAAGGGGTACCCCCGGCGGCGGCGGTCCTGCTGGTGCTCCTCGTCGCCGTCGCGGTGATCGCCGGCGTGGTCGCCGCGGTCGCGCCGGCAATCGTGCAGCAGTCCACCGAACTGGCCCAGCAGGCGAGTGCCGGTGTCGAGAAGGTTCGCGACTGGCTCGGCGGCCCGCCGCTCGACATCAGCGAGAACCAACTGGATTCGGCGGTGTCGGCGATCACCGACCGGCTCAACTCGAGCAGCGCGCAGATCGCATCCGGGGTGTTCACCGGCGTGGGCGCCGCGACGTCGGCGTTGGTCACCGCCTTCACCGCGATCGTCGTGACGTTCTTCTTCCTCAAGGACGGGCCGCGGTTCATTCCGTGGTTGCGCCGCAGTGTCGGCAGGCCGGCGGCACCACACATGGCGGAGATCCTCGAGCGCGTCTGGGCCGCGCTGGGCGGCTTCATCCGCACCCAGGCGCTGGTCAGCCTCGTCGACGCGGTGTTGATCGGCGCCGGGCTGGTGATCCTGGGCATCCCGCTGGCGTATGCGCTCGCCATCATCACGTTCATCGGCGGCTTCATCCCGATCGTCGGCGCGTTCGTCGCCGGCGGGCTGTCCGTGCTGGTGGCCCTGGTCTCCAACGGCCCGGTCGACGCGCTGATCGTGCTCGGCATCATCCTGGCCGTGCAGCAGCTCGAAGGCAACGTGTTGCAGCCGTGGTTGCAGTCGAAGTCGATGAAGCTGCACGCGGTGATCGTGCTGCTGGCCGTGACCCTCGGCGCGTCCACGTTCGGCGTCGTCGGGGCATTCCTCGCCGTGCCCGTCGCCGCCGCGCTCGCGGTGATCCTGCGGTACTACGACGAGCAGGTGGCCAAGCGCGCGGAGGGGGCCCCGTCGGCGGAGGAGGAGACGGAGCCGGAGGAGCCGTCCGCGACAACAGCACCCGACGGCGGGTAGGCGGCGGGTCAGCCGGCGATCGACACCGCGCCGAGCAGGGCCACGCACGCGACGATGAGGACGGTGACCGAACCGTAGATCAGCGTGGCGGCCCGACCCATCCGGTAGGAGCCCATCAGATCGCCGTCCCGGCCGATCCCGATCATCGCGAGCAGGAGTGGGATCAAGAGCACGGCGTTGAGCACCTGGGTGGCGACGAGGATCGTCACCAGCGGCGCGCCGGGGATCATCACGGCCCCGGCCCCGAGCACGGTCACCACCCCGAATGTGATGTAGAACGTCTTGGCGTCGGTCCACGAATCGTCCAGCGCGGCTTCCGAACCGGTGTAGTCGCACACCGAGTAGGCCGTCGACAGGGGGAGGACGGAGGCCGCGAGCAGGGCGGCGCCGATCAGCCCGACGGCGAACAGCGTTGCGGCCGCGTGCCCGGCGAGCGGTTGCAGGGCCACGGCCGCATCGGAGGCGTCGGTGATGGTGCGGCCGTCACGGTGCAGGGTGGCCGCGCAGGCCACGACGACGAAGAACCCGATGACACCGGTGAGGATCGCGCCGGTGAGCACGTCGACGCCCTCCAGCTTCAGATCCTCGGTGCGCAGCTTCTTGTCGACCGCATAGGACTGGATGAACGACAGACCCCAAGGTGCCAGGGTGGTGCCGAGGGTGGCGGTGACGATGGCGATGGCCTCGCGGTCGGGCGGCATCGTGGGGATCAGCAGCCCGTGCGCGGCCGCGCCCCAGTCCGGGTGGGCCAGCAGGCCAGAAGCGATGTAGGCCACGAACACCGTCGACAGCACCAGCAGGATGCGCTCGATGCGGTGGAAACTCCCGCGCAGCACGAGCAGCGACACCAGCAGCGCGGCGGCCGGAACGCTGATGGTGCGATCGACCCCGAAGAGCTCGAATCCCGCGGCGACCCCGGCGAATTCGGCGCACGTGGTCCCGACGTTGGCGACGAGCAGTGCGGCGAGAACCGCGGCACTGAGGCGAACTCCGTAGCGCTGGCGGACCAGGCCGATCAGTCCCTGACCGGTGACCACACCCATGCGCGCTGCCAGCCAGTGGAACATCACCAGCGCGACGGTCGACAACAGCAGTACCCAGAGCAGCTGATATCCGTGATCGGCGCCGAGCACCGAGTACGTCGTGATGCCGGCCGGGTCATCGTCGGACAGCCCGGCCAGCAGTCCCGGACCGAGGACCGCGAGCAGGGCGCCGAGCGTCCTCCCGCGCAGCTTCACCGGGCCCGTCCCGGATGGCGCCGACGAGGCCACACACGGAAGCGCAACAGATGCCGACCGCGCAGATAACCGGGGGTGGCCAGGGTGCGGCGCCAGTGCGCCGCCCGGGCGACGGGCATGACCGAGACGACGTCGGCGGCCCGGTCCTGCGGCAGGGCCCGCAACATCCGCTCTCCGACGGCTGGATGGCTGGCGTCGATGACGTCGGCCGCCACGGCGGGGCCGCTGGCGGTGAGCAGGTCGGCGGCCGACTCGGTGTCGAGACGGGCGACCAGGACCGCCAGATCACGCGCATCCAGCCGGCGGGCCGCCGACCGGGCAGTGGCCAATTGGGCGGTGTGCCCGCGGTCGCTGGTCAGATACAGATCCGACCAGGCGACGGCGTCATGGCGGAGCCGGGCGGCCGCTGACCGCCATCCGAGCCGCCGCAGCACCGCGCCGAAACCCACTTCGGCGGCGACGATCTCGACCCGGCCGTCGCGTCGGCGGGCGAGGATGACGTCGGCGACGCGGGCGAGGCGCTCGCCACCGATGTCCACGATCTGCGTGTCGAGGACGTCCCGCTTGAGCAGCAGCTCGTCGGCGGCGAGTGCGCTGGCGATCGAGGGGGCGGCATAGGCCGACGAGGAGTCGGATACGGCCACACCGTGTCGCCGCAGGGCCACGACCGCAGCCCAGGGCAGCAGCAGGTCCGGCTCGCGCCGTCGATGCACCAGGACGCGTTCGATCAGCGCAAGGCCGTGCGGCGCGCCTAGACGAAGGGTCAGATCAGCCAGGGAACCGATCGTCCGGCCGTCCGGGCCGCGGACGTCGCAGCCGAGGACCTCGCTCAGCAGGATCATGTCAGCAGCATGCCAACCTGATCTGCGGAACGGTCAGCGGGCGAACATGAGCGCGCGCTTGACCTCTTGGATCGCCTGGGTCACCTGGATGCCGCGCGGGCAGGACTCGGTGCAGTTGAACGTCGTACGGCACCGCCACACACCGTCCACCTCGTTGAGGATGTCGAGCCGCTCGGCCGCACCCTCGTCTCGCGAATCGAAGATGAACCGGTGCGCGTTGACGATCGCCGCCGGACCGAAGTAGGAGCCCTCGGTCCAGTACACCGGACAGCTGGTCGTGCAGCACGCACAGAGGATGCACTTGGTGGTGTCGTCGTAGCGGGCGCGGTCGACCTGGCTCTGGATCCGCTCCTTGGTCGGCGGGTTACCGCTGGTGATGAGATACGGCTTCACCGCCCGGTACGCGTCGAAGAAGGGCTCCATGTCGACCACGAGGTCCTTCTCCACGGGCAGTCCGCGGATCGGCTCGATGGTGATGGTGAGCTGCTTGCCGGCCTTCTTGGGCAGCATGTCGCGCATCAGCACCTTGCACGCCAACCGGTTGACGCCGTTGATCCGCATGGCATCGGATCCGCACACCCCGTGCGCGCACGACCGGCGGAACGTCAGCGTGCCGTCCAGATACCACTTCACGTAGTGCAGCAGGTTGAGCAGCCGATCGGTCGGCAGGCACGGCACGCGGAAGCTCTGGAAGCCCCCGGAGTCGGCGTGGGCGTCCGGATTCTCGGGGTTGAACCGGGCGATCTTGAGCGTCACCATCACGGCGCCCTCGGGCACCGGCGGCAGTTCGGGATCCTTGGTCTGGGGTTCGACAACAGCAGTCATGCTCGGACCTCGCTCTTCGCGCAAGCGCTCATCGTCAGTACTTCCGTTCCATCGGCTCGTAACGGGTCTGCACCACCGGCTTGTAGTCCAGTCGGATGTCGGAGAGCAGGTCGGAGACGGTGTTGGTCCCCCCGGTCGCTTCGCTCCCGCTCTTCGGGACCTTGTAGGCCATGGT
Source organism: Mycobacterium sp. WMMD1722 (assembly GCF_049315205.1). Taxonomy (NCBI): domain Bacteria; kingdom Bacillati; phylum Actinomycetota; class Actinomycetes; order Mycobacteriales; family Mycobacteriaceae; genus Mycobacterium; species Mycobacterium sp. WMMD1722. The sequence continues at coordinate 2,439,136 of NZ_CP186056.1, read as the reverse complement.
GTGGCGCATGTAGTTGGTGTCGTCGCGGTTCGGATAGTCCTCGCGGGCGTGGCCGCCACGCGACTCCTTGCGGTTCAGCGCGCCGACGACGGTCACCTCGGCCAGTTCGAGCAGGAAGCCCAACTCGATCGCCTCGAGCAGATCGCTGTTGTAGCGCTGTCCCTTGTCGTGCACCGAGATCCGCGAATAACGCTCCTTGAGCGCGTGGATGTCGGTGAGCGCCTGCTTGAGCGTCTCCTCGGTCCGGAACACCGCGGCGTTGTTGTCCATCGACTGCTGCAGCGCGCCGCGGATGTCGGCGACCCGCTCGTTGCCGTGCTCGGAGAGGATGTCACCCACCCAGTTGACGACCATGTCGGCGGGCTGCTCGGGCAGGTCGACGAAATCGTGGCCCATGGCGTAGTTCGCGGCGGCGATGCCGGCGCGGCGGCCGAACACGTTGATGTCCAGCAGCGAGTTGGTGCCCAGCCGGTTGGAGCCGTGCACCGAGACGCACGCGCATTCGCCGGCGGCGTAGAGCCCGGGCACGATGGTGGTGTTGTCGCGCAGCACCTGGCCGTGCACGGTGGTCGGGATGCCACCCATCACGTAGTGACAGGTCGGATAGACCGGTACCAGTTCCTTGACCGGGTCGACGCCGAGGTAGGTGCGGGCGAACTCGGTGATGTCGGGCAGTTTCTGCTCCAGCACGTCCTCGCCGAGGTGGCGCACGTCGATGTAGACGTAGTCCTTGTTCGGTCCGGCGCCGCGACCCTCGAGCACCTCCAGCACCATCGAGCGCGCGACGATGTCGCGCGGGGCCAGGTCGACGATGGTGGGGGCGTAGCGCTCCATGAACCGCTCGCCCTCGCCGTTGAGCAACCGGCCGCCCTCACCGCGCACGGCTTCGGAGATCAGGATGCCCAAGCCGGCCAGACCCGTCGGATGGAACTGGTGGAACTCCATGTCCTCCAGCGGCAGACCCTTGCGGAACACGATGCCCAGCCCGTCGCCGGTGAGCGTGTGCGCATTGGAGGTGGTCTTGTACATCCGGCCCGAGCCGCCGGTGGCGAAGACGATCGCTTTGGCGTGGAAGATGTGGATGTCGCCGGTCGCCAGCTCGTAGGCGATGACCCCGGTCGCGACCGGGCCGCCCGGCGTCTCGGTCAGCGTGATGTCGAGTGCGTAGAACTCGTTGAAGAACTCGACGTCGTGCTTGACGCAGTTTTGGTACAGCGTCTGCAGGATCATGTGGCCGGTGCGGTCGGCGGCGTAGCAGGCCCGGCGGACCGGGGCCTTGCCGTGGTCGCGGGTGTGTCCGCCGAACCGGCGCTGGTCGATGCGCCCCTCCGGGGTGCGGTTGAACGGCATCCCCATCTTCTCGAGGTCGAGCACCGCGTCGATGGCCTCTTTGCACATGATCTCGACGGCATCCTGGTCGGCGAGGTAGTCGCCGCCCTTGACGGTGTCGAATGTGTGCCACTCCCAGTTGTCCTCTTCGACGTTGGCCAGCGCGGCGCACATGCCGCCCTGTGCCGCGCCGGTGTGGGAGCGGGTGGGGTAGAGCTTGGTCAGGACCGCGGTGCGCACCCGGGGGCCGGCCTCCACGGCGGCGCGCATCCCGGCGCCGCCGGCGCCGACGATGACCACGTCGTAGCGATGTTCAATCAACATGAGCTCTCCTTACGAGATGTTCGCGTCGAACGTCACCAGCACGTAGGTGCCGAGCACGAGGATGAAGATCATCGACAACGCGAGCAGGGAGTTCAGCCAGAACCGCGTCGAGTCCTTGCGGGCATAGTCGGCGATGATCGTGCGCAGACCGTTGCCGCCGTGCAGCTGGGCCAGCCACAACAGCAGCAGATCCCAGGTCTGCCAGAAGGGGGAGCTCCACCGCTGGGCGACGTAGTTGAAGTCGATGCGGTACACGCCGTTGTCCCACATCAACATCACGAACAGGTGGCCGAGCGCGAGAAATACCAGGACGAGGCCGGAGAACCGCATGAACAGCCAGGCGTATTTCTCGAAGTTCGGCATACCGCCGGCCCGTTTGGGGGCGCGCGGGTTGTCCAGGCTCGGCGGGCGGTCGTAGCTGCGCTGCATCACCGGCGCGGGGCCGCCGCGCTCGCTGAGGTGGTCGTACGGATTCTCGGCCATCACTTCAGCCCTTCTCCGGTCGCTTGGCTTCTGCTCACTTAAAGAAACCTCTCCGCCATGTGCATGCCGATGACCCCCACAGAGGCGATCAGCACCGCGATGAACACGCCGGCGACCACCCAGAGCATCCGCTTCTGGTGGCGCGGGCCGTCCTTCCAGAAGTCGATCAGGATCACCCGGATGCCGTTGAGCGCGTGGTAGAGCACGGCGGCGACGAGACCGATTTCCATCAGCCCCACGATCGGCGTCTTGTAGGTCTCGATCACGGAGTTGTAGGCCTCCGGGCTGACCCGCACCAGCGCGGTGTCCACGACGTGGACGAACAGGAAGAAGAAGATGGCCGCGCCGGAGATGCGGTGCAGCACCCACGACCACATGCCGGGATCTCCCCGGTAGAGGGTGCGTCGCTTCCTGCCGCGCGGCGACGGAACGTCGATATCCGGCTTGTTCCCAGTACCAACCGGGGTCGTAGTACTCACTGGGCCTCCAACGCCTTCGGTGGACGTCCGGGGCGACATGATCGAGAACCTCTGCTGGCCTTGACCAGTGCCCCAAAACCTCGGGGCGACTCTAATCCCCTTTGTACTGCCGAACGAACTAGCGTGTAGCCGTATGCCCCGCTCAACGGTCCCTTCTTAGGGTGTCCTATCTGCGGCGACGGGGGTGGCGACGGTCGCTTCGGAATGCATTCAGAGTCGCTGGCGAGGAGCTGAGATTTCGGTGGATATCGACTGGAAATTGTTGCGCCGCAAGGCAATAGATGCATCATCGCGGGCCTACGCGCCGTATTCGGGGTATCGCGTGGGGGCGGCCGCGCTGGTCGACGATGACCGTTTGGTGACCGGCTGCAATGTGGAGAATGTCTCATATGGCCTAGGTCTCTGTGCCGAGTGCGCTGTGGTCTGTGCCCTGTTCTCGACCGGCGGTGGACGGCTGATCGCCCTGGCCTGCGTGGGCCCCGACGGGGCGGTCCTGATGCCGTGCGGCCGGTGCCGGCAGGTGCTCTACGAACACGGCGGGCCCGACCTGCTGATCGACCATCGCAACGGTCCGCGGCCGCTGCGCGAACTGCTGCCCGACGCCTTCGGGCCCGACGATCTGCAGCGGGCCCGATGAGCGGCCAGTCGCATCTCGATGCTCCGGGCCCCCGGTCGCATCTCGATGCTCCGGGCCCCCGGTCGCATCTCGATGCTCCGGGCCCCCGCTCGCATCTCGATGCTCCGACGGTCATCCGCACCAAACGCGACGGCGGCACCCTGTCCGACGCGGCGATCGACTGGGTGATCGACGGATACACCCGAGGTGCGGTGCACGACGCTCAGATGTCGGCGCTGCTGATGGCGATCTTCCTGCGGGGGATGTCCGGGTCGGAGATCGCCCGCTGGACGGCCGCCATGATCGACTCCGGCGAGCGATTCGACTTCGGCGACCTGCGCCGGGACGGACGGCCGCTGGCGCTGGTGGACAAACACTCCACCGGCGGGGTCGGCGACAAGATCACCATCCCGCTGGTGCCGGTGGTGATGGCGTGCGGTGGCGCGGTGCCCCAGGCGGCGGGACGCGGACTCGGCCACACCGGCGGGACGCTGGACAAACTCGAAGCCATCCCCGGCTTCACCGCCGAACTGTCCAAAGCCCGAATCCGGCAACAGCTTTCCGAGATCGGCGCGGCGGTATTCGCCGCCGGCGAGCTGGCGCCCGCCGACCGGAAGATCTACGCCCTGCGCGACGTCACCGCCACCACCGAGTCGCTGCCGTTGATCGCCAGTTCGGTGATGAGCAAGAAGATCGCCGAGGGCACCAGAGCGCTGGTCCTGGACACCAAGGTGGGTTCCGGAGCGTTTCTGCCCAGCGAGGCCGAGGCCCGGGAGCTGGCCCGCACGATGGTCGACCTGGGCACCGCCCACGGGGTGACCACCCGCGCCGTGCTGACCGACATGTCCGTGCCGCTCGGGCGGGCCGTCGGCAACGCCGTCGAGGTGGCCGAATCGCTCGAGGTGCTCGCCGGCGGCGGTCCCGACGACGTCGTCGAGCTCACCCTGGCGCTGGCCGCCGAGATGCTCGACGCGGCCGGTATGGACGGCCGCGACCCGGCCGACACCCTGCGCGACGGGTCGGCCATGGACCGGTTCCGCGCCCTGGTCGCGGCGCAGGGCGGTGACCTGTCGCAACCGTTGCCGATCGGTGCGCACACCGAGACCGTCAGCGCCCCGCGCGGTGGCACGATGGGTGACATCGACGCGATGGCGGTGGGTCTGGCGGTGTGGCGGCTCGGAGCGGGCCGCTCGGCGCCCGGTGAGCAGGTGCAGTCCGGCGCCGGGATGCTCATCCACCGTCGTCCAGGCGACGCCGTCACCGCCGGTGAACCGCTGTTCACCCTGTACACCGACACCCCACAGCGCATCGGGCCGGCGGTCGCCGAGCTCGACGGCGGGTGGACGGTCGACGACACTCCTGACCGCCCAGGGCCCCACCGCCCGCTGATCATCGATCGGATCACCGCATGACACCGTTGACCCTCGACTCGATCCGGCACGCCCCCAAGGCGCTGCTACACGACCACCTCGACGGCGGCCTGCGCCCCTCGACGGTGCTGGAACTCGCCGAAGAGTTCGGCTACCAGGACCTGCCCGCCCATGATGTCGACGGTCTGGCGACCTTTTTCCGCACCGCCGCCCACAGCGGGTCGCTGGTCCGCTATCTCGAACCGTTCGCCCACACCGTCGGGGTCATGCAGACACCCGAGGCGCTGCACCGGGTGGCACGCGAGTGCGTCGAGGACCTCGCCGACGACAACGTCGTGTACGCCGAGATCCGTTTCGCTCCGGAACTGCACATCACCGGGGGGCTGTCACTGGACGACGTCGTCGATGCGGTGCTGGCCGGTTTCACCGACGGTGAGAAGTCCGCCGCCGCCGACGGGCGCGCGATCACGGTGCGCTGTCTGGTCACCGCCATGCGCCACGCCGCACGATCGCGCGAGATCGCCGAACTGGCCATCCGTTTCCGTGATCGCGGGGTGGTCGGCTTCGACATCGCCGGCGCCGAGGCAGGTTATCCGCCCACCCGTCACCTCGACGCCTTCGAGTACATGCGGGGCAACAACGCACGGTTCACCATCCACGCCGGGGAGGCGTTCGGCCTGCCGTCGATCCACGAGGCGATCGCGTTCTGCGGCGCCGACCGGCTCGGTCACGGGGTGCGCATCGTCGACGACATCGTCACCGGACCCGACGGCGCGCTTCAGTTGGGGCGGCTGGCAAGTCTGTTGCGCGACAAGCGGATTCCATTGGAGCTGTGTCCGAGTTCCAACGTGCAGACCGGGGCGGTGGCCAGTATCGCCGAGCATCCGTTCGATCTGCTGGCCCGCTCGCGCTTCCGCGTCACGGTCAACACCGACAACCGGTTGATGAGTGACACCACGATGAGCCAGGAGATGCTGCGCCTGGTCGAGGCGTTCGGCTACGGGTGGAGCGATCTCGAGCGGTTCACCATCAACGCCATGAAGTCGTCGTTCATCCCGTTCGACGAGCGGCTGGCGCTCATCGACGACGTCATCAAACCGCGCTACGCCGTGCTCGTCGGCTGATCCGCTACTCCTGGCGCAACCGCGAGTCGACGAACGCCTCGAGGGCCTCCCACTGCTCGACCGTTTCGGCGAACGGTGCCTCGGGCCGGTCGGCGTCCGGGGCCGGTTCCAGCACGTAGGCGACGAAGCCACCCAGCGCGGTACCCGGATCCAGCGTGCGTTCGACGGTGGTGTCCTCGGCGTACTGGCCGACATCGCGCAACAGCTCGACCGCCAGCGAGAGCTGATCGCGGTCGACGGCATCGGGGCCGTCGGCGATGTCGTCGGCCAGACCGCTGAGCACGTAGATGTTCTCCTCGGTGACGTCGACCTCGAGTGAGCCGTCGGTGGCTGCCGTGCGGATGTCGTCATAGGTGGCCAGATCCGACAGATCGTGATCGTGCTCGTCGGCCAGATAGCGTGCCAGCGCGCGTTCGGAGCCGAAGACGCTGATCCGGCCGTTGCGGCCGAGAAACACCGGTTCGTCGTCGAGGTAGCAGCGCAACGTGAAGAACGTGCCCGAACGGGTCATCATCTGCACCGGGTCGATACCGACCTTGACCCAGAAATCCTCGTCGCCACCCAGCACGGCACCCTCGGCGGCCGCCGCGGCGACATCGACGGGTTCGGATTCGGCATCGGCCACGGCGTCCTCGGGCTGCTCGACGCTGACGGCCGCCTCGTCGTCCTCGTCGGGTTCGGGCGCCGGTTCCTCGAGTTCAGCGGCCGCCTTCTCGGCTGCCGAGGCATCGACGTCGGGGACGGTGACGATCTCGTCGAGCGCATCGAGCACGCTGTCCCAGCTGCGTCCGATGACGGCCTCGATCTCGGCCCAGCGCTTGCGACCGCTGCGGCCGGAGAACGCGTCGATCCCGCCGCCCAGGGTGCCGAGCACGGGATTGCCGTTGAAGAATTTGGCCACCGAGGTCAGATCGCACACCGAACCGATGGACGAGACCAGGGCCAGCGTGCGGTGAAGTGCGGCGACGGAGTCGGCGGTGGGCTTCTCGGCCACCACCTCGGGGACGCCGATGATGTCGTGCCGGCGGTCCTCGGCGGGAACCAGGCGGTGGGCGTTGGTCTCGGTCAACTTCTGCCACGCCGGATGGTCGGTGAGGTCGTTGTCGGTGTTCGTCCGCACGAATGCGGCCAGGTCCGCGACCGACTCGAAGGCGTAGACGTCCTCGTCCTTGCCCAGCAGGGCCTCCCACTCGTCGCCGGCGTCGCGCCAGCGGGGTGCCCACAGTGTGTACAGGTCGCCCTTGGTCAGGGAGATCTGGACCGGCACGATGTCTGCAGCCATGCGGCACAGCCTAACGATCGAGATCTGTGAGGATGTCGCCCAGCACCGCCTCCCGCCGCGTCAGCGCCACGCGCCGGGCCACCTGTGTGGTCTCGACGACCAGCGCGCCGATCGTCGCAGCGGACAACCGGGTGACGGAGTCCGACAATGTCAGCGACACCAGTGCGCCGGTTGCGTCGACCACCGCGGTGACCGCGCCGTCTGAGGACGCCGCGCTGCCGCGGACCGCCGCGAGGGCCTCGACCGCGCCCGCGCACACCGACGCGGCGGCGTGAGCCCGCGCGACGGTGCGATCGAAGCGGTCGCGGTCAGCCGGTGGGCCGGAAGAAGCCATGGAATCCCTGTCCGGCGTTGGTGGTGCGCACCGGCGAGAGCTGGACCGGATCGCCGGCCTCGATCATCACGCCGTCGCCGACGATCATCGCGACGTGACCGCTCCACACTGCGAGGTCGCCGGGTCGTAGGTCGCCCGGCGCCACCGCGGCGCCGACGTCCTGCTCCTGGGCCAGCCGCGGGATGTCCAGCCCGGCTTCGCGGTATGCCCACTGGGTCAGACCGCTGCAGTCCAGTCCGATCCCCGGTGTGGTGCCGCCCCACTGGTAGGGCACACCGAGCTGCGTCAGCGCATGCCGAACCGCCTCGGCGGCAACCGGGTTCGGCGCAGTAGCCGTGCCCCCGCCGGGTAGGGACACCTCGGTGCCGTCACCGAACGCGGCGGCCTCCGGACGGGGTGAGCGCGATGAGGTCAGTTCGGCTGCGGTCAGATCGCCGAGCCCGCCGATGCCCCCGACGCCAGCGTGGCCGGCCGGCCCAGCCGTCGGTGCCGGTGCGCCACCGGTTCCGCCGAACCCGGACGGCATGGTCGGTGCCGGTGCAGACCCGCCACCGCCCGCGGTGACGGCGCTCGCCTGCCCGTCGAGGTCGGCGCGCAACTCCTCGACCACGGCCAGCGCCTCGCGCAAAGCTCGCTGCGCCTCGGCGAGCAGATCCTCGGCCACCCCCGGGGTGTCGAGGTGCGGTTCGAGCGCGGCGGCTCGGGACTCGAACCGGCCGACGATGTCGCGCAGCCGCCCACGCGCCTCGGCCACTGCGGCGTGCGCGGCCCGGGTGCCGGCGCCCAGCTCGCCCGCGTGTTCGGCCAGCCGGGCTATCGCCGCGGACGTGGCCGCACTGAACTCGCCCGCCGGATGGGCGGCGGCGCCGGTCCACCCGTCACCGACGTCGCGCCAGGCGGCCGCCACTTCGGCCGACACCCCGGCCAGCCGATCCTCCAGACTGCTCAGCGCGGCGCCCGGATCCGCGCTGGACCAGCCGGGTCCCACCAGTGCCTGCAGCTCGCGCAGCGGCGCGGACAGTGCGGCCGCCAACCCACCCGGCATGTCAGCCGGAGATCAGCGCAGCAGTGCGCACCTGCACGTCGTCGTAGCTCCGCGCCGAACGGGTCGTGATGGCGGCGGCGTTCGCGCCGGCGTCGGCCAGCGCTGCGGCCTGCGCGCCCGCCGCGGTGACGGCGGCGGACAGGGCGGCGACGAAGCGGTCGCCCACGGGGCCCAATCCGTGGCCAACCGACCCGACGGGGAACGCGGCCAACTCGGCCGCGGTGGCGGACAGGTCGGCGGCGTGCGCGCTGTGGGCGCGCGCGAGGCTGCGAACGGTAGCGCTGTCGACACGGACATCAGCGGTCATGCAGATTAGGACGGCCGGCGCCGCGGTTCGGTTCCGCGGCTTTGCTCGGACTGGTGCGGGGACTGGTATGCGGACGTCACCAGCGCCTGGCGGTCTCGGCCACCTCGTCGCGCAGGCGTGCGGCCTCCGCGCGCGCCGCCGCGAGATCCGGGCCTGCGGTCCGGCGTATCTCGATGTACGACTTGAGCTTGGGCTCGGTCCCGGAGGGCCGGACCACGACGCGGACCGAGGTGCTGTCGTCACCACCGGTGAAGATCAGCGCGTCGCTGCGCAGAGCGGTGTCGGCGGTGCGAAGGTCGGTCACCGACACCGGGAAACCGCACAGCCGGTCCGGCGGGGTGTCGCGCAGGCGGGCCATCGCCGCGGCGGCCTCGTCGACGTCGGTCACCCACCGGGTCACACCGACGGTGGTGTGCACCCCGTGGCGGCGGGCCAGATCGTCGAGAATGTCGAGCACCGTGCGGTTCTGGGCCCGCAGCGCCGCGACCAGATCGCACACCAGCACCGCGGCACTGATGCCGTCCTTGTCCCGCACCGCCGCCGGATCCACGCAGTGTCCGATGGCCTCTTCGTAGGCGTAGATCAGGGTGTGGCCCGGCGGGTCGATGTCGGCGCGGGCGAGCCATTTGAAGCCGGTCAGCGTCTCGATGTGGCGGGCGCCGTGGCTCGCGGCGATGGCCGCGAGCATGCGTGACGAGACCACGGTGCTGGCGACCGCACACCCCGCCATCACGTCGCCCGGCTCGATCTGGGACAGCAGATAGTCGCCCAGCAGCCACCCGGTCTCGTCGCCGGAGAGCAGGCGCCACCCGTCCGGCGTCGGCACCGCGACCGCGCACCGGTCGGCATCCGGGTCCAGGGCGATCGCGACGTCGGCTTCGACGTCGGCGGCCAATTCGAGCAGGGCGTCGGTGGCGCCGGGTTCCTCGGGATTGGGCAGTTTCACCGTGGGGAAGTCGGGGTCGGGTGCGAACTGACTCTCGACGACGTGGATGTCGGAGATCCCCGCGCGTACCAGGGCGTCGAGAAGGTACTCGCCGCCCACGCCGTGCAGTGGTGTGACCGCGACGCGCACCGGGTCGGAGGTTCGCCGCACGAGCGCCGCGCGATGGATGTAGGCCTGGATCTCCTCCATGCCGGCGGTGTCGACCGGGACACGGGCGATCTCGTCGGCCGGCGGCGCCTCGGCGATCGCGGCCTCGATCTCACGATCGGTCGGGCTGACGATCGGCAACCCCTCGTCGAAGTACACCTTGTACCCGTTGTCGGTCGGGGGGTTGTGCGACGCCGTGATCTGGATTCCCGCGGCGGCGGTCATATGCCGCACCGCGAACGCCACGACCGGCGTGGGTACCGCCGCAAGGATGAGGATCGGCCGAAAGCCCCGTCCGGCAAGCACTTCGGCGGCGGCGCGGGCGAACTCGTCGGAACGGTGTCTGGCATCGCGCCCGACCACCACCTGGGAGCCGCTGCGACCGCGGTCTTCGAGCACCTGGGCCACCGCCCAGGTGGCACGGATGACGACGGCGAGGTTCATGCCGTTGGGGCCGGCCCGCAGCGGCGCTCGCAGCCCCGCGGTGCCGAACGTCAGCGGGCGGGCGAACCGCTCGTCGAGTTCCTCCTGGCTGAGCTGGGCGATTTCCTGCGCCGAGTGCGGATCGGGATCGTGGGCGATCCACTCCTGGACGGTCGTCGCGGCTGCCGAGGACGTCATGGGCCCAGGGTGCCCGGTTTCTGATCGGTTAATGCCAGCTTGCGCAGGACGGGGGCGACGAGCATCAGCAGATCGAATTCCAGATCGGTCAGCGTGTCGGCCATGGCGCGGTGCAGCCAGGCATCACGCTCGGCCCGGTCGGCCTCGAGCAGGACCCGACCGTCGGCGGTCATCTCGACGAGCTGTCGGCGGCGGTCGCGGTCGTCGGGACGGCGGGCCAGCAGCCCCCGACCGACGAGTTCGTTGAGGCTGTCGGTCAGCGACTGTGCCCGCACATGCAGGCGCGCGCCCAATTCGGCCGGGCTGGTGACGCCGGTGCGGCTCACCTCGCCGAGCAGCTCCAGCTGGCTCAGCGTCAGGCCGTGGTCCGGTCGATGTCGGCGCAGCTGCCGGGCCACGGCCATGATGGCGTCCCGCAGTTCGGTGGCAGATGCGTCTTCGCGGGGGACCATGTGAAAAGTTATACCTTCATGTATGTGCGGAGTGAAGCTCATTGCATCGCGAATATATGAAGGACATACTTGGTAGTGAGGTCGGGAGGTTGTGGTGTTGCGGCGAATGCTGAGGTGGGGGCTGCTGGCGGCGGCGTCCGTCGGACTCAGCGTTGCGCTGACGCTGTCGGGCGTCCCCTCGGCCGCACTGTTCGCTGCGCTGAGCGTGGGCATCGTGTTCGCGCTGACCTCGCTGGCCCCGGGTGGTCTGCCGCGGCCGCTGGGCCTGGCCGCCCAGGGCGTGCTCGGGGTCTACATCGGCACGATGGTCCAGCAGGACGCCGTGGCCGCGCTCGGTGGGGACTGGCCGATCGTCCTGGGCGTCGCCGCCGCGACCCTGGTCCTCAGCGTGGTCGCTGGCGCACTTCTGGGTATGCACCGCGAGATCACGCCGCTGACGGGTTCGCTCGCGCTGACCGCGGGCGGGGCCTCCGGGCTGGTCGCCATCGCTCGTGAGCTGGGCGGGGATGACCGCGTCGTCTCGGTGGTGCAATACCTGAGGGTGGCCCTGGTGACGGCCTCCATGCCGGTGGTGGTGGCGCTGTTCTACCACCCCGATCGCGGACATCCGTCGCAAGATCTGGTTCCCGACGCGGCGCTGCCCTGGTATGCCGGCGTCGGGCTCCTGGTGGTCCTCGCGGTGTCCGGCACGGTCGCGGGGCGGCTGTTGCGGTTGCCCGGCGCCGCGCTGCTGGGGCCCATGGCGCTGACCGTCGGTCTCGAACTCACCGGAGTCTCAACCGGTTTGACGGTTCCCGTCGTGCTGGTGCAGCTCGCGTATCTGCTGATCGGCTGGCAGGCCGGGCTGGCGTTCACCACGGCGTCTCTGCGCGCCATCGCCCGCGTGCTGCCCGCGGCGCTGACGCTGATCGTCCTGCTGGGGGTGGCGACCGCGGGGTTGGGGGTCGTCCTCGCGCACTACACGGGGCTGACACCGCTGGAGGGCTATCTGGCGACCAGCCCCGGCGGCGTCTACGCCGTGTTGGCGACCGCGGTCGAAACCGGGTCCAACGTCACCTTCGTCGTCGCGGCGCAAGTGGTCCGGATTCTGCTGATGCTGTTCGCCTCACCGTTCATTGCCCGCGCGGTGGTGTGGGCGAGCCGCCGGTTGCGCCCTCAGAGTGTCGAGATGACCGACGCCAGCAGGGAGCCCATCCGCGCGGCGGACCGGCGACCGGCCTCCAGCACTTCCTCGTGCGACAGCGGCTGACCCGTCATTCCGGCCGCGAGGTTGGTGACCAGCGACAGGGCGAGGACCTCCGCGCCGGCGGCCCTGGCGGCGATCGTCTCGTGCACGGTCGACATCCCTACCAGGTCTGCTCCCAGCGTGCGCAGCATGCGGATCTCGGCCGGTGTCTCGTAGTGCGGACCCGGCAGCCCGGCATACACGCCGTCGGCCAGATCGGGGTCGACGGCGCGCGCCAGCTCCCGCAGCCGGGGGGAGTAGGCGTCGACCAGATCGACGAACTGTGCGCCGACCAGCGGTGACCGTGCGGTCAGGTTCAGATGATCGCTGATCAGTACCGGCTGACCGACGGTGAAGTCCGTCCGCAGACCGCCGGCGGCATTGGTCAGCACCACGGTGACGGCGCCGGCCGCGCAGGCGGCCCGGATCGGGTGGACGACGTGGCGCAGGTCATGGCCTTCGTAGGCATGGATGCGCCCGATCAGCACCAGAACCCGATGTCCGCCGACCACGACCGAACGCAGCCGCCCGCCGTGCCCCTCGGCCGTGGGCGGGGTGAATCCGGGCAGCTCACCCATCGGAATCTCGGCGGACGGGATGCCCAATGCGTCGGCGGCCGGTGCCCACCCGGACCCGAGCACCACGGCGACGTCGTGGGTATCGACGCCGGTGCGCTCGCCGATCGCGGCGGCGGCATCTCGCGCCTTCTCTTCCGGGCTGGCTTCCGGGCTGATCACGGTAGGCGAGCTTAGCTGTCGCAAAGCGGCTCCGGCTGTGGTGAGATACTGCGTCAATGCCTTCCGCCACCGCGTCGACAAGCGTCCAGGACGCCGTCGACCGACGCCGTGGCGACCTGGTCGAGCTGTCCCACGACATCCACGCCGAGCCGGAACTCGCATTCGCCGAACACCGCAGCAGCGCGAAGACCCAGGCGCTGGTCGCGGAGTACGGCTTCGAGATGACCCGTGCTGCCGGCGGCCTCGACACCGCGTTCCGCGCGTCATACGGCAGCGGTCCGCTGGTGGTCGGTATGTGCGCGGAATACGACGCGCTGCCCGGCATCGGCCACGCCTGCGGGCACAACATCATCGCCGCATCCGCGGTGGGCACCGCACTGGCGCTGGCCGGGGTGGCCGATGAGCTCGGGCTGACCGTCGTGTTGATCGGCACCCCCGCCGAGGAGACCGGCGGGGGCAAGGCGCTGCTGCTCGACGCGGGCGTCTTCGACGACATCGCCGTCGCGGTGATGCTGCATCCCGGTCCGGTGGACATCGCCGCAGCGCGTTCGCTGGCTCTCTCGGAGGTCGATGTCGTCTACACCGGACGGGAGTCTCACGCGGCGGTCGCGCCCCACCTGGGGCTCAACGCCGCCGACGCGGTCACCGTCACCCAGGTCGCGATCGGGCTGCTACGCCAGCAGCTCGCCCCGGGGCAGATGGTGCACGGCATCGTCACCGAAGGCGGTCAGGCCACCAACGTCATCCCGGGCCGCGCCACGCTGCGGTACACGATGCGCGCCGGCGACTCCGCATCGCTGCGCGAACTCGAGGCACGCATGGCAGGGTGCTTCACCGCAGGTGCGGTCGCCAGCGGTTGCCGACACGAGGTGACCGAGACGGCGCCGCCGTACGCCGAACTGCGCCCCGACCAGTGGCTGGCGTCGGTGTTCCGGGACGAGATGCGGCGGGTCGGCCGTGCGCCGCTGCCTGCGGATCTGGAAGCGGCGCTGCCGTTGGGCAGCACCGACATGGGCAACGTGACCCACGCGCTGCCCGGTATCCACCCGGTGGTCGGTATCGATGCCGGTGGTGCGTCGATCCACCAGCCCGAGTTCGCCGCGGCGGCAGCGGGTCCGAGCGCCGACGACGCGGTCGTCGAGGGCGCGACCATGCTGGCGCGCACGGTCGTGCGGCTGGCCGAGACGCCCGGCGAGCGCGACCGGGTACTCGAACGGCAGGAAAGGCGGGCGTCGTGAGCCTGTCCGCAGCGGCCGATACCTGGCTGGCCGCCCACTACAGCGAGCTCGTCTCGTGGCGGCGTCACATCCACGCCCACCCGGAGTTGGGGCGTCAGGAGTTCGCGACCACGCAGTTCGTCGCGGCCCGCCTCGCCGACGCCGGGCTCAACCCCAAGGTGCTGCCCGGCGGCACGGGTCTGACCTGTGACTTCGGGCCCGACCACGGCCCCCGGATCGCGCTGCGCGCCGATATGGACGCACTGCCGATGGCCGAGCGGACCGGGCTGCCGTTCACCTCGGTGGTGCCCAACGTCGCGCACGCGTGCGGTCACGACGCCCACACCTCGGTGCTGCTGGGCGCCGGGCTGGCGTTGGCGTCGGCTCCGTCGCTGCCGGTCGGGGTGCGGCTGGTGTTCCAGGCCGCCGAGGAGCTGATGCCCGGCGGTGCCATCGACGCGATCGCGGCGGGCGCCCTGTCGGGGGTGTCGCGGATCTTCGCGCTGCACTGCGATCCTCGTCTGCCGGTCGGCAAGGTGGCGGTGCGGGCCGGGCCGATCACCTCGGCTGCCGACCAGGTCGAGGTCACGCTGCAGTCGCCCGGCGGGCACACGTCGCGTCCGCACCTGACCAGCGACCTGGTCTACGGACTGGGCACGCTGATCACCGGCGTGCCCGGGGTGCTCTCGCGGCGCATCGATCCGCGCAACAGCACCGTGATGGTGTGGGGTGCGGTCAACGCGGGCGTGGCCGCCAATGCGATCCCGCAGTCCGGCACGCTCGCGGGCACCATCCGCACCGCGTCGCGCGAGACCTGGCTGACCCTCGAATCGCTGGTGCGCGAGACGGTTTCGTCGCTGCTGGCACCCCTGGGCATCGAGTACAGCGTGCAGTACCGCCAGGGGGTGCCGCCGGTGGTCAACGAGGAGCTCTCGACGCGCATCATGACCCACGCGATCGAGGCCATCGCACCCGAGGCGCTTGCCGACACCCGACAGTCCGGCGGCGGTGAGGACTTCTCCTGGTATCTCGAGGAGGTGCCGGGTGCGATGGCGCGGCTGGGGGTGTGGAGCGGTCGGGGCCCGCAGCTGGACCTGCACCAGCCGAACTTCGACCTCGACGAGCAGGCCCTCGATGTGGGGGTACGGGTGCTGGTCAATCTCGTCGAGCAGTCGGCGCTGTTGGCCTGATCCGCGAGCGTGCGGGTCTGCACACGACACGCCGTGCAATGGCGGCATTTCCGTCGCGCTCACGCTGCGCGAGTGCGACGAAGCTGCTTGTCGATGCGGGCCACGAGTTCCCAGGGGCGGTGACGGACGTCGTCGAACACGATCGGAACGACGGTCCAGCCGACGTCCATCAACGCCGCCGTCCGCCGCCGGTCGCGCCGCATGGCCTCGGTGCTGTCATGCCAATCCACGCCGTCGTACTCGGCCGCGAGCCGGTATGCGGGCCAGGCGAAGTCGAGGCGCCGTCGCTCGCGATTCCCGTCGATCAACTCATACTGCAACTCGGGCAGCGGCAGGCCACCGTCGAGCATCACCAGCCGTGCTTCGCTCTCCATCGGTGATTCGGCGCGTCTGTCGGCGACGTTGATGAGGTTGCGGACGGCGACGATGCCGCGCCGGCCGGCCTGTTCGGTCGCCGCCCGCCACAGGTCGGGTCGTCGACAGCAGCCGCTGCGCAGGGCCGCGTCCAGTGTCGCGAGCGCGCGGGGCCGCCGCAGACCACGCGCGACCTCGACGGCGGTCCAGGGACCGGCCGTCGCGAGTCGCCCGCCGACCGTGACCAGCGGCGCACCGTCGCGACGGTGCACCACCAGGCCGTCCGCCGAACGGAGTTGCCCGCCGGGCGGGTTGAGCACGTGCAGATCGGCGGGGGTCTCGGTGTCGAAGCCGTACAGGGCGGCCGCGGTGCCGAGGCAGACGGCAACGGTGCGACCGCAGGACAGGTCCAGTCCCCGCAGTCGCAGGTGATCGGTGGCAGGGCCGCGACAGTAGATGCCCTGCCAGACACGCTCGAGCTCACCGGCGGCGAGCAGGGCCTCGAATCGGCGGCGGCGCACCCGCTGCAGGATCTGGCCGCTGGCCGCCACCCCGTCCTGTGCGTCGAACAGCATGTGCAGTTCTGCTTCCATGGCCGAGATCGTGGCCACGCCGCCGGGGCGTACGGAAGAGACTCATCCGCGCCTGTGGATAACTCGGCCACGAGCGTGCGCATACTGCCCACCGCTGCCGGCGTGTCGCCGGGCAGACACGCGCGCTCGCGGAGAAGGGCGGGGAGGTGACAGGCTGGACCGATGGCTGTGCCGGAACTCCGTCTGCGCACGCCGACGGCCGATCTGCTGGCGCTGCCGTGGGACCGTCCCCTCGCCCAGTGGACGGCGCCGGAGGTGCCGCTGCGCGATGTCGCGGTCGGGCCCAGCCGTCATCTGGTTCGGTTCGTGTTCTGCGACGGCGCGTTGTGGGCGGTCAAGGAATTGCCGCCGCGCATCGCGAACAAGGAGTACGGCGTGCTCGGCGCCCTCGAAGAGCTCGGGTTGCCGTCGGTGCGCCGCGCCGGCCTGGTGTATCAGCCCGATTTCGAGACCTCGCTGCTGCTCACCCGCTTCCTCGACGGCTCCTGGCAATACCGTCGGCTGTTCCGCCGGCTGCCGCCCGACGAGCCCAAACATCGGGCCCGGCTGTTCGACGCGATGGCGTCACTGCTGGTCGAACTGCACCGCCACGGCGTCTTCTGGGGCGACTGCTCGCTGGCCAACACACTGTTCTCCCGCGACGGTCAAGTCCTGCAGGCCTGGCTGGTCGATGCCGAGACCAGCGAGGTGCACCCGCGGCTGTCCGACGGTCAGCGCGGCCACGACCTCGACATCCTGGTGGAGAACGTGGCCGCCGATCTGATGGACCTCGCGGCGTGGCTCGGCGCGTCCGAGGAGCTGGAGGACACGCTGATCGCCGAGGCGCAGGACATCCCGAACCGCTATCAGCGATTGTGGGACATCCTGCATGCCGAGCCGGTCTTCGACTTCACCGACCGTTACCGGGTCGAGGGCACGATCCGCCGGCTCAACGACCTCGGCTTCGCGGTCGAGGAGGTGACGTTGCAGCCCGTCGGCGACGCGACTCCCGACCGGCTGCGCCTCAACGTCGCCGTCGGCGACCGCCGCTACCACGCCGAGCGGCTGCGCGAGCTGACCGGACTCGACGTCGGCGAGGGCCAGGCCCGCATCCTGCTCGGCGATCTGCGCACCTTCCAGGCCCGGCTGAGTCAGGAATCCGGTCAGGACGTCGACGACGCGACGGCCGCCCAGCTGTGGGTGATGGAGGTCGCGACGCCGACGATGCACCGCGCCCACGAGGCGATCGGCGGTACCGGCACTGCCATCCAGGCGTTCTGCGACCTCCTCGAGATCCGATGGCTGCTCTCCGAACGCGCGGGCGGCGACATCGGCACCGAACGGGCACTGCTGGCATTGGCGCGCGACGTCATCCCCACGGACTCGGTGGCGAAGATGGCGGTCGCCGAGTTCCCCACCCAGCCGATGCCCGTGATCGACCTCGAGGACTAGCGCGATGCGCGCGCTCGTCGGCGGGTGAGCGTGCGCGCAATGTCACCGGAGTGCGGCGTGTCGGGTGCAGACACGCACGCTCGCGGGATCAGCCCGGGGTGCCCGGACCGATGTTGCGGGCCGGGCGGATTCGCAGATCGTGCACGTATTCGGCGGGTGCGCCGGCGATCTCGGCCGCATCGGCCATCACCCCGAGATACCGCGCCGACGGCAGGCCGCCCTCCCAGGCGTCGACCACGTAGAGCCAGGCCAGCACGGGTTCGGTGTCGGTGTCGGTGGTCAGCGGATGGACCCGGCAGCGGATCTTCTTGTGGATCCCGAGCTCTGAACCCTCCCAGCGGTCGAGGGTCTCCTCGTCCTCCTTGGTCACGTCGTAGAGCACGACGAAGACCTTGCTCAGCGGATCCTCGACGACCGTGGCGAGCGCACCCTCCCAGCCGATGTCCTCACCGCCGAAGGTCAGTCGCCAGCCGTGCAGCCAGCCGGTTCCGGCCATCGGCGAATGCGGTGCGCGCTCCATCATCTGCTCGGGATGCATGTTGGACCCGTACGCGGCGTAGAGCGGCACGGTAGGAGAGCTTAACCGGCGACCGCCCCGCCGCAGCACCGCCGGACATCATGATCGGACCGCAGCCGACTAGATTGAGGACCGTGACAACCCGGATCGTCATCATCGGCGGCGGACCCGCCGGCTACGAGGCGGCCCTGGTGGCTGCGGGTAGAGGCACCGACGGCTCCAACACTCACGTCACCGTGATCGACTCCGACGGGGTCGGCGGGGCCTGTGTCCTCTACGACTGCGTGCCCTCCAAGACATTCATCGCCTCGACCGGTGTGCGCACCGAACTGCGTCGGGCCTCGGGCCTGGGCTTCGACATCAGCATCGAGGACGCCAAGATCTCGCTGCCGCAGATCCACAACCGGGTCAAGACGCTGGCCCGCTCACAGTCCGCCGACATCGGCAGCCAATTGCTGCGCGAGGGGGTGACGGTGATCGGCGGGCGCGGCGAGCTGGTCGACGACGTACCCGGGATGGCGCATCACCGCGTCAAGGTGACCACCAACGACGGCAAGACCGGGGTCCTCAAGGCCGACGTCGTGCTCATCGCCACCGGCGCCAGCCCACGTGTGCTGTCCGGCGCCGAACCCGACGGCGAACGCATCCTGACCTGGCGACAGCTCTACGACCTGACCGAACTGCCCGAGCATCTGGTGATCGTGGGCTCCGGGGTCACCGGCGCCGAATTCTGCAACGCCTACACCGAGCTCGGCGTGACGGTCACCGTCGTCGCCAGCCGCGATCAGATCCTGCCGCACGAGGACAGCGATGCCGCCGCGGCGCTGGAGGAGGTCTTCGCCGAACGCGGGGTCACGCTGGTCAAGAACGCCCGCGCACAATCGGTCACCCGCACCGAGACCGGGGTCAAGGTGCAGATGGCCGACGGCCGGTACGTGGAGGGCAGTCACGCACTGATGACCGTCGGCTCGGTGCCCAACACCGAGAACCTCGGCCTGGACCGGGTGGGCATCGAACTCGGTCGCGGCGGCTACATCCCGGTCGACCGGGTCTCGCGCACCCCGGCGCCGGGCATCTACGCCGCCGGCGACTGCACCGGGTTGTTGCCGCTGGCCTCGGTGGCCGCCATGCAGGGCCGCATCGCGATGTACCACGCCCTCGGCGAGGGTGTCGCGCCGATCCGGCTGCGCACCGTCGCCTCGGCGACGTTCACCCGTCCCGAGATCGCCGCGGTCGGCATCCCGCAGAAAGCGATCGACGACGGCAGCGTCCCGGCCCGAACCCTGATGTTGCCGCTGAACACCAATGCCCGAGCGAAAATGTCGCTGTTGCGGCACGGCTTCGTCAAGATCTTCTGCCGTCCGGCGACCGGCGTGGTGATCGGCGGCGTGGTGGTCGCGCCGATCGCCTCGGAACTGATCCTGCCGATCGCCCTGGCGGTGCAGAACCGCATCTCGGTGACCGACCTGGCGCAGACGCTCTCGGTGTATCCGTCGCTGTCGGGTTCGATCGTGGAGGCCGCGCGCCGGTTGATGGCGCACGACGATCTGGATTGATCCGACGTAGCCTGGGGTGGAACCGTACCGACCAGTAACAGGAGTCAGTCGTGCGCGACCCCGGCGCCCTCAACCTCGAGGGGCAGACCCTGCTCGGACCCGACCAGCGTGCCGAGGCCTGGCGCCGGCTGGGCAGCGAACAGTTCGACGTCGTCGTCATCGGCGGCGGTGTCGTGGGTGCCGGCGCGGCGCTGGACGCGGCGACCCGCGGGCTGAAGGTCGCGCTGGTCGAGGCCCGCGACTTCGCATCGGGCACCTCGAGCCGCAGTTCGAAGATGTTCCACGGTGGTCTGCGGTATCTGGAACAACTCGAATTCGGTCTGGTGCGTGAGGCGCTGCATGAACGCGAGCTGTCACTGACCACCCTGGCCCCCCATCTGGTCAAACCGCTGCCGTTCCTGTTCCCGCTCACCAACCGGGTGTGGGAACGGCCCTACATCGCGGCCGGCATTTTCCTCTATGACCAGCTCGGCGGCGCGAAAAGCGTTCCGCCGCAGAAACATCTGACGAAGTCCGGCGCCCTGCGACTGGCTCCCGGGCTCAAGCGCGGCTCGCTGATCGGCGGCATCCGCTACTACGACACCGTGGTCGACGATGCGCGCCACACCATGACCGTGGCCCGCACCGCCGCGCACTACGGTGCGGTGGTGCGCACCTCGACGCAGGTGGTGAACCTGCTGCGCGAAGGTGACCGGGTGATCGGTGTGGCGGTGCGGGACAGCGAGGACGGCGCGGTCACCGAGGTCCGCGGACACGTCGTGGTCAACGCGACCGGAGTCTGGACCGACGAAATCCAGGCCCTGTCGCGTCAGCGCGGCCGCTTCCGGGTGCGGGCCTCCAAAGGGGTGCACGTCGTCGTCCCACGGGACCGGATCGTCAGCGAGGTGGCGATCATCCTGCGGACCGAGAAGTCGGTGCTGTTCGTCATCCCCTGGGGCACGCACTGGATCATCGGCACCACCGACACGGATTGGAATCTGGACCTCGCCCATCCGGCCGCCACCAAGGCCGACATCGACTACATCCTCGGCACCGTCAACTCCGTGCTGGCCACGCCGCTCACCCACGACGACATCGACGGCGTCTACGCCGGGTTGCGTCCGCTGTTGGCGGGGGAGAGTGAAGAGACCTCGAAGCTGTCCCGCGAACACGCCGTGGCCGTGCCGGCGCCCGGCCTGGTCGCCATCGCCGGCGGCAAGTACACCACCTACCGGGTGATGGCCGAGGATGCGATCGACGCGGCGGCCGAGTTCGTGCCCGCCCGGGTGGCGCCGTCCATCACCGAGAAGGTGCCGCTGATGGGGGCCGACGGCTATTTCGCGCTGGTCAACCAGACTCAGCAGGTCGGCACGCAGTACGGGCTGCACCCCTACCGGGTGCGGCATCTGCTCGACCGCTACGGCTCGCTGATCGGCGAGGTGCTGGCCCTGGCCGAGGATTCCCCCGAATTGCTCACCCCGATCACCGAGGCGCCGGTCTACCTCAAGGTCGAGGCCGCCTACGCGGTGGTCGCCGAGGGCGCGCTGCATCTGGAGGACATCCTGTCCCGGCGGATGCGGATCTCGATCGAATACCCGCACCGCGGGGTCGACTGTGCGCGGGAGGTCGCCGAGGTCGTCGCACCACTGCTGGGATGGAGCGCCGAGGACATCGACCGTGAGGTCGACACCTATTGCGCCCGGGTGGACGCCGAGGTGCGCAGTCAGCAGCAGCCCGACGACGAATCCGCCGACGCGCTGCGCGCGGCCGCCCCGGAGGCGCGCGCGGAGATCCTCGAACCGGTTCCCCTGACGTGAGGCGCGCGCCGGCCGCGCCCCTGCCGGACCGCGACGGCGTAGGCCCGACGCGCGTGCGATTACGCGGTGGGGCGGTGCTCGTCGAATTGGCTGACCGGTTCGGTGAGAGCGCAGCGCAGAAGGTGTTGCGCGGCGAGGTGGTCACCGCCGACGGCACCCCCGTCACCGCCGGCACGGTGTTGCAGCCCAACGCGGATGTCTGGCTGTACCGCGATCTGCCCGACGAGGTCGAGGTGCCCTTCGAGATCCCGGTCCTGCACCACGACGACGACCTCGTGGTGGTGGACAAACCGCACTTCCTGGCGACGATGCCGCGTGGGCGGCACGTCGCGCAGACCGCGCTGGTGCGGCTGCGCCGAGAGCTCGGTCTGCCCGAGCTCAGCCCCGCGCACCGGCTCGACCGGTTGACCGCGGGGGTGCTGGTGTTCACCACGCACCGCCGGCTGCGCGGCCGCTACCAGACGCTGTTCGCCCGCGGATTGGTCCGCAAGACCTATCTGGGACGGTCCGACCATCCGGCGGACATCGACTTTCCCGTGCTGCTGCGCAGCCGAATCATCAAGCGCCGCGGCAACTTACAGGCCGTCGAGGAGGCCGGCGAGCCGAATGCCGAGACGCTGGTGGAGCACCTCGGCGAGGGTGTGTACCGGCTGACGCCGCGCACCGGACGCACCCATCAGTTGCGGGTGCACATGGCGCGAATCGGGTTGCCGCTGCGTAACGACCCGCTCTACCCCGACGTCGTCGAGGTGGCCCCGGACGATTTCAGCGCTCCGCTGCAACTGCTGGCGCAGCGCATCGAATTCGACGATCCGGTGACCGGTGCGCCGCGGTGCTTCGTCAGCCGGCGCACGTTGTGACCATTCTTTCGAATCCGGCGAACTCCTCGCGTGCGCCGCGCGGATGACGCACCATGATCAGGTGCGAAGAATGTGGTCGTATTCCGGAGCCGGCGCGGTGGCGCTGGTATTCGCCGCGGGCCTGACCCCCGTCGTGGTCCCGACGGCACAGGCCTCGCTGTGCGCGTCGGTCGGTGGCAGATTCGTCGATGTCAGCGGCTGCTCGGATCCGCTCGGGTATCTCAACGACGTGCTACCCCCGCCGCCCCCACCGCCTCCGCCGCCGCCTCCGCCGGGGGCGCCGCCGCCACCCCCGCCGCCCGGGGTGCCGCCGCCCCCGCCGCCGCCGCCCCCACCGCCGCCACCGCCACCGGTCTACATTCCGCCCGCTCCGAACGTCGACGTCTGCGCCAGCGTCGGTCGGCGGGTCAGCGTCAGCGGCTGCATCTAGGACCGCACACCGCACGTGGTTCACTGACCGGATGGACCGCGCATCGTTCGACCGGCTCTTCGACATGTCCGGCCGCACCGTCGTAGTGACGGGCGGCACCCGGGGGATCGGACTGGCGCTCGCCGAGGGCTATGTGCTGGCGGGGGCCCGGGTCGTGGTCGCCAGCCGCAAACCCGACGCCTGCGAGCGCGCGGCCGAACATCTTCGCGCACTGGGTGGTTCGGCGATCGGTGTGCCGACCCACCTCGGCGACATCGACTCGCTCGCCGCGCTGGTGGCTCGGACGGTCGAGGAGTTCGGCGGTATCGACGTGCTGGTGAACAACGCCGCCAACGCGCTCACCCAGCCGCTCGGCGAGATGACTCCCGAAGCGTGGACGAAGTCCTACGACGTCAATCTGCGCGGGCCGGTGTTCCTGGTGCAGCACGCTCTGCCCCATCTGAAGGACAGCGCGCACGCCGCGGTCCTGAACACGGTCTCGGTCGGTGCCTTCAATTTCGCTCCGGGGGTCTCGATGTACGCAGCGGGCAAGGCCGCGCTGATGTCGTTCACCCGCTCGATGGCCGCCGCGTACGCCCCGTACGGCATCCGGGTCAACGCGCTGGCCCCCGGCCCCGTCGACACCGACATGATGCGCAACAACCCGCCGGAGGCGATCGACGCGATGGCCGGCGCCACCCTGCAGAAGCGGTTGGCGTCGCCGGACGAAATGGTCGGCGCCGCACTGTTGCTGACCTCCGATGCCGGCAGTTACCTCACCGGTCAGGCGATCATCGTGGACGGCGGCGGAACGCCTCGGTAGCCTCGCGGATCTCGCCACCTGCCGACGCCAGAATCTGGCTGCGGTTCTCCAGGTGCAGTGCCTGCTCGAGACTGCCCGCCTCCAGGTTGGCCCACAGCACCTGCTTGGTCGACTCGAGACCGAATTTGCCGTACCCGCAGAGCGTTTCGGCGACGGCGAGCGCGTCGTCGACCACATTCGCGCAGATGCGTGAGACCAGGCCCAGGCGCAGTGCCTCCTCGGCGTCGACGGCGCGTGCGGTCAGGATGAGGTCGAAGGCGTGTCCGGCGCCGATGATCCGGGGCAGCGTGTAGCTCACGCCGATGTCGGCACCGCCGATGCCCAGCTTGATGAACTGGGTACAGAACCGCGCGCTGGGCGAGGCCAGCCGGATGTCGCTCGCCGCGGCGATGGCGAATCCGCCGCCGTAGGCCGGGCCGTTGACCGCGGCGATCACCGGCTGGCGCAACCGGTGCAGGCGCACAGTGAGTTCGGCGATCCGTTCCTGCCAACGCATACCCGAGCGCGGAAACTCGGTGCCACCCCCGGCTTGCGGCGGATTCGGATCGCTCAGGTCCAGGCCCGAGCAGAAGCCACGGCCCGCGCCGGTGATCACGACGACCCGGCACTCGTTGTTCGCGGCGATGTCGCCGATCGCGGCGTGCAGCGCCTCGACCAATTCGTAGGACAGCGCGTTGAGCGTGTCGGGACGGTTGAGTGTGATCAGCGCGATGTCGGGCCGCGCGAACGTGAGGTCGAGCGTCATGGCAGACACCGTAACCGGGCACGCAGGCCAGTGGAGGTAGGTCTTGACCGGTGTCGACGGCCGTGGTCTGGTGTGGCGCATGCGTACCGTCCCCGTTCTGCTCGCCGTGCCTGCCGCCCTGCTCATCGCCGCTCCGGTGGCCGCCGCGCAACCGCCCGCCCCGTCGGCGGATCAGCTGACCGGACAGCTGCAGCGTGCGCTGGACACCTCGCTGAGCGACCAGACGCGTGCCGCCGAACTGGAGGGCGGGCTGGCTGCGGTGCCCACCGCGAACAACATCGCCGGTGTCATGGACCGTTACAGCTCGATGATGTCGTGGCGGGTGCAGAACCCGGTACTCGACGGCGACCGCGTGAATGCGCAACTCGCGGTGAGCATCCCGGTGCTGGGCACCCGGACCCATGACATCTACTGGATCGACCAGGGCGGGTCCTGGAAGCTCAGCAACGCCTCCGGCTGTGTGATCGCCCGCGACGCCGCCGGCACGGAGTGCACCGTCTAGCAGTGTTTTTCACGGCGTACTGCGCCAGCCGGTGACCCCGACGACGATCATGCGTAGCTGCTTGACCGCGGTGTGCTTGATGTCCTCCAGCGCGGCGGCATCGTTGATGTCCACGGTGTCGACGGCCTCGGCGATCGAGATCATCGCGTTGACGATGAGGCTGGCCAGAATGTTGAGATCCTCACCGCTCCAGGTGTTCAGCCCGGGGAAGCGGGCGAGGTCGATGGCCAGCTCCGAGGTGATCAGCCGGATCTCGGTGCGGATCGCATAGCGCAGCACCGTCACCCCGCTGGAGCGTTCCCGGCCGATGAACCGCCAGTGTTCGCGGCGTTGGTTGACGCCCTCGATGAGCATGTCGACCGACGACTCGATCACCCGGCTCGGGTCCAGCTTGCCGGCCCGGGCGCTGCGCAGCAGGTCGCGCAATGCCCGGAACGACTCGTCGATCAGGACCAGCCCGAGGGCTTCCATGGACTCGAAGTGCCGGTAGAAGGCCGCCGGGGCGATACCCGCTTCGCGCGTCACCTCACGCAGGCTCAGCGCGGCGAAGCTGCGTTCCTCCAGCAGTGACAGCGCGGCCGCGACGATCGCCCGGCGGGTGACCTCCTTGCGCTCCTCACGCGACGGACTGTCGCGTGAGCGGGACCGCCCCGACCTGCCCGTACGTGAACTCGGCGTACGACTGTTCACGATGTGAAAGCTACCACAATCTGCTCGGATTCCCTTGACGGGTGCGGCTGTCAGCCCGCACGGTATACACATGTTCACTCAAATGCGTACCCCGTCCCTGCGGGAGCGGGTCCTGCGCTCGCCGCTGGTGGACCTGTTGACCGGACCGCACGGCGTCGACCGGTACACCGAGCTCGTGGAGCCGACCTGGACGCTCGGCGAGGCGCGCGCCACCGTGACGGCGGTGCGCCGGACCACCCCGCGCAGCGTCACGCTCACGCTCAAACCGAATCGGGTGTTCACCGGACTGCGGGCCGGTCAGCACATCAACCTCTCGGTCGAGATCGACGGCCGACGCCGCTCCAGGAGCTACTCGCCGGCCAATGCCGAGGGAGACCGGCTCATCGAGCTGACCATCGGCCGCCATGAAGGCGGCCTGGTGTCGACCTACCTGTGCGAGCACGCCCGGCCCGGCATGGTCGTGGGTCTGGACTCGGTGGGCGGGGACTTCGTCCTGCCCGACGAGCGGCCCCGCCAGATCCTGTTCGTCTCCGGCGGCAGCGGCATCACGCCGGTGCTGTCGATGCTGCGCACGCTGCACGCCGAGGGATATTCCGGCGAGGTCGCGTTCGTGCACTATGCGCGCAGCGCCGCAGAGGCCTGCTACCGCCAGGAGTTGGCGGGTCTGTCCGGGGTGCGGGTGCTGCACGGCTACACCCGTGAGACGGCGGGAACGGATCTGAGCGGCCGCTTCGACGCCGCGCACCTGGCTGCGGCCGTGCCCGCGGTCCGACCGGATCTGGCGGTGTTCGTCTGCGGGCCGCCGGACCTGGTGGACGCCGTTCGGGCGCTGCGCCCCGACGCCCGGGCGGAGAGTTTCGTGCCGCCCACCTTCGATCTGCCGGCTGAGGCGTCGGGTGGCCGGGTGAGCTTCGCCGACAGCGGCGTGGAGATCCCCGACGACGGACGCCCGCTGCTCGAACAGGCGGAGCAGGCGGGCCTGAATCCCGAAAGCGGATGCCGCATGGGCATCTGTCACAGCTGCACGCGCCGTAAGACCCGCGGCGCGGTGAAGAACCTGATCACCGGCGCGGTGTCGAGCGCCGAAGAGGAGGACGTGCAGATCTGCGTGTCCGTTCCCGTCGGCGACGTCGACATCGCCCTATAGAGAGAGGAATCCCATGACCAGCACCTTGACCGACCCCACCCGCAGGACCCTCGAGAAGACCGTCGGCGGCCGCACCGTCCGGCTCACCCCGGAACAGACCGAGGCATTCGGTCGCGAACTGGATGCGTTGCGCGAGCGGGTGATCGCCGACCTCGGCGAACGCGACACCACCTACATCCGCAACGTCATCAAGGCCCAGCGGGCCCTCGAGGTCGGCGGCCGAGCCCTGCTGTTCGGTGGAATCGTCCCGCCGCTCTGGCTCGCCGGCACCGCCATGCTCGGGTTCGCGAAGATCATCGACAACATGGAGATCGGCCACAACGTCATGCACGGCCAGTACGACTGGACGGGTGATCCGGCGTTGTCGTCCAAGAAGTTCGAGTGGGACACCGCCTGCCCGGCCGATCAGTGGCGTCACTCGCACAACTACATGCACCACACCTACACCAACATCGTGGGGATGGACCGCGACATCGGTTACGGCATCCTGCGGATGAGCGAAGACCAGCGCTGGCGGCCCTATTTCCTGGGCAACCCGGTGTACGCCTTCCTGCTGATGGTGCTGTTCCAGTACGGGGTGGCGCTACACGAGCTGGAGACCGAACGCATCCGCGCCGGGGAGATCACCATCGCCGACAAGCGGGAGATCCTGGAAGGAATCTGGCGCAAGACCAAGCGGCAGACCCTCAAGGACTACGTGGCTTTCCCGCTGCTGGCCGGTCCGTTCGCGCCGTGGGTGTTCGCCGGGAACCTGACGGCGAATCTGATGCGCAATGTGTGGTCGTACATGATCATCTTCTGCGGGCACTTCCCGGAGGATGTGCAGGAGTTCTCGGTCGAGGAGACCAAGGCCGAGACCCGGGGGCAGTGGTATTTCCGCCAGATCCTCGGTTCGGCGAATCTCACCGGTGGAAAGCTCTTCCACCTCCTCAGCGGCAACCTGTCGTTCCAGATCGAGCACCACCTGTTTCCCGACATCCCCGCTCATCGGCATGCCGAGATCTCGGCCGAGGTGCGCGACATCTGCCGCCGCTACGGTCTGCCCTACAACACGGGTCCGCTGCCCAGGCAGTTCGCCACCGTGGTGCGCAAGATCGTGCGGCTCGCGCTGCCCGGTCAGCGCTGACAGTTCGGACACCAGAAGCTGATCCGGTCGCCGCTGTCGTCACGCCTGATCGGGGTGGCGCAGCGGCGACACGGCTTGCCCGCCCGGCCGTACACCCAGACGTCCCGGCCGGGTCGGGTATCGCCGGTGGTGGTGCGATTCCACCGGGAACGGTTCAGCCACAACATGTCCCGAGCCCGCTGCGCGACCCGAAGCGGATCGGCGATCGCGCTGACCGGTGCGGTGGGAAGGTGGCCGAATACGAAGCACAGCTCGTTGGCGTACACGTTGCCGATGCCGGCCATGATCCGCTGGTCCAGCAGCGCCTCGGAGATCGGCCGGTCCGGATCGGCCACCAGATTGGCGGCGGCGATCCGGGGTTCCCAGTCCTCGCCGAGCAGATCCGGACCGAGGTGTGCGACGGCGTCCATGTCCGCGGCGCGTTCGAGGATCTCCAGGATGCCAAGGTCTATCCCGGCGGCTTGCACCGCGTCGGCCCCCGTACCGGCCTCGAGGATGATGCGGATGCGGTGGCCCGCGCGACTGGGTCGTGACAGCGGATTCACCTTCCAGCTGCCGTCCATCTTCAGATGGGAGTGGATGCTGGCCTCGCCGGCCCGGATGAACAGGTGCTTGCCGCGGGTGAGCACCTCGTCGACGACCTCACCGGTCAGGTCCACGGCGGCGAAGCGCGGCACTCGGACGTCGCAGCGGGTCAGCGTCTTGCCGAGCAGGCCCGCACGCAGGGCGGTGGCGGTGCGGTAGACGGTGTCGCCTTCGGGCATCGCCCCATTGTCCCAGCGCCCGAGATCGACGGCCCAAGGGCCGCGCCGCTGGGGACTTTCGGTTCTGGTTCGAAGAGCGAGCCGCCAGCCACCGTGGACGGTATGCGACTCGAGGAGTGCGTCGACGAACCTCATGCGATCCTGCTGGTGGCCGGATACCGCGACCTGGAGCAAGCCCGGTCGGACTTCACGGATCTCGACGCGCGGATCAAACATCGGGGAGTGGAAGTGCGAGCCGCCGCGTTGGTCGCCCGGGACGCGGACGGGCAGCCGGTGGTTACCCATGCGGTGAATCGACACCGCCGCGCGGCCGCGGGCATGGGCGCCGGAGTCGGTGTGCTTTTCGGTGCGCTGATCCCGCCGCTGCTGCCCGCGGTGGTCGTCGGCGCGGCGTCGGCCGCGTTGATCGCCTCGTTCGCCGAACACGAACTGAAGGTCGAATTGGAACGCGAGGTCGGGCGGGCCCTTCGGACGGGAAGCGGCGTGGTCATGGTGATCGCCTCACCGGCCAATCAGTTTCACGTATCGCAGACGCTGCGTCATGCGCTCGAGGTCACGGTGCTCCCGATGGACCGGGCCACTGTTCATCAGCTCGAGCAGGCCGCGGCGGCCGTGCTGGCCGGTGCGCCCGGCGAACAGACAGGGCCGGACTCAGCGCAGCCGTAGCCCACGCGGTGTGCGGGTGAACCCCGCGGCCGTCAGCGCCTCCTGCGCGAGAGCCCGCACGCCGCCCGCACCCGGCTCGAGCACCGAGACACCGTTGATCTTCTCGACCAGCAGAGCTTGCACCCGCCCCGCGGACACCAGGTCGGCCAGCGCCGCACCCGCCGCCGAATTCGCCTCGGCATCAGAGGTGAAGCTGAGCAGTGAGCGGCCACCGCGTTCGAGGAACCACGCCAGCTCGCCGTCGACCAACGCCACCAACGCCCCGGCCTTTCGCCCCGGCCGGTGGGCGACCTCGTCATCATCGGCGGCACGCGCCGGCCAGGGCAGTGCCGCGCCGTACGGGTTGGCCGGGTCGGCGGCGGCCAGAACGACGGCGCGGTACTCGCGGCGTTCCGGGTCGACCTCGTCGAGGTAGGTCCGCAGCCGGTCCACCGTCGACGCCACCGCGAACTGTGCGCCGCCCAGGGATTCGACGAAGTACCCGCGCTGGCATCGGCCGGTGTCCTCGAAGGCGGTCAGCACCTTGTAGAGCATTGCGAAGCCGCCGGGCACCCCCTCGGCGGCGACCGCGCCCTTGGTGAGCACGCCGTAGCGGCTCAGCAGCAGTTCGGCGGTGAAGTGCGCGCGCACCGTCGAATCCGGTTCGGCGACCGGCAGCGCCGACCAGCGGCCCGCCACCGTGGGATCGGTGGTGCGGGTCTGCGCGTGGGCGACGCTGTAGCTGCTCAGCCGTGGGGCGCGTGACCGCTGCCGGTGCGCGGGTGCGCCTCGTCGCCCGGTGGACCGTCTGCTGCCCGACAGCATGGCCCGCACCGGCGCGAATGTGTCACCGGTAACCCAGCCGGCCCAGATCAATTCCCACAGTGCGCTTTTGAACTGTTCGGTGTCTCCGGTCGCGAGTTGCCGGAAGAAATACGCGCCGCCTCCCGCGAGCGCTTCGGTGATGGCGCGGTGCGTGTCGCTGAAGTCGAGTTCGGTGGGGGCGCCCAGGGTGAGCGCTGCGGAGTCGGCGTGGTGGAAGACGATCCAGCCGTCCCCGCCGCCGATCGGTCCGGCCCCCGACCAGATGATCTCGCCGCTGGCCAGCAGCTCGTCGAGCATGGCCGGTTGGTAATCGCGCACCCGCTGGGAGAGCACCAGCGGTTCGACAGCCGATGCGGGAATCGGCACCCCGGCGAGCTGGTCGATCACCGAGGCGAGTCCGTCCACGCCGGCGCTGTGCGCCGAACCGACCTGCTGCCAGGACGGCAGGAACCGGGCGTAGGCCGCCGGACTGACCGGCTCCACCTGCGCCCGCAATGCCGCCAGGGAGCGGCGGCGCAGGATCTTGAGCACGTCGGCGTCACACCACTGTTCGCCGCCGGCCGAATCGGCGGGAAGATCGGTGAACTCGCCCCGGACCACCCGGCCGTCGACCGCCAGCCGCCCGAGCACGTCGGCGGTGACCCGCAGCCCCAGCCCGAAACGCGTCGCGGCGTCGCCGGTGGTGAACGGTCCGTGGGTGCGCGCGTAGCGGCCGATCAGCTCGCCGAGCGGGTCGGCCACCGACTCGAGGAATGACAGCGGAACGCCCACCGGCACCGCGATGCCCACACCGTCGCGCAGGAGCCCGACGTCCTCGATGGGAACCCACCAGTTGCGGCCGGCATAGGACACCGTCAGTACGCGCTTGGCGGCGAGCAGACCCTCCAGCCAGCCGCCGACCTCGCGCGTGGTGCAGCGGTCGGCGACCTCCTCGACGGTCAGCGGCCCGAGCAGGCGCAACAGATCGGCAACGCCTTCGGCGTCACGGGCCTGCCGGTCCTCGCTGAGATGCTGCAGCTGACGCGAGGTGGACGCGATGACATCGGGATCGAGCAGTTCGCGCAGCTCGACGCGGCCCAGGAGCTCGGCCAGCAGCACGGTGTCCAGCGACAGTGCGGCGGCGCGCCGTTCGGCCAGCGGGCTGTCGCCCTCGTACATGAACGCCCCGACATAACCGAACAGCAGGGACGCCGCGAAGGGGGACGGGGTGGTGGTCTCCACCTCGACGAGCCGCAGCCGCCGCTGCGCCACCCGGCCCATCAGTTCCACCAGCGCGGGCACGTCGTACACGTCCTGGAGACACTCCCGCACGGCTTCGAGCACGATCGGGAAGTCGGGATATTTGCGGGCGACGTCGAGCAGCTGGGCGGCGCGCTGGCGCTGATGCCACAGCGGCGAACGCTTTCCCGGGTTACGCCGCGGCAGCAGCAGCGCCCTGGCCGCACATTCGCGGAACCGCGACGCGAACAGCGCCGACCCGCCGACCTCCGCGGTGACGATCGGCTCGATCTCATCGGCGTCGAAGACGAACAGTTCGGCACCCGGTGCCGCATCCTCGGTGTCGGGCAGCCGCACGATGATGCCGTCGTCGGAGGCGGTGGGCTTCTCGTCGATGCCGTAGCGCTCACGCAGCCGGCGTGCGACGGCCAGCGCCAGCGGACCGTGCACCCGTAGGCCGTAGGGGGAGTGCAGGATCACCCGCCAGTCACCGAGTTCGTCGCGGAACCGCTCGACGACGAATGTGCTGTCGGTGGGGACCGTGCCGGTGGCCTCGCGCTGATCGTCGAGCAGCCGCCGCAGGTTCTCGGTGGCGTAGTCGTTGAAACCCATTGTGGCGCAACGCTCGGCGAAGGTGTCGGCATTCAATCCGGCGAGTTCGCCGGTGAATCTGCCCACCGCCGCGCCGAGTTCGGCGGGCCGCCCCACGCCGTCGCCGCGCCAGAACGGCAGTCGGGCGGGTTGTCCGGGTGCGGGGATGACCAGGACCCGGTCATGGGTGATCTCGGTGATTCGCCAACTGGTGGCGCCCAGGGATATGACGTCGCCGGGCCGGGATTCGTAGACCATCTCCTCGTCGAGTTCGCCGACCCGCGAGGGGGTGTCGTTGTCGGTGGCCAGGTACACCGTGAACAGCCCACGGTCCGGGATCGCGCCGCCCGAGGTGACGGCCAGGCGCTGAGCGCCCGGGCGCCCGGCCAGGGTCCCGTTGTCGCGGTCGTAGACCAGCCGAGGCCGGAGCTCGGCGAACTCGGTGGAGGGGTACTTACCCGACAGCAGGTCGAGCGTCGCCTCGAACGCGCTGCGCGGCAGCGTGGCGAACGGAGCGCAGCGGCGGACGGCCTCGAACCAGTGGTCGGCGTCCAGGGGTTCGAGTGCGGCGGCGGCGACGGTGTGCTGGGCCAGCACGTCGAGCGGATTGGCCGGCACCGTCATGGTCTCGATCTGCCCGGCCAGCATGCGCTGCACCGTGACGGCACAGCCGATCAGGTCGGTGCGATGTTTGGGGAAAAGCACCCCCTGGGAGACCTCACCGACCTGGTGGCCGGCGCGGCCGACTCGCTGCAGGCCGCTGGCCACCGATGGCGGCGCCTCGACCTGGATCACCAGGTCGACCGCGCCCATGTCGATGCCCAGTTCCAGGCTCGACGTCGCCACCACCGCCTTGAGCCGCCCGCTCTTCAGGTCGTCCTCGACGATGGCGCGCTGTTCTTTACTGACCGAACCGTGGTGCGCCTTGGCCAGGAGCGGGGCGGCGCCGAAGGATTGTCCGCTGGCCATCAGCTGCGCCGGCGCGCCACCACCGACCTGCCCGTTGCGCCCGTCCAGTTCTACCCCAGCGCGTTCGGCGTGGATCTCGTTGAGCCGCGACGTCAGACGCTCGGCCAGCCGCCGGGAGTTCGCGAAGACGATCGAGCTGTTGTGGGCCTCGATCAGATCGACGATCTGTTCTTCGACATCGGGCCAGATCGTGTTGTTCTCCAGATCGGCCATATCGGGCACGGGAACTTGCACCGCGAGGTCGAACGTCTTGGCGGCGGGTGGCGCGACGATGGTGGTGGGGGCATGCCCGGACAGGAAACGCGCCACCTCCTCGGCGGGCCGCACGGTCGCCGACAGCCCGATGCGCTGCGCGGGCCGGTCCAACAACTGGTCGAGGCGCTCCAGCGACAGCGCGAGGTGGGCGCCGCGTTTGGTGGCCGCGACGGCGTGTACCTCGTCCACGATCACGGTCTGCACTTCGGTCAGGGTGTCGCGGGCCGCCGAGGTCAGCATCAGGAACAACGACTCCGGTGTGGTGATCAGGACATCGGGGGGACGGGTGAGCATCTCGCGGCGCTGCGCCGGTGTGGTGTCCCCGGACCGGACGCCGACGCTGATGGCCGGAGCCGTCGCGCCGTGTCGCTCGGCCACCCGGGCGATACCGGTCAGCGGGGTACGCAGATTGCGTTCGACGTCGACGGCCAGTGCCTTGAGCGGCGACACGTAGAGCACCCGGGTGCCGGCCTTGGGTGGGCGGGGTTCCGAGGACGCCAGCCGGTCGATCGCCCACAGGAATGCCGCGAGCGTCTTACCCGAACCGGTGGGGGCGATCACCAGGGTGTTGTCACCGTCGGCGATCGCCGACCAGGCCTGGGCCTGGGCGGGTGTGGGCTCGACGAACGTGCCCGTGAACCATTCACGGGTCAGCGGACTGAACCGGGACATGGAGTCAGTGGACGTCGGCGTACGGGCCATCACTCCATGATGCCCAGCGCCACCGACAAGTCCGGACGCGTCAGGCCGCGACGTCGGCCGGCAGCGGCTTCTTGGCCGAGATGAGTGGTTCGGCCCGGTCGTAGTCGTCGTCGGCGTTGTGCGTCAACACTCCCACCACCGCTCCGTCCGCCACGTACCAGACCGTGAAACCGTCGTCGTGGTTGCGCAGCAGTGCCCGGTCGTAGCCGTCGCCCCACGAGTGGTACTTGAGCGTCTCCTCGCCGATCGTGGTCCAGAAGCCGGGCACGGCCGACCAGCGCTGCGTCTGCCCGGCGGCGTTCGCCCCCGCGACGACACCCTGATCATCGGCGTCCTGCCAGTGCTCGACCGCCACCCGCCGGCCGGCCGCATCGTTGTGGGCCCACGCCACGTCACCCGCGGCGAAAACGTTCTCGGCGGAGGTACGCATCGCGCTGTCCACCAGCACCCGACCGTAGCCGGTCTCGATACCCGCCGCCTCGGCCAGTGCCGCCTGCGGGGTGACGCCGGTCGCCGCGAGCACGAGGTCACACTCGATCGTCTCGCCGGTGTCCAATCGCACCGCGCCGTCGAGGATCTCCGCGACGCCCGAGCCGCCGAGGTAGCGGGCGCCCGCGTCCCCGATCATCGCGGCGATCCGCTCTCCGGCCTCCGAACCGAGCCGCTTGGCCTGCGGGACATCGTGGTGGGCGACCAGCGTGGTGGTGATTCCGCGCATCGCCAAGGACGCCGCCGCCTCACAGCCGATGAACCCGGATCCGATCACCACCGCCGACTTCGCCTCCTGCGCGGCGTCACGCAATCGCTGGGCCTGGGCCAGGGAGCGCAACAGCAGGGCCCGCTCGGCGCCCGGCATGGCGGGTGGTGTCGGGCGTGCACCCGCGGCGATGACCAGCCACCGGTAGGGGTGGACCTCATCGCCGGCGCTCACCTGGCGGGCGTGGGTGTCGATCGCGGTGACCTCGCCGATCACGATGTCGATACCGCGGTCGGTGAACCAGGCGGCCTCCTGCAGACGGGCGTCGCCGGCCTCTGCGTCACCGCGCAGGAACTCCTTGCTCAGCGGCGGCCGCTGATAGGGCAGTGCGGGATCGTCGGTCAGGATGGTGATGGGTGCGTCGCTGTTGTGCTCGCGAAACGTCGCCGCGGCGCTCAACCCGGCCGGTCCGCTTCCGATGACGATCAGTCCAGGGGTGCTCATCCGGTCGGGCTACCCCGTGAACGCCTGCGCTACGCCGCCGCCCCGGTACGCCGCGTCCCAGGGGATGCCGCTAACCCCGCAACATCTGCTGGTACCGGCGCATGCCGGCGATCCAGCGGTCGTGATCGGTCAGCTTGCTCACGGCCATCTCCCGCACCTCGGGGTGGGGCAGCACCAGGAAGCGGCCGTCGGCGACGGCGGCCACCGTGAGATCAGCCACCTCGCGGGCAGTCAGCACCGCACCCGCGCTCACCACGGAATTGGCCGCGACCCGCGCTGTGGCGTCCGGAGACTCGCGGATCGAGGTGAGTAGCGGCGTGTCGACACCCATGGGGCACACGCAGGTCACACCGATGCCGTCGTCGCCGTAGGTCACGGCGAGCCACTCGGCGAAGCCCACGGCCGCATGCTTGGTGACCGCGTACCCCGCCGCCCCGATCTGGGTCAGCAGACCGGCCGCCGAGGCGACGCCGACGAAGTGGCCGTGGCCGCGCTGCTGCCACTGGGGCAACAAAAGCGTCGCCGCGCGGATGTGGGCGCGCAGGTTGACGTCGAGGATGCGGTCCCACTCGGCCTCGGTGCCCAGCCCGGCCCCGCCGACGATGCCGGCGTTGGCGACGAACACGTCCACCGGCCCGAAATCGCGGTCGGCGGCGGCGATCATGGCCGCCAGATCGGCCGTCGCCGCGGCGTCGACCCGCAGCGCGCGCACCTCCCCGCCGCCGGCGGCTATGCGGTCCGCAGTCTCGGTCAGGCCGGCGGAGTCGAGATCTCCGAGGACCACTTTGGCGCCCGCGGCGACGAACGCCTCGGCGAGCGACCGCCCGATACCCGAGGCCGCGCCGGTGATCGCCACGACGCTGTTGTCGATCTGCATTCCACCGATACTGCCCTAACCGAAATGAACGCCCTGGGCCAGCGGCAGCTCGGTCGAATAGTTGACGGTGTTGGTCGCCCGTCGCATGTAGGCCTGCCACGCGTCGGACCCGGATTCACGGCCCCCGCCGGTCTCCTTCTCCCCGCCGAATGCACCACCGATCTCGGCGCCCGAGGTGCCGATGTTGACGTTGGCGATGCCGCAGTCGGATCCGTCGGCGGCCAGGAAGCGCTCCGCCTCCCGGATGTCGAGGGTGAAAATAGCTGACGAAAGACCCTGCGGCACAGCATTGTTCAGCGCAATGGCGTCGTCCAGGGCGTCGTAGGTCAGGACGTAGAGGATCGGCGCGAAGGTCTCGGCGTGCACCACCGCGGTCTGCGCCGGCATCCGCACCACCGCCGGGCTGACGTAGTAGGACGTGTCGCCGCTGTCCCCGTCGTAGAGATGACGCTCGCCGCCGAAGACCTCACCACCGTCGGCGCGCGCCGCGTCGAGGGCAGCGACCATGTCGCGGTAGGCGGCCTCGTGGATAAGCGGGCCGACCAGGGTGCCGTCGGCGGCCGGGTCTCCGACGGGCAGCTGGCGGTAGGCGCCGCGGATCCGCTCGACCAGATCGTCGGCGATCGAATCGTGCACGATCAGTCGGCGCAAGGTCGTACACCGCTGACCGGCGGTGCCGGCCGCCGAGAACACGATGGCGCGGACCGCCAGATCCAGGTCGGCCGAGGGCGTGACGATGGCCGCGTTGTTGCCGCCCAGTTCCAGCAGCGCCTTCCCGAATCGCTGCGCGACCCGGGGCCCGACCTGCCGGCCCATCCGCACTGAACCCGTCGCCGACAGCAGGGCGATCCGGGGATCGTCGACCAGCGCCTCACCGACCTCACGGCCGCCCTGCACCAGTCGGCTCACGCCGCGGGGTGCGCCCACGTCGTCGGCGGCCCGTTCGATCAGCGCCTGGCAGGCCAACGCGGTGAGCGGCGTGAGTTCTGACGGCTTCCACACCACGGTGTCTCCGCACACCAGAGCGATCGCGGTGTTCCAGGACCACACCGCGACGGGGAAGTTGAAGGCGGTGATGACGCCGACGACGCCGAGTGGATGCCAGGTCTCCATCAGTCGGTGTCCGGGGCGTTCGGAGGCGATCGTCTTGCCATACAGCTGGCGTGACAGTCCGACCGCGAATTCGCAGATGTCGATCATCTCCTGCACTTCGCCGAGGGCCTCCGCGGTGATCTTGCCCGCCTCGAGGGTCACCAGGGTGGCGAGGTCGGCCTTGTGCGCGACGAGCAGCTCACCGAGCCGGGCGACCAGTGCGCCGCGTACCGGTGCCGGGGTGGTCCGCCAGACCGTGAATGCCTGGGCCGCTTCGGCGATCGCCGCGTCGGTCTGGGTGCCGTCGTTGCCGGGGACGGTGAACAGCACCTCGCCGGTGATCGGGGTGCTGGCCTGCAGTCCCGGCTCACCCGGCCGGCCGAGTTCAGTAGGGGCGCCGATCGCCTCGAGCGCCGCGCGGGCGCGGTGGCGCAGCGTATCGACGGTCGGGAGCGCGGACGTCTGGGTGGCAGGGTCGGTGGTCATGTCGGTGGTCATGTCGTTGCCTCCTCGTGAAGCGGGTGGGGATACAGTGCGGCAATGGGTGAACCCGACGAGCACCCGCACGCGCCTGCGCAGCTCGATGCCATCGACCGGATCCTGGCGCGCGAACTGGTGACCGACGGCCGTGCGACGCTGGCGCACCTGGCGGCCAGCGCGGGGCTGTCGGTGTCGGCGGTGCAGTCCCGGGTGCGCCGACTCGAGGCCCGGGGGGTGATCACCGGGTACCAGGCCCGGCTCGCCCCGGAAGCCGTGGGCCACCAGCTGTCGGCGTTCGTGGCCATCACCCCTCTCGATCCGTCGCAACCCGATGATGCTCCGGCGCGGTTGCAGCACATAGCGGCCATCGAGTCCTGCCATTCGGTGGCCGGTGACGAGAGCTACGTGCTGCTCGTGCGCGTCGGGTCGGCGAGGGCGCTGGAGGATCTGTTGCAGGAGATCCGCACCGCGGCCAACGTCCGCACGCGAAGCACCATCATCCTACAGACTTTTTACGAGTCAAGGCAGCATGTGCCGTAATATTTCCGGCTTGATCCGGGGTGGATGGGAATCAGCACCGGCGTAACGGTCATTCGCTGATGAGACTCCGGCCACGTGTCTTTCACCTCCCGTTCGCCCGCCGCGCCTAGCGTCGAGGACCATGGCGAAGCTACTTGTCGGCCTTGGTCAGGACGCGTTGCTCGGCGAAGCCGTGCGAATCCTCACCCCGCCGATCCGGGAGATCTACGCCGTTCTCGTCCGCGCCGGCGTCGTCGTCATCGTGGAGGACTGACCCCAGCCCGGTGAGCCGCGCCAGAACCG
Source organism: Mycobacterium sp. WMMD1722 (assembly GCF_049315205.1). NCBI lineage: Bacteria > Bacillati > Actinomycetota > Actinomycetes > Mycobacteriales > Mycobacteriaceae > Mycobacterium > Mycobacterium sp. WMMD1722. Next base: position 2,400,918 of record NZ_CP186056.1, on the reverse strand, counting down.
CGGGCGCAACCGCCGAGGCGGCGGTCGCTCCCGCGGCGGCGAGGAAGGCCTGCCCCCACGCCACCGGCCCGACCGGAGTGCACCCGAACAGCTGGCTGACGCCCGGGGTGCTGACGATGCCGATCATCGTCGCGAAGGTGCCGATGTTGGTGGCGACCACCAGCGGTCCGTGCGAATCGATCAGCGTCTGCAGCATCTGCGTCGACACCAGTCCGATCAGCGCCGCGGTGGCGGCCCGGCGCGGCGTTCCCGTCACGCTCGCCATGGCCCAGGCCGCCGTTGCGCCGGTGGTGGTGGCCGCACCGCGGATCGCGATCGACCGCCACATGGCCGACTCGTCGCGGTCGGCCGCACCGTTGTCGGTCTGCGGGCTGACCGCGAGCGCGGCGGCCGGCAGCGCGTCGGTGAGCATGTTGACCAGCAGCATCTGCCGCGCGTTGAGCACCGAGCGGCCGGTCAGCAGGCTGGTGATGAGAGCGAAGCACACTTCACCGGCGTTTCCGCCCAACAGCACCGACACCGCGGACTGCACCCGCCGCCACAGCTGATTGCCCTCGTCGATGGCGTCCAGCAGCGCTTCGATGTGGCCATCGAGCAGCATCACATCGGCGGCCGTGCGCGCCGGATCGCTCGCCCCGGCAGCGACGCCGATTCCGACGCTGGCCGCCCGGATCGCCGCGGCGTCGTTCGCCCCGTCACCCACCATGGCGGTGACCACACCGTTGGACTCGAGCGCCTGCACCACGTCGATCTTGTGCTCGGGAGTCATCCGGGCGAACACCAGGCATTCCGACACCGCATGTGCCCGCGCGTCGGCGGACATGTTCTCCCATTCGTCACCGGTCACCACCCGCTCCGAGGTCACCTCGAGGCCCAGATCCGCCGCGACCACCGATGCGGTCACCGGATGGTCGCCGGTGATGAGTCGCACCCCGATTCCCTTGTCGCCCAGGGCTGCCAGCAGGTCAGCCGCCGCGGGGCGCAGCGTGTCGGCGAGTCCGACAGCTCCGACCGGGCGCAGGTCGCTGCGGCACAGTCGTTCGAGCACCTGCGGGTCGCGGGCCGCCACCCGCGCCGTCGCGGCGTCGACGTCGCGTTCGGCCACCGCGAGCACCCGCAGACCACCGGCGGTCATTTCGTCGAACAGGCCCGAGAGCGCCTCGGCTCCGTCGGCCAGCGCCGCGGAGATCCGTTCCGGTGCGCCCTTGATGGTCAGCCTGGTACCGGTCAGCGCAGCGGCGAAGGGTCGGCCGGACTGGAACGGAAGCACCGCGTCGGGGGCCGCGATGTCCGTGCGCTCAGCGGCGCGCAGAATGGCGTCGTCGGTGGCGTGGTCGGTGCGCTGACCGTCCTTGACCACGATGGTGCTGAGGGCGGCCGCCAGCACCTCGGACTCGGCCCTGCCCTCGACCGGGCGTAACGCCTTGACCTGTAACCGGTTTTCGCTCAGCGTCCCGGTCTTGTCGAAACAAACCACCTGGACGCGGGCCAGCGCCTCGACAGAGTGGGGGTTGCGGATGAGTACCGATTCGCCGGACAGGCGGCGCGCAGCCGCCAGCTGCGCGAGCGTAGCCACGAGCGGCAGCCCCTCGGGCACGGCCGCGACGATGACTCCGACGGCACTGGACACCGACTCACGCAGCGGTGTAAGGCGCATCAGGCTGAGGGCGCCGACCAGGGCGCCGCCACCGACGCTCCACGGCAGCGCGCGTCCGGTGATGCGGCGCAGCTGTGCCTGCAGCCCGATCTCGCGGGATCGCGAAGGCGCCATGGCCATCGCCCGCTTCATCTCCGACCCCGATCCCACCGCGGTGACGATCCCCACGGCAGAACCCGCCACGACCGTCGACCCGGCGTAGAGCATGCAGGTGCGTTCAGCCGGCGGCGCGCCCGGACTGGGTTCGGTGTCCTTGGCGACGGGCAGCGATTCACCGGTCAGCGAGGATTCGTCGACCTCGAGGTTGGAGGTCTCGATGAGGCGCGCATCGGCCGGAACGACCTCCCCCGAGCGCACCTCGATCAGATCGCCGAGCCGCAGCCGGTTGGCGCGCAGCTCCTCGTCACCGCCACCGTCCGCACGCAACCGGCGGGCCAATGGATCCTGGACCGCCAGCAGGCGACGCAAAATGCTTTCGGCGTGCAGTTGCTGCTCGGCCGACAGCGCCGCATTGCCGATCAGCACACTGCCCACCAGGGCGGCGTCGAACGGCGATCCGAGCAGAGCGCTGGCCATGGCGCCGGTGAGCAGGATCGGGGTGAGCGGATCGGAGAGATTGGCCCGCATCTCCCCGACGAAATCCCGCGCATAGGACCAGCTGCCGAGGACCGCTCGACTCAGTGCGGGCGGTATCGGAGTGCGGTGCACCGCAACCGCTTCCACGTCGGTGCGGCGAGGGAGCAGGTGGGCCACCTCGTCGGCCGGCAAGGCATGCCAATCGTGTCCGGGTTCGGCCTCGGGGAGCGGATCGCGAAGCACCCGTCGACCCGCGGCGGCGCCGGAGACCAGACCCGCGATGGCGCTGGCCGCGACCGACACCGAACCGTTGCCGGGCACACCGGGGATGAGCATCAGCGCGCCGAGGGTCGCCCCGGACAGCGACAGCTCCATACCCTTGTCGCTCGCGGCGCGTGCCGCGGGCAAGGCGTGCAGCACCCGCCACACCCCGCTCAGATCGCTGAGCAGCAGGTCGGCGCTCCAGGGCGGCCGCTTACCGGGGCGCAGCAGCCCGACGGTGACGTCGGCGGCGTGCGGCGTCGTCATGTCGGCGGTGGTGATCAGGGCGACTGTGGCGCCGTCTGCCTTGGCGGTAGCCACCGCCTCGGCGAGCGCATCGTCGGTGGACTCACCGACGAGCTGGAGGTGGTCGAAACCCTGGGCAAGTGAACGCAACCCGTCATCGGCCACCGACACCATGCGCGGTCGGGCGCGCCGGGCCTCCGCGACCACTGCGGTGGCGAAGGGATCGCGCACGTGGCTGACGAGCACCTCACCTTGATTCGAGCCCGGCTCCGATCCGGCGGCCCCGGGGATGTCGGCGATCGGATGCCAGCCGGCCGTCAGCCGTCCCTCGGCCAGCGCCGTACGGGCGGCCTGCCAGGCGCGGCTGCGATGGGAGTTCGTCAGTCCGCGGACCCGGCTCACCATCAGCTCATCGGTGTGCAGCACCCGGGGATCGATGACCACGGTGTCGACCCGGTCCAGGGTGCGCAGGGCACGGGGGTGCAGCACCAGCGCATCGTGACGGGAGGTGAGGCCTCGGCTCATCGCGTAGGCGAAGGCCTCGCGGGTCGTGCGGACGGCCTTCGGTGCGGCGAGAGACGCTGCGGCACCGGCGGTCTCGACGTCGCCCGACAGTAGACCGAGGGCGGCACCCACCCCGACGCCGATCGCGGCGGAGCGGTTCGCCCAGTGTTCGGCGCGACCCTCGCCAGGCGCGACCCGCTGGGCGGGCGGGCGGTCGTCGTCGGCCTGTCGAGAGAGAGCAGGTTCTTTCCTGCGCCAGGCCATTCGATCGTTCCACGCCTCGGCGGCCAACATCGTGCGCTGGGCGGCCTCCGCCGCGGCGGACACCGGCGACAGGGTCAGAGCGGCGTTGGTGGCGTGCGCGACGGCGAAGACGAGATCGGTGCCGTCGGGGCCGAGCCGGTCGGCGACCAGTCGGCGCAGCGCCGGAGTGTGGTCGACCACCGTGGCCGGCGCCGACACGACACCGGGCAGGCCGCGCAGTCGTAGCGCGCTGCCGGCCAGCGACACGCCCAGACCGGCCACCGCGACCACGGCGCCCGCAGTCCGCGCGACCAGCACCGCATCATCGCCGGGCAGATTGATCGGCGCAGCGCGGCGGGCGCGCGCGTCCACCCGGCGTTCGGCAGAGTCCACCGCGCGCAGCAGGTCGGGCAGGGATGGGCCGTCGGCGTCCACGGTGATCACGATGCGCGCGACCGTGGTGTTCAACGCGACCGACCGCACCCCGTCGAGCTCTTTGACGGTGCGCACCACCTCGGCGGTGATCGCGTCGGCGCGTTCGCCCGTCAGACCGCGGACCTCCACCCAGCAGCGGTTGCCCACGGCCTGGCAGCGGCGGGCGGGCGGGCCACCCAGTGCCTCCAGCGCGACGGCGGCCGCGGTTCGGGTGACGCTTTCGGCGACGCGCAGCGGTGCAGTCATCACGGCGAGGCCGGGCACTCGGAGCATCCCTCCTGTCTACCCTGCGAAGGTTACAGCCACGCGGCGCCGATGTTAGGAACTTATCCGGCTTCAGAGGTGCTGAGCAATAAAAATTACGTTAATATCGGGACATGACCGAACTGCTCGCCCGCCCCGCCGACCGTCTGATCGAGGCGCACGATGTCCACCCGGTGTTGTCGCGCAGCATCCTCGCCGACGGGCTGGATCTGGTGCTGGATCTGGATCGGTCGTCGGGCTCGTATCTCGTCGACGCGCGCACCGGCGAGCGGTACCTCGACATGTTCACCTTCTTCGCCTCCTCGGCATTGGGCATGAACCATCCCGCACTGGCTGGCGATGCAGCGCTGCGCGACGAATTGGCGGGCGTCGCGGTTAACAAGCCGAGCAACTCCGACGTCTACTCGGTGCCGATGGCACGCTTCGTGGACACGTTCGCGCGCGTCCTCGGTGACCCCGCGTTGCCGCATCTGTTCTTCGTCGACGGGGGTGCGCTGGCCGTCGAGAATGCGCTCAAGGTGGCATTCGACTGGAAGAGTCGGCGCCACGAGGCGGCCGGTCGCAGCCCCGATCTCGGCACCCGGGTGATGCACCTGCGCGGCGCGTTCCACGGACGTAGCGGCTACACGCTGTCGCTGACCAACACCGACCCCAACAAGGTGGCCCGCTTCCCCCGGTTCGACTGGCCACGAATCGACGCACCATATCTGCGGCACGGCGCCGATATGGCCGCACTCGAGGCGGAGTCGCTGCGGCAGGCCAGGGCGGCGTTCGAGGCGTATCGGGACGACATCGCCTGTTTCATCGCCGAGCCGATCCAGGGCGAAGGTGGCGACCGGCACTTCCGGCCGGAGTTCTTCGCCGCCATGCGGAAGCTGTGCGATGAGTTCGACGCGCTGCTGATCTTCGACGAGGTGCAGACCGGGTGCGGGATGACCGGAACGCCCTGGGCGTACCAGCAACTCGGTGTCTCGCCCGATATCGTGGCGTTCGGGAAGAAGACCCAGGTGTGCGGTGTGATGGCCGGACGTCGTGTCGACGAGATCGCCGACAACGTCTTCACCGTGAGTTCGCGGATCAATTCCACGTGGGGCGGCAATCTCACCGATATGGTGCGGGCCCGCCGGATCCTCGAGGTGATCGAAGCCGACCAGCTGATGACCCGCGCGCAGGAGATGGGCGCATATCTGCTCGACCGTCTGGACGAATTGGCCGCCGAATTCCCGGCGACGGTGCTCGATGTGCGGGGGCGGGGATTGATGTGCGCCTTCAGCCTGCCCTCGGCGGCCGAGCGGGACACCGTGATTCGCCGGCTGTGGGAGCGCCACGTCATCATGCTCGCCAGCGGCGCCGAGTCGGTGCGCTTTCGTCCGGCGCTGACGGTGTCGCGCGACGAGATCGACGCGGCGGTGGCCGCGGTGCGCGATGTGCTCACGGCGATGCGCTGACCGTCAGCCGCCTGATGGTCGACCGGAGGCGGGGTAGTTCGTCGCGGCCGATCAGTTCACAGCCGTGATGCTCGGCGAGCCGGCGTGCGGCAGGGGTGAAGTCGTTGTCGGTCACCACCATGGTCTTGGCGCAGTCCTGCATCGGCGCGCCGGCCACCACCTCCTGGACGGCGCCGGCGCCGACCGGACGCGCCTGTCGCTTGCACTGCACCGCAAGACGATTGGGGCGGGTGCCGACGATGATGTCCACACCCCAGTCCCCGGTCAACGGGGTCATGATCACCGGCACACCGCAGGAGCGGGCGATGCCGGCGATGTAGTCCTCGAATTCGGTACCCGACATGTCGGCCGTGGGTGCCCTCGGCGTGGTCGCCCCGGCGATCACGCCGCGGACGAAGCGGGGAGTGGCTGCGGTCAACAGCGGTGCGGCGACGGCCGCGGCGATGCAGGTCGGTGCGGAAGCGCCCGTGAGATAGGCGGTCAGGGCGGCGGCCACGCCGACCACCAGCAGCAGTTTGATGCGCAAGCTGCTCCACGGCATGGCCGGATCGTAGGTGAGGTGTCCGACATGTTCGGTGAACCGAGGGTTGCTGCGCGCCTGACGGCGATTCGGGCGGCGAGCAGCGCGGCCGCAGCGGATCCGTTGACCGCGTCGCGGGCTCTGGACGGTTCGGTCGCCGTCCGAAACAAGTGTCAGGCACCTCTCGGCGACCGGGCCGAATCACCGTCGTGGCGCTGCAGCGCGCGCCACACTCGCGCGGGCGTCATCGGTAGCTCACCGAGTCGCGCGCCGCAGGCCCGGGCGATGGCGTTGGCCAGCGCGGGCGCCACCGGGTTGTAGGGCGCTTCGCTCATCGACTTGGCTCCGCGTGGTCCGAGCTCGTCATAGGTGTCGGCGAAGTACACCTCGGTGACGGGGACGTCGGCCAGCTGTGGGATGTGATAGTTGCGGAAGTCGTGGGTGCGGACCGCCCCGTCGTCCGCGATCAGGATCTGCTCGTAGAGCGCCGAGCCGATGCCCTGGGCCACACCGCCTTCCACCTGGCCGCGGCACTGTTCGGGATTGATCAGCACACCGGCGTCGGCGGCGTGCACCGACTGCAGGATCAGTACTCGGCCGGTCTCGGTGTCCACCGCCACCCGGAACCCCTGCACGTTGAACGCCACCGACCGCGGTGCGCCGTCATGGTGGCCGTGGCCGACCAGGCCGGTGGGCAACACCGCGAAGTCAACGAACCGATCGCCGCACTGGACGCCCTGCGGACCCAGCGAGCACGCCACCACGGGTGTGCCGGTCAGCTCCGCTGCCGCCCTCAGGATCTGCCCGCGCAGCGAGCGGCAGGCCGCCGCCACCGCCCGGCCGGCCACCACGGTGCCCGCCGACCCGTATGCGCCGGTGTCGTGACCGGCTGCGTCGGTGTCGGATTGGCGCAGGGTCACGCGCTCAGCGGTGGTGTTGAATTCGGTGGCGGCCAGTTGGATGTGCACCGTCGAGGTGCCGTTGCCGAACTCCGCGGTGCCCACGCTGATCGTGTACACCCCCGCGGCGGACACCGTCACCGATGCGTCGGCGAAATGACCGCGCGGGGGGAGCGTCGCGATCATCGACAGGGCCATGCCCTCGCCGACCCGCCACTGCGGACCTTCGGGAGCCGCCCGGCCGCCGCCCGATCGCAAGGCGTTCTGCACCAGGTCCAGGCATTGGTCGAGGCCGTAGCTGCCGAACATCAGATCGTCGTGATCGGCGTGAAAATCGATGAACGGGTCGCCGGGAGTCACCACGTTGCGCCGCCGCAGCTCGAACGGATCCAGGTCGAGGCGCAGCGCCAGTTCGTCGAGCGCCGACTCGATCGCGAACCCGACCTGTCCCAACCCGTAGCCGCGGAACGCTCCCGAGGGAATGTTGTTGGTGTACACCGCCTGCGCGTCGACTCGCTTGTTCGGCACGCGGTACACCGACACGGACTCGCTACAGCCGTGGAACATCACCCCGGCGCTGTGGTTGCCGTATGCACCCGCATCGGCGAGGACGTCGATCCCCAGGGCGGTCAACACACCGTCGGGACCCGCAGCGACGGTCACGTCCACCTCGAACGGGTGTCGGCACGGTGCCGACGTGAACTGGTCGGAGCGGCTGAACTCGTAGCGCACCGGCACGCCGAGACGAAGCACCGCCAGCGCCACCACATCCTCGGTCAGCATCTCCTGTTTGGCGCCGAAACCGCCGCCCACCCGGGCGGTCAGCACCCGCACCCGAGCCGGGTCGAGCCCGAAGATGTGGCACAGCTCGTCGCGCACCAGAAACGGCACCTGAGAACTCGTCCGGATCACCAGCCGGCCGTCGGCGTCGTGCCACCCCGTGCATCCATGGGTCTCCAGATGGGCGTGCTGCACCCGCTGGGTGCGGTACCGACGGCGCACCACCGTCCCGCCGGCAGTTGTCGCGGCCGCCACCCCGGCGTCGAGATCACCCGCGCCGCCGTGCACCTCGGCGACGAGGTTGCGCGCCGGATCGGCGATCCGGGCCTCGTCGGCGTCCTTGTCCCCGTGTAGCGCCACCGCACCCGGCGCACGCGCTGCTCGCGGATCGAGCACCGCGGGCAGCTGCTCGTACTCCACGGCGATCGCCCGGCACGCGGCTTCGGCGATCGCCACGGTGTCGGCGACCACGGCGGCCACCCGCTGTCCGACGAATCGCACCGTGCGGTCGAAGACCACGGTGTCGTCCGGATCGTCGAGCCGACTCTCGTGCCGGGCGGTGGAGTACCGCACCGACGGACTGTCGCGGTAGGTCAGGATCAGGCGCACCCCCTCGATGATCTCCGCGGCACCGGTGTCGATCGAACGGATTCGGCCATGGGGTACAGAGCTTTTCAGGACAGCCAGCTGCAGCAGGCCCGGCGGTGCTTCGTCCATGGTGTACGCCTCGGTGCCGGTCACCACCCGTACCGCGGCCGGTGCGCCGACCGAGCGGCCGATACCCGACGGTCCCGTCGGCTTGTCCACGTTCACGGTGCCCTCGAGCGCGTCGGTGATCGCGCGATATCCGGTGCAGCGGCACAGGTTGCCCTTGAGGTGCTGTGGCAGGTCGGCGAGTTGCTCGTCGGTCAGTGCCGCCGCCGTGGTGATCATTCCGGCGGTGCAGAAGCCACACTGGAACCCGGCGGCGTCGAGGAATCGGCGCTGCACGGGATGCAGATCCTCCGGGGTACCGAGGCCGGCGACGGTGGTCACGGCGCGGCCGTCGGCACGCATCGCCGGATAGACGCAGGAATGCACCGCCACCCCGTCGACCAGGACCGCGCACGCGCCGCAATCACCCGCGTCACAACCCTTTTTGACCTCGACGTGGCCGTGGTCGCGCAGATAGGTCCGCAGGCACTGTCCCGGGCGGGGCGGCCCGGGCAGCGGCGTGCCGTTGACGGTGCAACTCATGAGAGCTCCCGGCACACCTGTCCGGCGAGCAGCAGCGTCATGGCCCGCCGCCAGTCCGGGTCGCCATGGGCGTCGTCGGTCCACGCGTTGTCGGGAATCGTGTCGTGAGCGGCCCGGACGTCGTCGGCGCTCGGCGGAGCCGGGAAGCGGAACACGTAGGGCCGCACCGTGGACGCCGTCACCGATAGCACGAACCCGCCACCGTCGGCCGGCTGGTCGCGGCGCCCGATCACCACCGCCGCCGACCGGCCCAGCGCCGACGGGGCCAGCTTGCGCATCGCCACCTGCCCCCGCAGCGCGGCCGCCGGAAGCAGGAGTTCCCGAACGATGTCGGTCGGCCCCAGGGCGTTGGTGCGGTCTCCCGTGACGAAACGCTCGACCGGCGTCACGGCGTCGCGACCGTCAGCTCGCCAGATACCGAGCCGGCCGTCCAGCGCGGTCGCCATCGAGATCATCGCCCCCGCCGGCAGTGACAGGCAGATGTTCCCGCCGACGGTCGCGGTGTGCCAGATCTTCGGCGAGGCCAGCAGCGCCGCACAGCACCGATGCAGCAGCGGCGCGGCCACCCAAGCCGGACGCTCGGCGCGCAACCGCGCCGACAGCGCCGAGACCTCGGTGAGAGTGCAGGTCGCGGCGAGCCGGATGCCGTCATCGTCGATCGCCACAGCGGGCCAGTGCAATCCAGTCAGGTCGATCAGCCGCCGCAGGTGGGGCTGGGGCTCGGAGAACAACCAGGTGCCGCCGGCCAAGACCGCATCGCCGGCCCGCATCGGCCACAACTCGTCCCGGTGCGAGGGCGCCCACACGTGACCGACGGTGTGCAGATCCATCTGACGACGGTAGTCACCGGGGTGACGGCACGCATCTCGATGTCACCGCGGAGTTCGATCCCCGCGCGCCGAGGTTTATCACGGCCGGGTAACGGGAACTTCCCGCTGGTCAGAGCGGGATCTTCCGGTAGGGGCGCACCATGTATCAGCATCCGCATGATGTTCGGCCCGAGAATGTGCGGCGCGATGTCGTGCGCTCCACGCTCGCCGTCGCCGTCGCCGGCGCAGGGTTTCTCCTGTTGGCCGCCGTGTGGGTGAGCACCTGTGGCGGGTCGGTGGCCGATCCACTGGCCTGCGGCGTCCCCCAGCGCACGCTCCTGTCGCTGGGCGCCCCGGCCATCTTCCTGACCGGTGCCGCTCGGGCCTTTCTGCGCACGCTGCAGCACCGCCGTCGCAGCGACGCCTGGGTGGCCTGGCAGTCCGCGGGCTGGTTCCTGATGGCTCTGACGGTGCTGGTCGTGACCACCAGCACGCCGGCGCTCGTGGGATCTGTGGTCCTTCCCTGACGTCGCGCTGACATCGGGGCCGGCACCGTTTTGTGCCGCGGGGCGCCGGGTAGGCATAGGTGTGCCCACCAAGGAGTGCTCATGAAAAGCCCCAAAGACCCCGTCGATCACGTCCGGACCACCAGGCCGCATGCCGGCGAGACGATGAAGGACACGACGAATCTCCCGGCGCTCATCCTGCTGGGCCTGGCGCTGGCATCGTTCGTCTCCGCACTCGCCGGACACGCCACGTCACACCACACCGTCGGTATCGCGTTCGGCTGCGTGTCCGCCGTCCTGCTCCTGGCCGCCGGTGGGTGGTTCTGGGCCTCCCATCGCCGAGTGCGTGACATCGAAGAGCGGTGGCACCAGGAACATCCCGACGCCCCGCGCCAGGAACCGTCCAGCTGAGCCACCGGCGTTACGCATAGCCGCAAGGCGCGGTACGCCAAAGAGGCCCAACCGAACGGAATCGGTTGGGCCTCTTGTGAACGTGAGCTACTGCTCGTTCTTCTGGCGTTCCTCGGCTGCCTTGGCGCCCGCGCGAGCCGACTCTGCCTCGGCTTCCTTCTTCGCGGCATCCTGCTGGGCATCGGCCTTGTCCTGCTGGGCTTTACCCTCGCGGACCATGTCGTCGCGGCCGGTGACCGTGCCGACAGTCTCCTTGGCCTTGCCCTTCACATCCTCGACGACGCCCTTGATGCCTTCTTCGGGACCACTGTTCTTCTCGGTCATATCCACCTCTCGTCAGCGTGATCGTGCTGGCAACGATCCTCAACGGCGGGGTGCCCGAACGCCGGAAAAGCTAAACGATCATCCCGGAAGCGTCTCGCCACCGATGGGCGCGAGGACTTCACCGCTGTAGTACGACGACATCGGCGACGCGGCGAAGAACACGTACGACGGGGCGATCTCGTCGGGTTGGGCGGCGCGGCCCATCGGCACCTGCTCGCCGAACCCTTCGGTCTTCTCCTGCTCCATCGTCGCGGGAATCAGCGGCGTCCACACCGGCCCGGGCGCGACACAGTTGACCCGGATGTTGCGCTCGGCCAGCGACTGCGCGAGGGAGTACGTCAGCGCCAGCACCGCCCCCTTGGTGGCCGAGTAGTCGATCAGCGACTTGTTGCCGCGTAACCCGTTGATCGACGCGGTGTTGATGATGGCCCCGCCGTCGGGCAGATGTGCCAGCGCCGCCTTGGTGACGTGGAAGAAGCTGTCGATGTTGACGGCGAAGGTGCGCCGCCACTGGGCGTCGCTGATGTCGCTGAGCGACTGCTGAGGATTCTGATAGGCGACGTTGTTGACGACGATGTCGATGCCGCCCAATTCGCCGACGGTCCGCTCGACCACCGTGCGGCACTGGTCGGCTTCGGCCAGGTCACCGGGCAGCCGGATGCAGGTCCGCCCGGCCGTTTCGACCAGCCGAGCGGTGTGCTCAGCGTCGTCGTCCTCGTCGAGGTAGGCGATCGCCACGTCGGCGCCCTCCTTGGCGAACGCCACCGCCACCGCGCGGCCGATGCCCGAGTCGCCGCCGGTGATCAGGGCCCGTTTACCGAGTAGCAGGTCGCGGCCGACGTACGCACGCATCTCGTCGCGCGGCCGGTCCGCCATGTCGGCAGTGTGACCGGGGTAGGGAATGACGGCGTCCGGCGTGGGTGCGGTCTCGGAGGTGGAGTCAGCCATGACCGCCCGGGTATCCGGGCCGCGGCGACGCAAACCGCCACCTGGGAGCGGCGTTCGGTCCACTTCGCGAAGCGCAGGTCATCCCGTTCAGGAAATCTCGAACGTTCGACGTTTATCGCCCAAGAGCGGGGATACGTCCCGCGCATGGCTGTGGGTGCGCGCTCGGTACTCGTGTGGCACGTCCACGGGTCCTGGCTGCAGTCCCTGGTCGCCGGTCCGCACCGCTACCTCGTCCCGGTCAACGAGGCCAAGGACGCGGCCGGCCGCGGCCTGCTGGGACGCGACTGGCCGCGCGCCGAGGAGACGCCGCTCGAGCGGCTGCGCGACGCGGACATCGATCTGGTGGTGCTGCAGCGCCCCGAAGAGATCGAGCTGGTCGAAGAATGGACCGGCCGCCGCCCGGGTGTCGACGTGCCGGCCGTCTTCGTCGAACACAATGCACCGCGGCCGTTCGCCGTCGACAGCGTGCACCCGCTGGCCGGCCGAAGCGACATCCCCATTGTTCACGTCACCGACGTCAACCGGCTGATGTGGGACAGCGGCGCAGCACCCACGCTCGTGATCGATCACGGGATCGCCGATCCGGGGCTGCAGTTCACCGGTGAGGTGCCGGCGGCCGCGACCATGATCAACGAGCCGCTGCGTCGCTGGCGCACGGTCGGCGCCGACCTGCTACCGGAATTGGCAGCGCATGCGCCGATCGACGTCTGGGGAATGCGCACAACGGAACTCGCCGAACGTGGTTGGCCGGGCGTGCAGGGGCGGGGCGACGTGACCGGACCCGAACTGCACCGGGAGGTCGCGCGCCGCAGGGTGTATCTGCACACCGCGCGCTGGACTTCTCTGGGGCTGTCCCTGCTGGAGGCGATGTTCCTCGGTATGCCGGTGGTGGCCGTCGCGGCCACCATGGCCCCATTGGTGGTACCCGCCGAGGCGGGTGTGGTGAGCGCAGATGTCAAGACCCTGGCATCCGCGACCGAAGAGTTCGTGTCGGATCTCCCCGCGGCCCTCGCCGCGGGAAAGGCGGCGCGCGATTTCGCGATGGCACATTTCTCGCTCGACCGGTTCCTCGGTGATTGGGACCGGTTGATCGACGAAATCTGTGATTGAGCCTCGCGGGAGAGGATTGCGGTGGTGAAGATCGCCATGGTTTCCGAACACGCCAGTCCACTGGCGGCCCTGGGGGGTGTCGACGCCGGCGGGCAGAACGTCCACGTCGCCGAGCTGTCCGCGGCGCTGGCGCGGCGTGGTCACGAGGTCGATGTCTACACCCGGCGCGACGATGCTGCGCTGCCCGAACGGGTCACGACGCCACAGGGATACACCGTGGTGCACGTCCCCGCGGGGCCGCCGGAGGTGTTGCCCAAGGACGACCTCCTGACCCACATGGGTCCGTTCGCTCGCCACCTCGACGAGCGCTGGCGCGACGACCGGCCGGACGTGGCGCATGCGCACTTCTGGATGTCGGGCATCGCCACCCAGTTGGCGGCGCGCCACCTGGATCTGCCCGCGGTGCAGACGTTCCATGCGCTCGGGGTGGTCAAACGCCGCCACCAGGGTGCCGACGACACCAGCCCGCAGGAGCGCCTTCGGCTGGAAGCGATGGTGGCGCGTCAGGCCTCGTGGGTCGCTGCCACCTGCACCGACGAGGTGTTCGAGCTGATGCGGTTGGGCCGCTCGCGCAATCGCACCTCGGTGGTGCCATGCGGTGTCGACCTCGACCTGTTCACTCCCGACGGCCCCAGAGCCGAGCGCACCGACCGGCATCGCATCGTCAGTGTCGGACGGTTCGTGCCGCGCAAGGGTTTCGACGTGGTGCTGCGGGCATTACCCGCGATCCCGGACGCCGAGCTGGTGCTCGTCGGCGGTCCCGACCGGGCCGATGTGGAGTCCGATCCGCAGGCCCGCCGGCTGCGTGCGCTGGCCGAACAGCTCGGTGTCGCCGATCGTTTGGTGCTGCACGGCGCGGTGGCGCGGGCGGACATGCCCGCCCTGCTGCGCTCGGCCGACGTGGTGGCCTGCACACCGTGGTACGAGCCGTTCGGCATCGTGCCCCTCGAGGCGATGGCCTGCGGTGTCCCGGTGGTGGCGGCCGCCGTCGGCGGGATGCTGGACACGGTGGTCCACGATGTGACGGGACGACTGGTCACACCCAGGCGGCACACCGAGGTGGCCGACGCCATCAATCATCTGCTGCACGACGAGTTCCTCCGTCAGAGTCTCGGCGCCGCTGGACGAGACCGGGCCAAAGCCCGCTACTCCTGGGACCGGGTCGCGGCGGACACCGAACGCATCTACGACCGCTTGGCCGCCGAGCAGTACGAACGCCCGACGGTGTCCACAGCCGCGGCGACGACCGCCTCATCGAGATGACGGTCTCACCCGGATTCCAGCACCGCGAGCGCGTTCTCGACGCGGTCGGGAAGCCGGCGGCGCCGGCCGAGCACCTGTGGCAGTCGGATGACGGCTTCACCGGCGGCCCGGGCATGTTCGGCATCACGCGCGGTGGAACCCAGCAGGGTGGCCGCGGCGCGCAGACAGTGCCCGGCCGGCCGGCGCAGCCAGGTGGTCAGCACATCGTTGCGCAGCACCCGGGCGTCCTGGGCGGCGGTCGTGGCCCGGACCTGCGAGGGCTGATGCACGGCGACCAAGCTCGGCAGATAACACAGCTGCCAGCCGAGTGCAGCCATGTCGACGGCCAACAGCATCTCCTCGCCGCGGAAGTGCAGGAGGTCCGAGAATCCCCCCGCCGCCTGGAACGCCGCCTTGCGCACGATCGCCGCACAGGACATGAAGCCCAGGATCGATGGGCCGGGAAGGTGCGGGTGTCGACCGAGCGGACTGCCGGCCAACATCGTGGAGAACTCGTCTTCTTCGTTGCGCGGCAACACGATGGTTCGCGCGGCCAGCAGACCGACCGACGGATAGGCGTCGAAGGTGTGCTCGGCGATCCGAGGTGCATCGGGTTGCCACCACGAATCGTCGTCGCAGAAAGCGACGTACGGGGTACGGGCGGCGGCCACACCGACGTTGCGGCCGGCGGCGCCCCGGTTGGTGGTCAGCTCGATCAGCTGCACCCGATCCGCCGCGGAGTCGGCGATGCGTCGGACGGCCACGGCCGAATCGTCACGCGAGTCGTTGTCGACCACCACGACGGGACAGCCGGTGGTGTCGAGCAGCCGCTCGACCACCGAGGTCAACTCGTCGGCGCGGTTGCGACTGGCGATGACGAACGTCGTTCTCGGCGCGTCTTTCCGGCGCGTCATCCGTTGTCCCATGGTCGTCGTCCGTACCCGCGACCCCGCACCGCAAACGGCGTTTGCAAGATCAACCCGGGGGTATGTCGGCGAGGTGTGTGAGATCGACCGGGATTTCGCGAGTAACGCGGGATGCCCACTGCGACAGGAATATCCGACGACCTAGGGGAACCGATGCGCATACTCGGGATCAATGCGGTGTTCCACGATCCGGCGGCCGCCCTGGTGGTCGACGGTCAGATCGTGGCCGCCGCCGAAGAGGAACGCTTCTCCCGCCGTAAGCACGGCAAACAAGCCGTGCCGTTCTCGACCTGGGAGCTGCCGGTGCAGGCGGCGCGCTGGTGTCTGGAGCAGGCCGGGCTGACCGCGGCCGACCTGGACGCCGTCGGCTACTCCTACGACCCGCGGCTGATGGACGAAACCACCGAGGGCATGGCCGGTCTGGACCGGGACTGGGAGTACCTGCGCACGCTGTACGCCGAGCGGGCACCCCGCTTCCTGCAGTCGGCGTTGCCCGGGCTGGACCCGGACATCGTGCGGCACGTCCGCCACCACGTCGCGCACGCGGCATCCAGCGCGTTGGCCTCACCACACCCCGACTGCGCCGTACTGGTGGTGGACGGCCGCGGGGAACGCGCCTCGATGCTGGCGGGCGCCTACCACGACACCAAGCTCGATGTGCTTGCCACCCAGTCGCTTCCGCACTCGCTGGGACTGTTCTACGAGGAACTCACCGAACACCTGGGATTCGCCCGCTCCAGCGACGAGTACAAGGTGATGGCCATGGCGTCCTACGGAACCCCGCGCTTCGCCGACCGGTTCCGCGAACTGGTGTACGCGACCGGCGACGGCGAATTCCGCACCGAGGGTGTGGACTGGGAGTCGTTCACCCCCAAGCGCGACGCCGGCGCGGGCAAGGGCCACGCCCTGGACCGGCCCGATCCCGAACACGCCGATCTGGCCTGCAGCGTGCAACAGGTGGTCGAAGAGGTGCTGCTCGACCTGGTCGGCTGGTTGCGTGCCCAGACCGACGCCGACAGCCTGTGCTTGGCCGGCGGGGTGGCGCTGAACTGCGTGGCCAACTCGAAGATCTTCACCAGGGGCGGTTTCGAGCGGGTGTGGGTGCAGCCCGCCGCCGGGGATTCCGGAACCGCGCTCGGCGCCGCGCTCTCGCTGGCCGGTGAGGCCGGGGAACCGATCACCCCGATGCCGTCGGCAGCCCTCGGACGCGGCTGGTCGGACCGGGAGATCGAGGCGGTGCTGCGTGAGGCGGCCGTGCCGTTCGAGCGCCCGGACGACTTCGCGGCCGCCGTCGGTGACGCACTGGCCGACGACAAGCTGATCGGCTGGTTCCAGGGTCGTTCGGAGTTCGGCCCCCGCGCGCTGGGCAACCGGTCGCTGCTGGCCGACCCGCGCCGCATCGAGAACCTCGAACGGCTCAACACCGTCAAGGGGCGCGAGCAGTTCCGGCCGGTGGCGCCGATGGTGCTGGCCGAACGCGCGGCCGAGATCTTCTCGGGTGGGCCGATTCCGAGCCCGTACATGCTGTTCGTACACGAGGTCGCCGACGCGTGGCGCTCGCGGATCCCGGCCGTCACCCATGTCGACGGCACGGCGCGCATCCAGACCGTGCACACCGACCAGCCGCTTCTGCACGCCACGATCACGAGATTCGCCGAACGCACCGGTGTCCCGGTGGTCGTCAACACCAGCTTCAACACCGCCGGGCGGCCCATGGTGGACAGCCCCCGCGATGCGCTCGAATGCTTCGGCAGCAGCCCGATCGACATCCTGGCAATCGGTCCGTTTCTGGTGCGGAGGTCCGGGTGAGCGACGCCGCCGTGATCGAGTACACGATCGTCATCCCGACGACCGGACGTCCCTCGGTGCGCCGGTTGGTGGCCGAGATCGCCGGTCAGGCAGGTCCCAACCCGGTTGCGGTCCTGATCGTCGACGATCGAGCAGAACCCACCCCGCCGCTGCAGTTCGACGTCCCGCTGCCGGTCACCGTGTTGCGCAGTGGTGGACGCGGACCCGCCGCCGCTCGCAACGTCGGTTGGCGCGCCGCCGCCACCGAGTGGATCGCCTTCGTGGACGACGATGTTGTGCCGCAGTCGGATTGGCGCCGGCGACTACCGGCTGACCTGGCGGCGGCCGAGGCCGAGGGCGCCGCCGGATCCGAGGCGGTGATCGAGGTGCCCGCCACGCCCGGCCGGCGCGCCAGCGACGACGAGCGGCGCACCCAGCGACTCGCCGACGCTCAGTGGATCACCGCCGATATGGCCTACCGGCGTTCGGCACTGGTCGAGGTGGGCGGCTTCGACGAGCGGTTCCCACGGGCATACCGTGAGGATTCCGACATTGCGCTGCGAATCACGTCTCAGGGCAACACGATCGCGCAGGGCTCGCGGCGCTCGACGCACCCGGTCGCCGCGGCGTCGCTACTGAGCAGTGTGCGCGCCCAGATCGGCAATCGGGACAATGCCTTGCTGCGCCGCAAGTTTGGTCGCCGTTGGCGTGCGGCCATCGGGGAAGGGCCCGGCCGGCTGCCCGCCCACACGGCGACCACGACCGCTGCGGTCGTCGCGGTGTTCGCGGCAGTCGCGGGCAGACCGCGCACGGCCGGGGTGGCTGCCGGCGTGTGGGCGGCGATGACCGGCGAATTCGCGGCGCGCCGGTTCCTGTCCGGTCCCCGCACGCTGGCCGAGGCCGGGCGAATGACGCTCACCAGCGCGCTGATTCCGCCGGTCGCGCTGTATCACCGGATGCGCGGCGAATGGGCCTACCGCGGGGCGCGTCGTGATCCGCCGCTGGCGGTGCTGCTGGACCGCGACGACACGATCATCGTGGATTCGCCCTACCTCAACGATCCGGCCGGGGTGAAGCCGATGCCCGGCGCGGTCGAGGCACTGACCCGGTTGCGGGACCGGGGACTGCTGCTGGCGATCGTCAGCAACCAGTCCGGCGTGGCCAAGGGATTGATCACCGGCGACCAGCTCGCCGCCGTCAATGCGCGGGTGGATGCCGAACTCGGCCCCTTCGACTCCTGGCAGATCTGCGTCCACGATGCCGGTGACGGCTGCGGCTGTCGCAAGCCGGCGCCGGGCATGGTCCAGGCCGCGGCCGCCGAGCTCGGTGTCGCACCCCAGCGCTGCGTGATGATCGGCGACACCGGTGGTGACGTCAACGCGGCGCTGTCCGCGCGGGCGGACGCCGTCCTGGTGCCGACCGATCGCACACTCTCCCAGGAGGTCTGGGAGGCGCGTGAGCGGGCCAGGGTGGCCGCGACGCTGACGGATGCGGTG
The DNA here is from genome assembly GCF_049315205.1 of Mycobacterium sp. WMMD1722. Taxonomy (NCBI): domain Bacteria; kingdom Bacillati; phylum Actinomycetota; class Actinomycetes; order Mycobacteriales; family Mycobacteriaceae; genus Mycobacterium; species Mycobacterium sp. WMMD1722. The sequence goes on along the minus strand of NZ_CP186056.1, from coordinate 2,382,289 downwards.
GAACTCGTGCTGCGGGATTGCCGATGAGCGCTTGCAGGAAGAAGGCCTTGGTCGCCCGGCTCGACAGTGCGGGGGACGTATTGATCACCGGGCCGGCGGTGCGTGCGGTGGCGGCGTGTCACGACCAGGTCACCTTCCTGGCCGGACCGCGGGGCCGAGCCGCCGCCGAGCTCCTGCCGGGCGTCGATGAGATCATCGAATGGCAGGCGCCCTGGGTCGATTTCGACTCACCAGAACTCACCGCCGGTCACGTCGACGACCTGATCAAGCAGCTCCGCGACATCCGCGCGGACCGGGTGTACATCTTCACCTCGTTCCACCAGTCGCCGCTGCCGCTCGCGCTGATCTGCCGGATGGCGTCGATCCCCTGGGTGGGGGCGATCTGCGAGGACTACCCGGGCACCCTGCTGGATCTGCGGCATCACGTCGAATCCGGTATCCCCGAGCCCGAACGGGCGCTGTCGCTGGCGAAGGCGGGCGGCTGCGAGCTGCCCGGCGACGATGACGGATCGCTCCGGGTGCGGTCGGCGCCGCCACTTCCCGACGACATCGCCGCGCTGATCGGGACCGAGCCGTATGTGGTGTTCCATCCCGGCGCGGCGGTGCCGGCCCGCCGCCCCAGCGCCGAACGCAGTGCGGCGATGGTGGCCGCCCTCGCGGCGGCCGGGCACCGCGTCGTCGTCACCGGGGATGTCGCCGAGACCGAGCTGACGCGGACCGTGGCCGCCGATGTGGCGACCGACCTCGGCGGGCGCACGGATCTGCCCGCACTGGCCGGACTGTACGAACACGCCCGGGCGGTGATCGTTCCCAACACCGGTCCGGCGCATCTCGCCGCCGCAGTGGGTGCCCCGGTGGTGTCGCTGTTCGCGCCCGTGGTGCCGTCGTCGCAATGGAGTCCGTACGGGCGCACCGTGATCCGGCTCGGCGATCAGAGCGCCCCGTGCCGTCTCACCCGGGCCCGCCGCTGTCCGGTACCTGGCCATCCGTGTCTGGACGGCATCACCGACATCGAACTCCTCGATGCGGTCGATCGAATCGGAGGACGGCAATGATCGAGACCCACATCGGTGCGCTGACCGAGGCGCTCGAACGCATCGGCCGCGAGACACCCCGGCTGACCGCATGGGGCAGACAGCTTGCCGAAGTCCTGACCTCGGGCGGCCGGCTGCTGGCCTGCGGTAACGGTGGTAGCGCCGCGGAAGCCCAGCATCTCACCGCCGAACTCGTCGGGCGGTTCAAGGACGAACGAAGGCCGCTCTCGGCGATCTCGCTGCACGCGGACACCTCCGCGCTGACGGCGATCGCCAACGACTACGGCGTAGCGGAGATCTTCGCGCGTGGAGTCCGCGCCCACGGCCGGCCCGGCGATGTGCTCATCGCGTTGTCCACCAGCGGTACCAGCCCGAACGTGCTGGCCGCGGTCAAGGCGGGCCACGAGATCGGTATGACGTCGTGGGCTCTGACCGGCCCGGCGCCCAACCCGCTGGCCGCGATGTGCGACGACGCGATCTGCGTCGAGGCCGCGACGACGGCCACCGTGCAGGAGATCCACCTGCTGTGCGTGCACGCGCTGTGCATCGCACTCGACGACGTGCTGGAGGTCTCCCATGGCTGAGGTCTCGGGCCGGAGCGCGGGCCGTCCGTTGGTGATCGTCGGAGATTCGATGCTCGACGTCGACATCGAGGGCAGCGCCACCCGGCTCAGCCCCGAGGCGCCGGTGCCCGTCGTCGACGCGGAACGGGTGTGGCACCGCCCCGGCGGCGCCGGTCTGGCGGCGGTACTCGCCGCACGCGTGGACCGCGACGTCGTCCTGGTGACCGCCCTGGGCGACGACAACGACGGCAGGGCGCTCGCCGCGCTGCTCACCGAGGCGGGGGTGCGCGTCGTCGCGCTGCCGCTCACCGGGGGCACGCCCTGCAAGACCAGGATCCGCGCCGGCGGCCAGTCCATGCTGCGGCTCGACCACGGTGACGGCACCGCCGCGGGCGGCGAGCTGTCGGCCGAAGTCGCCGATGCGCTCAACCGGGCCCGCGCGGTCTGCGTCGCCGACTACGGCCGCGGCGTCACCGCGCACACCGGTATGCGGGAACTGCTGGCCGAGATCGCCGAGCGGACCCCGGTGGTGTGGGACCCGCACCCGCGGGGCGCCGCCCCGGTGGCCGGCTGCTGGTTGGTGACGCCGAATCAGTCCGAGGCCGAACGCTTCTCCGAACGCGGCGACAGCGACGCGCACTCGGCCGAACGACTCCGGCAGCGCTGGCGCGCCGACGCGGTGTGCGTGACGCTCGGCGCCGGGGGCGCGGTGCTGGCCAGCCAGGCGGGCAGTGTGCATGTTCCGGTACCGGCCGCCGCCGGCGCGGGCACCGGCCGGCGCGACACCTGCGGTGCCGGCGATCGGTTCGCGGTGGCCGCGACCCAGGCCTTCGGCGCCGGCGACGACGCCACGGCCGCGGTGACCGCTGCGGTCGAGGCGGCCAGCCGCTTCGTCAACACCGGCGGAGCGGTCGGGGTCTCCCGCGCCGTCTGCGTCGAAAGCCGCACGGCGGCAACACAGTCAGCCGCTCTGACCGGTGACGTGACCGAGGTCCGTGACCGGCTGCGCAGGCGGGGTGGGACCCTGGTCGCCACCGGCGGGTGCTTCGACCTGCTGCACACCGGCCATGTGCGGCTGCTGCACCAGGCCCGCCAGCTCGGCGACGCCCTGATCGTGCTGCTGAACTCCGACGCCTCCGTGCGGGCCCTGAAGGGTCCGAGTAGACCGGTGATGGCCGCCGAGGACCGGGCCAGGGTGCTGGCGGCGCTGGCATGCGTCGACGCGGTGGTGATCTTCGGCGAGCCCTCACCGGAGCAGGCGCTGGAACGTCTCCGACCCGACATCTGGGTCAAAGGGGGCGACTACACCGAGAGCGACCTCCCGGAAGCCGGCGTGGTACGCCGGCACGGCGGCGAGGTGGTGCTGCTGCCCACCGTCGCCGGCTATTCCTCATCGAATCTGATCGCCGCCGCGCGATCCTGACGACAGGAGCAATCCATGACAACCCGACTCGGCAACGTCCTGATCACCGGTGGAGCCTCGGGACTCGGACTGGCAACAGTGAAAGCCGTTGTCGCACATGGCGGGAAACCACTCGTGCTCGACGTCAACCCGTTGCCGGCCGAGCTGGGCGACGACGTCGCCTACACCCAGTGCGACCTCGCCGACACCGGCGCAGTCGACGAGGCGGTGCGCGGCCTGGCCGAGCAGGTCGACGGCCAACTCGACGGGGTGTTCACCGCCGCGGGCACCGACGCCTGCGGAAAGCTCGACGACGTCGCGGTCAAGGACTGGGAACGCGTCATCCACGTCAACCTGCTGGGAACCGCCGCGGTGGTGCGCTCGGCGCTGCCGTATCTGAAGGTGACCGGCGGCCGGATCGTCACCTGCGCGTCCACGTTGGGCATCAAGGCCGTCAGCGACGCCACCGCGTACTGCGCATCGAAGTTCGGCGTCGTCGGTTTCAGCCGCGCGCTGGCCGCGGAACTGGCCGGTGAGGTCGGTGTGACCACGCTGATCCCGGGCGGGATGCACACCGCGTTCTTCGACAACCGTCTCGACCAGTACAAGCCGCCGCCGGACGCCAAATTGAACCAGCCGGAGAACGTCGCGGAGACGGTGGTCTTCGCGCTGTGCCAGCCGCCCGGGAGCGAGATTCGCGAATTGGTGGTGTGTGCGCCGACCGAGTCCTCGTGGCCGTGACCGATCGGGTGGTGGTGCTGCGGGCGCTGGGGCTGGGCGATCTGCTCACCGGTGTGCCGGCACTGCGGGGTCTGCGCCGGGCCCGGCCGGACGCCGAGATCGTGCTGGCCGCCCCGCAGCGCTACGCAGCGCTGGCGAAGCTCACCGGCGCGGTGGACGTCGTGGCCCCGACCCCGGGGCTGGGGCGGCTGAGCACCGACCTGAGCCGGCCGGCCCTCGCGGTGAATCTGCACGGAAGCGGGCCGGAGAGTATCGCCGATTTGCTGGCCCTGCAGCCGGATTCACTGCTGAGCCACCGGCACGAGGCGTTCGGGGATCTACCCGGACCGCCGTGGCGGGCCGACCTCCACGAGGTGGACCGGTGGTGTGCCCTGCTGGCGACGGCCGGCATGTCCTGTGACCCCACGGATCTGAGGATCTCGCCGCCGGCGGAGTCCGACCGGCCCGCTGTGGTGGTCATCCACCCCGGTGCGGCGTCGCCGGCCCGCAGGTGGCCGGCGGACCGCTTCGCCGCCGTGGCTCGAGCCATGCACGACGCCGGACACGACGTCGTCGTCACCGGTGACCGCAGCGAGGCGGACCTTGCCCTCTCGGTCGTCCGGCAGGCCGGGCTGCCCGACTCGGCCCTCCTGGCGGGGCGGCTGGACCTGCTCGAACTGGTCACCCTGATCGCCGGCGGCCACCTGCTCATCTGCGGTGACACCGGTGTCGCGCACATCGCGACGGCCACCGGGACCCCGTCGGTGCTGCTGTTCGGACCCACCCCGCCGAGCCGGTGGGGTCCGCGCACAGCCGGTCGGCACATCGTGCTGTGGGCCGGCGAGAGCGGAGATCCGCACGCGGGCGAACCGCACACCGGATTGCTGCGCATCACCACTGCTGCGGTACTCGACGCCGCGGAATCGCCGCACCGCGCACGGGTGTGACAACGCCGCGTCAGCCGGATTTCGCGACCCGGCGGATGAGGGTGGCGGTGCTCTTCTCGAGGATCGCCTGGCGCTCCTGCGGGCGGGTGGCTCTCTCGGCGCGCCGCGCACCCGCTGAGATCGTCAGGCCCGCTTCGTAACCCGCGACCACGCGAGGGTCCACATAGGACGCGCGGGCCACCGCGGGGGTGTTGCCAAGCGCCTCGGACACCTCTTTCATGACCGCCGATTCGACCCGTTTGATCACCTTCTTGTCGACCGGTGGGTCGGCGTCGACGAACGCCGCGGCCGCGAGCACCGTGCCGTGCCAGGTGCGCAGATCCTTGACCGAGTACTCGTCACCGACGATCTCCTTGAAACGCGCGTTCAAGTCGTCGGAGTGGATGTCGGTCCATTCGGTGCCCTTGCGGCAGGACAGGAATCGCCCGGTCTTGTCCGGCCGGCGCAGCAGTGCCCGTACCGACCGCACCACCTCGGGGTCGTCGATGAGCAGCGTGCGACGGACGCCGCTCTTGGCCGGGTAGTCGAACTCCACCGCTTGACGCTGCAGCGATACGTGCTCACACAACAGGGTCGAGATCCCGTAGGACTGATTCTCCTCGGCATAGATGTCGCCCCCGGCGCGGAAGTAGCCCAGATCGAGCAGATGCAGCGCGACCGCGAGGACCCGGTCGCGGTCCAGACCCCGCCTGCTCAGGTCTGCGGCGATCCGCTGACGCATCTCCGGCAGCGCCCGGGACATCTGCAGAACGCGGTCGAACTTCTCCTCGTTGCGCTCTTCCTGCCACTGCTGGTGATAGAGGTACTGGCGGCGCCCCGCGGCGTCGGTGCCCACGGCCTGGATGTGCCCGTTGGCGTAGGGGGAGATCCACACCTTCTTCCAGGCGGGCGGAATCACCAGCTCGTTGATCCGGTCGATCGTCTTCTGGTCGGTGACGGCCTCGCCGTTGTGATCGCGATAGGAGAAGCCCTTGCCACGCCGGACCCGGGTCAGCCCGGGTCCGGTGACTACGCTGCGCCGAAGTCGCATACCCGCCGGCCCGGCCGCGAGATGTGGTGTTTCGCACCAGCGCGCGCCGGGGTATGGGAGGCAGACCATGAGCAGCGGCGGCCGGCGACCTGATTCATGACCGGGTGTTACCCGGTCGAAAGTCCAGTTACACGTACTACCTGCGGCTTCCCCGTGTACCGATGGCCGGTCGTGTTCCGGGCTGGGGTAGTCTCGCTTCGATATGTCGGGAGGTCAGATGGCCGAGGTCGGTAACTCACACGACGGTCAGGTAGGTGCCGACCGGTCCGTGGAGCTCAGGGTCGCAGCGAAGCTGGAGAACCTCGCAGTGCTGCGCACCCTGGTCGCTGCGGTCGGAACGTTCGAGGATCTGGACTTCGATGCTGTCTCGGATCTGCGGCTGGCGGTCGACGAGGCCTGCACCCGGCTGATCCGTTCGGCGGTGCCGGACTCCACGCTGATGGTCGTCGTCCACCCGCGCGAGTCCGAAGTCGTCGTCGACGCCTCGACGACGTGCCAGACCTCCGACATCCTCGCACCGGGCAGCTTCAGCTGGCACGTGCTGAGCTCGCTCACCGACGAGGTCCGCACCTTCTCCAACGGCACCGGCCCCGGCGACGGCCCGGTCTTCGGTATCTCCATGACGACGAGACGAGCGAGTTCGCTGCGGTGACACCGTCGTCCTCCCAGGGTTCGTCGCCACGACAGAACTCTGAATACTCGGACGTGGCCGAGATGTTCCGGGTACTGCAGGGCCTGGAGGCGGACACTCCCAAATTCCAGCGTCAGCGTGACCGCATCGTCGAACGCTGTCTTCCGCTGGCCGATCACATCGCCCGGCGCTTCGACGGCCGCGGTGAACCCCGCGACGACCTCGTGCAGGTCGCTCGGGTGGGCCTGGTGAACGCGGTGATCCGCTTCAACGTCGACGCCGGTTCGGATTTCGTGTCGTTCGCGGTGCCGACCATCATGGGTGAGGTCCGTCGGCATTTCCGGGACAACAGCTGGTCGGTGAAGGTGCCGCGCCGCTTGAAGGAGCTGCATCTGCGGCTCGGTTCGGCGACGGCCGAACTGTCGCAGCGGCTGGGCCGGGCGCCGACGGCCTCCGAGCTGGCCGAAGAACTGGGGATGGACCGCGACGAGGTCGTCGAGGGACTGGTCGCCGGGAGTTCGTACAACACCCTGTCCATCGACAGCGGCGGCAACAGCGGAAACGAGGACGCCCCCGCGATCGCCGACACGCTCGGCGACGTGGACACCGGACTCGACCAGATCGAGAACCGCGAGGCGCTGCGCCCGCTGCTCGCCTCACTGCCGGAGCGGGAACGCACCGTACTGCTGCTGCGCTTCTTCGAGAACCTCACCCAGACGCAGATCGCCGAACGGGTGGGCATCTCCCAGATGCATGTGTCCCGGCTGCTGGCCAAATCACTGGCCAAACTCCGCGACCAGCTGCAGTAGCGGTCCCGACCCGGTCAGGGCCAACCGAGCTGAGTGTCCCACGCCGGCCCGGCCCCCGGTGCGTCGTCGAGGGTGACGGTCGCCTGGATCAGGCCGTACGGCCGGTCGTCGGCGTGGAACACCTCGTTGCGATTCTCCAGGCCGAACGGCTCCAGGTCGTAGCGGAAGTGGTGTTTGTTGGGTGCCGACAGCCGTACCTCGACGATGTCGGGATGGTGCGCGAGCACCGCTGCGCCCATCTCGAAGAGCGTCTGCTGCAACGCCAGCGAGTGGACCTCGGCGAACTGGGTGAGCAACTGCGTCTTGACGCCGGCATAGACGCCGTCCCAGTCGATGCCCTCGACCGACCGGAATCGCCACCGGGCCGTCAGCGACGTGGCCATCACCCGGTCGTGGGTCGGTTCGAGCACCGTATAGGGATCGGTGAGGAAGCCGGCGAACTCCGAGCCGGTGGACTTCAGGATGGTCAGGTCCTTGAGACCGCCGACCACCCATTCGCCGGTCGAGTCGACGGTGACGGTGGCGGTGCGGACCTCCTGGCCGCTGCGGACCCAGGTGTGATCGTGTTCGCTGCCCTCGACGACGACGCGTTGCCAGCTGTGTTCGTCGATCTCGACCCGCGCGAACTCGACAGGTTCGATGTCGCGGACGAAGTGGCGGGCCAGCGCCAGTCCGTATTCTTCGATGCCGGCCAACCCGGGATCTTTGGCGTAGGCGTAGGCCGTCTGCTTCTGGGTGTCGGTCGGCAACACAGCGGACTGGTCGCCGCGCAGGTGGGCGTTCCCGAAATCGCCTCGCAGACAGGTGGACACGGTGACGTCGCGGATCTCGTGGCGGGGGGTGTCGCGGTAGATCCGGACGATCCGGTTCTCGGCCTTGCCGTACTGGTTGGGGCCGAGGATGATCTCGGACACGGCGCATCAACTCCCGCGGTAGGTCGAGTAGGCGTACGGCGACAGCAGCAGCGGCACGTGATACCGGCCGCCGGAATCGGTGATGTCGAAGGCGACGACCACCTCGGGATAGAACGCGGCGACACCGTGAGACGCGAAATACGCCGCGGTGTCGAAGCGCAGCCGGTGCACGCCGGTGGCCGCGCCGGTGAACAGGTCACCGATTCGGCCGTCGTCGTCGGTGCGGCCCTCGGCCAGGATCGTCCCCGCCGCGTCGGTCAGTACGACGGGGACGTGCGCGGCGGGCCGCCCGGTGACCGCGTCGAGGACATGGGTGCTCAGGTGTGTCATGAGATCTCCGGTTCACTCAGCAGCCGCCACAGCCGAAGCCGGTTGATCTTGCCCAACTCCGTGCGCAGCACCCGGCGTTCGGTCGCCGCGTCGTTGCCCAGCCGCTCATGGAGCACGGTGAGGAGTTCCTCGGCCGAGCGGCCGTTCGCGGCCACGAGATACACGTGGCCGAAGCGCGCTTCGTACCGGCGGTTCGCCGCGGCCAGTCGCCCTCTCAGCTCGGTGTCCGCATCGGCGACCGCGGACTGTTCGCGGGCCGAGGATGGATTGTCGGGGCGGGCGCCGATCCGTGGGTGGCCGTCGAGCGCCACGAGCAGTTCGTCGTCGGGCAGGGCGTCGAGCACCTGGTCGGCCCGGGTCAGCAACGCCTCGGCATCGTCGAACGGTGCACCCGCCAGCATGTCGCGCACCCAGCGGGGCGAAGCGCACACCGCCGACAGCAGTGCGGCGCGATCGGCGTCGCTGCACCCGCTCAGGCGGGCATTGAAGCCGACGATATCCGGCGTCCGGTCCGGGGACGTCACCGCTCCAGGATCCGGCAGGTTCACACTGTTCGCATGTCGATTCGCGTGACGGCGGCCGGCGTGCTGCTCGCGGCCGGAGCAGGCACCCGCTTCGGGATGCCGAAAGTACTTGCCGCCGAGGGGGAGTGGCTGCGCATCGCGGTCCGCGCGCTGGACCGCGGGGGCTGCGGCGACGTCATCGTGGTGTTGGGTGCCGCGATCGTCGAGGTGCCCGAACCCGCACGTGCGGTGGTGGCCGGCAACTGGGCCGACGGACTGAGCGCGTCGGTGCGCGCCGGACTCCTGTCCGCCGGTGATGCCGACGTCGCGGTGCTGCACACCGTCGACACCCCCGATATCGGCGCCGCGGCGGTGCGCCGGGTGCTGGCGGCCAACCGCGGCGGCATCTCGCGGGCGGTGTACGGCGGCAGGCCGGGTCACCCCGTCGCGGTGGCCAAGCGGCATTGGCCGGCCCTGCTCGAAACGCTCACCGGCGACGAGGGGGCGCGGCCGTTCCTGCGGGGGCGCTCCGACGTCACCCGCGTCGAATGCGGCGATCTGGCCTCCGGAGCGGATGTCGACCAGATCGGGACCTGATCGTCAGCCCCAGCAGTCGGTGTTGGGACGCCGCAGTCCGAGGGAGACCCTGCTCTTGAGCGTCAGGTCGGACCCGGCCACGGGGCGCTGGTAGCAGACGTACCAGTTGGTGGGATTCGCGATCTCCTGGCGGGGACCCGTGGTGTTCCACACGCTGAGCGTGATCGGCGCGCTGTCGGTCGTCGAGGCCACCGTGTCCACGGCGCCCTGCAGAGTCATGCCGATGAAATCGGGCATCTCCCAGGTCTGGGCATCCTGGGCCGCGGCCGCGCCGGCCATACTCACCGCCATGGCCGGCGCCATCAGCATGGCTCCGATCGTCGCACCTAGCCGCTTACGCATCAATACTCATTCCCCTCGAGTCGGTCCCCGGCCCGCCGAACTTACTACGCCCGTGCCCAGAAGTCGGGCATAGGCACCGAATCGTCACCGAAACGGGGTCAGTGGGCCGGCAGCGTCATTCCGAGCGCGCCGCCGGCGAATCGGCGGACGGCATCGGCGGCGATGCTAGCCGCATCGTCGTGGCCCGGACGCGCTCGGGTGGCCAGCCGGGCGGTGCCGGTATCGAGGGTGATCTCGGCCAGGAGTTCACCGGTGGTGGGCTCGCACACCGCCCATGAATAGCGGACGTCGGACAGCCACTGGGCGCTGCACCGCGTCACATAGTCGTCATCGGTTTCGCCGAGGTCGGCCAGCGCCGGCCGGTCGTCGATCAACTCATCGGCCCGCAGCGCCCGCAGGTACCAGGCGCCGGCGTTGATCTCGACCGGTTGCATGCCGGGATGGTACCGAGCGCACCTGGCGTTGGCCCGTACGCACGGCGTCCGACGCGACGGCGATGCACCATTGATCATCACCTCGACGACAGGAGAGCCATGCCCACGATCCAGACCAGCGACGGTGTCGAGATCTTCTACAAGGACTGGGGTTCCGGACAGCCGATCGTGTTCAGTCACGGCTGGCCGTTGTCCGCCGACGACTGGGACGCCCAGTTGCTGTACTTCCTGGATCAGGGTTACCGCGTCGTCGCCCACGACCGCCGCGGTCACGGTCGCTCGACGCAGGTCGCGGACGGTCACGACATGGACCACTACGCCGACGACCTCGCCGCCGTCGTCGAACACCTCGACCTGCGCGACGCGATCCATGTCGGCCACTCGACCGGCGGCGGCGAGGTGGTGCGCTACCTCGCCCGGCACGGCCAACAGCGGGCCGCCAAAGCCGCGCTGCTGTGCGCCGTGCCGCCGCTGATGGTCAAGACCGACGCCAACCCCGAGGGGTTGCCCAAAGACGTCTTCGACGACCTCCAGGCCCAGTTGGCCGCGAACCGTTCGGAGTTCTACCGCGCACTTCCGTCGGGGCCCTTCTACGGCTTCAACCGCCCGGGGGCCGAACCATCGGAGGCGATCATCGCGAATTGGTGGCGGCAGGGCATGATGGGCGGCGCCAAGGCGCATTACGACGGGATCGTCGCGTTCTCCCAGACCGACTTCACCGAAGACCTCGGGAAGATCACCCTTCCGGTGCTGGTGATCCACAGCGAGGACGATCAGATCGTGCCCTATGTGGCTTCGGGTCCCAAGACCGCCGATCTCCTGGTCAACGGAACGCTCAAGAGTTACCAGGATCTCCCGCACGGACTGCCGACGACCCATGCCGACGTGATCAACCCGGAACTGCTGGCGTTCTTCCGATCCTGACGTCTCAGCGGTCGGTGAGCAGCGCCTCGAACGCCACCCGGTCACCGCGGTAGAGCGCCCGGACGACCTCGATGGGGTCGTCCGCGGCGTCCACCGTGCGCCGGTTGAGCATCAGGACCGGCATGGCGGTGGTGGTGCCCAGCAGCGCCGCCTCGCGCGGTGACGGCAGCGCCGTCTCCACCCGCTCCAGGGCCGCGTGGAACCGGACACCGGATCCGCGGATCGCCGCGTAGAGCGACGTGGCCGGGTCGAAGGTGTCGCGCAGCCATCCGAACCGCTGCCCGGGCAGGTAGGTGCTCTCCAGGCCGATGCGCTCACCGTCGGCCAGCAGTATCCGTTCCAGGTGCATCACCGTCGAACCCGGTGCGACGCCGAGCGCGGCGGCCAGGTCGGCGTCGGCGTCGATGTCCTCCCACGAGACCAGCACGCGGCCCGGGGTCCGGCCCATCCGCTCGGCGCCCTCGGTGTAGGAACGCAGTGACAGCGGTTGGACCAGCTTCGGTCGCGACACCACGGTGCCGCGACCGCGACGTTCGATGCGGCCCTCGACCAGCAGTTCGTGCAGCGCCTGGCGCACGGTCTCGCGCGCAACGCCGAAGCGGGCCGCCAGTTCTCGCTCGGCGGGCACGGCGTCACCGATCTGCAGTTCGGCGAGCAACAGATCGAGTTCGGTGCGGATCAGGTGCGCCTTGCGGTGCGCCTTGCGGTGCGGCGGCGGGGCGCCGACCACGCCGGTCACCGGGTCCGCCGCGCGGCCACCCGGGCGGCGAGCGCAACGACCGCCTCGAGATCGGCACCTTGGGCCGACGGATCCTTGGCCGCGTCGTCGTAACGGCGCAGTCGCAAGGCGTCCGGCCACCACGGATCGGCCGCGAAGACGGGGTCCGCGGCGGCGCCACCTTGGGCCCGCAGCGACGCCACCGACACCGGCGACAGTCCGGCCGCGTAACCCGGGTCGGTGGCCGCCAGAAATCTCTTCGCCGCGACATGGGCCCCCGCCAGCCAGCCGACCCGCTCGCCGAAGCGCGGGGTCAGCCAATCCCGGGCGACGCGGTCGTGCGCCGCCGAAGTCCCCGCCAGCAACGGGCTGTGGCCCACGTCGTGCAGCGCCGCGGCGAGGACCAGTTCGTCGTCCGCGCCGTCGGCGATGGCCCGCGCGGCCGACTGCAATGCATGGTCGAGTTCGTCGACCGCCTCCTCGTCCCAGACGCCGCGCAGTGAGGCGAGCAGCTGAGCTGTCTCCTGTCGAATCGACATGCCCGCAGCCTAGCAAGAATTGGTCTATACCAATCGTTCACCTTCCGTTCCCCGTGCGACCACCCACCCGACGGCGCACCGTCGCCCGACGGCGGCAGGGTCGCCGCCCATGCGCGTCATCGTCATCGGAGGCGGAATCCTGGGAACCACCCATGCCCTCGAAGCGGTGCGCCGCGGACATGAGGTCCTGCAGCTGGAACGTGAGACCGAGGCCCGCGGCGCCACGGTGCGCAACTTCGGGCTGGTGTGGGTGTCCGGCCGGAGCGCCGGTGAACTGGCCACGGCACTGCGCGCGCGCGAGCTGTGGGAGCGGCTCGGCGCGCTCGTCACGGGCGTCCAGTTCCGGGCAGCCGGATCGCTCACGCTGTTGCGCACCTCGGATGAGGTGGCCGTGGCCGAAGAGGCCGCCGGCCGCACCGACGCCGCCGCACGGGGTTTCACCCTCCTCGACGCCGAGGCGGCCCGGCGCATCAATCCGGCCTTACGCGGGAAGTTCGTTGCGGCCCTGCACTGTTCGACCGACGCCGTGGTGGAGTCCCGGCAAGCACTCCCGGCGATCCGCGAGTACCTGGCGGCCAGCGGGCGCTACACGTTCCGCGCGGGCGTCGAGGCGCGCGCCGTGGCGGGGTGCACCGTCCGCGACGACCAGGGCGGCCGTCACGACGGCGACCTCGTCGTCGTCTGCGCCGGTGCCGCGCACGGCGGCCTGGTCCGTGAGATCGCCGGTGCGCTGCCGGTGCGCCGGGTCCGACTGCAGATGATGCAGACCGCCCCCCTGGGCGAGGCGTTGACCACCGCGATCGCCGACGGTGACAGCATGCGGTACTACCCGGGCTTCGCCGGGCCGGCGCTGAACGACCTCCACAAGCGACAGCCGCAGGATCCGACCGCGGGCGCGCACCACATGCAATTGCTGTGCGTGCAGCGGTCACACGGCGGCCTCACCATCGGCGACACCCACGAATACGCCGAACCGTTCGCCTTCGACGTCTCCGAGGGCCCGTACTCGTATCTGAGCGGCGTGGTGGAGGAACTCCTCGGCCGCACTCTGCCGCCCGTCGTGCGGCGATGGGCCGGCGTGTACAGCCAGTGCGTCGACCCGGGTGAACTGGTATGCCGCACCACGCCCGCCGAGGGACTGGTCGTGGTGACCGGACCGGGCGGCCGCGGAATGACCCTCGCGCCGGCGATCGCCGAGCGCACCGCCGACCTCGCCGGACTATGACCATCGATTGGTACAGACCAATCTGTACCGCAGCTGTTCACCCGGAGTTCCGTCCGCCGGAACCCTTTGGTCTGGACCACCTCGGAAGGTAGGCGCATGCACATCGAACTGGCCGTTCTGGACATGGCGGGCACCACCGTCAAGGACGACGGGCTGGTCATCCGGGCGTTCGACGAGGCGGCGACCGCGGTCGGGTTGGCCGAGGACGGCGCTGACCGGGACGCCGCCCGGCGATACGTGCTCGACACCATGGGGCAGTCGAAGATCGATGTGTTCCGGGCACTGTTCGGCACCGAGGACCGCGCCGCTGAGGCCAATCGCGCATTCGAGCAGGCCTATGCCCAGTTCGTCGACGGCACAGTGAAACCGATAGACGGTGCGGCAGAAGCCATCTCGGCGTTGCGCCGCGGCGGTGTCAAGGTCGCGCTCACTACCGGCTTCAGCCCGTCGACCCAGCGACGCATCATCGAGGCACTCGGCTGGTCGGACGTCGCCGATCTCGTGCTGGCGCCCGGCAACGGTGTGCGGGGCCGACCCTATCCGGACCTCGTTCTCAGTGCGCTCATGCGGTCCGGTGTCGACGACGTCCGCAAGGTCGCCGTCGTCGGCGACACCGTCAGCGACATCCTCTCCGGTGTGCGCGCCGGGGCCGCGGTGGCCGCCGGCGTCCTCACCGGCGCCCACGACCGGACCGCGCTCGAGTCCGCCGACGCCACACACGTACTCGGCTCGATCGCCGAGCTCCCCGACATCGTGCTCGCCGAATGACCATCGCCAACTCTGAAAAGGACTGTCTGCCATGACCTTCCGTACCACTGCCACCGCGCGCCTGGCCGTCGTCGCCGCGAGTGGGGCGCTCGTACTCGCCGGCTGCTCCAGCTCCGGATCCGGGTCCGAGGAAACCAACGACAACGGTTTCCCGCGTACCATCACGCTGGCCGCGGTGCCGGCCGAGAACTCGGCCGACATGCGTGCCAGCTACGACCCGCTGATCAAGTTGCTGGAGAAGGAGACCGGCTCGACCGTCGAGTTCGTCCAGGCCTCCGACTACGCCGGCGTCGTCGAAGGCATGATCGCCGACAACGTCGACCTGGCCTTCTTCGGGCCGTTCGCCTACGTGGTCGCCGGCCTGAACGGAGCGAAGATCACCCCGCTGGGCGCGGTGATCGAGGAGGAGGGTGCCCAGCCCGGATACCAGTCCTACGGTCTGGCCCGGTCCGACAACGCCGCGATCAACGGCCTGCCCGACTTCGCCGGCAAGAAGGTCTGTTTCGTCGATCCGGGCTCGACATCGGGGTTCCTCTACCCGTCGGCCGGACTGATCGAGGCCGGGGTGATCAAGTCGGGCTCCGAGGCCGACATCTCGGCGGCCATGACGCCGATCTACGCCGGCGCACACGACGCCTCGGCGCTGTCGATCAAGAACGGTGACTGTGACGCCGGTTTCGCCTACGACAGCATGGTCGACGAGACGATGATCCAGAAGGGCGATCTGGCGCCGGGCGATCTGAAGACGGTGTGGAAATCCGAGATGATCGCCGGCTCGGTCTTCGCCGCCAACGATTCACTGGGTGCCGATGCCATCGGCAAGCTCGAGACCATCTTCACCGAGAAGGCCAACGCCAAGGTGATGGAGGCCGACGGCTTCTGCCAGGGCGACGCGTGTCTGATCACCGATGAGCGGGCCTGGGGCGTGGTACCGGTCGACGACTCCGCCTACGACGGCGTGCGCCGGGTGTGCGATGTCACCGGTTCCGAGAAGTGCAAGAGCTGATCGATGCCCGACCACACGGTGGCCGGTGACGATGTCGTGGTCGCCTGCCGCAACGTCACCAAGAGGTTCGGCGACACGCTGGCGCTCGATGACGTGTCCCTCGACGTTCACCGCAGCGAATTGCTGGTCCTGCTGGGACTTTCGGGCTCCGGAAAGTCGACGTTGCTGCGCTGCCTCAACGGCCTGCACCCGGTGAGCACCGGCCAGATCAACGTCGGTGGCGTCCGGGTGGACAGTGCGACGGCGGGGCAGCTGCGGACGCTGCGCCGCCGCGTCGGCTTCGTGTTCCAGCAGTTCAACCTCGTCGGCCGGCTCAGCTGTTTGGAGAACGTGCTGATCGGTGGACTCGGCCGGCTCACGGTGCCGCGTTACGGCGCACTGACCTACCCGAAAGCCATGCGAGAGGAAGCTTTCGGCCACCTCGAGCGCGTCGGCCTCGGTGACTTCGCGCTGCGGCGGGCCGACACGCTCTCCGGTGGGCAGCAGCAGCGGGTGGCGATCGCGCGCACGCTGATGCAGCGCCCGGCGTTGTTGCTCGCCGACGAACCCGTCGCCTCGTTGGACCCCGAGAACGCCGGCGTCGTGATGGATCTGCTGTTCCGGGTGTGCATCGAGGAGAAACTGACCGTGGTGTGCACGCTGCACCAGGTCGACCTCGCCCTCGGTTGGGCCCACCGGCTCATCGGTCTGCGCAACGGGCGCAAGGTCCTCGACCGCCCCGCGGTCGGCATCAACCGCGACGACGTGCTGAGCATCTATCAGCGCGTCGATCCCACCCTGACCGGCCCGGCCGGCCCGAACCGCCGACGGTGAACGCGTCGTCACGCACGCAGCTGCCCGACCGGCCGGCGGCCGGTCGCGGGCGGCCGGGCCCGCCCCGCCCGGGTCTGCTGCACCTGGTTTCGGTCGTCGCGCTGGTGGTGGTGCTGATCGCGGCCTGGTACATCGACTTCGCGCCCGCCGCGCTGCTCGACGGTGCCGACGAGGTGGCCCGGCTGGTGTCCCGGATGCTGCCGCCGCGTCTGGACGATCCGGGCCGCATCTCGATGCTGGCGTTCGAAACGCTGCTGATGGCGGTGCTCGGGACCGTGCTGGCCGCGATCGCCTCGGTGCCACTGGCGTTCCTGGCGGCCCGCAACACCACACCCCATCCCGCGGTGTACGCGCTGGCACGGGCCGTCATCACGTTCTGCCGGGCCATGCCCGATCTGCTGTTCGCGGTGCTGTTCGTGCGCGCGCTGGGCATCGGCGTGCTGCCCGGGATCCTGGCGCTGGCCCTGCACTCCATCGGCATGCTGGGCAAGCTCTTCGCCGATGCGATCGAGCAGACCGACCCCGGGCCGCGCGAAGCCGTTCGGAGCACGGGCGTCGGATACCTGCGCGAGATGCTCAACGCCGTGGTGCCGCAGATCGTCCCGGCATGGATCGGGATCTTCGTCTACCGGGTCGACATCAACCTGCGGATGTCGGTGGTGCTCGGCTTCGTCGGCGCGGGCGGCATCGGTTTCGCGCTGCAGGACGCGCTGCGTGGCCTCATCTACCCGCGGGCATTGGGCATCGTCCTGGTGATCCTGGCCGTCATCGCGGCCATGGAGTTGACGGCGATCGGTATCCGCCGCGTGTTGCTCACCCCCTCGGTGTCCGATCCGCGTCGCGACCGGACCGCGCGGTTCCTGTTCTCGGGTCTGCTCGTGGGATCCGTCCTCGCGGCGTTCGTGGTGCTGCGCATCGACCCGTTCACGTTGTTCACCTGGGTCGGTCCGTCGCTCGAGGTGTTCACCCGGATGGTCCCGCCCGACTTCGGTGCCCTCGGCCATGAGCTGTTCGATGCGGCCCTGCAGACCGTCGCGATCGGCGTGGTGTCGACCGCGATCGGCGTGGTGCTGTCGGTCCCGGTGGGCGTTCTGGCGGCCCGCAACGTCTCGCCGAATGCGACCTGTTACTGGCTGGCGCGCGGCTGGATCCTGCTGGTACGAGCGGTGCCCGAGCTGATCCTGGCCGTGGTGTTCGTGGCCGCGCTCGGTCTCGGTCCGATCGCGGGCACGTGTGCGCTGGCGATCGGATCGGTGGGCTTCCTGGCCAAACTCGTCGCCGATGCGGTCGAGGAGATCGACCCCGGACCGATGGAGGCGGTGCGGTCGGTGGGCGGCGGGTGGTGGGCGACGTTGTTCTCGGCGGTGCTCCCGCAGGCGATCCCCGCCATGGTGGGGTCGAGTCTGTACCTGTTCGACGTCAACGTGCGCACATCGACGGTGCTCGGCATCGTCGGAGCCGGCGGCATCGGCTACCTGCTGTTCGAATCGATCCGCACGTTGGATTTCCAGGTCGCCGGCGCGATCGTGCTGATCATCTTCGCCATCGTGTACGCCATCGAGAGGCTGTCCGGGTGGATCCGGTCACGTCTGGTGTGACTCGGGCGGCGGTGTGGACCGGGGACGGCGTCGACGTGCGGACGGTGGACCTGCCGCAACCGGGCGGCCCGGATGCACTGGTGCGGGTGCGGCTGGCCACGGTCTGCGCCAGCGACCGTCACACGGCCGCCGGCCACCGCGCGGCGCCGTGTCCGTCGGTGCTCGGCCATGAAGCGGTCGGCGAAGTCGTCTGGCCCGGGGCGCACCGAAGGCTCGCCGTGGGGGACCGGGTGGTGTGGTCGGTGACCTCGGCCTGCGGGCACTGCCGGCGATGCCAGGACGGCCGCACCGCCAAGTGCAACGTGGTGCGCAAGGTCGGGCACGAGCCCTTCGAAGGGGAGTGGCCGTTGTCGGGCGGCTACGCCGAGCACATCGTGCTCCCGGTCGGCGTGACGGTGGAGCGGGTCCCGGACGGCCTGATCGATGCCGTGGCGGCCCCGGCGGCGTGTGCGACGGCGACGGTCATGGCCTCCCTGGAGGCGGCGGGCGCGGTAGCGGGCCGCCGCGTACTGCTGTCCGGGGCGGGGATGTTGGGCGTGACCGCGGCCGCGGCGTTCTCCGAGGCCGGTGCGCAGGTCTGGATCACCGACATCGACCCGTTGCGGGTGCAGACCGCCGAGCGGTTCGGCGCGGTGGCCGATCCGGGCGGACCGATCGATGTGGCCGTCGACTTCACCGGGGCGACCGCCGCGGTGGGGGCCGCGCTGGGACGTCTCGACATCGGCGGGGTGCTGGTGCTGGCAGGGTCGGTGTCGCCCGGTCCGACGGTGCCGGTGGATCCCGAGACCGTGGTGCGACGGTGGCTGACCATCACCGGTGTGCACAACTACGAGCCGCGTCACCTGCGGCAGGGGGTGGCCTTCCTCAACCGAACCCGCGCCGTTCACCCCTGGCCGGACCTCGTGGCCGATCCCGTGCCGCTCGACGAGCTGGATGCGGTGTTGCGGGCGGTTCCCGGGGCGACGCTGCGCGCGGCGATCGCGCCCCGTTTGGCGTCGAGCGGGTCCCGAACGCACTGAGCCCGCCGATAGCGGAGAAACAACGGAGAAATGAGGTGGCCCCGCCCCTCCGGCTGCGCCGGCGGAGCGGGGCCGCTCCCCCCCAAGGCGAGGCGATTGTCCCTTACCCGCCTGCAGCCTTTTCGAACTGTGCAGCAAACTGTACATGAGAAGAAGCTGAGGAACAACTGATGGACGCAGAGGAATCTTCTTGTCCGTCAACGTGCGCAAAGACGAAATGACAGGCGGCTCTCGGGTGTTCGCTGGGTCGCCGACGGGGGTCCGACGCGCCAGTTCTGGCAAAGATCTTGATAGGCCGCCGATGCGGCGCGGCGGTCGACGGCCGTATCGCGTCGGCGCGCCTGGAGCTGCTGCGAGCTGCGGTATGGGGCGGCCGGACAGCCGCGACGGCCGTCGGCCGCGGCACCCGCTCGACCGGCGGTGGTGACCGGCTGTCGACCATGGCAACAGTTGACAGGTGTCTGGTCGATATCGGGCGAATTCGCGTCCGTCGTCTTCGCTGCGGGCCGCGCGCATCCGCGCCGGATCAACCTGAGAAGCGCAGCAAAAGCGGTCCGGCGCAGCCCGCGACACCTGGTCGCCGGGCCGCGCCGGATCGGAGAGGAAACCGAGCGGAGGTCAGTCCTTGATCTCGGCCAGCACGGTGCCCTGGGTGATGGCCGCGCCGGCCTCGACCGCCAGACCGGTGACGGTGCCGGCCTTGTGGGCGGTCACCGGGTTCTCCATCTTCATGGCCTCGAGGACGACGACCAGATCGCCGGCGGCCACCTGCTGGCCTTCCTCGACCGCGACCTTGACGACGGTGCCCTGCATCGGAGCGGTCACCGCGTCACCGGAGGCCGCCGCGCCACCCTGAGCGCCCCGTTTGCGCGGCTTCGGCTTCTTGCGCACCACTCCGGCCGGGGCGGCACCACCGCCGCCACCGAGCATCAGATCGCCCGGTAGCGACACCTCCAGTCGGCGGCCGCCGACCTCGACCACGACCGTCTGCCGCGGGATGGTGTCCTCTTCGTCGATGGGATCGCCACCGGTGAAGGGTTCGACGGTGTTGTCCCACTCGGTTTCGATCCACCGGGTGTGCACGGTGAAGCCGTTGTCGTCGCCGATGAAGGCGGGGTCGGACACCACGGCGCGATGGAACGGGATGACGGTGGCCAGCCCCTCGACGGTGAACTCGTCGAGGGCACGGCGTGAGCGCTCCAGCGCCTCTTCGCGCGTGGCGCCGGTGACGATGAGCTTGGCCAGCATCGAGTCGAACTGCCCGCCGATCACCGAACCGGTCTCCACGCCCGAATCCAGACGGATGCCGGGGCCCTGCGGCGCCTCGAACTTGGTCACCGGACCGGGCGCCGGCAGGAAGCCGCGACCGGCGTCCTCACCGTTGATGCGGAACTCGATGGAGTGGCCGCGCGGCGTCGGATCTTCGGTGATGTCCAGCGGTTCGCCGTTGGCGATCTTGAACTGCTGGCGCACCAGGTCGAGCCCCGAGGTCTCCTCGGTGACCGGATGCTCCACCTGCAGGCGGGTGTTCACCTCGAGGAACGAGATCAGGCCGTCCTGGCCCACCAGGTACTCGACGGTGCCCGCGCCGTAGTAGCCGGCCTCCTTGCAGATGCGCTTGGCCGACTCGTGGATCTCCTTGCGCTGCGCGTCGGTGAGAAAGGGTGCCGGGGCTTCTTCGACCAGCTTCTGGAAGCGGCGCTGCAGCGAGCAGTCACGGGTGCCTGCGACGACGACGTTGCCGTGCTGATCGGCGATCACCTGGGCCTCGACGTGGCGGGGCTTGTCCAGGTAACGCTCGACGAAGCACTCGCCACGGCCGAAGGCGGCGACGGCCTCACGGGTGGCCGAATCGAACAGCTCCGGGATCTCTTCGATGCTGCGGGCGACCTTCATACCGCGGCCACCACCGCCGAAGGCGGCCTTGATCGCGACCGGGACGCCGTACTCCGTGGCGAACGCGACGACCTCGTCGGCGTCCTTGACCGGGTCCGGGGTGCCGGGGACCAGCGGTGCCTGGGCGCGGGCGGCGATATGGCGTGCGGTCACCTTGTCGCCGAGATCGCGGATCGACTGGGGGCTGGGGCCGATCCAGATCAGACCCGCGTCGAGGACGGCCTGGGCGAAGTCGGCGTTCTCGGAAAGGAAGCCGTAGCCGGGGTGCACCGCGTTGGCGCCGGACTTGGCGGCGGCGTCGAGCAGTTTCTCAAACACCAGGTAGGACTCGGCCGAGGTCTGACCGCCGAGGGCGAACGCCTCGTCGGCGAGCCGGACATGCGGTGCATCGGCGTCGGGCTCGGCGTACACCGCCACGCTCTGCAGCCCGGCGTCCCTGGCCGCTCGGATGACTCTCACCGCGATCTCCCCGCGGTTGGCGACAAGCACCTTCGAGATCTTCGAGCTGGCGTGACTGGCCACTTCGCCTCCTGCTGATATGCCGTCTCGGGCATTCTCTTAAGAACGTCTTGAGAAACTTATCGGGGAGTTTAGGCGGCGCGTATCAGGGCCCGGCCAGCCGGTGTCGGTTACTGACGAGTAGGTTCGTTTACCCCTGCTCGAGGTGCCGCTTGATCCGCGTCAGCATCGCTGACATGCCGCGCAGACGCAGCGGGCTGATGAGCGCGGCGAGCCCGAGTTCGGTGTAGAAGTCGTCGGGCACGGCCAAGATGTCGGTCGCCGACTGCTCGTCCAGACCGGTCGCCAGGATGGCGGCGAACCCACGGGTGGTCGGGGCCTCCGCGGGTGCGCTGAAGTACAGCCGCACACGATCCCGGTCGCTGTCGTCGACACGCAGGAACAGCGGTGACTGGCATTCCGGCACCGGTTCCATCGCCGCCTCCTCGAGGTCGGCGGGCAGCTGGGGCAATTCGTCGGCGAATTCCAGGAGCAGCCGCAGCTTGTCCTGTCCCTCGACCTCCTGGAACTCCGAGACCACCTCGGCCAGGGCGCCCGGCATGCTCATCGGGTGGCGGGGGCTTCCCCCGGATCCGGGCCGACGGCGACCGGTACGCGGACCGCGTTACCCCATTCCGTCCAGGAGCCGTCGTAGTTGCGCACGCCGGGCAGACCGAGCAGATGGGTCAGGACGAACCAGGTGTGACTGGACCGCTCGCCGATACGGCAGTAGACGACGGTGTGATCGTCGGGGGACAGGAAGCCGTAGAGCTCCTCGAGTTCGGCGCGGGTACGGAACTGGCCGTTGTCGCGGGCGGCCGTACCCCACGGGATGGAGCGGGCGGTCGGGATGTGGCCACCGCGTAACGCCCCCTCCTCGGGGTAGTCGGGCATGTGGGTCCGCTCACCGGTGTATTCCGCCGGCGACCGGACGTCGATCAGCGGCTGGTTGCCGAGGATCTCCAGAACGTCCTCGCGGTAGGCGCGGATCGGCGCGTCGTCGCGCTCGACCACCGGATATCCGGAGGACTGTCTGGTCGGCACGTCCAGCGTGGTGTCGCGGCCGTCGGAGATCCACAGATCACGCCCGCCGTCGAGCAAGCGCACGTCGGGGTGGCCGAACAGGGTGAACACCCATAGCGCGTACGCGGCCCACCAGTTGCTCTTGTCGCCGTAGATCACCACGGTGTCGTCGCGGGCGATGCCCTTACGGTTCATCAGCTCGGCGAACTGCTCACCGTCGATGTAGTCGCGCACATTGGGGTCGTTGAGGTCGACGTGCCAGTCAATCTTCACCGCACCGGGAATGTGGCCGGTGTCGTAGAGCAGGACGTCCTCGTCGGATTCGACGATGGCCAGGCCCGGGCGGCCCAGGTTGCTGGCCAGCCAGTCGGAGGTCACCAGCCGTTCCGGGTGGGCGTAGTCCTGCAGTTTCGGGTTGGGATCTGGTGGCAGCGGCACAGTGCCGAGCCTACCGCCCGCACCACACGCTCAGGTGGGAGCCGGCGATGACCACAGGCGCGGCACCGCCACGCCGAGCCGTGCCAGCATCCGGCGGACCAGCGGCAGGCTCAGGCCGATGACGTTGGACGGGTCACCGTCGATACCGTCGATGAACCAGCCGCCGAGACCGTCGAGGGTGAACGCACCCGCCACACCGAGTGGCTCGCCGCTGTCCACATAGTCGGTCAGATCGTCGGCCGACGGCTCGCCGAAGCGCACCCGGGTGCCGGCCGCCTCGATCTCGCGTCCCACGGCGATCCCGTCGCGGACCCGGACGACCGCGTGGCCGGTGTAGAGCTCGCCGGTGCGGCCCGCCATCAGCTGCCATTGCGCCCGCACGGCGGCCGGGGTGCCCGGCTTGCCGCTCAGCCGGCCGTCGAACCAGAGCATGGAATCACAGCCGACGACCACGCAGTCAGCCCCGACATCGGCAGGCAGACGGTCGACCACGTCGGCGGCCTTGGCTGCTGCCAGCGCGGTCACCACCTCGTCCGGCGCCGCAGCGGCACCGAGCGCGGCGATGATCGCGTCCTCGTCGACGCCCGAGACGATGACGAGCGGGTCGACGCCCGCCTGGCGCAGCACCCGGAGCCGGCCCGACGACGCCGAGCCCAGAACCAGTCGCGTCATCTCCTCATATGGGTGCGCTCCAGCAGCGTCACCCGCTGCCAGCTCGAGACGTCGTAGCGCAGCTTGTCGACCGGATGCCCCCAGGGATTGAACTCCTGCGGTCCGGGTTCGCCGTGACCGCCGCCGGCGCCGGCCAGCACGGCCGCCAGCGCGGCGACCTCCTCGTCGCTCGGGGAGCCCTTGACGACATGGATGTGCGGATCGGGCGGCGCCGGCAGGTCGATGGTCAGCTGACGATGGTCACTGACCTCGGTGATGTCGGTGTCCTGCGACATGAGTCTCCTCGAGGCTCAGAGGGGGATGTTGCCGTGCTTCTTCGGCGGAGTCTGGGTGATCTTGCGCTCCAGCAGCCGCAGCGCGGTGCCGATGTAACCGCGGGTGTGCGACGGCGGGATCACCGCGTCGACATAGCCACGCTCGGCCGCGATATACGGGTTGACCAGCGTGTCCTCATACTCCTGCTGCAGTTGCAGACGAAGGGCGTCGACATCCTGGCCGTCCTTCGCGGCTTCCTTGAGCTGCTGGCGGTAGACGAAGCCGACGGCGCCGGAGGCGCCCATGACCGCGATCTGGGCCGACGGCCACGCCACGTTGACGTCGCAGCCCATGTCCTTGGAGCCCATCACGCAGTACGCGCCGCCGTAGGCCTTGCGGGTGATGACCGTGATCTTGGCGACGGTGGCCTCGCCGTACGCGTACAGCAGTTTGGCGCCGCGCCGGATGATGCCGTTGTACTCCTGCTCGGTGCCCGGCAGGAAGCCCGGCACGTCGACGAGCATGACGATCGGGATGTTGAAGCAATCGCAGGTGCGCACGAAGCGCGCCGCCTTCTCCGAGGCGTTGATGTCCAGGCAACCGGCGAACTGGGTCGGCTGGTTGGCGACGATGCCGACCGGGCGGCCGTCGATCCGGCCGAAGCCCACGATGATGTTCGTGGCGTAGCCCTGCTGGATCTCGAGGAACTCGTCGTCGTCGAGGATCCGGGTGATGACCTCGTGCATGTCGTACGGCTGATTCGGCGAATCCGGGATCAGCGTGTCCAGCTCGAGGTCCTCCTCGGTGAGGGTCTCCTCGATCGGGCCGGCGGGTGACGGCGACGGGTAGCGCGGCGGATCGGCGTAGTTGTTGGGCGGCAGATAGCTCAGCAGATCGCGCACGTAGTCGAATGCGTCCTGCTCACCGGAGGCCACATAGTGCGCCAGACCCGATTTGGCCATATGGGTGTGACCGCCGCCGAGCTCCTCCATCGTCACCTCTTCACCGGTGACCGTCTTGATGACATCCGGGCCGGTGATGAACATCTGGCTGGTCTGGTCGACCATGATGACGAAGTCGGTCAGCGCGGGGGAGTACACGTGTCCACCGGCGGCCGCGCCCATGATCAGCGAGATCTGCGGGATCACGCCGGAGGCCTTGATGTTGTTGTGGAAGATCCGGCTGTAGAGGCCGAGCGAGACGACGCCCTCCTGGATGCGCGCACCGGCGCCGTCGTTGATCCCGATCAGCGGCCGGCCGGTCTTGATGGCCAGCTCCTGCACCTTGACGATCTTCTCGCCGTAGACCTCGCCGAGGCTGCCGCCGAAGACGGTGGCGTCCTGGCTGAAGACGCACACCTCGCGGCCGTCGACGGTGCCGTAGCCGGTGACGACACCGTCACCGGGCGGCCGGTTGGCCTGCAGCCCGAAATTGGTGCTGCGGTGCCGGGCCAGGGCATCGAGTTCGACGAACGAATCCTCGTCCAGCAGGGCCAGGATGCGTTCGCGCGCGGTCAGTTTGCCCTTGGCGTGCACCTTTTCGACGGCCGCCTCACCGACCGGGTGCTTGGCCTCCTCGGTCCGCTTCTTCAGGTCGGCCAGCTTCCCGGCGGTGGTGTGGATGTCCACCTCGTGGGCTTCTGATGGCTCCGTGACGCTCGTCATGGCTGTCGATGCTATCGACTGCCACTCGGGGACAGGCGAACAGCCCTGGGACATCCGGCGCGTACCGACCGAGATCACCACCGCCGACATCTCTGCTCAGTACAGTGCCTCCGTGGGATATCCAGAGAACGTGCTGGCCAGAGGCGAGCAGGTGGTGCTGCACAAGCATCCGCACTGGGGGCGACTGACCGGTCCGATCCTCGTGCTGCTGCTGGCCAGTGCGGCCGCCGCGTTCGTGGCCGGTTACGTCAACACCCTCGACTGGGACACCGGCGCCCGCAACGTCGTGTTCCTCGTCGTCTCAGTGATCTGGCTGGTGCTGGTCGGTTGGCTGTGCGTGTGGCCGTTCCTGAACTGGTGGACCACCCACTTCGTGCTCACCGACCGGCGGGTGATGTACCGGCACGGTCTGGTGACCCGCTCGGGCATCGACATTCCGCTGGCCCGCATCAACAGCGTCGAGTTCCGGCACGGCCTGCTGGACCGGGTGCTGCGCACCGGAACGCTGATCATCGAGTCCGCAGCCCAGGATCCGCTGGAGTTCCACGACATTCCGCAGGTGGAACGCGTGCACTCACTGCTGTATCACGAAGTCTTCGACACCCTGGGTGCGGAGGAATCGCCGAGCTGAGCGCCGTCGCCGCGGCCTGGTCGGTGCAGCGGGGTGACCGTGCCCGTCCGGTGCTCATCGGTGTGCAGTTCGACGTGGTCCTCCATCGCCTCGGCGAAACCGCCGCTGGTGAGGGTGGACTCGAGCGCCTTGTCGGGATTGCGGGCGAACTCGTCGGGGAAGACCCAGCGCCGGAACGCCCAGAATCGGAACGCCATCTGCAGCAGGTTGCCGAAGACATAGGCCGAGATGAAGTCGGCGATGTTCTCCACCGTCAGCGACACCTCGGGCACGCGCAGGCCGAGGACATAGCTGGAGAACCACAGCGGGGCCATGCTCAGCAGCACACCTACACCGCTGAAGACGAAGAACAACAACGCTTCGTGGTGGCGTTCCCGGCCGCCGCGATCGCGGAAGCTCCACTCGCGATTGAGGATGTAGGACGCGATCACCGCGACGATCCCGGCGATGATCTTCGCCGTCACCGGCTTGGGCTCGAGAATCGTCAACTTCAGCGTGAAGAAAATCGCGGAATCGATGATGAACGTCGTCGCCCCGACGATGGCGAATTTGATCAATTCGTGGTGCTGCTCGGCGTACGGCCGGATCGGCCGCGGCAGCCTCTTGATCGTCGCATCGGCAAAGGACACAGAGAGGCAGTCTACGCAAGCGGCGGGGGCCGATGCCCCATCGCGGCGTCGGCGCAGGTCAGCGGGTTGCCGCCGGCATGACACCATAGGCGGCGTGTCGAGAACCCCACCAACGCCTCCCGTCGTCGCCATGGTCGGCGGCGGCCAGCTCGCCCGGATGACCCACCAGGCGGCGATCGCCCTCGGCCAGACGCTGCGGGTGCTGGCCACCGGCGCCGACGAACCCGCCGCCCGGGTCAGCCCCGACGTCGTGATCGGATCGCACACCGACATCGATGCGCTGCGGCGCGCAGCTTCTGGCGCGTCGGTCCTGACCTTCGATCACGAACATGTGCCGGGCGAGCTGCTCGAGACGCTGGTGGCCGAGGGTGTCAACGTCGCCCCGCCGCCGGAGGCGCTGCTGCACGCGCAGGACAAGCTGACGATGCGCAGGCGGCTGCAGGCCATGGGGGCGCCGGTGCCGCGGTACACCGAGATCGACTCGGCCGACGACGTGGTGGCGTTCTCCGATCTCGTCGGCGGGCCGGTGGTGGTCAAGACGGTGCGCGGCGGATACGACGGCCGCGGTGTGGTGATGGCCGCGGACCGCGACGAGGCGCGCGAGGTGGTCACCCGCTATCTGGACCAGGGCGTCGCCGTGATGGCCGAGGAGCGGGTGGCCATGCGGCGTGAGCTCGCCGCGCTGGTGGCCCGGTCGCCGTTCGGTCAGGGCGCGGCGTGGCCGGTGGTGGAGACGGTTCAACGCGACGGCATCTGCGTGGTGGTGGTGGCCCCGGCGCAGGACTTGGCCGACGGGCTCGGCGCCGCCGCACAGGAACTCGCGCTGCGCCTGGCCGACGAACTGGGCGTGGTGGGCCTGCTCGCGGTGGAGCTCTTCGAGACCGCCGACGGTGCCCTGATGGTCAACGAACTGGCGATGCGGCCGCACAACTCCGGGCACTGGAGCATGGACGGGTCGGTGACCGGTCAGTTCGAGCAGCATCTGCGTGCGGTCCTGGACTATCCGCTCGGAGACACCGCGCTGCTGGCGCCGGTCACCGTGATGGCCAATGTGCTGGGTGCTGCGCACACCCCGCAGATGTCGATGGACGAGCGGGTGCACCACCTGTTCGGGCGGATTCCGGACGCCAAGGTGCACCTCTACGGCAAGTCCGAACGGCCCGGCCGCAAGATCGGTCACGTCAACATCACCGGCGACGACCCGGCGGTGGTGCGGGAGCGGGCCGAGCGGGCGGCACACTGGTTGTCCCACGCGCAGTGGACCGACGGATGGGAAGGGCACTGATGAGCACGAGCACACCGCGGGTCGGCGTCATCATGGGCAGCGACAGCGACTGGTCGGTGATGAGCGACGCCGCCGAGGCGCTCGCCGAGTTCGAGGTGCCGTTCGAGGTCGGGGTCGTCTCGGCCCACCGCACGCCCGGGCGCATGCTCGACTACGCGCGTACCGCCGCCGACCGCGGTATCGAGGTGGTCATCGCCGGCGCCGGCGGCGCGGCGCACCTGCCCGGCATGGTGGCCTCGGCGACGCCGCTGCCGGTGATCGGGGTGCCGGTCCCACTGGCGCGCCTCGACGGCCTGGACTCGCTGTTGTCGATCGTCCAGATGCCGGCCGGGGTGCCGGTGGCCACGGTGTCGATCGGCGGCGCGCGTAACGCCGGTCTGCTGGCTGTCCGCATCCTCGGCGCGGCTGATCCGGCGTTGCGGGACAGGATGAGCCGGTACCAGGCCGACCTCGAGCAGATGGTCCTGGACAAGGACGCCGCGCTGCGGGACCGGTTACTGGGCGACGGCTGAGGACGGGTAAAGTTACCGACGAGTAGCTAGGAGGGCATCATGGCCGGCTGGGCAGGCAATCCGTCGTTCGACATCTTCACACTGCCGGAGGAACACCAGGAGCTGCGCTCCGCGATCCGGGCGCTCGCCGAGAAGGAGATCGCCCCGCACGCCGCGGACGTCGACGAGCAGTCGCGTTTCCCCGAGGAGGCCTTGCAGGCGCTGAACGCCTCCGGTTTCAACGCCGTGCACGTCCCTGAGGAGTTCGGTGGACAGGGCGCCGATTCGGTGGCTGCCTGCATCGTGATCGAAGAGGTCGCCCGGGTCGACGCGTCGGCGTCATTGATCCCGGCGGTCAACAAGCTCGGCACCATGGGCCTGATCCTGCGCGGATCCGACGACCTCAAGAAGAAGGTGCTGCCCGACCTGGTGGACGGCAAGCTGGCCTCCTATGCGCTGTCCGAGCGCGAGGCGGGCAGCGACGCGGCCTCGATGCGCACCCGCGCCAAGGCCGACGGCGACGACTGGATCCTCAACGGCACCAAGGCGTGGATCACCAACGGTGGCAAGTCCACCTGGTACACCGTGATGGCCGTGACCGATCCCGACAAGGGCGCCAACGGGATCTCGGCGTTCATGGTTCACCTCGACGACGAGGGTTTCAGTATCGGGCCCAAGGAGCGCAAACTCGGCATCAAGGGCTCGCCGACCACCGAACTCTATTTCGAGAACTGCCGGATCCCGGGAGACCGGATGATCGGCGACCCCGGTACAGGGTTCAAGACCGCGCTGGCCACTCTCGATCACACCCGCCCGACGATCGGTGCGCAGGCCGTCGGTATCGCCCAGGGCGCGGTCGACGCCGCGCTGGCATACACCAAGGAGCGCAAGCAGTTCGGCAAGTCCATCAGCGACTTCCAGGGTGTGCAGTTCATGCTCGCCGACATGGCGATGAAGGTCGAGGCGGCGCGGTTGATGGTGTACTCGGCCGCCGCCCGCGCCGAGCGTGGCGAGGGCGATCTGGGCTTCATCTCCGCGGCGTCGAAGTGCTTTGCCTCCGACGTGGCGATGGAGGTCACCACCGACGCGGTGCAGTTGTTCGGAGGAGCCGGCTACACCGTCGACTTCCCGGTCGAGCGGATGATGCGCGACGCCAAGATCACCCAGATCTACGAGGGCACCAACCAGATCCAGCGCATGGTGATGTCACGCGCCCTGCTGCGCGGATGAGCACCGCAGCTCTGCGCGGGGAACTCGACGGCGACGCACTGCGCCGCCGCACCGATGGCCCCGGGCCGTGGCGTCGGATCGACGTGGTCGACGAAACCGGTTCCACCAATGCAGATCTGATCGATCGTGCCCGTCGCGGACAGTCCGTCGACGGGGCGGTCCTGGTCGCCGATCTGCAGACCCGGGGTCGCGGCCGCCACGGCCGGACCTGGTCGGCGCCGGCACGCGCGCAGCTGTCGGTGTCGGTGGGGGTCGACGCCTCTGCGGTTCCGGTCGAAGGATGGGGCTGGCTACCGCTGCTCTGCGGCGTCGCCGTGGTCGACGTATTGCACGACCTCACCGGTATCGACGCAAAACTCAAGTGGCCCAACGATGTTCTCGTCGACGGCCGAAAGCTGGCCGGACTTCTGGCCGAGGTGGCGCCGTCGACGGCGACGGTGATCGTCGGCGTCGGACTCAACGTCACCCTCACCGAAGACGAACTGCCCGTCCCGACCGCGACGTCGCTGCTCCTGCTGGACTCCCCGGTGCTCGATCGCACCGTGCTGCTGTCGAGTCTGCTGCAGGCCTTGGCCACCAGGATCGGCGGATGGCAGGCCGGCCACGGGGCGGACGCGACCCTGGTCGCTGACTACCGGCGGTGCAGCGCCACCCTGGGGCAGCGAGTCCGTGTCGACCTCCCTGGCGGAGACGACATGATCGGCCGGGCAATCGATCTCGACGAGTGTGGTCGGCTGGTCGTCGACGTCGGCGATCGCTGTCTGCCGCTGGCCGCCGGCGACGTCACCCATCTGCGTCCCGTCGAGGACTGACTCGGTCCCTGCCGAGTACACCTAGCCGCGGGTGATCTTCTCGGTCGCGCGACGCCGGTCGAGCGCCGCGGGATCGGGATGAGTCACCTGCACCAGCGAGCCGCCGACTGCGAACACGGCCAGCAGATGGTCGATCACATCGTCGGCGCAGACCCATCCGGCGCTCGACATCACCCGCTCGCCGGCGGCCAGTCCGGCCGCCGCGGCCGCGCGTCGCGCCGCGTCGAGCACCTCGTCGACGGAGCGGCCGTCGAGCGCGGCGCCGGGGACGCGTTCGGGCACGATCTGATCACCATGCACCCGGATCGAGGTGGCGTAGTCGGTGACCCCGAACGGTACGTCGGCGGCGGGCCGGCCGAATGCATCGAGCGACAGGACGGCGACCTCGTCGGCGACGGCGTCGGCCGCTTCGAGGCTGTCGCGGGTGCACAACGCGATGTCGGCACCGGTGGCGTCGCCGATCAGCACCTCCGCACCGATCCACCAGATGCCGAACAGCACCGCGGCGGTCTGCCAGTGCGCCGGGAGCAGCACCGCCACCCGGCTGCCGGATCCGGCGCCCATCTCGTCGCGCAGCAGATTCGCGGTTTTGGCCGCCCAATTGGCCAGCGTCACCGCGGAGAGCTCGATGCGCTCCCCGGTGGCGTCGTCGTAGTAGGTGATGCGCGGGCCGACCGGATCGGAGTCGAGCAGCGGGCCCAGCAGTGCACCGGTGACGGTCAGTTCACACACTCCGGGTCGTCGGAGCCGGCGGTGATGATCTGCGGCGGCGGAAGTGTCGCGGCCGCATCGACGGTGCCCCCGGACTCGCCGGCGCCCGCGTTCAGCATGGACGGGTCGGTGCCGTCCAGGCCCGAACCCGGGCCGGTGTAATCGGCCGTCAGCACGACCCGCACCGTGTTCTCCGCCACCGAGGAGTCCTCCACGACCGGCAGTCCGCCGAGGTCGGTGGCCACCGCCTGGGCGCCGAGGTCGTCCTTGTTCGGCGCGAGCACCTGGCTGCCGCTGATCTGGCCGGTGCCCTCGTGATTGCCGGTGGAACCGGCGGTGAAGCCCTTGGCGACCAGCGCCGCCGACACCGCCGCCGCCAGTCCGTTGACGTCGCTGGCGTTGACCACGTCGACGGTCGTCTTGTCCGGTGAGTAGGCCAGCTCCTCGGTCTTGCCCTCATCCTGTTCGTTGAGCAGGCTGGTCACCCACTCCTGGACGGCGGTCGGGTCGACGCGCACCACACTCTGCATACCGTCGTCGCTCCAGCCGTCCTCGCGCAGCACCGGGATGGTGGCGAAGGCGATGTTGCCGCCGGCCAGCTTCTGCAGCTGGTCGACGAATTCCATGATGTCCCAACCGTCGGAGAGCACCACCGAACGCTGCACCGCCGCCTCGAGCCGGCTGAGCGTGGCGGGGCTCGACAGCGTCTTGCCCGAGACCACCTCGTGGGCCAGCGAGGCCATCACCGCCTGCTGGCGGGTGACCCGGTCGAGGTCGCCGCGCGGCAGGTCGTGGCGCTGGCGGACGAAGCTGAGCGCCTGCGGTCCGTTCAGTCGCTGCCACCCGGCCGGGAAGTCGGCACCCGAGAGCGGTTCGTAGACCGGTTCTTTCAGGCACACGTCGACGCCGCCGAGCGCATCGGTGATGAGGGCGAATCCGAGCAGGCCGATCTCGGCGTAGTGGTCGACGGTGACGCCGGTCAGTTTGGCGACCGTCTTGATGAGCGCCTCCCGCCCATCCTCGGTCGCCTCCTTCTGCGCGACCGCCGGATCGACGCCCTGCTCCTCGACCAGTTCCTTCATCTTCTCCAGATGAACCGATCCGTAGACGCCGTTGATCTTCATCTTCCCGATGCCGGGCGCCTCGACGTAGGAGTCACGCGGGATCGAGATCGCCGTCGCCGACTTCCCGTTGTTGGGGATGCGCACCAGGATGATCGTGTCGGTGTTGGTCGAGACGTCGTCACCGGCGCGCAGGGTGGCCAGCTCCTCGGCCGACAGCGGGTTGCCGTGGGCGTCGGTGCGGCTGTCGGAGCCGACGAGCAGGATGTCGATCGCGCCGTCCTCGCCGCCATCGCCCAGGGCCGGTGAGCTGATGTGGTTGATGCCGGACTCGAACGAGCGGATGCGGCTCCACGCCACCCCCGTTCCGAGCACGACGGCGAGCGCCACCATCACGGCGATGGCGCGTAGGGCTCGAGCGGGCATCAGCCCAGGCTACTTGCGAGTCGGCCGGAGGCCGGGTAGCGATCCCCGGCCTGTCGAGCCCGAGTGATCGGCTCGTGTCACACTCGCAGCCGTGTCGCGGCGAATCGTCATCACCGGTGCGGGGGGACTGGTCGGGCGGGTCCTGGCCGCCCGCGCGCGCGGTGAACAGCGCGCAGTCACGACGCTGTCCTCGGCCGACTGCGATATCACCGACCCCGAAGCGGTGGCCGGTCTGCCCGGTGCCGGTGACGTGGTGGTCAACTGTGCCGCCGTCACATCCGTCGACGCGGCCGAGGCCGACCCGCGGCGCGCGCAGGCGGTGAACGCCGAGGGCCCGGGCCACCTCGCGCGCGCCTGCGCCGACGCCGGAGCCACCCTGATCCATCTCTCGACCGACTATGTGTTCAGCGGTGACTTCGGATCCGCCGCCCCGCGTCCGTACGAGACCGACGATCCGCCCGGGCCGCTCAGTGTCTACGGCCGTACCAAGCTGGCGGGTGAGCAGGCGGCGCTGATCAGCGGTGCCGACGCCTACGTCGTGCGCACCGCATGGGTGTACGAGGGCCGCGACGGCGCCGACTTCGTGGCGACGATGCGACGCCGGGCGGCCGCGGCGGCGGTCGACGACCCGATCGAGGTGGTGGCCGACCAGATCGGTTCCCCCACCTATGCCGACGATCTGGCGGGCGCGCTTCTCGAGATCGCCGACGGCCGGGTCGGCGGCCGGTTGCTGCACGCCGCCAACACCGGCCCGGCCAGCCGGTTCGACCTGGCGCAGGCGGTATTCGAGCTGATCGGGGCCGATCCTGCGCGGCTGCGGCCGATCACCGGTGACCGGCATCCGCGCCCGGCGCCACGACCGGCCTACTCCGCGCTGGGGTCGCGCCGCTCGGCCGCGGCCGGGCTCACCCCGCTGCGGCCCTGGCGGGAGGCGCTGGCGTCGGCCCTCCACCGGGCCTCGACCGGCCCGTGAAGGCGTCCGCTCAACGGCGGCTACCCTCTACGCCGTGAGTGACGAACTGGTCGTGGTGACGGTGACCTACTCACCGGGTGGACACCTCGACCGGTTCCTGGCTTCGCTGGCCCACGCGACCGACCGTCCCGTCACCGTCGTGATGGCCGACAACGGTTCCACCGACGGTGCGCCGGAGGAAGCGCTGGAGCGCTACCCGAACACCCGGCTGCTGCGCACCGGCGGCAACGTGGGGTACGGGACCGCCGTGAACCGCGCCGTGGCCTCGATCGAGCGGGATCTCGGGGACCCCGAGTTCGTGATCGTCGCCAATCCGGATGTGCAGTGGGGTCCGAACTCGATCGACGAACTCCTCGATGCCGCTCGCCGCTGGCCCCGGGCGGCCGCGCTGGGCCCGCTGATCCGGGATCCCGACGGCTCGGTCTACCCGTCGGCGCGGCACCTGCCCAGCCTGGTGCGCGGCGGTATGCACGCCGTCGTCGGGCCGTTCTGGAAGTCCAATCCGTGGACCACCGCCTACCGGCAGGACCGGCAGGAGCCCAGCGAGCGGCCGGTGGGGTGGCTGTCGGGCAGCTGTCTGCTGCTGCGCCGGGCGGCATTCGACGCGATCGGCGGATTCGACGAGCGCTACTTCATGTACATGGAGGACGTCGACCTCGGGGATCGGTTGGGCGCGGCGGGGTGGTTGAACGTCTACGTCCCGACGGCGGAGATCCTGCATCACAAGGGCCATTCCACCGGCCGCGATCCGGCGCGCAACCTCGCGGCCCACCATGTGAGCACCTACACCTTCCTCTCCGACCGCTATCCACGCGCCTGGCAGGCCCCGCTGCGGGGCACGATGAAATTCGCGCTGGCGGTGCGGGCGCGAGCGGTGATCTGGAAAGCTGGCCGAAACCGACGCGCAGGGGGTTGAACGTGGTGAATCCAGCCGAAGTCGACGCGGTCGTGCTGGTCGGTGGTCAGGGCACCCGGCTGCGCCCGCTGACCCTCTCGGCGCCCAAGCCGATGCTGCCGACGGCCGGGCTGGCCTTCCTGACCCATCTGCTCTCACGGATCGCCGCGGCGGGCGTGAAACACGTGGTGCTGGGCACCTCTTACAAGGCCGAAGTGTTCGAGGCCTCGTTCGGGGACGGCTCGAAACTCGGTCTGGAGATGGAGTACGTCTTCGAACCCCAGGCGATGGGCACCGGTGGCGGTATCGCCAACGTGACGGAGAAGCTGCGCCACGACACCGTGATGGTCTTCAACGGCGATGTGCTGTCCGGCTGCGATCTGGGGGCGCTGCTGGACACCCACCAGAGTCACCGAGCCGACGTGACCCTGCATCTGGTCCGGGTCGGCGATCCGCGGGCCTTCGGCTGTGTGCCCACCGACGCCGACGGTGTGGTGACCGCGTTCCTGGAGAAGACGCAGGACCCGCCGACCGACCAGATCAACGCCGGGTGCTACGTGTTCAGGCGCGAGGTGATCGATCGCATCCCGCGGGACCGGCCGGTGTCGGTCGAACGTGAGGTGTTCCCGAATCTGCTGTCGGACGGACTGCGGGTGTGCGGGTACGTCGATGCCACCTACTGGCGCGACATGGGCACCCCCGAGGACTTCGTCCGCGGTTCGGCCGACCTGGTCCGGGGTATCGCCCCGTCGCCGGCGCTGCACGGCCACCGCGGCGAATCGCTGGTCCACGACGGGGCGGGGGTGGCGCCCGGGGCGCTGCTCATCGGTGGAACGGTGGTCGGCCGCGGTGCCGAGATCGGCGCCGGCGCCCGGCTCGACGGCGCGGTCATCTTCGACGGGGTGACGGTCGCCGCCGGTGCGGTGATCGAGCGGTCCATCATCGGCTTCGGGGCCCGTATCGGGCCGCGGGCCCTGATCCGGGACGCGGTGATCGGTGACGGCGCGGACATCGGCGCCCGGTGCGAGCTGCTGCGCGGCGCGCGGGTGTGGCCGGGGGTGCAGATCCCCGACGGCGGGATCCGCTACTCCACCGACATCTGACGACGCCGCGCGGCTCAGATCCGACCGCGGCGGCGCGCCGCGGTCACCAGTTGCCGTAGCCCGGCGTCGGTCTCGCGCGGAAGCGCCTCGAGCGGCCACCAGCGCAGGTCGAGCGATTCCGCGGAGCGACGGAGCTGCGCACCCGCCGGGGCGTGGACCAGGAACTGCAGGTCCAGGTGGCGGGTGGGCACGCCCAGCGAACAGGTGATCGGGTGGACGTGCGCGGCGGCGAGCGCGGGATCGACCACCAGACCGGCGATGCCGGATTCCTCGGCGGCCTCGCGCAGCGCCGCTGAGCAGATGTCGGCGTCGTCGGGTTCGCAATGCCCACCCAGTTGCAGCCAGCGCCCGACCCGGGGATGCAGGGTCAGCACCGCGCGGCTGCCGGTGTGGTCGAGCACCAGCGCCGAGGCGGTGATGTGGCCCGGCGCGCAGCTGCGCAGACAGGCGTCGGGCCGGGCGTCCAGGAACGCGAGCATGGCGTGGCGCAGCGAATCCTGCGCCGGATCGGGGGCCGCCCACTCGCGCAGCGTCGTGACGGCCGACGCGTGCAAACTCACCGGCGGACCAGCAGCCCGTCGGTCGGTCCGGGTTCGCGCGGGGTGACCGGCTCGACGGGATGGCCGATCGCGACGGCGCCGAGCGGTTCCCAGTCGGCGGGCAGGTCGAGTTCCTCGCGCACCACGTCGGCGGCGAAGATCGTCGACCCCACCCAGCAGCTGCCGAGGCCGCGAACGGCGAGCGCCACCAGCAGGGCCTGCACCGCGGCACCGCCGGCCACGGTGAACATGGTGTGTTCGGCCGCGGTGCGTGTGGGGTCGGGATAGTCGTGCGCGCCGTCGGGGACCAGAAACGGGATGACGAGTTCGGGTGCGTCGTAAAGGATCTGGCCGCGCGCGGTGCGGCGGTCGATCGAATCGGCCGTCCTGCCGTCACCGGCCAGATCGGCGCTCCAGCGGTCCTTCATCCGATCGAGCGTGCGCCGGCGCACCGCCCGGTCCTGGACCCAGACGAAGCGCACGGGTCGGGTGTGGTGCGGTGCCGGCGCGGTGAGCGCCTCGGCGACCGCATCTTCGACCAGCTCGGCGGCAACGGATTCGGTGGCGAATCGACGCACCGACCGGCGTAGCAGCAGGGCCTCGCGTCTGCCCCGGGCGATGGATTCCTCGGTGCCCAGCCAGAACAGATCATCCGCACCGGAGCGGAGCAGGTCACCTGCTCTGGAGCCGTTGTCGGGCAACCGAAGTCCGCGCACGACAGCAACGGGGACGCCGGTGAGCTTGCCTTTGACCAGATCGGCGGCCGCGGCGATCTCGTCGGCGACGGCCACCTCGGTCACCACCAGTTCATTGCCGTGCGCGTCGTGGGCGCCGGTGTATCCGTACAGCACCGGCAGCCCCGCCGAACCGATCGCCGCGTCGATCTGTCCGTTGCGCCAGGCGCGGCCCATGGTGTCGGTGATGACGACGCCGACCGTCACGTCCAGCAGTTCGGAAAGCGCGGCGCGCAGGGCCGCCGCGCTGCCGTCGGGGTCCACCGGCAGCAGGGCCAGTTCGTCGGTGTCGACGTTGGACCCGTCGACACCGGCGGCGGCCTGGATCAGCCCGATCGCGTTCTCGGTGATGAGGGTGCGCCCCTTGCGCGCCAGCACCCGGACCGCCTCTTCGTCGATCAACTTGCGGCGCAACGTGTCCCGTTCCTCGGGATCGGCAGGCGCGGCGACGATGCGGCCCTCGCACTTGGACACCACCTTGCTGGTGACCACGACGACGTCGCCGTCGCGCAGCCACGGTGCGGCGCCGGCCAGGGCGGCAGCCAGGTCGTCACCCGGGCGGAATTCCGGCAGACCCGGTACCGGCAGCAGTTCGATCGTCGCGGCGGCACCGTGCTCGATGTGGCTGGTGCCGTGCTCGATGTGGCTGGTGCCGTGCTCGATGTGGCTGGTGCCGTGTTCGATCGGCCCGGTCACGGCCACACCCCGGCCAGTTCGAGACCGGCCTGCACCATCGTCGCGGTGGTGGCCGGATCTGTCATCAGCAGCGGTACCGCGCGCACCTGCACCCCGTCGATCGTCGCGTCGTCACCGGTGTGCACCAGCCAGCCGTCGAGGATGCCCGTGCTCGACCTGGCGCCGTAGTGACCGCCGACGGCCTCGGAGGTGGTGGGTACGCCGATCACCGACAGGCACTCGTCGGCCATGCCGCGCAACGGCTTTCCCGACACGATGGGGGAGTAGCCGATGACCCGCGCCCCGGTGGTCCGCAACGCGGCGCGGATGCCGGGCACCGTCAGGATGGCGCCGATGCTGACGACGGGATTGGACGGGGCGATCAATACGGCGTCCGCCCCGGCGATCGCGTCGACCACGCCGGGGCCCGCCGTGGCCTTGTCGGCTCCGACGAACGCGAAGCTGTGCGTCGGCACCTTGGCGCGATAGCGCACCCACCATTCCTGGAAGTGGATGGCGCCCCGGTCGCCGGTCTGCGGGTCGGTGATGACGACGTGGGTCTCGCTGCGGTCGTCGCTGGCGGGCAGGAGCCGGGCCCCGGGTGACCACCGGTCGCACAGCGCCTGGGTGACCTGGGACAGCGGATAGCCCGCGCGCAGCATCTGGCTGCGCACCAGGTGGGTCGCCAGATCGCGGTCGCCCAGTCCGAACCAGTCGGGCTGTACGCCGTAGGCGGCGAGTTCCTCCTTGGCGTGCCAGGTTTCGTCGCGATGGCCCCAGCCGCGTTCGGGGTCGATACCGCCGCCGAGGGTGTACATGCAGGTGTCCAGATCAGGGCAGATGCGCACACCGAACATCCAGGCGTCGTCGCCGACGTTGACGACCGCGGTGAGCTCGTGCTCGGGCGGTTGCGCAGCAGGCGTCTGCGCGAACTGACCGAGCCCGAGCAGATGCTGCACGCCGAGCAGGAAGCGGGCACCGCCCACACCGCCGACCAAGACCGTGACCTTCACACCGACCGAGATTAGGCGGTGCGATACGGCGCGGCAGCACCCGTCCTGGGGTGGCGGTGGTCACGGAGTGGACACGCCGAGATTTCCGACGCGCCGCATCTTTGTCACGGGGTGGTATGAATTCCTGTTCAAGCGCTTGACCCGGGCAGCTAACGCGTGTGTAATCACACCAGTGTCATTCCCGGTACGCCTCCCGAAGCTGGTGTTGCAGACCGAGATTCGATCACTTGTTCGAATTGAATCGGTCCCTTGGGCACGGTACGGGGCCACCAGCGGAACAACGACACACAACCAGGAGGGCGGGGAAATGTCTTTTGAGTCAAGGGATTTCGATCAAGTGGTGCGATTCGACAACCGGATGCTCGGCTCGTACGGCAGCGCGCCGTACACCGGCGGTCAGCCGGCGCCGGTGAGCCCGATGGGCCGGCCGCAGCTCAGCGTCGTCCCGGACCGGGTCGAGTTCGAGCCGGCAATCACCGAGGACGCCGACGCCGACCTGTGGCAGGAGCGGGCGCTGTGCGCCCAGACCGACCCCGAGGCGTTCTTCCCCGAGAAGGGCGGATCGACCCGCGAGGCCAAGCGGATCTGCATGGGCTGCGAGGTTCGTGACGAATGCCTCGACTATGCACTGGCCCATGACGAGCGCTTCGGCATCTGGGGTGGACTCTCCGAGCGCGAGCGCCGCCGGCTCAAGCGCGGCATCATCTGAGGCCGCACCGGCGCGGATCCACCGAATAATGCGGATCCCCAGCATCAGACCCAACAGGTAGTACCCGCGGGCGTGGCCCGCACCTCACTCGTCGTCGATCGTCGGGTCGACGACGGAGGGCTCGACGCCCAGATAGGTGGCCACCTGCGCCACCAACACCTCATGCAACAGGTCCGCGAGTTCGTCGGAGTCCTTCGCCCGCCGCTCGATCGGTCTTCTGAACAACACGATTCGTGCCCGCGTGGCGTTTCCGCGGACATCCACCCCGGCCGGAATGAGCCGGGCCAGCGCGATCGGCCCGTCGGCGACGACTTCGGGTGGCCACTGCACGCTCTCCGGATCCTTCGGCGCCATCCGGGGAATCTCGTCGACCGCGACGTCGAGGGTCGCGACCCGGTCTTGCCAGCGCCGCTCGATCGGCTCGTACGCTTCGAGCACCGCCATGTCGAATCGCTCGGCGCGGCTGCGCCAACCCGGCACCGTCGGCGGGAGCAGCGGACCGCGCATCCCGCGCCCGCGGCGCGAGGTCGATCGGTTGCGCTCGGGCACGAAGTGGATCGTAACGGTTGGCTATCGGCCGCTCCGCCGCTGCGCGTGTCCGGCACCGCCCGGAGTTTGTCCCGCGATAGCCTTCCGTTCGTGAATGTTCCC
The DNA here is from genome assembly GCF_049315205.1 of Mycobacterium sp. WMMD1722. Taxonomy (NCBI): domain Bacteria; kingdom Bacillati; phylum Actinomycetota; class Actinomycetes; order Mycobacteriales; family Mycobacteriaceae; genus Mycobacterium; species Mycobacterium sp. WMMD1722. Next base: position 2,342,409 of record NZ_CP186056.1, on the reverse strand, counting down.
CGTCGCTGCTGCCGGCCCGGGTGCCCCCACTATGCGGTGGCGACGCTGACGTTCGTCTACTCCGATTCCACCGCAGTCGTCGGCCCGCTGGCCATCGTCTCGGAGCCGCACTCGTGGGACCTGTGCGTGGGCCACGCCAGCCGCATCACCGCACCGCGAGGCTGGGAGCTGGTCCGCCACGCCGGCCCGCTGCCCACGCATCCGGACGACGACGACCTGGTCGCGCTCGCCGACGCGGTCCGCGAGGGCCGCCAGCCCGCCGCGCCGGCCAACGGGGTGGTGGCCGGCTTCTCCGATCCGGGTGGCGTCGGGGCCGGCGGGAGTGCGCTGGTCGCAACACCGGTGCGGCGTCCGGAGAACAATGGACGGCGGCGCGGTCACCTGCGGGTACTGCCGGACCCCGGTGAGTGACCAGTTCGGGTGAGTCCAGCGGCCGTCCCGGCGACGGCCCCTGAGATGGCCACTGGCCCCTCACCTCCCTGCGGCTAGGCTGGCGGCGAGCTTCTCCTCGACGCTTCCTCGACCCTAGGAGTCGTATGTCCCGCCCGGCCGCAACCGTGGATCGCGTCATCAAGGCCTATGACGTGCGTGGTCTGGTCGGCGAGGAACTCGACGAAGGGTTCGTCGCCGAGGTCGGCGGTGCCTTCGCCCGCCTGGTCCGGGCCGACGCAGCACAGGTGGTCATCGGTCACGACATGCGGGCGAGCTCGCCGGCCCTGTCGGAGGCCTTCGCCGACGGGGTGACGGCCCAAGGCCTGGACGTGGTCCGGATCGGATTGGCGTCGACCGATCAGCTCTATTTCGCCTCCGGGTCGATGGACTGCCCCGGTGCGATGTTCACCGCGAGCCACAATCCCGCGGCGTACAACGGCATCAAGTTGTGCCGGGCCGGCGCCAAACCCGTGGGTCGCGACACCGGGCTGGCCCAGATCGCCGCAGAGGTGAGCGCCGGTGTGCCGGCCTACGACGGGCCGCGAGGCACCGTTTCCGAACGCGACGTGCTGGCCGACTACGGCGCGTTCCTGCGCTCGCTGGTGCACCTCGACGGGCTGCGGCCGCTCCGGGTGGCCGTCGACGCCGGCAACGGGATGGCCGGGCACACCGCCCCCGCAGTATTCGGACCGATCGATGCGGTGACGGTGCTGCCGTTGTTCTTCGAACTCGACGGCACGTTCCCCAACCACGAGGCCAATCCGCTGGATCCGGCCAATCTGGTCGATCTCCAGTCCTTCGTGCTCGAGACCGGGGCCGAGATCGGGTTGGCCTTCGACGGCGACGCCGATCGCTGTTTCGTCGTCGACGAACAGGGCAGGCCGGTGTCGCCGTCGGCGGTGACCGCGCTGGTGGCGGCCCGCGAATTGCAGCACGAGATCGGCGGCACGATCATCCACAACCTGATCACCTCCCGGGCGGTTCCCGAGCTCGTGGTCGAACGCGGAGGTACGCCGGTGCGTTCGCGGGTCGGCCACAGCTACATCAAGGGTCTGATGGCCGAGACCGGGGCGATCTTCGGCGGGGAGCACTCCGCGCACTACTACTTCCGCGACTTCTGGGGCGCCGACTCCGGGATGCTGGCCGCTCTGCACGTGCTGGCCGCACTCGGCGAACAGGATCGGCCCCTGTCGGAACTGATGGCCGACTACCACCGCTACGAGGCCTCCGGCGAGCTCAACTTCACGGTGACCGACGCGGCCGACTGCGTCGACGCCGTGCTGGTGTCCTACGGCCACCGCATCAACTCCATCGACCATCTCGACGGGGTCACCGTGGATCTGGGCGACGGGTGCTGGTTCAACTTGCGCACCTCCAACACCGAACCGCTGCTGCGCCTCAACGTCGAGGCCCGGACCACCGAGGAGGTCGGCGAGGTCGTCGACCACGTGGCCGGGCTGATCACCGCCCGCAACGGAACGTCGCCGTGATGAGCAGCGCGTCCTCGGCCGCCGTGATCGACCTCGACGACGCCGACGGTTTGGTCGCCGCCGATCGCGACGGCCTGTTGCGGGCGGCGGCGATGGCCGGTGCGCAGGTGCGCGCCACCGCGGCGGCGCTGGACGAGGGAACGCTCGAAGAGCTGCGAGCCCCGCAGCCGCCTCGCACCGTCATCTGGGTGGCCGGTCGTGGGACTGCACAGACGGCGGGCGCCCTGCTCGCAGCGGCGTTCGGCGCCTCGCTGGCCGCACCCGTCGCGGTGGCCACCGAGGCACCGCCGTGGGTCGGAGCGCTCGACGTGATGATCGTCGCGGGCGACGATCCGGCCGAACCCCTGTTGGTGAGCTCCGCGGCCATGGCGGCACGCCGCGGTGCGCGCGTCGTCGCGGTGGCGCCGTTCGAGGGGCCGCTGCGCGATGCGACGGCCGGGCGGGCGGTCTGGCTCCCGCCGCGGCTGTGGGTACCCGACGACTTCGGGCTGGTGCGTTATCTGGCGGCCGGCCTGGCGGTACTGCAGGTTGTCGATGCCGGTTTCCGGGTCGACCTCGGCGAACTCGCCGACGAACTGGACGCCGAAGCGCTGCGCAACAGTCCCGCCCGCGAACTGTTCACCAATCCGGCCAAGGCGTTGGCCGACCGGATCACCGGGCGCGACGTGGTGCTCGCCGGAGACGAGGCCACGACGCTGACGCTGGCCCGCCACGGTGCGGCAGTGCTGCTACGGGTCGCGCAGGAGACCGTGGCCGCGGTCGGGTTGACCGATGTGCTGGTCGCGCTGCGGGCCGGTTTCGGACGGTCCGCGGGGGGAGCCCAGCCGTCGATCTTCCACGACGAGGAGCTCGACGGGCCACTGCCGCAACGGGTGCGCACCCTGGTCCTCACCACCGGACGCGACCGGGCCGCCGTGGCGGCGCGGGTGAGCGGCTACGACGATCTGGAGGTGGTCGACGCGGACGACGTCCCGGATGCGCCGAACGTCGGATCGCCGGCCCCCGGAGCCGGGCGGTTGGAACACCAGCTGGCCAAGCTGGCCGTGCGGTTGGAGATGACCGCGGTCTACCTGCGACTGGTTCGAGGATGAGCGAGTGCATCTGCTGAGGGGGGCGGTGCGGACCTACGCGTGGGGTTCGCGGACCGCGATTGCGGAGTTCACCGGAAGGCCAAGTCCGACAGCGCATCCCGAGGCGGAGCTGTGGTTCGGCGCGCATCCGGGTGACCCGGCGTATCTGCAGGACGGGGACCGCGAAATCTCGCTGCTCGAGGCCGTGCGGGCCGATCCGGACGGCCAGCTCGGTGCGCCGACGGTGCGGCGCTTCGGCGACGCGCTGCCGTTCCTGGTCAAGGTGCTCGCCGCCGACGAGCCGCTCTCGCTGCAGGCCCATCCCAGTGCCGTACAGGCCGCCGAAGGCTATGCCCGCGAAGAACAGTTGGGCATTCCGGTGACGGCGCCCATGCGCAATTACCGCGACCGCAGCCACAAGCCGGAGCTGCTGGTGGCACTCGACCGCTTCGAGGCGCTCGCCGGTTTCCGGCCGGTCGCCGCGACCGTCGAACTGTTGCACGCCCTGCAGGTCCCGCAGCTCGCCCCGTCGATCAACCTGCTGTCCGGACAGTCCGAGCCCGACGGACTGCGCGCGCTGTTCACCACCTGGATCACCGCGCCGCAGCCGCATCTCGACGAGCTGGTTCCGGCCGTCCTCGACGGGGCGATCAACTATGTCCGCGAGGGGCACACCACGTTCGCCGCGGAGGCCAGGACGGTGCTCGAACTCGGCGAGCGCTATCCCAATGACGCCGGTGTGCTCGCGGCGCTGCTACTCAACCGCATCACCCTGCGGCCGGGTGAGGGCATCTATCTTCCGGCCGGCAACCTGCACGCCTATCTGCATGGTGTCGGCTTCGAGGTGATGGCCAACTCCGACAACGTGTTGCGCGGCGGGCTGACGCCCAAACACGTCGATGTGCCGGAGCTGCTGCGCGTTCTCGACTTCACCCCGACGCCTGATCTGGTGTTGCGTCCCGAATCCGGCCGCGCCCCGATGGAATTGGTGTACCGCACACCGGCGCCGGAATTCGAGGTCTCGGTGGTCGAACTCGGTGGGGACGATCTGGGCCACGAGATCGACGCCCCGGCCGGCCAGGACGGCCCGCAGGTGCTGCTGTGCACCGACGGTTCGGCCACCCTGCACGCCAAGGGCACGACGCTGACCATGCAGCGGGGTTCGGCGGCCTGGGTCGCCGCGGACGACGGACCGATCCGCCTGCTTGCCCAGGTGCCCGCGAAGCTGTTCCGCGTCACCGTCGGGTCGTGACGAGCGTCCTCGTGCGGCCTCGCCGGGCTGACCGTTTCTGCGCCAGCCACAATCCCATGTTGTGCCGCACGGTGCGGCCCACCAGTCGCGCCGACGGCACCATGTAGAGGCTGTCGAGCAGGCTGAACCGCCGCAGAAACCATTCGGCGAGAACAGGATCGGTTTCGGCGGCGCCGAGGAACTGGTCGAAGAGCCCCCCGACAGGCGCGTACCACCAGGGCACCGGCCCATCCGTGGTGGCGCGGTGCAGGGTCAGATCGCCGATCGCATTCATCTGCCACACCGGGTACGTCGTCTTCGCCGTCGCCCGGTTGAGTTCCGCGGCCACGCGGTCGTCGGGGTACTGCAGGGCGCGGCAAAGATGGCCGGCCTGCAGCGAGGTCATGGTCATGCCCTGCCCGAAGGTGGGATTGAAGCTCACCACCGCGTCGCCGAACGGCACGATGCCCAGCGGGAACCGGTCGAGTTTGTCGTAGCGGCGCCACCGGCTCGTCGGGTACTTGTGAAAGGCCATATCGCCCAACGGGGTTCCGGCGCGCAGCGCCGAAGCGACGTGCGCGGGCAGGATCGTGTCGGCCAGATCGCAGATCTGCCCGAAGTCCTGCGGCGGCTGCACCTTCCCCACACCGAACGTGGTCACGTTCCAGTTGCCGTCCTCGTAGAACAGCATGCCCAGCCCCAGTGGCTGCTCGGCCGATGCGCCCGCCACCACCACCTTCTCGGCCAGCGCCGACTCCGGGATGTGCACCTGCTGGGTGGCGTAGGCGATGCCGACGTCCACGGTGTCCTCGCGGGGCCGCTCGTACCCCCACTGGGCCAGCCACACCGGCAACCGGGTGCCGCGCCCGGTGGCGTCGACGACCAGGTCGGCGGCCACCGCCTCGGTGCCGTCGCCGGTATCGAGCACCACCCCGGTGACCCGACCCGCCGCCGCGTCGAAGATCGGTTCGTTGACCGAGCGGCGTTCGATCGTCACGTTCGGGATCTGGGCCGTGCGCCGCCGGATCTGCCATTCCAGCTGCGGCCGGCTCGGCACATAGGCGGTGAACTCGTCGCGCAGGGTGTGGTTCGTGCCGAGCACATGGCCGGCGGCGCCGAAGTGGATGCAGTCCGGCCGGTTCTCCAGGATCGGCACGCCCGCCTCCACCATGCCGGCGAGCAGACCGGGATAGAGGCGCTCGAATTCCTGCGCGCCGCGGGCCATCAGCAGATGGACGTGCCGCCCCTGCGGGACCGCGGCCCGGTTGGCCGGCCCGTCGGGCAGCGCATCGCGCTCGTACACCGTCACCTGGCCGTAGACCTCGGAGAGCACCCGCGCGGCGCACATGCCCGCGATGCTGCCGCCGATCACCACGGCGTGTTTAGTAGTCCGCCCCATCGGTGCACAGTACTCGGTACATTGCCCAGACTCGATGGATCAACAACCGCCCGGAAGGAAATGTGATGGCCGGTAGATGGCGTACGAAATCCGTCGAGCAGTCGATCGCCGACACCGACGAACCGGGCACCCGGCTGCGCAAGGATCTGAGCTGGTGGGATCTGACTGTTTTCGGTGTCTCGGTGGTCATCGGCGCGGGCATCTTCACCATCACGGCGTCCACGGCGGGCAACCTGACCGGCCCGGCCATCTCGATCTCGTTCATTCTCGCGGCGATCTCCTGCGGCCTCGCGGCGCTGTGCTACGCGGAGTTCGCCTCGACGGTTCCGGTGGCCGGCAGCGCCTACACGTTCTCCTACGCCACCTTCGGCGAGTTCGTCGCCTGGATCATCGGCTGGGACCTGATCCTCGAATTCGCCGTCGCGGCCGCCGTGGTCGCCAAGGGGTGGTCGAGCTACCTCGGCACCGTCTTCGATTTCGGGGGCGGGACCGTGCAGGTCGCGGGGCTCACCATCGACTGGGGGGCGCTGCTGATCGTCGCCATCGTCACCGCGCTGTTGGCACGCGGGACGAAACTCTCGGCGGGGGTCAGCCTGGTCATCACCATCATCAAGGTGGCCGTGGTGCTGCTCGTGGTGATCGTCGGCGCGTTCTTCATCAAGACCGCCAACTACACGCCGTTCATCCCGCCCGCCGAGCCCGGCGCGGGTGGTTCCGGTGCGGAGCAGTCGCTGTTCTCGTTGATCACCGGGGCCGAGGGCAGCTCCTACGGCTGGTACGGCCTGCTGGCCGGTGCGTCGATCGTGTTCTTCGCGTTCATCGGCTTCGACATCGTCGCCACCACCGCCGAGGAGACCAAGAACCCGCAGCGCGACGTGCCCCGCGGCATCCTGGCCTCCCTGGCGATCGTCACCGTGCTCTACGTGGCGGTGTCGGTCGTGCTGTCGGGCATGGTGTCCTACACCGAGTTGCGCGCGGCCGGGGGTGAGGCGAACCTGGCGACCGCGTTCGAGGCGAACGGGGTCAACTGGGCGGCCACCGCCATCTCGATCGGCGCCCTGGCGGGTCTGACCACCGTGGTGATCGTGTTGATGCTCGGCCAGACCAGGGTGCTGTTCGCGATGTCCCGCGACGGTCTGGTGCCTCGTCAGCTGGCCAAGACCGGTGAACACGGGACCCCGGTGCGCATCACCCTGATCGTCGGGGCGGTCGTCGCGCTCACCGCCGCGGTGTTCCCGATCGGCAAGCTCGAAGAGATGGTCAACATCGGCACCCTCTTCGCGTTCGTGCTGGTGTCGGCCGGGGTGATCGTGCTGCGCCGCACGCGTCCCGATCTCAAGCGCGGCTTCAAGGCGCCGCTGGTGCCGATCCTGCCGATCGCCGCGATCATCGCGTGCGTCTGGCTGATGCTGAACCTGACCGGCCTGACCTGGATTCGCTTCCTGATCTGGATGGCGATCGGCGTGGTCGTCTACTTCCTCTACGGCCGTCGGCATTCGGTGCTGGGCACCCGGGAGCGAGCCACCCTGTAGGCCGTTTACAAAATGCGGTCCAATGTCTAGACAAGAGACAAATGCCGCAATATAGTCAACCGCATGGAAGCGACGGTTGATGTTCAGCAGTGGCGGGACCGCAAACGCCATCTGTGGTTGATGGGTCTGATCGTTCCGACGGCGTTGTTCGTGATGCTGCCGATGACCTGGGGTCTGAACCAGGCGGGTTGGCATGCCGCGGCGCAGGCGCCGTTCTGGATCGGCCCGATCCTGCTGTATCTGGTGCTGCCGGCCCTGGATCTACGGTTCGGTGCCGACGGCCAGAATCCGCCGGAGGAGGTGATGGATCGGCTGGAGAACGACCGGTACTACCGGTACTGCACCTATCTGTTCATCCCCTTCCAGTACGCGAGCATGGTGCTGGGGGCCTATCTGTTCACCGCGCCGGATCTGACCTGGCTGGGGTTCGACGCCGGGCTGGGCTGGCCCGCCAAGATCGGCCTGGCGTTGTCGGTGGGCATGCTCGGCGGGGTCGGCATCAACACCGCGCACGAACTCGGCCACAAGAAGGGCGCGCTGGAGCGATGGCTGAGCAAGATCACCCTCGCGCAGACCTGGTACGGCCACTTCTACGTCGAGCACAACCGGGGCCACCACGTGCGGGTGGCCACCCCTGAGGATCCCGCGTCGGCACGGTTCGGGGAGACGTTCTGGGAGTTCTTGCCGCGCAGCATCTGGGGGAGTCTGCGGTCGTCCTGGGAGCTGGAGTCCGCGCGGCTCCGCCGCCGGAACCGCACGGTGTGGCATCCGTCCAACGACGTGCTCAACGCCTGGGCGATGTCGGTGGTGCTGTGGGGCGTGTTGATCGCGGTGTTCGGGTGGACCGTCCTGCCGTTCCTGCTGATCCAGGCGGTGTTCGGGTTCACGCTGCTCGAGACCGTCAACTATCTCGAGCACTACGGCCTGCTGCGCCAGCGCACGGCGAGCGGCCGCTACGAACGCTGCACCCCCGAGCACAGCTGGAACTCCGATCACCTGGTGACCAATCTGTTCCTGTACCACCTGCAGCGCCATAGTGACCACCACGCGAACCCGACGCGTCGCTATCAGACGCTGCGCAGCATGGACGGCGCGCCGAACCTGCCCAGCGGCTACGCCACGATGATCGCCCTGACCTACCTGCCGCCGGTGTGGCGCCGGGTGATGGACCACCGCGTCCTGGACCACTACGACGGCGACCTCACCCGGGTGAACATCCACCCGCGGGTACGCGAACGGGTGCTGGCCCGTTACTCGGAATCGACAGAGAGGATCTGACCATGGACGACTACAAGCTGTTCGTCTGCGTGCAGTGCGGCTTCGAGTACGACGAGGCCAAGGGTTGGCCCGAGGACGGCATCGCCCCGGGAACCCGGTGGGCCGACATTCCCGAGGACTGGAGCTGCCCGGACTGCGGCGCGGCCAAGAGCGACTTCGAGATGGTCGAGGTCGCCAGGCCGTGACAGTGGGCCTGGCGGGCGGGGATATCGTCGCGCATGTGAACAGCCCGCGCCGGACCGCGCCGCGCATCCCCTACGCCGAGGCGTCGAGGGTGCTGCTGCACGACTCCATCCTCGACGGCATGCGCGAACTGCTGAGCAGCCGCGACTGGGCGGCGATCACCCTGTCCGACGTCGCCAAGGCGGCCGGGGTGAGCCGGCAGACCATCTACAACGAGTTCGGCTCCCGGCACGGTCTGGCGCAGGGATACGCACTGCGACTGGCCGATCGCCTGGTCGACGCCGTCGATCAGGCGATCGAGGCCAACGTCGGCGACGTGCACGCAGCGTTCCTGGAGGGCTTCCGGGCGTTCTTCAGCGAGTCAGCCGCCGACCCGCTGGTGATCTCGCTGCTGTCCGGTGACACCAAACCCGACCTGCTACAGATCATCACCACCGGCAGCGGACCGATCATCGCCCGGTGCTCAGAGCGGTTAACGTCGACTTTTCAGGACAGCTGGGTCAAGGCCAGCGACGAGGACGCCGGCATCCTGGCCCGCGCGATCGTGCGCCTGGCGATGAGCTACGTCTCGATGCCGCCGGAGGCCAACCATGACGTGGCCGGTGACCTGGCCAGATTGATGACGCCCTTCGCCGAACGCTACGGTGTCATTGATAACCCTTAGCCGGCAGAGCGCCCCCGCTGTCCCCACCGCACGAGCGCCTGTCCCGCGAGCCCGCAGGCCGAGGGTGTCCGCGGCGCAGCTGTGCGCTCATCTGCCATCGACGATCGACAAAGGGGCTCTACACACATGACCACGACTGAACAGCGGCTCTCGGCCGACGTGCTCAACGGCATCGACTTCAAGGTCGCCGATCTGTCTCTGGCCGAGTTCGGCCGCAAGGAGATCCGCCTCGCCGAGCACGAGATGCCCGGTTTGATGGCACTGCGCCGCGAATACGCCGACGTGCAACCGCTCAAAGGTGCCCGGATCTCCGGTTCGCTGCACATGACCGTCCAGACCGCCGTCCTGATCGAGACACTGACGTCCCTCGGTGCGGAGGTCCGCTGGGCGAGCTGCAACATCTTCTCGACCCAGGACCACGCCGCGGCGGCCGTCGTCGTCGGGCCGCACGGCACCCCCGAGGAGCCCAAGGGTGTCCCCGTCTTCGCGTGGAAGGGTGAAACCCTCGAGGAGTACTGGTGGGCCGCCGAGCAGATGCTGACCTGGCCGGGCGAACCCGCCAACATGATCCTCGACGACGGCGGTGACGCCACCATGCTGGTGCTGCGCGGAGCCGAGTTCGAGAAGGCCGGCGTCGTGCCCCCCACCGAGGACGACGACCCGGCCGAGTGGAAGGTCTTCCTGGCGCTGGTGCGTGCAGGGTTCACGCCCGCCTCGGAAGGTGAAGGCAAGTGGACCAAGATCGCCGCATCGGTCAAGGGCGTCACCGAGGAGACCACGACGGGCGTGCTGCGCCTGACCCAGTTCGCCGCCGCCGGCACCCTGGCCTTCCCGGCCATCAACGTCAACGACTCGGTGACCAAGAGCAAGTTCGACAACAAGTACGGCACCCGGCACTCGCTGATCGACGGCATCAACCGCGGCACCGACGCCCTCATCGGCGGCAAGAAGGTGCTGATCTGTGGTTACGGCGACGTGGGCAAGGGCTGCGCCGAGTCGATGGCCGGCCAGGGTGCGCGCGTCCAGGTCACCGAGATCGATCCGATCAACGCGCTGCAGGCGCTGATGGACGGCTACGACGTGGTCACCGTCGAGCAGGCGATCGGCGACGCCGACATCGTCATCACCTCGACCGGCAACAAGGACATCATCACCCTCGAGCACATGAAGGCGATGAAGGATCACTCCATCCTGGGCAACATCGGCCACTTCGACAACGAGATCGACATCGCGGCTCTCGAGCGGTCCGGTGCCACCCGGATCAACATCAAGCCGCAGGTCGACGAGTGGACCTTCGGGGACACCGGTAAGGCCATCATCCTGCTGTCGGAGGGCCGTCTGCTCAACCTGGGCAACGCGACCGGCCACCCGTCGTTCGTGATGAGCAACAGTTTCTCCAACCAGGTCATCGCGCAGATCGAGCTGTGGACCAAGAACGACGAGTACGACAACGAGGTCTACCGGCTGGCCAAGCATCTCGACGAGAAGGTCGCCAAGATCCACGTCGAGGCGCTCGGTGGCACGCTGACCAAGCTCACCAAGGAGCAGGCGGAGTACATCAACGTCGACGTCGAGGGCCCCTACAAGCCGGAGCACTACCGCTACTGATCTCCCGCTCTACCGCGAGCAGACACAGAATCGCCCTTTTCCTCCGAGAATTGGGCGATTTTGTGTCTGCTCGGCTTAGTGTTCGGCCATGGTTCGGGGGGTCCGGGGTCTGCTGGCGCTCGTCTTGGCAGTCGTCGCCGTCCTCGCGGGCGGCCCCGTCGCCCGGGCCGACGACCCGACCAACGACGCGTACGACCCGTACTACAACGAGGACGAGTGCCAGGCGTTCTACCAACCACCGGACCCGCTGCCACCGGGGGCGCCCGGTGACGTGATCCGCACCGAACCGTCGCGGCTGGTGCTCGAGCCGTCCGGTCAGCTCGGCATGATCGTGGCCGACGGTACGCGAATCATGTACCGCACCAACGACGCCAGGGGTAACCCGATCGCCGTCACCGGCACGTACTTCGAACCGCACAATTCGTGGCCGCATCCGGGGCCGCGCCCACTCATCGTGTACGGGCCGGGCACCCAGGGCCAGGGTGACCAATGCGCGCCGTCGAGGCAGTTCAATCAGGGCATCCACTGGCGGCCGTATCTGGACGTCGCGGTCAACTACGAGGAGATGTTCGTCGCGACCATGGTCGCGCGCGGCTTCGCGATCGTGATGACCGATTACGAGGGCCTCGGCACCCCGGGCCTGCACACCTACGCCAACCGGGCGTCGCAGGGCCACGCCATGCTCGACGCGGGCCGCGCGGCGTTGCGATTGCCGGACACCTCGCTCGAACCCGATGGGCCGGTGGCATTCTGGGGCTATTCGCAGGGCGGTGGGGCGGCGGCGTCGGCGGCCGAGATGGCGCAGGAGTACGCACCGGAGCTCGACATCGTCGGCAGCTACGCCGGCGCGCCGCCCGCCGACCTCAAGGCGCTGTTCCCGTTCATCGACGGCAGCGCGCTGGTCGGCGCCGTGGGCTACGCCCTCAACGGCATCATCGCCGCCTACCCCGAGCACGAAGCCGCGATCCGGGCCACGCTCACCCCACGCGGCGCCGACCTGCTCGAGAAGGTCAAGGACCAGTGCGTCGCCGAGACCCTGTCGAAATTCATGTTCCGGCACCTGCAGCCCTACTTCAACGAGGACATCTTCGCCGTCGTCGAGCGGGAGCCGTTCGCGTCGCTGTTCGACGAGCAGAAATTGGGGCGCGCGAAACCGAACGCCCCGGTGCTGATCAACGCGAACCGTTTCGACCCGCTCGTCCCGTGGGCCGCCGCGATGCAGATGGGCCGCGACTGGTGCGCCCAGGGGGCCGACGTCGAGGCGCGCACCAACGAAGCGCCGCCCTTCCTGAACAAGGCGATGATCAATCACGGCCTGCCCATGCTCGTCGACGGCGAGCCGGCGATGCAGTGGATCGCCGACCGGTTCCTCGGGATGCCGACCGCACCGAACTGCGGGCGGTTCTGACCCGGTGATTGCTGACGCACTTCTGACGCCACGCCGTGCCGCGTTTGCCCTATCGGGCCCTGGGTATTGAGAGCTCACACTCCCGATCGAAGGGCATGCGATGAGCGAATTCCGGGCCGGCGACGACCATGACCTCGATTCGGCGACAGCATGGGTGGCCAAGGTCAACCTGATCTCCCACGCCAGCGTCCGGGCGGCGGTCACGCGGCTCCAGCAGACGCACGCAGACATCAACGCCGACAACGCATTCGACGCGCTGTACCGGGTATCCCGCCGCTCCGGTGTGAAACTGCGGCACCTGTGCGCAGCGGTGGTCAACGGTGCCACTGCGCCGGCCGGCAAGACCCCGGCTGCCCCGGCCCTGTCGTTCTCGCTGCGCGGACGCGGTACGGCACCCCGCCCCGCAGACGTGCTGGCCGACCTCACCACCACGGCGGTCGAGCTGACCGGGGCGCGCGGCGGTGCGGTGCAACTGCGCGATGCGCTGCACGGGGGGCTGTGCATCGAGAGCCACACCGGACTCGGCGACCAGTTCCGCTACCACTTCAGCTACCTCGACGACGGTGCCACGGCAGCCGGCCGGGCCACTGCGCGTTGCGCGGTCGTGCGGGTGGACGACGTCCGGGTCTCCCCGCTCTACGGCTTCGCCGATCATGAGGTGCTGGCCGCCGACGGCATTCGCGCCGAACTCGCGGTGCCGATGTGCGACGAGGACGGCCACAACCGCGGCGCGGTCACCGTCGTCTTCGACGCCCACTACCCGCACATCGACCCGTTCGCGGTGGAGATGCTGCACGGTCACGCCGACTCCTGTGCGCAGTGGCTGCGGTGGTATGACACCGCGGTCCTCCCGGCGCTCGTGGCCGCGGTGCACGAGGCCGCAGCGGCGCCGGTCACCGAGGCGACCCCCGACGGCGCGGTGTCGGCCTAGCCTGGCCCGAGCGGCGCGGCAGTCGGCCGACCCCGCTACGCTCGCCGCGTGCTCATCGCGATCGAGGGCGTCGACGGAGCGGGTAAACGGACGCTGACCAACGGGCTGCGGGCGGCCTTCGAGGGGTCCGGCCGTTCGGTGGCGAGCTTGGCCTTCCCGCGGTACCACCGCTCGATCACCGCCGACCTCGCGGCCGAGGCGCTGCACGGCGCGCACGGGGACCTGGCCGAATCGGTGTACGCGATGGCTGTGCTGTTCGCACTGGACCGGGCCGGCGCGCGCGAGGAGATCGACCACCTGGCCGCCGCCTACGACGTGGTGATCCTCGACCGCTACGTGTCCTCCAACGCCGCCTACAGCGCCGCGCGCTTGCACCAGGACGCCGACGGGGAGGCGGTCGAGTGGGTGCGCACCCTGGAGTTCGACCGGCTGCGGCTGCCCGCGGCCGATTGGCAGATCCTGCTCGACGTGCCCACCGAGCTGGCCGCCGAGCGCGCCGAACGGCGCGCCGAACAGGAGGCCGACCGGGCCAGGGACTCCTACGAACGCGACGGCGGTCTGCAACGACGCACCGGCGCGGTGTACGCCGGGCTCGCGGCCGCCGAGTGGTCGGGCCGGTGGAAGATCGCCGGACCCGACGTCGACCCGGCCGCGCTGGCCGGTGAATTGACCGGGAGCTAACCGCCGCGCGGACCCGAGGGCGAAACGCCCTGCGTGGTAGCCGGGTTTTATCGCGATCTGGTGACACCATGGACTCCATGAGGCAAAGGATCCTGGTCGTCGACGACGACCCGTCGCTGGCCGAGATGCTCACCATCGTCCTGCGCGGCGAGGGTTTCGACACCGCCGTCGTCGGTGACGGCACCCAGGCGCTGACCGCGGTGCGTGAACTACGCCCCGATCTGGTGCTGCTGGACCTCATGCTGCCCGGCATGAACGGCATCGACGTGTGCCGGGTGCTGCGCGCCGACTCCGGCGTGCCCATCGTGATGCTGACCGCCAAGACCGACACCGTCGACGTCGTGCTGGGGCTGGAGTCCGGCGCCGACGACTACGTGATGAAGCCGTTCAAACCCAAGGAGCTGGTGGCCCGGGTCCGGGCACGGCTGCGGCGTAACGAGGACGAGCCCGCCGAGATGCTCTCGATCGGTGACGTCGAGATCGATGTCCCCGCGCACAAGGTGACCCGACTGGGCGAACAGATCTCGTTGACTCCGCTGGAGTTCGACCTGCTGGTGGCGCTGGCACGCAAACCACGCCAGGTGTTTACTCGAGACGTGCTGCTCGAACAGGTGTGGGGCTATCGGCATCCCGCCGACACCCGTTTGGTGAACGTGCACGTCCAGCGGCTCCGAGCCAAAGTGGAGAAAGACCCGGAGAATCCGCAGGTGGTGTTGACCGTTCGAGGAGTGGGATACAAGGCCGGACCCCCGTGAGTCTGCTCGGCTCCGACGTGGTCGTGATGTCGACCGCCCGACGGTGCCCCTGATGTGGGGCTCGCGGCGGCGCATCCACCGGCGGTCGGCGCCGCTCCTGCGCGGACTGGGAGCACTCGGCCGGGCGCTGAGCCTGGCGTGGCGTCGCTCGCTGCAGCTACGCGTGGTCAGCCTGACCCTCGGGTTGTCACTGGCGGTCATCCTGGTCCTCGGCTTCGTGCTGACCAGCCAGATCACCGACCGGATCCTCGAGGTCAAGGTCAAAGCCGCGACCGAGGAGATCGAGCAGGCGCGAAACACCGTCGGCGGCATCGTGGGCGGCGAGGAGTCCCGCTCGCTGGACAGCAGCCTGCAGCTGGCCCGCAACACCCTCATCGACCGTAAGGCCGATGCCGGAGCCGGCCTCGCCGGCGCCTACGACGCGGTGCTGGTGGTGCCCGGCGACGGCCCGCGCGCGGCCACCGCCGCCGGTCCGGTCGGTCAGGTGCCCGAGTCGCTCCGCGAGTTCGTCAAGGCCGGACAGGTCAGCTACCAGTACGCCACCGTCACCACCGACGGCTTCTCCGGGCCCGCCCTGATCGTCGGCAGCCCGACGTCCTCGGCGGTCACCAATCTCGAGCTGTACCTGATCTTCCCGCTCAACAACGAGGAATCGACGATCGCGCTGGTGCGCGGCACCATGGCCACCGGAGGCGTCGTCCTGCTCGGCCTGCTGGCCGCCATAGCCCTGCTGGTGGCCCGTCAGATCGTGTTGCCGGTCCGGTCGGCCTCGCGGATCGCCGAACGGTTCGCCGAAGGCCACCTGAGTGAACGCATGCCGGTGCGCGGCGAGGACGATATGGCGCGGCTGGCGGTGTCCTTCAACGACATGGCCGAGAGTCTGCAGCGGCAGATCACCCAGCTCGAGGAATTCGGCAACCTGCAGCGGCGCTTCACCTCGGACGTCAGCCATGAACTGCGGACCCCGCTGACAACCGTGCGGATGGCCGCCGACCTCATCTACGACCACAGCGACGATCTCGACCCGGCGCTGCGGCGGTCCACCGAGTTGATGGTCAACGAACTCGACCGGTTCGAGACGCTGCTGACCGATCTGCTCGAGATCTCCCGCCATGACGCGGGGGTGGCCGAGCTGTCGGTCGAATCGGTGGATCTGCGCTCCACGGTGGGCAGCGCGCTGGACAACGTCGGGCACCTGGCCCGCGACGCCTGTGTCGAGCTGATCGTCGACCAGCCGGCCGACGAGGTGATCGCCGAGGTCGATTCCCGCCGCGTCGAACGAATCCTGCGCAACCTGATCGCCAACGCCATCGACCACGCGGAGCACAAACCGGTCCGCATCCGGATGGCCGCCGACGTCGACACCGTCGCGGTCACGGTTCGCGACTACGGCGTCGGCCTGCGGCCGGGGGAGGAGAAGCTGGTGTTCAGCCGGTTCTGGCGATCCGATCCGTCACGGGTGCGCCGCTCCGGCGGCACCGGCCTGGGTCTGGCCATCAGCATCGAGGATGCCCGCCTGCACCAGGGCCGGCTCGAGGCCTGGGGTGAACCGGGCAAGGGGGCCTGCTTCCGACTCACCCTGCCGCTGGTGCGCGGCCACAAGGTCACCACCAGCCCGCTGCCGCTCAAGCCGACCGCGCCCGAACCCGCGCCGCGGCCCAGCGTCCGCGACCGCCAGCCGGCCGAGGAGACGGTGTGAGACGGGTTGCCGCGGTGGCACTGGTGCTCACGGCCGTGCTCACCGTCGCCGGATGCGCCGGCGTGCCCAGTTCGTCGGCGCCGCAGGCGATCGGCACGGTCGAGCGGCCGGCCCCGCCGAGCCTGCCCAAACCGACGCCCGGGATGGATCCCGACGTCCTGCTGCGCGAGTTCCTCAAGGCCACCGCCGATCCGGCGAACCGGCACCTGGCGGCCCGCCAATTCCTCACCGAGTCCGCGTCCAGGGAGTGGGACGACGCCGGCAGCGCGTTGTTGATCGACCGGGTCGTATTCGTCGAAACCCGTGGGCCGGAACGTGTTTCGGTCCAGATGCGGGCCGATATCCTCGGCTCGCTCTCCGATATGGGGGTATTCGAGACCGGCGAGGGTGCGCTGCCGGACCCGGGACCGATCGAACTGGTCAAGACCTCCGACGGTTGGCGCATCGACCGACTGCCCAACGGCGTGTTCCTCGATTGGCAGCAGTTCCAGTCCACCTACAAGCGCAACACCCTCTATTTCGTGGATCCGACCGGAACCACCGTCGTGCCCGACCCGCGTTACGTCGCGGTCTCCGACCCCGACCAGCTGGCGACCGAGCTGGTCTCCAAGCTGTGCGCCGGGCCGCGGCCGGAGATGCTCAACACGGTGCGCAACCTGCTCGGCGCACCGCTGCGCCTACGCGGTCCGGTGACCCGCGCGGACGGCGGTAAGACCGGCGTCGGTCGCGGATACGGAGGTGCGCGCGTCGATCTGGAGAACTTGTCGACCACCGACCCGCACAGCAGACAGCTGTTGGCTGCGCAGATCATCTGGACGCTCAACCGGGCCGGGGTCAACGGGCCGTATGTGCTCAACGCCGACGGCGCCCCGCTCGACGACCGGTTCGCCGACGGATGGGAGACCTCGGAGGTGGCGGCCACCGATCCCGGCGCATTTCCCGGCGCCGCAGCGGGTCTGCACGCCCTGTTGGGGGGTTCGCTGGTCTCCCTCGACGGCCAGCGGGCGCCGCGGGTGCCCGGATCGTTCGGCGAGGCGCCCAATCAGGTTTCGGCTGCCGTCTCGCGCAGCGGCCAGGATGCCGCCTCGGTGGTCGTGGCCCGCCCCGGTGCTCCCGACATGTCCTCGACGCTGTGGATCGGTCCGCTTGGCGGCCCGGCGGCCCAGGCGCTGGAGGCCCGCAATCTGTCGCGTCCGAGCTGGTCGCTCGAAGACGCGGTGTGGGTGGTGGTCGACGGCAACAACGTCGTCCGCGTGATCCAGGACGCGTCCGGTCAGCCGGCGCGCATCCCGGTCGACACCGCCCCGGTCGCCACCAAGTTCCCCGGACCGATCACCGAGTTGCAGCTCTCCCGCGACGGCACCCGCGCGGCGATGGTGATCGGCGGTCACATCATCCTCGCCTCGGTCGAACAGATGCCCGGCGGACAGTACGCGCTGACCTATCCGCGGCGGCTGGGATTCGGGCTGGGCGACACCGTGGTCTCGTTGTCGTGGCGGACCGGTGATGACGTGGTGGTCAGCCGCAACGATCCGCAGAACCCGGTGTCCTACGTCAACCTCGACGGGGTCAACTCCGACGGGCCCAGCCGCAACCTGGCGATGCCGGTGACCACCGTGGCGGCCAATCCGTCGACCGTCTACGTCGCCGACGCCCGCGGCGTCGTGCAGCTCTCGGTGTCGACCGCCGAGGGGGTGCCGGCGTGGACCGAGGTGCGCCCGCTGATGATCCCGGGCACGCTGCCGGTGCTGCCCGGCTGAGCGGCCGGCCTCAGCGCGTGTGCTTCTCGCCGGCCTTGACGGCCAGCGGGTCCCGCGGTGCGAACCGGCGCCGCAGCACCAGATAGGTCACCGCGGCGACCGCGCCCGAGACGAAGTAGCTCAGATCCGCTCCGGCGAGCCGGTCACCGATCGGGCCGGTGAAGAAGTCGTTGGCCATGAACGGGATCGACACGATCAGACCCACCAGCAGCGCCATCAGACCCGCAGTGTTGAAGCGCCCGAACACGCCCGTCGGGGTGTAGTAGTTCTCGAACGCCGGGATGTCGCGCCCCGCCTTGCGTACGACGAAGTAGTCGATCAGCAGCACGGCGACCCAGGGGGTGATGTAGTACGACAGCACGTGCAGGAACAGCAGGAAGGTGGCCTGGAAGTTGTCGCCACCGAAGATGAGCGCGATCACCATGCCGATGAGTCCGGCGCCGGTCACCGTCACCCACTGCGGCAGCTTCACCCCACACGTCAGCATGTTCATCGCGCCGCTGTAGAGATTGACCGAGTTGTGCGGTATCGCCGACAGGCCCAGGGTGAGCAGGACGACGTAGCGTAGCCAGTCCGGCAGCGCGATGCCGAAGGTGTCGAGGACGTCGCCGTCGGGCAGCAGCGTGATCAGTCCCGCCCCGAGGCACATCATCCAGGTCGTCGACGCGAACAACCCTGCGGTGGCGGCGGTGAAGATCGATGACGGCTTGGCGTCGGCAGGCAGATACCGGGAGTAGTCGGAGGCGTACGGCGCCCAGCTGGCGGTGTAGCCGAACACCGCGGTGAACAGCACCGACCACGCCAGCCAGTATTCGGCACCGGTCGCGGTCGCGGCGGTGCCGGGGCCGCCGCCGCGGACCATCAGGACGATGGACACCACGGTGAGCACCACGATGCTCACCACCGTGATGGCCTTGCCCATCGCGTGCAGGATCTTGTAGCCGAAGACCCCGATGAGAATGCTGATGGCCGCGACCACGACGACGGTCGGCGCGTACGGGGCATGCACCAGATCGGCGAGCGACTTCGCGCCGAGCACCGTGCCCACGCTGTAGTAGCCGATGCACATCAACAGGGTGAGGAAGGCGGGGAGCACGTTGCCCACATAGCCGAAAGCGGCTCTGCCCATGGGCAATTGCGGCATCCCGAGCCGAGGGCCCATCACCGCGCACAAACCCGTCACGATCGAGCCGAGGATGTTGGCCAGCACGATGGCGGTGATGCTGCCGGTGAAGCCCAGCCCCAGCGGACCTCCACTCGCGCCGAGGTAGATGCCGGCCAGGTAGATCACCGGTGCGAAGCGCACCGTGAACTGATTGCGAGGTCGGCCGTGGCGCTGGTCCGGCGGCACATAGTCGATGCCGCGTCGCTCGATCGCCAAGGTGGAATCCGCTGGATCCGCGGACCGAGACGGTTTGACGGTGCTGAAGGTGGACGCACTGCTGTCGTTCATCGAACATCTCCGTTGCGTGTGGAGGCAGTTGCAAGCTCACTCACGGTAAGTTCACCCGCCGTACCGAGACACGTCATCGACAGCCAAGCTCGGCACCGGGGGTTTGGCACGTGGTGCCAACCGTGGTCGACGTCGGTTACGGCCGTGAAAACCACGGTTACGTCGCCGTAACAGTTGCCCGATTCCGCCTGCCCCGCTCGCGAAAACCGTTCTGCCACAGAAGGCTTGGTAGCCCACCGTGAACGGTCGGAGAAATCGTGCGCAAGCCTCGGGCGACACCGCGTGATCCGGTTGACGGTCGGGGCGCATGGTCGTAGCGTATCGATTATCGATAATCAATCGGAGGAGATCGGAAAACATGGTCAACGTCAGAAATGTCCGCGGAGGAACCGGTCTCGACCCCATCAGTGCTGAGGTCGACGAAATCCTCGATGCGATCTTCAACAAGTCCCGGCAGACCAGCGAGGCGTTTTTCGAATCGTTCGCCGCCGATCCCCAGCCGATCATCCTCGCCGAATGGCTGGCCACCCGCGCATGGCGCGAGATCGACTACGTGTTCCTGCTCAACGAAGAGATCCGCCGCTACGGATTGGGCTTCGAACGCAAACACATCACGCTGCTGGCCAAACAGGCCTTCCAGGAAGCCGAGCACTACGAAGCGGTCAGCCACGCCGTCGAATCCCTCGGTGGTACCGCTCCGACGTCGGTCCCGCCGGACTCGCGGGTGTGGAGCGAGTTCCTCTGGGACTGCCTCGACCGCCACCCGCTGGCCGCCGTCGCCGCGTGGAACGCCTCGGAGACCTCGGCGACCGGCAGTCTCGAGCCGACGTTCCTGGCCGGTGAGCGGCACGGGTTCGACGAGGTGGTCCGCGTCCACCGCAAGATCGAGATCGACGAGAAGTTCCACGTCGGTCTCGGCCGGCAGATCCTGTCGCGCTATGCCCAGACCGACGATGACCGCAACGAGATCCTGCGGGCGATGCGCGGAATGCGCGACATCGCGGCGAACATGTTCTCGCCCGAGTCCGCCACCCGCTTGCTGTCAACGTGAACGGCGACGCCGCCCGGCTACGGATGCGCGTCGACGCGGTCGACCGGCAGGCCGACGATGTCGTCACCGTGGATCTGGGCTCGATCGACGGGTCACCGCTGCCCGGCTGGGAACCCGGTTCGCACATCGAGATCGAACTCGCCGACGGACTCGTCCGGCACTACTCGCTGTGCGGCCGTCCCGAGGACGACCGCATGTGGCGGATCGCGGTGCTCAGAGAGCAAGCGGGGCGAGGTGGGTCGCGGTTCGTCCATGAACAGATCCGGCCGGGCGATGTGTTCTCGGTCAGTCGGCCCCGCAACAACTTCGGTGTGGTGCCGGCCGATCGGTATCTGTTCATCGCCGGCGGGATCGGGATCACCCCCATCCTTCCGATGGTCCGGATGGTCGCCGCTCGCGGACAGGCGTGGTCGTTGCTCTACGGCGGCCGAACCCGGGCATCGATGGCATTCGTCTCCGAGGTGACCGGCATCGCCGGTGGCGAGGTGCGCGTCGTACCCCAGGACACCGAGGGCCTGTTGGACCTGACAGATTTTCTCGGTTCGCCGTCGGCCGGTACGGCCATCTACTGCTGCGGGCCGCCCCCGCTGCTGGAAGCCGTTGAACAGCAGTGCCTGTCCTGGCCGCCGCAGACACTGCACATCGAGCGCTTCGTACCGCGGGACAGAGTGCAGGCCCCGGCGGCGGGCTCGGGGTCGGTGCCGGCGGACGGTGCGTTCGACGTCGCGCTCGCCCGAACGGGTGGATCTGTCCACGTCCCCGCCGACCGGACGCTGTTGGAGGTCCTCGAGGACGCCGGGTTCGAGATCGACAACTCGTGCCGGGCCGGCATCTGCGGAACCTGCGAGTTGCGGGTCACCGCCGGCCAGCCCGACCACAACGACGACGTGCTCAGCGACGCCGAACGCGACTCCAACACCGTCATCCTGCCGTGCGTCTCCCGGTCGCGTACCCCCGTGCTCGCCGTCGATCTGTAGTGCTGCACTCCGCTGCCGGATCCGGGGTCGGCGCCGGCGCCCAAACCGTGCCGCAGGGCCGGGAACCGGCCCGCCTTCCGTATGTTTTGACCATGTCCCCACCCGAGTCCCCACCCGAGCAGCCGGTCCTGCGCCAGACGCTCAGCCAGCAGATCCGGGACACGTTGGTGCGCCAGATCGTCTCCGGTGAGTTGGCGCCGGGTGAGCGGCTGGTCGAAACCCGCGTCGCAGCCACGTTCGGAACCAGCCAGGCCCCGGTCCGCGAGGCGCTGCGGGAGTTGGAGACCTTCGGCCTGGTGGAGATCAGGCCACGGCGGGGCACGTTCGTGCGCTCCTTCGTGCGAGAGACGTTGCGCGAAAGCTACGTCCTGCGGGCCGCTCTGGAAGAGGCGGCCACGCGGCTCGTCCTGATGACCGGCAATGTGCCCGTCGATGCGCTCCGCGACGACGTCGACCGGATGCGGCGTGCGGCGCGGATCGCCGACGTCGAATCCGTCGGATTGCAGACCGTGCAGTTCCACCGGCACATCGTCGAGGCGGCCGGCAACGATCTGATCAAGCGCTGCTGGGACAATCTGCACATCGAGGCGCGCACGTCGGTGACCATGATGGCGGCCACCCCGGATCTGTTCGAGATCGCCGATGACCACCAGAGACTGCTCGACTCGCTCGACGACACCGCCATCGACGCGGCGTGCACGCTGGCCCGCGAGCACCAGTGGAACTATGCGCAGATGCCCGAACACATGACCGCGGACTGACGTTCAGCGCGTGCGCACGCCGCTCCAACGTGACGAATGTCGCGTGCGCAGAAGTTGAGTCGGTGATGGGCCGTGCGGGACCATCGAAACATGCCTGTAACACGCGACCGCCGAACGGTGCTGTTGTCGTGCAGCGCGTGACCCGTCGATGGTGGCTGCTCTGCGCGCTGCGCCGCCGGGCCATGACGCGGCGGGTCGACCGCGTCCAAGCGTGGGCCATGGTGCTGGTGACACTCATGGTGGTGTGCGCCGTGCCCGCCGCGGTCGCGGTCGGCCGAGTGGTGGAATCCGCGGAGTCGTCGGCCATCGCGCGGGAATCCGCCACCAAGCGCGCCGTCGAGGTGCCGCCACCCAGCACCGGAGACCGCGTCGAAGGCGACGGTGCGCCTCGGCAGATGTTCATGCCGCTACGCGGTGCCCCCGCCGCCCAGGACGCCAGCATGGGGGCGTCCGAGGGGACGCGTGTCGCGCAGCAGCCGCGGGTCTGGGTCGACGCGACCGGTAAGCGCACCTCGCCGCCCCGCACCCAGGTGGATGCGCGAACCAGCGGGATCGCAGCCGGGCTGATGCTCTGGTTGTCGCTCGCGACGACGGCCGGGGTGGGGTTGGCGACGCTCGGGGGCTTCCTGGATCGCCGGCGGTACCGCCGGTGGGACCGCGATCTCGAGGTGCTGGTCAGCGAGGGCGGCGGCTCGACCGCGAGCAACCCGTGGGC
Source organism: Mycobacterium sp. WMMD1722 (assembly GCF_049315205.1). Taxonomy (NCBI): domain Bacteria; kingdom Bacillati; phylum Actinomycetota; class Actinomycetes; order Mycobacteriales; family Mycobacteriaceae; genus Mycobacterium; species Mycobacterium sp. WMMD1722. Next base: position 2,319,331 of record NZ_CP186056.1, on the reverse strand, counting down.
CTGACCCCGTCCGGTCCCGCGAACTGAGATCCGCTCGCAGCGGCGCGATCTCACGACCACGACCGGCTCCGCTGGGGAGTCGGCGCGGGTCGATCGGCGTTAGGTTGGGCGGGTGGATACGCCATCGTCTCCGACGCGGCACGGTGAGACGCTCACGCTGGGCGAGTTGCTCGGCGACGAGGTGCTCGCCGGTGCCCAGTTGATCGCCGGGCGCTCCGGGCTGGAGCGGACGATCAGCGCGGTCAACGTGATGACGGTGCCCGAGATCGGCAAGTGGGTCCGGCGGGATGAATTCCTGCTGGCCACAGGCTATCCGCTCCCTCGCGACGACGCCGGTCAGAGCAGATTGCTCACCGACCTGCACGCGCTCGGGCTGGCGGGGATCGGCATCAAGCTCGATCGCTACGTACCCGAGTTGGGAGCCGGCATGATCGGTGTGGCCGAACGCCTCGGTCTGCCGCTGGTGGTCATCCCGGAGAACATCCGATTCGACGACATCCTGAGCCGGGCGTTCGCCATCATCGTCAACCGGCAGGCCTCCACACTGGCCAAGGCCCAGGAGATCCACCACTCCTTCCTGTCGATCACCCTCGCCGGTGGCGGACTGTCCGAATTGGCCTGCCGCCTGTCCGAACTCCTCGGCGACGCCAGTGTGGTGATCGCCGATCCGCAGGGCAGCGTGCTCGCCGTCGCGGGGGACCAGGAGCCGCTGGCGGCCATGAACTTTCTCAAGACCGAGTCGGCCGATCAGCTGCGCCTGGGTTTGACCGGCCTGCACACCGACCGGACGACCGGGCGGCGGTGGGCGTCCCGGCAGATCCGTGCGGGGCGGCTGCACCACGGCTTCGTCGCTGCCGTCGAGGCCGAACGACCGTTCGGCGATTTCAGCCTGGTGGCCGTCGGGCAGGCCGCCATCGTGGCCGCACTGGAGATCACCCGCGATCTCGCAGTCGGTGCGGTGGAACGACGGTTCTCGTCGAATGCGCTGTTCGAGTTGATCTCGGGCAGCGAGACCGACACCGACACCGCTGCTCTGGGATCCGGCTTCGGCTGGGATCTCGACCGCCAGATCGCCGTTCTCGTCGGCCGGAGAGAGGGGCCGGAAACGGAAGCGCGAGCATCGAGCCGGCGGTCACGCCTGGCCGACGACCGCGCCATCGAATTCTGGACCTCGGCGGTGCGCAGCCGAGACCGTCGCGCGGCCGCATCCGGTCTGGGCTCAGAGCTGGTCGCCGTCATCGGCGCCGATCAAGACGTGCTCGCCGTGGCGCGCGCGGTGCAGTCAGAAGTCGGGCAATTCACCAACGCGCAGTACGCAATCGGGGTCAGCCGCAGCTATGCCGGGCCGGCCGGGGTGGCCATCGGCTACCGGGAGGCGCGCACGGCGTTGCGGCTCGGTCCCCGGGTGTCGGGTGCCGGTGCGGTGACCGCCTACGGTGATCTCGGCCTGTTCCGGTTGCTCGCCCAGGTCGGCGACGACGATCTGCGGGCGTTCGCCGACGACGTCCTCGGGCCGGTGCTGCGGATGGCCGAGCCCGAGCGCGACGAGATGTTGCAGACCCTGCAGACCCTGATCGAACACAACATGAACATGGCCGAGGCCGCGCGCCATCTCTGCTTTCACTACAACACGCTGAGGTACCGCCTGGCCAAGTTGGAGCGGTTGCTCGGCCCCTTCAGCACCAGCACACCGGTGGCCATGCAGGTCGGCGTCGCCCTGCAGATCCACAAGATGCATCGGATCCCCGGCTGATCCCCCTGAGTTCACCTTTCTAGACCCAGGAATAGCGCCGGGCTGCCCCGCCTTGTCCCTGGCATGGACCGCATCGAGACACCCTTCGCCGGCTTACGGCTCACCTACCGCAGCGCCAAGGACTTCGACGACCTGCACGCAGCCCTGCTCGCCGACGTGGGGGACCGACCGGTGCCGATCGGTGACATCGCCGCCGCGACCAAGACCTGGGACGACTACGAGGACCGGGTCGCACCGCACGCCGGGCCGAGTGGCTTCATGTTGTTCGCCGAGCTCGATCACGGCGGCTGGCTCGTGAAGGCCGGTATCGACCGGCGGGTGCTGCGGGCGGTGATCGGCAATCCGCTCATCGCGATCACGATGATGCGCCACGACGTGACCGCCGGCCTGTTCGCCCCGGTCGAGCTGCTGCTGACCGCCGAACCCGACGGGGGAAGCGCACTGACCTACGTTCAGCCGTCCTCGCTCATGGTCACCGCACCGAACCCGGCGCTGCTCGCCGCGGCGCAGGACCTCGACGGCAAGCTCGCGGCGCTCGCCCGCTCGATCATCTGAGCGGCCACCTGTCGGAGCCGTGCGCGACACTGCCCCCATGCTCGACCTGGTGTTGCCCCGGCAATGCGGCGGCTGCGGTGCGCCGGGCCGCACCTGGTGCGATCGCTGCGCCGGGGAGTTGACCGTGCGGCCCGACCAGCCGCACATCGTCGTCCCCCGGGTCGACCCGGGGGTGCCGGTGTTCTCCCTCGGCCGCTATGCCGGCGCGCGGCGCCGGGCCATCGTCGAACTCAAAGAGCACGGCCGCGCCGACCTGGTCGGTGTCTTCGCCGCTGCGCTGCGGGACGGGCTGGGCCAGCTGGCCGGCTGGGGGATCGTCGACGATGCGATCCCGCTGGTCCCAGCGCCGACCCGGTTCCTGGCCGCGCGCCGCCGCGGCGGCGATCCGGTGACCCGCATCGCCAGGGCCGGCGGGCGCGACGTGGTCAGCGCCCTGCGGTCGCGTCCGTTCACCCGCGACTCCGTCGGCCTGTCGGTCACCGACCGCCAGCGCAATGTGGCCGGCCGGATCCGGCTCCTTCGCCTACCCGGGCGGGTGGCGTTGCTCGTCGACGATGTGATCACCACCGGGGCGACGGCGGCCGAATCGGTGCGCGTGCTGCAAACCGCCGGTGTGGCGGTGCCCGCGGTGCTCACCCTCGCCCATGCGTGAGGCGGGCGGCGATCACCGCCGGGTCAAACCGCCGTGAAGAACTGGAAACAGGTCGGGGGAATCACTGGCCGACCGGGTGAACAACGACTACCGTCGGCCTTAACCACCCGTGAATTCCACGGCCGGCGCTCAGACCGAGGCGCCACTTCGCCGCTCAACGGTAGGAGGTGAGTACTCGACACCTTGCGCCGGTGGGCTGCGGCCCCCATCTCTGCCCCCGCAATTCGTCGGCGCGTCTCGTGACAGGTCCGGCACGCCGTCCGGCGTGCGATGCGCAAGAGAAATGAGTTGCACCGTATGTCAATCCATTCCATCGAATCCGACAGCACAATGGTGTCCGACAGCACGACCGCGATCGACGAGGAGAACTCCGCTTCGGGTCGTAAGGCCGACGTCGTCGTCACGGGCCGCAACGTAGAGATCCCCGACCACTTCCGCACCCACGTCGCCGAGAAGCTCGCGCGCCTCGAACGGTTCGACCGCAGCATCTACCTGTTCGACGTCGAACTCGATCACGAGAACAACCGCCGCCAACGCAAGAACTGTCAGCACGTCGAGATCACCGCCCGCGGGCGCGGCCCCGTCGTACGCGGCGAAGCCTGCGCCGAGAGCTTCTACGGGGCGTTCGAATCAGCGGTCAGCAAACTCGAGAACCGGCTCCGGCGCAGCAAGGACCGCCGCAAGATCCACTACGGGGACAAGCGGCCCGTCTCGGTGGCCGAGGCGACCGCCTTCGCCGCGACGATCGACGCGCCGCCGCCCGCCACCGACGACGAACCCCGCGTCGACGGAATCGCCGTCGACGATCACGAACCCGGTCGCATCGTGCGCGTCAAGGAGCACCCCGCCACGCCGATGACCGTCGACGACGCGCTGTCCCAGATGGAACTGGTGGGGCACGACTTCTTCCTGTTCCACGACAAGGAATCCGATCGGGCCTGCGTCGTGTACCGCCGCCACGCCTACGACTACGGACTCATCCGGCTGGCCGCGACACCGGAGCCCTGAGCCCGGCCGTCCGGGCCGGCGGCCCCGACTGCCGGAGCAGAGGAACCCCGCGATCGGGCGATCGCGGGGTTCTTCGCGTCGCACACGGGCCGGTGGAATGGGTGTTGCCAGGTACGGGCTCTACCATGGACCTCGTTCCTTACCTCAACCAACAGGGGAAAAAGCGTGCTCGATAAGTTGCTCCGTCTCGGTGAAGGCCGCATGGTCAAGCGCCTCAAGAAGGTCGCCGACTATGTCAACACCTTGTCCGACGACGTCGAGAAGCTGTCTGACGCCGAGCTGCGCGCCAAGACCGACGAGTTTAAGAAGCAGTTGGCCGACCAGAACGACCCGGTGGACCTCGACGATCTGCTCCCCGAGGCGTTCGCGGTGGCCCGCGAGGCGGCCTGGCGGGTGCTGGGGCAGCGGCACTTCGACGTCCAGGTCATGGGCGGCGCCGCTCTGCACTTCGGCAACGTCGCGGAGATGAAAACCGGTGAGGGCAAGACGCTGACCTGTGTGTTGCCGGCGTACCTCAACGCGCTGTCCGGCGACGGGGTGCACGTCGTCACGGTGAACGACTATCTGGCCAAACGTGACAGCGAGTGGATGGGTCGCGTGCACCGGTTCCTCGGCCTCGACGTCGGTGTCATCCTCTCCGGCCTGACGCCGGATCAGCGCCGGACCGCCTACGCCGCGGACATCACCTACGGCACCAACAACGAGTTCGGCTTCGACTACCTGCGCGACAACATGGCCCACCGGCTCGAGGACCTGGTGCAGCGCGGCCACAACTTCGCCGTCGTCGACGAGGTCGACTCGATCCTCATCGACGAGGCCCGTACCCCGTTGATCATCTCCGGCCCCGCCGACAGTGCCTCGAACTGGTACCCCGAGTTCGCCCGGCTGGCACCGCTGATGGAGAAGGACGTCCATTACGAGGTCGACCTGCGCAAGCGCACGATCGGCGTACACGAACTGGGCGTCGAATTCGTCGAGGATCAACTCGGCATCGAGAACCTCTACGAGGCGGCCAACTCACCACTGGTCAGCTATCTGAACAACGCCCTGAAGGCCAAGGAGCTGTTTCAGCGCGATAAGGACTACATCGTCCGCAACGGCGAGGTCATCATCGTCGACGAGTTCACCGGCCGCACGCTGGTGGGCCGCCGCTACAACGAAGGCATGCACCAGGCCATCGAGGCCAAGGAGCGCGTCGAGATCAAGGCCGAGAACCAGACGCTCGCCACGATCACGCTGCAGAACTACTTCCGGCTGTACAACAAGCTCTCCGGGATGACCGGTACGGCCCAGACAGAGGCCTCCGAGCTCTACGAGATCTACAAACTCGGCGTGGTGCCGATCCCGACCAACCGGCCGATGGTGCGCAGCGATCAGACCGACCTGATCTACAAGACCGAAGAGGCCAAGTACCTCGCGGTGGTCGACGACGTGGTCGAGCGCTACGAGAAGGGGCAGCCGGTGCTGATCGGCACCACCAGCGTCGAACGCTCGGAGTATCTGTCGAAGCAGTTCACCAAGCGCAAGGTGCCGCACAGTGTGCTCAACGCCAAGTACCACGAGCAGGAGGCGAACATCATCGCCGAGGCCGGTCGGCTGGGCGCGATCACCGTGGCCACCAACATGGCCGGCCGCGGAACCGACATCGTGCTCGGTGGCAACGTCGACTTCCTGGCCGACAAGCGGCTGCGCGAGCAGGGTCTCGACCCGGTCGAGACCCCCGAGGAGTATGAGGCGGCCTGGGACAAGACCGTCACCGCGATCAAGGACGAGGTGACCGCGGAGGCCGAAGATGTCCGCGAGGCCGGCGGCCTGTACGTGCTGGGCACCGAGCGGCACGAGTCACGACGCATCGACAACCAGCTGCGTGGCCGTTCCGGCCGGCAGGGCGATCCCGGTGAGTCGCGGTTCTACCTCTCCCTGGGTGACGAACTCATGCGGCGCTTCAACGGTGCCACCCTCGAGGCGCTGCTGACCCGGCTCAACCTGCCCGACGATGTGCCGATCGAGGCCAAGATGGTCACCCGCGCCATCAAGAGCGCCCAGACCCAGGTCGAGCAGCAGAACTTCGAGGTGCGCAAGAACGTCCTCAAATACGACGAGGTGATGAACCAGCAGCGCAAGGTCATCTACAAGGAGCGCCGCCTCATTCTGGAGGGCGAGAACCTGCAGGACCAGGCGCATCAGATGCTCGTCGACGTCATCACCGCCTACGTCGACGGCGCCACCGCCGAGGGCTACTCCGAAGACTGGGACCTGGAGAAACTGTGGGAGGCCCTGCGGTCGCTCTATCCCGTCGGTGTCGACCACCACGACCTGATCGATTCCGACGCGGTCGGCGAGGCCGGTGAACTCACCCGCGAGGAGCTGCTCGACGTCCTGATCAAGGATGCCGAGCGCGCCTATGCGGAACGGGAGCGCCAGCTCGAGGAGCTCGGGGGCGAGGGCGCCATGCGTCAGCTCGAGCGCAATGTGCTGCTCAACGTGATCGACCGCAAGTGGCGCGAACACCTCTACGAGATGGACTACCTCAAGGAGGGCATCGGACTGCGCGCCATGGCTCAGCGCGATCCGCTGGTCGAATACCAACGCGAGGGTTACGACATGTTCATCGGCATGCTCGACGCGCTCAAGGAGGAGTCGGTCGGGTTCCTGTTCAACGTGTCCGTGGAGGCCAATCCGGCGCCCACCGTCGCGCCTGTCGCGCCGCCCAAGGGCCTGGCCGATCTGGCCGGTGGCAAGGGCAATGCCCAGGCCGAGGCCCGCCAGGGCGGGGTGGCTACCAAGGAGCGCGAGGAGCCGGCGCCGACCCTGCGGGCCAAGGGCATCGAGAACGAGGCACCGCCGCTGACCTACGTGGGACCCGGTGAGGACGGATCCGCGGAGGTGCAGCGCAGCAACGGTGGCACGCGCACCGCGGCGGCCACCGGCGGCAGCCGCCGCGAGCGTCGTGAGGCCGCGCGCCGCCAGGCCAAGACCGACGCCCCCGCCGATCACCGCAAGCTCCGCCGCAGGGGCTGACCGGACTCCGGCGAGGTCAGCCGATCTGGAGCGCGACCACCCGCCAGCGGCCGTCGCCGAGCAGTTCGATCCTGGCGGCGATGGCCCGCACCCGGTCACCGCGGGTGTAGGTCGCCGACACCTCGGCGGCGTCAGCACCCTTGGGGTGCAATCGCATTCGCCGCAATGCGGCGCAGGTGTGGTGTGGTCCGCCGTGGTGCAGTCGGCTGAGCGCCGCGATGGTGTCGAGCTGCGGCGGTGCGAGCACCGCCTTGAGATGCGACACCGGGCGTCGGTGATCGAGTACCTCCAGGACCCGGCGCAGCGCCATATCGGCGAAGACGGCCGCCGCGCGTGGCGGCGCTGCCTCGGACGGCTCCAAGGATCCGGAGCGCCTGGGCCGCAACGGGCGCGGTGAATGCCGCCGCAGTGCGGCGGCCGACGGCGCAGAGCAGGCGTCGCCGGCCGATCCCACCGGCGCGGGTTCGTAGTCGACGACCGGTGAGGTCAACGACCTACGGGGGGTGGGCGGAACGGGTGGGGGCACAGCGACTCTCCGGCGGAACGCGGTGGGACATGGGGCGGCCGTCAGGGGAGAGGAACGGACGCCCTCATCGTCGCACGGCGGGCGGGGGGTCCGGTGCACCCGCTGATGCGCGCCCACAGCAAGGACGGTTACCGTGACCTTGATCGCGGATTCGCCGGCGCGGGTCGGCGGGCCAGGGGGGAGTGACGCCGCATGGTGACCAGGCTGTCGGCGTCGGACGCGGCGTTCTACCACCTGGAGAACTCCGCGACGCCGATGTACGTCGGGAGTCTGTCGATCCTGCGCAAACCCCGCAACGGCTTGAGCTACGAGACGTTGCTGGCCACCGTCGAGCAGCGGCTGCCCCAGATACCGCGGTACCGGCAGAAGGTCCGCGAGGTCACCATGAACCTCGCCCGCCCGGTCTGGATCGACGACCGTGACTTCGACATCACCTATCACATCCGGCGCTCGGCGCTGCCGTCGCCGGGTAGCGACGCCCAACTGCACGATCTGATCGCCCGGCTGAGTTCCCGGCCGCTGGACCGGTCCCGCCCGCTGTGGGAGATGTACCTGGTCGAGGGCTTGGCCAAGAACCGGGTGGCGATCTACACCAAGTCTCACCAGGCGCTGGTCAACGGGATGACCGCCCTCGAGATCGGTCATGTGATCGCCGACCGCAACCAGAAGCCGCCGACGTTCGGGGAGGACATCTGGATCCCTGCCCGCGAGCCCGGTGACGGTGCGCTGCTGCTCGGGGCGATCGGGGAGTGGATCACCCGGCCCGCCGAACAGCTGGGTTCGCTCAGGTCGACGGTGGCCGAGGTCTCGACCAACGCCGAACAGCTGCTGGCGGTCGGACGGCGCTTCGCCGACGTGGCCCGGCTGGTGGCCCGCGGCACGGCGCCGTCGAGCCCGCTGAACACCACCGTCTCGCGTAACCGGCGATTCACCGTGGCCGGTCATCCGCTCGAGGACTACCGCGCGGTGCGGGCGCGCTACGACTGCGACGTCAACGACGTGGTGCTCGCGGTGGTGGCGGGCGCGCTGCGCAACTGGCTGCTCTCGCGCGGTGAGCCGGTGAACCCGACCGCCACCGTGCGCGCCATGGCGCCGATGTCGGTGTACCCCGAAGCCGAACTGGACGGCTCCGGGCCTGGTCAGGCCATCAGTGAGGTGGCGCCGTTCCTGGTCGACCTGCCGGTCGGCGAGGGTAACGCCGTCGTCCGGCTGTCCCAGATCGCCCATGCCACCGAGTCACATCCGACCGCGTCCAGCCTGGTCGACGCACGCACCATCGTCACCCTCTCGGGTTTCGCCCCGCCGACGTTGCACGCCATGGGAACCCGGGTGGCGACCAGTTTCTCCGCGCGCCTGTTCAATCTGCTGATCACCAACGTGCCGGGTGCCCAGAAGCAGATGTATGTGGCCGGAACCAAGCTGCTGGAGACCTATGCCGTGCCGCCGCTGCTGCACAACCAGGGCCTGGCGATCGGCGTGACGTCCTACAACGGTCAGCTGTACTACGGGATCAATGCCGATCGGGACGCCATGAGTGACGTCGACATGCTGCCGGGTCTCCTCCAGGAGTCGCTCGATGAACTCTCCGAGGCGGCCCGGTAACCCAGTTGTGACGACCCGGGAGTTGACGTGACCGGCCGTCGGGGGTCTCATGGTCAGACCATGACGGTCACTCCACGACAGCAGCAAACCGACCATCCGGGCGACAAAGCGCGGCGAGCACTGCGTTCGCCGACCGGTGGCGCCATTCCGCACCCCGTCCTCGACATTGAGGTGGACGAGGAGGCTCAGCAGCGCCGCCGCGGCGTGGACTGGGTGGTCTTCGGCGTCACCGCGGCCCTGGCCGTCGCATTCCTGATCTGGGGCGGAGTCAGCACCGCCTCGCTGGCGTCGGCGTCCAGTACGGCGCTGGGCTGGGTGATGGACAACATCGGCTGGCTGTTCGTGACGACCGCCTCGGGCTTCGTGGTGTTCGTGCTGTGGCTGGCGCTCAGCCGGTTCGGCAACATCCCGCTCGGTCGCGACGACGAGGAACCGGAGTTCCGGACGATCTCGTGGATCGCGATGATGTTCAGCGCCGGGATGGGTATCGGCCTGATGTTCTACGGTGTGGCCGAACCCCTCACCCACTTCGTCACCCCGCCGCCCGGCACCGGCCCGGAGGGCAACGACCACGCGGCCCAGACCGCCATGGCCACCACGCTGTTCCATTGGACGCTGCATCCCTGGGCCATCTACGCGGTGGTCGGCCTGGCCATCGCCTACGGGGTGTATCGCAAGGGCCGTCTGCAACTGGTCAGCGCCGCCTTCGAACCGCTGCTCGGCGACCGGGTTCGAGGTGGCTGGGGCAAGGTCATCGACATGCTGGCGATCTTCGCCACCCTGTTCGGCTCGGCCGCGTCGCTGGGGCTCGGTGCCCTGCAGATCAGCAGCGGTCTGCAGATCGTCGCGGGCATCGGCGAGACCGGCAACGCCGTGTTGATCGGCATCATCACGGTGCTGACCATCGCCTTCGTGCTGTCGGCCGTGTCGGGTGTGGCCAAGGGCATCCAGTGGTTGTCCAACATCAACATGGTGTTGGCGGTCGTGCTGGCGCTGTTCGTGTTCGTGGTCGGGCCGACGGTGTTCATCCTCAACCTGATCCCGACGTCGCTGGGCAGTTACTTCCAGGAGCTGGCGATGATGTCCGCGCGCACCGGCGCCGAGGGCGGCGACGTCAATTCCTGGTTGCAGAGCTGGACCGTCTTCTACTGGGCGTGGTGGCTGTCCTGGACGCCGTTCGTCGGCATGTTCATCGCCCGGATCTCGCGGGGACGCACCATCCGTCAGTTCGTCGCCGGCGTGCTGCTGGTGCCCAGCGTGGTGTCGCTGATCTGGTTCTGCGTCTTCGGCGGCGCCGCGATCCGCGAACAGCAGTCCGGTGTCGATGTGGTCGGCGACGGCAGCAGCGAGGGTCAGCTGTTCGGGTTGCTGGGCCAGTATCCGCTGGCGACGGCGGCCAGCGTGCTGGTGATGGTGCTGGTCGCGATCTTCTTCGTATCCGGCGCCGACGCGGCCTCGATCGTCATGGGATCGCTGTCCGAGCGCGGCAACATCGAGCCGTCGCGGCGGGTCGTGGTGTTCTGGGGGGTCGCCACCGGTGCGGTCGCCGCGGTCATGTTGATCCTCGGTGGCTCCGATGCGCTCAACGGGCTGCAGACCGTCACCATCCTGGCGGCGGTGCCGTTCGTGGTGGTCATGATCGGGCTGTGCGTGTCGTTGGTGAAGGATCTCCGCCGCGATCCGCTCATGGTGCGCAAGCAGTACGCCTCCGAGGCGGTGAACGCCGCGGTGGTCGAGGGTGTGCAGCGCCACGGCGACGACTTCGTCATCGCGGTCGAGCGGGATCCCAAGGCCGACTGATCCGCCGACCGGGCCGCGTCGTCGCTAGTCTCGCGGGGTGCGCGTCTACATCCCGGTGACCCTGGCCATGCTGAGCAAGCTCGTCGCCGACGGGACGCTGCATGCGGTCAGCGGCACCGCGTTCGCCGTCACCCCCACCCTGCGCGAGGCCTACGCCGAAGGCGACGAGGAGGAACTCGCGGAGGTGGCGATGCGCGACGCCGCCCTGGCCTCGCTGCGGCTGCTGGCCGGCGGTCACGACACGGCCGACGGGGGTGCGGACCTGCCCCCGCGGCGTGCGGTTCTGGTGGCCGATTCGGCGGCGACGGTTCGGCCCGATCTCGACGACGCGGTGGTACGGCTCGCGGGTCCGGTCGCCTCGACTGAGGTCGTGGCCGTCTATGTCGACAACGCCGAAGCCGAGCCGGCCGTTCGGCGGGCCGTCGAGGCGGTCGACCTGGCCGATCTGGGCGACGAGGACGCCGAGTTGACCGTGGGGGACGCCCAGGACCACGATTTGGCGTGGTATGCGCCACAGGAGCTGCCGTTCCTGCTGGAACTGCTCTGATCACCTCTGGTGACGGTACCGTAAGTTACGGTACCGTAGGTTGCATGGCCAAGAACTCGATCAAGGTCTCGGCCAATGTCGCCGAGACCGTCCGCCCGAAGGTCGTCGCCGGACATCCCGCCCTGGCCGCGCTGCGTTCGCTGGCGGTCCGGGTGACGACGCCGCTGCTGCCGGACGACTATCTGCAGCTGGCGAATCCGCTGTGGTCGGCCCGCGAGCTCCGCGGCCGGGTGCTGGACGTGCGCCGCGAGACCGAGGACTCCGCCACGCTCGTCATCAAACCGGGTTGGGGGTTCTCCTTCGACTACCGGCCGGGTCAGTACATCGGCATCGGCCTGCTCATCGACGGCCGCTGGCGCTGGCGGTCGTATTCGCTGACGTCGAGCCCGGTGACCGGTGGGCGGACCATCACCATCACGGTCAAGGCCATGCCCGAGGGGTTCCTGTCGACGCACCTGGTCGGCGGCGTGAAACCGGGCACCATCGTGCGACTGGCCGCGCCGCAGGGCAACTTCGTGATGCCCGACCCCGCTCCGGCCACCATGCTCTTCCTCACCGGTGGCTCGGGCATCACCCCGGTGATGTCGATGTTGCGCACCCTGTCCCGCCGCGACCAGATCGGCGACATCGTGCACATCCACTCCGTGCCGACGCAGGCCGACGTGATGTTCGGTGCCGAGCTGGCCGAACTCGCGCGTACCCACCCCGGTTATCGGTTGCGGATGAGGACCACCCGCACCGAGGGTCGGCTCGACCTGGCGCGCCTGGCGGACGAGGTGCCCGATTGGCGTGACCGGCAGGTGTGGGCCTGCGGTCCGGAGGGCATGCTCGCCGACGCCGAGAAGAAGTGGGCCGAGGCGGGGATCCCCGACCATCTGCATCTGGAGCGGTTCGCGGCGGTGCGCACCGCCGTGCACGGGGCCGGCGGCACGGTTGAGTTCGCCCGTAGCGGCAAGACTGTGGAGGTGGACGCCGCGACGTCACTGATGGACGCCGGTGAGGGCGCCGGTATCCGGATGCCGTTCGGCTGTCGGATGGGTATCTGTCAGTCCTGCGTGGTGAGCCTGATCGATGGTCACGTCCGCGATCTGCGAACCGGGGTCGAACACGAGCCGGGTAACCGGATCCAGACCTGCGTCTCGGCCGCGTCGGGCGACTGCACGCTGGACGCCTGAGGTTTACTGGCTGGTAACCTACGGGTACGTAGGTTACGGTAGCGTAGGAAGCGAAGGGAGGCTGAAACCATGGCAGTCACAGACGTACCGGCATTCACCCATCTGACGAAAGCCGACATCGACGCGTTGGGCGCTGAGCTCGACGCGATTCGCCAGGACATCGAGGACTCCCGCGGCGAGCGCGATGCTCGCTACATCCGCCGTGCCATCGCCGCACAGCGGGCGATGGAGCTGGCCGGCCGGGTGATGCTGGCCGCGAGCTCGCGCCGCTCCGCGTGGTGGGCCGGCACCGCGACCCTGGGCGTGGCCAAGATCATCGAGAACATGGAGATCGGCCACAACGTTATGCACGGCCAGTGGGACTGGATGAACGATCCGGAGATCCACTCGTCGACCTGGGAGTGGGATAACGCGGGTGCGTCCAAGCACTGGCGCTTCACCCACAACTTCATGCATCACAAGTACACCAACATCCTCGGCATGGACGACGACGTGGGCTACGGGCTCATCCGCGTCACCCGGGACGCCAAGTGGAAGCCGTTCAACCTCGGCAATCTGCTGTACAACACCATCCTCATGCTCGGGTTCGAGTGGGGGATCGGCCTGCAGCACGTCGAACTCGGCAAGATCTTCAAAGGCCGGGACAACCGGGACGACTCCAAGATCCGGGCCCAGGAGTTCGCCAAGAAGGCGGGTACCCAGATCGCCAAGGACTACGTGGCGTGGCCGGCCCTGACGGCGCTGTCACCCGGTGCGACGTACCGGTCGACGCTGACGGCCAATGCGGTCGCCAACGTCATCCGCAACGTGTGGTCGAACGCGGTGATCTTCTGCGGTCACTTCCCCGACGGTGCCGAGAAGTTCACCAAGACCGACATGATCGGCGAGTCCAGGGGACAGTGGTATCTGCGCCAGATGCTCGGCAGCGCGAACTTCGAGGGCGGCTGGGTGCTGCGGTTCATGAGCGGCAACCTGTGCCATCAGATCGAACACCACCTGTATCCCGATCTGCCGAGCAACCGGCTGCACGAGATCTCGTTCCGGGTCAGGGAGGTCTGCGACAAATACGACCTGCCCTACACCACGGGTTCCTTCCTGCTGCAGTACGGCAAGGCCTGGCGCACCATCGCCAAGCTGTCGCTGCCGGACAAGTATCTGCGCGATACGGCCGACAACGCTCCGGAGACCCGCAGTGAGCGGATGTACGCCGAGCTGGAGCCGACCTTCGGTGTCGAGGATCCGATGACGGGACGCCGCCGCGGACTGCGCACGGCGATCGCCGAGGCGCGGGCGCGTCGGCGAGACAAGAAGGCCGCCAGGCAGCTGGTCCTCGATCAGGCCGCCTGAGCGGCCGGGAGCTGGACGAAACGGGCCTGCGGTGATCACCGCAGGCCCGTTTCGTGTTCGGTATCAGTCCGGGATGTAGTCGAACGTGTCCGGATTCGGTCCGGTTCGGCCGTCCTCACCCTTGTCGAGTGCGGTCAGCGCATCGGTGTCCGCGGTGCTCAGCTCGAAGTCGAACAGCGCGAAATTCTCTTCGATCCGCTTGGGCGTCACCGACTTCGGGAAGACGATGTCGCCGCGCTGGATGTGCCAGCGCAGCACCACCTGGGCCGGCGTCTTGCCGGTGGCCTCGGCGATGCGGGTGACCTCGGGATCGTCGAGGACCTTGCCCTGCGCGATCGGGGACCACGCCTCGGTCGCGATTCCGTGCTCGCTGCCGTAGGCACGCACGTCCTCGTTGACGAAATACGGGTGCACCTCGATCTGATTGACCGCGGGCACCGTTCCGGTCTCGCGGGCCAGCCGCTCCAGGTGCTCGACCTGGAAGTTGGAGACGCCGATGCTGCGGGCCCGGCCGTCCTTCGTGAACTCCTCGAGGGTCTTCCAGGTCGAGACGTAGTCGCCGTCGTAGAGCGTCGGCAGCGGCCAGTGGATGAGGAAGAGGTCGACGTAATCGAAGCCCAGCGCCTCCAGCGTGCCGTCGAAGGCGCGACGGGCATCGTCGGGTTTGTGGAACCCGTTGTTGAGTTTGCTGGTGATGAACACCTCCCCGCGGTCCAGCCCGCTGTTGCGGATGCCTTCGCCGACGCCGCGCTCGTTCTGGTACATCTCGGCGGTGTCGATATGCCGGTAGCCCAGGTCCAGTGCGGTCTTCACCGCGTCGGCGGTTTCGTTCGGGTCGATCTGATAGACGCCGAACCCCAGCTGCGGGATCTTCGCGCCGTCGTTCAGGGTGATGGTGGGAACCCTGCTGTCGCTGCTCAAAGTCGAGCCTCCTTCTCGTTCATGCCCCCCGGCGACGGAGTGCCCGCTGCCGGGGCGGTGCACACCCCGAGCGCCCCGCGCGTTAGGGCGGTGTCAGACCTTGCGCACGACCAGAAACGCCTGCGGTATCGCCTCGACGTCTTCCGGTCCGGCGGGGTCGGGTTCGCGCTGCAGCCGGGCCACCTCGGCGAAGCCGCCGGCGCGCAGCAGCTGCAGCACGTCGTCGGGCTCGCGGCGGTGATAGGTGAGCTCGACGCGGTGCCCCCACGCCTGCCGCAACTGGCGTGGGCGCCGCCCCACCTGGAACGCCAGCAGCAGGTGACCATGCGGCCGCAGCACCCGGTGAAACTCGGCGAACACCCGCGCCAGCATGTCGTCGGGGAGGTGGATCACCGAATACCACGCGCACAGTCCGTCGAATGCCGCCGAAGCATCGTCGAGTGCGGTCATGGAACCGGTGCGGAAGCGCAGGTGCAGATTGAGCCTGCGGGCCTGACCGATCATGCCCTCCGAGAGGTCGACACCGGTGACATCGCAGCCGTGCCCGGCCAGGATCGCGGTCGTGGGGCCGGTGCCGCAGCCCACGTCGAGGACCTGCCCACCGCCCACCAGGGCCGCGAACGCGCCGAGCATGGCCCGTTCGAACGGTTTGTCGTCGAGATAGTGGTGGAAGTGCCGGGCGTACTCGGCGGCCGCCACGTCGTAGCCGTGGCGGGTGCGCTCGAGGTGGTCGTCGCTCATGCCTCGTTGAGTGCCGCGAGCAGATGGCGGGCCGCCGCCACTCGGTTCGCCGCGGGGCCCGTCAGTTCGTCCAGGGCGCATTCCGGGTCCGCGGGCGGCCCCAGGTGCCCGCATCCGCGGGGACAGTCGGCGATGGCCTCGGCCAGGTCGGAGAACGCCAACAGCACATCGTCGGGTGCGATGTGGGCCAGCCCGAACGAGCGGATTCCCGGGGTGTCGATCACCCAGCCCGAGCCGGCCAACGGCAGGGCCACCGACTGGGTGGAGGTGTGCCGCCCCTTGCCCACGCCGCTCACCGTGCCGATGGCCCGGTCAGCCTGTGGCACAAGACGGTTCACCAGAGTCGACTTGCCGACACCGGAGTGGCCCAGCAGCACGGTCACTTTTCCGGCCAGGCGCGGACGCACATCGTCGAGCGGATCCTCGCGTCCGGCGGTGATCACGGTCAATTCCAGGCCGGCGAACTGGGCGACGAACGGATCGGCGGGCGCCAGATCGGATTTGGTCAGGCACAGCAGCGGTTCCAGGCCGCCGGCGTATGCCGCGATCAGCGCGCGCTCGACGAAGCCGGTGCGCGGCGGCGGGTCGGCCAGCGCGACGACGATCAGCAGCTGATCGGCATTGGCCACCACCACGCGTTCGGTCGGATCGGTGTCATCGGCGGTGCGGCGCAACACCGTTCGGCGTTCCCCGCGGCGCACGATGCGGGCCAGGGTGTCGGGACGCCCGGTGAGGTCACCCACCACGTCGACGTCATCGCCGACGACGATGGGGGTTCGACCGAGTTCGCGGGCGCGCATCGCGGTCACCACGTTGTCGTGGTCGCCGTCGAGCGCACAGCCCCACCGGCCCCGGTCCACGGTGACCACCATCGCGGCGCGGGCATCCGCGTGGTCGGGGCGGGTCTTGGTTCGCGGTCGGGAGCCCCGGCCCGGGCGTACCCGGACGTCGGACTCGTCGTACTCGCGAGGGCTCAAGCGCCGTCTCCGGGGACGGGGATGGTCTGTCCGGCGAGCATGTCGGCCCACAGCTGCGGGAAATCGGGCAGCGTCTTGGCCGTGGTTCCGATGTCCTCGACCTCCACGCCGGGCACCCGTAGCCCGACGATCGCGCCGGCCATGGCCATCCGGTGGTCGGCATAGGAGTGCCAGACCCCGCCGTGCAGCCCGGTGGCGGTGATCAGCAGACCGTCGTCGGTCTCCTCGCAGTTCCCGCCCAGGCCGTTGATCTCGGCCCGCAGGGCGGCCAGCCGGTCGGTCTCGTGGCCGCGCAGATGCGCGATGCCCGACAACCGCGACACCGAACCGGGGGTCGCCAGCGCTGCCAGCGCCGCTACCGCCGGGGTCAGCTCGCCGACGTCGTGCAGGTCGGTCTGGAAGCCGTCGTAGCGGCGGGTGCCCTGCACCTCGAGGTAGGTCTCGGAGCGGCGTACCACCGATTCGAGTTGTTCGAAGATCGCCAGGATCGCCCCGGCCGGCTGGGTGCTGACCGCGGGCCATCCGGTCACCCGCACCGCACCCCCGCTGACCACCGCCGCGGCCAGGAACGGCACGGCGTTGGACAGGTCGGGTTCGATGGTCCAGTGCCGCGCCGCGATCGCGCCGGGTTGCACGGTCCAGCGGTCGGCCGCACTGTCGTCGACCTGGACACCCGCGTCACGCAGCATCGCCACCGTCATCGCGACGTGCGGAGCCGACGGCACCGAGGTGCCGGTGTGCACGATCGTCAACCCCTCGGTGAAGGCGGCGCCCGAGAGCAGCAGGCCGGAGACGAACTGCGAGGACGCCGAGGCGTCGATCTGCACCGTCCCGCCGGTCACCGAACCGGTACCACGCACCCGGAACGGCAGCCTGTCGCCGTCGACGCTCACGCCCAGGCCCCGCAGTCCGTCCAACAGCGGGGCGATCGGCCGGGCCCGGGCCTGTTCATCGCCGTCGAACTCGACGGTCTCGGTGCTCAGCGCCGCGACGGGCGGCAGGAACCGCAGCACGGTGCCGGCCAGGCCGCAGTCGATGCGCACCTGCGGCGGCGGTGCCAACCGGCCGCTCACCCGCAGCTCGCTGTCCAGCGCGTCGACGCACTCCACCTCGATGCCCAGCGCACGCAGGGCGCCGATCATCAGGTCGGTGTCGCGGCTGCGCAGCGCCCCGGTGATCGTCGAGGGGCCTTGCGCGGTGGCCAGCGCGGCCAGCACGAGGGCCCGGTTGGTCTGAGACTTGGAGCCCGGGACGGTGACGGTCGCATGCACCGGGGTCGGCGTGGACGGGGCCGGCCAATTGGTCACGGACCCATCCTGCCTCACGCCCGGGTCGCGTCCGTGCGTGCCACTATCGACGGTATGTGCGGACGTTTCGCGGTCACCACCGATCCGGCCCTGCTGGCCGAGAAGATCCAAGCCATCGATGAGACCAATGCCGCCGCGGACGACCGCGGTCCCAACTACAACGTCGCCCCCACCACGACCATCACCACCCTCGTCACGAGGCACAGCGACCCCGACGACGAGGCCACCCGCCGGTTGCGATCGATGCGCTGGGGCCTGATCCCGCCGTGGACCAAGAGCGGCGCCGACGGCGCACCGGACAACAAGGGGCCGCTGCTGATCAATGCGCGCGCCGAGAAGGTGGCGTCCTCGCCGGCCTTCCGCGCCTCGGCCAAGAACAAGCGTTGTCTGGTGCCGATGGACGGCTGGTACGAGTGGCGTGCGAACCCAACTGACGGGGCGAAGAAAAAGCCCGCCAAGACGCCGTTCTTCATGTACGGCGCGGACGGCGAACCGCTGTTCATGGCCGGGCTGTGGTCGACGTGGCGGCCGAAAGATGCTCCGAAGGACGCACCGCCGCTGGTGAGCTGCACAATCATCACCACCGACGCCGCGGGCCCGCTCGCCGAGATCCACGACCGGATGCCGTTGACCATCAGCCGCGGCGACTGGGACCGCTGGCTGAATCCGGATGCGCCGGTCGACGAGGGTCTGCTGCGCGGGCACGGCGACCTCGACCGCATCGATGTCCGCGAGGTGTCGCGGTTGGTCAACAGTGTCCGCAACAACGGGCCCGAATTGATCGAACCGGCGCAGCCGGAGCCCGAGCAGGCCACCCTGCTGTGACCGGGCCTTTGCATTCCGGCGCGGTCGTCGACGCGCTGGGTACCGACCTGCGGTCGGCCGGATACACCACCGACGGCGTGGTGGCGCTGCTCGGAGCCGATGCGGACGCCGCGTTCAGCCGCGGCCTGTGGTGGGCGGCGCTGCGCGCGACCGACCGCGCGGCCCCGGAACAGCTCCGGCTGACGGTGCTGGTGCGGCTCTTCCTACTCGGCGCCGCGGAGACCCGCGACCGGGTCGCGGCGGCGCTGCCCGGTGTGCCGGTCGATGCGCTGATCGCCAACGAGGTCCTTCAGCCCGGCCCCGGAGGTGCCCTGAAGGCCGCCCTCGACATCCGCCCCCACAGCGACGGCGTACGCGATTTCCTCGTCGTCTCCGATCAGGACGCCGCGTTGAGCGCCGGGCCGCTTCGCCACGACCACGTCTTGGGGGTGGGTGGAGCGTCGGTGTCGCTGGCGCATGCGGTGATCCGCGCGCCGGTGCGGCGGGCGCTGGATCTCGGTACCGGGGGCGGCATCCAGGCGCTGCATCTCGACGGGCACTGTGCCGAGGTGGTCGGCACCGACGTCAACGAACGCGCGCTGGCGCTGGCGGCGGCGACGGCCCGGCTCAACGGGATGACCTGGGATCTGCGCCGCGGCAGCCTGTTCGAACCGGTCGCCGGGGAACGGTTCGACCTGATCGTGTCCAATCCGCCGTTCGTGGTCGGTACCGGCGCCCGCGACTACCTGTACCGGGATTCGGGCATGGCCGGCGACTCGGTGTGCCGCCGGCTCGTCGAGGAGGTGGGCGAGCACCTCGAGCCGGGCGGCACCGCCCAGATCATGGCGAACTGGATCGTGCGGCGTGACACCGACTGGCGCGAGCGGGTGCGGGGCTGGCTGGCCGACGGCGGGCTGCACGCCTGGGTGGTCCAGCGCGAGTTCGCCGACCCGGTCAACTACGTCTCGCTGTGGACCGCCGACGCGGGGGAGTCCGCCGAGCAGACCGCCGTGCGCGGTTCGCAGTGGCTGGACTGGTTCGACGATGAGCACATCGCCGGGATCGGCATGGGGATGATCAACCTGCGTGCGCCGGGCCGGGGTGAGCACCGGGCGCCCGAGCAGATCTTCGAGGAGATCACCGGGGCCGACGAGGCGCTGACCGGCCCGGAGATCGAGGCGTTCTTCACCCGCCGCGAATATCTCCACCGGATGACCGACGGCCGGCTGCTGGCCGCCCGACTGTCCACCGCCCCGGTGTTCCTGGAGGAGCATTCGTTGCCGGGACCCGACGGCTGGCAGACCGTCGGAGCCGCGGTGCGCCGCCCGGGAGGTCCGGCCGCGGTACTCGGTGTCGACGAGGTATCCCGTGCTCTGCTGGCCGGTTGCCGGGGCGAAGTCCCGCTGGGCACCCTGATCGACCTGCTGGCCGCCCACCACGGTGTCGAGGCCGATGCGCTCGCCGCTGCGGCGCTGCCCGTGGTGCGGGAGGCGATCGGCCGCGGAATCCTCTACGAAGCCGAGTGACCGGACCCTAATCCGACCCGGGGGCGGCTGGGCCCGAACCGAGCCCATGCTCGAGGAGGTCGAAGATGGCGTGCAGCGCCTTGCGCGGATCGGATTCGTCGCCGACGAACTGCGGGATCTCCAGGACATAGCGGGCCACCGCGCGAGCGGTGATGTCGCCGGGCGGCCGACCCAGTTCCGCCGCGATGGCCTCGGCCAGCGGGGCCTCGCAGCGGATCCAGAGCTTTCGTGAGTACTCCCGCAGAGCCGGGGTGGACATGATCAGTTCGGTCCGCCGGACGAACGCGCGCGTGGGCTTCTCCTCGAACGGTCCACGGCCGGCCATGAACTCTCGTAACGCGGTGAGCACCGATGTCTGCGGCGGCCGTCCATACACCGCGGCCAGCAGGCTCTCTCGCCGTTCCACGCCGTCGTCGAACATCACGGCCGGCTTCCCGTCGGGCACATGTTTGAACAACGTGGGAACTGAGACGTCGACCTCGTCGGCAATGTCCTTGACCGCCACGGCGTCATAACCGCGGGCCAGAAAGAGGCGCTCGGCCGCTTCGGCCAACGCCCGGCGCGTCTGCGCATTCTTGCGGGCGCGGCGGCCCGGCGCCTCAGTCACCGCCCCATCCTAACGAGCTGGCTCGAGTTGCTAAATGCACTTACTCGATCTAATAATTTAGTCACTAAACATTTGAGTCAGGAGTCTCCATGCCCGTCGGATCGACCGAACACCGCACCGTCCTCGTCGTGGGAGGCAGCCTCGTCGGCCTCTCGGCCGCGGTTTTCCTTGCCTCGCAGGGCGTCCCGACGACGCTCGTCGAGCGACATCGCGGCAGCGCGGCACACCCCCGTGCCATCGGCTACACCACTCGAACCATCGAGTTGTTCCGCGGCGTCGGAATCGAGCTACCGGCGAGCACGCAGAACGGACCACCGCGTCGCGCTCGCGTCGAAAGTCTTGCCGGACCATGGTTCGAGGAGTACCCGTGGTCACCCCCGGCGGCCACCGCGATGGCGACGGCCGACCACTCGCCGGTGCGTGCCAGTGCCATCGCCCAGGACGCGCTGGAGCCCATCCTGCGCGAACGTGCCCGCGCGCTCGGGGCCGATCTGCGGATGGGTTGCGAGCTGGTGTCTTTCGACGACTCCGGCGACGGCGTCGCGGCCGTCGTCCGCAGACGGCATGACGGCAGCGAATATCGCATCGATGCCGATTATCTGATCGCCGCCGACGGAGCCGACAGCGGGATCCGGCAAACGCTGGGCATCGGCCGCGCAGGACGGGGCCTGCTGTCCGTGCAGCGCAGCATCCTGTTCCGAGCGCCGGAGTTGGACAGCTATCTACGCCACGGCATCGTGCAATTCGAGATCGAACAACCCGGATTCGAGGCCTTTCTCACCACCTACTCCGACGGACGCTGGGTGCTGATGCTCAAAGACGACATCGACCGCACCGACGACGAGCAATGCGCCATCATCCGGCGCGCCACCGGAATCGACGATCTCGCAATCGAGTTGATCACCACGGGGCGTTGGGAGCTCTCGGCGCTCATCGCCGACCACTTCAGCTGCGGGAGAGTCTTTCTCGTCGGCGACGCCGCGCATCAGCTCCCGCCCAATCGCGGCGGCTACGGTGCCAACACCGGAATCGCCGATGCCCACAACCTCGCCTGGAAGATCGGCGCAGTGCACACCGGCCGCAGTGCGGCGGCGCTTTTGGACACCTACGACGTCGAGCGGCGGCCCGTCGCCTGGCTGCGTCACCAGCAGATCTTCGCCCGCGCTGACTACAAGGCCTACATCGACACCCCCACATCGGATGTCGAGATCATCGACGATGTCGCGATGGAACTCGGCCAGCTCTACCGCTGCCTCGCTCCGGCCGATCTGGCCGCGCACCTGCCCGACGCCCGCCGACCCGAAGAGTGGGCCGGCCAGCCGGGCACCCGGGCGCCACACGTGTGGATCGCCCCCGGCTGCTCGACGCTCGACCATTTCGGCCGAGGCTGGACTCTGGTCACCGGCTCCGACGCGTGGCGCAACGTCGTGCAGTCCGTTGCCGACCGGCTCGCAGTGCCCATCGAAACGCTCTGCTTCGCAGGCGAATCCACGCAGCACGACACCATCGTCACGGCCTATGATTTGGGTCCGGGCGGAGCCGTCCTGGTGCGGCCCGACGGTTACATCGCATGGCGCGCCGTGACGGCACCGGCCGACCGCGTGGCGGCGCTGACCGCCGCGATCAGCACCGCCGCGGCACTCCTACCGCGTCCCTCGACGAGCGACGATCGGGTGGCCATCGAAGCTCTCACCGCCCGGTACGCCGACGCGATCAACCGTGGCTGGGCCGGAAAGACGGTTCAGCCGAAGAGCATCCCGGAGATCTTCACACCGGACGGCGTCTTCCAGCACCCCGGCGCGGCTCCGACTGTCGGTGCCGCCGCGATCGCGGCAGCCCTACCGGCGGCCACGGCCTCGGTGCCCTTCGCCATGCACGCGTTCCTGAACCCCGTCCTCATCATCGACGACGACCATGCCCGCGGCCAGTGGCTGATGTGGGTCGCGGCCGACGACGGCGAGGATCCGCGGGCGGCATACCTCGGCGCCGAAATCGAGTACACCCGCACCCCGCTCGGCTGGCGGATCCGGTCGATCGTCATCGCACCCGGGATGCGATCGCCGGCTCGATGAGCGCGGATCGCGCAGGGGGCTGCGCTACGGCGCCGAATACCCCGGGGGATTGGCCGATTCCACCCAGAAGTCCACGCCGAGATCCGACCCCGGAATGCAGTCGTAGATCGATAGATCGGTGACGCCGGACTCCAGCAGCACGTCCTCGCACAGCAGAGTGTTGCCGGTATAGCTCGACGGTTTGGTCAGCACCGCGTACGCGGCGTCGGAGTAGACCTCGGGTTTACGGGAACGCGCCATCGACTCGTCTCCGCCGAGCAGATTCTGCACCGCGGCGGTGGCGACCATCGTGCGCGGCCACAGCGTGTTCGACGCGATACCCGCCTCCCGCATCTCCTCGGCCACGCCGAGCGCGCACAGGGTCATCCCGTACTTGGCCATCATGTACGGGGTGGGCTTGAGCCACTTGGACTCGAGGAGCAGCGGCGGCGAGAGCGTCAGAACGTGCGGATTGTCCCGGCCCTTCATGTGCGGGATGCACGCCTGGGTCACCGCATAGGTGCCGCGAACCTGGATCCCGTTCATGAGGTCGAAGCGTTTGAGCGGCACGTCCTCGATGGATCCGAGGTTGATCGCCGAAGCGTTGTTGACGCACATGTCGATGCCGCCGAACTGTTCGACGGCCTTGGCGACCGCGGCGGTCACCGAGTCGCCGTCGCGGATGTCGCCGACGATCGGCAGCGCCTGGCCGCCGGCCTCCTCGATCTCCTGGGCGGCGGTATAGATGGTGCCGGGCAGCTTGGGATGCGGTTCAGCCGTTTTGGCCACCAGCGCCACGTTGGCGCCGTCGGCGGCCACGCGTTTCGCGATAGCCAGCCCGATGCCCCGGCTGGCGCCGGAGATGAACATGGTTTTTCCGCTCAGGGACGTCTGTGCCATGACGTCACCCTAGGTGGCGCGGATGTCGGCGGTCACCGCCTCGGTCAACCGCACCAGGTCATCCGGCGCGACGGCGATCTCGAGGCCACGCCGGCCCGCGCTGCACAGCACCCGGTCCCAGGCCAGCGCCGACGCGTCGACCACGGTGGGCAGTCGCCTGCGCTGCCCGAGCGGCGAGATCCCGCCCAGCACGTACCCGGTGGACCGCTCGGCCGCGGTGCGCTCGGCCATGGCGGCCTTGGCGACACCGAGGGCCGCGGCTGCCGCCTTGAGCGACAGTTTGTCCGGCACCGGCAGCACCGCCACGGCCAGCCCCGTGGGCACCGCGATCACCAATGTCTTGAAGACCTGGGCGGCGACCACGCCGGCGCTGACCGACAGCTCGCCGACGGCTTCGTCACCGTAGGAGGCCACCCGGGGGTCGTGGTCGTACTGCAGGACCTCGTGCGGTACGCCCGCGGACACCAGGGCGGCGATGGCGGGGGTTGCTGCGCGGGCCACCGGCTCAGCGTAGGGGCGGGAACAAGTGGGCGCGTCGGCGCTGTTGTTGGACGTGTCCGGCGCTCGGCTGACGTGCGGCCGGGGAAGATGTCGGATCGACCTTTAGGATCGTGGGAGGGATTCGGGTGCCAACCGCCTGCCTGGAACGTCCGGTGGACATACCGGGTCTGCTCGGGGGCGCCTCGAAGGACGCCCCGACAGAAGGGACGGTATCGACCACGATGCCCGACATCAGGCCCGACAATCTGCCCGATACCGACGGATCGGCGGCTGCACCGGCAGAGACCGACGCCGAACTGACCGCACGCTTCGAGCGCGACGCGATTCCGCTGCTCGATCAGCTCTACGGCGGCGCGCTGCGGATGACGCGTAATCCCGCCGACGCCGAAGACCTGCTGCAAGAGACGATGGTGAAGGCCTACGCCGGCTTCCGGTCGTTCCGCGAGGGGACGAACCTCAAGGCCTGGCTGTACCGCATCCTGACCAACACCTACATCAACAGCTACCGCAAGAAGCAGCGGCAGCCGTCGGAGTATCCGACCGAGGAGATCACCGACTGGCAGCTCGCCGCCAACGCCGAGCATTCCTCGACGGGTCTGCGCTCGGCGGAGGTGGAGGCGCTCGAATCGCTACCGGACACCGAGATCAAGGCCGCCCTGCAGGCGTTGCCCGAGGAATTCCGGATGGCGGTGTACTACGCCGACGTCGAAGGGTTCCCGTACAAGGAGATCGCCGAGATCATGGACACGCCGATCGGCACCGTGATGTCGCGCCTGCACCGGGGGCGCAAGCAGCTTCGTGAACTGTTGGCCGATGTGGCCAGGGACCGCGGGTTCATCCGCGGCGCACAAGCCCCCGAGGAGGTTCCGTCATGAGCGACGAACGTTGGACGCCGCCGGTCGGTCCGGTCGATCCCGAACATCCCGAGTGCGCCTCGGTGATCGCCGAGGTGTGGACCCTGCTCGACGGGGAATGCACGCCCGAGACGCGTGACAAGCTCAAGCATCATCTCGAGGAGTGCCCGGCCTGCCTGCGCCATTACGGCGTCGAGGAGCGTGTCAAGCGCCTCATCGCGGCCAAGTGCAGTGGGGAGCGGGCTCCGGACAGGCTGCGTGAGCGGCTGCGCATCGAGATCAGCCGCACCACGATCATCCGGGGCGGCTGAGCGCCCCCTTGCAGCAAGACGCCCGCCTGATCCCCTCGGGGACGGCGGGCGAATTGTGTGCCTCGGTGGGCGGCGGTCAGCGCACTGACTTCGAACCGGCGTTGGGTCGCTTGCCGTGGTTCGCCTTCGAGTGCTTACGGTCGCGCTTCTTGCGGCCACGCTTGGCCATGACAGTTCCTCCGTACGGTCTTGGGTGTCTCCAGTCCGCATCCGGTGCAGACGGGTCCCCAGCATTGTCTCATGACGCGGCGAATGCTCCGGCCACGCGGGGTGTGGTTCGATAGAGACGCCGAACAGCAGAGAGTGGGGTGAAGATGGCCGAGGACGTTCGCGCCGAGATCGTGGCCAGTGTGCTCGAGGTCGTCGTCGCCGAGGGCGACCAGATCGGCGAGGGCGACACCCTGGTGCTGCTGGAGTCGATGAAGATGGAGATCCCGGTGCTGGCCGAGGTCGCCGGGACGGTGACCAAGGTCAACGTCTCCGAAGGCGACGTCATCCAGGCCGGCGACCTCATCGCAGTCATCTCCTAGCTCGGTCCACGGTTCACTCGCAGCCGGTGACATTCGATGTCCACCCTCGGTGACCTGCTCGCCGAGCACACCGTGCTGCCCGGCAACGCCGTCGACCACCTGCACGCGGTGGTCGGGGAGTGGCAGCTGATCGCCGATCTCTCGTTCGCCGACTATCTGATGTGGGTGCGCCGCGACGATGGCGTCCTGGTCTGCGTGGCGCAGGTGCGGCCGAACACCGCGCACACGGTCCTGCTCGCCGACTCCGTCGGCACGACGGCGATCGCCGAAACGATGCCGTTGGTCACCGCCGCCTTCGCCTCGGGCACCATCGGCCGCGAGGGACCCGCGCCGAACCCCGAGGCGCCCGGCCTCAACGTCGAGGCGGTCCCGGTCCGCTATCGCGACGCCGTCGTGGCGGTGCTGACCCACCAGACCGCGCTGGCCAGCAGGCGCACCGCCAGCCCGCTGGAGCACGCCTATCTGGACTGTGCCGGCGACCTGCTGCTGATGCTGTCCGAGGGCACGTTCCCCAACGTCGGGGATCTGGCCATGTCCCGGTCCAGCCCTCGGGTCGGCGACGGGTTCATCCGGCTCGACGGATCCGGCGACGTGGTCTTCGCCAGCCCGAACGCCATCTCGGCCTACCACCGGATGGGGCTCGCGGCGGAACTCGAGGGCCACAACCTCGTGTCGGTGACGCGGCCGCTGATGTCCGATCCGTTCGAGGCGCAGGAATTGGCCAACCACATCCGCGATTCGCTCGCCGGCGGATCGAGTATGCGCATGGAGGTCGACGCGGGGGGAGCGGCGGTGCTGCTGCGCACCCTGCCGCTGGTGGTGCACGGCAAGGCGGTCGGCGCCGCCGTGCTGATCCGCGATGTCACCGAGGTCAAACGTCGCGACCGCGCGCTGCTCAGCAAGGACGCGACCATCCGGGAGATCCATCACCGCGTCAAGAACAATCTGCAGACGGTCGCCGCGTTGCTGCGGCTTCAGGCGCGGCGCACCAACAACGCCGAGGGCCGCGAGGCGCTGATGGAGTCGGTGCGCCGGGTGTCCTCGATCGCTCAGGTGCACGACGCGCTGTCGATGTCGGTCGACGAGGAGGTCAATCTCGACGAGGTGGTGGACCGCATCCTGCCGATCATGAACGACGTCGCCAGTGTGGGCCCGCCGATCCGGATCAAGCGCGAAGGCGATCTGGGGGTGCTGGACGCCGATCGTGCCACCGCGCTGGTGATGGTGATCACCGAACTGGTCCAGAACGCGATCGAGCACGCCTTCGACGCCACCACCGCCCAGGGCGCGGTCACCATCCGCGCCGAGCGGTCGGCCCGCTGGCTCGACGTGGTCGTCCACGACGACGGCCGCGGGGTCCCGGCGGGGTTCAGTCTGGAGAAATCCGACCGGCTGGGACTGCAGATCGTCCGGACCCTGGTGTCGGCTGAACTCGACGGTTCACTGGGGTTGCACGAGGGCCCGACGGGCGGGACCGATGTGGTGCTGCGGGTCCCGATCGGCCGCAGCCGGTCCGGCCGGGTCGCGCAATGACCGATCATCCCCCCGACCGATCGAGCCCCGACGAGAAGACGGCCCCGGCGTTCGCCGGGGCCGTCTTCTGCGCACTGTCCTCAGACGATCAGACTCCGCTGCGCGCCTTGGTCCGCGCATTGCGCCGCTTGAGCGCGCGACGCTCGTCTTCGCTCATTCCGCCCCACACGCCGGCATCCTGACCGGACTCCAGCGCCCAGCTGAGGCACTCGGTGGTAACCGGGCATCGGTTGCAGACCAGCTTCGCGTCAGCGATCTGCGCGAGGGCCGGCCCGCTGTTTCCGACGGGGAAGAACAGCTCCGGATCCTCGTCGCGACAGACGGCCTTATGGCGCCAATCCATTTGATGTAACTCCTCTACTTTGTGCGCAGCGAAGCGCACGAGCTTTTGTTCGGCTGTTAACGCGTGCACCCGAAATGTTTCTGCACTGTTGCATCCGATGTTTTCACAGGCTCGACGGATGTCAAGGGAACCGCGTTAACACGTGTGCAACGTCACTTCGAACGGCGTTATCCGGGCCATTACCCCGATGTACTACACTCAAACCCACTTACGCCCTTATCCGGGCCGCCGGACGGAATCCGCCGAGCTCACAGGGTTTTCGAAGGTGGCGCGACCACCGCGAGGGCATCGGGTACCGAAGTGAACGTCATCGTTTCGCGCAGCCCGACGTAGTCCCCGTCGATCTGGCAGGCCACCGGCACCGCCGAGGTCACCCGCACCCACGCGAGGTCGTCGTCGCGCACCAGATGGCGGGCCACGGGGTTGGGTTTGCGAGCGAACATCTGCCGGGTCAGACGCAGGTTCGCCCAGGCGTTCATGCTCGTCGTCGCGAATAGCCCGAGACCGGATTCGAAGGTGGTTCCCGGATTCGTCCAGATCGGCCGCGAATTGGCGTATGTCCAGGGGCTCGAATTCGACACGAACGCGAAATGGACGCCACTGACGGGGTCGCGCTCAGGCAGGTGCAGGGTCAGGGTCGGCTCTTTGCGCACGCTGGCCAGCACCTCCCGCACCGCAACGCGGATGTAGCGCGACGCGGTCACCGTGCGGCCCTTGGCCCGTTGCGCCTCGACGGCGGCCACCACGTCCCCGTCAACCCCCAGACCGGCCGTGAACACCGCCCACCGCTCGCCGCAGTCCATCAGGCCGATACGCCGCCAGGACCCGCCCCGCCGGTAGGCACCGAGCAGGTCGACGAGCTGATTGGTCGCCTCCATCGGGTCGGGGCTGATGCCCAGGGCGCGGGCGAAGACGTTGGCCGAACCGCCCGGAACGACACCGACGGCGGGCGCGGCGCCGTCGCGTCCGCGTTCGGTGAGCACACCGTTGACGACCTCGTTCACCGTGCCGTCGCCACCGTGGACGATGAGTACGTCGACGTCGTCGGCGGCCGACTCCCGGGCGATCTCGATGGCGTGACCGCGGTGATCGGTGTGCACGACGCGCAGGTCCACCCGGCTCTCCAGCGCGTGCGCCAGTAGGTCGCGCCCGGCCGCGGTGGTCGACGTGGCGTTCGGATTCACGATCAGCACGGCCCGCACGAGGCAAGAGCCTAACGGCGGGCATCTAGTCTCGACAGCGTGACCGCTCCCACCCCTCCCGCCCGGTGACCGTCCCCGCGCCGACCGTTGTCCGCCAGGCCGCCGTGCTCGTCCTTCTGGAAGGGGCTGCCGGCCTGGTGGCCGCCGTCGTGCTGGTGGTGCGCGGGCTGGCCGGCGCCGACCAGCACATCGTCAGCGGCTTCGGCACGGCGGTCTGGTTCACGCTGATCGGCGGCGGGGTCTTCGCCGCCGGCTGGGCGTTGTGGACCGGCCGGCGCTGGGGGCGCGGGATCGCGGTCTTCGCGCAGCTGCTGCTGTTACCCGTGACCTGGTATGTGGCGGTCGGTTCGCACCAGTGGTTCTACGGCATCCCGGTCGCGGTGGTGGCTCTGGTCGCGTTGTTGTTGCTGTTCAGTCCGGCGACGCTGCAATGGCTGGCGGCCGACGGCGCTCAGGACTCGGCCAGCGCCGACAATTCCGGGCCGGACACCCGGTAGGTGATCCAGTCGGTCTGCGGCTTACCGCCGACGCCGTCGTAGAGGCCGATGGCGTTGACGTTCCAGTCCAGCACCGCCCAGCTGAGTCGGCTGTAGCCGTTCTCGACGCACTCGCGGGCCAGCGTCGCCAGCAGGCGCCGCGCGAGACCGCGACGACGGAACTGCGGGCGGACGAACAGATCCTCCAGATAGATCCCGGCCACACCGTCCCACGTCGAGAAGGTGTAGAACCACAGCGCCCCAGCGGCCACCTGGCCGTCGACCTCGACGATGTGCCCGTACACCGTGGGCCCGTCGCCGAACAACGCCTCGCGCAACTGATCCGCGGTCAGCGTGCATTCTTCGGCGGCGCGTTCGAACTCGGCGAGTTCGTGCACCATCGCGGTCAGCTCGCCTTCGTCGCCGGGGCCGGCCCGGCGGATCTCGACGGTCGTCTCGTCGGTCATGGCGTCACCCCCAGGGCGGACAGGATCGTGGTGAATTTGGTTGTGGTCTCGGCGACTTCGTCGTCCGGGTCGGATTCGGCGACGATGCCGCCGCCGGAGTGCACGTCGGCGTGCCGCCGATCGGCCGACAGCTGGGCGCAGCGGATCGAAACCACCCACCGGCCGTCGCCGGCGGAATCGCACCAGCCGACCGCGCCCGCGTAGAAGCCGCGATCACCCTCCAGCCGGTCGATCAGCGCGGTGGCCGCATCCACCGGCACCCCGCCCACCGCCGGTGTCGGATGCAGGGCGATGGCGAGATCCAGTGCGCTGGTTGAACTCTCGCGGACACGCGCGGTGATCGGGGTGCTCAGGTGCCAGACGGCGCCGGTGCGGCTGAGCTGTGGCTGGGCGGGGATCTGCAGGTCGACGCACAGTGGATCGAGCGCGGCGCGGATCTGGTCGATCACCACGGCGTGCTCGTGCCGGTTCTTGGCGGAATCGGCCAACGCGGCGCCGCTCGCGCGGTCGGCGTCGGGGTCGGCGAAGCGCGGCGCGGAGCCCGCGAACGGCCGGCAGGTCACCACCTCACCGCGACGCGCCACCAGCAGTTCCGGGCTGGCGCCCAGGAGTCCGGCGCCGGCGTAGCGGCCGCCCGCCGCGGAGAGGTCGGCGAAGTAGACGTTGGCGTGCGGATCGGCGGCGGCCAGCCGCCCCAGCACGGTGGGCACATCGATCGCGCCGTCGGCGGCCAGCCGTAGTGCCCTCGCCAGCACCACCTTCTGCAGCTCCCCGGCCGGGTCGTTGAGGGTGCGCACCGCGCTCGCCACGCGGGACCGGTGCACGTCCGGGGCGGGCAGCGTCCCGACGACGGCGACCGCCGGCAACGGGACGGCCGGCCAGTCCGGTAGCGCGTCGAGGGTGCGCACCGACTGCGGACGCCACAGCGCGGCGGGGCGGATCTTGTCGAACGGCAGGGCGCCGACGATGATCGGGGCGACGCCGTCGGCCAGCGCGGCGCGGGCACCCGCGATGTCCGGGTAGGCGGTGTGCGTCCCCTCGCCGATCAGCACCCCGTCGGCGCCGGTGAGGACGAACGACGGCTCGGCGCTCACCTGGGCTTACACGAATCGCCGTGGCCGGTCAGGCCCTGCGCGATCACCTGGCGGACCGCATGTTCGAAACCGAGGACCGCGATCGACGCGGGCGCCATTGCGAAGCGGATGCCGTTGGGCACCGGCTGCTCGACCCACCGCGCGATGACCGAGCGTGAGAAGTGCGCATGCCCGACGAACACCACGTCGCGCTCCTGCATGTGATGCAGCGCCAGCGCGACGGCGCCATCGGCCCGTTCGGTGACCGCGGCGACGCTCTCCCCGCCGGCGGCGCCGTGCGTCCAGATCAACCAGTCGGGCACGGTCTGACGGATCTGTGGGGTCGTCAGGCCCTCGTAGCGTCCGTAATCCCACTCCTGCAGCAACGGGGTCACTTCGTCGACGGTCAGGCCGGCCAGTTCGGCCGTGCGGAGCGCCCGCCGCATCGGGCTGCTGAGCACGAACGGGTTGTCCAACTCCAGTTCGCCGAGTGCCTGGGCGGCGAGCTGGGCCCGCTCCTCTCCGGTTCGGGTCAGCTCGAGGTCGGTGCGGCCGGTGTGCTGCCCGCTCTTCGACCACTCCGTTTCGCCATGCCGCAACAGCACCAGTCGATGCTTCAGGACGCTCACGCCCACCGATTGTGCCGCACGTCCGCGTGCTCGGCCGGTGCGCGTGTCAGGATGGCACGGTGACGCGGGTACTTGCGGTCGCCAATCAAAAGGGTGGGGTCGCCAAAACGACGACGGTGGCGTCGTTGGGTGCGGCGATGGCTGAACAGGGC
This sequence comes from Mycobacterium sp. WMMD1722, assembly GCF_049315205.1. NCBI lineage: Bacteria > Bacillati > Actinomycetota > Actinomycetes > Mycobacteriales > Mycobacteriaceae > Mycobacterium > Mycobacterium sp. WMMD1722. The sequence continues at coordinate 2,287,440 of NZ_CP186056.1, read as the reverse complement.
AAACGGGTGCTGCTGGTCGACCTGGATCCCCAGGGTTCGCTGACGTTCTCGCTCGGGCACGATCCGGACAAGCTGCCGGTGTCGGTGCACGAGGTGCTGCTGGGCGATGTGGAGCCGGATACGGCGCTGGTGGAGACGCCGGAGGGCATGACGCTGCTGCCGGCGAACATCGATCTGGCCGGCGCCGAGGCGATGCTGCTGATGCGGGCGGGGCGGGAGCACGCACTCAAACGGGCGCTGGCCAAGCTGGCCGATCGGTTCGACGTCGTGATCATCGACTGTCCGCCGTCGCTGGGGGTGCTGACGCTCAACGGTCTCACCGCCGCCGACGAGGTGATCGTGCCGCTGCAGTGCGAGACGCTGGCGCACCGCGGTGTCGGCCAGTTCCTGCGGACGGTCTCCGACGTCCAGGCGATCACCAACCCGGACCTGACGATGCTCGGCGCCCTGCCGACGCTGTACGACTCGCGGACCACCCACAGCCGCGACGTGCTCTTCGACGTCGTGGACCGGTACGCGCTGCCGGTGCTGGCACCGCCGATCCCGCGGACCGTGCGGTTCGCCGAGGCCAGCGCGTCCGGGTCTTCGGTGCTGGCCGGTCGCAAGAACAAGGGTGCGGTGGCCTATCGGGAGCTGGCCGTGGCGCTGCTCAAGCACTGGAAGAGCGGTAAGGCGATGGCCACCTTCACCCCCGAGGTCGACTAGGCGACATCACGGCTGGCCGAGTGCCACCAGCTCGCCGCCGCGCTGCTCGATGAGCTGCTCACCGGCCACCGCGGGGATCACCGGCTCCGGGGACGGGGGCCGCGAGAGCGCCAGGTGGCGTTCCCCGGCCCCGGTGTCGGGGTCGAAGACGTCATAACCGCCGGTCACCGGGACCAGTAGCCGGCCGGCCATCTCGGTCGCCGGACCCACCGGCAGATCTCCGCCGGACGGGGTGACGGTGTAGCGGTAGCGCAGACCGTCTGCGGCGAACACCATCACCTCCCGGCCGGTCCACCAGGTGAGCAGGTCACCGGCGCGGGCCGCGGTGGCCAGCGGTGACGCCGGCTGCCCGACGAGGGTGCTGGCGACGGTGGTACCGGTCTCGTCGATGACGTTGACCGTGGGTTTGGGCGTGGGCAGGTAGACCGCGGTGGTGGTGTCCGACACGGCGATCACCCGGGCGTCGGAATCCGCGGCGACCCCCGGCAGTTCGACGTACTTGATGTCGGGGGTGTCCTCCTCGTCGGACGGACGCAGCAGGGTGAGGCGGAGATCGGGTTCGTCGGGGCAGGCCTCGAGCACCGACACCGCCGACGAACTCGCCGCCGCTGAGATCAGTCGGCACAGCGGCATGATGGGGATGTCCGGCTTGATCCGCGCGTCGAGGGCGCCGTAGCTGATCATCCGCACCATGTCCGAGCGCCACAGCTCCAGTCGGCTGTCGCCGGCGGAGAGCACCGTGGTGCCGTCGGAGGACAGCGTCACCTCGGGGTCGGCGTATCCGGTGCGCGCGGAACCGCGTTTACCGGTCCGCCCGTTGATGGTGCTGACCTGTCCGCAGCCCCGGGTGTCGGGATAGACGGCGACGGCGTAGTGGTAGACCGACGTCACGCCGCACAGTTCGAGGTCCCGGGAGTAGCTCCACAGCGGTTGTCCGGTGTGCGGGTCGCGGCCCTCGACGAGTCCGCCGTCGCCGGTGACCACCGACCCGCCGACGACGATCGGCCGCCGGGTTTTCGGGCTCGGCGCGCTCCACAGCTGTGTCAGCGCAGTGGGGACGGCTTCGGCGGTCGGCAGGTCCTCGAGCGTCTCGGCGGCGGGCCGGCTGATGGTGGCCCTGGCGTCGCTGGTCCACCACACCAGACCGGCGATCACCGCGATCACGGCGACGATCGCCGCGGCGGCCACCAGGTCGCCGCGGGTGCGGCGTTCGGGTCGAACCACGGATGGGCGGCTGACGTGGGTCAGCTGCCGGTGGTGGTCGCCGCCTTACGCGGCCGACGGCGGCGACGGCGGCGGGCCGGGGCAGCCGAATCGCCGTCCGAGTCGCCCGCCGGCTCGCCGGCGTGGTCGGTGGTGTCGGCGGGTTGGTCCCCGGACGGTTCGACGTGACCGGTGACGGGTTCCCCGCCGCGGGTGCGGCGGCGGTTGCGGGACCGGTTGCGGGTCGGCTTCTCCCGCGGCTCCCGCTCGGAGCGCTCGGTGCGCTCGGACCGCTTGGCGCCGGACCGGGGCCGTGCCGCGCCGACCGAGCCGCCGGCATCGGTCGGGATGTTCAGCTCCTCGTAGAGGTGCGGGGAACTCGAGTAGGTCTCGACCGGCTCGGGGGTGTCGAGTCCGAGCGCCTTGTCGATCATCGCCCAGCGGGGCAGCTCGTCCCAGTCGACCAGGGTCACCGCGATGCCGGTCTTACCCGCGCGGCCGGTGCGGCCGATGCGGTGTACGTAGGCCTGCTCGTCCTCGGGGATCTGGAAGTTGATGACGTGGGTGATGTCGTCGATGTCGATGCCCCGGGCCGCGACATCCGTCGCCACCAGAACGTCGATCTCGCCGGTACGGAACGATTTGAGCGCCTTCTCGCGGGCGCCCTGGCCCAGGTCACCGTGGACGGCGCCGACCTGGAAGCCGCGCTCGGCGAGCTCGTCGGCCACCTTCTGGGCGGTGCGCTTGGTGCGGGTGAAGATCATCGTCGCCCCGCGGCCCTCGGCCTGCAGGATGCGGCTGACCATCTCGACCTTGTCCAGCGCGTGCGCCCGGTAGGCGAACTGCTCGGTGGTGTCGTGGGTGGCCGCGGAGTGCGGTGCCTCGGCCCGGATGTGCGTGGGCTGGGTCATGAAGGTCCGGGCCAGGGTGATGATCGGATCCGGCATGGTGGCCGAGAACAGCATCGCCTGGCGGACTTCGGGGATCTGGCGCAGGATGCGCTCGATGTCGGGCAGGAAGCCCAGGTCGAGCATCTCGTCGGCCTCGTCGAGGACCAGCATGCTCAGACCGCCCAGCTGCAGATGGCCCTGCTGGGCGAGGTCGAGCAGCCGGCCGGGGGTGCCGATCACGACATCGACGCCCTTCTGCAGGGACTCGATCTGCGCCTCGTAGGGACGGCCGCCGTAGATGGACGTCACCGACAGCTTGCGGTCCCCGGCTCGCAGATATGTGGCGGCGCGGGCGATGTCTTCGTACACCTGCAGGCACAGCTCACGGGTCGGGACGACGACGAGGGCCCGCGGGATGCCGCTGAGTTCGCGCTCGGGGTCGGTGGTGATCCGCTGCAGCAGCGGCACACCGAAGGCCAGGGTCTTGCCCATTCCGGTGCGGGCCTGGCCGATCAGGTCGTCGCCGGCCAGGGCCATCGGCATGGTCAGTTCCTGGATGGCGAAGGGGTGTTCTTTGCCGTCTTCGGCCAGCGCACGGACGATCTCCTCACGAACGCCCAGGTCGGCGAAGGAGATCTTGGCGGGTTCGGCCTCGACGGTCTCGGTGATCTCGGTGATCTCGGTGGTGATTTCGGTGGTGTTCTCGGTGGTTTCGGTCATGCGTGAGGACAGTGCCTTTCGGGTCGATCGTCGTGCTGATCGCGGTTGGTCACGCGCGCACGAGTTTCGACGAAGGAGCACCGGGGCCCGGGCCTCATAGGTAAGGCAGGCCGACTGCGTGCACGCACATTATCTATGGTCACAGCTGTAGAACAGGTGACCCGTCAGCCATCGTACCTGGTCGGGTCGGTGCGCTGTCGCCGGCGGGGCCGCCGTCTAGAGTTGCCGCATGACTCCGACCCAGCCCGCAGCCTCTTCTGGGCAGGCCGCCGACCAGGACGCCTCGGGCGTGTCGGCCGACCATCCCGGTGTCGTGGAACTGTTCGCGTTGCTGGCCTACGGCGAGGTGGCGGCGTTCTACCGGCTCACCGAGGAGGCGCGGATGGCGCCGAACCTGCGGGGTCGCATCAACATGGCGAGTATGGCGGCGGCCGAGATGAGTCACTACGAGTTGCTCCGCGACGCCCTGGAGCGCCGCGGTGTCGACATCGTGCCGGCGATGACGCGCTACGCCTCGGCGCTGGAGAACTATCACCGGCTGACCACCCCGAGCACATGGCTGGAAGCGCTGGTCAAGACCTATATCGGCGACGCGCTGGCGGCGGACTTCTATCTCGAGATCGCCGATGCGCTGCCGTCGGAGATCGCTGACGTGGTGCGGGGCGTACTGGCCGAGACCGGGCATTCGCAGTTCGTGGTCGCCGAGGTACGCGCGGCCGTGACGGCCAGCGACCGGCAGCGCCACCGGCTGGCGCTGTGGTCGCGACGGCTGCTCGGCGAGGCCATCACCCAGGCGCAGTACGTGCTGGCCGACCACGACGAGCTGGTCGATCTGGTGATGGCCGGCGGCGAGGGCCTGACGCAGATCGCCGAGTTCTTCGAGCGGCTCCAGCAGACCCATCAGTCCCGGATGCAGGAGCTGGGGTTGGCCTGACGGGGCTACGCCGTACTCACTGCGTGCAGGTGGCCAGCATCGACGGGTTGGTCTGCGCCACCAGGGTTGTTCCGGCGGTGTCGGTGATCGCGCAGGTGAGCTGACCGCCGACGCTGGTGGCCGTTACGGATTTGAGCTGTACACCCGGATCCAGCGTGACGGTTTTGGACCAGGGCAGCGCCACGTTGAGTTCGGTCTGCAACGCGCCCTGCTGGTCGGTGTAGATGACCGTGACGAGGTCGATGAGCTGTTTGTTGCCGGCGACGGTGTAGGTGATCGTGCGCGGATCGGCCAGCGGGACCGGTGCCGCTGCAGCCGTGGGCAACGGTTCGGGTGCGAGGGTGGCGCTCGGTGCGGGTGTGCGGGGGGTGGGGGTCACGGTGGTCACCGTCTCGGGCGAGAGCCGGGCCGGGGGCGCCGGGCGGGCCGAGGTGTCCGGGTCCGCCGCGGGCGCCGCTGGCGTCATCTGGGCGGGCGAGGCGCCCGCGCCCTGCACCGTCGCCGATACCGATCCGCTGTCGCCGCCGCCGAGGATCACCGTCGTGCAGACCACCGCGACCAGCAGGATGGCGCCCGCCATACCGGCGATCCACAGCCAGCGACGGTCGACGTCGGTATAGGACCCGCCGACGTAGGCGTCGTAATCCTCGTAGTCGCCGTCCTCGTAGTCGTCGTCCTGGTACTCGTCGCGGTGGCCGTACGGATCGCGGTCGCCGGGATCGGCATACCCCGGGTGGTCGCGGTGGCCGCGCGTGCGCGTCCGGACCGAGTAGTCCTGGTAACTCGAGCCGTGGTCTCGTCCGGAACGCCGGTAGGAGTCGTAGGTGCGGTAATCGCCGAAGGCGCCGTAGGGCGAACTGCCCGATTCCCGGCGTTCGAGGCGCTCGGTTCTGGTGGGCAGCTCCGGGTGAGGCGGATAAGGCCTGCTCATAACCACTTCCGGTAGACGGGTGCAATGCGCTGCTCCGAGACTAACGAGGCGAAAGTGACAGATGAGACTGCTAGGCGACGTGTTGATCACGGTCCGGATTCGGTTCGGTCGCTGCCCGCGGCGCACCTCGCCGGCCGGGCTTCGCTCAGCGCGTAGCGACCGCGGCGCCCTGAGCCCGGCGCCGTCCACTAGCCTTTCGACAGGACACGGCACCCGACGGGCGCCGGCGACGGATTCAAACGGAAGGGTGCAGCGTGGAGGTCAAGATCGGTGTCACGGACAGCCCGCGCGAGCTGGTCTTCAACAGCGCGCAGACCCCGACCGAGGTGGAGAAGCTGGTCACCGATGCGCTGACCGAGGGGGTCGGCGTGGTCGGGCTGACCGACGAGAAGGGTCGGCGGTTCCTGGTGCAGACGTCGCGGATCGCGTACGTCGAGATCGGTGCCGCCGACGTGCGCCGGGTCGGCTTCGGGGTGGTCGGCGCGGAGGCCGTCAAGAACGGGTGAGTGGCACGTGGGACAGTCCGCCCCAGGCGAACTGGACCGTGCCGTCGACCGCGTCGTCCTTGGAGATCGGCCGGTCGGCGTCCAGCCAGTAGCGGGCGCAGTCGACGCTGATGCCCACCAGGCCCACCGCGATCATCCGGGCGCGGTGGGCCTCCAGGCCTGAATCGCGGCTGATCAGGTCGAACACCGCGTCGGTGCAGGCCTCGGTGGCGACCTTCACCGCGGCAGCGACCGATGGCTCGGTGACGTAGTCGTTCTCGAAGATGAGCCGGTAGCCCTGGCTGTCGTGTTCGATGAAATCGAAGAATGCCTGTACGGCCGCACGTAGCCGCTGACGGTTGTCGGTGGTGGTGCGCAGCGCCTGCCGGACCCCGGAGACCATATTGTCGACGTGCCGTTGCAGCACCGCCAGGTACAACTCGAGCTTCGACGAGAAGTGTTGGTAAAGAACAGGTTTGCTGACACCGGCGCGTTCGGCGATCTCGTCCATACCGGCGGCGTGATAGCCGCGGTCGACGAACACCTCACTGGCGGCGATGAGCAACTGCCCGCGGCGTTCATCGCGGGGCAGTCGGTTGCCGCGTCGGTTGCCGCCGGAGGAACTGCTGGCACCGTTGGCCGGCTTGTCGCCTCTCCGCGCAGCGGTGTTGGCGAGATCGCTCATCAAGTCCTCAATCTGATTTCGGCCGGCGCGCCGGATGGTGTCCGGTCGGCGCGCTCGTCGCATCGACACTACTACCGATGAGCTGACCCATGCGTGATGACACCTGCCGGTGCCCGCGGTGGCGCGCCGGGACCGCAAGTGCTGATGGCTGTGCCATCCTGTTGCGGTGACCTACGACCCGGGACGTCACGGGGGCGGTCATGTGCCGGCGCTTCGCGACGAGTGGGACGGGCCGGGGCGTGCCCTGCGCGAACCCCTGCGCGCGCAACGCGATCCGCTGGCCTTCGACGCCGGCCGCGCGCGGTCCAACCGCGACGACCGTCAGCAGTGGCGCAAACAGTCCTGGCTGGGTCGCTTCGTGTCCACCTACGGCTGGCGGGCCTATGCGCTGCCGATCCTGGCCGTGCTCACCGTGATCGTGCTGTACCAGACCGTCACCGGAACCACCGCGCCGCAACCGTCCGCCGACGATGAGGGCCCGGTGCAGGGGCCACCGACCATCGGGATGGCGAGCACGGCCATCGTCGGCGCACCGCCCAAGGGGTTGACCCAGTTCGACGCGAATCTGCCGACCGGGATCCTGCCGGCGGGCGGACCGTTCACCGAGGCCGGTGCCAAGACCTGGCACATCGTTCCCGGCACCGCGCCGCAGGTCGGGCAGGGGACCGCCAAGGTGTTCACCTACACCGTCGAAGTCGAGGACGGGCTGGACACCGCCGGCTTCGGCGGTGACGAGGGTTTCGCGCGGATGGTCACCGAAACGCTGGCCAATCCGAAGAGCTGGACACACAACCCCCAGTTCGCGTTCGTCCGCGTCGATTCCGGGGACCCCGACTTCCGGGTGTCGCTGACCTCGCCGATGACCATCCGGGAGGGGTGCGGCTACGACATCCCCCTGGAGGCGTCCTGCTACAACCCGGCCTATCTGGGTGACCAGTCCCGGGTGTTCATCAACGAGGCGCGCTGGGTGCGCGGCGCGGTCCCCTTCCAGGGGGATGTCGGTTCCTACCGGCAGTACGTCATCAACCACGAGGTCGGCCACGCCATCGGCTACCCGCGCCACGAGCAGTGCCCGGAGAACGGTGCGCTGGCGCCGATCATGATGCAGCAGACCTTCTCGACCAGCAACGACGACGCGGCCCGATTCGATCCGGAGACCGTGCACGCCGACGGGCTCAGTTGCCGGTTCAACCCCTGGCCGTATCCGATCGCCTGACCACGCCCGCAGCGCACATCGCCGGGGCCGGGAAGCAATGCGGCCCGTTCGCCGTTGTGCCTGACGCCTATCCTGGAAACGTGCACGTCTGCGTTCACGCGGACCGTCGAACTGAGGAGATATTCGGGTGTCGTCACCGTTGCCGCCGCTGGTGGAGCCCGCGGCCGAACTGACCCGCGAAGAGGTTGCGCGCTACAGCCGCCACCTGATCATCCCCGATCTCGGCGTCGACGGACAGAAGCGGCTCAAGAACGCCAAAGTGCTGGTCATCGGTGCCGGCGGGCTGGGATCGCCGACGCTGCTCTACCTGGCCGCGGCCGGAGTGGGCACCATCGGAATCGTCGAGTTCGACGTCGTCGACGAATCCAATCTGCAACGCCAGATCATCCACGGCCAATCCGACGTCGGCCGGTCCAAGGCCGAGAGCGCGCGCGACTCGGTGCTCGAGATCAACCCGCTGGTCGAGGTGCGGCTGCACGAGTTCCGCCTCGAGCCCGACAACGCCGTGCAGCTGTTCGAGCAGTACGACCTGATCCTCGACGGCACCGACAACTTCGCCACCCGCTACCTGGTCAACGACGCCGCGGTGCTGGCTCACAAGCCGTACGTCTGGGGGTCGATCTACCGCTTCGAGGGCCAGGTGTCGGTGTTCTGGGAGGATGCGCCGGCCGACGAGGGCGGCAATGAACGGGGCCTGAACTACCGCGACCTCTATCCGGAGCCGCCGCCACCGGGGATGGTGCCGTCGTGCGCGGAGGGCGGGGTGCTCGGCATCCTGTGCGCCTCCATCGCGTCGGTCATGGGCACCGAGGCGATCAAGCTCCTCACCGGCATCGGGGAACCGCTGCTGGGCCGGCTCATGGTCTACGACGCCCTCGACATGACCTATCGCACCATCAAGATCCGCAAAGATCCCGCCACGCCCAAGATCACCGAGCTCATCGACTACGAGGAGTTCTGCGGTGTGGTGTCCGACGCCGCCGCGGAGGCCGCGGCGGATTCGACGGTCACCCCGCGCGAACTCAAGGAGCTGCTGGACTCGGGCAAACCGCTGGCGTTGATCGACGTCCGCGAACCGGTGGAGTGGGACATCAACCACATCTCGGGCGCCCAGCTGATCCCCAAGGGTTCGTTCGAGAACGGGGAGGCGCTGGCCAAGCTCCAGGTGGACCGGACGCCGGTGTTCTACTGCAAGACCGGGGTGCGCTCGGCCGAGGTGCTGGCCATCGCGAAGAAGGCCGGTTTCTCCGACGCCATGCACGTCCAGGGCGGCATCGTGGCCTGGGGTAAGCAGCTCGAACCCGACATGGTGATGTACTGAGTCGTTGCCCATACGTGACCTGACACGACCGCCATCGGGTCTGGACCTGCACCTTTAGCCAGTAACCTGTCCTGGTGAATTCCGAGCGACCGCCCGACCATGTCCTCGCGGCGTTCGGGCTGGTCGGCGTGCGGCCGGTGCCTCTGGGGTCCAGCTGGGAGGGTGGCTGGCGCTGCGGTGAGGTGGTGCTGTCGATGATCGCCGACCACGCCCGTGCCGCGTGGTCGGCCAAGGCGCGCGAGACGCTGTTCGTCGACGGAGTGCGCCTGGCGCGCCCGGTGCGGTCCACCGACGGCCGTTACGTCGTCTCCGGCTGGCGGGCCGACACCTTCGTCGCCGGAACGCCGGAACCGCGGCACGACGAGGTGGTCTCGGCCGCGGTCCGTCTGCACGAGGCGACGGCGACGCTGGAACGCCCCCGCTTCCTCACCCAGCCGCCGGTCGCACCGTGGGCCGACGTCGATGTGTTCATCGCCGCCGACCGGGCCGCGTGGGAGGAGCGCCCGCTGCACTCGCTGCCGCCGGGCGCCCGGGTGTCGCCGGGTTCGGCCGACGGGCAGAAGTCCGTCGAGCTGATCAACCAGCTGGCCACGCTGCGTCGCCCCACCAAGAGCCCGAGCCAGTTGGTACACGGAGATCTCTACGGCACGGTGCTCTTCGCCGGCGCGGCCGCGCCGGGCATCACCGACATCACGCCCTACTGGCGGCCGGCGTCGTGGGCCGCCGGTGTCGTGGTGGTCGATGCACTGTCCTGGGGCGAAGCCGACGACGGCTTGATCGAGCGGTGGGCATCGCTGCCGGAGTGGCCGCAGATGTTGTTGCGCGCGTTGATGTTCCGCCTTGCCGTACATGCCCTGCACCCGCGGGCCACGGCGGCGGCGTTCCCGGGGCTCGCGCGCACCGCCGCGCTGGTACGGCTGGTCCTCTAGAACGCGTGACGCAGGTCGCGCAGCGCGACCCTGCCGTCGGTGCTGAGCACCCCTTCAGCGCGCAACAACTCCAGCGCCCGGTCGGCCAGGTGCGCCGCGGGCCGCCCGGACGCCGTGATCACGCGATGCCACGGCAGGTCGGAGGAGTCGGTGCGCATGATCCAGCCGACGATGCGTGGACTGGACAGCCCGGCGGCCTCGGCGATGTCGCCGTAGGTGCTGACGCGGCCGGGCGGGATGGCCGCGACGAGCGCACGCACGGCCTCCACCTGGGCGTCGGTGATCGCCGCCACGCCTAGCCCCGGTCGAGGTACGTGCGGATCACCGCGGCGGTCTGCTCGGGTCGCGCCTGCGGCACCATGTGGTCGCAGTCCCACTCCTGCACGGTCAGGTCGGAGCCGAGCGCGGCGTCGAGGGTGGCCAGCAGTTCGTCGGTGACGTACGGCGGCTGCGTGCGGGTGGCGCGCACGACGGTCATCGGCATGCCGTCGCGGGGGACGGCCACCGGGCGGGCGAGCTCACTCCAGTAGGCCATCATCGCGGGCACGCTGATCCGCCACCCGCAGCGGCCGTTGGGGAGTTCGACCAGGTGTTCGTCGAGTTCGAGATCGAGTTCGGCCGCGTCCACCTCACCCCACGACCCCGACACCTTCTCCTGGCGGGCCTCGGCCCGGTCGGTGTAGTCGGGCGAGGCGAACATGTCGTCGGCGATCTCGCGCATCCACTCACCGTCGAGACCGACGGCGGGGTCCAGCAGCACCAGAGCCGACACCAGATCCGGCCGTAGCGCCGCCAGGGCGAGCGCGACTGCGCCGCCGAAGGAATGCCCGGCCACCACCACCGGGCCGTCGGCCTCGGCGTCCAGCAGATCGGCCAGCGCCGCGGTGTTGGCATCGATCGTCCACGGCGCCGCCCACGACGAACGCCCGTGTCCGATCAGGTCGGGTGCGGCGACGGTGAACTCGGGGAGATGACGGGCGGACAGGGTCTCCCATCGCCGGCCGTGTCCGGTGAGCCCGTGCACCGCGAGCAGGTGCGGGGCTCCGGCGGGTCCGTAGCGGTGAACGTGCAGAGTCACCCGTCCGATGGTGCCAGCTCCGGCGGCGGGGCGACTTGTCGGACCCCCGTGGTGTCATGCCTTCATGACCGCATCAGACCTCGACACGGCCACTGCCGGCGCCGAACTCATCGCACCGGGTCGACGCGGCGTGGTCCGGCTGGTCGGGGGTCCGGGCACCGGGAAGTCGACGGCTCTCACCGCGGCGGCCGCAGCGCACATCGCCGCCGGCGTCGACCCCGAATCGGTTCTGTTGCTGACGGGTTCGGCCCAGCTGGGGGCGCAGGCGCGCGCCGCGATCACCCGCGAACTGCTGCGCGACGGCGTCCGGCCGGTGGTGCGCCGGCCCCTGGTGCGCACCGTACATTCCTACGCATTCGCGGTGCTCCGGTTGGCCGCCCAGCGCGCCGGCAGCGCACCGCCGCGGCTGATCACCGGCGCCGAGCAGGACGGCATCATCCGCGAGCTGCTCGCCGGTGACCTCGAGGACGGGGACCGCTCACCGGTGGCCTGGCCGAGTGCCCTGCGGCCGGCGCTCTCGACGGCCGGTTTCGCGGGTGAACTGCGCGATCTGATGGCGCGCTGCACTGAGCGCGGCGTGGATCCCGCTGCGCTGCAACGGCTCGGCCGGCTCTCCGGCCGGCCCGACTGGTCGGCGGCCGGTCGCTTCGCGCAGGTCTACGAGCAGGTCATGCTGCTGCGTTCGGCGGTCGGTATGGCTGCCCCGCAGGCCACCGTGCCCGCGCTGGGCGCCGCCGAACTCGTCGGCGCCGCGCTCGAGGCGTTCGCCACCGACCCGGAACTGTTGGCCGCCGAACGCGGCCGGGTGGGGCTGCTCCTGGTCGACGATGCCCAGCACCTCGACCCCCAGGCGGCCCGCCTCGTGCGGGCCTTGCTCCCGGGTGCCGACCTCGCCGTCATCGCCGGCGACCCCGACCAGACGGTGTTCGGCTACCGCGGTGCCGAACCCGCACTGTTGGTCGAACCGGCCGAGGGCCCGGTGGTCACGCTGACCGAATCACACCGTTGCGCAGCGGTTGTCGCCGAGGCGATCACCGGGGTCGCCCAGCGGCTGCCCGGCGGCGCGGGCCGCCGGCTCACCGGTTCGGCCGACCGGCGCGGCTCGGTCACGGTGCGGGTCGCCGCGAATACCCATGCAGAATCGGCTCTCGTGGCCGACGCGCTGCGGCGGGCCCATCTGGTCGACGGCGTGCCGTGGTCGCAGATGGCCGTCGTCGTGCGGTCGATGTCGCGGGTCGGCGCGCCGCTGGCCCGGGCGCTCACCGCCGCCGGAGTGCCGGTGGATCTGCCCGCCGCCACTGCGGCGCTCGCGGAACACCCTGCGGTGGCCGCGTTGCTCACCGTGCTCGAGGCGGCCTCGGCCGGGTTGACCGGCGCGCAGGCGGAGTCGCTGCTCGCCGGTCCGATCGGACGGGTCGACCCGGTGTCGTTACGCCAGCTGCGCCGGGCGCTGCGCCGCGCCGACGGCAGCCGCCCGCCCCGTGACTTCGCCGATCTGCTCGTCGCGGCGCTCACCGGTGAACCACCCGCGCTGCCGCCATCGCTGGCACGCCCACTGCGCCGGGTGCAGACGGTGTTGTCGGCTGCGCAGCGCAGCGTCGCCGAAGGGCTCGATCCGCGACACACCCTGTGGCAGGTCTGGCATCGCAGCGGTCTGCAGCGGCGCTGGCTCGCCGCCGGCGAACGCGGAGGGTCGGTCGGTGTGCAGGCCGACCGTGACCTCGACGCGGTCACCGAACTGTTCGATCTGGCAGAGCAATTCGTGGCCCGCTCGCCGGGCGGCTCGTTGCGCGCCTTCATCGACCACGTCGCGGCGCTCGGCCTGCCACCGCGGATATCGGCCGAGCGGTCGGCGTCGGACGCCGTGACGGTGCAGAGCGTGCACCGCGCACTGTCGGGGGAGTGGGAGTTCGTGGTGATCGCCGGTCTGCAAGAGGGGCTCTGGCCGAACACCGCCCCCCGCGGCGGCGTTCTGGGCACGCAGCGGCTGGTCGATGTCATCGACGGCGTCACCACCGCCGACGATCGCGCAGTGTCGACCCGGGCGCCCCTGCTGGCCGAGGAGCGCCGCCTGCTGATCGCCGCCCTCGGGCGGGCGCGTACCCACGTCCTGGTGACCGCGGTGGACAGCGACACCGGGGAGCAGGCAATGCTGCCGTCGCCGTTCTGCGCCGAACTGAGCGCGCTGTCCTGTGAACGGGCCGACCTCGACCAGGTCGTACCCGTCCGAGCGCCACGGGTGCTGGTGCCGGCCGCCCTGGTCGGCCGGCTGCGCTCGGTGGTGTGCGCGCCGGACGGCGCGGTCGACGACGAAGCCCGCGATTGCGCCGCAGTGCAATTGGCCCGGCTGGCCGCCGCCGGTGTGCCCGGCGCGGATCCGCGCGAGTGGCAGGTGCTCACACCGCTGTCGACGGAGGAGGCACTGTGGTCCGACGGGCAGGAGAGCGTGACGCTCTCGCCGTCCACGCTGCAGACGCTGACCGATTGTCCGCTGCGCTGGCTGCTCGAACGCCACGGCGGTGCAGACGGCCGGGATGTGCGCTCGGCGGTGGGTTCGCTGGTCCATGCCCTGCTCGCCGAGACCGGTCTGACCGAGAGCAGACGCCTCAACGATCTGCGGCGGATCTGGTCGCAGCTGCCCTACGAGGCGGCCTGGCACGCCGACAACGAGCTCGACCGCCACGAGGCGATGCTCAGCGCATTCGCGCAATGGCGCGAGCAGACCCGCGGGGCGCTCACCGAGGTCGGCACCGAGGTCGATGTGGAGGGCGTCATCAGCGACGGCACCGACGAGCTGCCCGCGGTGCGGGTCCGGGGCCGACTCGACCGCCTGGAACGCGACGCCGAAGCTCGCCTGGTGGTCGTCGATCTCAAGACCGGTAAGACGCCGGTCACCAAGGACGACGCCCAGCGGCATGCGCAGCTGGCGATGTATCAGCTGGCGGTCGCGGCCGGTCTGCTGGCCGACGGTGACGTTCCCGGCGGGGGCAGGCTGGTGTATCTGGGCCGCAACAACGCCGGCGGACCGGCCGAGCGGGAGCAGGATCCGATGGGTGACGAGGCGCTGGCCGACTGGCGCGAACAGGTGCGCCGGGCCGCGGCGGCCACCTGCGGCCCCCAGTTCCCCGCGCGGGTGAACGACGGCTGCGCCCATTGTCCGGTGCGCAGCAGCTGCCCCGCCCAGGCAGCGGGGGAGCGGTCGTGAACGCCCGCTACAGCCCGACCGAATTGGCCTCCGCTCTCGGTCTTTTCGCGCCGACCGATGAGCAGGCGGCGGTCATCGCGGCACCTCCCGGGCCGCTGGTCGTGATCGCAGGGGCAGGTGCCGGCAAGACCGAGACCATGGCCGCGCGGGTGGTGTGGCTGGTGGCCAACGGCTACGCGAACCCCGGTGAGGTGCTCGGGTTGACCTTCACCAGAAAGGCCGCTGGGCAGCTGCTGCGGCGCGTTCGCACCCGGCTTGCCCGTTTGGCCGGCACGGGACTGGTTCCCGCCACGGGTCCCAACTCGCTTGCCGACGTGGCGGCTCTGCCCACGGTGAGCACCTACCACGCTTTCGCCGGCACCCTGCTGCGCGATCACGGCCCGCTACTCGGCCTGGAGCCGGACATCCGGCTCATCGGGGAGACCGAGCTCTGGCAGCTGGCGCACCGGGTGGTGTGCGCCCATCCCGGCCCGCTGGACACCGACAAGGCGCCGGCGGCGGTGACCCGGATGGTGCTGCGGCTGGCCGGCCAGCTGGCCGAGCACCTCGTCGACACCGGCGAACTCCGCGACACCCATGTCGAACTCGAACGGCTGGTGCACACCCTGCCCGCGGGTCCGTACCAGCGCGACCGCGGCCCCAGCCAGTGGCTGCTGCGCATGCTCGCCACCCAGTCCGAGCGCACCGAACTGGTGCCGCTCATCGACGCGCTCCATGAGCGCATGCGGACCGACAACGTGATGGATTTCGGAATGCAGATGGCGGCCGCGGCGCGGCTCGCCGCGGAATTCCCTCAGGTCGGTGCCCAGCTACGGAATCGCTACCGGGTCGTGCTCCTCGACGAATACCAGGACACCGGACACGCGCAACGCGTCGCGCTGTCGGCGCTGTTCGGCGGAGGCGTCGACGACGACCTCGCGCTGACCGCCGTCGGCGACCCGATCCAGTCGATCTACGGCTGGCGCGGTGCCTCGGCGACCAACCTGCCGCGATTCGCCACCGATTTCCCCCGCTCGGACGGCACCGCCGCGCCGACCCTCGAGCTGTGCACCAGCTGGCGGAACCCGCCCAGCACGCTGCATCTGGCCAATGCGGTGTCCGCTGCGGCACGCGCTCGCTCGGTGGCCGTGCGGGCACTGCGGGCCAGACCCGGCGCCCACCCCGGGACCAATCGACTCGCCCTGCTGAGCGACGTTGCGGCTGAACGGGACTGGCTGGCCGACGAGGTGGCCCGGCGGTACCACGCCGCCCGCGACAACGGTGATGCGCCACCGACGGCGGCGGTGCTGTTGCGCCGCAACGCCGATGCCGCACCGATTGCCGAGGCGCTGGCGGCGCGCGGTGTTCCCGTCGAGGTCGTCGGCCTGGCCGGGTTGCTGGGGATCGCGGAGGTGGCCGACGTCGTCGCGATGCTGCGTCTGGTTGCCGATCCCACTGCCGGCGGCGCGGCGATGCGGGTGCTCACCGGACCGCGCTGGCGCCTGGGCGGCCGGGACATCGCCGCGCTGTGGCGGCGGGCCCGCGAACTCGACGACGACGCCGTCGGTGGTGGGGAGGCCACGGCCGAGGAGATCGTCGCGCGGGTCGCACCGGACGCCGACACCGCCTGTCTCGCCGACGCCGTCTGCGATCCGGGGCCGGCCGAGCGGTATTCCGCCGAGGGGTTTCGCAGGATCGCCGCGCTCGGTGACGAATTGACCTCACTGCGTGCGCATCTGAGCTTCCCGCTGCCGGATCTGGTCAGCGAGGTTCGTCGGGTGCTGGGTATCGATACGGAGGCCAGGGCCGCCCGGCCGGTCTCCTCGGGCTGGTCGGGTACCGAGCACCTCGATGCTTTCGCCGACGTGGTCAGCGACTACGCCGGCCGCCCGGGTGCATCGGTGAACGGGCTGCTGGCCTTTCTCGACACGGCGATGGAGGTCGAGAACGGGCTGGCACCGGCCGAACTGACGGTGTCGACCGACCGCGTCCAGCTCCTCACGGTGCATGCCGCCAAGGGGCTGGAGTGGCAGGTCGTGGCGGTTCCGCATCTATCGGGGCGGGTGTTCCCCTCGACCGGGCAACTGCGCACCTGGCTGACCGATCCGGCCGATCTGCCGCCACTGCTGCGCGGGGACCGGGCCACCACCACCGATCACGGCGTTCCCGTCCTGGACACCTCCGATGTCAACGACCGCAAGATGCTGGCCGACCGGATCCACGACCACAAGAGTCGCCTCGAGCGGCGCCGCGCCGACGAGGAGCGCAGGCTGCTCTATGTGGCGCTCACCCGCGCCGAGGACACCCTGTTGCTGTCGGGGCATCACTGGGGTGGCACGGAGGCCAAACCCCGCGGTCCGTCCACCTTCCTCTGTGAACTCAAGGAGATCATCGACCGCTCCGCCGAGGCCGGCACCCCGTGCGGAGTGGTCGATCGGTGGGCGCCCGACCCGGCACCCGGTGAGGTCAACCCGTTGCGCGGGGACGTCACCGAGGTGCTGTGGCCGGCCGTGCCCGCGGCCGAGCGTCGCGTTCACATCGAGGCGGGCGCCGCGCGGGTGGCTCGGGCCATGTCCGGCGACGGCCAGGCCGGCATCGACCCGGGCGCGGACGTCGACGGCTGGGCGGCCGACGTGGATGCGCTGCTGGCCGAACGCGATCGGCTCCCGCAGGCCGATCCGCCCGAGGTGCCGGTGCAGGTGTCGGTGAGCACGCTGGTCGAACTGAGCGGTGACCGCGACGGTGTCCTGAAGCGGCTGCGTCGCAGGCTGCCCGCGCCGCCGGCGCCACATGCCTTGCTGGGCAACATGTTCCACGACTGGGTGCAGCGGTTCTATGGGGCCGACCGGCTGTTCGACCTCGACGACCTGCCCGGTGCGGTGGACGGCGGTGAACGCCTCGCCGCCGAACAGCAACTCGACGAATTGCAGGCGGCGTTCATGGTGTCGCCGTGGGCTGCCCGCACACCGGTCGACATCGAGGTGCCCTTCGAGATGGTGCTCGGCGACACCATGGTGCGCGGACGCATCGATGCGGTGTTCGCCGACGACGACGGCGGCTTCACCGTCGTGGACTGGAAGACCGGGTCAGCTCCGGACACCGCGCAGGCCCAGCGGCAGGCGGCAATTCAGCTCGCCGTGTACCGCGCTGCGTGGGCCGCGCTCTGCGGATGTCCGGCCGAGCGGGTGCGCACGGTCTTCCATTACGTTCGGTCGGGCCGAACGGTCCGTCCCAGCGCCATGCCGGACTCCGCCGAACTGGCGGCGCTGCTGCGGACGGAGGTGGCCTGACGGTCAGGAGTTGCGGTAGATCTTCAGCGCCTGGGTGATCATCGGGACCTGCAGCGGCAGCCGCGCGATGGCGATCGCCCGCATCGGCCACGGCTTGTCCCACCACAGCCGGACCATGTTCACGTTGCCCGGGAACACGCCGAGATACAGCAGGATCGCGGCCAGCGCCCCGGCCTTGCGGGTGCGCGGTGCAGCGAGGGCGGCGGCGACACCGAGCTCGGCCACCCCGGAGGCGTAGGTGTAGAACCTCGGCGATCCGGGCAGCTCGACCGGGACGATGCCGTCGAACGGCTTCGGCGCGACGAAGTGCAGGGTGCCGATACCGGCGAGCATGGCGGCCATGCGGACTGCGCGTGTCGAGTTGGCTTTCGGCTGCAGTTCGGCAGAGGAAGGGGTCATGATTACATTGTGCTGGTGCGCCGAGCCCTTCCGATGACGGACCCTCGTGGCTAGAGGCCGACTCCGGCGGCGACTCGGCAGGATCAACCAGCCTCTCGCTGAACGACCGGTTCACTCGCTGGTCGACCGCGTCACCATCCCGCAGGAGATGCCCAGCCCCTGGTTGCGGATCACCAAGCGGATCGTGATCGCCTTCGCGGTGCTGTGCGCGGTGGTGCTCATCGTCTATGTCGACCGCGACGGGTACCGGGACACCCAGACCGACGGATTGTCGCTGCTGGACTGCTTCTACTACGCCACGGTGTCGCTGTCGACGACAGGTTATGGCGACATCACGCCGGTCACCGAAGGCGCCCGGTTCGTCAACATCGTGGTGATCACCCCGCTGCGCGTCGCCTTCCTGATCGTGCTCATCGGCACCACGGTCGAGACGTTGACCACCGAGTCCCGGCAGGCTTTCAGAATCCAGCAGTGGAGGAGCAAAGTGCGTAACCACACCGTGGTCATCGGGTACGGCACCAAGGGCCGAACGGCGGTGGCGGCGATGGTGGGTGACGAGGTGTCGCCCGCCGACATCGTGATCGTCGACGAGAATCCGGCCGCCCTGGAGCGCGCCAAGAGCGCCGGACTGGTCACCGTCCGCGGTAGTGCCACCGACTCGGAGGTGCTTCGCCTGGCCAGTGCCCAGCACGCCAAGGCCATCATCGTGGCGGCGAACCGGGACGACACGGCGGTGTTGGTCACCTTGACGGCTCGTGAGCTGGCCCCGAAGGCGAAGATCATCGCCGCGGTCCGCGAGGCCGAGAATCAGCACCTGCTGCAGCAGTCGGGAGCCGATTCCACCGTCGTCACCTCGGAGACCGCGGGCCGGCTGCTGGGCATCGCGGTGCAGACGCCGAGCGTGGTGGAGATGATGGAGGACCTGCTCACCCCGGATGCGGGTTTCGCCATCTCCGAACGGGAAGTCACGCCCAAGGAAGCCGGGGGTTCGCCGCGACATCTGCATGACATCGTGCTCGGCGTCGTGCGCAACGGGACCCTGCTCCGTGTCGATGCGCCCGAGGTCGATGCGCTCGAAGCCGGCGACCGGCTGCTCTACATCCGCAGCGCCGACGCCGAACGGTGATGAGCGCTTGCGCCAAGAACGGACTGCGATGAGCGCCTCGGGCGGGTTCGCGCTACGCAACATCCCGGTGCTGTCGCGAGTCGGCGCGGACCGGGCCGACACGCTGCGCACCGACATCGACGCGGCCGTCGCCGCCTGGCCGGATGCGCTGCTGCTGCGGGTCGACCGGCGTAACCAGGTGCTGATCAGCGGCGGACGCGTCGTGCTCAACCGCGCCGCCGAGATCGGACCGACGCCGCCGGAGCACGCCGTGTTCCTCGGGCGCCTCGCCGACGGTCGCCATGTCTGGGGCGTGCGGGCGACGCTGCAGCCGCCGGAGGACGGGTCGCAGGCCGAGGTCCTCGACCTGCGCCGGGCCGGGCAGATCTTCGACGACGCCAGCGCCCAGCTCGTCGCCACCGCGACCGCGCTGCTCAACTGGCACGACCACGCCCGGTTCAGTCCGGTCGACGGGGCGCCGACCAAGCCGGTCAAGGCCGGCTGGTCGAGGGTCAACCCGGTCGACGGGCGCGAGGAGTTCCCGCGAATCGACCCGGCGGTGATCTGCCTGGTGCACGACGGGCACGATCGCGCAGTGCTCGCCCGTCAGACGGTGTGGCCGCCGCGGTTGTTCTCGATCCTCGCCGGATTCGTCGAGGCCGGGGAATCCTTCGAATCGTGCGTGGTGCGCGAGATCGCCGAGGAGATCGGGCTCACCGTCACCGATGTGCGCTATCTGGGCAGCCAGCCCTGGCCGTTCCCGCGCTCGCTGATGGTCGGGTTCCATGCGATCGGCGATCCGGAGCAGCCGTTCGCCTTCAACGACGGCGAGATCGCCGAGGCGGCCTGGTTCACCCGCGAGGAGATCCGCACCGCGCTGGCCGACGGCGACTGGAACAGCACCGCGCCGTCGCGTCTGTTGCTGCCCGGCTCGATCTCGATCGCCCGGGAGATCATCGAATCGTGGGTCGCGGCCAAGGACTGAGCGTCAGCGTCCGAGTTTCGCCTTGACGTCCTTGATGCTGGGATTGGTCAGCGCCGACCCGTCCGCGAACTTCACCGTCGGCACCGTCTGATTCCCACCGTTGACGGATTCGACGAACTTCGCGGCCTGCGGGTCCTGTTCGATGTTCACCTCGGTCCACGCGATGCCCTCGGCCTTCATGGCCTTCTTCAGCCGCACGCAGTAGCCGCACCACGAGGTGGTGTACATGGTCAGTTCACCGCTGTCAGCGCTCATAAGCATCCCAACGTAATCGATTGCGCAGACATGCCCGCACGGGCCGGGCGGTTGTCGGTGGCGCCTGTCAAGATGGAGCGCATGTCGGTCGAGGTCCCCGCCTCGTCGCGGGAACGGCTTCTCACCGATCTCGACGACGAGCAGAGTGAGGCGGTGCTGGCCCCTCGCGGCCCCGTCTGCGTGCTCGCCGGCGCCGGCACCGGCAAGACCCGCACCATCACCCGCCGTATCGCCCATCTCGTGGCGGCCGGCCACGTCGCCCCCGGCCAGGTGCTCGCGGTGACGTTCACGTCGCGCGCCGCCGGGGAGATGCGGGCCCGGCTGCGGGCGCTGGACCAGCAGGCCGGCGGCGTCGGCACCGGCGCCGTGCAGGCGATGACGTTCCACGCCGCGGCGCGCAGGCAGCTGCGGTACTTCTGGCCGCGGGTCGTCGGCGATACCGGCTGGGAACTCATGGACAGCAAGTTCGCCGTCGTCGCGCAGGCCGCCAACCGCGCGGGCGTCCCCACCGGCACCGACAACGTCCGCGACCTCGCCGGCGAGATCGAGTGGGCCAAGGCGTCGCTGATCAGCCCGGAGGCATATCCGGCCGCCGTCGCAAAGGTCAACCGCGACATCCCGTTCGACGCCGCCAAGGTCGCCGCCGTCTACGCGGGCTATGAATCGCTCAAGGCCCGCACCGACGGCACCGCGTTGCTGGACTTCGACGATCTGTTGCTGCACACCGCGGCGGCCATCGAGAACGACGCGGCGGTCGCCACCGAGTTCCGGGACCGCTACCGCTGCTTCGTCGTCGACGAGTACCAGGACGTCACACCGCTGCAGCAGCGGGTCCTCGACGCCTGGCTCGGCCCGCGCGACGACCTCACCGTGGTGGGCGACGCCAACCAGACCATCTATTCGTTCACCGGCGCCACCCCGCGCTATCTGCTCGACTTCTCCCGCCGGTTCCCCGACGCTGCGGTGGTCCGGCTGGAGCGCGACTACCGCTCGACACCGCAGGTGGTGTCGCTGGCCAACCGGGTGATCGCCGCGGCCCGCGGTCGCATGGCCGGCAGCAAGCTGCACCTGATCGGTCAGCGCTCGCCGGGGCCTGAGCCCACGTTCGCCGAGCACCCCGACGAGGTCGCCGAGGCCGCCGCGGTCGCCAAGGAGATCAAGCGGCTGCTGGACGCAGGCATCCCGGCCGCCGAGATCGCGGTGCTCTACCGCATCAACGCCCAATCCGAGGTGTACGAGGAAGCGCTGACCGCCGCGGGCATCGCCTACCAGGTACGCGGGGGAGAGGGCTTCTTCAGCCGGCAGGAGATCCGGCAGTCGCTGGTCGCGCTGCAGCGGGCCGCCGAGCGCGACGTCGAGGGCGCCCTGCCCGAGGTGGTGCGGGCCCTGCTCGAACCGCTGGGCCTCACCGGCGAACCGCCCGCCGGTACCCGCGCCCGCGAACGCTGGGAGGCGCTGAGCGCGCTCGCCGAACTCGTCGACGAGGAGGTGGCCGTCCGGCCGGAGCTGGACCTGCGCGCCCTGGTGGCCGAACTGCGCCAGCGCGCTGACGCCCGCCATCCTCCGGTCGTTCAGGGCGTCACGCTGGCATCTCTGCATGCAGCCAAAGGCCTGGAGTGGGATGCCGTGTTCCTGGTCGGACTGGCCGACGGCACCCTGCCGATCTCGCATGCGCTGTCGCACGGCCCCGAGAGTGAGCCGGTGGAGGAGGAGCGGCGCCTGCTCTACGTCGGCATCACCAGGGCCCGTGTACATCTCGCGCTGAGTTGGGCGTTGGCCCGGGCTCCGGGCGGCCGTCAGAGCCGCCGCCCGTCGAGGTTCCTCAACGGGGTGGCACCGCAGTCGGCCACCGACACCGGTCCCAGCAAGCCGCGCCGCCCGCGCGGAGCCACCCCGCGCTGCCGGGTCTGCAACGGTGCGCTGACCACCCCGCCGTCGATCATGTTGCGGCGCTGCGAAACCTGCCCGTCCGACATCGACGAGGAATTGCTCGCCGAACTCAAGGATTGGCGGCTGCAGACCGCCAAGGAGCAGAAGGTACCGGCGTACGTGGTGTTCACCGACAACACCCTGATCGCCATCGCCGAGACCATGCCGACCGACGACGCCGCGCTGGTCGCCATCCCCGGCATCGGGGCCCGCAAGCTCGAGCAGTACGGCCAAGATGTGCTGGGCATGGTCCGAGCGCGGTCGTGAGAACCGCCAAAGATCGCAAAGATCGCGCCAAAACCGCTGGTAGAAATTCAGTTGTGTGCCTCAGCTGTTAGGCTCTAGCCTCAAGATCACAGGTTGGGCGAGTTTCGGAAGGAGGGTGCGGACGATATGAACAGCAACATCATCGCGTTCACCGGCGCAGGCATTGCCGGTACGCCGCGCACCCATCGCGCCGCCGCTCCGACCACCGTCGTAGCGGCGCGTATCGCGTACGCGGCCCCGGCTGTCGCTCCCATGGAGCGTAAGCGCCGCGCCGCTACCGCCGCCGCGACAGGCGCGTCCGTGAAGCGGGGCACCACCTAGGTAAGCCCCTTTCCGCCGAATGGCCACGGACCCGAAGTCGCCGGATCCGTGGCCATCATTGTCGGAGCACCCGACACCTGGTCGCAGATCCTCGAAACAAGTGCCCGAGGAAGAAACGAACAGGAAGCAGAGTGCGCTCATGAGTCTCGAGACGACCCTCGAGGAGTTGCTGCCAGCGCTACCGTGCCATGTCGGAGATCCCGACCTGTGGTTCGCCGAGAGCCCCGTGGACCTCGAACGCGCCAAAGCGCTGTGCGTGGACTGCCCGATTCGCCGCGAGTGCCTGGACGCGGCGCTCGCGCGGCAGGAGCCGTGGGGCGTCTGGGGTGGCGAGATCCTCGACCGGGGGTCCGTGGTCGCCCGCAAGCGGCCGCGGGGGCGTCCGCGTAAGGACACCCGGCAGGGCCCGGCGGCGGCTTAGTTGCCGGGCGCTCCGGTTCTCAGGCGGCGTCCTCGGCGAATCCCGGAATGAGCTCGGTGGCAAGGGCTTTCGTGGGGATGTACGCGTCGAGCTGACAGGAGATGGCGACGTTCGACGCGATCACCCGCATCGGGATCGCGAGCTTGGCCGGCACATCCATCTGCCGCACGGTCTTGATCTGCTGCACCGAGCGGTCCATGTTCACCGCCGCCATCTTCTGCAGCCACTTGCGCGTGTAGTGGAACACCTCGACCTCGAGGGGTTCGACGTATTGGCGCAGCATGTCGTCGATGTCCTGGGCGGAGACCTGCTCACCGCGCTGGATGAAGCCGATCTTCTCCAGCGTCGGCAGCAGCCTGTCGTAATCCTTGGCCAGCGCGTAGCGCACCGACAGGCCCAGTTCGACGGGGATGCCGCCGGGCAACGGTGCCACCGCACCGAAGTCGATGACGCCCATCTTGCCGCCCGACATGAGCATGAAGTTCCCCGGATGCGCGTCGCCGTGCATCATCTCCAGCCGCCGGGGTGCGTCGTAGGTCAGCTCGAACAGGCGGGTGCCCATCAGGTCTCGCTGTTCGCGGGTGCCGTCGCGGATGATGTGCGACATCGGGATGCCGTCGATCCATTCGGCGATGACGACTTTCGGGGCGCTGGCGACCACGGCGGGCACCACGAAATGCGGGTGGTCGCGATAGGCCTTGGCGAAGGCCCGCTGATTCTCGGCCTCCAGCCGGTAGTCCAGTTCCATCTCGGTGCGCTCGATCAGTTCGTCGACCACGCCCTGGACATCGGCGCCCGGGGACAGTTGCCGCAGCACCCCGACCATGCGCTGCATCGTCTTGAGGTCGGCGCGCAGCGCTTCGTCGGCGCCGGGATATTGGATCTTGACCGCGACCTCGCGGCCGTCGGCCCATACCGCCTTGTGCACCTGGCCGATGCTGGCCGAGGCGATCGGCTGGTCGTCGAACGAGGTGAACCGCTGGCGCCACTTCGTGCCGAGTTGCGCGTCGAGTACCCGGTGCACCTTCGCGGCCGGCAGCGGCGGGGCGTCCTTCTGCAGTTTGGTCAACGCCTCCCGATAGGGCTTGCCGTACTGCTCGGGGATCGCGGCCTCCATCACCGACAGCGCCTGCCCGACCTTCATCGCCCCGCCTTTGAGCTCACCGAGCACGGTGAACAGCTGCTGCGCGGCCTTGTCCATGAGTTCGGCGTTGACCTCGTCTCTGGACTTGCCGGTCAGCCGTTTGCCGAAGCCGAGTGCAGCCCGGCCCGCCATGCCGACCGGCAGACTCGCCAGCTTCGCATTGCGGGCTGCGCGCCCACGTTTGATGTCAGCCACCCGTCCATCATCCACGACGTCGGTAACGGCGCAGGTAACACGGGGCGCCCGGAGGGTTCGGCGTCGTCGTCAGCATCCGCACGCCGGATGGCGGGTCCAGCGGCGCACCGTCGTCGCCCGCGTCGCGACGTCGAACTCATAGGTGGTGTCGACCGCGGGCAGTGGTGCCTCGGCCTCACCGAGGGGGCCGGTGTCGCGCAGGCTGCGCAGCAGGGTCTCGACCTGATCGAGGGCCAGCGCCGCGGTCGCCAGCACGGTCGCTCGGTCGGCGGTGCCGACGGTTCCGCGCAGCTGCGCCGCGACGGCGGGCCAGGCGGCGTCGCGATCACTGCGGTGCAGATCGGCGCACGCCAGGCAGCTGGTGCGGCCGGGCAGCACCAGGGGGCCGATCAGTGCGCTGCCGTCGCGGGTGCGCACGGCGAGATGCGGAATCCGGGCGATGTGCAGATCGCGCAACAGCCTCGGCTCGGCGGCCAGATAGTCGGCGAGGATCACCAGGTCGGTGTCCTGCGGCGGGGCGGACGCTTTCGGGGCGCGGGTGTGCCCGACCCGTGCACCGGAGCAGCGCAGCCCCGCGACCAGCAGATCCGACAGCGGTCCGCGGCCGTGGATCCGGATTGCGGGGGTGCGCTGCATCCGGGTCCGGTCGGCGGTGACCACCCCCGCCGCGATGAGACTGCCCAGCAGGTCGGCCAGCGCGGCGGAGTCGGTGACGCCGGTCAGTTCGTCGACCGTGGTGCCGGACTGCATGCGGCGCAGCAGGTCGGCCAGCGTCGCGGCGGTCAGGCCGGTGGGTGGTTCGACCAGGACGGCCCGTCGGGGATTCCAGCCGACCTGCACGGCTCCGTCGGGCCGCAGCAGCACCGGCAGGGTGGGGTTGAGCAGATAGCCCGGCATGCGACGACTCTGGCACGCCGGGACGCTCCGGCCCGGAAGTTATCCACAGGGCGGGCGATCAGGCCTGCTTGTCGCCGCCCTCGTCGCCCTCGCCGCCGTCGTTGTCGCCGTCGCGCAACTCGTTCTCCAGACCGGCGATCGCCTCCTCGATGGCGCTGTCGATGCCGCTGGTGTCGCCGCCGACCACGCGGTCGATGAAGGCCGCCGGTTCGTCGAGGTCCTCGGTGGAGGGCAGCAGATCGGGGTGCTGCCACACCGCGTCGCGGGCGTCGGAGCCGACCGCGTCGGTGAGCCGCTCCCACAGCACCGCGGCTTCACGCAGCTTGCGGGGGCGCAGCTCCAGTCCGACCAGCGTGGCGAAGGTCTGCTCGGCGGGACCACCGGTGGCCCGGCGGCGGCGCAGCGTCTCCGACAGTGCTCCGGTTCCGGGAATCCGGTCGCCGAGCGCGGCGGTGACGACGGTCTGCACCCAGCCCTCGATCAGGGCGAGCAGCGTTTCGAGCCGTTCGAGCGCGGCGACCTGTTCGGGGGTGGCCTTGGGTTCGAAGATCCCCTGGTTGAGCAGTTGCTCCATCTGGCTGGGATCGGTCAGCGCCGCGGGATTGATGCCCTGGGCGAGGTCCTCGATGCCGGACATGTCGATCTTCATGCCGCGGGCGAAGGCCTCCACCGCCGAGAGCAGCTGGCTCGACAGCCACGGCACGTGGGTGAACAGCCGGTGGTGTGCGGCTTCGCGGGCGGCCAGGAACGTCAGGATCTCGCTGCGCGGCTGTTCGAGGCCCTCCGAGAGCGACTCGATCGCCTCGGGCAGCAAGGCCGCGACACCTTTGGGGCCCAGCGGCAGGCCGATGTCGGTGGAGGTCAGCACCTCACGTGAGAGCGTGCCCAGTGCCTGACCGAGCTGGGAGCCGAACGCCATCCCGCCCATCTGCGACATCATCGCCATCAGCGGCCCCGCCATCGCGCGCGCCTCCTCCGGCAGCGCGGACGCCCACACCGTCGAGATCTGCTCGGCCACCGGATCGCACAGCCGCTTCCAGGTCTGCAGCGTGTTGTCGATCCAGTCCGACGGCGTCCACGCCACGGCGCGACTGGTGCCCGCCGGAAGCGGGGTCACGCCGTCCAGCCAGGTCTCGGCCAGATGCACGGCGTCGGTGATCGCCGAGGCGGTCGCTTCGGGCACCGGCGCCACGAACCCGATGGCGCTGGAGGCCAGTTGACGGGCCAGGTCGTAGTTGACCGGACCGGCCTGATTCCCGCCCGCGGCCATATTGCCTGCGCCACTGAACATCTCACCGAGCTTGGTGAAGATCTGGCCCAGATCCGACATGTCGAAGCCGGCCCCGCCGAGTCCGAAGGGATCCGACGGCGAGCCGCCGTCGGGGTCCTTCTTGCGTTTGTCGCGCTCCGGGTCGTCACCTGAAGAGAAGCCGAAGGGCAGGTCAGACATGTCGTCAACGGTACTCACCGGGGACGCCGCGTGCGGGGGGCCCGGTCACGCTGTCAGTGAACGGCCGAGCGGTACCTCTACTGTGGGCGGCGTGAACAGGCGGATTTCGACGCTGCTGGTCGCGCTGGTGCCAGTGGTCGTGCTCTTCGTGCTGCTGTCCGCCGTGACGGTGCCGTTCGTCTCACTGGGACCCGGTCCGACGTTCAACACCCTCGGGGAGGTCGACGGAAAAGAGGTCGTCGACATCGAGGGCACCGAGGTCAAGCCCACCTCCGGACACCTCAACATGACGACGGTCTCGCAGCGCGACGGCCTGACGCTCGGTCAGGCGATGGCGTTGTGGATGTCGGGCCGCGAACAGCTCGTGCCGCGCGAACTGGTCTACCCGCCCGACAAGAGCAAGGACGAGATCGACGAGGAGAACACCACCGACTTCCGGCGTTCGGAGGACAACGCCGAGTACGCGGCGCTGTCGTATCTGAAGTATCCGAAGGCGGTGACGGTGGACTCGGTCACCGATCCCGGTCCGTCGGCCGGCAAGCTGGAAGACGGTGACGCGATCGATGCCGTCAACGGCAAGCCGGTGTCCAGCGTGGAGGAATTCCAGACCATCCTCAAGAACACCAAGCCGGGCGACGACATCGTCCTCGACTACCGCCGCCGCGACCAGGCCGATCCGATCGGAACGGCGACGGTGACGCTGGGCACCAACGCGGACCGCGACTACGGGTTCCTGGGGATCGGCGTGGTCGACGCCCCCTGGGCGCCGTTCAGCGTCGAGTTCAACCTCGCCAACATCGGCGGGCCGTCAGCCGGGCTGATGTTCAGCCTGGCGCTGATCGACAAACTCACCACCGGGGATCTCAACGACGGCAAATTCGTCGCCGGGACCGGCACGATCGACGCCGCCGGTGAGGTCGGCCCGATCGGCGGCATCACCCACAAGATGCTCGCCGCGCACGAGGCCGGCGCCACGGTCTTCCTCGTGCCGGCGGACAACTGCGCGGAGGCCAAAACCAACCCGCAGGACGGTCTGGAGATGGTCAAGGTCGGCACGCTCACCGAAGCCGTCGACGCGCTGAACACGATTTCCGCTGGTGGCGAACCGCCACGCTGTTGATCGGCCGGGCGACGCCCGATGCGTAGAGTTGGTCCCACATCAGATGAGGCGTCACCTGTGACGTCCCCTTTCCCGTAATCGAGACTGGAGACACCAAGTGGGTATGCGGCCCGCGGCGAGGATGCCGAAGCTGACGCGACGAAGCCGGATTCTGATCGGGATCGCCCTGGCAGTGGTGGTGCTGCTCCTGATCGGGCCGCGCCTGATCGACACCTACGTCAACTGGCTGTGGTTCGGGGAACTCGGCTACCGCTCGGTCTTCACCACCGTGCTGTTCACCCGGCTCGTGGTGTTCCTCGTGGTCACCGCGGTGATCGGCGCCATCGTGTTCGCCGGGTTGGCGCTGGCCTATCGCACCCGTCCGGTGTTCGTGCCCACCAACGGCCCCAACGATCCGGTCGCGCGGTACCGGACCACGGTGATGACCCGGCTGCGGCTGTTCGGTATCGGCATCCCGGCACTGATCGGGCTGCTGTCCGGCATCGTCGCGCAGACCTATTGGGTGCGAATCCAGCTCTTCCTGCACGGCGGCGAGTTCGGGATCACCGACCCGCAGTTCAACCTCGATCTCGGCTTCTACGCCTTCGAGCTGCCGTTCTACCGCCTGGTGCTGAGCTTCCTGTTCGTCGCGACGTTCCTGGCGTTCGTGGCCAATCTGCTGGGCCACTACCTGTTCGGGGGCATCCGGCTGTCCGGGCGTACCGGGGCGCTGAGCCGGGCCGCGCGCATCCAGCTGGTCAGCCTGGTCGGTGTCCTGATCCTG
This sequence comes from Mycobacterium sp. WMMD1722, assembly GCF_049315205.1. Lineage (NCBI taxonomy): Bacteria > Bacillati > Actinomycetota > Actinomycetes > Mycobacteriales > Mycobacteriaceae > Mycobacterium > Mycobacterium sp. WMMD1722. The sequence goes on along the minus strand of NZ_CP186056.1, from coordinate 2,258,618 downwards.
CTCAAGGCCGCCGCATACTGGCTCGACCGCTACGAACTGCTCAGCCACACCCGGGGCGGTAAGCCGTTCACCGGAGCCGGCTACACCGACATCAACGCCGTGCTGCCCGCCAAGCTCATCCTGTTGGCCATCGCCCTGATCTGCGCGGCCGCGGTGTTCTCGGCGATCGTGCTGCGCGATCTGCGCATCCCGGCGATCGGTGTCGTGCTCCTGCTGCTGTCCTCGCTGGTGGTCGGCGCCGGCTGGCCGCTGGTCGTCGAGCAGTTCAGCGTCAAACCCAATGCGGCGCAGAAGGAGAGCGAGTACATCGCCCGCAGCATCACCGCCACGCGGCAGGCCTACGGCCTGACCGACCAGACGGTGACCTATCGCGACTACCCGGGCAACTCACCGGCCACCGCACAGCAGGTCGCGGCCGACCGGGCGACCACGTCGAACATCCGCGTGCTGGATCCGAACATCGTCAGCCCCGCGTTCACCCAGTTCCAGCAGGGCAAGAACTTCTACTTCTTCCCCGATCAGCTCGCCATGGACCGCTACCGCGATGCGTCGGGCAATCTGCGTGACTATGTGGTGGCCGCGCGTGAGCTCAACCCGGACCGGTTGATCGACAACCAGCGGGACTGGATCAACCGGCACTCCGTCTTCACCCACGGCAACGGCTTCATCGCCTCGCCGGCCAACACGGTCCGCGGCGTGGCCAACGATCCGAACCAGAACGGCGGCTATCCGGAGTTCCTGGCCAGTGTGGTCGGCCCCAACGGCCAGGTGGTGTCCCCGGGTCCGGCGCCGCTGGACCAGCCGCGCATCTACTACGGGCCGGTGATCGCCAACACCGCGGCGGACTACGCGATCGTCGGCGAGAACGGCGCTCCGCGCGAATACGACTACGAGACCAACACCGATACCCGCAACTACACCTACACCGGTTCCGGTGGCGTGCCGATCGGGAACTGGTTGGCGCGCAGCGTTTTCGCCGCCAAGTTCGCCGAACGCAATTTCCTGTTCTCCAATGTGATCGGCGAGAACAGCAAGATCCTGTTCAACCGCGATCCGGCGGCCCGCGTCGAGGCCGTCGCCCCGTGGCTGACCACCGATACGACGGTGTACCCGTCGATCGTCAACAAGCGAGTCGTGTGGATCGTCGACGGTTACACCACGCTGGACAACTACCCGTATTCGGAGTTGACCTCGCTGTCGTCGGCGACGGCGGACTCCAATGAGGTCGCGGTGAACCGCCTGCAGCTCAACAAGCAGGTGTCCTACATCCGCAACTCGGTCAAGGCCACGGTCGACGCCTACGACGGCACCGTGACGCTGTACGCCCAGGACGAGGACGATCCGGTGCTGCAGGCGTGGATGAAGGTGTTCCCCGACACGGTGAAGCCGAAGAGCGACATCAGTGCCGAGCTGCAGCAGCATCTGCGCTACCCCGAGGACCTGTTCAAGGTGCAGCGGGCGCTGCTGGCCAAGTACCACGTCGACGATCCGGTGACGTTCTTCTCCACGTCGGACTTCTGGGATGTCCCACTGGATCCGAACCCGACCGCGAGCAGCTTCCAGCCGCCGTATTACATCGTCGCCAAGGATCTGGCGCAGAACAACAGTTCGGCGTCGTTCCAGCTGACCAGTGCCATGAACCGCTTCCGGCGCGACTTCCTGGCCGCGTACATGAGCGCGAGCTCCGATCCGGAGAGCTACGGCAGGATCACGGTGCTGACCATTCCGGGGCAGGTCAACGGCCCCAAGCTGGCGTTCAACGCGATCAGCACCGACACCACGGTCAGCCAGGACCTCGGTGTCATCGGCCGCGACAACCAGAACCGCATCCGCTGGGGCAATCTGCTGACGCTGCCGGTGGGACCGGGCGGTCTGCTCTACGTCGCGCCGGTGTACGCCTCGCCGGGCACCAGCGATGCGGCGTCGACCTATCCCCGTCTGATCCGCGTGGCGATGTTCTACAACGATCAGGTCGGCTACGGGCCGACGGTGCGTGACGCGCTGACCGAGCTGTTCGGCCCGGGCGCTGACGCCACCGCGACCGGACCTGCCCCGACCGCCGCCGACGGTCAGGCGCCGAGTGCGACGCCGCCGGCGGCCGGGACGCCACCGGAGGGTCAGCCGCCGGCCAACCAGGCCGGTAGCGCGCCCGCGGCGCCCGCTCCGGAGGGGGCGGTGCCCGGACCGGCCGGACCTCAGCAGCTATCGGCGGCGAAAGCCGCCGCGCTGCAGGAGGTTCAGGAGGCGATGTCGGGTTTGCAGAGCGCCCAGCGTGACGGAGACTTCGCCCAGTACGGTGAGGCGCTGCAGCGGCTCGACGATGCGATGAACCGCTACCGCGAGGTGCGCTGACCCGAGCGGATGCCCTTAAGCTCGTCCGGTGCACTACGGCGTACTCGGGCCGCTGCAGGTGGTCGACGGTGACCGCCCCGTCGACATCGGCCCACCCAAACAGCGCGCGGTGCTGGCGGTGCTGTTGCTCGCCGCCGGTCGGGTGGTGTCGGTCGACCGGCTGATCGACGCGGTGTGGGGTGACGAGGCGCCGACACAGGCGACGGCCAGCCTGCAGGCCTACATCTCCAATTTGCGCCGGGCGCTGCGGGACGGCACGCACGGGCAGGTGGCGTCTCCGATCGTGCGCCGGCCGCCCGGCTACTTCCTCGGCCTGGACGCCGGCCAGCTGGATTTCGTCGAGTTCACCGCGGGCCTGGGCAGGGCCGCGGCGGCGCTGGAGGCCGGCGAATGGTCGGCTGCGCTGAGCGCGGCGGACGCGGCGCTGGCACTGTGGCGTGGGCCGTTTTTGGCCGACTTCGCCGATGAGCCCTGGGTGGGGGAGGAGGCGGCACGCGCCGAGCAGCAGCGCCTCGAATGCCTCGATGTCCGCGTGTCGGCGTTGCTGGCGCTGAGCCGGGTGCCCCAGGCGCTCACCGCCGCGGCCGATCTGCGCAGCGCGGATTCGCTGGCCGAGCGTGGCTGCTGGCTGCAGATGCTGGCGCTGTACCGGGCCGGCCGAACCTCCGACGCCCTCGACACCTACGCCCGGCATGCGCAGCAACTCGACGAGGAACTGGGGCTCGAACCTGGTGCAGCGCTGCGGGAGCTGCAGACCGCGATCCTGCGTCAGGCACCCGAGCTGGCCGCCTGGCCGCGTTCGCCGGAGTGGACCGGCGCCGAGGAGGTGGCCGCGCCGGCCGCCCCGCCGGTGGAGGCGCGCGCGGTGGACCACGGATCCGCCCGGGTTGCGCTCATCGGGCGCGAGCGCGAGCTGGCGGTGGCCGGTGGGGTGCTCGCCGATGTGGCCGCCGGCGCGGCGCGGTGGCTGGTGTTCTCCGGACCGCCGGGCATCGGCAAGACCCGGCTGGCCGAAGAGCTCGTCGAACGGGTGAGCGCAGGCGGCGGACGGGCGATCTGGGTGGGGTGTCCGGACGAGCGGGCCACGCCGCCGTGGTGGCCGATGCGCCAGTTGGTGCGCGCCCTGGGCGCGGACGCCGACGAGGTGCTGCAGGTGCCGCCCCACGCGGATCCCGACACGGCGCGGTTCGTCGTCTACGAGCGAATCCAGGCGCTGCTCGAATCGACCCCGACGACGCTGGCCGTCGTCGTCGACGACGTGCAGTGGGCGGATTCCACCTCGGCCAGCGCGCTGGCCTACATCGCCGGCGCGCTGCGTGATCACCCGGTCGCGATGATCCTCACCCTCCGCGAGGGTGAGCACTCCGCGGAGGTCGCGCGGCTGCTGGCCACCATCGCCCGCGGCGACCGCAACCGCCATGTCACCGTGTCTGCCCTGTCCTCGGAAAATGTTGCGGCGCTGGCCAACAACGTCGCCGACGATCCCGTGTCGGACGCCGAGGCCGCCACGCTGGCCGACCGCACCGGCGGCAACCCGTTCTTCGTCTCCGAATATGCGCGGTTGCCGCGGGCCGAACGGCGTGGCAGCGATATCCCGGTCGCCGTCAAATCGGTGCTCGACCGGCGGCTGGCCGGGCTGGATCCCGATGTCACCCAGCTGCTGCGCACTGCGGCGGTGATCGGGGACGAGCTGGACTCCGAGGCGATGTGGCTGCTGGCCGCGGTGATGGGTGCGGACATCGACGTGCTGGTGGACTCGCTCGACGTGGCGGCCGACGAGCGGATCATCGTGGCGTCGAATGCGGGGGACGGGTACGCCTTCGCGCACGGGTTGCTGCGCGAACACCTCGCGGCGGGGATGCCGGCGCTGCGCCGGCAGCGGCTGCACGCCAGGATCGCCGAGTTGCTCACCGACAGCACCGTGCAGGATGCGTTGACCCGTCGCGCCCAGCATCTGCTGGCTGCCCAGCCGCTCGTCGCGCCCGATGTCGTGGTGCACGCCTGTCGGCTGGCCGCCGAGGACGCTACCGCGCGGTGGAGTTCGGATATCGCGGCGCGGTGGTGGCAAGCCGCGCTCGACGCCTACGACCGCTTGCCGGCTGCCGCGCGGGACGACAACGAGCGTGACGCGCTGACGGTGTCGATGCTGGAGGCGCATTCGCGCGCCGGACGCGGCCAGGTGGTGCTCGACACCGTCGAACGTCATCTGGTCGAGGCGCTGCGCGGGCGCCGTGCCGACACGGCAGGCCGGGTCTCCAGCGCCCTGCTGCGCGCCTCCGGCTGCTGGCCGTGGCTGGCCCCGGGCCACGATCCGGGTGTCCTGATCAACCTGCTCGGCCGTTCGGCCGAGCTGGCCGAGGACAACCCGGCGGCGGGTGCACGGGTGCTCGCCGCGCTCGCCGTGGGGCAGTGCTACAACCCCGATGCGCGTGTCGCAGCGGATCTCCTCGCCCGGGCCGAGGCGCTGTCGACCGCCACCGGTGACCCGGATATCGTCGCCGACGTCCTGATGGGTCGGCTGATCACCTACTCGGGTGTCGCGACGACGAGCGAACAGACGTTGACGTGGGTGGAACAGCTCATTGCGATGCGCCACAGCCGATTTCGCGAAGACAGCGTCATCGCGCATGCGGTGGCGACGATGGCGGCGGTCAACCTCGCCGACATCGACCTGGCCCGCCGTCACCTCGAGGCGGGTATCGCGGGCAGCGAGGAGTTGCAGCTGCCGGTGCTGCGCGCCCAGCTGCGCTGGACCGAGGCCACTCTGGCGGTCTGGCGCGGCGACTTCGCCGAAGCCGACCGGCACCGCAACATCGCCGCCCATGTACACGAGCAGACCGAACTGTACGGAGCGGGAAGCGGTCTGGTGTCGGAGGTGTCGCTGCTCCGCGAGCGGGGCGGGCCGATCGACGAGAGCTGGCCGGGTCTGCAGGCCAGCCCCGAAACGGGGGGACAGGGCATGGTCGGCCTCATGCACACCGCCCTGCTCACGGTCGCCGGTGCCCCGGGCGGGCGCACGGCAGCTGACGGCCGGTTACGCGAGTGGCTGGCCGGCCGGGACCGGGCGCACGTCTGGACGACGTTGGGACACGAGACGTTGCTCGCGCATGTCGCCGCCGACCACGGATTGAGCGAGTACGCCGAGCCGCTGCTGGCCGCGCTGTGCCCGTTCGCCGACCGCATCGCGGTGATCGGTCAGGTCGGGGTCGCCGGTCCGGTGGCGCTGGCCATCGCCCGCCTGCACGCGCTGCGCGCAGACGTGGCGGCCGCCCTGGCCGCGGTGACCCGCGCCGAGGACATCGCCGCGCGCAGCGGGGCCGCGCCCACGCTGTTGCGCTGCCGGCTGTTGCGCTGTGAGCTGGCGCCGGCCGACGAGGACCGCCGGGTCGCCGCGCGGGCCCTCGCCGAGGACGCCCGGATGCTCGGAATGCACGGGGTGGCCGCGGCTGCCCAAGCGCTCGCCTGAGACTTGGATTTTCCTTGGCGACACGGCTCCAAGTGGATGCCAAGTGCGGCGATCTTCACTGGGCACCGAACTGCCCGAGGTGAAAGGACCCAAGATGACCATGACCGACGCCGACGCCGCCCGCGAGGATCTCGCCGACAGCCTGGCCGGCCTGCGTGACCACGTGGCCGCGCCGGTGGCGTTGCCCGGCGAGGCCGGCTACGAGCGCTGCACGCCGTGGAATCTGGCCGCCGGTGTCCGCCCCGGAGCGGTCGTCCTGGCGACGTCGGCCGCCGATGTGGCCGAGACGGTGCGTTTCGCCGCGGCCCGCGGGGTGCAGGTGAGCGTCCAGTCCACCGGCCACGGGGCGATCGGGATCAGGCCGGACACCGTCCTGGTCGTCCCCTCGGGCATGACCTCGTGCACGGTCGACGCGCACAACCGCATCGCGCGGGTGGGCGCGGGGGTGCGCTGGCAGCAGGTGCTCGACGCGGCCTGCCCGTTCGGTCTGGCGCCGGTGCTGGGCTCGGCGCCCGGTGTGGGGGTCGTCGGCTTCCTCACCGGTGGTGGTATCGGCCCGCTGGTGCGGACGGTGGGCGCATCGTCGGATCACGTGCGCAGCTTCGAATTGGTCACCGGCACAGGTGATGTACTGCGGGTCACGCCCGAGTCGCATCCCGATCTGTTCTGGGGTCTGCGAGGCGGGAAGGCGACGCTGGGGATCGTGACCGCGGTCGAAATCGACCTGCTGCCGATTCCCGAGTTCTACGGCGGCGCACTGTTCTTCGACGGTGCCGACGCGGCAGCGGTGCTGCACGCCTGGGCGGCGTGGTGCCCGTCGCTGCCCGAGACGGTGAACACCTCGATTGCGCTGCAACAGCTTCCGCCGTTGCCGGGCGTGCCGGAGCCGCTGGCCGGGCGACTGACCGTGGCGGTGCGTTACACCGCCGTGGGCGATCTGGTCGAGGGTCGGCGGCTGCTCGAACCGATGCGGTCGGTGGCCCCGACGATCCTCGACGGCACCGGGGTGTTGCCGTACGCGGCGATCGGGATGGTGCACGCCGACCCCGCCGATCCGATGCCGGTCTCGGAGAACCACACGCTGCTGCGCGAAGTCGACGCCGCCGCGGTGGACGCACTGCTGGCTGTCGCCGGTCCGGGATCGGGGTCGGTGCAGGCCATCGTCGAGCTGCGGATGCTCGGCGGCGCGTTCGCCCGCGAACCGCGCCACCGCAGCGCGCTGTGCCACCGCGACGCGGGGTTCGCGCTGACGACGATCGGTGCGCTGGTCCCGCCGGTGGCCGACGTGGTGCCCCAGCAGGCGGTCGCGGTGCTTCAGGCGATGGCGCCCTGGTCGACGGGTGGACAGCTGCCGAACTTCGCCCCGGCCACTGATCCGCAGCGCATCGCGCGGGTGTACACCGAGGACGCCCGGCACTGGCTGGCCGCCCTGGCCGAACACTACGACCCGGCCGGCGTCTTCCGCACCGGCCAGGTGGTCCGCGCCTGACCCTGTCCTCTCCGCCAGCGTGCGTGTCTGCCCGGCAACACACCGGCGCGGGCCGGCAGTTCGCGCACGCTCGCGGCGGGGTGAGCAGCGTCATAGCGCCGAGAGACCTGGCGATTTGGAGGAGCACCGCGGTGCCCGGTAACCTCGTGTTCACCCAACGCGGGGTGGAGCAGCTCGGTAGCTCGCTGGGCTCATAACCCAGAGGTCGCAGGTTCGAATCCTGTCCCCGCTACTAGGTAGAACGGCCCTCGGAGATCACTCCGGGGGCCGTTCTCGTTGGGTTTGTGAACGTGTTTGTGAACAATAGCTAACCTAACTAGGTCGCACCCGTCGAGCCTACTCCGACCAATCGTCGGCGAGCGAACCGCTGCACATTCGGCTGCCGCGACAGGCCCAATAGTCGTGGGTGAGCTGAACGTAGCGACGAGTGGTGGCCGATGCTGCACGAGAAGGCGCGGCGCGCCCTGGTGAACGGCATCTGATGCCGGTGCCGGCATTTGCCCGTGGTGAGATCGAACGGCTGGGTGGAGCAGGCGCTGATGGCGGCGACTAACGCTGCGCAACCTGTTGGAGGTCACCAACGGTCTTGTGATCGACGCGGGTGGACACTTAAGGCGATTGGCCGACGCCGCCTGATCCGTGCGGAGTTGTCGGTGGAGGGCCGTAGCATCGGCGACTGACTGAGAAAACGGGGGACCATGAACCGGACGGTGCAGTTTTGGCGGCTGATCCAGCCCGATGGCAAACCGCTTGCCGGGCGATTCCCGTCCGCGCAAGTGCTGAACCGGTTGGCCGATGCTGAGAAGCGAGAGATGAATCGGCACCGCCACTGCAGGGATGGAATGGTACTCATCGCGCACGGTACTGCGGAGAAGGACAAACGCATCCTGATCCTGGACAAGGTGCGGCGCGAGAATCTCCCAAGTGTTGGAAACCGGACCGGAACCCGACGAGCCATCGGTTTAGCGGTCGGTGAGGGTCTGCTGGAGCCCACGTACTGCGTTTTCGCGAAGCGCAACATCGTTGCGATGCTGACCAGTGGCGACGGACCGCGGCCACGTCGATTGGTCGATTATCTGCAAAGCAAGCTAAGTATCGAGGTCGGCATCGAACCAGTTCTGACGCAGAATCTCGACGACGTGCTCAACGAGATGCGCGTCTCGGGCATTGACGTCGCTATCCCCGTCAGCCGCATCAATCGCGAGCTGGTGGGTGGCGATTGGGTGGAGGCGCTCGATGGCGCTCGGGTGCTCGCGCAAGATGGTGTGGTCAGGATCGGCATGTCAGTTGGCCGTCGCGGGAACAAGGCGCATCGAGAGGGAATTCGTCGTCGACTGGTGCAGCAGATTCAGAATCTGCGTGGGTCCGGCGCGCTGTCCGAGTTCGATAGTGCACGCGTCAAGGGAACAATCTCGGGCACCCCGCGCTCAGTTGACCTCATGGAGGACCGGTTTGTCGAGAAGACCGAGGTTGATGCCGACCGCTTGAACGATCCTGTCCGCTCGACTGCATACGCACGGGAACTCCTCATGGCGTCACTAGCGCGCAATCGTAAGTACCTGGACTCAGCCGTGGCCGATGTTCCGAATGAACGAGTTTCGTTCCCAGACACCTTCATAGAAGTGCCAGACGACGAGCGACAATGACCGAGCCTGTCATTCAATTCACGATCCGTGAGCGATTGCAGCACTTGTGGATTCGGTATCGGCGGTTGGACTTTGGAGTAGGGGCACTGCTTGTCGTTGTCTGGTTCATCGCGGGCCGGTACTGCTGGTTATCAGAAGAGTTCTGTCGGATGCCCCAGGCGCTGACTGCGGTACCTCCGGAGTCTCGCCGCGCTGTGTATCAAATTGTGGCAGCCGCTGCGGCGACGATGGGCGGCTTCACCCTCACTAGCGTCTCGATCTTGGTGAACCTTCTGAGAACACCCTTATCGACAATCGATCGGCTGTTGCCGGCGGAGGACAAGTCGCGAGTGGGTTCGGCCTTTCTCGGCGTCCTGCCATGGCTGCTAGCCCTGTTTCTTGCGGCAATGGTCTGTCTTCTTGTTGATATGAATGTGCCGCAAGGGTATTGGTGGTTACAGCTCGCCGTCGGTGGCCTTTCGGTTTCGACGTTACTTGCAATCGCTCGCGTTGTTTGGATCCTTCGCCGCCTCTTGAGCGTGTCTGCTGAGTAACCCTTTCTGCCGAATACTTGGAGGTAGGAGATGCACGGCGGCGTGTCCGGGCCGGGGCGCCTGAGTCCGCACCAACGCGGCGCGGACTCATGCAGCCACACAGCACCCAATCAGTCACGTCACCTAACCCGACGAAGCGGGGATTTACGCGACGTTTCTGATGGACCCGAGGAGCGAGATGAAGGCAGCCGCCTCACTCGTCAGCCACGCGTCGAATCCCTTGCGCCGCCGTTTCGCCGCGTGATGAATAGTCCCTCGTCGCACATCGAGCAGCGCAACCTGATGCCCGCTATCGGCGTGGGTCATCTCGATAAGCCGGATGGCAGACTGGATGCCGTCGCGGGTCAGCTCAGCCTCCTTGAAGTAGGGCCATACGAGATAGGTGTCGCCCTTCTTCCTCCACACGAACTGCGGTGAGACTCTGACATCGAGCCCATCGCAGTGCCATTCGCGTGGTTGAGAGAAGATCTCGAGGTCGTTGCCCCTACGCCAGCGAATCCACCCGCTCGCCAAGGCTTCATAGTGCTTCCGGCGCTTGGGAGTGCACTGTTCCACCGCCTGGCGCACGCGGATCTCGTCGTTGCGGTTCGCGATTCCTTCCGCGACTGCGATCCGGAACTGACGGTAGAAGTCGTGACTGGGGTCGTAGTCACCAGACTCGTTCGCAATGACGTTCTGCACAGCGGTAATTCGGCCGCTCGACATCGCCGAGGCAAACTCGACGAAACCGCCAAGGGTAATGCTCGGAATCCGCAATCCTGCCACCGCTCAGCCCTTCGGTGGATACGGGTCATTGCCCGGTGCGATGGTATTGGAATCGCGAATCTGGCCGTCGCGACCGTGGATCTGGACTTCGCCGCCGCCACTATTGCGGACGATCTCGGTAGCCCGCTGTGTGGCCTCTCGCTGGGTGTCAGTGTGGGCGCTGGCGCGGTTTGCGCGAGGCTTCTTCACGTCCCACCCGCCACCGGGACTGGGTACGACATGCCGACTGTTCGGCCCTTGACTCTTCGCCACTGGTGCTCCTTAAGCACTGTTAGACATGGTTGTACGCCGTGCATGGCGAAGTCCACGGCCGGGCAAGCGGCGGGTGGCCGCTGCTCCCGACAAGTGCCGGTGTTACCGTCAAGGCCTGCCTGCCAGAGCAGCCAAGAGGTTCCAGGCCGGGGACTTCTCATCCAGAACGACCATCGGTCTGGACCTTCTTGGATTTTAAAGCCCCCACCAGACGAGATGCGGTATGTCGGAACGACAACGATCTAGCTTCGATGGGGATAACTCCGAAATCACTCACAGGATGCTATGGAGTGACTGCAAAACGCCCAGGTCAGAGGCCTGCGCCGCAAGTTACAACAGTGTAGTTACTTGTGGACAAAGTTTGCCGAATTTGCAGCCGCTCGGCGTGTCGGGCTGAGATCTGTTGGCTTGTAGAGAAGGAACTCGCTGCCGCGACCTCCGCGAGTTTCGCCGTCGGCAGCCCCGGTCGTTCAACGAGATGTCGACGCCCCATCGTGGTCGAATACGAATGTGGCCCTGAATGCTTCACTGAATAGTCGACAGCTGGACGTGCTGCAGTGGATCAGCGATGGGTGTCCCGATGGTCGGTGGTCGGACTTCACCTTCAAAACGACGGCCATTGCTCTGGCGTCCCGCCGGCTGGTATCGGTGTCGAAGCAGGGCGGGAACTGGGGCGCGGCGATCCTGCCAGCGGGTCAGCATTATCTGGAAAAGAGTGAGTATCCCTCCGGCCACTGGTCGAAGAAGCGCAGCCGGCCGGTGGACGTCGATACTTCCCTGGAGCGTATGGCAGTCGCAAGGCTCCCAGTCGCCGGATCTCTGAACCAATCAGCGCGCTGCGGCCAGGATTCGCCGCTCGGCGGTGAGGATGTCGCGGCTGGTGTAGGTCGCGGTTCCGTGGCGGCTATAGACGCTGGAACCGTTGCTGCGACGCAATGCGACAGGCTCGCCCAACTCGGCGTCCGCGGTGCGGGCGTGCGGCACCGAGAACGCCTCCGAAAGTGCGGTGTCGGTGAGCCGTTCGACAAGCTGCGACACGCGTGCGACACCCTCGTTACGCACGACGCGGAGGGCTTCGGCGTGCACGTGATGACGCTGCCAGGTCGCGCGCGATTCGGACACTGTGGCAATCAGTGCGCCAGCCTGCGCCGCCACCCATTCGTCGGTGATCTCCGGTGTCGTGTGGCCGCGTTCTGGGGTCAGAACGTTGGCTAGCATGCGGTCTACTCCGTCGTGGCCCAGGACCTCGACGGCTTGGTGGCGCCAGGTGTCGCGCTGTTCGGCCAGCGAGCGCGGTTCGTGCTTGGCTTCGCGCAATTCCAACGTCGCTTGTTGGGCCAACGCGAGGGACTCGATGGTGGTCGGTTCGCGGCCGTGATCGTGCTGAAACGCCTTGGCCAACTCGGCGGTGCGGGCCTTGATCGCCGTGCGCCGGCTCGACCAGCGCGTCATCAATTCCGTAGACATGCCGACGATCTCGCGCACGGTTCGTTTCCCGCGTCCCCGGGAGGTCTCGGCGAAGTCCACACCGAGGCGGTCGATGGTGTGGGCTTCCATGCGGGTGTTGTACATCTCCGAGGCCGCCACGATGACCCGGTGCAGGGGTTGGCCATCCAAAGCGAGCCAGCGGCGCACCCCATTGTGATCGAGGTAAGACACCTTGTTGGAGATCGCGACATGGGTGTGCAGATCGGGGTCCCCGGCACGCGAATCGCGATGGGTGAACACCGCGGCAATGAGCCCTTCGGTGTCGACCTGGGCGACACCGTTGGTGCCAGTTCGGGTGAAGGCGGCGTTGTCTTGCAGCCACTCCAACACGTCGGCCACCGCGGCCTCGTGCGCAGCTTCGATTTGTTCGGAAACCTCGGGCGGGGCGATCGCCCATAATGCCGAAATCGACTTCACCGGAGAGAACGTCAAGTCGTAGCCGGCCACCACTGTGGTGCGGGCCCGGGTGGCGCGTGCGATGAACCCGGACAGCTCCCGCGCATCGGCTGGTGCGCGGTCGAATTGCTCGGCGAACATCTCCCGGGCGATACGGGTGCGGATGCCTGCCCGCACGTCATCATCAATAGTCGCCGTGCCCGGTAGCCCGGCGGCGATGTTGTGCGCGCGGAACGCTTTCCGGACACGACGGGTGAACTCCGAGGACTCGTCACGCACCGCGTACTTGCGGCCCAACTGGGTGGCCGCGATGGAGGGGCGAACATTCAATCGCGGGGACAGATGGTCAGAAATCTTGTCGGCGTTGGGGTGCAAACCCAGCCCAAACAGGGCCTTCATTTGCTCCTCAGTGACCACCGATCCGCCTTCGACAGCCCACACCTGTTGGCGCACGTCGTAGCTGACCTCACGGGCTCCGGTGTCGGCCAACGCGGCCAGGCCGCGACCGGTCCAACGGCCCGGTGATTCGCCCTTGGCCGAGTAGTAGTCAGCCAAGGGGGAGCGACCGCGTTCGGTGCTGTCGGCGGCCGCGACTTGCCGCACCAGGTACAGATAACCGTCCCCGGCGGTCAGCTTGTGCAGCGTCATCACCATGACGCGCACACCACCGCCCTCCGCATGCGCCCGACCGTCTCAGAATTCGCGGTGTCGAATCCACCACCAAACCAGGGACCGTTACCAAACCGTGACCTTCATGCAAGAGGTGTGTCGTGTTTCGGTCTCTGGAAACAAGGGCTGGGTGAGAGAGGAGCTGGAACGCGGCGGCGGGGGTGCGGGACGATGGAGCTGAGAGGCGTTGAGCGGTAAGCGGATTGGTCAATGGGATGACAGAGGAAGTGCCAGTGCTGAGGTGTTGTCAGTGGTGGTTGGGGCGACGGTGCTGGCGCTGCGCTCGGCGCACGGCGGCTGCGTTGAGAGTGGCGTGAACTCCGGGGCGACCCCGGGAGCCGATGAAGAGCACGTTATCGCGGCGGGTGTGCGGACCCCATCCTTCGCTGATGGTGACCGCGACCACCGACCCCGAGTTACCTGGGTCCGCCAGGACCAGGTATCTCGTACCGTTGACCTGCTGTCGCCATAGATCGAGACCTGTGCCCTGCACCCGTCGGGTTGCCGTTTGTAGACCCACTGCTGCACCGTGCCAACATCACTGCTGTCCTGCCGCTTAATGATGAGGCTCATGAACAGTGTGGGCGGTTGCGTGCGTTGAACAGCCAGCACGACAACGGAAATGGTCACGGCCGGCGCCGCCAGAACGAGCGGATCAACAGCTCACAGGTGATCGTCCGATTGGCGCGCATAAAGGTCGCGGGCCGTGCGTCTGTCGGCGTTGGCGGCTGCATGGTTGAACGTTGTTGCCAGCTGCGCGTATGCGGTGTCGAGATCATGCTCGCTCAGCGCGTCGGGCTGGGACACCGATCGGGGCTCGCCGGGGGTGGACGTCGACATCGTTCAACGATAAGCCGTGGTGGTGCCGCTGGACCCGTTTGCGGGTCAGGCGAGGGCGTGCGGTTCGGTTGGCCGCTGCGGGCAAATAGCGGCTTGCGTTGTCGCCCCGCCGTGCGACGCTATCGCCCGTGCCTCACACCTCCGAGCAGATGCGAGCCTCCTCTCCGCCTGCGAACAGTTCCGCGGCGCTGAGGCGCCGGGCGGTTACCGCAACGGTCTCGCCCTCTGCGTGATCGACTCGGTGCAGTCCACCGGCGTCAACTACACCAGCGTAGGGAAGGTGCTCGACCGCTACCGGACCTACCGCCGCGCGCAGGGCGCGGACCCGGCCGCCGACGGTGCCGCGGAGCTGTTGGCCACCTTCGACGAGTTGGCCGGCACGGAGGCGTGGGCCAGCCGGATCGGCACCCGCAATCGGACGTCCACCCGGGGTGGGATCTTGAAAGCGGAGGCGATCCGGAACGCGGCTCGTGTACTCACCGCCGACGGAATCGACACCACCGCGGCGTTGCGTGAAGCAGCCGACGATGAGGCGCGGCTCAAGCAGGTGCGGAAGGCGTGGTGCGCGGTGAAGGGCCAGCGCTCCGGGATCACCTGGCGCTACGTGCTGATGCTCGCGGGCGTCCCTGGGGTGAAGCCCGATCGGATGATCATCAGGTTCGTGGCCGACGCGCTGGAGGTACCGCGTCGCAGCGTCGGGTCAGAGTTCGCCGCCGAGATCGTGACCGCTGCGGCGCCGGAGCTCAACATGTCGGCTACGGCTCTCGATCACGCGATCTGGCGGTTCCAGCGGGGGCGGAAGTAGGCGTCCCGGCTACTCCGACGGGAGGATGCCCAGCACGTCCCACCGGTCCTTCCACGCGGAGATTCGTGAAACGGGGATGGCGTGGTGGGTACTGGCGTCGTTCTTGACGCGGTGCCCGCCGGACTTTGCGAGGTAGCTGCTATGTGCCTCGTGAATATCGTTCTCCATCCACCACTTTGGGACTACGTAGAACTCCGGATATTCCTTGCCGAGGTCCACGAGCACCCAGAACTTCGTCACGAGTTCGGGAGCCACCCCTTTCACCGCTCTCCTGGTGGTTGTCTGCCACGTGCCGGCCGTCTTCGTCTTCACTTGGATGCTGATCACGCGGTTGTGTGCGGCGTCGCTGGCCAGCAGGTCGATGTCGTGCATGTTCCCCGAGAATGTCACGGCGTAGCCACCGCGCCGGTGGATCTCGGCGGCGACGAAGTGCTCGCCGGCAGCGCCGACCTGCTGTGTGGTCAATTTCGGGCGCTTGAAGGGGCTGTCACGGCGTGACCGTATCGCCCGGCGGCGAGGATTCGTTCATTCCGCCGAAGCAGGCCCGCTCGACTACGGCACACTGAGCCCGCACCTCCGGCACCGTCGGGGACAGTTGATAGGCGTGTTGGTGACAGAATCCGGTTAGCTGGTGCCACGCGTCGATGAGCGCCGGGCCCACCGGTGTCTTGTCGAGGGACTTCAGCACGGCCAGTTTCGCCTTCGAGGTTCCGACAACTACCGGGACACCCGTCAGCTCTGCGCAGCGGGTGTCGATCAGGTATTCGACGGCCTGCCGCGCTAGGAATGCCGCCAAGCGGGCGGAGTTGCCTAACGCGGTGCGGTCCGGCGAGTCGAGGAGTTTGTCGGCCCGTGCGAGCAGTACTTCGGCGTCGCTAGTCACCGGCCCTCCACGATGTCACGAACCGTGTCACGAAGGTCCCGGATGGTGCCGCGGTCCAGCGTGGCGCCGCGGTGGGTACCCGAAGCGGAAATCTTGACGGTCGAGAATCGGTGCGTCCGATACGACTTCCAGCCGGACACGTCTCCGTCCGCGGTCCCGGTAAGGGCGAGCGCTACCCTCCGCTGGGTGGTCTTCGCGTCCTCCCACGCGGTGTCGGTCTCGTGGTACGCCGCGCCGGCCTTCGAGCGTTCACCGAAGTACCGCTGGTGGGCGGCGGCTTCGATCGCCATCCGGAATAGGCCTGGTGCGGCTTTCCGCTTGATCAGGTGGTCGATGTCGTCGTCGAGGATGAGGGCCTCGGCGTCGGCGACGTACCGGTCTGCGGGTAGATCGTTCGCCTTCACCACGACCAGCGACCCCTGCTCCCGAGTGACGTCGAGCAGCTGAGCCGGCACCGATCGTGCGCGGATCGCGGCCGGCAACCGGTCGTCGTGCGAGAACACGATCACCTGCCGCGTCTTACCGAGCTCGACGAGCACGTCGAGGAACCCCGCGATCTTGGCGGGGTCCATGGCTTGGATCGGGTCGTCGAGCACCAGAAAACGGAACGGGCTCGCGGGCGTGGTGGCCCGCGGGATGAACATGGCGAGCGCCAACGCGTGCAGCTCGCCCTGGCTCATCACCGTCAGCGCGCCGGTCGACACCCCGTCCACCGCGCCATCGACGACGACGTGGCGGCGGTTAGCCACTCCCTCAAGGGCGATGTTGCCGATATCGACATTGCTCTCATGGCGCATCCGCTCCCAGAACTCACCAGTCTGCTCCACTATCGGCGCGAGGCGCCGCTCTCGCAGCGTGCCGGCTGTTTCGCGCAAGCACTTCAACGCACGCTTAACCTGATCGACGCTGGCGTCGTCCTTGCGCGCCGCGGTCTCCAGCTCGACCCACGCGACGGTCGCACTGGCGACGGGCGCCCACGCGTCCTCCAGACTGTCCGCGCGCTCCGCGGCTTCCTTGCGCAGCGCGACCGCGGCCTCGTCGAGCTGCATGGCGGCCAGCTCGACGTGACCGGGCCGGTCGGCCAGGGTATCCGGAGCGGTGCGCGCGCTCTTAAGCGCCGCGGCGAACGGTGCCAGCGCGGCCAGGTCGACTCCCTCGACCGCAGCGACATCGGCGACCTTTCCGAAGAAGTTGTCGACTGTCGATCGGGCTTGCTTCAGTCGCTGTGCCAGAGCCTGGTGCTTGGCTGTGCTCGCTTCGGCGGCCCTCAAGCGTTCCTCGGCCGCGTTGCGCCAGGCGGTGTCGAGAGTTCCCGTCTCGCAAACCGGGCAGGCCCCGTCGCCGGTCTCGGCGTGTAGATGCAGAGCATCGCGCAGCAGCGCCGCCCGTGAGGTTAGCGCTTTCACCGCGGAGTCGGCCCCGGCGGCGTGGGCGTCGATGGCCGCGCGCAGCTCATCGGCGGCCTCGGTGGCCTTGGCCGGCGGCGGGACTTCAAGCGCCGCGATCCACCGCAGCTTCGCGATGGTGGCTGCCTGGTCGGTCGCCGTGCCTAAGGTTGTTGCCTTGATCGCCTCGAGGTCGTACGGAACGCGGGCGGTGAGCTTCTTTACCTGTTCGGCGCGAGTGTCGGCGGTCTCGCTCAGGGAGTTGCGCAGGCGGGTGCGGGCTTCGTTGGCCGTCTTCCGCGCCCCACCGAGCCGCCTCTCAGCTTCTTTCAGGCGCCCCTCGGCCGCGGCGACGTCGTTGAGCCCGAGCAGCGTGTCGAGCGCGTCGTACAACGCGGCGTGCCCTTCCTCGAAGACCCCGCCGAGCTCGTCGTACGACATCAACGGCCGGTGAGTTTTGAGTGCCTGGTCCCAGCCGAGCGCGGAAACCGTCTCCTTCTTCTGGCCCTTGATCTGCGACCAGCGTTCGGCCGCGTTCAGCTCGCAGGCTGGCGGCCAGTCCACACCGACGGTGGCGACGGTCCCGGTGCGGTCGTCGTCGGGTTCCATCGCGAAGTCAACTTTGATGGATGCTGGTTCGCCGGCGTGCAGGTTCCGCCATGACGCCTGCCAGTGCTGACCCTTCTTGGCGTCCCACCGGTAGCTGGTGCCGGTGAGCGCGTACTCGAGCGCTTCGGCGAAGCTGGACTTCCCGGATCCGTTGCGCCCGCTAATTACTGTGATCCCGCGGTAGGGGTTCACGTCCAAGGTCGCGCGCCCGCCGATGCCGCGGAACCCGGACACCGTGATGGAGCGGAGGAAGGCGCGCAAGGGCGGCGGAACGTCAGCCGTCTCGATCGTCGGCTGCTCCGGTGGCGGGGTGCCTCCGCCGAGTTGATCGGCGAACTCGTTGTCCCCCCGCATCGCCGCCGCAACGAGGTAAACGGTCTCATCGGCAACCGCCTCGTTGTCGGCCAGTAGCTCCCAGACCTCCGCCTCGACCGAACCGCCGAGCCCTGCACCGTCCACTAGCACGTCCCCCTCAGAACCGGATGTGCAGGCAGCTTCGCACATGGCTCCGACGGGTCAGGCGGAAACTGTCGGCTGTGTGAAGTGAATCGGTCAGCGTTCGGATCTCATACCGGGAGCAGCCCATCGCCCGACACACGGCAGAATCCCCCAGGTGGCAGTGTTCGGGGTGCATAACGATGCGCTAAGCACAGAGCTCATCGACGGCGGCTTCATCAGCATCGGCTGGGACCCCATCGGTGACCTACGCCAAGTCGGGCTGGCACGAGAGCAGCTGAAGGCAGCGCTCGCCGCGGCCTTCCCCGACGACAAACCAAGGGCGATCGCCGGGTGGGCGGGCATACTGCTGCGATTCGCCAGCGACATCAGCGAAGGCGACGTCATCGTGGCCCCGTACCGACCCGACAGCACGATCAACATCGGCATCGTGACCGGACCCTATGAATTTCATGCCGAGGCTCCGACCCACCGGCACCGGCGTCCGGTCCGGTGGGAGAAGCTCGGGATTTCTCGAACGGAGTTCTCCCAAGCGGCCCTGTACGAAATCGGGTCGCTGTTAACCGTATTCCGGGTCCGTAAACATGCCGACGAATTCCTTGCGCAGCTCGGTATTCGCGAGCCGGCCCAGCCCGCCAGCGGTCCCTCGACCGGTGAACCCGAGACCGAAGTGGAACTTGCGGCTGCCGATGAGCCGAGGGCCGGTCGGATCGAGCGGCACACCCGTGACTTCGTCTTGGAGCGTCTGGAATCTGCGCTGTCACATCAGGAGTTCGAAGAGTTCACCGCCGACCTGCTGCGTGCGATGGGATACGAGGCGAGAGTCACCGCGTACTCCCAGGACGGCGGTGTCGACGTGCTCGCACACCGCGACCCACTTGGTGTCGAGCCGCCGCTGATCAAAGTTCAGTGCAAACACATGACCAGCACCATTGGCGCACCCGAGGTTCAGCAGCTGATCGGCACGCAGTCGCAGAACGAGCTCAGCTTGTTCGTCACACTCGGCTCGTACTCCCGAGAGGCGGTTGCCATCGAACGGAACCGCCAGGGACTGCGCCTGATCAATGGCGAAGCACTGGTCGACCTCGTGTTACGGAACTACGACCGGCTGCCGCCCCGGTGGCGTTCGATCGTGCCCCTGCGCCAGGTGCTGGTCGTCGACGACTCCGCTGGGATCTAGGTCAGCGGTGGCCCCCATAGGAAGCCGAGGAGACCAAGCCACTCCCAACAGTCCGGTCACAGTGCGTGAAAACCGCACCCGGACGCCCCGCCGAGCGTCTGACGCTGGAACTGACGCTGTGCGCGCGGATGAACGTGACCGGGGTGGGTTAGCGGAGTTCGCCCGCTCCTCACCAACCCTGCCGCGCCTTGACCGATCCGTTTCCGCCCCGGGTAGACCGGGCGCGCGAACACCGTGATGTGCCACCCCCGCTGCATACCGTTACCTCATGAGCATCCCGAACATCGGTGGGTTGACCGCCGACCAAGCCGAGGCCTTCTTCAACCTGGCGAACAACGGCGTCCTGATTCGCATCGACGAGCGCGGGCAACGCGCCGGCGAGCTGTTCGAGTGGGGACTGCACCCGCACACCGCCGAGCTGGGAAGTGCACTCGCCGCCGACGACGCTGCCTTCGCCGAGGCGTATCCGCTCACCCTGGCCGGACCTCAGGCTGTCACCGAGCACGCCCTCTTTCCGGCGATGAGCGCCGCGGAGAGTCTGCACACTGCCGGGATTCTGGTCGCCCGCCGCAAGTCGCACCGGCAGCCGCACATCACGGAGATCCTCCAGCTGTGCCGCGTCGCTATGGAGTGCGCCGCGCTCACCATCTGGCTGCTGGGCGACCCGGACCGCACCGTGCGCCGAGACCACTGTCTCGACGAGGAGATGGAGCAGCTTGAGCAGCGCCGCCGGTACCTGGTGATTGGGGAGCAGGACGAGACCGCCCGCCCCTCCCGTTACCCGCCGCAGATGCTGGTCGAGACCGCCGAGCACCGCCGCAAGTACAACGCGATGTTCGACGCGGCGAAGGAGGCGTACACGTTCGCAGCGACGCCCTCGTTCACCAAGATGATCAGGTCCTCGGCGCAGTGGGTCGATACGCACGTGCCGGCGCACGACACCGGGGAGATCGCCAACAACGGCCTGGAGAGCAGCGCCCGGCAGTTCTACTCGTACGGGTCCAGCTTCATCCACGGCTACAAGTGGATGACGGACTACTCCCGCGGCGGGACGGTATTCCCGATGATCGCCGATGCCCTCGCCGTGACCCTGAACATGACGGAGTGCGCGGCGTGTCTGTTCGAGGCCGCGTCGAGGGCGCCAGACGGGGCGCGGCCCGAGGAGTCCCACCTTCCGGAGCGGTTCGAGCCGACGGTCGCGGCGTGGTCGGCGGAGCTGTTCAGCTCATAGCGCCAGCTACTTCCGGCGTAGTTCACCTCAGGCGGCGGGCTACCTTGTAGCGATGCGGTGGTATGAGCGCCCCGAGAATGCGGCTGCACAGCTGGCAGTCGCGCCTCAACTCGACTCCTGGGACGGCGCCGGCAACCAGAGCCAGGTGCGGCTGAGTGCCTTTCTCGCCGATGCGGAAGCAGCCACCGCCGCCTCACGAATCAGCGGCCCGTGGACGCTGCGGCTCGATGTGGGATTGGAGCCGCATCTGAACTTGCTGAACAAGCGCGACCTGGACAACTACGCTAAGCCACTCGCTTCTCGCCTTTCCGATGGACAGTTGGTGTCGGTCTGGTGCACCAAGCGCACCGGTGCGCAGTCCTACGTGCGGATCGAAGCTGCTCGCGAGGTGCTCGCTCCGCCCACCGAGGTTCTGCAGGTGACCACCACTGCATCGTGGGACGGTCCCGGAGCGAAAGAGCAGATCCGCACCGCGCTCGCTGCCGTCAAAGAGCTACCAGACGGGCCCGTCAAACTCGAACTTGCCTTCACCGTGGGGCCGAGCAGGAACTGGATCAATCTCTGGAAGCCCACCATCGATTCTTTGGGCGCCCTTCTCGGGCACGAACATCCGTTTCGCGAATGGAACCCCCGCGATGGCCGAATCACCGAACTTGGGCTGCACCTGCACGTCGACTCGATTCTCAGCTACGAGGTCATAATCGGCATCGCAGCCGAATCCACCACGACGACGGCACCGGCGTTCGCGTAGTCATCCGGGCTAACGACCTCGTTACCAGATGCACGCTCGCCCTGCACTCAGACCTCAAGTTGATGCAATAGTGCTGTGGCCCCGAATACTCCACTCAACCATCGCCAAGTCGAGGTACTGCGCTGGATCAGCGAGGGTTGTCCGGACGGGCGCTGGACAGACTTCACATATAAGACGACCGCGAACCCTGCAGTCGCGTCGACTCGTCGAAGTATCGAAGGGCGGTGGGCGGTGGATGGCGGCGGTGTTGCCCGCTGGCAGCCACTACCTCGCCACCGGCCTTTATCCGCCGGGCCACCGGAACAAGCGTCGCGGCGCACCGGTCGATCTGGATGTGGGTCAAGCAAATGTTCAGCGCTGGGAACCGCCAGCGCCCCGACCACCGACGCCGCCTCCACCACCCGACGGCCTGACGCCAACACGATAGCTTCAGGCAATCATCAACGCTGGCGGTGTGCTCGAACTCGACACTCGCAATGTCACCACTAACTACCAAAGCCTGGTTGGCATGATCAACCGGCAAAAGATGGCTCCCGACCGACAAGAGCTGATCATGATGATCGGCCGGAGTTATGCTGCCGTCGCAGCGAGCTCTGCACACTCCAACAGCGGAGGAACTCAGGCGCCGCCGCGAGTACGAGTGGAGCTACATACCCAGCTACGACACCGAACCGTTCGCCGGCCTGGCCATCACGCTGGACACCAGTAGCCGGTGGTCGTCCAAGGTCATCTGGAGCGAGAAGAAAGGCTCGAAGTTGCAAGCCCGCCTCCCTGATGTGCTCACGACGTTCGAGCGCTGGGCCGTGGTTCACGTTGAACGCAATGATGCGGAGCAGCGTACGGCGATCGCAAAGCGCGAACCGGAGCAACGCGAAGACCAATTGGCACGAGAATCGTTCGTGCAGCACAAGCTGGGTGAACGGTTCGTAGCGGACATGCAGGCGTGGGTATTGACGGACCGACTGCGGTCGTATCTCGCCGTGCAGCAGGAGCGGGCCGCGGCACTAGACGATGCAGAGTGCGCGGCAGCACAGGAGTGGCTGGGATGGTGTGAACGCTATGTGGCGCAGCATGATCCAACAGCGAAGCCAATAAGGATGCCAACGGTGAAGCCGCCCAACTGCAGCGATGTTGCCGAATTCCGAAAGCGACTCGGCTTCAGATCTTTTGGATTCTGATCAGCCGCGACCATAGTTCACGCTTCAAGAAGGCATACACGTCGAGCATTCGGCGGCCGCATGGGGCAGCACGTATAACCGTGAGGAGCCGCCGACGCGAGATCGTCCGGGGAGCGTGTGCGCTGCAGGCGCGCGAGTACGACTCGACGTCAAGTGCGCGGAGGTGTCGAAGCGACGGTGGGTCTCGAATCGTCGTCCCTTCATAGATTGTCGAGCATCGACGATGGTGCCGAGCGCACTTTCCAGTGCTACGTCGCAGCTGTCTCGAGCTCGGGCATATCGGTCCGAACTGACTGAACCCACTGTGGCTTCAGCACGGCCAGTATCTCGGCGACCCACTCGGCCGGGGTATCAGTGCGCTTCAACGTGATGTTCAGCCCACGGTAGTGCTCGGAGCCAATCAGGTTGCCGCAGGCTCGGTCAAGCGCTTCCGCGCATTCCGTGCGGGCGTGGTCGTACAACTCCGGCGGCACGGCAAGTTCTGCTTCATACTGACCACCGTCCCAATTGTCGACGAAGACAGCCTCGTAGCTCGATACGGCGACGATGGCGGTAGCGAGCTGCTCGCCTCGCGACTGCAACAGTTTCGCCATTGCATACCGGCCCTGCTCGTCGTCTCGATCGGACTCAGGCGTGGCGTCCCACATAGTTGTCCTCCATCTGGTGAAAGCTCGCGGGCAGCTAAGCACAGGACACCGACAAGTCCGCGGACTTCCAGTCGGAAGGATGTTAGACGTGTAGGTCGCGGGCCACACGCAGTCGACGCCTGGGCAGAAGCTGCAGCCCGGACTCTTTGATCAATCGACTTCTCAATGGCATGCCGATCCGTGACGTCCAGCGCGCTACGGGCGGCGCTGGTGGTGAGACGTCAGCGACTCAACTCGACATGGGCGATGATTGCCGATGATCGTCGGAGTGAGCCGATACTGTCGCATCCATGACCGACCGCATAGCCCTCATTGACAGGCTCGTTGCCAAAACCGAGGGCGTGAGGTCTGAAGCGACGATCCAGTCTGACGTTCGCATGCTCCTCCTCGACCATGAACTGGGGTTGAGCGAGGTTCAACTTGAAGCCCAGGTTGGTGACAAACACCGGCGTATTGACGTCGAGGTCGGATGCACCGTCATTGAAGTCAAAAAATCGCTCGACAATCTCTCGGCGATCACCACGGCAACCGACCAGCTCGCTGATTACGTACGCACCCGTCAGCTGGAGGTGGGCCAGCGATACGTCGGCATCCTGACTGATGGCGCGCTGTGGATCGCGTTCCACGAAATCGATGGGCTCTTGGCCGAAGCTACGCGTCATCGTGCGAAGCTAGGTGACGCGGGAGCCGCGGCATTGTTGAACTGGCTCGAAGGTGTCCTAGCCACGAAGCAGACGATCGCGCCCACTCCCGATGAGATCCGGGACAGACTTGGAGCCTCCTCGTCATCCCACGCGCTTGACTACGCCACGTTGAAAGCAATTTACAACGACCACCGCAACGAGCCAACCGTCGTGCTGAAACGCGAGCTGTGGGCGAAACTGCTCACATCCGCCCTCGGTACGCAATTTTCTAACACCGACGAGCTATTTCTAGAGCACACATTGCTGGTGAACTCGGCCGAGATCATCGCCCACCTCGTACTTGACCTTAAGGTCGTCGAGATTGCGCCCGAGACGCTACTGTCCGGCGACCTATTCATTGCTGCCGGAATATCCGGCGTGGTCGACCGAGATTTCTTCGACTGGATCATCGAAGTACCCGGTGGAAGCGGTTTCATCTCATCGCTCGCCCGACGCCTGGCTCGATTCGACTGGTCCGACGTCGAGCACGATGTACTCAAAGTTCTGTATGAGTCAGTGATCAGTCCGGAAGTCCGCAAGTCGCTGGGCGAGTACTACACCCCGGACTGGTTGGCGAACCGGGTTGTGAGCGAAGTGGTCACCGACCCGGTCAACCAGCGCGTACTCGACCCTTCGTGCGGATCTGGCACATTCGTCTTTTATGCGGTCCGACGGTTCCTAAACGCCGCTGAGCGGTCAGGCCTTCCGCTCAAAGAAGCGATGGCATTGGTTAGTTCAAGAGTAATTGGCATCGACCTGCACCCCGTTGCCGTGGCGTTAGCTCGAGTCACCTACTTGCTTGCACTAGGCAGACACCGACTTGCGAAAGAGAACCGCGGCACCCTCGCGGTTCCGATTTACCTCGGTGACTCGCTAGGCTGGAATCAGCAGCAGGAGCTCCTCACGCTTGACAACCTCACAGTCCCGACCAACGTTGGAGACCAACTCTTTTCAGCACCGCTGCTTTTTCCGAACCACCTTCTGGCAGACTCCGCCCGCTTCGATCAGATCGTGACCGATCTTGTTGAGGAGAGTGGTCGCGCGAAGGGCACCAACAAGACGCAACTCAGCGATGGCACAATCCGCCGCCTCGGACTCAAGGCCGCCGACCTGCCAGTTCTCAACGAGAACTTTATGCGATTAAAGCAACTCCATGAGGCCGAAAAAAATCACATTTGGTCCTATTATGTGCGAAATATTTCACGCCCAGCATGGCTCGCTCGCGAGGAGAACAGGGTCGACTGCTTGGTGGGGAATCCTCCATGGCTGAGTTATCGCTACATGACCAAGGAGATGCAAACCGAGTTCAAGGCCCTGTCGAAGGCGCGTCGCTTCTGGCACAAAGCATCAACAGCGACCCATCAGGATTTGGCGGGAGTATTCGTCGCGTGTGCTGTCGAGCGGTATCTTAAGACCGGCGGCCGACTCGGTTTCGTCGTGCCTAACTCGGTCATCGACCGCGATTTTTGGGCGGGCTTTCGTAGCGGTGTGTTCGACGGTGCGGGAGTACGATTCGACACCCCGTGGGATCTGAGGCGCATTAGGCCCCACATGTTCCCACGCGGCTCAGCGGTGATCTTCGGGACCCGCACACCCGACTACAGAACGATGCCGGAGCAGGCGGTTGTGTGGCGCGGTCGCGCGCCCATGCGTCACGTGGCCTCTGAGGATGCAATCGGCCTCGCCCAAGCCCTAGAGCCTCTGACGATCGCCGGCGCTGACGACGATTTGTCTCCTTACCATTTCCGATTCTCAACGGGCGCAACGCTCTTCCCTCGCACGTTCGTCAGAGTTCAGGAAGTGCAGGCGCCCCTCGGCGTACCCAGTGGCTCAGCATCTATTCGCTCACGGCGTTCATCAAACGAGAAGACACCGTGGAAAGATTTACCGGACTACTCCGGCACCGTTGAGCGCCAATTCCTTCATCCTGTGTACATGGGTGAGCATGTAGTGCCGTTCAGGACGCTCGCACCGGACACATTCGTACTCCCGCTCACGCCACGGGGCGAAGTACTCGATCTGAGCGAATCCAAGATCGATGCGTATCAAGGCCTTGCTAAATGGATGCGCAACGTCGATGACGTCTGGCGTCAAAAGAGCTCCGGGAACATGAGTTTCACCGAGCGTCTCGACTACATGGGTGATCTTACCAATCAACTGCCGGCAGGACCGATTAGGGTCGCCTACCCCTCAGCCGGTATGCACGTCCACGCTGCGATCATCAATGATCCCCGCATCGTCATCGACTACAAGCTCTACTGGTGCGCAGTGGCAACAGAATCAGAAGCGCATTACCTCACCGGTATCCTGAACGCGCCAATACTCACGGCTCTGGTGCGGCCTCTCATGTCATATGGCAAGGACGAACGCGACGTATGCAAGCAGATCTGGAAACTTCCGATTCCGGATTTCGATCCGAGTGATCACCTGCATATGGATATCAGCCAACTCTCGCAAGACCTCACAGAGCTGTTCAGTCAGCGCGAGCTAGTCTCAGACAACTACGTCCAGATTCGCCAGGACTTCCGATCTGTCGTCAAGGAATCTGAGCAAGGACGGAGGCTCGACAAGCTCGTCCGGCAGTTGCTTGGGGAACCCGACGAATCCGAAGAAGTCACGGTGCCCCAGGCAGGCCTGATCAGGTTGACAACGGGTAAGCTCGACCTTGCTGCCGACGTTGAAATCGACATCGATCTCGAACACGATAGTGACGGCCGTCCCTACCTTTGGGGATACCTCGTCACCGTCAATGGTGAATCGACCTACACCTCCATAGGGTCCGCCGATGCCGACTTCACTGATCGCGATCTCGCCGGGCAGTTCGTCGTGGCTGTAACGACCATCGCGCGCAAGGCAGTTGACGACGGCCTGACTTGCCGGATCTTTCACTATGGATCCACTGAGACAAGACTCCTCAATAAGGTGTTGAGCGGACGGCACGCAGGTCTACTTGACATCACCACCGACCTTCTGTCCGTAATTCGCCAGCACTATTTCTCCGGCATCGGGTACAGCCTCAAGCGCCTCGCACCAGAAGCTGGATTCACCTGGCGCACGCCGAGTTTGACCGGAGCCGGAACACTCGAACTTATTGAGCAAGCACGTGCTGGCGACAAGGGAGCATGGGGACAGATTGTCGAGTACAACGAGGATGACACCAGAGCACTTCACGCATTGCGCGCGCACCTCCGCTAGGCAACGGCTGCAATATCTCGCGTACGTCGTAACGTCATCGCCCACCTGCCACGTGGCCAGCGCCGAGGCGGCGCGGGTGACACTCACGGTTGGTGTCGCCGACGACCGACCAAGCAGCTCAATGGGCAGCGTGAGCGATGTGAACGGATTTGTGAACGAAACCGTGCGCAACGGAGCCGACTGCTTCGACACGGTGTGACATCCGAGACGCGGAATCGCGGCCGACCTGCACGTTAGCGACGTAGGTAGAAGGTCAGGACCGCAACCGGCCGGCTCATAACCCAGAGGTCGCAGGTTCGAATCCTGTCCCCGCTACCAGGTAAAACGGCCCCCGGAGACCACTCCGGGGGCCGTTCTCATGCGCTTCCAGACCCCGGTTGTCGACGCCTCCACGCCGACGATAGATCCCGGACCAGGGGGACCGACGGCCGCGAATGAGTGCGTCGTCGAGTGAACGACATCGGGTCTGGCTGATGACCAGGGATGAGCTCAGAGCGTCGGGAGAAGACTCCGACAGACCGCTGCGCCAGATCGGGTCGCTCGAGCCGGACATGGCACCATCTGGGGATCGCGATGGTGACGATCGCCGGTCCAGGGGCGGTACAGACGCGATCGAACAGCGACGCCCACCGACGGAGGAATGTCAATGACGGGCCAGGCGCCGCGCCTCGGGTGCGTATACCTTCCCCAAACCCCGCCCGAGCGCTTGGCGGCGATCGCGCGCATCGCTGACCAAGCCGGTCTGGCGGAGCTGTGGCTCTGGGAGGACTGCTTTCTGGCCGGCGGGATTTCCTCTGCGGCGATCGCACTGTCGAACAGCAGCAGCTTGACCGTCGGGCTGGGTGTGGCGCCGGTGCCGATGCGCAACCCGGCATTGACGGCGATGGAGATCGCCACACTGGTGCGGGCGTTTCCCGGTCGCGTCCGAGTCGGCCTCGGCCACGGCGTTCAGGACTGGATGGCGCAGATCGGTGCGAGGGTCGCCTCGCCGATGACTCTGCTGCGCGAACACCTCATCTGCATCGGGGCGCTGCTGCGGGGGGAAGCCGTCACGTTCAACGGCCGATATGTGCGGCTGCACGACGTCGCACTGGACTGGCCGCCGACTGAGGCCGCCGAACTACTGCTGGCTGCGATCGGCCCGAAAACGTTGCGCCTCAGCGGTGAACTGGCGACCGGCACCATCCTCACCCAGGGAACGTCGCCGGCGGATCTGCGAGCGGCCGTCGCGCAGGTACGGGAGGGAAACGCCGCGGGCGGACGAGGGCCGACGTCTATCGTCACCTACCTGCTCTGCACGACGGGGCCGGACGCTGCATCGCAGATGACCGCCGAGTATCGGCGGTGGGGCTTGCAGGACGATGCAGACGTGGGCGTTGTCGGCACCGCACATGACATCGCGGACGGGCTGGCGCGGTGGACCGAGGCGGGAGCGGACACCGTCGTGTTGCAGCCACCGGTCGACGCCGACATCGAGCAGTTCGTCACCTTCGTCGGCAACGAACTGACACCGCTGGTGAATCGCCGGTGGGCTGAATCGGTCAACGAAACCGGCGACAGCTGAGAGCTGGTCTGTTGACCCGGCGGCGGACAGGGCTACCGTCATGGGGTGGCCGCCGTCGTCGATGCGTTGCGCGCACATCTGCCCGCCGACCGGATCCTGGTGGATCCAGATCGCACGGCGAGCTACGCCCACGACGAAGCCGAGTGGGCGCCGCACGCGATTCCGTCGGCCGTGGTGCGGGCGACCTGCGCTGAGGATGTGCAGGCGGTGGTGCGCGCATGCATCGAGCATCGCACCCCGGTGGTGGCGCGCGGTGCGGGCACCGGCCTGTCGGGCGGAGCCAACGCCGTCGACGGCTGTGTGATGGTGGCGCTCGAAGCCATGGCCGAGATCGCGATCATCGACCCCCTCGAGCGCTACGCGGTGGTCCAGCCCGGAGTCGTCAACGACGACCTGCGGGCGGCGTGCGCGCCGTACGGTCTGTGGTATCCCCCCGATCCGGCAAGCTCGCCGTGGTCGACGATCGGGGGCAACGTCGCCACCAACGCCGGTGGTCTGTGCTGTGTGAAGTACGGCGTGACAGGCGATTACGTCATGGGCATGCAGGTGGTGACGGGAACCGCCGACATCGTGCGCCTGGGTCGGACCACCGCCAAGGGGGTGGCCGGCTACGACCTGACATCGCTGATGGTGGGGTCGGAGGGAACCCTCGGGATCATCACCGAGGTGACGGTGAAGCTGCGGCCTCTGCAGGCAGCCCAACGCACCGTCGCGGGCTACTTCGACTCGCTGGTCGACGCCGGACGCGCGGTGAGCGCTGTCGCCGAAGCCGGCCTGACCCCCTCGGCACTGGAACTGGTGGATCGGCAATGCCTGCTTGCAGTGGACGCCTGGAAGAAAATGGGCTTGTCGGTCGAGGCCAATGTGGTTCTGCTGGGCCGGATCGACACACCCGATCCGGCCGGAAAGCAGGAGGCGCAGACGATGCGGTCGTGCTTCGACGCGGCGGGTGCCACCTGGTCTGCGGTGTCCACCGACCGGGAGGAGTCCGACGCGCTCTTCGCGGCCCGCCGCCTGGCCTATCCGGCCATGGAGCGGCTCGGTCCGGTACTGACCGAAGATGTGTGCGTACCCAAACGCCATGTCCCCGAGATGCTCTCGCGTATCGAACAGATCGGCGTCCGGAACGGAACCACTATCGCCAACGTCGCGCACGCCGGCGACGGCAACCTGCACCCATTGCTGATCACCCCACACGGCGACGACGATGCACGACGCAAAGCGCAGGCAGCCTTCGCCGAGATCATCGACGCGGCGCTCGATCTCGGTGGCACCGTGACCGGTGAGCACGGCGTCGGGCTGCTCAAGAGGGACGGTCTGGTCAAAGAACTCGACCCGACGGTGCTGGCGATGCACCGCTCGGTCAAGGCCGCGCTCGATCCGCACGGGATCCTCAATCCCGGCAAGGTGTTCGACCAGGTCGAGACACCGTGACAGTGCGACCATGAGGGACGTGCCGCACACCGTCGATACCCACGACACACCGACTGCCGAAGTGCTCATCAAGAAGTCCCGCTTCATCGCTCGGCTCCGGCACGTGGACGACGACACGCAGTTCACCGACCTCCTGACATACGCGCGCAATGCCGACCGCCACGCGAACCATCACTGCTTCGCCTACGTTCTCGGCATCGAATCCTCCGCACGTGTCGAACGATTCAGTGACGACGGCGAACCGGGCGGCACCGCCGGAGCGCCCATCCTGCGCACCCTCAAGGCTCACGATCTGTGCAACGTCGGCGTCGTGGTGTCCCGCTATTTCGGCGGCATCAAGCTGGGTGCCGGCGGATTGACCCGAGCGTATGCGCGCGCCGCCGGCGCGGCGATCGAACAGTCGACGCTTCGCCCGCTGCAGCGCAAGGCGGTGTTCGAGCTGTCCGCCGGCCACGCCGACGCGGGTAGGGTCGAGGCCGAGTTACGCGGCCGGGGGTTCGACGTCACGAACGTGCAGTACGGTGAAGCCGTGCACATGACCGTTCTCAGCGTCGACGGTGGTGCTCTGAAAGTGGCACTCAACGACATCTCCTCCGGGAAGGCCGATCTCGTACAGTACGGCCACGTGTGGATCTAGCGTCGCAGCACCAGTCTGGACGCCTCACACCCGCACCGCCGGATGCAGCTCCACCTCCTGGGTCTTGACGACGAAGTACACCTGCTGACCGGGCTGCAGATCGAGATCGGCGACCGCCGCGGCGGTGATGTCGGCGGCCAGTCCGGCGCCGCCGTCGGGTTGCTCGGCACCGCGAATGCGTACCGTCGTGCCGTGCATGTCGAGCTCGGCGATCTGCACCGCGATGATGTTGCGCGGGCTGGCGTGGGGCGGTTCGAGGTGCACCGCCACCGCTGCGGGCCGGAACAGGGCGACGGCATCGGCGCCGGGTTCGACCTCGCCGACACCGGACATCCTCGCCCCGCGGCCGGTCGTCAGGACACCGGGTTCGGTCACGACGCCGGCGATCAGGTTGATACCCGCGATGCGCGCGGCGAACTCGCTGCGCGGAGCGGTGAGAACCGCGCGGACCGTTCCGCTTTCCACGACCCGCCCACCCTCCACGACGATGATTCGATCGGCGATCGCCAGCGCGTCGAGCAGATCGTGGGTGACGATGATCGCGGTGCGATCGGCCGCCCGCAGAATGTCCCGCAGCAGTCGGCGCAGCGCCGGGGCGGCGGTCACATCGAGGGCGGCCATCGGCTCGTCGAGCAGCAGCAGAGCCGGCTCGGCGGCCAGGGCGCGGGCCACGGCCACCCGCTGGGCCTGTCCCCCCGAGAGCTGAGCCGGTTTGCGTCCGGCCAGTGGCCCTGCGCCCACCGCGTCGAGCCATCGCTGTGCCGCTTTGCTCGCCGCCGAGCGGGACCGGCCGTTGCGCCTCGGGCCGTATGCCACATTCGCGGCCACGCTCAGGTGGGGAAACAACATGGCCTGCTGATTCAACATGGCGACGCCACGGGCGTGGGGTGCCACGAAGGTGTTCGTCGCGGTGTCGGTGACGACTTTGCCGCCGAGTTCCACGCGGCCTTGATCGGGTCGCAGCAGTCCGGCGATCACCGACAGCAACGTCGACTTGCCCGCCCCGTTGGGGCCCAGCACCGCCAACACCTGGCCTTGGTCGAGCGAGACGTCGATGTCGATTCCCCGGTGTTCCATCCGGGCCTGCACCCGCACCGCACTCACAGCGGACCCGCAAGACGCCGGCTCGCCGAGGCGATCACGATCACCGCGGCGACGACGATCAGCAGCAGCGAAAGTGCCACCGCCGCATCGGCATCGGTTTCGCGCTGCAGATAGATCTCCAGCGGCAGGGTGCGCGTCACGCCCTGCAGGGATCCCGCGAACGTCAGCGTCGCGCCGAACTCACCCAGGGAGCGGGCGAACGCCAGCACCGCCCCGGAGATCAGCCCGGGAAGCACGAGCGGCAGCGTCACCGTGCGCAGCACCGTGGTCGGTGCGGCGCCTAGCGTCGCGGCGATGTGTTCGTAACCCGCCCCTGCCGAGCGCAGCGCGCCTTCCAAACTGACCACCAGGAAGGGCAACGATACGAAGGACTGCGCCAGCACCACCGCCGTCGTCGAGAACGCCACCCGGATGCCCAGTAGTTCGAGCTGATGGCCCAGCAACCCCTGCCGTCCGAACGTGTACAACAGCGCAATGCCGCCCACCACCGGCGGCAGCACCAGGGGGAGCAGGACCAGCGCCCGCAGGAAGGACAGCCCGCGGATGCGACCGCGAGCCAGGACCACGGCCATGGGTGTGCCGAGCAGTACGCATACTGCGGTACTGGCCGCTGCGGTCTTGAGGCTCAACACCAATGCCGCTCTGGATGACTCGGAGGTGACCAGTGGGATGAAGTGCGGCCAGTCGATGTCGAGCAGGATCGCGACGAGGGGCACGACCACGAACAGCGCTCCGGCGGTGGCCGGGAGGTAGATCCAGACCGGAACGCCGACCTCGACGGTGCGGTCGGTGCGTGCCGCGGCGCTCACGGTGCGGCGAAACCGGTGGACGCCAGCACTTCTCGTCCCGCCGGGCCCGTCACCAGGTCGACGAACTGCTGCGCCAGCGCCTGTTGCGTCGATTCGTCGAGCACCGCGATCGGATAGGTGTTGACCGCGTCGGCCGACTCGGGGAACGGGACGCTGGTGACCTTGTCCGCGGCGCTTCGGGCATCGGTCACGTACACCAGCCCGGCGTCGGCCTGACCGGAGGTGATCTTGCCCAGCACGTCGGTGACGGAGGACTCCTCGCTGACCGGCGTGAGCGCCACTCCGGTGGCGTCCTCGATCGTGCGGGTCGCCGCACCACACGGCACCTGGGGTGCGCATACGACGACCTGAGTGCCCGGCCGGGCCAGATCGGCGAAGGAGGTGACCGCCTTCGGATTGCCCGGCGGGGTGACGATCGTGAGGGTGTTGGTGGCGAAGTCCACCGGGTCGCCGGACACCAGCCCGGCGTCGACGGCCTTGGTCATGTTCTGCTCGTCGGCGGAGGCGAAGACGTCCGCGGGTGCCCCCTGGCCGAGCTGCGTCGCCAGATCGGAGGAGCCGGCGAAGTTGAACGCGACTTTCGTGCCCGGGTGGTCCTTCTCGAAGCGTTCGCCGAGTTCGGTGAACGTCGACTTCAGCGACGCGGCGGCGAAGACCACGACCTCGGCCGCCGGCGGGGATTCCGCGTCCGGCGAGGAGCACCCCGCCAGCAGTGCCGTGGCGCTCATGGCCACTCCGAACCTGCGCAGCGGTCTCACGAGGCACCGCCGGCCGGCGTCTCGATGATGACGTTGGTCGCCTTGATCACGGCCACCGCAAGCGCCCCCGGTTCGAGTCCGAGCTGCCGGGCGGATTCGGTGCTCATCAGGGAGACGACGGTGAACGGCCCGCATTGCATCTGCACTTCGCTCATCACCTGGTCGGCGGTCACCTTGGTGACCAACCCGACGAACCGGTTCCGGGCTGAACTGCCCACTCCGAGCGGATCACGCGGGGGTGCGGCGTGTTCCCGCGCGAAGTCGGCCAGGACGTCGCCGGCGATCACCTTGCGGCCCGATTCGTCTTTCGAGCACGTGAGCGCACCGGTGTCGACCCATCGACGAACCGTGTCGTCACTGACTCCGAGGATCGCCGCGGCGTCTTTGATCCGCAGTGTCGCCATCCAAATCCTCCCGTCGAGTGTGCCGCATGTGCGGACATTTGAGCTTATCTAATCCGTAAATGCGGCGATGGGTGGTCGGCACCTTCGCCGGTGCCGGGCGTGATCGTCGGGCGCGGTCTAACTTGGGCCCATGAGTCGTCCGTTGAACATCGCGCTGGCGCAGTACGAGCCCCTGGCCGGGCCGGATCCGGTGGCGGCCCTGGGGGAGCAGGCCGCCGAGATCCACTCCGGCGCAGGTGATCTTGATCTGATCGTCTTCCCCGAGATCCATCTGCTGGGGGAGTGCGACACCGCCGACGACACCAACGCCTGGCTCAAGGCGGCCGCCGAACCGCTCGACGGGCCGCGGATGCGCGCGCTGTCCGAGGTGGCCGGTGCCCTGGGCGTCTGGCTGATCCCCGGTTCGATCGCCGAGCTCGGCGACGACGGCCGCGTCTACAACACCCAGGTGGTGTTCGATCCGCAGGGCGCTCTGGTGGCGAGTTACCGCAAGGTGTTCCCCTGGCGGCCCTACGAGGCATGGTCCTCCGGACACGAATTCGTCGTATTCGACATGCCCGGCGCCGGCCGAGGCGGCCTGTCGATCTGCTACGACGCCTGGTTCCCGGAGTCGACCCGCAGTGTGGCGTGGATGGGGGCACAGTTCGTCGTGAACGTGGTGAAGACGATCGGCACCGACCGCCGCCAGGAGCGGCTCCTGGCCCAGGCCAACGCCATCGTCAACCAGGTCTTCATGCTCAGCGTCAATGCCGCGGGACCGGTCGGGACGGGGGGATCGATCGTCAGCGATCCCGAGGGCAACATCATCGCCGACCTGCCCACCGCCGAACCGGGATTGATCACCGTCACCATCGACCTCGACGAGGTCGCCCGGGTGCGGGAGAAGGGCACCGAGGGATACAACCGCATGTGGTCACAGATGGCGCCCGACGACCCCCTCATCGATCTGCCGATCTACGGGGGACGGATCGATCCGACCCGGTGGGAGCCCAGGGTCTGACGGTTCAACCGCGACCGTCGGGCTGGTCGTTGTTCTTCTGCGCGCCCCATCCGTGCACCCGATCGACCTCGATCAGTGCACTCACCCGGGGCCGATCCCGGTCCGGATACGGCGTGCCCTGATAGTGCTGGGACAGCGCGTCGATGTCGGCGAGGCCCTCGTCGTCGTAGATGTCGCTGACGTGGCCGATGACGGTGACGTGGGTGTACCAGTCGTCCCCGTCGATGACGGTGAGGGAGACCCGCGGATCCCGGCGAAGGTGCGCCAGGCGCTTGCGACCGATGTCCATGTTCACCAGCAGGCGGTCTCCCCGCAGGAGATACCACGTCGCCGCGGACACCGGCTGCCCGTCGCTCCGGACGGTGCAGATGACCGCGGGGTTCGGCCGCGACAGCATCTGTTTGGCGTCTTCGGTCAGAGATGACATGGGTTCTCCCAGACTTAGGGGGTGTGCGACCCATCCCGGGTACCCCCTGAATCGCGGATTACCGTTCCGTGCGCCGTGGCCAATAAAATCGCTGGTGACATGACGACCGAAACCGCCGCCGGCGCGCCGACAGCCACCGGACCGCACGCAGACCGCATCTCCGCCGAAGCGCAACGTCGCAGGACGTTCGCTGTGATCAGCCATCCTGACGCCGGCAAGTCCACGCTCACCGAGGCGCTCGTGCTGCATGCGAAGGCCATCACCGAGGCCGGGGCCATTCACGGCAAGGCGGGCCGGCGTGCCACCGTGTCGGACTGGATGGAGATGGAGAAGGCCCGCGGCATCTCCATCACCTCGACGGCGTTGCAGTTCCCGTATCACACCCAGGGCGGCGACACCTGCATCGTCAACCTGCTCGACACCCCCGGCCACGCCGATTTCTCCGAGGACACCTACCGGGTGTTGACCGCCGTCGACTGTGCCGTGATGCTCATCGACGCCGCGAAAGGTCTGGAACCCCAGACGCTCAAGCTCTTCCAGGTGTGCCGCCACCGCGGTATCCCGATCATCACGGTGGTCAACAAGTGGGACCGGCCGGGTCGCCACGCGCTGGAGTTGATGGACGAGATCCACGAGCGCATCCAGCTGCAGACCACCCCGCTGACCTGGCCCGTCGGTATCGCCGGTGACTTCAAGGGGGTGCTCGACCGGCGCACCGGCGAGTACATCAAGTACACCCGCACCGCCGGTGGCGCGACCGCCGCACCCGAGGAGCACATCGATGCCGCGCACGCCCACGAGGTCGCGGGCGACGACTGGGACACCGCGGTCGAGGAGTCGGAGCTGCTGAGTGCCGACGGTGCCGACTTCGACAACGAGTCGTTCCTCAAGTGCACGTCCACGCCGGTGCTGTTCACCTCGGCGATCCTCAACTTCGGGGTCAACCAGTTGCTCGACGTGTTGGCCCAGCTCGCGCCGCCCCCGCGCGGGCAGCTCGACATCGACGGCAACCGGCGCGATCCGGCCGCGCCGTTCAGCGCGTTCGTTTTCAAGGTGCAGGCGGGGATGGACTCCGCGCACCGGGACCGCATCGCCTACGCGCGGGTGTGCTCGGGCACCTTCGAGCGCGGTGAGGTCCTCACCCACGGCGCCACCGGCAAGCCGTTCGTGACCAAATACGCGCAGTCGGTGTTCGGTCAGCAGCGCTCGACGCTGGACACCGCCTGGCCGGGTGACGTGATCGGACTGGCCAACGCGAACGCACTGCGCCCCGGTGACACGCTCTACCGCGACGTGCCGGTCGAGTACCCGCCGATCCCGAGCTTCTCGCCCGAGCATTTCGCGGTGGCGCGCGGCAAAGACCCCAGCAAGCACAAGCAGTTCCGCAAGGGCATCGAGCAGCTGGACCAGGAGGGCGTCATTCAGGTGCTGCGCTCGGACCGGCGCGGTGATCAGGCGCCGGTGTTCGCCGCGGTCGGACCGATGCAGTTCGAGGTGGCCAGCCACCGCATGGCGAACGAGTTCAGCGCGCCGATCGCGCTGGAGCCGCTGCCGTACACGGTGGCCCGCGCCGCCGATCCCGCCGATGCGGAGATTCTGGCCAAACAGGCGTCGGTCGAGGTGTTCACCCGCACCGACGGGGTGGTGTTGGCGGTGTTCTCCACCAGGTGGCGGCTGGAGAACATCCAGCGAGACCTGCCCGAGGTGCGTCTGAGCTCACTGGTCGCCGCAGGGGACTGATCCCAGGTCGCGGCGCGCGTACGTGACTGCACCCGCGTGGCCCCAGTCAGCAGCGTGTCGGCCAGGCGGGCCGTCGCCGCTGTCATCCGGCCGGCCGGTCCCGCGGCCAGGTACACCTGCTCACCGAGGCGCGCCGCGGACGTCCACGACGTAGACGGTCTGCGGTCCGGGCACGCCCTTGAGATCCACCTCGCGGGGATCTCCGAAGGCGATATCGGCGACGTCGCCGACCTCCTCGCGCACGGCGTGGCTCACCAGCACCTCGCCGCCGACCGCGAGGTCTGCGACACGCGCAGCCGTGGCCACGTCGAGGCCGAACAGGTCGTCGCCACGGCGCACGGAGGTGCCGACGTGGGCGCCCATCCGCACGCGGACATCGTCCGCCCGATGCTCGGTCAGAAGGGCCTGCTGCACCGCGATACAACATTGAACGGCGCTGGTCGAATCCGGGAACGCGATCATGAACCCGTCGCCCTGGTTCTTGACCACCACGCCGCCGTGGGCGGTGACATGTCGCCGGACGACCTTCTCGTGTCGCTCGAGCAGCTTCACCCATTCGCGGTCGCCCAGGTCGGCGTTGCGCTGGGTGGAGCCCTCGATGTCGGAGAAGACCAGGACGACCCGGCCGTCGGCGGTGATGCGGGCGAGATCCGGCCGCTCGATCCGCGCCCAGCCGGCGAGGTCCTCGATCGAGCTGCGCACCGACCCACCCAGCTGCCTGCGGATGATGGCGTCGGCGGTCTGCACCGTGTTGGTCACCGTCTTGATGGCCAGCGGTGCGACGCCGACCGGTTTGCGGCGACGGCGACGAGGTTCGTCGATGTTCATGCGGCGCTGCGGGTCTCGACGTGCGTTCCGCAGAGCACGCCGGGACACCACGAGCAGGACACCGAGCGCGACGAGGCCGGCGAACTCCAGAACAACAATCACCCACAGCGCGACGGTCACCGGTCGATCATCCAGTACCCGGGTGCGGGCCCTGCCGTCAGCCGGTGGTGTCGACGATCATCACCTCGGTGTCGGCGCGGCGGGACAACGTCTTGGGGACCGACCCGAACAGCCGGCCGGTGAGGGTGTCGACGCCGAGGTTGCCCACCACCAGCAGGTCGGCGCGCACTTCGTCGACGAGTTCCACCAACGCCTCGACCGCGGCGCCGGCGACGGCGCGTTCCTCGACTTCGGATGCGCCGGCCGACCGGGCCAGGTCGGCGGCTTCCCGCAGCATGTCGTAGGTCGCCGCATTGCCCTGCGTCCGGAAACCTTCACCGGACAGCTGGTCGGGGTCAGGACCGCCGGTGGACTCCTCCTCGGGCAGAAAGGCGCTCGCCACAATGAGTTTCGCGTTCGAGTCGGCCGCGATCTGCGCCGCCTTCTGCACCGCCCGCAGCGATGACTCCGATCCGTCGGTGCCCACGATGATCGTGCGGTAGTCGCCCATGCACCGAAGTTACTCCGGCCAGCCGTTCGACCGGATCACCTCCACGAAATCGCCGCGCACGAAGGACGGGTCGACATGGGCGAGCACGTCGGCGTTCACCGTGCCGAAGGTGCTCTCGGGCCGTTGACGGACTCCGTCGGCGAACGCCTGCAGGATACGGCGTTTGAAGTCCAGCCGCGGATGGGCCGCCAGCACCGCGTCCCGAGCATCGGCGGGCAGGTCGTCCCGGCCGATGCCGAGCACGTCGGTCTCGACACCGGCGGTCACCAGCGCGATCTCCGGGTCGAGGAACACTGGGACGCCCGGGGTGGTGTGCAGGGCGATGCCGAGCCACACTTTCCGGGCCGTCGCCTCGTCGGCACCGTGTTCGAGCGCGAAATCCCGTGCGGCGTTGGCTCCGTCGACCTCGAAGCGCAGCTTGGACGATGACCGGTACGGCTCGGTCAACCCGAGATCGTGGAACATCGCGCCGACATAGAGCACTTCGAGATCCGGCGTCATGCCCAGGCGCCGACCCTGCAGCGCTCCGAACAGGAACACCCGGCGGGAATGGTCGAACAGCAGATCGTCCTCGGCGTCGCGGATGAACGCCGTGGTGGCGCGCACCAGTGGCGTGTCGGGAATCTCGATACCGGCGATGGTGCGCGGCAGGGATGCGGTCATGGCGTGCTCCTTCGATGTGTGATTGGTCCTGCCGACAGCATCGACCGGAAGCGGGTCGAGCTGACCATGGCAGATCTGCCATCGATCCCTCAGAAACGGACACAATGTGGGGGTGAGTGAGCACAGTGCAGGTGACGTCGTGATCGTCGTGTTCGACGGAGTCAAACTTCTCGACGCGGTGGGCCCTGCCGAGGTGTTCGCCGAGGCGAACCGCTTCGGAGCGCGGTACCGGATCCGATTCGTCTCACCCGACGGTGAGGACGTGATGACCTCGGTCGGTACCCGGTTCGCGGTGAGCGACGCACTACCGTCGATCGGGGCCATCGACACGCTCTTGGTCGCCGGCGGCGACGGGTTGGTCGGCCGGCCCATCGACCCACTCCTCGTGGCGGCCGTCCGAGACGCCGCGCCGCGTGCCAGCCGGTTGGCATCCATCTGCACGGGCGCCTTCATCCTGGCCCAGGCCGGGTTGCTCGCGGGGCGTCGGGCGACCACTCATTGGCGTCACACCCGCTTGCTGGCCAAGGCCTTTCCCGACGTGGAGGTGACTCCGGATGCCATCTTCGTGCAGGACGCAAACGTCTACACCTCGGCCGGCGTCTCGGCCGGTATCGATCTCGCGCTGGCCCTTGCCGAAGTCGACCACGGCAGCGACCTCGTGCGCGAGGTCGCCCGGTCGTTGGTCGTGTACCTCAAGCGGGCCGGCGGGCAGTCACAGTTCTCGGTGCTGGTCGAGAAGAATCCGCCGCCGGACAGTGCCCTGCGGGCGGTGACGGACGCGATCGCCGCGGACCCCGGCGCCGACCACAGCGTCAGATCTCTTGCGGCGCAGGCTTCGTTGAGCAGCCGCCAACTCACCCGGCTGTTCCGCGCCGAACTCGGCACCACACCCGCACGCTATGTGGAGGCCGTCCGCGTCGACATCGGTCGCGCTGCACTCGACGCCGGGCACACGGTCGGGGAGAGCGCGCGCCGCGCCGGATTCGCCAGCGCCGAGACGTTTCGCCGGGTTTTCGTCAGCCACCTCGGCGTATCGCCGAAGGCCTACCGCGACCGGTTCAGATCCGCCGCGCCGGCCTGACCGGGCTCGGCGCTCAGTTCGTCGAGGAAGCCACGGAGCAACGGAGTGTCCGGTGACCGCCATACCGCGGCCAACTCCACGGTGACGGAGTTGTGCACCCGCACCGTCGTGATCCGGTTGCGCGCCGCGGCCGCATGCGCCGAAGTCGCCGGCACCAGTGCCACGCCCAGGCCGGCGGCGACCATGGCGAGCTGGCTCTCCATCGACTGGGCGAAATGCTGTGCTCGCGGCGTGAACCCCGCTGCGCGACAGAAGGCCGCGACCTGGTCGTGATAGTCCGGGGTCCGGCCGCGCGGAATCCAGATCCATGGGAGATCGGCGGCCACCACGAGATCGGTGTCGATGCCCGGTGGCAGCGACCAGTCGGCGGGCGCGGCCAGGACGAACAACTCGGTTCGCAGGGTGAGTCGTTCACACTCGCGCGGTGTCGACATCTGGCGCAGCAGGGCGATGTCCAGTTCGCGTCGCTGCACCAGCTCCACGCCGACATGGGTGTCCACCTCGCGGACGCTGACATCGACGTGGGGATGTGATCGCGCGTAGGCGCGCAGCGCCCGGGGGAGCGGATCAGTGAAGGCGCTGGTGACCGCTCCGATGCGAAGTGCACCCGCCTGCCCCTCGGCGGCCTGCCGGGCCGCGGCGTCCGCGTCGCCGGCGGCGGCGACCACCAGCCGGCACCGGTCGAGGAACACCGCACCCGCCGAGGTCAGCCGCACCTCGCGGGTGGTCCGGTGCAGCAGTTGGACGCCGAGCCGGCTCTCGAGCGCCTTGATCGCGGCCGACAGGGGCGGCTGGGAGATGTGCAACAACTCCGCCGCCCGCCCGAAATTCAGCTGTTCGGCGACGGCGATGAAGTACCGCGCTTCGCGCACCTCCACCATTTATAGCCACTGCCTCTCACTGAAACCCGGATTGGGTATTTCACTATATAAGTGCGGCACTGTTGACTCGGTCGAGTGCACGTCAACGACCGACGCCTCGCGATCACGTTGTGGTGTGCCGGGCTCGCCGCCTTCTCGGCGATGTACGCGCCTCAGGGCCTGTTGACGGAGATCTCGCGCGATTCCGGCGTCGACGCCTCGCGCGCCTCGCTACTGGTGTCGGCCGCCACCCTGGGACTCTCGGTGTCGGTCTTGCCGTGGGCCACACTCGCGGATCGATTCGGGCCCAGCGGGCCGCTTCGGGTGGCAGCGCTCGGCGCGGGATTGAGCGCGCTCATCGTGCCGTGGTTCTCCTCGTTCGAGGCCCTGGTGGCGGGCCGCCTGGTGCAGGGCCTCGCGCTCGGCGGCATCCCGGCGCTGGCGATGGCGCTGCCGCACCAGTTCGTCTCCCCGAAGCGGGCCGTCGTGCTGGGCGGCAGCTATGTGGCCGCCACCTCCCTGGGTGGTCTGAGCGGACGGCTGCTCGTCGTGCCGGTGGCCGACCATCTCGGTTGGCGGACATCGCTTTTCCTGCTCGGCTGCCTGGTCGCACTGTTGATGGTGCTGCTCGCCGCGGTGACGCCCGCGGCCCCGGTGGTCACCGGCACCCCCGAGCCGGGCCGCGGACATCTGCGCGACCCCGCGATGCTGTGCCTGTTCGGCATCGGTGGCCTGCTCATCGGCGGGATGGTCGTCGTGTTCAACTACCTGCCGTACCGGCTGGAGGACGAGCCGTACTTCCTCACGCCGACCGTGATCTCACTGATCTTTCTGGCCTACCTCGCCGGCACATTCGGATCCCGGGTTGCGGGGCGCCTCACCCAGCGCTGGGGCGAGCGGACGGTTTTGATCAGCGCGTGCCTGCTGATGTGCTGCGGCGCCCTGATCACGCTGGCCCGGGCCTTACCGATCATTCTGGCCGGTGTGGTGGTGCTCACCGCAGGCATGTTCGTCGGTCACGCGGCGGCGTCGAGCATGGTCGCCGCGCGGGCCAACCGCGCCCGCAACCAGGCGACCGCGTTCTACAACATCAGCTATTACGCCGGTTCCAGCTTCTTCGGATTCTTCGGCGGTATCGCGTGGGTGCACGGGCGCTGGCCGATGGTGGTGATGCTGGTCGTGGGGCTGGCGGTGGCAGCGGTGACCCTGGCCATCCCGGTTCGTCACTTGACGATTTCAACCGCGATTTGAACGGGCGTTCTCGCAGGTCAGGGATGCATGCGCGAGGTGAGCGCACGGTGCGGCGGTTTTGCTTGGCGGCACGTCGGGTAGAGATCCCGGCAGAGAGCAAACTCCTGTGAGGTTGAGAGGTATGAGCGCAAAGCATCGTTCTCCCGCGCCGGTGCAGCGGGCCCGGCCGACGTCCTGGCCGGTCTTCATCGGTGGGTCACTGTCGTTCGCGGTGGCGTCGGCCGGTGTACTGACCGGTGCGTTCGTTCACTTCTCGACTCCGGACGCCGCCGATGCACCCGCACCGTTGCCGCAGGCCTCGACGAGTGGGCCGGTCACCCAGAACGGCACCGTCGTCGCGGTGACGGCCGATTCGGTGACCACCCGCAGTGATGACGGAGTGCTTCAGACCTACCGCATCACTCCCGACACGACCGCGGTCACCCTCGACCGGCAGCAGGCCGCCAGTCCGGCCGCCTCCTTCACCGTCGACGACCGGGTGTCGGTGTTCGCCACCGTCCATTCAGGTCAGCAGATCGCGACGGCCGTGGCCGACCAGGACGCCGTCGGCCCGAACGGACCGCCGATGGATTATCTCGCCGCATCCTGAGGGACGGTCATCGCACCGCGAGGACGACCTTGCCGCGGGCTGACCGGTTCTCCAGCGCGCTGATGGCATCGGCCGCCTGCTCCATGGCGTAGACCTCCGGTCGGGGGGCGCTGATCTCCCCGCTGGCGAGCAGCGGCTC
Organism: Mycobacterium sp. WMMD1722; assembly: GCF_049315205.1. Lineage (NCBI taxonomy): Bacteria > Bacillati > Actinomycetota > Actinomycetes > Mycobacteriales > Mycobacteriaceae > Mycobacterium > Mycobacterium sp. WMMD1722. The sequence goes on along the minus strand of NZ_CP186056.1, from coordinate 2,215,821 downwards.
GAGTTCGGCCCATTGGTCGCGTACGTAACCCGGGTGCGCGAATGTCCAAGCGCCCCAACCCACTCCGACGACGTCGACATTGTTGAGCAGTAGCCGGTTGACCTTCACGGTGGGGATGTCGCCGCCGGTGAATCCGATCACCAGGAGGCGTCCGCCCGGGGCCAGGGAGCGCAGCGAGTCGGTGAACCGTTCACCGCCGACCGGATCAACCACGATGTCGACGCCGCGCCCCCCGGTGAGATCCTTCACCGCATCTTTGAACCCGTCGGCCAGCACGACGTCGGACGCACCGGCGGCCCGCGCCACGGAGATCTTGTCCTCGGTGCTGACCACGGCGATGGTGCGCGCCGCGCCGAACGCCGGCGCCAACCGCAGGGTGGATGTTCCGATTCCGCCCGCCGCGCCGTGCACCAGGACGGTTTCCCCCGCAGCGAGCCGGCCGCGGGTCCGCAGCGCGCAGTGCACCGTCAAATCGTTGAACAACAGCCCGGCGCCGGCTTCGAAGGACACCGCGTCAGGGAGTGGGAAAACCCGATCGGGCGGCAGCGCAACGACTTCGGCCATGCCACCCGACAGCATCGTCAGACCGGCCACCCGGTCCCCCGCGGAGATGTCGCAGCCCTCGGGAGCGCTGCGCACCACTCCGGCGATCTCGGCGCCCGGACTGAACGGGAGATCGGGTTTGTACTGGTAGAGCCCACGGGTCAGCAGGGCGTCGGGAAAGGCCACCCCCGCCGCGTGCACGTCGATGACGACCTGACCGCCCGCCTCGGGCTCGTCGACATCGACGAGTTCCACAGCGCTGGGACCGTCGAGCCGGGTTACCTGAATGGCGCGCATGACCACCTTTCTGTCGCCGATGTGCACCATTTAACATCCCGGGGTGATCGATGCCCGTGCCGCGGTGCTGCTGGAATCCGGGGCCGACCCCGTGCTGACCGACGTGTCGGTGCGATCGCCGCGCGCCGACGAGATCCTCGTCCGTATCGATGCGGTGGGGATCTGCCACACCGACGTCAGCGTCGCCGCCCGATGGCCGCAACGGCGGTTGCCGATGGTGTTCGGACACGAGGGGTGCGGCACCGTCATCCAGGCGGGACCAGAAGCCGGGCTGGATCCGGGCTCGCGGGTCGTGCTCAGCTTCGCCAGCTGCGGGACCTGCGCCTACTGCACCGCGGGGCAACCCGCCTACTGCGCACACTCCACCACGCTGAACCTCCGCGGTGACGGCGGCGGTGACGGCGCCGCGCTGCACATCGGCGGACGACCGATCGGTGCGGGTTTCTTCGGGCAGTCCAGCCACGGCACGGTCGCACTGGCCCGTCGCCGCAACGCCGTGGTGATACCCGACGACGTCGACCCGGTGCTGGCCGCCCCGCTGGGATGCAGCGTGCAGACCGGTGTCGGCACACTGCTCAATGCGTTGCAGCCGCGTCCCGAGGACCCCGTCGTGGTTTTCGGGGCCGGGGCGGTCGGACTCTCGGCGGTGATGGGGGCACGCATCGCCGGGTGCCGCACCATCGTGGCCGTGGATCCGGTGTCCGATCGGCGGGCGCTCGCGTCCGCGCTGGGGGCCACGGCGACGATCGACCCGGTCCAGGGCGAGGTGGCCGAGCGGATCGTCGAGCTGACCGCAGGCGGTGCGCAAGCGGCCGTCGACACCACCGCCCTACCCGATGTGTTGTCCACCGCCCTGGGTGCCCTGCGGCCCCGCGGTCAGCTGGCCGTCGTCGGACTGGGTGCGCCGGTCGCACCGCTGCCGGTCGGCCTGATCATGGGCAACGGGCTGACCGTGCGCGGAGTCGTCGAGGGAGACAGCGAACCCCAGCGTTTCATTCCGCATCTGGTCGACCTCCTGCGCCGCGGGGAGCTGCCCGTCGAGCGCATCGTCACCCGCTACGACTTCGCGGATTTCGATCGGGCCTGGGCTGCGGCTCGCGCCGGCGCAGCGGTCAAGCCGGTCCTCACCCTTGCCGAAAGACCAACGGCGACAGGCGCTGTCGATCAACCACCGGGCGGCGGCGGTGACACCGGTGAGTACTGAATGAGCCCCGGCGGCAAATTGGTTCCCGGTGGCGGCGCCGTGCCCGGCAGCGGTAGTCCGAGTTGACTCTGCGGCGTTTGACCCAGCAGTGAACCCTTGAGTTGTCCGTCGCGGTAGAGGTCGATGTAGCGGCCCAGCCACTCGCGACCGGTGACGTCGTCGGCCTCGTGACCGGGTGCCACGTCGAAGACCGTGCCCGCGCCCGGTGCTGCGGGCGCTTCGTTGAGCGGTACGCCATAGGCGTTGTTGAACACCCTCAGGTTCGGCGGCGTGCCCGGGCCGGCGCCCGGCGCAGCCGGCGCGACGTTCTGGCCCAGCACGGTGTCGCGGTCGATGCCGGGTAGCGCCGGAACGCCCAGCGGACCGGCCGGCGCGAGGCCGGACTGCGCGAGGACGCCCAGCCCTCCGGTTCCCAGCGGGGCACCGATGACCGGCACCTGCGGCCCCGGCGGCGGGGGCGGCAACGGCGGTCCCGGCGGCGCGGGTGGCGGCTGTGCGCCCGCCAGTGCCGCGAGACTCACCGTCGCTGCGATGCCGACGAGACCCGATGTGGCCCGCGCGATGTGGCGGGCGGCATGCAGCGGCTCGCGACCAGGAATCGACATCGGAGGCCTCAGACCGTCTTCGTGACGCCGTAATAGGCGACGATGTCGTCGGTGTCGGTCGTCGAACTGGTGAGCGTCGCGTAGGACCGCAGGAACGATTGCCCGACGCACCCGTCGATCTTGACGTGAGTGTCCTTGATGGTCACGCGCGCAGGTGCGGCCTTGAACGACTTCTTGTTCACCGAAATTTGCTGGACAGTACCGGGTTTCAGATGAATCTCGATGACTCCGGAGATCGGTGCGCTGATGCCGGTGGGGACGATGCCACCGGTGATCGACGACCCGGAAGTGCTCAGACCCACCTGGCCGATGAGCCGCACCTGCCCGAGCTCGATGCCGCAGCCGATCTGGTAGCCCGCTTCGAGCACCCCGCCGTTCAGTGTGGTCGAACCGTCCCCGGTGACCGTCCCGGTGAAGGTTCCGCCGACGAGGTATTCGCGTGACGACACCGCGGTGGTCAACGGTGCGACGGGCAGCTGCGTCTCGTTCGCGGCGGCGACGGTGAGCACCCATCCGTCCGGCGTCGTCACGACACCGGGGGGCGCCGAGGCCACCACACCGGTGTCCGGCGGCGGGGGCGGCGGCGGCACGGGCTGCGCGGAGGCCGACGGCGCACCGATCCCGGAAACAAGCACGCCGACAGCAGCTAGGGCAGCAAGACGAAGGAACATGAAGATGGCCGCACCTCTCGTGGTCCGAAACCTTGGGGGTCGAACTGGTTGTCGCGATGGAGCATCCACGGGACGGGTGGCTCCGCGGTGAACGCCCGGGGAACGAGAGCGGCCGGATGTGGGACGGTTCGACGTCGGCGGGCGAAGGTCACCGACGTTTGCTTGGCGCCGCTCAGGACTCCGTCACGAGTCTTGCAGCAAACTCACAGCGGGCCGCGGTTGCGGCGGGAAGGTGAACTGTGCGGCCGACCCCGACAGCCAGATATGCCAGCAGGCGCGGTCGACAGCCCGTGGCTGCCGACCGCGCCTGCGGTGTTCCGGTGTCAGACGGCCTTGGTGAACCCGATGTAGGTGATCACGTCGTCGGTGTTGTCGGTGGAGCTCGTCAGCGTCGCGTAGGAGCGGATGAAGGACTGGCCCGCGCACTGGTCGGTCTTGATGCGGACCCCGGTGAGGCTGATCCGGGTCGACGTGCCCTTGAACGACTTCTTGTTCAACGCGACCGAGGTCACGGTCCCGGGCTTCAGATAGACCTTGCCCTGCAGGCTGATACCGGTGCCCAGCGTCGCATTGTTGGTGAACGGCAGGCTGATGCCCGGGGTCAGGCTCGCACCGGGGTTGATCTCGGTTTCGTCGGAGATGATGCCGCATCCGATCTGCTCGCCGACCTCGAACGTCCCGCCGTTGAGTTTGGTGCTGCCCGAGCCGCTGATGGTCCCGGTGAACGTTCCGCCCACCAGGTACTCGCGGGAGGAGACGGCGGTGGTCAGCGGCGCCACCGGAAGCTGGCTCTCATCGCTCCCCGCCACCTCCAGATGCCAGCCGTCGGGCGTGTCCAGTATGCCGGCCGGGCCCGAGGGAACGGCGCCGGCGGGCGGCGGGGGCGCGCTGTTGGCGACCGGCTGCGCTGCGGGGTCGGCCGGAGCCGGCTGGGCCGGCGCCGCGGGTGCGGCCCAGACCGGAGCCACCAGGCAGGCGGCGGCCAGGATGGCATAGCGATTGAACATGGGTGTGGTTGCGCCTCTCGGGTCCGAGTCGAGCGAATCGAACGGTGTTGACGCGTCGGAGCTTCCACCGGCCGGATGAGCGGACCGTGAACTGATCGCAAACACTGAAGGCCGGCTACGCGTCATCTGAAGAGCTTTGCTGTTAGCGCGCTCTCGGTGGCGGCGGGGGAGCAACCGAAATGATCCGTCGGCCGACACCACCGGTTGGGTTGGGCGTCACCGGGGGGACATCTGCAACCTCGACTGTGTTGGGTCGTGAAGAGAACGGCATCGCTGACCCTGCTGGCCGTCGCGGCCGTCGCCGCGATCGCGACGACTCCGGCGGCGTCGGCCCAGCCCATTCAGATCTCTTCGCCGACGTCCCCGGATGCCAATCCGGCCGCGGTCACCGCCTGCGCCCAATTCGCCGAGGTGCTCGACGCCGCCGCGACGTATTACGGCGACTTCGCCGACGCGCTCGACGAGAACGCCGGAGCAACCACCGGCAACGCGGCCGTCGCGGACAGCAACGTCGTCGGCCGAACGGCCCTGCGGCAGGGTGCCGCCGCCGCGCTGACTGCCGCGAACACCCCGGGGCTACCGCCCGACATCGCACATCCCATGCGGATGTGGTCGGTCGACGCCACCAAACTGCTCCTCAAGATGGGTCTGCGGGGCACCGGTGACACGCTGGACGTCACCGCGACCGAGCTGAACGCCGATGCCGTCGCCGCGCAGCAGGGATGTGCCGCGGCCGGAACGCACGCCTGACCGTGTTGCGTTGTGCCGCAGCGGTTGTCGCCATCGCCATGCTCCTCGGCGGCTGTACGGTCCGATCGGGCGCCGTCGAGCGCACCACCGACCCGGTGCCCGACCGCGACCTCGAGATGCTGATTCCCACCGCCGATGCGATCGACGCCGTCATGGGAGTCGCCATGTCGCCGCAACCCGTGGTCGACCACATGTCCGACAACCGCAATCTGGTTACGAATGTGAGCTGCCTCGGGATCTGGCATGTGGGTGAGGCGGCCGTGTACGGGGAGCAGGATGGGCGTGGCTGGAGTGCCATGCGCCGCCAGACCCTGCGAGCGCCGGACGCCGAGGACTGGACCAGCCAGGTCGTCCAGGCGGTGATCGGTTACCCGTCGGCCCAGGCGGCTCAGGCGTTCTTCACCCAGTCCGCTGACCGCTGGGCGCACTGCACCGACCACACGGTCAACATCACGCTCAACGGCCAGGCCCTGCCGAAGTGGCGCAGCGGGCGGCTGGACCGCAGCGCCGACCGCCTGGCCATCGGCGTGTCGCGGGGGGTGGGGGAGCAGCTGCGGTCGTGCCAGCGGGTGCTGACCGTTGCAGCGAACGTGGTCGTCGACGTGGAGGCCTGCCGCGCGGGCGCCGCTGCGGTCGACCAGGCGGACCGTATCGCCTCTCTCATCGAGTCCGGGGTTCGCTGAGGCCGACGACGGTTAAGCTGACCTCCCCGTCGGTGTAGCCGGAACGATCGGAGCAGCTTTGAGGCGAATCGCCACGTTCGACGCCGAGCAGGCGCTGCCCCCGCGACGGGTGGTGCCGGTTCGGTCCGAAGACGGGGTGCGGTTGCACACCGAGGTCTTCGGACCGGAGGGCGGCGCACCGATCGTGCTGGCACACGGCATCACCTGCGCGTTGCGGGTATGGGCGAATCAGATCGCCGACCTGGCCCGCGATCACCGGGTCATCGCCTTCGACCACCGTGGCCACGGACGCAGCGGGGTGCCGCCCCGCCGCACCGGCTACAGCCTCGATCTGCTCGCCGCCGACCTCGACGCGGTGTTGGCCGCGACCATCGGCGAGGACGAACGGGCCGTGATCGCGGGTCATTCGATGGGCGGCATCGCCATCACGTCGTGGGCCCGGAGATACCCCGCGCAAGTGGCCCAGCGGGCGGCGGCGGTGGCGCTGATCAACACCACCACCGGAGACCTGCTGCGCGACGTACGGTTCCTGCCGGTGCCGCAGCGGTTGGCGGCCACCCGGGTGCTGGCTGCCGGAACCATGCTCAAACGCTTCGGCGCGACCCCGCTGCCCGCCGCGGCGCACCGCGCGAACCGGCGTTTCATCTCCGCTCTGGCGGTCGGCCGCACCGCCGACCCCGCCGTTGCGCGATTCGTCTACGAACTGTTCGCGGGCACGCCCCCTGCGGGCCGCGGCGGCTGGGCCGCGGTGCTCGTCGACAACCTCGGCCCCAACCACATCGGGTTGGAACACCTCACGGTGCCCACCCTGGTCATCGGCAGCACGCAGGACCGGCTGCTGCCCATCACCTCGTCGCGCCGGATCGCCGAACTGGTGCCCCGACTCGAATCGTTCCTCGAGCTGCCGGGCGGTCACTGCGCCATCCTCGAGCGGCCGCGCGAGGTGAATCAGGCCCTGCGTGCGCTCGCCGACTCGGCGTTCGGGTCGCAGCGCGCCACCTCCTAGGCCCGCGACGCCAGCAGGCGGTCCGCCTCCGCCGCCGCCCGCCGCCCCGAGCGCACCGCGCCGTCGAGGAAGCCGGTCCACTGGTCGGCGGTTTCGGTGCCGGCCCAGAAGATGCCGTCCGCCGGTGCGCGCAGCGTTGCGCCGTAGGTCGTCCACGCGCCGGGCGGGACCGCTGCCGTCGGGCCACCTGGGGCGAATTCGTCTGTGCCCCAGCAATGGTCGAGATAATCGATGGGTTCGGCAGCCGCCGCACCGAACAGCGCGGAGAAACCGGTCAGCGCCTGTTCGCGTCGCTGTTCGGGCGTCAGCACGTCGAAGGTCGCCGCATCGGTGAAGCCCAGCAGGATGCCCGGACCCGCGTCGGACGGGCTGACGTCGAAGGTGATGAACACCGGGCCCACGTCGGACAGCGCCTCACCCGAACAGCCGCCGTCGCGCCAGAACGGGGTGCGGTAGGCGGCGTAGGCCTTGCTCAGCCGGCCCTGCGGCCAATGCCGGGCGAGCTCGGTGTGGCCGCTGGGCAGCGGCGGGGTGAAGGTGATGCCGAGCCGGTGGGCAGGCGCGACCGCGACGACGACCGCGCGCACGGTGGTGCAGCCGGCGGAGCCGTCGACGCACAGCCGGCCGTCGTCGAGGCGCTCAATGCGGTGCACCGGGGCATCGATCAGCACGCGCCCGTCGAGTTGCTCGGCCATCCGCTGCGCGATCTGCTGGGTGCCGGCGGGGAAACGGTCCTGCTGGGCACCGCCCTGGACGTCGAGCATGCGTCCGATTCCCCCGGCGGCCTTGACGTAGCGCACCGCATGCAGCATCGACACCACATCGGGTTCACACCCCCAGGTCACCCGCGACATGATCGCCATCAGATCGCGCGTCGAGGCGCCGGCGTGCACCGACCGCAGCCACGCGTCCAGCGTGAGCTCGTCGAGCCGGTGGGCCGTCGGCGCAGTCCACGGGTCGGCCACCGGCACCTGTCTGCACAGCCGTTCGAATCGCCACTGGATGCGGGAGACGTCGAGGAGCTCCAGGATGGACAGGCGCGGGATGGTGCTGCGGTAGGACCGGACGCGGCCACGCCAGCGGATGAGGTTCTTGCCGCTGCTGTGGGTCCGCACGGTTCGGCAGCCCAGCTCGGTGGCCAGCGCGTTGACCGCGTCCTGCGTCGGGCCCACGAAGGTGGCCCCGAGATCCACCGGCACGCCGGCGACCTCCCCGGTGTACGAGCGGCCACCGACCCGTGCGCGGCCTTCGAAGACCACCACGTCACGGCCGAGCCGGTGCAGTTCGCGGGCCGCCGTCAAACCGGCGAAACCGGCGCCGACCACCGCGACCTCGGCTTCGGCTGGTGCACTCACCCCACCAGAGTCTCACGTCCTCCGTTCGCGGGGAATCGCTCGGTGAGATCGCGACCGCGGCCCCCCGTGGCGTCCTAAGGTGGGTGGTACCGGACGGGACCAACGGAGGAATCGATCGATGAGCAGCGAGGCGAGCCAGCATCCCGGTGAATACGTTGACGTGCTGATCATCGGGGCGGGGATATCCGGACTCGGCGCGGCGTACCGCATTCGCGAGAAGAACCCGCAGCTGAGCTACACCGTGCTGGAGCGCAGATCCCGCATCGGCGGCACCTGGGATCTGTTCCGGTATCCGGGGATCCGCTCCGACAGCGACATCTTCACGCTGAGCTTTCCGTACGAGCCGTGGACGCGTCCGGAGAACGTCGCCGACGGCGCCGACATCCGCGCGTATCTGACCGACATGGCCGGCAAGTACGGCATCGACGCGCACATCCGCTTCGACACGCGCGTCATCTCGGCGGATTGGGACTCGACCACCGACACGTGGACGGTACGGGCGGTGGTCTCGGGTCCCGACGGCGAGCAGGAGAAGCTCTACCGCGGTCGGTTCCTGTTCTGCGGGACGGGCTACTACGACTACGACGAGCCGTACACGCCGGAGTTCCCCGGAATCGAGCAGTTCGGTGGGGAGGTGGTGCATCCGCAGTTCTGGCCGGAGTCGCTGGACTATACAGGCAAGCGGGTGGTGGTCATCGGCAGCGGCGCCACCGCCATCAGCCTGATCCCCGCGCTCGCCAAGCAGGCGGCGCACGTGACGATGCTGCAGCGCTCGCCGACCTACATGATGTCGATGGCGCGCTTCGATCCGATGGTCACGTTCCTTCGCAAAGTGTTGCCGCGCAGGCTCTCCCACACCGTGGTGCGATTCCGTAACGCCATGGTCCACGTCCTGACCTACGCCATGTTCCGCAAGGCGCCGCGATTCGGGCGGTGGCTGATCCGCAATCGCACGGTGGCTGCGCTGCCGCCGGGCTACGACGTGGACGTCCACTTCAAACCGCGCTACAACCCATGGGACCAGCGGATGTGCCTGGTGCTCGACGGCGACCTGTTCGAGCACATCTCCGACGGCCGGGCCGAGGTGGTCACCGACCACATCGACCACGTCGACCCGTCGGGCATCGTGCTGCAGTCGGGGCGGCATCTGGACGCGGACGTGATCGTCACCGCGACCGGGCTGCAGCTGCAGGCGTTGGGCGGCATCCGCATCGCCATCGACGGCGACGAGATCAAACCGACCGATCGTTTTGTCTACAAGGAGTATCTGCTCGAGGACGTGCCGAACATGGCCTGGTGCATCGGGTACACCAATGCCTCGTGGACGCTGCGCGCCGATATGACCGCCCGGGCGGTGGCCAATCTGCTGGCGTTCATGAACGAGCACGGCTACACCCACGCTTATCCGCATGTCGGTCAGGCGTCAATGCAGGAGAAGCCGGCGTGGGACCTGGCGGCGGGCTACGTCCAGCGTGCACCCCACGCGCTGCCGCGTTCGGGCACTCGGCGGCCCTGGCATGTGCGGCACAATTACGTGTTGGACGCGATCGACCACCGCTTCGACCGGATCGAGGAGTCGATGGTGTTCGGTCGAGTGCCCGCGCAGCAGACGCAGCCCGCCTGACCGCATCGAGACGGAGGGAAACCCAAGACCGCGATCTGGCGGCGTGTCCGAGAGTCCCGGCATAGGTTCTCTCCGCGCGGTGTCAGCTTGTGTTGACGCGCCGGCGAGAGGTGGTTGTCCGGGAGTCCGAGTTGTCGGTGGGCCCGGCAATACTTCCGATGAACGGCGTCAAGCCGTGTTGACGCGCGGGGGAGCAGACATGGTGGAGGAAGTCCAGCAGCCGTGGTGGGCGACCGATCCCAATTTGGCGGAGATCCTGAAGCGGTCCCGTGAGGAGTTCGAGGCCGAACTCGAAGCGCGGGCGCCCCGCTCGCAACCCGAAGACGCTGCGGAGCGCGACGTCCCGGATCCCGTGCTCAACGACATCTGGTCGGGAACCAGTAAGCGCGAACTCGCCGCCGCCCGCGACGATCTCGCCAGCATCCTCGGTGTGTCACGCCAAACGCTGCACCGCCGGTTCGCTAAGGGGCGAGCGTGAGCCAGTCGGTGAAGCCGGACGGGTAGTGGCGGCCCAGCGCGCCGTGTTCGAACAGTCCCCAGCCTTCGACCGTGCGACCATCGACGTCGCAGGTGGCTCGACCGACGTGGTCGATGACGCCGAACATCGCCCGTCCCGACACCGACGGATCGGTCAGGTCGTAATCCAGGCGCTCGGTGAACTTCTCGCCCTTCCACAGCCCGTGGGTCCAGTCGCTGTCTCCGCCGTAGCCGCCACCGATGTGGATCGGCACCGGGAGCTTGGACTCGACATCGAAGCGCAGCGGGGTCCCGTCCGCCGCGGTGGCCTCGATCGTGGCGCCGTACGGGATTCGGGTGCCGGAGGTGTAGTGGATCTTCACCCGTGGCCAGCCCAGCTGTTCGACGCGTCCATCCCGCCACACCCGGGTGCAGTCGTTGAGCGAGCGGAACCCGCTGGGGTCCTCCTGCATGATGAGGACGATCGCGAAGTCTTCGAAGGCCATCGGCACGTAGAGCCACCACATCCCCTCGAACGGCGGGTCCGCGGGCCGGCCGGCCGGCTCCGCCTCACCGATCGGACGGATGCCCCACGAGCGGTCGCGGGACCCGATCCACGTCTGCGGATCGACCGCGATCTCCTGCCCATCGATCGCGATACGGCCGCTCCAGGAACCCAGTTGGGCGAATCGCTGCGCGTCGAGTGTCACCCGGTTGCCGGTGCGCATGATGTGCGGCTGTTCCTGCACGACGTCGAACAGACCCTCCCAGGTGAGGTCGACGGCGACCCCCTCGGTCTCGTCCATCACGATGCGGAGCCGGTGCAGTGGTTCCTGCACTTCGACGCGATAGTCACCGACACGCTGCTTGAGCCGGTCCTGATCGATGCCGTCGCACAGATGCACCGCGGTATGGGTGTCGCCCAGCAGACCCTTCTCGCCGTCGCCGCGTCGCGACACCAGCACGAAGGCGTCCTTGACCCCCAGGTTGGGGTAGTAGCCGATACCGGTGATCAGGAAGATGTCCCCGCTGCGGTCGTGGGCGTTGAAATACGAACGGTCGTAGAAGTTGCGGTCCGAGGAGCCCGGCCAGGCGATGGGTTGCGGGACCTGGTGTACCGGGAATTCGTCCATGGGGCCGAGCATCAGGTGCTTCCTCCGATCAGACGGCGCAGGAGAGCACCGTGGTAGAACAGCGATTCCACATCGGTCGGTGGTTCGATCTCGCCGAACCGGACGCGTCGCGCACTGGTGCGCATGAACACGCAGGCCCAGATGACCCCCGAGTACACGTAAAACCAGTGCAGATCGCCCAGCTGGATACCGGTGCGCTCCGCATAGGCCGCGCGGACGTCCTGCTCGCGCATGAACTCCGGCATGCCCGCCATGCCCGCCAGTGCGGTCAGCTCCTGGAAGACCATGTGCGCGAAGATCGTCCACGCGGCATCCATCTCCCGCGGGCCGAGCGTGGCCATCTCCCAGTCCAGCACGGCCACCGGCCGGAAGTCGCGGTAGAGCACGTTACCCACGCGGGCATCGCCCCACACCAGGACGGGATCGGCGGCGGCGGCCTCCGCCGGCCAGTGTGCGTCCAGCCACGCCAGCGCCTCCTCGATCAGCGTCGAGCGGCCGATGTCGGGGACGGCGAATTCGTACCAGTTCCTGAGCCAGTTCAAGTTTCGCCGTAGCGCGTTGTCGTCGGACCCGTCGTCGAGGAAGGTGAACCTGTCCGTGGGTCGGGCAATGGAGTGCAGCTGCGCCAGGACGTCGACGGTGTGGTCCTGCAGTGCCCGCTGCTGCTCGGGCGAGGCGTCGAAGAGCCAGTTGCCGCCGAAGGTGTAGGGCATGACGTCGGGTGGTACGACACCGTCGACGTGATCCATCAGAAAGAACGGCGTGCCCAGCACGTCGCCGCTGTCCTCGAGCCAGCGCACCGTCGGCACCGGTACCTCGGTCAGCTCGCCGACCAGTCGGATCACGTCGAACTGATGGTCCATGCGGTACTCGGAGAAGACGGGGACATCCTCGGACCGCGGCGCCACCCGGACCACGAACTTCTCGTCGATCTCGTCGTGTCGCACGGTGAGGACGATGGTCTCCGAACTCATCCCGTTCGCGTCGATTCCGCTTTCGACCAGAACTTCGGGGTCGGCGCCGCCGGGGAGACGAGTGCCCAGCCAGCGGGACATGATCCCGGGCAGGGTGGTGACGTCTCGGCTGGCGCGTTGCAAGCGGCCGACGTCTTCGACAGCCGGTTCCTGTGCCATGCGATCATCCTTCGGCCGCAATTACGATACGGTGAGTAGCGATATGAAATCAGACCCGTCACCCGTTGACAAGGCCCCGGCCGCGGGACGGCCCCGCGATCCGCGTATCGACGCTGCCATACTGCGGGCCGCGGCGGATCTGCTTGTGGAAATCGGCTATTCGAATCTGACCATGGCCGCTGTCGCGCAACGGGCGGGCACCACGAAGACCGCCCTCTACCGCCGCTGGTCGAGCAAGGCCGAACTCGTCCACGAGGCCGCGTTCCCGGCCGCCCCGACGGCCCTGTCCGCACCGGCGGGCGACATCTCCGCCGATGTGCGGGCGATGATCGCTGCGACGCGTGACGTGTTCACCAGCCCGGTGGTCCGGGCGGCGTTGCCCGGTCTGCTCGCCGATATGGCCGATGACGCGGACCTGAACATTCGGGTGATGGAGCGCTTCACCGGCGTGTTCGCCGCGGTGCGGACCCGGCTCGCCGACGCGGTGACCCGCGGTGAGGTGCACTCCGACGTCGATCCGGATCGGCTGATCGAGGTCATCGGTGGCGCCACGATGTTGCGGATGCTGCTGTGGCCCGGGCTCCCGCTCGACGACGGGTGGGTGGACCAGACCAGTGCCATCGTCGCCCGCGGGGTGGGGGCCTGACCCGCCGCGTCGGACGAATGCGGCACGCCCAAAGCAACTGGGACGCTTGTCCTGACAGAACTCTGGCGAGGCGGTAAATTGCGTTCGGAGTGCGGCAGTGGTGGCCGGACGTCGGACCCTCATCGGTTCCTGTCGGGTGCCGTCTCTTTGATGCCGATCGAAGGGATGCAGAGTTGATGCTGCCGTGCAATACCGGAATCTCCCCTCTTCTCTTCTGAGGCAACAAATCTGATCGGACACGGCGGGACCGTTCGTACCCGCGGTGCAATTGGCGATGGCTGAACACGAGAAGAAAGTGGTTGGAAGACATGAAGATGCGATTGTGGGCCGGTTCCGTGCTCGCCGGATCGGCGATCGCCACCGGTGCCTGCCTCTACTGCGCGGCGTCGGCGCATGCCGCGCCGGGCGAGGATGGCGGCGGTGTGACCTCGGCGAGCACCTCGGCGAGCAGTGTGCAGCGCGACAGCGCGCCGGCGCGCTCCTCCTCGGCCGGCGACCGGCCAGCCGGGGTCACCGCACGCCACGCCGCGCAGGCCTCGCCGGTCGAACGCCCCGGCCGCCGGTCCGCAGCGGTTTCCGTCTCCGCCGACCCCGATCGCGATGAGGTGGCGCGCCCGTCACGACCGTCGGACGCCAGAACCGCACTGCGTGGGGGTGTCTCGATGCGCCAGGACGCTCCGTCGTCCGGAGACGACGACGCGCACCCACCGTCACACGCTGCCGCGACGGTGGCCGCCCGGAGCACTGATTCGCCGGACGATCGGGCCGAGACCGCAGCCGAGACGGAAGCCGAGATGATGCCCGCCGACCCGGTGGGCCTGGCGTTGCAGCAATTGTCCGAGGCGCAGAATCTGCTGTTCAGACAGACCTGGGGCCGGGGTGATGTCTTCGCCGGGGTGGCTTCGGTGGCGCCGCAGGTGCTGATCGCCCAGGCTCAGTGGTCGCTGAACCATTGGCGCACCACCAACAGCCAACACCAATCGCTATACGCCGACACCGAGGGCGTCCCTATTGCGCATGACCTGGCGGGTTTGGCGCTGGGACTGAACAATTCGCTGCCCTCGGTGGCGCAGGACGCCATCGAACAGGCGGCCGCGCTGGTCCCCGGTCTGCGGCAATTCGGCGCCGGCGAAGAGCTGTCCGAGGTGGTGGACCTGCTCGGGGATGCTCGTCGCAACGGGCTGGTCTATTCGGCCATCCCGGTTCAGCTCAACACCAACGGCAATTCGGTGGCGACCGAGCCCACCATCTACATTTCCGTCAACGGCGGCGGGCGGGTGCCGGTGCTCGTCGACACCGGTTCCTTCGGCCTCATCATCGATCCGCGGTACGTCGGCCCCGAGGGTCTCGGCGAGCCGATCGATTCCGGTACGAGCGGATACGGTGGCGGAGGCTTCACCTACGACTACGACGTTTACGTGACCACCGTCGACTTCGGTGACGGCATCGTGTCCGCACCGACGCCGGTCGGAATCGTCAGCACACGGTCCGTCGACGGTTTCGCCGACTACAACAAGAACGGCGGATATGTCGGGATTCTGGGGATCGGACCGGATGCGGGTGGCCCGCTGAAGACGTCGCCGGTCAACGCGCTGCCCGGACTGCTCGGCCGTGGTCTGTTCCTGGACGAGGAGAACGAACTCCTCGTCCTCGGCGCCAACCCGTTGCCGGAGCGCGCCTCGGTCCAGGGAACGCGTCCCGACCTCCTGCTCAGGGTCGGCGGTCTGCCCGCGGAGGTTACTCCCTCGGTCATCGATTCGGGCGGCATCCTGGGCAACTTCCCGGAGAGCCTGGACGCGGTGGACGGCCTGGAAAACCTCCCCGCGGGTACCGAGATCTCGGTCTACACCGAAGACGGTGAGACCCTGCTCTACACCTACCGGACCACGGAGGTCAACACCCCCAATCTCGATCCGCCGAGCGACGACGGTGCGTTCAACACGGGCTTCACGCCGTTCGCCCTCGGCCCGGTCTACATCGATTTCACCTCTCTCTACAGTCGAACCGTCTTCGACTATCCCCGCGTGGGGTCCGGTTCACGCGATCTCGACGAGGACGTACCGGTCCCCGCCATCACCCGGTGGTAACCGGCACGCCGCGAACGCGCTGAGCAAGAATCCGTCAAGGATCTCTGCAGAGCAGCGGCGCATCGTTGTCCTCAGCGGGCCCGTGGCGCTCCGGTCCACCACCCGGAGTCGTCACGGGCCCGCCCCGCGTAGGGTCGCCGGGTGTGTGAAACCACGGCGGCGCGACCGGTATTGCTGCGGGCCGACGATGTCGGCTTCGTTCGTGGCGGCCGGCATCTGCTGGCCCACATCTCGGTCGTCATCGACGCCGGAGAAGGCTGGGTGTTCCTCGGGCCCAACGGAGCCGGTAAGAGCACACTGCTCAGCCTCTTCGGCGCGGTCGCCCATCCGAGCTCGGGGACCGTCGACGTCCTGGGGCGCCGATTGGGACGCGTCGACATGCGGGAATTGCGCACGCACATCGGTCATGTGAACCCGCGCCATCGGGTCGACACCCCGTTGACTGCCCGTGAGGTCACCCTCACGGGGCTGACCAACACCCCCGATTTCGTACCGCGATGGGCCCCGACTGCCGCACAGGTCGAGCGCGCCGACGACCTGCTGGCGTCGCTGGGCCTCGCCGACCGGGGCGGCTCACTGTGGCAGGTGCTTTCGCAGGGGGAGCGGGGACGCACCCTGATCGCCCGTGCCCTGATCGGCGAGCCGAAGTTGCTGATCCTCGACGAACCGGCCACCGGACTGGATCTCGCCGCGCGCGAGCAACTCCTCGCCGCCATCGACGGGCTGCGTGCAGCCGACCCGGATCTGGCCTCAGTCCTGGTCACCCACCACATCGAGGAGATCCCGGCGAGCACCACCCATGCACTGTTGCTCCGCGACGGCCGGGTGCTCGCCCAGGGTGCCGCGCCGGACGTGCTGACCTCCGAGGCCATCAGCGCGTGCTTCGACCACCCCATCACGATCGCCATGAACAACGGCCGCTGGTTCGCCCAGGCCGACGGGCGAGCGGGCTGAGCCGTTACGCGAATGGCCTGCATCCGCGGCGGTATTCCATGGCGAGATGAGGTCAGCGCAGGAACTGGTCGGCGCTGTCGGCCAGGTCGAGCAGGGGCTGCGGCAGCGCGCCGAGAGCCAACGTCACCGCGGCGGTGACGGTGATCGCCGCGGTGGTCAATCCGCTGGGCACCACCACGGCCGGCGCATCCGGCGGCTCTTCGGTGAAGAACATCAGGACGATCACGCGCACGTAGAAATAGGCGGCGATCGCGCTGGCGAGTACGCCGACGACCACCAGCGGGATCGCCCCGCCCTCACCGGCCGCTTTGAACACCGCGAACTTGCTGACGAATCCACTGGTCAGCGGAATTCCCGCGAATGCCAGCAGGAACAGCGCGAACACCGCGCCGACGAGCGGATACCGCCGGCCCAGCCCGGCCCATTGCGCCAGCCCCTTCGCCTCGTCACCGTTCGCGTCGCGGACCAGACCGACGACGGCGAACGCACCGACGGTGCTGAAACCGTAGGCAAACAGATAGAACAGCGTCGAGGACAGTCCGGGCCGGTTCTCGGCGATGACGCCGGTGAGAATGAAACCCGAATGTGCGACAGCCGAATACGCCAGCATCCGTTTCACGTCGCTCTGGGTGACGGCGGTGACGGTGCCGACCACCATGGTCGCGATCGCCACCACCCACAGCACCGGACGCCAGTCGGCCCGCAGCTCGGGCAGCGCGACGTAGCAGATCCGCAGTATCGCTCCGAATGCGGCGATCTTGGTGGCCGCGGCCATGAACGCCGTCACCGGCGTGGGCGCGCCCTGGTAGACGTCGGGGATCCACGCGTGGAACGGCACCGCCCCGACCTTGAACAGCACACCGACGAGCACCAGGGCGGCCCCGATCAATGCCAGCGACGTCTTGCCGGAGCCGTCGGCGACCGCGGCGGCGATCCCGCGCAGATCCAACGTGCCCGCATAGCCGTAAAGCATCGCGGCGCCGTAGAGGAAGAACGCCGAGGAGAACGCGCCGAGCAGGAAGTACTTCAGCGCCGCCTCCTGCGAGAGCAGTCGCCGCCTGCGGGCGAGCCCACACAACAGATACAGCGGCAGCGACAGCACCTCGAGGGCGATGAACATCGTCAGCAGATCGTCGGACGCGGGGAACAGCAACATCCCGCCGACGGCGAACATCGTCAACGGGAAGATCTCCGTCTGCATGACGGCCGCCCTGGTGGCCTGCAATTCGGCGACACTGCCCGCGACCGCCGAGCCTTGCGGGGTGAAGGCGTCCAATCCCTTTGCTCCGGCGATCGTCTCGCCGCCGGAAGCGAGCTGCCGCTCGGCCATCAGCAGGATGCCCAGCACTGCCACCACCAGGACGGTGCCCTGGAGAAACAGCGCGGGCAGGTCGATGGCGACCGATCCGCCGACCGCCGACCGCCCCGGCCCACCGGCCAGGTCGCGGGCCACCAGGACCACCGCGACCAGCGCGGTGAGCGACGCGGCGAGCGCGAGGGTGACCTGGGCGGCGTAGCGGCTGCGGCGCGGGGCGAACGCCTCGATCAGCACGCCCAGCACGGCTGCACCCAGGACGATCAGCATCGGGGAGAGCAGACCGTATTCGACCGACGGAGTGGGGGTCATCGGACTGCTCCCTCCGCGGTGGGTGTCGGATCCTGCTGATCGATCGTGGTCAGCGTGTGACCGACGGCCGGATCGATCACATCGAGCACCGGTTTGGGATAGACGCCGAGGAAGAGCAGCAGTGCGATCAACGGCGTGACGACCACGAGCTCGCGCGGCACCAGATCACGCATCCGGCCGGGGCCGTCGGCCAGGTCGTCGGGCACCGGTCCGGTCATCACCCGCTGGTACAGCCACAGCACGTAGATCGCCGACAGCACCAGGGCGGTGGTCGCGATCACGGCGAGCAGCGGATACCGGGTGAAGGTGCCGATGAGCACGAGGAACTCGCTGACGAACGGCGCCAGGCCGGGCAGCGACAGGGTCGCCAGCCCGGCGACGAGGAAGGTGCCCGCCAGCACCGGGGCGACCTTCTGCACCCCGCCGTACGCGGCGATGAGCCGAGAACCCCGGCGCGACACCAGAAAACCGGCGATGAGGAACAGCGCCGCGGTCGAGATGCCGTGGTTCACCATGTACAGCGTGGACCCGGTCTGGCCCTGGCTGGTCATCACGAAGATGCCCAGGATGATGAATCCGAAGTGCGAGATCGAGGTGTAGGCGATGAGCCGCATGACGTCGGTCTGACCGATCGCCACCACCGCGCCGTACACGATCCCGACGACCGCGAGCACGATGACGACGGGACGGAACAGCGTTGCGGCGTCGGGGAACAGCTGTAGGCAGTAGCGCAGCATCCCGAACGTGCCGACCTTGTCCATCACCGCCATCATCAGCACTGCGCTGGCCGGGGTCGCCTCGACCGCGGCGTCGGGCAACCATCGGTGCAGCGGCCACAGCGGCGCCTTGACTGCGAAGGCGAACATGAATCCCAGGAACATCAGGTTCAGCACCGCGGGGTCGACCACGAAGCCACCGGTCGAGACCGCGGCCACGATCGCGCGGAAGTCGAAGGTCCCGGCGGCGAATGCATCGCTGCCCGCCGTCGTCACGTACAGGCCGATGACGGCGGCGAGCATGACCAGGCCACCGATGAGGTTGTAGAGCAGGAATTTCACCGCCGCCTTCGAGCGCTCCGGCGCCGAACCTGATCCGAAGCCGCCGATCAGGAAGTACATCGGGATCAGCATGGCCTCGAAGAAGACGTAGAACAGCAGCACGTCGAGGGCCACCAGAGACATGAAGACCATGCCCTCGACGACGAGGGTCAGCGCGAGATACGTGTGCACCGACCGGCCGGTCGCGCGGTCGGCGTCATTCCAGCCGGCGATGATCAGCAGCGGAACGAGCACCGCGGTCAGCACCACCAGAGCCAGCGCGATACCGTCGACGCCGAGGATGTAGCCGGTGCCGAAAGACGGTATCCAGCGGCGTGATTCGACGAACTGATACTGCTCGCCGGCAGGATCGAAACCGACGGCGACCACGGCGGTGACGGCCAGCGCCAGCAGCGCCACCACCAGCGCCGTCCACTTCGCCAGCACGCGGCGCGTGGCAGGAAGCAGCATCACCAGCCCCGCACCCACCAGCGGAGCAGCCCACAGCACACTGAGCCACGGCACCGACGTCACCACAGATTCACCGCCAGGATCACCGCGACGACCAGCGTCGCGCCGCCGAGCATGGACAACGCGTAGTTACGCGCAAAGCCGGTCTGCCACCCGCGCAATCGGTTCGACATTCCGGCGACGGCGGCGGCGAGCCCGGTCGCGGCACCGTCGACGGCGGTGTCGTCGACGCGCACCGTCCACGCCGTCAACGCCTGCCCGGGCCGCATGAACACCCGCTCGTTGAGGGCGTCGCCGTAGAGGTCGCGGCGGGCGGCCACCGTGACGGCTGAACCCGCGGGTACCTCGGTGGGCACCTCGCGCCGCGCGTACATCCGGTAGGCGACACCGACGCCGACCGCGACGACCGCGAGGATCACCGCGGTGGCGACGACCACCGGGACTGCATGGGCGGCTTCCTCATGGACCCCGACGACGGGCTCCAGCCAGTGCGACAGCGTGCCGTTGATCGCCAGCAGCCCACCGGAGAACACCGAGCCGACGGCCAGCAGGATCATCGGCACGGTCATCACCGCCGGTGCCTCGTGGGGATGGGCGGTCGGCTCCCAGCGCTTGTCCCCGAAGAACGTCATCAGCATGACGCGGGTCATGTAGAAGGCGGTGAGCCCGGCCCCGAGAATCGCTGCCCCGCCGAGGATCCAGCCGGTGAAACCACCGGCGTTCAGCGCGGCCTCGATGATGCCGTCCTTGGAGAAGAAGCCGGCCAGCGGCGGCACCCCGATGATCGCCAGATAGCCGAGACCGAAGGTGGCGAACGTGACGGGCAGGGCCTTGCGCAGCCCGCCGTAGCGACGCATGTCGACCTCGTCGTTCATGGCGTGCATCACCGACCCCGCGCCGAGGAACAGCCCGGCCTTGAAGAATCCATGGGTCAGCAGATGCATGATGGCGAAGGCGTAACCGGCGGGGCCCAATCCGGCGGCGAGCACCATGTAACCGATCTGACTCATGGTCGAGGCGGCGAGTGCCTTCTTGATGTCGTCCTTCGCGCAGCCGATGATCGCCCCGAACAGCAGGGTGACGGTGCCGACAACCACGACACCGAGCCTGGCGTTCGGCGCCAGATCGAACAGCGGGCCGGACCGCACGATCAGGTACACCCCGGCGGTGACCATCGTGGCGGCATGGATGAGCGCCGACACCGGTGTGGGACCCTCCATGGCGTCCCCGAGCCACGACTGCAGAGGCACCTGAGCGGATTTGCCGCAGGCGCCGAGGAGCAGCAGCAGACCGATCGCGGTCAGTGTGCCCTCGCCCAATTGTGGCGCGGCGCCGAACACCCCGGCGAACGACACCGATCCGACGGTGGCGAACATGACCATCAGCGCGATCGCCAGCCCCATGTCGCCGACCCGGTTTACCACGAAGGCCTTCTTGGCGGCGGTCGCGGCCGACGGCTTGTGGGACCAGAAGCCGATCAGCAGATACGACGCCAGGCCGACACCCTCCCACCCGACATACAGCCCGAGATAGTTGTCGGCCAGGACCAGCAGCAGCATCGCCGCCAGGAAGAGGTTGAGGTAGGCGAAGAAGCGTCGCCGACCGGCGTCCTCTTTCATGTATCCGATCGAGTAGATGTGGATCAGGGATCCGACCCCGGTGATGAGCAGCGCGAAGCACACCGACAGCTGGTCGAGCTGCAGCCCGAAGTCGACCTGCAACTCGGCCACCGGGACCCAGGAGAACAGCGTCTCGTGCACGGCGCGCTCTTCGGCGGACCGACCGAGCATCCCGGCGAACAGCACTGCGGCCACCGCGAAAGATCCGAGCGCACAGGCGGTTCCGAGCAGATGGCCCCAGCGGTCCGATCGCCGGCCTGCCAGCAGCAGGATCACCGCGCCCAACAGGGGGAGCGCGATCAGCGGCCATACAGCGCTCATCAGTGCTGTCTCTTCTTCGCGCAAGCGCTCATCAGTGCTGTCTCTTCTTCGCGCAAGCGCTCATCAGTGCCTCAGGAGGCTGGCGTCGTCGACCGAGGCCGAGCGGCGGGTCCGGTAGATGGTCATGATGATGGCCAGGCCGACCACCACCTCGCAGGCGGCCACCACCATGGTGAAGAACGCGACGACCTGACCGTCGAGGTGGCCGTGCATGCGGGAGAACGCGACGAACGCGAGGTTGGCCGCGTTGAGCATCAGTTCGACGCACATGAACATCACGATGGCGTTGCGCCGTAACAGGACTCCGGAAGCGCCGATGGTGAACAGCAGCGCCGACAGGTACAGGTAGTTGTCGGGGTTCACCGGTCTGCGTTCCTGCCGTCTGTCGAGCCGGGGATGTCCCGCGCCTGCAGGATGCCGCTCACCGACAGCGGTGAGGCGCTGCCGTCGGGCAGACGGGCAGGAACGTCGACGGCGTTGTGCCGTGCGTAGACACCGGGATTGGGCATCGGGGTGGGGTGGCCGCCTTCGGCGAAGCGCTCGATCGCCAGCTCGCGCTGTGTTTTCCGGCGGTCGAACCGTTCGCGGTGGGCCAGCACCATCGCGCCCAGCGCCGCGGTGATCAGCAGGGCACCGGTCAGCTCGAACGCCCAGAGGTAGCGGGTGAACAACAGTGCGGCCAGGGCCTCGACATTGCCGGAGCCGTTGGACTCGGCCAAGGAGCTTGCGGATTGGCCCGACGGCTCCGGTAGCCCGCGGAACCCGGCCACGGAGACGTTGCCGATGCCGGCGATCAACAGGACCCCCAGCCCGATGCCGGCGGCGATAGCGGCGGGCCGTTGACCGTGCAGTGTCTCGGTGAGTGCTTCGGAGAGGTCGACCCCGATGAGCATGAGCACGAACAGGAACAGCATCATCACCGCGCCGGTGTAGACGACGACCTGCACCACGCCGAGGAACAGCGCCTCCTGGGCGATGTAGAGCACTGCCAGCGCAATCATCGTCGAGGCCAGGAACACCGCGGAGTACACCGCTTTCGGGGCGGCGACGACACCGACGGCGCCGAGCAGGGCGATCGCGCCGAGGATCCAGAACACCACCGCCTCCGACGTGGAGGTGCGTGCACCCTCGGCGGCGAGGATCGCCATGTCCGGATTCACGGTGCGTCCTGGGCGATCGGGGTGATGCGGCCGAGGTAGTAGTCGTCGTCGGTGCTGCCGGGGGCCATCGGATGCGGGGGCGCCGCCATCCCCTCGCGCAGGGGGGCGAGCAGTTTGTCCTTGCCCCAGATGAGATCGGCGCGATTGTCGTCGGCCATCTCGTAGTCGTTGGTCATGGTCAGCGCCCGGGTGGGACAGGCCTCGATGCACAGTCCGCAGCCGATACAGCGCAGATAGTTGATCTGGTAGACGCGGCCGTAGCGCTCACCGGGGGAGTAGCGCTCACCCTCGGCGTTGTCGGCCCCCTCGACGTAGATCGCATCGGCCGGACAGGCCCACGCACACAGCTCACAGCCGATGCACTTCTCGAGTCCGTCGGCGTACCGGTTGAGTTGGTGGCGACCGTGATAGCGCGGCGCCACCGGGCCCGGCTTCTCCGGATACTCCTCGGTGATGGGCTTCTTGAACATCGTGCCGAAGGTGACGGCGAATCCGGCCAGCGCGTCCCACAGCTTAGGCATCGGTGGTCTCCCTGGGCTTTGTCGTGGTGGTGCGCTCCGGCAGCGGGGGCACCGGGAAGGACGCTGCCGCCGCCGGGGCACCGGGGAGGAAGCGGTCGGCGCGGAAGCGCAGGCTGCGCCACAGGACGGCGGCGAGTGCCAGCGCGATCAGCGTTCCGGCGATCACCATGGCGGTGGCCCACCCGTCGGCGCCGTGGGCGCGCAGGCTGTGCGCGGTCGCGACGATCATGATCCAGGCCAGCGATACCGGGATGAGGACCTTCCAGCCGATGGCCATGAACTGGTCGTAGCGCAGGCGTGGCAGCGTGCCTCGCAGCCAGATGTAGAGGAACAGGAACGCCCACACCTTGCCGGTGAACCACAGCAGCGGCCACCAGCCGGTGTTGGCGCCGTCCCACAGGCTGATCGGCCACGGCGCATGCCACCCGCCGAGGAACATGGTGGTGGCCAGGGCCGAGACCGTGGTCATGTTGACGTATTCGGCGAGCATGAACATCGCGAATTTCAGCGATGAGTACTCGGTGTGGAATCCGCCGACGAGTTCACCCTCGGCCTCGGGCAGGTCGAAGGGCGCCCGGTTGGTCTCGCCCACCATCGAGGTGACATAGATCAGGAACGACGGCAGCAGGAGGAACACGAACCAGGTCTGGTTCTGTGCGGCAACGATTCCCGACGTCGACATCGTGCCGGCGTACAGGAACACCGTGGCGAACGACAGCGCCATCGCGATCTCGTAGGACACCACCTGGGCGCTCGATCGCAGACCACCCAGCAGTGGATAGGTCGAGCCCGAGGCCCAGCCGGCGAGCACGATGCCGTAGACGCCGATCGAGGTGACCGCGAGGATGTAGAGCACCGCAACGGCCAGGTCGGTCAATTGCAGCGCGGTCCGGTGACCGAACACCGACACCGCACCACCCATCGGGATCACGGCGAAGGCCAGGAACGCCGGAATCACCGCGATGACCGGTGCCAGCAGATAGATCGGGCGGTCCACCCCGGCCGGCTGGATGCCCTCCTTGAGGGCGAGCTTGATGCCGTCGGCGAGGGACTGCAGCAGCCCCTTGGGCCCGACGCGGTTCGGACCAAACCGCATCTGCATGCGGCCCAGCACTTTTCGTTCGATGAGGATCGCGGCGAGGACCGTCAGCAGCAGGAAGACGAACACCGCGACGGCCTTGGCCAACATCAACCACCACGGGTCGTGGCCGAACAGGGTGGGGTCCGGATGAGTCACGGGGCGCCTCGCCGGATGGACACGGTGGCGCCCGCGGTCACGTTGAGCTGCCGGTGTACCTGCGAACCGGGCGTATTGAGGGGCAGCCAGACGACCCGGTCGGGCATCTCGGTGATCAGCAGCGGTGCGGTGATCTCCCCGCGGTCGGTCGACACGGTCACCGGATCGCCTTCCTCGACGCCGATCTCGAGTGCGGTGGCCGCTGACAACCGGGCCACCGCCGGCTTCGCGGTCCCCGCGAGGTGCGGTTCGCCGTCCTGGAGCCGGCCCGCGTCGAGCAGCAGGCGCCACCCGGTCAGCACTGCCTGACCCGGTTGCGGTGCCTGCGACGGTGCCGCCTCGACGGCCGGCTCGGTACGCGGACCGTTCCACATCCCCAGGCGGGCGAGTTCGTCGCCGGCGGCCTGCGCGGTGGGCAGTGCGAGGTCGACCCCCATCTCGTCGGCCAGGAAGTTCAGCACCCGCAGGTCGGGAATCGCGTTGCTCTGCAATGCCGGTGCGAACCGCCGCAGCCGGCCCTCCCAATCCAGGAATGCGCCGGCCTTCTCGGCGACCGGGGCGACGGGGAACACCACGTCCGCCGCGGCTGTCACCGCACTCTGGCGGATCTCGAGGCTGACGACGAACGGGACGGCGTCCAGGGCGGCGAGCGTGGCGTCGGGATCGGGCAGATCGAAGATCTCCACGCCGCCGAGCACCAGTGCTTTCAGCTCGCCGCTGCGGGCCGCCTCGACGATGGCGGCGGTATCCCGGCCCGCGGTGGTGGGCAGCTCGCCGGTGTGCCACGCCGCGGCGGTGTGCATCCGGGCGGCGGCGTCGGCGACGGGACGGCCGCCGGGAAGCAGGGTGGGCAGGGCGCCGGCCTCGACCGCGCCGCGTTCGCCCGCCCGGCGTGGGATCCAGGCCAACCGGGCGCCCGTGGCGGCGGACAGCCGGGCCGCGGCGGTCAAGGCGCCGGGTGCGGCCGCCAAGCGTTCGCCGACGAGGATCACCGCACCGGGAGCGTTCAGCAGCTCGTCGTCGGCGAGCCCGGTGAGGGCGGCGGCCTCCTCGCCGGGGGCGGCGGCCACCAGTCGCCCGCCGAGTTTGGTCAGTCCGCGATCGGCGAACGGCGCGATCGAGAGGAGCTGTACCCCGTTCCTGCGGACCGCTTTACGCAGCCGCAGGAACACGATGGGCGATTCCTCTTCCGGTTCCAAGCCGGCCAGCAGGACCGCCGGCGCGGCTTCCAGATCGGCGTAGGTCACCATCATGGGGCGCCCGGCCACGTACGTGCCGAGGAAGTCGGTCTCCTCGGCGCTGTGGGCGCGTACCCGGAAGTCGACGTCGTTGGTGTCGAGCACCAGCCGGGCGAATTTCGCGTAGGCGTAAGCGTCTTCGACGGTCGCGCGGCCGCCGACGACGACCCCGGCGCGGCGGTCCGCGGCGGCCAGACCGGCGGCGGCCACGGCCAGCGCCTCCGACCACGAGGCCGGCCGCAGCGTGCCGTCCTCGTCGCGGACGTGCGGAGTGGTGATCCGGTCGCCGACGGAGGTGTAGGTGAATGCCCACCGGCCCTTGTCGCAGTTCCACTCCTCGTTGACCTGAGGGTCGTCGCCGGCCAGGCGGCGCAACACCTTTCCCCGCCGATGATCGGTGCGCTGGGCGCAGCCCGACGCGCAGTGTTCACACACGCTGGGGCTGGACACCAGGTCGAAGGGCCGGGCGCGGAACCGGTATGCCGTGCCGGTCAGCGCGCCGACCGGGCAGATCTGCACGGTGTTGCCCGAGAAATAGGACTGGAAGGGTTCGCCGGGGGCGATCCCGACCTGTTGCAGGGCGCCGCGTTCGAGCAGTTCGATGAACGGATCGCCGGCGATCTGCTGGGAGAAGCGGGTGCAGCGGGCACACAGCACACAGCGTTCCCGGTCGAGCAGCACCTGGGCGCTGATGTTGATCGGTTTGGGAAACGTGCGCTTGACGTCGGTGAAGCGGGTCTCGGCGCGGCCGTTGGACATCGCCTGGTTCTGCAACGGACATTCACCGCCCTTGTCGCAGACCGGGCAGTCCAGCGGATGATTGATCAGCAGCAGCTCCATCACGCCGCGCTGGGCCTTGTCCGCCGCCTCGGAGGTGAACTGCGTCCGCACCACCATGTCCGGACTCACCGTCGTCGTGCAGGACGCCATCGGTTTGCGCTGACCCTCCACCTCCACCAGACACTGACGGCAGGCTCCGACCGGATCGAGCAGCGGGTGATCGCAGAACCGGGGGATCTGGATGCCCATCAGCTCGGCCGCCCGGATCACCAGCGTGCCCTTCGGGACGCTGACGGGGGAACCGTCGATGGTCAGATCGACCATCTCCACCGGCGTCGTGTCGTGCGCGGGATCGATCAGCGTCATCAGACCCCCACTTCCAGTCCGGCCATCACCGTCGAGGCATGCGGGTCGAAGGGGCACCCGCCGCGCAGATGTTCGAGGTACTCGTCGCGGAAGTACCTGATCGAGGAGATGATCGGGCTGGCCGCACCATCGCCCAACGCGCAGAACGACTTCCCCAGGATGGTGTCGGAGATGTCGAGCAGTTTGTCGACGTCGGCCTCGGTCGCCTCGCCGCCTTCCAGCCGGGCGTAGATCTGCGCCAGCCAGTAGGTGCCCTCCCGACAGGGGGTGCACTTGCCGCACGACTCGTGGGCGTAGAACTGGGTCCAGCGACGCACCGCGCGCACCACGCAGGTGGTGTCGTCGAAGATCTGCAGCGCCTTGGTGCCCAGCATCGACCCGGCCGACGCCATCCCCTCGTAATCGAGGGGGACGTCGAGGTGTTCGGCGGTCAGCAGCGGCGTCGAGGACCCGCCCGGTGTCCAGAATTTCAGGCTGTGGCCCGCGCGGACACCGCCGGCGTAGTCGAGGAGTTCGCGCAGGGTGATGCCCAGCGGCGCCTCGTACTGGCCGGGCCGGGTGACGTGTCCGGACAGCGAGTACAGCGTGAAGCCCGGCGACTTCTCCGAACCCATCGAACGGAACCAGTCCACGCCGTTGAGCAGCACCGGGGGAACGCTGGCGATGGACTCCACGTTGTTGACCACCGTCGGGCACGCATACAGACCGGCCACCGCGGGGAACGGCGGGCGCAGTCGAGGCTGGCCGCGCCTACCCTCCAGTGAATCCAGCAGCGCGGTCTCCTCGCCGCAGATGTAGGCGCCCGCTCCGGCGTGCACGATCAGATCCAGATCGAAGCCCGAGCCCAGGATGTCGGTGCCGAGATAGCCGGCGTCGTAGGCTTCCGCGACGGCGGCCTGCAACCGGCGCAGCACCGGCACCACCTCACCGCGCACGTAGATGAACGCGTGCTGGGCCCGGATCGCGTAGGCGGCGATGATCACCCCTTCGACGAGAAAGTGCGGTGTCGTCAGAAGCAGCGGAATGTCCTTGCACGTACCGGGTTCCGACTCGTCGGCGTTCACGACGAGGTAATGCGGTTTGGCGCCGGGCCCGTCGTCGCCTTGCGGGATGAACGACCACTTCGTTCCGGTCGGGAAGCCGGCGCCCCCGCGTCCCCGTAGACCGGACTCCTTGACGGTCGCGATGACGTCGTCGGGGCCCATCGCCAGCGCCCGCTCGAGCGCGCGGTATCCGTCGTGGCGCAGGTAGGTCTGCAACGACCACGGCTCGGGGTCGTCCCAGAACCGGCTCAGCACGGGTGTCAGTGCGGTCACGGGGCCGGCTCCTTCCCGTCGGTCGGTTCGGCCGGCACCGACGCCTCCGGCGCCGGTGCCGGCTCGTCGCGGGTGGAGTCGGCCGATTCCGCTGCAGCCGAGGCATTGTCGGGGATGTTGCCGTGCTGTGCCTCGGGCGCCGGGGCGGACATCGCGTGCTCCTGGGCGAAGCGCAACCCGGTCAGGGTGGCGTCGCCGACGCGGTCCGTGCCGGAGGTCGCCCGCGGATCCGCCAGCCCTGCCAGGGTTCTCGCGGTGTCCCGGAATCCCGTCAGCGGCGCACCACGCGTGGGTTCCGGCGGGGTACCGGCGCGCAGTGCGTCGACCAGGTCGCGGGCCGAACCGGGTGTCTGGTTGTCGAAGAACTCCCAGTTCACCATGATCACCGGCGCGTAGTCGCAGGCCGCGTTGCACTCGATGTGCTCGAGGGTCACCTTCCCGTCCTCGGTGGTGCCGCCTGCCCGCATCCCCAGATGGCCCTCCAGGGTCTCGAGGATGGCATCGCCGCCCAGCACCGCGC
This sequence comes from Mycobacterium sp. WMMD1722, assembly GCF_049315205.1. NCBI lineage: Bacteria > Bacillati > Actinomycetota > Actinomycetes > Mycobacteriales > Mycobacteriaceae > Mycobacterium > Mycobacterium sp. WMMD1722. Next base: position 2,187,454 of record NZ_CP186056.1, on the reverse strand, counting down.
ACAGGGTGTTCGTGCAGACGCCGACCAGGTAGTCGCCGGTCGGGGTGCGGCGGTACATCGAGTAGAACGTCGCCACCGCGCTGACCTCGGCGGCGGTGAGCCCCAGCCGATCTGCGCAGAACGCGATGCCGGCCGCGGTGAGGCAGCCGTCCTCGGACTGCACGAGGTGCAGCAGCGGCAGCAGCGCCGACCGCGGATGCGGATAACGGGCGATGATGCGTTCGGCGTCGCCGGCCAGCCGCGAGGACACCTCAGCCGGGTAGGCCGCCGGCCCACCGATGGGCGGACCGGCCTCGTCCGGACGTTGCCCGAGGCTCACGAAGACCGGTGTGCCCGGCGGGTTGCGGGTGTCGGTCACTAGCGGTCCACCCCGCCCATGACGGGATCGATGGAGGCGACCGCGGAGATGGCGTCGGCCACCATCCCGCCTTCGCACATGGCCGCCACCGCCTGCAGATTGGTGAACGACGGATCCCGGTAGTGCACGCGATACGGCCGGGTCCCACCATCGGAGACCATGTGCACACCGAGTTCACCGCGGGGGGACTCGACCGCCACGTAGACCTGGCCGGCCGGCACCCGGATTCCCTCGGTGACCAGCTTGAAGTGGTGGATCAGGCCTTCCATGGACTGACCCATGATGCGCGCGATGTGCCGGGGGGAGTTGCCCAGCCCGTCGGGTCCGAGCTCGAGATCGGCCGGCCAGGCCAACTTCCGGTCCTCGATCATGACCGGGCCCGGACGGAGGCGATCGAGGCACTGTTCGACGATCTTGAGCGACTCGCGCATCTCCTTGACCCGGATCAGATACCGGCCGTAGGCGTCGCAGCCGTCGTCGGTGATGACGTCGAACTCGTAATCCTCGTAGCCGCAATAGGGTTGCGCGCGCCTCAAATCGTGGGGCAGCCCGGTGGAGCGCAACACCGGGCCGGTGATGCCCAGCGCCATACACCCGGCCAGGTCGAGATATCCGACCCCTTGCGTACGCGCCTTCCAGATGTAGTTCTCGTTGAGCAGGTCCTCGAGATCGCGCAGACGTGTGGGCAGCAGGTCGAGCAGTTCGCGGATGCGCGGCACAGCGTCGTCGGGCAGGTCGGCGGCGAGCCCGCCGGGGCGGATATAGGCATGGTTCATCCGCAGTCCGGTGATCAATTCGAACACCGACAGGATCTGTTCCCGTTCGCGGAAGCCGTAGAACATGGCGCTCATGGCGCCGAGTTCCATGCCGCCGGTCGCCAGCGCCACCAGATGCGACGAGATCCGGTTGAGCTCCATCAGCATGACGCGGATGACGTTGGCGCGCGCGGGAACAGCGTCGGTCACGTCGAGCAGCTGCTCGACACCGAGGCAGTACACGGTCTCGTTGAAGAAGGGGGACAGATAGTCCATCCGGGTGACGAACGTGACGCCCTGAGTCCAGTTGCGGTATTCGAGGTTCTTCTCGATACCGGTGTGCAGATAACCGATGCCGCAACGTGCTTCGGTGATCGTCTCACCTTCGATCTCGAGGATCAGTCGCAGCACCCCGTGGGTGGAGGGGTGCTGGGGTCCCATGTTGACGACGATGCGTTCACCCGCCTGGGCCTGTTCGGCGGCGGCCACCACCTGATCCCAGTCCTCACCGCCGACCACCACCACGGTTTCGCGGGCGTCGCTCATCAGCTGTACGACCTCCGCTCGCTGGGTGGGGGAATCTGCGCCCCGTGGTACTCGACGGGAATGCCGCCGAGCGGATAGTCCTTGCGTTGCGGATGTCCGACCCAGTCGTCGGGCATCTCGATACGGGTGAGGGCGGGGTGACCGTCGAACACGATGCCGAAGAAGTCGTAGGTCTCGCGTTCGTGCCAGTCGGTGGTCGGATACACGGTGAACAGTGACGGGATATGCGAATCGGAATCGGGCGCGGCCACTTCCAGCTGGATCCGGCGGTTGTGGGTGATCGACATCAGTGGATAGACCGCGTGTAGTTCACGGCCGGTGTCCTCGGGATAGTGGACTCCGCTGACACCCAGGCAGAGTTCGAATCGCAGTGCGGGCTCGTCGCGCAGGGTGCGTGCCACCTCCGGCAGACGGTCGCGGTGCACCTCGAGGGTCAGTTGGCCGCGATGGACCACGACGCGTTCGACGGAGGCATCGTAGGCCTGCTCGCCGAGCGCCGCGGCGAGCGCGTCGACCACCTCGTCGAAATAGCCGCCGTACGGGCGGGCGGAGCTGCCCGGCAAGGCGACCGGCTTGACCAGTCGCCCGTATCCCGACGTGTCACCCGACCCGCGGGCGCCGAACATCCCGCGGCGCACGCCGATCACCTCGCCGCCGTCGTCGACCGGCGGGTTCGCCATGTCGGTCACCTCAGCAGACCTTTCAGTTCGATCGTCGGAGGGATCGACAGGGCCGCTTGCTCGGCGGCCCGAACTGCTGCCTCGCGGTGCACACCGAGGGGCATCTCCTGGATTTTCTCGTGCAGTTTGATGATCGCGTGCAGAAGCATCTCGGGCCGCGGCGGGCAGCCCGGCAGATAGATGTCCACGGGGACGACATGGTCGACGCCCTGCACGATGGCGTAGTTGTTGAACATGCCCCCCGACGATGCGCAAACCCCCATCGCGAGAACCCATTTGGGTTCTGCCATCTGGTCGTAGATCTGCCGCAGCACCGGGGCCATCTTCTGGCTGACGCGACCGGCCACGATCATCAGGTCGGCCTGCCGCGGTGTGGCGGAGAACCGCTCCATACCGAACCGGGAGATGTCGAATCGCGGTCCGGCCGTGGCCATCATCTCGATCGCACAGCACGCCAGGCCGAACGTTGCAGGCCACAGTGACCCGGCGCGGACGTAGCCCGCCACCTTCTCCACGGTGGACAGCAGGATCCCGCCGGGCAGCTTCTCCTCTAGTCCCAATTGAGGCCTCCCCGGCGCCATACGTAGGCGTATGCCACGAAGACCGTCAGCATGAACAGCAGCATCTCGACGAGGGCGAACAGGCCGAGGCTGTCGAAGGCCACCGCCCACGGGTAGAGGAAGACGATCTCGATGTCGAAGACGATGAACAACATCGCGGTCAGGTAGTACTTGATCGGGAACCGCTGCCCGGTGGCGGCGGCGTTGGCGCCGGTAGGCGACAACGGTTCGATACCGCACTCGTAGGCCTCGACCTTGGCGCGGTTGTACCGCGTCGGCCCGACCACCACCGCGATGACCACCGAGACGACCGCGAAGACCGCCGCGATGGCACCGAGAAGCAGAATCGGGGTGTACAGGTCCATAGCGGCCAGATCGCTCCCTCGGTGGCTGACGATGTGAGCTAACCCACACCCTAGCCGTGTTTGCGATCTGTGCCACACATTTGCGTAGGATCCGAGGTGTCCCCGAGTTCGCCGTGGACGCGCGTTCGGCGCACACCAACGACGCTCAGCGCCAGCCTGTTTGGTGCGCGGGTGCTATTGGACGGGAGTGCGCAGCAACCTTACGACCGCCTCGCCCAGCCGGATCGGGTCGATCGGGTGCGGGACAGCCGCCTCGGCCCGTGACCAGGTGGCCAACCAGGCATCGTCGGGCCGGCCGGTCAACACCAGGATGGGTGGGCAGTCGTCGATCTCGTCCTTGAGTTGTTTGGCGACGCCCATGCCGCCGGCCGGTGCCGCCTCCCCGTCGAGGATGGCCAGATCGAACCCGCCGGCGTCCATCTGGGCGATCACCATGGGGGCGGTGGCGACATCGAGGTAATCGAGATCGGGCAGCTCGGGATGCACGCGGCGGCCCAGCGCCAACCGGACCGCCTCGCGGGTCCTCGGGTTGTCGCTGTAGACCAGGACCCGCAGCGGGCGCGCCGAGGTGGCCATGCGCCGATGCTACTGGCTACCGATCTCCCGATGGGCGTATTCAGGTGGGGGAGTCGGCGCGCCGGAAGACGAGCCGGCCGACCAGCGTGGTGGTGGCGCCGACCATGCCGATGAGATTGCCGGTCACGCCGAATGTTTCGCGTTCTACGCTGATCCGGGTACGCACCTGCACGGTGCGCCCGTCGACGACGCTGACGTCGGCAGGCAGGACGATGGGCTGCGTGCGGTCCTTCACCGTGAGCGTCGCCTGCAGTTCCAGGGAAGAGTCGGCGGCCGGCCGCGCCCCCGTCACCACCGCCTTGATCTCGGGGTACTCGGTGACAGCGAAGAAGTCGGCCGAGCGCAGGTGCTCGTCACGTTTGCGGCTCCCGGTGGTCAGCGAGGAGGTACGGATGACAACCTGCCCGGTGACCGCACCGTCGGCGCCCCTGCTCCCCCCGCCGTCGAAGTCGGTGAAGCTGCCGTTGACCGTCAGCGCCCCCCAGAACGTCTTGTTGGAGAAGCTGATGCTCGAAGCCTCCCTCGCCAACCGGTAGTCGCCGGCCAAGGCCGGGTCGTGAACCACATCGCCGTCCCTGCTCATAAGACCTCCCGGTCCCTGTTCATGTGACCTCCCGGTCCAGCATGGCAGCAGACGGGGTTGACCTCAATGGCGCTTGAGGTAACAGGATGCGGTCATGAGCCAGACACCCCCCTTCTCCACACCGTCACAGACCCGTTTCGACCAGGCGTACGCCGACGGCAGCCCGCCGTGGGTGATCGGGCAACCGCAGCCCGCGATCGTCGAACTGCAACGACACGCAGCGATCCGCGGCGCCGTCCTCGATGTCGGCTGCGGTGCCGGTGAGCACACCATCCTGCTCGCCGGGCTCGGCTATGACGTGCTCGGTGTCGACTTCGCGCCGCATGCGGTGGAACTGGCCCGGCGCAACGCCGCGGCCAGGGGATCGGACGCCCGCTTCGAGGCGGCCGACGCGCTTGCGCTTCCGGCCGGTCCCCGCTTCGACACCGTCATCGATTCCGCCCTCTTCCACGTCTTCGATGCGGGGGACAGGAAGCGGTACGTCGCGAGTTTGGGCGGGGTCTGCCGGCCGGGCGCGACGGTGCACCTGCTGGCGCTGTCGGACGCCGGGCGGGGCTTCGGTCCGCAGGTCAGCGAGGCCGACATCCGCGACGCGTTCACCGAGGGCTGGGACATCGAATCCCTCTCGGTGACGACGTACCTCGGAGTCGTCGGACCCGCACACGCCGAGGCGCTGGATCTGCCGGTGGGCTCGCGGGTGGAAGAGCCGGCCTGGCTGGCGCGCATCCGCCGGCTCTGACCGCTTATTCGGGTCGGTCGTATCCAGGGTGGGAGACCGACAGCCGGTGGCCCACCAGCGTGCGGAGACAGGCCAGTACGTCATCACCCCGGTCATCGAGGTCGCCCGCGCGGATGGCCGCCGCCAGATGCGGCTCGTCGGGATGGCCGAGCGCGGCCACCGCCTCGATCGCCGCGGCCGCCGACGCGTCGCGCAGTTCGCGTTCGACGGTGCGCAGCACGTTCGCGGCCACCCGGGCGTGGAAATTGACCTGACCTTCGGTCGCGTCGCGCACATCGCCGTCGAGAAAGTCCGCCACGGCTGCGACGAGTTCGGCTGCCGTGGGTCGGCCGTAGAGCCATTCGGGTCCGGTCATCGTGGCCCACCTCCCTGCAACAGATCGAGCAGATCCCACTCCGTCTCGCAGACCCGGCGACCGATCGCGGCCAATTCGACCGACGGGTTCTGGCCGCTCAGATGTCGCTCCGCCTGATACCGGCAGATCACCCCCCAACGCAGCGTCGCCACGACCAGCCACCACCGGAAGGCCGCGCGGTCGACGGTCCGGCCGCTGGCACTCTCGTAGGCGGACAGAAACCGGTCGACGCTGCCCAGTCCGCCCGCCCCGAGGTGCTCGGCGGCGCCGAACCGCCAAGCCCGGATGCAGAACCAGGCCAGATCCTCGTAGAACTCTCCGATGTGGACGAGCTCCCAGTCCAGCACCGCGGCCAGCCCCGTGTCGTCGACGATGAGGTTGCCCATCCGGAAGTCGCCGTGCACGAGTACCTGCTCAGCGGGTTCCGGCCGGTGGGCGGCCAGCCAGCGGAACGCCCATTCGAACGTCGCGGTGGTGTCGTTCATCTCGTCGAGCTGATCGTGCCATTCGGTCAGCTGGTCGGATTCGCTGAGCCCGATGCCCACCGGATCGGCGCGGTGGATCGCGGCCAGCGCCTCGGCGCACTGGATCAGCAGTCGTTCGCGCCCGCCGTCGTCGAGCGTGCGGTAGATGCGGCGGACGATGGTCTCACCCGGGATCGTCTCGCAGATCAGGTACGGGCTGCCCAGCGTCACCGCCGCGTCGTCCGCCGCCAGGATGCGCGGCACCGGAGCGCCGGCGGCCGCGGCCCGCTGCTGGGCGCTGGCCTCCAACTTCATGCCGGCGTGCACCTCCTCGGGCGGTCCGGTGCGCAGGATCAGCGCCTGCCGCGACTCGCCGACGGCATCGAACGCCCAGGTGGTCCTGCTGGCCCCGCCGGTCAGCGGACGCAGGTTCGCGACCGTGACCGCGCCGAGGACCGGTCTCAGCACCGCTTCGAGTCGGTCCTTCACCGGCGGCCGAACCCGAACAGGCGTTGGGCGACGCGGCGGATCTGGATTTCCTCGGCACCCTCGGTGATCCGGTAGCGGCGATGGTGTCGGTAGATGTGTTCGAAGGGCTCATGGCGGCTGTAACCGATGCCGCCGTGGACCTGCATGGCGCGGTCGGCCGCCTCGCACACCAGCCGGTTGGCGCGGTAGTTGGCCATCGACACCTTGTCCGAAACCTCCATGTGGTGGCTGTGGTCCAGCTCGGTCGCCGCGTAGTACACCAGCAGTCGCACCATCTGCGCCTCGGTCTGCAGCTCGACCAGCGGCCACTGCACCGCCTGGTTGACCGCCAGCGGTTTGCCGAAGACGGTGCGCTCACCGGCATAGGCGACGGCGCGGTCGATGCAGTACTGCGCGGCGCCCAGACTGCTGGCCGCCTGCCGGATCCGGTTCTCGTGCAGAAAGGTCTGACCCACCTCGAGACCGCGATCGACCTCGCCGAGCACCGCGTCGTCGGGCACCCGTACGTCGGTCAGCACCACTTCGCCGTGATCGGTCGGCATGTTGAACGTCCACCAGTAGTACGGCACCTCGAACCCCGGTGCATCCGTCGGGACGAGGAGTGCGGTGATGCCGCGGGCCTGGCCGGGTTCGCCGGACGTGCGCGCGAAGATCAGATCGTGGGTGGCCCGGTGCACGCCGGTGTTCCAGCGTTTGGTGCCGTTGATGACCCAGCCCCCATCTCCTGAGCCGTCGCGCACGGCCCGGGTCTCCAGCCAGGTGGCATCGGAGCCGTGGTCGGGTTCGGTCAGACCGAAGGCCATCGAGCGCGTGCCGGTCAGCATCGCCTCGATCCAATCGCGTTTCTGCGTCTCGGTGCCGAACCGGTCCATCATGATGACTTGCGGGAAGTTGCCGACGATCGAGGATTCGTCCTGCAGGTCGTTGTGCAGGCCGAGCCCCCGGTGGGCCAGGTGCTCCCGGATGACGGCCATGTCGATGTTGGTGCCGTCGCGGCCGCCGAAGCGTGCCGGTAGTCCATAGCGCAGCCAGCCGGCCGCGTCGGCCCGCCGGCGCATCTCGTCGAGCAGTTCCTCCCACGCCCGTTGCGGGATGCCGCCGTTCTCCCAGTCGGTCCGCGCGTACTCGCGGCGCCGGTCGAAGTACTGCATGTGTTCGCGTTCCAACGGCATGATCTCTGCCTCGATGAACGCATCCATCTCCTGGAGTACACCCGGAAGATGTTCGGGCAGGCGGAAATCCACGATGATCCCTTTCCTCGTGCGTCGTGCGGCTAGTACCCGTACAGCGTCTTCTTCCAGATCGTCGACAGCGTGGCGATCGCGTCGGCGTCGTCGACCTGCAGACCGAGCCCCGAGTTACCGGCCACCACGACGGTGAAGTTCTCGAACAGCAGGGCGATCGCCGCCGCGGTATGCCGCGCATCCAGGTCGGTTGCGTACCCCTGTTCCTGGGCCCGCCGCACCGAGGCGGCCACGATGTCCATGCCGAATCGCCGGAATTCGTTCTGTACGCCGGCGAATCGCTGCTGGGACACCGCGAGCTGGGCCACTGCGATCATGATGCCGATGTTCTGGGTGAACATGTTCCAGTAGCCGGTCACCACCGAGGTGAAGAACTCACTGTCCTCCGCCGACGCCGGCATGGGGACCTCGGCGCCCGACGGGGCCACGACATCGCGCAGAAAGGATTCGGCGAGCGCGGCGAGCAGGTCCTCCTTGTCGTCGAAATACCGGTAGAACGCTGCGGAGGACTTACCGGCAGCCGAGGTGATGTCGGCCAGCGTGGTTCCGTGGAAGCCTCGTTCTGCGAACAGCTTCCGGGCCGCCTGCTCGATGGCCAGCCGGGTCTGTCGGCCCTTGCTGCTCAGCGTCGACGACTCCGGCGCCATGGTCAGCCGGTGATCCGGTCACCGGCGCGCAGCAGAGCGCTGGGCAGGTCGTGGCCGACGACGGTGCGGGCCACCTCAGCGGCGGCGATCGCCGCCCGAAGGTCCACGTCGGTGGCGATTCCGCTGTCGCGCAACAGGTACACCAGATCCTCGGTGGCGATGTTGCCGCTCGCCCCGGGGGCGAACGGGCAGCCGCCCAGCCCGCCCACCGACGCGTCGAGGCGGGTGACGCCGCTGCTGACGGCGGCGTACGCACTCGCCAGCCCGGCACCCCGGGTGTTGTGGAAGTGGGCTCCGAGGGGCAGGTCGCCGATGCGGGGACCGACCAGCTCCACCAGATCGGTCACCCGCCTGGGCGTCGCGGTGCCGATCGTATCGGCGATCGCGATGCGGTCGGCCCCGAAACCCACTGCGGTGTCGATGATCTCGAGCACCCGCTGCGGTGGGGTAGGGCCGTCGAACGGGCAGTCCCAGGCAGTCGCGACGATCACCTCGACGGTGGCGCCGCTGTCGTGGGCGATGGCGGCGATGTCGCGGGTCTGGGCGGCCGCGGCGGCGCTGTCACGGCCGACGTTGGCGCGGCTGTGCCCGTCGGCGGCCGACACGACGTACTCGATCGAACGCATACCCGCGGCGACGGCGCGCCTGGCGCCGTTGGGGCTGGCGACCAGGGCCGAGAATTCGATGTGATCGAAGCGGCTCAGTTCAGCGGCCAGCTCCGCCGCGTCGGCGAGTGCGGGCACCTTCGACGGCGACACGAACGCGGTGGCCTCGACTTCGCGAACACCGGTGGCGGCCACCGCTTCGAGCAGAGCCAGCTTCTTCGACAACGGCACCGGCCGTTCGATCTGCAATCCGTCGCGCAGGCAGACCTCGCGGATGACGACCTTCGCGGGCAGGGCGTTCATATCACTCCCTCGGCACGCAGCTTCTCGACATCTGCGGCGGACATGCCGAGCAACTCCGTGTACACCTCGTCGTTGTGCTGACCGGGCCGCGCCGGGCCGGCGCTGCGGATACCGCCGGGTGATTCCGACAGCACCGGCACCACGCCCGGGCCGAGGACCGATCGTTCGACTCTGTCATCCCAGTGCTCGGCGATCATGCCGCGGGCCCGCAGCTGAGGGTCGGCGACGACTTCGGCGACGGTGTTGATCGGTCCGGAGATCACCCCGGCCGCCGACAGCGTCTCGATGATGTCCCCGGGGGCCCGTTCGGCAGCCCAGGCGCCGATGATCGCGTCGAGCTCGTCCTGGTGGCGTCCCCGGGCGATGTGGGTGGCGAAACGTTCGTCGGTGGCCAGTTCCGGGCGGTCCATCGCCGTGCACAGCCGGCGGAACACGGTGTCCTGGTTGGCGGCGATCACGACCCAACTGCCGTCGGCGGACTGGTAGATGTTCGACGGCGCGATGCCCTCCAGCCGGGTGCCCGACGGACCGCGCACCACCCCGCCGACGTCGTAGTCGGGAATCGTCGACTCCTGTACCGCGAGACAGGATTCCGTGAGTGCGGTGTCGACCACCTGGCCTTCGCCGGTGACCGTGCGCCGGTAGAGGGCCGCGAGCGCCCCCTGGGCGGCGAACATCCCGGCCAGGCTGTCGCCGAGGGAGAGCGCCAACCGGGGCGGGGGACCGCCCGGGAAACCGTTGAGGTGGCGCAGTCCGCTGGCGGCCTCAGCGACCGAGGCGTACCCGGCACGGTGGGCGTCGGGACCGGTCTGGCCGTAGCCGGACACCCGCACCAGGATGATGCCTCGATTGCGCTCGCGCAGCACGTCGTAGCCCAGGTTCCAGCGTTCCAGCGTGCCGGGCCGGAAGTTCTCGACGATGACATCGCTGCGCTCGACGAGATCGAGGAAGATGTCGCGGCCGTGCGGGGCGCGCAGATCGAGGGTGATCGCCTTCTTGTTGCGGGCATGAACGGTCCAGAAGAAGTGATGTCCGTCGAGTTCGGCCTGGCCCCAGGTCCGCAGCGGGTCCGGCGCACCGGGGAGCTCAATCTTGAGCACCTCCGCGCCCATGTCGCCGAGGAGCCGTCCGGCGAACGGCCCCGAGATCAGCGTGCCGATCTCGATCACCCGGACACCGTCCAACGCGCCTGCGGTCATTCAGCCCTCCGCTTCTGAATCCCGGGTCGCTTCGCTCCTGCCCTCCGAAGAAAACCCGTGCCGCCTCAGCCAGTCGGTGCAGATACCGACGGCCTCACGCAGGGTCTCACGTTGATCGGGTCCGGAGTAGTAATGGTTCGCGCCGGAAATCTCGTACATCTCCTTGTCGGGATGTCCGATCGCCTCGAACAGCCTGCGGGTGTGGCTGGGCGTGCAGGCGTCGTCGGCGAGATTGCCGATCACCAGCGCCGGTACCGCGAGATCCGCGCCGGCCGCGAGTGCGTCACCGTTGGCGTCGTCATAACTCCACTGGGACAGCCAGCTGCGCAGCGTGCAGAACCGGGCCAGCCCGACGGGGCTGTTGTTCACCACGGCCGGATCACCCAGATAGCAGGTCCCCGGCGTGCGTTCGTTCGGGTCGACGGTCGGGTCGAGCCAGCGGGGATCGGCCATGGTGCCGTGCACAACGAATGCGGACTCGGCCACGTCCGCCCCGGGGCGTCCACTGGCTCTCAGCTCGGCCAGCTTGTCCTTGACCCATGCGGTGATCCGCCGGTTCCGGTCGATCTGCGCCTGCCGGTAGCGCGCGAGGAATTCGGCCGAGTAGGGCGGTTGATTGGGGTTGTCCGGGTCGTAGAGATCCAGGTCGGGATCCCGCTTCGAGGGGTCGGCCTCGTCGAGGATCGAGGCGTCCAACCATTCGGTGAGCGTGCCGTGCCGACTGATGTGCGCGGCCAGCAGCATGATGCCGTCGGCCGGGATCAGGCCGAGCGTGGTCAGGTCGGGCCCGTCGCCGGACGGGCTCGCGGTGACGGTCGGGTGTTGGGCCTGCTGCTGGTAGAACACCGACAGCGACCCACCGCCGCTCCACCCGGCGAGCACCACCTTGTCGTAGCCGAGTCGGTTCTTCGCATCCTTGATCGCCTCGCCGAGATCCTCGACGACCTTCTCCATCAGCAGCGCCGAGTCGGTGCCCCGAAACCGGCTGTTGCAGTAGATGACGTGATGGCCGGCCTTGGCCAAGGCGTTCATCATCGGCAGGTACGCGCCGCCGCCGATCGGGTGCATGAACATCAGCACCGTGTCCGACGGCTTGTCGCGCGGTCTGAGCAGGTGGCTCTCGAGCACCACGAGCTCGGCGACGCCGCCATAGACGTCGCGCACCGCCGAGGTGTTCTGATAAGCGACCAGATAGGGAATGCGGTCGTATTCGTAGCGCACGGCGATGGTCACCGGTGCCGGCTTCGGTCCGAGGTCGCGGCCGCCGCCGCTCCGAGATCGCCGGCCAGCACCTCGGGTGACGGGATCAGCCGTCGGCGGGTGTCGACGGCGATGACCTGCCAGTCCACCCTTGAGTGCTCCTCGAACATGCGGCGCGCGCGTTCGCGCGCCTTCTCCGGTGCGCCGTGGTGCACCCCCTGCGGGGCGTGGGAGAGCAGTCCCGGCGGCATCGCGATGCCGTAGAGCGAGCCACCGTGGAAGAACGCCACCTCGTCGTAGTCGACGTTGCGGTGATACCACGGAGTGCGTTCGGTGCCGGGCACACCCTCGGCGGGTTTGGGCAGGAAGTTCATCACGTAGACGCCGGTGGCCTGCATGAACAGGTGCACCGTCGGCGGCAGGTGCACACTGTCGGAGGTCACCACGTTGTAGTCGGCGATGTTGAACGTGAAGGCGAAGTTGTCGCCGCGCCAGCCCTCGACGTCGAGCGGATGGTGCCGGTAGAACAGCGACGTCGGACCGCCCGCATGGATCAGGCGCACCTCGTACTCGTCGCCCCCGGACGGGGAGGGGTCGTCATACGGCGCGGGTTCGGGCAGGACGGCCTGGCTCGGGTCGAACGGGAAGTGGCGCCCCAGCGCGCCGGGCGGGGGGACCCGGAACTCGTCGGAGGCCTCCACCATCAACAGCGTCGTCTCCTCGGCCGGGACGTGGCGCCAGGTGCACGCCTTGGGGAGATACACCCAGTCGCCCCGGCGGTAGTCAAGCGGTCCGAACTCCGTCTCCAACCGGCCCGAGCCCTGGTGCACGAAGCACAGCAGGTCACCGTCGACGTGGCGTACGAAGAACGGCATCGGCCGGCTGCGGCGCGACAGTGATACGCGGCAGTCGTCGTTGTGGAACAGCAGCAACGGTCCGCCCGCGGCGTCGGCGGCATCCGACGGCTCGAGCTCCGAGGACAGCACGTCCAGCGGGCGCAGCGGCCCGACCGCCCGGTAGGCGGTGGGATCGTGGCGGCGATACATGTTGGCCGTGCGACCGGTGAAGCCGCCGCGACCCAGCTCGTCGTCCTTGAGGCCGTCGAGGTCGGCGTGCAGGCGCCGCGGCGTCACGCCCTTGCGCAGGTGTACGAACGATTCCACCGACGACTCCCGTCTGCATTGCGCGCTGAAGTGAAACTGACGTTACTTTTATGCGTGGTGCCCGCACAAGATGCTGTGCAGCGATACTCCGGGTTCGCATTCGCCGACTGTGCGCCGCAGGGACGTCCAGGGCGGCGAATCGATCCACCAGGCCCACACTCGGCGGTGCGGGTGGGTGCGGATGCCGCGCTGCGGTATCGGCACCTCCCATCTGCGCAAATGGGGTTCACTCCGTCCAACGGCCATGTTTTACTCGAATCGCCACAACAGAACTCTCTCGGTCCGCTCACCTGCCGACGGTCGGTTGGGCGGCGCCACACCGCAGGGGAGACCGCTGCGGGCCGGCGGTCGTCCGCGGGGGTAGCAACGCGTCGAGCGAAAACCGGAAGATGGATGGATTTGCACCTATGACTTTCGTTGACAAGATTCGGGGCCGCTGGGCCCGCCGGCTGACGGTCGCCGCTGTCGTCGCAGCAGTGCTGCCCGGGGTGATCGGTCTGACGGGACAGTCGGCCACGGCCGGCGCATTCTCCCGCCCGGGTTTGCCGGTCGAGTACCTGATGGTGCCGTCGGCGGGGATGGGCCGCGACATCAAGGTCCAGTTCCAAAGCGGTGGGCCCGGCTCACCCGCGGTCTATCTGCTCGACGGTCTGCGTGCGCGCGACGACTTCAACGGCTGGGACATCGAGACCCAGGCCTTCGAGTGGTATCTCGATTCGGGTCTGTCGATTGTCATGCCCGTCGGTGGCCAGTCCAGCTTCTACACCGACTGGTATGCCCCGGCGTGCGGTAACACCGGATGCCAGACCTATAAGTGGGAGACGTTCCTGACCTCCGAGCTGCCGAACTGGCTGGCGGCCAACCGTGACGTCAAACCGACCGGCAGTGCCGCCGTCGGTCTGTCGATGGCCGGCTCGGCGTCGCTGGTGCTGTCGATCTATCACCCGCAGCAGTTCATCTACGCCGGATCGCTGTCCGGCTTCCTGAACCTGTCCGAGGGCTGGTGGCCCACCCTGGTCGGCTTCGCCATGGGGGACGCGGGCGGCTACAAGCCCGAGGCCATGTGGGGTCCGTCCAGCGATCCGGCGTGGCGGCGCAACGACCCGATGGTCAACATCGACAAGATCGTCGCCAACGGCACTCGAATCTGGGTGTACTGCGGAAGCGGCAAGCCCGGTGAACTGGGCGGTGCGGGGTTGCCGCAGGAGTTCCTGGAGAGTCTGACGCTGCGCACCAACATCACGTTCCAGGAGCGCTACATTGCGGCCGGCGGCCAGAACGGCGTGTTCAACTTCCCGCCCGGCGGCACCCACACCTGGATCTACTGGGGCCAGCAGCTGCAGCAGATGAAGCCCGACCTGCAGCGGGTGCTGATCGGCTGAGTTCGCACCGCGAACCCCCGCTCGCCGGACCGGCGTGGCGGGGGTTTCGCGTCTCTACGATGGCGTCATGACTTCCGTCAACGCACTCGTGGCACACCAGGACTCCGAAGGCTCGATCACCCTGAACCCCGAGGTGGTCGACGAGAGTTTCCTGCCCGACGGCGATGTCACCATCACCGTCGAGTACTCCGGCATCAACTACAAGGACGCACTCGCCGTCACGCCGAAAGGCGGCGTCGCGCGGTCCTACCCGTTGATCCCCGGCATCGATGCCGCCGGCGTCGTCGTCGCCAGCTCATCCGCCGAATTCGCCGAAGGGGACCGGGTCGTCGCCCACGGCTACGACATCGGCACCGGCCGCCACGGCGGGTATGCGGACCGGGCGCGCTTCCCGGCCGAGTACGTGGTCAAACTCGACGAGCTGACGACCGCCGAGGCCGCCGCGATCGGTACCGCCGGATTCACCGCAGCCATGAGCGTCGACGCGATCCGCACCAACGGCATCCGGCCACAGGACGGCCCCGTGCTGGTCACCGGGGCGACCGGCGGCGTCGGCAGCATCAGCGTCGACCTGCTCGCCGGGCTGGGCTACGAGGTCATCGCCTCGACAGGTAAGGCCGAGGCGCACGACTATCTGATGGGACTTGGTGCCTACCAGGTCATCGGCCGGCTGCCCGCCGAGGGCGAGAAGATCCGGCCGCTGGGCAGCTCGCGGTGGGCCGCAGTGGTCGACAGCGTCGGCGGCGACACCCTGGCCTTCGCGCTGAGCACCATGAACTACGGCGGCGTCGCGGCGATCTCCGGGCTGGCCCAATCGCCGCAGTTGGCCACCACGGTGCTGCCGTTCATCCTGCGCGGGGTCACCATGGTCGGCATCGACTCGGTGCAGTTGCCGATCGAGCGGCGCCGCGAACTGTGGGCCGCCATCGCCGCCGACCTCAAACCGGCCCACCTGTCGGACATCACCCGCGACGTCGGAGTGCTCGACGCACCGAAGACCCTGAGCACGATCATCGGCGGCGGGGTGACCGGTCGGACCCGGGTGGCGGTGTCGGGCGGGTTCTGACCCGCCCTACTTCAGTTCGGCCGACGTCAGACCCAGCAGACGTCGCGCGACCACCAGCTGCTGAATCTGCTGGGTGCCCTCGAAGATGTCGAGGATCTTGCTGTCCCGGGCCCACTTCTCCAGCAGGGTCTCCTCGGAATACCCTGCCGTCCCGGCCAATTCGACGGCCTTGAGGGTGATGTCGCTACCCACCCGGGCCGCCTTGGCCTTGGCCATGGACGCTTCCTTGGAGTTCGGGATCGCATTGTCGGCCTGCCACGCCGAACGGACGGTCAGCAGATACCCGGCCTCCCAGTCGGCCTCCATCCGGAGGAACTCGGCGGCCGCCGCGCTCTGCGCGTGGGCGGGCTTGTCATACGAGATCTCCACACCGGCGTCGGTGAGGATCTTGCGCAGATCCTCCAGCGCGGCGCGGGCGACACCGACGGCCATCGCGGCCACGATCGGCCGGGTGTTGTCGAAGGTCTCCATCACCCCCGCGAAACCCTTCTCGACGTGAATCTCCGGGTCGCCGAGCAGGTTCTGTTTGGGAATGCGGACGTTGTCGAAGCGAATGGCGGCGGTGTCGGAGGCTTTGATGCCGAGCTTGTGTTCGAGGCGTTCGACGGTGACGCCCGGATGCTCGCGCGGCACGATGAACGACTTGATGGCTGCGCGGCCGAGCGCCTTGTCCAGCGTCGCCCAGACGACGATGTGGCTGGCCCGAGCGCCTGCGGTGACATAGATCTTCTCGCCGTTGATCACGTACTCGTCGCCGTCGAGCTTGGCCGTGGTGGACACCGCGGCCGAATCGGACCCGAATCCGGGTTCGGTGATCGCCATCGCCGCCCAGACCTTGCCGAGCCGCTCGAGCTGCTCGTCGGTGGCCACACCGGAGATCGCGGCGTTGCCGAGCCCCTGATACGGCACCGACAGCAGCAGCGCGACGTCACCCCAACTGATCTCCAGGGCGTTGAGCAACGCGGACATGTTGGCGCCGTTGATGTTGCCCTTGGGGCCGTCTTCGTCATCGCGGAACGCCTCCGCGCCGGCGAAGGAGATTGTCTTCGCCGCGGAGATGCCCTCGAAGAGGCTGGCCAACGTGTCCAATTCGACGGGATAGGCGTGTTCGGCCTTGTCGTATTTACGGGATATCGGCCGCAGCATCTCCGCGGCGCCCTGATGTCCCTTCTCGATGACGGCCTGTAACTTGCGTGGCATTTCGAGGTTGATTGCCATGGCGGTTGTTTCCGTTCCGGTTCTGGTTCAGGGGCTGCTGGGAGGTCGGATCAGATGATGACGACGCCCTCGGCGACGCCGATGGCGCGCAGATCGCGATACCACCGTTCGACGGGGTGTTCCTTGGTGAAACCGTGGCCGCCCAGCAGCTGCACGCCGTCGAGGCCGATCTGCATGCCCTTGTCGCTGCCCAGCCGTTTGGCCAGGGCCGCTTCCCGGGCGAACGGCAGACCCTGTTCTGCGCGGGCGGCGCCGCGCCAGGTGATCAGACGCAGTCCGTCGAGTTCGATGGCGATGTTGGCGCACATGAACGCCACCGACTGGCGATGGGCGATCGGTTCGCCGAAGGCCTCGCGTTCCTTGACGTAGGGCACGACGTAGTCGAGCACCGCATGCGATGTCCCCACGGCCAGCGCGGCCCAGCCCAGGCGGGCCAGGGCGATCGCCTCGGAATAGTCGCTATCGGTCGCCTCGTCCTCTCCGAGTCGATTGTGCAGCGGCACAGCGGCATTGGACAGCTCGACGCGGCCGATCGCGGCGCCGCGCACCCCCATGCTCGGATCGGCTTTGACGGTGACGCCCTCAGTGGCCGCTTCGACGATGAACAGCGCCGGCTTGCCGTTCAGGGCGGCGGCCACGATGAACAGTTCGGCCTCCGCGGCCGCGGGCACCAATGACTTCACGCCGGTCAGACGGTAGCCACCGGGGGTCCGTACCGCGGTGGTCTGCAATGCGGTCGGATCGAAGAGCGGATGCGGCTCGGCGATCGCCACACAGCCCTGCGGCACGTTCTCCCCGGCGAATTCGCGAAGGTAGGTCGCTTGTTGATCGGCGCTGCCCCAGTGGGTCAGCGCGGAGGCGACGCCGCCGGGCGCGAGGATCGGCAGGGCCAGGCCCATGTCGCCGTAGGCGAGCGCCTCGGCGACCAGCGCATTGGTCACCGTCGAGCGGTGCTCGGCGATGCCGTCGAAATCCTCGGGGATGTTGATGGCGGTGATGCCGAGTTCGGCGGCCTTGGCGATCAGCTCGGGCGGGAAGGTCGCGGCATCGTCGGCGTCGCGTGCCGCGGGCCGCAGCACCTCTTCGGCGAACTCGTCGACCGTCTGGACGATCATCTTCTGGTCGTCGTCGGGCGTCAGGTCGAAGTAGTCCGCCCCGCTGGGCTGCAGCCGGGTCGGCGGCTTGCCCACGCCCTGGATCCGTTTGAACTGCCGGGTCGACGCGCCGGCGGCCGAGAAGACCTGCTTGACGCCGTACTTCAGACCGCGGTTGAGCGGATCGCGCAGGTTGTAGCGATCCAGGAATTCCTGGCCGACCAGCGGAGTGAGCAAAGCCAGTCCGATGTCGGTCGCGGAGCGCCGGTGCCGCTGCAGGCCCACAGCGCTCTCCCGGCCGGTGCGCGGGGCCCGGGCATTCTTCGCCGTCTTGGGCGACGGCTTGGACGGCAGAGTTTCGGTCATGTCAGCAGCCTCACGTGGTAGGGGCGATGGCTCCGACCGTATCTTACTCCAGAGTAAGGTCCGAGTGTCGTGTTGCGATCCTCACACTGCGCGGGCGGCAGCGAGAGACAATCCGGCCGTGCGTAGGACAACGGATCCACTCGATCGGTTTCGCGGCGGCTGGGCGCTGGTCAGCGGTTCGGCGCGCGCGGAGGGACTCGGCTACGCCTTCGCGCGGGCGCTGGCGGCGGCGGGAATCAACCTCGTGCTCACCGATGTCCTCGACGCGGCGCTGCACGATCGCGCCGCCGAACTGCGCTCGGAGTTCGGTGTGGAGGTCCGCGCGGCCGTCTGCGACCTCGGCGAACCCGCGCCGTATCCGACTGTCGAGGCGGCAGTGGGTGACATCGCGGTGGACATCCTGGTGTGCAACCACATGCTCACCCCGGCCGATACGCCGCCCATTCTGGAGATGCCGCTGGAAGTCCACAGCCGGCTGATCGACGTCAACGCCCGCGGCTACACCAACCTGGTCCATCGGTTCGCCACGGACATGCGCCGGCGCGGCCGGGGTGCCATCGTCATCGTCTCCTCGGGCGCGGGCCTGACCTCGGCGCCCTACACGTCGGCCTACGCCGCGAACAAAGCGTTCCAGATCGCTCTCGGCGAAGGGCTCTGGTACGAGTTGCGCGGTTCGGGCGTCGACGTCCTGGTGATGATCGGCGGGCTGATGGACACCCAGGGGGACGCCTTGAAGGGCTATCCGCAATTCTTGATGGCCCAGCCCGAAGATGTTGTCCGCGAGGTGCTTTCCGCCATCGGGCGCAAGCACATCATCATCCCCGGCCGGATCAACCGGGCATTCCTGCTGCTGCAGACCCGACTGATGCCGCGGCGGGCCACCCTGATCGCGATGGGTCGCTTCATGGCCCGGGGGCTGGGGAAGGGCAACTAGCCCGACAGTCGGCTCAGTACCGCGTCGTGCAGCAGTCCGTTGGACGCCACCACGCTGCCGCCGTGCGGGCCCGGTCGGCCCTCGACGTTGGTGAACACCCCGCCGGCCTCCCGGACGAGGATGTCGAGGGCGGCCAGATCCCACAGCGACACCTCGGGTTCGGCGGCGATGTCCACCGCCCCCTCGGCCAGCAGGCAGTAGGAGAAGAAGTCGCCGAACCCGCGGACTCGCCACACGGCGTCGGTCAGATCGATGAAGCGTTCGCGCACACCGCGTTTCGCCCATCCAGACAGACTCGAGAAAGACAGACTCGCCGATTCCAGATCGGGTACCGACGACACCGCCAGGCGACGCGGCGATTCACCGGAGACGACACCGAAGGCGCCCTGCCCGGCCCCCGCCCACCAACGCCGTCGCAGCGCCGGCGCGCTGATGACACCCACCACCGGCACGCCGTCCTGCAGCAGCGCGATCAGCGTCGCCCACACCGGCACGCCCCTGACGAAATTCTTGGTGCCGTCGATCGGGTCGATCACCCACTGGCGGCCGGTGAAAGCCGCTGTGCCGCCGAACTCTTCGCCCAGCACCAGATCGTCGGGGCGTTCGCGGGCCAGCAGGTTGCGCAGCGACGTCTCCGCCGACCGGTCCGCATCCGACACCGGTGTCAGGTCGGGTTTGGTGTCGACGCGCAGATCCAACGCGCCGAACCGGTCGGCGGTCAGCGCGTCGGCATGGTCGGCGAGCCACAGCGCCAACGCGAGATCGGCGGGGACGTCGAACGAAGTGCTGCCCATGTCAGCAGTCCTACCATGGGCGGTGTGATCGAATTCCTCGTGCTCCTGTTGATCATCGGTGCGATCGCGATCCTGGCGGCACCGTGGATCAGACGCCGCCGCGGCATGGGCAGCGATGCGCTGCAGGGAACATTGCTGATCACCGGCGTCAGCCCCCGCCCCGACGGGGTGACCGGCGAACAGTTCGTCACGGTCACCGGCGTGATCAACGGGCCCAATGTCAACGAGCACGTGGTCTACCAGCGGATGGCCGTCGACGTGAACGACTGGCCGTCGATGGGTGCGCTGTTCCCGGTCGTCTACTCGGCCAAGAATCCGGACAACTGGAATTTCGCGCCGGCCCAACCTCCGCCGCCGGTGGCGCCGCCGGAACCGACCAACTGAACCGTCAGCCGTGGCCGATGCGCAGCAGCTCGGCCACGCTGGTGAGCTTCACCCGGGGCCGTCCCGATCCAGTGCCCGTAGTCCGTTCGTGTTCGTCGATGACGCGCCAATGATCGTCGGTGACCAACTTGGGCTGCCGGGAGAGCAGCCACTCGACGAGCTCGTCGGCGTGACCGGAACCGAAATCGGCCGGTTCGGCCTGCGCCAGATCGGCGAGCAGGGTGTCGACGGTGGCCTGCGAGTCCTTCTTGTTGCTGCCGATCACCCCCGACGGCCCCCGTTTGATCCAACCCACCACGTACTCGTTCGGGCTGTCCTCAACCCGTCCGTCGGTGTGCGGGATGGTTCCGGAGCGTTCGTCGAACGGCAGACCGGGCGTCTGCACGCCGCGGTAGCCCACCGCGCGCACCACCAGCTGGGCCGGCAGCTCTTCGCGTGCGCCGGTGTCCTTGGCGACGATGCGCCCGGTGGGGTCGGTGACGAGTTCGTTGGTGCCCAGCACGATGGACTCGACGCGGCCCTCGCCCCGGATCTCGATCGGTGAGGTGCGGAAGCGGAACACGATCCGCCGCGTGGCGCCACGCGGTCCGCGTTCGGCGTACCCGCGCAGCGCCTTGACGTTGTTCTTCACCGTCTTGCCCGCGGCCTCGAGGTCCTCGTCGCTGATATCGGCGAGGTCCGCCGGATCGACGATCACGTCCACGTCCCCGAGGCCCTCGAGATCTCCGAGCTCGCGCAACTCCAGCGTGGTGAAGGTGGCCTGCAGTGGACCGCGCCGGCCCACGATCACCACCTCTTCGACCCCGCAGGGCCGCAGTGACTGCAGCGCGTGGTCGGCGATGTCGGTACGCGACAGCGCATCGGGATCGGTGATCAGGATGCGAGCCACGTCCAGGGCGACGTTGCCATTGCCGATCACGACCGCGCGGGCGCCCGACAGGTCGGGTGCCATGAGCTCGAAGTGGGGATGGGCGTTGTACCAGCCGACGAAATCGACCGCGGCGACGCTGCCCTCGAGCTCCTCCCCGGGGATGCCCAGCGCCCGATCGGACTGGGCGCCCACCGCATAGATCACCGCGTCGTAGCGTTCGGCGAGCTCGGTGGCCTGAACGTGGTCGCCGACCGCGATGTTGCCGAAGAACCGGAAGCGCGGATCGCTCGAGGTCTTGTCGAACTGGGAGCTGATCGACTTGATCTTGGGATGGTCCGGCGCAACCCCGGAGCGCACCAGGCCCCAGGGGGTGGGCAGCATCTCGAGCATGTCCACGCGCACGTCCAGCGGCGGCCCGGCGCCATCCTGGTCTGCGCGCTCGTCGGCGGCCTTGAGCAACGACGCGGCGGCGAAGTATCCGGACGGGCCGGATCCGACGATCGCCACATAGAAGGGGCGCTGCTGGGGCATGTGAGGGTGCCTCCTGTCACTGCCCGGACACGCGCTGAGGGCTGTCGCGACGCGCCGGGCTGGTTACCAACCCGACTTTAAACGCGGCGATGCGTTCCACGCCGGAAGTCGCGCAGAACTCGCACCGAACCGCTGGACGGCCCGGCAGCCGCGGATGTTCCGGCCGGTAACCTTGATCCCCGTGGATCCCGACCGCCAATCCGATATCGCCGCACTGGACACCACCCTGACGACGGTGGAGCGCGTCCTCGACGTCGACGGTCTGCGCGCCAAGATCCAGAAACTCGAGGAGGACGCCTCCGACCCGAACCTCTGGGACGACCAGTCGCGCGCCCAGAAGGTGACCAGCGAGCTCTCGCACGCCCAGAACGAATTACGTCGGGTCGAGGAATTGCGCCAACGCGTCGAAGACCTCCCGGTGCTCTACGAGCTCGCCGCCGAGGAGGAGGGGGCCGACGCGCAGAACGCCACCGCCGAAGCCGATGCCGAACTGGCCAAGCTGCGCGAGGACATCGAGGCGATGGAGGTGCGCACCCTGCTGTCCGGCGAATACGACGAACGCGAGGCGGTGGTGACCATCCGATCCGGCGCCGGCGGCGTCGACGCGGCCGACTGGGCCGAAATGCTCATGCGCATGTACATCCGCTGGGCCGAACAGCACAAATACCCGGTCGAGGTCTTCGACACCTCCTACGCCGAGGAGGCCGGCATCAAGAGTGCGACCTTCGCGGTGCACGCGCCGTTCGCCTACGGCACGCTCTCGGTCGAACAGGGGACCCACCGCCTGGTCCGGATCAGTCCGTTCGACAACCAGGGGCGCCGCCAGACGTCGTTCGCCGATGTCGAGGTGCTGCCCGTCACGGAGACCACCGATCACATCGACATCCCCGAAGGCGACGTCCGGGTCGATGTCTACCGCTCGAGCGGTCCCGGCGGACAGTCGGTGAACACCACCGACTCGGCCGTGCGGTTGACCCACATCCCCACCGGAATCGTCGTCACGTGCCAGAACGAGAAGTCGCAGCTGCAGAACAAGGTCTCCGCGATGCGGGTGCTGCAGGCCAAGTTGTTGGAACGCAAACGCGTGGAAGAACGCGCCGAGCTCGACGCCCTGAAGGGAGACGGCGGCAGCTCGTGGGGCAACCAGATGCGCTCCTACGTCCTGCACCCGTATCAGATGGTCAAAGACCTGCGCACCGAATACGAGGTCGGGACTCCCGCTGCGGTTCTCGATGGCGACATCGACGGATTCCTCGAGGCCGGCATCCGCTGGCGCAACCGGCGCGATGACGACTAGCACGCCGCTGGCGAACGGCTTCTCCGACGGCTGGCACAACTTCTGGAGCGGCGAGATCGGCACCTGGCTGCTGAGCCAGGGGTTGCAAATCGCCCTGCTGATCGTCGGCGCCCTGCTGGCCGCGCGCTTCATCAACTGGATCGCGCGGCGGGTCACGCGGCGCATCGACGCCGAGTATCAGGAATCCGACCAGCTGGTGCGCTCGGAGAGCGCGAAGCATCGCCAGGCGGTGGCGTCGGTCATCTCGTGGGTGTCCATCGCCATCCTGTTCGTCGTCGTCGCGGTCGAGATCACCGACGTCGTCAACGTCCCGGTGGGCTCACTCGTCGCGCCGGCCGCGGTACTCGGCGCCGCGCTGGGCTTCGGCGCCCAGAAACTGGTGCAGGATCTGCTGGCCGGATTCTTCATCATCACCGAACGTCAATACGGGTTCGGCGATCTGGTGCAGCTGAACATGCTGGGCGCGCCGGATGCGGCCGAGGGCACCGTCGAAGAGGTCACGCTGCGCGTGACCAAGCTGCGCACCGGCGAGGGCGAGGTGTTCACCGTCCCGAACGGCAACATCGTCCGGTCCCTCAACATGTCCAAGGACTGGGCACGCGCGGTGGTCGACATCCCGGTTCCCACGACGGCCGATCTCAACCGGGTCAATGAGCTTCTGCACGCGGTCGGCGAAGACGCCATCGAGGATCCGGGCCTGCGGGCGCTGCTGCTGGACACACCGCAGCTCATGGGTGTGGAGAGCATCGAACTCGACACCGTCAATCTGCGGATGGTGGCCCGGACCCTGCCCGGCAAACAGTTCGAGGTCGGGCGGCGGTTACGCATCCGCATCATCGCCGCGCTCAATCGGGCCGGCATCGCCACCTCCGAACACAGCCCGACGGTGGACACCATCGCCGGTCACGGCGAGGCCCCGCAGGGCCGGGCGGAGTCGAAGCAGTGAACATCACCCAGCGGTTGCGCAGCTGGCGCCGCGAGGACCGGGGCTGGCCCCGCTACATGCCGGGTGGGCGCATCCGCACCTCGACCGCCGGCCTGGTGGTGCTCTTCATCGCGCTGGCCTGGGTGCAGCAGACTTTCGCCCCGGAGCCGGCGCCGACGCCCCCGGCCAATCAGCAGGTGGTCCCACCCGGATTCGTCCCCGACCCCGACTACACCTGGGTGCCGCGCACCCAGGTGCAGGAGCCGCCCCCGACCAGGCGGCCCACCTCGACCACGACGACCACCACGCCGACCACGACGACCACCACGCCGACGACCACGACGCCGACCAGCCCGACCTCGCCGACATCGCCGGGCTCATCGCCGTCGTCCACGCCGACGACCACGGTGATCGATCCCGACGGGCCTGGTTTGCTGCCGCCGCAGACCGTCACCGAGCCCGCGCCGGCGTCGCCGAGCCCCCCGCCGGCCCCGGTGCTCCCGGGCCTGCCCGGTCTGCCGGGGTAGCGGGGCCCAGCCCCGCTCACCGCTACACTGGCGTGCCGTGATGATCACCCTCGACCGTGTGTCGAAGCAGTACAAGTCCTCGGCGCGCCCCGCCCTGGACAACGTGTCGCTCAAGATCGACAAGGGTGAGTTCGTGTTCCTCATCGGCCCGTCGGGGTCGGGCAAGTCGACGTTCCTACGTCTGCTGCTGGCCGAGGACTCGCCCACCCAGGGCGACATCCGCGTCTCCAAATTTCACGTCAACAAGCTGCCCGGACGGCACATCCCGGGTCTTCGCCAGGTCATCGGCTGCGTCTTCCAGGATTTCCGGCTGCTCCAGCAGAAGACGGTGTTCGAGAACGTCGCGTTCGCGCTGGAGGTCATCGGGAAGCGTTCGGAGGTGATCAACCGGGTCGTGCCCGATGTCCTGGAAATGGTCGGGTTGTCCGGTAAAGCCACCCGGCTGCCGGCCGAGCTGTCCGGCGGTGAACAGCAGCGGGTGGCGATTGCCCGGGCGTTCGTGAACCGCCCGCTGGTGTTGCTGGCCGACGAGCCGACCGGAAACCTGGACCCGGATACGAGCAAGGACATCATGGACCTGCTCGAGCGCATCAACCGCACCGGTACGACCGTGCTGATGGCCACCCACGACCATCACATCGTCGACTCGATGCGCCAACGCGTCCTCGAACTGGAACTGGGACGACTGGTCCGGGACGAGCAGCGCGGAATCTACGGAATGGATCGCTAAGTGCGCTTTGGTTTCCTGGTCAACGAGGTCCTGACCGGACTTCGTCGCAACGTCACCATGACGGTGGCGATGATCCTCACGACCGCCATCTCGATCGGTCTGTTCGGTGGCGGTCTGCTGGTCGTGCGCCTGGCCGATCAGTCCCGCGACATCTACCTCGACCGGGTGGAGAGTCAGGTCTTCCTGACACCCGAGGTGTCTTCCGGCGATCCGACCTGTGACGCCGACCCGTGCAAGGCGCTGCGTGCGCAGATCGAGGACCGCGACGACGTCGCGTCGGTGCGCTTCCTCAACCGCGACCAGGCCTACGACGACGCCATCAAGAAGTTCCCCCAGTACAAAGAGGTGGCCGGTAAAGACGCCTTCCCCGCGTCGTTCGTCGTGAAGCTGAAGAACCCCGAGGAACACCAGGACTTCGATCAATCCATGGTCGGCGCACCCGGGGTGCTCAATGTGCTCAACCAGAAGGATCTGATCGACCGGTTGTTCGCGGTACTCGACGGCATCAGCAACGCGGCGTTCGCGATCGCCTTGGTGCAGGCGGTCGGCGCGGTGCTGCTGATCGCGAATATGGTTCAGGTCGCGGCCTACACCCGGCGCACCGAGATCGGCATCATGCGTCTGGTGGGCGCCAGTCGCTGGTACACCCAGCTGCCGTTCCTCGTCGAAGCCATGCTCGCGGCGTTCATCGGTGTGGTGCTGGCGATCGTGGGGCTGATCCTGGTGCGGGCGCTGTTCCTGGAGAACGCGCTCGACCAGTTCTACCAAGCCAATCTGATCGCCCAGGTCGACTTCCGCGACGTCCTGTATTACTGCGCGCCGTGGATGCTCTTCCTCGGCCTGGCGATGTCGGGCGTCACCGCATACGTGACCTTGCGGCTGTACGTGCGAAGGTAGGTCGTGGCGAAAAAGGCCGGCGGCACGAAGGACCGCAACAACCAGGTGGTGGCGAGCAATCGCAAGGCCCGGCACAACTACACGGTTCTGGACACCTATGAGGCCGGTATCGCCTTGGTCGGCACCGAGGTGAAGAGCCTGCGCGACGGGCAGGCCTCGCTGGCCGACGCATTCGCCACCGTCGACGACGGCGAGATCTGGCTGCGCAACCTGCACATCCCGGAGTATCACCACGGTTCCTGGACCAACCATGCACCGCGGCGCAACCGCAAGCTGCTGCTGCACCGCAAGCAGATCGACCAGCTCGTCGGCAAGATCCGCGACGGGAATCTGACCCTGGTACCGCTGTCGCTGTATTTCACCGACGGCAAGGTGAAGGTGGAACTCGCGTTGGCCCGCGGTAAGCAGGCCCACGACAAGCGGCAGGACCTCGCCCGCCGCGACGCTCAACGCGAGGTCGTGCGCGAACTCGGCCGACGCGCCAAGGGCATGTCCTGATCGGAGTCCTGTTCGCGCTGGCCTCCGCGACGGCTTACGGGGTCAGCGACTTCGTGGGCGGTGTCGCCTCCCGGTATACCGCCGCCATCCGGGTCGTGCTGGTGTCCTATCCCATCGCGATGGTGCTGTTGGCGGTGCTCTCGTGGGCGGTCGGCGGCGAGATCACCGCGCCCGCGGTGCTGTGGGGAGCGCTGTGCGGCGTCTCCCAGGGTCTGGGCGTGTGGTGGTTCTACGCCGCGCTGGGGGCCGGGCCGATCTCCGTGGTGTCGCCGCTGACCGCCGTGCTGGTCGCTGCGCTGCCGGTCGGGGTGGGGCTGGCGCTCGGCGAGCGCCCGGGGCTGATCGCCGCCGGCGGGGTCGTGGTAGCCCTGATCGCCGTCGTCCTGGTGAGCCGCGAGACCACCGACGAGGACGTCCGGCCGCACCGATTCACCAAGAAGGTCGCCTGGCTGACGCTCGGCGCCGGGGTGGCCTTCGGTCTGAACTTCGTCCTCATCGACCAGGCGCCGGTCGAGGCACGGCTGTGGCCGCTGGTGTTCGCCCGGATCGCCGCGACGGTCCTGGTCATCGGCATCGCGGCGGCCGGCCGCCAGCTACGCGTTCCCACGGGTGTGCCGCTTCGGCTGGCACTGCTCGCCGGAGTCCTCGATACCGGCGCCAACGTCGCGATGCTGCTGGCGCTGCAGGCGTCGCTGCTGTCGCTGGCCGGTGTGCTGATGTCGCTCTACCCGGCCGCGACGGTGCTGCTGGCGATCGTCGTCCTCCGCGAGCGGGTCACCGCCTGGCAGGGATGCGGCATGGTGCTGGCGTTGGCCGCGGTGGCCATGATCGCCGGCGGTTGAGGTTCGCGGCAGGCGCCGCTGGTCGAGATTCGAGGCGGCTCGCCATCGCCGAGGTGGCACGATAGGTCTCGATTTACTTTGCCGAGGGGGGCGTGTGGCGGTCAGGGGCTATCAGAAGCGCCTCGTATTGTTCGCCGTGGTCGTGCTGCTGTGGGCCGCGAACGCGGCCGCTCCCTACGGCGCCGACCTGGCCGGAGCCATCGCCTTCGTCCTGCAGGCGGCGGTCACCAGCGGGGCCGTCGGGTGCGCGGTGGTCGTTGCCCGTCGGATGCACGGCACCATGCGTTGGTGGCGGCTGCTGATCGCGGCCGCGTTGGCCTGTTGGTTGTTCGCCGAAATCCTGTGGTGGGCCGGCGGTGGGTCGGCGCTGGGCGGCTTCGAGGCGCCGGCCGGAGTCGCGGCCTACTACCTGTTCCCGGTGTTCGGGCTCGCATCGCTGGTTCTGCTGGCATGGTCGGGCCAGTCCATCTTCGGTCCGCGGGACGGCCCGACCCGGTTGTACGTGGTGACGACGGTGCTCGACGGTCTGGTCGCCGTCCTGTCTTTTTCCATCTTCGTGCTGATCGCCAGGCTCGGGATGTATGCGCCACGGGCGCTGCCGCGGTCCGGGAATCGATATGTGGACCTCGGCTTCGTACTGCTCGAATCGGGTGTCGTGGTGGTGGCCATCGTGATGGCCATGGTCTACCGGCCGAATCGGCTGTACCGCGCCAACGGACTGTTGCTGACGGGCGGCGTCCTGGCCATCGCGGCGTCGGACCGTTTGTTGGCATACCTGCACAGTGTCGGTGTCAACGACCAGGAACTGTGGGGCGGCGGCGGATTCGTCATCGGCCCGTTGCTGATCGCGTTCGCGGTGTTGCCCCTACAACCGCGGCCCCGGAGCGGGTCGGATGGCAGCCATCGCGCGATGGACTGGGTGCAGCTGATCCTGCCGTACGCCGGATTCCTCGGCACCGGCGTGTTGTTCGCCTTCCATGTGCTCATCGGTCAGGTCCTGCAGCCGGTCGTCGTGACGTTCGCCATGGTCCTGATCCTGCTCGTGGCGACCCGTCAGGTGATCGCCATGCGCGCGCAATGGCTGCTCACGCTTCGGCTGTTTCAGACCCAGCGCTCACTGGCCCACCAGGTCAACCACGATCCGCTCACCGGTCTGCCGAACCGGCTGCTGTTCGCCGAACGGCTGCAGGCCGCCATCGAGACGGGCCGGTTCGTCCTGATTTTCGTCGACCTCGACGATTTCAAGGTGGTCAACGACCGTTTCGGTCATGCCGCGGGCGACGAACTGCTGTGCGCGGTGGGGGAGCGCCTGCTGCGGTGCATGAGTGACGGCGACACTCTGGCTCGGATCGGCGGCGACGAATTCGCGATCCTGGTGCAGGGCGAGACCGAGACGCCGGAGGTCGTCGCCGACCGCCTGCGGGTGGCACTTCGCGAGCCGTTCGCCGTCCACGGCTCGGCGGTGCGCGTGCGGGCAAGCATGGGGCTGGTCCGGCCCGGCACCGAGGGACCCACGCCGACCTCGGATGACCTCCTGCGTCAAGCCGACATCTCGATGTACGCCGGTAAACGGATGGGCAAGGACACCGCCGTCGTGTACCAGCCGTCCTCGGCGGCGACCATCGATTTCCCGACCGCGCTGCGGCAGGCCGACGGCGGGATCCCGCCCGGGTTCCGGCTGACCTACCAGCCTGTCGTACGCCTGACCGACGATCAGCCGGTCGCGGTCGAGGCGTTGGCGCGCTGGAGCACCCCCACCGGCATCGAGATCCCTCCCGAGACGTTCGTGGCCGCCGCCGAGGCGGCCGGTCTGGGGGCCGCTCTGGACGCGCTGGTCCTCGATCTGGCCTGCCGTGAGGTCCGCGAGGCCGGGCTGCCACTGGTGCTGCACGTCAACGTCGGTGCCGCCCGACTCGGCAACGGTGGGTTGACCGAACAGGTGCGGCGAACGCTGCAACGGTGGGAGCTGCCGGCCGAGCAGCTGGTCGTGGAGATCACCGAGACCGTGCCGATCGTGGATCTGGCTGAAGCGGCGGCCGAGATCGAACGGCTCAACGGGCTGGGTGTGCGCGTCGCCCTCGACGATTTCGGTGCCGGCTACAACTCGCTGACGTATCTGCATGGGCTGCCGGTGCAGATGATCAAACTCGACCGGGGCCTGGCGGTCGGTGCCGACCCGAAGCGCGACGTCACGCTCTACCGCTCGGTGATCGGGCTGTGCGACGCGCTCGGTCTGGACGTCATCGCCGAGGGCATCGAATCCGCCGCGCAACGCGACATCATCGTGACGGCGGGGTGCCGATTGGCCCAGGGCCATCTGTTCGGCCAGCCGGTGCCGATCGGGGATATCTCCGGCCGGGTCGCGGAAGAAACGGGTGGAGCGCAGCGTTGACTCTCGCGTACCATTGACCATCCCGCCGAAAGTCGACGGGGATGCGAGGGGCTGAACGGTTTCGACTTCGCGCATCGAATCAAGGGAAGCGTGCCGGTGCAGGCAAAGACCACCGTAAGCGTCGTTGCAAACCAATTAAGCGCCGATTCCAATCAGCGCGATTACGCTCTCGCTGCCTAAGCGAAGCTAATCCGTCAGACCGGGAGGGCCCTCGGCCCGGACCCTGGCGTCATCTAGAGGGACCCACCCACGGGTTCGGTCGCGGGACCCGTGGGGACATCAAACAGCGACTGGGATCGTCATCCTGACTTGTTCGCGTGATCAGGAGATCCGAGTAGAGACACAGCGAACTGCGCACGGAGAAGCCTTGAGGGAATGCCGTAGGACCCGGGTTCGATTCCCGGCAGCTCCACCGACGACAAGCAGGCCGGTTACCACCCGGCCTGCTTGTTGCTTTTCGCCGACCCGTCGTTGCCGCGAGCCGCTCTGCCGGTTGCGGTAGATTCCCCGGCATGCCACCTCGTTGCGGGCGTAGCTCGGCGACGGATGCGCGATCGACGGGCCGCTGGGCCGGTGGCGCGGTCGCGCTGGTCCTCGCCGCCGGTGCGCAGTGGATGCCGAATGCCCTACCGGTTGCGGCCGCCGCGGACTGCGCCGACGCCGAAGTCGTGTTCGCCAGGGGCACCGACGAGCCTGACGGCATGGGCGTCGTAGGCAACGCCTTCGTCGGCGCGCTGCGCGAGCAGGCCGTCGGCATGAACATCTCGACCTACCCGGTGGACTACGACGCGGGCAAGCTACAGCTGGGCAGCGGCGACGGCGCCAAGGACATGATCAAGCGCATCAAATCCACTACGGCATCGTGTCCCGACACCAAGATCGTGTTGGGCGGGTACTCGCAGGGCGCGAACGTCGTCAACATCGTCGCGGGCAATCCCATCGTCGGGATCGCCTGGGGCGAGTCACTCCCGCCATCGATGGCGGACAACATCGCGGCGGTCGCCACCTTCGGCAACGTCGCGAACCGCTCGGGTACCAAGCTGCCGTCCCAGTCCCCGATGTTCACCGGTAAGGCGATCGACCTCTGCAACCCCGCCGATCCGATCTGTCACGCCGGCCCGGGCAACGCGTGGAGCGGACACACCGACGGCTACGTCCCCGCGTACACCGCGCAGGCTGCGAGTTTCGTTGCGTCCCGATTGTCGGTGGGTTCAGCCCCATCGCTGCCCGGATTCGGGCCGCCGACGGGTTATGGGCCGCCGGCATATGCCTCCCAGACGCCGGTGTATGCGCCGCCGCCGCAGGGCGCCGACCACATGCCGCCGGCGTACACGCAGGTTCCGGCGTATCGCCCGCAGGCGCCGGGGTATCAGCAGCTGCCCGGCTACTCCACGTCCGTGCCGGGCTACGCGCCCTCGGCCGTGGCCGGCTTGCCCTGACGCTCGATGACGGTATTCCGCCCACCGACGCGGTGTGGCGACGTCGCCCTGAATGGGACAGTGTCTTCATGCGAGCGCTTCGGAAGGTCTTGGCCGTCGCATCCACGGCGCTCGCCGTCGCCACGGTGTCCTCGTGCGGACAGGCCGGCCCGGTGGCGGCCACGCAGCTGACTGTCCCGGCGGCGACGACGATGCAACCGCATGCCCCGCCTCCGGTACCGCCGCCGGCGCCGACGTGGCAGCCGGCGGTCACGGCCGACTTCGGCGCCGTCTCCCGGCTCGTGAACGACGCAATCGGCGCTCGCAAGCTGCCCGGCGCCGTCGTCGAGGTCGGCCACGCCGGACAGGTGGTCCTTCGTCAGGCGTACGGGCTGCGCAAGCTGGCCGGCGAACCGGGCCTCGACGGCCGGCCGGCCGCGGCCGAACCCATGACCGAGGACACCGTCTTCGACGTGGCCTCGCTGACAAAGTGCCTGGCCACCGCGACGGCGATCATGCAGCTCGTCGAACACGGGTTGCTGCTGCTCGACGACCCGGTGCAGAGATACCTGCCCGAATTCAACCGCGCCGCCGATCCACAACGCGCCGCGGTCACCGTGCGAATGCTGCTCACCCACACCTCCGGGGAGGTGCCGGATGTCAATCTCGAAGATCCGTGGGGACTGGCCGGCGCTGACAAGGCCGAAGGCCTCACCCGTGCGCTGACCGCGCCGCTGATCTCCCCGCCCGGCGAGGTGTTCCGCTACTCCGACATCAACTTCATCATCCTCGGCGCGATGGTCGAGAAGATCACCCGCCAATCGCTGGACGTCTACGCCCAGCGTTACGTCTTCACCCCGCTCGGTATGAGCGACACCCAATACCTGCCGGCCGCGAAAGCGTGCGGCCCGCACCGGATGTGGGGTTCGGTGCTGGGCTGGTCACCCGGACCGCCCGAGACGTGTCCCACCGGCACGTGGAGCACCGGCCTGCTGCCACGCATCGCACCGACCGCCCACGACGACGAGAACTGGCGCGACCCGACGCGGAACCCGGATTTCGGCCGGCTGCTGCGGGCCTCGGTGCACGACACCACGGCCCGCCGGATGGGTGGGGTGGCCGGGCATGCCGGTGTCTTTTCCACCGCACGCGATATCGGCGTGTTCGCCCAGGCACTGATCGATCGACTCTCCAACCGCCCCAGTGCGTTTCCGCTCACCGTGTCGACAGCGCAGTTGATGACCACGCCGGCGCAGCCCGGACACAACGCCCGTCAGGTCCCCGCGGCCAACCGTGCGTCTATCGCGGCCGCCGCGAAGACACCGAACCTCCGCCATCCGATGCTGGCCCCGAGCTATCCGGCCATCCCGGGGCAGAACCTGCGTGGTCTCGGCTGGGACATCGACACCGCGTTCTCGCAGCCACGCGGAATCGTCTTTCCGATAGGGAGTTTCGGCCACACCGGCTTCACCGGAACCGCCCTGTGGATCGACCCGGGCTCGGACAGCTACGTCGTCCTGCTGGCCAACGCCATCCATCCCCGGGTCAATCCGCCGATCTCGATCCTGCGCGGCGAGGTCGCCACCGCGGCCGCTCGGGCGCTGGGTCTCTACGGCAGTGCGCGCTGACCGGCTATCCGGTGCGGTCGAGGTCCCACTGCCCGTAGTCGGCGGCGAGCACATCGTCGACGTCCACGTGCGTGCCGCCGATGGCCACACCGGGTTCCGATGCGGTGACAACCACCGACTGGTAGAGCACCGCCCGGGCTTCGCGCTGTCCTGCTGACCAGGCCTTCGTCTGCCACGCCCACCAGTGCCCGGGCGTGGTGGAACGTCCGATGACGCCGTCGTCGATCGCCCAGGCGCACACCCGGTTGTGTCCGTATACGCCGGTGCGGTTCACGCCGAGCACCGAGTTGATGCCCCGTAGCCATTCGACCGCCGTGGTGGTCCAGGCGTCGGCGTCGATGTCCTCGTCGATGCTGAAGAAGATCGGTGCGGTCGGCGGTCCGCCCGCGGCGGTGTGCCACTGCAACGCGGTCCGGGCGTCGGCAACCCCGCCGGCATATCCACGGGTGTAGTCCGACGGGGTGGGCCAGCCCGGCTTTCCGTACTGATAGCAGCTGACCACCTGAAGCCCTTGTGCGCGAAGCGCGTCGGCGTAGCCGCGGGTGACCGGTTTGAAGTCGAAGTCGGCGCCTGGCCGCAGTTCGGACACGTAGACCAGGGCGCCGTCGAAGCCCGCCGCCTTGATCTGCTCCGGCGCCACCAGTCGGTGGGTGAAGTCGATCAGCCGCAGCGGTGCGGCCGCCGCCTGTTGGGCACACAGGGTCGCCGCCGCCGGTGCGAGCGTGAGCAGCATGGGCGCGGACACCGCATAGGTCAGGACATCGCGGCGGCTGATCGGCCGTCGTCCGCCGGGCCGTGGCGGGGGAGGCGACGGGTGCACGGCGCGATGCTAACAACGCGGACATGTCAGCGAGGGCGGGTCCGGCGGTACTGCTCCACCGGGATCGGCGCGCTGGCCGCATAGCCGACGGGCAGCACCACATCGCCGGCGGTGGTGGTGTAGGTGACGTCCCAGCGGTAGTAACCGGCGAACGCTTCCGGATCGTCGGCGAGCACCGCGGCGTACGCCCGCACCGCCCGTACGTAGTGAGACGAATTGTTGTACCGGTACAGCGCGTGATCCGGGTCGCGGGCGAATCCGTGCGCGTCGAGGAATCTGCCGGCCGCGATGATGGCATCGCGGGGTGAGTTGATGTCGCCACCCGAACCGTAGGCGGCGAACGTCGACGGCAGAAACTGCATCGGCCCCTGCGCCCCGGCGGTGCTCACGCCGGCGATGCGGCCGAATCCGTTCTCGATGAGGTTGATCGCGGCGAGATAGCTCCACCCGACACCGGACATCGTCTCGGCTTCGCGGTACCAGCGCATCAGGTCCGGGGCCGGCGGCGGCGGGATGATCCGCCAGGCCGGCAGGGTGGCCTTGGCCTGTCCGGCACTCAACGCCGTGAGTTCGCGGCGGGCTTCGACGTTGCGGTCGTAGGACGCCCGCAGACCGGGCGGGATACGCGGCTGCGCCACGGGATCCCACTCGGGGCGGCGGCCCAGCACCCGGTAGGCGGCCTGCTGGCGGGACGCCGCCGCCACCAACAGATCCTCCGGCGAGGCTGGACCACGCAGCACCCGTTCGTCGCTGACCAGATCGTCGGCCAGCCGCACCGGATCCGACGCCAACACCCGCTCGGCGGGCGGTGGCCGCGGCGGATCCGACGCGACCGCGGGGGTGGTGGAGCCGGCCGGTGGTGGTGTCGACGGCCCCGGCGAGCATCCCGTCAGGACGGCCAGGGCCAGGACCAGGGCTGCGATGCGCTGCATGCTCAGCCTTCTGCGCTGTCCGACCGGGCACCGATGTAGGTCAGCACCCGCGGATCGTTCGAGTCGAACCGGTCGACCTCCTCTCCGCCGTCGCACGTCATCAGCGCCACGGTTACCCGCCCGGCGCCGCGCGAGACGACCCGCCACCGGGCGCCGCTGTCCTCCCCGCGCCTCAACTCGGCCACCCGGTCGCGGACGGTCATGACACCACCATCGCACAGGGCGGGGCTGGGCCTACGCTACGAGCGTGCACGCAGCGTCGTCGGTGGCCGCCGCGGCGTCCTTCATGTGGCTGGGCATGGTGGTGGCGATCTCGTTCATCGAAGCACCGCTGAAGTTCCGCGCACCGGGAGTCACCCTGCCACTCGGCCTGGGCATCGGGCGGCTGGTGTTCCGTGCGCTCAACGTCGCCGAGGTGGTCCTCGCCGCCGTCATCGTGACGGCATCGGTGATCGGGGAACCCACCAGAACCTCGGTGGCCACCGCGGGACTCGCGGTCGTCGTCCTCGCCGTTCAGGTCCTGGTGGTCCGCCCCCGACTGAGCCGCCGCTCCGACGCCGTTCTGGCCGGTCAGCAGGGTCCGCGCTCGCATGCGCACTGGGTGTACGTCGGGTTGGAATGCGTCAAGGTGGTCGCCCTGCTGATCGCCGGCGGGACGCTCATCTCGGGATGAGGTGTCCGGTAGGCTCGGCCGACAAATGACCGAGATCGACGAGGCGCACGCGCCGATCCTGCCGCGCCAATTGACGTCGGTGTCCGAGACGGTCCGGTCGGTGCCCGCACCGCCGATGCCGGTGCTCACCGAACCGTTCGCGGTGCGGGTGGTCGACGCCGAGGCCGACTGCGAGCTGATCTCGGAGTGGATGAACCGCCCGCACCTCGTCGAGGCGTGGGAGTACCCCTGGCCCCCTGACCGGTGGCGCCGCTATCTGCGTGCGCAGCTCGACGGTGACTATTCGCGCCCGTTGATCGGCAGCTTCCGCGGCGAGCCGGTCGCCTATGTCGAGCTCTACCGGGCGGCCAAGGATTCGATCGCGCCCCGTTACCCGGCCGACCCGCACGACATCGGTATGCACGTCGCGATCGCCGACGAGCGGTTCATCAACCGGGGGATCGCCCCGCTGCTGCTGCCGAGGGTGGTGGCCAGCATCTTCGAGACCGAACCGCAGTGCCGGCGAATCATGTTCGATCCGGACCATCGGAACAGCGGGGCCCGCCGGGTCTGCGAGTTCGCGGGCTGCGTCTTCCTCGGCGAGCACGATATGGCCAACCGCCGCATGGCGCTTTATGCCTTGGCGCGCACACCGCAGGACGCACCGCCGCTGCCCGCCGACACCTAGTCGCTCCCGCCGAAGAGCGAGAAGAACCGGTACGACGGGTCATTCGCGTCGAGGGTGCCGGTCGGCGTG
This sequence comes from Mycobacterium sp. WMMD1722, assembly GCF_049315205.1. Lineage (NCBI taxonomy): Bacteria > Bacillati > Actinomycetota > Actinomycetes > Mycobacteriales > Mycobacteriaceae > Mycobacterium > Mycobacterium sp. WMMD1722. Next base: position 2,151,668 of record NZ_CP186056.1, on the reverse strand, counting down.
CCCGCGGTGATGGGATGGCTGAGATCCCGCCGTGACGGGTCGTGCACAGTGGCCCAATCGGTGACGATGGCGCGTTCGAGGAACTTCCAGGCGCCGCGGCGCTTTTCGTACCTGTCCAGATAGCGCCCGCCGACCACGACGTCGACCTCGCGTTCGCCTGCGGAGAACGTGTGGGTGGCGATGCTGTAGATCTCGCCCTCGGCGCGCTCCCCGTCGATCTCGAAGTTCTGGGTGGTGATGTGGTGTTGCATCGACCGCAGATGGGGTCGCGCCGCCGCGATCCCCTCGACGAAGCTGTCGACCGCGCCTGCCGAGAACGTGCCGTGATCGTCACGTGCGTCGTCGTGGTACAGCGCCCGCAGGGCCGAGACGTCGCCGCGGTCGACGGCTCGGCAATAGCGGTGCACCAGCTTGCGCAACTGGTACTCGTCGAGCATTTCTTGCGGCAGCCCATCGGAACTCACCTCGACACCGTGCCATACGAAGCCGGGCAACACGCCGGAACAGGTGACCCTATTCGCCCTGGTCGACGGGCATGATGGTTCGCTGATGAACGCCGTAACGTTGGTGGACAATGTGTTTCGGCCCACCGCCGACACTCGCGGGTCGATGCCGTCGCCGCCCGCCGAGGACATCCGCGACGGTGATCTGGTACGACTGATCGCCGGGCTGGTCGACGACGCCCCCGATGACCCGGGGGCGATGGCAGGCGTTCTGCTCTACGGGTTCGCCAGCGGGATCAGCTCGTCGCGGGTGATCGCTCGTAAATGCGCCGAGGACCCGCGATTTCGGTGGCTCGCAGCGGGTGAGCAGCGGGACCATCGGGCGATCGCCCGGTTCCGCCGGCGGCATACGGCCGAGCTGACGGCGCTCTTCGTGCAGTCACTCGAGCGGTGTCAGTCCGAGGGTCTGGTCCGGCTGGGCCGGATCATCGTGTCCGGCAAGCCCAGGAGTGCCCTCGCGGAGGAAGTCCGGACGCTGCTGGCGAACGCCGAACGCATCGATGCGGCCGAGAACGACGCACCCGCGACGTCGAATACCACCCGCGCATGGGTGGGCGCGGTTCTGGTGGCGTTGATCTGCGCCGGCGGTTACGCCGTCGCGGCCGCCAAGCACGTGACCCTGTCGGTCGACGGCGTCACGACGACGGTGTCCACGATGGAGTCGAACGTCGGTGCCATCCTGCGGGACAGCGGTTATGTGCTCGGCCCCCATGACGCGGTCAGTCCGGCTGCTGACCAGGTCGTCGCCGCGTCCGGGACCATCGAGCTCAGCCGGGGGCGTCCGGTGCAGATCTCGGTCGACGGCCGAGCGGAGGAGCAGATCTGGACCACGGCGCTGACCGTCGGTGCCGCCCTGGACGGGGTGTCGATGCACGAGGTGGCGCCGGTGGCGGCATCGCGCGCGGACCCGGTGCCGCTGGCCGGGATGGCGCTGACGGTGGTGACCCCCAAGCGGGTAGTCGTCGACGACGCCGGTGTCGCGAGCCGGCCGCGGATCGCCGCGGCCACCGTCGGCCGGCTACTGGAGGTCGCGGGGTCGCCGCTCGAACAGCAGGACACGGTGAGCCCCCCGCCGTCGACGCCGGTGGTCGAGGGGATGCGCATCGTGGTCACCCGCATCAGGGTGCATCAGGTCTCCGAACGTCTGCCTCTGCCACCGCCACTGCGGCGCATCCACGACCCCGCGCTGAACGTCAGCCGCCGCGTCGTCGACGATCCGGGTAAGCCCGGAACCCAGGACGTCACCTTCGCGGTGTCGACGGTCAACGGCCGGGTGACCGGTCGGCAGGTGCTCGATCGCCACGTCGTCTCGCCCGCCCGGCCGCAGGTGCAGCGGGTCGGGGCCAAACCCGGCACATACGTGCCGCCGGTCGGCAACGACGACACCTGGGATGCGCTCGCCTCCTGTGAATCCAGCGGCAACTGGGAGATCAACAGCGGCAACGGATTCTACGGCGGCGTGCAGTTCACCCAGCGGACCTGGGAGAGCTTCGGCGGACTGCGCTACGCCCCGCGCGCCGACCTGGCCACCCGCGAGGAACAGATCGCGATCGCCGAACGCACCCGCGCCGGTCAGGGCTGGGGTGCCTGGCCGGTGTGCAGCAAACGGGCGCGGCGCTGAGCGTCGCTAGCCGTCCGCGCCCGCCGGCGCTTCGATGAGTTCGGCATATCCCTGGTAATCCGGTCGCATCGCGGCCGCCACCAGCTCCCACAGCACCTCGTCGGTGCCGCCGCCCACCCGGGCCAGCTTCATATCGCGCCACCAGCGGCCCAACGGGGTCTCCCCGGTCAGATATCCCGAGCCGCCGAAGATGTGCATGCATTCGGAGAGCACTTCTTCGCCCAGCCGTGCGGCCGTGACCTTCATCGCGGCGGCCGAACGCAGATCGAGACGGCCCTCGGCGGCGATCCCGGCCAGCGCGTAGCGCAGCATGTCGACTCGCGCCTGCAGATCGGCCATCCGCATGCGCAAGGCCTGGTGCTCGTAGAGGGTGTGGCCGAACTGGCGTCGTCTCATCATGCGCGCCAACGTGATTCCGATGACCCGCTGGGACGCCCCGGCGACCTGACCGGCGATCGACAACCGTTCGTGCGCCAACGCCCAGGAAATCGCGGCCAGACCGGTGCCCGCCCGGGCGACCAACGCATCCGCGGGCACCCAGGTGTCGAGGTGGACCGCGGCGGTGTCCAACGGGCCGGCCCCGACCTTGCGATAGGGCGCATGCACCTCGACCTGCGACATCGGCACCGCGACGACCACGACGTTGCCGTGTCTGCTTGCGGGGTCGTGGTCCACGCTGCGGCCCACCACCATGATGTGGTCGGCGATCGGGGACAGGGAGACGAACTTCTTCACCCCCCGCACCGCGAACCCGCCATCCGCCGAGCGCACCTCGGTGCCGACGATCTGCAGATCGGATCCGCCGGATTCTTCGGAGGCGCCGATGCACAGCACCGCATCTCCGTGTATCGCCGCCTCGCAGATGTCACGGAGATGGTCGGTTCTGCCGAACCGGCGCAGCAGCGCGATGGCCGAATCATGCAGGCTCACCCCGACACCGATACCCGCTGATCCCAGTCCGCCGAGCCGAATCGCCAAGTCGACGAGCTTGCCGACGTCAGGATGGGGTCCATTGCCCCATTTCTCGGCGAAGACGCCGCAGCGGCCGAGATGTTCGATCAGTGCGCGCGGAAACCGCTCGGTGACTTCCGCTTCGGCCGTCCATGCGGCAACGCGCTCGCCGAAGACCCGGTCGAGCAGATCCTGGTAGTCGGCGTCCGCCGCGACCGGGGCGGTCACGTGTTGCTCTGCGCGGCCGGCAGTTTGGCGGCGATGGCCTCGTCCAGATCGGCGACGGTGTCGCAGCTGAGGAGATCCTCCTCACTCAGCGCGACGCCCAGGCGATCCTCGATCGCCACCATGCCGACGGCGAAGGCGACCGAGTCGAGCCCCACGTCGTCGATCAGGCGGGAATCCCGCGTCACCCGGCCGATGTCGACGTTCAGATCGTCACGCAGGATCTCGGTCAGGACGGTGCTGACCGACTTGCCGACCGACGCGGTGTTTTCAGCTGACACGCGCAGGGACGGTACACCCACAAATCAGGTAAGGCTAGGCTTACCCGTCGAGGTCACCCGTCATATCGCAGGGTGCCTCGGCGTTCGCCGTCGTCGATCGACACCGCCGCCGGAACCGGCCCCACGCTGACCACACCGGCGTCGCCGGTGAGCTCGCCGACCACGTCGAATGCGGCCGCGATGCGCTCGGCGGTGTCGATCATCACCGTCGTCACCGGCGCCCGCCGGCCGAATTGGAACATCCGGTCAGCGTGCGGCTCCCGATCACCTTGATACCCCCACACCCCGTGCAGCACGGTCACACCTGCGGTCGGCTGCACGTCGAGCAGGGCCCGCACCAGCGCCCGGTGTACCGGGAGCCCATCGTGCAGATCGGCGGATGCGGTGTGCACCATCAGGCGCTGCCGCGGCCACGCCCGCTCCGGCCTGGCCAGTTGCCGGCCGCCGACCTTGCACACCTGCGCTGCGTCCACGGTGACCAGTTCGACGCCGGGCAACCCACGGATGTCCGTGGCGGCTGGTCGTGCGCCGCTCGCTGGGCCGACAGCCAGCACCACGGTCGGCACCGCCACGTTGCGGCTGAAGAAGCCAGCGCGCCGGCGGGCACCGCCCACGGTGCCGTCGACGCCGCGGTAGGCGGTGGCGGCCGCAAAGCCATGCGTCCGCAGCACGTCGACGACCGCGACGTGATCTCCGCCGCTGAGCGCGACGGTGAGCTGGATCGACGGGTGCTCGGGTGGTTCCTCGGGCGACCACGCCTCCTCGATGGTGACCAGGCCGCGGTCGACGAGGTTCACCACCTGCGGTGCGATGCGCTCGATGTGCTCGGCGAGGTCGACCGCGATCACGGTGACCGGGGGGTCCTCCGACAGGCTCAGCGACACATCGGTGCGCAGCCGGTGGCGCGGCCCGAATCCGGCGATGCCGCGCAGGACCACGCTGGTGGCCATGTCGTCGGCGGCCAACAGGTCGAGCAGGGCGTCGACGGTGAAGCGGTGGCCACTGCGCAGTCGCTCGCCGAAGTACGCGGTCAACTTCAGATGCTCGGCAGTCACAGCAATCCTCCGCACCACAGGCCCAGCGCCGCGGCGGCCAGCCCCAGGGCCACGCTGACGGCGATGTTCGCGAACGCCGCCCACAGCCGTCGCTCCTCGGTCAGCCGCTGGGTCTCGAGCATCCACGTCGAGAACGTCGTGTAGGAACCGACGAACCCGGTGCCGGCGATCAGCGCGAGGTGGGAGGGGAGGGCCAGTCCGCCCAGGAAGCCGAGCACCAGCGCGCCGGAGACGTTGACCGCGAGCGTGCCGAACGGGAACGGCCGGCCCAGCCGGGCGGTGACGGCGCGGTCGGCCAGAAAGCGGCACACCGCCCCGGCACCGCCGAGCAGCGCGACTGCCACCCACACGGCGAAGGCCGTCATCTCCGCACCCGCCGAGCCAGTCCGGTGGCGACGACCACCGCGAGCAGACCCGCGGCGAGGCTGGCCGCGGTGTAGCCGCACGCCAGGCCGAGGTGGCCGCGTTCGAGCATCCGCACCGTCTCCACCTGCATCGTCGAGAACGTCGTCAGGCCGCCGCACAACCCGGTGCCCAGCAGCGGACGCCGGTAGCTGGACACCGGCAGGCGTTCGAGCAGGCGGGTGGTGAAGTACCCGAGCAGGAACGCCCCGAGCACGTTCACGGTGAAGGTGGGCCACGGCCACCGGCCGGGGTCCGACGCGGCGAGCTCCTCGAAGCCGGCCCGGGCCAGTGTGCCCAGCGCACCGCCGACGAAGACCGCGGCCAGTTCACGACGGTCCAAACGGGGCATGAGGAGAAAGTATGACGGGAATACACCCGACCGTCGGAGACCCCACGTCGCGCGAGGAGCAGAATCAGAATCATGGCCGCCAATCCCCGCGCCGGTCAGCCGGCGCAACCCGAAGACCTCATCGACGTGGCACAGGTGGTGACGGCGTACTACAGCGTCGACCCCGACCCCGACGACGTCGCCCAACAGGTCGTGTTCGGCACCTCCGGTCACCGCGGATCCAGCCTGGACGGCGCGTTCAACGAGGCGCACATCCTGGCGACCACGCAGGCGATCGTCGAGTACCGCGCCGCCCAGAACACCACCGGTCCGCTGTTCATCGGACGGGACACCCATGCGCTCTCGGAGCCGGCGTGGACGTCGGCGCTGGAAGTGCTGGCTGCCAATGACGTTGTGGCGTTGATCGATTCGGCGGACCGCTACACCCCGACGCCCGCGGTCAGCCACGCGATCCTGCAGTTCAACCGCGGCCGCGACGCGGATCTGGCCGACGGCATCGTGGTGACGCCGTCGCACAACCCGCCGCGTGACGGGGGCTTCAAATACAACCCGCCCAACGGCGGACCGGCCGACACCGACGCGACCGGGGCGATCGCCAAGCGGGCGAACGAGATCCTGCGCGGTGGGTTGCGCGAGGTCAAGCGCGTCCCGCTGGCGCAGGCCCGCCGCACCGTGCAGCGCCACGATTATCTGGACGCCTATGTCGAGGACCTGCCGAACGTCGTGGACATCCACGCCATCCGGGCCGAGGGTGTGCGGATCGGTGCCGACCCGCTCGGTGGGGCGAGTGTGGACTATTGGGCGGCGATCGCCGAGCGCCACAATCTGGAGCTGACGGTGGTCAATCCGCTGGTGGATGCGACGTGGCGGTTCATGACCCTCGACACCGACGGCAAGATCCGAATGGACTGCAGCTCGCCGAACGCGATGGCCAGCCTCATCGCCAACCGCGAGAACTATCAGATCGCCACCGGCAACGACGCGGACTCCGACCGGCACGGCATCGTCACCCCCGACGGCGGGCTGATGAACCCGAACCACTATCTGGCCGTCGCGATCGACTACCTGTACACCCATCGCAAGAGCTGGCCGTCGGGCACGGCGGTGGGCAAGACGGCGGTCAGCTCGTCGATCATCGACCGGGTGGTGGCCGGGCTGGACCGGACGCTGATGGAGGTGCCGGTCGGCTTCAAATGGTTCGTCGACGGATTGATCAGCGGCACCATCGGTTTCGGTGGGGAGGAAAGCGCCGGAGCGTCCTTCCTGCGCACCGACGGGACGGTGTGGACGACGGACAAGGACGGCATCATTCTCGCGCTGCTGGCCTCGGAGATCCTCGCGGTGACCGGGTCCACACCGTCGCAGCGTTACGACGCGCTGGCCGAGAAGTACGGGGCGCCCACCTACGCGCGGATCGACGCGCCGGCCAACCGGGAGCAGAAGGCGCGGCTGGGCAAGTTGTCGGCTGAGGAGGTGACCGCTACCGAGTTGGCCGGTGAGCAGATCACCGCGAAACTGACCGCTGCGCCGGGCAACGACGCCCCGCTGGGCGGGCTGAAGGTGACCACCGAGAACGCGTGGTTCGCCGCGCGGCCGTCGGGCACCGAGGACGTCTACAAGATCTACGCGGAGTCGTTCCGCGGCCCCGACCACCTCGCCGAGGTGCAGGAGGCCGCGCGCGACGTCGTGAACAAGGTCATTTCTTGAGTTCACGAACCGAGGACGAGTGTTCGACGGACAAGCGCCGACTGCCTCGCGAAGTCTGGGTTCTGGTTGTCGCCAACGTCGTCGTAGCGCTGGGGTACGGGGTGGTCGCCCCGGTGCTGCCGCAATACGCGCGGCACTTCGGGGTGAGCATCGCGGCGGCGACGTTCGTGATCACCGCGTTCGCCGTGATGCGTCTGGTCGGGGCGCCGCCGGCCGGATTCCTGGTGCAGCGGTTGGGGGAGCGGCCGGTCTACATCAGCGGCCTGATGATCGTCGCGGTGTCGACGGCGGTCTGCGCGTTCGCTGAAAGCTATTGGCAACTGCTGCTTTTCCGATCCCTGGGCGGGGTGGGTTCGGCGATGTTCACGGTGTCGGCGCTGGGTCTGATGATCCGCATCTCGCCGGCAGATGCGCGCGGGCGGGTATCCGGGTTGTTCTCGTCGGGCTTCATGGTCGGTTCGGTGGGCGGTCCGATCCTGGGCAGCCTGACCGCGGGGTTCGGGTTGTCGGCGCCCTTCCTGATCTACGGCGCCGCGCTCTTGGTCGCGGCGGCGGTGGTATTCGTCAGCCTGCGCAACTCCTCGGTGGTGGGCCGCGAGGACGACGAGGTCCACACCCCGGTGCCGTTCCGTACGGTGTTCCGGCACCGCGCCTACAAAGCGGCGCTGTTCTCCAACTTCGCGACCGGGTGGGCGTCGTTCGGGTTGCGCATCGCCCTGGTCCCACTGTTCGTCGTCGAGGTGCTCGGCGAGGGGCCGGGGGCGGCCGGCTTGGCGCTGACGGCGTTCGCCATCGGCAACATCTCGGTCGTCATCCCCAGCGGGTATCTGTCGGATCGGCTCGGGCGGCGCAAACTGCTGATCTTCGGGCTGACGCTGGCGGCGGTGTCGACGGCGCTGGTGGGCTTCACGACGTCCCTGCCGGTGTTCCTCGTCGCGGCGGTCATCGCCGGCGCGGCGACGGGCATCTTCGTCTCGCCGCAGCAGGCCGCCGTCGCCGACGTGATGGGCAACAAATCTCGCGGCGGAACCGCAGTGGCGACGTTCCAGATGATGGCCGACTTCGGGTCGATCGGCGGCTCGTTGCTGGTCGGGCTGATCGCGCAGTACACGTCCTACGGGTGGGCATTCCTGGTCAGCGGGGTCATCCTCGGCGTCGCCGCCCTCGGTTGGGTGTTCGCACCCGAGACGCGGCCGCGCGCGACGCCGGAGCACACCGAGGCTCGCCCGCTGGGGCCCGAGGCCGGCGGTGAGGTGCCCTGATCCGGCGATTTGGGGCCGCTCGCGCCCGTGGTGTAACTTCGATGAGCACGACACGGGGCTATGGCGCAGTTGGTAGCGCACCACACTGGCAGTGTGGGGGTCAGGGGTTCGAATCCCCTTAGCTCCACCCATTTATGCAGGTAGCGGCGATTCTAGGTCGGTTTGGACTGAAGGTCCACATATCCCGTCCACATCGCGCCATAGACTGACAACTATGTCGGTTCGTTTCCGCACGCTGGAGGATGGCACGCCGTAGTGGCAGGTCCGCTTCCGTGAAGAGAGAGCGGAAGGAACCCGGGAGGCCAGCATCTCCTGGGACAACCCCGCCGACGCCGAACGCTGCGACGAGCTGATCAAGAAGCTGGGCCCCGCGACGGCGCGCAAGATCCTCAAGATCATCGAGCCCGGAACGCGGATGACGCTCACCGACTGGCTCACCCAGCACGTCGACTACCTCACTGGAGTCGAGCCCGGAACCACCCGCCGGTACCGGTCCTATCTGAAGAACGACATCGGCCCGGTCATCGGCGACATTCCGCTCGAGCACCTGTCCCGCGACGACATCGCCCGCTGGATGAACGGGCCCAAGGGCAAGGACGGCGGCAAGCCCAGCGGGAAGACGATCGCCAACAAGCACGGCTTTCTCGCCGGCGCCCTGAAACGCCGCGGTGATCGCCGGCCGAATCAAGGCCGACCCATGCGACGGGAACCGGCTTCCGCGCTGGGATCGCGAGGAGATGGTGTTCCTCGACCGCGACGAATTCCGGCTGCTGCTCACCGCGGTGACTGAGCATTGGCGGCCCCTGGTCGAGTTCCTCGTGTCTTCCGGGTGCCGGTGGTCCGAAGCGACCGCGCTGAAGCCTGCGGACGTCAAAGTGTCCGCAGGGACGGTGCGGGTGCGGCGCGGCTGGAAAGGCCGGCGACAGCGGCGGCTATGTCCTGGGCGTCCTCAAGACGAAGAAGAGCGTGCGCACCATCTACGTGCCCACCACGGTGCTGCAGAAGCTCGACCTGTCCGGGGAGTGGGTGTTCACCAACTCCGGTCGCGGCCGCCGCAACGCCGACGGCCCCGTGCGGATCCACTTCTTCCACCCGAACGTCTGGGTGCCCGCCGTCGCCCGGGCCCGGGAAGACGGGCTCACGAAGAAGCCGCGCATCCACGATCTGCGACACACCTGCGCGTCCTGACTGATCCAGGCCGGCCGGACGCTGCCGTCGGCGCACCAGCAGCTCGGCCACGAATCCATGCAGATGACCAGCGACGTGTACGGCCACCTCGACCGCTCCAGCGGAAAGGATAACGCCGACGCAATCGCCGCAATGCTCGCGTGATCGGGACACAGTTCGGCGGCGGTCTGAGAGTCGACTACGGGCGTGCTAAGGCTCCCTCGTGCCGGAGTCGAGAATCATTTTGTTGATGCCCTTTATCCAACAAGCCGACGCCAGCCATCGAGAGAAACAGAAACTCCAGGCAGCGGCGCCACCGAGACAGGTTATGGCCGTAACTGCGCCCCCGGCGTGTGCGCGAAAGCTGAACGCTGCCACCATAATCGGAGGAGTCAGGCCGAACAGAACAGTGGTGTAGCCCAGTCCGAGAATTCTTTCGCCCAGCTCTTCTCGCCGATGCCTGACGAACTCCGAACGCTCACGACTCCAATAGGTCAGTGTGCCGTCGCGCAGTTGCCTGAGAAGCGTTCCCATGCGAATACATCGAGGCTGCCGGTGAGCTGGGTCAGTTTGTGCCTAAGGTGGACGGCCACGTACGCCGCAACCCGATACATCCCGGATACGTGGTCCAGGTAACGGAGCCATAGCAATAGAGTTATGCCGGCTAGAGCTGGGAAAACGTATGCATGGTTAATCGCGACTGGGATGCCAACCCCTAGCGACGCAATCTCGAGGGAGACAATGGCGCTAGCGGTGGAGTTGTGCAGTCGACTCTCTGCACATAGCTGTTCGTACTCCGCGATGAGAGCGTCGCTCGCATCCATACGCCCCCCCCAGCGAACCAACGATTGGATCTCATAGTTTGAACTATGTGATGCGGTCTGGAGGCCGAATACGATGGGCGGAGGCGAAGCTGCTCCGCCCAGGCTTGTTCTGGCACCCCTCATCCCGCCCGCCGGCGCCCGTGATAAGCCGTCCGGTAAAGCCATAGGGTGCAGGCGGTGAACGGGGTGTGGACAACTCGCATGGCCCTGCTCGCAGCGTGCGCCATCCTTGCGTTGGGCGCCTGCAACCAGCAAGGTCAGGGTGACGACGATCGGGGTGTACGGACACCTGGACCGGCGGATTGCGCAAGCGGCCGCTGTTCCGATTGGAGAGGAACTACCCTAATTCGATAGCGGCACGGCGTGTCGCCCGCGGACCGCGACCGGTACGGGTAACTTCCGCGGTTTGCGAGTGTGTGGCTTCAGTGTCGAAGAGGGGTGGTTCAGATTACAAATCCGCAGCAGCCCTCGATCAGTACGAGCATACTTGCGAAGATTGCCGCCGTTGGCGATGACGGGCGCACCCTCTTCCTGCGTCTTCCAAACGGCTCCTTCACTACGTTTACGCTTCACGACGTGATGCCTTTCAACGTCGAAGATGTTGTCTTCCTTGGCGACTCGCAAATTGGTCTTGCGCCACCGGCGCTGTGGGCTGAGCGTGACAACGTCGGCGTCGTACGGCGAGTCCTTGAGTCGGGTGATCTTCTCATCGAGCGCAGCGTGGGGCTTGAGAAGGTTCGGGATCCGAACGAGTTGACGGTCGACGTCGGAAATACCGTCGCTTATAGCGACTTCGGTGGGATCAAGCGAGTTCTCGCAGACGGACCGGTGGGAGTTAGGGACTTCGATCTACATGAACAGGATCCGGTCGCACTTTACCGAGTCGACCTCGGCAACTCGGGCCTTACCTTTGGCGACTTTGGTGGTTATCGAGACGTCGTGGACCGGGCGAATGAAATAATCGACACGCAGCTTAGTCGCAAGGCGCAGCTGGACAAGATAGGTGCACGGCCTATAAAGGGAGTTCTTTTCACTGGCCCGCCTGGAACGGGGAAGACTTTGCTCGCAAGGATCATAGCAGCCGAATCCGGCGCGGACTTCTTTCTTGTGAGCGGCCCCTCTATTGTGAGTAAGTGGGTCGGTGACAGCGAGGAGACGCTTCGACGAATTTTCGAAGCAGCGGCAGAGTCGCCTCGGTCGATTATTTTCTTCGATGAGATCGATAGCTTGGCTGAAAAGCGCTCGGGCGACACCCATGAGGCCTCGAAAAGGCTGGTGGCACAGCTGCTTACGCTCATGGATGGGTTTGACAGCAGCTCGGGAAACACCGTCGTAATTGCCGCCACGAATCGCGTTGATGATATCGACGTTGCCCTCAGGCGCCCGGGTCGCTTCGACTGGGAGATCTACTTTGGTATGCCGGATGTCAGCGATCGATATGAGATCTTAAACGCGTCGATGCGAAACTTGGCTGTCGATGGAGACATGCCGCTTGAGGAACTGGCCCTACTGACGGAACAATGGTCTGCAGCCATGCTTGCCTCCCTATGGACAGAATCTGCGCTTCTTGCCGCATCGGACGGGCGAAGCTCTATCTGTGAAGAGGATCTTGTTCTCGCATATCAGAGAATTAGCGATCGTCAGTCGGTTGGGCGATAATAATGGGGCTAGCGCGTTGGTGGAACGGCAAGAGGTCGAAATTTGGGAAGCGATCCGGTGGACGGACGGAGCAACTGCCCCTGCGGGAATTTGTCTACCTGGACGAAGTTAGTCTTGTCAGCCTGATGTCGTCGGTTAGCGGAGAATTGAAAGACGAAGTTTCTACCGCAATTTCCTCGGCAGAGGAGGCTCAGGTTGTCGCTGGCGCAACGGCTTCCGTAGGGCTTCTCAAGTCTGATCTGAGTTCGAAATATCAAACTTCCAATAGTCAATCGACCCAGACGAAGCGGAAGGCCAACATCCAGTCCCTCTTTCGCGATTTCCGATCGGCAACTGCGGACAGTCTGCTGCTTGAGTCACTGCAAGCCCTGGCTGAGGATGATGGCCGTCAGCGAGCTGAGGTCATCGCAGACAAAAGTTACTGTATCGATGTCGACCGCCTCGAGCGCGGGTGCTTGATCGAAGTCACAGTCGAATTGGAGGCGGATCCGATCTTCCGTGTCAGCACTATGATGTCGGAAATTTATGATCTCGGGTCTGAGCATCCGGCGGTTCTCGGAGCTTCGTCTTTCCCGCCAGAGATGACGCAGATGGTCAAGATGCTAGAGCGACTCCTGACTGGCTTGGTCCCTATCAGAGGCACGAGTGTCGACCTGCACGTATTCGTGGAAGACGACAGGACATACATCGCACGACGACAGACTCTGGAATCTCTTAAAATCCTGGGACGGCCACTCGTCGTAGTTGGTGTGACTGACCATCTTTCCTATTGGAAAGATATTCGACGAATCTTGTTCTCGAAGTCCCGATTCAATATGCTTTGCCGGATCAGTCGCGATGGTGTACAGCGCGAGTGGACGCCCGTAAAGCTGTCCGATGTCTTCGCGAACGTCGTTCCCGAGATCGGTAACCTCTCGGAGCTTGTGAATGCGATGAGTCAGTCGCTTCTAACGGCGACTCCCGTTCGGCAGCAAGGCGACCTCGCTGCCGCTAATGCGCTGCGGCACTATGCGGCTCAACTCGATGTAGAAGGGGGCGAGGGACTGTTGGATGGCAGAGTCGAGCAACTAGAAGCTCTCGTCGATGACTTGAGTCGTCGGAAGCTCCGTGATGTGGCAGCGCAGAGAGCGGCCTTCGACGCGGTCGCTTCATTCGTAGGAGCTACAACCACGCCGCAGCGTGCGGTCGAAATGCGGCGCGAGGCGAGACTAGCTTCGGGGATGAGCCTATTTCCAGAGTCGAAGTCTCGTCTAGCCTATCGCGCCTCGGACGCCACGCGCGAAGACGAGCCGTTACTCGATACAGAAGTGATCGCGATCTACTGGTAGCGGATTTGCCGTGATTAGCGGAAGATCGAGAGTCGATCAGGTAACTGCGGTCGTGCTTGGCGACACGTCGCGTGTTTAATCGCTCAGCGAAGCGGCTGTGCTTCGAAAGGCCAGAAGCAGAGGGTGTGTCGGCAGGTCGCGCATCGACGCATATCCACTCAATGGCTGCTTAGGGTCGCTTCGGCGCATCAGGACGGCGTGCATAGCCAGGATCGCGTTGTCGTCGAGTCGGTCGGCAGCGCGACTGCAGCCTTCATGGCTTCGGTGTTACTCACGATCAGCGTGGCATCGCGCCGGCTGGTGTAGCCGAGGGCTTCGGCTTCGGCGATCGCGCGGGCGGAGGCGGTCAGGTTTTCGATATTCGAACTCGCCGCGGACTCCGATCGCAGCAAGACGGCGGCGAAGGGCGCGATCTCGTCGCCGAGCTCAGCGTCGAAACGGGTGATCTCGATGCTCGTTTCTTCGGCGTCGGCCAGCACCGCCGCAGGAAGCGACACCGCGAGTTCGGCGACGGACGCTGGGATAGCGGCCTCGTACGCTCCGGCTTGTCGCTGAGTGATGCTATCTGCTGACCGTGGCGATGATGTCCCCGCTGGAGTGCCGTCGCATGTTCGCGTCACGTCCCCGGTCCTGGCAGCTTGGGATCAAGGTGGAAACCCCTTGGCTCCACTCCGCTAGGCGGATGCGGCGCATCACGTGGCGACGCTGGCGACCGGCTCGATTCCGTAGGTTCGGGCGTAGCCGTTCTCGACGCCGACGAGTAGGTCGACGATCTCGAAGTAGCGGTCCCAGAAGGGTGTTTCGCGCAGCGCGTCGACGAGCAGCTGATAGGCGTGGTGACTGTCGGCTTCCCACACCCAGACGTCGGTGACGCGGGCGGAGTAGAACTCGGTGTCGTAGAAGCGGGACCGCACGCCGGTGGTTTGAGCTTCGATGGCGGGTAGGACCTGGGTGGTGAACGCGACGACGCGTTCCTCGACGGTCAGCGCCAGCCACTCCGGGGTGGTCTTGACGAGCATGAATGCGGTGATTGGAGCCTGAGATTCGTCAACGGACATCAGAAGTTCTCCTTCGAATTGGGTGAGGTGTGCACGGCGGGGCGCGTCAGATAGCGGGCACGAGAACCCGTGCGCACCAGTGCTCGAACGTGGTCATCGACGCGGTCTGCGGGGTGCGGGCGACGCCTGCGTCGAGGCCGGCATCCTTGGCGCGCTTCATGTCCACGACGGCCTGCGCGAATGCTTCGTTCAGGCCGTAGCGGAGCAGGGTGCGGTGCAGGTCGTCGAACGACTCGCGTTCGTAGCGAATCGGCCGCCCGAGTTGTTCAGTCATGATGCGGGCCAGGTCATTCGGCGACAGATCCTGCGGGCCGAGAACGGGGATGCTGTCGCTTCCGGTCCACGAGCGGTCGAGCAGTAAATCGGCGGCAACGGCAGCGATGTCGGCGACCGCCACCATGGGCGCTTTGCGGTCCGCATCGAGGACGTCGACGAACACGCCTCTCTCGCGGATCGATTCGACCTCCTCCAGGAGGTTCTCGAAAAAGGACGGGTTGGCCAGCGCCCGGTAGGCGACGCCGGCCCCGGCGAGCAGGTCGTCCATCGCCAGAGAGGCGGTGACCAAGCCGGCACGGTCGACGACCGCGGTGCCCCGGCCGAGAGCAGATACCCCGACGACATGTCCGACGCCGTGGGCCGCAAGCGCTTCTGCGGCCGGACAGGTGAAGTCGATCCACGCGGCATGGGGCGTTTTCGACGCGTCCGGTGGAACGAGCCAGAACACGGCGTCCGCCCCGTCGAACGCCCGCTCGAGGACCGAGGCGTCGGCGTGCGAGCCCGCGATCACCTCGACCCGTTCGCGGACCGCGGCGGGGAGTCGGGCCGGATCCCGGGTGATCACCCGCAGTTCCTCTTGCGTCTCGGGGGCTGACTCCAGCAGTCGAGACAGCAGGGCAGAGCCGATGTTGCCGGTGGCGGCGGTGATGACGATCAATGGGAAACCTCGTGTGTCGTGATCGGTCGGGACGTCCGCCAGCATGCAGATGGCCATGCGAATGCCACAATGGGAACTTCGGCACGGAATTATTGATCAGAGTGGAAAAACGGTGGTAGATCGATCGATGAATGCGATTGTCGACGCGAATTTGGCCGTCGCGTTGGACGCGCTGCTGGCCGAGAACAGCGTCACGCGGGCAGCCGAGCGGCTGCACACGTCGCCGGCAGCGATGAGTCGGACCCTCGCGCGGCTGCGCCGCATTCTCCAGGACCCCCTTCTGGTTCGCGCCGGGCAGGCCATGGTTCCCACACCGCGGGCTCAGGCCCTGCGCGACGAGGCCGCCACCGTGGTGCGCAGCCTGCAAGCGTTGCTGAGCCCGGGTACCGGCGTCGATTTACTCGGCCTGAGCCGTAACTTCACCCTGCAAACCGCCGACCTGGTCGGGGCGGCCTTGGCGTCGCGGCTGCTCGACCGGGCCCAACAGGAGGCGCCGGGAATCACGTTCCGACTTCGTGCCGAAGAGTTGGAGGCCGGGCCGGCGCTGCGCGACGGCCGCGTGGATCTGGAAGTCGGATCGATCGACCATGTCGACCCCGAAACGCACGTCGAAGAACTGGTCCAGCTCCGCATGATGGCGGCGGTTCGGCCGGACCACCCCCTCACCGACGCGCCACTGACCCCCACACGGTTGGCTGCCGCTCAGCACGTGGCCGTGAGCCGGCGCGGCCGCTTCAGCGGCCCGCTCGACGCTGCGCTGGCCGAACACAACCTCACCCGGCGGGTCACGGTCGTGCTTCCGAGTCATCTGTCTGCCATGACTCTCGCCGCACGCAGCGACGTCGTCTGCCTGGTGCCGGCCGCAGTCCCCGGTGCCGATCCGTCACCGCTCACCGCCGACGCGACTGCTCTCGGACTGCGCCTACTCGACATCCCTTTGGACCTGCCGCCGGTGGTCATCGGCATGGCATGGCACCCTCGCCACACCGCCGACGGCGCGCATCGATGGCTTCGCGCCACGATCCGCGAGGTGCTTCAGACGCCATGACCGCAGCGATTGCCTCTAGGTTTGTCCCGTGACCATCCTCGATCTCGCCACCGCCCAGCGCATCGTCGCCGCCGCACTCGCCGAAGCGGCGCGCCGCTCGGTGCTGGTCTCCGCGGCCGTGGTCGATGCCGGCGGGCATCTGATCGCCTTCGGCCGGATGGACGGCGCCGAGATCGCCGGGCCGGTACTGGCGGTCGACAAGGCCTACACCGCCGTGGCCAACCGCATCGCGACCGCCGAACTGGCTGGCCTCGCGGCGCCCGGGGGCGAATTGTTCGGACTACACGCCAACGGCGGCGGCCGGTTCGTCATCTTCGGCGGCGGCGTTCCCATCACGGTCGGCGACGCGATCGTGGGCGGCGTCGGGGTGAGTGGTGCGAGCACCGCCGACGACGACGCCTGCGCGAGAGCCGGGCTGGCCGTCCTGCCCTGAGGCGCTTCGACTGCGCGCCCGAGACTGCGGGGACGGTGCGGCGCCGTGAGCGATGGCCGTGCCCGCCGAAATACCGGCGGCGAAGGCGTGCACGGCGTCGCCCAGCTGAACGAGTCGGTGTCGGGCGGTGCGGGTGCTCGGATGCATGATGTCCTCCAATGGGATTGCGGGACAGCCGATTCGGATTCGGCTGCGTTCCGATATCTCTACGGTAGGCGGCCGCCCCGTCCACCACCAGTGGCCTGATTGCCATTAATGGTTAAGATCGGGCCATGAAGCATGTGGTCGCCGTCCCGGTCTGCGACGGAATGACGATGCTCGAGACGGGCATCGTCATCGAGGCGCTCGGCTTTCGCTGGAGCGATCAGCTCGACCTCGGGTATGACCTCGTGACCTGCGGGGACACCACGGGCGTCGCTGTCGTCGGGGGCGCCACCTTCTATCCCGAGCATCCCATCGAGGCGTTGGCCGACGCCGATACCGTGATCACCACCTGCGTGGCCAGCGTCGTCCGGAACGAACTGCCCACCTGGGCGCCGCTGCTGTGCGCGGCATCCGAGCGGGGAGCCCGGATGGTCTCGATCTGCAGCGGGGCCTTCGCCCTGGCCGACGCGGGGCTGCTCGACGGCAGACAGGTCACCACACACTGGCGCCACGCCGCAACCCTGCAACGGCGATTCCCCCAGGCACGCGTCACGCCTGAACACCTCTACGTCCGGGACGGGAACGTCCTCACCGGCGCCGGCTCGGCCGCCGGCCTCGATCTGTGTCTGACCCTGATCCGGGACGACCACGGGGCGGCTGCGGCCAACGGTGTGGCCCGGCACCTGGTCGCCGCACCGCACCGCGACGGCGGTCAGGCGCAGTTCATCGACCGCGACACCGCTCCTGACCCCTCGGCGGGTTTCGGCGAGCTCCTCGAGGGCATCCTGGCCCGTCTCGACGAACCGCACGACACCGATTCCCTGGCCAGGGCGGCCGGCGTCTCGCGTCGGACCCTGGCTCGCCGCTTCCGCGACGAACTCGGCACCACCCCGATGAAATGGCTGAGCCGGCAACGGATCTTCCTGGCGATGCAGCTCCTGGAAACCACCCGTGAGACCGTCGAGGCCATCACCGGTAGAAGCGGATTCGACTCCCCGGCGACCCTGCGCTACCACTTCGCCGAGCAGGTCGGCCTGACCCCGACCGAATACCGCTCCCGGTTCCGGTCACCCGAGTGAGGGCCAAGGCCACCGGAAGCATCCGATCTCGCAATCATCCGGAAACCCCATGTCATCCCTATCGGCACCCGGTGTCGCATACCCTCAGTGCAACAGCAACGAGTTCGACTCGCGACGGGGGGACCACCGGGATGGTGACGGGCGCGAGGTGCGTGGTGCGCTGGGTCGCCGGGATCGCTGTTTCGGTGTCGCTGGTGGCGTGCGGTGGAGCCGAAAAGTCCGACGTCAGAGACCTTCTCAGCGGAGCCCCGCCGACTCCGACGGCCGTGATGGGCAACCCGGTCGCATGCGCTCAGACCGACGGCCCCGCTGTCGACATCCCTTCCGCCGACGACTTCGAGCCGAGGATGCGCATACCGCAACCTCCCGGTTGGGTGCGTAACACCCAGCTCGACAGCCAGTTGGTCCGCTTCGTCCTGATGAACCAGGCGCTCACCGCCGATCAGTTCACGCCCAACGTCGTGGTGACCGTGGAGAAGGCGCCGGCCACGGATGCGCGCACCATCTACGACCAGGCGCGCAAGAACCTGGTGAAGCTGGCCGGCGCCACCGATGTGTCCGCCGTTCCGGCCGACGTCTGCGGTCTGCCGGCCGAAAAGGTCACCTACCGCAGCGCGGCGACCGGGGCGGCCACTGCCGAACGGTCACTGACAACGCTGTACGTGGCGACCCGCGACGGCGACCGGTCGAATCTGATCTCGGTGACGATTCAGACCACCCGGCCCGACAATCCGACGTATCAGCGCGATGCGGCGCTCATGCTCGACGGCTTCGAAGTGCTGCCCTCCCCGGCGGGCGCGCCGTAGCCCCGGCGCGTCGGTGCCGCGTCGCCCTCGGCGGCGCCGCGCTCTGCCTCGCCGCGCTCGACGCCGCCACGGATGCGGGCGTTCGGGCCGTCGTCGGCCGCTGACGGGCGCGACGTCGGCAACGGTGTCGGCGACTTCGTCGGCTCAGCGGTAGTCACGCCGTTCGCGCGGTCATCCGATGACGCGGTCGCCATGCGTGGTCGGATTTCATTGCCGGACAACGACATCTCGGATTGGCGTGACTGCTCTACCGAGGCGACCCGGGTCTGCGGGCCGGTCCCGGTGGGCTCGGCAGCAGCCGTGGCCTCGGCCTGCCCGTTGTCGGCCGCCGCGCCGGTTCCGACCAGAGCGGCGTTGTCGTCGGCGTAGCGCTGCACCGGATCCGCACCCCAGGGGGTGAGCAGACCCGGGGCCGGGATCGGGTCGCCGCCCACCTCCCCGGTGAGCAGTGGCCGCAGATCGCCGTATCCGCCGTTGAGAAACCCGTCCACGACGTGGCCAGGCGCGGCGAGAACCGCCTCGATGAACGGCGCGATCTCCCAGGTGGTCGTGGAGTAGTAGATCTGCTCGTGCGCGGCGCCGGCCGCGCCGATCGCCGACAACACGGGTCCGACAGCCCGGACGACGGCGTACTCGACGAGGTCGGGAATGCGCAGGATCACGTCCGCCTGGCCGGGCAGCGCCTCGGCGACGGCTTCGGCGATCGCATCGTTGACCGGGCCGATCACCAGCGGGGCCAGCGGGGCCAGGAAGATGTCGGTGAACAAAGCGTAGTTCCACGGCAGCAGTTCCGGATCCGGCCACTGCTCGTGGACCTGCCAGTACAGCGCCGGAGAGGTGTTCACCAGCGCGTCGCCGCTCTGCTGCACCGCGCTCACCACACTGGTGAGCACCTCGGCGAAGCCGGTGAGCGCGACGGCCCGGGTCTGCTCCACGGCCACCTCCGGAGCCACGGCGACCTCCTCGGTGGGCACCGCAGTCACCGTGGCCAATGTGATTGCGCTCGCGCCGGCCAACGCCGCCCCGGCGAGCAGGGGTCGGTGAAACACTCTGTACGCCATGTGTTTTTGCAGCTCCTGGTCCGGAGGGGATCGTGGACTGGAGCGGACAGTAGCCGAAATCGCCCGGCGGTAGTGGGCTCCGTGGGCGCGCGATGAGTTTTGCGAGCCGGCCGGGTCGATACTTGCAACGAAGGAGATGAGGAGGTTGTGACATGACCGTATCGCCGAAGACCGGCGGAAAGCCGCCCGTGGTCGACCAGTCGACCTGGCGCGCGGCGCTCGACGAATTGCGCGTACGGGAGAAGGCCGCCACCCGAGAACTCGACGCCATCGCCGCGCAGCGCCGCCGGCTGCCCATGGTCGAGCTTCCGGAGTACACCCTGGTCGGTGCCGACGGACCGGTCCGGCTGGCCGAGGTCTTCGCCGGCCGGTCGCAGCTGATCACCTACCACCACATGTGGTCGCCGGGAGCCCAGTGGCAGTGCGGTGGCTGCACCGGCTTCACCAGCCAGTTCACCCGCCTCGAATTCCTCGACAACTACGACGCACGGTTCGTCGTGGTCACCACCGGCGCGATCGACGAGGCGCTGGCCTACCGGGACCGGGTCGGCAACCGGATGGAGTGGTATTCGTCGTCGGACAGCCCCTTCGCCGCCGATGTCGACGCCCCGCCCGGCGGAGGATTCGCCGTCAACGTCTTCTTCCGTGACGGCGAGACGGTGTACCGGACGTGGCACACCAACGGACGCGGCACCGAACAGCTCAGCCACACGTTCGCGCTGATCGATCTGCTGCCGTGGGGGCGCCAGGAGGCGCGCTTCGACTCGCCCCCGGGCTTTCCCGCCGGCCCGACGTATGCGGGGTGGCTGGACTCTCCGGACATCGCGGCGGCCTACGGTCAGCAGTAGGGTGCGGGCATGACGCCCGGCCCGGTGACCGTCGATCAGGCTCTGGAGGAGCTGGTTCGCGACATCGCGACACACCAGCCGGACGGCGGCCGGCAGATGGTGGGCCTCGCAGGTCCGCCCGGTGTCGGGAAGTCCACTCTGGCAAGCCTTCTCGTCGAGCGGCTGGGTGCCGACGCGAGCTACGTACCGATGGACGGCTTTCATCTCGCCACCGCCCAGCTGGAGCGGCTCGGCCGTCGGGGCCGCAAGGGTGCGCCCGACACCTTCGATGTCGGCGGGTACGTCGCCGCGCTGACGCGCATCGCCGCCGGCTTCCGCACCCACGACGTCTATGTGCCCGGCTTCGACCGGGCGATCGAGGAACCGGTCGCAGCGGCCCTGGTGGTTCCGGCGGATGCCCCGGTGGTGGTCACCGAAGGCAACTACCTCGCGCTGTGGGAGGAGGTCCGGTTGCGGCTCGACCGCATCTACTACCTCGACGTCGATCCGCAGGTGCGGCAGACGAGGCTGGTGGCACGCCACCGGCAGGGCGGACGCGGCGAAGACGACGCGATGCGCTGGGCCCGAGAGGTCGACGGCGCCAACGCCGAGCGGATCGCCGCCACCCGCGATCGCTGTGATCGCGTCTTCGTCCTGGCGCCCTGATCACCGCGCACAGGTGCTCGGGTGTCCGGTTGCAGCGCTGTCAGTGATCGGTGCCGGGCAGGATCAGCGCAAGCATGGTGTCGAGACGAGTGGCCATCTCCCGATAGCCGATCCGCTGGGACTGCGCCTGCAGCAACGCACCCCAGAACAGGGTCTCCACGGTTGCCAGCACCTCCGGCCAGGCCCCGGTCCCCAGCGCCGCGGCTACCCGCCGATGGACCTCGGCACCGATGCGTTCACGGGTCGCGGCGACCGCCGCATCGTCGGTGCGCAGCAGCGCCCGACTGCACGCGGCGGCCAGTTCGGTCTCGTCGACCATCACCAGGGTGATTGCCCGCAGCGCAGCACTGACCCGCGCCGCTGCGCCTGCGGTGGCGTCGACGTCGAGCGGCAGCGCCGAGACGCGATGCAGGTAGAGCTCGGCGAACATCGCGTCGACCGAGGGAAAGTGCGCCGTGACCGCGGCAGGGGCCAGTCGGGCGCGGGCCGCCAAGGTCGGCATCGATACGTCGTAGCCCGCCGATTCGCCGAGTATCTCCGCCGCGGCGGAGAACACTCGCCGGCACGCATGGCTACGTCGGCCATGGGCGTCGCGCAGCAACGCGACGCGAGACCCTCCCAGGCTGGACATGTGTCCACAGTATCCGCGCTGCTCGGCGGCGGCAATGACCTGAATTCGACAACTTGATGGACAACTGTCCAACTCCGGTTCAGGGTCGCGTCAACGCGGCGTAACGGCTGAGGTGATGGTCGGTGGACCCGAACTCGTACTGCAGCGCGGTGAGCCGCTTGAAGTAGTGGCCGATCGCGAGTTCTTCGGTCATCCCCATGCCGCCGTGCAGCTGGACGGCGTTCTGGCCGATGAACCGCGCGGCCCGGCCGATCGTCGCCTTGGCCGCCGACACGGCCCGGCGGCGTTCGTCGTCTCCGGCCTCGCCGTGCAGTACCGCGAGGTACGTAGCCGCCACGGACTGCTCGAGTTCCATGTGCATATCGACCAGCCGGTGCTGCAATGCCTGGAAGCTGCCGATCGGTACACCGAACTGGTGGCGCTGTTTGCAGTATTCGACGGTGTCGTCGAGGACCCTGCGCATCGCGCCGACAGCCTCCGCGCAGACGGCGGTGGCACCCTCGTCGCGGGCCTTGTCGATCGATGCCCACGCCTGCCCGGCCGGTCCGAGCAGCGCGTCGCCGGGCAGGTCCAGCCCGTCGAAGACGATGTCCGCGGCCCGGCGGTCGTCGATCGTGCGATAGGCGTGGCTGCGGATCCCGTCGGGGCTCGACGACAGGTCGACGAGGAACAGCGAGATGCCCCCGGCCGCACTGTCGTCACGGGACGTCCGCGCGGTCACCAACAGATGGGTGGCGATCGGCGCGCCGAGGACGACGATCTTCTCACCGCGCAGCGTCCACCCGTCCCCGGTCTGCGCAGCGGTGGTCGATACGTCGCTCCAGTTGTCGCCCGAACCGGCTTCGGCCGCCGCCAGTGCCACGATCGCCGATCCGTCGGCAACGGCCTCGAGGACCGCTGCGGCACGAGAGCCGCCGGCGCGGTGCAACAGTCCACCCGCCACGACGACCGTGTCGATGAAGGGTTCGACGACCAGCGCGTGCCCCAGTGCCTCGGCGATCACCATCGTCTCCACCGGGCCGCCGCCGATTCCCCCGGCCTCCTCGGGCAGGGTGGCGCCGAGAATGCCCAGTTCGCCGGCGAAGCCCCGCCAGATGTCGGGTTGCCAGCCGGCGCCGGATTTCGCTGCGGCGCGGCTCTTTTCGAGGTCGTATCGGGTCGAGAGGAACTTGGTCAGGCCACTGCGCAGCAGCTCCTGTTCCTCGGTGAGCGAAAAGTCCATTACAGCCCCAATGCCGCCTTCGCCAGGATGTTGCGTTGAATCTCGTTGCTGCCGGCGTAGATGGACCCGGCGCGGTCGTTGAAGTAGCGCAGCGCAGCCACGGCCTGCCACGGTTCACCGCTGACGTAGCCGTCGCCCGGCGGCTCGTATTCGGCGATGGGGCCACCCGGGCAGGTGGCATGCGGTTGGTAGACCCGGCCACGCGGGCCGGCGGCCGCCATGGCCAGCTCGGTCAGCTGCTGGCTCAGCTCGGTTCCGAGCACCTTGAGCATGGACGACGCGGAACCCGGATTGCGCCCGGCGGCGACCGCGGCCAGCACGCGGTACTCGAGGATCTCCAGAACGTCGGTGCGGATGCGGGCATCAGCGAGTCGACCGGCGAACACCGGGTCGTCGATGAGCCGGCCGCCGGACGGGCCGGGGGAGGCGGCGGCCACCGACGCGATGTCCTCGGCCAGCACCTGGAGCGCCGGTGCGGAAGCCCCGCCACCGCGCTCGAATTCGAGCAGGTACTTCGCGACCGTCCAGCCGTCGTCGATCTGGCCGATGACGTTGCTCTTGGGCACCCGGACCTCGTCGAAGAACACCTGGTTCTGCACCTCTTCGCCCGAGGTCATCACCAGCGGTCGGATCTCGATGCCGGGAGTGGTCATCTCGACCAGGACGAAGGTGATGCCCTGCTGTTTCTTCGGCCGGCGCGAGGTCCGCACCAGGGCGAACATCCAGTTCGCCTCCCTGGCGTGCGTCGTCCAGATCTTGCTGCCGGTGCAGATCAGGTGGTCGCCGTCGTCCGCGGCGGTCATTGACAGCGCGGCGAGATCCGAGCCGGCCTCGGGTTCGGAGTATCCCTGGCAGAAGAACACCTCGCCGGTGAGGATGCGCGGCAGGAAGAAGTCCTTCTGCGCCTGCGTGCCGAACTTGATGATCGCATGGGCCACCATCCGAATACCCATGGGCGACAACGACGGAGCCCCGGCCAGCGTCGACTCGCGGCCGAAGATGTAGTGCTGGGTCAAGCTCCAGTCGCATCCGCCGTGTTCGACCGGCCACGCCGGCGCCGCCCACCCGCGCTCGTGCAGGATGGCCTGCCACTGCATGCTCGCGTCGTGGTCGGCGTACACACTGGTCATCAAGCGGCCGGCCCGGCGCAGTTCCGGCGTCAACTTGTCGGCGAGGAATTGACGAACCTCATCGCGGAAGGTCGCGTCCCGCTCGGACCAGCCTAGTTCCATCGCGTCCGTCCCGTCGTCGAATGTGCTGTCCACAGAGTAAACCTAGTTAGTCAACTGACGATCCACCGGCGCCCGAAACTACCGTCCACGTGTCGACACCGAGACGGGTCAGGCGGGGCCCTGGCCGCGGGTCTCCCGGGCGAGGAATTCGGCGAAATACTGTCGGGAGTCCTCGGCGACGGTGGCGGGCAGGACCAGCGAGAACATCCGCGCCACGCGCAGGCGCAGATCGGCGCCCGCGGTGGTGGCGTCCGCCAGCACCGCACTGCCGACGATGGCGCTCACCAGCGTGTCGGCGAGCGCCTGGACGTCGACATCGGCGCGCAGATCGCCTTCGTCACGGGCCCGAGCCACGTCGGCGGCCATGGACGTCAGCCAGGCGGTGTAGATCGCCGTTGCCGCGTCGCTGAAGCCGGCGAACATGCGCAGCAGTGCCGTGCCGACCCGCGCCAGGTCGTCGCTGCGCACCTGATCGATGACCAGGAACGTGCCGTGGATGATGCCTTCCAGCGCAGGCGCCTGGGATGCGGTGATCTCCTCGAAGGTGCGGGACAGGCGGGCGCCGGCCTCCCCGACGATCGCGCCGGCCAGTGCCTCCTTGGACTGGAAGTGGTGGTAGAGCGCGCCTTTGGTCATACCGGCGCGCTCGACGATGTCACTGAGCGCCGTACCCGGATAGCCCCGTTCGCTGAACAATGCGACGGCCGCACCGATGATCCGGTCGCGGGTGAGCGCGGCCCGGGCGTGGCGCGTCATGAGGTTGCCCTGGCGATCGCGAGCGCGGTGCGTCGCTTCAGAAACGTGGTGAGGTAGTCGGTGCGATCGCGGGTCGCCATCGCCGGCAGGATCATGATCCAGGCGCGCTCGAGATCGGTCAGGTAGCGGGCCGGGTCGTCGAGGTCGGTCGATGCGCGAACGCCCAGATAGAACGACACCAGCAGCCGGGCCAGTTCGACCGGGTCATGGTTGGTCGACACATCGCCGTCGGACTGGCCACGCTTTGCTATCGGGGCGAACGCCTCGGCCCAGGTGCCGATGACGTGCCGCCCGATCTGCTCACTGCGGCCGATCGATTCGAGGAGGTTGAAGCCCGCGCGCGCGAGCGGGTCGGCGATGTCTTCGACAGCGATGAGGTAGGTGACGTCGACCAGCGTCTCGACCGCCGAGTTGCGGCGCGCCACCACCTGGGCCACCGACGCCAGGCTCACCTCGACCCACTGCTGGACGACGGCGGTCGCCAGCGCGTATTTGGACCGGAAGTGAAAGTACATCGCCCCCTTGGTCACCGCGGCATCGGCGAGGACCTCGTCGATGCTGACCAGGCTGTACGGCTTGCGGGCGAAATGAGTTGCGGCTGAATGGATCAGCTGGCGGCGTGTGACGTCCGACCGACGATCGCCCGGTTCGGACACCTTTGACCCTCACAGTTCTCATCGGTGCGATCCGTGCACCCCGGATCGGACGGTGCGCGGCCTCCACCCGGTCTGCGTGGTGGCCGTCACATCGTTGCGAGCGGTAATACCCTAAGGCATCTACCGGAATGCTTCACATCCGAACAGTATGTAATGTGCGACATGTGATGACTCCCGGTCTTCCCATTGAGGTGCCCGCACGTTGACGTGGGATGACGAGGTCGACGTCGTCTGTATCGGCGGTGTCGTCGGAACCCTGGCCAGCGCGGTGGTGGCCGCGGACGCCGAGGTCGAGGTGTATGTCGCGACGACTGTCGCGTCCGACGGTGGCTGGCTCGGCACGGGGGTCACCGACCCCGAGACGCTCGAATACTTCGCGGCCTTGACCGCCGGCCCCGGTCCGGTGGAGCCGACCACCGACGACGGCGTTCCGATGCGGGTCGTACACGACGCACCCGCCGACGAACGCCGTGGCCGCAAGGTGGCGCCGTTCTTCGGGGGCCGGCTCGACGCCTGGGCCGCCGACTGCCTGTCCTCGCCATACGGGCTGTTGCACACCCGGGTGACCGACTGGGATACAACGGCCATGCGGACTCTCGACGACAAACCGGTTCAGGTCAAGATCGTGGGCACCATGGCTCTCGATGGCCCCGACGGCGCGTCGTCGCTGGCCGGGTGGCTGTTCGATGCGGCCGACGCCCGGGGGATCGACATCCACACCGACACCGCGCTGCAGCGACTGGTGCTGGAGGAGGGCATCGTCACCGGCGCCGTGCTCGACACCGCCGACGGGCCGTGGGCGATCCGCGCGCGGCACGGTGTGACGCTGGCACCGGCGGTGACCGTGGGCGAAGCGGCGGTCGCGGCCGGGGGTTCGCAGGTACAGGTGGCCCTGGTCAGTCAGACCGGCAGCCGCTTCGCCCGCGTCGAGGCGCTGGTACCGGCGGCCGCGCCGTCGACCGGCGGCGCGCACTGCTCGACCAGCAGTGGGCGGCTCTCGGAGACCCTGCGGGACCGGCGCAGCGGACGTTCACCGAGTCGGCGCCGGCGAGAAGTCGACCGCCACCCGCCCTTCGGCCAATAGCCGCTCCATCGCCGTGCCGTCGATCGGCCGGGACAGCAGGAAGCCCTGCGCGCGATGACACCCGTGCTGCAGCAGGGTCATGGCGGCCGACCCGGTCTCGACACCTTCGGCGACCAGTTCCAGTCCGAAGGCCTCGGCCAGCGCGATGATCGCGCGCACGATGGCCAGATCCCTCGCGTTCGCGCCCAGGTCGCACACGAAACTCTTGTCGATCTTGAGGGTGTCGACCGGAAGCGTCTTCAGCAGTGACAGAACGCTGTAGCCGGTGCCGAAATCGTCGATGGCCACGTTGAGGCCGGCCTCCTTGATGCCGGCCAGTGTGACCTGGGTGGTCTCGATGTCCTGGACCACCACGCTCTCGGTGATCTCCAGGCACACCGAACCGCGCTCGAGTCCGAACTCGGCCAGCACCGCCGCGACCGACTGCGCGAACCCTTCGGTGACCAGCTGAACGGGGGAGACGTTGACCCGCAGCATGATGTCGCGGGCCAGCCCCTGGGCGCGCCACTGCGCGAACTGCGCACAGGCATTGCGCAACACCCACCGGCCGACGTCGCCGGCGAGGTTGATCGATTCTGCGACACCGATGAACGAATCGGGGTACAGCAGCCCACGGGTGGGATGCTGCCAGCGCACCAGCGCCTCCGCGGCCAACACCTCGCCGGTGCGCATGTCGAACTCGGGAAGATAGTGCAGCACCAGCGCCCCGCTGTCGACGACGTTCTGCAGGTGCAGCTCGATGTCGTTGCGCAGTTCGCTTGCTCGCGACATCGACTCGGAGAACGCGGCGAGGCGGTTGCCGCCCGCACTCTTGGCGGCCATCACGGCCTGATCGGCCCGGCTCAGCAGATCCGACGGGGTGTCTGTCCCCGGTTCGGCTACGGCCACCCCGATGCTGACCGTCCGGGTGAGGAGCTCGCCGTCGATCGCCACCGGGTCACCCAGAATCGATCTCAGGTGTTCGGCGACCGCTTCGGCGGCTCGCGACGCCGTGGCGGCGGCGGGCACCACGACGAATTCGTCGCCACCGAGGCGGGCGACGAAGTGGTCGCCGCCGGCACGGACCAGCCGTTCGGCGAGGATCTGGATGAACCAGTCACCGGCGCTGTGGCCGAGGTAGTCGTTGATGGACTTCAGCCGGTCGAGATCGAAGAACACCATCGCCACCGGCCCGGGACTGCCCTCGGCGAGGCGATCCGCCAGGTGGCTCAGCAGAGCCCGACGGTTGTGCAGACCGGTCAGGTCGTCCCGATCGGCGAGCAGACGCAGCCGCTGTTCGGCGATCACCCGGGCCTGCACCTGGGCGAACAGCGACGCGATCGCACGCAAGGCGTTCAGCTCGTCGGCCGACCAGTCCCGCGCGCCGGTGAACGCCAGCACACCGGTGGTGACGTCACCGCCGCGCAGCGGCACCACCACCCAGGTCGGTGCCTGGGTGATGGTCGGCTCGGTGTACCAGGCCGATCCGGCCAATACGCGGTCGGCGCCGGCCAGCGTGGTGTGGTCATCTTCCACCGGCCAGGCGGCCACCAACTGTGCGGGGACGCCCTCACGGCCGGTCCGGTGGGCGAGAATGCCGCCGTCGACGCCGAAGCGGCTCACCAGATCGCCGAGCACCTCGTAGGTCACCCGGGCCGACGTCGCAGCGTCGGCCGCCATCAGCCGGGTAGCCACCGAGGTGACGACCAGCTCGATATTCGCTGGCACGTGCCTTCTCTCTACCGCCGCGGATCATGAGCTGCGGGCACGACGCCGACTTCGGGTCGACGCGCGACCGGCGTAGGACAGTCTGAGCACCAGTGCCTGCGACTCATCCGGACCGGTTCCGGTCAGCGTACGGAATTCCCGGCGCAGATCGACGAGCCGGTCGGCGAAACGCGGCGCGAGTTCGGCATTCTCGGCATCGTCGTGCGCGTAGAGGAACACCGGGGAGACCGGCTGCACCCCGATGCCCAGCTCTTCGGCGGCCACCCACACCGCCTCGACCGCCGATCCGCCCGCGACGAAGTCGGTCAGGTCGCCGCCGTCGATCACGACGACGGCCACGGCGGCGCTGGACACGATGCGTTCATAGGTGTCCTCACCGAGCGCTTCG
The DNA here is from genome assembly GCF_049315205.1 of Mycobacterium sp. WMMD1722. Taxonomy (NCBI): domain Bacteria; kingdom Bacillati; phylum Actinomycetota; class Actinomycetes; order Mycobacteriales; family Mycobacteriaceae; genus Mycobacterium; species Mycobacterium sp. WMMD1722. Next base: position 2,122,599 of record NZ_CP186056.1, on the reverse strand, counting down.
CCGCCGTCCCAACCGGCGATCTCGGCCATCACCTCGGAACGGCGCAGGATGTCCAGCTTGACCAGATCCGTCTGGCCCAGCTCGAGGCCGCGTACGTCGATCCCGGTGTCGGGCTCCGGATCGCCGGGCCAGCGCAACTCCGAGAACATCTGCTGGTGCAGCCGCGGCGTCAGATACCGGATCCGGTCGGCCGCGGCGAGAATGCGCGCCGCCCGGTCGACGTCGGATGGCTCGGTCAGCAGCACCAGTCGTGCGCCCTCGCCGACGGCCGCATCCTGCAGCGCGCGGATCGCCGGGTCGTCGAGCCGCACGCCGCTGCCGCGGTGGCGGTTGGTCTCCCGGCGCATCATCGCGTCGTAGCGCGCGGCCAGATCGGCGTCCTCATCGGCTCCCAGGCGTACGACGGCCTGTACCGGCGCGCGTTCGTCGCCCGGCCCGTAAGACACCTCACCCACCCGCTGCGCGGCGGCGGCGGCGACCCGCGCGTTGTAGACCGCCGCGCCCAGAGCCACCGCGCTCGCTCGATAGCCGACATCCATGGCCGTGGTGCACTCCGGGGCGACGCGCAGATGCACCGCGTCGGGGTGCACCTCGATATGCCACGGTTGCACATTCCCGCCCGACGGGGCCCGCATCGCCGCCTGTGCGACGGCGTTCGCCACATCGGTCGCCGCCTCGTGGCCGTCGGGCTCATCGGCGGGTTCATCGGCGGCGGGCTCGTCGATTCGTAGGCCGGAGCCGACAGCCAGCGGATCCTCGATGCGGTCCAGCGTCGCGGGGGCGTCGATCCGGACCCGGCCCGATGGAAGCGCTTCGCCCAGGCCGATGCGGCGCACCGCCTCAGCCACCGCCGTCGCGCCGAGGCCCACCTCGCCGGCGAGCTGGGGCCAGGTGGACAGCGTCGACCCCACCTCGACCAGCGACGCGGCCATCCGCGGTGACAGAGCGCCGGCGTCGAGGATCCGCAGCACGTGGGGCACCTTGTCGCGGCTGGACAGACCGGCGAGCGCAGCGGCGTCGATGTCGCCGAGCAGCCCGTGCAGGATCGGCCGCGTCGGTTCGAGATCGAACCGCTCGACGTCGAGGAGACCCCGGTCGCTCGTGGTCATCAACACCGGCAGGCCGCGGGCCCGGGCCCGCTCTCGGATCAGCGCTTTGGCGTCGAGTGAATCGCATTCCTCGACGACGATGTCCAGGCCGTCGAGGAACGCGTCGATCGTGGTGGCGCTGACGCCGTCGGTCATGACCTGAACCGGCAGATACGGGTCCAGCTCGGCAATCCGGCGTGCGGCCACCACGGCCTTGTTCACTCCGATGTCGAACAGCGTGGCCGGCACACGGTTGAGATTCGACAGCTCCATCTCGTCGAAGTCGGCAAGCCGCATCTCGCCGCAGAATCCCTGTGCGACAAGGGTGTGAGCGATCGCATGTCCGACGCTCAGCCCCACGACGCCGATGCGGAGCCGGCCGAGCCGATCCTGCTCCTCGGCTGTGACGAGATTGCGGTTGCGGTCCAGTCGCAACCGGCGATATCCGTTCGGACCGAGGATCCCGGCCAGCGTTCGGCGCCACGGGAAGTACGCCCAGCGCGTCGGTTCGCCGATCAGCCCGTCGTCGCTCGTCGACTCGGCCAGGGCGGCGCGTTGCCGGGCGGCCGTGTCGAGGACCTCCACACGGGTGTCGGCCCGCAGCTCGGACAGCACGGTCTGCTCGCGCGGGGTGTCGTCGGAGAGGACAACGGCGGAGTGGGTCGAATCCGGTGTCGATGAACCCATCACATGCTCGCCGCGGCGGTCGCGAACTGGCCGGCCGGAACGGGGCCGCTGCTGACCGCATCCGCTTCGGCCAGATAGGCCGCAAGCTGGCCGGGGCTGGCGTGACCGGCGAACGTCCGCCGATCCCACCACATCATCTTGGTCTGATAGCGGGCGTCCGGGTACGGGGTCGCGGGGATCTTGGCCGCCAACACCCCGCCCGAGGACAGCCAGCGCTTGAGGACGTAGGCGGCGGCGGTCGCGACGGCGAATTGCGAATCGAGTAGACCCATCGAATGCAACGGGAAGCGTGCCAACACGTCGGTCAGTGCCCGGCTTTGTTCGGGATCGTCGCTGACCCACGCGGATTTGATTTCCACGACGCCGAATGGCAGGCGGTCGCCCACCATTTTGCGCACGGCGTCCAGACCCGGCTGACCGCTCCATTCGGTGACGGCATGGCACTCGTCGACCTCGATGTAGGGTCCTTTCGCCCGCACTCCGCCGACGACCTCGCCGGTGCGGCTGATTCCCGCGCAGAACAGCGCGGTGTCATCGCCGCGGTGCAGCGCGGAGGTATCCAGGGCCTGCTCGACTCCGTGCTTGAGATAGCTGTGTTCGGCTCCGCGAACGTAATCGCGCCACAACTCGGGTTCGGCGGACGGCGTAGCGACGACGATGGTGCAGTCACTGGCGGCGTCCCACCAGGTGTGCCGGATGTCGGAGGCGAAGCGGTCCGCGGTCGAGAGGTCGAGCGGGGCGATGGTCATCGATTTACGTCCTTCGGGCGGTGGTCCGGCCGGGCGGGGTATCGCCGGCCGTCGTGTGTCAGTCGCGGGTTCGCGATTGTGCGGAATGAGTATCCCGCCGACAGCTCATTTCATTACAGCTAGCGAGAAAATCGTGGAAGAAGGCCGCGTATACGGATAAGGGCTGATTGCCGTATTCCCTGCACGGCGGACGGTCGGCAATCCCGTCAGGGGGCGTCAACGCAGGTCGTTACTGCGGTTATGAAGCCGGGCGAACTGTGCCATTGTCCGAGCCGGTCGAATTCGCGCTCAGATCGCAGCCAGGCCTCTTTAACGGTGTTTGCGCTCGCGGGATAGCGGCGGGTGGTTCGAGCCAGGGTCACGGCTGCCACCCAACGCGTCCGGCCGCCGCCGAACCGGGCGACCGGACCGCCGATCAGGATGCGCACCGAGCGGCCAGCGCGCTGACCACCTCGAATGCGCCGGCGCGTCCGCGGGACCCCGGCGTGGCCGTCGGCGTCCCGGGCCGGCGCCGGGAGCGCTCGACGTCCGGCGACTTCGGCCGAATTTGCCGGTGACGATCGGCGACTTTGGTGACCGGCCGGTAACAATCGCGAGCCGAAGACGGCTTTTGGCGGGTACCGACATTTCCGCCGACCGGTAGAGTTTCTTGGCGTCGACGGCAGGCCGGGACCCTACCGTCGAACGGCCGATTGGGCCACCGCCCGCCGCGACACGTATCAGCCGGCGCCTGCACTTAATCGACGCGTGTTCCATAATTCGACCGCAATTGGGCCTTCATTCTTGACGCCATCACGATTGGGTAAACACCGAAAGCGCCGCGCGGCTCGCCGGAGAAAGCAGCGCACCCGGCCGTTCGACGGCCCGAGTGCATTCCGCTGGCAGCCGCGACCCGACACCGTTCGCGGCGCCGGCGGACCGTATCGTTCGTGGCCGAGGCGGCGCGTCGGGCGTCGGCGGAGGAGAAGCGCCAGTGAAGACCTTCAGCGGGCTCGAGGAGTTCGTGGCGGCCGAGGGCAGCGCCCTGGGCCCCACCGAGTGGCTCGAGATCACCCAGGACCGCGTCAACCTGTTCGCGGACGCCACCGACGACCACCAGTGGATCCATGTCGACCCCCAGAAGGCGGCGGACGGCCCCTTCGGCGGCACGATCGCCCACGGCCTGCTCACGTTGTCGCTGCTCCCTCATTTCAGCCATCAGCTCTACACGGTCGACAACATCGCGATGGCGATCAACTACGGCTACAACAAGGTCCGCTTCATCTCACCGGTGAAGGTAGGGGCGCGTCTGCGCGCCCGAGGCGAGATCACCAAGGTCGACCGGCTCGACGGCGCGGTGCAGGCCACCACCACGATCACCGTGGAGATCGAGGGCGCCGAGAAGCCCGCCGCGGTCGCGGAGTCGATCGTCCGCTTCCTGGGCTGACGCTCAAAACTGGGTGGAACCGAGGCCGACGGCGATCGACCCTGCGGTGACATAGCGGGATTCGTCGCCGGCCGGCCGGCCGGTCATGAATTCGCCGCCCGCTGTGCGGCTTTGACCAATCCGCCGCCGATGATCAGGCGCTGGATCTCACTGGTGCCCTCGTAGAGCCGCAGCAACCGCACATCCCGGTAGATCCGCTCGACGGGAACCTCGCGCATGTATCCACTGCCGCCGTGGATCTGGACCGCCAGATCGGCAACCTGCCCGGCCATCTCGGTGCAGAAGACCTTGGCCGCCGACGGCGCGATGCGCCGGTCCTCGCCGGTCACCCACTGCCGCGCGGCATCGCGTACCAGTGCGCGGCCTGCCATCACGCCGGTCTGCTGGTCGGCGAGCATGGCCTGCACCAGTTGGAACGTGCCGATCGGAGAGCCGCCCTGGGTGGCGTTCGCGGCATAGGCCACGGATTCGTCGAGGGCGCGCTGCGCGGTGCCGACGGCCAGCGCCGCGATGTGCACTCGCCCCCGGGCCAGTGAGGTCAGCGCCGCCCGATACCCGATGTCCTCGCTGCCGCCGATGAGAGCCGAGGGCGGGACTCGCACGTCGGTGAAGGTGACATCGGCCGTCCAGGCCCCCTCCTGGCCCATCTTGGCGTCCTTGGCTCCCACGCTCACGCCGTCGGCGTCGGCCGGGACGAGGAAGACGGCGATGCCGGCGCCCTCGCTGTCGGCCGGGCGGGTCCGCGCGAACGTGACGAACAGATCGGCGGTCGGGGCATTGGTGATGTACTGCTTGCTTCCGTTGATCACCCAGTCCTGGCCGTCGCGGACAGCTTTCGTGCGCAGACCGGCGGGGTTGGAGCCGGCGCCGGGCTCGGTCAGCGCGAAGGAGGCCACGATGTCGCCGGAGGCGATCCCGGCCAGCCAGCGGTGCTTCTGTTCGTCGGTACCGAATCCGACGAGGACCTGCCCGGCGATGCCGTTGTTGGTGCCGAACATCGATCGCAGCGCCAGCGAGGTGTAGCCGAACTCCATCGCCAACTCGACGTCCTGGGTGAGGTCCACACCGAGTCCGCCCCATTCCTGGGGGATGGCGTAGCCGAACAGGCCCATCTTCTTGGCTTGATCCCGCAGATCGTCGGGAACTTTGTCGGCGGCGAGGATCTCCGACTCGCGGGGGACCACCGCGGTACGGATGAAATGCTTTGTCTGCGCGAGGATCTCGCGGAAGTCGTCGGCGCTGACCTCGCTCATCACGGATCTCCTGTCGGGGCGGAACGGGCTGGCGATATCGTATACGAAATATTATGCTCACTTCGCGACCCGGGCCGCCCGGGCTGGGAAGGGTGATGATCTATGACACTGCTCGACGGCCGGACCGCGGTGATCACCGGTGGCGCACAGGGTCTCGGTTACGCCATCGCCGAACGATTCGTCGCCGAGGGTGCCAGGGTGGTGCTGGGGGACCTGGACCTCGATGCGACGACCGCTGCCGCCCAGCGATTGGGTGGCGACGCGACGGCCGTGGCCGTGCAGTGCGATGTCACCGACTCGGCGCAGGTCGAGGCGCTGGTGGCGACGGCCGTCGATCGTTTCGGCGCACTGGACATCATGGTCAACAACGCTGGCATCACCCGTGACGCCACCCTGCGCAAGATGACCGAAGACCAGTTCGATCAGGTGATCGCCGTGCACCTGAAAGGGACCTGGAACGGGCTGAAGTCCGCGGCTGCGGTCATGCGCGAGCGCAACAGCGGTGCGATCGTCAACATGTCGTCGATCTCCGGCAAGGTCGGGCTGGTCGGACAGACGAACTACTCCGCGGCCAAGGCCGGCATCGTCGGTATGACCAAGGCGGCGGCCAAGGAACTCGCCCACCTCGGTGTGCGGGTGAACGCCATCCAGCCGGGGCTGATCCGCTCGGCGATGACCGAAGCGATGCCGCAACACATCTGGGATCAGAAGCTCGCCGAGATCCCCATGGGACGGGCCGGCGAACCAGCCGAGGTCGCCAAGGTGGCACTGTTCCTGGCCTCGGACCTGTCGTCGTACATGACCGGCACGGTGCTCGAGGTCACCGGCGGGAGACACGTATGACGTTGCGTGACACCGTCATCTGTGAACCGGTCCGCACCCCGATCGGCCGGTACAACGGGATGTTCAGATCGCTGAGCGCCGTCGAGCTCGGCGTCGCGGCACTGCGTGGTCTGCTGGCCCGCACCGGGGTCGCACCCGAGACCGTCGAGGACGTGATCGTCGGGCACTGTTACCCGAGCATGGAGGCGCCCGCGATCGGCCGGGTCATCGCGCTCGACGCGGGGTTACCGGTGACGGTGCCCGGCATGCAGATCGACCGGCGCTGCGGCTCCGGACTGCAGGCCGTCATCCAGGCCACCATGCAGGTGGCCACGGGCGCCGACGAGCTCGTGGTCGCGGGCGGCGCGGAATCGATGAGCAATGTGGTCTTCCATTCGACCGACATGCGCTGGGGCGGCGCCCGGAGCGGGATCACCGTTCACGACGCGCTGGCCCGCGGGCGCACGACCGCGGGCGGGAAGAATCACCCCGTGCCCGGCGGCATGCTCGAGACCGCGGAGAATCTGCGTCGCGAATACGGCATCGGCCGGGCGGAACAGGACGAACTCGCGGTGCGGTCGCACCGCCGCGCGGTCACCGCGCAGCAGGACGGACTGCTCGGCGAGACGATCATCCCCGTGACGGTGCGCAGTCGGGCGGGCGAGGACGTCGTGGACACCGACGAACACCCGCGGGCCGATACCTCGATCGAATCGCTGGCGAAGCTCAAACCCGTGCTGCTGGAGGCGGATCCGCAAGCCACCGTGACGGCCGGGAATTCGAGTGGACAGAACGACGCGGCCGCGATGTGCCTGGTGACCACGGCGCGCAAGGCTGCCGAGCTGGGGCTGCGGCCGCTGGTGCGATTGGTGTCGTGGGCGGTCGCCGGTGTGGCCCCCGCGGTGATGGGCATCGGGCCCGTGCCGGCCACCGAGGTGGCGCTGGCCAAGGCCGGGTTGACGTTGGCGGACATGGACCTGATCGAACTCAACGAGGCGTTCGCCGCTCAGGCGCTGGCGGTGACGCGGGAGTGGGGCTTCACCGACGCCGACATGGAACGGACGAATGTGCACGGGTCGGGCATCTCGCTCGGGCATCCGGTCGGTGCGACCGGCGGGCGAATGCTCGCGACGCTGGCGCGCGAATTGCACCGCCGGGGCGCCCGCTACGGGTTGGAAACGATGTGCATCGGCGGCGGGCAGGGGCTCGCAGCCGTCTTCGAGAGGGTGGCGGCGTGACCAGACTGGCGCAGACGCTGGGGCTCACCGACACCCAGACCGAGATCATCTCCACCGTGCGGCAATTCGTCGACAAGGAGATCATCCCGCACGCGCAGGAGCTCGAACACGCCGACGCGTATCCGCAGGAGATCGTCGACGCCATGCGGAACATGGGCCTGTTCGGGCTGATGATCCCCGAGGAGTACGGCGGGCTCGGCGAATCGTTGTTGACCTACGCGCTGTGCGTGGAGGAACTGGCCCGCGGCTGGATGAGCGTATCCGGGGTGATCAACACCCACTTCATCGTCGCCTACATGATCCGCCAGCACGGCACCGACGCCCAGAAGCGAAAGTTCCTGCCGCGGATGGCCACCGGCGACGTCCGGGGTGCCTTCTCGATGTCGGAGCCCGAGTTGGGGTCCGACGTCGCCGCGATCCGCACCCGGGCGCGACGAGACGGCGACGGTTACCTGATCGACGGCCAGAAGATGTGGCTGACCAACGGGGGGAGTTCGACCCTGGTCGCGACCCTGGTACGCACCGACGAGGGTGCCGAGAAGCCGCATCTCAACCTGACCGCGTTCCTCATCGAGAAACCCGAGGGCTTCGGCGAGGTCGCCCCGGGCCTCACGATCCCAGGCAAGCTGGACAAGCTGGGCTACAAGGGTATCGACACCACCGAACTGATCTTCGACGGATTCCGGGCGGCCGCGGATGACATCCTCGGCGAGCAGCCGGGTCAGGGGTTCTTCCAGATGATGGACGGCGTCGAGGTGGGCCGGGTCAACGTCTCCGCCCGCGCCTGCGGTGTTGCGTTGCGGGCCTTCGAACTCGCGGTGCGCTACGCCCAGCAGCGCCAGACGTTCGGCAAACCGATTGCCGAACACCAGGCCGTGGCGTTCCAGCTCGCCGAGATGGCCACCAAGGTCGAAGCGGCCCATCTGATGATGGTCAACGCCGCGCGGCTCAAGGATTCCGGTGAGCGTAACGACGTCGCCGCCGGCATGGCCAAGTACCTGGCATCGGAGATCTGCGCCGAAGTCACCCAGCAGAGCTTCCGGATCCACGGCGGATACGGCTACTCCAAGGAGTACGAGATCGAGCGGCTGATGCGTGACGCGCCGTTCCTGTTGATCGGTGAGGGTACGAGCGAGATCCAGAAGAACATCATCAGCAAGCGGCTGCTGGCCGACTACCGGATCTGACCGTGCCCGCCTCCGACCCCGCCTTCGAATCCGGCCCGCCGTTCGCCCTCCGACCGCGGCTGGCCGAAGACGTCGCACGTCTGGTGCGTCGCCGCATCTTCAACGGCACCTACGCCGCCGGCGGGTACATCCGGCTGGAACAACTGGCGGTCGAGCTGGGGATCAGCGTGACTCCGGTGCGCGAGGCGCTGTTCCAGTTACGCGCCGAGGGGCTGCTCGACCAACAGCCCCGGCGCGGCTTCGTGGTGCTGCCGGTGACCGACCGCGACATCGCCGACGTCGCCGACCTCCAGGCCCATGTGGGCGGTGTGCTCGCCGCCCGCGCCGCGGCCAACATCACCGCCGAGCAGTTGCGCGTCCTCACCGAGATCCAGGATCAGCTCGAGGATGCCTACGCCCGCGACGACGGTGAGGGCGCGGTGCGCCTCAACCACGACTTCCACCGCGCGATCAACGTCGCCGCGGATTCGCCGAAACTCGCTCAGCTGATGTCGCAGATCACCCGCTACGCACCGGAGTCGGTGTTCCCGACGATCGAGGGCTGGCCGCGCGAATCGACGCGCCACCACCGCCGGCTGCTGAAGGCACTGACGGCCGGCGACGCGGACGGTGCCAGGGCGGCGATGTCGGAGCACCTGGCGGCCGGTGCGACGCCACTGATCGAGCACCTGGTCGCGCGCGGCGTCGTCACGACGGGTGGCGAAACGCAATCCTGACCGTATGACCGTGGGCCGACCACGTGGTGTGATCGGCCCACAGTCATGATCCGGCGGTCAGAGGTGACTGTCAGCGGTGTCCAGCGCCCGATCGAGGATCGCCAGACCCTCCCGTGCCTCGTCCTCGGAGACGGTGCACGGCGGGACCACGTGGATGCGGTTGAAGTTGGCGAACGGCAGCAGTCCACCGGCCTTACACGCCGCGATCGTCGCGTTCATCGCCTCGCTGCTGCCGCCGTAGGCGGCCAGCGGCGCCCGGGTGGTCTGGTCGGCGACCAGCTCGACGGCCCAGAACACGCCCAGGCCCCGGACCTCTCCGACACTCGGGTGCTTGGCGGCGATGTCCCGCAGACCCGGTTCGATGACCTCGCGGCCGACGCGGGCCGCGTTCTCGACGATGCCTTCCTCCTGCATCGCGGTGATCGTGGCCACGGCCGCGGCGGTGGCCAGCGGATGACCCGAATACGTCAGGCCGCCGGGGTAGGGGCGATGGGCGAACGTCTCGTAGATCGCGGGGCTGATCGCCACGCCGCCGAGCGGCACATAGCCGGAGTTGACCCCCTTGGCGAAGGTCAGCAGATCGGGCACGACGTCGAAGTGGTCGATGGAGAACCACTTACCGGACCGGCCGAACCCGGCCATCACCTCGTCGGCGATGTAGACGATGCCGTAGCGGTCGCACAGCTCCCGCACTCCGGCGAGGTACCCCGGCGGCGGGACCATGATGCCGGCGGTACCGGGGATGGTCTCCAGGATGATCGCGGCGATCGTCGCCGGACCCTCCATCTGGATCAGCTTGTCGAGGTACTCCAGGGCACGCTCGCATTCCTGCTGCTCGTTCTCGGCATAGAACGAGGAGCGGTAGAGGAACGGACCGTTGAAGTGCACGATGCCGGCATTGCCGTGGTCGTTGGGCCAGCGGCGCGGGTCACCGGTCAGATTGATCGCCGTCTCGGTGCCGCCGTGGTAGGAGCGGTACCGGGACAACACCTTGTAGCGGCCGGTGTGCAACCGCGCCATCCGCACCGCGTGCTCGACGGCATCGGCGCCGCCGTTGGTGAAGAAGACGCGGTTGAGCTCACCGGGGGTCTTCTCGGCGATCAGCCGGGCCGCCTCCGAGCGGGCCGCATTCGCATGCTGCGGCGCGACCGTGCAGAGTTTGGCCGCCTGATCGGCGATCGCAGCGACCACCTTGGGGTGCTGATGGCCGATGTTGGTGTTCACCAGCTGCGAGGAGAAGTCGAGCAGCCGGTTTCCCTCGCCGTCCCACACGTAGGAACCCTGGGCCGCGGTGATCGTCATCGGCTTGAGCTCGGCCTGAGCCGACCAGGAATGGAAGACGTGGGCGCGGTCGAGTTCGTAGGCGCGGGCGGCCTCGGCCTTGGCCTCGTCGACGGTCAGGCCGTTGGGCAGGGCGGTGTCGGACGCGGAGCGGTCGAGCAGTGTCATGGTGGTGTCTTTCACTGGTTCTGCGGGAAGCCGAGGTTGAGGCCGCCGTGGCTGGGATCGAGCCAGCGCTGGGTGACCACCTTGCCTCGGGTGAAGAAGTGGATGCCCTCGGTCCCGTGGGCATGGCTGTCACCGAACAGCGAGGCCTTCCATCCGCCGAAACTGTAGTACGCCATCGGCACCGGGATGGGCACGTTGATCCCGACCATGCCGACCTCGACCTCGTTCTGGAAGCGTCGCGCTGCGCCGCCGTCGTTGGTGAAGATGGCGGTGCCGTTGCCGTACGGGTTGGTGTTGATCAGCTCCAGCGCCTCGTCGTAGGTCTCCACGCGGACCACCGACAGCACGGGGCCGAAGATCTCGTCGGTGTAGACGCTCATCTCGGGGGTGACCTGGTCGATCAGTGTGGGGCCCAGCCAGAAGCCCTCGGCGGCGCCGTCGGGCTGCACCGTACGGCCGTCGACGACGATCTTGGCTCCGTCGGCTTCGCCGGCATCGATGTAGGAGGCGACCTTGTCGCGGTGGGCCTTGGTCACCAGCGGGCCCATGTCGGCGTCGCGGGTGCCGTCACCGGTCTTGAGCCCGACGGTCCGCTCGGCGATCTTGGCCACCAGGTCGTCGGCGATCGGGCCCACCGCGACACAGGCGCTGATCGCCATGCAGCGTTCACCCGCGGAACCGAATCCGGCGTTGACCATGGCGTCGGCCGCCAGGTCCAGATCGGCGTCGGGGAGCACGATGGCATGGTTCTTCGCCCCGCCGAGCGCCTGGACGCGCTTACCGGCCGCGGTGCCCGTGCCGTACACGTACTGCGCGATGGGCGTGGAGCCCACGAAGCTCACCGACTTGATCTGCGGGTTGGTCAGCAGCTCGTCGACGACGGTCTTGTCGCCCTGCAGCACATTGAACACACCGTCGGGCAGGCCGGCCTCCTTCCACAGCCGCGCCAGCCACAGGGAGGCCGACGGATCCTTCTCCGAGGGCTTGAGCACGACGGTGTTGCCGGTGGCGATCGCGATGGGGAAGAACCACATCGGCACCATGGCGGGGAAGTTGAACGGTGAGATGATGGCGACCGGCCCCAGCGGCTGGCGGATCGAGTAGACGTCGACCTTCGTCGACGCGCTCTCGGTGAATCCGCCCTTGAGCAGATGCGGGATGCCGCAGGCGAACTCGACGACCTCCTGGCCGCGAGACACCTCGCCGAGGGCGTCGGAGACGACCTTGCCGTGCTCGCTGGTGATGATGTCGGCCAATTCGTGCTTACGGGCGTTGAGCAGCTCCCGGAAGCTGAAGAGCACCTGGGTGCGCTTGGCCAGCGACGCGTCGCGCCACGCGGGGAACGCTGCAGCGGCGGCCGCGATCACCTCGCGGGCGTCCTCGACGCTGCCGAGCGCCACCTGCCCGGAGACCATGCCGGTCGCCGGATTGGTGACCGGGGCGGTGCGGTCGGAGTTGCCGGGGAAGAGGGCGCCGTTGCGCCAGTGCTGAACCAATGCGGTCACGGTGTTTCGCTTTCGGTCGACTCGATGCGGGCGCGCCCCATCGCGCGCGGGATCGTCTCCCACTGTGCCACCGCGGATAGGCGGTGTCGGCGCCGAAGTGTAAACAATCCACACTCGATGAATACACTGTGTAAATGGGTTTGACCGTGGCGGACGTGGTCGCGCTGCCGGTGATCCAGGCCGGCGACCCGCAGGTCCTCAGCGACCGCCGCTGGCAGGACTCGATCCGATGGGTGCACGTCGGTGAGGTGGCCGACCTGTCCGACCTGCTGCAGGGCGGTGAATTGGTGCTGACCACCGGTTCGGCGTTGCACACCGACCCCGACCGGTACCTGCGGGGCCTCGCCGATGCCGGTGCGCTCGGGGTCGTCGTCGAGCTGGGTCCCGGCCATGGTGGTCTTCCGTCGGCCGTGGTCGAGCAGGCCCGGCACCTCGATCTCGCGCTCGTCGCCCTGCGTCGCGAGATCCGGTTCGTCGACGTCACCGAGGTGGTGCACCGGCGCATCGTGGCCGCGCAGTTCGACGAGGTCGCCTTCGACCGACGGGTGCACGAGACCTTCACCGAGCTGACCATGAACCGGGCCTCGGCGGTGGCCATCGTCGACGCGGCATCCGACATCCTCGACGAACCGATCGTGCTCGAGGATCTGGCTCACCAGGCGGTGATCGTCTCCACCCACGGCGGCCGGGCGGCGAACATGCTGACCGACTGGGAGCGGCGGTCACGGCGAACCCCGGCCGGTGGCGACGGTGCCGAATCGTGGGCGGCCACCGCCGTCGGACCGCGGGGCGAGGAATGGGGGCGGCTCATCATCCCGCACCCGCCCGGCGATCCGTCGCGGGCGACGATGGTGCTCGAACGGGCGGCCGCCGCCCTGTCGCTGCACCGGATGATCGAGCGCAATCGCACCGGTCTGCACCATCAGGCCCAGAGCGGGCTCGTGGAGGATGTGCTGGCCGGCCGCATCGCCGACGACCGCGAGATCGCCGCGCGGGCGCATGCCCTGGGCCTACGGGTGCAATCGGCTTACCACCCCGTGGTGATCCGGGTCGCCCGTTCGCTCCCTCAGGTCGACCCGGTCACCGCGCAGCGTCACAACGTGGGATTGCTGAACGCGGTCGCCCATGCGGTCAACGCCGCGGGGCACAGCGGGTTGTTCTCCGTACGCGGTGACGACGAGATCGGTGCCCTGGTGGCGCTGCGCCCCGGCCGCGGCGCGGACAAGGCCTTCGACGCGCTCGGCGAGCGGTTGCACGCCGATCTGCTGCGACTCGACGGCACGCAGCGGTGCGTATGTGCGCTGGGCGAATCCTCCACCCAGGTCGCCGACGCCATCCGCGGCCTGCCGCAGGCCCAGCACATCGCGGCGGTCGCGATCGCGATGGACGACAGTGCACGACGGGTGTTCCGCGCGTCGGACGTCCGACTGCGCGGGCTGATCGCCCTGCTGCGCGATGACCCTCGGGTGCAGCAGTTCGCCGAATCGGAGTTGCGCGCACTGCTGGTCGACGAGGCCGCCGGGCAGCGGTCGAATCTCGAGGTGCTGCGGCGTCTGGTCGCCTCCGGGGGGAACAAGGCGCTGCTGGCGCAGCGGCTGCACATGAGCAGACCCGCCCTCTACAAGCGGCTGTCGGCGATCAGCCGGACCCTGGGCGTCGATCTGGACGATCCTGAATCGCTGACCTCGCTCCATGTCGCGCTGCTGATCCTGGACAGCCGCGCCGCCGGTTGACCGGTGCCGCTGCAGTGGAGCCCGCGCCGTTACACCTGATACCGTTTCTGTCAACCGGGCTGTCGCGGCGGCCCACCTCATCGAGCGAGGGGAACCCATGGCCACACCCGTCATCGTCAGCGCCGCCCGGACGGCCATCGGCAGGTCCTTCAAAGGTGCGTTGGTCAACACGCCACCCGAAACGCTCATCACGACGGTATTGCCGGAGGTGGTCCGCCGCTCGGGCGTCGATCCGGCCGCGTTCGACGACCTGATCTTCGCCGAATCCCACTACGGGGGAGGGGATCTCGCCAGGTACGCCGCGACGGCGTCGGGTATGGAGGGCGTCCCCGGGCAGTCGGTCAACCGGCATTGCGCCGGCAGCCTCACCGCGATCGGTAACGCCGCCGCGCAGATCGGATCCGGCATGGAGCGGGCCCTGGTCGCCGGCGGCGTGCAGTCGCTGTCGATGACCCCGCTGGTCAACTGGCGCATCCCCGGTCCCGAGCTCACGTTCGAGGAGCGCTGGATGCCCCCGACGCATGTCGAGACGCCGGACGCTCCCGCCAAGGACATGTCGATCACGGTCGGGTGGAACACCGCACAGGCGGCCGGCATCAGTCGCGAGGAGATGGACGCATGGGCCGCGCGTTCGCATCAGCGGGCGATCGACGCGATCGATGCCGGCAAGTTCGTCGACGAGATCGTCCCGCTCAAGGTGGAGCAGTTCGACGGATCGGTGGTCGACTTCAGCGTCGACGAGCACCCCCGCCGCGATACGACCGTTGAGAAGCTGGCCGGTTTGAAGGTGTTGCATCCGGAGATTGAAGGTTTCTCCATCACGGCCGGCAACAGCAGCGGGACCAACGACGCCGCCGCCGCGGTGGCCCTGGTCGAGGCGGGTTACGCCGCGGCTGAAGGTCTTCCGGTATTGGCGAAGGTGCGGGCGTGGGCGGCCGCCGGTGTGGCGCCGCGCGACACCGGACTCGGCGCTGTGGCGGTCATCGGCAAGGTGCTGCAGCGGGCCGGGCTCACCTCGGCGGACGTGACGCTGTGGGAGATCAACGAGGCCTTCGCCTCTGTCCCGATCGCAGCGTGCCGCGAGTACGGACTCGACGAGGAGAGGGTGAACGTCTCCGGCAGCGGCTGCAGCTTGGGGCATCCCATCGCGGCGTCGGGCGCTCGCATGGTCACCACTCTGGTGTACGAACTGCGCAGGCGTGGTGGCGGAATCGGCGTCGCGGCGATGTGTGCCGGCGGCGGACAGGGCGGAGCCGTCGTCGTCGAGGTGTGACACAACCGGTCGGTCAACCGCTAGCGTGATCCCGTGACGTCGAGGATGCCGTCGAAGAGGTAGGGGACGACGGTGAGCACGTCACCGTGCTCTACCAGGCGCCGATGAAGCTCGAGGACGGCACCGAGACGAGCATCGCCGGCATCGAGGTGTTCGGTGTCCTCTACGGCCGGATCACCGAGGTGTGGAACTGCGGATACCAACCGGGAGTGTGGACGTGAGTGAGCGGGCGCTGGACGAACTGGGTTACTACCTGCTGGCCGGGGCAGGTGGTGAAGGGCCCGCGACCCTCATGGATGAGGCCCGCCGCGGTGAGGAACTCGGCTTCGGTACCGCCTTCATCTCCGAGCGCTGGAACGTCAAGGAGGCGTCGTCACTGGTCGGGGCGGCCTGTGCCGTCACCACCCGGATGCACATCGCCACGGCGGCCACCAACCACAACACCCGGCATCCGCTGATCACCGGATCCTGGGCCACCACCATGCATCGGTTGTCCGGAGGTCGCTTCACCCTCGGCCTGGGCCGGGGGATCGGAGCGATCTATCAGGCGTTCGGTGTGCCCTCGGTGACCACCGCACAGATGGCGGACTTCGCCGATGTCATGCGCCGGCTCTGGCACGGTGAGGTGATCCTCGACCATGACGGCCCGATCGGCAAATACCCGGTGCTGGTTCTCGACCCGGCTTTCCACGAGGACATCCGCCTCGCGCTCGTCGCCTTCGGTCCGCAGACCCTGGCGCTCGGCGGGCGGGCGTTCGACGACGTCATCCTGCACACCTACTTCACGCCGGAGACCCTGCGGCGTGCCGTGAAGACGGTCAAAGACGCCGCCGAGCAGGCGGGCCGTGACCCCGCCACGGTGCGGGTGTGGTCGTGCTTCGCCACCGTCGGCGACCATCTGCCCGAAGAGCTGCGGTTGAAGAAGACGGTGGCCCGGTTGGCCACCTACCTGCAGGGTTACGGTGACCTGCTGGTGTCCACCAACGGGTGGGATCCCGACATGCTGCGACGGTTCCGGCAGGACGCGGTGGTCGGCTCGATCGCGGGCGGCATCGACCACAAAGCCACCGCCGAGCAGATCGAGCACATCGCCACCCTCATCCCGGACGAGTGGCTCGAGCCCGCGGCAACCGGTTCGCCGGAGCAATGCGTGGCCCGGATCCGCGAGGAGTTCGATCACGGCGCGGACGCGCTGATCATGCACGGCGCCACACCGGACGAACTGGAGCCGATCGTGCGGGCCTACCGCGCCTGGCAGCACAGCGAATAGCCGTCCCGCAGGTCAGCAGCAGCGAGCGTTCGGATTCGCCTCCGTCGCGGCGTGCCGCATCCGCCAGTAGTCACGTTCGGAGAGCACCGGCTCGCCCGGGTGGGCGCGGGCGCGGTACTCGACGTAGCGCCGGTAGTGGTTGTCGCCCATCAATGTTGACCAATACCAGCCGATCTGGCGTGCGAGCGCGGTAGCGCGTCCCATTGCTTGGCAACCTCCTTCTCGGCGTGGGTCGGGATCAGTCCCGACGGAGCGAAGATCCGTGACGGTACGGGCTCGTCCACCGCGAGCGGCAGACCGCGCCCGCGCATCGACTGGATCGCCGCGATCACTCCGGCGACGACCACGATGACCACCAGCACGGCGAACACGATCGACAGCGTGCCCTGGATGAAGGTGTTGCGCACCACGGCGTCGATGTCCTCTGGCGTCTTGGCCGACAGGAAGCTGGTCTCGCCCGCCTCCTGGGCCGCGCGGTACTGGAAGTGCTGGGTCCAGTAGCCCACCCGGGGGTCGCCGGAGAAGATCTTCTGCCACGACGCGGTCAGCGTGACGATCAGATCCCACAGCAGCGGAATGCCCGGAATCCACGCCCACTTGATCAGACCGCGTTTGATGACGACGACGGTGACGACGGTCAGGGCGATCGCCGCGAGCAACTGGTTGGCGATGCCGAACAAGGGGAACAGCGTGTTGATCCCGCCGAGCGGATCGGTGACGCCCATCAGCAGAATGCTTCCCCACGCGGCGACGACGACGATGCTGCAGATCCACGCGCCCACCCGCCAGCTCGGATCCTGCAACCGGCGCATCGGGCCACCGAGGTTCGACACACCGTCGGAGAGCATGAACCGCGCCACCCGGGTCCCCGCGTCGACGGTGGTGAGGATGAACAGCGCTTCGAACATGATCGCGAAGTGGTACCAGAACGCCTTGAGACCGGCTCCACCGAACACCTGGTGCAGCACCTCGGACATGCCGAAGGCCAACGTCGGGGCGCCGCCGGTGCGGGACACGATCGTGCTCTCGCCGACCGAGGCGGCCGCGTCGTTGATCTCGGCGGCGGTCATCGGCGCCCCGGAGAGCCCCAGCCCGTTGACGTACTGAGCTGCAGTCTCGGCCGTCCCGCCGGTGGCCGCTGCGGGCGCGTTGATCGCGAAGTAGAGGTGCTGGTTGAGGATGGCGGCGGTGATCAGCGCCATGATCGCGACGAACGACTCGGTGAGCATGCCGCCGTAGCCGATCAGCCGCATCTGGCTTTCCTTCTCCAGCAGCTTGGGCGTGGTGCCCGAGGAGATCAGTGAGTGGAAACCCGACAGTGCGCCGCACGCGATGGTGATGAACAGGAACGGGAACAGCGAACCCGCGAAGACCGGACCCGTGCCCGATCCGGCGAAGCTGGAGATCGCCGGTGCCTCCATCACCGGGCGGGCGATGAGGATGCCGATCGCGAGCAGGCCGATGGTGCCGACCTTCATGAACGTCGACAGATAGTCGCGAGGGGCCAGCAGGAACCAGACCGGCAGTACCGACGCGGCCAGACCGTAGATGATGATGCACCACGACAGCGTCACCTTCGACAGCGTGAACCACTCGTCGCCCCAGGCGGTCTCGGCGACCCAGCCGCCCGCCACCACCGCCAACAGCAGCAGCGCCACCCCGATCACCGACACCTCGGAGACCCGGCCGGGCCGGAAGAACCGCAGATACAGACCCATGAAGATGGCGATCGGAATGGTCATCGCGATCGAGAACACTCCCCAGGGACTCTCGGCGAGCGCCTGCACGACGACCAGCGCCAGCACGGCCAGCAGGATCACCATGATGACCAGGACACCGACGATCGCGGCCGCTCCACCGACGGTGCCGAGCTCGTCGCGCGCCATCTGCCCCAGCGACCGTCCGCGCCGGCGGACCGAGATCGCCAGCACCAGATAGTCCTGCACGCAGCCGGCGACCACCGCGCCGATGATGATCCAGATGGTGCCCGGCAGGAAGCCCATCTGCATCGCCAACACCGGGCCGACCAGGGGGCCGGCGCCGGCGATCGCGGCGAAATGGTGTCCGTAGAGCACCCGGCGGTCGGTCGGCACGTAATCGGTGGCGTTCTCGAGGATCTCGGCCGGCGTCGCGAGGTCGTCACGGGGCTGAACGATCTTCATCTCGATGAACCGGGCATAGAACCGGAACGCGACGAGATACGTGCAGATCGCGGCGAGGACGAACCACACCGCGTTGATCGTCTCACCGCGGAAGAACGCGATGATCAGCCACGCCACCGCACCGATGAGCGCGATGACTCCGAACACGATCCGGTGTTTGACGGTGATCGGTGACCGGTCGATCACCGCGACCGGGGGCAGATCGGGTTCGGTACGCACATAGACGATGTCTCCGTCGCGTTCCTCGGTGCGTTCCGACGGTGCCGCGGTCGATCCGGTCACTGATTCTCCCCCTTGGCGACGGTGCGTGCGGTCGATCCTTGCATCACCAAAATCGGGATGGAAGGAAACGGTGGCTTTACGTGTCTGCGGACGGTTCGTGAAACGCTCGCACGGTGTCGATGGTGTCGGCCTCGGCGGCCGGCTTGTCGTCCCGGTAGCGCACCACCCGCGCGAAACGCAGCGCCATTCCACCCGGATAGCGCGTCGAACTCTGGATGCCGTCGAAGGCGATCTCCACCACCTGCTCGGGTCGCACCGTCACCATGTAGCCGTCGGTCGGTCCGTCGGCCAACGCGAGGAAGCGTTCGGTCTGCCAGTCGAGCATGGCGTCGGTCATTCCTTTGAACGTCTTGCCGAGCATCACGAAGCCGCCGGTGGCCGGATCCCGGGCGCCGAGGTGGATATTCGACAATTTGCCGCGGCGCCTACCGTTGCCCCACTCGACGGCAAGTACCACCAGATCGAGGGTGTGGACGGGTTTGACCTTCAGCCAGCCGGCGCCGCGGCGCCCCGCCTCGTACGGTGCGTCGGCGGCCTTGGCCATCACCCCTTCGTGTCCGGCCGCCAGTGTCGCGGCGAGAAACCGTTGCGCTTCGTCGGCGTCGGCGGTGACCAGCCGGTCCACCCGCTGAGCGGCCGGAATCACCGCGTCCAGCGCCGCCGCGCGCTCGACGGTGGAGCGGTCGAGGAGATCGACGCCGTCGACGTGCAACAGATCGAAGACGAATACCGACAGCGGCTGCGCCGCCCGTGCGGTGGCGACGTCGGCGCTGCGGCCGAACCGCGAGGCGGTCACCTGGAACCGGTGCGGACGGCCGTCGGGGCGAAGGGCGATCGCCTCCGCGTCGGCGATCACCGTGTCGACCGGCCAGGCCAGTGCGGCGTCGACGACCTCGGGCAGCCGGGCGGTGACGTCGTCGAGGCTGCGGGTGTAGACCGACACCTCGGACCCGCGGCGGTGGATCTGGACCCTCGCCCCGTCGAGCTTGGCCTCGAAAACCGCTGCACCGCTGAGCTTTTCCAGCGCATGAGAAACTCCGGTCGCGGTCTGGGCGAGCATCGGCCCAACGGGGCGGCCCACCCGCAGCGTGAACTGGTCCAGCGCGTTCTGCCCGCCGGTCAGGGCCGCAGCCGCGACGGCGGGCAGATCGCCGGCGAGCATGGCCGCACGGCGGACACCCGCGCCGGGCAGGCCGGTGGCCTTGGCGACGGCGTCGGCCATCACCCCGAGCAGCGCGCCCTGGCGGAGTTCACCGGTGAGCAGGCGGCGCAGAAACGTCTGCTCCGGCGCGGTCGCCGCCGCGAACAGATCGCCCACCAGGCCGGCGCGGCGAGCCTGGGAACCCTTGCCGGTGGTGGCACCGATCTCGGTGAACGTCGTGTCGACGTGAGCCACGGTCAGTGACGGCGCCGCGGCGGGTGCGGGTAGTGACCGCAGTGCGGCCCATCCGACGCCGATCTGGCGCTGGGGCAGCTCACCGGACAGCCACGACACCACGACGGCCAGGGTCACGGCGTCGTCCTGGGCCGCCACATCGAGCAGTTCGGCGATCCGCGCGACCTTCGCCAGCCGCGACGAGGACGCACCGACCTGCGTCGAGGCATCGACCACGTCGATCAGCAACATCGGCTCAGCTTGGCATGCGGCACCGACAACGCTCGGTGTCGTCAGGCCACGCCGCTCGGAGTGCTCGCCCCGGCGTCGCCGCCGGCGTCGGGGCGCGCCCGCTCCACACCCGTCGGTGCTGCCGGTGCGGTGGATGCGGCCGGTGTGCGCCGCGCCGTACGGGCTTCATCGCCGCCGTCCCGGTCGGCGCCGCTCGAGCGGGCCGCAGCGGACGCGGCGCGTTCGGCCGTGGCGTTGTCATCCGCGCCGTCATCCGCGCCGTCGACGCTGCCCCGACTGACCGGCACGAATTCGCGGCGCGCCTCGGATTCGGCCGGTGGAGCGCCGGTGTCGCGGGTGCCGAAGACGGCGTCGGCCTCCGCCTGGGTGGACGGACGGTCGTACTGCGCCTCGATGTGGTCGCGCAGATCGTCGTTGAGCGCATCCGCCAATCGGCCGAGCCCGATATTGCGCAGCGGATCGAGGATCGGGACCTCCCGGTCGGCGACCATCTTGTAGGTGATGCCGTCGTTCTCCCACTGCACGACCTCGCCGTCCGCTTCGGCCGCCGCCAGGTCGAGGTCGTCGTAGACGGTCGGGTGGACGAACAACATGCCGTACACGGCGTTTGCGACGGCCAGCAGGTCGAACCGACTCGGCCAGTCCGCCCAGCCGTCGTACTGCGCCCACACCTCGGTGACCGGGAAACCGGTGTTCGTGGGCACCCGCGGCGCCCATGGCACCCCGTAGGTGTTCTCCGGATCCCCGACGAGCAGGAATGACGTGGTGTCGCGGCCGACGGTGGTGTCCGGTGCGTAGTTGCGCAGCCAGAAGCCGGCTATCTGGGCGCCCTGCGAGAATCCGAAGACGAGTTTGTCGTCGCCGTCGCCGCGCAGCAGGCCGTCCAGGGTCAGGGCCCCGCGCGCGATCGGCCCGTCCTCGCCCAGGATTCCGGCGGAGTGCGAGAAATCCACCGTCGCCTCGGTCGGCACCTTCACGCACTCATATGCCGCGCACACGGCGCCATTGAACAGCGCCGGTGTGGTGTCGGTGCCGCCGAGCGGTTCGATGGTGTACGCGGTGGCTGCCCAGGCGGCGGGTGCAGCGGCGTTCGGCGCGAGAAGCAGTGCGCCGGCCGCGGCCACGGCGAGGCCCAGCTGTCGGCGTGTCATACGGAAACCCCCCCGGTTGCAGCAAACTCCGTGAAGCAACCACTTTAGTGGAGCAGCCGTGGGGAGCAGCGCGGAATTCTCCGGACGATCACCGCACGGCGAACGTGATCTGGTGCCAGCCGGTGGCGCCGTCGGGCACCGGGTCGGCCCGCTCGGGGGTCTGCAGGGCACCGGTGTTGTCCGTCGCGCGGACGGCGATCGAATACAGGCCTGGCTCACCGGCGTTCCAGTCGTAACTCCAGAGCCGCCAGGTGTCGTCGGAGTAGCTGTCGCCCAGCGTGGCCGGCCGCCACTCGCCCTGGCCGCCGGGGGGATCGATGCGAACCTCCACCGAACGCACCCCGCGGTCCTGCGCCCACGCCACCCCGCCGAATCTCACCGGCCCCTGCGCCACGTCGGCACCGCTGCGCGGGACGTCGATGCGCGATCCGGTCTTGATCGGCCCGCGAGCCGCCCAGCCGAGCCTCGTCCAGTACGCCTGGGCCCGGTCGAAGCGCGTGACCTCCAGGTCGACCACCCATTTCGTCGCCGACACATACCCGTAGAGGCCGGGCACCACGAGACGGGCCGGGTATCCGTGTTCGACCGGCAACGGCTGGCCGTTCATCCCCACCGCGAGCAGCGAATCGCGGCCGTCGGTGAACGCCTCGACCGGGGTGCCCGCGGTGAATCCGTCCTGGGACATCGACAGGACCATGTCGGCGTCGGAGTGAATCCCCGCCGGGGCGAGCAGGTCTCGCACCCGATATCCGATCCACGTGGCGTTCGAGATCAGGTTGCCGCCGACCGGATTGGACACACAGGTCAGCGTGACGACCTTCTCGACCGCCTCGAACTGTTCGAGATCGGCCATGCGATAGGTGATCTCGCGGTCGACCATGCCGTGGATGCGCAGCTGCCATGCCTCGCGGTCGACCTGCGGGACGCTCAGTGCGGTGTCGATGCGGTAGAAGTCGGCGTTGCTGGTGAGGAAGGACGGCAGGTCGACCCCGGGCGGTTGTACGGCCGGCGGGATCGGGGGAGCGGCCACATCGGGACGCGGCACCGTGAACGCGGCGCGGTCGTCGGCCACCGAGGCGGCGCGCCGGGACAGGGCGGCTCCGGCCACCCCGGCGACCGCGCCCACGGCGATGGTGCCCATCGCCACCAGCGACAACCGTCGACCGCGGTCGGGTCCGTCGCCGACCGGTTCGCCGGCGTCGACGATGCGTCCGGACACCAGCAGCCGCAGCACCGCGATGCCGGCCAGCGTGCCGAGGATGGTCGGGATCGTATCGGTCGTGGTGGCCCCGGATCGGGACAGCACCGCGGCGCAGCCGGCCACCCCGCCGGCGAAAATCGCCACACTCCCGATCGGCACCCGCCGACTCTCCAGGCTGCCCGCGACCGCCGCGATCATTGCGATGACGAAAAGGACCAGCAGCGACAGCACCAGCTTGTCGGCCATGCCGAACGTGGAGATCGCCCATTCCTTGACGTTGCCGGGCGTGTTGTCGATGACCGCGGACCCGACGGCGGTGCGAGCGTCGGCCTCGGGGCCGAAGAGCGCGGCCGCGAGTTCGGTCACGCCCAGCGCGACCGCGGCAGCCGCGACCCCGCACCATGCTCGCGATGTCCGTGCGGCGCCGCCCATGGTGGCCAACGTAGTCACCGCACCCACCCGAAGGGCTTACCGTTCGCTGACGTCGGCTAGGTTGCCTTACAGATCGACCACGAAATGGAAAGGGTGCTGATGGAGATCGAGGGCAAGAAGGCCGTCATCGTCGGCGGTGCGTCCGGTTTCGGCAAGGCCACCGCGGAGGCGTTGGCCCACCGTGGCGCGGCTGTCGCGGTGCTGGACCGGCCGCAGTCGAAGGGCAAAGAGGTCGCCGACGCCATCGGCGGCACCTTCCACGAGGTCGACGTGCTGGACTTCGCCGGCACCGAACAGGTGCTAGGCGACGCGGTCGACGCACTCGGCGGCCTGCACATCGCGGTCACCACCGCGGGCGGTGGCTCGGCCATGCGGACACTCACCAAGAACGGTCCCCACGATCTCGACGTCTTCCGTCAGGTGCAGGATCTCAACACCGTCGGCACCTTCAACATCAGCAGGTTGGCCGCCGAGCACATGAGCCGCAACGAGCCCGAGGACGACGAACGCGGTGTCATCATCAACACCTCGTCGATCGCGGCGTTCGAGGGTCAGATCGGTCAGGTCGCCTACACCGCGTCCAAGGCCGCCATCGCCGGCATGTGTCTGACCATGGCCCGCGACCTGGGCAGTCTCGGCATCCGGGTGACCGCGATCGCGCCCAGCCTGTTCGCCACCGGCCTGACCGAGGGCATCCCGGACGAATTCGCCGCGCAGCTGACCAAGGATGCGGCATTCCCCAAGCGTCTGGGCCGTCCCGAGGAGTACGCCAAACTCGCGGTCGCCATCGTCGAGAACGCGATGCTCAACGGCCAATGCATCCGCTTGGACGCCGGACAGCGCTTCGCCCCCAAGTGAACCTGTGATTTCGGCGTGGATACCCGCGCTCCGCGCACGTCTCCACGCCGAAATCGCATAGGCTGCGCGCGTGGCGACTGTCGCTGATCACGTCATCTCGGCCCTGTCGATCAGCGGCGTACGCCGCGTCTACGGTCTGCCCGGTGACAGCCTCAACGGA
This sequence comes from Mycobacterium sp. WMMD1722, assembly GCF_049315205.1. Lineage (NCBI taxonomy): Bacteria > Bacillati > Actinomycetota > Actinomycetes > Mycobacteriales > Mycobacteriaceae > Mycobacterium > Mycobacterium sp. WMMD1722. The sequence goes on along the minus strand of NZ_CP186056.1, from coordinate 2,098,330 downwards.
TTCACCGACGCCATCCGCCGCAGCGGCGCGATCTCCTGGGAGCACGTGCGCCACGAGGAGACCGCCGCCTTCGCCGCGGCCGCCGACGCCGCGCTGACCGGCCGGCTCGCGGTGTGCGCCGGTAGTTGCGGTCCCGGAAACCTGCACCTGATCAACGGCCTCTACGACGCCCACCGCAGCCGGGTGCCGGTGCTGGCGATCGCCGCCCACATACCGCGCTCCGAGATCGGATCGGAGTACTTTCAGGAAACCCACCCCCAGGAGCTGTTCCGCGACTGCAGCGTCTATCGCGAACTGGTCAGCACTGCCGAGATGCTGCCCCGCATCCTCGCGATGGCCATGCGGGCCGCGGTCGAGGAGAACGGTGTCGCGGTCGTCGTCGTACCCGGGGAGATCTTCCTGCAACGTGCCGACCCGTCGGGCTGGAACGCCCGCCCTGTGGTGGCGAGCAACTCGGTGGTACGCCCCGACGACGACTCGCTGCGGCGGGCCGCCGACATCCTCAACGACGCGCAGCGGGTCACCATCCTCGGCGGCGCGGGGGCTGCGGGTGCCCACGATGCGCTGGTCGACACCGCGGCGGTACTGAACGCACCGATCGTGCATGCGTTGCGCGGCAAGGAGTTCATCGAGTACGACAACCCGTTCGACGTGGGTATGACCGGCCTGCTCGGATTCGCGTCCGGATACAAGGCGATCAAGGAATCGGACGTGCTGCTCATGCTCGGCACCGACTTTCCCTACGGGCAGTTCTATCCCGACCACGCGCGGGTCATCCAGGTCGACATCCGCGGCCGCCACCTCGGCCGCCGCACGCCGGTGGAGTTGGGGCTGGTGGGAACCGTCGCCGACACGCTCGCCGCGCTGCGACCGCTGCTGAGGCCCAAGACCGACCGCGACCATCTGGACCGCTCGCTGCGCCACTACCGTCGCACCCGCGCATCGCTGGACTCGCTGGCCGTCAACGATCGCGACCGCAGCCCGATCCGGCCCGAATACGTTGCGGGACTGCTGGATCGACTCGCCACCGATGACGCGGTGTTCACCTGTGACGTGGGCTCACCGGTGGTGTGGGCGGCGCGCTATCTGCGGATGAACGGGCGGCGCCGGTTGATCGGCTCCTTCAACCACGGCACGATGGCCTGCGCGCTACCCCTGGCGATCGGTGCCCAGACGGCTCTGCCGGGCCGCCAGGTGGTGGCGCTGGCCGGCGACGGCGGGCTGACGATGATGTTCGGCGAACTGATCACCCTGATCCAGAACCGGTTACCCGTCACGGTGGTGGTGTTGAACAACTCGTCGCTGAATTTCGTCGAACTGGAGATGAAGGCGGCGGGCGTCGTCAACTTCGGGACCGAGCTGGTCAACCCCGACTTCGCGGCCGTCGCGCAGGCGATGGGTGCGTTCGGCCGGCGGGTCGAGGCGCCCGGCGACCTCGAACAGGCGCTCACCGATGCGCTGGCTCACGACGGGCCCGCCGTCGTGGACGTCGTCACCGCCCGCCAGGAGCTGTCCATCCCGCCGGCGATCACGGTGGAGCAGGCGAAAGGCTTCTCGCTGTACGCGATTCGCACCATTCTCGCCGGCCGCGGCGACGAGTTGCTCGACCTGGTCAGCACCAACGTGGCGCGGCGGATCCTGGACTGACAGCCTGTCTGCATGCCCGAGGATGCGCCCGAGTTGCCGAGCCTGTCCCGCGACGACGTCGTCGCGCTGACCCGTTGGGTGCGCGCCACCGGGCTCGGCGACACCGTGACCGATGTCGCCCCGCTGACCGGAGGCACGCAGAACGTCGTGGTGCGGGGGGTGCACGTCGACGGCCGGCCGATGGTGTTGCGGCGACCGCCGGTGCATCCCAGACCGACCAGCGACAAGACCATGCAGCGCGAGATCGCGGTGCTGCGCACGCTGGCGGGCAGCGACGTCCCGCACCCCGGTTTCATCGCCGGCTGTGCGGATCTCGACGTGCTCGGCGTGGTCTTCTATCTCATGGAGGAGGTCGACGGCTTCAATCCCGGCACCGAGGTGAGCCAGGTCTACTCCCGCGATGCCGGCGTGCGGCACGCGGTCGGGCTGTCCTACGCGGCCAGTCTGGCCCGACTCGGCCGCGTCGACTGGGAGGGTAGCGAACTGGCGGCGATCAGACGACCGGGATCGTTTGTGGGACGTCAGGTTCCGCAGTTCCTGCGGCTGCTCGAGAGCTACCGCCATGAGAACTACGCCCCCGAATCGTTCCCGGCGGTCGCGGCACTGGCGGAGTGGCTCACGACCCATCAGCCGCCGGACGGCGAGCCCGGGATCATGCACGGTGACGCCCATCTGAACAACGTGCTGCTGCGGCGCGACCGGCCCGAGCTCGCCGCCTTCATCGACTGGGAGATGTGTACGGTCGGTGACCCGCTGCTCGATCTGGGTTGGGTCCTGATCTGTTGGCCGCTGCATCCCAATCCGATCGACGCCGGCTCGGCCCTGGCCGCGCTCGGCGGTCTCGCGAGCCGCGGTGAACTCCTCGAGGCATATCTGGCGGCCGGGGGCCGCGAAACTCGCCATCTGGACTGGTATCTCGCGATGGCCTGCTTCAAACTGGCCATCGTCATCGAGGGCACGTGGTCGCGCTATCTCGCCGGACGGGCGACCTCGGAGGCGGGGGAGCGGTTGCACGCCTCAGCTCAGAACCTCATCGAGCTGGGAAGCCGGGTCGCCAAGGGCGACAACCCCTTTGATCTCGATCAGCGGTAGGCGTCGACGCCGAGTTTGACCGCCAGTGCCAGCCCGGCCACGCCGATGGCCAGCCGCAGCGGCGTCGCAGGGGCATGCCGCACGACGATCGGTCCCAACCGAGAGCCCACCAGGCAGCCCGCACCGAGGGTCAGTACCGCCGGCCAGTGCACGGGTGCGAGGAACACGAAGATCGCGGCGGCGACCACGTTCGAGGTGGCGAGGATGACGTTCTTGTCGGCGCTGGCATGGGGCATCGTCTCGCCGGTGCGTAGCAGCAGGGCCAGCAGCAGCACGCCGGCGGCGGCCCCGAAATACCCGCCGTAGACGCAGATCAGCGAGATCGCCCCGACGTGACCGAGCGCCGCCCAGCGTGACCGGGGCCCGTCGCCGGCGGTGCCGGCCCGGGGGCGGCGCGGGATCAGGATCGCGACCGCGGCCAGGGCGATCAGAATCGGAACCAGCTTCTCGAACCCGTCCGCGGGGGTCGACAGCAGCAGCATCGCGCCGGTGACGCCGCCGAGTGCCGCCCCGGGAACGATGCGCCGCAGCCATCGGCTGCGGCCCCGCAGCTCCGGCAGGGAGCCCCAGATCGAGCCGACTCCGTTGAAGACCACCGCCACCGTGTTGGTCACGTTCGCCGCCACCGGCGGTAGACCCACCACGAGCAGCGCGGGATAGGTGGCCACCGACGCCAGCCCGGCGATGCTTCCGGTCAATCCGCCGGCCACCCCGGCGATGCACAGGAAAAGGCCGTCTTGCCAGGTCATCGGGTTGTCCACATCGCCGACCACCCTAGGACGGCGGACGGCGGCCAGCGCAACCGGAAGGTGTTTGCGTGCGGTCGCCGGAGGGGTCTACAGTCACGAACGTGCCAAGGCGACTCGTAGTAGCAACCCGCAGCGGGGTCTGATCCAGACCGACCCCCCGCTGTGGGTCGTTGCTCCCTCGTCGGTCAGCTCCTCGAGTCCAGAGATGACCGGCACACATGATCCCCAGTTCGGCAAGTTCCAGCCAGGCAGAATCCGCCCCGAGCGCGCCCCGTGCGGTCGACATCGTCGCCCGCGTTCCGCGCGCGCTGCGCAAGGAGGCCGACGCGATGTCCTTCGACCGTTTCCTCGCCGAGTATTCACCCCACACCGGCCCGCTGCGGCTGGGCCACTGGGCGTGCACGGACGCCGAACGTCCGGCCCGCCGGCTAGGCCCGCAGCCGCGTCACTATCAGGCCACCCTGGCCTTCGGTGACCGCATCGGCACCGCGACCGCGGCGGCGTTCGGACCCGTCGCCGCGTTGACCGAGATGCTCTACGACCAAGGCGTCGCGGTGGAGATGATGGCCTTCCACCAGATGCCGGCCGGCGCGCAGATCGCGACCTTCATCCACGGGTCCGACGGCGCCCGCACCGAATGGGCGATGGGCGTGGCCGGCGATCCCACCCAGTCCGCGTTGCGGGCCGTCATCGCCTGCGCGAACCGGTTGCTCGCCGCGGTCTGAGGCAGCTCAGCGCAACGGGCGCAGCACGATCCGCATACCGTCCTTGGGCACCGGCATACCGCCGTAGTCCCACGTGGTGCGGTAGTCGGCGCTGGGCAGTTCGAGCCGGTATTTGCGCAGCAGACGGTGCAGGATGGTCTTCACCTCGAGCTGGCCGAACGTCATGCCGATGCACTTGTGCGCGCCGCCGCCGAAGGGACTGAAGGCGTACCGGTGTCCCTTGTGCTCGTTGCGCGGTTCGGCGAACCGGTCCGGGTCGAACTTCATCGGATCCGGATAGAGCTCCTCGAGCCGGTGATTCATGCCGGGGTAGGCGATGACGTTGGTGCCCTTGGGCAGATAGTGGCCGAGCAGCTCGGTGTCGCGCACGGTCTGGCGCATCGCCCACTGCACGGGGGTGACCAACCGGATCGACTCGTTCATCACCAGATCGAGCGATTCGAGCTTCTCCAGCGACTCGATGTCGACCGGGCCGTCGCCGAGGCGGTCGGACTCGTCGCGGCAGCGGTCCTGCCACTGCGGGTTGGCGGCGAGGTGATAGATCATCGTCGTCGCGGTGGACGTCGAGGTGTCGTGGGCGGCCATCATCAGGAAGATCATGTGGTTGACGATGTCGGCGTCGGAGAACTTGTTGCCGTCCTCGTCCTCGGTCTGGCACAACACCGACAGCAGGTCCGAGCCGTCCTTGCCGCGGCGTTCCTTGACCCGCTGGCTGAAATAGTCCTCGAGCAGCTTGCGCGCCTGCAGGCCACGCCACCAGGTGAAGGGCGGCACCGGGGTGCGGATGATCGCATTGCCCGCCCGCACGGTGGTGGTGAACGCTTTGTTCACCTTGGTCACGAGTTCGTGGTCGCTACCGGGTTCGTGACCCATGAACACCATCGAGGCGATGTCCAGGGTCAGTTCCTTCATCGCGGGATACAGCAGGAAGCGGGAGTCGTTGGCCACCCAGTCGTTGGCGATCACCTGCGAGACCACCTTGTCCACCTGTTCGGTGTAGCCGACGAGTCGGGTGCGGACGAAGGCCTCCTGCATGATCCGGCGGTGGAACATGTGCTCTTCGAAGTCGAGCAGCATCAGGCCGCGGTGGAAGAACGGCCCGATGACCGGGACCCAGCCCTGCTGGGAGAAGTCCTTGTTGCGGTTCGAGTAGACGGCCTGCGCGGCGTCCGGGCCGAGCGCGGCCACCGAGGGGAGCGCGGGTGAGTCGACGTAGAACACCGGGCCGTTCTTGCGGTAGAGGTGCAGGAAGTAGTCCGGTCCGCCGCAGAACATCTCGATCATGTGGCCGAAGATCGGCAGCCCCTTGTCGCCCATGACCGGTTTGAGATCGCTGCCCGCCGGCGGCTGGGCGAGAACCGTCGGCTTGAACTCGGTGTTCAGCAGCTTCTTCTCGACGACGCCCACGCCGGGGAAGTTGTTGATCGACGGGGTGAACCGCCGCTTTGCCTGGTCGAGCAGGTATTCCGGGGTGCTGATGGTCGGCATCTGAACGCTCCTGGTACTCACGACGCTGTGGTGGACGTCACCTCCGACCATCCTGACCGGCTGAATTGACGCATGTCAAGTTTTGTTCTGGCGTGCCGCGGTGCAAAGGTCTTATGTCATGAGCGCCGAACCCGCCTCGCCGGAGATTCGCCGCAGCCGCGGCGACCGGCAGCGTGACGCCATCGTCGCGGCGGTCCGGGAGCTGCTCGAAGAACAGTCGTTCGCCGATCTGTCGGTGAGCACGATCAGCGAGCGCGCCGGCGTGGCCCGATCCGGGTTCTACTTCTATTTCGACTCGAAGTACGCCGTCCTGGCGGTGATCGTCGCCGACGCGATGGCCGAACTGGCCAAGCTCAGCCACGACTACGCGCCACGGGAGGCCGACGAGTCACCGTCGGAATTCGCACGGCGGATGGTCGGCTACGCGAAGGCGGTGTTCGCCACCAACGATCCGATCATGCGGGCCACCACATTGGCCAGGAACACCGATGCGCAGATCCGCGAGATCATGAACGACTTCGAAGATGCGGTGATCGACAAGATCGTCGGGCTGGTGCGTCAAGACGCCGGCGCCCGGCCGATCACCGACGACCTGCCCGCGCTGGTGCGGACCCTGACGTCGACGACGGCGCTGACGCTGTCGCGCGACAGCGGGTTCGTCGGGCGCACCGACGACCCGGCGCGCGCCGACGGGGTGGTCGAGCGGCTGTGGCTCTACGGTCTCTGGGGCGGATCGGACCTCGGCGACGGACGGTAGGGTCGCCGATATGACCGACGGCGGCTTCGCCCGGAAGCGGTGTCTGCTCACCGGCGCAGCGAGCGGAATCGGCAGGGCCACCGCGTTGCGGCTCGCCGTTGAGGGCGCCGAGCTGTTCCTCACCGACCGCGACGCCGAGGGCCTGGCGGCCACCGTGGCCGACGTCTGCGCCCTCGGGGCGCGCGTGCCCATCCACCGCGCGTTCGACATCGCCGACTACGACGCCGTCGCCCAGTTCGCCGCGGACATCCACGACGAACACCCCGCGATGGACATCGTGATGAACATCGCCGGGATCTCCGCGTGGGGCACCGTCGACCGGCTCACCCATCAGCACTGGAAGTCGATGGTCGACGTCAACCTGATGGGACCGATCCACGTCATCGAGGCATTCGTGCCGCCGATGATCGCCGCGCGTCGCGGGGGTCATCTGGTCAACGTGTCGTCGGCGGCCGGTCTGGTGGCCCTGCCGTGGCATGCGGCCTACAGTGCCAGCAAATACGGCCTGCGGGGTCTGTCGGAGGTGCTGCGCTTCGATCTGGCCCGCCACCGGATCGGGGTGTCGGTGGTGGTGCCCGGTGCGGTGAAGACCCCCCTGGTGCAGACGGTGCAGATCGCCGGCGTCGACCGCGAAGACCCGAACGTGCAGAAATGGACCAACCGGTTCACCGGCCACGCGGTGTCGCCGGAACACGTCGCCGACCGGATCCTGAGCGGCGTGCGGCGCAACCGCTATCTCATCTACACCTCGCCGGATATCCGCGCGTTCTATCTGTTCAAGCGGACGATGTGGTGGCCCTACAGTGTGGCGATGCGTCAGGTGAACGTGATCTTCAGCCGCGCGCTGCGGCCGTCGCGGCGCTGATCACCACCCGGTTCGCCCACCGCCACCGCCGAAGATCCGGTCGCACACCATCGCGGCGAAGTCCTCGAGGATGCGCAGATGGCCCGGGGTCCAATCCCGCCGCACCCGGTCCCAGACCGACAGGACGCCGATGGTGTGGCCGGCGGGGTCGGTGATCGGAAAGCCCGCGTAGGCAACCAGGAAATGGTCTCGGACCAGCGGATGACCCATCAATGCCGGATGGGTGCGGGCGTCGGAGGCGACGAGCGGTTCGCCGGTGGTGACGATCGGCCAGGACATCGACTGATCGATGGGCACCTGACGGGCCAGGGCGAGCTCCTCGTGCAGACCGATGGCGCTGAGCAGGTAGACGTCGTCCCGGTCGACCAGCGACACCGCCGCCGAAGGGACGCCCAAAGCTCCGACCGCCATCTCCACGATCCGGTCGAGGAAGCGGCCGCGACCGGTGTCGAGCAGTCCGGTGTCGTACAGCGCGCGCAGCCGGTCCGGGTCGGCGATGACCGATCGCGCGTTACGCGTGACCGCGGGTAGTTCCAGATCCATCCGGCGGACCCGCTCGAGAATCTCGTCGAGGTTGCGGTCGTCGCGGCGGGCCTGCTCGACCGCCATGCGCGCCGCGACCGCCCGCGCGACGAACCTATCCACCGACTCCCCGGCGATTGCGGCTTCTTTGGCGAGCTCATCGGTCATCCACTCGTCGAACCCCGGAACTGACGCCATTGTCAAAAGATAGTCGCAAACGTTGCCGGACGCGGGTTTTCGGTTCTCCGTCACCGATGTCTCAGCGCGCGCCCCAGTCCCACGGTGGCGTGCTGAGCAGGTTCTGATCCTGGATCCGCGTCTCGCCGTACTCCTTGTACAGCGACAGGTGTACCGCTTCGCCGTCCTCGTCGATCGCGACGGTGTCCAGCAGTTCGACCATGGCGGGGGAGTGGGTGACCACCACCACCTGAGTCTGCGCGGCCGCCGTCGCGACAAGGCCCGCCAGGGGGCGGACCAGATCGGGATGCAGGGATGTCTCCGGTTCGTTGAGGATCATCAGTGACGGTGGCGACGGACTCAGCAGCGCAGCGGCCCACAACAGGAAGCGCAGGGTGCCATCGGATAATTCGGCGCATCGCAACGGACGGAGCATGCCGGGCTGGCGGATCTGTAGATCGAACATCCCGTCGTGGTCGGCGATCTGCAGCGCCGCCCCGTCGAACGCGGCGGCCACCGCACGGGGCAGATCGTCCAACCCGGCTTCGAGAATGGTCTGCACGGCGGCCGCGAGATCGCTCCCGTCGTCGGACAACACCGGCGTGCGGGTACCGACCTGGGGCCGGCGAGCGGGCGCGGCGGCGTCGACGCGGAAGCCGTCGTAGAACCGCCAACTCCGCAATCTGTCGCGGACCGCCGCCAGCTCGGGCAGGGCCTGCGGATGTGCGAAATCGCCCAGGACGCTGCGATACAGCGGCAGCGCCCTGGTCAGCTCGTCGAAGCCGCCCCCCGACGCCGAACTCGCCTCGGCGAACTCGCCGCCGCGCCGCACCAGCGTCGCCCCCGGACGCGCGACCGCGCCGGCGAACACCAGCTCGCGTTTGATCTGCGGATCGCGTCCGAACAGCGAGCCCGGCCCGGCGTGCACCGGTAGGCCCAGGTCGACGAGATATCCGAAATCATCTGCGGCGAAACCCATCTCGAGCGAGACCGGACGTGTGCGCACGGTGCCCTGGGACTGCCCGGTGCGCCGCGCGCCGGCGATCTGTTCGGGACCGGCCCACAGCACCGACTGAAGACCGCCTTCGCGGGCCAGCGAGCCGATCACCTCACCGCGGCCGCAGTCGGCCAGCAGTCGCAGCGCCCGGTACAGCGAGGACTTGCCGGTGCCGTTGGCGCCGGTGACCACGGTGAGGCGGCGCAGCGGCAGGACCACGTCGCGCAGCGAGCGGTATCCGCGGATGGCGACCGTCTGCAGCATGGCGTGAGGCTAGTGCCCGGCGGTGACAGCCGGTTCGGGCATCGCGAGTTCCAGCCGCACGCCGAGAAGCCGGACCGGTCGGTCGAGCTCGAACCGGTCGAGCACGTCGAGTGCGGTGGCGATGACGGCGTCGGCATCGACACCGGGTGCGGGCAGTGTGCGGATCTTGGTCCGGGTGAAGAACGTCTTGGTGCGTACGGTCACCGCCACCCGGGTCACCACCCGGCCCTGTTCGACCACCTCCGCCAGTGTCCGGCGAGCCAGGTCGACGACCGCGGCGTCCATGTCGGCACGGTCGGTCAGATCCTCGGGGAAGGTGGTGACGTGGCTGCGTGAACGCGGGACCCAGGGCTGCGCGCTGACGGTGTCGTCGCCACCGCCCTTGGCCAGCAACAGGATCCACAATCCGGTGGTCGGTCCGAAGGCCGACGTGAGCACCGCCGGGTCGGTTGCGGCCAGGTCGGCGACGGTGGTGATGCCCATGCCGGCGAGCTTTTTGGCGGTCTTGGGACCCACCCCCCACAGCGCGTCGACCGGCCGGTCGCCCATCACCGCCATCCAGTTGTCCTCGGTGAGCGCGAAGACGCCCGCCGGTTTGCCGAACCCGGTCGCCACCTTCGCGCGCTGTTTGTTGTCGCTGATACCGACCGAGCAGGACAACCCGGTGTTCGCGGCGATCACCGTGCGGATGTGTTCGGCCAATGCGACGGGATCGGCGGTGTCGTCGAGGTCGGCGCCCAGATAGGCCTCGTCCCAGCCCCACACCTCGACCGGATGCCCCAGATCGCGCAGCAGACCCATCACCTCTGCCGACGCTTGGTCGTACGCGTCGGGATCCGACGGCAGGAACACCGCGTCCGGGCAGCGGCGGGCCGCGGCACGTAGCGGCATGCCGGCATGTACGCCGAATGTCCGGGCGGGATAGGACGCGCACGCGACGACCTTGCGCGCCTCGGTGGGATCTCCGTTTCCGCCGACGACAACGGGGCGGCCCTCGAGTTCGGGGCGACGGCGCACCTCGACCGCCGCCAGGAACTGGTCGAGGTCGACATGCAGCACCCAGCGCATCAGGTGCCGCAGAGCTTCCGGGCGACCGACGACCAGGCGTCACCCTGTGCATCGAGCGTGACGCCCTCGGCCAGCCGGTGTTCGACGTAGTCGGCGTCGAGCAGGGCGGTGAGCGCAACCGCCTGCGAGTCGAGGTCCCCGGTGGTGCCGGCGGTCTCCAGGAGGAACCGGACGTGCGCGAGGTGCAGGCTCATCGGCGCGTTGAACCGGGTCTGGAGATCGCGGGCGGCGTCGGACAGCAATGCATGGTGCTGGTGGACGAAGCTCAGGCGTTCACGCCCGTAGGCGAGCAGCCGCTCCAGCGGCGGTGCGCCGGGGCCCAGGGGCGGCGGCCCGAACATGAACGCCTCCTGCTGGGCCTTCTCGTTCTCGTCGAGCAGCACCACCATCAGACCTGCGCGGCTGCCGAAGCGGCGGAACAGCGTGCCTTTGCCGACGCCGGCCTCGGCGGCGATGTCGTCGGTGGACACTGCGTCGGCGCCGCGCTCGGTGATCAGCCGCCTCGCCGCCTCCAGCAGGAGCAGACGGTTGCGCGCCGCATCGCCGCGCTCGGCCGGCGCGGACGCGATGACCGGCAGGCCGATCATGCCGTCGGTGGCGCTCACCTCTGCACTTTAGCTCAGCCGGAATTAATCGGACCGAAGTCCGGTTAGCTCATGGGAGGATCTGGACGCCGACCGAAGGGATATGACATGCCGGATGTGCACGTGCTGGTACTGGTGGGCAGCCTGCGGGCCGCCTCGGTGAATCGTCAGCTGGCCGAACTCGCCGCGGAATCCGCGCCCGACGGAGTGCGGCTGGAGGAGTTCGATCGCCTGGGCGAGCTGCCGTTCTACAACGAGGACATCGACACCGCTGATGTCGCCGAGCCGGTGATTGCGCTGCGAACCGCCGCCGCGCGGGCGAATGCGGCACTGGTCGTCACGCCCGAATACAACGGGAGCATCCCCGGTGTCCTGAAGAATGCCATCGACTGGCTGTCGCGGCCGTGGGGCAACGGCGCGCTGAAGGACAAGCCGCTGGCCGTGGTCGGCGCCGCGCATGGGCGTTACGGGGGCGTGTGGGCGCACGACGAGACCCGCAAGTCGTTCGGGATCGCCGGACCGCGCGTGGTCGAGGATCTCGAGCTGTCGATTCCGACGGAGACCCTCGACGGGAACCATCCGCGCGAGAACGCCGAGCTGGCCGCGAAGCTGCGCGACATCATCGGAAAGCTGGCCGCCGAAGTCGGCTGAGAGGGGCCGACGAAGCGGCTCGGATGTAGCCGCCGCCTCCCGGTGGCGGCGTAGGTGCCCGCCTGGTGGGCGACATGGGTGTGACAGCAGGCTGTCGGTGACCTGTCGCCACCAGGCGGGCTGTTCATTTCGGCCGGAGCCGGTGGTGACGGAAGGGGCGCGCGAGGCCAAAGTGACGTACGGGGCGACGCACCTTCCCGAGTTTGCTGGCGGGTGTCGGCGTTCCGGTGCGTCGCCGCGGCTTTGTCGGTGGCTGCTGATAGACACGTCGTGTGGTGGTCGAGGTGGCACTCGGCGGTGTGCGACACGCCGACCGGGGAGCGACACACCGCGGTTACCAGGCAAAATTCCAAACGTGTCATTACGACACCTAGTATGTGTTTCACTAACTGAGCACAACATCTAGTGTCTACGGTGGAGGTCAGGAAGCGGAGCCCCGCGGACGATCAACGCAGGTTCGAAGGAAGTTCTCCCTTCGTCTCGACGTTGAAAGTCAACGAGCTCTCGTTGTCCAACCGCTGGTGCGTTAGTGGGGTGCAGCGTGACAAACAACCACAGATCGCCGAACGAAGATTTCGCTGAGGGAGCCCGTCGAATGACTGTCACCGTGTACACCAAGCCCGCCTGCGTCCAGTGCAACGCCACCTACAAGGCCCTCGACAAGCAAGGTGTCGACTACGACGTGGTCGACATCTCGCTCGATCCCGAGGCGCGCGACTACGTGATGGCCCTGGGCTACCTGCAGGCTCCGGTCGTGGTGGCCGGCGACGACCACTGGTCGGGCTTCCGCCCGGATCGCATCAAGGCGCTCGGTGGAGTGGCTGCCGCGACCGCCTGACACGGGTAACCGGCACAGCGGAAGGAAACGACGATGGGCGACCTGGTGTACTTCTCCAGCGTTTCGGAGAACACCCATCGCTTCGTCATGAAGCTGGGGCTGCGCGACGGCACCGTCACCCGCATTCCGCTGCACGGCCGCATCGAGGTCGACCGACCGTACGTTCTGGTCCTGCCCACGTACGGCGGCGGACACGCCAACGGGCCCGATCCGGACGCCGGGGGATACGTCCCCAAGCAGGTCATCGCGTTCTTGAACAACGAGCACAACCGGTCGCTGCTACGCGGTGTCATCGCGGCCGGCAACACGAACTTCGGCGCCGAATTCGGCTACGCAGGCGACGTCGTCTCCCGCAAGTGCGGCGTGCCCTACCTCTACCGGTTCGAACTGATGGGGACGACGGACGACGTCTTCGCGGTACGGGCCGGCCTCGAAAACTTCTGGAAGGACCAACCGACGTGGCACCAACCGTCACAGCTGCAGAGCCAGTAGTCACCGCTGCCCAGACGCTCCCCGGGGAGACGGACTACCACGCGCTCAACGCGATGCTGAATCTGTACGACAAGGACGGCAGGATTCAGTTCGACAAGGACGTGCTCGCCGCGCGCGAGTACTTCCTGCAGCACGTCAACCAGAACACGGTGTTCTTCCACAACCAGGACGAGAAGCTCGACTACCTGATCCAGAAGGACTACTACGAGCGCGAGGTGCTCGACCAGTACTCGCGTAACTTCGTCAAGACGCTGCTCGACCGGGCGTATGCCAAGAAGTTCCGCTTCCCGACGTTCCTCGGTGCGTTCAAGTACTACACCTCCTACACGCTGAAGACGTTCGACGGGAAGCGCTACCTCGAGCGGTTCGAGGACCGGGTCGTGATGGTTGCCCTCACGCTGGCCGCCGGGGACACGGCACTCGCGGAGAAGATCGTCGACGAGATCATCGACGGCCGCTTCCAGCCGGCCACCCCGACGTTCCTCAACTCGGGTAAGAAGCAGCGCGGCGAGCCCGTGTCGTGCTTCCTGCTGCGCATCGAAGACAACATGGAGTCCATCGGCCGCTCGATCAACTCGGCGCTGCAGCTGTCCAAGCGCGGCGGCGGTGTCGCCCTGCTGCTGAGCAACATCCGCGAGCATGGTGCGCCGATCAAGAACATCGAGAACCAGAGCTCGGGTGTCATCCCGATCATGAAGCTGCTCGAGGATTCGTTCTCCTACGCCAATCAGCTCGGTGCTCGACAGGGTGCGGGCGCGGTGTATCTGCACGCGCATCATCCCGATATCTACCGTTTCCTGGACACCAAGCGGGAGAACGCCGACGAGAAGATCCGGATCAAGACGCTGAGCCTGGGCGTCGTGATCCCCGACATCACCTTCGAGCTGGCGAAGAAGAACGAGGACATGTACCTGTTCTCGCCGTACGACGTCGAGCGGGTGTACGGGCTGCCGTTCGCCGACATCTCGGTGACCGAGAAGTACTACGAGATGGTCGACGATGCGCGGATCCGCAAGACCAAGATCAAGGCACGCGAGTTCTTCCAGACGCTGGCCGAGCTGCAGTTCGAGTCGGGCTATCCGTACATCATGTTCGAGGACACGGTGAACCGGGCCAACCCGATCGACGGCAAGATCACCCACTCGAACCTGTGCTCGGAGATCCTCCAGGTCTCCACGCCGTCACTGTTCAACGAGGACCTGTCCTACGCCAAGGTCGGCAAGGACATCTCGTGCAACCTGGGCTCGCTCAACATCGCCAAGGCGATGGACTCACCGGACTTCGCGCAGACCATCGAGGTGGCGATCCGGGCGCTGACCGCGGTCAGCGACCAGACCCACATCTGGTCCGTGCCGTCGATCGAGCAGGGCAACAACTCCTCGCACGCGATCGGGCTCGGCCAGATGAACCTGCACGGCTATCTGGCCCGGGAGCGGATCTTCTACGGCTCCGAAGAAGGTGTCGACTTCACCAACATCTACTTCTACTGCGTGCTCTACCACGCGCTGCGCGCCTCGAATCGCCTTGCGATCGAACGGGGTACGGCGTTCGGTGGGTTCGAGAAGTCGAAGTACAAGTCGGGGGAGTTCTTCGACAAGTACACCGAGCAGGTGTGGGAGCCGGCCACCGACAAGGTGCGCCAGATCTTCGCCGATGCCGGCATCCGCGTTCCGACCCAGGACGATTGGCGGCGGTTGAAGGAGTCGGTGCAGCAGCACGGCATCTACAACCAGAACCTTCAGGCCGTCCCGCCGACGGGCTCGATCTCCTACATCAACCACTCGACGAGTTCGATCCACCCGGTGGCCAGCAAGATCGAGATCCGCAAGGAAGGCAAGATCGGTCGTGTCTACTATCCGGCGCCGTACCTGACCAACGACAACCTGGAGTACTACCAGGACGCGTACGAGATCGGCTACGAGAAGATCATCGACACCTATGCCGCGGCCACGCAGCACGTCGATCAGGGCCTGAGCCTGACGCTGTTCTTCAAGGACACCGCGACCACGCGCGAGGTGAACAAAGCGCAGATCTACGCCTGGCGCAAGGGAATCAAGACGCTGTACTACATCCGGCTGCGCCAGATGGCGCTGGCAGGCACTGAGGTGGAAAATTGCGTCAGCTGTATGTTGTAGTGCCCGGTCGCTGACAGCGGCCGTGTCATGACGGACGGGACTCCGGGCCGGGGCGTGATCTACGGGGTAAGGCTTCGGCCGGAGCTCGTCTATCGGTATGTCGGTCTGACGACGAAGACCGCGAAGATTCGTCTCCGACAGCATCTCAAAGTTGCCCGATCGGGTAGAAAGACGCCTTTCTATGACTGGCTACGAATACATGACGGCGAGGACATCGTTGCCGACGTACTCGAGGTCGTCGAGGGCTTGCAAGAGCTGGGCGAGGCCGAGATCGCCTGGATAGAGCGGCTTCGAAGCGAAGGACACAAGCTACTCAATCTATCCGAGGGAAGCCTGGGGCCGACCGGGGTCGAATGGACGGCGGAGATGCGGGAGGCGGCCAGAATCCGTTCGACGGGCCGCAAAGGCGTGAGCAGGTTCGCCGCGGAGAACCCGTTCTACGGGCGGAACCACGCCGATGAACAGCGTGCAAAATGGTCGGCACTCCGCAAGGGGCAGAACGCGGGTCCCGCGAACCCCAACTTCGGCAAGTTCGGCCCCGATCACCCGGGCTTCGGGCGCGTCATGTCCGAAGAAGCCCGTGCTCAGCTGGCAGAACTGCGGCGTGGGGCCGCAAATCCCAACTACGGGCGCAAGGCGAGCGATGAAACCCGCGCCAAAATGTCGGCAGTCCGCAGAGGAAGGCCGAAGCCGTCGAGTAGACGTAGTGCGCATACGAGGCACCACACGAATAAGGACATCAAGAGAGACACGTGCCGGTATTGCAACGAGAGCAATGATTCCGACGGGCAGCCTTCGCCGGATGCTCTGTAGGCGATGGTCTCTCGGTGTCGACAACCGTCGAGGTCATCCTCGTCGCCGCTCTGGTGCTCGGAATCGTCGTGGCCCTGTTCGCCCTGATCTCCGTCTGGGAGAGGTGGGGTAAGGGTTCGCGGTTCGAGCGGCGCGTCGATCGATTCTTCGACCGCCTCAGCGAGCTTTTCGACCGCTGACGATGAGTGCGCCCAGCCGGCACGGTCTGCATTGGCGACGGCGTCCTGCACGAGGATTCCGCGATCACCGGAAGGCACTCCCGCATGCACACACCGATCTTCGTCAACCTGCCCGTGGCCGACATCGACCGCTCGCGGAGCTTCTTCGCCGAACTCGGGTACCGCTTCCACGAGCAGCTGTGCGGCGACCAGTCGGTGGTTGTGGTGCTGAGCGACAACCTCTTCGCCATGCTCCTGCAGCGCGAGGTTTTCGATTCCCTCCACCCCGTGCAGACCGCGGACGCCGCCACGACGAAGGAGTGCGTGATCTGCCTCGGCGTCGAGAGCAGGGAGGCGGTGGACGCCCTCGTGGACCGCGCCCTCGCCGCGGGCGGAACGGCGGGTGACTGCGAGGACGAGGAGTTCATGTACGGCCGCAGCTACAACGATCCGGACGGCCACTCCTGGCAGATCTTCTGGTTCAACCCAGCGGCGGCGCCCCAGACCGAGGTCAGCTCTGCCGCGCCTGCTCGGCCCGCGACGCCTTGAGTCGCCGCTCCTCACGCAGCACGTTCTGATAGCTCTCGCGTTCGGCCAGCAGCCACTCAGGCATCTCGTCGAGCAGTGCGCTGATCTGCTCGGTGGTCAGCGCCTCGGTGACACCACCCCGGCCCAGGCCGGCGATCGAGACGCCCAGCTTCGCCGCCACCAGGTTCTTCGGGTGTGGGCCGTTTTTGCGGAGATCCTTCAGCCACTGCGGCGGATCCGACTGCAGCGCCTCGAGCTCGGCCCGGGTGATCGGGTTCTGCTGAAACTCCGAAGGCGTCGCGGGCAGGTACACGTCCAGCTTCTTCGCCGCGGTGGCGGGTTTCATGGACTGCGCGTTCGGCCTGCTCATCATCGCCGATTCGCTCCGCAAGGGTCGCTCATGGCCGTCAGCCTATCGGTAGCCTGAGGCGGTGACCGCGTCCGAACTCACGCTTGGTTACGTCCCGGGGGCGACGCCCGCGAAGTGGGCCCGGATCTGGGCCGAGCGCCACCCCGACGTGTCGCTGCACCTGCGCAGCGTGGCCGCGGCCGACGCTGCCTCGGAGGTCAGAACCGGTGCCATCGACGTGGCGGTGCTCCGGTTGCCGACCGACGCGTCCGGTCTGGCCGTGATCCCGCTGTACCAGGAGACGACGGTGGTGGTCGCGCCGACCGACCACGTCCTCACGGCCGCCGATGAGATCACCGCCGCGGACCTCGCCGGGGAGCCCATCCTGATACCGCTCGACCACGTCGTCGACTGGCCGGATGCGCCCGGTGCCCCCGTCGAGCACCGGCCTGAAACCACCGAGGCCGCAGTCGAACTCGTCGCCGCGGGCCTGGGTGCCCTGATCGTGCCGCAGTCGCTGGCCCGCCTGTACCACCGCAGGGACCTCACGTATCGTCCGATCGTCGATGCGCCGGGGTGCCCGGTGGCGCTCGCCGTCCCGGACGGACCGCAGACCGACTACGTCGAGGAGTTCATCGGAATCGTGCGCGGCCGCCGAGTCGGTTCCTCGCGGGGACAGACCGAGACGGCCCCTAAGCGCAGCGCACGGGAGAAGACGCTCGCCAAACAGGCCGCCCGCGCCGCCGCAGGGAAGGTGGCCCGCACACCGGGCAGGCCCGGACGCGGTCGACGCTGACGCTCAGTGCACGTGCGCCGACCAGAACGCGACGGTCGGCGAGCCGGTGGACGTGCTGTCCGGTGGCGGCAGCAGGGTGACGTAGTCCAGCAGGTCTGGGGCGATGACCCGGATGTCGGCCTGGTATATCGACAGCACCGGATGGCCGGTGAACTCGCGGCCGGAGGGTAGATAACAGTGCGAGTGCACCGGGATCATCCGCGGCGCCCGCGCCAGGTGATACGCCGCGCTGCGCAGGGCGTCCTTCATCCGGGCTGGACGCGCACCCCAGCCGTCGTCCCAGAACCGCTTCCACTCCACCGCGAACAGGATGCCGTCCACGGGTAGCCGCAGTCGCCGCTCGAGGCGCCGGTGTCCGTCCGCCCGCCAGTTCGGCCACCCCTCTCCGACCGGCAGCCCGGTGGCGAGGAACTCTCGGTGGTCGTCGGCGAACGTGAACCCGAACGACGACTCGAGGTGGACGACCTCGTCATCGGACAGGCCCGGCTCCATCGGCGCCGTGCCGTTCGCCGAGAGGTGCCGTGCGGCAGCGGCGCCGAGTCCGGACATCTGGTCAGGGTATGGCCGGCCGAGGCGGCGGCGGGGAGTACATGTGAATACGAAGGCTGAACCGTTTTAAAGCCGCGCGGTTTTCGCCAGGGTCTGCCGGGGAACCCGGCGATCTGTGTGCCCGATCACACCCGGCACGCTGATCCATCTGGAACGTGCACGTTCGAACGGAGGACCCGGCCGATGGCATCTGAGAAATCCGCGCCCTTCTTCAGCCGCGACCGGATCGTGGCGGCACCGGGGTGGAGCCGCTGGCTGGTGCCGCCGGCTGCGCTGTCCATCCACCTGTCGGTCGGCGCGGCCTACTCGTGGAGCGTGTTCAAGAAGCCGCTCGAGGGGGCCCTCGACATCTCCGGCACCCTGAGCGCGCTGCCGTTCACCGTGGGCATCGTGGTGCTCGGCCTGTCCGCGGCGCTGTTCGGCACCTGGGTCGACCGCAACGGCCCCCGCACCGCGATGTTCGCCGCCATGTGTTGTTTCTGCGGTGGCTGGCTGGTCGGAGCCGCTGGGCTCGCGCTGGAGCAATACTGGCTGGTGCTGCTCGGGTACGGCGTCCTCGGCGGCATCGGGTGGGGCATCGGCTACATCTCCCCGGTGTCGACGCTGATCAAGTGGTTCCCTGACAAGCCCGGCATGGCAACGGGTCTGGCGATCATGGGTTTCGGCGGTGGCGCGCTGATCGCGTCGCCGTGGTCGACCGCGATGCTCGACGCGTTCGGCACCGAATCCTCGGGGATCGCGAAAACGTTCTTCGTGCACGGCGTCGTCTATGCGGTTTTCATGTCCCTGGGCTGGTTGCTGGTCCGGGTGCCCAGGGCGGACTGGAAACCGCACGGCTGGACACCGACCGAACCGACGGTGGGGTCGATGGTCTCGGTCGGACAGGTCTCGGCGAACAACGCCATCAAGACGCCCCAGTTCTGGCTGCTGTGGGTGGTGCTCTGCTTCAACGTCACCGCCGGCATCGGCATCCTCGAGAAGGCGTCGCCGATCTACCAGGACTTCTTCCCCACGGCCGGCGTCGCTGCAGCCGGACTGGCCGCGGCGGCGGCGGGGTACGTGGCGCTGCTGTCGTTGGCGAACATGGCGGGCCGCATCGGATGGTCAAGTCTCTCGGACAAGATCGGCCGCAAGAACGTCTACCGCATGTACCTCGGCGTCGGAGCACTGCTTTACCTGGTGATCACGCTGATGCAGAACTCCAACAAGGTCGTGTTCCTGGTGTGCACGCTGCTGATCCTGTCGTTCTACGGAGCCGGATTCGCGACTGTGCCCGCGTACCTGCGTGACCTGTTCGGCACCTATCAGGTCGGCGCGATCCACGGCCGACTGCTCACCGCCTGGTCGGTGGCGGGCATCGTCGGCCCGGTCATGGTCAACGCGATCGCCGACACCCAGGCCGACGCCGGAAAGTCCGGACCCGATCTGTACACCCTGTCGTTCTCGATCATGATCGGGCTGCTGGTCGTCGGGTTCGTGTGCAATGAGTTGATCAGACCCGTGGCCGACAGATGGCACGAACCGGACGCGTCTGTCGGGGGCGCACACGACGTCGAGGAGAGCAGGCGATGACCGACCCAAGCGCCGACGGCGAACTGCACGACTACCGGGCGACCGTGCCCAGGGCCTATATCGCTCTGGCGTGGCTGTGGGTGACCGTCCCGTTCCTCTACGGCGTCTTCGAACTCGTGTTGAAGGTCCGGCAGCTGTTTCAGTGACGGCCGGTCACCCCAGTCGTCGCGCGCGCAACACCGCGTCATGCGTGTGCCGGTGTTCTTCGCCGCCCAGGGGTGTTTCACGGACGCGGCTGTCCTCGAAATGGACGTCCCAGTCGTCGCCGAGCAACGAGCGAACGTCGGCCGGAAAGACGTAGTCGGCCGGGTCGAAGCCGCGGGCCTTCGCCGCCTCCCCGTCGAATCCGGCGTGGTGCACCACCAGCAGCAGCCCGCCGGGTGCGACGGCGCCGATCAGGGCGCGTTCGACCGCACGGCTCTCGGTGGCCGGCAATGCCGGATACTGCGCGGTGACGAGGTCGAAGCCAGCGGCGGGAAGGGCCGCCTCGAGTAGGCCGCTGCGCACCCAATCAATCTGTACGCCAGCCTTGTCCGCGCTCGCGGCGGCCCGCTCGATGGCGACGCCCGAGACGTCCAGCCCTGTGACTTCCCAGCCCCGCGTGGCCAGCCACACCGCGTCGGCGCCCTCGCCGCAGCCGACGTCCAGCGCCCGGCCCGGCGGCAGTCCGCTCACCTCGGCGACGAGGACGGTGTTGGCTCGCCCGCTGAACAGCTGCGCCGCACTGGCGTAGCGCTCGTCCCACTCCTGCTGAACATCGGATTCGGTCATGACACCAGCGTGCCCCGCATGCCACCTACTGCCAAGCTGCGTTGCTGATCTGGCAAAGCCCGGCGGAAAAAGCCGGGTGTGTGATCCGCTCACGCGAACCACACACCCGGCGGTGCGCCGATATACCTCGGCGGGGCGGAAACCTATGTGTACTTGTGCTGCGGGCCTTGTTCTTTCTTGTACAGCGCCTTGAGCATGCGATCCCGCAAGAAGGCGTTGTCGATCACCTTGATGCCGTTGTTCGCCACCGCGGGAATCCCGGCCAGTTTGTGGAAGTAGCGGCCGCGCTTGTACTCCCGACCCCACGCCGCCTCCATGCGCTGCGCGTAGTTGGTGAAGTCGTCCGGCCCACCGTTGGTCAGCGCGGCGATGGCGCATTCCCCCGCGGCCAGCCCGGATTCGAGCGCCTTGGAGATGCCCGCACCTGAGGCCGGCTTGCCGGCGCCCAGGGAGTCGCCGGTGAACAGCACACCGGGTCGCCACGGCGGCCAGGCGGTGAACCCCATGGGCAGTCGCCATGCCCGCACACTCTTGTTCTTCTTGAGCTCCTCGATGGCGGGCAGATCCCAGTCCCGCGGAAGCGTGCGCAGGAAGTCGCCGAGGAACTGGGTGGCGTTGATCGACTGCCAGTTCTTGTAGCTGTTGACGTAGCCCAGGCCGATGTTGAAGATGCCGTCGCCCATCGGGAACACCCACCCGTACCCCGGCAGCTGGTCACCCTCGAACTGCAGCTTGAGATAGATGTCCAGGCTGTCGGAGTCCGGTCGGTTGGCGGGCATCTCCGAGCGGATCGCGATCGCCTGGTAGCCGTTGTACTGCGAGTCGATCTTCAGGGCCCGCTTGATGGGGGAGTAGGCGCCGTCGGCGGCGATGACCGCGTCGCCGTACACCTTCTCGCCGCCTTTGAGGGTGACGCCGATGACCCGGCCGTTCTCGTCCTGGATCGGACCGGTGACCTCGGCGCCCTGGCGGACCTCCGCACCGGCGGATTCGGCGTGCTTGAGCAGCACGGTGTCGAGGTGCTCCCGGCTGACGGTGTGGCCGTGGTCGGGCATGCCGGGGCGCTTGGGAAACGACAGCTCCCACTTGCTCGGGCTGAACACCGTGACCCGGTTGACCCGGTGGTAGGTGGCGACCTCGTCGGCGAGCCCCATCTTCTGCAGATAGCTGACCGCGCGGGCGGTCAGACCGTCACCGCACGGTTTGGCTCGCGGAAACTCGGCTTTGTCCAGCACGACGACCTTCGCGCCGGTCTGTGCGGCCTGCCACGCCGCGGCCGAACCCGAGGGCCCACCGCCGGCGACGACCAGGTCGTATCGCTGTGTCATGAATCTCGTCTCGTCTCTGGCGACTGTCGCTGAGGATAGTACCCATGGTCGGCCCGGACGGCGTTGTGGGCAAATGGTCACAGGTGAACGGAACGTCGAGGTCGCGGCGGTTCCGAGCAGGTCAGTCGCGGCACTGCGAGTACAGTGGGCGGGTGCGTCGAGGGTCGAGATCACGTCCCGGTAGCGATACCGGCGACAAGGTGGACGCGCGCAGCGAACGCTGGCGCGAGCACCGCAAGAAGGTGCGTGCGGAGATCGTCGATGCCGCGTTCCGGGCCATCGACCGGCAGGGACCCGACGTCAGCCTCCGCGAGATCGCCGAGGAGGCCGGGACGGCCAAGCCCAAGATCTATCGCCACTTCGCCGACAAGTCCGACCTGTTCCAGGCCATCGGTCAGCGGTTGCGCGACATGCTGTGGACGGCGATCTTCCCGTCGATCGACCTGTCGACCGACTCCGGTCGGGAGGTCATCCGGCGCAGTGTGGAGCAGTACGTCCGCATGGTCGACGAGCACCCCAACGTCATCCGCTTCCTGATCCAGGGCCGGTTCGCCGAGCAGAGCGAGTCGACGATGCGGGCGCTGAACGAGAGCCGCGAGATCACCGTGGCGATGGCCAACATGTTCGACCACGAACTGCGCGACATCGAGATCGACGCGGCCACGCTCGAGCTCGCCGCCTATGCCGCATTCGGCTCGGTGGCCTCGGCGACCGACTGGTGGCTGGGTGCTGACGGTGACCGCCCGCGACGCATGCCGTCGGGCGAGTTCGTCGCGCATCTGACCACGATCATGGTCGGTTCGATCAGCGGTACCTGCGATCTGATCGGCATCAAGCTCAACCCGGACCTGCCCCTGCACGAGGGTGTCCGGCGCAGCGAGCACGTCGCCTGAGTCGCGACACGCAGCACAAGTTCTTGTGTTGCGGCGTGTTGTCGGACACCAGAGGTAGTGTCGAGTCACGTTTTCCGTCCGGGTCGAAATGGGGTTCTCGTGAGCGAAATCAAGCTGATCGATCGTGTCTCGGCGATCAACTGGAACCGCCTGCAGGACGACAAGGACGCCGAGGTGTGGGACCGCCTGACCGGCAATTTCTGGCTGCCCGAGAAGGTTCCGGTGTCCAACGACATCCCGTCGTGGGGCACGCTGACCGACCACGAAAAGCAGCTGACCATGCGGGTCTTCACCGGTCTGACGCTGCTCGACACCATCCAGGGCACCGTCGGCGCGGTGTCGCTCATCCCCGATGCGCTGACCCCGCACGAGGAGGCGGTCTACACCAACATCGCGTTCATGGAGTCCGTGCACGCGCGCAGCTACAGCAACATCTTCTCCACACTGTGCTCGACGGCCGAGATCGACGATGCGTTCCGCTGGTCGGAGGAGAACCCCAATCTGCAGCGCAAAGCCGAGATCGTGATGCGCTACTACAAGGGCGACGAGCCGCTCAAGCGCAAGGTCGCCTCCACGCTGCTGGAGAGCTTCCTGTTCTACTCCGGCTTCTACCTGCCGATGTACTGGTCCAGTCGGGCCAAGCTGACCAACACCGCGGACATGATCCGGCTGATCATCCGCGACGAGGCCGTGCACGGCTATTACATCGGCTACAAGTTCCAGCGCGGGTTGGCGCTGCAGGATCCGGCCAAGCAGGCCGAGCTCAAGGACTACACCTACGAACTGCTCTTCGAGTTGTACGACAACGAGGTGGAGTACACCCAGGACCTCTACGACAGCGTCGGCCTGACCGAGGACGTCAAGAAGTTCTTGCGCTACAACGCCAACAAGGCGCTGATGAACCTCGGCTACGAGGCGCTGTTCCCCCGCGACGAGACCGACGTCAACCCGGCGATCCTGTCGGCGCTGAGCCCCAATGCCGACGAGAACCACGACTTCTTCTCCGGTTCGGGCTCCAGCTACGTGATCGGCAAGGCCGTCAACACCGAAGACGAGGACTGGGACTTCTAGAACGGCCTGTCTAGCAAACCTTTATTGGTCGCTTTCCGAGGCCCGTGCCCACATTTTGCCCACACTCTCACGTGATCTGGCGGCATCGAGAGCGGTCGCCACGGCTTCCAGATCGTCGTTGAACAGGTCGGCGTAGACATCGAGAGTCATCGCCGCCGAGGCGTGGCCGAGCATCTTCTGTACGGCCTTGACGTTGGCCCCGGCCGACACCGCCAACGATGCGGCGGTGTGCCGCAGATCGTGCGGTGTGGCGTGGGGGATACCCGACGCCGTGACCGCCTTGGCAAACCACCCGGAGACCGGGTGCGGACGGCGCAGGTGCTCGCCATCGTCGCCGGGGAACAGTAGATCGCCTCGGCGCTTGCCCTCGCACTGACGGGCAAGGTGGGTGAGCAGGAAGGCTGGAAGCGGTACGGTGCGCTGCTTGTGCGCCTTGGGCGTCCCGACGTGAATCTTCCCGCCGGTCTCCACGGCGTTCTCCGCGATGGTCGCCCGCCGCCGCAGCATGTCTAGATCGTGCACCCGCAGCCCGACCGCCTCGCCCCATCGAAGGCCGGTGTAGGCCAGCAGCAGAACGAGGCCTTCATAGGCGCCCGCCGCAGCGGCAAGCGCCGACACCTGCGCATGGGTGAGGTACAGCGGGCGCTTGCGACTGGTCTGCGGGAGCCGGACCCCCGCCGCCGGATTCTTAGCCAGCATGTTGTCCCGCACGGCGTCGGCCAAGATGGACGAGAGCACGTAGTGGGTGCGCTGAACCACCGATGCACCCACGGCCTTGGCGTCGTCGGTGCCCTGGCTCAGCTCGGCAATCCAGTGCTGCACCGCCGTGGGCCGAATATCGCCGAGGGCGACCTTGCCCCAGCGCGGCCGGACCCGCAGCCGCCAGGCGGTCTCCATGACGGCGTAGCCAGACGGCTTGAGGTGGCCGCGCTGGCGGTCGAGCCACGCCTGACCGAGTTGGTCGACGGTGATCCGGGCATTCGACGGCGACACGTAGTCACCCCGGAGCTTGTCTACCTCCACGGTGTTGGCGAAGGCCTCGGCCTCGCGCTTGGTGCGGAACCCGCGCTTGTCGGTCTGCCGGTGGTCGACGCGGTAGCGGACCCGGTAGAGGGTGGTGCCGTCGCCCGCCTTGTACTTGCTAATGGTCGCCACGGTCGCCGCCCTCGGTGATCATCCGCTCGATGCGCCCGACGATCTCGCGGTTGCTCCACGATGGTGCCGCGCGCCGGACCCACGTCACCCATTCGAGCAAGATCGCCGAACGGCCATCGTCACCGCCGTCTGGTCCGTGCAGGGTGCTCGCCGTGCGAAGCCAGTCCCACAGAATGCTGGCCTTGACCGCCTCGGCTCGCCCGGTCACCTCCGCCGGCTCGTCGTCGGTTTCGGTGTAGGGCATCAGCAGGGTGACCGGCGAAACATCAAGTGCGAGAGCAAGACTCGTGAGGTCATCCACGTCTACACGGCGACTGCCGTCCTCGATGCGCCGTAGCCCAAGCGGGGGGATCGGGCGACCTAGGGCGGTCAGCTTCTCGGACAACTCGGTGACGGGCATCCGGCCGCGCAGCCGCCGGATGTTCTGACGCACCGTCTCACCGGTTGGGCCGAGAGGGCGGCCGGACTTCTCGGTAGGCATGGGCACACCATAAGTGATCAATTCTGATAAGTCGAGAACTCGTGCTTGACACACTGAATTACATCGATGCAATATCGAGTAGTTAGACGATCAGAATTGATCCATTCCGTAGTCAGAGAGGCACCCCCCGTGGCCGACATTGAACACTTGCCCGCCCTGTCCACTCCTGCGCAGCTTGCGGAGGTGATGCAAACCACCACGTCGGCACTGGCTCAAGACCGCTACCTCGGCCGCGGCATCCCGTACGTCAAGTTCGGCAAGCGGATCCGCTACCTGCGCGAGGACGTCCTGAGCTACCTCGCTGCCAACCGGGTGAGCCAGACCGGTCGACCGGCCTGACCCCCGATTCGCCCCCCGCCCATCCGCGCCCAACGAATCGAGCCGCCCCAATGTTGACCCTGGCCCGTCGCCGATCGGCGGCGCTGCGCTGCCCGCCTCTTGAGTGTGGTTGCCCGGACCCGTGGCCGTGCAGGTGCACCGATCCGCCGCTGACTGATGCCGCCCTGGACGCGTGGGCCGCTGCTGCCCGCCACGTGCTCGAAACCGGGTTGGTGCCGATGGTGCCCATTGAGGTCCGGCGCGCTCTCTGGCGTCGTGGTGATCGGGACCGCGATCTGGCCCACACCCTGCACAGGCTTTGCGGGGGGGTCGCTTCGTGACCGACGCGACCTGGGACGAGGCCGAGGCGGCACGCGAGGCCGAGGCGCTGTACGACGAACGCGCGGTAACCGCGAAATGGCTTGGTCAGCAGGTGTTCCCGCCGTTGGAGTGGATCGTGGAGGGTGTAGTGCCCGAGGGTTTCGGCCTGCTGGCCGCACCGCCCAAGGCGGGCAAGAGCTGGATGGTGGCGGCGTGGGCGCTGGCGTGCGCCGCTGGCGGTTCGGTGTTCGGCGCTGTGCCCGTCAAGCAGCGGCCCGTCCTGTACTTCGCGATGGAGGACGGACATAGGCGGCTGCAATCGCGGTTCCGTCAGCTGATGGACGGCGACGAGCTGCCGAGCGGACTGGAAGTGGTCACGCGGGGGTCGTCCGCCGAGTGCATGACCATGACCGACGAGTTCCTACGGCGCTACGGTCACGATGCCCCGCTGGTCATCCTCGACACCCTCGGAAAGGTCAAGCCGCCGAAGGCATCGTTCGAGGACTCTTACGCTCACGACTACCGGATCGGCGGCTCGCTGAAAGGCCGCATAGGCGACGTACCCGGCGGGTGCCTGCTGGCCGTCCACCACACGCGGAAGGCCGAGACTGGCGACTTCCTCGACTCCGTGAGTGGAACGCAGGGCATCGCCGGATCGGCTGACTTCATCCTCGTGTTGGCGCGGAAACGTCATGCGTCCGAGGCAATCCTGTCGGTCACCGGCCGCGATGTGCGCGAGGACGAGTACGCGCTGATGACACACGATGGGCGCTGGTCCCTCGACGGCATGGACCTACTGGACGCCGCTGCGACCGCGCGCCGTCGCCGCGAGTCGGGCGACCTCGGTGACCGGAGCACCGAGGCCGTGGCGTTCGTGAACGGCAGGCCCGAGACCCGACCAGCCGACTTGGCCGGTCACCTCGGTATCAACGGCAACGACGCGGGCACCTACCTGCGCCGACTGGCCGACGCTGGCCGCATCGCCAAGCGGAGCCGAGGGCTCTACGGACCCCTGTCTGAAGTGTTTGAAGTGTCTGAAAGCCATTCCCGTTCAGACACTTCAGACGGTTCAGACACCCCCTTCCACTGGACGAGGAGTGATGCACGATGAGGATGCCGCCGAACCTTGGCCTTGTGACCGACGCCGACCTTTCCGTACTCGAACGCTGGACTGAGCCCCTAGCCACCCTGCGCGACCCGGGACTGTCGGTGTGGGCGATGGCCGCATGGCAGTCGGTCAAAGATGAACAGCGACACCGGCTCGAAGGTGGCTACGCCTACGCCGCCTGTTGGCCAGCACTGGGGTGGCTGAGCACAGAGCACCTGGTGTTCCTGGGCCCACTGGTCAGTATGTTGCACGACGCGGGTAGCTCGGTCCTGACCGCGTGGGTTGAGCTGGTCTCCGATCAGTTCGTCGCGGAGATGGCCGAGCGCATCGAAGGAACCGGGTCGTGACCTTGAACCGGCCATGCCTGACGTGCGGAACACCGAGCCCCGCGAGCCGCTGCGAGGACTGCGCACCCGAGCATCGTCGTCAGCACGCGCCCAAGGTCAGCGCTCGGCTGCGTGGCTACGACAGTCGATGGGACGCGCTCTCGCGTCGAGCCCGCAAGGCGCAACCGTTCTGCGGTCGCTGTGGCGCGACGACGGACCTGCAAGCCGACCACACGCCGGCCGCGTGGGCGCGGAAGGATGCAGGAAAAGCGTTGCGGCTCAGGGATATTCAGGTACTTTGTGGACCGTGCAACCGCCTCGCCGGTGCCGCACGTGGTGCGAAGCCCACCCGGGTTGGGGGTGACCGCTCGGAGCGGGACTCCTCGGTCAAGGCCGAGACCCGATCTAATACCCCGGCGTCAGGCGGTGTCGGTGGGTAAGCCAGGCCCCAAGCTCGCTGCTGACCTGACACCGTTGCCGTGGCGACCGCGCTCGGTGGGCTCGCGCCGGTTCCAGTCGTTCGCCGAGCGGTTCATCATCACGCCCAAGGGTGCGGGTGCGTCGGCGCCGTTCCGGGTGCGGCGGTGGCAACGCGAACTCGTGGCGACCGTGCTGGACGATCCGGCCGTCAAGATCGCGTTGTGGGTGCTGCCTCGCGGATGCGGCAAGAGCACGTTGACGGCGGCGCTGGCGCTGTACCACGTGTTCGGCGATCTACCGGGCGCGCGGGCGGTGGTGGTGGCCCAAGATGAGCGGTCGGCGCTGCGCCTGCTGGCGACGGCGGCCAGGATGACGGCGCTGAATCCCGAACTCGCGAAGAGGGTCCGCCCGTACCGTGACCGGCTCGTGGTCGAGCGCACGGACTCCCAAATCATCGCGCTGCCCGCCGAGGCCGCGCGCATCGAGGGCGAAGACGCCTCGTTGGCGATCATGGACGAGATCGGGTTCTGTCGCCGCGACTCCTACGAGAGCCTGTTGCACTCGACGGGCAAGCGCGAGACCTCGCAGCTACTCGCCATCGGCACTCCGTCGCCGCCGACCTGGCGCGAGGCCAGTCCGATGCTGGATTTGGTGCTGGAAGGCCGCACGACGACATCGCCGGACTTCCGGTTGGTCGAGCACGGCGGCGACATCACGCACGCGGTGGACTGCCCGTGCTGCTGGGACCGGATACCGGGCATTGACGATCTGGTCAGCCGCGAGCACCTGCGGGCCGCGCTGCCGCCTCGGAGCCGAGAGAGCGAGTTCCGGCGTGCCCGTCTGGCCGAGTGGGTCGAGCACGATGACGCCTCGTTCCTTCCGGCCGGCGCGTGGGATGCGCTGTCGACCGGTGAGCCGATCCCGGACGGCTCGCGGATCGTGCTTGCGCTGGACGGTTCGTTCAACGGCGACGCGACGGCCGTGGTCGCGGCAACGGTGAGCGCGACGCCGCATTTCGACCTCGTGGGCCTGTGGTCGCCGCCGGACGATTCACCGGATTGGCGGGTGCCGATCTTGGAGGTTGAGCAGACGATCCGGGACGCGGCCAAGCGCTGGCGAGTGGCCGAGCTGACCGCTGATCCATTTCGGTGGCAAAGGTCGTTGGCGCTGCTGGCGGGTGAGGGGCTGCCGGTGACCGAGTTCAACCAGACGGCGGCGCGGCTGACCCCGGCGACCACCGACGCGTACCAGGCTGCGATCAACGGGGAGATGACCCACAGCGGCAACGCCGATCTGGCGCGGCACATCGCCAACGCGACGGTGACCGAGGACGCCAGGGGCGTCAGGTTGGCGAAGGAGAAACGGCACTCGCGCCGGCGGATCGACGCCGCCGTGGCGATGGTCATGTGTCACAGCCGCGCCACCTGGATCCACAACCACCGGAAACGAAAGAGAGCGAGGAGCTTCGCGTCATGAATACCCTAGAGAGTCTGTTGCAGAAGATCGACGAAAACATCAGTTGCACAACGGAACTGGACAAGTATTACCGTGGTGAGCAGCCGCTAGCGTTCCTGTCGCCGGAGGCAAAGGCCGCTCTGGGCAGCAGGTTCGGCGTCCTGTGCAGCAACATCCCGCGCGTGCAGATCACGTCGCTGGCGGAGCGGTTGCGGATCACTGGGTTTGCTGGCGCGGACATCTGGGCTGACTGGATTCGGTGTGACATGGACCAGCTCAGCGGCGTCGCGCATCGTGAGGCGTTGCTGCTGGGCGACTCGTACGTGTCGGTGTGGGCGCGGAACGGTCGGCCCTCGGTGGCTATCGAGTCCAGCCGTCAGGTCGCCGTCCAGCGTGACCCGGCGACGCGGCAGGTCGTCGCGGCGGTCAAGCGATGGGCCGATGAGCAGGCACAATGCACCTGGGCGGTGCTGTACTTGCCGGATCGGATCGTGCGCTACCGGGCGACGACGATCGGCGCGACCATCGCCGGTTTCGAGCAGGTCGAGACCATCCCGAACCCGCTCGGCGTCGTGCCGCTCGTGCCGCTGTCGAACACGGACATGCTGCTGTCCGAGCGCGGTACCTCGGAGATCGCGGACTTGATCCCGCTGGTCAACGCGATGAACAAGGTCCTCGCGGACATGCTGGTCGGCTCCGAGTATTACGCGCGGCCCCGCCGATACGCGACCGGGCTCGAATTGGAGGAGCGGCCCAAGCTCGACGCGGACGGCCTGCCGGTGGTGGACCTCGACACCGGGGAACCGCTGATGGAGGCCGTGAGCCCATTCGGTGAGGGCGACCGCATGTTGGTCAACGAGGACGCGGCCGGCAAGTTCGGCAGCCTGCCCGCCGCCGACCTCGGTGCGTATGAGGCAGCGGTTCGGGTGCTGACCGCGCAGATAATGGCCGTGTCCGCGCTCCCCGCGCACTTCCTCGGCCAGCTCACCCAGCAGCCCACGTCCGCCGATGCGCTGCGCGCCGCCGAGGCCAGCCTGACCGCCCGCGCCGAGGCCCGACAGGCGACGTTCGGGCGCGCGTGGGAGCAGGTGGGCCGGCTCATCGTGGCCGTCCGTGACGGCGTTGACCCGGCCTCGGTTGACGTGCGGGTGCAGTGGGCCGACGCCGCCACGCGATCGGTGGCACAGGAGGCCGACGCGGTGACCAAGTTGTTCGCGGCCGGGCTGCTGCCCGCATCGTTCGCGCTGGCGAAGCTCGGATACTCCGACGACGAGATCACCCAGATTCGCACCGCCCGCCGTCAGGAGGCCCTGGACGGTGCCGGGGTGGACCTGCGGCAAATCGCGGCCTCGTGACGTACCGGGACGAGCTGCTGGCCGTCGCCGACGCGACCGAGGCGCAGGCCGTCGCGCTCTACGGCGGATTCCTCGGTGGCGCGTTCGGCGTCGGGGCGAGCGGGATCACCTACACCGCCGGCGAGTTCGTCGCGTTCCTGGCATCGCTGATCGCGCAGGCCAACTCGACGGTCTACGCGCTGGCCGATCTGTCGGTGTCCGCGTCGATAATGCTCGCGACCGCCGAGCCCGTGCCGGTCCTCGGTCTGACGCCGCCGGTGGAGGACTTGCCGCGACTGACCAAGGCCGCAGAAACCGTGCTCGAGGTCGCCGACGAAAGCCCGGTACCCGACAAGATCATCCGCCGACTGGCCCGGTCGGAACCGCTCGAGACCGCCGCGCGTGCGATCAGCGAGGCGATGGACCGCCAACCCGCCGTAACCGGGTGGGTACGGGACATCTCCGGTGGTGCCTGCCAGCTCTGCCAGTGGTGGGCGCGCGACGGCCGGGTCTGGCCCGCCGATCACCCGATGCCGACACACAAGGGCTGTAGCTGTACCCCCAAACCCGTTGTCGTAGAACGTATTCAACCCGTATCGAAAAGGAGACGATAGTGCCCGAGCAAGACGAGAACACCACCACCGAGGAGACCAGGGAGACCGAGGAGGAGCCCACCACCGAGGAGCCCGACGACGACGCCGAGCCCGACGACGACGCCGAGACGTTCCCGCGTGCCTACGTCGAGAAGCTGCGCAAGGAGTCCGCCGGATACCGCGAGCGCGCCGGTCAGGCCGACGCCATCGCGCAGCGGCTCCACACCTCGTTGGTGGCAGCGACGGGCCGCTTGGCCGATGCGTCGGACCTGCCGTTCGACGCCGAGCACCTGGACGACGCGGACAAGCTCACCGCGGCGATAGACGATCTGCTGGCCCGGAAACCACACCTGGCGTCCCGGACCCCGCACGGCGACATCGGCCAGGGTGCCGGGGGAGCGGTAACCGGCTCGGTCGACCTTGCGGGGCTGCTGCGCAGTCGGGCATAGATTCCCCATAGATGCCATACATTCCGGGTTCGCAGAGCTGGAATGTATGGAATCTATGGGCCGGTGATCTTGCCCCCGTTGTCCTGATCCGCCAGCGGGGGTGAGGCGCGCTTGGTGCGGTCAAGCCGCGGCCGCACCGGGCGCGTTACCCTGTGAGCGGGCCCGGTGCCCATCCTGCGCAGCGACCCCGGCGGTCGGCGTGACCATTCCGCTGAACGCACAGGAGTCTCACCGTGGCCGTATCCACTACTTCCGCAACCGAATTGACTCGCGAGCAGGTCGCCGCGATCCTCGTCAAGCCGCTCGAAGAGGCCAGCAAATTCTTGGCTTCCAGCCCGCGCGTGTTCGACACCGCGAGCGAACTGCGCATCCCCAAGCTCGGCGGTCCGACCACGGTCACGTGGGTCGGGGAGAACGAGCTGATCCCCGAGTCCGATCCCGGATTCGATGAGGTCCGGCTGTTGCCCAGCACCATGAAGAGCCTCAAGACGTTGACGAGATTCAGTAACGAACTCGCACGTCAGAGCGTCGTGGCACTGGATGCGGCACTGAAGGATCGGCTGGTCACCGACGTTGCTGCGAAGTTGGACAGCCAGTTGTTCTCGGCGTCCGGCGACGGCGTGACCACCCCGCGCGGCATGTTCGCCTGGACAGGAGTACAGAGCCTCGCGGTGGACGGTCCGCTGGAACTCGACACCCTGCACGACGCGGAGGCGATGGCGCTGGCCGCGAACGTCAATGTGCCCGCGCTCAAGTGGGTGATGACGAGCCGCGAACTGGTCGGGTTGCGCAAGGTCAAGGACGCCGATGGCCGCTACATCGTCGAGAGCGACGTGACCGCCGCCAACGGGTACACGTTGCTCGGTCACGGCGTCGTCATCAGCAGCCGGATACCGTCGACCACCGGCCAGACGCCGACCGCGCGCGCGGCGCTGATCGACTTCAGTCAGGTCGCCGTCGCGCGCGACATGGCACCGACCGTCAAGATTCTCGATCAGACTTTCGGTCAGTACGACCAGCAGGCGCTACGGGTTGTGTGCCGCTACGACGCGGCCCCGCTGAATCCCGAGGCCGTGGTTCGGTTGACCGGCATCACGATCTGATGCCGCACCCGACGTACTGGGTGGTCGGGGACAAGCTCGGCGCGAACCAGTGCCCGCGTCCGAGCTTCCCCGACCTCTCGCGTGGCGCGTGGTCGGTCGGCGATGTAGCCGCCCGTGACGTGAATGGCGTCACGCGCAACCGCATGGGATCGTTCGCCGAGACGGCCATCGTCCTGCCCGGTGTCCCGGTCGCCGCCGCCGCGTTCAAGATCACGGCGCTGATCATCGCGCCGTCCGCCGGCGGGACGCCCCGCATCGGAGTGCGGCCGGTGGGATCGTCACGCCAGGGCGCAGAGGTCAACAACACCACCGGCTACGAGTGGCGCACCATCACCAGCGCGATCCTGCCAGGGGACACCGGCAGCGCCGTCGAGCTGGTGCTGTGGACGCCGACGAATGGGCAACTGGGCCTCGTAGACCTTCGGGTGGACTACGCCGATTCGCCGATCGCCGGGTACTTCGACGGCAGCACCGCCGACACCGCGCAGTACGACTACGCCTGGGACGGTGCGGCGTTCGCCTCGCCGTCATCGGCGAAGGCCAAGGTCGCCAACCCGGCACCGGAGCCCGACCCCGAGCCCGACCCGGAGGACCCCGAAGAGCCGGAAGACCCGGACCCCGAGGAGCCGGACCCGGAGGAGCCGGACCCGGAGCCCGAACCGCTGCCCGAGGTGAGCGCCGAGGCCCGCGCCGTCGCCGCATTCCTCGGCCAGCCCGCCGATGCCGGATTGCTCGCGCTGGCGGCGCAGGCGGTGCCGATCGTGACCCTCATGGCGAAGGCCTACACCCGCGATCAGGGATTCACCGGCATGGTCCCAAACGACGAGATCGCGGCCGTGATCACGATGGCCTCGGCCCGACTGGTCGCCAACCCCGAGCAGCTCGATTCGACCGTGGGCAGCGTCGGCCTACGCGGTGGCTTCCAGGGCTGGACGCTCGCGGAGATGTTCGTGCTCAACCGGTACCGGAAGCGGGCGCAGTGATCCTCCACGACAGTGTTCGGATCGTCTGGCAAGTGCCCGCCAAGCCGCCCCGCGAGGACGCCCACGGGAACGCCGTCACCGAGCCGCGAGAGGCCACCGTCCGCGCCGAGGTGGTCGCCCTCGACACCGACGCCACCGTCGCAGCGAATGCCGAGTTCGTGATCACCCGCTACCGCGCCGTCCTGGCCCCGACCGTCGATCTGCCCGCCGATGTGGGCGCGGCCGTGATCCACTGGGGCGGCGTCGCCTACCTCGTAGACGGCTCGGTGGAACGGCACGTGCTGCGGGGGAGGCTGCATCACTACGAGGCAATCCTCAAGCGGGTCACCTAGCAGAGCCGTGCCCACGCCGTGCCCACAATCTGCCCACAGTTACAGATAACTAGAGTGAACTACGGTGATGTGTTTCAGCACGTCGAGACGGTCTCGCGGCCCTGATCAGGTAGCTGATTAGAACCACGACTTCTTCTCCGGCTCGGGCTCCAGCTACGTCATCGGCAAGGCCGTCAACACCGAAGACGAGGACTGGGACTTCTAGAACGGCCCTGTGCGGCAAGCGGTTTGGGTAACTTCGACATGTGCCCGAGCTGACCAACCGCCAGATCCTGCTGCGTCGACGCCCGCACGGGCTCGTCGCGCCCGAAGACACCGAGCTGATCAGCAGCCCCGCGCCGGAACCTGCCGAGGGGGAGGCGCTGGTACGCGTCACCTACGTCGGGATCGACGCGGCGGCGCGCACCTGGCTCAACGACCAACCCGGCTACCTGCCGGCGGTGCAGCTCGGCGAGGTCATCCGCGCCGCGGGCATCGGGGTGGTCGTGGCCTCCCGTTGCCCCGCCTACAGCGTCGGTGACGTCGTCACGACGCTGACCGGGTTCCAGGAATACGTCATCGTCCGCGACGACATCTTCTGCACCCTCGTCGACGATCCCGCCGCCGACCATCGCGCGGTGATGTCGAT
Organism: Mycobacterium sp. WMMD1722; assembly: GCF_049315205.1. Classification (NCBI taxonomy): domain Bacteria; kingdom Bacillati; phylum Actinomycetota; class Actinomycetes; order Mycobacteriales; family Mycobacteriaceae; genus Mycobacterium; species Mycobacterium sp. WMMD1722. The sequence goes on along the minus strand of NZ_CP186056.1, from coordinate 2,063,445 downwards.
CTACGGACCCACCGGCGCCACCGCCTACTTCGGCATGCACGACATCGGCCGGCCGCAGCCCGGGCAGACCGTCGTGGTGTCGGCCGCCGCCGGGGCGACCGGATCGGTGGCCGGCCAGATCGCCAAGATCGCCGGCGCGCGGGTGGTCGGCATCGCGGGCGGGCCCGAGAAGTGCCGCGCGGTGGTCGAGGACTTCGGCTTCGACGCGTGCATCGACTACCGGGCCGACGACGTGGCGGCGGGGCTGAAACACCATTGCCGCACCGGCGTCGACGTCTACTTCGACAACGTCGGCGGGCCCATTCTCGACGCGGTGCTCGGACGGCTCGCACCGAAGGCGCGCGTGGTGCTGTGCGGGGTGATCTCCAGCTATCTCACCGGCGATCACCCCGGACCGGCCAACTACGTCAACCTGCTCGCCAGGACGGCCACCATGCAGGGCTTCAACGCCCTCGACGAATGGGGCCGCTTCGACGAGGCCTTCGCCGCACTGCGCGGATGGGAGGCCGAGGGTCTGCTGACCCACCGCGAGACGGTGTACGAGGGCATCGAGTCGTGTGTCGACGCACTCAACGGACTGTTCACCGGCGCCAACATCGGCAAGATGCTGGTGCGGATCGCCGACTGAACCGGCCACCCGGCGCGTCGATCGACGAAAGGCCGGGTGAGGGGTTCGGTCAGCAGGTGATGGTGCCCAGATAGAAGCCGGAATCGTCGGTACCGACCGTGCTGTAGAGCGCCGCAGGCATACCGCGGAACCTCGAATTGGTCGGGCTCTGAGTCGGGGACGGGACGCCCTCGGGGAACGCGACGATCAGATTGGCGTAGAAATTCGTCCCGGCCGGGCAGTTCGACGTCGGAGCGGCGGGCAGCGGCTCGTCGGCGTGGACGACCGCGGGGAACTCCTCGCGGTATCCGGCGGCGCAGTTCGGTTCGCACACCTGATACGAGTACAGACCGCGACCGGTCGCACCATCGGGTCCCCAGCGGTCCCAGACGAGGTTCGTCAGTTCCTTCGATCCGTCCGCGCACGTCTGGAACCCGACCTGGCCGGGCCGTTCGACCGGCGGAGTGCCCATCCCGTAGCACGCGGGCAGAGCGAAGACCGCCGGCTGCGCGGCGGCAGTACCGGCTCCGACGGTCGCCGCGGCCGCGCCCAGGACGAGCGCGGCCGCGGTCGCGGCGGTGCGTGTCAGCGTGATGTTCAATGGTCCTCCCGACCGTCGGTGTCGCGTCACGCTATCGCGGACCGGGCGGCTGGCGGGGGATTGTTGGATCCTTCAGGGGGCGCGGTCAGGCGCGTTCGTGGGTGTCCTCCATAACCGTGCGGCCGATCTCTGCGTAGACGGCCGGGCGGGCGAAGCGCAGCCACAGCGCGTACGCCAGACCGATCACGAACACGGCGAGGATGAGATACGGGCCGGTCTTGAACACCAGGGATTCCGACGCATAACCGGCGGCGAAGGCCCGGTTGTCCCACAGCAGCCACACCACGTAGAGCATCGCCACACCACCGATCAACGGGCAGATCAGCGTGGTGATGACGTTGCCGGGATGGGTCTTGCGCACCCAGAAGTAGGAGACCACCGCCGCCGAGCAGATCGCCTGCACCAGCAGGATCGCCGCGGTGCCGATCAGCGCGAGCAGACCGTAGATGTTGGTGTAGGGCACCAGTGACGGGGTGTCGACGGGCACGCCGTCGGCGTCGGGTACCTGCACCGCGGTGAAGCCGGCGAACAACAGCACGATCACCAGCGTGATGGCGCTCTGGATGGCCGAGGCCACATAGGGCGACCCGTGCGTGGCGTGGGTGCTGCCGACGGTCCGGCGCACCGAATCGGCGGGGATCTCGCGACCCAGCGCGTACAGATAGCGCGATGCGGCGTTGTGGAACGCCAACGCGCAGGCGAACGATCCGATCACCAGCAGGATCTTGTACACGTCGAGCAGGAAGGTGCCCAGGTTCGCCTGCACCAGGCTGAAGTACAGATCCAGCGGTGACGAACTGATCGATGCCTCGACCGACGCCTTGGCGCCGTTACCGGCGAGCACCATCGCCGAGATGAAGGTGTAGAACAGTCCGAGACCGATCACGGCGATGAGCGTGGCCCGCGGGATGATCTTCTTCGGGTTGCGCGATTCCTCGCCGTAGACGGCGGTGGTCTCGAAGCCGACCCACGACCAGAACGCGAAGAACAGACCGATCGCCATCGAGCCGGCCGCCGCGGCGGTACCGAATGCTTCGGCGGGCAGACTCTCGAAGGCCCGGTTGAGCAGGACCGTCCTGTCGAGCATGAATCCGTCGGGTCCACCGCCGGAGAAGATCACCGAGAACGCCAGCGCGAACAACACCACCACCTCGGCCACCAGCGTCACACCGAGGATCGCCGCGGCCAGGCTGATGTGGAAGTGCGACAGCACGCCGATGATCACCACCGCGGCCACCGCGAACACCAGCCAGGGGATGTCGACGCCGACGATGGTGTTCACCGCGTCATTCGCGAAATACGCGCAGCCGCCGATCAGCGAACCCTCGAACACCACATAGGCGAACGTCGCCAGCATGCCGCTGGCCATTCCCCAGACCTGACCGAGGCCGTGGGAGATGAAGCCGTAGAACGCGCCCGTGGTGGTGATGTGTTTGGCCATCGCCACATAGCCCAGCGCGAACAGCGTCAGGATGATCGTCGCGAACAGGAACCCGGCGGGCGCGCCGAGTCCGTTGCCGAAACCGACCGCGATCGGGGTATTGCCCGTCATGGCCGTGATCGGCGCGGCATTGGCCACGGCCATGAAGATCACCGCGACCATGCCGATCGCGCCCTTCTTCAGACCGGCGGGCGCCGGTGTCTCGACAGGTGCGGATTCAGTGCTCACCGCGGTCTCCTGATTCGGATCGAGGGGTATGGAGGGCCTGCGGCGCTGCAGTCCGCACAAGAGCGTCGCACCCGCGGGAGATTGCGACAACCGGAGGACACACACTGTTTACAAAGGGATGTGACCAAAACATGACGTCAGGTGACAGGACGTGACGGCGGGTTAACAACGGGCACCTGGGCAGCGACATACGGGGTGACCGGCTGCCCACGGGCGGGCCGGTCTGCGCAACGGATGCCAAGCAGCGGCATCCCGACGCGGGGCGCGCTGATGCGCCCGATCGCAACTCCTTTTCACCACAGCCACGTCGTCATCGCGACGCGGCTCGGAAGGATGGCTTGACCAGATGAGATTCATGCAGCGTGCGGGCCGCCGGTTGATGGCCGGCGCCCTGGCAGCACTCGTGCTGCCCGGCCTGATCGCCGTCGCAGGTAACTCCGCGACCGCATCGGCCTATTCACGACCGGGACTGCCGGTCGAGACCCTGATGGTGCCCTCGGCGGCGATGGGCACGACGGTGCCCGTCAAATTCCAGGGCGGTGGACCCAAGGCGGTGTATCTGCTCGACGGGCTGCGCGCCCGCGACGACAACAGCGGCTGGGACATCGAGACCAGGGCGTTCGAGGACTACTACGAGTCCGGGTTGTCCGTCGTCATGCCGGTGGGCGGCATGTCGAGCTTCTACACCAACTGGCAGTCCCCGGCGGTCGGCAACGGCCGCACCCAGAACTACCAGTGGGAGACGTTCCTCACCTCGGAGCTGCCGGCCTACCTGGCCGCCAACAAGGGCATCTCGCAGAGCGGCAACGCCGTGGTCGGACTGTCGATGTCGGGCAGCTCGGCACTGATCCTGGCGGCCTACCATCCCGACCAGTTCAGCTACGCCGCGTCCCTGTCGGGCTTCCTGAACCTGTCGCAGGGCATCTGGCCGACGCTCGTCGGCTTCGCCATGCGTGACGCCGGCGGTTTCGACGCCACGGCGATGTGGGGACCCGGCGGCGGACCGGCCTGGCAGCGCAACGATCCGACGCTGCAGGCCGGCCGGCTGGTGGCCAACGGGACCCGGCTGTGGATCTACACCGGTAGCGGCCGGCCCGGTGACCTCGGCGGCGGCGGCGACATCCCGGGACAGGTGCTCGAGAGCATCACCCAGGACAGCAACCGCGCCTTCCAGCAGGCCTACCTCAACGACGGGGGCGGCAACGCGACGTTCCACTTTCCCCCGAACGGCACCCATGGCTGGGGGTACTGGGGAGCGCAGCTGGCGGAGATGAAGCCGGACATCCAGCGCACGCTGGGCGTCTAGTCCGACATACGTCTAGTCCGACATACGTCTAGTCCGACAAACGGCAACGGCCGGAGTGCTTCTGCACTCCGGCCGTTGTCGGGTGGATCAGTTCCGCAGGGACGCGGTATCGATGACGAAGCGGTAGCGCACGTCGCTGGCGAGCACGCGCTCGTAGGCCTCGTTGACGTAGTCGGGTGCGATGACCTCGATCTCGGGGCGGACGTCGTGTTCGGCGCAGAAGTCGAGCATCTCCTGGGTCTCGGCGATGCCGCCGATCAGTGAGCCGGCGATGCGGCGCCGGCCGAAGATCAGCGCCCCGGCCGGGACCTCCATCGGGTGCTCGGGCATACCGAGCTCGACCAGGGTGCCGTCCAGCTTGAGCAGCTTGAGATAGTCGGCGAGGTCGAGATTGGCCGACACGGTGTTGATGATCAGGTCGAACCGGCCGGCGAGCTCTTTGAAGGTCTCGCGGTCGCTGGTGGCGCGGTAGTCCTTGGCGCCCAACCGCAGGCCGTCCTCCATCTTCTTCAGCGACTGGCTGAGCACGGTGACCTCGGCGCCCATGGCGACGGCGATCTTGACCGCCAGATGACCCAGGCCGCCGAGCCCGATCACGGCGACGTTCTTCCCCGGCCCGGCATCCCAATGCCGCAGCGGCGAGTAGGTGGTGATGCCGGCGCACAGCAGCGGCGCCGCCTCGTCGAGGGAGATGCTGTCGGGGATGCGCAGCACGTAGTTCTCGTCGACGACGATCGCGCCGCTGTATCCGCCCTGGGTGGGTTGGCCGTCGCGGCCGACGCCGTTGTAGGTGCCGGTCATGCCGCCGCCGGTGCAGTACTGCTCCTCACCGGCGCGGCAGTTCTCACATTCGCGGCAGGAGTCGACGAAGCAGCCGACCCCCACGCGATCGCCCACCTGATACTTGGTCACTTCGGAGCCCACCTCGGTGACGATCCCGGCGATCTCGTGGCCCGGCACCAGCGGATACTTCACCTGGCCCCACTCCGCCTTGACGGTGTGGATGTCGGAGTGGCAGATCCCGGCGAAGTGGATGTCGAAGGCCACGTCGTGCGGGCCGACATCGCGGCGGGTGATCGTGGTCTCGGTCAGCGGATCGGTCGCCGAGGTCGCGGCGTAAGCGGAAACAGTCGTGGTCATACACACCTCTTCGGACGTCTTTTCTTCTGTGGTACTGCGGCTCGCGCGGCGGGGCTGAGCCGGCATGAAGGGCCGCGGCGATGCGGCGCTCCCAGGGAATAACCAGACGCGGTCGGTGACTAATCCCCATCCGCGAATATGTCAGCTATCTGACAGCGCCGGGGCGCGGAACGCCCCGTTGAACGTCACCCGTTCGTAGCGCACCACGCCGGCCTGCTGGTACGGGTCGGCGGCGATCAGGCCGTCGGCGTCCTCGGCGCTGATGTCGCCGGTGACCAGAACGGCGCCGGTCTGCGCCTCGACCCGGCCGGCCAGCAGGATGCGGCCCCCGGCGACCTCGTTTCCCAGCCACTCCAGGTGGGCGGGGCGGGTCTGATCGATGACGTCGAGCGGCTGCAGGTAGGTCAGCGTCAGCACATGGAACACGGGCCGAACCCTATCGGACGTCGGTTGATGTGACGTGGCAGTCGGGTCGGTGTGCGACGTCGACGCGATACCTGTCACACGACAGAAACACGCGCAGCGCGTTCGTAACCGGCCGGCGAGCAACGGTTACCTGACGGCAACCACGAGCGCACCGCGGACGCGAAAACTGTCAGCTGACAGAAATGCCGCCATCGGAGGCGGTGCCGCAGAGCTCAGGGAGCCGTCTGTGACCAGCGATCTTCGCACCCCCGATGCCGACGTCGATCCGCCGGCGTCGGCCACCGCCACGACCGCGGGCGCCCGCGCCCACGCCCGCGCCCAGCACGGCCGCACCGCTGAACACATGCGCCACATCCCGGCATCGACGGCGCCGGGGCTTCCCGACGGCGTCCCGGGCGAACGACTCGTGTGGGCCGAGACGGTGGCGCCCGGCGGATACACCACCGCGGTACTGGCGCGCGGCACCAGGATCAGGCTGACCGACCCGGACGGCGACGCCTGCGCGCATCTGCTGGTGCACCGGGCCGACGCGCCCCACGAACGGCTCAACGTCGCCGACACGGTGAAGGTGCCCTGGCAGGCCTATCTCACCGCCGGCCACCCGCTGCTCAGTGGCTTCGGGCGGGTGCTGGCCACCGTCGTCGCCGACACCTCCGGTTCCCACGACGCGCTCACCGGCACCACCACCCGCGCCGGCAACGACGCCCGATACGGCTCCGGTGCACCCGAGTCGGCCGCTCCGGCGGGGCGGGAACTGCTGCTGCTCGGCGCGCTCAAACACGGTCTGGGCCCACGGGACCTGCCTCCGTCGCTGTCCTTCTTCCAGGGCGTGCGGGTGGGTGCCGACGGGGTGATCGGCTGGCGGGGGTCGGCCGGACCCGCGACGGCGGTGGACCTGCTGCTGCATGTGGACGCGATCGTGTTGCTGGCCAACACCGCTCACCCCCTCGATCCGCGCCCGGAGTTCACCTGTTCGCCGCTGCAGGTGCACGCCTGGCCGGCCCGAGCCGACCTCGACCTGCTGGCCGACGGTGCGCTGGTGGGCGAACTCGGCCCCGAGCACCGACAGGCCATTGCCAACACCGACGCCGACCTCATCGCCCGAGGAGTGCTGTGACCGCCACCGAAACCTCGCCGCCGACCTCCCCGCCGGCGCTGGTCGCCGGCACCGTCATCCGAGACGAACCGGTCGCGGCCAGGGCACCCTGGTCGGCGATCGTCGCCGCCGGTGACGTGCTGACGATCGTCGACGTCGCCGGCAACCAGGCCGTCGATTGTCTGCTCTACGCCGCGGAGGACACCTCGGTGCGCTACTCGGCGCCGGAAACCATTGCGCGCCAAGGGCGTATCGCGCTCACCACCGGATCGGTGCTGCGCGCCGACACCGGGACGGCATTGATGACGGTGGTAGCCGACGAGGTCGGGGTGCACGACACCCTCGGCGGTGCCTGCTCGAAGGAATCCAACACGCTGCGCTACGGCCAGCACACCCGCTCCCAGCACGGCTGCATGGAGAACTTCCTGATCGAAGGCGCGCGCTACGGCCTCGGCGCCCGCGACCTGGCCAGCAACATCAACTGGTTCATGAACGTCCCGGTCGACCCCGACGGTGCACTGGGGATCGTCGACGGACTGTCCGGCCCCGGCAAGCGCGTCGCGCTGCGCGCCGACGTCGACACCCTGGTGCTGATCTCGAACTGCCCGCAGATCAACAACCCCTGCAACGCTTTCGATCCGACCCCGGTCCGGATGATCGTGACGCGGCCGTGAGCGCACCGCAGAGCGTTCTGATCGCCAACCGCGGTGAGATCGCCGTACGGCTCGTGCGCGGGGCGCGCTCCCTCGGACTGCGGACCGTGGCGGTGTTCTCCGACGCCGACCGCGGCGCGCCGCATGTGCGGCTCGCCGACACCGCTGTCCGACTCGGGCCGGCCGCACCGAGCGAAAGCTATCTACGAGGCGAGGCGATCATCGATGCGGCCCGGGCCACCGGGGCGGACATGATCCACCCCGGTTACGGCTTCCTCTCCGAGGACGCCGACTTCGCCGCGGCGGTCGAGGCGGCCGGGCTGATCTTCGTCGGACCTACGCCCGAACAGCTGCGCGCCTTCGGCACCAAGCACACCGCCCGGGCCGCCGCACGCGCCGCCGGAGTGCCCGTCTTCGCCGGCTCGGAACTACTGGCCGACGCCGCGGCGGCGGTCGAGGCTGCCGAGACCGTCGGCTATCCCGTCATGCTCAAGGCGACCGGCGGTGGCGGCGGCATCGGCATGCAGGTCTGCCGGGACGCCGCCGAACTGCGTACCGTGTTCGGACGCGTCGTCCGATTGGCCGAGCGGAGCTTCGGCGCCACCGGCGTGTTCGTCGAGCGATTCGTCGACGGAGCCCGCCACGTCGAGGTGCAGATCTTCGGCGACGGAGACGGACACGTCGTCTCGCTGGGCGATCGCGACTGCTCGCTGCAACGGCGCAACCAGAAGGTCATCGAGGAGGCTCCCGCACCGGCCCTGCCCGAAGCCCTGCGCGCCGAACTGCACGCCTCCTCGCGCGCGCTGGCCTCGTCGGTGTCCTACCGCTCGGCGGGCACCGTCGAATTCGTCTACGACCCGGTCCGCCAGGAGGCGTCGTTCCTGGAGGTCAACGCCCGTCTGCAGGTAGAGCACCCGGTGACCGAGGCGGTCACCGGGGTGGATCTGGCCGCCTGGATGTTCCGGCTCGCCCGCGGGGAGAAGGACTTCCTGACCGCCTCGGCGGTGGATGGGGCGGTACGCGTGCACGGCCACGCGGTCGAGGCGCGGCTCTACGCCGAGGACCCGTTCCGCGATTACCGGCCCAGCACGGGCACGGTCACCTCGATCACCTTCCCCGACAGCGTGCGTGTCGACACCTGGATCGAGGACGGTACCGAGGTCACCGCGTCCTACGACCCGTTGCTGGCCAAGGTGATTGGCGCTGGAGCCGAACGCGGCGAAGCGCTCGACCGGCTCGGCGATGCGCTCGGTGAGACGGTGCTGCACGGCATCGAGACCAATATCGGCACGCTGCGCGCCGCCCTCGTCCACGACGACGTGCGCGCCGCCGTGCACAGCACCTCGACACTGGCGACCGTCGCGGACCCGCGTCCCCGCATCACCGTCGAACGACCCGGTCTGCTGACCACCGTGCAGGACCTGCCGGGCCGAATCGGGCTGTGGCATGTGGGCGTTCCGCCGAGTGGGCCGATGGACGACCTGTCCTTCCGCCTCGGTAACCGGGCGCTGGGCAATCCCGACGGTGCACCAGGGCTGGAGTGCACCGCATCCGGGCCCGCCCTGCGGGTCACCCACGGCCTGACCGTCTGCGTCACCGGTGCACAGTGCGAGGTCACGGTCGACGGTCAGTCGGTCCCGATGTGGGAACCCGTCGATGTCGAGGCCGGCGCCGTGCTGGACATCGGTGCCGCCGAGACGGCAGGGCTGCGCAGTTACGTCCTGTTCGCCGGCGGCCTCGACATCCCCGAATACCTGGGCAGCGCATCGACCTTCACGCTCGGCAGATTCGGCGGTCACGGTGGCCGACAACTGGTCACCGGTGACGTGCTGCGCGCGGTCGCGGCCACCGCAACGCAGCGGGGCCCGGTTCCCGGCACCGTCCCCGCCGACCAGCGACCGGCGCTCCCGTCGGAATGGGAGTTGGCGGTCACCGAGGGTCCGCACGCCGCTGCGGAGTTCTTCACCCGCCAGGACATCGCGACCCTGTTCGCCACCGCCTACCGGGTGCACTTCAATTCGGCACGCACCGGAGTGCGACTGGTCGGCCCGCGACCGCAGTGGTCGCGCCCGGACGGTGGTGAGGCCGGACTGCACCCGTCCAACATCCACGACACCGCCTATTCGGTCGGCGCGCTCGACTTCACCGGTGACACACCGATACTGCTCGGACCGGACGGTCCGAGCCTCGGCGGATTCGTCTGCCCGGTGACGGTGATCGCGGCGGAGCGCTGGAAACTCGGCCAGCTGCGGCCCGGGGACACCGTGCGATTCGTCCCGGTCCGCGCAGCCGACGCACCCGGGCGGTCCGACGCCGCCGCGGTGCGGCGGGCCGCATCGCGGCGGGTCGTGCGCGGTGCGTCCGACGGCGACGACGGTGTGCTGGCCCGACGGCGGGCCGCCGGCGCTCCCGCCGTCACCTACCGCCGCAGCGGCGATGACAACGTCCTGGTCGAGTACGGCGACATGGTGCTCGATCTCGCGCTGCGGGCCCGGGTGCACGCACTGCACACCCGGCTCGAGGAGGCGCGCCGCACGGGATCCATCCGGGGCATCGTCGATCTCACGCCCGGCATCCGCTCCCTGCAGGTGCACGTCGATCCGCAGACCCTGCCGATCGGCCGGCTGCTCGGCGCGCTGTTCGAGCTGGAGGAGGAACTGCCCGCCACCTCGGATCTCGTCGTGCCCAGCAGGTCGGTGCGGTTGCCGCTGAGTTGGGACGATCCGGCGACCAGGGAGGCGATCGCCCGGTACGTGTCGGGTGTCCGCGACGACGCGCCCTGGTGTCCGTCGAACATCGAGTTCATCCGGCGCATCAACGGGCTGGATTCGCAGGCCGACGTGATGGATGTGGTGTTCTCGGCCGAGTACCTCACCCTCGGTCTGGGCGACGTGTATCTCGGTGCGCCGGTGGCCACTCCGCTGGATCCGCGCCACCGCCTGGTCACCACGAAGTACAACCCGGCCCGGACGTGGACCGCGGAGAACTCGGTCGGCATCGGCGGCGCATACCTGTGCATCTACGGGATGGAGGGCCCGGGCGGGTATCAGTTCGTCGGCCGCACCACGCAGGTGTGGAGCACCTACCGGCATACCGCCCCGTTCGCCCCGGACAGCCCGTGGCTGCTGCGCTTCTTCGACCGAATCTCCTGGTATCCGGTGTCGGCCGAGGAGCTGCTCGAGATGCGGGCCGACATCGCCGCCGGCCGCGGATCGGTCGAGATCATCGACGGCACCTTCGATCTCGGGGAACACGAACGCTTCCTGGCCGACAACGCCGCCTCGATCGACGAGTTCCGGGCCCGGCAGAACGCCGCCTTCTCCGCCGAACGCGCGGCGTGGGTCGCCGCCGGTGAGTTCGACCGGGCCGATCAGGCCGAGTCCCGCAGCATCGCGGTGAACCCCGATCTGGTGGTGGACGACGGCTCTCAGCGCATCGACGCACCGTTCTCGTCCAACGTATGGAAGGTGGACGTCGCCGTGGGACAACGTGTTCACGCGGGTCAGCCGCTGCTGGCTCTGGAGGCGATGAAGATGGAGACCGTCATGACCGCACCCGCCGACGGTGTCGTCACCCATGTGCTCGTGCAGGCCGGTCATCAGGTGGACCCCGGCACGCCGCTGGTGGTGGTGGCCGAGGACGACCTGACGGACATCCCGGCGTGACCGCCGTCGAGCGGGTGCGCGACACCTACGCGGCGATCGAAGCCGTCGACCGACCCGAGATCTGGATCACGTTGCGGCCGTTGACCGACGCACTCGCCGACGCGCAGTCCGTCGACGCCGCGACCGCGGCGGGGGAGGATCTGCCGCTGGCCGGGCTGACCGTTGCGGTGAAGAACAACGTCGACGTCGAGGGGGTGCCCACCACCGCCGCGTGCCCCGGCTACGCCACGGCGCCGGCCGACGCGGACGCGCCCGCCGTCGCCCGGTTGCGCGCGGCCGGCGCCGTCGTGATCGGCGCGACCAATCTCGATCAGTTCGCCACCGGTCTGGTCGGAACGCGCAGCCCGTACGGCGCCGTGCGCGACGCCCGGCGACCCGAGTACATCTCGGGTGGGTCCAGCGCCGGATCCGCGGTCGCGGTCAGCCTGGGGCTGGTGGACGTGGCCGTGGGCACCGACACCGCGGGCTCGGGCCGGGTGCCCGCCGCGCTGCAGGGAATCGTCGGCATCAAACCGACCTACGGTGTGGTGTCCACCGACGGGGTGATCCCGGCCTGCCGGTCCTATGACTGTGTCACGGTGTTCGCCCGGGACATCGACACCGCCGATGCCGCGATGGGGGTGATGGCGGGCGGGGCGCGGCCGTTCCCCCCGGACGCGCCGCTGGCCGCCCCGGCGGAGCCCCGAGTGGCGGTGCCGCGGGAACTACCCGCACTGTCGCCCGGCTGGCAGGCGGCCTTCCGCGCGGCCTGCGACCGCCTCGAGAGCGCGGGCAGCACCCTGGTCGAGATCGATCTGACACCCTTCCTGGCGGCGGCGCGGTTGCTCTACGACGGCGGCTTGGTGGCCGAACGGCACGAAGCCGTGGGCGATTTCGTCGATTCCCATCCCGACGACGTGGATCCGACGGTCGGCGCGATCGTGGCGGCGGCCGGTGGCGTGCCGGCCACCCGGCTGCTGCGTGACCGGGTCCGGTTGGCCGAACTGACCGGGGCCGCGTTGGCCGAATGGGGCGACTGCGATGCGCTGCTGATCCCGACCACCACCGAACATCCGACGATCGCCGAGGTGGCCGCCGATCCGGTAGGCGTCAATTCACGCCTGGGCACCTACACGAACTTCTGCAATCTGATGGACCTGTGCGCGGTCGCAGTGCCCGCCGGGACGGCCGACGGCGCCCAGTTCGGCGTCTCGGTCGTGGCGCGGGCGGGTGCCGACGCGCTCGCGCTCGATCTGGCGCGACGGGTCATCGCTGCGAGCGTACCGGTCGCCCAGCCCGGAGCGGCCGCCCTCGCGCGCCCCGCACCGGAGCCGTGGCCGGTGCGGGCCGGCGCGGCGGCGGTACCGCTGCTGGTGGTGGGCGCGCACCTGTCGGGCCAGCCGCTCACCTGGCAGCTCGAGCAGCGCGGTGCGCGCTGGCTGGGCCCGGTGTCGACCGCACCGCTGTACCGGATGGCCCGTCTGGACACCACCCCGCTCAAACCGGGTCTGATCCGGGTTGGCGCCCAGGACGGGGTGTCGATCGGTGGTGAGGTGTGGTTGATCGGCACGGCGATGCTCGGTGACTTCCTCGCGGCCCTGCCCGCCCCGATGACGCTGGGCCGGGTCACGCTCTCCGACGGCGTCGAGGTGATCGGATTCGGCTGCGCGCTGGACGCGTGGCGTGCCGGGGAGGACATCTCGGCCTATGGCGACTGGCGCAGCTATCTCGACGAACTCGCCGCCGTAGCCCCTCAGCGCATCGAGTCGGTGTAGCGCGCCACCTCCGCGGCGCTGCGTCCCCGCAGGGCGGGGATGTCGTGGTCGGTGATCCCCAGCACCCGCATGCAGGCGTCGGCCACGTGCACCGGCAGCTGCTCACGCTCGTCACCCGGGGGCACCGACCACATGTTCACCAGCGACTCCACCAACCGGAACGGCAGGTCGGCGGCCGCTTCGTGCACGCCGGTCTGCTCGACGACCGCCCGGCTCAGCGCCAGATAGTGCAGCCGCAGGCGCTCGCGATCCGACCAGAACGGTTCCAGGCGCGCATCGCGCAGTTCGGGCAGCAGATACAGCGCGCCGAGATTCCAGCGGCCGGCCAGCAGCTGGCCGCCGTCGAACGTGGCCAGCGCGTGCAGGTGCTCGGCCGCGGTGAGGGCGGGTTGCGCGCCGAGCAGCGTGGGGATGAACGACAGGGACGGGCTGACCGTCTGCCCCAGCAGGGCGCAGAGGATGTCGTCCTTGGTCCGGAAGTAGTGGTACAGCGACGCCTGCCGGATCCCGACCGATTCGGCGATGGATCGGGTGGAGGTCCCCGCGTAGCCCAGCGTGGTGAACAATTCGCCTGCCGCATCGAGGATTTCGTCACGAGCAGTCACCCCCGGTCGACGCGGGGTGGTGAGGCGCGGGCGCCCGGCCCGGGTCAGCGGCATGAGTCCATCGTGGACCACGAACCGCGCGATCCGAAAGGCCTCCGGTTTCTGTCACACGACAGAAACGCGCGATACGCATCGGTTACGTGCGGCGTCGATTGGTTACCTCGGCGACACCCATCGCCCGAACGCCCCGTGAAAACTGTCAACTGACAGGCGGGCGGTACACCGATGTGCCGCTGCGGCGTCGTATCGACGTATCCCACACTCGCACCGCAGGAGCGCTCCGATGGGCATCGCTGTATCCGAGATCGACACACCCGAGGCGGCGCCGTCGACGGTGGACCCGGTCGCGACCGTCAGCGACCTGCGCGTGTCGTTCCGCCGGGGCGGGCGCGTCGTGCACGCCCTGCGCGGCGTGTCACTGGCCGTCGCGCCGGGCGAGATCCTGGGCCTGGTCGGCGAATCCGGCTCGGGCAAGAGTGTGCTGGGCTTCAGCATGCTGGGCCTGCTGCCCGACAATGCGACGGCCACCGGCATCGTGCGGGTGGCCGGTTCGGACATGATCCGCGGCGACGCCAAAGCGGTGCGCAAGGTGCGCCGGCTCGATCTCGGTGCGGTGTTCCAGGATCCGATGACGTCACTGAACCCGACCATGCGGATCGGTAAGCAGGTGGCCGAGGCCGCGGGCAGCGACGAGGAGGCGCTGCGCCTGCTCACCGCTGTCGGGATTCCCGAACCCGCCCGCCGGATGCGGGCCTATCCACACGAACTGTCCGGCGGTCTGCGGCAGCGCGTGATGATCGCGATCGCGATCGCCGGCGACCCCGACCTGATCATCGCCGACGAACCGACGACCGCTCTGGACGTCACCGTGCAGGCGCAGGTGCTGCGCCTGCTGCGCCGGCTGCGCGACGAGATCGGCTGCAGCATCGTGTTGATCACCCACGACCTCGGCGTGGCCGCCCAGATCTCCGACCGCATCGCGGTGCTCTACGCCGGCCGAATCGCCGAGATCGGTCCCAGCGCAACGGTACTCGGCGCACCCGCCCACCCCTACACCCACGGGCTGCTGCGCTCACGTCTCACTCTGGACACCGCGCGGGACCGTCCGCTCGCCGCGCTGGCCGGTTCGGTACCCAGCCCGGTGTCCCCGCTGCCCGGCTGCCCGTTCGTGCCGCGGTGCGCGCTGGCGACCGACGAGTGCGAGAAGACGCCGCCGGACCCGATGGCCGTCGGCGCCGAACGCGTCAGTGCGTGCATCAGGCCGCTCGACGAGGTGCTCACCGCGCTCGGCGACACGTCGACCAACGTCGACGAGGCGTTCCCCGACGTCCCGGCGACCGATCGCGAACAACAGCCGCCGGCCGTGGTGCTGCGGGATGTGACGAAGACCTTCACCGTCAGCCGGCACGGCAGACTCCAGGCCCTGCGCGGTGTCTCGCTGCACGTCGGGCACGGAGAGTCGGTCGCGCTGGTCGGGGAGAGCGGTTCGGGCAAATCCACCCTGCTGCGGGTCATCGCCGGACTCGAACAGCCGAGCTCCGGCACGGTGGACCGGGCCGACGGGCCGCCCCCACAGATGGTGTTCCAGGACGCCGGCGCCTCCCTGACCCCGTGGCTGTCGGTGGGCGAGCTGATCGGGGAGCGGCTGCGCGCGACGGGGATGTCGCGATCGCGGCGCCGGGACCGCGTCGCGGAGGTACTCGACCGGGTCGGCCTGCCGCCCGAGGTCGCCAAGTCACGGGCCGGCCAACTCTCCGGTGGTCAGCGTCAACGTGTTTCGCTGGCCCGAGCGACCGTGGTGCCGCCCTCGGTGCTGCTGTGCGATGAGCCGACCAGCGCGCTGGACGTCTCGCTGGCGGCGTCGGTGCTCAACCTGATCGGCGAGCTACGGCGCAGCCTGGACATGTCGGTGGTGTTCGTCACCCACGACCTGTCGGTGGCCCGGGTGGTCGCCGACCGGATCGCGGTCATGTACCTGGGTCGCATCGTCGAGATCGGGCCCGCCGAGCAGGTCATCGGCCGTCCGGCCCACCCCTACACCCAGGCGCTCGTCGACTCCATCCCCGATCTCGGCCGTGAGCCGACCGCCCTCGCCGGCGAACCGGCCAGCCCACTGTCGCCGCCGAGCGGCTGCGCTTTCCATCCGCGCTGTCCGCTGGCCGTCGACACCTGCGCGGACAGCCTGCTCGACGTCCGGCTCGAAGGATTCCCCGGCAACCCACACCAGGTGGCGTGCATCGAACGAAAGGCGGGTTGATGGCCGTCCTCCCGGCTCAGGCCCTTCCGGCCCCTGCCCTGGTCCGCGGCCGCCGCCGGCTGCTCACTCTGCCCCAGGCCCGTTCCGAGGTGGTCAACTGGATCGGCTTCTCGCTCATCGTCATCGTGACCCTGGTGGCGGTGGCCGTTCCGGTGCTGGCGCCCCACGATCCGCTGCTGCCGGTCGGGATGCCGCTGCAGGCCCCGGGGCAGCACGGCTTCCTGCTGGGCTCCGACAGCGTCGGGCGCGACATCCTCTCCCGGGTGCTCTACGGAGCCCGCTCGAGCTGGTTCGCGGCGCTGGCCGTGGTGGCCGTCGGTGTGCTGATCGGTGGCCTGGTCGGCCTCATCGCCGGAACTCTGGGCGGCTGGGTGGATTCGACGCTCATGCGGATCACCGACGCGTTCCTCTCACTGCCGGCCCCGGTGCTGGCCATCGCCGTGGTGGCCGCCCTCGGACCCGGATTCCTGCACACCCTCATCGCCGTGTCGATCGTGTGGTGGCCGTTCTACGCCCGGCTGGTCCGCGGCGAGATCGCGCGCCTGGCCGCGCGGCCGCATGTGGAGGCGGCCAAACTCGCCGGGGTGGGGCGGATCCGGCTGGCCGGCCGGCATCTGCTGCCCGGCGCGGTGCCCAACACACTGGTGGCGGCGAGTCTGGACATCGGCACGCTGATCCTCACGCTGGCCGCCCTGTCCTTCCTCGGCCTGGGACAGTCCGCGCCGGCCCCGGAACTCGGCGCCGACTCCGCGCGCAATCTGAGCTATTTCCTGCAGCAGTGGTGGGTTCCGGTGATGCCGGGTCTCGGCGTCCTGGTGCTCGCGGTGGTCGGCAACATCGCCGGCGACAGTCTGCGCAATCTGATGAAGACGAAGTGAGGCGCGCTCATGCGTAGATTCGTGACGACTCGGGTGGCCGCGATGGTGGCCATCCTGATCGCTCTGACCGGGGTGATGTTCGTACTGCAGCACGTCTCACCGCTGGACCCGGTGAAAGCCCAGCTGGGCGCGCAGGCGTCCCAGGAGGCCGTCGCGGCGCGCCGGGAAGCGCTGGGGCTCAACGAACCACTGCTGGTCCAGTTCTGGAACTATCTGACCGGTGCCGTGACCGGCGACCTCGGCACGTCCTACCGCACCCGCCATGCGGTGGCCTCCGATCTCGGCGACTTCCTGCCCGCCACACTGGAACTCGCACTGTTCGGTATTGCGATCGCCTTGGTGCTCGCCGCTCTGCTGGCGTTCAGCACCACCCTGAAATGGCGTGGGTCGGCGGTGCTGAGGGCGGTGCTGTTCACCGGTTCGTCCGCACCGATGTTCCTGCTGGGCATCCTCGGACTGATCGTGTTCTACCAGCAGCTGGGGTGGGTGCCCGCCAACGGCCGAATCGGTATCGCCGACCCGCCCACCGGACCGACCGGACTGCTCACCGTCGACGGTCTGCTGCACGGCCGCTTCGACGTGGTCGCCGACGCCCTGCACCACCTGATCCTGCCCGCGGTGGTGATCGCGCTCGGCCCGGCGGTCGCGATCGGCCGGGTGCTGCGCTCGAGTCTGCTCGGCGACGTCGACAGCGACTACGCGAGAACCGCTCGGGCGAAGGGTCTTTCCGAACCCCGCATCATGGCCGGACACGTGTTGCGCAACTCCATCGGAGCGGCGCTGTCGATGACCGGTCTGCAGATCGGCCTGATGTTCTCGGGCGTGCTGGTCGTCGAGCAGGTGTTCGGCTGGCCGGGCATCGGGCAGTACATCGCGCAGAGCATTCCGGTCGCCGACTTCCCGGCGATCGCCGGCGTCACCCTGATGCTGGGCGCGCTCTACGTCTTCATCAACACCGCGGTCGACCTGTTGCAGGCCGCCGCAGATCCACGCATTGCCGTCAAAGGAGGATAAGTGCCGAAACAACCGCTCATCGTGGGCAATCCCGTGCTCGTCGTGGTCGACATGCAGGAGAGCGGCGACATGCCGGTCGAAGACGTCGGTATCCCGCACATGTCCGGCTACCCGGAGCGCATCGAGCGCGCCGAGCGGCTGGTGGCCGGAGCACGCGCGGCCGGCGTGCCGATCGTTTTCTTCCAGGAGGTGCACCGCCCGAGCGGCGTCGACTTCGGCCGGGAACTCGACGGTGTCGAAGGGGTGCACTGCGTCGAAGGACGGCCGGGTACCCCCCTGCACCCGCGGTTGTTGCCGGATCTGGCCGGGCCCCATCCCGAGTTCCACATCGTCAAACGCCGCTACTCGGGTTTCATCGGCACCGAATTCGACATCGTGCTGCGCGGGCTGAAGGCCGACACGCTGATCCTCATCGGTGGCCTGACCGACGTGTGCGTGCACTACACCTTCGCCGACGCCCATCAGCGGGACTACTACGTCCGGGTGGTCACCGACTGTGTCGGCGGCTCGTCGCAGTACCGCCACGATGCCGCGCTCGACGCCATGGAATATCTGCAGACCGGCGCCATGCGCACCACCGAGGAGATTCTCGCCGCGTTCGGCGCCCTGGCGTCCGCATCCGAACCCGTCCTGCAAGGAGCAGCCCGATGATCCGTCGCCTCAAGACCGTCGCCGCGCTGGCGGCCGCCGCCGCGCTGACGGTGTCCGCCTGCGGCGGTTCGGATTCCAGCGGCGGGGAACCGAACGCGGCGCCGACCGACAAGGTGCTGCACGTGTCGTTCCTGCAGGATCCGGGTCAGCCACCGGACCCCGACATCTTCTACGCCGGCCAGGGGCTGCTGCTGACGTCCAACATCTACGAGGGTCTGCTGCAGTACAAGGGCGGCACCGAGAAGGCCGAGATCGAACCGCTGCTGGCCACCGAATGGACCGAATCGCCCGATCACCGCGTCTTCACCTTCAAACTGCGCGAGGGGGTGACCTTCCACGACGGCACGCCCTTCACCTCCGCCGCGGTCAAGGCGTCGTTCGACCGGCGGGTGGCCGTCGACCAGGGGCCGGCCTACATGGTCAAGGACGTCGAATCCGTCACCACCCAGGGGGATTACGACGTCACCATCACGCTCAAGGCGCCGAACTCGGCGTTCCTGGACTACCTGGCCTGCCCCTACGGCCCGCGTATGCTCAGCCCGACCGGACTGCAGGCCAACGCCGGTGGCGACAACGCGCAGACCTATCTGACCACCCACGATCTCGGCACCGGCCCCTACACCCTGACCGCGGCGGAGGTCGGCTCGCGCTATGCGTTGGCCGCCTATCCCGAGTACTGGGGCGACAAGCCGTACTTCGAACAGGTCGAGATCCCGGTGATCACCGACGTCTCGGCGCAGCAGCTGCAGTTCAACAACGGGCAGATCGCGGCGATCATGCACGATCTACCGTCCTCGGCGGTCGAGTCCTATTTGAACAACGACAAGTTCGCGCACTATTCGCTGCCGACGATGATGTCGAACTATCTGTACGTGAACCCCCGGCGGGGGATGCTCACCGATCCGAAGAACCGGATGGCGTTGCTGCAGGCCATCGACGTCGATCAGCTGGTGAAGCAGACCTATTTCGGCCGTGGCGAGAAGGCCGAACAGCTGTACCCGCCCAACATGATCGCCCCGGACCTGGCCAAGCAGAACGTCACCCATGACCCGTCGATCCTGTCCGGGATCGCCGGCGGACTGCCCGCCGATCAGAAGTCGGTCACGGTGGGCTACGACTCGAGTAACCCCGACAACCAGCTGATCAACAACCTGATCCAGACGCAGCTGGCGGCCGCCGGACTCGAGGCCAAGGTGCAGAGCTATCCGACATCGGAGATCTACGGCTGGATCGGTAACGACGCCCCCAACGCACCGGACATCCTGACCGCGACCGCATGGCCCGACGCCCCGTCGCCCTACACCTGGGGCCACATCTCCTGGGATCCCGACGGCGGGCTGAACTATCTGGGCTGCTCGGCACCGCCGATCACCGAGGCGCTGGCCCGGGGTCTGGAAAGCGGCGATCCACAGGCGTTCTCACAGGCCGCCGATGCGGCCGGGCAGACCGGGTGCTGGCTCAACATCGCCGACGTCGACGATTTCGTGGTCGCCCAGCCCTGGCTCAAAGGGGTCGAGGAGGCGCACGTGGTGACCAACCCGAACTCGCTGCGACTGTTCGAACTGTCGGTCGCCTGATGGCGGCGACGCTGGTCGGCAAGAGCGGGGTCCGGCGGATCATCCTGTTGACGCTGGGCTGGGAAGAGCTGCCCAAATCGGTCAGCGTGTACGGTGCCCCGGCGCAGGAGCGGATGCGCGAACCGGTTCCGGGGGTGCTGCTGCAGACCGACGGCGGCTGGGTGCTGTTGGACACCGGATTCAACACCGCGCTGGTGCGCGATCCCTATCTGGCGCGCCGGTTCTTCCCGACCGTCGAATACCGGCCGGTGCTGCCCGGTCCCGGTGAACCGATCGAACAGCGCCTCGCCGAGGTCGGCGTCGACATCGACCAGATCCACACCGTGGCGGTCAGTCACCTGCATCACGACCACGCCGGCGGCCTGAAACTGTTCGCCGGTCGGGTACCGGTACACGCGCAGCGCCGGGAACTCGAGTACGGGCTGGCCAACCATCCCGAACCCGAGCACAACGCGATCGTGCGGGTGGATTTCGACGATCCGCGCATCGACTGGCAGCTCGCCGACGGGGAGGCCGAGGTGGCGCCGGGCATCACGGCGGTACCGACCTACGGCCATACGCCGGGCCACCAGAGTTTCGTGGTGGACCTCGACGATTCGGTGACCGGCGGGGGCGATGTGAGCGGTTATGTGTTCGCCTTCGACGCCGCCGATCTCACCGAGAACATCGAGCAGGAGCTGGCGATCGGTGGATTTATCGATGTGGATCCGCAGGACACCGTGGAGCCGATCCGGCGCCTGAAGAAGCTCGCCGCCGACAAGGGGTATCCGCTCATCCCCGGCCACGACCCGCATGTGTGGCCCGAGCTCACCCAGCATTTCCACGAGCGGTTCCCGGCCTGATGGATCTGGTACTGCGCGCCGGGCGGGCTCTCATCGGTACGACGCTGCGCCCGGCCGCGGTCGGGGTCGTCGACGGGCGGATCGCGGCGATCGGTCCGTTCGACGCCGGCTTCACCGCCGACCGGGAGGAGGTCCTGGCCCCGCAGGCGGTGCTGCTGCCGGGGTTCGTGGACACCCATGTGCACGTCGACGACCCCGGAACCGATTGGGAGGGTTTCGCTTCGGCGACCGCGGCCGCGGCGGCGGCCGGGATCACCACGCTGGTGGACATGCCGCTCGACAGTGTGCCCGTCACCACCTCGGTGGCGGCGCTGAGCGTCAAACAGGCCGCCGCCGAGGGTAACTGCGCTGTGGACGTCGGATTCTGGGGCGGCGTGGTGCCCGACAACAGCGCGGAGCTGGCAGCACTGACCGCCGCCGGAGTGCGTGGCTTCAAATGCTTTCTGACCGACTCGGGCAATCCGGATTTCGGGTATCTGTCACCCGCGCAATTCCGGCGGGCCGCCGCCCAGATCGCCGATCTGGGCAGTGTCCTGCTGGTGCACGCCGAGAGCCACGACGCCATCACCGCCGGGCCGGCGCCCCGCGGCCGCACGTACCGGTCCTTTCTGCGGTCGCGTCCCGCGGTCGCCGAGGCCGATGCCGTGGCGTGCGCGATCGACGCGGCCGCCTCGACCGGAGCCCGCGTGCACATCGTCCACGTGTCGAGCGCAGCGGCGCTCGCGCTGCTGGACCGTGCCAAACGCGCCGCGGTGCCCGTCACCGCCGAGACCTGCCCGCACTATCTCACCTTCACCGCCGAAGAGATCGGCGACGGAGCCACGCAGTTCGCCTGCTGTCCGCCGATCCGGGAGAGCCACCACCGTGACCGGCTCTGGACCGCGCTGGGCGACGGCACCCTGGACATGGTGGTCTCCGACCATTCGCCGTGTGCGCCGGAACTCAAGGCCGCCGGGGACTTCGGCTGCACCGTCGGGGGAATCAGCTCGCTGCAGGTGAGCCCGGCGGTCACCTGGACCGCCGCACGGGAACGCGGATTCGGCCTGGCCGAGCTGAGTCGCTGGATGTCCGAGCGGCCCGCCGAACTCGCCGGCTACGCCGACCGCGGCCGGATCGCCCTGGGCCTGCGTGCCGATCTGTGTGCCTTCGATCCGGACGCGCGCACCGTCGTCGACGCGGCCGCTCTGCGGCACCGCCACCCGCTGAGCCCCTACCACGGGGCGGAGCTGCGCGGCTCAGCCCTGCGCACCTGGGTGGCCGGGGCGGATGTCGGTGCGCAGGTGTGTCAGCCGGTATGAAGATCCTGCTGCTCAACCCGAACACGTCGCTGTCGATGTCGGAGGACATCGCGGCCGCCGCGCGCGCCGTCGCCGGCGCCGGTACCGAGATCGATTGTCGACAGCCGCTGTTCGGGTCGGTCGCGATCGATTCCGCGGCGGAGAGCTATCTCGCCGCCGTCGGTGTGATGGATCTGGTCGCGACGCTGGCCGCCGAGGACACGTGGGACCACGACGCGGTCATCCTGGCCGGATTCGGCGAACACGGCCGCGACGCGCTGCAGGAGATGCTGACGGTACCGGTGTTCGACATCGCCGAATGTGCGGCGCACATCGCGCAGCTGATCGGCCGACGGTACGCGGTGGTCACGACGCTGGCCCGCTCCATCGCGCCCATCGAGGAGCGGTTGCTGCTGGCGGGTCTGGCGGCGCACTGCGTATCCGTGCGGGCGTGCGGGCTGAGCACCGCGGAGGTCGACGCCGACCCCGCGGCGGCGGTGGCGGCGATCGTCGACGAGGCGGCCAGGGCCGTCGACGACGACGGCGCCGACGTGATCTGCCTCGGGTGTGCCGGCATGGCCGGTGTCACCGCGCAGATCACCGCCGAGCTCGGCGTCCCCGCGATCGACGGAGTGGGCGCCGCGGTGGCCCTCGCCCAGGCGGTCGTCGGGCTCGGACTGGCGACCAGCAAGGCCGGTGCCTACGCTCCCGGGCCGAGCAATCCACGCAGCCACTGGCCGATCTCGGCGGCGCTGGGGCTGCGGCCGTGACCGCGCCGGGCGTGGACCTCGCATCGCGGGCATTGGGGGGCAGCGTGATCGCCGCCAGCGACGAATCCTTCGGGGTGAAGGAGCGCCTGATCGTCGCGGCCGAGCCGGCGTTCGTTCCGGGAACCTACGATCTGCGCGGCGAAGTCGTCGACGGATGGGAGACCCGCCGGCACGCCGGCCCCGAAGGGGATTGGGTGATCGTCCGGCTGGGGGTGACCGGCCGCCTGCGCACCGTCGATGTGGACACCCGGTTCTTCTCCGGCAATCATCCGACCGCCTGCTGCGTCGAGGCGTGCGTGCTCGATCCCGGGGCTGATCCGACGAGTCCGACCGTGCGGTGGTGCACCGTCGTCGAATCCTCCCGCCTGCATGCGGATTCGCACAACCTGTTCCCGGTCGACGATCCGTGCCGCTACACCCACCTACGGTTGCGGCTGCACTCCGACGGTGGGGTGGCGCGGCTGCGGGCCTACGGTGACGTCATCCCGGACCCCGGGCTGTGGGCCGATGTCACCGTCGAGGTGTCCGGTGTCGAACAGGGTGGTCGCGTCGAATGGTGCAGCGACACCTTCTATTCGGACGCCGACGTGCTGATCGCCCCGGACCGCCCCCGCAACATGGGCGACGGATGGGAGGCCAGGCGGCGCCGCGATATCGGGCCCGACACCCACGACGCGGTGATGATCTCCTTCGCCGCGGCCACGGATCTGCAACGGATCGAGATTGACACGTCCTACTTCGTGTTCAACGCGTCCACCGAGGTGTCCGTGCTCGGGACCCGGTCGCATCCCGATGGCGAACACGGCTGGGGGCTGGTGGCGTTCGACGTCCCGGTGCTGCCCCGCACCGCTCTGGTCGCCGACGCCCGGCAGGTCTTCGCCGTCGACGCCGACAGCGTCACCGCACTGCGCGTTCAGGCCTTCCCCGACGGCGGGATCGCCCGGGTGCGGGCCTTCGGCCGGCCCACACCGTGCGGTATGAGGCAGCTGCGGCGGCGGTGGGACGCCGCGGAGCGGATCGGGTCATGAGGCACGGATCGCTGGGGGACTGCACCGGGTTGTGGCGACGCACGTTGCTGATCGAAGCCGACGGCTCGCGTGACGTCGGCACCGATGTCTGTTGGTTGCAGGGAATCTCGTGCTACGTCGACTCCCGTGGATTCGCCGGGGTGCTGCACCGGCGCGGCGACGTCTTCGAGTGGCAACGCGACATCGACATCGACATCGACAGCGACAGCGACACCGCCCCGCCCGAGCCGACGCCCGATGTCGGCGAGATGCATTGGGACGGCGACGTCCTGGTCGAGAAAGGAGTCCACGCGGACTACGTCGAGCACTGGGTGCGCGACGCCGGCCCGGTGACACCGGTGTGGGCGATGACGCTGGGCTCCCCGCACGAATCGGCGCTGCTGATCCAGGTCGGGCAGGCGTTCGGCTGGGCCGGCCCGCAGGGCGTCACGATCGGCCGGGTGGGCGACGGGCGATGGGGCCGCCTGGCCGCCGAGCGAATGGATGGACAACTGCGCGCCGACGGCGTGCGCTGGAGCGTATTGAGTTCGGAAGGGAACGTACAACTATGAGTGGCGCAACATCTTTCACGTCGGTACCGGTCATCGACATCAGTGGGTTGGGTTCGGCCGACCCGGCCGACCAGCAGCGGGTTGCCGCCGAACTCGGTGCCGCCGCCCGCGATGTCGGCTTCTTCTACATCGGTGGAACCGGCGTCGACGAGGTGTTGTTCGAGCGGATGCTGGCCGCCACGCAGGAGTTCTTCGCGCTGCCCTACGAGGAGAAGATGCGCAGCTACATCGGACTGTCGCGGTGTCACCGCGGTTACGTGCCGGTGGGCGAGGAGGGAGTGGAGAGCGGTACACCCGATCTGAAGGAGGCGTTCGACACCGCACTGGACCTGCCGGCCGATGATCCGGACTATCTGGCGGGCAATCCGATGCTCGGCCCGAACACCTGGCCGGATCTGCCGGGCTTCGCCGAGGCGGTCACGGCCTACTACCTGGCCGTGCTCGAGGTGGGTAACCGGCTGCTGCGCGCATTCGCCGTCGCGCTGGGGGAGGACCCCGACGTATTCGCCCGTCATGCCACGAAGACGCCGAGCCAGCTGCGCCTGGTGCACTATCCGTACAACCCCGATGCCGAGGACCATCTGGGCATCGGCGCCCACACCGACTACGAGTGCTTCACGCTGCTCAAGCCGACCGCGCCGGGTCTGGAAGTGCTCAACGGCGCCGGTGAATGGATCGACGTACCCCCGGTGCCGGGGACGTTCGTCGTCAACGTCGGCGACATGCTGGAGCTCTGGACCAACGGGACGTTCGTGGCCACCAGTCACCGGGTGCGCAAGGTCAAGCAGGAGCGGTACTCGTTCCCCCTGTTCTTCAACGTCGACTACCACACCGAGGTCAAGCCACTCCCACAGTTCGCCCCCCGCGACGACCGGCCGCGCCCGGCGTTGCGGGCCGGTGAGCACCTGTTCGCTCAGACCGCCCAGTCGTTCAGCTATCTGCGCAAGCGGTTGGACAGCGGTGAACTCGTGCTGCCGGACGGATCCCTGGAGCTCGGACAGTTCGGTCAGCAGGCGCTGCAGCGGGTCGACTAGCGGGACCTAGTTGATCGGGCCGTTCACCCAGCGCAGGTCGGCGACGATCCCGCGGGCGGCGACGATGCCCTGCCCGCTCTGCCACACCTCGTTGTTGACCACGAACACCCGGTCGTCCTTGGCCGCCGACAGGGCCCGCCAGGGGGCGCTGTCGAGGACGTCGGGAGCCGCGTCGCGCGCCGCCGGCGACGCGAAGGACAGGTAGACGATGTCGCCCTCGGCGATCGAGTAGTCGGCGCTGCCGCCGGTACCCACCTCGACATAGGGCCGGCCGGTGAAGCGCTGGGCGGGTGGGCGGTCGAGTCCGACCGCGGCCAGCACCGAACCGGCGAAGCTGTCCGGGCCGAACGCCCGCAGCGCGTGATCGGTCAACTGCACCACCGACGCCTGGAAGTGTGCGGCGTCGTTGGCCAGCCCGGCCCGGCGCGCCTCGTCGGCGAAACCGTCGACCAGCGCACCCGCGGCGTCGAACCGGCCGGTCGCCGCGCCCACGATCCGCAGATTGTCCCGCCAGTCCGCGCCGGCCGGCCCGGTGAACACCGTCGGCGCGATCTGGGACAGTTCGCCGAACAAGGCGGGGGTCAGCGCCTCGGAGCCGAGGATGAGGTCGGGCGCCGCGGCGCGGATCGCCGCCACATCCGGGGCGCTGCGGGTTCCGGCGGCGGGTAGATCGTGGATCACCGTGCCCAGATACGACGGCTGGGTGTCGCGTCCGTCGGGGAGCGCGGCCGCCGCGATCCGACCCTGCAGCCCCAGCGCGCACAGCGCGTCGAGCTGATCGCCGGCCAGGACGACGACGCGCTGGGGATCGGCGCGTACCACGGTCTCGCCGGCGGCGTGGCGGACCGGACGTTCGGGTGGGCCGGGATCGACGGCCGCGGGATCGGGCGCACAGGACTCGTCGGGCCGGCGCCCGTTGCCCAGGACGTCGGCGTGCGCGATCTCGGTGGTGCTGGTGATGACCGAACTCATCGGCGTGGCGGAATCGGTCTGGCCGCCGAGTGTCCCGCAGCCGGCCAGCGAGGCCGACAGCACCGCCGCCAGGACCACCGGCGGCGCAACGCGCGCGCCCGTCCTGCCTCGGCCGATCAGCACGCGCCGACGGTAACATCCTGCGCCGAAGCATCGTCTTCGCCGATCCGCCGGATCGAATACGACGGTTTGTAGGACCCAGGCTGACCCGGGGCGGCTCGGGGGCTACGATTCATACAGCAAGGCGGGGATTCCCCGACATGATTCTTTGGAGGACCTCTTGGTAGCCGAAGCGCCCCCGATCGGAGAACTCGAGGCACGGCGTCCGTTCCCGGAGCGGCTCGGCCCCAAGGGCAACCTGATCTACAAGCTCATCACCACCACCGATCACAAGCTGATCGGCATCATGTACTGCGTCGCGTGCTTCGCCTTCTTCCTCATCGGTGGGCTGATGGCGCTGTTCATGCGCACCGAGCTCGCGATGCCGGGGCTGCAGTTCCTGTCCAACGAGCAGTACAACCAGCTGTTCACCATGCACGGCACGGTGATGCTGCTGTTCTACGCCACCCCGATCGTGTTCGGGTTCGCGAACCTGGTGCTGCCCCTGCAGATCGGTGCGCCCGACGTGGCGTTCCCGCGCCTGAACGCGCTGTCGTTCTGGCTGTTCCTGTTCGGCGCGCTGATCGCGCTCGGCGGATTCATCACCCCCGGCGGCGCCGCCGACTTCGGCTGGACCGCCTACTCGCCGCTGACCGACGCGATCCACTCGCCGGGCGCCGGTGGTGACCTGTGGATCATGGGTCTGGCCGTCGGCGGTCTGGGCACCATCCTCGGCGGCGTGAACATGATCACCACCGTGGTCTGCATGCGGGCCCCCGGGATGACCATGTTCCGGATGCCGATCTTCACCTGGAACATCCTGGTGACGTCGATCCTGGTGCTGCTGGCCTTCCCGCTGCTGACCGCCGCACTGTTCGGTCTGGCCGCCGACCGCCACCTCGGCGCGCACATCTACGATCCGGCCAACGGCGGTGTGCTGCTGTGGCAGCACCTGTTCTGGTTCTTCGGTCACCCCGAGGTGTACATCATCGCGCTGCCGTTCTTCGGCATCGTGAGCGAGATCTTCCCGGTGTTCTCCCGCAAGCCGATCTTCGGGTACACCACGCTGATCTACGCCACCATCGCCATCGCCGCGCTGTCGGTCGCGGTGTGGGCGCACCACATGTACGCCACCGGTGCGGTGCTGCTGCCGTTCTTCTCGTTCATGACGTTCCTGATCGCGGTGCCCACCGGGATCAAGTTCTTCAACTGGATCGGCACGATGTGGAAAGGCCAGTTGACGTTCGAGTCACCGATGCTGTTCTCGGTCGGCTTCCTGCTGACCTTCCTGCTCGGTGGCCTGTCGGGCGTCCTGTTGGCCAGCCCGCCGCTGGACTTCCACGTCACCGACAGCTACTTCGTCATCGCCCACTTCCACTACGTGCTGTTCGGCACCATCGTGTTCGCCACCTACGCGGGCATCTACTTCTGGTTCCCGAAGATGACCGGCCGGCTGCTCGACGAACGGCTGGGCAAGCTGCACTTCTGGCTGACGTTCATCGGCTTTCACACCACGTTCCTGGTGCAGCACTGGGTGGGTGACGAGGGGATGCCGCGCCGCTACGCGGACTACCTGCCCTCGGACGGATTCACGACGCTGAACATCGTGTCGACCATCGGGGCGTTCATCCTCGGCCTGTCGATGCTGCCGTTCGTCTGGAACGTGTTCAAGAGCTGGCGCTACGGAGAGCCGGTCACGGTCGACGATCCATGGGGCTACGGCAACTCGCTCGAGTGGGCCACCAGCTGCCCGCCGCCGCGGCACAACTTCACCGAGCTGCCGCGCATCCGGTCGGAGCGTCCCGCGTTCGAGCTGCACTACCCGCACATGGTGGAGCGGATGCGCGCCGAGGCGCACATCGGCAAGCACGCGACCGCGCTCGAATCACCCGAAGGCTTCGGACCGCGCACCGAACCCGACCGCAGCAGCTGAGCGGCGGGGCGTCCACCGGGGTGAACGCAATAGTCGGTCAGAGGTCGAAGGTGTCGGTGTTGATCACCGTCACCGGGGTCGATCAGCCCGGTGTGACGTCGGCGCTGTTCGAGGTGCTCTCCCAGCATGCCGTCGAGCTGCTCAACGTGGAGCAGGTGGTGGTCCGCCGTCGGCTGACTCTCGGGGTGCTCGTGGCCGCGCCACCGGACGTGGCCGACAGTGCCGCACTGCGCGCCGACGTCGAGGCCGCGATCCATGGCGTCGGGCTCGAGGTGACGATCGAGCGCAGCCGGGACACCCCGGTGATGCGCGAACCCTCCACCCACACGATCGTCGTGCTCGGTCGGCCCATCACCGCTGAAGCCTTCGCGGCGGTGTCGCGCGAGGTCGCGGCGCTCGGCGTGAACATCGACACCATCCGCGGGGTGTCGGACTATCCGGTCACCGGGCTGGAACTGCGTGTGTCGGTGCCGGCAGGGGTGTACGGCCGGCTGCAACAGGCGATGGCCCGGGTCGCGGTCGGTGAGGGTGTGGACATCGCGCTGGAGGACTACAGCCTGGCCCGGCGCGCCAAGCGGCTGATCGTGTTCGACGTCGACTCCACCCTCATCCAGGGTGAGGTGATCGAGATGCTGGCCGCGCGCGCCGGTGCTGAAGCCGCCGTCGCCGAGGTCACCGAGGCGGCCATGCGCGGGGAACTCGACTTCGCCGAATCGCTGCACCGCCGCGTCGCGACGCTGGCCGGGCTGCCGGCCGAGGTGCTCGACGACGTCGCCGAACAGATCGAGCTGACGGCGGGAGCCCGCACCACCCTGCGCACCCTGCGCCGGCTGGGCTTCTACTGCGGCATCGTCTCCGGTGGCTTTCGCCAGGTGATCGAGCCGCTCGCCCACGAGCTGATGATGGATTTCGTCGCGGCCAACGAACTCGAGATCGTCGACGGTGTGCTCACCGGCCGGGTGATCGGTGAGGTGGTCGACCGGCCCGGTAAGGCCAAGGCGCTGCGGAACTTCGCCCAGCAGGTGGGCGTGCCGATGGAACAGACCGTGGCCGTCGGCGACGGCGCCAACGACATCGACATGCTCACCGCCGCCGGTCTGGGCGTGGCGTTCAACGCCAAGCCGGCGCTGCGCGAGGTGGCCGATGCCTCGCTGAGTCATCCGTATCTGGACACCGTGTTGTTCCTGCTCGGCATCACCCGGGGGGAGATCGAGGCCGCCGACGCGCACGACGGGCTCCTGCGTCGCGTCGCGATCGACGACTGACGGCCCGGCCCGAACACCGGGCGGCCGGCTACACGACCACCGCGCGCCGTGGGGCCGACCCGCCGGTGACCGTCGACCACGCCTGCGCCAGCAGCCGCACCGCCTCGGCCATCTGATCCGGCGGCAGGGTGTAGGGGATCCGCACGAAGCGTTCCAGGGAGCCGTCGACACCGAACCGCGGACCGGGCGGGATGTCCAGCCCCATCCGCGACGCCGCCGCCGAGAGCGCCGAACTCATCGGCGCCGGCAGGCGGACCCACAGGGCCAGGCCGCCGCCACCGGGACAGGGCTGCCAATCGGGCAGCCACTGCTCGAGCAGCGACAGCATCAGTGACCGCCGGGTGCGCAGCATCTCTCGGCGGTCGGGGAGTACGTCCTCGGCGACCCGCAGCAATTCCGCGGCGGCCAGCTGTTCGAGGATCGGGGTGCCCATATCGATCGACGGCCGCAGCGCGGCCACCGTGGCCAGGGTGGCCCGCTCGGCCCGGATCCAGCCGATGCGCAGCCCACCCCAGAACGACTTCGACATCGATCCGGTGGTGAGCACCAGATCCCGTCGCCGGGTCATCAGCGCCGCCACCGGCGGCGGTACCGGCTGGTCCAGCCACACGTCGGACATGGTCTCGTCGACGATCGTGCGGGTGCGGGTCTCGGTGACCAGTTCGGCGAACTCGTGGCGCTGCGCTTCGGGCATGGTCAGCCCGGTGGGATTGTGGTTGTCCGGAACCACGTAGGCCAGACTCGGGGCCAGCTGGCGGACCGCGGTGTGCAGAGCGCCCAGATCCCAGCCGTCCTCGGCGAGCGCCACCGGGATCGGCCGCCCGCCGGCGGTGGTGACCGCGGCGATCGCGCCGTGATAGGTCGGCTGCTCGACCAGGACGCGGTCGCCGGGCTGGGTGTAGGTCGCCAGGATCAGGCCGATCGCGTGTAGCGCCCCGGTGGTCACCATGATCTCGTCGGGTTCGGTGGGCAGGCCGCGCGCGCAGTATCGCTCGGCGATCGCCTCCCGCAGCGGGGTCACTCCCGCGAGTTCGATGCCCACGCCGTGCAGATAGGGGGCGATCTGCTGGGCGGCCGCGGTGTATGCGGTGTGCACGGCGGTGACCGGCGCGGCCATCGCCGCATTCGCGAGATTGACCGCACCGACGGTCGGCGAGCCCCCGACGACGCGTGTGGCGGCGGCGGAGGCGGCCGGTAGCGCGGTCGTGCTGCGGGCGCCGCGGCGGGCGTGCAGGTAGCCGTCGTCACGCAGTTGGGCGTACGCCGAGGTGACGGTGGTGCGGGAGACATGAAGCGCATCGGCCAGTGCGCGCTCGCTGGGCAGACGTGCCCCGACGGGTAGCCGGCCGTCCACGATGAGCATGCGGATGCCGTCGGCGAGGCCCTGATACACCGGGCCACTGGAGTTGGCCGTCCGCCAGTTGCCCAGTTCCCGGGCCAATCGGTCCACGTCGAGCGCCCGGACGGGGATATCGATCACCATTCGGGCCAGTATCGTCCAACTGGCTATTGGAAGGCAAGCATCCGCCGGCTCATCATGGGTCCATGGCATCAAACTGGATATCAAGGTTGGGAAGTGGACTGTCTGATCTGTTCGTATACCGGCCCGGCGATGTGTCCGGCGGCGAACTGGACTCCGATCTGCGGCGCGTGCGCCAGGAACTGGACGCCATCCGCGTCCGCTTCCCGGACCACGCGTGAGCACGGTCAGGCGGATCCGGAACGGGGCGCTGCGAGGGTCGGCACTGCTGGCCGGCCTGGCCGGCTACGGCTTCTCGATGGCAGTGATGATCCGCGCGGGGCTGGGTCTGGACCCGTGGGACGTGTTCCATCAGGGGCTGGCCCGGCATACCGCGATGAGCATCGGCGTCGCCACGGCCGTCGTCGGCGTCGCAGTGCTGCTGGCCTGGATCCCGCTGCGTAACCGCCCGGGCATCGGCACCGTCGCCAATGTGGTCGTCATCGCGGTGACCGTCGACGCGAGCTTTGCGGTGTTGCCGGATCCGCGGGGACTGCCGGCCCAGACGGCCTGGATGGTCGGCGCCGTGGTGCTCAACGCGTTCAGCACGGTCCTCTATGTGGGAGCAGGTCTGGGGCCGGGCCCCCGGGACGGGCTGATGACCGGGCTGATCGCGCGCACCGGCTGGTCGGTGCGATCGGTGCGCACGGCCATCGAGGCGGCGGTCCTGTTCGCGGGTTGGCTGCTCGGCGGCACCGTCGGGGTGGGCACGGTGGTCTACGCCTTCGGGATCGGCCCGCTGGTGCAACTGTTCGTGCGGCTGACACCCCGGCGGATTCTGGCCATCAGCGGGTGGGCGGGCCTGTGCCCGCCGCGCGACCCGCAGCGCAGCGCACCCGCCGAGTACGGCACCATGGTCGGGTGCCCGGAGAAGATGCAGCCGACGGTCTGACCGATGCGGAACTGGTCCCCGACCCGGACCTGCTGATCGACTTCGCCGAGGTCACGCTGCGCCGCGGCGGTCAGAAGCTGGTCGGTCCCATCACCTGGGCCGTCGAACTGGACGAGCGCTGGGTGGTCATCGGCCCCAACGGCGCGGGCAAGACGTCGCTGCTGCGCATCGCCGCGGCCATGGAGCACCCCTCGTCGGGCACCGCGTTCGTCTTGGGGGAGCGGCTGGGCCGCACCGACATGGCCGAATTGCGATCCCGGGTGGGTCTGTCGAGTTCGGCTCTGTCGCAACGAATTCCACCCGGCGAGGTGGTCCGCGATCTGGTGGTGTCCGCGGGTTATGCGGTGCTCGGCCGCTGGCGCGAGCGCTACGAGGACGTCGACTACCTGCAGGCGGTGGAGATGCTGGAAAGCGTCGGAGCCGAACACCTGGCCGAGCGGGTCTACGACACGCTGTCCGAGGGCGAACGCAAGCGGGTGCTGATCGCCCGGTCGCTGATGACCGATCCGGAGTTGCTCCTGCTCGACGAACCGGCGGCTGGACTGGACCTGGGCGGTCGCGAGGAACTGGTGGCGCGCCTGGCCGACCTGGCTGCCGACCCGGATGCGCCCGCGATGGTGCTGGTGACCCACCACGTCGAGGAGATTCCGCCGGGTTTCAGCCACTGCCTGATCCTGTCGGAAGGCGAGGTGGTGGCCGCCGGACTGCTCACCGACGTGCTCACCGGCGAGAACCTGTCGAAGGCGTTCGGCCAGTCGATCGCCCTCGACGTCATCGACGGGCGCTACTTCGCCCGGCGGACCCGTACCCGCGCGGCGCACAGGAGGCGTGCATGACCGACCAGCAGGAGACGACGGCGGCCGAACCTCTGACGCCGCGCCCGGCCGCGACCGTGATGCTGATCCGCTCGGCCGGCGAGACCGCCGGCGGCAATGAGGTCTTCCTGATGCGCCGCCACGCCGGGATGGAGTTCGTCGCAGGGGTGATGGTGTTCCCCGGGGGCGGCGTCGACGACCGGGACCGCAACGCCGACATCGCCTGGGCGGGACCCGGCCCGGACTGGTGGGCGCAACGCCTTGGCGTCGACGAGGAGCTGGCCCGCGCGCTGGTGTGCGCCGCTGCCCGCGAGACCTTCGAGGAATGCGGCGTGCTGTTCGCCGGAGCGGCCGACGACCCCGACGTCCTGGTCGACGACGCGTCCGTCTACCGCCAGTCACGCCAGGCGCTGGCCGACCGCACACTGTCCTTCGCCGACTTCCTGCGCGAGGAGAAGCTGCTCCTGCGTGCCGACCTGCTGCGGCCCTGGGCGAACTGGGTGACGCCCAAGGAGGAGCGCACCCGCCGCTACGACACCTACTTCTTCGTCGGCGCCCTTCCCGACGGCCAACGCGCCGACGGCGAGAACACCGAGACCGATCAGGCCGGCTGGATCGCGCCCGAGGAGGCGCTCGAGGACTTCGCCTCGGGCCGCTCGTTCCTGTTGCCGCCTACCTGGACCCAGCTCGACGCGCTGACCGGCCGCACCGTCGCCGAGGTGCTCGCCGTCGAGCGCCGCATCCAGGCCGTGGAGCCCACGCTGTCGGTCCGGGGTGGGAACTGGGAGATCGAGTTCTTCGACAGTGACCGCTACAACGCGGCACGCAACCACCGGTCGCCGTGACCGTGCGGGAGTTCGTGAGCGTGCACCTCTCCGAGGAACGCCCGCAGATCGCGACGCTGCTGCTCTCGCGGCCGCCGACCAATGCGCTGACCCGTCAGGTGTATCTGGAGCTGATCGACGCGGCCGGCGAGGTGGCCGCCCGCGACGACGTCGGTGTGGTCATCCTGTTCGGCGGTCACGAGATCTTCTGCGCCGGCGACGACGTGCCGGCCCTGCGCACCCTGGACGCCACCCAGTACGCCGGGATCGCCGCGCAGGCGGTGGCCGCGGTCGCCGACATCCCGAAGCCGACCGTGGCCGCGGTGACCGGATACGCCCTCGGGGCGGGTCTGACGCTGGCACTGGCGGCGGACCGGCGGATCAGTGGCGACAACGTCAAGGTCGGATCCACCGAGATCCTCGCCGACCTGGCCCCCAGCGCGGACGCCACGGCACGGCTGAGCCGCGCGATCGGCGCCAGCAAGGCCAAGGACCTGGTGTTCTCCGGACGTTTCGTGGGGGCCGAAGAGGCCCGCGAGATCGGCCTGATCGACGAGCTGACGGCCCCCGACGGGGTCTACGAGGCGGCACTGGGCTGGGCGCGACGCTTCGACGAGCACCCGCCGCACGTCCTGGCCGCCGCCAAGGCCGCGTTCGCCGACGGCCGGTTAGGCTGCCAGCCATGACGAGTATCGACCACACCGATCTGCCGGCGTCCAACCCGCACGCGACGGCCGAACAGGTCGAAGCCGCGATGAAGGACTCCAAACTCGCCCAGGTGCTCTACCACGACTGGGAGGCCGAGACCTACGACGAGAAGTGGTCCATCTCCTACGACCAGCGCTGCGTCGACTACGCGCGCGGCCGCTTCGACGCCGCCGTCCCCGAAGAGGTGCAGCGCGAGGTGCCCTACGACCGGGCGCTGGAGTTGGGGTGCGGCACCGGATTCTTCCTGTTGAACCTGATCCAGGCCGGTGTAGCCCGGCGCGGTTCGGTCACCGACCTGTCCCCGGGCATGGTGAAGGTGGCCACCCGCAACGGCCAGTCTCTGGGCCTGGACATCGACGGGCGGGTCGCCGACGCCGAAGGCATCCCGTATGAGGACGACACCTTCGACCTGGTCGTCGGGCATGCGGTGCTGCACCACATCCCCGACGTCGAACTGTCGCTGCGCGAGGTGGTCCGGGTGCTCAAACCCGGCGGCCGGTTCGTCTTCGCCGGGGAGCCCACGACGGTGGGCAACCGCTACGCGCGCGAGCTGTCGACGCTGACGTGGCGGGTGGCCACCAACGTCACCAAGCTGCCCCTGCTCTCGGAGTGGCGGCGGCCGCAGACCGAGCTCGACGAGTCCTCGCGTGCGGCGGCGTTGGAGGCGGTCGTCGATCTGCACACCTTCGACCCGGCTGATCTGGAGACCATGGCGCGTTCGGCCGGCGCCGTCGAGGTGTCCACTGCCAGTGAGGAATTCACCGCCGCCATGCTGGGCTGGCCGGTCCGCACCTTCGAGGCCGCCGTACCGCCGGGCCGATTGGGCTGGGGCTGGGCGAAATTCGCCTTCAACAGTTGGACGTCGCTGAGCTGGGTGGACGCCAACGTGTGGCGCCGGGTGGTGCCGAAGGGCTGGTTCTACAACGTGATGGTCACCGGGGTCAAACCGTCGTAACGTTCGACCTCGATGCGGTCGGCTACCTTCGCGGCGAGGAGGGCGTCCGGGCGCTGCGTGAGGTCGCGGCGCGGCCGCTCACCGATGCCACCCTGATCGCCGACATCGCCGCCGTGCGACGGTCTTTCGGCGATCACGCCGCGGTACTGGTGGAGACGGTTCGACTACGGCGCCGGGCGGCGGCCAAACTCCCCGCAAGCAGCCAGTGGCTGTTCACCGATGATGCGTTGCAACAGGCGACGGCCGGGCCGGTCGCGGCGCACCGCGCACAGCGGCTGACGGGTGCCCGCGTGCACGATGCCACGTGTTCGATCGGGGCGGAATTGGCGGCGTTGCAGTACCGGGCGGATGTGGTGTTGGGCAGCGACATCGACCCGGTGCGACTGGCCATGGCCCGCCACAATCTCGACCAGTCCGGTGGGGAGGTGGCCCTGTGTCGCGCCGATGCCCTGCACCCGGTCACCCGGGACACCGTGGTGCTGCTGGACCCGGCCCGTCGACGCGGTGGCCGGCGCACGTTCGACCCCGCCGAGTACACCCCGCCGCTGGACACGGTCCTCGATGTCTACCGCGGCCGCGATTTCGCCGTGAAGTGCGCTCCCGGGATCGATTTCGATGCCGTGCGCCGTCTCGGGTTCACCGGAGAGATCGAGGTCGTCTCCTTCGGCGGCAGTGTGCGCGAAGCCTGCCTGTGGTCGCCGGGGCTGGGCGCTGCGGGCGTCACCCGCAGCGCGGCCGTCCTCGACATCGGTGAGCAGATCACCGACGCCGAATCCGACGACTGCCCGGTCGCCCCGGCCGGGCAGTGGATCGTCGACCCTGACGGCGCCGTGGTCCGGGCGGGGCTGGTGCGCCACTACGCGGCCCGGCACGGGTTGTGGCAGCTGGATCCGGCGATCGCCTATCTGACCGGCGACGCGCTGCCCCCGGGGACGCGCGGATTCGAGGTGCTCGAACAAATCCCGTATCAGGAGCGCCGGTTGCGTCAGGCACTGTCGGCCCACGACGCCGGCGCCGTCGAGATTCTGGTGCGCGGAGTCGATGTCGACCCCGATGCGCTGCGTCGGCGGCTCAAGCCGCGCGGCACCGCAGCGCTCTCGGTCGTCATCACCCGGCTGGGCAGCGGGACGGCAAGTCGGGCAACGGCCTTTCTATGTCGGCCGTCACACGGTCGCTGAACTGCGCCGACCTACCACGTACGCTGGCCCGTGATGAGACGACTCCCTTCGATGGCGGCGCTGCTGACCGCCGCCGTGCTCACCGGCTCTGCCGGCACCGCGGTGGCGTCGGCGCAGACCGCCTGCGCCGACCTCGGCGGTGCGCTGGACAGCACCCAGAGCTGTCAGGTGCACGCCGCGACGCCCAGCTACACCCTGGACATGCAATTTCCCGCCGGCTACCCCGACGAGCAGGCGGTCGCGGCATATCTGACCCAGACCCGCGACGGCTTCGTCAACGTCTCGGAGATGCCCGGCTCCCGCGGACTGCCCTACGTCCTGGACGTCAACGGCACCGCGCAGCACTCCGGCTTGGCGCCGAACGGTACGCAGAGCCTGGTTCTGGAGATCTACCAGAACGTCGGCGGCGCACATCCGCAGACCTGGTACAAGGCCTTCAACTACGACCTGGCCGCCAAGGCGCCGATCACGTTCGAGACGCTGTTCCGGCCCGACTCCCGGCCGCTGGACGTGGTGTTTCCCGCCGTGCAGGACCAGCTGCAGACCGTGACCGGCACCGAACAGCCGGTGTTGCCCGGCGACGGCCTGGACCCGCAGAACTACCAGAACTTCTCGATCAGCGACGACGCCGTGACCTTCTATTTCGGTCAGGGTGAGATGTTGCCCGAGGCGGCCGGCGCCAGCCAGGCGACCATTCCGCGCTCGGCCCTGGCGCCGGTCCTCGCGCTGCCCTCGATGTAGACCTAGACCGTCGTCGGGCGCCGGTCCCGACCGGTGGTGGGATCGTAGGTCTCCCAGAAGCGTGCGCCGGTGATCTGCAGGGCGACCGGGTCGAAGGTGGGATCCAGTCCGCTCTTGCGCTGCCGCTCGTAATCCCAGAGCGCCTTGTACGCGGGCTGCTGCAGGATGATGATGCCGACGATGTTCAGCCAGGCCATCAGCCCGACGCCGATATCGCCGAGCACCCAGGCCTCGGATGCGGTCGATACGGCGCCGATCACGACGGACACCAGGATCAGCGCCTGCAGGGCCATCGTGAAGTTCGACCCGACGGTACCGCGGATGATGGGGACCTGACGGGTCGCCGACCGGCCCAGCATGAACCGCAGATTCGTCTCTGCCATGTAGTAGTAGGCGATCAGCGTGGTGAAGCAGAAGAACGCCAGGGAGATCGCGACGAACGTCGCGCCGGCGCCGCTCAACAGGGTGTCGAAACCGGCCTGGGCGAAGGCGGGCCCCACCTCCGTGTCCGCCGGCAGCACCCCGCCGTCGGCGATGATCGACCCGGCCGCGCTCTCCCCTTCGAACACCCGATATGCGCCGGTCGACAGGATGAGGAAACCTGTCGCGGAGCACACGAAGAGCGTGTCGACGTAGACCGCGAAGGCCTGGACCAGTCCCTGTTTGGCGGGGTGGGAGACTTCGGCAGCCGCAGCGGCGTGCGGACCGGTGCCCTGTCCGGCCTCGTTGGAGTAGATACCGCGTTTGACGCCCCACATCACCGCCGAGCCGATGATCGCACCGAAGGCCGAGTCGACCCCGAAGGCGCTGGCGAAGATCGTCCGCAGGATTTCCGGGATGTCACCGGCGTTGAGCAGCACGATCACCAGCGCAATGACGATGTACACCGCGGCCATGAACGGCACCACGATGGAGGCGAAGGCCGCGATCCGCTTCACACCGCCGATGATGACGAAGGCGAGCACGATGACGGTGCCGACGGCCACCCACCACTTCGACCAGCCCCACGCGGAATTCATCGCCGAGGCCATCGAATTGGATTGCACGCTCGGCAGCAGCAGCCCGCAGGACAGCACGGTCACCGCCGCGAAGACGACCCCGTAGACCTTGAACGCGGCCGCCGCGCGGGTGTGCGCCAACGCGCGGCTCAGGTAGTAGGCGGGGCCACCGCGATACTCGCCGGTCAGCGGGTCACGGGTCTTGTAGATCTGGCCCAGGGTGCATTCCACGAACGAGGTCGACGCACCGAGGAAGGCCACCGTCCACATCCAGAACAGCGCGCCGGGACCGCCGAACGCGATCGCTGTGGCGACTCCGGCGATGTTCCCGGTGCCGACCCGGCCGGCCAATGAGAGCGTCAGGGCCTGGAACGACGACACCCCAGAGGGCGATTTCTCGCCCTTGAGCATCAGCCGGATCATCTCCGGAACCTGACGGACCTGCACGAAACGCGACCGGATGGAGAAGTAGATGCCGGCTGCCAGACACAGGTAGACCAGCGCGTTGCTCCACACATAGCTGTTCACCGTGTCGAGGAATTCGGACAATTCGCACTCCTGCTGACGTCGACCGTGCCGCCCGCGAAGTGGGGCGACCGGGGACATGATGCCATTTCAGCGGAAGCGTTGTGTTAAACCGGTGTCATCTTGCTGTGACATTCCGGTTGGGGCGGTGTCGGTCCGTAACTATTCCGGCGCGAATCCGTAGACCTGTCCGTCGCTGGTGGCGACGACCACCCGCCGGTCCGACCCGATCGACACCCCCACCGGGAAGCCGGTGGCCTCGGGCAGCGGATAGCTGTTCACGGTGCGCCCGTCGGCCGGGTCGATCACCTGCAGCGTCTGATCGCCGGCACCGCCGGTGACCACGTACGCCGTGTCGCCGCCGCGGCTGGCGGTGGTCAGCGGTTCGACGTCGTCGCGGCGCCACACCACCTCACCGCGGTCGCCCCGATCGCGGATCGCGGTCAAGCTCGCGCCCGGCCCACCGCCGGCGATGATCAGCCCGT
Organism: Mycobacterium sp. WMMD1722; assembly: GCF_049315205.1. Lineage (NCBI taxonomy): Bacteria > Bacillati > Actinomycetota > Actinomycetes > Mycobacteriales > Mycobacteriaceae > Mycobacterium > Mycobacterium sp. WMMD1722. The sequence goes on along the minus strand of NZ_CP186056.1, from coordinate 2,024,135 downwards.
CCGGGGCGACCGACGGCGGGGTCTGAGCCAGGTAGTCCAGCGGCAGCGACCACTTCGCGGCGCCGTCGGCGGTGTCGATCGCCCACAATTTCTGGTCGCGGCCGTTGACGTAGGCGGTCGTGCCGTCACCGGAGAGCACCGGACTGGCCAGCGGTCCGCGCCCGACGGCGGGGGAGGTCCACTGCCGCGACAACAGCGGGGTCTGGCCGGGCCGGTAGGTCAGCCCCACGAGCACCGGCGCCTCGGCCCCCGGTTCCCACAGGGTGAGCACCACGACGTTGCCGGCGGCCGAGAACGCCGGTGCGGCGGCCACGGGGCATTCCGGGCCCGCGGCGGGGCAGTCCCCGAGACCGCGGCCGGAGTCGGTCGGGTCGACGGTGACCAGATCCAGCGGAGCCCCCTCGACGGTGCCACCGTGCGCATCGAAGACCAGCACCTGACCGAGATGGGTGACCACCAACAGCTGCCCGTTCGCGAGGATGCGCGGTGTGGTCGGCATGCCGATGACCGGGCGCCGCCACCGATACCACTGCGTCGACGGGAAGGACAGCATGGTGCCCGGCTGGCCGACGTAGACGTTGTCGAAGCCGTCCATCAGCGGACTGGCGCTGCCGCCGCCCTGTACGAGTCGGGTGCACCAGCGTTGCCGCCCGTTGTTGTCCGCCTCCCAGACCATCAGCGAGCAGCCGGCCGAGGTCTGGGCATTGGCCCCCAGATAGCCGTCCGACCCGAGCGACACCGCCGCCCCCAGCGTGCCCTTGACCGAACGGCTCCACTCGAGTTGCAGCTGCTGCGCGCCGTCGACATCGGCGAAGCTGCTGTTGGCGGCGTCGCCGTACTGGGCCGGCCAGCCCGAGGCGGCGCGGGTCTGCACCCAGGAGTCGTTGTTGCCGCATCCCGCCAACACGCCGACCGACAGCGCCGTAGTCACCAGCACCAGGAATCGCCGGAACACGGTGTCCTTTCGGGTCGGTGATCTCGTGGGCAGCCTCGCGATCGGAGCCCACGTGAGGGTAACCCGGGTCCCCGAATGCCCAGCGATGCCTCGCGTAGGCTTTGCGGCCATGACGACGATGTGGGGTGCGCCGCTGCACAAGCGGTGGCGAGGCTCGCGCCTGCATGACCCGCGTCAGGCCCGCTTCCTGACCGCCGCCTCACTGCGCTGGGTGATCGCCAATCGCGCCTACACCCCGTGGTACCTGGTCCGCTATTGGCGGCTGCTGAAGTTCAAGCTGGCCAACCCGCATGTGATCACCCGCGGCATGGTGTTCCTGGGCAAGAACGTGGAAATTCAAGCGACTCCGGAACTCGCGCAGCTCGAGATCGGCCGCTGGGTGCACATCGGGGACAAGAACACCATCCGCGCGCACGAGGGTTCGCTGCGCATCGGAGACAAGGTCGTCCTGGGTCGCGACAATGTGATCAACACCTATCTCGACATCGAGCTGGGCGATTCGGTGCTGATGGCCGACTGGTGCTACATCTGCGATTTCGACCACCGGATGGACAGCATCGAGTTGCCGATCAAGGACCAGGGCATCGTCAAGAGTCCGGTGCGTATCGGTCCCGACACGTGGGTCGCGACGAAGGTGACCGTATTGCGCGGCACCACGGTCGGCCGCGGCTGCGTGCTGGCCGCCCACGCGGTGGTCAAGGGCGATATTCCCGACTACTCGATCGCGGTCGGTGCGCCGGCCAAGGTGGTCAAGAACCGCAAGCTCGCCTGGGAGACCTCGGCGGCTCAGCGAGCCGAACTGGCGGCGGCACTGGCCGATATCGAACGCAAGAAGGCGGCGCGCTGAACGTCGTCTGAGTCGGCGACGACCGTCGATCGGTAGTCGCGGCGCGGGCTGACGGTCAGTGCCGCACCGGCAGCTTGATGACGCCCTCGGCGGCCGGGATCGCGGAGGCCGCCGGCTTGACCGGACGACGCAGCGTGCGTTCGGCCCGCGCGATGCGGCGCTCCAGGACGCGCAGCTCCCGCTTGGACAGCGTCCGGCTGGCTTCGGCCAGCGCGTCGAGTTGCTGCCAGCTCAACCCGTCGAGATCGCCGTCGGCGTCGTGGGTGGCGACCACCACCGCGCCGCGTAGCAGCGGAACGGTGCGCGCGGTGTAGCCCGTGGTGACCAGCAGGAGTTCGATCGCGCGCCGGTTGATCTTGCGGCAGCGCCGCGTCGAGGGGGTGAACCAGAAGTCGTACTGCCGGTCGCGGCTGGACAGGTTCTCCAGCCCGTGGTCATCGATCAGTTCGGCGATCTCGGCTTTGCTGTAGGCGCGGGTCTCGTAGATGACGCCGTTCGGGCTGGCGTAGAGCACCGTGTTCATGGGGGTGTCCTTTTCGGCTGTGCTGGCAACGGTGAGCCGAAGCTCGGAAAGAGACTTCCCCGTGATACTCATGTGATAAACGTGCTAATTGTGACAAATGTGACTGGTGTGATAAGGCGGGCTCACGACCGCCCGGGCAGCGCCTGTTCGGTGATCGGGATCCGGCCGAGCGGTTCGCGTATCCGTCGCTTGGCGGCGAGGTAGACCTGTGCGGTCTGGCTCGCCACCGTCGCCCAGGTGAAATCCGACGTCAGCCGGTCCCGGGCCGCGATGGCGCGTCGCTGGGCGGCGGTCGGATCGTCGAGGGCGGCCACGACGGCCGCGGCGAGGGTGCCGACGTCCCGTGCGGTGAACAGCAGTCCGGTGCGGCCGTCGATCACCGCCTCGCCCAGACCGCCGACGTCCGCGGTCACCAGGGGCGTCCCGGTGGCGGCGGCTTCGAGGGCGACGATGCCGAACGGTTCGTAATGGCTGGGTAGCACCGCGACATCGGCACCGTGCAATGTGTCGACGAGTTCGTCGTGCCCGAGATGACCGGCGAAGTGCACCGCACGGCGCACCCGGTGTCTGCGAGCCTGCTCGGCCAGCCAGTCCTGCTGGGTGCCCTCCCCGGCGATGGTCAAGGTGGTGCCCGGGTGGGCGCGCCGGATCCGGGGCAGTGCGGCGATCAGATCGTGCACTCCCTTCTCGTATTCGAGGCGACCGAGATAGAGCAGCCGCGGCGGGCCGGTGCGCGGCCGTCGTAGGGCGAACGGCCAGCGCGCCGCGTCGATGCCGTTGCGGATTACCCTGATCTCCGCGATGCCGGGCCCGAACAGTGCGGCGATCTCGTCGCCCATGGACGCCGAACAGGTGACCAGGAAGTCGGTCTCCCGCACCAACCAGGATTCGATGGCGTGCACCTGACGGCTGGTCGGGCCGGACACCCAGCCCGAGTGCCTGCCCGCCTCGGTGGCGTGAATGGTCGACACCAGGGGCACGTCGAAGAACTGGGCCAGCGCGATCGCCGGATGGGCGACCAGCCAGTCGTGGGCATGCACCACATCGGGTCGCCACGGTGCGTCGTGCGCGGTGAGCGCCAGTCCGGCGCGGACCATCGCGTGGCCCATCGCCAGTGTCCAGGCCATCATGTCGGTCGCGAACTCGAATTCGTGCGGGTCCTGCGCGGCGGCGATGACACGGACGCCGTCGCACACCCCGTCGGTGGTCGGATGCGTGCTCGGATCGGTTCCGAACGGCCGGCGCGCCAGCACCACGACCTCATGTCCCGCCGCGGCCAGTTCGGTCGCGAGGTGGTGCACATGACGGCCCAGGCCGCCGATCACCACCGGCGGATACTCCCAGGAGACGAGCAGGACCTTCACGGTGTCATCGGGGCAGCCGCCGCGCGTCGAGGGCGCCGAACAGGCCGTCGGCCCGGTTCCAGCCGTCGGCCAGGCGTTGGGCCTGTTCGCGACGGCCGGCCGCCAGCGCGTCGGAGATCTCGCGGGTGGCGTGGGCATGCAGATGCGCACGATAACGCGCGTAGTCGGCTGCGGAGTCCTTGCTCACCATGAACGGCCAGTCGCTGGAGACCGTCAGCAGCGCCTCGCGCAGGATCTGGTCGGCGACGGTGTCGCGCGGGGTGGGTGCGCCCACGGACGCGTGCTGGGTCAGTGCCTTGTCCACCGTTCCCAGCGCAGTGTCGACCACCTCGGTGTTCAGCTGCACCAGATCGGCCACCTGCGCACCGGACCACACCTGCCAGTCCTTACCGGAGCCCCACGAACTCGGCGGCAATTGCGTTGCGGTGCCGATGAACCCGTCGGTCACGGCGTCGGCCAGGGTGCCCACCCGCACGCCCGCGGCCGGCAGGGCGCGCAGCACCCGCTCCAGCCAGATCGGACCCTCGTACCACCAGTGGCCGAACAGTTCGGTGTCGAATGCGGCAATGACGTGCGCCGGCCTGCCGATGCGTGCGCTCTCCTCGGCCAAGCGCCGGCGCACCACCTCGACGAAGTCGCTCACGTGCGCGTCGACGGCGTGGTCGGCGCGCTGCGGGTCGTACGGCGCCTTGTCCGCCGAAGCCACGTTGCGTCCGGTCACCCGGGCCGGCTTGAGGCCGGTCGTGTGGTCGTAGGTGTGGAAGTCGCGGTAGGCGGCGTGGCCCGGATAGCCCGACTTCGGCGACCACACCCGGTAGCTCACCGACAGATCCCGGCCGAACGCGATCACCGACGAGTCGCCGACGGGCCGGCCGAGCGCGGTGTCCCCGTGTAGTGACGGCCCGTCGACCATGAAATGACCGACGCCGGCGGCGGCGTATCCGCTCTCCATCCCCGGCGCGTATGCGCATTCGGGGGCCCAGATTCCGCGTGGGGTGTGGGCGAACCGCTGACCCGCATCGGCGAGCCCCTCGCGCAGCGCGAAGTCCCGCAATCTCGGGTTGAGCAGCGGCTGGAACGGATGCGACAGGGGGCCGCCGAGCAGTTCGACGGTGTCGGCGTCGAGCAGCTCGCGCAGCAGCGGGCTGCCGCCGTGGCGCCACCGCGAGGTGAACTCCTCGAGCGCCTGGTCGGCCTCGGCGTGCTCGCGAATGCCGAACTCGCGCAATGGGTGTGGATGGGTGGACGCTTCCAGTGCGCGCAGGCGCCAGTTCGCCAGCCAGTGGTGCATGCCGGTGAGGCAGTAGGGATCGTCGAGTTGAGCGGTGACCACCGGGGTCATGCCCAACGTCACCAGATGCGACCGGTCCTCGGCCGCCAGTGTGCGCAACACCCGCAGCAGCGGCAGATAGGACGCCGACCACGACTGGTAGAGCCACTCTTCGCCGACCGGCCAGCGACCGTGGTGCGCCAGCCAGGGCAGATGGGTGTGCAGGACGAGGGTGAACAGCCCCGGTACCGCCGCGGCCGGCGCCTCGTCATTCACGGCCGCACCGCGATCGCCACCAGGTCGAGGCTCTCGTCGATATGCCGGCTGTCGGCTCGGCCGGCTTCGAGGAGGTCGAAGTCGTCGGCGCGGACGGCAGCGACGTCGGCGAGCAGATCGTCGGGCCAGGGTGCACCGGCGAGCGCCCGGGCCACCTGCGCCTCGATGATCGAACCGCCGTGCCGGGCGTCGAGCTCACGCAGCCGGGGGCCATGGAAGACGCCGTAGACGCCTTCGATGTCGAACCCTTCACCGGTGAGCAGATCCGCCAGTTCCGCAGGGTCGAGCTCGCGGGTGTGAAACGGGTTGAGCGGGGCGTCCAGCCCGGGCGAGAAGGTGATCCGGTTCGGGGTCGACATCAGCAGCTGACCGCCCGGTCGCAGCACCCGAAAGCACTCCCGCACGAATTGTGGCTGATCCCACAGATGCTCGATCACCTGAAAATTCACGACCACGTCGACCGAGCTGTCCGGCAGTGGCAGGGCGGCCAGATTCCCGTGCCGGACCTCCACGCGCGGGTAGCGGGTGCGGACGTGCGCGACCGTGGCCTCGTCGTAGTCCAGGGCGATCACCCGGTTGGCCACAGCCGCGATCAGATCGGCCCCGTATCCCTCGCCGCAGCCGGCTTCGAGCACGTCACGCCCGGCGCAGCGGTCGGCGAGGCGCGCATAGACCACCTCATGGCGACGGAACCAGTAGTTCTCCTCGGCCAAGCCGGGGATGGTCCGCTCTCCGGTCAGAGGGAGGGTGTCTTCGCCGGTGTCGCGCGGCCCCGCCACGTGTGCGCTCATCGCAAGGCAGGCTAACCCAGGGGACCGGTCGATGGCCGGTTCGCGAACACCCGACCACCCAAGGTGTGGCGAGAAGGCAAACTCCGACCGGTTATGGTGTCAGTGCTGAGTAGCATTAGTTACCGACGAGTAACATGCTGTTGGATGCATAAACGTGGTAACGGGCCGACCGCCGGCCGGCCTCATCGAGGAGGACGAACCAACCCATGACGAACATCGTGGTCCTGATCAAACAGGTCCCAGACACGTGGTCGGAGCGCAAGCTTTCCGAGGGTGATTGGACCCTCGACCGGGAGGCCGCCGACGCCGTGCTCGACGAGATCAACGAGCGTGCGGTCGAAGAGGCGCTGCTGATCAAGGAGAAGGAAGGCGGAGAAGGCACGGTCACCGTGTTGACCGCCGGCCCGGAGCGGGCCACCGAGGCGATCCGCAAGGCGCTGTCGATGGGTGCCGACAAGGCGGTGCACCTGGTCGACGAGGGTATGCACGGTTCGGACATGGTGCAGACCGGCTGGGCGCTGGCCCGCGCGCTGGGCACCATCGAGGGCACCGAGTTGGTCATCGCCGGTAACGAGGCCACCGACGGGGCGGGTGGCGCGGTCCCGGCCATCATCGCCGAGTACCTGGGCCTGCCGCAGCTGACGCACATGCGCAAGGTGACCGTCGAGGACGGCAAGGTCACCGGTGAGCGGGAGACCGATGACGGCGTGTTCACTCTCGAGGCTCCGCTGCCGGCGGTGGTCAGTGTGAACGAGAAGATCAACGAACCGCGTTTCCCGTCCTTCAAGGGCATCATGGCCGCCAAGAAGAAGGAAGTCACCACCCTCACGCTGGCCGAGATCGGCGTCGAGGCCGATGAGGTCGGCGTCGCGAACGCCGGTTCGAAGGTGTTGTCGTCGACCCCGAAGCCGCCGAAGACCGCGGGTGAGAAGGTCACCGACGAGGGCGAGGGCGGCAGCAAGGTGGCCGAGTACCTCGTTGGTCAGAAAATCATCTAGCAGAGCATTCCTCCAGGATTTCCAGAAACGAGAAACGAACCAATGGCTGAAGTACTCGTGCTCGTGGAGCACGCAGAAGGTGCGCTGAAGAAGGTCACCAGCGAGCTCATCACCGCCGCCCGTGCGCTCGGTGAGCCCTCGGCGGTCGTCGTCGGCAAGCCCGGCACCGCCGAACCCCTCGTCGAGGGCCTCATGGCCGCCGGCGCGGCGAAGATCTACGTCGCCGAATCCGACGACGCGGAGAGCTACCTGATCACTCCCTATGTCGACGTCCTCGCGGCGCTGGCCGAGGAGAACAGCCCCGCCGGGATCGTGCTGTCGGCCAACGCCGACGGTAAGGAGATCGCCGGTCGGCTGGCCGCCCGCATCGGGTCGGGCGTGCTGACCGACGTCGTCGCGGTCAAGGAGGGCGGCAAGGCCGTCCACTCCATCTTCGGCGGCGCCTACACCGTCGAGGCCGAGGTCACCGGTGACACCCCGGTGATCACCGTCCGTGCCGGATCGATCGACGCGGAGCCCGCCGACGGCGCAGGGGAGATCGTCAACGTCGAGGTGCCGGCCCAGGCCGAGAACGCCACCAAGATCACCAAGCGTGAACCCGCGGTGGCCGGTGACCGTCCGGAACTGACCGAAGCCACCGTGGTCGTCTCGGGTGGTCGCGGCGTCGGCAGTGCGGAGAACTTCTCGGTGGTCGAGGAGCTGGCCGACGCACTGGGCGGCGCCGTCGGCGCCTCGCGCGCTGCAGTGGACTCCGGGTACTACCCCGGTCAGTTCCAGGTCGGACAGACGGGTAAGACCGTCTCGCCGCAGCTCTACATCGCGCTGGGCATCTCCGGTGCCATCCAGCACCGCGCGGGCATGCAGACGTCGAAGACCATCGTCGCGGTCAACAAGGACGAGGAAGCGCCGATCTTCGAGATCTCCGACCTCGGCATCGTGGGCGATCTGTTCAAGGTGACCCCGCAGCTGACCGACAAGGTCAAGGCGCGCAAGGGCTGACCTGTCGAGTCCCATCACCATCCGCGAAACCCCGGCGCCGCTCTGGTGCCGGGGTTTCGTGTCGGTGAGACTGACGTGACCATGACCGACCCATCGGATGTCCTTCCCGGCCGGCGCGCCGAATGCGCCCGGCTGCGGGAGATGCTGACGCTCAGCCGGTCCGGGAGCAGCCAGGTGCTGGTGCTCTCCGGCGAGGCCGGTATCGGCAAGACCGCCCTGCTGGGCTTCGCGGCCGAGCATGCCGACGGGTTCACCGTGCTGCGCGCCGGCGGGGTGGAGTCGGACATGGAACTGGCCTACGCCGGTGTGCAGCTGCTGTGCGCCCCGCTGTTGGACCGCATCGACACCCTGCCCACCCCGCAACGGGACGCCCTGGCCGTGGCATTCGGGTTGCGTACCGGTCCGGTGCCCGACCGGTTCCTGGTCGGTCTCGCGGTGCTCGGCCTGTTGTCGGCGGCCGCTCGCACCCGTCCGCTGCTGTGCCTGGTCGACGATGCGCAGTGGTTGGACCGGGTGAGCGCACAGACGCTCGGCTTCGTCGCCCGCCGCCTGCTCGCCGAACCGGTGGCAGTGGTGTTCGCGCAACGGCTGGGCACCGCCGAGCTGGCCGGCCTGCCGGTGCTCGCCCTCGGCGGACTCGCCGACGCCGACGCCCGCATGTTGCTCGAAACCGCCGTCGCCGGCCGTATCGACGCCGGCGTGCGAGACCGCATCGTCGCCGAAACCCGCGGAAACCCGTTGGCGCTGCTGGAATTCCCCCGCGAACTGACGCCCCGGGAGTTGGCCGGTGGCTATCTGCGACCGGATGCCCGTCCGGTTCCTGGGCAACTGGAGAACCACTTCATCCGCCGCATCCGCGCGTTGCCGCACGATGCGCAGCGGGTGCTGACGATCGCCGCGGCCGAACCCCTCGGGGACGCCGCGCTGCTGCTGCGAGCCGCCGGCCACCTGGGTCTGACGCCCGGCGCCGCGGCACCCGCGGAAGGCGACGGTCTGCTCGACATCGGCACCCGGGTGCGGTTCCGGCATCCGCTGGTCCGCTCGGCGGCCTACCGCTGCGCCGGGCTGGCGGCCCGCCGCGCGGCGCACCGGGCCCTGGCCGACGTCACCGATTCGACCACCGACCCCGACCGCCGGGCTTGGCACCGCGCCCATGCGGCGCCGGGTCCCGACGAGTCGGTGGCCGCCGAGCTGGAACGCTCGGCGGGCCGCGCCGCGCAACGGGGCGGAAGTGCCGCTGCCGCAGCGTTTCTCACTCGGGCGGTCGAGCTCACGCCCGATCCGGCCCGGCGCGGCGAACGGGCGCTGGCGGCCGCGCAGGCCCAATGCGCGGCAGCCGCGCCGGAGGCCGCCGAGGAGTTGCTCGACGTGGCCGATCAGGCACCGCTGGACGAGTTGGGGCGGGCGCGGGCGGAGCGACTGCGCGCCCAGCTGATCTTCATCCGCGGGCGGGCGCAAGGGCAGGCGCCGGTGCTGCGTGCGTCGGTCGACCGGCTCGTCTCCGTCGCTCGCCGGCTGCAGGCCCTGGACCCGCCGCTCGCCACCGAGACACATCTCGATGCGATCACCGCCGCGGTGTATGTCGGCCGTCTCGGCGGCCCGGACCTGGCCCGCGACACCGCGGCGGCCGCCCGCCCGTCGGCCGGTTCGTCGCGGCCGGTGGACCTGGTCGTCGAGGCGCTGGCCTGCCGGCTGACCGAGGGCCACGCCGCGGCCGCGGGCCCGATGCGGGCCGCCGTCGACGCACTGCACCCCGACGACTGGCTGTGGCAGGCCTATCCGCTGGCACACGAGGTGCTGGCCAACGAACTGTGGGACGACGTCACCAGCCGTCGGCTCGCGCAGACCGCCGTGCGCCTGGCCAAGCAGACCGGCGCGCTGTCCGTGCTGCCGGCGGCCCTGGTTTCGGCGGCCGGCGTCCACGTCACCGCCGGTGAGTTCGACGCCGCCCGGACGCTCTTGGCCGAGGCCCAGGAGATCTCGACCGCCGCGGGGCATGGTCCGGTGCGGTATCACGCGCTGCTGCTCGCCGCCTGGACCGGCGACGAGTCCGAGGCCACCCACCTGATCGGCACCGCGCTGCGCGACGGGTCGGCGCGGGGTGAAGGCCGGTTGATCGGTCTCGCCGAGTATGCGACCGCGGTGCTGAACAACGGACTCGGCCGCTATCAGGTGGCGCTGGCCGCGACGACCCGCGCGGGTGAGTACGAGGACCTCAGCATCTACACCCGCACGCTGATCGAGCGGGTGGAGGCCGCGGTCCGGGCCGGCGAGCCGACGCCGGCCGCCGAGGCCGTCGCACGCCTCGACGACCGGACCGGCGCAGTCGGTACCGATGGCTCACTGGGGGTGCGTGCAGTGGCGCACGCGCTGATCAGTGCGGGCCGCGAGACCGAGGACCGATACGTCGAGGCGGTCGAGCGGCTGGCCGGCACCGGCCTGGCCGGATATGCCGCCCGCGCCCACCTGCTCTACGGCGAGTGGCTGCGTCGCGCCCATCGGCGCACCGATGCGCGCACCCAGCTGCGGTCGGCGCACGAGCGCTTCACGGCCATGGGTGCGGCGGCGTTCGCCGATCGCGCCCGCCGGGAGTTGCTGGCCACCGGCGAGAAGACCGCCAAACAGCCGGCGCGCTCCGGCGACGCCCTCACTGCGCAGGAGCAGCAGATCGCCGACCTGGCCGGCGCCGGATTGACGAACGCCGAGATCGGCGCGCAGCTGTTCATCAGCGGCCACACCGTGGAGTGGCATCTGCGCAAGGTGTTCGCCAAACTCGGGATCAGATCGCGGCGCGAACTGCGCACCGGATCCCAACGCCGCGCCACCCGCTGAGCCACGGACTACGGACTTTCCAGGGTCCGGCGACACGTCGACGGGTGCGACGGTGAACGGGTGAGTGAACACGTCCTCGAACCGGCGGCCGGCAAGCTGGCCGATGCCTCGTCGGCACCGCCGTTGCTCCACCAGCGGGGACCGGCAGGCGCCCGCAAGGTACTCGAGGATCTGCAGGCGCAGCCGGTGTACCGGCCCGCTGCCGACGACACCTGGGTCACCGTCGCCTGTGATCACGGTGATGTGCGGGTGCGCATCGTCACCCCGGTCGGTGCCCCGCGGCCACTGCCCGTGCTGTTGTACCTGCACGGCGGAGGCTGGGTGCTCGGCAGTGCGCGGACACACGACCGGCTCGTGCGGGAACTTGCGGTGGGCGCGCACGCGGCGGTGGTGTTCGTCGAGTACGACCGGTCACCGGAGGCGCAGTATCCGGTCGCCATCGAGCAGGCCTATGCCACGGCCCGGTGGATCGTGGGCGAGGGATCGCAGCGAGGACTCGATCCGTCGCGGCTGGCGATCGCCGGAGATTCGGTGGGCGGCAACATGGTTGCGGCGGTGACGCTGCTGGCCAAGGAACGCGGCGACGTCACTTTGGTCCACCAGTCGCTGTACTACCCGGTGACCGATGCCGCCCAGGACACGCAGAGTTACCGCGAGTTCGCCGACGGACCGTTCCTGACCGCCGCGGCCATGGCCTGGTTCTGGGACTGCTATCTGCCCGAGGTGGCGCTGCGTGCCGAGATCACCGCATCCCCGCTGCGGGCCTCCCTCGACGAGTTGGCCGGCCTGCCGCCGGCGCTGATCATCGTCGACGAGAACGATGTGCTGCGCGACGAAGGCGAGGCCTACGCCCGCAGGCTCACCGCCGCGGGTGTCCGCACCACCAGCGTCCGGTTCAACGGCATCCTGCACGACTTCATGATGCTCAATCCGGTCCGGGAGACCGCCGCGGCTGACGCGGCCATCGACCTGGCCATCACCACACTGAGAAAGGTATTCGCACAATGAAGATCACCGTCATGGGAGCGGCCGGCCTGATCGGCGCACAGGTCGCGGAACTCTTGCGCGCCGCCGGCCACGACGTGGTGGCTGCCGCCCGCTCCACCGGCGCCGACGTGCTGACCGGCGAGGGCCTCGACAATGCGCTGGCCGGCGCCGACGTCCTGATCGACGTCACGAATTCACCGTCCCTCGAAGATGGTCCCGTCATCGATTTCTTCAGTCGGTCGACGGCCAATCTGGTGGCGGCGGGCCGGGCGGCCGGCGTCGGGCATTACGTGGTGCTCTCGATCGTCGGAACCGACCGGCTGCCCGACAGCGGGTACATGCGCGCGAAGGTACTGCAGGAGAACGCGGTGATCGAGTCCGGATTGCCCTACACGATCCTGCGGGCCACCCAGTTCGACGAATTCGCCGAGATGATCGTCGGCTCGCTCGTCGTCGGCGACGAGGTGCACGCACCGGATGCGCGGATCCAGCCGATCGCGGCGGCCGAGGTCGCCGCTGAGGTCGCGCGGGTCGCCCTCGCCGCCCCGCACGGCGGGATCGTGAATCTCGGCGGGCCCGAGAAGCTGTCGTTCGCCGACCTCGCTCGGGCGCTGCTGGCCGCGTCGAACGATGCACGCAACGTGGTGGTCGATTCGGCCGCAACGTATTTCGGTACACCGATCGACGAGCACAGCCTGGTGACCGGCGACGACGCGGTGATCGCCGAGACGACGTTCGGCCAGTGGCTGGCCGCACGATGAGCGAGCCGGATCTGTCGAGTGCGCTGACGGTCATCCAGAGCGTCACACCACCGTTCATTCCCGCCGACGCCGAGGTGATGACCGCGGTCATCGAATGGCCGCCGGGTAGTCCCGGGGCGCCACCGCACCGTCACCCCGGCGGACCGGCCTTCGGCTATGTGCTCGACGGCGAGATGCTGTTCGAACTCGAGGGCGAGGCGCCGCGGGTGATCACGGCGGGGCAGGCGTTCTGGGAGCCCGGCGGCGATGTCATCCACTACTCCGATGCCAACCACCGCGACGACGTCCGGTTGCGATTCGTCGTCACCATGCTGTGCCGACCCGGTCAGCCGATGCTGGTCCCGGTCTCCGAGGACGAACTCGAACGCCGGCGCGACCGTCGGGTGCCGCGATCGTGACCGAATTGGCCGAGCTGGTGCGCGAGCGGCGCAGTATCCGGATGTTCCTGCGCGACAGACCGGTCGACCGCGAGCTCGTCGACGAGGCGGTGGAGCTGGCGTCGCGGGCTCCGTCGAATTCGAATGTGCAGCCGTGGCGGCTGTTCCTGGCCACCGGGCCGCGCCGCGACCGGCTCGCCGAGGCGCTGCTGGAGGCGGCGGCGATCGAACTGCCGGTCACCACCGGGCTTCCGGAGAGCTATCTGCCGCTGCGGCGCGAACTGGGTGCCCTGGTGTACGGCTCGATGGGCATCGCCCGCGACGACGCCGATGCCCGGCGCATCGCGCAGATGCGCAACTTCGAGTTCTTTCGGGCACCCATGGCCGGCGTGGTGTGTATGCACCGCGACCTCGGCCTGCCCGACGCCGTGGGGGTGGGTATGTATCTGCAGACCCTGCTGCTCGCGCTCACCGAGCGCGGTCTGGGCACCTGCGTCCAGGTGTCGATCGCCGCGTATCCGGAGATCGTGCGCGAGGTGCTGGGCATTCCGGAGGAGCTGACGGTGTTGTGCGGGCTGGCCATCGGCCACCCCGACGACAGCTTCCCGGCGAATCACCTGCACACCCCGCGTCGGCCCGTCGGCGAGACGGTGGTGCACGTCGCGCAGTGATCGGTCTCGGCGACCTGGCCGGCGGCTGACAACTCGTCACCGAGCGTGCACGAACACGTCACGCGATGCTTGCCGCGACGCCGGACACCTGCGCGACCGTGCTGGCTATGAGCACTGCATCTGTACTCATCGCCGCAGACCGACCGACCGGAGACGCTGCACCGGGCACCCCCACCTACTCACTGCTGCTGTCGTCGGACCCCCAGCTCATCGACGCTGCGCAGCGGCTGCGCCATGACGTGTTCACCGCCGAACCCGGGTTCACGCTGACCGGCGCGCACGACGGTCTGGACGCCGACCGGTTCGACGAGTTCTGCGACCACCTCCTGGTCCGGGAAGAAGGGTCCGGCGAGCTGGTCGGTTGCTACCGCATGCTGCCGCCACCCGGAGCGATCGCCGCGGGCGGGCTGTACACCGCCACCGAGTTCGACGTCCGGGCCCTGGACCCGCTGCGGCCCTCTCTGGTCGAGATGGGCCGCGCGGTGGTACGACAGGACCACCGCAACGGCGGGGTGGTACTGCTCATGTGGGCGGGCATCCTGGCCTACCTCGACCGCTGCGGCTACGACTACGTCACCGGATGTGTCTCGGTGCCGGTGCGCACCGCCGGGGAACCCGCGGGCGGCCAGATCCGCGCGGTGCGGGACTTCACCCGGCGGCGGCACGCCGCCCCGGAGGCCCACACGGTGTATCCGTACCGGCCGGTGACCGTCGACGGGCGGGGTCTCGACGACATCGACCCGCCGGCGCGGGTGTCCGTGCCGCCGCTCATGCGCGGATACCTGCGCCTGGGCGCGCAGATCTGCGGGGAACCGGCCCACGATCCCGATTTCGGTGTCGGGGATTTCCCGGCATTGCTCGACAAGCGTCGCGCCGACGTCCGATATCTGCGCCGGCTGCGCTCGGTGTCGGCGGCCGGCGATATGGCGAACGGACTGGGATCGTGACGCTGGCCACCGAACACGCCTGGTTGCAGCGCGCGACCTGCGACGCGAGCTGTGTGCAGGCCGGCGCGGACCAGCCCGGGCGGCGGTGGTGGGTGGCGCTGCGCACCACGGCGCGGGTGCTCGCCGCGCTGGCGTTGATCTCGTGGGTGTGGGTGCTGGCGTTGCCGCTGCCCTGGCGCGCGCATCTGCAGCGGGGCTACTGCCGGCTGATGCTGCGCAGCTTCGGGGTGCGGATGGCGGTCTCCGGGGGGCCGATCCGCAATCTGCGGGGTGTGCTGGTGGTCAGCGGACACGTGTCGTGGTTGGACATCTTCGCGATCGGCGCCGTGCTACCGGGCTCTTTCGTGGCCCGCGCCGACCTGGTGGACTGGCCGGCGCTCGGACCGATCGTGCGGATCATGAAGGTCATCCCCATCGACCGGGCCCGGCTGCGCAGGCTGCCCGCGGTCGTCGCTGCGGTCGGCGACCGGCTGCGCGCCGGGCACACCGTGGTCGCATTCCCCGAGGGCACCACGTGGTGCGGGCTGGGCTACGGACGTTTCCGCCCGGCGATGTTCCAGGCGGCGGTGGACGCGGGCAGGCCTGTGCAGCCGCTGCGCCTGGCCTACCGGCACCGCGACGGTCGCCCGTCCACCGTGCCGGCGTTCGTCGGCGACGACAGCCTGTTGGCCTCGATCAAGCGGGTCATCACCGCCCGCCGCACCGTATGCCACCTGCACGTCGATTCCCTGCAGCTGCCCGGTGGGGATCGGCGCGAGCTGGCCCGGCGGTGCGAGGCCGCTGTCCGCGGTGCGCCGCCGTCGCTGGCGCCTGCCCACGTTCTGGCTGCCTGAGCAGCGCGTCCGGCCGATCGGCCGGCGGCGGCTATTCTGGACGGGCTATGACCTCGCCGAAGTCGGTCTACCTCGATCACGCCGCCAGCACCCCGATGCACCCCGCTGCCATCGAGGCGATGGTGGCGGCGTTGGCCACCGTCGGAAACGCCTCGTCCCTGCACTCGGCCGGCCGCCTGGCGCGCCGGCGCACCGAGGAGTCCCGCGAGACGCTGGCGCGGCTGCTCGGGGCGCGGCCGTCGGAGGTGATCTTCTGCGCCGGTGGCACCGAGAGTGACAACCTCGCGGTGAAAGGCATCTTCTGGGCGCGCCGGGACGCTGCGCCGCAACGGCGCCGCATCATCAGCACGGCGATCGAACATCATGCCGTGCTCGACGCGATCGAGTGGCTCGTCGACCACGAGGGCGCCGAGGTGACGTGGCTCGCCGTGGACAGCGAGGGCGTCGTGTCCGTCGCGGCGCTGCGGGAGGCGCTACAGGCGGCCGACGACGTCGCGCTGGTGTCGATCATGTGGGCCAACAACGAGGTGGGCACCGTGCAGCCGGTCGCCGAGCTCGCCGCGGTCGCGGCGGAATTCGATGTGCCGATGCACAGCGACGCGGTCCAGGCCGTCGGTGCGCTGCCGGTCGACTTCGGGGCCAGCGGGCTGTCGGCAATGAGTCTGGCGGCGCACAAGTTCGGTGGTCCGACCGGTGTGGGTGCGCTGCTGCTGCGCCGCGACACCGCGTGTGTGCCGCTGCTGCACGGCGGCGGTCAGGAACGCGATGTGCGCTCCGGTACCCCGGATGTGGCCGCAGCGGTGGCGATGGCGGCCGCCGCCCGGGTGGCGATCGAGGGCCTCGATGGTTTTCGTGCGCGGGTGACGGCGTTGCGCGACCGGCTGATCGACGGCGTGCTCGCGTCGATCGACGACGTGGACGTCAACGGGTCGCGCTCCGACCGGCTGCCGGGCAACGCGCACTTCACGTTCCGGGGATGCGAAGGTGACTCGCTGCTGATGTTGTTGGACGCCAAGGGAATCGAGTGTTCGACGGGTTCGGCTTGCACGGCCGGGGTGGCGCAGCCGTCGCATGTGCTGACCGCGATGGGCGCCGACGCGGCGAGCGCTCGGGGATCGCTGCGCCTGTCATTGGGGCACACCAGCACCGACGCCGACGTCGACGCCCTGCTCGAGGTGTTGCCGGTCGCCGTGGAACGCGCGCGTCAGGCCGCGCTGGCGGCCTCGGGGGTGCCGGACTAGTGCGCGTTCTGGTTGCGATGAGCGGCGGCGTCGACTCCTCGGTCGCCGCGGCGCGAATGGTCGACGCCGGTCACGATGTGGTCGGGGTGCATCTGGCGCTGTCGAGCGCGCCCGGCACACTGCGCACGGGCTCGCGGGGTTGTTGCTCCAAGGAGGATGCGGGGGATGCCCGCCGTGTCGCCGACGTGCTCGACATCCCGTTCTATGTATGGGATTTCGCCGACCGCTTCAAAGACGACGTGATCGACGACTTCGTATCGTCCTATGCGCGCGGCGAGACACCGAACCCGTGCGTGCGGTGCAACGAGAAGATCAAGTTCTCCGCCCTGGCGGCCCGTGCGCTGGCTCTCGGGTTCGACGCGCTGGCCACCGGCCACTACGCCCGGCTGGCCGACGGGCGGTTGCGCCGGGCCGTCGACGCGGACAAGGACCAGTCCTATGTGCTCGCCGTGCTGACCGCAGATCAACTGCGGCACGCGGTCTTTCCCGTCGGGGACTCGCCCAAGGCGCAGATCCGGGCGGAGGCGGCCCGTCGCGGTCTGGCGGTCGCCGACAAGCCGGACAGCCACGACATCTGCTTCATCCCGTCGGGGGACACCCAGGCGTTTCTCGGCGCCCGCATCGGGGTGCGCCGTGGAGCGGTGGTCGACGCCACCGGGACGGTGCTCGCCGAACACGACGGCGTGCACGGCTTCACGATCGGTCAGCGTAAGGGCCTCGGCATCGCGGGCCCCGGGCCGGACGGCCGCCCGCGGTACGTGACCGGCATCGATGCCGACACCGGCACGGTACGGGTCGGTGCCGCAGAGGATCTCGACGTGTGGCGGCTGTCCGGGCAGCGGCCGGTGTTCACCTCTGGCACGCCCTTCGGTGCCCCGGTGGAGTGCCAGGTGCAGGTGCGGGCGCACGGCGGGCTGGCCGAGGGCGTCGCCTCCTGGGACGGCTCCGGCCTGACGGTCCAGCTGCGGAATCCGCTGCGGGGTGTCGCCGCCGGCCAGACGATGGTGCTCTACCGGCCGGATCCCGCCGGTGACGAGGTGTTGGCCAGCGCGACGATCGGCGCAGCCGAGGGGCGCTGAGTGCCGGACTGCGCGCCGATCAGACCAGCGGTGGTGTCCGGGGTGGCGATGTCCGCCGACGGCCGGTGGCTTCGAACGCCGCGGCCAGGCTCAGCAGCAGCGTGTCGTGGTAGGCCCGGCCGGCGAACGTGAGGCCGACGGGCATGCCGATGTCGGCCATGGTGCCCATCGGGACGGTGACGGTGGGGATGCCCAGGTGACGCGGGACGAGGTTCCCGTTGGCCACCCAGACGCCGTTGCGCCAGCCGAGGTCGGCCGACGCCGGATTGACGTCCATATCGGCGCGGCCGACGTCGGCGACCGCCGGGAAGATGACCGCGTCCAGGTGCCCGGCATCCATCCAGCCCTCGAGATCGACGCGGCGGGTCTCCTCGAGGCCGCGCAGACCGTCCGCCAGATGCGGGATGTCCAGAAACGAGGCGATCGGATGCGCCCGTAGGAACGCGGGGTAGCCGCAGATGTCGTCGCCGAAGCCGTCCGCACGGTCGGGCAGCGCGCCCGGCGGATGTACCCAGATGAGCTCACCGTCGACCTCGGTGAGTCGATTCAGCCCCGGATCGCCGTTGGCGTCCAGGAAGTCGTCCCACGACCAGGCCGAGAGATCGAGGATCTCGCGGGCGAGGAACTCGGGACTGACCAGACCCCGGGTCCTGATGGTCGGCGCACCGGGCCGGTCACCCTCGTAGTTGGTGACGGCGGGGAAGTCGACGGGTATGACATCGGCGCCTGCGCGGCGCAGCGCGGCTTCGGCCTCCCGGTACAGATCCAGGATCGACGCGCGGGTCAGGATCTGTTGGCCCGTCGCGCCACCGATACCCCGGCCGGCTCCGGTGCCCGCGTCGGGGTCGGCGTTGAGGTACATCCGCGGCACACCGAAGCGCCGACCCGCCAACGTCTGTCGCGCGTGGTTCGTATCGACGGGTTGCAACGCGCGGTAGCTGGGTGGGCGGACGGCCGACGCGCGGGGGATCGGAACCCAGGGCTGCGCGCGCCAGAAGTCGCCGCGCGTCTCGGGGTCGTCGGCGACGATCACGTCGAGGATCTCGAACATGTCGGCCATCGTGCGGGTATGGGGAACGACGACGTCCATGGTGGGCACCAGCGGCCAGTTCCCGCGCACCGAGATGACGCCACGCGACGGGGTGTACGCGCACAGCGCGTTGTAGGAGGCCGGCGCCCGCCCGCTGGACCACGTCTCCTCGCCCAACCCGAAGGCCGCGAAGGATGCAGCGGTGGCGGTGCCGGATCCGTTGGACGACCCCGAACCGAACGCCGACGTCAAATAGTCTGCGTTATAGGGACTTTCAGCACGCCCGTACAGACCTCGCTGCATCCCGCCGTTGGCCATGGGGGGCATGTTGGTCAACCCGAGCAAGATCGCGCCCCCGGCGCGGAGCCGCTGCACCGCGTAGGCGTCGCGATGGGCGACGAGGCCGGCGAAGGCGTGGGAGCCGGCCGCGACGGTCAGTCCTTCGGCCAGAAAGCTGTCCTTGGCGGTGTAGGGGATGCCGTCGAGGGGCCCGAGAGTGTGCCCGGCCCCGCGGCGGGCGTCCGACGCGCGTGCCTCCTCCCGTGCCCGCGGGTTGAACTCGACCATCGCGTTGAGCAGAGGACCGCTGCGGTCGTAGGCCTCGACGCGCTCCAGATACCGCTCAAGCAGTTCTTCGCTGGTCAGCGCACCGGATTCGAGTGCGGCCCGTAATTCGGCGATACCGGTCTCTACCACATCGAAATGCGCCATTGACCCATTGTCTTATCCGCACGGTCTAATCCGCACGGTCTAATCCGCACGGTCTTATCCGTACGGTGGCTTGGTCACCCCGCCACACGAGTTGTCCCAGGCGAACAGGCAGTTGATGCCGAGGTCGGACAGATTGCCCGGTTGTGGCGAGCCGGCCGAGATGTTCGGAACGGCGACGGCCGACTTACGGGTCTCGCCCTGGATCGCCGCTTTCTCCGCATTGCCCGAGGGGCGTACACCGTCCTCGACGGCTGGGCCGCTCGAGGGCTTCGACGGGTCGGCAGAGACCTCGTCGGCCGACGCGGTACCCGCGCCGACACTCAGCAGTGCTGTGGCGACGGCGAGTGCTCCGGCGGCCGTGGCGGCCCATCGCGGCGCACCGCGCAGACCCTCTGCCCTGACGGCCATGTGGCCCCCTCCCGTTGTCGTGGCGATGTCGAAACGCTAACAGCGGGGGACGGCCGGTAGCTGCCAGGAAACCGTCGGTATCCTGTGATGTCGTTGTGCGCCAGGCGCTTCCGTCGCAGGCCCTCGATCGCGCCGCTAGTCAGGCACCTTCGCGAGGATGTTCGTCATGACGATGCCGGGCACCGATTCGGAGAAGGAGCAGAACGTCACTTCGACCAGCACCACCGATTTGACCCGGTAGTCCCGGCCGCATCCGCCCGGGCGCGTCTGCACGGAATCGGGTGTGACGGCCAGTGCGCCGACGTAGCCCGGTCCGTCCGCGGTCGCCGCACACGCCCCGATGCGGGCGACCAGTGCACCGAAGGCCCGCCGGGCGGTGGCGGTGTCGCGGTACCCGGCGGCCCCCTGCGAGATCAACCCGCCCTCGGGTGGGTACTGGTACGTCGTCTTGTGGAACTCCTCGACCTCGTCGCCGAACGTCTGCGACTCGGCGAACACCCACGCACACGGCGTCGCCACGGTCTGCATCAACTGTTCGATGTCGACCGGGATCTTGCCGTCCATGGTGGGGATGATGGTCAGATCGTCGCCCGCCCCGGTGATCGCGCGCATCTGGGCCTGTTCGAGCAGTACCGCGTCGACGTCGACGGGGGAGCGTGAGTCGTCGTCCAGCCCCGGGACCGCCTTCACCGCCGTACCGCCGACCGTGGACACACACCCGGTGACGACCGCGGCCAGAGTCGACAGCAGCAGCGCCCGTGCGGTCATGGCCGGTCCCCTTCCCGAGGACGAGGATATCCGCGTCGAATAGGGTCAAACGGTGAGCGCCTACGCCGCCGCGACCGGTATCGGGTCCTGGCCGAACTCCCAGCCTCGACAGGCCGCCGAGGTGGTGGTCGGCGAACTGCACACGCTGCCGCATCTGGTGGAGATCCCTTCGCGCGGGGTCGGCGCCGACATCATCGGCCGTGCCGGGGCGCTGCTGATGGACATCGGGATCGACACGGTGCCGCGCGGTTACCGCATCGCATCGGGTCGCACCGGTGTCGCCCGCCGCGCCGTCAGCCTGCTCGACGAGGACGTCGACGCTCTCGAGGAGGCCTGGGAGAAGGCCGGTCTGCGCGGCTCAGGGCGCACCGTCAAGGTGCAGGCGCCGGGTCCGATCACACTGGCCGCGGAGCTCGAGCTCCCCGGAGGTCACCGGGCGCTGACCGACTCCGGCGCCGTCCGCGACCTGGCGGCGTCACTGGCCGAGGGTATGGCGGTGCACCGCGCCGAGATCTCCCGCAGGCTCGAGACGCCGGTCGTCGTGCAGTTCGACGAGCCGGTGTTGCCCGCGGCGCTCGCCGGTCGGCTCACCGGCGTCACGAGCCTCAGCCCGGTCCACCCGGTCGACGAGGCAGTGGCTACGCAGCTGCTCGACGAGTGCGTGGCGACCGTCGGCGGTGAGGTCCTGCTGCACAGCTGTGCGGTGGGTCTGCCGTGGAAGCTGCTGCAGCGCAGCGCTGTTCACGCCGTGTCGGTCGACGCCGCGATGCTGACCGCCGAAGACCTCGACGGCATCGGCGAATTCGTCGAGTCGGGGCGCACGGTGGTGCTGGGCACCGTCCCGGGCGCCGCGCCGACGGTGCGCCCGTCGGTCGAGCAGATCGCCCAGTCCGCGGTGACGCTCACCGACCGGCTGGGCTTCCCACGTTCGCTGCTGCGCGAGCGGATCGGCGTCACCCCCGCGTGCGGGCTGGCCGGCGCGACCGCGGACTGGGCGCGGACCGCCGTCGAACTCGCGCAGCGCACCGCAGACGCATTCGCAGACGACCCGGACGCCATCTGACGCGCCGCCACTGCGGGGACATCGCTATCCGGCGAGGTGCCTGGGTCAGCGCCTGAGGTCCTTGCGCAGGATTTTTCCCGACGCCGACTTCGGGATGGCGTCGATGAACTCGACCCTGCGCACCTTCTTGTACGGCGCGACCTGGCCGGCGACGAACTCCATGACCTCGGCCTCGGTCAGCGTGGATTCGGGCTGGCGCACCACGAACGCCTTGGGCACCTCTTCGCCCGACTCGGTGTCCACCACTCCGATCACGGCCACGTCGGCGATCGAATCATGGCTCAGCAGTACCGCTTCCAGCTCCGCCGGCGGCACCTGGTAGCCCTTGTACTTGATCAGCTCCTTGAGCCGGTCGACGATGTACACGCAGCCGTGCTCGTCCACCTGGGCGAGATCACCGGTGTGCAGGAAACCGTCCTCGTCGATGGTCTCCCGGGTGGCCTTCTCGTTGTTGAGGTAGCCGGTCATCACGTTGGGCCCGCGGAACCACAGCTCGCCGGTTGCGCTCAACCCGCTCGACGGCAGGTCGATCTCCGCTCCCGTCTCCGGATCGGTCAGCCTGCTCTCGGAGTTGGGGACCGTCCACCCGCTCGACGACAGCGGCGCCACCGTTCCGACGAGTTCGGTGCCGCCGTCGAACGGGGTGACGTGGCTGACCGGGCTCAACTCGCTCATCCCGTATCCCTGGACCACCGCGCATCCGAGCCGCTCGGCCACGGCGTGGCCGAGGTCCGCGTCGAGTGGTGCTGCGCCGGACATGATGCCCCGCAGCGGCGAGAGGTCGTAATCGTCGACCAGCGGGTGCTTGGCCAGCGCCACGGCGACGGGTGGGGCGATGAACGCGAACGTGCACCTGTAGTTCGCGATGTTGGCCAGGAACTCGGTGAGATCGAAACTCGGCATGATCACCAGCGCCGCCCGCGCATGCAACGCGGCGTCGAGCAGCACCGTCATGCCGTAGATGTGGAAGAACGGGAGCACCGCAAGGATCCGGTCGTCGGCGGTCATGCCCTGCACCGGGCGGATCTGCGCGCAGTTCGCGGCGAGGTTGCGATGGGTGAGCATCACCCCCTTCGGGTTCCCGGTGGTGCCGGAGCTGTACGGCAGCACCGCGATGTGCGTGGCCGGGTCGAAGGTCACCTGCGGCGCCGGGAAGCCCGGTCCGAGCAGTTCGGCGGCGTTGGGATGGCCGTCGACCCCGGTGCCGGGGCCGTCGAGCACCACCAGCCGGTCGTCGGCCAGGCCCACTGCGGCCGCGGCCTCGGCGGCCTGGGGGAGCAGCGCTGTGACGGTCACCAGCAGCGTGGCCCGCGAGTCGGTCAGCTGCTTGGCGATGTCCTTCGCGGTGAACAGCGCGTTGATCGTCGTGGCGGTCGCGCCCGCCCGCAGGATTCCGTGGAAGGCGACGGCGAACGCGGAACTGTTCGGCGCGAGCAGGCCGACGACGTCCCCGACAGCGATTCCCCGCTCGGCCAGGGCGCCGGCGAACGCGTCGATGCGGGTGAGCAGGTCACGGTAGGTCATCTCGTCGCCGGAGTTGGCGTCGATCAACGCGATACGCTGCGCATCCGCTTCGGTCAGGTCGGCGAACAGGTAGTCGTAGACGCTGGTGGTCGGAATCTGGACGCCGGGGTATGGGCTCGCGAAACTCATGGTGCCTCCGATCGAACCATGCGGCGGGACGGCGGTGGGGCGGACTCGGCTCATCGCCGTCCGGATCGGCTCCCGCCCGTCAAGATCAGGCGGGTGCGCTCCCGGAGCAGCTGATGCGCGCGGTCATGGTGGTTGCGAGGATGCCACGCCATGCTGATCGTGAGCTGCGGTAGCGGCACCGGAATCGCGAAGGTCGTCAATCCGAGGGTGTCGAACATCGGGCGCCCCGATCGGGCCGGGGCGACGCAGACGAGGTCGGTGGCGCGGGTCAGGTGCAGTGCGGTGGCGAAGTTGGGAACGACGGCCGCGACGCGCCGGTGCAGGCCCCGCGCGGAGAGTTCGTCGTCGATCGGCCCCAGTGCCCGACCGCGCCGCGACACGACGATGTGATCGGCGGCGGCGAACCGGCGCGCAGACACGCTACGGGCGCCTGCCAGCGGGTGTTGCGGACGCACGACGCCGACCACCGTGTCGCTGATCAGCGTGTCGACATGGATCTCGGGGTCCCCGGGACGGATCAGCCCGATCTCGAGGTCGACGACTCCCTCGCGCAGGACCGGCGTGTCCTCGAGGACCTCCGGCCGCACCCGCAGCGACATCCCGGGCGCCTGCCTCCGCAGGTCCTCCATGAGGGATGGCAGGAACGTCGTGGACAGCATGTCGGCGATCTGCAGGTCGAATACGCGCGACGTCGTCCGGGGATCGGCGGCGCCCGACGGGGTGAACAAGGCCCGCGCCTGCGTCGCGATGGCGTGCACCTCGCTGCGCAGTTCGAGCGCGCGTGGGGTGGGGACGAGCTCGCGCCCGGCCCGGACCAGCAGCGGATCGTCGAAGGCCCGCCGCAGGCGAGCCAGCGTGCGGCTCATCGCCGGCGCCGAGGTGTGCAGGCGGGCCGCGGCCTTGGTGACGCTGTTCTCGGCCAGCAGCGCGTCCAGGGCCTCGATGAGGTTCAGGTCGTAGTCCACCCATCGATTATCACTGGTGGTAATGACTATGTACCGACATTGCACTGGAGTTAACAAGCCCGCGTCCCTAGCGTCGGAAGCAGAACGACGACACGAAGGAGAACCGGCATGAACGAATACTCGCGATGGGTCGCGCACTGATGCGCGCGGTGGTGATCGGCGCCGGCATCGTCGGCTTGACCAGCGGACTGGCGCTGCGCCGCGCCGGGCTCGACGTCGTGGTCTACGAACGCGCACCGGAGATCCGCGCGTCCGGAACGGGTCTGGGGCTCTGGGCCAATGCGCTCGCGGTCTTCGGCGACCTCGGTGTGGGGGAGCAGATCCGAGCCATCGGTGAACCGGGTGAGATGTATTTCCACGACGCGGCGGGTCAACTGCTCACGACGCCCGGGTTCGGCGAGGAGGACCACCGGTTCCTCCTGGTGCACCGGGCCAAGCTCAACGACCTGCTCGCCGACGCCGTGGGTCGCGAGAACATCCGACTGGCAACCGGATTCGACCGATACGACGAGTGTCCCGACGGCGTCACCGTCCGGCTCGACGACGGTGCCGAGACCGTCGCGGATGTCCTCGTCGGCGCCGACGGTGCGTTCTCCAGGGTGCGGACGCAGCTGGTGCCGGACTCCGCCGCCCGCGAACATCCCGGCCACCACGTATGGCGCGCCCTCATCCCCAACCCGGGGATCACGTTGACCGACAACAGGTTGATCCTCGGCGCACACCGGTGCCGCGGCGGATATGTGCGCACCTACGACGGGAGTCTGTACTGGCTGGTGAACCAGTTCGACACCCCGGCCCTGCACGGCACCCGCAAACAGCAGGCGCTCGAACGCGCGGCGCACCTCGGCGAGCAGGGCCGCAGCGGCATCCTGGCCGAGCTCATCGCCGCGACCCCCGAGGAGGCAATCCTGCACAACCAGATCATGATCGTTCCGCCACTGCGGCACTGGGTCTCGGCCCGCGTCGCGCTGGCCGGCGATGCGGCGCACGCGATGTCACCGCACATCACCGCGGGCGCCACCCTGGGAGTGGAGGACGCCGCGCTCCTCGGCCACCTCCTCACCCCGCAGGCCGACGTACCCGCGGCGCTGCTGGCCTACCAGACCGACCGGATTCCGCGCTACGCCCATGTCGCGCAGCTGTCCGCCGCGGTCGAACACGCCCCGACTCCGGCGGAGTTCGCCGGACACTACGCCGCATTCCACCACTGGATGCTCAATGCGCAACCCGGCGAGCGGGTTTCGGCATGACCGGGTACGACGAGCTGGTGGACCGATCAGCCATCGCCGAGGTCGTCGCCGGCCTGGCCCACGCCCAGGACGACCGCGACTGGACGACACTGCACGCCCTGTTCGCCGACCGGGTCACCCTCGATCTGTCGACTCACTACTACGGCACGCCGCCGACCACCATGGCCGCCGCCGACCTGGTCGCGCTGGCCCGCAGGGGTTTGACGGGCTTCGACTGCACCCACCACGCCGCATCCAATCTCCGCACCCGGTTGGCCGGCGATGAGGCGCGCAGCCGCGCACACATGGTCGCCTACCACCACCTGTCGACCGGGCCAGGGGCCGTCGACTTCTGCACCATGCGCGGATACTGGGAACTCGAGCTACGAAAAGCTCAGGGACAGTGGCGGATCGAGCGCTGGTCGGTGGTCCGCACGGCCCCGTGGGAGGGCAGCCCGCAGCTCTACGACCTGGCAGCCAACGCCTCATGATCGACTGGCTGCAGTACGCGCAGGACCTGGCCTCCTCGCCGTGGCTGTACCTCATCCTGATCGCGGTGTCGCTGCTCGATTCGTTCCTGCCCGCAATCCCGAGCGAACCGGTCGTGGTCGTCGCGGGCGTCTACGCGGCCAGCGGCGAGGCACAGCTCGTCCCTGTGCTCGCCGCCACGGCGCTGGGCGCTTTCCTGGGCGACATGGTGCCCTACGGACTCGGCCGCCTCATGGCCGAGCGCATGCTCGCGCGGCTGACGCCGGGGACCAGGGTGCGCAGCGCGCACGACTGGCTGAAATCCCAACTCGAAGCCCGCGCCGGGTACGTCCTCATCACGTCGCGCTTCATCCCGGTCGGGCGGTACCTGGTGACACTGACCGCCGGCATCACCCGTCTGGCCTGGCCCACGTTCGCCGGCTATACGGCCATCTCGTGCACCGCATGGGCGACCTACACCGTGCTCGCCGGATACGCCGGCGGCGCCCTGTTCGGCGACAACCTGCTCGCCGGGATCGGCGTCGGCCTCGGCCTGGCGCTCCTCACGAGCGGCGCCGTCGAAGCGACCCGGCTGGTCGCACGGCGCCGGCGCGTCAGCCTGCGTCGAGTGCCCTGACCAGGCGGCGCGGCGCGACCATCCGGTACGAGGCGTCGACGAGTTCGCGCACCTCCGCCCAGTCCACCTCCGCCCTGACGAAGTCGAGCCCGACCCAGCCCGAGGCCCCGAGGTAGGCCGGATGGAAGAAGCGGTCGTCGGCCTGCAGCGCGGCGCGGTCGGAGTCGTCGACCTTGACGAGCAGGCAGTGCGGCACCGCGGACATCTCGCCGGATTCCCTGGTACTGCCGCCGTACATCGCGAACATCTTCCCCGCGAAGAACCCCGGCCTGCCGTGCGACACCTTCTCGACGGCCTCGGGGAAGCTCAGCGCGATGCCACGCACCTCGGCCAGGCCGGGGTCGTCCTCACGAAACATGATCGGATGGGGCACAGTCGTCACGCTAAACGGTGTCGGTGCACTTCGATAGCCTTCGACTGTGAGCTCCAAGGACGCCGAGGCGGCGCTGACACAGCAGGCCGACGAGGCGACGGATCCCGACGTCCGCCGCGAGTGGCAGGAGCTGGCCGACGAGGTCCGCGGTCATCAGTTCCGCTATTACGTGCGGGACTCGCCGATCATCACCGACGCGGAGTTCGACGCCCTGCTGCGCCGTCTGGAGGCGCTGGAGGAGGCTCATCCCGAGCTGCGCACCCCGGATTCGCCGACCCAGCTCGTGGGCGGCGCGGGCTTCGCGACCGACTTCACCCCGGCCGAGCACCTCGAGCGGATGCTCAGTCTGGACAACGTCTTCGACCCCGACGAGCTCGCCGCGTGGGCGGGTCGGCTCAAGAGCGAGATCGGCGATGACGCCCACTACCTCTGCGAACTCAAGATCGACGGGGTCGCGCTGGCACTGGTGTACCGCGACGGTCGCCTCGAGCGCGCCGCCACCCGGGGCGACGGGCGCACCGGGGAGGATGTGACGCTCAACGCCCGCACGATCGACGACATCCCCGAGCGGCTCACCGGCACCGACGAGTTCCCGGTGCCGACGGTGCTCGAGGTCCGCGGCGAGGTGTTCTTCCGGGTCGCCGACTTCGAGGAGCTCAACGCCGGTCTCGTCGCCGAAGGTAAGACGCCGTTCGCCAACCCCCGCAACAGCGCCGCGGGCTCGCTGCGCCAGAAGAACCCGGCGGTCACCGCCCGCCGCAGGCTGCGGATGATCTGCCACGGCCTCGGCCGGATCGAGAGCCCCGGCGGCTTCCCGTTCACCACGCTGCGCGACGCATACCGCGCGTTGCAGGCGTGGGGCTTGCCGGTGTCCACCCACACCGCGCGGGTGCAGGGCCTCGACGCGGTGACCGAGCGGATCGCCTACTGGGGTGAGCACCGCCACGACGTCGAACACGAAATCGACGGTGTGGTGGTCAAAGTCGACGAGGTGGCGCTGCAGCGCCGGCTCGGTTCCACCTCCCGCGCGCCGCGGTGGGCCATCGCCTACAAGTATCCGCCGGAGGAGGCGCAGACCAAGCTGCTCGACATCCGGGTCAACGTCGGGCGCACCGGTCGCGTCACACCGTTCGCCTACATGGAACCGGTCAAGGTGGCCGGCTCGACGGTGGGCCTCGCGACCCTGCACAACGCTTCGGAGGTGAAGCGCAAGGGCGTGCTGATCGGCGACACAGTGGTGATCCGCAAGGCCGGGGACGTCATCCCCGAGGTGCTCGGCCCGGTCGCCGATCTGCGCGACGGCTCGGAGCGCGAATTCGTCATGCCGACCCACTGTCCGGAGTGCGGCACCGAACTCGCTCCGGCCAAGGAGGGTGACGCCGACATCCGCTGCCCCAACTCGCGCACCTGTCCGGCGCAGCTGCGCGAGCGCGTGTTCCATGTCGCTGGTCGCGGTGCGTTCGACATCGAGGGTCTCGGCTACGAGGCCGGGATCGCGCTACTGCAGGCCGGGGTGATCACCGACGAGGGCGACTTGTTCACCCTCACCGAGGACGATCTGCTGCGGACGGACCTGTTCACCACCAAGAACGGCCAGCTCTCGGCCAACGGCAAGCGGCTGCTGGCCAACCTGGGCAAGGCGAAGGCCCAGCCGCTGTGGCGGGTGCTGGTGGCGTTGTCGATCCGCCACGTCGGGCCCACGGCGGCCCGCGCGCTGGCCACCGAATTCGGCAGTCTCGACGCCATCACCGCCGCCGACGAGGGGGCACTCGCCGCCACCGAGGGCGTCGGGCCGACGATCGCCGCCGCGGTCAAGGAGTGGTTCACCGTCGACTGGCATTGCGCCATCGTCGAGAAGTGGCGCGAGGCCGGGGTTCGGATGGCCGACGATCGCGACGAGGGCATCGAACGAACCCTGGAGGGTCTGTCGATCGTGGTCACCGGGTCGCTTCCCGGCTTCTCCCGCGACGAGGCTAAGGAGGCGATACTCATACGCGGCGGGAAGGCCGCCGGGTCCGTGTCGAAGAAGACGGCGTACGTGGTCGCCGGTGACTCACCCGGATCCAAGTACGACAAGGCCGTCGAACTCGGCGTGCCGATCCTCGACGAGGACGGTTTCCGCCGGCTGCTCGCGAACGGACCCGACGACCCAGCGGCGGACGCGGCCGGTTAGGCCGCGCCGCGCAGGGCGTCGCGGGCCCGGTCGAGCAGCGACGCGAACGGACCGACGGCGAAGTTGACCGCTGCCGACTCGACGCCCGGATGCGGATGCGTCGGCGCGATCCGCTCGGCGACCTGGACCGCCACGGCCATCCGCTCGAGCTCCTCGGCCTCCAGATTCTCGGTGAGCAGCGGGAACTCCTCGGTCTCCTCTTTCTCGGCGTGCTCGAGCACGGCGGCCTGGAGGTGGATGAGCGCCTTGCCGAATTCGGCGGAGTCGATGTCGAGTTTCTCCAGCTCGGACAATGCGACCTTGGAGTCGTGCTCCTCGGCGAGGCGGGCGTCGACGACCGCGTCACCGTTGTCGGCCTTGCGGCGCACCCGCGGGTGCACCATCATCTCCTCGGCCGTCTCGTGGACCGCGAGCAGCGTGCGCAGCCGGGTGAACGCCTGCTGGCGTGTCTTCGCGTCCGACGCGTCGAGCGTGGCGGTGAACGCCTGCCGGATCGTTTCGTGCTGGGCCTTGAGATAGTCGACGACGTCCTGACCAGTGGTGATGGGGCTGTTAGCCACGCGAGAAACCTCCGCATGTCGGGTGCTCAACGAGTCGGCGCAGTGGGCTGCGCGCCGCTGATTCGATACCCGTACCGCCGTCCCACAAAACGGCTGCTCGGGTTTGGCCCTCGACGTCCCGGGAACCCCGACGGAGACACCAAACCGACCCCGGCGAGGAGCGATTTCCCATGGCGACGTGCGACACCTGCGGCAACCACTACGACAAGGCGTTCACCGTGACGTGGGCCGATGGACGCAGTGCGACCTTCGACAGCATCGAGTGCGCGGCCGTGAAGGTGGCCCCCGAATGCGCCCACTGCGGATGCCGCATCCTCGGCCACGGCATCGAGACCGAAGAGGCGATCTTCTGCTGCGCCCACTGCGCCCGTAAGGACAGCAACGCCGACGTCAACGACCGCTACCCGGTGCCGGCGAGCGGCTGAGTCAACGCAGGATGGTCGCGACGATGCCGGCCAGATAACCCAGCCGGGCCACTTCTGACGGACGGAACGCCGGCCCACCCGGCCGGCCCAGCACCACTGCGGTCCGGTCGTCTCCCAGCGGTGCAGCGGCCAAGGTGGTGTCCATATCGCGCCACACCTGCGGCACCCAGTCGGCGGTCTCGTCCAGGGCGGCGGCCCGGGCCAGCGGCAGCCAGGGTGCGATGGTGGCCTGGGTCTCGGGCGCGCCGTGGCTTCCGACGATGCGCTCCAGCTCGGCCTCGCCGAGGCGGACGATCGTGCACCACCCGACCCGCAGCACCCTGGGCGCCTCGTCGGCGAAGGCCTGCAGCTTCGCCGACCGCCCCGGGGCCGCGGCGGTGTGGTCGATCAGTTCGAGTTCGCGGTGGGCTTCCAGCAGGCCGGTGTGCGGACGGATCGTGTCGACGTGCACCCCGGGTAGCGTCTCAGCCGCGGTGATCACCATGTCGGGCATGGCCCCGGCCGGCAGTTCGACGACGAGATCGTCGATGGCGTAGCCGGTGCCGCGCTCCACCACGTCCAGCGAGAGGATGTCGGCGCCCACCGAACCGAGCGCGACGGCCAGTGCGCCGAGGCGACCGGGCCGGTCTTCGAGCTCGACCCGCAGCAGATAGGAGGGCACGGCGACCACTGTCGCACGGGCCTCGGCGCAGAAGCGACTCGAGCACAGGGACTAGGCTGCGTGGTCGTGTCGCAGATCTCCCGAGACGAGGTGGCCCACCTCGCGCGCCTGGCCCGGCTGGCGCTGACCGACAGTGAACTCGACAGCTTCGCCGGTCAGCTCGACGCCATCCTCGACCATGTCGGAGCGATCCAGGCCGTGGACGTCACCGGCGTGGAGGCCACCGACAACCCGCTGTCCGGACGGCGGGCAGGAGCGGAGCGACCCGGGGAGCCGGGTCTGGTCAATGTCACCCGTCCGGACACCGTCGAACCGTGCCTGACGCAGGGCCAAGCGCTCGACGCGGCGCCCAACGCCGCGGACGGCCGTTTCGCGGTCCCGCGGATTCTGGGGGAGGCGGAATGAGCAACCAGCTGATTCGCGAGGACGCCGCCACACTGGCCGGCCGCATCGCAGCCAAGCAGATCTCCTCGGTCGAGTTGACCCAGGCCTGTCTGGACCAGATCGCCGCCACCGACGACCGCTACCACGCGTTCCTGCACGTCGCGGGGGACGGGGCGCTGGCCGAAGCCGCCCGCGTCGACGCCGCCATCGCTGCCGGAGAGCAGCTGCCGTCCCCGCTGGCCGGTGTCCCGGTCGCGCTCAAGGACGTGTTCACCACCACGGACTCGCCGACGACCTGCGGTTCGAAGATCCTCGAGGGATGGCGCTCGCCGTACGACGCGACGGTCACCCTGCGGCTGCGGGCGGCGGGTATCCCGATCCTCGGCAAGACGAACATGGACGAGTTCGCGATGGGCAGCTCGACCGAGAACTCGGCCTTCGGCCCGACCCGCAACCCCTGGGACACCGACCGGGTGCCCGGTGGCTCGGGCGGCGGCAGCGCCGCGGCGCTGGCCGCCTTCCAGGCGCCGCTGGCGATCGGCACCGATACCGGCGGCTCGATCCGTCAGCCGGCGGCGCTCACCGCGACGGTGGGGGTCAAGCCGACCTACGGCACGGTGTCGCGGTATGGGCTGGTGGCGTGCGCCTCGTCGCTGGACCAGGGCGGGCCGTGCGCCCGTACGGTGCTCGACACCGCGCTGCTGCACGAGGTCATCGCGGGCCACGACCCCAAGGATTCGACGTCGGTGGCCGCGCAGGTGCCCGACATCGTCGCCGCGGCGCGCGCCGGCGCGCAGGGTGATCTGCGCGGGGTGAAGATCGGCGTGGTCAAACAGCTGCGCGGTGAGGGATACCAGGCCGGCGTGCTGTCGTCGTTCACCGCCGCGGTCGACCAGCTGACCGCACTGGGCGCCGAGGTCACCGAGGTCGACTGCCCGAATTTCGACCACTCGCTGGCCGCGTACTACCTGATCCTGCCCTCGGAGGTGTCGTCGAACCTCGCGCGGTTCGACGCGATGCGCTTCGGACTGCGCGTCGGCGACGACGGCACCCACAGCGCCGAAGAGGTGATGGCGCTGACCCGCGCGGCCGGGTTCGGTCCGGAGGTCAAGCGCCGCATCATGATCGGCACGTATGCGCTGTCGGCGGGCTACTACGACGCCTACTACAACCAGGCGCAGAAGGTGCGCACGTTGATCGCCCGCGACCTCGAGGCGGCCTACGAGAAGGTCGATGTGCTGGTCTCGCCGACGACGCCGACCACGGCGTTCCGCCTCGGCGAGAAGGTCGACGATCCGCTGGCGATGTACCTGTTCGACCTGTGCACGCTGCCCCTGAACCTCGCCGGCCACTGCGGTATGTCGGTGCCGTCGGGACTGTCGCCGGACGACAATCTGCCGGTCGGGCTGCAGATCATGGCACCGGCGCTGGCCGACGATCGGCTCTACCGGGTGGGTGCGGCCTACGAGTTGGCGCGAGGACCGCTGCCAACGGCGCTGTGACAGGGGAGGATGGCAACCATGCGCATTGGAGTTCTCACCGGCGGTGGTGACTGTCCCGGCCTGAACGCCGTCATCCGGGCGGTGGTCCGCACTTGCGATGTCCGCTACGGATCCTCGGTGGTCGGATTCCAGGACGGGTGGCGCGGTCTGCTGGAGAACCGGCGTATCCAGTTGCGCAACGATGACCGCAACGATCGGTTGCTGGCCAAGGGCGGCACGATGCTGGGCACCGCGCGGGTGCATCCGGACAAGCTGCGCGCCGGACTCGACCAGATCAAGCAGGTGCTCGACGACAACGGCATCGACGTGCTGATCCCGATCGGCGGTGAGGGCACGCTGACCGCGGCGCACTGGTTGAGTGAGGAGAACGTGCCGGTGGTCGGGGTGCCGAAGACCATCGACAACGACATCGACTGCACCGATGTGACGTTCGGGCACGACACCGCGCTCGGGGTGGCCAGTGAGGCGATCGACCGGCTGCACTCCACCGCCGAATCGCATCAGCGGGTGATGCTCGTCGAGGTCATGGGCCGTCACGCCGGGTGGATCGCGCTGAACGCCGGTCTGGCCTCCGGAGCGCATATGACGCTGATTCCCGAGCAACCCTTCGACGTCGAAGAGGTGTGCCGCTTGATCAAGA
Source organism: Mycobacterium sp. WMMD1722 (assembly GCF_049315205.1). NCBI lineage: Bacteria > Bacillati > Actinomycetota > Actinomycetes > Mycobacteriales > Mycobacteriaceae > Mycobacterium > Mycobacterium sp. WMMD1722. Next base: position 1,990,734 of record NZ_CP186056.1, on the reverse strand, counting down.
GCCGGTTCGTGCGGGGGGATTCACACTTCATCTGCGTGGTGGCCGAGGGCGCCAAACCGGCTGAAGGCACGATGCAGTTGCGTCAGGGTGGTCTCGACGAATTCGGACACGAGAAGTTCACCGGGGTGGCCCAGCAGTTGGCGGTCGAGGTGGAGAAGCGGGTGCGCCGCGATGTGCGGGTGACCGTGCTCGGCCATGTCCAGCGCGGCGGCACGCCGACCCCGTACGACCGGGTGCTGGCGACCCGGTTCGGGGTCAATGCCGCCGACGCGGCGCACGCCGGCGAATACGGGATGATGGTGTCGCTGCGCGGCCAGGAGATCGGCCGGGTGTCGTTGGCCGATGCGACGCGTCAGCTCAAGCTGGTGCCGCAGAGCCGCTACGACGACGCCGCGGAATTCTTCGGCTGAGCTTCTCCCGCGAGCAGACAGAAACGCACCCGGTTCACGGCGTGTCGCGGGCTTTTTGCGTCTGCTCGGCGGGAAAGGCGACCAACTAGACTGGCGGCATGTCTGTCGCCACCGCCGAGCTGCTCGACTACGACGAGGTCGTCGACCGTTTCGATCCCGTCATGGGGCTGGAGGTCCACGTCGAGCTCTCGACGCAGACCAAGATGTTCTGCGGGTGCGCCAACCGCTTCGGCGCCGAACCGAACACCCAGGTGTGCCCGGTGTGCCTCGGTCTGCCCGGGTCGCTGCCGGTGCTCAACCAGGCCGCCGTCGAGTCGGCGATCCGCATCGGGCTGGCGCTGAACTGCGATATCGCCCCGTGGGGCCGGTTCGCCCGCAAGAACTACTTCTATCCGGACCAGCCGAAGAACTATCAGATCTCGCAGTACGACGAACCGATCGCGATCGACGGCTACCTCGACGTACCGCTGGACGACGGCTCGACGTGGCGGGTCGAGATCGAGCGCGCGCACATGGAGGAGGACACCGGCAAGTTGACCCACCTGGGCAGCGACACCGGCCGTATCGCGGGGGCGACAACGTCGCTGGCGGACTACAACCGGGCCGGCGTGCCGCTGATCGAGATCGTCACCCGGCCGATCGAGGGCACCGGCGCACGCGCCCCCGAGATCGCCCGCGCGTACACGACCGCCCTGCGGGATCTGTTGCGCGCCCTCGATGTGTCCGACGTCCGGATGGACCAGGGTTCGATGCGCTGTGACGTCAACCTGTCCCTGAAGCCGAAGGGCCAGAACGAGTTCGGTACCCGAACCGAGACCAAGAACGTGAACTCGCTCAAGAGCGTCGAGGTCGCGGTCCGCTACGAGATGCGCCGCCAGGCGGCGGTCCTCACCTCCGGTGGCCGGGTGCATCAGGAGACGCGCCACTTCCACGAGGACGGTTACACCTCGCCGGGTCGCAGTAAGGAGACCGCGGAGGATTACCGGTACTTCCCGGAGCCCGACCTCGAACCGGTCGCCCCCGAGGCCGAGCTCGTCGAACGTCTGCGTCAGACGTTGCCCGAGCTGCCGTGGTTGCGCCGCAATCGGATTCAGCAGGACTGGGGCATCTCCGACGAGGTGATGCGCGATCTGGTGAACAACGGTGTGATCGACCTGGTGACCGCGACCGTCGATCACGGCGCCGCCAGCGAGTCGGCCCGCGCGTGGTGGGGCAACTTCCTGGTGCAGAAGGCCAACGAAGTCGGGCGGACGGTGTCCGAATTGCCCATCACGCCGGCGCAGGTGGCCGCGGTCATCAGGCTCGTCGACGACGGCAAGCTGTCGAACAAGCTGGCCCGCCAGGTGGTCGAGGGCGTGCTGGCCGGTGAAGGTGAACCCGACGAGGTCATGAAGGCCCGCGGCCTGGAGGTGGTGCGCGACGATTCCGCGCTGCAGGCTGCCGTCGACGAGGCACTGGCGGCCAATCCCGGCATCGTGGAGAAGATCCGCGGCGGCAAGGTGCAGGCCGCGGGTGCGATCGTCGGTGCGGTGATGAAGGCCACCAAGGGGCAGGCCGACGCCGCGCGCGTGCGGGAACTCGTCCTGGCCGCTTGCGGCTAGGACCATCTGGCAGCGTCTGGCCGCCTGCGGCTGACCTACAGCCGGTGACGCCGGCGGATCCCGGTGAAGCGGTCCCACAGCTGGGCCGTGCGCTGTTCGGGGGTGACGGTCGTGGTGTCCGGCGGCAGCGCCGACGCGAGCTCGGACCGGCGGACCACGGTGGTGCTCAACGGCACCGGATGCCCGTCGAGCATGTGGCGGTAGGTGACGTTGCCGCGCGTGAAGCCCTGGGTGTCCAGCCAGTTGTGGTAACCCGGATCGTCGTGGGCGAGCACGATCCGGATCCGGCCGTCGCCGTCGACACGGGTCCGCGCCGGGGTGTAGCTGACGGGCCGGTACAGGTAGTCCATGCTGGTGAAGAAGGCGCCCATGTTGGTGAGCATCCACAGTCCCGCATGGGCGTCGAACTCGATGATGAGCGCGTTGTCGGGGCCCAGTTCCCAGTACATGTTCGCCGCGGAGCGACCGCGTTTGTCGTCGCCGTCGGTGGCGTCGGCGGCCGGAAAGCTGTTGGGGTGTGCGGCGTCGACACCGCCGTGGGCGAACGGGAATTCCGGCCAGTCGGCCATCAGACCGGTGACGAAGTCGCCGGCCCAGTCGACCGCAGCGAGGATGTCCGCGGCGGTCGGAACCGGGCGCGGGGAGTCCATGTCGATGCGTTCGATGTGCAGTTCGGCGGGCTGTTCGTCCCAGCGGTCGAAACCTTGCCGGATGAACAGCTTTCGGGAACCCGCGGTGGTCGGCAACCAGTTCCCGTCGCGGGGCGGTCCGCCGATGTGGAGCTCGAAGTCCCCGGCGATTCCGGTGTTGAGCTGGTGGCCGAACAGGTTGGCCTCCGGAACATCGCCGAACGGTTCGTGCAGCACCCCGGGACCGGATCGCCGCGGACCTTGCACCGTGACGTTGAAAAACGGTGCGCTGCCACGGTTGCCGGCGATGCGGTAGTGGTGCCGGCCGTCGATCCAGGCTTGGTGATAGGTGAAGTCGGCGCAGTCACCGCCCAACTTGCGCAGCGGCGTGCAGAAGGGATGCACGATCGGATAGCGGGTGTCGGCGGTTTCGAGCGCGAGATCGAAGGCCTGTCCGAGGTTCTGGGTGAGGAAACGGAACCCGTCGGCCCGCTGGAGTCCCGAGGTGCTGTTGTGGTCCTTGAACACCTGGGCGCCCGCGGCTTTGAGGCGGTCGCAGAACACCTCCCACGCTGCGGCCAGCGCGGCGTCGTCGGCGCCGTCACCGAACGCCATGGATGCTCTCCAGCCGATCGAGCATCGCGGCGACCGTTCGGCACGCCCGATGGGCGGCCTCGACGCGACCCTCGGATTCGATGCGGGGGCCGATCAATTCCAGGTCGAAGCCGTGCGGGTAGCCGGCGGCGAGCACGCGCGCGAGGAACGGTTCGATGGGGACGGCGCCGTCGCCGGGCACGGCCCGGGCCGGCAGCCACCGATCGCCGAGTACGTAGTCGCTGAGCTGGATCAACCGGGTGCGGGGCAGCGCGCGGTCGACGAGTGCGTCGAGGCCGGCCTCGGCCCAGCAGTGAAACAGGTCGATGCAGATGTCCAGGCCCGCCAGTTCAGCCAGGGTGATGGTGTCGCGCAGCGAGTGGGCGAAATGGATGTCGGCGTAGAGGCTGGACGCATTCTCGACGGCCAGGCAGATGCCGGCGTTCCCGGCCGCGGCCACCCCGGGCGCCACGGCGGCACAGAAGCGGTCGGCGGCCTGTTCCCAGTTCAGTCCACGTCGTCCGCCGGTCAGCAGGTAGACCATCGTCGCGCCGATGTCCGCGGCCGCGTCGATCACCCGCAGCAGCTCGTCGCTGGTCGAGAAGACATGGCAGACGGCGTGGGTGCGGTAGCCGCGCGCGGCGATCAGCGGGGCCAGCCCGGGGTCGGACAACTGGACGTCGACGAGGCTGAGCCGGTTAAGTCCCGCCGCGCGCCAGAAGCGGTCGAGCTCGTTCAGCGGGGCGCCGGTAAAGGTGACGCTGTGCACCGAGAGCCGGTCGTGCATCGCGATTCCTCAGTCCCGCTTCTCGATCGGTACGCCGAAGCGCTCACGGAACGGCCGGAATTCCTCGTTGAGGTCTGCGATGTTCTCACCGATGTCGGTCAGCAGGGAGGTCGAGTAGCGGAACTTGCCGTACCGGTCGCCGCGGTTGTTCGCCAGATAGTCGCGCATCGCGGTGTCGGCGGCCGCGGTCAGCGTGCGCCCGCAGAATCTGTAGTACGCCCGGACCGTCTCGACCGGGTCGGCGACGAAGTCGGTGTAGCGGACGTGGCGGATGCGTGGGTCGTCGACCATCGGATGGGTCATGGTGTTGGCGACGCTCGCCCGGGTCAGTTCCAGGTGCATCTTCGCCGCGGCGTGCAGATCGATGGGCCCGACGATGCCGTCGAGGATGTCGGCCATCATCATCGTGCGCGACGCGGCGACCTGGACCGGATCGCGGTGCAGCCACAGCAGGCGGGCATCCGGATAGGCGGCGAACAGTTCGGTGAGCCGGAAACCGTGAAAACCCTTGAGGACCCAGTACTTACGGGGGCGCGCGTACTGGAATTGCTGCAGCATCGCCGTGTGCAGACGGTACTGGGCGGCCGGGTCGGTGGGTAACCCTCCGACGAGCGTCTGCATCGGGACCCGCCACCACGCCGTCGGTGTCATCACCCGGAAGTCGAACGCCCACGTGCGCTCGTCCTCGGGCAGCCCGTCGCCGTGCATGTCGTTGTAGGGGTGGCTGTGCAGCCACTTCGGCATCTGTGCGTTGATCTCCCGCCAGTCGGCATCGGCCCGGGCGCGCCGTGGATCGTCGGGTTCACTCAGTCCTGGCGGGGGCGACGGATACATCACCTCCCAGAACCGCAGCGACCGGGCATCCGGGTCGACCGACATCAGGGCGTGCATGAGGGTGGTGCCCGAGCGGGGTTCGCCGGTGACGAACATCGGCGCCTCGATCACCTCGTCGGCGATCGGGTACCGGTCGCGATCGGCGAACAGTTCGAGTCGCGACGTCAGCAGCCACCGGCACACCTCCGAGGCCCGTTGCCGCCCGTCGGCATCCATGCCGAGCGCGTTGAGGTGGTCGACGGCCAGGCGGAAGCGCTCCGGCAGCGTCGGGTCACCGTAATCGGCGCGCCCGGTGTCCGCTTCGGCGCGGGCCAGCAGGTCGGCGGCGTCCAGCAGGTCGGTCATGGTTCGCCTCCACACAGACGGATCAGTTCATCTTCGGCCCGGCGCACGTTGGCGGCCGACGCCGCGGCGAACCGCAGCCCGGCCATGGCGCCGTAGTCCATGATCTTGGGCACCCGCAGACCGGCCTCGACGTAGGTCTTGACGATGCGGGCGACCTGTTCGGGGGTGCCGTGCGGGACCACCGCCAGTACCGCCTCGGGCTCCACGCGATTCAGGAAGTCCAGGATCCGCTCACGGGTCAGGGTCGCCGGGTCGATGTCCTGGAAGCCGCGCCAGTTCTCGCCCATCGGGTGGCGGAAGCCGAGCCCGCGCAGTGTCTCGGCCGACACCTGCAGCAGGAACGCCTTGACCAGCGGTGCTTCGAGGACGTCAGCCAGCGCCGCCTCGTCCGCGCCGATCAGGCAGACCTGGATGAAGCACGGCGTGATCGCGGCCGGGTCGCGGCCGGCCCGCTCGGCCGAGGTGCGGATGGCGGCGAGCATGTCCGCGTAGTGTTCGGGCGTCCACGCGCCGGCCGGCCACCAGCCGTCGGCGTGTCGGCCGACGATGTCGAGCATGCGGGGGCCGCTGGCGCCGATCCAGATCGGCGGGGGACTGCCGCCGTAGGGTTCGGTGTCCAGGCGCGCGTGGTCGAGCGTGTAGAACCGCCCCTGGAAGTCCACCGGTCCGTCGGAGTCCCACAGCAGCCTGATCACCTGTAGCGCCTCCTCGAACCGGCTGACCGGACGGGAGAAGTCGAAGCCGTAGGGCACGATGTTCTCGCTCTCGCCGCTGCCCAGCCCGAGGATGAATCGGCCACCGGCCAGGTGGTCGATCGTCAGGGCGCTCTGGGCCAGCGAGGCGGGGTGGCGGCGCACCGTGTCGACCACGCTGGTGACCAACGGTGTGCGCTCGGTCAGGACCGCGGCTGCCGCGGCCACGGCCATTCCGTCCAGGTGGCGGTGCGGCGACGGTGAGGCGGTGGCCAGATCGGTGAACTCCGGCGTCCAGATCGAGTCGGGCCAGAAGCTGACCATGTGGTCGGGCAGCCAGATCGAGTGATAGCGGCCGCTGTCGAGGGCGGCCAGGACCGACAGGTCGAGCGGCAGGGTGGTGCGCAGAAACGCGGCGGGCTGAACGGTCACCGCCGACGACACGCTGGGCACTCGCCCAGCTTAGGGGCGTGCGGTTGTTGCACCGAGAGTTTCGGGAGAATAGCCTTCTCGCGATACGTGAACGCGTTCTCGCCGAGTGCGCCGGCGCGTGACGAAGGGACCTGCCGATGACGGACGCCTGGATCCTCGACGCGGTGCGGACCCCGCGCGGGCGCGGCAGGGCCGACGGCGCGTTGCACGGGGTGCATCCGCAGGACCTGCTGGCCCAGTGCCTGGGTGCGCTCGTCGCGCGCGGCGGCTTCGACCCGGCCGACGTCGACGACGTGATCGCCGGCAACGGTCTGCTGGCCGGGGAGCACGGCGACGACATCGCCCGGCTCGCGCTGCTGCTGGCGGGCTGGCCGGAGACGGTGCCCGGGATGACGCTCAACCGGTTCTGCGGTTCCGGGCAGCAGGCGGTCACCGTCGCGGCGGCCGGCGTCGCCAGCGGAGCCCAGGATCTGGTGGTCGCCGGCGGCGTGGAATCCATGTCGCGGTGGGACGTGGGTGTGGGCGTTCCCACGATCGACGGTGCCAATCCCGCATTCCGGCAGCGGTATCCGACGGTGCCGCAGGGCATCTCGGCCGACCTAATCGCCTCGCTGGAGGGGTTCGGCCGCGCCGACGTCGACGGGTACGCCGCCGAGAGTCAGCGCCGCGCCGCCCAGGCCATCGCCGAGGGCCGGTTCGACCGGTCGATCATCGCGGTGACCGACGCGGACGGCACCACGCTGCTCGACAACGACGAGCACCCCCGGCCCGGCACCACCGTCGAGAAGCTCGCCGGACTGCGCCCGGCGTTCGCCGCGATGGGTGCCGCGGGAGTCGAGGGGGAGGGCCGCAGCTTCGACGAGATCTGCCTCGATCGGTATCCCAAGGTAGAGCGCATCGACCACGTGCACCACGCGGGCAACTCCTCCGGCGTGGTCGACGGAGCCGCGGCTGCCGTCATCGCGGCACCGGAATATGCCCGCGCACACGGCTTTTCGCCGCGAGCCCGCATCCGCGCGACCGCGGCGATCGGCAGTGAGCCCGTCATCATGTTGACCGCGCCGGGCCCGGCCGCGGCACGCTGCCTGGCCAAAGCGGGCATGCGCACCGGCGACATCGACCTCTGGGAGGTCAACGAGGCCTTCGCCGCGGTTCCGCTGAAGACGATCCGCGATCTCGATCTCGATCCGGAGCGGGTGAACGTCAACGGCGGCGCCATCGCGCTCGGCCACCCGATCGGCGCCACCGGCGCCATGCTGATCGGCACGGTGCTCGACGAACTCGAGCGTCGCGATCTGGCCATCGGGCTGGTGACGATGTGCACCGGCGGGGGCATGGGCACCGCGACGATCATCGAGCGGATCTGAGGTGGAGACCCTCGAACTCGACACCGCCACCGACGGTGTCGCCGTCCTGCGACTGAACCGGCCCGACCGCCTCAACGCGATCAACGAGGCGATGCGCGATGACCTGCTGCGGACGGTGACGGCGGTGGCGGGGGACCGGTCGGTGCGCGCTGTGGTGCTCACCGGGGCGGGTCGTGGCTTCTGCTCCGGTATCGACGTGCGGGACTTCGGCCCCGGCATGCTGGAGGCCACCGCGCCCGCGATCGACCGGATGCGCTTTCAGGAGGCGATGGCCGCACTCCCGCGGGCGATCCGCGAACTCGCGCAGCCGGTGATCGCCGCCGTCAACGGTGCGTGCGTGGGGGCGGGTTTCGCCCTGTGCCTGGCGGCCGACGTCCGGATCTGTTCGGCGACAGCCACATTCGGCAACGCCGCGATCCTGCTCGGGCTGTCCGGGGCGGAGATGGGGATGAGCTACCACCTGCCGCGGATCGTCGGCACCAGCGTCGCCGCCGACTGGATGCTCACCGGACGCACCGTGACGGCCGAGGAAGCCGACCGGCGTGGACTGGTCAGCCAGGTCGTCGAGCCCGACGAACTCCGTAGCCGTGCCCTCGAACTCGCGACGCGGATCGCCGGCCACGCGCCACTGGGCGTCGAGCTGACCAAGCGCGCGCTGCAGGTCAACACCGACGCCACACACCTCGAGGCGGCGCTCGAGCTGGAGAACCGTAACCAGGTACTCACCCATGCCACCGACGACGCCGCCGACCGGCGCTCGACGTGGTCCGGACGCTAGACGACAGGAGCGAAACATGGCCTGGGACTTCTCGACCGATCCCGAATGGGAGGAGCAGCTCAAGTGGGTGGAGGCCTTCGTCCGCGAGGAGTGCGAGCCGATCGACTACATCGTCAAGGAGTCCCACGACCTCGACGACCCGGTGCGCCAGGCGCTGATCCCGCCGCTGCAACAGATCGTCAAGGAGCGCGGCCTGTGGGCCACCCACCTCGGACCGCACCTCGGCGGGCCCGGTTTCGGCCAGGTGAAGCTGGCGCTGCTCAACGAGATTCTGGGCCGCAGCGAGTGCGCGCCGATCGTCTTCGGTTCACAGGCACCCGATTCCGGCAACAGTGAGATCCTGGCCCACTACGGCACCCCCGAACTCAAAGAGCGCTATCTGGAACCGTTGCTCGACAACCGGATCATCTCCTGCTTCTCGATGACCGAGCCCCAAGGCGGCGCCGATCCGAAGATCTTCGAGACCACCGCGGTGCCGGACGGCGACCACTGGGTCATCAACGGCGAGAAGTGGTACTCGTCGTTCGCCTCCAAGGCGTCGTTCCTCATCGTGATGGCGATGACCGATCCGGAAGCCGCGCCCTACGAACGGTATTCGATGTTCGTGGTGCCCGGTGACACCCCGGGGATCAACGTGCTGCGCGACGTCGGACTGGGCTATCAGCCGCTCGGCGGTGGCGGGCGCGAGGGCTACGTGCGGTATGAGAACGTGCGGGTGCCCGCCGATCACATGCTCGGTCCGCGCGGCGGTGCGTTCGTGGTGGCGCAGACCCGCCTCGGCGGCGGCCGGATCCATCACGCGATGCGCACGGTCGGACTGGTGCGACGCATCTTCGACATGATCACCGAACGCGCGGTGTCGCGCTACACCCAGGGCAGCGTGCTCGCCGACAAGCAGATGGTGCAGGAGATGGTCGCCGACTCCTGGATGGAGATCGAGGCGTTCCGGCTGCTGACCCTGCAGACCGCATGGAAGATCGACCAGTACAACGACTACAAGGCCGTGCGCGCCGACATCTCGGCGGTCAAGGCCATGATGCAGAAGGTGCTGCACGACGTGTCGGCGCGCGCCCTGCAGATCCACGGATCGCTGGGCACCAGCCACGAGATGCCGTTCGTGCAGTACCTCACCGAGTCGTTCGTGCTCGGGCTGGCCGACGGACCCACCGAGGTGCACAAGGTGACCCTGGCCCGGTTGTTGCTCAAGAATCGCGAGCCCGCACCCGATGTGTTCCCGTCGGAGCATCTGCTGCGGCTGCGCGCCGCCGCGGAGGAGAAGTTCGCCGACAAGCTGGCCGGGATCCCGCGCTAGCTCAACTCGACGACCGGCTGACCATCGCGGAACAGCATCCCGTTCGGGCCGTCCGGACCGAGGGTCGCGGCCCAGACGATGTCGCGGGCGCTCTCGGCCGCCGGGCGTGAGTGATCGTCGCCGCGTTCGGGGTGGGTCGCGGTGTCGCCGGGGTCGACGGCGTTGACGAGGATCGGGCCATCGGCGAGTTCACGGGAGAGGATGCCGGTCAGGACGGTGAGGTTGTACTTGGCCATGGAATAGGCGGGCGCGCGCAGGGGTGCGCCGAGGTCGAGTCCGGATGCGATCTGCTGGGCGGACACACTCGACACGTTGACGATGCGGGCGGCCGGAGCCCGGCGCAGCAGCGGCACCATCGCCGCGGTGAGGCGCCAGGATCCGACGACGTCGACGTCGAACGCGGCCCGCACCTCCTCCGGGTCGGCGTCGAGCGCGGCCAGCACGGTGTGGTCGGGTCCGTGCGTCGCGTTGTTGACCAGGACGTCGAGGTGGCCGAACGTCTGCTCGATGTGTTGGGCGGCATCGACGACGCTCTGACGTTCGGTGAGGTCGAGCGCGAGTGCGTCCGCGCTCAGACCGCGCGTTCGGAGCTCCTCGGCCAGGCCGTCGGCGCGCGCGCGGTCCCGAGCGCTGAGGATCACGTGGTAGCCGCGTTCGGCAAGCTGCTGCGCGACGGCGAATCCGATTCCCAGCGGGCGGCCGGAACCGGTGATGAGGGCGACTCGGGTGGGCATGGCGGACCTTTCGTGGTCAGGCAGGGGAGTGCCGTGGCTGCCGGGGCAGGAGCCCGACCAGGAGCAGCGTGCAGGCGAACAGGGCGGCGCACGCGGCGCCGACCGCGACACCGGCGTGCGAGTAGCCGGTCGCCATCGGCTCGTCGACCCGGGTGAAGAACACCGTGCCCAGGGCGGCCACTCCGACGGCGGACGAGAACTGCTGAACGGCGTTGAGCATGCCCGATCCCGTCCCGGCCTCTGCCGGCGTGGCGTCGCCGAGCACGTACTCGAACAGGGGAACGCCGACCAGGCCGGTGCCGAAGCCGATGGCGAGCAGTGCGGGCGCCAACGCGGCGACATCCAGTCGTTCCTGCCCGTGCGCGACGGTGACGCACAGCGCGATGGATCCCGCTGTCGCACAGCCCAGCCCCAGCTGCAGGGTGGCGCGTCCGACCCGCGCGGCCAGGATCGCGCCCGCCAGGCCCACACCGATTGCGCTGCCGAGCGCCCAGGGCACCAGTGCGAGACCGCAGCGCAGCGGTGTCCAGCCCATTCCCAGCTGGAGCAGCAGGTTGAGGGCCAGCAGAAAGCCGCTCTGCGCGGCGAAGAAGCCCGCCACGATGACCAGACCGACGACGAAGCTGCGCTTGGTGAACAGCGACGGGGCGATGACCGGATGACTGCTGCGCCGCTCAGACCTCACGAACAGCGTCAGCGAGATGCCTGAGGCCGCCATCATCGCGAAAGACCAGTTGGGCCAATGGAGTTCGCGGCCCTCCACAAGGGGGACGATGAGCAGGGCGCAGGAGAGGGTGAGCAGCCCGACGCCGGTCGGGTCGAGCCGGGCGGCGGGGTCCTCTCCGCTGTGGCGGGGCAGAACGCGGCGGCCGAACAGGTAGGCGGCGAACCCGATGGGGACGTTGATCAAGAAGATCGACCGCCAGCCGATGCCGAAGGGATCGAGGTGCAGCAGCCAGCCGGCCAGGATCGGACCGGCGACGGCGGCCAGCCCCATCAGCGGTCCGAAGGGCACGAACGCCCGACGCAACCGCTCCGGTGGGAAGACCACCGTGAGCAGCGCGAACCCCTGCGGGATCATCAACGATCCGAAGAGTCCCTGCGCGGCACGGGCGGCGATCAGGAACGCCACCCCGGGGGCGGCGCCGCACGCCAGTGAGGACGCGGTGAACCCTGCCATCCCGAGCAACAGCAGCCGACGCCGCCCGATCAGGTCGCCGAGCCGGCCTCCGGTGATCAGGCCGATCGCGAAGGTGACCGTATAGGCGGCCAGCACCCACTGCAGGGTGGATTCCTTCCCGCCCAGGTCGTCGCGAATGGCGGGACCGGCCAGGTTCGCGATTGTGGAGTCCAGCAGATCCATCAGATCGGCCACGAAGACCACCACCAGGACGAGGTATGCCCGGATCATCCCGCTCCGCGGAGCAGTGCCGCTCGGCATGGACGAACGGCGTTCGTTAAACACGAACAACGTTTTATTCGACGAACGGCGTACGTGTCAAGGTAGGCTGACCCGGTGCCCCGTGTAGATCCCAAGGCCCGGCGCGCTGCACGACATGCGCACCCCGCCGTGGTGCCGGCGCCGCCATCGAAGAAGCCGATCACGGTCGAGCGCATCGTCGAGGCGGCGCTCGACGTGGTCGCCACCCAGGGTTATGACGCGCTCACCATGCGCAGTGTGGCCGCGGAGTTGGACACCGGACCGGCGTCGCTGTACGCCCACGTGGTCAACAAGGCGGACCTCGACGAACTGCTCATCGGTCGGTTGTGCTCAGAAGTCGTTCTGCCGGCGCCCGATCCGGCCGGCTGGCAGGCGCAGATCCTCGATGTCTGTGCGCAGCTGCGCGATCGATACCTGCAATTCCCCGGCATCTCCCGCGCCGCCCTGGCCGTCGCGTCGACCAACCTCGACACGCTGCGGCTGGCCGAGGGCATGCTGGCGATCCTGCTCACCGGCGGGGTGGCGCCCCGCGCGGCGGCGTGGGCGATCGACGCCCTGACCCTGTACATCAACGCCTACACCCTCGAGATCTCCCTGATCCGTTCCCGGGCCGACAAGGGTGAGGACGACTGGGTGCTCGGCCGCGAAGAACTCGTGCGACGCCTCGAGGCGCTGCCCGCCGAGACCTTCCCGTACACGCGCAGGCATGCGGCGGAATTGACCTCCGGTGCCGACCACGAACGCTTCGACTTCACCGTCGGCCTGATCGTCGCCGATCTCGCCCGCGGCTAGTCGAGCAGTTCGCGGGCCCGCTCCAACAGCCGGGGCAGCGTGCCGGCCATCGCCTCCATATCGCGGTCGGGGGTACGGCGGCGCCGGTTGTGTTTGACGATCAGGGCCCACGTGGCGGTCGACTTGAAGCAGGCCAGTGCGGCGAACCAGTCGAGATCCTCGACGTCTGTCCCGCGGGCCGCGCGGTACACCTCGGCGAGTTCGCCGGGCGGCGGGGTGGCCCCGCGGTGGGGCGTCGGCCGGTCATAGGTGCACGGATCGCTGTTGATCAGGAACCAGCCGACGTCCACCCGCGGATCACCGACCGACCAGATCTCCCAGTCGATCACGGCCGTGATCCGCCCGCCGTCGGCCAGGAGATTGCCCAGCCGGAAGTCGCCGTGCACGATCGCCGCAGGCGCGCCGGCGGGCAGCGTGGCGCGCAGTGTCCCGGCCACCTCCCGCCACCCCGGCGCCAGCTCGGGGTCCACCGTGGTGAGGGTGCGCTCCCAGCGGGCGATCTCGTCCACCGGCCCCGATGTCGGCTCGTCGGCCAGGCCGACCGACTCCGGCGTCACCCGGTGCAGGTCGGCCATGGTGGTCGCCGCACTCCGGAAGCGCTGCGCGACAACATCTTCGGGTCCCGCGTCGGCGGAGTCGAACAGCGGCTCGACCGAATCGCCCGGCAGGAACGACATCACGAACAGCGGTGGCACGGCGGGCGGCGCGCCGGTGTCCTCGGCCAGCACCACCGGCACCGGCACTGCGGTGTGCTCAAGTGCCCGCAGCACGCGCGCCTGGCGCAGCACGTCGCGGTGCCCGGTCGGCGCGACCCCGGGCGGCGCCACCTTGACCACCACCGGATCGCCGTCCCGCACACCGGCATAGGTCAGGCTCGACGCGCCACCGCGCAGCGGCCGGACCTCGCGGACCCCGACGCCGGACAACCGGGCGGCGAGCTCATCAAGCGCGAGTTCGGTCACCGGTCCACCCGGCCTCCTGCAGGAACGACTGGGTGTGGGCAATCCGCCCGGTGAGTGTCGCGGGGTCCCCGGTGCACAGCCGCAGTGCCGTCTCGGTGATCAGCCCGATGTCCTCGGTGTCGGTCTTCGCCAGATCCAACGTGCCGGCTCCCGGGGTGGCGACCGGGTTGGTCGGCGCGGCGGCATTCACCGCGATACCGTCGTCGTACAGTTCCGCGGCAAGGCTTTTGGTCATCCGGTTCAGTGCGGCCTTCGCCGTGCCGTAGATGCCGAACCCGGCCGTGCGGTCGAATTCCGCGAACGGCGGGCCGTCGGGGAGGTCGCCGCCCACCGAGGTGATGTTCAGGATCCACCCGCGACCACGTTCACGCATAGCCGGAATGGCCAACTGGCACAGGTGTAACGGGCCCAGCAGATGCATCTCCAGCATCAGCCGGACCCGCTTGTCGGGGAACCCGTCGAGCGGCCGCAGGAACGTGACCGCGGCGTTGTTGACCAGGATGTCGGGGGAACCGACGGCCTCGACGGCTTCGGCGAACAGCCGCGCACGGTCGCCGGGGTCCGACAGGTCAGCGGCGATCGCGATCGCCGAACCGCCCGCGTCGCCGATCTCCTGAGCCGTCTGCCGCAGTGAACCTTGGTATCTCGGATCGGGATCGAGCGTGCGCGCGGTCAGGACGACCGTCGCGCCCTCCTCGGCCAGCCGGATCGCGATCGCCTTGCCGAGCCCCCGGCTGCTCCCGGTCACCAACGCGACCCTGCCCGCACACCGACCTGCCACGTCGCCTCCTCGCGAGAATGCGTCTTCCATCGAGGAGAATGACATTATCGCTTGGCGTGGCGTTGTCGGACGCGGACCGGCGAACCGGGTCAGGTGTTGTCGGCGCTGCTGCGCGGGAAGCCGCCCTCTGGGAACAGCGGGAACACCACGTCGTCGGTGATCTCGGCATCGCCCGCGGTCTTGTTCACCGTGGCACCCCAGACGTTGCCGTCCGCGGAGAGCTGCAACGCCCAGGCGTGACCGCGGGTGTCCTGGCGGATCACCTCGGGTTCACCGGTCACCGCACCGGTGTCGGGGGCCATGCGCACGGCCACCGTCTGCTTGGTGTTGACGAGGTTGACCAGCACGGTGCCGTCGAGGGCGGCGCAGCCGGCGACGCCGGGCCGATCCGGCCAGGTCCACACGGTGGATACCTTCGAGTCTTTCGTCATCTTCTGCAGCCGGTCGCCGGTCGGCGTGCGGTCGGTGATGTAGAGCGCGCCGTCGGCCGGGTCGATGCACATCGCGCCGCCCGCACCCATCCCGCTCAGCGCCGTCGTGGTGGGCGCCTGGTTGACCGTGGTCGGCTGTTCGATGCGCAGCACCTTGCCCGCCTGCGACGCCGGGTCGGCGGCCAGCGCGGGGTTGCCGGCATCGCCGGTCTGCACCAGCAGCGTGGTCGGGCTCGTGAAGATCAGCGACCCCATATTGCCGGTGGTCCCCTTGGGGATTCCGGTCAGGATCGGCTTGGGCACGTCGCCGTCGGCGATGCGGATCACCCGGTTGTCGGTGGGGGTGCTGACATAGGCGTACATCAGCCGGTCCTGCGAATAGGTCGGGGACAGCACGATGTCCATCAGGCCGCCGTCGCCGGACGGATCGACCGGGATCGTCGTCTTCACCTTGGGCTCTGCGCGGACCGACACTTCCTTGACCGCGCCGGTGGTGCGTTCGGCCACCAACGCCGACTGGCTGTCGGGCAGCATGATCAACCCGCTGGTGCTCTCCAGGCAGCCCTGCATCACCCCCTGGGCAGGACACTCCTTGGGGAACGGCTTGGCCGGCAGCGGCGGGGGCGGGGGAGGCGTCGAGGTCTGCCCGGGAGCCATCTCGGGTTCGGTGGTGAACGGTTGGGACTGGGCGTCGTCGAAACGCGCGCAGGCCGATCCGAACAGCGCCGTCGCGCACAGCAGTGCTGCCAGTCCCGTCAGCGGCCGGCGCATCGTCATGCAGGCCAGGTTACGGATCGCGCGGCGGTACGCGCCACGGCCCGGCGAAGCCAGACCGTGACCAAAGCGCCGTGGCAAATGCGCGGTTCCGCGGTGATCTGCACCTACCCTGGCAGGCGTGACCAGTCAACCCCAGGACGCGCGCACCTGGCAACGGCCCGACGACCCGGCCCGGCCCGCCACGGCGAGCCTGGTCGACCCGGAGGACGACCTGCCGTCATCGACGTACGGCGGCGACTTCGAGACCACCGCGATCCCGCGCTGGGACGCGAACAAGGGCGCCCCGGCCCAACCGGTGTACAACCTGATGAACGAGCCGGAGCCGCTGCCCTATGTGCAGCCCGGAAACGGCCATCCGCTGGGGCATTACGGCGCCGAGCCGACGGAGGTCGGGTACGACCCCTTCGCCGAGGACCGGCTCAAGGCGGCGGGCCGGCGCGGTACCCAGGATCTCGGGCTGATGCTGCTGCGCGTCGGTCTGGGTGTCCTGCTGATCGCCCACGGGCTGCGGCAGGCGTTCGGGCTGTGGGGCGGCACCGGACTGAACGGCCTGGAGAACGTTCTCGGCGACGCCGGCTACCAGCACGCCGACATCCTGGTCTACCTCGCCGCCGCCGGGCAGATCGCCGCAGGCGTGCTGCTCGCACTCGGGCTGTTCACCCCGGTGGCCGCCGCGATCGCGCTCGCCTATCTGATCAACGCCTTGCTCGCCTCGATCACCACCCAGGGCAACGGCTTCGCCTTCTTTCTGCCCGACGGGCACGAATTCCAGGTGACGCTCATCGTGGTCGCCGCGGTGGTCGCCCTCAGCGGACCGGGCCGCTACGGCTTCGATGCCGGACGGGGCTGGGCACGGCGGCCGTTCGTGGGGTCATTCGTGGCCCTGCTGCTCGGCATCGGCGCCGGTGTCGCGGTGTGGGTGCTGCTCAACGGCGCCAACCCGCTGGGCTGACCGGGCTGGTTCAGCGGTAGGGGTTGGGCACCCGCCCGCCGCTCACCGCAGTGAGCTCGGGCAACGTATTGAACGTCACCGCGGGCAGCGTCGTCTCGGTGCCGTCCTTGCACCGGGCCTTCGCCCAGGCGCCCCTGCCGAAGCGCAGCCCGTCCATATCGCTCCAGGCCAGCGTGCGGCTGCTCAGCAGGGTGCGGGCAGTGACGCCCGCGCCATCGGCGACGGTGCGGTACCGCGCGACCGCCACCGCGGCGATCACCGGGATAACCAGCAGCGGCAGGAACCACCTCGGGTTGGCCAACACCACCGACAGCAGACCGAGGGTGAAGAAGCCGACCGCGAGGTGGGCCATCGGGGAGATCCGCACCACAACCGGTTCCGGCGTCGCGGTTGACGACGACCCGGACCCGGACACCGAAGATGAGCTCACCCCTCCGATTCTGGCACCGTCGCCGGGCGGCACCGCAATTTGACCTTTGAGCTGTGCGGAGGCTACCGTCGAGTGCTATGCAGTCGCTGGAGCTCGTAGTAATCGGTTGGCGCGTTGATGCCGCGCTGGCCCGCTGCCGGGCATAGCAACCAGCATCGACGCGCCACCCTCGAACAGCGACCCGCTGTCGGGGGTTTTTTCTTGCCCGAGGAACCGCACCACACACCGAAGAGGGAAACCAGTGAGCGCACCGACCACGCGACCACCGCACCGCCCGAGCACGCCCAACGGCGAGCAGGCCGTGTCGGCCGTCAAGTCCACCAGCCCCAAGGTCGTGACGCCGCGCCAGGTCGCCCCGGAGCAGATGACCGGCGCTCAGGCGGTGATCCGGTCCCTCGAAGAACTCGACGTCGACACGATCTTCGGTATCCCCGGTGGCGCGGTGCTGCCGGTGTACGACCCGCTGTTCGATTCGCAGAAGCTGCGCCACGTGCTGGTCCGCCACGAGCAGGGCGCCGGGCACGCCGCCAGCGGCTACGCCCACGCCACCGGCAAGGTCGGGGTGATGATGGCCACGTCGGGCCCCGGCGCGACCAATCTGGTCACTCCGCTGGCCGACGCCCAGATGGATTCCGTCCCGGTGGTGGCGATCACCGGTCAGGTCGGGCGGAGCCTCATCGGCACCGACGCATTCCAAGAGGCCGACATCTCGGGCATCACCATGCCGATCACCAAGCACAACTTCCTGGTGCGCCGGGGCGACGACATCCCGCGGGCGCTGGCCGAGGCGTTCCACATCGCCGCGACCGGCAGGCCCGGTGCGGTGCTCGTCGACATCCCCAAGGACATCCTGCAGGGGCAGTGCACGTTCAGCTGGCCGCCGCAGATCGACCTGCCCGGCTACAAGCCGAACACCAAACCGCACAACCGCCAGATCCGGGAGGCCGCCAAGCTGATCGCGGCCGCCCACAAGCCGGTGCTCTACATCGGTGGCGGGGTCATCCGCGGCGAGGCCACCGAGGAGCTGCGCACGCTCGCGGAGATGACGGGCATCCCGGTGGTCACCACCCTGATGGCGCGCGGGGCGTTCCCCGACAGCCATCGGCAGAATCTGGGCATGCCGGGGATGCACGGCACCGTCGCCGCGGTCGCCGGCCTACAGCGCAGTGACCTGTTGATCGCGCTGGGCACCCGGTTCGACGACCGGGTGACCGGGAAACTCGACTCGTTCGCCCCCGGTGCCAAGGTGATCCACGCCGACATCGACCCGGCCGAGATCGGCAAGAACCGGCACGCCGACGTGCCGATCGTGGGCGACGTCAAGGCCGTGCTCACCGATCTGATCGAGGTGCTGCGCCGTGACGACTCCGTCGGCGCGCTCGACATCGACCAGTGGTGGCAGTACCTGCAGGGTGTGCAGGACACCTATCCGCTGAGCTACGGTCCGCAGAGCGACGGCAGCCTGTCACCCGAATACGTCATCGAGACGCTGGGCAAGCTCGCCGGCCCCGACGCCATCTACGTCGCCGGCGTGGGCCAGCACCAAATGTGGGCGGCCCAGTTCATCTCCTATGAGAAGCCCAAGACATGGCTGAACTCCGGGGGTCTGGGCACGATGGGCTACGCCGTGCCCGCGGCCATGGGCGCCAAAATGGGCCGCCCGGATGCCGAGGTGTGGGCCGTCGACGGTGACGGTTGCTTCCAGATGACCAATCAGGAACTGGCGACCTGTGCCATCGAGGGCATCCCGATCAAGGTCGCGCTGATCAACAACGGCAACCTCGGCATGGTGCGGCAATGGCAGACGCTGTTCTACGAAGAGCGTTACAGCCAAACCGATCTGGCCACGCATTCACGTCGCATCCCCGACTTCGTGAAGCTGGCGGAGGCGCTGGGCTGCGTCGGGCTGCGCTGCGAGCGCGAAGAGGATGTCGCCGACGTCATCAACCAGGCACGCGCGATCAACGACCGGCCGGTGGTCATCGACTTCACCGTGGGCGCGGACGCGCAGGTGTGGCCGATGGTGGCTGCCGGCACCGGCAATGACGAGATCATGGCGGCGCGAGATATCCGTCCGCTGTTCGACGACAACGAAGAGGGGCACGCCTGATGGCCATCTCCACCCACACCCTCTCGGTGCTCGTCGAGGACAAACCCGGCGTGCTCGCCCGGGTCGCGGCGTTGTTCTCCCGGCGCGGGTTCAACATCCAGAGTCTGGCCGTCGGCGCGACCGAGCAGAAGGACCTCTCGAGGATGACGATCGTCGTCAGCGTGGAGGATCAGCCGCTCGAGCAGATCACCAAACAGCTGAACAAGCTGATCAACGTGATCAAGATCGTCGAACAGGATGAGGAGAACGCGGTCTCGCGCGAACTCGCCCTGATCAAGGTGCGCACCGACGCCACCACGCGCGGCCAGGTCATCGAGGCGGTCAACCTGTTCCGCGCGAAGGTGGTCGACGTGTCGACCGAATCGCTGACCGTGGAAGCCACCGGCACCGCCGCCAAACTCGAGGCGCTGCTGCGGGTGCTGGAGCCCTACGGGATCCGTGAGATCGTGCAATCCGGCGTGGTGTCGTTGTCGCGGGGTCCGCGGGGCATCGGCGCGGCCAAGTAATACCCGGAACAGAAGACAACCCCAGAAATAGGACAAGGAAGAAGAAGCACGTATGGCAGTTGAGATGTTCTACGACGACGACGCCGATCTGTCGATCATCCAGGGCCGCAAGGTCGCGGTCATCGGCTACGGCAGCCAGGGCCACGCGCACTCGCTGAGCCTGCGCGACTCCGGTGTGCAGGTGAAGGTCGGTCTCAAAGAAGGCTCGAAGTCCCGCGAGAAGGTCACCGAGCAGGGTCTGGAGGTCGACACCCCGGCCGAGGTCGCCAAGTGGGCCGATGTGATCATGCTGCTCGCGCCGGACACCGCCCAGGCCGAGATCTTCAAGAATGACATCGAGCCCAATCTCAACGACGGTGACGCGCTGCTGTTCGGTCACGGCCTCAACATCCACTTCGGCCTGATCAAGCCGCCGGCCAACGTGACCATCGGCATGGTCGCCCCCAAGGGGCCCGGCCACCTCGTGCGCCGTCAGTTCGTCGACGGCAAAGGCGTGCCCTGTCTGATCGCCGTCGACCAGGACCCCAAGGGGGAGGGTCAGGCGCTGTGCCTGTCCTACGCCGCGGCCATCGGTGGCGCGCGCGCCGGCGTGATCAAGACCGACTTCAAAGAAGAGACCGAGACCGACCTGTTCGGCGAGCAGGCCGTCCTGTGCGGTGGCACCGAGGAACTGGTCAAGGCCGGTTTCGAGGTCATGGTCGAGGCCGGTTACGCCCCTGAGATGGCGTACTTCGAGGTGCTGCACGAGCTCAAGCTCATCGTCGACCTGATGTACGAGGGTGGCATCGCGCGGATGAACTACTCGGTGTCCGACACCGCCGAATTCGGTGGCTATCTGTCGGGTCCGCGGGTCATCGACGCCGACACCAAGGATCGGATGCGCGCCATTCTGAAGGACATTCAGGACGGCACCTTCGTCAAGCGCCTGGTCGCCAACGTCGAGGGCGGCAACAAGGAGCTCGAGGGTCTGCGCAAGCAGAACGCCGAGCATCCGATCGAGGTCACCGGCAAGAAGCTGCGGGATCTGATGAGCTGGGTCGACCGGCCGATCACCGAGACCGCCTAGTCACTGATGCGACACAGCATTCCCGGTCGTCGATTCGCGAGAATCACGGCCGGGAATGTTGTTTCGGGGCCAATGACGGCGTGGTCTCGATGCCGAACTCGCGGCGCAGCACGGTGCGGGCCGCGTAGTAGCCGGCCATGCCGTGCACCCCGGTGCCCGGCGGAGTCGCCGACGAGCACAGATAGGCCTGGGGGATCGGCGTCGTCCAGGGGTTGAGCCGGAGGGTGGGGCCGATCAGCGCGGCGGGTAGCGTCGCGCCGCCGACGATGATGTCGCCGCCGACGTAATTCGCGTTGTGAGCCGACATCTCGGCGGCCGGCACACAGCGTGCGCCCAGCACCAGATCGCGGAAGCCCGGGGCCACGCGCTCGAACATGGACGTGATCGTCTCGGTGAGATCGGCGGGCGACCCCGAGGGCACATGGGCGTAGGTCCACAGCGGGCGGCGGCCCTGGGCGTCGATGCGGGACGGATCGGCCAGATGCGGCAGCGACGCCAGCGTCATCGGCCACTCGGCGTGGCGGCCCGCCGCGATCTCCCGTTCGGCCAGCGCCATCTGCGTCCGCGTCCCACCCATGTGCACGGTCGCCGCGTCGGCCACCCGCGGGTCCCGCCACGGGATGTCGCCGGAGAGCACGAAATCGACCTTGCAGACGCCCGGACCGAATCGGTAGCGCCGCAACGCCCGCGCGTACCGGGCCGGCACCGCGTCGCCGTAGATGCCGAGCAGCGCCGTCGGGGCGGTGTCATAGATCACCACCCCGTCCGGGGCAGCGGTGACCGGTTGGCCCAGCACCACCTCACCGCCGTGGGCGATCAGGTCGGCGACGAGCGCCTCGGTGATCTGCTGGGTGCCGCCGACAGGCACCGGCCAGCCCGCGGTGTGGGCGACGGTGCCCAGCATCAGCCCGGCGCCGCTGTTCACCGGCGACGGCATGGTGTGGATCGCGTGCACCCCGACCCCGCTGAACAGCGAACGGGCGTCGATGCCACGCAGCAGCCCCCACAGCGGGCTGCCCTGGGCCAGCACCCGCAGTCCGGTGCGGACCGTCGTCGGCAGATCCGGCGGCAGCGACCGCTTGTCGCCGAGGAAGAAGCCCAGCACCCCGTCGACGTGCTCGACGAGCGGACCGAACAGCCGTCGCCAGCTGTCGCCGTCGTCGAGTTCGTCGCACGTGCGGTCCAGTGACCGGTAGGCCACCGCCGCCGGCCGGCCCGGCAGCGGGTTGGCGTAGGACACCGCCGGGGACACCAGCGAGACGCCGCGCGCGGCCAGGTCGAACTCGGCGAAGAACGGTGACGCGATCCCGAGCGGGTGCACCGCCGAACACACGTCGTGCAACACCTCGGGGAACTGCGGATCCGCGGCGCTACGTGCCCCGCCCCCGGCGGTCGGCTGACCTTCGATCACCCGGACCGAGAGCCCGGCGCGCGCGCAGATCACCGCGGCGGCCAGCCCGTTGGGGCCGCTGCCCACGACGGTCACGTCCACTGATCCCGCTGCCGCCCCGCTCCTGCCCGCCATCCCGATATTGAAGCCCATTAGGCTGGCCGCGTGAGTCTCCCCGTTGTGTTGATTGCCGACAAGCTCGCGGAAAGCACCGTCGCCGCCCTCGGCGACCAGGTCGAAGTCCGGTGGGTCGACGGTCCCGACCGGCCGAAGTTGCTGGCCGCCGTGCCCGAGGCCGACGCTCTGCTGGTGCGCTCGGCGACCACCGTCGACGCCGAGGTGCTGGCCGCCGCGCCGAAACTCAAGATCGTCGCGCGTGCCGGTGTCGGTCTGGACAACGTCGACGTCGACGCCGCCACCGCCCGGGGCGTGCTGGTGGTCAACGCGCCTACGTCGAACATCCACAGCGCCGCCGAACATGCGCTGGCGCTGCTGCTCTCCGCGGCCCGGCAGATCCCGGCGGCCGACGCGACGCTGCGCGAACACACCTGGAAGCGATCGTCGTTCTCCGGCACCGAGATCTTCGGCAAGACCGTCGGCGTGGTCGGGCTGGGCCGGATCGGTCAGCTCGTCGCCCAGCGCCTCGCGGCATTCGGTACCCACGTCGTGGCCTACGACCCCTATGTCTCCGCGGCCCGCGCCGCGCAGCTGGGTATCGAGCTAATCAGCCTCGACGAGCTGCTCGGCCGCGCGGACTTCATCTCGGTGCACCTGCCCAAGACCAAGGAGACCGCAGGGCTGATCAACGCCGACGCGCTGGCCAAGACGAAGCCGGGCGTCATCATCGTCAACGCCGCCCGCGGTGGGCTCATCGATGAGCAGGCGCTGGCCGATGCGATCACCAGCGGTCACGTCCGCGGCGCCGGTCTCGACGTGTTCTCGACCGAACCGTGCACCGACAGCCCACTGTTCGAGTTGCCCCAGGTGGTCGTCACGCCGCATCTCGGCGCGTCGACCGCCGAGGCGCAGGATCGGGCCGGCACCGACGTCGCGGCGAGCGTGCGCCTGGCGTTGGCCGGCGAATTCGTCCCCGACGCGGTCAACGTGGGCGGCGGTGTGGTCGGCGAGGAGGTCGCCCCGTGGCTGGAGCTGGTGCGCAAGCTCGGGCTGCTGGCCGGCGCGCTGGCGACCGAACCGACGACGACGCTGTCAGTGCGGGTGTGCGGTGAGCTGGCCGCCGAGGATGTGGAGATCCTCAAGCTGTCGGCACTGCGCGGTCTGTTCTCCACCGTCACCGACCAGCAGGTGACATTCGTCAACGCCCCGGCACTGGCCGCCGAGCGTGGTGTGCAGTCCGAATTGGTGACCGCCTCGGAGAGCCCCAACCATCGCAGCGTGGTCGACGTCCGCGCGGTGGCCGCCGACGGTTCGATCACCAACGTCGCCGGCACGCTGTCCGGCCCGCAGCAGGTGCAGAAGGTGGTCCAGATCAACGGCCGCAACTTCGATCTGCGCGCCGAGGGGGTCAACCTGATCGTCAACTACGCCGATCAGCCCGGGGCGCTCGGCAAGATCGGCACGCTGCTCGGCGGCGCAGACGTCAACATCCTGGCCGCGCAACTCAGCCAGGACGCCGAAGGTCCCAGTGCGACGATCCTGCTGCGACTGGACCGCGAGGTGCCCGCCGATCTGCGGTCCGCGATCGCCGACGCCGTGGGCGCCAACACCCTCGAAGTGGTGGACCTCGCGTGAAACTCGCTGTCATCGCCGGGGACGGCATCGGCCCGGAGGTCATCGCCGAGGCGCTGAAGGTACTCGACGTGGTGCTGCCGGGGGTGGAGCGCACCGAGTACGACCTGGGCGCGCGCCGCTACCACGCGACCGGTGAACTGCTCACCGACCAGACCATCGAGGAACTTCGCGGATTCGACGCGATCCTGCTCGGCGCGATCGGTGACCCGTCGGTCCCCAGCGGTGTGCTCGAGCGCGGTCTGCTGCTGAAGCTGCGGTTCGCCCTGGACCATCACGTGAACCTGCGGCCGGGCCGGCTGTTCCCGGGAGTGGACAGCCCGCTGTCGGGGGTGACCGGCATCGATTTCGTGGTGGTGCGCGAGGGTACCGAGGGCCCCTACACCGGCAACGGCGGCGCCCTGCGCGTCGGCACCCCGCACGAGGTGGCCACCGAGGTCAGCGTCAACACCGCATACGGCGTCGAGCGGGTGGTGCGTGACGCGTTCGCCCGCGCCCAGTCCCGCCGCAAACACCTGACCCTGGTGCACAAGACCAATGTGCTGACCTTCGCGGGCAGCCTCTGGTCGCGGGTGGTCGCCGAGGTGGGCGCCGAATACCCGGACGTGGACGTCGCCTATCAGCACGTCGACGCGGCGATGATCCACCTCGTCACCGACCCGGGCCGATTCGACGTCATCGTGACCGACAATCTGTTCGGCGACATCGTCACCGATCTGGCCGCCGCGGTGTGCGGTGGGATCGGGCTGGCGGCCAGCGGCAACATCGATGCCACCCGCTCGAACCCGTCGATGTTCGAGCCGGTGCACGGCAGCGCGCCTGACATCGCCGGACAGGGGCTCGCCGACCCCACCGCGGCAGTCATGTCGGTGGCCCTGCTGCTCCACCACATCGGCGAGACCGACGCGGCCGAGCGGGTGGACCGCGCGGTCGAGGCGCACCTGGCCGACCGCGGCACCGAGCGGTTGTCCACCTCGGCGGTCGGCGACCGGATCGTCGGTCTGCTGTAGGTGACGCTGGCACGGCAGTGCTGGCTGTTCGTGATCGGCTCATCGCTGTTCGCGCTCGCCACGGTGCCGGGCTTCGCCCCGACCGCCGGGGCCGGAGCGGCCAACGCGCTGTGCTTCGCCGGCTCGTTCTTCTTCACCGCTGCGGCGTGGATCCAGCTGAACCGCGCGCGTTCGCAGTCCCAGACGGACTGGTGGAGTGCGGCAACCCAATTCGCGGGCACCCTGTTGTTCAACGTGAGTACCGGCGCGGCGGTGTGGGCGCATGCGGTCACCCAGGAGCGCCGCCTGGTGTGGGCGCCCGACGCGACCGGTTCGGTGGCGTTCCTGATCAGCGGGGTGCTCGGCATCGTGGCCGTCAGCACCTCGATCGGGCTCGTCGCACCCGCAGCCCGTGACTGGCAGGCCCAGTGGGTCAACATGATCGGCTGCGTGGCGTTCGGCATCTCCGCGGCCGGTGCGTTCGTCAGCCGCGCCGGGATCACCGAGGATGCGTTGCTGGCCAACCTCGGGACGTTCATCGGGGCGCTGTGTTTCCTGGCCGCGGCGGTGCTGGTGCTTCCCGCCCGCAGCTGAGGAACCCGCCGCGCGCGACGGCGGGTCAGCCCGGCTGATGGACGGCCTCGACGGTGTAGAGGTGGGGGTCGAAGCCGATCGCCAACTCGGCCGCCCGGGCCATGTGCTCGCGGGCAACGGGATCGCTGAACATCCGCTCGTGGGCCGCTGCGCTGTCCCACTGCGCGTGGTTGACGACCCGGGTGCCGTCGGTGCTGAGGTGAACCTCGAGACGCAATGACCCGGCGCGGCGCCCGGGCTAAGCCTCGGTGTCGGCGGGTACCAGCGGCAGGGCGACGACCGGTAACACCGCGCAGACGGCGAATGCGATGGGATACCCCGCGGCGCCGATCATCGTGCCGAAAGTTGGGGCCGCGATGGCCGACGCCAGGTGCTGGCTGGTGTTCTGCGCGCCGAGTGCCCGTCCACTCCAGAACGGGCCCGAGATCTCGGCGATTGCGGTGAAGGCAAGACCGTTGTCGGACACCGTGATCACCGAGGCGATGAGCATGAGTCCGACGCTGACCGGCGAACCCAGCGCGTCGGTCAGCGCGAGCAGTGCCATGGTGGCCGCCGCCGCGGCGGCAATCCACCGGATGGGCCGCAGGCGCTCGCCGATCCGGTCGGACAACCATCCCGCGGCGATCCGTCCTCCTGCGCCGAGGATCTGCGCGATGGTGACCAGGACACCGGCCGACGCCGCCGACCAGTGTCGATCAGCGATCAGCCATACCAGCGTGAACGTCCACATCACCGATTGGGGAACCACCAGCAGTACCGAGGCGGCGTGGATCCGCCACAGCACTGCCGAACCGCGGTACGGATTCGCGAGCGCCTCCGCTGGCGCCTGCGCGCGCGGCGGCCGCGGCGGATCGAGCACCCCCAGCAGGCAGGCGACCGCCGATACGGCGCACACCACGGCGGGGAACGCCAGTGCGGCCGAGACCCCCTGACCGGCGGCCAGGCGCGGAATCACCAACGCACCCAGACCGACACCGAGCGGGACGGCGGTCTGGCGTACACCCATCACCAGTCCGCGCTGATGCGGCGGGAACCACCCCACGACGAGGCGGCCGCTGGCGGAGTTGCTGCTCGCCGCGGCCATGCCGCCCAGGAACAGCAGTGCCCCGACTGCGGGCAGGGAGTCGACCAGAGCGGCGCCCAGAGCCGCCGCGGCGGTCAGGGCCGAGCCGACGGTCAACACGATCCGCTCCCCGATGCGGTCGACGACGTACCCCCAGGCGATGAGGGTCACCACCATGCCGAAGCTCGGCATCGACGACATCAGACCGGCCAGTCCGAGATCGAGTCCGCGCTCGGTGTGCAGCGTCGGGATGAGGAACGCGACGCCGTTGATGAACACGTTGGCGCACATGGTCGACGCCAGTGCCAGTGCCAACATCGACCAGCGTCGTACCGTGCCGATCTCGGTGGCCGTCATGGCGGCCATCGTGCCACGGCAATCTCAATATATGAACTGATGTCTCAAAAAGTGAGACGATCATTCAGGGTGTGGGCGGTGGTCGGCGCCTCCGCACGGCAAGCCGGCCGCCGCCCGCTGCCTCGGTGGGACGGCGCTCGGCGGACGCGCCGATGGCGGACACTAGGCTGACGGGTATGCGCCTTGGTCGAATAGCCAGCCCGGACGGGGTCGCCTTCGTCAGCATCGAGGGGGAGTCCGGCGACGCGGTGGCCCGCGAGATCGCCGAACACCCGTTCGGTAACCCGACATTCACGGGCAGGTCCTGGCCGCTGGCCGACGTTCGGCTGCTCGCGCCGATCCTGGCCAGCAAGGTGGTCTGCATGGGCAAGAACTACGCAGCCCACATCGAGGAGATGGGGGGCGGGCACTTCCCGGATCCGATCATCTTCCTCAAGCCGAACACCGCGATCATCGGGCCCGGGGTGCCGATTCAGCTGCCCGCCGACGCGAATCCGGTGCATTTCGAAGGTGAGCTCGCCGCGGTGATCGGTCGACCCTGCAAGGACGTGCCCGCGGCGCGCGCGGCGGAGAACATCCTCGGTTACACGATCGCCAACGACGTCTCCGCGCGCGACCAGCAGAAAAAGGACGGCCAGTGGATGCGGGCCAAGGGGCACGACACGTTCTGCCCGGTCGGACCGTGGATCGTCACCGACGTGGACGCCGCCGATCTCGAATTGCGCACTGAGGTCAACGGCGAGGTCAAACAGCGCAGCCGGACCTCGATGATGATGCACGACATCGGTGAGATCGTGGAGTGGATCTCAGCGGTGATGACGCTGCTGCCCGGCGACCTGATCCTCACCGGCACCCCGGAGGGGGTCGGCCCGCTCGAACACGGCGACACCGTCAGCATCACGATCGAGGGTATCGGCACGTTGACCAATCCGGTTGTGCGCAAGGGAAGATCATGACCGTTCGCGTCCGGTTCTGCCCCTCGCCGACCGGGATCCCGCACGTCGGCCTGATCCGCACGGCACTGTTCAACTGGGCCTACGCCCGCCATACCGGTGGTCAGCTGGTGTTCCGGCTCGAGGACACCGATGCCCAACGCGACAGCGAGGACAGCTACCTGGCGATCCTCGATGCGCTGAATTGGCTGGGCCTCGATTACGACGAGGGGCCCGATATCGGTGGACCCTATGCGCCCTATCGGCAGTCCCAGCGCCGCGAGATCTACCGCGACGTGGTCGCGCGACTGGTCGAGGCGGGGGAGGCCTACGAGGCGTTCTCCACACCGGAAGAGGTCGAGGCTCGCCACGTCGCGGCCGGCCGCAATCCGAAACTCGGCTACGACAACTTCGACCGCGATCTCGGCGACGATGAGCGTGCGGCGCTGCGGGCGCAGGGCCGCAGTCCGGTGATCCGGCTGCGGATGCCCGACCGCGACATCACCTGGCGCGACCTGGTGCGTGGCGAAACGACCTTCGCCGCGGGCACGGTGCCGGACTTCGCGCTCACCCGGGCCAGCGGTGATCCGCTCTACACCCTGGTCAATCCCGTCGACGACGCGCTGATGAAGATCACCCACGTGCTGCGCGGTGAGGACATCCTGCCGTCCACCCCGCGTCAGATCGCGCTCTACGAGGCCTTGACCCGGATCGGGATCGCCGAGGGAGTCCCGCAATTCGCCCATCTGCCAAGCGTTCTGGGGGAGGGGAACAAGAAGCTCTCCAAACGCGATCCGCAGTCGAATCTGTTCCTGCACCGCGACCGGGGCTTCATCCGGGAGGGGTTGCTGAATTACCTGGCCCTGCTGGGCTGGGGGATCGCCGACGACCGTGACCTGTTCAGCATCGACGAGATGGTCGCTGCTTTCGACGTGGCCGACGTGAACTCCAATCCGGCCCGCTTCGACCAGAAGAAGGCCGATGCGATCAACGCCGAACACCTGAGGCTGCTCAGCGAGCAGGACTTCACCGCGCGGCTACAAGCGTTCTTTGCCGAGCACGGCCACGACACCGGACTCGACGACGCCCAGTTCGCCGAGGCGGCCGGCCTCGTGCAGACCCGCATCGTGGTGCTCGGCGACGCCTGGGAGCTGCTGAAGTTCTTCAACGACGCCGAATTCGGGCTCGACGAGAAGTCGGCGGCCAAGGAGCTCAAGGCGGACGCCGTGCCGGTGCTCGACGCCGCCATCGCCGCTCTGGACGGTGCGCCAGACTGGACGACCGAGGCCATCGAGGCCGCGCTCAAGGCCGCTCTGCTCGACGGGCTGGAACTCAAACCGCGCAAGGCGTTCGGTCCGCTGCGGGTGGCCGCGACGGGGGCGACGGTCAGCCCGCCGCTGTTCGAGTCGCTGCAATTGCTGGGCCGCGACCGGAGCCTGGACAGGATGCGGGCCGGCCGCGAGCACGCGGCGGCCCAGACAGCTCCGGGCTGAGGTGGCGGGTGCCGTGGCGAACGCACCCCGAAACCTTTGGTAGTCTTCTCGTCGGCCCGTCAACGGCACGACGTGGTCCCGCTCGAACGTCCCGGACGCTCGAAAAGGATCATGACCTGCGGTGATGGGTGGCCAATGGGGTATGGTGTAATTGGCAACACAGCTGATTCTGGTTCAGCCATTCTAGGTTCGAGTCCTGGTACCCCAGCCAATCGGAGCGATTAGGTCGCCGCCAGCGGCTGAGCTATGCTGTCTCTCCGGATCAAGTTCTAGCCCCCGTCGTCTAGCGGCCTAGGACGCCGCCCTCTCACGGCGGTAGCGTGGGTTCGAATCCCATCGGGGGTACCACATCTTCGGCGGCCGGGCCGATCACAACCGGCGGGTCAACGCATCGGCGGCGGCAAGTAGATCGGTCGCCCAGCGCACACCGGGACGTCGCCCCATCCGATCGATCGGACCCGACACCGAGATCGCGGCCACCACCGCTCCCGTCGCGTCGCGCACCGGCGCCGAGACACTCGCCACACCCGCTTCGCGTTCGGCCGCACTCTGCGCCCAGCCACGTCGGCGCACCTCCGCCAGGGTGCGGTCGGTGAAGGTGGCCGAGGCCAGCACCGCCTGCTGAGTGGCCGCGTCGGCATGGGCCAGCAGCACCTTGGCGCCCGATCCGGCCGTCATCGGCAGACGGGTGCCCACCGGCACCGTATCCCGCAGGCCCACCGGCGGTTCCAGTGCGGCGACACAGACCCGGGTGGTCCCTTCACGCCGGTAGAGCTGCACGCTCTCCCCGGTGATCTCGCGCAGTCGCGGCAGGACGACCGCCCCCGCTGCCAACAGCGGGTCGTTGACCTTGCCCGCCAGTTCGGTCAGCGCCGGGCCCAAGCGCCAGCGGCCGTCGTTGTCACGGGCCAGCAGCCGGTGTGCCTCCAGGCCGGCCGCCAGTCGATGGGCGGTCGCCCGCGGGAGGCCGGTCCGATCGCAGAGTTCGGCCAGGGCGCACGGTGACTCGGCCACCGTGTGAAGTACGCCCACCGCTTTGTCCAGCACACCGATCCCGCTATCCTGTCCCACAGGGAGATACTAACGTCCCGAAATGTGAGATGGCCAGTGTGACGACGCAGGCCGCCGAGAAGGAATCGAGAAGGTCATGGCACAGCCCGCCAAACCCCGAACCCTGGCAGAGAAGGTGTGGGACGACCATGTGGTCGCGCTCGGCACCGGAGAAGGCGCCGCCCGCGAGCCGGATCTGATCTACATCGACCTGCACCTCGTGCACGAGGTGACCAGCCCCCAGGCATTCGACGGTCTGCGATTGGCCGGCCGACCGGTCCACCGGCCCGATCTGACCATCGCGACCGAGGACCACAACGTCCCGACCGTGGACATCGACAAGCCCATCGCCGACCCGGTGTCCCGCACCCAGGTGGAGACACTGCGCCGCAACTGTGCGGAATTCGGGATTCGGCTGCACCCGATGGGCGACGCCGAACAGGGCATCGTGCACATCATCGGACCGCAGCTGGGGCTGACGCAGCCCGGTATGACCATCGTGTGCGGCGACAGCCACACCTCCACCCACGGAGCCTTCGGCGCGCTGGCCATGGGCATCGGTACCTCCGAGGTCGAGCATGTCCTGGCCACCCAGACGTTGCCGCTGCGACCCTTCAAGACCATGGCGGTCAACGTCGACGGCGTCCTGCCGCCCGGCGTCAGCGCCAAGGACATCATCCTCGCGGTGATCGCCAAGATCGGCACCGGTGGCGGTCAGGGCTACGTCATCGAATACCGGGGCAGCGCCATCGAATCGCTGTCCATGGAAGGCCGGATGACGATCTGCAACATGAGCATCGAAGCCGGCGCTCGCGCCGGCATGGTCGCTCCGGACGAGACCACGTTCGAGTTCCTGCGCGGGCGGCCGCATGCGCCCACAGGTGCCGACTGGGATGCGGCGGTCACCGCGTGGAGCGAGCTGCGCACCGACCCGGGAGCCGAATTCGACTCCGAGGTCTATCTCGACGCGTCGACGCTGAGCCCGTTCGTCACCTGGGGCACCAATCCCGGCCAGGGCGTCCCGTTGGCGGCAGCGGTCCCCGACCCCGAGCTGATGGTCGACGAGGGTGAGCGCCAGGCCGCTGAAAAGGCTTTGACCTATATGGATCTGCGGGCCGGGACGGCGATGCGGGACATCGCCGTGGATGCCGTCTTCGTCGGCTCGTGCACCAATGGACGGATCGAAGACCTTCGGGTGGTCGCCGATGTCCTGCGGGGCCGCACGGTGGCCGACGGCGTCCGGATGCTGGTGGTGCCCGGGTCGATGCGGGTGCGCGCACAGGCCGAAGCCGAGGGACTCGGCGAGGTCTTCACCGCCGCCGGTGCCGAATGGCGTCAGGCGGGCTGCTCGATGTGCCTGGGCATGAACCCCGATCAGCTCTCACCGGGACAGCGCTGCGCCTCGACATCGAACCGCAATTTCGAAGGACGCCAGGGCAAGGGCGGCCGGACTCACCTGGTCTCCCCGGCTGTGGCTGCCGCCACCGCGGTCCGCGGCACGCTGTCCTCACCCGCCGATCTGGCCGCCGTGCCGAATCCCTGACCGAAGGAACAGACGATGGAAGCCTTCCGTACCCACACCGGGATCGGTGTGCCCCTGCGCCGCAGCAATGTGGACACCGACCAGATCATCCCCGCCGTGTACCTGAAGCGGGTCAGCCGAACGGGTTTCGAAGACGGACTGTTCGCCGCCTGGCGCAACGACCCGTCGTTCATCCTCAACCTCGCCCCGTTCGACCGCGGGTCGGTTCTGGTCGCCGGGCCGGATTTCGGCACCGGTTCGTCGCGCGAGCACGCGGTGTGGGCGCTCATGGACTACGGATTCCGGGTCGTGATCTCGTCGCGCTTCGCCGATATATTCCGCGGCAATGCGGGTAAGGCCGGCCTGCTGGCGGCCGAAGTCGGGCAGGATGATGTGGAACTGCTGTGGAAATTGATCGAGCAGAATCCGGGCCTGGAACTGACTGTCAATCTGGAAGATCGCAATATCACCGCGGGAACGGTCGTGGTGCCCTTCAAGATTGACGACTACACCGCGTGGCGATTGCTCGAAGGACTCGACGATATAGGCCTTACGCTGCGTAAACGCGATGAAATCGAGGCGTACGAGCAGCGCAGGCCGAGCTGGAAACCGCGCACTCTGACGGTCTGATCCGCGGTTGCGGCGCCGCGAAATCGCCGCCTTCACACCCCTTTCCCGGTGGCCTCTCAGGAGGCCAAGGGAGGCAACCGGATTGCCGATTTGTTCGCTGGAACAGGGCGAAACCGTGCGTGGCTCTTGGAAATCAGTGGTCAGAGGGTTTACCGTGTCCACTAGTCGGTCCAAGAAGGACCACTGGTTTCGGAGGGTGTTTGCATGAACAAAGCGGAGCTTATCGACGCACTGACAACCAAACTGGGCACCGACCGTCGGCAAGCAACCGCCGCGGTGGAGAACGTCGTGGACACGATCGTGCGTGCCGTGCACAAGGGCGAGAGCGTGACCATCACGGGCTTCGGTGTTTTCGAACAGCGTCGCCGGGCCGCCCGGGTCGCTCGCAACCCGCGCACCGGTGAGACGGTCAAGGTGAAGCCCACCTCGGTTCCGGCCTTCCGGCCCGGCGCCCAGTTCAAGGCGATCGTGGCCGGCTCGCAGCGGCTCTCGGCCGAGGGCCCCGCGGTGAAGCGTGGCGTGTCGGCCGGTCCGGCCAAGCGCACGGCCAAGAAGACGGCCCCGGCCAAGAAGACCGCCGCGAAGAAGACGACCACCGCGGCCAAGAAGGCGGCGCCGGCGAAGAAGGCGGCCACCAAGTCGACGGCCACCAAGGCGGCGGCGAAGAAGACCACCCCGGCGAAGAAGACCACCGCGGCGGCCAAGAAGACCACCCCGGCGAAGAAGACGACGGCGGCGGCCAAGAAGACGGCGCCGGCCAAGAAGACAGCCACCAAGGCGCCCGCCAAGAAGGCCACCGCCAGTTCGGCGGCCAAGAAGACGACCGCCTCCGCGGCGAAGAAGACCGCGAGCAAGGCGACGGCCCGCAAGGCGCCGGCCAAGAAGGGTCGCAAGTAGTTCACATCCGAAACCGCCGGGGGTCGGCTGACCCCCGGCGGTTTTCGCGTGTCCGGCGCTACTTCGGTGCCAGTGGGCTGGGGAGGTGGTCCGCGGCGATGAGCCGCCCACCGGCCAGCGACAGCACCCACGTCGACCCCTTGCGGTTGCGGGATTTGTCCGGCCGCACGCCGTCTCGTTCGCACCACCAGGCGATGAGGTCGGGAATCACCTTGCCCTGCGAACAGATGACCGCGGTGTCGTCGGCCTCGGCTGCCTCGGTCACGATCTGCAGCACGCGCCTTCGAGCGGCCTTCTTGTCGTCGGCGTAGGACTCTTCGGTCAGATCCGGCTCGGTGCGCACCGTCGTCCCGAGTTCCTCGGCCAGCGGCTCCACCGTCTGCACGCAGCGGGTCCGGTCCGCGGCATAGAGCCGGTCGCCACCGAAGGCGAGCAACAGACCGACCAGGGACTCGGCTTGGGCGCGGCCGTTCTTGTCGAGTGGTCGCTTGCGGTCGTCACCGTGGTAGCGCGACTTGCTGCCCGCGGTGGCGTGCCGGACCACCAGCACGGTCTGGGTGTCAGCGGGCGCTTTGGCGAATCGCCGCAACACCTTCCGGTCGTGGGGATAACCCACCTGCTTCATCGCTTCGGCAACGGGTAGCCACAGCAGCCGGTCCACCTCGTCGTTGGGAGCGAATTCGCCGTCGAGTGCCCGCGCCGCCCAGTAGCGGACCTTTTTCTTGACACCGTCCCCGAGCGGATAGCTCACCGACGGCAGCCTTCGCCCCAGTACCGATGCGTAGCCGGTCTCCTCGTGGATCTCGCGGACCGCGGTCACCGGTTCGGTCTCGCCCGGGTCGACCTTGCCCTTGGGCAGCGACCAGTCGTCATAGCGGGGGCGGTGGATCACCGCCACCTCGACCGCGTTCGGCCCGTCGCGCCACAGTACGGCTCCCGCCGCGAGCACAGCCTTACCCGACCTCGCCGGGTTGTCTTTGGACACCTCAACTCCTGCTGGTCATCGAAAGTCCCGCGATGCTGCGGAAAATGGGCGGCGGGAAACGGGCGGCCCGATAGGCCCGGCGGTCACTGGTGGCGGTGGCGCTCCATCAGCGACACCTGGTGGTCGCGCACGGTCTGCCCCGCCCGCGGCGAGGCCGTCCAATGGCCGTCGGCGCCCAGTTCCCAGCAGCGGGTGGCGGGGTCCAGGGCGGATTCGAAGACGTCGTTGAGTTGCGCTGTCAGCCGCGGATCCTTCACCTGGGCCATCACCTCCACCCGGCGATCGAGGTTGCGATGCATCATGTCGGCGCTGCCGATCCAGAACTCGTCGATGGCGCGGAAGTGGATGATCCGCGAATGCTCGAGAAAGCGACCGAGAATGGAGCGCACCGTGATGTTCTCGGAGAAACCCGGGGCGCCCGGACGCAGCGCGCAGATGCCGCGCACCACCACTTCGACCGACACTCCGGCCTGGGCGGCGCGGTAGAGCGCATCGATCACCTGCTCGTCCACCAGGGCGTTGGCCTTCAGGCGAATTCGCCCTTCGGCTCCGTCGCGAGCCGCGGCGACCTCCCGCTCGATGCGGTCGATGATGCCTCGGCGCACACCGTGCGGCGCCACCAACAGGTTGCGGTAGGCGTCCTTACGCGAGTAACCGGTCAGCGAGTTGAACAGATCGGTCAGGTCGGCGCCGATGTCGGGTGCGGCCGTCAGCAGCCCCACATCCTCGTAGAGGCGCGCGGTCTTCGGGTTGTAGTTGCCGGTGCCGATGTGGCAGTACCGCCGAATCATCGAGCCTTCACGGCGAACGACGAGTGCGGTCTTGCAGTGGGTCTTGAGTCCGATCAGGCCGTACACCACGTGCACGCCCGCCCGCTCCAGAGCACGCGCCCATTTGATGTTGGCCTGTTCGTCGAATCGAGCCTTGATCTCGACCAGTGCCACCACTTGCTTACCGGCCGCCGCCGCGTCGATCAGGGCGTTGACGATCGGGGAGTCGCCGGAGGTCCGGTAGAGGGTTTGCTTGATGGCCAGCACATTCGGGTCGGCGGCGGCCTGTTCGATGAAGCGCTGCACCGTCGTCGAGAACGAGTCGTAGGGATGGTGCACCAGCACATCTCCGTCACGCAGCGTCGCGAAGATGCTCTTGGGAGTCTCGCGTTCGCCGAACGCCGGCGGCGTCGCGGGGACGAACGGACGGTCCTTGAGGGCGGGTCGGTCGACGTCGTAGATCTGCCACAGCGCCGACAGATCCAGCAGACCCGGCACCTCGACGACGTCGCCGGGGTCGACGTCGAGTTCGCGCAGCAGCAGTTCGAGCATGCTCTCGGTCATATCGTCGGAGACCTCGAGGCGCACCGGCGAGCCGAACCGCCGACGGGCCAGTTCGCGTTCGAGTGCCTGCAGCAGGTCCTCGTCGCGGTCCTCCTCGACCTCGAAATCCGCGTTGCGGGTGATGCGGAACGCATGGTGCTCCACGATCTCCAACCCCGGGAACAACACCGGCAGGAAGGCGGCGATCAACTCCTCCATCGGCAGGAAGCGGACCTCGCTCGACGATCCGGCGCGCTCACCGAGGACCACGAAGCGGTCGACGTTGTCGGGCACCTTGATCCGCGCGAAGTGCTGTCCGCCGTCCTCGGGTTGTTTGACGGTGATCGCGAGATTGAGTGACAGCCCACTGACGAACGGGAACGGATGGGCGGGGTCGACGGCCAGCGGCGTCAGCACCGGGAACACCTGTTCGTGGAAGTAGGTGCTCAGCGCGCTACGTTCGGCGTCGTCGAGTTCGGCCCAGGTGACGATCACGATGCCTTCGGCGGCCAGCGCTGGGCGTACCGAGTCGAGGAACACCCGCGCGTGGCGCGAGGCGATCTGTTGGGTGCGTTCGCTGATCCGGCGCAGCTGTTCGCGGGGGGAGAGCCCGTCGGCCGAGCGCACCGAGAGTCCCATCTCGTCGCGGCGCTTGAGGCCGGCGACGCGCACCATGTAGAACTCGTCGAGGTTGGAGGCGAAGATCGCCAGGAACTTCGCGCGCTCCAGCAACGGCAGCGAGGTGTCGGCGGCCAACGCCAGCACCCGGGCGTTGAAGTCGAGCCAGCTCAGTTCGCGGTTGAGATAGCGGTCCTCGGGCAGCGCATCCTCGATCGTGGGGGAGGTCAACGCGGGAGGGGCGGCAGGTGGCGCCTCGGGCGAGGAGTCGGCGGATCCGCGCTCGACATCTCCGGTGCTGATCTCGGCCTCGGCTTCGGTCATGAATCGATCCTTCCCTATCGTCTGGACCTCCGGCTACCTTGTTCGACAGCTGTTCACACCGGCGGCCCGATCGCGCGGGCGGTGACCGGGCCGACACCGAGACGCTGGGCGGCCAGCAGATCTTCGGGGGTGTCGATGTCGCACCGCAGTCCGGGCCAGGCCACCGTCAACTCGACTGCACCCGAACGGCGATGCCGCTCAGCGGAACCGGCGCCGAACCGGGGTTCGAGCCCGACGCCGAACGCAAACAGGGCCGCGGTGCCCGTGCCGTGGCGGTCGGCGACGAAACTGCGCGGGTGGGCCCGCGCAGCGGTCAGTGCCGCCGACAGCTCGGCGGAGCGCAGAGCCGGTAGATCGCCCTGGAGGGCAACGACATTGGGGACGGTGGCGCGCAATTGGGCCTCCGCCGCGGCGATCGCGTTGTTGAGCGGGTCGGGATGGCCGTCCGGAGTCGGGTCGTCGAGCACCCGCGCGCCCAACCGGCGTGCCGCGTCGGCGGCCGCGGCGTCGGGGGTGACGACGGTGACGCCGGCCACCGCGGCCGCGGCGGTGATGGTGTCGACGAGCATGGCCAGCACGACGGCCTCACGGGTGGCGACGGAGAACACCGGCGCCAGGCGGGTCTTGGCGGCGGCGAGGCGCTTGACGGCGACGATCACCGCCACCTCGCCGTCGGGTGTCCTGCCGCTCATGGGCGCCATCCTGCCAGCCTGCACCGCTGCCGCGGACGGCTCGACCCCGGGTGGCCGTCACCAGGCGCGCTAGGGTTGACCCGTGGTGGAGGCGGCGGTCATGGGTTCCGGTGCGTGGGGTACCGCACTGGCCAAGGTCCTGGCCGACGCGGGTAACTCCGTCACGCTGTGGGCGCGCCGGCCGGAAGTCGCGGACGAGATCAATCAGACCCACCGCAACAGCCGCTACGTCGGGCAGGTCGCCCTGCCCGAGTCCATCCGCGCCACCAGCGATCCGGCCGCCGCGCTCGACGGCGCGTGCACCGTCCTGCTGGCCGTGCCGGCGCAGACCCTGCGGGTGAACCTGACCGAGTGGAAGCACCTGATCGGCGACGATGTCACGCTGGTGAGCCTGGCCAAAGGGATCGAACTGGACACGCTCATGCGGATGAGTCAGGTGATCACCCAGGTGACCGGGGGGGACCCGGGCCGGGTCGCCGCTGTCAGCGGCCCCAACCTGGCCGAGGAGATCGTCGACGAGCAGCCCGCGGCGACGGTGGTGGCGTGCAGTGATTCCGGCCGCGCGGTGGCGTTGCAGCGTGCCCTGGCCACCGGGTACCTGCGGCCCTACACCAACGCCGACATCGTCGGAGCCGAAGTCGGCGGGGCCTGTAAGAACGTCATCGCGCTGGCGTGCGGAATGGCTGCCGGCGTCGGACTCGGCGAGAACACCGCCGCCGCGATCATCACCCGGGGGCTGGCCGAGATCATGCGGCTGGGCTTGGCACTGGGTGCCAAGCCCGCGACGCTGGCGGGGCTGGCCGGGGTCGGTGACCTCGTCGCCACGTGCACCTCACCACGTTCGCGTAACCGTTCGTTCGGGGAGCGGTTGGGCCGGGGCGGCACCATGGAGTCCGCTCTGGAAGCGGCCGGCGGGCATGTCGCCGAGGGGGTGGCGTCCTGCCGGTCGGTGCTGGCGCTGGCGGCCAGCTATGACGTCGAGATGCCGCTGACCGACGCCGTCCACCGCGTCTGCCACCGCGGTCTGTCGGTCGACGAAGCTGTCGCTCTGCTGCTGGGCCGCAGCACCAAGCCGGAGTGACGGGCGTGGAGGGTACTTACGGCGACTCCACTCGAAGCGTCAAAGCCGTTGCAGCGCAGTCTGTTCCTGGCGAGCCCGTGTCGTCACCCCCGGTGCCGGTGTCGGCATACCACCTCTCTCCGGACGAGTCGGAGCCGCTGGACACCTACGGCCGTTCGTCCAATCCGACCTGGCGGCGCCTGGAAGCCGCACTGGCCGAACTCGAGGGCGCGACGGCGGCGCTGACGTTCGCCTCCGGGATGGCCGCGATCACCTCGGCGCTGCGGGTCCTGTGCCGGCCGGGGGTTCGGCTGGTGGTGCCGGCTGACGGGTACTACCAGGTGCGTCGGTACGCCAGCGAATGCCTTGCGCCCCAAGGTGTCACCGTCGTCGAAGCCGGTGTGGTCGACATCTGCGCGGCCGCAAAGGACGCCGACGTGGTGCTCGCCGAGACCCCGGCGAACCCCGGGCTGGACGTGGTCGATCTGCACCACCTGGCGATGAACTGCCGCAGCCGCGGCGCGGTTCTGATGGTGGACAACACCACCGCGACGCCACTGGGGCAGCAACCACTTTCGCTCGGGGCGGATCTGGTGGTGGCCAGCGCCACCAAGGCGCTGGCCGGGCACAGCGATCTCATCGCCGGATACGTCGCGGGCAGCCATCCCGAGCTGATGGCGGCCATCGAGCGGGAGCGCCTGCTCGCCGGAGCGGTGCTCGGTCCGTTCGAGGCATGGCTGGTGTTGCGCAGCCTGGGCAGTGCCGGCTTGCGATTCGACCGGCAGTGCCAGAACGCCCAGGCGGTCGCCATGTGGCTGCGTGCGCATCCCGCCGTGCGCCGGGTCCGCTATCCCGGCCTGCCGCAGGACCCCGCCCACGCGGTGGCATCGCGGCAGATGAAGCGTTTCGGCGGGCTGGTGTCGGTCGAATTGAACGACGCCGATGCGGTGCACGAGCTGGTCCGGCGCAGTGCGCTGCTGGTCGCGGCGACGAGTTTCGGCGGCATCCACACCTCCGTCGACCGTCGCGCCCGGTGGGGCGACCCGGTGGCGGACGGATTCGCCCGCCTGTCCATGGGCATCGAGGACACCGACGACCTGATCGCCGACCTGGCCGCGGCGCTGGGCTGACCGCAGGTCCGGTAATCGAATCGCAGCGCGCCCGAGCGGGGCGGTAGCCTCTCCAGATCATGACCGCCCGCAACCAGCGCACCCGCGTTGCCGTCGTCTACGGCGGGCGCAGCTCCGAACATGCCATCTCCTGTGTGTCGGCGGGCAGCATCCTGCGCAATCTCGATCCCCAGCGGTTCGAGGTCGTGGCGGTCGGGATCACCCCCGAAGGCTCCTGGGTGCTGACCGACGGAGACCCCAGCACCCTGGCCATCTCCGGCGGGACCCTGCCCGAGGTGAAGCCGGCTTCGGGCACCGCACTGGCACTGCCTGCCGACCCGGGCCGTCGCGGTGAGCTGGTCTCGCTCGAGCCGAGTGCCGCGGGGGAGATCCTGGCCTCGGTGGACGTCGTCTTCCCGGTCCTGCACGGTCCCTACGGTGAGGACGGCACCATCCAGGGACTGCTGGAATTGGCCGGCGTGCCGTACGTGGGCGCCGGAGTGCTGGCCAGTGCTGCCGGGATGGACAAGGAGTTCACCAAGAAGCTGCTGGCCGCCGAGGGCTTACCGATCGGGGACCAGGTGGTGCTGCGTCCGGGACAGGCGACCGTGGAGTTGGACGACCGGGAGCGCCTGGGATTGCCGGTGTTCGTCAAACCTGCCCGTGGCGGGTCCTCGATCGGCGTCAGCCGGGTGGCGGCGTGGGACCAGTTGCCGGCCGCGATCGACCTGGCTCGCCGACACGACCCCAAGGTCATCGTCGAGGCTGCCGTACCCGGCCGGGAGCTGGAATGCGGCGTCCTGGAGTATCCGGACGGACGCGTCGAGGGCAGCACGGTGGGGGAGATCCGCGTCGCCGGAGTGCGTGGCCGCGAGGATGGGTTCTACGACTTCTCCACCAAGTATCTCGAGGACGGCGCCGAACTCGACGTGCCGGCCAAGGTCGACGACGATGTGGCCGAACGGATCCGCGCGCTGGCGATCCGGGCGTTCCGGGCCATCGACTGCCAGGGCCTCGCCCGCGTCGACTTCTTCCTGACCGACGACGGCCCGGTGGTCAACGAGATCAACACCATGCCGGGTTTCACCACCATCTCGATGTACCCGCGGATGTGGGCCGCCAGCGGCGTCGACTACCCGACTCTGCTCGCGACGATGGTCGACACCGCGGTGGCCAGGGGAACTGGTCTGCGCTGACGACGAGCCGGTGAGGGACGAGCCGGTGAGGAGCAGCGCCATCGGGCCGCGCTGACGACGAGCCGGTGAGGGACGAGCCGGTGAGGGACGAGCCGGTGAGGAGCAGCGCCATAGGGCCGCGCTAGCGCGGCGGCCCGGGTTGCAGTGGGCGCGACGGCAGCGTGTCCGCCAGCACCCGCGACATCACCTGGATCGGCGTCGGGCCGGACTGCTGGGGCAGGGTGAGTGCGACATAGACCGGCCGGTCGACGGCATACCAGGTGCTGCGGGTCTGTTCGGGCTCCGGCCGGCTCCCCGGTGCGGCCTCCTCGCCCACGCGGAACCACTGCACCGCGTCCACCTGCTGCAGCGGTGCCCCGACGACGAAATCGACCGGGCGCTCCAGACCGCAGCGCAGGATGATCGCCTCGGTGTCCGGCCCGGCCCGCCAGGCCGCCGCACCGGCGGGAGTCGGTTCAACGGTGGGGGCGCGCCGGAAGTCGCCGAGCAGTTCGGGCACCGCGGCCAGCAGTGACCGGCAATCCGGGCTGTCGGCCTGCGGGGCGGGCACCGCGGCGATCGCCACCGGCTGCTGTTCGGGTCGGCCCTGACGCACCGCGGCGATACCGAGCACCACCACCAAAGCCGCGACCGCGACCAGGATGGCCGCGATCATCAGCGCGCGCGGCGGTCCATCGCGCGATTCGGAGGTCACCGGCCAACTCTAGGGGTGCGCTCCTCCGGCGATCGGGCAGGTCAGCGTCCGGGTCACCCCGGGCACCTGCTGCACGGCCGGCACCACGTCGGATCGCAGTGCGTCCAGAGACGGTCCGCCGATCCTCACGACGACGTCGTAGGGGCCGGTGACGGACTCCGCGGACAGCACCCCGGACAGTTCGGCCAGCTGGGCGGCGACGACCTCAGCGCGGCCGACCTCGGTCTGGATCAGCATGAATGCCTCGGCCACCCGCCCTCGCCTCCGTCGCTCCCCATAGACTTCTCCATCGGACCCAGGGGAACCAAACGTACCGGTGGAGGTGGGATGGCGCCGGACGAACGGCTACCCGGGCCGCCCACCCTGGCGGATCTCGGCGAATTCGCGGTGATCGACGAGGTGGTGCGCGGACGGCGTCAGCCGCCGGTGGTCACGGTCGGTCCGGGCGACGACGGGGCGGTGCTGAGGGCTCCCGACGGCAACGTCGTGGTGTCGGTCGACATGCTCGTGGAGGGCAGGCACTTCCGCCTGGACTGGTCCACCCCGCATGACGTCGGACGCAAGGCCGTCGCGCAGAACGCCGCGGACATCGAGGCCATGGGCGCGGTCGCCAGCGGCTTCGTCGTCGGGTTCGCCGCGCCGGCGGACACGCCCGCGGAATCGGCGGTGGCCCTCGCCGACGGCCTGTGGGCCGAAGCCGGCAGCATCGGCGCCGGCATCGTCGGCGGCGACATGGTCAGCGCACCGCAGTGGGTGGTGTCGGTGACCGTGCTGGGCGACCTGGCGGGCCGGCGTCCGGTGCGCCGCGGCGGCGCCCGGCCCGGCGACCTCGTGGCCGTCGTCGGCGATCTGGGCACCTCGGCGGCCGGATACGCGCTGTGGTGCGCCGGCGTCGACCGGTTCGAGCGGTTGCGCCGGGCCCACCTGGTGCCCCGCCCGCCGTATGGTCAGGGGCGCGTCGCGGCCGACGCCGGGGCAACCGCGATGACCGACGTGTCCGACGGACTGCTGGCCGACCTGGGTCACTTGGCTGCGGCGTCCGGCTGCACCGTAGAGGTCACCCGCGATCTGCTCCGCGATGACCAGGGCGCCCTGCTCGACGCGGCCGCGGCGGTCGGTGCCGACGCATGGCAGTGGGTTCTGGGCGGGGGCGAGGAGCACGCGCTGGTGGCCACGTTCCGCGGCGATCCACCTCGGGGCTGGCGGGTGATCGGGCGAGTGGTTGCCGGCGCGCCGCAGGTCCTCGTCGACGGTCGGGACTGGACCGGCGAACGGGGCTGGCAGTCGTACTGAGCCGGTATGCCGACACGCTCGCCCGATGCCCCGTCGCGTCGCTCGCCCGCTATGTTGGCTTCCCGTGACTGCACGCGCGCTGGAGGAACTGGTCGACGCCGGATGGTCCCGGGCACTGTCCCCGGTACAGGATCAGGTGACGCGGATGGGTGAATTCCTGCGCGCCGAGATCGCCGACGGGCAGCGCTATCTGCCGGCCGGGCCGAACATCCTGCGGGCGTTCAGCTACCCGTTCGAACAGGTTCGCGTCCTCATCGTCGGCCAGGACCCATATCCGACACCCGGCCACGCCGTCGGGCTGAGCTTCTCGGTCGCCCCGGACGTGCGGCCGCTGCCGCGCAGTCTGGCCAACATCTTCACCGAGTACGCCAGCGACCTCGGGCATCCGCAGCCCAGCACCGGCGACCTCACGCCCTGGGCGCAGCGCGGCGTCATGCTGCTCAACAGGGTGCTCACGGTGCGCCCGGGCACCCCCGCGTCCCATCGGGGCAAAGGCTGGGAGGCCGTCACCGAGTGCGCGATCAAAGCCCTCGCGGCGCGGGATCAGCCGCTGGTGGCCGTGCTGTGGGGGCGCGACGCGTCGACGCTCAAACCGATGCTGACCGGCCGCTCCTGCGTGGCGATCGAGTCGGCGCACCCGTCGCCGCTGTCAGCTTCGCGGGGGTTCTTCGGCTCGCGGCCGTTCAGCCGCGCGAACGAACTGCTGGCACAGATGGGGGCGGACCCGATCGATTGGCGGCTGCCCTGAACCGGGCGCAGCGGCACGTCAGCCGCGAGCGAGCTTTCCGGCCTTGAGGCAGGAGGTGCACACGTTGACGCGGTGCTTGTTGCCACCCGGTGTCGACGCGGCCCGCACGCTCTGGATGTTCGGGTTCCACCGACGGCTGGTCCGGCGATGGGAGTGCGACACCGACTTGCCGAAGCCGGGGCCCTTTCCGCAGACATCGCACACGGCAGCCATATTGAGAACTCCTCGAATCAGTACTTGGGGATCCGGGCCTTCGCACCGCGATGGGCGCGGGCGGACCCGACAACCTGATCAGAATACCGGCCCGCCGCGAGATAAGCCAAAACGCCTCGGCCGGCCGTCCACAGCGCGGTGATCCTGGGACTC
The DNA here is from genome assembly GCF_049315205.1 of Mycobacterium sp. WMMD1722. Taxonomy (NCBI): domain Bacteria; kingdom Bacillati; phylum Actinomycetota; class Actinomycetes; order Mycobacteriales; family Mycobacteriaceae; genus Mycobacterium; species Mycobacterium sp. WMMD1722. The sequence continues at coordinate 1,946,907 of NZ_CP186056.1, read as the reverse complement.
GGTGTTGTCTGCGCGGGTGGCTAGGCTGGCGCGCACGACACGGCTGTTTGGGCTGGCTGTGAGGGCAGGAGGGGTGATGACGGCTCGGCCACTCGACGCGGCGACGCTGCTCACCTGGGCCCATGCCGCCGTCGAGGACCTGATCGGCCACACCGATGAGATCAACGGTCTGAACGTGTTCCCGGTGGCCGATGCCGACACCGGCACCAACATGCTGTTCACCATGCGTTCGGCGCGGGTGGAGGCCGATGCGTGCGGCGGTGACGTCGCCGCGGTCGCGTCGGCACTGGCCCGCGGCGCGCTGCACGGCGCGCGGGGTAACTCCGGGGTGCTCCTGTCCCAGATCCTGCGTGGGCTGGCCGAAGAGGCGGAGTCCGCGGCCGCCGCCCGGGACGGTTCCCTCGACGAGGTCGGCGCCGCGGAGTTCACCGCGGCCCTGCGCCGCGGGGTCGATCTCGCGGCGGCCTCGGTGGGCGAGTTGGTCCCCGGCACGATCGTGTCGGTCCTCGGGGCGGCGGCAGCGGCCGCGGCGGCCGTATCGAGCGAGGATCTGCCCGCCGTCGTGCGGGCGGCCGCCGAAGCGGCCGCGACGGCACTGGACGAAACCCCTCGCCAGCTCGACGTGCTCGCCGATGCCGGAGTGGTGGATGCCGGCGGCCGCGGACTGCTCGTCCTGCTCGACGCCCTGAGCCGCACCCTGACCGGCACGACCGTGGAGCGAACGGTCTATCCCCCCGCGCCGCGCATCCCGCGGTCCGCACCGGCGGTGGCCGCACCCCCGCAGTACGAGGTCATGTATCTGTTGAGCCGGTGCGGCGCCGACGGCATGGAGATCCTGCGCGGCCGGCTCGAGCGTCTCGGCGAATCGGTCGTCATCGCGGCGTCGGGGTCCGGACAGCCGGGCCGCTACTCGGTCCACGTCCATGCCGACGATGCCGGCGCTGCGGTCGAGGCGGCCCTCGACGTCGGGACGCCCAGCCGGATCCAGATCACCGCGCTGGGCGGCGCCGCCCCGGGGTCGCATGGCGGCTGGAACCGGGAGCGGGCGGTGCTGGCGGTGGTGGACGGCGACGGCGCCGCCGAACTCTTCGCCGGCGAGGGCGCTCACATCCTGCGCCGGCCCGACCCGCAGGCGCCGGTGAGCGCCAAGGAGTTGGTCAGCGCGCTGGTGACCACGGGCGCCGGTCAGGCCCTGGTGCTGCCGAACGGCTACGTCGCCGCCGAGGAGTTGGTCGCCGGCTGCACGGCTGCCACCGGCCTCGGGATCGACGTGGTGCCGGTGCCGGCGGCGTCGATGGTCCAGGGGCTGGCCGCGCTGGCCGTGCACGATCCCGTCCGCCACGCCGTCGACGACGGCTACACGATGGCCCGCGCCGCCGCGTCGGCCCGCCACGGCACCGTCAGGGTGGCCACCGAGGAGGCACTGACCTGGGCCGGCAGCTGTAATCCCGGCGACGGGCTGGGCATCTCGGGCGACGAGGTCCTCATCGTGGGCCACGATCTGGCCGCTGCGGCCGCCGGCCTGATCGACCTGCTGCTGCTCTCCGGCGGCGAGCTGGTGACGGTGCTGACCGGTGACGGGGTCGATACGGCGGTCGGTGATGCGCTGCGGGCGCATGTGCATCGGGAGCACATCGGCACCGAACTGGTCACCTACCACACCGGGCATCGCGGCGACGCCCTGCTCATCGGGGTCGAGTGACGTGGCGACCCTGACCGACCGGCTCGACATGGTGATCGGCGCGCGTTCGGCGAAGCCCCTGGAGGAGCACTTCGGCATCCGCACCGTCAACGACCTGCTGCGGCACTATCCGCGCAAGTACAGCGACGGTATGACGGTGCGCGGCGAAGGGGAGAGCCTCGACCTGGAGGAAGGCGACCACGTCACCTTCGTCGACGAGATCGCCGAGGCCGCACCGGGCAACATGAGACCGCAACCGGGTAAGCGGCCGCGCAAGTATTTGCGGGTCACGCTCAAGAACCGCACACCCAAAACCACCGCCACGTTCTTCAACGCCGACTGGATGATCGACAAGTTGCCCGTCGGCACCCGGCTCATGCTCTCCGGTGAGGTGAAGTACTTCCGCAACACCCTGCAGCTGTCGCATCCGGCGTTTCTCGTGCTGGAATCCCCGGTGGGCAAGACCATCGGCACCAAATCGCTCAAGACCATCGCGACCTCCTCGGGGGCCACCGGTGACGATCTCCTCGCGGCGTTCGAGAAGGAGTTCTTCCCGATCTACCCGGCGAATCACAAGGTGCAGAGCTGGGACATCTACGCCTGCGTTCGGCAGGTTCTCGACGTTCTGGACCCGGTTGCCGAGACGCTCCCGGAAGATCTTGTGCGCGAGCATCATCTGGTGTCCGAGGACACCGCGCTGCGCAACATCCACCTCGCGGAGAACGCACGTCAGCGCGATGAGGCCCGGGAGCGGTTGACCTTCGACGAGGCGGTGGGCCTGCAGTGGGGTCTGGTGTCGCGACGGCACGGGGAGCTGACCCACACCGGTCCGCAGGCACCGTTGCGCGACGGCGGCCTCGTCGCCGCGATGCGCGACCGCCTGCCCTTCGAATTGACCGCCGGGCAGCGCGACGTCCTGGCGGTGCTGTCGGGCGAATTGTCCGGTCCCCGGCCGATGAATCGGATGCTGCAGGGTGAGGTGGGGTCCGGTAAGACGATCGTCTCGATGCTGGCAATGCTGCAGGTCGTCGACGCCGGCTTTCAGTGCGCACTGCTCGCTCCGACCGAAGTGCTTGCCGCGCAACATGACCGGTCGATCCGCCAGATCCTCGGTCCGCTCGCCATGGCCGGTGAGCTCGGAGGGGCCGAGAACGCGACCCGGGTCGCATTGCTGACCGGGTCGATGGCGGCGGCGCAGAAGAAGCAGGTGCGCGCCGAGGTGGCCACCGGGCAGGCCGGCATCGTGATCGGCACCCATGCCCTGCTGCAGGACGCGGTCGAGTTCGACAATCTCGGCATGGTGGTCGTCGACGAACAGCACCGCTTCGGTGTCGAGCAGCGGGACCGGTTGCGCGCCAAGGCCCGTGACAGCGTCACCCCGCACCTGCTGGTGATGACCGCGACGCCGATTCCCCGCACGGTGGCGCTGACCGTTTTCGGTGACCTCGAGACCTCGACGCTGCGGGAACTGCCTCGGGGCCGTCAGCCCATCACCACCAACACCATTTTCGTCGCGCAGCACCCCACCTGGCTGGACCGCGCCTGGGCACGCATCACCGAGGAGGTGCGCGCGGGTCGTCAGGCGTACGTGGTCGCGTCGCGCATCGACGAGAGTGACGCCGACGCCGCCGGATCCGCGAACTCGGCCGGCCCGCCCCCGATCACCGTGCTCGCGCTGCTGGACATGCTGCGGGGCGGCCCGCTGGCGGGGCTGCGGCTGGGCCTCATGCACGGGCGGTTGTCCGGGGACGAGAAGGACGCGGTCATGTCGGCGTTCCGGGCCGGCGAGATCGATGTGCTGGTGTGTACCACCGTGATCGAGGTCGGTGTGGACGTGCCCAACGCCACCGTCATGGTGGTCATGGACGCCGACCGGTTCGGGATCAGCCAGCTGCATCAGCTGCGTGGCCGGATCGGGCGCGGCAGCCATCCGAGCCTGTGCCTGCTGGCCACCCGGTTGCCGGAAGGCTCCCGCGCCGGAGCACGGCTCAAGGCGGTCGCCGGCACGCTGGACGGATTCGCCCTCGCCGATCTGGATCTCGCCGAGCGCCGCGAAGGTGATGTGCTCGGCCACCACCAGTCCGGAACGCTGAACTCGCTGCACTTCCTGTCACTGGCCGACCACCTGGAGATCATCCTGGCCGCGCGCCAGCTGTGCGAAGCGCTCTACGACCGGGATCCGGACAACCCGGGTATGGCGGTGCTGGCCGCGCCGTTCACCGCCTCCGACCGCGTCGACTATCTGGACAAGACGTGAACCGCACCACCGGCTGGCTGTCGGCGATGGTGGTGGTCGCGGTGCTGGTCGCCGTCGGCACGCTCACTTCGGGCCGGGACGACGACCGCTTCGTGGCCCAGGCCGACATGCCCACCGTCGCACCCGGAGTGGACATTCTCGCCGGGGTGCCCGAGATCCCCGCACGGGTGCGCGGCCACGATTACCGGCGCGCCGCATTCGGCGAATCGTGGACCGATGACACCGCGGCCCCGGGCGGGCACAACGGTTGCGACACCCGTAACGACATCCTGCAACGGGATCTGACCGACAAGACCTACGTCGCCATCAGCCGCTGTCCGAACGCAGTGGCGACCGGAACGCTGCGCGATCCCTACACCAGTACGACGGTCGGCTTCGTGCGCGGCAACCAGACGGGCGCGTCGGTGCAGATCGATCACATCGTCCCGCTCGCGCTGGCCTGGGATCTGGGGGCGCGGACCTGGCCCGACGACCTGAGGGCCAGGTTTGCCAACGATCCGGCGAATCTGCTTGCGGTGCAGGGCCAGGCCAATCAGGACAAGGGTGACGATCCCCCCGCGCAGTGGATGCCGCCCAACCGCGCGTTCTGGTGCCAGTACGCGGTGCAGTTCAGCGCGGTGCTACGTGGATACCGGCTGCCGGTCGACGCACCGTCAGCGGCGGTGCTGCGCGAGGCGGCGAGCACCTGCCCGGCGGGCTGAGTCCGCCCCGGTCAGTCGTCACCGCGCGCGGGCGGGTCGACCGCCACGCCGCCGGACTCGTGTTCGGGTCCGGCGGCCGGATGTTCGGCGGGCACCCTGCTGCGGAACCGCTCCGCCTCGCTGGTTCCCGCCGGCGATCCCGCCCGCTGCTGGCCGCGGTAGGGCCCCGGCTTCGGCCGGGGGGTACCGCCGGGGAAGGCCAGCCGGAAGATGGTGCGGTGCACGGTGAACCACTGCTTACCGAAGCGCCCTGAGTTGTACGGGAGTTCGTAGCGCTCGCAGATGTCCTTGACCTTGGGCGCGATCTCGGCGTAGCGGCTGCTGGGCATGTCCGGGAAGAGGTGATGCTCGACCTGGTAGCCGAGATTGCCGCTGATGACGTGGAACAGCGGGCTGCCTTCGATATTCGCCGCCCCGAGCAGCTGCCGCACGTAAAAGCCGCCGCGGGTCTCGTTCTCGACGTCTTCCTCGGTGAAGGTCCACGTCTGGTCGGGAAAGTGGCCGCAGAAGATGATGGCGTGGGCCCACACGTTACGGATGAGGTTGGCCAGCACGTCGGCGCCCAGTGTGCGCAGGTAGGTGCTCTCGACGCCGGGAGCCCAGCGATCGAGCAGGTCGGCGACGGCCCCGGTGCGGCGGCCCCCCGAGAGCTGCCGCAGCCGCCTGCCGATGCGTGAGCGCTCGGGCTGCTCGAGCCGGCCGCGTAGCGCGAGCTGAGCGATGGCGAAGGCGCCGGCACTGATGAGCGGCCAGCCGAGGTAGTCCTTGATGATCTGCTGGCGCGCCTTGCCTCCGATGGCTTTGAAGTCCTCCTTGAGGTCCTTCAGTTTCTTCTCGCCCCGGAACAGGGCCTCGACGTCGGTATCGTGCACGGCGACACCCCACTCGAACAGAATGGTGAGCAGGAAGTTGTAGAACGGCTGGCCGAGATTGCTGGGGCGCCACTTCTGGTTCGGGTCGATGCGCATGATCTCGTAGCCGAGATCTTTGTCCTTGCCCAGAATGTTGGTGTACGTGTGATGGATGTAGTTGTGGGAGTGCTTCCAGGCCTTGGCGCTGGAGGCGGTGTCCCAGTCCCACACCGACGAGTGGACGTCGGGATCATTCATCCAGTCCCACTGCCCATGCAGGATGTTGTGGCCGAGTTCCATGTTTTCCAGGATCTTGGCCATGCCCAGACATGCCGTACCCAACAGCCACGGCGTGCGACCGCGGGAGGCCAGCAGCAGCACGCGGCCGGCCACCACGATCTGGCGCTGCACCGAGATCACGGTCTTGATGTAGTGGCGGTCCCGGTCGCCCAGTTCGGCGAAGACCTCGTCGTGGATGGCGTCGAACTCCTTGGCGAGCTTCTCCAGTTCCTGTTCGGTCAAGCGGGCCAACGGACTCGGTGCGGTGATGGTCATGGCATTCCTTCGTTCATAGTTCGAGTTCGACATCGCCCTCGGGGGCATGGATGCAGATGCGGATGTCTCCGCCGGTCGGCTCGCTGATCTCCCCGGAACGGAGATCGCGCACCTTGCCGGATTTCACGGTGCCCACGCAGGTGTGGCAGATCCCGATCCGGCAACCGAAGGCGAGTTCCAGGCCGGCCTGTTCACCGGCCTCCAGTATCGGTGTGCCACCGTCACATTCGGTGGTGGTGTCACTGTCCAGGAAAGTGACGGTGCCCCCCTCGCCGGCACCGGCGTCCCCACCGATCTTGGGCTGGAAGCGTTCATAGTGCAGCCGTTCGGGATCACCGTCCCGCTCCCAGTGTTCGATCAGGGCGTCGAGCAGTTCGCCGGGACCCGAGCAGAATGCCTCTCGCGCGCGCCAATCCGAGCACACCTCGTCGAGCTCCTGCGGGGTGAACCGACCTCGTTCACTGGTCAGGCGCAGGTCGAGGCGCACCCCGTCGTGGCGGCGTTCGAGGTCCTCCAGCACGTCCAGGAACATGACGTGCTCGCGGGTGCGGTCGGAGTGGATCACCACGACGTCGGTGAGGTCGTCGCGGTGGTCGAGGTTGCGCAGCATGCTGATGATCGGCGTGATGCCGCTGCCGGCGCTGACGAACAGCAACTTCGCCGGCAGCGGATCGGGGAGGGTGAACTGACCTTCGATCTCGCCCAAGCGCACCAGCTCACCCGGCTGGATCTTCTCCACGAGGTACGGCGACACCACGCCGGTGTCGACCTTCTTGGGTGTCACGCTGATCAGCCCGTCCTCCGGCTGCGGATCGGAGGTCAGCGAGTAGGCGCGCCAGTGGTAGCGGCCGTCGATCACCAGACCGAGACGGACGTACTGACCGGGTTGATGCCCAGGCCACTCGTAGCTCGGCCGGATCAAGACGCTGGCCGCCTCCGAGCCCCGCGGCTCCACCCGCTCGACCTTCCCGCGCAACTCCTTGGTCGTCCACAACGGGTTGACCATCTCGAGATAGTCGTCGGGTTTGAGCGGCTTGAACAGATGCGACACCGCCCGAAGCAGCAGCCGACGGCCGCGGGGCACAGGTGGTTGGGCACCACGTTCCGCCATGTGATCTCTCCCTTTCCCCGCCACGGATGTGAGCCGTACCACGGCCGTGCGGACGGGGTATCCGCGCCGGCAGGCCCTGAAACACCATTTGAGTCGCGTTCTAGTTGTGTTCCAGCATGGGATCATCGGAGGCATGCCCCGGCGCCGGACCCGTCGCGCTTCCGCTGTACCCGCAGAGGTGATCCACGCGACGCTGCGCTCGGCTGAGCAACTGGGACGCGACGTCGCCGATGTGCCGATCGTGATGATCGCGCACGCTCTGGGCGTCTCCCGGAGCACCCTGTTGCGCCAGCTGGGCGGGTCGCGCAAAGCACTCGACGACGCCGTACGCGGGCTCGGCGTGGATCCTGGCGGGCGGCCGCCGGTGCGCTCCCGCGCGATCGAAGCCGCGGCGACGTTGATCGGTGCGAGCGGCGTCGCCTCCGCGACGCTGGAGGCCGTCGCGGCGAAGGCCGATTGTTCGGTGCAGAGCCTGTACGCCGCTTTCGGCGGTCGTGAAGCCCTGCTCGAAGCCGTCTACGACCGCCATCTGCCCGCGCTCGACGTCTCGGTGCTGCTGCCCGGCGACCGGGCCACGGCCGGCGTGCGGGAGACGGTCCGCACCGTCTACCGGGGGCTCGCGGAACTGTGCGCGCGTGAGCCGCGGGTGCTCTCGGCCGTGTTGACCGAGACCCTGGCCCGGCCCGCAGGTCCCAGCGCGAGCGTGCTCATCGAGCGCGGCGCACTGCGAACGGTCGCCGTCCTGCGCGAATGGCTCGACGCCGAGGTTGCCGCCGGACGCATCCGCGATGTGCCGAGGCCGCTGCTGATTCAGCAGTTCATCAGTCCGGTACTCGTCCACGCGGTGATGCGTCCCGGCCTCGAACAGTTTCCCCACGTGGGTCGGCCCGACCTCCAGGCGAGCTGTGACTTCTTCGCCGACGCCTTTCTGCGGGGCGTCGGAATGCCGGAGGCGTAGGAAGGACCGATGCACACACGCACACTCGGCCAGGGTCTGGAGGTCTCGGCGATCGGTTTCGGCGCCATGGGCATGTCGCACGGGTACGGCCCCAACCCCGGCGGCCGCGACGACATGATCGGCGTCCTGCGCCATGTCGTCGAGCACGCGGGCATCACCTTCATCGACACCGCCGAGGTCTACGGGCCCTATGTGAACGAGGAGCTCGTCGGCGAAGCGCTCGCACCGCTGCGCGATCGGGTGGTCATCGCCACGAAATTCGGCTGGGACATCCGGGACGGGCGGTTGGGCGGCACCGATTCACGCCCGGAGCAGATCCGACGGGTGGCCGACGCATCGCTGCAGCGCCTGCGCATCGACGCGATCGACCTGTTCTACCAGCACCGTGTCGACCCCGATGTGCCCATCGAGGAGGTCGCCGGCACCGTCGGTGAGCTGATCGCCGCCGGCAAGGTCCGCCACTTCGGGCTGTCCGAGGCCGCCGCGGCCACCATCCGCCGCGCCCACGCCGTCCACCCGGTGACCGCGGTGCAGAGCGAATACTCCCTGTGGACCCGCGACCCCGAACCCGACGTCCTGCCCACCTGTGCTGAACTCGGCATCGGCTTCGTGCCTTTCAGCCCGCTCGGCAAGGGCTTTCTCACCGGGACCGTCTCTGCGTCAACCACTTTCGCCCAGGGGGACATCCGCGCGACCATCCCACGGTTCGCCGGGGACAACATCGGGGCCAACCAGGCGCTGGTGGACCACGTCCGCGGTCTCGCCGCCGCGAAGTCGGCCACCCCCGGCCAGATCGCGCTGGCGTGGCTGCTGGCGCAACAACCCTGGATCGTCCCGATCCCGGGGACCCGCAGCAGAGCACGTGTCGACGAGAACTCGAGCGCGACCACGGTGGCGCTGTCGGCCGACGAGATCGCCGATCTCGACGCGCTGGCCTCGCGGGTCGGCGTGCACGGCGACCGCTACAACCCGGCCGGCATGGCGATGATCAACCGGTAGGCGAGCGCGATCTACGGCCCGGTGTAGGTCTCCGGATCGGGCCGGAAGCGGGTGCCCTCGTCGAGGCCGTTGAGCGAGGCCATCTGCTCCTCGGTCAGCTCGAAGTCGAAGACCTCGAAATTGGACACGATGCGCTCCGGGGTCGCCGAGCGGGGGATGACCACGTTGCCGAGCTGGATGCTCCAGCGGATCAGCACCTGCGCCGGGGTCTTACCGTGCGCCTCGGCTACCGCGGTGACGGCGGGGTGGTCGAGCAGCCTGCCGACGCCCAGCGGGCCGTACGCCTCGGTCACCACGTCGTTCTCGGCGTTGATCGCCCGCATCGCCGCCTGGTTGAGCAGCGGGTGCAGCTCGATCTGGTTGACCGCCGGGGTGAAGAACGACAGCTGGATGATGTTCAGCAGATGCTCTTCGTGGAAGTTGCACACGCCGATGGAACGGGCCAGGCCGTCCTGGCGCGACTTCATCATGCCGCCCCAGCTGTCCACGTACTTGCCCTGCTCGCCGGCCGGCCAGTGGATGAGATACAGGTCGACGTAGTCCAGACCGAGACGCTCGAGGCTGGCGCGGATCGCGTCCTGCGACGACTGGAAACCCAGATCGGCGACCGCCAGCTTGGTGGTCACGAAGATCTCCTCGCGCGGGATGCCCGACGCGTTGACCGCCCGCCCGACCGCCGCTTCGTTGCCGTACACCGCCGCGGTGTCGATCAGCCGGTAGCCGGCCTCCAGTGCCGTGGACACCGAGCGCTGCGCCTCGTCCTCCGACAATTCGCCGACCCCCAGCCCGATGACGGGGATCGTGTTGTCGTCGTTGAGCGTGACGGTCGGAACCGTTGCCGGGCCGGAAGCTGAGGTCATGGCACCTAACCTGTGAAGTTGAAGGTTCGAGGGTCGGGACCCATTCGTGTGCCGTCGGCGAGTGAGGAGATGGACGCCATGTCCTGCTCGCTCAGCTCGAAGTCGAACACGTCGAAATTGCTCTCAATCCGTTGCGGGTTGACCGACTTGGGGATGACGATATTACCGAGTTGGATATGCCACCTGATCAGTGCCTGGGCAGGGCTTTTCCCGTGCGCCTCGGCGACGGAGGTGACGGTCGGGTTGGCCAGCAGCGAACCCTGGCCGAGCGGGCTCCACGCCTCGGTGGCAATTCCCCACTGCGCGTGCGCCTCTCGCAGTTCCTCCTGCGGCAGCAGCGGATGCAGTTCGATCTGGTTGACCGACGGCACGATGCCGGTCTCGTCGATCAGCGTGCGCAGATGCTCGGGCTCGAAATTGCTCACGCCGATCGACCGGATCCGGCCCTCGTCGCGAAGCTTCGCGAACGCCCGGAACGTCTCGACGAACAGTTTCTTCTCGGGCACCGGCCAATGGATCAGATAGAGGTCGAGGTAGTCGACACCCAGCCGCCCCACGCTGGCCTCGAATGCGGCCAGCGTGCGGTCGAAACCCTGCTCGGAGTTCCACAGTTTCGTCACCAGGAACACCTCCGAGCGGTCCAGGCCCGATTGCGCGATCGCCCGGCCCGTCTCGGTTTCGTTGCCGTACGCTGCCGCGGTATCGATGTGCCGGTAACCGGCGGCGAGTGCGGCGCCCACCGCGCGTTCGGTGTCCTCGGCCGGCGTCTGCCAGACGCCGAGCCCCACCTGAGGTATCGAGATGCCGTCGTTGAGCGTCAACAGAGGAGCAGCCATGTCGTCGAGTCTGCCAGTCGGGGCCCCGTCGGTCGGACCGCCCGCCCCGCACGCCGATCCCGCCCCCCGGGGTAAGAGCCGATTCCGCGATGCCGCGGTCAACGTCGCCACCCGGGTCTCGCTCCGCGTCATCCCGCTGCTGCCCGACCCGGTGAAGCGGCTGCTGATGGGCGGGCGCACCGTCACCGTCGACGGCAACACCCTCGACACCACCCTGCAGTTCATGCTGAGCGCACAGCGCGCCGCGGGGCTCGGCGGTCTGGTCGCCAGCCCGGACGTCGCTGTCGCGCGGGAACAGCTGCGGATCACCTCGGCGATGTTCGTCGCCGAGGTCCGGGCCGACGTCACCGAGCTGTCGATCCCCGGACCCGCGGGTGCCCTCCGGGCGCGCCACTACCGGCCGACGGGTGCGTCCGGCCGCCTGCCGCTGCTGGTCTTCTACCACGGCGGCGGATTCGTGGTCGGCGACCTGGACACCCACGACGACCTGTGCCGGCTGATCAGCCGCGACGGCGGCATGGGGGTGCTGTCGGTCGACTACCGGCTGGCGCCCGAGCACAAGGCGCCGGCCGCCGCCGACGACGCCTATGCCGCCTATCGGTGGGCCCTCGAACACGCTGCCGAACTCGAGGCCGAGCCCGAGCGCATCGCCGTCGGCGGCGACAGTGCCGGCGGCAACCTCGCGGCCGTCGTCGCCCAGCGCTGCCGCGATGACGGCCTGCGGCTGCCCGCGCTGCAGGTGCTCATCTATCCCGCGGTCGACGTATGCGGCGACACCCGGTCCAAGACGCTGTTCGCCGACGGCTACTTCCTGACCAAGCGCGATATGGACTGGTTCATGGACCACTATCTGACGGGTGCCGCCGTGGACTCCCGGGACCCGATCGTCTCGCCGCTGCTCGCCGCGGATCTGTCCGGGCTACCGCCTGCGCTCGTGCTGACCGGTGGCTTCGATCCGCTGCGGGACGAAGGGAACGCCTACGCGGAGGCGCTGCGGGCCGCCGGGGTGCCCGTCGACCTGCGCGAGGAGGGAACCCTGGTGCATGCGTTCGCCAACTTCTTCCCGCTCGGTGGCGGCAGCGCCACGGCCACCGAGGGCATGATCTCGGCCATCCGGGCCCACCTCAGCCGCAGTTAGGGCGGTCGCGGACCCCGCCGGTACTCTTTACGGCGTGGCCACGAAACCCAAGAAGAACGCCCGCTACGACCTGAAGGCTGCCGATCGCAAGCGCAATCTGTTCGTCCAGATCGGTCTGACCGCGGTGGTCGTGGTTTTCGCGGTGGCTCTCGTGCTCTACATCGTCATGTCGGCCGACGACAAGCCCGAAGCCGGCGCGGAGTCGGGTATCCGGGTGTCAGCGGCCAACGTGGTCACCAAGGAGGGGTCCTCGGATCCCAAGGTCGTGCTCTCGATGTACGAGGACTTCCTCTGCCCGGCGTGCGGCAACTTCGAGCGGCAGTTCGGCCCCACGGTCAACAAACTGATCGACACCGGAGCGGTGGCCGCCGACTATTACATGGTGGCCATCCTGAACTCCCAGGGCGACGGCTACTCCTCGCGCGCGGCCAACGCGGCCTACTGTGTCGCCGACGAGAACAAGGATGCGTTCCGACGGTTCCATGAAGCGCTCTACACCAAGGAGATCCAGCCCGCCGAGGGCAGCGGCCAGTATCCCGACGACGCCCGGCTGACCGAACTGGCCCGCCAGGCCGGCGCCGGTGGCTCGGTTCCCGAATGCATCTCCAAGGGCACCTACGTCGACATGGTCGAGGATCTCGCGGGCGCCACCGAGATCCGAGCGACCCCCACCGTGCGCATCAACGGTGAGGACTACAGCCCCACCAGCCCGGAGGATCTGGTCAACAAGATCAAGTCGATCGTCGGTGACGTTCCCGGCCTCGACGGTCCGGCGCCGGCACGTCAATGACCGCCGCCGCGCCCAGCGCCGTCGCCGCGGTCGAGCCCAGCGCCGACCGGGCGGCCGGTGTCGCGGTGCCCAGGAGCAGCGCCCTGTGGGTGCTCATCGCCGGTGTCGTCGGCCTGGTCTCGGCCGCGACCCTGACGATCGAGAAGATCGAGCTGCTGATCGACCCCAGCTATGTGCCGTCCTGCAGTCTGAACCCGGTGTTGTCGTGCGGGTCGGTGATGGTCACCCCGCAGGCCTCGGTCTTCGGCTTCCCCAATCCGCTCATCGGCATCGCCTCCTTCGCGGTCGTCGTGGTCACCGGTGTGCTGGCCGTCGCGAAAGTGCGGTTGCCGCAGTGGTATTGGATCGGCATGGCCGTCGGCACCCTGCTTGCAGCGGTGTTCGTGCACTGGCTGATCTTCCAGAGCCTCTACCGCATCGGGGCGCTGTGCCCGTACTGCATGGTCGTGTGGGCGGTGACCATCCCGCTGCTGGTGGTGGTGTCGTCGATCGCGCTGCGCCCCTGGTCCGGGAATGCGGTCGCACGCGGGCTCCATCAGTGGCGCTGGTCGCTGACCGCGCTGTGGTTCACCGCAGTGCTCCTGCTGATCCTGGTGCGCTTCTGGGACTACTGGTCGACCTTTCTGTGAGTGTCCCGCGGGCGCGTTAAGGTAGCGCGTGATCTCCAAAGTCCTGGTGGCCAATCGCGGCGAGATCGCGATTCGGGCCTTTCGTGCCGCATACGAGATGGGCATCGCCACCGTCGCGGTCTATCCGTACGAGGACCGCAACTCGCTGCATCGGTTGAAGGCCGACGAGTCCTACCAGATCGGCGACGTCGGCCATCCCGTGCGGGCGTATCTGTCGGTGCCGGAGATCATCCGGGTGGCCCAGCACGCAGGCGCCGATGCCGTCTACCCGGGCTACGGATTCCTGTCCGAGAATCCGGAACTCGCGGCGGCCTGCGCGCAGGCGGGCATCACCTTCATCGGGCCCAGCGCCGAGGTACTGGAGCTGACGGGCAACAAGGCGAGGGCGATCGACGCCGCCCGCGCTGCCGGACTACCCGTGCTGACGTCCTCGGCGCCGTCGTCGTCGGTCGACGAGCTGGTGGCCGCGGCGGACGGGATGGAATTCCCGCTGTTCGTCAAGGCGGTATCCGGCGGTGGCGGGCGGGGCATGCGTCGGGTGGCCGACGCGTCGGGGTTGGCCGAGGCCATCGAGGCGGCCAGCCGCGAGGCGGAGTCGGCGTTCGGGGATCCGACGGTGTATCTCGAGCAGGCGGTGCTGCGACCGCGTCACATCGAGGTGCAGATCCTGGCCGACACGCACGGCAACGTCATGCACCTGTTCGAGCGGGACTGCAGCATGCAGCGTCGCCACCAGAAAGTCATCGAGCTGGCGCCGGCCCCGAACCTGTCCGACGAGCTGCGCGAGAAGATTTGCGCGGACGCGGTGGCCTTCGCCCGCCAGATCGGCTACGCGTACGCCGGGACGGTCGAGTTCCTGCTGGATGAGCGGGGGCATCACGTGTTCATCGAATGCAACCCGCGCATCCAGGTCGAGCACACGGTCACCGAGGAGATCACCGACGTCGACCTGGTGGCCAGCCAGCTGCGTATCGCCGACGGCGAGTCGCTGGCCGATCTCGGGTTGAGCCAGGACACGCTGGTGATCCGCGGTGCTGCGATGCAGTGCCGCATCACCACCGAGGATCCCGCCAACGGATTCCGGCCGGACACCGGGCGCATCACCGGATACCGCTCACCGGGCGGGGCGGGTATCCGGCTCGACGGTGGCACCGTCCTGGGGGCAGAGATCAGCGCGCATTTCGACTCGATGCTGGTCAAATTGACCTGCCGGGGCCGGGATTTCCCGACCGCGGTGGCGCGGGCCCGTCGTGCGTTGGCGGAGTTCCGGATCCGCGGGGTCTCCACGAACATCCCGTTCCTGCAGGCCGTGGTGAACGATCCGGATTTCCGGGCCGGCCGGATCACCACCGCCTTCATCGACGAGCGCCCCTATCTGTTGACCGCCCGCACGCCCGCCGACCGCGGTACGAAGATTCTCAACTATCTGGCTGATGTGACGGTCAATCAGCCGCACGGGCCGCGTCCGTCGACGGTGTATCCGCATGACAAGTTGCCCGAGGTCGACCTCACGGCGGCGCCGCCGGACGGGTCGCGGCAGCGGTTGATCGAGTTGGGGCCGGAGGGTTTTGCGCGGTGGCTGCGGGACACGCCCGCGGTCGGGGTGACCGATACCACCTTCCGGGATGCGCACCAGTCGCTGTTGGCGACCCGGGTACGCACGACGGGTTTGTTGGGGGTGGCCGGGCATATCGCGCGGACCACCCCGGAATTGTTGTCGTTGGAGTGCTGGGGTGGGGCGACCTACGACGTGGCGCTGCGGTTCTTGAAGGAAGATCCGTGGGAACGGTTGGCCGCGCTGCGCGAGGCGGTCCCGAACATCTGTCTGCAGATGTTGCTGCGTGGGCGTAACACCGTCGGATACACGCCGTATCCGGAGTCGGTGACCCGGGCTTTCGTGGACGAGGCGACCGCCACGGGCATCGATGTCTTCCGGATCTTCGACGCGCTCAACAACATCGACTCGATGCGCCCGGCCATCGACGCCGTGCGGGGCACCGGCACGGCGGTGGCCGAGGTGGCGATGTCCTACACCGGGGATCTGTCGGATCCGGGGGAGCGGCTCTACACGCTGGACTACTACCTGACGCTGGCCGAACAGATCGTCGACGCCGGAGCGCACGTGTTGGCGATCAAGGACATGGCCGGACTGCTGCGCCCGCAGGCGGCGACGATGCTGGTCTCGGCGCTGCGCGAGCGCTTCGATCTGCCGGTGCATGTGCATACCCATGACACCCCCGGTGGGCAGCTGGCCACCTACCTCGCGGCGTGGCAGGCGGGGGCGTCAGCTGTCGACGGGGCGGCCGCGCCGATGGCGGGCACGACCAGCCAGCCGGCCCTGTCCTCGATCGTGGCGGCGGCCGCACACACCGAACATGACACCGGGCTGTCGCTGTCGGCGGTGTGTGACCTGGAGCCGTATTGGGAGGCGTTGCGCAAGGTGTACGCGCCGTTCGACGTCGCGGCGGCAGGTCCGCCGGCACCCACCGGGCGGGTATACACCCACGAGATCCCCGGCGGGCAGTTGAGCAACCTGCGTCAGCAGGCGATCGCGCTCGGGTTCGGGGATCGCTTCGAGGAGATCGAGGCGAATTACGCGGCGGCCGACCGGATCTTGGGCCGGTTGGTGAAGGTGACGCCGTCGAGCAAGGTGGTCGGGGATCTGGCGTTGGCGTTGCTGGGTGCCGGGATCAGCGCTGAGGAGTTCGCGCAGGATCCGGCCCGTCTCGACATCCCGGATTCGGTGATCGGTTTCCTGCGTGGAGAGTTGGGGGATCCGCCCGGTGGCTGGCCGGAGCCGTTGCGCACCAAGGCGCTTACCGGGCGTGCGCCGGCGCGGCCGGTCGAGGAGCTGACCGCCGAGGACGAGACGGCGCTGGCCCAACCGGGGCCCACGCGTCAGGCTGCGTTGAACCGGTTGCTGTTTCCCGGGCCGACCGCCGAGTTCGAGGCGCACCGGGACCAATTCGGCGATACCAGCCGGCTGTCGGCCAACCAGTTCTTCTACGGGTTGCGTCAGGGTGATGAGCATCGTGTCGAGTTGGAGAAGGGTGTGCAGTTGCTCATCGGGTTGGAGGCGATCTCGGAGGCTGACGAACGGGGGATGCGCACGGTGATGTGCATCCTCAACGGGCAGCTGCGCCCGGTGGTGGTGCGTGATCGCAGCATCGCCAGCGACGTCCCGACCGCCGAGAAGGCCGACCGCACCAATGCCGATCACATCGCGGCGCCGTTCGCCGGTGTGGTCACCGTCGGGGTGAGTGCGGGTGACGCGGTCGAGGCGGGGCAGACGATCGCCACCATCGAAGCGATGAAGATGGAGGCCGCGATCACCGCCCCCAAGGCCGGCACGGTGGACCGTGTCGCGGTCTCGGCGACCGAACAGGTCGAGGGCGGCGACCTCCTGGTGGTCGTCAGCTGACCCGCATCATCGCGGGCCGCTTCGGGGGTCGGCGAATCTCGGTGCCGCGCAGTGGGACCCGGCCGACCGCCGATCGGGTGCGCGAAGCGGTGTTCAGTGCGCTCGCGGCGCGGATCGACTTCGACGGCCGCACGGTGCTCGACCTCTACGCCGGTTCGGGCGCCCTGGGGTTGGAGGCGCTCTCCCGGGGGGCCGCGCGGGCCGTATTCGTCGAACAGCACCACCGCGCGGCCGGAGTCATCGCAGCCAATATCGCCGACCTCGGGGTCGGCGCCGCCGCCGAGGTCCGCCGGGCCGCGGTGGGCACCGTGCTGGCCGGGGGCACCGAGCGGCCGGTCGATCTGGTGTTCGCCGATCCGCCCTACGACGTACCGGATTCGGAGATCGTCTCGACGCTGACGGCGCTGCAGACGGGCGGCTGGCTGCGCCCGGGCGCCGTCGCGGTCATCGAGCGTCGGGCGTCCGGTGAGGCGACCGCGTGGCTGCCGGGATGGTCGGCCTGGCCGCCACGGCGCTACGGCGACACGCGAATCGACATGGCCGAACTCGACGACTGAGCAGCCGGTACCGTCGTCACCCATGAGTGGAGCGGTGTGCCCGGGGTCGTTCGACCCGGTGACTCTCGGACACGTCGACATCTTCGAACGCGCCGCCGCACAATTCGACGAGGTCGTCGTCGCGGTTCTGGTCAATCCGAACAAGAAGGGCATGTTCAGCCTGGACGAGCGGCTGGAGATGATCGCCGAGACCACCGCCCACCTGCCCAATGTGCGCGCCGAATCCGGTCAGGGCCTGGTCGTCGACTTCGTGACCGCACGCGGATTGACCGCGATCGTCAAGGGACTGCGCACCGGCACCGACTTCGAATACGAACTGCAGATGGCGCAGATGAACAAACACATCGCCGGCGTCGACACGTTCTTCATCGCCACCGCGCCGCAATTCTCGTTCGTGTCCTCGTCGCTGGCCAAAGAGGTCGCCACGCTCGGCGGTGACGTGTCCGCGTTGCTGCCCGGGGCCGTCAATCGGCGCCTGCAGGCCAAGCTCGGCAGCTGACCGCGCTCGGGTCCGGTGCCGGCCCGATTGAGCGGTCCGTCGACGGGCGCCGGTGCTGCCCGTCGTCCACAAAGCCACCGTGCACTGCTGAGCGGCGACACACCGGACACCAAAGCTCAGTCACAGGCGTAACACCAGGCACACTGGTAACCAACAACGACGCCTGGAGGGTTCCGCCGTGTACCGAGTTTTTGAAGCGCTCGACGAGCTGGGCGCAATCGTCGAAGAAGCCCGCGGTGTGCCGATGACGGCCGGCTGCGTGGTGCCCCGCGGCGATGTCCTCGAGCTGATCGACGACATCAAGGACGCCATCCCCGGCGAACTCGACGATGCGCAGGACGTCCTCGACGCCCGCGACTCCATGCTCCGCGACGCCAAGGATCATTCCGACAAGATGGTCTCGACGGCCAACGCCGAGGCCGACTCCATGGTCAACCATGCCCGCGCCGAGGCCGACCGGCTGCTCGCCGACGCCAAGTCGCAGGCCGACCGGATGGTCGCCGAGGCGCGCCAGCACAGCGAACGGATGGTCGTCGAAGCCCGCGAGGAGGCGTCGCGCGTGATGGCCACCGCCAAGCGCGAATACGAGGCGAGTACCGGGCGGGCCAAGTCGGAGGCCGACCGGCTCATCGAGAGCGGCAACCTCGCCTATGAGAAGGCCGTGCAGGAGGGCATCAAGGAGCAGCAGCGCCTGGTGTCTCAGACCGAGATCGTCTCGACCGCGACCGCCGAGGCCAACCGGCTGATCGACTCGGCCCACGCCGAGGCCGACCGCCTGCGCGGTGAATGTGACATCTACGTGGACAGCAAACTGGCCGAGTTCGAGGATTTCCTCAACGGAACGATCCGGTCGGTCGGCCGTGGCCGCCACCAGCTCCGCACGGCGGCCGGCACCCACGACTACGCGGCGCGCTGATCCCGGCGGGCCCCGGCACCGCGGGATTCGCGGTGTCGTGCGCCGTAGGATCGTCGTATGGCGACAAAGAGCAACGCGGTCCGTCGCGCGGCACGATCGCCGCTGGTCCTCGACATCTCACGATTGGGCCGGCGGCCCGGATCGATGACGGCGTTCCACGAGACCGTGCCGAACCCGTCGCGGATCGGCCTCGAGCTGATCGGTGTCGAGGAGGACGCGCCGCTCGACCTGGACCTGCGCATCGAGTCGGTTTCCGAGGGCGTGCTGGTCACCGGGACGGTGAGCGCACCCACCAGCGGTGAGTGCGCCCGCTGCCTGACCCCGATCGCCGGCCGGGTCGACATCGACCTGACCGAGCTGTTCGCCTACCCGGACAGCGCGACCGACGAGACGACCGAATCCGACGAGATCGGACGCGTCGGCGCGATCGGTGTGCCCGACACCGTGGACCTCGAGCAACCCGTGGTCGACGCGATCGGACTCGCGCTGCCGTTCTCGCCGCTGTGCGGACCGGACTGTGCCGGACTGTGCGCGGACTGCGGGGTGGCGTTGGCCACCGCCGAGTCGGGACACCATCACGAACAGCTGGATCCGCGCTGGGCCAAGCTGGCGGGGTTCCTCGAGCGAGACGAGACGTGACGCAGGATCGCTCGGCGCTGCTCGAGGCGCTCGGGGTCACCCTGCCGGCCGACCTGCTGACCATGGCGCTGACGCATCGCAGCTACTCCTACGAGCACGGCGGCGTGCCCACCAACGAACGGCTCGAATTCCTCGGCGACGCGGTGTTGGGACTGACCATCACCGAGGAGCTCTACCACCGTCACCCCGACCGCAGCGAAGGCGATCTGGCGAAGCTGCGCGCCAGCATCGTCAACACCCAGGCGCTGGCCGATGTCGGTCGCACACTGTCCGACAGCGGTCTCGGGTCCTACCTCCTGCTGGGCCGGGGCGAACAGAACTCCGGCGGTTCGGACAAATCCAGCATCCTGGCCGACGGCGTCGAATCGCTGCTGGGAGCGATCTACGTCGAACACGGACTGACCGGCGCGCGGGAGGTGATCCTGCGACTGTTCGGCACCCTGCTCGAGACGGCGCCCACGCTCGGCGCCGGCCTGGACTGGAAGAGCAGCCTGCAGGAGCTGACGGCGGCGCGTGGGCTCGGCGCCCCGACGTACGTGGTGACCTCGACGGGTCCCGACCACGACAAGGAGTTCACCGCCACGGTGATCGTCACCGACGCCGAATACGGCCGGGGAGTCGGCCGGACCAAGAAGGAAGCCGAGCTCAAGGCCGCTGCGGCCGCCTGGACCGCCCTCGACAGTGATTGACCTGCATGCCTGAACTGCCCGAGGTCGAGGTCGTGCGGCGCGGCCTGGACGCCCATGTCACCGGTCGGACGATCACGGCCGTGCGGGTCCACCACCCGCGGGCCGTGCGGCGGCACGAGGCGGGTCCCGCGGACCTCACCGCCCGCCTGCTCAACGCCCACGTCACCGGAACCGGCCGGCGCGGCAAGTATCTCTGGCTGACCCTCGACGGGGACAGCGCTCTGGTCGTCCACCTGGGGATGAGCGGACAGATGCTGCTGGGGCCGATCCCGAAACAGGACCATCTACGGATCGCGGCGCTGCTCGACGACGGTACCGCGCTCAGCTTCGTCGACCAGCGCACCTTCGGCGGCTGGTTGCTGGCCGACATGGTCACCGTCGACGGGACCGACGTGCCCGTCCCCGTCGCACATGTCGCCAGGGACCCGCTCGATCCGCGGTTCGACCGCGACGCCGTCGTCACGGTGTTGCGCGGTAAGCACTCCGAGATCAAACGTCAGTTGCTCGATCAGACCGTCGTCTCCGGAATCGGCAACATCTACGCCGACGAGGCGCTGTGGCGAGCCGAGATCAACGGCGCCCGGCTGGCGTCGTCGCTGACCCGCAAGGCGCTGGGGGCGGTGCTCGACGCGGCCGCGGAGGTGATGACCGCGGCGCTCGGGCAGGGTGGCACGTCGTTCGACTCGCTGTATGTGAACGTCAACGGCGAGTCCGGCTACTTCGACCGGTCGCTGGATGCCTACGGCCGCGAAGGGGAGCCGTGCCGCCGGTGCGGAGCGATCATCCGGCGCGAGAAGTTCATGAACCGCTCGTCGTTCTACTGTCCGCGCTGCCAGCCCCGTCCGCGTGCGCGGCGCACCCTGTCCGCGAAATAGCATTCCCTGCGGTCAAGGCGCAGGCTTGACGACCGGGAATGCTGTTTCGCGCAAAGTTGTAGAAAGAGACCATGACCGAATTGTGGGTGGAGCGCACCGGTGTGCGCCGCTACACCGGGCGCAGCACGCGCGGCGCCGAAGTCCTGATCGGCTCCGAGGACGTCGACGGCGTGTTCACCCCGGGGGAGCTGCTGAAGATCGCGCTGGCGGCGTGCAGCGGGTTGAGCAGCGACCAGCCGCTGCGACGCCGCCTCGGTGACGACTACGCCGCCACCGTCCGGGTCTCCGGTGCCGCCGACCGCGAGCAGGAGCGCTATCCGCTGCTCGAGGAGAAGCTCGAGGTCGATCTGTCCGGGTTGTCCGAGCCCGAGCGCGAGCGGCTGCTCACGGTCGTCGAACGCGCCATCGATCAGGTCTGCACGGTCGGCCGCACCCTCAAGTCGGGCGCCGAGGTCCGCTTCGAGGTCGACGGCTCGTGAGCCCGGCCCGGCTCGACGCCTGGGTGCATGGACACGTGCAGGGCGTGGGCTTTCGCTGGTGGACGCGGTCACGGGCACTCGAGTTGGGCCTGACCGGCTACGCCGCGAACAAGCCCGACGGGCGGGTCCACGTCGTTGCCCAGGGTGAGCGTGCCGACTGTGAGCGGCTGTTGGAGCTGCTGCGGGGCGGCGACACGCCGGGCACGGTGGACAAGGTGCTGGCCGACTGGTCCGAGGCCGGCGAGCAGATCCAGGGATTCCGCGAACGCTAGGTACTCTGATCGGTCATGCATCTGAAGAGTCTGACGCTGAAGGGCTTCAAGTCCTTCGCCTCGCCGACGACTCTGCGCTTCGAACCGGGCATCACCTGCGTCGTCGGCCCCAACGGATCGGGTAAGTCCAACGTCGTCGACGCCCTGACCTGGGTGATGGGCGAACAGGGCGCCAAAACTCTGCGCGGCGGGAAGATGGAGGACGTCATCTTCGCCGGCACGTCCTCACGGGCGCCGCTGGGCCGGGCCGAGGTCACCCTGACCATCGACAATTCCGACAATGCGCTGCCGATCGAATACTCCGAGGTGTCGATCACCCGGCGGATGTTCCGCGACGGCGCCGGCGAATACGAGATCAACGGCACCGGGTGCCGGCTGATGGACGTCCAGGAACTGCTCAGCGACTCCGGCATCGGCCGCGAGATGCACGTCATCGTCGGCCAGGGCAAGCTGTCGGAGATCCTCGAATCGCGCCCGGAGGACCGTCGCGCCTTCATCGAGGAGGCGGCCGGGGTGCTCAAGCACCGCAAGCGCAAGGAGAAAGCGGTCCGCAAGCTCGACTCGATGCAGGCCAACCTCGCGCGGCTCACCGATCTGACCACCGAACTGCGCCGTCAACTCAAGCCGCTGGGTCGACAAGCCGAGATGGCGCGACGGGCGCAGACGATCCAGGCCGATCTGCGTGACGCCCGGCTGCGGCTGGCGGCCGACGACCTGGTGTCGCGACGTTCGGAGTTCGACAGCAGCAATACCGCCGAAACCACCCTGCGCCGCGAACATGACGAGATCACCAGCCGGCTGGAGATCGCCACCGCCGAACTCGACGCGCACGAGGCCGCCGTGGCCGATCTGACCGGACGCGCCGAGGCCGCCCAGCAGAGCTGGTTTCGGCTCTCGGCGCTGGCCGAGCGGGTCAGCGCCACGGTGCGCATCGCCACCGACCGCGCGCAGCTCCTCGACACGGCGCCCGAGCAGCAGACCGGACGCGACCCGGAGGTGCTGGAGGCCGAGGCTGAGCAGATGGCGGCTCGCGAAGCCCAGCTGCTCGCCGAACTGGCCGCCTCGCGGGCCACTCTCGAACAGGCCCGCGCCGAGTTGACCGAGAAGGAGCGCATCGCCGCCGAGGCCGAGCGCGCCCACCTCGCCGCCGCCCGCGCCGAGGCCGACCGCCGCGAAGGCCTCGCCCGGCTCACCGGTCAGGTCGAGACCATGCGCACCAGAGTGGAATCGGTCGACGAGACCGTCGAGCGGCTGACGCTGCGGATGGAGGAGGCCGCGGCCAAGGTGCAGCAGGCGCAGGCCGAATTCGAGACCGTGCAGAGCCGGGTGGGGGAGCTCGACGCCGGTGAGGTCGGGCTGGACGAACACCACGACCGCACGGTGGCCGCCCTGCGCTTCGCCGATGAGCGGGTCGCCGAACTGCAGACCGCCGAACGGGTGGCCGAACGGCTGGTGGCCTCGCTGCGCGCCCGTATCGACGCTCTCTCGGTGAGCCTGGACCGCCGCGACGGCGCCGCTTGGCTGCAGCAGAACCACAGCGACGCAGGGCTTTTCGGAACGGTGGCGGATCTGTTGAAGGTGCGCTCGGGGTACGAGGTGGCGGTGGCCGCGGTGCTCGGCGCCGCGGCCGATGCGCTGGCAGCCGAGAACTCCGGTGCCGCCCGCGCGGCGGTGGCCGCGCTCAAATCGTCCGACGGTGGCCGGGCGGCGATCGTCCTGGGGGACTGGCCCGACGCCGGGACGGCGACGGCGGCGCCGCTACCCGACGGTGCGCGCTGGGCCGGGGATCTGGTCGACGCTCCGCAGCGGTTGCGCGGCGCCGTGACCGCCATGCTGGCCGGCGTCGCGGTCGTCGACGATCTGGCCGCCGCCCTGGATCTGGTGTCCGCGCAGCCGCAGCTGCGCGCCGTCACCGTCGACGGTGACCTGGTGGGTGCCGGGTGGGTCGCCGGCGGATCGGATCGCAAACCGAGCACACTGGAGATCGCCGGCGAAATCGACAAGGCGCGTGCCGAACTCGAGGCCGCCGAGAAGCAGGTCGGCGAACTCAGCGCGGCGCTGGCGGGTGCGCTGGCCGAGCAGCGAGCCCGTCAGGACGCCGCCGAACAGGCGTTGGCGGCACTCAACGAATCCGACGCCGCGATCTCCTCGATCTACGAGCAGCTGGGCCGGCTCGGTCAGGACGTCCGCCTGGCCGACGACGAGTGGCGGCGGTTGGTGCATCAGCGTGACGAGCTCGAGGCCGGTCGCAGCCGTACCGTCGAGGAGCTCGCCGAACTCGAGGACCGGCTCTACAACGCCGAACAGATGCCGATGTTCGAGTCCGAGCCCGTCGACCGGCAGACCTCCACAGCGGCCGCCGAGGTGGCCCGAACCGCCGAGGTCGAGGCCCGACTGGCCGTGCGGACCGCCGAAGAACGGGCCAATGCCGTTCGCGGACGCGCTGATTCGCTGCGCCGCGCCGCTGCGGCCGAACGTGAGGCGAGGGTACGCGCGCAACGGGCCAAGGCGGCGCGCGAACACGCCGCTGCCGTCGCCGCCGCCGTCGCCGAGTCCGGCCGCCAGATCGCGGTCCGGTTGAGCGCTGTGGTGGCCGCGGCGTCGCGCACCCGCGACGGGCTGGCCGCCGAACGCACCGCCCGGGCGGCGGCCCTGGCCACCGCCCGCGAGGAGGTGTCGGCGCTGAGCGCCAGGATCACCGCGGTCACCGACGCGCTGCACCGCGACGAGGTGGCCAAGGCGCAGGCGGCGATGCGTATCGAACAACTCGAGGCCACCGTGCTCGAACAATTCGGCATGGCTCCTGCCGATCTGATCGCCGAATACGGTCCCGATGTGGCCTTGCCGCCGTCGGATCTCGAGATGGCCGAATACGAACAGGCCAGGGAACGCGGTGAACAGGTCACCGCGCCGGCGCCGATGCCGTTCGACCGGCCCACCCAGGAGCGCCGGGCCAAACGGGCCGAGCGGGAGCTTTCCGAGCTCGGCCGGGTCAACCCGCTGGCACTCGAAGAGTTCGCGGCGCTCGAGGAGCGCTACAACTTCCTGTCCACCCAGCTCGAGGACGTCAAGGCCGCCCGCAAGGATCTGCTGGACGTCATCTCCGAGGTCGACGCGCGCATCCTGCAGGTCTTCGCGGAGGCGTACGCCGATGTGGAGCGCGAGTTCACCGGGGTCTTCGCCACGCTGTTCCCCGGCGGTGAGGGCAGGCTGCTGCTGACCAACCCCGACGATCTGCTGACCACCGGTATCGAGGTCGAGGCCCGCCCGCCGGGTAAGAAGATCAAGCGGCTGTCCCTGCTGTCCGGCGGCGAGAAATCGCTGACCGCCGTCGCGATGCTGGTGGCGATCTTCCGGGCCCGCCCGTCGCCGTTCTACGTGATGGACGAGGTGGAGGCCGCCCTGGACGATGTGAATCTGCGCCGGCTGATCAGCCTGTTCGAGCAGCTGCGGGAACGTTCACAGCTGATCGTCATCACCCATCAGAAGCCGACGATGGAGGTCGCCGATGCGCTCTACGGCGTCACCATGCGCGACGACGGCATCACCACCGTCATCTCCCAGCGGATGCGGGGCGAGGAACGGGTTTCGGCCTCGAGTTAGTGCTGCGTTCGCGTCATCTCCCGTTCGCCGGTCGGGCGATCGTTCAGCCTTTTGCGTTCACCGCTTTTCCAACAGACGTCGCACGACAGCCGGGTCGAGCTTCAGGTAATTCCTGATGTCGTTGTCGAACCTTCTGTCATAGGCTGCAGCCGACTGCCACGGTGCTGGATTCCCCCGTCGAATGGTCACGAGTTGGGCCTGACGCGGGTGCTCGGTAACCACATTGCCGTAGACGGTAGAACCTGAGCTGGCGTACCTCACGAAGGTCCTGCCATCGGTGGTGTAAACCGGCCATCCATCTGCGGCAGTGAGCTTTGTGCCCTTTTGGATGATGTCGTTGATCTGTCGGCTCTTGGCGTCCTGTTGCCGCTGGGCGTCCGCCTCTTGTGCCTGTCTGATGGCGTTCCTGAGCGGATCGTTGACCGTGTAACGGGTTTTCGGGATCAGGTCCAGGAGACCCGGGAGCTTGGGACCTTGTCCCTGGAGAGTGTTCTGGAGCGGTCTCGAACTAAGGGCGTCTTTGACTGCTTGCGCCAGTAATTTGGCGGCCGCGCCGAGGCCGTCGCGAACGCCTGCCGTGACGACCGGGAGCGGTCCGGAATCCTGTAACGACTCGACAGCTTCGCCGTTGGTCCTCTCGGCGACCTTGTCTGTGGCAGATGAGCTTTCGACAGCCGCGACGCGATTCGAGCGGGACACGACCCGCGCGGGCGGGGTGCTCGCCGGCGGAGCAGCCGCGGCGGTCTGCGCGGCGCGCAGCGGGGTGCTGCTCGGGGTGGCGGCACGCACTGCCGGCGGTGAATCCACGCTCGTGGCGGTGTTCGACCTCGTACCGGTGGAGGAGGACCTGGTACCGGTAAAGGACGATGCGGCAGACACGGCGCGGTCCGAATGCGCCGCCCCCCTCGACCGCAAATCCGCCTCGTCGGTCGCGGTCCGGTTCGCCCGGCGAGACGTCGTCGTCCGACCATCGGCATCGGCATCGGCACGCGACGCGGCCGTGCGGGTGCGGCCGGGAGTGGACGTGACCCTGGAACCGGCGTCGACCCCCCTGGGCCCGGCGTCGACACCCCTGGATGACGGGGCGGCCGGTCCCGCCGACGAGGATTCGACGCCACTGTCTGCGCCGGCGACACCGATATCGGATCCGACCAGCGACCAGCCGAGCAGCGCCGCACCCATCCCGACGGACGCGGCCCCGAGTTTCAGCACGTCACGCACCGACAGATGCGCAAGACGACCTGCCACGTGGCGATCTCCTCGGGGGGAAGTCGGTGCATTCATCGGAAACTCCGTAGGCCCAAAAGAGGGTTGTTGGCTGGATTGTAGCCAGAGATGCCGTTGAGCTGCGCCTGAGACACCCGCGCTACGGCTTGGCGCAACGTTGACTCCGACTGCGTCCGGCCCCAGAGACCGCGCGCGTCTTGGGGATCGAGTCTGAGGTTGTTCCGGATGATGATGTCGGTATTGCGGTCGTAGTGCTGATCGGATTCGGCGAATTGACGCGGCCGGTCGAGCTTGATGAGCGAATCGCCCCGGACAAAGGTCTTCCCGTCGATGGTGTACACGGGTATCCCGTCCGAGCCCATGAAGGTCAGCCGCCGGCCACTTCGGGTGATCTCATCGATCTGCCGTGTTCTGTCGTCGACTCGCCGCTGCCGTTCGGCCGCTGCGGCCTGTGCTTCTCGATACATCGTGGTCTGTTCCCTCGGAACAGGGATCTTCGGAATGCGGTCGAGCAGACTCGGGTGATTGCCGTCGAGTCTCTGGACCGGGTTGGCGATCGTTTTCGACTTCAGACCCTCTTTGACCGCATCTTTGATGAGTTTGCCCACCGCGGCGAGCGCGTCCCCCTTGCCCGCCATGACCATCGGCAGCGGTCCGGCTCCTCCGCCGCCGAGGAATTGGGTGCCAGGGTCCTGCAGCGTCTGTGTTGCGTCGCCGCCGCTGGTGGCCGCAGGCGTGGGGGCGATCGGCGTCGCGCCGGCGGTCGTGTTGGGCGGGGCGGTGGCCTGCGTAGCCGTCCGGGTCTCGATGGTGGTGGAGGTGGCCGCCCGCTTCGTGGCCGAGGAGGCTTCGGCTGCGGCGACGCGATTCGCGCGGGACACCACCCGGGCGGGCGGATCACCGTCGTCGGCGGCCATCGCCCGGTTCGTCCTGCGTGATGTCGCCGACGGGCCGGCGGCGCCGTCACGTGATGTGACCGCTTCCGTTCGGCCGG
Organism: Mycobacterium sp. WMMD1722; assembly: GCF_049315205.1. Lineage (NCBI taxonomy): Bacteria > Bacillati > Actinomycetota > Actinomycetes > Mycobacteriales > Mycobacteriaceae > Mycobacterium > Mycobacterium sp. WMMD1722. The sequence goes on along the minus strand of NZ_CP186056.1, from coordinate 1,919,370 downwards.
ACGACGAAGACGACGCTGCGGAACCGGACTGCACACCCCGAGACGGAGCGGCAGCCGGGCCGGCCGACGATGACGATTCGACGCCGCTGTCGGCGCCGGCGACAGTCACCTCGGAGCCGAGAAGCGACCAACCCAGCAACGCGGCGCCCATACCAAGGGTCGCCGCACCGAGCGTCAGCCACCGACGCGCGGACCTATCCTCGCCGCGGTGCCCAGCGACGCTCCTGCTCTGCTTCGACGACATATCCGATCTCCCGCGTCCTATGCGGCCTGACCGCCCCACCAGTCAACACCAGTGCCTGGTCGGCCGGGCGGTAATGGCGCACGTTCGCCGGCGCGGGTGCGCCCTCCGGTGACCCGGGATCTCGCAGTCATGGCCGCAGGTACTTGCCCCACTCGGTGCGCACCACAGCCGGGTCGAGCTTCAAATTGTTGCGGATGATGATGTCGGTGTTCCGGTCGTAGTGGGCATCGGATTCACCGAACTGCCGAGGCCGCACCAGATTGACCAGTTTGGCTTCCGGCGGGCGGTCCCGGAACACCCTGGTGTATTTGACGAAGGTCTTTCCGTCGGTGGTGTACACCGCGGATCCGTCTCTGGCGGTCAGCTTCACGCCCGTCCGCACGATGTCGTCGATCTGCCGGGTCGCTGCGTCAGCTTTCCGCTTGTATTCGGCTTCGCTGGCCTGCGCTTCGGCTTTTCGCAGGGCGTCACCGCCCGGTATCCGGACTTTGGGGAGCAAGTCGAGCAGTCCGGGAAGCTTGCCGTCCAATCTCTGAAAGGGATTGGCCAGCGTCTTCGACTTGAGGATTTCGCCCAGGAGTTTGCCGAACGCGCCGAAGCTGTCGCGGGTACCCGCCGTGACGCCCGGAAGCGGTCCGACCCCTCCACCGCCCAAGAACTGGGTGCCGGCAGTCGGTGGGTTCTGGGTCGGCGCACTGCCGGTTGTCGCGGTCTGGTTGGCCCGCTGGCCGGGCGACGGTGTCCCCGCCGCGCGAGCCTCGGTCTTGGACCCGGGAGCTGCGCTGTCCTGGCGGGCGGCCCGCGATGCGTCCCGAGTGTTCAGGACGGTCGCGCCTGCGGTTCTGTCGGTGACCGGGGCGGTCTCGGCGGCCGCGGAGCGGCCCGACGGCTCGTCCTTGGCGACCGCGCCGCGGTTGGCGGCGTGGGACGTCGCGGACAGGCCCCGGGTGTCAGAGGTGTCACGTGAGGTGGCCGTCGTCGCGCGGCCCGGTGCCGATGCTGCGGACCCGGACTTCACCCCGTTGGCCGGGGCGGCCGGTCCGGCCGCGGACGACGAGGCGACGCCGCTGTCGGCTTGGGCGATACCGACCTCGGACCCGAGCAGCGACCAGCCGACCAGCGCCGCACCCATGCCGGCGGACGCGGCACCGAGCTGCAGCCACCGGCGCACCGGCAGGTCTTCGGCGCGACGATGCCGACCGATATGACCGCTCGTCTTCCACGTTGACATGTCTGATGCATCCCGGGGTCGCGCTGATGAGGACTGGGCGGCGTTCTGCACCCGAATGGTCGCGCCGGTGAGCGCGACCGCCTACCAGCTAAGCACGACAGCGAACCAAACAGCTGCCAACCCAGGACAATGTCATAAGTTCGATGTCCGTGGCGACTTCCGTTGCGAGGGTGCGCGCCCGTTCGTCCCTCCGCCGGCCTATGCGGGCAGGACACCGCGCCGACGCAGCGCCGCGAGATCGGCCGCGCCACAGCCGTGCAGGCATACCCGCAGTTCGTCGATTAAGCCCGACAGCCAGTCCACCACGGCCGCCGGCGAGTCGACGGCCGGCGCCAGCAGTGGCCGGGCCACGGCCACCACCGCGGCGCCCATGGCCAACGCCTTGGCCGCATCCATTCCGGTGCGGATGCCGCCGGAAGCCACCAGCGGCATGTCGGGCAGGGTGCGCTTCACCTCCAGCAGCGCCTGGGCCGTGGGGATGCCCCACTCCGCGAGCGCGGGACGGCGGATCTCGCCGTCGCGCACCAGCTGCTCCACCCGGGCCCACGACGTCCCGCCGGCGCCGGCCACGTCCACCGCCGCCAGTGGGATGTCGACCAGTTCCGCGGCGGCGGTGGCGCCGATCCCGTGGCCCACCTCCTTGAGCAGTACCGGACGCGGCAGGGTGCCCGCGACGGCGCGCAGCCGCCCGATCGACCCGGTGAAGTCGGTGTCGCCGTCGGGCTGCATCGCCTCCTGCAGTGGGTTGGTGTGCACGGCGAGCGCATCGGCGCCGACACGGTCCAGGACGCGTTCCAGCGCGGGCACCACGGAATCGGACAGCTGCGCGAGGCCGATGTTGCCGATCAACAGCACGTCGGGAGCGACGGAGCGCACGGCGAACGTCCCGGCCGCCTCCTCGTTGTCGATCATGATGCGCTGGGAGCCGAGCATCATGCCGACCCCCAGCTGCTGGGCGGCGGTGGCCAGGTTCCGGTTGATGGTGGCCGACAGCTCACTGCCGCCGGTCATCGCGCCGATCAGCACCGGCGCCCGCAGCCGCTTACCCAGGAATTCGGTGTGCAGATCGAGGCGGCTCAGAGCGGTCTGGGTGAGGGCGTTGTAGGGCAGCCGGTAGTTCTCCAGACCGGTGGTCACCGTGGTGTACTCCACCGGTCCGTCCAGGCACACGTCGATATGGCGGCGTTTGCGCTTCTCGATGCCGTTCTCCGTGTCCGGGTGCCCGGCGGCGGCCGACCCCGTCACCGGCTGACCACCGTTGGACGGGCCCTGAAACAATGGCCGGGTGACCCAAGATGTTCCGGTCGGTGTGTGGATCGCAATCGCCGTAATCGCCGTTCTGCTCGTCACTGCTCTCGTCGTTGGTCTGGTCCGCTATCGGCGCCGCCGGATCAGACTGTCGGAACCCGACACTGCCACACCCATCGACCGGTCCGGCGGGTACACCGCGTCTTCGGGCATCTCGTTCACACAATCGTCAGCACCGCCCGCACCACCTGCACCGCAGGCACCACCGCGGCGTCCCGCGCCCGACCGGATCGACACCACCGGACTGCCCGCTGTCGGTGACGACGCGACCATCCCGCGGGATGCGCCGAAGCGTCCCATCGCCGACGTCCGGCTGCCCGAGCCGCCCGTCGAGACCACCGCGCCGCCCGCACCGCGCCCGGCGCCCGAACCGCAGGCGCGCCCCGAACCCGAACCGCTCCCGGAACCCGAACCCGAACCGGCGCCCGCCGAGGCCAGCGCGCCCGCGGCGCCCGCCGAGGACATCGCGCCCGCCGAAGGCCGGCTGGACCGGCTTCGTGGCCGGCTGTCCAAATCCCAGAACGCGCTGGGCCGCAGCATGCTCGGCCTGCTCGGCGGTGGCGACCTCGATGAGGATTCCTGGGAAGCGGTCGAAGACACCCTGCTGATCGCCGACCTCGGCCCCGTGGTCACCGAATCGGTGATCGGCGCACTGCGGGAACGCATGGCCAGCGACGCCGTGCGGACCGAGGCCGACGCCCGCGCCGTGCTGCGCGATGTGCTGATCAACGAGCTGCACCCCGAGATGGACCGCTCGATCCGCGCCCTGCCGCATGCCGACAAGCCGTCGGTGCTGCTCATCGTGGGTGTCAACGGCACCGGCAAGACCACGACGGTCGGCAAGCTGGCGCGCGTGCTGGTGGCCGATGGCCGCCGCGTCGTGCTCGGCGCCGCCGACACCTTCCGTGCCGCGGCGGCCGATCAGCTCGAGACCTGGGCGTCGCGGGTGGGCGCCGAGGTGGTCCGCGGGCCGGAGGGCGCCGATCCGGCCTCGGTCGCGTTCGACGCCGTCGACCGGGGGATAGCCGACGGCGCCGATGTCGTGGCGATCGACACCGCAGGCCGGTTGCACACCAAGACCGGTCTGATGGACGAGCTCGGCAAGGTCAAACGTGTGGTCGAGAAGCGTGCCGCGGTCGACGAGGTGCTGCTCGTGCTGGACGCCACGATCGGACAGAACAGCCTGCCGCAGGCGCGCGTCTTCGCGGAGGTCGTCAAGATCACCGGAGTGGTGCTGACCAAGCTCGACGGCACGGCCAAAGGCGGAATCGTGTTCCGCGTCCAGGAGGAGCTCGGTGTGCCGGTCAAACTCGTCGGTCTCGGCGAGGGGCCCGACGATCTGGCGCCGTTCGAGCCGGCCGCGTTCGTCGACGCGCTGCTCGGCTGATCCGGCGGCTCGGCGCCGGCTCGTAGGCCCGCCGCAGCCTCCGGTGAGGCGTCCGAAACATGAGCGTAACCGCCTCGGCCGCTGCGTTCACATTCCGGAAACCTCGGTGCATCACCGGCGAAACGCGAGCGAAAGAGTCTTCTCGGGAGGCCGATCCGTCGGCCCATTTCCCAAGGAGGTTCACACAAAGTGGTCTTAGCCTTACCCGACGACGCGTACGCCGCCTTCGACACCGGCGACACCGCCTGGGTGCTCACCAGCGCCGCGCTGGTGCTGTTGATGACACCCGCTCTCGCGTTCTTCTACGGCGGTCTGTCCCGCCAGAAGTCCGTGCTCAACATGATGATGATGTCCTTCGGCTCCCTCGGGGTGGTCAGCGTCATCTATGTGCTGTGGGGCTACTCGATGTCCTTCGCCTCGGCCCACACCGGCAACAGCGACATCCTCGGCATCTTCGACAACCCGTTCGCCCTGTTCGGGTTGTCGCCGCTGCTGGAAGCGCGAGAGATCGGCGGGGAGGAGCTGTACCCGATCGGCGGCTTCGGCTCGGTGCCTGCGATCGTGTGGGTGGCCTTCCAGCTGACCTTCGCGGTCATCACGGTCGCGCTGATCAGCGGCGCAGTGGCCGAGCGGATGAAGTTCGCGACCTGGCTGGTGTTCGGCGGGCTGTGGGCCACTCTGGTGTACTTCCCGCTGGCGCACATGGTTTGGGGCGGCGGGCTGTTGTCGGGTGCTGAGAACGGTTTCGCCTCATGGATTTTCGGCTACAACGCCGACGAAGGCACGGCCAACGTCCCGCCGATCGACTTCGCCGGCGGCACCGTGGTGCACATCAACGCCGGTATGGCGGCGCTCGTGCTGGCGCTGCTGCTCGGTAAGCGCGCCGGCTTCGGCAGGACGGCGTTCCGCCCGCACAACATCCCGTTCGTGATGCTGGGCGCGGCCCTGCTGTGGTTCGGCTGGTTCGGCTTCAACGTCGGATCCGAGGGCGCGGCCGACGCCACGGCCGGCCTGGTGTGGGTGAACACCACCGCCGCCACCGCCGCCGCGATGCTCGGCTGGCTCGCCGTCGAGCGCATCCGTGACGGGCACGCCACCAGCGTGGGCGCCGCATCGGGCATCGTCGCCGGTCTGGTCGCCATCACCCCGGCGTGCGGTTCGCTGTCGCCGATCGGCTCACTGATCCTCGGCGTCATCGCCGGTGTGCTCTCCGCGCTGGCCATCGGCCTGAAATACAAGTTCGGCTACGACGATTCGCTCGATGTCGTGGGTGTCCACCTGGTCGCCGGCCTGTGGGGCACGGTCGCCATCGGCTTCCTGGCCACCGAGACCGGCCTGTTCTACGGTGGTGGAGTTCAGCAACTGGTGGTACAGATCGTCATCGCTCTGGTAGCAGTGGTCTTCACAGGGATCATGACCGCCATCATCGCGTTCATCGTGAAGCCGATGGGGTGGCGCGTGACGAGGGAAGACGAGGACACGGGCATCGATGAGACCGAACATGCGGAAACGGCTTATGAACTTGTCTGATCGGCAACACACTCATACGAAGGGACCGACTCGATGAAGCTGATCACTGCGATCGTCAAGCCGTTCACGCTCGAAGACGTCAAGACCGGCCTGGAGCAGACGGGCATCCTGGGGATGACCGTCAGCGAGGTCCAGGGCTACGGCCGCCAGAAGGGTCACACCGAGGTCTACCGCGGTGCCGAGTACTCGGTCGACTTCGTGCCCAAGGTGCGCGTCGAAGTCGTCGTCGATGATTCGGCGGTCGACAAGGTCGTCGACGTCATCGTCCAGGCCGCCCGCACCGGCAAGATCGGCGACGGCAAGGTGTGGGTGAGCCCCGTCGACACGGTGGTGCGCGTGCGGACCGGCGAGCGGGGGGCCGACGCCCTCTAGTCCATCGGGGGTCGTCTCCCGGCCCAGTAGTTGCGCTTCACCGGACCCGGGGGAGGACTTCGAGGATGACAGAACAACATTCAGACCCCGCCGCCGGTGCCTCCCGTTGGACGGCACCGGCGGCGGGTTCGTTACGACCCGCCGACGACCTCGCCAAAGCGGCGCAGCAGCTGCTCGCGGGCGGCGGCCGGCAGCTCGAGGCGCCTGCGCTGCGTGACGCCCTGCTCGATCTGCACGAATTCTGGCTCAGCACAAAAGCAGCCGAGATCGGCATCACCGCCACCAGTGGCTTCGCCATCGTCGCGACCGGGGGTCTCGGCCGGGGCGAACTGCTCCCGTACTCCGATCTCGACCTGATGCTCCTGCACGACAACATGCCCACCGATGTCGTCGCGCAGGTAGCCGAGCTGCTCTGGTATCCGCTGTGGGACGCCAATATTCGGTTGGACCACAGTGTTCGCACGGTGCCCGAGGCGTTGGCGGTCGCGGGGGAGGACATCTCCGCGGGTCTGGCGATGCTCGAGGTGCGTCACATCGCCGGTGACGCCGACCTGTCCTCGTTGCTGGTCGGCGGTGCCCGCCGGCAGTGGCGCACCGGCATCGCCGGACGCTTCGCCGATCTGGTCGAGCACACCCAGTCGCGCTGGCAGCGCAGCGGCCAGATCGCCCACCGCGCCGAACCCGACCTGAAATCCGGCCGCGGCGGTCTGCGCGACGTGCAACTGCTCAACGCCCTGGCTATCGCACAACTGGCCGACGTGTATCCCAGCCAGGCGCTGGCCTCGCCGACCGGAACCCTGGGTGGTGCACATCTGGCGCTGCTCAACGTCCGCACCGAACTGCACCGGGTTTCGGGTCGCGGACGCGATCTGCTGCTCGCCCAGTACGCCGACGAGATCGGCGCGTCGCTGCGCATCGGCGACCGCTTCGACCTGGCCCGGATGCTCTCCGACGCCGCGCGGACCATCAGCTACTACGTCGACGCCGGTCTGCGCACCGCCGCCAACGCCCTGCCGCGGCGTGGCTTCGCCGCGTTGCGCCGCCCGATCCGCCGTCCGCTCGACGAGGGCGTGATCGAATACGCCGGTGAAGTGATCCTCGCCCGGGATGCCCGTCCCGAACGTGACCCCGGCCTGATCCTGCGGGTGGCGGCGGCCTCGGCGACGACCGGGTTGCCGATGGCGGTCTCGACGTTGAGCCGGCTGGCGGAGACCGCGCCGGAACTGCGCACCCCGTGGCCGCGGCAGGCGCTCAAGGACCTGCTGGTGCTGCTGGCCGCCGGCCCGTCGGCGGTCGGGACCATCGAGGCGCTCGACCGCACCGGGCTGTGGGGGCGGCTGTTTCCGGAGTGGGGCGCGGTGCGCGACCTGCCGCCCCGCGACGTCGTGCACATCTGGACCGTCGACCGGCACCTCGTCGAGACCGTCTCCCGGGCAAGCGCCTTCACCACCCGGGTGTCCCGGCCGGACCTGCTGATGCTCGGCGCGCTGTGCCATGACATCGGCAAGGGACGCGGCGGCGACCACAGCGTCATCGGTGCCGAGCTGGCCAACCAGATCGGCACCCGGATGGGGTTGTGGCCATCGGACATCGACATCCTGTCCAGGATCGTGCGTTATCACCTGCTGCTGCCCGAGACAGCGACCCGACGCGACCTACAGGATCCGGCCACCATCGCGGCGGTCGTCGACAAGCTCGACGGCGATCTGCTGTTGCTCGAGCTGTTGCACGTTCTGGCCGAGGCGGATTCGCTGGCCACCGGACCCGGCGTATGGGGCGACTGGAAGGCGTCGCTGATCGGAGATCTGGTCCGGCGCTGCCGGTTGGTGATGGCCGGTGAGCCGTTGCCCCAGCCGGATCCGATCGACCCGCGGCACCTCGAGCTGGCCGCGTCGGTCGGGGTACACGTCGAACTGAGCGCCGGCGACAGCTCCCACATCTATCAAGTGACGATGATCGCGCCGGATCGGCGCGGACTGCTGTCCAAGGCCGCCGGTGTCCTGGCGCTCAATTCGCTGCGGGTGCACTCCGCCTCGGTCAACAGTCACCAGGGCTCGGCCATCAACACCTTCGTGGTATCGCCGCACTTCGGATCCCCGCCGGCCGCGGAGCTGTTGCGCCAGCAGTTCATCCTCGCCCTCGACGGCGACTTCGACGTCATCGCCGCCCTGCAGCGCCGGGAGGACGATGCCGCTCAACACGGCACCGGCCGCGCCGGCGAACCCGGCGCCGCCGTGCCGGGCAACCATGTGCCCGCGCCACCGCGGGTGCTGTGGTCGGCCGGGGCCGCGCCGGGTGAACTCGTCGTGCAGATCCGCACCACGGACCGGACGGCTCTGCTGGCCCGGCTGACCGCGGTGTTCGAACGCGACGGGGTGGACATCTCCTGGGCCAAGGTCACCACGCTGGGCTCGTCGGTGATCGACGTGTTCGGCATCGTCGTGCCCGCACTGGCGGCCGACCCCGCCGCCGACCCCGCAGCGGACCACGCCGCGATCCGCACCGAGCTCGAGGCCGACCTGTATGCGGTGCTCCCGGCGCCGCCGCCGGCCCCGAAGCCGGCAGAACAGGCCAGCTGAGCGGGAAGATAGGCTTGAGCTCGTGTTCGAATCCCTGTCCGACCGGTTGACCGGGGCCCTACAGGGGCTCCGCAACAAGGGTCGACTCACCGACGCCGACATCGACGCGACCACCCGGGAGATCCGGCTGGCGCTGCTGGAGGCCGACGTATCGCTGCCGGTGGTGCGTGCGTTCGTCGCCCGCATCAAGGAACGCGCGAAGGGCGCCGAGGTGTCGGCCGCGCTCAACCCGGCCCAGCAGGTCGTCAAGATCGTCAACGAGGAGCTCATCGGCATCCTCGGCGGTCAGACCCGCCAGCTGGCGTTCGCCAAGACCCCGCCGACGGTGATCATGCTGGCCGGCCTGCAGGGCTCGGGTAAGACCACCCTGGCCGGCAAGCTCGCCAAGTGGTTGCGCGGCCAGGGGCACACCCCGCTGCTGGTGGCGTGCGATCTGCAACGCCCGGGTGCGGTGAACCAGCTGCAGATCGTCGGGCAGCGGGCCGGGGTGTCGGTCTTCGCTCCGCATCCGGGTACCGCGCCGGGTGCCGACGAGGTCAAGGGCACCGCCGACCCGGTTGCCGTCGCGGCTGCGGGCCTGGCCGAGGCCAGAGCCAAGCACTTCGACGTGGTGATCGTCGACACCGCCGGCCGACTCGGTATCGACGAGGAATTGATGGGGCAGGCCGCCGCGATCCGCGATGCGGTGAACCCCGACGAGGTGTTGTTCGTCCTCGACGCCATGATCGGCCAGGATGCGGTCTCCACCGCCGAGGCGTTCCGGGAGGGCGTCGGGTTCACCGGCGTCGTGCTGACCAAACTCGACGGCGACGCCCGCGGCGGTGCGGCCCTGTCGGTGCGTGAGGTCACCGGCGTACCGATCCTGTTCGCCTCGGCGGGTGAGAAGCTCGAGGACTTCGACGTCTTCCATCCCGACCGGATGGCCGGCCGCATCCTCGGCATGGGCGATGTCCTCACCCTGATCGAGCAGGCCGAGCAGGTCTTCGACGCCGAACAGGCCGAAGCCACCGCCGCCAAGATCGGCAGCGGCGAACTCACGCTCGAGGACTTCCTCGAGCAGATGCTGGCCATCCGCAAGATGGGTCCGATCGGCAACCTGCTCGGCATGCTGCCCGGCGCCGGTCAGATGAAAGAGGCGTTGGCCGCCGTCGACGACAGCCATCTGGACCGGGTGCAGGCCATCATCCGCGGTATGACGCCGGCCGAGCGCGCGGACCCGAAGATCATCAACGCCTCCCGCCGGCTGCGCATCGCCAACGGGTCCGGCGTCACGGTCGCCGAGGTCAATCAGCTCGTGGACCGCTTCTTCGAGGCCCGCAAGATGATGTCCCAGATGGCCGGGCAGATGGGAATGCCGTTCGGGCGCAAGAACACCCGCAAGGCCGGTAAGGGAAAGAACAAGCAAGCCGGCAAGAAGGGACGCAAGGGGCCGACGCCGCCGAAGAACCGCAACCCGCTGGGTGCGGGTATGCCGGGGATGCCGGCCGGATTCCCGGATCTGTCGAACATGCCCAAGGGCCTCGACGAGTTGCCTCCCGGGCTGGCGGGTATCGACCTGAGCAAGCTCAAGTTCCCCAAGAACTAGATGGCGGCCTCGACGCCTCTTCATCTGCGGGGCCGCGGCCTGCCCGGTGAAGCACCGGTCGAATGGTGGGTGGCCGACGGCGTGCTGCGCGCCGAACCGGTCCGGGGGGCGCAGACCGTCTGGGACGGCGGTTGGATGGTGCCCGGCCTGGTCGACGCCCACTGCCACGTCGGGCTGGGACCGGTCCCCGGTGGCGCGGTGAGCCTGGACGAGGCCGTCGCCCAAGCCGAGACCGAACGCTCGGTCGGGGCGTTGCTGCTGCGCGACTGTGGCTCGCCGACCGACACCCGCAGCCTCGACGACCGTCACGACCTACCGCGTATCATCCGGGCGGGCCGGCACGTCGCCAAGCCGAAGCGCTATATCGCCGGTTACGCCGTGGACGTCGAGGACGAAGCCGAATTGCCGGGCATCGTGGCAGAGCAGGCGCGCCGCGGCGATGGGTGGGTGAAGCTGGTCGGCGATTGGATCGACCGGTCGATCGGTGATCTGGCGCCGCTGTGGGACGACGACATCCTGCGCCAGGCGATCGACGCGGCGCACGCGCACGGGGCGCGGGTGACCGCCCACGTGTTCGGGGAGGACGCGCTACCGGGTTTGATCACCGCGGGCATCGACTGCATCGAGCACGGAACCGGCCTCACCGACGACACGATCGCTCTGATGGTCGAGCACGGCACCGCTCTGGTGCCGACGCTGATCAACGTGGAGAACTTTCCCGGCATCGCCGACCAGGCCGCGAAATACCCGACGTACGCGGCCCACATGCGCGACCTCTATCAGCGCTGCCGTCAACGGGTCGCAGCCGCCCGCGAGGCCGGGGTGCCGATCTATGCGGGCACCGACGCCGGCAGCACCATCGTGCACGGACGCATCGGTGACGAGGTGGATGCGCTGCGCGGCATCGGCATGACCCCGACCGAGGCGCTCGGGGCCGCCTGCTGGAACGCCAGGGACTGGCTCGGGCGTCCCGGTCTGCACGACGGCGCATCCGCGGATCTGGTCTGCTACCGCGACGATCCGCGCCTCGGCGCGGGCGTGATCAACGAACCCGCGCTGGTGGTCCTGCGGGGCAGGGTGTTCGCGTCCTAGTACACATCGCGAACGTAGCGATGGTTTCTGACTAGATCGTTGACGTAGGCGTGAGCGCCGTCGCCGTCGAAGCCGCCGTGCTCGGCGACGATCTGGTGCAGCGCGGCGTCGACATCGCGGGCCATCCGGTCGGCGTTGCCGCACACGTAGACGTGCGCGCCGTCCTGCAACCAGCTGAACAGCTCTGCAGCGTTTTCCCGCATTCGATGCTGGACATAGGATTTCGCGTGGCCATCGCGGGAGAACGCCAGGTCGAGCCGGCTGAGGGTGCCGTCGTCGACGAACTCCTCGAGTTCGGCGCCGTACAGAAAATCCCTGGCGCGGTGACGGTTTCCGGAGAACAACCACGACCGGCCGCCGGCCGCCGTTGCCCGGCGCTCTTGGAGAAAGGCGCGGAACGGTGCGACGCCGGTGCCGGGCCCGATCATGACGATCGGTACGTCGTCGGCAGGCAGCCGGAAGGCGTGGTTGGGCCGCAGATGCACCCTGAGCGTGTCACCGCGATCGGCCAGGAAGGTCGACGCCACCCCGCCGTGCCGGCGTGCACCTGCGGTGTAGCGCACCGTGGCCACCGTGAGGTGCGCGCTGTCGGGGTGCACGAGCGGACTCGAGGCGATCGAGTAGTCCCGGAACTGCAGGGGCCGCAGTGTGTCCACGAGCTCGTCGACCTCGACGTCGGCCAGCCGGAGCAGGTCGAGCACGTCCTTGCCGTAGGACCACGAACCCGGTGCCGCGACGGACTGCGCCCACAGGGCGGCCGCCGCGTCGGCGTCGTCGGTGCGGGCGGCGACCAGCGCCTGCAGCGCCCGCGACGGGGTTCGGATCTCCAGGCGGTCGGTCAACAGGACACCGAGCGCGACATCGTGGTCGGCCACCGCCAGGTTGGGGTCGACGCCTAGGTGTGCGAGGAGCTGATCCACCAGCACCGGGTCGTTGGTGGCGTGCACGGCAAGGGAATCGCCTGCGCGGTAACTGATCCCGGAACCGGCGAGATCCACCTCGTAGTGGCGCACCTCCCGGTCGGAATCGGCGGTGGTCAGAACCCGGTTGGCGCCGAGCCGAGTGGCGTGCGGGCGGTGGCGCTCACGGGCGGGGGTGTCGGCCGGCTCGACGGTGGCCGCGCCCGGCGCGGTCTGGGCGGTGGGACCGGATTGCGCGGCCAGCAGCAGCTTGACGACGTCGGTCGTCCACATCTCGGCAGGTTGTTCGTAGAAGCCGTCCACGTCGACACGTTCGGCGAGCCGCGTGGCGCCGAGGGTTTCGAGCCGCTCGTCGAGCAGCTTGCCGGCATTGCAGAACAGATCGTAGGCCGTGTCCCCGAGCGCGAGCACCGCGAAGCTCAGGTGGTCCAGCGGGTCGGTCTCGGCGCTCAGCGCTTCCCAGAACAATGTGGCGGTATCGGGGAATTCGCCGTCGCCGAACGTCGAACAGACGACCACGAAGTGGGTGGCCGACCGCAGGTGCGCCATCTCGATCTGGTTGAGCTCACGGGCCTCGGCAGAGATGCCGACCCCCTGACAGGCCTCGGCGAAAGTCATCGCCGCGTCCTCGGCATTGCCCATGTCGGTGCCGAAGGCGACGATCAGTGAGAATCCGGATCCGTTCGTCATCCGCCGCTCCCTTCCCGAAGTTAGGGTGACCTTACTTCGGGTGGGAATGCGGTGGGGCGCTCCCTTGCCGGGGTGTCCCGCGGGCTAGGGCTGGCTGAACCCGTAGTCGAACAGGTTGATCGCCTGGCTGTACAGATCGCCGGTGCCGTACATCTGCACCACGACCAACCGGCGCGAACCCCGCTGCGCTGCACCGACATAGGTCTTGCGGGCGAGGTTGGTGAAGCCGGTCTTGCCGGCGAGATCGCCAGGATAGCGGCTCAACAGTTCGTTCTGGTTGGACAGCGTCTTACCCGGGAAGGGCGCCGACGGCGAGCGCATGATCTGCGCGATCAGGGGGTATTGCAGGGCGGCCCGCATCATCGCCCCGAGGTCGTGCGGGGTGGTGATCGATTCCCAGCCCGGCCCGTCGAGGCCTGACGGCGACGACGCTCTGGTGCTGCGCGCACCGACCGCGGACGCCTTGCGATTCATCGCCGCCACCGCCACGCGCTGACCGCCGAGCATATCGGCGAGCATGTTGGCCGCATCGTTGCCCGAGACCATCAACAGCGCGGACAGCAGTTCGCGCACCGTGTACGGCTGACCCGGTTTCAGTCCGACGCAGGAGCACTCGACCTGGGTGTGCGATGCGTTCGCCTTGGCGAAGTTGTCGGGGGAGAGGTGGTCGAGCACCACCATGGCGAGCAGGATCTTGATGGTGCTGGCGGGGGCATGGGGTTCGGTGGGGTTGCGGCTGGCCAGAATCCGTCCGGTGTCCAGGTCGGCGACCAGCCAGGCCTGGGCGGGACCGTCGGGCAAGGCGACCGCGCCCGCGGGCTGGGGTTGTGCGGCAGCCGGCGCCGGGATGACGGCGATGGACGAAAGTACAAGAGCCGCAAGATATCCGGTGGCCGGCGTGCGCGGCCACCGACGCGCACGCCACCAGGTCACGACATCAGAGCCTAAGCCCGGTTACGCCTCGAATCGGTCTCGGTGGAGTTGCAGCTCAGTGACAGTGCCGACACCGGGGTTTCGGTTACAGTGCGCCGACGTTCGCGCCGCGGTCCAGGGCGAAACCCCAATCGAGGAGCGCGCCCGCCTGGTCCCAGTAGGTGGGTCCGCCCTCTTTGACCAGGCCGTGCATCAGGGCGACCACCAGCCGGCGGCCGTCGCGCTGCGCCGCGCCGACGAAGGTTTTCTGGGCGATGTCGGTGTAACCGGTCTTGCCGCCGAGTGCGCCGGGATAGCGGTGCAACAGCTCGTCCTGGTTGACCAGCACGACGTCGCCGGTCCTGGCGGGAAAGACAGCGGTCGGCATCGCGGTGATCTGGGCGAACACCGGGTGGGCCATCGCCGCCCGGAAGATGACGGCCAGGTCGTGCGGTGTCGACCAGAACGGCATACCCGGCCCGTCCAGACCCGACGGCGTGACGACGTTCGTCCCGTGCGCACCCAGAGCGGCGGCCTTGGCGTTCATCTTGGCCACCGCCGGGCCGACACCGCCCAGCATGCGGGCCAGCGTGTTCGCCGCATCGTTACCCGACACCAGCAGCAGCCCTTCGAGGAGCTGACGGGCGGTGTAGGTGCGGCCCGGCGCCACGCCGGCGCAGTTGCACTCGACCCGGGTGTCGGCCTCGTCGGCCACGATGGTGGCGTCCAGCGGGAGCTCGTCGAGCACCACCTGGGCGAGCAGAGTCTTGATGGTGCTGGCCGGCGCATAGCGCGTGTTGTCGTTGCGCCCGGCGAGCACCTGGCCGGTGTCCATGTCGGCGACGATCCACGCCTCGGCCGGTCCGGCCGGAATGGGTACCGAGCCGACCGGCTGGATGTCCAGATCGGCCGAGGCGGCCGGTGCGACGACGATGCTCAACGCGGCGGTCAGGACGGCGAATACGGTGACGAGCCTCCCCATGGCCGGTGAGCCTAACCCGCGGTGCTGGAGTTCGCGCCGACTGCGGTGTTAGATCAGCCCATGCTGAGCCTGGAGGAGATCTCGGACCGGCTGGAGATCCAGCAACTGATGATCGACTACTCGACCGCGATCGACCAGCGGCGCTTCGACGACCTCGACCGGGTGTTCACCCCGGACGCCTACATCGACTACCGCGCCACCGGGGGCGTCGACGGGCGCTTCCCCGAGGTGAAGAACTGGCTGGCCGACGTGCTGCCCAACTTCCCCGCCTACTCCCACATGCTCGGCAATGCCGATATCCGGATCGCCGGTGACACCGCGTCGGCCCGAACCATCTGCTTCAACCCGATGGTGCTGGGCGGTGACGGCGGATCGGCCGGCGGACAGGTCTATTTCGTCGGGCTCTGGTATGTCGACGAGTTCGCCCGCACCGGGGAGGGTTGGCGGATGACCCGCCGCGTCGAGGAGAAGTGCTTCGACAAACTCCTCTGAGTCCTCCCGGGATGCCTCCTGGAACGTCAGCCGTCGCGCTGTGCGGTGATTGTGTGCCGGGGCAGCCGCCCGTCGGCCCGGCTCAGCACATCGGTGGTCAGACCCGCCCGCTGCGCGCCGGCGACGATCTCCTCGACCGGTCGCAGCCGGAAGCCGTGCGGCGTCACCGGCAGCCGGCGCATCGCGTCGGGATCCCCGATGCCGATGGCCACCCGGCCCCCGGGCCGCAGCACCCGGGTGAACTCCGACCAGACGGCGTCGAGGTCGTCGATGAAATAGATCGTGTTGACGGTGATCGCCGCTTCGATGGCAGCGTCGTCGAACGGCAACGCGGTCAGTGAACCGCGGGTCAGGGTCAGGCGGTTGCTGTCGATGTCTCGACGAAACCTGCGCCGGGCCCGCGCCAGCATGTCGTCGCTGATCTCCACACCGTGCACCGTGCCGCCGGCGCCCACCGCGTCGACCAGCAACCGCAGACCCGCGCCCCCGCCGAATCCGATGTCGGCCGCCACACCGCCGGCGGGCGGCTGCGCGGCGGATATCGCCGTCGCGATCGCCTGCCCGTTGCCGCGGTCGAGCGCGCCCGCGACGACTCCGCCGAGGGCGCCGTGCGGCCGGCCCAGCTGTCCGGCGACGGTGCGGGCGAGCGGAGTCATGAGGTGCTGTCGCAGTGAGACCATGGCAGCAGTGTTCCCCGAAGCGCTCGCGCGCAGACATGGCGGGGTCCGCGGCGCGATTTCCGCTGGACCGAGCGGTTCTGGCACAATGGTCGGCTGTCCGCCTGCGACCACGGCTGCAGGGCGGTCACACACGTGAGGCAAAACCGGATTCGGGCAATTCCGCCCGCATCGCCGAATTGCAGCGTGGCAATCATCAGGAGAATCGCTTCGTCATGGCTGTCAAGATCAAGCTGACCCGTCTGGGCAAGATCCGCAACCCGCAATACCGCATCGCCGTCGCCGACGCGCGGAGCCGCCGCGACGGTCGCGCCATCGAGGTCATCGGTCGCTACCACCCGAAGGAAGAGCCGAGCCTCATCGAGATCGACTCCGAGCGCGCCCAGTACTGGCTGGGTGTCGGCGCGCAGCCGACCGAGCCGGTGCTCGCGCTGCTGAAGATCACCGGTGACTGGCAGAAGCACAAGGGCCTGCCGGGCGCCGAGGGCACGCTGAAGGTCAAGGAGCCCAAGCCCAGCAAGCTCGACCTGTTCAACGCCGCGCTGGCCGAGGCCGAGGGCGGCCCGGGCACCGAGGCCACCCAGCTCAAGAAGAAGAAGGCGCCCAAGAAGGAGGCGTCGGACGTCGAGGCGACCGCCGATCCGTCCGGCTCCGCCGACAAGTCCGAGCCCGCCGCTGAAGGCGAGGACGCCACGGTCGCCGGCGCCACCGCGGAAGGCTGAGCGAGACCGTGAGTTCAGTCGTCGTCGACGCCGTCGAACATCTGGTTCGCGGAATCGTCGACAATCCCGACGATGTCCGGGTCGACATGGTGACCAATCGCCGTGGCCGCACTGTCGAGGTGCACGTCCACCCCGATGACCTGGGCAAGGTCATCGGACGCGGCGGCCGCACCGCGACCGCGCTGCGCACCCTGGTCGCCGGGATCGGCGGCCGGGGAATCCGTGTCGACGTGGTGGACACCGACCAGTAGTCGAGGGGAACCTGTGGACCTGGTGGTCGGACGGGTCGCCAAGGCCCACGGCGTCACCGGCGAGCTGGTGATCGACGTCCGCACCGACGATCCCGAGGGACGTTTCATCCCGGGCGCCGAACTGCGTGGCCGCCGGCCCAAGGCCGGTACCGAACAGCGCTACGTCGTCGAATCCGTTCGACCGCACGGCGGCCGGCTGTTGATCCGTCTCGACGGGATCGCCGACCGGACCGCGGCCGACGGGATGCGCGGGACGGTGTTCGTCGTAGACACCGCCGAACTGCCGCCGATCGACGATCCCGACGAGTTCTACGACCATCAGCTCGAGGGCCTCGCCGTGCGCACGGTCGGCGGCGACGACGTCGGGGCGGTGGCCGAGGTGCTGCACACCGCGGCGGGCGAGCTGCTGGCGGTCAAGACCCCCGCCGGTGCCGAGGTGCTGGTGCCGTTCGTCAGTGCGATCGTGCCGCGCGTGTCGCTGGCCGAGGGTGTGGTCGAGATCGACCCGCCCGACGGACTGCTGGACCTCGAATGACCGGGCGGCGCCGCTGTGCGGATTGACGTCGTCACGATCTTCCCGCGGTATCTCGATCCGCTGCGTGAATCGCTGCCGGGCCGGGCGATCGAATCGGGTCGGATCGAACTCGGAGTACACGACCTGCGGCAGTGGACCCATGACGTACACCGGTCGGTCGACGACTCGCCCTACGGCGGCGGCCCGGGAATGGTGATGAAGGCGCCGATCTGGGGAGCCGCGCTCGACGACATCTGCACCGAGGACAGCCTGCTCGTGGTTCCCACCCCGGCCGGCCGGCTGTTCGACCAGGCGACGGCGCACCGCTGGGGGGCCGAGAAGCACCTCGTGTTCGCCTGTGGGCGCTACGAGGGCATCGATCAGCGGGTGGTCGAGGATGCGGGCCGACGGATGCGGGTCGAGGAGGTCTCCATCGGCGACTATGTGCTCACCGGCGGGGAGTCGGCCACCTTGGTCATGATCGAGGCCGTGGTGCGGCTGCTGCCCGACGTCCTGGGCAACCCCGCCTCCCATGCCGACGACTCACACTCGGCGGGTCTGCTCGAGGGGCCCAGCTACACGCGCCCGCCGACCTGGCGCGATCTGGACGTCCCCGCCGTCCTACGCTCCGGTGATCACGCCGAAATCGCTCGGTGGCGCCACGAGCAGGCCCTGGAAAGGACCCGGCAGCGTCGACCGGACCTATTGTCCGACAGCTAGATTCGGCCATCTGGGAACATCGTCTTGACCACCTGGGTGATGGTTTCCCTGGCCTCGGGGGCGTCGGCCGGCTGATTCGAGCCGATGACCATGACGTAGCGCCGGTCCGCGCCGATCACGCCGGTGGACAGATGCATCCAGTCCGCGCCGATACAGCACATCCAGCCCTGCTTGACCGCGACGGGCTCGGCATAGAGCCCGTCGGGAATGCCGAAGCGCTGCGGATAGACACCACCGGGTTGGGTGCCGTCGATGCCCGTCGGCGTGGACTGAGCGAGATTGCTCATGATGATCTCCGCCTTGTCGCGGGGCAGCCCCCCGGCGCCGGAGAGCAGCTTGTCGTAGAAGCGGACCAGATCGGCGGCCGTGCTGGTGGTGTTGTACCATTCGCCGTCACCCGGCGGGTGGGTGCCTGCGAGTCCGTAGCGCTTGGCGACGCGCGTCACGATGGCGCTGCCGCCACTGCGGTTCCAGAAGACCTCGGCTGCGCTGTCGTCCGACGAACGCAGCATCCGGTCGAAGGACTGCCATTCGTCCGGAGTCAGCTCGGTGCGCCCTTCGGACAGCTGCAGCAGCAGATCGTCGGCGATGAAGAGTTTCACCACCGAGGCGATCGCGATGCTGCGCGTGTTGCCGTTGGAGATGAGCTGTCCGGTGTTGCGGTCCTGCACCAGCAGCGTGACATCGGCGCCGACGGCCTCGGCCTGATCGGTGGCCTGCCTGGCCCGCTCGGCGAGTCCGTTGAAGGTGGCCGAGGGCTCATCCGGGGGCGCCTCCGGCAGCGGTGCGGACGTGCCCTGAGGCGCGACCACGGTCAGCTGGGGGCCGTTCGGTGGCGGAGGTGTCCCGTACACCCGTGCCTCGCACCCCGAGACCATCACCGTCGCCACCATGCCGGCGGCGGTGGCGGTCCACAGCACGGACGGCCGGAGTCGCATAGTCCACCCTCTTTCGGAGATCCATCGGTGAACACCGGAACCGGCGGCTTCCCGCGTGCGCCGACTGTGGTTACGGCACAGGGGCCATCCGGTGCTCCCAGCCTAACCAATACCCGGCAGCAGTGCTGTTCAGGCTTACGGACCTGTGACCACTGCCGGTCGCCGCGATTTCACTCCACCGGCGCCCGTCTGGCACAATTGAGCAGTTGTCCGCGCGGGACGGGTCATGCCCGGTTCGTCCGCGCAGGGATACACCCCGAAAACGTCCGAGAGATCGGATCGGTGCGCCGTTCAGCCGAGCAGCCGCCCGACCAGACCGCGATCCACCCCGACCAACAAGGAAGTGTCACCGATGAACACGCTGGACTTCGTCGATCAGACGTCGCTGCGCGACGATATCCCGACCTTCGGACCCGGCGACACCGTGAACGTCCACGTCAAGGTCATCGAGGGTTCCAAGGAGCGGATCCAGGTGTTCAAGGGTGCCGTCATCCGCCGCCAGGGTGGCGGGGTCCGGGAGACCTTCACCGTCCGCAAGGAGAGCTACGGCGTCGGCGTCGAGCGCACCTTCCCGGTGCACTCCCCGAACATCGACCACATCGACGTCGTCACCCGCGGCGACGTCCGCCGGGCCAAGCTCTACTACCTGCGCGAGCTCCGCGGCAAGAAGGCGAAGATCAAGGAAAAGCGCTGACTGTCGAGCGGATCTGCGGCATCCGCCGCGCCGCTCGCGCCAAGCCGGGTCCGGCCCTGACTAGTCTGTTGCCGTGACCCACGCTGACTCTGCCGACCCGTCACCCGAGGACACCGTCGAGGGTGAGGATCTCGAGAACGACGAGAGCACGCCGCGCCGCAAGCACTCAGCTCTGCGGGAAGGCGCGATCCTGGTCGTCATCGCCGTGGTGCTCTACTACGTGATGTTGACCTTCGTCGCGCGGCCGTACCTCATCCCGTCGGAGTCGATGGAGCCCACGCTGCACGGGTGCGCCGGATGCACCGGCGACCGCATCATGGTCGACAAGATCAGCTACCGCTTCGGTGAGCCGCAACCCGGCGACGTGATCGTGTTCAAGGGGCCGCCCAACTGGAGCATCGGCTACAAGTCGATCCGGTCGGACAATCCCGCGATCCGGATGGTCCAGGACGCGTTGTCGGTCGTCGGTTTCGTCCCTCCCGACGAGAACGACCTGGTGAAACGCGTGATTGCGACCGGCGGCCAGACCGTGGAGTGCCGGGCCGACACAGGTCTGACGGTCGACGGCAAACGCCTCGTCGAGCCCTACCTCGACCCGTCGACGATGATGGCCGATCCGGCCGTCTATCCCTGCCTGGGCAATGAATTCGGACCGGTCACGGTACCCGAGGGCAGGCTGTGGGTGATGGGGGACAACCGCACCCACTCGGCGGACTCGCGTGCCCACTGCTCGAATCTTCCGGCCGATGCCCAGCGCGGGCTGCTGTGCACCGGTGATCCGACCGCCGGCACCATCCCCGTTTCGAACGTCATCGGTAAGGCCCAGTTCATCGCCTGGCCGCCGGGCCGCTGGGGTGGCATCGATTCGGTGAATCCGCAGACCGCCGCGCAGCCGAGCGCGCAACCCGTGGCCGCATCGGCGGGCTGACTTTGCCGGCCCGTTGCTCGTCGCGCGAGCGCTCTTCGAGCCCTCCGTGGCCGCCGCGTACGGTCATCCGCAGATCCTCGGGTCTGCGTACCCTGGAGTCCGCTCTCTACCGCAACGGCCTCGGCCCGGTGGCGGGTGTCGACGAAGTGGGGCGTGGGGCGTGCGCCGGACCGCTGGTGGTGGCGGCGTGCGTGCTCGGACCCAACCGGCTCGAGAGCCTGGCCGCGCTCGACGATTCCAAAAAGCTCGGCGAGAAGGAGCGCGAGCGACTGTTCCCGCTGATCCGTCGCTACGCCCTGGCATATCACGTGGTGTTCATCCCGTCGGTCGAGGTGGACCGGCGCGGCGTGCACGTCGCCAACATCGAGGGCATGCGCCGGGCCGTGGCCGGCTTGCCGATCCGGCCGGGATATGTGTTGAGCGACGGTTTCCGGGTACCCGGTCTGCCCATGCCGTCCCTTCCGGTGATCGGCGGTGATGCGGCCGCCGCGTGCATCGCCGCGGCCAGCGTGCTGGCCAAGGTCAGCCGCGACCGGCTGATGGTGGCGATGGACCGCGATCACCCCGGTTACGGCTTCGCGTTGCACAAGGGGTACTGCACACCCACGCACACCGCCGCACTGGCCGAACTGGGTCCGTGCGCGCAGCACCGGCACTCGTTCGTCAACGTCCGCAGGGCCGGCGGCCGCACCGAGGTCGTCGTGGCCGGCTCGGGGGTCGAAGGCGGACCGGAACAGCGCGACGAAGTCGGGTGAGGAAAGATGGATTCAACCCAACACAAAGGACAGCAGGACAGATGAGCGCCGAGGATCTCGAGAAGTACGAAACCGAGATGGAGCTCTCGCTGTACCGCGAGTACAAGGACATCGTCGGGCAGTTCAGCTACGTCGTGGAGACCGAGCGCCGCTTCTATCTCGCCAACAGCGTCGAGATGGTGCCCCGCAACGCCAACGGTGAGGTGTACTTCGAGCTGCGCCTGGCCGACGCCTGGGTCTGGGATATGTACCGTCCCGCCCGCTTCGTCAAGCAGGTCCGGGTGATCACCTTCAAGGACGTCAACATCGAAGAGGTGGAGAAGCCGGAGTTGCGGCTACCCGAGTGATCCCCAGGCGCGGGCCACAGCTGACACACTGGAGTCGTGCGTTCGAACTCACAGTGCTGGCTCACCGATATGGACGGCGTCCTGGTGCGCGAAGAGCACCCGTTACCGGGGGCCGCCGAATTCCTCGCGCGGCTGGTGGAACGTGAGCGCCCGTTCCTGGTCCTGACCAACAACTCGATCTTCACCCCGCGCGACCTGGCGGCCCGGCTGGCCCGGTCGGGGCTGACCGTTCCAGAGGAGTCGATCTGGACGTCGGCCCTGGCGACGGCGACCTTCCTGTCCGACCAGCTGCCCGGTGGGTCGGCCTACGTCATCGGCGAGGCCGGACTGACCACCGCACTGCACGAGGCCGGCTACACGCTGACCGATGTGCGCCCGGATTTCGTCGTGCTCGGGGAGACCCGCACGTACTCATTCGAGGCCATCACCAAGGCGGTACGGCTGATCCTGGGCGGGGCGCGCTTCATCGCCACCAATCCCGACGTCACAGGCCCGTCGGCGGAGGGGCCACTACCGGCCACCGGTTCCGTCGCGGCGATGATCACCAAGGCGACCGGCCGCGAACCGTACTTCGTGGGCAAACCGAATCCGATGATGTTCCGCAGTGCGCTAAACCGGATCGAGGCCCACTCGGAGAACACCGTGATGGTCGGCGATCGGATGGACACCGACGTGGTCGCGGGAATCGAGGCCGGGTTGGAGACCATCCTGGTGCTCACCGGGTCGACCAGCGTCGAGGACGTCGAACGCTACCCCTACCGGCCGAGCCGGGTGTTGCCGTCGATCGCCGAGGCGATCGATCTGGTGTGAGCGCCCACGAGTCGCTCGACGACCACTTCGCCGCCCGGATCGCGGCACTGACCTCGCCCCGCGGCGCCCGGCGCTGCGCAGACCACCCGGTGCGCGACGGGTCGACGGTGACCGTGGCCGACGCGCTCGCGGTGTTCGACGCCGCGATCGGCAGCCGCCACCTCGACCTGGCCGCCCGGTGGCTGCGGTCGCAGGGGCGCGGCTACTACACGATCGGCTCGTCGGGTCACGAGAGCAACGCCGGCGTCGCCGCCGCCCTGCGACCGACCGATCCCGCACTGTTGCACTACCGGTCGGGCGGGTTCTTCCTCGCCCGCGCCCAACAGGTGGACGCCGATCGGGCCCGGGGGTTGCGTGACGTGCTGCTCGGGTTGGTCGCCGCCACCGAGGAGCCGATCTCCGGGGGACGGCACAAGGTCTTCGGCCGCGCCGATCTGGCCATCATCCCGCAGACCAGCACCATCGCCTCACATCTGCCCCGGGCGGTCGGGGTGGCGTTCTCCACCGCGCGGGCACGCCGACTCGGGGTCGAATGCCCCTGGCCCCACGACGCGGTCACGGTCTGCAGTTTCGGCGACGCCTCGGTGAACCACTCGACGGCGGTCGGCGCGTTGAACACCGCGATGCACACGGCCTATCAGGGGATGCCGATGCCGCTGTTGTTCGTCTGCGAGGACAACGGCATCGGCATCAGCACCAGGACGCCGCGAAACTGGGTGGCGCGCACCTACTCCCACCGCGAAGGGCTCGAATATTTCGCCGCCGACGGGTCGGATCTGGTGTCGGCGCTCGAGACCGCCCGCGCCGCCGCCGCCTGGGTGCGCGAGCAGCGGCGGCCGGCGTTCCTGCACCTGACCACGGTACGGCTGATGGGCCATGCCGGATCGGATTACGAGCCCGGCTACCGCCGTCCCGACGAGATCCTCGCCGACTTCGACCGCGATCCGCTGGTGTGCACGGCAGGAACGCTGGTTGCCCATGGGGTTCTGACACCCGAGGAGGTGTTGACACGCTACGAGGACATCCGCGGTCAGGTCATGGCGCTCGCGCAGGAGGTGATGGACGCACCGCAGCTGGACAGCTCCCAAGCCGTGGTGCGTCCGCTGCGCGACAGTCTTGCCGACGCCGTCGCGGCCTCGGCGGAACCGTTGCCGGACACCGAGATTGCTCCGGCGCCGCTGACGTTGGCCCAGTCGGTCAACCGCGCGCTGAGCGAGGTGCTGGACCGCTACCCCGAAGCGCTGCTCTTCGGCGAGGACGTGGCCCGCAAAGGCGGCGTCTACGGTGTCACGCGCGGCCTGCAGAACCGGGCCGGGCGCGCGCGGGTGTTCGACACACTGCTCGACGAGCAGGCCATTCTGGGATTGGCGTTGGGCGCCGGACTTTCCGGCTTGCTGCCGCTCCCGGAGATCCAGTATCTGGCCTACGTCCACAACGCCGCTGACCAGATCCGCGGGGAAGCCGCCACCCTGCAGTTCTTCGCCGACCGGCAGTACCGCAACCCGATGGTGGTGCGGATCGCCGGATACGGCTACCAGAAGGGCTTCGGTGGGCACTTCCACAACGACAACTCGATCGCCGCGCTCCGCGATATCCCCGGTGTGGTGATCGCCTCGCCCGCGTGTCCCGACGACGCCGCGGCGATGCTGCACGCCTGTATCGGCGCCGCGAAAACCGCAGGCGCGGTGTGCATCTATCTCGAGCCGATCGCGCTGTATCACACCCGCGATCTCTACGACGACGGCGACGAGCAGTGGCTGGCGCCTTATCCCGGCGCCGCCGCACCCATCGGCCGGGCCCGCACCCATGGTGACGGCACCGATCTGACCATCCTCACGTTCGCCAACGGGGTGTACCTCAGCCTGCGGGTGGCCCGTCGCCTCGCCCGCGCGGGGATTGCGGCGCGCGTGGTCGATCTGCGCTGGCTGGCTCCGCTGCCGGTCGAGGACATGCTGACGGCGGCCGCGGCCACCGGCCGGGTGCTCGTCGTCGACGAGACGCGCCAGACCGGTGGTGTCGGTGAAGGGGTGGTGGCCACGCTGCTGGCCGGCGGGTTCACCGGATCCGTGCAGCGGGTGGCGAGCGCGGACAGCTTCATCCCGTTGGGTGACGCCGCTCTGCAGGTGCTGCTCGATGAATCGACCATCGAGGCTGCCGCGGTGGCCCTGGTGCGTCGATGACGCCTTGCTAGCTTGGGCGGATGGCTGACACGGATCCGGCCCGGCCGCTGGCCGGTGTGCGCATCGTCGAGATCTCCAGCTTCGTCGCTGTGCCGCTGGCCGGGATGACGCTGGCCCAGCTCGGCGCGGAGGTCGTGCGGGTGGACCCGATCGGCGGGGCGGCGGACTATCGGCGCTGGCCGGTCACCGAGGTCGGCGAGAGCGTGTACTGGGCGGGCCTGAACAAGGGCAAACGCTCGGCGGCCGTGGACATGCGCACCGCAGAGGGGCAGGAACTGGTGGCCCGCCTGATCGCCGACGCGGGCATTCTCATCACCAATGCCGCTGGGCGACAATGGTCTTCCTACGACGCCCTGGCGGCCCGGCGACCGGATCTGATCCACCTCGAGGTGTCGGGCCGTGCCGACGGCGGCACCGCGGTCGACTACACCGTGAACGCGGCCACCGGGTTCCCCCTGATCACCGGGCCCGCCGAACTCGCCGCCCCGGTCAACCACGTCCTGCCCGCGTGGGACGTCGCGTGCGGGTTGTACACCGCGCTGGCGGTGGTCGCGGCCGTGCGGCACCGCGACTCCACCGGAACCGGGGCGCGTCTGGCCATCCCGCTGGAGAACGTCGCCCTGGCCACCGCGGGCAACCTCGGATTCCTCTCCGAGGTCATGGTCAACGGCGTCTCACGCAGCCGGTTGGGCAACTCGCTGTTCGGTACCTACGGCCAGAACTTCGTCAGCAGTGACGGGGCCGCGTTCATGGTCGTCGCACTGACCAACCGGCACTTCCGCGACCTGAGTGAAGTGACCGGGACGACGAAAGCCGTTGCGGCGCTGGGTGAGGCCCTCGGAGCCGATCTGAGCGACGAAGGCGAGCGCTTCCGTCACCGCGATGCGTTGACCGGATTGTTCACCGTCTGGTTCTGTGCGCACACGGGCGACGAGGTGGCCGCGGCGCTGGCACAGACGTCGGTGCTGTGGGAGCGCTACCGCAGCTTCGCCGACGTGGCGAACGACCCACGGGTGACGGCGAATCCGCTGTTCACCGAACTCGATCAGCCGCGGATCGGGCGCTACCACGCACCTGGGCTGCCGGTGGCCATCGACGGTGACTACCCGCCGGCGGTCGCTGCACCCGCGCTGGGCGACGACACCGCCGCCGTGCTGTCCGAATGGCTGGCAATGGCGCCCGGCGACATCGAGGAATTGCGTGAATCCGGCGCGGTGGCAACGGGATCGGAGACGCGGTGAGCCGGCTCCTTGATCTGCTGCAGGTGCGTCCCGCCGGTGACGTGTGGACCGGACCGGCGAGCGGCCCGGCGGGTAAACGGGCCTTCGGGGGGCAGTTCACCGCCCAGAGTCTGGCCACCGCCGCCCGCACCGTCGACCCCGACCGGACGCCGACCAACATGCACCTGCAGTTCCTGCGCGGCGGTGAGGCCGGTGAAGCGGTCGAGTACACGGTGACGCCGGTGTTCGACGGTCGTACCTCGGCGTCGCGCCGGGTCGAGTCGCGACAGGACGGCCGGCTGCTGACCACCGCGAGCGTCTCGTTCGCCACACCGGCGGCCGGGCCGGAACATGGACGGGTCGCGCTGCCCGACGTCGACCCGGAGGACCTCGAGCGCACCGGACCCGCCGGGCCGGCACCGTCGCTGCCGCTCGACGAACTCGACATCCGGATCGTCGACGACCGGTCGGGCGGCCGCTTCGTGCGCCGCCTGTGGTGGCGGATGACGGCGCAGCTGCCCGACGATCCGCTCGTCCATACGCTCGTGGCGGTCTACGTCACCGACGTGTACGGCATCGACCCCGCCCTGCAGGTGCACGGGCACTCGATGCGAGCCCGGACGCACCGCAGCGGCACCACCGACTCGTCGATCTGGTTCCACCAGCCGGTGCGGGCCGATGAGTGGAATCTGCTCGAGTCGACCTCGCCCGCGGCCGCGCGGGGGCGCGGTCTGGTGACCGCGTCGCTGGTCAGCGCGGACGGGACCGTCGCGGCGAGTCTCGCCCAGGAGGGCCTGATCGCCGAGCGGTAGGACTCCGGCCACGATTGATCCCGCGCCTGGGGGGTACCTGTGTGTCGGGTCGCGGGGGAAGTGACCGGATTCCGACACAGACGAGGAACTGACGACATGAAGATCTCTGCCACGACAGCGCGCCGCGGAGTCGGCGGCGCCTTCGCCGCATGCATGCTCGGCGGGGTTGCCGCGGCGACCATCGCGGTGCCCACGGCGGCTGCCCAGCCAGCGCCGTGCAACGCCAGCGATTTCGCATTCACCGCCAGCGGCGTGCTCAACTCCGCCGGCGGTTACCTGAACACTCACCCAGGCGCCAACGACGTGCTGACCAGGGCTGCATCTCAGCCGGCGGCCGAGGCGGAGTCCAACGTCCGCGGCTATTTTACCGCTCATCCCAACGAGTACCTCGATCTGCGCAACATCGCGCAGCCGCTGATCAACCAGCGCAACCAGTGCGGTTTCAACGTGGGACCCAATCAGTTGTCGCTGCTGTTCAACGAGCTCGCCAGCTAGGTTCACGCGGCGGTATCGACGACGACGCCCGCAGTGAAGATCTCTTCACTGCGGGCGTTTCGCCGTCTGCGCGGGAACTGGCTGCGGCCGGCTACATGGCTACATGCGGCCGTAGCGACTGCGGACGAAGCTGTAGGCGCCGTACGCGGCGATACCGACCGCGGCGATGATCAACAGGAATTTCCCGAACGGCGCCTGGCCGAGCGTCTTGACCGCGGCGTCCAGACCGGAAGCCTTGGCGGGGTCGGCCTGCAGTGTGGCCACGATGACGAGAATGCCGGCGCCCCCGAGCACCAGACCCTTGGCGACGTAGCCGGCGACGCCGACGGCGGTCACCCCGGTTCCCCCGGACACCCGCAGATCTTTGAGGAACTTCTTCGAAACGCCCTTGTACACGTGGTAGCCGCCGACCGCGGCCACCCCGATACCGACGACGATGAGCACGAACTTGCCGAATCCCGAGCCCATCAGTTGGGCCGAGATGCCGGAATTCTGCTGTCCGCTGGAGTGCCCGCTGCCCATGGCGAACTGCATCGCCGAGAACGCGATCGCCGCATTGGCGATCGCCAGGCCGACCGATTTGGCCCGCTTCCACGCCGGGGAGTCGTCATCACCGGAGCGCTCACCGGGTTTGGACCCGACAACCGCTTCGGCCAGGTGCCACAGGGCGAGTGCAAACAGGCCGATGGCGGCGATCCAGAGAACGATCTTCCCGCCGGTCTGAGCGCCCAGCGTCGCCAGTGCACCGGACTGGTCGGCATTGCCGCCGCCGCCGAGTGCCAGGCGCAGCACGATATAGGCCAGCAGCAGGTGCAGGACACCGCTGGCGGCGTACCCGACGCGCGCGACGTTCTGGAAGGCGTCGCTGTCGGTCGCGCGGTCGACGGCGCCGTGCATGTTGCCCGGCCTGCCGCCGAGCCCGGATTTGGCGCTCATGCTCATCGGAAACCTCCTGCGTCGGTGCGGCTCCCGCGGACGGAGCGGGCTGGATGGCCCCGTATACCCCGGATTTCGCAAGGGCGAAACGCTGTGGGTTGTGGATGAATCCGCCGCTGGGGACAACTGCGCCGAGGCGGGGTCTGGTGTCGGGTGCGGCGGTCACAGTGTCTTCATGACCACAGATACGCGGGCGGCCGTCGGGGCCCGGGGCGAGCAGCTGGCCGTCGATCATCTGAGCGGCTTGGGTCTGCGGGTGATCGACCGGAACTGGCGGTGCCGCTATGGCGAATTGGACGTCGTCGCCGCCGATCCAGCGACGGGCACGGTGATCTTCGTCGAGGTGAAGACCCGCACCAGCGACGCGTTCGGCGGCGTCGCGCAGGCGGTGACCCCGCAGAAGGTGCGGCGGTTACGCCGGCTGGCCGGGCTGTGGCTTGCCGGTCAGGATCGGCGCTGGGCCGCCGTGCGCATCGACGTGATCGGTGTGCGCCTCGGTCAGGGCAATCCGGAGATCATGCACGTTCAGGGGGTGGGGTGATGGCGCTGGCGCGGGCGTTCTCGGTGGCGGTGCTCGGCCTGGACGGCGTGATCGTCGAGATCGAGGCCGACATCAACTCGGGATTGCCCGGGGTGCATCTGGTCGGGCTGCCCGATGCGGCGCTGCAGGAGTCCCGCGACCGGGTTCGGGCGGCGATCACCAACTGTGACAGCGACTGGCCGATGGCCCGGTTGACGCTGGCCCTGTCCCCGGCGACGCTGCCGAAGATGGGGTCGGTCTACGACCTCGCGCTGGCTGCGGCGGTGATGTGCGCCCACGGCAAGAAAGACTGGCATCGGCTCGACAAGACGGTTCTGCTCGGGGAGTTGGCGCTCGACGGACGGGTGCGTCCGGTCAAAGGGGTGCTGCCCGCCGTCCTGGCCGCCAAGCGTGAAGGGTGGCCCGCAGTGGCGGTGCCGTCGGACAACCTCGCCGAGGCCTGCCTGATCGACGGCATCGAGGTGTACGGGGTGCGCACGCTGACGCAGCTGCGCGACTGGCTGGACGGCGCCGGTGCGCTGGACGCGCGGATCAGCGCGGTGCCACCGGAGCCGGACGATTCAGCGGATCTGGCCGACGTGGTGGGGCAGTTCCACGCCCGCTACGCGGTCGAGGTGGCCGCGGCCGGGGCGCACCACCTGATGCTCACCGGACCGCCGGGCGTCGGTAAAACCATGCTCGCCCAACGTCTTCCTGGTTTGCTTCCGCCGCTGGCCGACGACGAGGCGCTCGAGGTGACGGCGATCCACTCGGTGGCCGGCCTGCTGACCGGTGAGGCGCCGCTGCTGACCCGCCCGCCGTTCGTCGCTCCGCACCACACCTCGAGTGTGGCGGCGCTCGTCGGGGGCGGATCCGGGTTCGCGCGTCCGGGCGCGGTCAGCCGGGCGCACCGCGGTGTGCTGTTCCTCGACGAATGCGCCGAGATCGGGACGAGGGCGCTGGAGGCCTTGCGAACGCCCCTGGAGGACGGCGAAATCCGCTTGGCGCGCCGGGACGGCGTCGCGCGCTACCCGGCCCGCTTCCAGTTGGTGTTGGCCGCCAACCCGTGCCCGTGCGCCCCTCCCGATCCGCGCGACTGCACGTGTCCCATCCCGGTGAAACGGCGCTACCTGGGCAAACTGTCCGGTCCGCTGCTCGACCGGGTGGATCTGCGCGTCGAGATGCATTCGGCGCGCGCCGACGCCTTCGCGCCCCAGGCCGGCGAATCGACCGAAGCCGTGCGCGCTCGCGTGGCCCAAGCGCGCACCGCGGCCGCCGACCGCTGGCGGCCCTATGGCATCCGCACCAACGCAGAGGTCGGCGGTCCACTGCTGAGGCGCAGATTCCGGCCGGCCAAGACGGCGATGGAGCCGTTGACCACCGCACTGGATCGTGGACTGCTGAGTATCCGAGGACTGGATCGCTCACTGCGGGTGGCCTGGACGTTGGCCGATCTGGGTGGGCGCGTCTCTCCGACCCGCGACGACGTGTGCCTGGCCTTGAGCTTCCGCCAGCCCGGTGGTGCCTGATGAGCGATGCCCTTATGCGTGCCTGGGCGTATCTGGCGCGGGTCGCCGAACCGCCCTGTCCGGAGCTGACCCAACTGGTCGCCGACGTCGGTGCTGTCACCGCCGCGCAGCAGGTGCGTCGCGGCGACGTGTCGGACACCTTATTGCGCCACACCGCGGCGCGATCGCACCTCGACTGCGCCCGTGAGGACATCGACAGAGTCCAGCGTCTCGGCGGGCGGCTGGTCACCATGGACGACGACGAGTGGCCGCTGCTGCGTTTCGTCGCGTTCGGTGGGGACGACGTGCGGACGCGACCGCAGGGGCATGCGCCGCTGGCGTTGTGGGTGCTCGGTGACGTGCGCCTCGACGACGCCGCGGAACGGGCGGCCGCCATCGTCGGCACCCGGGCGGCGACGGCTTACGGCGAACACGTCGCCGCGGATCTGGCGGCGGGCCTGGTCGCTCGCGATGTCACCGTGGTGTCGGGTGCGGCGTTCGGTATCGACGGGGCCGCGCATCGGGCGGCCTTGGCCTGCGACGGCCGCACGGTCGCGGTGCTCGCCGGGGGAGTGGACGTGCCGTATCCGGCCGGACATTCCGCGCTGCTGCACAGAATCGCCAAGGAGGGGCTGGTGGTGAGCGAGTATCCGCCAGGGATGCGTCCCAGCCGGGTGCGCTTCCTGACCCGCAACCGCCTGGTGGCCGCGTTGTCCGGTGCGACGGTGGTCGTCGAGGCGGGTGTGCGCAGCGGCGCGGCCAACACCGCGGGTTGGGCCGCTGCACTGGGCCGGATCGTGTGCGCGGTGCCCGGGCCGGTGACGTCGGCGGCGTCGACGGGCTGTCACACGCTGCTGCGCGACGGTGCGCATCTGGTCGGTCGCGCCGAGGAGATCGTGGAACTGATCGGGCGCATCGGCGAGCTCGCTCCCGTCGAGGAGAAGCCGGTGTCGCCGCTCGACGACCTCAGCATCGACGAGCGCCGAGTGTATGAGGCGCTGCCGGCCCGGGCGGCCCGTTCTGCCGACGAGATCGCCGTGTCCGCGGGCATGCCCGCCTACCAGGTGCTGGGTTCGCTGGCGATGCTGGAGATGGCCGGACTGGTGATTCATCGCGACGGACAGTGGAAGCTGGGCGCCCGCCGGTAGCGCCCTGCGATCGACGTACCGCTCGTATAGTCGGTGAGGTTAGCTAAGCAGTCGGAGGAGAGCAGTGGCTGGACGTCCCGTGCACACGTTCGAGGTGATCGGCACCGAACACATCGCCCCGCATATGGTGCGGGTGACCCTCGGCGGCGGGGGTTTCGACACCTTCGCCCCGAACGATTTCACCGACGCCTACGTCAAGCTGGTCATCGTTCCCAGTGGAGTGGACGTATCCCGGCTCGCCCGGCCGCTGACCCTGGACAGCTTCAAGAAGCTGCCGGCCGACAGGCAGCCGACCGTCCGGACCTACACCGTGCGCAAGGTGAACCGCGAACGGCGCGAGATCGCCATCGACTTCGTCGTGCACGGCGACCATGGGGTGGCCGGTCCCTGGGCCGCATCGGCGGCTCCCGGCGATCCGGCCTACCTGATGGGTCCCAGCGGTGCCTACGCCCCCGACCCGTCGGCCGACTGGCATCTGTTCGCCGGCGACGAGGCCGGACTGCCGGCGATCAGCGCCGCCATCGAGTCGTTGCCGCCCGACGCGGTCGGCAAGGCCTTCATCGAGGTCGCCGGACCCGACGACCAGGTGCCGATCACCGCGCCCGACGGCGTCTCCATCCACTGGATCTACCGCGGCGGCCGCGCGGATCTGGTGCCCGAGGAGGCCGCGGGCGATCACGCGCCGCTGATCAAAGCCGTGAAGGAGACCGCCTGGCTGCCGGGCCGGGTCCAGGTGTTCATCCACGGCGAGGCCCAGGCGGTCATGCACAATCTGCGGCCCTACATCCGCAAAGAGCGTGCGGTCGAAGCGAAATGGGCGTCGTCCATCTCGGGCTACTGGCGGCGCGGCCGCACCGAGGAGACGTTCCGCGAGTGGAAGGCCCAACTCGCCAAAGCGGAGTCCTGAGCCGACGCCCCGGTCGATGGCAGGCTGACACCCATGGCGTTCAGCGACTACCAGCTCGAGATCTATCTGCAGGGGTTGTCCGGCATCATGCCGAACCTTCCCATGACGTTCGAGGAGTGGGAGGCCAAGGCGCAGGCAGCGATGCCGCCGTCGGTCTACTCCTACGTCGTCGGTGGGGCCGGTGACGAGCGCACCCAACGGGTCAACCGCACCGCGTTCGACAGCTACGGACTGGTACCGCGGATGTTGCGGGCCACCCGGGAGCGCGATCTGTCGGTCGACCTCTTCGGTCTGTCGCTGCCGTCGCCGGTGTTCATGGCGCCCATCGGCGTCATCGGCATCTGCGGTCAGGACGGCCACGGCGACCTCGTCACCGCCCGCGCGGCGGCGCAGACCGGAGTGCCGATGGTCGTATCGACCCTCACCGAGGATCCGATCGAGGACGTCGCCGCCGAGTTCGGCGAGACCCCGGGCTTCTTCCAGCTCTACACCCCGACCGACCGGGACCTGGCTGCCAGCTTCGTGCAGCGGGCCGAACGCGCCGGGTACCGGGGCATCATCGTCACCCTCGATACCTGGGTCCCGGGCTGGCGGCCGCGCGACCTGTCGACCTCGAACTTCCCGCAGCTGCGGGGCAAGTGCCTGTCGAACTATCTCAGCGATCCGGTGTTCCGTGCCGGGCTGGCGCAGCCACCCGAGGAGAACATGCAGGCCGCGATCCTGAACTGGGTCTCGCTGTTCGGCAATCCGCTGACCTGGGACGACCTGCCGTGGTTGCGGTCGCTCACCAGCCTGCCGCTGATCCTCAAGGGCATCTGCCACCCCGACGACGCGCGGCGCGCCAGAGACGGCGGGGTCGACGGCATCTACGTCTCGACGCACGGCGGTCGTCAGGCCAACGGCGGGCTGCCTGCCATCGACTGCCTGCCCGGCGTGGTCGACGCCGCGGACGGTCTTCCGGTGTTGTTCGACTCGGGTATCCGCAACGGCGCCGACATCGTCAAAGCGCTGGCACTGGGGGCCACCGCCGTCGGAATCGGCCGACCGTATGCCTACGGGCTGGCGCTGGGCGGACAGGCCGGCGTGGTGCACGTGCTGCGCTCGCTGCTCGCCGAGGCCGACCTGATCATGGCGGTCGACGGCTATCCGAGCCTGGCCGATCTCACCCCGGACACACTGCGGCGCGTCGGCTAGACAGCCGGTCACCGCGCCGCGACGGTGGGGGCGTGGCTCGAATCGATGCGGTACTCGAGGAGTTCGACGCGCACCTCGCGCTCGAACGGGGCCGCTCGGCACACACCCGCCGCGCCTATCTGGCGGATCTGCGGTCGCTGTTCGACTTCGCCGGGCAGCGGGTGCCCGACCCCGGACCGCACAACCTCACCCTGCCGCTCCTGCGCGCCTGGTTGTCCGCTCAGGCGGCGGACGGGGCGGCGCGCACCACGCTCGCGCGGCGCACCTCGGCGGTGAAGACCTTCACCGCGTGGGCATTGCGGCGGGGGCTGATCACCGCCGATCCCGCAGTGCGGCTGCAGTTGCCCAAGGCGCGCCGCACGCTGCCCTCGGTATTGCGGCGCGATCAGGCTCTCGACGCCATGGCTGCGGCGAATTCCGGTGCGCAACAGGGTGATCCGGTTGCCCTGCGGGACCGCCTGATCGTGGAGATGCTCTATGCCACCGGAATCCGGGTCAGCGAACTGTGCGGCCTCGACATCGACGACGTCGACCTGGCGCGACGGGTGCTCCGGGTACTGGGCAAGGGCAACCGGCAGCGCACCGTCCCGTTCGGTGAACCCGCCGAGCGGGCCGTGCGGTCGTGGCTGGCCGACGGCCGACCCGCGCTGGCCACCGCCCTGTCCGGTCCGGCGCTGCTGCTCGGCGCCCGCGGTGGACGCCTGGACCCACGACAGGCCCGCACCGTCGTGCATCAGACGATCGGCGCGGTCGACGGCGCCCCCGACATCGGCCCCCACGGGCTGCGCCACAGCGCGGCCACCCACCTGCTCGAGGGCGGAGCCGATCTGCGCATCGTGCAGGAACTGCTCGGCCATTCGACGCTGGCCACCACGCAGCTCTACACCCACGTCACCGTTGCCCGCCTGCGCGCCGTGCACGACCAGGCCCATCCGCGGGCGTGAGGCGCCGCCGACGATCGAGTGTGCGGCCACGGCGTCGAGTGTGTACACAGGGCGGACCTCAGGCGGTTTTCTCGCCGTGGGCGCACGCCCGACGCCCTGGGTGCACACTCGAGGCGCCTCGGATATTTCAGCGCCACGGTTTCAGCCGAATCTGCGTCTCGGTCAGCAGGCCGATCGGATCGACGTAGTCGGCGCGCGATGCCGGCCCCCACATCGCACCCCAGTGCAGACATGCCGCCGACCCGCATCCCGGGTGGCCGGCGACCACCTCACCGAGTGGTGTGCCCGCACCGACGGCCTGGCCGCGGCGTACCGACGGCATGACCGGCTCATAGGTCGTGCGCAAACCACCGGGATGTGCGACCGAGACCAGCGGCCGGCCCGCCAGCTCGCCGGCGAACACCACCGTCCCGGCCCGCGCCGCATAGACCGGCGTGCCCGCGGCCGCAGCCAGATCGACGCCGCGGTGCCCGGACTGCCAGCGCACCGCCGGGGCATCGAAGGTGCGCAGCACCGCAGGTCGCGGCCGCAGCGGCCAGTCCAGCCGCCCGTCGTCGGCCCGCGCCGGGGCGGCCAGCGCCACAGCGACCGCCAGCAACAGCATGCAGAACCGCATCAGACCAGTTCAGAGCCCGCGACGGCCGAGCGCCAGCGGTCCGGACGGCGCC
Organism: Mycobacterium sp. WMMD1722; assembly: GCF_049315205.1. NCBI lineage: Bacteria > Bacillati > Actinomycetota > Actinomycetes > Mycobacteriales > Mycobacteriaceae > Mycobacterium > Mycobacterium sp. WMMD1722. The sequence goes on along the minus strand of NZ_CP186056.1, from coordinate 1,884,158 downwards.
TGTGGACAGGCCCTGCGCTGTGGACAAAGCACCTGTTCCGACGGTGTAAACTTCTCCGTGCAGCTCGCTTGCGCGGGCTGACTTCGCGTGTCTGCACACGACCTCGGTCGAGGTTCGTACCCGGATGCCGGCGGTCTCGCTCTCGGGCGGGTCCGGCACCCCGCAGTCACCAGGGCCTGGCATCACCCGACGCCGGGCATCAACCGACACATAGGTAAGGCACAAGCATGGCTGTTGTGACCATGAAGCAGCTGCTCGACAGCGGCACTCACTTCGGGCATCAGACCCGACGCTGGAACCCCAAGATGAAGCGGTTCATCTTCACCGACCGCAACGGTATCTACATCATCGATCTGCAGCAGACGCTGACCTACATCGACAAGGCCTACGAATTCGTCAAGGAGACGGTCGCTCACGGCGGCACCATCCTGTTCGTCGGCACCAAGAAGCAGGCTCAGGAGTCGATCGCCGAGGAGTCCACCCGCGTCGGCATGCCCTATGTCAACCAGCGCTGGCTGGGCGGCATGCTCACCAACTTCTCCACCGTGCACAAGCGTCTCCAGCGCCTCAAGGAACTCGAGGCGATGGAGCAGACCGGTGGCTTCGAGGGTCGCACCAAGAAAGAAATCCTGATGCTGACCCGCGAGAAGAACAAGCTCGAGCGCAGCCTGGGCGGTATCCGGGACATGGCGAAGGTGCCCTCGGCCATCTGGGTCGTCGACACCAACAAGGAGCACCTCGCGGTTGCCGAGGCCCGCAAGCTCAACATCCCGGTCATCGCGATCCTGGACACCAACTGCGACCCCGACCTCGTCGACTACCCGATCCCGGGCAACGACGACGCCATCCGGTCGGCCGCACTGCTGACCAAGGTCGTCGCCGCCGCCGTCGCCGAGGGCCTGCAGGCCCGCTCCGGCGCAGGCAAGTCCGAGGCGTCGGACTCGACGGCCGCCGAGCCGCTCGCCGAGTGGGAGCAGGAGCTGCTCGCTGGTGCGACGGCCACGGCCTCGCCGACCGCCGACGGCGCCGCCCCCGGCACGCCGGAGGCGGAGATCCAGACCGAACCCACCGCTCCGCAGAACCCCTAGGGAGTATTTATGGCGAACTACACCGCTGCCGACGTCAAGCGGCTTCGGGAGCTGACCGGCGCCGGAATGATGGACAGCAAGAACGCGCTCGTCGAGGCCGGAGGCGACTTCGACAAGGCCATCGAGCTGCTGCGCATCAAGGGTGCCAAGGATGTCGGCAAACGCGCCGAGCGTGCGACCGCCGAGGGCCTGGTGGCCGCGAAGAACGGCGCGCTCATCGAGCTCAACTCGGAGACCGACTTCGTTGCGAAGAACGCCGAGTTCCAGGCCGTGGCCGACCAGATCGTGGCTGCGGCCGCCGAGGCCAAGGCGAGCGACGTCGACGCCCTCAAGGCCGCTCACATTTCTGGCGGTCAGGCGACCCCTACCGTCGAGCAGGTCATCGCCGACCTGAGCGCCAAGATCGGCGAGAAGCTCGAACTGCGCCGCGCGGCGTACTTCGACGGCAAGGTCGAGACCTACCTGCACAAGCGCGCCGCGGATCTGCCGCCGGCCGTGGGTGTGCTGGTCGAGTACGAGGGTGACGACCAGGGCGCTGCCCACGCCGTCGCCCTCCAGATCGCCGCGCTGAAGGCCAAGTACCTCACCCGTGAGGACGTGCCGGAGGATCTCGTCGCCAACGAGCGTCGCATCGCCGAGGAGACCGCCCGCAACGAGGGCAAGCCCGAGCAGGCCATGCCCAAGATCGTCGAGGGCCGCGTGACCGGTTTCTACAAGGACGTCGTGCTGCTGGATCAGCCGTCGGTGTCCGACAGCAAGAAGTCGGTCAAGGCGCTGCTCGACGAGGCCGGCGTCACCGTCACCCGCTTCGTGCGCTTCGAGGTCGGCCAGGCCTGACCGCCTGACCGATCGCAAAAAGGCCCCCGGAACCGCGGTTCCGGGGGCCTTTCGCACGGGTGTGGAGGATCCTGCGGTACGGCTTGGTACCGTCGGCATCGTGGAACGGATCAACGCGTTCGGTGACGACGCGCTCGGCACGCTGGACGCCGTCGGCATCGTCGAGGCTCTCCGGCGTGGAAAGGTCTCGCGCGAGGAAGTGGTCGAGGCGGCCATCGCCCGCGTTGAGGCGGTCAACCCGGCGCTCAACGGCCTGGCCTACGAGGCGTACGACCGGGCCCGGGCGCGGGCGGATGCTCCCCGACCCTATGGGGGCTACTTCGATGGCGTTCCGACCTTCGTCAAGGACAACGTCGCCGTCGGGGACATGCCGACGATGAACGGCACCGACGCATGGGATCCGCATCCGGCCGCCGTCAACGGTGACTTCGCCCGCGACTATCTGGCCACCGGGCTGGTTCCGCTGGGCAAGACGCGGCTGTCGGAGTTCGGCTTCTCGGCTTCGGCCGAACATCCGCGTCTCGGGCCCGTCCGCAACCCGTGGAACACCGAGCACACCGCAGGGGCCTCCTCGTCGGGGTCGGGCGCGTTCGTGGCCGCGGGCGTGGTGCCGATCGCCCATGCCAACGACGGCGGCGGCTCGATCCGCATCCCCGCCTCGTGTAACGGCCTCGTCGGGTTGAAACCCTCGCGCGGACGGCTCCCGCTCGACCGCGAGATGCGGCAGATGCCACTGCGCATCGTCGCCAACGGCGTCCTGACCCGCTCCGTCCGCGACACCGCGGCGTTCTACCGCGAAATGGAACGCGTGCAGCGCAACCCCAAGCTGCCGCCGGTCGGCGACGTCACCGGCCCCGCCCCGGCGCGGCTGCGGATCGCCGTGTGCACCGAGTCGATCGCCCGCGAGGCGGCCCCGCAGGTGCGCGAGCAGACCCTCAAGACCGCGGCGCTTCTCGAGGAACTGGGGCACCGCGTCACCCAGATCGGCAACCCGATCCCCACCCGGTTCATGGACGACTTCCTGCTCTACTGGTCCTTTCTGGCGTTCGCTCTGGTGCGCGGCGGGCGGCGGTCGTTCGGCCCGACCTTCGACCGCACCCGGCTGGACAACCTGACCCTGGGCCTGGAGCGCTTCGCCGGGCGCAATCTGCACCGGCTGCCGCTGGCCATCTCCCGGTTGGCGCGCACCCGCCGGATCACCCAGGGCCTCTCGGCCGACTACGACGTGGTGTTGATGCCGACGTTGGCCGATGTGCCACCGCGTATCGGCCATCTGGACCCGAGTGCCGACTACGAGCAGATCATCGCGCGGCTGATCGACTGGGTGGCCTTCACCCCGCTGCAGAACGCCACCGGCGACCCGGCGATCTCGCTGCCCCTGGGCATGTCGGCCGACGGGCTGCCGATCGGCATGATGTTCGCCTCGACGGCCGGTCAGGAAGCTCGGCTTCTGGGCCTGGCCTACGAATTGGAGGAAGCCCGGCCGTGGCCCACCATCAGGTGACGACGAAATCCGAAGCCGTGGCGACACAATGACGTAACTCGCCCTATGGCGAGTTAACCGGCCGGACACCGCCGGTGGCGCTGGGTGAAACAACCCGAACCCACCATCGCTGTTTGTGGAGACCACCGCGGTCATCGCTCCCGCATCGGGCAACACCTTCGGGTGCCTGGTCCGGTTCGCGCTGGCCAACATCCGCCGCCGCCCCGAGCGGTTCGTACTGTCGGTGCTCGGCATCGCCTTGGCCATCGCGTGTGTCACGATCGTCCGCACCATCTCCTCGAGCTTCGCGATCACCGGCGCCGACGCCGTCACCGACGTGCTGGGCGACGCCCAGGTGTGGGCAATCCCCGCGGCCGGCGTGCAGTACGACGCCGACGTGCAGGCGCTCGTCGCCGGGGGCGCGGCCCCGGCCGTCGTCGTTCCCGACGGCTGGCGCGCCGAGCGCACCCTCTCCGGTGTCACGCAGATCGCGGGGACTGCCGTCTCGCTTCGCGGCATCGACGAGATCCCTTCGGGCCAAGCGCGTTTCGGGACCGCGGTCGCCGAGCGCGTGGGCGTCTCCAGCGGTGACACGGTGACCGTGGGCGGTGAGAACCTGACGGCCGCGGTCGAGGGCTCCGGGCAGAGCGTCTGGGTGCCGAGCACGCTGGCGTCGACGATCGTCGGGGACCGCGGGTGGTACACGGTCTGGGCCCCGGCCGGGCAGGAGAAGCGACGTGACCTCGGAGCCACCGTCGGTGCAGCCTCGGACCTTCCCGCCACCTACGACCCATCGGTCGTCCCAGACCCGGCCGGGCGCGGGCTCGTTTACGACCTCGTCGGTGGCTCCGGCCCGCTCACCTTCGACCAGAACTATTCCGCGCTGTTCTCCGGCAAGGTCACCAGCAGCACCCTCGGCCTCATCTCGATCATCGGTCTGGTCCTCGGCTTCGTGATCGCACTGTCGTCCTTCCTGGCCGCGGTAGCCGAGCGCAAGCGTGAATTCGGCATCATGTCGAGCATCGGGCTGGCCGACGAGGTCCTCTACTTCTTCCTCGTCGAATCCGGCATCGTCTTCGTCGTCGCCTACCTCGTCGGCGTCGTCGGCGCGGGCGCCGCTGTTGCACTGACCATTCCGAGTATCGCGACGCCGACGGCGTGGCTGCAGGCCGCGGCGATGGTGGCGGCTTTCCTGCCCGCCATGGCGATCGTCGGCGCGCTGGTACCCGTGCACCGGCTGCTGCAACAGCGCCCGGTCGACCTGTTGGGGGACCGATGAACGCTTGCGCGAAGAGGAGGCACATCCGATGATCTCGAAAGGCCTCGCCTACGGGTGGCTCGCGGCGCGCCGCAGGGTCGGTGAGATGGTGCTTCCCATCGTGACGACCGCGACCGGCGCCTTCCTGGTCGTCATCGTGTTCGGCATGTCCGCAGGCATCGCCGCACAGTCGGCGACGCTCGGGCACGCCGACGAGATCGGCCGCGCCGTCGTCCTGATCGCCGTCACCGTGCTGCTGGTCGGCGTCGTCGAGGTCGCGGTCGCGACCACCCGGACCGTCGCCCACCGCACGCGTGAACTCGGAGTGCTGGGCGCCAACGGGATCCCGCGCGCACCCGTGGTCGTCGCCCTGCTGGTCGAACCGGTGGTGGCAGCCGTTCTCGGTGCGATCGTCGGTGTCGCGCTGGCCGCGCTGTGCGGGTGGATCGTCGGCGTGACTGGGCTGGCGCCGGCCGGCGTGGCGGTCTCCGGCGTGCTGCTCGGGTCCGGGATCGCCGTCGTCATCAGCATCGTGGCGGCGTTGGCCACCAGCATCATCCCGACGTGGAACGCGGCGTCGCGCCCACCGATTCATTCCCTCTCGGCAGGAGGCTAGATCGTGACCGCACTCGACGACACCAGGGACGTCACGGCGTCCGAGCAGGATCCGACCGCGGGCGCGTCGGCGCCGGTCATCGAGATCTCCGACGTGTGGAAACTGCACAAACTCGGCGATGAGGTGGTCAAGGCCCTCGTCGCCGTCGAACTGCAGGTGATGCCGGGCGAATTCGTCTGCCTGATGGGCCCCAGCGGCAGCGGGAAGTCGACGCTGCTGAACATCATGGGCGGACTGGACCGGCCGACCAAGGGCACCGTGAAGGTTGCCGGTCAGGACACCGGCAAGATCACCGAGAGCCAGTTCGCGGCGCTCCGTCACGACACCATCGGCTTCATCTTCCAGAGCTACAACCTCATCCCGTTCCTGTCCGCGGTGGAGAACGTCGAACTGCCGTTGATGTTCGAGCCGTATGACCGGAAGGCATTGCGTCGGCGGGCCACCGAGCTGCTGGAACTCGTCGGCCTCGGTCATCGCATCAACCATCAGCCCACCAAGATGTCGGGCGGTGAGCAGCAGCGCACCGCGATCGCCCGGTCGCTGATCAGCAACCCGACACTGGTGCTCGCCGATGAACCCACGGCGAACCTCGACCACCGCACGGGGGAGACGGTGGTGCGCATGCTGCGCGACCTGTGCTCGACGCTCGGCGTCACCGTGGTCGCCAGCACCCATGACCCCACGGTGGCCGACGAAGCGAGCCGTGTCGTACGGATGAAGGACGGACAGATCGTATGACCGCAGAACTGGAGGCGCCGGGACCTGCCAAACCCGGCCCGGTTGGCAGCACCGCCGACCGCGACGCGCTGATGACCACCGAGCTGGTCCCCGAGCAGATCCTGCCCAAGGTGATGAGCACGTTCGGCCTGACCGCCGCCTACGTGTTCATCATCTGCTGGATCACCGGCTCGTCGGTCATGGCCACCGGGGGCTGGACCGCCATCCCCATGTGGATCCTCGGCATCCTCACGTTCCTGATTCCCGCCGGCATGGCCGTCGTGGAACTGGGCAACCTGTGGCCCGGCCAGGGCGGCGTGTACATCTGGGCCACCCGGACCATGGGGGAGACGTGGGGCTTCATCGGCGGCTACCTGTCGTGGGTGCCGGTGATTCTCAACGCGGCGTCGTCGCCGGCGGTGGTGCTCTCGTTCCTCTTGTTGGCGTTCCACGCCGAGCTGGGCGTGATGACGAGCGTAATCCTGCAGCTGGTCATCATGTGGGTGGTCATCGGCCTGGCGCTCGCCAAACTCGCTGCCAATCAACGCATCATGAACGTCGTCTTCGTGGTGTTCGGCGTGCTCGCGCTGACGATCTTCGTCTGCGGCGCGCTGTTCGCGGCGAAGAACGGCTCGGCGACCCCGTTCAACTGGCACGACGCCGTGATCCCCAACTTCGCGGTGGCGGGCTTCCTCTACGGCACCGTGTTGCTCTACCTGCTCGGCGTCGAGACCCCGTACAACATGGGTGCGGAGTTCCTGTCCGTCCGCAGGAGCGGCCCGCGGATGATCCTCTGGGGCTCGACGGCGCTGGTGGCGATCTACCTGCTCACCACGCTGGGCACCATGATGGCACTGCCCACCGACGAAATCGACGCGGTGACGGGCGTCATCGGGATGCTCGACGTCGCGGGCTTCCCCGGCCTGATGGAGATCTGCGCGATCGTGCTCGCGCTGATCATCGTGGTGGCGTTGATGACCTACCAGGTCGCCTACTCGCGTCTCATCTTCGTGTCAGGCCTGGAGCGGCACCTGCCGCGCATCTTCACTCACCTGAACCCGCGGACGCGTAACCCGGTCAGCGCCATCCTGATCCAGGGCGTGCTCTCCTCGCTGCTGATCATCGGGCTGTACTCACAGAGCAGCCTGGTGAACACGACGATCTTCCTGCAGGGCGGTCTGTCGACGGTGTGGCTGCTGTCGGGATTCTTCTTCCTGATCCCGGTGGTCGTCGCGCGCAAGAAGTATGCGGACCGCTACGCCAACGAGACGTTCTGGCGCATCCCCGGCGGGATGGTCGGCGTCTGGATCACCGTGGTCGTCGGCACGCTCGGCACCATCGGCGGAATCTACTACTCGTTCGCGAAGTCGTGGCTCGCGAGCAGTGGCGTCGGCGACGGCGAGTGGATGACGTGGGTCGGCAGCATCAGCCTCGGCATGTTCGCCCTCGGCCTGGTGGTCTACGTCTTCGGCCGCCGGTCGGCGCACAAGACCAGTCAAGCGGACTCGCTGGCCCACCTGGCGGTGTTCGACCTCACCAAAGAATCGGAGAAGACCACATGACGTTGGAGGACACGGTTGCCTCGACCGGGGCCGTACACAGTGCCCGGTATCCGCTGGATCCGCTGAGCGGCGCCGAGATCGAGTCGGCCGCGGCGATCATCACCGGATCCGAATACGCCACACCGACATTGAAGTTCGTGATGATCCAGCTCGCCGAGCCGGCCAAACCGGCCGAGCTCACCTACGCTCCCGGGACCGAACCGCCCCGCCGGGCGTTCGCGTCGATGTACGACGCCGCGGCCAAGCTGGTCTACGAGGCGGTCGTGGACCTGAATGCGCGGGTGATCGACGAGTGGAAGTCGGTACCGGGGCGGTTCCCGTCCTATCTCGTCGAGCACATGACCGGTGTGGAGGAGAAGGTCAGGCAGGATCCGCGCTGGCAGGAGGCGATGCGCAAACGCGGTGTCACCGATTTCTCGCTGGCGATGATCGATCCCTGGCCTGCGGGCTATTACGGCGGCCAGGACCACTACGACAACTCGGCCCTGATCTGCCGGCCGCTGACGTTCATGCGGGCCGCGCCGTCCGAGCACGGCTACGCGCGCCCGGTCGAGGGGCTGATCGTCACCTTCGATCTGGATGCGATGGAAGTGCTCGACATCGAGGATCACGGGGTGGTGCCGCTCCCGCCGACCGCCGGCAACTACAGCGAGCAGTTCATGTTCGACGCCAACAACCGTCCGGCGTTCACCCAGTTCCGCGATGACGTCAAGCCCATCGAGATCACCCAGCCGGACGGCCCCAGCTTCACCGTCGACGGGTGGCGGGTGCAGTGGCAGAAGTGGTCGCTGCGAATCGGTTTCAACCCCCGCGAGGGCATCACGCTGCACGAGGTCAGCTATACCGACCGTGGGCAGACCCGGCCGATCCTCTACCGCGGCTCACTCTCGGAGATGGTGGTGCCCTACGGCGACACGTCGCCGACGCACTGGAACAAGAACGTCTTCGACATGGGCGAGGTCGGGATGGGCTTCTCGGCCAATCCATTGACGCTGGGCTGCGACTGTCTCGGTGAGATCCACTATTTCGACGGGACGGTCAACGACTCCAGCGGGAACGCGGTCACCATTCCCAACGCCATCTGCATGCACGAGGAGGATTACGGCATCTCCTGGAAGCACACCGACTTCCGCACCGGTGAGGTCGAGGTGCGGAGATCGCGGCGGCTGGTCATCTCGATGATCTGCACCGTCGGCAATTACGAATACGGATTCTTCTGGTACTTCTACAACGACGCCTCGATCGAGGTCGAGGTCAAGCTCTCGGGTGTGCTCACCACCGGAGCGGTGCCCGAGGGGGAGTCACCGCGCTGGGGCAAGATGGTCGCGCCCGGCATCTACGGACCGAACCACCAACACTTCTTCAATTTCCGGCTCGACATGTCCATCGACGGGCCGGGAAACAGTGTCTACGAGGTGGATTCCATCCCCGAGCCGGATCCGGAACTCAATCCCCACCACAATGCCTGGATCACCCGGGACACGCTGGTCGCCTCCGAGTCCGACGGGGCCCGCGACTGGAACTGGCAGACCGGACGGTACTGGAAGATCACCAACCCGTCGAAGGTCAACGAACTAGGCAGTGCCGTGGGCTACAAACTGACGCCGAAGGACGTGGTCCCGGTGATGGTGCAGGAAGGGTCCTACATCTACGACCGGGCCCGGTTCGTGCAGCACAATCTGTGGGTCACCCGATACGAGCCCGAGGAGAAGTTCGCCGCGGGGGACTACATGTACCAGTCGGCCGACATGCAGGGGCTGCCGGAGTTCATCGCCGATGATGCGCCGCTGGAGGACACCGACGTGGTGCTGTGGTACACGGTCGGCGCCCACCACGTGGTGCGACCCGAGGATTGGCCGGTGATGCCCTGCGCCTACACCGGATTCCATCTCAAACCGGTCGGATTCTTCGACGGGAACCCCGCGCTGGATCTGCCACCGTCACCGCCCAAGGCCTGCCACGCCCACCACGCGGGTCTGCCGGTCGCCGACGTCGCCCGGGAATCCTGACCGCTCAGGCCAATCGGCGACGCGCGAAATCCGCGGCGGCCCGCGCCAGTGCGGCCGGGCCGTCGCGGAGCGCCTGCTCCAGCGGGGTGCCTTCGGCGGTGATGCCGATGATCTCGTCGACGCCGTGGTCCAGCAGGACCGCGGCATCGGGCGCCACGCGGCCGGCGAAGATCGCCACCCGGGCTCCGGCACGGGCGGCGACCCGGGCAACCCCGTAAGGCGTCTTACCCATCAGGGTCTGTGCGTCGACACCGCCTTCGCCGGTGAACACCCACTGCGCATGCTGCAGTGCCTGCTCCAGGCCGACCGTCTCGGCGACCAGCTCGACACCGGGACGTGCGGTGGCACCGAGGAATTCGAGGAGCGCGAAACCGAGTCCGCCGGCGGCTCCGGCACCCGGCGTTTCGGCATGCGCAGCGCCGGCCGTCTCGGCGAAGTGCGCGAGCGCGGCCTCGAGCAGCTCGACATCGGCCGGTGTGGCCCCCTTCTGCGGACCGAACACCGCACTCGCGCCGCCGGCGCCCAGCAGCGGGGCGGTGACGTCACAGGCCAACTGGATACGGACCCCGGCCAGTCGCGGGTCGAGGCCGTCGAGATCGATGCGGTCCACTCCGGCCAGCGCGGCCCCGCCGGGCGGCAGCGCTGCGCCCGCGACGTCGGTCAGTACGCCACCGAGAGCCGTCAGCATGCCGGCGCCGGCGTCGTTGGTCGCCGATCCACCGAGTCCGATCACGAACTCGAGCGCGCCCCGGTCGAGCGCATCGCGGATCAGCTGACCGACTCCGAAGGTGCTGGCACGCAGGATGTCCCGTTCTCCCGGCGCGATCCGTTCCAGGCCGGCGGCCGCAGCCATCTCGATGACCGCAAGCCGGCGGTGGGCGACGAACCCGTAGCGGGCCGGCACCGGACGGCCGAGCGCGTCGGAGACCTCCACGGTGACGTGGTCACCGGCCAGCGCGTCGACGACCGCGTCGACCGTGCCCTCGCCCCCGTCGGCCATCGGCACCCCGACGCACTGCGCGTCGGGCAGCACGGCGGCCACGCCCTGCTGCATGGCCGTGATCGCCCGCGCAGCGCTCATCGACTCCTTGAAGGAATCGGGGGCCAGGACGATCTTCATCGGACCGGCGTCAGGGCCGGGCGCCCGCTCAGCACGGCTGCCACATTGTCGACGGCGAGCACACCCATGGCGTCGCGGGTTGCCACCCCGGCGCTGGCGATATGTGGTGTGAGAACGAGGTTCGGGGCATCGAGCAGCGTGGCACGCACATGGGGTTCATTCTCGAACACATCCAGCGCAGCGCCACCGATACGCCCTTCGGTCAGCGCGTCCACCAACGCCGCCTCGTCGACCACGCCACCCCGGGCGGTGTTGACCAGCAGCGCCGTCGGCTTCATCCGGGCCAGCGCCGCAGCGTCGATCAGATGGTGGGTCTGCTCGGTGAGGGGAGTCAGCACGCACACGACGTCGCTGTCGGCGAGCAGAGTGTCGGTGTCGACGAAGCGGACGCCATCCTGCTCGCCGGCGGTTCGACTGCGCGAGGTGGCCAGCACCCTCATCTCGAAAGCGCGGGCACGCCGCGCGACGGCCCGGCCGATCCGGCCGTAGCCGATGATGCCCAGGGTCGCGTCGGCGCTGACGTCCAGGCCGAGCAGCATGCGCGGGCCCCAGACCCACTCGCGCCCGGAGCGCAGGAGGCGGTCACCCTCGACCACTCGCCGGGCGGCGGCCAGGATGAGTGCGAAAGTATGGTCGGCGGTGGCCTTGTCGAGCACGCCCGGAGTGTTGGTGACGGTCACGCCCGCCGCGGAGGCCGCCACCAGGTCGATGTTGTCGTAGCCGACCGCGACGTTGGCGACCACCTGCAGAGCCTGGCCGGCCGCGTCGAACACCTCGGCGTCGATACGTTCGGTGAGGGTGACCACCGCGGCCTGGGCGCCGGCGATGTCGCGCACCAGTTCGCTTCGGCTGGGCGGGTTTTCGCCACCGATACGCAGCGGACGGTTCAGGGAGTCGAGCCGGTCCATCGCGGCGTCGGTGAGCAGCCGCGAGACGTAGACATGCCCGGACGAAGTCACGGGGCCGACTCTAGTCCGAGGCGACGGCAACCAGCAGGCGCCGGAACTCCCGTCGCTGCTCGGCGGTGAGGTCGGCCAGCACCTTCTGTTCGGCCGCCCGCACGCCGGCGTCGATCTCGGCGAGCGCGTCGCGGCCGGCCCGCGTCAGCTCCGCGGGCAGCGACCGGCCGGCGGTGACGGTCGCCGGACGGGAAACCAGTCCGCGTTCCTGCAGGCTGCGCACCACCGTGTTCATCGCCTGCGGTGACACATTGACGTCCCTGGCGAGTGAGGCGTTGGTGCGTCCCGGCGAGGCCGCCAGCACCCGCATGCAGATGTACTGCGGGAACGTCAGGCCGATCGGTTCCAGAGCGGTCGCGGTGACCTCGCTACGCAGGGCGGCCGCCACCCGGTGCAGCAGATATCCCAGTGGCCGATCGTCGCCGCGCCCAGACATGTCAAGTATGTTGACATATATCAACCAGATTGATATCAAGGGGTATGACCAACCACCAGCAGATGTTCGAATCGGCATACCGCGGCGACGGCCCGGAATTCGCGGGCGCCCGCCCGCCGTGGAGCATCGGCGAGCCGCAGCCCGAGATCGCCGCACTCATCGACGCGGGGAAGTTCCACGGGGATGTGCTCGATGCCGGATGCGGCGAGGCAGCGACGTCGTTCTACCTCGCCGAACGCGGCTTCACCACCGTCGGGCTGGACCTGGCGCCGACGGGTATCGAGCTGGCGCGCGCGGAGGCCGCCCGGCGCGGCCTGACCAGCTGCAGCTTCGAGGTCGCCGACATCAGCGACTTCGGCGGCTACGACGGCCGCTTCGGCACCATCGTCGACAGCACCCTGTTCCACTCCATGCCCGTCGACCTGCGCGAGGGCTATCAACGGTCGATCGTGCGGGCGGCCGCGCCCGGAGCGTCGTATTTCGTACTGGTCTTCGACGCCACGAACATGCCGGCCGAAAGTCCGGTGAACGCCGTCACCGCCGACGAATTGCGCGAGGTGGTCGGCCGGTACTGGCAGATCGACGAAATCCGGCCGGCGCGTATCCACGCCAACTTCCCCACGAGCATCGGTGAGGTCGAGGCCTTCGCCGGGGCGGGTGTGCGTCAAGAGGGTGGGGACCGCCACTCGATGCCGGCCTGGCTGCTCTCGGCGCGCCTGGCCTGAGCGGCGGCGGGTCCGGGGCCGCCGGGTCAACCCGCGAAGAATCGGCCGCCCCGGCCTCGCTCCGCACCCGGCATGAGGCAGGATGGGTGTGCCGCGCAGGGACACCGATTCCGGCGGCATGTCGCAGCGAGGAGGCCGAGGAAACCGATGTCGGAGCCGACGCTGACCAACGGGGACGGCGCCCACCGGCCTGCGTATTCGCGGGTGCTGCTCAAACTCGGCGGGGAGATGTTCGGCGGCGGTGCCGTCGGACTGGATCCCGACGTCGTACACCTGGTGGCGCGCCAGATCGCCGAGGTCGTCCGCAGTGGTGTCCAGGTGGCCGTCGTCATCGGCGGCGGCAACTTCTTTCGCGGCGCCCAGCTGCAGCAGCGGGGTATGGAGCGCACCCGCAGCGATTACATGGGCATGCTCGGCACCGTCATGAACAGCCTTGCGCTGCAGGACTTCCTGGAAAAGGAAGGGATCGACACCCGCGTGCAGACCGCCATCACCATGGGGCAGGTCGCCGAGCCGTACATTCCGCTGCGTGCGGTGCGTCACCTGGAGAAGGGCCGCGTGGTCATCTTCGGCGCCGGGATGGGGTTGCCGTACTTCTCCACCGACACCACCGCCGCCCAGCGCGGACTGGAGATCGGTGCCCAGGTGGTGCTCATGGCCAAGGCTGTCGACGGGGTGTACACCGCCGACCCTCGTCTCGAACCCGACGCCGAGCTGATCCGGGCCATCAGCCACCGCGAGGTGATCGACCGCGGGCTCAAGGTGGCCGACGCCACCGCCTTCTCACTCTGCATGGACAACGGAATGCCGATCCTGGTCTTCAACCTGCTCGTCGACGGCAATATCGCCCGCGCGGTCGCAGGTGAGAAGATCGGAACACTGGTCACCAGCTGAGTGGGAGAAAAACAGTGATCGACGAGACCCTCTTCGATGCCGAGGAGAAGATGGAGAAGGCCGTAGCCGTCGCGCGCGACGACCTGGCCTCGATCCGCACCGGCCGCGCCAATCCCGGCATGTTCTCCCGGATCAGCGTGGACTACTACGGGGCGTCCACGCCGATCACCCAGCTGTCGAGCATCAACGTGCCCGAGGCCCGCATGGTGGTGATCAAGCCCTATGAGGCCAACCAGCTGCGCACCATCGAAGACGCGATCCGCAACTCCGACCTCGGCGTCAATCCAACCAACGACGGCAACATCATCCGTGTCTCGATCCCGCAGCTGACCGAGGAGCGTCGGCGCGACCTGGTCAAGCAGGCCAAGTCCAAGGGTGAGGACGCCAAGGTCTCGGTGCGCAACATCCGTCGTAAGGCGATGGACGAGCTGGCCCGGATCAAGAAGGACGGCGAGGCCGGTGAGGACGAGGTCGGCCGGGCCGAGAAGGACCTCGACAAGACCACGCAGACCTACACCAGCCAGATCGACGAGCTGGTGAAGCACAAAGAGGGCGAGTTGCTGGAGGTCTAGCGGCCCAGCAGCGAGCAGAACCCGTGTCAGACACACCGGTCGACGAGCCGACGAAGAAGCCGTCGCGTGCCGGCCGTAACCTCCCTGCGGCCATCGGGGTGGGCGTGCTGCTGGGTGGCGGACTCATCGCCATCCTGCTGTTCGCGCCGTACCTGTGGCTGGCGCTGGTGGCGGCGGCGGTGGCGGTCAGCACATTCGAGGTGAGTTCCCGGCTGACCGAGGCCGGCTATCGGATGCCGCTGATCCCGCTACTGGTCGGTGGTCAGGCCACGCTGTGGCTGACCTGGCCCTTCGGAGCCGCGGGGGCGTTGGGCGGCTTCGGAGCCTCCGTCGTCGTCTGCATGATCTGGCGACTGGTCGGCCAGGGCCTCAACCACACCCCGCAGAACTACTCCCGCGACATCAGCGCCGCGGTCTACCTGCTGACCTGGATACCGCTGTTCGCGAGTTTCGGCGCCCTGCTCATCTATCCCGACGACGGCGCGAACCGGGTGTTCTGCCTGATGCTCGGCGTGGTGTTCTCCGATATCGGCGGCTACATCGCCGGAGTCCTGTTCGGCAGGCACACGATGGCCCCGGCGATCAGCCCGAAGAAGTCGTGGGAGGGCCTGGCGGGGTCGCTGCTGTTCGGGGTGACGGCCGCGGTGCTCGCGGTCGTCTTCCTGCTGGACAAACCGTGGTGGGCCGGGGTCGCGCTCGGCGTGATGCTGGTGATCACCGGCACGCTCGGAGATCTGGTCGAATCGCAGTTCAAACGCGATCTCGGCATCAAGGACATGAGCAACCTGCTGCCGGGCCACGGCGGAATGATGGATCGCATGGACGGCATGTTGCCGTCGGCCGTCGCCACCTGGATCGTGCTCACGCTGCTGGCGTAGCGCCCCGCGCACGCAGTGCGATACTGGGACAGGTCATGCCCGATCCACTGCCCCTCGTTTTCGACGCCCCGCGCCGGGCCAAGCCGCCGCGGCATCTCGCCGACCTCGACGCCACCGAACGCGCGGCCGCCGTCGCGGAGCTCGGCCTGCCCGCCTTCCGGGCCAAACAGCTGGCCAACCACTACTTCGGCAGGTTCACCGCCGACGCGCACCAGATGACCGATCTGCCGGCCGGGGTGCGGGAGAAGGTGGCCGCGGCGCTGTTTCCCACCCTGCTGACCGCGGTGCGCGAGATCGAGACCGATGCGGGGGAGACCCGCAAGATGCTGTGGCGTTCGGTGGACGGCACGACCTTCGAATCGGTGCTGATGCGATACGCCGACCGCAATACCGTGTGCATCTCCTCACAGGCCGGCTGCGGAATGGCCTGTCCCTTCTGCGCGACGGGCCAGGGCGGGCTTAAGCGCAACCTGTCCACCGCCGAGATCCTCGAGCAGGTGCGTGCGGCGGCGGTCGAACTGCGCGACCGCGATGGTGACGGCATCGCGGCGGCGGCACGGGCGGGGCGGCTGTCCAACATCGTGTTCATGGGTATGGGCGAACCCCTGGCCAACTACAACCGGGTGCTCGCCGCGGTGCGTCGGATCACCGCACCGGCGCCCGACGGGTTCGGTATCTCGGCGCGGTCGGTGACGGTGTCGACGGTCGGTCTGGCGCCGGCGATCCGCAAGCTCGCCGACGAGCGGCTCAACGTCACGCTGGCGGTCTCTCTGCATACCCCCGACGACGAGCTGCGCGACACGCTGGTGCCGGTGAACAACCGCTGGCCGGTTTCCGAGGTTCTCGACGCCGCGCGCTATTACGCCGATGTCACCGGGCGGCGGGTGTCGATCGAATACGCGCTGATCCGCGACGTCAACGACCAGCCCTGGCGGGCCGACCTGCTCGGCAAGAAGCTGCACGGTGCGCTCGGGCCGCTGGTGCACGTCAATCTCATTCCGCTGAATCCGACGCCGGGCAGCGAGTGGGATGCCAGTCCGAAGCCGGTCGAGCGGGAGTTCGTCCGCCGCGTGCGGGAACGCGGGGTCTCCTGCACGGTCCGCGACACCCGGGGCCGGGAGATCGCGGCCGCGTGCGGTCAGTTGGCCGCCGAAGGCTGACACCCGTGCGCCCGAACGAACACTCGGGCGCGGGAGTACGAGTGGAACCCGCCAACACGTCGATCTCGGCGCGGGTACCTCGCTATCGATCAGTCAGTCGGGCTGGCGGATGCCGACGGCGTGCCGCAGCTGGGCCAGGAATTGCTCGCCGTCGTCGCTGCGCACGACGTAGTGCGACACCGCGACGCGGATCGCGGTGGCCGCCTTCAGGTTGGCGTTGGCCCCGGTCAGGAGCTTCTCCAGCCGTGCGCGCATCAGCGGCAGGATGCGTGACAGCTGGGCGACGACCACCTCGGGTTCGATGTCCACCAGCCGTACCCCCGAGTACGACTGTTGATAGGACACGATGAAACGCAGTGCCGCATCCAGCTTTTCGGTGCCCCGCAGACCAGCTGTCGCCCGGCTGACGCCGGTATCGAACATCTCGCGCTCGTAGCGCCCGAATGCGTCGAGCAACTCCTGTTTGGAGGCGAACCAGCGATACAGCGTGGGCCGGGAAACCCCGGCTTGCAGCGCGACCTCGGACAGGCTCAACTTCGTCTGTCCACTGCGGGCGAGCACTTCTGCCGTCGCGGCGAGGATCCGGCTGCGGGTCGACGATTCGTCTGGGGGACCGGTGTCCCGGTGCGCGGTCAGTGGTGGGTTCACAGAGCCCTCGGGTGGTTGCGGTGTTGCAGAAATGGTAGTGGCTGTAATCGGTGATCAGGGCAAAGCCACCCGGGGGTGTCCATCACAATGCTGCACTCAGCGCGGTGACGGTGTCTCGATCTCTCAGCGCGGCCACGGCGCGGCTGTGCCACCGCATCGAATCACCGGAGTTGAGGGTCACCGGTCCGATAGCCTCCTAGGGCGGCCCGAAGGCACGCGGGTGAGTTTACAGATTATCGTGGATATGTAAACAATAGTCGACGAGCGCGGGAAGGGGATCATGGCCGGTCCGTTGACGGGCGTGCGCGTGGTCGAACTCGGGGTCTGGGTCGCGGGCCCGGCGGCCGCGGCCATCCTGGCCGACTGGGGCGCCGACGTCGTCAAGATCGAACCGCCGACCGGGGACCCGGCGCGAAGTTTCGGCCGGATGCTCGGGGTGGAGGACGGCCTGAACCCACCGTTCGAGATGGACAACCGCAACAAGCGCAGTATCGTGCTCGACCTCACCGCCGCCGCGGGACGCGACACCGCCCACCGGATGATCTGTGGCGCAGACGTTTTCCTGACGAACGTGCGGCCGGGCGCCCTCGGCCGCCTCGGCCTGGACTTCGCGACACTGGCCGCCCGCAACGAACGGCTCGTCTACGGGCTGATCACCGGCTACGGCGACGGCGGGTCCGACGCGGACCGCGCCGCTTACGATGTCGCCGCCTTCTGGTCACGGGCCGGGTTGGCACACCTGCTGACCCGACCGGGGGACACCCCGCCGTTTCAGCGCGGCGGGATGGGTGACCACACGGTGGGAATGACCATGGCCGGGGCGGTGTGTGCGGCACTCGTGGCCAGGGCGCGCACCGGGACCGGCCAGTTGGTCACGACGTCGCTCTACCGGCAGGGCGCCTACACGATCAGCTTCGACCTCAACACATTCCTGATGACGGGCAGCCAGATCGCGATCGGTCAGCGCGAGAGCATGGGCAACCCCTGCATGAACAACTATGCGGCCGGTGACGGGCGGCGCTTCTGGATCGTCGGTCTGCAGGGCGAACGGCACTGGCCCGCGCTCTGCCGTGCGGTCGGGCGCACCGAATGGCTCACCGATGACCGCTTCTCGCAGGCGCGCGGCCGCGCCGTCCACGCCGCGGAACTGGTCGGCGCGCTCGACGAGATCTTCGCGACCAGACCTCTTGCGGAGTGGGCGGAGGTATTCGACGCCGAAGCGGACTTCTTCTGGTCGCCCATCAACACCCTCGAGGACGTGCTCGGCGACGAGCAGTTCCATGCGGCGGGGGGCATCGTGCATGTCCCGCAGGGGGATTCGATCATTCCGATGGTCGCCACACCGGCGGACTTCCACGGTACTCCCGCCGCGCACCGGTCGGCTGCGCCCGCACTCGGCGAACACACTGCCGAGATCCTCGCCGAACTCGACGGGTAGCGGCGCTCAGCGGCCACCGTCGAGCTCGGCCCGGAAACTCGCGGCCGGGTGCACGGACGCCCCCGAGCCGGTGACCCGCTCGATCAGCACTCGGTCGGAGGTGACCACCCGCAGGTCGCTCGGATCGGGGTCGGCGCTCACCAGGCGGGCAATCTCGTCATCCGCGGAATTCGCGGCCGCCCGCTCGGCGTGGGTGATCTGTACGGTGTCGGACTCCAGTGGGGGGTGCGGCGGTGCTTCGAAGACCACGGTGACGTCGGCGTCGTGAGCCGCAGCCCAACGCTCGAGCCGCTCGACCAGGCCGGTCATCGCGGCGTGGCGGTCGCGCCACCAGCCGTCGGGCCGGGACCCGATGACATTCATCCCGTCGACGATCCACCGCATGGCTCAGCCCGGGGCCCGCGGTCGCACCAGCACCGACTGCGTGATGACAATGGCCATACCGGAACCCTACAAACGGTCGCCGAGTGTCACGCCGGTCTGTGGCTCACCCCGGTCGGGCCTGAGTCCTCACAGGGCGTCGATCACCGACTCGGCGAGCAGGTCGAGGGTCCGGTCGGACGCACGGTCGTGGGTGAACAGCACCACCTGCCCGAAGCCCAGGGCGTGCCATTCGAGCAGCCGGTCGACGATCGCGGGCGGCGTACCGATGAGCCCGCCGGCGTGTAGGCCGAAACCCGCTGCGCCGAAATGCTTCTCCGCCTTCGCACGGACCGCGGGCAGGGCGGCGTCGTCCGGGGCCAGGGCCATGACGGCCTCGACCGACATGAGGATCTCGTCGGGGTCGCGGCCGATGTCGGCGCACAGGCCACGCAGCACCGTCAGTTTGTGCTCGAGTTCGCCCAGCGCGTAGGTGGGGACGTTCCACACGTCGGCGTAGCGCGCCACCAGCGGCAGGGTGAACCGTTCACCGACGCCGCCGACGACGATCGGGGGGTGGGGCCGCTGGACCGGCCCGGGTGTGACCGGTAGATCGCGGATCGTGAAGTGGTTTCCGGCGAAGTCGATCCGCTGCCGGGTGAAGGCCTGGGTGAGGATCTCGAGCGTCTCGCCGAGACGGGCCGACCGCTGCCCGAAGGTGCCCCAGGGCAGACCGGCCCTGTCGTGTTCCTCGGCGATCGAGCCGCTGCCGATGCCGAGGTGAATGCGCCCGGCCGAGATCTGGTCGAGGGTGGTCACCATCTTGGCCAGCACCGCCGGGTGGCGGAACTGATTGCACAGCACGAGATGTCCGACGACGAGGCGTTCGGTGCGGCTGAGCAGTGCGGTCGCCAGCGTCCACGCCTCGAGCGACGGGTGCTCGGGCGCGCCGGGGCCGTACAGGTGGTCGTAGAGCCACAGTGTGCCGATGCCGAGTTCCTCGCAGCGCAGCGCGCGGTGCAGGACCTCGGCATAGGGAAGACCGATCTGCGGTACGTAGACCCCCACGTCGAGGGAATCGGTGTTCGCCATCGAAGAGAATCGTATTCTCCCGAAGAACGTTCCTCAATGACCGGTCCGGAAGGCGGACGATGCACTTCTCCATGACCTATCCGATGCACACCCACCCCTACAACCCGGAATTGGCGACCGGCGCGGGGGTGGCGGCGCTGGCCACTGCCGCGGAGACCGCCGGATTCGCCGGGTTCGGCTTCACCGACCATCCCGCGCCCTCCCAGCGCTGGCTGGATGCCGGCGGCCATGACGCGCTCGATCCCTTCGTCGCGATGGGTTTCGCCGCGGCGCACACCTCGACACTGCGATTGATCCCCAACATCGTCGTGCTGCCGTATCGCAATCCCTTCGTCGTGGCCAAGGCCGGCGCGACGCTGGATCTGCTGTCGGGCGGTCGGTTCACCCTGGCCGTCGGGGTCGGCTACCTCAAAGGCGAATTCGCCGCACTCGGAGTGGATTACCAGGCGCGCACCGCTGTGTTCGAGGAATCGCTGGCGACGATCCGTGCCGCGTGGACCACCGACGACCTCTCGGTCGACGGGGCCGGATTCAGCGCGGTCGGCATCACCGCGCACCCGCGGCCGGCGAGCGCGCCTCACCCGCCGATCTGGATCGGGGGCAACACCACGGCAGCGCGGGTGCGGGTCGCCGCGCACGGCGACGGCTGGTGCCCCTTCCCGGCCCCGGCCCGGCTGGCTCGAACCGCACGCACCGCGGCGCTGGCCTCGGTGTCGTCGCTGGCCGCGGCGATCGACGATCTACGCCGGCGCTGTGCGGCCGCCGGGCGCGACCCGTCCACCGTCGACGTCAGCTTCAGCAATATCACCGGCGGTGATCCGGCAGCCGAGGACTTCGACGCCGACGCCTACCTGGCCGGGGTCCGCGAACTCGAGGCCGTCGGCGTGACCTGGCTGCAGGTGACGATCCCCGGCGACAGCGTGCGCCACGCCCGCGAGGTGATCGACCGCTTCGGCAGCCAGGTCATCGCCCGCGTCTAGCGATTTCGACCGAGACGGGAAACTCTGCGACGACGTCGGCGCGCTGGGCGTCGAAGCTCAGATGGCCGCGGATCGGCAGCGATTCGGGCGGCGGGTCGGGGTAGCTCCACGCGACGTCGTGGTAGCTGGTCCCGTCGACGACCACCGACCAGTACGTCGCCCAGCCCTTGTAGTTGCAGTAGCTCGTGGTGTCGCTGCGTCGCAGCAGGTCGGTTCGGACGCGCGCGGGGTGCACGTAGAGCCGGGGCGACAGCGCCGTCTCGAAGACCGCGACGGTGTCGGCGGTGTCGACGAGGACCGTGTCGCCGGCGCGGACCCGCAGCCGCCGGGTGCCGGGCCGGCAGTCGACGCGGTGGTACGGATTCGGCGGGTAGTGCACGAGTGCGCGTCCTTCTTCGACCCAGGAGTCGACCGCGTCCCACGGCACCGCCACGTAACCGGGCGCCTCGTCGACCGGACGGTGGGGGAGATCGCCGACCGTCTCGCGGGGGAACGCATAGCTCAGCGGATGACCGCGGCGGTGGACCAGCAGAGCTCGCTCGGTGTCGATCACCGTCTGTGCGCCCGCCCTCGCCTGGACCCGCCGCGGATGCGGTTCGACGAAGACCGCGTCCGACGGCACCGGCGGCTGGAACCACCCCGCCGGGTCCGCGCTGAGCGGTCCGCGTCCTGCCGTGAGGGTCATGGACCGAACACTACGTCGACGCATCGGCAATCGGGGGTGCGAAGATCACCGCGGCGGGGTACAAGCTGGCGAGGGCATCGACGGACGGGGTGACAGGTGGAACGACTCAACGGCGTGGATGCGCTGATGCTCTACAGCGAGACGCCCGAGATCCACATGCACACACTCAAGATCGGCATCGTCGACGTGTCCGGACTCGAGGGGACCTACAGCCGCGACCTGTTCCGGCAGATTGCGGCGCCCCGGCTGCTGGCGCTGCCGCCGTTGCGGCGCCAGCTCGTCGAGATCCCGGGCCGGGTGCACCATCCGATGTGGCGGCAGAATCCCGATATCGACTTCGACTACCACGTGCGCTTCGTCGAAGCCTGCGCACCCGGCGGCCGCCGTGAGCTCGACGAGCTCATCGGCCAGGTGGCCAGCACACCGCTGGACCGGTCGAGACCGCTGTGGGAGATGTACGTCGTCGAGGGGCTGACCGGCGACCGGATCGCCATCGTGCACAAAGTGCATCACGTGCTGGCCGACGGGGTGGCTTCGGCCAATCAGATGGCCCGCGCCATCTCACCGGCAGACCCGGAACCCGGTGCCGACGTCGCGACCGGACCCGACCTGGCGCAGGACCCGGTGACCCTGCTGCGCGCCGCAGGCGGTGACCACATGCGTCAGATGCGCAGGCTGCCCGGGCTACTGCGGGCGACCGCGGGCGGCGTGTCCGAGGTACTGCGCCGGGGCCGCGAACGCGAGGCGAACCCCGATCTGGCGCGCAACTTCTCGCCGCCGCAGACGTTCCTCAACCACGTCGTCAGCCCGGTCCGGCGGTTCGCGACCGCACCGCTGGCCCTGCCCGACGTCAAGGACGTCGCGCGCCGGCTCGGGGTGACGCTCAACGACATCGTGCTCGCCACCGCCGCGGGTGCGCTGCGCGAACTGTCGCTGCGCTACGACGGCCGCGCCGACGCCCCGCTCATCGCCGGTGTTCCCGTCGCTTTCGACACCTCACCGGATCGGTTGTCGGGCAATCACTTCAGCTACATCACTCCCTCGATCCCGGTGCACATCGCCGATCCGCTCGAGCGGGTCCGGCTGACCGCGGTCGCCACGGCCATCGCCAAGGAGAACCACCATCTGCTCGGTCCGACGACGATCGCGTCGTGGCTGAACTACCTCCCGCCGCAACTTGTTCCGTCGGTGTTCAGATTTCAGTCGCGGCGCATGGAATCCAGCATGATCATGAACCTGACCATCTCCAATGTGCCGGGGCCGCGGACGCCCGGGCTGATCTCCGGCGCCGCAGTCAACGAGATCTACTCCGTCGGGCCCCTGGTGGTGGGCAGCGGGATGAACATCACCGTCTGGAGCTACGTCGACCAACTGAGCATCTCGGTGCTGACCGACGATCGCACTCTCGAGGACCCGCATGAGGCGACCGATGCCATGGTGCGCGCCTTCACCGAGATCCGCACTGCCGCAGGCGTCGACTCCCCGCCGAGCGAGGTGGACGGCGTCCTACCGCTCGCCGGGGTCGGTTGATGCACGATGACCTGGCCGCCCGCTTGTCGTCGATCGTCGGGGCCGCCGAGGTCGTGAGCGACCCCGATGTGGTGGGAGCGCGCAGCGTCGACTACACCGGCCGGTATCGCGGCCGGGCCGGGCTGCTGGTCCGGCCCGGGTCCACCGGCGAGGTCGCGGCCGTGCTGACCGAATGCCGGGACGCAGGTGCCTACGTCACGGTGCAGGGCGGGCGGACCTCCCTGGTGGCCGGCACCGTTCCCGAACACGACGACGTCCTGCTGTCCACCGAGCGGCTGCGCGCCGTGGAGCCGGTGGACACTGTCGAGCGCAGGGTGCGCGCTGGTGCCGGCGCGACCCTGGCTGCCGTGCAACGGGCCGCCGCGGCCGAGAGTCTGGTGTTCGGGGTCGATCTGGCGGCCCGCGACTCGGCCACCGTCGGCGGGATGGCGTCGACCAATGCCGGGGGGTTGCGGACCGTGCGCTACGGCGACATGGGCGCCCATGTGCTGGGACTGGAGGTGGTGCTGCCCGACGCGACGGTGCTGGTCCGGCGCAGCGAGGTACGCAGCGACAACACCGGCTACGACCTCGGCGCGTTGTTCGTCGGCGCGGAGGGCACCCTGGGGGTGATCACCGCGCTCGACCTGCGGCTGCACCCGGCCCCCGCGCGACGCGTCACAGCGGTGTGCGGCTTCGCCCGCCTCGACGCCCTGGTCGACGCGGGACGGATGTTCCGAGATCTCGCCGATATCGCCGCGCTGGAGCTGATCGACGCGGGGGCGGCGGTGCTGGCCGCCGAACACTTCGACACACCCGTCCCGGTCGCGGGGGACTGGTTGCTGCTCGTCGAACTGGCCGCGGACGCCGATCCCACCGATGAGCTGGCCCGCGCACTGGACGGGCTCGCCCTGTGCGGCGAACCGGCGGTGGGGGTGGACGCGTCAGCGGCTGCCCGGCTGTGGCGGGTGCGCGAGGCGGTGACCGACGTCGTCAGCCTGTTCGGGCCTCCGCTCAAATTCGATGTGTCGCTGCCCCTTTCTGCGATTCCGGGATTCGCCGCGGAGTCGGCGACGTTGGTCGCCGAACACGCCCCTGATGCCGTGCCCGTCCTGTTCGGTCATATCGGCGAGGGGAACCTGCACCTCAACGTCCTGCGCTGTTCACCCGAGGCCGAGCGCGGGCTGTATGCCTCGATGATGTCGCTGATCGCCGCACACGGCGGAAATGTCAGTTCCGAACACGGGGTCGGCACCCGCAAGCGGGACTACCTGGGGATGTCCCGCACCGAGGTGGACATCGCAACCATGCGGGCGGTCAAGAGGGCGCTGGACCCCACCGGCTATCTGAACCCGGCGGTGCTGTTCAGCAGTGTGGCTAGCGGGTCCAACCGCGCTTGCGCAGCCACCAGTCCCGGATGACCCAGCCCACGAGCACCGCGGCGAACCCGATCAGGAACCAGTCCTCGACGTGACCGACATGGTTGCCGCGCATCATCACCAGCAGGAAAGCCGCCCCCAGCAGCAGAGCGGCATGGATCACCCGGGGGTTCTCCTTGCTCCATCCCCAATTCGCGGACGGTACGTCTTCGACGTCGACGCCGGTGTGTCGTTCCACCTCGGTGCTGGCCACGGGGTGCTCCTCACAGTCGGACGGCAGCTGGCCTCATTCTGGCATACGACAGGGCGTCGTAGCCGCTGGGTCACCTAGTCGATCTCCGCGTACCGGCGCAGCGCTTCGGCGCGCGCACTGGCGTGGTCGACGATCGGTGGCGGATAGTCGGCGGGCCGGTCGTCGCCGAGCTTGTGGACGTCGGCCACGCCGGCCAGTTCGGGGACCCACCGTTTGACGTAGCTGCCGTCCGGATCGAACTTCGCCCCCTGGGTCGTCGGGTTGAACACCCGGAAGAACGGCGCGGCGTCGGTACCGCTACCCGCCGTCCACTGCCAGCCGTGCTGGTTGTTGGCCATATCGCCGTCGACGAGCTGGTCCAAGAACCAGCGCGCGCCCCACTGCCACGGCAGGTGCAGGTCTTTGACGAGGAAGGACGCCACGATCATCCGGACCCGGTTGTGCATCCAGCCGATGCCGGAAAGCTGGCGCATCCCGGCGTCGACGATGGGAAATCCGGTGCGACCCTCCTTCCACGCGGTGAACAGCTTCTCGGCCTTGGCGTCCTCGTCGACCTTGATCGCGTCGAAACCCCGGTTCCAGTTCCACCACACCGAGTGCGGCCACTCGTTGAGCACCGATGCGTAGAAGTCGCGGAACGCCAGTTCCCGCAGATAGGCCTGTGATCCTTGGTCGCGGCCCAGGTCGGGCACCATCGTGCGTGGGTGGATCGTGCCGAACTTCAGGTGCGCCGACATGCGGCTGGTGACATCGAGATCGGGGCGGTTGCGGTCGTCGGCGTACCCGCTCAGATCGTCGGCGACGAATCGCCGCCACTGCTCGAGGGCCGCGCCCTCGCCGGCCGGGATGTCCAGTTCGACGCCC
Organism: Mycobacterium sp. WMMD1722; assembly: GCF_049315205.1. Classification (NCBI taxonomy): domain Bacteria; kingdom Bacillati; phylum Actinomycetota; class Actinomycetes; order Mycobacteriales; family Mycobacteriaceae; genus Mycobacterium; species Mycobacterium sp. WMMD1722. The sequence continues at coordinate 1,858,636 of NZ_CP186056.1, read as the reverse complement.
CCGTCCGGGATGTCGACACCCCTGCCCACATCGGCGGGATCGATCCACGACGCCGACTTCGGACCGGTCCGCGCCGGCGGCCGCCAGCCATGCTTGCGCCACGCGCCGAAGAACGGGCTGAACACCTTGTAGGGCGTGCCGTCCGCCTTGGTCACCCGGCCCGGCGACACCAGGTAGGGCGAGCCGGTGGCCTGCAGTGGCACATCCGCCAGGGCGGCGCGCACGGCATCGTCACGCCGACGCCCGAACGGGGTGAAGTCCTCGGAGACGTGGACCGCCGAGGCTCCGATCTGCTTGACCACCGCGGGGATCCGCGCTTCCGGACGGCCCCGGGTGACCAGCAGACGCCCGTCGAGGCTGTCCCGCAGATCCCGCAGCGCGTCGTGCAGGTACTGCAACCGCCTGGGCCCCGACGACGCATGCAGACGGGGATCGAGGACGTAACACGCCAGCACCTGCCCGTCGGCCGCGGCCGCGTCGGCCAGAGCGGGCAGATCGTGCAGTCGCAGATCGCGGCGGAACCACAACACGGTGGGCATGTCCATGGTGCTGCCCGGATTCGCCGGCGGGGAAACCGGCGCGACGCTGACAGAAACGTGACCGGTTCCCTGCCAGAATCGGGGCATGCCTTCCAGCCGTGACACCGACTATCCGCGCGACATGGTCGGGTACGGGCCGCATCCCCCCGATCCGCAGTGGCCGGGTGATGCACGCATCGCTGTGCAGTTCGTCCTCAATTACGAGGAGGGTGCGGAGAACAACGTCTTGCACGGCGACCCCGGATCGGAGACGTTTCTATCTGAAATTGTTGCTGCACAGTCTTTTCCAGATCGACACATGAGCATGGAGTCGCTGTACGAGTACGGTTCGCGAGCGGGTCTGTGGCGCGTTCTGCGGGTGTTCGACCGCCGCGGGCTGCCCCTGACCGTTTTCGGCGTCGCGCTGGCGCTGGCCCGCAACCCCGAGGCGGTGGCCGCGTTCACCGATCGCGGCGATGAGATCGCCTGCCACGGTCTGCGTTGGATCAGCTATCAGGACGTACCCGCGGAAGTCGAACGGGCCCACATCGCCGAAGCGGTCGAGCTGCTCACGCAGATCACCGGGAGCGCCCCGCTCGGCTGGTACACCGGCCGTGACTCGCCGAACACCCGACGGCTGGTGGTCGAGCACGGTGGTTTCGTCTACGACGCCGACTCATACGCCGACGATCTGCCGTATTGGACCCAGGTCGACGGGCGTGATCACCTGGTGGTGCCCTACACACTCGACACCAACGACATGCGGTTCGCGATCGCCGGCGGATTCCCCAGCGGGACCGACTTCTTCACGCATCTGCGCGATGCGTTCGATGTGCTCTATGCCGAAGGCGTCGCAGGCTCCCCGAAGATGCTGTCCGTCGGTCTGCACTGCCGCCTCGTCGGTCGGCCGGCCCGCACGGCGTCGTTGGAGCGCTTCCTCGATCACGTGCAGTCCCACGAAGGGGTCTGGATCACCCGCCGAATCGACATCGCGAAGCATTGGATCGGCCGATTCCCGCCGCCCCCGACGGAGACGCTGAAGGGCGCTCCCAGATAGTTTGCTGTGAGTCGCCATCCGTCGGCTCGTAGCGCGGTGACCGCTGCCAGCTGGTGGCGGCCGCTCGTCGCCGCGCCGGCCGCCCCGTACGCGCCGGTGTACGGGATGGGGCTGGTCGGCTTCCTGTTCCTACGGCGCCGGAAGCGTCAGGAGGCCGATACGGAGGACTGAGCACCCTCCGGAACCACCCCGGAAGACGAGGATCCCCCGCACGGATGGGGGCCAGGTGCGGGGGATCCTCTGTCTCGGACGTCGGGAACTACGCCGACGGCGGCATGAGCACGGTGTCGATCAGGTACACGGTCGCATTCGCGGTCTGGACACCGCCGCAGACGACCGAGGCGTCGTTCACCATGAGGTGATCAGGCGTTCCGGTGACCGTGACGTCGGCGCCCTGCACCGTCTTGTGGGTGCCCACGACATCGGCGGGAGCGGCCTGACCCGGCACGACGTGATAGGTCAGGATGCTGGTCAGCAGGGCCGAATCCGTCTTGAGTGTGTCGATCGTCGCCGGATCGATCTTCGCGAACGCCTCGTCGGTCGGGGCGAACACGGTGAACTGGCCGCCGTTGAGGGTGTCGACCAGGTTCACGTTCGGGTTGAGCTGACCGGAGATCGCCTTGCTCAGCGTGGTGAGCATCGGGTTGTTCGACGCGGCCTCCGCGACCGGCGCCATCGACATACCCTGCACCGATCCCGGCCCGTCGGGCACCTGCGCGGCGTAGGCGGCGCACCCCGGACCCACCGGGGCGGCGGCGGCGGTCCCGGCCGACCCCAGTGTCAGGCCGAACGCCGCCACCGCTGCGAAGCCGGCACCGGCCACTCGCTGTGCATTGACAGTCATCATCGTTGATTCCTTTCGTCGTGCGGTCGACATGACCGCCGATCGGGTTGTGGGAGTGGTGTTTTCGAGATCAATTCGCGGGCGGCATCAGCACGGTGTCGATCATGTACACGGTGGCGTTGGCGGTCTTCACCCCGCCGCACACCAGCCCGGCGTCGTTGACCTTCAGATCGTCGCCGGCCCCGGTGACGTTGACCGAGGAGCCCTCGACGGTGACGTGGTCGCCGGCCACCGCGTCAGGTGCGGCCTGACCCGGAACGACGTGGTAGGTCAGGATTTTCGTCAACAGATCCGAATCGGTCTTCAACGTCTCGAGTGTGGCGGGGTCGATCTTGGCGAAGGCGTCGTTCGTGGGCGCGAACACCGTGAACTCGCCGCCGTTGAGGGTGTCGACCAAGTTGACGTTGGGATTCAACTGACCGGAGAGTGCTTGGCTGAGTGTGCTCAGCTGCGGGTTGTTCGATGCGGCCACGGTGACCGGGTCGGCGGCCATACCCGCGACCGAGCCCGGGCCTGACGGCACCTGTTCTGCGTATGCGGCGCAACCGCTTCCGATCAGGCCCGCCGCGGGATCAGCAGCCGGTGCCGGTGCGGCCGAAGACGTCTCCGTCGCGGATTGGACCGCCGAACTGGCGGCGCTGGTCGCGGAGGAGACAGTGCTCTCGGCCTCTTCGCTCGAGCAGGCGGCGGCGCCGAAGACGGCGACGGCGGCGAGGCCGGCGACGGCGAGTGACTTCCGGTGAACTGTCGTCATTGACTGGTATCCCTTCGTCGAGCGGGCCCGAGTGCCCGTTCTGGTGCTGACACAGGTGATTCCCCGCGGATCGCTCGACGGATGGGCCCGCGCGGCGCATGTCACAGACGCGTCACGGATTCGGCGCGGTCCGGGGACCGGGCGGGATGGGTCCCCATCGGCCGATGACGGCACAATGAACGGGTGAATCGGCAGACCGAGCCGGGTGAGCGCACCCGCGTGCTCATCCTGGGCAGCACCGGCTCCATCGGCACCCAGGCCCTGGAGGTGATCGCCGCCAACCCCGGCCGCTTCGAGGTCGTCGGGCTGGCGGCCGGGGGCGGCAACCCCGACCTGCTGGCCCGCCAGCGGGCGCAGACCGGCGTCCGCCGGATCGCCGTCGCCGACGAACGCGCCGCCGAACAGATCGGGGACGTCACCCACGCCGGACCACATGCGGTCACCCGACTGGTCGAGGAGGCTGCGGAAACGACCGGCGTCGATGTGGTGCTCAACGGGCTGGTGGGCGCCCTGGGTCTCGAACCGACGTTGGCCGCCCTTGCCACGGGTGCCCGGCTGGCGTTGGCCAACAAGGAGTCCCTGGTCGCGGGCGGGCCACTGGTGCTCAAGGCCGCCGCCCCGGGCCAGATCGTGCCGGTCGACTCCGAACATTCAGCCATGGCCCAGTGCCTGCGCGGCGGTACCGCCGAGGAGGTGGCCAAGCTGGTGCTCACCGCGTCCGGCGGGCCGTTCCTGGGCTGGTCGGCGAGCGACCTGGAATCGGTCACCCCGGAGCAGGCCGGTAAGCACCCGACCTGGTCGATGGGGCCGATGAACACGCTCAACTCGGCGACACTGGTCAACAAGGGGCTCGAGCTGATCGAGACCCATCTGCTGTTCGGTGTCCCTTATGACCGTATCGACGTCGTCGTACATCCGCAGTCGATCGTGCACTCGATGGCCACCTTCACCGACGGGTCCACGCTCGCCCAGGCGAGCCCACCCGATATGAAGTTGCCGATCGCGCTCGCCCTGGGCTGGCCGGAGCGGGTGCCCGGGGTGGCCGCGGCCTGCGACTTCACCACCGCCTCCACCTGGGAGTTCCTTCCCCTCGACGACGAGGTGTTCCCGGCCGTTCGGTTGGCCAGAACCGCCGGTGAGGCCGGCGGGTGTTTGACGGCGGTGTACAACGCGGCGAACGAGGAGGCGGCCGCGGCGTTCCTGGCGGGGCGGATCCGGTTCCCGCAGATCGTCGACACCGTCGCCGACGTGCTGCGCGCTGCCGATGCATGGCGGGCCGAACCGGCTACCGTGGAGGAGGTGCTCGAGGCCCAGCGTTGGGCGCGCGAGCGGTCCCGGTCCGTGCTCGAGCGGCTCGGCGGCCAACACGGTTCGAGTAAAGGGTTGATCACCAGATGATGTTTGCGCTGGGCGTCGTCGCGTTCGCACTCGCGATCCTGGTGTCGGTGGCGCTGCACGAGTGTGGGCACATGTGGGTGGCACGCGCCACCGGGATGAAGGTGCGGCGCTACTTCGTCGGCTTCGGGCCGACGGTGTGGTCCACCCGCCGGCCCAACCGGCTGGGCAGCACCGAGTACGGCGTCAAGGCCATTCCGCTCGGGGGGTTCTGCGACATCGCCGGCATGACGTCGGTCGAGGAGCTGGTCCCCGAGGACCGTCCGTACGCGATGTTCCGGCAGAAGGTCTGGAAACGGGTCGCGGTGCTGTTCGCCGGGCCGGCGATGAATTTCATCATCGGCCTGGTGCTGATCTACGCCATCGCGGTCATCTGGGGGTTGCCCAACCTCAACCCGCCGACCTCAGCGGTCGTCGGACAGACCGGGTGTGTGGCCGCCCAGATCAGCAAGGACCAGATGGCCGACTGCACCGGGCCGGGACCTGCCGCCGAAGCCGGTATCCGCTCCGGTGACGTGATCGTCCGGGTCGGTGACACCCCGGTGTCCACCTTCGACGAGGCGCGGGTGGCGTTGCAGAAGGCGTCCGGGCCGACCCCGATCGTCGTCGAACGCGACGGTCAGGATCTGACCACGGTGGTCCAGGTGACCCAGACCCAGCGACTGACCGGGGACAACGGCGAGCCCACCACCGTCGGGGCCATCGGCATCAGCGCCGCCTCGTTCGGCCCGACCCAGTACAACGCGCTGACCGCGGTGCCCGGCACGTTCGCCTTCACCGGCGATCTGGCGGTCGAACTGGGGAAGGCGCTGGCCAAGATCCCCACCAAGATCGGCGCCCTGGTCCACGCCATCGGTGGCGGCGAGCGCGACCCCGAGACTCCGATCAGTGTGGTCGGGGCCAGCATCATCGGCGGCGAGACCGTCGACGCCGGACTGTGGGTGGCGTTCTGGTTCTTCCTCGCTCAGCTGAACTTCGTGCTCGGGGCGGTGAACCTGATCCCGCTCCTGCCCTTCGACGGCGGCCACATCGCCATCGCCGTCTACGAGAAAGTCCGCAATATGATCAGGTCGGCGCGCGGCAAGGTGGCCGCGGCGCCGGTGAACTATCTCAAGCTCATGCCGGCCACTTACGTAGTCTTGATCGTGGTGGCCGGATACATGCTGTTGACCGTGACAGCCGATCTGGTCAACCCGATCAGCATCTTCCAATAGGAGAAGCCATGACTTCCGGCCCTGTCATCGGGCTTGGTCTGCCGGTGCCGCCCCCGCCCACCCTGGCGCCGCGGCGTAAGACCCGACAATTGATGGTCCGCGATGTCGGCGTGGGCAGCGATCACCCGATCGCGGTGCAGTCGATGTGCACCACCAAGACCCACGACATCAACGCGACGCTGCAGCAGATCGCCGAGCTGACCGCATCGGGCTGCGACATCGTCCGGGTGGCCTGCCCCCGGCAGGAGGACGCCGACGCGTTACCGGTGATCGCGAAGAAGTCCAAGATCCCGGTGATCGCGGACATCCATTTCCAGCCGAAGTACATCTTCGCCGCGATCGACGCGGGGTGCGCGGCCGTCCGCGTGAACCCGGGCAACATCAAGGAGTTCGACGGACGGGTCAAGGAGGTCGCCAAGGCCGCCGGTGACGCCGGCATCCCCATCCGGATCGGTGTCAACGCCGGATCGCTGGACAAGCGGATCATGCAGAAGTACGGCAAGGCGACACCCGAGGCGCTGGTCGAATCCGCGCTGTGGGAGGCGTCGCTGTTCGAGGAGCACGGCTTCGGTGACATCAAGATCAGCGTGAAGCACAACGATCCGGTCATCATGGTCGCCGCCTACGAATTGCTGGCCGCGCAGTGCGACTATCCGCTGCACCTCGGGGTCACCGAAGCGGGACCGGCGTTCCAGGGCACCATCAAATCCGCCGTGGCGTTCGGCGCGCTGCTGTCCAAGGGCATCGGCGACACCATCCGCGTCTCGCTGTCGGCCCCACCCGCCGAAGAGGTCAAGGTCGGCAACCAGATCCTCGAATCGCTGAACCTGCGCCCGCGCGGACTGGAGATCGTGTCCTGCCCGTCGTGCGGCCGCGCCCAGGTCGACGTCTACACCCTGGCCAACGAGGTGACCGCGGGTCTGGAGGGCATGGACGTCCCGCTGCGTGTCGCGGTGATGGGCTGTGTCGTCAACGGCCCCGGCGAGGCCCGGGAGGCCGATCTCGGTGTCGCGTCGGGCAACGGCAAGGGTCAGATCTTCGTCCGCGGTGAGGTCATCAAGACCGTGCCCGAGGCGCAGATCGTGGAGACCCTCATCGAGGAGGCGCTGCGCATCGCCGAGGAGATGGGCGTAGCGGACGCCGACGGCGAGTCAACTGCCACCGGTTCGCCGGTTGTGACCGTAAGCTAGGACCCGACGCGGTGATCCGCCTCACCGCCTCGGATCCACCAGAAAGCAGTCACGATGTCGGCTCCGCCGCTCTCCCGCCTCGCCGACGGCCGACGGGTCTCGGTGGTGCGCGATGTCGCCGCGGTGCGACGCGTCCTCGACGACGATCCGATCGGATCATGCATGGTGGCCTCCCGGGTTGCCGACCACGGTGTGGAGCCCGGCGCGATCGGGGGGGAATTGTGGACTCGCCGCCACGCCACCGATTCGCTGTGTTACGCCGGCGCGAACCTCATTCCGCTGCGCGGCACCCCATCGGATATGCGCGCCTTCGCCGACAAGGCGATGAGCGCCGCGCGGCGCTGTTCGTCGTTGGTCGGGCACGCCGACTTCGTCATGCCGATGTGGCGGCGCCTCGAGACGGTATGGGGGCCTGCTCGCGACGTGCGCGACGACCAGCCGCTGCTGGCGTTGAACGCCGTACCTCACGAGCACATCGACGCCACGGTGCGACCCGTACGCATCGAGGAACTCGACGCCTACCTGGTCGCGGCCATCGACATGTTCATCGGTGAGGTCGGGATCGATCCACGCATCGGTGACGGCGGCCGCGGATACCGGCGTCGGGTCGCCAGCCTGATCGCCGCGGGCCGGGCCTGGGCCCGCTTCGAACGCGGCGAGGTGGTCTTCAAGGCCGAGGTCGGTTCGCAGTCACCCGCGGTCGGGCAGATCCAGGGCGTATGGGTGCACCCCGACCGGCGCGGCCACGGGTTGGGAACCGGCGGTACCGCCGCGGTGGCGGGTGCGGTGGTACGCGGCGGACGCATCGCCAGCCTCTATGTCAACAGCTACAACTCGGTGGCACGCTCGACGTACGCGCGGATCGGCTTCGACCAGGTAGGCACCTTCGCGACGGTGTTGCTGGACTGACGGTGGCCCTCGAGGCGGGGTCTAGGCTGCGGTGATGACCGATCTCGACGACGCCGCCGCCGACCGCACCGACCGCCGGGTCGCCCGCCGTGAGATCGCCGATGCGCTGGTGCGGGCGCTCGAGCGCCGCCACGAGGTACTCGACGTGATCGTCGCTTCGGAGGACTACGACGCGGCGATCGACAACATCGCCGCGTTGCTCGGCACGTCGCCGGAGTGCGGTGAGGCGGTGCTGCGGCTGTCCTTCGACCGGCTCACCAAGGTGGCGCGCCGCCGGATCGCGACCGAACTCGAGGACCTCAACAACCAGCTGAGCTACACGATGGGCGAGCAGCAGCCGCGTCCGGCCGAACGCGTCGTGCTGCGGCCGTTCTCGGCCGCGCAGGACCGGGACGTCTTCGCCGCCCGCACGCGGGACGTCGGCGCTGCCGGAGACGGTTCCGGCGCGCCCGCCGGGGACCTCGACGACGAGATCCGCGCCGCGATCAACCGGGTGGAGGCCGAGGAGGCGGTGTGGCTGGTCGCGAGCGTCGGAGCCCGCAAGATCGGCATGGTGTTCGGCGAACTGGCCGACGGGGAGGTCAACGTGCGGATCTGGATCCACCCCGACCACCGCAAGAGCGGTTACGGCACCGCGGCACTTCGCGCCTCGCGGTCGGAGATGGCCGCCTACTTCCCGGCGGTGCCGCTGGTGGTCCGAGCTCCCGCGGCCGGCGGCTGACCGGCGCAGCGCGCCGGCCGTTACGGGCCCGGATCAACTCGCCGGCCGGGGTGGCACCGATCTCTATCGAACCGTCGCCGCGATGCGGCGGCGGGGTGTGTCGAGGGCGTCGGCGAATGCGCTGCGGACCTCGGCGCGCTGCCACGGTTGCGGTGACATGGTGATGAAGTAGTCGGCCAGCGCGGCGTCGGTGAGGTCGTCGAGATCGGCGTCGGTCAGACGCAGGTCGGCCAACACCGGGAAATGCAGTTCGTCGAGCAGGTGGCGAACCGCCGTCACCAGCCGGCTGCCGTCACGGGAGCCGTCGTCGGGCAGGCCCCAGGCATCGGCGATGCGCTCGAGACGTTCGGGGACCACCCGGCGTTCCCGCTCGAGGGTCTCGGCCAGCACCACGCCGATGGTCAGACCATGGGGCGCACCGGTCCGACCGCCGATGGCCTGTCCGAGGGAGTGTTCGGCGGTGCAGTCGGAGATGTTCATCGCCAGACCCGCCATCATGGCGCCACAGGCCATCTGCTCTCTGGCCTGCGCGTCGTCGCCGCTCCGGTAGGCGCTGACCAGCGACCCGCTGATCAGCCGGACCGCTTCGAGCCCGATCGCGTCACCGATCGGGGTGCGGACCTTGGCGATGACCGAAGCCATCGCCTGGGCCAGGGCGTCCACGCCGGTGTTGGCGGTCATCGCCGGGGGCATGCTCCAGGTGAGCACCGGGTCGACCACCGCGTACTGGGCGCGCAGATTCGGGTGGGCGATGCCCGCCTTGCGCCCGGTGGCCGGATCCGACACGACCGATCCGCCGGAGACCTCCGAACCGGTCCCGGCGGTGGTCGGTACCGCGATGAGCGGCAGCATCGGAGCCGGATACCGGCGGTCGGATTCGAGGAACCGGCCAAACGTCATCGCGTGCTGATGGCACAACCGCGCCGCCTTGGCGGTGTCGATCACCGAGCCGCCGCCCAGTGCGACGATGGCGTCGACGGGTTCGGCGGCCAGGCGGGCGGCCGCGGCGTCGACCATGTCGATCGTCGGTTCGCCGGCCGGCTTGTCCCAGCGCACGACGGTGCGCACGCCATCGGCCAGCGTCGCGAGCACGGTGCCGGCGGCTGCGTTGTAGACCTCGATGTCCGCATCGGTGACCACCAGCACCCGGGCGGCCGCAATGCTGTCGAGGAGTTCGGGGAGGCGCAGCGCGGTTCCGTCGCCGAAGGAGACGCGGACCGGCAGGTGGTTGGCGAACGGTCCGATGCTTTCGATCACGGTGCTCCAATCGGAAATACGTCTTGGTCTTATTTTCATACCATCAGACCGGCTGTCCGTAAACCGTTATCCTTCACTCGACATGTCCGACGATTACCTTCTCCGCCCCCTGGACACCGCACCGGCCTATGCGGCGGTCGTCGACCGCGTCCGGCGCGCGGTCGCGCTGGGTGTCCTGCTACCCGGAGAACGGTTGCCCGCCGAGCGGGCACTGGCCGAAGGGCTGGGCGTCTCGCGGGTCACCGTCCGCGAGGCCCTACGGGTACTGCAAGGTGAGGGACTGCTGATCACCAGGCGCGGCGGAACCGTCGTATCGCCGACGGCCGCAGCGCTGGAGAGCGTGCAGGACGACGAAGAGTACGGCCGACGGATCGGTGACGTGTTCGAGCTCAGGCTGGCCGTCGAGGCGATGGGTGCGGCGCTGGCCGCCGAGCGCGCGAGCCCCGCGGACGTTACCTGGCTCGACGGCTGTCAGGCCGAGCTGACCCGCAGCGGCGATGTGCACGAGTTCCGCCGCGCGGATTCGGGGTTCCATCTGGCCGTGGCACGCATGAGCGGGAACGCGTTGCTCGTCGAGGTGGTGGAGGATCTGCGCGCCGCGGCGTTCTCGAGGACCGACCGCGACGACCTCGCCCTGATCCACGAGTCGTCCGTCCGCGGGCACGCCGCCGTCATCGCCGCGATCCGCGACCGGGACCCCGGTGCCGCGTCGACCGCGATGACCGCGCATCTGCAGGAGGCGCGCGCCGAGATCGACGCCGTCCTCGTCGAGCGCCGCCGGTCCGCCCGCTGATGCCCATCGACCCGGTCGCCCAGCGCCTTCTCGATGACGCCCGCGCCAGCGGGCGCCCGAACGCCCATCTGCTTTCGGTGTCGGTGGCCCGGCAGAACTTCGAGGAATCGTGCACCCAATTGACCCGCCCGGCGGTGCATCGCGTGATCGACACCGCCATCCCGACGCGCGACGGGCGGTCGATTCCCGGGCGGCTGTATCTGTCCGGTCCGGATGCCGCGCCGCCGTTGACGGTGTATCTCCACGGCGGCGGGTGGCTACTCGGCAGCATCGACAGCCACGACGTGACCACCCGGTTGCTGGCGAACGCCTCGAGGGCCGCGGTGCTCTCGGTGGGCTATCGCCGGGGGCCCGAGGCGAGGTTTCCGACGGCGGTCGACGACGCCGTGGACGCACTGGCCTGGGCCGGTGACCCGGCGTCCGGGCTCGGGGTCGACCACCGTCGCCTCGCCGTGGCCGGTGACAGCGCGGGGGGAAATCTCGCCGCCGCGGCCGCGCTGCAGGTCCGCGACGCCGGTTCGGTCCCGCTGCGCCACCAACTGCTCGTCTATCCCGTCACCACCACGGATCTGACCCGCGGTATCGACCCCGCCTACGACGGGGTCGTCCTGGAGCGCGACGAACTGCAGTGGCATCAAGACAACTATCTGGCCGATCCCGCCCAAGCGGGCGACCCGCGCGTCGACCTCCTCGGCGCCGATGTGGCCGGTCTGCCCGAGACCACGATGGTGCTCGCCGAATGCGACCCCATCCGCCCGCAAGGCGAGCTGTATGCGGCGGCGCTCGAAGCGGCCGGGGTGCCGGTGGGCCGTCATGTCGGGCCGGGCATGGTGCACGGCTTCTTCGGGCTCACCGAGATCTACCCGTGCGCGGCCGAGGCGATGACCTACGCCGGTGAACGGCTCGCCGAGGCGTTCGGTCGACCGTGAGGCGATGGGGGCCACGCGACCGGCGACGACCGCGCGATAACGAAAGCGTCTCGGTGCGCCTCCCCGGAATTCCGAACCACACTCCTAACATCAGCCTCAATGGCAACTCGAATCACAGCAGCAACACGGGTCACCGGATTGCTCACGGTGGTGACCGTCGCGAGCAGCCTGGCCCTGTCCGGCTGTACGCCCAAACCGAACGGACCCGAACCGGCGGCCGAGGAATTCTTCGCCGCCCTGTCGACCGGGGACACCGGCGCGGCGGCCGAACTCGCCGACCGGCCCGCTGACGCGCGTGCAGCGCTCAACGAGGCCTGGGCGGGTCTGCAGGCCACCCACCTCGACACCCAGATCCTCGGCTCGAAGTACACCGAGGACACCGGCAGCATCACCTACCGGTACACCTGGCACCTGCCCAAAGACCGGCTGTGGACCTACGACGGTCAGCTGAACATGGTTCGCGACGAGGGCCGGTGGGAAGTTCGTTGGGGCGCAACGAATTTGCACCCTCGACTGGGTGAGAATCAGAAGTTCGCGCTGCGCGCCGACCCGCCGCCACGGGCGTCGGTCAACGAGCGGGGCGGCACCAGTGTGCTGATTCCGGGGTTCCTGTACCACTTCCAGCTCGACGCCAAGGCCGCCGGAGGCGAGCTGATGGCCACCGCCCGCGCCGTGGCCGACGCGCTGCGTCCCTTCGATCCCGGATTCGATGCGCAGCGGTTGGCCGAACAGGCCAGTTCGACCGATGGGCCGATGAGTCTCATCACCTTGCGTCAGGCCGATCACGACCGGGTCGCCGGTGTGCTGCAGCAGCGACCGGGGGTCGTCATCACCCCGCAGCCGGCCATGCAACCCACCGACGACCGGTTCGCCCCCGCGATCATCAACCAGATCAAACAGGAGGTCTCCGACGAACTCGACGGCCGTGCTGGCTGGCGGGTGGTGACGGTCAACCAGAACGGCGTGGACGTCGACGTGCTCAACGAGGTGTCGGGCGATCCGGCCCCGTCGATCACGATAAGCCTGGACCGTCAGGTGCAGAACGCCGCCCAGAACTCGGTGAACTTCACCGACAAACAGGCGATGATCGTGGCGATCAAACCCTCGACCGGTGAAATACTCGCTGTCGCACAGAATCCCGCGGCCGACCGGGACGGTCCGCTGGCCACGATGGGCCTTTATCCGCCCGGCTCGACCTTCAAGATCGTCACGGCGGGCGCGGCTATCGAGCGCGATATGGCAACGCCCAACACACTTCTCGGATGCCCCGGCCACTTGGACATCGGCCACCGCACCGTGCCCAATTACGGCGGGTTCGATCTCGGTACCGTCCCGATGTCGCGGGCCTTCGCCAGCTCGTGCAACACCACCTTCGCCGAACTGGCCAGCCGGATGCCGCCACGCGGGCTGACGGCCGCGGCCGCCCAGTACGGTCTCGGCCCGGACTATCGCGTCGAAGGCATCAACACGGTGTCCGGCTCGGTGCCGCCGACGGTCAATCTCGCCGAACGCACCGAGGACGGATTCGGCCAGGGAAAGGTGCTGGTCAGTCCGTTCGGGATGGCCCTGGTGGCCGCGACGGTGGCGGCCGGACACACGCCGGTGCCGCAGCTGATCGAGGGCAGGCAGACCGTCGTCACCGGAGATCGCACTCCGATCTCGCCGAAGATGGTGGATGGTCTGCGGCCGATGATGCGCCTGGTGGTCACCAACGGCACGGCCGACGATCTGGCGGGCGCGGGCGACGTGCGGGGGAAGACCGGCGAGGCGGAGTTCGCCGGCGGCTCGCACTCCTGGTTCGCCGGCTACCGCGGGGACCTGGCCTTCGCGGCGCTGATCGTGGGCGGTGGCAGTTCGGAATACGCGGTGCGGATGCTCAAAGGCATGCTCGAGGGTCTGCCGGACGGTTACCTGACCTGAGTAACCTGGGGTGGCTATGACGACCCCGGCCGACAATGGCGACCCCACGCCGATGCGCATCTCCGACGCGGATCGCAACGGGACCCTGCGGCGGCTGCACAACGCGGTCGCGCTGGGCCTGCTCGACATCGACGAGTTCGGTGAACGCTCGGCGCGGGTGTCGCAGGCGCGGATGCGTGCGGATCTCGACGCGCTCGTCGAAGACCTCCCCGGACCCGGCGCCATCGTCACCTCGGCGACCGACCGGGTCGAATTGCGCGGCGTCCTCGGCTCGCTGAAACGCCAGGGGGAGTGGACGGTTCCGACGCGGCTGGCGCTGCACCGCCGGATGGGCTCCATCGATCTGGACCTGACCCGGGCGCGATTCGCCGGGCCTATCGTGGTGATCGAGCTGGACCTCATGTTCGGCGGGCTGAACCTGCGGCTGCCCGACGGCGCGAGCGCCTCGCTCGACGACGTCGAGGTGGTCGTCGGCAGCGCGACCGACCATCGCAGGGACGCGCCGGGCGAGGGTCGCCCCCATGTCGTGCTCACCGGAAAGGTGGTCTGGGGTTCGGTCGACGTCCGCGGTCCGCAGACCGGATGGTTGCGCCGGCCGCGGATCCTGGGCGAGCGGGGCTGACGTCAGCCGGTGCTCAGGGTCGCTCAAAGGCCGCTCAGCGTAGCGCCTCGCTCGGAACCTGGAAGGCGGCCTGATAATCGGCGACCTGCTCGCGCACCGCACCGGCGTCCAGACCGGTGTCGGACCACGTGTAGCCGACGCCACCGACGTCACCGGGATGGGCGGCCAGATGGGCGCGCATCCGTTCCTCGGCCAGCGGCGTCAGGTCCCGTCCGAGCGCGGTGTAGAGCGTGCGCACCGTCGCGATCGGATCGCGGACGAAGTCGCCGAAGTGGACATCGACCACCTGCCCCGGCTGCAGGACACCGGATCGGCGCACCGCCATGCTGCGGCGCAGTCCCACGACGATCTCCTCGCACGACTGCCGTGCGCATTCGCCGATGTCACTGTGGTCCGACGCCAACCGGCGCAGGTGGTGGGTCAGCCCGGCGATGGACGAGATGACGTTGAGCGGGTCTCGGTGGGTCTGCACGATGAGTGCGTCGGGATATTCGGCGACCAGCGTGTCGAGTTGCCAGAGATGGGCCGGCGACTTGAGTAGCCATTGACCACCGACGCCGGATTGCAAGTGTTGCAGGAAGATTCGATGGTATCGGTAAGCATCGCGATGGTCGGCGTCGTACAGCAGCCACCGGCCGTAGCCCGGAAGCCGGTACTGCACCGGGAAGATCATGCTGCAGAAGTGCGCCGCGGTGATGCGCACGCACTCCTGGCCGACCAGGGCCCCCATCGGGTGCCGGGCCAGGAGACCGGGGACCAGCTGTTCGGACATGTCGATATTGGCCTGGATCTGGGCGATCCGCGGGTCGGTGGCGTAGGTGTCGGGCTGTGGCACCGGCCACGGCGCGTCGACCTCCCAGGTCAGTGGCGGCCGGAGATCCGGGTCCTGGGCCAGCACGTCGAACAGGATCGTGGTGCCGGTGCGGGGCTGACCGACGATGAAGATGGGCCGCTCGATCGGCGCCTGCGCGACCTCCGGACACTGCTTGCGCCACTGCATGATTCGCAGCCGATTGGTCAGCGGGCCGACGATGTCGAGCACGGCGATCTCGGTGCCGAGTTCGGACAGCTGCGCGTCGTGGCGCAACCCGTCGACGAGTCGATCCAGATTTGCCCGCCAGCCGTCGGGCGGTCCGAAATCGTCGCTACCGGCGCTCTCGCAGACCTGCTCGACGAGAACGTCCGGGTTGAAGCGGTCCGGGTTCACCGGCGCACGCTGACGTCGACGCGCGGTGGAGCGGGGTTGTCCAGCCAGCGCAACACCACGAACCCCCGACCGAAGCCGCCGGTATCGAGCCAGTGGCCATGCCCGTGATCCGTTGCGCCGATGGCCAGCCGGATCCGGCCGTCGGCATCGGGCAACACTGCGGCGGCGGTGACCGAACTGTGCCGGCGGCGGGGTTCGATGCACTCGTGCCAGATGTTCTCCAGCGTGACGTTCCAATAGCGGGTGTCGGGTGGATCGATCTCGAGGACCAGCGATTGGCCGGGTTCGAGCGCGAACGAGCCGAGCATGTACAGGTTGTCCGGTGTGGTGTCGGCCGCGCCGAGGTCGGCCGCCTGCGCGGTGTGCAGCACGTTGGGCTCGGTGAGCAATTCCGGCTTGATGGTGCGGTGCAGCGTCGCCAGTTTGAACATCGTCCAGGCCATCGCGGTGAACTGCTCGGCCACCTCGGAATCGGTCGGCGCCCGGGGCGGCGGCGGGTCGAGCGCTGCGATGGACAGGTTCGCGGGGCGTTCGGTGGCCGCATCGCCGATGTACTCGCGTACGACGATCGACGACGCATCGGCGGGGATGGCGACCCACTGGGCGCCGTCGAGTTCGGCGGCCGCCGGCTCGTCGGCGGCGAAGACCACGGCGAAGTCCTCGCCGTCGAGGTGCAGATCGGTGTCGCTGAGGTAGGCGGCCATCCGGCGCGGCGTCATCCCGGTTCCGGCGAGCACCTGGAACCCCAGGTAGGCCGTGGTGCCGCGCTGTCCGGTGACCCGGTAGCGGCGGTCCCCGCGGATCATCGCCAGGAAGTAGTTGCCGTCCGGGTTCGGGCCGCCGACCAGCCTGGTCGGTGAGCACATGTCGAAGAACCACGGCACCTCCGGATCGGCTTCGACCGTGAGTTCCGAGCACAGCGCGCCCACCCGCGAAACCATCCGCAATCCGGCGAGCACCTCCTGTTCGTCCTGGGCGTCGTCGAGGACCGTCTGGGTGAGGTCGCCGAGCATCTGCTGGACGAACTGCCAGGCCGCCAACGACTCCGGCGCATGCTGAACCGTCATACGAGACATAGTCTCATTCGAGACGTAGTCTCATAGCTGAAATGTCCGATCCGACCGCACTGCAGGTGCGCAAACGCCAGGCCACCCGGGACCGCATCGCGGCCTCGGCGGCTCGGCTGGTCGCAGCCGGCGGTCTGGGTGCGACGACCGTCGACCGGATCGCCGCGGACGCCGACGTCGGTCGGGCGACGTTCTTTCGGTACTTCAGCTCGAAGGAAGCCGCCGTCGCCGACGGTATGACCAGGCACTGGCTGGACGTGATCACCGCCGAAGTCGCGCGGCAGCCACCCGGGCTCTCGGCGCGCGACGCCGTGCTCGCCGCGTTCCAGGGGCTGGGCGACGGATTCGACGCGATCAGCGAGCAGGTGCGCGAGCTGGCCGCCATGACTCGCCAATCGCCGGTGCTCAGTGCGTGGACGCTGCAGGTCTACGTCGGCTACGAGAATGCGATCGCCGATCTGGTGGCGCCGCGACTGCCCGGTGCGGGGCCGGATGATCCGCGCCCGCGCCTCATCGGTGCGCTGGCGATGGCCGCGGTGCGGATCGCCCTCGACGACTGGCTGCGCCACGGCGGATCGCTACCCCAGCGGGTACGCGACGCGCTGGCGTCGCTGCGGGTCGAGTGACGATTACCCTGACAGGGTGACCGTTCGTACCGCACTGCGCCCCGGCGAGCTCTCCCCGACCCTGCCGGTGCCCAAGTCCATCGCACGGCCCGAGTACGCCTGGCGGCCGACGGCCGTCGAGGGCCACGAGCCGTGGGTGCAGACCCCCGAGGTGATCGAGAAGATGCGGGTGGCCGGCCGGATCGCGGCCGGTGCGCTGGCCGAAGCGGGTAAAGCCGTCGCACCGGGCGTCACGACCGATCAGCTGGACCGGGTGGCCCACGAGTACATGGTCGACCACGGTGCGTATCCCTCGACCCTGGGCTACAAGGGCTTTCCCAAGTCGTGCTGCACCTCGCTCAACGAGGTGATCTGTCACGGCATCCCCGACTCGACGGTCATCCAGGACGGCGACATCGTGAACATCGACGTCACGGCCTACATCGACGGTGTGCACGGCGACACCAACGCCACCTTCCTGGCCGGCGATGTCTCCGAGGAGCATCGGCTACTCGTGGAGCGCACGCACGAGGCGACGATGCGCGCGATCAAGGCCGTCAAACCGGGCCGTGCGCTCTCGGTGATCGGCCGGGTCATCGAGGCCTATGCACACCGGTTCGGCTACAACGTGGTTCGGGACTTCACCGGCCATGGGATCGGCACCACCTTCCACAACGGTCTGGTGGTGCTGCACTACGATTCGCCCGCCGACCAGCTCGCGTCCGAGACCATCATCGAACCCGGGATGACGTTCACGATCGAACCGATGATCAACCTCGGGTCGCTCGATTACGAGATCTGGGATGACGGCTGGACGGTCGCCACCGTCGACAAGAAGTGGACCGCACAGTTCGAACACACCCTGGTGGTGACGGACGCGGGCGCGGAGATCCTGACCCAGCTGTGACCGCCGGCGCCCTGCTGGTCGCCGGCACCACGTCGGACGCCGGGAAGTCCATGGTGGTGGCCGGGCTGTGCCGGCTGCTGGCCCGCGACGGGGTGCGGGTGGCGCCGTTCAAGGCGCAGAACATGTCCAACAACTCCGCGGTCACCGTCGAGGGCGGCGAGATCGGCCGCGCGCAGGCGATGCAGGCCCGTGCGGCCGGGCTGGCGCCGAGCATCAGGTTCAACCCGGTACTGCTCAAACCCGGCAGCGACCGCACCTCGCAGCTGGTCGTGCGGGGGCAGGTGACCGGGTCGGTGGCCGCCGCCGATTACATCAAGCATCGCGACCACCTCGCCGACGTGGTGGCCGCCGAGTTGGCCGCCCTGCGCGCCGACTTCGACGTCGTCCTGTGCGAGGGCGCGGGATCACCGGCCGAGATCAACCTGCGGGCCACCGATCTGGCCAACATGGGGTTGGCGCGCCGGGCGGATCTGCCGGTGATCGTGGTCGGCGACATCGACCGTGGGGGAGTGTTGGCCCACCTGTTCGGCACGGTCGCGGTCCTCGAGCCCGCCGACCAGGCACTGATCGCGGGGTTCGTGGTGAACAAATTCCGCGGCGATCCGGCGCTGCTCGCGCCCGGGCTCGACCAGCTGCACGAGCTGACCGGCAGGCCGACCTACGGCGTCGTGCCCTACAGCGAGCACCTGTGGCTGGACGCCGAGGACTCGGTGTCGGTGCAGGCGGGCGGTGTCGTCGGCCGACCCGCACCGCCGCGGGGGGCCGAGGGACTCACCGTGGCCGCGGTGCGCCTGCCGCGCATCTCCAACTCCACCGACGTCGAGGCGCTGGCGTGTGAACCGGGCGTGGCGGTGCGCTGGGTGAGCGACCCCGCGGGCGTGGCCGACGCCGACGTGGTCGTGCTGCCGGGGACCAAGGCGACCGTCGCCGATCTAGAGTGGCTGCGCGACCGGGGTCTGGCCGACGCCGTGGTCGCCCACGCCGGTGCCGGACGGCCGGTGCTCGGGGTCTGCGGCGGCTTCCAGATGCTCTGCCGCCACATCGAGGACACCGTCGAATCCCGCGCCGGTCGGATTCCGGGACTCGGTCTGCTGGACGCCGACATCACGTTCGTCGCGTCGAAGACGTTGCGGCACTGGGATTCACCGCTGCACGGCTACGAGATCCACCACGGGCAGGTGACCCGCTGCGCGGAGACCGACTGGGCGGGTGTGGGGGTGCGGTGCGGCACCGTGTTCGGCACCCATTGGCATGGGCTGATGGACAACGACGCGCTGCGCCGGGAGTGGCTGACCGAGGCCGCCGCGGCCGCGGGCCGTCCCGGGTTCGTGGTCGCCGACGACGTGGACGTGCCGGCGCGGCGGGACGCGCAGCTGGACGTGATGGCCGATCTGCTGGCGGCGCATCTCGACGTCGACGCGGTGGGTTCGCTGATCGCGCACGGTCCGCCGAGCCGGCCGACGATCACGACGTCGCGGTGAGCGCGGCCGCCGGCTCGCCGTGTCCCGCGCGCAGTCGCCGGCCGTTGAACGCACACGATGTGCGGGTGACCAGGGACACCGGAAGCACCTCGCGGCGACGCATCCGCCGGGCCGGCTGATCGAGCCGCGCGAAGAGGCGGTCGACGGCGATGCGGCCCATGGCGTCGCCGTCCTGGTGGATCACCGTGACCGCGGGGCGCAGCGCGGCGGCGGTCGGGAAGTCGCCGAATCCGACCAGGCCGACGTCGCGTCGCCGTGCGGTCTGCAGCGCGGTCACCAGCGCGACCGTGGCGCGGGCGTTCGACGAGAACACCGCCGTGGGCGGATCCGGTGCGGCCAGCATCCGCCGCAGCGCCGGGGTGACCGCATCCGCGTCGACGTCGCCCAGATGCACGAGGTCGTCGCGCGCAGGTAGCCCCGCCTCGTCGAGGGCCGTCCGCCAGCCGGTGAGCCGGCGCCGTCCGGTCCAGGTGTCGTCGCCGACGAAGGCGATGCTGCGGTGCCCGTGTGCGATGAGGTGTGCGGTGGCCTGTCTGCCCCCACCCACGTCGTCCTGGACGACGGAGTCCGCGCGCAGGCGTCCGGGTTCGCGGTCGACGAAGACCAGCGGCGTGCGCTCCTGCCAGGGTCGTAGGTAGGACATGTCGTCCCCGACCGGACAGATGATCATGCCCGCGACGCGACGTTTGAGCACCGCTTCGATGGACCGCTGCTCGTGGCTGGGCTCCCAGCCGACCCCGGTGACGATGACCGCGACGCCGCGTCTGCTGGCCTCGCGCTCGACGGCCTCGATGATCTCGGCGAAGAACGGGTCGGCCACGCCGGGCACCGCGACACCGATCGCCGGGTCCCGCCCGGACCGGAAGCTGACCGCCAGCATATTGGGCACGTAGTGCAGGTCCTCGATGGCGCGCTCGACCCGCCTGCGGACGTCGGCCGAGACGTACCGGTCGTTGTTGACGACCCGGGACACGGTCTTCGCGCTCACGCCTGCCCGGTCGGCGACGTCGCGCATCGTTGCCATCGACGACCCCTCCCGCTCGGTTGAGCGCCCAGTATGTCACCGATGTCAGGCCGGAAACGGCCGAAATTTCTGACACCGGTGACATACGACCGAAGTCGGCGTACTGTCCGGCACACGGCCGCCGACTGTGATGCAGGACACCGAGGAGAGAAGCCATCGCCGCACACGCTCAGATCCTGCCCCCGAACGTGGTGCCGCACTGGTACGCCGGCGGGCCGGCCCTGAGCGCCTGGCGGGGCCTGGAACCGGTCGGCAACCGCTCGCCCGAGGAGTGGGTGGGCGCCACGGTGTCGCGGTTCGGGGAGCCCGGGCTCGGCCCCGCCCGGCTCGCCGGCGGCGGGCTGCTACGCGACGCGGTGTCCGCCGACCCGGTGGGCTGGCTGGGGCGCGACGACGGGGAGCCGGGCGACACCGGGGTGCTGGTCAAACTGCTCGACGCGGGCCAACGCCTGCCCGTCCACGTGCACCCCACCCGCTCCTATGCCTGCCGCCACCTCGGCTGCGCGTACGGGAAGACCGAGGCCTGGTACATCCTGGCGGCCGAGGGTGACGCCGCGGTGTGGGTCGGCTGGCGCGAGGACGTCGACCCCGCCATGCTCTCGCGGCTGGTCGACGACCAGGATGCCGAGGCGATGCTGGCCCTGATGCACCGCATCCCGGTCCGGCCCGGTGACGGCGTACTGGTGCCCGGCGGCACCCCGCATGCCATCGGCGCCGGGGTCTTCCTGGTCGAGGCGCAGGAGCCCGTCGATCAGTCGATCCTGTTGGAGCGCACCAACACCACCGCCTCCGACGAGGAGGCCTTCCTGGGCCTCGACCGGGAGATCGCGCTGTCGGTGGTGCACGGAGCGGCCATCGGGGACGTCGGCGCCCTCACGCGACACACGGCCGACAGCGACGGTCTGGTGGCCGTGCTGCCCGACGACGCCGTCCCCTTCTTCCGGATGGACCTGCTGGCGCCGGGCGCCGATGTCGGTGCGGGCTTCGCCGTCGCGGTGGTGCTCTCGGGGTCCGGCGCGCTCACCGACGGCCAGGGCGACCGGCTCACCCTGACCCGCGGGCAGACCCTCGTCGTCCCCGCCGCGTCGGGCCCCTGGGGGGTCGACGGCGACCTCAGGTTACTCGTCTGCCGGCCCGGTTCCACCTGGCCGCCGAACCCGGAAGGCGTTGTATGACAGCTCTTCTCGAAGCGCGGGGACTGTCCCGCAGCTTCGGTCACGTCCGGGCGCTCGACGGCGCCGACTTCGATGTCGGCGCCGGTGAGGTGGTCGGGCTGATCGGCGACAACGGGGCAGGCAAGTCCACTCTGATCAAGGCGCTGTCGGGCAACCTCGATCTCGACGCCGGTGAGATCCGCATCGACGGCAGGCCGGTACGCCTGTCCGGCCCGCGCGACGCCGAGGACCTGGGCATCGAGGTCGTCTACCAGGATCTGGCGTTGGCCCCCCACCTGAACCCCGTCCAGAACGTGTTCATGGGCCGCGAGCTGATGCGCAAAGGTGTGCTCGGCAGGCTCGGATTCATGGACGAGAAACAAATGCGCAGACGCGCGGCCGAATCCTTCACCGAGATCGGGGCCACGGTCCGGTCGCTGAGCTCACCGGTCGGCACGATGTCGGGTGGCCAGCGTCAGGGCATCGCGATCGCCAGGGCGATGGCGTGGGCGCGCAACGTGCTCATCCTCGACGAGCCCACCGCCGCGCTGGGCGTCGTCCAGACCAACAACGTGCTGGAGTCGGTGAAGCGGGTGCGTGACAAGGGAATCGCGGTCGTCTTCATCAGCCACTCCATGCCGCACGTCCTCCAGGTCTGCGACCGTATCCAGGTGCTGCGTCTGGGCCGGCGGGTCGCCACGTTCACCGCCGGCGACACCACCGTCGAGACGCTGGTGGGCGCGATGACGGGTGCGCTCGACGGCAGGGAGGGCGCCGCATGAGCACAGTGGCGGATCAGTCGGCCATCGTCGGCGGCGGTGCCGACCCGGGCGGATCCCCGCCCTCGCTGCTGCGGCGCGTGCTGGGCCTGCAGGCGTTCTGGATCCTCGGCGTCCTCATCGTCATCTGCCTGGTCTTCTCCGTCCTGGCCGGGGATCGCTTCCTCTCCACCGGCAACTTCTCGCTCATCAGCCAGAACGTGGCGGTCTGGGCGGTGATCGGCGTCGGCATGACGTTCGTGATCATCACCGCGGGCATCGACCTGTCGGTCGGGTCGGTCCTGGTGTTCGCCTCCGTGGTGGCGGCGAAGGTGATGGAGTCCATGGGCGGCACCGGGCCCACGGTGGCCGCCGTGGGAATGGTGACCGCGATCGTGAGCGGTATGGCGTGGGGCACGATCAACGGGGTGCTGGTGGCCAGGGCCAAGGTGCCGCCACTGATCGTCACGCTCGGCACGCTCTCGGTCGCGCTCGGTCTCGCCCAGGTGCTGACCGGGGGTATCGACATCCGTTCGGTCCCCGCGGAACTGACCGATTTCAGCGCCTACACGAAAGTCCTCGGCATCCCCGGTCTGCCCTTCGTGGCACTGATCGTCATCGTGCTCGGCGCGATCCTCCTGCACAAGACCAGGTTCGGCCGCTACACCTACGCGGTCGGCAGCAGTGAGGAGGCGGCCCGCCGCGCCGGGATCAAGGTGACCCGCCACCTGGTGCTGGTCTACGCGCTCGCCGGCACCCTCGCCGGCGTCGGCGCGATCCTGTCGCTGGCGCAGTTCGGGACCACCACGATCGCCGGCCAGTCGCTGACCAACCTCAACGTCATCGCCGCGGTCGTCATCGGCGGCACCTCGATCTTCGGCGGTGAGGGCACGATTTTCGGCACCGTCGTCGGCCTGTTCATCCCCGCTGTACTGCAGTCCGGGTTCGTGATCATCGGCGTGCAGCCGTTCTGGCAGGGCGTCGCGGTCGGCTCCGTCCTGATCGCCGCCGTGTACGTCGACCAGTCCCGCCGCGCCGCGGCGCTGCGCGGTACCCGATCCCGCAGCTTCCTCCACCGAAGAAAACCCAACGAAAGGAACGCCAGTGAACGGTAAGCGCGTGAAGCTGGTCGCCGGAGCCCTGGGAGTGGTCGTGTTGGCCCTCCCGGGCTGTACGTCGTCCAAACCGCAGTCGTCGGGCTCGGGGGAGGAGACCGGCGGATCGGCCCCCGCCGCGGCGGCGACCACGGTGACCGCGCCGGCCAAGGCCAGCAAGGACTACAACATCCAGCTGCTGCAGGGCGTCACCGGCGACCAGTTCTACATCACCATGCAGTGCGGGGCGCAGGAGGAGGCGGCGAAACTGGGCGTGACGCTCGACACGCAGGGCCCCCAGAAGTTCGACCCGACACTGCAGAAGCCGATCCTCGACTCGATCGTGGCCGGGCGACCCGACGCGATCCTGGTGGCCCCGACCGACGTGCAGGCCATGCAGCAGCCCCTCGAACAGGCGGCGGCTGCGGGCATCAAGGTGGTGCTCGTCGACACCACCACCGAGGATCCGTCGTATGCGGTGTCGGCCATCGCCAGCGACAACGAGGGCGGCGGCCGCGCGGCCTTCGAGGCCATCAAGGCGCTGCGCCCCGAGGGCGGCAAGGTCATGGTGATGAACATCGATCCGGGCGTCTCCACCACCGACGCCCGGGCGAAGGGTTTCGAGGACGCGGTCAAAGAGGACGGCACGTTCACCTATGTCGGCGTGCAGTACAGCCACAACGACCCGGCCACCGCCGCGCAGCTGATCGGCGCGCAGCTGCAGAAGGATCCGGACCTGGTCGGGGTGTTCGCCACCAACCTCTTCTCGGCCGAAGGCTCCGCGACGGGTATCCGGCAGGCGGGCAAGAGCGGCCAGGTGCAGGTCGTGGGCTTCGACGCCGGACCCAACCAGATCGAGGCGCTACGTCAGGGCACCGTGCAGGCGCTCGTCGCGCAGGAGCCCGGCACGATCGGCCGGTTCGGCGTCGACGAGGCGGTCACCGCACTGGAGGGTGGTCAGAACACCAAAAACGTCCAGACCGGGTTCACGATCATCACGCCGGAGAATCTCGACGGCGACGGCGGCGCGGCGGCCTACAAGTCGAGCTGCTAGCGGGGGATGGACAGCCGGCGTCCGTCGAACCGGACGCCGCGCAGGTCCTCGACGACGGCCGTGACCGCGGTCGTGGCCGCCAGCGCGCCGACGCCGACCACGGTCATGACACCGGCCGCGTGCGCGGCGGCGACGCCCGCGGGTGCGTCCTCGAACACCGCGCACCGCCCGGGCGGCACGCCGAGGCGCTGTGCGGCCAGCAGGTAGGGGTCGGGAGACGGTTTGCCGTTCTCGACGTCCTCGCCGGTCACCAGGACCTGCGCCGGGGCCAGGCCGGCCGAGGACATCCGCGCGGTGGCGATCGCGCGGCCGCCGGAGGTGACCACCGCCCAGCGCCCGGGTGGCAGCGAGGCCAGCAGCTCGCGGGCCCCGGCGACCTCGACGACGTCGCCCGCGTGCTCCACCTCGCGCTGGACGAGGTCAGCGACCGCCTCATCGAGATCACCTGTGCCACCGATCAATTCGGCCACCACATCGCGGATGCGCCGACCGTGTTCGATATCGCGGTGGAAGTCGAAGCCCGGCGCCCACCGCTGCGCCCAGGCGTTCCACGCCACCGCCGCCGCATCGTGGGAGTCGACCAGCACGCCGTCGCAGTCGAGCAGCAGCGCGTCCGCTTCGAGAACCAGGGTGCCGTCGTCCGCCACGAGCAGAATGCTAGTGACACCGGCGACATAGAGTGAGGCATGGGCGACTTCACCGGACGCGGCGTATTGGTGACGGGGGCGAGCGGTGGAATCGGGGCGGCGACCGTCCGCCGCCTGGTCGGCGGCGGGGCGCGGGTGTATGCGGGCGGACGCGACGTCGAGACGCTCAACCGGCTGGCCGCGGAGACCGGAGCCCACCCGCTCCCGTTCGACCTCACCTCTGAAGAAGAGATCCGCGCCGCGGTCGATGACCTGGACCTGTGGGGCGTGGTGAACTGCGGCGGCTTCGGGGGCGAGATCGCGACGCCGCAGGACACCGACATCTCCGTGTTCGACACGGCCATGAGCATCAACGCCCGCGGCGCCCTGCTGGTGATCAAGCATGTGGCGCCGCGCATGATCGCCGCCGGTCGCGGCGGGTCGATCGTCAACGTGTCGAGTCAGGCCGCCCTGGTGGCGCTGCCCGGCCACATCTCCTACGGATCCTCGAAAGCCGCGCTGGACAACATCACCCGCGTCGCCGCGCTCGAGCTGGGTCGTCACGGCATCCGGGTCAACAGCGTCAACCCGACGGTGGTGATGACCGAGATGTCCGCGTCGCACTGGGGTCGCCCCGACGTCGGCCCGCCGTTCCTCGAGCAGATGCCGCTGGGGCGCTGGGCGACCGAGGACGAGATCGCCGGGCCGATCGCCTTCCTGCTCAGCGACGACGCCTCGATGATCACCGGTGTCTCGCTGCCCATCGACGGCGGATACTCATGCCGGTGAGATCGATGTGCGCCACCGCGCTCGCCGCCGCCACGCTGCTCGCCGGCTGTTCGACCACGGTGTCCGGGTCGCCGACGTGGCCGGGCGCGAAACTGGACAAGGTCCTGCTCACCGCGGCCGACGTACCGCCCGGCGCCCGCTACGACCGCATCGTCGACGATCCGAGGGCGTCGGGTGGATCGGACCGCCCGCCGGCCATGCTGACCCGGCCGGCGGGGTGCTCGGACGCGCTGACGCGGGTGATCGAGGACAATGCGCAACGCGGACCCGGCAGCGCCGGCAAGTACACGGTGTCCTTCGACGGTGCGCGGCTCGCGATGACGGTGCTCACCTGGAACCTCGATCTCGACCGCCTGCAGGCCGCCGCCGACCGGTGCGCCCGATTCGAGACCTTCTTCGACCCGGGCGACAAGGGCATACCCATGACGACCACGCGGCTACAGACACCACGTCCCGATGCGCTGGTCTATCAGCAGACGATGACGCTGGCCGGGGTCGACAGCAGCGTCTTCTTCAGTTTCGAGAACGTCGGCAGCATGGCCGTGTTCGGTATCGCGTTCCCCACCCCGAATCCGGACATCGCGGCGAAAGGTGAGCTGCCGCAAACCTTCCTGGACATCGCCGGCGAACAGGCGGAGCGTATGCAGGGCGCGTGAGCCCACGGCGAGACTGGCGAATCCGGCTCGCGGCCGATCGGTTGCCTGTAGCGTGGCCGAATGCTCTCCTCGATGGTCACCGTCGAAGGGTTCGCCGTACCGGTTGATGTGGCTGGGCCCGAGAAGGGCTCGGTGGTCGTGGTGCTCGGTGCCTCGCAGCACTCGCCGGCGGCATATGACGGGGTGTGTCACCGACTGCACACCGCGAACCTGCGCACCGTCGTGATCGGACCGGATCCGCGGCTGACGGCCAAGGCGGTCGTCGGGGTGCTCGACGCACTCGACGTGCGATGGGGGCTGCTCGTCGGTGACCGGACCGGTGGGGAACTGGCCTGGCAGCTCGCCGCCACCCGCCTCGACCGGTTCATCGGGCTGGTCGTGATCGACCGCGGTCATCCGCGGGTCGCCGACCAGGCCGGCGTGATCCGCGACGAGCACTGCCCACCGGTCGAGATGAACACCACGGCGTTGGTCAGCAATGCCGCGGCCCGGGCAGTGGCCAAGGCGAGTCAGCGCTATGTGTTCGGCGATTTCCGCCTGGTCGACCTCCTCGGCCGACGCAATGCGGCCGACTCGACCGCCCAGCTGGCCGGGGAGATCGTCCTGCGCACCAGCACCTGGTAGTCAGGAGGGCGGCTCGTCGGGCGTCCACGCCTGCGGCAGACCGGGCTGGTTGGGGAACAGATAGTCCACGAAAGCCGCTGCGGTCGGCTGGGGTTCATGATTGGCCAATCCCGGCCGCTCGTTCGCCTCGACGAAGACGTAGTCGTCCTCGGTCACGTCGGGCACCAGCAGATCGATCCCGGTCACCGGGATGCCGATCGCCTGGGCGGCGGCGACCGCCACCCGGCACAGCTCCGGGTTCACCTCGGCGGTGACATCGTGGATGGTTCCGCCCTGATGCAGATTCGCGGTGCGGCGCACGCGCAGCCGCTCACCCTCGGGCAGCACGTCGTCGAGCGACCAGCCGGCCTCTTTGACCGTCCCCTCGGTGACGGCGTCCATCGGGATGCGGGATTCCCCGCCGGTGGCAGCGGCCCGCCGGCGGCTCTGCGTCTCGATCAGTTCCCGGATGGTGTGCTTACCGGTACCCATGACCTCGGCGGGCATCCGCAGTGCGGCGGCCACCACCTTGCCGTCGATGACCACCAGCCGTAGATCGTCGCCCGGGGCCCGCTGCTCGATGAGCACCTCGGGATGCTGTTCGCGCGCCCGCGCGAGCGCCGCGTCGAGTTCCTCGGGTCCGTCGACGCCGACGGTGATGCCTTTGCCCTGCTCGCCGCGCGTCGGCTTGACCACGACGTCACCGACCTCGGCGAGGAATTCGTGGTCCTTCTCGTCGAAGCTGGCCAGCCGGCCCTTGGGTACCGTGATCCCCGCGTCGGCCACGATGCGCCGGGTCTGACGCTTGTCGTCGCAGCGGCTCATCGCGACGGCAGAGGTGAACTCCGACAACGACTCCCGGGTGATGACGCTGCGGCCGCCGTGGCTCAGTCTCATCTCGCCGGCGCCGGCGTCGAGCACCTCCACCCAGATGCCGCGCCGGATCGCCTCGTCGGCGATGATGCGGGCGTAGGGGTTCAAATCGTCGACGGTTTCCGGCGGATGGGTGAACAGCGGCTCGTTGATGGCGTTCTTGCGTTTGACCGCGAGCACCGGGACGCGCTGGAAGCCAAGCTTCTCGTACAGCGCGATCGCCGCAGCGTTGTCGTGGGCCACCGACAGATCCATGTAGGCACGGCCTCGTTCGAGGAAGATCCTGGCCAGCGATCGAGTCAGTGCCTCGCCGACCCCCGGCAGGCTGGAGGCCGGATCGACGGCCAGCGTCCACAGACTCGACCCGTTCTCGGGATCGGAGAACAGCAGGGTGTGGTCGACGCCGGTCACCGTGCCCAGCACACTGCCGTCGTCGTCGCGCACCGCGACCAGATAGATGACGGCGTCCTGGCTGGTGTGGTTGTCCCAGATGACCTCGTTGGGCGAGGGCACCATGCCGCAACGCACGAAAACCCGGTTCATCTCGTCGGCGTCGGAGGGATCCTCCAGGCGCCGGACCGTGAACCCCACCGGCTCCCGGCCGGCGATGTCGTCGCCGAGGAAGCGAAACCGGTAGGTGTGGCTGGGGTCGATGAACAGTTCGGCCGGGGACCGCGCCACCAGCACGTGCGACTCGCGCGCGTAGATGCAGATGTCCCGACGGCCCGAGCGCTCCTGTTTGAGCACTTCGGCCAGCCGCTCCGGTTCGGCGAAGGTCTGCCCGAAGATCAGCCTGCCCCAGCCGAGTTCGAGCACCACGTCGTCGGCCATGGCGTCCACCAGGTGCTGCGGTGAGGCGCCGTGCAACCCCATCGTGATGGCCTCGGTGTGGTCCTCGGTGTGGTCCTCGGTGTCGGTCACGCGGCAGGCCCCGTGATCCCGTGGTTCTGCAGCCACAGTTCGAGCAACGCGATCTGCCACAACTCGTTGCCACGCAGGGGGGTGAGCCTGCCGTTGGGATCGGCGAGCAGCCGTTCGACGGCTTCGGGGCGGAACAGGTCCCGCTCCTTGGCGGCCGGAGTGAACAACGCATCGCGGACCAGATCCAGGTACGGGCCCTCCAGATGAGTCAGCGCGGGCACGGGGAAATAGCCTTTGGGCCGGTCGATCACCTCGGCCGGAATCACCCGTCGCGCAGCTTCTTTGAGAACACCCTTACCGCCCTGAGCGGTCTTGTAGGCCGGGGGGCAGGTGGCGGCCAGCTCGACGAGCTCATGATCGAGGAAGGGCACCCGGCCCTCCAGTCCCCACGCCATGGTCATGTTGTCGACCCGTTTGACCGGATCGTCGACCAGCATGACCATGCTGTCCAGCCGCAGCGCACGGTCCACGCCGGTCTCGGCCCCGGCGCGAGCGAAGTGCTCGGTGACGAAGCGTCCGCTGGGGTCGCCGTCGGCGAAGTACGGCGGTGTGACCAGCCCCCCGAGGTCGGCCGGGTCGCGGTCGAAGAACGCCGCGCGGTAACTGGCCACCGAGCCGTCGACGGTCGCGGCGCCCGGTTCGGCCATCGGCGGATACCAGTGGTAGCCGGCGAACACCTCGTCGGCGCCCTGCCCGGACTGGACGACCTTGACGTGTTTGGCAACCTCCTGGCTGAGCAGGTAGAACGCGACGCAGTCATGGCTGACCATCGGTTCGCTCATCGCGCCGATCGCACCGTCGAGTGCGGGCAGCATGCGCGCGGTGTCGATCCGGATCTGGTGGTGGTCGGTGGCGAAGCGCTCGGCCACGATGTCGGAGTACTTGAACTCGTCGCCGGCCACCCCGTTGACCGACTCGAACCCGATCGAGAAGGTCTGCAGACCGACCTGTCCGGCCTCGGCGAGCAGTCCCACGATCAGACTGGAGTCCACCCCGCCGGACAGCAGGCAGCCGACCGGCACGTCGGCCACCAGACGCCGCTCCACGGCGCGGCGCAGCGCCGCGAGCACCGCGTCCTCCCAGTCGCGTTCGGACCACTCGGCGCGGTCGGCGTGCCGGGTGAAGTCGGGCGCCCAGTAGGTGGTCGTCACCGGTGCGCGGTAGCCGCCGTGGCCGTCGGGCTCGATCGCCACCAGCGAGGCGGGCGGCACCTTCTTGACCCCGCGCAGGATGGTCAGCGGCGCCGGAACCACCGAATGGAAGCTCAGATAGTGATGCAGTGCCACCGGGTCGATGCGGGTGTCGACGCCGCCGCCGGCCAGCAGCGCGGGCAGCGACGACGCGAAGCGGATGCGCTTGGGGTCTTCGCTGATGTACAGCGGCTTGATGCCCAGCCGATCGCGGCCCAGCAGCACCCGGCCGCTGTCGCGTTCGACGATCGCGAACGCGAACATGCCGTAGAGGTGGTCGACGAACCGGTCACCCCAGTGGTGATAGCCCTTGAGCAGGACTTCGGTGTCGCTGGTCGAGAAGAAGCGGTATCCGTGACCGGACAGTTCGGTGCGCAGTTCCTGATAGTTGTAGATGCAGCCGTTCCAGACGATCGACAGCCCCAGCTCGGAGTCGATCATGGGCTGGCCGCCGGCGTCCGACAGGTCGATGATCTTGAGGCGGCGGTGGCCGAGGGCAACTGACCCCTGCGCCCACACCCCGGCCCCGTCTGGGCCGCGGGGGGTCATCGCCTCGGCCATCGCCGAGACGGCTCTCACATCCGGGCTGTTGCCGTCGAGGCGCACCTCGCCGGTGGCTCCACACATCGCTCAGACCCTACCGCTGCGGCGATCGGCGTGCCTGTCGGTGGCGTAAATCCTCTTCACTACGGTAAACACCCCGCGGGGGTACCCCGTGGCCGCCGGGTTATCCCCGGTGCATGGCGTAGCTCACAGACCGCCGGGTGCGGCGCCCGGTCAGGACACCCCTTCCAACTGGCCGCCGGTTTCGTCGACCTGCTTGATCGGGCCGGTGAACCAGTGCTTCACCGAGACGTGCCAGTAGATGTAGAGCAGGACCAATACGCCGCCCACCAGCAGCGGCGTGTAGTTGACGAACTTCCACTCGAAGCTGGGATCCCACGGCACACCGCCCAGCGAGGTCGGGAACATGGCGATCACCGAGGTGAGCACGATCTCCACGATGGCCACCGGCGCCATCCACCGGTGATGGCCACGCAGGTTCCACCGGCCCACGTCGAACCGGTCACCCATCTTCCAGCGGTAGAAGATCGGTACCGCGAAGCACAGGTAGAGACCCACCACACCGATCGAGACCACCGCGAAGAACGCCACCGGCACCGGGGCGCCGTTGATGTCGACCTCCACCAGCGCCGGCAGGGTGATGATCGCGGCGATCACCGCGGTGACGATCACCGCGTTGGCCGGCACCCGCCGCGAACTGATCTTCGACCACAGCTGGTGGCCCGGGACGGCGCGGTCGCGGCTGAACGCGAACAGCATCCGAGAGGCGCTGGTCTGGCAGGCGGTCGCGCAGAAGAACTGTCCCGCCGTCGAGATCAGCAGCACGATGGCCACCCACTTGGAGTCCATCGCCTGGCTGAAGATCGTCACCACCGCACCGCCGCCCGCGGACACCTCGTCGGCGTCCTGGACCGCGAACAGGAACGTCAACAGCAGGATCCAGCCGCCGATCGCCGAGTAGAAGATCGACCGCCAGATGCCCTTGGCCGCCGCGTTGGCGGCGCTGCGGGTCTCCTCGGACAGGTGAGCCGAGGCGTCGTAACCGGTGATCGTGTACTGGGTGAGGATGGCCGAGATCGGCAGTACGAAGAGCAGGAAGCCGATCCCGGATGTCTCGCCGCCGAACATCCCACTGTTGTTCACCGTGCGGGCGAACACATCGCCGAAGCTGGCGTGCTGCTCGGGGATCAGCCAGAGGATCGCGACGACGGCCACAGCGCCTGCGACATGCCACCACACCGAGACGTTGTTGATGACCGCCAGCAGATGGCTGGAGAAGATGTTGATGACGGCGACCGCGATGAGGATGACGACGAACATCACGAACGTGCGCTGCAGGCTGTAACCGGCCAGCCAGCCCTCGCTGAAGGTGCCCAGCGTGAGGTCGAGGAAGGTGGCGCAGCCGTAGGCGACCGACGCCAGGATCGCGATGAGACCGATCAGGTTGAGCCATCCGGTGTAGAAGCCGGCCTTGGGGCCGCCGAGTTTGGCCGCCCACCAGTAGATCCCGCCCGAGGTGGGGAACGCCGACACCAGCTCCGAGAGGCAGAGGCCGATCACCAGGATGAACACCGCCACGATGGGCCAGCCCCAGGCGATCGCCGCGGGGCCGCCGTTGTTCCAGCCCAAGCCGAACGAGGTGAAACAGCCGGCCAGGATCGAGATGATCGAGAACGAGATGGCGAAGTTGGAGAAGCCCGACCAGGAGCGCTGCAGTTCCTGGACGTAGCCGAGGCGGGCGAGATGTCGCTCGTCGTCATCGAGAGCGTCGTCGAGATGTTCGTGGCCTTCGGGCATCACGAGTCTCCTTCGAATCGTCGGGCGGAGTGGGGGTCGCGCTCGCTAGATCTGGACAATAGAGTGCTAATGGACGGCTGTCCGACCTTTGAAAAGGTACGGTCGTCGGATTCGGTGCCGACGGGTACCGCCGTCGCATGGAGGAAGGTCCCCAATGAGCCCCAACCCAGGCATTCTGTCGCAGGCCGACCTCGAGCAACGGGTCGCCGACGGAGCCGTCGACACCGTCATCGTCGCGTTCACCGACATGCAGGGCAGGCTCACCGGCAAGCGCATCTCCGCGCGGCTGTTCGTCGACGACGTGGCCGAGCACGGCGCGGAGTGCTGCAACTATCTGCTGGCCGTCGACGTCGACAACAACACCGTCGACGGGTACGCCATCTCGAGCTGGGAGACCGGTTACGGCGACATGGTGATGACACCGGACTTCAGCACGCTGCGGCTGCTTCCGTGGCAGCCGGGCACCGCGTTGGTCATGGCCGATCTGTCCTGGACCGACGGTAGGCCGGTGACCCAGGCTCCGCGCAGCATCCTCAACCGCCAGATCGACCGGCTGGCCGAGCGGGACCTGGTGCCCTATGCCGCCACCGAACTCGAGTTCATGGTGTTCGACGACACCTACCGCGACGCGTGGGCCGCCGGGTACAAGGGCCTCACGCCGGCCACCGACTACAACATCGATTACGCGATGTTGGCCTCGACCCGGATGGAGCCGCTACTGCGCGACATCCGCCTGGGCATGGACGGTGCCGGGATGTACTGCGAGGGCGTCAAGGGTGAGTGCAACTTCGGCCAGCAGGAGATCGGCTTCCGCTACGACCATGCGCGCACCACGTGCGACAACCACACGATCTACAAGAACGGCTCCAAGGAGATCGCCGACCAGCACGGCAAGAGCCTGACGTTCATGGCGAAATTCGATGAGCGCGAAGGTAACAGCTGCCATATCCACATCTCGCTGCGGGGCTTGGACAAGGAGGGCCGGCCCAGTGTTTCGGTGTTCGCCGATCCGGATGCCGAGGACGGGATGTCGCCGCTGTTCCGCAGTTTCATCGCCGGTCAGCTGGCAACCATGCGGGAACTGAGCCTGTGTTACGCCCCGAACATCAACTCCTACAAACGCTTCGCCGACGGCAGCTTCGCGCCCACCGCGATCGCCTGGGGTTTCGACAACCGCACCTGCGCACTGCGGGTGGTCGGACATGGTGCGGGTATGCGGATGGAGAACCGGGCGCCCGGCGGAGACGTCAACCAGTATCTGGCCGTGGCTGCGCTGATCGCCGGGGGTCTGCACGGCATCGAGAACGAACTCGAACTCCCGGAACCGATGGCGGGCAACGCCTACACCAGCGGCGCGGAGCGGTTGCCGACCACGCTCGCCGAGGCCGCCCGGCTGTTCGAGGAGTCGCAGGTGGCCCGGGACGCGTTCGGCGACGACGTGGTGGAGCACTACCTGAACTATGCGCGGGTGGAGCTCGCGGCCTTCAACGCCGCGGTGACCGATTGGGAGCGGGTGCGTGGCTTCGAACGGCTCTGACGTCGTGCGGCCCGTGCTCGGTATGACAACCTATCTGCAGCAGGCCCAGACCGGCGTGTGGGACGTCCACGCCAGCTTCCTGCCGGCGATCTACTTCCAGGGGGTCAACCTGGCCGGCGGAGTCGCGGTGCTGCTCCCGCCGCAGACCGTCGGTCAGCAGGAGGCGGCCCGGGTCCTCGACGGTCTCGATGGTCTGATCCTCACCGGCGGCAAGGATGTCGACCCGGCCCGCTACGGACAGCAGCCGCATCCGAGAACCGAGGAGCCCGACCGGGTGCGCGATGCGTGGGAGTTCGCGTTGCTGACCGAGGCGCTGCGTCGCGGGCTGCCGGTGCTCGGCATCTGCCGTGGCACCCAGGTCCTCAACGTCGCACTGGGGGGCACCCTGCACCAGCATCTGCCCGAGGTGCTCGGCCACGACCATCACCAGCGGGGGAACGCCGTCTTCGCCACCTCGGCGGTGCGCACCCGGTCCGGCAGCCGGCTCGCGGACCTGATCGGGTCGTCCTCGGACGCGCAGTGCTACCACCACCAGGCGATCGACCGCGTCGGCGACGGACTCGTCGTCACCGCACGAGACGACGAGGGTGTCATCGAGGCGGTCGAGCTGGACCGTGCCACCCATCCCGAGCACTGGGTGCTGGGCGTGCAGTGGCATCCCGAAGAGCGGCTCGACGATCTTCGGCTGTTCGCCGGAATCGTTTCGGCAGCAAGCGAATACGCGACGGAAAGGGTACGTGCTTGACCACCACTGACGTGATCAACCCGGCGACCGAGGAGGTGCTGCGCACGGTCGACCTGGTCGATGTCGAGGGCGTGGACGACGCCGTGGCGCGGGCTCGTTCGGCGCAGCGGGCCTGGGCCGGGCTGGCCCCGGCGCAGCGTGCCGGGGCGCTGCGGGATTTCGCCGCGGCGGTCGATGCGCACGTCGACGAGCTCGCCGCGCTGGAGGTGGCCAACTCCGGACACCCGATCGGCAACGCCGAATGGGAGGCCGGGCATGTGCGTGACGTCCTGCAGTTCTATGCGGCCAGCCCGGAACGGCTGTCGGGCAAGCAGATCCCGGTCGCCGGCGGACTGGACGTGACTTTCCACGAGCCGCTCGGCGTGGTCGGGGTGATCACCCCATGGAACTTCCCGATGACCATCGCGGCGTGGGGTTTCGCGCCGGCGCTGGCCGCCGGCAACGCCGTCGTGCTCAAACCCGCCGAATGGACGCCGCTGACCTCGATCCGTCTCGGCGAACTGGCGCTCGAGGCGGGCTTGCCCGACGGGCTGTTCCAGGTGCTGCCGGGCCGCGGATCGGTCGTCGGCGAGCGTTTCGTCACCCACCCCGACGTCCGCAAGATCGTCTTCACCGGTTCGACGGAGGTCGGTAAGCGGGTGATGGCCGGGGCTGCCGCCCAGGTCAAGCGGGTGACCCTGGAACTCGGCGGCAAGAGCGCCAACATCGTCTTCGACGACTGCGATCTGGAGAAGGCCGCCGCGACGGCACCCTACGGGGTGTTCGACAACGCCGGTCAGGACTGCTGTGCACGTAGCCGGATCCTGGTGCAGCGCAACGTCTACGACCGCTTCATGGAGTTGCTCGAACCGGCCGTCGATGGTGTGGTGGTCGGCGACCCGAGCGCCAGGGACACCGAGATGGGTCCGCTGGTGTCCAAGGCGCACTGGCAGTCCGTGTCCGATTACGTGCCCGACGACGCGCCGGTGGCGTTCCGCGGTGCCGCGCCGTCGGGCCCCGGCTACTGGTTCGCGCCGACGGTGCTCACCCCGTCCTCGCGCGCCGACCGCACGGTGACCGAGGAGATCTTCGGACCCGTGGTGACCGTGTTGCCGTTCGATGACGAAGCCGATGCACTCGCGCTGGCGAACGACACCCCCTACGGGCTGTCGGGCTCCATCTGGACCGAGAACCTCTCGCGCGCGGTACGGGTCTCCCGCGCGCTGGAATCGGGCAATCTGTCCGTCAATTCCCATTCGTCGGTCCGGTACACCACTCCGTTCGGCGGCTTCAAACAATCCGGTCTGGGCCGCGAACTCGGCCCGGACGCCCCGCTGTCCTTCACCGAGACCAAGAACGTGTTCTTCGCGGTGTCGGAGATGAATCGAGAGGGAAACTGATGGACCTGACCCAGCGGCTGGCGGGCAAGGTCGCCGTCATCACCGGCGGCGCCAGCGGCATCGGCCTGGCCACCGCCAAGCGGATGCAGGCCGAAGGCGCCATCGTCGTCATCGGGGATCTCGACGCGGTCACCGGCAAATCCGTCGCGAACGACCTCAACGCGACGTTCGTGAAGGTCGATGTCTCCGACCAGGTGTCGGTGGACCAATTGTTCGACACCGCGTTCGAGGTACATGGTGGCGTCGACATCGCGTTCAACAACGCCGGTATCAGCCCGCCGGAGGACGACCTGATCGAGAACACCGGGATCGACGCCTGGCAGCGCGTCCAGGACATCAACCTCAAATCGGTGTTCCTGTGCTCCAAGGCCGCGCTGCGCCACATGGTGCCCCAGCAGAAGGGGTCGATCATCAACACTGCGTCGTTCGTCGCGGTGATGGGTTCGGCGACCTCGCAGATCTCCTACACCGCGTCCAAGGGCGGGGTGCTGGCGATGTCGCGGGAACTGGGTGTCCAGTACGCCCGTCAGGGGATCCGGGTCAACGCGTTGTGCCCTGGCCCGGTGAACACCCCGCTGCTGCAGGAGCTGTTCGCCAAGGATCCGGAACGGGCCGCCCGGCGGCTGGTCCACATCCCGCTCGGCAGATTCGCCGAACCGGAGGAGCTGGCAGCCGCCGTGGCGTTCCTGGCCAGTGACGACTCCTCGTTCATCACCGGATCGTCGTTCCTGGTCGACGGCGGCATCAGCTCGGCGTATGTGACCCCGCTGTGAACCGAGCCCGCAGGTAATCATGACCGCCGAACCGGATCCGCCCGCCAGTGAGACCCTCCTGCGGCCGGTCCGGCAGGGCAATACCTTCGAGGACACTATGGGGCGGCTGCTCGAGACCATCCGGCTCGGTGTGTTCGCCCCGGGGGAGTCGCTGCCACCGGAGCGGGAGCTGGCCGCCCGGCTCGGGGTGAGCCGCGACACCGTCCGCGAGGCCATCAGGTCGCTGGCCGACGCCGGCTACCTGGTGGTGCGGCGCGGACGTTATGGCGGCACCTTCCTGACCGACGAACTGCCGCGTCACACCGGGGATCACACCGGGCTGAGCGCCGAGGAGATCGACGATGTGCTGCGGTTGCGGGACATCCTGGAGACCGGCGCCGCCAGGGCGGCCGCGCTGCGTGAACTGACCGATTCGCAGTGCGAGGATCTGCGGGCGCGGCTGGCCGACGTCCGCGCGGCCGCCCCCGACGACTACCGGCGGCTGGATTCGCGGCTGCACCTGGCGATCGCCGAGGCCGCCGGACCGCCGTCGCTGGTGGCACTGGTGGCCGAGAATCGGATGCGGCTCAACGCGCTGCTCGACCGCATCCCACTGCTACGCCGCAACATCGCGCATTCCGACGATCAGCACGAGGCCATCGTCGGCGCGATCCTCGCCGGTGACGCGCGCACGGCCGAATCGGCGATGCGTGACCACATCGCCGGATCGAGCGCGCTGCTGCACGGCTTCCTCGACTGACGCGATGCCGGCCCGCCGCGCCACTACATTGATCTGGTGACCGATCCGCGGCGTGAGGTGCAGCGTGCGACGTCCGCGCTGTCCGACGTCGACACCGCGGGGTGGGTGCAGCGCTTCGATCTGCTGTCCGATCCGCACCGCCTGGAGATCCTGCTGGCACTGCACCGCGCGCCCGGCATCTGCGTCGGTGACCTGGCGTCGGCGCTCAACCGCTCGGAGAACGCCGTCTCCCAGGCGCTGCGGGTGTTACGCCGCCAGGGCTGGGTGACGTCCACCCGGGTGGGACGGCTGGTCAGCTACCGGCTCGAGGACGACACCGTGCACGATCTGCTCCACTGGATCGGCGCTCGGCACGCCTGAGGAGGGTTCATGCGTACGTGGACGATGGCCGAACCGCAGTTCGCGGACAGACCCGACCTCCACGGCGCCGCGGACACGCCGGTCCATGCCCAGATCACCGCCTGGCTCGAGGCGTTGATCACGTCGTCGGTGCTGGCGCCCGGCGACCGGTTGCCCTCGGAGGTCGAGTTCGCCGAAGCGCTGGGCGTGAGCCGGATGACGTTGCGTCAGGCGTTGGCCGCGATCGAGGCCCGGGGGCTGATCGACCGGCGCCGTGGGCGCTCCGGCGGCAATTTCGTGTGTTCGCCGCGGTTCGAGTTCGACCATGCCAGCCTGCCCGGATTCACCGAGCAGATGCGGCGGATCCAGGTCGAAGCCGGCGCGCGGGTGCTGCGGGCCCGCACGGTCCGGCCGCCGTCCGACGTCCGCCGCCACCTCGAGCTGACCGGCGAGGCTCAGGTGCACGAGGTGCTGCGGGCCCGCTCGGCCAACGGTGAGCCGATCGTGCTGGAGCATGCCTACCTGCCCGCGGCCGTGTTCCCGGATCTGCTGGCAGGAGATCTGACCGGCTCGCTCTACTCGCTGATGCGCGGGTACGGCTCGGCGCCCTTCTCGGCCGAGGAGCAGATCGAGGCGGTCCGGGCCGAGGCCCGCACCGCCGATCTGCTCGGCATCCCGCCGGGAGATCCGGTGCTGCTGATCACGCGGACCGCCCGCACCGAGGACGGCGTGGCCGTCGAGTTCTCCCGCGACCACCACCGGTCGGACCGCACGCGGATCCGCATCACCGCCCAGGTCGGCGGGTGAGCAGCGCCTCGGCGACCAGGGTGGGGGACAACCGGGGAACCACCGCGGGAGCCAGACCGCACAGCTCTGGCGACGGATCTTCGGCCACGGCGACGCAGTGCATTCCCGCGGCGAGCGCCGCGCGCACCCCGGGCGGCGAATCCTCGAACACCAGGATGTCGCCGGGGCGACGATCGAGCAGCCGGGCGGCGGTCTGAAAGCCTTCGGGATCGGGTTTGCCCCGGGCGACGTCCTCCTCGGCGACCAGCACGGCGAAGTGCTCGCCGATCGCGCTGTGGGCCAACACGACCCGAACGTCGTCGCGCTGGGCGCCGGTGACGATCGCCAGCGGGATGCGGTGGCCGGCGAGGGCCGTCACCAGCGCGGCGGTGTCCGGCAGGATCGGTGAGCGGGCCGCGACGTGCTCGCGGTAACTGTCCCGGCGCAGGCGCAACAGCTCCTCGACATCAGGGCTGTCATCGGTGCCCCGGCCGTGGTGGCGCACCGCGTACTCGACGATCTCGCGGTCACTGCGCCCGAGCAGATGGTCCCGGTAGTCCTGTGCCGTCATCGCCCAGCCCAGCCGGTCGGCGAACAGATGACTGAAGATGTCGAACAGAATCGGCTCGTCATCGGACAGCGTGCCGTTGAAGTCGAAGACGACCGCGGGTGCGGCGCTGCGCAGCCACTCGTCGATCACGTCGGTCGCTGACACGCGCAATAGTCTAGACCTTAAGAGCGATGCCTCCTAGAGTGGGAAGGACCCACCTGCGCGGAGGACCTGCATGTCGTTTCTGCTCAGCGAGATCGATGCGCTGCTCGACGAGTTCCCCGTGCTGGCCGGGCGGCCCCGGCGGGTGGAGGAACTGTCCGGCGGGCTGACCAACCGCAACGTCAAGGTGATCACCGCCGAGGCGACCTACGTGGCGCGCTGCACCGGCACCGGTCCCAATCTGCTCGGAATCGATCGCGACGCCGAACTGTTCAACACCCAGGCTGCCGAGCGGGCGGGCGTCGGTGCTGCGGTGGTGGACCACCGGCTCGATCTGGGGGTGTTGCTGCTCGGCTATATCGACGGAAAGACGCTGTGCAATGCCGACTTCCAGCGTCCCGGCATCCTGGCGAAGGTGGCCGACGGCTGTCGCGCGCTGCATGCCGGTCCCCGCTTCCGAGGCCGGTTCGACATGTTCGAGCGCCAGGCCGCCTATCAGCAGACGGTCCTCGACCACGGATTCCGGATGCCGCGGGACTACCTCGAGCACGCCGACGCCTTCGCCGAGGTCGGGCGGGCACTGGCCGCCACGGACGAGGGCACCGTGCCGTGCAACAACGACCTGCTGGCCGAGAATTTCATCGAGACCGGCGACCGTGTGAGGATCATCGACTACGAGTACGCCGGCAACAACGACCCCTGTTTCGAACTGGGGAACATCGCCGGGGAATGCGGCCTGTCCGTCGATCAACTCGACGAACTGGTCACCCTCTACTACGGCCGGCCGTTGCCGCACAAGATCGCCCGCGCCCGGGTCATGACCACCGTCGCCCGGTACGGCTGGACGATGTGGGGTTGTATCCAGCACGGTTCCAGCCCCTTGGACGTCGACTTCTGGCAGTGGGCCATGCAGCGATACGAACCCGCCGTCGAAGCGCTGCGCGATCCACGCCTGTCGCGGCTACTCGACGAACTGCGCCCGCCCCCCGACCGCCCGGAGACCGACCCGAGGAAGCAGCCACACCCATGACCCCCACCGCCCTGCCCGATCGTGCCCGCGTCGTCGTCATCGGTGGCGGGGTGATCGGCACCAGCGTGGCCTACCACCTGACGCACTGTGGCCTCACCGATGTGGTGTTGCTCGAACAGGGACAGCTCTCGAGCGGAACCACCTGGCACGCCGCCGGATTGGTGGGGCAGCTGCGAGCCTCGGAGAGCGGCACCCGGCTCGTGCAGTACTCGACGCAGCTCTACGCCGACCTCGAAGCCGAGACCGGGCTGTCGGCCGGGTACAAGCAGTGCGGGGGAGTGATCGTCGCGCGGACCGAGGACCGGATGACGCAGCTGCGCCGGACCGCGGCCAATGCCGCCGCCTTCGACATGGAATGCGAACTGCTGACTCCCGAGCAGGCGGGTGAACACTATCCGGTGATGCGGGTCGACGATCTGGTCGGCGCGATCTGGTTACCGGCCGATGGTAAGGCCAACCCCACGGATCTGACCATGGCGCTGGCCAAGGGGGCCAGGCTGGGCGGCGCCAGGGTGATCGAGAAGACCCGCGTGACAGGCATTCTCACCGCGAACGGCCGGGTGCGCGGAGTGCACACCGACGGAGGCGAGATCGAGGCGGAGATCGTCGTCAACTGCGCCGGCCAGTGGGCCAAACAGGTCGGTGCGATGGCCGGGGTCAACGTTCCGCTGCACTCGGCCGAACACTTCTACGTCGTCAGCGAGGCCATCGACGGGGTGCATCCCGATCTGCCGATCCTGCGCGATCCCGACGGCTACACCTATTTCAAAGAAGAGGTCGGCGGGCTGGTGATCGGCGGGTTCGAGCCGGAGGCCAAGCCATGGGTGTCACCCGACGCCGTGCCCTATCCCTTCGAATTCCAGCTGCTCGACGAGGACTGGGATCACTTCGAGATCCTGATGGACAATGCGCTGCTGCGCATTCCGGCCCTCGAGGTTACCGGTATCAAGAAGTTCTACAACGGTCCGGAGAGTTTCACCCCGGACAATCAGTTCCTGCTGGGCGAGGCACCGGAGCTCGGCAACTTCTTCGTCGGCGCCGGCTTCAACTCCGTCGGCATCGCCACCGCGGGCGGCGCGGGCCGGGCGCTGGCCGAGTGGATCGTCGAGGGCGCTCCGAGCGGTGACCTCACCGGGGTGGACATCCGGCGCTTCGCGCGCTTCAACGGAAACAACCGGTGGCTGCACGATCGGGTCGCCGAAGTCCTCGGCGTGCACTACGAGATTCCCTGGCCCAACCGGGAACTCACCACGGCACGGCCGTTTCGCCGGTCGCCGGTGCATCATCTGCTGGAGGCGGCCGGCGCCAACTTCGGCAGCAAGATGGGTTGGGAACGCGCCAACTTCTTCGCCCCGCCGGGGCAGCCGCCGGCCATCGACTACACCTGGGGCAAACCGAACTGGCTGCCGTGGTCGGCGGCCGAACAACGCAGCACCCGCACCGGTGTCACGGTCTTCGACCAGACGTCGTTCTCCAAGTATCTGATGATCGGTCCCGACGCCGAGGCGGCCCTGCAGTGGCTCTGCACCGCCGATGTCGGGGTGGCGGTCGGCCGGACCGTCTACACCGGCATGCTCAACGCCCGGGGGACCTACGAATCCGACGTCACCGTCACCCGCACCGCGGCCGACGAATTCCTCATCGTCAGCAGCGCGGCGACGACCGAGCGCGACCGCGACCACATCCGCAAAAATCTGCCACCGGGGGCGAATGCGACGCTGGTGGACATGACCTCGGCATACGCCGTGTTCGGGGTGATGGGTCCGGCCTCGCGAGATCTGCTGGGTGCGCTGACCGACGCCGACCTCTCCGACGCCGCCTTCGGGTTCGGCACCAGCCGGCTCATCTCCCTCGGATACGCCACCGTACGGGCCACCAGGATCACCTATGTCGGCGAACTCGGGTGGGAACTCTATGTGCCCACGGAGTTCGCAGTGGGGGTCTACGAGGATCTGATGCGCGCGGGTGCCGGACTGGACGTCGCCCGCGGCGGCTACTACGCCATCGAATCGCTGCGGCTGGAGAAGGGATACCGGGCTTTCGGCCGCGAACTCACGCCCGGCGAGAACCCGGTCGAGGCCGGTCTCCTGTTCGCCTGCAAGCTGGGCACCGACATCGATTTCCTCGGTCGCGATGCGGTCGAGAAGGCGAAAGCCGAAGGGGTGCGCAAGAAGCTGGTCAGCTTCCGGGTCGACGATGCGGACGCCATGCTCTGGGGTGGCGAGGTTCTGCTGCGCGACGGTGTGGTCGCCGGTCAGGCCACCGCCGCGGCCTGGGCGCAGACCACCGGATGCTGCGTCGGCCTGGCTTATGTCCGCGCGCCGAACGGTGCACCGGTCGACCCGGCGTGGGTCAGATCCGGCAGGTACGAGGTGGATGTGGCCGGGGTGCGCCACCCGGTGTCGGTGTCGCTGCGGCCGCTCTACGACCCGGACAATCGACGGGTTCGGGAGGGCTGACACCGTTTCACCTGTTCACGTGGACAGATGTCGTGGGCGGTCCTACGCTCAGGCGATGTCCGTGTCCCAGGTCGCCATGCACATGAGCGACGGCATCGTCAACGCGCCGGTGTCGATGCTGTTCGGGATGCTCGCGCTCGGCGCTGTCGCGTTCAGCGCAGTCCGCGCCCGGGCCGAACTCGACGAACGCGCGGTACCGCTGGCCGGTCTGGTGGCCGCGTTCGTGTTCGCCGTTCAGATGGTCAACTTCCCCATCCTGCCCGGCGTCAGCGGCCACCTGCTCGGTGGCGCGCTGGCGGCGATCCTGGTCGGTCCCTACACCGGCGTGCTGTGCATCGCGATCGTTCTGGTGGTGCAGGCCCTGTTGTTCGCCGACGGCGGTGTGACCGCGCTCGGCACCAACATCGTCAACATGGGGGTGATCGGAGTCGCCGCCGGGTATGGCACCGCAGTCGCACTGCTGGCCGTCATCCGTCGCCGCGCCGACCGGACCGGACCCGCCCTCGGGGTGGTGGCGTTCATCGCCGCCTTGGTCGGGACTGTTTGTGCAGCAATGGGTTTCGTGATCGAGTACGCGATCGGCGGTGCCGGCGGCGTATCGCTGGGTACCGTGACCGCCTACATGTTGGGCACCCATGTCCTGATCGGCGTGGGTGAGGGCCTGATCACCGCGGTGACGGTGCTGGCGGTGGCTCGGGCCAGACCCGACCTGGTGTATCTGCTGCGCACGTCACGCCGGGAGGTCGCGGCGTGACCGGGCGCCGCTGGTTCTGGGTGGCGTCGGTGATGCTGACCCTGCTGATCGCGGGAGGCCTGTCCGCCTTCGCCAGCGCCAGCCCGGACGGGCTGGACTCGGCCACCCTGCAGGGCTGTCAGGTGGTCGAGACGCCCGGTGGCGAGGAATTGACCGGGGACTGCATCGCCCAGCACGCGACCGACCACGCGCTGGCGGACTCCCCGCTGGCCGACTACACGATCGGTGGTCAGGAGGCGACCGGCGGACTGGCCGGGATCATCGGGGTCGCCGTCACGGTCGCGACCGCTGGGGGCGTGTTCTGGCTGATCGCGCGGACACGCCGCGGCCGAAGCTGATATGGGGGCCGGCGCGCATCCGCTCTACCGGCACGGGGACTCGATGGTGCATCGACTGCCCGCCGAGGTCAAAATCGTCGGACTGCTGGCGTTCGTGCTGGCGGTGGTCGCCACGCCGCGTGAAACTCTCTGGCCCTACGGGATTTACGGTCTCATCGTGGCAGCGGTGTGGTGGCTGGCGCGCCTGCCGCTGCGCTGGGTGCTGCCCCGGATGCTGATCGAGGCGCCGTTCGTGGTGCTGGCGCTGCTGCTGCCGTTCACCGAAGGCGGTGAACGCGTGCTCGTCGGCGGGGTGTCACTGTCGGTTGCGGGGCTCTACGCCGCATGGGGGATCGTGGCCAAGGGCACCCTGGGCGTCGCCGCCGCACTCGCCGTGGCCGCCACCACCTCGGCCGCGCAACTGCCCGCCGCGCTGAGCCGGCTGGGCGCGCCCCCGGTCGTCACTTCGGTGCTCGTCCTGATGATCCGCTACGTCGATCTGCTGGCCGCCGAGGCGGCCCGGATGCGGCTGGCCCGCATCTCCCGCGGGGACTCGCCCCGCGCGCTGCACCAGGCCGGCGCCATCGCCACGGGGAT
This sequence comes from Mycobacterium sp. WMMD1722, assembly GCF_049315205.1. Taxonomy (NCBI): domain Bacteria; kingdom Bacillati; phylum Actinomycetota; class Actinomycetes; order Mycobacteriales; family Mycobacteriaceae; genus Mycobacterium; species Mycobacterium sp. WMMD1722. The sequence continues at coordinate 1,813,976 of NZ_CP186056.1, read as the reverse complement.
CGGCGCCTTGTTCGTGCGGTCCTACGAGCGGGGCGAGCGGGTGTATGTGGCGATGCTCTCGCGCGGATTCGAGGGGCGCGCGCCCGACCTCGCCGCCGTCGGCGCGCCGCCGCGCGCCGGTGCCGCGCAGTGGACGTTCGCGCTGGCCCCCGCCGCGGCCGCGCTCGCGGTCAGCGCGGTGGCGTGGACGCTCACGTGACCCCGGCGATCTCCATCGCGGGTCTGCGCCATGTCTACCCGGACGGCCACACCGCGCTCGACGGCGTCGACATCGAGGTCGCACCGGGTGAACGCGTCGCGGTGCTCGGCCCGAACGGTGCGGGCAAGACGACCCTGATGCTGCATCTCAACGGTGTGCTGACCGCCAGCGGGGGCACCGTGACGATCGGCGGTACCCCGGTCAGCCGCACCACCCTGCCCGGCATCCGCCGACGTGTCGGGCTGGTGTTCCAGGATCCCGACGATCAGCTCTTCATGCCGACCGTGGCCCAGGATGTCGCCTTCGGACCAGCCAACTTCGGGGTGCGCGGTGACGAGCTGGCCGAGCGGGTCCGCCGGGCCCTGCAGACGGTGTCGCTGTCGCAGGCCGCCGACCGCAGTCCCACCCACCTGTCGGCGGGCCAGCGGCGCCGAGCGGCGCTGGCCACCGTGCTGGCCTGCGAACCGGAGATCCTGGTGCTCGACGAACCCTCGGCGAACCTGGATCCGCTCGCGCGTCGCGAACTCGCCGAAACCCTGCGGTCGCTGCCGGCCACGATGCTGATCGTGACCCACGACCTGCCCTATGCGGCGCAGTTGTGCGAACGGGCCGTCGTGATGGACGGCGGCCGGGTCGTCGCCGACGGACCGGTCGGCACGATTCTGGCCGACTCGCAGCTGCTGGCCGCCCACCGGCTGGAACTGCCGTGGGGCTTCGCCGTGCCGGAGACCTGACCGTCGCCGCCGGTAGGCTGAGCACCATTCGCGACGAAAGTGATCATGCGTGACCGATGAGCTCGATCCGGCGACCCGACGCACCTTCGGCCGCCCAGACGGTGTGACGGGCGCCTTCGCCGGCCCCGACCGCCGCCACGACCAGGGCCGGTATGCGCCGACCGACCAGCCGCCCGACGCCGTGCTGGCCGAGGTCTTCGCCCGCCGGGACGACGATGCGGGCGATACGAGCGATGCGGGCGATCTGCCGCCGACCGCAGCCGCCCCAGAACCCGCCGCCGAGCCGGAGCCCGCACCCGTCCCGGCCGCCGCACCCGCCGGCCCGACCGAGAAGCTCGGCGTGCGAGATCTGCTGTTCGGCGGGAAGGTATCGGTCCCGGCCCTCATCGTGCTGACGGTCATCGCCCTGGCGGTCGGTCTGCTCGGCGGGTGGGTCGGCAGCAGGTCGGCCGCCATCCTGGAGGCGTTCGCCACGCCCAAGGTGAGCCTGTCGACCACCGACACCAGCGACCTGCCCGAAGGCCGGTTCACCCGGGTCGCCGATGCGGTCGCCGATTCGGTGGTGACGATCGAAGCGGTCAGCGAGTCGGCCGGTACGCAGGGTTCCGGAGTCGTCGTCGACGGGCGCGGATACGTCGTCACCAACAACCACGTGGTCGAAGAGGCCGCGATGGACCTGAGCAAGTGGAAGCTGACCGTGGTCTTCAACGACGGCAAGACGGTTCCGGCCAACATCGTCGGACGCGACCCGACCACCGATCTGGCCGTCCTGAAGGTCGACAACGTCGACAATCTGACCGTCGCGCGCCTGGGGAATTCCGACAAGCTGCGGGTGGGTCAGGAGGTCATCGCCGCCGGCGCCCCACTCGGCCTGCGCAGCACCGACACCCAGGGCATCATCAGCGCGTTGAACCGGGCGGTCCGGTTGTCCAGCGGAGACTCCGGCGACACGGTGATCGCCGCGGTGCAGACCGACGCGGCGATCAACCACGGCAATTCCGGCGGGCCGCTGATCAACATGGACGCCGAGGTCATCGGCATCAACGCGGCGGGGCGCTCGCTGTCCGACAGCGCCAGCGGTCTCGGGTTCGCGATCCCGGTCAACGAGGTCCGCCACGTCGTCGAGACGCTGATGCGCGATGGCGTGATCGCCCATCCCACCCTGGGTCTGTCCGCCGAGTCGGTCAGCGAGACGGCGTCCGACGGTGCGCGGATCACCGAGGTCAAACAGGGCAGCGCGGCCGACCGGGCCGGGCTGCAGAAGGACGACATCGTGGTCAAGGTCGACAACCACGACGTCGGCGATCTGGACGCCTTCATCGTCGCGGTCCGTCAATTGCAGATCGGACGGGAAGCCCCGGTCGAGGTGCTGCGCGACGGAAAGCCCGTCACCGTGACCGTCAGTCCGGAGGCCGGCAAGCCCTCGACGTGAGCGGGGTGGTGCGGCTCGCCTCTGTCAGTGCCGTCGCGCCGGTGGCCACGGTGGCTCGCCGCACAGGGCGAGCAGCGCGTTCTCGATCACCTCGGGCAGCGCCGGGTGGATCCAGTACTGACCGCGCGCCATCTCCTGGGCGGGCAGTCCGAACGCCATCGCCTGGATGATCGGCTGGATGATCGACGACGCCTGGTGGCCCATGATGTGGGCGCCGAGCAGAAGGCCGGTCTCGTCGTCGACGATCAGCTTCGCGAAGCCCGACGTGTCCTCCATCGCCCATCCGTACGCGACATCGCTGTAGTCCTGGACCTTGCTGCGGATGCGATGACCCGCCGCCCGCGCCTCGTTCTCGGTCAGTCCCACCGAGGCAATCTGCGGTTCGGTGAACACCGCCGACGGCACATTGCGGTGATTGGCCGGCATCAGCGCATCGGTGTCGTCCCAGTCGACGAGCAGATTGTTCTTGACCACGCGCGCTTCGTGATTCGCGACGTGTTTGAGCTGGTACGGGGAGCAGATGTCGCCGAGTGCGAAGACGTTGCGTGCGGTGGTGCGCTGGTAGTCGTCGACGGTGACCAGCCCGTCGGTGACCTCGACCCCGGCCAGGTGCGCGTCGAGACGGTCGCCGTTGGGCACCCGTCCGGTGGCCACCAGCAGGACGTCCCCGCGTAGTGCGGAACCGTCGTCGAGTTCGAGGGTGACCCCGTCGGAGTCGCTGCTGCCGCCGAGGATGTTGCGCCGGCTGCGGATCTCCCACTTCTTGCCCGCGATGTCGGTGAATCGCTCGCAGATCGTGTCGTCGGTGTGCGCCAGCAGCGTGGTGCCGCGGATGACGATGGTGACGCGTGACCCCAGCGACGAGAAGATGTGCGCGAACTCCGCGGCCACATAGCCGCCGCCGGCGATGATGATGTGGTCGGGCAGATCGGCCAGGCGCATGATCGTGTCGCTGGTGTGATAGGCCACGCCGCAGTCGCGGATGGCCGGTGGCACCGTGGCCCGCGAGCCGGCGGCCAGCACCACCTGTGTTGCGGTGAACTCGTCGCCGTCGTCGGTGCGCAGGGCGTACCCTCCGTCGGGCAGCGTGCCGGTGAATCTGGTGTGGCTGGCGAAGACCTCGACGTCGGGGGAGGACCGCCGATAGTGCTCACCACCGGTGGCCAGCGGGTCGATGCGGCCGAATACCCGCGAGACGATATCGCCCCACCGGACGCCGTCGACATGGGCGTCGATGCCGTATTGCGCCGCATCCCTGACGTTCTGGGTGACCCCGGCGGCGTAGACGAACATCTTTGTCGGAATGCAGCCGACGTTGAGACAGGTCCCCCCGAAGGTGCCCTCCTCGCAGATCGCCACCCGCTTGTCGAGGTAACGCTCGTCCAGAATGGTGTTGCCCGAACCGGTTCCGATGATGGCGATGTCGAAGTGCGTCATGTGCGTGTCCGTCATCCCCGTTCGGTGTACCAGTCCAGCCAGCGATCCAGCTCACGGTAGGCCGCGGCGCGCGGTTCGGCCAGCGACAGGAACACATCGTGTTTGGCGTCGGCGATCGGCACGACCACCGACCGGTTGCCGATGCACCCCGCCCAGCGGGCGATCTGCGCGACGTCGAGCACCGCGTCGCCGCGCTGGATGCGGGCCGGATCGCGGGCCTCCCGCACGCTGTGGTCCGAGCGCAGAATGAGGTTCGGCACCCCCACATCGAGGCCGCGGTGCAACCGGGCGTGCCCCCGCCGGATCGCATGGATCCAGCCGAAGGTGACCGGGAAACCGCCCACCGGCTTCCAATCCAGGTTGTAGTCGAACTCGCCGGCGTAGTCGCGGTGCAGGGAGGCGCCGTACCCGCCGTCCGGAACCGGCGCCCGCACCACCCGCCGCTTGCGGATGCGCGACATCGCGCCGATCGCCGCCGAGGCGCCCGTCGTGCGCAGGATCGCCGGGCCCTGCAGGTCCAGCCAGGGGCTGTTGAGGACCAGACCGCCCAGATGCCGTCGCGCGGTGTCCCCGCGACGGGCCACCCGGTCCAGCCACAGCGACACGATCAGTCCGCCGGCGGAGTGGCCGATGACCAGCACCTGGGCACCGGCCGTCTCGTCGGCGATGACCGCCAGCGCCCGCTCGAGTTCGGTGTCGTAGCGGGCCAGATCGGTGGTGAAGTGCGGCGTTTGCCCCGCCCGTCTTGACCGACCACATTTGTGCAGGTCCAGCGCATAGAACGCGAACCCGCGGCCGGCCAGGTGCTCGGCGAGGCCGGTATGGAAGAAGTAGTCGGTGAAACCGTGCACCAGCAGCACCGCGTGGCGGGCGGCGGGTGACCCGTCGCCCCGGCGCACCAGCGTGGCATAGAGGTCGCCCTCCCCGTCGGGGTCGGGACCCAGTGCCAGCGTCTGCTGGAGGTAGTCGGGCAACTCGTCGGGCACCCAGGCGTCCACGCAGCCACCTTAGGCCGCGAGCCAGGCCGCGAGCGGTCGCACCGGTCCGGACGGTGAGCAGATGCACAGTGGCCGCGGGGTTGGCCGAACCTGTGTCGGGATAACCTGGGAGACGGCGGACCGCCGTGACTCGCGATGATTAAGGACCGATGACGTGCCTGACGCAATGTCTGATTCCCAGGTAGCCAAGACAGACGTCGTGCTGGTGGGCGCCGGCATCATGAGCGCCACACTCGGGGTCCTGCTCAAGTTGCTCGAGCCGAACTGGTCGATCACCCTCGTCGAGCGTCTGGACGGCGCGGCCGCCGAGAGCAGCGATGCGTGGAACAACGCGGGCACCGGCCACTCGGCGCTGTGCGAACTGAACTACACCCCGCAGAATTCCGACGGCAGCATCGACATCAGCAAGGCCGTCAACGTCAATGAGCAGTTCCAGGTCTCGCGCCAGTTCTGGAGTTACGCCGTGGAGAACGGCGTCCTGCCCGACGTGCGCAGCTTCATCAACCCCATCCCGCATGTGAGCTTCGTCAGCGGCGCCAAGAGCGCCCAGTATCTGCGCGCCCGCTACGACGCCCTGGTGACCAACCCGCTGTTCGGGTCGATGGAGTACATCGACGATCCCGCCGAGTTCGCCCGCCGCCTGCCGTTCATGGCCGAGAAGCGCGACCTGCGCGAGCCGTTCGCCCTGAACTGGAGTCAGGACGGCACCGACGTCGACTTCGGGTCGTTGTCGCGCCAGCTGATCGGCTATTGCGCGCAGCGGGGCATGCCCACCCTCTTCGGCCACGAGGTGCAGGATCTGTCCAAGCAGTCCGACGGCACCTGGCTGGTCAAGGTGGTCAATCGGCGCACCGGTGCCAAGCGCAAGATCAACGCGAAATTCGTCTTCGTCGGCGCGGGCGGCGGCGCGCTGCCACTGCTGCAGAAGGCGGGCATCAAGGAGGCCAAGGGATTCGGCGGCTTCCCGGTGGGCGGGCAGTGGCTGCGCACCGCCAATCCCGAGCTCACCGCGCGGCACCAGGCCAAGGTGTACGGTCAGCCGCCCCTGGGTGCGCCGCCGATGTCGGTGCCGCACTTGGACACCCGCGTCATCAACGGAAGGTCGTTCCTGCTGTTCGGTCCGTTCGCCGGATGGTCGCCGAAATTCCTCAAACAGGGCAAGGTCACCGATCTGCCGTTCTCGGTGAAGCCCAACAACCTCGCTTCGATGCTCGGTGTCGGACTCACCGAGATGGGGCTGCTGAAATATCTGATCGGTCAGCTGCTGCTCAGTGAGGCCGATCGCGTCGAGGCGTTGCGGGACTTCGCCCCGAGTGCGCGCGACTCGGACTGGGAACTCGACATTGCGGGTCAGCGGGTACAGGTGATCCGCCGCAAGGGCAAAGGCGGCGTGCTGGAGTTCGGTACGACGGTGCTGGCGGCCCAGGACGGCAGCATGGCGGGTCTGCTGGGTGCCTCCCCGGGGGCGTCCACCGCGGTGCCGGCGATGCTCGACGTCATGCAGCGCTGTTTCGCCGACCGCTACACCGCCTGGCTGCCCAAGCTCGAGGAGATCGTGCCGTCGCTGGGCACCAAACTCTCCACGGAGCCCAAGCTGTTCGAGGAGATCTGGGCGCATGGCACCAAGGTGCTCAAACTGGACCGGCCGGCCGAGGGCCTGCCCATCGCCGGTCCGGAAACCGAGCACGCCGAAGCGGACGGCGCCCCGGCCGCGGTGACCGCCTGACGTGGGTCGGCGATGACGGTCGCGCTGCGGCGCAGCTGGGCCAAGGATCTCGACGCGGCGACGCTCTACGAGCTGCTGAAGCTGCGGGTCGAGGTGTTCGTGGTCGAACAGGCATGCCCCTACCCGGAACTCGACGGCCGCGATCTCCTGGCCGAGACGCGGCACTTCTGGCTCGAGAGCCCTGACGGCGAGGTGATCTCCACCCTGCGGCTCATGGAGGAACATGCCGGCGGGCAGAAGGCGTTCCGCATCGGCCGCGTCTGCACCAAGCGCAGCGCTCGCGGCCACGGCCACACCACTCGGCTGATGCAGGCCGCGCTGGCCGACGTCGGCGACTATCCGTGCCGTATCGACGCCCAGACCTATCTCGAAGAGATGTACGCCCAGCACGGATTCGTCAGGGACGGCGACGAATTCCTCGACGACGGCATCCCGCACGTGCCGATGCTTCGTCCTGTCCCCGGAGGCGCGCACTGATGCCCGTACCGACGTATCCGTTCTCCGCGATCGTCGGGCAGGACCGGCTGCGGCTTGCGCTCCTGCTGTGCGCGGTGCGGCCCGAGATCGGCGGCGTGCTCATCCGCGGGGAGAAGGGGACCGCCAAATCCACTGCGGTGCGCGCTCTGGCGAAGGTGCTGGGCGCGGTCGACTCAGGGGCACTCGTCGAACTACCGATCGGCGCCACCGAGGACCGCGTCGTGGGATCCCTGGATCTGCAGAAGGTGCTCCGCGACGGCGAACATGCGTTCTCGCCGGGCCTGCTGGCCCGCGCCCACGGCGGCGTGCTCTACGTCGACGAGGTCAATCTGCTGCACGACCATCTGGTCGACGTGCTGCTCGACGCCGCAGCGATGGGCCGGGTGCATGTGGAACGCGACGGGATCTCGCACACCCACGAAGCCCGCTTCATCCTGATCGGCACCATGAACCCCGAGGAAGGGGAGTTGCGGCCGCAGTTGCTCGATCGTTTCGGGCTGACCGTCGATGTCGCGGCATCACGCGACGTCGACGTGCGGGTCGAGGTGATCCGCCAGCGGATGGCGTTCGAGGCCGACCCGACCGGATTCGCGGAAAGCTACGCCGCAGCCGATTCCGAACTGGCCCGGCGGGTCGCCGCCGCCCGGGCGGCCGTTGCCTCGGTGGTGTTGCCCGACAGCGAGTTACGACGCATCGCAGCGCTGTGCGCGGCGTTCGACGTGGACGGTATGCGGGCCGATCTGGTGGTGGCACGCACCGCGGTCGCCCACGCGGCGTGGCGCGGTGCGGCCACCGTGGGCGAAGAGGACATCCGGGTGGCGGCCGAATTCGCGCTGCCGCACCGGCGTCGGCGCGACCCCTTCGACGACCCCGGGCTGGATCAACAGCGCCTCGACGAGGCGATGGCCGAGGCGGGCGAGTCCGCAGAGGCCTCCGGCGGCGGGGACCCCGAGCCGGATCCGGACCCACCCGGCGGCGGATCGGACTCACCCTCCGAGGGGTCCGCGAACTCCGCTGGTGCGCAACGCAGTTCGTCAGCGCAGACGCGTTCCAACGCGGCACCCTCGGCCACGTTCCGTACCCGGGCGCTGACGGTGCCCGGCGTCGGCGAGGGTGCGCCGGGACGGCGGTCGCGGGCTCGTAACCGCACCGGCACCGTCGTGTCGGCGACCGCGGACGGCGACGGGCAAGGCCTGCACGTCTTCGGCACCCTGCTGGCCGCGGCCGGCAACCAGCATTCGCCCGGGCGGCCACGTCCGGGTCCGGGAGACGTCCGCCGCGCCGTACGCGAAGGCCGGGAAGGCAATTTGGTGGTGTTCGTGGTCGACGCGTCGGGTTCGATGGCGGCGCGGGACCGGATGTCCGCGGTCGGCGGTGCCACCCTCTCCCTGTTGCGCGACGCCTACCAGCGCCGCGACAAGGTCGCCGTCATCACCTTCCGTCAGCACGAAGCGCGGCTACTGCTGCCGCCGACGTCGTCGGTCCACATCGCCAGCCGGCGACTGTCGCGGTTCGACACCGGTGGCAAGACGCCGATCGCCGAGGGGCTGCTGGCCGCGCGCGACGTCGTGGTGCGGGAACGGGCGCGCGACCGAGCGCGGCGCACCCTGGTGGTCGTGCTGACCGACGGCCGCGCCACCGGCGGGCCCGATCCGCTCGGCCGGACCAGGGCCGCGGCCGCCCGTCTGCTGGCCGAGGGTGCCGCGTCGGTGGTGGTGGACTGCGAGACCTCCCCGGTCCGGCTCGGCCTGGCCGAGGACCTGGCCATTGCGCTGCGGGCGCCCGCGGTGCGCCTGGCGCAGCTGCGCGCCGACGAGCTGACCCGCGTGGTGACCGACACCGGACATCGCGCGGCCTGAGGGAGGTAATCGTGCCCCAGGGCAAACCGCTGACCGTGCCCGACGACGGGCTCACCACGCGGGCGCGCCGCAACGCGCCGTTGCTGGCCGTGCACACCGGCCCCGGCAAGGGTAAGTCGACCGCGGCGTTCGGGATGGCGTTGCGGGCGTGGAACTCCGGTTTCGACGTCGCGGTGTTCCAGTTCGTCAAGAGTGCGAAGTGGAAGGTCGGCGAGGAGACCGCGCTGCGCGAGCTGGGCCGCGTGCACCGTGAGCACGGCGTCGGCGGACCCGTCGAATGGCACAAGATGGGTTCGGGATGGTCGTGGACCCGAAAGCGGGGCGACGACGTCGATCACGCTGAGGCGGCGGCCGACGGGTGGGCCGAGATCGCGCGTCGGCTGACCGAGGCGCGCCACGACTTCTACGTCCTCGACGAGTTCACCTATCCGCTCAAATGGGGTTGGGTGGATGTCGACGAGGTCGTCGAGGTGCTGCGCACCCGCCCCGGTACCCAGCATGTGGTGATCACCGGCCGCGACGCGCCGCAACGGCTGATCGACGCCGCCGATCTGGTCACCGAGATGACCAAGGTCAAACATCCGATGGACGCGGGGCGCAAGGGCCAGCGGGGGATCGAGTGGTGACACCGGCCATCGTCCTGGCCGCTCCGTCGTCGGGCAGCGGAAAGACAACGATCGCAACGGGTTTGATGGGTGCGCTGCGCAACGCCGGTCACCGCGTGGCGCCGTTCAAGGTCGGACCGGATTTCATCGACCCCGGCTATCACGGCCTGGCCACCGGCCGGCCGGGCCGCAATCTCGATCCGGTACTCGTCGGCGAGGAGCTCATCGGTCCGCTCTACGCGCACGGGACGGGCGGTGCGGACATCGCCGTCGTCGAAGGCGTCATGGGCCTGTTCGACGGGCGCATCGAAGCGCAGATGTCGGGCCCGGCAACAGGTTCCACCGCGCACGTGGCGGCACTGCTCGGCGCGCCGGTGGTCCTGGTCGTCGATGCGCGAGGGCAGAGCCACAGCGTGGCCGCACTGCTGCAGGGCTTTTCGAGCTTCGATTCGCAGACCCGCATCGCCGGTGTGGTGCTCAACCTCGTCGGCTCACCGCGGCACGAGGAGGTGTTGCGCCAGGCTTGCGAACACGCCGGGCTACCGGTACTCGGTGCGGTGCCGCGCACTGAGGCACTGACGGTGCCGTCCCGTCACCTCGGTCTGGTCACCGCCACCGAACACGGCCTGCGCGCACGAGAGGCGGTCGCCGCGATGGCCGACCTCGTCGCCCGCCACGTCGACCTCGACGCCGTCATGCGCAGCGCCGGAGCCCGCGTCGGCGTGCCCGCCTGGCAACCGGTGCTCACCGAGTCCGCCGGCCCACCGGTCACCGTGGCGCTCGCCGCCGGTAAGGCGTTCACGTTCGGCTATCCCGAACACGGTGAACTGCTGCGCGCGGCCGGCGCCGAGGTCGTCGAGTTCGATCCGCTGACCGATCCGCTGCCCGCAGACACCGCCGCGCTGGTCATCCCCGGCGGATTCCCCGAACAGCACACCGCCGACCTCTCGGCCAACGCCATTGTCCGTCAACAGATCCGGGAGCTCGCGGCGTCGGGTGCGCCGATCCACGCCGAGTGTGCCGGACTGACCTACCTGGTCGACGACCTCGACGGGCATCCGATGTGCGGGGCGCTGGCCGGATCAGCTCGGTTCACCGAACGTCTCACCTTGGGCTACCGGCAGGCCGTCGCGGCGACCGAATCGTCGCTGCACGCCGCGGGCGAACGCGTCACCGGACACGAATTCCACCGCACCGCGGTCACTTTCACCGACACCTACCGCAGCGCATGGCACTATTCGGGCCGGTCCGGGCAGACCGCGGTCGACGGGGTGGTGCGGCGCGGTGTGCATGCGGGATATCTGCACACCCACCCGGCCGCTCACCCGCAGGCGATCGCCCGCTTCGTCGGGGCTGCCACACGCTCTAAGCTCGCCGGGTGACCGATAACGCGTACCTCGTCGGCCTGCGCCTGGCCGGCAAGAAGGTCGTCTTCGTCGGTGGGGGAAGTGTCGCGCAGCGCCGGCTGCCGCTTCTGGTCGCCAACGGCGCCGACGTGCACGTGATCGCCCGCGAGGCGACGCCCGCGGTGGAGGCCATGGCGGGAATCACACTGACGTTGCGCGAATTCCGGACCGGCGACCTCGACGGCGCCTGGTACGCCGTCGCCGCCACCGACGATCCCGACGTGAACACCGCCGTCGTGGCCGAAGCCGAGCGGCGGCACATCTTCTGTGTCCGCGCCGACATCGCCCGCGAAGGCACCGCCGTGACCCCGGCGACGTTCGATTACGAGGGCCTGTCGGTCGGCGTGCTGGCCGGCGGCGAACATCGCCGGTCGGCGGCGATTCGCTCGGCGATCCACGAGGCGCTGGCCGGCGGGCTCATCACCGCCGACGACCCGGACACCGCGCCCACCGGTGTGGCCCTGGTCGGTGGTGGTCCGGGTGACCCCGAACTCATCACCGTCCGTGGCAGGCGGCTGCTCGCCCTGGCCGACGTCGTGGTGGCCGACCGGCTCGCGCCCCAGGAACTGCTCGCCGAGCTGGGCCCGCACGTCGAGATGATCGACGCCGCCAAGATCCCCTATGGCCGGGCGATGGCCCAGGACGCGATCAACGAACTGCTCGTCGACCGAGCGAAGGCAGGCAAGTTCGTGGTGCGCCTTAAGGGCGGCGATCCGTTCGTGTTCGCGCGCGGCTACGAAGAGGTGATCGCGTGCGCCGACGCCGGCATCCCGGTGACCGTCGTACCCGGTGTGACCAGTGCCATAGGGGTGCCCGCGCTGGCCGGCGTACCCGTCACGCACCGCCACGTGACGCATGAATTCGTGGTGGTCAGCGGCCATGTTGCGCCCGACCACCCCGAATCGTTAGTGAATTGGGATGCGTTGGCCGCGCTTTCGGGCACCATCGTGTTGCTGATGGCGGTCGAGCGGATCGAACTGTTCTCGGAAATCCTCATTGCAGGCGGCCGACCAGCAGATACGCCGGTGCTGGTGGTGCAGCACGGCACGACCCCGGCGCAGCGAAGTTTGCGGGCGACGCTACGGGACGCGGCGGAGAAGATCCGTGCGGAGGGCATCAGACCGCCCGCGATCATCGTGATCGGGGCGGTCGCGGGCTTCGCCACATAAAGGGTTCCTAAGATTACTGTAAGGTAACCCGTTATGACGGCTCTCAACGACGCCGAGCGCGCAGCCATGTACCGGGACGCCGAGGGCGGCTCGAAACGGGCCCGCCCGATGAGCGTGGAGCGCACCTCCGTGCCGCGCACCGCCAAGCCCCCGGCCTGGGTTCCGTCCAGGCGTTTCTTCGCCGCGGTGATCGCCATCGCCGGCATGCAGCTGCTCGCCACCATGGACAGCACCATCGCGATCGTGGCGCTACCCCACATCCAGGACGAGCTCGGTCTGTCCGACGCGGGCCGCAGCTGGGTCATCACCGCCTACGTCCTGACGTTCGGCGGGCTGATGCTGCTCGGCGGACGCCTCGGAGACACGATCGGCCGCAAACGCGCCTTCATCGCCGGTGTGGCGCTGTTCGTCATCGCCTCGATCCTGTGCGGCATCGCCTGGAACGAGGCGACGCTGGTGATCGCCCGGCTGCTGCAGGGCGTCGGCGCGGCGATCGCCTCCCCGACCGGCCTGGCGCTGGTCGCGACGACCTTCCCCAAGGGTCCGGCCCGCAATGCGGCCACCGCTGTTTTCGCCGCCATGACCGGCGTCGGATCGGTGATGGGCCTGGTCGTCGGCGGCGCATTGACCGAGGTGTCGTGGCGCTGGGCGTTCCTGGTCAACGTGCCGATCGGCCTGATCATGATCTATCTCGCCCGGACCACCCTGCGCGAGACCAGCAAGGAGCGGATGAAGCTCGACGCCGCGGGCGCGATCCTGGCCACCCTGCTCTGTACCGCCGCGGTCTTCGGCTTCTCGATGGGGCCGGAGAAGGGCTGGGCGTCGCCGCTGACCATCGGTTCCATCGTGGCCGCGGCCGTCTTCGGCATCGCGTTCATCATCGTCGAGCGCACCGCGGCGAACCCGGTGGTGCCGTTCAAGCTGTTCAAGGACCGCAACCGGCTGGCCACCTTCTCGGCGATCTTCCTCGCCGGCGGCGTGATGTTCACCCTGACGGTGCTGATCGGCCTGTACGTCCAGGACATCCTCGGCTACAGCGCGCTGCGCGCCGGGATCGGGTTCATCCCGTTCGTCATCGCGATGGGCGTCGGCCTGGCGCTGTCATCCCAGTTGGTCTCGACCTTCCCGCCGCGGATGTTGGTGATCGGTGGCGGCGTGCTGGTCCTGGGCGCGATGATCTACGGCTCCACGCTCAACAGCGGGATCCCGTACTTCCCGAACCTCGTGCTGCCGATCACCGTCGGTGGTGTGGGCATCGGCATGATCGTGGTGCCGCTGACCATCTCGGCCATCGCCGGTGTCGGCTTCGACCAGATCGGTCCGGTGTCGGCGATCGCTCTGATGCTCCAGAACCTCGGCGGACCCGTCGTGCTGGCCATCATCCAGGCCGTGATCACCTCGCGCACGCTGTACCTGGGCGGCACCACCGGCCCGGTGAAGAACATGGACAGCACCCAGCTCGCTGCGCTCGACGCCGGCTACACCTACGGTCTGCTGTGGGTGGCCGCGGTCGCGGTGCTCGTGGGCGGCGCGGCGCTGCTGATCGGCTACACCAGTCAGCAGGTCGCCCACGCTCAGGAAGTCAAAGACGCGATCGACGCCGGAGAGCTCTGAGGTCAGGATCGCAGCTCGTCGGCAACTGCGCGCAGGGCGTCGATGACGGCGCGTGATTCCTCACCCGGCGCCGACCGCGTCAGCGCCACCGACATGCGGCCGGGCCACGCCGGATCGTCCACCCGCACGGTCCGCACGCCCTCGGGCACCGACTGTGCAGCCAGTTCGGGCATCAGACAGACACCCAGGCCGGCCGCCACCAGGCCCAGCCGGGCCGGCCAACCCACCACGCGGTAGCGGATCAGCGGCTCGGCCAGCGTCGGCCAGGCGGTGAACTGCGGGTCGCCCGCCGACCCCGCCCCGGCGATCCACGACTCACCGGCCAGTTCGCGCACCGCGACCCGCCCGGCACCGGCCAGTCGGTGCCCGCTGGGGACCGCGACGCACATGTCCCCGGCATAGATCCGGTGTTGGCTGAGACCGTTCAGGTCGTAGTCGGGCAGTCCGGCGCCGACCGCGATCACCGCGATCTCGAGCCGCCCGGCGTGCACGTCGCGCACCAGCACGCGCGAGGACGCCTCGGTCAGCCCGACCACCAGCCCCGGATAGTCGGTCGCCAGCCGGGCGACGGCGCGGGGGACGAGCACCGCCATGGCCGCCGGGAACGCGCCGACCGCCACCCGTCCGGCCAATCGCTCACCCAGGGCCGCCACATCGTGGTGCAGCGCGGCCGCCGTCGCGATGATCCGGGCCGCGTGTTCGACGACCACCGCGCCCGCCGGGGTGACGCTGACGCCGCGCACCTCCCGGGCGAACAGCCGGTAGCCGAGCGCGGCCTCCATCGCCGCGATCTGCCGCGAGACCGCCGGCTGCGAATACCCCAGGGACCGCGCCGCGGCGGTGAAAGATCCCAGCAGGGCCACCTCCCGGCAGACTCGCAGCCCTTCCAGCGTCACCTCAGCCATGTGCAGATCGTATGGCTATGCGCCGAAACCGTCATGAATCGCATGGACTGTGGGGCGCGAACCGCCGGTTGACTCGGGTGTACCTCCGAGAAAGGAATCCAGAATGACCAAGACCTGGTTCGTCACCGGCGCATCGCGAGGCATGGGCCGTGAACTCGTCGAACAACTGCTCGACCGGGGCGATCGCGTGGCAGCGACCCTGCGCAATCCCGGACAACTCGACGACCTCGCGGCACGTCACGGTTCCCGGCTGTGGCGCCGCACGCTCGACGTCACCGACGCCGCAGCGATCCGGGCAGCGGTCGGCCTGGCGTTCGACGCCCTGGGGCGTATCGACGTGGTGGTCTCCAACGCCGGCTACGGGGTGTTCGGCACCGCCGAGGATCTCACTGACCACGACATCGACGATGTCATCGCGACCAACCTGACCGGATCCATTCAGCTGGCCCGTGCGGCACTGCCGCACCTGCGCCAACAGGGTGGCGGGCTGCTGGTGCAAATGTCGAGCATGGGCGGACACATGACGTTTCCGGCCTTCTCGATCTACCACGCCACCAAGTGGGGCATCGAGGGCTTCTACGACGCGCTGGCCCAAGAGGTGGCGCCCTTCGGCATCCGCACCACACTCGTCGCCCCGGGGATCGTGCGGACGGGCTTCTTCGATGCGGCCACCCGGGTCCCGTTCAGTGAGCCCTATGTGGGCGGGCCGGCCGACCGCACACCGACGCGCACCGAGGAGATGTCGGTCGACCCGGTGCGGGCAGTCGCGGCGATCATCCGGGCCGCGGACTCCGAGGCCCCGCCGCACCGACTCGTCCTCGGCACCGACGCCTACACCGCGATGACCGAGGCGCTGAACAGCCGGCTCGCCGAAGTCGCCGCCCAACGAGACAACGCTGCCGGCGCCGACTTCCCGGCCGCGGTGGCGCCGCAGGGCTGAGTCGGCGGGCCGGCGCCGCTGGGTAGGGTGATGAGCCATGTCAGCGGCGGGCGCTTCCGGCACCGGCGAACCGACCCCCGCGTCGTCGTCGCCGTCGCAGCCACTGACCACGTCGGTGGTGGGGATCGCGATCGTGGCGATCACCGGCATGCAGCTGATGTCGACGCTCGACGGCACGATCGTGATCGTCGCGCTACCGCGGATGCAGGCCGATCTCGATCTGTCCGACGCTGCCAAGAGCTGGGTGATCACCGCATACGTGCTGGCGTTCGGCGGGTTACTGCTGCTCGGCGGCCGGATCGGGGACGCGATCGGCCACAAGCGGGCATTCCTGTCCGGGGTCGGGGTGTTCACGCTGGCATCACTGGTGTGCGGTCTGGCGACCGACGGCGTGACGCTCGTGGTGGCGCGCGCGCTGCAGGGCACCGGTGCGGCCGTCGCCGCCCCGACCGGTCTCGCGCTGATCGCGACCACCTACGCGATCGGTGGTGCCAGGAACCGGGCGCTCGCGGTGTCGGCGGCCATGCAGGCCGCGGGGTCGGTGCTCGGGCTGATCCTCGGCGGCGCCTTCACCGTGGTGTCCTGGCGGCTGGCGTTCCTGATCAACGTGCCGATCGGCATCGTCATCATCGTGATCGCGGTGTACCGCATCCGCGAAACGCATCACGAAAGACTCAAGCTCGACGTCGTCGGCGCCCTGCTGGCCACCCTCGGCTGTACGGCCGCGGTACTGGTGTTCACCCAGGGTCCCCCGCGAGGCTGGATCGACCCACTGGTCATCGGCGCGGGCGTCGCCGCGGTGGTGTTCTTCCTGGCGTTCCTGGCGGTCGAGCGCCGCGCCGCGCATCCGATCGTGCCGTTCTCG
Organism: Mycobacterium sp. WMMD1722; assembly: GCF_049315205.1. NCBI lineage: Bacteria > Bacillati > Actinomycetota > Actinomycetes > Mycobacteriales > Mycobacteriaceae > Mycobacterium > Mycobacterium sp. WMMD1722. The sequence goes on along the minus strand of NZ_CP186056.1, from coordinate 1,797,610 downwards.
ATCTTCGACGACCGCAACCGGGTCGCCACGCTGGTGGCCTACTTCCTGGCCGGCGGGGTGATGCTCACCATCTCGGTGATGATGGGTCTCTACATACAGGACGTGATGGGCTACTCGGCGCTGCAGGCCGGGGTCGGATTCCTGCCGTTCGCCGTCGGTTTCGGGGTGGGCAACGTCGTCGCCACGCGATTGGCGCCCAGAATCGCGCCGCGCTGGGTGGTGATCGGTGCCGGCGTGCTGGTCCTGGGCGCCATGCTCTACGGGTCGACACTGACCCGGACCGTCGGATACTTCCCCGACCTGTTCGCGCCCATCCTGGTCGTGGGATTCGGCATCGGGGTGATCTCGGTCGTGTTGCCGCTGTGCGCGATCGCCGGGGTCGGTGCCCGCGAGATCGGGCCGGTGTCGTCGATCACGTTGATGGTGTTCAACCTCGGCGGCCCGCTGATGCTGGTCGCGATCCAGGCGGTGCAGACCTCTCGCACGCTGTACCTCGGCGGGACCACCGGAGGAGTCGAGAACATGAACCCGGCCCAGCTCGACGCCCTGGGGGCGGGCTACACCTATGCGCTGCTGTGGGTGGCCGGGATCGCCGTGTTCGTCGGCGCGGCCGCGCTGTTCATCGGCTTCTCGGCGCGCGACATCGCGGTCGCCCAGCACACCAGAGAGGCCGTCGAGGCAGGCGAACTCTAGCCCTTTGACCAGGTCGGTACGTGTGTGTTCCAGGCCATAGACGACACTGGAGTCCCGTGAGCAACAAGCACGTGGCGCCCGAGGCGCCGGAGACCATCGCCGACCGCCTCCGCGACGCCGTCGCACCCCGCACCCTGGCCCTGGGCGTCGGCGTCCTGATCCTGCAGTTCGGATTCATCCTGTCCTACATCGGCGCCTTCCATGCCCCCGCGGCCCACCGCATCCCGGTCACGGTGCTGGCCCCGCCCCAGATGGCTGAGCAGGTCGTCGACCGCCTCAACGGCATCGCCGGCGAGCCGGTCGACGCACACACGACCACCGACGAGGACGCCGCGCGCACCGAACTGCGGCAGGGCGACACCTCGGCGGTGTACCTGGTCAACCCGTCGGGCCCCAACGACACGCTGTTGGTCGCGTCGGGCGGCGGCGCGTCGGTGGCCACCGCGGTCCAGCAGCTGTTCTCCGAAGCCGCCGCCCAGCAGCAGCGCACCGTGACGGTCACCGACGAGGTGCCGCTGCAACCCGGCGACGCCCGCGGTCTGTCGGGCTTCTACCTCGTGATCGGCTGGGCCGTCGGCGGCTACCTGTTCGCCTCGATGCTCGGCATCGCCAAGGGCGCGCGGCCGGCGAACTTCCAGCGCGCCCTGTGGCGGTCGGGGGCGACGCTGCCCTATGCCCTGGCCAGCGGCATCGGCGGTGCGGTCATCGCCGAACCGGTGCTGCACGCCATGGACGGCCACTTCTGGTCGATCGTCGGCATCGGCGTGCTGGTCAGCCTGTCGGCCGCCACCGTCACGATCGCGTTGCAGACCCTGTTCGGCGTGCTCGGCATCGGGCTGACCGTCATCATCTTCGTGATCCTGGGCAACCCATCGGCCGGCGGCGCCTACCAACCGGGACTGCTGCCGCCGTTCTGGCGGGCGATCAGCAGCGCGCTGCCCAACGGCGCGGGGACCGAGGCGATTCGGCGCATCGTGTACCTGGGCGGCCACGGCGTGACCCCCAACATCGTGGTGCTGGTGATGTGGGTGGTGGCCGGGGTGGCGCTGGCGCTGATCTCGGCCGGCGTCGTGCACCGGCGCAACCGGCGCGCTGCGGCCTGACGGCTAAGGTGGTCGCCTGTGATCACCCGGATGTCCGAGCTGTTCCTGCGCACGCTGCGCGACGATCCCGCCGACGCCGAGGTGCCCAGCCACAAGCTGCTCATCCGTGCCGGCTACATCCGGCCGATCGGGCCGGGCCTGTACAGCTGGCTGCCGCTCGGCCTGCGGGTGTTCCGCAAGATCGAACAGGTCATCCGCGAAGAGATGAATGCGATCGGCGGCCAGGAGATCCTGTTCCCGGCGCTACTCCCGCGCGCGCCGTACGAGACCACCAACCGCTGGACCGAGTACGGCGACGGGTTGTTCCGCCTCAAGGACCGCAAGCAGAACGACTATCTGCTCGGACCGACCCACGAGGAGCTGTTCACCCTGACGGTCAAGGGGGAGTACTCGTCGTACAAGGACTTCCCGGTCGTGCTCTACCAGATCCAGACCAAGTATCGCGACGAGGCCCGGCCGCGGGCGGGCATCCTGCGCGGGCGCGAATTCGTCATGAAGGACTCCTACTCCTTCGACATCGACGAGGACGGCCTGAAGACCGCCTATCACGCACACCGTGAGGCCTACCAGCGGATCTTCTCGCGGCTGAGCGTCGACTATGTGATCGTCTCGGCGGTGTCCGGGGCGATGGGCGGCAGCGCGTCCGAGGAGTTCCTGGCCGAGAGCGACATCGGCGAGGACACCTTCGTGCGGTGTGTGGAGTCCGGTTACGCCGCCAACGTCGAGGCGGTCATCACCCGGGTGCCCGAGTCGCGGCCGGTCGACGGCCTACCCGAGGCCGTGGTGCACGAGACCCCGGATGCGCCCACCATCGCCACGCTGGTCGACTGGGCGAACTCCGCGGACCTGCCGAGTTTCGCCGGTCGTCAGGTGAGCGCCGCCGACACGCTGAAGAACGTGCTGCTCAAGGTGCGTCAGCCCGGCGAGGACTGGGAGCTGCTGGCCATCGGAGTGCCCGGTGACCGCGACGTAGACGAGAAGCGTTTGGGCGCCGCGCTCGACCCGGCGGAATACGCCCTGCTCGACGACGCCGACTTCGCCAAGCATCCGTTCCTGGTGAAGGGCTACGTGGGGCCGAAGGCCCTGCGCGAGAACGGGGTTCGCTATCTGCTCGATCCGCGTGTGGTGGACGGCACGGCGTGGATCACCGGAGCCGACGCCCCCCACCGGCACGTCGTGGACCTGGTCGCCGGCCGCGACTTCCACGGCGACGGCACCATCGAGGCGGCCGAGGTGCGTGACGGAGACCCGTCGCCGGACGGCGCCGGGCCGCTGGTGAGCGCGCGCGGCATCGAGATCGGCCATATTTTCCAGCTCGGCCGCAAGTACACCGATGCGTTCACCGCCGACGTGCTCGGCGAGGATGGCAAACCGGTGCGGTTGACCATGGGTTCCTACGGTATCGGGGTGTCCCGGCTGGTCGCGGTGATCGCCGAGCAGCAGCACGATGACCTGGGGCTGCGGTGGCCCGCAGAGGTGGCACCGTTCGACGTGCACGTGGTGATCGCCAATAAGGACACCCAGGCGCGCGAGGGTGCAGTGGAGCTGGCCGGCGAGCTGGACCGCATCGGCATCGAGGTGCTTCTCGACGACCGGCAGGCCTCGCCGGGGGTGAAGTTCAAGGACGCCGAACTGCTCGGGGTGCCGTGGATCGTCGTCGTCGGCCGCGGCTGGGCCGACGGCGTGGTGGAACTGCGCAACCGGTTCACCGGCGAGAAGAGCGAGGTCGCCGTCGACGCGGCGGCCACCGAGATCGCCTCCGCGCTGGGCTGACGCGGCCGGCGAGGAGACCGCTACTCGTTGCCGCCGGGGAACGCCACCGTGACGGGTCGGTCGCCGAGGATCTGCGTCCACTGCGCCGCGGCGACGGCCGACTGGGTCAGTGCTGTCACGCCGAACGCGCGGTCCTCCGACGCGCTCGCCTGCTCGACGACCGCCCGCCAGGCGGTCGCGGCGTCCTCTTCCATCTGGACGGCCAGCCGGGCAGCGTCGTCGGGGCTCTCGACCGGCTGGGGTAACTCATAGCCGGCGGCCGGCAGCGGCGGGGCGACGCCGCGCGCCTGCAGCATCGCGATGGCCGCCTCCCGCCGCTCCCGGTGCATCGAGATCGAGGTGGCGACCAACCAGTTGTCGTCCGGCGTCGAATGCGCCGACACCAGGCCGTATCCGTAGATGATCCCGTGTTCGACGGCGACGGCGTCGTACAGCGCGCCGTCCGCCGCGCCGGACGGACGGGGCGGCTGATCAGGCCCGGGCTCGGTGGTCGGCTCCGGGGAGGTCACGGCGTCCGGTCCGTCCCGGCGAGCGCGACCCGGTAGGCCGCGGTGCAGGAGGCCGCGATCGAACCCATCAGGCCGGCGCGGTAGCCGGACCACTCGGTGGCCAGTTCGGTGGCGCTCTCGGCGGATCGGCGCAGCGCCGCGACCACATCGCCGATGACCGGTGGCGTGGCCGGTGCGGCCGTGCTCGTCGACGCGGTGCTGGTGGCCGCTGCGTCACCGGCGAGCCGGAGGAGCTCATCGGTAAGCGCCTGTGCATGCGCGGAACGCTCGCCGGCGACGGCGTCCAGCACCGCGGCGACCGGCCGGGACGAGGTGGCGGCGACGTCGGTGGCCAGCCGGCTGTCGGCCCGCGCCCGGTCGATCTGGGCGCGCAGCTCGTCGAGTTCCGGTGGCGGTGGCGGGGAGCCGCACGCGGCCGCGGAGACGGTGAGCACCGCCAGCACGGCCCCGACGAGCACACCGCGCCTGCTGACGGAATCCAGGGCGCTCGGCACGAGCCACATCCTGCCATTGATGCATCGCTGCCCCGCCGGTGCGGACCTCTGTGTTGGCTATCCGGGGCCATCGGGCTGGCGTAGGGTGGAAGCTCGACTCCGGGGCGTACGACCACCCCGGATGCGTCCACAATTCAACACGAGGAGCTCGCCGTGGGAACCCATCCCAGATCGCGACCGGCGGGATTGCCGTCCCAGGAGCAGGTGATCGAACTACTCGACGGCGAGTTCGCCCGAGCCGGGTACGAGATCGAGGACGTCACGATCGACGGCGCCGCCCGGCCACCGCGGATCACCGTCGTCGCCGACGGCGACCGGCCGCTGGACCTGGACACCGTCGCCGCCCTGTCGCGCTCGGCCGCCGATCTGCTCGACCGGCTCGACGCCGCACCCGGTGGCGCCCCCTATGTGCTCGAGGTCACCTCGCCAGGGGTCGATCGTCCGCTGACCACCGAGAAGCACTACCGACGCGCCCACGGCCGCAAGGTGGAACTCGTGCTGTCCGACGGCTCGCAGCTCACCGGCCGGCTCGGCCCGGTGCGTGACGGCGCGGTGGCGCTGGTGGTGCGCGAGGGCGCCCGCGCCGACTATACGGTGCGTGACCTGCCGCTCGGGGAAATCGCGAAAGCTGTTGTCCAGGTCGAGTTCTCGCCCCCGAACGAGCGTGAGCTCGAACTCGCCGGACAGCCGGGACAGGAGGGGTCAGCGTGAACATCGACATGGCGGCACTGCATGCCATCGAAGCGGACAAGGGGATCTCGGTCGACGTCGTCGTCGACACCATCAAATCGGCGCTGCTGACCGCCTACCGGCACACCGACGGCCATGAGCCCGACGCCCGTATCGACATCGACCGCAAGACCGGTGCGGTCACGGTGCTGGCGCGCCAGACCGACGCCGACGGCAACGTCGTCCACGAGTGGGACGACACTCCGGAGGGTTTCGGGCGCATCGCCGCGACGACCGCCCGGCAGGTCATCCTGCAGCGGCTGCGCGATGCGGAGAACGAGAAGAACTACGGCGAGTTCTCCGCCCGAGAGGGCGACATCGTGGCCGGAGTGATCCAGCGCGATGCCCGGGCCAACGCCCGCGGTCTCGTCGTGGTCCGGATGGGCAGCGAGACCAAAGGCAACGAAGGCGTCATCCCGGCCGCCGAGCAGGTGCCCGGGGAGCGGTACGAACACGGCGACCGGCTGCGCTGCTATGTCGTCGGGGTGACCCGCGGCGCCCGCGAACCGCTGATCACACTGTCCCGCACCCATCCCAATCTGGTCCGCAAACTGTTCAGCCTCGAGGTTCCCGAGATCAGCGAGGGTTCGGTCGAGATCGTCGCGGTCGCCCGTGAGGCCGGGCACCGCAGCAAGATCGCCGTCGCCTCCCGGGTGCCGGGGCTGAACGCCAAGGGCGCCTGCATCGGCCCGATGGGTCAGCGCGTGCGCAATGTGATGAGTGAGCTGTCGGGGGAGAAGATCGACATCATCGACCACGACGACGATCCGGCCAGGTTCGTGGCCAACGCACTGTCTCCGGCCAAGGTCGTCTCGGTCACCGTCATCGACGAGGCAGCGCGTGCCGCCCGCGTCGTCGTGCCCGACTTCCAGCTGTCACTGGCGATCGGCAAGGAGGGCCAGAATGCCCGCCTGGCGGCCCGGCTCACCGGTTGGCGCATCGACATCCGCAGCGACGCTGCGGGTCCCGAGGAGTCCCGACCCGCCGCCGACGCCGCCCGTCCCGCAGCGCGGGACCGGTAGCGCGACGCCGGTTCGGTCAGCGGCGCCGGTGACGGTAGACTCGCCTGTGTTCCAGCGTGAGACCTCGGCTTCGGCCCACGGCAGCACTGCCGACCCTCGGGTCGGTCCGGTGCGGACGTGTGTCGGGTGCCGGACGCGAGCGCTGGCCGACGAATTGCTTCGTGTGGTCGCTGGTGTCGGCGGGAATGGCGAATGCGCCGTGACCGTTGATCCAGCGGGTATTCTGCCCGGGCGGGGTGCGTGGTTGCATCCCGACGAGCAGTGTCTACACGCAGCGATCCGGCGGCGAGCGTTCACCCGAGCGCTGCGAATCACCGGCTCACCGGAGTTATCCGGGGTGATCGAATACGTCGAGAACCTCTCGGCGGGTCCGCTCGCCCAGCAAGAGAACAGGTAGCGAAGAACATGAGCACACCGTGAAGTCCCGATGACCATGCGTCATAGCTAACCCGAGGCGCGGCGCCTCCCACTGCTGTCGCCTCTAGAGATGGAGATGTAGTGGCAGGTAAGGCCCGCGTGCACGAGTTGGCGAAGGAACTCGGTGTCACAAGTAAGGAACTCCTCGCAACGCTGAAAGAGCAGGGCGAGTTCGTCAAGTCCGCCTCGTCGACCGTCGAGGCTCCCGTCGCTCGCCGGTTGCGCGAGAAATTCGGAACCACCCCGGCCGCCGCCGAGAAGCCCAGAAGCTCCGGTAACGGCGCGTCCGCGGCCCCGGTCCCCGGCCCGCCGGCACCCAAGGCCCCGGTTCCGAGCGCTCCGATGCCCGCTGCACCGGCCGCACCCGCGGCAGCAGCGCCGGCCCCCGCGGCACCCACCCCCCCTCCTGCGCGTCCGGCGGCACCCAAGCCCGCCGCTCCGCAGCCACCGGCTCCGCAGGCGCCTGCGGCGGCACCCGCGCAGCCCGCGGCGTCGGCTCCGGCGCCCGCGCGTCCGGGCCCCACGCCCGGCCCGACCCCGGGCCCCCGCCCCGGACCGCCCGGCGGTCCCAAGCCGGCTCCGCGCACCCCGCGCGTCGGCAACAACCCGTTCTCGTCGCAGCAGCCGGTCGATCGTCCGGCTCCGCGGCCGCAGCCCCGCCCGGGCGCACCGCGGCCCGGCACACCACGTCCGGGCATGTCGCCCAACAACATGCCGCCGCGTCCTGCAGGTCCGCGCCCCGGCGCCCCCGCGGGTCGTCCGGGTGGTCCGCGCCCCGGTCCCGGTGGCCGCGGCCCCGGTGGCGGTGGCCGTCCCGGTGGTGGCGGCGGTGGTAACTACCGCGGCGGCGCAGCCGGTGGCGGCGGTGGAGCGGCTGCCGGCGGTTTCCGGGGTCGCCCCGGCGGCGGCGGTCGCCCGGGTCAGCGCGGTGGCGCGGCCGGTGCATTCGGCCGTCCCGGCGGAGCCCCGAAGCGTGGTCGCAAGTCGAAGCGCGCGAAGAGGGCCGAATACGAGAACATGCAGGCCCCGGTCGTCGGTGGCGTGCGGTTGCCGCACGGTAACGGCGAGACCATTCGGCTGGCCCGCGGCGCATCGCTGTCCGACTTCGCCGACAAGATCAACGCCAACCCGGCTTCCCTGGTCCAGGCGCTGTTCAATCTCGGCGAGATGGTCACCGCGACGCAGTCGGTCGACGATTCGACGTTGGAGCTGCTCGGCGGCGAGATGAACTACGTCGTGCAGGTCGTCTCCCCGGAGGACGAGGATCGCGAACTGCTCGAGTCGTTCGACCTGTCCTACGGAGAAGACGCAGGCGACGAGGACGACCTCGAGGTCCGTCCGCCGGTCGTCACCGTCATGGGCCACGTCGACCACGGCAAGACCCGCCTGCTGGACACCATCCGTCAGGCCAACGTCCGCGAGGGCGAGGCCGGCGGCATCACCCAGCACATCGGCGCCTACCAGGTGCTGACCGAGCTGGACGGCGTCGAGCGTCTGGTCACCTTCATCGACACCCCCGGTCACGAGGCGTTCACCGCCATGCGTGCCCGCGGTGCGAAGGCCACCGACATCGCGATCCTGGTGGTCGCGGCCGACGACGGTGTCATGCCGCAGACGGTGGAGGCGATCAACCACGCCCAGGCGGCCGATGTGCCGATCGTGGTCGCGGTCAACAAGATCGACAAGGAGGGCGCCGACCCGGCCAAGATCCGCGGTCAGCTGACCGAGTACGGGCTGGTGGCCGAGGACTTCGGCGGCGACACCATGTTCGTCGACATCTCCGCCAAGCAGGGCACCAACATCGACGCGCTCCTCGAAGCGGTGCTGTTGACCGCCGACGCGGCGCTGGACCTGCGGGCCAACCCGGACATGGAGGCCCAGGGCGTGGCGATCGAGGCGCACCTCGACCGTGGCCGCGGCCCGGTGGCGACCGTGCTCATCCAGCGCGGCACCCTGCGGGTGGGCGACTCGATCGTCGCGGGCGACGCCTACGGACGCGTCCGGCGCATGGTCGACGAGCACGGCGAGGATGTCACCGAGGCGCTGCCGTCGCGGCCGGTGCAGGTCATCGGCTTCACATCGGTGCCCGGCGCCGGTGACAACCTGCTCGTCGTCGACGAGGACCGCATCGCCCGGCAGATCGCCGACCGGCGCAGCGCGCGTAAGCGCAACGCCCTGGCCGCGCGCAGCCGCAAGCGGATCAGCCTGGAAGATCTGGATTCGGCGCTGAAGGAGACCAGCCAGCTGAACCTGATTCTCAAGGGCGACAACTCCGGCACCGTCGAGGCGCTGGAGGAGGCCCTGATGGGTATCGAGGTCGACGACGAGGTGGAGCTGCGCGTCATCGACCGCGGTGTCGGTGGCGTGACCGAGACCAACGTCAACCTGGCCTCGGCCTCGGATGCGATCATCATCGGCTTCAACGTCCGTGCCGAGGGCAAGGCGACCGAGCTGGCCAACCGCGAAGGTGTGGAGATCCGCTACTACTCGGTGATCTACCAGGCGATCGACGAGATCGAGAGCGCGATCAAGGGCATGCTCAAGCCGGTCTACGAGGAGAAGGAACTCGGCCGCGCCGAGATCCGCGCCATCTTCCGCAGTTCGAAGGTCGGCAACATCGCGGGCTGCCTGGTGCAGTCCGGGATCATGCGCCGCAACGCCAAGGCCCGGCTGCTCCGCGACAACGTCGTGGTCGCCGAGAACCTCACCGTCTCATCCCTCAAGCGGGAGAAGGACGACGCCACCGAGGTCCGCGAGGGGTACGAGTGTGGTCTCACGCTCACCTATAGCGACATCAAGGAAGGCGACGTCATCGAGACGTACGAGCTGGTCGAGAAGGCCCGCACGTAATGGCTGATCCGGCACGGGCACGCCGGCTGGCCAAACGCATCTCCACCATCGTGGCGTCCGCGATCGAATACGAGATCAAGGACCCACGATTGGCGGGGGTGACGATCACCGACGCCAAGGTCACCAACGACCTGCACGACGCGACCCTGTACTACACGGTGCTCGGCCGCAGTCTGGACGAGGAACCCGACTACGCGGGCGCCGCGGCGGCGCTGGAAAAGGCCAAGGGTGTGCTGCGAACCAAGGTGGGCGCCGGGACCGGGGTGCGGTTCACCCCGACCCTGGCGTTCGTCCGCGACACGGTGCCCGAGGCCTCGGCGCACATGGAGGCGCTGCTGGCCCGGGCCCGGGCGGCGGATGAGGATTTGGCAAGAGTTCGGCAAGGTGCCAAGCATGCGGGGGACAGTGACCCGTACCGTGTGACGGGGGGCGAGGACGACGGCGGGGAAGTACGAGACGAGTTCGACACTTAGGTTCGACACTGTTGAGTTCAACCCCGAGGACACCGGTGACCGCTATCGACAAGACGACTGACGCACCTGGCGGTGCGCGGGTGGACGCCCACTGGGCGGCCGACATCCTCGACTCGGCGGCGACGGTCAGCGTGGTCTGTCACGTCTATCCCGACGCCGACACCATCGGCGCCGGGCAGGCGCTGGCGCTGATCCTCGACCACGCCGGCAAGAGTGTGCAGGTGAGCTTCGCCGCACCCGAGCAGCTGCCCGAGTCGCTGCAGTCCCTGCCCGGTGGGCATCTACTGGTCGCCCCGCAGGATCTGCGCCGTGATGCCGATCTGGTGGTCACCGTCGACATCCCGAGCGTCAACCGGCTGGGTGCACTCGGCGATCTGGTCGAACCGGGCCGCCACGTCCTGGTGATCGACCATCACGCGTCCAATCAGCTCTTCGGCACCGCGAATTACGTGGATGCGTCGGCGGATTCGACCACCATGCTGGTGGCCGAGATCCTCGACGCCTGGAACAAGCCGATCGACAAGGGCGTCGCGCACTGCCTGTACGCCGGTTTGACCACCGATACCGGCTCGTTCCGGTGGGCCACCGCCCGCGCCCACCGGCTGGCTGCGCGACTGGTCGAACTGGGGGTGGACAACGCCTCGATCAGCCGCACCCTGCTCGACACCCACCCCTTCGCGTGGCTGCCGATGCTTTCGCGGGTATTGGGTTCGGCCGAACTGCTGCCCGACGCTGTCGACGGCCGCGGTCTGGTCTACGCGGTCGTCAGCCACGACGAATGGCGGCAGGCCCGGGCCGAAGAGGTGGAGAGCATCGTCGACATCGTGCGCACCACGCGCCAGGCCGATGTGGCGGCGGTGTTCAAGGAGATCGAGCCGCAGCACTGGTCGGTGTCGATGCGAGCCAAGACGATCGACTTGACCTCCGTCGCCGGCGCGTTCGGTGGCGGTGGACACCGGCTGGCCGCGGGCTACTCGGCCACCGGGTCGGCCGACGACGTCGTGTCGGCGTTGCGCGCAGCGCTTGGCTGAGCCCGACCGGCGTTCCGAGCCACCCGCGGCGACCAGCCGGCGGATCGCCGGGCTGGCGATACCCGCCCTGGGGGTGCTCGCGGCCGAACCGGTGTACCTGCTGTTCGACCTGGCCGTCGTCGGGCGCCTGGGTGCCATCTCGCTGGCCGGCCTGGCCATCGGCGCGCTCATCATGGGTCTGCTGACCTCCCAGCTGACGTTTCTGTCCTACGGCACCACCGCGCGTTCGGCGCGCCACTTCGGCGCGGGTGACCGCGGCGCGGCGGTCGGGGAGGGAGTGCAGGCGACATGGCTTGCGCTCGGCATCGGGGTACTGATCGTCGCGGTCGTCCAGGTGCTGACGGGGCCGCTGGTGTCCGTGCTTGCCGGGTCTTCGGAGATCGCCGATGCCGCGCTGCCCTGGGTGCGCATCGCCAGCCTCGCCGTCCCGGCCATCCTGGTTGCGGCGGCCGGGAACGGCTGGATGCGCGGTGTGCAGGACACCGTGCGTCCGCTTCGCTACGTCGTCACCGGGTTCGCGCTGTCGGCCGTGCTGTGCCCGCTGCTGGTCTACGGCTGGCTCGGCGTGCCGCGCCTGGAGCTGGCCGGCTCCGCGCTGGCCAACATCGTCGGACAGTGGCTGGCCGCGCTGCTGTTCATCGGGGCGCTGATGGCCGAGAAGGTATCGCTGCGTATCCGGCCGGCAGTCCTGCGGGCGCAGGTCGTGATGGGCCGGGATCTGGTGTTGCGCACCCTGGCGTTCCAGGCGAGCTTCGTCTCCGCCGGTGCCGTCGCCGCCCGCTTCGGCGCGGCCGCGGTCGCCGCCCACCAGGTGGTGCTGCAGTTGTGGAATTTCCTGGCGCTGGTGCTCGATTCGCTCGCGATCGCCGCGCAGTCGCTGGTCGGCGCGGCTTTGGGCGCCGGACAACTCGACCACGCCAAGTCGGTGGCGTGGCGGGTGACGATCTTCTCGACGGTGGCCGCCACGCTGCTGGCGCTGGTGTTCGCCGTCGGCGCGCCCGTGATTCCCGCGGTGTTCACCGACGACCGTTCGGTACTCGACGAGATCGGTGTGCCGTGGTGGTTCCTGGTTGCTCAACTGCCCATCGCGGGTGTGGTGTTCGCCATCGACGGGGTACTGCTGGGCGCCGGCGACGCGCCGTTCATGCGCAATGCCACCCTGTTGTCCGCCCTGATCGGCTTCCTGCCGCTGATCTGGCTCTCGCTGGCGTTCGGCTGGGGACTGCTGGGCATCTGGTCGGGGTTGACGACGTTCATGGTGCTGCGGCTGGTTTTCGTCGGCTGGCGTGCGCTGTCGGGTCGTTGGTTGGTTCCCGGGGTGCGCTGAGGTCAGTCGGCCGCGCTGGAGCTGCCGAGCAGATCGCGCACCCGATTGGCCACCCGGATGAACTCCGGGCGTTCCATCGTCTCGGCATAGTCGCGTTCGGTGGGCAGGTTCACCTCGAGCGTCTCGACGATGCGGCCCGGCCGGGGGCTCATCACCACCACGCGGTTGGCCAGATAGACCGCTTCGGCCACCGAGTGCGTCACCAACACCACGGTGGTGCCGGTCTCGCGCCAGATGCGGTGCAACTCGATGTTCATCTTCTCGCGGGTCAGCGCGTCGAGGGCACCGAACGGTTCGTCCATCAGCAGCACCTCGGGCTCGTGCAGAAGTGCCCGGCACAGCGAGACCCGTTGCTGCATACCGCCGGAGAGTTCGTGGGGCAGGGCGTCCTCGAATCCGGAGAGACCCGTCATCTCGATGAGGTGCGCACAGCGGCGGGCGGCGTCCTGACGGGGCATTCCCCGCATCTCGGCCTGCAGCAGGATGTTCCGCCGTACCGAACGCCACTCCAGCAGAGCGGCGCGTTGGAACACGTAGCCGATTTCCCGCTGCGGTCCGCGAACAGGCTTGCCGCGCAGACGAACCTGTCCGGACGTCGAATCGGTCAGACCGGCGACCACCTTGAGTAGCGTGGACTTGCCGCAGCCCGACGGTCCGGCGATCGAGACGAACTCGCCCTCGGCGACCTGCAGGTCGATGTCGTCCAGAGCGGTGACGGTGGCCCGCTTGGAGGAGAACGTGACGGTCAGATTCTCGATGGTGATGGCGTCTGAGGTCACCGTGGTCCTCGGGGCGGCGATCGTCGGGCTCGACATGTTCACGCCCCTTCCTACTGCTCGGCCTTGGGGGCGAACGACGAATCCCAGTATTCGGCAGGATCCTTCGCGGTTTCCAGCAGCCCGGCATCGGTGAGTGTGGTGATGGTCGTGGTCCAGTCCTGCATCGAATTCGATCCGGGCGCCTGATCCGCGGTCGCCGGTGTGTGCAGCAGCGGGATGGTCTGCTGCCACTGCTGCAACAGGACTTCGCGCGGCGGCATCTGCGGATCCTTGCCCGCCATCGCGTCCACGGCGGCCTCCGGGTTCTGCGCAGCGGCCGCGTAGGCCTCGCTGGTCGCGTCGACCATCGACTGCACCAGCTCGGGGTTGTCGGCGATGGTCGACTCGTTGGCGATCAGTCCGTTGCTGTAGAAGTTCAAACCGGCGTCCGAATACCTCAGGTAGCGCACCTCTTTGCCGCTCTTGTCCGCGATCGTCGGGCCCTGGTCGTGGGCGAAGCCGATCAGGCCGTCGACGCGGCCGGACAGCATGGCGGCCATCTTCCCCGCGGCGTCGAGGCTCTGCTGGGTCACCTGGTCCGACGGGACGCCCACCTTGTCGAGATAGATCGGGAACGTGGTGGTCGGTGCGTCGCCGGCGGACACCGCAATGGTGCGCCCGGCGAGGTCCTGCGGGGTGTTGATGCCGGAATCGGCGAACACCTGCACCGCCGACGGCGTGGTCTGCAGGAACACCCCGGTGCTCTTGACGGCCACACCTTTGTCGATGTTGCTCAACACGGCCGGGGTATCGGCCCAGCCGAAGTCGGCCTGACTCGATCCGACGGCCTGAACCGTCTTGGTCGAGCCCTGCCCGGCATCGATCTGCAGGTCGATGCCGTGCTTGGCGAAGATGCCCTCCTGTACGCCGTAGTAGAACGGCGCATGCTCCCCGTAGGGATACCAGTTCAGCATCAGCGTGGTGGATTCTCCTGCGCCGTCGGCGTTCTGGGAGCTCTCGCCGCCACCGCAGGCGGCGAGGCCGAACGCGGCGACGGTGGTCACGGCCGCGACGGCGGCGCGGCGGCGGAAGGACGTCATGTCGGTTCTCCTCATCGAGATGGTTCAGTGGGGTTCAGGCGGAGGTACTGGCGGAGTTGGTGGTGCGGCGCGACGAGTGCCACGGGATCAGTAGCTTCTCGGCGATCTCGATGATCGCGAAGAGCACGATGCCGAGCGCGGACATGATGATCAGCGCCGCGAACAGCATTGCGGTGTCGACGTTTCCGTTGGCCTGCAGGATGACGTAGCCCAGACCCTCGTTGGACCCGACGAATTCACCGACGACCGCACCGGTCACGGCGAGTGTCGCGGCGACTTTCAGACCCGACATCAACTGCGGCAGCGATGCCGGGAAGCGCACCTTCATGAAGGTCTTGAATCGGCTCGCGCCCATGGTGGAGGTCAGTTCGATGATCTCGGGGTCCACCGACCGCAACCCGGCCAGGCCGGAGATGACGATGGGGAAGAACGCCATCAGCACCGCGACGAGGATCTTCGGCGACGGCCCGAAGCCCAGCCACACGATGAACAGGGGGGCGATGGCGATTTTCGGGATCACCTGGGCGAACAGGATCAACGGGTACACCGTCTTCTCCAGACTCGCCGAGTAGACCATCATCACCGCCACGAATTCACCGACCAGCGCGGCAATGAGGAAGCCGATCACGGTCTCCCAAGTGGTCACCCACGTGTTCTGGGCCAGGTATGCCGCGTTGTCCTGCGCGGTGGCCCAGGTGTCGGCCGGTGACGGCAGGATGTAGGGGGCGACGAGTTCGGCCTCGGTGACCGCCCACCAGGCGGCCACCAGGGCGACGACGAGCACGAGGGGCCGCCACAGGCTCGCGGCGGTGCGCCGTGGGGAGAAGGTCGGGCGCCGGGTGCGCCGGGGGGATGTCGCGGTCGCCGGAGGGGAATCGCCACGCCCCGAGGCGCGCACGCCGGCCGATGCCGTAACCGCCATGGAGAAGTCCTAAGTTCGCAGTGGTTCGGACCTGGGTCCGACTGGGAATGCGCTTTCCGAAGCAACTTCGACCCTAACGTGATGCAGCCCACAGTGTCAACGTCCGCCGGGCCGCCGGGGGTTCGCCGGACTCAGGGCAGTCGGGTGCTGTCCCGCAGCACCACCCGTCCCGCCACACGTTCGCGCAGGTCAACTCCACCTTCGGACGGACACAGGGCCAGCTCGACGGCCCGGGCGCCGATGTGTTCGAGCGGCAGTGCGACGGTGGTGAGGCTCGGCGTGTGATCCCGCAGGGTCGGGATGTCGTCGAATCCGGCGACGCAGACGTCGCCGGGGACGGTCAGGCCCAGCCCGCGCCAGGCCGCGATGGCGCCGATCGCCATCACATCGGTCACCGCGAAGACGCACACCGGCGGGGCATCGGCGCCGGCTCGGATCTGCAGCGCTGCCGCCAGCCGGCGGGCCGCGGAGTGGCCGCCGTCCCGGGTGAAGTCGCCCGACACCTCCACCAGGGGCGTCAGGCCGCGCCGGCCCAGGGCTTCGACGAACCCATTGCGCCGGTCCACCGCGGTCCGCACGCTGGCCGGTCCGCCGATCACGGCGAAGTCCGTGTGACCCGCGTCGACCAGCGCATCGGCCAATTCCCCTGAGGCAAAATGGTTCTCGGGCTCCACCGCGCTCCCGAAGGCCAGGGGCTGGCCGATCGCCACGACCCGGCCGCCGTTGTCGCGGTAGCGGCCGAACTCGGCTTCGAGATCACGATCGAGGTCTCCGCTCTGACGGGAGCCCGCCAGCACGATGGCGTCCGCCCGGTGGGCGATGAAGGTGCTCACCGCCTCGCGCTCGATGTCGAAGTCCCGGTCGGTGCTGGCGAGCAGCACCTGTTTGCGGGCGGTGCGCGCGGCCGCCTGCACACCGCGCGCGATCGAGGAGAAGTAGGGGTCGGCGATGTCGTGAACGATCAGGCCGAGCAGGCCGGTCGAGGCGCGGGCCAGTGCCTGGGCTTGGGCGTTCGGCACATATCCGAGTTCTCGCGCCGCGGCCCGGACCCGGTCGGCCACCCCCTCGCCCGGTACCCGAACCGATCCGTTGAGCACACGGGATGCGGTGGCCTGAGAGACGCCCGCCAGGGCCGCCACGTCCTGCAGCCTCACCGCCGCCATGAAGTGCCCGCCTTTCGGTGACGCGCCCGTCTTGACCGGACGCTGCGCAGAGCTTACCGTGGAAAGCGCATTCCGAAGTGCTGGACGCCGCGCTCCGCCCGATGTCGGTGGGGCGACGGTGGATCCGACGACAGCACCCGCCGGCGCCGCCCGTTCGGCCCGGCGCTCAGACGAAGGAATCCCGATGGCAACACCCTCAGCCCGCCGCACCCTGCGCATCGCCATGAACGGCGTGACCGGACGCATGGGCTACCGCCAGCATCTCGTCCGATCGATCCTGCCCCTGCGCGAAAGCGGCCTGACACTGCAGGACGGCACCCGGTTGGACGTCGAGCCGATCCTGGTCGGCCGCAACGCCGACAAGCTCGCCGAGCTGGCCGCCGAGCACGGCGTCGAGCAGTGGACCACCGACACCGCGTCGGTGATCGCCGACCCGACCGTGGACGTGTATTTCGACGCCCAGGTCACCTCCCGGCGGGTGGAGGCGTTGACCTCGGCGATCAAGGCCGGCAAGCATGTGTACACCGAGAAGCCGACGGCCGAGACCCTCGCCGAGGCCGTCGAACTCGCGCGGATGGCGGAGAACGCCGGGGTGGTCGCCGGCGTGGTGCACGACAAGCTGTACCTGCCCGGTCTGGTCAAGCTGCGCCGACTGGTCGACGAGGGCTTCTTCGGTCGCATCCTCTCGATGCGTGGCGAGTTCGGCTACTGGGTGTTCGAGGGCGAGGGCCAGCCCGCGCAGCGGCCCAGCTGGAACTACCGCGCCGAGGACGGCGGCGGTATCACCGTCGACATGTTCTGCCACTGGAACTACGTGATGGAGGCGCTGCTGGGGACGGTGCAGGCGGTCACCGCCCGCGCGGTCACCCACATCCCGACCCGCTGGGACGAGGCGCACCGGTCCTACGACGCGACCGCCGACGACGCCGCCTACGGCATCTTCGAGATCGAAGGCGGGATCATCGCCCAGATCAACTCGTCGTGGGCGGTGCGCGTGTATCGCGACGAGCTCGTCGAATTCCAGATCGACGGCACGCACGGCTCGGCGGTGGCCGGTCTGCGCCGTTGCGTGGCCCAGCAGCGCGCCCACACCCCGAAGCCGGTGTGGAACCCCGACCTGCCGGTCACCGAGCGCTTCCGCGAGCAGTGGCTGGAGGTGCCGGCCAACGCCGACCTCGACAACGGTTTCAAATTGCAGTGGGAGGAGTACCTGCGCGACGTCGTGGCCGGCCGGCCGCATCGGTACGGACTGCTCTCGGCCGCCCGCGGTGTGCAGTTGGCCGAACTGGGCCTGCGCAGCTCGGCCGAGGGCCGTCGTCTGCAGGTCCCGGAGATCGCGCTGTGAGCGCCGCGTCGCTGACCGGCACGACGGTGACCCTGCCCCTGCACGGCGAGTACCGACTCGGCGAACCGGGGCCGTGGCAGCGCCCGCAGCGGTCCATCGCTTCCCGGATCGCCTATGCCGCAGCCCATGTCGTGCCCAGGGCGACGAGCGACACCAGCCCCGGTGCGCCGGCCGATCTGGACTGGGATGCCACCCTGGCTTACCGGCACGAGATCTGGTCCTACGGGCTCGGGGTGGCCGACGCGATGGACACCGCGCAGCGGGGAATGGGTCTGGACTGGCCGGCCACCAAGGAGCTGATCCGCCGCAGTGGGCGCGACGCGGCGGCCGCCGGGGGTCTGCTGGCCTGCGGTGCCGGCACCGACCAACTCGATCCCGCCGACGTGCCCCCAGGCGCCCGGGGTCTGTCGGTGATCACCGACGCCTACCGCGAACAGATCGCGGTGGTCCGGGAGGCGGGCGCGAACGTCGTGCTGATGGCCTCGCGCGCCCTGGCGGCGGTGGCGGTCTCGCCTGCCGACTATCTCGCGGTGTACGGTCCGCTGCTCGCCGAGGCGGATCGTCCGGTGATCCTGCACTGGTTGGGGGAGATGTTCGATCCGGCGTTGCGCGGCTACTGGGGCGAACGCGACATCGATCGGGCCACAGCGGTTTTCCGTGAACTCATCGAGGCCAATGTCGACCAGGTCGACGGCGTCAAGGTGTCGCTGCTCGACGCCGCCCACGAAGTGGCCCTGCGCCGGGCGCTACCGCCCGGGGTGCGTCTGTACACCGGCGACGACTTCAACTACCCCGAGCTGATCGCCGGGGACGGCACCGAACACTCCGATGCGTTGCTCGGCATCTTCGCCGCCATCTACCCCGCGGCCTCGACCGCGCTGCAGGAACTCGATGCCGGCCGGCCGGCGCGGGCGCACGCCATCCTCGAGTCGACCCGTACGCTCGGCCGGCACATCTTCGCCGCGCCGACCTACTACTACAAGACCGGCATCGCCTTCCTGGCCTGGCTGAACGGACGCCAACCCGGCTTCACGATGGTCGGGGGGTTGACCGGTGGACGGTCGCTGACCCATTTGTCTGAGGTGTTCGTCCTGGCCGACCGGGCCGGACTGCTGGCCGATCCGGAGCTCGCCGCACACAGAATGCGAATCCTGCTGTCACTGAACGGATTCGACGCATGAGTGACCCGATGACGCGGCTGTCACTGAACACCATGACCACCAAGGCGTGGACCCTGCGCGAGGCGGTCGAGGCCGCCGCGGGCGCCGGGCTGCAGGCGATCGGGCTGTGGCGGGACCGGGTCGCCGAGGCGGGCGTCGACACCGCGGCCAAGGTGGTCCGCGACCTCGGCCTGCGGGTCTCGAGTCTCTGCCGTGGTGGCTTCCTCACCGGCCAGGGAGACGGGGCCGACGCGCTGGACGACAACCGACGGGCCATCGACGAGGCCGCGACGCTGGGCACCCGTGAGCTGGTCCTGGTCGCCGGCGGCATTTCGGACCGCGACCTGGTCGGCGCGCGGGCCAGACTGGCCGAGCGGTTGGCTGTTCTGGTGCCCTATGCCGCGCAACGGGACATCCGGTTGGCGCTGGAACCACTGCACCCGATGTTCTGCGCCGACCGCGCGGTGATCTCGACACTCGCTCAGGCACTCGAGCTCTGCGCGCCACACCCCGCGGAGACCGTCGGCGTGGTCGTCGACACGTTCCACGTGTGGTGGGACCCCCACCTCGCCGACGGCATCGCCGCCGCCGGGGCACAGGGCCGGATCAGCGCGTTCCAAGTGTGCGACTGGCTGGTTCCGATGACCCCCGACCCGCTGGTGTCGCGCGGGATGATGGGCGATGGGGTCATCGATTTCGCCGCGATCGCGCGGATGGTCACCGCCGCGGGCTATCGGGGTGACGTCGAAGTGGAGATCTTCAACGAATCGGTGTGGGCCACCGACGGGGACCAGGTGCTGCGAACGATGACGCAGCGCTACCGGGAGCTGGTCGCACCCGGTCTGGGCTAACGGTTCTGCGCGCGGCCCCGCTCGATCACCGACGACCGGCTGGCGGCGATGTCGTCGCCGGTGGTCGATGCCATCCACTGGCGTGCCGAGTCGGCCTCGATCCACAGTCCGGCGTTGGTCTGCGACTCGTCGATGCGGTGGTAGGACGCCAGCAGCGACCGCACCGCGCGCTGGTTGTTGCCCACGATGGCGGCGGCGACGGCCCGCGCGGCCGGCAGCAGGTCCTCGTGGGGCACCACTTCGGTGACCAGCCCGGCGCGCAGAGCGTCGGCCGCCGACAGATAGTCACCGGTCAGGCTCATCCGGCGGGCCAGACCGACTCCGACCTTCTGCGGCAACCGCACCGACAGCCCCCAGGTGGGCAGCAGTCCCACACGGGCGTGGGTGTCGGCGAAGCGGGCCCGCTCCGAGGCGATCAGGATGTCGCAGTACAGCGCGAACTCCAGACCGCCGGTCACGGCAGCACCGTTGATCGCCCCGATCACCGGCTTGGTCATCGGCGGCCACTTCGGGGAGATGTCGGGCAGCTGGGTCTGGTCGCCGAGCTCCTTGAGGTCCAGCCCCGCGCAGAAGACCGGATCGGCGCCGGTCAGGATCACCACGTCGACGGCGTCGTCGGCTTCGGCCTCGCGCAGCGCCGCGAAGAACGCGCCCCGTAGCTCGGCCGACAGTGCGTTGCGGGCCTGCGGCCGATTCAGTGTGAGGGTGCGGACCCGCTCGGTGGTATCGATCAGCAGGACATCGGCTGCGGTGTCAGCGGTGCTCATGGTGCTAGACGGTAGCCTCCGCGCCTATCGTGGCTGACATGTGCCGAAACATCACCGAGTTGCGGGGACTGGAACCCGCCGCGACCGACGAGGAGATCGAGGCCGCCGCCCGCCAGTACATCCGCAAGGTCAGCGGGATCACCCGCCCCACGGCCGCGAACGCCGCGGCGTTCGAGGCCGCCGTCGCCGAGGTGACCGCGACGACCACCCGGCTGCTGTCGGGTCTGCCGCCGCGACGTCAGCCGCCCAGAACCGTCCCACCGCTGCGCCGGCCGGAGGTGCGGGCGCGGCTGAATCTCGCGTGAGCACCCCGGCGCTCAAGGAGTGGAGCGCCGCGGTGCACGCCCTGCTCGACGGCAGGCAGACGGTGCTGCTGCGCAAGGGCGGCATCGGTGAGAAGCGCTTCTCCCTGACCGCCGAACGGTTCCTGCTGTTTCCGACCGTCGCGCACAGCCACGCCGAGCGGGTGCGCCCCGAACACCGCGATCTGCTCGCCCCCGCCGCGCCCGACAGCACCGCCGAGCAGATCATCGTCCGTGCGGGCGCCAGAGTCGTTGCCGCCGTGGAGGTTCGCCACCCCGAGGCGATCGGCGAACTCGAGTCGCTGCACATCTGGACCACGCAGTCGGTCCAGGCCGACCGGCTCGACTTCCGGCCCAAGCGCCGGTTGGCCGTGCTGGTCGTCCAGGTCAGCCCGCTGCTGGAACCGGTGACGGTCGCACGCACCGCCCAGCACGGCGGCTGCACCAGCTGGGTCGACCTGTCGGTGACGGCCCGGTGGGGTGAACCCGTGCACGGCGACGCCGGCCTGGAGACCGTCGCCGAGCAGGTGCACCGGTCAGTCGGCTGACGGCGGGCGGTTCGCCGCCGGGAGGACGATCCGCGACACCCCGCCCTGACCGTGCCGGACAGTGTGGACCGACGTGGCCATACCTCGGCCGGTGACCGGCGGCTCGCCGGTGCCCAGATTGCGGGCGAAGCGCGGATGGGATCCACCGGCCACCAGCACGCGCAGCCGCGAGCCGGCGGGGAAGCGGTGGGCTACGGCGTCGAGGTCGAGGCGCACCGTGCCATTCTCCCCGTTCAGCCGCCGGAAACCTTCGGTCACGTTGTGCGAGTGCCCGTTTCGATCGACCTGGCTGAGCCGGACGAACAGGTCGCGATGCGGGTTGTCGGCGTCGGTGACCAGCTCGACATACGGCGTACCGACGACGAACAGATCGGCGGCCAGCTGGTCGCCGGTGAAGGTCAGCACATCGGCGCGCTGCGCCATGCGGTCGTCGCGGCGGTATCCGCCCTTGGCCGAGAGCAGCCGCCCGCCGATCGTCGGGGTGGGGTCGGCGGGGTTGTAGGTGAACGCCGACGGCGGTGCGGTCGGCGCCGGCGGATCGGTGGCCAGCCGTCCACCGGGCTGCAGGAACAGTTCCCGCTCACCCGACGGCGGCGGCCAGTCGGCGAGTTCGCGCCACCCCACGCCGTCGATCTCGATGCGAACCGGTCGGGTGCGGCTCTCCGGCGCCCTGCCGAGATGGGTGTCCAGCCAGTCCAGCGTCTCCCGCAGCACGGTCGGCGCGCCCTTCGTCATGACCTGACTGTGCGTCCACGATCCGACGGTCAGCCCGACCGGGACGCCGCGCTCGCGCAGATGCCGGTACTGCGCCAGGGTCTGGTCGAGGAAGAGGTCCTGCCAGCCGCCGAACAGCAATACCGGGACGTTCACCCGGTCGAGCGCCTCACCCACCCGCAGCCGGTCCCAGAACATCGCGTCGTCGGGGTCCTGCAACCACGACTCGTACCAGGGTGCCGCCGCTCCCAGCAGCCGCCGGCCGGCCTCGCCGAGCGGCAGGCCGGCGGTCGCGCGGGCGACTCTGCGCCCGGCGCGCACCTGGCGGACCAG
Source organism: Mycobacterium sp. WMMD1722 (assembly GCF_049315205.1). NCBI lineage: Bacteria > Bacillati > Actinomycetota > Actinomycetes > Mycobacteriales > Mycobacteriaceae > Mycobacterium > Mycobacterium sp. WMMD1722. The sequence goes on along the minus strand of NZ_CP186056.1, from coordinate 1,775,226 downwards.
CGCGGCCAGCCGCCCCGGATCCTCCTGATGGGCCATCATGTCGCTCCAGCCGAGGAAGTCGTTGAGCGAGAACGATCCGGTGCCCCACGACGAGGTGTGGAAATCGTGTGGGCCCACTGCGATCACCGCCGCGCGCAGCTCCGGTGGCGGGTCGGTGAGCAGCGCCCACTGGGTGAACCCCAGGTAGCTCAGGCCGACGGTGGCGAAGGTGCCGGTGAACCACGGCTGTTCGCGCAACCACGCGACGGTGTCGGCGCCGTCCTGGCGCTCATGCACCATCGGCGTGAAGTCGCCGCCCGAGCCGAAGGTGCCCCGCACACTCTGCACCACCACGTGATAGCCGCGGCCGGCGTACACGGCGGCGAACAGCAGCGAGAACGGAAACCCGCGGCCGTAGGGGCAGCGCACCAGCAGGGTGCCGGCGGGGTGTGGGGTGTCCGGGACGTAGTGGTCGGCCAGCAGGTTCACCCCGTCGCGCATCGGGACCCGCACTCGGCGGTCGACGGTGTACCCGCTGGTCCGCGGGGGAACTCGCAGCAGCCGGCTGACGGCCCTACCGGTAACGCTCACCTGGCCACGGTAACCAGGGCTCAGTAGATGTAGTGCGGAGCCAGCTCCTGGGCCTTCTGCAGGTTGGTCTGCATGCAGTCCACGTTGGGCACCGAGTAGATCGGCGAGTAGAACAGGACCTGCTGGATCACGCCGTAATCGGTCTTGAACGCCAGCGCACACGTGATCCACCAGCGGTTGTTCCAGTCGGTGGGCTTCATGATCCAGAACTGGGCGGCCCGATGACCGGCGATGTCGAGCTGCACCGCGTCCGGCGGCAGGGTCTGATCGAAGGTGCGCCAGACGAACGCCTCAACGGTCATCTGGTAGTTCCCCGCGTCGTACTTGCAGCGCAGGCTGTCCTCCGGGACCGGCGGCGTGTAGGCCAGGCCGGCGCGCTGGACGACGTCGAGCGGGATGTCTCGGCACGGGTCGAACGGGGACGGATCGGTGGTCTCGATCACCGGGTACTTGATCGACGACGACGCCGGCATGGGCAGAAAGGTCGAGCGCAGATCCACCGGGCGCGCACCGCCGGAAACCGGGTTGGCCTGCACCACCACGATCACTGCCGCGAACAGCGCACACAATGCAGAGAGCACTCTCAGCCTGGCGGCCATCACACCCCCTTGTGTCCGGGCGCTCACCGCCCTGCGAGTCCGACCCTGCCGGGGAGTGTAGCGGGCCGCCGACACCAGCTGAACCGGAAACCAGAACACGTTCTAGTTGCCCGAGGAAAGGCCGCCGGGCCGTTCAGTAGCCTGGTGCGTTGTGGTGACTCCAGCGCAGAGCCGGAATCGGCGGCCGATCCTGTGGGCGATCAGCGATCTGCACACCGGTCACACCGGTAACAAGCCGGTCACCGAGTCGCTGTACCCCGCCTCTGACGACGACTGGCTCATCGTCGCCGGCGATGTCGGCGAGCGCACCGACGAGATCCGCTGGGCACTGGACCTGCTGCGTAAGCGGTTCGCGAAGGTCATCTGGGTGCCGGGCAATCACGAGCTGTGGACCACGAAGAAGGATCCGCTGCAAATCTTCGGCCGCTCGCGCTACGACTATCTGGTCACCATGTGCGACGAGATGGGCATCGTCACCCCCGAGCATCCGTTCGCGGTGTGGACCGGCGAAGGCGGCCCGGCGACGATCACGCCGATGTTCCTGCTGTACGACTACAGCTTCCTGCCCGAGGGCACCACCACCAAGGCCGACGGGCTGGCGGTGGCCCGCGAACGCAACGTCGTCGGCACCGACGAATTCCTGCTCTCCGCCGAGCCCTACGCCACCCGGGATGCCTGGTGCCGCGATCGCGTCGACTACACCCGCAAGCGGCTCGACGACCTGGACTGGATGACGCCCACCGTGCAGGTCAACCACTTCCCGATGGTGCGGGAACCCTGCGACGCGATGTTCTACCCCGAGTTCGCGCTGTGGTGCGGCACGACCGCGACCGCCGACTGGCACACCCGCTACAACGCCGTGTGCTCGGTGTACGGCCATCTGCACATCCCACGCACCACCTGGTACGACGGCGTGCGCTTCGAGGAGGTGTCGGTCGGCTATCCGCGAGAGTGGCGCCGCCGCAAGCCCTATCGCTGGCTGCGCCAGATCCTGCCGGACCCGCAGTACACCCCCGGCTACCTCAACGAGTTCGGCGGGCACTTCGAGATCACCGAGGAGATGCGGGAGAACGCGCAGCGGATGCAGACCAGAATCCGGGAACGCATCGAGCGGCGGCAGCCGTGAACCTGCTCGGCACTGTCCTGCCCGACGTCGTGGCCACCGCCGAACGCTATGACGACCCGCCGGAGGCCGCGCCGCTGCCCGAGGAGGAGCCGCTGATCGCCCGCTCGGTGGCCAAGCGGCGCAACGAATTCGTGACGGTGCGCTACTGCGCCCGGCAGGCGCTCGGTGAGCTCGGTCTGCCACCCGCCCCGATCCTCAAGGGTGACAAGGGCGAGCCGTGCTGGCCCGACGGGGTGGTCGGCAGCCTCACGCACTGTGCGGGCTTCCGGGGAGCGGCCGTCGCCCGCCGCAGCGACACCCGCTCGATCGGCATCGACGCCGAACCACACGACGTGCTGCCCTCCGGCGTACTCGACGCGATCAGCCTGCCGGTGGAACGCCACGAGCTCGCGCGGCTCCCGGCCGGACTGCATTGGGATCGAATCCTGTTCTGCGCCAAAGAGGCCACCTACAAGGCGTGGTTCCCGCTGACACACCGCTGGCTGGGTTTCGAGGACGCCCACATCACCTTCGACGTCGATCCCGGCGCCGACGGGGCGCGTGGCGGCTTCGTCTCCGAAGTGCTGATCGATCCCGCCGCCGAACACGGCCCGCCGCTGCGAACGCTGTCCGGCCGCTGGTCGGTGCGCGACGGTCTGACCCTCACGGCGATCGTGTTGTGAACGCCGCGAGCCCCCCGGCGGGCCTGGTGATCGTCGACAAACCGGCCGGAATGACCAGCCATGACGTGGTGGGACGGTGCCGGCGCATCTTCGGAACCCGCAAGGTGGGCCACGCCGGAACCCTGGACCCGATGGCCACCGGCGTGCTCGTCGTCGGCATCGAGCGCGCCACCAAACTGCTCGGCCTGCTCACCGCGACGGACAAGTCCTACGACGCGACCATCCGGCTGGGGCAGACCACCACCACCGAGGACGCCGAGGGGGAGATCGTGGCCAGCTGCTCGGCGGCCGGGGTGAGCGACGAGGCCATCGCCGACGCCGTCGCCGCGCTGCGCGGGCCGATCGAGCAGGTGCCCTCGGCGGTCAGCGCGGTCAAGGTCGGCGGCCAGCGCGCCTACAAGCTGGTCCGCGAGGGTCAGCAGGTCGAGCTGGCCGCTCGTCGGGTGCGTATCGAGCGGTTCGACGTACGCGCAATCCGCCGGAACGGTGAGCTGGTCGACGTCGATGTGGCGGTGGACTGTTCCAGCGGCACCTACATCCGCGCGCTGGCGCGGGACGTCGGTGTCGCGCTCGGCGTCGGCGGCCACCTGACCGCGTTGCGGCGCACCCGGGTCGGCCGGTTCGGCCTGGATGAGGCCGACGAACTCGACGCGCTGGCCGATCAGCCGAAGGTGAGCTATTCGCTCGATCAGGCCTGCCTGCTGTCCTTTCCGCGGCGCGAGCTGAGCGCGCAGGAGGCGGAGTCGGCCGGCCACGGCCGGGCGCTGGAACCGGCGGGTATCGCCGGCGTTTACGCGGCGACGGCTCCGGACGGTTCGGTGATCGCGCTGCTCGAGGACGGGCCGAAGCGCACGAACTCGGTCGTCGTCGTCCGGCCCGCGACGCTGTAGCGTCAGCTCGCGACGACCCAGATCGCCTGTGCCGCAGGCGAACCCAAATCGACGGTGGCATCGGTGTCGGCGCCGGACGGATTCCCCGGTCGTTCGATGGCGACGGTGATCAGGCCGGCGAAGTCGCGCCGCGCGACCACCCGCAACCGCGAATCCAGGCTGATGCCGACGCTGTCGAAGTACCGCAGCATCTCGGGGTCGGCGTCGGAGATCCGCGCGACCGTGCCGGCGTCCCCGTCCTCGCACGCCGACAGCTGCCGCGCGGGCGGCGTCGGCACCCGGCCGTCGGCGGCCGGAATCGGGTCGCCGTGCGGATCTCGGGTCGGATGGCCCAGTTTGGCGTCGATGCGGTCCAGCATCCGGTCGGATACGGCGTGCTCGAGCACCTCGGCCTCGTCGTGCACTTCGTCCCAGCTGTAGCCGAGTTCGTTGACCAGGAAGGTCTCCATCAGCCGGTGGCGGCGCACCATCTGCAGCGCGGCCTGCCGGCCGGCGTCGGTCAGTGTCACCGCGCCGTACTTCTCGTGGTTCACCAGACCCTGGTCGGCCAGTTTGCGAATGGATTCCGACGCGGTCGACGCCGAGACACCGATCCGCTCGGCCAGCAGCTTCGTGCTGACCTTCTCGTGCGACCACTCCTGCGCGGTCCAGATGACCTTCAGGTAATCCTGCGCGACCGTCGTCAGGTCCCGCGCGGTGTCATCCGGACTCACAGTCCTGGAGTTTAGGCAATCGTCACCTGATCCGGAGAGCCAGCGCAGCCATCGAGCGCGTCGCGCCGTAGGCTTGGCGTCGTGCAGCGCTGGCGGGGTCAGGACGAGATTCCCACCGACTGGGGCCGATGTGTCCTCACCATCGGCGTGTTCGACGGCGTCCATCGGGGTCACGCCGAACTGATCAACCATGCGGTCAAGTCGGGCCGTTCCCGCGGCGTGCCGACGGTGCTCATGACGTTCGACCCGCATCCCATGGAGGTCGTCTTCCCGGGCAGCCATCCCGCCCAACTCACCACGCTGACGCGACGGGCCGAGCTGGTCGAAGAGATGGGCATCGACGTCTTCCTGGTCATGCCGTTCACCGCCGACTTCATGAAGCTCACCCCGGAGCGGTACATCCACGAACTGCTGGTCGAGCGGCTGCACGTCGTGGAGGTCGTGGTGGGGGAGAACTTCACGTTCGGCAAGAAGGCCGCAGGCAACGTCGATCTGCTGCGCCGGGCCGGGGAGCGGCTCGGCTTCGCCGTGGAAGCGATGTCGCTGGTCGCCGACGAACACCAGTCCGAAGCGGTGACGTTCTCGTCGACCTACATCCGGTCCTGCGTCGACGCCGGAGACATGGTCGCCGCCACCGAGGCCCTCGGCCGCCCCCACCGCGTCGAGGGCGTCGTGGTCCGCGGCGACGGGCGGGGCCGGGGGCTGGGTTTCCCGACCGCCAACGTCGCGCCCCCGATGCACTCGGCGATCCCCGCCGACGGGGTGTATGCCGCGTGGTTCACCGTGCTGGGCCACGGTCCGGTGATGGGGACGGTGACCCCCGGCGAGCGCTATCAGGCCGCAGTGTCGGTGGGCACGAACCCGACGTTCTCCGGACGCACCCGCACCGTCGAGGCATTCGTCCTGGACACCGCCGCCGACCTCTACGGCCAGCATGTCGCGGTCGACTTCGTGGCCCGCATCCGCGGTCAGGAGAGGTTCGGCTCGGTCGACGAGCTGATCGAGGCGATGGGCCGCGACACCGATCGCGCCAGGGCGATCCTGCGCGGCTGAGCGATTCTGCCTGCTCGGTACCGCACTGTTAGACTCTCCGACGTCTCGACGTGTGCTGCAGTTCGCGGCGGCCGCGTCGGTTTTTCTTGTCATTCGCGGACCGATCGATGGAGTTGTTTCATGGCGCTTACCGCCGAGCAGAAAAAAGAGATCCTGGGCCAGTACGGCCTGCACGACACCGATACCGGGTCGCCCGAGGCGCAGGTCGCCCTGTTGACCAAGCGAATCTCGGACCTCACCGAGCACCTCAAGCAGCACAAGCACGACCACCACTCGCGGCGGGGTCTGCTGCTGCTGGTCGGCCGTCGCCGCCGGCTGCTCAAGTACGTCGCCCAGGTCGACGTGGCGCGCTACCGGTCGCTCATCGAGCGTCTGGGTCTGCGTCGCTGACCTGAGCGTTCGCACCACGCAAAGGGCCGGCTGCCGTCAGGGCAGCCGGCCCTTTCGGTGCTAGCATGCCTGCGGTCGACCGCATCAGCGAGGGGGCAGCGTGCGCGCGCAGTCGGACGTGGCGTCGCCCCGGGCGGCACTGGTGCTCGGCGCACTCGGCGTGGTGTTCGGCGACATCGGCACCAGTCCCATCTACACCGTGCAGACGGTGTTCGATCCGACCGACCCGCACCCGATCCCGCTGACCATCCCACACGTGTACGGCGTGGTCTCGCTGATCTTCTGGTCGATCATGGTGATCGTCACGCTGACCTACGTGACCCTGGTGATGCGCGCCGACAACGAGGGCGAGGGCGGCATCATGGCGCTGATCACCCTGTTGCGGCGGCTGGTCGGGACGCCGGGCCGACGCTCGACCGCCCTCCTGGCCGGCCTCGGTCTCTTCGGCGCGGCGCTGTTCTTCGGGGACAGCATGATCACCCCGGCCATGTCGATCCTGTCGGCGGTCGAGGGGCTCAAGGTGGTCGACCCCGACCTGTCGGACTGGGTCGTCCCGATCACCGCCGTGATCATCTGCATCCTGTTCGCGGTGCAGCGCCACGGCACCGCCCTGGTCGGCAGACTGTTCGGGCCGGTGATGCTGGTGTGGTTCGTGGTCGTCGGGATCTGCGGTGTCGGCGGGATCCTGCAGCACCCCCAGATCCTCAAAGCGCTGTCGCCGTACTACGCGTATCTGTTCATCACCGAGCACTTCGAATACGCGTTCTTCGCGCTCGCCGCCGTGGTGCTCGCGGTCACCGGGGCCGAGGCGCTGTACGCCGACATGGGCCACTTCAGCCGCACGGCCATCACCCGGGCCTGGCTCTTCGTCGTGCTTCCGGCGCTCGCGCTGAGCTATCTCGGCCAAGGTGGGCTGCTCATCGGCGACGAGGCCGCGATCAGCAATCCGTTCTTCCTGCTGCTGCCCGAATGGGGCCAGCTGCCGATGGTGATCCTGGCGACCGCCGCGACCGTGATCGCCAGCCAAGCCGTCATCACCGGGGCGTATTCCGTCGCCTCGCAGGCCGCCCAGCTGGGATATCTGCCACGGCTGCGCATCGCGCACACCTCGGAGAAGGCGATCGGCCAGATCTACGTCCCGTGGATCAACGGCGTGCTGTTCATCGCGGTACTCACGCTGGTGTTCGCGTTCCGCAGCTCCTCCGCACTGGCCTACGCCTACGGAATGGCCGTGACGGGCACGATCACCATCACCACGCTGCTGTTCTTCTACGTCGCCCACGTGCGCTGGCGGACACCGCTGTGGCTGGTCCTCGCCGGGGCGGTGCCGCTGCTGACCATCGACCTGCTGTTCTTCTCGGCGAACCTGACCAAGCTGATCCACGGCGCCTGGCTGCCGATGCTGATCGCATTGGCCGCCTTCACCGCGATGCTCACCTGGCGCCGGGGCAGCGAACTGGTCACCAGCCTCCGCCGCGAGCGGGAGGGGCCGCTGCCGGACTTCCTGACCATGTTGCGTGACCGCCGCCCGCCGCTGACACGGGTTCCCGGCACCGCCGTGTTCCTCAACCGCACCACCGAGACCGCACCGCTGGCGCTGCGGGCGAACGTCAGGCACAACCAGGTGCTCCACGACGAGGTGGTCATCGTCGTGGTGACCACCGAGCCGGTGCCGCGCGTCGCGGACGCCGACCGCGTCACCGTCGAGGACATCCTCTACACCGATGACGGGATCTACACGGTGACAGCGCGTTTCGGATACATGGAAACGCCTGACGTGCCCGCGGCCCTGCGGCTCGTGGACCCGGAACTAATGCCGCCCGTCGATATCGAGCAGGCGTCGTACTTCCTGAACAAACTGGAGCTGACCATTGGCCCCAGCACCGCCATGGCGCCGTGGCGCAAGCGTCTGTTCATCGCGACGTCGTTCATCTCCGCCGACACGGCCGGCTTCTTCTCCCTGCCGCTGGACCGTACGGTGATCGTCGGGGCTCGCCTCCCGGTGTGAGCCGCGCCGAGTGCGGGCAGGTCGCCATGTAGCATGGATACGTTCTGTATCGATCCCTTCGGGTCAGAACACCGGGTGCGGTACTCGCGCTCCGCGAGAGCCGTTCCCGCGCGTCATGTCAGAGCCCGCCTGATCGGGCGGTCTTCGGTAGTGGCTGCCGAGAGTGGACGACATCACTCCGACAGCTTCGATCGACGGCCGTAGCCGCATCGGAGCCGGTGCTCTTCGATCGCATACGCGGTCCCCTGTCGTGACGTCGCGAAACAGTTGAGTGAATGCAGAGAGGCTGTACGGACGTCAATGTCTGCAGTTGAAATTGAGGACGGCGTGTTCGAATCGACCGCCGTCATCGACAACGGGAGCTTCGGCACCCGCACCATCCGTTTCGAGACCGGGCGTCTGGCCAAGCAGGCCGCCGGTTCGGTCGTCGCCTATCTCGACGACGAGACCATGCTGCTGAGTGCCACCACCGCCAGCAAGCAGCCCAAGGACCATTTCGACTTCTTCCCCCTGACGATCGACGTCGAGGAGCGGATGTACGCCGCGGGCCGCATCCCCGGTTCGTTCTTCCGCCGTGAGGGCCGGCCCTCCACCGACGCGATCCTGACCTGCCGTCTGATCGACCGGCCGCTGCGCCCGACCTTCATCTCGGGTCTGCGCAACGAGGTCCAGGTCGTCATCACCGTGCTGAGCCTGGATCCCAAGGACCTCTACGACGTGCTGGCGATCAACGCCGCGTCGGCGTCCACCCAGATCTCGGGCCTGCCGTTCAGCGGCCCGGTCGGCGGCGTGCGCGTCGCCCTAATAGACGGGCAGTGGGTCGCCTTCCCGACCGTCGAGCAGCTCGAGCGGGCCGTGTTCGACATGGTCGTCGCGGGTCGTAAGACCGACGATGACGTGGCCATCATGATGGTCGAGGCCGAGGCCACCGACAACGTCATCGAGCTGATCGGCGGCGGCGCGGGTGCGCCCACCGAGACCGTCGTGGCCGAGGGTCTGGAGGCCGCCAAGCCCTTCATCGCCGCCCTGTGTACCGCCCAGCAGGAGCTCTTCGAAGCGGCCGGCAAGGAGACCGCGGACTACCCGGTCTTCCCGGACTACCAGGAAGACGTGTACTACGCGGTCTCCTCGGTGGCCACCGACGCGCTGTCCGAGGCGCTGACGATCGCCGGCAAGGAAGAGCGCAACGCCCGCACCGACGAGGTGAAGGTCGAGGTGCTGTCGCGTCTCGCCGAGCAGTTCGCCGGCCGCGAGAAGGAGGTCGGTGCCGCGTTCCGGTCACTGACCAAGAAGCTGGTGCGCCAGCGCATCCTGACCGACCACTTCCGCATCGACGGCCGTGGCATCACCGACATCCGCGCGCTGAGCGCCGAGGTCGCCGTGATCCCGCGGGCGCACGGCAGCGCGCTGTTCGAACGCGGCGAGACCCAGATCATGGGTGTCACCACGCTGGACATGATCAAGATGGCCCAGCAGATCGACTCGCTGGGGCCCGAGACCTCCAAGCGCTACATGCACCACTACAACTTCCCGCCGTATTCGACCGGTGAGACCGGCCGCGTGGGTTCCCCGAAGCGCCGCGAGATCGGTCACGGGGCGCTGGCCGAGCGGGCGCTGATGCCGGTGCTGCCTAGCGTCGAGGAGTTCCCGTACGCGATCCGTCAGGTGTCCGAGGCGTTGGGTTCCAACGGCTCGACCTCGATGGGTTCGGTGTGTGCGTCGACCTTGTCGCTGCTCAACGCCGGTGTGCCGCTGAAGGCCCCGGTCGCGGGTATCGCGATGGGTCTGGTGTCCGATGACGTCGAGGTTGACGGTAAGACCGAGCGCCGCTTCGTCACGCTCACCGACATCCTCGGCGCCGAGGACGCGTTCGGCGACATGGACTTCAAGTGTGCGGGCACCAAGGACTTCGTCACCGCCCTGCAGCTGGACACCAAGCTGGACGGGATTCCCTCCCAGGTGCTCGCGGGTGCGCTGGCGCAGGCCAAGGACGCGCGCATCACGATCCTCGAGGTGATGGCCGAGGCCATCGACGAGCCCGACGAGATGAGCCCGTACGCCCCGCGGATCACCACGATCAAGGTGCCAGTCGACAAGATCGGCGAGGTCATCGGACCCAAGGGCAAGATGATCAACTCGATCACCGAAGAGACCGGCGCGTCGATCTCGATCGAGGACGACGGCACCGTGTTCGTCGGCGCCTCCAACGGCGAAGCCGCGCAGGCCGCGATCGACAAGATCAACGCCATCGCCAACCCGCAGCTGCCCAAGATCGGCGAGCGGTTCCTCGGAACCGTGGTCAAGACCACCGACTTTGGTGCGTTCGTCTCGCTGCTGCCGGGCCGCGACGGCCTGGTCCACATCTCGAAACTAGGCCGCGGCAAGCGGATCGCCAAGGTCGAGGACGTGGTGAAGGTGGGCGACAAGCTGCGCGTCGAGATCGCCGACATCGACAACCGCGGCAAGATCTCGCTCGTGCTCGTGGCTGAAGAAGGGGCCGACGCAGCCGGGTCCGCCGACGCGGCCGGTGACAGCGGTGCGCCCGCGACTGCCGATGCCGCGACCGCCAGCAGCTAGCCGGCGGTCGTTGCGACGCGGCTCGGACAGCGTGGACGCGGTCACCCAGACGTCGACGAACGCCCGATCGACGTCCACGGTGCACCGCACCACGCTGCCCGGCGGTGTGCGCGTCGTGACCGAGCGCATCCCGTGGGTGCGCTCGGCGTCGGTCGGCGTCTGGGTGAACGTCGGATCGCGCGACGAAGGCCCGACTGTGGCCGGCGCCGCGCACTTCCTCGAACACCTGCTGTTCAAGTCGACGCCGACGCGCACCGCCGTGGACATCGCTCAGGCGGTGGACGCGGTGGGCGGCGAGCTGAACGCATTCACCGCGCGTGAGCACACCTGTTACTACGCCCATGTGCTCGACACCGACCTGGAACTCGCCGTCGACCTGGTCGCCGATGTGGTGCTGCGCGGACGGTGTGCGGCCGACGACGTCGAGGTGGAACGCGATGTCGTGCTCGAGGAGATCGCCATGCGCGACGATGATCCCGAGGACACCCTGGGCGATGTGTTCCTGTCGGCGATGTTCGGCGCGCACCCGGTGGGGCGCCCGGTGATCGGCAGCGTCGAGTCGATCTCGGATATGACGCGCAACCAGCTGCATTCGTTCCACGTTCGGCGCTACACGCCGGAGCGGATGGTGGTCGCGGTGGCCGGCAACGTCGACCACGACCGGGTGGTCGCCCTCGTGCAAGAGTACTTCGGCCCCAAGCTTGTCCGCGGTCGCAGCGCGGTGCCGCCGCGTAAGGGCAGTGGGCGGGTGCCGGGCCGGCCGTCGTTGCAGATCGTGAACCGTGACGGCGAGCAGACCCATCTGTCGATGGGGGTGCGTACCCCGGGACGGCACTGGGAACACCGGTGGGCGCTTGCGGTTCTCAACACGGCGCTAGGCGGCGGGCTCAGTTCCCGTCTGTTCCAGGAGGTTCGGGAGACGCGGGGCCTGGCCTACTCGGTCTATTCGACGGTGGACACCTTCTCCGACAGCGGAGCGCTGTCGATCTACGCCGGGTGTCTGCCGGAACGTTTCGACGAGGTGGTCCGCGTGACCACCGATGTGCTCGACGTCGTCGCGCGCGACGGGATCACCGAATCCGAGTGCCGGATCGCCAAGGGGTCGCTGCGCGGTGGACTCGTTCTCGGACTGGAGGATTCGGCGTCACGGATGAACCGGATCGGCCGCAGCGAACTGAACCACGGTAGGCACCGCACCATCGACGAGACCCTCGAGCAGATCGGCGCCGTGACCCTCGAGGAGGTGAACGCGGTGGCCAGGCAGCTACTGACCCGGCCGTTCGGCGCGGCCGTGCTGGGCCCGCACCGCTCCAAGAGATCGTTGCCGAAACGACTACAGTCCATCTGATGGCATTCACGCGACGACAGGCGATTTCCGGAGCGGCGGTACTGGCGGGTGCGGCGCTGGCGGCGTGCTCGCAGCGCACGGTCCTGGCCGACCCCGCCGAGCCCGTGCCGCCGATCGGTGAGCGCCTCGACGAACTGGAACGCCGTCACGATGCGGTGATCGGGGTGTACGCGGTCGACCTCGGGTCGGGCCGCACCGTCGAACACCGGACGCAGGAGTCGTTCGCGATGTGCTCGACGTTCAAGGGCTATCTCGCCGGGCTCGTCCTGCGGATGGTCGGACACGGCGAACGCTCGCTCGAACAGCGGCTCTACATCGATCCGGCCGCCATCGTGGCGAACTCGCCGCGCACCGGACCACGTGCCGGAGCGGATATGGCCATCGGCGACCTGTGTCAGGCGATCCTCCAGGTCAGCGACAACACCGCGGCCAACATCCTGCTCCACGACGCCGGCGGTCCCGCCGCCGTGACGAATTTCGCGCGCAGCATCGGGGATCCAAGGTCGCGGCTCGACCGGTTCGAGACCGAACTGAATTCCGCGGTGCCCGGCGATCCGCGCGACACCAGCACCCCGCAGGCGCTCGGCAACGGATACCGCACCCTGCTGACCGGTGATGCGCTTGCCGGAGCGCAGCGTCAGACCCTCGAAGACTGGATGCGGGCGAACGAGACGTCGAGCATGCGCCCGGGTCTGCCGCCGGGCTGGACCACCGCCGACAAGACCGGCAGCGGTGACTACGGCACCACCAACGACGTCGGGATCGCCTACGGTCCGCAGGGGCAGCGGGTGCTGCTGGCGGTGCTGACCCACTCGGCGCGAGACGACGCCGATGCGCAGGGCAATCGGCCCCTGATCGGTGAGGTTGCCTCGGCGGTGCTGCCGGCTCTCCTGACGCCGTGAGCGCGGATCCGTTGTGCCCCTGCGGGTCCGGCACGTCGTTTGGGTCCTGCTGCGGGCCGTTGATCCGCGGTGAGCGGCAGGCCGATACACCTGAGGAATTGATGCGCTCACGGTACAGCGCCTATGCCGCAGGCGATCTGGAGTACGTGTGGCGGACGTGGCATCCGCGGACCCGGCCGGACCAGCTGTCACCGGATGACGTTGTGTGGACCGGCCTGCAGGTCGTCGAGGCGTCCGGGGACGAGGTGGAGTTCGTGGCGCAGTATCGCGACGGCCGACGCTCAGGCCAGCTTGCCACGGGGGGAACGCTGCATGAGCGGTCCCGGTTCGCCGTTCGAGCCCGTCGCTGGTTCTACGTCGACGGAGAGGTGTTCTAGGGCGTCACGCGAGCAGCGTCACCGGGTCGGTGAACGGCAGGCTCAGATCGGCCGCGACCTGCTCGCTGAGCAGGTCGCCGGCGTGGGTGGACAGGCCCTTGGCCAGCGCCGGGTCGGCCTGGCAGGCGGCCTGCCAGCCCTTGTCGGCGAGCTTGAGGACGTAGGGCATCGTGGCATTGGTCAGGGCGAAGGTCGACGTGCGAGGCACGGCGCCGGGCATATTGGCCACGCAGTAGAAGACCGTGTCGTGGACGGCGAAGGTCGGGTCGTCGTGGGTGGTTGGGCGGGAGTCTTCGAAGCAACCACCCTGGTCGATGGCGATGTCTACGAGTACGGAGCCCGACTTCATCTGTGCAACAGTCGAATTGGTCACCAGCTTGGGCGCCTTGGCGCCGGGGATGAGCACGGCGCCGATGACCAGGTCGGCCTGCTTGACGGCCTCCTCGAGCTCCAGCGACGACGAGTAGCGGGTTTCGATGGCCCCGCCGTATTCGGCATCGATCTTGCGCAGGATGTTGATGTTGAGGTCGAAGACGGTGACGTGCGCACCCATACCCCAGGCCACTGCGGCAGCGTTGTCGCCGGCCATGCCGCCGCCGATCACCACGACCTTGGCCGGGGCGACACCGGGGACGCCGCCCATGAGCACGCCGCGGCCACCCTGCGTCCGCATCAGGTGGTAGGCGCCGACCTGCGCGGAGAGCCGGCCGGCCACCTCGCTCATCGGGGCGAGCAGCGGGAGTGCGACCGACCCGTCTGATCCGGTGGTCTGCACCGTCTCGTAGGCGATCGAGGTGGTACCCGAGGCGAGCAGCGCATCGGTGCAGGGCCGGGACGCCGCCAGATGCAGATAGGTGAAGAGCGTCTGGCCCTCGCGCATACGGGCGTATTCGGGTTCGATCGGCTCCTTGACCTTGAGGAGCAGATCGGCCTCGGCCCACACCTCGTCGGCGCTGTTGATCATCTGCGCGCCGGCGGCCTTGAAATCGGCGTCGGTGATGGCGGATCCGTCACCGGCACCGGACTGCACTAGGACGTCGTGACCCCGGCGCACCAGCTCGGCGACGCCGGCCGGCGTGATCGCAACACGGTATTCGTTGTTCTTGATCTCGGTCGGGATACCGACACGCATGATCGCTCCTCGAGTCGAAGTGGTCGCGTCAAGTCTGAAGAAACTTCGACAAATAGGCAACAGGTTCAGTGATAATTCGATACGGTCCCACCATGGTCGAAGATTCACCAGAAGACGAGGTGAAGGAAGCGCGTGCGCCGAAGGATGTTCGGCCCACCGACATCGACGCCGTGGACCGACGGATACTGACCGCGCTGCACGACGACGCTCGAATATCCAACAGTGCCCTGGCCGACCTGGTGGGCATCGCCCCGTCGACGTGTCACGGACGGGTGCGTCGGCTGCAGGAGCTCGGGGTGATCCGCGGCTTCTACACCGATATCGACCCGGCGGCGATCGGTCTGACGCTGCAGGCGATGATCTCGGTGACGCTGCAATCGCATGCGCGCGGCAAGATTCGCAGTTTCATCCAGCAGATCCGCCGTAAGCCGCAAGTCATGGGCGTCTACTTCCTCGCCGGGGCAGACGATTTCATCCTGCACGTGGCGGCACGGGACACCGAGGATCTGCGCGCGTTCGTCGTCGAGAACCTCAATGCCGATGCCGATGTCGCGGGCACGCAGACGTCGCTGATCTTCGAGCACCTGCGCGGTGCGTCGCCGCTGTAGGCCTCAGGAGCGCTTGGCCGAGCGCACGTCCACCCGCAGGCCGGTCTCGTTCTCCGCGACCTGCCACAGCGTCTTGACCGCACCTTCGCTACCCGGCCGGACCAAGGGTTTGCGGACCGGGGGACCGTTGGTCACAAAAAGAGGTCCGTAGAACCCGCCGCCCGGAGCGCTCGGATCGACCGCCGCCCGGATCTGGCTGAGGGCGCCCTGATCGGTCGACATACCGGCGACTTTGGTCCACTTCTCGAAGACGGCGCCGAGGGGACCCGCGCCGCCGTGGGACTGGGATGTGGTCTGCAGGTCGGAATTCGTCAGACCTGGTTGCGCGGACAGCGCCTTCGCGTCGATCCCTTCCCGGTCGAATTGCTCCTGCAGACCGACGGCGAGGTGGCGCATGGCCAGCTTTGTCTGGCCGTACATCCGCCACGGGTCGAAGTTGGAGCGCATATGTGGATCGGCGGGATTGATCGCGCGTCCGGCGTGCTGAGCGGTGCTGGACAGGGTCACCACGCGGGCCCCGGGCGTGGCCACGATGATGGGTAGCAGACGCGATAACAGCGCCCAATGGCCCAGCACGTTGGTGCCCATCTGGGTGTCGAAGCCGTCCTCGGTGGTGCCCTGCGGGACGGCCATCACGCCGGCGTTGCACATCAGGATGTCGATGCGCGGATGCTTCGCGGCGATCTGTTCGGCGGCCGCCGCCACCGAACTGAGCGAGCTCAGATCGAGCTCGACGATCTCCAGCGATGCGTCGGGATGCGCGCTCAGGATCTCCGCCTGCGCCTCGGCCGCCTTGGCCTGATTGCGGGCCGCCATCACCACGTGCGCGCCACGGCCGGCGAGGGCCTTGGCCGATGCCAGTCCCAGGCCACCATTGGCTCCGGTGATGACGGCGACCTTTCCGTGCAGATCGGGGATGTCCTTTGTTGACCAGCTCATGGTGCCCACGGTAGCCGGGCCGAAACCAACGTCCAGCGCCACCACAGCATTCTGTTCCGCTCGGTGGCGGAGCAGTGTTGCCGGGCAGCACTTCTGAGATCCCGCTATTCGGGGTCGTCGTCGTCCCCGTCGCTCGCTTCTTCGCGCGCGTCGTGGATGTAGCGCTCGGGGTGGAAGTAGTTGTTGACCCGGGTCTGGCCGGTGTCGAGCGCCGGGGGTGGTACCCATTCCGTGCGGCCGTTGCGGCGGATAGTGGTCCATTCGGTCTCTTCGATGAGCAGGTTGTCGCTCTTGCAGGCCAGCCGCATCACGTTGGTGTTCGTGAGTCCGCCGCGGGCGTAGTCGTCGTCGTGGTGGACCTCGCTCTGAAACGCCGGTTTGGGGCAGCCGGGTCGGGTGCAGCCGATGTCGCGGGCGAACAGGGCGAGCCGTTGTGCGGTCGACGCGCAGCGTTTCGCCCGACCCAGGTAGAGGACTTCCCGGTGGTGGTCGTCGAACACCGCCAGGTAGTGGTGGGCTTGTCCGGCCATCCGGATGAGGTCGCGTACCGGGAGGCGGGTGCCGCCCGCGGTGTGGGCGTAGCCGGCCGCTCGTTCGAGTTCGGTGACGGTGGTGGTGGCGACGATGGTGGCGGGCAGGCCGTTGATCTGGCCGAGTGCCCCGGAGGCGACGAGTTCGCGCAAGCCGGTCTTGATGGCGTCGTGGTGGCGTTGGCCTTCGGTGCGGGTGTCAGGCATCCCGGCCATATCCGGTGGCAGATTGTGGCCGGGTTGGCCGTGTTTGGCGTGGACGACGTCGATGAGGGCGGCGAGTTCGGGGTCGACGTAGCCGCTGATGTTGGTCATGCCGTCAGGGCGTTGTCTTCCTTTGCGAAACCGGCGCAGCCGCTGCTGGAGCGCTTGGTCGGGTTCGGCGCCGTCCGGGTCGACGAGGGCGATCAGTACGTCGACGGCTTTACGCAGTTGTTCAGGGTCCAGGCCGACGGCCTGCTCGGCGAGGGTGTGTTCGGCCAGATCGCGGGTGTCGGCGTCGACCCAGCGGGGCAGCCTCTTGAGCCCTTTCTGGATTGCTTCGACGTGCGGGGCGCCGATGGGCCCCCGCGCGAGGGCGGCCGCGGTTTCGGGCATCTGCGGGGGCAGCGGTTCGCCGGTCATCGAGCGGCGCGGCGCGAGTTGCTCGGCGTCTTTGAGTCGGCGGCCGGCGTCTTTGGGTTCGATGCGCAGCCGGGTCGCGACGACCATGCGCAGCGTCTTCTCCCCGAACATCAGAGGGTCGACCCCGTCGGCGAACGCGGCTGTGGCTTGGTGGCTGAACGCGAGGTCTCGGCGCAGTCCGCGCTCGGCGTATTCGACGATGGCGAGGCGTTCGGTGGTGGTGAGCATCTCGAGAGGGAAGGCCGCGAGCTCGGCGCGGGCGGCGTCGAGCCGCTCGAGCGTCGCCTGTAGGTCTTCCCGATCCATATGTCGAACACTAGTACGACCCACCGACACGTGTGCGCGGCGAAAGCCCGCCGCCGGCAACTGTTTTCGAGTGCACGCGATGCGCCGCGAGCGTGCGCAAACTGCACACCGAACCGCGGCGTGTCGTGTGCAAACCCGCACGCTCGTGGCAGGAATTCCGCCGACTAGGGTGGGCGCATGCGAGTAGGCGTGCTGGGCGCGAAAGGCAAGGTCGGGGCGACGATGGTGCAGGCGGTCGAGGCCGCCGACGACCTCACCTACACCGTCGGGGTGGACGCCGACGATCCGTTGAGCGCGCTCGTCGACAGCCGGACCGACGTGATCATCGACTTCACCCACCCCGCGGTGGTGATGGACAACCTGAAGTTCCTCATCGACAACGGCATTCACGCCGTCGTCGGCACCACCGGGTTCACCGACGAAAGACTGGAGCAGGTCCGGTCCTGGCTGGCCGACAAGCCGGAATCGGCGGTGCTGATCGCGCCGAACTTCGCGATCGGCGCCGTGCTGTCCATGCATTTCGCGCAGCAGGCCGCGCGGTTCTTCGAATCGGTCGAAGTGATCGAGTTGCACCATCCGCACAAGGCCGATGCACCGTCGGGCACCGCGGCCCGCACGGCGAAGCTCATCGCCGAGGCGCGAAAAGGTATGCCGCCCAACCCCGATGCGACCAGCACCGGTCTCGACGGAGCGCGCGGTGCCGATGTCGACGGCGTGCCCGTGCACTCGGTACGGCTGGCCGGTCTGGTCGCCCACCAGGAGGTGCTGTTCGGCACCCAGGGGGAGACGCTGACCATCCGGCACGACAGCATCGACCGCACGTCCTTCGTTCCCGGCGTGCTGCTCGCAGTGCGCCAGATCGGACAGCGGCCCGGTCTCACCGTGGGTCTCGAGCCGCTGCTCGACCTCACATGACCGACGACCGGCGTGCGCTGCGCCTCCAGCTGCTGATCGCGCTGATGTGCGCGGCACTGGTGGTGTACTTCGTGCTCCTCGGCCGGACGGCGCTGGCGTTCATCACCTCCGGCACGCCGACCGCGATCGGCCTGGGCGTTGCGCTGCTGGCCCTACCGGTGATCGGTATCTGGGTGATGGTCAGCACGCTGCGCGCCGGGTTCGCCCATCAACGGCTGGCGCGACTGGCCCGGGAGCAGCATCAGGAACTCGACGTCAGCGATCTGCCGCGCCGTCCGTCGGGGCGCATCGAACGCGATGCCGCCGACGCGCTGTTCCAGACCGTGCGCGCCGAACTCCAGGCGGACCCGGAGAACTGGGTGCGCTGGTACCGGCTGGCGCGTGCGTATGACTACGCCGGTGACCGCGCCCGGGCGCGCACCGCGATGCGCAGGGCCGTCGAGATGCAGGAACAGGCATGAGCACCCTGCTGATCGTCCACCACACGCCCTCGCCGCATACGCAGGAGATGTTCGAGGCAGCGCTCCGCGGCGCCACCGATCCGGAGATCGAGGGTGTGGAGGTGATCCGTCGTCCGGCGCTCACTGTGTCGGCGGTCGACATGCTCGACGCCGACGGCTATCTGCTCGGCACACCGGTGAACCTGGGCTACATGAGCGGTGCGCTCAAGCACGCATTCGACCAGTCCTACTACCAGTTGCTCGATGCCACTCGCGGCCGACCATTCGGTGTCTACCTGCACGGCAACGAGGGGACCGAAGGAGCTGTGCGCGCGCTGGACGGCATCACCGCGGGGCTCGGCTGGGAACGCGCCGCCGAGACCGTCGTCGTCTCGGGCAAGCCGGCCAAAGCCGATCTCGAGGCCTGCTGGAATCTGGGCGCCACCGTGGCTGCCCGACTGATGGGGTAGCCCCGGGCCGCACCGCCACGGACGCCGATTCGCCGATGTCGCGGCCGAAAAGCGAGCGGGGCGGCGCCGAGTACCTCGCCGACATTGAGCGTATGCACCCGATGGGCCGCCTCGGTGACCCGATCGAGGTCGCCAACGCCATCGCCTTCCTGGCCTGCGACGAGGCGTCTTTCGTCACTGGAGCGGTGTTGCCCGTCGACGGCGGATTTCTGGCGCAGTAGCCCCGCACCGGTCGACCGCCACCGACCGGCGGTACCTTTTCGGGAACCGCCGCACACCGACGCTCGGGCCGCTCCGCGGCGGTATGCCGAGGGCCGTCACCAGAAAGGACCCCAACGATGCCGGGTATCGCGGAGATCGCGCTCGGGGCCGCGCCGCTGGCCGGCGGAGCTTTGCTCGGCCTGGCCGCGGGCGGCCTGAAGGGACCTGATATCCGGGGCGCGATCGCCAAGGACATGGACCTGATCGAGCGGATGACCGACGAGCAGGCCGACCTCAAACGGAGGCTGCAGGAGAGCGTCGACCTGCGCATCAGCGACCTGATCGACGCGACCGAGAAGAGCCGCGCCCTGCGCGACGTCGCCTTCTCCTACCGGGGCAATTGGCGCGACATCGTGGTGTTCGTCTGTGCGCTGCTCTTCACCTTCATCTGGTGGAACGTCAAACACAGCCGACCGCACTGGCTGATGACGTTCGTCGTGCTGGTGCTCCTGTGCATCCTCACCGCGGTCTACGCTGTGCGCGGCCTCATCGGCGCCGCTCAGACGTTCCGCGCCAACCGCCGTCGCGGCGGCACCTAGCTCGGCAGCGACGTCTCGAACAGCTCCTGCAGGGCGATCCAGTGCCGCTGCGCGGACTCCTCGTCGTAGGGCGCATTGTCGGGCACCGCGAATCCGTGCTCGGCGGGATAGATCTCGACAGTGTGCTGCACACCCGCGGCCGTCAGCGCCTTGTCGAGCGTCTGGGCCTGCTCGGTGGTGAAGGACGCGTCGTTCTCGGCGCCCGCGACGTAGACCGTCGCGGTCATCCGGTCGGCCAGCAGGTGCGGGCTGGTCTCGTCGTCGGTCACCAGGCCGCCGCCGTGGAAGGACCCTGCCGCGGCGACCCGCCCGGGGACCCGGCCCGCCACGATCAGCGAGGTTCGTCCGCCCATGCAGTAGCCGCATACGCCGAACCGGTCACCGCGAACCTCGGGGCGGCTCCCGAGGAAGTCGAAGAATGCGGTCGCGTCGGCTTCCATCCGCTCCGGCGTGACCGAGCCGATCAATCCGAACAACCGTTTGCGCTCGGCCTGGTCGCTGAACACCGTGCCCATGTCGAACGGCTCCCACTGGCCGCTGCGGTAGTAGACGTCGGGCAGCAGCACCGCATGCCCGAACGCCGCCAACCGGTCGGCCATCTCGTGGAAGGTGGGCCGCACCCCGCCGGCATCGGGGTACATCACCACGCCCGACCAGGGTCCGCTTCCGTTGGGGGTGTGCAAGGTGACGGGGCAGGAGCCATCCGGGGTGGTGACGGTGGCGCTGATGCTCGGCATGGCTACCGTTCTACCCGCCGGTGCGGGCAGTAGGCTGACCGACGTGCCGATTCCCACGCCGTACGAGGATCTGCTGCGGGTGGTGCTCGAGCGCGGCACCCCGAAATCGGATCGCACCGGCACCGGCACTCGCAGCCTGTTCGGTCATCAGCTGCGCTACGACCTGGGCGCGGGTTTCCCGCTGATCACCACGAAGAAGGTGCACCTCAAGTCGGTGATCTACGAACTGCTGTGGTTCCTGCGCGGCGATTCGAACGTGCGGTGGCTGCAGGAGCACGGCGTCACGATCTGGGACGAATGGGCGAACGACTCCGGCGATCTCGGCCCCGTCTACGGGGTTCAGTGGCGGTCCTGGCCGACGCCGTCCGGTGCGCACATCGACCAGATCAGCGCAGCGCTGGAACTGCTCCGCCGCGACCCCGACAGTCGGCGCAACATCGTGTCGGCCTGGAACGTCGGCGAGATCCCGCAGATGGCGCTGCCGCCCTGCCACGCGTTCTTCCAGTTCTACGTCGCCGATGGACGGTTGAGCTGCCAGCTCTATCAGCGCAGCGCCGATTTGTTCCTCGGCGTGCCGTTCAACATCGCGAGCTACGCGCTGCTGACCCACATGATGGCCGCGCAGGCCGGTCTGGACGTCGGCGAGTTCGTCTGGACCGGCGGCGACTGCCACATCTACGACAACCACGTCGAGCAGGTCACCGAGCAGTTGCGCCGCGACCCGCGTCCCTATCCGGAACTTGTTCTCGCGCCGCGTGATTCGCTGTTCGACTACACGTATGAGGATGTCGTGGTGCGCAACTACGACCCGCATCCGGCGATCAAGGCGCCTGTCGCTGTATGAGGACTGCTTGCAGGTCCGAATCATGACCATGACCGACATCGGGCTCATCTGGGCGCAGTCCAGCTCCGGAGTGATCGGCCGCGACGGCGGCATCCCCTGGCGGCTGCCCGAGGACCAGGCGCGGTTCAAGGAGCTCACCATGGGCCACCGGGTGGTCATGGGCCGGCTGACCTGGCAATCGCTGCCCGCACGGGTCCGCCCGCTGCCGGGCCGGAAGAATGTCGTACTCACCCGGCAGGCTGACTACATGGCTGACGGGGCAGAGGTGGTGACCACCATCGAGGACGCGTTCGGTGACGAGGACACGTGGGTGATCGGCGGCGAGCGGGTCTACACCCTGGCGCTGCCCAGAGCCACTCGCTGTGAGGTCACCGAGGTCGAGGTGGACCTGAAACGCCGAGACGCGGACGCGATGGCCCCGGTACTCGGGCAGGCGTGGATCGGCACCACCGGGGAGTGGGCGATCAGCAGTTCCGGGCTGCGCTACCGCTACCACAGCTACCGCCGGGCATGAGGCTCACCGGCGCGCAGGCCCGCCGGGTCGCCGTCGCCGCGCAGGGCTTCGTCGAGCCCCGCCCCCGGGGACCGGTGACCCGCGCCCATCTGCGCCGCCTGGTCGACCGCATCCAGATCCTTCAGCTCGACTCCGTGTCGGTGGCGGTGCGGGCGCACTATGCGCCGGTGTTCAGCCGCCTCGGTCCCTACGACCGGGACGTGCTGGACCGGGCTGCCTGGGCACATACCGCGCGCTCACCCCGACTGCTCGTCGAATACTGGGCCCATGAAGCCGCATTGATGGCCGTCGACGACTGGCCGCTGCTGCGCTGGCGGATGCGCGAGTACACCCACGGTCGGTGGGGCGTGCACATCGTCAAGAACAACCCGCAGTTGGTCGAGAACGTGGTCGCGGCGGTCACCGAACTCGGGCCTGCCACCGCCGGGCAGATCGAGGAGTACCTCGGCGGCGGCCGCCGCAGGGCCGCGGGCCCCGCCAAGAAGGAGATGTGGGATCGCAGCGACACCAAGTGGGTGACCGAGGCGCTGTTCGCCGCGGGCGTGCTGACCACCGCCACCCGGGTCGGCTTCGCGCGGCACTATGACCTCACCGAGCGAGTGCTGCCCACCGAGGTGGTCGCGCGGCAGGTCGACGAGGCCGACGCGGTGCGCGAGCTCTGCCGGCGGGCGGCCGGAGCGCTCGGGGTCGCCACCGAGGCCGACATCCGCGATTACTTCCGGCTGGCGGCCAGACAGGTCAAACCCGCCCTCGCCGATCTGGTGGCCGAGGGCGAACTCGAACCCGTGGAGGTCGACGGATGGGCGGCGCCCGCCTATTTGCGCGCCGGACAGCTGGTGCCGCGCCTCGACCGCGGAACCGCACTTCTGTGCCCGTTCGACCCGCTGATCTTCTTCCGTCCGCGGGTCGAACGGCTGTGGAACTTCCACTACCGCATCGAGATCTACACCCCCGCGGCCAAACGCCGATTCGGGTACTACGTGTGGCCGTTCCTGCTCGACGGCAGGCTGGTCGGCCGCGTCGACCTCAAAGCCGACCGGGTCGGCGATGCCTTGCACGTGGTGGGCGCGTTCGCCGAGCCCGGTGCGGAGCCGTCGCGGGTGAGCGAGGCGCTGGCCGTCGAGCTGCGCAGCATGGCCACCTGGCTCGGTCTGACCGACGTGACGGTCGGTGACCGGGGTGACCTGGTGGCCGCGCTCGACCGTCAGCTCAACGGAATGTCGTTGCCGTCCTTGGACTCCTGATACGTGGTGCTCAACGCGCGGTAGCGGGCGCGGATCCGGCGGTCCTGCTCGCGGAGTTCGGCGCGCGACGCCTCCGGCCCGGAATCCAGCAGATCGACAATCGAGTACGCCGTCCAGAAGGCGTTGCTGCGCTGATATCCGCCGGGCGGCAACCCGAAGACCTCGGCGAGGATGCGCAGATCGTGCGGGATCGCAAAACTGTCGCGCGAATCCTCGTGGCTGAACAGGTAATAGACGTTGTCGAAGCCTGCCCAGGTGATCGCGGACATGCACATCGTGCACGGTTCGTGGGTCGACAGGAACAGCAGCTCGCTGGTCGCCGGGCGTTCGGTGAGTTCGTAGAACAGGTTGAGGGTGTTGATCTCCCCGTGCCGCAGTGGGTTGTTCAGTTCGTCGTTCGTCCCGGCGATCACCAGGCTCAGATCGGACTTGCGCAACAGCGCCGCACCGAACACCTTGTTGCCGGCGAGCACCCCGCGCTCGGTGAGCGGAAGAATGTCGTTCTCCACGACATCGAGCAGGCGCGCAGCCACCGGTTCGGGCATGGCCCACACTAACCCCGCAGGTGGCAGGGCACCCGTCGCGCAGCTTAGGGTGACGCGGTGGCCGAGATCGCGCCGCTGCGCGTGCAGCTGATCGCCAAGACCGAATTCACCGCCCCGCCCGACGTGCCCTGGCAGACCGACGCCGGCGGCGGGCCGGCGCTGGTCGAGTTCGCCGGGCGGGCGTGCTATCAGAGTTGGTCGAAACCGAATCCGCGGACGGCGACCAACGACTCCTACCTACGTCACATCATCGACGTCGGACACTTCTCGGTGCTCGAACACGCGTCGGTGACCTTCTATATCACCGGCATCTCCCGGTCCTGCACCCACGAACTGATCCGGCACCGGCACCTGTCGTATTCGCAGCTCTCCCAGCGGTATGTCCCCGACACCGAGGCGCGCGTCGTCGTCCCGCCGGGCATCGAGGACGATGCCGAACTCACCGAGGTGTTCATCGACGCGGTCGATGCCGCGCACGCGGCATACACCCGGGTGCTCGCTGAGCTGGAGGCGAAATTCGCCGATCAACCCAACGCGGTACTTCGACGTAAACAGGCGCGTCAGGCGGCCAGATCGGTGCTGCCCAACGCCACCGAGACCCGCATCGTCGTCACCGGCAACTACCGGGCGTGGCGGCATTTCATCGCCGTACGCGCCAGCGAACATGCCGACGTCGAGATCCGGCGGCTGGCGATCGCCTGCCTGCGTGAACTGGTTGCGGTCGCCCCGGCGGTCTTCGCCGACTTCGAGGTCACCACCCTCTCGGACGGCAGCGAGGTCGCGACCAGCCCGTTGGCCACGGAGGCATGACGTCCAACGGGTAACCTTGTCTAGCGTGAGTGCCAGCGGATTCGACGTGACGGCCCGAGTGGGCACGATGCTGACCGCCATGGTGACCCCGTTCAAGCCCGACGGCTCGGTCGACACCGAAACCGCAGGACGCCTCGCTGCCCACCTTGTCGATGCCGGCTGTGACGGACTGGTGCTGTCGGGCACGACCGGCGAATCGCCGACCACCACCGACGCCGAGAAGCTGACCCTGCTGCGCACCGTCCTCGAGGCCGTCGGCGATCGGGCCCGCATCATCGCCGGAGCCGGCACCTACGACACCGCGCACAGCGTGCACCTGGCCAAGGCCTGCGAGGCTGAGGGTGCGCACGGGCTGCTCGTGGTCACGCCGTACTACTCGCGGCCGCCGCAGGCGGGATTGATCGCCCACTTCACCGCCGTCGCCGACGCCACCGCGCTGCCGAACATCCTCTATGACATCCCGCCGCGCTCGGTGGTGCCCATCGAGTGGGACACCATCCGCACGCTGGCCGGTCACCCGAACATCGTCGCGATCAAGGACGCCAAGGCCGACCTGCACGGCGGCGGCCAGATCATCGCCGAGACCGGGTTGGCGTACTACTCAGGGGACGACGCGCTGAACCTGCCCTGGCTGGCCATGGGGGCGGTGGGCTTCATCAGCGTGTGGGGACATGTCGCCACCAGCCAGCTGCGCGAGATGCTCTCGGCCTTCCATTCCGGCGACGTCGCCACCGCCCGCAAGATCAACGTCACGTTGGGCCCGCTGAGCGCCGCGCAGGCCCGGCTGGGTGGGGTGACGATGGCCAAGGCGGGCCTCGGACTGCTGGGCTTCGAGGTCGGCCCGCCCCGGTTGCCGCAGGTGCCCGCCACCCCCGAGCAGCTGGACGGACTCGCGACCGATATGCGTGCCGCCGGCGTGCTGCGATGAGCGCGGAGATGGAACCGCCGGGCCCGCTGGCGGTCGGCGGTCTGCGGGTGACCGCGTTGGGCGGCATCAGCGAGATCGGCCGCAATATGACGGTGTTCGAGCACCTCGGGCGGCTGCTCGTCATCGACTGCGGTGTCCTGTTCCCCGGGCACGACGAGCCCGGCGTGGACCTGATCCTGCCCGATCTGCGCCATATCGAGGACCGCCTCGACGACATCGAGGCGCTGGTCGTCACCCACGCCCACGAGGATCACATCGGGGCGATCCCGTTCCTGCTCAAATTGCGGCCCGACATCCCCGTCGTCGGCTCCAAGTTCACCCTGGCCCTGATCCGCGAGAAGTGCCGTGAGCACCGCATCAAACCGGTGTTCACCGAGGTCGCAGAGGGGCAGAGCAGCAGGCACGGCGTATTCGAATGCGAGTACTTCGCCGTCAATCACTCGGTGCCGGGCTGTCTGGCCGTCGCGCTGCACACCGGGGCGGGCACCGTCCTGCACACCGGTGACATCAAACTCGACCAACTGCCGCTCGACGGCAGACCCACGGATCTGCCGGGTATGTCGCGTCTCGGCGACGCCGGGGTGGACCTGTTCCTGTGCGACTCCACCAACGCCGACCGGCCCGGCGTCGGCCCGTCCGAGAGCGAGATCGGCCCGACGCTGCATCGCCTGATCCGCGGCGCCGAGGGCCGGGTGATCGTCGCATGCTTCGCCTCCAACGTCGACCGGGTCCAGCAGATCATCGACGCCGCGGTCGTACTCGGCCGGAAGGTCTCGTTCGTGGGCCGGTCGATGGTGCGCAACATGGGCATCGCCCGCGAACTCGGCTATCTCACGGTCGAGGACTCCGACATCCTCGACATCGGCGCCGCCGAGATGATGCCCGCCGACCGCGTCGTGCTGATCACCACCGGCACCCAGGGCGAGCCGATGGCGGCGCTGTCGCGGATGTCGCGCGGCGAACACCGCAGCATCACGCTCACCGCGGGCGATCTGATCGTGTTGTCGTCGTCGCTGATCCCCGGAAACGAGGAGGCGGTGTACGGCGTGATCGACGCGCTGGCCAAGATCGGCGCCCGGGTGGTCACGAATGCACATGCACGCGTTCATGTTTCAGGTCACGCGTACGCGGGCGAACTGCTGTTCCTCTACAACGGCGTCCGCCCGCGCAACGTGATGCCGGTGCACGGCACATGGCGGCATCTGCGCGCCAATGCGGCGCTGGCCGCCAGCACCGGGGTCGACCCGGCGTCGATCGTGTTGGCGGAGAACGGGGTGAGTGTCGACCTCGTGGCCGGAAAGGCGAGCATCGCCGGTGCGGTCACGGTCGGCAAGATGTTCGTCGACGGTCTCGTCACCGGAGACGTGGGCGAGACGACGCTCGGCGAGCGGCTGATCCTGTCGTCGGGTTTCGTCGCGGTCACCGTCGTCGTCCACCGCGGCACCGGCCGTCCCGCCGGGCCGGCGCACCTGTTCTCCCGCGGATTCTCCGAGGATCCCAAGGCGCTCGAACCGGCGGCGCGCAAGGTGGAGGCCGAACTCGAGGTGCTCGCCGCGGATGCGGTCAGCGATCCGGCCCGCATCGCGCAGGCGGTCCGGCGCACGGTCGGCAAGTGGGTCGGCGAGACCTATCGCCGCCAGCCGATGATCGTGCCCACGGTCATCGAGATCTGAGCGACGTCACGCCGGGTCGGCGGCCGGCGCGACGCACGTGAATCCCGACCCCTCGGGCTGGGGGATGTACGCGCCGCGCGCGACGTCGCAGCAGGTGCGGTAGGCGTTCTGCAGCGCCGCATCGTCCATCCGGCCCTTCGGGGTGAATTCGCCGCCGACGAAGGGGGTGATCACCTGGTCCGTACAGGCGATGTAGGCGTTGACGTCCCACCCGGCGGGCTGGGCGGCGGCGACGGCCGGGCACCCCACGATCGCGGCGAACGCCAGCGCGGCGACGATGAACGGCTTCATGACACCAAGGGTCTCTGTTGTAACGCGTCAGCGCAAGGGTGGGTCGGCGGTCTTCTCGGCGTGCGCCGTCCATTCCACCTCCGAGGCGCCGAGCCGACGTCCCGCGGGTGAGAGGTAATGCCCCTGGTAGTACTCGGGTCCCGCCTGCTCGACCAGGCGCCAACCGTGACATGCCAGCAGCGGCGCCACGTCATCGGGACCGATGCCGTACTTCCAGATCTGCCGGCGCTGTCGAAAGCGACGGTGCAGCGAGCCAGCGCCGTAGAGGTCGGTGCCCTCGATGAATTCCCGACGCACATACGTGAAGACCAGGCGGCTGCCCGGTGCGGCGCGTGCGAGGTGAGCGAACGTCGCGTCCACCGCGTCGGCGGTGAGGTACTGGGTGACGCCCTCCCAGATGAACAGCGTCCGGCTGTCCGCGGAGCACCCGCGCCCGGCGAGGGTCCCGGTCAGATCGTCGCGTTCGAAGTCGACGTCGACCAGATGCACGTTGGCCGGGACGGCGCTCAGTGCGCGCTCGATCACCGTGCGCTTGCGCCGGATGTTCACCGGCAGATCGACCTCGTAGAACCCGATGTCGGTGTGGTCGGCGAAGCGGCACGCGCGTGTGTCCAGGCCGGCGCCGAGCACGACGACCGCGTCGATGTCCGGCAGCGCCGCCTCGAGCACCTCGTCGATGAACCGTTTGCGGCACACCAGATTCGCCCACAATCCCGGCGCGGCCCGTTCCATGGTGGCGACCAGGGCCCGGCGCACGACGCGCACCCGGGTCGCGGCGACCACCGCGCGGGGGCCTCTCGGGAGAAAGGACGCCGCCAGCGCATCGGTCACCAGGCGACGTCCCGGCGCGAGGTGCTGTTCGACCGCGGCCAGCACCATCGGCCCGACGGCGGTGGCTGCGGCGGGTTGGTCGTCGGTCATGTCGCGTCAGCGTTTGTTGACGTATCCGGCGTCGACCGGCAGCGCGACTCCGGTGATGTATCGGCCGGTGTCGGAGACCAGGAACTCGACCGCCGCCGCGATGTCCTCGGGTTCGAGGGCCTGCACCGGCAGCGCGTTCCCCATGTCCGGGCCACCCTGGGATTCCTGCGCCAGGCCGTCGAGCCAGCTGCGGGTGAACTCGTTGTCGATCATCGGGGTGTTGACCCCGGCGGGGTGCACGGAGTTGACCCGGATGCTGTAGGGCGCAAGGAAGTTGGCGTACGCGCGCATGAGGCCGACGATGCCGTGTTTGGCGGCGGTGTAGCCCACCGAACCCGCCAGGGGTGCGCCCAAGCCGACCAGGCCGGCCACCGAGCTGGTCAGCACGATCGAGCCACCGTTGCCGAACTTGATCATCGGCTTCATCGCCACGTCGATGGTGTGGTAGACGCCGGTCAGGTTGACGTCGATGACGTCCTGCCAGGCGTCCTCCGCAGCCATCGGTGCGATACCGGCGTTGGCGACCACGATGTCGAGCCGGCCACCGAGTTCGTCCACACCCGCCTTGAGCGCACTCTTCACCGCAGCACGGTCCCGGACGTCGGTGACCGCCGCGACGATGCGCGCACCGGTGTCCTCGACCAGCTTGACCGTCGCGGCCAGATCGTCGGGCGTCGCCAGGGGATAGGGGACCGACGCGATCTGGTCACACAGGTCGACCGCGATGATGTCCGCGCCCCGGCTCGCCAGCCGGACCGCATGCGCGCGACCCTGACCGCGCGCCGCGCCGGTGATGAAGGCGACCTTGCCGTCCAGGGCGCCCCCCGCGGTCACGGCCGCAGCTGACCCTTGGCGGGATCGCCCGCGACCACGGGCGAGGCCACCTTGATGTCCGGGGCGCCCGCGAGGTGGTCGCCGAGATCGGCGAACATCTGGGTGACGGCCGGCGCACCGCCATGGGTGGCCAGGGCGTCACCGTCGGCCCACTGCTCGACGAAGATGAACGTTCCGCCGTCGACCTCGTGCAACGAGTACAGATCGCAGCCGGGCTCGCCGTGTACCTCGGCGATCGTCCTGGTGAGGATGTCGCGGGCGGTGTCGAGCGACTCGGGCTTGACGCTCAGGGTGGCGACGACGGTGACGGGCATGGGGGAGGGCCTCCTCATCGAGTGCAAGGGCTGTCGGCGACCGCGGTGCACCGCGAACCAGACAGGTGTCCACCCTACTCAGGTGGGCCGCCGCGAGACCCATCCGCAACCAATCTGTTACCCGTGTGGCAGATGGTGATTATGAGGTTGGTGCGACTAGGCTGGACGGTATGGCAGGTAAGACCGTCACCCGCTCCGGAGCCCGTTCTGGCAGCTCAAAGGCCGGAACGCGGACGCGGTCCGGGGCCCAGCGTCCGGCCGGAGCGGCCAAGCGGCCGGCGCGCCCCTCCAAGGGGGCGGCCCCGCGGCGCAAACCCGCTGCCCGCCGCGGCGGTCCGTCGCCGGTCGCCACGGCGGGAGCCGCCGTCGGGCGGGGGGCCCGCGCGGGCTGGCTGATGGTCGCCAAGGGCGCCGGTTCGACGGCCCGTTCGGTCGGCCGCGCCCGGGAGATCGAACCGGGCCACCAACGGGACGGAATCGCCCTGGCCCTGCTGGGTGTCGCCGTGGTGATCGCCGCGAGTTCGTGGTTCGACGCCGCCCGGCCGGTCGGCGGGTGGATCGACTCGGTGCTGCGCACCCTGGTGGGTGGCGCCGTCGTGCTGCTGCCCATCGCTCTCGCCGGGATCGCGGTGGCGCTCATGCGCAGCGAACCCGATCCGGAGTCGCGTCCACGGGTGATCCTGGGCGCGGCCATGGTCACCCTGCCCGCCCTCGGGCTGTTCCACCTGTGGTCGGGCTCGCCGCAACCGCCGGCGGAGCGCCAGCACGCCGCCGGATTCGTCGGGTTCGCCATCGGCGGTCCGCTCGCCGACGGGTTGACCGCGTGGATCGCGGCACCGCTGTTGTTCATCGGCGTGCTTTTCGGCGTGCTCCTGCTCACCGGCACGACGATTCGCGAGGTACCCGAAACCGTCCGGACGATGTTCACCGCGCGCGGCTACCGCGACGGCGACGACGACTACGACGGTGACTACGACGGCGAGTACGACGACGACTACTACGCGGACGAGGAGTCCGCCGGGGAACCGACCGGTTCTGCGCCGGCGCCGGCCGACGACTTTGCCGACGGCTACTACGACGACCCGTCCGCCGCGCGGCACCAGGACATGTGGCCGTCGGGTTCCCCGATGGACAACTACCCGCTGGATCCCCAGGACGCCGGCGACGCGCCCACCATCCCCGAGCCGGTGCCCGTCGCGGAGGACAAGCCGCGCCGCAAGAAGCCGGCCGCACCGGCGAAGCCCGAGCCGCAGTCGGACACGCTCTCGCTGGACCGGGTGGTCGACGGCAACTATGTGCTGCCGCCGCTGGACCTCCTCATCGCCGGCGACCCGCCCAAGCTGCGCAGCTCGGCCAACGATCGCATGATGGACGCGATCTCGGAGGTGCTCACCCAGTTCAAGGTCGACGCCGCCGTCACCGGCTGCACTCGCGGCCCGACGGTCACCCGCTACGAGGTTGAGCTGGGTCCCGGTGTGAAAGTCGAGAAGATCACCGCGCTGCAACGCAACATCGCCTACGCCGTGGCCACCGAGAGTGTGCGCATGCTCGCGCCGATCCCGGGCAAGTCCGCCGTCGGCATCGAGGTGCCCAACACCGACCGCGAGATGGTCCGGCTGGCCGACGTGCTGACCGACCCCAAGACGCGTCGCGATCACCATCCGCTGGTGATCGGGCTCGGCAAGGACATCGAGGGCGAGATGATCTCGGCCAATCTGGCCAAGATGCCGCATCTGCTGGTGGCCGGCTCGACCGGTTCGGGCAAGTCGAGCTTCGTCAACTCCATGCTGGTCTCGCTGCTCGCCCGCGCCACCCCGGAAGAGGTCAGGATGATCCTGATCGACCCGAAGATGGTGGAGCTCACGCCGTACGAGGGCATTCCGCACCTGATCACACCGATCATCACCGAACCCAAGAAGGCGGCCGCCGCGCTGGCCTGGCTGGTCGAGGAGATGGAGCAGCGTTACCAGGACATGCAGGCCTCGCGCGTGCGTCACATCGACGTGTTCAACGAGAAGGTGCGTTCGGGGGAGATCAGCACGCCGTTGGGCAGCGAGCGCGTCTACAAGCCCTATCCCTACATCCTGGCGATCGTCGACGAGCTCGCCGACCTGATGATGACCGCGCCGCGCGACGTCGAGGACGCCATCGTGCGCATCACGCAGAAAGCCCGCGCCGCGGGCATCCACCTGGTGCTCGCCACGCAGCGGCCCTCCGTCGACGTGGTGACCGGTCTGATCAAGACCAACGTGCCGTCGCGGCTGGCGTTCGCGACCTCGTCGCTGACCGACAGCCGGGTCATCCTCGACCAGCCTGGGGCCGAGAAGCTCATCGGTATGGGCGACGGACTGTTCCTGCCGATGGGTGCGGGTAAGCCGATCCGGCTGCAGGGTGCGTTCATCACCGACGAGGAGATCCAGGCCGTCGTCTCGGCGACCAAGGACCAGGCCGAGCCCGAGTTCGTCGAGGGTGTGACCGCGGTGAAGGCCGGCGAGCGCAAAGACGTCGACCCCGACATCGGTGACGATATGGACGTGTTCCTCCAGGCGGTCGAACTGGTGGTGTCGAGCCAATTCGGGTCGACGTCGATGCTGCAGCGCAAGCTGCGGGTCGGCTTCGCCAAGGCCGGCCGCCTGATGGACCTGATGGAGACCCGCGGAATCGTCGGACCGTCCGAGGGGTCCAAGGCCCGCGAGGTGCTGGTCAAGCCCGACGAACTGGCCGGCACGCTGGCGCTGATCCGCGGGGGCAGCGACGCCGGCGGCGCCGACGCCGGCGACGAGTTCTAGGCCGACCTAGGTCCTGGTGGCGACGTACATGGCCTGACCCGGTATCCGCAGGATCCTGGTGCGCCGCGGCGTGCCGAATCCGGCCTCGGCCAACCAGGCGTGAAGCTGCTCTGGCGGGTGGACCTGCGCGCCGGAGCTGAGGTAGACGAACAGGCTGAGCACGTTGGCCGCCGCCGACGTTCGCCGGCTCGGCTCGGCGAAGGCATCCATCACGGCCAGCACGCCGCCCGGGCGGAGCGCGTCGTGGATCCTGGCGAACAGGTCGACGGTCTGCGCGGCGGTCAGGTGATGCAGCAGGTTGAAGCACAGCACCGCGTCGTATCCGGTGCCCAGGTCGGCGGTCGTCGCGTCACCGTCCCGGTGGATCACCCGATGGGACAACCCGGCGCCCGCGACGATCTCCCGGTCGATAGCCGCGCTGCCCGGTAGGTCGAGCACGGTCGCCGTCAGCCGGGGGTGGCGCCGGCACAACTGGGCCGAATACCACCCATGGCCGCCGCCGACGTCCAGGACGCTGCGCGTCTGGCGGGGCAGCCGCAGTTTTCGGGCCACCTCGCCGGCGCTGAGGCGGGCCAGGTCGAGCTGACCGCCGATGTAGCGCCGCCAGTACGGGTCACCGGGCGGCGCGTCGTGGTGGCCGGCCGGCCGGCCGGTTCGGGTCAC
This sequence comes from Mycobacterium sp. WMMD1722, assembly GCF_049315205.1. Lineage (NCBI taxonomy): Bacteria > Bacillati > Actinomycetota > Actinomycetes > Mycobacteriales > Mycobacteriaceae > Mycobacterium > Mycobacterium sp. WMMD1722. Next base: position 1,742,140 of record NZ_CP186056.1, on the reverse strand, counting down.
CTCGTCCAGCTGCGACCACCACGGCCAGTAGTCCACGGTGCCCGCCACGTACTGGGCGACCGACAGCGGGGAGGCGGGGTCCAGCCACCGCCGCGATGCGCGGCTGAGCCGGTACCGGCCGGAGCGAACCGTGACGTGCCGGCCGGAGCGCAGGCAGTCGAGCAGTAGCCGGGTCGGAACCGGATCGAGGCCGAGCGCGGCGGCGACTTCGTCGGCCGTCGAGGGTCGGCGTGCCAGGTGGGCCGTCACGCCCGTCCGCACGGCCGTGACGACCACCGCCGACAACGCCATTCCACCCCACGCCTCGGCCGCGGCGGTGGGGACGACACCGGCCCGCAGCGCGAGCCATTCGACCGCGTTGGCGGCGCGCAGTCCGAGCCTCACGCATCACGACCTTGGGACACCCAAAATTTACTACCATGTCAACACCCGTCTCGCCGACCTGAGGGAGCCCGACGATCACGGCCCACACCCGCACGGCACCACGCGTCGGCAGCCGCATCCGCGCCCTGCTGGTCGCCGGTCATGTCGGTCCGTCGCTGACGATCACCGCGCTGGCGACGCTGCTGGCGGCCCAGGCGGCCCCGGTCGGAATCGGTCCGCTACTCACCGGACCGGCGATGCTGGCCGGACAGCTGTCGGTCGGCTGGTCCAACGACGCCATCGACGCCACCCGCGACGCCGCCGCCGGGCGGACCGACAAACCGGTCGTTGCCGGCCTGATCAGCGTGCGCACGGTATGGGTCGCCGCTGTCACGGCGCTGTTCGCCGGGCTGGGCATGGCCCTGGCGATCGGGGTGCCCACCGCCATCCTGCTGGCCGTGATCGTCGGCGCCGCGTGGGCGTACAACCTCGGTCTCAAAGCCAACGCCGGTTCCGGCCTGATGTACGTCCTGGGCTTCGGGCCGATCCCGGCGTACGCGGCGAGCACCCTGCCCGGCCACCCGTTGCCGACCTGGTACGCGACCGCCGCGGCGGCCCTGGTCGGGCTCGGCGGTCACTTCACCAACGTGCTGCCCGACGTGGCGGCCGACCGGGCCGCCGGCGTCGACGGGCTGCCTCAGCAGGTGTTCGCCCGCTGGGGAGAGCGGGCCGTGCGGGCGGTCGCGGTGCTGCTCCTGTCGGCCGCGTCCGCGGTGCTGGTGGTGGCCTCCGGCTTCCACGGGGTGGCGGTGGCCGGGATGGGCGTCGCGGTGCTGCTGGCGGTGGTGGCCGCCCGGGGCCGCGGCCGGGTTCCGTTCGCCGCCGCCTTCGGTATCGCGGCCGTCGACGTCGTACTCCTGATCGTGGTGGGCTATGCGCAGAGCTGAGGGCAGCCGGATCATGGCGGTGCGTTCGGCGTTTCCGGTTCACCGTCACCCCCAGGACCGGCTGACCGCCGAGGTGGCCGAACTCAGCGGCCTGGACCCAGACCAGCGGACGCTGCTGGAGCGGTTGCACGCCAAGGCGGGGGTCGATCACCGCCATACCGTGGCGCCGCTGGCGGAGTACTCCGCCCTACGTACCGTCGACCGGGCCAACGACCGCTACGTCGAGGAGGCCGTCGACCTCGGCGAACACGCCCTGCGCCGGGCCCTCGAAGCGGCCGGGCTGACGGCGGGCGAACTGGACCTGCTGATCGTCACGTCGGTGACGGGGGTGGCGGTGCCGTCACTGGACGCCCGGCTGATCCCACGGCTGGGTCTGCGCCCCGACATCACGCGGTTGCCCATCTTCGGTCTCGGTTGTGTGGCCGGCGCGGCCGGGCTGGCCAGGCTCAACGACTATTTGTTGGCCTGGCCCGGGCGCCATGCCGCGCTGTTGGCGGTCGAACTGTGCTCGTTGAGCTGGCCGACCTTCCAGCTCACCACCGCCGACCTGGTGGTGACGGGTCTGTTCGGCGACGGAGCGGTCGCGGTGGTGGCCGCAGGTGAACAGGCCGGCGACGGGGTGCGGGTGGTCGCCACGCGCAGCGAAGTGTACCCGGCCACCGGGGACACCCTGGGCTGGCGGCTGGGCGCGGACGGGTTTCGCATCGTGCTCACGGCCGAGCTGGCCGATGTGGTCGAGCGGCGACTGGGGGCGACGGTCACGTCGTTCCTGAACGATCACGGGCTGGACATCCACCATGTCGCCCGATGGGTCTGCCATCCGGGTGGACCCAGAGTGCTCGATGCCGTGCAGGCCGCTCTGGGATTGCCCGACCGCGCCGTCGAATCGAGCCGGCGGTCCCTCGCCGAGGTCGGCAACCTCTCCTCGGCGTCGGTGCTGCACATTCTGCAGCAGACCCTCGACGCCGCACCGCCGCCGGGCTCGACCGGTCTGATCATCGGCCTGGGCCCCGGGGTGAGTGTCGAACTGCTACTCCTACAGTGGTGAATCGCCTACAGCGTCAACAGCATGCGGGTGTTGCCCAGGATGTTGGGTTTGACGTAGGACAGGTCGAGGAATTCGGCCACGCCGGTGTCGTAGGACCGGCACATCTCCTCGTACACCTCGGCGGTGACCGGTGTCCCGTCGATCTCGGCGAAGCCGTGGCGGGCGAAGAACTCGGTCTCGAACGTCAGCACGAAGATGCGCTGCAGTCGCAGTTCGCGGGCCACCCCCAGTAACCGGTCGACCAGCAGATGGCCGACACCGCGGCCTTTGACCTTCGGGTGGACCGCGACGGTGCGGACCTCGCCGAGGTCGGCCCACAACACGTGCAGTGCGCCGCAGCCGATCAGCTCGCCGTCGTATTCGGCCACCCAGAACTCCTGCACCGCTTCATACAGCGTGACGAGGTTCTTCTCGAGCAGGATCCGGCCCGCGTAGATGTCGACGAGCGCCTTGATCCCGGGCACGTCCGACGTGCGGGCGCGACGCACCGACACCGCGTCGGACGGCCGGGCTTGCGCTGAGCTCACGCTGCGAGGGTATCCGGAGGGACAACCGATATTCTGTGTCGGTGTCGGGCCCGTCTCCTACTGATCCGGTGGTGCCGCGCGCCCGAGTGGCCAATCTGGCCAACGTCCTCACCGGTGTGCGTTTCCTTCTCGTGCCCGTCTTCCTGGCCGCCCTCTTCGTCGGCGACGGCCACGAAACCTATTGGCGCGTCGTGGCATTCGTGGTCTTTGCGGTCGCGGTGATCACCGATCGGTTCGACGGCGCACTGGCCCGCAGCTACGGGATGGTGACCGAATTCGGGAAGCTGGCCGATCCGATCGCCGACAAGGCGCTGATCGGCTCGGCGCTCGTGGGGCTGTCGCTGCTCGGCGATCTGCCGTGGTGGGTGACCGCGGTGATCCTGGTTCGTGAGCTCGGAATCACAGTGTTGCGCTTCGTGGTGCTGCGTCACGGGGTGATCCCCGCCAGCCGGGGCGGCAAGATCAAGACCCTCGTACAGGCGGTGGCGATCGGGTTGTTCGTCCTGCCGCTGTGGGATTGGCCGGGGCCCTGGGTATCGGTGGCGTGGGTGATCATGGCCGCCGCCGTCCTGCTGACGGTGTTGACCGGGGTGGATTACGTCATCTCGGCGCTGCGGGATTCCCGGGCGCGACCGATCGGCAGATGACCGGAGATCGGACGCGAATATTCGCCTCCGGCGGGAACCACCGGGCGGTCGGAGGCGTTGTCCACATAGCAACCCCAGCCGACAAAGGAGGCACGATGTCCGCATTGTTGCGCGAGGTGATCGGCGACGTCCTGCGCCGTGCCCGGATCTCGCAGGGCCGGACGCTGCGCGAGGTCTCCGACTCAGCCCGCGTCAGTCTCGGATATCTCTCCGAGGTGGAACGTGGCCGCAAAGAGGCGTCGAGCGAGCTGCTCGGCGCGATCTGCGGAGCGCTGGAGGTGCCGCTGTCGCGGGTGCTGTCCGACGCCGGTGAAGAGCTGGCGGATCAGGAGCGGGCCGCCGTGCCGGCGCGTGCCGCGGCGCCCAGTATCGACGTGAGCACCAAGGTCGTCATTCCGCAGGCTGTGTCGATGGCGGTGGCCTGAGCGGTCCGATCCGAGATCGCCGCGGGGGTGTGGTCGGGTGTGCGGAACCGATAAGTTGGCAATAGTTACCTGTTGGACGCAGTCGACAAGACACACGAAGGCGGAGTGAAGCGATGGCCAACCCGTTCACCAAGGCGTGGAAATACCTGATGGCGCTGTTCAGCTCCAAGGTCGACGAATATGCCGATCCGAAGGTGCAGATCCAACAGGCGATCGAAGAAGCGCAACGGCAGCACCAGGCGCTGACCCAGCAGGCCGCGCAGGTGATCGGCAACCAGCGCCAGCTGGAGATGCGGCTCAACCGCCAGCTCGCCGACATCGAGAAGCTCCAGGTCAACGTGCGCCAGGCCCTGACGCTGGCAGACCAGGCCGTCGCGGCGGGCGACGCCGCCAAGGCCACCGAGTACAACAACGCCGCCGAGGCCTTCGCCGCCCAGCTGGTGACCGCCGAACAGGGGGTCGAAGACCTCAAGTCGCTGCACGATCAGGCGCTGCAGGCCGCCGGTCAGGCCAAGAAGGCCGTCGAGCAGAACGCGATGATGCTGCAGCAGAAGATCGCCGAGCGCACCAAGCTGTTGTCGCAGCTCGAGCAGGCCAAGATGCAGGAGCAGGTCAGCGCCTCGTTGCGCGGTATGAGCGAGCTGGCGGCCCCGGGCAACACCCCCAGCCTGGACGAGGTGCGCGACAAGATCGAGCGCCGCTACGCGACGGCGATGGGCGAAGCCGAGCTGGCCCAGAACTCCGTGCAGGGCCGCATGCTGGAGGTGCAGCAGGCCAGCGTGCAGATGGCCGGACACTCCCGCCTCGAGCAGATCCGCGCCTCCATGCGCGGCGACGCCCTTCCCTCGGGCGGTGCGACCCCGAACCCGGCCGCCAACCCGGCGCCGGCGACCCCGGCGACCCCGGAAAATCCTCTGTCCCAGTGAGTTTCGTGAGGTGAGGCAGTGAAGGTCCAGACCAGGCAGACGCCGTCGGCGTGGCGTTCGGTGCTGCAGCGCGGTGTGGACAGTGCCGCCGAGTTCACCGACGTGGTGGCCGAGCGCCTGCACGCCGCCTCCGACCCGCGGGCCAAACTGCTGCGCAAGCGCCGCTGGGCCCTGCGGCTGGGTCTGTTCTTCACCGTCACCACGCTGTTCTGGCTGGTCGTCACCGCCGTGCTGGCGTCGTGGAGCACTCCGTTCTGGGTGTTCATCATCACCGGTGCCATCGCGGCCGGCGCGATGTTCCCGGCCACTCTGCTGCTCCTGCGTTACCGATGGCTACGCGCCGAACCGCTACCGCCGGTCCGCACGCGCTCCTCCCGCCGACTGCCCCCGTGGAACTCCGCGGCGCGGGCGCCGATGGCCGCGCTGGTCTCCGCCGAGCGGGGTCTGACATCGCTGCTGGGCGTGCTGGAACGCGGCCGGATGCTGCCGGCCAGCGAGTTGCGCGAACTCCGCGTCGCCGCCGAGCAGAGCGCCGCGACGATGGCTGCCACCGCCGCCGAAGTGGTCTCGATGGAACGGGCCATGGCGTCGTCGCCGCAGGCCCGCGCGCATCTGCAGCCGACCGTGGCCTCGTTCGTCGCGCAGATGGACCAGGGCGTGCGTCAGTACCACGAAATGGTCAGCGCGGCAGCGCAATTGGTTTCGACGGTGAATAGCGGACCGATGTCGAGTTCGCCGATGTACGGTCGGCGCTACCGTGACGAACTGGTCGACGCGACCGACCGGCTGCAGGGCTGGGCCCAGGCGTTCGACGAGCTGGGCGCGACCGCGCCGGGCCGCTACCGGACGGCTTAGAGGTCGGTGGAACTCGGCGGCCCCGACCGCGGGCCGTACCGCTCGATGTAGGCCTGGTGGATGTGGGCCTTCTTGCGCCGGGGAATCACATCGGTCAGAGCGGGGTCCAGACCGTGTTTGCGCAACATGTTCTTGCGCCACACCTTGTTCAGGGCGTGTGAGAAGTACACGAACGGGATCAGAATCGGCAGCGTCATGCTCAGGTGCACGTCCAGCGTGGTCGGGATCAACCAGAACGGCGCCATCACCAACACCGCCGGGAGGAACACGCGCACCATCATCCGTCTGGTGGCGCCCTCGCCGGCGAGATCCTCGGCGACCCATCCGCTCATCTCGTCGGGGAGCCGTTTGCCGTAGCAATACGCGAGATACTGCAGCGGCCCCGGCCGCGGGCCGGGTGCGGGATTTCCTCTGCGGCCCACGCGTGCGGCCTACAGCGTCGGGCGCAGCGACGGGACCGCCGCACCCAGCACGCCGCGCACGGTGCCCTTCAGGAAGTCCACCATGTCGAAGTAATCCCGCCACAGCGTGATCCGCCCGGCATGTACCTCGAAGACGCCGCACACCCAGAACTGCACCCGCAACGGACCGAAGACCAGCGCGTCGGTGCGTTCGGTCAGCACCGTGGTGCCGTCAGCCGCGATGCGATGGATCTTGACCTCGAAGCCGAACTTGCCCTGGCCGCGGCGGAACAGACCGGAGATGCGCTGGCGCCCGCGGATGATCGGGAAGCCGACGTTGTGCCAGGCGATGTGGTCGGCCATCAGGGCGTCGGTGGTGTCGAAGTCCTCGTCCTGCAGGGCGTAGAGGAAGGACTCGACGACGCGGGCGGTCGCGGCGCTGTCGATGGCGGAAGTGGTGCCGTTGCTCGCATCGGTCATGCGGCCAGCGTAGCCCTGTGCATCCGTACGCCCAGAGCCTTCGCAGACTGTGACAGGGTGGGTCGGTGCGTGTCGCCGTCGTCGCCGGTCCCGATCCCGGCCACGCCTTTCCCGCGATCGCCCTGTGCCGGAAATTCCTGGCGGCCGGTGCCGAACCCACCCTGTTCACCGGCGTCGAATGGCTGGACACCGCGCGGGCCGCCGGCATCGCCGCCGAGGAACTCGCGGGCCTCGACCCGACCGAGGATGACGACGACACCGACGCGGGCGCCAAGATCCATCGGCGGGCGGCGCGGATGGCGGTGCTCAACGCCCCGCGGATCGGCGAGTTGGGCGTTGATCTGGTGGTCTCCGATGTGATCACCGCGTGCGGGGGGATGGCCGCTGAACTGCTCGGGATCGGGTGGGTGGAGCTCAACCCCCATCCGCTGTACCGGCCCTCGAAGGGGTTGCCGCCGCTGGGCAGCGGTCTGGCTCCCGGGGTGGGGCTGCGGGGCCGGGTGCGCGACTCGGTGATGCGGGCGCTGACGGCCCGCTCCTGGCGCGACGGCCTGCGGCAGCGCGCCCATGCCCGGGCCGGGATCGGATTGCCCGCCGACGACCCGGGACCGCTGAGGCGCCTCATCGCGACCCTGCCGGCCCTGGAGGTGCCGCGTCCGGACTGGCCCACCGAGGCTGTCGTGGTGGGACCGCTGCACTTCGAACCGACCTCGACGCTGCTGCCGCTCCCACCCGGAGACGGTCCGGTGGTGCTGGTGGCGCCGTCGACGGCCGAGATCGGGGAGCGGGACATCGCCGAGGTGGCGTTGGAGGCGCTGATCCCGGGACAGACGCTGCCGGTGGGCGCGCGGGTGGTGGTGTCGCGGCTGTCCGGCGCGGACGGCCCCGTGCCGCCCTGGGCCGTCGTCGGGCTGGGCAGGCAGGACGAACTGCTGACCCATGCCGATCTCGCGATCTGCGGCGGCGGACACGGCATGGTGGCCAAGACGCTGCTGGCCGGCGTGCCGATGGTGGTGGTGCCCGGGGGTGGCGACCAGTGGGAGATCGCCAATCGTGTTGTGCGACAGGGCAGCGCACAACTGGTGCGTCCGCTGACCGCCGACGCGCTGGCGGGGGCCGTCGGTGCGGTGCTGGCTTCGCCGAGTTACCGCGAAGCGGCACGGCGGGCCGGGGCAGGCGCGACGCAGGTCAGCGATCCGGTACAGGTGTGCCAGGACGCCCTCGCGTAGTTTGGTCTTCGTGCGGTTGACGGAATTCCGCGAGCTCGTCGAGGGTCAGTTCGGACCGGTCCGCGGGCAGTCGCTCCTGGTGGACCATGTGCTGACCGCCCTCGGTGGCCGGACGGCCGCTCAGGCCATCGAAGACGGCGTCGAGCCGCGTGACGTGTGGCGGGCGCTGTGTGCCGATTTCGACGTCCCGCGCGATCAGTGGTGAACCCGACGGTGCGCTGAGGCCTCGTCCGGCGCGCCTCCTTGCCATCGAACACACGTTCGCTAACGTGGTCGGTGTTCGTCCGCGGTGACTTGTCGGTGGCCACCTCTACTGTCGCAGCCAACCGACCGGATCGCCCGGTCACCCGAACATCCATGAGGACGGAGAGACAGATGGCGCAGCAGGCCCCCGATCGCGAGAAGGCCCTCGAACTGGCGCTCGCGCAGATCGACAAGAACTTCGGCAAGGGTTCGGTGATGCGGCTCGGCGACGACGTCCGCGCGCCGATCTCGGTCATCCCGACCGGATCCATCGCCCTGGACGTGGCGCTGGGCATCGGCGGCCTGCCCCGCGGCCGGGTCGTCGAGATCTACGGCCCGGAATCCTCGGGTAAGACCACCGTGGCGCTGCACGCGGTGGCCAACGCCCAGGCTGCGGGCGGGATCGCGGCGTTCATCGACGCCGAGCATGCGCTCGATCCCGACTACGCCCAGAAGCTCGGTGTGGACACCGACTCGCTGCTGGTGTCGCAGCCCGACACCGGGGAGCAGGCGCTCGAGATCGCCGACATGCTGATCCGGTCGGGTGCGCTGGACATCCTGGTGATCGACTCGGTGGCCGCGCTGGTTCCCCGCGCCGAGATCGAAGGTGAGATGGGCGACAGCCACGTCGGCCTGCAGGCCCGGCTGATGAGCCAGGCGCTGCGGAAGATGACCGGTGCGCTGAACAACTCGGGTACCACCGCGATCTTCATCAACCAGCTCCGCGAGAAGATCGGCGTGATGTTCGGCAGCCCCGAGACCACCACGGGCGGTAAGGCGCTGAAGTTCTACGCCTCGGTCCGCATGGATGTCCGCCGCATCGAGACGCTCAAGGACGGCACCGACGCCGTGGGTAACCGCACCCGCGTCAAGATCGTCAAGAACAAGGTGTCGCCGCCGTTCAAGCAGGCCGAGTTCGACATCCTCTACGGCAAGGGCATCAGCAAGGAGGGCTCGCTCATCGACATGGGCGTGGAGCACGGCTTCATCCGCAAATCGGGCTCATGGTTCACCTACGAAGGGGAGCAGCTGGGGCAGGGCAAGGAGAACGCCCGCAACTTCCTGCTGCAGAACCCCGAGGTGGCCAACGAGATCGAGAAGAAGATCAAAGAGAAGCTCAACATCGGCGCTGTGGTGACCGATGACGACGTCCTCCCGGCGCCCGTTGACTTCTGAGCCGGCCGCATCGGAACCGGGTCGCGAAGAGCAGGCGCGGGCGTACTGCCTGCGCCTGCTCACCGCGCGGGCGCGCACCCGCTCGGAGCTGGCCGCAAAGCTCACTCAACGGGGCTATCCCGACGACGTCGGTGAACGCGTGCTCGACCGGCTGGCCGACGTCGGGTTGATCAACGACGAGGACTTCGCCGAGCAGTGGGTCCGATCCCGACACACTCATGCCGGGAAAGGCAAGCGCGCGTTGGCTGTCGAACTCCGCCGCAAGGGCGTCGACGCGCAGGTCATCACCGAAGCGCTCGCCGACATCGACGCGGGAGCCGAACGCCGACGCGCCGAAGAGTTGGTTCGTGCGCGGCTGCGCCGGGAGAGGCTCGACGACGATCCGGCTGAGCAGACCAAGGTGATGCGGCGGCTGGTGGGCATGCTGGCTCGCCGTGGATACGGCCAGACGATGGCCGCCGACGTGGTCAGTGTCGAACTGGCCGGGGAGCGCGAACGCCGTCGGGTCTGACGGCCCTCAACAGACTGCCGGTGACCAGACGCCGTAGCAGGATCACCGCGGCGGTGACGGCGATCGCCGGCCAGTCGGCATCGGCGCTGAGCCGCAGCAGGCCCGCGGCGAGTAGCAGGTCGAGCAGCACGTGCAGGGCGAGTGCCGGTTGCCGGAACATCAGCACTGTCGCGGCACTCAGGACGATCCCGGCGCCGGCGATACACCACGAGAGGCCGACAACCATCGTGGTCACGGTGCCGATTCCGTCGTCCGCCGTTCGCCCCGCTGCTGCTCGACCGTGCGCTGTTCCTCGGCGATCTCGCGGGCCAGGAAGAAGTTCAGTGCGGTCCGGATCGCGGCGATCGCGGCCAGCTTCCCGATCTCGTCGAAAGACGGCGAGATCGCGGTCCGAAGCACATCACTGGCCAGCTGGAACTCCAGACCGAGCGCCAGGAATCGGCCCAGGGTGAGTCGCACCCCGGTGAATTCGCCGATGTCGCGCCGGGTGAGTGCGATGACGAACTTGGTGATCGCGACCAGCGCGCCGGCCACAATGACCACCGCTCCGCAGGCCTCGACCAGCCGCACGGCGACGTCGACGACACTGCGCAGCGTCGATTCGGGCAGGAGGTCGAACGCCAGCGTCTCGATCATCCGCTCAGTGTGGCCCGGTGAGCCCGCCGTGGGCGCCGATCGTGGCGAGAAGTCGGGACGACCGCAGCAGTCAGACCGCTTTCGCGCCCGGAGCGCCCTCCTGCTCGACGGCGTCGGCCTCCAGCGGAGCCGGCCCGCGCCGCGACCGGCGCAGCCGGCGTTCCAATCGGGTGGCCACCGCCGACAGCGCGAAGTTCACGCTGATCATCAACAACGCGATCACGATGAGGGCGGGAATGTAGTTGCCGTACGACGACCCCACCACGGTGCCCTGGCGCACCATCTCGACGAACGTGATCTGGTAGCCGATCGCGGTGTCCTTGAGCACCACGACCAGCTGGGATACCAGCACCGGCAGCATCGAGGTCACCGCCTGCGGCAACAGCACCGAGCGCATGGTCTGACCCCACCGCAGGCCCAGCGCCGACGCCGCCTCGGACTGTCCACGCGGCAACGCGGCCACCCCGGCGCGCACGATCTCGGCGATGACCGCGCCGTTGTAGAGCGTCAGACCCGTGATCACCCCGGCCAGCGCCAGATACTGCGAGGCGAACACCTCATAGAACGCGTAGAGGAAGTACGCGAAGATCATCATGATCAGAACCGGTACGGCGCGGAAGAACTCCACGATCACCGCACACAGCCACCGAATGGGCGCGATCACCGACAGCCGCCCCACCCCGAGCACGAAGCCCAGCGCCAGCGCCAGCACGATCGACACCGCCGCGGCGGTCAGGGTGCCCTCGACACCGGGCAGCACGTAGGTCGTCCACAGATTCGAGGTCAGGAACGGCTCCCACTTCGCCGCGTCGAGCTGACCTTTGGCCTGCAGCCGGGCGTACACCCCCCACACCACCGCCACCAGGAGCAGCACCGTGACGACGGTGACGATGTGGTTTCGCCGCCGGGCGCGCGGGCCGGGGGCGTCGAAGAGGACCGAACTCATTGTTGTCCGTTCTTCGCGCAAGCGCTCATCAGTGGCGTCTCGTTCTTCGCGCAAGCGCTCATCACCGCGCCACCGCCCAGCGCCTACCCAACCAGCCGAACACCAGCCCCAGTGGCAGCGTCAGGATGATGAATCCGGCCGCGAAGATCGTCCCGACGACCATCAGCGCAGCGGTGTTCTCGATCATCTCCTTCATCAGCAGAGCCGCCTCCGCCACCCCGATCGCCGAGGCGATGGTGGTGTTCTTCGTCAACGCGATGAGCACCGAACCCATCGGGATCAACACTGCGCGAAACGCCTGCGGCAGCAGGATCATCCGCAGATTCTGACCGAACGTCAGACCCAGCGACCTGGCCGCCTCGGCCTGACCCAGCGGCACGGTGTTCACCCCCGAGCGCACCGTCTCACAGACGAACGACGCGGTGTAGACGGTCAGGCCGAGCACCGCCAGCCGGAAATTGCTGTCCTCGATGGACGTCGTCGACTGCGGGTCGACCAGCGTGATGCCCAGCGTCTGGGACACCCCGAACGAGCAGAACAGGATGATCAGCGTCAGCGGGGTGTTGCGCACGATGTTGACGTAGGAGGTCCCCACCCAGTTGAGCACCGGCACCGGCGACAGCCGCATCGCGGCCAGCACCGTACCGAGGACGAGAGCTCCCACCGCGGAGAAGACCGTCAGCTGGATCGTGGTCCAGAACGCCTCGAAGATCTGCGGGCGGTATTCGGTGAATATCTCCACGGCCGGAGCGGGTCCTCGAGGTCAGTAGCGATCGATGGGCGGCGGCGTCGGCGCAGTGATGCCCGCCGGGCCGAGGTTCTTGTCGAACGCTTCCTTCCACGCCCCGCTGGATTCCATCTTCTCGATGGCATCGTTGATCTTGGTGCGCAGCTCGGTGTCGCCCTTCTTCAGGCCGATGCCGTAGCGCTCCTCGGAGAAGGTCCCGCCGACCACCTTGAACGCACCCGGATCCTGCGCGGCGTATCCGGCCAGGATCACCTCGTCGGTGGTGACCGCGTCGATCGCGCCGTTCTTGAGTGCCTCGATGCACGCCGAGTACGTGTCGTACTGCTGCAGCTGCACCCCGGGATACTCGTCCTTGATCCGCTGTGCAGGTGTCGAGCCCGACACCGAGCACAGTCGCTTGTTGTTCTGCAGCGACGCCGCACCGGTGATGTCGGTGTTGTCCTCGCGGACCAGCAGGCTCTGACCGGTGAGCAGATACGGTCCGGCGAAGTCGACCTTCTCCTTGCGGGCATCGGTGATCGAATAGGTCGCGACGATGTAGTCCACCTGGCCGTTCTGGATCAGCGTCTCGCGCTGCCCGGACGGGGACTCTTTCCACTCGATCTTGTCCGGTGCGTAGCCGAGTTCCCCGGCGACGTAGGTCGCCACGTCGACGTCGAAGCCGCTCATCGTGCCGTCGGGATTCTTCAGGCCCAGACCGGGCTGGTCGAACTTCGTGCCGATGACGATCTTGCTGTCGTCGCCGCCTCCGCCGCCCCCGCAGGCCACGGCCGCGAACGGAAGGGCGGCGGCCAGTGCCAGCGCACCGACGACGCGTCCGGAAAGGGAGGGCTTCCGAAGAACGGACGTGGAGAAAACAGGCATAGCGTTCCTTTCGCCGGTATTCAGTGGTGGAGGATCTTGCCGAGGAAGTCTTTGGCGCGATCGGTGCGGGGATTGTCGAAGAACTGGGCGGGATCGGAATCCTCGAGGATCGCGCCGTCGGACATGAACACCACGCGGTCCGATGCGCGGCGCGCGAAACCCATCTCGTGGGTGACGACCAGCATCGTCATCCCCTCGCCGGCCAGCGACGACATCACCGACAGCACTTCGTTGATCATCTCCGGATCCAACGCGCTGGTCGGCTCGTCGAACAGCATGACCTTGGGGTTCATCGCCAGCGAGCGGGCGATCGCCACGCGCTGCTGCTGCCCGCCCGACAGCGCAGCGGGATACTTGTCGGCCTGGTTGGCCACCCCGACACGCTCGAGCAGCGCCATCGCCGACTCGCGCGCCTGTTCCTTGGACAGCTTGCGCACCTTCATCGGCGCCAGCGTCACGTTGTCGAGGATCGTCTTGTGCGCGAACAGGTTGAACGACTGGAACACCATGCCCACGTCGGAGCGCAACTGCGCGAGCTTGCGGCCTTCGGCGGGTAACTCCTCGCCGTCGATCGCAATGCTGCCCGAGTCGATCGTCTCCAAGCGGTTGATGGTGCGGCACAACGTGGACTTGCCCGAACCCGACGGTCCCAGCACGACGACCACCTGCCCGCGGTGCACCATGAGGTCGATGTCCCTGAGTACGTGCAGGCTGCCGAAGTGCTTGTTGACCCCCTGCATCGAAATCATCGGCGCCGTCTGCGTCGGTTCGACCATGGCAGCTGACCTTACCCAGGGTCGCTGCCATGTGCCCGGAACTCGTCAATCCGACGCCCCCGTACCATTGGGGCCGTGACTTCGACGGTGACCCAGGACGTGGTGGCGGCGCCGCCTCGTCCCGCACGCACCTTCCAGGTCCGCACCTACGGCTGCCAGATGAACGTGCACGACAGCGAACGGCTGGCCGGGCTGCTCGAGGCGGCCGGGTACCGGCGCGCCGCCGAGGGCGCCGACGCCGACGTGGTGGTGTTCAACACCTGCGCGGTGCGGGAGAACGCCGACAACAAGCTCTACGGCAACCTGTCGCATCTCGCGCCGCGCAAACAGTCCGACCCCGACCTGCAGATCGCCGTCGGCGGGTGCCTGGCCCAGAAAGACCGCGAGGCGGTGCTGAACCGGGCGCCGTGGGTCGACGTCGTGTTCGGTACCCACAACATCGGCGCGCTGCCCACGCTGCTCGAGCGCGCCCGGCACAATCGGGTGGCGCAGGTGGAGATCGCCGAATCTCTGCAGGAGTTCCCGTCCACGCTGCCCGCGGCGCGCGAATCCGCCTATGCCGGTTGGGTGTCGGTGTCGGTGGGCTGCAACAACACCTGCACCTTCTGCATCGTTCCGGCGCTGCGCGGCAAGGAGGTCGACCGGCGACCCGGCGACATCCTGGCCGAGGTGCAGACGCTCGTCGACCAGGGTGTGCTCGAAGTGACGCTGCTGGGTCAGAACGTCAACGCCTACGGGGTCTCGTTCGCAGCGGACGAGCGCTTGCGCGAGGACCCGACGATGTGGCGGGAGTTGCCCCGCGACCGCGGCGCATTCGCCAAGCTGTTGCGCGCCTGCGGCGGCATCGACGGCCTGGAACGAGTGCGCTTCACCTCGCCGCACCCCGCCGAGTTCACCGACGACGTGATCGAGGCGATGGCCGAGACCGCGAATGTCTGCCCGGCACTTCATATGCCGCTGCAGTCGGGTTCGGACCGCATCCTCAAGGCGATGCGCCGGTCCTACCGCGCCGAGAAGTATCTGGGCATCATCGACCGGGTCCGCGCAGCGATTCCGCACGCCGCGATCACCACCGATCTGATCGTCGGTTTCCCCGGCGAAACCGAGGAGGACTTCCAGGACACCCTCGACGTGGTCGCGGCCTCCCGATTCGCCAGCGCGTTCACGTTCCAGTACTCGAAGCGCCCCGGTACCCCGGCCGCCGACATGCCCGGTCAGTTACCGAAATCGGTTGTCAGCGAACGCTATCAACGGCTGATCGAGCTGCAGGAGAAGATCTCACTGGAGGAGAACCTCGCCCAGGTGGGTCGCACCGTCGAGCTGCTCGTCGCGACCGGCGAGGGGCGCAAAGACGCCGCGACCGCTCGGATGTCCGGCCGCGCCCGCGACGGGCGGCTCGTCCACTTCGCGCCCGGCTCGAATTCTTCCGCCGACCGCGCCATCCGCCCCGGCGATGTGGTCACCACGACCGTCACCGGGGCCGCGCCGCATCACCTGATCGCCGACGCCGAACTGCTGTCGCACCGTCGCACCCGCGCCGGAGACGCACACGCCGCCGGGCTTCGTCCGCGCACCGGCACCGGTCTCGGGATGCCGGGCATCGGGGTGCCCGCGCCTGCGCCCGCAACGGGGTGTTCGCGGTGACCCGTCCCGGCGAGTTCGACGACTTCAAGGGCGACCTGGAAGCCGCCGAACGGCGTGTGGCGCGCGAATTCGATCCGGGCGCAAGAGCTTTGGTCGTCGCCATCCTGGTATTCCTGGTGCTGCTGTCGTTCGTGCTGCCGCACACCGGCGGCGCCAGGGGCTTCGACGTGCTGGTCTCCTCCGACGCCGCGGCCCGCGAGGGCGTCTCGCTTCCCTCCCGGGTTTTCACGATCCTGGCGATCGTGTTCTCGGTGGGATTCTCGATACTGGCCCTGCTGACCCGCCGGTGGGCCGTGGCCTGGATCGCGCTGGCCGGCTCCGCAGTGGCCAGTGTCATCGGCATGCTCGCCGTGTGGTCCCGGCAGACCGCAGCCGACCCGTACCCCGGCCCGGGCATCGGCCTGATCGTGGGCTGGCTGGCCGTCATCGTCCTGACGTTCCATTGGGCCCGGGTGGTGTGGACCAGGACCGCGGTGCAGTTGGCCGCCGAAGAGGAGCGACGCCGCCGCGCCGCCGAGACCGAACAGCGGGGACTGCTCGACGACGACGACAAGCGGCCGCCGCCCGGCGCGTGAGGATCTAGCGGCGCTTGCCCAGCGCCTCGACCGCGGCGTCGGCCCACTGACGCCACTGCTCGGCGTTGGCCCTGGCCTTCTCCGCGTCCTTGGTCTTGCCCGCCGCGGCGGCCTTCTCGGCCTGGCGCTCGTACTGTTCGGCGCGGGCGCGGAACTGATCGGCGCGCGCCTGAGCCTCCGGGTCGACCCGGTTGGAGGTCGCAGCGTCGCGGATCCGCTGCTCGACCGCCCGCAACCGCCGCTCGAGGTCGGCGCTGCGCTCCCGCGGCACCTTGCCGATCGCATCCCATTTGTCGCCGATCGTGCGCAGTGCGGCCCGGGCGGCGTCCAGATTCGACGTGTCGAGCTGCTCGGCCTGAGCCAGCAGCGCCTCCTTGGCCGCGAGATTGGTGCGGAACTCGGCGTCGCGTTCGGCGGTGGCGGCATTGCGGGCGGCGAAGAAGGTGTCCTGGGCGGCCTTGAAGCGCTGCCACAGGGCATCGTCGACGTCCTTGGCGGCGCGGCCGGCAGCCTTCCACTCGGCCAGTAACTCGCGGAAGGCGCCGCTGGTGGGTCCCCACTCGGTCGACCCGGCGAGCTTCTCGGCCCGTTCGCACAGCGCTTCCTTGGCCTGACGCGCCCCGGCGCGGCCCCGGTCGAGCTCGGCGAAGTGACTCCCGCGGCGCCGGTTGAACGTCTCACGCGCGGCCGAGTAGCGCTTCCACAGCGCATCGTCGGTCTTGCGGTCCAAACCGGTGATGGTGCGCCACTCGTCGAGGATCTCGCGCAACCGGTCACCCGCGCTCTTCCACTGCGTCGAATTGGCGGCCAGCTCCTCGGCCTCGGCGGCCAGCGCCTCCTTGCGGGCCAGTTGGGCGGCGCGGTGCTCGTCGCGGCGGGCCCGCTCGGCCTGCGCGGCCTCGTCGGCGTGCTCCACGATGGCGCTCAGGCGTGCGGCCAGCGCATCGACGTCCCCCAGCACGTGCGCCTCGGGCAGGCCCTCGGCCAGCGTCGCGGCGGCCGCCTTGATCTTGCGGGCATCGCCGGCGTGGGACGCCAGCCGGGTCTCGAGCAGGACCACCTCGGTGTGCAGATCGTCGAACCGGCGACCGAAGTGGGCGAATGCGGCCTCGGGTTCGCCGGCCTGCCAGGAGCCGATGACCCGCTCGCCGGATCCGGTCACCAGCCACACGGTGCCGTCGTCGTCCACGCGGCCGTAGCGGTGCGGATCGTTGGCCGTCGTCGCGGCCACGGGCGCAGCAGGCCGACCCGGCCGGGGTGCGGGGCGCGGGGCCGGTCGGGGACCCGGCGTGGGCACCGGTCGGGGCGCCGGTGCCGCGGTCGCGTCCGTGACCTCGGAAGTGCCGCCTGGCTCGCTGGTCGTCATATCCGTCCTCGCACAATCCGCGCGGGTGTTCCGCGCACTGCCGCGCACCGCGGCGCCCTCTGTCTGGTGTCCGATCAGAAGCGACAACGCTTCGCCCGCTATTCAAACAGGTCACCGCGGGGTGCGCGCACACTTGACCCCTTCGGTTTGCGCGACCGCGGGGTTCCTGGGCACGCTCAGACCCTCGTCGGCTCGGCTGAGCCGTTCCTCACGAACCCGACCGGAGACCACATGGCTCGCGCGGACATCGCCGCGCTCCTCGCGCTGGGCGCCGCTTTCTTCATCGCGATCGGCGACGTCATCCAGCAGCGTTCGGCTCACGCCGTCACCGAGGAGCCGACCGGCCACCTCGCGCTGCTCTGGCAGCTGCTGCGCGATCCACGGTGGTGGGCGGGCGGAATTGTCGCCGTCGCCGGGTTCGGGCTGCAGGCCGCCGCCCTCGGGCTCGGCTCGGTGCTCCTGGTGCAGGCACTGCTGGTGACCTCGCTGCTGTTCGCCCTCCCGATCAACGCCCGGCTCACCCATCGCCGGGTCACCAGGTGGGAATGGCTGTGGGCCGTGCTGCTCGCCGGGGCGGTCGCGGTGATCGTCACCGTGGGCAATCCCACCGAGGGGCAGGCGCGCGCCGGACTGGAGGTCTGGGCGGTGGTCGCGGCAGTACTGGGGCCGGCGCTCGTGCTCTGCGCGATCGGGGCGCGGATCTGGCGCGGCACCGCAGGGGCGGTGCTGCTGGCCCTCGTCTCCGGAGCGCTGTGGGGGGTGTTCGCGGTACTCACCAAAGGCGTGGTTGAACGGCTCGACGACGGGCTGGCGGCGGTACTCGCCACCCCGGAGCTCTACGCACTCGGGGTCGTCACCGTCGCCGGCACGGCCTATCAGCAGGCGGCGTTCCGGGCGGGCGCGCTGACCGCCTCGCTACCCACCATGACCGTCGCCGAACCGGTCGTCGCCTCGGTGCTCGGCGTGGTGGTGCTCGGCGAGACCATGCGGCCCGGTGAGGCCGGTTGGCTGACCCTGATCGTGGCCGCCACCGCCATCGTCGCGGCGACCGCTGCGCTGGCCCGTAGCGAGGCTGCCGGCAGCACCGCCCAAATCTAGAGGCGCCGCACCCCGGTGGCGCGCAGTTCGACGACGGCGGCGAATCCGTCGTGGTCCCCGGTGGTCTCCTCGCGATTCTGCACAGCGTTGCCCAGGAACAACGCGCCGAGATCTGCCGCACCGTGACCGATCAGGCTGTCGCGCAGGGTGTCTCGCGCCGCCACGAAGGACACGTAAGTGTGGGTGAGCTGCCCGCCGGAGAACCCGACCTCCTCGCGGCTGAGCGTCGCGGTCCAGACGTATCCCACCCCGTCGGGCGCCGGAGCCGGTCCGAAGAACCGGGCGTGGTCGTTGGGGAGCAGGTAGAAGTCGTTGGAGAACGCCTCCTGCGCACCGGTGGGCTCCTGGTCGTAGATGACGCCGTCGATCAATCCGCGGTAGCCCGTGCTGTGGACGGTGCGTGCCGGGAAACCGGCCGCGGTCAGGTCCTCGGTGAGTCGCTGCGCAGACTCTTCAGGGGTCCTGGAACCGCGGTCGAGCACCACGACGTTGACCGGTTCCAGCAGTGCGCGGTCGCCGAAATACCGCTGGCCGAGCCAGTCGGAGATCTGACCGTTGGGCTGCAGCGACCACGAGCCGATGTCTCCGTAGGGGGTCGCGACGCTGTCGTCGGGCTGCGGGTCCCCGGGCAGGCCGGCCGGCGATGCGTCCGACGGCACCGACAGTCCGGGAGCGACCGGAACTGCCCGTGCCGGGCTACCGCGCTGCTCACGGCTCGCCGCGGCGAGCACGGTCTGCACCACCGGTGCCGCGGGTGCCGGAGCGCCGGGGGATTCGTCGGCCGCCGCGGCGGCGCGTGCGGCGATCCGCCGCGAGACCGGCGCCGACACGGTTCGCTCGTCGCTGTCGTCGCGTCGGGTGCGGTCGACGCCCTGGGTGCCGCGCCCGCGGTCCCGGACTTCGTCGTCGCTGCCCCCAACCGGCGAGTCGTTCGTCGCCGCGGACGCCGACACCCCGGACCGAGGAGTCTGCGGACCTGCGCCGGTGGCCGAGGACTCGACGTCGGCGTGGGCGACGGCGGGCGACCCGGCCAACGCCATCCCGACGCCGACGACCGCGCCGGCCAGCCATATGAGACGGCCTTGGGTATCCATCGGTCGAGTATGGGCCGACCACGGTGTCGGCAGGATCGGAAAGTGCGGCGTCTCAGCTGATTTTCACGTCCACGCCATCCGCCGGTTGTCGACAGGTCGTGGCCTAGGTTGGTGGCGTGCTGTCCGCCGTCGCCCTGATGCCGTCCGCACCCGTGCTCGTGCCCGAACTGGCCGGCGGGGCAGCCGACGAGCTGACCGATCTGCGCGATGCCGTCGCTGTCGCCGTCGAGACGCTGCCGGACCGTTGGGTGGCGCTCGGCGTCGGTCCGGACGACGCGGTGCTCACCCCGCCGCGAGCAGGCACTCTCGCCGGCTACGGCGCCGACGTGCCCGTGACCCTGTCACCCCCGGACGGCCCGGTGCCGGCGCCGGTGCAACTGCCGTTGTGCGCATTGATCACCGGCTGGGTGCGCGGCCGGTTCGCCCCCGGGGCATCCGCCGAGGTGCGGGTGTTCTCCGTGGACCACCCCGCCGAGGCCGCCGTGGCTCGTGGCCGAGATCTGCGCGGCCTGATCGACGAGGCCGCGGATCCGGTCGGCGTGCTCGTCGTCGCCGACGGCTGCCACACCCTGACCCCGCCCGCCCCCGGCGGATATGACCCCGATTCGCTGCCGGTGCAGGCGGCGCTGGACGACGCACTGGCCGCCGGTGACAGCGCCGCGCTCACGCGGCTACCCGCATCGGTGGTCGGCCGCGTCGCCTATCAGGTACTGGCGGGTCTGGTCGACTCCGGGCCCCGGGCGACGCGGGAGCTCTACCGCGCCGCGCCCTACGGGGTGGGTTATTTCGTCGGCCTCTGGCGGCCATGACCAGACCGATCGCCGTCATCGGCCCGACCGGGACCGGGAAGTCCGCGCTCGCCCTCGCGGTGGCCGAACGGCTCGGCGGAGAGATCGTCAACGCCGACGCCATGCAGCTCTACCGCGGGATGGACATCGGGACCGCGAAGCTACCCGTCGACCAGCGGCGGGGCGTCCCGCACCACCAGCTCGACGTGCTGGCCGTCACCGAGACCGCGTCGGTGGCCCGCTACCAGGCTGCGGCGGCCGCCGACGTCGAGGCGATCGCGGCGCGCGGCGCCGTGCCGATCATCGTGGGCGGTTCGATGATGTACATCCAGGCGCTGCTCGACGACTGGGCGTTCCCGGCCACCGACCCGGCCGTACGCGACCGGTACGAGCGCCGCCTCGCCGAGCTGGGGGTGGCGGCGCTGCACCGCGAACTGGCCGCCGTGGACCCCGGGGCGGCCGCCTCGATACTGCCGACCGACGGCCGGCGCATCGTGCGCGCGCTCGAGGTGGTGGAGCTGACCGGCCAACCGTTCGCGGCGTCGGCGCCCACCATCGGGCCCGCGCGCTGGGACACCGCGATCGTGGGTCTGGACTGGCCGACCCCGCAGCTCGACGACCGGCTCGTCCGGCGCACCGACGCCATGTTCGACGACGGCCTGGTCGCCGAGGTGGTGGCCCTGGCTGCCGACGGGTTGCGGGAGGGGGTGACCGCGGCGCGGGCGCTGGGCTATGCGCAGGTGCTCGCCGACCTCGACGCCGGCGGCGACGGATCGGCCGCCCGGGAGCCCACCTACGTGGGCACCCGCCGCTACGTGCGGCGGCAGCGGTCCTGGTTCCGCCGGGATCACCGCGTGCACTGGCTCGACGGCGCGTCCGACGCGGCCCTGGCGGACACGCTGCGGGTGTGGCGCGCCGTATCCTGACCTGGTGGAGTTCGCCAAGGGGCACGGCACGCAGAACGATTTCGTGCTGCTTCCCGACGTGCAGGCGCAGCTGTCGCTGACTCCGGCCGCCGTGTCCGCGCTCTGCGACCGGCGGCGCGGCATCGGCGCCGACGGCGTGCTGCGGGTGACCACGGCGGGCGCCGCGCAGGCCGCCGGCGTGTTCGACCGGCTGCCCGAAGGCGTCGCCCACGACGACTGGTACATGGACTATCGCAACGCCGACGGCTCCATCGCGCAGATGTGCGGCAACGGTGTGCGGGTGTTCGCGCACTATCTGCGGGCGGCCGGTTGGGAATCTCGGGATCGCTTCGTCGTCGCCTCGCTGGCGGGTCCCCGGCCGGTGGTGCTGCACGGCTTCGACGCTTTCCGGGCCGACGTCACCGTCGAGATGGGCAAGATCAACCGGCTCGGCACCGGTGTGGCGGTCGTGGGCGGCCGTCGCTTCAGCGGGCTGGGCGTGGACGTCGGCAATCCGCATCTGGCGTGTGTGGACGACACCCTCACCGAGGTCGAGCTCGCTGCCCTGGACGTCGCCGCACCCGTGCAGTTCGACGCCGGGCAGTTCCCCGAGGGCGTCAACGTCGAGGTGCTGACCGCGCCTCGTGACGGCGCGGTCCACATGCGGGTGCACGAGCGCGGGGTGGGGGAGACCCGTTCCTGTGGCACCGGAACCGTGGCGGCCGCAGCGGCGGCGCTGCAGCACAGTGGGGTGGCCAGTGGGACGGTGGAGGTCAGAATTCCCGGCGGCGTGGTCAACGTCACCATCGCCGAGACCACCAGCTACCTGCGCGGACCGTCCGAACTGGTTGCCACCGGGGTGCTCGCCGAGGAATGGTGGCGCGCCCATCAGCGTTAATCCGGATGTATGTCACAGCCATCTCATGCCATCCTGTCTGCACGTATGACAGAACCCGATTTCTTCCCCCAGGACACGCCCAGCGCGGGTGAGCTCGCGCTCGAGGACCGCTCCGCACTGCGTCGCGTCGCCGGTCTGTCCACCGAACTCACCGATGTCTCCGAGGTCGAATACCGCCAGCTCCGCCTGGAGCGGGTGGTGCTGGTCGGGGTGTGGACCGACGGCAGTGCCGCCGATGCCCAGGCCAGCCTCGCCGAGTTGGCCGCCCTGGCCGAGACCGCCGGCTCGGAGGTACTCGAAGGGGTCGTCCAGCGACGGGACAAGCCCGACGCGTCGACCTACATCGGTTCGGGCAAGGCCGCCGAACTGCGCGAGATCGTGCTCGCAACCGGCGCCGACACGGTCATCTGCGACGGTGAGCTCAGCCCCGCCCAATTGACCGCGCTCGAGAAGGTGGTCAAGGTCAAGGTGATCGACCGCACGGCGCTGATCCTCGACATCTTCGCCCAGCACGCGACCAGCCGTGAGGGTAAGGCCCAGGTGTCGCTGGCTCAGATGGAGTACATGCTGCCCCGGCTGCGCGGCTGGGGTGAGTCGATGTCGCGGCAGGCCGGTGGTCGCGCCGGCGGCGCCGGTGGCGGAGTCGGTACCCGCGGGCCCGGCGAGACGAAGATCGAAACCGACCGTCGCCGTATCCGTGAGCGGATGTCCAAGCTACGCCGGGAGATTCGCGATATGAAGAAGATCCGCGACACCCAGCGCAGTGGCCGCCGACGCAGCGAGGTGCCCTCGGTGGCGATCGTCGGTTACACCAATGCCGGCAAGTCGAGTCTGCTCAACGCGCTCACCGGCGCTGGCGTGCTCGTCGAGAACGCACTGTTCGCGACCCTCGAACCCACTACGCGCCGAGGACAATTGGATGACGGACGGCCGTTCGTGCTGACCGACACGGTCGGCTTCGTTCGGCATCTGCCCACCCAGCTGGTGGAGGCGTTCCGCTCCACGCTGGAGGAGGTCGTGGGCGCCGATCTGCTGGTGCATGTGGTCGACGGCTCGGATGCCAACCCGCTGGCGCAGATCAGCGCGGTGCGCCAGGTGATCAACGACGTGGTGGCCGAACGCGACGGACATCCGGCCGCAGAACTGTTGGTGGTCAACAAGATCGACGCGGCGGATGGACTGTCACTGGCGCATCTGCGCGGGGCGCTGCCGGGGGCGGTGTTCGTCTCCGCGCACACCGGCGAAGGTCTCGACCGGTTGCGCGCCAGGATGGCCGAGCTGATCGAGCCCACCGACGCGGGCGTCGACGTCACGATCCCGTATGACCGTGGCGATCTGGTGGCGCGCGTCCACGCCGAGGGCCGCATCGACGCCACTGAGCACACCGCCGACGGCACGCGGATCAAGGCGCGGGTGCCGGTGGCGCTGGCCGCGGGCCTGCGCGAGTTCGACACCTTCTGATGCGCTAGACTGCTCGAGAACGCCGCTCGCATCACCGATGATGCCGACGGCTCGTCGTGGAACGCTTACCATCGCGTCCGGCTCAAGCTCTTCTCGCGGCGATCGATTTTGCCGACCGGCAATCTCGCCACCCAGTGTGCCTCCCGCTCAGCGCCCCTTGGTGCGCGCCGCACACTCACACTGCCTGAAAGGCATTAAATGACAACCGAACCCACCTTCGCCGACCTCGGTGTGCGCGGACCTCTGCGCCGCGTCCTGGAGAACCGCGGTATCGACGCGCCGTTCCCGATCCAGAGTGCGACCCTGCCGGACAGCCTGGCCGGTCGTGACGTACTGGGCCGCGGGAAGACCGGCAGCGGTAAGACGCTCGCCTTCTCGCTGCCGCTGGTCACCCGCCTCGCGGACGCAAAGCGCCGTCCGCAGCGTCCTTCGGGGCTCGTGCTGGCGCCCACCCGCGAGCTGGCCAGCCAGATCACCTCCACCCTCGAGCCGCTGGCCGCGGCCTACGATCTGCGCGTCGCGACCATCTTCGGTGGCGTGTCGCAGAATCCCCAGGCCGCCGCGCTGCGCGCGGGTGTCGACATCGTCGTCGCCTGCCCCGGGCGGCTCGAAGATCTCATGCGGCAGAAGCTGATCAGCCTGGACGCGGTCGAGATCACCGTGCTCGACGAAGCCGACCACATGGCCGATCTCGGATTCCTGCCCGGGGTGACCCGCATCCTGTCGGCCACCCCCGCCGGCGGACAGCGCCTGCTGTTCTCGGCCACCCTGGACAACGGGGTGGACAAACTGGTGCGCCGCTTCCTGCGTGAACCCGTCACCCATTCGGTCGACGAGGTGAACGCGCCGCCGCCGGCCATGACCCACCACGTGTTCCATGTCGCGGGGGCGCAGGAGAAGACCAAGCTCGTGCAGACCCTGGCGTCGGGCACCGGTCGCCGAATCCTGTTCATGCGCACCAAACATCAGGCTCGCAAACTCGCCCGCCAGCTCACCGAGGCCGGGGTGCCCTCGGTCGACCTGCACGGCAACCTGTCCCAGAACGCCCGCGAGCGCAACCTCGCCGCGTTCTCCAGCGGGGAGGCCAGTGTGCTCGTCGCGACCGACATCGCCGCTCGCGGGGTGCACGTCGACGAGGTGGAACTCGTCGTGCACGTCGACCCGCCGGTCGAGCACAAGGCGTATCTGCACCGCTCCGGCCGCACGGCGCGCGCTGGAAGTGCCGGTGACGTGGTGACCGTGGTGCTGCCCGACCAGCGCCGGGACACCTCGGCGCTGCTGCGCCGGGCCGGGATCACCGTCGCGCCACAGCAGGTGGCCGCCGACTCGGCCGAGGTGGCCGCGCTGGTGGGCGAGGTGGCGCCCTACCGTGCCCCGGCCCCGAAGCCGGTCGAGCAGCCACGTGCGGCCGGCGGTGGCCGGCCCCGCCGTGGGCGCCCGGCCAAGCCGCAGCAGCGCAACGGTGAGCCGGCCCGCACTCACGGTGGCGGTGACCAGGCCAGTCGCAACCGCAGGCCGCGGCGCCGTCCGCAGGCCGCGCGCTAGGCTCGCCGCCGCACCACCGGCGGCTCGTGCGCGCGCACCGGTGGCGGTGTCGCGTCGAAGCGCTCGACCTCGACGAGGACATGGGCGCCGGTGCAGCCGCGGGCCAGTGACGACGTACCGACGTCGTCGGTCAGCACATTCGGGTTGCCGTGCACGCACATGGCGTCCGGATCGGCCGGGTCAGCCGGATCGAACCATGCGCCCGTGGGCAGTTGCACCACCTGCGGGCGCAGCCCGTCGTCGACGACCAGACCGGCCAGGCAGGCCCCGCGGTCGTTGAACACCCGCACCACGTCGCCGGCGTCCAACCCACGCGCCGCGGCGTCGTCGGGGTGCATTCGGATGGCCTCGCGGCCGGCGACTTTGGCACGTTGGCTGGTTGCCCCGCCGTCGAGTTGACCGTGCAGTCGAGACGGCGGCTGGTTGGCGATCAGATGCAGGGGGTACGCCTGCGCGCGCGGGCCGCCGAGCCATTCGGTCGGCGGAAACCAGGTGGGGTGCCCCGCGCAATCGGGATAGCCGAATCCGTCGATCGTCTCGGAGAAGATCTCGATTCGGCCGCTCGGTGTCCCGAGCCGGTGGTTGACCGGATCGGCGCGGAAATCGGCCAGCAACGTCAGCCCCGGTTCGGTCGGCAGTCGTAGGCTGCCTCGTCGCCAGAACTCTTCGAACGTCGGCACGGTGAAATCCAGGCCCGCTGCCCACTGCTGGTACAGATGCGCCAGCCACTGCCGCGCCGAGCGGCCCTCGGTGAACGCTTCGGCGAAGCCGAGCCGGTCGGCCAGCGCCGCGAAGGTGTCATAGTCGTCCCGGCTTTCGGCATACGGCTCGACCAGACGGGGCATCGCCATGAACACCGGGTCATTGCGTGATCCCGAATAATCCTCCCGCTCGAAGGCGGTCGTGGATGGCACCACGATGTCGGCGTGTTTGGCCATGGCCGTCCAGTACGGATCGTGCACCACCACGGTGTCCACCCGGGCCAGTGCGCGCCGCAACCGTGGAATGTTCTGGTGGTGGTGAAACGGATTGCCGCCGGCCCAGTAGACACAACGGATGTCGGGGTAGGTCAGCCGCGTACCGTTGTAGTCGAACGGTTCTCCTGGATGGAGCAGCATATCGGTCACCGCCGCGACCGGGATGAAAGTGCGGACCGGGTTGACGCCCTGTGGCAGGCGGGGCAGACCGCAACGCAGTGGCGCAAGCCCTGATTCGTTCATCGAGCCGTAGCCGTGGCCGAAGCCCCCACCGGGAACACCGATCTGACCGAGCATGGCCGCCAGTGTCAGACCCATCCACGGCGCCTGCTCGCCGTGGCGGACACGCTGCAATGACCAGCTCACGGTGACCAGGGTTCGCCCGGCAGCCATCGTGCGCGCGAGTGCGGTGAGTTCACCGGCGGGCACACCGCAGATCTGCTCGGCCCACTGTGGTGACTTCGCCACACCGTCGTCGAGGCCCAGCAGGTAGCGTTCGAATCGGTGGTATCCCACGCAATATCGCTGCAGGAAGCCATGATCGGCCAGCCCTTCGGTTGCCAGGACGTGGGCCAACGCGAGCATGATCGCGACGTCGGTGCCCGGAACCGGTGCGTACCAACGGTGTTCGCCATCGACGTCGTCGCGCTGAGGCGAAAAGGACACGATCTGCCCGCCGCGTGCACGGAATCGTCGCAGCGCCGCACGCGCCGGATGGGCGGTGGTGCCCCCGTGGTTGGTGCCGGTGTTCTTCAGCGCCAGACCGCCGAAGCACACGAGCAGATCGGTGTGGGAGACGATGACCTCCCAATTCGTCGAGCGTTTGAACAAATCGTCGTGGGTGCCCACCACGTGCGGCATGATCACGCCGGTCGCCCCGAGACTGTAGGAGTGGCGCGAGAAGGTGTAGCCGCCGAGCAGCTTGAGGAAGCGATGTACCTGGCTCTGCGCGTGATGGAAGCGGCCCGCGCTCGCCCAACCGTAGGAACCCCCGTAGATCGCCTCGTTGCCGTGGGTGTCGACCACCCGGCGCAACTCGGCGGCAAGCCGTTCGGTCAACTCGTCCCAGGACACCGCGACGAATTCGTCGGCGCCCCGGGCGGCGCTCGGCCCCGGACCGTCGTCGAGCCAGCCGCGCCGGATCGCAGGGGTGGCGATGCGCGACCGGTGCCGGATCGAGCCGGGCAGGTTGCCCAGCAGGGGGGAGGGATCGCTGTCGGCGGCCGGCGGGGTCACCGCGGCGATGTCGCCGGACTCGATGTACGCGGCAAAGGCCCCCCAGTGGGTCAGGCTCGTCGGCGCGGGAGCCACGGGGTCGGCCATGACGCGCCATTCTAGGGCCCGGCCGACGTCACAAACCGGTCAGCCAACCATCCGGTTGGCTGGTATAGGGTCGGCGCACCTGCACCAACACCGGAGGTGAGCAATGAGCGGTCCCGTCGCCTACCAGCGCACGCTGTTCGAGCCCGAGCACGAGCTGTTTCGCGAGTCGTACCGGGCCTTCCTCGAACGCCATGTGGCGCCGCAGCACGATCAATGGGAGAAGGACAAGATCGTCGATCGCGGCGTCTGGCTGGAGGCGGGGAAGCAGGGCTTCCTCGGCATGGCGGTGCCCGAGGAGTTCGGTGGCGGAGGCAACGCGGACTTCCGCTACAACACCATCATCACCGAGGAGACGTCGGCGGGTCGCTACAGCGGCATCGGCTTCAGTCTGCACAACGACGTCGTGGCGCCCTATCTGCTCCGGTTGGCCACCGAGGAGCAGAAGCAGCGCTGGCTGCCGAAATTCTGCTCCGGGGAACTGATCACGGCGATCGCCATGACCGAACCCGGCACCGGTAGTGACCTGCAGGGGATCAAGACCCGCGCGGTCCGTGACGGCGACCGGTACATCCTCAACGGCTCGAAGACGTTCATCACCAACGGGATCAACGCCGACCTGGTGATCGTGGTTGCTCAGACCGATCCGGACAAGGGCGCTCTGGGATTCTCACTGCTGGTCGTGGAACGGGGGATGGATGGATTCGAGCGCGGTCGCCATCTCGACAAGATCGGCCTCGACGCTCAGGACACCGCCGAATTGTCCTTCACCGATGTCGCGGTGCCCGCGGAGAATCTCCTCGGTGAGGAGGGCCAGGGATTCGTCTATCTGATGCAGAACCTGCCGCAGGAACGCATCTCGATCGCCATCATGGCCGCGGCGGCGATGGAGTCCGCGCTCGCGCAGACCGTTCAATACGCCAAGGAACGCAAGGCTTTCGGCAAGCCGATCGGCAGCTTCCAGAACTCGCGATTCCTGCTCGCCGAACTGGCCACCGAGGCGACCGCAGTGCGAATCATGGTCGACGAGTTCATCGGTCTGCACCTCGACGACAAGCTGACCGCTGAACAGGCGGCAATGGCCAAGTGGTACACCACCGAAAAGCAGGTCCATCTGATCGACCGGTGTCTACAACTGCACGGCGGCTACGGCTACATGCGCGAATACCCGATCGCGCGTGCCTATCTCGATGCCCGGGTGCAGACCATCTACGGCGGCACCACCGAGATCATGAAGGAGATCATCGGGCGAAGCCTCGGCGTGTGAGGCGTCGCCGCGCCGCTTTCGTCACCCTCAGGCCGACTTTGGGACGGCAAGTGCTCGCGTCGACTCGAATTTCCAGGTATTTTGCGCAGGATCGGTGTGGTGCGCTCGAAATCGCCGTCACGTGAACAAGGATTGGCCGACGCGATACTTTCGAGGTTCGCCGACACGGGAGGTTCGATGAGCGGGCGACTGACCCTGCTGTGCACGGCGTTGGTACGGGTGACGGCCGGAGTTGCGGTGATGGCGGCCGGAATGCTGCTGGCGCCGACGGCGGCGGCCGATCCTCGTAGCGATGCCAACGACGCCATCACGGCGAGTTACGACGCCAGCGGAGGCCCCGGCGGACCGCTCGGTGCTCGTGAGGGTGATGTCTACCCCGTTGGCGCCGGTTTCGGGCAGAACTTCGCCGCGGGCAAGATGTTCTTCACCCCGGCCACCGGCGCGCACTTCATGCAGGGCGCTGTCCTCGAGAAGTACGAGGCGCTCGGCGGGCCTGCCGACAGCGACCTCGGCTTTCCCACCATCGACGAGGGTCCGGGCCGGGTGGGGCCGGACAGCCGCAACGTCACCTTCTCCGCCGCCGACCGGCCGGTGATCTTCTGGACCCCCGCGACCGGCGCCCGCGTCGTCCGCGGAGCCATCAACGCCGCGTGGGACAAGCTCGGTGGGTCGGCGGGCCAGCTCGGCGTGCCGTCCGATGACGAGGTCTACCGCGGCGGCGTGGTCTCGCAGACGTTCACCGGCGGGGAGATCTCGTACGACACCAAGGCGAAGACCTTCACCACGGTGCCGCCCGAGCTGGCCGACCAGTTGGCCGGCCTCGACGTTCCCGGGGATGCGACCTCGGCCATCGCCGCCGCACGGCGCGCGGCCGGCGGTCCACTCGGCCCACTGGGCGCGGCGGACGGCGGGCAGTATCCAATCGGCGATGACGGGGTTGGACAGAACTACGCCGGCGGAAAGATCTACTACACCCCCGCCACCGGTGCGAATGTGGTGACCGGTCAGGTGCTGGAGAAGTACGAGAGCGTCGGCGGCCCCCAGGGCGATCTCGGATTCCCCACCACCAGCGAGACCGACGGGGGGTTGGGATCCAACAGCCGGATCAGTACCTTCTCCGCGCCGGATCGTCCCGTCATCTTCTGGACGCCCGACTACGGCCCGGTGATCGTGCGTGGCGCGATGAACGCGGCCTGGTCGAAACTCGACGCCGCCCGGGGTCCGCTCGGGGCTCCGATGGCCGACGCCACGGAGAACGGCACGGTCACCACTCAGCGCTTCAGCGGCGGCGTGCTCTCCTACGATCGCGCGACCGGCAAGTTCACCACCGAGCCCGCAAATCTGGCCGCGCAGCTCGCCGGGCTCGAGATCCCCGGCGCGGACCTCCCCGCGAACACGCCCGGACCGCAATCGCAGGCAGCAGATGACGGGGGTAACTGGCTGAACTGGCAGTGGAATTGGTGGTGGCTGCTCGCCCTGGTGCCGGTGCTGATCCTCGCCGGCCTGGCCGTCGGTGCGACGGTGATGGGCCGGCGGCGCGGCCGCCGCGACGAACGCCGGTTCGATGACGACTACTTCGCCGGCTCACCGGACGAAACCTCGTACACGCCGGTCGGCGCGGGAATCGTCGGTGACGGTGGGGACTCCGGGGAGGCCGAACGAGAACACTTCGGCGGGACCTACCCGTCGCCGTCCGGGCTGTTCGGTGATCCCGACGCCGACCGCGACCAGTCGCCGCCCGACGAGGTGGACCTGTGGAACATGCGCGAAGAACCCGTCGGCGCAGGCGACGATGTCGACCATTCCCTCGAAGATCTGGACGACCGGACCGGCGGTGAGGTCGCCGAGGAGGATCCGGATGCGGTGGACACCGCCCCGACCCCGATCGTGACCTCCGACCCCGAACCTGCACTGGCGGCCGCGATGTTCGTCGACGACGCGCCCAGTGGTCGCCACGCGGCCGTCGAGGTGGACGAGCCGACACCCGGCCGGACGGCGATTCATCTCGGCGTCGACGAAACCGGACGGGCACCGGAGGGCTATCCGGTGAAGGCCGACACTCGCTCCGGTCTGTACTGGGCCCCGGGTAGCCGCCACTACCACGAGGCCGTCGCCGAGATCTGGTTCGCCAGCGAGGAGTTCGCGCGGACGAACGGATTCGTCCGCGCCGACTGACGTCAGATCTTGCGGATCACGGTCACGACTTTGCCGAGCACCGCGGCATCGTTGCCCGGGATCGGTTCGAACGCCGGGTTGTGCGGCATGAGCCAGACCTGACCGCGTGAGCGTTTGAACGTCTTGACGGTGGCCTCGCCGTCGATCATGGCGGCGACGATGTCGCCGTTGTCGGCGACGTTCTGCTGACGTACCACCACCCAGTCCCCGTCGCAGATCGCGGCGTCGACCATCGATTCACCGACCACCTTGAGCAGGAAGAGCGATCCTTCCCCGACGAGCTCGCGGGGCAGTGGGAACACGTCCTCGACGGCCTCCTCGGCCAGAATCGGCCCGCCGGCGGCGATCCGGCCCAGAACCGGGACGAACGTGGGTTCCGGGAGCGCATCGCTGCCTGCGACGTCGGTGGTGACGGCCGGCGAGGCGGCGTCGTCGGCAGCCCGCACGTCGACTGCACGGGGCCGGTTGGGATCGCGGCGCAGGAAGCCCTTGCGCTCCAGGGTGCGCAGCTGATGAGCCACCGACGAGGTCGACGTGAGGCCGACCGCGTCACCGATCTCGCGGATACTCGGCGGATAGCCGCGGGTGGTGACCGAGGCGCGAATGACCTCGAGGATGGTGCGCTGACGCTCGGTCAGCCCGGAGCCGGTGCTGCGGCGGCCTTCGCCGCCGGGTGAGTCGCTGCTGTCGTCGGTCATGACTGCTGAATGTAGTCGCGTCGACGCCGATGATCAAACATGTGTTCGACGCGTGTCGCCGCCGATGCGTCCGAGGCGACTTGTCGGTGGGGTGATCTAGCGTTCGCAACAGTTCGATCACACGTTCTAGTGTTCGAACACATGATCGACTACGTTCGAACACACGAGCGACGGTGGAAAGGTAGGAACATGACGATCCTGGAGATGAACCCCGGTCAGGCAGGACCGGTTCGGGTGGTCGGGCGCACCGAGCAGGTCCGGACGCCGGTCGCCCGGCGTAGACCGCCGGCGCGCCGGCCGGCGGGTGCGCCGCTGGCCCACCGGGGGTCCGGTGTGCTGATGTCGCGGGCCTCGCACCGACGCGGACCCATCACCCCGGCCAAGACCGTCCTGCTGGCTCTGGTCGCAGCGGCAATCACCGTCTGGCTCGGGGCGATCGCCCAGCTCGGCGGCGTGGAGGGCGCCCAGGCAGGGGAGCCGCCGCAGCTCGCTGTGGTCCAGGTGCAGGCCGGGGAGACGCTGCACAAGGTCGCGCAGCGGGTGGCACCGGATGCTCCGGTGAGTGACGTCGTCGAACGGATCCGCGAACTCAACCGGCTCGACTCGGCCGCACTGGACGCCGGGCAGACGTTGATCGCGCCCGTCGGGTGAATTCCCAGGCGGTGGGTCAATCCTCCTGCGTCACTTCGTCGATGCCGCCGGCCATGCCCGGACGGGCGCCGCGGACCGGTGCCGCCGCGGCGCAGGTACGCTCGGGGAGGCCCGAGAGGCGGGTCTGCCGGCGAGGCGAAGGAGCGGAGATGCACTGCCCGTTCTGTCGTCATCCTGATTCGCGGGTGGTCGACAGCCGTGAGACCGATGAAGGTCAAGCCATCCGGCGTCGGCGGTCGTGCCCGGAGTGCGGGAAGCGATTCACCACCGTGGAGACCGCGGTGCTCGCGGTGGTCAAACGCAGCGGCGTCACCGAACCGTTCAGCCGGGAGAAGGTGATCAAGGGTGTGCGGCGGGCCTGTCAGGGCCGGCAGGTCGACGACGACGCACTCAACCTCCTCGCTCAGCAGGTCGAGGACGCCGTGCGGGCCACCGGATCGCCCGAGGTCTCCAGCCATGAGGTCGGGTTGGCGATCCTCGGTCCGCTGCGGGATCTCGACGAGGTCGCCTACCTTCGTTTCGCCTCGGTGTATCGGTCCTTCGAGTCGGCAGCCGACTTCGAACGCGAGATCGAAGCGTTGCGCGCACACCGCGACGTCGCGGCACCGGGCTGATCGGACGCTGGAGCGTCGGTCACCCGAGTGAGCGGGACCCGTCGCGGACCACGCGGCCAGCGAAGCGCACCCAGCCCTCCGGGCTCCACGTCGTGTGCAGGTGTGACCCCTTGCCCTGCAGGATTGTCAGATCGCGGCTGAGGAACTCGGTGATCCGTACCGCGGCCGCACCGGTCGCCTCGTCCTCCGGGACGCCGAGATTCGCCGCGAACATCCGCGAGCGGATATGGCCGGCGTCGCGGTCGGTCCAGGTCCACAGGTAGTGCTGGATGTCATCGGAGTAGTCGCCCGCGTCGGCCGCGGCCAGCGCCTCGACGGAGTCGA
This sequence comes from Mycobacterium sp. WMMD1722, assembly GCF_049315205.1. Classification (NCBI taxonomy): domain Bacteria; kingdom Bacillati; phylum Actinomycetota; class Actinomycetes; order Mycobacteriales; family Mycobacteriaceae; genus Mycobacterium; species Mycobacterium sp. WMMD1722. Next base: position 1,708,992 of record NZ_CP186056.1, on the reverse strand, counting down.
ATTCGTGCAGGGCGAACTCGGGTGCCCAATCCGCGCGGGCGCTGACCGAGGTGAGTTCGTCGTCGTAACCGACCTGCACGATGCCCGCTGGAACCTGAAGTGTGCGCACCGGGACGCCACGGTCGCGCAGCCACCAGGAGGCACCGACCGTCGGATGGCCGGCGAACGGCAGCTCGGTGGCGGGCGTGAAGATGCGCAGGTGCGCGGTGCGGGCGCCGTGCTCGGGTATATCGACGAAAATGGTTTCGCTGTAACCCAATTCGCGGGCGATGCGCTGCCGGTCGGCGGGGCTCACCGTGGCGGCGTCGACGACGCCGAGAGGATTGCCGAAGCTGCCGTCGGGGGCGGTGAACACGCGGAGCACGTCGACGTCGATGGCCATGCGCCGATGCTACGTCGCGCTGCGTCCACGGTCAGGTCGCGCTGCGTTCGTCGGTTCCCATCGCGTCGAGCACGGCCACCCGGGTGTCGGCCGGACCGCTGATGGCGGTCTCTCGAATGCCGGTGCGCAGCAACTGGCGCAGCATTTCCTGATCGTGGGCGGCCGGTGCGGTGGTGTCGATGAAGTTGCGAACCAGCTCGACGAATCGGTCCGGATCGTCGTGGAACGGAAAGTGTCCTGCACCGTCGAAGATGTCCAGCCGCGAGCCCGGCATGGCGGCGTGGGCGAGATGACCGTGGGCGGCGGGGATGACCGAGTCGTGGCTGCCCCAGACCAGTTGCACGGGAACCGATTCGGTGAGGTAACAGCGGTCGAGCATGGTGACCACCTGCCCACGCCAGTCGACGACGGCGCGCAGCGTACGGGCAAAGGCCGAATTGGCCGTCGGCTCGGGCAGGTCGGCGAGAATGCGCATCATCTCCGACAGATCGCGGCCCACGCGGGTGGAGCCCAGCGCCGTGCCCGCGGCGCGGCCGAGCAGCTGCATGGCCGGCAGGACCATCGGTAGCCGCAACAGCGCAAGCGCCTCACTGCCCATCGGCAACGCCGCGATGCGCAGTGCCACGTTGACGTCTTTGGTCACCCCACCGGCGCCGACGAGCACCAGTCGGTCGACGAGTTGGGGGAACTGGTAGGCGAACTGCATGGCGACCCCACCGCCGAGTGAGTGCCCGACCACGGTGGCCCGGTCGATGCCCAGGACGCTGAGCAGATCGCGCATACCGTTGGCATACGCCGCGACGGAGTAGTCGGCGCGCGGCTTGTCGGATCTGCCGTGCCCGAGCAGATCGGGAGCGATGACGGTGAACCGCTGGGCGAGCATGGTCTGGACGGTGCTCCACGTCGTGGAGTTGTCGCCGATCCCGTGGATCAGCAGGATGGCGGGGCCGTCGCCGGCGATCCGGTATGCCCGGCGGTAACCATGAATCGTCCGGAAATGCAGCGTCGGTGTCACGTCGCGGACCGGTTGCAGGTTCGGCTTGCGTTCGATCATATCGGCCAGCCTCGTCGTCGGGCCGGCTGTCCGAGCCCGGCTAGGGGCGTTCCCTCACGGACGGTCCTCCCCGTCGGAGAAGCCGTCCCGGTACCGGTCTTCCTTGTCCTTCTCACCGGTCTGCTGGGCCAGGAAGCGCTCGAACTCGGCGCCGAGTTCATCCCCGCTGGGCAGGTCTTCGTCGTGCGCCAGGAGCGAGCGATTCTCCTGAGCCGCAACGAACGCATCGTACTGTCGCTCCAGGGCCGTCACCACTTGAGCGACCTCGGCGCTGGACTCGACCTGTTCGTTGATCTTGCTGTAGACCTCGGCGCCCGCCTCGACCAGCGCGGCAAGCGGTATCTGCAGCGATGCCGTCTTGGCCACCTCACCGAGCAGCGCTTCGGCGGCCGGCGGGTAGGCCGTCTGGGCCAGATAGTGCGGGACGTGGACGGTGTAGCCGAGGGCGTCGTGGCCATGCTGGGCCATCCGGAACTCGAGCAGGTTCGACACGCTTGCCGGCACCTGAACCTCGCCCACCCACGGGGTGTGCTCGCTGATCAAATCGGTGTTGCTGGCGTGCGCGGTCATCGAGACCGGTCGCGTGTGCGGGACGGCCATCGGGATGGTGCCCAGCCCGATCACCTGGCGCACGCCGAGCCGCTCGGCCAGCAGCCGCACCGCTGTGATGAACCGCTCCCAGCGCAGATCCGGTTCCATCCCGGCGAGCAGGAGGAACGGCGTGCCGACCGTGTCGTGCAGCGCATAGAGGTTCAGCTCGGGTTCCTCGTAGGCGGTGAAGTGGTCGGTCTTGAACGTCATGAGCGGGCGACGCGATCGGTAGTCGAGCAGTTCGTCGATCGCGAACGACGCGACCAGCTCGGTGTCGAGGGTGTTCTTGAGGTGCTGAGCAGCCAGCCGGATCGCGTGCCCGGCATCGGAGAAGCCCTCGAGGGCGTGCACCAGCACCGGGCCGCGACCATCGGCGGCCGACAGCTGCGGAGCCGGGAACTCCAGCTCGTACATGCCCGTCGGATCGGGCTGGTACTGCTCGGGGCTGTCTGCGTTGTCTGCCATCTCACGCCTCCCTTGCCAGGGCGCCGAAGCACCTCCTGGTGAACCAGTGTTGCGCATGTTGCGGTCCCCGCCGCAAGGAGGCCGCCTCAGGGCCAACATCGCCCGGGCAGGGCCGCATTCCACCGAGGATGCCCCGGCCGGGGAGCGGCGAATCGCTTCAGTGAGCGCATCCACAGCCACATCGGGCACCATCGCACTATGCAGCCACGGGTGCGCCACCTCGTTGCGGTCGTGCTGACCGCGGGGTGCGCCTGCGCGGCGGCCGCGTGCACGACGGCGCCGGCCGAACGCGACCAGTCCGCGGTCTCGTCGCTGGCCATCGCCGCCCCGGTGCGCCCGGACCCTCGCATCGGCGCGCTGTTCCCGGGGGACGGGACGGTGCACACCTGCAGCGCCTCGGTGCTCGACACCCCCGGCGCCGACCTCATCCTGACCGCTGCGCACTGTCTGGCCGGTCATCCGGACGCGACGTTCGTGCCCGGGTTGACCGAGGGGGCAGCCGACGACGGTATCCGGGTTCAGGCGGTCTACCTCGATCCCCGCTGGCTGTCCGATCAGGATCCCCGCGCAGACTTCGCAATTCTGCGGCTTGACGCCGCTGTGCCGGCCGCCGGCCGGGGGGTGACCGTCGGTGCGGCGCCGCGGGCGGGAACGGCGGTGACCGTCGAGGGCTATGCCGGTGGGGAGGGCGTCACGCCGATCGGGTGCCGCGCCCCGACCGAGTTGGTCGTCGGTTTCCCGGAATTGCCCTGCGCCGGGCTGGTGGCCGGCATGAGCGGCGCCCCGTGGATCGTCGGCTCAACCGTGGTCGGCCTCATCGGCGGCCTGGATGGCGGGGGCTGTGACGATGACCTCTCGTATTCGCCGCCCTTCGACGCGGCCATCACCGATCTGCTCGCCCGGGCTCAGGCAGGCGGGAACGGTGACGTCGCCCCGGTCGCCGACGACGACGGCTGCTCGGCCGAGCTCACCCCCGGAACTGGCTGAGGGCCCGCAGCTTGTTCATCACGTCCAGCGCGGCCACCTTGTAGGCCTCGGAGAAGGTCGGATAGTTGAACACCGCGTCGACGAGATACTCGACGGTGCCGCCGCACCCCATCACGGCCTGGCCGATGTGCACCATCTCGGTGGCGTTGGTGCCGAAGATGTGCACGCCCAGCAGACGCAGGTCCTCGGTCGACACCAGCAGTTTGAGCATGCCGTAGGAGTCGCCGGCGATCTGGCCGCGAGCGAGCTCGCGGTACCGCGAGACGCCCACCTCGTACGGGATCGAATCCTTGGTGAGGTCGACCTCGGTGGCGCCGACGTAGGACACCTCGGGGATCGAGTAGATGCCGATCGGCTGGAGCTCGGTCATGGAACGACTGGGTTCGTCGAACGCGTGGTAGGTGGCCAGCCGGCCCTGGTCCATCGACGTGGCCGCCAGCGCTGGGAAGCCGATCACGTCGCCGACGGCGTAGATGTGGTCGACCTTGGTGCGGTAGTTCTCGTCGACGAAGATGCGGCCTCGGGCGTCGGCTTCCAACCCGGCGTTCTCCAGATCGAGGTGATCGGTCTGGCCTTGGCGGCCGGCCGAGTACATCACGGTCTCCGCGGGGATCTGCTTACCGCTGGCCAACGTGGTGACCGTGCCGGCCGCACCGACGTCGACCGCAGTGACCTCCTCGCCGAAGCGGAAGGTGACGGCAAGGTCGCGCAGATGGAACTTGAGCGCCTCGATGATCTCGGGATCGCAGAAATCCAGCATGTTGGTGCGCTTCTCGACCACCGTCACCTTGGTGCCCAGCGCGGCGAACATCGAGGCGTATTCGATGCCGATCACCCCGGCGCCGACCACCACCATCGACGACGGGATGAACGTCAGGTCGAGGATGCCGTCGGAGTCGAGCACCCGCTGCTCGTCGAACTCGACACCGACCGGTCTGGCCGGTTTGGTGCCGGTGGCGATGACGATCTTGCGGCCGCTGACGGTCACCCGTTCGGCGCGGTTGGGGTCCTCCACCAGCACGGTGTGTTCGTCGACGAATCGGGCGTGCCCGACGTAGAGCTCGATGCGGTTGCGCATCAGCTGGCTGCGCACCACATCGATCTCCTTGCCGATGACGTGCTGCGTGCGCGCCATGAGGTCGGCAGGGGTGATCTTCTCCTTCACCCGGTAGCTGGCGCCGTAGAGCTCGCGCTGGCTCATGCCGGTCAGGTACACCACGGCTTCGCGCAATGTCTTCGAGGGGATCGTGCCGGTGTTGACGCACACCCCGCCGAGCATGCGGCCGCGCTCGATGACCGCCACCGTCTTGCCCAGCTTCGCCGCGGCGATCGCCGCCTTCTGCCCGCCCGGGCCGGAGCCGATGACGACGAGGTCGTACTCCTGCATGGAACCCATGGCAACAGATCTACGCCGCCGGGCGGCGTCGCGCATGTCGACCGACGTCAATAGCGCGTGAACATTTTTCTGTCCGGGACCGGCAGCGTGCCTGACCCGGCCGGTCAGCGGTCACCTGGATCCCCAGCGGCGAATCCATCCCCAGGCGCCCGGTTGCGCGGCCCCGCGGCGGCCGCCGTGACGGTCGCGACGGCCAATGTTCCTGCTATGACGACATCGCGCTTTTCCGATCACACCCTCGACCATCCCGGCATGCTGATCGCGGCGCTGCCCGCGGTACTCGGTTTCGTCCCGGAACGCTCCCTGGTGCTGCTCACCGTGGACTGTGGCGAGCTGGGATGCGTCCTGCGCATCGATCTGCCCGACCCGCCGGCGCAGATGACCCGTGACCTCGCGCATCTGGCCGAGGTGGCGGCCACGGCGCAGCCGGACGCCGCGATCGCGGTGGTGGTCGACGCCGGGGGCGGTGACCACTGCGATCTCACCGACGATCTGGCCGAGCTGCTCGCCATCCACGGCATCGAACTGCTCGATGCGCACGTGGTGGACCGGGTCGCCGAAGGCGGCCGCTGGTGGTGCGCCGACGGATGTGGCCGCGGTGGACTGATCGACGACCCGTCAGCGTCGCCGATGGCCATGGCCGCGGTGCTCGACGGGCGCCGGCTGTACCCGCGCCGAGCCGATCTGGAGGCGGTCATCGCCGTCGATTCCCGACGCGCCGCAGCGCTGCACAAGGTGATGGGCCCACCGACCGGTCTGGAGTCGGCGCGCGAGGCCCGTGCGGCCGTCGAGGACGCCGTGGCACTCGCCGCCCGGGTGGCCGGGGGACAGGCCATCACCGACGTCGAGGCGGCCCGCGTGGGGGCTGCATTGCGGGACGTGCGCGTCCGCGACACCCTGTTCGCGCTCGCGGTCGGTGTCGAGGCCGGATCCGCCGAAGCACTGTGGGCGACGCTGGCGCGCCTGCTGCCGACACCGTGGCGCACCGAGGCGCAGGTTCTGCTGGCGTTCTCGGCCTACTCCCGAGGCGACGGACCCCTGGCCGGGGTTGCACTCGAGGCGGCACTGCGGGCGGCTCCGGAGCACCGGATGGCGGGCATGCTGGATCAGGCGCTGCAGTCGGGGATGCGCCCGGACCGGATCCGGGAACTCGCCGTCACCGGATACCGGTTGGCCGACCAGCTGGGGGTCCGCCTGCCACCGCGCCGCCTGTTCGGGCGGCGCGCGGGTTGAGGCGGGCGGCTCAGACCTTCTCGACCTTGACGGCGTGGGCCATGTGGTGGGGCAGCTCGACCTGTTCGTGGCCGGGGATGATGATGTGCACGCCGCCGTGATCAGCGGCCTCGACCGTCACGCGCGCGTTGGGCACCACGCCCGCGTCCTTGAGGCGCGCGATCAGCTCGGCGTCGCCCTGTACGTGCTCGGTGAGTTGGCGCACCACCACCGCCACCGGCATGCCGGCGGGCAGTTCGGTGAGCCGCACGAGATTGACCGCTTCCGCGCGCGCCGAGGCGGCCAGGCCCAGTTCGGTGAGGCCGGGGATGGGGTTGCCGAACGGGGATGTCGTCGGATTGTCGAGCACCTGCACCAGGCGGCGCTCGACATCCTCGCTCATGACGTGCTCCCAGCGGCAGGCCTCGGCGTGCACCTCTTCCCACGGCAGGCCGATCACGTCGACCAGCAGCCGCTCGGCCAGCCGGTGTTTGCGCATCACGGCGATGGCCAGCGAGCGACCCTTGTCGGTGAGTTCGAGGTGCCGGTCCCCGGCGACGTGCAGCAGACCGTCGCGCTCCATCCGCGACACGGTCTGGCTCACCGTCGGGCCGCTCTGATCGAGGCGTTCGGCGATGCGCGCACGCAGCGGAATGACGCCCTCTTCCTCGAGGTCGTAAATCGTCCGCAGGTACATCTCGGTGGTATCGATCAGATCGTTCATTCGGCGCCTCTCAACCCCTGTTGCCCGCACGAGTCTACCGGCTGACCCGCGTCATCTGCGGTCTCTCGTCGTGACGACACACACGTGCGGGCAAGGCCTGCGCGCACCGACGACATCGGGCCCGCCGGCTGATGCGGCGGGCCCGAGGGTCGTCGTACTAGCTCGCGTACGAACGCAGCCGGTCGGCGCGTTCGCCGTTGCGCAGCTTGGCCATCACCTCGCGCTCGATCTGGCGGACCCGCTCGCGGGACAGCCCGAACAGTTTGCCGATCTGGTCGAGGGTGCGCGGCTGACCGTCGTCGAGGCCGAAGCGCAGACGGATCACCTGCTGCTCACGTTCATCGAGAGTGGCCAGCACGTGGCGGATGTCGGTGTGCAGCAGCTCGGAGATGACGGCGTTCTCGGCCGACATCGCCTCGGCGTCCTCGATGAAGTCGCCCAGGGGCGCTTCCTCGTCGCTGCCGACCGGCATGTCGAGGCTCACCGGGTCACGGCTGTGCTCGAGCAGGTCGGTGATCTTCTCGACGGGGATGCCGGACTCGGCGGCGAGTTCCTCGTCGGTCGCCTCCCGCCCGAGGTTCTGGTGCATCTCGCGCTTGATCCGGGCGAGCTTGTTCACCTGCTCGACCAGGTGGACCGGCAGCCGGATGGTGCGGCTCTGGTCGGCCATACCGCGGGTGATCGCCTGGCGGATCCACCAGGTCGCATAGGTCGAGAACTTGAAGCCCTTGGTGTAGTCGAACTTCTCCATGGCGCGGATCAAGCCCAGGTTGCCCTCCTGGATCAGGTCGAGCAACGGCATCCCGCGTCCGGTGTAGCGCTTGGCGAGTGAGACCACCAGGCGCAGGTTCGCCTCCAGCAGATGACGGCGGGCCGCTTCACCGTCGCGCACCACGGCCGCCAGCTCGCGCTTGCGATTGTCGCCGAGGCGCTTCTTGGTGTTGAGCAGGTGCTGGGCGTAGAGCCCGGCTTCGATCCGCTTGGCGAGCTCCACCTCGTCGGCCGCGTTCAGCAGGGCGGTCTTGCCGATGCCGTTCAGATACACGCGTACCAGATCAGCGGCGGGACTCTGAGCGTCCAGATCGCTGTCGATGCGGCTGGTGGTGGCATTTGCCATGACGGCCTCCTGACTGGGTCGAACTGTCATGAGCTACAACGTTCAAGTGCCGTCAGTAGTTCCCGGACATCACCGGCTTCACACGTCGTGATCAGCGGTTTTTCCGGGGCGACCTGAGAATGTCCTGAGATGTGGGACGCAGATCAGCGCGGGCCGTCGTACTCGCGCTCGGTCTCGCCCGGTTGCGCTACCGGTTCGGCGCGGTACTCCAGAGCCGGCCGTTCGGCGGTCGGGAAGAGGGGGATGCGTCGGTGATGGTCGAACCGGCGCGGCTCCTCGGCGCGGCGGGGCGGCCGGTCGTTGGCGATCAGCACCGCCATCCAGGGCAGCGGAATGGAGACCACGACGATCGCCAGGGAGATGAGCCCGTTCTCCCAGATGCTGTAGGCGACCGCGGCGAGAATCAGCGCCGGGATCCGGAAGGACATCAGCGTCAAATACTTGCGGACGCGCTGGCGGTGCTGCTCTTCGTAGGCGGGCGCGGCGCGGGTGATCAGAACTGGCCGACCCTCATCGTCGAAACCCAGCTCGGGGCCGTGTTTCATACCTCCACTGTGGCACAGACGGCGGCACCTGTGCCGGTGACATTTCTTACCGAATGCTTGCCGGGCACAATGGACGCATGGAGACGCAGACGATCGAGCGCCCGGACACCGACGAACGTCTCGACGACGGATCCGACAGCGACCGCCCCAAGTTCTTTCATTACGTCAAAAAGGACAAGATCGCCGAAAGTGCCGTAATGGGCACCCACGTCGTCGCCCTGTGCGGTGAAGTGTTCCCGGTGACCAAATCGGCCAAGCCGGGTTCGCCGGTCTGCCCCGACTGCAAGCGGATCTACGAGTCGCTCAAGAAGTAGGGGGACCGTCGGGCGTGGTCCGCGTGCCTAACCACCCGCGCACGCGGTGGGCGTGGGTCATGGGTGCCGGCCACTCCTCTTCGATGGCCGCGTTGAGTTCGGCGCCGATCATGATGGCGAAGCCGAGGAAGAACGCGAACAGCAGGAAGGCGATCGGCGTCGCCAGCGCCCCGTAGGTGTAGCCCGTGCTGGTGATCCATTGCAGGTACACCCGCAGTCCCAGCGTCGCCACGAGGAAGACGACCGTCGCCAGCACCGCACCCGGCACCAGGCGGTGGGAGGGCAACGGTTTGGGCAGCGACACCCGGAACAGGATGTTGATCGCGATGGCGAGGCTGATGAACAGCGTCGGCCAGTAGCCGAATCGGAGCAGGTCGTCCCACCCGTCGGGGATGACGCGTGCGACCTTGCGGGGCCCCAGCACCAACAGCGGTGCCGCCGCGATGGCGAACACCAACATCACCACGTACAGGCCCAGCGCGTAGAACCGCTGCCGCACCGGGTGGCGCAGCGGCGTCTGGTCGTGGGCCTCGACGATCGAGTCCACGAACGCTGAGATGGCCGACGAGCCGGCCCACAACGAGATCACGAAGCCCAACGAGACCACCTCGCCTCGCGCGCCCAGGACGATGTGGCGCACGGTCGGCTCGATGATCTCGTTGACGACGTTCGACGAGAAAAAGCTGTTCGCCGTGCGAATCAGTTGGTTCTCGATAGTAGGTAGTACATCCGGTCCGAACAGCGGGGCCACATAGGCCAGACTGCCGAGCATCCCCAGAAGCAGGGGCGGTAGCGACAGCGCGCACCAGAACGCGGCCTGAGCCGACTCCGCGAAGATCGAGTCGTCCCAACTCTTCGACAAGGTACGCCGAATGATGGGCCAAATGTGGTGACGCGATTGCGTTACCCGCCGAGGCTGGTCTGTCATTACCAGACCAGCATTACCGATGCTCGGCGGTAACGCCGGTAAAGGCCGATGGCCGGTGTGGCGTTACTGCTCCGCGGGGCTGACTTCAAGCACCGCGGCCGACTCGATGAGCTTGGCCTCATGCTCGTTGGCGTGGTGCTGGCAGAACAGCAGCTCGAATCCGGAGGGCAGCTTCGCGCGCACACGTGCAGCGGCTCCGCAGCGATCGCAGCGATCAGCCCGCGTCAGTTCGGGACTGGTCAGAGTTGCGGTCATGACTCCTCCATTCCTACTTACGACGGTTCGGGCGGTTCGCCCTCCCCGCGTATCTCCACTCTGTCAGACGTATTCGGTTCCGGCCTTGTTCCCTGGGGGTTCACCGGTGTGTCGTGTCTCACGTCATCCCGAGTAGCTGGCCCGTCAGGCTAGAGCTATGTACCCAGAATCGACACGTAAATCACCTTTGTTTGTACACGTCTGTGGAGCCGCCGAGTGGGAATCCAGCTCAGCCCTAGGCGAACACCGGCCCGCCTCGCTCGCCGAGGTCGGTTTCGTGCACCTGTCGACCCCCGAGCAGGTGCATCTGCCGGCCAACCGGCTCTTCCGGGGGAGGACGGATCTCGTTCTGCTGCACGTGGACCCGGCGCTGTTGTCGGATCCGGTCCGGTGGGAACCGGGGGTTGCCGACGACCCGGCGTCGATGCGTTTCCCGCATCTGTACGGGCCGTTGCCGACCGCAGCGGTGATCGGTGTCACGCCATATCGGCCGGAGCCGGACGGATTGTTCGCCCCACCCGCTCGGTTGCCGGGTCAGAGCGGGCGGTAGGCGTCGGCTTCGATCTCGACCAGGAGCTCCGGGGAGATCAGCGCGGAGACCTCGACCATCGTGGACACCGGCCGGATGTCCCCGAACACCTCCGCGTGGACCGCGCCCACCTCGCGCCACCGCGAGATGTCGGTGACGTAGATGCGGGTGCGCACCACGTCGGACAGGGACGCCTCCACGCCGGACAAAGCAACTTCTATGCGGCGCAACGCATCCCGGGTTTGAGCCGCGGCGTCGCGACCGCGGCCGGTGGTGCCTGCGACGGCGATGTTTCCGCCGATCCGGACGGCGCGCGAATAGCCAACGAGGGCTTCGTATTCCGAACCGGACCCGTGGCTGATCCGGTCGTGCATCAGACCGGCTCGGCTTCGATCAACGACAGGGGAGTCACCGTCTCGACCACTCGGGTCAGCCGGAAACCGCTGCGTGCCAACAAATTCGCGTACTCCGCACGGGTGCGCTCGCGGCCGCCGGCGGTGACCAGCATCTCCAGGTCGAGCAGATGCCCGATGAACGCGTCGGCGCGCTCGGGCAGCACCATCTCCAGAAGCAGCAGTCTGCCGCCGGTGGCGATCGCGGTGCGGATGTTGCGCAGGATCCGGACCGCGTCGTCATCCTGCCAGTCGTGGATGATGTTCTTCATCACATACGCGTCGCCGCCCTCGGGCACCGCGTCCATGAAAGATCCGCCGGTCACCGAGGCGCGTGCCTGCACGCCCGCGGCAGCGAAGGTCGGCCCGGCATCCTGCACCACCGAGGGCAGATCTAAGAGGATGCCGCGGGCCTCGGGGGCGCTGCGCAGGATGGTCGAGAGCACCGAGCCGTGGCCGCCGCCGACGTCGACGACGAGACCGAACCCGGTGAAGTCGTACCGGCTCAGCGCCACCTCGTCGGCCAGCCCGCTGCCGGCGGTCATCGCCAGATTGAACACCTCGGCGAACTCCGGGTCGGTCTCGAGGTAGGCGAAGAAGGGTGCCCCGTGCAGTTCGGAGAATGCCGTTCGGCCGGTCCGCACCGAGTGTTCGAGGTGTCCCCAGTCGGCCCAGCGGATCGGGTGCCCGACGAACAGGATCATGTCGCGCAGCGAGCCGTCCACACCCGATCGCAGCGCGTCCCCGACCCGGGTCAGCGAGAACGAGCCGTCGGCGCGGTGGGTGAGCACGCCTCGGCTCGCCAGTGCCCGCATCAGTCGGTAGACGCCGTCGGGATCGGCGCCGACGCGTTCGGCCACCGTCGCCGCCCGCGCGGGCCCGGCGGCAAGCTGGTCGGCGATCCCGAGCCGGGCGGCGGAGTACAGCGCCGCCGTCGTCCACGCGCCGGTGCCGAGCTCGAGCAGTGCGATGTTGCCCGGCACCGTGGAACGGTGCAGCCGAGCCAGACCGGCGCGGACCCGGTCGACGTAGCGGACCAGCCGCTGCGGCGGCGCCGCCCGCTTCCGATCGGCTGACCGGATCACCGGTGCATTAGGTCGTCCCATGGCAGCGACAGTAAATGACCCGCCTTGAACAATTCTTGGACGGCGCTTGGTGCGTTCTAGTCCAGGTAGTCGCGCAGTAGGGACGCATGAGCGCTGTAGGCGTCATGGGTTGATGCTGTTCGCGTCAGAGCGCTATGGCCCTCAATATCCTGGATTGACGGTGCTCCGCTCACGAGCAGGAGCCTAATCGATGACAACCGAACCGCACCCCGCACTCGCGCACCTCTGCCCGTTCTGTCGATCGCAGCCGACCGTGCCGTGCTCAGACATCCTGGGCGGCCGGCCCCGCGCAGTCGGCCCACACCTGAGCCGAATCGCCGCCGCTGTAGACCCGCACGGCGTTCGCGGACGGGAGTCGAACCGATGACCACCACCGAACGAATCCCAAGCGTTCCGCTGCCGGCGGGCGCAGATGACGGCCCAAATCGGAACGACGACTGGCAGCCCGCCCAGTACGGCTTTCCCGGCTACCGCTGTGTCGCGTTCACGACGGGTGAAGACATCCGATGCGTTGCCGTGCAGTACGAGGACGGGCGGATCGCAACCGAGGGCGGCGACGCACCTCTGATCTACATCGGGGGCAGCGAGTACCTGCCCGACGAGGCCCGCAAGTATGCGGATGCGATCCGAGCCGCAGTCGACATCGCCGACCACTTGGCAGGTGTCCCACTTGGGACAGCTGAACTTCCCCGCGTGGCGACTGGAGGCGTACGGTGAGCGCGACGTGTGGCTTCGACTGGTGCGCCAATACCGACGATCACAAAGAGCACACCTGGACCGATGGGGTCTCCGCGACCAGCATCACCGGAAAGGTGCGGCACGTATCGGTATGGAACTCGATACAAGAAGGCTGCGCTGAACCCATCCTGATCGGCATCGAGGGCGGCCCCGAAGAAGTCGATGACGGGTACGAGGCGTGGTTGACCATCGACGATGCAGAGCACCTGCTCGCGGCGCTGACCCAGGCTATTCAGCACGCACACGAGGGGGCCCAGCGATGACCGCGGCCGAGAAGCTGAGCACAATTCCCCGGCCATGCGACATCCTCGATGCGTCACTGCGCCTGACACCTGACGAGGCCGAGAAGCTAACCGGCGCTCTACTCGAGACCGCGAGATTGGTGCGCAAGAGCCCTTTACCGCCGCCCTAAGCTAAGAAGTTCTCACCCCTCGGCCCCCGCCTTCGATCTACGGTGCGGGGGCCGAGTCACATCAGCGCCCCGCACTTTCACCGACCATGTCGGTCGCCACCGATAGGCTCTCGCCAGGAGGCGAGAGTATGGCGACGAGACTGAGCGCATCTCAGCAGCGCAACGGCGTTTCTGAGGGCATCGCGCTAGGATTTTGCATCCTCGGGCGGACTGAGTTCCGCTTCGACAAGCTGCGGATCGACCTCGCCTTCGAGCGCGCGTGGCGCGACTGGCCGGATCGGTATCGGTCGCAATATCCACAGGTCAGCACGGACTTGCGGAATGGCAGCGACGCCGTCTGGAAGATGCTCCACGCTAGCCACCGCAGCCGGGTGTTCGCGCTCTACTGGGATTGGGAGAGCCCCGGTCCGATCACGATCTATGCCCGGCAGGACGACTGGGATCCCGAAGATCCGGACGATGTGGACTTCGCGGTCAGCGTCATCTCAGGCGATGTGCCGGCCGACGGGTGGGTCTTGCTGGCGCGCACCTTCCTCGAAGATTTTGATCGTCAGTACGAGCAAGACTGACCGGCTCTAGCCAGAAGCGAGCCTCGATCCGAGGCGTCGAGGTCACCCTCCAACGCGGCGCAGAAAAGACCGCGGCTGAACGACACCCCTGGTAGGGGGCTAAGCGAGCGCCAAATTGCGAGTCGACTTGACCTCATGGCCGAGATCAGCCTCGACACCCACCGCTGTCAGCGCAATCTGTAGCGCGGTGACCGCCTGGAGGAGCCCGCGCTCTGATCCGTCGGCCACCTCGATAGTGAACGACGCCTCTAACGTCGAGGCCACCGCCGTGTAGTCGACGTCAAAGCCCTGCTTCGCGAACTCGTCAATAACCGAGTCCAGGAAATCCTCGAACCGAGCGGGATCGTCCTTCGAGCCACCTTCGGTAGTGAACTGCATCTCAATCTCGAACATCGCCGGCAACTGACTCACTTCCCTTCTCAGTTGTTCCAACACGTTGCACGAGACAGCTGATTCCTCAACTGCTGCTCATAGTACGGATTCGACGGACTCAACTTGACGGTCTTGATGTGCATAGCGTCACAAGGGCATTTCAGCTTAAAGTACCTGTTCGGACGTTTCTCCACCCGCCATCCTTTCGCCTCAGCTTCGCGAAGGACTTGCTCAAGCTCCTTGGTGGGATGCCGCGGTCGCGTCACGTGCTCACAGTCCTCCCCGCTAGGCCGCTGGCTGCCGGTTTCGGTCAAGCTCAGCCGATCACGACGGAAGCCGACAGTGATCTTAGCCAGCGTCTCATCAGCCCACCCTCGTCCGTACGTAGACAGCCCAGCCTCTACGATTCTGCGGCCCGCAGCGACAGCAGCCGCCAACCCTGCTGACCAAGGTGATACGCCGCCATGTAGGCGTTCGCCATCCGGGCGAGGGAACCGCCCGTCTGGAACTCGGCGATGCCGTCCTCGCCGGCGAGTTTGGTCTGGATGGTTCCCGGCGTGCCGAAAAGTGAACCGCCCCGGGGAGTCCGGAGACTTTCTGATTTGAGGACTCAGCTGGCGGCTGGCCTCGTTCGTTGAGCGTAGTAGGCAGCCTCAAGCTCGGCCGGTGGGATGTCGCCGCAGTACCCGTAGAGCCGGCGGTGGTTGAACCAGTCGACCCAGCGGGCGGTCGCTAGCTCGACGTCCTCGATGGTGCGCCAAGGCTTGCCCGGTTTGATCAGTTCGGTCTTGTAGAGGCCGTTGATGGTCTCGGCGAGCGCGTTGTCATAGGAGCTTCCGACCGCACCGACCGACGGCTGAATACCCGCCTCGGCGAGGCGTTCGGTGAACCGGATGGACGTATACTGTGAGCCTCTATCCGTATGGTGGACAACATCTTTCAAATCGATAACACCGTCTCGCTGTCGTGCCCAGATGGCCTGCTCGATCGAGTCGAGCACCATCGTGGTCGCCATCGTCGATGCCACCCGCCAGCCCAGGATCCGGCGGGCATAGGCATCGGTGACAAACGCGACGTAGGCGAACCCCGACCAGGTCGACACATAGGTCAGATCAGCCACCCAGAGCCGATTCGGGGCGACCGGGCCGAAGCGGCGCCCGACCAGATCAGCTGGCCGCACAGCACCCGGATCAGTGATGGTCGTGGCGGTGGCCTTGCCCCGCACCGCACCGGTCAACCCGAGGTCGGCCATCAGCCGCTCCACCGTGCAGCGGGCCACCTCGATGCCCTCGCGGTTGAGCGCCAACCACACCTTGCGCGCCCCATAGACGCCGTAGTTGGCGGCGTGAACACGGTTGACGTGGGCTTTGAGTTCCTCGTCGCGCACCTCGCGGCGAGTGGGCTCCCGCTCGAGATGCTCGTAATAGGTCGAGGGGGCGATCTGCACACCGAGCCCGACGAGCTCGGCGCAGATCGACTGGACACCCCAGCGCAGACCATCAGGGCCATCGCGGCGGCCCTGATGCTCAGCGATGAATCGACAGACTAGTGGTGTGGCCGGTCCAGTTCGGCCGCGAAGAAAGCCGATGCCGTCTTCAAGATAGCGTTGGCTCGCTTGAGTTCGGCGTTCTCCCGGCGCAGCTTCTTGAGCTCAGCGGATTCCTCGGTCGTGGTTCCCGGCCGGGCGCCGGCATCGACCTGGGCCTGGCGCACCCACTTACGCACCGTCTCAGCCGTACCGACCCCCAACAGCCGGGCGACTTCACCCATCGCTGCCCACTCCGACTCGTGCTGATCGCTGATCTCGGCGACCATGCGCACCGCCCGCTCACGCAGCTCCGGCGGATACCTCCTCGACGAACCACCTGACATGACCCCATCCTTCCCAAGAAGTGGAGTCTCCGGACATGCCGGGGTGGTTCAAAGCGACCACGGGAACCCGTGAGCGGCGCCGGATGTGCTACGCCACGCGAGCACAGCTTCTTTGGCGAGGTCCGCCCGCTTAAAACACTCGGTCGCGGCTTCGCGGACCATCTGTGTGTTGTCGAGCGTGGCTACTTGCACATCGGCATCGCGCTTGGTCTTCAGTTCGGCTTTACGTTGCGCGATAACAGCGGTGACGGTGTCTGTTCCCATGTGCGGGGTGTCGGCAAGTTGTTGGGCCTCTTGCAGCCACTGCAGGTGCCTTTTGTATGACTCAGTCAGGATCGTCCTAGTACGTGCCAGCCGAGTGGCCGAGTCGCTCGGGGCTAGCACCCATACGGCCTGGCTTGCGCCCACTAATGCAGTCCGGCAGAGGGTCAGATGTGCCGACGGGAAAAGGGTCCGCGCCTCGACGTGTCTGCGGATCGCGTTCAGATGGTCCGATGCGGCAGCTAGGCCCGACCAAACTACCTGCGAAGCAGGGAACCCGGGCCAGTCCTCGTCGTCGGCCGCAAGCTGGGAGGAAGCCGGGGGCTGAAACGGCTGACTCAACCGGACCTGCCACTCTGCGATCGTTTCAAAGGTACCGATTACGGCCGCTGCGGCAAAAGCCTCGCTGCCGAAGGGTTGATCGGTCATAGCGAGCGATCATCGCACTTCCAGGCCTGTCACCCTGCGAACATTCCGGCCGCCGTGGAAAAAAATTCCTGACTGACCGGGGAGTCAGGTGGTGGGGGCCACCCTAGATATTTTCGGCCCACCTGGATCGGTCAGCGGAACCACTCGGCCGTCTCACTGTGGGGCGCGCTGGCTTCGACGCCGTGGCCGATCTCGGTCAGAGGTACTGCAGTCTCGTCAGGCACTGAGGCGAGCACGTCAGCCATACCGGGGTCGGCGGCGATGAGGTCGACCCAGTGCTTACGCCGGCTGAAGGTGATCTTGCCCTTGCCGATCGCTTTGTCGACGGCATCCTCGACGGCCTGGCGTGCTGCTGCGGCCTTGATCTGCCGGCCCTCGGCGGCGTCGTGACGCAGCGCGGTGAGAGTGTCGGTGTCGACCACTTCGAGGCCTACACGCTTGGCCGCGGCGGCGACGGCTGAGGGCTTGGCGTCGTCGATGGGTTGCCCGACGGCGTCTTTGACGGTGGCGAGGATGGTGTCGATGTCGGTGGTGTCGGACGGCAGGCCGAGCAGGTCAAGCAGTGCAGTGGCCTGGTCGTCGGTGAAGGTGAGTGCCATGGTCGGTCAGTCCTTCCGGGTCAGGCCGCGAGGCCGGTGAGCTTCTTGAGGGCGTACGGACGCTCGACGGCGAACGCGGGCACGGCGTATGCCTGCACCCACATCGACCGCGTCTTGCGCTCGTCGATGACATCGACGGTCAGCGGTCGCTCGAATCCGACAGCACCGACAGCACCGCGTTCGAGGACGTAGGCGACACCGGCGGTGACGCGGGGGTTGGAGAACATCGAGAGCCCGGCGGACTGCAGCATCGCATCGAGCTTGTCGCCGTACGCAACTCGCAGCGCGTGGGCCTGGTTCGGGTGAACGATGAGCAAGTTGTGCTTGACGCCGAGTTCCTGCAGGTCGCTCTTGAGTTGCGCGGCGGACAGGTCCGCGGTGGGAAGCGAGCCGCTGGGGGTGAGGTCATCCTCGGGGCCGATGGTGACGACGGTGCTCCAGTTGTGGCCGGTGACGGTGTTGGCGCTATCGATCGCCGCCTCGATTTTGGCGATGGCCGCGGTGTCGAGCTTGCGGGCGATGGTGTTGGCGAGCTGGGTGGTCTGCAAGTCGAGGTAGGAGACGTTGTTGCGGTCGCGCTGCTCGTCGGAGACCTGGAAGGTGCCGCCCCAGTCCTCGACGGTGGCCAGCTTGGTCTCGGGGTCCACGCCCTCGACCACCTTGTATTCCGCACCGGGCGAACGCCGTTCGACGTCGCTGGTGAAGAAATCGCTGGCTTTGATGACGTTGTAGAGGATGCCGCCGCCCTGGACCTGTGCGCCGAGGCCGCTGTAGATCTTGTCGAGGATGATCTGATCGTCGGCAAGCTTGGCGATGCGCGCGCGGATGGTGGTGGGCTGCTTGAGGGCGACGTCGACCGTCAGTGATCGGGTCGACAACTGCGGCAGGAGTGCGCTGGGCATGGGTGGATTCCTCTCAGTACAGGGAGATTTCGGCGTCGGTGTTGTTCGACGCGGCGGTCAGGGCGTATCCGACGGCGATGCCGCTGGACTGGGTGACAGCGCGGCCGGCGGTGCCGACTTCAACTTCGGCGAAGGCGGCGATCGAGCCTCCGGCGGTCACCTTGACCACGCGGGAGTTGCCGCGCACGACGGTGACGAGTTCACCGCTGGCTGCGTCGGTGGCAGCCACGCCGCAGACCCGGCCCGCGGCGGTGGCGTGGGCAACGGAGATGTTGCCTCCGCTGGCCCGATCGCCGCTGATGGCGAGGAATCGGCGGGCGGTGATCGCGCCGGTGGCTTCGGCAGTGATGTCCGCGCCGGGGGCGTAAACGCTGGGGTTGGCGATGGTGGTGGACGGCATGGGTCAGCCTTTCGTTGTGATTCGTTGGATTCGGCGGCGGCGTGCGGCGGCAACTGCGACCGCGCGTGCACGGTGATGAGCACCGTGCAGGTTGGCCGCGAGGACAACGCGTTTGGCAGCGACATCGACGCCGTAGAGCGCGCCGACGTCCTGTAGGGACTGCAGGGTCTCGATGCCCGGGGCTTGCCCTCCGAGTAGCGCCAGACCGGTCAGGACGAGCGGCCACACCGTGCCCGACTGGTCGGTAAAGCCGACGTATGCCTCGATCGAGCGATCTGGGTAGGCGTGGGGCAACAGTTTGGCGACCGGGCCGGGCACGTTGACCAAGTCGCCGACCAGCGTGCGACCGCCGTCGGACAGGCGCAGGTTGTCGACGTAGCCCAGCGCCGGTCCACCGTCGAAACGTGGGTCTTCGTGGCCGATTTTGACGACAGGCTTACGCGTGACCCCGGCACGGTGGGCTTCGATCGCTGCGACCAGGTCGGCCTCGGTAACGGTCCAGCCGTCGTCGCCCGGGCACACATGCGGATCCCAGTGGCCCACCTTGACCAGCTCGATGCCGCGGATCGTGTGCAGATCAGGCATAGCCGGCCTTCTTGTCGGCGCCGGCAAAAAGGTCAGCGGCGGCGTTCCGCTCGGGCGATAACAGCGGCTGCCGGATAGAAATAGCGCCCGCCAGCGCGATGGCCCGGCAGTACGCCTCGGCGGCGCAGATCCCGTACACCGTTGGCGGTGATGCCGAGCACCTTGGCCGCTTCCCCGGTGTCGAGTAGGTCATACAGCGCATACTGCGCCGAAACACCCTGACCGCCAACAATTCTGGCGCCTGCGACAGTTATCCCGCCTGAAACACCAGATTTTTCGCCAGCCTTGCGTAGTCGGTCGATGAATTCCCGCAGCTGCGCCGACGGCCGACGATCACGGAGCAGTTGTTCGAACGCTTCCGCGGCGTACTGCGCATCCTCGGCGCTGAGAAGCACTCCCTCCACCCGCGAGATCACGACCGCACTCCCAATTTCGAGGCCAGCCGGTGAATCTCCTCGCGTAGCACCACCAACGCTCGGTGCCTGAATTGTCTGATCAGCAGGCGCAATTCATCCCGCATGTCGTCGGCATCGAGTCCTTCGATGGCCGCAGCCCGGGAGAGTGCCTGCGCCTGTTCGTGGTGGCCTTCACTGACCGCGAGCAGCAATTGTGCTGCCCGCCAGCGCAGATGAACCATGCCGGAGAGGTCACGAATCATCAGACTCACCTCGTATCGGGGTGTAGCTCTCGGTATACGCCTGGCCGTCTCGCAGAGCATCGACCGCGCCGAGCAGCTGACGCGCAAGTTCGATGGCCTCCTCAGGTGTTGCGGCGTAACGCTGGAACCCACATCGGAAGAACACCCGCCGGGAGTCCGCAGTAGCCCACACCGCGAACCCGGTCGACTTCACACCACTGACCCTCATCCGGTTACGACCCGGCAGAAAGCGCACACCCCGTCGTCGCCGTCGGGCAGATCGCGCACACACTCTCGGCACAGGGAGCGAATGAGAGGGTCGCATTCGGGATGCGAACCTTGCTCGAGTTCGAAATCGGGCCTTTGGGTCACCTTTCGGAACACGTACTCCATCTCGTCGTCGTAGTCGAGGGGGTTCATGCGATCCTCACAGCCCGGACGTGAATGCTCTGCGTTGCAGGGTCTGTCGACACTTCATAGATGCCGGGGCTCGGTTCTCCCGGGTCGTGGCGCAGTGCGCCGCGCCATGAGCGCGGTTCCTCGGCCGCCGGGTCGGGATGCCAGACGTGGTGCGTCACGACACCGTCCTCGATCTGCGCGTACTGCTCGACGGCGCGGCCATCGCTGTAGACCATCAGGTCGTTGCCGAAGAGGTCGATGGCCATGGCGCGGATCTCGGTAACCACGTCGTGGATGGCGTCGAGTTCAATCTCGTGGCCGCTCTCGTGATCGCACGCCGATCCCCCGATGGAGTCGGTGACCCACTCTTCTCGGGCGCGAAGGATGGCAACGGCGTACTTCAGATAGTCGGCTGTGGTCGATGTGGTGGTTTCAGACATGGCTCTGCTCCTGCTGGTTGCGGTAAGTGCGTAGTGCGTTGGCGGTGCGCTGTTTTTGCCATTTGAGACGGGTACGGGCGTCCTCGACGGAGATAGGCAGTGGGTCGAGAGCGGCGAGTGCCGCCACGTCCTCGGGGGGTGCGTTCTCGTCGTCGTTGCGCTCACCTTCGGCAGGCGGGTAGATCGCCCACTCGAGGACGCCGTCCCTGAAGGCAAGGAGCTTGAAGGTTCCGGCGACGGGTTCGCGGTCCCCCACGGGGCAATGCTTGCGGAGCCCTCCGTGGCGGTCCTTATTCACGACGAGCGTGGCGCTGCCGCCGTGCCCCGGCGTGAACGGCTGTTTGACCTTCACGCGGATGGAGACACCGCCGATGGCTCGCCGCTTGGCTGCGGTTCCGCCCGGGCCCACCGCGCGCGAATCCGCGCTTTTGGCGAGGTGGTCGACGGCTAAGACCGCGGCCCCTGCCTTCGCCAGTGGTTTAAGCACATTGCTGTGAACGGTGGTGAATTCGTCAGCGCTGTTGGAATTTGATCCGTACATCGGCAGCAGCTCGCCGATGCTGTCGACGATGGCGACGGCGGGTCGCCATGCCTTGGCGTCGTCCACAACCTGACGTAGCTCCGCGCGGTCCTCAGGCTCGCAGTACCGGAACACATTCGGATCGCGTAGGGCGTCCAAGGGAGCGCCGAGGTCGACTAGCCGCCGAACGGTGGCGGGGCCGCCGTTGTGATCCAGGTCGATGACGAGCGCCCTCTTACGGCGTTTGAGAGCCTCGACCACGCATGCCATGCACAACCACGACTTGCCTGACTCGGGGTCGCCAAAGACCCAATTGACCTGCCCCGCATAGAACAGGCAGTGGCCATCAGCGCGTCGGCCGAGCACCGGTTCCGGCGGTTCCGGCATGGTTCCATCAAGGAGTGCGGAAACGTCGAGGTAGAGGGGCTTTTCGTCATCGGTTCCCGGTTCCCGCATAGAGGGTTGGGAACCGGGAACCGCGGGCAATTGATCTACGGCTGCGGTTCCCGGGCGGTTCCCAGAACCGGGAACCGCAACGGTTCCCGGTTCCGCACCCACGTTCCCGGAACCGGGAACCGTAGACGTTGCTGGCGAGCTGTCACTCGCGGCGGACCAGTCTGTCGGCTCCGGTCGAAAAGTGAGCAGGTAGTTCCGGTCGAAAAGTGAGCACCCTTCTGATTGGAGAGTGATCACTGTGGAGGATTGGGCGGAGATTCGCCGGCTGTATCGGTCGGAGAACCTGTCGCAGGCTGCGATCGCGCGGCGGTTGTCGTTGTCGCGTAACACGGTGGCCAGGGCGATCAGCGCCGAGGCGCCACCACGCTACGAGCGGGCCGCGTCGACGACGTCGGCGTGGGCGCAGATCGAGATGGCGGTACGGGTGCTGCTCGGGCAGTTCCCGACGATGCCGGCCACGGTCTTGGCCGAGCGGGTGGGCTGGACCGGTGGGCATTCCTGGTTCGCCGAGAATGTGGCCCGGATCCGCCCGGAGTATGCCCCGGCCGATCCGTGCGACCGGCTGGTGCATCGACCCGGTGAGCAGGTGCAGTGCGACCTGTGGTTCCCCGGTGCGCTGGTGCCCGATCACGCCGGAGTGCTGCGGTCGTTCCCGGTGCTGGTGATGGTCGCGGCGTATTCGCGGTTCATCGCCGCGATGATGATCCCCTCGCGGGTCACCGGTGATCTGCTGGACGGGATGTGGCAGCTACTTCAGGGCTTCGGCGCTGTGCCGCGAACACTGTTGTGGGACAACAAGTCTGGTATCGGCCAACGCGGTCGCCTAGCCGACGGAGTGGCCGGATTCTGCGGCGTACTTGCCACCCGGCTGATCCAGACCCGCCCGTACGACCCCGAATCCAAGGGGCTGGTCGAGCGGTCCAACGGCTACCTAGAGACCTCGTTTCTGCCCGGCCGGACGTTCGCCTGCGCGGCGGACTTCAACACGCAGTTGTGGGCGTGGCTGGCTGGGATCGCCAACCGCCGCACCCACGCGACCACCGGCCTGATCCCCGCTGATGCGCTCGCGGCGGATCGAGCAGCGATGGTCGCACTACCGCCGGTGGCCCCGAGCACGGGCACTACGGTGACGACCCGTCTTGGTCGCGACTACTACGTCAGTTGCGGCGGCAGCGCCTACTCGGTGCATCCGGAGGTGATCGGCCGGATGATCACCGTCACCACGTCCCTGGATCGGATCATCGCCGTCTGCGGGGACCGAGTGGTCGCCGATCACGAACGGCTCTGGGGCAGAGCCGCTCTGGTCACCGATCCGGATCACCTCGCCGCCGCGGCGGTGCTGCGAGAGCAGTTTCGAACTCGTCCCGCTGCGGGATCACATCTGGCGGTCGACGTCGAGGTGGCCGACCTGAGTGCCTACGACGCGCGGTTCGGGACCGGGGAGGTCGCCTGATGCCCGCCAAGCGCACACCGTCGGCCCCCGGTGACGCCGACAAGCTCATCGCCCATCAGGCCCGACTGCTCAAGGCCCCGCGCATCGCCGAGCACTACGCTCGGCTGGCCGAGCAGGGCCGAGCCGCCGGCTGGTCGCTGGAGGACTACCTCGGCGCGGTGCTGGCAGTAGAATCGAATGCACGTGCGGAATCCGGAGCTCGACAACGAATTTGAACTACCCCAGGTTTCCTTCCGATCTTTATAGGAGGATTGGAAGTTATGCCCCGTCAGTATCCGCCCGAGTTCCGGGCGCGTGCGATGCGCATGTTGGACGCCTCGTTGGAGGACTCGCAAGTGTCGGAGTTCGAGGCGATTAGGTCTGTTGCGAGCAAACTCGGGGTGGCCGAGGAGTCGGTGCGGCGGTGGCGGCGCAAGGCGCAGATCGATGCCGGTGAGCGCCCTGGCACCTCGACCGCAGAGCATGAGGAGATCCGCCGGCTCAAGCGCGAGGTATCCGAATTGCGCAGAGCCAACGAGATCTTGAAGTCCGCGTCAGCGTTTTTCGCAGCGGAGCTCGACCGCCCCGGGACGAAATGATCGCCTTCATCGATGCTCATCGGGATCAATTCGGGGTCGAGCTCATCTGCCGGGTTCTGCGGGCAGCTATCCCAGGGTTCATGACCTCACGGGGGTACCGGTCAGCGATCACCCGGGCGCCGTCAGACCGGGAACTGCGCGACGAGCAGCTCATCGATGACCTGCGCACCGTGCACCGTCAGAACTACTCGGTCTACGGCGTCAAGAAGATGCACCAGGCGATGAAACGCCGCGGCTGGGTCCTCGGACGCGAGCAGACGCGCAGGTTGATGCGCAAGGCCGGCCTGCGCGGTGTCCAACGCGGCAAACCGGTGTTCACCACAGTCAGCGATCCGGCTGCCCCGCGGCCCGCCGACCTGGTCAACCGCCGCTTCGGCACCGCCGCACCGAACCGGCTGTGGGTCGCCGACATCACCTACGTGCGGACCTGGCAGGGCTATTGCTACACCGCCTTCGTCACCGACGCCTGCACCAAAGCGATCAAGGGATGGGCCGTATCGGCGACGATGCGCACCCAAGACCTCCCATTGCAAGCATTCAATCATGCTGTGTGGCAATCGAACTGCGATCTATCCGAGTTGGTCCATCATTCCGACCGCGGATCGCAGTACCTATCGCTGACCTATACCGACCGGCTCGCCGAACTCGGGATCGCCCCGTCGGTCGGCTCGCGCGGCGACAGCTATGACAACGCCCTCGCCGAGTCGGTCAACGCCAGCTACAAAACCGAGCTCATCCACCCCAACCGACCGTGGCGAAGCATCGCCGACGTCGAGTTGGCAACTGCCGAGTGGGTCGCCTGGTACAACCAAGAACGCCTGCACGAGAATCTCGACTACACGACCCCAGACGAACACGAGGCCGCCCTGACCGGCACCTCACCCCATGTGAGCCAGCCCGTCCCGGCCCTCACACAACCATAGGAAGAAAACCTGGGGTAGTTCAATTCGGTATGCCGGGTTCCCAGCGATCAAGACGATCACCGATTTCGACTTCACCGCCCAACCCGCCGTCGACCGCGCCCAGATCGCCCGCCTGGAAGCCGGCGGATGGCTCGCTGAAGCGCGCAACATCGTCCTACTCGGCCCACCGGGCACCGGCAAGACCCATCTGGCCACCGCCCTGGCGATCGCCGCCGCCCACGCCGGACACCGCGTCGCATTCGCCCCCGCGACCGGCTGGATCACCCGACTGGCCGAAGCGCACCGCACCAACCGCCTCGAGGCCGAGCTGCGCAAGATCAGCCGCTACGGGCTCATCGTCATCGACGAGGTCGGCTACATCCCGTTCGACACCGAAGCGGCCAACCTGTTCTTCCAACTGGTCTCCACCCGATACGAGAAATCGTCGATCATCCTGACCTCCAACCTGCCGTTCTCCCGCTGGGGACAGGTCTTCGGCGAGGCCACCATCGCCTCGGCCATGATCGACCGGATCGTGCACCACGCCGACGTCATCGCCCTCAAGGGCACCAGCTACCGCATCAAACACACCGCGATCGACACGCTGCCCTCCGTGGAAGCCGATCGTCAGGCAGACTCAACCCCGTAAACCTGCTCACTTTTCAACCGGAGCAGGCTGCTCAGGATTCAACCGGAGCCGACACCAGTCATCCGGAAGGGTCGGATTCGAAATCGCACCCTCCTGCTTGGCGTTAAGCCGTTCTGCGATGGCCCTTCCGCGGCCGATGAGATCGGAAGTCATGCGGCCACCCCCGAGTTCGCCGCGTGCACTCTCAGGGACAGTTCACGATCTGTACCGCCCCGGCGATACAAGGCCCTCAGCACCTCGATGGGCAGAACCGGGAACTGACCGGCCGCGAGGACATGGACAGCCGCATCGCGCCACGCGTCAAGAGCCTTCTCGGACAACGGAGGCTCGGTGCATCGGCAGGGCCACGGGTCTCGGCAGCCGCAGTCCAGCGGAGGCAATCTGTGTGTCGCTGCGTGGCGGCGCTTCCATGCCGCGATGCCGTGGGCGATCACGATGCCACCGCCTCGCGGAGAAGCGCACGGCGGCAACGCCGGCCGCAACCGCGCGAAATCGACACGACGGCGGACAGAGGGCGCCGGCAACGGCGGCAACGCGCTACATCTTCGGTAGAATCCTGGTCATCGACTGTGGCGGTTGACGTGGATGCCCGGGCAACAAGTCCCGGGCTTCTTCGTATCTGGGTCATGACGCCGACCGCCGCCGCCGGGCCTGCGCGCTCTTGAGCGCCAGCCTGGCGAAGTAAGCCTTACGCGCGTGCGCGGCCCGCCGCGCACGTTCAGCTGGCAAGAGCGACCCATCGGGGTCGACCTGTTGCTCGAATCTGTCGAGCATTGCCCTGCGCGCGTTGGCTGTTCGTGCCGCGCGATCTTCGGTCCTGGCCCAGGATTCGTGGGCCGCGATCTGGCCGACAATGGACTTCTCGGTTGGGGTGAGTCTGTTGGCAGGCACGACGAAACCTCCACAAATGTGAAGGCCCGTTGGAGACCTACCCTGAGGGCGTACCGTCCGGTGGGGGAGCCGTAGCCGGACGGGGCGGCTGTTGACGCACAGTGTACCGAACGCTGTGCCTCATTCAGTTGGTGAGCTGATACTCGGCGTGTCCGGACGCTGCGGCCGTGCCGAGGTCGGCGGCCAAGCCGAAGTACTCGAACGATCCGCTATAGGAGCAGCGTTTGCGCGGGCACTCCAGAACGAGTTCAACCCGGTGGTATGTGCCTATCCGGTCGCTCGTCTGCTTCAGCAATCCTGCTGTGCCCCTCGGCGGCCGACGCAGGGCCGCTTCGATGAGGTCGTAAATTGGTTCCTCAGGATCGAATTGGCGGTTCTTGTCGAGAGGCGAGAGCAAGACGAGGTGGTCATCAAGGTTTATGACTGCTACAGCCTGTATGAAATGCCCTTTCGTGCAGAGCAAGCGCATCTCCCACGCCCGCAGCCCGCTGATGTCGATGTTCAACTTCGAAACTTCCGGTTCCGCAGCAAGGCGCGCTCTCACCACGTCTGCGAGATCAGTGCTCACAGTTCCCCCAGTCCCAGGCCGCGAGCCTCGGCGGCAGCACGGTCGGCCGCAGTCGATCGCGTGTAGCGGTCGATCATGTCGCGCGTCGACCAGCCTGCCACGGCCATTAACCCACCCTCGGAACCACCGGCGGCTAGCCAGCGTGACGCCGCCGTGTGCCGCAGCAGATGGGGGTGAAAGCCGGTCAGCCCCGCGAGGTCGGCGCGGTACTTCAGCGTCTTGTGCAGTCCGTCATAGTTGAAGCCCTTGCCGCGGTCTCCGAGCCACAAGGCCGCGGTGTCGGCGAGCAGGTGGGTCCGGCGCATGCGGGTGTACCGATCGATGGCGCGGGCGGTCTGCGGCCCGAACGGCGACGTGCGGCCCTTGCCGCCCTTGCCCCGGTGCACGGTCGCCAGCCCACGCGCTAAGTCGACATCATCGACCTTCAGCCCCACGACCTCGCCGGCGCGCATGCCGGTCTCGACCATCAGCCGCACGATCGCTTCGTCGCGCCGATCACGCATGTCCGGGCCGGCGCACGCCTTCACCAACCGGCGCACCTCATCGTCAGTCAGCGAGTTGGTGATCTTCGCGTCAAGCTTCGGCGCCTTGAGGCCGAGCAGCGGATCCGTGGGGATCTCGCCCTCTTCCTCCAACCATGCCGAGAACCGTCGCACGGCAAGCTGGCGCGCCCTCGCCGTGGCCGCTTCGACGCCGCTGTCGAGCAGATCGGCGACGAACCCCTTGACCAGATCGCGCTCCAGGGCCGGGGTGTGGCCGTTGGTGTCGCACCAGCGGAAGAACGCCCGCACGCCGTCGCCGTAGGACTTCAGCGTGGCCGGTGATTTCCGCTCGGCGCGCAGCGCGAGCTCCCAAGAGGGCAGCATGGCCACCAGATCAAGGGGGACCGGTTTGCGACGCGCCATGCCGAATATCTTGACTGACAGCGCTGTGCATGCCTACTATTTCGGCACTGGCCCGCAAATCTGCAGGTCAGGACACCGAACCGGAGTGTCGCTCAGTCCAGGTAGTCGCGCAACACCTGGGAACGACTGGGATGGCGCAGCTTGCTCATCGTCTTGCTCTCGATCTGGCGGATGCGCTCACGGGTGACGCCGTAGACCTGGCCGATCTCGTCGAGGGTGCGCGGCTGTCCGTCGGTGAGGCCGAAGCGCAGCCGGACTACGCCGGCCTCGCGCTCGGACAGCGTCTCCAGGACCGACTGCAGCTGATCCTGCAGCAGTGTGAAGGACACCGCGTCCACGGCCACGACGGCCTCGGAATCCTCGATGAAGTCGCCGAGCTGGCTGTCGCCCTCGTCGCCGATGGTCTGATCGAGCGAGATCGGTTCACGCGCGTACTGCTGGATCTCCAGCACCTTCTCCGGCGTGATGTCCATCTCCTTGGCGAGCTCCTCGGGCGTGGGCTCGCGGCCCAGGTCCTGCAGCAACTCGCGCTGGATACGACCCAGCTTGTTGATCACCTCGACCATGTGCACCGGGATGCGGATGGTGCGGGCCTGGTCGGCCATCGCGCGGGTGATGGCCTGGCGGATCCACCATGTGGCGTATGTGGAGAACTTGTAGCCCTTGGTGTAGTCGAACTTCTCGACCGCGCGGATCAGGCCGAGGTTGCCCTCCTGGATGAGGTCGAGGAACGCCATACCGCGTCCGGTGTAGCGCTTGGCCAGCGACACCACCAGGCGCAGGTTCGCCTCGAGCAGGTGGTTCTTGGCGCGGTCACCGTCGCGGCAGATCCACTGCATATCGCGACGCTGCTGGACGGGCAGCTTCTCGCCCTTCTCGGCGAGCTCGGCGAGTTTCTGCGTCGCGAACAGGCCGGCCTCGATCCGTTTGGCGAGTTCGACCTCCTCCTCCGCGTTGAGCAGCGCGACCTTGCCGATCTGCTTGAGGTAGGCGCGCACGGAGTCGGCCGACGCGGTCAGCTCGGCGTCCTTGCGCGCCTGACGCAACGCCTCGGACTCCTCCTCGTCCCAGACGAAGTCGCCGGAGGCCTTGTCCTTCTCGGACGGTTCGGCGATCTCTTCGTCTTCGGTCGCCGGTGCGGCGGTCACCACACCCTTGGCGGGCGCGGCGGCTCCGGCCGCGGCCGGCTCCTCGTCGGCGTCCTCGGCATCGTCGGAGTCGTCAGAGTCGTCAGAGTCGTCGTCCGCGTCCTCGGCATCGTCGGTGTCGAGCTCGTCGAGTTCGATGTCGTCGGTGTCGAGGGTCTCCAAATCGTCGCCCGGCTCACCGTCGAGTTCGTCGGTCGACTCGAGGTCCTCGTCGACGACTCCCTCGGCGCCGGCCTCCGGTGCGGTGGACTTCTTCGCGCGGCCCCGCGCGGCCGGACCGGTCGTCGATTTGGCGGCCCGCTTGGTGCCGGCGGCCTTGGCGGCCCGCTTGGCGGGGGCCGCTCCGTTCGAGGTCTTGGCCGCGGACGCCTTCTTCGCGGGAGTCTTGGTGGCGGTGCGCTTCACCGGCTCGTCGGTTGCCGGGCTTGCCTTTGTCGCTGCCACGTACGCCCTTTCGGTCTTGCATGTTCCGGTGCGCACCCGGCATCCCTCGCTCGGGCGGGGGACAGGGCGCTACCGAAAGCGTCGGCTATGTCGAATGCTGGCGTGATCTCTAGCTCGGGATATCTGCCGCTATTCGGTTGGCGGCCGCCGCAGATCATTGTAGCGACTACAGCGGGGTGTGCCGCGCCGTGCGGCCGTTTCTCCGCGGGGCGCGCGGAGTTACCGAACGGTAGCTGTGACGTTGACCTCGGCCGCCATCGCGGCGCCCACGATGCCCGCGGAGTTCTGCAGGGCCGCGGCGACCACCGGTGTCCGGTTCTTCAGCAGCGGAATCCACTTGTCCGCCTTGCGGCTGATACCGCCGCCGGCGATGAAGAGATCCGGCCAGATCGCGTTCTCGATCGCGACGAGCACCTTGGTGACCTCGACGGTCCACCGCTCGTAGCTCCAGTCCTTGCGCTCCTTGACCGAGGACGCAGCGCGGTGCTCGGCCTCCTTGCCGCCCACCTCGAGATGGCCGAATTCGGTGTTCGGCAGCAGGATGCCGTTGTGGATGACCGCCGAGCCGATGCCGGTGCCGAACGTCAGCAGCACGATCACGCCGGTGTTGTCCTTACCCGCCCCGAAGCGCTCCTCGGCCAGACCGGCGGCGTCGGCGTCGTTGAGCACGGTGACCGGTTGCCCGTCGAGCGCGGCGCTGTACACCTGCTGGGCGTTGACGCCCAGCCATGATTTGTCGACGTTGGCCGCGGTGTGCACGACACCGTTGGTCACGACGCCGGGATAGGTGACGCCGAGTTTGCCGGTCCAGCCGAACTCGCGGACCACCTGGGCGATCGTCGCGGCCACCGCATCGGGCGTGGCGGGCTGCGGGGTGGGCAATTTGAACCGCTCACCGACCAGCTGGCCGGTGTCGAGGTCGACGATGCCGCCCTTGACGCCGCTGCCACCGACGTCGATACCGAATCCGCGGCGGGCCGGCTCGCCGTCTGTTGCGGCTACGACAGCAGGCGGATCGGTGGCGGTCATCGGCGCTCCTAAGCAGATCGGCCCGGCGGGTGACGCGCGAGCCGCGTCCGCGGTTGACAGCGTAGTGGCTCACCGATTCCCCCGCGTGGGTGTCGGTCACCTCGACGCAGACATTCGGCGCGCGCCGTGGTGCGATGGCACGCGTGAGCGACGGCGACGCAGACCGAGACGATCCACGGGCGTTACGCGCGGTGGCCGAACAGCTGGCGACCGAGGCGGCGGAGTTCGTCCGACGCCGCCGGGCCGAGGTGTTCGGGACCACGGCGGCCGCCGCCGGATCCGGGGCCGTGACGGCCAAGAGCACCCCGACCGATCCGGTCACGGTCGTGGACACCGAGACCGAACGGTTGCTGCGCGAACGATTGGCCACCCTGCGCCCGGACGACCAGATCCTCGGTGAGGAGGAGGGCGGCTCGGCCGACGCCGCGGCCGGTCAGCTGACCTGGGTGCTCGATCCGATCGACGGCACCGTCAACTTCGTCTACGACATCTGGGCCTATGCGGTGTCGGTGGCCGTACAGCGCGACGGCGAGTCGGTGGCCGGTGCCGTGGCCGACGTGGCGAACGCCGCGGTGTACTCCGCGGCCCGCGGTGACGGCGCGGTTCTGCGCGCGAAGGGCGAGGTGACGCCGCTGCGCTGCAGTACCGCGAGCGAGCTGTCGCTGGCGCTGTTGGGCACCGGGTTCGCCTACGCGCCTCAACGGCGTCACGAGCAGGCCCGCGTTCTCGTCGGCGTGCTGCCCCGGGTGCGCGACGTGCGCCGCATCGGCTCCTGTGCGCTGGACCTGTGCATGGTGGCGGCGGGCCGGCTGGACGCCTACTACGAGGACGGCGTCAACGTGTGGGACTGGGCGGCCGGGGCACTGATCGCCGCCGAGGCGGGGGCCACGGTGCGCCTACCCGCCACGGCCGGCGCCGTGGGCGGCGCAGGTCTGGTGGTCGCCGCCGCGCCCGGGGTCGCCGCGGAACTGGACGACGTGCTGCGCGAGGTGGGCGTCCGGTAGCGCTCAGCAGGTGCCGTTGTGGATGCGGGTGATCAGCGCGGAGTCGGCCGGGGCCGTCGCATCCGGACGCAGGCTGGCCAGCACCGCCTCGATGTCTTCGCTGCTGCTGAGCTGGGAGAAGTCGGTACCGATGGCCAGGTCGACGGTGTCGTCGGGCCGCTGATCCTCGAACAGCTCGGTGCACGGTGCCACCAGCCAGACCGCGGCGGCGGCGGCCCGTCCGGCCGGGCCGAACCGGATCTGGCCCTGGCACTGCAGCCGGGCGGTGGCGTAGATGGGATCGTTGGCGGCCTCGGGGGCGGTGAAACCCAGATCGCGTAGTTCGCCGGCCACCTCGCCGGCCTGGCCGCCCTGACCGCTGGCGTTGAGCACCCGGATCTTGGTGTCGGCGAGCTTGGCGGGCGTGACACCGGCCATCTCTTCGCGCGAGACCTGCTGCCCCAGCGGCGGTGGCGGCGGCTGGGTCGCGGGGGCCGGCGGCGGCTGATTGCAGACCGCCGCGGCGGGTACCACTGTCTGCTGGTTGAGCGCGATCAACCACACCACCATCGAGACCACCGCCAGGGCCGCGATCAGGGCGATGCCGGGCAGGTAGTTGCGCCGGCGAAAGGGGCGACCGTTTCTGTCGAACGCGGTGCCTTCGGTGATGTGTGCGACCACCCCGACACTCTAAAGCCACGGTGGCGCGACACCCGTTCCAGGTGACACGGCGGGTGTGAGGTAAATCACAGTCGAGGACGGCGGTTTGCGGGCACGAATCGTTTGGTGAATGCGTTCGACGCTGGTACAAAGCACTGCTGCAGATTGACGGTGCGGGATTTTTCGGAGGGGACGGCACTACATGGCTACCGACTACGACGCCCCACGGCGTACGGAGACCGACGACGTCTCCGAGGATTCACTGGAGGAACTCAAGGCCCGGCGTAACGAGGCGCAATCCGCGGTCGTCGATGTCGACGAGTCCGAGACGGCCGAGAACTTCGAACTGCCCGGCGCGGACCTGTCCGGCGAGGAACTCTCGGTTCGCGTCGTTCCCAAACAGGCCGACGAGTTCACCTGCTCGAGCTGCTTCCTGGTTCACCATCGCAGCCGGCTGGCCAGCGAGAAGAACGGCATGATGATCTGCTCGGACTGCGCGGCCTGACCGCTGGGCGTTGACCGTCAGCGATCCAGCGCGGCCAGCACCCGGTCGGGATGACGGGTGCTGATCAGCCAGTACGGCGTGGGATCCTCAGGGTCGTCGAGGACCAGGAGCACCAGCGGGCCGACCCAGGCCCGGTGCACGACGTACGCGGCCGGATCGAGCTGACGGCCCAGCGCCGCCGACTTCGCCGAGCGCGGCACCTCGGCGCGTCGCGACACCACGCTCATCGGCACGTGCGCGGGTCCCACCCACAGCTCGACCTCCCCACCGGGCTCACCGAGCACCCTGACCTCGGTGCGGCCGAACCACACCAGCACGACCCCGGCCACCGGCAGCAGCACCGCGAACGGCACCCATGCGGGCATCGCCTCGATCCCCATGTCGACTTCGTAGGCGATGAGCGCCGCAAGGCCCAGGCCGGGCAGCCACCACCACCACGGCACCGACAGCCGCTCCCGATAGCGCACCGTTTGGGTGGCTGCGCGCGTGTCAGACATGCGGCTCAGAGTAATCTCGTGCGTCGTGTCCACCTTCCTGGCGGTCGTGCGGCTGGACCGCGAACTGCCGATGCCCACCCGGGCTCACGACGGCGACGCGGGCGTCGATCTGTGCAGTGCCTGCGATGTCGAACTGGGTCCCGGTGAACGGGCGCTCGTGCCGACCGGCATCGCAGTGGCGATTCCGCACGGCATGGTGGGGCTGATTCATCCACGATCGGGTCTGGCTGCGCGCGTTGGCCTTTCGATTGTGAACAGCCCCGGTACGATTGATGCGGGCTATCGGGGGGAGATCAGGGTTTCGCTGATCAACCTCGACCCCCGCACACCGATCGTGATCAGGCGCGGGGACCGCATCGCCCAGCTGCTGGTGCAGCGGGTGGAACTGCCCGAGCTGGTCGAGGTGACGTCGTTCGACGACGCCGGACTGGCTGAAACCACCCGTGGCGCAGGCGGCCACGGATCCTCCGGCGGACATGCGAGTTTATAAATGGCAATCGGTAAGCACAGAAGCGACGACAGTGCGGAGCGCGACCTCGAGGTCGGCGAGAACGTGGCGAACGGGGCCTCCGACGACGACTTCGACGGGCCGTTCGACATCGAGGACTTCGACGACCCCGCGGTGGCCGCAGAAGGCCGCCTGGATCTCGGATCGGTGTTGATCCCGATGCCCGCCGGGGGCCAGGTCCAGGTCGAGCTCAGCGAAAACGGGGTGCCCAGCGCGGTGTGGGTGGTCACCCGCAACGGTCGCTTCACCGTGGCGGCCTACGCTGCGCCCAAGTCCGCAGGGCTGTGGCGCGACGTGGCCACCGAACTGGCCGAGTCGCTGCGCAAGGACGGCGCCTCGGTCACCATCCAGGACGGCCCCTGGGGTCGCGAGGTGGTCGGCACCGCGGCCGGGGTCGCCCGATTCATCGGCATCGACGGGTACCGGTGGATGATCCGCTGCGTGGCCAACGGCCTGGCCGAGAACTTCGACGCGCTGACCGCCGAGGTGCGCGAGGCGCTGCGCGACACCGTCGTGCGCCGCGGTGACACACCGCTGCCGGTGCGGACACCGCTGCCGGTGAACCTGCCCGAACCGATGGCCGAGCAGCTGCGCGCCGCCGCGGCCCAGCAGGCCGCCGCGCAGCAAGCCCAGCAACAGCAGGCCCAGCAGCAGCACCAGCAGGCGCCTCCGGAGCCGGCGGCCCGCCGCAGCGCACAGGGCTCGGCGATGCAACAGCTGCGCACCATCACCGGCGGCTAGCTGTACCCGGCAGGGACGTTGTTGACGGTTTGGCTGTGAGAAGGGAGGACCTCCGGGCTTAGTGGAGATGTCTGACGTCTTCACACACTCGGAGGTCCTCGTGTCCCACGCTAACGCTCGTTTGACGGTTCATGGTCGACAACTACTCGTCGACCGGATTCTGATTGGTGGTCGCAAGGCCGCTCACGTCGCCGCTGAACTCGGTGTGTCCCGTCAGTGCGCGTATCGCTGGGTAAGCCGCTTCCTCGAGGAGGGTGCGGCCGGACTGGCCGACCGCTCCTGCAGGCCGCATCACAGCCCCGCCCGCACCGCGCCAGAGGTAGAAGCCGCGATCGTGGTGCTACGCCGGTCTGCTCGGCGTGGCCAGCAGTTCATCGCCGACGAGCTGGGCGTGCCGGCCCGCACCGTCAGCACGGTCCTGCGCCGCCACCACCTGCCCTATCTACGCGACTGCGACCCATTGACCGGGCAGGTCATCCGCTCGTCGAAAGCCACTGCGGTCCGGTATGAACGTGAGCGCCCGGGCGAGCTGATTCACATGGATGTCAAGAAGATCGGGCGGATCCCCGACGGCGGCGGGTGGAAAGCTCACGGCCGCAGCGAACAGGTCCGCGGGCGCGGCATCGGCTACGACTACGTGCACTCAGCGATCGACGACCACTCCCGGCTGGCCTATTCAGAGATCTTGCCCGATGAGAAAGGGCCAACCTGTGCCGAATTCTTGACTCGCGCAGCGGCCTACTTCACCACCGCAGGCATCGAGCGCATCGAAGGCGTGATGACCGACAACGCGTTGGCTTACCGCCGCAGCACCGACATGCACAAGGCAGTGGCCCGGCTGGGAGCCCGCCAGGTGTTCATCCGCCCGCACTGCCCCTGGCAGAACGGCAAGGCCGAGCGGTTCAACCGCACCCTGCAAACCGAATGGGCCTACCACCAAGTGTTCGACTCCAACGATTCCCGCTGCGCAGCCCTTGCCCCATGGCTCGAGCACTACAACAATCAGCGACGCCACTCAGCCATCGGAGACCAACCCCCGATCAGCCGACTGTCAACAACGTGACTGCCGGGTACAGCTAGCTCAGGCGCCCGGCAGCCTCGCGCAGGGCGGCCACGGCGGCGGTGCCCAACACCGCGGGATCGGCGCCCATCTCGTCCAGCGTGACCGTGCGCACGGCGGCGGCCGGCGCCGCGGAGACCCATTCGACCGCGACCTCGACCGGATGCACCGGATCGTCGGTGGCCGCCACGACACCCAGCGGCGCGCCCAGCGTCTCGAGTTGCGCCACGGTCGGCGCAACGTACTCGGCCGCCTCCGCCATGGCGTCCGGCAACCCCGGCCACTGCCCGGCCCACGAACGGGACAGCTCGTCGGCGAGCCAGCGCGGACTGGAGTCCCGCATCTGATGCGTTGCGGCGACCAGTCCGTCGCGGCGCAACACGTGCGCGGAGTGCCGCGCGGTCATCGCCGCCGGCGTATTGTGCGGTGACCCGCTCCAGGCCGGCAGCACGGCGAGGACCCCCACCGTGCGGTCGGGATGGGCCAGCGCCCACTCCACCGCCACCGCCGCCCCGATCGACACCCCGCCGACGGCGACCGGGCCCGCGTCGGCGGCCTCGTCCAGAGCATTCCGGTACCCGCCGATCAGGTGTTCCGGTCGGGGCGCGGGGGTGACCACCACCGCTCCGGCTGCGTGCAGAGCAGGGGAGAAGGCCCGGTAGACGTAGTCGTCGTCAGAGCCGGTACCGGGGAGCAACACCGTGGTCACGCCGCGCAGATCGACCGTCACGAGACGATCGTGCCCGCTGCGTCAAATCCGGGGGATTAGAACGGCGCGCCGTGGTCAACCCCGCATGGCATATCGGAACCAAGAGGTCTACCGTGGCGTTGCATCAATGGTGGATCCACGGTGGATCCGCAGAAGGTCAGGAGTGGCCATGGCAACGGCCGAAGGGTACCTACGTCGACTCACCCGACGTCTGACGGAGGACCCAGAGCAACTCGACGTCGAGGAGCTCAACGACGAAGCCGCCAGTACCGGCGCCCAGAAGGCGATCGACTGCCGGCGCGGTCAGGAAGTCACGATGATCGGCACCCTGCGCAGTGTGGAGACCAACTCCAAGGGCTGCGCCGGCGGTGTGCGAGCCGAGCTGTTCGACGGCACCGACACCGTGATGCTGGTGTGGCTGGGTCAGCGCCGGATCGCCGGCATCGAATCCGGCCGCACGCTGCGCGTGCACGGACGGGTCGGAAAGCTCGAGAACGGCACCAAGGCGATCTACAACCCGCTCTACGAGATCCAGAAGTGAGCGAACCCGGAGACGAACCGGGCCAGAAGAGCACCGCCCAGGCGATCCTGGCGCAGATGGGCGGCGTGAGCGGCCTGATCTATTCCTCGCTGCCCGTCCTGGTGTTCGTCCCGATCTCCTCGATGGCCGGGCTCGTCCCCGCCATCGGGGCCGCCCTCGGCGTGGCGACACTCATCCTCATCTGGCGGCTGGTGCGCAAGGACTCGGTGCAGCCCGCGATCTCCGGATTCCTCGCCGTCGGCGTCAGCGCCCTGATCGCCTATCTGGTCGGCGAGTCCAAGGGCTACTTCCTCTACGGCATCTGGATGTCGCTGGTGTACGCGTGCCTGTTCGCGCTGTCGGTGCTGGTGCGCCGGCCGATCGTCGGCTTCTTCTGGAGTTGGATCGGCGGGCATGGCCGCACCTGGCGTGCGGTTCCCAAGGCGGTGCGGGCGTTCGACGCGGCGACGCTGACCTGGGTCGCGGTGTTCGCGTCTCGCTTCGTCGTCCAGGAACATCTCTACGACCAGGACCAGACCGGCTGGCTGGGTGTCGCGCGCATCGCCATGGGCTGGCCACTCACCGGGGTCGCCGCGTTGGCCACCTATCTGGCGATCAAATCGGCCCAGCGGGCGATCGACGCCCACACCGCTGCGGACCGGCCCGACCCCACGCTCGCCGACGACGCGGCCGACGCCTCCACTGACATCGACACCCGCGTCGACTGATCCGGCGGTGCCCCCCGACGACCGCACCGATCGTCGTCTTGTCGCGGTCGCGGTGCTGGCCTCGTTCGTGGCGTTCCTCGACGGTTCGGTGGTCAACCTCGCGCTGCCCGCGATCAGCGCCGACTTCGGCGGCGGTCTGTCGCTGCAGCAATGGGTGGTCGACGGCTACCTGCTCGCGCTGGGCGCGTTGATCCTGGTCGCCGGTGCGGTATCCGACCAGTTCGGGCGGTTGGCCGTGCTGCGGGCCGGGTTGGTGCTGTTCGGTGTCGCCTCGGTGGTGTGTGCGGCCGCGCCGACCGGTGCGGTGCTGGTCGCCGCACGCTGTCTGCAGGGCGTCGGCGCTGCGTTCCTGGTGCCCAGCTCCCTGGCGATGATCAACAGCCGGTTCTCCGGGGCCCGCCAGGCCCGGGCCATCGGCACCTGGACGGCGTGGACCGGTACGGCGTTCGTGGTGGGACCGCTGCTCGGCGGCCTGCTCGTCGACGCCGTGCACTGGCGGGCGATCTTCGGGGTGAACGTCGTTCCGCTCGCTCTGACGCTGTGGCTGATGCGTGCGCTGCCCGGCGACGCGCCGCAGCGCCGCGGCACGGCGCGGGTCGACGTGGCCGGCGCGGCACTCGCGGCGGTCGGGCTGACCGGAGCGGTCTATGCGCTGATCGAACAGCAGCGCCTCGGCCTCACCCATCCGAGCGTGCTGATCGGCCTGGTGTCCGGCGTGGTGTGTCTGACCGCATTCCCGTTCTGGGAGCACCGTTCCCGCCACCCCATGATGCCGCTGTCCATCTTCGCCTCGCGCAACTTCGCGGTCGGCAACCTCGCCACCGTGTTCCTGTACGCGGCGGTGTCGCTGGGCCCGCTGCTGATCGCGTTGTTCCTCCAGGAGGGGGCGGGGCTGTCGGCCACCGCGGCCGGGCTGGCCACGCTGCCGATCCCGGTGCTGTCGTTCCTGCTGGCCCGCCGTTTCGGCACGCTGGCCGGGATGTACGGGCCACGCCTGTTCATGGCTGTCGGCCCACTGATCGGTGCGGCCGGGTTCGTGCTGATGGCCGGCGCGGGCGATCCGTTCGACTTCTGGACCCAGATGCTGCCCGGCCTGGTGCTGTTCGGTCTCGGCCTGACGGTGACGGTGTCGCCGCTGACCGCCGCGGTGCTCGCCGCGGTCGATCCGGCCCAGAGCGGAATCGGCTCGGCGGTCAACAACGCCGTATCTCGCATCGCCGGTCTGGTCGCGATCGCATTCACCGGCCTGATCGTCGGTCAAAGCGCGCTCAGCGCAATGGATTCGGTCGGATTCCGGCGCGGTGCGCTGGTGGTCGCGGCGCTGCTGGCGATCGCCGGGGCGATCTCGGCGGTCGGTATCGGCAACGCCGGAGCGAGCCGCGGCGTCCCCGCCCACGTGGCCGCGCAGTGTCATGACCGCGCGGCTCCGCCACCGGGCCCCTAGCGGGATCGACCCTTCAGCAACAGGTCTCGCAACTCCTCCTCGGCCTCGGCGACCGCCACGAACAGCAGCTCGTCGCCACCCTCGAGGGGTTCGTCGGCTTCGGGCACGATCACCCGGGGGCCGCGCAGGATGGACACCAGGGTGGTGTCGCGCGGCAATTCGAGGCGTTTGACCGGTTTCCCGCCCCACGGTGTGTCGTCGGGCAGCGTGATTTCCAGCAGCGCCGCCTGGCCGGTGCGGAACTCCATGAGCCGCACCAGATCCCCGACGGCCACCGCCTCCTCGACCAGCGAGGCCAACATGCGCGGGGTCGACACCGCGACGTCCACGCCCCAGTTCTCGTCGAAGAGCCATTCGTTGCGGGGATCGTTGACCCGCGCCACGACGCGCGAGACACCGAACTCCGTCTTCGCGAGCAGGCTGACCACCACGTTGACCTTGTCGTCGCCGGTGGCGGCGATCACCACGTCGAAATCCTCGAGGCTCACCGACTCGAGCACCGTGAGCTCGCAGGCGTCGCCGAGGCGCCACTGGGCGGCCGGGATCGCGTCGACGTCGACGTGGTCGGGGTTGCGTTCGAGCAGTGTCACCTCATGACTGCTGTCGAGCAGCTCCCGGGCGATGGAGCGGCCGACGGCTCCGGCTCCGGCGATCGCGACCTTCATCGGCGCCGCTCCTCCGTGGTCCCGCCCGTGTTGATGCCGGCGGCTCTCATTGCTCCTCCTCACCCGGAGGCAGCGCGCTGATCGCCATCGCCTCGGCGATATGGCCGGAGACCGCGGCGATGTACACCTGGTCGCCGGCCTGGATCACGGTTTTGGCGTCGGGCAGCAGACCGCTCCCGAATCGGATCAGGAACGCCACCCGGCCCCCGGTGGCCGCCTCCAGGTCGGTGACCCGGCGGCCGACCCAATCCTCGTGCAGCGGCAGTTCGGCGACCCCGACGTTGCCCGAGGGGTCGCGCCACTTGGTGGTCTCGGTCTCGCGGGTCAGTACGTTGAGCAGCCGGTCGGTCGTCCAGGGCACCGTCGCCACCGTCGGAATGCCGAGGCGCTCATAGACCTTGGCGCGTTTGGCGTCGTAGATACGCGCGACCACCCGCTCCACGCCGAACGTCTCCCGGGCCACCCGGGCTGAGATGATGTTCGAGTTGTCGCCGGACGACACCGCAGCGAATGCGCCGGCCTCCTCGATCCCGGCCCGCAGCAGCACATCGCGGTCGAAGCCCATGCCGAGCACCCGCTCGCCGGCGAACTCCGGACTGAGCCGGTGGAAGGCCGTGCTGTCGCGGTCGATGACCGCGACATCGTGCCCGATCCGGGACAAGCTGTCCGACAGCGACGCGCCCACCCGGCCGCATCCCATCACCACTACACGCACCAGCGGTTTCCTTTCGGCTGTGCCGGTTGTCGGCCGGTAGCGAATCTCCGCAACCGGAACGCTACCGCTAACCGTCGCTGGGCTTACCCTTGGCTCTCGTGTCCAAGGTTTCGACCGCTGCTCGTCGGCTGCTCCTGGGGCGGCCGTTCCGCAGTGACCGGTTGTCCCACACGCTGCTGCCCAAGCGCATCGCGCTACCGGTGTTCGCCTCCGACGCGATGTCGTCGGTGGCCTACGCGCCGGAGGAGATCTTCCTGGTCCTGTCGGTTGCGGGCCTGACCGCCTACTCGATGGCGCCGTGGATCGGTCTGGCGGTGGCGGTGGTGATGCTGATCGTGATCGCGAGTTACCGCCAGAATGTGCACGCCTATCCATCCGGTGGCGGCGACTACGAGGTGGTGACGACCAACCTCGGGCCCACCGCCGGTCTCACCGTGGCCAGCGCACTGCTGGTGGACTATGTGCTCACCGTGGCGGTGTCGATGGCCTCGGCGATGTCGAACATCGGCTCGGCCATCCCCTTCATCGGCGAGCACAAGGTCTGGTTCGCGGTCGCCGCGATCCTGCTGTTGGCCTCGATCAACCTGCGCGGTATCCGGGAATCCGGGACCGCGTTCGCCATTCCCACCTACGCCTTCATGATCGGCATGTACATCATGCTCGGTTGGGGGCTCTTCCAGATCTATGTGCTGGGCGAACCGCTGCGCGCGGAATCCGCCGACTTCTCGGTCGAGGCCGAACACGGCGACGTACTCGGATTCGCCATGGTGTTCCTGGTGGCCAGGGCCTTTTCGTCGGGTTGTGCGGCGCTGACCGGGGTGGAGGCGATCAGCAACGGCGTGCCCGCGTTCCGGAAACCCAAATCGCGCAACGCCGCCGCCACCCTGGCCTTGCTGGGGCTGATCGCGATCAGCCTGTTCATGGGAATCATCATGCTGGCCAAGGCCACCGGGGCCAAGATCGCCGACACGACCGAGCAGCTGATCGGTGCGCCGGAGGGCTATCAGCAGAAGACCTTGATCGCCCAGCTCGCCGATGCGGTCTTCCACGACTTCCCGATCGGCCTGTATCTGATCGCCGGAGTGACCGCGCTGATCCTGGTCCTCGCGGCCAACACCGCGTTCAACGGCTTCCCGGTGCTGGGATCGATTCTGGCTCAGGACCGTTACCTGCCGCGGCAGCTGCACACGCGCGGCGACCGGCTCGCCTTCTCCAACGGCATCCTGTTCCTGGCGTTCGCCGCGATGGCCTTCGTGGTGGCGTTCCAGGCTCAGGTGACGGCGTTGATCCAGCTCTACATCGTCGGGGTCTTCGTGTCGTTCACGCTCAGTCAGATCGGCATGGTGCGACATTGGACCCGGCTGCTGCGCACCGAGACCGATCCCGAGCTGCGCCGCCACATGATGCGCTCACGGATCATCAACGGCATCGGGCTGAGCTGCACCGGCACCGTGCTGGTCATCGTGGTGGTCACCAAGTTCATGGCCGGCGCCTGGATCGCGATCTTGGCGATGACGATCCTGTTCCTGTTGATGAAA
Organism: Mycobacterium sp. WMMD1722; assembly: GCF_049315205.1. NCBI lineage: Bacteria > Bacillati > Actinomycetota > Actinomycetes > Mycobacteriales > Mycobacteriaceae > Mycobacterium > Mycobacterium sp. WMMD1722. The sequence goes on along the minus strand of NZ_CP186056.1, from coordinate 1,667,564 downwards.
TTGATCCGCAAGCACTACAACACCGTCTCCCGGGAGCTGGAGGCGCGTGCGGCCGAAGAGGGCGACATCGTCCTGCCCAGCCGCAACCATGCGATCGTGCTGGTGTCGAATCTGCATCTGCCGACCCTGCGCGCCCTGGCCTACGCGCGGGCCACCCGTCCAGATGTGCTCGAGGCGATCACCGTCAGCGTCGACGACGCCGAAACCCGTGCGCTGGTGCACAAGTGGGAGGACAGCGACGTCGCGGTGCCGCTCAAGGTGATCGCCTCGCCCTACCGCGAGATCACCCGACCGGTGCTCGACTACGTCAAGCGGGTCACCAAGGAGTCACCGCGCACGGTGGTCACCGTGTTCATCCCCGAGTACGTGGTGGGTCACTGGTGGGAACAGCTGCTGCACAACCAGAGCGCGCTGCGACTCAAGGGCAGGCTGCTGTTCATGCCCAACGTGATGGTCACCTCCGTACCGTGGCAGCTGACGTCCTCCGAGCGGCTCAAGACCCTGCAACCGCAGTCGGCGCCGGGTGACGCGCGCCGGGGCTTCCTGGAGTGAAGAGACCCGGCACCGCCGAAACCCACGAGCCGGCCCGGGAACTCACCCTGACCACCGGTCCGGCAGCCAACGGCGGCAGCTGCGTCGCCCGCCACGACGGCCGGGTGGTGTTCGTCCGCCACGCGCTGCCCGGCGAGACCGTGCGGGTGCGGGTGGTCGACGAACGCGGGTCGTACTGGCATGCCGATGTGCTCGAAGTGCTCGACGCCTCGCCCGACCGCATTCCGTCGCAGTGCCCGATCGCCGGTGTCGACGGGTCGGGCTGCTGCGATCTGGCGTTCGCCACGCCGGAGGCGGCGCGGCGGCTCAAGGGTGCGGTGGTGGCCAACCAGCTGATGCGCCTGGGCGGATACGCGTGGGGTGCCGACGACGCGGCGGCGGCCGAGCCGCTCGGCGACGGGTCGTCCACCGGATGGCGCACCCGGGTCCGCCTCGACACCGGCGAGCGCGGAGCCCAGTCCGGCCGGGCCGGCTTTCACCGCTACCACAGCGCCGAGCTGGTCACCGATCTGAGCTGCGCCCAACTGCCGGTCGGACTGCTCGACGATCTCGCCCTCCGGCGCTGGCCGCCGGGTGCGCACGTGCACATCGCGCTCGACGACGACGGCGCCCGGCACGTGGTGCAGACCGGGCCCAAGGGGCGGCGCGGCGCAGCGTCGACGACTGTCGTCTCCGGTGGATACGAGGCGGTGCAGCGGGTGGGTGGCCGGGTGTGGCGGATCCCGGTGACGGCCTTCTGGCAGGCCCACCGCGACGCGCCGGGGCGCTACCGCGATCTGGTGACGCACCACGCGCAGCTGCAGCCCGGGATGACCGCATGGGATCTGTACGGCGGCGCAGGGGTATTCGCCGCGGCGCTGGCCGAACAGGTCGGCTCCGGCGGTCGGGTGGTGACGGTCGACACCTCGCGGGCCGCGGGCCGAGCGGCGCGCGCCGCGCTCGCCGACCTCGACCAGATCGGCGTGGTGACCGATTCGGTGCGTCGTGCCCTGTCCGAGCAGCGCGCCGGCGCCGACGTCGCCGTGTTGGACCCGCCGCGCGCGGGGGCGGGCGGCGAGATCATCGGGACGATTGCCGCAGCCGGGGTGCCGCGCATCATCCACATCGGATGCGAAGCCGCCTCGTTCGCTCGCGACGTCGGGCTCTACCTGCGAAACGGCTACACGGTCGAGGAGATCCGGGTGTTCGACTCGTTCCCGCTGACCCATCACGTCGAATGTCTGGCGGTACTCACCCGCTCACGCTGACCCGGGCCCGCTCGACGGCGGTGGGTTACATTGATTCCGGTGTGCCGGGAAGTCTGGTCGGCGACAACATTGCCGACCCCGGAGCCGAAATGACCGAATCGTCCAACCGTCGCCTCCTGTCGCGGGGGTCCTGGCGTGAGACCAGCCGGGCCGCCGAGATCCTGCGCAAGGAGACCGTCGGCGGCGCCATTCTGTTGGTCGCCGCGGCGGTCGCGTTGATCTGGGCCAACTCGCCGTGGTCGGCCGCCTACTTCGGGCTGCGGGATCTCGAGGTCGGCGGCGAACCGTTCGGTCTGCACCTGAGCCTCACCCTCGGCGACTGGGCGGCCGACGGACTGCTGGCGATTTTCTTCTTCGTCGTCGGGCTGGAACTCAAACGCGAATTCGTGGCGGGGGATCTGCGCGATCCGGCGCGTGCTGCCCTGCCGATCGCCGCCGCGATCGGCGGCATGGTCGTGCCGGCGATCATCTTCGTCGCCTTCGCCCTGCCCGCCGGGGACGGCGCGGTGCAGGGGTGGGCCATCCCGACGGCCACCGACATCGCCTTCGCGGTCGCGGTGCTCGCGGTGCTGTCCACCCACCTGCCCTCGGCGCTGCGGACGTTCCTGCTCACCCTGGCCGTCGTCGACGATCTGCTGGCCGTGACCGTCATCGCGGTGTTCTACACCGACAAGATCAACGCGCTGGCTCTTGGGCTGGTCGTCGTTCCGCTGGCCGCGTTCGGGCTGTGCGTACAGCGCCGGATCCGGTCGTGGTGGCTGCTCGTCCCGCTCGCCATCGCGACCTGGGTGCTCATGCACGAATCGGGAGTGCACGCCACCGTGGCCGGTGTGCTGCTCGGCTTCACCGTGCCGGTGGTGCGCAGTGCCGCCGCCGGGGGTCCCGACGCGGGACCGGGTCTGGCCGAGCACTTCGAGCACCGGCTGCGGCCGCTCTCGGCGGGTGTCGCGGTGCCGGTGTTCGCCTTCTTCGCCGCGGGCGTGGCGTTGGGCGGTCTCGACGGTTTTACCCGGGCACTGACCGACCCGGTGACGCTGGGCATCGTGACCGGCCTGGTGGTCGGCAAACCGATCGGGATCTTTCTCACCACCCGGGTGATGTCCGCGGTCACCCGCGCCACCCTCGACAGCGCGCTGGCCTGGGTGGATGTGCTCGGAGTGGCGATGCTGGCCGGTATCGGGTTCACCGTCTCGCTGCTGATCGGCGATCTGGCCTACGGGCAGGGCTCCGTTCGTGACGATTTCGTGAAGGTGGGCGTGCTCACCGGATCGCTGTTGGCGGCGCTGCTGGCCGCGGTGCTGCTGAGGGCCCGCAACCGCCACTACCGGGCCGTTTACGCCGAGGAGACCGCCGACGCCGACCTCGACGGTGTGCCCGATGTCTACCAGTCTCGACAGGACTGACCGCTGGGGCCGTGCGTAGACTGGTCGGATGCTTGAACAGATCCGCGGTCCCGCTGATCTCCAGCACCTTTCGCAAAATCAGCTGGGTGAACTCGCGGGGGAGATCCGTCAGTTCCTCATCCACAAGGTCGCTGCGACCGGTGGCCACCTCGGGCCCAACCTCGGTGTGGTGGAGTTGACGCTGGCCTTGCACCGGGTCTTCGACTCGCCGCACGATCCGATCGTCTTCGACACCGGCCACCAGGCCTACGTCCACAAGATGCTGACCGGACGCGCCCACGACTTCGACTCCCTGCGCAAGAAGGACGGGCTGTCGGGGTATCCGTCGCGCGCCGAGAGTGAACACGACTGGGTCGAGTCCAGCCACGCCAGTGCCGCGCTGTCCTACGCCGACGGACTGGCCAAGGCCTTCGAGCTGACCGGTCACCGCAACCGCCACGTGGTGGCCGTCGTCGGTGACGGAGCGCTGACCGGCGGAATGTGCTGGGAGGCGCTGAACAACATCGCCGCCGCACGCCGGCCGGTGATCATCGTCGTCAACGACAACGGGCGCAGCTACGCACCCACCATCGGCGGCTTCGCCGACCACCTCGCGGCGCTGCGCCTGCAGCCCGGCTACGAGCGCCTGCTCGACGAGGGCCGCAAAGCGGTGCGCGGGCTGCCGGTCATCGGCGAGTTCTGCTACCAGTGCATGCACAGCGTGAAGGCCGGCATCAAAGACGCGCTGTCGCCTCAGGTGATGTTCACCGACCTCGGGTTGAAGTACGTCGGCCCGATCGACGGCCATGACGAACACGCGGTGGAATCAGCGCTGCGCCATGCCCGCGGCTTCAATGCGCCGGTGATCGTCCACGTCGTCACCCGCAAGGGCAACGGCTACGCGCCGGCCGAGAACGACGAGGCCGAGCAGATGCACGCCTGCGGCGTCATCGATGTCGCCACCGGCGCTGCCACCAAGGTGGCCGGTCCGGGGTGGACGTCGGCGTTCACCGAGGCCCTGCTGGCCGCGGGCGCCCGACGGCGCGACGTGGTCGCGATCACCGCGGCGATGCCGGGGCCCACCGGGCTCTCGGCGTTCCGCGACCGGTTCCCGGACCGGTTCTTCGATGTCGGCATCGCCGAACAGCACGCCATGACCTCGGCCGCCGGCCTGGCCATGGGCGGATTGCACCCGGTGGTGGCGATCTATTCGACATTCCTCAACCGCGCGTTCGACCAGATGATGATGGATGTCGCGCTGCACAAGCTGCCCGTCACCATCGTGCTCGACCGCTCCGGGGTCACGGGTCCGGACGGCGCCAGCCACAACGGCATGTGGGATCTGTCGATCCTCGGCATCGTGCCGGGCATGCGGGTCGCCGCGCCGCGTGACGGCGCCCGGTTGCGCGAAGAACTCGCCGAGGCGCTCGACGTCGCCGACGGGCCGACCGCGATCCGGTTCCCCAAGGGCGACGTCGGTGCCGACATCGAGGCTGTCGAACGTCGCGGCGGGGTGGACGTGCTGGCCCGGCCCGATCAGGGCCTGTCCGAGGACGTGCTGCTGGTCGCCGTGGGCCCGTTCGCCGTGATGGCGATGACGGTCGCCGAGCGGCTACGCAACCAGGGCATCGGCGTCACCGTCGTCGATCCGCGGTGGGTGCTGCCGGTCCCCGAGGCGATCACCGAGTTGGCCGCCGCGCACAAACTGGTGGTGACCCTGGAGGACAACGGCGTACACGGCGGCGTCGGATCCGCGGTGTCAGCGGCGCTGCGGCGCGCCGAGATCGACGTGCCCTGCCGCGATCTCGGGTTGCCTCAGCAGTTCTTCGACCACGCCTCGCGTGGCGAGGTACTCGCCGAGGTGGGGCTCACCGACCGCAACATCGCCCGCCAGATCACCGGCTGGATCGCCGCCCAGGGCAGCACCGGCACCGAGACCGGCAGTGCCGACAGCGCCGACGAGGTCAGCGAGCAGCTGGACTGATCGCCGGCTGACCCTGACCCAGGGCCACTCTGGCGACTTCGTCGATACCGTCCTCGCCGCTGGGCTGTTCGAACAGCACCTCGGCGTGCCGACCCGAAATCGACAGCGTCGCAATGGTGTTGCCGAACAGGGGGCCCGCGGAGTTGTTCCAGCTCACCGGCAGATCCGGTGAGCCGTGACGGCGCGCCCAGCGCCGCGTGATCGGCGCCATCCTGTTCGACCACCCGATCTTGAAGGCGGGTTTGACGTAGCCGGGCACGTAGTTGTGCACCGGCGAGCACACCAGCTGGTGTACCGGCACCGCGTCGGGCACGCCGTCGAGGATCGCCCGCGCCGCATAGCTGTGGTGCACATCGCCGGAGAGCACCGTCACGGTCGCGGGCCCGCCCGGACGGGTCGCCGCGCGGCGGATCATCGTCGTCAGCCGGAGAAACGACTTCATGAACGCCGGCCAGTGTTCCAGGTCGGCGGCCTGGCGGATCTGCTCGGCAGGCCACCCGCGCCATCCGGGCTTGTCGGCGGAGATCTCGTTGACGGTCTGCAGGTCCGAGAGCACCGGCGGGAGCAGCCACGGCACCGAAGAGCCGAGGACCAGGTGGTCCACCTCTTCGATGCCGTCCTCGGCCTGAGCCTCGAGCCAGGAGAACTCACGTTCGCCGATCATCATGCGCTCGCCGGAATCGAGGATGCGTCCGTTGCGGCTGTCCATCATGAGGAACCGGCTGCGGCCCATGTCCCAGCGGTAGGAGAACCGCACACCCTTGTTGGCGTCGACCTCGGCGTCGGCGCGGTCGGCCATCTCCACCAGGGCCGGCCACCAGTCGCCGTCGGTGGCGGTCATCCGCTGGTGGTCCTCGTCGGCGGCCAGCTCGTCCGGACTCAGATTGCCCATGTGCTGATAGACCCAGTAGCACGCCAACCCGGCCCGGATCCGGTCGCGCCACCACGGCTCCTGGTTGATCTCGGCCCGCCAGGCCGCGGAGGTGTTCCAGTCGTCGCGGATATCGTGGTCGTCGAAGATCATCGCTGTGGGAACGGTCGACATGATCCAGCGGATCTCCGGATCCGACCACGAATGCCGGTACAGCTCTTCGTATTCGTCGAACGACACCACCTCGTCCGGGGGGCGGTGGGTGTGGTGGAGTCGGCCCCGTCGGCGTCCGGTGAGGTGTTCGCGGGCCTCGGGGGTGAGTTCGTCGGCGTACACCTGATCGCCCAGCAGGATCAACACGTCGGGCCACTGCTCGACCGGCAGCCGGGCCATCCGGCCGGCGTAGCGGTCCAGGGCGTCGGCGCCGAGTTTGTCGTCGATCTCGGCGACCCCGGTCTTGGGATACCGGCAGGAGCCGAACACCGCGCGCAGCCGCTCGGCCATCTGCGGCCCCCGGGTGCGGATCACGCTGGGCGGGAACGGGCTGCCGGGTTCGGGCCACACCTGTCTGCCGTCGATCGACACCTGGTATTCGACGGTGGAGTCCGGCTCCAGGCCGGTGACGGTGACCAACGCATAGTGATGGCCCTGCACCTCGAAAGTGTCGGCGGCACAACCCAACACGGTCACGGTGGCGGGCTTGTCGGTCTGCACCCACACCACGGCGGTGGTCTCACCGACATGGCGTAGCGCAGGGCCCAGAAGGAGGGGATTCTCGACGGCGGTTGACGCTTCGGCGCTCGGCACCAGGAGGCGGTTCCCCCTTCGTCAGAGCCTCAAACGCTACCGGTTCAGCCGTCGGCGGAGGGGGTCAGTGCCGCGGTCAGAACGGGGACCACGAGTTGGCGTTGCCAGGGTCGAACGGCGCTGTCGACGAGGAACTGTTCGATCTGTGTCGCGGTGTCGCCGACGGACTCCCAATCCCAGCACAACCGCCGGACCACCTCGGGTGTGATGAGGTTCTCCGACGGAACGTCGACCCGTTCGGACAGCGCCGCCAGCCCGGCGCGTGCAGCCTCCAGCCGGGCGGCCGCCTCGGGTTTGCGACGCGACCAGCGGGACGGCGGCGGTGGACCGTTGGGCGGTTCGGCCGATTCGGGTGGGTCGTCGGCGGTGCGGGCACGCTCCAGCGCAGCCAGCCACACATTGGCGCTCCGGCGCTGGCGTGTCCCGCCGAAGACCGGCAGCGCGGTGAGCTTGTCGATGGTGTCGGGATCTGTGGTGGCGGCATTGATGATCGCTGCGTCGGGCAGGATGCGTCCCGGTGCGATGTCGCGGCGCCGGGCGATCTCGTCGCGCGTCGTCCACAACTCGCGCACCGCGGCCAGCGCGCGCGGATTGCGGATCTTGTGGATCCCGGATGTGCGCCGCCACCGGTCGCGGCGGGTGGGGGCCGCCGTGTAGGTACGCAGGTGCTCGAATTCCTGTGCCGCCCAGTTCGTCTTGCCCTGCTCTTCGAGCACTGCGGCGACCGCGTCGCGCAGCTCCAGCAGCACCTCGACGTCGAGTGCGGCGTAGTTCAGCCATTCCTCGGGCAGCGGGCGCTTCGACCAGTCGGCGGCCCCGTGCCCCTTCATCAGCTGCAGCCCGAGCAGTTCGGAAACCATGGTGGCCAGATTCACCCGCTGATACCCGGCGAGTCGTCCGGCGAGTTCGGTGTCGTACAACGCCGGCGGCCGCATCCCCAGTTCGGCCAGGCACGGCAGATCCTGATCGGCAGCGTGCAGCACCCATTCGCCGGTGTCCAGGACGTCGGCCACCGGCGCCATCACCATCGTGGGGTCCTCGCCGTGGTTGACCGGGTCGATCAGCACCGTGCCGGCCCCGGCGCGGCGGATCTGCACCAGGTAGGCCCGGTTGGAGTAGCGGAAGCCGGATGCGCGTTCGGCGTCGATCGCGAACGGCCCGTGGCCGGATGCCAGCAGTTCGGCCGCGGAGAGGATCTGCTCGGTGGTGACGGCGAGTTCGGGCACCCCGTCGACGGGGGCCAGCAGCGGCGTGGTCGGCGTCGCGTCGGATTCGGTGGTCTCGGGTTCGGCGCCGTCGGCGTCGCGGTCGGGCTCGTCGGTCATCTCACGCGCGGCTGCGGGAACTCAGATCGGTCACCCCGGCCGGCGGTAGACCCGCGGCATGCTCGAGCACCTCGCAGAACGCCTCGACGTGGGGTCCCAATTCCAGCGAGGTGGCGGTCCAGGAGGCGCGCAGCTCCAGCTGGTGGGCGCGCGGCGGGCCGGAGATGTCGCCGTACCGCACCGAGGTGGTGGCGGTGACCGTGCCGCCCAGCGCCGTCACGTGGTCGGCTCGGGTTTCCAGCGCCTCGACCAGCCAGCTCCACGCGACCTCCGGCAGCAGCGGGTCGACGGCTTCACTGGAGTCGAGGTCGGCCTGGATGTAGGCGACCAGACGCATCGTGCCGTCCCACGCCTCGGCGCCCTCGGGGTCGTGCAGCAGGATCAGTCGGCCGAAGGCGTCGCCGTCGCTGCGTTCGGGCACGATCATCGCGTCGGCGCCCTCGCCCGGGTGACGGACCTCGGCGCCCAGGGCGTAGCTGTAGGGCGCGAGCCGCTGCGGCGGACGAATCGGGCCCAGCTCGATCTCCGGTCGCACGGTGGTGGCATTCATCGCCGCCACCGCAGTACGGAACTGAGCCGGTTCGGCGGTGGTCACGCCGAATGACGCTAGACCATTGCGCCGCACGTCGGCGCAGGCGCGCCGTAGCCGGCGACCACGCCGTGCCCGTCCCGCGTTGACTCTGCCGTCAGATCGTGGGATCGGCGATTCCGGCGATCTGTGCGCAATCTCGAAACGCTGGATCGCGACGCCGAATCGGGCTCGACCGGACCGAGGCTCCCGTCACGGGAGCACCGGCGTGGGCGTGGCAGCATTGATGCCGATGAACAGCCGTCGCGAACTGCCCGAATCGCCCTACCTCGCCGCCGTCCGCGGTCGCAAACCCCACCGGGTTCCGGTGTGGTTCATGCGCCAGGCCGGCCGGTCGCTGCCCGAGTACCGGGCGTTGCGGGCCCGCAACACCATGATGCAAGCCTGTTTCGACGCCGAGCTGATCACCGAGATCACGCTGCAGCCGGTTCGTCGCCACGGCGTCGATGCGGCGATCCTGTTCTCCGACATCGTGGTGCCGTTGCGGGCCTCGGGCATCGCCCTGGACATCGTGCCCGACGTCGGGCCGGTCATCGAGCATCCGATCCGCACGGCCGCCGACGTCGCGGCGGTCAACCCGCTGGACCGCGATCAGGTGGCGCCCGTCGCGGCGGCGATCGCGATGCTGACCGAGGCGCTCGGCGACGTACCGCTCATCGGTTTCGCCGGTGCCCCCTTCACCCTGGCCTCCTACCTGGTCGAAGGCGGGCCCAGCAAGCACCACGAGCGCACCAAGGCGATGATGTTCGGCGAACCGCAGACCTGGCACGCGCTGATGAGCGCGCTGACCGACGTGACGATCGGCTTCCTGCAGACCCAGGTCGACGCGGGGATCGACGCGCTGCAGGTCTTCGACTCCTGGGCGGGCACGCTGTCGCTGGCCGATTACCGCAGCCATGTGCTGCCGCACTCCGCCCGGGTCTTCGCCGAACTCGCACCCGCGGGCGTGCCCATGACCCACTTCGGTGTCGGCACCGCCGAACTGCTGGGTGCCATGTCCGAGGCTGGTCCGCACGTGGTCGGCGTGGACTGGCGCACCTCGCTGACCGACGCCGCGGGCCGGGTCCGCCCGGGCACGGCGCTGCAGGGCAACCTGGACCCGGTGGTGATGCTGGCCGGCTGGCCGGTCGTCGAGAAGGCGGTGCGCTCGGTCGTCGAAGACGGCCGCCGCGCGGTGGACGCCGGCGCCACGGGGCACGTCTTCAACCTCGGCCACGGGGTGCTACCGGCCACCGACCCCGAAATCATCACCGCGACCGTGGAGCTGGTGCACGCGCTGTGAGCCGGTCGTACTGCGTTGTCGGAGGAGGCATCTCGGGCTTGACCGCGGCATATCGGCTGCGGGTCACCGCGGGTCCCGACGCGACCATCACCCTGCTCGACCCGGCCGACCGGCTGGGGGGTGTGCTGCGCACCGAACGGGTGGGCGGCCAATGGCTCGACGTCGGGGCCGAGGCGTTCGTCGCCCGGCGTCCCGAGGTGCCCGCGCTGCTGGCCGAACTCGGCCTCGCCGACCGCCAGGTGGGCACCACCGGCGTCCGCCCGCTGATCTACAGCGGCGCCCGGCTGCATCCGATGCCGCAGGGCGCATTGCAGGGCATCCCCGCCCAGGCGTCGTCGGTGGCCGGTTTGGTCGACGACGCCACCGTTGCGTGGATCACCGACGAACGGTCGCGGCCGTTGTCCTGGCGCCGTGGCGCGGATCCGACGGTGGCCGCCCTGGTCGGTGACCGCTTCGGCGAGCAGGTGGTGACCCGATCGGTGGATCCGCTGTTGGCCGGGGTGTACGCCGGCTCGGCCGCGACCATCGGTCTGCGCGCGGCGGCACCGACACTGGCCGACGCGCTGGACCGGGGGGCGCGCAACCTGACCGACGCGGTCCGCGCGGCGCTGCCGCCGCCGGCGACCGGTTCGGTCTTCGGCGCGATCGACGGTGGTTACACGGTCCTGCTCGAGGCGCTGCGTGAGCAGGCGGGTATCTCGTGGTGCCAGGTCGGCGCCGATCGGGTGGAGCGCAGCGCCGGCGGCTACGACGTCCTCGACGACGAAGGTGGCCGGCATCGCGCCGACGCGGTCGTGCTGGCCGTACCGGCGCCGCGGTTGCCACACCTGGTCGAGCAGCTCGCGCCGCGCACCGCCGTGGCGGCGCGCCGCATCGCGGTCGCCTCGGCCGCGGTGGTCGCCCTCGCCCTGCCCGGCGGAACTCCGCTGCCACAGCAGTCCGGCGTCCTCGTCGCCGGCGGAGAACGGCTACGGGCCAAAGCGATCACCCTGTCGTCGCGTAAATGGGGGGCCCGCGGCAACGTGGAGTTGCTGCGGCTGTCCTACGGCCGATTCGGTGATCAGCTGGCCCGCAGCGCCGGCGACGACGAGCTGGTGAACTGGGCGGTCGAGGATCTTGGCGCGGTGTTCGGGATCGCCGCCGAACCCGTCGACCACCACGTGCAGCGGTGGCTGGACGCGATGCCGCAGTACGGTCCCGGTCACGCCGAGCTGATCGCCGAGCTGCGGGCCGGACTGCCGGCCGGGCTGGTGGTGGCCGGCGGTTATCTGGACGGGATCGGGGTGCCGGCCTGCGTGGCGTCGGCGGCGAAGGCGGTGGCGTCGCTGGCCACCTCCGGCGTGGCACGATAGGGCCATGGCCAAGCTCGACTTCGACGCCCTCAACTCCCAGATCCGCTATCTGATGTTCTCGGTCTTCGCCGTGCGACCGGGGGAGTTGGGCTACGAGGACGAGGCCCGCGCCGCGATCGCCGACGAGACCGCCACCTTCCTCAAACAGCAGGAGGAACGCGGCGTCGTCGTCCGGGGCCTCTACGACGTCGCCGGTCTGCGGGCCGATGCCGACTTCATGATGTGGACCCACGCCGACAACGTCGAGGCGCTGCAGGTTACCTACGCCGACTTCCGGCGGGCCACCACGCTGGGCCGGACCAGTTCGCCGGTGTGGAGCAACGTCGCGCTGCACCGCCCGGCGGAGTTCAACAAGAGCCACATCCCGGCGTTCCTGGCCGGCGAAGAGGCCGGAAACTACATCTGCGTGTATCCCTTCGTGCGCTCGCTGGAGTGGTATCTGCTACCCGACGACGAGCGCCGCCGGATGCTGTCCGAACACGGCATGGCCGCCCGCGATTACAAGGACGTCCGCGCCAACACCGTGCCGTCGTTCGCGCTCGGCGATTACGAGTGGATCCTCGCCTTCGAGGCGCCCGAACTGCACCGCATCGTGGATCTGATGCGCGACCTGCGCGCCACCGATGCCCGCCGGCATGTCCGGGAGGAGACGCCGTTCTTCACCGGGCCGCGGGTCGGGGTGGAGGAACTGGTGTCGCGGCTGCCCTGACGCCGTATCGGTTCCTGGGTTCACCGGCCCGAATTTTGCTAGGTTCGCAGCCAGCATGGGCGCGGATTCTCCGCTCCTGGCGGGGATGGGCTTGGAGGCGGGGTGCCTGGTGTGCACGGGGGACCCCGGGCGGCGATGACGGCCTCGGTCGTCGTGGTGGTGGTCCTGGCGGTATGGCTGTTCGGTCAGCTGCCGGGGTCGGTCGTCGCGGCGAACCTCGGCATCATCGTGTGCACCGGCTACGCGGCGGTCTGCGCCGCGCTGGCGGTCGGGGCGACGACGGGGCGGCGGCGCAGCGCCTGGGTGTGCTGGGCCATCGCGCTGAGTGGGTGGACGCTCGGGGAGACCCTCTGGGCGTTCTACGAATTGGTCGCCCACGAGAGTCCGTTTCCCTCACCCGCCGACATCGCCTATCTGATGTTCCCGCTCTTCGGCTGTCTGGCGTTGCTGCAAATGCCGGTCGGATCGGCCGGGCAGTCCCGGATCCGCCTCTTCCTCGACGGCCTGATCGTGGCGTTGTCGCTGTTCCTGCTGTCCTGGGTGACGGCACTGGACGACGTCTACGCGGCCGACACGGGGGACCGGTTCGGACTGGCGCTGGCGCTGCTCTACCCGGTGACCGACCTCATGATCGTGGCCATCGCGTTGCTGGTGCTCGTCCGCGCCGACATCGGGCAGCGGCTGCCGATCACGCTGCTGACCGGGGCGATGCTGATGGTCACCCTGTCCGACAGCGCGTTCGCCTGGCTCACCGCCGAAGACGCCTACGGCTCCGGTCATCCCGTCGACCTGGGCTGGATGGTGGGAGCCGTGATGTTCGGTGCCGCGGCGTTGGTGAGCCGCGATTGCCCGGCGCCGCCGGCGGACGTCCCGCAGGTGCCGACCAAGATGTCGATCTGGCTGCCGTATCTGCCGCTGCTGGTGGGCGGCACCGTCGCGGCCGTGATGGTGCTCGACGGGGTGCTGCGGGCCGTCGTGCTGGCGGTGCTCTTCGCGATCTGCATTCGGCAGACGCTCGCGTCGTGGGAGAACCGCAGGCTGCTGAGCCGGGTGGCCGACCAGGCGTTACGCGATCCGCTGACCGGGCTGGCCAACAGCACGCTGTTCAACGACCGGTTGGCCCACGCCATCCAGCTGCGGGAACGCGACGGCCGCAAGGTAGCGGTGCTGTCGCTGGATCTCAACGATTTCAAGGTGGTCAACGACTCGCTGGGCCACAGTGCGGGCAACGAGCTGCTGGTCAAGGTCGCCGAGCGGTTGCTGCGATGCGTGCGGCCGGGGGACACCGTCGCCCGCCAGGGCGGTGACGAGTTCGCGATTCTGCTGGAGGAGCAGGTCGACCACTCCACCGAGGTGGCGCACCGCGTCGTCGAGGCGTTCGACGCTCCGTTCACCCTCGACGGCCACGATCTGCTGATGCGGCCCAGCATCGGGCTCGCGGTCGCGGGTGCGGACGCGGTGTCCGGCGACGAGCTGTACAAACGCGCCGACGTCGCGATGTACGTCGCGAAACGGGCCCGCGCGGGCGGTGTCCACGAATTCACCCCGGAACTTGCCCTGCTGTATCCCGACGTGGCCGCGCCGACCTCCGGCGCGCACACCGATGACCCCAATACGGGTGCGGCGGCGGTGCAGCTGCTGGGTCAACTGCGCCACGCGATCGAACGCGATGAGCTGACCGTGGTGTATCAACCCAAATACGAGCTGGCGACCTCCCGTGTCGTCGGGGCCGAGGCGCTGTTGCGCTGGCGGCACCGGGTGCACGGCCTGCTGGGCCCGGCCGCGTTCCTTCCGCTGGTGCGCCGGCACGGCATGATGGGGGCGATCACCGATCTGGTCCTGAGCAAATCGCTCGACGATGCCGCCCGGTGGGCCGCCGAGGGGATCGCGGTGCCGGTCGCGGTGAACCTGTTCGCCCCGTCGGTCGCCGATCTGCAGCTTCCCGACCGGATCAACGAAGCGCTGGCGGCGCGGGGACTGCCCGGTGCGGCGTTGATCGTCGAGATCACCGAAGATCTGTTCCTGTCGGACATCAAGCGGACCTGTGCGGTGCTGCAGCAGTTGCGCGACCACGGCGTGCGGGTGGCCATCGACGATTTCGGCAGCGGCTATTCGGCGCTGAGCTATCTGCGCGAACTGCCGGTCGACGAGGTGAAACTCGACCGCGGGTTCATCGAACCGATCGTGTGGGACGCGCGCGCCGCGGTGATCGTGCGGGCGGTGGTCGGGTTGGCGCGCGTGCTGGGGCTGACCACCGTGGCCGAGGGCGTGGAGAACCTGGAAACCGCCGAGCGGCTGCGCGCCTACCAGTGCGACGTGGCGCAGGGGTATCACTACAGCCGGCCGCTGAGTCCGGCCGACATGTTGGAGCTGTTGCGCGCCGAGGCTAGCCGGCGCGCACCAACCGTAGTGAGATCGAGTTGATGCAGTAGCGCTGATCGGTCGGCGTGGGGTAGCCCTCGCCTTCGAACACGTGACCCAGGTGGCTGTGGCAGTTGGCGCACAACACCTCCACCCGGCGCATGCCCAATGAGTCGTCGGGGCGCAGGATCACCGCATCCAAGGCGGCCGGGTCGAAGAAGGACGGCCAGCCGCAGTGGGACTCGAATTTCTCGGTGCTGCGGAACAGTTCGGCCCCGCAGGCCCGGCACTGGTACACACCCTCGGTTGTGGTGTCGGTGTATTCACCGACGAAGGGCCGCTCGGTACCGGCCTGCCGCAGCACGTGGAATTCCTCCGGCGTGAGCTTCTTGCGCCACTCGTCGTCGGTCAACTGGAGTTTGGGCGCCGATGAGGTCATGTGTTTACGTTAGCGAGTTTTCGGCGCACGCACCCGTTCCTGGGCGTGCGCGAACGCGGCGGCCTCGTCCTCAGGGTCGAACTCGCAGACCCCGACCACCTGTCCACCGGCGATCTCGGTGACCAGGATCCGTTCCCAGAGGTAGTGCTCGCCGTCGCGGCCGACGGCTTCCCGCTCCATGCGGCTGAGCAACACTCCAGGTGCCACCCACCACACGACCGAATTCCAGATGCGTGACGTCGACACCATCGCGGCCATCTCCTCGACGCTGGCACGCAGGGCCGTGCGCGAACGGTCCGGGAAGCCCGAGCGTGAGCGGTTGCCGAAGCTGATGTCGGGATGGGTGAGCTCACCGAACATCCGCTCGAAATCGCCGGTGTTGTAGGACGCCGCGTAGCCCACCTCCACAGCGCCCCACTCGGCGAATGCGGCGCCTTCGCCGGCGTGGTAGCGATCCGACAGTTCCCGGTAGGCCGCAACGAAGTCGTCGGCATCGAAGCGTCCCTCGAAGAGGAACCGCCCGTCCGGGCCGACCTCGTAGACATGCAGATAGACCGATTCGTTGCCCGCTTCGTCGGACCAGGCGCTCCTGTGCAGACTCAGTCTGTCGCCGCGCACGGCCACCACCTGGAATCGGAAGCTGGTGTACTGCCGCAGGATTCGTTCGCCGGCGGCCCGCAGACCGGCGGCGTCGCGGACGGGAGCGCCCCGCAACCGTCGGTGGTCGTCGTACACCGAGGGGTGCGCATAGCAGGCGACGGCCGCGTCGAGATCGGCGTCGTTCATCGCCCGCTGCAAAGCCTCGACCGTCTCGCAGCACCGGTTCGTCTTCGCCAACCGCGTGGCATCGGTTCGGTGTCCCTGCTCGGCGAGGGCGAACGCCGCATCCTCGTCCGCGAGGTCGAACATGTGCGTCGCGACGAAGCGGCCGGCCAGCGTTTCGCATACCACCAGCCAGGTCCACGAATAGGATTCGCCGTCCGGGCCGGTCGCCTCGCGTTCCAGGCGCGCCACTGCGAAGCGTCCGATCCAGCGCAGAGCCGAGGCCCAGGTGCATGCCGAGGAGACCATGGCGGTCAGGCTCGCGAGGCTGGCCGCGAGACCACTGACCGCCGGATCGGGGAACACCGCGCGGGACCGATTCTCCGCCGGTGCGACGGGGTAGGTGTCACCGTCGAAGGCTCGGTCGAAGTCTCCGCGGTTGACCGCGGTCACCCACCCGGTGGCGGCCGCGCCGATGTCGGCGTGCGCCGCGCCCTCGCCGGCGTAGTAGCGCTGCTCCAGTTCGGAGTACGCGGCCTCGAAATCGTCGGTGTCGAATCGGCCTTCGTACCGGGAGAGGCCGTCGTGGCCGATCTCGAACACATGCAGGAAACCGGTCTCGTTACCGGAGTCGTCCAGCCAGCGGCTGCGGTAGAGGCACACGGTGTCACCGCGCACCGCCAGCGGCCGGTAGTGGAAGTGGCTGTACTGCTTCCGGATTCGGTCGGTGGCGGTGCGCAGGGTCGCGATGTCGTCGATGACCGTCCCGGCCAGGCGCCGCCGGTCGTTGTAGACGTATGACTCGGAGATGCGGGCGAAGGCGCCATCGATGTCGTTCGCGTCGAAGGCCGCCAGCACGTCGGCGACCATCTGAGTGCACCGGTTGCTCACCGCGAGCCGGTGGGCGGACGGTCGCGCGCGCTCCTCGACGTAGGCGAAAGCGGCGTCCTCGTCCTCGAGCTCGAATTCGCACATCAGGGTGAGGCGGTCGTCGCGAATCTCGGTCACCAGGATGCGCTCCCAGGTGAAGCGCTCACCGTCCGGTCCGACGGCTTCGCGTTCGAGGCGCGTGACGTTCCAGTGGGGTGACATCCAGATCACCGCGGCCAGCCAGGTGCGCGCCGAGCTGACCATCGCGTTCAGCTGGCCGAAGCTGGCCCGCAATTCGTCGGCCGAGCGGTCGGGGAACAGCGAACGGCTGCGATTCTCGACCCGCAGGTCCGCCGAGGCGACCTCGGTCATCAGCCGGTCGTAATCGTTGCGGTTGATCGCCGAGATCGCCGCGGTCGAGACGACGCCCGACGCCGCGAAGGCGGCCCCCTCCCCGGCGTAGTAGCGGCGCTCCAGTTCGGTGTAGGCGGTCTCGAAGTCGTCGGCGTCGAATCGGCCCTCGTGCGTGATCAGGCCGTCGTCCTCGACCTCCTGGACGTGCAGATGACAGGTCCGGTTCCCTGCGTCGTCCGACCACTGACTCCAGGCCAGAAGCAGACGGTCGCCCCGGACCGCCAGGGGCCGCCAGTCGAAGTGGTTGAACTGCTCGACCACCCGCAACGTCGCCGGCCGCATGTCGTGGATCGGAGCGCCGCCGAGCGCCCGGTGGTCTGCGAAAGTGAAGCGCTCCGAGAGCAGCGCCAGGGTCGCCTCGACGTCGCGGCGGCCCAGGGCGGTGACCATGGCGGCCATCGTGTCGGTGGCACGATTCGCCAGCGTCAGCCGATGGGCCGTTCGGGCACGCTCCTCGGCGTAGGCGAATGCGGCGTCCTCGTCGTCGGCGTCGAATTCGCAGATCGACACAATTCGGCCGGAGCGGTGCTGGGAGACCAGGATCATCGTCCAGGCGTACCGCTCACCGTCGGATCCGGTGGCTTCGCGCTCCAGGCGCACCACGCTCCACGTCGGTGACAGCCATCGCACCGTCGACATCCAGGTCCGCCTGGCGGTGACCATGTCGTCGAGCTGCCCGAGGCTCTCGCGGAGATCGCCGGCGGATCGGACAGGGAACCCGCGTGCCGATCGGCTCTCGACCTGCAGGTCCGGCGCCGTCAGTTCACTGAACAGGGTGTCGAGTCGCCCGCTGTCGAGGAGCCGGGGAGCTTCGCTGGCCGGAAGTCCGTTCTCGGCGAACCGCGCACCCTCGCCGGCGTAATAGCGCCGGTCCAGTTCACGGGTGGCGTTGTCGAGGTCGTCGTCGTCGAAGCGCCCGAAGTAGTTGATGCGTCCGTCGGGTCCGGCCTGCAACACGTTCAGCGTCGCGGCTTCGTTGCCGGCGTCATCCCACAGCCTGCTCCACCGCAGTTCCAGGTACTCGCCGCGCACCGCCAGCGTGCGCCAGTCGCTATGCGGATACTGATCGAGGATGCGCTCGGACGCCGCGCTCAACTCGGCGACGTCGTCGATCGGTTCCCCGCTGACCCGCCGCCGGTCGTCGTAGGTGAAGCGGTCGGAGTGCACCGACACCGCCGCCGCGACATCGCGCGACGCCATGGCCTGCCAGGCGCTGTCGGCCAGTCTGCTCACCCGGTTGACCACCGCCAGCCGCGTTCCGGGGGCGGTGTGCTCGGTGTCAGGTGGCGCGCCGCCCGAGGCCGCCGTCGCGCGGGCGGCGGCCGCCACCTCTTTGGCGGCGTAGAGCGACGTTGCCTCGTCGAGTGCCCGCCGGGCGCCGTCACTGTCGCCGGCCGCGGTCAGCACCCGGGTCAGCGCGAGGCAGGCCTCCGCGTGGTCGAGTACCAGGTCGGTGCCCGCCGCCACCGCCACCGCATCGCGCGCGGTGGCGACGGCGTCGTCATGTCGGCCTTGGGCGGCCAGGATCTCGGCGCGCACCGCGCGCCAGGCGATGGCGGTCTTGAGGTTTCGTCCCGCCAACCGTTCGCTCTCGCGCGCGTAGCGGTCGGCTTCGTCGACCCGGCCCTGTTCGAGCACCGCACGCGCGAGCAGGGCAGCGGCCTGGCCGGCGTCCACGCCGACGCCCAGTGCGTCCAGCCCCTCCAGCGCCGTGCGAAAGTGCGGTTCGGCGGCGACGAAGTCGCCCTGGGAGGCTTCGATGATCCCCGCGAAGAGTTCGGTTTCCATGAGCCCGTGGCGCAGACCGAGGTCGGCGACCACCTGACGGGCTTCGGCGAGCATCGAGCGCGCCTTGGCCGGTCGCCCACGCAGGAGTTCGAGCACCGCGAGGCAGCGCAGCGACGTGGCCTCCAGCGAGGGGGCGGCCGTGGTCATTCGCTGCATCCGCACCACGTCGAGACAGCGCCCGCCGGCCTTGGGCACCGGGCTCGGCCCCCACAGCGCGGCGCTGGGAGCCGCCCCGAGCGCTGCAGCGATCTGCCGGTGGTCTCCGCTGCGCCGGGCGGCGATGAGCGCTTCGAACAGATCGGCTTCGCAGTCACCGATGCGGCCCAGCCGCGATCGGGCGCCGGCACGCACCCGGTAGGCCTTGGCCAGGCCGGCCGCATCCTGGCGCGCGGTGAATTCCTCGATGGCCGAGGTGAGGTCGGCGTCCACCTCCAACAGCCGCTCGGGGTCGGTGTAGACGCTCAGCTGGGCGCGGTAACAGGTGGCCCAGGGGCGGAGGTCGGATTCGGCCGTGCCGGCGAACTCGTCGACCAGGGGTGCACCCGAGGCCACGTCGCCCGCCGACAGGAACGCCTCGCACCCGATCAGAAGCAGTTCGTTGCGCACCGGATCCTCGGCGGGGGCCAGCGCGGCGCCGCGCACGGCCTGCGTCCCCGCCGAGATCAATTCGTCGCGGTCCAGTGCGCGGCGCGCGGAAACGGCGTAGTGGCGGGCGGCGCGTACCGCCAGCTCGCCGACGTGCTGGGTCGGGGCACCTAAATCGACGCGATAGCCGTGGGCCGCTTCCAGATGCCGGGCGATCACCTCGTCGGTGTCGAACGCCGCGTGTCTGCCGGCCCGCACCCAATCGGCCAGCCGCTCATGGAGTTCGGCGCGATCGGACTTGAGCAGCCGCCGATACGCCACGTCGCGGATCAGGACGTGGTGGAATCGCCACACGGGCTCGTCTCCGAGGTAGGCGCCGCTGGGCTGGGCGAGATCCAGGCGCCGCAGCCGGTTCAGGGACTCGGCGATCGCGGCGGGGTCGGCTGCGGTGAGCGCGACAACAGAGTCGATCGAGAAGTCGTATCCGCTCACGGAGGCGACCTCGAGCACACGCCGGTCAGCGGGCGCGAGCCGCTCGAGCCGGGAGGCCAGTAGCGCATGGATCGTCGGCGGAATCGTGATGGCGTCGACGTCGATGGTGAGGCGCCAGCCGGCCGATTGTTCGACGAGAACCCCGTCGTGGGCCAGCATTCCGATCAGCTCCCGCACGAACAGCGGGTTGCCACCGGTGGAGGAGGACAGCCGCTCCACCAGTTCTGCGGGCAGCCGCTGGGTGCCCAGTACCGTGGCGGCCAGCCGCGCGGTGGCGGCGCCGTCGAGGCCGTCGAGGTGGATCGCCTCGAACACCCAGCGGCTTGCCGTGACGAGATCCGGTCGTACCTCCCGCAGTTCGGGACGGGCCAGCGCCAGGACGAGGAGCGGCGCGTCGTGTACCCATTCGACGAGGTGCTCGATGAAGTCGAGCAACAGCGCAGCCGCCCACTGGATGTCATCGAGGATCAGCACCACCGGATCGGTGTGACCGAGCACCTCGACGAAACGGCGCAACGCCCAGAAGGTCTCCTCCACCGATCCCGGGACACCCATCATCAGCCCGTCGAGGTCGCGCAGCAGGCGCTCCCTCTCGGGGACACCGCTGGGGACCGAAGTCCGGAGGTCCACAGCGCGCAGCATCTCGACCAGCGGCGCCAATGCGACCGTACCGTCGAGGTCGCAACGGGCCTGCAGCACAGTTGATTGCGGAAGGCCGGCGGCGAACTCCGCGGCCAGCCGGCTCTTCCCGACACCGGGTTCACCGACGACCGTGACCAGCCGCGCCGTCCGGTTCGTCCGCGCGCTGTCCAGCGCGGCCTGCAGCCGGGTCAGTTCGGTGGTCCGACCGACCAGGGCGACGGGTGCGGGGGTGTCGGATCGGCGACCGCGCCAGTGATACACCGCCACCGGTGCGCTGCGGCCCTTGACCTGGACTCGCCCGGCGGACTCGTAGCGGTGGCTGTCGCGTGTCGAACGCCAGGTTTCCTCGCCGACCACGACACCGCCGTGCGGACACAGTGATTCGAGCCGAGCGGCCACGTTGAGCGCGTCGCCGACCAGATCGGCATCGCCGAGCCCGACGACCACCTCGCCGGTGTTCACCGCCACCCGCAACGCCAGTTCGGCGCCGTAGGTGGCCTGCACGTGTGCGGCGAGCCCGACGAACTCGTCCTGCAGCGCGACGGCGCCCTCGACCGCGCGCACCGCGTCGTCCGGGCCCACATCGGGTACTCCCCACAGCGCCATGAACCCGTCGCCGATGTACTTGACCACACCGGCGCGGTGGCGGTCGGAAGTCGTGCGGAGCAGGGTGTGGTAGCGGCCGATCACCTCGCGCGCGGTCTCGGCGTCGACGCGCTCCTCGAAGGCTGTCGAGCCGGCCAGATCGGCGAACAGGACCGTCACGGTCTTGCGCACCGGTCCGGCCGTGAGGTCAGCCCCGTGACGGGATTCGGGGACCGTCGAATCGTTCAGTGGCGCGCCGCAACCGCGGCAGAACCGTGCCGCGGAGCTGGCCGCCACGCCGCACGCCGTGCAGACCCGGGCCAGCGGCGACCCGCACGCTTCGCAGAACCGAGCGTCGTCTTCGTTCGCCGTACCGCAGGCCCCGCAGCCGGGGCGGTGCCCGGTCATGGTCAGTCGGGTCTCAGCGAGAAGGCGTCGTGGTCGCCGAGCGCCGTGACCGCATTGGTGAACATGGCGCGCACCAACGCGAGCTGCCGGTCATTGACGATGTCGACGCGGCCGGCGGCGAGCACCGGATAGGCGAAACACCATCCGGTGGTGAGCCGGTAATCGCGCCACAATTGTGGCGCCGGGTAGGAGATGCCGCGCTCGGCGAGGCGCTGGGCGTAGCGCTCGATCAGCCCGGCTTCGCAGGCACGCCGAGTCTCGATGCTCAGGCTCTGGGTGAGGAAGTAGGCGAGGTCGTAAGCGCCTCGTCCTTTGCCGGTGATCTGCCAGTCCAACGCAGTGACCGGGGGATCGTCCGCCCCTGTCGCGAAGAACAGTTGATCCAGACGCAGATCGCCGTGCAGGAAGGTCTGCGGGGGGCGCGCCAGTTCGGACAGGAACCACGGGATCAGCGATGCGAAGCGCTCACCGTAGGTGCGGACGGCCGGTGTGAGGTCGACGTCGAGGGTGTTGAGCAGAGCCGGCCAGGCTGCCCGGTAGTTGGCGGCGGTCACGGCAACGAACGTGGGATCGCCGAACGACACCAGCCAGGACAGCCGCATCAATTCCTCGTTGTCCCACCAGTGGGCGTGGTGGGCGGCGATGGCGTCGACCACCGTCTCGGCGTCCGCCGCTGCGCAGCCGACGATCTGGTCGACGGTCCGCAGCCGGGCGAGGTCCTCGAGCACCAGCACGAAGTCGTGCGTGGCCTCGTCGATGGCGGCGAAGTAGGGCGTTGCCGGGCGCAGCGGGTTGGCCACACCGATGTGCTGATAGAAGCGAATCTCGCGGAGGTAGAGGCCGAGATCTTCGCACAGCGCGGAGCGGGCGCGGGCGTCCAGCGTAGGCATCTTGATGACCACCGAATCGGGGACGTCGGGCCCCTGCAGATGCGCGCGGAACAGCCGGCCGAGAAGTCCGACACCGACGGCGATCTGCTCGAGTTCCACGGCGCGCACGTCGGCATCCATGACGTCGCTGAGCCACTCGGCAGTGATGGACGACGGTTCGACCGGAATGGTGTACACCACATCGGCCTCCCCTCGAACGGATCAATCGTACGAGATCGGAGGCTTCTGAGCAGCCTAAATCCGCGCCGGGGGAGCCTGCCGAGCGGCGGCGGTCAATCGAGCGATTCGGCGCGGGCGGGCGTTGTCGCACCCGCCGGTACGGCCTTGCCCAGCCACGGCGGATCGATGCCACCGTCGAGTCGGCCGTCGGCTTTGGCGTCGAGATACCGGAAGTACAGCACCGAGAACACCACCACCAGCATCAGTGACCACCCGTAGGTCACCTTCATGTACTCCAGGAACCGCCCGGTGGTGGGCCACTGCCACATCAGCCACTTGTCCATCGTCATGAACCCGTACACCGCCAGCCAGGCCGGCCAGTTGCGCAGCACGGAGTTCGGCAGAACCACCGTCATCAGGAACGGGAACAGCATCATCGAGTAGTAGGCCTGGCCGAGGGAGAGCACGAGGAACGAGGCGGTCAGCAGCACGCCCGAGGATGTCAGCATCCAGAACAGCGGATCGCGGGTGCGGTAGAAGCGGTACAGCAGTACCAGACTGCCGATGGCCAGGAGCAGGAACAGGATTCGCAAGCCGAGGATCAGCAGCGGGGGCAGGCCGTAGTAGATGCCGTTGCCCTGGATCGAGCTGTTGAAGTAGTCGCGGGTGCCCATGATGTAGGGAACGGTGCGGGTGACGAAGTCCATCGGGTCGGTGTGCAACGGCCAGGCGGCGGCGTTGAAAACGACCGGTACCGCGACCGCGGTGACCAGCGGCCGCCATTGCCGGTTGAGCAGCGGCAGCAGCAGCAACGGCGCCAGTGACGGTTTGACCACCAGCGCCAGCCCGATCGCCGCGCCGGCCAGCCACTCGTGACCGCGCCGCCCGTCGAGCAACCAGCGGAAGAAGAGCACCTCGGCCAGCAGCATGAAGCCGTTGATGTTGGTGAAGACCAGCGTGTTGGTCACCGATTCGGTGCAGTACATCGCCAGCAGCAGCGCGGGGGCGGCCACCGAGGCCAGCGTGTAGTTGAACAGGCGCAGCAGCAGATAGGCCGCGATCACGGTCGCGAGGCTGTTGAGCGTGAAATACCAGTTGCGCGAGGCCACCTCGGGCAGGAAGCCGAACGGCGACAGCAGCAGGGTGCCGCCGGGCGGATAGAGGTAGTGCGGATCGACGTGTTCGAAGTGCTCGTTGTAGATGTCCAGCCCGAGGCGCAGGTTTGACACCGCCCGGTAGACGGGCCCGAAGTCGTCGGTGATGAATCCGTTGGTGGCCAGCACGTAGGTGCGGTGGATGATCGTCAGAATCGCGATCGGCCACAGGATCGAGCGCAGCACCGACGCGGTGCTCGGTGGCGACGTGCGGGGCCGGAAAGCGTTCGCCAATCCGGAGCGAAGAGAGTCTGCTGCCAGCACGAGCGAACCGTACACCGGGGGCGATCGTGTCGGCCGTCAGGCCGGGCAGTACGTGTCGGTCTCCGGCGCCCGACCGGACTCGAGGTAAGAGAGCACCGGCGCCAGCGCGCAGGAGGAGTAGATGCTGGCCCCGTGACCGATGCCCTGCCAGATCACCCGCTTGTTGGCCGCGCCGGCGTTGAGGATCGTCGCCGCGACGGCCGCGACGCCCTCGTTACCGACGATGGGGTCGTTCTGCACACCCAGCAACAGGACCGGGATCGTGAGGTCTTTGGGCTCCTGAGGGGCGGATCCGCTCGGCCAGTTCAGACAGGTGACCAGGTCGAGTGCGCCCACCGCGCCAAACTGCGGATACTGCTTTCCCCAGGCGACGACCAATTCCCGCACCCGGTCGGGGGTGGGCCGGTTGAGCGCATCGCTGCATGAGTTCACGAACTGTCCGTCGGTCTGGCGCAGCGACTCGGCCGTGGCGATCAGGGCGGTCAGCGGACCGGAGTCACCGCTGCGGGCCGCCGCGAGCGTCGCGCCGAGGGCGTTCGTGGCGGCGACGCCTTCGCCTTCGGGATAGGCCAGCGCCGTGGAGATCGCCTCGGTCAGCGCCGACACCGACGCGCCGCCGGGTCCGTTGCCGGCGCGGGCGGCGTCGAGCAGCGCGTTGACCGCGCCCTTGGGATCGGGGGCCAGCGGGCAGTTGACCGCCACGCACTGGGCGGCGAACGCGTCGAGCGCAGCCTGCTCACCCTTGACGCGCTGTTCGGCGGCGGCTTCGGCACCGATTCCGAGCGGCAGCGGCGAATCGAGGACCAACCGCGCCACCTTGTTGGGGTGCGATCCGGCGTAGGCCAGCGCGACCTGCGCGCCGTTGCCGATGCCGAGCAAGGCCAACGCGGGCACGTCCCAGGTGCTGCGTAGCCGTTCGAGGTCCTCGGCGGCGTGCCGGTTGTCGTAGGCGGAATCGCCCGGTGCGATGGTGTCGGTGCAGCTCGTGGTCGCCGTCATGGTGACCGCACCGAGATTGGCCACCGGATCGTCGCCGTAGCCGAACTGGGCCTGCTCGATCATCTCCTGGCGGTCGTACAGGTCACGGCATTCCAGGGCCCCGGACCTGCCGATGCCGCGGCGGTCCACGGCGACGATCGGATGCTGGTCGAGCACCGAGCCGTTCGAGCGGGCCAGCCACACCGGCAGCTGGATCGACGACGGCAGGTCGGTGCCCGTGGTCATCACCAGCGGGCCGGCCTCGGCCGGGGTACGCGGTGAGCTGGCCCGCACGACGCCGATGCTGACCGTGCCGGTCGCCCCGTCGATCGGATCGAGATCGGCGTCGTAGGTCGCGCAGTCCAGGCGCACACCGGGCGGCGCGCTGACCGACGCGTCGCGGAACACCTGCGACGTGCACTCGCGCCACGACAGGTCGTTCTTGGGCACCTCGATGGGCGGCGGACCGTCTTGCTGCGGTGTCTGGGGCGCTTCACCCTGCGGCCGGGCGCCGCTGTCGGTGGCGTAGCGCGGGTTGGCCGCGAACATGGGCGCACAGGCCGACACCATCAGCGCGGCCGCCGCGAGCCCGAGTGCCCGGCGGTACAGGGGGTGCCGACGCATGGAGACCACAGTAGCGATCGGTATTCAGCGGGCTCGGACGTAGCGGCAGTACAGATAGCCGTCGTCGTCGGCCAGCACGTGGCTGCGGGTCAGCGCGGTGTGCACACCGCCTCCGCCGCTGACGATGCGCTGGGCCTCGCCGCCCACCAGCACAGGTGCGACGGTCAGGCACAGTTCGTCGAGGAGCCCCCGGCCGGTCAGCATCCCGAGGATGCCCGGTCCGCCTTCGGCCAGCACCCGCCGCAGACCGCGGGCCGCCA
Source organism: Mycobacterium sp. WMMD1722 (assembly GCF_049315205.1). Taxonomy (NCBI): domain Bacteria; kingdom Bacillati; phylum Actinomycetota; class Actinomycetes; order Mycobacteriales; family Mycobacteriaceae; genus Mycobacterium; species Mycobacterium sp. WMMD1722. Next base: position 1,641,789 of record NZ_CP186056.1, on the reverse strand, counting down.
GCAGGTCCAGCGCGACGGCCGGGTCGACGGCATCGGATCGGTCGCCCGAGGCGGCCACGATCTCGGCGGCGCCGCCGAGCCGGTCGGCCGCTTCCGCGGCGCCGTCGGTGCTGGTGACGATCAGTGGCGGCGTCTCGGTGCGGGTGAACAGCAGCGCGTCGTGATCCAGCCGTCCGCTGCGGGTCAGCACGGCGATCGGCGGCACCTCGGACTGTCCGCGCAGCCGGCGCGCCTCCCGGGCGGCCGGGCTGAGCCGCACCCCGGAATAGTTCTCCACCCGCACGGTCGACGCCCCGACCAGGATGACGTCGGCCGCCTCGCGCATCAGCCCGAACAGCGCGCGGTCGCCGGTACCGCCCAGCGCGCCGGATTTGCCGTCGCTCGTGGCGCCACCGTCGACGCTGGCGATCATGTTGCCGCGGACCCAGCAGCGGTCCAGGCCGTCGGGGTAGGCGTAGAGCGCGGCCAGCCCGTCCTCGGTGAGGGGTTGCGCCGCGCCGAGGAGCCGGAACGGCACTGTGACCTGTGTCCCAGGGGTGGAGTCGGGCATGGGTTTGATTCCAGCACGTCGCTACGCTGCTTCGCATGCACGGGCCCAACGGTGTGACGGCTCAACCCGGTCACCTCGTCGACCGCCATCCCACCGTGACTCCGGAGCGGCTCGTCGCGCAGTTGGTGCCGCCGCCGACGTTCACCCATGTCGGCTTCGACAACTACCGGCCCGATCCGGCCGAGCCGTCGCAGGCCGCGGCCGTGGAGTCCTGCCGGTCGTTCGTCGACGAAGCGCTCACCCGCCGCGCCGGGAAGAAGAAGCTGTTCGGCAAGCGTGAGGTGTTACCCGGTGTCGGCCTGTACCTCGATGGCGGGTTCGGTGTCGGCAAGACCCACCTGCTCGCATCGTCGTATTACGCCGTCCCCGACGCTTCGGCTCATCGCAAGGCGTTCGCGACGTTCGGGGAACTGACCCAGCTCGCCGGGGTGTTCGGATTCGTGGAGAGCGTCGAGTTGCTCAGCGACTACGTCCTGGTGTGCATCGACGAGTTCGAACTCGACGACCCGGGCAACACGACGCTGATCTCCCGGCTGCTGTCCCAGCTGGTCGAGCGTGGTGTGTCGATCGCGGCGACGTCGAACACGCTGCCCGAGCAGCTGGGTGAGGGTCGCTTCGCCGCCCAGGACTTCCTGCGCGAGATCAACACGCTGGCGGCGATGTTCACGACGGTGCGGATCGAGGGACCCGACTACCGGCACCGCGATCTACCGCCGGCTCCGGAGCCGCTGTCCGACGCGGAGGTCGCCGAGCGGGCCGGGCAGTCCCCAGGTGCCACCCTCGACGAATTCGACGCGCTGTGTGCGCATCTGGCGACCATGCACCCGTCGCGCTATCAAGCGTTGATCGAGGGGGTCGAGCACGTGTTCATCACCGGAGTGCATCCACTCGACGACCAGAGCGTGGCGCTGCGCGTGGTGTCGCTGACCGACCGGCTCTACGACGCGGGTATCCCGGTGGTGGCCTCCGGCACCAAACTCGACACGATCTTCTCCGAGGAGATGCTGGCGGGCGGGTTCCGCAAGAAGTATCTGCGGGCCACGTCGCGGCTGCTGGCGTTGACCGCGGCCGGGGAGCAGCGCTGAGGCGCTACAGCGGGCAGACCATCACGTAGTCGTTCTCGATTGCCGTGCCCAGCCGGAAGGTCTTGGTTCCGGTCACGGCGAAGCCGTGTTTGGCGTAGAACCGTTGTGCGCGCCGGTTCTGCTGGTTGACGCCCAGCCAGACACACCGGTAACCGGTGTCGCGGGCGAGCTGCAGTGCTTCGGACATCAGGGCCGCTGCGGCGCCGGCACCGTGGTGTTCGGGCAGCACATAGATTTTCGACAGCTCGATGGTCGGGCGCAGGGGCACCGCGCGGGCGACCACGGGGTCGGTGGGTTCGCCGCGAATCAGCATGGCGTAGCCCAGGATCGGCGCGTCGCCGGCCTCGTCGGCGGTGGCCAGGAGAACCACCCGGTCAGGGTCGGCGAGGTAGTCGGCGAATCGGGCCGGCGACAGATGTTCGGTGACGAACGCCGCGACGTCGGATTCGCGCGCCGCCGGCGGGCAGGCCAGCGGGAACGTGCGCGCCGCGACGTCGGCGAGTTCGGGCAGGTCGGCGGATGTGGCCGGACGGACGTGTGGCGCTACAGATTCCACTGCGCGAGGTGCTCACCGGTGATCTTGTCCACCAGTACGACGTTGGTGACGAGGTCGCGGTAACAGTCCCACCAGACGCGTCCGGTCACGGTCGAGCCGGCGGGCGCGTTCTGCAGCAGCGTCGCCAGCGCGTCGGGGGAGTCGGAATTGCGGGGTTCGTAGGCGTCGCCGGTCGGGGTGACGCCGCGGAACGAAAAGGTGATGGCCATCGCGTACGGCACCGGCACCTGGACCGGTTTGACGACGATGTTGGCGCTGTAGACCTGGTGGCGCGGTGGCCGTGGTGGATAGCCGAATCCGGGGGGCACGGGTGAGGGATCGACGCTGAGCACGGTCACGTCGGCGACCAGTCCCTGGAAGCTCACGCGCAGCTCGTCCCCGATCCGCCCGATCGGCGAGTCCACCGCGGACGCGGGTGCGGCGGTGAGCCCGGTGGCGACGGTGAGGGTGGCCAACAGCATCAGAAACCAGCGTGGTGCCCGCATGTGTCCCTCCCTAGGTGTGCAACGCATGATGGCACACCGGTCTCGGACTGCACACCGGTTCGGTGGTCAGGACGCCCAGGGGCCGATGCCGCCGACCTTGTCGATGCGGATGCGGGTGAGGTATCCCGGCGGGGCGTCCGGCGGCGGGAACTGCACGTCCGGGCCCGCCAGGGCGGGCGCGAGCTCGGCGAGCAGTTCGGGTGCGCCGCCCTCGACGATGCGGGCGGTGCCCGTGATCGACAGGTAGGGCCGCATCACCGCGCCGGCCTGCGCGTCGGCCAGGATCGTCACGGCGACGCGGGGATCGCGCCGTACGTTGCGGACCTTCTGGTATTCGGCGAGGTGCGCGGTCACCAGTTCGTCGCTCTCGGCTGTCCGCTGTAGGGCGACCCACACCACCGACACCTGTGGGCTGCCGTCGGCGTTGAGGGTGACCAGGGTGGCGTCGGCCCCAGCTCCGATGAGTGTGCGGGCGGCCTCGGGAAGGTTCATGTGCAGTTCTACCGCGGCGGGCGGCGGATCATTCCCGTCACGCAGCTTCCAGGTCGAGCAGGGCAGCCTTCGCGGCGGGACCGCCGACGTACTGCCCGGCCGTACCGTCGGAGCGGACCACCCGGTGGCACGGGATGACCACCGGCAGCGGGTTGCGCGCGCAGGCGCTGCCGACGGCGCGGACCGCGCCGGGGTTGCCGACTGCGGCGGCCACGGCGGCGTAGGTCGCCCGGTCTCCGTAGCCGATCTGGCGGAGGTGTTCGACGACGCTGCGCCGGAAGCCTTCGGTGAGCCGCAGATCGACCGGGACGTCGAAGGCGGTGCGGCGCTTGGCGAAGTATTCGTCGAGTTGGTGGGCCACGGCGTCGAGGCGCCGCGGGGCGCGCAGGATGCGGGGGCTGAGCCGGGCGGCCAGCGTGGCCAGCACCGCGTCGTGGTCTTCGACGTCGAAGGCCACCCGGACCAGGCCGGCGGGGGTGGCGGCGAGCAGCAGCGTGCCGACCGGCGTGTCGAGCGTGCGGTAGGACACGTCGAGCAGGTCGGCTGCCGCGGCAGCGTCGGTGAGCCGGGTGTGCAGCCGGGCCAGGGTCGTCTCGTCGGTCAGGGTGTCGAACGGGTTCGCGGTCACAGGGCGTCCTTGCGGTAGAGCGTGCGCAGTGTCTTCACGCCGTCCGCGCAGGCGCGGCGGGCGGCGTCGGGGGAGTTGCCGAGGAGTGCGGCGATCTCGGCGTGCGGTAGGCCGGCGATGTGGTGGTAGGCCACCGCCTGGCGCTGTTTGGCGGGCAGCGCCTCGAGGGCCGTCCAGATGTCGGGATGTCCGGCCGCGGGGTCGGCGCGATCGGCTGGGCGGTCGGGAACGGTGGCGATGGGCACCGGCCTGCGGGAGTTGGCCCGCCCGACGTCGAGGGCGCGCCGATGGGCGATGGTGACCAGCCACGCTTCGACGTTCGCGTCGCCGGGTAGGTCGGGATAGGCGCGCAGCGCGGACAGGAATGTCTCGGACCAGGCGTCCTCGGCGTCGGCCGGCCCGACGACCGCCCGGCACACCCGCAGCACGGTCGGCCCGTGCTCGGCCACCACCTCTTCGAATGGTCGCATCGTCACACCCTGTAGACGCTGTCCGACGACGAGATGTGAGGTCAGTTCTTCGGCGTGACGTCGTCGAGCAGGGCGATCAGGTCGGTCTGCGTGCGGGCCTTGTCGACACCGAGGCGGCGCAGCGGGCCGTCGGCGTCCTCGGATTCCAGCAGCGCCAGCAGCAGGTGTTCGGTGCCGACGTAGTTGTGGCCGAGTCGGAGCGCTTCGCGGAAGGTGAGTTCGAGAACCTTCTTGGCGGGGCCGTTGAACGGGACCAGATGCAGCTCCGGGCCACCGGCGTCGGGGGTCAGGGCCACCGCGGAGCGGACGGCGTCGGCGGTGACGCCCTGCGCGCTGAGCAGTGCGGTGCTCAGCGCCTGGCTGTCGACGAGGATTCCGAGTAGCAGGTGCTCGGGGGTGATCTCGGCATGGCGGGCGTCGCGCGCGGCGTTCTGGGCGTGCACGACGGCCGCGCGGGCGCGGGGTGTGAAGCGGGCGAAGCCCTGTTCGGGGTCGACCGGTTCGGTACCCGCCTTGGGGACGAAACGTTTCTGGGCGGCCTGTTTGGTGACGCCCATGCACCTGCCGATATCGGTCCACGACGCCCCAGAACGGCGGGCCTGGTCGACGAAGTGGCCGATCAGGTGGTCGGCGACCTCGCCGAGCGCTTCGGCCGCCAGCACCGCGTCGGTCAGCTGTTCGAGTGGTTCGTCGTGAACGTTCTTGATGGCGCTGATCAGGTCGTCGAGACGCACCGGATGGCTGATCGAATTCGTCATGGCGTCAACTGTAAGTTGACGACCGCGGTCCGTCAACCGTGGGTTGACCCCGGGACGGACTTAGCTGCGCACGTATCCGCGTCGAGCTGTCCGGTCGAGGATGCCCAGTGTGCCCCGCAGGGCGGCCTCGGAGATGACGGGGAAGATGCCGGCCTCGCGCCACTGGTCGTCGATCTGTGACCAGTCGTAGAACGATGTCACCAGCGTCGCGTCCGAACGCGGTTCCAGGGTGTAGCCGTAGACGTGACCGATCTGCGGGCGGATCTGGCCGAGAATCGTCCACGCGATGCGCCGATTCGGCTCGAACTCTCGGATGTCGACCGTCACATCGTATTTCCCCATCGGGAAGTCGCCGAGGGCTTCCCGGTCCATGTGCACGACGAAGCTGTCACCGACCGCGCCGACGGGTTCGCCGTCGGCGTCCTGGAGCATGCCGGTGGCGTCGATGGCGACGTGACCCTGCGGATCGCAGAGCACGTCGAAGATCGTCTCGGCGGGGGCGGGAATGAGGCGCTGCACCTCGATGCGATCGGTCATGGCATCGATGGTGTCACGCACCGGCCCGTCGAGCGGGTTTTCCGTCGTTTGCCAGGGGGTATCGGTACAGAGCATGACGGGGATCAACGACAACGCATCCGGGGGTTCCCGACCGCCCGGATTGCGCCGCTCGGTGAGCTTCATCCACGACAACGCCGACGGTGACATCGGTCTTGCCGAGATAGCGGCGGCGGCCAATCTGACGCCCCGGGCGGTGCAGTACATGTTCCGCCGACACCTCGGTGTGACACCGATGGAGTATCTGCGCCAGGTACGTCTGGATCTGGCCCATCGTGATCTCCAGGCGGCCAACCCCGCGGTCGACACCGTCAACTCGATCGCCGGCCGGTGGGGCTTTGCGCACGCCGGACGGTTCAGCGTCGCCTATCGACGGGCCTATGGCATGCCGCCCAGCGCGACGTTGCGGATGAACCGGCCCCGGCATGACCCGAAGGCGATCCACGGCGCCTGATCAGCGATATCCTGGGGACGGGTCGGGCCAGTGTGAGGAGACCTGATGGGGGCCGTGTCGCACCGCAGGGCAATCGCAGGCGCACTCGCTGTGGCGCCGTGGGTGTTTCTGGCCCTGGCGCCGCCCGGAGTGAGCAACGCCGCCGAATGCGGACCAGGGACGTTCTTCGACGCGGCGACCAACACCTGCCTGGTGGCCGGTCCGCCGCCGCCGCCTCCTCCTCCGCCGCCACCGCCGCCGTTGGGCGACCTCACGCCGGGTTTCGGGGTGGGTGCCTGCATTCCCATCCCGGTGCCGTTCGCGCCGTCGATCTGCGCCGGCATCTAGCGCGACGGGGTCGGCTCGGCGGCCGATCAGCGCGGCGGACCACCCCACTCATGCCCTATCGTCTGAAGAGCCGGATGTGACGATCGTCTCAGCCGACCGATACGGCCTGGGGGCAGACCGATGCGAGCGACGGGGTGGTCCGGCGTCCTGTTCGGGTGCGCCGCTGCGGCGGCGATTCTCGGGGCGGGGACGGCCCAGGCCGACGACGGCGTATCCGCTTCGGGGGTCGAGCGCCCGCCCAGTGCGAGCAGCGACGCCTCCGAGGTCTCTCGCTCCCCGGCGTCTGGCGTTCAGCGCCGTGGTGCCGCGCGTGTCGACCGTCCGGATGAGCCGCGCACCACCAAGCCGTCCGCCCGCGACCTCGAGCGCTCGGAGCGACCGACCCGCCTGTCGGTGGTTCGCGATGGACGCGATGGTGTTGTCACACAGGGTGATTCGATCGAGGATCGGCCCGGCCCGGCGCGTGGCGAGGGGATGGACCACCCGTCGCAGGTTTACGAGCCGCTCGCCGAGGCGGTGCGGGATCCGGGCCGCGCGGCCACCCAGTTCACCCGCCAGGGCGTCGGTCTGGTCGCTGATGGTTCGGCGGTGGCGGCCTCCCTGGTCAACAACATCGCCACCCAGATCGCGACGGGATTCGGACCGGGCCCGGTGGGCGCGATCCCGCGCTCGGTGGCGCTGAGCATCGCCGACGCCGCGGGCGACGTCAGCCGGGCGTTCACCGGCACGCCGTTCAACGCCGCGTCAGCAGGTCGGTTCCCGGTCGAATACGGGGTGTTCAACGTGCTCGCCTACCTCACCCCGGCCGCCGTGCCGCCCGGGGCCAACGACCCCTCGATCTCCGTGTCACCCGCCCATCCGCTGCCGGTGATCCTGGTAAACGGCACCGGGATGACCGCGGCGTTCAACTGGAGTGTGGGGGCGCCGGTGCTGGCCAACGCCGGCTACAAGGTCTGCTCGTTCAACTACGGCAACCGGTCGGGCTATCCGGGCTTTCCCGTCCAAGGGGTCAACGACATCACCGTGTCGGCACAACAACTTTCGCAGGAAATCGACCGGGTACTCGCCGAAACTGGTGCACCGAAGGTCGTGCTGGTCGGCTATTCGCAGGGCGGGGGGATCCTGCCCGCGTACTACATCAACGTGCTCGGCGGCGGCCCCAAGGTGTCGCAGGTGATCGGGTTGGCGCCCAGCAACCACGGCACCGATCTGGACTATCTGGCGTATGCGACGCTGCTGCCTGTCATCGGTCCGCTGCTGGCGTTCGTCGTCGGCACCGTGGCCCCGGGCGCGCTGCAGCAGACCATCACCTCGCCGTTCCAGGAGGTCGTCTACGGGGGCGGTGATACACGCCCAGGGGTGCTCTACACCAACATCGTCTCGATGAACGACGAAGTGCTCACGCCGTACACCCGGCAGTTCCTGTCCGGGCCGGAGGTGACCAACATCGTCATCCAGAGCCGCCAGCCCGATTTCATCGGCGGCCACGGCAGTGTGCTGGTCAACCCGACCGTGTGGTCGCTGGTGCTCGAGGCGCTGGCGGCCAATCCCGAGGCCAACCCCCTGCAGGCGCCGCGGGGACGCTCGGTGGCCGCCTAACGGTGAACGACGAAGGCCCGGTCGAAACCGGGCCTCATCTGTGCGAACTATGGTGCGCGATACTGGGATTGAACCAGTGACCTCTTCCGTGTCAGGGAAGCGCTCTCCCGCTGAGCTAATCGCGCCGGATAACTGATGGAGGTGGAGACGGGAATCGAACCCGTGTGCACGGCTTTGCAGGCCGTTGCCTCACCACTCGGCCACTCCACCGCTGGGGTTGATGCATGACTGCACCTCGAGCGGATGACGGGATTCGAACCCGCGACCCTCACCTTGGCAAGGTGATGCGCTACCAACTGCGCTACATCCGCGTGCTACGGGCGAGATCGTCGTCCGTCGCGATGCAGAACACTAATGCACGAACCACGAGCCACACAAATCCCCTGGGAATCAGGCGCGTCGTGCCTGTTCACCCCGTCGGCATCCGGCGGGGGACGACGATCTGACCAGCGGATTAAGGGCCGTCAACCCGCGCGTGATAATCTTCGACGTCGTTCGGCCAGGTTCGTCCGCCGGATCCCATCAGGTCTCGTAGCTCAGTGGGAGAGCGTCCGCCTCACACGCGGAAGGTCGCTGGTTCGATACCAGCCGGGACCACCAGGTCAGAGTACGTTTCTGCTGATTGCGTGCAACTTACGTGCAAGATCGGTCAGCCCGACTTGATCACGCCTTCGTAGTGGTGCACGCGGCCACGGCCGTCCCGGATCGGCACCATGGGCTTTTCCAGCCGTGCGTTGGCGCGGTCGCCGAACGCAAACGACACGTTGCACGCGGCGGCGTCGGGGGGGTCGAAATGGCGCGGCAGGATCAGCCGGGTTTGGGTCACACCGCCGAAAGGTCCGAGCTTTCCGGCGTGGTGCTCGGTGACCACGACGCCGTAGTACACGACTGTGACGGCGGGGCCGTTCTTCGGGCAGAACTTCACCTCGATACGGTCGCGGCCAAGCATCACTGCGCCCTCACCCGGTAGCGGTTCAATACGATCTGCTCGGCGAGGTTCCAGCCCTGCCAGCCGCCGCGGAGCGCCACGCTGCCGTAGTCGGTCGCGATCTGCTCGGGGTTGGCGACCAGTCGCGCCGTGGCCGTCACGATCACGGCCGCAACGTCCTCGGCGGGCTCGGCACCGATGAACCCGCGTCCGCGGGTGTAGCTGCGCGCCAGCGCGGTCACGATCCCGGCGTGCTCGGATGCCAGAGCAACCAGGCTGACATCGTCGCCACAGCCCAGGAAGTCGGCTACTTGCTGGCCGGTCACTGCCGCCATGTCGGCTATCCTTTCGAGTGGATGACCCCCCAACCAATCCAAAGTCCGGGGCTGGGGGGTTTTCCGCTTTCCGCTTGCGGGCCTTCCCCTTTCAATGCCTATGTCAGATAGGCATTGTGGTTGCCTGTCAGGCTTCGGTCAGCAGCGTCACGGCCTTCGCCTGCAACAGCGCTGTGTCCCAGCGGCTCACGACGCGGATACCGATGCTGTCGTAATCGCCCCACGTCTGATCGAGAATCTTCACCTCGGCGTCCACGTCACGCGCCACGACGACCCTGGACATATCGACCAGGGCCACGCGCGCCTTGCCGGTGGCGTCTGGGATGTTGTCGGTGATCACGACCGGCAGGCCCAGTAGACGGAACTCCGTGCCGTTCTGGATGGTGTTGGGGTCCATCACGTACCGGCGGTCACCGGTGCCGACCTTCACCTTGCGGACTTTTGCGAAGCTGGCAGCGGTCATCACCCAATGAGTCGGGCTGACCTTGTTGCCCTGCGCGACGGCCAGCCCGTCGATGAGCGAATCGGGGTCGGTGAGGTCCAGCGCGCCGGTCTGGATGCCGGTCTGGCGAAGGATGCCCTTGATCGTGTTCGACGCGCCCGTACCGTCCCACAGCGCCGCGTCGAGCGCGTTGGCTACGTCGGTCACCAGCCGGGTACGCAGCACCGATTCCAGGCCGACGACGCTGGTACGGATCAGCTCGTTGGAGAGCTTCACCAGCACCTTGAGGCCCTTGAGGGTCGACGGCAGCAGCGTCACCTCATCGAAGGCAACGTCGCCGTCGCTGATCTGAGCGCCTTCGGCGACGAACCCGGCCGTGACGCCGTTGGCGATGCGCGGCACCCGCACGGGGCTGGAACTGTCCAGCACGACGGGGCCAGCGGCCAGGAACGTGGACGCCTGCTCAAGCGGCTGGACGAGCAGGCTGGCGACCTGCGACTGAATGAGAGTGTTGTTGCCCGAAGTGACTTCGATGGCCATGAGGGAAATTCCTTATGCGGCATAGGGATTGTCGAATGAACTACACCCGTGCCGCCAGGACAACCGTGGGGCCGGTCCGCCAGGAACCGACCCCACCAGGTTACCGAATTAGGCCATCGTGGGATTCCAACGTCTCGCCAGTTCGGAATTGAGCCGGTCCAGAGCCGCCCGCAGCTCGGGGTGTTCGCTGACCTCCCCACCCATGCTGCGGAGCACGTTCACGCAGCGGGCGGCGTTCGCCAACTGGTCGACCTCGGTGCCGTGGCCCCGGCCCCACCACGTCAGGATTGCCCGCCGCTGGTCGGGAATGGAAGTACCCACCATGCTCGCGTGGTACTGCTGCCACCGCATCCATGCAGGAGCGTGATACAGCGCCCAGTCCAAGAGGGAGGACCATCCCGACCGGGACTGATCCTCGTTCCCGTCCCAGCGACATTCCGCCTGTCGATGAGAGTCGTGTTCGACCACAGCAACCCCCTGCCTAGATATGGGTCGCTGATTATAACGGCGGTGATCAGGTCAGAGATTTGAGCGTGTCCAGCAACGAGAACGAGCCGGACGCGGGTCCGCGCTGTCCCTGTCCGATGTCACCGGACGGCTTGCGGGACGCGAGGTGCGGCTTGTCGGTCAGCAGTGCGTCCAGGGCAGCGGTCAGCGCGTCCGGGTCGTCCAGGTGCTCGGCGTCGTAGGGAAGGTCTGCCGGGTCGGCCAGACGGCCGGTAGCGGCCACGAGCGCCGTGTGTAGCCGCTGCGCGTAGATGTCGGTCTGCGCGGCGCGCTGCCGGTACTTGCCGTTCTCCTGACGCAGCTTCTCGACCACCGACCGCGGAAAGGTCTCGGCGTCGTCGTCGGGCTGCTCGTTGCCCTCGGTGGGGTCGGTGCCTTCGGTGGCAGCGTCCGTGTCCTCGGTGCCCGCGGTCGCGGCGTCTTCGGTCGCCTTTTCGGTGTCGGTGTCGGTCATGGTGTTGGTTTCCTTTCGGTGGTGACGATTTCGGCTTGGCAGTTGCAGCCGTAGTGCCGTTTGAAGTGGTGGCCCTTCGGGAACACCCGGCCGTCCTCGGCCCAGCGGACGCAGCGCTCGCAGGGGTCGGCGTCCAGTCGCCGCGTCCAGCCCTCCACGGCGGCTGACCGATTCACGATCTCGGCGGTGACGGCATGGCCCTTTTCCAGCGGTTCGGATCGTGCCAGCCGTTCCAGCCGCATCCCGGCGGGTTCGGCGGGTTCGTCGGCGTCATCGAAGACCGTCGCCACAGCCCTAGCCAGCCGCTCGGTGTCGTCGCTCGGCGCGATACCGGTGGGCGGTGCGGGTGCCCCCGTCGCCGCTTCGATCTGTGCGGACACGGCCACGTCGGCCAACGTGGTGGCTGCTGCGTTCGCCGTGGCGATCACCGCGGCCACCGCCGTCACCACCACGGCCGGCGGCAGTGCGCCGGCCTGCAGAGCGGCGTAGAGCGCGAGCACGGCCGCGACGGTCGACGCGGCCAGCGCCTCGGTCTCGTGCTGGTAGTCGTCCACCACCGCGGCCGTCATGCAGCACCGCCGCGCAGAAGGGTTACCCCGGCCCCGTCGAGCGCTTCGGCGCGGCGAGCGGTGCGGATCTCGGTGATTTCGTCGTCGCTGTATCCGAGCTTCGCGAGCGCGGCGGAGATCGGCAGTAGACCGGCCTGGTACAGCTTCACCACGGCGTCGGCCTCTTGCGCTACCGAACGGGTGGCGGCGTCGGCCCACTGCACCCGTGCCTCTACCTGTGCCGGGTCGCGGCCGTCGCGGACGGCCACCATCAGCTTGGCGACCTGTTCCCATGCTCGGCCGAAGGTCTGCTGCCGCGCCTCGGCACGGGCGGTCAGCGACGCCTCGGCAGCGCGCAGCGCGTCCGCGCTGGCCGGGTTGTCGGTGAACACGCCGACGTAGTGCGCGGGCAGCGTCGACACGGCCATGATCTGACCGAGGATCACCCGCACCGACGCTTCATAGCCCGACAGGTCGGCCGCGTTGAGCTGACCGAACTTAGCCTGATCACTCTCCGAGATCATCGCCCGATGGCCTTCGGGAATTGGGTTGACTTCCCGCATCACGGGCTGGCCGTCCAAGTCAAGCACCGGCGCGCCCTCGTCATCGAACACCGGTTCCTCGGTCAGCTCGATTCCAGTGGCCCAGCGCCGCGGTCGGCCGACGAACTCGCTCGTGACCATCATGTCGGCCAAGCTCTTGTTGAGCGCGTCCACAAGGGGTTTGAGGTCATCGACCTCACTGCTGCCCCAGTCGCCGACGATGCGGTCGGTGTTGCGCAGGTTGACCACCGGCACCACACCGAGCGGGTTGGGGAACACCTCGACGGTATGGAAGCCGTTGGCTACCGCGCCCTGCTGGTCGGCGCGCAGGTGGCGAATCTCGTCGGGCAGGTACACGAAGGCCTCGGTCGTCTTGGCCTGCGTGTCCTCCCACCGCTTCACCGCGGCGACGACCTCACGGCTGCCCGGATCGGTGAGCACGGCCACCTGTTTGGCGCTCTCGACCGTCACGCGCGGTCGGCCGAACGGATCGGTCCACACGATCACATACGAGTCGCCCAACAGCAGCGCCTCGCGGTGCGCGACACCGCTGGTCTGGTCGAGATCGTTGCGCAGCCAGTCGGGCCACACCCCGGCAGCCTCCCCGGTGAAGCCGGTCACCCGCAGCCGCTCGGCCAGCGCCGTGACGGCCAGCCGCGGGAGGTTCGACGCCATCACGCCGAACCTGTTGCCCAGCGCCGTCTTGGCCTCCGGGGACAGGAACGCCAACGGCTGCTTGCCGTCGTAGTACCGGTCCAGATCGGCGTAGCGCGCCAGCGGTTCGTTGAGCCGCTGCAACAGGATGGTCAGCAGCTCGGTTTGGGTGGTCATGCGAATGACCTCACTCTCTTGCGGTTCTTCTGCTGGTGAAACGCCGCCCGGTCGAACGCCACGATGGCAGCGACCGCGGCGTCAATCTTGCGAGGTGACCCGCGCTTGTCCTTGCTCACCAGGTCACCCATCGGGGTCGGTTTGGCGACGCAGTGCGCGACGTGCGCGGCCATCCGGGCGTCGCCGTCATGGGTGACCGCCCGTGTCGCCACAGCCTGATACAGCCGGTCGGTGGCCGGTGCCATGCGCTGCGCGTTGGCGGTGTTCCACTCCAACACCCGGCGCTCGCCGTGACGCTGCGCCCACTGCTCGATCTCGCTGCGCCAGCCCCACGGGTCGGCAGCCAGCTCGATCACGTCGTATTTCTGAAATGCCATCTGCACGGCCATGTCTACGTCGGCGCGCGGCACCCGCCAGCGCGGATCTCCGGGGTTGTCCCACATGCCCTCGAGCCACAGGTGTCCGTCGAGCGTGCAGCCGACCAGCGCTGTGGAGTCACCGGACGCCGAACCGTCGAACGCCAGCACCACCCGGTCACGGGGCTGTACGTCGCGCTGAGCCGCGCAGGCGTCCCACATGCCCCAGGGCAACCAAGACTCGACGCCGGTCACCCACTGGCCCAACCGAAGCTGCCGGAACACCGGTTCCCGGATCGTTTTGCGCGCCGCTTCGATGCCATCCTCGGACAGGAACGGGTCTCGGCACGCCAGCGCGGGGTTACCGATGCGCCATGCCTTGCGGTCGGTCACCGCGCACCCGTCCGGGGCGGCGAACTCGCGGAAGTAGAACGACGGGTCATCCCCGGCGCGGCCGTGCTCGACCAGCCGCCACATGATCGAATCGGGCGAGCTGGCCGGGGTGGAGATCGCCAGCGTCAGCGATTCGGGCCGCTTGCCCGACACGCTCGTCACGGCCTCCCACACAGCCTCGGTCACCACGTGCAGCTCGTCCACGATCAACAGCGAGGGGTCGTGGCCGTGCAGGGCACCGGGTTCGGCGGGCAGCGGCAACAGGGTGGCGTCGTTCTCGGGCAGATACAGCCGATCCGCATAGACCTGCACACGTTCTGCCAGAACAGGATTCAATTCGACCATGCGCTTGGCATACTTGAGCGTGATGTTCGCCTGACGCTGATCAGAAGCGACTACCAGCACCTCGGCTGAAGGTGGTCCCACGTGCAGCTCCGCGAGCGCCAGCGCCGCAGCCAGCATCGTCTTGCCGTTGGCGCGCGGGATGCTCACCAGCGCCGTACGGATGCCCGGCGCGAACGCGCCGCCGATGATCTCCCGCTGAAAGGTCCGCAGCTTGAACGGCTCACCGGCACCCTGCCCGCGCGGGGTCACAAGGTACTTGCCGATGAACCGCTCACGCCGTCGCGCACGGTCGGCCGACCAGCGCGACAGGTCCAGCGGTGCCGCGCGAACGGTGCCCTTCGGTCCGGCTCTCATGCCGCCACCATGTTTGCTGGCCGCAGCGCCACAGCCGGGATCTCGGTGTGTAACTCAGATTTGGCCTCAAGACGGGGGTCCATAGGGGTCTGACCAGGGGGGTTGCCCCTGGTCGCCGTCACCGGAATGTTTGCTGGCACGTCCGCGATTGCTGGACGAGCAGCACCGCGGCGTCGGTTGCACGGGCCGCACACCACGTCCACGTCCCGGAGCCGGATGGCCTTGCCCGCAGCCCTGCGCGCCCACGCTTCCGGGCTGTGGTCGCACTGTAGGTCCTCGGTGGCCCCGCAGTCCGAGCACCACGGCTGCAACCGGCGCGCACGGGCACTCAGACGCGCCCAGGCGGCATCGTAGCCGCGCGCGGAAGCCGAGACCTTCGGTCGCCAATCCCGTGCGTGCTCGGCGCAGCGGGGACCGTCTGCGGGCTCGCCACAGTCGATGCACGGCCGCAGCGTCACGCGTCCAACCCCCTTTCGGCGATCTGCGCCAGCGCGCGGCGGCGCAGCTCCGCAATCGGCTTGCGCGGATCGTCCTGAGTCACCACAGCCAGAATGCGCAACAGCCGGTGCACGACTTCGAGCAGATTCGACACCACCGGCGCAGCGTCGATCCCGTCGAGTAGCGCGCTAATTGAATCCTCGTCGCGCTCGGCGTAGGCGTCGATCAACGCGAGGGCCGTCAGCAGCGCGCCATATTCTTCCGTCGTCGCCATCGTGCCCTATCCTCCCATTCCGTTGGCGTCCAACAACTCTGGTGACCAGTAACACGTCCAGAAGTGACCACAGCCGCACAGATACCTAGCCACCAGCATGAAACCCACGCCATGCCAACTGATCTCGTCAGGATCGGTGAGCGCCTCGGTACGGCCGCAGCCGTACACCTCGACACAGCGACGGCAGTAATCCTGTAGCTCGGTCATCGGGTTGTCCTTTCGGTTCTTCCGAGATGTGGCACCTGCGGCACAAGCGCGTTGGCACTCAAACGTGCAGGTCGAAGGCACGTTGGCACCTGTGGCACCGTTGGCACCCAAGGGCGAAAGTGCTTCCAGCACTGCTGAATTAACTATGTGTAGATGATCTATGTAACTGGTTTTGGTGTCACGTGAACAGGGCTGTGCGGGTTTCCGCGCGGCAGGGGTGCCAACGGTGCCACGGGTGCCACACCCACTCTGAGCTGCGGAAGCACTAGAGCCGTCGGTGCCACACCTCGGTGCCGCAGGTGCCACACCGGTTTTCATGATCGCGCCGCCGTCGCCCGGTACTGAACGACTTCCGGCTTGCCATCACGTTTGACCTTCCGGCGCTCGACAGCGCCGCTGTCCACCAGCGCGGCAAGTGCGTCGGGAAGGTTGCGCCGCAGCTTGCCGGTAACCGATCGCGTGACCGCGCTGTGCGGCACCCAATCCGTCTGTGCGCCGAGATACCGGTTAACCCGTTCGACCAGGCTGCGCAGGGCAGCGGCGTCACGGGCAGCGTCGGTGGCGGCGAGCCGCTGACCGTCACGCACAGCGTCACGTTCGGCAGCGGCACCGGATGCAGCGGCGACGGCACGAGATACGGCTGTGGACACCGCCGTCAGGCGTCCGGCGCGCTGCCAGTCTTCGGTACCGACGTCCGTCCTGCCGTGCAGCACCGCGAGAGCAGCGGCGAGCTTCAGCTGTGCGAGCAGCCGGTGTCCTGCCAGCGCGTCGGCGCTGCGGCCGAATGGGTCTAGATCCTTGGCGGCGTCGGCTTCGATGATCTGTTGCCGGATGGCCGGTGCGACAGCGAGGAATACCAACGGCTGATCAGCCATCGGGTCGATACCGAAGTCAGGCACCGAGACCGTCAGCGGTTCGACAACCCCGGCGCTGGGGTCGCGGGTGACACCGGGCCGGACGGGTGCCCAGAGGAATCGCTGCGGCACCCCGTCCCGCTGCGCCTGATCGTTGAGCAGCACCGCGCCGTTTTCCGGCTGAACACCCGCTGCGAGGCCGAACCGGTAGCTGTGCGGCGGCAGGATCACCCTGAGTTTCGGGTCGGCATTGGCGAACCCGAGTGCCTCGCCCATATACGCCTTCAGTAGCTCGGCCAACAGTGTCGAGCCCAGGCGTGACGTCAGTGCGCGGATTGAGGCGATGTCGGGGCAGACGAACATCCCGGCGCGGGTGAGCCATTGCAGTTCCACCCGCCCGGTGAGCGGGTCACGGTCGGCGTAGGCGTACGTGCGGCTGATCCCCTCACCGCTCCCGATCGGCAGCATCGGCAGCACTGGCAACGGGGGGCGACGCCCGCCGATCGACAGGTGTACGGCATCGGCTGCCACCTTGTCGGCGGTGCCCTTGCCGCCACCGCTGGCACCGACGACGGCCAGCAGCAGGTTCAGCGAGACCGCGCCGCCGATGATCGGCGGCAGGGCCACTCGCGGCGGCACAGCCAGCACAGCACGCAGGAGGACACCGAATAGCACGGCGTAGCTCCCAGCGCGGCGCGCGTCTGCGAACCGCGCCGTGTGGTCCAGAATGGCCGTCGACGTGAGCACGTCGGCGTTATCGTGCATCACCTTTCGTAGGTCAGCGTCCGCGTCCGCCGCAGCCGTGGAATGGTCGCCCGTGCTCGCCAGCTCACGCAACCGGTGTTGATCGGCCGACTTTTCGTCCTGCTCGTCGCGCTGCCGCTCGGCCTTCTCCTGGCGCACAAGCGCGGCCATCGGGGAACTCGGGTCGCCGAACGGATTGTGAGCGTGGGTATCTCGACCGGGACTGCTGTCCGTTGTAGACTCGGTAATAGTCACTCGGACTCCTATCTGGTGGCGAACAGTAATTCGGTTAAGTCGCCCCGCCGGGATTGGTCTCCCGGCGGGGCGCAGCCGTCTCCGGGGGTCGGTCGGCGAATCACCGCGAGGCGGTTACCGCCGCAGGAATCACCGGCTGCATCAGCGCATCTACGTCGGAGACCTTGACCCGAATTGCACTTCCGGGCTTGTCGGAGATCCGGTAAGCGGGCAGCTTTCCCTCATTGATCAGTTCGCGAAAGGTGAAGACGCTGAACCCTGTTCGGGCTGCTGCGTCTTGCAGGGAAATGTAGAGCGGCGTGGTCTTGGCACTGGCGCGCACGAATCTAACTCCATCGGTGTGACGAACGACGATCCCCAAGGCGTGTGGCTTGCGCGTACGTGTGAGGTGGGGGGCGTGGAGTGTGCGTGTGCAGTGGAAGGCTGGCTAGGGGCGGTGGCCTGACCGCGAGATTACCTCAGAAAGTGTGGGTTTGCGAGAGCCTATCGCAGACGTGTGTTCCGTGAAAGGCTCTGTGGCGCAGCTAATTTAATTCAATCTGCCTAGTACGGATCGGCGCTGGCGAGCGCGGACAGCCGTTCCGCCAGCGAGTCCGCGCGCCCGGCCGCGACGTGCTGGTAGCGCATAGCCGCCGCCGCGGTCGTATGTCCGAGCCGGTCCATCACCTCTTTTGTGGTCGCACCGGCCACCGCGGCCATGACACCGCCGAAGTGCCGCAGGTCGTGGAAGTGGAGTTCGTCTTTCCCGATGGCCGTGCGCGCGGCGAAGAACGGCACCCTGAACCGGCCTTCGGTGTGGAACTCACCAGTTTCGGGGTCTGGGAACAGTAGCGCCGTCTTGGCTGGTCCCACAGCCGTCGCCAGGTGTTCGACCAACGCCTTGCGTAGATGGGTCGGCACCAGCACCGTGCGGTTGGACTCCCGCGTCTTAGGCGGGCCGCAGACGTACTTCCGCTCCCGATATGTGACGGCCTTGTTGATCTGCACCGTCGATCCGTCCGGCGCAACGTCGGCCCGCGTGAGAGCAAATAGCTCACCGCGTCGCAGGCTGCACCAGCCCGTCAGTAGCACCGCCAGCCCCAGGACTCCGGGCATGGCGTCGGCCAGCTTGGCGAGTTCGTCCGGCTCCAGCAGAACAACTGGCCGCTTGGTGCGCTTCACCGCCCGTGCACCCTTGATCCGGGCGGGGGAGCGGTCCAGTAGGCCGTCATCCACGGCGGTGTTCAGCACTGCCGTCAGAACGCCATAGGCCCGTGCATTGCGCGTCTCGTAAACGGTGCCCAGTCCGGAGAACCACACGCGCACGTCCTCGGCGGTGATTTCGGTCAGGGCCTTGTCGCCCAGCACGGGAAAGATGTTCGTATCCAGGTGATAGGTGTAGTTCTCCCGCGTCCGCCGCGCCACGTTGCGGTGCTCCAGCCACCGCCGCGCGTACTCCCGCAGCGTCAACTTGGCAGCAGTGGCCTTGGTCTCTCGTTCGACCGGAGGCGCCCACGCACCAGGCCTGCGCCGGTCCAGGTCGATCAGGTCCGCTTCACCTTGCAGCCAGTGCGACGCCGAAGACTTGGTTGGGAACGTCGCCACGGCCTTATGCACGGTTCCGCGGTGTAGATACGACGCCTGCCACCGGCCGGACGGCAACTGACGCAGCCGACCGAACTGCCGCCGCGTCCGCTCTCCCTTCACCACCATTACACCACCCGGAGGTCGGCGGGGTGCACGTCGTCAAGCCTGCCGTCGTCCCACCGCACCCGCACCGCGGCCTTGAGTACGCGGCTGACGCGGCCGGTTGGCCCGTCAGCGGTCCCATGAATGCCGACGTACTGGACGCGGCGTCCCGACTTGAGCGCGGTCATGTGTCCTCGATTCCGTGCAATCTCCGTGCAATAGTGAGCTACACAGAACCATACAGAGTCTCACAGCCGAAAGTGGCGTCACCGCAGGTTAAATTAGGTTTCAGAGCCCAATCGCCAGGTGAGACGGTATCAGGATAATGTGCAATCGGCTGGTTCGATACCAGCCGGGACCACCACATAAAGCCGGCTAAACGGTGTTCTCGTCGCTCGGCCACCCGCCGGATCGGACCATCCGCCTACCGCCCGAGGGCGCCGAGCTCGAGATGGCCAGGCACCAGGCGCCGACCACCTACCCCTTCTGGACGCCGCCACTGGTCTGGTGGATGACGGCGATGATGCTGGCGGTGAGTTCTTCGGCCGTGGTGTGCCATTTCGCGGTGGTCAGCAGTCCGCTCATCTCCAGTGCCGCGGCGCCGTGTGTGCCGGTCAGCAAGATCGCCGCGTAACGCTGCGCATCGGCCGCGCCGACGACGTCGGTCACGATGGTGAGGAACTGATCGCACGTGCGCTGGACTGCCTGGGTCAGTGCGGTCGAGTCCCCGGCGGGCGGAGTGAACATCAACTGATAGAGACGCGGGCGCTGTCGGCTGAGTGTCACGACATCCGAGAGAGCCGCCTGTAGCTTCTCGGCGGGGGTGATATTCGAACCGTCATGCAGGGCAGACATATTCGCACTGAGTCGCTCCCATCCTTCGGCGGCGACCGTGGTCAGCAGGCTGTCTTTGTCGGCGAAGTGGCGGTAGGGCGCACCGCGAGTCACTCCTGCCCGTGCGCCCACCTCGCGCAGTGTCACAGCGTCGGGACCGCCGTCATCGAGCAGGTGTGCGGCCTCGTCGAGCAGTGCGCGTCGGGTAGCGGCGGCTGCTTCCACTCGACTCACTGCGTTCCCTCCTCACCATGAAGTTGACAACGTCATCTTACCCAGTAAAGTCTTGCAGATGACGCTGTCATCTGAAAATGAATTTGTCGTTGTCTCCGGGGCTTCCACCGGCATCGGTGCGGCGACAGCACGAGAGTTGGCGCGCAGGGGTTTTCACGTCCTGGCCGGTGTGCGGCGCGCTCATGATGCGGACATCATCCAAGGGCCTGGTGTCGAACCGGTGATCCTCGACGTCACCCACCCCGACCACATTCGGTCATTGGCCAGTCGCATCCGAGATGATCCACAGCGCCGCACGGTGCGCGCGTTGGTGAACAATGCCGGTGTCGGCGTCAATGTGCCGGTTGAAGCCTATCCACTCGATCAGTGGCGGCGTCTGTTCGAAGTCAATCTCTTCGGCCACATCGCCATGACTCAGGCACTGTTGCCCGCGCTTATCCGTGCGCGAGGTCGCGTGGTCAATGTCAGCTCCGTCGGCGGAAGGATGGCCATGGCCACATACGGACCGTATGCCGCCACCAAGTTCGCCTTCGAAGCCGTCAGTGATGCCCTTCGTCGGGAACTCGCGAACTCAGGTGTGGGAATTGTCGTGGTGCAACCGGGTGCGATCCGTACCGAGATGCCTGGTCGCGCGATCGCCACGGCCAACGATCTCGCATCGAAGATGACGGCGGCACAGCGCGAGCGTTACGGCTCGCTCGTACGCGCCGTCAACACCCAGACCGCCGCTCATGCGGGGCGGGGATTGCCGGCCGAGAGCGCGGCCACGGTGATCGCCAAAGCAATCACCGCGCGTCGCCCGCGCCCCCGCTACACCGTTGGTCGCGAAGCTGCGCTCCTGGGGTTGGTGCGATTGCTCCCCGACCGACTACTCGACGGCGTGCTCGCCGCGGCGTTGCGGCCCCACCTGCCCGCCGCGACACCGACCGGTGCCTTCGCTGCACACGCCTGAAACTGATCCGTCATGAATTCGAGGCCGGCGAGCTGGGCCCGACCACTCCGTCGTCACCTGCGAAGACGACGAGTTGACCCGAAACGCCCAGCCCGGTACGCCCTTGACGTAGCCCCCGTCACCGCGTCACAACCGGCTGTCACCTCGCAGCACCGCAAGCTTCCGCCGGTATTCTGCCTCGTTGATCTCGCCGCGGGCGAAGCGAAGCGCCAGCAGTTGTTGCGGGTCGATCTTCTCCGGCGCCGGCGCGGGAGAAGCGGTGTCGTTGCCGTTGACGTGGCCGTCGAGCAGGAAGATGCCGCCGAGAAGCAGCGCCCAGAACAGGGCCATGCCGATGAGCATCCCGGCGTAAGTCCATCCGCCGAATCCGTGGTCAGACCCGAACATCATGGGCGCGACTCCTTTCGGCGGGCTGTGTGTGCGTCTCTCGGCGTAGTCTGCGACCCGCCAGTCAGGTCGTCGGTACCCGGTGTTCGGGGTGCTGCGGCGAATGTGGTTGCGCGTCATCGAGGTCGGCTGTCGCGCACCGTGTCCGCTTGGCGCGGTCAGCGATTCCGCGCATCATCTTCTGCTCCATGATGAAATGTGGAATGTCGAACCAGAAGTGACCGGCCGGATATCCACTGCCGCGGACCACCAGCCGGGTGTGCCCGGCGCCGGCGAACAGGGCGAAAGACCAGCAGCCGTGCGCCCGCTCGCCACGACGGATGCGTTCGAGGTTGACCGGCGACATCAGCACCAGATGGGATCTGGTCTCGACCACGGCGACGATCTGGCGTGCGGCGGGTCCATAACGGCGGGCCAGCCAGATGGTGTCGCCGACGCGCAGGTCCTGCCATTCCGGATGCAGGGTGTCGGCGTTGTGGATGTCGGCACCGGCGGCGCGTTCGAGCACTGAGTAGCTGTAGAAGCCACCTCGGTCCTCGCCCATCTGCATCAGCCAAGGCCAGACATCGCCTGCCGACGCATCGATGGTGATCGCGCGGGTAGTGCGTGGCGCGTCGCCGGCCACGAACTCGTCACCGGGCAGCGTCATGGTGACCTCGTCGTCGTCAGCTCCCCAGGTCGTCAGCCACCCGCGGATGTGCAGTCGGTAGATCGCCGCGACGCCGACAAGCGCCAGCACGTTGGCGAGCAGTGGTCGTTGTCTTCCCATGGACCGACGGTACGAACTGCGGTCGCTACCCGAAAAGAGACGAAGGACTCTCGGCGAGTGGACGTTTGACCGCGGTCACTCGAGACGCCTGGGTTCCGGTGCGAGCTCGAAGAGTCGGTCAATGTCGTGTCGGGTACAGGTGGCGGTACCGGGGGTGAGGAGCATTGCCGCGCCCGCCGCGATGCCGAAGCGGACGGACTTGTCGAGGTCCCACCCTCGAATGAGTCCGACCAGGATGGCCGCGACCATCGCGTCGCCGGCCCCGACCCCGCTTCCAGCACGGACGACCACCGCAGGAAAGCGCTGGCTTCGGCGCGCGGTGACGAGTAGAGCGCCTTCGGATCCCCGGGACACCAGGACGACCCGCGCTCGGCCGGCATCGATGACCTCGCGCGCTGCGCGTACTTGGTCGGCATCGGTGCTCAATTCGTGTGCCGCGCACTCACGAAGCTCGCGAACACTCGCCTTCAGCAGATACACCCCCGAGGTTGTCCTCGCCAGGCCCCGCCCCGAGGTATCGAGAACGAACAGTGCACCGAGCGTTCGGCATAGATCAGCAACGCGCTGCGGGAAGTCCGCGCCCACGCCCGGCGGCAGGCTGCCGCTGAGCACGATGAACCGCGCCGCCCGCGCGGCCTCGCGCACGGCATCCAGGCAAGCGGCCTGCTCGGCGAACGGCACTGTCGGTCCCGGCATCACGAAGCGGAACTGCCGACCGGAGCGGCTCTCGCTGACCGTGAAACTCTCGCGGGTCGACTCCGACAGCGTCACGGCTCGCGAGGGCACGCGCGATCGGTTCAGCAGGTCGGTCAACAGACCGCCCGTCGGTCCACCGGTCGGAAACACCGCGCACACCTCGGCGCCCAGGACATGGGCCACCCTGGCCACGTTGATCCCCCCGCCGCCTGGATCGTAACGAGGCGTCCCGCAGCGCATCTTGTCGGTCGGCCGCACCCGGTCGACATCGGTCGTGACGTCCAAAGCCGGGTTCATCGTTAGGGTGACGATCTGGGGGTCTGGCGACCGCATGACTGGCCTCACTTCCCGCTGGAATGCGTCTCGGCCTCATGACGGAGCGGCTTCGAGGGCAGGCTCACCTCCGAAGACGAAGCGTCGACCGGTGACGCTGAGCGGCCGGATCCGGACATAGTGCTGCTTGGCCGTCGCCGTCCAGGGAAACAGCTGAGCGCGTTGCGCTTCGGTCACGTCATCGTCGTCGCGGAGGATGCGTGCGATGCCCTTGACGATGACGCTCCACCCGTCGGCGACATTGTGGTCGTCGGCCTCGAAGAGCACATGGTGGTTGATCGCAGTGCTCACCAGCTTCGTGCCTTCGGCGGTGCGGAACAGCACGCTGCGTCCCTGAACGACGAAATTGACCGGGAAGATCTCCGGCTGGCCGTCGACACTGGTGACGAGCCGCCCGAGCGACGCGCTCCCGAGTAGATTCCAGCATTCACTTTCCGGGAGAACGGTCACCGGGTCGAATTCATCGGACATGACGGTGACGCTATCGCGGACGATCGGCGGCGGCTGAGGTCCAAAGTCCCACCATGGGAGCCGAAATACCCCTACGGCACGGGTCGCACGCCACGGATCCGGTACGGCCCGCATCTGACCATCTCCGAGGACTTTGGGCCCTCGGCCGCGATGACCTCTGGCGCGGTGTCCGCGGTCCTCGGACGCTACCGGCAGCACCCGGCAGCCGCCAAAGTGAAGCCATGCCGAACGCCACCTATGTCCGCGACATCTCCGCACTGCGGATCTCCGACGCCGAGGAAGCCGGCGGCAAAGGCGCCAACATGGGCGAGCTGGTCGCCGCGTCGCTGCCGGTTCCGCCGGGATTCGTGATCCTGCGTGACGCTTACCGCGATTCGATGCAGGCCGGCGGCGTGGCCGCCGATCTGGGAGCCCTACACCGGGAAGCGCTCGCTGCGGTTTCGGACGGCACCCGTCTCGCCGAACTCTGCGAACGGATGCAGGGGCTGGTGCACAAGGCCGACATCGCCGACGGCGTTCGGCGTTCGCTCCTGGATGCGTATCGTCGTATGGGCGCGGATACCGGCGCGGATGTCGTTGTTGCGGTGCGCTCTTCAGCAACGGGCGAAGACGGCCGTGATGCTTCCTTCGCCGGGATGAACGCCACCATGACCGACATCTGCGGCGAAGACGCTCTCGTCGATGCCGTAGTGCGCTGCTGGATGTCGCTGTTCTCCCCACGGGTGCTCACCTATCGCGCCAGCCGCGGGTTCACTGCTGACCCGGCCATGGCGGTCGTGATCCAGCAGATGATCGCGTCGGACAAAGCCGGTGTGGCGTTCACCGCCGACCCGAGCACCGGTGCGTCCGACCGGCTCGTGGTCGAGGCGGCATTCGGGCTCGGTGAGGTCGTGGTCTCCGGCGCGGTGGAGCCGGACACCTACGTCCTGCTCAAGGAGTCCCTCGACGTCGTCGATGTACGGGTGGGCCATAAGGCGTTCAAGATAGTGCGGGCCGAGGACGGCCAGGACACGGCTGTGCCGCTCGGTGAGGCGCAGGCCGACACCCGAGTGCTCTCCGACGCCGAACTGCGGTCCATCGCCTCACTGGCGATCGCCATCGAACGACACAACGGCTGTCCTCAGGACACGGAGTGGGCCATCGCGGGCGGCCGGACCTACCTCGTCCAAGCGCGACCGATCACCACGCTCACGCATACGGCACCCTCGGTGCCGCATGACGATTCCGTGCTGGTCCGGGGACTGGCCGCTGCGCCGGGCAGCGCCTCGGGCCGGGTCCGGGTGCTCGAAAGCCCCGACCAGGGAGACCATCTGCAGGCGGGGGAGATCCTCGTTGCTCAGATGACAAACCCCGACTGGTTGCCGACGATCCGGCGGGCAGGCGCGCTGGTCACCAACACCGGCGGTATGACGTGCCACGCAGCCATCGTGGCCCGCGAACTTGGTGTTCCATGTGTGGTGGGAGCGCGTACCGCCACCTCCGAGCTGCACGACGGGACCATGGTGACCGTCGACGGCACCCATGGACGGGTGCTCTCCGGAGTTGTCGAGGCCGCACCGGCCGTCTCGGCGCACGACCGGGCCGGCGCCCCCACGGCTGCACCGTCGGCCGAGGTCACGGCCACCCGGGTGTACGTGAACCTCGCGATGCCGGACAACTCGGAGGCTGTCGCGGCACTGGACGTCGATGGCGTCGGCCTGCTGCGTGCCGAATTCATGTTGACCCACGCTCTCGGTGGCCGGCATCCCCGTGACCTGATCGCCCATGGTGAGCAGCAGTCGCTGGTCGACGGCATGGTCGCTTCGGTGGGACGCATCGCATCGGCATTCGCGCCGCGTCCGGTCGTCTACCGGGCGACCGATTTCCGCACCAACGAGTTTCGCGGACTCATCGGCGGGGACAGCTTTGAGCCCGTCGAACACAACCCGATGATCGGCTACCGAGGTTGCTACCGCTACATCCGGGAGCCCGATGTGTTCGCCGTGGAGTTGCAGGCGCTGGCTCGGGTGCGCGAACAGTTCCCGAACGTTCATCTGATGATCCCGTTCGTGCGAACCCGCTGGGAACTCGAGGAGTGCCTCACCCTGGTGGACGCCAGCCCGCTGGGTCGGCACCGCGGGCTGCACCGGTGGGTCATGGCGGAAGTGCCCTCCGTCGTGCACTGGCTGCCGGAATACGCCGGTATGGGTATCGACGGTGTGTCCATCGGCAGCAACGACCTCACGCAGTTGATGCTGGGGGTCGACCGGGACTCCGATGTCTGCGCCGATCTGTTCGACGAATCCGATGCGGCCGTGCTCGATGCCATCGGCCAGATCATTGCCATCGCCCGTCGCTGCGGAATCACTTCGTCGCTGTGTGGGCAAGCGCCGTCGACCGATCCGGCGTTCGCCGAACACCTCGTCCGGATGGGCATCACCTCGATATCAGTCAATCCGGATTCGGTGGTCGCGGCCCGGCGGTCGATCGCGTCCGCGGAGCGGCGGATCCTGCTCGAGGCGGCGCGGTGAGAACTCGTGACGACGGCCCAGGACTGGCCGCCACTTCCCATTTCGCCAACTATGACCGGATGTGCCGAGTTCGGCCGATGATGAGGCCACTGCCTCGTCGGCGGTGACCAATGGCCCTCGCCCGCGGCCGCGGGCCTGAGTATCAAGGTGCTATGAGCCAAAGCCGTTCTCCTCAAGCTGGTTTCGATATCCGGGTAGCGACCAAGGGTGAGCTTCCGGGTGCCGCCGACTACGCCAGAGCCAAGATCGGCCGGGTGGCGCGATTGGCCGACCGCCCGGTGCTCGATGCCCGGGTCAGGCTGACCAAGCACGCGGACCCGGCCGTCGAACAGCCCGTCGTCGCCCAGGCCAACCTGGATGTCGACGGCCGGATGGTGCGCGCCCAGGTGCAGGGCGCCACCGCCCGTGAAGCGATCGACCGACTCGAAGCCAGGCTGCGCCGCCGGCTGGACCGCGCGGCCCAGCATTGGGAGGCGCGACGCGGCGGGTTGCCCAGCGGCCGGCCGCACGAATGGCGCCACCAGTCCGCGCCGGCGGATCGGGCGGGTCGCTTCCCCCGACCGCCGGAGGAGCGGAGGGTGGTGCGGCGCAAGTCATTCACGCTCGGGGCGTGCACGGTGGACGAGGCCGCAGCCGACATGGACCAGTTCGACTACGACTTCCACCTGTTCACCGAGAAGGGCACGGGATATGCCGGGGTGCTCTACCGCGCCGGCGACACCGGGTACCGACTGGCTCTCGTCGCGCCGGTCACCCGCGAAAAGCTGGCCCGCTTCACCCTGCCGCTGACGATCAGCGAGCAACCGGCGCCCTGTATGACCACCGCACTGGCGGTGGACCGCCTGAACATCTCCGGGCAGCCGTTTCTGTTCTTCGTCGACGCGGCCGAAGGCCGGGCGTGCGTGCTCTACCACCGCTACGACGGTCACTACGGGCTGATCACACCGGCGGGATAGCGACGGAAGGGAGTCGTCCGGCCCGGGGAGGCTTTCGACCCTACGGCGACGTGCCGCGCATGGCTACGCTCTCGTACATGCCCCCGACACCAGCGTCGCTCCCGCTGCCGAGGCCGTCGGAGGACCCCCGGTGACCGCCCGGATGATGAATGCCTGGCGGGTGCGCACCCCGGGCCCCGTGGCCACGCGGCCCCTCGAATGGGTCACCACCGAGGTGCCCGAACCGGCGGCCGGTGAACTGCTGATCGCCGTGCGGGCCTGCGGGGTGTGCCGCACTGACCTGCATGTCGCCGAGGGTGACCTTCCCGTGCACCGGCGGCATGTGACGCCCGGTCATGAGGTCGTCGGTGAGGTGGCCGGAATCGGCCCCGGCGTCGGTGGCGACATCGCGATGGGAGACCGCGTGGGTGTCGCGTGGCTCAGGCATACCTGCGGCCGATGCCGCTTCTGCCGGCGAGGGCACGAGAACCTCTGTCCCGAGTCGCGGTACACCGGGTGGGACGCCGATGGCGGCTATGCCGAATTCGTCACCGCACCGGCCGATTTCGTGCATCCCCTGCCGTCCGGGTACACAGACGCCGAACTGGCGCCCCTGCTGTGCGCCGGAATCATCGGATACCGGTCGCTGCTGCGGGCGGATCTGCCCCCGGGCGGGCGCCTCGGCATCTATGGATTCGGCGGCAGCGCCCACATCACCGCCCAGGTGGCGCTCGCCCAGGGAGCCGAGGTCCACGTGATGACCCGAGGTCAGGATGCCCGAGCGTTGGCACGGGCGCTGGGCGCCGCGTCGGTGCAGGGTGCCGCCGACTCGCCGCCGGTGAAACTCGACGCCGCCATCCTCTTCGCACCGGTGGGGGAGTTGGTGTTACCGGCACTCGAGAGCCTCGACCGGGGCGGCACGCTGGCCATTGCCGGCATCCACCTCAGCGACATCCCCGCGCTCGACTACCAGCGCCATCTTTTTCAGGAGCGCCAGGTCCGGTCCGTGACGGCCAACACCCGCGCCGACGCCCGAGACTTCCTCGCCTTCGCCGAGGGTCACCACATCCAGGTGACGACGCCGGAGTATCCGCTGGATCGCGGCGACACCGCGCTGGCGGATCTCGCAGCCGGCCGAATTGCCGGGGCGGCAGTCCTTCTGGTCTAACCGACAGGGGCCAGCGAGTCGATGGCCGCTTGCAGCTTGGCCGCTACGTCATCGGCGACCGGACGTAGCTCCGCATCGCCGCTGACGTCGACGAGTACCTGCGGATCCATCGCCTCGACGAGCACGCTGCCCGGCTGGTCGCGGTCGGTCCGAACGACCACATTGCACGGCAGCAGCAGTCCGATCTGACGGTCGATCTCCACTGCTCGGTGTGCGAGCGGCGGATTGCAGGCCCCCAGGATCAGATACTCCTCCATCTCCTCACCGAGTTTGGCTTTCAGGGTGGCTCGCACATCGATTTCGGTGAGAACCCCGAAACCCTGGTGCGACAGGGCTTCACGAGTGCGCTCGACAGCATTCTCGAAGGTCGTGTTCAGCCGGGTCGACAGTGCGAATCCCATATTTCCATCCTCCCTGCATGCGCGTCACGTGGGCGGCGTGTCCGACGCCCGATCTGACTGCTACACCATTATCGCCGCGTAGCGGGCTGCCCGTGAGCATCTCGCGCGATCGGTCCGCGCTCTGCGGTGACGAGGACCACCGGCATCACCGTCCGGGACCTACGACCCTGCCCTGGGCGGCGCGGGCTTCCTACCGTGGTGGACACGCCCACAGGGGCATCCGTCGCCGAGGAGGACCGCCATGGATTGGCCGACCGCCGCCGTACTCATCGCGATCGTCATCGCTCTCATGGCGATCGCCACCACCTACATCGCGTCCCGATCGTCGAAGTGAGCACCCATAGATGTCCACTGTCCCAACACGTCTCGGCATCGTCGTCGGAGTGGACGGCTCCCAGGAGTCGCACGCCGCCGTTCGCTGGGCGGCTCGCGAGGCGCAGACGTCGGACACGCCCGTCACGTTGATGAACGTCGTCACTCCGCTGGTGGTGAGCTGGCCTTCTGCGCCTCTCCAGCAGACCATCTCGGCCTGCGAGGTGCAGAACGCCGAGGACATGCTCGGCCACGCCCGCCAGCTTCTGCTGGGCGAAGGCGGTGAGGGTCGTATACCCGGGGTGCACAGCCGGGTTGTCTTCGAGGCCGCGGTACCGGCACTGGTCGACGCGTCCAAGAACGCGCAGATGGTGATCGTCGGCACCCGGGGCAGAGGTGCACTCGGGCGAGTGCTGCTCGGTTCGGTGAGTGCCGGACTGCTCCACCACGCACACTGCCCGGTCGCGGTGGTCCACAGCCGGGAAGGACGGCTGCCCGCCGCCGACGCACCCGTGGTGGTCGGAATCGACGGATCGCCGGCCTCCGAAGCGGCCACCGCGTTGGCTTTCGACGAGGCGTGTCGACGGAAGGCCGAACTCGTGGCCCTGCACGTGTGGAGCGATGTGGGCATCTTTCCGGCACTGGGAATGGACTGGCGCGAGTTCGAGGAGAAAGGCAGTGAGATCCTGGCCGAACGGCTCGCCGGTTGGCAGGAGCGCTATCCCGACGTCCAGGTACGGCGAGTCCTGGAGTGCGACAGACCCGCGCGCTGGCTCATCGAGCACTCGCGCGACGCGCAATTGGTCGTGGTGGGCAGCCATGGCCGGGGCGGGTTCGCCGGCGCGCTGCTGGGGTCGGTGAGTTCGGCGGTGGCTCAGTCGGTCGACATTCCCGTCATCGTGGTGAGGGCCCGGTGACCGGTCCTGAGAATCGTCAACCCCTACCGCAGGCCGTCGAGAGCAGTGCCCCCGCCCCCGCCGACGGTCGGCGCGGCCGCTGGTACCGCCGGGCGACCCGCCGGGCCATCGTCGTCGCCACGGCGACCGCGGTCGCGGCGGGTCTGGGGGGACTGATCTTCCTGGTCGACAGCACCAAGCCGGCTGACGTCGCGGTTCCCTCACAGCAGGCCGCGCTCAGGCAGTGGTGGTCGACGGCGGAGCCGGCGGTCAAGGAACTTCAGGCCGCGCTCTACGAGTCGCAGTTCGCGTTGCGTCGCTTCGATGCCGCCGCCCTGGGGCCCGCCTGCCAACGCATGCATGATGCCGCGGCGGTGGAGCTGCCTGCCCGGCTCCCAGCCCCGGACCGGATGCTGACCGCCGAACTGAACGCGGCGGCCGAGGATGCGCACCACGCCGCACACATGTGCCTGGCGGTGCTAAACAATTCGCCGACCAACTATGTCGGCGAATTCGCCTCCAGCGTGGAGCAGGCCGAGAAGCAGCTGCGCGCCGCTAATGCGCGTGTCGAGCGCATCCTGACCACGCGCGCCGCCTGGGACGCGAAGAGCGGAAAGCAGTGACGGCTGCGGTGCGGCGTCGCGAGATCACAGGTTGTGCACGGTCAGTGCTTCAGGTCTTGCGGCGTCGGTGACCACGAGACACTCAGGGCCGTCCCAGCTGATGCAATCACATTTGCGGTGCCAGGGGTTTCCCTCGAGTGCGGCCGGCCGGCCGGACGGCGGTGCACCGACCGGCGTCGCGGTCGACGGCTTCACTCAATCGGTTCAGCCCGGGGTTGCCCGCGCTCATCGCGGCCGGACGACGATCACCGGGATGCGGGCGGCCTGGACGACGGCGGTACTGACCGAGCCGAGCAGGGCGCTGGCGACCCCACCGTGGCCATGACTGCCCACCACGAGCAGTTGCGCCGAGCCGGCATGGTTGACGAGTCGTTGGGCCGGCAGGTCCGGAACGACGATCCGCTGCACCGTGACGTCCGGGAACCGCTCCTGCCACACCGCAAGTCGATCGACGACGTCACGCTCGATGGCCGGCTGCACGTCCTCCCAGACGAAGCCGGGGAACTCATAGGCGCCGGGTGACCACCAGGCGTGCAGCGCGATCAACTCGACACCGCGCCGGGATGCCTCCTCGAAGGCCAGCGCTGTCGCAGCTTCGGACGCGGGCGAGTCGTCGAAGCCCAGCAGCACCGGAGCGGTGGGCACGGGTGGCAAGGCGTCTTCGTCGTGGATCACCGCGACCGGGCAGTGCGCCCGGTGGATGAGTCCGGTGCTGACCGAGCCGAGGATCGTTCGGGTCAGCGCGCCTCGACCACGACTACCGACCACCACCATCCGGGCGTGCTTCGAACGCTCGACCAGCGTGGTGATCGGAGGTGCGACCGCGAGCTCGGTCGAGACCGGTATCGCGCCTTGGCTCACGTCTTTCGCGATCTGTGCGGCGTCTTCGAGGATCTGCTGTCCTATCGATCGCTGCCACTCGAGGAACCCGGTGGGAGCCGGGACAGCCGACCAGGCGACCATCGTCGGCGCGAGCGCATACACGATCACCAGCGGGCACTTGCGTAGCGCGGCCTCCGCGGCCGCCCAGCGCAGTGCCGGCTCCGAAGACGGCGAATCATCGACGCCCACCACGATTTCGGTATCCGAAGCACTCTCGGTCATCACGTTGTCCTCTCGCTGCGGCCGCGGCGCTCAGCACGCCCGTCGTCGGCGACGATAGGTCGGTCGCCACGGCAGCCCTAGGGACCTTCGGCCCTGAAACGACGGCACCCGGTCACCGTTGGACTGCCGGGTCTGGGG
This sequence comes from Mycobacterium sp. WMMD1722, assembly GCF_049315205.1. Classification (NCBI taxonomy): domain Bacteria; kingdom Bacillati; phylum Actinomycetota; class Actinomycetes; order Mycobacteriales; family Mycobacteriaceae; genus Mycobacterium; species Mycobacterium sp. WMMD1722. The sequence continues at coordinate 1,610,052 of NZ_CP186056.1, read as the reverse complement.
ACCAGCGGCCCTGTCGGTGTCGTCGGCGGTTGCCGGACAGTTGCCACTATGACGACATCGATGTCACCACCTCAGAAGACGCGTCCCGCCGCGCCCAAGGCCGGTTTGACGCTGACCGCCCTGACCGCGTTGGTCATCGGATCCATGATCGGCAGCGGAATCTTCGCCCTGCCGTCCCAGATGGCCGCGAGCGCTGCACCGGGGCCGCTGCTCATCGGGTGGGCGATCACCGGGGTCGGCATGCTCACCTTGGCTTTCGTCTTCCAGACCCTCGCCCAGCGCAAGCCCGACGTCGACGGTGGCGTCTACGGTTATGCGCGAGCGGGTTTCGGTGATTACATCGGCTTCACCTCGGCCTTCGGCTACTGGGTGTCCGCATGGGTGGGCAACGTCGCCTATCTGGTGCTGTTGTTCGCCACGCTGGGATACTTCTTCCCGGCGTTCGACGGTGGTGTCACGGTCGGCGCGATCGTGGGGGCTTCGGTGCTGCTGTGGGCTGTGCACGCCATGACGTTGCGCGGCATCCGCACCGCCGCGTTCGTCAATGTGGCGGTCACGATCGCGAAGGTCGTGCCGATTCTGACGTTCGTCGCGATCGCCGCCGTCGGCTTCAAGGCGGGCCTTTTCACCGCCGATTTCTGGGGCCGAACCACCCAGATCGACGGAACTTCGCTGGGCGACACCATGTCCCAGGTGAAGAACATGATGCTGGTGACGGTGTGGGTCTTCATCGGCATCGAAGGCGCCGCCGTGTACTCCCAACGGGCCGCGCGCCGCAAAGATGTCGGCCGAGCCACGGTCCTCGGATTCGCCGCGGTTCTGGCGCTGCTGCTCCTGGTCAACCTGCTGTCCTACGGTCTGATGGCCCAGGCTGAGCTGGCCGGCGTGCCCGATCCGTCGATGGCCGGGGTGCTGGAAGCCCAGGTCGGCAGCTGGGGTGCGGCCTTCATCTCCATCGGTTTGGTCGTCTCGCTGCTGGGTGCCCTCATCGCCTGGGTGATGTTGTGCGCGGAGATCCTGCGTCTGCCGGCGCTCGAGGGTGTGATGCCCAAGGCGCTGGCCCGGGAGAACAGCCACGGTGCCCCGGCGAACGCCCTGTGGCTCACCAACATCTGCGTACAGATTCTGCTGTTGTGGACGCTGGCCAACGAAAGCACCTATCTGAACCTGGTGCTGCTGGCCACCTCGTTGATCCTGCTGCCGTATCTCTGGTCGGCGGCCTACCAGGTGCTGCTGGCCATCCGCGGTGAAACCTACGAATCCGGTCACGGCCGAACCCGTGACCTCGTGATCGGCATCGTCGCCCTCGGCTACGCAGTCTGGCTGGTCTACGCCGGAGGCTGGGAGTATCTGTTGGTCGCCGCAGTGTTCTATCTCGTCGGCACCGGGCTGTACCTGTGGGCTCGACACGAGCGGGGACGGACGTGGTTCACCGCGGCCGAGTGGGCGATTGCCGCGGTCGTCGCCGTCACCGCGGTGGCCGCCGTCGCCCTGATGGCCACCGGCCACCTCGCGGTGCTGTGAACGCCGGCGACTCGCGCCTCGGGGTGTGGTCGGAGGCGGGCAAACTGCGCCGCGCGCTGGTCTGCGCGCCCGGCCTGGCCCATCAGCGGCTCACTCCGCAGAACTGCGCGGAACTGCTCTTCGACGACGTCATCTGGCTGCAGCAGGCACGGCGGGACCACTTCGACTTCGTGGCCAAGATGGTCGATCACGGCGTGCAGGTTCTCGAACTGCGCGACCTGCTCGCCGACGTGCTCACCACGTCCGAGGGCCGCGAGTGGCTGCTCGACCGCAAGGTCACCGACGACCTCGTCGGGTCCGGCATGCGGCACGAGATCCGTGCCTGGCTGGCCGATCTGCCGTCCGATCAGCTCGCCGAACTCATGATCGGGGGAGTGGGCTATCAGGATCTGCCAGTCGACATCGGCGGCCGCTTCCGCACGGCCTTGGCCGACCTCGATCCGGCCGGCTTTGTGATTCGACCGCTACCCAACACCCAGTTCATGCGCGACAACAGTTCCTGGATCTTCGGCGGCGTCACGCTCAATCCGATGTACTGGCCGGCACGGCGACAAGAAACCCTGCTCACCACCGCGGTCTACAAATTCCATCCGGAGTTCGCCGACGAGAAGTTCGACGTATGGCTCGGTGATCTCGACGGGTCGGCCCGCGACCACGGCGCGGCGACGCTCGAAGGGGGCGACGTCATGCCGATCGGCAACGGAGTGGTCGTCATCGGCATGGGGGAGCGGTCGTCGCATCAGGCCATCACGCAGGTGGCGCGCAATCTCTTCGCCTCCGGGGCCGCGACCCAGGTGATCGTCGCCGGATTGCCGAGGACCAGGGCGGCCATGCATCTGGACACCGTCTTCACCTTCTGTGATCACGACGTGGTGACCGCATACCCGCCGGTCGTCGACGGCATCGTGCCCTTCACCCTGCGACCGGATGATCGCGCGGATTCCGGACTGGACATCCGGCGCGAGGCCCAGGGCCTGGTGGCCACGATCGGCGCTGCGGTGGGCGCGGAGTTCCGCGTCGTCACCACCGCCGGTGACCTCTACGGAGTCCAGCGTGAGCAGTGGGACGACGCGAACAACGTCGTCGCACTCGAACCCGGGGTGGTCATCGGATACGACCGGAACACGTTGACCAACACCGCACTTCGCAAGGCCGGCGTCGAAGTGATCACGATCGACGCCAGTGAACTGGGCCGGGGGCGCGGCGGCGGCCGCTGTATGACCTGCCCCGTCGCCCGCGATCCGCTCTACACCTGAACAGACAAGGAAGTACACCAGGCATGGCATTCAACAATCGCAACCGCAGCATGTTGAGCCTCATCCACCACTCCGAGCGCGATCTGCACTATCTGCTCGACCTGTCGCGCGATCTCAAGCGGGCCAAATACTCCGGCGTGCGTCAACCGACGCTGGCCGGCCGCAACATCGCGTTGATCTTCGAGAAGACCTCGACCCGCACCCGCTGCGCCTTCGAGGTCGCGGCCTATGACGAGGGCGCACACGTGACCTACATCGACCCGGCCTCGTCACAGATCGGGCACAAGGAGTCGATGAAGGACACCGCGCGCGTGCTGGGGCGCATGTACGACGCGATCGAGTACCGCGGCGCCGGACAGCACATCGTGGAGGAACTCGCCGAGTATGCGGGCGTGCCGGTGTTCAACGGTCTGACCGACGAATTCCACCCCACCCAGATGCTGGCCGATGTCCTCACCATGACCGAGCACTGCGCCAAACCGTTGCCGGACATTGCCTTCGCCTTTCTCGGGGACGGACGCAACAACGTCGCGAACTCGTTGTTGTTGGTGGCCGCGAAACTCGGCATGCAGATGCGCGTCGGCGCGCCGCGCGAATTGTGGCCCAGCGACGAACACGTCGACATGTGCCGATCGTTCGCCGACGCATCGGGTGCCCGGCTGATCATCACCGACGATCCGATGGAGGCGGTCAGCGGTGTCGACTTCATCTACACCGACGTCTGGGTGTCGATGGGTGAGCCGGTCGAAACCTGGGCGCAGCGCATCGACACCCTGCTGCCCTATCAGGTGAACGCGGCACTCGTGGCGGCCAGCGACAACCCACGCGTCAAGTTCATGCATTGCCTTCCGGCGTTCCACAACGCGGAGACGACGATGGGCGCCCGGATCGCCGAGCAATATCCCCTGCTGGCCAACGGCATCGAGGTCACCGACGAGGTGTTCGAAAGCCCGGCCAACATCGCCTTCGAACAGGCCGAGAACCGGATGCACACCATCAAGGCGGTCCTCGTGGCCGCACTGGGATAGGGGCCTCCCGGTGCGGATAGTGGTCGCCCTGGGCGGCAACGCGCTGCTGCGACGCGGCCAACCCATGACAGCGGAGAACCAGCGGGCCAACATTCGGGTGGCCGCCGAAGCGATCGCCGCGGTGGCCGAAGGCAACGACATCATCATCGCGCACGGAAACGGTCCCCAGGTTGGTCTACTGGCGCTCCAGGCGGCGGCGTACCACGAGGTCGCCCGGGACATCGGGCCGTATCCCCTCGACGTGCTGGGCGCCCAGACCGAGGCCATGATCGGCTACGTGATCGAGCAGGAGCTCGCCAATGTGCTTCCCGCAGGCCGATCGCTGGCCACCGTGCTCACCATGGTCGAGGTCGACCTGGACGATCCCGCGTTCGACGATCCCACCAAGCCGATCGGGCCCGGCTACAACAGACCGACCGCGGAGCGACTGGCCGCCGAGGGCGGGTGGGCCATCGCACTGGACGGTGACAGCTACCGGCGGGTGGTGCCCAGCCCCGCGCCGAAGCGGATTCTCGAGCTGCACGCCATCGCGGGTCTGGTCGATGACGGAACCGTGGTGATCTGTGCGGGAGGTGGCGGGATACCGACCACGTATGACCGAGACGGCCGGCTCGTCGGGGTCGAAGCCGTCATCGACAAGGATCGCGCCGCTGCACTGCTGGCCGAACAGCTGGACGCCGATCTCCTGGTGATCGCCACCGACGTCGACGGCGTCTACCTCGGCTGGGGGAGCCCGGACCAGAAGCGCCTGACCGACGTCAACCCCACAGAGCTGGAAGCACTGCATTTCCCGGCCGGATCGATGGGCCCGAAAGTCCAGGCGGCCTGTGACTTCGCCCGCGGGGCGGGAAAGACGGCCGTCATCGGAGCGCTGGCCGATATCGCCGCGATCGTCGAGGGCACCGCCGGCACGAGGGTCAAAGCGGGGTAGGCGCCTGACGCGATCTGCGCGCGGCGGCGAGCAGCGCCGCCACGGCTTTTCGGACCCCGAAGGTCAGTTCGGCCACGTCGGGCACGGCGTCGAAGTCGGTGGTGATACCGAACGCGAGGCGGTCGTCGTAGCTCAGTATCGCCACGGCGGATCGAAGGCGCAACGCCATCGGCGGGATGGGGAGCAGCCGCACCACGTCGTGCCCGAGTATCTGCAATCGCTCCCGCGGCCCAGGCACATTGGTGGCCAGTGTGACCACCCCGCGTTGCGGCAGGCTGGTCACTGCGCGCACCAGCCAGGAGGTGAACGCGAACGGCGCCAGCTTGAGCGCGGACACGGCAACACGTCCGGCCTCCCGCTGCCCCCCGGATTTGACCTTGGTCAGTCGCCGGTGCACCGCCCGTAACTGCTCGACCCGGTCGGACTGGTCCACCGGCAGATACGGGAGCATGACCGACACCCGATTGTCGACGCTGTCCATCGCGTCGCCGGTGCGCACCGATACCGGCACCAGCGTGCGCAGGGAGTCCCGGCGGGGCTGCTGCCCGCGACGCAGGAGTGCCGCGCGGAAGCTGTCGGTGATCGCGGCCAGGGCCACATCGTTGACGGTGACCCCGAACGCGTCGCCGATCGCGGCGACGTCCGCCAGCGGCACCTCGACCGCACTGTAGCGGCGCAGTGTGCTGACGGGACCGACCAACGGTGACCCGGTTCCGGCGCGAACCAAGCCGTCGACGATCTCGAGAGCCCCTTCGGCGGTCACCGCAACGGTTTTCGTCACTGCTGATGCCGTGCCCCATGCGGTATTGATCCACCGCAGCGGGTTCCAGAGACTCGCGGTGTGTGATTCCCCGCCGGTGCGGGAAGTCGGATGAGCGCCCTGGATCCGATCGACATAGGTGTGGCCTTCGCCGCCGTCGGCCAGCCCTGCGAGCAGGTGCATGGTGGCGATGCCGTCGGCGATGCAGTGGTGCACCTTCATCAGCACGGCCCAGCGGTTCTCGGCCAGCCCCTCGATGATCCAGCATTGCCACAGCGGCCGGTCCCGGTCCAGCCGCGCTTCCATCGCCTCGGCGACGAACCGGAACACCGCCGCGTCGTCGCCGGGGTGGGGTAACGCCGCGCGGTGGATGTGATGCGCAAGATCGATCGCGGGGTCGTCGGCCCATTCCGGGGCCGTGAGGTCCAGCGGATGCCGGTGCACCACCTGGCGAAGCCGCGGGACGCGAAGGACCCGCTCACCGATCGCCGACTCCACTTCCCGGTAGTCGGGCATCGGACCCTCGAGGATGGACACCGCCCCCACGGCGAGACTGATGTGTCGGTCGGCGTCCTCGGCGTCCAAGAACCCTGCATCGAAGGTGCTGAGGCGTTCCACTACGGCACGCTCACGTCATCGGCTCTGCATGACAGATCATCACCGGAACACTGCTGTGGTGCAGCAGGTTCAAACTCGTCGAGCCGATCAGTGCGGCGCTCAGCGCGTTGGACCGGTGGTTGCCGACCACCACCATCTGCGCACCGGAGAGGCGATCCAGTAGCGATCTGCTCGGTTTCGCGTCGTCGAGCAGCGTCGTGACCGCGACATCGGGGTACTTCGCGGTCCACGGCTCGAGAGCGTGGGTGAGCAGTGCCCACTCGGCGGCTTCGAGGGCGTCCCAGTCGATCAGGTACGGAATGGTCACCTCGTCTGCCGGCAATCGAGTCGACCACGAGTGCACCGCGACGAGCGGCGCGCCGAAATTGTGGGCGTACTCGAAGGCCGCCGCGAGCGCCGCCGTTCCGGCCGCCGTGCCGTCGACGCCGACGACGACCTGATCAGTGTTGGGCTGCACTGTGTTTCGCCAGGCCACCACGGGGCATACGGCGTGGCTGGCCACGTGCATCGTGGTCGAGCCCACCAGCAGTGCGGCGACCGGGTTGACGTCGTCACTGCTGACGACGACGAATTCCGCGTCACGGCTGAGTCGGACCAGAGCCTTGCCGGCGGGCTCCTCGACGATGTCGGCATCCACGGTCAGCCCCGGGAACTCTCCCGCGATCGTGTCCTTGGCCATTGTCACCGTCTTCTCCGCCGCCCCGCGCTGGTCCGCGGCCGCCGCTGCCCGGATGGCGATGACCGCCGCATCGGAGATGAAATGGCCGGCGGTGGCCGTCGAATGGACGAGCAACAGTGAGGTGTCGTATTCCTCGGCGACGGCGGCGGCCCAACGCGCAGCGGCGATGCTGCGCTCCGATCCGTCGATCCCGACGACGACCGGTGAGGTGGTGTTCGGCATGTGCTGTCCCTTCGGTGGTGGCGTCGATGCCTCAGGTGCGGGTGAGGAGGACCTTCAGCGCGCCGGTATCACCGGGCCGGCTGAAGACGTCGTAGGCCAGGTCGAACTCTTCGAGGCCGAAATGGTGGGTGATCATGGGCGAGGTGTCGAGCTGCCGGCCCGCCACCAAGCCGATCAACCTCGGAGTCGAGCGGGTGTCCACCAGACCCGTGGTGATGGTGAGATTCTTGATCCAGATGTCTTCCAGATGCAGAGTGGCGGATTTGCCATGTACCCCGATGTTGGCGACATGGCCGCCGGGGCGCACCAGCCGGACGCACTGCTCGAATGTCTCGGGGATGCCGACTGCCTCCATCGCCACATCGGCCCCCAGGTCGCCGGTCAATTCGTCGATGACCGCCCGCGCATCCTGGTTGGAGGCATTCACCACGACGTCCGCGCCGACGTTTTTCGCCGCCTCCAGCCGGCTGTCGGCAATGTCGATCACGACGACGTGGCTGGGACTGTAGAGCCTTGCGGTCAGAATCGCCGCCAGGCCGATGGGGCCGGCGCCGACGATGGCGACCACGTCGCCGGGCCGCACCGTCGCGTTGAGTACACCCACCTCGTAGGACGTCGGGAGGATGTCGGCCAGCATGACCATCTGCTCATCGGTGACGCCCGGGGGCACCCGGTGGGTGGAGTTGTCGGCGAACGGGACACGAACGTATTCGGCCTGGGTTCCGTCGATGAGGTGACCGAGGATCCAGCCCCCACCGCCCAGACACTGACCGTACTGCCCGTCCCGGCAGTACCGGCAACTGCCGCAGGCGCTGATGCAGGATACGAGGACCCGGTCCCCAACAGCGAGTTTCTGTACCGCCGAACCGATTTCGATGACAGTGCCCACCGCTTCGTGGCCGAGGATGCGGCCTGGTTGTACTTCGGGAACGTCCCCGTTGAGGATGTGCAGATCGGTGCCGCAGATCGTCACCGCATCGACACGGACGACGGCATCGGTGGCTTCTTCGATCACCGGATCAGGCACCTCCTCCCAGGACCGGCTTCCGGGGCCGTGATAAACCATCCCGTGCATGCTGTTCTCCTTCAGGGCAGTTGGATCAGATGGCCAGGCAGCAGATCTGCTGAGCCTCGGCCAGCGACTCGGCCAGCGGACGGCCGGTGTCCACGTGGTGGGCGTCCGGCCAAGGGGGCGTGGTGAGGTCGGCGGCGATCTGCGCAGTGGCGTCCGACGTCGTCGACGCCCGCTGTTGGATGCGTTGTTGCGCGGCCGCCAGCGTCGTCGTACACGCCAGCTCGACGTACGCCGCCGATGTGCGCTCGGCCGTCTCCCGCGCCGCCCTGCGGTGAGCGGGATCGCGCCAGGTCCCGTCCAGGATCACCGACTGGCCATGATCCAACAGGGTCTGAGCGCGGAGCAGCACGGTGTCGTAGACGAACTCGACGCTTTCGGGCGCATAGAGGCCGGCGTTCAGGGCGCCGGTTTCTCCGTCGAGGAGTCCGCGCGTCTGCAGCTCCCGGCGGACGACATCGGTCGAGATGACCTGAGCGCCGAGCGCTGTGCCGAGGCCGCCGGCCAGGGTGGTCTTGCCGGTGCCCGGCCCTCCGCCGACGAGCACGAGTCGGACCGTGGTGGCCCTGAGATGGTTGGCGGCCAGCTCCAGATGCCAGCGGGCGTCCGCAGCCGCAGTGCCGTGCCCCTGGCTCACCCGGATGCAATCGACCTTCGCGCGCACGACCGCGCGGTAGGCGATGTAGAAGTCGATCAGCGAGCGCGGAGCGGTGTCGCCGGCGCGCTCGCGGTAGGCGTCCAAGAAGAGGTCGGCAAGGTCTTTTCGACCCAGGTATTCGAGGTCCATGGCCAGGAAGGCGGCGTCGTCGATGGCGTCGACGAACCGGAGTCGATCGTCGAACTCCAGGCAGTCCAGCAAGACCGGACCGCCGGGCGTGCAGAAGATGTCGTCGGTCAGCAGGTCGCCGTGTCCGTCGACGATGCGGGAGTCGGCGATGCGGCCGGCGAACAGGGGCTCGCGACCGGCGAGGTAGCGGATGGCCAGACGGCGGATCTCGGTGACGGTCGTTTCCGGCAACACGGTGTCGGTGTAGTCGTCGAGGACGTCGAGGGTGTCGGTCCAGCGCCCGGTGACGGCGACCGCCGTGCCGCTCGCGTCGATGTCGGCCGACCGGGGGGACCTGGCATGGAAATCCGCCAGCAGGCCGGCGATCCCGATCAGGTGGCGATCCACGGATTCGCCGCGCAACACCATGTGTCGCAACCGATCGTGATCTGGGTAACGTCGCATCACGACCACCGGCTCGGCCGTGGTCCGGCCGGGCAGCTGGAGATGGCCGACACCGAGATAGCTCTCGGCCGCCAGGCGGCGGTTGAGCTCCACTTCACGCCGGCAGGCGCGTTCGCGGCGTTCGGTCGTGCTGAAGTCGAGGAAGTCGGTGAGCACCGGCTTCTTGATCTTGTACGCGCGGTCGCCGAGCAGGACCACCACACCGGTGTGTGTCTCGTGAGCCGCGGCGGCCATGTCGACGGCGGGCGAAGTCTCGTCGGCGGCGGGGGAGTCCTCGATCGTCGTCATAGGACGATCCTGGTCTCCTCAGGCCGACTGCCACAGCGGCCTTCTGCCCTCTGACCTGGTCAGAAGGTCCTCGCCACACAGGGCCGAAAGTCCTCCGTGCGGCGCGCGGTGACGAAGGACCCTTACGTCCCGACGGCCATCCTGTGACCCTGAGGCCAACGGTGACAGGAGGACCAGCCATGACCAGGACATGTCCGCAGATCGAGACGATCCAGGACGCCGTCGAGCTGGCGTGCCGGGCGCCGTCGGTGCACAACAGCCAGCCGTGGCGTTGGATCGCCGACAAGATCGGGCTGCAACTGTTTCTCGACGCCGATCGGGTGGTGCAGACCGACCGTTCGGGCCGCGAAGCGCTGTTGAGTTGCGGTGCGGTCCTGGATCACCTGCGGGTGGCCATGGCCGCCCGCGGCTGGATCGCCCACATCGACCGGTACCCCGATCCCTCCGATCACCGCCACCTGGCCAGCATCGACTTCTCGCCGATGACCTACGTCACCGACGGGCACCGTGCCCGGGCCGAGGCGATTCCCCGCCGGTACACCGACCGATTGCCGTTTGGGCCGCCGCCGGACTGGGAGTCGATGGAGGTGATGCTGCGAAGTGCGATCGACGAATCGGTGGCCATGGTCGATGTGGTCTCCGATCAGGACCGGCCGCAACTGGTGAAGGCAGCCAGACTCAACGAGTCGCTCCGCTTTTACGATTCCGAGTACCATGCCGAATTGAGTTGGTGGAGTAGGGCGTTCGCCGTTTCCGATGGAATTCCCCGCAGTGCCCTGCTGTCCGCTGGGGAGCAAGAGCGGGTCGACATCGGCCGCGTCTTCCCGGCCAACGGCGATCGCAGCGAGCGGCGGCCGAGCATTCCGGAGGACCGCGCGAAGATCCTGGTCATCTCCGCCCACTCCACCGCCGCGCGCGACATCCTCGGCTGCGGTGAGACGCTCTCCCAGCTCCTTCTCGAGGCGACGATGGCAGGAATGGCGACGGGCACGCTGAGCCACCTGACCGAGCTGCACACCATCGAACGACTTCTCGCGTCGGTGATCGGGCGTGACCATCCGCAGTTGGTGATCCGCGTGGGCCTGGTCCCATCGCTGGACGGCGTACCGCCCCCCACTCCGCGCCGCCGGATCGCCGACGTCCTGGAAATTCGGCAGTGATGCGGTGACTTCCGGCCCTAATGCCGTCACCGCACCACCCCTACCGTCGAGTCAACCGATAAGGACTGGGGACGCCATGAAGCACTCGTCACACCTACCGTCCCGGGCCGTCGTCGTCGGTGTGGACGGCTCCCGTTCGGCCGTCACGGCCGCCCTGTGGGCGGTCGACGAGGCGATCAGCCGGGACATCCCGCTTCGGCTGCTGTGCGCGATCGCGCCGCAGGACGACCCACCTCGGGTGCAGGACGCCGCGCGTGACCTCGCGACGGCCGAGATCGCGGTGCGGGAGGTGTTCATGGCGGTCGAGTCGCTGGAGCGACCGGTCAAGATCGAGGTCGAAATCGTCCAGGAGCGCCCCGATCGCGCGCTGATCCTGGCATCGCGCACGGCAGAGATGGTCTGCGTCGGCGCGTTGGGGCGCGATCACGCCGCGGGCCGGCGGGTGGGTTCGGTCGCGGCAACATTATCGAGGGCGGCACACTGCCCCGTCGCCATCATCCGTCAGCACGATCCGGTCGCGGCCCGAGGGTGCTCGGTGGTGGCCGAATTGGACCAATCGCCCGACAGCATCAGCGTTCTGGAGACGGCGTTGCAGGAGGCGCACCTGCGCGGCGCGCCGCTGCGGGTGCTGACCACCTGGCAGTCCCGGCCCGCCGAGAGATTCGACCCGCGCGCCGTGCGCGACAACGACAGGCTCAGCCGCGCACACCTGGAGAGGCGACTCGAGCGCTTCCGGCGGGCATATCCCGAGCTGGAGGTCACGGCGGTGGCTGAGCCCGGTGCGACCGCCGACTATCTCGCCAGGCACGTCGATTCGATCCAGCTGCTGGTGGTCGGGCAACAGCGCGGAGGTGGTCTCGCCGCGGTGGCCGGCCCGGCCGCTCAAGCTGCGCTTCACGACACGAACTGCTCGGTGTTGATCTGCGAACGGCGCAGCGCATTATGAGGGCCTCAGAGGTCATAATGTCCTCGCAGCGGCCGCGCTTCGCTACGCCAGAGCCGGTCGGCACGATCCCGAGAGGCGAGGAGTCGTCCATGGTCACGGTGTTCCTTGTCGATGATCACGAAGTGGTGCGCCGTGGTCTGATCGACTTGCTCAGCGCCGATCCGGAACTCGAGGTCATCGGTGAAGCCGGTTCGGTGTCCGAGGCGATGGCGCGCATTCCCGCGCTGCAACCGCAGGTCGCCGTGCTCGACGTCCGACTGCCCGACGGCAACGGCATCGAACTGTGCCGCGACCTGCTGTCCCGGCTGCCCGATCTGCGTTGCCTCATGCTGACCTCGTTCACCTCCGACGAGGCCATGCTCGATGCGATCCTGGCCGGTGCGAGCGGATACGTGGTCAAAGACATCAAAGGAATGGAACTGGCCAAGGCGATCAAAGAGGTCGGGGCCGGGCGTTCGCTACTGGACAATCGCGCCGCCGCGGCTCTGATGGCCAAACTGCGCGGCGCCGTCGAACGGTCCGATCCGCTGTCGGGTCTCAGCGAGCAGGAGCGGGTGCTCCTCGGTCTGCTGGGGGAGGGCCTGACCAACAAGCAGATCGCCGCCCGCATGTTCCTCGCCGAGAAGACGGTGAAGAACTATGTATCCCGGTTGCTGGCCAAACTGGGAATGGAGCGCCGCACCCAGGCCGCCGTGTTCGTCTCCAAACTCGACCGACGGCATCTGCCCGGCGAGAGCTGAAAAGCCGGTCGAGAGGTACCGGACTCTTCACCCGCGCCCATCGGTGGTGCCAGACTGGGTGCCATGACCGGGGTCGGGCCGGACGACGACCGAAACGTACGTCCCATTCGCGAAACGCTGTCACAGTTGCGGCTGCGCGAACTGCTGGCCGAAGTGCGCGACCGTGTCGAGGAGATCGTCGAGGGACGGGACCGCCTCGACGGTCTGGTGGACGCGATGCTGACCGTGACGTCGGGTCTCGATTTGGACGCGACGTTACGCACCATCGTGCGCACGGCGATCGAACTGATCGATGCGCGATACGGGGCGCTGGGCGTCCGCGGTCACGACCACGAACTCGCCGAGTTCATCTACGAAGGCATCGACCACCAGACGCGGGAACTGATCGGGCCGCTGCCGCAGGGCCGCGGTGTCCTGGGGGTCCTCATCGACGATCCGCAACCCATCCGGCTGGAGAACATCCTCGATCACCCGGCATCGGTGGGCTTCCCCGCCCATCATCCGCCGATGCGGACCTTTCTCGGCGTGCCCATCCGGATCCGTGACGAGGTCTTCGGCAACCTCTACCTGACCGAGAAGATTTCGGGTCAGCCGTTCAGCGAGGATGACGAGGTGCTGACCCAGGCGCTGGCCGCGGCCGCGGGTATCGCGATCGACAACGCCCGCCTGTTCGAGCAGTCCCGTATGCGTCAGGCGTGGATCGAGGCGACCCGCGACATCGCCACCGAACTCCTCGGCGGGGCCGACCCGGCCAGTGTCTACCGATTGCTGACCGAGGAGTCGCTCAAGCTGACCGACGCCGACGTGGCATTCGTCGCCGTGCCCGCCGATGGCGATGCGCCGGCCGGCGAGATCGACGAGCTGGTCATCGTCGAGGCCGCGGGGGATCTGCGCCGCGACGTGTGGGCGTCGGCGGCGGTGCCCATCGTGGGCAACGTGGTGGGAGGGGCCTTCGTCAGCCGGAAACCGTTGTCCTCGAGCAGGATCGATGTCCAGACGAGTGTGCTCGACGACGCCGGTCCGGCGCTCGTGCTGCCGATGCGGACCACCGAGGCGGTGGTCGGCGTCGTTGTCCTGCTACGGCGCACCGGCAGCCAGACGTTCACCGCGGAGCAGTTGGAGGCGATGGCGGCTTTTGTCGACCAAGCGGCGCTGGCCTGGCAGGCGGCGGTGGCGCAGCGTCGCATCCGCGAACTCGACGTGCTCAGCGATCGCGACCGCATCGCCAGGGATCTGCACGACCACGTGATCCAGCGGTTGTTCGCGGTCGGTCTGGCGCTCCAGGGCACCATTCCGCGCACCCGCGCGCCGGAAGCGCAACGTCGCCTGAGCGAATGCGTCGACGACCTCCAGAATGTCATCCAGGAGATCCGCACCGCGATCTTCGATCTGCAAGGTGGCGCCGTGGGCAGTACCCGGTTGCGCCAGCGTCTCGACGAGGCGATCGCCTTCTTCGCCGGCGCCGATCTGCGGACGACCGTTCAATATGTCGGGCCGCTGTCGGTGGTAGACGCCGAGCTCGCCGACCACGCCGAAGCCGTTGTCTCCGAAGCGGTCAGCAATGCGGTACGTCATGCCCACGCGACGGAGCTGACGGTGCTGGTGAAGGTGGACGACAACCTGAGCATCGAAATCGCCGACAACGGAATCGGCATCCCCGACAACCTCACCGAGAGCGGTCTGGCCAACCTGCGGCATCGCGCCGAAGAGTCCGGCGGGGAACTCACGGTGGCCGCCAACGACGGCGGCGGAACATGTCTGCGCTGGACGGCCCCCCTGCCCTGACCGCCGCAGTCCACCGCCCGGCGGCGCCTCAGGCCTGTCGGGCGACGATCACCGGCATCCGAGCCGATTGCACGACCGCGGAACTGACCGAACCGAGCAGCATCCCGGCGAACCCACCCCAACCGTGACTGCCCACCACCGTGAGCTGGGCGCTCTCGGATTGTTTCAGTAGTTGGTGGGCGGGGTGATCGTGGACCGCCAGCCGCCGCACCGACACGTCGGGATATTGCTCCTGCCATCCCGCCAGCCGTTCGGCGAGCACCTCGGCCGCGGGCGCCGTGACGGCGGCCCCGGCATCGTCAGGTGAGGAGTAGTACGTCGGATTGCTCCACGCGTGCACCGCCACCAACTCCACCCCACGACGAGACGCCTCATCGAATGCGATGGCCACGGCCTGCTCGGATGTCGGCGATCCGTCGACGCCGACGACCACCGGAGCCTCGCTGGGATGGGGCATCAACGGATCCTCGTCGTGAATGACCGCGACCGGGCAGTGCGCGTGGTGAACCACCCCTGCACTGACCGAGCCTAGGAGCGCGCGCCCCACCTTGCCCAGGCCCCGGCTACCCACGACGACCAGGCGCGCCTCCTTGGACAGATCCACCAGGGTCGACACGGCGTTGCCCTCGACCATGCGTGAGCTGATGGAGACGGGCTGTGCACCCGCCGCAGCGTCCTCGGCGACCTTCACGGCATTGTCGAGTATCGCCCTACCGTCTCGCTCGGCGGCCTGCCAGAACTCGGGCGGAATCGGTATGTCCAACCACATCCGAGCATCAGCGCTCGGTAACGCGTACACCAGCGTCAGCGGTACCCGGTGCAGAGCTGCTTCGCGGGCCGCCCAATCGACGGCGACCTTTGCCGCCGGTGACCCGTCGACGCCTACCACGACGCCCTGATGCGTTGCCGTCGAGTCCATTTCGTCTCCTTAACCTGTTGAGAAATCCCCGTTAGGTCGCCGGATTCGCCGGCGTCGAGGGCCAATGGTCATCAGTGCGCAGGCCAACGGCCCCGCGCCTGGGCCAGCTCGTTGTCCCACTGTCTGAATCGGGTGCGGTCGGAGAAGCGGTGAACCAGGTACATGATCAGCAGGGCGGTATTCAGAACGGCCAGCCAGCTCAGCACCGCCACGCCCGTGGCCACCTTGGCCGCATCCGATGGCGATTGTGGTGCCGGCATCGGCTTTCCGTCCGCATTCACCCAGATGGTGATTTCCTCGCCGGCGCTGACGCGGCGCGAGGAAGGGAACACGGCCGTGTGAACGCTGCCGGCGGCGGTCCACCGCGCCGACACCGCGTGGGTCGTCGCATCCGGGTAGGTGGGCATGGTGCTGTCCTTGACGGCCACGGCCGTGATGGGATGGCGGTCCTGGGATTGCCGCGCGTACTGCTCGGACTTCTGGTCGTACACCGTGGTGCCGATCGCCCCCGCGACAGCGACGAAAGACACCACCACAGCCGTCAGGGTGATCGCCACCAACGACTCGAAGCGATCGATGGCTCGGATGAGCGGATTGCGACTCCACAGCCGAGTCAGTCGGTTGGTGCCGACAGTGACCGCCGTCTCGGACATGAGAGCCTCCTGAGGTCGACGCCGTGCGGCGATAACCAGGGTGCCGCGCGGTAACGACCGGGGCGAAGGGCCAGATGTCCCTTGGCCGGGGGTCATTGGTAGTGAACGGCGGTTTCGGTGTTCTTCGGTGACTTTGGTCCCTTCGACTGGGGGACAACGTATCCGTGGTGCAACGGTCCGGATCCGTATGGTCGGTCTGCGCGACGCCGAGGAGAGGATCGACCATGACGACCGATCGTGGTGCGGCTGTGGTGGTCGGTGTGGACGGATCGGATGCGGCCCTAGCTGCCGTTCGCGGGGCGTCGGAGGAAGCGGTGGCCCGCGGTGTCCCGCTGCGCCTGGTGCATGCAACGGGGCGGACGCAAACCACGTCGCAGTCAGTGACGGAAGGTCGGCCGGAACTGGGGTATGCGGAGGCCGTACTGCACGCCGCCGCCAGCGTGGTCGACTCCCGGGCCGGCTCGCTCGTCCAGACCGAGATTCTATGGGGCGCAGCCGTTGACGAGCTGGTCGCGGAGTCGACCCACGCCGCGCTGCTGGCGGTCGGCAGCCTCGGAATGGGGAGGATCGCGCGAACCATCCTCGGTTCCACCGCCGCTGCGGTCGCCGGTGCAGCGGCGTGCACCGTCGCCATAATCCGCCCCGATGCCTACGGCGTAGCCCCCGCCGGCTGGCTGACGGTCGTCTTCGACGAGTCCCCGGACAATGACAAGGTCGTGACAGCCGCGATGCAGGAGGCCCGACTGCGCGGTAATCGGGTATTCGCGGTCGCTGCGCGTCGAGATGGACCGGAGTTGAGCTATGACGCATTGGACCGCCGGGTCGCCGAGCTGACCACGCGGTTCCCGGACGTTCGGGTTGCGCTGGTGGCCACCTCGAACGGGATCGCCCGCTTCGTCGCGGAGAACTGGCACGAAGGCATCTGCATGGTGGTCATCGGCGACACCGATGCCGACGCGATCCCCCGACTGGTGGGGCCGTGCGGCGACGGACATGTCAGGCATGCGGGCTGCTCGGTGCTGCTCGTGCGCTGAGCCGACCAGCTGGATGAACCGTTACTCGAAGGGTGATCCGTCCAGCCAGGTCGCCACCTCGGCCAACGGACGCCGCGGTGTCGAGGGCAGCGGATCGGCGTTGACCGGCGCCCAGCCGAGTCGAAGCAGCATCTGCGGGAAGGCTGCGCTTCCGAACGCATCCTGCCGGAGCGCGTCGCGGGTGCTGCTGATCTCCAGCGGCTCGGTCACCGGACAACTAGCCAGCCCCAGCGCCGTGGCCGTCAGCATCACCAGACTGCTGGCCTCTCCGGCGCGCAGCCGTGCCACCGTGTCGTCAGTGGCGGTACCCAGGGCGAGCAGGATGGCGTTGTCGTCGACCGGATCGGTGCCGGCCGGTTGCTCCATCGCCGCCCCGGGGAACATGCGGCCCGGGATCGATGCGTCGGCGACCGAGACGGGAATGTTGCGTGCCGGAACGCCCGCCGTCGAGGCGTGTCGTCCGCTCCACATCGACAACTCGCGTAGATAGTCGTCGTCCGACACATGTTCCCAGACCGATTGCGCCACAATGTCCCTGAAGTGTGCCGTGGCGTCGATCCGGCGCAGGGTCACCCCGGCCCGGGCCGCGCGGGCCCCCATCAGGGCCACGTCGCCCACCGCGACCGGCCATGCGTTGAAGTGGCGCCGGTCGGTGCGCCGCCGCGGAATCGCCGCGGCGAGGCTGATATCGGTGTGATCGGGCGTCTGCCGGTGCAACTCCAGCGACGCCAGATGCAGCGGGTCGCCCGGGTTGGGCAGCCGGTGGATCACCGAGCGCCAGCCAAGGGCTGCGAGGGCGATCGTGCAATGGTTCAGCGCGGCACCACAACTGACCACCAATTCCCGCGCGTCAGGGTCGGTGTGTTCGAGGTGCAGTGATGGCTCGGCATAGAGATGCAGGCTTTGTTCTCCGACCCGCCATCGCCATGGCTGCGAATTGTGCACCGACGGAGCGCGGACAGCCAGAGACAGCGCGGCCCGTAGGGTCGGAACGTCGGGTCCGTGTGCCGTCATGTCGACGCCTCCCGCGCCAGGAATGACGCGAGCCTCGGCGGCGTGGACGAGCTGGTCATGTCATCTCCTGGTTTCAGGTGGTCGGCAGCTCATCCGAGTCCACCGCATCGCGCCCAGGGCGGCTAGGGACCATCGGCCCTCGTGTGGCGGCGAAAGCCACTGCGACAGTGAGATCAGGCCGGCCCGATCGCGTCTGCACGATCCGGCCCGCAGAGCAGAACGCGGCCGCATGCTGATCGTGACGGTTGCTCGGAAGCGGGGTTCGATGGCTCGATGTCTGCGCTCGACGGCGTACCTGGTGGCCATGCCGCTGGCCTTCGGGCTGGCGGTGCTGGCCGGACGTGCCACCAGGCTGGCTGGTGGCGAAGTCGCCCTGGTGTGGCCTGCAGCTGCGGTGGCGGTCATCTGGCTCCTCGCGATCCGATCGTGCGGACGCCGCGAACGGGCGCTCCACGTCGGCCTGCTCGGCCTGACGACCGTGGCGATGAACATCGTGACCGGCGCTTCGTTGGCGCTGAGCCTGTGGTTCGTGCTGGTCAACGTGTCCCTTGCCGTGGTGACGGTCGGGGTTCTGACCTATCGGCGGTCCGAGGTCGCACTCCGCGATCCCGCGGATCTGGGGCGCCTGCTCGTCGCGCTGACCGCCGGCACCTGTTCGGCGGCCCTGGTCGCGACGGCGTTCCTGGCGCCCGTGACCGGCGCCCCGGTGGGGGAGACGTTCGCGCTCTTCGCCGTCCGTAATGGCGCGTCCGCACTGCTGGGTGTGGCCATCTGGTTGCGGTTGCGCGACGTCACGTGGTCGCGCCCCCGCTGGTCACCGGCCGAGCTCGGCGAGGCGCTGCTGTACGGGATCGGCGTCGGTTTCGTGTTCGTCTGGGTCTTCTGGTGGAACACCGGTCTGCCGATGGCCTTCCTGCCAATGGTTCCCGCGATCCTGTTGGCCCTGCGGTACAGCACCACGGTCAGCACACTCTTCCTGGCCGCTGCCGGTGTCTGGATCGTCGTGGCCACCCTGCTGGACCGGGGTGTCTTCATCGTCGCGGAGATGCAGACGCGGGCATTGCTGGCCCAGGCCATGGTGTGCAGTTTGACGGTGGTGGTTCTGACCCTGGCTCTCTACCGCGACTCCCGCGCTCGGCTGATCGGCGAACTGCGAAGGGCGCGCGACCGGGCGGACCGGGATTCGGAGCTGTTGGCAGCCGTACTCGACAGCATCCACGACAGTGTGATCCTGGTCGATCCCGCCGGCGATGTCGTTCTGCAGAACGCGCGGGCCGCCGACACCGATCTGGTGAACGCTGTCGTCTCGGCGGCGCTGATCGATCAGCCCGGCGCTGAGCCGGTACGGGCGATGTCCCGCGACGTCGAGGTGGCCACGGACACATCGCGCGTCGTCGAGCTGACCGTGGCCCCGCTGGCGCGGGAAGCGCTGTTCAGGGTCATGGCTTTCCGCGATGTGACGCATGAACGCAGGAGTGCTCAGCAGCTGCGGGAGGCGCGCGATCTGTTCGCGGGAGTGCTGCAGGCCGCGTCCGAGCAGGCCATCATCGGCACCGACCCGGGCGGGCGCATCACCGTGTTCAACAACGGGGCGGAACGGCTGCTGGGTTGGACGGAATCCGAGATGATCGGTGCCGCGGCGATGGACTTCCATCTCCCCGCGGAGGTGGCGGCGAGAGCCAAGGCATTGTCCGTGCCCGCGGGGTTCGACGTTCTGGTGCACAATGTCCGGCCGGCGCGCGCCGAGGTGCGTCAGTGGACATACGTGCGGCGCAACGGAACCCACGCGACTGTCAGCCTGGCGGTGTCGCAGATGACCGCCCCCGACGGCAGCTGTGCGGGATATATCTGCGTCGCGACCGACATCACCGATCAGAAGGCCGCCGAGCAGGCGCTGGCCGAAAGCGAGGAGCGATTCCGGCTCGCCTTCGATACGGCGCCGATGGGGATGTTCATGTTCGAGGCTGCGCCACGCCGGGCGGCGCACATCACGCGCTGCAATCACGCCATGGCCGACATCCTCGGATGTACGACAGCCGAGGTGCTGGGCATGACGGTGACCCAGCTGGTCGAGCACGGAATCGGACCGGACTCCTCGGGTCTGCAGAAGCTGCTCCTGCTGGAGGCCGGACAGTCTTTCGAGGGCGAGACGCAGTTCCGACGCGCCGACGGGACAACCGTGTGGGGCGCGGTGTCCGCGTCGGTGGTGTCGCCCGGAGGCTCACGCCCGTACGGGATCTGCCTGGTCGAAGACATCACCAGCCGTAAACGTGCCGAGGCCGAACTGCAGTACCTGGCCCTGCACGATCCGCTGACCGGGCTGGCCAACCGCGCGTTGCTGCTCGATCGTGCCCGCCGGGCCCTTTCCGAGGTCGCGGCCGGGCAGGGCGCCGGTGACGTCGGATTGATCTTCCTCGACCTGGACGGGTTCAAGGCGGTGAACGACACCTGGGGTCACGCTCAGGGCGATCATGTCCTCGAGGAGGTCGCCCGGCGGATCGAAGCTCTGGTCCGCGACCGGGACACCGTCGCGCGGCTGGGTGGCGACGAATTCGCGGTGCTGTGCCCCGGCATCTCCAGCGTCGACCAACTGCGGGGCGTCGCCGAGCGCATCCGCGCCGACGTGCGAGGGCCCGTCGCGCTGGCCACCGGAGACGTCTACGACGGGCTCTCGGTCAGTGCCGGTGTGGTGACGTCGCGTCCGGGTTGGACCGCAGAGACGCTGCTGCAGCGCGGCGATGCGCTGATGTATGACGCCAAGCGCGCGGGTAAGGATTCCGTGACGATCGACGAGCTGGGCAGCGGTGACCGGGTGACCGGCGATGCCCCGGCGCGAGCGCGCGACGGTGGGCGGGACCACGGGCAGAGTCCTACTCCACGGTGAGGACGATCTTGCCCTGGATATGTCCCCGTTCGGCCCGTTCGTGAGCAGACCGGGCGTCCTGGAGCGGCGCCGTGCTGTCGATCACCACCCGCACCGTCCGGTCGTCGAGCAGGGCCGCCAATTCCCCGAGCTGCCGACCGTTGGATCGCACCTGGGTCATCGACACCGTCACGCCCAGTTCGGCGGCAACCGGTGCTTCGGAGAAGCCGGGGAAAACCGGGAACAGCGCTCCGCCCCGCTTGAGGGTCCGCAGAAAGCGGCCGGTGGTGGGGCCACCCACGGTGTCGAGGACGAGATCGGCATCGCGCACCAGGTCCTCGGGCCGGCGCTTCGTGTAGTCGATGACCTCAGCGGCACCCAATTCGCGCAACAGCGCTTCGTGCCTACCGGATGCGACCGCGATGACGCGTGCGCCCCGCGCCGCGGCCAGTTGCACGGCGATATGCCCCACTCCACCGCCGGCGCCGTTCACCACAACGGTGCTGCCCTCCAGTGGTACGGGCCGATGTGCCTGCTGTTGAAAGGGATTGGCTTCTTCGTGACCGACGTCGATGAGGAACTGCCATGCGGTCAGCCCGGACATCGGGGTCGCCGCGGCATGCACATGATCGATGCCGCGGGGCTTGTGCGCCACATCAGATGCGGGCGCGGCGACATACTGGGCGTAGGCGGCACTGTCGCCGAAGCTCGGGAACCGCAGCATGCCGAAGACCTCGTCGCCGGCCGCGAAGCCCACCACGTCATCGGCCACGGCCGCCACGACGCCCGACACGTCCGATCCCGGGATCGCGGGCAGCGAGATCAACGGCTTCACCTCAGCCGGCAACTGCTGACCTTCGTAGCCGTCCCTCAGATACCAGTCGGGTGGGTTGAGCCCGACGGCGTGCACGCGTACCAGGACCTCGCCGCGCCGCAGCTGGGGGACCGGCACCGCCTCGTAACGCAGCACCTCCGGGCCGCCGAACTCATGCAGTCGAACGGCCATCATCTCGGTCGGCATCGGCAGCTTCCCTTCTCCGGTGCGTCGGCGGCTGTTCGCCGATCGCGGCTGTCGCCGACTCAACGCAACTTGGCGGGGCTTTAAGATGTTCCCCTCTTGCGCCGAGCTGGCCTGAGTCGGCGCCGGGCGTGACGTGACGAGAGGTGTGCGATGACGACTTCGGACGAGCCGCCGGTGGCTGTCGTGACCGGAGCCAGCCGCGGGGCCGGCCTGGGAATCGCTCGAGCGCTGCGGATGTCGGGTTGGCGGGTCTATCGCACCGGCCGTTCGGTCACCGACATCGGTGACGGCTCCATCGCGGTGCCGCTGGACCACACCGACGATGTGGCGGTGGCGGAATTCTTCACCCGCGTCGAACAGGACAGCGGCCGACTGGACCTGCTGGTCAACAACGCCGCCGCCGTCCATGAAGCGCTGTCGAGACCAAAACCATTCTGGGAGAAGCCGATTGCACTGGCTGACATCCTCGACGTGGGACTGCGGTCGGCCTATGTCGCCACGTACTTCGCTGCGCCACTACTGCTGTCGAGTGCGCGCAGCCTCGTGGTCTTCACATCGTCACCGGGCTCGGTCTGCTACATGCACGGTCCGGCCTACGGTGCCCAGAAAGCCGGTATCGACAAGATGGCCGCGGATATGGCCGTCGACTTCCGGGATTCGACCGTGCGGACGGCGGCGATCTGGATGGGCATTCTGCTGACCGAGAAACTTCGCCGCGCTTTCGACGCGGATCCGGCCGGCCTGCAGGCGTTCTCCGAACACGCCGAGACGCCCGAGCTGACCGGACACGTCATCGACGCCTTGTTCGCCGATCCGCATCTCGACGAGCTGAGCGGCCACACGCTCATCACGGCCGAACTCGCCCGGCGCTACCGGATCACCGACGAGGGCGGCCGGACGCCGCCGTCCCATCGCGACACGCTGGGGGCACCCCGAGTGCCCAGCGATGTCGTGGTGCGCTGAGGCGCGTCGCTCGTGTCCTAGCCGGCACGGCTGAGGAACGACAACACCGTCGCCTCGAAGGCGGTCTTCGCCTCGATCATCGCCCAGTGTCCGCACTTCGGGAACACGTGCAGCTCGGCATCGGGGATGGTGCGCATGGGAAGGAGCGCCATGTCCAGGGGGCTGACCCGGTCGTCGCGGCCCCAGGTCAACAGGGTCGGTGCGGCCACCCGGTGCATCTGTGCCCAGGGCATCGGTGCGTCGGAACTGCGCATGAACGCCATCATCTGGGCGAACGCGGCCTTGCCGTACATCCGGCGGGCGGCGGCCAGGGTCTGCGGATCGGTGGCCAACCGCCAACGCTCCTCGATCAGCTCCTCGGTCACCAGCGCCGGGTCGTACACCATTGACTGCAACCAGTCGACCAGCCGCTGCCGGGTCGGGTCCTCGGTGAACTCCTGTAGCAATCGGATGCCTTCACTGGGGCCCGGGCTGAAGATGTTCGTGCCGATACCCCCGATCGTCACCAGGCGCCGCAGGCGCTGCGGGTGGTGGATGGCGAACGTGATGCCGACGCCGCCGCCCATGGAGTTGCCCACGATGTCGACGCGCTCGACACCGAGTGCGTCCAGGAACGGCGGGACCACGCCCTGCGCGGTGACCATGGGATGACCACCCTGGTCCTCGGTCACGCCGAATCCGGGGAATTCGAGAACCAGGCAACGGAAGTGCGCGCGGAAGGCGGGCAGGACGCCCCGGAAGTTCCGCCAACCGGTGACCCCCGGTCCGGATCCATGCAAGAACAGCAGCGGGGGACGGTCGCCACCGGTGTCGTAGTAGCGCAGCGTGCCGGCCGGCGTCGTCACGTCCTGCAGGGCGTCCTCGCGGACAAAATCACCGTCGGTCATCGGTCAAGCCTGTCACCCGTTGCCGGGCCCGCACCGAACCGGTGCCGGTCAGTTGCCGGGCACGGGGTCGAACACCCCGCCCGGCACCGGCGGCGGTGTCCTCACCGGCGGCGGCGGCGCCAGATCACCACACCGGCGACGACAGCGAGGATCGCCGCGACCGCGGCCGCGGGGATCGCCGGCTGCTGGCGGGCGGTCTGCTGCGCGGTGTGCGCGGTGTCGGAGACGCGCTGTTTGGTCTCGTCGACCTTGTCGTGCGCGCGCTGTTTGACGTCGAGCTTGGCCTGCAGCGCCTCGACGGTGTCGCCGAGCTCCTGACGGGTGGCTTCGATGTCAGCCTCGATGTCGTCCTTGCCGGCGTCGGGTCCGGGCTCAGGACGAGGTTCCGGTGCGGTCATCAGGTGCGGTCCTTGATCTCTTGGAGGTCGGCCTTGACGGTCTGCGCGGTCCGGGGTGCCGTCGGCGTGACCTCCTCGACCTGCTTCTTACTCACCAGAGCGGCGACGCCGGCGACGACGAACAACACGGCCGCCACGATCAGCGCGGCCGCCCACACCGGCAGAATCAGCGACAACGCCGCGACCGCGGCCGCGATCACGGTGACCAGGCCGAGAAACGCGAACAGTCCCGCGACACTCAGCAGCCCCGCCCCGATACCCGCGTGTCTGGCGGACTCCTGGAACTCTTTCTGCGCCAAGCGCAGTTCGTCGCGCACCAGACGCGACGTCTGCGCCGACAGCTGACCCATCAACTCACCGACCGACGCATCGGTCGTCGGTTTCGATTCAAGACTCATCACTACCAACCCCTGCGTTGCCGTTACGGGCTTTGTGGTGCCCCCGAGTAGGGGGTGTGAAACACCGTCGGCCACGGGGCAGGCTCTCGAGAGTGCAGTCATCGCGCCGAGTGTGAACTCACGGTGGCTGCGGGGCCCCGATCGCCGCCATGGGTTCACACTCGGAAACCACGGCGCACACTCGACAGCTCAGCCCTCGGGCTTGGCCCCGGCCACCAGATCGGTGGCGATCCGGATCAGCGGCACGTTCGAATCCTGGGACAGTTTGCGCAGCAGCTCGAAGGCCTGCACGGCGTCGACGGCGTACCGCTCCATCACCATGCCCTTGGCCTGACCGATCACATCTCGGCTGGACAGGGCCTGCTGGAACTGCTCGACGCGCCGCGCCGACTTCCACGCCACCGACGAATGGACGGCGAAGATGCGGCCGATCTCCCTGGTCTGCGGTCCGAACGCATTCGGTTGTTCGGCGTAGACGTTCAGCGCCCCCATCGTCTCGCCGGCGATGAACATCTGAAACGCCATGATCGAGCGGATCGGAGTCTGTTCGACCGCATCCCGCCGGTACAGCGGGAACCGGTCGTCCTGCTCGAGATCGGCGACGTGCACCAGCCGCTCCTCCCACGCGGCCGACAGACACGGACCCTCGCGGTGGCGTTGCTGGATTTCGTCGAGCAGGATCGGCCACTTGTCCGTCGCCGCAGGCGTGTCGATGCGTCGATCGTCGCGGGTGATGGTGACCCCGGCGTATTCGGCGCCGGGAATCTCGACCGCCGCGTGCTCGACGAGTTCGGCGATCACGGTGTCGGCGTCAGCATCCAACCGGCCGTGCAATTCCTGTACCAGATCCGCGATCCGGCTGTGCACTCCGTCGACCTCGGCAGATTCGTTCACCAGGACCATCCGATCAATGCCCTCCGATAAGTTGCTCAAGGCTACTCAACACACGCGCTGGAGGAAGCATGGACAGCGTTGCGCACGGCCGCCGCGGTCCGATCACCCGCGATGCGACCGGCTCGGCGAACGCCGAGGCCTTCGTCCTGATCGCGATCGCCACGATCCTGATCACCCGGCTCTATCTCGAGCTGACCGGATATCCGCAGATCGGCGGCGGCACCCTGCACATCGCGCATGCGTTGTGGGGCGGGGCTCTGATGATGTTCGCCCTGCTCATCGGGTGGCTGACGCTGGGCGCCGGGACGCGGACGCTGGCCGTCCTGCTCGGCGGTATCGGCTTCGGCCTGTTCCTCGACGAAGTCGGCAAGTTCGTCACCAAGGACAACGACTACTTCTACGGGCCGTCGGCCGAGATCATGTACATCCTGGTGGTTGCCATCCTGGTCGGCGCCCGCATCGTCCGCGACATCCGGCCGCTGACCGCCCGGGAGTGCCTCGCCTCGGCCACCGCGATCGCCGCCGACGGCGTGGCCCGGGGATTGGCCGACCACCGCCGCGAGGTCGGCCTGGCGCTACTGTCTCAGGCCGACAGTGGCGGCGCGTCGGGTGACGAGGTGGCCCACGTCCGCTCCCTGCTGCTGACTGCTGACCACGCACCCGACCGTCTCTACCGCCTGCAGCGCTGGGCGCCCCGGCTGATCCCCGGCTTCTTCCGCAGCCCGCGGTGGGTCCCGGTGGTCGGCTGGCTGCTGGTGCTCAGCGCCGTGGGCGGACTGGTGTTCGGCGTGCTGGGTATCGCCCTGGGCGGCTATTACTACGAGGACGACGCCGTGGTCCTGGAACTCGACGGACCCACCCCGGCATCGGTGATGCTGCTGGTCGTCGCCGCCACCACGGCCGCGATCGCGGTGCCGGCGATGATCGCCCGCCGGCGCACCGATCGGGTGTGGCCGCTGCGCTGGCTGCGCAACGCAGCGCTCATCTCCACATTCCTCAATGCCTTCGTCGATTTCGCGACCGACGGGTTCGGCGCGCTGGTGGGGGTTTCGATCGGGCTGTTCACGTTGGCGATCCTCAACCACCAGATCAGCGTCGCGGTGCTCCACGATGTGCGAGAAGAACTCACAGCGCCCGCAGATAGCGTGCGGTGACCACCCGCTGCAGCACCGACGTCACCGGTCCGGCGAGCCGGCTCCACCACGTCGCGTGCCGGGAGAACGCCGCGACCTCCGCGTAGACCCGTTCGGTGGCCGGGTCGTAGCGCACCGCGAACAACTCCTCGCCCGATTCGGCGTGCCCCGGCAGAGTGCCGTAGGCGAAGCCGCGCCGGTCCGGCTCGTCGATCACCCAGACCACCCGGCACGGCGCCCGCACCGGACCCATACCGACGATGACCTCGGAGCCGACCGTCGCCACCTCCGTCGTGGCGACGACCGCCAGCCCCGCACCGCGCAGCATGCCCCACCGCATCACCGCCTCGGCGGCCTCCTCGAACCGGCGACGGCCGGAACCGATCTCACGGGACCTGCGCACGTGGTGGTATCCGGCGGGCAGCGGGCCGGCGGTCGCGCCCACCTCGTCGTAGGTCAGCGGTAGTGCGGCCAGCTCGCTCAACTTCACCCCGCCACCATGCCAGCACCGCGCGTACGGTCGGGGCATGACCACCTTCTCCCTGGGCGGCGACCTCACCGTCGCGCGACTCGGCTTCGGCGCGATGCGCCTCACCGGCAAGGGCGTGTGGGGCCCGCCCGCCGACCGCGACGAGTGTCTCCGGGTGCTGCGCCGGGCGGTCGAACTCGGCGTCAACTTCATCGACACCGCGGACTCCTACGGGCCCTATGTGTCCGAAGATCTCATCCGGGAGGCGCTGCACCCGTACGGCGACGGCCTCGTCATCGCCACCAAGGCCGGGCTGCTGCGCACCGGACCCGACGAGTGGACGCCGCTCGGGTTCCCCGCCTATCTGCGGCAGGAGTGCGAGATGAGTCTGCGCCGCCTCGGCGTCGACACCATCGACCTGTTCCAGCTGCACCGCATCGACGACAAGTTCCCCGCCGAGGACCAGATCGGCGAGCTGGCGGCACTGCAGCAGGAGGGCAAGATCCGGCATATCGGGCTCTCCGAGGTCAGTGTCGACCAGCTCGTGGCCGCGCAGCGGACCGCGACGATCGTCTCGGTGCAGAACATGTACAACGTCGGGGCGCGCGGATCTGAGCCGCTGGTCGACAAGGCTGCCGAGGAGGGCATCGCGTTCATCCCGTGGTTCCCGCTGGCGGCCGGCCCGCTGGCGGCCCCTGACGGGCCGCTGCAACGCATCGCCGCCGACCACCACGCCACCCCGTCGCAGCTGGCGTTGGCGTGGCTGCTCAAGCGCTCGCCGACCATGCTGCCGATTCCGGGCACCTCCAGCGTCGCCCACCTGGAGGAGAACGTGGCCGCCGCGCAGATCACACTGTCCGACGACGAGTTCGAGACCCTCAGCCGAGCCGGTGCGGCCCAGTGACGCAGCGCCCCATATCTTGAGCGGTGTGGCGACTGACCCGACCGAGACGCCGTCCGGTGGCGGATTCAACCCGCCGGTGCCGACCACGCGCGGCGGTCCGGACTACGGGCGCTTCGTCGAGGCGGTGCGCACCCTGCAGGACCTGGCCCGCAGCGCGGACGCGCCCGACGAGGTGATCGCCGACGCGGCCGGGATGATCGGCCAGGTCAACGATCTGCTGGACGCCTACCGGGCCGACGAATGGCATTCGCCGTCCGGCCGGCGCGTCGACCTGCCCAACCGCGGCAACATCCTGCAGGTCCCGATGGTGCTCGAGCGCACGGCCGACGGCCGCATCGCCGGCGAGGCGGTGTTCCGGCGCTTCTACCTGGGCCGCAATGGGGCGGCGCACGGCGGGGCGATCGCGCTGCTGTTCGACTCGGTGCTCGGCTACACCGCATACAAGCTCACCGAGAGCCGCTATCAGCGCACCGCCTTCCTGCACGTGAACTACCGCAACATCGTGCCGGTGGAGCAGCCGCTGCGGGTGGAGGCCGGGATCGATCGCATCGAGGGCCGCAAGATCTTCGTCGACGGCCGGCTGCTCGACGGGGACACCGTGCTCGCCGACGTCGAAGCGCTCTTCGTCCGCCTGAAGCCGGGACAGCCGTGAGCGACACAGCCTCCGATGACGCCGAGGAGACGGCGCGGTTCGCCGGCGTCCGGCGCCGGTGGGGCCGGTGGCGTGACGGTCTGCGCGAACGGCCCCGGCTGGAATTCTGCTACCGCATCGCCGTCGGCGTCGTCGGCACCGCGGTGCTGGCGGTCGGTATCGTCGCGATCCCGTATCCGGGTCCGGGCTGGGCCATCGTGTTCATCGGCCTGGGCATCCTGGCCACCGAATTCGACTGGGCGCAGCGGCTGCTCAAGTACGCCAAAGAGCGCTACGACACGGTGATGGACTGGTTCCACCGGCAGGGCGCCATCGTGCAGATCCTCGGCGGGCTGCTCACAGCGCTGGTGGTGTTCGGCACGCTGTGGCTGCTGGGCGCGCTCGACTGGGCCGGCGAGATCCTGGGAGTCGAACAATCGTGGTTGAACAGTCCCATCGGGGTCGGAGACTGATCGCCCGCACCGATAGCATGGTCGCGTCTCGCCACACCCCGAACGCTTGGAGAACCACCGATGACCGCCGTCGCCAGCCCCGCCCCAGCAGCCCCGATCCGGGTCGCTGCCGGGACCACCGCGGGAGCGGCGGTCCGCGAAGCGGGACTGCCCAGCCGCGGCGCGCCTGACGCCGTGGTCGTCGTGCGTGACCCGGACGGTCGCCTGCGTGACCTGTCGTGGGCGCCGGAGACCGACGTGGAGGTGACGCCGGTCGCGGCCGACACCGAGGACGGCCGCAGCGTGATCCGGCACTCGGCCGCCCACGTGCTGGCCCAGGCCGTGCAAGAGCTGTTCCCGCACGCCAAGCTCGGTATCGGTCCGCCGATCACCGACGGCTTCTACTACGACTTCGATGTGCCGAAGGCCTTCACGCCCGAGGACCTCGAGGCGCTCGAGAAGAAGATGCGCCAGATCGTCAAGGACGGGCAGCTCTTCTCGCGCCGCGTCTACGCCTCAAGGGACGAAGCCCGCGAGGAACTCGCCAACGAGCCCTACAAACTCGAACTCGTCGACGACAAATCCGGCGCCGACGATCCGGAGGTCATGGAAGTCGGCGGTGACGAGCTGACCGCCTACGACAATCTCAATCCCCGTACCCGCGAGCGGATCTGGGGCGACCTGTGCCGCGGCCCGCACATCCCGACCACCCGCTACATCCCGGCCTTCAAACTCACCCGCAGTTCGGCTGCCTACTGGCGCGGCAATCAGGACAACGCCAGCCTGCAGCGCATTTACGGCACCGCGTGGGAGTCCCAGGAGGCACTCGATCGCCACCTCGAGCTGATCGAGGAGGCGCAGCGCCGCGACCACCGCCGGCTCGGCGCCGAACTCGACCTGTTCAGCTTCCCGGACGAATTGGGTTCGGGCCTTCCGGTTTTCCACCCCAAGGGGGGCGTGGTGCGACGCGAGCTGGAGGAGTACTCGCGCCGCAAGCACATCGAGGCCGGCTACGAGTTCGTCAACACCCCGCATATCACCAAGGAACAGCTGTACATCACCTCGGGCCACCTCGAGTGGTACGCCGACGGCATGTTCCCCCCCATGCAGATCGACGCGGAGTACAACGCGGACGGCACGGTGCGCAAGCCCGGGCAGGACTACTACCTCAAGCCGATGAACTGCCCGATGCACCATCTGATCTATCGCTCGCGGGGGCGCTCCTATCGCGAACTTCCCTTGCGGCTCTTCGAGTTCGGCAGTGTCTACCGGTACGAGAAGTCCGGGGTCGTGCACGGGCTGACCCGGGTGCGCGGGATGACACAGGACGACGCGCACATCTACACCACCCGCGAGGAGATGCGCGAGGAGCTGACCCGGATCCTGCAGTTCGTTCTCGAGCTGCTCGCCGACTACGGACTCGACGACTTCTACCTCGAGCTCTCCACCAAGGATCCGGACAAATTCGTCGGCTCCGACGAACTCTGGGAGGAAGCCACCGACACACTGCGGGAAGTGGGCGAGAGTTCAGGGTTGGAACTCGTCCCCGATCCCGGGGGCGCGGCGTTCTACGGCCCGAAGATCTCGGTGCAGGTGCGCGACGCGCTGGGCCGCAGCTGGCAGATGTCGACGATTCAGCTCGACTTCAACATGCCCGACCGTTTCGAACTCGAGTACACCGCGGCCGACGGAACCCGCAAGCGGCCCGTGCTGATCCACCGCGCGTTGTTCGGCTCGATCGAGCGGTTCTTCGGCATCCTCACCGAGCACTACGCAGGAGCGTTCCCGGCCTGGTTGGCGCCGGTGCAGGTGGTCGGCATCCCGGTCGCCGACGCC
Organism: Mycobacterium sp. WMMD1722; assembly: GCF_049315205.1. Taxonomy (NCBI): domain Bacteria; kingdom Bacillati; phylum Actinomycetota; class Actinomycetes; order Mycobacteriales; family Mycobacteriaceae; genus Mycobacterium; species Mycobacterium sp. WMMD1722. Next base: position 1,579,343 of record NZ_CP186056.1, on the reverse strand, counting down.
CATGTCGCCTACCTCGACGAGGTCGCGGCCCAGCTGCGGGGTCGCGGAGTGCGCGTCGAGGTGGACGCCAGCGACGACCGGATGGCCAAGAAGATCGTCAACCACACCAACCAGAAAGTGCCGTTCATGCTGGTTGCGGGCGATAAGGATGTGGAGGCGGGCGCCGTGTCCTTCCGCTTCGGGGACCGCACACAGATCAACGGCGTGCCGCGCGAACACGCCGCCGACGCCATCGTGAAATGGATTGCCGACCGCCAGAACGTCGCTCCCACAGCCGACCTCGTGAAGGCGGACCCAGGCGCGTGAGCGATAACGACGAGCGCTCGATCGTCGACCACGGGGTCGGCGACCCCGACCATCTGCAGCGGCTGTGGACTCCACACCGGATGAGCTACATCGCCGAATCGCCGATGAAGAAGGGTTCGGACTCGTCGCAGTCGGCGCAGCCGTTCACCGACATCCCCACCATGGCCGACGAGGACGGCCTGGTGGTCGCGCGGGGAGCCGAGGTGTACGCGGTGCTCAACCTGTATCCCTACAACCCCGGCCACCTGATGGTGGTGCCGTACCGCCGGGTATCGGAGCTCGAGGACCTCACCGCCAGCGAGAGCGCCGAGCTGATGGCTTTCGCGCAGCGCGCCATCCGCGTGATCAAAGCCGTGTCGCGGCCGCACGGGTTCAACGTCGGCCTCAACCTCGGCCACTCGGCGGGCGGGTCGCTGGCCGAGCACCTGCACATGCATGTCGTGCCGCGGTGGGGTGGGGACGCGAATTTCATCACCATCATCGGCGGCTCGAAAGTGATCCCGCAGCTGCTGCGCGAGACGCGGGAACTGCTCGCCGACGAGTGGACCAGACAGGCCGGCGAGGACGGCCCGTGAGCAACTTCTATTTGATGACGCGCGCCGCCTACACCAAACTGTCGCGGCCCGTCGCCCGCGGCGCGCTGCGGCTGGGGTTCACCCCGGACAGCATCACCATCCTCGGCGCGGCCGGCAGTGTGCTGGCGGCGCTGACCCTGTTCCCGATGGGGCAACTGTGGTGGGGCTCCTTCACCGTCGCGGTATTCGTCCTTGCGGACATGCTCGACGGCGCGATGGCCCGCGAGCGGGGCGGCGGACGGCGTTTCGGCGCCGTGCTCGACGCGACCTGCGACCGCATCGCCGACGGCGCGATCTTCGCCGGCCTGCTGTGGTGGGCGGCCTTCGGCATGCAGAGCCGCTCTCTGGTGGTGGCCACGTTGATCTGCCTGATCACCTCGCAGGTGATCTCCTACATCAAGGCCCGCGCCGAAGCCAGCGGGCTGCGTGGCGACGGTGGCTTCATCGAACGGCCCGAAAGACTGGTCATCGTGCTGACCGGCGCCGGTCTTTCCGGGGTGTCGTTCCTGCACGTGCCGTGGCTGGTGCATGTGGCGATGTGGCTGCTGGCCGTCACCAGCGTGATCACCGTCCTGCAGCGCGTGCATGCGGTGCGCACCTCGCCGGGAGCGACCGACCCGATCGAACCGGCCGGCGGGCAGAAGCCGGCGGCGGGGGAGCAGTGACCCCATTCGTAGGTCGGCTGCCCACCTCTGACATGCTGTCGGACTGGGGATATGCCGCCGGGTGGCGCGTCGTGCGCGCCGTACCGGATGTCGTGGCCCGCACCGCATTCGACGCCGGTGCCCGGTATTCGTCGCGCAACGGTGGACCCGAACAGCTGCGCAAGAACCTGGCCAGGGTGACCGGGGTGGCCCCGGCCGAGGTGCCGGATTCGCTGATGCAAGCGTCACTGGCGTCGTACGCCCGCTACTGGCGCGAGGCGTTCCGGCTGCCGGGTATGGACCACGCCAAGATCGGCCGGGACCTGTCGGTGACGGGTATCGACAACCTGTGGGCGGCGCTGCGCGACGGGCGCGGCGCGGTGATCGCCCTGCCGCACAGCGGCAACTGGGATATGGCGGGGGTGTGGCTGGTGCAGAACCACGGCGAATTCACCACCGTCGCCGAACGCCTGAAACCGGAGTCTCTGTTCAACCGGTTCGTCGCCTACCGGGAGAGCCTCGGATTCGAGGTGATACCGCTCTCCGGCGGAGAGCGCCCGCCGTATCAGCTGTTGCGGGATCGACTGCGGGACAACCGGGTGGTCTGTCTGATGGCCGAACGCGATCTGTCCCGGCACGGGGTGGCGGTCGACTTCTTCGGTGAGCCGACCCGCATGCCCGCCGGCGCGGCCAAACTCGCGATCGAGACCGGTGCGGCCCTGTTGCCGACGCACTGCTGGTTCGACGGCGACGGCTGGGGCATGGAGGTGTTCGGCGAACTCGACACCTCCAGCCGCGACGTCGCGGTGATCACCCAGGCGCTGGCCGACCGATTCGCCGTCAACATCGCCGCCCATCCGCAGGACTGGCACATGGTCCAGCCGCAATGGCTGTCTGATCTGTCCGAGGGGCGCCGCGCCCGGATCGCCGGGGCGCGATGAGTGCTCGCGCGAAGAGCAGAAAGCGCTGGTAGACCGTGCGCATCGGCATGGTGTGTCCGTACTCGTTCGACGTGCCGGGCGGGGTGCAGTCGCATGTTCTACAGCTCGCCGAGGTGATGCGCCGGCGGGGCCACGACGTCAGCGTGCTCGCACCGTCCTCACCCGACGCCGATCTGCCCGACTACGTCGTCTCCGGCGGGAAGGCGGTGCCCATCCCGTACAACGGATCGGTGGCGCGGCTGCGATTCGGACCCGCCACCCACCGCCGGGTCAAGAAGTGGCTATGCCACGGCGATTTCGACGTTCTGCACCTGCATGAGCCGAATGCGCCCAGCCTGTCGATGCTGGCGCTGCAGGCCGCGCAGGGTCCGATCGTCGCGACGTTCCACACCTCGACCACCAAATCGCTGACGTTGTCGGTATTCCAGGGGATCCTGCGGCCCTACCACGAGAAGATCGTCGGACGCATCGCCGTCTCGGACCTCGCGCGCCGCTGGCAGATGGAGGCGCTCGGCTCCGACGCGGTCGAGATCCCCAACGGCGTCGACGTCGCCTCGTTCGCGACCGCGCCCCTGCTGCCCGGCTATCCCCGGCCCGGCCGCACCGTGCTGTTCCTGGGCCGCTACGGCGAACCCCGCAAGGGCATGGCGGTACTGCTGCGCGCCCTCCCGGCCCTGGTGGCGCGCTATCCGGACATCGAGATCCTCGTCGTCGGCCGCGGTGCGGAGGACGAACTGCGCGACGAGGCCGGGGAGCTGGCCGGTCATCTGCGGTTCCTCGGGCAGGTCGACGATGCCACCAAGGCGTCGGCGATGCGCAGCGCCGATGTGTACTGCGCGCCCAACACCGGGGGGGAGAGCTTCGGCATCGTGCTCGTCGAGGCCATGGCCGCCGGCACCGCGGTGGTGGCCAGCGATCTCGACGCCTTCCGGCGGGTGCTGCTCGACGGGGCGGCGGGCGCGCTGGTGCGCGTCGACGACGCCGACGACCTGGCCGCCGGGGTGATCGGGATGCTCGCCGACGACCCCGACCACGTGGCGGCGCGGGATCGGATCGTCGCCGCGGCGGCCGAGGCGGTGCACCGCTACGACTGGTCGGTGGTGGCCAGCCAGATCATGCGGGTCTACGAAACGGTGGCCGGCGCGGGGGTCAAGGTGTCGGTGGTGTCGTGACCGCGTGGTTGATCGTCGCGGTCGCCGTCCTGGCCGTGGTCGTGCTGCTGATCGCCGGCTGGGCGTATCAGACCGCCCACCGGCTCGATCGCCTGCACGTGCGCTACGACCTGAGCTGGCAGGTCCTCGACGGTGCGCTGGGCCGGCGTGCGGCCGTGGCCCGGGCCGTCGCCGCCGACGCGTACGGCGGTGAAGCGCCGGGCCGACGCCTCTCGGCGCTGGCCGACGCCGCCGAACGGGCGCCGCGCAGCGCCCGGGAGGCCGCCGAGAACGAGCTCTCCGCCGCGCTCGCGGTGGTCGACCCGGCGGCACTGCCGACGGCGCTGGTGGCCGAGCTGGCCGACGCCGAAGCTCGGGTGTTGCTGGCGCGGCGCTTCCACAACGACGCCGTGCGCGACACCCTGGCCCTGCGTGAGCGGACCCCGGTACGGCTGCTGAGACTGGGCGGAACCGCCGCGCTGCCCACCTATTTCGAGATCGCCGAACCCTCGTCGCGCGACACCGAGCCGGTCAAACCGCGGATGTCGGCACGCGTGGTGCTGATCGACCGCGACGGCGCGGTGCTGCTGCTGTGCGGATCCGATCCAGCCGCGGCGGCCGGCTCAGCACCGCGCTGGTGGTTCACCGTGGGTGGCGCCGTGGAACCGGGGGAGACACTGACCGAGGCCGCGGCCCGGGAGCTGGCCGAGGAGACCGGTCTGCAGGTCGATGCCGGATCGTTGATCGGGCCGGTGTGGCGGCGTGACGCGGTGTTCGACTTCAACGGGGCGGTCATGCACAGCCAGGAGCTGTTCTTCGTATGCCGCACCGACCGCTTCGAACCGACCGCGATCGGTCACACGGCCCTCGAACGCCGCTACATCCACGGCCACCGCTGGTGTGACGCGACGGCGATCGGCGAGCTGGTCGCCGCGGGCGAGGCCGTATACCCGCGCCGGCTGGCCGAATTGCTCGACCAGGCCGTCGCCCTCGCCGACTCGCCCGCATCCCGGCCGGCGGGACCGCCGGTGCAGATCCGCTGACCGGCCTCAGCCGGTGACGATCAGATCGTGGGCACCGGTCGCCCAGGCCCGTTCGAAGACGTCGATCGGCACCTGCTCGCCGTCGCCGTCCTCGGTGCCGCTGTCGGAGAGGAAGACCAGCCCGGCCTCCGGATCGACGCCGCTGATCACCACGGAGTGGTCGTCGTCGGTGTAGCCGCCCTCCTCGGCCCAGATGGTCTCGGCGTTCACGCCGGCGATCAACCGGCGTCCGCTGTCCAGATAGCCGGAGAGCGCCGGGATCCCAGTGGCCAGGCCGGTCTCGGCGGCCAGGTCGTCGCTGGTGGCGGTGGCGGCGATCCCGTAGTGCTCAAGCAGCAGGACCTGATCGTCGGAGGTGGTCCCGTTGTCGGAGTTCGGGTTGTTCGGGTCCGGCGGCGTGTAGATCGGCCGGTCACCGCCCGGGCTCGGCAGACTCGACGCGACCGCGACGATCTCCTGCTCGGTGGGTGCGGTGCCCGTCGTCAGGCCGACGACGGTCGCGACCGCCATCAGACCGCAGTCCTGGAAGTTCTGTTGGTTCCAGTAGTCGCTCGCCTCCGCCGGGTCGCCGTGCAGCTCGATCTTCAGCAGCACCGGGCTCTCGGCGATGGTGTAGGCGCCCGACACGGTTGTCAGCGCGACACGGTGCTCGGGAACGGCCGTGCCTGCGCCGTAGGCGGTCACGGCCAGCGCCGCGACGGCGGCGCAGGCGAAGATGGTGTGTGCTGGACGATGCGAAGTCGGCATCATGTCTCCCCTGGATTCGGCCGTACCGGCCGTGTTACGCCACCACTGCGCCCCTATGGCAACACGCGTCAAATTCAACCACAGCGTTTTCGCAGCTTCAGCGCATCGCGGAAAGGATCTTCTCGGCCACCGCACACCTTGCCTTCTGGGACGGGGCCCGCATCCGGGGCCGACCCATTCACCGATCAGGTGACGGCTGGGAAAATATTTTCTGAAGTCGAGGCCTGAGCTCGAGCGACCGTTGTTATAGTCGGTGCGCCTGTGGTGGGGCATATCGGCCGAAATCCCGTCTAGTCAAGGACTTCCCATTACCGACATCCTCGCCCAGTCGACGTTCGAACCCGACGAACGCTGGATCCCCGTAGACCGCCGATGGCTCGGCTTCGACCGGCGCTCCATCGGCCCGGCCGTCACCGTGCTCGCGTTGGCGTTCGTCATGTCCATCGTGCTGCCGAACATCGATGACTTCATCGGATACGACGATGAGGTCGCCGCCGGTGACGTCATCGGACTGGACGGAGGCGTCACCTTCGTTCCCGAACCTGGCTGGGGCATCACCTCGGGGGTGCGAATCGGCAGTCCACAAGCCGGCGGCGGATATCCGCAGAGCGCGACGGTCGCCGATGGCGACGTCACGCTCACCGTCAAAGTGGACAATTTCGACGGTGACGCCAGCGCGCTGCTCGACCAGGTCGAGACCACCGGCGGCGGCGTGCTCGACGGCGACACGACGGTGATGAGCGAACGCGCCACCGTCACAAGCGATTCCGGCGATTCGGGAGTCGTCGAGGAAATCGGCACCCTCACCACTGACGGGTTGCTGGTGGCCTACGTCTTCGATGGCGTGGGGGTCGTCGCCGTCGCCCTCGGACCCGACGATCCTTCGTCGGACGAGACCGATGCCGTCCACCGGATGATCACCAGCATCCGCGGGGACAAGGGAGCGGCGGCGTGACCGATCTGTCCGACCTCGAAACTGCCCGTGCCGCCGCTCTCGACGCCTCCGGATGGGGTCGGCGCTTCGTGCTGTTCCAACCGCGCAATCTGGCGTTCTGGGTGTACGTGCTGCTGGTGGGGTTCGGTGCGATCACCGTCTTACCGATGCTGCAGAGCCAGCCCGCGTCGTTCGACACCGCGGTCGCGGCTGCGGTCGTGCTGTTCGTTCTCTACGGCGCCTTGCTCTGGTGGTTCACTCAGCGCGCCGACCGGTACGCCAAACTGCCGGTGAATCTGCTGGTCACCGCGCTGGCCTGGGGCGGATTCGCGGCCACGTCGCTGATGGCGGGCACGGCCAACAGCGCGTTGAGCGATCTCTACGCCAAGGCGTTCGGCCAGGCATGGTCGCTGGATTGGTCGGCCGCGCTCTCCGCGCCCTTCGACGAGGAACTGGCCAAGGGCTTCGGCCTGCTCCTGCTGATCGCTCTGGCGCCCCGCGTGATTCGAACCGCGTTTGACGGTTTCATCCTCGGCGCGGCGATCGGTCTCGGCTTCCAGATCGTCGAAGACGTGCAGTACGCGTTGGATGCCGCCGGTGCACAATTCGGCGCCGATCCGCTGGCCTCCGAGCTGCAGACGATCTGGACGCGGATGGCCTTCGGCGTCGCCGCGCACATCTTGTACAGCGCGATTTTCTGCGCCGGCCTGGTGTATCTGCTGGGTCGTCCGGCCGAGCCCCGCCGGGTCGGTCGCGGACTGCTGCTCATGGTGATTGCCATGCTGCTGCACGGCGTTTGGGATGCAGTCGACGCCATCGCGGGTGGCAGCCCGTCGCTGCAGACCGGGCTGTACGTCGGCATGGTCGTGGTCGCGCTGCTCATCGTCGCGAAGGTCTACAGCTCGACGGTGGTGCGCGAGCGCGACGTCCTGCGCGCTGTGATGGCGCCGGAGGTCGAGCGAGGCGTGATCACCCCGGCGGAACTCGACGTGCTGGCAGGATCGTGGAAGGCCCGGCGCGGCCATCGTAAGCGCGGGGTTGGCGCGCAGCGCCGGACCGCCGTTCTGGTGCTCCAGGCTGCCGACGAGCTGGCCAACGAGCTGGCGGCGGCGCGGGGAGCCGACACCGACCGCGTGCGGTTCGCGCGTTCGGAGGTGGAGCGGATCCGGCAGGGCGCGCCGTCGCGTTGGTGATGCCGGTTCAAGGTGCTGCCCAGCGGGCAACCCAGGAGGGCAGTACCGCTGGATTCTGGGACACCGCCGGTGTGATGCGACAATAGGCCGCGAACTGGTCACCGGTGTGAGGCCGAACCCGCAATATTGCGGATTCAATCGATTTTGCGGTGCCACTACACTGGATCGGTAGCGATTCTGAGGAGAAGGCAGTGGAAACCGCAGCAAACGGCTCGCAGCACAACGGCTCGTCGCAGGTCGGAACCGCTCGCGTCAAGCGGGGCATGGCGGAAATGCTCAAGGGCGGCGTCATCATGGACGTCGTCACCCCCGAGCAGGCCCGCATCGCCGAGGCCGCCGGCGCCGTCGCGGTCATGGCGCTCGAGCGGGTGCCCGCCGACATCCGAGCCCAGGGCGGCGTGTCGCGGATGAGCGATCCGGACATGATCGAGGGCATCATCGACGCGGTCACCATCCCTGTGATGGCCAAGGCGCGCATCGGTCACTTCGTGGAGGCGCAGATCCTGCAGAGCCTCGGCGTGGACTACGTCGACGAATCCGAGGTGCTCACCCCGGCCGACTACACCAATCACATCGACAAGTGGAAATTCACCGTGCCGTTCGTGTGCGGGGCGACCAATCTGGGCGAAGCGCTGCGGCGCATCACCGAAGGCGCGGCGATGATCCGCTCCAAGGGCGAGGCCGGCACCGGCGACGTCTCGAACGCGACCACCCACATGCGCAAGATCGGCGGCGAGATCCGCCGGCTGACCTCGCTGAGCGAAGACGAGCTGTTCGTGGCGGCCAAGGAACTGCAGGCGCCCTACGACCTGGTTCTCGAGGTGGCCCGCGCGGGCAAGCTGCCGGTGACGTTGTTCACCGCGGGCGGTATCGCCACCCCCGCCGACGCGGCCATGATGATGCAACTCGGCGCCGAGGGCGTGTTCGTCGGCTCGGGCATCTTCAAATCCGGCAACCCCGCCGATCGCGCCGCGGCGATCGTGAAGGCCACGACCTTCTACGACGATCCGGACGTGCTGGCCAAGGTGTCGCGGGGCCTGGGTGAGGCGATGGTCGGTATCAACGTGGAGGACATCGCCCAGCCCCACCGGCTGGCCGAACGCGGCTGGTAATCGCAGATGGCGATCGAGGAGATCCTCGACCTCGAGCAGCTGGAGGTCAACATCTACCGCGGTGCGGTGTTCAGCCCCGAGTCGGGATTCCTGCAGCGCACCTTCGGCGGTCATGTGGCCGGGCAATCCCTGGTGTCGGCGGTGCGCACGGTCGACCCGAAGTTCCTGGTGCACTCGCTGCACGGCTATTTCCTGCGGCCCGGGGACGCCCGCGCGCCGTCGGTCTACATCGTCGAGCGGCTGCGCGATGGCGGATCGTTCGTCACCCGACGGGTCAACGCCATCCAGCACGGCGAGACGATCTTCTCGATGTCGGCGTCCTTCCAGACCGACCAGAGTGGCATCGAACACCAGGACGCCATGCCGGCGGCGCCGCCGCCGGACGACATGACCGACTTCAAATCCGTGAGCAAGGTCTTCGACGACGCCAGCTTCGCCCAGTTCGACGAATGGGATGTCCGGATCGTGCCGCGTGATCTGGTGAAGCGGTTGCCGGGCAAGGCATCTCAGCAGCAGGTGTGGTTCCGTCACCGGGACCCGCTGCCCGACGACCCGGTGCTGCACATCTGCGCACTGGCCTATCTGAGCGATCTCACGCTGCTCGGTTCGGCGCAGGTCAACCACGCCGACGTGCGCAAGCATCTCAACATCGCCTCTCTCGACCACGCGATGTGGTTCATGCGACCGTTCCGTGCCGACGAATGGCTGCTCTACGACCAGTCCTCGCCGTCGGCATGCGGCGGCCGGGCGCTGACCCAGGGCAAGCTGTTCAACCAGTACGGCGAGATGGTCGCGGCCGTCATGCAGGAGGGACTGACCCGGTATCCGCGCGATTTCACGCCGGGACGGGCGTGAGCGTCCGCATCGGGGTGCTGGCGCTGCAGGGTGACACCCGCGAACACCTCGCGGCGCTGACCGAGGCCGGCGCCGAGGCCGTCACGGTTCGGCGGCGGGCCGAACTCGACGCGGTCGAGGCGCTGGTGATCCCGGGCGGCGAATCGACGGCGATGAGCCATCTGCTGCGCGAGTTCGACCTGCTCGAACCGCTGCGCGAGCGTTTGGCCGACGGTATGCCCGCGTACGGCTCATGCGCGGGGATGATCCTGTTGGCCAGCGAGATCCTCGACGCCGGCGCCGCCGGCCGGGAGGCCATGCCGTTACACGGAATCGACATGACGGTGCGCCGCAACGCATTCGGACGCCAGGTCGACTCGTTCGAAGGTGATATCCCGTTCGCGGGACTCGACGAACCCGTCCACGCGGTGTTCATCCGGGCGCCGTGGGTGGAGCGGGTCGGCGCGGGTGTCGAGGTGCTGGGCCGGGCGGGGGAGCACATCGTCGCGGTGCGGCAGGGCCGGACGCTGGCGACGTCGTTCCATCCGGAGATGACCGGCGACCGCCGGGTGCACAAGCTGTTCGTGGAGATGGTTTCGGCGTGAAAAGGCGCGCAGAGCAGACCTTTTCACGCCGAGATCACCGGTAGCAACAGGCGGGAGGATGAGCGGACGATGTTGCGGCTGCTGGTCCCGACGCCGGCGTGCCGGAAGTTCATGATCGCCGGTGTCGACGGATCCTGATCGTCGCTGGTGAGCACCAGGCGGATCCGGTGTCCGGCCCGGAAGCGACGGGCGTTGGGCACCAGCGGAATCCGGTATTCGACGTTCTCGCCGATCGGCACGGCGCGCGGTTCCCGGCAGGGCAGTACCGGCGCGCCGTCGCGGCTGGCGGCCTCGTCGACCGTGCGCAGACTCGCCCGCAACCAGCCGGCCGTGACGTCCTCGACCGTGCCGTCGGGGGCCACGTCCTGCAGGGTGGCGATCCATGCCGTGTCGATCGCGGTGGCCGATGCCACAAGGCGTAATTCGACGTCGCCCACCATGTCCACATGGTCGTCCAGCGCAGCGCTGGTCCACTCGAGTCGGTCCGGCGGATCGACGGGGCTGGCGGTGACCCGGTTGAGTCCGGCACCGAGCACCAGATACGCCCGCTGCCCCGGTTCACCCTCGTCGTCGTCGAGCGCCCCGTCGGCACGCAGCGCGAGGCTGCGGTGGCTGCTCTGTTCCGGTGGCCAGCAGTTCGCGATGTGCCAGCCACCCTCGTCGCCGGGCAGCACGTACCGGATCGGCGGTCCGTCGAGGATTCCGGTGTCGTGGCCCTTGAGCCAGTGGTCGAACCAGGCCAGCGCCTCGGTGTGCAGGCTCTCCCACGGCCAGGTCAACCCGTAGCGCCCGAGCAGTCCGATGCGTACATCGCTGCTGTGGCGCAACCTTTTCCAGGTCTGGAACGTCGACGGGAGATGCAGCGGCACGTTCTCCCAGTCGCAGCCGAGATAGACCGGGATGTCCACGCGGTCCAGCAGCGGCAGCAGGTCGCGTTCGTCCCACCATTCATCGCGCACAGGGTGTTCGACCGCCACGTCATGCCACAGGTCGTCCCACGGATGGGGATTGTGCGGCAGCTTGAGCAGCTGGCGCATCATCGTCACCGCCGCCTCACCGTTCATCGTGGCGAATCGGCGGTGGAGCGGCGGCAGACTGAGGATGCGGCGCGCCAGGCCGACCACCGGGCCGCGCCACAGTGCATCGCTGCGCTCGGAGGTCAGCCCCATCATGGACAGGAACGGCGTGACGAACGACGAGTTCATCAACCCGTGGTGGGATGCGGCCTCGTACAGGTCGGCCGTGACGGCGACCGGGAAGATCGCCCGCAGATGCGGGGGCCGTTCGACGGCGGCTTCGAGCTGCGTCATGGCGAAATAGCTGATGCCGATCATTCCGACGGTGCCGTCGCACCACGGCTGAGCGGCCACCCACTCCACGAGGTCGTACATGTCGCGGCGTTCCTGAGCGTCGAAGAACCCGAACCGGCCGCCGGAGCCGCACGTGCCACGCACGTTGGCGATGACGTGGACATATCCGCGACGGACCCAGAAGTCGGTGACGCCGGCCTCGATGAACCCGGCCGGCGCGCCGAGGTTCTGGATCTGACGGGGATACGGGGACGCGGCGATCAGAGCCGGGTGACGCCCGTCCCCGGCCGGACGGTGCACGTCGGCGAGCAGGGTGACGCCGTCGCGCATCGGCACAGTGACATTGACGTCGTGCGCGACGGTGTGGCGCGGCTCGCTGAGGTTGCGATAGGTGCGTCCGGTGGTCTGCGGCCCGTTCAGCGCGTTCACAAATTTCACGCTACGGTGAAACTAGTCTCAACGCAACGTGAAATCGGCGGCTATGCTCGACCGGTGCCGAAGCGAACCGCACCCGGCCCCCGCGACGAACGGGGCGTGCTCTCTGCGCGCATCCTCGCCGCAGCCCGCCACGAGTTCGCCGACCAAGGCGTCGCCGGCACCACCATCCGGGCGGTCGCGCGGGCGGCCGACGTCGATCCGGCGCTCGTCTATCACTACTTCGGATCCAAGGAGAAGCTGCTCGACGCAGCCACCGATCCGCCGCAGCGCTGGCTGGAGATGGTGGCCACCACCTGGTCGACGCCCCGCGCGGACCTCGGTGAGCGCCTCGTGCGGACCGTGTTGGGCAGCTGGACCGACGACGAGATAGGGCCCACACTGCGCGCCGTCGTGATGACCGCCGCCCACGAGCCGCGCACCCGGGAGAAGCTCGCACTGGTGGTGAGCCGCAGCCTGATCGGGACGTCCACACTGGGCACCGACGAGGCCGACCGGATGCGGCGCAGCGGCCTGATCGCCACGCAGCTCATCGGCCTGGCACTGATGCGCTTCGTGTGGCGGATCGAACCGGTCGCCTCCATGACCGAGCCCGAGGTCGTCGCGGCGATCGCGCCGAACCTGCAGCGCTACATCGACGGCGACCTGAGGTGATTTCGGCGTGCAAAGGCGCGCTCACCGCTCGCGATCACGCCCGAATCGCGGCTGCACGTAGACTCGTCAGGCGAGATCGCGACAAGAAAGTAGGTTCACCCCTGATGAGCGGCCATTCCAAGTGGGCGACCACGAAGCACAAGAAGGCGGTCATCGACGCCCGTAGGGGTAAGAATTTCGCCAAGTTGATCAAGAACATCGAGGTCGCCGCCCGCACCGGCGGCGGAGACCCCGGCGGCAACCCGACGCTGTTCGACGCCATCCAGAAGGCCAAGAAGAACTCGGTGCCCAACGACAACATCGAACGCGCCCGTAAGCGCGGCGCGGGTGAAGAGGCCGGCGGCGCCGACTGGCAGACCATCACCTACGAGGGCTACGGCCCCAACGGCGTGGCCATCCTGGTCGAGTGCCTGACCGACAACCGCAACCGCGCCGCGGGGGAGGTGCGGGTGGCGATGACCCGCAATGGCGGCAACATGGCCGATCCGGGGTCGGTCTCCTATCTGTTCACCCGAAAAGGCGTGGTGACTCTCGAGAAGAACGGTCTGACCGAGGACGACGTGCTCGCCGCGGTACTCGACGCCGGTGCCGAGGACGTCACCGATCTCGGCGACAGCTTCGAGATCATCTCCGAGCCCACCGACCTGGTGGCTGTGCGCAGCGCCCTGCAGGACGCCGGTATCGACTACGACTCCGCCGAGGCGAGCTTCCAGCCGTCGGTGACCGTGCCGGTGGACGCCGAGGGTGCACGCAAGGTGATGAAACTGGTCGATGCCCTCGAGGACAGCGACGACGTGCAGGACGTCTACACCAACGTCGACATCCCCGACGAGATCCTCGCGCAGATCGAGGCCTGACCCCGCACATAGTTGCCCCGCCGGCTCTAAGCTCTGAGGCCATGGCGGTGGTGGTCGACCCCGACGGCGCGGCGCGGTCCGGACGGTTCGTGATCTGACGCCATGCCCGAATTCAAGGACGCGCAGGGCGTGCGGTGGCGGGTGCGGCGCCGCTGGATGCCGCTGATCGACTACATCGACATGGCCTCGTGGGGCGACAGCTGGTTCGGGGTGTTGATGTTCGTGATCGCGCTGCCGTTCATCCTGGCGTGGCCGTTCTGGTTCCTGGCCAAGTTCTGCGGCGTGCCGTGGAAGATCGAGATCACCCGGGACGGCGAGGAGCAGGGCGTCGAGAAGGTCAGGGGCTGGCGGGCATCGAGGCGGCGCGTCGAGGAGATCGACCGCGCGATCCGGTCGTTCGGTGAGGTGCCCGCGGCGGATCTGAATCCGGACCTGCGCCCGTACACCTGATCCGGTGTGTCCTTCCGCGATGCAGCCGCGCCGCGCGTTAAGGTATCGAACACGTGTTCTGGCGAAGGGGTGTGGCGTGCGGGTGATGGGAGTCGATCCCGGCTTGACGCGCTGCGGGCTCTCGGTCATCGAGAGCGGCCGTGGACGGCAGGTGATCGCGCTGGACGTCGACGTCGTGCGCACCCCCTCCGACGAGCAGTTGCACCGCCGGCTGCTGACGATCAGTGACACCGTCGAATACTGGATGGACACCCACCGGCCCGACGTCATCGCGATCGAGCGGGTGTTCGCCAACCAGAACGCCAACACCGCCATGGGCACCGCGCAGGCCGGTGGCGTGATCGCGCTCGCCGCCGCCCGGCGCGATATCGACGTTCACTTCCACACGCCCAGCGAGGTGAAGGCCGCCGTCACCGGCAACGGCCGGGCCGACAAAGCCCAGGTCACCACGATGGTCACCAAAATCCTTGCGCTGCAGGCCAAACCGACCCCCGCGGATGCCGCCGACGCCCTGGCGCTGGCGATCTGCCACTGCTGGCGGGCGCCGATGATCGCCCGCATGGCCGCCGCCGAGGCGATGGCGGCCGAGCAGCGCCGCAAATATGCGGCTCGGCTCAAGGCGGCGAAGTGATCGCGTCGGTACGGGGTGAGGTCATCGACATCGCGCTCGACCACGCGGTGATCGAGGCGGCCGGTGTGGGCTACAAGGTGATGGCCACCCCGTCGACGCTGGCGACGTTGCGGCGCGGCGCCGAATCCCGGCTGGTCACCGCGATGATCGTGCGCGAGGACTCGATGACGCTCTACGGGTTCGCCGACGCCGAGGCCCGTGACCTGTTCAGCACGCTGCTCGGGGTGTCCGGCGTGGGCCCGAAGATCGCGCTGGCGACGCTGGCCGTGCACGACGCCCAGGCGTTGCGGCAGGCCCTGGCCGACGGTGACGTGACCGCGCTGACCCGGGTGCCGGGCATCGGGAAGCGCGGCGCCGAACGGATGGTCCTCGAACTGCGCGACAAGATCGGCCCGGTCTCGGCGGGTCCGGGCGTCGCGGCCGCCGGCGGGCACGCGGTACGCGCCCCGGTCGTCGAGGCGCTGATCGGTCTCGGCTTCGCCGCCAAAGCGGCCGAGGAAGCGACCGACAAGGTGCTCGCCGACGATCCCGACGCCACCACGTCCAGCGCGCTGCGGGCTGCGCTGTCGATGCTCGGGAAGAAATAGAGATGGGTCGCTTCGAGACCGACGAACCCGAGGAGCGCGACGTCTCACCGGCGTTGACGGTCGGTGAGGGCGACATCGACGCCAGCCTGCGACCGCGCTCGCTCGGCGAGTTCATCGGCCAGCCTCGCGTCCGCGAACAGCTCCAGCTGGTGCTCGAGGGCGCCAAGAACCGCGGCGGCACCCCCGACCACATCCTGCTGTCGGGGCCGCCGGGTCTGGGCAAGACGTCGCTGGCGATGATCATCGCCGCCGAACTCAACTCGTCGTTGCGGGTGACGTCGGGTCCGGCGCTGGAACGAGCCGGTGACCTCGCGGCCATGCTGTCGAACCTCGTCGAGGGCGACGTGCTGTTCATCGACGAGATCCACCGCATCGCCCGGCCGGCCGAGGAGATGCTCTATCTGGCGATGGAGGACTTCCGGGTCGACGTCGTGGTGGGCAAAGGACCCGGCGCCACCTCGATTCCGCTGGAGGTGGCCCCGTTCACCCTCGTCGGTGCCACCACCCGGTCCGGCGCGCTGACCGGACCGTTACGCGACCGGTTCGGCTTCACCGCACACATGGACTTCTACGAGCCCGCCGAACTGGAACGGGTGCTGGCGCGCTCAGCGGGGATCCTGGGCATCGAACTGGGTCGTGAGGCCGGCGCCGAGATCGCGCGGCGGTCACGGGGCACACCACGGATCGCGAACCGGCTGTTACGCCGGGTGCGTGACTACGCCGAGGTGCGGGCCGACGGTGTGATCACCCGCGACATCGCCAAGGCCGCCCTGGAGGTCTACGACGTCGACGAACTCGGTTTGGACCGCCTCGACCGGGCGGTGCTCTCGGCGTTGACCCGCAGTTTCGGTGGTGGTCCGGTCGGGGTGTCGACCCTGGCGGTGGCCGTGGGGGAGGAGGCCACCACCGTCGAGGAGGTCTGCGAACCGTTCCTGGTGCGGGCCGGGATGATCGCCCGCACCCCGCGCGGCCGCGTGGCCACCTCCCTGGCGTGGACCCACCTCGGGCTGACGCCGCCCAGCGGCGTCAGCGCACTGGGTCAGCCCGGCCTGTACGACTGACGATTCAGCCGAGCCACGACATCGGCGCCTCGGAATGGCGGACCTGGTTGCCGCCCGCGCGTTTGGCCTCGTACATGGCGATGTCGGCGGCCGCGATGAGACCGTCGATCAGATCCCGGGTCCGGCCGGCGACCCGGGTCAGCCCGATGCTGGCCACGCCGAGGCTGGCGGTGACGTTCCACGAGGTGCCGGCGATGCCGGCGCGTAGTCGCTCGGCGGTGTGGGTGGTCTCGGCATGCGCTGTGCAGATCGCGACCAGGAACTCCTCGCCGCCGACCCGGCCCAGCACCGCCTCCTCGCCGGCGGCCGCACGCAGGCTGTCGGCGACGGCGATCAGGATCATGTCGCCGACCGCGTGGCCGTAGGTGTCGTTGGCCTGTTTGAAGGCATCGAGATCGGCCATCACCACGGTGAAGCACCGATCTGGGTCACCGGCGGCGCCGGTGAGCAGATCGCGTGCCGCCCGGTGGAAGCCCCGGCGGTTGCGCAGTCCGGTCAGGGCGTCGGTCGACGATCGCAATGCGTCGACCGACAGCCAGTGCACCAGGATCTGCCCGCAGAACGGCACCACGAGGATGCCGCCGCTCATCACCATCAGCTTGGCGGCGGCCATGGCCGGATCGCCGTCCATGGCGACCCGCGCGGCGCACACCGCGGCCGTGGTCAGGGAGATGCCCAGCGTCAGCGTCAGATACCGCGCGCAGTGGAAGAAGCCGACGTAGCCCGCCAGACCGATGAACGCCGCACAGCCCAGCATGCCGGCGCGTGGATCCGAATCGGCCAGACAGGCCGCCGAGAGGGCGACGGTGCCCAGCACCGAGAACGCCTGGGAGCGGCGTCGGTCCGGCCAGCCACGGAGATAGCCGGCGGCGACCACGGAGAGCGCGATGATCACCACGGTGGACGTCACCCGCGCGGCGGTATCGTCCGGCCCGGCCGGGCTGAGCCGCATCAGCGCTGTCGACACGGCGAGCAGTAACAGGATGGCGGCCAGGATGTAGCGGGTGACTCCGGTCAGGCCGCGGGCGGCAAGGTATCCCGATAACCATTCGTAGTGGTCCGGCTGGCGCCACCACAGACGGATTCCGCGCAATCGACGCTCCCGACTCCCGCCCGAATGCTACCCGCGCACACGAGGGCGGGCGCGGCCTTCGACGACGATGTCGAGGGCCACGCCCGTCCAGGTCGATCCGGTCTCAGAGCAGTCCGAGCAGCTCCAGATCCGTGGCGTACTTGACGATGATCGGCGCGCTGATGTGCGGGATGTCCTTGTCCGGCCCGATCTTGGCCTCCTGCACAGCGGAGCGGAAGCGTTCGGTCGGCGCCATCGCCCCGTTCAACGGACGTTCCGGCCGCTGATAGTTGTGCAGCAGGGGCAGCAGCGAGTACTGACGCTGCCGCTCGGGCAGGGCCCGCACCGCCGTCTCGAAACGCGCGAGCCAGCTGTCGTAGCCGGAAACGCGGTCGATCCGGTAGCCGGCGTCCACCAGCCAGTCGACGAACTGGTCGAGACCGATGCCGTCGTCGTACGGGTTCATCACGTGGTAGGTCGCGAAACCCGTTCCCGACTCACCGACCGCCTGCGCCCCGAGCGTGTCGATGGCCTCGGCGATGAACTCCACCGGCAGCCCGTCGTAGTGGGCGCGCTGCCGGCGACCCGCGTCGTCGAGTTCGTAGAACGACTCGGGAGCGATACCCGTGGCGACCAGGCTCAAGATCGTGCGGGTGAACATGTCCGGCAGGTTGAGTTGGCCCGCATAGGTGGTGTCGGCCAGGATCATGTCGCAGCGGAACACCGCCACCGGAAGCCCGCACAGATCGTGCGCCTCGCGCAGCAACACCTCACCGGCCCACTTGCTGTTGCCGTAGCCGTTGGCATAGGTGTCGTCCACCTTGCGGGTCGCGCTGATCTTGCGGATGTCGCCGTCCTCGGTGAACTGGCCCGGGGTAACGCCCGCGCCGACACCGATGGTGGAGACGTAGGTGAACGGTTTGATCTTCGTCGTCAGCGCCAACCGGATCAGCTCTGCGGTGCCCAGCGCGTTGGGGCCGAACAGCTGGCTGTAGGGCAGCACGTGGTTGACCAGTGCGGCCGGGTCCACGATCAGGTCGACGGTGTCGGCGAGACGTTGCCAGACGTCGCGGGACAGCCCGAGGTCGGCCTCGCCCTTGTCACCGGCGAGCACCTCGAGCGAGCCCGACAGCTCGCGGTAGTGCTCGAGCAGCTTCGGGTCGCCGCTGTCGAAGGTGTCGTCGAGGCGCTGCCGCGCGGCGACGTCGTCTCTGGCGCGCACCAGACACACGACCTTCCCGCCGACCAGCGACATCCGCTCGAGCCAGTCCAGGGCCAGGTAACGACCGAGGAATCCGGTGGCGCCGGTCAGCAGCACCGTCCGTACCTCACCGGTCGGAGCAGGCAGAGTCTTTGCCGCCGAGAGGGTTTCGGCGTCGATGAACTTGTCCAGGGTCAGGTCGCGGGCGTGCACCTCGGTGGCGTCCCGGCCGTGCACCGAGTCATAGGTCGGCCGTTTCCCGCCCGCGGAGCGCTGCGCCTCGATGTAGCCGGCGATCGCGGCGAGATCGTTGGCGGGGCTCACGATCACGCCCACCGGCACATCGATGCCGAAGATGTCGTGCAGCAGATTTCCGAACGTCAACGCCGACAGCGAGTCCCCGCCGAGGTCGGTGAAGTGGGCATCCGGCTCGACGTCGGTACTGGTGGCGCCGAGCAGGGCGGCCGCGGCCCGGCCGACGGTCTCGAGGACCGGCCGGTCGCCGGCACCCTCGCGCACCGCCCGCAGTTCACTGGCCTGTCCTTCTGCCAGCGAGACGTAGAGCTCTTCGAGCAGCGGGCCGTAGTGCTCCTTGAGCTTCGGACGCGCCAGCTTGCGGATCCCGGTCAGCAGACCGTTCTCCAGTGTGAACGGCTCGGTCTCGACCACGAAGTCCCGCGGGATCTCGTAGGACTGCAGTTCGGCCTCACGGGCTTGGGTCAGCAGTGCCTCCGACAGCGCCGAGCGCAGCGCGTCGGCATCGCCGCCGGCGCGGGTCAGGGCCTCGTCGGTGGGCACGATGACCGCCAGCAGATAGGACCGGGCGCTGTTGCCGTACACGTAGATCTGCCGGATCAGCGGGCTGGCGCCGAACGACGCCTCCAGCTTGGACACGGTGACGAACTCGCCCTGGGAGAGCTTGAGCACATTGTTGCGCCGGTCCAGGTACTTCAGCTGGTCCGGACCGATCTCGGCCACGACGTCACCGGTGCGGTAGAACCCGTCCTCGTCGAACACCTCGGCGGTGATCTCGGGTCGCTTGTAGTAGCCGGGGATCAGATCGTCGGATTTGACCAGCAACTCGCCGCGGGGATAAGGCCGATCGGTGTGGAAATAGCCGAGATCGGGGACGTCGACCAGCTTGTAGTCACGCACCGGCGGCCGGCGCACCTGGCCGTCGACGAAGACCGCGCCGGCCTCGGTGGAACCGTAGCCTTCGGTGAGCGGCAGGTCGATGAAGTCCTCCGCCCAGGCCTTGAGCTCGGGGCTGATCGGGGCCGAGCCGGTCATGGCGGCGACGCCGCGGCCACCGATGACGCGGCGGCTCACCTCGGTCAGATCCGCGCCGTCCCGTTCGATCTCGCCCTGGACCTCCTGGAAGATCATCTCCCAGATGCGCGGGACGAAGTTCATATGCGTCGGGCGGACGAGGGCGACGTCCTCCAGGAACGTCGACAGGTCGCTGCGCGCGGCGAAGTAGACGGTGCCGCCGGTGGCCAGCGCCGCGTAGAGGATGCCGCGCCCCATCATGTGGCTCATCGGCATGAATGACAACACGATCGACGGCGTGACCGTCTGCAGACCCCACGCCTGACGCGCGGAGGCCCGCCACGAATTGGCGATCAACCGTTCCGGGTACATCGCGCCCTTGGGAGCCCCGGTGCTGCCCGAGGTGTAGATGAGCAGCATCAGTGGATCCGGATCGCTCGAGACGTGGGGTGCCGCGGCGGGCAGTGTCCGTCCCCGCTCGATCTGATCGGCGAGGATCTCGACGGAGATGCCGGCGTCGCCGAGCGCTTCGGCCGCCGCTGCCACGGCGTCCCGGTGGTCGTCGACCCGGGGGTCGTGATCGAAGACGACCACTCGCGCCGGCGCGAAGCCGGTCTGGACGAGTTCGACCGCGTCGCTGAGGAAGTCGACGCTGGAGAAGACGGCGACGGGCTCGGTCTCGGCGAGGATGGGCCGCAGTGCGGCGACCGGGGCGCTGGTCTGCAAGGGTACGGCGACGGCCCCGACATGGTTGAGCGCCATGTCGACGATGGTGTAGTCGACGCTGGTGAAGCCCAGCACCGCCACCCGATCGCCTGGTTGCACGGCGCCGTCGGCCAGTGCGGTGGCCAACGCGCGCACCCGGTCCCAGGTCTGGCGGTAGGTGATGGTGTCGAAGCGGGGAAGGAGTCGGGCGGAGGTGCGCCCGGCGGCATCGGTGACGTAATCGACCGCGCGGGCGCCGAGCGCGGGCCGATCGGCGTAGGCCTCCATGATGGTGCGCACCATGTCGGACAACCGGACGCCGGGCTGATCGACGGCCTCGCCGACGGCGGGGTCCGGGCGCGCAGCGGCGAACTGGGGGTCGTTGGCGTAGAGGTCGGCGATGCGCTGCTCGAGGCGCGCTTCGCGGCCGTCGGTGGAATTCGAAGTCGGCACAGCGGCTCCTCACGACGTTGGAATGGGGGGACCGGCGCCACGTTGCGCCTACCTGAAAGTACGTTAGCAAAGCTAAAAGCATTCCCCATGGCGCTGTGGATTGGCTGTGAAGAATCCCGGTTAGGCGGGGGTCGGGGCGGGGTATCCGACACCCACGACTCCAGGAGGCATCATGATCGGCTCACAGCACCCAGAGCATCCACGCGGTGGACGGCTGCGAATTCCCCGCAGCCGCGGCGCGGCCAGCGGTTTCCTGTTGATCCTGCTGGGTCTGTGGGGTGCGCTGATCCCCTTCGTCGGGCCGTACTTCGATTTCGCCTTCACGCCCGATTCGGCGTGGAGTTGGACCACCGGCCGGGGATGGTTGGAGGTGCTGCCCGGTGTGGTGACCATCGCCGGTGGCGTGCTGCTGCTCATCTCGCGTAACCGCGCGACCGCGATGCTCGGTGGCTGGCTCAGCGTGGCCGGTGGAGCCTGGTTCGTGATCGGCCGCGCACTGGCCGGACCGCTCAACCTCGGTGAGGCCGGCACCCCGGTGGCGTCGGCCGAGACCAAGCGGGTCTGGCTGGAGCTGACGTACTTCTACGGCCTCGGCGCGCTCATCGTCTTCCTAGGCGCGCTGGCCGTCGGCCGGCTGTCGATCCGTAGTGCCCGCGACATCGCGTACGCGCAGCGTCCGGTCGCCACCGCACCCGCTGCCACCGACGCCCCGGTGTCGCAGCCGCTGCCGCTGGCCGAGCAGAAGACCGAGGTCGTGGGACCGACCTATGAGAACCGCCCGCGCCGCGGCCTGCTGGACCGGCTGCGTCCCGGCCGCCGCCGCCGCGACACCCTCGTCCATCACTGAGCCGAATGGCTATCGCCCTCAGAGGTCGCGGAGCAGCTCGGCCAGGACGTCGAGCCCCTCGTTGAGCAGCTCGTCGCTGATGGCCAGCGGGGGCAGGAAGCGCAGCACGTTGCCGTAGGTGCCGCAGGACAGCACGATCACCCCGGCTGCGTGGGCGCCGGCGCTCAGGGCCCGAGTCAGGTCGGCGTCGGGGTCGACGGTGCCGGACTTCACGAGTTCGACCGCGATCATCGCGCCCCGGCCGCGCACGTCACCGATGCGGTCGTCCTCGGCCTGCATCCGGCCGAGCCGGTCCTTCATCAGCCGCTCGATCGCGGCGGCCCGCTCGACCATCGCCTCGGCCTCGATGGTCTCGATGGTGGCCAGCGCCGCCGCGCACGCCACGGGATTTCCGCCGTAGGTGCCGCCGAGCCCGGAGACGTGCGGAGAATCCATGATCTCCGCGCGACCGGTCACCGCGGACAGCGGCATCCCCCCGGCGATGCCCTTGGCCGTCACGATCAGATCGGGTTCGATGCCCTCGTGCTCGCAGGCGAACATCCGTCCGGTGCGGGCGAAGCCGGTCTGCACCTCGTCGGCGATGAAGACGACGCCGTTGTCGCGGCACCATTGCAGCAGCGTGGGGAGGAAGCCCTCGGCGGGCACGATGAACCCGCCCTCACCCTGGATCGGCTCGATGATCACCGCGGCGAGGTTGTCGGCCCCGACCTGCTTGTCGATCACCGAGATCGCGCGCCGGGCGGCCAGCTCACCGTCGGTGGCCAGCTCCTTACCGAATTCGGCGTCCCGGAACGGATAGGACAGGGGAGCCCGGTAGATCTCCGGCGCAAACGGCCCGAACCCGTGCTTGTAGGGCATGACCTTGGCGGTCAGCGCCATCGTCAGGTTGGTGCGGCCGTGGTAGGCGTGGTCGAACGACACCACCGCCTGCTTGCGGGTGTAGGAACGGGCGATCTTGACGGCGTTCTCCACCGCCTCGGAGCCCGAGTTGAACAGGGCCGAGCGCTTCTCACCGGTTCCGGGGGTGAGTCGGTTGAGCGCCTCGGCGACGGCGACGTATCCCTCGTACGGCGTGACCATGAAACAGGTGTGGGTGAACTTGGCCAGCTGCTCAGCGGCCTGCTCGACGACCCGCGGGGCCGCGTTACCGATGGTCGTCACCGCGATGCCCGATCCGAGGTCGATGAGGCGATTGCCGTCGACGTCCTCGACGATGCCGCCGCCGGCCCGGCTGGCGTACACCGGCATCGTGGTACCCACCGCGCGCGACACCGCGGCCGTCTTGCGGGCGATGAGCTCCTGCGACGTGGGTCCGGGGATTGCGGTCGCGAGGTGGCGGCTCTGCTCGAGGGTGGTCACGTCAAGGCTCCTGCGGACGGTGCGGGGTGGGGACGAGCATCAGCCTAGTCGCCGAGAGGGGCGGTGCGCGAGGGAAACAGCCGTCACTACGCGTGTCAACTATGGATTCCGCATCGAAATCGACCAGAAAGTGCGATATCCGTGGTTTACGTCGGTCGTTGTCCCCGGGGTGCGCATGGTCGGGTGGTACGGCGTGAGCCGCGACAATGGCACACTGGTGACCGGCGAGGTGCCGTTTCCCGGGATTCCTGGCGCCGTACCGCACCGAAAACCCGACACGAAAGACGCTTGCTGTTATGGATCTCGTTGTTTTCCTACCTCTGCTCATCATCCTCGGCGCGTTCATGTTCTTCGCGTCCCGACGTCAGCGGAAGGCCATGCAGGCGACGATCGACCTGCACAACTCGCTGCAGATCGGCGACCGGATCCACACCACGTCCGGCCTGCAGGGCACCATCACCGGCATCACCGATGACAACGTCCAGCTCGAGATCGCGCCCGGGGTCGTGACGACCTGGATGAAGCTGGCGGTCCGCGACCGCATCGAAGACGACACCACCGATGTCGAGGCGGGCACCGCCGCCGACGTGCTGGACAGCCCCACCTCCACCGAGGCCGTGGCCGACCCCGACCGGCTGAAGAAGGACTGACAGCTGGACACTCAGCACCGCCCCGTACCCTTTGCGGTGCTGTCGATCTGAATCCGAGGGGACCCAAGCAACGTGGCATCGTCTTCGGCGCCGGTACATCCTGCCCGTTATCTGACGTTTTTCCTGGTCCTGCTGGTAGGCACCTACCTTCTGGTCTTCCTGACCGGTGACAAGCAGGCCGACCCGAAGCTCGGTATCGATCTTCAGGGCGGCACCCGGGTGACGCTGACCGCGCGTACGCCGGACGGTTCGGCGCCCACGCGGGAAGCGCTCGACCAAGCGCAGCAGATCATCAGCGCGCGCGTCGACGGTCTGGGTGTGTCGGGTTCCGAGGTGGTCATCGACGGCCAGAACCTGGTCATCACGGTCCCCGGCAACGACAGCAGCGAGGCGCGCAACCTCGGCCAGACGGCCCGGCTCTACATCCGTCCGGTCATCCAGGCCTTCCAGGCTTCGGCCATCAACCAGCAGGCGCCCCCGGCCGGCCAGGCGCCGCCCGGGGGAGCCCCGGGTCAGACCCCGCCGGGCGGAGCGCCGCCGGGAGCCCCGCTGCCCGGACAGGAGGGCATGGTGCCCCAACCGGGCCAGCCCGCCCCCGGCCAGCAACCGGCCCCACAACCGCGGCCGTATCCGCAGCAGCCGGCCCCGCCGGCGCCCCCGACTCCGCCGGCCCCGCCGAACCCGCAGGCTCCGGCCACCGGCTCGGGCACCCCGGCCCCGGCCACGCCCGGTCCCGACCAGCCCGGCGAGCGGGCCGACCTGGCTCAGCGCATCGCCGACGAGAAGCAGCTGCGCCAGAGCACCGACCAGTCGGTGCAGATCCTGGCGCTGCAGTTCCAGGCCACCCGCTGCGATGACGACGACGTCCTGGCCGGCAACGACGACCCCAATCTGCCGCTGGTCACCTGCTCCACCGACGGGCAGACCGTCTATCTGCTGGACAAGTCGATCATCAGCGGTGAGCAGATCCAGAACGCGACGTCCGGGCTGCAGCAGCAGCGCGGCGAATACGTCGTCGACCTCGAGTTCAAGGGCGACGCGGCCAACACCTGGGCCGATTTCACCGCCGCCAACGTCGGTACCCAGACCGCCTTCGTACTGGACTCCAAGGTGGTCAGTGCTCCCGAGATCCAGGAGGCGATCCCGGGCGGCCGCACCCAGATCACCGGTCGGTTCACCCAGCAGAGTGCGGCCGAACTGGCCAACGTGCTGAAATACGGCTCGCTGCCGCTGTCGTTCGAGTCCTCCGAAGCCGAGACGGTGTCGGCCACGCTGGGCTTGCAGTCGCTGCGCGCCGGTCTGATCGCGGGCGCGGTGGGCCTGGCGGCCGTGCTGCTGTACTCGCTGCTCTACTACCGCATGCTGGGTCTTTTGACCGCGCTGTCACTGGTCGCGTCCGGCGCGATGGTATTCGCGATCCTGGTGCTGCTCGGCAGGTACATCAACTACACCCTCGACCTCGCCGGCATCGCCGGTCTGATCATCGGCATCGGCACCACGGCCGACTCGTTCGTGGTGTTCTTCGAACGCATCAAGGACGAGATCCGGGAGGGCCGGTCGTTCCGCTCGGCGGTGCCACGAGGCTGGGCCAGGGCGCGCAAGACGATCGTGTCCGGTAACGCGGTGACCTTCCTGGCCGCTGCGGTGCTGTACTTCCTGGCGGTCGGCCAGGTCAAGGGCTTCGCCTTCACCCTGGGCCTGACCACGATCCTCGACATCGTCGTGGTGTTCCTGGTCACCTGGCCGCTGGTGTACCTGGCGTCGAAGTCCACGCTGCTGTCCAAGCCCGCCTTCAACGGCCTCGGGGCGGTTCAGCAGATCGCCCGCGAACGGCGGGCCGCCACCCACGCGACCACGGGACGGGGTTAGACGATGGCCGCCGACAAAGCCAACCGGGTCAACAAGGTCAACCGACGAAGCTCCGCCGCAACCGAGGCGCCGCCGCTGGAGAGTGCCGCCGGCGCGGCGCCCCAGCACGGCTTCTTCGTCCGCCTCTACACCGGCACCGGTGCGTTCGAGGTCATCGGGCGACGCAAGCTCTGGTACACGGTCAGTGGCGTCATCGTCGCGATCTGTCTGATCAGCATTCTGGTGCGGGGGTTCACCTTCGGCATCGATTTCGAAGGCGGCACCAAGGTGTCGATGCCCGTCGCGGGAGCCAACGGAAACGCCCAGGTCACCCAGGTCGAGACGGTGTTCAACGACACGCTGGGCACGCCGCCGGAGACGGTGGTCATCGTCGGCAGCGGCGAATCGGCGACCGTGCAGATCCGGTCGGAGACGCTGACCAACGAGCAGGCCAGCCAGCTGCGGGACGCGCTGTACGACCGCTTCCAGCCGCGCGGTGAAGGCGGCCAACCGGACAAGCAGTCGATCAGCGATTCGGCGGTCTCGTCGACCTGGGGTGACCAGATCACCAAGAAGGCGCTGATCGCACTGGTGGTCTTCCTGGTTCTCGCCTCGATCTACATCGGGATCCGCTACGAGCTGTGGATGGCCGTCTCGGCGATGGTCACGCTGTTCTTCGACCTCATCGTGACCGCCGGGGTCTACTCGATCGTCGGATTCGAGGTCACCCCGGCCACGGTGATCGGGCTGCTGACCATCCTGGGCTTCTCCCTGTACGACACCGTGATCGTGTTCGATAAGGTCGAGGAGAACACCAAGGGTTTCGAGCACACCACCCGGCGCACCTTCGCCGAACAGGCCAACCTGGCGGTCAACCAGACCTTCATGCGGTCGATCAACACCAGCCTGATCTCGGTTCTGCCGATCGTCGCGCTGATGATCATCGCGGTGTGGCTACTCGGTGTCGGCACGCTGATGGACCTCGCGCTGGTTCAGCTGGTCGGTGTCATCGTCGGCACGTATTCGTCGATCTTCTTCGCCACCCCACTGCTGGTGACGCTGCGTGAGCGCACCAAACTCGTCCGCGACCACAGCCGGCGGGTGGCCAACCGGCGCAAGAACGCGGCGAACAAGGCGGGCGCCGCCACCACAGATCCGGAAGACACCGCCGACGCCGGGGCGGACGCCGACGCCGACGCCGGGGCGGACGCCGACGCCGAGCCGGTGGCCGCCGGTTCGGTGGGCGATACGCCCGCACCGGGCGCCCGGCCCGCCGGCAAGACCGGTAGGCCCTCGGGTAAGCGCACGCCGCGGGGCCGGTAGTCCGCATGGCAGTCCGGACCCGGCGCGCCTCGGTGGTCGCCTCGGTGGTGACGCTGGTCGGTGCCCTCGGGCTGAGTTCGTGCATGGGCAGTGCCGCCGATTCGGTGGACTATGCCGTCGACGGTGCCCTGGTCACCTACAACCCGAACACCGTCGCCGGTGCCGGCTCCGGGGCCGCGCAGGCCTTCGCCCGCGTGCTGACCGGGTTCAACTATCACGGTCCCGACGGGCAGGTCGTGGGCGACCACGACTTCGGCTCGATCGCGGTGGTCGGGCGCGCCCCGCTCATCCTCGACTACACGATCAACGACAAAGCCGTGTACTCCGACGGCAAACCGATCACCTGCGACGACATGGTGCTGACGTGGGCGGCCCAGTCGGGGCGCTTTCCGCAGTTCGACGCCGCCAGCCGAGCCGGATACGCCGACATCGCCCGGGTGGACTGCCAACCCGGCCAGAAGCGGGCACGGGTGTCTTTCGCCCAGGACCGCAGTCTCGTCGACTTCGGTCAGCTGTTCGCGGCGACGACGCTGATGCCGTCGCATGTGCTGGCCGACCAGCTCGGCGTAGACGTCACCGCGGCGCTGCAGTCCGCTGACCTGCCGGCGGTCGACCGTATTGCGCAAGCGTGGAACACCACCTGGGACCTGCGGGCCGGCCTGAGCGCCGACGATCTCAAGCGGTTCCCGTCGTCGGGGCCCTACAAGCTGGACTCGGTGACCGACCAGGGCGCCGTCGTGCTGGTGGCCAACGACAAATGGTGGGGGGCACCGGCGATCACCGACCGGGTCACGGTGTGGCCGCTGGGTGCCGATATCCAGGAGCGGGTCAATGAGGGCGCGTTCGACGTCGTCGACATCGCCACCGGGTCCTCGGGAACCTTGAACCTGCCCGAGGACTACGTCCGCAGCGACAATCCGTCCGCCGGTGTCGAGCAGCTGATCTTCGCTCCGCGCGGGCCGCTGGCCGCGCCGCCCGCGCGCCGGGCGCTGGCGTCCTGCACCCCGCGCGATGTGATCGCCCGCAACGCCGAGGTGCCGATCAGCAACTCGCGGCTCAACCCGGCCAACGAGGATGCGTTCGGTACGGCCGAGGCGACGCCGGACGCGGCGCAATTCGTGGCCGCCAATCCGGTCGCGGCCCGGGAGGCGCTGGAGAACCGGCCGCTGACGGTGCGTATCGGATACCAGAGTCCCAACGCCCGGCTGGCCGCCACGGTCGGTGCCATCGCCAAGGCGTGCGAGCCTGCGGGTATCACGGTGCAGGATGCCGCGGGCGCCGGCGTGGGACCGCTTTCCTTGCGCAACAACGAGATCGACGTCCTCATCGCGAGTACCGGCGGCGCGGCGGGTAGCGGTTCGACGGGTTCCTCGGCCTTGGACGCCTATGCACTGCACACCGGCAACGGCGACAATCTCAGCGGGTACAGCAACGAGCGCGTCGACGGGATCATCGCAGCGCTGGCCGTGACCTCGGATCCGAAGGAACTCGC
The DNA here is from genome assembly GCF_049315205.1 of Mycobacterium sp. WMMD1722. Taxonomy (NCBI): domain Bacteria; kingdom Bacillati; phylum Actinomycetota; class Actinomycetes; order Mycobacteriales; family Mycobacteriaceae; genus Mycobacterium; species Mycobacterium sp. WMMD1722. The sequence continues at coordinate 1,551,054 of NZ_CP186056.1, read as the reverse complement.
ACGCCTGCTGTCGGAGGGGTCGCCGATTCTCTGGGCGGACATGCCGACCCTGCCGCTGTACCGTCAGCAGCGCACATTGCTGACGTCGTCGAAGATGTTCGCGGTGAGCAGCAATCCGACGCGGTGGGGCGCCGGCTGGAACATGGACCGGTGGAGGCTCTCGCAGTGACATCCGGTGGGCAGGAGCGAATCGACATGGGGCAAGGCGCCCAGATATCCGAGCTCATCGCGTCCCTGATGCGCGAGGTGCCCGACTTCCCGGAGCCCGGCATCGCGTTCAAGGATTTGACGCCACTGCTGGCGGATCCGAAAGGGCTGTCCGCGGTGACCGACGCGTTGGCGGCCACCGCCGAGGGCGCCGATCTGGTGGCCGGGATCGACGCGCGCGGATTCCTGCTGGGCGCAGCGGTCGCGCTGCGGCTCGGGACCGGTGTGCTCGCCGTCCGCAAGGGCGGCAAATTACCCCCGCCGGTGCACAGCCAGACCTATGACCTCGAATACGGCAGCGCCACCCTGGAGATTCCGGCCGACGGCACCGACATCTCCGGGCGCACCGTGGTGATCATCGACGACGTGCTGGCCACCGGCGGCACGGTGGCCGCGGCCGAGCGGCTGCTGACCAGTGGTGGGGCCGCCGTGCGCAATGCCGCGGTGGTGCTCGAACTGACCGCCCTGGGCGGGCGCGAGGTGGTGGCACCGCTGGAGGTCACCAGCCTCTACACCGTGTGAGGTCTATCCTCGAATTCTGTCCCTGACCCAACAGTGACTGGGAGGTGTGCTGATGGCGGACTCGACGGGCACCACCGATGCGAGCTCCAACGCACCCGTCACTGCGCCGCTGCCGGTGATCGACATCCCCGAGCCGCCGCCGGATCCGCCCAAGAGCACCTCCAGCGCGTCGCGGCGGGTGCGCGCGCGGCTCGCCCGCCGGATGACCTCGCAGCGCAGCACGGTCAACCCGGTGCTCGAACCGCTGGTGGCGGTGCACCGGGAGATCTACCCGAAGGCCGACCTGAGCCTGCTGCAGCGAGCCTACGAGGTGGCCGACAAGCGCCACGCCGATCAGTTGCGTCGCTCCGGCGACCCGTACATCACCCACCCGCTGGCCGTGGCGAACATCCTGGCCGAGCTGGGCATGGACACCACCACACTGGTGGCCGCTCTGCTGCACGACACGGTGGAGGACACCGGCTACACCCTGGAGGCGCTGACCGCCGAGTTCGGCAGTGAGGTCGGCCATCTCGTCGACGGGGTGACCAAACTCGACAAGGTGGTGCTGGGCACCGCCGCCGAGGGCGAGACGATCCGCAAGATGATCATCGCGATGGCCCGTGACCCGCGGGTGCTGGTGATCAAGGTGGCCGACCGGCTGCACAACATGCGCACCATGCGCTTCCTGCCGCCCGAGAAGCAGGCCCGCAAGGCCCGTGAGACCCTGGAAGTCATTGCGCCCCTTGCGCATCGGCTCGGAATGGCGACGGTCAAATGGGAGCTGGAGGATCTGTCGTTCGCGATCCTGCACCCCAAGAAGTACGACGAGATCGTGCGGTTGGTCGCCGACCGCGCCCCGTCGCGGGACACCTATCTGGCCAAGGTCCGCGCCGAGATCGTCAACACGCTGACCAAGTCGAAGATCAACGCCACCGTCGAGGGCAGGCCCAAGCACTACTGGTCGATCTACCAGAAGATGATCGTCAAGGGCCGCGACTTCGACGACATCCACGACCTGGTCGGTGTCCGCATCCTGTGCGACGAGATCCGCGACTGCTATGCAGCCGTCGGGGTCGTGCACTCGCTGTGGCAGCCGATGGCGGGCCGGTTCAAGGACTACATCGCCCAGCCCCGCTACGGGGTCTACCAATCGCTGCACACCACGGTCGTCGGGCCCGAGGGCAAACCGCTCGAGGTTCAGATCCGCACCCGCGATATGCACCGCACCGCCGAATACGGCATCGCGGCACATTGGCGCTACAAAGAGGTCAAGGGACGCAACGGAGTTCCCGCGGGCAACGCCGCCGCCGAGATCGACGATATGGCCTGGATGCGTCAGCTGCTCGACTGGCAGCGGGAGGCCGCCGACCCGGGTGAGTTCCTGGAGTCGCTGCGCTACGACCTCGCGGTGCAGGAGATCTTCGTCTTCACCCCCAAGGGCGACGTGATCACCCTGCCCGCCGGGTCCACTCCGGTCGACTTCGCCTACGCGGTGCACACCGAGGTCGGACACCGCTGTATCGGCGCCCGGGTCAACGGACGGCTGGTCGCGCTGGAGCGCAAGCTGGAGAACGGTGAGGTCGTCGAGATCTTCACCTCCAAGGCGCCCAACGCCGGGCCGTCGCGGGACTGGCAGACCTTTGTGGTGTCTCCGCGGGCCAAAGCCAAGATCCGGCAGTGGTTCGCCAAGGAACGCCGCGAGGAGGCGCTCGAGGCGGGTAAGGACGCGATCGGCCGCGAGGTGCGCCGCGGAGGGTTGCCGCTGCAGCGACTGATGAATGCCGAGTCGATGGCGGCGCTGGCGCGTGAACTGCGCTACGTCGACGTGTCGGCGCTCTACACCGCAGTGGGTGAGGGCCACGTGTCGGCGCGTCACGTCGTGCAGCGCCTGCTTGCCCAGTTCGGTGGCGACGACGCCGCCGAGGACGAACTCGCCGAACGTTCGACACCGGCGACCATGCCGGTGCGTCAGCGCAACACCGAGGACACCGGCGTCGCGGTGCCCGGTGCGCCCGGCGTGCTGACCAAGCTGGCCAAGTGCTGCACCCCGGTGCCCGGCGACCAGATCATGGGTTTCGTCACGCGCGGCGGCGGGGTCAGCGTGCACCGCACCGACTGCACCAACGCCGAATCGCTGCAGCAGCAGGCCGAACGGATCATCGACGTCGAATGGGCGCCGTCACCATCGTCGGTGTTCCTGGTCGCCATCCAGGTCGAGGCGCTCGATCGGCACCGGTTGCTGTCCGACGTCACCCGGGTGCTGGCCGACGAGAAGGTGAACATCCTCTCGGCATCGGTCACCACGTCCAACGACCGCGTGGCGATCAGCCGGTTCACCTTCGAGATGGGTGACCCCAAGCATCTGGGTTATCTGCTGCGGGTGGTCCGCAACGTCGAGGGCGTGTACGACGTGTACCGCGTCACCTCCGCGGCCTGACGATGCCGGCGAGGTACGAGCTCGGAGGAGGACGGCCGCAATCAGGCCCGGCGGCCTGACGATGCCGGCGAGGTACGAGCTCGGAGGAGGACGGCCGCAATCAGGCCCGGCGGCCTGATTACGTCGGTCAGTCCAGCCGGGCCGAGGCGATGATCACCGGGTTGGCGGGCCTGCCGTCGTCGGCGCCGCCGGCAACACCGGCCGCGGCGATCCGGTCCAGCGTCGCCAGACCGGTGCCGTCGACCGCCCCGAACACCGTGTATCGCGGTGGCAGCAGGGTGTCCTCGTAGATCAGATAGAACTGGCTGCCGTTGCTGTTCGGACCGGTGTTGGCCATTGCGACGGTGCCGCGCGGATACAGCGTCTTGCCCCGCAGTTCGGGATCGGCCATCCGGTATTGATTCGTCGGGTACTCGTCGGCGAAACGGTAGCCCGGTCCGCCGTTCCCGTCCCCGCTCGGGTCGCCACACTGCAACAGGCGCATATCCGGCGCTGCGGTCAGCCGGTGGCACGTCGTCCCGTCGTAGAAGCCCTGCTGGGCCAGGCTGACGAAGTTGTTGACGGTGCACGGCGAGATGCCGTTCTTCAGCGACAGCCCGATATTGCCCGCCGAGGTGGTGATGCTGACGCTGACCCGTTCCGGCTGGGTCGGAACCCGGCCGCTGCGGGGCGGGGCGACGGGCCGGGGGGCCGGGGCGCCGCCGGTCGGGTACTGGCAGTTCGCGCCCACCGTCGGCGACGGCCGGAACGGCGGGAGGTCGAGGGGAATCTGCGGCGCCGCGGTCACCGTGGGGCCGTCACGGCGCAGCCGGTCGTTCTCCACGCTGTCGACGACCGCCATGATGAACAGCACGCTGAGGATGATGACGACGATCGCCACCACGGTCAGCACATACCCGAGGACCAGCCCGGCGACGGCGAGCCCGCGACCCTCCTCGCCGGTGCGCTTGATCTGCCGCAGCGAGATGTGGCCGAACAGGATGCCCAGCGGCGCGAACACGAACGCGCACACCAGCGACGCGATGGCCAGCGCGTTCGTGCCGCGCGGAGCCGGTGGCGGCGGGTAGCCGACGGGCCCTGCGGGCGGGTAGCCGCCCGGATACCCCGGGGGATACCCGGCCGGCTGGTCGGGATACTCCGGATAGTCGGGATACGGGTTCGGCGGGTAGGTCACGGGGTGGGGGTCAGTCCAGCAGCACCGACGTCACCTTGACCGGGGTGGCCGGCGGTCCGTCCTGGCCGCCGCCTTCGACGCCCGCTGCGGCGATCTTGTCCAGGGTCGCCAGCCCGGTGTCGTCGATCCGGCCGAACGCGGTGTAGGCGGGCGGAAGCTGGGAGTCCTGATAGACCAGGAAGAACTGGCTGCCGTTGGTATTGGGCCCGGCGTTGGCCATGGCCAGCGTGCCGCGGGGGTAGACGACCGGTTCCTGCAGGGCCGGGTCGTCGGGCTGGTACTGGTTGGTCGGATATTCATTGGCGAACTCGTAGCCCGGACCGCCGGTGCCCTTACCGGTCGGGTCACCGCACTGCAGCACCGACAGGCTGGGGCTGGTGGTCAGCCGGTGGCACGGTGTGTTGTTGAAGTAACCCTGCTGGGCCAGGCTGGCGAAGCTGTTCACCGTGCACGGCGCCTTCGCGTTGTCCAGGAGCAAGCCGAGGTTGCCCTGGTCGGTGCTCATGCTGGCGCTGATCTCACCCGGATCGGTCGGCACCTTTCCGCTGCGCGGCGGCTTGACCGGCTTGCTCGCCGGGCCGGCCGCGGGGTACTGGCAGTCCGAGCCCAGGCCGGCGGGGGCGGCGAAGGCGGGCAGCTGGCCGTTGCCGCCGCTGGGCGCGGGCGGGGTGAGCGAGCCTTCGACCGGGGTCGGCGTGGTGGTGGCGGCCGATGCGGTGCCGCCGGTGCCCGAGTCGTCGCGGGTGAACACGACGGTCGCCACCACGGCGGCGATCACCACCACCGCGGCGGCGGCGGACCCGGCGATCGTCAGGATCTTGCGTTTGCGGGCCTGCTGCTCCCGGCGTTCGAGCTGTCGCTCCAGCTTGCGCTTGGCCGCTTCACGCCGTTGTTCGTTGGTCGGCACCGCCGCTATCCCTCCTCGCACGTGCGATCGGTCGACCGCACCGGTTTCGGCAACGAGTGTGCCAAAGCTTGCTGAGGAACAGGTGAAGGACCCGGTTGTGCGGGGGACCCGCGGTGGCGCCGCAGAGACAACGCTGAAGGCATGGGAAACTTGCTCACGTGTTGATCACCGGATTCCCGGCGGGTGTGCTCGCGTGCAACTGCTACGTGTTGGCGCAGCGGCCGGGGTCGGACGCCGTCGTCGTCGACCCGGGCCAGCGGGCGATGGGGCCGCTACGGCGCGTCCTCGACGAACACCGGCTGACCCCCGCCGCGGTGCTGCTCACCCACGGACACATCGATCACATCTGGTCGGCGCAGAAGGTGGCCGACACCTACGGCTGTCCGGCGTTCATCCATCCCGAGGACCGCTTCATGCTGACCGACCCGATCAAGGGTTTCGGCCCCCGAGTGGGGCAGGTGCTGCTCGGCGCGCTGTTCCGTGAGCCGCGCCAGCTGATCGAACTCGACCGCGACGGCGACAAACTCGACCTCGGCGGCATCGTGGTGACGGTGGATCACACGCCCGGGCATACGAAGGGGTCGGTGGTGTTCCGGCTCAGTGGTGACTCCGCGCAGGTCGCGCTGACCGGGGACACCCTGTTCAAGCAGTCGGTGGGGCGCACCGATCTACCCGGCGGCAGCGGTCGCGAGCTGCTGGGGTCGATCGTCGACAAGCTGCTGGTCCTCGACGACGACACCGTGGTGCTGCCCGGGCACGGACCGCGATCCACCATCGGCGACGAACGCCGGGCGAATCCGTTCCTCGAGGGGCTGACGCGATGACCCAGCCGTTCCAGGCGCCCAAGGGCGTCCCGGATTATCTGCCGCCCGAGTCTGCGGCGTTCGTCGCCGTGCGCGACGGGCTGCTCGGCGCCGCCCGGCGCGCCGGCTACGGCGATGTGGAATTGCCGATCTTCGAGGACACCGCTCTGTTCGCGCGCGGCGTGGGGGAGTCCACCGACGTGGTGTCCAAGGAGATGTACACCTTCGCCGACCGGGGGGAACGTTCGGTGACGTTGCGCCCCGAGGGCACCGCCGGGGTGATCCGCGCAGTGATCCAGCACCGACTCGACCGGGGCGCGCTGCCGGTCAAGCTGTGTTATTCGGGGCCGTTCTTCCGGTACGAGCGTCCGCAGGCGGGACGGTACCGCCAACTACAGCAGGTCGGGGTCGAGGCGATCGGTGTCGACGATCCGGCCCTGGACGCCGAGGTGATCGCCGTCGCCGATGGGGGGTTCCGGTCGCTGGGCCTGTCGGGGTTTCGGCTGGAGATCACCTCGCTGGGCGACGACACCTGCCGGCCGCAGTATCGGGAGTTGTTGCAGGAGTTCCTGTTCGGGTTGGACCTCGACGAAGAGACCCGCCGACGGGCGGAGATCAACCCGCTGCGCGTTCTCGACGACAAGCGGCCGCACGTACGGGAGATGACCGCGGGTGCGCCTCTGATGCTCGACCACCTGTCCGACAGCGCCGCAACGCATTTCGAGGCGGTGCAGGAGCATCTGAGGGCGTTGGAGGTGCCGTACGTCATCAATCCACGGATGGTGCGCGGCCTGGACTACTACACCAAGACCACCTTCGAATTCGTTCACGACGGTCTCGGTGCCCAGTCGGGGATCGGTGGCGGTGGCCGCTACGACGGGTTGATGGGGCGGCTCGGCGGCCAGGACGTCTCAGGGATCGGATTCGGGCTGGGTGTGGATCGCACCGTGCTGGCGTTGCAGGCCGAGGGCAAGACGGTCGGCGCGACGTCGAACTGCGACGTCTACGCCATCCCCGCCGCACCGCAGGCCAAGGTGCGCGCCGGTGTCCTGGCCGCCGACTTGCGCCGGGCCGGCGTCCGCACCGACGTGGCGTACGGGGACCGGAGCCTGAAGGCCGCGCTGCGGGCGGCCGACCGCAGCGGTGCCGCGATCGCGTTGATCGTCGAGCCCGAAGCGGTGAGGCTCAAGGACCTGTCCAACGGCGAGCAGACCGACGTCGCGGCCGACAGCGTTGTCGCCGAGGTCCTTTCGCGACTGAGTTAGCCGGATCGCCGAGTGTGCAGGGGTGGCGCCGAGTGTGCAATCAGGGCGGCCCTGCGCCCGATCTCACGCCCTGAGTGCACACCGGACGCCGTCATTGCACACTCGATGGGCGTCACGGCGCGTTCGCTAGAGCGACGTCGACGCCGACTGCGGGTCGACGAGGATCTTCGCGTGCGCTTCGGCGGTGCCGAGCACGTCGAAGGCGGCGGCCACCCCATCCAGTCCCACGGTGCCGGTGACGAGCGCCGACGCGTCGACCTTGCCGTCGGCGAGCAGATGCAACGTGTCCCGGAATTCCAGTGGGGTGTAGCCGAAGACGAAGCGCATGTCGATCTCCTTGCTGATCGCCATCGCCGGGCGCAGCCGGTCCTCACCCATGCACACGCCGACGACGATCACCCGCGACGCCAGTGGTGCCGATCCCACGATGCCGTCGATCATGCCCGGCACGCCGACGCACTCGAACACCACCGGCCGCTTGGGCCCCGCGGCCCCGAGTGTGTCGGCGATCCGGTAGAGGTGCTGCCAGCCCGGTAGCTTACGCAGCTTCTCCATCGACCCCATCCCCAGCTCGTAGAGGGCCGGAGCTTCAGTGATCGCCCCGGCGAGGCCGGCATACGGCGAGTCGACGGACGGGTCCACGACCGTGTGCGCACCGCAGCGTCTGGCCAGATCGCGCCGCACGGCGGAGAAGTCACTGGCGACGATCGTGCGCACGCCGAGGGTCTTCAGATGGCAGATCACGGCCAGACCGACCGGTCCGCATCCGATCACGACGGCGGTGTCCCGCCGGCCGATCTCGCTGCGACGCACGGCGTGCAGCGCGACGGCCATCGGCTCGGTCAGTGCGGCGGTGTCGAGGTCCAGCCCGTTGGGGACGGCGAACGTCATGGCGGCCTCGGCGAGTACACCCTCGGCGTAAGCGCCCGGGGCGCGCGGCGACAAGCCCGTCAGGTGCACACCGTCCGCGGCGCGCACCAACGGGAACGAGACCACCGGCGTGCCGACCCGGAACCGGCGCCCGACGCCCTTGCCGCGTTCGGCGACCTCACCGCAGAATTCGTGGCCGAGCACCACGGGTGTGTCGGAGCGCATGAAGTCGGGGTATCCCACCTGCTCCATCAGCCCGGTCAGCTCGTCGGCGTGATCCTTGGCATGCAGGTCGGAACCGCAGATACCGCATCGGCGCACCTCGAGCAGCAGCTGGCCGCGCGCGGGTCGTGGATCGGGCAAGTCCGCTACCGACAGGCTGCCGTGCTGACAGACGACGGCTTTCACGCGTGCACCGGGTTCATGGGGGCATTATGCGCCCCGGGTGGGCCGGCCCTGGTTACCCTTCGGAACATGGCAGGTCCGACCTCCGCTCCTGGGTCCGCCCGACCGTTTCTCCTCGCGGCCCGCGTGTTCGCGGTCGCCACCGTGCTGGTGGTCTTCGTGTCCTTCGGCACCGCGGGAGTGCTGGTCCAGCAGGGCCGGGCCGAGGAGGTGCACGGGTACGCGGCGATCGCACTGCACGTGGTGAGTGCCGGCCTGCTGGTCAGTGTGGGTGGGCTCGTATACGAGCGACGCCGGCACTGGTGGGCGGCGATCGTCGCGGCGCTGCTGCTGATCTACACCTTCATCCAGGCCGCGCTCGGCGACTCGGGCAGGTTGTCCCTGCACATTCCCGGCGCATTGCTCGTCGCCGGGGCGGCGGTCTGGCTGACCACGTGGCTATTGGTCACGCGCTTCGACGAGGTGAGCTGACGGCATCGTTGAGCACCTGATCGAGGTTGCCGACCCCGCCGGTGACCGGATTGCCCGACACCAGGACGCGCTCAGGCCTGCCCGCGGCCGGGCGCTCCGGCGGCGACGGCGACGGCCACCGCACTCAGCACCGCCATCACCGCCACCGGCCACCGCTGCGTGAACAGTTCGGCGATCTCGCCGACCACGGCTCCGGCGACACAGGAGGTCAGGGCGACGAGCGCGGCGCCCAGACCGATCAGGGCCGCCCGGTCACCGCTGAGCGCGAAGGCCCCCACCCAGGTGATCGACGCCGCGTACACCGCCTGGTTCGCGACGGTCACCAGCAGGAACACCGCGGCGAGCACCCAAGGCGAGGACCACATGCCCGCCGTCTCGGCGGCCAGGCACGCCACCGCGGCCACCGTGCTCATCGTCGCGCTGCCCACGAGCATGCCCCGCACGCCGAAGGCCCGGTGAACGCGCCGCCACAGCACCGAACCCACCACCAGCGCAACGCTGGACACCACCACCAGGATCGGCAGTTTGTCGTGCCCGTGCGCCGAGCGCAGGCAGTAGAAGGTGTTGCCCAGCGCCACCGGAACGAACACCACCTGGGTGCCCGCGTAGCGGCGGTACCAGGTGTGGGACCGGGCCGCGCGCAGCCCGTCGCGCAGGGTGTCGGGCAACGTACGCCGCACCGGCTCCGACGGCAGGCGCACCGGGCCGATGAACAGCGCGGCGACCCCGGCGGCGACCAGACCAGCCGCGCCCAGCCAGAGCAGGTCGACGTTCTTGGCCATCGCGTCGCCGTGCGCGATCGCCGGAATCGCCAGCAACGTGACGATCGTGGCGACCACCGACCCGGCGGCGCTCTGACCCAGCAGCAGGTCACCGCGCCGCTCGGCGGTCAGCCGGCTCGAGGCGACGTCGGTGAACGCCACATTCGTCACCCCGGACCCGACGCCCAGCGCGCACGCGGTGAGGAGGAATGCGCCCGCGGTGAGCCAGCGCCCGGCCCCGCTGGCGGTGACGACGGCATCGAATGCCACCAGCGTGGCCATCGCCGACACCGCCGCGGCCACCACGACGTGCCGGTGCCGGCGCGACCAGTGCAGCAGAAACGGCGAGAGCGAATTGCCGGCCGCGGTGCCGATGCTGAACGCGGGGTAGAGCAGGGCGGCCAGCCAGCCCAGTCCGCGCTGGACACAGATGAACGGCAGGACGACCGAGACGTTGCTCAGCCGGGTGCCGGCGACGTAGCAGGTCGCATGGGCCATGAGCCGGCCGAAGCGGGCGGGCGCAACCTGGTCGCAGGTCAGCTGAGCGGTCATGTTCTGACCGTAGAAATGCCTGGGGCCGAACCATATCGGGCGATCGGATGGTTTACCGGTGGATTCTGCATCCACCGATCGGGGGATGGTGCGGGCGACCGTGGGAGCGGGACGGGAGACAATGGCGGGCGTGACCCAGCGCTCCGAGCGGATCGAGGTCGTCGTCGCCGACGACCATCCCGTCTTCCGGCAGGGGGTGGTGCGGGTGTTGGCTGCCAGCGGTCGCGTCGACGTCCTCGCCGATGTCGGCGACGGCCGGGCTGCCCTCGAGGCCATCCGGGAACTGCGGCCCGCGGTCGCGCTCATCGACTTCCGCATGCCCGAGCTGGACGGTCCGCAGGTCGCCCATGCCGTGCTGCGCGACGGGCTGCCGACGCACGTGGTGCTGCTGAGTGCCTTCGACGACAGCTCGCTGGTGCACAAGGCCCTCTCGGCCGGGGCGAGCGGCTACCTTACCAAGGAGGCCGATCCGGACGAGATCGTCGCCGCCGTGGTCAGTTGCGCCGCGGGCAAAGGCTATCTGCCCCCGGGGCTGGCGATCGGCCTGGCGTCGCAGGTGCGTGCGCAGGCCCGCCGGGACGAACTCCAGTTGACCCCGCGCGAGCTGGAGGTGATCCAGATGATCGCCAAGGGCCGGTCGGTGCCGCAGATCGCCGCCGATCTGCACCTCGCGGCGAGCACGGTGAAGACCCACGTGCAGAAGCTCTACGAGAAGCTGGGCGTCTCGGATCGCGGCGCCGCGGTCGCCGAGGCGATGCGTCGCGGACTGCTGGAGTGACCGTCAGCCGCGCCGCGGTAGGCGGATGCGGACGTGGGTGCCGACCGGTTCGGGCACGACGATGAAGGTGCCGCCGGCCGCCTCGATCCTCGCCCGCTGAGAGGCCAGCCCGATGTGCCCCTCGGCGAGCCGGCGCGCCGGCGCCTGCGCGTCGATGCCGACCCCGTCGTCGGCGACGTCAAGCTGGGTCACGTGGCCGTCGTCGGTCAGGGTCACCGACGCCCGCGTCGCCTGTGCGTGCCGCGTGACGTTGGCCAGTAGTTCGCGTGCCGCGGCGAACACGATGGCGTCGCTGGGGCCCGCCTGCGGATGGTCGACGGACGCGGTGATCTCGATCCCGGCGCGGGCCGCGGTGAACGACGCGAGCCGCTCGACGGCCACCCCGAGTCCGGCCTGCTCGAGGACGGCGGGATGGAGCTCGAACGTGGTCTCGCGCAACTGCTCCGCGGCGGTGCGCAGGCTGGCGTCGGCGTAGCCGGCCTCCTCGCTGGGTGAGCGCTTGGCCAGCTGGCGGATCTGCTGGCGCGCCGCGAGGACTTCCTGCAGCGGGCCGTCGTGCAGCGTCTCGGAGATCTGGCGGCGCTGCGCATCGGATGCGGTCATGATGTCGACGAGCAGCGCTTCCCGCGATGCGCTGAGTGCGGCGATGTCGGCCACCTGCAACACCTGGACGTGCACCAGCAAATATGTTGTGCAGCAGAGGAATGCGTATATCGCGACCAGGAACAGCGCCTCATCCCAGCCGAGTTGGGGGCGGATGGTCTGATCTTCGACGATCACCGCGGCGAAGGCGGCGACCGAGAACGCCAGCAGTGCCGCGGCCCGACGGCTGGACACCTCCAATGCCACCATGAGCGGCGCCATCGCCGTCATCAGCAGCGGGATGTAGGCGCCGGTCGAGATCAGCTGGATACCGAAGATGGCGGCGACGTCCAAGGTCGGCAGCAGGAACGGCGAGCGACCAACCGCCGCGGGCGATCTCGGTGCGCGCACGGCGACGGTCACCGCCCACCCAGCGGCAAGAGCGTAGCCGCCCAGCAGCACCGCCTGCCATCCCCACTCGACCGACCGGGTACCGATGAACGCCGCATAGGCCAGAAACACGATCACACCGATGCGCAGTACCGCGGCGATCTTCACCGAGCGCAGGCGGTGGCTGCGGTCCGCAGAGGTGGTGCTCATGGCCTGTCACGCTAGAGGCCCGCGGTGAGATCCGGCCAGACAGTTCGGTCAGATGGTCATGGCGGCACGCACGTCGGCTTCGGACGCCGAGCCTCCGGTACCGCTGTGGGTGATCCGGCCCGCCTCCAGAATGTAGTAGCGCTGCGACGACTCCAGGGCGAACCCGATGTGTTGTTCTACCAGGAGCACCCCCAGATCGCCGCGGGCCGTCAGCGCGGTGATGGCCGCCTCGATCTCGGCCACCACCGACGGCTGGATGCCTTCGGTGGGTTCGTCGAGGATCAGGCATCTCGGGCCGGTGATCAGCGCGCGTGCGATGGCAAGTTGCTGACGCTGGCCGCCGGAGAGGAGTCCGGCGCGGCGGGGGAGCAGCTCCTTGAGCGCGGGGAAGAGGTCGAGCTGTTCGTCGATGAGCCGACGGCCGTTCTTCCGGCCGTCGGCGACCACCTGCAGGTTCTCCGCGGTGGTCAGTTGGCCGAACGACTGCTGGCCCTGGGGCACGTAGGCCAGACCGCGGGCCACCCTGGCGCTGGGCCGCAACCGGGTGATGTCCTCACCGTCGAAGAGCACCTTGCCGCGTGTGCACTTGAGCAGTCCGACCGCTGCGCGCAGCAGGGTGGTCTTCCCGGCGCCGTTGTGGCCCATCACCGCGGCCACCCCGTCGCGGGGCACCTCGATGTCCGCGCCGTGGATGACCTCCGAACGGCCGTAGCCGGTGCGGACGTCGACGAGCTGCAGCATCTACGAACCCTCCTGGATTCCGTCGGCGCCCGCGGCGGCGGTACCGAGATAGACCTCCTGAACCTTCGGGTTGGCCTGCACCTCGGCCACCGAACCCTCGGCGATGACCTGGCCGCGGGCCAGCACCGTCACCGACGTCGCGAACGCCCGCATGAAATCCATGTCGTGTTCGACCACGACCACGGTGCGTTCCCCGCCGATGCGGCGCAGGAGGTTTCCGGTCTCTTCGCGTTCCTCGGTGCTCATGCCGGCGACCGGTTCGTCGAGCAGCAGGACGTCGGCGTTCTGCACCAGCAGCATGCCGATCTCCAACCATTGCTTCTGGCCGTGGGCCAGAACCCCGGCGGGCTGGTCGACCAGCCCGCTGAGTCCGATCGTCTCGAGCGCCTCCTCGATGGCGGGCAGCACTCCGTGCCGGCGGCGCAGCAGACTCCAGGGCGACCGGTGTGCACCGGCGGCGATGTCGAGATTCTGCAGCACGGTCAGCTGTTCGAAGACGCTCGCGGTCTGGAATGTCCGTCCCACACCGAGTTTGGCGATCTGGTGCACCTTCTTGCCGAGCAGTTCGGCGCCGGACTTGTTCACCGATCCGGTGGCCTTGACCAGTCCGGTGATGGCGTCGATGACGGTGGTCTTGCCCGCGCCGTTCGGGCCGATGAGGAAGCGCAGATCGCCCTGGAACAGGGTGAGATCGACGTCGCTGACCGCCTTGAAGCCGTCGAAGTCGACCGTGAGTCCCCGCACCTGCAGATACTGAGCGCCCATCCCGGCGTTGCCGCCGACCACCGGGTCACGGTCAGTGGCGGCGGTCATGTGGCTGCTCCCACTGTCTCGGGCTGCTCGTCGGGCTCGGTCACCGCGGTGTCGGGCTTGGTGGTCTTGCGGCGCCGCCGTTTGAGCAGCACGCCGAGCCCGGCCAGGCCCGCGGGGAAGAAGCCGACCACGATGATGAACATCAGACCCTGGGCATAGATCCACTCCGACGGGAATCGTTCGGAGAACAGCGTCTGGGCCCACGCGACGCCGATGGCGCCCAGCACCGGACCCAGCAGCGTGGTGCGGCCGCCGATGGCGACGCCGATCAGGAAGGCGATCGAGGGCAGGATGCCCACCTGGGACGGCGCCATGAACCCGACGATCGGCGCGAACAGGGCACCGGCGATGCCGGCGAACAGCGCGGCCGCCGTATAGGCGACGACCTTGATGTTGGCCGGGTCGTAGCCGAGGAAGCGCACCCGCTCCTCACCGTCGCGCACCGCCACCAGCAGTTCGCCGTAGCGGCTGTGCATCAACTGGCGCACGACCGCCACCACGACGAGGAGCACGGCCGCCGCGATGAAGTAGAGCATCTGCTTGTTGACCGGATCGTTGAGCGCGAAGCCGAAGAACGTGCGGAAGTTGGTCAGCCCGTTGCTGCCGCCGAGGCCGGTCTGACCGACCAGCAGGATGGCCAGCGCCGCGGCGAGCGCCTGGGACAGGATCGCGAAGTACGCGCCCTTGACCCGACGTTTGAACACCCCGAAGCCCAACGCCGCCGCGATGCCGGTGGGAACGACGAGGATGGCCAGCACCGTGAAGGCGGGCGAGGCGAACGGCGCCCAGTAGGCGGGCAGTTCACGCACGCCGGCGATCTGCATGAAATCGGGCACGCCGCCGCCGCGTATCTGCGCATCGGCGATCTTGAGGTGCATGCCCATCATGTAACCGCCGAGGCCGAAGAAAACGCCCTGGCCGAGTACCAGCATTCCGCCGCGGCCCCACGCCAGCCCGATGCCGGCGGCGACGATGGCGAAGCACAGGAATTTGGCCAGCAGACCGAGCCGAAAATCGGACAGCACCGCGGGGGCGACCGCGAAGAGCAGTACGGCCGCCACCCCGAAGCCGGCCCAGGTCTGCCAGCGTCCCAATCGGGTTCTCACACGAGACTCCTTGTCCGCACGGTGAACAGGCCCTGCGGACGGACCTGCAGGAAGATCACGATGATCACGAAGACGATGACCTTGGCCAGCGATGCGGTGGTGTTGTATTCGATGAACGAGTTGAGGAAGCCCAGTGCCAGGGCGGCGATCACGGTGCCCTTGATCTGGCCCAGGCCGCCCACCACCACCACCAGGAATGCGTCGATCAGGAAGCTCTGACCGGTGGTCGGGCTGGTCGACCCGATCAGTGTCAGCGCCACCCCGGCCACCGCCGCCAGGCCCGAACCGATGAAGAAGGTGGTGATGTCGGTTTTGCGAGAGGAGATTCCGCTGGTTTCGGCGAGGTCGCGGTTCTGCACCACCGCGCGGATGCGCCGGCCCATGGGGCTGGTCTTGAGCACGGTGGCCAGCACCGCGACGCACGCCACCGCCAGCACCAGGATGAAGATGCGCGTTCGGGGAACCACCGCGCCGAAGATCTCGACACCGCCCGAGAGCCACGACGGCGCAACCACGTTCACCGCCGGCGCACCGAAGATGTCGCGGGCGATCTGCTGCAGGATCAGACCGACGCCAAAGGTGACCAACAGCGTGTCCAGCGGCCGGTGGTACATACGCTGGATCAGCGTCACCTCGAGCAGGGCACCCATCGCGCCACCGACGACGAATCCGACGGCCAGTGAGATCAGCAGCGACGCACCGGCGCTCGACACGATCTGCTGGATGACGTAGGCGGTGTAACAGCCGGCCATGATGAACTCGCCGTGGGCCATGTTGATGACGCCCATCTGCCCGAAGGTCAGCGAGAGCCCGAGCGCCGCCAGCAACAGGATCGAGCCGAGGCTCAATCCCGTTGCCAGCTGGCCGATCAGGATATCCATGCGCCGGTGCTCAGCTCGAGAGACCGGCGGCCCACGGGTAGGACTTCAGATACGGATCCGGCTCGATCGGACCGGGAGACTCCCAGATCGTGTAGATCAGCCCGTCGGGTCGGATCTCGCCGATGCGCGCGGTCTTGGTGATGTGGTGGTTCTCCCCGTCGATGGTGACCAGTCCCTCGGGCGCGTCGAACGTGACGCCGCCGGCATTGTCCTGGATCGCCTTGACGTCGAACGACTTCGCCTTCTCGACGGTGTTCTTCCACAGGTACACCGACACGTAGGCGGCTTCCATCGGGTCGGAGGTGGGCTTGTTCGCGCCGTAGGCCTTCTTGTAGGCCGCGACGAACGCATTGTTCACCGGCGTGTCGATGGTCTGGTAGTAGTTCCACGCGGTCAACTGGCCGGTGATGTTCTGGACGCCGATACCGCCGACCTCCTCTTCGGCGATCGACACCGAGACCACCGGCATGTCCTGTGGGGTCAGGCCGACGTTGCGGTATTCACGGAAGAACGCCACGTTCGAATCGCCGTTGAGGGTGTTGAACACAGCGTCGGCATCCGCGCCGCGCACCTTGTTGACGATGGTGGAGAAGTCGGTCGAGCCGAGCGGGGTGTAGTCCTCGCCCTTGATCTCGATGCCGTTGGCCGCAGCGTAGGCCTTGATGATGCGGTTGGCGGTCTGCGGGAACACGTAGTCACTGCCCACCAGGTAGAGCGATTTGACCCCGCGCTCCTTCAGATAGTCCAGCGCGGGCACGATCTGCTGGTTGGTGGTGGCCCCGGTGTAGAAGATGTTCTTCGACGCTTCGAGCCCCTCATACTGCACGGGGTAGTAGAGCAGCGAGTTGGCGCTTTCGAAGACCGGGAGCATGGCCTTGCGGCTCGACGACGTCCAGCCGCCGAAAACCGCTGCGACGCAATCACTGCTGATCAGCTTCTCGGCCTTCTCGGCGAACACCGTCGGCTCCGACGCGCCGTCTTCGCCGATCAGCTGGATCTGCTTGCCCATCACCCCGCCGGCGGCGTTGATCTCGTCGACCGCCAGCTTGATGGAGTCGCGCACGGTGACCTCCGAGATCGCCATCGTGCCCGACAGCGAGTTCAGCGATCCCACCTTGACGGTGGGTCCGGAGGTGTCCACGCACGACGATGCGGCGGTGCCTTCGGTGTCACCGGCCCGGCTACCACAGCCGGAGAGCACCAGACCTGCGGTCAGGACGATGCCGGTGGTGGCCAGGGCCGACTTCTTGAACGCGCTGCGCCGCGATGTTCGCATGGAGAGCCTCTCGTCGTGTCCGGTCGCGCGGTACGCCGATCGTTCGGCCCACGCGCAGAAGGGAAGACACCGTCGCGGTGTCGAATCGGGACGTTAGAGCGCCGGTGTTTCTGTGAAATGTCTGGATGTGACGAACGGGTTAACCCGTCGTACACCCGGTGTCGAGGGATCGTTCAGCGGGAAAGCACCAGGGCCCGAGGGTGGTAACGCGGCTCGGCGCGGCGCCGATGTGCTGAGCATGGGCACATCGACGACCCGGACCGCGACGGCGGTCCTGACGGCTTTGGCCGCGCTGGCGCTCAGCCAGGCGGCGGCCACCGCGGATCCGGCGGCACACACGGTGCGGTACACGATCACCACCACCAGTGAGGTGATGGCCAACATCTATTACGTCACCGCCGATCCGCCGAGCCAGGCCGAGGCCAATTCGCCGCAGTACATGCCGGCGGCGCGGGTGCTGGTGGGACCGGCGGCGCCGTGGACGATCGAGACCACGCTCGTCGATGCGAACCAGTGGGCGTTCGTCAGCGCGAGCGGCGGGCTGCGGGTGAATCCGGAGTTTCGATGCGAGATCTCGGTCGACGGTCAGGTGGTGACGTCACAGCAGGGGGGCAGTGGTGTCCAGTGCTCGCTGCGACCCTGGTGAGCGACCCTGGTGGGCGACCCCGGTGATGGGCCGGCGCGTGCGCGCGTAGGGTGGGGGTTGAGCCGTGGCGCCACGTGGTGTGGCTGCGGTGTTGCGTGGCCGAGCAACCGGCCGCATTTTCCGAGATTCGTCGTTAGGGATACCCCATGAATCACGATCCGCTTTTCTCGCATCCCACCGTGGAGACCGGTGCCGCCCCGCATTCGTCTGTGCCGGTGGAGAACCCGGAATTCTCTGATGGGAATCCGCCGAAACAGCGCTGACATCAGACAGATACAGAAGTGGGCCGCCGGAAAACCGGCGGCCCACGTTCGTGTGAGGTCTGTCAGATCGCGGTGACCGAGGTGGCCTGCGGACCTTTGGCGCCCTGGCCGATCTCGAACTCGACGCGCTGATTGTCTTCGAGGGTGCGGAATCCGCCGCCCTGGATCTCCGAGTAATGGACGAAAACGTCCTCAGAGCCGCCGTCGGGAGCGATGAAGCCGAAGCCCTTCTCGCTGTTGAACCATTTCACAGTTCCCTGTGCCATATTGCTGATTTCTTTCCATTCACGTGAATGCGAGCATGCATTCTGCCCCAAGGCTAACATGCCGGCACGGCGGATCTTGACACACGGTCGAACGTGCGTTCGAATGAAGGCATGCGCTGGGCCAATCAAGCTGTCGACGTCGATGACGGCGCGCTGCCAGGGCTGCAGCGCATCGGGTTCGTCCGCAGCGTGCGGACGCCGCAGTTCGAGGGCATGACCTTCCACGAGGTGCTGTGCAAGTCGGCACTCAACCGGGTGCCCAACGCCGCCATGCTGCCCTTCCAGTACACGGTCAACGGATACCGCGGTTGCTCACATGCCTGCCGGTACTGTTTCGCCCGGCCCACCCACGAATATCTCGACCTCGACGTCGGTGACGACTTCGACACCCAGGTGGTGGTGAAGACGAATGTCGCCGAGGTGTTGCGGCGGGAACTGCGCAGACCGTCCTGGCGGCGTGACACCGTCGCGCTGGGCACCAACACCGACCCCTACCAGCGCGCCGAGGGCAGGTACGCGCTGATGCCGGGAATCGTTGCCGCACTGGCCGATTCGGGGACCCCCTTCTCGATCCTGACCAAAGGGACGCTGCTGCGGCGTGATCTGCCGCTGATCGGCGATGCCGCGGGCACGGTCCGGGTCAGTGTCGCGGTGTCGCTGGCGGTGGGCGATCCGGAACTGCATCAGGACCTCGAGCCCGGCACGCCGTCGCCGCAGGCGCGGCTGGCGCTGATCCGGGCCATCTGCGAGGCCGGCCTGCAGTGCCATGTGATGGTGGCTCCGGTGCTGCCTCGGCTGACCGATTCGACGGAGCATCTCGATGATCTGCTCGGCCGAATCGCTGCGGCGGGGGCGGGCAGTGCGACGGTCTTCGGGCTGCACCTGCGCGGTGCGACGCGCGGATGGTTCATGTCCTGGCTGTCGCGTTCGCGCCCGGATCTGGTCGCCGACTATCAAACGCTCTACCGGCGCAGTGCGTATCTGCCCGCGGACTATCGCGAGATGCTGGCACGTCGTGCCGCGCCGCTGCTGGCCAGACACGGTCTGGTGGGTTCGCCGCGGATCGCGACGCCTGCGGCGGCGGCATCGGTGGCGCCGCTCGCCGCGCCCCGCCCCCCGGAGCTGACGCTGTTCTGAGAGTGCTCAGCTGCTGTTGCGCTTGACCTGGTTGAACGGAACCCCCTTGTCGGCGGCCAACTCCCGCGGGAAGCCCAGGATGCGCTCACCGATCACGTTGCGCGCCATCTCGGAGCTGCCACCGCCGAGCGAGCCGGTCTGGCGCGACAGGTAACGCACACCGATGTCGAGCAGCCCGGACAGTTCCGGGGCATCGGCACCGCCTTCGTCGATGACACCGGCGGTGCCGGCGATGGCCAGCGCGGTATCCACCTCCAGCTCGGTGGTCTCGGCGTGGAACAGCCGGATCAGCGTGCCCGCATTCGGCGGCAGTGAGCCGTCGCCGATACCGCGGAACACGTGGTCGACGAGCTGGTCCTTGACGATCCGCCGGACGAACGCGCGGCCCGCGAGGTCCTGGATGCGGGGGTCGTCACCCTGTCCGGTCGCCGCGGCCAGACCGACGTGGTCGGGCGGCATCTCGCTGGCGTTCTCGGCGGCGGTGCCGCTGGCGAACTCCGATCCGCCGCCGACGGCCCGGCGCTCGTGGAAGAGCTGGCGCGTCGCGACCTCCCAGCCCTTGTTGACCTCGCCCACCACGGCGTCGTCACCGAGTTCGAGGCCGTCGAAGAATTCCTCGCAGAACTCCTCGTTGCCGTTGACCTCCTTGATCCGCCGCATCGTGATGCCGGGGGACTTCAGCGGAACGAGGAACATCGTCAGACCCTCGTGCTTGGGCACGCTCCAGTCGGTGCGGGCCAGCAGCAGCCCGTAATCCGCGGCGAAGGCGCTGGTGCTCCAGGTCTTGGCACCGTTGATGATCCAGGTGTCACCGCGTTTGTCCGCCCGGGTGATCACGCCGGCCAGGTCGGAGCCGCCGCTGGGCTCGGACAGCAATTGACACAGCACCTCGTCGCCGCGCACGGCCGCGGAGATCCGGTCGCGCTTCTGGTTCGCGGTGCCCATGTCCAGGAGGGTGGCTGCGCAGATCGTGAACGTGGGCACGTTGAGGATCAACGGCATCTCATAGCAGCGGCATTCGGCGTTGAACGCCTTCTGGTAGGCGTAGTCCAATCCCAGCCCGCCGTATTCGCGGGGGAAACAGATGCCGGCGAAACCGCCCCTGTACAAACGCTTCTGGAGTTCCTGGGCCCGGTCCCACGAGGCCTGATCGGCGCGCACCGAGAACGGCGGGTGATCCGGGTCGATGGGCGGCATGTTCTCGGCGAGCCAGGCCCGGGCCCGGGCGGCGAAGTCCTGAACCGATTCGGCGGTCTGCGTGGGCGTCATGGTGTCGGTCATGCCGGAACCTCCGCGGCGCTCAGCCGGTAGACAGCGCGGTGGTGCTCCTCCGGTGACCCGAACAGGGCCCGGTAGAGCGCCACCCGGCGCAGGTACAGGTGCAGGTCGTGCTCCCAGGTGACGCCGATCCCGCCGTGCAGCTGCACGCAATCCTGCAGCATCACCGGGGCGCGTTCGGCGACATAAGCTTTCGCGACACTGACGAGTAGTTCGGCGTCCGGCGCGCGTTCCGCCACCGCGCGCACCGCACCCGAGGTTGTGCCGCGCGCGGCTTCGAACCACATCTTCATGTCGGCGGCCCGGTGTTTGAGAGCCTGATAGGACGCCAGCGGCCGGCCGAAGCTGTGGCGGTCGGCGAGCCACCGATTGGTCATCGTCAACACGGCGTCGAGGATCCCGACGATCTCGGCACACTGCAGCACCAGCGCGATCTGACGCTGTCGTTCGATGATTGCCGGGGTCTGCCCGGCGGTCCCCACGGCGGCGGATGCACCGATCTGCACGCCGTCGAACTGCACGCGCGCATAACGTTTCACCAGGTCAACGGACTTCTGCGCGGTAACCGTCACCCCAGGCGCAGCGGTCGGCACCAGGAACTGCCGGAGCTCGCCGTCCGATTCGGCGACCACCAGCACCGCCCCGCTCTCGGCGCCGGCCTCGACCCGGTCCTTCACGCCGTCGATGCGATAGCCGTCGTCGGTGCGGGTGGCCGTCGTCCGAGCGGATGTCGGAGTGAACGGCCGGGTCGGTTCGTACACCGCCCACGAGGCGATGAGGTCGCCGGCCACCAGCGCGTCGATCGTGTCCTGGTGACCGTCGGGCGCCTCGACCAGCCCGGCGAGCACGACACTGACCGGGTGCAGCGGCCCGGGCGCCACCGTACGGCCGGCGTGTTCGGCGATCATCGCCAGATCGGCCACCCCGTTACCGGATACGCTGCCGCCGCCGAGGTCTTCGGGCACCAACAGGCTGGCCCAGCCCAGTTCGGCGGCGCGCTGCCACCATTCGGGGGCGAATGCGGCGTCGCGGGCGTGCAGTTCCCGCACGTGACTCAGCGACGCCTGCTTCTCGAGGAAGGTGGCCGCAGTGGAGGCGAACAGCAGCTGTTCCGGGGTGGCGGTGGTCATGTCGCAGGCAAACCGGGATGCGAGGGCTCGTATAGGGACATATCCGCCTCCTGGAATGACGTTCGCGCTATGCGGTAATGACATTACCACTCACGACGGCGTGGGCTGTTCGAGGCTGCGCACGCAGAAGGTGAAGATGTGCTCGGCCTCGACCGGGTGGCCGGTGAGCTCGGCTCCCAATACCCGCAGCCGCGCGGCGCCCAGAGCGGTCTGCATGATCAGCGCGGCGCAGGTCTGCGGGTCGATGTCAGCCCGGAATGCCTGCTCGTCGATGCCGCGCCGGATGATGTCGCTGATCAGGGCGTGCAGCGGTGCCAGCACCCTGGCGTAATCCCGCGGCAGGGTCTCGGCGAGGTGGTCGTTGTAGAACGTCAGGCCGCGGTTCAACCGACCCTGGGCTTTCGAGCCGGCGGGCACGCAGATCCGGTCGATCAGCGTTCGCAGCGCCGTCCGGCTGGGCTGGTCGTCGGTGGCGGCGCGCCAGCGCATCGTCGACTCGGACATGATCCGGTCGATCAGGGCGAGCAACAGTTCGTCCTTGGTGGAGAAATGTTGATAAAAGGAGCGAAGCGACGTCTTGGACCGCTCGACCACCTCGAGCACCGTGAAGTCGGTCCGTCCGGTCTCGCCGAGGATGTCCAGCGCGGACCGCATGAAGCGCTGCGGGCGGGTCTCGCCGCTGTCGGTCGCGGTGTCCGGCGTGCGTCCATCGGGCTTCGCCATGTGTGGGCACCTTCCCTCGCGCTGAGAATGACGTTACCGCTTTGGCAGAAGGCTATGTAGCTTCTCTGGGGACGCAACCACACAGAAGGGCTCGCGAGATGACCGATTCGACTCAGACATCGGAACAGACGCAGTGGACGGTGGCCACCCTGCTCGACCTGTTCGACGCCCGGCCGGTGGGCGATGACCACTACACCGCCGACTCGGGGCCGGCGGCCGCCGACGAACGCCAGGTGGTGGAAGGAACGCAGGTCCTGGCGCAGGCCATTGTCGCCGTGGCCAAGCGGTTCGAGGGCAAGTCGGTGCGTTCGGTGCATGCGGTGTTCGCCCGGGCCGTACTCGCCGGACCGCCGGTCGATCTCGCGGTCGACGTCGTCGCCGAGGGCCGGTCGACGGCCACCGCGGTGGTCACCGCCGCACAGAACGGCAAGCGCTGCATCACCGTCACCGTCTTCACCGACGTGCCGTCCGCCGACGTCATCCGTCACCATCTGCCGCGTCCGCAGGTGGCCGCGCCCGCCGAGGCGAACGACGCGGGGATGGCGATGACCGGCCGGCAGGTGCGACTGGTCGACATCGTCGACGTCAACAGTCCCGACGAGGTGGGCCCACCGGAGATCCATGCCTGGGTGCACTACGACCCGGTCCCGCAGCGTGACGATCTCGCCAAGGCGCTGATCGCGTATTTCACCGGCCACCTTGGCATTTCGACGACGATGCGCGCGCACGAGGGCATCGGTACCGCGCAGGCGCATCTGACGGTGTCGACCGCTCCGATGACCGTCACCGTCAGCTTCCACGAGCCGGTGCGCTGGAACGGCTGGCTGCTCTACGGTCACGAGAGCACCCAGGTCGGTGCGGGGATGTCCTATGTACGCGGGACGGTGCACACCGAGGAAGGGCAGCTGATCGCATCGTTCACCCAGGACGGTTTGATCCGCCCGCTGCGCACCAGCGATACGACCATCGACGAGCAGTCCCGCCTCTGACTGCCCCGTTAGCGCTCAGATCTTGAGGTAGCCCTTGTCGGCGGGGATCTGCGCAGCGGTGATCAGCGACGAGGCATCGCCGGCCAGCCACACCACGATGTCGGACACCAGGTCCGGCGCGGCCAGCGAATCGGTGGGCAACGCGCCGGGGGAGAAGCTGTGGATGTAGGTCTGGTGATCGGCGAAGATCTGGTACATCGACGTGTCGTTGCCCATCGGGGTGTCGGTGCCGTAGGGGTGCACCGAGTTGACCCGGATACCGAACTCACCGAGCTCGACGGCCAGCGAATTGGTCAGACCCACCACACCGAACTTGCTGGCGCAGTAATGCCCGCAGCCCGGTACCGCCTTGATGCCGGCCGCGGAGCTGATGGTGATGATCGAGCCACCGTTACCGGTGGCGATCATCGGCGGGACGACCGCGCGGATGGTGTTCCACACGCCGGTGAGGTTCACCTCGAGGGTGTCCTGCCACTGCTGCGGGGTGATCTCCCACAGCCGGCCCCAGTTCAGCACGCCGGCGTTCGCGACGAC
This sequence comes from Mycobacterium sp. WMMD1722, assembly GCF_049315205.1. NCBI lineage: Bacteria > Bacillati > Actinomycetota > Actinomycetes > Mycobacteriales > Mycobacteriaceae > Mycobacterium > Mycobacterium sp. WMMD1722. The sequence continues at coordinate 1,526,955 of NZ_CP186056.1, read as the reverse complement.
GATGTCGAGGCGGCCGAACTGTGCGACCGCCTCGGCGACCACCCGCGCCTGCCCGTCGGCGTCGCGGACGTCGACGGGTTCGGCGATGATCTTGCGACCCTCGCCTTCGACCAGTGCCACGGTCTCGGCCAGATCCGACGGGTCGGCCGGCGGGTAGCCGTTGGCTTCGCTGACCGGTGCGCACGCGTCGATCGCGACGATGTCGGCGCCCGCGCGGGCCAGTCGCACACAGTGCGACCGGCCCTGGCCGCGAGCCGCACCGGTGACGTAGGCGACCCGGCCGGCCAGCGGCAATTCGTGTTCGGTCATGCGCTGCGCTCCTCGGGGATCGGGGCCACGGTGGCGGGTCGGCTCGCGAACACATAGTCCGACAGTGGTGAGCGGCGCGCGAAACGTCTTGCACCGGTGATGGGATGGGCCACCCGGCCGGCGCGGCGCATCCGCCGATTCCACCGGTCGAAGGCGTCCCGGCTCACGGTCACCACGGGGCGGCCGCGCCGCCTGGACTCGTCGATCACCCGCACCGCGTGGGCGGCCATGGTCTCGACGAAGTCGGGCCACGCGAAGCCCACGAAACCCAGCGGTCCGACGATCTCCCAGCGGTTGGGCAGCCGAGGGTGCGAGGTGCCGGCATAGGCGCTCAAGCCCTGCTCGCGGTAGAACTCGGCGAGATCGAACGCCGCTGTGCCCAGGACGGTTCCGGTCCGGTAGGTCTCCGGGTCGGTCCACAGTTCGTAACCGGTGGCGGTCACCAGCAGATCCGCCGGATGCTCGACCCCGTCGACGGTACGCACCCCCGCCGCGGTGATGCGTTCGATCGGGGTGGTGACCAGATGGGTGTGCGGATCGTTGAGGGCGGGCAGGAATGCACTCGAGATGACCGGTCGTTTGGCCAGGATGCCGTACCGCGGGACCAATGCCCGCCGGGTCGCGGGATCGCGGACCACGACGCGTAGCAGCAGCCGGTACAGCGCGCGGCAGTACGCGTCGTAGAGGGGCATCACGCGCACCAGTACCCGGTCGGGCAGGCGGGACAACAGGTGGACGATCGGTGCGATCATGAATGCGTCCATCGCGGTGCGGCCGGCCACGTTGACCGCGGCCACCACACCCGGCACGCGCAGGATCCGGCGCATCGCCGCGGGGATGTCGAAGTCGATCTTGGGGAGCACCCAGGCCGGGGTGCGTTGGTAGATCTCGAGTTCGGCGGCCACACCGGACAGGGCGGCGGCGATCTGCACACCGCTCGAGCCGGTCCCGATGACGGCCACCCGCTTGCCGCTGGGGTCGTAGTCGTCGTCCCAGGCGTTGGGTCGAAGGACGGTGCCTTCGAAGTCGTCGATGCCGGGGATGTCCACCCGCGGTTTGGCGTTGACGTATCCGCCCACCGAACTGATCGGGAAGCGAGCGGTGACGCTCGCGCCGTCCTTGAAGGACAGGCGCCAGAACCCCGCGTCGTCGTCCCATTGCTGACGCGTCACCTCGCAGTGCGGTCGCAGGTGGCGATAGAGGCCGAGTCGCTCGGCGGTGTCACGCAGATATGCGTGGATCTCCGGACCGGGAGCGAACAGCCTGCTCCAGTCGGGGTTCACGGCGAACGACAGCTGGTACCAGAGCGTCGGGATATCGACGGCCAGACCGGGATAGTGATTGTCGCGCCAGGTGCCGCCGAAGTCGCCGCCGCGTTCGATGATGACCAGATCGGTGATCCCGCGCTCGCGCAGCAGATGTGCCGCGGCGATGCCGCCGGGGCCGGCGCCGATGATGGCCACTTCGTGGTCGGGTTCAGTCATGCCGGCCTGGAGAGTCCTGCGACGATGTGATCGGCGACGAATCTGCCGACGGCATGCGGGTTGTCGAGGTCGACGCCCATCGGCGGCAGCACCTCGAAACTGAGCAACAACCGGACGATCCACTCGCCCGCGCGGTCCGGGTCCACCTCGGCGCGGACCTCGCCGCGGGCCTGCGCGGCGCGTACCAGCGGGCGCCACTGGTCGAGCGACCGAGCCATCAGGTCATCACCGACGTTGCGCAGCAAGAGAACCAGGATGCTCTCGTTGATGCCGCGCGGCGACACCGAATCAGACCGCTGCCGGTGGGCGCAGACCACCACCGCCGCGGCCGCGACCTGGCCGGCCAGGGTGCTCTGGCGGCTCATCTCGGCCGCCATCGTCTCGATGAACGCCGAGGCCAGATGGTCCAGAGCGGTGCGAATAGCGTTGTCGCGGCTGCCGAGTGCGTTGTGCACGGTGCCCCGCGACACCCCGGCGGCCTCGGCGACCGCCGTCAGACTGAACTGACGGGGCCCCATCCGCCGCAGAATCGTGGTGGTCGCGGCCAGCAGCGCCGGCGAGACCGGGCGGTCAGGGGCGGCGCGCACTTGAACACATTAGCGATATGTGTTCAACGTGGTCAATGGGGTCTGTCGAGGAGAGCCGAGCGCAGCACGTCGAGCGGCAAGCCGCCGAGGTCCAACGCGCGGCGGTGAAATTCTTTGAGCGGTACGCTGCCGGCCAGCACGGTGTCACGCAGTTGCTGCCAGATCCGTTGTCCCACAGCATAGGACGGAGCCTGCCCGGGCCAGCCGAGATAGCGGTCGAGTTCGAAGCGCAGCGTTTTCTCCGACTGCGCACAGTGCCCGCGCAGGAAGTCCCATGCTCGATCGGCGTCCCAGCGGCCACCCCCGGGTGCGGCGAGTTCACAGTGCACCCCGATGTCGATGGCCACCCGCGCGGCCCGGAACCGCTGAGCGTCGAGCATGCCCATGCGGGTGCCGTCGTCGTCGAGCCATCCCAACTCGGCCATCAGGCGTTCGGCATAAAGCGCCCAGCCCTCACCGTGGCCGGACACCCAACAGCCCAGCCGGCGCCAGCGGTTGAGTTCACCGGCGAGCACCACGGCCCGCCCGATCTGCAGATGGTGGCCGGGCACACCCTCGTGGAACACCGTGGTGGTCTCCTGCCAGGTGTGGAAGACCTCCTTGCCCGGCGGCACCGACCACCACATCCGGCCCGGGCGGGTCAGATCCTCCGACGGGCCGGTGTAGTAGATGCCGCCGGTCTGCGTCGGCGCGATCCGGCATTCGAGGTGCCGCAGTGGATCGGCGATGTCGAAGTGGGTGCCGGCCAGAGCGTCGACGGCACGGTCGGACAGATCCTGCATCCAGTGTTGCAGCGCGTCCGTGCCGTGCACCTGATAGCGCGGCTCGTCGTCGAGGCGGCGGATGGTCTCGGCGACCGAGGCCCCGGGGTACAACCGGGCGGCCACGGTGTTCTGTTCGGCGACAATCGATTCGAGTTGATCGAGGCCCCATGCGTAGGTTTCGTCGAGGTCGATGTCGGTGCCCAGGAACGACCGCGACATCAGGCGGTAGACATCCGCGCCGACCGCGTCACGGACACGGGCGCGCGGGGCCACCTCATCGGCGAGCACCGTCGCCAGGTCGCGGTAGGCGTCGGCGGCCGCGGCGGCGTGGCGCTCCAGATCAGCCCGCAACGCCGGTCCGGCCGCGCCCGCACCGGCCACCATGTCGACGAGCAGTTCGGCGATCTGGCCGGCCTGCTCGACGCCGCGGCGCACCTGGCGGATCGCCGGCGGGTGCGCTCCCGCGGCCGCGACGCGCAGCGCCTCGGCATAACCGGGGAGCCGGTGCGGCAGCCTGGCCAGCCGCCGGTCGATCACCGCCCAGTCGTCGGAGGTGTCGGTGGCCATCAGGTCGAACACGTCGCGCATGGTCTGCAGCGGTGAGGCGATCACGTTGAGTTCGCCGATGTCCAGGCCGGCGTCGTGGATGTCGAGCAGTACCCCCAGACGCTCACGCATGGCGGCGGCGGTGACCGCATCGGTGGCGTCGACGGCCTCCACGGAGTCCAGCTCCTTGAGCGCGGTCCGGGCCGCCTCGGCCCGGGCGGCCACCCCGTCGGGGGAGTAGTCGGTGATGTCCTCGTCGTAGTTGACGGCGCCGCCGCTGATCCCGAGTTCGGTTGCCGTGCAGGGATCGAGGCCGACCAGGGTGTCCAGGTAGCGTTCGGCGACCGCGTCGACCGCCGTCGGGGGCCTAACCAAGGTCGTTGGTGGCGAAGGTGTCGCACTTGGCCACGTCACCGGTCTGGTAACCGACGGTGAACCACTTCTGGCGTTGTTCGGACGATCCGTGGGTCCAGGACTCGGGGTTGACCCGGCCCGTGGCGGCCTGCTGGATACGGTCGTCGCCCACCGCGGCCGCGGCGGACAGCGCGTCGGAGATCTGTTGGTCGGTAAGGGGTTCGAGAAACGGCACACCGGTGCTGGCCTGCTTGGTGACCGCCGCATAATGCGCCCAGATCCCCGCGTAGCAGTCGGCCTGCAGTTCGGTGCGTACCCCCCCGCCCGAGGCGCCCTCGGGATCCTGCTGTGCCCGCCCGAGCACGCCCTGCAGATTCTGCACATGGTGTCCGAACTCGTGGGCGACGACGTACTCTTGCGCGAACGGTCCTCCGCTGGAACCGAATCGGTCCCGTAGGACATCGAAGAACCCGACGTCGAAATACGCGGTCTGATCCACCGGGCAGTAGAACGGACCCACGTCGCTGGTGGCTCCTCCGCAGCCGGTGTTCGTCTGACCGGTGAAGATCTCGACCTTGGGACGGGTGTAACCGGGCATCAGTTCCGACCACACCCCGTCCAGGGAATTGCCGGTGGCCACGACGCGGCACTGCACGAACTCGTTGGCATCCGCGCCGGTCCGGCACTGGCTCAGGTCGAACCCGGGCGTGTCCACCCCCTGGGTGCCCAGTTCCTGCTGCTGGGGCAGCACGGTGCCGGGATCGACCCCCAGGAACAGCGCGACGACCACGATGAGCAGACCGCCGATACCGCCGCCGACCGCGATGCCCCGGCCGTGGCCGCCGCGGCTCGACGTCGTACTGGTGTCGATCTGCATGCCCTCGTTGAACGTCATCGCACGCTCCTCCGCATCGCCCGCACGCGCCGAGCTTTCCACACTACGATTTCGATTGTGTGCGCCGTCGCCGAACTGTCGTCCGTGGCGCACACCGCACTGGGAGGGTTGCGGGGCACCGTCGAGGGCGGGGTGTCGGTGTGGCGCGGTGTGCCCTATGCGCGCCAGCCCCTCGGTGAGCTCAGGTTCGCCGCCCCGGTCCCGCTCGAGCCGTGGCGGGGGATCCGCGACGCCGTCGAACACGGGCCGATCCCGCCCCAGGGCCGGTCGTTCGTCGGCGGCGGCCGCGACGACCCCAAGATCCGCGACGAGGCCTGCCTGACCGTGACGGTGTGGTCCCCGCGCCGGGCGAAGGATCTGCCGGTGATGGTCTGGTTGCCCGGTGGCGCATTCGTCTACGGCGCCGGACAACTGCAGCTGTACAACGGCTCCCGACTCGCGGCCAACGGCAACGTCGTGGTCGTCAACGTCACCTACCGGCTCGGGGTGTTCGGCGGGCTGGACCTCGGGGCGCTCGGCGACGGCTTCGACGACAACCTGTGTCTGCGCGATCAGATCGCCGCGCTGGGATGGGTGCGCGACAACATCGGCGCGTTCGGCGGCGATCCGGACCGGGTCACGGTGTTCGGTGAGTCCGCGGGCGCGACGTCGGTGCTGGCCCTGCTGGCCAGCCCGGCGGCCGGCGGTCTGTTCGCCCGCGCCATCGCCCAGAGCCCGGCGCTGCCGCTCATCGCCGACCGGCAGATCCGGGCCGAGCGGGCACACCGCTTCCTCGACGCGCTCGGGGTGCCCGTCGAGGAGGTCAAATCGCTGCCTCAGCGGCGACTGCGCCGCGCCGCGGGCGGACTACAGCTGGCCAGCGTGGCCGAGACACCGACACTCGCCTACGGCCTCACCCACGGCGTCGAACTGCTACCCCGTCATCCCCTCGAGGCGGCCCGCGTCGGCGCGGTGGCCCGCGTGCCCCTGGTCATCGGCACCAATACCCACGAAGCGTCGATGTTCGCCTGGGGCAGGCCGCCGATGTTGCCGACCACGCGGGCCGGCGTCGAGGACTGGTTCGGCCGGTGTGCGCCCGGCGCCCGGGACCGCATCCTGGCCGCCTACCCGGACTTCCCCCGACGGCGGGCACTGATCGCCATCGGATCCGACGTCATGTTCGGTGCGCCGGCCTGGGCGTTCGCCGATGCCTACAGTGCGCTCGCCCCGACCCACGTCTACCGCTTCGACCACACCACGGCCACCCTGCGCGCGCTGGGGTTGGGCGCCACCCACGGCAGTGAGATCGTCCACATCCAGCACAGTTACGCGTCGTATCTGGGCCGCAAACTGCATCCGCTGGGCCGTCGGGTGCTGCCGTCGGTGGGCCGGCGGATGCAACGAACCTGGCTCGACTTCGCCACCGGGGGCTGGGAGCCCGGCGGGATCTGGCGCGAGGACTGGCCGCGCTACGACGCCGCGATCCGGCGCACCCGGGTGATCCGCTCGTCGCGCGACGATTCGGTCGACGATCCGGATGCGGTGCGCCGCGCAGCCTGGGCCGGCGTCTACTGACCGGAGACCGGGTAGCGCTCGTCGGTGTAGCGCCGCAGATTGTGCAGGAACTGCTGGAACTGCCGGCCCATCACCGGCCGCCCGACTGTCATGCCCAGCCGCGCGGCGAATCCGCTCGGCTTCATGGCCATCACCCAGGTCAGGTGGCAGCCGCCCGGTGTCTCGACCACGCGATAGTCCTCGGCGAACGCGGCGATGCTGCCGGTGGACGCTTCGTTGAATCGAAACGCCATGTGGCTGAACGGTTCCCACGCGAGGAACTCTTCATTGCCGACGATCCCGCCGCGCATGTGCACGGTGCGGGTGGTGCCGACCCCGCGGGGTTCCGGGCTGGTCCACGTCACCTTCGTGATGGCCGTCGCCCACTGCGGCCAGGACGTCGCGTCGCCGAGCACCTCGAACAGCTGCTCGGCGGTGATGGCCAGGTCGACGGTGCTGACGAACCGGTACGGCGCATGGTCGATGAAGTCCAAGCCGACCCGTTCACAGGTGTGCATGGCCATACACCGTAGTGCACTGTGTCTAGCCTGGACCGTCTCCGGCCGCCGCGAGCAGCGGCACGATGACATCGCTGATCGGCGTGGCGATGCCGTGGGCGGCGGCCTTGCGGGCGATCACCCCGTTGCGGATGTCCCACTCCAGGGGCCGGCCGGCTTGGCGGTCGGTCAGCATCGAGGTGGTGATGTCGGGTGGCCCCGCGGCCAGCATGTCGACGATCTCGTCGACCACTCCGTCGCCGAGCGAGGCCCCCTCGGCCCGGGCGACCGCGAGGCACTCGCTGAGATACCGGCGGGCCAGCGCGGCGATGTCGTCGCGGCCGAACATGCCCGCGCGCCGGCCGGTCAGCACCATGAATCCGACGACGGCGTTGACCAGCAGCTTGTGCCACGCCGCGCTGATGAAGTCCGGATCGCGCTCGATGTCCAGGTGCGGGCCGCCCAGCCGGTCGGCCAGGGTGGCCGCGGCGTCGGTGTCGGGCAGGACGATGCGGGCGTCGGTGCGTACCCGCACCCAGCCCTCGCCCTGCACCTCGGCGGAGATCCAGATCGCGGCCGGCACCACCACCGATCCGGGGCAGTGCCGCCCCACCCGCTCGGCCTGCTCCACGCCGTTCTGCAGTGCGCAGACCACGGTGTGCTCGTCGCAGAGCCGCTGCAGCCAGGGGGCGGCCGCCTCGGTCTGGGTGTCCTTGACCGCCAGCAACACGATGTCGGCCGGACCGTCCACCTGAGCCGGGTCGGTCTGTACGGGACCCGGTACGGCGATGGGTGGCCGGTCGTCGGGCCGGACGTCGAGCCCGGGCCGGGGGGTGTGCCCGCAGAGCAGGATCGACTGGCCGGCCTCATGGAGGAGGGCGGCCACGGTGGCGCCGATGGCGCCGGGTCCGACAAGGGCGATAGGGGTGCGCTGCACTGTCGCCAAAGTACCGGCCCCGCCGCCCCTCTAGACTGTGGCGGTTCTCGTTTCCGGATCGTCAGGAGTTGTTCGTGCTGCGCAGTCACCCCGCCGGATCGCTGCGGCCCGCCGACGCCGGTCAGAAGGTGACCCTGGCCGGGTGGGTGGCCCGTCGCCGTGACCACGGCGGCGTCATCTTCATCGACCTGCGCGACGCCTCGGGGGTGTCACAGGTGGTGTTCCGTGAAGGTGCCGTGCTCGAGGCCGCGCACCGGCTGCGCGCCGAGTACTGCGTCGCGGTAGAAGGCATCGTCGAGGTCCGCCCGGAGGGTAACGAGAACGCTGAGATCCCCACCGGCGGAATCGAGGTCAACGCGACCGCGCTGACGGTGCTGGGGGAGAGCGCCCCGCTGCCGTTCCAGCTCGACGAGGAGGCCGGCGAGGAGGCGCGGCTGCGCTACCGCTATCTGGACCTGCGCCGGGAGGGCCCCGGTAACGCGATCCGGCTGCGCTCCAAGGTCAACGCCGCCGCCCGCGACGTGCTGGCCCGCCACGACTTCGTCGAGATCGAGACCCCGACCATGACGCGCTCCACCCCGGAGGGCGCCCGCGACTTCCTGGTGCCCGCACGCCTGCAACCGGGCTCGTTCTACGCCCTGCCGCAGAGTCCGCAGCTGTTCAAACAGTTGCTCATGGTGGCCGGGATGGAGCGCTACTACCAGATCGCCCGCTGCTACCGCGACGAGGACTTCCGCGCCGACCGGCAGCCCGAATTCACCCAGCTCGACATGGAGATGAGCTTCGTCTCGGCCGAGGACGTCATCGCGGTCTCCGAGGAGATCCTGGCCGCGCTGTGGCGGCTCATCGGGGTGGAGTTGACCACGCCGCTGCCGCGGATCGGCTACGAGGAGGCGATGCGGCGCTTCGGCTCCGACAAACCCGATCTGCGCTTCGGTGTCGAGCTGGTGGAGTGCAAGGAGTTCTTCGCCGACACCACGTTCCGGGTCTTCCAGGCGCCCTACGTCGGGGCGGTGGTGATGCCCGGCGGTGCCGCGCAGCCGCGTCGCACGCTCGACGGCTGGCAGGAGTGGGCCAAGCAGCGCGGCGCCAAAGGACTGGCCTATGTGCTGGTGGCCGAGGACGGCACCCTCGGCGGGCCGGTCGCCAAGAATCTGACCGACGCCGAACGCGACGGGCTGACCGCCCACGTCGGCGCGAATCCCGGTGACTGCATCTTCTTCGCGGCCGGGCCGGTGAAGGCGTCGCGCGCGCTGCTGGGGGCCGCACGGATCGAGATCGCCAAACGGCTGAATCTGATCAACCCGAACGCGTGGGCGTTCACCTGGGTGGTGGACTGGCCGCTGTTCGAGATGGCCGAGGAGGCCACGGCGGCGGGCGACGTGGCGGTGGGCTCCGGGGCATGGACCGCGGTGCATCATGCGTTCACCGCGCCGCAGCCGGAATCGGTGGACACATTCGACACCGATCCGGGCAGCGCGCTGGCCGACGCCTACGACATCGTCTGCAACGGCAACGAGATCGGCGGCGGATCGATCCGTATCCATCGTCGCGACATCCAGGAGCGGGTGTTCGCCATGATGGGCATCGACCACGACGAGGCGCAGGACAAATTCGGATTCCTGTTGGACGCGTTCACCTTCGGCGCACCGCCGCACGGCGGGATCGCCTTCGGGTGGGATCGCATCGTGGCGCTGCTGGCCGGGATGGACTCGATCCGCGAGGTCATCGCATTCCCGAAGTCGGGCGGTGGTGTCGACCCGCTGACCGGAGCCCCCTCGCCGATCACCGTCCAGCAGCGGCGCGAATCGGGAATAGACGCCAAGCCCAAGAAGTCTGATCAGGCATGAGTGACTCCGACTTCGACAAGAACAGGCTCGTCGCCGACACCGATGCGCTGAACGACTTCAACACCGCCATCGTCGAGGAATTCCGGGCCAACGGAGGCAAGGTCGGCGGCCCGTTCGAGGGCGCGACACTGCTGCTGCTGCACACCACGGGCGCCAAGAGCGGGAAGACGCGGCTCTCACCGCTGGCCTACCTGACCCTCGACGACAAGATGCTCATCGTCGGCTCTTACGCCGGAGCGCCCAAGCATCCCGCGTGGGTGCACAACTTGCGGGCTTTCCCGAAGGCCCACATCGAGGTCGGCACCGACGCCTACGAAGTGGACGTGCGCGAATTGCCCGCCGACGAGCGCGACGCCACCTATCCGAAGATCGTCGAGGTGGCACCGGTGTTCGCCGAATACCAGGCCAACACCGAGCGGGCGATCCCGCTGTTCGAACTCACCCGCGCCTGACCGGGAATAGATCCGCGGTCGGCGGGGTCGTCAAGATCATGACGGACTACGACACCGACAAGATGGCGACCGACCGGGACGTGCTCGACGACGTCAACCGCAAGGTGGTCGAGGAGTTCCGCGCCAACGGCGGAAAGGTCGGCGGCCCCTTCGAGGGATCGGATCTGGTGCTGTTGACCACCGTGGGCGCCAGATCCGGCCAGCCGCGGATCTCACCGCTGGTGTACTTCGACATCGACGGCCGGATCCTGATCGCCGGTTCGTTCGGTGGCTCTCCGAAGGCGCCCGCATGGGTGCACAATCTGCGGGCCCGGCCCGAGGTCCGGGTGGAGATCGGCGACGACTCGTATGACGCCCGCGCCCGCGAGCTCCCGCACGACGAGCGCGATGCGCTGTATCCGCGGGTGGTGGAGAAGGCCCCGCAGTTCGGCGAGTACCAGTCCAAGACCACGCGCGTCATCCCGCTGTTCGAACTCGTCCGCGCCTGAACCCTGCCGCGAAACAGCATTCCCGGCGCCGAAGACGCTTACTCGACGACCGGGAATGCTGTTTCGCGGAGAGAATGGGGCTGACTACAGGCGCTCGATGATCGTGGCGTTGGCCATTCCGCCGGCCTCGCACATCGTCTGCAGTGCGTAGCGGCCGCCACGCTGTTCGAGCGCATTGACCATCGTGGCCATGATGCGCACGCCGCTGGCGCCCAGCGGATGGCCGATGGCGATCGCCCCGCCGTGCACGTTGGTCTTGGCGAGAATCGACGCCGGTGATCCCCCGGAGACGTCGGCAGCCCAGGACAGCACGACGGGTGCGAACGCCTCGTTCACCTCGAACAGATCGATGTCGGAGAGTTCGAGCCCGGCTCTGCTCAGAACCTTTTCGGTCGCCGGGATGACGCCGGTGAGCATGTACAGCGGATCCGATCCGACCGCGACCGCGGTGTGGATGCGCGCCAACGGCCGCAGGCCCAGCCGCCGCGCCACCTCGGTGGTGGTGATCAGCACCGCGGCGCTACCGTCGGACAGCGGCGAGCTGTTGCCTGCGGTGATCTCCCAGTCGATCTGGGGGAACCGCTGTTCGTAGGCCGGGTGGTAGAAGGCCGGCTTGAGTCCGGCCAACGTCTCGACCGTGGTGCCCGGACGGATGATCTCGTCGGTGGTGAGCCCGGCGATCGGCGCCAACTCCGCCGCGAATCGGCCCTCCTTGGTCGCTGTGGCCGCCTTCTCGTGGCTGCCGGCCGAGAACTCGTCGAGTTGAGCGCGCGACAGGCCCCACTTGGCGGCGATCAATTCAGCTGAGATGCCCTGCGGCACAAGGCCGTCGGGATATCGGCGGGCGAAGCCTTCGCCGAAGGGGTCACTGCCCGGCAGGACCGACGAGCCCATCGGCACGCGGCCCATCGACTCGACGCCGGCGGCGATGACGATGTCGTAGGCGCCGGAAGCCACCCCCTGAGCGGCGAAGCTGATCGCCTGTTGGCTGCTGCCGCACTGCCGGTCGACGGTGGTGCCCGGCACCGATTCGGGCAGCCCCGCACCGAGTAGCGCGTTGCGCGCGATGTTCACCGCCTGGTCGCCGACCTGGGTCACCGCGCCGGCGATGACGTCGTCGATCTCGGCGGGATCGACTCCGGTGCGCGCCAACAGCTCGGTGAGACTGTGGGCGAGTAGATCAGCCGGCAGGACGTCGTGCAGCGCGCCGCCCGCCTTGCCCTTCCCGATCGGGGTGCGTACCGCCCCGACGATGACGGCATCCCGCCCTGCGTATCCGGCCATGAGCGCCTCTCCTCTGAGTATCGTGGTCCGTACCCAGCTGTATATCACCTGGGTATAGTCACAACAACTCAGATGGGGTGGACATTCCGTGACCGTGCTGCAGGGGCCGCTGGCCGACCGCGACCGATGGTCGGCGGTCGGGCACTGTCCGATCGAGAAGACCATGACCCTGCTCGGGACGAAGACGACGATGCTGCTGATGCGCGAGGCGTACTACGGCACCACCCGATTCGACGATTTCTGGCGGCGGATCGGGGTGACCAAGGCCGCCGCGGCGGCCCGCCTCGCCGACCTGGTCGACGCCGGGCTGCTGCAGCGCAGGCCCTATCAGGACCCCGGCCAGCGCCGCCGCGACGAGTACGTGCTCACCGACGCGGGCCGCGACTTCATGCCCGTGGTGTGGGCGCTGTTCGAATTCGGCCGCAAACACGTCGACGACAGCAGACTGCGGCTCACCCACCTGGGTTGCGGTGCCGAGGCAGGTGTCGAGATCCGCTGTGCCGCGGGCCACCAGGTGCCGGCCGACGAACTGGGTATGCAGCTGGCGCGGTGACGCTAGTCTCGGCCGGTGCTGCATCTTCGGGTCATCGCTCCGCCCGAACTCCGTGACCCCATCCTGGAGCTGCTCTCCGGCAACCCGGGGGCGACGCACCTGGTGGTGCACCGCGACGCCGCCCTGGATCCCCGCGGCGACGAGATTACCGCCGAACTCGCCCGCGAGTCGGCCAACGAGGTCGTCGACGGGCTCAAAGCGCTCGGGGTCAAGGATTGCGGCGCCATCACCCTCGACGTCGTCGACACCGTGCTGTCGGCGCGGGCGTACCGGGCCGAGGACGAGGCCGAGGGCGACCCCGCCGACGCGGTGGTCTGGGACGAACTGGCTGCGCGCACCCGCGAGGAGTCGACGCTCAACGTCACCTTCCTGGCGTTCCTGACGCTGGCGTGCATGATCGCCGCGGTCGGTGTGGCCACCGACTCGCCGGTCACCGTCGTCGGCGCCATGGTGGTCGGACCGGAGTTCGGACCGCTGGCCGCGCTGGCGGTGGGACTGGTGCGCAAGCGGGGCTATCTCGCGCGGCGGGCGTTGGTGGCGCTGCTCGTCGGGTTTCCCGTCGCGATGGCCATCACCGCGGTGGCGGTGCTGGGCGGCGAGGCCGCCGGCTGGATCGAGTTGCAGAGCACCCGGCACCTGGAGGAGGTCGACTTCATCTTCCAGGTCGGCCCGCTGTCGGTGGTGGTGGCGTTGCTGGCCGGCGCGGCGGGCATGCTGTCGCTGGTGTCGGCGAAGTCGGCCGCGCTGGTGGGGGTGTTCATCTCGGTGACGACCGTCCCGGCGGCGGGTTTCGCGGTCGTCGCGGCCACCGTCGGAGACTGGGACATCGCCGCGGAGTCGGCTGCCCAGCTGGCGATCAACCTCGTCGGGATCGTCGGCGCCGGCGTGCTGGTCCTGATGGCGCGGCGGCTGGCCGGATGACCGCGACGTCAGGTCGTGCGTACCCCTGCGCGGTGTGGTGGGATCGGCGGATGGACCTCACTGACGCGCACCGTCGGATGCGTACCGTCTGGCAGTGATGGTTCTCCGCGCGATGGGCTCCCCGGAGCTCGATGATGTGCTGGCCGGATATCGCAGCGCCCGCGCCCAGCAGTCGCTGTTCGACCCACGCGATACGACGGCGACCCACTACGACGAACTCGTCGACGCCGCGGGTGACGTCCGCCCGGCCTGGCGGGAGCTCGCGGTGGGGGTGGGTGAACGCGGGCGCGAGGGCCTCGACCTGTTGCGTGCCACCGTCCGCGGCCTGGTCGACAACGACGGCATCACCTACATCCCGCCCGGCAGCGCAGAAGGTCCCGTGCCGTGGCAGCTCGACGGCGTGCCGCTGCTGATCTCGGCCGACGACTGGGACGGCCTGGAAACCGGTGTCGTGCAACGGTCCCGGATCCTCGACGCGGTGCTCGCCGACCTCTACGGTGCTCGGCGCTCGATCACCAGCGGCGTCCTGCCGCCCCAGCTGCTGTTCGCCCACCCGGGATACCTGCGCGCCGCACGCGGGATCGCGGTCCCGGGCCGGCGTCAGCTGTTCCTGCACGGCTGTGATGTCAGCCGGGGCGCCGACGGCGGCTTCCGCGTCAACGCCGACTGGACGCAGGCGCCGTCGGGAGCGGGCTACGCGCTGGCCGGCCGGCGGGTCGTCGCGCACGCCGTACCCGAACTGTACGAGCGGATCGGTCCGCGGCCGGTGACGCCGTGGGCGCAGGCGCTGCGGCTGGCGCTGCTGGAAGCGGCACCCGAGGCCGCCGATGAACCCCTGGTCGTCGTCCTGAGCCCGGGCATCATGTCCGAAACGGCCTTCGACCAGGCTTATCTCGCCGGAGTGCTGGGTTTCCCACTGGTCGAGAGCGAGGACCTGGTGGTGCGGGAGGGCCGGCTCTGGATGCGGTCGCTGGGAACCCTCAAGCGCGTCGACGTGGTGCTGCGCCGCGTCGACGCCGAATACGTCGATCCGCTGGATCTGCGCGCGGACTCGCGACTGGGTGTCGTGGGGCTGGTCGAGGTGCTGCGCCGGGGCGCGGTGACGGTCGTCAACACTCTCGGCAGCGGTGTCCTGGAGAGTCCGGGGGTGATGCGCTTCCTGCCCGAACTGGCCGAACTGCTGCTCGACGAGGCGCCCGCGCTGCCCACCGCGCCGTCGTACTGGGCGGGCATCGACCTCGAGCGCTCCCACCTGCTGACCCACCTGCCGTCACTGCTCATCAGATCGGTCACCGGCGGTGAGCCCATCGTGGGGCCGGCGCTGAGCGCGGCGGCACGAGCCGATCTGGCGGCCCGGATCGAGGCCACCCCGTGGCAGTGGGTCGGGTCGGAACTGCCGCAGTTCTCCTCGGCCCCCACCGACTTCCAGCGTGGGGGCCTGTCGTCGGCTGCTGTCGGCATGCGCATGTTCACCGTCGCCCAGCCGGGCGGTTATGCACCCATGGTCGGTGGTCTCGGCTACCTCCTGGCACCCGGACACGACTCGGCTCGGTTGGAAACCGTTGCCGCCAAGGATGTCTGGGTGCGCCCGGCGGCCCGGACGCAGGCCGAGCGCGCACCGGCCGAACCGGCCTCGATCACGGTGACCGGACGGCCCACCGGAGTGGTCAGCTCGCCGCGGGTGCTGTCGGACCTGTACTGGACGGGCCGCTACGCCGAACGCGCCGAACACATGGCGCGGCTGCTCACCGTCACCCGCGAGTGCTACCACGAATACCGCTACCGGCAGGACTCACCGGAAAGCATCTGCGTTCCGGTGTTGCTCACCGCCATCGGGCGGATCACCGGCACCGACACCGGGGCCGACGGCGACCACGCCGAGATGATCGCCACCGCGCCGACCACGCTGTGGGCGCTGACCGCCGACCGGCACCGCCCCGGTTCGCTGGCCCAGGCCGTCGAACGGCTGGGCTGGTCCGCGCGCTCGGTGCGCGATCAGATGTCCAACGACACCTGGATGGTGCTGACGGCCGTCGAACGTGCGGTCCTGCAGGCGTCGAGCGCGCCGCCGGAGTCGCAGGCCGAGGGGGAGGCCTACCTGGCCGCCGCGCACAGCCTGACGCTGGCGGGCATGCTGGCGCTGTCCGGGGTGGCCGCGGAGTCGATGGTCCAGGACGTCGGCTGGACGATGATGGACATCGGCAAGCGCATCGAACGCGGGCAGGCGCTGACCGCCCTGTTGGGCGCGACGCTCGACCGGGTCCGGCCGCCGTCGGCCGAACGGACGATCACCGAATCGACCCTGGCCGCGTGCGAATCGGCGATCAGCTACCGGCGTCGGACCCTGGGCCAGGTCAGCGTCGCGGCGGTGGCCGACCTGGTGCTGTTCGATCCGCAGAACCCGCGCTCGCTGATCTACCAGTTCGACCGGCTGCGCGCCGACCTGCGGGCGCTGCCCGGATCGTCGGGATCCTCACGGCCCGAACGCATCATCGAGGATCTGACGGTCCGGCTGCGTCGCGTCGACCCGGATGACCTCGAAGCCGTCGGTGCCGACGGCGGCCGCGACGAACTCGCCGGCCTGCTCGACGGGATCAACGGTGACCTGCGCGAACTGTCGGTGGCGATCACCGCCAGCCACCTGTCCCTGCCCGGCGGTATGCAGCCGCTGTGGGGCCCCGACGAACGCCGGGTGCTGCCGTGACCCATCCGCAGAGCCGGCCCGGGAGCCGCTGCTACCAGATCAGCCACCGCACCGTCTACACGTACTCCGACGACGTCACCAGCTCCTACGGCCGCGGCTTCCTCACCCCGCGTGATCTGAGCCGGCAGCGGTGCCTGTCCCACGAATTGGATATCCGCCCCAGCCCCGGTGACCGTTCGACGAGCCGCGACGTCTACGGAAACCTCAGCTCGTACTTCCACGTCACCGAGCCGCATCGCCGGCTGTCGGTGACCAGCAGATCGGTCGTGGAGGTGGACCCCGTCGCGCCCGAGCGCTACCGCAGCGCCGCGGCGGGCGCACCGTGGGAGATCGCCCGGCCGGTGGGCGCGGACGCCGCCCTGGCCACCGAGTTCACCCTGGATCTGCGCTCAGCGGAGATCACCGATGCCGTGCGGGCCTATGCGGCACCGAGTTTCACCCCGGGACGGCCGCTCATCGAGGTGTTGCGCGACCTCACCTCGCGGATCTTCACCGACTTCACCTACCGGTCGGGCTCCACCACCGTCTCGACGCGGGTCGACCAGGTTTTGGCCGCCCGCGAGGGGGTATGCCAGGACTTCGCGCGGCTCGCCATCTCCTGTTTACGTGCCCACGGTCTCGCCGCGAGCTACGTCTCGGGTTATCTGGCCACCGATCCGCCCCCCGGAAAGGAACGCATGGTAGGCGTCGACGCGACCCACGCCTGGGCGGCGGTGTGGACCCCGCAGAACCACTGGCTGGCCTTCGATCCCACCAACGACCAGATGATCGACGAACGCTATGTCGTGGTCGGTTTCGGGCGCGACTACGCTGACGTGCCGCCGCTGCGGGGGATCATCTACACCGACTCGCAGCGCAGCGCGATCGAGGTGTCGGTCGACGTGGCGCCATGCGAAGGAGTCACCCGGGATGCGTGATTTCAACTGTCCGAACTGCGGGCAGCGCCTCGCGTTCGAGAATTCGCTGTGCCTGAACTGCAAGAGTGCGCTGGGATTCTCGCTGGAGGACATGGCCCTGCTGGTGATCGCCCCGCCCGACGAGAGCGGCCACGCCGGTGCGGTCGACGAGAGCCGCTACGAGCTGTGCGCCAACCGGCATCTGGCCGAATGCAACTGGCTGGTCGAGCGGGGGGCCGACGGCCCGCGGCTGTGCGCGTCGTGCGAGCTGACCCGCACCCGCCCCAACGACGCCGACACCAAGGCGCTCGCGGCTTTCGCATCCGCCGAGGCAGCCAAGCGCCGGCTGATCGCCGAACTGCACGAGCTCAAGCTGCCGATCGTCGGCCGGGATCAGGATCCGGACTACGGGCTGGCCTTCGACCTGCTCTCCAGCGAGAACGAGAAGGTGTTCACCGGCCACGCCAACGGGGTGATCACCCTCGACCTGGCCGAGGGTGACGATGTGCACCGCGAGCAGCTGCGCATCGCGATGGAGGAGCCCTACCGCACGCTGCTCGGGCACTTCCGCCACGAGATCGGACACTATTACTACTACCGGCTGGTGAGCCCGTCCCCGGAGCTGAAGGCCGCGTTCATCGACTTGTTCGGCGACCCCGACGCCAGCTACCAGGACGCGCTGGACCGCCATTACAGCCAGGGTGCGCCGGCGGGCTGGGAGCGTGATTACGTCTCCTCCTACGCGACCATGCACCCCGCCGAGGACTGGGCCGAGACCTTCGCGCACTATCTGCACATCCGCGACACCCTGGACACCGCGGCGGCGTTCGGATTCGCCCCGGCCGGTGCGACCTTCGAGCGACGGGTGCTGGGGCCCAGCGGATTCGACACCATGATCGAGATGTGGCTACCGCTGTCGTGGTCGCTGAACATGGTGAACCGGTCCATGGGCCGCGACGATCTCTACCCCTTCGTGCTGCCCCCGCCGGTACTGGAGAAGATGCGCTTCATCCACACCATCATCGACGACATCACCTCCGACCCGGTCCGGCTGGCCGATCTGAACGCCAACCGTCAGCGGCAGCAGGCCTGAGGCCGCCGAGCAACACGCCCGCGCCGTTGGCCGGTGTCGGCGGTCGCCGTCCCTAGGATCACCCGGTGACCGATCGCTACGGCCGCGACATCCTGGCCGCCAACCCGCACGCCCCGAAACGTGTCCGCTCCACCGAGCAGCCGGTCGAACCGGGGATGGTGGTCGAAGACGCCCAGTCGGGCTATGTCGGCGCCGTGGTGCGCATCGAACACGGCCGCGTCGACCTCGAGGACCGGCACGGCCGAACCCGGGCCTTCCCACTCGGACCCGGTTTCCTCCTCGACGGCCGACCCGTCGTGCTGACCGCGCCGCGCCGCGCCCCGGCCGCCCCGGCGCGCACCGCCTCGGGGTCGGTGGCGGTACCGCAGGCCCGGGCCCGGACCGCGCGGGCGGGCCGGATCTACGTCGAAGGCCGCCACGACGCCGAACTGGTCGAGCAGGTGTGGGGCGAGGACCTGCGCGTGGAGGGGGTGGTCGTCGAGTACCTCGGCGGCGTCGACGACCTCGCGGCGATCGTCGACGACTTCCGGCCCGGTCCGGGACGCCGGCTCGGAGTGCTGGTCGACCACCTGGTGACCGGAAGCAAGGAGACCCGGATCGCCGACGCGGTACGGCGCGGACCCTACGGTCAGCACGCCCTGGTGGTCGGGCATCCGTTCATCGATATCTGGCAGGCGGTCAAACCCGCGCGCCTGGGGATCACGGCGTGGCCCGACATCCCGCGCGGCACCGACTGGAAGCACGGCATCTGCGCGGCCATGCGATGGCCGCACGCCTCGCAGGCCGACATCGCCGCGGCCTGGCGGCGCATCCGCAGCCGGGTGCGGGACTGGAACGACCTGGAACCCGCGCTGATCGGACGGGTCGAGGAGCTGATCGACTTCGTGACCGCACCGGTGTAAGCAGGGAGCGTGTCCGACAGCCTGTTCGACGTACCGGGTGAGGCGCCGGCGCCCGCCGCGGGGGGCGCGGTCGGCGCAGCCTCCCCGCTCGCGGTGCGCATGCGGCCCGCCGCACTCGACGAGGTCGTCGGCCAGGGGCATCTGCTCAAGCCGAATTCACCGCTGCGCCGGCTGGTCGAGGGGTCCGGCGCGGCGTCGGTCATCCTCTACGGCCCGCCCGGCACCGGCAAGACCACGCTGGCGTCGATGATCTCGCAGGCCACCGGCAGGCGGTTCGAGGCGCTGTCCGCCCTGGCGGCCGGGGTCAAAGAGGTCCGCGCGGTGATCGAGAACGCACGCGTCGCGTCCATGCGCGGAGAGCAGACCGTGCTGTTCATCGACGAGGTCCACCGGTTCTCGAAGACCCAGCAGGACGCGCTGCTGGCCGCGGTGGAGAACCGCGTCGTGCTGCTCGTCGCGGCCACCACCGAGAACCCGTCGTTCTCCGTCGTCGCGCCCCTGCTGAGCCGGTCGCTGATCCTGCAGTTGCAGCCGCTGACCCCCGAGGACGTGGCCACGGTCCTGCGCCGCGCCATCACCGACGAGCGCGGGCTCGGCGGCAGGGTGAAGGTCACCGACGAGGCGCTCGAACAGATCGTGCAGCTCTCGGCCGGGGACGCCCGGCGCGCGCTGACCGCCCTGGAGGTGGCGGCCGAGACGGTCTCCGCGTCCGGGGACGAGGTCACCGTCGAGATCGTCGAACAGTCGCTGGACAAGGCGGCGGTGCGCTACGACCGCGACGGTGACCAGCACTACGACGTGGTCAGCGCGTTCATCAAGTCGGTGCGCGGATCCGACGTGGACGCCGCGCTGCACTACCTGGCCCGGATGCTGGTGGCGGGGGAGGATCCGCGGTTCATCGCCCGGCGGCTGATGATCCTGGCCAGTGAGGACGTCGGCATGGCCGATCCGACGGCGCTGCCGCTGGCCGTCGCCGCCGCCCAGACGGTGCAGCTGATCGGGCTGCCGGAGGCGCAGTTGACGCTCGCCCATGCGACCGTGCACCTGGCGACGGCACCGAAGTCGAACGCCGTCACCACCGCGCTGGGCGCTGCGATGGGCGATGTCCGGGGTGGCAAGGCCGGCCTGGTACCGCCCCACCTGCGCGACGGTCACTATTCCGGGGCGCAGAAACTGGGCAACGCCGTGGGGTACAAGTACGCCCACGATCAGCCCGGAGGCGTTGCCGCGCAACAGTATCCGCCGGACGAACTCGTCGGTGTCGACTACTACCGGCCGACCACCCACGGGGTGGAGCGCGAGATCGGCAGCCGTCTCGACCGGTTGCGGGCGATCATCCGCAAGCACCGCTGAACCGCGCGGTCAGGACCAGGATTCGTCGAGTTCGCCGAGCGATTCGATCAGCGCGCTGTTGGCGCGGTAGTCCACCGGGCAGGCGACCACACTGACCGTGTCCGCGGCCAGCGCCTCCCGCAGCGTCGGCAGCAGTTCGGCGGCCGAGGTGATGCGATACCCCTTGGCGCCGAAGCTCTCGGCGTAGGCCACGAATTCCGGGTTGGTGAACCGGGTGTCGACGTTGTGGCCGATCTCCAGATCCATCTTCCAGCTGATCAACCCGTACGCCTCGTCGACCCAGATCAGGATCACCATCGGGGTGCCGATGCGCAGCGCGGTCTCGATCTCCTGCGAGTTCATCAGGAACGCTCCGTCACCGGTGGCGACCAGCACCTTCGCCGACGGCCGGGCGATCTTCGCCGCGATCGCGCCGGGCACCGTCCACGCCATCGTCGACAACCCGTTGGAGATCAGGCAGGTGTTCGGTTCGTAGGTCGGGTAGAGCCGGGCCATCCACATCTTCAAGGCACCGGTGTCGACCAGCGCGATGTCGTCGCGGGCCAGCGCGGCCCTGGTGTCGGCGACGATCCGAGCGGGGGTCAGCGGGAAGCTGTCGTCGGCCCGCCCGCGGTCGAGTTCCTCGGCGAGCAGCCCCCGAATCCGTTCCTGCCCCGACGAAAACGGCTCGTCGCGGTGCACCGCGGCGGCCAGTTCGTCCAGACAGCGCCCGATGTCGGCGTGCAAGCCGACCGCGACGTCGTAATGCGCGTCGACCTCGGCGGGAAACCGGTGGATGTGGATGATCCGGGTGTCGCCGCGCGGATTGATCCGCACCGGGTCGAACTCCTGCAGTTCGTAACCGGCCGCGACGATGACGTCGGCCTGGTCGAATCCGAAGTTGACGTAGTCGTGCCGCATGAATCCGACGGCGCCCAGGGCCAGGGGATGATCGTCGGGCATGACGCCTTTGCCGTGGAACGTCGTGGCGACCGGAATGCCGAGGGCTTCGGCGAAGCGGCGCACCGCCGCCGACGCCTCGCCGCGCGCGGCGCCGTGGCCGGCGAGCAGCACCGGGTTGCGCGCCGAGCCCAGGATCTCCGCGGCGCGGGCGATCTGGGCGGCCGACGGATCGTCGGGGCGTGGCACGTTGATCGGCAGCGGAGTGGCCTCGGCGGGGGTGCCGGCATCCTCGACGTCCTCGGGCACGGCCAGATAGACCGCGCCGGGACGTTCGGTCTGGGCGAGTTTGAATGCCTTGCGCACCATCTCGGGCACCGATCCCGGGGTGGCGACCAGCGCCGACCACTTGGTCACCGGCGCGAACATGGACACCAGATCGACGCCCTGATGTGACTCCTTGTAACTGCGCCGCATGCCCACCTGCGCCGACAGCGCCAGCACCGGAGTGGAATTGGTGGTCGCGTCGGCCACCCCGAGCAGCAGATTGATCGCGCCTGGTCCGAGCGTGGCTGAGCACACCCCGGCCCGGCCGGTCAGCCGGCCGTACACCTCGGCCATGAACGAGGCGCCCTGCTCGTGGCGGGTCAGCACGTAGTCGATCGGGGAGCGCGACAGTGCGTCCACCAGCCGGATGTTCTCCTCGCCCGGGATGCCGAACACGTGGGTGACGCCTTCGTTCACCAGACAGTCTACGATCAGATCAGCGGTGGTGCGACTGTCCTCGGGCATGCCGTGAGCTAACCACAGCGCACCGGCCGACAGCGTTCCGGTACGGAATTCGCATCACGCTGCCAGATTCGCCGCCATTTCTGACAATGGCAGCAACGCCATTGTCAGATTCCCGGCGCCATTCCAGTTTCGGGTCGATGAACAGGCACTTCAAGACCACATCTGCCGATTTCCAACGCCATGTCGCGGTATTGATGCAATCGTCCGGGAAGAGAAATCAAGGCGAGCCGTTGTCCATTTCATGACAGATATCGCCATTCAAGAACGCGCCACGTCCCGTGTGCACCGGGGCGCCTCCCGGATCGCGGGCACCGCGACGGCGTTCACCCCCTACCGCTACAGCCAGGACGAGGTCGCCCGCGAACTCACCGACTTCGCCGACCCGGGTTTCGCCCGGTTCGCCCGCACCAGCGGGGTGGAACACCGCAGCCTCGCGCTGCCGATCGAGCGCTATCCCCGCCTGTCGGGGTTCACCGAGGCCAACGACGCCTACCTCGAGGTGGCGACCGAACTCGGCGCCCGGGCCGTCCGCCGGGCGCTGCAGGCCGCGCACGTGCGGCCCGATGAGGTCGACGCGATCGTCGCGGTGTCGAGCACCGGTGTCGCGGTGCCGACCATCGATGCGCGGATCTGCTCACAGCTCGGGCTCCGCGAGGACGTCAAGCGCATCCCGCTGTTCGGGCTGGGCTGCGTCGCGGGGGCCGCCGGACTGGCGCGGGTGCACGACTACCTGCGCGGCTACCCCGACCACGTCGCGGTCCTCGTCTCGGTGGAACTCTGCTCGCTGACCCTGCAGCGCGACGACATGTCCGTGCCGGCGCTCATCGGGGTGTGTCTGTTCGGCGATGGCGCCGCCGCCGTCGTTGCGACCGGAGCCGACCGGGTGCCGGCCACGCCGGCGCGGAACCCGAGGGTGCTGGCGACCCGCAGCCGGCTGTTCCCCGGAACCGTGGACGTCATGGGCTGGAACGTCAGCTCCAGCGGATTCGGGCTGGTGCTGTCGCGCGACGTCCCGCGGATGGCCGACGACCATCTGGCCGGGGAGGTCGACCGCTTCCTCGCCGCGCGCGGGCTGACCCTCGACGACATCTCGTCGTGGGTCTGCCATCCGGGCGGGCCCAAGGTGCTCGAGTCGATCCAGGGTGCGGTCGGGATGCCCGCCCAGGCGCTGCGGCACAGCTGGGACTCGATGCGCGAGAACGGCAACATCTCCTCGGCGTCGGTGCTCGACGTCCTCGGCCGCACCATCGCTGCGCCGCCGCCCGAGGGATCGCTCGGGCTCATGCTCGCGATGGGTCCCGGGTTCAGCTTCGAACTGCTGCTCCTGGCCTGGTAGGGGGCGGGTCATGTACTACCTGTTCGTGCTCGCGGTCGGCGTCGAGAGACTGTTCGAGCTGGCGGTGTCACGCCGCAACACCCGCTGGTCGATCAGCAACGGCGGGCGGGAGTTCGGCCGCGGTCACTATCCGGTGATGGTCGCCCTGCACACGCTGCTGCTGGTGTCCTGCGTGGTCGAGGTGTGGGGCGGGCACCGTCCCTTCATCCCGTGGCTCGGCTGGCCGATGGTGGCGGTCGTCGCGGCGAGCACCGCGGTTCGCTGGTGGTGTGTGGCCACCCTCGGAAAGCGCTGGAATCCGCGGCTGATCGTCATCCCCGGGGCGTCGCTGGTTCAGCGCGGACCCTACCGATTGATGCACCACCCGAACTACACTGCCGTTACCGCGGAGGTGGCCGCACTGCCGCTCGTGCACTCGGCGTGGGTCACCGCGATCGTGTTCAGCGTGGCCGACGCCGCGCTGCTCAGCGTTCGGATCCGCGCAGAGAACGACGCCTTAGGATACGCATGACCCGTCAGCGGTGCCGTCGCAGCGGACGTGCCCATCGGCGGGCATTGCCTGGTAGCGCACCGCGAACCGGCCCGGTGATGCAGGATGTCGCGGTGCAGAACCCTTCTCCCGCGCGGACGAGCCCGCCCATGCCGGGGCCGGCGTGTTAGCGCGCCTGGCCGCGCTGGCGATCGCCGCCCCGCGCCGCATCATCGCCTGCGCCGTGCTGGCCGCGGTGGCCGCGGCGGTGTTCGGGATCCCCGTGGCCGGGAAGCTGTCCGCCGGGGGGTTCGCCGACCCCGCCGCGGAGTCGTCGCGAGGTCAGGCGCTGCTGGCGCAGCGGTTCGACCAGGGCGACCTGCAGCTGCTCATCACCGTCACCTCGCCCGACGGCG
The DNA here is from genome assembly GCF_049315205.1 of Mycobacterium sp. WMMD1722. Taxonomy (NCBI): domain Bacteria; kingdom Bacillati; phylum Actinomycetota; class Actinomycetes; order Mycobacteriales; family Mycobacteriaceae; genus Mycobacterium; species Mycobacterium sp. WMMD1722. Next base: position 1,502,661 of record NZ_CP186056.1, on the reverse strand, counting down.
CGACCGGCCCGGCCGCCCGCCGGGTGGGCACCGAGATCGTCGACGAGTTGCGGGCCTCACCCGACGTCGCATCGGTGAGCTCGGCGTGGACGGTGAAAGATCCGGCCGCGGCCGGGATGCTCAGCGAGAACGGTCAGGCCGGGCTCATCGTCGCCGGGGTGACCGGCGGTGAGAAGCACGCCGAGGGCAACGCCAAGGAACTCACCGACGCCATCGGTGGCGAGGTGTTCGAGCGCGACGGGGTGAGTGTCCGCGCCGGCGGTGTCGCGATGGTGAACAACCAGATCACCAAACAGACCCAGGAAGACCTGTTGCTGATGGAGTCGATCGCGATTCCGTTCAGCTTCCTGGTCCTGGTGTGGGTGTTCGGTGGACTGCTCGCCGCCGCTGTTCCCGTCGGTGTGGGGCTGATCGGCATCGTCTGCTCGCTGGCGGTGCTACATGCGATCACCTTCTTCACCGACGTGTCGGTGTTCGCGCTCAACCTCTGTATGGCCATGGGTCTCGCCCTGGCCATCGACTACACCCTGCTGATGGTCAGCCGCTACCGCGACGAGTTGGCCCTGGGCGCCACCCGCGAGGCCGCGCTGACCCGGATGATGGTGACAGCCGGGCGCACCGTGGTGTTCTCCGCGACGACGGTCGCATTGCCGATGATCACCATGGTGCTGTTCCCGATGTACTTCCTGAAGTCGTTCGCCTACGCCGGCGTCGCCACCGTGATCTTCGCGGCGCTGGCCGCCCTGGTGGTGACACCCGCCGCGATCGCCCTGCTCGGCGATCGGATCGACGCCCTCGACGTCCGCCGACTCGGCCGTCGGCTCCTGGGCCGTCCGGACCCCACCCCCAAACCGGTCGAGCGGCAGTTCTGGTACCGCTCCACCACGTTCGTCATGCGCCGCGCCGTGCCGATCGGGCTGGCCGTGATCGCGCTGCTGCTGGTGGCCGGTGCGCCGTTCCTCGGGGTGCGCTGGGGACTGCCCGACGACCGGGTGCTCCCGGCGTCCGCATCGGCCCATCAGGTGGGCGATCAGCTGCGTACCGAGTTCACCGACAACAGCGCCACCGCGGTTTCGGTGGTGCTGCCCGACTCCCGGGGCGTCACCCCCGAGGAGATGACGCGCTACGCGGGCGATCTGTCCCGGGTCCCCGACGTCATCTCGGTCTCCGCGCCGGTCGGCACCTTCGTCGGCGGACGCAACGCCGGCCCGCCGACCGCGCCGACCGGCGAACGCGACGGCAGCACTTTTTTGACCGTGTCGACGTCGGTGCCGTTGTTCTCCGACGCCTCCGAACGTCAACTGGACCGGCTCCACGACGTCGCGGTCCCCGACGGCACACCGGTTCAGCTGGCCGGGGTGGCCCAGAGCAACCGTGACAGCGTCGACGCCATCACCTCGAAGCTTCCGCTGGTGCTCGGGCTGATCGCGGTGAGCACCTTCTGCCTGCTGTTCCTGCTCACCGGCAGTGTGGTGCTGCCGCTCAAAGCGCTTGTCCTCAATGTGCTCTCGCTGACCGCGGCGTTCGGTGCGATGGTGTGGATCTTCCAGGAGGGCCATCTCGGCGCCTTCGGCACCACCCCCACCGGAACCCTGGTCGCCAATGTGCCGGTGCTGCTGTTCTGCATCGCCTTCGGTCTGTCGATGGACTACGAGGTGTTCCTGATGTCGCGGATCCGCGAATTCTGGCTCGGCTCCGCGCAGACGCGGGCTGACGTGACCCGAAGCGTCGCACTGGGTCTCGCGCACACCGGCCGGGTCGTCACCGCGGCGGCCCTGGTGATGTCCATCTCGTTCGCCGCGCTGATCGCCGCCAACGTGTCCTTCATGCGGATGTTCGGTCTGGGCCTGACGCTGGCCGTGCTGACCGACGCGACGCTGGTGCGGATGGTGCTGGTGCCCGCATTCATGCGGGTCGCCGGCACCTGGAACTGGTGGGCGCCACGCCCGTTGGTGAAACTGCACGACCGTCTCGGTCTGCGGGAGGGGCCGCCGCCGGAACCCGCGGCGGCGCCGGCCGAGCCGATCGTCGAACAGAGCCGGTCGTGACCGAGGTAGACACCCGAAATGACATGAGCGCAAATAGGATCCGTCGCATGCCGATAACCAGCACCATCGCCGGCGTCCACGGCGTGCTCCCACCGCACTGCTACACCCAGGACGAGGTGACCCGGGCGCTACTCGACCTGTCCGGATACGAGGACGCCGAGCCGATCGTCACCGCCCTGCACAAGAGCGCCAAGGTGCAGACCCGCTATCTCACACTGCCGCTCGAGCAGTACGCCACCCTGGACGACTTCGGCGAGTCGAACCGGCTGTTCATCGAGCACGCCACCGAGCTGGGCGCCGAAGCGCTGCTGGGCGCTCTCGACGAAGCGGGGTTGGCGCCCGCCGACGTCGACCTGATCATGACCACCACGGTCACCGGCGCGGCCGTGCCGAGCCTGGACGCCCGGATCGCCGCGCGGGTCGGTCTGCGCCCCGACGTACGCCGCGTCCCGGTGTTCGGGCTGGGGTGCGTGGCGGGGGCCGCCGGCGTGGCCCGGCTCAACGATCACCTGCGTGGTGCGCCCGACGGCGTCGCGGTCCTGGTCTCGGTCGAGCTGTGCTCGCTGACCCGTAAACACCAACCGTCGATGGCCACCCTGGTGGCCGGTGCGCTGTTCGGCGACGGCGCCTCGGCGGTGGTCGCGGTCGGCGAGCGCCGCGCCGAGGCGATCGGGGCCGGCGGCCCGATCGTCATCGACTCCCGCAGCCACCTGTACCCGGATTCGTTGCGCACCATGGGCTGGGACATCGGCACCCACGGATTCGAGATCGTGCTGAGCCCGGAGGTGCCCGAATTCGTCGAACGCTATCTCGGCGACGATGTCGTCGGATTCCTGGCGGCGCACGATCTGACCGTCCCCGACATCGGGGCATGGGTCAGTCATCCCGGCGGCCCGAAGGTGATCGAGGCGATCACCGCGACGCTGGGCCTGCCCGACGGCGCGCTCGAGCTGACGTGGCGCTCGCTGGCCGAGGTCGGCAACCTGTCGTCGTCGTCGGTGTTGCACGTGTTGCGTGACACCATCCGCAAGAAGCCGCCGGCCGGCAGCCCGGGACTGCTCATGGCCATGGGTCCGGGCTTCTGTTCCGAATTCGTCCTGATGCGGTGGCAATGACGCGCCGCTCGAACTACCCCCTGCTCATCGGCGCCGTCGCCGTGGAGCGAGTCGCCGAATTGGTTGTCTCGCAACGAAACCTGGCGTGGAGCCGGTCCCGCGGCGGAACCGAGTTCGGCGCCGGTCATTATCCGGTCATGGTGGTGCTGCACACCGGTCTGCTGGCCGGCTGCCTCGCCGAGGCCCGGCGCCGGCACCCGTCGCGGCGGGTCACGGCTGCCGCGCTGACGGTCGCCGTGCTCGCCCAGGCCCTGCGGTGGTGGTGCATCACGACGCTGGGACGGCAGTGGAACACCCGGGTGGTGGTCATCCCCGGTGCGGCCCGCGTCGCCCGGGGACCCTATCGATTGATGCCGCATCCCAACTACGTGGCGGTGGTCCTCGAGGGCGTGGCGCTGCCGCTGGCCGGCGGGGCCTGGCTGACCGCCACCGTCTTCTCGGTACTCAACGCGGTACTGCTGCGGACCCGGATCTCGGTGGAGAACACCGCCTTGGCGAGGCTGGAGTGATCGACCTGCTCGTCGCCGGGGGCGGGCCCGCGGGCCTGGCCACAGCGACGCACGCCGCCCGGGCCGGGCTCGAGGTGGTCGTCGTGGAGCGCCGCCGGGGCACCATCGACAAGGCGTGCGGCGAGGGGTTGATGCCGCATTCGATCCAGGCGCTCGAGCGGATCGGGGCGATCACCAAGGGACGGGATTTCCACGGCATCACCTATCTGGACGGTACGCACCGGGCCGATGCCCGGTTCCGGTCCGGGGCCGGCCGCGGGGTGCGACGCACCGTCCTGCACGACGCGCTGAGCGAGGCGGCCCGCGCCGCCGGCGTGCGCGTCGAGATCGGCGAGGTCGGCGACATCGTGCAGGACGACACCTCGGTGCGCGCCGCGGGGATCCGCGCGCGCTATCTCGCCGCCGCCGACGGATTGCACTCGCCGATCCGCATGTCGCTGGGTCTGTCGCAGCCTGCGGGGGACCGGCGGCGCTGGGGAATCCGCCGGCACGTCGGTATCGAGCCGTGGTCGGACCGCGTCGAGGTGCACTGGTCGCCCGATGCCGAGGCCTATGTGACACCGGTGGCCGACGATTGCGTGGGCGTGGCGATCCTCAAGTCCAGTCGCGGCGGCTTCGCCGAGGGCCTGCGGCATTTCCCGGCCCTGGCCGAACGGACCGACGGGCTGCCGCACGGCCCCGATCGGGCGGCCGGCCCGCTGCGCCAGCGGGTGCGGCACCGCACCGCGGGCCGGGTGCTGCTCGTCGGTGACGCGGCCGGCTACGTCGACGCGTTGACCGGCGAGGGTCTCGGGCTGGCGTTCGGGGCGGCCGAACTGCTCGTCGAATGCGTGGTGACCGGACGCACCGCCGATTACGACCGGCGGTGGCGGCAACTGACGCGGCGCTACCGGTTGCTCACCGTCGCGCTGCTGCACGCCAGCGGCGTCGCGCCGGTGCGGTCGCGGATCACCCCGGCCGCGGCCGCGCTGCCCCGGGTGTTCGACCGCGTGGTCAACGCGCTGGGTCACTAGGCTTTCGGCGACAGCCGGGTGCTAGCCGAGCCGGCCGGATTCGAGGCTGCGCCGGACCTCGAAGCGGCGCAACTTGCCCGACGACGTGCGGGGCAGTGATCCCGGTCTGACGAACACGACATCGGCAGGCACCACCCCGCACTGCGAGGCGACGCGCTGCAGCAGCGCACTGCGGGCCCCGTCCTCGTCGCGACCGCGGAATTCCGCGGCGATGACCAGCCCGGGGCGGATGGACCCCTCGCCGGTGCCCACCGCCACCACGGCACCCTCGCGGACACCGGCGACCTGTGCGGCGACCTGTTCGACCTCGGCGGGGAACACGTTGCGTCCGGCGACGGTGATGATGTCCTTGGCCCGCCCGCACACCACCAGGGCGCCGTCGACCAGATAGCCGACGTCGCCGGTGGCGAACCATGCACCGGGAGCCAGCGCCGGGCCGTCGCGGTAGCCCGACATCATCGAGGTGCCGCGGATCTCGATCTCGCCGGCCTCGCGGTCCGTCACCGCCGAGGTGTCGTCGGCAACGATACGAATCTGCATCCCGTCGATCGGCTGCCCGAGCACCGCGTGTCTGCGCACCACGGACCCGGTATCGGAGCGCACCGTGGTCTCGTCGACCACCAACCCGGTGCCCGGTACGGGAACCGTGACCGCACAGGTCGATTCGGCCAGCCCGTAGGAGGGCGACAGCGCGCCGGCGGAGAAACCGAAGCGGGCCATCTCGGTGGCGAAGCGACCGGTCAGCTCGCAATCCACCGGCTCGCCGCCGTTGAGGGCGAAGCGCACAGCGGACAGATCGACGTCGCTGACACGGCGGGCGTATTTACCGATCATCCCGAAGGCCATGTTCGGCGCCGCGGTGAACGTCGCGCGGCTCTGCGAGAGCCAGTGCAGCCAGCGGAACGGGGAGGCCTGGAACGCCGAGGTGGGCGCCTGCCAGATCTCGCCGCCGACGATGGCCGCCGACAGCAGGAAACTCAGACCCATGTCGTGGTAGAGCGGCAGCCACGAACATCCCACGTCCCCGGCACCGGAACCGGTGCGGGCATTGAGCCCGCGCAGATTCGCCAGGACGGCGTCGGACGACATCAGCACGGTCCGTGGTGTTCCGGTCGAGCCCGCGGTGCCCTGCAGGATCGCCACGTCGCTGCGCGGCGGCGGCGCGGTGAACGCCGCGGACCGTCCGGGCCGGGCCCAGTCGGTGAGCTCGCCGATCCGCACCGCGGGCGCGGCGCCGGTGAGCTGATCGAGATACTCGCCGGTGCTCAGCACGGCCTCGGCGCCGGCCGCGGTGAAGCGCGCCATGGTCGTCTGCGCCCACTGCCCGGTCGACGCCCCGCGGATCGGACCGGGCAGGACGGCGACGCCGCGCCCGGCGAGGACGGAACCCAGGATGCTCGCGATCATCTCGACGGTCGGCTCACCGACCACGCCGACGGCGGCAGCGTCGACGTCGGCGATCCGCTCGGCCACATTCTGCGCGCGGGCGAGCACCTCGGACCAGGGGTGGCGATGCCAGTCGCCGGCGCGGTCGAGCAGCACCAGATCCCTCGACGAGGTGGTCATTGCCGTGGTGAGCGCGGCTGCCAGGGAGTTCATCGCGAGCACAGTACCGCGGCAGGTCAGGCGAGGCTACCCTTACTCATCCGCGCGTCCAACGGCGACGGCCCCGGCGGGCCGTACCCACCGGGGCCGTCGATCGGGGAAGGTCAGCGCAGCAGGCCGCTGCGGCGGCGTCCGCCGATGACACCGCTGCGGCGACGTCCGCGCATCAGCGCCGAGACCAGCGCCACACCCAGGGCCGCGACGATGACCTGGACGAGCAGTTCCATCCAGTCGATGCCGGCGGTCGCCGTCGGAATGCCGATGGCGCGCGCCACGGCGGTGCCGATCAGCGCCGACACGATGCCCACGAGGATGGTGACCAACATGCCGATCGGCTGCTTGCCGGGTACCACCAGCCGGCCGAGCGCGCCGACGACGATACCGATCAGGATTGCGGTGATGAGGCCGGTGATGGTCATTGTTCCTCCATGGTTGACGCGGGGTCGCCGTTGCTGGCTGCGACCGGAAATACCCTGCGTACGCAGCGGATAAACGGCGGCACCCGAATGTCGGGCGGCCGCTTTCGTACGCTGAACCCATGGAGACCGATCTGCTCGACGTCGACACCTCGACGCGGCGCCTGGTGGACCTGACCGATGCGGTGCGAGAGTTCTGCGCGGGGCGGCGCGACGGTCTGTGCAACGTCTTCGTCCCGCACGCGACCGCCGGTGTCGCGATCATCGAGACCGGCGCGGGCTCCGACGACGATCTGCTCGACACCCTGGAGCGATTACTGCCCCGCGACGACCGCTACCGGCACAGTCACGGCTCGCCGGGACACGGCGCCGACCATGTGATGCCGGCGCTGATCTCCCCGTCGGTGACGCTGCCGGTCGCCGACGGAGAGCCGCTGCTGGGCACCTGGCAGAGCGTGGTGCTGGTCGATCTCAACCGGGACAACCCGCGGCGTTCGGTGCGACTGAGCTTCGTCGGCGGATGAACGACTGATGCGCGCCAGTCGTCGCGGTGATTCCGCATGTGCGGCGACCGGTACTGTAGATCGGTCTATTACCCGAGCTGACAAGGACACCTCAGACGTGCAGACACACGAGATCAGGAAGCGCTTCCTCGATCACTTCGTGAAGGCGGGCCACACCGAGGTGCCCAGTGCCTCGGTGATCCTCGACGACCCGAACCTGCTGTTCGTCAACGCCGGCATGGTGCAGTTCGTCCCCTATTTCCTCGGTCAGCGCACCCCGCCCTGGAACCGGGCCACCAGTGTGCAGAAGTGCATCCGCACCCCCGACATCGACGAGGTCGGCATCACCACCCGGCACAACACCTTCTTCCAGATGGCCGGCAATTTCAGCTTCGGCGACTACTTCAAGAAGGGCGCCATCGAATTCGCCTGGACGCTGCTGACCAACCCGCAGGACCGGGGCGGCTACGGGTTCGATCCCGAAAGGCTGTGGGCCACAGTCTATCTGGATGACGACGAGGCCATCGGCTACTGGCAGGAGGTGGCGGGGCTGCCGCTCGAGCGCATTCAGCGCCGCGGCATGGCCGACAACTACTGGTCGATGGGCATCCCCGGACCGTGCGGTCCCTCCTCGGAGATCTATTACGACCGCGGCCCCGAGTACGGCGTCGAGGGCGGACCGGAGGCCAACGAGGACCGCTACATCGAGATCTGGAATCTCGTCTTCATGCAGAACGAACGCGGCGAGGGCACCTCCAAGGAGGACTTCGAGATCCTCGGCCCGCTGCCGCGGCAGAACATCGACACCGGGATGGGCATCGAGCGGGTGGCGTGCCTGCTGCAGGGTGTCGACAACGTCTATGAGACCGATCTGTTGCGCCCGGTCATCGACCTCGTCGCGGGGCCGGCCCCGCGCGGGTACGGCCAGGGCAACCATGAGGACGACGTCCGCTACCGCATCATCGCCGACCACAGCCGCACCGCGGCGATCATCATCGGCGACGGGGTCAGCCCGGGTAACGAGGGCCGCGGCTACGTGCTGCGCCGGCTGCTGCGCCGCATCATCCGCGCGGCCAAACTGCTCGGCGTCGACCAGCCGATCATGGCGGATCTGATGGTCACCGTGCGCGATGCGATGAGCCCGTCGTATCCGGAACTGGCCACCGACTTCGATCGCATCCAGCGCATCGCCGTCGCCGAGGAGACCGCCTTCAACCGGACGCTGGCCTCGGGGTCCCGGCTCTTCGAGGACGCGGCCCGGGCGACCAAGGCCTCGGGTGCCGATCGCCTGTCGGGCAGCGACGCGTTCACCCTGCACGACACCTACGGATTCCCCTTCGAGCTGACCTTGGAGATGGCCGCCGAGGCGGACCTGTCGGTCGACGAGGAGGGTTTCCGCGGTCTGATGGCCGAGCAGCGCCGGCGCGCCAAGGCCGACGCCGCGGCGCGCAAGCAGGCGCACACCGATCTGACCGCCTACCGCGACCTGGTCGATGCGCACCCCACCGAGTTCACCGGTTTCGACGAACTGACCACCGAGGCGCAGATCCTCGGCGTCTTCGTCGACGGCCGCCGGGTACCGGTGGTCGGCCACGACACCGCGAGCGCCCAGAACCGCATCGAACTGGTCCTCGATCGCAGCCCGTTCTACGCCGAGTCCGGCGGTCAGATCGCCGACGAGGGGTCGATCACCGGGACCGGTGGATCGGGTACGGCCAAGGCGGCCGTCTCCGATGTGCAGAAGATCGCCAAGACCCTGTGGGTGCACCGGGTGACCGTCGAGTCCGGCGAATTCGTGGAGGGGGACACCGTGGTGGCCGCGGTGGACCCGCGCTGGCGCCACGGCGCCACCCAGGGCCACTCGGGAACGCATATGGTGCACGCCGCGCTGCGCCAGGTGCTCGGTCCCAACGCCGTGCAGGCCGGCTCGCTCAACCGCCCCGGCTACCTGCGCTTCGACTTCAACTGGCAGGGTGCGCTGAGCGACGATCAGCGCTCGCAGATCGAAGAGGTGACCAACGAGGCCGTCGAAGCCAACTTCGAGGTGCACAGCTTCACCACCGAACTGGAGAAGGCCAAGGCGATGGGTGCCATGGCGCTGTTCGGTGAGAACTATCCCGACGAGGTCCGGGTCGTCGAGATCGGCGGGCCGTTCTCGCTGGAACTGTGTGGCGGCACCCACGTCGGCAGCTCCGCCCAGATCGGCCCGGTGACCATCCTCGGCGAATCGTCGGTCGGCTCCGGGGTGCGCCGGGTGGAGGCCTACGTCGGCCTGGACTCGTTCCGCCACCTCGCCCGGGAACGTGCGCTGATGGCGGGACTGGCGTCGTCGCTCAAGGTGCCCTCGGCGGAGGTGCCCGCGCGGGTGGCCAACCTCGTCGAGCGGCTCAAGTCCGCCGAGAAGGAACTCGACCGGATGCGGCTGGCCAACGCGCGGGCTGCGGCGGCCAACGCCGCGGCCGGCGCCGAAAAGATCGGGAACGTGCGCGTGGTGGCCCAGCGGATGGCCGCCGGCATGTCCGCCGGTGACCTGCGCACCCTGGTCGGCGACATCCGCGGCAAGTTGGGCGCCGATCCGGCGGTCGTCGCGCTCATCGCCGAAGGCGAGAACGACAGCGTGCCGTTCGTGGTGGCGGTCAACGCGGCCGCCCAGGACCTCGGTCTGCGCGCCGACGACCTGGTCACGCAGATCGGCGCAGCGGTGAACGGCCGTGGGGGCGGCAAGGCCGATCTGGCGCAGGGCTCGGGTAGGGGGGCAACGGGGATCGACGCGGCGCTGGCGGCGCTGCGTGCCCAGATCGAGCGGAGTTAGCGGCGTGGCCGACACCGAGCACCGATCGCCCGACAGTCCCGGCGTCCTGGATCCGGGGCGCGGGCGGCGGCTCGGCATCGACGTCGGCTCGGTGCGGATCGGGGTCGCCACCAGCGATCCGGACGCGATCCTGGCCACACCGGTGGAGACGGTCCCGCGGGACCGCCGCGCCGACCGGCACCTGCGGCGGTTGGCGCGACTGGTGGCCGAGTACGAGGCGGTCGAGGTGATCGTCGGGTTACCCCGCACCCTGGCCAACCGCACCGGTCCGGCCGCACACGACGCCATCGACGTTGCCGAGGCACTCGCCCGGCGCATCGCTCCCATCCCGGTGCGGATGGCCGACGAACGACTCACGACGGTCACCGCGCAGCGCACTCTGCGCGACGCGGGCGTGCGGGCCAGGGGCCAGCGCGCCGTGATCGACCAGGCTGCGGCGGTGGGGATTCTGCAGAGCTGGCTGGACCAGCGACGCACTGCCCTGACAGCTCGAGAAGAGGGCTTCGGAGAGGGAGAACGTGACTGAGGACTGGGCTCCGGAGCGGGCAGAGCCCGTGGCGGTCGGACCACCGCGACAGCGGCTGACCCGCTCGGAGCGGATGCGGGCGGCGCGCAACCGCCGGCGGCGACGCCTGGTGGGCGTGCTGTCGCTGGGCGTACTCATCGCCATCGTCATCGGTGTGGTGTTCCTGGGGTCACGGCTGTGGCATGGGATCTTCGGCGGCGGAGGCGACGACTTCGCCGGTCCCGGGGTCAGCGACGTGGTGATCCAGGTCCACGACGGCGACTCGACCACCGCCATCGGACAGACGCTGCTCGACCACAATGTCGTGGCGACGGTCAAGGCGTTCGTCGACGCCGCGTCGGGTAACTCCGACATGTCGGCGATCCAGCCCGGGTTCTACAAGGTCCGCACCGAGATCCCGGCCGCCGACGCGGTCGAGCGGCTCACCGATCCGCAGAGCCGGGTCGGCCGACTGGTGATCCCCGAGGGCCGCCAGCTCGACGACGTACGCGACGTCAAGACCAATGCCGTCACCGAGGGCATCTTCACCCTGATCTCCAAGGCCACCTGCGTCGACCTCGACGGCGCCCAGCGATGCGTGCCCGTCGACGCACTCAAGCAGGTCGCCGCCGATACCCCACCGGCCGAATTGGCCGTGCCCGAATGGGCCGTCGGGCCGGTCAGCGCGATGGGCGACGACCACCGCCGCATCGAGGGGCTCATCGCGCCCGGCACATGGAACATCGATCCGTCGGCGCCGCCGCTGATCACGCTGTCGACGCTGTTGCGGGCCAGCGGCAGCCAGTACGCCCAATCCGGGCTGATCGACACCGCCCAGGCGATGAACATGTCGCCCTACCAGATCCTCACGGTGGCGTCGCTGGTGCAGCGGGAATCCAAACCGGAGGACTTCGCGAAGGTGGCGCGGGTGATCTACAACCGGCTCGCCGAGAACCGGACACTGGAGTTCGACTCCACGGTGAACTATCCGCTCGACCGCATCGAGGTGGCCACCACCGACGCCGACCGCGCGGTGAACAACCCCTGGAACACCTACGTCCGGCCGGGGCTGCCCGCCACGCCGATCTGCTCGCCGAGTCAGCCGGCGCTGGCCGCGGCCGAACAGCCGGCCGCCGGTGACTGGTTGTACTTCGTCACCATCGACCTGCAGGGCACGACGCTGTTCACCCGGGACTACAACCAGCACCTGGCCAACATCGAGCTGGCACGGCGCAACGGTGTCCTCGACAGCGCACGCTGACCGGCCGCGCCGGGCCGCGGTGCTGGGATCGCCGATCGCCCATTCGCGGTCGCCACAGCTGCACCTGGCCGCGTACCAGGCGCTGGGCCTGACCGGTTGGAGCTACGACCGCATCGAGTGCACGGCCGAACAACTGCCCGGGCTGGTCGGCGGGTTCGGCCCGGAGTGGGTCGGGGTCTCGGTGACGATGCCCGGAAAATTCGCCGCGCTGCAGTTCGCCGACGAGCGCACACCGCGCGCCGAACTGGTCGGCTCGGCCAACACGCTGGTGCGCACGCCGGCCGGCTGGCGTGCCGACAACACCGACGTCGACGGCATCCGGGGCGCCCTGGGCGACCTGCCCGCCGGCAGCGCGGCGGTGGTGGTCGGGTCCGGGGGGACCGCGCCGGCCGCCGTCGTCGGGTTGGCCGACCTGGGTGCGGCGGCGGTGACCATCGCCGCCCGCAGCGCGGACAAGGCGGCGCCGCTGGTCGAGCTGGCCGGCCGGGTCGGGCTGCGGGGGCGCTGGTGCCGCCTCGACGGCGGGGAGTTGGCCGGCGTCGTCGCCGAGGCCGCTGCGGTGGTGAGCACCATCCCCGCCGAGGCCGCCCGCGGCCACCTCGAAGCGCTGGCCGCCACCCCGCTGCTGCTCGATGCGATCTACGACCCGTGGCCGACCCCGCTCGCGGACGCGGTGTCGGCGGCGGGCGGCCGGGTGGTCAGCGGATTGCAGATGTTGCTGAACCAGGCGTACGCCCAGGTGGAGCTGTTCACCGGGTGCCCGGCGCCCAAAGAGGCGATGAAGGCGGCACTCGACGGGGCTTAGCGTTTCGGTGTGGGGGAGATGGTCGCCGGGGCGGCGGTGCTGGTGTGGTGTACGGCGCTGAGCGGATACGACATCCGGCACCGCAGGCTGCCGAACTGGTTGACGCTGCCGGGGGCGGTGGTGATCCTGTCCGGAGCCGTGGCGGCGGGGCACGGTGGACCGGCGCTGGCCGGGGCGGGGGTCCTGTTCGCGGCGTACGCGACGGTCCACCTGGCGGCCCCGGCGGCGCTGGGGGCAGGCGACGTCAAACTCGCCCTGGGCACCGGTGCGCTGACCGGTGCGTTCGGCCCGGACGTCTGGCTCCTGGCAGCCCTCGCCGCCCCGCTGCTGACCGCGGTGTGCGGCCTGGTCGCGGTGGCGGCACGCGCCCGGTGCACGCTGGCGCACGGGCCGTCGATGTGCCTGGCCAGTGCGGTCGCGGTGGGCCTCACCCTGGTGTGAGCCCGGCCAGGGCCGGCGGCAGCGGGTCGACGTGCAGAACCCCGAGCCGTTGGGTGGCCCGGGTGAGCGCGACGTACAACTCGGCCGCCCCGCGGGGGCCGTCGGCGAGGATCTTCTCCGGCGCCACCACCAACACCGCGTCGAATTCCAGGCCCTTGGTCTCCGACGGCGCGACCACCCCGGGCAGGCCGGGCGGTCCGATCACCACGCTGGTGCCCTCGCGGGTGGCCTCGGCGCGCACGAATTGCTCGATCGCCGAGCCCAATTCGGCTTCGGAGACCTGTTTGGCCCAGGGCCGCGTGCCGCAGGACCGCACCGACTCCGGCGGCTGCACCCCGGGTGCGACCTCGGCGAGGACGGCCGCTGCGACGGCCATGATCTCCGCCGGTGTGCGGTAGTTGACCGTCAGCGCCCGGTACCGCCAGCGGCCGGGGACGTAGGGCGCCAGCATCGCGTCCCAGGATGTCGCGCCGGCCGCGGACCGGCGCTGGGCGAGGTCGCCGACGATCGTGAACGACCGGCTCGGGCAGCGCCGCATCAACACCCGCCAGTCCATCTCCGACAGTTCCTGCGCCTCGTCGACCACGATGTGCCCGTAGGTCCAGTCGCGGTCGGCGGCGGCGCGTTCGGCCACGTCGCGGGTGTCGCGTTCGGCCATCCGCTCGGCCAGCTCCTCGGCGTCGATCACATCACGCGCCAGCAGCAGATCCTCGTCGTCCATCAGGTCCTCGCGGTCGACCATCAGGTCGAGCACCCCGGCGGCGTACGCCTGCTCTTCGCGGCGTTCCCGTTCGGCGGCCTCCTCGGCGGCCCGGTCCCGGCCGAGCAGATCGACCAGCTCGTCGAGCAGCGGGACATCGGAAACGGTCCAGGCGTCGCCGTCGGCGCGGTAGAGCGCGGGGTCGGCGCCGGCGGCCCGCAACCGCTCTGCCGAGCTGTACAACGAGGCGAGCAGGGAGGTCGGCGTCAGGATGGGCCAGAGCTCGTCGATCGCGGCGCTGAGCTGTTCGTGGTCGGCCAGCTCCTCGGTGATGTCGCTGCGCAGATCGGCCAGCGCGTTGACGTCCTCGCGGTCCAGCCACCCGCGCGCCACCCGCGACACCGCCCGCTCGGTCAGCACATAGGTGATGATCTCCCGGAACTTCGCCCGAGAGTCGTTGTGCGGCAACCCGAGATCGCGTGCCTCCTGCCGGGCCCACTCGGCGGTTGCGGCGTCGATGCGCAGCGTCACGTCCGACAGCGACACCGGGAGGGGTTCGGTGGGCAGGCGCTGCCGGTCGGCGATGGCCGCGGCCAGAACCGGAAGGATCGTCAGCGCTCCCTTCAGCCGGGCGACGTCCGGTTCGTCCTCGGCGTCGGTGCGCACACCGGGCCACAGGTCACCGGGAGTCGAGAACACCGCCTCGGATTCACCCAGGGACGGCAGCACCCGTCCGATGTGGTCGAGGAAGGTGTGGTTGGGACCCACCACGAGGACACCGCTGCGCTCGAACCGGGTGCGGTGCGTATAGAGCAGATAGGCGACGCGGTGCAGTGCCACCACCGTCTTGCCGGTGCCCGGACCGCCCTCGATCACCAGCACGCCCGGGTGGTCGAGCCGGATGATCTGGTCCTGCTCGGCCTGGATGGTCGCGACGATGTCGCGCATCCCGTCGCCGCGCGGCGCGCTGACCGCCGCCAACAGCGCCGCATCGGCATCGCGGCTGCCGTCCTCGACGGTGGGCCGGCCGAAGACCTCGTCGGTGACGTCGATCAGGCGGCGGCCCCGGGTATGGAATTGCCGGCGCCGGCGCATCCCCTCGGGGTGGGCGCCGGTCGCGACGTAGAACGCGCGGGCCGCCGGCGCCCGCCAGTCCAGCAGCAACGAATCCGCCTCGACGTCCTCGTCGAGGATGCCGATGCGCCCGATGTAGCGCCGCTCACCCGACTCGGTGTCCAGCCGGCCGAAGCACAAACCCTGGTCCGGAACGTCGAGGCGTTGCCGTTGTTTGGCCACGGCGCGCACCTCGGCGTCGCGCTGGAACAGCGTGCCGCCGTCCCCCCGGTCGACGGGACTGCGCAGGGCGGCGCTGTACCGGTCGTTCAACCGGGCCCGGTCGGCGTCGAGGCGCGCGTAGAGCCGATCGAGGTAGGCCTGTTCGGCCTGCAGCTCGTCGTCGCAGGTCACTCGCTCACCCGGATCAGCACCTTGCCCGTCACCCCGCTCTCGACCGCGTCGTGGGCGGCCGCCGTCTCTTCGAGCGCAAAATAGTGCACGGGCAGCCCGGCGTCGTCGCCGACCGCCATGGCGCCGTCGCGGACCGCGGCGGCCACATCGGCACCCGCGGCGGCGAGGACGTCGTCGCCAACGGTGTAGAGGACCAGGAACTGGTAGCGGGCGTTGAGCCACATGTTGGAGACGATGTCGAGCTCGACGCCGGTGCCGCCGTTGTTGGCGTAGATGGCGATCGTCGCCCGGTTCTTCACGACGGCCGCGTCCAATGCGGCGTTCTGCGCCGGCGCCACCTCCACCACGATGTCGACCCCGTCGGGGGCGACGGCGCGTATGGCCGCCGCGGCGTCCTCGGCCCGATAGTCGACGACGTGGTGGGCGCCCGCCGCGGAGGCCAGCGCCGCCTTCTCCGGACTGCTCACCGTCGTGACGACGCGGGCGCCGGCCCACCGGGCCAGCTGGATGGCGGCATGGCCCACCGCCCCGGCGCCCCCGGCCACCAGCACCGTGGCACCCTGCAGGGCGCCCGGCGCCAGCCGCGACGGCCAGCCCTCGGCCACCGTCAGCGCGCGGTGTGCGGTGATCGCCGGCACCCCGAGGCTCGCCCCGACCTCGAAGGAGACGTCGTCGGGCAGCGGTACGACGCGTTGCGCGGGCAGCACGACGTACTCCTGCGCCGTCCCTTCCGGATCGTTGTGCTGAGCCATGAACACCCAGACCCGATCGCCCACGGACACGCCCTCGACGCCCGCGCCGACGGCGTCGACCAGCCCTGCGCCGTCGTGGTGGGGGACCACCTCGGGGAATTCGAGCTCCTGGCCGGGCGCGGTGCCGGCGCGGTGCTTCCAGTCGGTGGGGTTCACCCCGGACAGCACCACCCGCACCCGCACCTGTCCGGCGCCCGGGTCGGGCACCGCACGCTCGCCGAGTCGCAGGACAGAGCTGTCGCCGGTGCGGGTATAGCTGATCGCCTTCATGGCACCCACAACGTGAGGCGGCGCGTCCGATGTTCCGCGAATTCGGTGTGAACAGCGCGCCGTGGGAAGATGGGACGCGTGTTGCGTTGGACTACTGCCGGTGAATCCCATGGCCGGGCCCTGGTGGCCATGCTCGAGGGCATGGTCGCCGATGTGTCCCTGACGTCGGCCGACATCTCCACACAGCTGCAGCGCCGCCGGCTCGGATACGGCCGCGGCGCGCGGATGAAATTCGAGCAGGACCAGGTGACCATGCTGGCCGGGGTGCGGCACGGCCGCACGCTCGGCGGCCCGATCGCCATCGAGATCGGCAACACCGAGTGGCCCAAATGGGAGACCGTGATGGCGCCCGATCCGGTCGACGAGCAGGAACTCGCCGACAGCGCGGCCCGCAACGCACCGCTGACCCGGCCGCGGCCCGGCCACGCCGACTACGCCGGAATGCTGAAGTACGGCTTCGACGACGCCCGCCCGGTGCTCGAACGCGCCAGCGCCCGCGAGACGGCCGCCCGCGTCGCCGCCGGCACCGTCGCGCGCAACTTCCTGCGCCAGGCCCTCGGTGTCGAGGTGGTCTCCCACGTGATCTCCATCGGCGCCTCGCAGCCCTATGAGGGGCCGCCGCCCGAGCCCGCCGACCTGGCGGCCGTCGACGACAGCCCGGTGCGCGCGTTCGACGAGAAAGCCGAAGAGCTGATGATCGCCGAGATCGAGGCCGCCAAGCGCGACGGCGACACCCTGGGCGGTGTCGTCGAGGTGGTGGTGCACGGACTGCCCGTCGGACTCGGATCGTTCACCAGCGGCGACAACCGCCTCGACAGCCAGCTGGCCGGCGCGGTCATGGGAATCCAGGCCATCAAGGGCGTCGAGATCGGCGACGGGTTCGCCACGGCGCGCCGACGCGGCAGCGTCGCCCACGACGAGATCTACCCGGGCGTCGACGGCATCATTCGGTCCACCAACCGCGCAGGTGGTCTGGAAGGCGGTATGACCAACGGCCAGCCGGTGCGGGTGCGCGCCGCGATGAAGCCGATCTCCACCGTCCCGCGCGCACTGGCCACCGTGGACATGGCCACCGGTGAGCAAGCCGTGGCGATCCACCAGCGCTCCGACGTGTGCGCCGTGCCCGCCGCCGGTGTCGTCGTCGAGACCATGGTCGCGCTGGTGCTGGCCCGCGCCGTGCTGCTGAAGTTCGGCGGCGACTCGCTGGGCGAGACCCGCGCGAATGTGCAGACCTATCTCCAGGCGGTCGCCCAACGCGAATTCCACGCCGACCCCGCAGAGACGGCGCTGGGCTGATGGCGCCCACGGCCGTGCTGGTGGGGCTGCCCGGATCGGGCAAGTCCACCATCGGCCGGCGCCTGGCCAAGGCGATGGGCGTCGCGCTGCTCGACACCGACGTGGCGATCGAGCAGACCACCGGGCGCAGCATTGCCGAGATCTTCGCTGAGGACGGTGAGAAGGAATTCCGCCGGATCGAGGAAGAGGTGATCCGCGACGCCCTGCAGACCCACGACGGCGTGCTCTCGCTGGGCGGCGGCGCGGTGACCTCTGCCGGGGTCCGGGACGCGCTGGCCGGCCACACGGTGGTCTACCTGGAGATCAGCGCCGCCGAGGGGATCCGCCGCACCGGCGGCAGCACGGTGCGGCCGCTGCTGGCCGGGGGCGATCGCGCCGAGAAATACCGTGCGCTGATGGCCGAGCGCACCCCGCTCTACCGCCGGGTGGCCACCGTGCGCGTCAACACCAACCGGCGCAATCCGGGCGCGGTGGTGCGCCACATCATGCACCGGCTGCAACCGGCACCCGGTGCCGCCGACTCGGTCGGCACCGGAGTCAACCGGCCGCGTCGCCGGCGTCGTCCGCCGTGGCGCCGGGACCCGGCCGCGAGCTCTCCCGCCGACGCCCCGGCACCGTCGACGGCCCGGTCGGCCCGGTCGCCGGACACCCCGCCCACCCCCGCGGTCATGGCCGCGCGCAAACCCGGAAGACACGCATGACCGAACCGGTCACCGTCGACGTGCTCGTCGACCCCCCCTATCCGGTGATCATCGGCACCGGTCTGCTCACCGAGCTGGGTCACCAGCTCGCCGGCAGGCACAAGGTCGCCGTACTGCATCAGCCGACCCTCACCCAGACCGCCGAGGCGATCCGGCACCATCTGGCCGATAACGGGATCGACGCCCATCGCATCGAGATCCCCGACGCCGAGGCCGGTAAGGAACTGCCGGTGCTGGGCTTCATCTGGGAGGTGCTGGGCCGCATCGGCCTCGGCCGCAAGGACGCCGTGGTGAGCCTGGGCGGGGGTGCGGCCACCGACGTCGCGGGTTTCGCCGCGGCGACCTGGCTGCGCGGTGTGGACATCGTGCACATCCCGACGACGCTGCTCGGCATGGTCGACGCCGCGGTCGGCGGGAAGACCGGCATCAACACCGACGCCGGCAAGAACCTCGTCGGCGCCTTCCACCAGCCCGCCGCGGTGCTGATCGACCTGGCCACCCTGGAGTCGTTGCCCCGCAACGAGATCGTGGCCGGTATGGCCGAGGTCGTCAAAGCCGGCTTCATCGCCGACCCGCAGATCCTCGACATCATCGAGGCCGATCCCGAAGCCGCCGTCGACCCGTCGAAAGATGTTCTGCCCGAACTCATCCGGCGCGCGGTCGCGGTCAAGGCGGAGGTGGTCGCGGCCGACGAGAAGGAGTCGGCTCTGCGGGAGATCCTCAATTACGGTCACACGCTGGCGCATGCCATCGAACGCCGCGAACGCTACCGCTGGCGCCACGGCGCGGCGGTGTCGGTCGGCCTGGTGTTCGCCGCCGAACTGGGCCGGCTGGCCGGGCGTCTTGACGACGAGACCGCCGACCGCCACCGCCGCGTACTCACCGCCCTCGGCCTGCCGGTCGGCTACGACGCCGACGCGCTGCCCCAACTGCTGGAGTACATGGCCGGCGACAAGAAGACCCGCTCGGGCGTTCTGCGATTCGTCGTCCTCGACGGTCTGGCCAAACCGGGCCGGCTCGAAGGCCCGGATCCGACGCTGCTGGCCGCCGCCTACTCGGTGGTGGGGAGGGCACAGTGACCGCCGGCCGGTCCAGGACGGTGCAGGTCATCAACGGCCCCAATCTGGGCCGGCTGGGCAAGCGCGAACCCGCGGTCTACGGCAGCACCACCCATGACGACCTGGTCACCCTGATCGAACAGGAGGCGGCCGGGCTCGGCATGAACGCGGTGGTCAGGCAGAGCGACAGCGAAGGCGACCTCCTGGCCTGGATCCACGCGGCCGCGGACGCCCGGGAACCGGTGATCCTCAACGCCGGCGCGCTCACCCACACCTCGATCGCGCTGCGCGACGCCTGCGCCGAGTTGAGTGCGCCGCTGATCGAGGTGCACATCTCGAATGTGCACCGGCGCGAGGAATTCCGCCACCATTCCTATCTCAGCGGTGTGGCGACCGGGGTGATCGTCGGTCTCGGTGTGCAGGGCTATCTGCTGGCCCTGCGGTACCTCGCGGACTAGGCGCGCGACTCGGGCCGGTCGGTGCCGGTCTGGGTGGTCACCGGGCCGGTCTGCGGTTCGTGGTCCTCGGCGGTCGAGGAGTCCTCGTGCCCGCCGGAGCGGACCGCGGCGAAGACGTCGGTGTCGGCGCGCTCGTCGTCCTCCCGCTGGCGCGGCTGATCGGGGCTCTTCCGGTCGACCAGCCAGCGGCCGATCGCGACACCCAGGAGCGACAGCAGGAACACCAGCAGCGCGGTGAACGCCGCGAACGTGGTGACCTCGCTGATCAGCGTCTCGACGTAGAGGTTCTTGTAGAAGCGCCCGATCAGCCAGGTGACCAGACCGCTGACCACGCCCGCGAACAACCCGGCCAGCAGCCACGTCATCGCCAGATCGGCCCGGCGATCCGGATCGGGGTTGCGGCGGGCGTCGGAGCGGCCGTCGGCCAGACCCCAGATGAAGGCGATGATCGCGAAGATCGCCACCAGCGTGATGCTGATCGTCGTGGCCCGCGTCTCCCAGGCATTGATCATCGCTCCCTGCAGCAATCGGACGATCACCATCAGGGCCGCGAACACCAATCCGCGCAGTAACCACTTACTCATGGCGCAACAGCGTAGCGAGTAGCGTCAGCGGCTGTGACTCTTTCTCAGCGCAGGGACCGGTTGCGCGACCGACTGCTCGCCGCTGGGCTGGACGCCATGCTGGTCACGGACCTGGTCAACGTTCGCTACCTGTCCGGGTTCACCGGCTCCAACGCCGCGTTGCTGATCCGCGTGTCGGACACCACGCCGGTGCTGGCCACCGACGGGCGCTATCGCACCCAGGCTGCCGCCCAGGCCCCGGACGCCGAGGTGGTCATCGAACGGGCGTGCGGTCCGCAGCTGGCCGCAAGGGCCGCCGCGGCGGGCGTGGACCGGCTCGGTTTCGAGAGCCATGTGGTGACCGTCGACGACCACCGACGGCTGCTCGACGCCGCCGGACCCACCGAGCTGGTGCGCGCGCCCGGCACGGTGGAGGCGCTGCGCGAGGTCAAGGACGCCGGTGAAGTGGCGCTGCTGCGGCTGGCCTGCGAAGCCGCCGATGCCGCGCTGACCGAGCTGCTCGCGCGCGGTGGGCTGCGGCCGGGGCGTACCGAGAAGGAGGTGCGCCGCGATGTGGAATCGCTGATGCTCGATCACGGCGCCGACGGCCCGTCCTTCGAGACCATCGTGGCGGCCGGAGCGAATTCGGCGATCCCGCACCACCGCCCGACCGACGCGGTGCTGGCCGACGGTGACTTCGTCAAGATCGACTTCGGTGCGCTGGTGAGCGGCTACCACTCCGATATGACCCGCACCTTCGTCCTCGGCCGCGCTGCGGATTGGCAGCAGGAGATCTACGCGCTGGTCGAGGATGCGCAGCGGGCCGGACGCGAGGCACTGGCGGCCGGGGTGACGCTCAAGGACGTGGACGCCGCCTCGCGCCAGGTGATCGCCGACGCCGGCTACGCCGAGTACTTCGGTCACGGACTCGGCCACGGCGTCGGACTGCAGATCCACGAAGCGCCGGGAATCAACGCCGCCGCCGCCGGTACACTGCTTGCTGGCTCCGCGGTGACCGTGGAACCCGGTGTCTACCTACCCGACCGTGGCGGTGTCCGTATCGAGGACACGCTGGTCGTCGGCGCCCAGACCGGCACAGGTTCAGACACACCCGACTTGCTCACCCGGTTCCCCAAGGAGCTGGTGGTCCTCGACTAGGACCAGACTAGGACTACAGGAGATACACCGACCGTGGCATCGACCGCCGACTTCAAGAATGGGCTCGTCCTGAACATCGACGGCCAGCTCTGGCAAATCGTCGAGTTCCAGCACGTCAAGCCGGGCAAGGGCCCCGCCTTCGTGCGCACCAAGCTCAAGAACGTCCTGTCGGGCAAGGTCGTCGACAAGACCTACAACGCCGGCGTCAAGGTGGAGACGGCCACCGTCGACCGCCGCGACGCCACCTATCTGTACCGGGACGGCTCGGACTTCGTGTTCATGGACTCCGAAGACTTCGAACAGCACCCGCTGCCGGAGTCACTGGTCGGCCGCGCCGCGGACTTCCTGCTCGAGAGCATGCCGGTGCAGATCGCCTTCCACAACGGCACGCCGCTGTACCTCGAGCTGCCCGTCACCGTCGAGCTCGAGGTGGCCAGCACCGAACCCGGACTGCAGGGCGACCGCTCCAGCGCAGGGACCAAGCCGGCGACCATGGAGACCGGGGCGGAGATCCAGGTGCCGCTGTTCATCAACACCGGCGACAAGCTGAAGGTGGACTCGCGGGACGGCAACTACCTGGGCCGCGTCAACAGCTAGTCATGCCTGACCGCAAACCCGATCGCGGCCGTCACCAGGCCCGCAAACGCGCGGTCGACCTGCTGTTCGAGGCGGAGGCGCGGGGGATGACCCCCGCCGAGGTGGCCACCGCCCGCAACGCGCTCGCCGGACAGAAGGTCGGCGCCGACGCCGACGTGACCGCGCTCAACCCCTACACCGTCACGGTCGCCCGCGGGGTGACCGAACACCGTGCCCACATCGACGACCTGATCGCGGCGCATCTGCAGGGCTGGACCCTCGACCGACTGCCCGCGGTGGACCGGGCCATCATGCGGGTCGCGGTCTGGGAGCTGCTGCACGCCGAGGATGTGCCCGAGCCGGTGGCCGTCGACGAGGCCGTCGAATTGGCCAAACAGCTCTCGACCGACGAGTCGCCCGGGTTCGTCAACGGGGTGCTCGGCCAGGTGATGCTGGTGACACCGCAGATCCGTGCGGCAGCCGAGGCGGTGCGCGCCGTCGGCGACGATGGCTGAGCGACCGTCGTCGGGCGCGGGTCTGCGCGTCATGTGGTACATCAACGGCGCCGACGGTGCGGTGCCCTGGCAGCCCGAGCACCGCCTGCCGCCGTCGCTGGCGCATCTGCGGTCGCTGGCCGCTGCGCTCGACGGGCTCGGCTACTACGGCGCGCTGAGCACCGCACGCGAGACGATCGCCCTGATCGGCGACACTGAGCGGCTGCGGTTCATGATCCCCGAATATCCGGGGGTCAAACCGCCGGCGCTGCTGGCCGAGGAAGCCCAGGTGTTCGACCACTATTCGGGCGGTCGGCTGATCTTCAACCAGGTCAACGGCGCCGATCCGGTGCTCGCGCGGTACGGCCGGTTCGCGCCCAAGGCCGCCCGCTACGCCGAATCCGAGGAGTACTGGAAGACGGTGCGCCGGTTGTACCTCGACGACGCGGCGGCCTTCGAGGGTGAACACTTCCGGTTCGGCCCGCGCTACAAGCCGCCGATCGCCGGACCCCGTCAGCACGGCGGGGTGCCGGTGTGGGGCACCGGCGCCTCGCCCGAGGGTATTCGGCACGCGGTCGAGGTGCTCGACGTGTATCTGAGCTTCCTGGCCGAACCCACCGCTCTGGCAGGCACTTTCGGCGCCATGCGGGATGCCGCCGCGCGGGCCGGCCGGACGATTCCGGTGGGTGTGCTGGCCAGTGTGATCGTCCGCGACACCGACGCGCAGGCCTGGGCGCACTTCGAGTGGCAACTCGCGCACACCGACCCCGCCGAGATGAGGCGCCTGGCCGATCGCAATCTGCGCTCGTTCGGCTTCGGCCCGCTGGCCGAGATGTCCAGCGCGGACCCGCAGGTGCAGAGCCGCATCGAGAGTCTGCGGGCCGGGCGCATCCCCGGCCGTGCGCAGCTCGAGTTCGCCCCGGGTATGGCCGCCGGCCTGACCACCTGGACCTCCGGCGAGCCGCCGTTCGACATCGCGGGCAAGGGTTCGGGCAACTATCTGATCGGCAGCCCGCAGACCGTCGCGGCGCTGATCACCGAGCTGTCGGCACGCCTGGACATCGACACCTGGATCCTGTCCGGCTGGCCGCTGGCCGCCGAGGCGGAACGCTTCGCCCGTCAGGTGCTCCCACTGCTGGACGTCCGGCCCCACGAGCCGCCGGTGTTGCGGACCGCCGTCGGATAGTCCGGCAGCTCGATCGCATCGGCGGTGGTGAACCACAGCCGCGCGGCGATGGGGCGCAACGGCCAGCGCTGCATCCACTTGTAGCCCCACGCGATGTTCGCGATGTCCTTCTCGGTCATCGGCGCGTACCGGTCCAGGGTGTTGTTCAGGTGCTGGCAGCGTTCGACGTAGGGCCGCATCAGCCGGGTGTAGGAGACCAGCGCCGCCGCGAGTCGTTCGGCGCTCAGCCCGTCCCCGGCGGCACCGATCTCACCGGCGAGCAGATACGCGCCGACCAGTGCGAGGCTGGTGCCCATCCCGGACAGCGGTGACGCGCAATAGCCCGCATCCCCGACCAGAGCCACCCGCCGCGTCGACCAGCCCGGCATGTGCACCTGGGCGAACGAGTCGAAATAGAAGTCGTCGGCGGTCTGGGCCGCGGCCAGCAGCGCGTCGCACTGCCAGCCGGCGCCGGCGAACCGCTCGCGGAGCAGCGCGCGCTGCGCGTCCGGATCGTGCCGGTCATAGGTCAGCGGCTCGGACCGGAACGACAGACTGGCTTTGGCCACCGCCGGATCGTGCGACGGGCGCATCGAGGCGTGCAGCCCGCCGGGCGCCTGAAACGCCAGATACCAGCCATCCAGCCCGACGGTGTCCGGTGCGGTGAACCAGGCGTTGTAGCCCCCGAGCGGGCGGATGTAATCCTGTTCGGGGCCGAACGCCAGCCGACGCACCGCCGAATGCGGACCGTCGGCGCCGACCACCAGATCGGCCCGCATCGAGGTGCCGTCGGTGAACTCGACGTCGACCCCGTCGTCGTGTTCGGTCAGCCCGGCGACGCGGGTGCTGAATCGGTAATCTGTTGTGGCCCTTGTCGCTTGGTAGAGCACATCGACGATGTCACCGCGCAGGATCTCCAACTTGGAGACCGGACCGTTACCGTCGAAGGCGGTGACCGGCATCTCGGCGCGCCGCCGGCCGTCGGCGGTCACCCAGGCGATGCCGCGCTGAAACAGGGCGCGGCCCTTCATCTGGTCGAGCAGACCCATCCGCGCCACCACGTCGGCGCCGGCGCCGCGCAGATCGACGGTCTGCCCGCCGGGCCGGATGCCGTCGGCGATCTCGGCCACCACGACCTCGAAGCCGTTGCGGCTCAACCACAGTGCCAGAGCCGGACCGGCGATTCCGGCGCCGCTGATCAGGACGGTGGGCTTGGCCATGACGCCAGATTAGGTCACAGATCCAGCGCAGCGTAGGTGCGGCGCACGAATTTCGGCTGTACGGCCTGCAGTTTCATCAGCGACGTGTTCCCGGCGACCGCGGCGGCGGCGTCCGCGCCGAGATTGGGCAGATTCTGGATGAGGTAGATGACGATGAGGTCGGCGCTGGGGTCGGCCTGCCACCAGGTGCCATAGGCGCCCGGCCAGCTGAAGCTGCCCAACCCGCCGGGACCGTAGAGCCGGCGCGATTTCACCGGATCGGTGACCACCGAGAGGTTCAGCCCGAAACCGCGGCCCACCCAGAACGGCATGCCGAGAAACGGCTGCTTCTTCTGCTCGGGGGTGAGCCGGTCGGTGCGCATCAGCGCGACGGCGTCGGCAGACAGCACCCGCACGCCGTCGAGTTCACCGCCGGACAGCAACATCCGGGCGAAGCGCAGATAGTCGTCGGCCGTCGAGAACAGGTTCGCCCCGCCCATACAGAACGGCGGTGTGGTGGTGCGCGGCGGCCCCATCGCGTCGTGGCTGAGCACATCGCCGTCGAGTCGGTACATGGTGGCGACGCGGCCACGGTTGTGCGGTGCGACGTAGAACGCGGTGTCGGCCATGCCGAGCGGGCCGAGGATCCGGTCGGTCAGCACATCTTGGAGCGACCTGCCCTCGATGCGTTCGAGCAGGACGCCGAGCACGTCGGTGGAGTTGCTGTAGGTCATCTGCTCGCCGGGCTGATGCTGCAGCGGAAGCGCGGCGAGCTCGGCCAGCCATGCGCCGGGCTCCTGCTTGGCCGAGATCCGGCCGTACGCCCGGGCGAGTGGGCCGACGACGGAGAAGAAGTACGCCAACCCGCTGCGGTGGGTCATCAGATCGTCGACGGTGATGGCCCGCCGGGCCGGATGCGTCCGGTCCAGGGGTCCGCCGGCGGCGTCGAGGACCGTCATGTGCTCCAGTTCGGGCAGCCAACGGGTGACCGGATCGGTCAGGGCCAGCCGGCCCTCGTCGACCAGCGTCATGGCGGCGGCCACCGTCACCGGCTTGCTCATCGAGGCGATGCGGAAGATGGTGTCGCGCTGCATCGGCAGCTCCGCCTCGACGTCGCGGCGGCCGAGCTCGTTGACCTGGAGCACCCGCCCCGCCTGCCAGACCAGCGTGACCGCGCCGGCGAGCAGGCCGGCATCGACCGCCTCGCGGATGGACGCGTCGTTGCCCGCCAGATTCGCCTTCAGAGTCACCGAGCCAGGCTAACCAGTACCGGCGGGCGGCGGAGCCGGTGGTAGGCTCCCGGCAGTTTGACATCCTTTAACGATCCGTCCCGCGAGGCGGAGAAGGAGGTCTGGATCGCGCGTGGGCAGTCCTGACACCCCCGACCGGGAATTGATGACCGCGGCGGACGTGAGCCGCACCATTTCCCGTATCGCCCATCAGATCATCGAGAAGACCGCACTGGACGGCGGTCCGGACGCACCGCGGGTGCTGCTGCTGGGCATCCCGACCCGCGGGGTCACGCTGGCCTCGCGGCTGGCCAAGAAGATCGAGGAGTTCTCCGGCGTCACGGTCGACCGCGGCGCGCTGGACATCACGCTCTACCGCGACGATCTCGACAGCAAGCCGCCCCGGGCGCTCGCGGACACCTCGATTCCCGCGGGTGGTATCGACAACGCGCTGGTGATCCTGGTCGACGACGTGCTCTACACCGGGCGCTCGGTGCGCGCCGCGCTCGACGCGTTGCGGGACTTCGGCCGGCCCAGCGTGGTGCAACTGGCGGTCCTCGTCGACCGCGGTCACCGGGAACTGCCCCTGCGCGCGGACTACGTCGGCAAGAACGTGCCCACTTCGCGCAGCGAGAACGTCAAGGTGCGCCTCACCGGTACCGACGACGTCGAGGGGATCTGGATCGCACCGTACGGAGGGCCCGAACGCTGATGAGCCGACATCTGTTGAGCGCCGCCGATCTCACCCGCGACGAGGCGCTGGCGATCCTCGACGACGCCGACCGGTTCAGCCAGGCGCTGCTGGGCCGGGAGGTCAAGAAGCTGCCGACGCTGCGCGGGCGCACCGTGATCACGATGTTCTACGAGAACTCCACCCGCACCCGGGTGTCGTTCGAGGTGGCGGGCAAGTGGATGAGCGCCGACGTGATCAACGTCAGCTCGTCGGGATCGTCGGTGGCCAAAGGGGAGTCGCTGCGCGACACCGCGCTGACCCTGCGCGCTGCCGGCGCCGATGCGCTGATCATCCGGCATCCCGCGTCCGGGGCGGCGCAGCAGCTCGCGGAGTGGACTGTCGACGAGCACGGCGGACCTTCCGTCATCAACGCCGGGGACGGCACGCACGAACACCCCACCCAGGCGCTGCTCGACGCCCTGACCATCCGCCAGCGTCTCGGCGGGATCGAGGGCCGCCGCGTGGTGATCGTCGGCGACGTCCTGCACAGCCGGGTGGCCAGATCGAACGTCTCACTGCTGTCGACCCTCGGCGCGGAGGTGGTGCTGGTCGCGCCGCCCACCCTGTTGCCGGTCGGGGTCGAGGGCTGGCCGGTGACGGTGTCGCACGATCTGGACGCCGAACTACCCGCCGCCGACGCGGTGCTGATGCTGCGGGTACAGGCCGAACGGATGAACGGCGGGTTCTTCCCCTCGACGCGGGAGTATTCCGTGCGCTACGGACTCTCCGAGAAGCGTCAGGCGCTGCTGGCCGGCGACGCCGTAGTGCTGCACCCCGGCCCGATGCTGCGAGGTATGGAGATCGCCAGCTCGGTGGCCGACTCCTCACAGTCGGCGGTGCTGCAGCAGGTGTCCAACGGAGTGCACGTCCGGATGGCCGTGCTGTTCCATCTGCTCGTCGGAGCCGAACAGGAGGCGATCAGCGCATGAGTCTCGTACTGCGCGGCGTGCGGCTCTACGGGCAGGGCGATCCGGTCGACGTCCTCATCGACGACGGCCAGATCGCCGGGATCGGCACCGCACTTCACGCCCCGGACGACGCCGAGGTGATCGACGCCGCGGGCCAGATCCTGCTGCCCGGATTCGTCGATCTGCACACCCATCTGCGCGAGCCCGGCCGGGAATACGCCGAGGACATCGAAACCGGTTCGGCCGCAGCCGCTCTGGGCGGATACACCGCCGTGTTCGCAATGGCCAACACCGATCCGGTGGCCGACACCGCGGTGGTCACCGACCATGTGTGGCACCGCGGCCAGGCGGTCGGGCTGGTCGACGTGCACCCGGTCGGCGCGGTCACCATGGGGCTGGGCGGCACGCAGCTCACCGAGATGGGCCTGATGGCCGCGGGCGCCGGCCAGGTGCGGATGTTCTCCGACGACGGCGTCTGCGTCGACGATCCGCTGGTGATGCGGCGCGCCCTGGAATACGCCTCCGGTCTGGGTGTGCTGATCGCCCAGCACGCCGAGGAGCCGCGGCTGACCGCCGGCGCCGTCGCCCACGAGGGGCCCACCGCCGCCCGGCTGGGACTGGCCGGCTGGCCGCGCGCCGCCGAGGAGTCGATCGTCATCCGCGATGCGCTGCTGGCCCGCGACGCCGGGGCCCGCGTGCACATCTGTCACGCCTCGACCGCGGGCACCGTGGAGCTGCTGCGCTGGGCCAAAGAACAGGGCATCGCCATCACCGCCGAGGTGACACCGCACCACCTGCTGCTCGACGACACCCGGCTGGCCAGCTACGACGGCCGCAACCGGGTGAATCCGCCGCTACGGGAGGCCGGTGACGCCGAGGCGCTGCGCCAGGCGCTGGCCGACGGGGTGATCGACTGTGTCGCCACCGATCACGCGCCGCACGCCGACCACGAGAAGATGTGCGAATTCGCCGCCGCGCGACCGGGGATGCTGGGATTGCAGACTGCGCTGTCGGTGGTGGTGCAGACGACGGTGACGCCGGGACTGCTCGGCTGGCGTGACGTCGCGCGGGTGATGAGCGAGGCGCCCGCGGCCATCGTCGGGCTGTCCGACCAGGGCCGCCCGCTGGAGGTGGGGGAGCCGGCCAACCTGACCGTCGTCGACCCCGACGCGACCTGGACGGTCAGCGGCGCCGACCTGGCCAGCCGGTCGGACAACACCCCCTACGAGGAGATGACGCTGCCGGCGACGGTGACACTGACCCTGCTGCGGGGCCGGGTGACCGCCCGCGACGGCAAGAGCGTGGCACCGGCGGGCAGGAGCGACGCGACCGGGGGAATGACACCGTGAACACCGGCACCCTGGTCGCATCGCTGATCATGGCGGCGGTCCTGGTCCTCGTCATCGGGCTGCTGATCCGCGCCATGATGCGTGGCTGGCGCGGCAAAGCCGAGCGTCAGGTCGAGCTGATCGGTGCGCTGCCCGCGCTCCCCGACATCGTCGGTCAGGCCCTGCTACCGCCGCTGAAGGGTCTCTATGTGGGCAGCACGTTCGCGCCGAACTGGCACGACCGTATCGTTGTCGGGGACCTCGGATACCGCACGAAGGCGGTGCTGACCCGGTATCCCGAAGGAATCATGGTGCAGCGCAGCGGCGCGCACCCGATCTGGATTCCGGCCGCATCGGTGACGGCGATCCGCACCGAACGCGGCATGGTGGGCAAGGTGGTCCCCGGGGGCAGGAGCGAATCGACCCGGGGGAGGACCGCCTCCCACGACGGCATCCTGGCCATCCGGTGGCGGCTGCCGTCGGGCACCGAGATCGACACCGGATTCCGCGGCGACGACCGCACCCAATACGACCGCTGGCTGGAGGAAGTGGCGTGACACACAGCGAGAATCGAAGCGGATCGCGCAGCGGCGCGGCCAGGGCCCAGCTCATCCTCGAGGACGGGCGGACCTTCACCGGCGTCGAATTCGGCGCCGTCGGGCAGACCCTCGGCGAAGCGGTGTTCTCCACCGGGATGTCCGGCTATCAGGAGACGCTGACCGATCCGAGCTATCACGGTCAGATCGTGGTGGCCACCGCGCCGCAGATCGGCAACACCGGCTGGAATCACGAAGACGCCGAGAGCCGCGACGACAAGATCTGGGTGGCCGGCTACGCGGTGCGCGATCCGTCGCCGCGCGCGTCGAACTGGCGGGCCACCGGCACCCTCGACGACGAGCTGGTCCGGCAGGGGATCGTCGGGATCGCCGGGATCGACACCCGCGCCCTGGTCCGTCACCTGCGCACCCGCGGCTCGATGAAGGCCGGCATCTTCTCCGGTGCCGCCCTGGCCGAGCCCGACGAGCTGCTGGCGCGGGTCCGCGACCAGCCGGGGATGCTGGGCGCCAACCTCGCCGGCGAGGTGAGTACCCCGACGGCCTACGTGGTCGACCCCGACGGCGAACCGCGCTTCACCGTCGCTGCCATCGATCTGGGCATCAAGACCAACACGCCGCGCAACTTCGCCCGCCGCGGGATCCGCAGCCATGTGCTGCCCGCGACCAGCACCTTCGAGCAGATCGCCGACCTGCGCCCGGACGGGGTGTTCCTGTCCAACGGACCCGGCGACCCGGCCACCGCCGAACACGCGGTGGCGGTGACCCGCGAGGTGCTCGGCGCCGGCATCCCGTTGTTCGGCATCTGTTTCGGCAACCAGATCCTGGGCCGCGCGCTGGGCCGCTCGACCTACAAGATGACCTTCGGCCACCGCGGCATCAACATCCCGGTGATCGACCATGCGACCGGCTCGGTCGCGATCACCGCGCAGAACCACGGGTTCGCGCTCGAAGGCGAGGCCGGTGAACGATTCGACACCCCGTTCGGGGCGGCCGTCGTCAGCCACACCTGCGCCAACGACGGCACCGTCGAGGGTGTGAAACTCGTTGACGGACGGGCCTTCTCGGTGCAGTACCATCCCGAGGCCGCGGCCGGACCGCATGACGCCAACTACCTGTTCGACCAGTTCGTCGACCTGATGGACCGCAGCAAGTCGGGGGAGGAGCGCGAGTAATGGCGCGTCGCACGGATCTCAACCACGTGCTGGTGATCGGATCGGGTCCGATCCTCATCGGCCAGGCCGCGGAGTTCGACTACTCGGGCACCCAGGCCTGCCGCGTACTGCGCGCCGAGGGGCTCACGGTCACCCTGATCAATTCCAACCCGGCGACGATCATGACCGACCCGGAGTACGCCGACTACACCTACGTCGAACCCATCACGCCCGCGTTCGTCGAGCGGGTCATCGCCCAGCAGGCCGAGCGCGGAAACAAGATCGACGCACTGCTGGCCACCCTGGGCGGCCAGACCGCGCTGAACACCGCGGTCTCGCTGTACGAGAGCGGGGCGCTCGAACGCTACGACGTCGAGATGATCGGCGCCGACTTCGACGCCATCCAGCGGGGCGAGGACCGGCAGAAGTTCAAGGACATCGTGGCCAAGGTCGGCGGCGAGTCGGCCAAATCCCGGGTCTGTTTCACCATGGAGGAGGTGCGCGAGACCGTCGGCGAACTCGGGCTGCCGGTGGTGGTGCGACCGTCGTTCACCATGGGCGGGCTGGGCTCGGGTATGGCGTACTCGGCCGAGGACGTGGAGCGGATGGCCGGTCACGGGCTGGCCGCCTCCCCGAGCGCGAATGTGCTGATCGAGGAATCGATCTACGGCTGGAAGGAATACGAGCTCGAATTGATGCGCGACCGCCACGACAACGTCGTGGTGGTGTGCTCGATCGAGAACTTCGACCCGATGGGCGTGCACACCGGTGACTCGGTGACCGTCGCCCCCGCGATGACGCTCACCGACCGCGAATACCAGACGATGCGCACCCTGGGCATCGACATCCTGCGCGAGGTCGGGGTGGACACCGGCGGCTGCAACATCCAGTTCGCGGTCAATCCGCGCGACGGCCGCCTCATCGTCATCGAGATGAACCCGCGGGTGTCGCGCTCGAGCGCGCTGGCCTCCAAGGCCACCGGCTTCCCGATCGCGAAGATCGCGGCCAAGCTGGCGATCGGCTACACCCTCGACGAGATCCTCAACGACATCACCAAGGAGACGCCGGCCTGTTTCGAGCCGACGCTGGACTACGTGGTGGTCAAGGCACCGCGGTTCGCCTTCGAGAAGTTCCCCGGCGCCGACGGCACGCTGACCACCACGATGAAGTCGGTCGGCGAGGCGATGTCGCTGGGGCGCAACTTCATCGAGGCGCTCGGCAAGGTGATGCGCTCGCTGGAAGCCGGCCGGGCCGGGTTCTGGACCGCGCCGGATCCGGTCGCCTCACTCGACGAGGTGCTGACCGGTCTGCGCACCGCCACCGACGGCCGGCTCTACGACATCGAATTCGCGCTGCGCCTGGGCGGTTCGGTCGAACAGGTCGCCGAGGCGTCCGGCGTGGACCCGTGGTTCGTCGAGCAGATCGCCGGGCTGGTGGAGCTGCGCGCCGAACTGCTCGAGACGCCGGTGCTCGACGGCGCCCTGCTGCGGCGGGCCAAGAACAGCGGGCTGTCCGACCGCCAGATCGCCGCGCTGCGACCGGAGCTCGCCGGTGAGATGGGGGTGCGGGCGCTGCGCCAGCGCCTGGGCATCCATCCGGTGTTCAAGACGGTCGACACCTGCGCCGCCGAGTTCGAGGCCAAGACGCCGTACCACTACAGCAGCTACGAGCTCGACCCCGCCGCCGAATCCGAGGTGGCCCCGCAGGCCGAACGGCCCAAGGTGCTGATCCTGGGTTCCGGGCCCAACCGCATCGGCCAGGGCATCGAATTCGACTACAGCTGTGTGCACGCCGCGACCACGCTCAGCGAGGCCGGTTTCGAGACCGTGATGATCAACTGCAATCCGGAGACGGTGTCCACCGACTACGACACCGCTGACCGGCTGTACTTCGAACCGCTGACCTTCGAGGACGTGCTGGAGGTCTATTACGCCGAATCCGCCTCGGGCGCAGGCGGTCCCGGTGTCGCCGGCGTGATCGTGCAACTCGGTGGGCAGACCCCGCTCGGGCTGGCCGAACGGCTGGAGAAGGCGGGCGTGCCGATCGTCGGCACCAGCCCCAAGGCGATCGACCTGGCCGAGGACCGCGGCGCGTTCGGCGAGGTGCTCACCACCGCGGGCCTGCCGGCACCGCGATTCGGCCTGGCCACCAGCTTCGACCAGGCCCGCCGCATCGCCGCCGACATCGGCTATCCGGTGCTGGTCCGGCCGTCCTACGTGCTCGGCGGGCGCGGTATGGAGATCGTCTACGACGAGCAGACCCTCGAGGGCTACATCACCCGTGCCACGCAGCTGTCGCCCGAGCATCCGGTGCTGGTCGACCGGTTCCTCGAAGACGCCATCGAGATCGACGTCGACGCGCTGTGCGACGGCACCGAGGTGTACCTGGGCGGCATCATGGAGCACATCGAGGAGGCCGGCATCCACTCCGGCGACTCGGCATGCGCGCTACCCCCGGTGACCCTGGGCCGCAGCGACATCGACGCCGTGCGGCGCGCCACCGAGGCCATCGCCCACGGCATCGGCGTGGTCGGACTGCTCAACGTGCAGTACGCGCTCAAGGACGATGTCCTCTACGTGCTGGAGGCCAATCCGCGGGCGAGCCGGACGGTGCCGTTCGTGTCCAAGGCCACCGCAGTGCCGCTGGCCAAGGCGTGCGCCCGGATCATGCTGGGTGCGACCATCGCTTCGCTGCGCGAGGAGGGTCTGCTGGCCGCCACCGGTGACGGGGCCACCACCGCGCGCAACGCGCCGGTCGCGGTCAAGGAGGCCGTCCTGCCGTTCCACCGCTTCCGCAAAGCCGACGGCTCGCAGATCGACTCGCTGCTGGGCCCGGAGATGAAATCCACCGGCGAGGTCATGGGCATCGACCACGACTTCGGCAGCGCCTTCGCCAAGAGCCAGACCGCGGCCTACGGATCGCTGCCCGCGGGCGGCACGGTGTTCGTCTCGGTCGCCAACCGCGACAAACGGTCCCTGGTGTTCCCGGTCAAACGCCTCGCCGACCTCGGCTTCCGGGTACTGGCCACCGAGGGCACCGCGGAGATGCTGCGGCGCAACGGGATCCCGTGCGACGAGGTGCGCAAGCACTACGAGGGTCTGAGCGGAGCCGACGACAAGCGGCTCTCGGCGGTGGAGGCCATCCGCGCCGGTGAGGTCGACATGGTGATCAACACCCCCTACGGCAACTCGGGACCGCGTATCGACGGCTATGAGATCCGCTCGGCCGCGGTGTCGATGAACATCCCGTGTGTGACCACGGTGCAGGGTGCCTCGGCGGCCGTGCAGGGCATCGAGGCCGGGATCCGCGGTGACATCGGGGTGATGAGCCTGCAGGAGCTGCACAGCGAGCTGGAGCACTGACCGTGTTTCCGGCCGAGCCGGCGGGCCGGGCCGCCGCCGGCTTCGGTGTACGCCTGGCCGAGGCGGTGGCCCGCCGGGGGCCGCTGTGCCCCGGCATCGATCCGCACCCCGAGCTGCTCACCGCGTGGGGGCTGCCGCGCGATGCCGACGGACTGGCCCGGTTCTGCGCAACCTGTGTGTCGGCGTTCGCCGGATTCGCCATCGTCAAACCACAGGTCGCCTTCTTCGAGGCGTACGGCTCGGCGGGCTTCGCGGTGCTCGAGCAGACGTTGGCGGCGCTGCGCGCCGACGGGGTGCTGGTGCTCGCGGACGCCAAACGCGGCGATATCGGCTCCACGATGGCGGCCTACGCGCAGGCCTGGACCGGGGACACCCCGCTGGCGGCCGACGCGGTCACCGCGTCGCCGTATCTCGGCTTCGGGTCGCTGGCACCGCTGCTGGACTCCGCGGCCGCGCACGACCGCGGGGTGTTCGTGCTGGCCGCGACGTCCAATCCGGAGGGTGCGTCGGTGCAGCGGGCCATCGCCGGTGGACGCACCGTGGCGCAGTCGGTGGTCGACGCGGCGGCGGCGGTCAACGCGGCGACGCCCGGACCGGGCGCGGTGGGGGTCGTGGTGGGCGCCACCGTGGCCGACCCGCCCGATGTGAGCGCGTTGAACGGTCCGGTGCTGGTTCCGGGTGTCGGCGCCCAGGGCGGGCGCCCCGAGGCGCTGGGCGGCCTGGGTGGTGCCCGGCCGGGGCAGCTGCTGCCGACCGTCTCGCGGGAGGTGCTGCGCGCCGGGCCGGATGTGGCAGCGTTGCGGGGGGCCGCCGAGCGGCTACGCGACGCGGTCGCCTATCTGGCGTGACCGACGCGGGAGACGGGCCGCCGACACGGCCCGCCCCGCGCGCCGATCCGGCTAGAGCCGGATCCACTGCCCGAGGAACCAGAACCCCCAGCCGTCACCGTTGCCGGCTCGCAGCGGCGTGACCTGCTGACCGTTCCAGTTGAACGGGCGATGGTCCTGGCGGCCCTGGCCGACGCCGCGCTGCTGCCAGTTCGCCGGTGCCGGTCCGTTCTGCGCGCAGGGGGGAGTGCCCGGTCGGTTGCAATCGGGTCCCGGGTCGGCGTTCGCCAGACCGAGGCCCGCGCCGAAGACCCCTGCTGCACCGATCCCTGCTGCCAGCGTCGACACGCCGATCGCGCGCTTGAGGTTCATCAAGTCACTCCTTCTCTGCTGGGTGCGAGGCGCGATTCGCCTCACCCGGGGCAACGCTATGGCCGCCGGATGGGACGGTTCTGTGCCGGATGTGTGCGTCGGTTATGTGTGGCCCGCGGGACCGATGTGACGCATGCGGTCCGGCCGGCCGGGCTGTGATGCGTGCCGGGCGCGGGGCGGGCCGGCGCCCTCGTCGGTTCCCGCTGTTTGGCTGCGTCCCGTTCCGCTTCGCGACGACTCCCCGCCCCGGGCGCCGGACGAGCCACGCTCGACACGCCGACACGCCGTGACCAGGCAAAATTTAAGTTTGCGGCGTCGATGCCCAACCCTCGACCCGGGGTCGAGAGCGCAAGTGACGGTCGATTCCGGCCGACGGAGGGTCAAAAGCCCTGTTGTGCAGGGATATCGCCGATCGACCCGGCCGGGGCGGCGCGCCGACGCGCCCGGTACCGCTGCCCGGCGGAAGCACTACACGCTGGGGTTTTGACGAAGAAAGCCGGGGGTGGGGTTAGCTTTCGTCAGGTTGCGTGGGTACGGTCGTCGTCGCTGGCTGGTTCTACCAGCCGAGACAGAAAAAGATGGCCGAGAGAATCGCCAGAGACGGAGGAACCCGTGGCCCTTCCCCAGTTGACCGACGAACAGCGCGCGGCAGCGTTGGAGAAGGCTGCTGCCGCACGTCGAGCCCGTGCCGAGCTCAAGGATCGGCTCAAGCGCGGCGGCACCAACCTCAAGCAGGTGCTCCAGGACGCCGAGACCGACGAAGTCCTGGGCAAGATGAAGGTCTCCGCGCTGCTGGAGGCGTTGCCGAAGGTCGGCAAGGTCAAGGCGCAAGAGATCATGACCGAGCTCGAGATCGCCCCCACCCGCCGCCTGCGCGGCCTGGGCGACCGTCAGCGCAAGGCGCTGCTCGAGAAGTTCGACCAGTCCTAGGCGCGCACGCTTGAGCGCCGGCCGAGGGGCCGGACGGGTCATCGTCCTGTCCGGCCCCTCAGCCGTCGGTAAGTCCACCGTCGTGCGCTGCCTGCGCGACCGGATTCCCGACCTGTACTTCAGCGTCTCGGCCACCACGAGGGCGCCCCGCCCCGGGGAAGTCGACGGACTCGACTACACCTTCGTCAGCGCCGACCGTTTCCAGCAGCTCATCGACGACGGCGCCCTGCTCGAGTGGGCGGAGATCCACGGCGGTCTGCACCGCTCCGGCACCCCGGCACAGCCGGTGCGGGCCGCGATGGCCGCCGGCCGTCCGGTGCTCATCGAGGTCGATCTCGCCGGGGCAGCGGCAGTGAAGCAGGCCATGCCCGAGGCCACCACGGTCTTCCTCGCCCCGCCCAGCTGGGACGCTCTGGAAGCCCGGTTGCGTGGCCGCGGCACCGAAACCGAAGAGGTCATCGCCCGCCGGCTCGCCACGGCGCGCACCGAACTGGCGGCCCAGAGCGGCTTCGACGAGGTCGTCGTGAATCGGGAATTGGAATCCGCCTGCTCAGAGTTGGTATCCTTGCTGGTGGGCCACGGCTGAGCCGCCGTCACACGCCCCAGGATTGCCCCGAAAAGCAATGCACTCAAACCGCCAGGAGATTTCTTAGTGAGCACCCCGCACGCCGACGCGCAGTTGTCCGCCGTGGACAACCTGACCATCGATCCGTCGGCCGCCGGCGCCTACGACACACCGCTGGGCATCACCAATCCGCCCATCGACGAACTGCTCTCGCGCGCGTCGAGCAAGTACGCGCTGGTGATCTACGCCGCCAAGCGGGCCCGGCAGATCAACGACTACTACAACCAGCTCGGCGACGGCATCCTCGAATATGTCGGACCGCTGGTCGAGCCGGGTCTGCAGGAAAAGCCGCTGTCCATCGCGATGCGCGAGATCCACGAGGATCTGCTCGAGCACACCGAGGGCGAGTAGGCGACACGGGGCCGGCCACGCGATGAGCCGCTCGGGCGAAGAGCAGAGATGACAGACCGCAAGCGGATCATCGTCGGCGTCGCCGGGGGCATCGCCGCGTACAAGGCCTGCACGCTGGTCCGCCAGCTCGCCGAGGCCGGCCATTCGGTGCGGGTGCTGCCCACCGAGTCGGCGCTGCGCTTCGTCGGGGCGGCCACATTCGAGGCGCTGTCGGGCCATCCCGTCCACACCGGCGTCTGGGATGACGTGCACGAGGTGCCGCATGTGCGGATCGGCCAGGGCGCCGACCTGGTCGTGGTCGCACCGGCCACCGCCGATCTCTTGGCCCGGGCCGTGGCCGGCCGGGCCGACGACCTGCTGACCGCCACCCTGCTCACCGCGCGGTGTCCGGTGCTGTTCGCGCCGGCCATGCACACCGAGATGTGGTTCCATCCCGCGACCGTCGACAACGTCGCCACGCTGCGCCGGCGCGGCTCGGTGGTCCTGGAACCGGCGTCCGGCCGGCTCACCGGCGCCGACAGCGGCGCGGGCCGGCTGCCCGAGGCCGAGGAGATCGCCACGGTGGCCCAGCTGCTGCTGTCGCGTCCGGACGCGCTGCCCTACGACCTGTCCGGGGTCAAGGCGCTGGTGACCGCGGGCGGCACCCGCGAACCCATCGATCCGGTGCGCTTCATCGGCAATCGCAGCTCCGGCAAGCAGGGCTACGCGGTGGCCCGGGTGATGGCGCAGCGCGGGGCCGACGTCACGCTGATCGCGGGGAACACCGCCGGGCTGATCGACCCGGCGGGCGTGGAGGTGGTGCACATCGGTTCGGCCGCGCAACTGCGCGACGCGGTCTCCAAACACGCCCCGGACGCCCACGTCCTGGTGATGGCCGCGGCCGTTGCCGACTTCCGGCCCACGCATCTGGCCGCCAGCAAGATCAAGAAGTCCGCCGACCCGAACGAGGCCGCACCCACCATCGAACTCACCCGCACCGACGACATCCTCGCCGGTACCGTGCGGGCCCGCGCGGACGGTCTGCTGCCGAACATGCGCGCCATCGTCGGGTTCGCGGCCGAGACCGGCGACGCCAACGGCGACGTGCTGTTCCACGCCCGCGGCAAGCTGCGGCGCAAAGGCTGTGATCTACTCGTCGTCAACGCGGTCGGGGAGAACCGGGCCTTCGAGGTCGACAACAACGACGGCTGGCTGCTCGGCGCCGACGGTACCGAGGTGGCGTTGGAGCACGGGTCGAAGACTCTGATGGCCAGCCGTATCGTTGACGCGGTCGGCGCGATTCTGCGCACCGCGGCGGGTGACCGGTAGGGCGGACGTTGTCTGCGCCGAACGGGTTGCGCGCAGGCACGGGTAGGCGCTTGAGTGCAACGGGGCCCCGATACGATTCGGTTGGCTAACGAGTTTTCGAGCATTGGATCAAGACGAGAAGGATGGCACCGTGAGCAAAGGTCGGCTGTTTACCAGTGAGTCGGTCACCGAAGGGCACCCCGACAAGATCTGTGACGCCATCAGCGACTCCGTGCTCGATTCGCTGCTGGCCGCTGACCCGAAGTCCCGCGTGGCGGTCGAGACGGCGGTGACCACCGGTCAGGTGCATGTGATCGGTGAGGTCACCACGTCGGCGAAGGAAGCGTTCGCCGACATCAACGACACCGTGCGCAAGCGCATCCTCGAGATCGGCTACGACTCGTCGGACAAGGGCTTCGACGGCGAGACCGCCGGTGTCAACATCGGCATCGGCCGCCAGTCCCCGGACATCGCCCAGGGCGTCGACACCGCGCACGAGACCCGCGTCGAGGGCGGCGCCGATCCGCTGGACCTGCAGGGCGCCGGTGATCAGGGCCTGATGTTCGGCTACGCGATCAGGGACACCCCCGAGCTGATGCCGCTGCCGATCGCCCTGGCGCACCGGCTGGCCCGCCGGCTCACCGAGGTCCGCAAGAACGGCAAGCTGGCCTACCTGCGCCCCGACGGCAAGACCCAGGTCACCGTGCAGTACGACGGTGTCACCCCGGTGCGTCTGGATACCGTCGTGCTGTCCACCCAGCACGCCGAGGGGATCGACCTCGACGAGCAGCTGGCGCCCGACATCCGCGAGCAGGTCGTCGCGACCGTGCTGGACGACCTCGCGCACGAATCGCTCGACGTCTCCGATTTCCGTCTCCTGGTCAACCCGACCGGCAAGTTCGTCCTCGGCGGCCCGATGGGTGACGCGGGCCTGACCGGCCGCAAGATCATCGTCGACACCTACGGCGGCTGGGCCCGCCACGGTGGCGGCGCGTTCTCGGGCAAGGATCCGTCGAAGGTGGACCGGTCGGCGGCCTACGCGATGCGCTGGGTGGCCAAGAACGTCGTGGCCGCCGGTCTCGCGGAGCGGGTCGAGGTCCAGGTGGCCTACGCCATCGGCAAGGCCGCGCCGGTCGGCCTGTTCGTCGAGACGTTCGGCAGCGAGACCGTCGATCCCGCCCGCATCGAGAAGGCGATCACCTCGGTGTTCGACCTCCGCCCGGGGGCGATCGTCCGCGATCTGGACCTGCTGCGCCCGATCTACGCGCCGACCGCCGCGTACGGCCACTTCGGCCGCACCGACATCGACCTGCCGTGGGAGCGCACCGACAAGGTCGACGACCTCAAGGCCTCTGTCTAAGCCGTGAAGCGGTAGTCGTCCAGATCGAACCGGCGGCTGCGCCAGTACGCCTCGACGGTCGTCGCCCGGCGTAGCGGCACGTCGCCGTTGGAATCGAAGTAGTAGCTGTTGGCCAGCCCGCAGCTGGACTGCCAGAAGATCTGCGTGTGCCGCTTACGCATCATCTCGGCGAAATAGCGGTCGTTGGCCTCCGGCGTCACCTCGACCCGGTGCACTCGGCGGCGCCGGGCCTCGCCGAGGCAGCGGATGATGTGGCGCACCTGGGTCTCGATCAGGGCGAAATACGACGAGCCGACGTAACCGTACGGACCCATCACGGTGAAGAAGTTCGGGAAGCCCGGGATGCTGACCCCTTCGTAGGCCTGCATCCGGTGCTGCTCCCAGAAGTCGCTGAGGGTGTCGCCGTCCCCGTTGGTCACCGCGAACGGTACGGCGTCGACATCCATCACCTTGAACCCCGTCGCCAGGATCAGCACGTCGGCGTCGTACGAACCGCCGTCGACCGTCGCGACCCCGGTGCCGGTGATCCGGTCGATCGGCTCGGTCACCAACTCGACGTTGTCGCGGTTGTACGTCGACAGATACGTGTTGTGGAAGCCGGGACGCTTACAGCCGACGGCGTAGCGCGGGGTGAGCTTCTCCCGGATCTGCGGATCGTGCACCTCGCGGCGCAGGTAGTTGCGGCCCAGCTTCTCGGTGAGCCGCCCGAGCGGGAAGTAACTGGCGTACTGCGCGGTGACCGGGAAGGTCAGCTCGACGTAGGCCTGGCTGAGCAGCCGCTGCACCGCCTGTCCGCCGGGCAGTCGCGCCGCCCACCGCGCCGCGGGCGGCAGCGGCACGTCGAACTTCGGGAAACACCAGATCGGCGTGCGCTGGAAGACGGTGAGTCGCTCGACGATCGGCGCGATCTCGGGGATGACCTGGACCGCCGACGCGCCGGTGCCGATGATCGCGACCCGCTTGCCGGTGAGGTCCTGGCCGTGGTCCCAGCGGGCGGTGTGCATGGTCACCCCGGCGAAGTCCGCGACGCCGCCGATATCCGGCAGTTTCGGCACGTTGAGCGGTCCGCTTCCATTGATCAGATAGCGCGCGGTGAGGTGCTCCCCGCTGTCGAGTTCGACGCGCCAC
Source organism: Mycobacterium sp. WMMD1722 (assembly GCF_049315205.1). NCBI lineage: Bacteria > Bacillati > Actinomycetota > Actinomycetes > Mycobacteriales > Mycobacteriaceae > Mycobacterium > Mycobacterium sp. WMMD1722. The sequence goes on along the minus strand of NZ_CP186056.1, from coordinate 1,461,623 downwards.
AGATTCGGCGCGGCGTCGAAGGTCGCGGCGACGACGGTGGTGTCGAAGCGGATGCGCGACCGCAGCCCGTACTTGTCGATGCAGTGGTCGGCGTAGGACTTCAATTCCCGTCCGCGGGCGTAGGTGCGGGTCCAGTTCGGGTTCTGTTCGAACGAGAACTGGTAGGAGTAGGACGGGATGTCGACGCCGATCCCGGGGTAGCTGTTCCAGTACCAGGTGCCGCCTGCCTCGGGTCCGGCCTCGATCAGGAGGTAGTCGCCGAACCCGGCCCGGTCCAACAGGATGCCGGCGCCGATGCCGGAGAAGCCGGCGCCGACCACCAGCGTTTCGACATCCGGTGTTGTCAGCTCGCCCATGATCGCACTCTAGTGGGCGGCGGGTCAGCGGTGTAGCGCCTCGCGCAGCGCCGCCAGCCCGCGTTCGGTCGCCTCGGTCGCCGCCGGCACCACCCCGGAGTAGCCGAGATATCCGTGCACCAGGGTCTGCGCGTTGTGCAGCTCGACGGGCACCCCGGCGGCGGCGAGGAGTTCGGCGTAGCGCACCCCGTCGTCCCGCAGCGGGTCGTGCCCCGCGACCGCCACGTAGGCCGGCGGCAGGCCCGCCAGATCGGCCGCGCGGCCCGGTGCCAGTCCCGGGTCCGGATCGGAGAAATCGGCGTCGGGGGCGTACCACCGTGAGAATGCCAGGATCGCCGCCCGGTCGAGCACCGGCGCGGTCGCGTTCTCGCTGTAGGAGGGCAGCGATTCGTCCCACATCGTGGCCGGGTACCACAGCAGCTGGAACGCGATCGGCCCGCTGTCGGTGTCGCGGGCCCGCTGGGAGATCACCGCCGCGAGGTTGCCGCCCGCGGAGTCGCCGGCCACCGCCAGGCGGCTCGGGTCGGCGCCCAGCTCGTCACCGTGGGCGTGCACCCACCGCGTCGCCGCCCAGGCGTCGTCGACCGCGGCGGGATAGGGGTGTTCCGGAGCCAGCCGGTAGTCGACCGACACGACCACCGCGCCCGCCCCCACGGCGTGTTCGCGGCAGGTGGCGTCGTGGGTGTCGAGGTCGCCGACGGCGAACCCGCCGCCGTGGAAGTACACGACCACGGGCGGTCGGTCACCGGTGGCCTGCGGCCGGTAGATCCGGATCCCGAGATCGCCCGCGGGACCGGGGATGGAGCGGTCCCGGGTGGCCACATCGGGGTGGACCGGCCGGCGGGGCAGCTCACGCAGTGCGCGGCGTGCCGCCTCCACACCCTCGTCGACCGACAGCTGGAACGGCACCGCGTCCAGTACCTTCTGCAGAATGGCGTCAACCGGCGGCTTCTCGTCTGCGACAGACACGCTCATACCGTACGCACGCGCGCGTACCGCCCGGCTGTGGGGCGCGGCGGCGGTGGTGGCCGCCGGCTACGGCGTCTTCCTGGTCGTCGCGGCCGTCGGCTCCCCGGCCGGTGCCGACCTCACCGGCCGGTTCGCCGCCCAACCCGCCGTCAAGGCCGCCGCCGCGGTGCTGCTGGCCGTCGCGGCGTCCGGGCATCCGGTCCGTCGCGAACGCCGCTGGCTGGTGCCCGCGCTGTTGTTCTCGGCGCTCGGGGATTTCCTGCTGGCGATTCCGTGGTGGGCGCCGTCCTTTGTGCTGGGGCTGGCGTCGTTCCTCATCGCCCACCTGTGTTTTCTGGCGGCGCTGGTACCGCTGGCGACCCGCTCGACGCCCCGGCTGGCCGCGGTGGTGGTGACGGTGGTGTGCTGCGCGGCGTTACTGGTCTGGTTCTGGCCGAGCCTGATCGCCGACGGCATGGCCGTCCCGGTCACGGCGTACATCGCCGTGCTGGGTGCGATGGTGTGCGCCGCACTGCTCGCGAATCTGCCGACGCCGTGGACGGCGCTGGGCGCGGTGACGTTCGCGGTGTCCGACGCGATGATCGGTATCGGTCGTTTCGTCCTGGACTCCGAAGCGCTGGCGGTGCCGATCTGGTTTGCCTATGCCACGTCGCTGCTGCTGATCACGGCCGGGTTCTGGTTCGGCCGGACGCGGTGACCCCGGCGGTGTCGCACAGCGGCTGCGGGCGGCCGAACAGATAGCCCTGCGCCAGACGGCACCCCGCCGAGTACACCGCATCGGCCTGATCGTCGGTCTCGATCCCCTCGGCGATGACGGCCAGCCCGGCCGAATCGCAGACCGAGATCAGCGACCGGTACAGCGCGACGCCGCGGCCCGGCCGGGCCCCGACGGCCAGTCCGCGGTCGAGTTTGACGATGTCGACCGGCAGGGCCTGCAGATAGGTCAGCGAGTTGTAGCCGGCTCCGAAGTCGTCGAGGGCGACCTTCAGCCCACGCGCGGTCAAGCGCTGGATCGCCGCGGCGCCGTCGACCAGATCGACGATCGGCACCGTCTCGGTGACCTCGAGGACGACCCGACGCGGGTCGAGCCGGTAGCGGTCCAGGGTGTCGGCCACCCGTTCCTCGAAGTGGCGGTTACCCAGCCGGGCGGCGCCGATGTTCACATGGATGTCGACCGGAGATCGGCACTCCTGCACCTCGCGGCAGGCCAGCTCCAGGATGAGCAGATCCAGGTCGGCGCCCAGGCCGGAGCCCTCGGCCATCGCGACGAACGTCGGCGGCGGGATCTGCATACCGTTGGGAGCGGTCCAGCGTGCCAGCGCCTCGACGGCGACCGTCGCACGGTCCGGCAGGGTCACGACGGGCTGATAGACCAGGGTGAACCCCGGGGGAGCGGCGCCGCCGGCGTCGCGCAGCGCGCTCGGGAAGTCGACGGTCAGCCCGACCGGGCGGTAGACCACCGCGGTGTCCTTACCGAGCCGCTTACCGGCGTACATCGACAGGTCGGCCTGTTTCAGCAGCTCCTCGGAGCTGCTGACGGACTGGTCCGCGGACGGCGCGACCAGGCCCATACTGGCCCGCACCCGCACCGAGGAGCCGTGCACGGCGAACGGCGCGTGCAGCGCGACCCGGAGCCGGTCGGCGATCTCCTCGGGCGGTTCGTGGTCACCCTCGATCAGGATGGCGAACTCGTCGCCGCCGATGCGGGCCAGGGTGTCCGCAGCGCCGATGCATTCGCCGAGGCGCGACCCGACCGCACGCAGCAGTGCGTCGCCGGCCGGATGGCCGAACCGGTCGTTGACGTCTTTGAAATCGTCGATGTCGACGAAGACGAGCACGAACCGGCGGTGCAGCATCGCGTTCTCGAGCCGCTGGGCGAACAGCAGCCGGTTGGGCAGGCCGGTGAGCGCGTCATGGTGTACCTGGTGCGCCAGTCGGCGCTGGGTCTCGATCAACCGTCGGGTCAGCGACCGCTGTGCGCGCATGGCGACGAACTGGCGCACCGTGACCAGCATGATGGTGGTGAGCCCGGCCAGGATCACCGGCGGATCCAGCATCCGTCCGCCGAGCAGATGGAAGGACAGCAGTGCGATGCTGCCGAGAAACCCGATGTAGGGCATGGCCGCCTGCACCCAGTCCATCACCTCTTCGGTGTGGGCGTGCTCCCCTCGAGGCGGCGGCAGGACGGCAAACGCGATCATCAACGGTCCGAGGATGAGTCCCCAGCCGCCCCACAGATCGGCGTTCTGTACGTCGACCGTGCGCAGATACGCCACCAGCCGGTCGGAGGTGACGATCATCAGGATTCCGCCCGAGAGCAGCAGGAAGTTCGCCCGGAACGGCCGGTCCCGCCGGTAGGCCATGGCCATCAGCATGGCCGTCACCACGACGACGAGCTCGAGCAGCGAGTAGATCACCACCACGGTGGTGTTCTGTGAACGCGGCAGCGCCGCGCCGGTCATCGCGCCGAGGCCGGCGATGAACACCAGGATCGCGAACGCGATCGCGGCGACCAGACCGTCAAGCACGGCGACCAGCCCGTAGTAGGCCAGCGGCCGGTCGCGGCGGCGCTCCAGGCCGCCTCCGGAGCCGGCCAGCACGCCCATCGAGGTCAGCGCCAGCACCGCCGGCACGAAGTAGGCGGCGACGGCGAGCGGCGGGGCCGGCCGGCCGGCCGCGGCGCTGCCGTCCAGCCACCAGAGCAGCTCGCCGAAGACCCAGCTGAACATGGCGACGAGCACCATGACGCGCCACCATCGGGCGAGCCCGTCGACACGTCGCGCGACCACCCCGGCGCAGATCGCGGTTCCGATGCAGATACCGGACTGCAGCCCGGCCGCCACCCACCGGGCGACCGCTTCGCCGTACGGTCCGAGCGCGTTCACCCACGCCAGCAACGCCACGGTGGCGAACAGGGCGATCCGGAACCGGCTGCCGGCCATCCGCACCCCCGTCCGCCGCCTCGAGCGGGGCGTGGCGCCGGCCCGCTGAGCTCAGCTGGTGACCCGTATACCCACTTCGTTACGACGCCGGAACGGGAGAGTGAAGGGCGGGTCGTAGAACCAGGAGAAGGGTTCGCCCACCGTGCGGTACGTGCTGCCCGCGAGCGTCCTGAGCAACGCTTCCCGCTGCTGGCGCACCGCGGCCGGGCTGCGGTCACCGGTGTAGCGCAGCACCGCGACGGTTTCGGAGGGGATGGGGACGAGTACGACCCGGTCGTTCTCCGGCTCGGGCAGCGTGTCGAGGGTGTACTTCGACGGCATGTAGAAGCGGATCACCGAACCGCCGCCTTCGTCGCTCTGCGCGACCGGGGCGGTCATCGCGATGCGTTCGCCCGATTGCCGTCGCTCGTCCTGGGCCACCGGGGCGGTCATGGCGATCGACGTGCTGGACCGATTGCTGCCGAAGATGTAGCGGGCGAGTCGCCGGAACCCGATGGCGCGCGCTTCGTCCTCATCGGCGTCGACGACCGTCTCGGCCGCGACCCTCGGGCCGTAGCGGCGGATCTCGACCGCCCCGAGGCGGTCGACGACGGTGTAGTGCGGCTCCTCGGTGCCGGTGCGCACACCGGCGACGGAGCCGGCCGCCTCCAGGATCTGACCGGGGAGTTTCCACAGGGAGATGAGGGCTGTCATGTACCTGATTCGTCGCCGGTGCCGGATCGGATCGCTGCCGCTTGCAAGGCAACCAGTTCCGATACCATTGGCATCGCATTGGCCGTCGAACGAGGAGTGCACAGGTGCGAATAGCCGTCACCGGTGGGACCGGATACCTCGGCGCCCCCACCGTCCGTGCGCTGCTGCGGGCCGGACACCAGATCCGCCTGCTGGTGCTGCCGGGGGAGGTCGACGCACCCGTCGTCCGGCGTTTCGCGGAGCTGGGACCGCTGAGCGTGGTCACCGGCGATGTGCGCAGGGCCGCGACGATCGGCGAACTGCTCACCGGCGCAGACGCCGCGCTGCATGCGGCGGGGATCGTCGGCACCGCCGAACGGCACGCCCGGATGATGTGGGAGATCAACGCCCATGCCACCGAGGCGGTCCTGCGGATGGCCGTCGAACGCGGGCTGGATCCCGTCGTATCGGTGAGCAGCTACAGCGCCCTGTTCCCCCCGCCGGACGGCGTGATCACACCGGACTCGCCGACGGTCGACGGACGCAGTGCGTACGCCAGGACCAAGGCCTACGCCGACCGGGTCGCCCGGCGATTGCAGGCCGGTGGGGCACCGGTGGTGGTCACGTATCCGTCCAGCGTGGTGGGACCGGCCTTCGCCACGGCGCCCGGGGTCACCGAACGCGGCTGGGAGCCGATCGTGCGGTGGGGGATCGCGCCGACCGTGCGCGGCGGAATGCAGATGATCGACGTCCGGGATGTCGCCGAGGTCCACGCCCGGCTGATGGAACCCGGCCGCGGACCGCGCCGCACACCTGCGGCGGGCACCTGTTGACGTTCGACGAGATGATCGACGTCCTGGAGGCCGGACTGGGCCGTCCCCTGCGGCGTATGCGGTTGAGTCCGGCGGCGATGCGTGGACTCGGTCGCCTGGCCGACATCGCCGGGCGCCACCTGAGCCTGCCCGACGGGCTCAGCTACGAAGCGGCGGTGCTGCTGACCGCCGCCACGCCGACCGACGACAGTCGCACCCTGACCGAACTCGGCCTGCGGTGGCGTCCGCCGCAGGACGCCATCGCCGACTCGCTACGCGTGCGGCGCGGTGATCGCGGCGGTGAGCAGCTCGGCGATCCGGCGGCGTAGGGCATCGGTGTCGTCCTCGACCGCGACCGTGGTGGTGAACAGCGCGGCGCCGGCGGCCATCGCCAACACCGCGCGGGCGTCGAGGTCGACGCGCCGCATCTGGGCCGGCGTCGTCGCCTCACGGTGTGCCGCGAACAGCTCGACCGCGGGACCGCTGAAGTTCTCCCACACCGCTTTACGCAGGTCTTCGTTCTCCCGCAGCGCCAGGAGCAACCCCGGAACCGCCACCCGGACGTCGGCTCGGCTGAACAGTTCGTGGCTGCCCCGCACCACCCAGTCGATCCAGCCGGTCAGATCGGTGCCGGAGAACGGGGCGAGGTCGGGCGTCTCACCCAGGATGGCGTGCAGCACCAGCTCGGCCTTCGACGCCCACCGCCGGTTGACACTGGCGCGGCCGACGCCGGCCCGCGTGGCGACCAGTCGCAAGCTCAACTCACTCCAGCCGACCTCCATGAGCAGGTCGCGCGTGACCGCCAGCACGCGTTCGTCGATCGACGCGTCCCGGGGCCGCCCGGCGGCGCGTTCGCTGCTGGCGGCATCGGTCATCGGTGGTGATTCAACCGCACGCGGCGGTTGTGCGCTAACTCCCCGACCGCGGGCAGCGTAAAGACGCGGCAAAGCTGCCCTAACGTCGCCGAAACGCCGGCCACATAGCGTTCCTGCGTGACCCTGGGACGACGAGGATTCCTGCAGACGGCCGCTCTCGGCATGGGCGCGACGGCGGCTGCGGCGGCGTGTGCCCGGCCCGCATCGTCGTCACAGACACCCGCCACGCCCTACGCGTCGATCCCGATCCTGCACCCGGAGCAGGGGGATCGCAGCGGTGACCACTATCTGGCGTCACTTCCCGACCAGGTGCTGTGGGGCTACGTGCCCACCGTGCACGCCACCCCGGTACTGCGGATGCGGTCAGGACAGACGGTCACCATCGACGCGCTGTCCCACGAGGGCATTCTCGAAGACCAGGGGCGCAATCCGGTGGAATGGTTCGGCCGCAACGGCGTCGCCGAGTCCGATGTGCTGGAAGACGCCACATTCATTGCCGCCGAATACAACCGGACACCGCGCGACTTCGCCAAAGACGGTCCGCACGTGGTCACCGGACCGGTCTTCGTCGAAGGCGCCGAACCCGGCGACGTACTCAAGATCGAGACGCTGGAAACCGTTCCCCGGGTGCCCTACGGCGTGGTGTCCAGCCGGCACGGCAAAGGCGCGCTCGGTTTGACCCAGGACAAGGTGGCCCCGGCGGGCATCGCCCTCGCCGAGGTCATGCCGCCGGCCGAGACCGACGGCCGCTCCCACCCCGACCCGGAACAGTGGGGCGGCGTATCGGTGTTCACCCCGGTCGAGGACGGCCGCGGGGTGATGCCGGTCGGCGGATCGGCGACGGCGCGCTTCCCGCTCAGCCCGTTCATGGGAATGATGGGCGTCGCGTTCGCCCGCGACCAGAGTCTCAACGCCCCGAACGCGAACTCCATCCCGCCCACCATCGGCGGCGGGAACATCGACATCAAGCTGCTGGGCACCGGGTCGACGTTCTACCTGCCGGTGTTCGCGCCAGGGGCGCTGTTCTACGTCGGTGACCCGCATATGGCGATGGGCGACGGCGAGGTGGCGCTGACCGCGATGGAGGGCTCGCTGCGCGGGACCTTCCGGCTCACCGTGTGCAAACCCGGGTCCGGCGACGCGCCGAGCGTGGCCTACCGCTATCCGTTCGCCGAGACGGCGCAGGCCTGGATCCCGATAGGACTCTCGGACCCCGACGCCGCCCAGGGCGGTGGCCAGGGCACTGATCTCGACGTGGCGATGCGCCGCGCCGTGGTCAACGCCCTGGACTATCTGGAACACGATCGCGGGATGGACCGCGCGACGGCCTACGCGTATCTCTCGGCGGCGAGCGACTTCACCATCTCCCAGGTGGTGGACCGCACCGTCGGCGTGCACGGCCAGATCTACAAGGACCACTTCGCGCTGTAGGGGAGCCGAGCACCCGTCGGGGCGGTCTGCTAGACCGTCGGGGTGACCAGGATCCGGCAGGCGGCCGAACACGAGCCGATCGCGCGGGTGCTGCCGATGCTGACCGTGCCGCACCTCGATCGCGAATTCGACTACCTGGTGCCCGCCGACTGCTCCGACGACGCTCAGCCCGGGGTCCGCGTCCGCGTGCGGTTCCGCGGCCGGCTCGTCGACGCGTATCTACTGGAACGGCGCTCGGAGACCGACCACCCGGGGCAGCTGGGTTGGCTCGACCGCGTGGTCTCGGCCGAGCCGGTGCTGACCGCCGACATCCGCCGGCTGACCGACGCCGTGGCCGCCCGCTACGCCGGCACCCGGCCCGACGTCCTGCGCCTGGCCCTCCCCCCGCGCCACGCCAATGTCGAGAAGCAACCCGTCGCCGAGCCCGAGCCCCTGACCGTCGCGCCGGTCGACCTGAGCAGCTGGGACGCCTATCCGCGCGCCGGACAGTTCCTCACCGCGGTGGCGCAGGGCCGGGCGGCCCGCGCCGTCTGGCAGGCACTGCCCGGCGAACACTGGGCCGACCGCCTCGCCGAGGTGGCCGCCACCGCGGCCGCCGCGGGCCGCGGCGTGCTGGCGATCCTGCCCGACCAGCGCGACGTCGACGCCCTGCACACCGCCGTCGTCGCGCTGCTCGGCCAGGCGCGGGTGGTATCGCTGTCGGCCGGACTGGGGCCCGCGCAGCGCTACCGGCGTTGGCTGGCGGTCCTGCGCGGCGGTGCCCGGGTGGTGATCGGCACCCGCAGTGCGGTGTTCGCCCCGGTGTGCGATCTGGGATTGGTGCTGGTGTGGGACGACGGGGACGACTCGCTGGCCGAACCGCGCGCCCCGTATCCGCACGCCCGCGAGGTCGCGATGCTGCGCGCCCACCAGCTGCGCTGCGCCGCGCTGATCAGCGGATTCGCCCGCACCGCCGAAGCGCAGGCGTTGGTGCGCAGCGGCTGGGCGCATGATCTGGTGGCGACCCGGGCCACCGTCCGTGCCGCGGCTGCCCGCGTCGTCGCCCTCGATGACGACGGTTTCGAACAGGAGCGCGACCCGGCCGCCCGGACGGCGCGACTGCCGTCGATGGCGTTGCGGGCGGCACGGGCCGCGCTCGAGGCCGGCCGTCCGGTGCTCGTCCAGGTGCCGCGGCGCGGATACGTCCCGGCGCTGGCCTGTGCCCGCTGCCGGGCGATCGCACGTTGTCGGCACTGCACCGGCCCGCTGTCGCTTCCGGATCGCGGTGCGGCGGTGTGCCGCTGGTGCGGGCGGGAGGACCTGCACTTGCGGTGCGGGCGTTGTGGTTCGGAATCCGTGCGCGCCGTCGTCGTGGGGGCCAGACGCACCGCCGAGGAACTCGGCCGGGCGTTCCCGGGCACACAGGTGATCACCTCCGGCGGCGACGCGATGGTCGCGTCGGTGCCCGACCGTGCCGCCCTCGTGGTCGCCACACCCGGCGCCGAACCGCTGCCCGAGGCCGGCTACGGCGCCGCGCTGTTGCTCGACGGCTGGGCCCTCCTGGGCCGGCAGGATCTGCGCGCCGCCGAGGACACCCTGCGGCGGTGGATGGCGGCCGCGGCACTGGTGCGATCCCGCGGTGACGGTGGCCTGGTCGCGGTGGTCGCCGAGGCGGTGATCCCGACGGTGCAGGCGCTGGTCCGCTGGGATCCCGTCGGCCACGCCGAGATCGAACTCGACGCGCGCGCCGACGTCGGCCTGCCGCCTGCGGTGCACATCGCCGCCGTGGACGGTGACCCCGCCGCCATCGCCGCGCTGCTGCAGACCGCGCAGCTGCCCGACGACGCCGAACCGCTGGGGCCGGTGGACCTGCCGGCCGGCGCGCGGCGCCCACCCGGCATGGCCGCCGACCGGCCGGCCGCCCGGATGCTGGTCCGGGTGCCCCGGCAGCGCGGCCTGGCGCTGGCCGCGGCCCTGCGCCGCGCCACCGGCGTGCTCAGCGCCCGCCACGACACCGATCCGGTTCGTGTGCAGATCGACCCGCTGCACATAGGCTGATCAAGATCTCAGGACCGGCCGCACCGGAGGAGGTGAGCGTGGGGCGACTCATCGCCTGGTCGATCTCCGTGGCGCTGATCGCCGTCGGAGTCCTGTGGCCGCTGGCTTTCGGTGGTGGATCGTCGACCGCTGCTGCGGTCGACGATCCGGTGGTGATCACCGACTACCGCGCCGAGTACGTCGTGGGAGACGACGGTGAGCTCGAAGCCACCGAGACCATCACCGGGCTCTTCCCGTCCGGACGGCACGGCATCTTCCGGTACTGGGATGTCATCAACCAGAACGACTCGCGCATCCGCCAGGAACCCGACGTCGAATCGGTGACCCTCGACGGCGGCCCGGTGCCGTACGACCTGCTGTGGGAGGATGCCGACCGGTTCCGGGTCGCCAAGATCGGCGATCCCGACAGCACGCTGGACTACGGCACCCATGTCTACGTGATCCGCTACACCGTGCCCGGCGTCCTGGATCCCGGTACCACCGGGGCCGACCGCCGCTTCGCCGCCACCACCGGCGACCCGAACGCGGCGTCGGCGTTCTTCTGGAATGTGATCGCGCCGTCGTGGAACAACCAGATCCAGCGGGCCGACATCTCCATCGACCTGCCCGGCGAGGTGACCGGTGCCCAGTGCAGCGTCGGCAGCGGTGTCGGGCGGGCGTGCAGCGACCTGTCTGTCGCCGACGGCACGGTGCGGTTCCAGGCGCTGAACCTGCCGCCGCGCACCCCGGTCACGGTGCGCGCGGGGGTGGACATCCCGCCCCCGCCGCGCGCGGAGCTGCCCTGGCCCTTCGCCTGGGACCGGATCGTCGGACGGTCGATGTCCGGGCTGGCCGTCATGCTCGCGCTCACGGCGGTGGGCGCGGCCGCGGCGCTGCTGTGGCGGCGCTCGATCCGCGAGCGCCCGCCGGCGTTTCCGCTGCAGTACGCTCCGCCGCCGGGCATCGGACCGGTGCAGGCCGAGTACATCCGCACCGAGGCGTTGCCCGGCTCCGGTCTGATCGCGACCCTGCTGCATCTCGCCGACCGCGGACTGGTCGAACTGCGCCAGGAGGGCGCGAAGAAGTGGACCGTGCGCGGCACCGCCGAACGCGCCGAATGGCTCGATGTGGATCCCGTCGGTGTGGCGGTCGGCTCGGCGCTCAAGGTGGACGCACCCGGCCGCGAATTCGAGGCCAAGGGCACCGCTGCGGCGGGACGCCGGCTGAACACCGCCAAAGCCGATATGGCGGCCGCGGCGAAGAAGTGGGCGTTCGACGAGGGCCTGCTGGTCCACCGCCGCCAGGAGCTCTGGCTGCGCAGCGCCAACGCGCTGGCGCTGGTGCTCGCGGTATGCGGCTTCTTCCGCTGGGGTCTGCCCGCAACCGGATGGAGCCTGCCGTTCGCCGTGTTCTTCCTGTTCTCCATCCCGGCGTGGGCGGGCGGCGTCGGTACCCGGCGCACCGAGGCCGGCCGCGACCTGTGGTCGCGCGTCGGCGGTTTCCACCGGCTGATTTCCACCGATTCGGCCGAGACCCGCTTCGACTTCGCCGCCCGGCAGGATCTCTACACCGCCTACCTGCCGTTCGCGGTCGCCGCGGGAACCGCCGCACTGTGGGCCGCAAAGTATCAGACGGTCATGGGAGTGCCTGCCCCGCAACCGGGTTGGTATCACACGACCTCCGGGTCGGATTCGGGCAGCGCCGTCGGCTCCGGCGGCACCTTCGACAGTTTCGAGTCGGCGCTGTCGTCGTCGATCAGCGCGTACACCGCCTCGCAGACATCGTCGTCGAGCGGCAGCAGCGGTGGCAGCAGTTTCTCCAGCGGCGGTGGCGGTGGCGGTGGCGGAGGGGGAGGGGGCGGCTCGTGGTGAGTCTGGTGCTGGTGCTCGTTCTGGTGATCGCCGTCGCGGCGCTGATCGTGTTCGTCGGCGGCTACAACAAGCTGCGATCCGCCGACGTCCGGGTGGCGGAGGCGCTGGCCGGCATCGACGTGGAGCTGACCCGGCGGGCGTCGCTGATCCCGAGCCTGGTGCACACGGTGTCGACCTTCGCCGCGCACGAGAAAGCCGTCCTCGACCACGTCACCACCGCGCGGGCGGCGGTCACCGCCGCCACCAGCGGCACCTCGGTGGCGCAGCGCTCGGCGGCGGAGAAGGAGCTGGACTCCGCGGTCGCTCAGCTGCTCGCACTGGGCCAGGCCTATCCGCAGCTGCGCTCGTCGGAGAACTTCCTCGACCTGCAACGCAACCTGACCGAGACCGAGGACAAGCTCGCCTTCGCCCGCCAGTACTACAACGACGCGGTGGCCACGCTCAACCGGACCGCCACCACCATCCCGTGGATGTTCGTCGCCGGGGCCGCCGGGGTTTCCGAGCGCGAGTACTACCAGACGCCGCGCTGAGCCCTCCCTAGACTGTCGCGGTGCGTCTCGTCTTCGCCGGCACCCCCGAACCGGCCCTGCCCTCATTGCAGCGCCTCATCGACTCGCCACACCACGACGTGGTCGCAGTGCTCACCCGTCCCGATGCGGCGTCCGGTCGACGGGGTAGACCCGCCCCCTCGCCGGTAGCCCAGCTGGCTCTCGACCACGGCATCCCGCTGCTGCGCCCGGCCAAACCCAACGGCGACGAGTTCGTCGCCGAGCTCGGCGCCCTCGCACCGGACTGTTGCGCGGTGGTGGCCTACGGCGCGCTGCTGTCGCAGCGGTTGCTCGATGTCCCGCCGCACGGCTGGATCAACCTGCACTTCTCCCTGCTGCCGGCCTGGCGCGGCGCCGCTCCGGTGCAGGCGGCGATCGCCGCGGGCGACACGGTCACCGGGGCCACGACCTTCCGTATCGAGCCGGCGCTGGACTCCGGACCGGTCTACGGCGTGGTCACCGAGACCATCGCGCCCACCGACACCGCGGGCGAACTGCTCGGTCGGCTCGCCGTTTCGGGTGCCGCGCTGCTGGAACGCACCCTCGACGGCATCGCCGAGGGCAGCCTGGCCGCCGTCGCGCAACCGGCTGACGGGGTGACCGTGGCACCGAAGATCACCGTCGAGCAGGCGCGGGTGCGCTGGGATCTGCCCGCGCACGTCGTCGAACGCCGCATCCGGTCGGTCACCCCGGCGCCCGGCGCCTGGACGACGGTCGGCGACCTGCGGGTCAAGCTGGGTCCGGTGCGGCTCGCCGACGGCGACGCGGCAGTGCTGGAGCCCGGGCAGTTCGAGGTCGCCAAGTCGGGGGTGCGAGTTGGCACCGCGTCGCAGCCCGTGGTGCTCGGGACCGTCCAGCCGCCGGGTAAGAAGCCGATGAACGCCGCGGACTGGGCGCGGGGCGCCCGGCTGGACACCTCGGTGCGGGCGTCGTGACCCGCCCGCCGAGACGCCCGCGGCGCAAACCCCTCGATCCGGCCCGCCAGGTCGCCTTCGACGTGCTGCGCGCGGTCTCCGAACGCGACGCCTACGCCAACCTGGCCCTGCCGGCGCTGTTGAACGAACGCGGTATCAGCGGTCGCGACGCCGCCTTCGCCACCGAACTCGCCTACGGCGCCTGCCGCAGCCGCGGCCTGCTGGATGCCGTGATCGCCGCCGCGGCGGGCCGGCCGCCGGAACGCATCGACCCCGTGCTGCTGGACCTGCTGCGCCTCGGCGCCTACCAGCTGCTGCGCACCCGGGTCGAGCCGCACGCTGCGGTGTCCACCACCGTCGAGCAGGCGGGTATCGAATTCGACACGGCGCGAGCGGGTTTCGTCAACGGGGTACTGCGCACCATCGGACGCCGGGACGAAGCGTCCTGGGTGGCCGAGCTTGCACCCCCGGCCGCCACCGATCCGGTGGGCCACATCGCGTTCAACCACGCCCATCCGCGCTGGGTGGCCCAGGCCTTCACCGACGCGCTGGGACCGCGGGCCGGGGAGCTGCGGGCGTTGCTCGCCAGCGACGACGCCCGCCCCGTCGTGCACCTGGCCGCCCGGCCCGGCGTCATGGACGCCGCGGAGCTGGCCGCGGCGGTCGGCGGCACGGCGGGCCGGTATTCGCCGTACGCGGTGTATCTGTCCGGCGGTGACCCCGGCGCGCTGGAACCGGTGCGCGACGGCCGCGCGCTGGTCCAGGACGAGGGCAGTCAGCTGGTCGCCCGCGCGCTGACCCTGGCGCCGGTCGACGGCGCGGACACCGGCCGCTGGCTCGATCTGTGCTCCGGGCCGGGCGGGAAGACCGCGATGCTGGCCGCGCTGGCGCCGGGCCGGGTGACCGCGGTGGAACCCGCACCGCGGCGCGCCGATCTGGTCGAGGAGAACACCCGCGGTCTCGACGTCGAGGTGCTGCGCGTCGACGGCCGCGAGACTGGACTGCAACCCGGATTCGACCGGGTGCTCGTCGACGCCCCCTGCACCGGTCTGGGCGCCCTGCGGCGCCGGCCCGAGGCGCGCTGGCGGCGCCAACCCGGCGACGTCCCCGAGCTGGCCAAGCTGCAGAAGGAGCTGCTGGCCTCCGCGATCGGGCTGACCCGCCCCGGCGGTGTGGTGCTCTACGCCACCTGCTCACCGCATCTGGCCGAGACCGTCGGCGTGGTCGCCGACGCGCTGCGCCGCCACCCGGTGACGGCCCTGGACACCCGGCCGCTGTTCGCACCCGCCGAGGATCTGGGCGCGCAGTCCGGGGACGGTCCGTACGTCCAGCTGTGGCCGCACCGCCACGGCACCGACGCGATGTTCGCCGCGGCGCTGCAAGTAATCTGATCGGCATGCCCGCACCGCTCATCGCGCCGTCGATCCTGGCCGCCGACTTCGCCCGGCTGGCCGACGAGACCGCCGCCGTCGCCGGTGCGGACTGGTTGCACGTCGACGTGATGGACAACCACTTCGTGCCGAATCTGACCCTCGGCCTGCCGGTGGTCGAATCCCTGCTCAAGGCCACGAACATCCCGATGGACTGCCATCTGATGATCGAGCACCCGGCGCGCTGGGCGCCGCCCTACGCCGAGGCGGGCGCCTACAACGTCACCTTCCACGCCGAGGCCACCGACGATCCCCTCGCGGTGGCCCGCGACATCCGCGCCGCCGGAGCGAAGGCGGGTCTGGCGGTCAAACCCGGTACCGCCATCGAGCCCTATCTGGAGATCCTGCGCGACGTCGACACGCTGCTGGTGATGTCCGTCGAACCCGGCTTCGGCGGACAGAAGTTCATCCCGGAGGTACTGACGAAGGTCGCGACCGTACGGCGACTGGTCGACTCGGGGGAGCTGACGGTGCTCGTGGAGATCGACGGCGGTATCAACGCCGACACCATCGCCGCGGCCGCCGAGGCCGGGGTGGACTGTTTCGTCGCGGGGTCGGCGGTGTACAGCGCCGAGGATCCGGCCGAGGCGGTCAGAGCGTTGCGGCGCAGCGCCGCAGAGGCGTCCCCGCATCTGACCGTATGAGCGGCGCCGTCGACGCCGCGATGAGCCTGGCCGTCGAACAGTCCGAGGGCGTCAAGGGGTCGACGTATCCGAATCCGCCGGTCGGCGCGGTGATCCTCGATGCCGAGGGGGCGGTGGCCGGTGTCGGCGCCACCGCGCCACCGGGCGGGCCGCACGCGGAGGTGGTCGCGCTGCGCCGCGCCGGGTCCCGGGCCGCCGGCGGCACGGCGGTGGTGACGCTCGAACCCTGTAACCACCACGGCCGCACCCCGCCGTGCGTGGATGCCCTGCTGGCCGCCGGGGTGAGCGCGGTGGTGTACGCGGTGGCCGATCCGAATGCGGTGGCGGCCGGCGGCGCCCGGCGCCTGGCCGATGCGGGTGTGCAGGTGAGCGCCGGCGTACTCGCCGACGTGGTGTCCGGCGGTCCGCTGCGTGAGTGGTTGCACCGCCAGCGCACCGGATTCCCGCATGTGACATGGAAATTCGCGACCAGCGTGGACGGCCGCAGCGCCGCCTCCGACGGCAGCAGCCAATGGATCACCAGTGAGGCGGCGCGGGCCGACGTGCACCGGCGTCGCGCGGTCGCCGATGCGATCGTCGTCGGCACCGGAACGGTCTTCGTCGATGATCCGGTGCTGACGGCCCGCCGACCCGACGGCACCCTGCACGAGCGGCAGCCGCTGCGGGTGGTGGTCGGCGAACGGGAGATCTCCCCGGACGCCCGCGTCCTGGACGAACAGTCCCGCACCATGGTGATCCGCACCCGCGACCCGCACGAGGTCCTCAAGGCGCTGGCCGACCGCACCGACATCCTGCTCGAGGGTGGCCCGACGGTGGCGGGGGCGTTCCTGCGGGCCGGTGCGATCGACCGGATCGTGGCCTACGTGGCGCCGATCCTGCTGGGTGGGCCGATCACGGCTGTCGACGATGTCGGCGTGCTGAGCATCGCCAACGCCCAGCGGTGGCGGTTCGACGGCGTCACGCGGATCGGACCCGATGTGCTGTTGTCGCTGGTACCCGGGCCGGCCTGATCAGCGTTCGTCGCAGAATTCGGTGATCGGCAGGCCGACGTGGCGCGATGCGGTCGGGACGTAGCCGAGCAGCCGGTCGCCGGGGCGCAGCTCGGTCACGTTGTTGACCGTCTTCCCCGGGCCGAGCAGCCGGACGTGCCAGTCGTCCTGGGCGATCACGTTGATCGTCGCGCCCCCGGGGGTGGTGGCGTTGATCGAGATGAGTGGCCGCCGTTCGATTTTCACCCGGCCGATCCGGACCTCGCGCACGCTGCCATCGGTGCGGACGGCCAGGATCGGTTGGCCGGCCCGCAGCTCGCTGACGTAGCGGGTCCGGTTGTCAGGGGTCAGGACATAGGAGTGCACGGCGCCGGCGTTCCACCGGAACGGCCGGGTCGGCATGTACGGCAGCGGGTGGGTCTCGCTGCAGGACAGGAACATTCCGGTGGCGAACGAGCCGATCAGGCAGCCTTCGTCGAGTTCGAGCAGCGAGCAGGTGTCGATGCAGGCGCGTTCGCCCATACCGATGTGCTCGACCGAGGACACGGTCAGCTCGACCAGGTCCACGTGGCCGGGCCGGTCCTCGACGATGCCGGCCAGGGTGGCGACGTCGTCCGGACCGGCGGGCGCCAGCAGCAATCCGTCGCTGCCGTGTTCGAGCACCAGTTTCACGATCTCGGCGTCCTGGATGTCGTCGACGACGGTGACGGTGCGTCCGCCTGAGTTCTCGGCCGCGGCGATCACGATCTCCAGCGGGATCTTCGTCGGGTCGGTGAAGGTGAGCACCGTCCAGGCGACGTGGCGCACCACGGTGCACGCCTCGTGCAGGCTGGCGGCGTCGGAGACGACGACCTGGACCCCGCGTTCCGCGCCCGACGCGTCGGCTGCAGACGGGACGGAGTCGCCGAGGACGAGATCGACGTCGGCGGTGTCGACCTCCCGGCCGTCGGTGGCCAGGATCCGCCGAATGGTGGGCGGCAGGCCGGCGAGCACCGCCGGGTCAGCGCTGACCACACCGTCGACGCGGTGGTGGATGGCGGCCTCGATCACCGCGGTCCGCAGCTCACCGGACAGGCCCCGGACGTCGATCCAGGCGAAATGACCGTCGCGGGCCTGCGGCAGCGAGCGGGGGTCCGGCGGCGCCAGGGGAGTGATGTGGTCGGTGACGATGTCGGTCACGTCGGTCATGCGGGCTGGAGATCCTTCCCGGTCGTGAGATATGCGCTGGGTCAGGCGGATTCGAGTGCCGGCGTGCGCGCAGCGCTGGTCAGTGCCGCCGGCGTGTGCAGCTGCCTGCCGAGTTCGGATGCGACGCGGTGGGGGTCGTCGGAGTCGAAGATCAGCCGGCCGAAACTCAAACCCGCGACCCGTGATTCGGCGACCTCCCGGCCGAAGGCCACGGCGTCGTCGTCACACCCGAGGGTGGGTCCGCCGGCGACCAGGACGGGCAGCGGGCAGCTGTCGGCGACGCGATTCATCGCCGTCACCGAGCCGGCGTAGTCGAGCTTGACGATGTCGGCGCCCAGATCGGTGGCGATCGCACCCAGATGACAGAGCGTCTCCACGATCTCGGTGCGTGAGCCCATCTCCGGGCCGCGCGCGTACATCATCGCCAGCAGCGGTACCCCGAGGGTCTCGCACTCCGCGGCGACCGCACCCAGATCGGCCAGTTGCCGGGCCTCGGTGGGCGATCCGACGTTGACGTGGACGCTGACCGCGTCGGCGCCGAGGCGCAGGCACTCCTCGACCGATCCGACCAGCACCTTGGAGGTGCGGTCCAGCGCCAGGTCGGTGCCTGCGGAGATGTGCACGATCAGCGCCATCTCGGCGAACCGGCCGGGATCGATGGTGCGGGCCCGGCCCTTGTGCACCACGACGGCGTCGGTACCCGCGTCGGCCAGCAGCGCGGCGGTCCGGTCGGCGTGATCGCCGGCGCCGAGTGGGCCGACGGTCACCGAGTGATCCATCGGCACGACCAGAGCCCGCCCGCTGCCGGGATGGAAGATGCGGGACAGCCGGATCCGGGTTCCGGTACCGCCGCGGTGGGGGTGCCGGGCGCGCATGTCGAACATGTCTCTCCTAGTAGGCCCACGGGGTCGGGAAGGGGAGGCCGAGATAGACCTCGCCGAGTGCCTGGCGTTCGGCGGGCGAGCTGACCCACCGCTGCAGCCGCGCACGGCGCAGTTCCCACTCGAACGGGTCGTCGCCGAACCGGTGCAGCACCTCGGTGAGCGTGGCGGCGAACGACTGGACCTGCCAGGTCCGCGCGAGCGCCGTGTCACTGTAAGCGTCGAGGTGGGCTCTTGTGTGGCCTCCCTTCCGGCGGGCCCGGTAGTACGCGCCGAGCGCGTGGGAGAGCACGCAGGCGTCGGAGATCGCCAGGTTGAGGCCCTTGGCGCCGGTCGGCGGCACGATGTGGGCGGCGTCCCCGACGAGGAACAGCGACCCGTACTGCATGGGGCTGACGACGAGGCTGCGCAGCGGCGACACGCTCTTCTCGATGATCGGACCGGTGTGCAGCTCGGTGTCGTCGTCGCAGGCGCTGCGGCGCAGCAGTTCTTTCCAGATCCGCTCGTCCGGCCAGTCGCGCACGTCGGTGCCGGCCGGCACCTGCAGGTACTGCCGGCTGATCTGCGTCCCGCGCATGCTGTGCAGGGCGAGCCCGTCGGGGTGCACCGAGTACATCCCCTCCTCGGCGACCGGCGTGCTGCGGGCCAGGATGCCCAGCCAGGCGCCCGGATAGGTGCGGCTGTATTCGGTGGTGGTCGCCGCCGGCAACAGGTGACGGCAGACACCGTGGTGACCGTCACAGCCGGCGACGAAGTCGGCCTCGATGGTGTGCCGGATGCCGTCGGCGACGTAGGACACCTGCGGGCGGTCGCCGTCGATGTCCGAGACGGTGACGTCCTCGGCGTCGAAGACCAGGGGCCCGCCGCCGGCGATCCGGGCGTCGATGAGATCGGCGACGATCTCGCTCTGTCCGTACACGTACGCGTGCCGGCCGGTGTCGGCGTGGAAGTCGAGATGGTGGGTGCGGTGGTCGAACCGGAGGTAGAACCCGTTGTGCACCAGGGCTTCGCGGCGTAGCCGGGCGCCGACGCCGATATCGTCGAGGACGGCGACGGTCTCGTGTTCGAGCACGCCGGCGCGGACCCGGGCGGTCACGTGCGGTCGGGAGCGGCGCTCGACGATCACGCTGTCGATGCCCTGCAGCCGGAGCATCTGCCCGAGCGCGAGTCCGGCCGGTCCGGCCCCGACGATGGCCACCTGGCAGCGCACCGTGTGCCCTCCTCACCCCGACCGATACGACTAAGGGGAGGCTAACTTAAGTGAGTGACGGTTGTCATATCCGTCGGACCGCGCTCGGTAGCGAAATTCGGGGGAACATGGAGGGTGACGTGACGAGTGGAATTCCCCGGCAGCGGCCCGCGTTGGCAAACATGACGCAGGTAATCGCCGTGGACGGCAGCTCGGAACGCTCGTGTACCAGCCCGGTACACTCGTCTCAAAGCGCCTTCGCCGACGTCTGCGCACCCCCGAGCAGGACAAGGAAGACAGCGTGACTGCACTGGCCGACTGGCTGAGCTTGCCCCCGATGACCCCCGACACCGTGCGGTCGTTCCTGCGGGATCCCCTGCGCGCGGTCCTGCCGGGCCGCGACGAGATGACCCGCGGCGTCTGCCGGGAGGTGCCGCTGATGGTTCCCGGCCTCGAGCGCTGCTGACTCAGCGCTCGGGACGGTGGTGCCTGCCGCCCTGCGGTGAACCGGCCGGTGGCGCCGAGGTGCCCCGGACGTCGATGAACTCCGTCGGCGGCTCGTCGTCGACCACCGGAAGCATGGTGGTCGGCTCGTCGGCGTGCTGATTCTTACCGGCGATCAACAGCCCGAGCAGGGCGCCGACCACGCACACCACCACCGTGGCGATGAAGATGTCGCCGTACTGCATGACGTAGGCGGCGCGGTAGCGGTCGGCTTCGGCGGCGAGCCGCTCGGCCAGCGTGTTGGCCCCCGGCGGGAACGGCAGCGTCTGCAGATACTGGTTGAGGCGGTAGAGCCCCCAGGCGCTCAACCCGGCCAGACCGATCAGCATGCCGATCATCCGTGCGACGACCACCGCGGCCGACGCGATGCCGTGCTGGGCCGACGGGACCACCCGCAGGGTCGCGGAGGTGAGCGGCCCGATCACCAGACCGAGACCGATGCCGGCGATCACCAGGTCGGTGTCGAGTACCGGAAGGGTGAACAGCCCGAGGTCGTGGCGGGCCGCGAGCAGATCGACCGGCCACTTGGAGATCAGCCAGTATCCGCCGGCCGCGATGAGTAGGCCGACGAACGTGACGATGCGGTCGCCGATCCGGCTGGCGATCCAGCCGCCGACGACCGCGCCGATCGGCAGCGCGATCAGGAACCGCAGCAGCAGCAGGACGGCGTCGGTCTGGTCTTTGCCCAAGATGCCCTGGCCGAACAGTTCGACGTTGACCAGCGTCACCATCAACGCCGCGCCCGCGCACAGCGATGCGCCGAGCGCGGCCAGGAACGGCCGGAAGTGCACGCCCGCCGGCTCGATCAGCCGGGTGCGGGAGAACCGCTCCCACACGAAGAACGCGATCAGCACCGCCACCGCGCCGATCAGCAGCGGCAACCCGTAGTCGGGCAGGATCTTCTTGCCGTCGGGCGCGGGGTTGTAGAGGCCGATGACGGCCAGCCCGAGGGCGACGGCCAGCAGGACGCCGCCGACCACGTCCACCTTCTCCGGCTGGTCGGATTTGAGCCGGGCGGGCAGGCTGAAGTGGATCATCACCATCGCCAGCAGCGCCATCGGGACGTTGATCCAGAACACGTCCCGCCAGGTGTTCAGCGCCGCGACCACCGCGATGCCGTAGAGCGGGCCGAGCACACTGCCGAGTTCCTGGGCGGCCCCGATGCCGCCGAGCACCGACGCCCGGTTGCGGGTGGCCCACAGGTCGGCGGCCAGCGCCAGGGTCACCGGGAGCAGGGCACCGCTGGCGGTGCCCTGGATCGCCCGGCCCACCACCATCGGGATCAGATCGTTCGACAGCGCGGTGACCACCGAACCCAGCGCGAATCCGGCGAGGCTCAGCTGCAGCACCAGTTTGCGGCCGAATCGGTCCGAGGCGCGCCCGAGCAGCGGCATCGCCGCGATGTAGCCGAGCAGATACCAGGTGATGATCGGCGTGACGCGTTGCAGCTGGTTCACCGCGATGCCGATGTCCATCATGATGTCGCGGATGATCGCGATCACCACGTAGGTGTCCAGCGCGCCGAGCAGCACCGCCAGCCCGCCGGCGCTGATCGCGATACGCCTGCTGCGGCCCTCGCTCGTGGTGGCGGTCGTCATCAGACCGCGGGCTTGGTGACGGTGACCTGCTTACCCCAGTCCGACAGCGTCATCGTCACGCTGTTGCCCGGGGTGGGCTCGAGCTTGGCCTGCACCAGGTCGTGGGTGCCGTCCTCGCGGATCCACACGGTGGCCGGCACCGGGCCGGTGGCGTTGATCTGCGGGGCGATGGCGTTGACGGCCTCCGCGCTCACCGTGCCGGTGAGCCGGACGGTGCCGACGCCGTCGACGGTCTCGCGGCCGTCGGCTTTGGGGTCGGAGAAATTGGCCAGCACGTTGGCCAGCCCCTTGTCCGGGCTCAGGATCGAGGCGATGTCGTAGATGTCGGCGGCCGGACCGAAGTCCTGGAAGCTGCCGGCGGTGATCGCGCCGTAGAGGATCCCGTCGACCACCACGAATTGCACGCCCTCCAGGCGCTGGCCGAGGAACACGATGTTCGCCGAACCCGTCGCCGCGACCGCGGGGCTGTTGGTCAGATCACCCTCGAGCGATTCGATGGGCAGGTCGGGGAAGCTGCCCTGCACGGTCAGCTTGAGGTGGACGCTCTTGAGGTCACGCGTGGTCTGGGTGGCGTCCTGCAACAGCGGCGCCGCATCGGGCAGCGGCTTGTCGGCGTCCTGATCGGACGACGAACATCCGGCGACGAGCAGTGCTGCGGCGAGGAGGACGGCGATCAGGGCCTGGGCTGCATGGCGGGGGCTCGTCGGCATGACTGCATCGTAGAGGGTGCGGCCCCGGTGTCCGGATGCCGACGTTCCGGGCAGGAATAGGCTGGCCCGATGTTCACCGGAATCGTCGAAGAGGTCGGCGAGGTCGTCGACAAAGAGGATCTCGCCGACGGCACGGCGCGATCCGCCCGCCTGGTCATCCGTGGTCCCGTCGTCACCTCCGATGCCGGCCACGGCGATTCGATCGCGGTCAACGGGGTCTGCCTGACCGTGGTCGAGGTGCTGCCCGGCGGGGTCTTCAGCGCCGACGTGATGGGCGAGACCCTCGACCGATCCAGCCTCGCCGCGGTCGGGGTGGGTAGCCGGGTCAACCTCGAACGGGCCGCCGCGGTCAACAGCCGCCTCGGCGGACACATCGTCCAGGGCCACGTCGACGGCACCGGCCGTGTGATTGCGCGCACACCGTTCGAGCACTGGGAGGTGGTGCGCATCGCGATGCCCGCCGCCATCGCCCGCTATGTGGTGGAGAAGGGTTCGATCACCGTCGACGGGGTGTCGCTGACCGTCTCCGGACTGGGCCGTGACCTGGATGATCAGGACGGCGACTGGTTCGAGGTGTCGCTGATCCCCACCACGCTGGACCTG
Organism: Mycobacterium sp. WMMD1722; assembly: GCF_049315205.1. Classification (NCBI taxonomy): domain Bacteria; kingdom Bacillati; phylum Actinomycetota; class Actinomycetes; order Mycobacteriales; family Mycobacteriaceae; genus Mycobacterium; species Mycobacterium sp. WMMD1722. The sequence continues at coordinate 1,438,481 of NZ_CP186056.1, read as the reverse complement.
ACCACGCTCGGTTCCGCACCGGTGGGCACCCCGGTCAACCTCGAGGTGGACGTGATCGCCAAGTACGTCGAACGCCTGATGGGCCGGCCCGCCGGGGACGGCGGGCAATAATCGTTGCGCCTCAGTGGTTCATACTGGGAGGCGGATACTCCTGAGCAAGGGTGGCAGACAATGACCAGGCTCGATTCGGTCGAACGGGCGATCGCGGACATCGCGGCCGGTAAGGCCGTGGTCGTGATCGACGACGAGGACCGCGAGAACGAGGGCGATCTGATCTTCGCCGCCGAGAAGGCCACCCCCGAATTGGTCGCGTTCATGGTGCGCTACACCTCGGGGTACCTGTGCGTGCCGTTGGACGGCGCCATCTGTGACCGGCTGGGCCTGCTGCCCATGTACGCGGTCAACCAGGACAAGCACGGCACCGCCTACACCGTCACCGTCGATGCGAAAAACGGTGTCGGAACCGGGATTTCGGCGTCAGACCGGGCCACCACGATGCGGTTGCTTGCCGACCCGAGCAGCACCGCGGAGGAATTCAGCAAACCCGGCCACGTGGTCCCGTTGCGCGCCAAGGACGGCGGGGTGTTGCGCAGGCCCGGACACACCGAGGCCGCGGTGGACCTGGCCAGGCTGGCCGGGCTCCAGCCCGCGGGCACCATCTGCGAAATCGTCAGCCAGAAGGACGAGGGCGCGATGGCCCAGACCGACGAGCTGCGGATCTTCGCCGACGAACACGATCTGGCCCTGATCTCGATCGCCGATCTGATCGAGTGGCGGCGCAAGCACGAGAAGCACGTCGAGCGCATCGCCGAGGCGCGCATCCCGACCCGCCACGGCCCGTTCCGGGCGGTGGGCTACACCAGCATCTACGAGGACGTCGAACACGTCGCCCTGGTCCGCGGCGACGTGGCCGGCCCGCAGGGCGACGGACACGACGTGCTGGTGCGGGTGCATTCGGAGTGCCTCACCGGTGACGTGTTCGGCTCACGGCGCTGCGATTGCGGCCCCCAGCTGGACGCGGCGATGGCGATGGTCGCCCGCGAGGGCCGCGGCGTCGTGCTCTACATGCGCGGCCACGAGGGTCGGGGCATCGGACTGATGCACAAGCTGCAGGCCTATCAACTCCAGGACGCCGGCGACGACACCGTGGACGCGAATCTCAAACTCGGTCTGCCCGCCGACGCGCGCGACTACGGCATCGGCGCACAGATCCTCGTCGACCTGGGTGTGCGCTCGATGCGGTTGCTGACCAACAATCCCGCCAAGCGGGTCGGGCTGGACGGCTACGGCCTGCACATCATCGAGCGGGTGCCGCTGCCGGTCCGGGTGAACTCCGAGAACATCCGCTATCTGATGACCAAGCGCGACCGGATGGGCCACGATCTGGCCGGCCTCGACGAGTACGACGAAGCCACCAGCATGGACGACTTCGACGAAGGCGTGTACCTGCTCGGCGAACGCAAACCCGATCTCGGCGGGACCCGGTGAGCGGGGGCGCCGGGGTTCCCGACCTCCCGGACCTCGACGCCTCGGCGTTGAAGCTCGGCATCGTGGCGAGTACGTGGCACGAGAAGATCTGTGACGCACTGCTCGACGGTGCGCGTCGGGTGGCCACCGACGCCAGGGTCACCGATCCGACGGTGGTGCGCGTACTCGGTGCGATCGAGATTCCGGTGGTGGCGCAGGCGCTGGCGGCCGATCATGACGCGGTGGTGGCGCTGGGCGTCGTGATCCGCGGTCAGACACCGCATTTCGACTACGTCTGCGATGCCGTCACCCAAGGGCTGACCCGGGTGTCCCTGGACGCCGCGACACCGGTCGCCAACGGTGTGCTCACCGTCGACACCGAGCAGCAGGCCCTCGACCGGGCCGGACTGCCGGGCTCGGCGGAGGACAAGGGCGCACAGGCCGCCGCTGCGGCGCTGTCCACCGCGCTCACCCTGCGGGAGCTGCGCACCCGCTCATGAGCGACTGGGAATTCGAGATCCGGCCCCGGCTCACGCCGTATTTCGCCTACGCCGCCGCCGCCCTGATCGTGACTGCGCATGTGACCGTCGGCCTGCTGCTGAAGGTGGGTTCGACCGGGGTGATCTTCCGCACCGCCGACCAGGTGGCGATCGCCCTGCTCGGCTGCGTGATCGGCGCGGTCGTGCTGCTGTTCGCCCGGCCGCGGGTGCGGGTCGGTGCGGCCGGCGTGGCCGTGCGCAACCTGTGGTCGGACAAGGTGATTCCCTGGCCCCACGTGGTGGGCGTGACCTTCCCCCGCGGGGCGCGCTGGGCCCGCCTCGAACTGCCCGACGACGAGTACGTCCCGGTGATGGCGATCCAATCGGTGGATCGTGAGCACGCCGTCGCGGGTATGGAGCAATTGCGCGCAGCGATCGTGCGGCACCGCTCACACACTCAGTGACATCGCCAACTCCTGGCGCGGCCCGACCGTCGCCGCCGCCACCTTGAACCCCGCCTTCTCGTAGATGCCCCGGGCCACCGAATTGTCCGCGTCGACGCGCAGGGTCACGGTGTGCGCATGCTGGGTGCGCGCCCACGCCACCGCGGCCTCGAGCAGTTCACCGGCCAGCCCGTGCCCGCGGGCGTCGGGCGCCAGCCACAGCGAGTACAGATACACCGAATCCGCCGACTGATGCTGGGCGCTGATCAGTCCCATCGGCCGGCCGTCGATGAGGACGGTGAATGCCGCGTGCTCGCGCAGCCGCCGCCGCCACTGCGCGGCGGTGAACGACGCTTCCCGGCGGTACTGCGGATCGGCGGGACCCAGCGAATCGGTCAGCGCCTGTAGCCGCACGACGGCGAAGGACCGCCAGTCGGCCTCCGTCAGTTGCGCCACCCTCGTGGTGGTCACTGCCGGGCTCGGGGATCGCCCATGACCATGCCTTCGCGGCGCGGATCGGCCCCACCGATCCAACCGTCCTGCTCCCGCACGATCGCCGAGAGCCCACTGGACTGGTCGGCGAAGTCGACGACGTGCCCCAGCCTGCGCAGGCCGGTGATCAGCGGATCGTGCTCGCCGTTATCGCTGACGTCCACGTCCGGGTGCTCGCCGCCCACATTCGTCTCGGGCGTGTTGGCCGCCCCGAAATCCACCATGCCGACCGCCTGCTGCGGGTCCAGCCCCCAATCCAGCAGGCCCACCGTCGTTTTCACGACGAACTGGATGATGACCGCACCGCCGGGTGAACCCAGCACCGCATACAGCGGGCCTCTGGCTCCGGGCGGACCGCCGGGCGCCTGATCGAAGATCAGCATCGGTGCCATGGTGCTGCGCGGGCGCTTGCCCGGCTGCACCCGGTTGGCCACCGGAACACGGTCCGGCCCAACGGGTTCGGCGGAGAAATCGGTGAGCTGATTGTTGAGCAGGAAGCCGTCGACCATGTGGAACGACCCGAAGGCCGATTCGACGGTGGTGGTCAACGACGCCGCGTTGCCGTAGGAGTCGACGATGCTGACCTGGCTGGTGCCGTGCTCGCGCGGCTGGGGAACCGGCGCGGCCGGCGGGCCGAATTCGCCCGGCTTGGCGGTGCCCATGCTGCGCTTGTCGTTGATCAGCGCCGCGCGCCCGGCGAGGTACTGGGTGTTCAGCAGCGCGTCGGGATTCCCGCCGGGCAGCGCCACGAAATCGGTGTCGGCGACGTAGCGGTCGCGGTCGGCGTAGGCCAGCCGTTCGGCTTCGGAGATCAGATGCACACCCATCACCGCGGGGTGCCCACCGTTGAGGTCGACGTCGCTGGGCCGGTGTTCGCTCATGTCGAATCGTTCGAGCATGCCCAACGTCGCCAGCACCGCGATCCCGCCCGACGATGGCGGTGGCATCCCGCAGACGTCCTTACCCCGGTAGGGCCGGCACAGCGGCGACCGCACCTTGGCGGTGTACCCGGCCAGGTCCTCGAGCGTCATCTGGCCGGGTGTGCGTCCACCCGTGGTGTCGGCGACGGCCGCGACGATGGACTCGGCGATCGGGCCGGTGTAGAACGCGTCCGGGCCGTCGGTGGCCAGTGCGCCGAGTGTCTTCGCGTATGCCGGATTGGTGACCCGGCTGCCCGGCGTCTTCGGGCTGCCGTCGGGATTGAGGAAATACCCGGCGGCGGTGCGGTCGACGCGCAGTTCGTCGCGGCTGTCGGCGATCGCCGCGGCCAGCCGGGGGCTGACGTCGAAGCCGTCGTCGGCCAGGGTCACCGCCGGGGTGAACAGGTCCCGCCAGAGCGTTTTGCCGTGCGTGGCGTGCACATCGGCGAGCATCCGCACGATGCCGGGTACGCCGATGGACCGGCCGGAGGCGCGGGTGTCGGGTCTGGGTTCGGTGCGGTCGGTGTCGCTGATCCAGCGCAGATAGTTCTCGGTCGCGGCAGCGGGCGCGGTCTCGCGGCCGTCGTAGGCCTGCACGGCACCCGAGGCTGCGTCGAAATACAGCAGGAAGCCGCCGCCGCCGATGCCGGAGGACTGCGGTTCGACCAGTCCGAGCATCGCCTGCGCGGTGACCAGGGCGTCCGCGGCGGTGCCCCCGTCGCGCAGCACCCGGCAGGCGGCCTGGGTGGCCAGCGGATTGGCGGTGGCCGCCGAGTAGCTGGCGGTGCGCACCGGCGTCATGTCCTTGCGGTAGCCGGTGGTGATCTCCGGGTTGTCGGCCAGGTCACCATCGGTCCCGGGGGTGCGGGTTTTGGGAGTGGGTGTGCCGTTGGACACGATCTCGCACGGCGGATCGGGCGGTGCGGGCGCTCCGTCGTTCGCCGCGCAGCCCGTGAAGACCAGTGCGAGCGCCGCGAGCACAGCGGTGACCTTCTGCGTCGACGCCGTGATCCGCACCCCTCGAAGGTAGCTGAGCGCCCCGCCACCTGTCCGGAAGTCCTGTGCGGTCAGCGCAGTAACCTTGGCTACGTGCCCGATCCCGCTACCTACCGGCCGGCGCCCGGGTCCATCCCCGTGCAGCCGGGTGTTTACCGGTTCCGCGATCCGCACGGGCGGGTGATCTACGTGGGCAAGGCCAAGAGCCTGCGCAGCCGGCTGAACTCCTACTTCGCCGACATCTCCGGACTGGCGCCCCGCACGCGCCAGATGGTGATGACGGCGGGCAGCGTCGAATGGACCGTCGTCACCACCGAGGTCGAGGCGCTGCAGCTCGAATACAACTGGATCAAGGAGTTCGATCCGCGGTTCAACATCCGCTACCGCGACGACAAGTCGTATCCGGTGTTGGCGGTCACGCTCAACGAGGAGTACCCGCGGCTGAAGGTCTATCGCGGACCCCGCAAGAAGGGCGTCCGGTATTTCGGCCCCTATTCGCATGCCTGGGCCATCCGCGAGACGGTCGATCTGCTCACCCGGGTGTTCCCGGCACGCACCTGCTCGAACGGAGTGTTCAAGCGGCACAGCCAGATCGAGCGTCCCTGTCTGCTCGGTTACATCGACAAGTGTTCGGCGCCGTGCGTGGGGCGGGTCAGCGCCGAGGAGCATCGCCGGATCGTGCTCGATTTCTGCGACTTCCTCGCGGGTAAGACCGACCGGCTGGCCCGCGATATGGAACAGCAGATGACCGAGGCCGCCGAACAGCTCGATTTCGAACGCGCGGCCCGGCTGCGCGACGACATCGGGGCGCTCAAACGGGCACTCGAGAAGCAAGCCGTGGTGTTCGGTGACGGGACCGACGCCGACGTGGTGGCCTTCGCCGCCGATGAGCTCGAGGCCGCCGTGCAGGTCTTCCACGTCCGCGGCGGCCGAGTGCGCGGGCAGCGCGGCTGGATCGTCGAGAAGTCGGGTGAACCGGGGGAATCCGGTGAGGGCCAGCTGGTGGAACAGTTCCTCACCCAGTTCTACGGTGAGCAGGCCGAACTCGCCGACGCCAGCGATGCCGGTGGAGACGAGGCGGCCAATCCGGTGCCACGTCAGGTGCTGGTGCCGTGTCTGCCGGAGAACGCCGACGAACTGACCACGTGGTTGAGCTCGCTGCGCGGCTCCCGGGTGGCGCTGCGGGTCGCGCAGCGTGGGGACAAGAAGGCGCTGGCCGACACCGTCAAACGCAATGCCCAGGACGCGCTGGCTCAGCACAAACTCAAGCGGGCCGGTGACTTCACCGCGAGAACCGCTGCGCTGCAGAGCATTCAGGATGCGCTGGGGCTGGCCGACGCGCCACTGCGCATCGAGTGCGTCGACATCAGCCATGTGCAGGGCACCGACGTGGTGGCCTCGCTGGTGGTGTTCGAGGACGGGTTGCCGCGCAAATCGGACTACCGTCACTACGCGATCCGCGAGGCCGCCGGCGACGGCCGCTCCGACGACGTCGCCTCGATCGCCGAGGTGACCCGCCGCCGCTTCTACCGGCACCTGCACGACGTCCAGCACCCCACCGAGCTGTCACCGGAGGGCCGGTCGCGCAAATTCGCCTATCCGCCGAACCTGTTCGTGGTCGACGGCGGCGCACCCCAGGTCAACGCCGCCCAGGCGGTGCTCGACGATCTGGGTATCAGCGATGTCGCGGTGATCGGACTGGCCAAACGGCTCGAGGAGGTGTGGGTGCCGGCCGAACCGGATCCGCTCATTCTCCCGCGCAACAGTGAGGGGCTGTTTCTCTTGCAACGGGTCCGTGACGAAGCGCACCGGTTCGCCATCGCCTACCACCGCAGCAAGCGCTCGAAGCGGATGACGGCCTCGGCGCTGGATTCGGTGCGCGGTCTGGGCGAACATCGGCGCAAGGCCCTGGTCACCCATTTCGGGTCGGTGGCGCGGCTCAAAGAGGCCAGCGTCGAGGACATCACCGCGGTGCCGGGTATCGGGGTGGCCACGGCGCGGGCCGTGCTGGAAGCCCTCGGGGTGCAACCGGCCAGCGAAGCGGCAACACCCGATTCGGACACCTCCGAGCCGGTGATCGGCGATGATTCACCCAGGGCCGCGGTGAGCATCGGGATGGCCGGGACGAACCCACAGACGAACCCAGAGACGAACTATGAGTGAGCAGGTGCGGGCCGGCGACGTCGATCCCCCGGGGGAGATGGGGATCGACGTCGTGCTGGTGACCGGATTGTCCGGGGCGGGTCGCGGTACGGCCGCAAAGGTCCTCGAGGATCTGGGCTGGTACGTCGCGGACAATCTGCCCCCGGAGTTGATCGCCCGGATGGTCGAGCTGGGATTGGCCGCCGGGTCGCGGATCACCCAGCTGGCCGTGGTGATGGACGTGCGCTCGCGCGGTTTCACCGGTGACCTGGATTGGGTGCGCGGCGACCTGGCCACCCGTGGGATCGCCCCCCGGGTGCTGTTCCTCGAGGCCAGCGACGACATCCTGGTCCGCCGCTATGAACAGAACCGGCGCAGCCATCCGTTGCAGGGCGATCAGACACTGGCCGAGGGCATCGCCAGGGAACGGGCGCTGCTGGCCCCGGTGCGTGCGTCCGCGGATCTGGTGATCGACACCTCGACACTGTCGGTGCCCGCACTGCGGGAGAGCATCGAACGGGCCTTCGGCGCGGAGACCGTCGCGCACACCGCCGTCACGGTGGAGTCGTTCGGCTACAAATACGGTCTGCCGATGGACGCCGACACCGTGATGGACGTCCGGTTCCTGCCCAATCCGCACTGGGTGGATTCGCTGCGCCGGCACACCGGCCAGCATGCCGACGTCCGCGACTACGTGCTCGGTCAGCCGGGCGCGGTGGAGTTCCTCGACACCTACCATCGTCTGCTGAACGTGGTCATCGACGGATACCGCCGGGAGGGAAAGCGCTACATGACCGTCGCGATCGGCTGCACCGGCGGAAAGCACCGCAGCGTCGCGATGGCCGAGGCACTCGCCGGGCGGCTGCAAGGCGGTGACGAGCTCACGGTCCGGGTGCTGCACCGGGATCTGGGTCGCGAATGAGTCCACGCATCGTCGCGCTCGGCGGCGGGCACGGGCTCTACGCCACGCTGTCCGCGGCCCGGCGGCTGAGTCCGCACGTGACCGCGGTGGTCACCGTCGCCGACGACGGGGGATCGTCGGGCCGGCTGCGTGCCGAGCTGGACGTGGTGCCCCCCGGTGATCTGCGGATGGCGCTGGCGGCATTGGCCTCGGACAGTCCGCACGGGCGGTTGTGGGCCACGATCATCCAGCACCGGTTCAACGGCAGCGGTGCGCTGGCCGGCCATCCGATCGGCAATCTGATGCTGGCCGGGCTCTCGGAGGTGCTGGCCGATCCGGTGGCCGCCCTCGACGAGCTCGGCCGCGTCCTCGGCGTCAAGGGCCGGGTCCTGCCGATGTGTCCGATCGCGCTGCAGATCGAGGCCGACGTCGCCGGCCTGGAATCCGACCCCCGGATGAGCCGGGTGATCCGGGGTCAGGTGGCGATTGCGACGACGGTCGGCAAGGTGCGCCGGGTGCGGCTGCTGCCGGGGGATCCGCCGGCCACCCACCAGGCCGTCGACGCGATCATGGCCGCCGATCTGGTGGTACTCGGGCCCGGGTCCTGGTTCACCAGTGTGATCCCCCACGTGCTGGTGCCGGAACTGAACAGGGCACTGCGCACCACGACCGCCCGGCGGGCGCTGGTGCTCAATCTGGCCGCCGAACCGGGGGAGACGGCGGGATTCTCCGCCGAGCGGCACATCCACGTACTGGCTCAGCACGCGCCCGACTTCACCGTCGACGACATCGTGGTCGACGCCGGCCACGTGCCGAGCGACCGGGAACGCGAACAACTCAGCCGCACCGCGACGATTCTGGGTGCCCGAGTCGAGTTCGCCGACGTGTCCCGACCTGGTACACCTTTACATGACCCGGCGAAGCTGGCGGCGACCTTGGAGGGGGTGCGGCTCCGGGGGCCGGCAGCCGGCTCGGTCCAGGCGCCGACCGTCCCCGCACCGACACTGAACCGACCGAGAGGTGACGACTCGTGGCGATGACAGCCGAGGTCAAGGACGAGCTGAGCCGGCTGGTGGTCAACTCCGTGAGCGCCCGCCGCGCGGAGGTCGCCTCGCTGCTGCGCTTCGCCGGCGGTCTGCACATCGTCTCGGGCCGGGTGGTCGTCGAGGCCGAGGTGGACCTCGGCAGCATCGCCCGCCGGCTGCGCAAGGACATCTACGATCTCTACGGCTACAGCGCGGTCGTGCACATGTTGTCGGCCAGCGGCATTCGCAAGGGCACCCGATACGTGGTGCGGGTGGCCAAGGACGGGGAGGCGCTCGCCCGCCAGACCGGGCTGCTGGACATGCGTGGCCGTCCGGTGCGCGGGCTGCCGGCGCAGGTGGTCGGCGGCAGCGTGGGCGACGCCGAGGCGGCCTGGCGCGGCGCCTTCCTGGCGCACGGGTCGCTGACCGAACCGGGCCGCTCGTCTGCGCTGGAGGTCAGCTGCCCGGGCCCCGAGGCCGCGCTGGCCCTGGTGGGTGCGGCCCGCCGGCTGGGGGTCAGTGCCAAGGCGCGCGAGGTGCGCGGCAGCGACCGGGTGGTGGTGCGCGACGGCGAGGCCATCGGCGCACTGCTGACCCGGATGGGCGCTCAGGACACCCGCCTGACGTGGGAGGAGCGGCGGATGCGCCGCGAGGTCCGCGCCACGGCCAACCGGCTGGCCAACTTCGACGACGCCAACCTGCGGCGCTCGGCGCGGGCGGCGGTGGCCGCCGCCGCCCGGGTGGAACGGGCGCTGGCCATCCTGGGCGACACGGTGCCCGACCATCTCGCTACGGCGGGCAAGCTACGGGTCGAACACCGTCAGGCCTCGCTCGAGGAACTCGGTCGCCTCGCCGAGCCGCCGATGACCAAAGATGCGGTGGCCGGGCGGATTCGGCGGCTGCTGTCGATGGCCGACCGCAAGGCCAAACAGGACGGCATCCCCGACACCGAATCGGCCGTCACGCCGGATCTGCTCGAAGACGCCTGACCGCCCGGTCTAGAAGTCGAGCAGGTGCTCGAGCGCCTTGTGGTCGATGGTGCCGAACTCGTGATCCTCGACGTGCATGTAATGCCGGACCCGGTTGACGAAATCGTTGATCGCGGCGTTGAACGCGTCGACTGCGGCGTTGCGCCGGTCCGGCGCGAGCGCGCTGGTGATCTCCTGCGCGAACGCGGTGTAGATGACCCGCTGCGCGCTGTCGGCGATATCGCTCGGCGCGACCAGGCGCAGCTCGGTGAGCAGGGTGATCGCCCGTTTGATGTCGTCTTCGAGCGCTCCGGTGGCGCGCACCACCCGGAACATGACGGCGAGGCGATCCAGATTCTCGGGGATCGTCGGGTCGACGTCGCGGGCCATGGTGAGGAACTGATCGTGGTCCTCGGCGTGCGCCAGTCGCTGCGTCACGTCGGCCCACTGCGCCGAGATCGCCTTCAGGCCGGCACCGGCCACCGAGATCTCGGTCATCGCCGAGATGAATCTGATCGTCGCGTCGCGCAGCAGGTCGAATTTCTGGCGCTCCTCGTCGGCCACGCTCTGCCGTTCGTGGGTCTTCTTCGACGTCCAGTACGTCGCGATCCCGCCCACCATCGTGCCGAGCAGGCTGGCTGAGGCGGTGATCGCCGGGATCACCCAATCGGTCATGTCCGGGAGTATCGCGCTCGGACCCGGCCGTCACGCCGGATCTGCGCGAAGACGCCCCGCCGGCGGTCCGGCTACCGTGAAACCATGGGCACTCTCCGGGTCGGCGTGGCGCTTTTCGATCCACCGTTCACCGGCATGCCCGCGGCCGGGGACCGTCCGGTCGGCCTCGACATCGATCTGATGACCGCGGTCGGCGACCACCTCGGGCAGGGCGTCGAGTTCGTCGCCCACCAGGGCGCCGATGCCGAGGGCGTCTTCGCCGGCCTCGGCAGTGACTACGACTGCGTGGCCGCCGGCCTCACGGTGACCCCCGAGCGTGAGCGCAGGGCCGCGTTCGCGCCGCCGTACCTGATCACCGGGCAGGCGCTGGCGGTCGACACCGCCCGGGCGCCGGACGTGCGCTCCGTACACGACCTGCGGGGGCGCACGGTCGGGGTGCGGCGCGGCAGCAGCGCCGGGATCGTCGCCGATCGGCTGGTCGCCGAGGGCAAGGCGGCCGCGGTCAAGCGCTACGACCGGCCCGACGCCTGGGTCGGCGACTGCGATGCGTTCATCGCGCTGGGGCCCGTCCTGACCGAACTGGTCAAACCGCTGCCCACCGTCGACGTCGTCGCCCAGGGTCTGTCGGTCGAACACATCGCCGTCGCGGTCGCCTCGGGTGACACGGCCTTGCTGAGCCGGATCACGGTGGCTCAGGCCGAACTCGAGGACGACGGCACGCTGCAGCGGATCCGGCGGCGGTGGCTGGGCAATCCGTACGCCGACCAGAGCCTGGCCGTGCACTGACCGGCCCGCACGCGGCGCGCGGCCCCCCACTAGGCTGGCTGGTGAGTACGACACCACAGGTAGACACCCGAGGCAGACAAAGGGGATATCGACGTGACCATCCGCGTAGGCGTTAACGGTTTCGGCCGGATCGGACGCAACTTCTTCCGCGCGCTGGACGCGCAGAAGCACGAGGGCAAGAACACCGACATCGAGATCGTGGCCGTCAACGATCTCACCGACAACGAGACCCTCGCGCACCTGCTGAAGTTCGACTCGATCCTGGGCCGACTGCCCGAGGATGTCACGGTCGAGGGCGATGAGATCGTCATCGGCGGGCACAAGCTCAAGGGTCTGTCCATCAAGGAGGGTCCCTCGGCCCTGCCGTGGGGCGATCTGGGTGTCGACGTCGTGGTCGAGTCCACCGGCATCTTCACCAAGCGCGACAAGGCCCAGGGCCACCTCGACGCCGGCGCCAAGAAGGTCATCATCTCCGCGCCGGCCAGCGACGAGGACATCACCATCGTGCTGGGCGTCAACGACGACAAGTACGACGGCAGCCAGAACATCATCTCCAATGCGTCGTGCACGACGAACTGCCTCGGCCCGCTGGCCAAGGTGCTCAACGACGAGTTCGGTATCGCCAAGGGCCTGATGACCACGATCCACGCCTACACCCAGGATCAGAATCTGCAGGACGGCCCGCACAAGGACCTGCGCCGCGCCCGCGCGGCGGCGATCAACATCGTGCCCACCTCGACCGGCGCCGCCAAGGCGATCGGCCTCGTCCTGCCTGAACTGAAAGGCAAGCTCGACGGCTACGCGCTGCGCGTCCCGATCCCCACGGGTTCGGTGACCGATCTGACCGCCGAACTCAACAAGCCCGGCACGGTCGACGAGATCAACGCTGCGTTCAAGGCGGCCGCGGAAGGCCCGCTCAAGGGCATCCTGAAGTACTACGACGCCCCCATCGTCTCCAGCGACATCGTGACCGACCCGCACAGCTCGCTGTTCGACTCCGGCCTGACCAAGGTCATCGACAATCAGGCCAAGGTCGTCTCCTGGTACGACAACGAGTGGGGTTACTCCAACCGTCTGGTGGACCTGGTCGCCCTCGTCGGCAAGTCGCTCTAGTCGGATGAGCGTCAAGACGCTTGACGATCTGTTGAGTGACGGCGTGCAGGGGCGGGGCGTTCTGGTGCGCTCCGACCTCAACGTCCCGCTCGACGACTCCGGCAAGATCACCGATCCGGGCCGCATCCACGCGTCGGTGCCCACCCTCAAGGCCCTCGCCGAGGCCGGGGCGAAGGTCGTGGTGACCGCGCATCTCGGACGTCCCAAAGGCGGTCCGGATCCGGCGTTCTCGCTCAAGCCGGTCGCCGCCGCGCTGGGGGAGGAACTCGGTCGCCACGTCCAACTCGCCGGTGACGTGGTCGGCACCGACGCCCTGGCCCGCGCCGAAGGCCTGACCGACGGCGACATCCTGCTGCTGGAGAACATCCGCTTCGACGAGCGCGAGACCAGCAAGGACGATGCGCAGCGGCTGAAGCTGGCCAAGGCGCTGGTCGAACTCGTCGGGGACGACGGAGCTTTCGTCTCCGACGGCTTCGGCGTGGTGCACCGCAAACAGGCCTCGGTGTACGACGTCGCCACGCTGCTGCCGCATTACGCGGGCACGCTGGTGGCCGCCGAGGTCGAGGTGCTGCAGCAGCTGACCAGCTCGACCGACCGGCCGTACGCGGTGGTCCTCGGCGGCTCCAAGGTGTCCGACAAGCTCGCGGTCATCGAGAATCTCGCCACCAAAGCCGACAGCATCGTCATCGGCGGCGGGATGTGCTTCACCTTCCTTGCCGCCCAGGGTGTCTCGGTGGGCAAATCGCTGCTGCAGGAGGAGATGTTGGATACCTGCCGCACGCTGCTCGACGACTACGGCGACGTGATCCACCTGCCTGTCGACATCGTCGCAGCCGCCGAGTTCTCGGCCGACTCCGAACCGGAAACCGTTGCCGCGGACAAGATTCCGGATGACAAGATGGGTCTGGACATCGGACCCGGCTCGGTCGAGCGGTTCACCGCGCTGCTGTCCAACGCCAAAACCGTGTTCTGGAACGGTCCGATGGGCGTGTTCGAGTTTCCCGCCTTCGCCGCGGGCACCAAGGGCGTCGCCGAGGCGATCATCGGCGCCACGGCCAAGGGTGCGTTCAGCGTCGTCGGCGGTGGGGACTCCGCCGCGGCCGTGCGTCAGCTCGGGCTGGCCGAGGACGGGTTCTCCCATATCTCCACCGGCGGCGGCGCATCCCTGGAGTATCTGGAAGGCAAGACGTTGCCGGGTATCGAGGTTCTGGAGGAGGGTCAGTGAGCCGTAAGCCGCTGATTGCGGGCAACTGGAAGATGAACCTCAATCACTTCGAGGCCATCGCCCTGGTGCAGAAGATCGCGTTCTCGCTGCCGGAGAAGTATTTCGACAAGGTCGACGTCACGGTGATCCCGCCGTTCACCGATCTGCGCAGCGTGCAGACCCTGGTCGACGGCGACAAGCTGAAGTTGACCTACGGTGCGCAGGACGTCAGCCAGCACGATTCGGGCGCCTACACCGGCGAGATCAGCGGGGCGTTCCTGGCCAAGCTGGGTTGCTCGTTCGCCGTCGTCGGGCACTCCGAGCGGCGGACCTACCACCACGAGGACGACGCCCTGGTGGCCGCCAAGGCAGCCGCGGCGCTGCGGCACGGCATCACCCCGATCGTCTGCATGGGTGAGCACCTGGAGGTCCGCGAGGCGGGCAACCACGTCGAACACTGTGTCGACCAGCTGCGCGGTTCGCTGGCCGGACTGACCGCCGAACAGATCGGGCAGACTGTCATCGCCTACGAGCCGGTCTGGGCCATCGGCACCGGCCGGGTGGCGAGCGCCGGCGACGCCCAGGAGGTCTGCAGGGCGATCCGCGAGCTGCTGGGCGAGCTGTCGTCACCGCAGGTCGCGGCCGGTGTCCGGGTGCTCTACGGCGGTTCGGTGAACGCCAAGAACGTCGGCGAGATCGTCGCCCAGGACGACGTGGACGGCGCGCTGGTCGGCGGAGCCTCGCTCGACGGTGAGCAGTTCGCCACCCTGTCGGCGATCGCGGCGGGCGGGCCCCTGCCCTGAGCGGTCCCCGCAAACCTGTAGGCTGTCCGGCATGACTTTGGCCCTGCAGATCATCCTGATCGTGACCAGCGTGCTGGTCGTGCTCCTGGTGCTGCTGCATCGCGCCAAGGGTGGCGGCCTGTCCACGCTCTTCGGCGGCGGGGTGCAATCAAGCCTGTCCGGCTCGACCGTTGTCGAGAAGAATCTCGACCGGTTGACGCTGTTCGTCACCGGTATCTGGCTGGTGTCCATCGTGGGTATCGCCCTGCAGATCAAGTACAGCTGAGGTTCGTCCCGCTCGCGAATCTGATCGGCGCGCCGACCACCAGCCCTCCCGACACCCACCCGCTCTGCGGGGCGTTGTCGATACGCCGATACTGGAGCGATGGCTGACCTCCCTGACGCGCTGGAACCCATCGGTTCGGTGACCCGGACCCGCGTGGGTCGCGAAGCCACCGAACCGATGCGCGAGGACATCCGGCTGCTCGGCGCCATTCTCGGCGACACGGTGCGCGAACAGAACGGCGACGAGGTGTTCGACCTCGTGGAACGCGCCCGGGTGGAGTCCTTCCGGGTGCGCCGCTCGGAGATCGATCGGGCCGAACTCAGCGAGCTGTTCGACGGCATCGAGGCCCGTGCGGCCATCCCCGTCATCCGCGCGTTCACCCATTTCGCGCTGCTGGCCAACGTCGCCGAGGACATCCACCGCGAGCGTCGGCGCGCCATCCACGTCGCCGCGGGTGAGCCGCCGCAGGACAGCACGCTGGCCGCCACCTACGCGAAACTCGATTCCGCCGACCTGAGCGCCGCGGAGGTGGCCACCGCCCTGGCCGGCGCGCTGGTCGCTCCGGTGATCACCGCCCACCCCACCGAGACCCGCCGCCGTACCGTCTTCGACACCCAGCACCGGATCACCGAGCTGATGCGACTGCGCGCCATGGGTGAGGATGTCGAACCGGAGCTGCGCCGGCACATCCTGACGCTGTGGCAGACGGCACTGATCCGGTTGTCCCGGTTGAAGATCCAGGACGAGATCGAGACCGGACTGCGGTACTACCCGGCGGCGTTCTTCGAGGTGATTCCGCGGGTCAACGGGGAGGTGCGGGCCGCGCTGCGGGCGCGGTGGCCCGACGCGGACCTGCTGGCCGAGCCGATTCTGCGGCCTGGCTCGTGGATCGGCGGAGACCGCGACGGTAACCCCAACGTGACCGCCGAGGTGGTGCGGCTGGCCACCTCACGCGCCGCGTTCACCGCGTTCGCCCATTACTTCTCGGAGTTGACCGCCCTGGAGCAGGAGCTGTCGATGTCGGCGCGGCTGGTCACGATCAGCGAGGGACTGGCCGCACTGGCCGACGCCTGCGCGGAGGCGGCCCGGGCCGACGAACCGTACCGGCGTGCGCTGCGGGTGATCCATGGCCGGCTGACCGCGACGGCGACCGAGATCCTGGACCGGCAACCTGAACACGGGCTCGATCTCGGGCTGGCCCGCTACGACACCCCCGCCGAGCTGCTGGCCGATCTGGACGTCGTCGATGCCTCGCTGCGCGCGCACGGCAGTTCGGTGCTCGCCGATGACCGGTTGCTCCGGCTGCGCGAAGCCGTGCGTGTGTTCGGTTTCCATCTCTCGGGTCTGGACATGCGGCAGAACTCCGATGTGCACGAGGAGGTGGTCGCCGAACTGCTGGCGTGGGCCGGCGTCCATGCCGACTACGTCTCGCTGTCCGAGGACGAGCGGGTCGATCTGCTGGCCGCCGAACTGGCCACCCGGCGACCGTTGACCTCCGAGGGCGCCGACCTGTCGGAGCTGGCCCGTAAAGAACTGGACATCGTGCGGGCCGCGGCGCGTGCGGTGCGGGTGTTCGGATCCCAGGCCGTGCCCAACTACATCATCTCGATGTGTCAGTCGGTGTCGGACATGCTCGAAGCGGCCATCCTGCTCAAGGAGGCGGGTTTGCTGGACGTGTCGGGAGATCAGCCGTTTGCACCGGTCAGCATCGTCCCGCTGTTCGAGACGATCGACGACCTGCAGCGCGGATCGTCGATCCTGGAGGCCGTGCTCGACCTGCCGCTGTACCGCGCCATGGTGACCGCGCGGGCCGACAGCCAGGAGGTGATGCTCGGCTACTCCGACTCGAACAAGGACGGCGGGTATCTGGCCGCGAACTGGGCTCTGTACCGCGCCGAGCTGGATCTGGTGGAGTCGGCCCGCAAGACCGGAATCCGGTTGCGGCTGTTCCACGGGCGCGGTGGCACGGTCGGCCGTGGCGGCGGGCCGAGCTACGAAGCCATCCTGGCGCAGCCCCCCGGCGCGGTGAACGGGTCGCTGCGGATCACCGAACAGGGTGAGGTGATCGCCGCGAAATACGCCGAACCGCGCCTGGCGCACCGCAATCTGGAGACACTGGTGGCCGCGACGCTGGAGTCGACGCTGCTGGACGTGGAGGGACTGGGGGAGGAGGCGGAGCCGGCCTACGAGGTGCTCGACGATCTGGCCGCCCGCGCCCAGCGTGCCTACGCCGAATTGGTCCACGAGACACCGGGTTTCGTCGACTACTTCAAGGCGTCCACCCCGGTCAGCGAGATCGGGGCGCTCAACATCGGCAGCCGGCCGGCGTCGCGTAAGCCGACGACGCAGATCTCCGATCTGCGGGCGATCCCGTGGGTGCTGGCGTGGAGCCAGTCGCGGGTGATGCTGCCCGGGTGGTACGGCACCGGCAGCGCCTTCGAGCAGTACATCGCTGATGGGGAAGCCGACGACGAGTCGCGGCTGGAGACGCTGCGCGACCTCTACCGGCGGTGGCCGTTCTTCCGCACCGTGTTGTCGAATATGGCGCAGGTGATGGCGAAGTCGGATCTCGGTCTCGCGGCGCGCTATTCGGAGCTGGTCTCCGATGAAGCTCTGCGGGCACGGGTGTTCGACAAGATCACCGAGGAGCATGCGCGCACGTTGCGCATGCACCGCCTGATCACCGGACAGGACGATCTGCTGGCCGACAATCCGTCGCTGGCCCGTTCGGTGTTCAACCGTTTCCCGTATCTGGAGCCGCTCAACCACCTGCAGGTGGAGTTGCTGCGGCGTTACCGGGCGGGCGACGAGGACGAACTGGTGCAGCGGGGCATCCTGCTGACCATGAGCGGGCTGGCGACCGCGCTGCGCAACAGCGGTTAACCGGCCACGACGACGTCGGCGAGTTCGCGTGGCCGGTGGCGGGCGATGAAGGCGTCCTCCTGGGCGGCCCACCGGTCCCAGTGCGGCCGGTAGGTGTCGCCGTCACGCTCGAGTGCCCGCCGTTTGCGGTCGGCGTCGGGGGTCTGCACCCAGATGCCGAAGTCCGCCAGCGCGCGGTTGGCGGCGGTCAGCGTGCCGACACCCTCGACGATCAGCCGACCACCGGGCTCGACGGTGTGCACCCCGGCCGGCGCCGCGCGGTCCCAATCCCACTGCCGCCACCGTCCGGGACGCCCGCCGGCCCGGGGCACGAGCAATTCGGTGCGGATGTGCTCGGCCGCCCAGGCCAGGCCGTCCCAGCCTGGGTAGATGTCGTCCAGTCGCACGATCACCGCGGCAGCCCAGCTCGCGGCCAGGCGGTCGGCCAGCATCGACTTACCCGCCCCCGACCGTCCGTCGATGAGCACGGTCTGCGCGCCCGACTCGGTCAACCGGCGCACCAGGTCATCGAGCACCGATGAAACTCCAGTGTCCGGTGCCGACCGACACCGTGATCGCGACGGCGGTGATCGCAAATCCGGCGCCGATCAGGGTCGCGTCGCGCCAGCCGAGGACCGACGGCCGCGCCCACGTGCGGGTGGCATGGGCGCCGAAGCCGCGGGCCTCCATGGTGGTGGCGAGCATCGATCCACGCCGCACCGCGAGCACCAGCAGCGCGAATGCCTGGCCGGCCGCCCGGCGGATCCGGGCGTGGTCGGAAACCCCCCGCGCTCGGCGGGCGTAGCCGAGGTGGGCCCAATCCTGCCGCAGCAGGCCGACCAGCCGCAGCCCGGCCAGCGCGCCGACGACGAACCGGGCAGGCAGCCGCAGGATCTGGGCGAGGCCGTCGGCCAGCTCGGTCGGATCGGTGTCGATGAACAGCGCCACGGACGGCAGCGCGATGGCCAGCACCCGCACGAAGGTGTCCAGCGCCAGGGAGATCGAACCGTCGCTGACGGTGATGAGCAGGAAGTGCCAGTGCACCGCGCCGCTCGTCTGCCCGTAGAGCAGGATGGTCAGCGCGGTCAGCGCGGCGGCCGATACCAGCAGGGCGCCGCGAAACAGCAATGGCCGCAACGGAACCCGGATGGCAACCAGCAGCACCAGCTCCAGCGCCAGCGCGGTCAACGCCGACACCCAGTCCAGGCTGAGCGCCAGGCCGACGGCGATCACCAGCGCGGTCGCGAGCCTGGCGACCGGGTTGAGCGTCACCGGCTGAGCTCCGCGGCGCGTTCGGGATGCCACGCCGGCAGGTCGATGCGCCGGTCGGCCAGCACCGCGACGAAGTCGAGATCGTGGGTCACCGCCACCACCGCCGCACCCCCGTCGGTCAGCTCGGCGAGCAGCGTCGCCAGCTGCGCCCATGTGGTGCGGTCCTGACCGAAGGTCGGCTCGTCGAGGACGATCACCGCGGGCTGGGTGGCCAGCACGGTCGCGACCGACAAACGGCGCTTCTCGCCGCCGGACAGCGTGTACGGGTTCATCTCGGCGAGTTGGCTCAGCCCGAGGCGTTCCAGCAGCGTGTCCACGGTCGCCGCGACGGCGGCGCGGTCGTGGCCGAGGGCGCGCGGGCCCAGCGCCAGCTCGTCGTACACCGTGGCGGTGAGGAACTGGTGCTCCGGATTCTGGAAGACGCTGCCGATCCGGGTCAGCAGTTCACGCGAGCGCCACCGGACCGGTTCCAGCCGGCGCGTCGAGTGGGCGAACGACGCCGCGGCGGTGAACCGGCCGCCGCGTGGAGGCAGCAGCCCGCCCAGGGTGAGCGCGAGGGTGGTCTTACCCGCGCCGTTGGGCCCGGTGACGGCGGTGGCGGTGGCGGCGCGCAGCTCCAGGTCCATGCCGGCGTCCAGACACGGCCCCGAGCGATGGCCCAGGGCCAGATCGGCGGCGATGAGCAGCGATTCGCCGGGCGGGCGGCGGTGCCGGCGCAGCGCCGGCGGCAGCTCGCCGGGCACCCAGACACCCGCCGCGGTGAGGCGGTCGCGCTGCGCCGCGATCGTCGCTTCGGCCGGGCCGTCGGCCACGACGTGCCCGTCGGCGCCCCACACGATGACCCGGTCGACGACCGGCAGCCAGACCGCGGTCCGGTGCTCGACGACGATCAGCGTCGAACCGGTCGCCTCGGCGGCGGCGGCCACCGCATCCCGCACTTCGACGACCCCGGCGGGATCGAGGTTCGCGGTCGGTTCGTCGAGGAGGATCAGCCCGGGATTCATCGCCAGCACACCGGCCAGCGCAAGCCGCTGCTGCTGGCCACCGGACAGCTGCGCGGTGTCGTGGGTCAAGGGCAGGTCCAGGCCGACGGCGTTCAGCGCGCGGCGGGCCCGCGGCCAGATCTGCTCGCGCGGGACCCGGTGGTTCTCCATACCGAATGCGACGTCGTCACCGACGCGGGACAGGATGACCTGCGCGTCGGGGTTCTGCAGCACCATCCCGATCCGGGAGCGCTGCTCCTGGGGCGGTCGCCCGTCGACGGTGAGCAGGCCCGCCTGGTCCCCGTCCTCGCTGCCTCCGAGCAGCCCGGCGACCCCCTGCAGCACCGTCGACTTGCCCGATCCGCTGGGTCCGAGCAGCAGCACCCGTTCCCCGGGCTGCACGGTCAGGTCGAGGTCGCGCACCGCCCACCGCGTCCGGCCGGCGTGGCGCCAGCCCCACCCGCGGGCGGTGACGGCGGCCCCGCCGCTCGGCACCGGTGTGGTCATCTCGCGGCGTCGCGGCGTTGCCCCATCCGGCCCGACTCGAAACGCGACAGCGCCCCGGTGCCGGCCAGGGCCTTGACGACGAACCAGGACAACGCTCCCGCGACGACCATTCCGGAGAGCACTCCGGCGACGGTGTAGGCCAGGGCGAACGGAGTGCCCGACCCCGGATACCAGAGGATCAGGTCGTTGACCGCCATCGCCACCCCCGCGGTGCCGCCGGCGAGTACCGCCACCGGCAGGGTGAACCGGCGGTACAGGAACAGCGCGAAGACCAGTTCGGCGGCCAGGCCCTGGACCAGCCCGGATTCCAGGGTCAACAGACCCCACTGGTTACCGACCAGGGCGGAGACGGTGGCGGCGACGAGCTCACCGTAGAGGGCGGCGCCCGGTTTGCGGATCACCAGGCCGACCAGCACGCCGGCGAACAGCCAACCCCCGCCCAGGAGCGCCTGCAGGCCCGGCACGGCCGCGGCCAGCGGTGCGCCGAGCGGGTTGGACGCGATGTTCCACAGCACGAAGACCAGCCCGGAGGCCACCGCGAGCACGCTGGCCACGACGATGTCGATGACGCGCCAGCGCCGGGGCGCCGCCGTGCCGACGGCCGAACGGGATTCCATGGACATTCGTCTCCCTACGCCGGCATTACCCGGTCAGGTTCGTACGGTCGACGGCCGGTCAGCCGTCCTCTCAGCGCACTCGGTGTGCGCTCCCGCGTGGTTCTAGTCCCTCAAGCTAGTGCACGTCGTCACGGTCGGCCAAGGCGCGGTGCGACAACACGTCGGCGCGCAGGGGCAAGCCGCGGCGCCCCGTGCGCGCAATCGTGAATCCAGAGGTCGAAAACCGATTCTGGACAACCCGATTCATGCCACGCACACGGAGGAAACCATGCCCACTTCCGACCACCTGGACCACGATCGATCGCGGATCGATCGCGAGCACTACGACGTCGTCGTGATCGGGGCGGGGTCCGCGGGTTGCGTCCTGGCCGCCCGATTGTCCGAGGATCCGGCGGTGCGGGTACTGCTGCTCGAGTCCGGCCCCGCGGACACCAGATCGGAGATCGCGGCGCCAACCGCCTGGCCGGCGTTGTGGGGCACCGAGGTCGACCATGCCTACGAGACGGTGGCCCAGCCCGGGACGGCGGGCCGGCCCCACCGTTGGCCCCGCGGGCGCACGCTCGGTGGCAGCAGCAGCATCAACGCGATGATCTTCCTGCGCGGCACTCCCGCCGACTTCGACGGTTGGGCGAAGTTCGGATGCGTCGGCTGGGATTACGCCTCCGTGCTGCCCTACTTCCGGCGCATGGAGGCGGTCACCGGCGCAGACGCCGCGTATCGCGGCACCGACGGTCCGCTGGCTCCCGCGCCCGCGCGGGCCGAGAACGCCAATCCGTTGTCGGCTGTGTTCCTTGAGGGTGCCGCGGCAACGGGCCATTCCCTCACCGCGGACTTCAACGGACGCTGTGCAGAAGGTGCGGGCTGGCACGATCTGACCATCACCGGCGGATTGCGTCAGAGCACCGCCGCGGCGTATCTGCATCCGGTGCGGCACAGGCCCAACCTCGTGGTGTCCACCGATTCACATGCGCATCGGCTGATCTTCGACGGCACCCGCTGTGTGGGCGTCGCCTACCGCTGCGGCGATCGCGTGCGCACGGCATATGCTGCGCTGGAAGTGGTCCTCAGCGCGGGCGCGGTGGACTCACCGCGGCTGCTCCTGCTGTCCGGGATCGGGCCGGCGGCCGACCTGGCGGCCGCCGGTGTCCCGGTGATTCTCGATTCGCCCGGGGTGGGGCGCAATCTCCACGATCACCCGTTGTGCGGCGTCGTCTACGAGGCGACGCAGCCGATTCCCGCCGGCCGCAACAATCACGGTGAGACATCCCTGCTGTGGCGCAGTGACGACTCGCTCGACGGGCCGGATATGCAGATCGTGTTCATCCACATCCCCTTCCATCCGCCGCACCTGGCCGCCCCGGACAACGGATACACGTTCGGCGTCTGCACGGTGCCCGACTCCCGGGGATCGATCCGGATCGTGGATGCGCATCCGGACACGCCGCCGCTGATCGATCCGAACTATCTGGGCGAAGAGTCGGATGTGCGGCGGATGTTGCACGGCGTCGACGTAGCTCGCCAGATCGCGGCGAGCGAGCCGTTCGCCCCGTGGCGGGCTCGCGAAGTCCTGCCCGGAACAGATGTCACGAGCGAAAACGCCCTGCGCAGCTATCTCGCCCAGGCCACCGGGACGTACTACCACCCGGTGGGTACCTGCGCGATGGGCACCGGAGTGGAGGCGGTCGTCGACGTCGACCTGCTGGTCCGCGGCGTGACCGGTCTGCGCGTGGCGGATGCGTCGATCATGCCGAAGATCGTCTCGGTGAACCCCGGCGCGACGACGGTAATGATCGGGGAGAAGGCGGCCGACCTGATCCGGACGCAGCACGCCTGAGCGGAACTCATCTCGGTACCGCCACCTGGCGGTACCGAGATGGCGCCATCCCGTACCGCAGGCGGAAGGTCTTCGACAGCCAGGACGCATCTGTCACGCACCATTTCGCGGCGACCGCTGAGATCGACTGTCCGACGAGCTCGGGATCGATCAGATCGCGGCGGATGGCTTCGAGGCGGAGGTCCCGAATCGTCCCCGCCACGCCGTGCGGCTCCGTCTCGAACAACCGCTGAAGGGTGCGCGTCGACACGTGATGTGCGCGCGCCAGTGTGCTGGTCGACAGCGCGGGATCGGACAACCGTTCCCGGATCGAGTCCAGCACCTCGGCGCGCTGCACAAGTTCCGTGACGCGGCAAGGGGATTCGCCGGCGTCGGCCAGGGTGGCGGACAGCAGCGCCGCCAGCGCCAGACCCAGCCGATGCGCCGCACTCGGTGACGTGTCGACCACACCGGCCACCTCGCCGAGGACGGCGCGCAACGCACGACCGACTCCATCGGTGTCGTGCACCTGCTGCGACGCATGTGCCAGGCGTCCACCGGGCAGCGCGAGGGCAGCGCGCGGAAGGGTCAGAACGACGCAGCGCCACTGGGCGGACGGCAGCGTCAGCTGATAGGGACGCGACGCGTCATAGACGGCGAACTGGTCCGGCTCCACGACGAGATGCCGTCCGGCCTGACTGAACCGACCTTCGCCGTGCGTCATCATGGTCACCTTGACGACCCCGGACGGCAGCGCGCGCACGTCACCCGCAGTGCTGGTGACGCGCTGCGCGCTGCCGGTCAAGAAGAACACGTCTACGGATCCGAGCCGGGTCTGCTCCAGAACTCCGGTGGCGCATGATCTCCCGATCGCGTGGCTGCGCAGGCCGCGGAAGCGGCGATGCAGGATCTCGTCCCATGCCGGCCGCTTGAGCCTCGACTCGGCCACACCGTCCTCCTCGGCACCCTGCATCCGCCCAACTCGAACGCTACGTGCGTTCGCTGCACGCAGGCTGGGAGCGAACTGTGCGATCAGGGGATGACGTCGCGCCGGGATCTCAGGCGATCCAGCGGATGGTCGGGTTAGAGGCCGATCGTGCGGCGCATCGCGTTGACTCCGCCGCGGAGCGCATTCTCTGTCGCGGCCAGCGGTCCGAGGACTGCCTCACCCATGCCGACGAGACGTTCGACGCGCGACACGATGCCCTCCATGCGGTCGACCACGGCGATGAGACGCGGCGCGAGCGCATCGATCTGGTTGATGGTGGCGTTGAAGCGCTCGAGGGTGTGGTCGAGGTTGCGCGTCGAGTTGTTGAGGTCGTCGAGCGTCTCACTGAGCCCGTCGAGGATGGTGTCC
This sequence comes from Mycobacterium sp. WMMD1722, assembly GCF_049315205.1. NCBI lineage: Bacteria > Bacillati > Actinomycetota > Actinomycetes > Mycobacteriales > Mycobacteriaceae > Mycobacterium > Mycobacterium sp. WMMD1722. Next base: position 1,414,391 of record NZ_CP186056.1, on the reverse strand, counting down.
ACCTGCTCGACGGTGACGTCGGCGTTCAGCGCCGCCTGCGCAAGCTTCCTGATGCGCTCCGGACCCGTGCGGACAGGTCTGCCCCCTTTGTCTGCCACCGGGTCAGTATGACCGGCGCGGCTCAGAAAGGTGGGGGATCGCCCCCGTGGTCGGGCTGGGCCCTGACCCGGCGTCGGCTGTGCTCTTGGCTGTGATTATGTCGGCGCTCGGCGAGGACTCGTGCCGCGCGGTCCTGCGCACGGGTGCGTCGCCGCGTCGGCATCCGCCACGTACGGTCCCCGCCCCGTGGGGTGGCGGCGCTGCCGACGATCGGTGCGACGGGCCGGCACAGCGCAGGAAACAGCAGCGCCGAACCCGGGGTGGTGACATATACCTGGCCGGTCGGCGACTGCCAGATCACGGTGCCGTCGGCCAACTGACGGTCCTGCCAGCCCCAGAACGTCTTCAAGAGATGATGCAGGCGGCACAGACATTTCAGATTCGACGCATGCGTGAGCCCGCCCTCGCCGTACGGCAGGGTGTGGTCGATGTCGGACTGCGTGGCCGGCTGATCGCAGCCGGGGAAGCGGCAGGTCATATCGCGGCAGCGCACGTAGTCGGCCAGTGCCCGCGACGGTCGGTAGCGGGGCTCGGCGTCGGCGTCCATCGGCGCGACGGGCCGGATGTTCGCGGTCCTGACCAGTTCGGCGATCACCTCGGGCGGGAGCAGACCGTCGCCGCCGAGTTCCGCGCCGTCGGCGCCGTCGGTGACGATGTGGATCACGACCGAACCCGCTGCCGGTTTCGTCGCAGCGGTGCATTCGGCGAGACCGCACCGGCACGCGATGCGGTCACCGCCCGCGGTGAGGACGTCGATCGCATCGGCCCGCCGCTCCTCGCAGCTGCGCGGATCCTGCGGGCACACCGTGGCGGCCAGGGCCGCGAGTTTCCGGCCGAACGCGTGTGCGTGCGGAGTGAGCACCGTGGCGCTGATCTCGGATAGCCCGTCGAACCGGTCGGCGATCCACACCTCGCGCTGCGCGAGAGAGTCCTTGCGCGACCGGCGGACGGCGTCGCGATCATGGCGCCGGACGATCGTGTCGATGCGTTGTGCCAGACGTGACCGCGTCATCGACGGCCAGGCCGGCAGCGTCACCGCCAGTTCGCCGTCCACGGCGGCCAGCACATCGGCGTCGGTGATCAGGTCGGTGCGGTAGACGATCGTCTTGAACAGGTTCACATCCACGTCCCCGGCGATGAAGACCTCGGCGACCCGGGGAATCCGGCTCATCGACCGGGCGTACCGCAATGCGCTACCGGCCAAGCCCTGGCTGATCCGCAATTCGGCGGCGATCTCCGCCGTCACCGCCGCTTCGGCGTCGACGACCCAATCGGCACGTTCGCCGCACTCGGCAAGCCGGATGGCCCATAGTTCGCCGATCGCCACGAGCCTCGCCGCGGCCGCCCGGTTCTCGGCGCGGCTCGCCGCCGACACCGCAGCCAGCGCAGAGCGCGAGGCGGTGGTGTCTTCCGCGACGAAGAACACGGGCTCGAACATGCGTTCGATTCTGCCATGGCCCACCGACACGATGGGCGATCAGAGCTTGGCTGCGGCACCCTCGTCGAGCCACCACACCGTCGCCTCGCGGCCGACCGCTCCCGCGGCGGGCCAGTCGTCGGCATCGGCACCACCGACGGCGGCGGCCACGGCCTCGGCCTTGCCCTCGCCGGAAACGATCAGCCAGACCTCGCGCGAACGCGTGACCGCGGGCAGCGTCAAAGTGATGCGCTTGGGTGGTGGCTTGGGGGAGTCGGTGACGCCCACCACCGAGCGACTGGTCTCGCGCACGGCGGCGGTGTGGGGGAACAGCGAATTGACGTGTCCCTCCGGCCCCATGCCGAGCAGATGGACATCGAATGCCGGCGTGAGCTCACCCTTGCCGAGCTTGGCCAGCTCCTCGGCGTAGTCCTCGGCGGCGGCGTCCAGATCGTCGCCGAAGGCGCCGTCGGTCGCCGCCATCGCGTGCACGTTGGCGGCCGGTACCCCGACCGGATCCAACAACGCCGCACGGGCCTGTTTGTCGTTGCGTTCGTCGTCGTCGGCCGGCACGAAGCGCTCGTCGCCGAAGTACAGGTGCACCTTCGACCAGTCGATCCGGTCGCGGTGTTCGGCCAGTCGGGCCAACACCTTGATCCCGGTACCGCCACCGGTCAGCACGATGTCCGCGCGGCCGCGCTGGTCCAGGGCCGCGGTGATCTCGTCGGCCAACCGGTCGCCGACCGCGCTGACCAGGGCATCGCTATCGGGGTATTTGCGCACGGTCGGGCTCATATGTACTGCACCTTCTCGATTCCCTGCAGCGCCTCGAAGTAGATCTCATCGGCATCGAGGCGGCGCATGTCCTCGGCCAGGCATTCGCGAGTCTCCCTGCGCGCCAACGGAACCAAAGCCTCCGGCTTGGCCGTACGGCTGATCTTAGCCGTGACGCCCTCCTGGGGCCGGCTCAGCGTGATGGTCTCGCTGTCGCGGACGAGCTCGACTTTCAGTTCGCCGACCGCACGCCGCACCGGACCGTCGATGCGGCTGGCCAGCCAGCCCGCCAGGACGTCCAGCGCCGGTTCGTCCTCGAGGCCGGACACCAGCGCCGAATTGATCGGTTCGTGCGGCGCCTGGTCCACCGCCGCGGTCAGCAGCGCCCGCCAGTAGGTGATGCGGCTCCACGCCAGATCGGTGTCCCCGGGGGTATACCCCTGCAGCCGGCCCTTGATCGACGCCAGCGGGTCGGTGCCGTTGGTGGCGTCGGTGATCCGGCGCAGCGCCAGCTTGCCCAGCGGATCCTCGGCAGGCACCGGCGGCGCGATGTCCGGCCACCACGTCACCACCGGCGTATCGGGCAACAGGAACGGCATCACCACGCTGCTGGCGTGATTGGCCAGCGGTCCCGACAGGCGCAGGACCACCACCTCGTTGGCGCCGGCATCGCTGCCCACCCGCACCTGGGCGTCCAGCCGGGCCTTGTCGGCCCGCCGATCACCCGGGGCGACCACGATCACCCGGCAAGGATGTTCGCGGCTGGCCGCGTTGGCCGCGTCGATGGACTCCTCGAGAACCGCCTCGGTGTCCGGGGCGATGACCAGCGTGAGCACGCGGCCCAGCGTGATGGCGCCGCCCTCCTCGCGGAGTGCCTGGATCTTCTTGTTGATCGCGCCGGTGTCGGTATCGGGCAGATCGATGATCACGGCCGCCTCCATTCCCGACCGGTGCGCTTGAGCATCTCGAACGCCGAATCCGGGCCCCAGCCGCCGGATTCGTACGGATCCGGCTTTCCGTGTGACGCCCAGTAATCCAGCGCGGGGTCCAGGATCTTCCACGCCAGCTCGACTTCTTCGTTCACCGGGAACAGCGACGGCTCGCCGAGCAGGACATCCAGGATCAGCCGCTCGTAGGCCTCCGGTGACTCCTCGGCGAACGCCGAACCGTAGGAGAAGTCCATGCTCACGTCACGGACTTCCATCTGGTTCCCCGGCACCTTCGAGCCGAACCGCAGCGTGATGCCCTCGTCGGGCTGGACCCGGATCACCAGGGCGTTCTGGCCGAGCTCCTCGGTCATGGTCGCGTCGAACGGCAGATGCGGGGCCCGCTTGAAGATCAGCGCAATCTCGGTGACCCTGCGGCCCAGGCGCTTTCCGGTCCGTAGATAGAACGGCACCCCGGCCCAGCGGCGGGTGTCCACGTCGACGGTGATCGCGGCGAACGTCTCGGTGGTGGACGTCGACGAGAAGCCCTCCTCCTCGAGCAGCCCGACCACGCGCTCACCGCCCTGCCAGCCGGCCGTGTACTGACCGCGGGCCGTGGTCTGGTCGAGCGGTTCGGCGAGCCGGCTGGCCGAGAGCACCTTGATCTTCTCAGCCTGCAGTTCGTCGGGGGAGAAGCTGACCGGCTCCTCCATCGCGGTCAACGCCAGCAGCTGCAGCAGATGGTTCTGGATGACGTCACGGGCGGCACCCACCCCGTCGTAGTAGCCGCCGCGCCCGCCCAGCCCGATGTCCTCGGCCATGGTGATCTGCACGCTGTCGACGTAATGCGAATTCCACACCGGCTCGAACAGCTCGTTGGCGAAGCGCAGCGCCAGGATGTTCTGCACCGTCTCCTTGCCAAGGTAGTGGTCGATGCGGAACACCGACGACTCGGGGAAGACGTCGTTGACGATGTGGTTGAGCTCTTCAGCGCTCTTGAGATCGTGACCGAACGGCTTCTCGATGACCACCCGGCTCCAGTGGCCGTCGGCCTTCTTGGCCAGCCCGGTGCGCGAGAGCTGTTCGAGCACCTGAGGAAAGGCCTTCGGTGGAATCGACAGGTAGAACGCGTGATTGCCGCCGGTGCCGCGTTCGGCGTCGAGTTTGTTCAGCGTCTCGGCCAGCTGCTCGAACGCCTTCTCGTCGTCGAAGGTGCCCTGAACGAACCGGACACCCTCGGCCAGTCGGTCCCACACCTCCTGGCGGAACGGCGTTCGGGCGTGCTGTTTGACCGCGTCGTGGACGACCTCGGAGAAATCCTCGTCGGCCCAGTCGCGCCGGGCGAATCCGACCAGAGAGAACGTCGGCGGGAGCAGACCTCGGTTGGCCAGATCGTAGATCGCGGGCATGAGCTTCTTGCGCGCCAGATCGCCGGTCACACCGAAGATCACCACACTGCACGGCCCGGCGATCCGGGGCATCCGCTTGTCGCGCTTGTCCCGCAGGGGATTACGCCACTCGGTCATCGATATTAGGACTTCTTCTCGTCCAGCTGGCCCTGCGTTGCCTCGAGGAGTTCGTGCCAGGACTTCTCGAACTTCTCCACACCCTCGTTCTCCAGCACCAGGAAAACGTCGGTGAGGTCGATGCCGATGGCGTCGAGCTTGTCGAAGACCTCTTGAGCCTCGGAGCCCTTGCCGGTCACCGTGTCACCCGTGACGACGCCGTGATCGGCGACCGCGTCGATGGTCTTCTCCGGCATGGTGTTCACCGTGTTCGGTGCGACCAGCTCGGTCACGTAGAGGGTGTCGGCGTAGTCGGGGTTTTTCACCCCGGTCGACGCCCACAGCGGGCGCTGCACCCGTGCGCCGGCGGCCTTGAGCTTCTCGAAGCGCTCGCCGCCGACGAAGACCTCCTCGTAGGCCGCGTAGGCCAGCCGGGCGTTGGCGACGCCGGCCTGTCCGCGCAGCGCCAGCGCCTCATCGGAGCCGATGTCCTCCAGGCGCTTGTCGATCTCGGTGTCCACGCGCGAGACGAAGAACGAGGCGACCGAGTGGATGTTGGCCAGATCGTGGCCGGCCTCCTTGGCCTTCTCCAGGCCCTGCAGGTAGGCGTCCATCACCAGGCGGTAGCGCTCGACCGAGAAGATGAGCGTCACGTTGACCGAGATGCCTTCGGCGAGAACCGAGGCGATGGCGGGAACGCCGGCTTCGGTGGCGGGGATCTTGATCAACAGGTTCGGCCGGTCGACGATCTTCCACAGCTCGATGGCCTGCAGGATCGTCTTGTCGGTCTCGTGTGCCAGGCGCGGGTCGACCTCGATGGAGACCCGGCCGTCGACGCCGCCGGAGCGCTCGTAGATCTTGGCAAACACGTCGCAGGCGTTGCGCACATCGTCGGTAGTGACGGTGCGAATCGTCGCATCGACGTCGGCGCCGCGTTCGGCGAGCTCCTTGATCTGGGCGTCGTAGGCGTCACCCTTGGACAGGGCGGCCTGGAAGATCGACGGGTTGGTGGTCACCCCGACGATGCTCTTGGTGTCGATGAGCTCCTGCAGGTTGCCGGTCTGCAGGCGCTCCCGGGACAGATCGTCGAGCCATACGGACACGCCGGCCGCAGACAGGGCGGCGAGATTCTCGTTCTGAGTCATCGGTTGTTCCTTCCAGGAAAGATCAGTTGGCTATCGATCGCTCCGCGGCGGCGGCGACATTTTCGGCGGTGAAGCCGAACTCGCGGAACAACGTCTTGTCGTCGGCGGACTCTCCGTAGTGCTCGATGGAGACGATCTCACCGGTGTCGCCGACGAGCTTGTACCAGCTCTGGGCGATGGCGGCCTCCACGGCGACTCGCGCGGAGACGTTGGGGGGCAGCACCTTGTCGCGGTACTCCTTGGGCTGACTCTCGAACCATTCGACGCACGGCATCGACACCACGGCGGCGTTGATGTCCTTGTCGGCCAACAGCTTCTTGGCCTCGACGGCCAGCTGCAGCTCCGAGCCGGTGCCGATCAGGATGACGTCAGCCCCGGTGGCGTCCCCGCCGCCGAGCACGTAACCGCCCTTCGACACGCCCTCGGCGTCGGTGCCCTCCAGCACCGGGATGCCCTGCCGGGTCAGGATGAAACCGACCGGACCGCTGCCGTTTCCGCGGGCGATGATGCTCTTCCACGCGTACGCCGTCTCATTGGGATCGCCGGGGCGGACCACCGACAGGTTCGGGATGGCGCGCAGCGCGGCCAGATGCTCGATCGGCTGGTGGGTGGGGCCGTCCTCGCCGAGGCCGATCGAGTCGTGGGTCCAGATGTAGATGGTGTCGATGTCCATCAGTGATGCCAACCGCACGGCGGGTCGCATGTAATCCGAGAACTGCAGGAACGTGCCGCCGAACGCGCGGGTGGGCCCGTGCAACACGATGCCGGACAGGATCGAGCCCATCGCGTGCTCCCGCACGCCGAAGTGCAGCACCCGGCCGTACCAGTCGGCCGTGAAGTCCTTGGTGGAGATGGACGGCGGGCCGAACGACTTCACATCCTTAATGGTGGTGTTGTTGGAGCCGGCGAGGTCGGCCGAACCGCCCCACAACTCGGGCAGCTTGGGGGCCACGTCATTGAGCACCTGGCCGAAGGCCGCGCGGGTGGCGACGGCCTTACTGCCCGGCTCCCAGTAGGTGATGTCGGCGTCCCAGCCGTCGGGCAGTTCTTGCGCCGTCAGCCGGTCGAGCAGCTTCTTGCGCTCCGGGTTGCGCTCGGCCCACGCGTCGAACTCGGGCTGCCACTTCTCGTGCGCCTCTCGGCCGCGGTCGACCAGCTTGCGGGTGTGCTCGATGACCTCGGGGCGCACCTCGAACTTCTTGTCCGGGTCGAAGCCGAGGATCTTCTTGGTGGCGGCCACCTCGTCGTCGCCGAGCGCCGAGCCGTGCACGCCGCCGGTGTTCATCTTGTTCGGCGCCGGATAGCCGATGATCGTGCGCAGCGAGATGAACGACGGGCGGTCGGTCACCTTCTTCGCCTCCTCGATGGCGGCCTCGATCGCCGTGACGTTCTCGCCGCCCTCGACCTCCTGCACATGCCAGCCGTACGCGCGATACCGGTCTGCGGTGTTCTCGGACAGCGCGATGTTGGTGTCGTGCTCGATGGAGATCTGGTTCTGGTCGTAGAACACGATCAGATTGCCCAGCTGTTGGGTGCCGGCCAGCGAGCTGGCCTCGCTGGTGACGCCCTCCTCGATGTCGCCGTCGGAGGCGATGACATAGATGAAGTGATCGAACGGGCTGGTGCCCGGCGCGGCGTCGGGGTCGAACAGACCGCGTTCGAAGCGGGCGGCCATCGCCATGCCGACCGCCGACGCCAGGCCCTGGCCCAGCGGCCCGGTCGTGATCTCGACACCCTTGGTGTGGCGGAACTCGGGGTGGCCCGGCGTCTTGGACTTGAAGGTCCGCAGCGACTCGATATCGGACAGCTCCAAGCCGAAGCCGCCGAGATAGAGCTGGATGTAGAGGGTCAGGCTGGAATGCCCGCAGGACAGGATGAAGCGGTCCCGGCCCAGCCAGTGCACGTCGCTGGGATCGTGGCGCATCTGTCGCTGGAACAGCGTGTACGCCAGCGGGGCGAGGCTCATCGCCGTGCCTGGGTGACCGTTACCGACCTTCTGCACCGCGTCGGCCGCGAGCACCCGGATCGTATCCACCGAGACGGTGTCCAGCTCGGTCCAATCATCGGGGTGGTGCGGTCGGGTCAGTTCAGAGATCTCTTCGGTTGTCGTCACGACAGGCACTCCTAGATCAAATCGGCTATCCCCCCAGTACCCACCCTAGTGCGGAATATCGCCGAGCCGCAGTCCGCGTCACCCAGCTGTCGCCTGCCCGTCATCCGGGTCTACCATCGCTTGTAGTAGAAGTCTGCGCGACGCCACCTGTGAGGAGTTACCTGCGTGAGCATCCGCGAGCGCTCCCTCCTGGCCGGCGCCGGGGGTAGGGCTGGAAAATCGGTGCCCTCCCGCATCGTCAACACGCTGCTGGCCTACGTGGCGCTGACCAAGCCCCGGGTCATCGAATTGCTGCTGGTCACTGCGATTCCGGCGATGTTGCTGGCCGACCGGGGCACCGTCGATCCATTGCTGATCCTCAACACACTGATCGGCGGCATGCTGGCCGCGGCGGGCGCCAACACCCTCAACTGCGTCGCCGACGCGGACATCGACAAGGTCATGAAGCGCACGGCCCGGCGGCCGCTGGCCCGCGCGACAGTGCCGACGAGTCACGCGCTGATCTTCGGACTGGTGCTCTCGACGGCGTCGTTCTTCTGGTTGTGGCGGTCGAGCAACCTGCTCTCCGGTCTGCTGGCGCTGGCCACCATCGCGTTCTACGTGTTCGTCTACACGCTGCTGCTCAAGCGGCGTACGTCGCAGAACGTGGTGTGGGGCGGGGCGGCCGGCTGTATGCCCGTGATGATCGGCTGGTCGGCGGTGACCGGAACGATCCAGTGGCCCGCCCTGGTGATGTTCGCGGTCATCTTCTTCTGGACGCCGCCACACACCTGGGCGCTGGCCATGCGCTACAAGGACGACTACAAGGCGGCCGGGGTGCCGATGCTGCCGACGGTCGCGACCGAGCGGCAGGTGACCCGCCAGATCCTGATCTACACGTGGCTGACGGTGTTGGCCACGCTCGGCCTCGCGCTGGCCACCGGATGGCTGTACGCCGCGGTCGCGCTGCTGGCGGGGGCGTGGTTCCTGGTGATGGCCCATCAGCTTTACAGCGGTGTCAAGCGCGGCGAGCCGGTGAAGCCACTGCGGCTGTTCCTGCAGTCGAACAACTATCTGGCCGTGGTGTTCTGCGCGCTGGCCGTGGACTCCGCGCTGGCGCTGCCGACGCTGTTCTGACCGGCCGTTCTAGTCCCATCCGCCGCGGCGGCCCTCCTTGATGGTGCCTCGGCGCTTCTTGGCCGCCAGCCGGCGTTCCGCGGAGCCGCGGGTGGGTCGGGTGGGCCGGCGCGACGGCGGGGGAGCCGCGGCCGCGTCGCGCAGCAGCCGGGCCATCCGTTCGCGGGCGGCCGCCCGGTTCTGCAGCTGCGCGCGGTACTCGCTCGCCGCCACCGTCAGCACACCCCCGCTGAGCCGGCCACGCAGCCGGCAGAGCATCCGGTGCCGCAGGTGCGGCGGTATCGCCGGCGAGCGGGCCACGTCGAACGACAGCTCGACCCTGCTGTCGGTGGTGTTGACGCCCTGACCACCCGGACCCGAAGACCTGGAGAAGCGCTCGCTCAACTCCGACGCCGGGACGACCAGAGCCGGGGTCACCACGAGGTCGGTCGGCACCGCACCAGGGTAGCTAGAGCCGCAGGCCGGTCTGGGGGTGGAATCGGTGCACGTGTTCGGGTGCGGCCGACAGCCGCACCGCGGTACCGGTACCGACCGCCGGCAGCGCCGCCGCCGGCACCACGCTGGTGAGCTGTTCCTCGCCGCAGCGCACCGTGACGATCGCCCGGGGGCCCAGCAACTCGACGAGTTCCACACTCGCGGCCGCGTCCGCCGCTGGGTGCAGCACCAGGTCGTCGGGGCGCACCCCGACGGTCACCGCCGCCGCATCGGGTCCACCCACGTGGATGCGCAGGCCGCCGGGACCGCGCAGTTCGCCACCCGACACTGCACCGGTGACCAGGTTCATCTTCGGGCTGCCGACGAACGTCGCGACGAAGGTGTCCGCCGGCCGGGCGTAGACCTGCGCGGGCGGGCCGGCCTGGGCGATCTGACCGCCACGCATGACCACGATGCGATCGGAGAGCGTCATGGCCTCCTCCTGGTCGTGGGTGACGTAGAGCGAGGTGACACCGAGGCGCCGCTGCAGCCGCAGCAGCTCGGTGCGGGTCTCCACGCGCAGCTTGGCATCCAGATTGCTCAGGGGTTCGTCGAACAGGAACACCGACGGTTCACGGATGATGGCCCGGCCGATCGCCACCCGCTGCTGCTGCCCGCCCGAGAGGTCCTTGGGTTTGCGCGCGACCAGCTCACCCAGCCCCAGCGAGGCGGCGATGTCGTCGGCGCGGCGCAGCGCCTCGGCACGCGGAACGCGGGTGGCGCGCAGCGGGAAGGCGATGTTCTCCCGGACCGTCAGATGCGGATACAGCGCGTAGTTCTGGAACACCATCGCGATGTCGCGTTCCTTGGGCTCGAGCCGGGTGACATCGCGCGCACCGATGCGGATGCTGCCCGAGGTGACGTCCTCGAGCCCGGCGAGCATGCGCAGGGACGTGGTCTTCCCGCAGCCCGACGGGCCGACCAATACGGTCATGCTGCCGTCGGTCAGCTCGAGGTCGAGGTCCGAGACCACCGTGGCGTCACCGAACGCCTTGGTGACCCCGGTGAACGAGACCGATGCCATGTCTGTGGGTTCCTCTTCTGTTCCGGGCTACTAGTACTTGACCGCGCCGCCGCTGATCCCCTGGACCAGGCGGCGCTGGATGAAGAAGCTGGCCAGGACCACCGGCACGATGGCGATGATGATCGCGGCGCTCATGGTGCCGATCTGCACGCCGCGGAAGGTGTTGAAGTTCGAGATGGCCACGGGCAGGATCGCCGCGTTGCCCGGCGCCAGGATCAGCCCGTAGAACAGGTCGTTCCACGACAGGGTGAAGCCGAAGATGCCGGCCGCGCCGATGCCCGGCAGCACCTGGGGCAGCACCACCAGCCGGAACGCCTGCCAACGACTGAAACCGTCGACCCGGGCCTGCTCCTCCAGTGACGAGGGCACCGCCTCGAAGAAGCCGATCAGGAACCAGGTCACCAACGGCAGCACGAAGCTCAGGTGGGCGAAGATCACCGGCGCGATGGTGTCGGTGAGCCGCAGCGCCTGGGCCATCGTCAGGAACGGGAACACCATCACTGCGGGGGGCACCACCTGCGCGGCGAGCATGCCGAACCGGGTCAGGGATCCGCCGGCGCGGAACTTGGCGATCGCATAGGCGCCCATGCTGCCCACCACCAGGCTGATGACGACGGTCACCACGCCGACCAGCGCGCTGCGCCCCGCCGCCGCGAAGATCCCGGAGTCGAGCACCGCACGCCAGTTCTCGAACGTCGGGCTGAACGCCACCAGCCACGGCTCGGACATCTGCTCCGGGGTCTTGAGACTGGCCAGCGTCACCCAGGCGATCGGGAACAGCACGAACACCAGCGCCGCGGTCAGCACCGCGATGCGCAGGACGTCGAGCGGACGGGACCGGTTCACCGGGTGCTCCTCGTCCGTTCCATGGTGCGGAACGCGACCACGATGACCACCAGCACCAGCGCCAGCACGATGAAGGCCATGGCGCTGGCCTGCGCCAGCCGGAAGAACTGGATGCCCTCGAGGTACATGAAGTACTGCAGGGTCTGGGTGTCGGTTCCCGGGCCGCCGCGGGTGGTGGCATAGACGTATTCGAAGACCCGCAGTGCGTCGAGGCTGCGCAGCAGCACCGCCACGGTCAGCACCGGCGCGAGCATGGGTATCAGCACGCGCCGCAGCCGGTACACCGGACCGGCGCCGTCGACGCGGGCGGCTTCCATCGGTTGTTTGGGCATCGATTCCAGTCCGGCCAGGATCAGCAGCACCATGAACGGCGTCCACTGCCAGACGTCGATGAACGCCAGGGTCAGCAGCGCCTTGCCCGGTCCGAAGAAGTCGTAGTCCGCCCCGACCGCGTGCAGCAGTGCGGGCACGGCTCCGATCTGGTCGTTGAGCAGGAACCGGAAGATCAGACCGACCGCGATCGGGGTGATGAACATGGGCGCCAGCACCAGTGCGCGGGAGAGGTCCTTGGCCCACCGCTGCTGATGCAGCGCCAGCGCGACGGCGAACCCGAGGACGAGTTCGAACGTCACGGCGATCACGACGTAGGTCGCGGTGGTGGCGAACGCTTCCCAGAACGCGCCGTTGCCCAGCGCGCTGGTGAAGTTGGCGACGCCGACGAAGCCGGGTGGTTCCCGGTCGGTCAGCCGGTAGTCGGTGACCGACAGATAGGCGGCGTAGCAGAGCGGGAATCCGACGGCCACGGCGAAGAGCGCGAGCAACGGCGCGACCATGCCGTACTTGAACTTCACGCGCGCCGCCCCGCGGCGGCCGCCGGATTCCCCTGTCTCACTGCTGGATCCGCTCCGCGGCGGCCTGGGCGTCCCGCAACGCGTCGGCGACGCTCTTGTTGCCCGCGACCGCGTCGTTCAGCTCGGTGCCCACGGCCTGGATCATCTCCTCACCGCCCTTGCCCTGGGTCAGGGGGGCGGCGTTCTCGAGGATCGTGCCGACCGTGCGGTAGTAGGCCTCGCCGTAGCCGTCGGCCAGCACCTTCGGGTTGGTCAGCGAGCTCTGCCGGGTGACCGCGCCGCCGGCGGCGACGCGCTGGGCATCGACCTCGGGGGAGGTGATCCAGGAGACGAACGCCCAGGCCCCATCGGAGGCCGCCGAATTCGCCGGGATCGCCCAGCTCCACAGCCCCAGTGCGGACTTGCCACCCGGGATGGGGGCCAGCGAGAACTGTCCGGCGCGCGGGCCGGAGGCCCCGGCGGGATCGTTGAGCGCGGGCAGATTCCAGTTGTAGCCGATCATCGACGCCGCGTTACCGCTCGACACCGACCGGAACGCCTCGTCGAAGCCCCACGACAGGCTGTTGGCGGGGGCGGCGGTGCGGTAGGTCTCGATGTAGGCGTCCAGCGCGCGGGCGGCCTGTTCGGTGTTCAGCGTGGGTTTGCCGTCCTCGCCGTAGATCGAGCCGCCGGCCGCGAACAGCCAGTTGGCCCACTCCTCGAAGATCTTGTACCCGCGCTGGGGCTGCATCGCGATCCCGGCCCGGTCACCGGCCTTGAGCCGCTGCGACGTGCTCACCAGCGCGTCGAGGTCGGTGGGCACGCTCAGCGCCGCGGCGTCGAGATCGGGCTGGTTGTAGATGTAGCCCAGCGCATAGTTGTAGAACGGCACGCCGTAGGTGGTGCCGTCGATGTCGGTGATGTCCGTCAGCGACGGGAAGAAGTCGTCGGGCCGGTAGTCGGTGGTGGCCTTGATCCGGTCACCGAGCGGCTGCAGGAAACCGGCGGCGGCGAAATCGTCCATCCACGGGTTGTCCACGACGATCAGGTCATAGGCGGGTTCGGACGCCTGGAACGAGGACACCAGCCGGTCGCGCATCTGATCGAAGGTCATGGTCTCGATCTCGACCTTGACCTGCGGATACTTCTCATTGAACTGACCGACCATCTGCTGGACGATCTCGGTGTCGGGAACGTTCTCCATCAGCACCCGCACGGTGGCATCGGTGTCGGTGGGGACGTCGCCCAACCCGGAGGACTGCTGCTGGTCGCCTCCCGACCCGCCGGTGCCGGCACAGCCCGACAAGACGAGCCCGGCCGCCGTCACGACCGCGGGCAGCCACCGCCGCAGCTTCGGTTTCTGCATGGTTCTCACTTCCTCTTGGGTGGGACTGGGCCGGGCGGCGTCAGTCCATGTATGCGCCGCCGTTGACCGAGAGCGCTTCGCCGGTGATGAACCGGGCGTCCTCGGAGACCAGGAACGCCACCGCGCGGGCGACGTCGTCGGGGGTCTGCAGGCGTCCCAGCGGGGTGGCCTCGACCCAGCCGTCGCGGACCGCCTCCGGCGTCGAACCGGTGAGGCGGGCTTCCCACTCGAGTTCCCGGCTCTGCATCGGGGTGGCGACGAAACCGGGGCACACGCAGTTGACGGTGATCCGGTGGGCGGCCAGTTCGAACGCCATCGCCTGGGTCAGCCCGAGGACGCCGAACTTGCTGGCGACGTAGTCCGACAGGAACGGCACCCGGCCCTGTTTGGCGGCCATCGAGGCGGTGTTGACGATCGTGCCGGTGCGTCCGGTGCGCACCATCGCCCTGGCCGCGGCCTGTCCGCAGAAGAACACCGAACGCAGGTTGACCTCGAGGCTGCGGTCGTACTGCTGGGCCGAGACGTCCAGGAACGGCGCCATCGCCGAGATCCCGGCGTTGTTGATCCAGGCGTCGAGCCCCAGCCGATCGGCGATGTCGTCGGCGAGCGCCGCTGCCGCGCCGGCATCGGTGACGTCGAGGCGATGACTCTCGTGGCCGCTGCCGGTCAATCGCGCGGCCGACTGTGCGGCGGCGGCCTCATCGACGTCGGTGACGATGACCCGCCAGCCGCGCTCGGCCAGAGTGGTGACGATGGCTCGGCCAATGCCCGAACCGGCACCGGTCACCACGACGCTGCGCGTCGAATCTTCGCTCACTGGTTGTCCTTTCGCGCCAATCGATGTGACACCGGGGTCAACACGGCGCCGAGTTCACGCCACTGGCCGTAGGCCTCGGCGTAGCGCCCGGTGTGCCGGGGGTCGGGCTCGACGGGCTCGCCGAGCGTGCGGAAACGGTCGATGTCGTCCCAGCCGGTCACCATGCCGACGCCCACCGCCGCGGCCAGCGCCGCGCCCAGGGACGCGCCGGGATGCCCGATCACCGGCCAGAGTGGAAGGTCGAGCACGTCGGCGAGGATCTGTTTCCAGAGCACCGACCGACTGCCGCCGTTGGTGACCATCGCGGGGCCGAGTCGCACGCCGATGTCGGCGAAGACCTCGGTGTGGTGTTTGAAGCCGAACGCGATCGCCTCGAGGACGGCGCGGTACATGTCGGCGCGGGTGTGCACCAGGTCCAGGCCGACGAACGCACCGCGCAGATCGGGATCGTGCAGCGGGCTCTTCTCGCCGAGGAAGTAGGGCAGGCACAGCACGTCGGCGGGGGAGCGCTGCGCGGCCTCGTCGTCGAGTGCGGTCAGTTCGGTCCCGCCTACGAGGGTCTGGAACCAGCGGATCAGGCTGCCGCTGGTGGCCATGCAGCCGTTGGGCAGCCAGCGGCCCGGTACCGGATGGGCGTCGAGGTACAGGCGCGCGTCGACGACCGGGGTGTCGCTGGCGGCCAGCACGTCGCCCGCGCCGCCGAGTTTGACCAACCAGTCACCCGGGGAATTGACCCCGGCGGCGTAGGCGGACAGCACATGATCGGCGCCGCCGACCACCAGCGGCGTCCCCTCGCGCAGCCCGGTCGCGGCGGCGGCCGCGGCATCGAGCGAACCGGCGGTGCTGCCGGGTGCGAGTACCTCCGGCACCAGGTCGGGGGTCAACTCCGCGGCGGTGAAGGCCGCATCGTAGGGCGCCCCCTGGAGGGTGGCCAGACCGGATTCGATCGCCCAGTTGAGCTCCACATGCGGCGCGGCGCCGAGTGCCATCAGTACCCAGTCGTAGGAGCCGACCAGCGCTGTGGTGTCACGCCAGTTCTGTGATTCGTTGTGGCGCAACCACATCGCCGTCGGAGCGACCGACTGCTGGGTGATCGCCGATCCGGTTGCGGCCAGGGTGGCGGCGGGATCCATTGTGGCGCGCAGCGTTTCGATCTCGCTGGTGGCGCGGGCATCGTTCTGCAACAGGGCGCGCCGGACCGGTTCACCGCGCCGGTCGACGGGCACCACGGCCGGCACCATGCCGGTGGTGGCGAGGGCGCCCACGTCCCCGGCGGAGGCGCCCGCGGTGTGGAGCACCTCACGAATGGTGCTGTGCACGTTGTCGATCCACTGCTGCGGGTCGGCCTCGGCATGCCCGGCGCGGTCGGCGATCAGCCGGGATTCGCGGGAAGCCTGGGCGACGATGCGGGCGGCGGACACGTCGACGAGCACGGTCTTGGTTCCCGTGGTGCCGACGTCGACACCGAGGGTGAACTGCGCCATCGCGTCCTCTCCGCTCGTGATGTCCCGACCCTAGCCGGTTATCTGTTAGATTCTCACATGTTGTGTGTAAACGTCACGTAAATGACGCGGCTAATCTGGCTTGAGGTGTTATTTAATAACAGCAAGCGTAGCCGCGACAACCCGGGGAAGGTATCTGATGACCAGTTGGCTCGATGAGGTGTTCGGCGTCCGCAAACCGGTGATCGCCATGCTGCATCTGGCGGCGCTACCGGGCGACCCCGGATTCGATTCGGCGGCCGGTATCCGTGCCGTGGTCGATCGGGCCAAGGAGGAGCTGACCGCGCTGCGCGACGGCGGTGTGGACGGAGTGATGATCTCCAACGAGTTCAGCCTGCCCTACCTCACCAAGACCGAGCCGATCACCGCGATCACGATGGCCCGGATCATCGGCGAACTGCTCGACGAGCTGACGCTGCCCTACGGGGTCAACGTGCTGTGGGACGGCCGCGCGTCGATCGACCTGGCGGTCGCCACCGGCGCGCAATGGGTCCGCGAGATCTTCACCGGGGTCTACGCCAGCGACTTCGGGCTGTGGGACACCAACGTCGGCGAGGTCGCCCGCCACCGGCACCGCGTCGGCGGCGACGCCGTCAAGCTGCTGTTCAACATCGTGCCGGAGTCGGCGACCTACCTGGCCGAACGGGACCTCGAATCGATCACCAAAACCACGGTTTTCGCCACCCGTCCCGACGCCATCTGCGTCTCCGGTCTGACCGCGGGATCCTCCACCGACAGCCAGGCGCTTGCGCTGGTCAAGCGCTCGGCCGGACCGGTGCCGGTGTTCGTCAACACCGGGGTTCGGGCCGAGAACGCCGCAGAGCAACTCGCGATCGCCGACGGCGCGATCGTCGGAACCTACTTCAAACAGGACGGGGTGTTCGAGAACCGCGCCGTCACCCCGCGCGTGCGCGAACTGATGGGTGCGGTCGAGAAGTTCCGCACCACGCTGTGACCCCAGCGGCCGACGCACTGCGAGCAGTGGCGGTCAGCGCCGCGCAGGCCGGTGCGGACATCTGTCTGCGGCGTGCGGGCACACCGCTGGCTGCGCAGACCAAGAGCGCCGCGGGCGATGTCGTCACCGCGGTGGACCGGGAGGCCGAGGCCGCCGTGCGGGCCGTGCTGACCGCGGCGCGTCCCGGGGATGCGATCGTCGGGGAGGAGCTGGCGCCGTGGGCCGGGACCAGCGGGTTCGAGTGGGTGGTCGATCCGCTGGACGGCACCACCAACTACACGCGGCGCATCCCCTTCTTCGGCACCTCGGTCGCCGTGCGCAGCCTGTCCGACGGCGCCTGGCTCGCCGGCGCGGTCTGTGCGCCGGCGCTCGCCACCACGTGGAGCGCGGCCGCGGGCCACGGCGCGCGGGCGGCGACCGGGGGTGCGATCACGGACCTGCCACTCGACCTGCCGAGCACGTCGGCCCGGCTGATCGGGACGGGCCTGTCCTACGACCCCGGACGCCGCAGGCGCCAGGTACGCGAACTCGGTGCGCTGCTCACCGACTACACCGACATGCGGCGCCTCGGCGCCGCGGCCCTCGACCTGTGCCTGGTCGCCCAGGGCAGCCTCGACGCCTTCGTCGAAGACGACCTGGCGGTGCACGATTGGGCCGCCGGGGCGTTGATCGCGCAGGAGGCGGGTGCCCACGTGGCCCGTCCCGGCGCCGGCAGCGAGGCGGTGTCAGCGCACTGGTGATGAGCGGGCGTTCACGCAGACCACGTCCACACCGGCGGCTTCGAGCGCCGTGACCGTGGGATGGGTCGGCGGCCCGTCGGTCACCAGCACCGAGATCCCGGTCACCGGGGCGACGTTGATCAACTGCACGCGGCCCAGTTTGCTTGCATCCGCTGCCACGATCACCCGGTCGGCCGAGCGCATCGCGGCCTGCTTCACGTTGCCCTCCTCGCGGTGGTATTCCGACGCGCCGCGGCGCCCGTCCACCCCGGCGATTCCCATCACGTATGTGTCGCAGTTGTACCGCAGGTAGAAGTCCTCCGCCTCGGCGCCGATCAGGCTCAGCTCGCCGGGGCGGACCTTGCCGCCGGTCAACAGGATCGTGGTGTCGGGTTCGTCGGCCAGTTCCACGGCCACCAGCACGCTCGGCGTGATCACCGTAAGCCGCAGATCCCGGCCCCGGATCGCGCGCGCGACGGCCAGGACCGTACTGCCGCTGTCGAGGATGACCGTCTCCTGCGGGACGAGCAGATCGACGACCGCGGCCGCGATGTGCGTCTTGCCGTCGGCCGCGACCGCCGCCCGCGCGGCGAACGACGGTTCAGTCGACTTGCCGCCGAAGGCGATCGCGCCGCCGAGCACCCGCCGGGCGACGCCCTCGTCCTCGAGTCGTTCGATGTCGCGCCGGATCGTCATCTCGGACACGCCGTACTCCCCGGCGAGCGAGGCGAAGTCGACCTCGCGGTCGGCCTGGATGCGGGCGGCGATCGCCGACCGTCGCGCATGGGCGTTCAGAGCGGCAGCCACGTCGTCAGCCTAAGCCACCGCTGTGAATTTCTCACACCGATCACACGGCCGGTGTCAGGGCACCAGCACCACCGAGCCGACCGTCTTGCGGCCCTGAAGATCGGTGTGGGCACGGGCCGCTTCGGCCAACGGATAGCGCTCGCTGACCGTCACCGTGAGCGTGCCGCTGTTGATCGCGTCGAGCAGCTCACCGGCGCGCCACGAGAACTCGTCGGCCGTGCGGGTGTGATGCGCGAGGTTGGGTCGGGTCAGGAACACCGAGCCGGCGGCGTTGAGCCGCTGCGGGTCCACCGGCGGCACCGGGCCGCTGGACGCGCCGAACAGTGCCAGGGTGCCCCGCACCGCGAGACTGGCCAGGCTGGCGTCGAAGGTGGCCGCGCCGACCCCGTCGTAGACCGCGGCGACACCGTGGCCGCCGGTGAGATCGCGGATCTTCGCCCCGAACTCCTGCGGATCCTCCGGATAGTCCAGCACCTCGAAGGCGCCGGCCTGCCGGGACAACTCGGCCTTCTCCGGCGTCGACACCGTGGTGATGACCTTGGCCGCCAGGCTGGTCGCCCACTGGGTCAGCAGCAGCCCGACCCCGCCCGCGCCCGCGTGGACCAGCAGGAAGTCACCCTGTTGCACCGGATAGGTCGACTTGATCAGATAGTGCGCCGTCATGCCCTTCAGCAGCGCCGAGGCCACGGCGTCGGAGGCGACGCCGTCGGGGACGTAGGCGACGAAATCGGCGGGTGCCAGGGTGTATTCGGCGTAGGCGCCGAGCGCCTTGTCGGTGACCACCCGGTCGCCGACCTGCAGTGCGGCCACGTCCTCGCCGAGGGCCTCGATGCGTCCGCACACCTCGGTGCCGACCACGAACGGCGTCTCCCGCGGATACAGGCCGGACCGGAAATAGGTGTCGATGAAGTTGACGCCGATGGCCTCGGCCTTGATCAGCACCTGCCCGGGCCCGGGGGTGGGCTGTGGCTTCTCGACGTGGTTGAGGACCTCGGGACCGCCGGTCTCGGCGACTTCGATGGCATACATGAGACCCATCATTGCCGCCTAACATGGCCGGGTGAAACTCGCGCGCCCTGATGTGTTCCATCCGCGCATCGTGCTGGCCTCCTGTGCGGCGTTACCGTCCAGCGACGGGGACGACGACGGGCTGGTCGAGGCGCTGGGCGCCCGCGGTCTGCATGCGCGCTGGCTGCCCTGGGACGATCCGGCCACCGAGACGGCGGATCTGGTGATCCTGCGGGCGACCTGGGACTACATCGACCGCCTCGACGAGTTCCTGGCCTGGTCCCGCCGGGTGCCTCAGGTGCTCAACGGACCGGACGTCATCGCCTGGAACACCGACAAGCACTACCTGCTCGACCTCGTCGAGCGCGAGGTGCCGGTCGTGCCGACCCGGATCTTCGACGCCGATCAGGACGCCGAGATCCCCGGCGGTGAGGTGGTGGTGAAGCCGGCGATCGGGATGGGTTCGGTGGGTGCGCAGCGGTTCACCGACCCCGCGCAGGCCGCAAGCCACGCCGCCGCCCTGCAGGCGCGCGGCGGCGCGGTGGTGGTCCAGCCCTACGATCCGCGCATCGAGGACGGGGAGACGGCGCTGGTCTTCCTGGGCGGGGCGCAGTCGCACGCGTTCACCAAGGGCCCGATGCTGCCCGCCGACGGGGCCCCGACGTTCGACGAATCCGGCACGTTCGCCGCGGAGACCCTCTCGGCGGCCGAACCGGATTTCGAGCTGTGGGACGTGGGCTATTCGGCGCTGGCGGCGGCGGCCGACGCCATCGGCGTCGAGGCGACGGACTTCCTCTACGCCCGGGTCGATCTCATCGGCGGCCGCGACGACCCGCGGTTGCTCGAGGTGGAACTGGTCGAGCCGTCACTGGGCTGGCGGCAACTCAGCGCCGACGCCCGCGCGGCCCGCCAGCGCGACTTCGCCGTCGCGGTCGAGGTCGCGCTCGAGCGCCTCGGGCTCGGTCCGCTGTCGCATCGACGCCCATAGCGCCGCGGTCGCCGCGGTGCAGGCCGCCGCGCCGGCCACGTGCACGGCGACCAGTGCTGCGGGCACGTTGGTGGCGAATTGGACGGCTCCCACCACACCCTGGCCGACGACGAGTGCGAGGAGCACGCCGAGGCGGATCCGCACCGGGCGCGGCGCCCGCACCGCGAGCAGACCGAAGCCGAGACCGACCAGCAACCCGAGATAGGCCACCAGCAGCGACGAGTGCAGGTGCACCAGGGTGGTGATCTCCACCATCAGCCGCGGGACCGGCTGCTCGATGCTCTTGTCGCCGGCATGCGGACCGGCGCCGGTGACCAGCGTCCCGGTCACCAGGACGGCGGCCAGCGTGACCCCGGCCAGCAGCGTCAGCTGGCGCAAGGCCTTGGGCGCCTGCCGGGTCCGGACCCCGGTGTCGGGTTCACCGATCTTGACGAACAGCAGGACGGCCAGCCAGACCATGGCCATCGACACCAGCAGGTGGATCGCGACTGTCCACCACAGCAGTCCGGTCAGCACCGTGATGCCCCCGATGACGGCCTGGGCGACCGTCGAGGCCGGCATCAGCCAGGCGTAGATGAGCACCTCGCGGCGCCGGCGGGCCCTGGTGACGGCCAGCACCGCAGCCGCCGCGGTCAGCACCACCAGGAATGTGATCAGCCGGTTGCCGAATTCGACGGCCTGGTGGATACCGGGGACCTCCGCGTGCGGAACCGGGGTGAAGCTGCCCGGGAAGCACTGCGGCCAGGTGGGACACCCCAGCCCCGAGGCGGTGACGCGGACGATGGCACCGGTGACCGCGATGCCGCCCTGGGTCAGGATGACCGCCGCGGCGATCGCGCGCTGTACGCGCAGGCTGGGCTCCGGGAGGAAGTCGACCAGCCGCAGGAAGAGTCGTCCGACGGCCACGAAACGATGGTAGAGGACTGCTAACTACAGCCTGTAGTAGGGAGGCCGCGCCGGTCCCCTCCCGCGAAACAGCATTCCGGGTCATCAAGTGCGCGTCCTGGTCGCCGTGAAGGCGGTTTCGCGGGCCCTCAACGGCGCGGCGAGACGAACGGCACCAGCACGTCGTCGACGAGGGCGACCACCAGGTCGTCGGTGATCGGGTCGCCAGTGATCAGCAGCCGGTGCCACAGCACACTCTGGCCGAGTTCGCGGGCGATCTCGACCGGGACGTCGGCGCGCACGTCACCGCGTTCGATGCCGCGTCGTAGCAGGGCGGCCATCTCGGCTTTCCGCCAGCCGATCACGTCCTGCTGGAAGGCTGCGGACAGCTCGGCGTCATGGACCGCCGCGGCGATGGCCGCCCGCAGCAGTGGCGCGTCCGGGCCGGTGAACAAACCCGCCCAACCGCGCAGGACGGCGAGCATGTCCGTGCGGTAACTGCCGGTGTCCTGGTGGGGGATCGACGTGGTGGCGATGCCCATCAGCGTGTCCCGCAGCAGATGTGAGCGGTCGGTCCAGCGCCGGTAGAGCACCGGCTTGCTGGTGGCGGCGGTGGCGGCGACGGCTTCCATCGTGACACCGGACGGGCCGTGTTCGGCCAGCAGCGCCAACACGGCCCGTCGGATCGCGGCATTCAGTTCCGCACCGCGTCGGCGCCCCATCGCCCCGCCCCTCCTGAGAAACGCTTGCGTATCCAACGTGACCAGCCTAACGTCGCTATTAAGAAACGCAACCGTATCTAGGAGATGACCATGGCCCGGCCCGTCTGCTATCCGCTTCGACCCGTCGACTCGGCCACGGTCCGTGTCACCCACGCGCCGGCCCACCGCCGGCGCGTCACCATCGATCATCGGCCGCTCGCGGGGATCACCCCGGCGATGCTGCTCGACTGGTTCACCCACCTCGGCGCCACGATGCACTACGGCGGGACGGAGATCGACCGATATCTGGCCTGGCATCCGATCGACCACATCCGGTGGGAGCTGGCCAGGCCCGCCCCGGGTGGCGGCGCGGGCGAAGGTGCCCGTTTCCGCATGGTCGAGGCGTTCGGCGGACGGCCCGAGTTGACCATCGACGAGGTCGCGCGCGTCGAGAAGCTCGACGAGACCGGGATCCGACTGGTCAAGCGGGTGGCGGGAATCGTCGTCTTCCAACTCGAGCACACCTGGTCGGCCGGCGCCGACGGCGCGCACTACGTGACGGTGATGGATCTCGGCGCCCGCGCACCGCTGCTGGCGCCGGTCAACCGGGTGGTCGGCGCGAAGATGCCCGAGGCGAAACTGACCGCCTGGATCCGGCACAACATCGAGGAGGTCGGACAGCTGGAGTATCTGCTGCCCGGGCTCAGCTCAGGTGAAGCGGAACCAGCGCAGCGCCGCTAGCGCCGCGACCCCGCCCCACCCGGCGAGCACCGCGATACCGAACCAGTCCACCGAGAGATCCATCGCCCGGGTCAGCGCCTCGGTGAGCGCCCCGGACGGGGTGAGCCGTGCCGCCCAGGCCACCGGTGCCGACACAGCCTGTCCCTCCAGGGTCAACGCGCCGAGGCCGGCGAATACGAACCAGGCCAGATTGGCGACGGCGAGCACGATCTCGGCCCGCAGCGTCCCGCCCAGCAGCAGCCCCAGCGCGGCGAACCCTGCGGTGCCCAGCGCGATGATCAGCGCGCCGAGCGCCAGCCCGAGCACCTCGGGGCGCCAACCCAGCGCCAGGCCGATCGCGCCGAGCAGGATCGACTGCAGGGCCACCACGGCCACCACCGCGAGCGATTTCCCGGCGATGATGCCCCACACCGGAAGTGCGGTCGCGCCGAGGCGCTTCAGCGCTCCATAGCGACGGTCGAAGGCCACCGCGATGGCCTGACCGGTGAACGCCGTCGAGATCACGGCCAGCGCCATGATCGCGGGGACGAACGTCGCGGCGCGGTCGTCGCCGTAGTCGCCGAGCGGCAGCAGCACCAGCCCGATCAGCAGCGTGATCGGGATGAACATGGTCAGCAGCAGCTGTTCACCGTTGCGCAGGAGCAGCCGCAGTTCCAGCCCGAACTGCGCGGCGAGCATCTTGGCCACCGGCGCCGGACGCGGATCCGGGCTGAAGGTCCCCGGCGCGAATCTGGTCACGACCGCAGCTCCCGTCCGGTCAGATCGAGGAAGACGTCCTC
Source organism: Mycobacterium sp. WMMD1722 (assembly GCF_049315205.1). Classification (NCBI taxonomy): domain Bacteria; kingdom Bacillati; phylum Actinomycetota; class Actinomycetes; order Mycobacteriales; family Mycobacteriaceae; genus Mycobacterium; species Mycobacterium sp. WMMD1722. The sequence goes on along the minus strand of NZ_CP186056.1, from coordinate 1,390,854 downwards.
CAGGCTGCGCTGCTCCACCCGCATGTCGGTGGCCAGGACGTCCAGCCGAGCGCACCACGCGGTGACCGTCGCCAACACCTGCGGGTCGACGTGGCCCTCGACGAGATACTCACCCGGGGACGTCTCCGAGGCGCGATAGCTCTCCGGCAGCGCCGTCACCAACAGGGACAGGTCCAGTTTCGGCGGCGCGCTGAACCGCAGCTGATTCTCCGCGCCGCTGCGCATCAGCTCGGCGGGGGTGCCGGTGGCCACCGCCGCCCCGTGGTCGATGATCATCAGCCGGTCGGCGAGCTCCTCGGCCTCGGTGAGCTGGTGGGTGGTCAGGACGACCGACACCCCGTCGCGGCGCAGCCCGTCGATGAGCTCCCACACCACGATGCGGGCGTGCGCATCCATACCCGCGGTCGGCTCGTCGAGGAACACCAGCTCGGGACGTCCGACGACCGCGCATGCCAGCGCCAGGCGCTGCTGTTGACCGCCGGACAGCCGCCGGTAGGTGGTGCGGGCGACGTCACGCAGACCCAGGGTGTCCATCAGCCAGGCCGGATCCAGCGGGTCGGCGGCATAGGCGGCGACGAGTTCGAGCATCTCACCGGCCCGGGCCGCCGGATAGCCGCCGCCGCCCTGCAGCATCACCCCGATGCGTTCCCGGACGCGGGTGTTGTGGGCGGCCGGGTCCAGGCCCAGCACCTCGATCTCGCCGCTGTCCGGACGCAGGAAACCCTCGCACATCTCGACGGTGGTGGTCTTACCCGCACCGTTGGGGCCGAGCAGGGCGAACACCTCGGCGCGGTGCACGTCGAGGTCCAGACCCGCGACCGCCGTCGTGGACCCGTAGCGCTTGGTGACGCCGCGCAGGCGCACGACGCAATCGGATCCGGAGGTCACGAGGAATCAGCGTATTCGCCCGGCGCGGCGGACCGGTCCTGCGGTGGGTCGACGCCGGTCTGGGACAACGGTCGCCACGGCAGCCGGCGCCACGTCAGGCCGATCAGCAACGCCACGATGACCGCGCTGGCCAGCGTCGCCATCACGATCTGGAACAGCGCGAACCGATCGCCGTTGGCCGTGGGGCCGAAGATCCCCACGACGAGGGTGATCGCGATGGTCGCGCCGCGGAAACCCGGGCGGGTGGCCCAGGCGGCCAGCGGAATGATCGCCCACAGCAGGTACCAGGGCTGGACGACCGGGAACAGCAGCACGGTGGCCCCCAGCGCGACGCCCAGACCGCCGACCGGATGCAACTTGCCCCGCAGCACGGCGATGAGCAGACCGCTGACCAGGACGGCGATGATGCTGACGCCGATCGCACGGGTCAGCGCGAGCACCGCGGTGGTGTGGTCACCGAGGCCGAGCAGGATGCCGACCTGACCGGTGCCCAGCGCGATCAGGGTCGGTGGCGACATCCAGCTGCGCACGACGTTCGCGGTGCCCAGGGTGAACAGCCAGCCGAAGCCCAGACCGCTGGCCCAGCCGATCAGCGCCATCACCGCCAGCGCAACCGCACCGAGCGAGCCGCCGGCGAGGAAGAACGCCTTGGCGGTGCCACCCCAGCGGCAGGCCAGCGCCATCGCGACGAAGCCCAGCGCCAACAGGGACGGCAATTTGACCTGGGAGGACAACGCGATGAGCACGGTGCCCGTGAGCAGCATCGTCAGTGGATACCAGCGCACCCAGCCGGCGCGGTCGGGAGGCCAGCGCAGCGGTCGGGGCAGCAGACGTTTGCCGGAGTCGATGCCGCGCAGGGCGAATTCGGTGCCCGCCAGCATCAGCCCCAGCATCAAAGCCTCGTTGTGGATGCCGGCCACCAGGTGCATGAACAGCAGCGGGTTGCACGGACCCAGCCACAGCGCGCTGACTTCGGCGACCCCGCAGCGGCGGGCCAGCCGTGGGGTGGCCCAGACGATCAGCCCGACACCCAGCAGGACGACCAACCGGTGGAACAGCACCGCCCACACGATGTTCTCGCCGGTGACCGCGGAGATGGTCTGCCCGATCCACAGGAACAGCGGGCCGTACGGCGCGGGCGTCTCCCGCCACAGACTGGGCACCGACAGGGTGAACACATGGTCGAGTCCCAGCCCGGTCGCCGGGCCCACCCGGTACGGGTCGAGGCCCTGCAAAGAGATCTCGCTCTGCGCGAGATAGGAGTAGACGTCCTTGCTGTACATCGGCGGTGCGATGAGCAGCGGCAGCGCCCACAGCAGCAGTGTGCGGTCCAATTGGCTGCGCGACATGCGCCGGGGCCCCAGCGCGAACCGGCCCAGCATCAGCCAGGCCAGCGCCATCATCACCGCGCCGGTGGTCGTCATGGTCAGCGACACCGTCTGAATGCGCGAGGGCAGGTTGAGCAGCCGAACGCCGAAGGTCGGGTCCTGGACGACCGGCCGCGCGCCCGCACCGAGCGCGCCGATGGCCATCAGCACCGTGCCCGCCGCGCCGAACAGCCGGGTGCGGCGCATGACCGCGACCTCGGCCTCGTTCAGCGGCGAGCCGACCGTGCGCTCGTCGCCGTGCCAACGGCTGACCGACGCGGACAGGGATTCCGAGATCGAGGCGGACAACGCCTGCAATCGCCCCGCCGCTCGAGCCATTCGAGCAGACTAGCCGCCGCCGGGAATCGGTCGATGTCGTGACGATCACGCCCGACTAAGGGTCACCTTGCTGGAAGCGCCCAGGGAATTCCGCCACAATGATGTTGTGAAAATCGTTCGAGAGACTCCTGTCGCGGGTACCGCCGCGTCGGTCCTCGACGGCCACACCCGCAGCGCCATCATCCAGCTCCTGCTCGAAGGACCCGTCACCGCCTCGGCCATCGCCGAACGACTCGGCATCTCGGCCGCGGGTATCCGCCGCCACCTCGATGCGCTCATCGAGGCCGGTGACGCCCAGGCCAGCGCGGCCGCGGCCTGGCAGCACACCGGACGCGGCCGCCCGGCCAAGCGGTACCGGCTGACCGCCGCGGGCCGGGCCAAGTTGGGGCACGCCTACGACGATCTGGCGGCCGCCGCCATGCGTCAACTGCGCGAGATCGGCGGGGACGACGCGGTTCGGAACTTTGCCCGCCGGCGGATCGACACCATCCTGGCGGGAGTAAAGCCGGGCCCCGACGCTGTTGACAAGGTGGCCGGCGCACTGACCGATGCCGGGTATGCCACCACCACCACCCCGATGAGTGGGCCGGTGGGCGGGGTTCAGATCTGCCAGCACCACTGTCCGGTGTCGCACGTCGCCGAGGAATTCCCGGAGCTGTGCGAGGCCGAGCGCGAGGCGTTCGCCGAGATCCTCGGCACCCACGTGCAGCGGCTCGCGACCATCGTCAACGGCGACTGCGCCTGCACCACCCACGTACCGCTGAAACCCGAAGAGCAACAAGGAGCGTCGACATGACCGCCACCCCCGAGACTCAGCTCAGCCAAGAAGAGGCCATCGCCTCGCTGGGCAAGTACGGCTATGGCTGGGCCGACTCCGACGTCGCGGGCGCCAGCGCGCAGCGCGGACTGTCCGAGGCCGTGGTCCGCGACATCTCGGCCAAGAAGAGCGAACCCGAGTGGATGCTCGACATCCGCCTGCGCGCGCTGCGCACGTTCGACAAGAAGCCGATGCCCAACTGGGGTTCCGACCTCGAGGGCATCGACTTCGACAACATCAAGTACTTCGTACGTTCCAGCGAGAAGCAGGCCGCCACCTGGGACGACCTGCCCGCCGACATCAAGAACACCTACGACAAGCTCGGCATCCCCGAGGCCGAGAAGCAGCGGCTGGTCTCCGGTGTCGCCGCACAGTACGAATCCGAGGTCGTCTACCACTCGATCCGCGAGGACCTCGAGGCCCAGGGCGTCATCTTCCTGGACACCGACTCCGGTCTGCGCGAGCATCCCGAGCTGTTCAAGCAGTATTTCGGCACCGTGATCCCGGCCGGCGACAACAAGTTCTCCGCGCTCAACACCGCGGTGTGGTCGGGCGGCTCGTTCATCTACGTCCCGAAGGGTGTCCACGTCGACATCCCGCTGCAGGCCTACTTCCGGATCAACACCGAGAACATGGGCCAGTTCGAGCGCACGCTGATCATCGTCGACGAGGACGCCTACGTGCACTACGTGGAGGGTTGTACCGCGCCGATCTACAAGAGCGATTCGCTGCACTCGGCGGTCGTCGAGATCATCGTCAAACCCGGCGGCCGCTGCCGGTACACCACGATCCAGAACTGGTCGAACAACGTCTACAACCTGGTGACCAAGCGGGCCCGCGCCGAAGCCGGCGCCACCATGGAGTGGGTCGACGGCAACATCGGCTCCAAGGTCACCATGAAGTACCCGGCGGTGTGGATGACCGGCGAGCACGCCAAGGGTGAGGTGCTCTCGGTGGCGTTCGCCGGCGAGGGACAGCACCAGGACACCGGCGCGAAGATGCTGCACCTGGCCCCCCACACGTCGAGCAACATCGTGTCCAAGTCGGTGGCCCGCGGCGGCGGCCGGGCGTCCTACCGCGGCCTGGTCCAGGTCAACAAGGGGTCGCACGGGTCGAAGTCGAGCGTGAAATGCGATGCCCTGCTGGTCGATTCGGTGAGCCGGTCGGACACCTATCCGTACGTCGACATCCGTGAGGACGACGTCACGATGGGCCACGAGGCGACCGTCTCCAAGGTCAGCGCCGATCAGCTGTTCTACCTGATGAGCCGCGGTTTGACCGAGGACGAGGCGATGGCGATGGTGGTCCGCGGATTCGTCGAGCCGATCGCCAAGGAGCTCCCGATGGAGTACGCGCTCGAGCTCAACCGCCTGATCGAGCTGCAGATGGAAGGGGCCGTCGGCTAGTGGGAGTCACCGAATCGGTTGAAGGCACGGCCAAGTCGGGCTCGGTCCTCAACCTGAACAAAGGCGAGCTGTTCTCGTCGTTCGACGTCGACGCCTTCGAGGTACCCGGCGGGCGCGACGAGATCTGGCGCTTCACCCCGCTGCGCCGGCTGCGCGGACTGCACGACGGCTCCGCGCCCGCGACCGCGCAGGCCGGTATCGAGGTGTCGGAGAACCCGGGTGTCACCGTCGAGACCGTGAGCCGGTCCGACGAGCGGCTCGGCCAGGGCGGTGTGCCGTCGGACCGCGTTGCGGCTCAGGCGTATTCGTCGTTCGAGACCGCCACCATCGTCACCGTCGCCCGCGACACCGAGGTGGCCGAGCCCATCGAGATAGGTGTCAGCGGCCCCGGCGAAGGTCAGGTCGCCTACGGGCACCTGCAGATCCGGGTCGAGGAACTGTCGCGCGCGATCGTCGTCGTCGATCTGCGCGGCAGCGGTACCTACGCCGACAACGTCGAGATCGTCGTCGGCGACTCGGCCGGCCTGGGCGTCATCTGGATCGCCGACTGGGCTGACGACACGGTCCATGTCAGCTCCCACCACGCCACCCTCGGCAAGGACGCGGTGCTCGGGCACGTGAATGTGACGCTGGGTGGCGACGTGGTCCGGACCACCGCCAACGTGCGATTCACCGCGCCCGGTGGCGACGCCAAACTGCTCGGCACCTACTTCGCCGACGACGGGCAGCACTTCGAGTCGCGGTTGCTGGTCGACCACAGCCAGCCCAACTGCAAATCCGATGTGCTGTACAAGGGTGCGCTGCAAGGGGATCCGGACTCGGCCAAACCCGACGCGCACACCGTGTGGGTGGGCGACGTGCTGATCCGCGCCGAAGCGACCGGCACCGACACCTTCGAGATCAACCGCAATCTGGTGCTCACCGACGGCGCTCGCGCCGACTCGGTGCCCAATCTCGAGATCGAGACCGGTGAGATCGTCGGCGCCGGCCATGCCAGCGCGACCGGCCGGTTCGACGACGAGCAACTGTTCTACCTGCGCGCCCGCGGCATCCCCGAGGATCAGGCCCGCCGCCTGGTGGTGCGCGGCTTCTTCGGCGAGATCATCGCCAAGATCGCCGTGCCCGCGGTGCGTGAACGACTGACCGAAGCCATCGAACGCGAACTAGCGATCACCGAATCGAGAGCCGACTGAACATGACCACACTCGAAGTCAAGGACCTGCACGTCTCGGTCGTCAATCCCGACGGCGGCCCCGAGGGTGCCGACATCCCGATCCTCAAGGGCGTCAACCTGACGGTGCGTTCGGGGGAGACCCACGCGGTGATGGGACCCAACGGATCCGGTAAATCCACGCTGTCCTACGCGATCGCCGGGCACCCCAAATACACCGTGACGTCCGGTTCGATCACCCTCGACGGCGAAGACGTCCTGGAGATGGACATCGACGAGCGCGCGCGGGCCGGCCTCTTCCTGGCCATGCAGTACCCGGTCGAGGTCCCGGGCGTGTCGATGTCGAACTTCCTGCGCACCGCGGCCACCGCCGTGCGCGGCGAGGCGCCCAAGCTGCGCCACTGGGTCAAAGAGGTCAAGGGTGCGATGACCGACCTCGGCATCGACCCCGCCTTCGGCGAACGCAGCGTCAACGAAGGCTTCTCCGGCGGTGAGAAGAAGCGTCACGAGATCCTGCAGCTGGGGCTGCTCAAGCCGAAGATCGCCATCCTCGACGAGACCGACTCCGGTCTGGACGTCGACGCGCTGCGCGTCGTCAGCGAGGGGGTCAACCGCTACAAGGAGACAGAACACGGCGGCGTCCTGCTGATCACCCACTACACCCGCATCCTGCGCTACATCGAGCCGCAGTTCGTGCACGTCTTCGTCGGTGGACGGATCGTCGAGTCGGGTGGCCCGGAACTGGCCGACGAACTCGAAGCCAACGGCTACGAGCGCTTCACCCAGGCTGCCACCGCGGGAGCCTGACATGACGGCCGCGCAGACGCTGGATCTCGCCACGATCAGGGCGGACTTCCCGATCCTGAGCCGGGTGATGCGCGGCGGTAGCACGCTGGCCTATCTGGACTCGGGTGCGACCTCGCAGCGTCCGCTGCCGGTGCTCGACGCCGAGCGGGATTTCCTGACCACCTCCTACGGAGCGGTGCATCGCGGCGCCCATCAGTTGATGGAGGAGTCCAGCGACGCCTACGAGCAGGGGCGGGCCGATATCGCGGCATTCGTCGGGGCCGGTCCGGACGAGCTGGTGTTCACCAAGAACGCCACCGAAGCGCTCAACCTGGTCGCCTACGTACTGGGCGACGACCGGTTCACCGGCCGCTCGGTCGGTCCGGGTGACGTCATCGTCACCACCGAGCTCGAACACCACGCGAATCTGATCCCGTGGCAGGAGTTGGCGCGCCGCACCGGGGCGACCCCGAAGTGGTTCGGGGTGACCGACGATGGACGCATCGATCTGGACTCACTCGAACTCGACGAGCGGGTGAAAGTCGTTGCCTTCAGCCACCATTCGAACGTCACCGGTGCGATCGCACCGGTCGCCGAATTGGTGTCGCGGGCGCAGGCGGTCGGTGCGCTGACCGTGCTGGACGCCTGCCAGTCGGTGCCGCACCAGATCACCGACTTCGGCGCGCTCGGGGTGGACTACGCCGCCTTCTCCGGGCACAAGATGCTGGGCCCGAACGGGATCGGGGTGCTCTACGGCCGCCGTGAACTGCTCGCGGCGATGCCGCCGTTCCTGACCGGCGGCTCGATGATCGAGACCGTGACGATGGAGTCGGCGACCTATGCGCCGGCGCCGCAGCGCTTCGAGGCCGGCACCCCGATGACCTCCCAGGTCGTCGGGCTGGCTGCCGCGGCCCGATATCTCGGAGACATCGGGATGGCCGCGGTGCAGGAGCACGAGGCGCACCTCGTCGCCGCCGCGCTGGAGGGCCTGTCCGGGATCGACGGCGTCCGGATCATCGGACCGATGTCGCTGGAGCACCGGGGCTCACCGGTGTCGTTCGTCGTCGACGGCGTGCACGCCCACGACGTCGGGCAGGTGCTCGACGACGACGGGGTGGCCGTACGGGTCGGTCACCATTGCGCGTGGCCGCTGCACCGCCGGTTCGGCATCGCCGCCACCGCGCGGGCGTCGTTCGCGGTGTACAACACCCTCGACGAGGTGGACCGGCTGGTGGCCGGGGTGAAACGGGCCGTGCAGTTCTTCGGGCGGGACTGATGAGACTCGAGCAGATGTACCAGGAAGTGATCCTGGACCACTACAAGCACCCGCATCACCGCGGGCTGCGCGATCCGTTCGGCGCCGAGGTGCACCACGTCAACCCCACCTGCGGTGACGAGGTGACGTTGCGGGTGGCGCTGTCCGAGGACGGTGAGACGGTGGTCGACGTGTCCTACGACGGGCAGGGCTGTTCGATCAGCCAGGCGGCCACCTCGGTGCTCACCGACCAGGTGATCGGGGCGACCGTCGGGGATGCGCTCAAGACCGTCGCCGCGTTCACCGAGATGGTGTCCTCGCGGGGCACCGTCGACGGCGACGAGAACCTGATCGGTGACGGGGTGGCGTTCGCGGGTGTGGCGAAGTACCCGGCGCGGGTGAAGTGTGCCCTGCTGGGGTGGATGGCTTTCAAAGATGCCGTGGCTCAGGCGACGCACGACGTACAGGAGAGAAGATGAGCGACACCGCTGCACCCAACGAGGAGTTCCTCGCCGACCTGGAGGAGGCGATGCGCGATGTCGTCGACCCGGAACTCGGGATCAATGTCGTGGATCTGGGGCTGGTGTACGGCCTCGACGTCGAGCAGGCCGAGGGCGGCGATATCGCGTTGATCGACATGACGCTGACCTCGGCGGCCTGTCCGTTGACCGATGTGATCGAAGATCAGTCGCGCACCGCGCTGGTCGGCGCCGGTCTGGTCAAAGACATCAAGATCAACTGGGTGTGGAATCCGCCGTGGGGTCCGGACAAGATCACCGAGGACGGCCGCGAACAGCTGCGCGCCCTCGGTTTCACCGTCTAGCCCCACCCGGATGACCTGGGAACACCGCTCGGCGACCTGGCGTTAGGACAGACATGGCAACGCAAGACATCACCGCTGAACAGTTCAACGACACCATCACCGACAACGAGATCGTGCTCGTCGACTTCTGGGCGTCGTGGTGCGGGCCGTGCCGGGCGTTCGCGCCGACGTACTCGGCCTCCTCGGAGAAGCACCCGGACGTGGTCTACGCCAAGGTCGACACCGAAGCCGAGCAGGCACTGGCCCAAGCCGCCGACATCCGCTCGATTCCGACCCTGATGGCCTTCAAGAAGGGCAAGCTGGTGTTCAACCAGGCCGGTGCGCTGCCGGCGGCGGCCCTGGAGGATCTCGTCCAGAAGGTCAAGGAATTCGACGTCGACGCCGCGATCGCGGCACAGGGTGACGGCCAGCCGCAGTGAGTGTCGTGCACGATAACGTGCACGGGTGACCCACGTTCTCGTCGACCGGCCGCGGCCGCACGTCGCGCTGGTGACCCTCAACCGCCCCGAACGGATGAACTCCATGGCGTTCGACGTCATGGTCCCGCTGCGTGAGGTGCTCGGCGAACTCACCTACGACAATTCGGTGCGGGCAGTGGTACTCACCGGGGCCGGGCGCGGATTCTCCTCCGGCGCCGATCACAAATCGGCCGGCTCGGTCCCGCATGTGGAGGGGCTGACCCGGCCCACTTACGCGCTGCGGTCGATGGAGGTGCTCGACGACGTCATCCTGGCGCTGCGCAAGATGCACCAGCCGGTGATCGCCGCGGTCAACGGGGCCGCAATCGGCGGCGGTCTGTGTCTGGCGTTGGCCGCCGACATCCGGCTGGCCGCGTCGGGCGCCTACTTCCGCGCCGCGGGCATCAACAACGGCCTGACCGCCAGTGAACTCGGGCTCAGCTATCTGCTGCCCCGGGCGATCGGCTCGTCACGGGCGTTCGAGATCATGCTGACCGGCCGCGATGTCACCGCCGAGGAGGCCGAACGGATCGGGCTGGTGTCGCGCACCGTGCCCGAGGAGGACCTGCTCCAGGCGTGCTACGACGTCGCCGAGCGCATCGCGTCGTTCTCCCGGCCGGGAATCGAGTTGACCAAGCGCACACTGTGGAGTGGGATGGACGCCGCTAGCCTGGAAGGGCACATGCAGGCAGAAGGCCTCGGGCAGCTCTACGTGCGCCTGCTCACCGCGAACTTCGAAGAAGCGGTGGCTGCGCGCGCCGAGAAGCGGCCGGCGCACTTCAGCGACGACAAGACCACACCCTGAGACATAAGGAGAGCGACGCGTGATCACCGCAACGGACCTGGAGGTCCGCGCCGGGGCGCGCACCCTGCTCTCCACCGAAGGCGCCGCGCTGCGGATCCAGCCCGGTGACCGCATCGGACTGGTCGGACGCAACGGCGCGGGCAAGACCACCACCATGCGCATCCTCGCCGGTGAGGGCGAACCCTACGCCGGGACCGTGGTGCGCAGCGGTGAGGTCGGCTACCTCCCGCAGGACCCCCGCGAGGGCGATCTGGACGTGCTGGCCCGCGACCGGGTGCTGTCCGCGCGCGGCCTGGACACCCTGCTGGCCGACCTGGAGAAGCAGCAGGCGTTGATGGCCGAGGTCGCCGACGACGCCGCACGCGACAAAGCGGTACGCCGCTACGGCCAGCTCGAGGAGCGGTTCGCGGCGCTGGGCGGATACGCCGCCGAATCCGACGCCGGGCGCATCTGCGCCAGCCTGGGGCTGCCCGAACGCGTGCTCACCCAGCCGCTGCGCACTCTGTCCGGTGGGCAGCGCCGCCGCGTCGAGCTGGCGCGCATCCTGTTCGCCGCGTCCGAAGGGGGAGCGGGCGCGTCGTCGTCGACCACCCTGTTGCTCGACGAACCCACCAACCACCTCGACGCCGACTCGATCGGCTGGCTGCGCAGCTTCCTGCAGAACCACAGCGGCGGGCTGGTGGTGATCAGCCACGATGTGGATCTGCTCGCCGACGTGGTCAACCGGGTGTGGTTTCTCGACGCCGTCCGCGGCGAGGCCGACGTCTACAACATGGGCTGGCAGAAGTACCTGGACGCCCGTGCCACCGACGAGCAGCGCCGCCGCCGCGAGCGGGCCAACGCCGAGAAGAAGGCCAGCGCGCTGCGCGCGCAGGCCGCCAAGATGGGCGCCAAGGCCACCAAGGCCGTCGCCGCCCAGAACATGCTCAAGCGGGCCGACCGGATGATGGCCGCCCTGGACGACGAGCGGGTGGCCGACAAGGTGGCCCGGATCAAGTTCCCGACCCCGGCGCCCTGCGGTAAGACCCCGCTGATCGCGAAGGGACTGACCAAGACCTACGGGTCGCTGGAGATCTTCACCGGGCTGGACCTGGCCATCGACCGCGGTTCGCGGGTCGTCGTGCTGGGCCTCAACGGCGCGGGCAAGACGACGCTGCTGCGGCTGCTGGCCGGCGTGGAGAACGCCGACGCCGGCGGGCTGGAACCGGGCCACGGCCTGCAGATCGGCTACTTCGCCCAGGAGCACGACACCCTCGACAACCTGGCCTCGGTGTGGGAGAACATCCGCCACGCCGCACCCGACACCGGCGAACAGGATCTGCGCGGCCTGCTGGGCGCGTTCATGTTCACCGGTCCGCAGCTCGACCAGCCGGCGGGGACGCTGTCGGGTGGTGAGAAGACCCGGCTTGCGCTGGCCGGGCTGGTCGCCTCCAAGGCCAACGTGCTGTTGCTCGACGAACCGACCAACAACCTGGATCCGGCATCGCGCGAGCAGGTCCTCGACGCGCTGCGCAGCTACCAGGGCGCCGTCGTCCTGGTCACCCACGACCCGGGCGCGGCCGAGGCGCTCGACCCCCAGCGGGTGCTGCTGTTGCCCGACGGGACCGAGGACTTCTGGTCCGAGGACTACCGCGACCTCATCGAACTCGCCTGATCCACTTCGCGCACCGTTGCGCGAAATTGCGCACGCTCCGATTAGCCGTGCCCGCGCTGGGTATGAAATCGCGAGGCGGGGGCATCACGAGCGGGGAGATGCGATGAAGAAGTCGGATCAGTCACGGGACCAACTGCTGAGCGAACTGCGCAGCGAATACGAGAGCGGTGCGAGCATCCGGTCGCTGGTGGCCAAGACCGGCCGGTCCTACGGGTCGATCCACAGCATGCTGCGCGAATCGGGCACCACCATGCGCAGCCGCGGGGGACCGAACCACCGCGCCCGCCGGGTCAGCTCCTGAGCTCGCTCTGCTGGCGCACCGACGCCTCGACGAGGTCGAGGACGGCGCCGAGCCGGGCCGGATCGTCGCCGGAGGCCAACCGCGCGACCAACCCGTCGAGCACCAGATCCAGATAGGTCTGCAGCACGTCGCTGGGCACGTCGTCGCGTAGCCGGCCAGCCTGCTTCTGCCGCCGCAGCCGTTCGGTCGTCGCCGCGGACAGCTCCGCCGAACGTTCCACCCAACCCCGGTGGAACACCGGATCGTTGCGGAGTTTGCGCGCGATCTCCAGCCGGGTCGCCAACCAGTCGAACTGCTCGGGGGCGGCGAGCATGTCCCGCATCACCTGGATGAGACCCTCCCGGGCGGCCACGTCGGCCATCCGTTCGGCGTCCTCCCGGGCCAACTCGAAGAACAGCGTGTCCTTGTCGCGGAAGTGATGGAAGATGGCGCCGCGCGACAGCCCGATGGTCTGTTCGAGCCGTCGCACGGTCGCCTCGTTGTACCCGTACTCCGCGAAGCAGCGCCGGGCACCGTCGAGGATCTGGCGGCGGCGCGCCGCCAGATGATCGTCGGTGACCCGGGGCACGAAACTACTTCGACTTGAGCATGTTGCGCAGCACGAACTGCAGGATCCCGCCGTTGCGGTAGTAGTCCGCCTCACCGGGGGTGTCGATACGCACCACCGCGTCGAACTCGACCGTCTCGCCGCCCTCCTTCGACGCCGTGACGTGCACGGTCTTGGGGGTCTTGCCCTCGTTGAGCGCTTCGATGCCGGTGATGTCGAACGTCTCGGTGCCGTCGAGTTTCAGCGACGCGGCCGATTCTCCCTCGGGGAACTGCAGCGGGATGACGCCCATGCCGATGAGGTTCGACCGGTGGATGCGCTCGAAGGACTCGGTGATCACCGCGCGGACGCCCAGCAGGCTGGTGCCCTTGGCCGCCCAGTCGCGCGAAGAACCCGATCCGTACTCTTTGCCGCCCAGCACGACCAGGGGAATGCCCTGCTCCGCGTAGTTCTGCGCCGCGTCGTAGATGAACGCCTGCTCCCCGTCCCTGGTGAAGTCGCGGGTGTACCCGCCGGAGACGTCGTCGAGCAGCTGGTTCTTCAGGCGGATGTTGGCGAAGGTGCCCCGGATCATCACCTCGTGGTTGCCGCGGCGCGATCCGTAGGAGTTGTAGTCCTTCTTCTCCACACCGTGCTCGTCGAGATACTGCGCGGCCGGGGTGCCCGGCTTGATGCTGCCGGCGGGGGAGATGTGGTCGGTGGTGACCGAATCGCCCAGCAGGGCCAGCACCCGCGCCCCGGTGATGTCGGAGACCGGCTCCGGCTCGGCCGGCATACCGTCGAAGTACGGGGGCTTGCGCACGTACGTCGAGTCCTCGGCCCACTCGAAGGTGTCACCGCTGGGGGTGGGTAGGTTGCGCCAGCGGTCGTCGCCCTTGAAGACGTCGGCGTAGTTCTTGACGAACATCTCGGTGTTGATCGCGTTCGCGATCGTGTCGTTGATGTCCTGCTGGGTCGGCCAGATGTCCTTCAAGAGGACCTCGTTGCCTTCATCGTCCTTGCCCAAGGCCTCGTTCTCGAAGTCGAAATCCATGCTGCCGGCCAGTGCGTAGGCGATCACCAGCGGCGGGGACGCGAGGTAGTTCATCTTGACGTCGGGGTTGATCCGGCCCTCGAAGTTGCGGTTGCCCGACAGCACCGCGGTCACCGACAGATCGTTGTCGTTGATGGCCTGACTGATCTCCTCGGGCAGCGGGCCCGAGTTGCCGATGCAGGTGGTGCAGCCGTAGCCGACCAGGTAGAAGCCCAGCTTCTCCAGGTAGGGCCACAGGCCGGCCTTGTCGTAGTAGTCGGTGACGACCTGCGAGCCGGGCGCCATCGTGGTCTTGACCCACGGCTTGCTGGTCAGCCCCTTGTCGACGGCGTTCTTGGCCAGCAGCGCCGCACCCAGCATCACCTCGGGATTGGAGGTGTTGGTGCATGACGTGATCGCCGCGATCACCACCGCGCCGTGGTCGAGGACGAACTCGCCGCGTTCCTCGGACTTCACCGTGACCGGTTTGCTCGGCCGGCCCTCCGCGCCATTGGCGGCCGACTTCACATCCACCGAATCCTCGTCGGCGAAGGACAGCGCCACCGGATCGCTCCCCGGGAAGGACTCCTCGACGGCCTCGTCCACCTTGGAGTGGGGTGCGGAGTTGCCGTTCTCGACGTAGTTGTGGATGTCCTTGCGGAACGCGCTCTTGGCGTCGTCGAGGGCGATGCGGTCCTGCGGGCGCTTGGGACCGGCGATCGAGGGCACCACGTCGGCCAGGTCGAGTTCGAGGTACTCGGAGAACTTCGGCTCGCGGCTCGGGTCGTGCCACATGCCCTGCGCCTTCGCGTAGGCCTCGATCAGCGCGAGCTTCTCCTCGCTGCGGCCGGTCATCCGCAGATAGTCGATCGTCACCTCGTCGATGGGGAAGATCGCGGCGGTGGAACCGAACTCCGGGCTCATGTTGCCCAGCGTCGCGCGGTTGGCCAGCGGCACCTCGGCGACGCCCTCGCCGTAGAACTCCACGAACTTGCCGACCACGCCGTGCTTGCGCAGCATCTCGGTGACGGTGAGCACGACGTCGGTGGCGGTGACGCCGGGGCGGCGCTCACCGGAGAGCTTGAACCCGACGACGCGGGGGATGAGCATCGAGACCGGCTGGCCGAGCATGGCCGCCTCGGCCTCGATACCGCCGACGCCCCAGCCGAGCACGCCGACGCCGTTCTCCATGGTGGTGTGGCTGTCGGTGCCCACACAGGTGTCCGGGTAGGCCACCGTGATGGTCTCGCCCCCAACTTCGCCGGCCCGATCGCGCTCCATCACGACGCTGGCCAGGTACTCGATGTTGACCTGGTGCACGATGCCGGTGCCGGGCGGGACGACCTTGAAGTCGTCGAACGCGCCCTGACCCCAGCGCAGGAACTGGTAGCGCTCGCCGTTGCGCTGGTATTCGATCTCCACGTTGCGTTCGAACGCGTTGGCGGTGCCGAACAGGTCGGCGATCACCGAGTGGTCGATGACCAGATCGGCGGGGGCGAGCGGGTTGACCTTCTGCGGGTCGCCGCCGAGGTCGCCGACCGCCTCGCGCATGGTGGCCAGGTCGACGATGCACGGCACGCCGGTGAAGTCCTGCATGATGACCCGGGCCGGGGTGAACTGGATCTCGATGCTCGGCTCGGCCTCGGGATCCCAGTTGGCGATGGCCTCGATGTGGTCCTTGGTGATGTTCGAGCCGTCTTCGGTCCGCAGCAAGTTCTCGGCCAGGACCTTCAGGCTGTACGGCAGGTTCTCGGTGCCGGGCACGGCATCGAGCCGGTAGATCTCGTACGACTTGTCCCCGACCTCGAGGGTGTCGCGGGCATCGAATGAGTTCTTCGACGAATCCTTTTCGCTCACATCAACTCCCGATAGTTCTCGCCGCGACGGGCTGTGTCGCGGCGCCTGATGTTAACAGTACGCTTGTCCTGCAATACACTCCAGGCCGCGCGGAAACCGGGTAACAGTCTGGTCGCTGCCCGGCGGGTGCTGGCGTCGGGGTACCCGCTCGCGAGGTACCGTGCTCACCTGTGACGGCACCCGATGTGATGGCTGGTGTCATGCCAGAGGTTCTCCCGTTTCTGCCCGGGTTCATTCCGCCTGACCTCGACATGGACCAGGTGCTCGCCGAGGTCGGTGCCGACGGGGTGAGCGCACCGCCCGGTACCGATGAGGCGGCGCTGCGCCAGGTCGTGTCCGAGGCGCGGGCCGATGGTATCGATCTCAAGATCGTCGTCATCGATCGCGATCCGCACCTCGACACCCCGCTGCGCGATATCGCGACCGAGGTCGGCATCGCCTATCCGGACGCCACCGTGCTCGCGCTGAGCCCGTCATTCGCCGGGACCTGGAGTGGATCGATCGACCGGGTGACCCTGGAGGCGGGCCAGGATCTGGCCAAGACCGGCAACCCGGTGCAGTCGGCGCAGAATTTCCTGGACCAGATCACCACCGACGACTTCCCGTGGACGCTATTGACGATCGTGCTGGTCGTGTTGGTCGCCGTGGCCGCCGTGGGCACCCGGTTATTGCAGGTCTGGGGTAAACGCGTGACCGCGCCGACGCCGGCCGAACAGGCCGCCGACACCCCCGCTGACCAGCGCTGATCGGCATCCCGGCCGAGGGCCGGGAATGGCGATATCACCATTCGATAACGGTGCGCGCAATTACAACATTGTAATTTGTGACGAAAGTTTCTTTAGCGACTTTTGTGACGTACGGTGCATTCGGTACCCCTGTTGTAGTTGTGCTTAATGTGACAACTGCGCAACGGTTTCGCATCGAGCCCCGAGGAGATCTGAGTCGAATGAAGCGCTCCACTCGCGCCTCAGCCTCTCGCCGCTACGGCAGGGCCTATGCGCTTCCGCTGACCGCAGGCATGCTCGTCACCACCGCGCTGTGGAGCGGGACCCCGGCCTCGGCCGATCCGGACGGTATCGGCCCGCTGGTCGCCGCGGTCGCCAACGCCAACCAGCAGCTGCAGGATCTGGGCGCCGCCGTGCAGACCCAGCAGGAGAGCGTCAACAAGGCCATCCTCGACGTCCAGAACGCGCGTGACGCCGCGGCGGCCGCCCAGCGCGACCTCGAGGAGTCCAGCGTCGGCGTCGAGGATGCCAACATCGCGATCGCCAACGCGCAGAAGCGTTTCGACGAGTTCGCCGCCGCCACCTACGTCAACGGGCCGTCGTCGTCGTATCTCACCGGTGCCGACCCCGCCGACGTGCTGCACACCGCGGCCGTGGCCCAGACCCTGTCGGTCAGTTCCGCGCAGGTGATGGCCAACCTGCAGCGCGCCCGCACCGAGCAGATCAACCGGGAGTCGGCCGCGCGCCTGGCCAAGCAGCAGGCCGATCAGGCCGCCGCCGACGCCGAGGCCAGCCAGGCCACCGCGGTCGAGGCGCTGCGGTCGGCCCAACGCACCTTCGGCGACCAGCAGGCCCAGCTCGACCGGCTCGTCGCCGAACGCGCCGCCGCCCAGGCCCGTCTCGACGAGGTCCGCAAGGCCGCCCAACCGTCCGCCCCGGCGCAGCCCGCGTCGGCTCCGGTGCAGAAGGCCGCCGGCCCCGCGCCCGCACCCGGCGCGGCCACCAACTGGGACCGGGCCCCCGGCGCCCCGGCGCCCGGGGCGGCCAAATGGGACATCCCGGCCTGGGATCCCACGCTGCCGGCCATCCCGAGTGCGTTCGTCAGCGGTGACCCCATCGCGATCATCAACGCGGTGCTTGGCATCACGTCGACCTCCGCGCAGGTCACCCAGCAGATGGGCCGCGGCTTCCTGCAGAAGCTCGGGCTGATCCCGACCCCGAGCGGTTACACCAACAACGGCGCCATCCCGCGCGTCTACGGCCAGCAGGCCACCGAATACGTCATCAAACGGGCGATGTCCCAGCAGGGTGTGCCGTATTCGTGGGGCGGCGGCAACGCGGCCGGCCCCAGCAACGGTATCGACTCCGGGGCGGGCACCGTCGGCTTCGACTGCTCGGGCCTGATGCTCTACGCGTTCGCCGGCGTCGGCATCAAACTCGACCACTACTCGGGCTCGCAGTACAACGCGGGCCGCAAGATCCCCAGCTCCGAAATGCGCCGCGGCGACATGCTCTTCTGGGGCCCGAACGCCAGCCAGCACGTCGCGCTGTACCTGGGCAACGGGCAGATGCTCGAGGCGCCCTACACCGGCTCGGTGGTCAAGGTCTCCCCGGTGCGCACCAGCGGCATGACGCCGTACGCCACCCGATTGATCGAATGGTGAAATTCTCGATGTCGCTGCGCCGCTTTGCTTCTCGATGGGCTCGGTCGATAGCCGCGCTGCTTGCCGCGGTGGTGATGCTGTTCGGCGCCGTCGCCACGGCGGCCGCCCAGCCGGATGACGGCCAGTGGGATCCGACGCTGCCCAAACTGCTCAGCGCCGGCGCCCCGGGCGACCCGCTGGCGATCGCGAACGCGTCGCTGGCCGCCACCGCACAGGCCACCCAGACGACCATGGAGTTGGGCCGGGGCTTCCTCGAGAAGCTCGGCATCGTCAGCCCCTCGGTGTCCAGTGTGGCTCCAGGGCGGGTGCGCGGACCGCAGGCGATCGAATACGTCATCCGCCGCGGCGCATCCCAGATGGGTACGCCCTACTCCTGGGGCGGCGGCAAGCCCAACGGACCGAGTACCGGCATCGACTCCGGTGCCAACACCGTCGGATACGACTGCTCGGGATTCACCCAGTTCTCCTACGCCGGAGTCGGCGTGCTGATCCCCAAGTACTCCGGGGACCAGTACAACACCGGGCGCAAGGTCCCGCTGGCCCAGGGCAAGCGCGGAGACCTGCTGTTCTGGGGACCCAACGGCAGCCAGCACGTCGCGATCTACCTCGGCAACGGACAGATGCTCGAATCGTCGGGCAGCGCCGGCAAGGTCACCGTCAGCCCCCTGCGCAAAGCCGGGCTGCAGCCCTACGTCGCCCGCATCATCGAGTCCTGAGCGCGCCCGCCGCGCCAGAGGGCACGTCGACGGATTCTCCGGTGCCTGGAATAGTTGACGGCGGGCGCCCCGGCGCCGGGCGCTGACGTGGGATACGCCTGCAGCACGCCTTGAAGCGAAAGACAGTGGGAGGATCTCGATGACGTCACCGAGTGGGCAGCCGCAGGGCGCCGGAAACTTTTCCGGTCAGAACCCCGCACCGGGCTATCCCGCCGGCTCCCACGCCGCGCCGCAGGGTCAGTCCCCGGCGCAGGCGCAGTCTCCCGCCGGCGGTCTGCAGGGCGAGGTGACCACCTTGGAGCGGGCCATCTTCGAGGTCAAGCGCATCATCGTCGGTCAGGACCGGCTGGTGGAGCGAATGCTGGTCGGGCTGCTGGCCAAGGGGCACGTGCTGCTCGAGGGGGTGCCCGGCGTCGCCAAGACCTTGGCCGTGGAGACCTTCGCCAAGGTGGTCGGCGGCTCGTTCGCCCGCATCCAGTTCACCCCCGACCTGGTGCCCACCGACATCATCGGCACCCGCATCTTCCGGCAGGGCAAGGAGGAGTTCGACATCGAACTCGGCCCGGTGGTGGTGAACTTCCTGCTGGCCGACGAGATCAACCGCGCGCCGGCCAAGGTGCAGTCGGCACTGCTCGAGGTGATGGCCGAGCGCAAGATCTCCATCGGTGGCAAGACCTTCCCGTTGCCGCAGCCGTTCCTGGTGATGGCGACCCAGAACCCGATCGAGCAGGAGGGCGTCTACCAGCTCCCCGAGGCGCAGCGCGACCGCTTCCTGTTCAAGCTCAACATCGACTACCCGTCGCCCGAGGAAGAGCGCGAGATCATCTACCGGATGGGCGTCAAGCCGCCGGAGCCCAAGCAGATCCTCGGCCCCGGTGACCTGCTGCGGCTGCAGGACGTCGCCGCCAACACCTTCGTGCACCACGCGCTGGTCGACTACGTGGTGCGCATCGTCACCGCCACCCGCGAACCGGAGAAGTTCGGGATGCCCGACGCCAAGGCGTGGATCGCCTACGGCGCCTCCCCGCGCGCCTCGCTGGGCATCATCGCCGCCTCCCGGGCGCTGGCGCTGGTGCGCGGACGCGACTATGTGATCCCGCAGGATGTGGTGGAGGTCATCCCCGACGTGCTGCGCCACCGCCTGGTGCTGACCTACGACGCACTGGCCGACGAGGTGTCCTCGGAGACCGTGATCAACCGGATCATGCAGACCGTCGCGCTGCCCCAGGTGAACGCCATTCCGCAGCAAGGGCCTTCGGTGCCCTCGGTAGTCCCGGCCGGTGCCGGCGCGGCGGGCGGTCGGTGACCGACTCGACCGGCCGATCCGTCGACCTGCCGTCCCTGGAACGCGGTGAGATCCGCGATCCGGCGCTGTCGGCCGCGCTGCGCAAACTCGAGCTGACGGTCCGCCGCAAGCTCGACGGCGTGCTGCACGGCGACCATCTCGGCCTCATCCCCGGGCCCGGCTCCGAACCCGGCGAATCGCGGATCTATCAGCCCGGTGACGACGTCCGGCGGATGGACTGGTCGGTCACCGCGCGCACCACCATCCCGCACGTGCGCACGATGATCGCCGACCGCGAGCTCGAGACGTGGCTGGTGGTGGACATGTCGGCCAGTCTGGATTTCGGCACCGCGGGCTGCGAGAAGCGCGATCTCGCGGTCGCCGCCGCGGCCGCGATCACCTTCCTCAACAGCGGTGGTGGCAACCGGATCGGCGCCATCATCTCCAACGGCGAGACCACGCGGCGGGTGCCTGCCCTGTCGGGTCGGATGCACGAACAGGAGATGCTGCGCACCATCGCCACCACGCCGCGGGCGCCGGCCGGGGTGCGCGGCAATCTCGCCGAAGCGATCGACTCGCTGCGCCGGCCCGAGCGTCGGCGCGGGATGGCGGTGATCATCAGCGACTTCCTCGGGCCGATCAACTGGATGCGTCCGCTGCGCGCGATCGCCGGACGCCACGAGGTGCTCGGCATCGAGGTGCTCGATCCGCGTGACATCGAGCTACCCGACGTCGGGGACGTCATCCTGCAGGACACCGAGACCGGCGTCACCCGCGAATTCACCATCGACCACCGGCTGCGCGACGACTTCGAGCGCGCCGCCGCCCAGCACCGGACCGAGGTGGCCCGCACCCTGCGCCGCTGTGACGCCCCGCTGTTGACGCTGCGCACCGACCGCGACTGGATCGCCGATGTGGTCCGGTTCGTCGCCAACCGGCGCCGCGGCGCCATGGCTGCCCGCTAGAGAAGCGAAAAGATAAGTCACACATGACGTTACCGTTGCTCGGCCCGATGTCGCTCTCGGGTTTCGAACACCCGTGGTTCTTCCTGTTCCTGCTGGCCATCGCCGGACTGGTCGGCCTGTACGTGATCGTGCAGACCGCCCGGCAGAAGCGGATGCTGCGCTTCGCCAACATGGAACTGCTCGAGAGCGTGGCCCCCAAGCGACCCAACCGCTGGCGGCACCTGCCGGCGATCCTGCTGGTGGCCTCGCTGCTGCTGCTGACCGTCGCGATGGCCGGGCCCACCCACGACGTCCGGATTCCGCGCAACCGGGCGGTGGTGATGCTCGTCATCGACGTCTCGCAGTCCATGCGCGCGACCGATGTGGCGCCCAGCCGGCTGGCCGCCGCGCAGGAGGCCTCCAAACAGTTCGCCGACGAACTGACCCCCGGGATCAATCTCGGCCTGATCGCCTACGCCGGCACCGCGACCGTGCTGGTCTCACCGACCACCAACCGCGAGGCCACCAAGGTCGCGATCGACAAGCTGCAACTGGCCGACCGCACCGCCACCGGTGAAGGGATCTTCACCGCGCTGCAGGCCATCGCCACCGTCGGCGCCGTGATCGGTGGCGGCGACGAGAACCCGCCCGCGCGCATCGTGCTGTTCTCCGACGGCAAGGAGACCGTGCCGTCGAATCCGGACAATCCCAAGGGCGCCTTCACCGCCGCCCGTACGGCCAAGGACCAGGGCGTGCCGATCTCGACCATCTCGTTCGGCACCCCGTACGGCTACGTCGAGATCAACGACCAGCGCCAGCCCGTGCCGGTCGACGACGCGATGCTCAAGAAGATCGCCGATCTGTCCGACGGTGAGGCGTTCACCGCGTCCAGCCTCGAACAGCTCCGCGAGGTGTACGCCAATCTGCAACAGCAGATCGGCTACGAGACCATCAAGGGTGACGCGAGCGTCGGCTGGCTGCGGCTGGGTGCGCTGGTGCTGGCGATCTCGGCGCTGGCGGCGCTGCTGCTCAACCGCCGCCTGCCCGGGTAGATTTCGGCCGCGAGCAGGGCAGGCACTAAGTTGGCGGGCATGCCCGAATTCGTATCGCGTTCCGTCCTGGTCACCGGCGGCAACCGCGGCATCGGTCTGGCCATCGCGCAGCGGCTGGCCGCCGACGGCCACCGGGTCGCCGTCACCCACCGCGGATCCGGGGCGCCCGACGGTCTGTTCGGCGTCGAATGTGACGTGACCGACAGCGCCGCCGTCGACCGCGCCTTCACCGAGGTCGAGGAACACCAGGGCCCGGTGGAGGTGCTGGTCTCCAACGCCGGCATCTCCAAGGACGCGTTCCTGATCCGGATGACCGAGGACCGGTTCACCGACGTCATCGATGCCAACCTCACCGGTGCGTTCCGGGTGGCCCAGCGGGCGTCACGCAGCATGCAGCGCAAGCGGTTCGGCCGGATCATCTTCATCGGGTCGGTGTCGGGGATGTGGGGGATCGGCAATCAATCCAACTACGCGGCCGCCAAGGCCGGCCTGATCGGGATGGCCCGCTCCATCTCACGCGAACTGTCCAAGGCCGGCGTCACCGCCAACGTGGTGGCCCCCGGCTATATCGACACCGAGATGACCCGGGCACTCGACGAGCGGATCCAGGAGGGTGCGCTGGAGTTCATCCCGGCCAAGCGGGTGGGCACCGCCGAGGAGGTCGCCGGGGCGGTCAGCTTCCTGGCGTCGGAGGATGCGAGCTACATCGCCGGCGCCGTGATCCCGGTCGACGGCGGCATGGGCATGGGTCACTGAGACAGATAAGGACACGTCATGACAGGCATTCTTGAAGGCAAGCGGATCCTCGTCACGGGGATCATCACCGACAGCTCCATCGCGTTCCACATCGCCAAGGTGGCGCAGGAGGCCGGCGCCGAGGTGATCTGTACGGGCTTCAACCGGCTGCGGCTCATCGAGCGCATCCTCGACCGGTTGCCGTCGAAGCCGCCGCTGCTCGAGCTCGACGTGCAGGACGACAAGCACCTCGACACGCTCGCCGAGCGCATCACCGCCGAGATCGGTGCGGGCAACAAACTCGACGGCGTGGTGCACTCGATCGGCTTCATGCCCCAGACCGGTATGGGCATCAACCCGTTCTTCGACGCGCCCTATGAAGATGTCGCCAAAGGCATCCACATCTCCGCCTACTCGTATGCCTCGCTGGCCAAAGCCGTGCTGCCGGTGATGAACTCCGGCGGCGGCATCGTCGGCATGGATTTCGACCCGACCCGCGCGATGCCGGCCTACAACTGGATGACGGTGGCCAAGAGCGCCCTGGAGTCGGTCAACCGCTTCGTCGCCCGTGAGGCCGGTGCGTACGGGGTCCGGTCGAATCTCGTTGCGGCGGGACCGATCCGGACTCTGGCGATGAGCGCCATCGTCGGTGGGGCACTGGGCGACGAGGCCGGTGCGCAGATGCAGCTGCTCGAAGAGGGCTGGGATCAGCGCGCGCCGCTGGGCTGGAACATGAAAGATCCCACGCCGGTGGCCAAGACGGTGTGCGCGCTGCTGTCGGACTGGCTGCCGGCCACCACCGGAACCGTCGTCTACGCCGACGGCGGCGCCAGCACACAGCTGCTCTGATCGGACGGCTGCTGTGTCTTTCGATGCGCTGCTCCTGCTGTCTTTCGGCGGGCCGGAGGGGCGCGACGAGGTAATGCCGTTCCTGGAGAACGTCACCCGCGGCCGGGGTATCCCGCGCGAGCGGCTGGAGAGCGTCGCCGAGCACTATCTGCACTTCGACGGGGTGTCACCGATCAACGGCATCAACCGCGCGCTGATCGCGTCGATCGAGGCCGAGCTGGCCGAACAGGGCCGCGATCTGCCGGTGTACTTCGGCAACCGCAACTGGGCGCCCTACGTCGAGGACACGGTGCGCCGGATGCGCGACGACGGGGTGCGCCGCGCGGCGGTGCTGGCCACCTCGGCCTGGGGCGGCTACTCCAGTTGCACGCAGTACAACGAGGACATCGCCCGGGGCCGGACGGCGGCCGGCGCAGGCGCCCCCGAACTGGTCAAGCTGCGCCACTATTTCGATCACCCGCTGTTCGTCGAGATGTTCGCCGAGGCGATCTCGGCTGCCGCGCAGACACTTCCGGCCGAGCTGCGCGACGAGGCCCGGCTGATCTTCACTGCACACTCGGTACCCACCGCCGCCGACGAACGGCACGGTCCGCACCTCTACAGCCGCCAGGTCGGCTACGCGTCCCGGCTGGTGGCGGCCGCGGCCGGATACTCCGACTACGACCAGGTGTGGCAGTCGCGGTCCGGTCCGCCGCGGATCCCGTGGCTCGAACCCGACATCGGCGATCATCTCGACGCGCTGGCCGGGCGCGGCGTGCGGGCGGTGATCGTGGTGCCGATCGGCTTCGTCTCCGACCACATCGAGGTGGTGTGGGATCTCGACAACGAGGTCGCCGAGCAGGCGGCGGAGCTGGGCGTCGCGTTCGCCCGCGCCGCCACCCCCAACGCCGACCGGCGCTACGCGCGCCTGGCCCTGGACCTTGTCGACGAACTCGAGACCGGCCGCCCGCCGAGCCGTGTCGCGGGTGCCGACCCGGTCCCCGGCTGCGGCCACGCGGTCGACGGCACGGTGTGCCGGAACTCGCCGCGCTGCGTGGCGGTGTTCAGCGACTGACCGGGGCCCTCAGCGCTGCCACGCCGAATAGAGGACCGCGTTCAGCGCGGCCAGCCGCGCCCTGCGAACCACGGCCACCAGCGGGCGCAGCGCGTCGCTGGCGATCTGCACCTCCGAGGAGCTCTGCAGACCGATGGGCATCAGACCCGAGCTGACCGTGATGATCGCATCGACGTGCGCGGCGTTCTCCAATACCCGCACCGCCCGGGTCGGCGCATGCTCGGGCAGCCGGTGCGCCCGCCCACTCTCGAGCACCTGCTCGACGAGGCCGCGGGGATCGTCGACGTCGGCGCCGGCCGCGCCCGCCCGCAGCGCACCGAGCGCATCGGCGGCCGCACGCACCGCCGAACGCAGCTCGTATTCGGCCTCACCGAGGTCGATGTGCTCGGACGGCGGCGTCCCCGGCGCCGAGTAGACTGTCCAGGACAGCGCCGAGACGTCCGGGTCGAACTCCGCGTCGTCACCGGGTTCGTCGAATTCGAAGTCTGGGACCAGACCGACCGCATTCGACGGGTGGTGCACATCGGTGACGATCAGCGCCTCGCCGACGGCGATCGCATCGCGCTGGAACTGGGAGCCCGGGGGCAGGCCGCGGACGTCGCCGGGCACGGGCAGGGCCACCGTGACGGCCGGACCGCCCGGGGTGGGCCCGGCCGCGGTGCGCACCGTCTGCAGCAGCGAAACCCCGCCGGAGTCGTTCAGATCGGGCCACGGCAGACCCGTGCGGCTCGCCGCGGCGGAATCGTACGCCGTCACGAGATGCCTTGGCGCCCAGGCCGAGAGTGCGTCGAGGACGTCGTCGGGCGCGGCGGCTCCGGCCGACCAAGCATTGGCCCACATCGCAAGGGTTGCACTCGGACACCACATGATGCAGGCAGTGTAGTTGTTCGCCGCGGCCCGAGCCGGTCACGCGCTAGGGTGGCGCCATGCCCGTTTGGCTGATCTGGCTGATCCTCGCCTTGGTGCTGGCCGGGGCCGAGATACTCACGGGTGACCTGTTCCTGCTGATGCTCGCCGGCGGTGCGCTCGCCGCCACGGGTTCGAGCTGGCTGCTGGACTGGCCGATCTGGGCCGACGGGGTGGTGTTCCTGGCGGTGTCGGTGCTGCTGCTGGTGGGGGTGCGCCCGGTGCTGCGGCGCCGGCTTGCCGCCGGCGGGGGCCTGCCCGATCCCGCCAAGGCGCTCGAGGGCAAACCCGCTCTGGTGCTCGACCGGGTGTCGCGCCATCACGGCCAGGTGAAACTCGACGGCGAGGTCTGGACGGCGCGCCCGTTCAACGACGACGATGTGTTCGAACCAGGCGACCACGTGACCGTCATGCACATCGACGGGGCGACGGCGGTCGTGTGGCGTAGTCCCCGACTGTAAGGAGACCGCTTGTGGATGGTGCCGTCACCGGACTGATCCTGCTCGCCGTACTCGTCGTCTTCGCCGTGGTGGTGGTCGCGAAATCGGTCGCGCTCATCCCGCAGGCCGAGGCGGCCGTCATCGAGCGGCTGGGCCGCTACAGCAAAACGGTGTCTGGCCAGCTCACGCTGCTGCTGCCGTTCGTGGACAAGATCCGCGCCCGCGTCGATCTGCGGGAACGGGTGGTCTCGTTCCCGCCGCAGCCGGTGATCACCGAGGACAACCTGACGGTCAACATCGACACCGTCGTCTACTTCCAGGTGACCAATCCGCAGGCGGCGGTCTACCAGATCAGCAACTACATCGTCGGCGTCGAGCAGCTGACCACCACCACACTGCGCAACGTGGTGGGCGGCATGACGCTGGAGCAGACGCTGACCTCCCGCGATGCCATCAACGGTCAGCTGCGGGGTGTGCTGGACGAGGCCACCGGCCGCTGGGGGCTGCGGGTGGCCCGGGTGGAACTGCGCAGCATCGACCCGCCGCCGTCCATCCAGGACTCGATGGAGAAGCAGATGCGCGCCGACCGGGAGAAGCGCGCGATGATCCTGACCGCCGAGGGCAGCCGCGAGGCGGCCATCAAACAGGCCGAGGGGCAGAAGCAGGCGCAGATCCTGGCCGCCGAGGGTGCCAAGCAGGCGGCGATCCTGGCCGCCGAGGCCGACCGGCAGTCCCGCATGCTGCGGGCCCAGGGTGAGCGGGCGGCGGCGTATCTGCAGGCGCAGGGCCAGGCCAAGGCCATCGAGAAGACCTTCGCCGCCATCAAGGCCGGCCGGCCCACCCCTGAACTGCTGGCCTACCAGTACCTGCAGACCCTGCCGCAGATGGCCAAGGGGGAGGCCAACAAGGTGTGGGTGGTCCCCAGTGACTTCGGTTCGGCGCTGCAGGGCTTCACCAAACTGCTCGGTGCGCCCGGGGAGGACGGGGTCTTCCGCTACACCCCGTCACCGGTCGACGACGTGCGCACCGGACCCGCCGACGACAGCGACGAGGTGGCCGACTGGTTCACCACCCAGACCGATCCGGCGATCGCCCAGGCGGTGGCCAAGGCGGAGGCCGATGCACGGGCATCCAGCGACGTCGGCGTGTTGCCGCCGGCGCCGACCCCGCCGCCGCAGATGCAGTATCCGCCGCTGAGTCAGCAGGATCTCTCGGTGCGGCCCGAGTCGGGTCAGCCGTGAGCGACGTCGGCTGAGGACTGTGCCGCGGCGCTGCGGTGGGCGCGGGCTTCGTAGAGCAGCCCCAGCACGCCGATCGAGGCGATACCGGCCGAGACGGCCACCAGCAGGGGATCCACCCGGCCGGTGAGGGCGTCACCGAGGATCACCACCGCGACCGTGCCGGGCGTCAGGCCGACCAGCGTCGCCAGCGCGTACGGCACCAGCCGCACCGAGGATGCGCCGGCGGCGTAGTTCAGCGCCGCGAACGGGACCACCGGGATCAGCCGCAACGACAGCACCGACGGCCAGCCCCGCCGCCGGAGCCGGTCGTCGAGGCGGTCGACCGCCGGATGGCTGATCAGCGTGCTGAGCTGCCAGCCCAGCGCGCGGATCAGCAGAACCGCCAGGACGGCGCTCACCGCGCTGGCCGCCACGGCGATCGACACCCCGAGCGCGGGACCGAACAGCAGCCCCGCCGCCAGCGAGAACGCCGTCCGGGGAAACGGGAACGTCGTGACCACGATGTGCGCGGCCAGGAAGACCAGCGGGAACCACGGTCCCACCGATGTCGCCCAATCCCGGACCTGCACCGCGGTGGGCAGCGGCACCGCCCAGGCGAATGCGACGAGAATCACAATCCCGACCGCCATTGCGACAAGACGCCTGCGCGGGACCTGTATGGCCGTGGCCCGTACCGCCGACCGCGCGGTCCGCAGGGTCCTGACGACGGCTTTCACGGTCGTCAACGATACGGGCCGCGGGTGACCGGCGGCTGTCGGCGCGGCACCGGCGAAGCCATGACCAGCGAACAAGACGGTGACGGCCATCATTTAGCCTCAAAGGTCCAAGGGTCAGTCACATGCTGCGACAACAGGAGATGCCGGTGTCCGTGCAGGGGTCCAATGCCGTGGATGACGATCTGACCGCCGGGCTGCAGCAGTGGCGTACCGGGGTGTCCGCGGTGCTGGCCAAGAGCATGCGGCGCGATCCGGCCGACCTGCCGGCCGAACCCGAACGACTGCTCGATTCGCCCACCTACGAGGGCTTCCCCATCCGCCCGCTGTACACCGCCCTCGACGCGGCGCCCGAACCTCCGCTGCCCGGCCGCTGGCCGTTCGTCCGCGGTGGCGATGCGCTGCGCGATGTCGTGGCCGGCTGGAAGGTCGCCGAAGTCTTCCCCGCCGCATCCGCGACCGCCGCCGAGGCCAACGGCGAACTGCTTCTCGCCCTTACCGAGGGGGTCAGCGCACTGGTGTTGCGCCTCGGCGACGGCGGGGTCGTCCCGGCCGACCTGGACCGCCTGCTCGACGGCGTCTTCGTCGACCTGGTGCCGGTGCAGGTGGATGCGGGCGCCGACTTCGCGGCCGCCGCGCAGGCCGTCCAGACCCGGCTGAGCGGCCTCGACGCCGACCAGCGTCAGCGGCTGTCGGTGGACCTCGGTGCCGATCCGCTGACCGCCCCGCTGACCGGCCGCCCCGCCCCGGAGCTGGCCGAGGTGATCGCCACCGCCGCCGAGCTGGCCGGTTACGGCGGGCACGTCCGGGCCGTCACCGTCGACGGTGCCGCGCTGCACAACCGCGGCGCCAGTGCGGTGTGGGAGCTCGCCGGCGCGGTCGGCGCCGCAGTGGCCTATCTGCGACTGTTCACCGAATCCGGGCTCTCCAGCACCGACGCACTGGCGCAGATCAGCTTCCGGTTGGCCGCCGACGACGACCAGTTCATGACCATCGCGAAGCTGCGCGCCCTGCGGCTGCTCTGGGCCCGGGTCGCCGAGGTCGCCGGTGCCCCCGATGCCGGCGCGGCCACCGTGCATGCGGTGTCGTCGCTGGCGATGATGGCCCAGCGCGACCCCTGGGTGAACATGCTGCGCACCACCCTGGCGGCGTTCTCGGCCGGTGTGGGCGGCGCCGACACCGTCCTGGTGCATCCGTTCGACGTCGCGATCCCGGACGGCCACCCCGGCACGTCGCGGTCCTTCGCGCGGCGTATCGCCCGGAACAGCCAGCTGCTGCTGCTCGAGGAGTCCCACATCGGGCGCGTACTCGACCCGGCCGGCGGCTCCTGGTTCGTCGAGGACCTCACCGCCCTGATCGCCGAGCGGGCCTGGGCGCTGTTCCAGGAGATCGAACGCCGTGGCGGATTCGCCGCGGCCCGCGAATACGTCGCGGCGCAGCTGGCCGAGGTGTCGGCGCAGCGCCGCGACGACATCGCCCACCGGCGCACCGCGCTGACCGGGGTCAACGAATACCCCAACCTGGGCGAGGAGCCGCTGCCGGCCGGCGAGACGCTGACCGGCGTGGCCCGCTACGCGGCCGGTTTCGAGGAACTACGCAACCGGTCCGACGCCCATCTGGCGCGCACCGGCGCGCGCCCGCAGGCCCTGCTGCTGCCGCTGGGGCCGCTGGCCGAGCACAACATCCGCACCACGTTCGCGGCCAATCTGCTGGCTGCCGGTGGCATGGAGGCGGTCAATCCGGGTCCGCTGGACGCCGACGGTGTGGCCGCCGCCGTCGCCGCACTCGGGGCCACCCCGGCCGTCGCGGTCGTCTGCGGCACCGACGCCCGCTACGCCGGCGAGGCCGCCGCGGTGGTGGCGGCCGCGCACGAGGCCGGCATCGAGCACGTCTGCCTGGCCGGGCCGCAGAAGGCGGTCGCCGAGACGGATCCGCAGCCCGACGACTTCCTCACCGCGAAGATCGACGCGGTCGCAGCCCTGTCCGACCTGCTGACCCGATTGGGGGCCTGAGCATGACCGCCGCTGAAGAGACCGCCGTCCTCGGCAGTTTCGCCGACGTACCACTGCACGGCGAGCGCCCCACCGACCCGGTCACCGACGCGGCGGTCGACGACTTCGTCGCCGCCGCGGCCGCGGCCCACGGCTACACCCCCGAGCAGGTGCAGTGGCCGACCCCCGAGGGCATCGACGTCAAGCCGGTGTACACCGCTGCCGACCGCGACGCCGCGGTCACGGCCGGCTATCCGCTCGACAGCTTCCCGGGCGCGGCGCCGTTCGTGCGCGGGCCGTATCCGACCATGTACGTCAACCAGCCGTGGACCATCCGGCAGTACGCCGGGTTCTCCACCGCCGCCGAGTCCAACGCCTTCTACCGTCGCAACCTGGCCGCCGGGCAGAAGGGGCTGTCGGTGGCCTTCGACCTGGCCACCCACCGGGGCTACGACTCCGACCATCCGCGGGTGCAGGGCGACGTCGGCATGGCCGGGGTGGCGATCGACTCGATCCTGGACATGCGTCAGCTCTTCGACGGCATCGACCTGTCGACGGTGTCGGTGTCGATGACGATGAACGGCGCGGTGCTGCCGATCCTGGCGCTCTACGTGGTGGCCGCCGAGGAACAGGGGGTGCCGCCGGAGAAGCTCGCCGGGACCATCCAGAACGACATCCTCAAAGAGTTCATGGTCCGCAACACCTACATCTATCCGCCCAAGGAGTCGATGCGGATCATCTCCGACATCTTCGGCTACACGAGCGCGAAGATGCCGAAGTTCAACTCGATCTCCATCTCCGGCTACCACATCCAGGAAGCCGGGGCGACGGCCGATCTCGAGCTGGCCTACACGCTGGCCGACGGCGTCGAGTACATCAAGGCGGGTCTGGACGCGGGCCTGTCCATCGACAAGTTCGCCCCGCGGCTGTCCTTCTTCTGGGGCATCGGGATGAACTTCTTCATGGAGGTCGCCAAATTGCGCGCCGGCCGGCTGCTGTGGAGCGAGCTGGTCGCCGAATTCGCACCGCGCAACGAGAAATCGCTGTCGCTGCGCACGCATTCGCAGACCTCGGGGTGGTCGCTCACCGCGCAGGATCCCTTCAACAACGTGGCCCGCACCTGCATCGAGGCGATGGCAGCCACCCAGGGCCACACCCAGTCGCTGCACACCAACGCCCTCGACGAGGCGCTGGCGCTGCCCACCGACTTCTCGGCCCGCATCGCGCGCAACACCCAGCTGCTGCTGCAGCAGGAGTCCGGCACCACGCGGCCGATCGACCCGTGGGGCGGGTCGTACTACGTCGAATGGCTGACCCATCAGCTGGCGACCGCGGCCCGCATGCACATCGGCGAGGTGGTCGCCCACGGCGGGATGGCGCAGGCCATCAGCGACGGCATCCCCAAGCTGCGCATCGAGGAGGCCGCCGCCCGCACCCAGGCCCGCATCGACTCCGGCGCGCAGACCGTGATCGGCGTGAACAAGTACCAGGTCGAGGAAGACCACGAGATCGAGGTGCTCAAGGTCGAGAACAGCCGGGTGCGCGCCGAGCAGCTGGCCAAGCTGGAGAAGCTGCGCAGCGAGCGCGACGAGCAGGCGACGCAGGCCGCGCTGGCCGAGTTGACCCGCGCCGCCGCGGCCACCGGCCAGGCCGGCGAGGACGGGCTCGGCAACAACCTGCTCGCGCTGGCCATCGACGCGGCCAGGGCGCACGCCACCGTCGGCGAGATCTCCGATGCGCTGGAGCAGGTCTACGGCCGCCACGTCGCCGAGATCCGCACCATCTCCGGGGTGTACCGCGACGAAGCCGGGACGGGGGACCACATGGCCGAGATCACCACCGCGACCGAACTGGTGGAGAAGTTCGCCGAGGCCGACGGCCGCCGCCCGCGCATCCTGGTCGCCAAGATGGGCCAGGACGGCCACGACCGCGGCCAGAAGGTCATCGCGACGGCGTTCGCCGACATCGGTTTCGACGTGGACGTCGGCTCCCTGTTCTCCACGCCCGACGAGGTGGCCCGCCAGGCCGCCGACAACGACGTGCACGTGGTGGGGGTCTCGTCGCTGGCCGCCGGACACCTCACCCTGGTGCCGGCGCTGCGCGACGCCCTGGCTGAGGTGGGCCGCCCCGACATCATGGTGGTCGTCGGCGGTGTGATCCCGCCCGGCGACTTCGAGGAGCTGTACGCGGCGGGCGCGGCGGCCATCTTCCCGCCCGGCACGGTGATCGCCGACGCCGCCAAGGGGCTGCTCGAGAAGTTGGCCGACCGCCTCGGCTACACGCTGAACTAGATGAGCCGACCGGTCGACGAACTCGCCACCGCCCTGCGCGACGGGGACCGCACGGCGCTGGCGCGGGCCATCACGATGGTGGAGTCGACGCGTGCCGATCACCGGCAGCGGGCCCAGGAGCTGCTGCTCGAACTCATGCCCGAAGCCGGTTCGGCCATGCACGTCGGCATCACCGGCGTGCCCGGGGTGGGGAAGTCGACCACCATCGAGGCGCTCGGGATGTATCTGATCGAGCAGGGCCACCGCGTCGCGGTGCTGGCCGTCGATCCGTCGTCGACGCGGACCGGCGGATCGATCCTCGGCGACAAGACCCGGATGGCCCGGCTCGCCGTGCACCCCGACGCCTACATCCGTCCCTCACCGACGTCGGGGACTCTGGGCGGGGTGGCCAAGGCGACCCGCGAGACCATCGTGCTGCTGGAGGCGGCCGGATACGACGTGATCCTGGTGGAGACCGTCGGGGTGGGGCAGTCCGAGGTGGCCGTGGCCAACATGGTGGACACCTTCGTCTTCCTCACCCTGGCGCGCACCGGCGACCAGTTGCAGGGCATCAAGAAGGGTGTTCTCGAACTGGCCGACATCGTGGTGGTGAACAAGGCCGACGGGCCGCATGCGGTGGAGGCCAAGGCGGCGGCGCGCGAATTGACCGCGGCGCTTCGGCTGATCTATCCCCGCGAGACCCTGTGGCGCCCGCCGGTGCTGACGATGAGCGCGCTCGAGGGCTCGGGTCTGCAGGAACTGTGGGACACGGTGTGCCGGCACCGCGACGTGCTGACCGAGGCGGGGGAGTTCGACAACCGCAGACGCTCCCAGCAGGTCGAGTGGACGTGGTCGATGGTGCGGGACGCCGTCCTGGACCGGGTACTCGGCCACCCGGACGTGCGCCGGATCCGCGCCGAGGTCGAACGGCAGGTGCGCGAGGGTGAGCTGACCCCGGCGCTGGCGGCCCAGCGCCTGCTCGACGCCGCGGATCAGCGGCTAACGACTCGGTAAACGCGGGTTTTATTAGCCCGTCTCAGCGGTACATTGACGTGGTGACGATGCAGTCCAGCCGAGCCCGCGCTGCGGTGCTTCCCCACGGTGTCCAGGGCGCGGCGGACACCAACTTCTCCTGCACGCTGCGCGGGTTCTCGCAGTTGTTCCCCGGTCGGCGCTACGGCGGCGGAGCGCTGTCGATCTATCTGCACGGCGACCCGGTCGTCGACGTCTGGACCGGCTACCGCGACCGGCGCGGCCGCGACTATTGGACCGCCGACACCGGCGCCATGGTCTTCTCGGCGACCAAGGGGATGGCCTCGACGGTCATCCATCGGCTGGTCGACCGCGGGCTCATCGCCTACGACCGGCCGGTGGCCGAGTTCTGGCCCGAATTCGCGGCCAACGGCAAGGCGGAGATCACCGTCCGCGACCTGATGTGTCACCGTGCCGGGCTGTCCCAGCTCAACGGCGTCGGCAAGGCGGATCTGCTCGACCACGTCGCCATGGAGGCGCGGCTGGCGGCGATGCCGGTGAACCGCTTCCTGCACGGGCACTCCGCCTACCACGCCCTGACCTACGGCTGGCTGATGTCGGGGCTGGCCCGGGCGGTGACCGGGCGGGGGATGGCCGAGCTGATCCGCACCGAACTCGCCGGACCGCTCGACACCGACGGGCTGCACCTCGGGCGTCCCCCGGCCGGGTCCGCGACGCGTGCGGCGCAGATCCTCGCGCCGCAGGGCACGCTGGCCAATCCGGTGTTCAACTTCGTCGCCCCGAAGGTGGCCGCGCTGCAGTTCTCCGGGATGTTCGGCTCGATGTACTTCCCGGGCATGAAGGGCGTCGTGCAGGGCGACACCCCGTTCCTCGACGCGGAGATCCCCGCGGCCAACGGCGTGGCCACCGCCCGCGGCCTGGCCAAGATGTACGCCGCCATCGCCAACGGCGGCAGCGTCGACGGCGCCGAGCTGCTGTCGCCGGAGGTGGCCTCCGGTCTGACCGGCAAACCCAATCTCCGGCCGGACCGCAACCTGGGCATTCCGCTGGCCTTCCACCTCGGTTACCACTGCCTGCCGTTCGGCGTGATGCGCGGTTTCGGTCACATCGGGCTCGGTGGTTCCACCGGATGGGCCGATCCGGTCTCGGGTCTGTCGATCGGTTTCGTGCACAACCGGCTGCTCACGCCGATGCTGCTGGACATGGGTGCCATCGCGGGTCTCAACGTGCTGATCCGTCGCGATGTGGCTCGCGCACAGCGGCGCGGATACCGGCCGGTCGCCGAACAGGGCGCTCGCTTCCGGGCCGCCAAGCCGGTCGCGGGTTAGCCGTCACCGGGCGGTCGCACGGTCGTCGCGGGCCCCGGCCGGGCTGACCGCGCGAGTCCGCCCCAAGATTTTTCCCGACAATTTTCCGGCGCGCGGGGCGTCGCACGCCTCCCGACGAGTCCGCTGCGCGTTTGCTGCGGGCCTGCAGGCCGTAAGTGGCGTTACCCGGTGGACTGTTGCCACATTCGCGCAGCGAGCGGCCCGCCGGAGCCCGTGGGGGGCGTCCGCCGGCCGGGCGACGGCCGGCTCGTACACCGCGCCGCACGGCCGGTGTGCGCTCTGTGCAGGCACTACCGCGGCCTCTAGTCGGTGCTTTGCATCACATCCGGAACCTGCTCGAGGGCGCACAGGCGACTCACAGGAAACAAAAATAACGCCTGCGCAAGTTTGCTGATAGACGCGTCTGCGGTGAACCTGAGAGTAAGCCAAGAGGAACCCAAGACTTAGGTAAATGCCCGGAATCAAAAAAGGCGCAGGTCAGAGCGAAATCGCTGCGCGAAACTGCGATTTCGGCGTGTTTCATGTAACATTTCGGCGGCAGATATTGAACTAGCAATGATTAGGCGGAATTTGCTCGTATAGATTCTGCGGAGTCGGACCGGCGACCGCTGGTCCGGCTCACCACCGACTCGGACCACAGTAGTCCGGAGCGAGGCGCACGGAGCACCCACACCGGCGCCACGATCCGTCACTATCGGGTCCGCCGTCAGTACAGGTTTACCCGGTCGGAAGAGGTTTGCAGCAGTGGTCGAGGTACCGGTCACCCCCGTCGCCGTCATCGGTATGGGCTGCCGGCTTCCGGGCGGAATCGACTCACCCGATCTGCTGTGGGACGCGCTGTTGCGTGGTGAGGACTTCGTCACCGAGGTTCCGCTGGACCGCTGGGATGCCGACGACTACTACGACCCCGAACCGGGCGTGCCCGGGCGCTCGGTGTCCAAATGGGGCGCCTTCCTCGACGACGTGGGCGGTTTCGACGCGGGGTTCTTCGGGATCAGTGAACGTGAGGCGACGGCCATCGACCCGCAGCATCGCCTGCTGCTGGAGACCGCGTGGGAGGCCGTCGAGCACGCCGGGGTGGATCCGGGTGCCCTCTCCGAATCGCGGACCGGTGTCTTCGTCGGGATGACGCACGGCGACTACCAGCTGCTCGCCGCCGATGCGCACGCGATCGAGGGGCCCTACGGCTTCACCGGCAACAACTTCAGCCTGGCGTCCGGCCGTATCTCCTACGCCCTGGGGCTGCGCGGCCCCGCCTACACCGTCGACTCCGCGTGCTCGTCGGGCCTGTTGGCGGTGCACATGGCCTGCCGGAGCCTGCACGACGGCGAGAGCGACCTGGCCCTGGCCGGCGGCGTCTCGCTCACCCTCGAACCCCGCAAGCTCTCGTCCGGATCGGCCCAGGGGATGTTGTCGCCCACCGGCCGCTGCCACGCGTTCGACGCCGACGCGGACGGCTTCGTCTCCGGCGAGGCCTCCGCGGTGCTGTTCCTCAAGCGGCTGTCCGACGCCCAGCGCGACGGTGACCGGATCCTGGCCGTCATCAAGGGCACCGCGGCCAATCAGGACGGCCACACCGTCAACATCGCGACCCCGTCGCGGGACGCCCAGGTCCAGGTCTACCGGGCCGCCCTGGCCGCCGGGGGCGTCGATCCCGCCACCGTCGGCCTGGTGGAGGCGCACGGCACCGGCACACCGGTCGGAGACCCGATCGAGTACGCCAGCCTGGCGGCGGTCTACGGCACCGCCGCGCCCTGCGCGCTGGGCGCCGCCAAGACCAACTTCGGCCACTCGCAATCCGCGTCGGGAGCGGTGGGGCTGATCAAGGCGGTGCTGTCGCTGCAGCACGCGGTGGTCCCGCAGAACCTGCACTTCCACCGCATGCCCGACGAGATGGCGCGGATCAAGACCCAACTCTTCGTCCCGACGGAGACCACCCGCTGGCCGCATCCGGAGGCCGACCGACGCCGCGCCGCCGTCTCGTCCTACGGCATCTCCGGCACCAATGTGCACGCGGTACTCGAACAGGCGCCCGATCCGCAGAACCCCGGTGGCGCCGCACCGGCCGAGCGGTCACAGCTGTTCACGCTGTCGTCCACCTCACCGGACGAGCTGCGCCGCACCGCGGCCCGCCTCGCCGACTGGGTCGACGCGCGGTCCTCGGTCGATCTGCGCGATCTCGCCTACACCCTGGCCCGCCGCCGCGGGCACCGTCCGGTCCGGGCGGCGGTCCTGGCCAACAGCCACGAAGGTCTGATCAAGCAGCTCCGGGAAGCCGCCGACAGCGACTTCCGCCATCACCCGTCGGTCGCCGCCGGTGATCGCGGCCCGGTCTGGGTGTTCTCCGGACAGGGTTCCCAATGGGCCGGTATGGGCCGGGGGCTGCTGGACAGCGAGCCGGTGTTCGCGGCGACGATCGCCGAGCTCGAGCCGCTGATCGCCCGCGAGTCGGGGTTCTCGGTGACCGAGGCGATGTCGTCACCGGAGAAGGTCACCGGCATCGATCGGGTGCAACCGACCGTCTTCGCGGTGCAGATCGCCCTGGCGGAAACGCTGAAGGCCCACGGTGTGCGCCCTGGCGCGGTGATCGGCCATTCGATGGGCGAATCGGCCGCGGCCGTCGTCGCGGGCGGGCTGTCGGTGTCCGACGGCGTCAAGGTCATCTGCCGACGGTCCCGGCTGATGGCCCGGATTGCCGGCTCGGGCGCCATGGCCTCGGTGGAACTCCCCGCCCAGCAGGTGCTCTCCGAACTCGCCGCCCGCGGCGTCACCGATGTGGTGCTGTCGGTCATCGCCTCGCCGGAGTCGACCGTCGTCGGCGGCGCCACCGAGTCGATCCGCGACCTCATCGCCGAATGGGACCGCCGCGGGGTGATGGCGCGCGAGGTCGCCGTCGACGTCGCCTCCCATTCGTCGCAGGTCGACCCGATCCTCGACGAGCTGACCGAGGTCCTCGACGACGTCGAAGCGCTGGACCCGCAGATCCCGTATTACTCGGCCACCCTCTACGACCCGCGCGACATCCCCGAATTCGACGCCTACTACTGGGCCGACAACCTGCGCCACGCCGTCCGCTTCTCCGCGGCGGTTCAGGCCGCGCTGGAGGACGGTTACCGGGTGTTCGGCGAGCTGTCGCCGCATCCGCTGCTCACCCACGCCGTCGACACCACCGGACGCAGCCTGGACATCGGCCTGTCCACCCTGGCCGCGATGCGCCGGGAGCAGGAGATGCCCGACGGGCTGCTCGGCTTCGTCGCCGAATTGCACGCCGCCGGCGGCGAGGTCGACTTCGCCGTGCTGTACCCGGAGGGCCGGCTGGTCGATGCGCCGCTGCCGACCTGGACGCGCACCCATCTCATGCTGACCCGCGACGGACAGGACCAGGGCGGCGCCGTCGTCGCGGTCCATCCGCTGCTGGGCGCCCACGTCCGCCTGCCCGAGGAACCCGAACGGCACGTCTGGCAGGCCGATGTCGGCACGGCCCACCAGCCCTGGCTCGGTGACCACCAGGTACACCGCGTGGCCGCGCTGCCCGGCGCGGCGTACTGCGAGATGGCGCTCACCGCGGCGCACGCGGTCTTCGGCGAGGGGTCCGAGGTCCGCGACGTCAGCTTCGAGCAGATGCTGCTGCTCGACGAGCAGAGCCCGGTGTCGGCCGTGGCGACGGTCAAGCGCCCGGGAACCGCGGAGTTCATGGTCGAGACCTTCGATCAGGGCGACGTGGCCCGCCGCACCACC
Source organism: Mycobacterium sp. WMMD1722 (assembly GCF_049315205.1). Classification (NCBI taxonomy): domain Bacteria; kingdom Bacillati; phylum Actinomycetota; class Actinomycetes; order Mycobacteriales; family Mycobacteriaceae; genus Mycobacterium; species Mycobacterium sp. WMMD1722. The sequence goes on along the minus strand of NZ_CP186056.1, from coordinate 1,352,724 downwards.
GCGGTGCTGCGCGCCGCGGGCACCCCGGCCGCCGACACCCCGGCCGCGGCGGACATCGACGCACTGCTGGCGGCCCACCCGGACCGCACCGAAGGTGCCGCGCTGCGGAACTGGTTCGCCGCGCGCGGTATCGACTACGGATCGGCGTTCTCCGGTCTGGTGGCCACCAACACCGCCGACGGAGCCGACACCGTGCTGGCCGAGGTGACGCTGCCGGGCTCCATCCGCTCCCAGCAGTCGGCCTACGAAATCCATCCCGCCCTGCTCGACGCGTGCTTCCAGGCCGTGGCGGCACACCCCACCCTGGCCGCCGACGTGACGGGCACGCTGATGCTTCCGCTGGGGGTGCGCCGCATCCGCATCCACGGCTCGACGCGGCGCGCCCACTTCTGCCATGTGACCGTGACCAGCATCGGTGCCGCGGCCGTGGAGGCCGACCTCGACGTCCTCGGCGAGGACGGTGCGGTGCTGCTCACCGTCGAGGGTCTGCGGATGGGCACCGGCTCGACGGCGGGCGGCCATCGTGACCGCCTGCTCGACGACCGGCTGCTCACCGTCGACTGGCGCCCGCAGGACGCGCCCACTCCCGGCCACATCGACACCGCCCGGTGGTTGGTCATCGACACCGGTGCCGACGCGTTGGCCAGTCGCCTGGCGCTGGCCCTGAACCGGGACGACGTTGCGGTGTCGACGGTCGCGTGGCCGGTCGACGGCGACGAACCGACCGCGGCGCTGGCCGATCCGCACACCGGCGTGGCCATCGTCGTGGGCGAGCCCGGCGCGCATCGCGACGACATCCCGGCCCGCGGCGCCGCCCATGTCCGCCACCTGACCCGCATCGTGCAGCAGCTGACCGCGCTGCCCGGTGCCGCCCCGCGGCTGTTCGTCCTGACCCGCGACGCCGCGACCGTGCTGCCGACCGACTCGACATCATCGGCGGTCAACCTCGAGCACGCCGGTCTGCGCGGCCTGCTGCGCTCGGTTCACCTGGAGCATCCCGAGCTGCGGATCACCCAGATCGACCTCGACCGGGCGACCGACGTCGCGCTGGTGGCCGATCAGCTGCTGTCGGGCTCCGGTGAGGACGAGACGGCCTGGCGGGACGGCCGCTTCCATGTCGCCCGCCTCAACGCGGCGCCACTGCAGGCCGACGGCCGCCGCCACACGGTCGTGGACCTCGACTCCGGTGGGGTCCGTCTGCAGATCCGCACGCCCGGCGACCTGGAGTCGCTCGAGCTGGTCGCCTTCGACCGGACCGCCCCCGGACCGGGTCAGGTGGAGGTCGCGGTCGCGGCGTCGAACCTCAACTTCGCCGATGTCCTGGTCGCCTACGGCCGCTATCCGAGCTTCGAGGGCCGCATGCCGCGCCTTGGTGCCGACTTCGCCGGCGTGGTGACCGGTGTCGGGGCCGGGGTGACCGACCTGCAGATCGGCGACCGGGTGGCCGGTATCTCCGCCGATGGCGCCTGGAGCACCTACGTCACCTGCGACGCCAACCTGGCGGTCACCTTGCCCGACTCGCTGCCCGCCGAACAGGCGGCGGCGGTGCCCAGTGCGCACGCGACCGCCTGGTACGGGCTACACGATCTGGCCCGCATCACCTCGCGGGACAAGGTCCTGATCCACTCGGCGACCGGTGGGGTCGGTCAGGCCGCGGTGGCGATCGCCAAGGCCGCCGGTGCACAGATCTATGCCACCGCGGGCAGCCCCGAGCGGCGGAAGCTGCTGCGCGACTGGGGGATCGAGCATGTCTACGATTCCCGCAGCACCGCGTTCGCCGACGAGATCCGCGCGGATACCGCCGGCTACGGCGTCGACATCGTGCTCAACTCGCTGCCCGGAGCCGCGCAGCGCGCCGGACTGGAGCTGCTGTCCTTCGGCGGACGCTTCGTCGAGATCGGCAAGCGCGACATCTACGGCGACACGAAGATGGGCCTGTTCCCGTTCCGCCGCAACCTGGCCTTCTACGCCGTCGACCTGGCGCTGCTGACCCTGACCAACCCCGATGTGATGCGGCGCCTGCTGGAGACGGTGTATCAGCAGATCGCCGATGGCGTACTCCCGCTGCCGGAGACGACGCACTATCCGCTGCGCGACGGCGCCACCGCCATCCGCGTGATGGGCGCCGCCGAGCACACCGGCAAGCTGGTGCTCGACGTCGAGCACACCGGGCGGACCGATGCGGTGGTGCTGCCCGAGGACGCGACTCCGTTCCGCGCCGACGGCGCCTACGTGATCACCGGCGGCCTGGGTGGACTCGGGCTTTTCCTGGCCGAGCGGATGGCCGCGGCCGGTTGCGGTCGCATCGTCCTGAATGGCCGGTCGGCCCCAACCCCCGACGGCCTGCGCGCGATCGAGCGCATGCGTGCCGGCGGTACCGAGGTGGAGGTGTCGCTGGGCGACATCGCCGACGCCGCCACCGCGACCCGGTTGATCGCCGCCGCGACCGCGACCGGGCTGCCGGTGCGCGGGGTGCTGCACGCCGCAGGTGTGGTCGAGGACGCCACCCTGGCCAACATCACCGACGAACTCGTCGACCGGGACTGGGCGCCGAAGGTGTTCGGGGCGTGGCATCTGCACCATGCGCTGCGCGCCAACGGTGCCGACGCCCGGCTGGACTGGTTCTGCTCGTTCAGTTCGGCCGCCGCGATGGTCGGCTCACCCGGGCAGGGCGCCTACGCCGCCGCCAACAGCTGGCTGGACGCCTTCACCCACTGGCGCCGCGCCCAGGGGCTGCCGGCCACCGCCATCGCCTGGGGTGCCTGGGCGGAGATCGGCCGTGGTCAGACCCTGGCCGAGGATGCCGCGATGGCGATCCTGCCCGACGACGGCGCACACGCTTTCGACGTGCTGCTGCGCCACGACCGCGCCTACACCGGATATGCACCGGTGGCCGGTGCGCCGTGGTTGTCGGCGTTCGCCGAGACCAGCCCGTTCGCCGAGGCGTTCAAGTCGATCGGGCAGACCGCGGGGAATTCGAGCGCGTTCCTGACCGACCTGCGCACGCTGCCCCGCGAGGAGTGGCCGGGCCGGCTGCGCAAGCTGGTCTCCGATCAGATCGGGGTGATCCTGCGCCGCGCGGTCGATCCGGACCGACCGCTGTCCGAGTACGGGCTCGATTCGCTGGGCACGCTCGAGGTGCGCACCCGGATCGAGACCGAGACGGGCATCCGAATCGTCTCGACGGACATCACCACCGTCCGGGAATTGGCGCAGCGCCTGGCCGACACCCTGGCCGGTGAGGCGGGGACGGCGCCACCGCCGTGACGTACCCGCACAGCCCGGCCGACGCCGTCGTCGGCCATACGCACGCGAAGACAAGGAGTCGCTGATGGTGGCGATGAAATCGATCCAGGACTGGATCGGCACGCCGGGCACGCTCATCTCGTGGGATCCGTCGGCCGCCTCCGCGGCCAAGATGGCCGACGCGCCGATCAGCGACGTCCCCGTCAGCTATCAGCAGGAACAGCACATCCGGGCCTACCGCGAGCACGTCGAGCAGGGAACCGACATGGCGCGGCTGCTGATCCCCGCGTGGGATATGCCGGGGCGCTGCGACACCCGGGCGATGACGCATGTCATCAACGCCTATCTGCGCCGCCACGACACGTACCACAGCCGGTTCGAGCTGACCGAGGACGACCGGGTCGTGCGCCGGACCGTGCGCAACCCCCGCGACATCAAATTCGCCCCGACCGACCACGGCGAGGTCACCGCGGCGCAGTGGCGCGAACATGTGCTGGCCACCGCGGATCCGCTGCAGTGGAATTGCTTCAGCTTCGGGGTGATCCAGCGGGCCGATCACTTCACCTTCTACATCAGCGTCGACCACGTGCACACCGACGCGATGTTCATGGGTCTGGTGCTCGTCGAGATCCACATGATGTACGCGACCCTGGTCGGTGGCGGCGCACCGCTGCAGCTGCCCGAGCCGGGCAGCTACGACGACTACTGCGTGGCCCAGCACGACTACACCTCGGCCCTGACCCCGGGCTCCCCGGAGGTCGCCGAATGGATCGAGATCGCCGCGCGCAACGGCGGGTCCAAGCCCCGTTTCCCGCTGCCGCTGGGCGATCCGTCGGTGCCCTGCTCGGGTGAGCTGATGACCGTGCGGCTGCTGGACCGCCAGCAGAGCGAGCGCTTCGAGGCGTCCTGCGCGGCGGCCGGGGCCCGGTTCATCGGCGGCGTCTTCGCCTGCGGTGCGCTGACCGACCTCGAGTTCAGCGGTAATCCGGACTACTACATCATCACGCCGACCACCACCCGTGGCACCCCCGCGGAGTTCATGACCACCGGCTGGTTCACCGGCGTCGTCCCGGTGACGGTCACCGCCGATCCCGCGGACTTCGCCGCGACCGCCCGGCACGCACAACAGTCCTTCGACGGTGTCCTGCACCTGGCGCACGTCCCGTTCGAGCTGGTCGTCGAGCTCGGCGAGTCGGCCGGCATCCGGCACCCGGATCCGGGTGTGCCGATGCTGTCCTACCTCGACGCCGGACTGCCGCCGCTCTCACCGCAGGTGATCGCCCAGTGGGAGGCGATGAACGGCAAGCTCTACACCGATGCGCGCGCGGCGTTCCAGGTCGGCCTGTACGTCAACCGCACCGAGCGCGAGACCACCCTGACCGTCTGTTTCCCGGACAACCCGGTGGCCCGTGAATCGATCGAGCGCTATGTGCGCGCCATGCAGGCCTGGTTCCTGCGGGTGGCCGACGGCGAGACCGCCGCGGCACCGCTGACCACCGCCGCCCACGGTGCCACCCGCAGGCAGCGCAGCGAATTGGTCCCCGTAGTCGGACGGTGAGCATGCCCGATCATCTGGTCCCGTATCTGGACCAGGCGATGTTCCTCGGCCTGCGCGCCACCGGCCAGGCGGCGGTCATGCAGTGCGTGTGGATCTACGAGCACCCGGTCGACCACGACGGGCTGCGCCGGTTCCACCGCAACTTCGGTCACGGTCTGGCCGGCCGCCACATCGAACCGTCGCCGCTACCGTTCGGCCGGCACCGCTGGGTGGCGGCGACCGGACCCGAGTGCGACATCGACATCGCCGAGACCGTGCTGCCCCGCGAGCAGCTCAGCGACTGGCTCGACGAGCGGGCTGCGGTGCCGGTCGACCCCGAGTGGGGGCCGGGGTGGCATCTGGCGGTGCAGCCGCTGACCGGCGGCGCGACCGCGGTCACCCTGGTCGGATCGCATTGCCTCAGCGACGGCGGCGGTGCCCTGCTCACCGTGTTCAACGCGGTCACCGGTAACCCCGCCGAGTTGGGGTACGCGTCGCCCAACACCCGCACCCGCGCCCGCGCGATCCGCGAGGACACCCGCCAGGTGGTGCGGGACCTGCCCGATCTGGGGCGCACGGTGGCCGCCGCAGCGAAGCTGGCCTACCGCCGGCGCACGGAGTTCACCCGACCGGCCAAGTCCCCGGCCGGCGAAGCCGGCGCCGACGACGCGATCGTCACCCCGGCGATCTCGGTCTTCGTCGACGGCGAGCGCTGGGACGCCCGGGCCCAGGCGCTCGGCGGCAACTCCTACTCCCTGCTCGCCGGCGTCGCGGCGCGGCTGTCCCAGCGGATGGGCCGCCACCGACCCGAAGACGGCGCCGTCACGTTCACCATCCCGATCAACGACCGCGCCCTCGAGGACACCCGCGCCAATGCGGTGAAGCTGGCGACCGCGCACATCGATCCGCGCCGGGTGACCGAGGATCTCAGCGCGGCCCGCGCGGCGATCAAGCAGGCGCTGCAGACGATCCGGGAGGTCCCCGACGAGACGATGGCACTGCTGCCGCTGGTGCCGTTCATCCCCAAGCGGGCGGTGCAGGCCATGGCCGACGTCGCCTTCGGCTTCTCCGATCTGCGGGTGTCGTGCTCGAATCTGGGCACCCTGCCGGTGGAGATCGGGCGCGTCGACGGCACCGACGCCGAATACGTCGCGCTGCGTGGGGTGGACGGGCACATCTCGCGCCGCGTCCTCGAGGAGCGCAGCGGGATCCTCACCGTCGTCGGCGCCCGCATCGGGGCGAAGATGTCGATCGCGGTGATCGGCTACCAGCCGGGTGCGGTCAACACCAAACCCTGGCTGGCCGAGTTGGTGCGGCAGACCCTGGCCGAATTCGACCTGTCGGCCGAGGCCATCTGATGGTGCCGGCGCCGCCGCCCGACGACCGTCTCGCCTTCATCGACCAGGCGGCGTTCCTGCAGCTGCGGGCGACCGGTCCGGGCAAGCTCGGACAGATCTCCTGGATCTACACCCACGACGTCGACTCCGACGCGCTGCGCCGTTTTCACGCCAACCTGGGTCACGGGCTGCTCGGACGCCGGATCGAGCGCTCGCCGCTGCCGTTCGGCCGGCATCGTTGGGTGGCCTCGACCGGGCCCGCGCGGCCGCTCGACATCGACGCCGTGCGGCCCCGAGCGGCCCTGTCGGATTGGCTCGACGAACGCGCCGAACTGACCGTCGACCCGGAACGGGGGCCGGGCTGGCACCTCGGCATGCTGCCGATGACCGACGGCTCGACCGCATTGACCCTGGTCGCCTCACACTGCCTCGCCGACGGCGTCGGGATCCTGCAGACGATCGCCGACGCGGCCGCGGGCACACCGCGTGACTTCGGATACGCACCCGCGCAGACGCGTCCGGCGCGGCGCGGTGCGCTCGAGGATCTGCGGCGGACGGTGCGGGACGGTCCGGAATACGGTCGTACCGTGCTGGCGGCGGCCCGGCTCGCGCTGCGCCGCCGGCACGACATCGCGAACTCGGGCAGCTCCCGGCCGCCGGTGGCCCCCGGCGGGCCCGCGGACGGCACGGTCGTGGTCCCGGTCGTCAACGCCTTCGTCGGCACCGACGAATGGGATGCGGCGGCCGATGCCCGCTCCGGCACCACCTATTCGCTGCTGGCCGGATTCTCCGCCCGGCTGGCCGAACGGATGGGCCGGATGCGCTCGGGTCCGTCCGGCCCGGGCGCCGTCTCGCTGCTGATCGCCATGAGCGATCGCACCGCCGAGGACACCCGCGCCAATGCGATCTCGCTGGCCCACGTCGACGTCGACCCCGCGCAGGCCACCGTCGACCTGTCCGACGTCCGGGCGGCGATCCGGCGGGGACTCGCCGAGTTGCGCGAGGTGCCCGACGAGACCTTCGCGCTGCTGCCGCTCACGCCGTTCGTGCCGCGGCGCGCGGTCCGGCGCACCGCGGACCTCATGTTCGGGGATCTGCCGGTGTCCTGCTCCAACGTCAGCGACCTCGATCCGATGGTTGCCCGCCCCGACGGCACCGACGCCGAATACCTGCTGTTGCGCGGCGTCGATCAGGCCGTCAGCCGGGCACACATCGAACGGGCCGGCGGACATCTGGTGGTCGTCGCGGGCCGCGTCAACGGCACCGTCACCATCGGCGTCGTCGGTTACCAGCCGGGTGCGCCGAACACCAAGGACCACCTGCGCGCGATCACCGCCGCGACGCTCGCCGAGTTCGGGCTGGCCGGCGAATTCGTCTAACCCCGGCCGCGGCCCCGCCGGACGGCGTCCTCGAGCAGAGTGGCCGCGGCGGTGATGCTCTCCGCGGGTTTGGTCATCGCGGCCGCGGTCGCACGGGCGCGGGCCAGCTGATCCGGGGACAGCACCGCGGTCAGGGCGTGTCGCAGCGACTCGCGCGTCGTGCCCGAGAAGCGCCGGTAGTCCCCGACGCCCAGTTTCCTGATCGCGGCGCCCCAGATCGGCTGCTCGGCCCCGACCCACAGCACCAGCGTCGGCACCCCGGCGCGCACTCCCGCCGCGGTCGTGCCTGCGCCGCCGTGGTGCACCACGGCCCGGCACATCGGGAACACCGCGGCGTGGTTGACCGAGCGGACCACCTTGACGTGCTCGGCGGTCGAGGCGCCCGCCTGCGGGCTCCACAGATCCCCCACGCCCGAACAGACCAGCGCCCGCAACCCCAGGTCGGCACAGGCGTCGGTGATCCTGGCCAGCACCTCGGCGGGGTGTTCGACGGGCATGCTGCCGAACCCGAAGTACACCGGCGGTTCGCCGGCGGCGATCCAGGAGGCCACATCGTCGTCGGCCTCGGTGTCCAGTTCCAGGGTGAGCGCCCCGATCACCGGCCGCGTGTCCCCCCACTGTTCGGTCAGGCCGGGGAAGAAGACCTCGTCGTAGGCCTGGATCTCGATCGCCCCGGCCTCGAGCATCCGGCGCACCGCGCGGGTCCGGGCCGGCGGCAGCCCGAGGCTGCGTCGCTGGGCATCCTCCGCCCCGCGCAGCACTCGCCAGTGCGCCCACTCGACCGCGGCGTACAACCGTTCGGCGGCGGGGTAGCTCACCGGCAGCGGCAACACCCGGGTATTGGGCCGGACCGGGAAATAGTGCAGGGCGCCGAGCGGGATGTCGTGCGCCTCGGCGACGTTGGCGGCCAACTCCTGATACGTCGTCCCGGTGAGGATGAGATCGGCGTCGCCCGATACGGCGGTCAGCGCCGCGCTCATGTCCGCCCAGCCCGCGGCGACGTAGTCGCGGACCTCCCGCAGCACGGTCATCGGGTTGCGCAGCTTCCACCAGTCGCGGAACACCTCGGCCTGCAATTGCTGCTGGGAGTCGACGCCGTAGGGGATGGCGCCGCCGAAGCCGGCGGCGTCGGCGAAGTCGAGCAGATTCGGCGGCACCGCGAGGGTCACGTCGTGACCGCGACGCGTCAATTCCAGGCTCACCGCCACGCACGGCTCGACGTCGCCGCGGGTGCCGTGGACAGCCACGACGAATCTCATCGGCGGACGGGCCCGTCCCCGTGCCCGCCGGCATGCGGTGGCGCCGACACGGCCGCGCGGCGCGCGATTCGGTGTAACGGCGGTGCGAGCACGCCCGAATTCCACCACGGGAGACACCCATCTGTCCGACCTCCCTTTTCGGGTGTCAGGCCAGGATGCCAGCCCTTTCCGGGCCGGACTTACGACCATGTGAGCCGTGTAGCGTGACTGGAATGTGGCGGCGCACCAAGCTCAGCGGTGCGTGGGCGGGCGGGATCCTGCCGTTCATGGGGCGGGTCATCGTCCGCCATCCCGTCCTGGTCATCGTCGGATGGCTGGCCACCGCGGCGGTGCTGTTCCTGGTGATCCCGCCGCTGGCGGTCGTCGCCCAGAAGAATCCGCCCGACTTCCTGCCCGCCCAGTCGCCGGTACTGGTCACCGGCAACGAGATGCAGGCGGCATTCGACGAGGCCAACGCCTCCAACGCACTGGTGGTCATCCTCGTCGACGACGCCGGGATCAGCCCGGCCGACGAACAGACCTACCGAACCCTGGTCGAGCGACTCAACGACGAACCGGATTCGGTGTCCTCGACGCAGGACTTCCTGAGCATCCCCGAGCTCCGCGAAGTCATGATCAGCAAGGACCAGAAGGCCTACAACCTCCCGGTCACCCTCACCGGGGTGATGGGCACCCCGGCCGGACAGGAGTCCTACCGCAACGCCGTCGAGGTCGTCGAGGACGTCACCGGGGGCACCACCTTGACACCGTATTTCGTGGGTGGACCGGCCACGTTGGAGGATGTCAACTCGATCGGTGTGCGCGACCAGCACGTCATCGAGATCGCCACGGTCGGCACCATTCTCACCATCCTGGTGCTGGTCTATCGCAGCCTGATCGGCATGTTGATCCCGATGGTGACCATCGGGGTGTCCCTGGCGGTGGCCAATCAGGTGGTGGCCGGTCTCGGCGAACTCGGCCTGGGGTTGGGTCCGCAGACCATCGTGCTGATGACCGCGATGATGATGGGTGCCGGTGTCGACTACGCGGTGTTCCTGTTCAGCCGCTACCAGGAACTCGTGCGCGGCGGTATGGGCTCCGACGACGCCCTGGTCGGCGCGCTGGCCACGATCGGCAAGGTCATCGCCGGTTCGGCGGCCACCGTCGCGATCACCTTTCTCGGGCTCGGTTTCACCACCCTGGCGGTGTTCTCCACGGTCGGTCCGGCGCTGGCGGTCACCATCACCATCGGCTTCCTGGCCTCGGTGACGCTCCTGCCGTCGCTGATCGTGCTGGCGGGCCGGCGCGGCTGGGTGAAACCGCGCAAGGATGTGACCGGCCGCTTCTGGCGGCGGTCCGGGGTCAACATCGTCCGCAAACCGGTGCGCTACCTCGGCACCAGCCTCGCGCTGCTGATGGTGCTCGGCGCCGGGACGGTGTTCCTGGAGTACAACTACGACGACCGCAAGGCGCTGCCCGACGACGCCACGAGCAACATCGGCTACGACGCCATGGACGACCACTTCCCGATCGCGACCACCCTGCAGCAGTTCGTGGTGATCCAGTCGCCGCAGGATCTGCGCACCCCCACCGCGCTGGCCGATATGGAGATGATGGCGCAGCGCATCGCCGCGCTGCCGGACATCGCGATGGTGCGCGGCATCACCCGGCCCACCGGAGAGATGCTCGAGCAGGCCAAGGCGACCTGGCAGGCCGGCGAGGTGGGCACCCGCCTGCAGGACGCCGGCACCCTCATCGACGAGAACGACCAGAATCTGACCAAACTCTCCGGCGGCGCCCATCAGCTCGCCGACGTCCTCAACGAGTTGCGCACCGGCGTGGTCAACGCCGCGGGCAGTGTGCGCGGCCTGGCCGGCGCCCTGGACGACATGGCACGCAAGTACGGCGGGGAGAAGACGCTCGACGAGATCGATCGCACGGCGTCGTTGGTGACGAACATGCGCCAGCTCGGCGACGCCATCGGGGTGGACGTCGGGCGGATCACCGACATCTACGCCTGGGGCGCCCCGGTGCTGCGCTCGCTGGACAGCAGTCCGGAGTGCGCCACCGACCCCGAGTGCGTGGCCTCACGGGAGGATCTGCGCCGGATCGTGGCGACCCGCAGCAGCCCGGCGCTCAACAGCATCTCCGAATTGGGCCGGGAACTGCAGAACACCGACGGATTCCAGTCGCTCGACGAGACCATCAAGGGTTTGTCGACGAGCCTGCGGACCGCCACCGAAGCGGCCCGCGAGTTGGGGATGGGTCAGCCGGGCGGGGTGTCGAGCCGACTCAACGAGGCCATGCAGGGCGCGAATACGCTCGCCGACTCCAGCCGTCAGCTCGCCGAGGGCGTCCAGCTGCTCGTCGACCAGACCCGCACCATGGGCGGCGGTCTGGACCAGGCGTCGGCGTTCCTGCTGGCGATGAAGCGCGACGCCAGCAATCCGCCGATGTCCGGGTTCTACATCCCGCCGGAGATCCTGACCCAGGCCGAGTTCAAGAAGGCGGCCAGCCTGTTCGTCTCACCCGACGGCCACACCGCCCGCTATCTGGTGCAGACCGCGCTGGACCCGTTCAGCACCGACGCGATGGACCAGGTGACCGACATCGTCGACACCGCCCAGAGCGCGTTGCCGAACACGTCGCTGGCCGGCTCCAAGGTGTCGATGGTCGGGTTCTCGGCGGTGCAGAACGACCTGCGCAACTACTACGACAAAGACGTCCGGTTCATCGTGATCGTCACCCTCATCGTGGTGTTCGTCATCCTGGTACTGCTGCTGCGCGCCCTGGTGGCACCGCTCTACCTGGTGGCGTCGGTGGTGATCTCCTACGTGTCGGCCGTCGGGATCGGGGTGGCGTTCTTCGGCTTCTTCTTCGACCAGAAGCTGTACTGGACGGTGCCGGGGATGGCCTTCCTGGTGCTGGTGGCCGTCGGCGCCGACTACAACCTGCTGTTGATCCACCGAATACGGGAGGAGTCCCGCAACGGCATCCGGACCGGCATCGTGAAGACCGTCGGCGCGACCGGCGGGGTGATCACCTCGGCGGGCCTGATCTTCGCGGCGTCGATGCTGTCCCTGACCGTCAGCAGCATCGCCACGGTGATCCAGCTCGGTTTCGTGATCGGCATCGGCCTGCTCCTCGACACGTTCATCGTCCGCACCATCACCGTGCCCGCGGTCGCCACCCTGGTCGGCAATGCGAACTGGTGGCCGTCGAAACCGAAATACGACGATCACGACCCACCGGGTTCCGCACCCCGGGACGGGGAGGACTCCGACGAACCGGCCACCGTCACCCTGCCCACCGCACCCCGGGCCCGGGTCCGTCAGCGGCTCAGCGAGGCGACCGCCTCCTACCGGGCCTGCCGCGAGGACACCCGGACCAGGATCTGAGGCTCAGTCGCCCTGGGCGGCGGCGCGGTAGCCGCGCACGGCCATCGGCAGGAAGATCGCCAGGACGGCCACGATCCAGCCCGCCGTGACCAGCAGCGCGACCGGGGACGGATCGCCGGCCGACAGCCCGCGCATCGTCTCGATGACCGAGGTCATCGGCTGGTACTCGACGAACGGCCGCAACCAGGACGGGAACATGTGCACCGGCGCGAGGCCGGGGCTGGCGAAGACCAGCCCGATCGCGCTGGTTCCCAGCCACATGAACAGCGCGGTGCCGTCCGCGCGCAGCGCCAGCGCCGTCACGAACGTGGCGAAGCCGACCGAGACGAACACCGGGACCAGCAGGTAGGGGATGACGGCCAGCGGATGGCCGGAGAATCGCAGTCCGAGTGCGACGCCGACCGCGGTAACCACGACGGTACCCAGCAGGGTGCGGGCGGCCTCGGCGAGCAGCCTGCCGGTCAGGGCGCTGGCTCGGTGCACCGGCAGCGTCCAGAACCGGGTGAGCAGCCCGCCGGAGCGTTCGTTGGGGATGGCCAGCGCCGCGCCGATGGCCCCGAACATCCCCCCGGCCAGCGCGCACATCGGAACCAGCCCGTCGAGGTTGTCGGTGCCCGTCAGGGTCGCCATCGACCTGCCGACCAGCAGGTTGTAGGTGATGAGCAGCACCGTCGGGAACAGCAGGGCCTGCACCGGCACGCCCGGGTGCCGGCGCCATTTGGCGAACATCCGCCCGGCGAACAGGAAGCTCTCGAACGCCACCGAATGACGGCGCAGTGCGGGCCGGGTCATCGCGCCCGCCGCTGCAGCTTCACCGCGGCCGCTCCGAAACCGGCCAGCAGCGCCAGGCACCACGCCAGGCTGATCGCCAGGTTGGTTCCGTCGATGTGCCCGCCGGCGAAGCCCCGCAGCGTCTCGGTGACCTGGGACACCGGCTGGGCCCGCACGAACGGTTGCACCCAGCCCGGGAAGGCTTCGGCCGGGGCCATCCCGGTGGAGAGCAGGACCAGCAGCAGCTGGGGGACCAGCAGCACCTGGCTGGAGGCGTCGCTGCGCCGCACCCAGGTACCGATCGCGTCGGCGCCCAGCGACAGCCCGAGCGTCAGGGCCAGCGCCAGCACCACGAATGCGACCGAATGGGCCGGCGCGCCGCTGAACCGGAAGCCGAACAGCGACGCGATCGCGACGGCGGCCACGATCACCACGACCGCGCGCAGCAGGCAGTAGATCATCCGGGCGGTCAGCGGCACCCAGGTGGCGATCGGCAGGGTGCGCAGCCGGACCCCGAACCCCGACGACTGGTCGCGGGCGGCCCGGTCGGCGGCGGTGAGCGTGCCGAACAGCAGCGACTGCACGATGATCGCCGGCAGCACGTATTGCGGATAGCTCAGCTGACCGGTGTCGATGACGCTGCGCAGCACGACGGTGAACCCGACGAATGTGCTCACCGGCGTAAGCACCGCGATCAGCAGGTCGAAATCCCGGACGGTGGTGCGCACGACCCGCTCGGTGAGGGCGGCCAGCGCCGTCATGCGGTGACGGGTGGCTCGGTGAGGTGCAGGAACACCTCGTCGAGCGATGGTCTGCGCAGGGCGATGTCGGTCAGGCTGATGTCGCGGTCGTCCAGGCGGCGGAACACCTCGCCGAGGGTGGCGACGCCCCGGTCGGCGGGCACCGAGACGGTGTTCCTGTCCCGGTCGATCTCCAGACCGGCGAAATCGGCCAGGGCGGCCGCGATCTCGGACAGATCGGCCGGGTCGACGGGGGAGACCTGGCAGTAGATGAACCCGGTGCGGGCTTTGAGTTCCTCGGCGGTGCCGCAGGCCACCACCCGGCCGGCGTCGAGGATCACCACCGAATCGCTGAGCACGTCGGCCTCCTCGAGGTACTGGGTGGTGAGCAGCACCGTGACGTCCTGCGCCGCCAGCGAGGACACCAGCGCCCAGACGTCGCGACGGCTGCGCGGGTCCAGTCCGGTGGTGGGCTCGTCGAGGAACAGCACCTCCGGCGCCACCACCAGCGAGGCCGCGATGTCGATGCGCCGACGCATCCCGCCGGAATAGGTGGCGACCGTGCGGTCGGCGGCGTGGTTCATGTCGAACTGTTCGAGCAGCTCGTCGGCGCGGCGGCGGGCCTGTTTGCGGCGCAGCCCCCGCAGCCGGCCGAACAGCACAAGGTTCTCCCGGCCGGTCAGCATGATGTCCACCGAGGCGTCCTGCCCGGTCACCCCGATGCTGGCGCGAACCCGGTCGGGATCCGCCACCACGTCGTGGCCGGCGACCACGGCGCGGCCGGCGGTCGGCAGCAGCAGGGTGGACAGGATTCCGATGGTGGTGGTTTTGCCGGCGCCGTTATGGCCGAGCAGGGCGCAGACCGATCCGGTGGGGACGGAGAAGCTCACGTCCTGCAGGGCGCTGACCCCGCCCTCGAACGTCTTCGCGACACCGTCGAGCTCGATCACCGTGCGACTATAGCGACTGCGGTGCTGGTTGCGGGGCCCGCGCGGGCCGCCCGACGTAGCCCCCTGAACCGGCCGTGCGGTCGCTACCATCCCCGCCGTGGCGCTGCGCTTCTCCATCGTCATCCCCGCCCACAACGAGGAGCGCTACCTCGCCGACACGCTGCGCCACGTCGCCGCGCTGGACTATCCGAGCGATCGCTACGAGGTGGTGGTCGTGGAGAACGGGTCCGCGGACCGCACGCTGGAGGTGGCACGGCGGTTCGAGGGTGGCAACGTCCGCGTCGTGCAGAGCCCACGCATCGGGGTGTCGGCGGCCAAGAACCACGGCGCCGGGGTGATGTCGCCCGACAGCGACTGGGTGGTGTTCCTCGACGCGGACACCCTGCTGGGACCGGGGTTCCTCACCGAATTGCAGACGAAGCTGACCACCGCGCGCAAACCCCTGGCCATCGGCACCACGACGATCACCCCGCTCGATCGCAGCTGGACCGCGCGCACCTGGTTCGCCTACTACGACGTGGCGCACCGCTTCGGCGGGTCCTACGCCCTGCAGATCGCCAAACGGTCCCTGTTCCCGGATTTCCGTTTCGACGAGGACCTGCGGATGGGTGAGGACGCGCTGCTCATCCGCCGCGCCCGCCGCACCGGCGGCTGGTTCTACCTGCCGACGCGCAGTGTGCACACCTCGACGCGGCGCTTCGACGCCGACGGGTATTGGCGCATCTTCTTCCGCTACTGGTTCTTCTCGCTGTTGCCGGTGCGCTACTGGAAGGCGTTCGATTACCGGGTGATCCGCTAGACCGGCGGCTGGACGGCGAACCCGGCGACGATACCGACCGGCAGCAGCGCGAACAGCACTCCCGCGGTCACACAGACGGTCACCGTGCGCCGACTTGCGGGGGTGCCCGCCTGCGGTCGCCCCGCGGCGTAGAGCAGATACACCACCGCGATGTCGAAGCCGATGATGACCATCCAGCGGGTCCAGTCGAAGGCGGTGAGGAAGACCGGGATCAGCAGCGCGGCCGCAGCCACCAGCCACCAGCGCCACGGCGCCGCCGCAGCGAGGAAGTCGCGGATCGGCACATTCGAGGCACGCCGCAGCACCGCGATCGCCGCGGCGATCACCAGCGCGCCGAAGACGGCCGACGCGATCAGCTGGCCGACGCCGAGACCGAATACGTAGCGCACCGCCTGTCCCGGGCTCCAGTCCCACATCGGCAGGATGTTGCGGCACATCCAGTCGTGGTACTCGGTGTAGGGCCGGTTGCGTCCGCTGAGGTAGTCGAGCACGCCCTGCGGGCTCTGTTCGAGTGCGTACGGATTCTCGATGCGGCGCACCGGGATCCGGGCGCACAGGTCACCGGCCACCCCGCGCCGGCCGGCAACCGCCACCAGGAAGGTCGACACCAGCCCCGGCAGCACGGCCAGCAGCATGCCGATGCGGGCGCTGCCGCGGGGCAGCGCGCGTGGCAGCGTGGCGATCGCGAGCACCGCGCCGAGGGCGAATTCGACCGGAACCGCCTCGTGGATCAGTGCCAGCACGGCGGTGACCGCGCCGAATGCCGCGCAGCCGAGCAGAGCCGTGCTGCGCTGCCGCGCCCGGACCAGCAGTACGGCCAGCGCGGCGAGCGCGGCCCCGCCGAACAGGTCGGGACGGGCCGAGTACAGCGCGAACAGGAAGCCGAACGGCAACACCGGCAGCAGCAGCGCCAGTATGCGGCGGCGCTGGGCCGATCCCGGTGCGGCTGCCGGGTGGGTCCACGCCGTCCACGTGACCGCCAGCAGGCCCGCCGAGAAGGCCAGGGTCGAGAGCCAGCGCAGGGCCCGCATCCCGACGAAATAATCGCCGAACATCCCCAGCAGTTCCCCACCGAGACCGCGGCGGACGAAGCCGAGCGTGTAATCGATCGAATAGTAGGAGAAGAAGTACAGATCCGCGCCGGACAGGACGGTGGCGGCGAGCAGGCTCAGCCCGCCGGCCCACACCGCGATCAGCACGCCGGCCACGACGTAGGGCCGTCGCGAGGTGTCGGTCAAGCGTCGAGCCGCGTGAATGCGCCCTGCCGGTACAGATCACCGCATGCGGCGCGCCGCACCTTGCCGCTGGTGGTGATCGGGATGGATCCGCGGGCCACCAGCACCAGGTCCGCGGCGCTGATGCCGTGCACGGTGGAGATCGCCGACGTCACCCGGTTCTTGATGTCGCGGTAGTGCTCCCCGATCTCCTCGGGGGTGTCCCCGCGCGGGCGGACCTCCACGATGGTGACGAGTTGCTCGGTGCGGTCCTCCTCGACCGAGATGGCCGCGACGCGTCCGCCGGTGATCTCCTGGACCGTGCCCTCGATGTCGTCGGGGTAGTGGTTGCGGCCACGCACGATCAGGAGGTCCTTGATGCGACCCATGATGAACAGTTCGCCCTCGGAGATGAAGCCCAGGTCACCGGTCCGCAGCCACGGTCCCTCGTCGGTGCCCGGGGACGGTGCGGCGATCATCGCCTCGAACACCGCGCCGGTCTGGTCGGGCTTCTCCCAGTAACCCAGGCACACGTTCTCGCCACGCACCCAGATCTCGCCCACGGAGCCGCCCGGCAGCTCGGTGCGGGTGTCGGGTTCGACGATGCGCACCGCGGGGGAGTTCGGGCTGCCGTAGCTCACCAGCGGCGTCCCGGTCGGTCCGCATCGCTTGGCGTGTCCGGCGGAGAGCTTCTCGGGCTCGAAGTGCACGATCACCGGTGGGGTGCCGGGCGCGTTGGTCGCGACGTAGAGCGTCGCCTCGGCCAACCCGTAGGCCGGGCGCAGCACGTCCTGGGGCAGGCCGAAGCGTTCGAAGCGCTGCGCGAAGCGGCGCAGAGTGGCGTCGTGGACGCGCTCGCTGCCACTGATCACGCACAGCGCGTGGGCCAGGTCGAGGCCGGCCATGTCCTCGTCGGAGGTCTTGCCGACGGCCAGCTCGAAGGCGAAGTTCGGACCCGCGGTGATGGCGTGCGGACTGCGCGCCACCATCTGCATCCAGCGGGCCGGCCGGGCCAGAAACGACAGCGGGGTGGTGAACAGCGTGGGCCAGCCACCGAGGATGGGGGCGAAGACCCCGAGCAGCAGCCCCATGTCGTGGTAGAAGGGCAGCCACGTCACCGCGGTGGTGCCGGGCGGGGCGACGCCGCCGTGATGGGACAGGAACGCCGCCATGATCTGTTCGAAGTTGGCCGACAGGTTGCGGTAGGACACCATCACCCCGGCCGGGGTGCGGGTCGACCCCGAGGTGTACTGCAGGTAGGCGGTATCGGGGCGATCCACCGGGCGGTTGCTGACCCGGCGCCGGGTGTCCAGGTCCAGGGTGTCGACCTCGAGGACGGCCGGGCCGGGGGATCCGTCCTGCGGCCCGGTGTACTCGCCGACCGTCGCGCTGACCGCCGAGGTGGTCAGGACCACCGTCGGGGCGGCGTCCCGCAGGACCGCGCTGATCCGCTCGTCGTGCACGCCCGGGGCCGGAGTCGACAGGGGTACCGCGATGAGTCCGGCCTGCAGGGCACCGAGGAAACCCACCAGGTAGTCGAGTCCCTGGGGGGCGATGATGACGACGCGGTCGCCGGTGTGCGCACATCCACCGAGTTCCTGCGCCAGGTTCACCGCTCGCCGGTAGAGCTGCGACCAGGTCAGCGTGTGCTCCACGCCGGCGGGATCGGTGTCGTAGTCCACGAAGGTGAAGGCGGCGTCGTTGGGCTGCAGACTGGCACGTTCTCTGAGCACGAGCGGCAGAGAAGATGCGGTCATATTCCAGCCCCTCGTCGTTGCAACAGCGAACAGTGTGTCGAGCATAAGGGAAGGCCCACGGAAACCGGGTATGGGTGGGCGCGCACGAAAAACGCTGCCACGTCGGCGAATGCGCAGTTGATGGCTCTCGGACGGGTCAGCGCGTCGCGCCGGTGAACCACTTCGTCTTGGTTCTCCAGGAGTGCGCGGACGCCAGAGCAAATCCGGCGCCGCAGCTACAGGCGAACAGCCAGACCAGCGTTCCGCCCTCGATCGCCTGCAGTTGCGGGACGAAGGCGGTGGCGATCCGGATGACGCAGGCGAGGATGCCGCTGGCGCATGCGGCCAGGTACACGTTGGCGAGCCGGCGCGACCGCGGATCCTTGCGCAGGACCAGCAGCGCGCGGGCTCCGTAGCCCAGCAGATAGATCAGCATGCCGCAGAGCAGCAGCCAGTAGGCGCTCAGCCATCCGTCGGTCGGGGTGTCGAAGAAGTCGGCGCGGTACACCGCCGCCCCGTTGCCGAAGGAGAAGGTGGCCAGCAGCAACGGAATGCACAGTGTGGCCGGGCGCTCGACGTACTGCTTGAACGACGCCTGCAGCCGGTCGTCGGACTCCAGCCGGCCCAGCGCGTTGTAGACGATCGCCGACGCGGCCACGATGTAACAGTCGTGGCCGATGTAGTCCTCGAGGTTCCACTTCCCGGTCAGGTTGTACAGCACCTGGCCCAGGGTCTCCGAGGCGAAGGGCGACATCAGCAGGACGGCGGCCAGCTGCAGAGCGACGTTGAGCGTGGCGGCGACCTCCCACCGGCAGTTCCACGTCACCCGGCGGATCCACAGACTCCATGCCATACACCCCGCGGTGATGGCGATGAGTACTGCCAGGGTCATCGGATTCTGCCTTTTTGTGCGCCGACCTCAAATCATGGCAAAGCTTAAGCCTCAGAGCGGCGGTGCGTCAGGCCGTGGCGAAAGTTGGGACAGTTTCTGCCGCCGGCCGGCCTCGCGGGCGGTCTGTCGCGCCGGCGGGGCGGTGGTGGTCGGGGTGAACGGCGCCGACTCCAGGTAGTGCCAGACTTCCTGACGGCTCATCAGGCCGAAGCGGATCTGGAGATCGGGATAGCTCAACGCGAACCGGTCGGCCACCCGCCGCAGTTCCTCGGCGTCGGGGTAGTCGCGCTCCTTGATCCGGCGGTAGTACGTGCTGCTCGAGATGCCCAGCGCGTCGTAGATCGCCTTGGCGTCGACGTCCCCGTCGAGCAGATAGTCGAGCAAGGCCTTGAGCTGTCTGCCGTTCTCATCGGTCCTGGGCACATCACGACGATACCGACAGTCCCGGAAATCGTCAGGCTTTGCCTTAGCCAGGACAGGTGTCCGCAAATTGACCGAGTAACCACATAATTGGTAGAGGTCTCCCATTTTTGGGACACAGCGAGTACCGTCCCCACCATGGTCGCCCCCCATACGGCTCCCCCTCGCACGTCTTCGCACTCTTTGTCTTCGCAATCGATGCCCGACGACGTCGTCGCGCAATTGCGGATGTCGCTGGTCGATCGGCAATCCCTCCCGGGTGAGCCGGTGCTGATTCCGGCGCCCTTGGATCCGGTCCTCACCCTCGAACTCGACGGGGCGGCTTTCGCCCTCGGCCTCACCGGTGATGAACTGCTGCTCGCGGCGTTCGGTCGCGCGGTGGCCAGGGTCATCGGGGAGGGCGTCGTCGCGGTCGACGTCCTGCGTGGGTCAGCCCCCGCCGGCATCGATCTGTGCTGTGCGGGGGAACGCCAGATGGACGCCACCGAGCTGGTGCGGCTGGTCCGCCAGGCACTGTTGTCCTCGACCGGCTTCGGCGCGGACGTATCCGCCGAGGCCCTGTTCAACTACAGCGGTACCACGCCCGCATGCGCCGACGAGGGCCCGCTGGCCGGCTATGCACTGGAAGTGCGCGCTTACCGCGACCAGAACCTGATGTGGCTGGACTGGTGGTTCGACAGTGCGCGCTTCGATGCGGCGACCGTGCGGGAACTCTCCGAACAATTCCCCTTCGCGCTGATCGAGCTCACCTCGGAGGCACTGCCCGTCGAATGAGGGCTAGGATCGGTCGACAGCAGCGTTGATCCGGCCATCACCGGGGAGCTTCCGGAAGAACGGGCCCGGCTCTCGTCGAGGGCAGCCCCAGTAGAACCGGACGGGCGGCCCGTCACAGCCTGGAGATGAGCGGCGTACGAGGACGTGCGCAAGCGGGGTGGTACCGCGGCGCTCGCGTACCTGCGCGACGTCGTCCCCGTGCCGAGCTTCCTGGCACAGGAGACCTACGCAGTGACCGCCTATCCCAAGCCGGCCGGTGGCGCCCCCAACTTTCCGGCGCTCGAAGCCGACGTCCTCGATTTCTGGGGCGCCGATGACACCTTCCGCGCCAGCATCCAGCGGCGTGCCGACGCGCCCGAATACGTCTTCTACGACGGGCCGCCGTTCGCCAACGGTCTGCCGCACTACGGCCATCTGCTGACCGGCTACGTCAAGGACATCGTCCCGCGCTACCGCACCATGCGGGGGTACAAGGTGGAGCGGCGGTTCGGCTGGGACACCCACGGCCTGCCCGCCGAACTCGAGGTGCAGCGCCAGCTCGGTATCACCGACAAGGCCCAGATCGACGCCATGGGCATCGAGAAGTTCAACGAAGCCTGTCGGGAATCGGTGCTGCGCTACACCGACGAATGGCGCTCCTATGTGACCCGGCAGGCGCGGTGGGTGGACTTCGACAACGACTACAAGACGCTCGACCTGGGCTACATGGAGTCGGTCGTCTGGGCCTTCAAGCAGCTGTGGGACAAGGGCCTGGCCTACGAGGGTGTGCGGGTGCTGCCGTACTGCTGGAACGACGAGACCCCGTTGTCCAGCCACGAATTGCGGATGGACGACGACGTCTACCAGAGCCGGCAGGATCCGGCGATCACGGTGGGCTTCAAGGTTCCCGAGGAGGGCGGCGGGCCGCTCGCCGGGTCGCACCTGCTGGTGTGGACGACGACGCCGTGGACGCTGCCGTCCAACCAAGCGGTGGCGGTCAACCCCGAGGTGACCTATGCGCAGGTAGCGGTGGGCGACGCGCGGTACGTGCTGGCCGAGGCGCGGCTCGGCGCCTACGCCCGCGAACTCGGTGAGGAGCCCGAGGTGCTGGCCACGTTCACCGGTGCGGACCTGCTGGGCGTCCGATACACGCCGCCCTTCCCGTATTTCACCGATTACGACGAGGCCGGCACGGCGTGGCAGGTGCTGCGCGGCGACTTCGTCACCACCGAAGACGGCACCGGCATCGTGCACATGGCCCCGGCCTACGGCGAGGACGACAAGGCCACCACCGACACCGTCGGCATCGTCCCGGTGACCCCGGTGGACTCCAAGGGCCGCTTCGACGCGTCGGTACCGGACTATCAGGGCCAGCACGTCTTCGACGCCAACGCGCAGATCATCCGCGATCTGAAGAACGGTACGGGCAGCGCGGGCCACAACGGGGCCGTGCTGGTGCGCCACGAGACCTACGAGCACTCCTATCCGCACTGCTGGCGGTGCCGCAATCCGCTGATCTATCGCGCGGTGTCGTCGTGGTTCATCAAGGTCACCGAGTTCCGGGATCGGATGGTCGAGCTCAACCAGCAGATCACCTGGTATCCCGAACACGTCAAGGACGGCCAGTTCGGCAAATGGCTGGCCGGCGCGCGGGACTGGTCGATCTCGCGGAACCGCTACTGGGGCACGCCGATCCCGGTGTGGAAGTCCGATGACCCGGCGTATCCCCGCGTCGACGTCTACGGCAGCCTCGACGAGCTCGAACGCGACTTCGGGGTGCGGCCGGACAATCTGCACCGCCCGTTCATCGACGAGCTGACCCGGCCCAATCCCGACGATCCGACCGGGACGTCGACGATGCGGCGGATCGAGGATGTGCTCGACGTCTGGTTCGACTCCGGGTCGATGCCGTACGCCCAGGTGCACTATCCGTTCGAGAATCGGGCGTGGTTCGACGGTGACGGTTCGTCGGAGCCGCATTTCCCCGGTGACTTCATCGTCGAGTACATCGGCCAGACCCGCGGTTGGTTCTACACGCTGCACGTGTTGGCGACCGCGCTGTTCGACCGGCCGGCGTTCAAAACGTGTGTCGCGCACGGCATCGTGCTCGGCAACGACGGTGCGAAGATGAGCAAGTCGCTGCGCAACTACCCCGATGTCACCGAGGTGTTCGACCGCGACGGCTCCGACGCGATGCGCTGGTTTCTGATGGCGTCGCCGATCCTGCGTGGCGGAAATCTCGTCGTCACCGAACAGGGCATCCGCGAGGGTGTCCGGCAGGTGCTGCTGCCGCTGTGGAACGCCTATACGTTCCTGAGCCTGTACGCACCGCAGAAGGGCACCTGGCGGACCGACTCCACCCACGTCCTCGACCGCTACATCCTGGCCAAGTTGGCGGTGCTGCGCGACGAACTGACCGAATCGCTGGACACCTGCGATATCTCCGGCGCCTGCGACGAGCTGCGCCAGTTCACCGAGGCGCTGACCAATTGGTATGTGCGCCGGTCGCGTTCGCGGTTCTGGGAGGAGGACCGCGACGCCATCGACACGTTGCACACGGTGCTCGAGGTGACCTCGCGGCTGGCTGCACCGCTGCTACCGCTGATCACCGAGGTGATCTGGCGCGGGGTCACCGGTGAACGCTCGGTGCATCTGACCGACTGGCCGTCGGCCGGCGATCTGCCCGCCGATCCGGCGCTGGTGGCCGCCATGGACCAGGTACGCGCGGTGTGTTCGACGGCCTCGTCGCTGCGCAAGGCCAACAAGCTGCGGGTGCGGCTGCCGCTGCGCAAACTGACGGTGGCCCTGGACACGTCGGTTGATCCGGCGACGCTGCTTCCGTTCACCGATCTGATCGCCGACGAGTTGAACGTCAAGGCCGTCGAGGTGACCGACGACATCGACACCTACGGACGCTTCGAACTGACGGTCAACGCCAAGGTGGCCGGACCCCGGTTGGGCCGGGATGTGCAGGCCGCGATCAAGGCCGTCAAGGCGGGGGAGGCGGTGGCCAATCCCGACGGCACGCTGACGGCGGGGCCGGCCGTCCTGCAGCCCGGTGAGTTCACCTCGCGCCTGGTGGCGGCCGATCCGCAGGAGACCGCCGCGCTGCCCGACGGTGCCGGTCTGGTGGTGCTCGACAGCACGCTCACCGAGGAACTCGAGGCTGAAGGCTGGGCGAAGGACCGGATCCGCGAACTGCAGGAGCTGCGCAAGTCGACGGGTCTTGATGTCTCCGACCGCATCTCGGTGGTGATGGCGGTGCCCGCAGCGCAGCAGGGCTGGGCCGATGCCCACCGCGATCTGATCGCCCGCGAGATCCTGGCCACCAGCTTCGCGTTCGGTGAGCCCGTCGGCGGCGCCGAGATCGGCGACGGTGTGCGGGTGTCCCTGGCGAAGGCCTAGGGCTCAACGCGCCGCGGCGCCGACGACGAAACTGACCACGGTCGCGGTGCTGCCGCCGATGTTGAGGGTGCCGAACCGGTCGGCCCCGTCGACCTGATAGGCGCCCGCGCTGCCGCTGACCTGCTTGGCGGCGTCGACGAGCATGCGCACGCCGGTGGCACCGACCGGATGCCCGCCGCCGATCAGGCCGCCACCGGGGTTGACCGGCAGGCGTCCGGCGGCCGCGATGGCACCGTCCTCGACGGCCTGCCAGGACATCCCCGGTTCGGTCAGGCCGATGTGGTCGATCGCCAGGTATTCGCCGGGGGTGAAGCAGTCGTGCACCTCGAAACCGGCCATGGCGTCGAGGGTGACGCCGGCGCGGCCGAAGGCGTCCTGCACCGCGCCGCGGACGTGGGGCAGGACATACGGGCAGTCGGCGTCGCGCCGGAGTTTCTCCGACAGGCCGAGGCCGACGGTGCGGTGTCCCCAGCCCTCGATGCGGGCCACCGGGCGGGCGTCGGGGTGCTCGCGCAGGTAGGCGTCGGTCACCAGCACCACACCGGCGCCGCCGTCGGTGAGCTGGCTGCAGTCATAGCGCCGTAACCGCCCTTCCACCAGAGGGTTTCGTTCGTCGTCGGCCTCACCGAGGTGGGGTACCGACCAGTCGCGGGTCTGGGCGTTGTCGTTGCGGCGGGCGTTGGCGTAGTTCAATTCGGCGATCGCCCGCAGGTGGGCCTCGTCGAGGCCGTAGCGGCGGTCGTATTCGTCGGCGACCCGGGAGAACACCTGGGCCCAGAGGTTGGCGGTGGCGGCGTCCTCGTGTCCGGTCCAGCCCGCGGCGGCCAGGTGGGCGGCACCGACCGGTCCGGGCACGGTCTTCTCCAGTTCCAAGCCGAGCACCAGTGCCACGTCATAGGCGCCCGAGCGCAGATCTGCGATCGCCGCGAGCGCGGCGATGCTGCCGGAGGCGCAGGCGGCCTCGTGGCGCGCGGCGGGCACACCCCACAGGGCGTCGTGGACGGTCGCCGGCATGGCGCCCAGGTGGCCCTGGGCGGCGAACAGTTCGCCGAAGGCGTTGCCGACGTGGATCACCTCGACCGCCGTGGCGTCGAGGCGGGCGGCGGCCAGTGTCCGGTCGACCACCTCGGTCGTCAGATCGGCGAAGTCGAGCCCTTCCCGGTGCAGGTTGCGGGCGAAGTCGCTCTGGTAGCCGCCGAGAATCCAGACGTTCTGCATGCACTCATGGTTCAATTGACAGAGTCACTCTGTCATTTGTAGTTTCCGGTGATGGGCGCACATCGCATCGGCTCGTTCACCTCGACGCTGCCGGCCGACGACGACCATCCGTA
Source organism: Mycobacterium sp. WMMD1722 (assembly GCF_049315205.1). Classification (NCBI taxonomy): domain Bacteria; kingdom Bacillati; phylum Actinomycetota; class Actinomycetes; order Mycobacteriales; family Mycobacteriaceae; genus Mycobacterium; species Mycobacterium sp. WMMD1722. The sequence continues at coordinate 1,327,578 of NZ_CP186056.1, read as the reverse complement.
CCGGACCGGGCCGTGGCGCCCCCAGCTCACCGAGTGGCGCGCCGACGATCTCGAGGTGGTCGCCGGTGAGGTGCCGGCCGATCTCGACGGCATGTATCTGCGCAACACCGAGAACCCGCTGCATCCGGCGGCGACGGCATATCACCCGTTCGACGGCGACGGCATGATCCACATCGTCGGGTTCGCCGGAGGAAAGGCCCACTACCGGAACAGGTTCGTCCGCACCGACGGCTTCCTCGCCGAGAACGAGGCGGGCGGTGCGCTGTGGGCGGGCTTCATCGAGATGCCGTCGGCGGCCAAACGCTCCGACGGCTGGGGTGCGCGAACCCGGATGAAGGACGCGTCGAGCACCGACGTCGTGGTGCACCGGGGGACCGCGCTGACGAGTTTCTACATGTGCGGTGACCTGTACCAGGTCGATCCCTACACCGCCGACACGCTCGGCAAGGAGACCTGGCACGGCGACTTCCCGCAGTGGGGGGTCTCGGCGCATCCCAAGGTCGATCCGGTCACCGGGGAGCTGCTGTTCTTCAGCTACAGCAAGCAGGAGCCCTTCCTGCGCTACGGCGTGGTGGACAAGGACGCGAACCTGGTGCACCACACCGACGTGCCGCTGCCCGGCCCGCGGATGCCGCACGATATGGCGTTCACCGAGAACTACGTGATCCTCAACGACTTCCCGCTGTTCTGGGAGCCGTCGCTGCTCGCCCAGGACATCCACGCGCCGGTGTTCCACCGCGACCTGCCGTCGCGCTTCGCGGTGCTGCCGCGCCGCGGCGACCAGTCGCAGGTGCGGTGGTTCGAGGCCGCCCCCACCTATGCCCTGCACTTCGTCAACGCGTTCGAGGACGGTGAGGAGATCGTGCTCGACGGGTTCTTCCAGGACAACCCGTCGCCGTCGACGAAGGGTGCGAAGTCGCTGGAGGAGGCGGCCTTCCGCTACCTGGCGCTCGACGGCTTCGAATCGCATCTGCACCGCTGGCGGTTCAATCTGACCACCGGGGCGGTGACCGAAGAGCGGCTCTCGGAACGCCTCACCGAGTTCGGGATGATGAACGGCGACTACCAGACCCGCCCCTACCGGTACGTGTACGCCGCCACCGGCAAGCCGGGCTGGTTCCTGTTCGACGGACTGGTCCGCCACGACCTGTCCACCGGCAGCGAGGAGCGCTACGCGTTCGGCGACGGCGTGTTCGGCAGCGAGGCGTCCATGGCGCCGCGGCCCGGCGCCACCGCGGAGGACGACGGCTATCTGGTGACGCTGACCACCGACATGAACGACGATGCGTCCTACTGCCTGGTGTTCGACGCCGCGCGGGTCACCGACGGCCCGGTGTGCACCCTGCGGTTGCCCGAACGGATCTGCAGCGGAACGCATTCCACCTGGGTGGCCGGAGAGGAATTGCGGCGCTGGCATCCGCCACGGTGACCGGTGAGGTGACCGCGGTCGGTGAGGTCAACGCGATAGGCCGGATGCTGGGCCTGCTCGGTGACGAGTGGACTCTGCTGATCGTGCGCGAGTCACTGCTGGGTGCGCGCCGCTTCACCGACTTCGCCACGCTGCCCATCTCGACCGCCGTGCTGACCACGCGCCTGCGGGCCCTGGTCGACGACGGACTGCTGGAGCGGCAGGTGTACCAGGAGCAGCCGCTGCGCGCGGGATACCAGCCCACCTCGCGCTGCCGGGCCCTGTGGCCGGTGCTGGTGTCGATCTGGCACTGGGAACGCACCTGGGTCGGCGCGCACGTCGCGACGCTGCCGGCGATGGAGCACACCGGCTGCCGGGCGGAGTTCTCCCCGGTGCTGCGGTGCGCCGCATGCCGACGCCCCGTGGAGTCCGCCGACATCGCGGGACGGTGGGGTCCCAGCGGGGGTTGGCAGCGGTCGGTACCGCGCGGGGCCACCCGCCGGCGGGCCCGTGGCGAGGCGCCGGGCCTGTTCCCCGAGACGATGGCGATCTTCGGTAACCGCTGGGCGGCGGCGATCGTCGGCGCAGCGTTCCTCGGGACCAGACGTTTCGGCGACTTCCAGGCCCGGTTGGGCGCACCGGCCGCGCTGGTCTCCGAACACCTGCGGGTGTTCTGCGACATCGGGGTGCTGCAGGCCGCCGCCCACCCGCGCCGCGCGGACTGGTCGGAGTACCCCCTCACGCCCAAGGGCCGGGCGTTCTATCCGGTGGTGGCGGCCGCGATCCACTGGGCGCAGGAGTGGTTCGGCACGCCGGAGGGTCCTGCGCTCATGCTCACGCATACCGCTTGCGGCGCGGACTTCGTCCCCGAGCTGGGCTGCGATCAGTGCGGGCAGACCGTGACGGCCGAGGCGGTCCGGGTGGTCAGCCGCGGGTGACGCGGGCGGTCTCGGCCCCCAGGGCGACGGTGTCGCCGGCGCGCAGCTGCCGCCCGCGCCGCGTCTCCACCGCACCGTTGACCGTCACCATGCCCTCGGCGATCACGGCTTTGGCGTCCGCTCCGCTGTCGATCAACGAGGCGAGTTTGAGGAACTGCCCGAGGCGAATCGACTCGTCACTGATCGGCACCTCGCGCACGGTGTCAGGCTAACCCCCTAGCATCGGCGGGTGTGGACGCGCGGTGGGTCCTGCACCTGGACATGGACGCGTTCTTCGCGTCGGTCGAGCAGCTGACCCGCCCGACACTGCGCGGCCGGCCCGTCCTGGTCGGCGGTCTGGGCGGGCGCGGCGTGGTGGCCGGCGCGAGCTACGAGGCGCGGGTGCACGGCGCGCGGTCGGCGATGCCGATGCACCAGGCGCGCCGGATGGTCGGCGCGCCGGCGGTGGTGCTGCCGCCCCGCGGCGTGGTCTACGGCGTCGCGAGTCGCCGGGTGTTCCACACCGTGCGAACCCTGGTGCCCGTGCTGGAGCAGCTGTCGTTCGACGAGGCATTCGGTGAGCCGGCCGAACTGGCCGGCGCGTCGGCCACGGACGCCGAGCAGTTCTGTGAACGGCTGCGTGCGAAGGTCCGGCAGGAGACCGGGCTGGTCGCGTCGGTGGGGGCCGGCTCGGGCAAGCAGCTGGCCAAGATCGCCTCGGGTCTGGCCAAACCGGACGGGATCAGGGTGGTCCGGCCCGATGAGCAGCGCGCCCTGCTCGACGGCCTGCCCGTCCGGAAACTGTGGGGGATCGGACCGGTCGCGGAGGAGAAGCTGCACCGCCTGGGCATCGAGACCATCGGGCGGCTGGCTGCGCTGTCGGACGCCGAGGCGGCCGACGTCCTCGGTGGCACCATCGGTCCGGCGCTGCACCGGCTGGCCCGCGGCATCGACGACCGGCCGGTGGCCGAACGCGCGGAGGCCAAGCAGATCAGCGCCGAGTCCACCTTTCCGCAGGACCTCATCACCCTCGACCAGCTCCGGGAGGCGGCGGGCCCGATCGGTGAGCATGCGCACCGGCGGCTGGCCAAGGACGGCCGCGGCGCGCGCACGGTGACGGTCAAACTCAAGAAATCCGATATGAGCACGCTGACCCGCTCGGCCACCCTGCCCTATGCCACCACCGACGCGCCCACCCTCATCGCCACGGCGCGGCGGCTGCTGCTCGACCCCGCCGAGATCGGGCCGATTCGCCTTGTCGGCGTCGGGTTTTCGGGCCTCACCGAGATCCGGCAGGAGTCCCTGTTCCCGGATCTGGAGTTGATCGCCGAGGACGATCAGCACGGCAGCGCGTCCACCCTGCCGCCGACCGTCAGCGCGGCCGCGGCCACGCCGCCGGCGTGGCGGGTCGGCGACGACGTCGCCCATCCCGAACTGGGTCACGGATGGATCCAGGGTGCCGGGCACGGCGTCATGACGGTGCGGTTCGAGACCCGCAGCACCGGGCCAGGCCCGACGCGGACCTTCCCGGTCGGCGCGCCCGAGGTGGTGCGGGCCAATCCGGTCGACAGCCTGGATTGGCCGGAATTCGTCGCGGGTCTGGTCGACAACGATCCGGAGCACTGATATCGCTGTCGCGCAACGTTATTCGGGTTCTTCATCGTCATCTCCCGCGGTGTCGTGAAGGTAGCGGTCGGGGTGGAAGTAGTGGTTGATGCGGGTTTGGCCGGTGTCGAGTGCCGGGGGTGGGTGCCATTGGGTGTGGCCGTTGCGGCGGGTGGTGGTCCAGCCGGTTTCTTCAACGGTGAGGTTGTCGGATTGGCAGGCCAGGGCCAGTGTGTCGATGTCGGTGCGCCCGCCCGCAGAGAAGTCTTTCTCGTGATGGGCCTGGGACTCGAAGGCGGGTTTCGGGCAGCCGGGGCGCGTGCAGCCGATGTCACGGGCGAACAACGCCAGCCGCTGGGCGGTCGATGCGCAGCGTTTGCTTCGGCCGAGGTAGAGCACTTCTCGGTGGTGGTCGTCGAAGACGGCGAGGTAGTGCCGCGATCGCCCGGCCATGGCGATGAGGTCGCGTACGGGTAGTCGGGTGCCGCTGGCGGTGTCGGCCCAACCGCTGCCACTCTCCAGGTCTTTCACCGTGGTGGTGGCGACGATGGTGGCGGGAAACCCGTTGATCTGGCCGAGGATTCCGGAGCCGACGACGTCGCGCAGCCCGGTTTTCAGCGCGTCGTGGTGGCGTTGCCCGGTGGAGCGCAGGTCTATCCCGGTCGCACCGGTCATGTTCGCGCCGGGCTGGCCGTGTTTGGCGAGAACGACGTCGAGCAGGGCGGCCGCTTCTGGGTCGAGTAGCCCGTGGATGGGGGTCATGCCGTCGTGCTCTTGGGTGCCCTTTTTGAGGTATCGCCTGCGTTGCTGTCGTTCGTCATCGGGTTCATCACCGTCGGGGTCGAGCAGCGCGATGAGGCGCTGTGCTGCGGCGCGCAGGTGGTCGGGGTTGAGGCCCGCGGCTTGACGTGCCAGGGTCCGTTCGGCCAGTGCGCGGGTGGCGTCGTCGACCCAGCCGGGGAGCCGTGTGAGGGCTTTGCGGATCTCGGCGACGTGCTGCTCGCCGATGTCGCCACGTTCCAGTGCGGCGGCGGCCTCGGCCAACAGCGGGGGTAGCCGTTCTCCGGTGAGTGACCGTCGCGGGCCCAGCAGCGCGGCGTCTTTGATCCGAGTACTGGCTTCACCGTCGGTGAGGTGTAGGCGGGTGGCGAGCACCGCGCGAGCACTGCGCTCGCCGAACACATGGGGGTCGATGTCGTCCATGAACGCGGCGACCACCGTATGACTCAAGGCTCGATCCTGGCGCTGCACGCGTTCGACGTGTTCGACCATCGCCAACCGTTCACTGGTGGTCAGCGTCTCGAACGGGAAGGCCGCCAGTTCGGCGCGGACAGCGTCCCACCGCTCGAGCGCCGCCCGCAGGTCGTCCCTGTCCATACTTCGAACACTAGTGCGAACCACCGACAAGATCGCCGGGCGAAAGCTACTTGTGGACAACTCTTTTCGAAATTTTCGCCGAGTGTGCGCATGGTGCGCGGCGTGTCGCGTACAGACACGCACTCTCGACGAAATCCAGCGAGACCGGACGCGCGGTACCGCTCATCCCCAGCGCCCGAGCACCTCGCCCGGCGACTCGCCCGCTGCGAGCGCGGCCATCAGCAGCACCCGGGCCTGCGGGGGGCGCAGCGTGGGAACGACCACCGCCCCGGCGTCGGCCAGGTCCCGCCCGGGACCGTAGGCGGGGCTGACCCGACCGCCCGGCACCCTGGTGGCCACCGCCACCACGACGCCGTCGGCGCACAACCGTCGTACGCCGTCGACCACGTCGTCCCCGGCGTTGCCCGACCCCATGGCCTCCAGCACGACCGCCCGCGCACCCGCCGCGGCGAAGGCCCGCAGCGCCACCGCATCACTGCCCGCGTACGCCGCCGCGATGTCCACCCGGGGGGCGTCGGCGGCCGACAGCGAACCGAAGGCAGGTCCCGTCCGCTCCCCGGTGCGGGTGAACCGGCCCTCGGACACCACGCCCAGCTGCGGTCCGGCGAAACAGTCGAGTTCGCCGCCACCCCGCTTGTTCAGGCCGAGCGGCTGGCGGACGCGCCCGGCGAACGCGACCAGGACGCCGTCGGCCGCGGGGTCACCGGCGACGGTCAGCGCGTCGCGCAGGTTCGCCGGCCCGTCGGCGTCGGGGGCGTCGGCGCTGCGCATGGCGCCGGTCAGCACCACCGGCGCCGGCCCGGCGTAGGTCAGGTCGAGCCAGAGCGCCGTCTCCTCGAGCGTGTCGGTGCCATGGGTGACCACCACACCCCGTGCGCCGTCGGCGACCACCGACGCCACCGCCGCCCCGATCAGATCCCACTCCGGCGGGCCCAGCTGGGAGCTGTCCCGACGCAGCAGATCCACCACCGTCACGTCGAGGCCGGCGGTCAGCTGGGCGCCGGTGCGGTCGGGCCGGCGCACGCCGTCGGCGTCGGTGCTGGTGGCGATGGTGCCGCCGGTGCTGATCACGACGATGCTCACACGGGGAATTGTCGCCCACCGCGCGTTTGGGATGATGGTGGTGTGACTGACGAATCCCCGGGCCCGGCGGAGCCCGCGACCGCTGCCGCCGAACCGGTGGCACCGCGGCCGCGCCGGCGGCTGCGTCTGCTGCTGTCGGTCGCGGCGGTCGTGCTCGCGCTGGACGTGGTGACCAAGGTGCTCGCGGTGCGGCTGCTCACCCCCGGTCAGCCGGTGTCGATCATCGGCGACACGGTGACCTGGACGCTGGTGCGCAATTCGGGTGCGGCGTTCTCGATGGCGACCGGCTACACGTGGGTGTTGACGCTGGTGGCGACCGGTGTGGTGATCGGCATCATCTGGATGGGCCGGCGCCTGGTGTCGCCGTGGTGGGCGCTCGGCCTGGGGATGATCCTCGGCGGGGCGATGGGCAACCTGATGGACCGGTTCTTCCGGTCACCGGGGCCGCTGCGCGGACACGTGGTCGACTTCCTGTCGATCGGCTGGTGGCCGGTGTTCAACGTGGCCGATCCGTCGGTGGTCGGGGGAGCGATTCTGCTGGTGGTGCTGTCGGTGTTCGGCTTCGACTTTGACACCGTCGGGAGGCGCCAGCCGGACGACGCATCGGAGTCGGTCGAGAGGCGCCAGCCGGACGACGCATCGGAGTCGGTCGGGAGGCGCCAGCCGGGCGCCGAGCCCGAGGCTGATCCGTCCTAGTGGCCACCCGTTCGATGCCGGTTCCCGAGGGGCTGGCCGGTATGCGTGTCGACGCCGGCCTGGCCCGGCTTCTCGGGCTGTCCCGCACCGCCGCGGCCGATATCGCCGAAGACGGCGGTGTCGAACTCGACGGCGCTCCTGCGGGTAAGTCGGACCGGCTCACCGCGGGCGCCTGGCTCGAGGTCCGGCTGCCCGAGGCGCCCGCGCCGGTGGAGAACACGCCGGTCGACATCGAGGGGATGAGCATCCTCTACTCCGACGACGACATCGTCGCCGTCGACAAACCGCCCGGGGTCGCGGCGCACGCCACGGTCGGCTGGCACGGGCCGACGGTGCTCGGCGGCTTGGCGGCTGCGGGCTTCCGGATCAGCACCTCGGGTATCCACGAACGTCAGGGCATCGTGCACCGTCTCGATGTCGGTACCTCGGGCGTCATGGTGGTGGCGCTGTCGGAGCGGGCGTACACGGTCCTCAAACGGGCGTTCAAGCAGCGCACCGTCGACAAGCGCTACCACGCGCTGGTACAGGGTCATCCCGATCCGAGCAGCGGCACCATCGACGCGCCGATCGGCCGCCACCGGGGCAACGACTGGAAATTCGCGGTGGTCGAGGGCGGCCGTAACAGCATCACCCACTACGACACGTTGGAGGCGCATCAGGCGGCCAGCCTGCTCGACGTGCATCTGGAAACCGGTCGCACCCATCAGATCCGGGTGCATTTCGCCGCCCTGCACCACCCGTGCTGCGGGGACCTCACCTACGGTGCGGACCCGACACTGGCCAAAAAACTGGGACTGGAACGGCAGTGGTTGCATGCCCGGTCCCTGGCCTTCGCGCATCCGGCCGACGGCCGTCGCATCGAGATCACCAGCCCCTATCCGCAGGACCTGCAATCCGCGCTGGACGTCCTGCGCCGGCACGCCCGTTGAACGGGCAGCGCTCTGGCTGGATCTTCGGCACCGGCGCCTACGTGTGGTGGGGGCTGTGCCCGGGCTTCTTCCCGCTGCTGCTGCCCGCCGGTTCGCTGGAGGTGCTGGCGCACCGGATCGTGTGGAGCGCGGTCTGCATGGCGGTCGTCCTGCTGATCGCCCGCCGGTTCGGTGACCTGAAGCGCCTCAGCGGCCGCACGTGGCTGCTGCTGATGGTCGCCGCGGTGCTGATCGCGATCAACTGGGGCACCTACATCTACGCCGCGACCAACGGCCATGTCGTCGATGCCGCGCTCGGATATTTCATCAATCCCCTGGTGACGGCGGCGTTGGGCGTGCTGGTGTTCCGGGAGCGCATCAACCGGTGGCAGGTCACCGCCCTGCTCATCGCCGTGGTGGCGGTCGCGGTGCTGACCGCCGGGGTGGGCGACCCGCCCTACATCGCCGGGGTGCTCGCAGTGTCGTTCGCCCTGTACGGACTGGTGAAGAAGGTGGTCGTGGCCGACCCGCGGGTGAGTGTGGCGGTGGAGAATTTCCTGTCCCTGCCGGTGGCGCTGGGCTTCGTGGCCGTCCTGGCGGTGCAGGGTCAGGGCCACTTCCTCAGCGCGGGCGCCGGACATTCGGTGCTGATGGTGCTCTCCGGGCCGATCACCGCCGTGCCGCTGCTGCTGTTCGCCGCCGCCGCGCAGCGCCTCCCGCTGGTGACGCTGGGGATGCTGTTCTACATCAACCCCGGCCTGCAGATGGCCTGGGGAGTGTTCGTCGGCGGGGAACCCATGCCCGTCGGCCGGTGGATCGGGTTCGGGCTCATCTGGGTGGCGTTGGCGCTGCTCACCGTCGACGCGCTGCGCCGACGCTCGGCCCCACAGGTGAGTACATAGCCGGTTGCCAGCCATCCGGCGATGTCCTACGTTCGCTGAGTGCAGCGCAAGAGCCGGGTCAAGCCGGCTCCGCGCGTGCGCGGCCGCCCGGTGGGCGCTGATTCGGCCCGGACCCGCAAGCAGATCGTCCGCGCCGGCCGCGAGGTACTCAACGAGCGCGGCTATCCGGCGATGACCTTCCAGGCCGTCTCCAAACGCACCGGGTTGAGCCGGCCGACCCTGCACTATTACTTCTCCACTCGCGAAGATCTCTACGAGGCGATCGTCGAGGAGGCCCGCAGCGTCATCGCCCACTGCGCGGGTACGGCGATGGAGTCGCCGACGCTGCTCGGCCGGCTCTCGACGTTCGTCGACGCCGTCCGGCAGGTCGAACGGCGCGACCCGTCGATGATGCCGTTCCTGATCAGCGCTCGCCTGGAGTTCCATCGCAACCCGGAACTGCAGCACGTCGGCGCCTCACCGATCCGGGCGTTCCTGTCCCGGCTGGTCGGTGACGCGGTCCGCAACGGCGAACTGACACCCGACACCGAGGGCGAGGCCGTCACCGATCTTCTGCAGGTGATCCTCTACGGAATGGCGTTCCACGCCGCCTTCACCGGTGACCTCGGCCCGATCAGCGGGCAGCTCATCTCGCTGTTCGCCAACGGGTTGGTACCCGACGTCCCCGACGTGCCGGCAGATTCGTGAGACACGTGCCGCGACACGCCGGGGCCGTGTCGGTCGGCGGCCATAGACTGGCAACCCTATGACCGGTCAGTCGCCATCCTCGGGGTCGTTCGTTCACCTCCACAACCACACCGAGTATTCGATGCTCGACGGTGCGGCGAAGGTGAAGCCGATGCTGGCCGAGGCCAAGCGCCTCGAGATGCCGGCGATCGGTATGACCGACCACGGAAACATGTTCGGCGCCAGCGAGTTCTACAACGCCGCCACCGACGCCGGCATCAAGCCGATCATCGGCATCGAGGCCTACATCGCACCGGCCTCCCGGTTCGAGACCAAACGGGTGCTGTGGGGTGATCCGGGCCAGAAGTCCGACGACGTCTCGGGCAGCGGCTCCTACACCCATATGACGATGGTCGCCGAGAACGCGACAGGTCTGCGCAACCTGTTCAAGCTGTCTTCGCTGGCCTCGTTCGAGGGTCAGCTCGGCAAGTGGGCGCGCATGGACGCCGAGATCATCGCCGAGCACGCCGAGGGCATCATCGCCACCACCGGGTGTCCGTCGGGGGAGGTGCAGACCCGGTTGCGCCTCGGCCACGACCGGGAGGCGCTGGAGGCCGCCGCAAAGTGGCGCGAGATCTTCGGACCGCAGAATTTCTTCCTCGAGCTGATGGATCACGGCCTGTCCATCGAGCGGCGGGTGCGTGAGGGGCTGCTGGACATCGGGCAGAAGCTCGGGATCCCGCCGCTGGCCACCAACGACTGCCACTACGTCACCCGCGACGCCTCCCAGAACCACGAGGCGCTGCTGTGCATTCAGACCGGTAAGACGCTGTCGGATCCGGCCCGCTTCAAATTCGACGGAGACGGCTACTACCTGAAGTCGGCCGCGGAGATGCGGGCGCTGTGGGACGACCAGGTGCCCGGCGCCTGCGATTCGACCCTGCTGATCGCCGAGCGGGTGCAGTCCTATGCCGATGTGTGGGCCCCGCGCGACCGGATGCCGATCTTCCCGGTGCCCGAAGGCCACGATCAGGCCACCTGGCTGCACCACGAGGTGATGGCCGGGCTGGCACGGCGCTTCCAGCATTCGGGTGGCGCGGTACCGGGCGACTACGTCGACCGCGCCGAGTACGAGATCAAGGTCATCTGCGACAAGGGTTTCCCGTCCTACTTCCTGATCGTGGCCGACCTGATCAACTATGCGAAGTCCGTCGACATCCGCGTCGGGCCCGGCCGCGGTTCGGCGGCCGGTTCGCTGGTGGCCTATGCGCTGGGCATCACCAACATCGACCCGATCCCGCACGGTCTGCTGTTCGAGCGGTTCCTCAACCCCGAACGCCCCTCGGCCCCCGATATCGACATCGACTTCGACGACCGCCGCCGTGGTGAGATGCTGCGCTACGCCGCGAACAAGTGGGGCAGCGACCGGGTCGCCCAGGTCATCACCTTCGGCACCATCAAGACCAAAGCGGCGCTCAAGGATTCGGCCCGCGTGCACTACGGGCAGCCGGGCTTCGCGATCGCCGACCGCATCACCAAGGCGCTACCCCCGCCGATCATGGCCAAGGACATCTCGGTGTCCGGCATCACCGATCCGAATCACGAGCGGTACAAGGAAGCCGCCGAGGTCCGCGCGCTCATCGACACCGACCCGGATGTGCGGACCATCTACGAGACCGCCCGGGGACTGGAGGGCCTGGTCCGCAACGCGGGTGTGCACGCTTGCGCGGTGATCATGAGCTCCGAACCGCTCATCGACGCGATCCCGCTGTGGCGCCGTCCGCAGGACGGTGCGGTGATCACCGGCTGGGACTATCCCTCCTGCGAGGCAATCGGCCTGCTGAAGATGGACTTCCTGGGGTTGCGCAACCTCACCATCATCGGCGACTGCATCGAGAACATCAAAGCCAACCGCGGTATCGACCTCGACCTGGACACACTGCCGCTGGACGATCCGAAGGCCTACGAACTGCTCGGCCGCGGCGACACCCTCGGGGTGTTCCAGCTCGACGGCGGTCCGATGCGGGATCTGCTGCGCCGCATGCAGCCCACCGAGTTCAACGACATCGTCGCGGTGCTTGCCCTGTACCGGCCCGGTCCGATGGGCATGAACGCCCACAACGACTACGCCGACCGCAAGAACAACCGACAGCCCATCAAGCCGATCCACCCCGAGCTCGAGGAACCGCTCAAGGAGATCCTCGCCGAGACCTACGGTCTGATCGTCTACCAAGAGCAGATCATGTTCATCGCCCAGAAGGTCGCCTCGTACACGATGGGTAAGGCCGACGCGCTGCGCAAGGCCATGGGCAAGAAGAAGCTCGAGGTGCTCGAGGCCGAATACAAGGGCTTCCACGAGGGCATGACCAACAACGGTTTCTCGGAGAAGGCCGTCAAGGCGCTGTGGGACACCATCCTCCCGTTCGCCGGGTACGCGTTCAACAAGTCGCATGCCGCCGGATACGGCCTGGTGTCGTACTGGACGGCGTATCTGAAGGCGAATTTCCCGGCGGAGTACATGGCCGGTCTGCTCACGTCGGTCGGCGACGACAAGGACAAGGCCGCGGTGTACCTGGCTGACTGCCGCCGACTGGGCATCACCGTGCTGCCGCCCGACGTCAACGAATCGGTGCAGAATTTCGCCTCGGTCGGCGAGGACATCCGCTTCGGCCTGGGCGCGGTGCGCAACGTCGGCGCGAATGTGGTTGCCTCGCTGGTCAACACGCGCACCGAGCGGGGTGCGTTCACCGATTTCTCGGATTATCTGAACAAGATCGACATCGCGGCCTGCAACAAGAAGGTGACGGAGTCGCTGATCAAGGCCGGCGCGTTCGACTCGCTCAAACACCCCCGCAAGGGCCTGTTCCTGGTGCACACCGACGCCGTCGACTCGGTGCTGGGCACCAAGAAGGCCGAGGCGATGGGCCAGTTCGATCTGTTCGGCGGCGGTGACGACGCCGGCGGGACCGACGCGGTGTTCACCATCCGCGTCCCCGACGAGGAGTGGGAGGACAAGCACAAACTCGCGCTCGAGCGCGAGATGCTGGGCCTGTACGTCTCCGGACATCCACTCAACGGTGTGGCCCACCTGCTGGCCGCCCAGGTGGACACCCAGATCCCCGCGATTCTCGACGGCGACGTCGCCAACGATGCGCAGGTGCTCGTCGGCGGCATTCTGGCCTCGGTCAACCGACGCGTCAACAAGAATGGTTTGCCCTGGGCCTCAGCGCAATTGGAGGACCTCACCGGTGGCATCGAGGTGCTGTTCTTCCCGCAGACCTATTCGCTGTTCGGCGCCGAGATCGCCGACGATGTCGTGGTGCTGGTGAAGGCCAAGGTGGCCGCCCGGGACGACCGCATCGCGCTCATCGCTCATGAACTGGTGGTGCCGGACTTCTCCAGCGCCCAGGTCGACCGGCCGCTGGCGGTCAGCCTGCCCACCCGCCAGTGCACGGTCGACAAGGTCAGCGCGCTCAAACAGGTGCTGGCCAATCACCCGGGCACCTCGCAGGTCCATCTGCGGCTGATCAGCGGTGAGCGCATCACCACCCTGGAACTCGACCAGAAGCTGCGCGTCACACCGTCTTCGGCGCTGATGGGCGACCTCAAGGCCCTGCTCGGCCCCGGGTGTCTCGGTGGTTGAGCCGGCGGATCCCGTCGTCTCTCGCCACGTCAGCCTGTGGATCGACGCGGCCCCGGAGGTGGTCTACGACTTCGTCGCCGATCCGCAGACGTGGCCCCGCTGGGCGGCCGGTCTGGCGGCGGGGGAGCTGCGGCGTGGTGCAGAAGGCTGGGAGGCGGATTCGCCGATGGGCAGGGTGCTCGTCGAGTTCTCCCCGCCCAACGCATTCGGGGTGCTCGACCATCTGGTCCGGCTGCCGTCCGGGGAGGCGGTCTACAACCCGTTCCGCATCGTGCCGTCGGGTCCGGGGGAGCAGCGGTGTGAGGTGATGTTCACCGTGCGCCGTCGGCCCGGGATGACGGTCGAGGAGTTCGACGCCGATGCCGCGGCGGTGGCCGCGGATCTGGCGACGCTTCGCCGGCTGGTCGAGGACGGTTAGCGCCGCGCGGCGCAGTACACGGCGAATCCGAACCACGTGACGGTGGCCGCGGCGGCGCCGGACAGGACCGCGACCGACGCGCTCATCGTCAGGACGCCGGCGACGGCGACGACGAGGAACCCCACGAGTAGGGCGTAGAGCTTGTACGCCGGCCAGGGAACGCCGGCGACGCTGACGTCGCACGTCGCGCGGGCGACGTGGGAGCGGAAGTTGCCGGCGGTGGTCACGAGTTTCAGGGTACCTGTCGAGAAAGAGTTCGGCCAGCCGAACTCGCGGATCAGGCCGGAAAAAGGTCGAGCGCCGGTCGTACCCGCCTAAGCTGAATTCATGCCGCTGACCGGAGAATATGAACCGAGTACCTCGGATTGGGCCCGCGAGCAGGCCGAGAAATACATGGAATCGGGCGGGACGGAGGCCACCGAACTCGGCGGCCGCCCGGTCATCCTGCTCACCACCGTCGGCGCCAAGACGGGCAAATTGCGCAAGACGCCGTTGATGCGGGTCGAGCATCAGGGCGAGTACGCCGTGGTGGCATCTCTCGGCGGGGCACCCAAACATCCGGTCTGGTACTTCAACATCAAGCAGAATCCCCGCGTCGAGTTGCAGGACGGCCCCGCGACCGCCGAGTACGACGCGCGTGAGGTGTTCGGCGAGGAGAAAGCGCAGTGGTGGGAACGCGCCGTCGAGGCGTACCCCGACTACGCCGACTACCAGGACAAGACCGACCGCGAGATCCCGGTCTTCGTGCTGACGCCCGTCGGGAACTGATTTTCGCCGTCGCAGGTCGCAGTGGCACCATTGACCGGTGTCCGCCGACCTGAGCCAGCAACCTCGTACCTCGCCGTCGCTGTCCGCGACCGATATCGACGAGGCGGCTGCGCGGATTGCCGGCGTGGTGATCCGGACCCCGCTGCAATACTCCGAGCGGCTCTCCGAAGCCACGGACGCGTCGGTCTACCTCAAGCGCGAGGATCTTCAGGCGGTGCGCTCCTACAAGCTGCGCGGGGCGTTCAACCTGCTCTCGCAGCTCTCCGCCGACGAGCTGGCCGCCGGCGTGGTGTGCTCCTCGGCGGGTAACCATGCGCAGGGCTTCGCCCTGGCTTGCCGCACCATGGGCGTCAAAGGCCGGGTGTACGTGCCCGCCAAGACGCCCAAACAGAAGCGGGACCGCATCCGCTACCACGGCCGCGAGTTCATCGAGCTGATCGCTGTCGGCTCCACCTACGACCTGGCCGCGGCCGCCGCGCTCGACGACGTCGGCCGCACCGGGGCGACGCTGGTACCGCCCTACGACGATGTGCGCACGATGGCCGGTCAGGGCACGATCGCCCCGGAGATCCTCGACGACCTCGGCGCCGAACCCGATCTGGTGGTCGTCCCGGTGGGCGGCGGGGGCTGCATCTCCGGGCTCACCACCTACTTCGCCGAGCGGACGTCGGGCACCTCGATCCTCGGTGTCGAACCGGCCGGCGCGGCGTCCATGCTGGCGGCGCTGACCGCAGGCCGGCCGGTCACCCTCGACCACGTCGACCAGTTCGTCGACGGCGCGGCGGTGGCCCGGGCCGGAGCGAGGCCGTTCGAGGTGCTCAGCGCCGCGGGTGACATGGTGTCGCTGACCGCAGTCGACGAGGGCGCGGTCTGCACCGCGATGCTCGACCTCTACCAGAACGAGGGCATCATCGCCGAACCCGCGGGCGCATTGTCGGTGGCCGGGTTGCTCGAGTCGGCGGTGGCGCCGGGGTCGACGGTGGTCTGCCTGATCTCCGGCGGCAACAACGACGTCTCCCGCTACGGCGAGATTCTCGAACGTTCCCTGGTGCACCTCGGGCTCAAGCACTACTTCCTGGTGGACTTCCCGCAGGAACCGGGCGCGCTGCGCCGCTTCCTGGACGAGGTGCTCGGTCCCAGCGACGACATCACGCTGTTCGAATACGTCAAACGCAACAACCGGGAGACCGGTGAGGCGCTGGTCGGTATCGAGCTGGGCTCGGCCGCCGACTTCGACGGCCTGCTGGCCCGCATGCAGGCCCTCGACATGCACGTCGAGACCCTGGCGCCGGATTCACCGGCCTACCGGTACCTGCTCTAGCCGGTCCGCACCACGGCGAACGACTGTCCGTCGAGCCGCGTGCCGTCGCCCTCGGCGGCGGGCCCACCCCAGGCCAGCAGCACCTCACCGGACACCGGCACCACGACGGATTCGGCGCCGAGGTTGCAGGCCACGGCGATCCTGCCGCGGCGCATCACGATCCAGCGCCGGTCCTCGTCGAAGTCGACGGTCATGTGGTCCAGCCACGGGTCCGCGAGGTCCGGTTCGTTCCGGCGGAGCGCGATCAGGCCGCGGTAGATCTCCAGCAGCCGCCCGTGGTCTCCCTCGGTCACCTCGTCCCACGTGAGCTTGGACCGCAGGAACGTCTCGGGGTCCTGCGGGTCGGGGATCTCGTCGGCGTCCCAGCCGTGCTCGGCGAACTCCTTCTTGCGGCCCTCGGCGGTCGCCCGCGCGAGATCGGGTTCGGGGTGGCTGCTGAAGAATTGGAACGGCGACGACGAGGCCCACTCCTCACCCATGAACAGCATCGCGGTATAGGGCGATCCGAGCGCCAGGGCCGCTTTGACCGCGAGCTGTCCGGTGGTCAGATTCTGCGACGGCCGGTCGCCGACGGCCCGGTTGCCGACCTGATCGTGGGTCAGGGTGTAGGCGAGCAGGCGAGTGGCCGGAATGGTCGCGGTGTCCAGCGGCCTGCCGTGGCGGCGGTGCCGGAACGACGAATACGTGCCGGCGTGGAAGTAGCCGTGTCGCAACGTCTGGGCCAGGGTCTCGATCGAGCCGAAATCTCCGTAGTAACCCTGCCGTTCGCCGGACACCGCGGTGTGGATGGCGTGGTGGATGTCGTCGTCCCACTGCGCGGTCATTCCGTAGCCGCCCCGATCGCGCGGGGTGATGAGCCGCGGATCGTTCTTGTCACTCTCGGCGATCAGTGACAGCGGCCGGCCGAGTTCGGCTGCCAGCGCGTCGGTTTCGGCCGACAGCTCTTCGAGGATGTGGATCGCCGTGGTGTCCACCAGGGCGTGTACCGCATCGAGGCGCAATCCGTCGGCGTGGAAGTCGCGCATCCAGCGCAGCGCGCAGTCGATGATGTAGCGCCGCACCTCGTCGGCGTCGGCGTCGGCGATGTTGATCGACTCACCCCACGGGTTGCTGCCGGTCGACAGATACGGCCCGAACTTCGGCAGATAGTTGCCCGACGGGCCGAGGTGGTTGAACACCGCGTCGATGAGCACGCCGAGTCCGCGGCGGTGGCATGCGTCGATCAGCCGGACCAGCCCGTCGGGGCCGCCGTACGGTTCGTGCACCGCGAACCACAGCACGCCGTCGTAGCCCCAGCCGTGCGTTCCGCCGAAGGCGTTGACCGGCATCAACTCGACGAAGTCGACACCGAGGTCGACCAGGTGGTCGAGCTTGTCGATCGCCGCGTCGAAGGTCCCCTCGGGGGTGAAGGTTCCGGTGTGCAGCTCGTAGATGACTTGACCTCTGCTGGAGCCCTCTATGCCGCGCCCCGCCCAGTCCCCGTCGGACCAGGCGTCCGGGTCGGGCTTCCACAGCTGCGAACGTTCGTGCACCCCGTCGGGCTGGCGGGCCGACCGCGGATCGGGCAGCACCTTCGGGTCGTCGTCGAGCACGAAGCCGTAACGCGCCGTGGCGGGGGCGTCCACCTCGGTGCGCCACCACCCGTCCTCGGCACGGGTCATCGGGTGCAGCTCACCCTCGACGTCGAGCTGCACACGCTGCGGCCGGGGGGCCCAGACGGCGAATTCAGGCATGATCACGCTCCAGGAGCACCACGGGGAGTTCGGCGAACAGATCGGCGGCGGCGACGGATCCGCTCACCCGGCGGCCGGTGATCCGGTCGGTCCAGTCGCCGGTCGGCAGTGTCAATGTCGTGTCGCCCCAGCCGTTCTCGGCCAGTGCGACGGTGTGGCGGCTGGCCGCCGCGATGACGTCCGCGCCGCGCCGGAACGCGATCAGGTGCGCGGCCGCCGCGCCGGCGGCGGGCATCGGGGTATAGCCGCCGTCCAGGAACGTCGCGGGTCGGTCGCGGCGGGTGTGCAGCGCCGCGCGGACCACTCGGATCTTCGGGTGCTGGGAGGCGCGCAGAGCGCTGCGCCGTTCGGCGTAGTCCACGGCGCGCCGGTTGTCGGGGTCGACCAGGCTGTCGTCCCACAGTTCGGTGCCCTGGTAGACGTCGGGTACGCCGGGCGCGACCAGCGCCAGGAGCTTCTGGCCGAGGCTGTCGTTGCGGGCGTGCGGGTCGAGCTGTTCGACCAGGCGGGTCAACTCGACGCCGACCGGCCCGTCGATCACCGCGTCGATCCAGCTGTGTACGCCCGATTCGAACTGTTCGTCGGGGTCGTTCCAGGTGGTGTGCAGCGCGGCTTCACGGATCGCCTTCTCGGCGTAGGCGTGCAGCCGCCCGCGCAGCTCGTCGGAGACCTCGCCGTCGAGCGGCCACACCCCGAAGATGTTCTGCAGCAGGAACAGCGCCGTACCCCGATCGGGCGGCGAGGTGCGCGCGAGCCAGCCCTCGACGTATTGCGCCCACAGCGACGGCACCTGCGACAGCACGCCGATGCGGGCCCGCACGTCCTCGCCGCGTTTGGTGTCGTGGGTGGACAGGGTGGTCATGGCGTGCGACCACAGCTGTGCACGGGCGGCGGCGCGCTGATGGAATTCGGCGGGGCTGACGCCGAACCACTCGGGTTCGCCGCCGACCTCGTTGAGCGTGACCAGCCGCGCGTCGCGGTAGAACAGGCAGTCCTCCATGGCCTTCGCGGTCGCCGCCCCGCACAGCTGCTGGAAGCGCACCGCCGCCTCACCGCGGGCGGCGATCGCGGCCGACACGATGGCCAGCGGCTCCGCGAAATCGGGCTCCTCGGCCAGGGTCTCGGCGATCGCGACCGGCAGCACCGCGGCCAGGTTGAGGTAATCGGAGCGGTACACGCCGAGGTGGCTGATCACCGCGGCGATCGCGGCGGGCAACCGCTCGTGGTCCTGTCCGGTGGCCGCGACGACGGTGCGGCGCAGCCGGGCCAGTTCACTGCCCAGGGTGTCGGTGACGGCCGCGACCTTGAGCCGGCGTGCGGTCTGGCCCATCGTGGCGTAATCCACGCCGGTGGTCTCGTAGAGCGCGGTCAGCGCGTCGGCTCCGGCGGGGTCGACGAACAGCCCGCCGATCTCCCGCAGCGAGTCGTATCCGGTGGTGCCCGCCACCGGCAGCGTCGGATCCAGCGGTTCGTCGACGGCGAGGATCTTCTCGATCACGATCCAGGCCTGTTCCCCGACGAGTTCGCGCAGCCAGACCAGATAGCCGGCGGGGTCGGACAGGCCGTCGGGGTGGTCGATGCGGATGCCGTCGACGAGGTCCTCGGTGAACCATCGCTTGACCTCGGCGTGCGTCGCCTCGAAGACGTCGTGGTCTTCCTGGCGCAGTCCGGCCAGCGAGGTGATCGAGAAGAACCGCCGATATCCGCAGATCCCGTTGCGCCAGCCGATCAGCCGGTAGTGCTGGCGGTCGTGCACCTCCGGTCCGGTGCCGGTACCGGTTCCGGGGGCGACGGGGAAGACGAGGTCGCCGAGCCGCAGCATGTCCCGGTCGACGGTCAGATCGTTGGCGTCGTCGTCGGAGCCCAGCACCGGCAGCAGGATCCGCCCGTCGGGGTCGACGTTCCAGTCGACATCGAAGTACGTCGCGTACTGCGACTCTCGGCCGTGGGTCAGCAGGTCCCACCACCACCGGTTCTGCTGCGGATCGTCGACGCCGACGTGGTTGGGCACGATGTCGACCACGACGCCGAGTCCGCGTGCCCGCGCGGCCGCCGACAGCGACGCGAGCGCCTCGGCGCCGCCGAGTTCGGCGGACACCGTCGTCGGATCCGTCACGTCGTAGCCGTGGGTGGAGCCCGACGTCGCGGTGAGGATGGGGGAGAGATAGACGTGGGAGACACCCAGGTCGTCGAGGTAGTCCAGCAGGGCCTCGGCGTCGGACAGCGTGAACGCCTGTCCGCTCTCGGCTCCGCGCATCTGCAGTCGGTAGGTGGACAGCACGGGTAGAACGCTCATGTCACAACGTCTTTCGCAGGATCAGCAGGGACCGGGGGTGCAGCGACACCGTGTCGCCCGCAGCGACCACCAGGTCAGACCCGCCGGTGGGTTCGGCGGTGTCGACGTCGGCGATCCACTGCTCGGCGTAGTCCCCGTCGGGCAGGACGAAATCCTGCGCGGTGTCGCTGGCGTTGAAGCACAGCAGGAACGAATCGTCGATCACCCGCTCGCCGCGCGCATTGGGCGCGGGGATCGCGTCACCGTTGAGGAACACCGCGACGCACAGCCCGAGGCCGGTGCCCCAGTCCTGGGGCGTCATCTCGGTGCCGCCGGGCGTCAGCCAGGCGATGTCGCGCACCTGATCGCCGCTGCGGATCGGCTTACCCGCGAAGAACCGTCTGCGCCGGAAGACCGGGTGGTTCTTGCGGAACGACACCATCTTGCGGGTGAAGTCGAGGAGTTCGGCGTTGGTCTCGCACAGCGACCAGTCCATCCACGAGATCTCGGAGTCCTGGCAGTAGACGTTGTTGTTCCCGCGCTGGGTCCGACCGATCTCGTCGCCGTGCGCGATCATCGGGGTGCCCTGGCTGACCATCAGCGTGGCCATCATGTTGCGCATCTGCTTGGCGCGCAGTGCGGTGATGGCCGGGTCGTCGGTCGGACCCTCGACGCCGCAGTTCCACGACCGGTTGTGGCTCTCGCCGTCGCGGTTGTCCTCGCCGTTGGCCTGGTTGTGCTTCTCGTTGTAGGACACCAGGTCGTTCATCGTGAAGCCGTCGTGGCAGGTGACGAAGTTGATGCTGGCGCTGGGGCGCCGGCCGGTCGCCTCGTAGAGGTCTGATGATCCCGTCAGGCGGGAGGCGAATTCGCCCAGGGTCGCGGGTTCGCCCCGCCAGTAGTCACGCACAGTGTCGCGATATTGCCCGTTCCATTCGGTCCACAAACCTGGGAAGTTCCCGACCTGGTAGCCGCCCTCGCCGACGTCCCACGGTTCGGCGATCAGCTTCACCTGGCTGATCACCGGATCCTGCTGCACCAGGTCGAAGAACGCGCTCAGCCGGTCGACGTCGTAGAACTCCCGGGCCAGCGTGGACGCCAGATCGAAGCGGAATCCGTCGACGTGCATCTCGAGCACCCAGTACCGCAGCGAATCCATGATCAGCTGCAGGGTGTGTGGGTGGCGGGCGTTGAGACTGTTGCCGGTGCCGGTGAAGTCCTTGTAGTGGCGCAGGTCCCCGTCGAGCAGCCGGTAGTAGGCCGCGTTGTCGATTCCGCGGAAGTTGATGGTCGGCCCGAGGTGGTTGCCTTCGGCGGTGTGGTTGTAGACGACGTCGAGAATGACCTCGATACCGGCTTCGTGGAATGCCCGCACCATGGTCTTGAACTCGGCCACCGCACCGCCGGCGTGCTGGTTGGCGGCGTACTGGTAGTGCGGGGCGAAGAACCCGAAGGTGTTGTATCCCCAGTAGTTTCGTAATCCGAGGTCCAGGAGTCGGTGGTCGTGCATGAACTGGTGCACCGGCATCAGCTCGATCGCGGTGACGTTGAGCGACTTGAGGTGGTCGATGATCACCGGGTGGCTCAGCCCGGCGTAGGTGCCGCGCAGCTCCTCGGGGATCCCGGGATGCGTCTGGGTCATCCCCTTGACGTGGGCCTCGTAGATCACGGTGTCGTGGTAGGGCGTGCGCGGTGCCCGATCGGAACCCCACTGGAAGAACGGGTTGATCACGACGCTGGTCATCGTGTGGCCGAGGGAGTCGATGCGCGGCGGTGTGCCGCCGGACGCGAGGTCCTCGGCGTCGAGGTCGTAGGAGAACAGCGCCTGGCCGAAGTCGAAGTCGCCGTAGAACGATTTCCCGTACGGGTCGAGCAGCAGCTTGCTGGGATCACAGCGCTGCCCGGCCGCGGGGTTCCACGGGCCGTGCACCCGGAAGCCGTAGCGCTGACCGGGGGTGACCGTCGGCAGATAGGCGTGCCAGACGAAGCCGTCGACCTCGTCGAACTCGATGCGTTCCTCGACACCGCGTTTGGAGATCAGGCACAGCTCGACGCGTTCGGCGACCTCGGAGAACACCGAGAAGTTCGTACCCGCACCGTCGTACGTGGCGCCCAGCGGGTAGGCCTCACCGGGCCAGACGGTGTGCTGGGACACCGTCACCACCAGCCGGTGGCAGCGGCGATCTGACGTCCCAGTTCGTTGACCATGGTGCGCATATACGTCGCCGAGATGTGGTGAGCGTCGTGATACAGCAACACATTTCCCTCCACCACGCGGCAGTAGTCCTCGCGACACACCGCATCGCTCATGTCGAGCGGCTTCAGCATCGGAAACCGCCCGACGTAGGCCAGTGTCGGATTGTCGTCGGAGAGTACCTTGGACCGCTCGATGCCGCAGGAGATCGCGTCGCCACCGTCGGCCAGGCAGTCCGCCGGGATGTACGGTTCGCCGTCCCGCACCAGCCACGGCGTGTCGCGCATGGCCAGAACCGGAATGTGATTGCGCGACAATGTCTCCCAGATCCCCACATACGTCCCCGGCATGACGTCGCCGTCCTTGACGTTCCACGGCCGGGTGGAGGTGGTGAACACGAAGTCCGGGTGGTCGGCCAACAGCCGCGGCATGACGCGTTCGTTCCACCGGTGGCATTCGGGATAGGGCCGGTTGTTGCCCATCACCAGCGGCACCGCCTCGGTGGTCAGCGGACAACCCATCTTCAGATAGGTGACCACCTTGAAGTGGTGTGCCTTGCCCAGGACGTCCAGTGCGGTGATCCAGTGTTCGGCATGCGACCCGCCGGCCAGCGCGATGGTCCGGGTGGCGGTCTCGTCGCCGTAGGTGCAGTTGATCACCCCGACGTTGTCGAAGTCGCTGATACAGCCGTCGGTGGTGGTGACCGGAAGGTCCTTCTTGGCTTCGAGCACGGTCGGCCGCATGGGCAGCTTGGGCACCCGCACATGCTCGGTCAGGGCCCGCGCCCCCGGATATTCGGTGGGCGAGAGCGTCGGCAGATCCTTGCCGTTGGCGCGCGCCACGGTGACGTGCTCACGCCAGGTGAACGACGTCGCCGTCAACGCGACGCCCAGCAGTGCGACGGTCGAGCCGAGCACGATCGTCGGCCGGCGCAGCCGGTTGCCCGCCGGTGCGGCGGCCGACGGACGGCGGTAGCGCAGCGGTTCCTCGACGAATCGCATCGTCAACCACGCCAGCGCGGACGAGACGGCCAGCACGGCGGCGCCCTGCCAGAGGTTCACCCGGGTCTGCCCGGTGTAGGCCAGCAGGAAGATCAGCAGCGGCCAGTGCCACAGATACAGCGAATACGCCATCGCACCGAGCCGCACCAGCGGTGTGGTGGCCAGCAGCCGGTTGGGCAGCGGCAGCCGGTCGCCCGAGCCGGTCAGACACGGGTCGGCGCTGCGGTTGGCGGCCGACAGCACGAACAACACGGTCGCCCCGACCGGGACCAGGGTCCACGGGCCGGGGAACTCCTTGACGCCGTCGATGAACCAGCCGCACGACAGGATCGCGGCCAGGGCGACCGTCGCGACCGCGGTGCGCAGCCACATCGGTGCGCGCACGCGGCCGACCAGCGCACCGGCCAGGGCGCCGAGCAGCAGCTCCCACGCGCGGGCGAAGCTGTTGTAGTAGGCGAAAGTCTGGTCGGTGTTGTGCTCGAAGACCGCATAGACGAACGAGGCGATCGTCAGCGCGGTGAGCAACAACACCAGGCCGAAGCGCAGATGCCGACCGAGCGGCCGGCCGAAGGCGGCGGCGAAGCCGAGGATCAGGATCAGGAACGCGAGATAGAACTGCCCCTGCACCGACATCGACCAGATGTGCTGAAGCGGGCTGACCGTCTCGCTGGCCCGCAGATAGTCCGAGGCGGTGAACGCCAGCTCCCAGTTCTGGTAGTAGCCCAGGCTGGCCAGGCTCTGATCGGCGAAGGTCTCCCACCGGGTCTCGGGCTGGATCAGGATGGTGAGCACCGCCGAGGCGGCCAACACCACCACCAGCGCGGGCAGCAGCCGGCGGATCAGCCGGGTCACCTCGGTCACCGGCGACGTCCGGACCCCCGGGGTCAGCGCCGCCCGCAACAGCCGGCCGCCGAAGAAGAAGCCGGACAGGGCGAGGAACACGTCGACGCCGCCGGAGACCCGGCCGAACCAGATGTGGAACACCGCGACCATCAGGATCGCCACCCCGCGTAGACCGTCGAGGTCGTGGCGGTAGAAGCCGGAGTCCCTCGTTCCCATGGCGGCAGGCTGGGTGCCGCCCCGGTCCGTGGGGCGCACCGACCGGGCAGGGGCGAGGCTGATCATGGTTGACGGCTAATTTACCTAACCCGGGGCTACTCTCGTTCTCCGTGCCCGACCGAGCGCCCGCCCTGACACCCGCCCAGATCAGCGCCCTGGACGCCGCGCACGTGTGGCATCCCTACAGCACCATCGGCGCCGAGGCGGTGCCCCCGGTGGTGGCGATCGGGGCGAAGGGCGCCTGGATCACCGTCGTCGAGGACGATCGGCCCGTCGAGGTCCTCGACGCGATGGCGTCCTGGTGGACGGCCATCCACGGTCACGGGCACCCGGCGCTGGACGCGGCGATCCGCGCCCAGCTGGCGACCATGAACCACGTCATGTTCGGCGGGCTCACCCACGAACCGGCGGTGCGGCTGGCGCAACTGCTGGTCGAGATCACCCCGTCCGGCCTGGACACCGTCTTCTTCTCCGACTCCGGGTCGGTGTCGGTCGAGGTGGCGGTCAAGATGGCGTTGCAGTATTGGCGGGCCGCCGGGAACCCCGGCCGGACCCGGTTGATGACGTGGCGCGGCGGCTACCACGGCGACACCTTCACCCCGATGAGCGTGTGCGACCCCGACGGCGGGATGCATGAGCTGTGGAGCGACGTGCTCACCAGGCAGGTGTTCGCCCCGCCGGTGCCCGCGGACTACGACCCGGATTACGTCGCTGCTTTCGAGGCGCAGCTGGTCGAGCACCTCGATGAGCTGGCGGCCGTGATCGTCGAACCCGTCGTCCAGGGGGCCGGCGGTATGCGGTTCCACGATCCGCGGTATCTGACCGATCTGCGCGCGATCTGCGACCGCCACGGCGTGCTGCTGATCTTCGACGAGATCGCCACGGGCTTCGGCCGCACCGGCGAACTGTTCGCCGCCGACCACGTCGGGGTGCGGCCCGACATCATGTGCGTCGGCAAGGGCCTGACCGGCGGCTATCTCACGCTGGCGGCGACGCTGTGTACCGCCGAGATCGCCCAGGTGATCAGCACCGGCCAGGCCGGGGCGCTGATGCACGGGCCGACGTTCATGGCCAATGCGCTGGCCTGCGCGGTCGGCGTGGCGTCGGTGGAACTGCTGTTGGCCGGCGACTGGCGCGCCACGATCGCCGCCATCGAGGCGAGCCTGCGCGACGGGCTGGCGCCGGCGCGTTCGCTGCCGCAGGTGGCCGACGTCCGGGTGCTGGGGGCGATCGGGGTGGTCGAGATGCGCGAGCCGGTCGATATGCGCACCGCCACCGCCGCGGCGCTGCGCCACCGGGTGTGGCTGCGCCCGTTCCGCAATCTCGTCTACGTGATGCCGCCCTACATCTGCACGCCCGAGGAACTCGCGCAGATCACCTCCGCGGTCGTCGGCGTCGCCGATGCTCTAACCTGAACGGTGTTCAAGTTTCACCCAGAAGAGCTCGGAGTGCCGATGTGACGAGCGTTGATCTGTCCCCGTTGGCATGGCTCGACGAGGTCGAACAGCAGCGGCGGGCGGCCGGGTTGCGCCGATCGCTGCGGGTCCGCCCCGCCGCGGCCCACGGGCTGGATCTGGCGTCCAACGACTACCTGGGCCTGTCGGCCGACCCGCGGGTGATCGAGGGCGGTGTCGCCGCGCTGCGCACCTGGGGCGCCGGCTCCACCGGTTCGCGGCTGGTCACCGGCAACACCGAACTGCACGAGGGTTTCGAACGGGCGCTCGCGGCGTTCACCGGCACCGAGTCCGCGCTGGTCTTCTCGTCGGGCTACACCGCCAATCTCGGCGCCGTCGTCGCGCTGTCGGGTCCGGGTTCGCTGCTGGTGTCCGACGCGCGGACGCACGCCTCGCTGGTCGACGCCTGCCGGCTGTCCCGTGCCCGGGTGGCCGTCACCCCGCACAATGACGTCAGCGCCGTCGAGGCGGCGCTGGCCGCCCGTGCGGAGGACCGCGCCGTCGTCGTGACCGACTCGGTGTTCTCCGCCGACGGTGTGCTGGCCCCCCTGCGGGCACTGCACGAGGTATGCCGGCGCCACGGCGCGCTGCTCGTGGTCGACGAGGCCCACGGTCTGGGTGTGCGCGGTGCCGGGGGCCGCGGCCTGATCGACGAGGTGGGCCTGGCCGGCGCGCCGGATGTGGTGATGACGACGACGCTGTCCAAGGCGCTGGGCGCTCAGGGCGGTGTGGTGCTCGGGCCCGCCGCCGTCCGGGATCACCTGATCGACGCGGCGCGGCCGTTCATCTTCGACACCGGGCTGGCACCCGCCGCCGTCGGCGCGGCGTGGGCGGCGCTGGAGGTGCTGATCGCCGAACCCTGGCGGGCGCAGACCGTCCTCGACCACGCCGCCGCACTGGCGCGGATGTGCGGTGTCGCCGAGGCGCCGGACTCGGCCGTCGTCTCGGTCATCCTCGGTGCCCCCGAGGTCGCGCTGGCCGCGGCGGCGGGCTGCCTGGACCGTGGCGTACGCGTCGGGTGCTTCCGGCCGCCGACCGTGCCGGCCGGCACCTCCAGACTGCGGCTGACCGCCCGCGCGTCGCTGTCGGCCGACGATCTCGCCCTGGCCGAGCGGGTGCTCACCGACGTGCTCCCGGCGGCCCGCCGATGAGTGTCCTTCTCGTCACCGGCACCGACACCGGCGTCGGGAAGACCGTCGCCACCGCCGCGTTGGCCTGTGTGGCGCGGGTGGCCGGGGTCGACGTCGCGGTGTGCAAACCGGTGCAGACCGGGGTGGCCGACGGGGACGACGACCTGGTCGAGGTCGCCCGGCTGTCCGGGGTGCGCGAACTGTATCCGGGGTGGCGGTATCCCGAGCCGCTGGCGCCGGTCGCGGCCGCGGGTCGGGCCGGCGCCGCACTGCCGGCCCGCGACGACCTGCTGGGGCTGATCCGCGCCGCCGACGGGCCCGGACGGCTGGTGCTGGTCGAGGGCGCGGGCGGACTGCTGGTCGAGCTGGGGCAGGACGGCGTCACGCTGCGCGACCTCGCCGTCGATCTGGGTGCGCCGGTGCTGCTCGTCGTCGCACCGGGTCTGGGCACCCTCAACCACACCGCGCTGACGCTGGAAGCGCTGGGCGCACAACGTGTTCCGTGCGCCGGCCTGGTGATCGGCGCCTGGCCCGCCGCCCCAGGCGCGGCCGAGCAGGGCAACCGGGACGCACTGGCGGGCCTGGCGCCGCTGCGGGCCGCCCTGCCTGCCGGCTCGGCCGGCCTGTCGCCGGAGGCGTTCGAAGACCTCAGCGCCGCCGCCTTCGACCGCGAATGGATCGTGGGGCTGCGCTAGGTGGTGCATTCCGTCGAGCTGCTGTTCGATCCCGACACCGACGCCGCGGTCCGGCGGCTGTGGACCGAACTGCGTGCCGCCGGGGTCCGCAGTCAGGCCGACCACCGCTCACCGACAAACCGTCCCCACGTCACCGTCACGGTGGCCACCCAGATGGCCGACGCGGTCGACGACGCGCTGCGCCCGATCCTTGACCGGCTACCGCTCGACGGCCTGATCGGCGCCCCGATGCTGTTCGGCGGGCGCAGCCTGACCCTGGTGCGGTTGCTGGTGCCCTCGGCCGGTCTGCTGGCCCTGCACGCCGAGGTCGACCGGGTCTGCCGACCACACACTCCCGAGGGCCCGCTGCCGCACGCCGCACCGGGGCAGTGGACACCGCATGTGACCCTGGCCCGCCGGCTTCCACCGGAACAGCTCGCGGCCGCCATGGCGGTGCCGGGTATCGGCTCCGACATCGCCTGCCGAGTGACGGGTCTGCGGCACTGGGACGGCAACCAGCGCGTCGAACACCCGATCAGCTGAGCTGGAGGGCGAGTGTGCGTTGAGGACGCCGAGTGTGCGTCGTTGGCGAGAATCCGCGCCCCAGGCCGCCGTAGGTGCACCCTGGATGTCCTGCATGCACACTCGGTCGGCGCGATCGCGGAGGCGGTCTTACGTGCCGGCGCGAACCTGCACCGAGATGCCGTCGACCAGCAGACGCAACCCGAAGGCGAACCGCAGATCGGGATCGAGGCTGAGCATGGGCTGGCCGTCGGGCAGCGCACCCGCCGAATCCCATTGCCGCCGTGACTGTTCGTCGACGGTGAAGCCGAGAACGTAGTAGAGGATCGTGCGCGCGGCCGACCCGGCATGGCCGACCGGTATCCCCGCCTCGGCCGCCGCGTCGTCGAGCTGGGCGACGATCGCGTGCATCGCCACCGACTGGCCGGCTGCGAAGCTGGCCGACACCAGTTCGGCACCGTCGGTGTGCGACAGCAGCGCATCGCGCAACCGGATGCAGAGGCGTTCGATGCGGGCGCTCCAGTCCCCCTCCACGGGGCCGACGGGTTCGAGGATCCGATCGGCGACCGCCCCGAGGAGCTCCTGCTTGTTGGCGACATGCCAGTACAGCGCGCCGGGGGTGACGTTGAGCTCGCGCGCGAGCCGGCGCATCGTCAGATCGGCGATGCCGTAGTCATCGAGGATCGCGGTGGCCGCATCGATCACATCTCGTTTGTGCAGCTGCACTGGGCTACCTTAACCTGAACACCGTTCAAGTCGCGATGAGCGCTTGCGCGACGAGCAGACGGACTGGCGAGGAGATCGGGTGAGCGACATTCTGGCGGTGGCACGCGAGCAGGTGCTGGAGCGCGGGGAGGGTCTGAACCAGGAGCAGACGCTGCAGGTCCTGCAGTTGCCCGACGACCGGCTCGACGAGCTGCTGGCGCTGGCCCACGAGGTGCGGATGGCGCACTGCGGCCCCGACGTCGAGGTCGAGGGCATCATCAGCCTCAAGACCGGCGGATGCCCCGAGGACTGTCACTTCTGTTCCCAGTCCGGTCTGTTCGCCTCGCCGGTGCGCAGCGCCTGGCTCGACATCCCCAGCCTGGTGGAGGCCGCCAAGCAGACCGCCAAGAGCGGCGCCAGTGAATTCTGCATCGTCGCCGCGGTCCGCGGTCCGGACGAGCGGCTGCTCGCGCAGGTCGCCGCCGGCATCGAGGCGATCCGCAACGAGGTCGACATCCAGATCGCCTGTTCGCTGGGCATGCTCACCCAGGAACAGGTCGACCGGCTCAAGGACATGGGCGTCCACCGCTACAACCACAACCTGGAGACGGCGCGCTCGTTCTTCACCAATGTGGTGACCACCCACTCGTGGGAAGAGCGGTGGGAAACCCTGCAGATGGTGCGTGAGGCCGGTATGGAGGTCTGCTGCGGCGGCATCCTGGGCATGGGCGAAACCCTGGAACAGCGTGCCGAATTCGCCGCGAACCTGGCCGAACTCGATCCGCACGAGGTGCCCCTGAACTTCCTCAACCCGCGTCCGGGCACACCGTTCGGCGACCTGGAGGTGCTGCCGGCGGCCGAGGCGCTCAAGGCGGTGGCCGCTTTCCGTCTCGCCCTGCCCCGCACCATGTTGCGCTTCGCCGGCGGTCGGGAGATCACCCTCGGCGATCTCGGCGCCAAGAAGGGCATCCTCGGCGGTATCAACGCCGTCATCGTCGGCAATTACCTGACCACGCTGGGCCGCCCGGCCGAGGCCGATCTCGAGCTGCTCGACGACCTCCAGATGCCGATCAAGGCGCTCAACGCGACGCTGTAGGAAGCGAATATGGCGTTCAACGTCTACACCGGGGAAGCCGACGGCACACCGGTGCCGACCGCCGCGCAGCTGGGGCTCGAACCGCCACGGTTCTGCGCCGAGTGCGGCCGCCGTATGGTGGTGCAGGTCCGTCCCGACGGCTGGTGGGCGAAGTGTTCGCGCCACGGTGTGATCGATTCGAAGGATCTGGAGACTCAGCGGTGAAAGAATTTGCGGCGCCGGGCATCTCGCATCGCCGCGCGGCACTGGCGATCGTGGCGGCGCTGACCGTCGCCGGCGCCGCGGTCGGTGCGCTGTGGACGCTGCTGGCTCCGCCCATCCACGGGGTGGTGGCGCTGACCCGATCGGGGGATCGGGCGAAGGCGTATCTGGGTGCCGAGGCCGACCACTTCTTCACCGCCGCGTTCATGCTCACCGGGATGCTGCTGGTGCTGGCCGTGGTGGCCGCCGTCGCGGTCTGGCAGTGGCGTGCCCATCGCGGACCCGTGCTCGCGGCCGCCCTGGCGGCCGGATGTACAGCGGCCGCCGGCGCCGCGGCCGGTGTCGGGGCCGCGCTGGCACACCTGCGCTACGGAGCGATCGACGTGGCGGCCGCTCCGGTCAGCCCGGAGAACCGGGTGCACTACGTCGTGGAGGCACCCGCGGTCTTCTTCGGGCAGACGCCGCTGCAGATCGTGACGTTCATCCTGTTCCCGGCGGCGATCGCGGCGCTGATCTACGGGCTGTGCGCGGTCTCCACGCCGCGGGACGATCTTGGGGCGTGGCCGCCTGTCGAGACCGCCGGTCTCAGCGGTCGAACAGTGACAGCGGGCGGCGTTCCACCCGTCGTCCCGTCGCCACCTTCGCCGTGATCACCATGAGCCGGGCCATCCCGCGGTAGGTCGACGGGTTCAGCAGCGTCGGCCAGGTGGTGCGGGTGATGTGCTCGCGCAGCGGCCGACCGGCGAATCGATCGCGCAGCCACCGCAGCGTCATCGGGGCCGACATGGGGTGCAGCAGCATGTGTTCGCTGAACAGGTCTCGGTGGTAGGTGACGCTGGCCCCGCCGCTGGTGTAGGTCTCGGCCAGCGCGTCGATGTCGTCGACCGAGACGATGCGGTCGTGCACGGCCTGCACCAGCAGTACCGGCGGGGCCGGGATCGCGGTGCCGAGTTTGATCCGGTCGAAGACCGCCTGCACCTCGGGGGTCTGCAGGATTTCCTCGAGCGGACGGTCCACCAGTTTGCCCATGTCCATGCCGACCCAGCGCAGCACGGCGTGTGCGGTGGTCATCTTCTGGATGCGCAGCAACATGGCCTTGCCGGTGTCGGTCGCATGTTCCTGGATGACCCGGTCGAGGTCGGGATAGGTATGGGTCAGTGCGGCCACCACCATGGCCGGCAGACCGGAGCACACGCTGCCGTTGAGGCGGCGGAACGCGTGCCCCAGATCGGCGACTGGCGATCCGAGGACCGCGCCGACGATGTCGAGCTCGGGGGCATAGCTGCCGGCCATCTCGGCGGCCCACGCCGTGGCCAGGCCGCCACCCGAGTATCCCCACAGGCCGACGGGTGCTTGCTCGGACAGCGCCAGGCGCTCGCAGTTCATCGCCGCGCGGATGCCGTCGAGAATGTGGTAACCGGGTTCGAAGGGCGCACCCCACATGCCCTGCACACCCTCGTGGTCGGGTACCGACACCGCCCAGCCCTCGGCGAGCGCCGCGGCGATCAGCAGGAATTCGATCTGAGCGAGGGCGCCGACGGCCCGCGCACCCCGGCGCAGCGCATACGACGGGAAGCACCGCCCGGCCACCGCGTCGATCGCGCACTGATAGGACACGATCGGACACGGGCGGCGGGAATCCCGCTCGGTCGGCACGACGACTGTGGTGACGGTGGCGTGCGGATCGCCGTTGAAGTCGGTGGTCCGGTACAGCAGCTGGGTGGCGGTGAACTTCTGCCGGATCAGGCCCATGAACGCCAGCTCGACGTTGCGCGAGCGCAGGATCGTTCCCGGTCGGGCATGTTCGAATCCGGGGGGTGGCTCGTAGAACGGGTCCTTGGCCGGTACGGCGGGGCGGGCACCTGCGGGAACGTCCTCGTGAAGCGGCTGGCCGATCCACTCGGCGCCGGTTTCCCGCGCCACGTTGCCCAAGTCCATCCCGACATTGTTACTTAAGGGCTCCCTAAGAAGCCAGCCGACTCACCCGGGCGGACGCAACGCGGCGAATTCGTCGGTGACCCGGTAGCGCGATTCGATGAACCGGAACAGCGCCGGCGGCCGGCCCCCGCTGCGGCCCGATCGAGCGGTCGACCCGGTGCGGGTGATCACCTGGCGGCGTTCCAGCACGCGCTGCAGATTGGTGGCGTCGACCTGGTAGCCGAGTGCGGCTTCGTAGATGTCACGCAGCGAGGAGAGCGCGAATTCGTCGGGGCTGAGAGCGAATCCGATGTTGGTGTAGGACAGCTTGGCGGCCAGCCTGGTGTGCGCGTGCTCGACCATGGGGCGGTGGTCGAACGCCATGTCGGGCAGTTCGGCGACCGGGTGCCAGCGGGTGTCGGCGGGCAGAGCCGGGGTGGCGGGGGAGGGCACCAGCCCGAGGAAGGTCGACGCGATGGTGCGGGTGCCCGGCACGCGATGCGGGTCGGAGAACACCGCGAGTTGTTCGAGGTGGGCCACTTCGCGCAGGTCCACCTTCTCGGCGAGTTGCCGCCGGACCGACGCCGTCAGGTCCTCGTCGTCGCCGAGTCGCCCGCCTGGCAGTGACCACCTGCCACGCTCGGGGTCCAGCGCCCGTTGCCACAACAGCACGTGCAGCCCGGCCGTCCCGGTGTCGGCCGGACCGTCGAGTCCGCGGACCTGGAACACGACGGCGAGCACTTCGTGCGCGGTGTTAGGATGAGGCATGTTTTCGATTCTAAGTCGAAAACCGGATCGAGACCAAGGAGCCTCCCGTGACGGTGCTTGAGAACGCCTTCGCCCAGGTGGCGCCCACCGAGGAGTGGGCGGCCGAGGTTCGCCGGCTGGCCCGTCTGCGCGGGGCGACCGTGCTGGCCCACAACTACCAGCTGCCGGCCATTCAGGACGTCGCCGACCATGTCGGCGATTCGTTGGCGCTGTCACGTATCGCTGCCGAGGCGTCGGAGGACACCATCGTGTTCTGCGGGGTGCACTTCATGGCGGAGACGGCCAAGATCCTCTCGCCGGACAAGACCGTGCTGATCCCCGACGCCCGGGCGGGCTGTTCACTGGCCGACTCCATCACCGCCGAGGACCTGCGGGCCTGGAAGGACGAGTACCCGGACGCGGTGGTGGTGTCCTACGTCAACACCACCGCCGCGGTGAAGGCGTTGACCGACATCTGCTGCACATCGAGCAATGCCGTCGACGTGGTGGCGTCCATCCCGGCCGACCGGGAGGTGCTGTTCTGCCCCGACCAGTTCCTGGGTGCGCACGTGCGCCGGGTCACCGGGCGGACCAATATGCAGATCTGGGCCGGCGAATGCCATGTCCACGCCGGGATCAACGGCGACGAGCTCGCCGATCAGGCCCGTGCGCACCCGGACGCCGAGCTGTACGTGCATCCCGAGTGTGGATGCGCGACGTCGGCGCTGTACCTGGCCGGTGAGGGCGCGTTCCCGCAAGACCGGGTCAAGATCCTCTCGACCGGTGGCATGCTCGACGCCGCCCGGGAGACGCACGCGCGCCAGGTGCTGGTGGCCACCGAGGTCGGCATGCTGCACCAACTGCGCCGCGCCGCCCCCGAAGTGGACTTCCAGGCCGTCAACGACCGCGCCTCCTGCCGGTACATGAAGATGATCACGCCGGGTGCGCTGCTGCGCAGCCTCACCGACGGCACCGATGAAGTCGACGTCGACCCGGAGACCGCCCGCCTGGCGCGACGCAGCGTGCAGCGGATGATCGAGATCGGACAACCCGGAGGCGGCGAATGACCGCCGGCGTGGCCTGTGGCGGCGCCGGATTCTGGCAGCAACGCGCCGATGTCGTCGTCATCGGCACCGGCGTGGCCGGTCTGGTCGCGGCACTGGCCGCCCATCGGCGCGGCGCCCGCGTCGTCGTGCTGAGCAAGGCCGGTGAGACCGCAACCGGCTACGCTCAGGGCGGAATCGCCGTGGTGCTGCCCGACGGGGACGATTCGGTCGAGGCGCACGTCGCCGACACCCTGGCCGCCGGGGGCGGTCTCTGCGACGCCGATGCGGTGCGGTCGATCGTCGCCGACGGTCACCGTGCGGTGTGTGACCTCGTCGGGGCCGGCGCCCGCTTCGACCGGGCCGGTGCGGGGTGGGCGCTCACCCGCGAAGGCGGTCACACCCGCAGGCGTGTCATCCATGCCGGCGGTGACGCGACCGGCGCCGAGGTGCAGCGCGCGCTCGACGCAGCGGCGCAGCGGCTGGACATCCGTCGCCAGCACACCGCCGTGCAGGTGCTGCACGACGGCGCGGCGGCCACCGGCGTATTCGTCCTCACCGACGACGGTCCGGGGCTCGTGCACGCCCCGTCGGTCGTGCTGGCCACCGGCGGACTGGGACATCTGTTCGCCGCGACCACCAATCCGGAGGGTTCGACGGGGGACGGGATCGCGCTGGCACTCGACGCCGGGGTGGCGGTCAGCGACCTGGAGTTCATCCAGTTCCATCCGACGATGCTCTTCGACGGGTTCGGGGGCCGGCGGCCGTTGATCACCGAGGCACTGCGCGGCGAGGGCGCGACCCTGGTGGACCGGCAGGGGATTTCGGTGATGGACGGTGTGCACCCGATGGGCGATCTCGCCCCGCGCGACGTCGTCGCGGCCGCGATCGAGGCCCGGTTGCGGGCCACCGGCGACGCCTGCGTCCACCTCGACGCCCGGCACGTGCCCGATCTGGCGCGGCGGTTTCCGACGGTGACGGCGGCGTGTCTGCGGGCGGGCATCGATCCCACCCGCACGCCGATCCCGGTCCGGCCGGGTGCGCACTACAGCTGCGGTGGCGTGGTCACCGACACCGCCGGCCGCACCGAACTGCCCGGTCTGTTCGCCGCCGGCGAGGTGGCCCGCACCGGGATGCACGGCGCCAACCGGCTGGCGTCCAACAGCCTGCTCGAAGGGCTCGTCGTCGGTGAACGGGCCGGCCGGGCCGCGGCCGCACACGCGCAGGACGCCGGACCGTCGCGGGCGCGACCCGTCGACCCGTCGCGCCGTCCCACGCTGGCGCGCGCCGACCTGCAGAACGCCATGAGTCGCCACGCCTCGGTCGTGCGCGACGCGGCCGGCCTGCGCGCACTCACCGGTCTGCTCGAGGCCGCCCCGCGCCGCAACGTCGCAACCCGTCGCGACGTCGAGGACGCGGCACTGACCGTCACGGCACAGGCCGTCGCCGCCGCAGCCGCCCATCGCACCGAATCGCGCGGTGCTCACCACCGGGCCGACCATCCCGGGGCCGATCCGGCGCAGGCGGTCAGCACCGCGATCGTCCTGGATGACCGGCACACCGTACGGATGAGGGTGGACGCATGCTGCTGACGCGCCTGACCGATCTCGAACTCGCCGAGGCGCGGGCCACCGTCGCGCGTGCGCTCGACGAGGATCTGCGCTACGGACCCGATGTCACCACCGCGGCGACAGTGCCCGACGATGCGCACACCACCGCGTCGATGATCACCCGCGAGCCCGGCGTCATCGCCGGTGTCGAATTGGCCACCCTCGTCCTCGACGAGGTGATCGGCGCCGACGGCTACCGGGTGATCCACCGGGTCGACGACGGCGCGCGGCTCGATGCCGGCGACGCACTGCTGACGCTGGAGGGCCCGACCCGGGGTCTGTTGACCGCCGAACGGACCATGCTCAATCTGATCTGCCATCTGTCGGGTATCGCGACCGCGACCGCGGCGTGGGTGGCAGCCGTGTCCGGCACACCCACCGCGATCCGCGACACCCGCAAGACGCTGCCGGGGCTGCGGCTGCTGCAGAAATACGCCGTCCGGGTGGGCGGTGGACAGAACCACCGGATGGGGCTCGGGGACGCCGCCCTGATCAAGGACAACCACGTCGCCGCGGCGGGCGGGGTGGGTGCGGCACTGCGCGCGGTCCGCGCCGCCGCCCCCGGGCTGCCCTGCGAGGTCGAGGTCGATTCGCTCGAGCAGCTCGACGAGATCCTCGGCGAGGGGGTGGAACTGATTCTGCTGGACAACTTCCCGGTGTGGCAGACCCAGATCGCGGTGCAGCGCCGCGATACCCGCGCCCCCCAGGTGAAGCTGGAGTCCTCGGGCGGGCTGACGCTGGCGTCCGCTGCCGACTACGCCGGCACCGGCGTGGATTATCTGGCCGTGGGTGCGCTGACCCACTCGGTGCGGGTGCTCGACGTCGGCCTGGACGTCTAGTCCGGCCAGCGCGTGCGCAAAGACGGCGCGGTCCACAGCGGCCACCGGGGCGATCCGACGACGACTCCGCCGGTGAATCGCGCGACCACCCGCGGCCCGGCGTGCCCACTGTTGTCGTAGACCGTCGCGCTGTCGGCCACGACGATCGCGCGGGCCACGAGGTCCCAGAGCCGGCGGTGCCGCTCGCGGATCCTGTCCTCGGCGACGCGGTGCCCGCCGGCGCGCACCCGGTGGACGACGCGCTGGACGGCGAGGTCCTCGGGGATCGCCACCACGTGCAGGACCACGACGTAGCCCTGCGCGTGGGCCTCGTCGAGGAGGGCGAGCTTGGACGGGTGGGAGAACACCGTCTCGGCGATGAACGAGGTGCCCGAGGCGATCAGCGCCGACCGGGTCGCTGCGGCGACCCGGGCAGCCTCGTAAGAGAGGGCTTCCGCGTCGTCCGGCCAACGCTGGCGGGCGATCTCATCGGCGTTGACGAACGGGCTGCGGGGCAGCAACGGACCAAGGGTCAGCGCGACGAAGGTCGACTTTCCGGCGCCGTTGGGGCCGACGACCAGGTCAAGCCGTTTCACTCCTCGCCGAGGACGACCGTCGAGCCGTCGGGACGGTGTTCGACGATTCGGCCGGCGTCGTCCAGGGCGACCGTGGTGACGCCGCGGTCGGCGAGCATCCGTCCGTAGTGGGTCACCGCCAGCTGTTCGTCGATCGCCGCCGACAGTTCGGCGTCGAAGACGACGCCCTCTTCCGGCCCGAGTGTCGCCA
The DNA here is from genome assembly GCF_049315205.1 of Mycobacterium sp. WMMD1722. Classification (NCBI taxonomy): domain Bacteria; kingdom Bacillati; phylum Actinomycetota; class Actinomycetes; order Mycobacteriales; family Mycobacteriaceae; genus Mycobacterium; species Mycobacterium sp. WMMD1722. The sequence continues at coordinate 1,290,901 of NZ_CP186056.1, read as the reverse complement.
GATCGGCTTCCCCGGCCAGAGCGGCCTCGACCCGGCGGCGGGCGGCGGTCTGGTGGCTCGACACCGCCCGCCCGACCCGCGCCCAGTGGTCGAGCTGTTGTTTGGCCGAGCGGCTCTGCCGGGCGCCCTCGGCCGCCGCGCTCTCGATCAGATCGGCCGCGACCCGGGTCACCCGGTCGGTCACACCGGTCATGGCCCCACCTCCGTAGCAGACTGCTACACGTGTAGCAGTCTGCAACCCATGCTACGCCGCAGCCGGGCCGCGGCGCACCAGCGACAGCACGATCGCGGCGGTGGCGAACAGGCCCGAGAACGTCCGGTTGAGCAGCGTCTGCTGACGCGGGGTGTTGAGCCAGCCCACCAGGCGCACCGACAGGCCGGTGTAGAGACCCATCACCACCAGGTCCACCGCGGTCATGGTCACCCCGATCGCCAGGTACTGCGGTAGCAGCGGTGCGGTCGGCACCACGAACTGGGGCAGGACCGCCAGGAAGAACACCAGACCCTTCGGATTGGTGGCGTTGACCAGGAACCCGCGGACCAGCAGGGCCACCCGGCCGCCGGGTACCGCGCGCCCGACCTGGGCCCGCAGATCCACCGGCGCGGCCCGCCACTGCCGCACCGCCAGATACCCCAGATACGCCACCCCGACCCACTTGATGACGTGGAACGCCAGGATGGAGTTCGCCACCGCCGCCCCGAGTCCCAGCGCCACCAGGGTCAACTGCAGCATCAGCCCGATCTCGAGGCCGGCGATGCTCCAATAGCCGCGCCGCACCCCGTGGCTCAGACCGGTGGCCATCGACTGCACCGCACCCGCACCGGGAGACACCGCGATCGCAACCGCGGCGCCGAGGAACGCCAGCCATACCTGCCACGCCATGGGAGGAAGTGTGTCAGTCGGCCGGGGTCAGGCGATGTCGGCGACGAACACCGCGATGCTGCGGGCCTGACGCTTGGCGAACGACGGCAGCGCGGTGACGTCGCGGCCGTTCGGGACGATCCGCGGATTCACGATGTGCACTTCGTCACCCGACATCGTCACGTCGGCCTGACCCGCGGCCAGCGCGTTGCGGGCCCAATCGGTCATCCCGTGGCCGAGCACGACGGCCAGCTGGCCGTTCCTGCGGTACGCGGTGACCGGCGTCTGATACTGCTTGCCGGAGCTCCTACCAGTGTGTTTGAACAGGGCAAGGCCGGGAATGCGGCCCGCCAGCGGCCTGATCAGCGGGTTGAAGTACCGGATCTGCAGCCGGTCCAGCCACTGCGGGAACATCGTCGGCAGCTCTGACTCCCGTGCGTTCACGTCGCCTCCAATTCGATTTGGCCTGCTCTGGGAGAATGGACAGCGTGAATGTATCGCCGGTGGCCGGCAAGGTCACCATGTCCCGCATCGACCTCCGCGGCACCACGCTGTCCGCGGCGCACTTGCGGTCGGTGCTGCCGCGCGGCGGGGTGGACGTCGACGCGGTGGTGCCCAAGGTCCGTCCCATCGTCGATGCGGTCGCCGAGCGGGGCGCCGAGGCGGCGCTGGAGTACGGCGCAGCGTTCGACGGGATCCGCCCGGACACCATCCGGGTCCCCGCGGATCGGTTGGCCGCCGCGCTGGCCGCCCTGGACCCCGAGGTCCGCACCGCGCTGGAGGTGGCCATCGAGCGGGCCCGCGCGGTCCACGCCGACCAGCGTCGCACCGACACCACCACGACGCTGGCGCCCGGGGCGACGGTCACCGAACGCTGGGTGCCGGTCGAGCGGGTCGGTCTCTATGTGCCGGGCGGTAACGCCGTCTATCCCTCGAGCGTGGTGATGAACGTGGTGCCGGCGCAGACCGCCGGTGTCGACTCGCTGGTGATCGCCAGCCCGCCCCAGGCCGACCACGGCGGCCTTCCCCATCCGACCATCCTGGCCGCCGCCGCCCTGCTCGGTGTGGCGGAGGTGTGGGCCGTCGGTGGCGCCCAGTCGGTCGCCCTGCTCGCCTATGGCGGTACGGATACCGATGGCGCCGAACTGGCACCGGTCGACATGATCACCGGACCGGGCAACATCTACGTCACCGCCGCCAAACGCATCTGCCGTTCGGCGGTCGGTATCGACGCCGAGGCCGGGCCGACCGAGATCGCGATCCTGGCCGACCACACCGCCGATCCGGTGCACGTCGCAGCCGATCTGATCAGCCAGGCCGAGCATGACGAGATGGCCGCCAGCGTGCTGGTCACCACCAGTGCGGAGCTGGCCGACGCCACCGACGCCGAACTGGCCGCGCAGCTGGCGACGACGGTGCACCAACAGCGCGTCGGGGTGGCCCTTTCGGGCAAGCAGTCGGCCATCGTGCTGGTCGACGATCTCGCGACCGGCATCCGCGTCGTGAACGCCTATGCCGCAGAGCATCTGGAAATTCAGACCGTCGACGCTGCCGCCGTCGCCGGCCGGATCCGGTCGGCCGGTGCGATCTTCGTCGGCGCCTATTCGCCGGTCAGTCTGGGCGACTACTGCGCGGGTTCCAATCACGTGTTGCCCACCGCAGGGTGTGCGCGCCACTCGAGCGGCCTGTCGGTGCAGACGTTCCTGCGCGGCATCCACGTCGTGGACTACACCGAGGCGGCGCTCAAAGAGGTGTCGGGCCACGTGATCACGCTGTCGAAGGCCGAGAATCTGCCCGCCCACGGCGAGGCGGTCCGGCGGAGGTTCGCCCGATGAGCGTGGGACAGCGCATCAGCCTTGCCGATCTGCCACTGCGGGACGATCTGCGTGGCAAGTCGCCCTACGGCGCCCCGCAGCTGACGGTGCCGGTCCGGTTGAACACCAACGAGAATCCGCACCCGCCGAGCCGGGCTCTCGTCGAGGACGTCGCCCGTTCGGTGGCCGAGGTGGCCGCCGAACTGCATCGCTATCCCGACCGGGATGCGGTGGCCCTGCGCAGCGATCTGGCCGACTATCTCAACCTGCAGACCGGCGTCGACATCGGTGTCGAGAATGTCTGGGCGGCGAACGGTTCCAACGAGATCCTGCAGCAGCTGCTACAGGCGTTCGGCGGTCCGGGACGCACCGCGATCGGCTTCGTGCCCTCGTATTCGATGCACCCGATCATCGCCGACGGCACCCGCACCGAATGGCTGCAGACCACCCGCTCGCAGGACTTCACCCTCGATATCGAGGCCTCGGTCCGGGCGATCGCCGAACGTCGGCCCGACATCGTGTTCGTCACCAGCCCCAACAACCCGACGGGGCAGAGCGTTTCGCGCGACGAGCTGCGCCGGCTGCTCGACGCCATGCAGACGGGCATCCTGATCCTCGACGAGGCCTACGGTGAATTCTCCGCGCAGCCCAGCGGCGTCGGGCTCATCGACGAGTATCCGGACCGGCTGGTGGTCAGCCGCACCATGAGCAAGGCGTTCGCCTTCGCCGGCGGACGGCTCGGTTATCTGGTGGCCGCCCCCGCGGTGATCGACGCGCTGCTGCTGGTCCGCCTGCCCTACCACCTGTCGGCGATCACCCAGGCCGCGGCCCGGGCCGCGCTGCGGCACGCCGACGACACGCTGGCCAGCGTGGCGACCCTGGCCGCGGAACGCGACCGGGTGGTGAACGGATTGTGCCAGTTCGGCTTTCGGGTCATCCCCAGCGACGCCAACTTCATCCTGTTCGGCGAATTCGCCGACGCAGCGGCGACCTGGCAGCACTACCTGGACCAGGGCATCCTCATCCGCGACGTCGGCATCGCGGGTTTCCTGCGCGCCACCATCGGGCTGGCCGAGGAGAACGATGCGCTGCTCGCCGCCTCCGCCCGCCTCGCCGAGACCGAACTCCAGACCCTAGGAGCCTCATGACCGACATGCTGACCGGCACCCGCCGAGCCCGCGTGGAACGCAAGACCAAGGAGTCCGACATCGTCGTCGAACTCGACCTCGACGGCACCGGTGTCGTCGACATCGCCACGGGCGTTCCGTTCTTCGATCACATGCTCACCTCGCTGGGCAGCCACGCCAGCTTCGACCTCACCGTGCACGCCGCGGGTGACGTGGAGATCGAGGGCCACCACACCGTTGAGGACACCGCGATCGTGTTGGGTCAGGCGCTCGGCGAGGCGCTGGGCGACAAGAAGGGGATCCGCCGCTTCGGCGATGCCTTCATCCCGATGGACGAGACGCTCGCGCACGCCGCCGTCGACGTCTCCGGCCGGCCCTACTTCGTGCACACCGGCGAGCCGGACTTCATGGTCGAGTTCACCATCGCCGGTTCCAGCGCTCCGTACCACACCGTGATCAACCGGCATGTGTTCGAATCGCTGGCGTTCAACGCACGGATCGCCCTGCACGTCCGCACGCTGTACGGCCGGGATCCGCACCACATCACCGAGGCGCAGTACAAGGCGGTGGCCCGCGCGCTGCGCCAGGCCGTCGAACTCGATCCGCGCGTCACCGGCATCCCCTCGACCAAGGGCAGCCTGTAGACGTGGGCAGGTCGAAGAAAGTCACGGTGCTCGACTACGGCTCGGGCAACCTCCGTTCGGCGCAGCGCGCGCTGATGCGCACCGGCGCCGACGTCGAGGTGACCGCGGACGCGGACGCCGCGCTGAACGCCGACGGGCTGGTGGTGCCGGGGGTCGGTGCGTTCGAGGCCTGTATGGCCGGGCTGCGCGAAGTCGGCGGGGACAAGATCGTTGCCGAGCGGGTGGCGGCCGGGCGGCCGGTGCTCGGAGTGTGTGTCGGGATGCAGATCCTGTTCGCCCGTGGGGTGGAGTTCGGCGTGGAGACCGCCGGCTGCGGGCAGTGGCCCGGCTCGGTGGTGCGTCTGGACGCCCCGGTGATCCCGCACATGGGCTGGAATCTCGTCGACGCGCCGGCGGGTAGCACGCTGTTCCGCGGTTTGGACGCCGATACCCGCTTCTATTTCGTGCACTCCTACGCTGCCCAGCAGTGGCAGGGTCCGGACGGTGCGTTGCTGACCTGGGCCACCCATTCGGTGCCCTTCCTGGCGGCGGTGGAGGACGGACCCCTTTCGGCCACTCAGTTCCACCCGGAGAAGAGCGGGGACGCCGGCGCCGCGTTGCTGTCCAACTGGGTGGAGGCACTAGGTTGAGCACCCATGAGCGCGTGCGCGAAGAGGAGACAGCAAACGATGAGCGCGTGCGCGAAGAGGAGATCACCACAGTGTCCGATATGACGTCTCTCGTCCTCCTCCCCGCGGTGGACGTCGTCGAGGGCCGCGCGGTGCGTCTCGTCCAGGGCAAGGCGGGCAGCGAAACCGAATACGGATCGGCGCTGGACGCCGCGCTCGGCTGGCAGCGCGACGGTGCCGAATGGATCCACCTCGTCGATCTCGACGCGGCGTTCGGCCGCGGCTCCAATCGGGAGCTGCTGGCCGATGTGGTCGGCCGGCTGGACGTGAAGGTCGAGCTGTCCGGCGGCATCCGCGACGACGATTCGCTCGCCGCCGCGCTGGCCACCGGTTGCGCGCGGGTCAACATCGGCACGGCTGCGCTCGAGAATCCCCAGTGGTGCGCCGAGATCGTCGCCGAACACGGCGACCGGGTGGCCGTCGGCCTGGATGTGAAGCTCGACGCGGCCGACCCGGCGGCCGGCTACCGGCTGCGCGGCCGCGGCTGGGAGACCGACGGCGGCGATCTCTGGGAGGTGCTGGATCGTCTGGACCAGCAGGGCTGCTCACGCTACGTCGTCACCGACGTCAGCAAGGACGGCACCCTCGGCGGCCCGAACCTCGAGCTACTCGGCAGCGTGGCCGATCGCACCGATGCGCCCGTGATCGCCTCCGGCGGCGTGTCGAGCCTGGACGATCTGCTGGCCATCGCCACGCTGACAGGTCGTGGCGTCGAGGGAGCCATCGTCGGGAAAGCGCTCTACGCCGGGCGTTTCACGCTGCCGCAGGCACTCGCGGCAGTCGGGCGGTAGGGCAACAGATGGCACGCCGCGAGGTGGACCTCGAGGGTCTGGTCACCGAGGCCGCCGCGATCCTCGACGATGCCTCCGAACCCTTCATTGCCGGGCATGGCGCCGAATCGGCGGTGCAGAAGAAGGGCAACGACTTCGCGACCGAGGTGGACCTGAGTATCGAACGTCAGGTCACCGAGGCACTCACCGAACGCACCGGGATCGGGGTGCACGGTGAGGAATTCGGCGGCGAGGACATCGACGCGCCACTGGTGTGGGTGCTCGATCCGATCGACGGGACCTTCAACTACGCCGCCGGCCTGCCCACCGCGGCGATTCTGCTCGGGCTGCTCCGTGACGGCGAGCCGGTGGCCGGCCTGACCTGGTTGCCGTTCACCGACCAGCGGTACACCGCGGTGATCGGAAAACCGTTGTATGCCAACGGTGTCGAGCAACCATCGTTGAACACCGGACCGCTGTCGGACTGTGTCGTGGGCAGCGGCACCTTCAACGTCGACTCGCGCGGCCGCTTCCCCGGCCGGTGGCGGGTCGCCGTGCTGGAGCATCTGAGCCGCAAGTGCAACCGGCTGCGGATGCACGGAGCGACCGGCGTCGATCTGGCCTACGTGGCGGCCGGTGTGCTGGGCGGCGCGCTCAGCTTCGGGCATCACATCTGGGACCATGCCGCCGGTGTGGCCTTGATCCGCGCGGCCGGCGGTGTCGTCACCGACCTGGCCGGTGAGCAGTGGACCCCGGCGTCGACGTCGGTGTTGGCCGCCTCGCCGCAGGTGCACGCCGACCTGTTGGAGATCGTGCTGGCCGCCGGCGCCCCGGAGGACTACTGACGTGGCCGCCGACAGAGGGCTCGCCGTGCGGATCATCCCGTGCCTGGACGTCGACGCTGGCCGGGTGGTCAAGGGTGTGAATTTCGAGAACCTCAGGGACGCCGGTGATCCCGTGGAACTGGCCGCCGTCTATGACGCCGAGGGCGCCGACGAACTGACCTTCCTCGATGTGACCGCATCGTCGTCGGGTCGGTCCACCATGCTCGAGGTGGTGCGCCGCACCGCCGAGCAGGTGTTCATCCCGCTGACCGTCGGTGGCGGGGTCCGCTCGATCGCCGACGTCGACACGCTGCTGCGGGCAGGTGCTGACAAGGTGTCGGTCAACACGGCGGCCATCGCGCGCCCCGACCTGCTGGCCGAGATGTCGCGTCAATTCGGCTCACAGTGCATCGTACTGTCGGTCGACGCACGCACGGTGCCCGAGGGTTCACCACCCACCCCGTCGGGCTGGGAGGTCACCACCCACGGTGGGCGCCGGGGGACCGGTATCGACGCCGTGGAGTGGGCCGTGCGCGGCGCGGAACTCGGGGTGGGCGAGATCCTGCTCAATTCGATGGATTTCGACGGCACCAAGGCCGGCTTCGATCTGCCGATGCTGCGCGCGGTGCGCGGCGCGGTCACGGTACCGGTGATCGCCAGCGGCGGCGCCGGAGCGGTCGAGCACTTCGCGCCCGCGGTGCAGGCGGGTGCGGATGCGGTGTTGGCGGCCAGCGTGTTCCACTTCAAACAGCTGACGATCGGTGAGGTGAAGGCGGCGATGGCAGCCGAAGGGATCACGGTGCGGCTGTGAGTCTCGATCCGGGTATCGCCGCCCGCCTCAAGCGCGACCCCAACGGCCTGTTCACCGCGGTGGCCCAGGAGCGTGGCACCGGCCAGGTGCTGATGGTGGCGTGGATGGACGACGTCGCGCTGGACCGTACGCTGCGCACCCGCCGGGCGACGTACTGGTCACGCTCGCGAAAGCAGCATTGGGTCAAGGGCGAGACGTCCGGGCACACCCAGTACGTGCATTCGGTACGTCTGGACTGCGACGGTGACACGGTGCTGTTGGAGGTCGACCAGACCGGGGCGGCCTGTCACACCGGCGCGCACACCTGTTTCGACGCCGACGAACTCCTCGCGCCGGAGCCTCAGGCCGACTGACGGCCGCGCAGCACGGACAGCGCCTTGTCGGCGTGGGTCTCCATGTTGAGTTCGCTGGAGATCACCTCGAGAACGGTGCGGTCGGTGTCGATGACGAATGTGGTGCGCTTGACCGGCATCAGCTTGCCGAGCAGTCCGCGCTTGACTCCGAACTGCCGGGCGACGGTGCCGTCCGCATCGGACAGCAAGGGATAGTCGAAGCGCTGGGTGTCGGCGAATTTCGCCTGTTTGTCGACCGCGTCGGTGCTGATGCCGACCGGCGACGCGCCGACCGCGGTGAATTCGGCGGCCAGATCGCGGAAGTGGCAGGCCTCTTTGGTGCAGCCGGGCGTCATTGCGGCTGGGTAGAAGAACAGCACCACCGGACCATCGGCGAGCAGTGCGCTCAACCTGCGCGGGGTACCCGTCTGGTCGGGGAGTTCGAAGTCGGCCACCCGATCGCCTCGGTTCATGATCGTCACGATACGTCTGGGAGAATCGCTGCGTGCAGACGACCTCGCGCGAGGACTTCCGGGCGCTGGCCGCCGACCATCGCGTCGTACCGGTGATCCGCAAGGTGCTCGCGGACAGTGAGACGCCGCTGTCGGCGTATCGCAAATTGGCCGCCAACCGGCCGAGCACCTTCCTGCTGGAATCGGCCGAGAACGGCCGGTCGTGGTCGCGGTGGTCGTTCATCGGGGCCGGTGCGCCGTCGGCGCTCACGGTGCGTGACGGTCAGGCGGCCTGGCTCGGGGTCACGCCGAAGGACGCACCCAACGGCGGTGACCCGCTCACCGCGCTGCGCGACACTCTGAGTCTGCTGGAGACCGCCGCGCTGCCGGGCCTGCCCCCGCTGTCCAGCGGCCTGATCGGCTTCTTCACCTACGACATGGTGCGCCGGCTCGAACGGCTCCCCGAACTGGCGACCGACGACCTCGGGCTCCCGGACATGCTGTTCCTGCTGGCCACCGACATCGCCGCCGTCGACCATCACGAGGGCACGATCACGTTGATCGCCAATGCGGTCAATTGGAACGGCACCGACGAACGGGTCGATTGGGCTTACGACGACGCGTTGGCGCGCCTGGACGTGATGACCACCGCGCTGGAGCAGCCGCTGGCCTCGACCGTGGCCACCTTCGAGCGTCCCCAGCCCCGGCACCGGTCGCAGCGCACGGTGCAGGAGTACACCGCGATCGTCGACAAACTGGTCGGTGACATCGAGGCTGGCGAGGCCTTCCAGGTGGTGCCCTCACAGCGCTTCGAGATGGACACCCCGGCAGATCCGCTGGACGTCTACCGGATGCTGCGGGTCACCAACCCCAGCCCGTACATGTATCTGCTCAACGTCCCCGATGCCGACGGCAATCTCGACTTCTCGATCGTCGGCTCCAGTCCGGAGGCGTTGGTGACGGTCAAGGACGGCCGGGCGCAGACCCACCCGATCGCCGGGACCCGGTGGCGCGGGGAGACCGAGGAAGAGGACGTGCTGCTCGAGAAGGAGCTGCTGGCCGACGAGAAGGAGCGCGCCGAGCACCTGATGCTCGTCGACCTGGGTCGCAACGATCTGGGCCGGGTGTGCGAGCCGGGGTCGGTACGGGTGGAGGACTACAGCCACATCGAGCGGTACAGCCACGTGATGCATCTGGTGTCGACGGTGACGGGCCGGCTCGCCGAGGGGCGGACGGCATTGGACGCCGTGACGGCCTGCTTCCCGGCCGGCACCCTCTCGGGTGCGCCGAAGGTGCGGGCCATGGAGCTCATCGAGGAGGTCGAGATGACGCGACGCGGACTCTACGGCGGTGTGCTGGGCTATCTGGACTTCGCGGGTAACGCCGATTTCGCCATCGCGATCCGCACCGCGCTGATGCGCGGCGGTGTCGCCTACGTCCAGGCCGGCGGCGGTGTCGTCGCCGACTCGAACGGTCCCTACGAATACACCGAGGCGTCGAACAAGGCGCGGGCCGTGCTCGGCGCGATCGCCGCCGCGGAGACGCTGGCGGGGCCGTGACCCGGGTAGCCCAACTCCTGCTGGTGCTGTCCGCGGCGGCACTGTGGCTCGCCTCGCGCTTCACCTGGGTGGACGTCAGCTCGTTCGACGGCCTCGGTCAACCCAAGACGTCCGGGCTCAGCGGCGCGGCCTGGTCGACGGCGCTCATCCCGTTGGCGCTGGTGGTGCTGGCCGCTGCGGTGGCCGTCCTCGCGGTGCGTGGCTGGCTCCTGCGGCTGCTGGCTGTGCTGGTGGCTGCGGCCAGTGCCGGGATGGCCTACCTGGCCATCAGCCTGTGGATCGTCAAGGACGTGGCCCCGCGGGCGGCGGACCTGGCCGAGGTGGCGGTGGCCGATCTGACGGGCACCCAGCGTTATTTCACCGGCGCGGTGATCACCCTGGCGGCCGCGGCATGCGCGTTGGGTGGTGCGGTGCTGCTGATGCGTAGCGCGCGCGGCGGGTCAGGACAGCGGGCGATGACGGCCAAGTACGCGGCGCCGGCCGCTCGGCGCGAGGCCGCGCAGCAGGAGGAACCGGGAGAGAACATGTCGGAACGGATGATCTGGGACGCCCTCGACGAGGGTCGCGATCCCACCAATCCCGAGAGCAAGGGGCGGTGACCGCGGATGCCTCAGTGGCGACTACCCTTTGGGGAGACCGAACAGCGTCACACACCGGCCGAGCGCGAGGAGGGGACCGACCGATGAGTTCGGGAACCGTACTCGATTCCATCATCGAGGGAGTTCGTGCCGACGTCGCCGCCCGCGAAGCCGTCGTGAGCCTCTCTGAGATCAAGGAGCGCGCCGCGCAGGCGCCCCCGCCGATCAACGTCCTCGCGGCGCTCCGCGAACCGGGCATCGGTGTCATCGCCGAGGTCAAGCGGGCCAGCCCGTCGCGCGGTGAGCTCGCCTCGATCGGCGATCCGGCCAAGCTCGCCCGCGCCTACGAGGACGGCGGTGCGCGGGTCATCAGCGTGCTCACCGAGCAGCGTCGTTTCCACGGCTCGCTCGACGATCTCGACGCGGTGCGGGCCGCGGTCTCGATCCCGGTTCTGCGCAAGGACTTCATCGTGCGGCCGTACCAGATCCACGAGGCCCGGGCGCACGGTGCGGACATGCTGCTGCTGATCGTCGCCGCCCTGGAGCAGCCGGCGCTCGAATCGCTGCTGGAGCGCACCGAATCGCTGGGTATGACCGCGCTGGTCGAGGTCCATACCGAGGAGGAGGCCGATCGGGCACTGCAGGCGGGCGCCTCGGTCATCGGTGTCAACGCCCGCGACCTGAAGACCCTCGACGTCGACCGCGACTGCTTTTCCCGAATCGCCCCGGGTCTGCCGTCCAACGTCATCCGGGTCGCCGAGTCCGGCGTTCGCGGTACCGCTGACCTGCTGGCGTATGCGGGTGCCGGCGCGGACGCCGTTCTGGTCGGCGAGGGCCTGGTCACCAGCCGTGATCCGCGCAGCGCCGTCGCCGATCTCGTTACCGCAGGTACCCACCCGTCCTGCCCGAAGCCGTCCCGATAGCGTGGCCGAATTCGCCGGGACCGACCTGCCGCGTTCGAGCGCGGCCGTCGCTGAGCCCACCAGTCACGATCCCGACGCCCGGGGGCATTTCGGCGCCTACGGGGGCCGGCTCGTACCCGAGGCGTTGATGGCGGTCATCGAAGAGGTCACCTCGGCCTACGAGAAGGCTCGTGGCGATCAGACCTTCCTCGATGAGCTCGATCGGCTGCAGCAGCACTACAGCGGTCGGCCGTCCCCGCTCTACGAGGCGTCGCGACTCAGCGACCACGCCGGTGGCGCGCGCATATTCCTCAAGCGAGAAGACCTCAATCACACCGGATCCCACAAGATCAACAACGTGTTGGGGCAGGCGCTGCTGGCACGGCAGATGGGCAAGACACGCGTCATCGCCGAGACCGGTGCGGGCCAGCACGGGGTGGCCACCGCCACCGCGTGCGCGCTGCTGGGGTTGCAGTGCGTCATCTACATGGGTGCGGTCGACACCGCGCGGCAGGCGCTGAACGTGGCGCGGATGCGGTTGCTCGGGGCCGAGGTGGTGTCCGTGGAGGCCGGGTCCAAGACGCTCAAGGACGCGATCAACGAGGCGTTCCGCGACTGGGTGACCAACGCCGACGAGACCTACTACTGCTTCGGTACCGCCGCGGGCCCGCACCCGTTCCCGCTGATGGTCCGCGATTTCCAGCGCATCATCGGCATGGAGGCGCGGGTGCAAATCCAGGAGCAGGCCGGCCGGTTACCGGACGCGGTCACCGCCTGTGTCGGCGGCGGGTCCAATGCCATCGGAATCTTCCACGCGTTCATCGACGATCCGGGAGTCCGGTTGCTCGGCTACGAGGCGGCCGGTGACGGCGTCGAAACCGGCAGGCATGCTGCGACATTCACCGGTGGGTCGCCCGGTGCGTTCCAGGGCTCGTTCTCGTATCTGTTGCAGGACGAAGACGGCCAGACCATCGAGTCGCACTCGATCTCGGCGGGCCTGGATTATCCCGGTGTCGGCCCGGAGCACGCGCTGCTCAAGGACATCGGTCGTGCCGAGTACCGCCCGATCACCGACACCGAGGCGATGGATGCGCTGTCGTTGCTGTCCAAGACCGAGGGCATCATCCCGGCGATCGAGTCCGCGCACGCCGTCGCGGGCGCTCTGAAACTCGGCGCCGAGTTGGGGCCGGACTCGGTGATCTTGGTCAACCTGTCCGGACGTGGTGACAAGGACGTCGAGACCGCCGCCAAGTGGTTCGGGTTGCTATGAGCCGGCTCGGTGGACTGTTCGAAGCCTGCCGCGCCGAGCAGCGGGCGGCCCTGATCGGGTATCTGCCGACCGGATTCCCGGACGTGCCGTCGTCGATCTCGGCGATGACCGCGCTGGTCGAATCCGGGTGCGACATCATCGAGGTCGGCGTGGCCTACTCGGATCCCGGAATGGACGGCCCGACGATCGCCGCGGCGACGGAGGCGGCCTTGAGCGGTGGTGTCCGGGTGCGCGACACGCTGGCGGCGGTCGAGGCGATCAGCGACGCCGGCGGCAGCGCGGTGGTGATGACGTACTGGAACCCGGTGCTGCGCTGGGGGATCGAGGCGTTCGCCCGGGATCTCGCGTCGGCCGGGGGGCTGGGGCTGATCACGCCGGATCTGATTCCCGAGGAGGCCGACGAATGGATGGCCGCCTCGGAAAGCAATGACCTGGACCGCATCTTCCTGGTCGCTCCCTCGTCGACGCCCGAGCGGTTGGCCAAGACCGTCGAGGCATCTCGAGGTTTCGTCTACGCCGCGTCCACCATGGGCGTGACCGGCGCGCGCGATGTGGTCTCGACCGCGGCGCCGGAGTTGGTCAGCCGGGTCAAGGCTGTCACCGACATCCCGGTCGGTGTGGGCCTCGGTGTGCGTTCCGGACAGCAGGCCGCTGAGATCGGTGCGTTCGCCGACGGGGTGATCGTCGGATCGGCGTTGGTGTCGGCACTCAACGAGGGGATTCCGGCGCTGCGCGCATTGACCGAGGAACTTGCCGACGGTGTCCGGCAGAAGGCGACGGCGTGACCAGCACGCTGGCCTATCTACCGAGTCCGCCACAGGGTGTCTGGTATCTGGGTCCGTTCCCGCTGCGGGCGTACGCGCTGTGCATCATCGTCGGCATCGTCGTCGCGCTAGTGCTGGGAGACCGTAGGTGGCAGGCCCGCGGTGGCGATCAGGGCGTCATCTACGACATCGCACTGTGGGCGGTGCCGTTCGGCCTGATCGGTGGCCGGCTCTATCACGTGATGACGGACTGGCGGACGTACTTCGGTGAGGACGGCGCGGGCCTGGCGGCTGCTTTCCGAATCTGGGAAGGCGGCCTGGGCATCTGGGGTGCGGTCGCGCTCGGCGGTGTCGGGGCGTGGATTGCATGCCGTCGCCGCGGAATCCCGTTGCCGGCCTTCGGCGATGCGATTGCGCCGGGGATCATCCTGGCGCAGGCGATCGGCCGGTTGGGGAACTATTTCAACCAGGAGTTGTACGGCGGTCCCACCACTGTCCCGTGGGGGCTGGAGATCTACGAGCGCGTCGACGCGAACGGGATGCGCAACGATCTGATCGGGGTGTCCACCGGCCAGGTCGTCGAGGTGGTGCACCCGACGTTCCTCTACGAACTGCTGTGGAACGTGCTGGTTTTCGCCGTTCTCATCTGGGCGGATCGCCGATTCAAGTTGGGTCACGGCCGACTGTTCGCGTTGTATGTCGCGGGCTACTGCCTAGGCCGGTTCTGGGTCGAGCTGTTGCGCAGCGATATGGCGACGCATATCGCCGGTATCAGGATCAATTCGTTCACATCGATGTTCGTGTTCATCGGTGCGGTGGTCTACATCATGGTGGCCCCGCGCGGCCGGGAGGATCCGGAGAGCCTTCGCGAAGCGGTCGACGAGGAGCATCCGGAGCACCATCTCGAGGACGTGGAAGAGGCGGTCAAGGACCTCGTCACCGGTGCGGTTGCGGCGTCGGGGATCGGGGCCGCGGTGAAGGTCGCCGACCGGGACGAACCCCATGACGCGGAGACGTTGTCCCCGGATGTCGATGACGATCTACGGGACGAGGATTTCGAGGCGGTCGCCGAGGCGGAGGATTTGACCGAGGCGGTGGAGTCGGCGCCGTCGGAGGAGATTGTCGAGGCGGCGGAGTTCGCGCAGGCCGGTGAGGATGCCGAGCTCGAGGAGGCTGCCGAGCGCGCCGATGAGGCTGAGTCTGTGGCCGAGGAGATCGCCGCGGAGGATGCCGATGCGGGTGGTCAGGTTGAGGCTGAGGCAGTGGCCGAGGCGGCGGATTTGACTGAGGCGGTGGAGTCGGCGTCGTCGGAGGAGATTGTCGAGGCGGCGGAGTTCGCGCAGGCCGGTGAGGATGCCGAGCTCGAGGAGGCTGCCGAGCGCGCCGATGAGGCTGAGTCTGTGGCCGAGGAGATCGCCGCGGAGGATGCCGATGCGGGTGGTCAGGTTGAGGCTGAGGCGGTGGCCGAGGCGGCGGATTTGACTGAGGCGGTGGAGTCGGCGTCGTCGGAGGAGATTGTCGAGGCGGCGGAGCTCGCGCAGGCCGGTGAGGATGCCGATGCGGCGACGGCGGTAGGCGCCGTCGACGGCGAGGACGCTGTCGCCGCTGAGGAATCGGCGGCTGAGGCGCATGAGGCTGCGGTGGGGCGGGCCGATGAGGCTGAGGCGGTGGCCGAGGTGGTCGCGGCGGAGCCGGTTGGTGATGTGCCGGAGGTCGAGTCCGGGGATGTGCCGGTGGTGGCGGAGCCGTCGACCGCGCCTGGTGATGTCGAGGGTGATGAGGCTCAAGCGGCCGAGGAGTCGGCGGCTGAGGCGCATGAGGCTGCGGTGGCGCGGGCCGATGAGGCTGAGGCGGTGGCCGAGGAGGTCGCGGCGGAGCCGGTTGGTGATGTGCCGGAGGTCGAGTCCGGGGATGTGCCGGGGGCGGTGGAGCCGTCGACCGCGCCTGGTGATGTCGAGGGTGATGAGGCTCAAGCGGCCGAGGAGTCGGCGGCTGAGGCGCATGAGGCTGCGGTGGGGCGGGCCGATGAGGCTGAGGCGGTGGCCGAGGTGGTCGCGGCGGAGCCGGTTGGTGATGTGCCGGAGGTCGAGTCCGCGGATGTGCCGGGGGCGGTGGAGCCGTCGACCGCGCCTGGTGATGTCGAGGGTGATGAGGCCGAAGCGGCCGAGGAGTCGGCGGCTGAGGCGCATGAGGCTGCGGTGGGGCGGGCCGATGAGGCTGAGGCGGTGGCCGAGGAGGTCGCGGCGGAGCCGGTTGGTGATGTGCCGGAGGTCGAGTCCGGGGATGTGCCGGGGGCGGTGGAGCCGTCGACCGCGCCTGGTGATGTCGAGGGTGATGAGGCCCAAGCGGCCGAGGAGACCGCCGAAGAGGCGCACGAGGCGGCTGTTCAGCGGGCTCAAGATGCCCAGGCCGCCGCTGACGACACGACCGCGCTGCCGCTCAACTTCCGCCGCCGTTGGTGGCGTCGCCGCAGGTAGGCGGCGTGTCATAGGCACGTGGCATAATCGAACACATGTTCGAAACAATCACCGCTGCCAGCCTCGCCAATGCTGACGACGCTGCAGTGGTGGCCGCCATCGAGGAGTTTCACCGCGTCGAGGCAGCGGCGGGCGGCGCGTTTGGCCGCGATCGCTGAGTTGATGAGCCGTCGCATCGTAGAGGGTGACGAGCGCGACAATTGGGCCTGCGACTGCTGGGATTCCGCGGCAGCGGAGGTTTCGGCCGCTATGGGCATCGGCCAGCGTTCGGCGTCGCGCGAAATGCGTATCGCTGCTTGCCTGCGGGAGCGCCTGCCGCGCGTGGCGGCCCTGTACGCCGACGGGCGGCTCAGCACCAAGATCGTCTCGACGATTACCTGGCGTACTCGATTGGTCATCGACGTGGACGCCATCGCGCTGATCGACGCGGCAGTCGCCGAGGCGGCAACCGGGTGGGGTGCGCTGTCGGGCACAAGGCTGGAGCGATCCGTCGACTTCTGGGTCAATCGCTTCGATCCCGGAGCTTTGGTTCGCAGCACGACGAACGCACGAGAGCGTGATTTCCGGATCGGCGCACGCGACGACGAGTTGGGGACCACCACGGTGTACGGCGTGTTGTCGTCCACCGCTGCGGAAGTGCTGCGTCGACGGCTGGCGCAGATGCTGCGGGGCGTGTGCGTCAACGATCCGCGAACCGCCGCTCAACGGCGCTCCGACGCAATCCCCGAGATGGCTTTGGGTGCAGAGCGATTGGCGTGCCGATGTGGGTCGGAGGACTGTCGGGCCGCCGCCGCCCGCGATGCCGCAGCCGAGGCTGTGACCATCTATGTCGTGGCTGACAAGGCCGCGGTGACGGCCCAGCCCGACGGCTCATTGCACGGCGACCAACCCGTCGCCCCCCGTACTCCGAGTTCGCCGGCCAGCGCCGTGATGACCGATGGCGCACTAGTCCCGGCTCCCATTGTCGCCGATCTGATCGCCCGCGGTGCCAAAGTCACTCCGGCTACTCAACCTCTCGATGAGCCAGAGAGCCGTTATCGGCCGTCAGCAGCCCTGGCGCGCTTCGTATGGACCCGCGATATGACATGCCGGTTCCCCGGCTGCTCGAGACCGGCGGAGTTCACCGATATCGACCACACCATCCCTTATCCGCATGGACTCACTCATGCCTCGAACACCAAGTGTCTCTGCCGAATTCACCATCTTTTGAAGACGTTCTGGACAGGAGCCGACGGCTGGGCCGATCAGCAACTGCCCGACGGGACGGTCGTATGGACGTCACCGGCTGGTCGCACATACACCACTGCACCGGGCAGTCGGGCGTTCTTCCCTCAGTGGGATACCGCTTCCGCGGCGCTGAAAATCCCGAATACGGGCGCGATACCGGATAAGTCGGGTGTGATGATGCCCAAACGCCGACGCACGCGCGCCCAGGACCGCGACCAGCGGATCAAAGCTCAGCGTGCGCTCAACAATCCACCGCCCTAGCCGCGGACGCGGTAGCGACGCTCAGGACGCCCCTGGCCGTACTGCAGGCGCAGTTCCAGTGCGCCGGTTTTGAGATAGTGCTCCAGGTAGCGGCGAGCACTCACCCGCGAAATACCCACGATCTCAGCGCATTCCGCTGCGGACACCTCGCCGGCATCCTGAACCGCATCGAGAACCAAACGCCCCGTCTCTGCACCGAGGCCTTTCGGTAGCGGCGTCGGTGTGCCGGAAGCGTTGCGTCCGAACAGTGAGTCGATCAGGGATTGGTCGGCACCGTGTGCAGACTCCAGAGCATCGGCGCGGGCCGCGAACGCCTCGAGTTTGCTTCGCAGCTGCGGGAATTCGAACGGCTTGATCAGGTAGTCCGCCGCCCCACCATCCAGCGCACCGCTGACCGTGTCGAGCTCGCGAGCGGCGGTGATCATGATGACGCCCACCCGGTCGCCCGACGAGCGCAGGCGTTGCAACACCTCTAACCCCGTCATGTCCGGGAGGTAGACATCGAGAAGTATCAAGTGCGGCTTCAAGTCCTGTGCCGCCGCCAGAGCGTCCGCGCCGGTTCGGGCGACTCCGACCGCCCGGAACCCGTCGACCCGGTCGACGAACCGCCGGTGAATGTCGGCGACCATGAAATCGTCATCCACCACCAGGACGTCACGCATGCGCTGCCACCCGGCTCTGCGGCAGCTGCACCATGAACACCGCCCCGCCGCCCGGTCGGTCGGACACCTCCACGGTTCCCCCGTGTTGCGCGGTCACCAGCCGAACCAGCGCCAGGCCGATACCCCGGCCACCGGGAACCGACGATTTCGATGTCACGCCTCGAGCGAAGATCGCCTCTCGCAGATGTGCCGGCACACCGGGTCCGGTGTCCGACACGCTGATCGATAGGCCGGATGCGTCGGAGATGCCAACCACCACCTGTGCGTCACCCCTGCCCACCGAGACGTCCACCGCGTTGTCGATCAGATTGCCGAGCAGGGTGATGACGTCGGTCGCCAGCGCGGGCTCCAGCGCCGCCAAATGCGACATCGGCGCCACCGAGAGCGTCACCCCGTTCTCGGCGGCCAGCGTCGTCTTCGCGATCAGTAACGCCGCCACCGCCGGATCAGCGATCCGCTGTGTCACCGCATCGCTGATCGCCGCCCGCCGTCGGGTCAGCTCACCGACCAGATCCCGCACGGCGTCGTATTCCTCCAGCTGCACCAGCCCCGAGATCGTGTGCAACTGGTTGGCGAATTCGTGGGCCTGCGCCCGCAGGGTGTCGGTGACGCTCTTGTGTGACGACAATTGCGCCTGCAGCGCCGCGACTTCCGTGCTGTCGCGCATCGTGGTCACCGTCCCGATGTGTTGTCCGCCGCTGGACGCCGCGCGACGGTTGAGCGCGAGCACGCGGGCCCTGGTCGCGATCACCACATCACGTCCGTCCTCACCCGAGAGCAGGAAATCGACGACCGCCGTGTCCAGCCCCACCGTATCGACCGGTCGTCCGACCGCATCTCCCGACAACCCGAGCAGCTCCTGCGCGCTGTCGTTGAGCACGGTGATCACACCGGCGGTGTTCACCGCCACCACACCTTCGCGGATGCTGTGCAACAACGCTTCCCGATGATCTGCCAACCCGGCGATCTCGGCGACCTCCAGCCCGCGGGTGTGCCGTTTGATCCGTCGCGACAACAGCCACGATGCCAGCATGCCCAACGCCGCGCCCAGACCGAGATAGACCAGCAGTCGCTCGCCGGCCCCGCTGAGCAACTCCCACACCGATGGGTAACCCTCGCTGACCGAGGCGATCGCCAGCACCTCGCCCCGCGGCGAGAGCACCGGCACCTGCCCGATCAGGCTGTGTACCCCGCCGATGTCGTCGTCGCCGAACCACGCCCTGCCCTCGTCGGCCCGCGACGCCAGCAGGTCCACCCGCTGACCCACCCGCGCCGGATCCGACGACACCCGCACGAGGCCCGACGGATCCAGGATTTCGGCGAGGTCGGCTCCGGAGAGCGCTACCGCGCGATCGACCTCCGGCGCCAGCACCTTCGAGGCGAACGGATCCGCGAACCGGTCTCGCACGATCGGGGTCGACGCCACGTTCTCGGCGACCGCGATCATGCGCTGGCCCCGCACATCTCGGAATTCACGGGTGGATTGCGTGACCGACACCGCTCCGACCGCCAGCAGCACGATGGCGACCACCAGCAGCTGGAAGACCAGGAACTGACCCGCCAGGCTGCGTCGGCTGAAGACCCGTGAACTCAACGACCAAAACCTTCTTTGCGTCCGAATGCGTGACTCAGGTCACTGTCGGTGTCCAGTATTGCTGAGGATCACACCACGCTGATTGGGGACACCGTGCAACGAACAACGGCCGGCCTGGCGAAGGCGCTCGCCCTCGCTCTGGCGGCGATTCTGCTGCTGAGCGCCTGCGGCGTCACCCGCGGCGACGACGCCCGTGGCCTACACCGCCTCCGCATGATGGTGCCCAACAGCCCCGGCGGCGGCTACGACCTCACCGCCCGCACCGCGGTGAAGATCATGGAGGACGACGACATCACCGGCCGCATCGAGGTGTTCAACGTGATCGGTGCCGGCGGCACGGTCGCCATGGCCCGGCTGATGAACGAGCGGGGCAACAACGACCTGATGATGACCATGGGGCTCGGTGTCGTCGGCGCCACCTACACCAACGGGTCCGACATCAAAGCCTCCGACGCCACTGCGCTGGCCAAGCTGATCGAGGATCCCGGGGCGATCTTCGTCCCCGCCGATTCCCCCTTCAAGACGGTCCAGGACTTCGTGGCCGCCTGGAAGGCCGATCCCGCCAGCGTGACGATCGGCGGCGGATCGTCCCCGGGCGGACCGGATCATCTGTTCCCCATGGAGATGGCCGAAACCGTCGGCGTCGACCCGCGTCAGGTCAACTTCGTCACCTATGACGGCGGCGGCGATCTGCTGACCGCCCTGCTCGGCAAGAAGATCACTGCGGGCACCTCGAGCCCGGGTGAGTTGATCGACCAGATCGACTCCGGCCAGTTGCGCGTGCTCGCCGTGTCGAGCGACCAGCGCGTCCCAGGTGTCGACGCCCCGACGCTCAAGGAATCCGGGATCGACCTGACGTTCGCCAACTGGCGCGGGGTGTTGGCCCCGCCCGGCATCTCCGACGACGCCAAACAAGCCATGGTCAAGGCGCTGGAAGAGCTGCACGCCACCCAGGGCTGGAAGGACGCGCTCGCGAAGAACGGGTGGACCGACGCATTCGTCACCGGCGCCGCCTTCGAGCAGTTCCTCACCGACCAGGACAACCGGGTCGCGTCGACCCTGACCGAATTGGGGCTCGTATGACCGCCACGCCCGAGACCGCCGCCGACCGCAAGCGGGTGGACAAAGCGCAGTATCTCGTCTGCGCCGTGCTGGTCGCCGTCGGCGCCTTCCTGATCGTCGATGCACTCCGCCTCACCGCGGGATTCGCGAAGGTGGACCCGGTCGGTCCGCGGATCTTCCCGCTGGTGATCGGCGTGGTGCTGATCCTGCTGGCAGTAGTGCTTGCCGTGGCCATCCCCCGGGGTTCGGTGGGGGAGGCCGACGCCGGCGAGGATGTCGACCCGGACGCGCCGAGCGACTGGCGGACCGTGGGCCTGCTCGTCGGATTGTTCGTCGCGGTGATCCTGCTGGTCGAACCGCTCGGCTGGGTGATCGTCGGAACCCTGCTGTTCGCCGGTGCCGCGACGATCCTCGGCAACCGCCACTACATCCGCAACATCGCCATCGCGCTGGTGCTTTCGCTGGCCAGCTTCTACGCCTTCTACTCAGGGCTCGGAATTCCGCTGCCCGCAGGAATTCTGGACGGGATCCTCTGACATGAACAACTTCGACTGGCTCCTGCAGGGCTTCGCCGAGGCCGCCACCCCGATGAACCTGCTGTACGCCGTCATCGGCGTGCTGCTCGGTACCGCCGTCGGCGTACTGCCGGGCATCGGTCCGGCGATGACGGTGGCGCTGCTGCTCCCGGTGACCTACAACGTCAGCCCCAGCGCCGCCTTCATCATGTTCGCCGGCATCTTCTACGGCGGTATGTACGGCGGGTCCACCACCTCGATCCTGTTGAACACCCCGGGTGAATCGTCCTCGGTGATCACCGCGATCGAGGGCAACAAGATGGCCAAGGCCGGGCGCGCGGCCCAGGCGCTGGCCACCGCCGCGATCGGCAGCTTCGTCGCCGGTGCGATCGGCACCGCACTGCTCGCGGCGTTCGCCCCGCCGATCTCCCGGTTCGCTGTCACCCTCGGTGCCCCGTCCTATCTGGCGATCATGGTGTTCGCCCTGGTGGCCGTCACCGCGGTGCTGGGCGCCTCCAAGCTGCGCGGCGCCATCTCGCTGTTCCTGGGCCTGGCCATCGGCGTCGTCGGCATCGACTTCCTGACCGGACAGCCGCGCGCGACGTTCGGCATCCCGCAGCTGTCCGACGGCATCGACATCGTCGTGGTCGCGGTCGCGATCTTCGCCCTGGGGGAGGCGCTGTGGGTGGCTGCGCACCTGCGCCGGCGGCCCGCCGAGGTGATCCCGGTCGGCCGGCCGTGGATGAGCCGCAGCGACTTCGCCCGGTCCTGGAAGCCGTGGCTGCGCGGTACCGCCTACGGATTCCCGTTCGGCGCGTTACCCGCCGGCGGCGCTGAACTGCCGACGTTCCTGAGCTACATCACCGAGAAGAAGCTGGCCAAACGCACTGGCCACGATGCGGAGTTCGGCCGGGGCGCCATCGAGGGTGTGGCTGGTCCGGAAGCGGCGAACAACGCCTCGGCGGCGGGCACCCTGGTGCCGATGCTGTCGCTGGGTCTGCCCACCAACGCGACGGCTGCGGTGATCCTGACCGCGTTCGTCTCCTACGGCATTCAGCCCGGGCCCACCCTGTTCGAGAAGGAGCCGCTGCTGATCTGGACGCTGATCGCCAGTCTGTTCATCGGCAATCTCCTGCTCCTGCTGCTCAACCTGCCGCTGGCGCCGCTGTGGGCGAAGCTGCTGCGCACCCCGCGGCCCTACCTCTACGCCGGCATCCTGTTCTTCGCCACTCTGGGTGCGCTGGCGGTCAACGTCCAGCCGCTCGATCTGGCTCTGCTCCTGGTCTTCGGGCTCCTGGGGTTGATGATGCGCCGCTTCGGGCTGCCGGTGCTGCCGTTGATCATCGGCGTGATCCTCGGGCCCCGCATCGAACGACAGTTGCGTCAGAGTCTGCAGCTCGGCGGCGGGGACTGGACGAGCTTGTTCACCGAACCGGTGGCGATCATCACCTACGTCCTCATGGCGGTGCTGTTGTTGGCCCCGCTGGTGCTGCGGCTGCTGCACCGTGAAGAGGAGACGCTGCTCGTCGTCGAAGACGACGTCGATCAACAGGAGAAGGCGGCACGCTCATGACGACCGACAAGCGCTTGCGCGAGGAGAAGAAATGATCGTGGTCGGATACACCGCGGACCGGTACGGCGCGGCGGCCGTCGAACACGCCATCGCCGAGGCCAAACGGCGCGACACCGCTCTGCTGGTGGTAAATTCGACGGCCGGAGACTCCTATGTCGACGCCGCCTTCGCCCAGCCGAAGAACATGACGAATCTCGAGGCGCAGCTTGCCGACTGCGGTGTCGCCTACGAGGTTCAGCAGCCGGTCGGGGTGTACGCCGCCGACGCGCTGCTCACCGCGATGGAACGGGCGGACGCCGAATTGCTGGTGATCGGTCTGCGGCATCGAAACCCGGTCGGAAAGCTGCTGTTGGGCAGTGTTTCTCAGCAGATCCTGCTGGAATGCCCGAAGCCGGTGCTCGCGGTCAAACCCGCCGACTGACGCTCACCACTGGGCATCGATCTTCTCGCCGATCTGAGCGGCGATACGCTCGGCGGTGTCGGCGGGGTTCGCCGTGCAGGTGTTGACGTCGACGATGAGGTTGTTGCGCAACGCGAGTGCTCGCCCACAGCCCCAGCCGGGGGCCTTGGCATCCTGCATGGTGGCCGTCGTGCTCAGCATGCCGTCGGCGTTGTGGATCTCGCCGACCGTCCACTTCGAACCGCTCTGCGTATGGCTGTAGGCGTGGCAGGCCGGCCATTGCTGGACCGACATCTCGAAGAACTCCGCTGCCTTCTCGATGTAGGGGAACCGCACCACCGACTGTTTGACGTAATGGGTGAAGTCATTGCCGTTGTTCATGCTCTCGTCGAGCTCGGCGGTGAAGCCGCTGTTCGCGTAGACCACCGCCTCGGCCGCGCCGTCGATGGCGAGGCATTCGGCGGGCTCCATGATCGCGCTGCTGTCACTCATCGTGGTCTGGGTCGAGGTGACGGTCATCGGCGTCGACCCCATCGCCGCCGCGACCTCCTCCGGGCTGAGCAGCAGGACCGGCAGCTCCCGCTCCATCAGCGGTCGCGGGGTCATCGTCGGGGCGGGGGTGCTCGAAGTGGCGTTACTGGTCGTGGCGCACCCGGCGACCAGCACGCAGATGCCGGCGATGACAGCGTAATGACGCATGCGTGCATGGTGCACCGCCGCGCACCGCCGGCACCCCCGCTGACCGGCGTGTCCAGGTCACGATCGACGGCTGATCCGATAACGCGATCGTGATCCTGTCGGCGGTGGCCGCATGCGCAGGCCTCACCGCGGGCCGGTGTCCGCGGTGAGGAGAGGTTTTCGCCGCGATAACCTCGTCGGAAGGCGATCGGAACAGGCTCGATCGACCATGGCCACATGGCGGTGACCCGGACTGCATGCTCATACTGCGGCGTCGGCTGCGGCATCGAGGTACAGACCGACGGCCCGCTGATCGCCCGGGTGTCCGGGGACAAGCTGCACCCCACCAACTCCGGACGGCTGTGCACCAAGGGCGCCACCCACGCCGAGATGATGCGCGCTGACGACGGCCGGTTGACGTCGGCACTGTTGCGGCCGGGCCGCGGCGACGAGCCGGTGCCGGTACCGGTCGACGATGCCGTCGCCGAAGCGGGCCGACGGCTGCGCGCGATCGTCGACGAGCACGGGCCCGATGCGGTGGCGCTGTACGTGTCCGGCCAGATGTCGCTCGAATCTCAATATCTGGCAACCAAACTCGCCAAGGGATTCCTGCGCACCAAGTATCTGGAGTCCAATTCGCGGCTGTGTATGGCCAGTGCGGGCACCGGGTACAAGCAATCGCTGGGCTCGGACGGCCCGCCCGGGTCCTACACCGACTTCGATGTGACCGATCTGTTCTTCGTCATCGGGTCGAATATGGCCGACTGCCACCCGATCCTGTTCCTGCGGATGGCCGACCGGCTCAAGGCCGGCGCCAAGCTCATCGTCGTCGATCCGCGGCGCACCGCCACCGCGGACCGGGCCGACCTGCATCTGCAGATCAAACCCGGCACCGATCTCGCACTGCTCAACGGAATCCTGCATCTGCTGGTGCAGCGCGGCGACATCGACGAACAGTTCATCGCCGACCACACCGAGGGCTGGGAGCGAATGCCCACGTTCCTGGCGGACTACCCGCCGGCGCGGGTGTCGCAGATCACCGGTCTCGCGGAGACCGACATCCGGCTGGCCGCGGCGATGATCGCCGACGCCGAGGACTGGATGACGTGCTGGGCGGTCGGGATGAACCAGAGCACCCACGGCACCTGGAACACCAACGCCATCTGCAACCTGCATCTGGCCACCGGAGCGATCTGCCGGCCCGGCAGCGGGCCGATGTCACTGACCGGTCAGCCCAACGCCATGGGTGGGCGGGAGATGGGCTATCTGGGACCGGGTCTGCCGGGACAGCGGGCGGTCACCTCGGCCGCGGACCGGGCGTTCGTCGAACAGCGGTGGGGGCTGGCTCCCGGCACGATCCGCGACGAGTTCGGGCCCGGGGCGGTGGACATGTTCGAACGGCTCGCGGCAGGGGAGATCAAAGCCTGCTGGATCATCTGCAGCAACCCGGTGGCCACCATGCCGAACCGACGCACCACGATCGCCGGGCTGGCGGCCGCCGAGCTGGTCATCACCCAGGACACCTACCGCGACACCGCGACCAATCGCTACGCCGACATCGTGCTGCCCGCCGCGCTGTGGGCCGAATCGGACATGGTGATGGTCAACTCCGAGCGCACCCTCACCTTGCTGCGACAATCCGTCCCGCCGGCCGGACAGGCCAGGCCCGACTGGCAGTTGATCTGTGCCGTCGCCACGCACCTCGGCTTCGGCGAGCAGTTCGCCTACCACAACAGCGCCGAGATCTTCGACGAGATCCGGGGATTCGCCAATCCGCGGACAGGCTGGGACCTGCGCGGCGCCTCGTATGACCGGCTGCGCGAAACGCCGCTGCAGTGGCCGGTGCCGCCCGATGACGAGCAGGACCGCCATCCGATCCGCTATCTCAACGACGGCATCAGCCAGCACCTGTTCGTCGACGAGGACGGCCATCGCCCCCGGCTGGCGTTCGCCACCCCGTCACGGCGGGCGGTGTTCCTGCCCCGACCGCATCGAGACGCCGACGAGCTGCCCGACGCCGACTACCCGATCGTGCTGAACACCGGGCGGCTGCAACACCAGTGGCACACCATGACCAAGACCGGCAGAGTGGACAAGCTCAACCGGCTCAACGGCCGGCCGTTCGTCGAGGTGCATCCCGCCGACGCCGTCGCACTGGAGATCGCCGAGGACGATCAGGTGGAGCTGACATCCCGGCGCGGCCGCGCCGTGCTGCCCGCGGTGATCAGCGACCGGGTGCGGCCTGGCAGCTGCTTCGTCCCGTTCCATTGGAACGACGAACACGGCGAGTACCTGACGATCAATGCGCTGACCAACGACGCCGTGGACCCCGAGTCGCTGCAGCCGGAGTTCAAGGTCTGCGCGGTCAACCTGCGGCCAGTGCGCGCGGTGCGCGTGGTCGAGCCGTCGACATCGCGTCAGACATCGCATCAGGCATCGGGGCACGGTCCGCTGGTGCTGTGGGCGTCGCAGACCGGCAACGCCGAGGACATCGCCGGCCGAGTGGCCGAAAACATCGGCGCCGCAACGGTTGTAGCAATGGATGAGGTAACCCCGGGCGATCTCGCCGGCGCCCGCGAGGTGCTGGTGGTGACCAGCACCTTCGGCGACGGCGGACCGCCCGACAACGGCGCCGATTTCTGGCGGCGCCTCGGAGCGCCGGACGCGCCCGTGCTCGACGGGATGCGCTACGCGGTTCTGGGCATCGGTGACCGCTCCTACGCCGACTTCTGCGGGTATGCCCGGGTTGTCGACGACCGTTTCGCCGGCCTCGGCGCCACCCGCCTGCGGGAGCGCGCCGAATGCGAGGCGCACGATGCCGAGCCGATGGCCCGGTGGACCGCCGAGGTCGCGGTACTGCTCGGGGCCGCACCCCGCTCACGGCCGGTGCCCGAGAACAGGGAGGCTGACCTCTTCACCCGGGCCAGGCCGGTGCTGGCGCCGCTGGTGCGCAATCACGTACTCAGTGCCCCAGCGTCGGCGAAGGAGGTGCGCCAGTTCGGATTCGACATCTCCGAGTACGGCGTCTCCTATTCGGTGGGGGATTCGCTGGGGGTCGTCGCCCGCAACGATCCGCAGGCGGTGGATGCCTGGCTGGCTGCCACCGGACTGCGCGGTGAGCAGGTGGTGACGGTCGACGGTGAGGAACGGTCGCTGTGCGACGCGCTGATGAGCTGCTACGACATTCAGCGCGTCACGCCCGACCTGGTGCGGTTCGTGGCCGAGCACAGTCGCGACGCCCGCAAGCTGCGCGCGCCCCGGAACAACCCTGACAAGCTCGATGCGTGGCTGAGCCGGCACGACGGAATCGACATCGTGCGGCAGTTCGCGGTGCACGCGGACCTGGAGCAGTGGCAGCAGGTGCTGGTCCGGCTGACGCCCCGCAGCTACTCGATCTCCTCCAGCCCGCTGGTGTCACCGCACGAGGTGCAGCTGACCGCGGCGGTCGTGCGGTACCGCGGAGCCGACGGGGAGCGTCGCGGCGGGGTCTGCTCGACCTATCTGGCCGACCGCGCGGCCGGTACGCCGGTGCCGGTCTTCCTGCAGCGCTCACCGCACTTCCGGCCGCCGCGGGACCCGGCCACGCCGATGATCATGATCGGCCCGGGTACCGGCATCGCGCCGTTCCGCGGATTCCTGCAGCAGCGCCGCGCGCTGGGCCACACCGGACGCAACTGGCTGTTCTTCGGCGACCGGCACCGCGGCGAGCATTTCTACTACCGCGACGACCTCGAGGACATGGTCGCCGACGGCTTCCTCAACCGGCTCGACGTGGCGTTCTCCCGGGACCAGGCTCAGCGGGTGTACGTCCAGCACAAGATGCGTGACCACGGGGCCGACATGTGGCGGTGGCTGGACGAGGGCGCGCATCTCTACGTCTGCGGTGACGCGAGCCGGATGGCCAAAGATGTCGACCTGGCGCTCACCGAGATCATCAAGGCCCACGGACGCATGAGCGACGAGTCGGCCCGCGACTACAAACGCACGCTGGTCGCGGAGAAGAGGTATGTGCGAGACGTCTACTGACATCTGCGGTGAGTGTCCGAGGGGGGACTTGAACCCCCACGCCCGTTAATAGGGCACTAGCACCTCAAGCTAGCGCGTCTGCCATTCCGCCACTCGGACTCGAGCCCACGTCGCCGCGGGCAGCTAAGGCTATCGGATCACACACTCCTAACCAAAACGCAGGCACCTGGTACGAATGGGACTTGTGACCGCACCGCTGGATCCCGTCGCCGAGGTCATCGATCTCGTCAGCGCCCTCATCCGGTTCGACACGTCGAACACCGGAGACCCCGCGACCACCAAGGGGGAAGGCGAGTGCGCCCGCTGGGTGCAGTCTCAGCTCGAAGAGGTCGGCTACGAATGCGAGTATCTCGAGGCGGGCGCGCCGAACCGGGGCAACGTCTTCGCGCGGCTGCCCGGAGCCGACCGCACCCGCGGGACGTTGATGGTCCACGGACATCTCGACGTGGTGCCTGCCGAGCCCGCCGACTGGAGTGTGCACCCGTTCTCCGGGGCGGTGCACGACGGCTACGTCTGGGGGCGCGGCGCGGTCGATATGAAGGACATGTGCGGCATGATGATCGCCGTCGCACGCCACTTCAAGCGGGCCGGCATCGTCCCGCCCCGTGACCTGCTGTTCGCGTTCGTGTCCGACGAGGAGCACGGCGGCACCTACGGCGCGCACTGGCTGGTCGACAACCGCCCCGATCTGTTCGACGGTGTCACCGAGGCGATTGGCGAGGTCGGCGGCTTTTCGTTGACCGTGCCCCGCCGCGACGGCGGTGAACGCCGCCTGTATCTGATCGAGACCGCCGAGAAGGGGTTGTCGTGGATGCGGCTGACCGCGCGCGGCCGGGCCGGGCACGGCTCGATGGTGCACGACGACAATGCGGTCACCGCGGTCGCCGAGGCCGTCGCGAAGCTGGGCCGTCACGAATTCCCGCTGGTCCTGACCGACCCCGTGCAGCAATTCCTCACCGCCGTCGCCGAGGAGACCGGGTATTCCTTCGACGTCGACTCCCCGGATCTGGACGGCACCATCGCCAAACTCGGTGGTATCGCCCGCATCATCGGCGCGACGCTGCGCGACACCGCCAACCCGACCATGCTCAAGGCCGGCTACAAGGCGAATGTGATTCCGCAGACCGCCGAGGCGATGATCGACTGCCGCGTGCTGCCGGGCCGCAAGGCGGCCTTCGAACGCGAGATCGACGCGCTCATCGGACCCGACGTGGTCCGGTCCTGGGAACGTGACCTGCCGTCCTACGAGACGACGTTCGACGGTGACCTGGTGGATCAGATGAACGCCTCGCTGCTCACGATCGACCCCGACGCGCGCACGGTGCCGTACATGCTCTCCGGCGGGACCGACGCGAAATCATTCCAGCGCTTGGGGATTCGGTGTTTCGGCTTCATTCCACTGCGGCTGCCGCCCGACCTGGATTTCTCCGCGTTGTTCCACGGCATCGACGAACGGGTACCCGTGGACGCACTCGAGTTCGGCGTGCAGGTTCTGCAACACTTCCTGGAGAACTGCTGACCGACATCCATTGACGCGAAAGGACACCATGGCCGCCGCACCGTTCCGGTACGACCCGTACGAATTCCTGCCCGAGCTGCCGTCGTTCACCGTGACCTCCGAGTCGTTCACCGACGGCCAGCCGTGGAGCAACGAGCAGGTCAGCGGACTGATGGGCGCGGGTGGCGAGGACGTGTCACCGCAGTTGTCGTGGTCCGGGTTCCCGGAGGAGACGCGCAGCTTCGCCGTCACCGTCTACGACCCCGACGCGCCGACCGGCTCGGGCTTCTGGCACTGGGCCGTGTTCAACCTGCCCGCCACGGTGACCGATCTACCCGCCGGTGTCGGTGACGGCAGCGCCAAGGGCTTTCCCGGCGACGCGGTCACGCTGGCCAACGACGCGGGCCAGAAGCGCTTCATCGGCGCGGCCCCGCCGCCCGGACACGGACCGCATCGCTACATCGTCGCCGTGCACGCGGTCGATGTGGAGAAGCTGGAGATCCCCGAGGACGCCACCCCCGCGTATCTCGGGTTCAACCTGTTCAGCCACGCCATCGCGCGGGCCCTGATCACCGGCACCTACGGGATCGAGGGCTAACGCACCTCGGAGCCGACTGCGTCGGACAACGAGGCGAACCCGCCGTCGTGCAGGCGGCGGGCCAGGCCGTCGTGGATGTCTTTGGCCCACAGCCCGCCGCCGTAGACGAATCCGGTGTACCCCTGCAGCAGTGACGCCCCCGCGGTGATGCGCTGCCAGGCATCCTCGGCGGTCTCGATCCCGCCGACGCTGATCAGCACCAGCCGGTCGCCGACGCGCCGATAGAGCCGGCGCAGCACCTCCAGTGACCGGTCGGCCACCGGCGCACCCGAGATGCCGCCGGGGCCCAGATCGTCGACGCCCGGGGTGCGCAGGCCATCGCGCGAGATCGTGGTGTTGGTCGCCACGATGCCGGCCAGCCCCGATTCGACTGCCAGATCGGCGATCTCGTCGATATCGGAATCCGAGAGGTCCGGTGCGATCTTCACCAGCACCGGTGCGGTGGTCTGCGCCCGCACCGCGGTCAGGATCGGCCGCAGGGATTCGACGGCCTGCAGATCGCGCAGCCCCGGCGTGTTGGGCGAGCTGACGTTCACCACGACGAACGCGGCGAGCGGGCCGAGCCGGCGGGCGCTCTCGGCGTAGTCGGCGACCGCATCCTCGGGTGCGGTGGTTTTCGTCTTGCCGATGTTCACTCCGACCACGCCGTCGCCTCGATGGCGGGTCAGCCGCTCGGCCAGCCGCGCGGAACCCTCGTTGTTGAACCCCATCCGGTTGAGCAGCGCGCGGTCTTCGGGCAGCCGGAACAGCCGCGGCTGCGGGTTGCCCGGCTGCGGGCGGGCGGTCACGGTGCCCACCTCGGCGTAGCCGAAGCCCAGCGCGGGCCAGGTATTCAACCCCTTGCCGTTCTTGTCGAACCCGGCGGCCAACCCGAGCGGACCGGGAAAGCGCACCCCGAACACCGTGGTGGCCAGGATCGGGTCGCGGGGCGCGAGCCACCGGGTCACGGCGCGGCGGGCAGCCGGCACCGCCGTGACGGCACGCAACAGGGCGAACACCCAGGTGTGGATGCGCTCGGGGGACACCAGGAACAGCACCCGCCGCAGCGCCGAATAGCCGGTCACTGGCCCGGTTGCTCCGCGGTTCTCGCCGATTTCCGGCGTCGCAACAGGACCCGCCGGCTGCCGTCGGTGTAGGCGCGCACCCGGGTCAGCTCCCACCCGCGGTACTCCGCCTCGATGGACAGCCGGATCGACGCGCTGATGCGGGTGACGTCCGGGGGCAGGCGCAGCGGCACGTACTCGTAGTCGTCGGATTCCTCGGCGACCTGCCGGTCCCAGGCGGCCGGCATCCGCCCGCGCATCGCGGTCATGTCGGTTTCCCCGCGCTCGGGATGACCTGAACCCCCGCACCCGAGCCCGACACCACGTAGAGCGTGTCGGAGGCCTCGTCGTAGGCCAGGCAGTTGGGTTGTCGCACGGTGTTGTGACGCACTTTCTCGACGGGGATCCCGGTGGCCAGATCGTAGCCAATGACGGTATTCGTCGCCGTCTGCGACACCCACGCCCAATGCCGGGATCCGGCCAGCCCGTAAGGCGCGCCGGGCACCGGATAGCGCTGTCGCATGATCAACGGGTCGGTGCCGAACACCAGGAGTTCATCGCCGCGGGTGTCAGCGACCAGCACCCGGCCCGCCGCGTCGGCGGCGATCGTGGTGGCGCCTTCACCGGCCCGCAGGGCCTGGGCGGCCTTGGTGCCGGCGGCGTCCACCGCGGTCACCGAGGTCTGGCCGCGGTCGAGCACGACCGTGGTGTCGCCCTGGGCCACCAACGCATCCACCCGCGCGAAGATCGATAAGGACGCGCCGACGGTGGTGGGGGAGTCGAGAGTCAGCACCGCACCGTCGGCGGTGCCGAGCACCAGGCGGCCGTCGGCACGCCGGGCGATCGCGGTGAAGTCGGTGTCGGACTGCCCGTCGACGTCCACCCGTCGTACCGCCCCGGCGGGCAGGTCGACCTCGAAGTAGCCGCCCCGGGTGGACAGATACAGCCGGCCCTGCGGATCGTCGGCCATCGCGGTCGCCTCGGCAGGCGTGAGCACCGTGCGCGGCGGCGCGGCCGGCGGATAGAGGGTGACCGCGGACTGGCCGGCCGGGCCGGGACCCAGCACGGCAAGCGCGCCGGTGGCCTGGGTGACGAGTGCGTTCAGGGCGCCCGTTGCCGCCGGCCAAATGGTTCCGGGCAGGTCTGCGGCGGCCGGTGGTGAGGCCGCGGCCTGGGCCGCGGGCACGGTCGGCGGGGGTGCGTCGACGGGGTTCGACGAGCATCCGGTCAGCGTCATTATTGCCATCGTTGTCAGTCCGGCGAGAAATGGCTGAAAAAGTATGTTTGAGATCCGGGGCAAGGGGTAGCTCTCGGTTCGTGCGTAGGTTTTCGGCAGGTTTCCGACAGGCGAACCACAAGTGTAGGCGGATTTGGATGTACCAATTAGCCGCGTTCGGTAGGGTGCTCGCATGACACTCGTCACCGACCACGATCTGGGGCGCCGCGTGTTCGAGTTCGAAGACATCTCCACCGGTGTACACGCCAGCGGATTCGGTCAGGTCGGCGACGGGCGGACGTTCTCCTTCCACGTCGAGCGTCAACTGCTGGTCATCGAGGTCTACCACCAACGGCTGACGCGTCCGGTGCCCGACGCCGACGACGTGGTCGCCGTCGCGACGCGCCGGCTCACCGATTTCGACGTCACCGACGAACGCAGCCTGGCCGCCGCGGTCCGTGACGCGGTCGCCGACGCCCAACCCGTGGCACGCCCCGGCCGCTGACGCCCGGTACGGTCGTCGTCGTGATCGACGCGCCGGCCATGTCCTGGGCACAGGTCGTCGTGCTGGCGATCGTGCAGGGGCTCACCGAATTCCTCCCGGTGTCCTCGTCGGGACATCTGGCGATCGTGTCGCGGGTGTTCTTCGCCGGTGATGCGGGCGCCTCGTTCACGGCGGTCACCCAACTGGGTACCGAGGTGGCGGTGCTGGTCTATTTCGCCCGCGACATCGTCCGCATCGTGCGGGCCTGGTTCGGCGGTCTGCGCACTCCCGCACGCCGTGACGCCGACTACCGGCTGGGGTGGTACGTCATCATCGGCACCATCCCCATCGGGGTGATCGGTCTGCTGCTCAAGGACGAGATCCGCACCGGGGCGCGCAACCTCTGGGCCATCGCGATCGCCCTGATCGTCTTCTCCGCCGTCATCGCCGCCGCCGAACAGTTCGGTCGTCAGACGCGCGACGTGGAGCAGCTCACCTGGCGCGACAGCGTCATCATCGGTGTCGCGCAGTGCCTGGCCCTGCTGCCCGGGGTCTCCCGGTCCGGGGCGACCATCAGCGCGGGCCTGTTCCTGGGTATGAACCGTGAACTCGCCGCACGGTTCGGCTTCCTGCTGGCCATCCCGGCGGTCTTCGCCTCCGGGCTGTTCTCCCTGCCCGATGCGTTCGCCCCATCCGGAGAGGGGATGAGCGCCACCGGTCCGCAACTGCTGGTCGCGACGATCGTCGCGTTCGTCATCGGCTTCGCCGCGGTCGCCTGGTTCCTTCGGTTCCTGGTCCGGCACAGCATGTACTGGTTCGTCGGGTACCGCGTCGCGCTCGGCGCGGTGGTGCTCATCCTGCTCTCTACCGGGGTGGTGGCGGCCCAGTGACCGTGATCCTGCTGCGCCACGGGCGTTCGACGTCCAACACGGCACACACGCTGGCCGGGCGCAGCCCGGGGGTCGACCTCGACGAGCGTGGCGTGGAACAGGCGCGTGAGCTGGTCGAGCGCATTGCCGATCTGCCGGTGCGGGCGATCGTGCGTTCCCCGCTGCTGCGCTGTGAGCGGACCGTCGAGCCGGTGGCCGCCGCTTTGGGCGTGGCTCCCGTGGTCGACGATCGGCTCGTCGAAGTGGACTACGGCGGCTGGACCGGTCGCAAGCTGTCGGAGCTGGTCAAGGAACCGCTGTGGGCGGTGGTGCAGCAGCAGCCTAGCGCCGCGGTGTTCCCCGACGGCGAAGGCCTGGCGCAGGTACAGGCCCGGGCGGTTGCCGCGGTCCGCGAGCACGACCGCCGGCTCGCCGCTGAACACGGCGGCGACGCGCTGTGGATCGCCTGCACACACGGCGACGTCATCAAGGCGGTGTTGTCCGACGCGCTGGGTGCACACCTCGATACCTTCCAGCGCATCACCGCCGACCCCGCTTCGATGAGCGTCATCCGCTACACCGACGTGCGGCCGTTCGTCCTGCACATCAACCACACGGGCGGCCGGCTGACCGCCGGTCTGGTCGCCAAGCCCGACGTGCCCGCCGGAGACGCGGTCGTCGGCGGGTCCGCCGGCTGACCCACCCGGTATTTTGGAAGGTGCCATGCCCCGCGCAATCCACGTCTTCCGCACGCCCGACCGCTTCGTGGCCGGGACCGTCGGGCAACCCGGTAACCGAACGTTCTATCTGCAGGCCGTGCACGACAAGCGCGTCGTCTCGGTGATCCTGGAGAAACAGCAGGTTGCCGTCCTGGCCGAACGTATCGCCGCCCTGCTGCTCGAGATCAACCGGCGGTTCGGCACCCCCATCCCGCCGGACACCGGCGAAGTGGACGACCTGAGCCCCCTGGTCACCCCCGTCGACGCCGAGTTCCGGGTCGGCACGATGGGCCTGGGCTGGGATTCCGAGGCGCAGACCATCGTCGTGGAGCTGCTCGCGGTCTCCGACACGGAATTCGACGCATCGGTGGTACTCGACGACGCGGAGGAGGGGCCCGATGCCGTGCGGGTCTTCCTCACCCCCGAATCGGCGCGCCAATTCGCGACGCGGTCGAACAAGGTGATTTCGGCCGGGCGCCCCCCGTGCCCGCTGTGTGAGGAGCCTCTCGATCCCGAGGGCCACATCTGCGTGCGCACCAACGGCTATCGGCGTGGCGAGCTGTCCGGATCCGACGATGACCCCGACAGCTGAGGAGTTGGGCGGCGACGGCCTGGACCAGGGGACTGTGATGCGATGCGGCGAGCTGACCGTCGTCGGCCGCATCCGCTCAGCGAGCAACGCCACGTTCCTCTGTGAAGCGCGCCTGGGCGAGGCGCAACTGCATTGTGTGTACAAGCCGGTCGCCGGCGAGGCACCGCTGTGGGATTTCCCGGACGGCACGTTGGCCGGCCGTGAAGTCGGCGCCTACCTGATCTCGGCCGCACTGGGCTGGGATGTGGTGCCGCACACGATCCTTCGCGAGGGCCCCGCCGGACCGGGCATGGTGCAGCGGTGGGTGGAACAACCCGAGGACGGCGATACCGAAAGCGCCACGGGGCCCGATCTGGTGGATCTGCTGCCGGCCGGCCGCATTCCGCCCGGCTACCTGCCGATCCTGCAGGCCTACGACTACGCCGGCGACGAGGTGACCCTCGTGCACGCCGATGACGCGCGGCTGCGGCGCATGGCGGTGTTCGATGTGCTGATCAACAACGCCGATCGCAAGGGCGGCCACATCCTGGCCGGTGTCGACGGCCGGGTGTACGGCGTCGACCACGGAGTGAGCCTGCACACCGACGACAAGCTGCGCACGGTGCTGTGGGGCTGGGCGGGTAAACCCGTCGACGACGAGGCGCTCGAGGCTGTGGCCCGACTCGGCGATACGCTGCGCGGCGAGCTCGGCCGACAGCTCGCGGCCCACATCACTCGCCGGGAGATCGCCGCTTTACGGGCGAGAATCGTTGCGCTGCTGGATCATCCGGTCATGCCCATGCCGGACCGCCACCGGCCCATCCCGTGGCCGGCGTTCTGATGGCCACCGATGCCCAGGTCGCCGCGGACGTGGCCGCGGAGGCGGGCGAGCTCCTGCTCGACCTGCGGGAGTCCTACGACTATCTCTACCCCTACGACCTCGGCGACGAGGGCGACCTGCGAGCCAACGCCCTGATCCTCGACCGGTTGCGGCAGCACCGGCCCCACGACGCCGTGTTGAGCGAGGAAGCTGTCGACGACCTGCGCCGGGTGGATGCCGACCGGGTCTGGATCGTCGACCCGGTCGACGGCACCCGCGAGTACTCCCTGCCGCCGCACCCGGACTGGGCCGTGCACATCGCGCTCTGGCAGCGCGACGGCGGCCCGGGCGGCGGACTCACCGACGCGGCCGTGGCCCTGCCGGCGCGCGGCGAGATATACCGCACCGACACCGTCACCACACCCGCTGCGCGGCGCGACGGTCCGATTCGGGTGACGGCCAGCGCGACCCGCCCGCCCGCGGTGTTGTGGAAGATCCGCGATCGACTCGACATGCAGCTGGTGCGCATCGGTTCGGCCGGGGCCAAGGCGATGGCCGTGGTGCGCGGCGACGTCGACGCCTACATCCATGCCGGGGGGCAGTGGGAGTGGGATTCGGCCGCGCCGGCGGCCGTGGTGCGGGCGGCGGGGCTGCACGCTTCCCGCCTGGACGGCTCACCCCTGGAGTACAACCAGCGCGACCCCTATCTGCCCGATCTGTTGATGTGCCGTCCCGAGCTGACCGATGTGCTGTTGTCGGCCATCCTCTCCTCGCACTGACGGCACACCGCGGGAGGTCGGTCCGATCGAACACCCTAGAGTCGACGTCATGCATTCGTGGCCGGCGCCGAACGTCCCGGCGCTCCCCGGGCGCGGGCCGCAGTTGCGCCTCTTCGACAGCGCGGACCGACAGGTGCGGCCCGTAGCGGCCGGGTCGACCGCCACCATGTACGTCTGCGGCATCACCCCCTACGACGCCACCCATCTGGGACACGCCGCCACCTACGTGGCGTTCGACCTCGTGCACCGGTTGTGGCTCGATGGCGGCCACGACGTTCACTACGTGCAGAACGTCACCGACGTCGACGACCCGCTCTTCGAGCGCGCGCACCGCGACGGCATCGACTGGCGCACCCTCGGCGACCGGGAGACCGACCTGTTCCGCGCGGACATGGCCGCGCTGCGGGTGCTGCCGCCACGCGACTACGTGGCCGCCACCGACGCGATCGCCGAGGTCGTCGAGCTGGTGGAGAAGATGCTGGCCTCCGGGGCCGCCTACATCGTCGACGACAGCGAACACCCGGACGTCTACTTCCGGGCCGACGCGACCACACAATTCGGCTACGAGTCCGGTTATGACCGCGAAACCATGCTGGCGCTGTTCGGCGAACGCGGCGGTGATCCCGACCGTCCCGGCAAGGCCGACCCGCTCGACGCGCTGCTGTGGCGGGCACAGCGACCCGGTGAGCCGAGTTGGCCGTCGCCGTTCGGGCCCGGCCGGCCCGGCTGGCACGTCGAATGCGCGGCGATCGCACTGAGCCGCATCGGCACCGGACTCGACATCCAGGGCGGCGGCAGCGATCTGACGTTCCCCCACCACGAGTTCTCCGCGGCCCACGCCGAATCGGTCACCGGGGAGCGCCGCTTCGCCCGGCACTACGTGCACGCCGGGATGATCGGCTGGGACGGCCACAAGATGAGCAAGAGCCGCGGCAACCTCGTCCTGGTGTCCCGGCTGCGGGCCGACGGTGTCGACCCGGCCGCGGTCCGGCTGGGCCTGCTGGCCGGACACTATCGCGACGACCGGTCGTGGAGCGATCAGCTGCTCGCCGACGCGCAGGCCCGGCTGGACCGCTGGCGGCGCGCCACCGCGCTCGATGCGGGGCCGGACGCCGCCGATGTCGTCGCGCGGCTGCGCACCTACCTGGCCGATGATCTGGACACCCCCAGGGCGCTGGTCGCGCTGGACGCCTGGGCGACCGAGGCGCTCGACTTCGGCGGCGCCGACCGCGCCGCGCCGCGCACCGTGGCCACCGCGATCGACGCTCTGCTGGGAGTGCAGCTCGCGGTGGAGTAACTTTCCCCGCATGGGATCGGTTCGCGGGAAAGTGGTGTTCATCACCGGCGGGGCGCGCGGCGTGGGCGAGGAACTGGCCCGCCGGCTGCACGCCAGGGGCGCCAAACTGGTGCTCACCGACGTCGACGAGACGCCGCTCAAGGAACTCGAGACCTCGCTGGGCGCCGACCGGGTGCTCACCAGCGTCGCCGACGTGTGCGACCTCGCCGATATGCAGGCCGTCGCCGACGAGGCCGTCCAGCGTTTCGGCGGCATCGACATCGTGATCGCCAACGCCGGCATCGCCAGCTACGGCTCGGTGCTGGTGGTCGACCCCGACGCGTTCCGCCGGGTGCTCGACGTGAACGTGGTCGGCGTCTTCAACACCGTGCGGGCGACGCTGCCGTCGCTGATCGGTCGCAAGGGCTACGTGCTGGTGGTGTCGTCGCTGGCGGCGTTCGCCGCCGCACCGGGGATGGCGCCCTACGACGCGTCGAAGGCGGGTGTCGAACACTTCGCCAATGCGCTGCGCCTGGAGGTCGCCCACCACGGCGTCACGGTCGGGGTGGCGCACATGTCCTGGATCGACACCCCGCTGGTGCGCGACACCAAGGCCGACCTCCCCAGCTTCCGCCGGATGCTCGACACACTGCCCGGCCCGCTCAGCAAGACCACCTCGGTCCAGGAATGCGGGGAGGTGTTCGTCAAGGGCATCGAACGACGGCGCGAACGGATCTACTGTCCCGGCTGGGTGGGTCTCATCCGCTGGTTCAAGCCGGTGCTGACCACCCGCCTGGGACAGGCTTCGGTGTTGCGCAACGCGCCGGCCATCCTGCCCCAGATGGACGCCGAGGTGACCGCGCTCAAGCGGTCACTGGGCGCCCGCACCGCCGGGCACCGCAAGAAGTTGCCCTAGCCCTTGAAGCCGGGGCCGCGGCGGCGCAGATAGCGCTCGAACTCCGCGGCCAGCGCGTCGCCGTCGATCTTGCCCAGCGCATCGGACATGTCGACCTCGGCGTCACCGCGTTGTTCCAGCGAGGCGACATACTCGGCGATCTCGTCGTCCTCGGCGGTCATCTCGCTGACCGCCTCCTCCCACTCCTCGGCCTGAGCGGGCAGATCCGCCAGCGGCACCTCGATGTCGAGGACGTCTTCCACCCGGCGCAGCAACGCCACCGTGGCCTTGGGGTTGGGCGGCTGCGACACGTAGTGCGGAACCGCGGCCCAGAACGTCACGGCCGGGATCCCGGCCTGTACACAGGCGTCCTGGAAGACGCCCGCGATCCCGGTCGGCCCTTCGTAGCGGGTCTCCTCCAGACCGAAGAACTTCGCCGACTCGGGGGAGTAGGCGGCCCCGGACACCGGTACCGGCCGGGTGTGCGGTGTGTCGGCCAGCAGGGCACCCAGGATCACCACGGTCTGGACGTCGAGCTTCTCGGCGATGGTGAGTAGCTCGGCGCAGAACGTGCGCCAGCGCATGTTCGGCTCGACCCCGTGCATCAGCACAATGTCGCGCTCGGCACCGGGCGGGCGGCAGTGCGAGATCCGCATCGAGGGCCACACCAATTCGCGGGTCACCCCGTCGATCTGCCGGATCTGGGGGCGATTGACCTGGTAGTCGTAGTAGCTCTCGTCGTCGATCTCGACGATCGGCTCGGCCTCCCAGATGGCGTCGAGATGTTCCAGCGCGTCGCTGGCCGCGTCACCGGCGTCGTTCCATCCTTCGAATGCGGCGACGATGATGGCGTCGCGCAGTCCGGGCAGGTCAGGTCCCTTCGGT
The DNA here is from genome assembly GCF_049315205.1 of Mycobacterium sp. WMMD1722. Classification (NCBI taxonomy): domain Bacteria; kingdom Bacillati; phylum Actinomycetota; class Actinomycetes; order Mycobacteriales; family Mycobacteriaceae; genus Mycobacterium; species Mycobacterium sp. WMMD1722. The sequence goes on along the minus strand of NZ_CP186056.1, from coordinate 1,251,396 downwards.
CCCGGTGTATCCGATGGGGTCACCCGGCAAGCCTAAAGCCTGCGGGGGACGGGGGAGCCCCATCGGTCCATGCGGACGCCCAGGGTGTCGACGAAATAGGCTTGGCGGCAATCTCGTTAACCTTGTCCGCGAGGACGTTCAGGAAAGACGTCCAGAAAGACCTGGCCGGCAGGCGTCCAGACGTCGATCGGGTGACGACGTAGACTTTCGGGGGTCGAGAGGCGTTGCAACGGTCCCGGTTCTGCGGTGACCGCCACGCTCGGCAGAGTCAAGGACGCCTTCCGCTACGGAAGGAGTGCACGTGACCGCTGTCACCACGAACACTTTCACGCCGAACGTCCGCCCGGACTGCACCGAGGAACTGACCGCGGCGCTCCGTCAGCGAATCATGATCATCGACGGTGCGATGGGTACGGCGATCCAGCGGGACCGCCCGGACGAGGCCGGATACCGCGGTGACCGGTTCACCGAGTGGCCGACCGCGCTGCAGGGCAACAACGACCTGCTCAACCTGACGCAGCCGCAGATCATCGAGGCGATCCACCGCGAATATCTCGAGGCCGGCGCCGACATCCTCGAGACCAACACCTTCAACGCGAACGCGATCTCGCTGTCCGATTACGACATGGCCGATCTGGCCTACGAATTGAACTTCGCCGGCGCCGCCCTCGCGCGCGCGGCCGCCGACGAGTTCAGCACCCCGGACAAGCCCCGCTTCGTCGCGGGGGCGATCGGGCCGACGACGCGGACCGCGTCGATCTCGCCGGACGTCAACGATCCGGGCGCCCGCAACGTCTCCTATGACCAGTTGGTGGCCGCCTATCTGGAAGCCGCCAACGGTCTGGTCGACGGCGGCTCTGACCTGCTGATCATCGAGACGATCTTCGATTCGCTGAACGCCAAGGCGGCGGTGTTCGCCGTCGAGACCCTGTACGAACAGCGCGGCCGGCGGTGGCCGCTGATCATCTCGGGCACCATCACCGACGCCTCCGGGCGGACGTTGTCCGGGCAGGTCACCGAGGCGTTCTGGAACGCGATCCGGCACGCGAAGCCGCTCGCGGTGGGCCTCAACTGCGCGCTGGGTGCCCCGGAGATGCGCCCCTACATCGCCGAGGTGTCGCGGATCGCCGACACGTTCGTCTCCTGCTATCCGAACGCCGGGCTGCCCAACGCCTTCGGCGAGTACGACGAGACGCCCGAGGCCCAGGCCGGCTACATCGCCGACTTCGCCGACGCCGGCCTGGTCAACCTGGTCGGTGGCTGCTGCGGCACGGCGCCGCCGCACATCGCCGAGATCGCCAAGGTCGTCGAGGGCAAGCCGCCCCGCGAGCTGCCCGAGATCGCGGTGGCGACCCGACTGTCAGGTCTGGAACCGCTCAACATCACCGACGACTCGCTGTTCGTCAATATCGGTGAACGCACCAACATCACCGGATCGGCGCGGTTCCGCAATCTGATCAAAGCCGAGGACTACGACAGCGCGCTGTCGGTGGCTCTGCAGCAGGTCGAGGTCGGTGCGCAGGTCATCGACATCAACATGGACGAAGGCATGATCGACGGCGTCGCCGCGATGGACCGGTTCACCAAGCTGATCGCGGCCGAACCGGACATCAGCAAGGTGCCGGTGATGATCGATTCCTCGAAGTGGGAGGTCATCGAGGCGGGCCTGAAGAACGTCCAGGGCAAGCCGATCGTGAACTCGATCTCCCTGAAGGAGGGGGAGGAGAAGTTCATCCGGGAGGCGCGGCTGTGCCGCAAATACGGTGCCGCCGTGGTCGTGATGGCCTTCGACGAGCAGGGCCAGGCCGACAACCTCGAGCGCCGCAAGCAGATCTGCGGACGCGCCTACCGGATCCTCACCGAGGAGGTCGGCTTCCCCGCCGAGGACATCATCTTCGACCCGAACTGTTTCGCGCTGGCCACCGGCATCGAGGAGCACGCCACCTACGGCATCGACTTCATCGAGGCCTGCGCCTGGATCAAGGAGAACCTGCCCGGGGTGCACATCTCCGGCGGCATCTCCAACGTGTCCTTCTCGTTCCGCGGCAACAACCCGGTCCGCGAGGCGATCCACGCGGTCTTCCTGTTCCACGCCATCAAGGCCGGTCTGGACATGGGCATCGTCAACGCCGGTGCGCTGGTGCCCTACGACTCGATCGACCCCGAACTGCGGGACCGCATCGAGGACGTGGTCCTGAACCGTCGCGAGGACGCCGCCGAACGGCTGCTGGAGATCGCCGAGCGGTTCAACAAGTCCGAGAAATCCGAGGATCCCGCCGCGGCCGAGTGGCGGTCGCTGCCGGTCCGCGAGCGCATCACGCATGCGCTGGTGAAGGGCATCGACGCCAATGTCGACGCCGACACCGAGGAGCTGCGCGCCGAGATCGAGGCCGCCGGCGGGCGGCCGATCGAGGTGATCGAGGGTCCGCTGATGGACGGGATGAACGTCGTCGGCGATCTCTTCGGCTCGGGCAAGATGTTCCTGCCGCAGGTGGTGAAATCCGCCCGGGTGATGAAGAAGGCGGTGGCCTATCTGCTGCCGTTCATCGAGGCCGAGAAGGAGGCCTCGGCAACCAAGAGCAAGGACACCAACGGCACGATCATCATGGCGACGGTCAAGGGCGACGTCCATGACATCGGCAAGAACATCGTCGGGGTCGTTCTGCAGTGCAACAACTACGAGGTGATCGACCTCGGCGTGATGGTTCCGGCGCAGAAGATCCTGGACGCGGCCAAGGAGCACGACGCCGACATCATCGGGCTGTCCGGCCTGATCACCCCCTCGTTGGACGAGATGGTCAACTTCGCCGCCGAGATGGAGCGCGAGGGGTTGGAGATCCCGCTGCTGATCGGTGGTGCCACCACGTCGCGCGCGCACACGGCGGTGAAGGTGGCGCCGCGCCGCAGCGGCCCGGTGGTGTGGGTCAAGGATGCGTCGCGTTCGGTGCCCGTCGCGGCCGCGCTGCTCGACGACAAACAGCGCCCGGGCCTGCTGGAGGCCACCGAGAAGGACTACGCGTCGCTGCGGGAACGGCACGCCCAGAAGAACGAGCGTCCGATGCTGACCCTGGAGAAGGCCCGCGCGAACCGGACGCCGATCGACTGGGACGGCTACACGCCGCCGGCGCCCACCATCGGGGCGCAGGTGCGGGAATTCCCGGCCTACGACCTGTCGGAGTTGCGGGAGTACATCGACTGGCAGCCGTTCTTCAACGCCTGGGAGATGAAGGGCCGCTTCCCCGACATCCTCAACAACCCGGCGTCGGGTGAGGCCGCCCGCAAGCTCTACGAGGACGCCCAGGAGATGCTCGACACCGCGATCGAGGAGAAGTGGCTGACCGCCAACGGGGTGATTGGGTTCTTCCCGGCGAACGCGGTCGGTGACGACATCGAGGTCTACACCGATGAGACGCGCGCCGAGGTACTGACCACCCTGCGCAATCTGCGCCAGCAGGGGGAGCACCGCGACGGCATCCCGAATCGGTCGCTGGGCGATTTCATCGCACCCAGGCAGACCGGTCTGGCCGATTACGTCGGGGCCTTCGCCGTCACCGCCGGGCTCGGTAGCCAGGAGAAGATCGTCGAGTTCAAGGCGGCCAACGACGACTACAGCGCGATCCTGCTGGAGTCGATCGCCGACCGGCTGGCCGAGGCGTTCGCCGAACGGATGCACGAACGGGTCCGGAAGGAGTTCTGGGGCTACCAGCCCGACGAGCAGTTGGACAACGACGAGCTGATCGGCGAGAAGTACGTCGGGATCCGGCCCGCGCCCGGCTATCCGGCCTGCCCTGAGCACACCGAGAAGACGACCCTGTTCGCCATGCTCGATGTCACGGAGCGCACCGGGATCGAATTGACCGAGTCGATGGCGATGTGGCCCGGCGCGGCGGTCAGCGGCTGGTATTTCTCCCATCCCCAGTCGCAGTACTTCGTGGTCGGTCGGCTGGCCCAGGACCAGGTCGCCGATTACGCGCGACGCAAGGGCTGGACGCTGCAGGAGGCCGAGCGCTGGTTGGCGCCGAACCTGGGGTACAACCCGGAGGACTGAGGTACCAACGCAGTTGTGCCGCGGGGCGATTGGCCGTCGGCCGGTTGGCGTTTCGCGATCACCGGGCGACCCGTGACAGAATGGCCGTGTGCAAGCGGTGCTCTGGGACATGGACGGCACCCTCGTCGACTCCGAAAAGCTGTGGGACATCTCTCTTGCCGAGCTCTACCGGAAACTCGGCGGGGAGATCAGCGACGAGACGCGAGCGGCGTTGGTGGGCAGTTCTGCGGCGAACACCATCCGCACCGTCTACGCCGACCTGGGGCTGGAACCCGACCCTGCCGCGATGGCGGCGGCCGATCGGTGGTTGCACGACTACACCGGGGAATTGTTCTCGACCAGAGGGCTGCCCTGGTGCGACGGAGCCCGCGAACTCCTGGAAGATGTTGCGGCCGCGGGCGTTCCGATGGCGCTGGTCACCAACACCCAACGCGAGCTCACCGAGCAGGCGCTCGACAGCATCGGTCGGCACTTCTTCACCGCGACGGTGTGCGGCGACGAGGTCGCCCACGGTAAGCCGGCACCCGACCCCTACCGGCGCGCGGCGCAGATCCTCGGAATCGAGCCCGGCCACTGCCTGGCGGTGGAAGATTCGGCCACCGGATCGCAGGCGGCCGAATCCGCGGGCGCACCCGTGCTGGTGGTACCGAATGACGTACCCGTGCCGTCGAGCCCGCGCCGGCGCCAAGTCGGCTCGCTGCGCGGTTTCGGGGTGCGGGAATTGCGGGCCATCCATCGCGAACTCGTCGATGGTCGAGACGAATTGACGGCCTGACCGGTCTCCGGTTTCGCCTGACACAGTTGAGGGAACCCGCCTACGCGCACTCGGGGAAGTGCTTGAATGTGATTCCGATCACGCATCGCTGCGCGGGAAGGACGTTCCATGGCTGGTCAGGGTGGTGCCCCGGTAGGTGACGACCTACCCGTCAGCGACGAGGACTTCTCGTCGGGCAAGACGGCTGTTCGTATTGCTTCGGTGGCCGCCCTGGGCGGGTTGCTCTTCGGCTACGACAGCGCGGTGATCAACGGCGCGGTCGACTCCATCCAGGAAGACTTCGGTATCGGCAACGCCGAACTCGGATTCGCCGTCGCCTCGGCGCTGCTGGGGGCGGCGGCCGGCGCGATGACCGCGGGCCGCATCGCCGACAAGATCGGCCGTATCGCGGTGATGAAGATCGCGGCCGTGCTGTTCCTCATCAGCGCCTTCGGTACCGGTTTCGCCCACGAGGTCTGGGCGGTGGTGCTGTTCCGCATCGTCGGCGGCATCGGTGTCGGTGTGGCGTCGGTGATCGCTCCCGCCTACATCGCCGAAACGTCACCCCCGGGTATCCGCGGGCGCCTGGGCTCGCTGCAGCAGCTGGCGATCGTGTCGGGCATCTTCTTGTCCTTTGCGGTGAACTATCTGCTGCAGTGGCTGGCCGACGGCCCCAACCAGCCCCTGTGGTTCGGTTTGGACGCCTGGCGCTGGATGTTCCTGGCGATGGCCGTGCCGGCCGTGCTCTACGGCGCACTCGCCTTCACCATCCCCGAGTCGCCGCGTTATCTGGTTGCCAGCCACAAGATCCCGGAGGCACGCCGCGTCCTGAGCCGGCTGCTGGGGCGCAAGAACCTGGAAATCACCATCACGCGTATCCAGGAGACGCTCGAACGCGAGGACAAGCCGTCCTGGCGGGATCTGCGCAAACCGACGGGCGGCATCTACGGCATCGTCTGGGTGGGCCTCGGCCTGTCGATCTTCCAGCAGTTCGTCGGCATCAACGTGATCTTCTACTACAGCAACGTGCTGTGGCAGGCGGTCGGCTTCAGCGCTGACGAATCGGCGATCTACACGGTCATCACCTCGGTCATCAACGTGCTCACCACGCTGATCGCGATCGCCCTGATCGACAAGATCGGCCGCAAGCCGCTGCTGCTGATCGGGTCGACGGGGATGGCCGTCACGTTGATCACCATGGCCGTCATCTTCGCCAACGCCACGGTGAACCCCGACGGCACGCCGAGCCTGCCCGGAGCGTCCGGCTTGATCGCGCTCATCGCGGCCAACCTCTTCGTCGTCGCCTTCGGCATGTCGTGGGGTCCGGTCGTCTGGGTGCTCCTCGGCGAGATGTTCCCCAACCGCATCCGGGCCGCGGCTCTGGGTCTGGCCGCCGCCGGTCAGTGGGCGGCGAACTGGCTGATCACCGTGACCTTCCCCGGCCTGCGTGAGCATCTGGGGTTGGCGTACGGGTTCTACGGGCTGTGCGCGGTGCTGTCCGGGTTGTTCGTGTGGCGGTGGGTGATGGAAACCAAGGGCGTGTCCCTGGAGGACATGCACGGCGAGCTCCTCAAGTCCGACACCGCACCGTCGGGCGGCGCCAAGGAGGCCTGAGGTCGGGAGCGACCGCCCGGGCGTGGGAGAATGGCCGCCCGTGAAGACCTTCGACGCGCTCTTCGACGAGCTGACCGAGCGGGCGCGCACCCGGCCGGCGGGCAGTGGCACCGTGGCGGCCCTCGACGGTGGGGTGCACGGGCTGGGTAAGAAGATTCTCGAGGAGGCGGGCGAGGTGTGGCTCGCCGCCGAACACGAGAGCGACGACGCGCTGGCCGAAGAGGTGAGCCAGCTCCTGTACTGGACGCAGGTGCTGATGATCGCGCGCGGCCTGACCCTCGACGACGTCTACCGGAAGCTGTGAGCGTCATGTTGCGAGTGGCCGTCCCCAACAAGGGCGCGCTGAGCGAATCGGCGGCCGAGATCCTGGCCGAGGCCGGCTACCGCCGTCGCCGCGACGCCAAAGACCTCACCGTGGTCGACCCGGCGAACAACGTGGAGTTCTTCTTCCTGCGCCCCAAGGACATCGCGATCTATGTCGGATCCGGCCAACTGGACTTCGGCATCACCGGACGCGATCTGGCCGCCGAATCGGACGCGCCGGTTCGCGAGCGGCTGGCGCTGGGCTTCGGTGCCTCCACGTTCCGCTACGCCGCGCCGGCCGGCGCCGACTGGACGCCCGAGGATCTGGCGGGCAAGCGGATCGCGACCGCGTTCCCCAACCTGGTGCGCAAAGACCTCGCCGCCAGGGGGGTCGAGGCGACCGTGATCCGCTTGGACGGGGCCGTGGAGATCTCGGTGCAACTCGGGGTGGCCGACGCCATCGCCGATGTCGTCGGGTCCGGCCGTACGCTGAGCCTGCACAACCTGGTGGCGTTCGGGGATCCACTCTGCGATTCCGAAGCCGTGCTCATCGAACGTGACGGCGCGGACGACGCATCGGCGGCCGCCCGCGATCAGCTCGCCGCCCGGGTTCAGGGCGTCGTCTTCGGCCAGCAGTACCTGATGCTCGACTACGACTGTCCCCGAAGCCTTCTCGACCGCGCGACCGCGGTGACACCCGGACTGGAATCACCGACTATCGCGCCGTTGGCCGATCCGTCCTGGGCTGCGGTGCGAGCACTGGTGCCGCGCCGCGACGTCAACGCCATCATGGACGAGCTCGCCGCGATCGGCGCCAAAGCGATTCTGGCCTCCGACATCCGGTTCTGCCGCTTCTGATTCAGCGGGTGAGCCGCCGCGCGCCGTGTTAGCGTCCGTGGCGAGTTCACCGCCGGCCGGAGGTCCCGATGACGCACGCCCTTGTCCTGTTGCTGGCCCTGCTCATCGGCGTGATCGCCGGGCTGCGGGCGTTCACCGCTCCGGCGGTCGTGGCCTGGGCGGGCCTACTGGACTGGCTGGTTCTGGACGGGACCTGGGCGCAGTGGATGGCCCACCCCATCACCGTCACCGTGCTGACCGTCCTGCTGGTCGGTGAACTGGTCACCGACCAGCTCCCCAAGACCCCCAGCCGCAAGACGGCCATGCAATTCGTCGCCCGCCTCGCCTCCGGCGGCTTCGCCGGTGCGGTCCTCGGCACCGCCTTCGGCTACACGTTCGGCGGGCTCGGCGGCGGGGTCATCGGTGCGGTGCTCGGGACGCTCGGTGGCTACGAGGTGCGCAGTCGGCTGGTCGCGCGCAACGGCGGCCGTGACCTCCCGATCGCCCTGGCCGAGGACGCGGTCGCCGTCGTCGGCGGCTTAGTGATCGTGTGGCTGGCGTCGGTGATCTGACATGTCGGCAGAGGCAACGCATTTCGACGCGATCATCATCGGCGCCGGGCAGGCCGGACCACCGCTGGCGGGGCGGCTGACCGAAGCCGGTCAACGGGTCGCGGTGATCGAGCGCAAACTCGTCGGCGGCACCTGCGTCAACTACGGATGCATACCCACCAAGACGTTGGTCGCCAGCGCCCACGCCGCCCATCTCGCCCGGCGCGCCGCGGAGTACGGCGTCGGTACCGGCGAGGTGACCGTCGACATGGCCAAGGTCAAGGCCCGCAAGGACAAGGTCATGCTCGACGACCGCCACGGCGTCGAGTCCTGGCTCGAGGGTATGGACGGGTGCACGTTCATCCGCGGCCACGCCCGCTTCGAGGACCCGCACACCGTGCGCGTCGGTGACCGACTGCTGCGGGCCGACCGCATCTACCTCAACGTGGGCGGGCGGGCGGTGGTGCCCGACCTGCCCGGACTGCAGGACATCGACTATCTGACCAACGTCAGCATCCTCGAACTCGACGTCGTGCCCGAACATCTCGTGGTCATCGGGGGCAGCTACATCGCGCTGGAGTTCGCGCAGATGTACCGCCGATTCGGTGCGCGGGTCACCGTCATCGAGCACGGCCCACGGCTGACGTCCCGGGAGGACGAGGACGTCTCCGCCGCGATCGCAGACATTCTGCGCAATGAGGGCATCGACATCATCGTCGACGCCACCGACATCCGATTCACCAAGCGCGACAACGGTTTCGAGGTGGTCGCCAAGGACGGCGCCGAACCGGTCAGCGGCAGCCACCTGCTGCTGGCGGTCGGCCGGCGGCCCAACACCGACGACCTCGGCCTGGACGCGGCCGGGGTGCAGACCGATGAGCGGGGCAACGTGGTCGTCGACGACGAGCTGCGCACCAGCGTCGAGCACATCTGGGCGATGGGGGACTGCAACGGCAAGGGTGCCTTCACCCACACGTCGTACAACGACTTCGAGATCGTCGCGGCCAACCTCCTCGACAACGACCCCCGCCGGGTCAGTGACCGGATCACCACCTACGCGCTGTACATCGACCCGCCGCTGGGACGCGCCGGGCTGACCGCCGATCAGGTGCGCAAGTCCGGACGCGCGGCGTTGGTCGGCAAGCGCCCGATGACGCGGGTCGGCCGGGCTGTCGAGAAGGGGGAGACGCAAGGTTTCATGAAGGTCGTCGTCGACGCCGAAACCGAGGAGATCCTGGGGGCGGCGATTCTCGGTGTGGGCGGGGACGAGGTGGTGCAGGACATCCTCGACGTGATGACGGCGAAATTGCCCTACACCGCCATCTCGCGGACCATGCACATCCACCCGACGGTCAGCGAGCTGGTGCCGACGATGCTGCAGGACTTGAAGCCGCTGCAATAGTCTGCCGGCCCACCGTCACTTCCTGCGCGACCCGGGCCACCCGCGCGCCGAGGTGGCGGCACGTACGAATGTCGGCCTCCGGCAACCGATCCGGGGGTAGGTCGACGTCGGTCTGCGCCCCGGCGCCGAGGAAGAAGCCCAACCGGTTGAGGTCGTCGGCGCTGCCGGCGGCCGAGTTCCAGCCGGCGACCAGACCGAGATTCACCCAGTGCATGTGATGTTGTGCGGCGAACACCGCCAGTGACATCAGTGTGCTCAACTTGTCGCCGCTCATGGCTCCGGAGTTGGTGAAGCCGGCAGCCAGTTTGTCGCGCCAGGTGCCCTCCTGACACCGTCGGCCGGTGCGTTCGGCGAACGCCTGGAACGCTGCCGAGACGCCGCCCATATAGGTGGGGCTGCCGAACACGATGGCGTCGGCGCGATCGAGTACCGCCCACTGCGCATCGGTGATGGTGTCGACCGCGATCATCTCGATCAGGGCGCCGGTGTCACGGGCGCCCCGTGCGACGGCTTCTGCCAGCACCGCGGTGTGGCCGTAGCCGGAGTGATACGCGACGGCGACCGTGGCCACCACGTCATCGGCGGGCATGGTCCACCTCCTGCTTGCGCGCCAGCCAATCCGGGAGCCGCCGGCCGGCCAGATGCGCATCGAGACGGTCGAGGAAGGCGTGGGTGCCGCCCAGAAACCCGGATGCGTTGCGCACGCCGAGTCCGCGGTGGGTGAAGCGCAGCAGCGTGCCGCCCCCGTCGTCGGGCCGCAGCTCGTAGCGGACAACGCCGTCCTCGACGATCGGCTGGCGCCACTCGTGTTCGAACACATGCGGCGGATTCCAGACCAGGATGCGCCCGGTCATCCGCTTGACGTCGTCGGGCAGCGGCGGGCCGGTGGCGACCATGTCGATGGTGCCGCCCGCGCGAGGCTCGATCGTGGTGGCGCCGAACCACATCCCACGCTCCGCCGGATCGGTGATCGCGGCCCACACCACCTCGACCGGGAACGGCAGCCGGCGTTCGAAGGTGAGAACCGCCCGATCGCCATCGACGGTGAGGATCCCCTCGGCCGCGCTCATCGGCTCTCCTCGGCCCGCCGGTGCAGATGACGCTCGAGGTCGTCGAGATGACCGGACCAGAACCGCCGGTAGCGCTCGATCCATGTGCTGATCTCCACGAGCCCGTCGGCGCGCAGCGCGTAGATCCGCCGCTGCGCGTCGGGCCGGACTTCCACCAGGCCCACCTCCCGCAATACCCGGAGGTGACGCGACACCGTCGGCTGGGTCAGACCGGGCAGGGCATCGACCAATTCGCCGGCGGTGCGCTCGCCGCCGGCCAGGGTGTCGAGGAGGACGCGCCGGTTCGGTTCGGCGACTGCTTCGAAAACATCCACCCCAGTAGTATGCATTAGCGTCTATATAGACGCAATCGGATATTAGGTGCGGTGCTGGACCAGCAGCGTCTGCGCGGATGTCCCGATGAAGCCGTGACGGTCGAACAGCTCCGCGGTGGTCACGCCGACGCCGTCGGGGCCGATCGAGCCGCGGGCGCGTAGCCCGAAATCGTGCCCCTCGGGCAGCCGGTGCAGATGCACCACGGTGTCGGTGTTCATGAACATGTACTGCTGTGGGTCCAGTGCCGCCCCCAGCCCATTGGCCGAGTCGACGACCATCGCCAGCCGCTGCAGCGCGGTGGTGGGTTCGTCGTCGACCAGCGGCACCAACGGGGTGAGCCAGCCGACGGCGGCCGTGCCGTCGTCGACCTGTTTACGCCAGTCGACCGTTTCGAGATATCCCTGCGCCCCTTCCCAGGCGTGGCTCTGGGTCACCGCCGGACCCTCGTCGATCGGCGGATGGCGGTCCGTGGCGGCGTCACGGGTGTCGCTGGTGGCGATGAGCCACGCGCTGACGCGGCCCACCGGCCTGGCGCCTCCGACCGGCGTCATCTCCGCGGTCATCATCGCGATGCGGCTGCCGGGCCGTGACACCCAGGCGCGGGCCCGCATCGGCACTACCGGGATGGCGCCCAGCAGATCGAGTGTCAGCCGTCCGACGCGCATGCCCTCGGGCGCCTGCTCCTCGATCAGCTTCGTCAGCAAGGCCAACGGCGGTGAACCGTGCTGGATCTCGGGGCCCCAGTTGCTGCGGGTGTCCGGCGTCGACTCGAACACCTGGTGGTCGCCGTCGTCGGGCAGCCGGTGATACAGGTGACCGATCACGCCGCCGGATCCTGCGGCCACCCTGGGTACGGCGGCGGCACACCACCGAATTCCGGGCACAACGCCCGATGGGCACACCACCCGCACAACCGTGACGGCTTGGGCCGGAAGTCTCCGGTGACCCCGGCCGCCTGGATCGCGCGCCAGATCGCGGTGAGCAGCCGCTCGAAGCGAACGAGTTCGTCGAGGTCGGGGGAGTAGTCGAGCACTTGACCGTCGGCCAGGTAGAGCAGCCGCAGCCGGGCCGGCAACACCCCGCGTGAGCGCAGCAGCGCCACCGCATAGAACTTCATCTGGAACAGCGCTTTGGCCTCGGCCAGCGCCCAGACTTCCGACGGCGCCTTACCGGTCTTGTAATCGACCACCCGCAGCTCGCCGGTGGGCGCGACATCGATCCGGTCGACGAATCCCCGCAGCAGGGTGCCGTCGGCCAATTCGACCTCGATGTGCTGTTCACACCCCTGCGGATCGAAGCGGGTCGGATCCTCGAGGCGGTAGTAACCGGACAGCAGCGCGCGGGCCTCGCCGAGCAGAGCGTCCTGCACCACGGGGTCCACTTCGTCGGTCAGGGCCGGGTTCTCGGTGGCCAGCCGATCCCAGGCCGGCGCGATCAGCCCCAACGCGGTGTCGTGATCGCGCTCGGCCGCGGGCAGGGCGTAGAGCTGCTCCAGGGCGGCGTGCACCACCGAACCGCGCAGTTGCGCCGTCGAGTGTGGTTCGGGCAGGCGGTCGATGGCGCGGAAGCGGTAGAGCAGCGGACACTGCTTGAAATCGCTGGCCCGCGACGGTGACAACGCGGGCCGCCGCGGCGGCGCCAGCTGTTCACCCATGTCCGGAAGCCTAGATCGGGCCGCCGACAAATCTCGACAACCCCGCGCCCGGCCGGTCGCGTGTCAACTGGCAGGCTCATCGGCATGCGCAGAACCGGTCCGTTCGAAGTCGGTGATCGTGTGCAGCTCACCGACGCCAAGGGCCGGCACTACACGATGCTGTTGACGCCTGGGGGTGAATTCCACACCCACCGCGGGATGATCGCACTCGACGCAGTGATCGGGCTGCCCGAAGGCAGTGTGGTCAAGTCGACGAGCGGCGACCAGTTCCTGGTCTTGCGGCCGTTGCTGGTGGACTACGTGATGTCGATGCCGCGCGGCGCGCAGGTCATCTATCCCAAGGACGCCGCACAGATCGTGCACGAGGGTGACATCTTCCCGGGCGCGCGGGTGCTCGAGGCCGGCGCCGGCTCGGGGGCCCTGACGTGCTCGCTGCTGCGCGCGGTGGGGCCGCAGGGGCAGGTGACGTCCTATGACATCCGCGACGATCACGCCGTGCACGCCGAGCGCAATGTGGTGACCTTCTTCGGTGAACGCCCGGCCAACTGGGATCTGGTGATCGCCGATCTCAACGACTATCCGGGCGGCGAGGTCGACCGCGTGGTGCTCGACATGCTCGCCCCGTGGGAGGTGCTGGGCACCGTCGCGGACGCGCTCGTGCCGGGCGGGGTGCTGATGATCTACGTCGCGACGGTGACCCAGCTCTCGCGGGCGGTGGAGGCGCTGCGTGAACAGCAGTGCTGGACCGAGCCGCGGGCGTGGGAGAGCATGCAGCGCGGGTGGTACGTCGTCGGGCTGGCGGTGCGGCCCCAGCACACGATGCGCGGGCACACCGCGTTTCTGATCAGCGTCCGCAGGCTGGCGCCCGGCGCGGTGGCGCCGATCCCGCTGCGCCGCAAGCGTCAGCTCGTCCAGCCGGACCCGGACTGACCGTCACTCGTCGGTGCTGCGCCGCAGCGCGCGGTGCACGGAGAGCAGCTCGAGCTCGGGCCGGGCGGCGACCAGGCGTTCCGCGGCGTCGAGGACATCCACCACGTGCCCGCGGTCGCCCGCCACCACCGCCACGCCGATGCCGGCGCGCCGGTGTAGGTCCTGGGCGGAGGTCTCGGCCGCCGAGACGCCGAACCGGCGCTGTAATTCGGCGATCACCGGACGAATCGCCGACCGCTTCTGTTTCAGCGAGCGGACGTCGCCCAGGAGCACGTCGAACTCCAACCAGCCGATCCACATGGGTCAGGGGGGTGGGTCCTGGGCGGTGCCGAAGTCCAGGAGCAGATCCGCCGTGTCGCGGGTCAGCAACCAGCCCGGGTCTGCCGGGGTGAACTCCATGGGGAAGCTGAACTCGCCGGACTGCGGGTTGGCGGTGGTGACCACCACGGTCGCCGTCACGTCGCCCGTCCGGGTGGGCGACCACGTCAGATCCCGTGCTTGAAACGCCAGCGGGAGGAAACCGTTGTCGGCCAGTGCCTTGCCGAACCGGTCGAGGGCCGCGGCGTCACCGGGTCCGGAGTCCTGGACCAGGGCGGCTCGTTCGGGCGCGGGCACGTTCACATCGGCCAGGCGGCTGAGGACGTCGGTCAACGCCTCGGGGGCGGGCAGCGGTGCCGCCGGCGCGGTGGCGATCACCGGGCTGGACGTCGAGGTCGACGGGGGAGCCGCCGGCGGCGGGGAGTCGTGACCGCACCCGGTAAGCCCGAACGCCGCCACCGTGACGGTGGCGGCGCTCAGGTACCTGGTGATCGTGGTGCGTCGCACCGGTCGACGGCTCAGCCGACCGCCGAGAGCAGCGACAGGGCCGAGCCCTTCGAGACCTGCCAGCCGGTGGGGCTGGGGCCCGCGACGAAGACGATGTTCTGGGTGGCGGTACCGCCGGTCGCGGCCGTCGCGGTGACCGATGCGGTGGCGACGCCACCGTTCTGGTCCACGTCGACGACGTTGAAGGTGAGCGGGAACTTGCCCTGCGCGGCGGCGTTGTTGTACGCACGGTCGGCAGTCAGCGCCTCGAAGCGGCCGATGCCTCCCTGGATGTAGGGCGCCTTACCGCTGAACGAGCCGGGGCCGGCCAGCGCGGACAGCGTCTGGGTCAGCGGGGCTGCCAGATCGGGCGCGGGGACCTGCGGCGCCGGCGCGACGACCGGCGCGGCCGCGGCAATCGGGGCCGCTGCAATGGACGTCACACCTGCCGCGGCACCCGCTACGGCGACGGCTGCTGCAACGCCGGTTACGAGGGATTTCAGGGTCACGGCTTTCCTTTCGATCTGCCTAACTAGTCTTTGAGGTTAACAGTGGTGCGGGTGTGTCGAATTGCTAGACCGCACACAAAGTCTGAATCGCCGGTAGCGTTGAAGTTGTTACTGCACCAATATCCGGTGCGGGAGAGGGGCGCAACATGAGTGAGTCACAGCGTCACGAGGCCAGAGAAGATGGTCTCTCCAGTGAGGACGCCGCCGAGTTGGAGGAGCTCCGACGGGAGGCCGCGGTTCTGCGCGAACAGCTCGAGAGCGCGGTCGGGTCGCAGAGCGGCCTGCGCAGCGCACGCGACGTACATCAGCTCGAGGCGCGCATCGACTCGCTGGCGGCTCGCAACTCGAAGTTGATGGAAACCCTCAAAGAGGCCCGCCAGCAGCTGCTCGCCCTGCGCGAAGAGGTGGACCGGCTGGGTCAGCCGCCCAGCGGCTACGGTGTGCTGCTCTCCGCGCACGAGGACGACACCGTCGACGTTTTCACCTCCGGTCGCAAGATGCGGCTGACGTGCTCGCCGAACATCGACACCAGCCTGCTCAAGCAGGGTCAGACCGTTCGTCTGAACGAGGCGTTGACCGTCGTCGAGGCCGGCAACTACGAAGCCGTCGGTGAGATCAGCACCCTGCGCGAGATCCTCGCCGACGGGCACCGCGCACTGGTCGTCGGTCACGCCGACGAAGAGCGCATCGTGTGGCTCGCCGAACCGTTGGTGGCCGTGGAAGACCTCCCGTTGGAGGTCGAGGACGGCGTCGACGACGATCTGCGCCCGCGCAAGCTGCGCCCCGGTGACTCCCTGCTCGTCGACACGAAGGCCGGGTATGCCTTCGAGCGCATCCCCAAGGCCGAGGTCGAGGACCTGGTGCTCGAGGAGGTGCCCGACGTCAGCTACAACGACATCGGCGGCCTGGGCCGGCAGATCGAGCAGATCCGCGACGCCGTGGAGCTGCCGTTCCTGCACAAGGAGCTCTACCGCGAATACTCGCTGCGTCCCCCCAAGGGTGTGCTGCTCTACGGCCCGCCCGGCTGCGGTAAGACGCTGATCGCCAAGGCGGTGGCGAATTCGCTGGCCAAGAAGATGGCCGAGGTGCGGGGTGACGACGCCCGCGAGGCGAAGAGCTACTTCCTCAACATCAAGGGTCCCGAGCTGCTCAACAAGTTCGTCGGGGAGACCGAACGACACATCC
The DNA here is from genome assembly GCF_049315205.1 of Mycobacterium sp. WMMD1722. Lineage (NCBI taxonomy): Bacteria > Bacillati > Actinomycetota > Actinomycetes > Mycobacteriales > Mycobacteriaceae > Mycobacterium > Mycobacterium sp. WMMD1722. The sequence continues at coordinate 1,235,420 of NZ_CP186056.1, read as the reverse complement.
GGCTGATCTTCCAGCGGGCCCGTGAGAAGGCCTCCGAGGGCACGCCGGTGATCGTGTTCTTCGACGAGATGGATTCGATCTTCCGCACCCGCGGTACCGGCGTCAGCTCGGACGTGGAGACCACGGTGGTCCCGCAGCTGCTCTCGGAGATCGACGGCGTCGAAGGGCTGGAGAACGTCATCGTGATCGGCGCCTCCAACCGCGAGGACATGATCGACCCGGCGATTCTGAGGCCCGGCCGTCTGGACGTCAAGATCAAGATCGAGCGACCGGATGCCGAAGCGGCGCAGGACATCTTCAGCAAGTACCTCACCGAGGAGCTGCCGGTTCACGAAGACGACCTGGCCGAATTCGGCGGCGACCGGTCGCAGACCATCAAGGCGATGATCGAGAAGGTCGTCGACCGGATGTACGCGGAGATCGACGACAACCGCTTTCTCGAGGTCACCTACGCCAACGGCGACAAAGAGGTCATGTACTTCAAGGACTTCAACTCCGGCGCGATGATCCAGAACGTCGTCGACCGGGCGAAGAAGTACGCGATCAAGTCGGTCCTCGAGACGGGCCAGCGGGGTCTGCGGATCCAGCACCTGCTCGACTCGATCGTCGACGAGTTCGCCGAGAACGAGGACCTGCCCAACACCACCAATCCCGACGATTGGGCACGGATCTCGGGCAAGAAGGGGGAACGGATCGTCTACATCCGCACCCTGGTCACCGGCAAGAGCTCGTCGGCCAGCCGGGCCATCGACACCGAGAGCAACCTGGGTCAGTACCTCTGACCCAGGTCGCCCGCGGTCGAACGGCTCAGGGGTAGACGTCAGGCCAGCAACGAGTAGCTGTTGGCCAGATCATCCTGGGTCACGCTGGCCTTGCGGGTGGAGGTGTCGATCCGCAACGGCGCATCGAGCACCCGGGTTTCGTAGCGCCAGCCGTCGGGCAGCGCGAGGCGGTCGGCCAGGCCCGGGAGATCGGACAGGCCGAGGGCGGGGTCGACGGTCTGACTCCACGTCTGCATGACCCATCGACGGCTCTGGGCGTCCACCAGCTCGAACACCGGCCTCCCGGCGTCGAAGATGAAGGTGGCCTTCCGGTCCACCTCGTTGACCGAATACGGCGACGGATTCATCGACGAGAGGGCCACAGTGGCCTGCAGGAGCATGTCGATGCCCCCGAACGTCTGCATCTCGGTCTCGGTGCCACCCGGCTTGTCGATACCGCTCATCAGCCAGTACCGCGGACCGTTGAGCAGTGCGGCGGCCGCACCGTGCTCCGCGGCGAGGGCCTGGGCGTCGAGCCGCTGCCACAGCTCAGCCGGACAATCGTTGAGCGGATAGGTGTTGTACACGCTGGCAGCGGGGCCCGATTCGGTCATCCGGACCAGCAGCACCTCCCCGTAGCGCTTACCGAACACGTCGTCCATTGGCCGGCTCCTCCTGTCATGTCCTCTCGAGATACGCATCACGTGCGTCCAGTGTGACGGCGAGATCGGCGAACAGCGGGTCGAGGAACTCGGCACGGTGGTCGGCGTCGCTGACCGCGCGGGCACTGAGATACATGAACGTCAGGCCGCCCTGGAACAGGGTGACGTGCGCCAGCGGCAGCGGCACGGGCAGCACGACGTCGAGCAACGACACCTGGCTGGTGTCCCCGCCGGTCCAGTGTGCCAGCACCGCGGGACTCAGGACGATGAACCCGAGCACGAAGAAGATCGCCATCGTCACCAGCGCGACGGTGACGATCTGGATGACCTGTGAACCGACCGCCACGAACAGCAGGTTGGCGCGCTCGGCGCGGCTCAGCGGTGCCGAGGCGCTGTCGAGATCGACTTCGGTGGTCACTGCGCGCACCCGATCGCGCATGCTGGCCGTGAGGAACGAGATCGCAATGACGGCCATGAACGCGGCCAGCAGCCAGAACCGATCGGTGCTCAAGTTGGCCGCCATCGACCACACCGGCGAGTTGAAGAACACCAGCACGGTCAGCAGCACGACCGGCAGCGCCCGGGCCGCCAGCCGGCCGGCAGCCGCCAGGTGGTTCAGGGTCGTACGCACGCCCCACGCCAGGATCGAACCGAGTCCGGTTGCGGTGCACAGCAATATCGCGCACAGCACGACGACGTCGAAGGAGATGTCGGCGAGCGCGTCGAGAAGTCCGTCCTGGTACAGATCCGACAGCGGCGCGACCACTATGGCGGTGATCGCGACGGCCCGGCGCAACGAGTTCCGGCGGATCCGCGAGACGGCCCAGCCCGCCGCCACCACCGCCGGGAGGATGCCGGCCAACAGCACCAGAACCGTCCAGTCCCGCAGCGACAGGTCGTCGTCGATGGTGATGTCCTGACCGCCCGTCAGCACCGCGATGGCCAGATAGGCGAGCATCCAGGTCAGATAGGCCGCCAGCCCCGGCGCGCTGCGGGCGAGGACGTCACGCCACCGGTCGCGGCGCCTGAGCACGGCGGGCACGCCGCGGGCCAGGAACCATCGGGCGGCGGTGCCGTCGCGTCCGGCGGTGTCTGGCGTCATCGCTACCTCTCAGTCGCCGCGACGAAACGCAGAGCAGCAGGATCGCGATCGCCGGTCATCGGCAACAGTCCACCAAGTGCGACCGGAGGCCGCAAGCGCCGGTCATCTGCGCCCGAGGCGCGTCACCTACGCTCTAAGCATGCAGCGGATCATCGGAACCGAGGTGGAATACGGCATCTCATCGCCGTCCGACCCGACCGCGAATCCGATCCTGACGTCCACCCAGGCAGTGCTGGCCTATGCCGCGGCGGCCGGTATCCAGCGCGCCAAACGCACCCGCTGGGACTACGAGGTCGAATCGCCCCTGCGCGACGCCCGTGGTTTCGACCTCAGCCGTGCCTCCGGACCTCCGCCGGTGGTGGACGCCGACGAGGTCGGTGCCGCCAACATGATCCTGACCAACGGCGCCCGGCTCTACGTCGATCACGCTCACCCCGAATACTCGGCCCCCGAGGTCACGGACCCGTTGGACGCGGTGATCTGGGACAAGGCTGGCGAGCGCGTCATGGAGGCCGCCGCACGCCACGTGGCCAGCGTGCCGGGTGCGGCGAAACTGCAGCTCTACAAGAACAACGTCGACGGCAAGGGCGCGTCGTACGGCACCCACGAGAACTATCTGATGAGCCGGCACACACCGTTCTCCGCGGTGATCTCCGGTCTGACCCCGTTCCTGGTGTCACGCCAGGTGGTGACCGGGTCCGGACGGGTCGGAATCGGCCCGTCGGGTGACGAACCCGGCTTTCAGCTGTCTCAGCGGGCCGACTACATCGAGGTGGAGGTCGGCCTCGAGACCACCCTCAAGCGGGGGATCATCAACACCCGCGACGAGCCGCACGCCGATGCGGACAAGTACCGCCGGCTGCACGTCATCATCGGCGATGCGAACCTGGCCGAGACCTCGACCTATCTCAAGGTGGGCACCACCTCGCTGGTGCTCGACCTGATCGAGGAGGGTCCGGCCCACGGGCTGGACGTCAGCGATCTGATGCTGGCCCGGCCGGTGCACGCCGTGCACGTCGTCAGCCGCGATCCGTCGCTGCGGGCGACCGTGGCCATGGCGGACGGGCGCGAGCTGACCGCGCTGGCGCTGCAGCGGATCTATCTGGACCGGGTGGCCAAGCTGGTCGATGCCCGCGACCCGGATCCGCGCGCCTCGCACGTGCTCGAGACCTGGGCGCACGTGCTGGATCTGCTCGAACGCGATCCGATGGAGTGCGCGGAGATCCTGGACTGGCCGGCCAAACTTCGGCTGCTCGAGGGGTTCCGCAACCGGGAGAATCTGGCCTGGTCCGCGCCCCGGCTGCACCTGGTCGACCTGCAATACTCCGACGTCCGTCTCGACAAGGGTCTGTACAACCGGCTGGTGGCCCGCGGATCGATGCAGCGGCTCGTCACCGAGCAGCAGGTGCTCGACGCGGTCGACAACCCGCCGACCGATACGCGCGCGTACTTCCGCGGTGAGTGTCTGCGTCGCTTCGGCGCCGACATCGCCGCGGCGAGTTGGGACTCGGTCATCTTCGATCTCGGCGGTGATTCGCTCGTGCGGATTCCCACCCTCGAGCCGCTGCGGGGTAGCAAGGCCCACGTCGGCGCCCTGCTGGACTCCGTCGACAGCGCCGCGCAGCTCGTCGAACAGCTGACGAACTGAGCCCTGTCACCCCCGGCATTCCGGGTGCCGACCGGTAGTGTGGAAGAACGACGGGCAGCGGTGAGCCCGTTGATGACAAGTGCAGGAGGCGGCGATGGCGCAGGAGCAGACCAAGCGTGGCGGTGGCGGCGGCGAGGACGACGACCTCACCGCAGGCGCGGCCGGCGGGCAGGAGCGTCGCGAGAAGCTGGCCGAGGAGACCGACGATCTGCTCGACGAGATCGACGACGTGCTCGAGGAGAACGCCGAGGACTTCGTGCGCGCATACGTCCAAAAGGGCGGACAGTGACCTGGCAGCAGTTCGAACCGCTCGCCGATCCCTTCACCCGACCGACTCCCGGAGCCCCCTCCGTGACGCCCTCGTTCCCCGGGAATCTGTCGTCGTTCTCCGACATGTTGCGCAGCCAGGCTCCCCATCTGCTGCCGTTCGGCGGTGCTGACGCCCGCGGTGGCGTCACCGATGCGGTGCCGCACGGCACGACGATCGTTGCGCTGAAGTATCCGGGTGGGGTGGTGATGGCCGGCGACCGGCGCGCCACCCAGGGACACATGATCGCCAGCCGCGACGTGCAGAAGGTGTACATCACCGACGACTACACGGCGACGGGTATCGCGGGCACCGCGGCCATCGCCGTCGAATTCGCCCGTCTCTACGCCGTCGAACTCGAGCACTACGAGAAGCTCGAGGGGGTCGCATTGACGTTCCCGGGCAAGGTGAACCGGCTGGCGACGATGGTGCGCGGCAACCTCGGCGCGGCATTGCAGGGCTTCGTGGCGCTTCCGCTGCTGGCCGGCTACGACCTGGACGACCCGAACCCGGAGTCGGCGGGGCGCATCGTGTCCTTCGACGCCGCCGGCGGCCACAACCTCGAAGAAGAGGGCTACCAGTCGGTCGGTTCGGGGTCGATCTTCGCCAAGTCGTCGATCAAGAAGCTCTACAGCCAGGTGGTCGATGCCGAATCGGCGCTGCGGGTGGCGATCGAGGCGCTCTATGACGCCGCCGACGACGACTCCGCCACCGGCGGACCGGATCTGGTGCGAGGCATCTATCCGACGGCGGTCGTCCTCAGCGCCGACGGCGCCGAAGAGGTCAGCGAGGAGCGGATCGCCGGACTGGCCCGCGAAATCATCCAAAGTCGTTCGCGCGCCGACACGTTCGGCCCCGACGCCGAATAGGCAGGCACTTCGTGAGCTTCCCGTACTTCATCTCGCCCGAGCAGGCGATGCGCGAGCGCTCCGAGCTCGCGCGCAAAGGCATCGCGCGCGGCCGCAGCGTCGTCGCGCTGGCCTACGCCGACGGTGTGGTGTTCGTGGCCGAGAACCCGTCGCGCTCACTGCAGAAGGTCAGCGAACTCTACGACCGGGTGGGCTTCGCGGCTGTCGGCCGGTTCAACGAGTTCAACAATCTGCGCAGCGGCGGTATCCGATTCGCCGACACCCAGGGCTATGCGTATTCGCGCCGCGACGTGACCGGCCGACAGCTGGCCAACGTGTACGCACAGACGCTGGGCACCATCTTCACCGAGCAGGCCAAACCCTACGAGGTCGAACTCTGCGTGGCCGAGGTTGCCCACTACGGCGAGACGAAAGCCCCTGAGCTGTACCGCATCACCTACGACGGGTCGATCGCGGACGAACCGCACTTCGTGGTCATGGGCGGTACCACCGAGCCGATCATCGCCAAACTCAACGATTCCTATTCGGAGAACGCCCAGCTCGCCGACGCGGTGGGCATTGCGGTCGAGGCGCTGGAGGCGGGCGGGGGCAACGGCGGCGAGACCAAGACGCTCGGTCCCGCGACGCTCGAGGTGGCGATCCTGGACGCCAACCGTCCGCGCCGGGCCTTCCGGCGCATCACCGGCTCGGCGTTGGAGCCGCTGCTTCCACAGCGCACCGAGTAGCCCGCTCTTCGAGTCGAACCTAGCCGCCGATCGGACCCCCGGTCGGCGGCTTTTTCGCGTGTCCGTCTTGCGCTCACCGACCATGGGGTGAATCATCACTGTTGCGTATAGAACATCACGTTGCATATCGCGCAACAACACAGCACAGCTAAGCGAAAGCGGTCGAGCCATGCCCAGAGTCGTCGTGATCGGTGCCGGCATTGTCGGCACGTCGCTGGCCGACGAGTTGACGGCCAGAGGGATCACCGATCTCACCGTCGTCGACCGCGGACCGCTGTTCGCCACCGGCGGATCGACCTCCCATGCGCCGGGCCTGGTGTTCCAGACCAACCCGTCGAAGACCATGACGACGTTCGCGCGCTACACCGTCGAGAAGTTCAGCGACCTCGAACATCCCGGCGGGTGGGTGTTCAATCCGGTGGGCGGCCTGGAGGTGGCGACCACGCCGGAGCGGTGGGCCGATCTGCACCGCAAGGCCGGGTGGGCGCAGGCCTGGGGGATCGACGGCCGGCTCGTCACCCCCGACGAATGCGCGTCGCTACATCCGCTGCTCGACCCCGCCTGCATCCTCGGTGGCTTCCACACCCCGCGTGACGGCCTGGCCAAAGCGGTCCGGGCCGCCGAGGCGCAGGCCCGCCGGGCGATGGCGCGAGGTGCGAAATTCCTCGCACACACCGAGGTGCTGGGCGTGACCGACGACGGCGCACGCGTCACCGGGGTACGCACCACCACCGGTGTCATCGACGCCGACATCGTGGTGTGCGCGGCCGGATTCTGGGGCGCCCAACTGGCCCGGCAGGTCGGCTTGGTGCTCCCGTTGGTGCCGATGGCTCACCAATACGCCCGTACCGGGCAGGTTCCGGGACTGGTCGGGCGCAATACCGAACTCTCCGAGGCGGGCCTTCCGATCCTGCGTCACCAGGACGCCGACCTGTACTTTCGCGAGCACGTCGACCGCATCGGTATCGGCTCCTACAGCCACCGCCCGATGCCGGTCGACATGTCGACACTCATGGCCGACACCGCCGACGAAGCGATGCCTTCGATGCTGCCGTTCACCGACGAGGATTTTGCGCCGGCATGGCGCAACGCCGTGAATCTGCTTCCCACCCTTGCTGACTCGAAGGTCGAAGAGGCGTTCAACGGCATCTTCTCGTTCACTCCGGACGGGTTTTCCATCATGGGAGAACACCGGGATCTCGCCGGATTCTGGGTGGCCGAGGCGGTCTGGGTCACCCATTCGGCCGGGGTGGCGAAGGCGACGGCGGAGTGGATCGTCGACGGGACGCCGTCGGTCGACGTCAGCGAATGCGACCTGTACCGCTTCGAAGACGTCGCGCGCAGTCCCGAGTTCATCTTGCAGACCAGTTCGCAGGCCTTCGCCGAGGTCTACGACATCGTGCATCCCCATCAGTTCCGCGAGAAGCTGCGGGGGCTGCGCACCAGCCCCTTCCATGCCCGCCACCGGGAACTCGGCGCCTACTTCTACGAGGGTGGCGGTTGGGAGCGCCCGGCCTGGTTCGAGGCCAACGCCGGACTGCTCGACGGCGTCGATGTCCCGGGCCGTGACGACTGGGCGGCTCGGTTCTGGTCGCCGATCGCGGTCGCCGAGGCCGCGGCCACCCGAGAACGCGTCGCGATGTACGACATGACCCCGCTGACCCGCTACGAGATCGCCGGCCCCGGCGCCGCCGCGTTCCTGCAGCGGATGACCACGAACAACGTCGACAAGAGCGTCGGATCGGTCACCTACACGCTGATGCTCGACCAGGCCGGCGGGATCCGTAGCGACCTCACCGTCGCGCGGCTGGGGGAGCACACCTTCCAGGTGGGGGCGAATTCACCGCGCGACTTCGACTGGCTCGAGCGTCACCGGCCCGATGATGTCGTACTGCGCGACGTCACCGGCGGCACCTGCTGCGTGGGGGTCTGGGGTCCGCGGGCGCGGGATATGGTGCAGCCCCTGTGCCCGGACGACTTGTCGCATCATGCATTTCGATACTTCCGGGCCTTGCGGACGCATCTCGGCGCCATCCCCGTCACGATGATGCGGGTCTCGTATGTCGGCGAATTGGGTTGGGAGATCTACGCCGGTGCCGAATACGGTGCTGCGCTGTGGGATCTGCTGTACGACGCCGGTCACCAGCACGGCGTCGTGGCCGCGGGCCGCATCGCCTTCAACAGCCTGCGGCTCGAGAAGGGCTACCGCAGCTGGGGCGCCGACATGACCACCGAACACCGGCCCGATGCCGCAGGCCTGGGCTTCGCTGTGCGGATGGACAAGGGGGACTTCGTCGGCCGAGCCGCCCTCGAACACGCGTCCGCACCGGCAAAGACCCTGCGCAGCATCGTCTTCGACGAGCCGGCGGCGGTCGCGCTCGGCAAAGAACCGGTGTTCTGCGCCGGTGACTGCGCCGGCTACGTCACGAGCGCCGGATACTCGGCGACCGTCGGCCGGACCATCGCCTACGCCTGGCTGCCCACCGACACGGCCGTGGGCACACCCGTCACCGTGGACCACCGCGGTCGATGCTTCGCCGCCACCGTCCACGACGAACCCGTGGTGGACCCCGAGATGCTGCGGATCCGGAGATAGCCATGTCGCACTCGACACACGCAGACGTCATCGTCGTCGGTCTCGGCGGGATGGGTAGCGCCGCTGCCTATCATCTGGCCACACGCGGTCAGCGCGTGCTCGGTTTGGAGAGGTTCACCCCGGCCCACGACCGTGGGTCCAGCCACGGCGGCTCGCGCATCATCCGGCAGTCCTACTTCGAGGACCCGGCCTATGTCCCGCTGCTGCTGCGGGCCTATGAGCTGTGGGACAAGCTGGCCGCCGATTCGGGCCGGGAGGTCTACCGGATGACCGGCGGCTTGTTCCTGGGCGACCCTGGCTGTTTGACGGTGGCCGGCAGCCAGCGGGCGAGCCGCGAGTGGGGCCTACCGCACGAGATGCTGGATGCGGCCGAGATCCGTTCGAGGTTCCCCCAGTTCACCCCGCGTCCTGGCGACGTCGCGCTCTACGAGGCGAAGGCCGGATTCGCCCGGCCCGAGACCACGGTGCAGGCGCACATCGATCTCGCCGAGACCGCCGGCGCCACCCTGCGCTTCGGCGAGGAGGTGACCGGATGGTCGGAGACGGCGCAGGGTGTCGAGGTGAGGACGGCCGACGCCCGCTACACCGCGGGTCAGCTGGTGATCTGTCCCGGCGCGTGGGCGCCCACGCTGCTCGCGCAGTTCGGGATCCCGATCACCGTCGAGCGTCAGGTCCTGTATTGGTTCGATCCGCTCGGCGGCACGGCGGCCTTCGAGGACCTTCCGATCTTCATCTCCGAGGATGCCTCTGGCGCGCAGATCTACGGATTCCCCGCGATCGACGGTCCCGCCGGAGGTGTGAAGGTCGCCTTCTTCCGCAACGGCGTCGAGTGCACACCGGAGACCATCGACCGCACCGTGCACGATGCCGAGATCAGCGAGATGCGCACGGAGGCAAGCAGGTTGTTACCCGCCCTCGACGGACCACTGGTGCATTCGGCGACCTGCATGTACTCGAACACCCCGGATCAGCACTTCGTGATCGCGCGACATCCGGATTGTTCGAACGTGACGGTGGCGTGCGGATTCTCCGGACACGGCTTCAAGTTCGTACCCGTGATCGGCGAGATCCTGGCCGACCTGGCCACCACCGGATCCACCGCACATCCCATCGGTCTCTTCGATCCCCGTCGGTTGGTGACAGCATGACTGAACTCGCGGCCGAGCCCACCTCGGCACTGCTCGCCACGCTCGCGGGCGACTATTACACCAGCCCGGCTGTTTTCGCTGCCGAGCAGGAACGCATCTTCGAGAGCATGTGGTTCTGCGCGGCCCGCTCCGCGGACCTTGCCCTGCCGGGCAAGTTCAAGAAGGTCCAGGTGGGCCGCGAGAGCGTCCTGGTGGTGCGGGGGCGGGACGGTCTGCTGCGGGCCTTCCTCAACGTGTGCAGGCACCGCGGAGCCCAGCTGTGCACGGAGTCCGAGGGACAGGTCAAGCGCAGCATCCGCTGTCCGTATCACTCGTGGAACTACGCGCTCGACGGGAAGCTGATGGCTGCGCCGAACATCGGGTCCCTCACCGACGAGACCGGAGCGGGAATCGACCGCTACAAATACGGCATGGTTCCGGTGGCGCTCACCGAATGGCTCGGGTACGCCTGGGTGTGCCTGGCGGACGTCCCGCCGCCCTTCGAGGACGTCGTCGCCGACACGACGAGGACACTGGGCGATTCCGATGCCATCAACCGGTACGGCATCGGCGGCCTCGATGTGGGCCGGCGCGTCGTCTACGACGTCGCCGCCAACTGGAAGCTCATCGTCGAGAACTTCATGGAGTGCTACCACTGCAGCTCCATCCATCCCGAACTGGTCGACGTACTCCCGGAATTCGCCCGTGGCGTCGCCGCACAGGCCAACGTCGGCCAGGGCGCGCAATTCGGTGCGCAGATAGACGGTTTCACCATCGACGGTTCGGAGGGCTTCGAGCGGCTGCCCGGTGTCACCGCAGAACAGGACCGCCGCTACTACGCCATCACCGTCCGCCCGTCGGTCTTCGTCAACCTGGTACCCGACCACATCATCTTCCACCGCATGTATCCGCTGGCACCTGATCGCACCGTCGTCGAGTGCGATTGGCTCTACGCGCCGGACGTGGTGGCCGCCGGCCACGATGTGTCGCATTCGGTCGAGCTGTTCCACCGGGTCAACGAGCAGGACTTCGCCGCGTGCGAGCGCACCCAGCCGGCCATGTCGTCACGGGCCTACCGGCATGGCGGTGTCCTCGTACCTGCCGAACATCACCTCGCGGAGTTCCATCAATGGGTAGTGTCCCGTCTCGGCATGTCGGACGGGTGCGCAAGGGGTTAGACCCATGGACGGTGAACCGGACCTCCTGATCGGAGGGTCCTGGCGGGCTGCGTCCGACGGCGGCCGCCGCGACATCGTCAACCCGGCCGACGGCAGCGTCGTGGCCACGGTCGACGAGGCGCATCCCGATGACGTCTGCGCCGCTGTCGCGGCGGCCCGCACGGCATTCGACGAAGGAACATGGCGCGCCACCCCGGCCGCTGAACGCGCGGCCCTGCTGCACCGTGTCGCAGACCTGCTGCTGCGCGACAAGGAGAGCCTGTCGCTGCTGGAGACGCGCGACACCGGAAAAACGCTGGCCGAGAGCCGCATCGACATCGACGACGTGGTCTCGGTGTTTCGCTACTACGCCGCGCTGGTGGCCGTGCAGGCCGACCGGGTCGTCGACGTCGGTGACCCGGCGGTGGTCAGCCGCGTCGTGCGGGAGCCGATCGGGGTCTGCGTGCTCATCGCGCCGTGGAACTATCCGCTGCTGCAGATGTCCTGGAAAGTGGCTCCCGCCCTGGCGGCGGGGTGCACGATGGTGCTGAAGCCCAGTGAGGTGACGCCGCTGACGACGATCGCCTTCACCCATCTGCTCCAGGAAGCCGGCGCGCCGGCGGGAGTGGTGAACCTGGTGCAGGGCAGCGGCGCACGTCTGGGGGCCGCGCTCACCGACACCGACGCCGTCGACTTCATCTCGTTCACCGGGGGTGTGGCCACCGGCCGCATCATCGCCGAGACGGCGGCCAAACACGTCACCAAGGTCGCCTTGGAACTCGGCGGCAAGAACCCGCACATCGTGTTCGCCGATATCGCCGGTGCTGCCGACGGTTTCGATCTCGCGGTCGACCATGTGCTCACCGGAGTGTTCCTGCATTCCGGCCAGGTGTGTTCGGCGGGCACCCGGCTGATCGTCGAACAGTCGATCGCCGACGACTTCGTCGCCGCACTCGCCGATCGGGCCGGCCGCATCCGGATCGGCGACGGGCTCGACCCCGCCAGCGAGACCGGACCGCTGGTCTCCGAGCAGCACCGCGCCAAGGTCGAGGACTACGTGGCCCTCGGCCTGTCCGAAGGCGCCATGCTGGTGTGCGGCGGCGAGCGCCCCGACGACCCCGCCCTGAGCGCCGGCTACTTCTACCGGCCCACAATCTTCGACCGGTGCGACCGCTCGATGCGGATCGTCACCGAGGAGACCTTCGGGCCCATCCTCACCGTCGAACGATTCACCGACGAAGCCGAGGCCATCGCGCTCGGCAACGATACGCACTACGGTCTCGCGGCGGGGATTCGGACCTCCGACGCCGCGCGGGGCGAACGGGTGGCCCGCGCACTGCGGCACGGCACCGTGTGGCTCAACGACTTCGGCTACTACACCGCGGCGGCGGAGTGGGGTGGCTTCGGAAAGTCGGGCAACGGACGCGAGCTCGGACCCACCGGCCTCGCCGAATATCAAGAGCTCAAGCACATCTGGCACAACACCGCACCGCAGGCCGCCGGCTGGTTCAAGGGGTAGGAGACCCTCACCATGGTCATCAGGGAACCGCAGGCTGACAGTGGTCTGGACGACTTCGGATACCGGGAGTCGTTGGACCGCAGCATCGGCAAATTCGCCAGCTTCGCCGCCGGGGTCAGTTACATCTCGATCCTGACCGGCACTTTCCAACTGTTCTACTTCGGATTCGGCACCGCCGGACCGGCCTATCTGTGGTCGTGGCCCATCGTGTTCGTCGGGCAGATGGCCGTGGCGCTGTGCTTCATGGAACTCGCCGCCAAGTATCCGGTGGCCGGGTCGGTCTACAACTGGAGCAAGAAGCTGGCCAGCCGGCTCGTCGGGTGGACGTCGGGGTGGCTGATGCTCACCGCATCCATCGTCACGATCTCAGCGGTCGCACTGGCCTACCAACTCAACCTGCCCCGGCTGTGGAGCGGATTCCAGATCATCGGCGACGGCAGTGACAATGCGTCCTACGCGGCCAACGCGGTTCTGCTCGGCGCGATCCTGATCGCCTTCACCACGCTGGTGAACGCGCTCGGGGTGAAGCTGATGGCACTGATCAACAGCGCCGGGGTGTTCATCGAGCTGATCGCCGCGGTGCTGATCGTGGTGCTACTGGCGGTCAATGTGCAGAACAGCCCCGACATCTTCTTTTCTTCCAACGGATACGGCGCCGGCGAGAGCATGGGCTATCTGGGTGTCTTCCTGATCGCCTCACTGGCGTCGGGCTACGTCATGTACGGCTTCGACACCGCCAGCTCACTCGGCGAGGAGACCGTCGAGCCGCGCCGCACCGCACCGAAGGCCATCGCCCGGGCCATCCTCGCCTCGTTCGTGATCGGTGGCGGCATTCTGGTCTTCGCGGTCCTGGCTGCGCCGAACCTCGAAGACCCTCAGCTGGGGGAGAGCTCCGGTGGCCTGCAGTACATCGTCGAGCAGGTCATGTGGGGTCCGCTCGGAAAGATCTTCCTGATCTGCATCGTGATCGCGGTGACGGTGTGCACGCTGGCGGTCCACACCGCTGCCATCCGACTGACCTTCGCGATGGCCCGCGACAACGCGCTGCCCTTCGGCGAGCGACTGGCGACGGTCCACCCGAAGACGCAGACGCCGATCGTCCCCGCCGTCACCATCGGCGTCATCTCGGTGATCATCCTGGTGATCAACATCGGCCAGCCCAAGATCTTCACGGTGCTGACCTCGATCGCGATCATCATGATCTACCTGGCCTATCTGATGGTCACCGCGCCGCTGCTCAAGAAGCGGCTGCAGGGCCAATGGCCGCCCAAGGACCTCAAGGAGGGCGGCTACTTCACGATGGGGCGCTGGGGGCTACCGGTCAACATCGTGGCCGTGGTGTGGGGAATCGGCATGTCGTTGAACCTGGCCTGGCCGCGCGCCGTGGTGTACGGCGAGCAGTGGTATTACGCCTGGGGCGCGTTCATCTACATCGGCGTCATCCTCGGGGCCGGCCTGCTCTGGTACGCCCTCAAGGGCCGCAACCACATCGGCTGCCTGAAGTCCCACGCCGCCGAGGCCAAAGATGGCTGACGCCTTCGACTACGTCATCGCCGGCGGCGGCACTGCGGGATGCGTCCTGGCCGCCCGCCTGTCGGAGGACCCCGACGTCACCGTGTGCCTCATCGAGGCCGGGCCATCGGACGTCGGCGACGACAGGATCCTGGTCCTCGCGGATTGGATGCATCTGCTCGACTCCGGCTACGACTGGGATTACCCGGTGGAGCCGCAGGAACGGGGCAATTCGTTCATGCGGCACGCCCGGGCTCGCGTCCTGGGGGGCTGTTCTTCACACAACTCGTGCATCGCCTTCCATCCGCCGGCCGAGGCGCTCGACGAGTGGGTGCAGATGGGTGCACAGGGGTGGAGCGCGGCGGAGATCCTGCCGCTCACCCGACGCCTCACCGAGACGGTGCTCCTACGCGACGTTCCTCCCGCGGATCCTTGCGGCACAGCGGTTCTGGAAGCTGCCGCGCTGGTCGGGATACCGACGGTCGCCTTCAATCGAGGTGAGACGATCCGCAACGGCGCCGGGTGGTTCCAGATCAACGGGGGCGAGGACGGCATCAGGAACTCGACATCGAAGTCGTTCCTGCACCCGATCCTCGGCACCCGTCGCAATCTCGACGTGCGTACCGACTGCTGGATCGCCGAGATCCTGTTCGACGATGCCACCGACCATCCGACCGCCGTCGGCGTGCGCTACCAGCGGCCCGATCTGACCGGATACGACAGCGTGTCCGCGCGCCGCGAGGTCATCGTCTGCGCCGGTGCGATCGACACCCCGAAGTTGTTGATGCTCTCCGGAATCGGGCCCACGGCGCATCTGCGCGAAATGGGCGTCCCGGTGCGGGTCGACTCACCGGGCGTCGGCGCGAACCTCGACGATCACGTCGAAGGCCTGGTGTTCTGGGAGGCATCGCGTCCGATGGTCACCGAGTCCACACAGTGGTGGGAGATCGGGCTGTTCGCCACCCTCGACGAGGGCGTCACCCAACCCGATCTGATGATGCATTACGGGAGCGTGCCGTTCGACATGAACACGCTGCGGCGCGGCTATCCCACCACCGACAACGGATTCTGCCTGACCCCCAACGTGACTCAGGGACGCAGCCGCGGCACCGTCCGATTGCGCAGCCGCGACTTCCGGGACCGGGCCCGCGTTGATCCGCGCTATTTCACCGATCCGGACGGCTATGACGAACGGATCATGCTCGCCGGCGTCCGGCTGGCCCGCCGGATCGCCGAGCAGACACCGCTGGCGCCCTGGGTGGCGCGGGAACTCGCGCCCGGCCCGGACGCCACCAGCGACGACGAACTGCTCGACTACATCCACCAGTGCCACAACACGGTGTATCACCCGGCGGCCACCGCCCGGATGGGCGCACCGAACGATCCGATGGCCGTGCTGGATCCGCAGCTGCGGGTCAAAGGAGTGTCGGGGTTGCGGGTGGTCGATGCCTCGGCAATGCCGAAACTGCCTGCGGTCAACCCCAACATCACGGTCATGACGATGGCCGAGAAGTGTTCTGATCTGATCCGGGCGGGCTGACGCGCGGTGGACCTGCGCGGCTTCCTGGCCCAGCACATCCCGTTCCAGTCGATGCCGGACGACGAACTCGACCGGCTCACCGCGGATGCGACGGCCGAAGAGTTCGCGGCAGGTCAGTTGGTGGCCGACTACGCCCACCACGTCCCCGACGCGATCTGGATGGTGCTCGACGGGCAGGTGATCCTGCAGGCCAGTGGCGACGGCGCGCCCCTCGACACCGTCGGCGTGGGCGGGATCTTCGGTTACACCCCGATGCTCACCGGGGGTGGACTGCCGTTCACCGCCTATGCCGCGCTGCCCAGCACCCTGGCGCGCCTGCCGGGCCGGCAGGTCCAGGCCCAGTTCGCGCGCCCCGCGGGCCTGGCCTTCCTGGCCTTCGTCGGCGTGGAATGCGGCACCGGCGAACCGCTCGGCGCGGGCCTCCGTCGATACCGACGGACGGGTCGTCGGCGATCTGGTGCACGGCGAGCCCCTCATCGTGGATCCAGCCACCACGGTGCGTGACGTCGTGGTGGCCATGACCCGGAGACGCGTGTCGTGCGCCCTGATCCGGCTCAGTGACGGAAGTCTCGGCATCTTCACCGACCGGGACCTGCGCACCCGGGTGGTGGCGGCCGGTCTACCCGTCGACGTACCGGTGGCGGCTGTGATGAGCGCACCGGCCCGCACGGTCACCACCGATCTCACCAGCGAGACGGTCCTCATGGAGATGCTCGACACCGGGCTGCGGCACATGCCCGTGGTCACCGGACACGGCGCGGTGGTCGGCGTGCTCGAGGACGGTGACCTGCTCACCGCGTCCGCACGACAGAGCTTTCTCTTACGTCGCGCCATCGGAAACGCCTCGGACGCAGCCGAATTGCAGCGGGTGGGCGGGGGCGTCCCGGCGATCGCCGGCGAACTGTTCCGCAACGGCACCAAGGCCTCCGCCACCAGCGCCCTGTTGTCCGTCGTCACAGACAGCCTGGTGCGGCGCGCCCTGCAGGTGGCACTCGCCGAAGCCGACCATCCTCCACAGGACGGGGTGGCATGGCTGACGCTGGGCAGCGTGGCCCGCCGGGAGGCCATGCCGTCCTCAGACGTCGACAGTGCCCTGTCATGGCGAGCCGACCTGTGCCGCGATGCGGGAACCCTGCGCTCGATTGCCCGACGAGTCCACCAGATCCTGGACGGGTGCGGACTGCCGTCGGACCGCAACGGCGCGGTCGCCTGGAAACCGGCGTTATCCCGGCCGGCGCCGGAATGGCTCGCGGCCGCCCGCGGGTGGCTCGACGATCCGCTGCGCGACCGCGGCCTGATCATGTCGTCGCTGATGATCGACGCCAGAGTGGTCTGGGGTGAGGCGACGCTGCACACGGTGCCCACCGCCTACCGACGCATGCGCGACGACCACCCGAACGCGCTGCGGTTGCAGCTGCTCGACGCGTTGTCGGGGCGAGTCCGCACCCGCTCGCTGCGCGACGTGCTCGCCCGCCGCGGCGGCACCTTCGATCTGAAGAGTCACGCCGTCACCCCGATCGTGAACCTGGCGCGGTGGGGCGGCCTGGCCGCCGGCATGGCGTCGGCCACCACACCCGCGCGATTGGCCGCCGCCGCCGATGCGAAGGCGATCAGTGCACCGGACGCCACCACGCTGTGCGACGTCTTCCTGATGCTGCAGCGGCTGCGCATGACCCATCAGGTGGAGCAGCTGGCCGCCGGCCACCCGCCGGGCGACGTCATCACCATGTCGGAGTTGTCGCCGCTGAACCGCAGTCTGCTCAACCAGGGGCTGCGCGAAATCGTGGCGGTGCAGCGCCGGGTGCGTCAATTCGGGATCCCGCCGGTCTAGGGTTGCGCGGATGGCACGCGACGACGACAGACCGGCAGCGGCGGTGCAATCGGTCGACCGCGCGCTCCTGGTGCTCGAAATCCTGGCCAGGGCGGGTCAGGCCGGAGTGACCGAGATCGCCGCCGAACTGGACGTGCACAAGTCGACGGCATCGCGGCTGATCGCAGCGCTGGAGAGCCGCGGATTCGTGGAGCAGATCTCCGGGCGGGGCAAGTACCGGCTCGGCTTCGCGATCGCCCGCCTGGCCCGGGCCAGTAGCGCCCATCTCGATCTCGCCCGGCTCAGCCAGGACATCTGCGACGGATTGACCGACGCCCTCGGCGAGACGACGAACGTGGCGATCCTCGACGAGAACCGCATCGTCAACGTCGTCGAATCCATCGGCCCCGGGGAGATCACCCTGCGCACCTGGGTGGGGCAGAACTGCCCGGCACATGCGACGTCCAGCGGCAAGGTACTGCTCGCCGCACTCGACACCGCGGAGGTCCGGGCGCGGCTGGACGAGACGTTGCCGGCGTTCACGCCGTCCACCATCGGGACGCTCGACGATCTGCTGGCCGGGCTGGCCGACGTGCGGGAGCGCGGGTGGGCCACCGTCACCGAGGAACTCGAGGTCGGGCTCAACGCCGTCGCCGCGCCGGTGCGCGACGCGAACGACCAGGTGATCGCGGCGCTGAGCGTGTCGGGGCCGTCCTACCGGATGGGTGAGGACAGCTTCGCCGAGGTCGCCAAACAGACCGTGGCCGCCGCCGAGGCGATCAGCCGCCGGCTGGGATGGATCGACCCACCGCGCTGACGTGACATTCGGTGGCCACGGTGTCAACACACGTACGGTGTGAACAGGGGTCATGGCGACCAATCGGCAGGACAACCCCGTAAGCTCGTTGACGTGCAGCGACGAATCATGGGCATCGAAACCGAATTCGGCGTGACCTGCACCTTTCATGGCCATCGCCGGTTGAGTCCGGATGAGGTCGCCCGCTATCTTTTCCGCAGGGTGGTGTCGTGGGGCCGCAGCTCCAACGTCTTCCTGCGCAACGGCGCGCGGCTGTATCTCGACGTGGGCTCGCACCCGGAGTACGCCACGGCCGAGTGTGACAACCTGCAGCAGCTCGTCACCCATGACCGGGCGGGTGAGCGCGTGCTCGAGGACCTGCTGGTCGATGCCGAACAGCGGCTTGCCGACGAGGGCATCGGCGGGGACATCTATCTGTTCAAGAACAACACCGACTCCGCGGGCAACTCCTACGGCTGCCACGAGAACTACCTGATCGTGCGGGCGGGGGAGTTCTCCCGAATCTCTGATGTATTGCTGCCATTCCTGGTCACCCGCCAGCTGATCTGCGGCGCGGGCAAGGTACTGCAGACGCCGAAGGCGGCGACGTTCTGCTTGAGCCAGCGCGCCGAGCACATCTGGGAAGGGGTGTCGAGCGCAACGACCCGCTCACGTCCCATCATCAATACCCGCGACGAGCCGCATGCCGATGCGGAGAAGTACCGTCGCCTGCACGTCATCGTCGGCGACTCCAACATGTGCGAAGCCACCACCATGCTGAAGGTCGGAACGGCCTCGCTGGTGTTGGAGATGATCGAGGCCGGGGTGCCGTTCCGCGATTTCTCGCTGGACAACCCCATCCGGGCGATCCGCGAGGTGAGCCACGATCTGACGGGCCGGCGCCCGGTGCGGCTGGCCGGCGGGCGGCAGGCCAGTGCGCTCGACATCCAGCGGGAGTACTACTCGCGCGCGGTCGACTATCTGCAGACCCGGGAGCCGAACTCGCAGATCGAGCAGGTGGTGGATCTGTGGGGCCGCCAGCTCGACGCGGTGGAGAGCCAGGATTTCGCAAAGGTCGACACCGAGATCGACTGGGTGATCAAGCGCAAGCTGTTCCAGCGTTACCAGGACCGCTACGACATGGAGCTGTCCGACCCGAAGATCAGCCAGCTCGACCTGGCGTATCACGACATCAAGCGGGGGCGCGGTGTGTTCGACCTACTGCAGCGCAAGGGGCTCGCGACGCGGATCACCACCGACGAGGAGATCGAGGCGGCGGTGAACACGCCGCCGCAGACGACGCGGGCCAAACTGCGCGGAGAGTTCATCAGCGCCGCCCAGGAAGCCGGCCGGGACTTCACCGTCGACTGGGTGCATCTCAAGCTCAACGATCAGGCGCAGCGCACGGTGCTCTGCAAAGACCCGTTCCGGTCGGTCGACGAGCGGGTGAAGCGGCTCATCGCCAGCATGTAGTGCGCACCCCACTTTGGTGCGGTGACGCCTGGTGATGCTCGGGTAACATTTGCTGCACGGTTACAGGTGGGGCTGCCGGTGCGTGTTTCCCGGCAGTCGACGCCGCGCGCTGGGTGTGATTGGGGGCATCGATGGAAGAGTTGAGAGTCAACACCGGAGAGCTGGCCAGCGGCGGTAACGGGCTGGTCGACGGGGCGAACGCGATCCCGGAGCCGCTGCCGCCGCTCGTGCTCGAAGGCACTGATGCGCTGTCGTTGGCGATTCAGAATCGGACCCAGCAGATCGAGCAGCCGCTGATCGACGGGTTGCCGCGCACCAAAGAAGAGGCACTCGAGACGGCGCGCAACATCATCAAGGCCGCCGGGATGTACGAGCAGACCGATCAACAAGTCGCCGACCAGGTGGCCAAAGCGCTCGAGGCACGGGGGGTCGGGGGCGCAGGTGCGGCGGGCGCCGGAGGCGTCGATCAACAGGCGGGCCAGATGGGTCAGATGGCGGGTATGCCCATGCAGATGGCTCAGCAGGCTGCGCAGATCCCGATGCAGCTGGCGAGTATGGCGGCGCAGATTCCGCAGGGGATCATGCAGGGCATCCAGAGCGGGATGCAGCAGATGAGCCAGTTGTCCGGCCAGATCGGCGAAATCGGCGGGGCGAGCAAGGACGAGAAGTCCACGCTGGCTGAAGAGCTGCGTGAGCGCGAAGGTGACGACGAGACGGATCGGCGCGAGGACGAGCACGGCGAGGCCGGGCCGGAGAACGGGACCGGCGAGCGGGCGCCCGACGTGGGCCCGAGTCGGCCTGAGCCTGCCGCTCCACAGGCCGAACCGGTGCCCGAGGCGCCGCCTGTTCCGAAGCCGGCGCCGACGCGGCCGGCTCAATCAGAATCGGTGGTGTTGTGACCGTGGGTTGTTCTGACGACGCGAAGGTGTGTATATGACTTTGCCTCCTCCTCCTTCTACTCCGTACGGCGGACCGCACGGCGGGGGTATTGGTGGTTCGCCGCAGTGGGGGAGTCAGCAGCCGGATTCGGCTGGGGGGCAGTTCGGTGGTCCGCCGCCGTGGGGTCCGCCGCCGGGGCAGCCGCAGTGGGGTGGCCCGCCTGCGGGTCCGCCGCCCAAGGGCGGCAAGGGAAAGTGGATTCTGGGCGGGATCATCGTTGCGCTGGTGGTTGCTTTGGCGGTGACGATCACGGTGCTGGTGGTGCGTCCAGAGTCTGGTGGCCCGTCGGCGACGCCGACCGATGGGGCTGATTCGGAGTTTGCGAGTGCGGACGATACGGGGCCGGTGAACATCATCACCGAGGATCCGACGTGCAAGGCGTGGAACACAATCGCGCGCGAGTATGCGCGGACGAGCGAATCAGTTAATTGGGCAGATCGTGATCAGTCCATTCCCTCCACTGCGTGGACGCCTGTTCAGCGAACCATGTACGAAACGGTGAAGGCGGCACTCGACAAGGCTGCCGACCAGACGGTGAGCCTGATACCTCTAACGCCGCATCGCGTGATGCGTGAGCTTTATGAGCAGTTCGTGGCGTACGCACGAGCTTTCAGCGACCGGATCCCGGGTTACGTGGGTGATGACCGATTTCTAGCTAGTACCGCCGATGGGCTCACGTCGTCGGCTGCGGCGATCTGCTCGTCTATCGACTACGAGAGTGCTCAGAGACTGGCACCGCTAGTGAGCGATGTCGAACCGCCGACAAGGTTGTCGTCGGCTGCGGACGGCGAGAACCCGCAACCGTCGTTGCGGGCCGCGGACGCTGTGTGTACCCGCTGGGCGGACGTCCTCGCGCAGTCAGACGATGACACTAAAACTTGGAGAGAATTGGATCCCTCCATTCCAGCCACCGCATGGACTCCCGAGCAGCGCTCCATCAATGAGAAAGTGGCTACGACAATGGGTGGCTATGCAGACCAATATGAGGAAGTAGCGCGATCAAGCGAAAACCCACTGTTCGAAGACTTCGGCGTCTTGGCTGCGCAGTATCAGCGAGCATTCGTGCTAGCGATTCCGACATACACATCGTCGGACAACTTCCTCACCAACGCGGCCACTTTCTTAGCAGCCACCTTGAAGTCTGGCTGCAAGGTGAATAAATCGTGATGCTGCCATCGCCTGCGTTGTATCTCCCGTCACTGAAATACGCCGATGGTCGCGTCGATCGTTGCGTGGCGGTTTTTTAGATGGCCACCTCGACTGAACGGCCGAGCGGTGATTACGCCGCAGAAATGACCGGTCCCGGCGCGTGGCCGGAAGTCGACGAAACAGTGTTGTCTTCAAGGGCGACGACTCTTGGTGCGACGAAGACATCGCTCGAAACTGCCCGCGGCAAATGGGATTCTAAAGGCGCTCATATCTTTAATGGACCCGATGTGTGGATTGGCTCTGCCGCTGGGAGCGCTGGCGCGCGGGTCAGTGCGCATAGTTCCGAGATGAGTTCACATGCTGAACGGCTCAGCACGGCTATCGGATTCGCGCAGGATGCTGCATTGGACGTAGCCAGCGCGAAGGAGGCCATTCGGGGGAATGTTAGATCAGCTCAGGAAAGAATCAATACGTACCGTAAGTCCGCGGCAGCCAATAACATAGACCCAACGAACGACATCAAGGCTTACGTTAATGACGAGTACCTCAAGAATTTCAACCTAGTTGGCGACGTAGCAAAGCAATGGGGTGGAGATTCGGGAGAGCCTCAGAGGCCATTCGACGAACCTGACCTACCACCTCCTGGGGCATCGCGCGTGCACGGCGATGCGAAACCGCCACTTGTTAGGTTCAGCTCTGAACAGACGTCCAACACGCGAGCATTACAGGAAGACGCTATTCCTGCGGGCGGCAATGCACGACCTCCCGCAACACTGAGGACAGCTGCAGACGACCAACACGCTCCCTATGTGTCGGCTGAGCCAACTGCAGGTCCGGCTACTACGTCCCCCCCCGTTCGTACAACGAACGCCGAACCTAATGCTCCTGTTGTGGCCCCGCCACCTATGCGGCCCCCGCCAAATGCGCCCTCTGCCACCGTATCGTCCGCGCCAACTCCGGTCGGTGTTACTAGTGGCCCCAGTCCCGCAGTGCAGATGCCCGGAGGCGGCAGCCTCGGTGGTGTCAGCGCCGGCTCCGGGGGCGGTTCCGGTGTCTCGAGCGGGTCCAGTGGCGCCGACGCGATGGGCGGCCTTTTCGGTAACCAGTCCGGCGGCGAACAGACAGGATTCGACGCCGGTAAGGGGGCCGCCGCTGGAGGGCACCCGGGTGGTGCGGGCGGGCCGCAGCAGCCCCTGCCGATGGCGCCGGTTGCTGACGCGCTGTCGAATATTGGGCCTGCGGTTCAGGCGGCGTCGACTCCGATGGCACCGCCGTCGGTACCGATGGATGTCGACACGAGTGCGGCCACGTCGGCGGCGACTCAGCATGCGAGTACACCGGTCGCGCCCCCGGCGCCTCCTTCAGCGCCGGTCGCACCGCCGTCGGGCGCCGGCTCCTTCTCCGCGGGGGGCGCAGCACCGATGCCTCCGCCGATGCCGCTCGGCCCGCCACCGACCCCTTCACCGGCCGCTCCGGTGGTCTCGGCAGCGGCGGGACCACCCGCTCCGGTGGCGCCCACCTCGAATGCCGCCAGTGTGGTCGGCGCGCCTGCGCCGGTGCCGGTTTCGACTGCACGGGCGCACCGCGACCTCATCGCCGGTGCAACACGTCGCGGTGCGGGTGGCGATCCGGTGCAGGTGGCTCGTCGAATCGGCGCAGCGCTCAACGCGAGTCGAACGGGTGACTTCGGCTTCTTCTGGGTGGTCGCAGTGAC
Source organism: Mycobacterium sp. WMMD1722 (assembly GCF_049315205.1). Classification (NCBI taxonomy): domain Bacteria; kingdom Bacillati; phylum Actinomycetota; class Actinomycetes; order Mycobacteriales; family Mycobacteriaceae; genus Mycobacterium; species Mycobacterium sp. WMMD1722. The sequence goes on along the minus strand of NZ_CP186056.1, from coordinate 1,212,014 downwards.
GCAGGACGGCACCATTCTCGTGGCGAACAGCTACGGCGTCGGGTACATCCCCGAAGGCGTCAGGCTGCCTGAGCCGGTGCGAATGGTCAGCGCCGACGAGTGCATCCCGTTGGACGAGCGCGCCAGATGGGCGACGTATCCGATGCTCGCGCTGCACGGGTGGGCGCAGTATCACGATGTCGCACTGCGAGCCGTCGTCGCGACGGCCGAACAGTTCGACGGCTTCGACCCCGGCGCACCTCGAGTCGTCTTGCAGCCAGACGACATTCCCGAAAGAGGGGATATGGCGGGTCGGTCGCGGCTCGATATCGTTGCCCCGGCCGCCGCGAAGCAGCTAGCGTCCATGCCCGACAACGCGCTGGCCGAACTGCTGCCGCCGGCGCCTGCGGATACCACTCCGCCGGTAGACGATTCGGCGATGCTGTGGTTCGACGTGATGAAGCCGCTGATGAGTGCTGCGCCGGACCGAGGCGTCCCGCACCTGCAAGCGATGGCGATCTACGCCGAGCACGCGCAGGTGCTTGCGTTGCACGCCGCCCACGTCGCCACCGATGCCACGGCTCTGCGTGCGGCCATTTCCGACTGGATCTACTGGCAACACGTGGGTGTCTTGAGTGCCGACGCGGTTTCGGTCAGTCGGTAACGGTTTCGGGAGCTAAGGGGGTGTGTGCGCGGTGAGTGTTCTGGATGGCTTCTACGCAACCTGGACCGACGCGCGTCAGACCTTCGGAGAAGGCGCTCCGCAGAAAGGTGCCGACTTCGATGACAGTTCGCAGCTGCGCACGTTAGGTACCGGCCTCGACGAGGCGAAGCCGGGTGACAAGTGGTCCGGCGCAGCCGCATCGGGCTACGACAAGGCCAACTCGGAGCACCAGAAGGTGTTCACCAAGCTCGCCGAGTTGGACCAGAAGTTGGCTCAACAGGTGGATCGGTCGGCTCAGGTGGTCGACACCGGGCGGCTCAACCTGGATTCGCTGAGGCAGTGGGTGACCGACGCGGCTAACAGCGTCCCGCCCGGCAGGCAGCGCGACCTGATGTTGATGCAGATCGCCAAACGGGGCCTCGGTCAGCTCGCCGACGTGGTGAAGACGTCCAACGACGAGCTCAATGGCGTCGGTCGTGACATCCGTCGCCTTCAAGGCGAGTACGACGACGCGGGGATCCAAAAGTTCAGTAACGACAAGCGCGAAGGCCCAGCGATAGGCGCCGAACCGGATTACCAAGAACGGTCGCCCGGTGAACTCACCGCCGAAGAGGGACGTCTCGACGGTGAAAGCCTCGGAGACGGGATGCTCTCGCCCCAACAGCGCGCCCGTCTACTGGAGGCCGGAACACTGTCTCAAGAGCAGCTGCATGCTCTGGCGTCCGGCCAGCGCGTCGTCGTCGGTGAAGAGAGGATGGGCTACCTCTACCAACTTTCACAGGCAATGAACGGGTTGGCGCCCGAACAGATTAAGAACATCTCTGAATCTCTGCCGCCCGACGAGCAAGCGGCGCTGGCTCAGAGCTTGGCCATCGTGTCGAATCCAAATGCGCTATCTGGCAATGAGAACACCGTTGGGGTGACCGACCAGACGCGGGACTCCTTCGTACCGGGGGCTGGCAGCCTCGTCAATCTTCCCGACGGCATCCACGACGAATTGTCCAGGGACGACAGAGTGGTCGTCAATCCCGAGCACACCGTCGGAACGGGCACGATGATGCCCGCTGTTATCCCTGAGTCCGTCGACCTGAACGGTGTCGGCGCAATGCAGGACGTTGCGGCCATCATGGAACCGGCTGGGCGTGACTATCTGAACGGCAGCGAAACTACGCGAGCGATGCTCGACGCGTCGTCGCAGTATGCCGCGGCCGATGCACAGTATGACGATCAGAACGTCAATTCGGATCACCATGGGCCGAGTGTGTCCAGTTCGTTGGCTGACGTTGTCCAGGTCGCGGCTGCCGATCACATCAGCATTCACGACCTCAGTACCGTTCCGGCTACCCGCGAGGACTTCCTTCATGGCATGACCGCCGAGAACTGGGGTGTCGACTCGACGCGGGTCGGTGACGCATTCCGTTGGACTGGGACTGATCCACAGAATCCGATCGCTTCCGAGACCGCCAATTCCATTGCCCACTATCTGTCGGAACATAAGGTCGACCTCCAGCACATGGAGGGCGGGGGCACCTTCGGGTCGGTGAACGGGGGTCTGCTGCAAGCAATGGCCGATGGCACAGCGCCGTACCTCGCGCAACTCGCCGGCGCCCACGAAGCGTCCGGGTTCACCGCGTCAGGGATTGACCACTTCAAGAGCGAGGAGCAGATGCGGGATCTGTTCTCCGTGTTCGATCAAGACCACGCGGCCGGGACCACCGCGAACAACGCGGCCTTGCAGCAGCAGCAGTACCTCGAACTGAACGCCGCCGAACACGGGATCAAGGGCAATCAGATCGAGGTCGCTGCGCGGCTCGGTGAGGCGATGTCGACAGGTGCCCAAGACGCGAAAGACTTCGGTCAGGCGGCACATCAGTGGCAAGTAGCTCAGGACAATCAAAAGGCCGGAGTAGCGTTCGACACTGGTTACGGAGCGCTCACGGCCATCGGCGAACTGATTCCGGGTGGCCAGATACCTGCGGCGGTTGCGACAGTGCTCGGGCCCGTATTCAAGGATGAGCTACTTCCCGACGTTGATCCCACAACGATTCAGGGTGACAACTTCTTTACGGATCAACTCAGCCAGGGTCGGTTCAACAACACCACCGACAACTATGCGACCGCTCTGCAGGGCTTGATCAATGCGCATCCGGAGATTGCTGACGATCCCGCCCTAGCGGAACTGGTATCCGACGGCGCAGTCAATCCGGCGGCCGCGCGAGTAAATCCCGACGCCGATCAAACGCTCAGCAACTGGTTCAGGGCCAACGCCGAGTTTTACGGCTACGATCCTGAAATCTGGATGACGCAACGACTGGACGGCCGCGACAACAACAACTGGGATCACTGACTGAGATGATCCCTGTCTTTCGTTCAGCCGTCGGGGCCGTCGCCCTATCGATCACGCTTGTCGCCGGTTGTTCCGATCCATCGACCCAACCCACGCCGCCGTCGATGACACCCTCGGCCACGGGGGTAGACGGTGTTGCCCAGTACACCTACAGGTGGATAAGCAATCCGAACCTCGACCTCATGACGCCTGAGGGAACCTTCGTTCGTGCAGTTCGAGAGTCCATCGATCGCGCCAGCTTTGGAGAAGGGCTCGGCATCAGCGCTATCGAGGATGCGGCTTATCCGGGCTTCATGCGAGCCTTCAACAACGTGATCGATCCCGAGGTGGTAGGCGGCAATGCACGAAAGGATCTTCCCAGGCTCGGAACGCTCTACTACGAGGTAGTTCGCTTTCAGCGCGATGGAGAGCAATACACGGTGGGATTGTGTACTTACGGCTCTAGGCTGGCAACTCGTACATGGGACGGATACACGACTCCTGGAGCACGTTCTCCGTCGAATTCTGCCTTGATCTTTAGTTTCGGCCCCAACGCATCCTTGGCGCCGGACCAGCAGATCGCTCCGCTGGAGATGCAGCGGGGACCTGAGAACGCGCCAGTCGACGATGTGTTCGGAACTTGGATCATGACGAGCATCAAGATTCTCGGCGCAAACGTCGACCTGCCGGAGTGCGCAGGCAAGCTTGCTCCGGGCACCCCGCAAGGTCTGCCGGACGACTACTTCGTCAGCCCTGAGCCGCCTCCGGTGCTTCCTCCCGTGCCCGGCTGGCCGGACGCGGATAACGGGTGAGGACTAGTTCGGCCTCGCGTGGAGACAACCCCGTTGGCAAGTCGCTTTCGACTGCATCTCCCTTGACTAAGAGCCGCAGTTGATGACGATTTCGGTCAACCCCGACGCCATTCGATCGACGAGTGTTGGTAAGACGACGTATACCTACGCCGACCGCACGCTCGTCCTACGCATCAACCGACTGAGACCACCAACACGCGTGCAGTCCGGGCCGTAGAGTACGTCTCGCCGCCCCTCGCCAGGTCGAAGGAGACCCGTGAGCACCAAAGCTGCACTGCGTAAACGGTTCGCGGCGACGGTGGCGGCAGTCATCGCCCTGTCGGTCGCCCTGGCGGGCTGCACCAGCTCGAGTCAACCGACAGCCGAATCCGCCGAAGACACCTTCCGGCAGCTCTCCTCGGAGATCCTCGACTTCGTCTACCAGTCCGATCCGTCGACGGCCACCTACCTCGGCATCCACGACTACGACGACAAGATCGCCGATCGCTCCGCGGCCGCAGTGAAAGCCGACTCCGAGGCCGCCCGCACTTTCCGTTCCCGACTCGACGACATTGCGCAGCAGGACCTTTCACCCGAAGCCCAGCTCGATCTCGAACAGACCAAGCGCACGCTCGACGGCTGGCTGCTGCAGAACGACGTCATCCGCTCCTGGGTCAAAGATCCCGACCTCTACAGCAGCGGCATCACCAATGACGCCTACGTTCTGATCTCGCGTCCCTTCGCCCCGGCCGAACAACGCCTCACGTCTCTGACCAGCCGGCTCAAAGCGATGCCGGCGGTGCTGGCCGAGGCCCGGAAGAACATCGACAATCCGGCCCGCATCTACACCGACATCGCGATCGAACAGATCGACGGCAACCGCGACTTCTTCGCCCTCGACGTACCGGCGGCCTTCAGCGACGTCACCGACACCGCGCTGCTCGCCGACTTCAAGAAGGCCAACGACGCAGTGATCGCCGAACTCGAGGCGTACAAGGGCTGGCTGACCGACGACCTGGTGAACCGATCCAACGGCACCTTCGCCTATGGCCCCGACACGTACCGGAAGGTCCTCGCCGCCGACGAGATGATCACCACCGACCTCGACGACCTCCTCGCCACGGCCCACGCCGACCTGCAGAGGAATCAGCAGGCCTTCGCCGAGACCGCCAGGGAAATCGATCCGACGAAACCCGCACCGGAGGTCCTCGCCGACGTCGCCGAGAGCCATCCACCCGCGTCGAAGCTGCTGTCGGTCACTCAGGACAACCTCGACGGCCTCGCCCAGTTCATCCGCGAGCACGACATCATCGACCTGCCGCCGGCACCGCCGGCCAAGGTGATCGAAACGCCGCCCTATCTGCGCGCGACCACCTCGGCCACCATGGACACCCCTGGCCCCTTCGAGAAGAGCTCGACCGAGGGCTTCTTCACGATGACGCTGCCCGACCCGACCTGGCCCCAGGCGGAGCAGGACGACTTCATGACGCGGTGGTACCAGGCGGCGATCAGCAACGTCTCGGTCCACGAAGTGTGGCCCGGCCACTACGTCCAGTTCCTCAATGCGAAGAACTATCCCTCCGACATCCGCAAGGTCTTCGGCGCCCGATCCAACAGCGAGGGCTGGGCCCACTACTGCGAACAGATGATGCTCGACGAAGGCCTGCACGCCGAGGACCCCCGCTATCGGCTCGCCCAGATCCAGGACGCCCTCCTGCGCGACGTCCGCTTCATCGCCGGCATCGAGATGCACACCCGCGGCATGACCGTGGATCAGGCCACCGACCTGTTCGTCGCCGAGGCCTTTCAGCCCAGATCGGTCGCGGAGTCCGAGGCGAAGCGGGGAACCTCCGACGCCACCTACGGCTACTACACCATGGGCAAACTCATGATCCTCAGATTGCGCGACGATTACCGCCAGAAGATGGGCGACGACTTCTCGTTGAAGACCTTCCACGACGAGTTCGTGAAACTGGGTCCGCTGCCGGTGCCGCTGATCCGCAAGGCCATGCTCGGCGAGATCGGCACCCTGTTCTGAACCGAGCGCGTCGCCGCCACTGACCCACCACCGCACGCCTTAAGCTCGTAGGAGTGGCGACCTCCAAAGTCGAACGGCTGATGAACCTGGTCATCGCGCTGTTGTCGACCCGCACATTCATCACCGCCGAGCGGATCCGTCAGGTCGTCGCCGGCTACTCCGACAGCCCCAGCGACGAAGCTTTCTCCCGCATGTTCGAACGCGACAAGAACGAACTGCGCGACCTCGGCATCCCGCTCGAGACCGGTCGCGTATCCCAGTTCGACCCCACCGAGGGCTACCGCATCAACCGCGACGCCTACGCGCTGCCCGCCGTCGAACTCACCGCCGACGAAGCCGCCGCGGTCGCGGTCGCCACCCAGCTCTGGGAATCACCCGAGCTGATCACCGCCACCCAGGGTGCCCTGCTCAAACTCCGCGCCGCCGGTGTGGACGTCGACGCGGCCGACAGCGTCGCCATCTCCACCGCCACCCTGCCGGGCGTCCGCGGCAACGAGGAAACGCTGCGCACCCTGCTCGATGCGATCGACAACGGCCAGGCGGTCCAGTTCGGCCACCGCAGGGACCGCACCGAGCCCTACACCGCGCGCACCGTCGAACCATGGGGTGTCGTCACCCACCGGGGCCGCTGGTATCTCGTCGGCCACGACCGCACTCGCGACGACGTCCGGACCTTCCGCATCTCCCGCATCGGCGGCGACGTGACGCCCGTCGGACAGCCCGGCACCGTGAGCAAGCCCGACGGCCTCGACCTGCGGGACATCGTGCGCCGCGCCGTCGCCGAGTGGCCGACCGGTGCGGAGGCCCGCGTCTGGGTCGCCGACGGCCGGGCCACCGCGCTGCGACGCCAGGGCACCGTCGAGAGACGGATGGCTCGCGGCGGACGCGACGGCGACGTCCTGCGCGTCGATATCGGCATGTTCGACCGGCTCGCACGTGAGATCGCCAGCTACGGCGCGGACGCCGTGGCGTTGGAACCGGAATCGCTGCGCGCCGACGTCATCGACCGGCTACAGGCCCAGTCGGCGGGAGCGCGGACATGAGCGCGGTGTCCCACCGCCTGGTGCGGCTGCTCAACATGGTCCCGTATTTCCAGGCCAATCCGCGGATCACCTATGTCGAAGCCGCCTCCGATCTCGGCGTCAGCGTCAAGCAGCTGCGCGAAGATCTCGACCAGCTCTGGATGTGCGGTCTGCCCGGCTACGGTCCGGGCGACCTCATCGACTTCGAATTCTCCGAAGACACCATCGAGGTGACCTTCTCCGCGGGTATCGACCGCCCGCTACGCCTCACCTCGCCCGAGGCCACCGGCATCCTGGTCGCCCTGCGAGCGCTGGTGGACGTACCCGGCATGGTCGACCCCGAGGCCGCTCGCAGCGCGATCGCCAAGATCGAACAGGCAGCGGGCACCGCCGGCCACGACGCCGTCGACGCGGTGACCGCCGTCGAAGAGCCCGCCCCGGCCGAGAGCGAGGCCGCCGCCGCCGTGCGCACCGCTGTCCGCAGCGGCCGCGCCCTGGCCATCGAGTACTACTCCGCCTCCCACGACGCCCTGACCAGCCGAATCGTCGACCCCATCCGCGTCGTACTGGTCGGCGACCACAGCTACCTGGAAGCCTGGTGCCGATCCGCCGAAGGCGTACGCCTGTTCCGCTTCGACCGCATCGTCGACGCCCGCGCCCTCGACGAACGTGCCGCACCGCCGCCGCCCGCGGTCCAGGCCGGCCCGGACACCTCGCTGTTCGACGCCGACCCGGCGCTGCCGTCAGCCACGCTGCTGATCGGCAAGTCCGCCTCGTGGATGTTCGACTACTACCCCCTGCGGGTGGTCCGCGAACTCGGCGACGGCACCTGTGAAGCGGCGATGACCTACGGCTCGGACGACTGGATGGCCCGCTTCGTGCTGGGCTTCGGTTCGGCGGTGCAGGTGCTGGATCCGCCCGAGCTGGCCGACCGGGTCCGCGAGTCGGCCGCCCGCGCGTTGCGCGCCTACGCTGAGGACACCACCGGCGGGTAGACTCGTCGGCGACTTGGAGGAGGTGCACATGGGCGGTCTACAACCCTGGCATTGGGTGATCGTGATCGCGGTGTTCGTGCTGCTGTTCGGCGCCAAGAAGTTGCCGGATGCCGCGCGGTCGCTGGGCAAGTCGATGCGGATCTTCAAGTCGGAGATCAAGGAGATGCAGGCGGACGGCAAGTCGGACACCCATCCGGCCACCCCGATCGCCTCCGAGCGCGTCGACGCGGCCGATCCGGCCGCCACTGCCGACCAGCGCTCCGACAAGCGCTCGGCCTGACCCGACACCCCCCGTTCCGCGCGGCTGCGGCCGCGCCGTCAGGCTGCGTTCCCACGCGGCGCTAGGCAGCACACGTGCAAACCCCCGGCATCTTCAAGAAACTCAACCCGCGTAACCGCCGAGCCCGGGCCAATCCCGACGGCACCATGTCGCTGGTCGAGCATCTGCACGAACTGCGCAACCGTCTGCTGATCGCCGCGGCGGCCGTCGTGCTCACCACGATCCTCGGCTTCGTCTGGTACACGCACGGGTTCTTCGGCCTACCCAGCCTCGGGGAGTGGCTGCGCGGGCCCTACTGCGCCCTGCCGGACTACGCGCGCGCCGACATCACGGCGGGTGGCGGCTGCCGCCTGCTGGCCACCGCCCCCTTCGACCAGTTCATGTTGCGCCTCAAGGTCGCGCTGATGGCCGGCATCGTGATGGCCTGCCCGATCTGGCTGTATCAGATCTGGGCGTTCATCACCCCCGGCCTCTACCGCCACGAGAAGCGCTTCGCCACGGCGTTCGTCGCCGTCGGGGCACTGCTGTTCGTCAGCGGCGCCGTCCTGGCCTACATCGTGCTGGCCAAGGCGCTGGGCTTCCTGCTGACCGTCGGCAGCGACGTGCAGGTCACCGCGCTGTCGGGCGATCAGTATTTCGGCTTCCTGATCAACCTGCTGCTGGTGTTCGGCTTCAGCTTCGAGTTCCCGCTGTTGATCGTGATGCTCAACCTGGTCGGCATCCTGCCCTACGCGAAGCTCAAAGCGTGGCGGCGCGGGCTGATCTTCGCGCTGTTCGTCTTCGCCGCGTTCTTCACGCCCGGTTCCGATCCGTTCTCGATGCTCGCGCTGGCGTGCGCGCTGACGGTACTGCTCGAATTCGCCATCCAGATCGCCCGCATCCACGACAAGCGCAAGGCCAGGCGGGAAGCGGCCGAGTCGGTTCCCGACGACGAGGCGTCATCCATCGGCGCCGCCGAGCCGGTCGGTCCCTCCGAATCCATCGACCCGCCCAGCGCGGTGACCACCTCTTCGCACGTCCATCTGCATGACGAATCCACCTGACAGCCAGCTGGCCGCCTTCGCCGCTGAGCTGTCCTTTGCGCTCGACGACTTCCAGGTCCGGGCCTGTCAGGCGCTCGAGACCGGTCACGGCGTGCTGGTGTGCGCCCCGACCGGCGCCGGCAAGACCGTCGTCGGCGAATTCGCGGTGCACCTGGCATTGGCGGCGGGCACGAAATGCTTCTACACCACGCCGATCAAGGCCCTGAGCAACCAGAAGCACGGCGATTTGGTCCGCCGGTACGGGGCCGAGCGGATCGGCCTGCTCACCGGCGACCAGAACATCAACGGTGACGCCGACATCGTCGTGATGACCACCGAAGTTCTGCGGAACATGCTGTACGCGAACTCGCCTGCGCTGCAGGGACTCTCGCACGTCGTCATGGACGAGGTCCACTTCCTGGCCGACCGGATGCGCGGCGCGGTGTGGGAGGAGGTGATCCTGCACCTGCCCGACGAAGTGCGCCTGGTCAGCCTGTCGGCCACCGTCAGCAATGCCGAGGAGTTCGGCGGCTGGATCAAGACCGTGCGCGGAGACACCTCGGTGGTGGTCGACGAACACCGGCCGGTCCCGCTGTGGCAGCACGTGATGGTCGGCAAACGGCTGTTCGATCTGTTCGACTACCGGTCCGGCTCGGCGGCGCGCGGCGGACGCGACCTCGTGGTGGATCCTGAGCTGTTACGCCACATCTCGCATCGCCGCGAGGCCGACCGACTGGCCGATTGGCAGCCGCGGGGCCGTGGTCGGGGCCCGAATCGCGGCCGACCCACCATGTACCGGCCACCGGCACGGCCCGACGTGATCGGTCTGCTGCACAACGAGGGTCTGCTGCCCGCCATCACCTTCGTGTTCTCCCGCGCCGGCTGCGACGCCGCGGTCAAACAATGCCTGCGGTCCTCGCTGCGGCTGACCAGCGAGTCGGAGCGCAAGCGCATCGCCGAGGTGATCGACCGGCGCTGCGCCGATCTGGCCGACGAAGACCTCGTCATCCTCGACTACCACCAGTGGCGGGAGGGTCTGCTGCGCGGGCTGGCCGCGCACCACGCCGGAATGCTGCCGGTGTTCCGGCACACCGTCGAAGAGCTGTTCGCCGCAGGCCTGGTCAAGGCCGTGTTCGCCACGGAGACATTGGCCCTGGGGATCAACATGCCGGCCCGCACCGTGGTGCTCGAGCGGCTCGTCAAGTTCAACGGTGAGCAGCACATGCCGCTGACACCGGGGGAGTACACGCAGCTCACCGGCCGGGCCGGACGCCGCGGCATCGACGTCGAGGGGCACGCCGTGGTGCTGTGGGGCCCGGAGGTCGAACCCCTCGAGGTGGCCGGACTCGCCTCGACGCGGACCTTCCCGCTGCGCAGTTCGTTCGCCCCGTCCTACAACATGACCATCAACCTGGTGCAGCAGATGGGCCCCGCGCAGGCGCGCCAGCTGCTGGAGCAGTCGTTCGCCCAGTACCAGGCGGACCGCTCCGTGGTCGGGCTGCGTCGCGGCATCGAACGCGGTGAACGCGTGCTCGACGAGATCGCCGCCGAGCTGGGTGAGCACGAGGCATCCGTGCTGGACTATGTGCGGCTGCGGGCCAAGATCTCCGAACGGGAACGTGCCCAGTCGCGCGCCTCACGCGTGCAGCGGCGTGCGGCCACCAACGATGCGCTCGCCGCACTGCGCCGCGGCGACATCATCACCATCACCCAGGGCCGCCGGGGCGGCCTGGCCGTCGTGCTCGAACCGGCACGCGACACCGACGATCCGCGCCCCCTCGTGCTCACCGAACACCGTTGGGCAGGCCGGATCTCGTCGGCCGACTACTCGGGTGCGACACCCCGGGTGGGGACCATGGCGCTGCCCAAACGCGTCGAGCACCGCAACCCGCGGGCGCGACGGGACCTGGCCAACGCGCTGTTGTCGGCGGCCGAGGGGCTCGCGCTGCCCTCGGCGCGGCCCCGTCGCGGTCAGCCCGGACCCGATCACGACATCGATCCCGAACTCGTCGCGCTTCGGGAGAAGATGCGCCGTCACCCAGCACACCAGCTGCCCGACCGTGATGAGCTGGCCCGTATCGGTGAGCGCTATCTGCGCATCGAACGCGACAATGCCCAGATCCGGCAGAAGGTGTCCGCCGCCACCAATTCTCTGTCCCGCACCTTCGACCGCATCGTGGTGCTGCTCGGCGAGCGCGGCTTCATCGACACCAGCGGCGACGTTCCCACCGTCACCGACGACGGCCGATTGCTGGCCCGCATCTACAGCGAGAGCGATCTGTTGGTGGCCGAATGCTTGCGGGCGCAGGCCTGGGACGGGCTCGCGCCGGCCGAGCTGGCCGCTGTGCTCTCGTCGGTGCTGTTCGAGTCGCGTGGCGACACGCCCGGCGTTGCACCGGGATCTGAGGCGCCGTCGGCCGCCGTGCGCCGCGCGCTGGTGCAGACCCGTCGACTGTCGGCCCAGTTGCGCGCCGACGAACAGCGCCACCGCATCGCACCGAGCCGGGAGACCGACGAGGGGTTCGTCGCCGCGATCTACCGCTGGGCCACCACAGGTGATCTGACCACGGCGCTGGCCGCATCCGATGCGACGGGCAGCGGGTCGCCGCTGTCGGCGGGTGACTTCGTGCGATGGTGCCGGCAGGTGCTCGACCTGCTCGACCAGGTGCGTAACGCGGCACCGACACCCGCGCTGCGCACCTCCGCGAAACGCGCCATCACCGACATTCGACGTGGCGTCGTCGCAGTTGATGCGGGGTAGTGTGTGGCCCAGCGAGCCGACCGAGGATCAAGGGAGTGACGATGAGCGGACCGCAGGGATCTGATCCGAACCAGCCGTGGACCGGTCAGCAGCCGGAAGCCGGTCAGGGTCAGCCGGGCGGTGACCCGTCACATTGGCAGCCGCCCACCTCCGGCGGAGAGCAGCCGACCGAGACGTCATGGCAGCAGCAGCCGCCCGCGTACACCCCGCAGCAGTACGGGCAGTATCAGCAGCCGACCCAGCAGCCCCCGGCGTACCAGCCCTATCCGCCGACCGAACAGTACGGCCAGCCGTACGCGCAGCCCCAGTACGGTCAGCCGCAGTATGGCCAACCCCAGTACGGCCAACCGCAATACGGCCAACCCCAGTACGGACAGCCCGGTCAGCCCGGGCAGTTCGGCCAGCCGCAGCAGTACGGCGGGTACCCCCAGCCGGGCGCCGACGACAGCTCGAAGCGTTCGATGAAGGTGATCGGCGGTGTCGTCGCCGTGCTCGCCGTTCTCATCATCGCTGTGATCGGTGTCCTCGGTTTCTGGACGCCCGGTTTCTTCGTCACCACCAAACTCGACGTCAACGCCGCGCAGTCCGGCGTCCAGCAGATCCTCACCGACGAGGCGAACGGCTACGGCGCCAAGAATGTTCGGGACGTCACCTGCAACGGCGGCACCAGCCCGGTGGTCAAGAAGGGCGACACCTTCGACTGCGAGGTGAGCATCGACGGCACCAAGCGCGAGGTCACCGTCACGTTCCAGGACGACGACGGGACCTACGAGGTCGGCAGGCCGCGCTAGTCCAATCCGTCGAGCGCCTTCTGGAGGCGCCCGAGTGACGAGGTGACCCCGAAGTCGCCGGCAAGTTCGGCGACTTTGCGGGGATGCGCTGCGGCCAAGGGCAATTCGTCGGTGGTGGTCGACATCGACACGGGCGCGTCGGTGGCCACCCGTACCACCGGCTCGGCGGCGGCGATGTACTCCCCGGCCGCCAACAGCTTCTTGCGGTACGCCTTGGCCATCGTGGACCGGGGATCCTGCGCAGCGGCCACGATCGCCTCCAGCGAGCCGTACTGGGCCAGCAGGGTGGCCGCGGTCTTCTCACCCACGCCCGCCACCCCCGGCAATCCGTCCGACGGATCACCGCGCAGCAGTGCCAGTTCGGCGTAGGCGGCGCCGGCGCGCTGTTCGGGCACCGCATACTGTTCGGCCACTTCGGCGGGACCGAACAGGGTCGCCTTGCTCATCCCACGGCCCAGGTAGAGCACCCGCACGGGCACCGGGTCGTCGGTGACGACCTGCAACATGTCCCGGTCGCCGCTGACCACGATGACGGGGTCACGCGTCTCCGCGGCGGCCAGCGTGCCGAGCACATCATCTGCCTCGTAGCCCGGCGCACCCGCGTGGGCGATGCCGAAAGCGTCGAGCATCGCCATGATCATGTCGACCTGGGGCGTCAGCTCGTCGGGCACCTCTTCGACATCGGTGCCCTCGGGGTGTGGCTCGGCGACGCGGTGCGCCTTGTAGGAGGGGATCAGGTCGACCCGCCACTGTGGCCGCCAATCGTCGTCGCGGCATACCACCAGCCGGCCAGGGCGCTCCCGGGTGATCAGCATCGCGACCGTGTCGAGGAATCCGCGCAGGGCGTTGACCGGCCTGCCGTCGGGTGCGGTGATCGACGACGGCAGCGCGAAGTAGGAGCGGAACCACATGCTGGCGCCGTCGAGGAGCAACAGCGGTGCGTTCATCGCCGCCTCATGGGACACGAGGACCTTGCGGACATCAGACGACAGTAGCCTGGTTGCCATGACCGGCAGCCGCTTCGACACCGACGTGTACGCCCGACGCCTGCGCACCGCCGCCGCCTCGGCGGCCGACGCGGGTCTGGCCGGGCTGGTCATCACACCGGGATACGACCTGCGCTACCTGACAGGGTCGCGGGCGCAGACCTTCGAGCGGCTCACCGCGCTGGTGCTCCCGGCAGACGGTGAGCCCACCGTGATCGTGCCGCGCCTGGAACTGGCCGCGCTTGGTCAGTCCGCCGTCACCGAACTCGGTCTGGCGGTGCGTGATTGGGTCGACGGGGAGAACCCGTACGAGCTGGTGGCCGAGGCGCTCGGGGGAGCGCCGGCGCGCGTGGCGGTCACCGATTCAATGCCGGCATTACACCTGCTGCCGCTGGCGAACGTACTCGGCGAGGTGCCGATCCTGGCGACCGACGTGCTGCGCCGGCTGCGGATGCGCAAGGACGCCGCCGAGATCGACGCACTGCGCAAGGCGGGCGCCGCGATCGACCGGGTGCACGAGCGGGTGCCCGGATTCCTCGTCGCCGGCCGGACCGAGGCCGACGTCGCCGCGGACATCGCCGAAGCCATTGTCGCCGAGGGCCATTCTGAGGTCGCCTTCATCATCGTCGGTTCGGGGCCGCATGGCGCCGACCCGCACCACGAGTGCTCGGACCGCGAACTGCGCGCCGGTGACGTGGTGGTCGTCGACATCGGCGGACCGTACGAGCCGGGCTACAACTCCGACTCCACCCGCACCTACGTGCTCGGCGAGCCGGATCCCGAGGTCCTTCGCCGCTACACGGTGCTCCAGCGCGCCCAGCAGGCAGCCGTCGCCGCGGTCCGACCGGGGGCGACCGCCGAACAGATCGATGCGGCGGCGCGTGACGTGCTGGCCGAAGCCGGCCTGGCCGAAGCGTTCGTGCACCGCACCGGCCACGGCATCGGGCTGTCCGTGCACGAGGAGCCCTACATCGTCGCGGGCAACGACCTGCCGCTGGAGGCCGGGATGGCGTTCAGCGTGGAACCCGGGATCTACTTCCCCGGCCAGTGGGGCGCCCGCATCGAGGACATCGTCATCGTGACCGAAGACGGCGCCGAATCGGTCAACAACCGACCGCACGATCTGGTGGTGGTTCCTGCGGGTCCGCCCGCAACGGTCTGAGCCGATCAGTCGGGATCGCGGTCGAGCAGCGACGAGGCGCCGAGCACCCGCTCGATGCGCACCTCGATCACGACCCGGCGGGGGTTCGGCCGCGGTGTGCGGTAGCGCTGCGCGTAGCGCAGTTCGGCGTCGCGGACCGCGTCGGCGTCGGGGTTGACCGTCGACTTGCCCTCCAGTGACAGCCATCGGGCGCCGTCGACCTGGCTGAGCACGGCGATCCCGCGCTGGTCGGCGTTGACGGCCTTCTGCGAGCCACCGGTGGTGATGACCCGCGCGATGTGGGTCTTGGGGTCGAAGGTGAAGCCCACGGCGACCACGTGCGGTGAATTGTCCGCGCGCAGCGTGGTCAGCATCGCCAGGTGGCGTTCGGTCAGAAACGCCAGCGCGTCACTGGTGAGCCGAGTGGTTGACTTCCCCATCGGAGCCCACGCTAGCGCAGGACATAATCTTGGGCCGTGAAGGACACGGGCGGCGATCTGGTGGTGATCTTCGGCGGCCGCAGCGAGATCGGCATCGAGGTGGCGACACGGTTGGCGCGCGGTGCCACCGTGGTGTTGGCGGCCCGCGGCGCAGATCGGCTCGACGACCAGGTACAGGCGGTGCGCGACGCCGGCGCCGTGGCTGTGCACACGGTCGCCTTCGACGCCGATGACCTGGCCTCGCATGCGCCGCTGGTGGCGCGGCTGACCGCCGAACACGGCGCCATCGATGTCGCGGTGCTGGCGTTCGGGATCCTCGGCGACCAGGCCCGCGCCGAACGCGACCCCGGGCACGCCGCGGCGGTCGTGCACACCGATTACGTCGCCCAGGTCAGCCTGCTCACCGTGCTCGCCACGACGATGCGCGCGGCCGCCGGCGGTTCGATCGTGGTGTTCTCCTCCGTGGCCGGGGCCCGGGTGCGCCGGGCCAACTACGTCTACGGCTCGGCCAAGGCCGGACTCGACGGCTTCGCCAACGGATTGTCCGACGCCCTGTACGGGACCGGTGTGCATCTGCTGATCGTGCGCCCCGGTTTCGTCGTCGGCCGGATGACCGAGGGCATGGAACCCGCGCCGCTGTCGAGCACTCCCGGGCAGGTCGCCGACGCGACGGTGCGGGCGCTGGCCCGTCGCCGGCGAACGGTCTGGGTGCCCGCTGCGTTGGGTGCATTGGTGGTCGTGATGCGACTGCTGCCGGCCACGCTGTGGCGCAGGATGCCCCGATGAGCCGCGTGGTGGTCGTCGGTATGGGCGCAGACGGTATGGCGGGTCTGGTTCCCGCATCCCGGGCCGAGTTGCAGCGTGCCTCGGTGATCTACGGATCGGCCCGCCAGCTCGCGCTGCTCGACGGCACCGTGCGAGCGCAGCGCCGGGAGTGGCCGAGTCCCTTGATGGAGGCGTTGGGCGCCCTGGGCGAGGAGACCGGTGACGTCCACATCGTCGCCAGCGGTGACCCGATGCTGCACGGTATCGGCGCCTCGGCCGTCCGGATCCTCGGCGCCGATCGCGTCACCGTGCTGCCGCACACCTCGTCGGTGGCCCTGGCATGTGCCCGGCTGGGCTGGTCAATCCAGGACATCGAGGTGATCAGTCTGGTGACCGGCCCCGAGCACACCGCCGTCCGCCGGGGTGGACGCGCGGTCGTGCTCTCGCGTGACGCGTCGACCCCCGCGACGCTGGCGCGAATGCTCACCCACCACGGCCGCGGGGATTCGCAGCTCACGGTGCTCGAGCAGCTCGGCGGGCCCGCCGAACGCCGCCGCGACGCCACCGCTCGGCAGTGGGCCGCCGACCCGCCCGGCGATGTCGACGCCCTCAACGTGATCGCCGTGCGCTACCTGCCGGACGACGCGCGGTTGCACACGCTGCCCGACGACGCCTTCACCCACGACGGTCAGCTCACCAAGCAGTCGATGCGGGCGGTGACGCTCGCCGCCCTCGGACCGCGGCCGGGGGAGCTGCTCTGGGACGTCGGCGCCGGATCAGGCAGCGTGGCGATCGAGTGGTGCCGCAGCGGCCGGGGATGCCGAGCGGTGGCCTTCGAACGCGACGAGGTGCGCCGGCTGCGCATCGGCGAGAACGTCGCCGCCCACGGTGTGCGGGTCGATGTGCGGGGGGCGGCGCCCGAGGCGTTCGGCGGCGATACGCCCGCCGCGGTCTTCGTCGGCGGCGGCCTGACCCACGAGGGCCTACTCGAAGCCTGTGTCGAACGGCTGCCCGCCGGAGGCCGGCTGGTGGCCAACGTCGTCACCGCCGAATCCGAAGCGGTTCTGGTGCAATGGTATTCGCGAATGGGCGGTGAATTGCGGCGGTTCCAGCACTATCGGGGCGAACCCGTCGGCCGGTTCACCGGCTGGCGCCCGGCGATGCCGGTGACGCAATGGGCGGTGGTCAAACCGTGACGGTGTACTTCATCGGCGCCGGGCCGGGTGCGGCGGATCTGATCACCGTACGGGGCCAGCGGCTGCTGCAGCGATGCCCGGTCTGCCTGTACGCCGGATCGATCATGCCCGACGACCTGCTGGCGCTGTGCCCTCCCGATGCCCGAGTGATCGACACCGGGCCGCTGACCCTCGACCAGATCGTCGACGAACTGGCGAGCGCACACGCCGCGGGTCGTGACGTGGCGCGGCTGCACTCCGGCGACCCGGCGATCTACAGCGCCCTGGCCGAGCAGTGTCGCCGACTCGACGCGCTGGGCATCGACTACCAGGTGGTGCCCGGCGTGCCGGCCTTCGCCGCGGCCGCTGCCGCGCTGGGCCGGGAACTGACCGTACCCGGCGTCGCGCAGACCGTGACGCTGTCGCGGGTGGCCACGCTGTCGACCGCGATGCCTGCCGGTGAAGACCTTGCCACCCTGTCCGCGTCCGGCGCGACCCTGGTCCTGCACCTGGCAGCCGCACAGATCGACGCCATCGTGCCGCAGCTGCTCGACGGTGGATACGAGCCGGAAACCCCCTGTGCGGTCGTGGCGTTCGCCAGCTGGCCGCAGGAGGTGGTGCTGCGGGGCACGCTGGCCGAGATCGCCGGGCAGATGCACGCGGCCGACGTCACCCGCACCGCGGTCATCATCGTCGGTGACGTACTGGCCGCCGACGGCTTCACCGACAGCTACCTGTATTCGTCCGGACGGGTGCGCCGGGGGCGGCACTGATGCGGATCCTGTTGCTCGGCGGCACCGCGGAGGCCCGGGAACTGGCGGGCTGCCTGCATCCGCAGGTGTCGGTGATCAGCTCGCTGGCCGGCCGGGTCCCCGACCCGGCACTGCCGGTGGGGCAGGTGCGTGTCGGCGGCTTCGGCGGGGTCGACGGCTTGTGCCGATGGCTCGAGGACTCACCGGTCGACGCGGTCGTGGATGCGACGCATCCGTTCGCGGCGACGATCACCGCGCACGCCGTCGAAGCGTGCAACCGGCTGGGGGTGCCGCAGCTGGTGCTGGTTCGGCCGGCCTGGCCCACCGGGGGCGCGTTTGTTGTGCGAACCGATGTCGAGGCGGCCGAAGTCGTGGCGCAGGAAGGCTTCTCGCGAGTGTTCCTGACGACGGGTCGCAGTGGCACGGCGGCGTTCCGCGGCTCCGAGGCCTGGTTTCTCATCCGGGCCGTCACCGCGCCGGAGGCGGGCACCCTGCCGGCGCGGCACGAACTGCTTCTCTCGCGGGGGCCCTACCACTACGGCGGCGAGCGCGAACTCATGGCCGGCAGGCACATCGATGCGTTGGTGACGAAGAACAGTGGCGGAGCCATGACCCGCGCGAAGCTCGATGCCGCGACGGCGCTCGGGGTGGCCGTGGTGATGGTGGACCGGCCACCGCTGCCCGACGGTGTGCGCACCGTCGGCACCGTGGGCGAGGCGGTGCAGTGGGTCAGGTCGCTGCGTCGATGAGCTCGAGGGTATCCAGCTCGCGGATCGCGCGGCAGCCCCGGCTCAGCATGGTCAGGACCATCTCGTCGCCGCGCTCGGTCGAGGAGGCGAAGGCGAAACCCAGCGCCGTGAGCAGCGGTGCCTGTACGACCGCGAGACGGTAGTCGCTCCAGCACTGTTCGACGTCGTAACCGTCGACGCCGTTCTCCGTCAGGGCGCGGTGGTAGAGCTCCACCAGCTGCCGCTCGGCGGCCGCCCGGTCCTGCGGCAGCAGGCTGGTGGCGGTGAAGTAGGCCAGATCGCGGGCCGGCAGCCCCACCCCGAGGGTTTGCCAGTCGACCACCGAGACGTGGGTGCGCTCCGGGTCGAAGAGCAGGTTGTCGAGGCGGTAGTCGCCGTGCAGCAACGCGAAGCGGGACCGGGCGGCCAGCAGCCAGGGCGTGACCCGACTCATGGTCGCCGCCAGCGTTTCCCGGTCCTGCTCGCTCATTCGGCTGCCGAGTTCGTCGATGGTGATATCGGCCGCCATCGTGGCGATGTCACCGAAACCTCTGGCGCCGCCGATGTCTGGGCGGGGCATCACCACGCCGGGCATCTCGTCGAGCGTGGGATCGCACCACGTCGGGCCGTGCAGACCGGCCAACGCCGCAACGGCCAACCGAGCCTCCGCGTCGGTGCATCCGGCCAGTTGGTCGCCCTGTTCGGCCGGACTCATGTCCGACAGCAGCAACACGAAATCAGCGCCCTCCGAACCGATCCGGCAGTGGTAGCACCGGGGCATCGGTACGGTGACGCGATCGGCCATCGTGGTGTAGAAGGCATGCTCGGAGCGATAGCCCAGTGCCACGCGCTCCCGGACGGCTTCGTCCTGGGACGGTAGTTTGACCACGAACGTCGGCGGTAGATCAGGCTGGGGATCGGCGTAGGTGACCGACACGCGATAGGTCGCCCCGGTCTGGCCCGTGCCGATCGCGGCGATGTCCACCGCGGTGATCTCGACGGGTGTGCCGCCATCCGAGAGCGCCGCGCCGAGCCACTCCGGTGTGACGTCGGACGGTCGGCACGGAATCACGTCTTGCACGGCAGCACCTTTCGACACGGTGGTGACGCCGGACACTATCACCCGGGATAGTAGCGAGGCGTGAACACCCGGTCGCCGGCATCGCCGGTGTACCACTGGGTCTGAGACGAGCCGACGATGAGCAGGCACCGCATGTCCACTGCGGCGGGATCGAGGTCAGCCAGCCGCACCACGGTGATCTGCTCCCGCGGACCCGACACGTCGCGCCCGACGATCACCGGCGTGCCGGGGTCGCGGTGCTCGAGCAGCAGGTCGCGCATCGCGCCGACCTGCCAGGTCCGGGTCCGCGAGGCCGGGTTGTAGATCGCCAGCACCAGATCGGCGGCCGCGGCCGCCCGCAACCGGGTGACGATGACGTCCCACGGTTTCAACCGGTCCGACAGCGAGATCACCGCATAGTCGTGGCCGAGCGGCGCGCCGACGCGGCTGGCGACGGCCTGAGCGGCCGTCATCCCCGGGATCACGCGCACCTCGACACCAGGCCACTGCTTGGCCTCCTCGAGCACCGCGGTCGCCATCGCGAAGACGCCGGGATCACCGGAGGAGACCACCGCGACGGACCGCCCCTGCTCGGCGAGCACGCACGCCAGCCGTGCACGGGCGGGTTCGTCGGTGTTGTCGCTGGGATGGCGACGCTGACCGTCGCGGATGCCGACCCGGTCGAGGTAGGGGCCATAACCGATCAGATCGGTCGCGGCGGCGAGTTCACGGCGGCTCTGCGGCGTCATCCATTCGACCGCACCGGGGCCCAGCCCGACGACGGTGACGCTGCCGGGCGAGGCGGCCCGCTCGCTTCCACCCGGGATCATCGCCAAGGAGAAGTAGGGGACCTTGTCGTCACCGTCGACGTCCGCGGCGCTCAGCACCCGCTGATCGGGTGTGCTGGCCCGCTCGACGTAGTACGTCGCATCCAGCCGTCCGGTCGCCTGCAGCGCGGCGCGCACGGCAGGGTAGGAGCGGCCCAGCTTGAGCACGACCGCGGCGTCGGTGTCGGCGAGCCGGCGCTGCAGCTCGTCGGGCGCCAGCGTGCCGGGCAGGATCGTCAGCACCTCGTCGCCCTGCACCAGCGGCGTGGAGATCGCCGCGGAGGCGGCGCTGACGGAGGTGACACCCGGCACGATCTCGGCGGTGAACCGCTCGGTCAACCGGGTGTGCATGTGCATGTAGGAGCTGTAGAACAGCGGGTCGCCTTCGGCCAGCAGGGCGACGTCGCGTCCGGCCTGCAGGTGCGCGGCGATGCGCTCGGCGGCCTCACGGTAGAAATCCTCGATGGCTCCGGCATATCCGCCGGGATGCTCGGTGGCCTCGGTCGTCACCGGATAGACCAGGTGTTCCTCGAGCTGACCCGCCCGCAGATACGGTTCGGCGATCCGCCGGGCGATGCTGTGGCCGTGGCGCGCGCTGTGGTAGGCCACGACGTCGGCCTGGCCGATGACCCGGGCGGCCTTGACGGTGACGAGCTCCGGGTCGCCCGGCCCCAGGCCGACGCCGTAGAGCGTGCCGCGCCCGGTCATTCGCGCTCGCTCGCGATCGCGTTGACCGCTGCAGCGGACATCGCGCTGCCTCCGCGCCGGCCGGTCACCACGAGATAGGCCATGCCGCGCGGGCGGTCGATGAGCTCCTGTTTGGACTGCGCAGACCCGACGAAGCCGACGGGGCCACCGAGCACCGCCGCGGGTGCGGGGACACCGTCGTCGAGTAGTTCGAGCAGCCGGAACAGCGCGGTGGGCGCGTTGCCGATGGCCAACACCGCACCCTCGAGACGGTCGGCCCACAGATCGACCGCGGCGGCGGAACGGGTGAAGCCCAGCCGCTGCGCGAGTTCCGGCGCCCGGGGGTCGGCGACCAGCGACACCACCTCGTTGTCGGCGGGCAGCCGCGAGCGGGTGATGCCCGCCGCGACCATCGACGAGTCACACAGCACCGGTGCCCCCGCGGCCAGCGCGGCGTGCGCGCGGGCCACCACATCGCCGGAGTAGGCGACGTGGTCGGCGACGTCGACCTGACCGCAGGTGTGGATCAGCCGCACCACCACCCGCGCCACGTCCTCGGGAAACCGGGCGAGATCCGCCTCGTCGCGGATCGTCGCGAACGACTGCCGGTAGATCTCGGTGGCGTCGCGGATGTAGTCCAGCACGCCGCTCACCCTACGACGGTCGCTGCCGCAGCCGATAACCCTGCGGACCGGCCACCAGCACGTCACCGACCGGAGGACTTCCGCAGGCCCGTTCACATCCGACGAAGTGCCGACGCCCCTCGGTCGGAACCCGGACCGCGTCGGCGGCGTCGCTGCGCACGTCGGCGGCCGACCGGTCGCAGCCCGGACTGCCGGTGCAGGCACTGACGTCCAGCCACGGCGAGTTCTCGTCGAAGACCAACCCCATCGGAGCCAGCACG
This sequence comes from Mycobacterium sp. WMMD1722, assembly GCF_049315205.1. Classification (NCBI taxonomy): domain Bacteria; kingdom Bacillati; phylum Actinomycetota; class Actinomycetes; order Mycobacteriales; family Mycobacteriaceae; genus Mycobacterium; species Mycobacterium sp. WMMD1722. Next base: position 1,189,880 of record NZ_CP186056.1, on the reverse strand, counting down.
CGCAGCGCCACGTCGGCGACACCTTCGTCGAGATCGCAGATCAGCAGCGAGCGCCACGGGGTGATGACGACCGGGGCCTCGATCGCGCCGACGAATTCGGCGGTGCGCGCCGGCAGCACACCCAGTGGCAGGGCGGCGCCGAGGCTCACACGGCCGTCGTCCTGCGCGATCCACCCGACCGGAGGTCGCTGCACCGGAGGCCACGTGGCACCCGGCGGGGCCACCGGCGTCAGACCGTCCAGCAGATCCGCTGATTCGACCAATTCATCGACGCGCCAGGCATTTCCACGCACCTCGACGAATCGGGAAGCGATGCCGGTCAAGGTCGCGACGACGTCGTCGGCGGCCACCCGGACTCCGGTGTCACGCCCGGCGAGCAGCAGCGCGGCCGTGGTGTCGTCGAGCAGGTGAACGCCGGTGTCCGCACCGAGGCCGGACACGTCACCTCGCCCGTCGTCGAGGCTGAACCAGAATCGGCCCGACAGCCCCGCGAGCCCCGGATCACGCTGGATCGCGGTGTCCAGATCCCGCACCAGGCCCCGGACGTCACCGGCCCCGCCCGCGCGACCGGACAGCGGTGAGGCGACGATGTTGCGGACCCGCTCGTGGGTCGGTGAGGGCAGCAGTCCCGCGCCGGCCACCGCCTCGGCGACGGTCGCCGGATCGGCGACCCCGCGGATCTGGAGGTTGCCGCGCGAGGTCAGCTCCATATCGGGCGTCGCGAACTCCGCGGCGGTGCGGGCCAGCGCGGTGAGCTGGGCGGCCGAGATCATGCCGCCGGGCAGCCGAATGCGAGCCAGGGGGCCGTCGGCCGCCTGGTGGAGAGACAGGGCGCCGGGACAGGCGTCCTGATCGCGGGATCGAGTGTTCACCACCGGCCATTCTAGGAACCGGCGGCAGACCTCAACTCGCGAGCGCTGCGGACTGCGGCCCGGGCGCGACCACCGCGGAGTAGTGCGAGGCGTCGCCAGCGACGACCCGGCTGCGCCGGCCGTACACGTCGACCGGGACGTCCCCGGCCAGCGTCACCCGGCTGAGCCGTCGGTATTGGTCGTCGTAGTCGGCGACCGCGTAATGCTGGGTGGCACGGTTGTCCCAGACGGCGAGGTCGCCGAGCTGCCAGTTCCACCGCACAGTGTGCTCCAATCTGGTGACCCGGCTCTGCAGCAGCGCCAACAGCGTTTGGGACTCCGCCGGGCCCAATCCGACGAACTGCTTGATGAAGTGGCCCAGCACCAGCACCCTGCGACCGGTCTCCGGATGCACGCGCACCACGGGGTGTTCGGTCTCGAAGTACTCCGAGACGAATTCCTCGCGGTACTCGCGCTCGGTGGCCGCCAGCGCCTCATGGCGCCCGTCGAAGTCGGCCGCGTAGTCGAACTGGTTGGTGTGCACCCCCCACAGGTTCTCGACCAGGGCACGCAGTGGGTCCGGGAGCCGGTCGTAGGCCGCCTCGGTGCACGCCCAGGTCGTGGTGCCGCCGTACTCGGGCAGCGTCACCGCGCGCAGCAGCGAGGCCTTCGGGATGCGGTCGACGAATGTCACATCGGTGTGCCAGCTGTTGGCTTTGTCGTAACGCGAGTCGATGGGCAGGATGCGGTGCCCCCGTGAGCTGACGGTGGGGTGCGCGGTGGTCGGCGTCCCCAGCAATCGGGCGAAGGCGAGTTGACCGTCGTCGTCGAGACGATGCTGCCCACGGAAGAAGACGACCTTGTGCTCGAGCAACGCCTCGTTGATCTGGACGACGATGGCGGGGTCCAGATCTCCGCTCACCTCGACGCCGTCGATCCGTGCGCCGATGTGGGCGCCGAGCTTCACCACCTGCAGCGACATGCCGATCAGGATGGTCATCCGGGCGGTCGCGCGACAGGGTTCAAATCATCGCGAACCCAACGACAGGGTGGGTCGGATCGTTTCGGTGCTGCTCACTTCGGGTAACAGCAAATTCGGCGGGTGACAGCGACGACACACGGAGGTTGCGTGCGCGAACTGTGGGAGTACGTCACAGCGCATCAGTCGCAGCTGCTGTTCGACTCCTACCAGCACGTCAGCGCGGTGGTGCAGAGCGTCCTGATCGCGACCGCGGTCGGCGTGGCGATCGGGGTGGCGACCTACCGTTCGCCGCTGGCGGCCAATCTCGCAACATCGACGTCCAGTGTGATCCTGACGATTCCGGCCTTCGCCCTGCTGGGCCTGTTCATCCCGCTGTTCGGGCTCGGCGTCATCCCCAGCGTTGCCGCGCTCGTGCTCTACTCCCTGCTGCCGATCGTGCGTAACACCATCGTCGGGCTCGACGCGGTCGATCCGGCGCTCACCGATGCCGCCCGCGGGATCGGAATGAGTCGGCTGGCCACCCTGAGCCGCGTGGAGTTGCGGTTGGTGTGGCCGTCGATTCTGTCGGCCATGCGGATCAGCACCCAGATGTCGATGGGTGTGCTGGCGATCGCCGCCTACGTCAAAGGGCCCGGGCTGGGGAACCTGATCTTCGCCGGGCTGGCCCGCGTCGGCAGCCCCACCGCGATCCCGATGGCCGTCACCGGCACGCTGCTGATCGTGCTGCTGGCCCTGGCCCTGGACGGGCTGCTCGTGCTGCTGGGCCGCCTCACCACTTCGAAAGGCATTCGATGACGACCTCGACGCAGCCCGACACCGAAACCCAGGCCGTGTCCGGTGTGCGCATAGAGCTCGACCACGTGTCGAAGGTGTATCCCGGTGCGTCCGAACCCGCGGTCGACGATGCATCGCTGGACATCCCGGCGGGTGAGATCGTCGTGTTCGTCGGCCCGTCCGGCTGCGGTAAGACGACCATGATGCGGATGATCAACCGGCTGTCGGAGCCGACGTCGGGCAGCATCCGCATCGGTGATCAGGACGCCCTGTCGATCAAGCCGACCGACCTGCGCCGCAAGATCGGCTACTCCATCCAGCAGGCGGGCCTGTTTCCGCACATGACGATCCGGCAGAACGTCGGGTTGGTGCCCGGTCTGCTGCGGTGGGACCGCAAACGCATCCACGACCGGGTCGACGAACTGCTCGACCTGGTGGGCCTGGAACCCGGGCAGTACGCCGAGCGCTACCCGCGCCAACTCTCCGGCGGACAGCAGCAGCGGGTGGGGGTGGCACGCGCCTTGGCCGCCGATCCGCCCGTGCTGCTGATGGACGAGCCGTTCGGCGCGGTCGACCCGATCACCCGCAGCGCACTGCAGGACGAACTGCTGCGCCTGCAGACCGAACTGCGTAAGACTATCGTGTTCGTCACCCACGATTTCGGAGAGGCGGTCAAACTCGGCGACCGGATCGCCGTGCTGGGCCCGCGGTCGAAACTGCTGCAGTACGACTCGCCGCAGAACATCCTCGCCAACCCGGCTGACGACACGGTCGCCGGGTTCGTCGGCTCCGGAGCGTCGCTGCAGCAGCTGGGGCTCATGCGGGTCAAGGACGTCGACCTGCGCCGTGCGGCGACCGTGCATGCCGACGATTCGATCGAGGAGGTCCGAAACCGTCTGGCGGGCAGCGAGTTCGATTGGGCGGTGGTACTCGACCAGCGCGAGCGCCCGGTCAGCTGGGTGCGCGAGTCGCGGCTGGCCCACCCCGGCAAGCTCGCCGATGTCGTCGAACACCTCGACGTGATCAGCACCCAGTCCACGCTGGAGGACGCACTCGAGGCGATCCTCGCCGAGCAGCACGCCTCGGCGGTCGTGACCGGTGCGGGCGGCCGCTACGCGGGCGTGGTCACGCTGGACACCTTGATCGACACCATCACCGCGCTACGTGCCGACGCGAACGCGAAGACCCCCCGATCGTGAGCACCGTCGCCGATCGGGCCCGGCCCAAAGATGGGAAGGCCTCCGCCACCACCACCGCCGAACGGCTGCGTCTGCTCATTCAGCCGGCGCTGGTCCTGGTGGTCGCCGCGGCGGTGCTGTTCTGGGCGTTCGACCGCGACCTGACCGCCACTCAGCAGGAGAACATCAACGCCGGCAACGTCGCAACGCTGATCTGGCAGCACCTCCTGATCACCGGTGCGGTGACCGCCATCGTGCTCGCGGTGGGTGTGCCGCTGGGGATTCTGGTCACCCGACCCGGTGCAAAGGCGTTGCGTCCGTTGTTCATCGGCGTGGCCAACATCGGACAGGCGGCGCCGGCGATCGGCCTGCTGGTGCTGTTGTTCCTGTGGACGGCGAAGACCGGTTTCTGGATCGGCGTGCTGCCGATAGCGTTGTACTCCCTGCTGCCGGTGCTGGCCAGCACGATCCTTGGCATCGACCAGGTGGACCAATCCCTGATCGACGCCGGTCTGGGGCAGGGTATGTCGCGCGGCGGCCTGCTGGTGCGGGTCGAACTGCCGCTGGCCGTGCCCTACATCCTGGCCGGCCTGCGCACGTCGCTGGTGCTCGCCGTCGGTACCGCCACGCTGTCCTTCCTGGTCAACGCCGGCGGGTTGGGGATCCTCATCGACACCGGCTACAAGCTGCAGGACAACGTCACGCTGATCCTGGGCAGTGTGCTGGCCGTGTGCCTGGCACTGCTGGTCGACTGGCTCGGCGGCCTGGCCGAGTTCTTCCTCAACCCCAGGGGCCTCCGGTGACCGGCGATTTCGGCGTGAACACGCGCGGTGAGCGCGCCACATCACGCCGATTTCGCGGGTTGGTCGGGGTGGTCGCACTGGTTCTGGCGCTCACGTCGTGCGGACTGGGTTCGGGTAGCACGGTGCCGCTGAAGGTCGGGCCCGGTTCGATCGAGCCCACCCCCGGGCTCGAGGGCGTGGAGATCACCGTCGGCTCGAAGGAGTACACCGAACAGGTCATCCTCGGCTACATCCTCGAGTTCACCCTGGCTGCCGCGGGCGCCGAGGTGCGCGATCTCACCGGCATCGTCGGCTCCCGCAGCACCCGGGAGGCGCAGCTGTCCGGTCAGGTCGATGTGGCCTACGAGTTCACCGGTAACGCGTGGATCAACTATCTGGGCCGCGAGAAGCCGATCCCCGACACCGCCGCACAGTTCGAGGCGGTTCGGGCCGAAGACCTCGAGCGCAACGACATGGTGTGGCTCCCGCCCGGCCCCATGGACGACACCTACGCGCTGGCGGCGAGCAAACGGGTGGTCGACGCGACCGGGGTGCGGAACCTGTCGCAGTACGCGGAGCTGGTGCGGACCAATCCGGCGGCAGCCAAGACATGCGTCGACACCGAGTTCCGAGCCCGCCAGGACGGCTTCCCGGGTATGGCCGCGGCCTACGGCTTCGACCCGGCGCGGGCGCAGACACCCATCCTGCAGGTCGGCATCATCTACCAGGCGACGGCCGACGGGAACCAGTGTGACTTCGGCGAAGTCTTCACCACCGACGGGCGCATCGCCGCCCTCGATCTGGTCGTGCTGGCCGACGACAAACAATTCTTCGCGCACTACAACCCCTCGGTGACCATGAAGCGCGAGTTCTTCGACGCCCATCCCGAGATCGCCGACGTGACCGCGCCGGTGACCGCCGCGCTGACCAACGAGGTGATCATCGACCTCAACAAGCAGGTGGACGTCGAGGGCCGCGATCCGAGCGTCGTCGCGCGGGACTGGATGGTGTCGAAGGGTTTCGTGACCATCCCTTAGCTGCGCGTTCGCCGCGGACAGTGACATCGGTCACAGTTCGCGCAGCTGTGTTCCGTCCCACACGAAAGACGTTTTCGGGGCGGATTCCGTCGTACCTTCTCGTTGACCTGATACCGCCGGTATCGGCTATAGACGGAAGGGAGGACGACCATGATCGCCGTGCTCGTCATCGCCATCGCGCTGCTCGTGCTCATCGGTTCGCTCGGCATGCCGTACTCGCAGTCCTGGTACGCGCGCTGGGGAAACTACGACCGCTGAGGCCGGTGCGGTACGAATGACGGGTGACCGACCCGCATTCGCCGACCGTCCTGCTGCTGTCGACCTCGGATACCGATCTCATCACCGCGCGGGCCAGCCAGGCGCGTTATCGCTGGGCGAACCCGTCGCGCCTGGTCGCCGGTGAACTCGAGGAGCTGGTCGCGGCCGCCGATGCAGTGATCATCCGCATCCTCGGCGGGTACCGCGCCTGGCAGGACGGTATCGACACCGTCCGCGCCAGCGGAGTGCCCACCGTGGTCGTCAGCGGTGAACAGTCACCGGATGCGGAACTGATGGGCCACTCGACCACTCCGCAGGGTGTCGCCCTGCAAACCCACGTGTATCTGGCCCAGGGCGGCACCGACAACCTGTCGAATCTGCACCGCTTCCTGTCCGACACCCTGCTGATGACCGGCTTCGGCTTCGAGCCACCGGTCACCACACCCAACTGGGGTGTGCTCCAGCGCGACCCGCACCACGGCGACGGACCCACCGTCGCGGTCCTCTACTACCGCGCCCAGCAACTGGCAGGTAATACCGCCTACATCGAATCCCTGTGCGAAGCCATCGAACTCGGCGGCGGCCGGGCGCTTCCGGTGTACTGCGCATCGCTGCGCAATGCCGAACCCGAACTGCTCGAACTACTCGGACAGGCCGATGCGCTGATCACGACCGTGCTCGCCGCGGGCGCGGCCACCCCGGCCGCCGTCGGTGCCGGCGGCAACGACGACAGCTGGAACGTGGCACATCTGGCGGCGCTGGACGTGCCGATCCTGCAGGGTCTGTGCCTGACGTCGTCGCGCGCCGACTGGAGCGTCAACGACGACGGGCTCTCACCGCTGGATGTCGCCACCCAGGTGGCGGTGCCCGAATTCGACGGCCGGATCATCACCGTGCCGTTCTCCTTCAAGGAGATCGACGAAGAGGGACTGGTCGCCTATGTCGCCGACCCGGAACGGTGCGCCCGGGTGGCCGGAGTGGCGCTGCGCCACGCCCGGTTGCGACACATCCCCGCCCCGGAAAAGCGGGTGGCCGTGGTGTTCTCGGCCTACCCGACCAAACACGCCCGGATCGGCAACGCCGTCGGCCTGGACACGCCGGCCAGTGCCGTCGCGCTACTGCGCGCCCTGCGCGACGCCGGGTACCACATCGGGGAGATCCCCGGCGTCGAGTCAGGCGACGGTGACGCCCTGATCCACGCCTTGATCGAACGCGGCGGCCAGGACCCGGCATGGCTCACCGACGGCCAGTTGACCGGCAACCCGATCCGCTTGTCCGCCAAGGACTACCGCGCATGGTTCGCCACCCTTCCGGCCGAACTCACCGATGCCGTCGTCGAACACTGGGGTCCGCCGCCAGGGGACCTGTTCGTCGACCGCAGCTCCGATCCCGAAGGCGAGATCGTCATCGCCGCACTGCGATCGGGCAATGTCGTGCTGATCGTGCAGCCGCCGCGCGGATTCGGTGAGAACCCCGTGGCCATCTATCACGACCCCGATCTGCCGCCCAGCCACCACTATCTGGCCGCCTATCACTGGATCAGCGCGGAATGCCCGACCGGTTTCGCGGCCGATGCGATCGTGCACCTCGGCAAGCACGGCAACCTGGAGTGGCTGCCCGGCAAGACGCTGGGCATGTCGGCGGCCTGCGGAACCGACGCCGCCCTGGGCGACCTGCCGCTGATCTACCCGTTCCTGGTCAATGATCCGGGGGAGGGGACCCAGGCCAAACGTCGGGCGCACGCCACCCTCGTCGACCACCTCATCCCGCCGATGGCGCGTGCCGAGACCTACGGCGACATCGCCCGCCTCGAACAACTCCTCGACGAACACGCCAACGTCTCGGCACTCGATCCCGGGAAACTGCCCGCCATCCGCCAGCAGATCTGGACGCTGATGCGCGCCGCCAAGATGGACCACGACCTCGGGTTGGCCGAACGCCCGGACGAGGACTCCTTCGACGACATGCTGCTGCACGTCGACGGCTGGCTGTGCGAGATCAAGGACGTCCAGATCCGGGACGGGCTGCACATCCTCGGTGCGACGCCGGCCGGTGACGCACAACTGGACCTGGTGCTGGCCATCCTGCGAGCCCGACAGCTCTTCGGCGGCGAACAGACGCTGCCCGGGCTGCGCCAGGCGCTCGGGCTCGCCGAGGACGGCCAGGACGAGCGTGCCACCGTCGACACCGTGGAAGCCCAGGCTCGCGGTCTGGTCGCCCAATTGCAGTCGGCTGACTGGGATCCCGCGACTGTCGACGGCATCACCGACAATGCCGACGTGGCGGCCATCCTGCGGTTCGCCGCCACGGAGGTGGTGCCGCGACTGGCCGGCACCGCCACCGAGATCGACCAGGTGTTGCGCGCCCTCGAGGGCCGGTTCATCGAGGCGGGACCGTCGGGATCGCCGTTGCGTGGATTGGTCAACGTCCTGCCCACCGGTCGCAACTTCTACTCGGTGGACCCCAAGGCGGTGCCGTCGCGGCTGGCCTGGGAAACCGGTGTGGCCATGGCGGATTCGCTGTTGGCGCGATACCGCGACGACCACGGCGGTTGGCCCCGCTCGGTCGGCCTCTCGGTGTGGGGCACCTCGGCGATGCGCACCTCCGGCGACGACATCGCCGAAGTGCTGGCCCTGCTCGGGGTGCGGCCGGTCTGGGACGACGCCTCGCGCCGGGTCGTCGACCTGACCCCGATGTCCCTGGACGAACTCGGCCGGCCACGCATCGACGTCACCGTGCGGATTTCCGGTTTCTTCCGCGATGCGTTCCCCCACGTCGTGACGATGCTCGACGATGCGGTGACGCTGGTCGCCGAACTCGACGAAAGCGACGAGGACAATTACGTCCGCGCCCACACCCGGGCCGATCTCGCCGATCACGGCGACCGGCGACGCGCCACCACGAGGATCTTCGGCTCCAAACCCGGCACCTACGGAGCGGGACTGCTGCAGCTGATCGACAGCCGCAACTGGCGCGACGATGCCGACCTCGCCGAGGTGTACACGGCGTGGGGTGGCTTCGCGTACGGCCGGGGACTCGACGGCCGACCCGCCGCCGAAGACATGCACAACAGCTACCGGCGGATCGCGGTGGCGGCCAAGAACACCGACACCCGTGAACACGACATCGCCGACTCCGACGACTACTTCCAGTACCACGGCGGCATGGTCGCCACCGTGCGGGCGCTGACCGGCTCGTCGCCGGCCGCCTATATCGGGGACAACACCCGTCCGGATGCGGTGCGCACCCGCACGCTGTCCGAGGAGACCAACCGGGTGTTCCGCGCCCGCGTGGTGAATCCGCGCTGGATGACCGCCATGCGCAGGCACGGCTACAAGGGCGCCTTCGAGATGGCCGCCACCGTCGACTATCTGTTCGGCTACGACGCGACCGCCCACGTGATGGCCGACTGGATGTATGACCGGCTGTCCCAGGAGTACGTTCTGGACGCGGAGAACCGCAAGTTCATGTCCGAATCCAATCCCTGGGCACTGCACGGCATGGCCGAACGACTGCTCGAGGCGGCCGGTCGCGGGATGTGGGCCGAACCCGACCCGGCGACGCTCGACGGGCTGCGCCAGGTGCTGCTGGAGACCGAGGGCGATCTGGAGGGCTGACGCCGCCCCGCCGGTACCGTGATCACCATGGCCGCCACCTTCGCCGACGTCGCGAAATCCGAGTACATCCTGCTGACCACCTTCACCAAGGACGGCCGGCCCAAGCCGACGGCGATCTGGGCGGTCCCCCACGGCGACGGACTGATCGCGATCACCCAGGAGAAGTCCTGGAAGGTCAAACGGATCCGCAACACCTCCCGGGTCACCATCGCGCCCTGCGACCGCGGCGGAAAACCCAAGGGGGAGGCCGTGGAAGCCGTCGCATCCATCCTGGACAAGTCCGCCAACGGGGCGACCTACGATGCGCTGGGCCGCCGCTACGGCCTGCTGGGCAAGACGTTCAACGTTTTCTCGAAGCTGCGTGGGGGCATGAAGAACAACGTGACCATCGAGATCAAACCGGCGGCCTGACCGTGGCGCCCACATTCAAGGACGTCTACGGCGAGAAGTATCTGCTGCTGACGACCTTCACCAAGGACGGCAGACCCAAGCCCACACCGGTGTGGGGCGTGCCCGACGGTGACAAACTGCTCATCAGCACCGACGACGGATCGTGGAAGACCAAGCGCATCAACAACACTGCGCGGGTCACGATCCAGAAATGCGGCGTACTGGGCAAACCCAAGGGCGAGCCCGTCGAGGCCGTCGCCCGGAACCTGCCGAAGTCCGAGACCCGGCGGGTGTTCGACATGGTCACCCGGCGCTACTGGTGGCACGCGTGGTGGTGGATCCCGCAGGCCCTCATCCGAGGTGGCGTCGACAAGGTGCACGCCGCGATCGAAGTGACCGCTGCACCGCCGGACCCGTCCTAACCGGGTAGGTGTTCGGCGAAGAAGGCGAACACCCGCTGCCACGCGTCGTCGGTGGCCGCGTCGTCATACCCGAACCCGGTGACCCGCAGCAGTGGCTGGGCCGGCAGGAGGTTGGCGAAGCTGTGCCCGGCCTGCGGGTAGACCTTGATGTCGGCGGGCACACCCTTGGCCTCGACGACCGCCGACAGCTGTTCGGGGGCCTTGCGCCCCATCGGATCGCGGGCCCCGAAGCTGGCCACGATCGGGCAGGACGCATTCAGTGAGCGGTCCAGGTTCTTCGGTAGCGGGGTGCCGTAGAACGGGGCGGCGGCAGCGAAGTTGCCCGCCCCGAGCAGCAGTGCGAACTGACCGCCCATGCAGAACCCGGCGATCGCGACGGCCCCGGAACACTCGGGCATCCCGATGAGGTGGTCGCGCGCGGCGATCAGGTCGTCGAATGAACGGCCATGCTGGGCGAGTGCCTCGCGGAACACTCGGGTCATGCACTTCAGCCGGTTGCCCCGCGAGTACAGATTGGGCGCCACGGCCACGTAGCCCGCCGCGGCGATACGACCCACGATCGCCTCGTTGTCATGGCTGAACCCGATCGCGTCGTGCACCACGACCACGCCGGGTTGCGGCCCGTCGCCGGCAGGCAGACCGAGCAGAGCGTCGATGCGTCCGTCAGAGGTCTCGATGCGCACCGTGGTCACCGTTTCCGTCACGGATCCGAATGTACGTCCCAGACCGGAACCACGGCTGCGCGCCGCGCGTTGCACAGACATGGCAATGCGGCTGTTTCTGGTGTACGCGGTCGTCGAGATCGCCGTCGTCGTGGCGCTCGTCTCGACGATCGGTCTGGGTTGGACCCTGCTCGCCTCGCTCGCGGCGTTCGTCCTGGGCCTGGCCCTGGCCGGATCGCAGCTCAAGCGGCACGTCCAGCGACTGCGCACCGGTCTGACCGGGCGCAACGCCCAGGGTGCGGTCACCGACAGTGCCCTGGTCGCGCTCGGGACGGTGCTCGTCGTCGTGCCCGGCGTGGCCAGCACGGTTGTCGGGGCGCTGTTGCTCCTCCCGCCCACCCGCGCCGCCGCGCGGCCCGTCGTCACCGCGCTGGCTGCCCGCGGCATCGGCCGGCGGGTTCCACTCATCGTCGTCGACACCCCGGCGGGGCCGCGCCGGCGTGACTACATCGACGGTGAGGTCATCGACGTGGTCGACGTCGACCAGACGGCGGTGCAACGCCGGCCGGACGGAGCCCGGTAGCCTGTCGGCGCCGTGACGACACTGCTCATCAACGGGCGGGTGCACAGCCCCGCCCAACCCGACGCGACCGCGATGGCGGTCCGGGACGGCGTCGTGGCCTGGCTGGGCAGCGACGACGTCGGACGTGCCCAGTTCCCGGATGCACAGGTCACCGATCTCGACGGCGGATTCGTCGCACCGGCGTTCGTGGACAGCCACGTCCACCTGACCGCGACCGGCCTCACCCTTGTCGGGCTCGATCTGCGCGACGCGGTATCGCTGCGCGACTGCCTCGGCCGCCTCGCCGACCACGCCCGCCGTCACCCCGACGGCCTGCTGTGGGGCCACGGGTGGGACGAGACGCGCTGGCCGGAGGCGAACGCGCCGAGCACCGCGGACATCGACGCCGCGGTCAGCGGTCGCGCGACCTACCTGTCCCGGGTCGACGTGCACTCCGCGGCGGCGTCGACGGCGTTGCGGGTCCGGGTGCCCGGACTCACCGGGGCCCGCGGCCATCACCCTCAGCGACCACTGACCGCCGACGCCCACCATCTGGTGCGGGCCGCCGCGCGGGCCGGACTCACGCCCGCACAGCGCAACGACGCGCGCCGCGCAGCCCTCGACGCGGCGGCCGGCCACGGCATCGTCGCCGTCCACGAATGCGCCGGCCCCCAGATCGGCGGGCTCGAGGACTGGTTGGAACTGCGCGACGTCGACCACGGGGTCGAGATCACCGGGTACTGGGGCGAAGCCGCCACCGACGCCGCCCACGCCGCGGAACTCCTCGAGCGCACGGGGGCGCGCGGGCTGGCCGGCGACCTGTTCGTCGACGGGGCGCTGGGTTCGCGCACCGCATGGCTGCACGAACCCTATGCCGACGCCCCCGGGCAGTGCGGCAACTGCTACCTCGACGCCGAAGCGGTCACCGCGCACCTGCGCGCCTGCACCGAGGCGGGAATCACCGCCGGATTCCACGTCATCGGCGACGCCGCGGTGACGACTGTCGTATCGGCGTTGGCCCGGGTCGTCGACGAGGTCGGCGGACCGGCGGTCGCCCGCTGCGGCCATCGGCTCGAGCATCTGGAGATGGTCACCGCAGAGCAGGCTGCGCAACTCGGCGCGTGGGGCGTGATCGCCAGCATGCAGCCCCACTTCGACGCGCTGTGGGGCGGGCCGGACGGTATGTACGCCCAGCGGCTCGGGCCGGTCCGAGCCGCCGGGCTGAACCCGTTCGCGCTGTTAGCATCCCAAGGCGTGCCCCTCGCGTTCGGCTCGGACACGCCCGTCACCAGCATGGACCCGTGGTCCAGCGTGCGGGCGGCCGGTCGGCACCGCACTGCGGGCAGCGCGCTTTCGCTGCGCGCCGCGTTCGCCGCTGCCACCAGGGGAGCCTGGCGCGCCGGCGGGATCCGCGACGGGGTGACCGGCACTCTGGTGCCCGGCGCGCCAGCCTCCTACGCCGTGTGGGAGGCGGAGGAATTCGACGTCACGGCGCCCGCCGATGCGGTGCAGCGCTGGTCGACCGATCCTCGATCCCGGGTGCCCGCACTGCCCCGCCTCGATCCCGACGCGGCCACACCCCGCTGCCTCCAGACCGTCCACCGGGGCGTCGTGATCCATGGCTGAGGTGGATCAGACCGTCGACCGCACGGCGTCCACACGGTGGGTGCAGCGGGTTCGGCGCCTCGGCCGTGGCATCGCCGACCGCGCGGTCCAGCTGGGCGTCACCGTCGCCGCCGGGTTGCTGCTGTGTGTCAGCTTCCCGCCGTTCGGCTGGTGGTTCTGCGCATTCCTCGCCCTGGCGCTGCTGGCCTGGGTGCTGACCCGCGACACCACCACCACCGCAGGCGGATTCGGCTACGGCTACCTGTTCGGTCTGGCGTTCTACATCCCGCTGCTGCCCTGGATCAGCGGACTGGTCGGGTCGGCGCCGTGGTTGGGCCTGTCGGCGGTCGAAGCGCTGTTTCCCGCGCTGTTCGCCGCGCTGGCCGTGCTCGTCCGGCGGCTCAGAGGCTGGCCGGTGTGGTTCGCCGCCCTGTGGGTCGGCCAGGAATGGCTCAAGTCGATCATGCCGTTCGGCGGCTTCCCCTGGGGGGTGGTCGGCTTCAGTCAGACCACCAGCCCGCTGCTGGCGTTGGCGCAGCTCGGCGGAGCGCCGCTGATCTCGTTGGCGGTCGCGCTGGCCGGCTTCAGCCTGACCGCGCTGACCGCCGAGATCGTGACGTGGCTGCGTCGCGGCACCACCCACAGCGCGGCGCCGCCGGCCGTGGTGCTGCCCGGTCTGGCGATTGCCGCAGTGCTGCTGGGCACCGCGGTCATCTGGCCGCAGGTCCGGCATGCGGCCACCGGCGCGGTCGACGACCAACCCGTCACCGTCGCCGCGGTCCAGGGCAACGTGCCGCGCCTGGGCCTGGAATTCAACGCCCAGCGTCGGGCGGTGCTGGACAACCACGTCGAGGAGACGCTGCGGCTGGCCCAGGACGTCAGGGCGGGCCGGGCCCAGCAGCCGATGTTCGTGGTCTGGCCGGAGAACTCCTCGGACATCGACCCACTGGCCAACGCCGACGCGGGCGCGCAGATCTCGGCGGCCGCCCAGGCGATCAACGCACCGATCCTCGTGGGCGGCGTGGTCCGGGCGCCCGATTACACCCCGGACAATCCCGTCTCGACCAACACGGTCATCGTGTGGAATCCGGGAAGCGGACCCGCCGACCGCCACGACAAGAAGATCGTCCAGCCGTTCGGGGAGTACCTGCCGTGGCGCAGTTTCTTCTCCAAGCTCTCCCCGTACGCCGAGCGGGCGGGCTATTTCGTGCCCGGCGAGGGCAACGGCGTGGTCACCGCGGCCGGTGTGCCGATCGGCGTCACCACCTGCTGGGAGGTCATCTTCGACCGGGCCGCGCGGGAATCGGTGCTCGGTGGCGCCCAGGTGCTGGCGGTACCGGCGAACAACGCGACGTTCACCGAGGCCATGAGCGAACAGCAGCTGGCGTTCAGCCGGCTGCGTGCCGTCGAACACGATCGATTCGTCGTGACCGCGGGCACCACCGGGATCAGCGCGATCATCGCGCCCGACGGCCGGGAACTGGCCCGCACCCAGTTCTTCGAACCGGCCTACCTGGACCGCCAGATCCGGCTGAAGACCGATCTGACCCCGGCCACCCGCTGGGGACCGGCGGTGCAGCTGGCGGTGGTCGGCGTCGGGTTCGTCGCTGTGATCGTCGCCATACTGCACAATGGAGAGTTCGTGTCCGTGATCCGGCGACGCCGCAAGGTCGCCGGGAGTTCGACTGAGCAGCCCCATCCGGGCAGCGACGATGGAGGAAATGCATGACCAGTCCCATGGCCGGGTCCGCCCGGCCGAGTGAGCGCACGCTGGTCATCATCCCGACCTACAACGAGCGGGAGAACCTGCCGCTGATCGTGCGCCGGGTGCACGACGCGTGCCCGGGGGTCCACGTCCTGGTGGTTGACGACGGCAGTCCCGACGGAACCGGTGAACTGGCCGACGAGCTGGCGCTGAACGACCCCGACCGGATCCACGTCATGCACCGCACCTCGAAGGACGGGCTGGGCGCGGCGTACCTGGCCGGCTTTGCCTGGGGCCTGGGGCGGCAGTACTCGGTGCTGGTGGAGATGGACGCCGACGGCAGCCATGCCCCCGAGCAGCTGCATCGCCTGCTCGACGCCGTCGACCAGGGCGCCGACCTCGCGATCGGATCACGGTACGTGCCGGGCGGAACCATCAGGAACTGGCCGCGGCGCCGCTATGCCCTGTCCAAGACCGCCAACACCTACGCGCGGGTGCTGCTCGGGGTGGACATCCACGACATCACCGCCGGCTATCGGGCCTACCGGCGCGAGGTACTGGAGAAGGTCGACCTCTCCGCGGTCGACTCCAAGGGCTACTGCTTCCAGATCGACCTGACCTGGCGCACCATCAACAACGGTTTCGTGGTCACCGAGGTGCCCATCACATTCTCCGAACGCGAGCTGGGCCAATCGAAGATGAGCGGGTCGAACATCCGTGAGGCGCTGTTCAAGGTCGCAGACTGGGGAATCCGCGGGCGCTACGACCGCGCCCGCGGACTCGAATACCGGCGCTGAGGCCGCTCAGCTGCCCCGGCGCTTGGACTTGATCAGGTCGAGCCGCTCCTTGAGGAGCTCCTCCAGCTCGTCGACCGAACGGCGCTCGAGCAGCATGTCCCAGTGGGTACGCGGCGGCTTCACCTTCTTGGGCTCCGGTACGTCACCCTCGATGAGGGTGCCCTCCATACCGTTGCGGCACAGCCACGTGCCGGGGATCTCCGCATCGTCGGCGAACGGGACGTCGAATTCCTCGCCGTTGTCGGTGCGGTAGCGGGCGACCTGACGCGGCGCCAGGTCGTGGTTGCGGTCGGTCTCGTAGCTCACGGCTCCGAGACGACTGCCTCGCAGGACACGATCAGCCATCGTCATCACTCCTTGTTCAACTGCAGACTTGCCGGATCAACAACGCGGCAAACGCGCGCACAGTTCCCGACTCGACCGACGATGATACCGGGATCGGTCGGGCACCCGGTCTACAGTCAGGATCCGTGGCACCGTCGCAGGCAGCACCCCCCACTACGTCCCCGATCGCCCTGGGCCGACGTCGTGACCGCCCCCAACCGTGTCGCTGGTGCGGACGGGAGGTGGCCGACGCCGGAATGGGCCGGCGGCGGCAGTACTGCCGGCAGTCGTGCCGGCAGCGCGCCTACGAACAGCGCGCCATGGTCAAGGGCACCGCACTCGCCGACGATGCGGTGGTGCTGACCGCCGACGAAGCGGCACAGCTGTCCGATCGAGTGTTCCAGGTGCGCTGTGCCGCAGAAGACGTCGCCACCGCGGTGGACGAGGGAGCGGATTCCGAAGAGCTGCGCCAGCTGTGCGATGCACTGATGCGCGCAGCGAAGGCCGCCGACGGCTGGCGGTAGGTTTTCCCGCCGACGGCCCGGGTAACAGGTCGCGGTGGTTGCACGAGACGCGTGTGTCGAACAGCTCTGCCGGACCGCGCGCGAGGTATTCGGCTGGCAACAGCTGCATCCCGAGCAGCTGGCGGCGATGCGGGCGATCATGGCCGGCCGCGACGTGCTGGCGGTCCTGCCGACCGGTTCCGGAAAGTCCGCGATCTATCAGGTCCCCGACATCCTGCTCGACGGTCCAACGCTGGTCGTCTCACCCTTGATCGCCCTCCAGCAGGATCAGATCGCCGGCCTGGCCGATGCCGGCGCCCCCGAAGCGGTGGCGATCAACTCCCAGCTGCGGCCGGCCGAAGCCGAGGCCAACTGGGCGGCCCTGCGCAGGCACGACGCCGACTACGTGTTCGTCTCGGCCGAACAGCTCGCCAACGACGAGGTCGTCGCCCGCCTGGCCGAGACCGGCGTGTCGCTGATCGTCGTCGACGAAGCGCACTGCGTCTCGGCGTGGGGTCACGATTTCCGGCCGGACTATCTGCGTCTGGCCGACGCCTTCGAGCGGATCGCCGCCGAGGCGCCGGTGGCCGCATTGACCGCCACAGCCTCGGTGGTGGTCCGCCGGGAGATCTCCGAGCGGCTGCGTCAGCGCGATCCGCTGATCGTGGTCGGCGACTTCGACCGACCGAATCTGCGACTGGCGGTCGAGCAGTTCGCCGACGACGACGCCAAGCGGGCCGCCGTCCTGGAGACGGTTGCCGGTCTCAGCGGCCCCGGGCTGCTCTACACCGCCACCCGCAGAGACGCCGAACAGTACGCCGAGGCGCTCAACGCACGCGGCCGACGAGCCGCGGTCTACCACGCCGGGCTGTCGGTAGCGCAGCGTCATGCGGTGCACGACGGCTTTCGCAAAGACGCTGGAAACGGGGACTTCGACGTGGTGGTCGCGACGTCGGCATTCGGGATGGGTATCGACAAGCCGAACGTCCGCTTCGTCGTGCATGCGTCGATCCCCGAGTCCCTCGATTCCTACTACCAACAGATCGGACGGGCCGGTCGCGACGGCGAAGACGCCCTGGCCCTGCTGTTCTACCGCGCCGAGGATCTGGGTCTGGCCCGGTTCTTCACCACCCACCGGCCCGACGAGGACCTGATCAGGGCCGCATACAAAGCCCTCGACGAGCGCAAGCCCAAGCGGATCAAGCAGCTGCGCGGAGAACTCGGGGTCACAGGACGCACCCTGACCAATGCGATCAATCTCCTCGAACAGGCCGAGGCCATCACCGCCACCGGTAAGGGATTCCGCTCGAGCGGCCGAAAGACCCGCGACGCGGTACGGGCCGCCCTCGAGATCGTCGACATGCGCGAACGCATCGACCGCAGCCGGGTCGAGATGATGCGCGGCTACGCCGAGACGCGCGACTGCCGCAGACAGTTCCTGCTCGGCTACTTCGGTCAGGGGCTGCCCGAACCGTGCGGCAACTGCGACCGCTGTAGCGCCGCCGACATCGCCGCCGACACGTCCGATGACCAGCCGGCGATCCCGCGCGAGACCGAGGTCGAGCACAAAGAGTGGGGGAGCGGCGTAGTGATCGGCGGCGACGCCGAGCGGGTCACGGTGCTCTTCGACGACTACGGCTACCGGACCCTGGCGATGTCGGCGGTGCGGCGGAATGATCTGCTGACCATGCGGTGACCGACTGATCATGATGCTCGCCGCGGCGTCAGGCCTTACGATGGAGCGACCGTCCGCCGAAACGGGTAGCCCATGTCGCTGTCGCCACCTGAGTCCACCCCGGGCGCTTCCGCCGTCCCGGGGCAGCGCGAGGTGTGGCGCTTCGATGACTTCGTCCTCGACCTGCAGCGTTACGAATTGCGGTGCGGCCCCGCCTTGATCAAGGTCGAACCGCAGGTGTTCGATGTCCTCACGCTGCTGGTGCGCCACCACGATCGGTGCGTCAGCAAGGAGGAGCTGTTCGACTCGGTGTGGGGCGGGCGCTTCGTCGGGGAGGCCGCGTTGACGAGTCGGATCAAGGCGGCCCGGCGCGCGCTGGGTGACGACGGGGAATCGCAGCGCTACATCCGCACCGTGCGTGGCCGCGGTTACCAGTTCATCGGCGTCGTCTCCGACGGCATACCCAAACCGGCGCGGTCACCCGACCCGCCCGAAACACCGCTGCGCCAGCACATCGCGTTCTGCCGCGCCACCGATGGCGCGCGACTGGCCTACGCGGTGGTGGGCAACGGGCCACCGCTGGTGCGCGCCGCCAATTGGATGACCCACCTCGGCTACGACATCGAGAGCCCCGTCTGGCGGCACTGGGTCCGCGATCTGTCGCAGCACCACTGCTTCATCCGCTACGACGAGCGTGGCTGCGGGCTGTCGGACTGGGAGACAAGCGATTTCTCGTTCGACGCCTGGGTCAGCGACCTCGAGTCGGTGGTCGAGGCGTTGCACCTCGACCGCTTCCCGCTGCTGGGGGTGTCGCAGGGCGGCGCGGTCGCCGTCGCCTATGCCGCCCGCCATCCCGAACGGGTGAGCCGGCTGGTGCTCTGCGGCGCCTATGCCAGAGGCCGGGCGGTGCGGGCCGTCGATGACAACGAAAGGCAAGCTGCCGCACTCGATCTCGACTTGGCTCGGGTCGGGTGGGGAAGGGATGATCCGGCGTTCCGTCAAGTGTTCGCGGCGCAGTTCCTCCCGGACGGGACCCGCGCCGACTGGGCGGCCTTCGACCAGTTGCAGCGGCGCACCACATCCGGAGAGAACGCGGTGCGCTTTCTCACCGAATTCGGGCGCATCGACGTGCGTGACGAGGCCCAGCAGGTGCAGTGCCCGACGCTGATGCTGCACTCCCGCGATGACCGCCGGGTGCCGATACGCTACGGCGAGGAACTCGCCGCGCTGATCCCGCAGTCGCGGCTGATCGCCTTGGACAGCAACAACCATCTGCTCACGGCCGCCGAACCGGCCTGGCAGGTGTTCGGTGCGCAGATCCGCGCATTCCTGTCCGAGACCGGCTGATCTCCACGCAATCTCCATACAAAATTCATGTAACGCCGCGGACGGCGATTCATGCTTGCAGCCATGAGAAAACACACCCGCACCCTGATCATCGGTGCCGGCGCGCTGATCGCCCTCGGCGCCCTGCCCGCATGCGGCAGCGAGACCTCGCCGGCCCCCAACGCCAGCGAAAGTCCCACTGCCGCTGCCACTCCCTTCCCGGAATCCGCCAAGTACATCGCCGATGTCCAAAAAGACGGCATCACGATGACCATCGGCATCGCCGTCGACGGTGACAGCGTCACCGCCTACGCATGCGACGGCAGCCGGGAGGAGGCCTGGTTCTTCGGCGACGAGCAGGACGGATCGCTCTCGCTTACCGGGGGATTCGACGACACCCTCAGCGGCAGCTACAACGGGAAGACCGTCGATGGTGATCTCACCGTCGACGACGTGACCTACACGTTCACCGCCGCTGCGGTGCCGGCACCGGCCGGCATGTACACCGCGACCGCCGGGGACACCCGCGCGTCCTGGATCGTGCGGCCCGACGGGTCGATCACCGGAGTGCAGAACGGCAGCGCGCGCAGCGACCGCGAGTCGATCGGCGAGCTCAACAAGCGCCAGGACGCCGACGCCAAACAGCGGCTGGCGGACCTGCGCAAGAACCGCAAGCTCTCATCGGCGCCGCCGTTGCGCTTCGGCACGTGGACCAGCACCATCAACGGCACACCGGTGACCGCCAAGATCGTGGACGGCAATACCCGGTTCAACTGAGCTGCGGAGCTCGCGGGCCTTCGGCGTCGACATCCCGGCGCCGAGGGCTCAACAGCTGAATCGCACCCCGACGTCCGGTTCGGGTGCCTGCTCGCGCAGGCACCCGAACACCTGCACACCGGCGTCACTGAACCTGGCCGCCGACTGGTGGGCGTAGTTCACGCAGAACAGCCCGTCCTGGTCGGCGCGGCATCGGTAGTCGCCGAAATTCAGGGCCTTGCCGTAGCCGAGTTCGGCCCCGAAGCCGTCAGTGAACGGGCCGGCGTCGGCGTGCGCGGAACCGACGGTCAGCGTCGCGCCGGGATAGTCGACCCAGCCGCCTTTCCACTCGCCGTACACCTGCGCCGGGCGCGGCGGGGGGTCACCGAGGTCCACCAGGCAGGTCAGCGCCCCTTGCGCGCGGCCATCGGTCACACACTTCGACGTGCCCGACGGGGTGACGAAGGCGACCTCGTTGCCCAGATCGGTCGCGGCACCGTCCCGGGTCACGGTGTGGAACTCCTCGACGGCCGCGGGTGTCCCGGCTTCGATCCAGTCGATCACGTCGGCGACCGGGGCCGAAGCGCGCGGCGGCGGTGCCGGGGCGGGCGCCGCGGGACTGCCGGTCACGGTCGGTGTCCGGGCGGCCGCCGAGGACGTCGGCGACTGCGGTTGCGGCGTTCCATCGACACCCTGGGTACACCCTGCTGCCAGCGCAGCGGCTGCGACCAGGATGGCGATCCGCATCCCGACAGCCTATCGGCCGGTCCCGGCGCGTACGGTCAGGCGCGGCGGAGTGAACCGGCGTTCGCTACCGTCGGAAGATGCACGAACGTACCGTCCGCACCACCATCACCACGGGCACGCTCGAGGGATTCACCCGCGACGGCGTGCACCGCTGGCGGTCGATCCCGTATGCGCAGCCCCCGGTGGGTCCGCTGCGGTTCCGCGCGCCGCTGCCCGCCGAACCCTGGCGGGGGGTGCGCCACTGCCACGGCTTCGGCAACTGCGCCCCGCAGCCCCGGCGTTACACGCTGCTCGGTGTCGGTAAGTACCAGTCGATGGGCGAGGACTGCCTGACCCTCAACGTCGTGGCGCCGGAGACGCCCCAGGATGGCCCCCTGCCGGTGATGTTCTTCGTGCACGGCGGCGGATACTTCATGGGCAGCTCGGCCACGCCGATCTACGACGGGGCGGCGCTGGCCCGGCGCGGCTGTGTCTACGTATCCGCCAACTACCGGCTCGGGGCGCTCGGCTGCATGGACTTGTCATCGCTGTCCACGCCGGAGCATCCCATCGACGGCAATCTGATGCTGCGCGACCTGGTGATGGCGCTGCGCTGGGTGCGCGACAACATCGCCGCCTTCGGCGGCGACCCCGCCAACGTGACGATCTTCGGCGAGAGCGCCGGAGCCCATGCCGTGGCGACATTGCTCGCTGTTCCCCAGGCCGAGGGACTTTTCGCGCGAGTGATCTCGGAGAGCCCGGCCAGCGGCATGGTCCGGTCCGCCGAGTCGGCTGCGCGCTTCGCGCACCGATTCGCCGAAGTGCTCGGTGCCCGCCCCGGTGAAGGCGCGGCGGCCCTGATGTCGGCACGCCCGGCGGAGCTGGGCAGGACACTGGAGGCCCTGGTCGGCAGCGGGCAGGAAGACCTGCCCGGGTCGTTCCCCGTCGGTCCGACCTACGACACCGACTACCTACCCGACGATCCGGTGGTCGCGATGCGCGAGGGCACCGCGCACCGGGTTCCGCTCATCGTGGGCAACAACGCCGACGAAGGCCGACTGTTCACCCGCTTCCTGCCGCTGTTGCCGATGGACGAATCGATGATCGAGCTGCTGCTGGCCGACTCCGACGCCGAACAGCGCGACCGGATCACCGCGGCCTATCCCGGCTACCCGAGTTCGTCGGCGTGCGTGCGGCTCGGCGGCGATTTCGCCTTCGGCACGGCCACCTGGCAGATCGCCGAAGCCCACACCCGGCATGCACCCACCTACGTCTATCGCTACGACTACGCGCCGCGCACCCTGCAGTGGTCCGGGCTGGGGGCCACCCACGCCACCGAACTGTTCGCGGTCTTCGACACCTACCGCACCCGCTTCGGGTCGCTGCTGACCGCGGCCGCCGATCAGCGTTCCGCGCGACGCGTCAGCCGCGACGTGCAGCGGCGCTGGCGCTCGTTCAGCCGTACCGGCGTCCCAGGTGACGGCTGGCCGCTCTACCGCGAAGACACCCGCGCGGTGCTGGTGTTCGACCGCAGACCGCGCGTCGAATACGACCCGCACGCCGACCGCAGGCGCGCCTGGGAGGGTTTCACGCTCGCCGCCCGGTGACGGGTGCCGCCGGATCGCCTGCGCGGCGCGCCGGCATGTGGTTGCGTAACGGCGTGACTCACCCTCTCGACCCGCTGTCCGCCGACGAGTTCACCGCCGTCGCGGCCATGCTGCACCGCGAACACAGCGTCGGCGAGGGCTGGCGCATCGCCTCCATCGAACTGATCGAGCCGGACAAGGCGGCGTTGGCCGGGTTCGAACGCACCGGTGAGCGCCCCTCGCGCCGGGCGGTCGCCATCTGCTTGAACCGCTCGGCGAACGCCACCTACCGGGCCACGATCAGCTTGACCGACGACCGGGTCGAGATGTTCGACCACGTCCCCGGCGCTCAGGCGAACTTCACCGTCGACGAGTTCACCGAATGCGATGCGATGCTGCGCGCCCACCCCGACGTCGTGGCCGCACTGGCGGGTCGCGGCATCACCGATATCGACAACGTGTTCATCGACACGTGGACCTACGGGGAGGCGGTCGCGCCGCCGCAGTACCGTGACCGCAGGATCGGCTGGGCCGACATCTGGTACAAGGACGCGCCGGGAGCCAATCCGTACGCCCATCTGGTCAGCGGTCTGCACTGCGTGGTCGACCTCAACGAGATGGCGTTGCTCGACATCGAGGACAGCGGCCCGTTCGCCGGCGGCGCGGTCGAGATGCCTGCGGTGATGGGCGAATACGCGCCCAAGCACATTCCGGATCGGGTGCGCGCTGCCTCGCGGCGCGATCCGCTCAAACCGCTGCACATCGTGCAGCCCGAGGGTCCGTCCTTCGAACTCGACGGCAACCTGCTGCGGTGGCAGAACTGGTCGGTGCGTATCGGCTTCAACCACCGCGAGGGTATGACGCTGCACCAGCTGCGCTACCGCGACGGGGAACGCGAGCGATCGGTCGCACACCGGTTGTCGTTCGCCGAGATGATCGTGCCGTACCGGGATTCGTCGGAAGATCACTACCGCCGCACCGCCTTCGACATCGGCGAATGGGGGCTGGGTTTCATGACCACCTCCCTGGAACTCGGCTGCGACTGCCTCGGCGAGATCCGATATCTCGACGCGGTGCTGCACAACAGCCGGGGCGAGCCGTACACCGTCACCAACGCCATCTGCATTCACGAGGAAGACGATGCGGTGCTGTGGAAGCACGTCGACCACCATGCGGGCGCCGAGGTGCGGCGGATGCGCCGGTTGACCGTGTCGTTCCACGTCACCGTCGCGAACTATGAATACCTGGTCTATTGGCGGCTGTACCAGGACGGCAACATCGAATGCGAGGTGCGGGCGACCGGCATCATGGTCACCACCCCGCTGCCGCCGGGCCGCCCACACCCCAACGGCACCCTGGTCGACGAGCGCACCTACGCCCCGTTCCACCAGCACTTCCTGGTGGCCAGGCTGGATCTCGACATCGACGGCACGGACAACACCGTCGTCATGTCGGAATCGTTCGCCGAACCGGTGGGCCCCGACAATCCCTACGGACTGTCGCTGGTGCAGCGCAACGTCGCGCTGCGCACCGAGGCCGAGGGCATGCAGGACGTCGACTTCGCCACCCAGCGCGGGTGGAAGGTGGTCAACACCAACGTGGTCAACGGTCTGGGCACCCACCCGTCCTACAAGCTGGTGCCCACGGGCGCGTTACCGCCGATGTTCGACCCGTCCTCTCCGGTGTTGCAGCGCGCGAATGTCATCGGCCACACCCTGTGGGTCACCCCCAACCATCCCGACGAGCGCTGGCCCGCGGGTGAATTCGTGAACCAGTCGGCGCGCGACACCGGGCTGGGCGAGTGGACGAAAGCCAACCGGTCGATCGACAACACCGACGTGGTGCTCTGGTATGTCTTCGGTATCCACCACATCACCCGCCCGGAGGACTGGCCGGTGATGCCGGTGGACGTGGTGTCGTTCTGGCTCAAGCCGTTCGGGTTCTTCGACCGCAACCCGGCCCTGGATGTCATGGCCTCGACGGCCGACGGCTGTCACACCCCGTCGACCAGCGCCCCGCACTGACCGCCGCGACGACCGGTTGACACCCGTCAACAGTGTGACCCAGCCCACTGCTAGGTTCATATCGTGTCCGACGTCGAAGACTCCGTGATCGAACGACCCACCGACCTGACCGCGGCATTGCTCACGGCGGCGATCGGCCAGGGTGAGGTGACCGGCTTCGACACCGAACGCATCGGCACCGGACAGATGAGCGAGTGCTACCGGGTGCGGCTGTCTTATGCCGAGGGAGCCAGCGGGCCCGCATCGGTGGTGCTGAAAGTGGCCGCCACCGACGAGAGCAGTCGCCAGACCGGCCACGCGCTCGGCCTCTACGAGCGTGAGGTCCGGTTCTACACCGACATCGCGCCCCGGCTGTCCGGACCCGTCGCGCCGTGTTACCACGCCGCTCACGACCCGCAGACCGGCGTGTTCGCGCTCCTGCTCGGCGATGCGGCGCCCGCGGTGGTCGGTGACGAGATCCGCGGGGCCACCGTCGATCAGGCCCGTTTGGCGCTGTCCGAACTCGGGCGTATCCATGGGCCGCTGATCGGCAACCGCACGCTGGCCGATGCGGACTGGCTCAACCGACCGTCGCCGATGAACCAGACGCTGATCGGCCAGCTGTGGGCGGGATTCGCCGAACGGTACGGCGGCTCGATCGCGTCGGAGCACCGCAGCGTGTGCGAGCGGCTGGTGGCGGCGTTCGACGCCCATCTCGAGGCGGAGTCGGCCGCCGGGCGTGCCGACGGTCTGGTCCATGGGGACTACCGGCTGGACAACATGCTCTTCGGTGAACCCGGCGCCGACCGCGCACTCACCGTCGTCGACTGGCAGACCGTGACCTGGGGCCCCGCGTTCACCGACGTCGCCTATTTCCTCGGCTGTGCGCTGCCGAGCGCCGACCGGCGTGCGCACTACGACGAACTGCTGCGCGTCTACCAC
The DNA here is from genome assembly GCF_049315205.1 of Mycobacterium sp. WMMD1722. Taxonomy (NCBI): domain Bacteria; kingdom Bacillati; phylum Actinomycetota; class Actinomycetes; order Mycobacteriales; family Mycobacteriaceae; genus Mycobacterium; species Mycobacterium sp. WMMD1722. Next base: position 1,164,417 of record NZ_CP186056.1, on the reverse strand, counting down.
GACGCACTGGGCCCCTCGGCGTCCGTCGATCTCGACACCGTGCGTGACGGGGTGCGCCGGCAGAGCTTCTTCGGGGTGATGATGGCGATCGTGTCGTCCATGCTGGTCGAACGGACCGACCGGGGCGACGAGATGTTCATGACCATGCTCGCCCGACACTGCGACCACGCGCTCGATACCGACGCCTTGGCTGTTCTTCCCGAACCTGTTGCCCCTCAACCACTTTCACCGCAAGCCTCTGATGAGGCGAAGCACGTCCCCACGGACGACGAGTTGTGGAACGAGAGTTGGTACTTCGACTTCGCCGACGATGCGCAGGGGATCGGCGGCTGGATCCGGCTGGGATTGGTTCCCAACCAAGGCAAGGCCTGGGTGAACGCGCTGCTGTGCGGGCCCGACCTGCCCACGATCGCCCTGGTCGACTTCGAGGCGCCGCTGCCGGCCGACATCGGCGACGTCCAGGCGTCAGGGTCGCACCTCACTCTCACCGCGGTCGAGCCTCTGCAGACCTACCGGGTCACCGTACGAGCGGACGGCCAGGCCCACGATGACCCCGCGGCGCTGCTGCGCGGCGAAAAGGGCCGGCCGGCGGAGCTGTCGCTCGATCTGACGTTCAGCACGGCGGGAACGCCTTACCAATACCGGGTCACCCCGCGCTATGAGATCGCCTGCACCGTGTCGGGCGTGGTCACCGGAGACGGGCGACGGTACGCCCTCGACAGCGTCGCCGGGCAGCGGGACCACTCGTGGGGCGTTCGGGACTGGTGGTCGATGGAATGGGTGTGGAGTGCGCTGCACCTCGACGACGGCACCCACCTGCACGCTCTGGACCTCAGGATCCCCGGTGCGCCGCCCTTCGGCGTGGGTTACGTGCAGCCCGCCGGCGGGGCCCTGAGTGAGCTGGCCGGCGTCACCGCGCAGGCCAGCTTCGCCGACACGGGCCTTCCGGTCACCACCTCGCTGGAATTGCGTCCCGCCGGGCTCACGCTCGACGTCGACATCCGCGGCTACGCCCCGGTTCTGCTGACCGCCGAAGACGGTCGGGTCAGCAAATTCCCGCGCGCCTGGGCCCGGGTCAGCACCGGCGACGGACGTACCGGAGTCGGCTGGCTGGAGTGGAATCGGCAGGTCGACTGAATGGCCGCAAAGTCGGTCGCACTGTTCGCCCTCGCCGCACTGCTCGAGATCGGCGGCGCCTGGCTGGTGTGGCAGGGCGTCCGCGAGCACCGCGGCTGGCTGTGGGTCGGCGCCGGTGTTCTCGCCCTCGGTACCTATGGCGTCGTGGCGGCATTCCAGCCCGACGCCAACTTCGGTCGGGTGCTGGCCGCCTACGGCGGAGTGTTCATCGCCGGGTCGCTGACCTGGGGCATGATCGCCGACGGCTTTCGGCCCGACCGCTGGGATGTGACCGGCGCTCTCGTCTGCCTGGCCGGGGTCGGCCTGATCATGTACGGCCCGCGCTGAGTCAAATGTGACGGATCCGGGACCGATGCGGTGACCCGGCGCGGCGAAGGGTACCCGCGAACCCATGAGCGACGACGAATTCAAGAAGGGCGACAAGGTCACCTGGAAGAGTCACGGCAGCACCGCCGAGGGGAAGGTGGCCGAGAAGATCACCTCCGAGAAGGAGGCGGCGGGCCGAAAGGTCAAGGCGTCCAAGGACGAACCACAGTACCGCGTGGTCAGCGACAAGAGCGGTGGGGACGCGGTTCACAAACCGAGCGCGCTGAAGAAGAAGTAGCCGTGGCGGATAGCGATCGGGGCGGTGACGACCACGAGCAGATCTGGTCGGAGTTCAACGACGTCGTCAACATGACGGCCAGGAACTCTCGACCTGGCTGGACACCGACGAATCGAAATCGGTGGGGCAGAAATCCGATGGCGGCGAGGCCACCGGGCATGCCAGCGGCCGGCATATCGTGAAGATCCTGCAGGCCAAGAAGGCCGACCTCGGTGACGACGACTACGCGCACATGCGCAAGGTCGTCGGATACGCCAAACGTCATCTGGCGCAACGACCGTCCAGCGACGTGGAAGACTCCAACTGGCGGTATTCACTGATGAACTGGGGTCACGACCCGCTGTAGAAGTGAGGGCTGCCCTCACCCGAGATGGGCGCTGTCATCCGCCAGATCGTCGCGGCTGAGGCCCATCGGGGTGGCGTCGGGCAGGTCGCCGGCCGCGACGACCGTGCGGGTGATCGGCGTCAGGGTCCGGAACACCGTCTCCACCTCCGCGTTGTCGAGCGCGTCGAGGGCGCTCAGGGCCAGCGCGTCGGTCGCGGTCTCGATGTGCTGTTTGAGCGCGCTGCCCGCGTCGGTCAGTTCACCGTTGTCGTCGAGTAGACCGCGCCCGGCCAGCCGCTGAACATAGTGGTCCCACTGCGCCTCGTCGTAGTCGCGGCTGCGCATGATCATCTCCCGCGGTACCCGCCCGGCGGCTGCGTGCAGGACATTGCACTCGCGGCCGCTCAGCCCGGCCGTGGTCAGTACGGCCACATGCCCGTCACCGCGGTGTTCGCGCAGCAGGGTGGCGGCGTGCCACAGCTTGGCGACCGGTTCGTCGGGCCACGGGAGGGTCCGGTTGGCGGCGAACAGCGCCCGCCCGTCGACGGCGAGTTCCCGCACCGCCTTTTCGAGCAGTCCGGCGGCAGTGCGAACGTCGTCGCCGGCAGTGACTCCGTAGCGGTTGAGCGCGTCGACTGCCGACCGTTGCCGAACCTGAAGGGCGGTGTCCGGCGGGGCGGCGTCCCAGGCGGCCGGCAGCGCCCGGGCCACCCGCTCCGGGGCGAAGTTGTAGAACAGGGCGGTCACGACGTCGGCGGGCACCCGCCCCAGCGGCGCCGACCGGGCGGCGAAATAACCCATCCAGAAGCCGCGGTAGCCCAGCCCGTCGAGCGCGGCGCGGACCTCCGGGGCGAAATAGGTGACCGCATGGACGGGCTCGAATCGGTCGAAGAAGCGGCGCGCTACCCGTGGGTCTCTGTTCACCGTCGCAGTCAATCATGCCGATACGCACGTGTGGCGACGAGCACAACTGGGTAGGCCCTCATCGTGCCGTCGCCAGTGGTCGTCATGGGTGTGTCGGGTTCGGGGAAGTCGACAGTAGGAGCAGCACTGGGTCAACGGCTGCGGGTGCCCTTCGCCGACGCCGACGACTTCCACCCCCCGGCCAACATCGCTAAGATGACCGAGGGCCACGCGCTCGACGACGAGGACCGCAAGCCCTGGCTGGACAGTATCGGCCAGTGGCTGGCCGAGCATCCCGACGGCGGTGTGATGAGCTGTTCGGCGCTCAAGCTGCGTTACCGCGACCAGCTGCGGCGCCACTGCCCGGAGGTGGGCTTCCTGCATCTGCACGGCTCGCCGGAGGTGATCGCTCGCCGCCAGTCCAGCCGACCCGGCCATTTCATGCCGGCCTCCCTGCTGGAATCCCAGTTCGCCACACTCGAACCGCTGGCACCCGACGAGAAGGGGTTCACGATCGACGTCAACCGGTCGATCGACGCGATCATCGATGCCTATATGGAGCTGGCCTCCACGGGGGAGGACGGTCACCCAACACCGCCGTGAGCTGGTGTCCGTGCCGATCCTCGACGTCATGATCTGACGTCGGAGACGCCGAATCCCCGGCAGCCGCGCGGCTGGCCGGGGATTCGCGCCGGTCGAATCAGGCCTTGAGGACCTGTGTGCCACCGGCCAGCTGGTCGTGCTTGCCCTGCTTGGTCGGACTTCCGTTGATGGTCACGGCAATCACCACGATCGCCACGACGCCCAGCAGCCCGCCGATGATCGGGATGATCGGCAGCACAGTGAAGGCGTTGCGGATTGCGGATTGGGCGAATGTCGGCTTGGGTGCGCCCGCGGGACCATGCACGCTCAGACCCAACACCTTCTTGCCGGGCGTCCAGCCCTGCGTGACCTCGAACGCCACGTAGTACAGGAAGGTCAACAGACCGGTGAACAGGCCGGTGACCCAGTAGTCGTCCCAGGTGTCGGTGAGCAGGAAGAACAGGCTGCTCACGATGCTGAGGAGAATGCCGTCGATCAGGCGCGCCAGGAACCGGACACCGAGACCACCGGGCTGCCCTCCGCCGACCGGCGGGGGATACCCGCCCGGCTGACCGTACTGGGACTGACCGTACTGGGGCTGACCGTACGTCGGTTGACCGTACTGGGGCTGGTCCGGCGGTGGTTGCTGCCCGTACTGAGGCTGACCGCCGTAGGGTGGCTGACCACCGTACTGAGGCTGGCCACCGTACTGAGGTTGGCCGCCGTACTGAGGTTGCCCGCCGTATTGAGGTTGGCCGCCGTATTGCGGCTGGCCACCGTACGGCGGTTGCTCGCCGTATTGCGGCTGACCGCCGTACTGAGGTTGGCCGCCCTGTTGAGGTTGGCCGCCGGACGGCGGTCCGCCGTACTCGGGTTGCCCCGGCTGGGGCGGATAGTCACCAGTTGACATCGCATTCGCTCCTGACCGCGTAGTGGGTGGAACGAATGTACCGCCGCCGAGCGGCGATCCGGGCGCTTCGACGCGCCCGGATCGCGACTTCAGCGCAGTCGGCGTTCGGCCTGCTTCTTCGACTTCTTGGCCTGCTTCTTGGCCTCTTTACGGGTGTTCTCGGCGAAGTCGCCGGCCCGCGCCCGCGCGATCTCGGCCAGTTCGGCACTGCGCCGCGTCGCGGTGTCGGCGAATTCCGGTGCCCGCTTCTGTGCGGTTTCGGCCCATTCGTAACCGCGTTCCCGCGCCAGATCCGCCCATACCGCGCTGCGCTTGCCTGCGACGTCGGCGAACTCGGCGCCGCGTTTGCTCGCCACCTCGGCCAGTTCGGCACTGCGCTTGCTCGCCACGTCGGCGAGTTCGGCGCCTCGCTTGCTCGCCACATCGGCGAACTCGGCGCCGCGCACGCGGGCGATCTTGGCCAGTTCGGCGCCGCGCTTGCCGGCGACATTGGCCAGCTCCTGACCGCGTTCGGCACCGACGTGTAGTCCGTGGCCCAGCTTTTCGGCGATCTCACTGTCGGCGAGCGAGCCGCCCGCGGCCGCACCGACGGGAAGCGCCGCGGCGACCTTGCGGGCCGCGCGACGACCGCGCCAGCCCAGCGACGGCTTGCCCTCGGTGTCGAGCGCCGCGATGATCAGGCCGCCGATGAGGCTGACGTCGGTGAGGAAGGCTCGCCGCTCCTCGGCCTTACGGGCGGGGTCGGTCTCGGACCAGAAGGTATGTCCGCCAAGACTTCCCGGGACGACGCTGAGCGCCAGGGCGGCAGAGGCCACCCTCGGCAGCTTTCCGGTGGCGAGCAGCAGCCCGCCGCCGACCTGGACGGCCGCGGTGATCTTGGCGACGGTCTCGGCGTCCGTGGGCACGTTGGTCCCGACCGGTTCGGGCAGTTTGCTCAGCCCGTCGAGGGTGGGACGAGCGGCGTCAGCAGCCGGTTTGGGGCTGCGAAGCGCCTCAACACCTCGCCCGATGAACACTGCAGACAACATGGGTCGCGCGACACGTCGGATCAACATGGTGAGCATGTTCCCCCGCCGATCCGCTCACAAACGCGCCACCGGCGCTATCTGCCCGAGCGCCGAGTCAGCCGTTTGCGTACGGGCAGTGCGAACCAGAACACGGTCAGCGCCAGCAGGGTCAGGCCGCCGGCCACCACCGCGGCCGTCCCGTTGGCCACGGCGTCGAAGATGATCACCGCCACCCCGGTCAGCGCCAGCCCGAGCAACAGCAGCCCGACGATCGCATAGTTGTGCGTCGCGGACACCACCGTGCCGAGTCGGTGGCGACGGAACAGCACCCGATGCATGGACACCGGGGCCACCAGCAGAACCGTCGAGCCGATCGAACAACCGACGGTGAACAGATAGACCAGGCGCGCGCCCACGTCGAGCTGGGTGAACCGCTGCTGGAACGGCAGGGTGAGCAGGAATCCGGTCAACACCTGCACGCCGGTCTGGGCGACTCGCAGCTCCTGCAGCAAGCTCGCCCAGTTGCGGTCCAGGCGTTCGGTTTCGGTCTCGTCGCGATCGGGATCCCAACGTGTGTCATCCGGGGCGGGACCACTGTCCATCCCTCGATTCTGCGCGTGGTCCGCCACGACCCGCTGGTTAGGCTGGTTGTTTCAGCGTTGGGCATCAAGACCGGAGGAGGTCACGTGGCGCTGGTTGCCGGGATCGATTCGTCGACCCAGTCGTGCAAGGTGATGGTGTGCGATGCCGACAGCGGCGAGGTCGTACGGTCGGCGACCGCGCCGCACCCCGACGGCACCGAGGTCGACCCAGGACAGTGGTGGGCCGCCCTACAGTCCGCCGTCAGCGCCGCCGGTGGTCTGGACGACGTGGCCGCGGTGTCGGTCGGCGCCCAACAGCACGGCATGGTCTGCCTCGACGACCGCGGCGACGTGGTCCGTGACGCCCTGCTGTGGAACGACACCCGCTCGGGACCGGCCGCCGCGGACCTCGTCACCGAACTGGGCGGGCCGCAAGCCTGGGCCGACCGCATCGGCGTCGTCCCCGTGGCATCGATCACCGCGTCGAAACTGCGCTGGCTGGCCGACGCCGAACCCGACCACGCCGACACGACGGCCGCGGTGTGCCTACCACACGACTGGCTGACCTGGCGGCTGTCGGGGAGCGGGGACATCGCTGATCTGCGCACCGACCGCAGCGACGCGAGCGGTACCGGATACTTCTCGGCTCAGTCCGGCAGCTACGACGCCGAACTGCTGGAACTGGCCACGCGTGGACGCAGGCCCGCACTCCCGGCCGTGCTCGGACCGCGCGACGGTGCCGGCCACACCGCCTCGGGTGCGGTGTTGGGCCCCGGCGCCGGCGACAATGCCGCGGCCGCGCTCGGACTCGGTGCCGGCCCCGGCGACTGTGTGGTGTCCCTGGGCACTTCGGGGGTGGTCAGCGCGGTCGGTACCACCGCGCCGCACGACCCCGAGGGCCTGGTGGCCGGCTTCGCCGACGCAACGGGGCGGCAGTTGCCATTGGTGTGCACCCTCAACGGCGCACCGGTACTGGCGGCCACAGCCGCCATGCTGCGAGTGGACTTCGACGAACTCGACCGGCTGGCATTGCGGGCGCCGGTCGGCGCCGAGGGGCTCACGCTCGTGCCGTACTTCGATGGGGAGCGATCACCGAACCTGCCCGAGGCCGCAGGCGCGCTGCACGGCCTCACCACGCGCAATTTCACCCATGCCAACGTGGCCCGTGCCGCGGTCGAGGGGTTGCTGGCGTCGATGGCGTACTGCATCGACAAGATCGCCGCACAGGGCATCGCCGTCGAACGCATCATCCTGGTGGGCGGCGGCGCCCGTTCGGAAGCGGTACGCCGCATCGCTCCCGCGGTGTGGGGGCGCCCGGTACATGTGCCGACGCCGGCCGAGTACGTGGCGCTGGGGGCGGCCCGCCAGGCGGCGTGGGTACACGCCGGCCAGGACACTCCGCCGGCCTGGTCCTACGGGGTCACGGCGTCCTATGAGGCCGATCCGACGCCGGAGGTCCTCGACCGGTACCTGGTCGCGCAGACGCTCACCCTCGGGCAGTGACCGGCGGCATGACACGATGACCGCATGACCACGTTCTCCCTCGAAGTGCCCGACGACGTCGCATCCGTCCGCGACTGGGTCCACGAATTCGCCGCCGACGTCGTGCGGCCCGCGGCGGCGGAGTGGGACGAGCGTGAGGAGACGCCCTGGCCGATCATCGAGGAAGCGGCCAAGGTCGGGCTGTACACCCCGGAGCTGTTCGCCCAGATGGCCGGGGAGGAAAGCGGTCTGGGGCTGCTCACGGTGTTCGAGGAGCTGTTCTGGGGCGACGCGGGCATCGCGCTGTCCATCCTGGCCACCGGGCTGGCCGCGGCGGCGCTCGCCTCCAACGGCACCCCGCAACAGATCGGCGACTGGCTGCCTGCGATGTTCGGCACGCCCGGTGACACGAAGGTGGCCGCATTCTGTTCCTCCGAGCCCAACGCCGGGTCCGACGTCGGTGCGGTGCGCGCCCGCGCCGTCTATGACGAGGCGGCCGACGAATGGGTCCTCAACGGCACGAAGACCTGGGCGACCAACGGCGGCATCGCGAACGTCCACGTCATCGTCGCCTCGGTCTACCCGGATCTGGGCACCCGCGGCCAGGCGAGCTTCATCATCCCGCCGGACACCCGCGGTCTGTCGCAGGGGCAGAAGTTCAAGAAGCACGGCATCCGGGCCTCCCACACCGCGGAGGTGGTGCTCGACAACGTCCGCATTCCCGGCGACCTGATCCTCGGTGGCCGCGAGAAGTTCGAACAGCGGGTCGCGCGCGCCAAAGAGGGTCAACGCACCTCCAGCCAGGCGGCCATGGCGACCTTCGAGCGAACCCGTCCGTTCGTCGGCGCGATGGCGCTCGGGGTGGCGCGGGCGGCCTACGAGTACGCGCTCGACTACGCCTGCCAGCGCGAACAGTTCGGTCGCAAGATCGGGGAATTCCAGGCCGTGGCCTTCAAACTCGCCGATATGAAGGCGCGGGTGGACGCCTCGCGGATGCTGGTGTGGCGGGCCGGGTGGATGCACCGCAACAACAAGCCGTTCAGCTCCGCCGAGGGGTCGATGGCCAAGCTGTACGCCAGTGAGACCGCGGTGTACGTCACCGACGAAGCCATCCAGATTCTCGGCGGGAACGGCTACACCCGCGATTACCCCGTCGAGCGGATGCACCGCGACGCGAAGATCTTCACCATCTTCGAGGGCACCAGCGAGATCCAGCGGCTGGTGATCGGTCGCGCGCTGACCGGACTGTCGATCCGCTAGGCCTCTTCGAGAGCCTCGCCGATCTCCTGCGCCACCCGGCTGTGCTCGTTCTGCATCAGTGCGTGACCGGTGACCAGAACCAGCGCGACCGGCCATTCGATGATCTCGACGGCGGCCAGCGCCCCCACGGCGGCATAGAAGGCGAGTTGTTCGGGACGCGGAATCCGCACGCGCCCGACGATCGGCAGATCCACGGCGAGCGTGCGCGCCTCACGAACCCGCTCGACGGTGTCGGCGTGACTGCTCATGTGGTGGTCTTCCGTCGGGAAGCGGTCGACTTGCGCGGTGCGGCCGCTTTTTTGGCCGATTTCGCCGGGGGGCTCGAGGTCTGGACCGAGCGCAGCGGGGGAGCTGTCGCTGCGCTGTTCGATCGCTGGTTCAGTTGGTGCACCACCAGCGCGCCGCCGCCGACGGCGAGAAGCACGGGCCACTCGATCAGGCCGGCCGCGCCGATCGCTCCCAGCGTGATGGCGGCCGCCACCGGTGACTTACTGCCCTCGCCCAGCCCGTTGCGAACGCCTGCCACAGCGCCCTGCACGCCACCGACGACTCCGTTCACCGCGGCTCCGCCGATCGCACCGGCCGCCGCCGTGGTCGCGTCGGCGGTGCGGGTGACCAGCCGAACCGCCCCGTTGACGATGCTCATCGTCCACCCCCTCAGGGTTGTTCACCGTCTATACACCGCTTATACACCGCCAAGGTGAACGTGTGGCCGACGGTCAGGAATACGGCGGATACGGGTGCTCGCGCAGCAGCCCGGCGAGGTGCACCGCATTACGGGCCGCATTCTGGGTGGTGCTGGCAACCGCGTCGGGCGTTTCGTCGAGGTCCTTGAAGTCCCGTCCGCCCATCGCCTCGTCGTTCCAGTAGGTGCAGCCCTGAGCGGCGATCGTGAAGCCGATGTCGTTGAGCGCCTGGAACAGGTCGGCCTCGATCTTGTGGGCGCCGTCCTCGTTGCCGACCACAGCCGCCAGGGCCACCTTTCCGACCTGACGGGGACGACCCTGCTCGTCGGTCTCGGACAATTCGGCGTCGAGCCGCTCGAGGACGCGCTGCGCGACGCTGGACATGTGGCCCACCCACGTCGGGGTGGAGACGACGAGGATGTCTGCGGCAACGATCTTCTCGAGGATGGCCGGCCACTCGTCACCCTCGCCCATGTCGGCGTCGGTGCCGGGTGCCACCGTGTGGTCGACAACGCGCAGTGACTCGCACTGCACGCCCTGACTGCGCATCGGTTCGAAGATCTGCTCGAGAATCACGGCGCTGCTGGACGGGGCCGGGCTCGGCTTGAGAGTGCAGACCAGACCCAGGGCGCGCAGCGGCGCCACGTCGGATGTCGAAGAAGTCATGGTCGGGCGCGTACCCCCACACCACGGGCCGAACCATTCCCGCGGCGTCCGTCACGAGGCCGCGAGACCGGCTGTGCGACGATGCCCGGATGAGCGAGCGTCCGTTCCACTTCGCCCGTGACGACCAAGGCGGCTTCCTGCCCACGCAGTACGCGCAGAGCCACTGGGGCGAGGACCACCTCAACGGTCCGGCCGTCGTCGGGTTGGCCGCGCGGGTGCTCGAGTACGAGTACGGTCATGCCGATTTTCTGCCCACCCGCCTCACCGTGGACCTGTTTCGCGCGGCTCGCGGCGTGGCGACCACCGTCAAGAGCAATCTGATCCGTGACGGACGCCGGGTCCGGAATTCCGAATGCGAACTCATCCAGGACGGGGTGACGGTCGCCCGCGCGACCATGGTGCAGTACCGCCGCGCCGAAGCGCCGCGCGGCCGGGAATGGGTCCGCACCGACGACCACGAGTTCCCGACCGACTGGGACCCGGCGCAGCACATCCATCTCGGCAGCGACGGCAACGGCTGGACGACGCGGATCGTCGACCATCAGAACGACGCCCGCAAGCGCACCTTGAGCCGCATGGTCGACGTCGTCGGGGGCACGGACAACTCCCCGTTCGTCCGGGCGGTGATGGCCGCCGAGGGAACCAGCCTGGTCACCAACCTCGGCACCGCAGGAGTCGGCTACATCAACGGCGATCTCACCGTCGCGCTGTCCCGCCTGCCGGTCGACGAATGGATCGGCGTCGAAGCCGACTCCCACTGGGTGTCCGACGGCATCTCGGTGGGCACGGCCACGCTGTTCGACCGGGCCGGCGCATTCGGTTCGGGCCTGGTGACCGCCGTCAGCAACCCGGCGGCCCAGATCGACTTCGCCGACGACCCGTTTCCGTCCAGGACCCGCTGACGCACCGCCGCGAGCACGTAGGGTTCAGCCCGTGGATCTGCTGCTCGGCATCGACATCGGCACGGGAAGCACCAAGGGCGTGCTCGTGGACGTGACGGGCAATGTGCTGGCCTCGCAGACCCTGGCCCACGCGATGAGCCTGCCCCGGCCCGGTTGGGCCGAGGCCGACGCGGAGACGCTGTGGTGGCGCGAAGTGTGCGACATCAGCTCGGCGTTGATGGCTCGGATGCCCGCCGGAGGCAGCGTGGCGGGAATGTGCGTCAGCGGGGTGGGGCCGTGTCTGGTGCTGTGCGACGCGTCGCTGCGGCCACTGCGCCCGGCCATCCTCTATGGCATAGATACCCGTGCGACCGCCGAGATCGATTCGTTGACAGCCGAATTCGGCGAGCAGAAGATCCTCGAGCGATCCGGGACCCGGCTGTCGACTCAGGCGGTCGGCCCCAAACTGGAGTGGGTGCGCCGCCACGAGCCCGGGGTGTTCGAGAAGGCGACCGGATGGTACGGCTCGAATTCGTTCATCGCCGCGAAGCTGACCGGCGAATACATCCTCGACCACCACACCGCCAGCCAGTGCGACCCGTTGTACGCCACCCGCGCGTTCGACTGGAATCACGAGTGGGCGCAACGCATCTGCGGTCACCTCCCGCTGCCCAGGCTGGTGTGGCCGAGCGAGGTGGTGGGTACCGTGACGCGCCGGGCGGCCGAGCAGACCGGGGTCCCGCAGGGCACGCCGGTGTCCGCCGGAACAATCGACGCCTACTCCGAGGCGTTCTCGGTCGGTGTGCGCAGACCCGGCGATCAAATGCTGATGTACGGCTCGACGATGTTCCTCGTGCAGATCATCGACGAGTACTACAGCGATCCCACGCTGTGGACCACGACCGGCGTGGAGCGCAACACGCTGGCATTGGCTGCCGGCACGTCGACGGCGGGAAGCCTGATCGGCTGGCTGCAACAGACGACGGGTGGGGCGTCGTTCGAGGTGCTGATGGCCGAGGCCGCGCAGGTGCCGCCGGGGAGCGAAGGGCTGCTGATGCTGCCGTATCTCGCGGGGGAGCGCACCCCGGTGTTCGACCCGCAGGCCCGCGGCGTGGTGGCCGGGCTGACGCTGCGTCACACCAGAGGCCACCTTTTCCGGGCGGCCTACGAAGGCATCTCGTTCGGTATCCGGGAGATTCTCGAACGGTTCGACGATGCGCATTCGGGTGAGCGAACAGTCGCCGTCGGCGGCGGTCTGCGCAGCCCGGTGTGGACTCAGACGCTCAGCGACATCACCGGCCGCCCGCAGCAGGTACCCGAACAGGGGATCGGTGCCAGCTACGGCAACGCGCTCCTCGCCGCCATCGGCACGGGCCTGGTCGACCCCGGCACGGACTGGGCGAAGGTGGCGCGGGAGATCGAACCGGATCCAACCCACCGTTCGCTCTACGACGATCTGTACGCGACGTGGCGGGAGCTATATCCGGCGACGCGAGCGCAGGTGCACCGGCTTGCAGCGGTGGACCCGGACTAGTGCTCGACGGCCTCGAGAATCGCCGTAGCCGTGGACGGATCGGTGATCAGCTGGTTGAAGTATCCGCCCCGCGCGCCCGCGACGATCGAGGGCACCTTGTCCCGCCCCACCGCTACGGCGATCGTCACGGGGACGTGGCGTAGCGCCTCGAGGCCCACCGCGATCAGTCGGTCGCTGCCCTCGAAGTCGACTTCGTCGCCGTCGGCGTCGTAAAACCGCGAGCACACATCGCCGACGGCCGAGCGCAGCGAGGACGACCTGGTCGGCACGAACTGCGGGATGTCGGACCGCAACAGCGGTGGTGCACCCACACCCATCAGAGCGCACCGCGCGTGCGGCCACAGGTGCAGCACCCGCTGGATGCTCGGGTCGTTGAGCAGCGACGGATACAGCTCCGGGCCCGGCAGCGCAGGCGCAAAGAGATAGTTGGGTCTGCCGTTGACCCGGTTGGCGACGCGCCGGGTGATCTCGTTGGTCTGGTACCACTCCTCGGGCTGGTCGTTGCCTCCGACGGTCGGTACGACGAGCACTCCGGGCAGCGGCACCAGTTCGTGCTGGGCCACCTCGTAGACGGTGCGCCCCGACGACACCAGCAAAACATCACCGGGTAGCAGGCCGGCCGCGGACAGTGCGCGGCCGACCGCCGGTGCCAGCGCGGCGCCCATCACGTCGACGATGCCGCGGCCCGGCCCGGGATTGGGCATCGGGTGACTGAGGAAGACGGTGGTCAGCGACAGGGCCCGGGCCAGTCGATCCGCCAGGTCACCGGTTCCCACGTCGGTGGGCGGCACGACCTCGATCCGGACTATTCCGCGTCGCTTGGCCTCGGCGAGCAGCCGGCTGACCGTGGCGCGGCTGGTGCCGAGTTGGCCGGCGACCTCGGCTTGCGTCGCCTCTTCGGTGTAGTAGAGCTTTGCCGCGGCATACAGCAGCGACGCCGAGAAATGGCCGGCTGCGACGTCGGAGCCGTCGGAGACGGGGCCGTCGACACCGGTCGGGGGCGCGGGCTGTGCAGACCGTGGCACGCAATCGAGTATGGCACTGAACACTTGTTCATGCGTCGATTCTCCCTGAACAGATGTTCTGGACATATGTGCATACGTTGGTTAATGTGAGCCCAGCCACATTCCGAGGAGCCGCCCGATGACCGATCAGATTCCGGAAAAGATGCAGGCAGTCGTCTGCCACGGACCCCACGACTACCGGCTGGAGGAGATCGCGGTTCCGCAGCGCGGGCCAGGCGAAGCGCTCATCCGGGTCGAGGCCGTCGGCATCTGCGCCAGCGATCTGAAGTGCTACCACGGCGCCGCGAAATTCTGGGGCGACGAGAACCGACCGGCCTGGGCGGAGACCGAGGTCATCCCGGGACACGAATTCGCCGGCACCGTCGTCGAACTCGACGATGAGGCGGCGCAGCGGTGGGGAATCGCGGTCGGCGACCGGGTCGTCTCCGAACAGATCGTCCCGTGTTGGGAATGCCGCTTCTGCAAGCGCGGCCAGTACCACATGTGCCAGCCGCACGATCTCTACGGCTTCAAGCGGCGCACTCCCGGCGCCATGGCCAGCTACATGGTTTATCCGGCAGAAGCGCTGGTGCACAAGGTGTCCAAGGACATCGCCCCGCAGCATGCCGCGTTCGCCGAACCGCTGTCCTGCTCATTGCACGCCGTCGAACGTGCGCAGATCACCTTCGAGGACACCGTGGTGGTGGCCGGCTGCGGACCGATCGGCCTCGGCATGATCGCCGGCGCGCGGGCCAAGAACCCGATGCGTGTCATCGCGCTCGACATGGCGCCGGAAAAGCTCGAGCTCGCCGAAAAGTGCGGGGCCGACCTGACCATCAACATCGCCGAACAGAACGCCGAGCAGATCGTCAAAGACCTCACCGACGGCTACGGCGCCGACGTCTATCTGGAAGGCACCGGTCACACCTCGGCGGTTCCCCAGGGCCTCAACCTGCTTCGCAAACTCGGCCGCTACGTCGAATACGGCGTCTTCGGCAGTGACGTCACCGTCGACTGGAGCATCATCAGCGACGACAAGGAACTCGACGTCCTCGGCGCCCATCTGGGTCCGTACTGCTGGCCCGCGGCGATCAAGATGATCGAATCCGGCGTCCTGCCGATGGACGCCATCTGCACTCACCAGTTGCCGTTGACCGAATTCCAGCAAGGGCTCGACCTGGTCGCGAGCGGCAAGGAATCGGTCAAGGTCTCGCTCATCCCGGCTTGAGAGGCATCGACGATATGAATCGCTTCTTCAACGATGACCGACGGCCGTCCGGTGGTCCGCAGCTCTCACGGCGGAACATGTTGGCCGCCATGGGTGCTGCCGCAGCTGCGGTGCCCATGCTGTCGGCTTGCGGCGTCGGTGGCACCGCCAGCGCACCCAATGGCGCCGGCGAGGTGTCGGGCGGCTTCGACTGGCGCAAGGCCGCCGGATCCACCATCACCATCCTGCAGACCCCGCACCCCTACCAGCTGTCGTATCAGCCGCTGCTCAAGGAGTTCACCGAACTCACCGGTATCAACGTCAACGTCGATCTGGTGCCAGAGGCCGACTACTTCACCAAGCTCAACACCGAGCTGGCGGGAGGATCGGGGAAACACGACGCCTTCATGCTCGGCGCATACTTCATCTGGCAGTACGGCCCGCCCGGGTGGATCGAAGACCTGACGCCGTGGCTGCAGAACAGCTCGGCCACCAACGCGGAGTACGACTTCGAAGACATCTTCGACGGTCTGCGCACCTCCACCCGCTGGGATTTCACTCTGGGAAATCCGCTGGGAACCGGCGGACAGTGGGCGATCCCATGGGGTTTCGAGAACAACGTGGTCGCCTACAACAAGCGCGTCTTCGACGAGAAGGGCATCACCAGGCTGCCCGACAACCTCGATGACTTCATCCAGTTGGCCATCGACCTGACCGACCGCGCGAACAACCAATACGGTCTGTCGACCCGCGGCTCGAAGTCCTGGGCCACCATCCATCCGGGCTTCATGACCCAATACACCCGCGAAGGTGCGGTGGACTACAGCTGGAACGGGCGCGAGCTGGTCGCCGAGATGGACAGTGACCAAGCCGTCGACTTCACCAGCAAATGGATCGAACTTCAGCACAAGGCCGGTCCGACCTCGTGGACGACCTACGACTATCCCAACGCCACCGGCGATCTCGGTGACGGCAAGGCGATGATGGTGTTCGACGCCGACAGCGCCACCTACCCCAAGAACAAGCCGGGTGCGAGCCGGGAGGCCGGCAACATCGCCTGGTACGCCGGTCCGGCCGGGCCCGACGGCAACTACAAGACCAACCTGTGGACGTGGAGCTGGGCGATGAGCGCCAATTCCAAGAACAAGCTGCCGGCCTGGTTGTTCATCCAGTGGGCCACCGGCAAGGAGTCCATGAACAAGGCCGTCGAGGGCGGCACCTACGCCGACCCGGTGCGCAAATCGGTGTTCGACACCACCTTCAAACGAGTGGCCGCCGACCAGTTCGGCTATCTGGAGGCGTTCGAGACCGTGATCGGCCAGTCGAAAATCCAGTTCACCCCGCAGAAGGCCTTCTTCGACACCACCCAGAACTGGGCGGTCGCGCTGCAGGACATCTACGGCGGTGACGACGCGCGATCGCGGCTGAGCAGCCTCGCCAAGACGAACACCTCCAAGGTCAACCTCTAGGAGCCCTGGCCATGACAACCCAGACGTCCAAGGCGCCGGCCACCTCGCCGGAGCCCCCTGCTGCGCAGCGTGCCGGCGCGCTGCCCGAGGTCCCGACCTGGCGGCGCAGAATGCGCCCGTATCTACTGTCGGTCCCCGCCGTCGTCATCGTGATCGGCATTCTCTACCCCTTCGCGGTCGGCGCCTACTACGCCTTCCTCAACTACGCCGCGGTGAACCCCGACCCGCATTTCGTCTGGTTCGAGAATTTCGCCTCGGTGCTCGGCGACCAGGTCTTCTGGAAGAGCGTCCAGGTCACCGCGACGTTCGCGGTGCTGGCCACCCTGATCGAAACCGTGTTGGGCGTGGGCCTCGCGCTGTTGCTCAACCGCTCCTCGATCATCGGCAAAATCTTCGAGAAGGTGCTGATCCTGCCGCTGATGATCGCCCCCGTGATCGCCGGTGTCATCTGGAAGCTGATGTTCAATCCGCAGTTCGGAATCCTGAATCACGTTCTCGGACTGGGTAACACGTTCGACTGGCTGTCCGCGGGCAACGCCCTGTTCTCGGTGATCCTGGTCGACGTCTGGATCTTCACCCCGTTCGTCGCCATCCTGGTGCTCGCCGGTATCCGGTCGCTGCCCCGAGAGCCGTTCGAGGCGTCCGAGGTCGACGGTGCTGGATGGTTTTATATGTTCCGCAAGTTGATGCTGCCGATGCTGTGGCCCTACATCCTGGTCGCGGTGATCTTCCGCTTCATGGACAACCTCAAGGTGTTCGACCACATCTACGTGCTCACCGCCGGCGGCCCGGGAGTCGCCACCCGCACACTGCAGATCGGTGCCTTCGAGGACTCGATCATCAACCTCAACTACTCCCGCGGCAGCACCTACATGCTGCTGCTGTGGATCATCGTGTTCATCACCGCGCGCTACCTGGTGAGCGTGCTCGGTAAAGCGCAGCGCCGTGCTGCCGGAGCGGAGTCCTAGACATGGCCTTCACGCGCAACGAACTGCTACCCGGTCAGAAGCGACTGTCGTTCGGTTCGGTGGCCGCCGACGTCGGCCTGGTGTTCTGGTTCGTGTTCTCGCTGTTCCCGATCTTCTGGATGCTGATGCTGGCCCTCAAGAACGCCGAACAGCAGACCACCACCTACTTCTCGTTCAGCCCCACCTGGTCGAATTTCGCCACGGTGCTCTCCGACAAGGGCACCCAGATGACCAGCGTGGACTTCAAGGCCAGCTTGCTGACCAGCCTGCTCAACTGCGGTGGGGCGGTGATCGTCTCGCTGGTCATCGGCATCCCCGCCGCCTACGCGGCCGGGCGCTGGCAGTACCGGGGCTCCAACGACCTGATGTTCCAGATGCTCTCGTTCCGCTTCGCGCCAGAACTGATGGTCATCGTGCCGCTGTTCGTCATCTACAACCAGATCGGGCTGTTCGACACCAAGGTCGGGATGATCTGGGTGCTGCAGCTGGTCACCATGCCGCTGGTGGTGTGGATCCTGCGGTCCTATTTCCAGGACCTCCCCGAGGACCTCGAGCAGGCGGCGTTACTGGACGGCTACACCCGTCGACGAGCGTTCATCATGGTGGCGCTGCCCATCGTGCGACCCGGCATCGCAGCCGCGGCATTGCTGGCGTTCATCTTCGCCTGGAACAACTACGTGTTCCCGCTGATACTGGCCGACACCAACGCCGGCACCGTGACCGTGGCGATCACCAAGTTCCTCGGTGGCGGCGGTCAGGCCTATTACAACCTCACAGCCGCCGCGGCGATCATCGCGGCACTCCCGCCGCTGGTCCTGGCACTGACCATTCAGCGCTATCTGGTCCGCGGCCTGTCGTTCGGGGCGGTGAAAGCCTGATGGCCACGGTATCGATCTCCGGTCTGCACAAGCACTTCGGGAAGTCGGACAGAAAAGTCCGAGCGGTCGACGGGATCAGCGTCGACATCGCCGACGGCGAGTTCTTCGTGATCCTCGGCCCCAGCGGTGCGGGGAAGACCACGACGCTCAAATCGATCGCCGGACTGGTCGACATCGACGCCGGCTCGGTGCACATCGACGGCCGGGACGTCACCCGGGTGGAGCCCTACCACCGTAACGTCGCGATGGCGTTCGAAAGCTACGCGCTCTACCCGCAGAAGACGGTCAGTGACAACCTGGCGTCCCCACTGAAGTCGGGCCGCACCGGTCGCTACAGCGAAGCTGAACGTACCGAACGCATCAAACAGGTCACCACCACGCTGGGGATCAACCATCTGCTCAGTCGCCTTCCCCGGGAGTTGTCCAACGGACAGCGTCAGCGGGTGGCGCTGGGACGGGTATTGGTCCGCCCGGCCGACGTCTACCTGCTCGACGAGCCGCTGTCCCACCTGGACGCGAAGCTGCGCGCGCAGATGCGCGCCGAACTCAAGCAGCTGGGCGCGATGTCGAACACCACCACCATCTACGTCACCCACGACTACCAGGAGGCGTTGGCCCTGGGCGACCGGATCGCGGTCATGCGGGCCGGCCGGCTCGTGCAGATCGGCACCCCCGAGGAGGTCTGGCACCGGCCGGCTGACACCTTCGTCGCGCGATCACTCGGTCAGCCCGAGATCAACCTGCTCGACGGCGTGGTCGACGACGGCCGGATCCGGTTCGGTGACGGATCCCTCGACGTCGCAATCCCCGCCGGGGCGGCGGTGGATCGCGGGGACCGGGTACGAATCGGTCTGCGGCCCAGCGATATCCATGTCACCGACGGGCCTGAGGGTTCGCTGCATGGACGGGTGCTGCTGGCCGAACGGCTCGGCCGCAACATCGAGTTGACCGTCGACTGCGCCGGGACCCAGCTGATCGTGTTGACCTCGGGCCGGCACGGCGTCGACGAGGGCGACACCGTCACGATGACGGTCGCCGACACGAATGTCCACGTGTTCGAGGTGGGCGACGACGACACGGCGCGGCTCGGTGCCGACAAGACCCTGGAGGCGGCACAGTGATTGATTCTCCGGGTCGCTCCGCTCCTGCCCGCCGGACGAGTGTGGCGACAGAGGCGGCGAAGACCACGACGGCACAGAGCCTCACCCTCGACAAGCTGGTGAAGACCTACGCCTCCCGGGGCCGGGAGAGCGTCACCGCCGTCAAAGGCATCGACCTGGCGATCGCACCCGGAGAACTGGTCGCGCTGCTGGGTCCGTCGGGCTGCGGTAAGACGACCACGCTGCGGATGATCGCCGGATTGGAGACCGTCACCAGCGGGTCCATCAAGATCGGCGAGCGCGAGATCTCCCAGTTGCCCGCTGCCAAGCGGGGAATCGGCGTCGGCTTCGAGAGTTATGCGCTCTATCCACCGATGTCGATCCGGGAGAATCTGCTCTACGGCCTGAAGGCTCGCAAGGTTTCCGGCGCCGAGCAGATGGTCGACGCGATCAGCCGCCGGCTCGAGATGGACGACCTGATGGGTTTGCGACCGGCCGGCCTGTCCAGCGGCCAGAAGCAACGGGTGGCCCTGGCGCGGGCGTTGGTGCGCAACCCACCGGTGCTCCTGCTCGACGAACCGCTCAGCCACCTCGACGCGTCGGCCCGCCAGCGGGTGCGCCGTGAATTGAAGGTCCTGCAGCGCGAATTCGGCTACACCACCATCGTCGTCACCCACGATCAGGTCGAGGCGCTGTCGCTGGCCGACCGCCTCGCGGTGATGGACGCCGGAGTCGTGCAGCAGTTCGGCACCCCGGACGAGGTGTTCGACGACCCGGCGAATCTGTTCGTCGCACAGTTCGTCGGAGAACCGCAGATCAACGTCCTCCAGGGGGTTGTTCAGCTTCACGACGGTCGGACACGCGTCCAGATCGGCTCGGGCGCAGGTGCTCTGGAGACCACTGTCGGGGGCATCGCCGAGGGCACCCGGGTCTCGGTGGGCGTCCGGCCACAGGATTGTGCGATCACCGGCACGGGGGAGGCCACCGGCGGCCTCTCGGCGACGATCGCGTACTTCGAACATCTCCTCGAATTCGGTCTGGCCACCAGCACAGTGGCTGGTATGGAGGAGGGCATCGTGGTGCAGACCCCCGCCGCCGACTCCTACCGACCCGAACAGAACGTGACCGTCACCGCACCGCCCGAGCGCGTCTACCTGTTCGACATCGACACCGGTGAACGGCTCCGATGACCAAGCTGTTCAATGACCCCGCTCGTTTCACCGAGGACATGCTCGTCGGCTTCCTCGATGCACACGCCCGGTACGTGGTCGGGGTACCTGGTGGCGTGGTGCGGGCGCACGCGACGCGACCGGGCAAGGTGGCCGTGGTGATCGGCGGCGGCTCCGGGCACTATCCGGCGTTCTGTGGCACCGTCGGCGCCGGCTTCGCCGACGGCGCGGTGGTCGGCAACATCTTCACCTCACCTTCCGCAGAAGAGGCGGCTTCGGTTGCGCGGGCGGCCCACGGCGACGCCGGTGTCCTGCTCACCACCGGTAACTACGCCGGTGACGTGATGAACTTCGGGCTGGCCGTGACGCAGCTACGCGCCGACGGCATCGATGCGCACTATCTCGCGGTGACCGACGACATCGCCAGCGCCCCGAAGGGAGACGAAGCCAGCAGGCGCGGTATCGCCGGCGACTTCACCGTCTTCAAATGCGCCAGTGCCGCCGCCGAGGAGGGTCTCGATCTCGCCGGTGTGATCAGGGTGGCCGAGGCATCCAACACCGCGACCCGCACCCTCGGTGTCGCATTCGACGGCTGCACGTTGCCCGGCGCCGACCACCCGCTGTTCACCGTGCCGGAGGGTCAGATGGGCGTCGGACTGGGGATCCACGGAGAGCCCGGCGTCGCCGAGGAGGCGATGCCGACCGCCGCCGGGCTCGCCGCCACCCTGGTCGACGGGGTGCTCGAGGACGTCCCCGCCGACACGACATCACAGCGGATCGCGGTGATCCTCAACGGGCTGGGCCGCACCAAGTACGAGGAGCTGTTCGTGGTGTGGGGGGAGGTCGCGCGCCTGCTGCGCGACCGCGGCTACGAGATCGTCGAACCCGAGGTGGGTGAACTCGTCACCAGTCTGGACATGGCCGGCTGTTCGCTGACCGTGATGTGGCTCGACGAGGAACTCGAAAGATATTGGCGCGCACCGGCCGACACTCCCGCCTATCGCAAGGGCGCCGTCCAGGCATCGGGCGCCGAGCGCGACGGTTCCCTGACCCAGGCCGACGCGTCGGCCCCGCCGGTAGGGGATCTGTCCGACGACGCCGGCCGTGACGGCGGCCGGCTCGTGGCCGGCCTCCTCGACGCCATGGCGGCGATGCTGGCCGAGGCTGAAGACGAGCTCGGACGGATCGACGCGGTCGCCGGCGACGGCGACCACGGACGCGGGATGGTCAAGGGCTCGTCCGCCGCCCGCGCCGCCGCCGCCCGCGCGGTGGCGGACGGTGCCGGACAGGGTTCGGTATTGAGCGCGGCAGGGCGGCAATGGGCGGCCAGAGCCGGTGGCACATCGGGTGTGCTGTGGGGGGCGATGCTCGCCGCGGTGGGCGACCGTCTGGGTGACACCGGCCGGCCCGACCCGGCCACCATCGCCTCGGGAATGCGCGACGGCTACCAGGCGCTGGTCGCGTTGGGGGGTGCGGCACCGGGCGATAAGACCATGCTCGACGCGTTGCTGCCCTTCGTCGAGGAGTTCGAGCGTCAGGTCAGCGACGGCCAGCGGTGGCAGGATGCCTGGGCGGCGGCGGCAGAGACGGCCACCGCAGCCGCGCGGGCGACCGCGGATCTGCGGCCGAAGGTCGGCCGCGCCCGCCCGCTCGCCGAACGCAGCATCGGCACCCCGGACGCCGGCGCGACGTCACTGGCGATGTGCGCCCGCTGCGTCGCCGAACACCTGTCGTGACCGCGATCTGCGGTGACGGATCGGCGGACGATCAGGCGCTCTCGCAGTCCCGGTTCGGCGGGCGGTACTCGGCCAGATAACTGGTCTTGGACCGCAGAAAGGCCGGACGCGCCGGCAGCCTCATGTCCGGGCGCAGTGCCGCAGGGCCGATCGACGTCCACAGCGTGGACGCCGGGCCCTTGGTCGACCGGATCCCGAAGTCGCGGGCAAGCCGCCGGTGGTAGGGCATACCCGGCCCGAGAAGCACGTTGCCGGAATGGTTCTCACCGGTGTCCACCTGGTAGACCGTCCCGCGGAACGGCAGCGGCCGAAGATTCACGCCGCGGTCGCGCCACCATTCCAGCGCATAGCGGTGTTCGCCGAGCACGTTCTCGAACAGGTCGCCCACGGCGTCGACGATCTCCTGCTGGGTGGCGCGCACCGTGAGGTGCCCGGGAATCGCGTATGCCTGGAGCGGGACGATGTACGTCGACCCGCAGATGCGAAACAGTTTCCACTTGGGCGCGTAGGCGTTGCGGGTCTGCGAGTACATCCAGCCGCGTTTGACCACCCAGCCGTCCCGTCCGGGATGGTCGCGGCAGAACCCCGCGAGGTCGCGGTGCACGAAGTCGTCGGCGTCGACGAACATCACGTAGTCGGGCCCGTGGTCGCGGGCCGCGATCAGCCCGACCGTCGCCTTGGTGCCCTTGTCCCAGATGATGGGCGGCATCCCGGTCTGCGGCCCGCCGCGCGGTGACGGCGCCGGGAAGTCGACCTCGACGAAGTGCGTCCGTGGGGGCAGCGGGAAGGAGGGCCGCCGGTTCCCCACGACGATCACCACGTAGTCGTCGCACGCCTGCCGGGTGACCGATCGGAGAGTGTCCCGCAGCAGCGTCTCCACCCGCGCGTAATCCGCGGAATTGCGCGGATGGCGCAGCGTGGTGATGAACGCCAGCATGGGCGATCCCTTCCCTCATCGGTGTGGGCCTCGTGCGGACACCCCAGGTTCGGGTTAGGGTAGCCTCCGCTAAGCCCCACTGGTCGAGTACATCGGAGTCCGCCATGTCGACAGCCGCATCCCGGCGCACTGACGTGCGGTGACCGCGTCGACCTCTCGACGCGCGGCGCACCCGCCGGTCCGGCCGCTCGACTTCCTGTCGGTGCCGGCGGCATTTGAGGCCGTCGCGCGGACGCGGCTCGATCAGGTCGCCGTGCGCACCGCGACGGCCACCGCCAGCTACGGGGCGCTGCTGGCAGCGGCACACGTCGTGGCGAATGACGGCCTCCGGGATTCCAAGACCGCGGTGCTGGTGCCCGCCGTGCTACGCCCGGCGACGGTGTCGACGATCCTGGGCCTGTTCGCATCCGGCGCCGTTTCGGTGCTGATCGACCCCGCCCTTCCCCAGAACCGGTTGGACGCCATCCGTCAGATCCTCGTCGAGCACGGCTACGACGTCGTGACCGTCGAAGTGACCGCAGATCTGCCTGCCCCGACGCACGTTCCCGACGTTCCGCTGAGGGTCGGGGGGCGCCGCGACGCGGTGACCAGCATCCAGTTCACCTCCGGGTCGACGGGTGCGCCGAAGGCGGTCATGCACCCACACGGCATGTGGCTCTGCGACGCCGAACTGTTCGCCGGTCGGTTCGGCATAACCGCGGGACAGCGCATCGCCCTGGGCATGCCGGTCAGCTTCGGGGCGGGCTTGAACGTGCTCATCGGCTCACTGCTGTGCGGTGCGGAGGTCGTGGCCGTCGAGCCACGCGACGCCACCGCCGCGGAGGCGCTCGAGCGCCTTCGGGAGTCGAACTCTCGCGTCCTGGTCTGCACCCCGGCATTCCTCGTCGCGCTGCACGCTGCGGCGCCGCCTGCCGCACTGGCGAGCCTCGAACGCATCGTGACCACCGGTGAACCCGCCCATCCCCGGCATGTTCAGCTCGCCCGTGAGCTGGCGCCGGCTGCGGTATTCACCAACTGGGTCGGCTCCTCGGAGGCCAGCGCCATCTCCACCTTCGACGTCGCACCGGCGGCCCCGCTGCCGACCGGGATTCTTCCGGCCGGAAAACCGGCGCCCCACAAGCGAATCGAGCTCGACGACGATGGCGCGGTCGCCATCACCTCCGCCCACCTGGCGCTCGGGTACCTCGATCCGTCGACAGCCTCCAGCCGCTTCGTCGGCAATGCGGACGGTAGCCGGACCTTCCTCGGTGGGGATGTGGGCCGATTCGACGACTCGGGCAACCTGATCCTGCTCGGTCGTACCGATTCCGCGGTGAAAGTCCGCGGGTACCTCGTCGAGCCGGCCGAGATCGAATCGACGCTGCTGCGATACGACGACGTTCGTGAGGTGGTGGTGACCGCCACCGCCGGTGAGAGCGCGGCCATGACCGCTTACGTGGCACCGAGCACCACCTCCCGCACGCCCGCGGTCGCCGAGTTGCGCAGCCGACTGCACCGCGACCTGCCGCCGTGGATGGTCCCGGCGCACGTGGTGGTCGTATCCGCGCTACCCCGCACCGAACGGGGCAAGGTCGACCGAATGGCGTTGCCCCGGCCGCGGACCCATGGTGGGGAACCGCCGCGCGGAGACCTCGAGGCCACCATCGCCGGGCTGTGGGGCGAGATACTCGGCGTCAACGGTGTGGGCCGCAGCGACGGCTTCTATGCGCTGGGCGGCGATTCGTTGACCGCCACCAGAATGCTGCGGGAAGTCGCGGCGACGTTCGGCGTCGACCTCGACCAATCGGATCTGGCGGCAGCGTCCTGCGTGGCCGAATTCGCCTGCAGGCTCAGTGCCGCGGGTCAGGGGCGGCCGCGCCGGCTCGGCGGTATGACGCTGAGACCCTCGACCGTGGCACTGCGGCCCCGGTCGCCGGCCAGTGCAGGTCCGGCACTGCACTGCTTCACTGGGGCGGGCGCGTCGTCGCTGTGCTTCGTCCCACTGACCGGGCACGTCGACCCCGGCACCGCCGTGTACGCCTATGAGCCCAAAGGTCTTGAGCGCCGCGCGATACCCGATCTGTCGGTGGCGCGCGCGGCCCGCCGGCACCTGACCGACCTGCGCACCGTGCAACCGCACGGCCCGTACGTGCTGGTGGGTCATTCGTTGGGAGCGCACGTCGCGCTGGAGGCCGCTCGCATGCTGGAGGCGGCCGGCGAACGCGTCGAGCTGCTGGTGATGCTCGATCCTTGGCTGCCGCCGCGGGTCGCGCGGGAGGCGCGCAGAGAGCTGCCGGACGTCACGGTGACTCTCGAGGAGACGGTACCCACCGACCTCCGATCATGGTGGGAACACCAGAGATCGGTGCCGCTGGCGGGATTGCTCTTCGGTGGCCGGCGGCGCCGGTCGATAGCCGTCGAGGAGGTGGGTCTCATCACCGGTATGCGGTACCGACCCAAGCCGTGGCCGGGTCGCGCACTGCTGGTGCTCAGCCATCTCAACCGCGACGATCCGAGGATGTGGCCGCGCATCGTGACCGGTGACCTCCGCGTGCACATCGTGGACTGTGATCACCATTCGATCGTCCGAGAACCCCACATCGGCCGTGTCGTCGAATTGATCGCCGCAGCGCGCGCGACCTCGGGCTGATCCGCGCCGATCAACGGAAGGTCACCGGATCGGCCACGGCGAAACACCGCGCGGTGGTCGTCATGATCAACACTTCGCGGACGACGTCGAATCCGACGTCGGGGAACTCGAACAGCCGCAGATCGTCACCGTCGACCACGGCGCGCTCGGCCACGTCGGCCCCGCTCTGCGTGCGCACCAGCACAGTCACCGACGCCGGCCGCAGCGCTTGGACACTGACCAGCACGCCGGGGCCCTGCGGCTGTCGGCCCCAGGCCACCGGCGACGCGCACGCCGGATCTCCCTGGGCGTTGGGCACCACAGCCCGATCCACGTCGATGGACGCCACGCCCGCCTGCGGTTCGCGCACGTCAGCTCCGGTGCGCACGGACGCCGCGGCGGTGGCCGTCACCGAGGCCACCGCGGAAACCCCGTCGGCCGGGACAGCGCCCATGCGGTATCCGCAGCCGCCGGCCGTCATGGCGATCACGGCGATCGCTGAGGTCGCCGCGACGGTGATCCCCCTGCTGTTCACGGCACCCCCTCCGCAGCCGGTAACGACGCCTGATTACCCCATCTTCGGCACCTGAACCATGTCGCGGGCGACTTGCGCACAAACTCTGCGACAAAACGAAGTGGACGTGGCGGGCGGCCTTCCCGTTCAATGCAGCGGTGGTCACGCATTCGGCTCGCTCCGGCACGGTGATGGCCGTGACGGCCATGCTCTCAGTGCAATTGGGCGTCGCCGTCGCGGTCGGGTTGATGGATCGGATCGGGGCCGACGGCGCCGCATGGTTGCGCCTGGCGTGGGCGGGTCTGCTGTTCCTGGTGTTTCTGCGTCCGCGCACGGCGGGTTTCACTCGCCGCAGCCTCGCGACCTGTGTGGCACTGGGTGTGGTCACCGCCATGATCACCCTGTTGTTCATGGCGGCGCTGGCGCGGATCCCGATGGGGACCGCGAGTGCCCTGGAGTTCCTCGGACCACTCGGCGTGGCGGTCGTGAACGGACGAGGCGCCCGGCGGGTGGTGTGGCCAGGTCTGGCTGCGGTCGGGGTGGTATTGATGACGCAGCCCTGGGCAGGCGTCGTCGATCCGATCGGCGTGGCCTATGCGCTGACCGCCGGAGTGTGCTGGGCCGGTTACATTCTGCTCACCCAGCGGGTGGGTGACACCGTGTCAGGCATCAACGGGTTGGCTGTCTCCATGCCCGTTGCCGGTCTGGTCGGCACCATCGCGGTCGGCCCGGCCGTCTTCGAGCGGTTGACCCCCGAGTTGCTGCTGATCGGACTCGGCCTGGCGATCCTGTTGCCGATGTTTCCGTTCGCCCTGGAGTTCCTGGCGCTGCGGCGGCTGACGACCGCGGCGTTCGGCACCCTGATGAGCCTGGAACCGGCGTTCGCGCTCACGATCGGATTCGTCGTCCTGCACCAGGTACCCGCACCCGCCGGGGTGGCCGGCATCGTGTTCGTCGTCGGAGCAGGAATCGGTGCCGCCCGCAGTGGCGCCCGGCCCGCACCGGTACCGGCCGAGGTGGGCTGAGCGGGCGGAGTCAGACGTCGATGCGCTTGCGCCGGTATAGCGTTCCGACGGCAAGCAGCACCAGGCTGATCAGCAGGATGGCAGTTGCCAACACGTTGATCTGAGGGGGCACCGCCGCCTTGACCGCAGCGTTGACATACAGCGGATAGGTCGTCGTCGAACCGCTCACGAAATAGGTGATGATGAAGTCGTCGAGCGACAGCGCGAAGGAAAGCATCGCCGCGGCAACGATTCCCGGGACGATCAGGGGCAACGTCACCCGGAAGAACGTGCGGGCCGGACTGGCACCCAGATCCATCGACGCGTCTTCGAGCGTCCAGTCGAATCCACGGACTCGGGCGCGCACCGTCATCGCGATGAAGCTGACCTCGAAGGCGACGTGAGCGATCAGAATGGTGGTGTACCCCGCGGCCCAGTTCAGGTCGAGGAACAGCGTCAACAGCGAAGCGCCCATCACGACCTCGGGTGCGGTCAGCGGCAGCACCAGGAACGTGTCGACCGCCTTGGACCCCCGGAACCGCTGCCGCACCAGCGCGATGGCGACCAGGGTGCCCAGAACCAGGGCGATCAGGGTGGACACCGCAGCGATGTTCAGGCTCAGTTTCAGGGCGTCGGTCAGCGCTGGGTACTTGAACGGATCCGCCCAGTTCTCGAGCGTGAACCCCCGCCAGGTGTAGTTGAACTTCCCGGTCGGCTTGTTGAACGAGAACAGGATGATCACGAAGATGGGCAGGAAGAGATACAGCAGGACCAGGCCCGCCACCACCCGTAACGCGTTGTCCCCCAGGTTGAGCCGCGCGGCGAGCGACCGCTTGGGAGTGACGTCGCCGATGCCCTCGTTCGCCGCGGAGACGCGGTCCGCAATGGTCATACGAGATCCTCGGTTCCCAGGGCCCGGGTGTAGAGCAGGACGCCGGCCAGGATCAGCGCCATCAACAGGAAGCTGAGCGCCGCTGCCGCCGGATAGTCCTTGACCACCAGGAACTGCTTCTGGATGACGTTGCCGATCATCGTCGTCTGCGTGCTTCCGAGGTAGTCGGCGTTGATGAAGTCACCGACGGCCGGAATGAAGACCAGCATGCTGCCGGCCAGGACCCCTGGCATCGACAAGGGCAGGATCACCTTGCCGAAGCTGCGCGGCGCCGACGAGTAGAGGTCCTTGGACGCTTCGAGCAGCCGCGGATCGATCTTCTCGAGGCTGACGTAGAGCGGCAGGATCATGAAGATGATCCAGTTGTAGATGAGTCCGCCGATGACCGCCCACCCGGTGGACAGCAGGCGGCCCTCCGCTGGGAGCAACCCGACCGTGCCGAGCGCCTGGACCACCCAGCCTTCGTCGGCCAGGATCGTCTTCCAGGCGATGGTTCGGATCAGGAACGTGACGAAGAACGGCAGGATCACCAGGCCCAGAATCAGATTCTTGTACCGCCCCGCCTTGAACGCGATGACGTAGGCCAGGGGATAGGCCAGCAGCACGCACACCACGGTGGCGACCGCCGCGTAGCTGAACGACCGGATGATCTGGTCCTCGTACTGGCGGAACGCCTCGACGTAATTGCCGAAGTTCCAGTCGAAGGTGAGTGTCGGCAGATACACCGACCCGCCCGAACTCGACAGCGACGTCCGCCCGAGCGTCACCAACGGCACCACGAAGAAGATGCCGAGATAGACCATGGCGGGCAGGATCATCAGGTACGGCGCGATCTTGCTGCGCTGCCTGCTGCTGGCTGCGACTCCCGCCATGTGTCAGCCGCCGGTGACCGCGGCGTACATGCTGCTGAACTCCTGGGTCTGCTCGTCGGTGAGGGCCGCCCACGACTTCAGGTTGGAGTTCATGCTCTCCGGCGGGTTGATCAACGGGTTGTTGGCGACGCCGGGATCGATCTTGTTCAACTCATCGGTCATGTCGGAGAGCACCGGCACGTACTGGACGAACGACACCAGCTTCGCGTAGTTCGCGCGGTCGTAGACGTAGTTGATCCACTGCTCGGCGCCCTTCTGGTTCTGCGTGGTGTAGGGCACGACCATGGTGTCGATGAACCACACACCACCGGACTCGGGGACGACGAACTGCAGATCGGGATTGTCGGCCTGCAGTTGCACGATGTCGCCGGAGTACGCCTGGGCGATGGCGATGTTGCCCGCAGCCAGGTCGTCGGCGTAGTCGTTGCCGGTGAAGCGGCGGATCTGTCCTCTGTCCTTCTGTTCGCGCACCAGGTCGACAGCCTTGGCCACTGCCTCGGTGGTGGGATCCTCGACCGAATTGCCCTGTGAGGACATGATCATCCCCAGGCCGTCCTGCAGGTCGGAGAACAGGCTGACCCGGCCCTTGAACGCGGGATCCCACAGGTCGTCGATGGTCCGGATGTCGCGCCCGGTCGCGGCGCGGTTGTAGGCCAGCCCCACCATGCCGGTCATGTAAGGCGCGGTGTACTTGCGGCCCGGATCGATCTTCGAGTCCAGCAGATCCTGCCGCAGATTCTTGCGGTTGGGCACGCCGGCGTCGCTGATCTCGTTGAGCCAGTTCAGACCCTTGACTCTGGCGGCCATGAATTCGGTGGGCACCACGAGATCGGCGCCGATGTCCTGCCTGCGCGACAGCGGTTCCTTGACCTTGGCGAACCACTGCTCGTTGTCGTTGTAATCCTCTTTGTAGTCGACCGTCAGGCCCGACGCGGTCTGGAAGGCCGCGACGAACCCGTCGGCCATGTACAGCGGCCAGTTCGACACGCGCAGCGTGTTGCTCGAGGTACCGGTGGTGTCGCTGTCGCCCGATCCGGACGACGAGCTGTCCGAACCGCATGCGGCGAGGAATGAGGGGCCGAGGATCGCGGCCGCTGCGGCAGCGGCACCGCCGCCGATGAAGCGCCTGCGGTTGGTGCGGGTGGCGGTCAGCCGGGATACGAGGCGAGGGTCGAAATTGTCGGGGTTTCCAGCGGCCATGGCGGCAGTGCCTTTCGTCGTCGAGTTCGGCAAAGGGGCAGGGGCGGTACGAACGCGCAGGGGCTAGTCGTCGAGCATGTCCTCGAGGTCCTCGGTGGTGGGGATGTCCGCCGCGGGTAGCACCAGTGCCGCGTCCGGATCCCATCCGGCGTAGACCTGGTCTCCGGGCCGCACGGCCGGCAGCTTCTGCTCGGGACCGACGTGCGCGACGATCACCGAGCCGTCCGGCGCGGCGACGGAGACCCGTACCACCGGACCCTGGAACGTCAGGTCTTGCACCGTTCCGGCGACCGCGACCGTGTCACCGCCGAGCGGTTCGACCGAGACGCGGACGCGCTCGGGACGGACCATCACCGTGGCGTGGCCTCCCGATTCGATCGTGGTCTCGCCGGGGCGCGCACGCAGCGTGGTGCCCAGGGCGGCCACCTCCACGAGGCCGCCGCTGCGGCCGGTCTGGCGCCCTGACCACAGATTGGCCTGGCCGATGAAGTTCGCGACGAACACGGTCGCCGGGGCGTCGTAGATCTCGGTGGGGGAGCCGATCTGCTCGACGTTGCCGGCGTTCATGACCGCGATGCGGTCACTCATCGTCAACGCCTCCTCCTGGTCGTGGGTCACGTAGATGAACGTGATGCCGACATCGCGCTGGATGCGCTTGAGTTCGAATTGCATCGCGTGACGAAGCTTCAGGTCGAGGGCACCCAGGGGTTCGTCGAGCAGCAGGGCGCTGGGGTAGTTGACCAGGGCCCGAGCCAGGGCGACCCGCTGCTGCTGGCCGCCGGACAACTGACTGGGCTTGCGCTTGGCGAAATCACCGAGGCGCACGATCTCCAGGATCTCGTCGACGCGGCGCTTGACCTCGGCCTTGTCCTTCTTCATCGACCGGGGCCCATAGGCCACGTTGTCCCACACCGACATGTGGGGGAACAGCGCATAGTGCTGAAACACCGTATTGACGTTGCGCTTGTGCGGGGGCACCTTCGACACGTCGGCGCCCTCGAGCCGAATGGCGCCGGAGGTGGGCGTCTCGAAGCCGGCGATCATCCGCAGGGTGGTGGTCTTCCCACAGCCGGACGGACCGAGCATGGAGAAGAACTCACCGGAGGCGATGGAGAAATCGGCGTCGGCGACGGCCACATAGTCGGCGAAGCGTTTGGTCACGTGGTCGATCTCGATGACCGGGCCGCCCTTGGCTTTAGAGGACGCTCCGACGCCGTGATCGACCGCGGTGGTATGTGTGCCGGTCAGAAGGCGACCTCCTCGAAGAACTGCCAGCGGACTGTGCGTTAACAATCGCCCATTGGGGGGTCCTTCGCAAGCGATTCCGCAACGATTTAACAATCCGACAATGGAATCCTTCGTTCAGACCGGGTCTGGGCAGAAGAATCCGCGTAATGCGCCGTCGCGGGCGCCCGCTGTGCCCGGCGGCCGGGTGCGCGGGCGGTGTGAGCAGGACCGCTCGGGCGATCACCGCAGGTCGTTTACCTCGACCGCTGCGAAGGGTAGTGAGGATCCATGGCTTCCGTCGACGTCACGGTCTCTTCCGATCTCACCCCGGAGCGGGCATGGGAGCTCGCCTCCAATCTGCGCCGCTTCGACGAGTGGCTGACGATCTTCGGCGGATGGCGCAGCGAGGTGCCTGCGGAGATCGAGGTCGGCACGTGCGTGTCCTCGTCGATCAAGGTCAAGGCATTCCGCAACACGATCCACTGGCGGGTGACCCGGTACGACGAACCCAAGGACATCGAACTCGTCGGCACCGGGTTCCCTTCCGTCTGCATCGCGCTCTCGCTGCATGTCGAGGAGCGCAAACCGGAGGGAACGAAGTTCCGCGTGGTCGCAGATCTCTCCGGTGGGCTGCTCAACACCCGTGTCGGCACATTGGTGGCCAAGGTCATCGAATCCGACGTGCGCAAGTCGGTCAACAATCTGGCGGCGTTGCGCTGACCGTCGGCTACGGCGAGCGCCGCCGCCGGCCCGACAGTACGAAGAATCCGACCGCGCCGACGGCGAGCGCACCGGCGCCGGCCGCGACGATCACAAGCGGTCTGACCCACTTCTTCTCCGTCGCGGCCGGCGCCGCCTGCTCGGCGGCCAGCTGGACCTGATAGCCGGGTAGCGGTCCCTGCGCCGGTTTGGTGATGCCCGGCAGCTGCTGGGTGCTGGTCACCTCGAACAGCCGCTCGCCACCGCCGGTCTTGGCCCAGGTGCCCCACGCGGGGGTCTCGTCGTCGAGCAGCACGCGGTGGCCGCCCACCGACGGGTCGTCCCCGAGGTCGGACAGCGTCTTGACCCGGAACGGCTTGGACATTCCGTCCTTGTATTTCAATTGCACGAGCACATTGCGGAACGTGGTCGGCGCCGCGGGTTTGGCCGGTGGGGGCTGCCCGGGGGCCGGCCGATACCCGCCGCCGGAGAAGCTGCCGGTCGAGACCGTCGTCGGCTTCCCCGAGGCATCCCGGTTGACCGCTGTGAAGGAGTACACCCCGGGCGCGGGTGCGGTGAGCACCGCCCGCTGCAGGGGCGGGACCTCGAAGACGCGGGTGGCGTTGTCATAGAAATAGATGAGCTGCAGCGGCGTGCTGTACGGATTGGTGAACACCGGGCGGTACCAGGTGTCGTATCCGACCCACGACGAATTCCACTGCGTGACCTGGCTGCTCCACGTCGAAGACGAGGACCAGGTGGAGGTTTCGCTGACGACCGATTCGAGCGATTCGGTGAGCTCGGTGACCTCGGTCTCCGCCGCGGCGGGAGGGTCCACGATGTCCAGCGCGTCGGCGCGCTGCGCCTCGTCGACGACCTGCTGGGGCATCTCGGCGACGTCGGGTTCGGGGGTGTCGGCCGCGACGGCAGGGTCGGGCGCACTCGATCCCGGGTCGTCGGTGTCACCCGGCACGGCAGGTCCTCCGGGGTCATCGGCGTCGGCCGGGGAACCGGCGCCGGGGGAGTCGTCGGCGCCGGGCACACCGGGGTCGTTCGCGGGGGCCTCGTCGGCGGGGGGATCCACCGGCGGACCGGGTTCATCTGCGCCCGGGTTCTCGGCCGGCGCCGCGGGTTCCTCGGCGGGTGCGGGTTCCTCGGCGGGCTCTTCGGCAGGGGCGGCGGGCTCTTCGGCAGGAGCGGCGGGCTGCTCGTACGAGCCCGAGTCGTCGACGACTTCCGATGAGTCGCCGTCGTCATACGGGTCGGCCAAGGCCGCCGGCGCAGCCCCGAGGCACAGCGCCGTGGTGACGGCGATCGACGACACAGCCAATGTCGCGCGCCGATAGACGGCGCTGCGATCTTCGTTCATGCGAACCTCCTGTCAGGTGCCGCCGGCGCGGCGCGAAGCGAGCGTCGAACAGCAACCTTGTCGGATCCTTGGCGGATTCTTGTCCACCCACCGGTCGGGATCGTATGTGGGCACGGATGTGCGCGTGTGCGATTCGAGGGCCCGGTTGTGACCCCTCGATGACGCGACGGTTCGCCACGACGGCGCGCGGGTAAGCGATCATGAACGACGGAAAGGACTTCGATGCGTGCCTCAACTCTCGCCAAAACCGCCGGCGGCGTCCTCGTCACCGGAGCCCTCGGCGGTCTCGCCACCAGCCGCCCGGCGCAGTCCCTCTGGTACAAGCGGCTTAAGAAGCCGACCTTCCAGCCGCCGGCACAGGTGTTCCCGATCGTGTGGCCGATCCTGTACACCGACATTGCGGTGGTGTCCGCCTCGGCCATCGACCGGTATGAGGACACCGGCCGGCACGATAAGGCCCGGGCCTACACCGCCGCCCTCGCCGCCAACCTCGCCCTCAACGCCAGTTGGTCGTGGCTGTTCTTCAATCAGCGCCGGCTCGGTGTCGCCGCCGTCGCCGCCGGAGCGCTCACCCTCAGCAGCGCGGACCTGACCCGGCGCGCGGCCGACGCCACCGGAGTACAGGCCGCACCGCTGGCGCTCTATCCGCTTTGGTGCGGTTTCGCCACGCTGCTCTCCTCGCGCATCTGGTTCCTGAACCGCTGACGCCGGCGGAGGCGGGGTCCGCGCGAATTCAGCCGGCGTCGAGGACTGCCAGCACGTGCTCGGTGAAACCGGTGGTCGTGCTCGTCCCACCGAGGTCGGCGGTGTGCACGCCGTCGTCGAGGGTTCTGGTGACCGCGTGGCGAACCTGATCCGCGGCCTCGGCCAGCGAGCGCCGGCCGTGACGCTCGGCCAACCAGTCGAGCAGCATCGCGGCCGACATCATCATCGCCACCGGGTTGGCGATGTTGCGGCCGGCGATGCCGGGCGCGGATCCGTGCGCGGCCTGCGCCATCGCCTTGTCGGCCGACGAGTTCACCGACGGCGCCATGCCCAGTGATCCGGCGAGCTGACCGGTGAGATCCGAGAGGATGTCACCGAACATGTTCTCGGCCACGATGACGTCGAACTCCGTCGGCCGTGCGACGAGCAGCGCTGCCAGGGCGTCGATGTGTTCGAGGCGCACCTCGACGTCCGGATATTGCTCGGCCACGTATCGGCAGCTGTCCCGGAACAGGCCCGTGGTCTTGGACAGCACGTTGGCCTTGTGCGCGACGGTAACCGACCGGCGTCGCCTCTGCGCCAACCGGAACGCCTCGTGCGCGATGCGCTCGCAGGCCTCACGGGTGAACACCGCAACTGCCATCGCGACATCGGGGGTGGGCATGAATTCGCCGGCGCCGTCATACATGTTGCGGTCGGCGTAGAACCCCTGCGTGTTCTCTCGTACGACGACCACGTCGAGGTCGCGACACACCGCGGGGACGGTTCCGCTGAGCCGGTGCGCGGGCCGGATGTTGGCGAACAGGCCGTACCGCTTGCGTATCGTCCCGCCCGGGGACAGACCCTCGCGGAACGCCGCCGGGTAGCCGGCGTTGTCGTGGGGCCCCAGCAGCCACGCGTCGAGACGGTCGAGCTCGTCGAGCGTCCGCTGCGGCAGCGGCGTACCGTCGCGGGTTATCGCCTCGTAGCCCATGGGTAGTCGGTGCCATTCGACCGGCGTGGAGACGGCAGCCAGTGCCCGTTCGGTGACTTGCATTGTGGCCGAGACGACTTCGGGTCCGATACCGTCACCGGTCAGCGCTCCCAGCGACAGGGGATCCATCGCGACGATCAGGAAGCGCTGCGGACGGCGCGGTCGCCGACCGGGGCGTCGAGGGTGATGTCGGTGGCGCCCAGCACGGCGTTGGCGGTGCAGCGGCGGCCCGATGCCTCGGGTAGCGCACCCTCCTGGAGTCGCACGGTCACCGTGTCGGCGGTCTCGGTGGCCGTCGCATGGACGCCGTAGCAACTGGGCGTTCCGGACACGAAGTACACCCGCACCCCGTTGTCGAGACGGCTCCACGTGTCGAAGCCCAGCGGCGTCGCACCGGCGATGTCGGCCCGGTCGCCGAACAGGACTTCGCTCGAACTCAACGGCCGCTCAACAGGTTCGGTGGTGGTCGGGGCGGCGGAGGCGACCACGGGGACACCGAGGTGTAGACAGAGGCCCGCGACGACGGCGGACAGAGCAACCCGCATGCCGCGACGGTAGGCGTCGACGCCGTCAGCTCGTGTGCGCCCGGCCCGCGCGTCACGTCACGGTTGGGCCTCGGTTCGGCAACGGCGCGAGCGCGACCGGCCGAGTGTCGCGACCCATGGTTTCCCGCCACCGTGGAACCCACCGATGTGCAAGGTCAGGCTAACTTGTCTCCCGAAGGGGCTCTTTCCCCGACGAGGCGGTATCACGGTCCGGACCGGTTCCGCCAGGTGGCGAAACGGAGGCACGCGATGTCGAGACGATTCAACCGCCCGAGTGTGCGCAACATCGGGGCGCTGACCGGTGTCCTTATGGTCGCCGCGGCGCTGATCGGGTGCGGCTCCGGCGAACGCCCGACGCGCACTGAGGGGTCGGTGTCGATCACGCACAAGTTCGGGGAGACGACCGTTCCCGCGGATCCGAAGCGGGTGGTGACGGTGGGCTGGACCGACCAGGATTTCGTTCTGCCGTTGGGCGTCGTGCCGGTGAGCACCAGGGAGTTCTCCGAGAACTACGACACGCTTCCCTGGGTGCGGGCGGCCACGGACGGGAAGGGCCTGAGCACGTGGGGAAGTGACGACATCGACTTCGAGGCGATCGCCGCCGCGCAGCCGGATCTCATCTTCGCCATCTACGAGACCATCGACCGGCAGACTTACGACCGTCTTTCTCAGATTGCGCCGACGGTGATCCAGTCCTCGGAGTACCCGGATGAGGAGACGCCGTGGAACGTCCAACTGCTGACCACCGGTAAAGCACTCGGGAAAGAGGCACGGGCCCAGGAACTCGTCGAGGAGGTCAACGGTCGTATCGACGCGGCGCGCCGTGGCAATCCAGAGTTCGACGACAAGACCGTCGTCGTCGATTTCGGTCCATCGCAGGGCGGGCACTATCTCTTGGGCGAGAACGACCCTCGGCGTTCACTGTTCACCGCGCTGGGCTTCGCCACGCAGGACGTGGTGGGCGATGTCAGCGAGGAGAAACTCGGACTGCTCGACCGGGACATCCTGTTCGTCAACGGCGGCAGCGCACAGGAGTTGTTGGCGTCACCGGCCTTTGCGCGGCTGAACGTCGTGCGCGACGGGCGCACGCTCTACACCGGCTTCGATTCGAAGCTCAGCGATGCCCTCACCTACAGCGGGCCGGCCTCGCTCGAATATGCACTCGAGGTCTTGGTACCGCAACTCGCCAACGCGCTGAACGGTCGCCCGGTGGCGGACCTGGCGAACGCCTGAGCGGTTACCTCACCGGCCCTGCGCGGTCAGGTGCGGGGAGGCGCGGGGCACGACCAGCGGTGTCCCGGTCTGCGGGTCGTCGATGATCTGGCACTTCAGACCGTAGACCGATTCGACCAGCTGTTCGGTGATGACGTCGCTCGGAGCTCCCTGCGCGACAACCGCTCCCGACTTCATGGCGATGATCTGGTCGGCGTAGCGGCAGGCGTGGTTCAGATCGTGCAGCACGGCCACCACGGTGCGGTCCTGTTCCCGGTTCAGGAGGGAGAACAGGTCCAGGAGCTCCACCCGATGGGCGATGTCCAGATATGTCGTCGGCTCGTCGAGCAGGATCAGGGACGTCTGCTGCGCGAGCACCATGGCCACCCAGACCCGTTGGCGCTGACCACCGGAGAGTTCGTCGACCAGCCGGCCCGCCAGATCGGCCACCCCGGTGTACCTCAAGGCCTCCGCCACCGCCGCTTCGTCGCCACGTGACCACTGCCGGAACGCGCTCTGGTGGGGGAATCGTCCGCGGGAGACGAGGTCGGCCACCGTGATGCCCTCGGGCGCGATCGAGGTCTGGGGGAGGAGCCCGAGGCGGCGCGCCACCTCCTTGGTGTGCAGCGTGGTGATGTCCTGACCGTCGAGGATCACCTGACCGCCGGCCGGTTTCAGGAGCCGGGCCAGACCCCTCAGCAGAGTCGACTTACCGCAGGCGTTGGGTCCGACGATTGCGGTGAGGGCACCGTCGCGGATGTCGACCGACAGCTGGTCGATCACGGACACGTCCTGGTATCCGATGGTCAGGCCGTCAGCCTGTAGACGACTCGACATCCACTGTTCTCCTATCGGTTTCGCGCTTGCGAGACGAGTAGGTACACCAGGTAGGCACCGCCCAGCGACACGGTGACGGCCCCCACGGGCAGCTCCGTGCCCTCGAGCAGGTGTTGGGCGAGCACGTCGCTGGCAAGGAGCAGTACGGCGCCCATCGCGGCGGAGGGAACCAGCGCGACACCCGGACTCGCCGTGAGCCGCCGCACGAGTTGCGGCGCAGCCAGCGCGACGAAGGTGATCGGCCCCGCGGCGGCGCAGGACAGCGCCACCATGCCGACGGCGATCACGAGGTAGATCAGCCGGGCCCGGTCGGGGTGTAGCCCGAGGGCCCCGGCGGCGTCGTCGCCCAACTGCAGGATCTGCAACCGGTGCCCCAAGGCGACCAGTGGCACCACCAACAGCAGCAGACAGGCCGTCACCGGCAGCACCTGCTCCCAGCCCAGTCCGTTGAGACTGCCCTGCTGCCAGATCGAGGCGGTCATGGCCGTGTGGAGATCGATCTTGATGATCACCCACTGGTTGACGGAGTTCAGCACCGCGCCGATCGCGATGCCGACCACGATGAGCCGGAATCCCGCGATGCCGTTGCGGTAGGACAGCGCGTAGACCGCGGCTGCGGTGACGAGGCCGCCGATCAGGGCACCCGCCGCGACGGCGTAGTAGCCACCGCCCGCTCCGGCGATGACGACCAGCGCCCCGGTGTACGCCCCGGCGTTGATCCCGATGATGTCCGGGCTGCCCAGAGCGTTGCGGGTGAGCGCCTGAAATATCGCACCCGACACGCCCAGGGCAGCACCAATGATGAGCGCCAACAACATTCGCGGCATTCGCCAATCGAGCACGACGACCCGGTCGAAGGAGGTGTTGGCACCCATTAGCACCCCGACGACGTCGGCGGGCGCCACCGTGTACCTGCCGATGCCGATCGCGAGCACGGCGACGACGACCGCGCCCGTGAGCAGACCGCCGACCACCAGCGTCGTCCGCCACGAGGCCCGCAGCGACACGGCGCCGATGCGCACCACGTAGTGGCGGCGCACGGCGGGGGTGCCGTGTTCCCGGGCGCGATTCACGATCGGGAGGTTCCGTGCCGTCGGATCAACCAGATCAGCACCGGCGCGCCGAGGAACGCGGTGACGATGCCCGCCGGCAGTTCGGCCGGACGGATCACCACCCGGCCGACGATGTCGGCGGCGAGCAGCAGGGCGGGTCCGAGGACCGTTCCGTATGCCAGGATCCACCGCCAGTCCGGGCCGGTGATCCATCGGACCGCGTGCGGCACCATCAGTCCGACGAAGCCGATGGGCCCGGCCCCCGCGGTGGCGGCGCCGGCGAGCAGCGTGACGGCGACCAGGCTCAGCGCGCGGGTGCGGGCGACGTTGCCACCCATGCTCGTGGCGAGGTCATCGCCCAGGGCTGCGACGTTCAGGGACCGCGCCACCACCACGCACAGCACGGCGCCGATGGCGATGAACGGCGCGATGGCGGCGGACACCTCGAGTGATCGGCCGTCGAGCGCTCCCGCATCCCAGAAACGCATGTTGTCGAATGCCCGGGGCTTGTGCAGCCGGATCACATAGCCGACGCCGTCCAACACCGCCCCGACCGCCACGCCGGCGAGCAGCACCCGGACCGGGGTCACCGCACCGCGGCCGGTCATGCCGACCAGGGAGACCAGGGCCATCGCGCAAAGCGCGCCGGCAAAGGCGAACCAGATGTAGGTCCACACCCCGGTCATGCCCAGGAATGCGATGGCGACGACGACGAACAGCGCCGCGCCCGAATTCACGCCGAGGATCTCCGAATCGGCCAGCGGGTTGCGGCCGACGGCTTGAATGAGCGTGCCGGACAGGGCGAGTGCAAGACCGGCGAGCAGCGCCAGAACGGTCCGGGGAATGCGGAGGTCGTGCACGATCCACTGGTCCCCGACATCGCGGTAGTCGGTGAGCGCCTGCCATACGGTTGGCACCGAGACGTTCTCGGTGCCGATGGCCAGGCTCGCGAGACCGGTGATGACGAGAACCGCGGCGGCGATCGCCAGGCCGGCGGTCCGCGCGGTACGCGACAGCTGGTGCGCAGCCGGGGCCGGAGCCGTAGCCGGCGGAGCGCTCGTCGTCACGGCGATTACAGGCCGACTCGCTCGAGTGCCTCGTCGAACTCCTCGAAAGCGATCTTGTCGCCCTTACCGGCGGCGAGGGCGCGCGTGTAGACGGCGACGACGTCCGCTTCGACGAGCGCGAAACGCCGGTCCCAGAGCTGGCTGTCGGCACGCCAGTATCCAGTGATGTCGTACTGCTCGATCGACCAATCGAGCTGACGCACATGCTTGCGCACGGCCCGCGATTCGGCCGCCTCACCGGCGAACCAGCAGTAACCCCGTGTCGCCGGCATCGGGAGGTCGCGCACCAGTTCGGTCAGCCGACTGCGGGTGGCACCGTTTCCGGTGCCGACGGTCGCTACGACCTCGATGTCGGGGTGGCTGGGCAGGTAGTCGAGGTCAGCACGATCAGCCACCTCCACGACGGCCGTCGCGGGGGTTCCCGCGGGGTGGCCGGACATGATCCGGGCCAGTGCCGGCAGACCGGACAGGTCGCTGATCAGTAGGTGCCACTCACTTTGCGGGTCGGGACGGTGCCACGACCGTGCGTGATCGAGCCCCACCCGGGCACCCGGTTTCACGGTGCGGGCCCAGGTGGTCCCCGGACCAGATGCGTGCAAGACGACGTCGATGTCGATGTGGTCGGCGTCGTGATGACGCACTGAGTAATTGCGGCCGGCAAAGTCCGGCGCCGCATCGAAGTAGACGCCGACCGCTGCATCGGCGGCAGGCGGAATTCCCAAGCCGGCAGGATCGTCGATGTGCAGCGTGATGCGGCGCAACCGCCGCGTCAGTTCCACGCTGCGTACCACCGAAGCATAGGTAAAGCTCACCTAAGTGAAGCTACCTCGTCAGGCCGCGCGGTTGTGCGCCCCGGTTAGCACCGGGACGGGGGGACGCTTCGTCAGTCGCGCGACCACACGGCAACGTAGCCGAGCGGGATACCGGTGTGGCGAGCGATGAGCTCACGCGCGGCGATCTCGACCTCGGCCCGGTCGTGCCGCCGGGTCACGGCGTCCAGTTCGGGAATGGTGATGGTCCAGCCGGTGGTGTCCGGTGCCACGACGATCTCGAAGGCCTGTCCGGCCATCGGCGGAAGGGCGCGTCGCGAGGCGCTACGGGGAACGATCCGCGACCGGCATCCGTGTGAACTCCGAAGCGTGGCAGACATGTCGGTGTGCTTTCTGCAGCGGTGATCTGGGCCGCGGGACAATGTACGTCTCGGCGCGTGGCTTCACCAAATCACCGCCGCCCGGACACCTCAGAAGGGGCTGCTGTTGGCCTGCCAGCGCGCTTCTTCCGGCCGCGGACCGTAGCGCCGGGCGTAGTCCTCGTGGATGTGGGCGTCCTTCTTGCGCTTGATCGCATCGACGAGATTGGGATCGAGGCCATGCTGGGCGAGGCGGTGCCGGCGCCAGATCTTGTTCAGCGCGAGCGCCATCAGGATCGCCCAGGCGTAGATGGGCACGGTCATCTCGAGGTGTACGTACAGCGACGCCGGCAGCAGCCAGAACGGCGCCAGGATCAGCAGCGGGGGGATGGCCATGCGGATCATGTGGCGGCGGACTGCTCCGGGGCCGGCGAGATCGCGTGCCACCCACTCCCGCATCGACGCCGGCAACTGTCGTCCATAGGAATAGGTGACGTACTGCAAGGCGTTGGGTCGCTGCGCGGCCATCAGGGCTCCTGTTCGGTTCGGTGTGTCAGGCGTCGAGGGTTCCGGCCGCCAGGGCGGCGGCGTTGATGCGGGTCAGCACTCGGTGCAGCTCCTCGAGTTCGGTGAGGTCCACTCCCAGGCGGGCGACCACCGCGGGCGGGATCTGCAGAGCGCGATTGCGCAGGGCCACTCCCTCGGCGGTGAGTTCGACATCGGTCGAGCGTTCGTCGACGGTACTGCGGGTGCGGGTGACCAGACCGAGCGCTTCCAGACGCTTGAGCATGGGGGAGAGCGTGGCGGGTTCGAGTTGGAGTGCCGTGGCTATCTGTTTGACCGACAGCGCCGACGCACCCGGCAGGGACGATCGGCGGTGATCCCAGAGAGCCAGCATCACCAGATACTGCGGGTGGGTGAGTCCGAGTGGTTCCAGCAGCGGCCGGTACACGGCGAGTACGGCGCGGTTGGTCACGGCAAGCGCGAAGCACACCTGGCGCTCGAGCGCGAGGGGATCGACGTCCGGAGCGAGCTGGGCGGTCACATCTAGACCGTAGCTAATAGTTAGTGCCCTATCTATGTCACCTCGGTCACTTGGCATACTTCCGCCTGTGCGCAGCGATCAGGAGATCCGTCGACGCACCGAGCGCGCCGTCGCGGCCGCCGTCGAGGCCGGTCGCGGCCGCGGACTCGCAGTGGGTGAAGCTCGAGTGCTCTACGACGTGTTCTCGGTCGTGGTCCATCTCGCACCCGCGCCGGTCGTGGCGCGCGGCGCGGGGCTTCCCCGTCGTCGCACCGAGTCCACTGCTGAAGGCGGAACCCGTTCGCAGCGACGGATTTTCGATCACGTTCTGGGAGTACCTCGAAGAGGTCGCCAATGCGGACTCCGACCCGGCGTTCCGCTTCGAGATGACCGCGCGGCTACATGCCGCCCTGTATGAACACGGCGGCGACGGTCTCGGCTTCGGGACGTCCTACAGCGAGTTCATCCCGGCCGGGCTCCCCGACCTCGCCGACCGGCCGGACCTACTGAGCGCCGTGGATCTTGCTCGCGCACAACGTGAATGGATGAAGATCAGCTCGGTGCTGACGTCCCGGCAGAGCCTCATGGCGGCGTTTCCGGGCGTCGAGTTCCAGACCATCCACGGCGACGCTCCGTTCTACAACCAGATCCCGACCGCCGACGATATCCGGTGTTCGGACTTCGAACTGGTGGCCGTCGGCGTCCGCGAATCCGATCTGGCCATGGCCGGACCGGAGGGCGTGGCCGCCGATCAGGTGATGCTGACGACCGCGCGCTGTCCCAGGGGTGACTGCAACGGCACGT
Source organism: Mycobacterium sp. WMMD1722 (assembly GCF_049315205.1). Classification (NCBI taxonomy): domain Bacteria; kingdom Bacillati; phylum Actinomycetota; class Actinomycetes; order Mycobacteriales; family Mycobacteriaceae; genus Mycobacterium; species Mycobacterium sp. WMMD1722. The sequence goes on along the minus strand of NZ_CP186056.1, from coordinate 1,121,658 downwards.
CGAGGCTGCCGACCACGCCGATCGCGATACACGCCCGCTGCGCAGCCTCCGGAAGCGTGCCCGAGCGCAGCTTCACCGCAACGATGTCGGCGGTCTCCTGGACCTCCGCGTGCACGCCGTAGCACTCCGGTGTACCGGTGGTGAATTCGACGGCAACAGAGCGGTCGTCGGGCAGGCGGCTCCACGCCTGGATCAGCTGAGGACGCGTGTCGATGATCGCGGGATTGTCGACGAACGCGGTGACGCGGCCGAGGGGCTGCTCGGGCACCACCGTGATCGTCGGCCCCGGAGCCGGCACCAGTTGGGCGGGGGCGACGGGGGCACTGACGACGAGGAGCGCCGCCGCGATCGCGGTGGCGGCGATGACGGGGTATGTGGCGCGGCGCATGTGTTCAGGCTACGCGTGGCCGGTCATGCCGAGTCGTCTCGCTCATCGGACCAGAAGCCGGTTTTCAGCGGCACGTATACACGTGAGGTGGTATGACCGATGGGCAGCCGGCCACAGGAGAGACCATGTCGCACCGCCACCACGTCATCGGGCCAGTCATCGTGACGGCCGTCGGAACATGGGCGCTGGCCGCCGCGATGCCGGTCGCGCTGGCGCAGCCGTCGCCCAACGTCCCGCTGCCAACCCAAGACAGCGCAGAAAAGACAATCGTCGACGGCTATATCGCCAAGCAGATCGGCTGCACTCCGGACTCCCCGCCGCAATTCGAGTCGATCACGTGGTATCCACCGGGCTTCGTCGACGCGGTCGGCGGTACCGGCATGATTCACGACGCGAACCCAGCCCTGGGCGGAGAGTTCACCGCCACCTGGACCGGGGGCGAGTGGGACGTCGAATACCTGTATTGCTAGCGCCTCTCACTGCTGGGGTCGGCCCGCCGCGCGTTCTGCCGCATGGTCCTCGATGGCTTTACCGATGGCGTGGGCGGCCCGGTCGACGAATTCGGTGCCGCTGCCAGTGACCCAGTCACGAGAGGCGATCGGCGCCGCGAGCTGACCGGTGAAGTGCGGCATGACGTATTCGGCGAACAGTTCGTAGCTGCGCAGCTTGGCCGCGGGTGGGGCCCAGTCGTGGTCGAAAAGCAGGAAGGCACCGAATCCGCCGTCGCTGGCCTCGATGAGTTCCTCGATCTTGGCGATCGCATCCTCGGGCGTGCCGATCACGGCGAAGCCGGATTCGCGGTTGTTGGCGATGATCTCCGCGGCGGTGTCGCCTTGCACGGGTCCCGCGGGCAGGATGTGGCTGAAGTAGCGGGAGAATGCGGCGATACCGTATTCGACGTCACGCTCGGCCTGCTCTCGGGTGTCGGCGAGGTGCATCGGTCCGACGAGCCGCCACTTCGACCGGTCGGCGACGTGGCCGTGGTCGAGCGCGACCTCCTCCCAGGTGGACCAGTGCTGGGCGAGCAGGTCCATTCCCTGGCGGGCGGTCGCGGCGATCGACAGCATGCCGATCCCGTGCCGGCCCGCCCCGCGCGGTCCGGTGGGGGAGAACGACGCGGCGACGGCGACGTCGAAACACGGGTCGCTGTAGGGCGCGAGTTGCAGCCGGGCGTCCTGCAGCGTGAATCCGTCGGTGTGCATGGTGACGGTCTCGCCGCGCAGCAGTCGCATGATGGCTTCCAGGCACTGCTCCATGCGGGGGCGCTGTTCGTCGGCCGGTATACCGAGCATGTGCGCATCGGAGGTGAGTTGACCGGGTCCGCAGCCCAACATGACCCGGCCCCGCGTCAGGTGGTCGAGCAGCACCATGCGGTCGGCCAGCATCAGCGGATGGTGGTAGGGCAGTGAGCTGACGCCGGTGCCGAGTTTGATGTGCTTGGTGCGCTCGGCGGCAACGCCGATGAAGACCTCGGGCGAGGCGATGATCTCGAACCCGGCGGAGTGATGCTCGCCCACCCACGCCTCGTCGAAGCCGAGGCGGTCCATGGCCACGATGAGGTCGAGATCCCGTTCCATGGCCAGCGTCGGATTCTGACCGGTGGGATGAAACGGTGCCATGAAGTTGCCGAAACGCATGGGGGAGTTCCTTTCTCAGCGGCTCAGCGGCTCAGCGGCGCCAGCAGCGCCTCGAGTCCGTATTCGAAAACGGCGTCGTAGTCGGTGGGTGCCTGCAGCGCTTCGACGAGAGCCCGATCGGGCCACGCGTCGGTCCACAGCGACGGGTCCTCCTCATCGTGTTTGGCGCCGCGCACCGCCGAGAATTGCATGACGGCCGAGGAGATGACGTGTACCTGCACGGCTCGCAGGACGAGTGCGGCATGCCTGCCGGTGACTTCGAGTTCGGCCAGCTGCGCTGCCAGCGCCCGCTGCACGGGTAGGAACAGCTGCGGGGTGCGGTCGCGTTCATGCGCCACCCCGAGCAGCTGTTGGCGTTCGATGAGGACCCGCCGTTGCGAACGTGCAAGTGCGGCAATGCGTTCCACCGGAGAATCGCCGTCGGCGGGCAGATTGGCCAATTGCCCGAGCAGGCGCTCGACCAAACTGTCCAGTAGTTTGTCCCGGCCGCCGATGTGCCAGTAGATGGCGGTCACCGCGACACCGAGCCGCTCGGCGAGACGGCGCATGGTCAGGGCCTCGACCCCGTCGGCTTCGATCATCCGGGCGGCGGCCACCAAGATGGTTTCGGCACTGACGCCGGAACCACCGGCGCCGTCGCGACGCGCGGCGCGTTTCTGCGTCACGATCCGCCCCCTCGAAACCGGCTCCCAAAACTCTGTAACGGTGTTACATTCGCCACCATAACGGCTGGCACGACATTCCTGGGAGAAACGCGTGTTCGACCTGAAGATCATCGGCGGAACCGTGGTGGACGGCACGGGGGCCGACCGCTTCACCGCCGACGTGGGAATCAGCGACGGCAGGATCGTCGAGGTGCGCCGCCGAGGTCCTGGTGACATCGCGCTGGAGGGCGAGGCGGCCGAAACGATCGACGCCACCGGCAAGATCGTCGCTCCAGGATTCGTCGACATCCACACCCACTACGACGGCCAGGTCAGCTGGGACGGCGTGCTCGAACCGTCGAGCAATCACGGCGTGACCACCGTGGTGGCGGGCAACTGCGGCGTCGGGTTCGCTCCGGTCCGGCCCGGCAGCGAGGAGTGGTTGATCTCGCTGATGGAGGGCGTCGAGGATATCCCCGGAACCGCCCTGACCGAGGGGATCACCTGGGGCTGGGAAAGCTACGCGGAGTACCTCGATGTCATCGAGTCGCGGAAGCTCGCCGTGGATTTCGGGAGTCAGATCGCACACGGGACGGTTCGCGCCTACGCGATGGGTGAGCGGGGCGCCCGGAACGAGCCGGCCACACCGGAAGACATCGCCGCGATGAGCCGGCTGGTCCAAGAGGCCGTCGAGGCCGGGGCGCTCGGCTTCTCGTCGTCGCGCACGATCGCCCACCGCGCGATGGACGGCGAACCCGTCCCGGGGACATATGCCGCCGAAGACGAGTTGTTCGCCCTCGGTCGCGCCATGGCCGCCGGCGGCGCCGCCGTCTTCGAACTGGCCCCGCAGGGTGCGGCAGGGGAGGACATCGTCGCACCGAAGAAAGAGCTGGAGTGGATGCAGCGGCTCGGCGCCACGATCGACTGCGCACTGAGTTTCGCCCTCATCCAGGTGGACGCCGATCCCGATCTGTGGCGGGAGCAACTGGATATCTCGGCCGCGGCACACGAGGCCGGTAGCCGTCTGCATCCGCAGATCGCCGCGCGGCCGTTCGGGATGCTGCTCGGATTTCCGGGCCATCACGCCTTCACGCACCGGCCCACCTATCGACGGCTGAAGGCCCAGTGCACCCGGGAGGAACTCGCGGCCCGGCTGGCCGAGCCGGCGGTGCGCGCCGCCATTCTGGCCGAGGACGACCTCCCGATCGATCCGACCAAATTGTTCGACGGGATGTTCGCGTTGGCGCAGAACGTGACCGAACGGCTGTACTACCTCGGTGAGCCGCCCAACTACGAGCCGACCGAGCAGGACACCGTCGCGGCGATCGCGCGCGAGCGGGGGCAGGATCCCCTGGCGACCATGTACGACCTGATGCTCGAAGCCGATGCCGGAAACATGCTGATGTATCCGATGTTCAACTACTCCCAGGGCAATCACGACGCGATCCGGGAGATGATCACCCACCCGGCCGGGGTCATGGGCCTCTCGGATGGAGGTGCGCACTGCAGCATGATCTGTGACGCGTCGTATCCGACATTCCTGCTCACGCACTGGGCGCGGGATCGCCACCGTGGCGCCACGCTGCCGCTGGAGTACGTCATCCGCAAACAGGCGCACGACACCGCGCAGTTGTTCGGACTCACCGACCGCGGCGTCGTCGCCGTCGGGAAGAAAGCCGACATTAACGTCATCGACATGGACGCGCTCACGCTGCACGCACCGCGGATGGCCTACGACCTGCCTGCCGGTGGACACCGGCTGGTGCAGGGGGCATCGGGCTATGTCGCCACCATCGTCAGCGGCGTGGTGACACGCCGCGACGGCCTCGATACCGGCGCTCGGCCGGGCCGGCTGGTGCGCGGGGCGCGCTGAGCGCTCAACCCCACTCGTGGTTCATCGCCTGAGAGTCGACAGTGGTCGCCGTCGCCCGGCGCGGGCGGGTCAGCGCGATGAGCACCAACGCCAGTGCGGCGGTGACCGCGCCCGCGACGAAGATCACCAGAAACGATCGCTCCGGTGGCAGGCCGGTGACCGCAGACGGATGGCTCAGTAGCACGGCGACCACCGCAGCAGCGATCGCGCTGCCCACCGTTCGGGCGATGGCGTTGACGCCGGTCGCGACGCCGGTCTCCCGGCTGTCCACCTCGCTGACCACCAGCGCCGGCAGGGCGCCGTAGGCGAGGCTGATGTAGGCATTGACCAGGATTCCGGCTCCGACGACCTGCCACACCAGGTCGTGGGCGGCGGCGAGCGCGACGAAACCGACGACGCCGGTCAGCGCGCCGGCCAGCAGAACCGGCCGCGCACCGAAGCGATCGATGAAGCGGCCACTGAGGGTGGCGGTGACGAAGCCCGCCAACGCGCCGGGCAACAGGAAGACCAGGCTGGCGTAGAGCACCGATGCGGAGAAGCCGTAGCCCGCGGCGGCGCGGTCCATCTCGACGAACTGGGTCAACCCGAGGAATCCGAAATACAGCCCGGTGCCGACGAAGATGGTGGCGAGATTGGTCAACATGACCGACGGCCGGGTGAGCATCTCGATCGACACCAGCGGATGGGTGAGGCGACGTTCCCAGAACCACCACGCGGCGAGGATGACGACACCCGCCACCGCGACTGCAATCGTCGCCGGGGCCGTCCACCCCCAGGTGTTGCCCTGGGTGATCGCCAGCAAGACGCCGGACAGGCCCGCGGCCAGGCCAGCCGCACCCAGCCAGTCGACGGTGCCCTCCGCCTCGGCGTCGCGTGACGGGACGATCACCGCGGCGAGCACGATGACCACGGCGGTGAACACCGCGGTCAGCCAGAAGACGCGGTGATAGCCCGCGTCGCCATTCATCAGCAGCCCGGTGACGACCAGCCCCGCGCCGCCGCCGAAGCCGAGCGTTCCGGAGAGCACCGCCAGCGCACCGCCCACGGCCTCCTCCGGGATCTCCTCGCGCAGGATCGCCACACAGATGGGATACAGCGCGAACGAGACACCCTGTAGGACGCGGGCCGCGATCAGCAGCGACAGAGTCGACGTTGTCGCCGCGAGTAGGGATCCGGCCAACACCACGGCCAGCACCACCAGCAGAACACGCTTCTTGTTGTACAGATCGGCCAACCGGCCGAGCAGTGGTGTGGACGCAGCGGCAGCGAGCAGGTTGCCGGTCACCGCCCAGCTGACCGCGACGGGGCTGGCGTCGAGCTGACGGGCCATCACCCCGAGCACCGGGACGACGGCGGTCTGGAGGACCGCGACGGTCAGCGCCACGAAGCCGAGGCCGACGATCAACAGACGTGGGCGGGTGGACGTGCTCACGACGTGCGACACGGGCCTCCTTCGGCGATTAGCTATTTAGCCTATGCAAAGGAGTGCGCGGCGGTCGCGCCGGGTCTCGGTGTCAGCGACCCTCATTGGCGTCACCGGGATGGGGCGTGTTGTCTTCGTCGACATACGCCTCACGATCGGTGTCGACACCCTCGGCCTGGCGGGGACCCTCGTTCGTTCCCTGACTCTCGACCGCATCCGCAGCGTCGCTGGGCATCGTCACAATCGGTCCTTACTGTCGTTGTCCGGCCCATCCGATCGGAGGGTCGTTCACCGTCAATGTGCCCGATCCGAGACCAGTTGAACCGCGGTCACCTCCGCGGGCACACCCATCCACGGATCCAGCGTGACCGCCTCAAGCTGCGATGAGCCGTACGGGAAGCCGCTCGTGACGATGAATGATGTTGTTGACGGCCCAGATCGGCTCACCGGCGATCTCGATGCGGTCGACGCGGTCGAGAAGCGCCTTGAGCATCGCGGTCGTTTCGATGCGGGCGAGCCCCTGGCCGGCGCAAGCGTGTGCGCCGCTGCCGAATCCGACATGGCGTCCGGCGTCGTTACGGATGTCAAAGACGTCGGGCGCTTCCCAGGCGAGTTCGTCGCGATTGGCGGACGCGTACAGCACCAGCACCCGCGCACCGGCCGGAAGCGTGACGTCGGACACCGAGCTGGGCCGTACCGATTTGCGTGTGAACGCCCGCAGCGGTGACGCGAAGCGCACGACTTCGTTGATGGCATTGGGAATGAGCGAAGGGTCGTCCTTGAGTAAAGCCCACTGCTCTGGATGGGTGGCGAACAGATGGATGGCACTGGAGATGGCGCTGATCGTCGTATCGAGCGACGGGGCGATGTAGTCGACGAGCAGTGGCGGCACGTCCTGCTCGCGCAGCGTTCCGTCGTCGACGGCGGTGAGCAGTTCATCAGCCAGGCTTCCCGGTAACACGCTGCGTTCTCGGACTACGCGTCTGGCGAAGCGCAGCATGTGCACGCTGCGGGGCACGGCTCGCAGTGCCTGCCGGTTCAAGGGGCCCAGGATGTCGAACGTGGCCGCCGCCCAGTCGAGCAGGTGCTCCCGTTGATCTCGCGGCCACCCCACCAGATCGGGTACGACGGCCAAGGGCAGTGCGGTGGCCAGCTCGGCCACCGCGTCGACACGCTGCCTGCGGACGGCGCGTTCGACGATGGCGGCGGCCTGCGCGTCGACTTCGTCGCTCAAGGTGCGCAGCGTTCGCGGCATCAAGCGGTGGGCGACGAGTTTGCGGCGACGTTCATGCTCGACGCCGTCGCTGTTGAGGGTGGTGCCACAGGACAGTCGGTTGGTGAACGAGTTGGCCGCGACTCCATGCCCCGACAGGTATGTGCCGTCGTCGCGCAGCGTGGCTTTGCACTCCGCGAAGCGCGGTAGTGCGACCAGTCGGTGGCGCGCCAACCAGACCACCGGCCCCAGCCGGCGAATCGCTCGATAGTGCGGGTACGGATCGAGAATGGCTGAGCGGCTGTAGATGTCGGGTCGGTACACCGGGAGGTGCGGGGGTCGACGAAGCACGGAGTTCCTATCGGTCGGGACGAGCGTTGTTGTCCGGTGAAGCAATCACCTGGTGGTCGCGAAATGACGGAATGGTCCGGCACATCGCTGTGAGGTTCTTTCCGGCGGCCAGCACCGTGCGGTCGGGTCTGACCACCGCCGCGGTGACGTGATGGCGTTTGAGCCAGCGGGCCAGTTCGGATCCCGCTGCGGCGTGCACCGTACGCGCCCCGCGAGCAGCGGCGATAGCCTGCTGAGCCGGTGTCAGCGGGGCGGCCGTGATCAGGCCGAATCCGAGGCCCAGCTCGTCGTCCACCCGAACACCTTCGTCCAGCACGGCATTCGGGCACAGCGCTCCGACGATGCGGCGCGTGCGGAAGGTGCGTCGAATCAAAGGTGACGGCCGCAGAGACGGAGTTCGTGAATCGGTGACCTTGGCGCGGAGCCCCGGTACGAGGTGCAGGCGCGGCACCATCAGTGTCCGCGCGGCGGTGCCGAGACGGCCGCCGGAGGTCATGGCGTGCCCGACGTTGAGCGCCAGCACGATCATGTGCCGGGCGTGGGGACGACGCTCGGTCTGGTAACTGTCGAGTGCGCTGCGCGACAGATCGCCGTGGTGCACGCCGGCGATCTTCCAGGCCACATTCATCGCATCGCGCAGTCCGGCCCCCATGCCCTGCCCGATGAACGGCGGTGTGAGATGGGCGGCATCACCGAGCAGGAAGACGTTACCGCGACGCCAGTGGTCGGCGAGCTGCGCGCGGAACGTGTACTCAGCAACGCGAATGAGCCGCATATCGTCGTCGGCGACGTCCTGCGTCCACGGGGCGATGAGTGGGCGCAGCGCCGATAGGGTGGGGTAGTCGTCCACTGACTCCTCGTCGAGGAGCCGAAATTCCCATCGATAGCGGGTCGGTCCGATTCGCATGTATGTCCCGGCGCGGTGGCTGTCGCAGAGTTGGTGCACACCGTCCCACTGGTGCAGGTCGGCCTCGGTTGCGATGTCGACCACCAACCAGCGTTGATCGAATTTCAGACTGCGCATCCGTGCACCGATGGCGTGCCGCACCACGCTGTTGGCGCCGTCGCAACCGAGTACGAAATCGGCTGTGATCGTTGACTCCCGATCGGTGCGGCGGTCGCGTACGCGCAGCTGCAGTGGTTGAGCATCGGTGGGGGAGTTGACTCCGAGCACCTCCGTGTCACCCCGAAACCGAACGTGCGGTTGCCGAGCGAGGTTGGCGCGCAACAGCTCTTCCAACTCGGGTTGGTCGAACATGCTGGCGGCCGGAAATCCGTTGCGGGTCAGACCGGTGGCGCGGTCGAATTGTGCCAGCACCGTCATGTCGCGATCGACGAGCCGCAGACCGCCGGCGGGGCGCGAGACGGCGGCAAACTCGTCGGCGATCCCGACCCGGGCCAGGATGCGATACACCTCGTCGTCGAGATGAACCGCACGTGGCTGCGGATACACCTGCGGCCACCGGTCCAGCACCAGAGTGTCGACGCCGTACTGGGACAGCAGGGTGGCGGCGGTGACCCCGGTGGGCCCGCCGCCGACGACCGCCACCGAAACGTGTTGCGGCTCAGACGCGTCGCGAGGGGTCATCGTGGGTGGAATTCGGGCTCGACTAATGACGTCCCCGCCACCGGCACCACGGCGGCGCGGCGATCGCCGCTCATGCGTACCGCACTGCCCAGCGCTGCGCACCCAGATCGAGTGCGCCGTCATCGGTGGCGACCGAAGCTTCGACGATGTCGCCGTGCTGCAGGTACTTCGGGTTGTTCGCCTGCCGGGAGAAGAATGCTTTCCACTTCAGCGCGGGGGGCAGCAGATTGCCGATCATCTCGATCGGTTTGGCCGGGGCGGTCAGCGCGGTGCCCGCCGGGGTTCCGGTGAGGACGAGATCGCCAGCGGTGAGGGCTTGGAAGCGTGTCAGCGACTGCAGGGCTTGCAGCGGGCGGTACAGCATGTCGCCGTCGACGACGGCGTTCTGACGCTCCTCGCCGCTCACGCTCAGTCGCAGCCGCAGGTCTCCGAACCGTGCGAGCTCGGCGGCATCGAGCAGCACCAGCGCGGGGCCCACCGGGGTGAATGTCGGATAGGATTTGGCCTCGTAGAACTGGGTTTGGGGCAGTTGGATGTCGCGCGCGGACACGTCGTTGGTGATGGTCAGACCGGCGATGTAGTCGGCGAGGTTGGCGTCGGAGAGCGCGGTGCCCACCGGAACGTCCTTGCCGATCACCAACCCGACCTCGATCTCGTAGTCCAGCAGCGTCACGTGCGCGGGACGAACGACGTCGTCGTGCGGACCGCTGATCGAGGCGGACGATTTCCGAAAGAAGGTCATTGGCACCGTCTTCGGATCCATCCCGGAATCCCGGACGTGTGATTCGAAATTGGTCATCTGCGCGATCACCCGGCACGGAGCAGTGACGGGCGACAGCAGGGTCAGTTCGTCGACTGCGACGGAACCACCCGAGGCCGCCGCGGCTTCGATGGCCGCACGGTCGGCGAGGAGTTCGCCGGTGCTGGAGGCGGTCGTCGCGATCTTGGCTGCGCCGGTACGGGTGTGCACCCACCAGCCGTCGACGGTACGCAGAACGGAAATCGTCATCGTGTGGCAACTTTCAGTAGACCGACGAGGCGGTTGAGGTCGAATTCGTTGTCGCCGCGCAGCGCGGTGAGCATCGAAGCCACCTGGTGCCGTGCGGCGCGCGGGCTGGCGTCGAGGAAATCCTTGGTCGCCGGGGGACCCCACTGCGCCAAGCCCGACGCGGTGAACGGCGCCCAGCCGGGTTCGAGCGTGTTGTCGAACATGTCGCCGTCGGCGAAGTGCTCGACCAGAAAGCCATCCGGATCGCGCCAGTAGTCGAACAGCTGACTGCCCTGGATGTGGCGGCCGATGCCCCAGGAGCGGTAATAACCTCGCTCACGCAGGTATTCACCACCGGCGGCGAGCGCATCGAGATCGCTGACCTCGTACGCCGAGTGGACGTACCGATTGGCCGGCCCCAGCGCCAGCGCCAGGGTGTGGTGATCTGCCGGGACGGTACCTCGGTCGCAGCGGATGAAGCTCATCGCAGGTCCCCGGTCCTGCTGCCCGGGAAAGAACAGGAAATCACTGACGATCATCCCGAACGTTTCGAGATACCAATTCAGAGTTCGCAAGTACGTGGTGGACTGCAACACGACGTGGCCCAGCCGCTGCACGCGGGCGGGCACTCGCGGCGGACGCACCGTGGTGTTGATCCGTGCGGTGTCGAGCCCGATGTTGAACACCTGCGGCGCCTGCGTCGGGTGAGCCGGCAATTCATGCATCCCGGCGACGACCTTGACCTGCATACCGCTGGGGTCGGTGAGTTGAACCGATACCCCACCGAGCGATTCAGGGAGTGGCCGCAACGGAGCTCCGGTCTTGTCGGCCAGGCGCAGTACATCGACTTCGTCGGCGGCCCGTAGGGCGAGACCGGCGAAGCGAGTGTTCGGACCGCGCCGCAAGATCACGCAGGGCACGCCAGCCGTGGTGCCCCGCAACTGCAATTCCTGCGGTGTACGAAGGGCGATGCCGAAACCGAAGGCTCGGGCGAACGCCTCCGCACGCATGAGATCGGGTTTGTCGAACTCGAGCCACGCAATGTCCTGGACCCGGACGATCGGGTCTTTGGCCCGGCCAGGGTGTTCACCGCGCAACGCACCGCGTTCACTGTGCAGGTCTTGATGCCCGTCGCGACGCGGCGTAGCTGTCTGTGCCACGTGGCACCTCCTCCTCCAATGTCTGAGGAAATCGTCACATGCGATCGAATAGTCAGTCAAGGTCAGTTGACGAAATCCTCAGAATTGACTCGACTTGGTACCATCTCGGCATGGATCTGCCCGAGCGCAGTGCTGGTGGGCCGGCGAACATGCCGGTGAGTCGGCTGGAGCGACGCAAGCTGCGCACGCGTCAGGCTCTGGTGCGTGCAGCCCAAAGCTTCATCGCGCAAGGCAAACTGAATGTCCCGATCTTGGAGATCACCCAGGCCGCCGATGTGGGAATGGGATCTTTCTACAATCACTTCTCCACCAAGGAGGAGTTGTTCGAGGCCGCCCTGACCGATGCGCTCGATGACCTCGGCGCCATCCTCGACGGCCTCACCGGCGATATCTCAGACCCCGCCGAGGCCTTCGCCGCCAACTATCGCTTGAGCGGGCGGTTGTTCCGCTACCGCCCGCAAGAGGCGGCGTTGCTGCTCAGCCGCGGTGGCTCGCTCATTCTGTCCGACCGCGGGTTGTCACCACGAGCGCTTCGCGACATCAGTGCCGCGATCGACCATGGCCGGTTCACGATCACCGATCCCGAACTGGCCCTTGCCATTGCCGGCGGCATGTTCGTCGGCCTGGCGACGTTGCTGCGGGATCGGCCCGAACGGGAGGCCGAGGTGACCGTCGACTCGGTGACCGAGCACCTCTTGCGGACGTTCGGTATGACAACCAAACAGGCCAGGGCGCTGTCTCAAAAGCCGCTGCCAGATATCTCCGCCTTACGCGACTCGCCTGAGCTGTGGCCTGTTCCGCTGACGCGTTAATCGCCAGATCGGCAGTCCACCTGAGGCTGCTACTGGCAGCTCAGCGCACGGCGGTCCGCAGTCCCTCGCCGGTGAAAGCGGCCCCGAGGCCACCCATGATGATCCCCGCGCAGCGGTCCAGCGTCTTTGCGGCGCGGGAGTATGCGCGCCGAGGCCCGGGCCGCGACATCACGGTCGCTATCAACAGGTACCACGTGGCCTCGACGAAGGTGACGGTCAGCGGGAGAGCGAACAGCAGCCAGAGCGCCGGGTGCACCGGAAGGGCTGTGGCGAACACACTGCCATAGACAATGATCGCCTTGGGATTGCTCAGCTGGGTAAGCATCGCGGTGACGAATGTCCGACGGGACGGAGGAGCCGTGTGATCCGCGTCGGATCGCCCGCCGCCACTCGAGCGCCAGAGCTGGACACCGAGGTATGCCAAGTTGAGACCACCCGCGATCTTGGCGCTCAGGAACACTGGGCCGGCATACGCGATGACAGCGCCCAGGCCCACAGTCGCGGCGACCGCGAACACCAGACCACCGGCGCCGATGCCGAGGGCGGCAAGGCGACCGTTGCGCGGCGTGGTCGACAGCGACGTCTGGGCCACGGCTGGCCGAGCAAGATCTGCGCACGCCATTCGTGACTGTTACGAAATGGCGGCGGCTTGGTTAGCCGAGTGTGCGCGGGCTCGATGGGGCACGCTCGAGCCTATGCCGGCTGGGAACCGCCGCATGACGGCGCAGCTGGAAGATCCGGGCACGACCACGCCATCGGGAATGCGCTTACCTGGGCACTCTCTGAACCACCCCGGCATGTCCGGAGACTCCACTTCTTGGGAAGGATGGGGTCATGTCAGGTGGTTCGTCGAGGAGGTATCCGCCGGAGCTGCGTGAGCGGGCGGTGCGCATGGTCGCCGAGATCAGCGATCAGCACGAGTCGGAGTGGGCAGCGATGGGTGAAGTCGCCCGGCTGTTGGGGGTCGGTACGGCTGAGACGGTGCGTAAGTGGGTGCGCCAGGCCCAGGTCGATGCCGGCGCCCGGCCGGGAACCACGACCGAGGAATCCGCTGAGCTCAAGAAGCTGCGCCGGGAGAACGCCGAACTCAAGCGAGCCAACGCTATCTTGAAGACGGCATCGGCTTTCTTCGCGGCCGAACTGGACCGGCCACACCACTAGTCTGTCGATTCATCGCTGAGCATCAGGGCCGCCGCGATGGCCCTGATGGTCTGCGCTGGGGTGTCCAGTCGATCTGCGCCGAGCTCGTCGGGCTCGGTGTGCAGATCGCCCCCTCGACCTATTACGAGCATCTCGAGCGGGAGCCCACTCGCCGCGAGGTGCGCGACGAGGAACTCAAAGCCCACGTCAACCGTGTTCACGCCGCCAACTACGGCGTCTATGGGGCGCGCAAGGTGTGGTTGGCGCTCAACCGCGAGGGCATCGAGGTGGCCCGCTGCACGGTGGAGCGGCTGATGGCCGACCTCGGGTTGACCGGTGCGGTGCGGGGCAAGGCCACCGCCACGACCATCACTGATCCGGGTGCTGTGCGGCCAGCTGATCTGGTCGGGCGCCGCTTCGGCCCGGTCGCCCCGAATCGGCTCTGGGTGGCTGATCTGACCTATGTGTCGACCTGGTCGGGGTTCGCCTACGTCGCGTTTGTCACCGATGCCTATGCCCGCCGGATCCTGGGCTGGCGGGTGGCATCGACGATGGCGACCACGATGGTGCTCGACTCGATCGAGCAGGCCATCTGGGCACGACAGCGAGACGGTGTTATCGATTTGAAAGATGTTGTCCACCATACGGATAGAGGCTCACAGTATACGTCCATCCGGTTCACCGAACGCCTCGCCGAGGCGGGTATTCAGCCGTCGGTCGGTGCGGTCGGAAGCTCCTATGACAACGCGCTCGCCGAGACCATCAACGGCCTCTACAAGACCGAACTGATCAAACCGGGCAAGCCTTGGCGCACCATCGAGGACGTCGAGCTAGCGACCGCCCGCTGGGTCGACTGGTTCAACCACCGCCGGCTCTACGGGTACTGCGGCGACATCCCACCGGCCGAGCTTGAGGCTGCCTACTACGCTCAACGAACGAGGCCAGCCGCCAGCTGAGTCCTCAAATCAGAAAGTCTCCGGACTCCCCGGGGCGGTTCACTCACGTAGTTCTGGACGGATTCGTGGCCGTCTGTCCAGAACCAACAGAGAGAGTCGGACAGAATCCAGAACGACGCGATAGTGCCGGACAAAAGGATAGTTTTAATGAATCAGAATTCTGCCCCGGTTCGAACCGACATGTACGCGGCTCTGCCAAGGGCGATGGAACTGGCGACGGAATACCTGGCGGGTCTCCCGCACCGGCCGGTCGCGGCGAGTACCAGCTACGACGAAGTAGTTGATGCCCTGAGCGGGTCGCTGCCCGACCAAGGCACGAATGCGGTCTCGGTAGTCGAGAAGTTAGCCGCCACTCTCGGTCCGGCAACGATTGCGTGCGCCGGTCCCCGCTACTTTGGCCTCGTCGTCGGGGGAACGCTACCCGCGGCGTTGGCTGCCGACTGGCTGGTATCGACCTGGGATCAGACGGCGTACAGCCGGATGTCGTCGCCGGCGGGTGCTGCGATCGACGCCGTAGCCGAGCGCTGGGTTCTTGACGCTCTTGGGCTGCCCACGGACGCATCCGTGGGTTTCGTGACCGGAGCCACGGCGGGAAACGTCGTCGGGTTGCTTTCCGCACGGCACGTGCTGTTAGCACGGCGAGGTTGGGACGTCGAGGCCGATGGGCTCGCGCAGGCACCCCGTATTCGCGTGCTGGTAGGCGATGAGGTCCATCCCTCGGTGCTGCAGGCGTTGCAGATGATCGGTTTGGGAGCGCGCCGCGTCGAGCGCGTGGCAGTCGACGCACAAGGAGCCATGAGAGCGGACGCGCTCGCCGACGCGCTCGCCGCTGACTCTGACCCCGCCATCGTGTGCGCACAAGTCGGCAACGTGAACTCCGGAGCGTGCGATCCGATGTCAGAGGTCGTCGCGGCAACCCACGAGCACGGCGGATGGGTTCACGTTGACGGCGCGTTCGGACTATGGGCTTGCGCATCGCCGCGACTGTCGGCACTGGTTCAAGGTGTCGAGTTGGCCGATTCGTGGTCGACAGACGCGCACAAGTGGCTCAACGTTCCCTACGACTGCGGCCTCGCCATCGTTGCCGATCCTCAAGCTGCCCGCTCGGCACTGGGAGCCAACACCAGCTATCTGCCCACGAGTAGCGAGCGCGAACCCGCTGTCCCGGTGCCCGAGATGTCCCGGCGCGCACGGGCGGTACCCGTCTACGCAGCGCTCGCCTCGCTAGGCAGGGAGGGGCTGCGACAACTGATCGAACGCTGCTGCGACCATGCCGACCGTCTGGCCCAGATGATCCAGGGCACGCACGGCTTTGTGGTGTGCAACGACGTCGTGCTCAACCAGGTCCTGATCCGTGCTGACGACAGCGACGAGCGCACTTGGCTTGTAGCAGAACTCGTGCGACGCAGCGGAGAGGCGTGGGTCGCGGGAACCGAATGGCACGGTCGAGCGGCGATACGCGTGTCCTTCTCCAACTGGACGACAGCGGATAACGACGTCGACCGCCTAACTGAAGCGCTGCGGCAATCGCTGGCGGCGGCGCGAAAGGCTCAACAGGAGTAAAACGTAAACTCACACGTGGCGGGCTGCATCACCGGCAAAACGTCACAGTGACAAATTGAATGATTCGATGCTAGACCTAGAGGGCGCGGAGCGTCCGCCGCTGCCACAGTTCTGGACTGTCGATCGTCCCATCCGGGACGCTGCATCACCTAGATAAGGTCACAGTGACGAATTGAGGGGTTTGTACTGGACCTCGAAGGCGCGGAGTGTCCGCCGCTGTCAGGTATTTCCGGACTGCCGATCGTCCTGTCCGCGCAGTCACATAGTCATGGATTCAAGGCCAGCGCCATGGTTACGCCGGCCGAAGATCCGCAGGTGCACGGGCGGGACCTGGGCGGGTGTCCGGATCGGACGGGCGTCCGCGCCGCTAGTACACCCTCGCCACGCCACCACACGTTTTGTACCGATAAGCCACATTATGTCAATTAGGCTGCTTCATAGTGCACCTGCTCAATTACCGCATGGCCGCTGGCCGCTTGCCGGCCACCACTCCTCCCGTCGTTCTCGGCTGCGCTGCCGAAGAACTCGGCGACCAGGGCGACGGTCCAGGTCCATGGGAACGTGTTCGAGTGCTCGATAAAGCGTGCTAAGCCAGCGCAGAGCTCGCACCGTGCAGTTTGTCTCCGGTATGTGTTGTCTTGTTCGCCTTGATGAACAGCGGAGAGATGGCGCACAGCGCCACGGTCGCGATGGTCAGTGCGATGAACCCGTTGACGAAGCTGCCCGTTGCATCCTTGACGACTCCGAGGACGTACGGGTAGGCGAACCCGCTGACGATCCACGGGACGCCGAGGATGACGCCGGTCACGATGCCGGCATGCTTGGCACTGACCGATTCGACCGCCTCGGCCAGAGTCAACGGCTCGCCACCATAGATGCCCAGACCCATGACCGGTATGCAGATCGCCACCCACACGTAGTTGTCGGTCGCCAGAAACGCCGTCAACGCGGCAATCGCGGCGGCGCTCAGCACACCCGCTCCGAGTATGACGGGCTTCTTGTTGCCCAGCCTCTCGGCGATCAGCGGCACCCCGAAAGCGGCCGCCATACCGGCAATCGAGAACAGCGACGTGAGGAAGCCGGCGAGCGACTCGGACATCCCGGCGTCCTCGACGAGGATTGCCGGCATCCAGCTTGCGACGACTGAGAACAGGCCGACACCACCGATCCAGAAGATTACGGCCGAGAGCACGTTTCGGTTCGCAATGGCGCGAACCGTTCCATCGGTGGTGGATGCCTTGAGAGTGCTCTCGAATGCGTCGTTAGGTTGCGCCGAGTCTTTACCGGCGGAAGGGGCGTTCCTCGATACGACGGCGACCAGAATCAAAACCACCACCAAGAACACCGCTTGCACGACCAGCCCGAGACGCCAGCCGAAGGCAGTCAGTACCGCGGCGAAGGCGAACAGACTGAGCAGGGCGCCCACACCGTCGCCGGACATCATGACCCCGAGCGCGCGGCCAGTCTGCCGGTCGTTCCGGAACCAATCCGCGGCCATCGTGTAGGTGGCCACCCAGAGGAACCCCACCGACAGTCCTGCGAACACCCTGCCGACCATCAGCAGTTCGATGCTCTCGGCCGCCGCGAAGACCAACTGCCCCACCACGCCGGCTGCCAGACCCGCCAAGATGACCCGCTTGGGCCCCAACCGGGAGGCGATCACTCCGCCGATCACGATCATCACACCAGCGACCAGGCCAGTGACTGAGGAGATGCTGCCGGCCTGCGAGTAGCTGAGTGACAGGCCCTCACTGATCTCAGAAAGGCTGGGGCTCCACCCAATGTAAGGAAGGAAAGCACCCACCAACGCGATATAGGCCATCGACAAGTTGGCCCACCTGTTCTTCGACATAACGCTCCTCTGCACTTCGGATCCAGCCTCGGGGTCTGCATTCGCGCACGGTCCCCGCCGGTCGGCAAGCCGATCCGCATGCTTCGGTCCGTACCGCCCAAGCGTGCATCGCGCCCGGCTCTGGCCATATCGGCGAAGTGTCACATTCGTGCCGGCCGCAGAGGACACAACGTAAAGTGACGGGCTCTCCGGACGCGGCCCCGCAGATCTCGGCGCTAGACTTTGCCGCCCAATCACCAGAGGTTTGTCGTAGACACCCGGCCCGCACCACCTGACGCCGCCTGTCACTGCTGTCCCCGCAGCTCCGTCGGTGCCGACGCGCGTGGCGCTCCGCGCGCGACAGCCGCCAGCACGCTGCGCAACTCCACAAGCACTGGACGAGTCTCGGCCCCCGTGCGTACGGCGGTGTAGACCTGACGGCTGGGCCGACCCGGTAGATCGACGAGTTCAGTTCGGGGCTGGCGTGTCTCCCAGACAAGATCAGGCAGGACGGCAACCGCGTGTCCAGTCTCTGCAAGTCGTGCGTGGACCAGTAAGTCCGCAGACTCGTATCTGACAGCTGGTTCGAACCCAGCTGCCCGGCAAGCGGATTCCACCCAAGCACGCGCGGGTTTCCCTCTGGGCTCGAGCACCCACGGCAGGTCCGCGAAGTCTGGCAACTCCGGTCGCGCTACACCTCCTTGCAGCCGCGGGCTGACATACAAACGCAACGCATCACTCAGCAGCCAGCTTCGGTCGATACCGACGGGCGGCGGCGACTCGTACCCCGGATACTGCTCACCGAGCACCAGGTCGAACTCGCGGGCCAACAGTGCCGCGCTCCCGGAGTCCGGCTGGATCTCGGACAGGTAGACCGTCAACTTCGGATGGCGTTCTCCCATGACGTGCAACACGTCTGGGATCAGTGAGATAGCCGCCGTCTGGAAGGTCGCCACCTTGACCACACCGACGATCTCAGAGTGTGTTGCCGCGAGCGCAGCTTCGGCGCGGTCGACCTGTTGGAGGATTCGCTCGGCATGTTCGACCAGGATGTGGCCGGCCGCGGTCAATCGCACGCCTCGACCCACCGGTTCGATGAGTCGAACACCCGCCTCGGTTTCCAGTTGACCGAGTTGCTGACTGACCGTCGATGTGCTGAACGAGAGTGCCTGTGCCACCCGCGCCAGGGTGCCGCGCCTGTTGAGTTCGACGAGCAACCGCATGCGGTGCAGATTGAGCATCGGCACCTCCAATCAATCGGATATTTCGAACACTATAAGGCGAAATCTATCGCTAGACCGATCATTGACCGGATGCGAAGGTTGATTCACTCGAGCTCGCCAGATGCGCTTGGCTCGAAAACCGCTGTCAATCGGCTTGATTGAGTTCCCGGCCGCATATCGCAGGAGTCTCCATGGGTGCGCGCACCGAATTTCTGTTCCTCTCCGAACCGGACTGTATCGACGCCGGAGTTCTCGACGTCGCCCGCTGCGTCGATGTATGCGAAGAGGTGTTCGGGCTTCTCGCCCGAGGCGACTATCTGATGGGCGGACCCAACCACAACAGCCACGGAATGGGCGTCGTGTTCCCGCAGTCCAGCCCATTCCCGAACATGCCGCTGGCCGGGCCGGACCGGCGTTTCGTGGCCATGCCGGGCTACCTCGGAGGCCGCTTCGATATCTGCGGCAACAAGTGGTATGGCTCCAATCACGCCAACACCGAGAAGGGGCTGCCCAGATCGGTCCTGACGCTGATGCTCAACGACAAGCAGACAGGCGAGCCGCTATGCCTCATGTCGGCCAACCTGCTGAGCTCCGCGCGAACCGGTGCGGTCCCCGGCGTCGCAACACGGCATCTCGCAAGCACCACAGCACGTTCGGCGGCAGTACTGGGTTGCGGACCGATCAACCGCGCCTGCCTGAAGGCGATCGCCAGTCAACTGCCCAACCTCGAGCGCGTGTACTGCTACGACCTTGTCGTGGCAGCCGCTGAGAAGCTGGCCGACTGGGCGCGGCAGAACCTGGGCGTCGAGGCCGTGGTCGAAAATGACCTGCAGACAGCACTCGACGGCACCGAAGTCATCACCGTCGCTGCCTCACGTGTGAAACCTCTCGTCATCCACAACGACTGGCTCGCAACGGGCGCAACGGTTCTGATTTCCGGACCCATCTGCGCCGATGATGCGTTCTGGTTGGACAACCGGATCGTGCTTGATCACGTGGCGCTGCACGAGGCCTACGTCGAAGAAGCTGTCGCCTCCCCCGACAAACACGCCGCCTATGACGGTGTCATCGGCGGCCCGCTCTACCGCCTCATCGACGACGGAAAGCTACCGGCGCTGGAGGATTTCACAGACCTCGGCACGTTGCTGCAAGCACCTGCCGCGCAACGTGAAATCGACGGTCAACGCACCGTGTTCGTCGCCTGCGGGATGTCGGTATTCGACCTCGGCTGGGGCTTCGAAACCTACCAGACGGCTCTGGCCAAGGGCGTCGGGACAGCGCTTGCGCTGTGGGACGAACCGTACGCGGAATGACCATCACCGGACGCCCGGAGACCACCGGCGCGAACAAGATCAAGAACTTCGACGCACTCGTTCAGTTGGGAGACAACGAATCGCGATCCATCGTCCTGACCATCGCTGACCGGGTTCTGACCCGGTTGGACGCCTACCACCGAATCAAGGAAATCACGCGCCTCGACGGCGACGTTCTCACCATCGGCACCCGCAGCTGGGACCTTTCGACCAAGAAAAACGTCTACCTGATAGGCGCAGGCAAGGCCTGCAACCACATGGCAATGGCGATCGACGAGATCCTCGGCGACCGTCTCACCCGCGGCATCGCAATTGTCAAGATCGCCGAGGACAGCGATCGATTTCAACGCACCGATGTTCACGTCGGCGGCCATCCGATTCCCGACGACAGCGGCCACAAAGCCGCCCTGGAGATCCTCGCGCTCGCTGATCAGGCCGGCCCTGAGGACCTGTTCATCGCCGTCATCTCCGGTGGATCGTCGGCGCTGATGAGCTGTCCGATCAGAGGAATCACGCTGCAAGACGAGATGTGTGCCACCGACGTCCTACTCAAGAGCGGCGCAGGGATCTACGAGATCAACGCCATCCGCCGACACATCTCACAGACCAACGGCGGCCGTCTCGCTCAACGTATCGCCCAGACCGGAGCTGAGCTGATCGGTTTCGGCATCTCCGACGCAGTGGGCAATCCACCGTCAGGCGACATAGCCGAACCCTATGCCGACTACGCGTCCACACCGATCGGCCCAGACAAGACGACGCTCGCTGATGCCAGAGCTGTCATCGAAAATTATGACCTCGCGGATCGGTTACCCCGCTCGATCGTCGACTATCTCCAGTCTGCAGGCGAAGAAGAAGAGACACCGAAGGCGTTTCCGGACAACACCTATTTCCTCCTGAACACGCTTCCTGACTCGTGCCTGTACGCCAAGGAAATCGCCGAGCAGATGGGTCTGCCGGCAATGATCGTGAGCTCGTTCCTCGAAGGCGAGAGCAGCGATGCCGGAACCTTCTTCGCCTCCATCGCCCGCGAAGCGCAAGCCAGCGGAAACCCCATTGCACCGCCCTGCGTCCTGATCGCAGCCGGTGAGACCACCACCCACATTCCGGACAACAGCGTCATCAGTGGGCACGGCGGGCCGGGTCATGAACTGGTGGCCGGCTTCGCACTCGCCGCCACGGAAACTACCGGTGCAGCAATGATCTCGCTCGATTCCGAGGGCACCGACGGAACCACCGCAGCAGCCGGCGGCTTGTGCGACTCGACGAGCTTGGCACGCGCCGAACAATGCGGAGTGAATCTCCGTGAAGCACTACGCACCCACGCCACCCATGAGGCTCTGGCGGCGATCGGCGACGCAGTCTTCACCGGTAACACCGGGACGAATCTGTGCGATCTGAACATCCTCTACATCCCCGCGCGACCGGCCTGACGTGCCCCGGATTCGAAAGACACCATGAAGATCACCTCAGTGACCGCCCGCCAGCTTCTCGACTGCAAGACACGCCCGTTGGTCGAGGTGGAAATAGTCACCGATGGCGGACATGTCGGCCGCGGCGCGTCACCGACCGGCAGCTCCGTCGGCGCACATGAAGCGTTCATCCTGCGCGACGGAGACCCCGCCGAGTACAACGGGCTCAGCGTCCACCGCGCTGTAGATGCCGTGAACCAGGAGATCGCCCCAGCCCTGATCGGCAAGGAACTCGACGTCGAAGCCAACGACCGGCTCATGATCGAACTCGACGGCACGCCCAACAAAAGCCGTCTCGGCGGCAACGCCATCTACTCGACCTCCATCGCCCTGTTGCGCGCCACCGCCGCCGCCGCGAGCCTCCCCACGTACGCATGGATCGCCAAGCACTACGGCCCCGGGCCGGTGGCCCAAGTCCCGGTGCCCAGCTTCAACATGATCAACGGAGGGCGGTACGGCACCGTCGTACAGCCGTTCAACGAGTTCATCGTCATGCCGTATAAGGCGGTCTCGATTCAGGATGCCGTCGAAAAGAGCGTGAAGCTGTTCGGCGTGCTCGAAGCGGTCCTGGCCGAGTATTTGGGCCGCAAACCGCAGGTGGCGTCGTCCTACGGTTTCGCGAGCCCGTCTTCGGACCCGCGGGAAGTGTTGCGGTTGCTGATGACCGCGGTGGAGCGCGCCGGTGTGGCCGACACCATGGCTTTCGCCTTGGACTGCGCCTCCAGCGAGATGTACGACGATGCCACCGGCACCTACGAACTCAACGGCGAACGCGTCACCTCCGACGATCTGATCGACTACACCCGCAGGCTCAGCAACGAGTTCCCCTTCGTCTTCATCGAAGATCTCCTCGACGAGGATGATTGGGCCGGATACACCAAGGCTGTGGCCACCATCGACAAGTCGATCATCCTGGGCGATGACCTGGTGGTCACCAACCGCGATCGTTTGCATCACGCGGTCGAGTCCTCGGCCGTCGGCGGCTTCGTCCTCAAACCCAACCAGGTCGGCACCATCACCGAAGCGCTCGACTGCTACTGCTACGCGCTCGACAACCAGCTTCTGGCGATTCCGTCTGGCCGCTCCGGCGGCGTCATCGACGACGTCGTCATGGACCTGTCGGTCGGGCTGTCGGTGCCGTTCCAGAAGAACGGCGCACCGCGCTCAGGCGAGCGCATCGAAAAGCTCAATTTCCTGCTACGGGTCGCAGACACCACACCAGGGTGTGTTCTCGCCGACGTGCCCGCCATCGTCAGGTTCTAGCCACCACCACCATTGCCTGCCGAGCGGCAAGACAGTCCGCCGCTGACCGTGCCAACCTCGGTGGCGATGCGCGGACGCACAGCCTTCGACTGATGTCCACCTGCTCGGTGTCCAACCGAGCCTTGGCGCTGACATCACGACACCTGGCGGCGTCCGTGTGCGCGCCTCAGCCGTAGGTGATGACGATCGATTTCGATGAAGGCTTGGCCTGGCAGGCAAGTCGGTATCCGTCGGCGAGTTCTTCGGGGTCCAGAACATCGTTCTGCTCCATCTCGACGGCACCCTCGATCAGCTGAAAGCAGCAGGCGCCGCATTCGCCGCTACGGCAAGAGAACGGGGCAGCTATCCCCTTGGACAGCAGGTGCTGCAGCAGAGGCACGTCAGACGGCCAATCATCGAAGTCGAAGTCAACTCCATCACAGGAGCCCTCGACTCGGGCCAGGTCGGCACCCGCCTTCGAGGCTGTTTCCTCGACTTCGAACGGGTTGCCGGCCAAAGATCGAAACACTTCACGCTTCAGGCGGTCACCGTGGAACCCCAGAGGCTTCAGCGCATCGGTGACCGCATCCATGAAGGGCGCCGGCCCACAGGTGTACGCGGAGTGTCGCGGATAAGCTGCCGCGAACCGCTGCAGGTCAACTTTTCGGGGAAGCGATTGCAGCTCCTCCAGCCAGTGCACGACATGGAGCCGCTCCACATGCTCTTTCGACATTGCACGCAACTGGTCGGCGAAGATGACCGAGGACTGGTCCCGGTTGGCGTAGAACAGCGCCACCTGCCTATTTGTCTGCTCGAGAACGTACTTCGCGATCGACATGACGGGGGTGACCCCGCTGCCGGCAGCGTAAAGCAGCACATCAGCATCGTGCATCGGCGGGACGAAGTTGCCGGATGGCGGCAGTGCGATGAGGGTATCCCCGGGGACCACGTGATCGCACATCCAATTCGAGGCGTAACCCTGCGGTGTGCGCTTGACGGTGATCGTGACGTCGTCCTCATGGGGTGCGCTGGACATCGAATAGCACCGAGCCACCGTTCCGCGGTCCGACGGAATTCCGACGGTGAGGAACTGGCCTGGCTTGTAGGAAAGCGGCCCGGACGCCTGCAGTCGAAAGGACTTGGCGTCGTCGGTTTCCGCGATGACCGAGACGACTCGGAGCTGGATCAACTGGCTCACGACAGGACGCTCCGACGATCAGTAGGTCTTGGCCAGGAGCCCATCGTCAACCACGAGCGAGGTTCCGTTGACGCCCAGGGCTTCGTCAGATGCCAGGAAGACGGCAGCGTTGGCCACATCGACGGGCTTGAGTATTCGCTTGGTCGGGTACAGGGCCTCGAAGTCCTTCCGCACTGTGTCAGGGTCGGTCTGACTTGCCAGGAAGGCGTCGAACATCGGCGACTCGAAATCACCTGGACACAGCGCATTACAGCGGATTCCTTCTGAGGCGTACGCGAGAGCAACGGACCGGGTGAGGCCCATGACACCGGATTTCGTTGCGACGTAGGCCGCCGTGTCGGCTGTCGCGGTGAACGCGGCCACTGAAGCGGTATTGATGATCGAGCCTCCGCGACCCTGTTCTCGCATGGCAAGCACTGCGTGCTTACAGCCCCAGAACACCGAACTCAGATTGGTCCGCAGTGCGCGATCCCAATCTTCGTTCGTGGTCTGATGCAACTCTGCGGACACGAAGAACGCCGCGTTGTTGTGCACGATGTCCACCGAACCGAACTCGCAGCGGCAGAACTCGATTGCCCTGACGATATCTTCCTCCACCGCCACGTCCGCACGCACGAACACCGCACTATGGCCAGCCGCCGCAATCGATTCGACCATTTCGTATCCGCGGTCGGCATTGCGCCCAACCGCCACCACCTTGGCGCCCTCGGCGGCCATGGCCTGCGCCACTGCGAAACCGAGCCCGCTGGTGGCACCGGTGACCACAGCAGCCTTACCGGTCAGGCGCCCCTGACGTGAACTCTGCGCGGTCAGCTCGGTTCTCCCATCATCTCCAGATACTTGCGCAGTGCGGCGCGAATACCGGGTTCCTGAGACGGCGAATTGGGTCCCGGGACGTAGCGCTGCGAGGTCAGTCCCACTTGTTGGCGCTCCTGGATCTGCAGATCCTGATGATTGGTGACGTCCCAGAGCTTGATGAGTGCGTCGAGGTCGTAATCAACGCCTTCGTCGGCGTCTTCGTGCACGAACCACCAACACACCATCTTGGTTCGTGTAGCTGAGATCGGCAGGGTGCTGGCAACCATCCCATAATCCGGGTGGAATCCGCCCCACGCGTATCCAGGTTGGGTCATGAATCCCGCGCCGAAATCGTCGGGCACCGCGGCGCCCCGACCGAACTCACCGAGCAACTTCTTCGACACGTAACTGCCGTCCATCGAGAGCGACTCCAACTCCCGCTTCACCGGGATGACCAGGCCTTGGACCAGATCGCCGACGTAGTCTTCTTCGTAGTAGTCCGACATCTCCTGAGAGTCGAGCGACACGCAGAACTCCGGATGCACCGACGGGCAGTGGTAGCACTCGACGCCGTTTTCGAGCAACAGCTTCCAGTTGGCGTCGGCGTAATAGGTGATCTCGTGCGCCACCTTGAGCCGCGTGGGATCGAGGATCGCCATATCGGCATCGGCCTTCTCGTCGATCATGGATGACACCGGAGCAGGGGCCACTTCCGCGAGGCTGATGAAGATGAATCCGTGCCACACCGACACGTGAATTGGAAACAGATTGAAGTCCTTGTAACCGAAGAACTCGCCGTCGGCCTGGCGAGTTGCCTTGAGCAACCTCCCGTCGAGGCCGTAGCTCCATGAGTGGTAAGGGCAGACAATTCTCCGACCGACCCGGCCGGTGGGTTCATTGCACAGTTGCAGCCCGCGATGCCGGCAGACGTTGTGAACGGCATGGACGTCGTCGCCGTTGCGGACCACCAGGACGTTCTCGGTTCCGACCGCGAAACTGAAGTAGTCGCCGCTCTTCGGAATCTGGGAGATGTGACCGGCGTAGATCCACTGCTGACCCCAGACTTTAGCCAATTCATCGGTGTACCGACCGTCATCGAGGTAGTAATCGCGGGGCAAGCTGGTGAAGTAGTTGTCGTGATCAATTACAGACATGAGCAGGCTCCTTGGGAAGACCCGGGCTGGCAGAGGGAACGGGCTCTCTCTGGGAAAAATTGTCGTCCCCCGTGTGACAGCGGACACCCCTCGGACTGTCAGGCGGTGATTGCGAGGAGTTCACACTTCGTCAAGGGTTCGCCAGGTTGTCACCGATCGGTCCGACGGGCACGCACACCACCGACATGGTTCACGGCCATTCGGGCGATAGACGGGACTCAAGCCTTCCAGACCGTCTTGAGGTTGCAGAATTCACGGATCCCCGACGCCGCGAGTTCGCGGCCATAACCGGATGCTTTGATCCCACCGAAGGGCAGCTCAGGATAGGACACCGTCATCCCGTTGACGAAAACCGCTCCGGCGTCGAGCCGGTCGACAAACCAAGCCTGTTCAGCAGCATCGGTGGTCCACACCGCGGAACTGAGCCCAAAGGTGGTCTGGTTGGCGATCCTGACGGCCTCGTCGCGGTCGACGACTTCGTACAGCGACGCGACGGGACCGAAGGTTTCTTCCAAGACGACGCGCATGTCGTCGGTCAGGTCAGCCAGGACGGTCGGCGGGTAGTACCAACCCACACGCTCCGGTACTGAGCCGCCGACGAGCACTCGTGCGCCCTTGGCCACCGCGTCGTCCACCAACTCGGCCACCTCGTCGCGACCCGACTCGGTGGCCAGCGGACCGACATCGACCGCCTCGTCCATCGGGTCACCGACGGTCAGTGCGGCCATCTTCGCGGCGAACAATTCCGCAAACGCACCATACACATCGGCGTGTACGATGAAACGCTTTGCAGCAACGCATGATTGACCGTTATTCGAGATGCGCGCCTTGACAGCGGTGGCGGCTGCGGCCTCCAGATCGGCGCTGGGCATCACAATGAACGGATCGGACCCCCCCAGCTCCAGGACGGCCTTCTTGATTTGCTGCCCGGCCGCGGCAGCCACCGAGCGGCCCGCCGGCTCGGAACCGGTCAACGTCACGGCCTTGACGCGGGTGTCCTCGAGTACCGCCGCGACCTCAGCTGACCCGATGAGCAGGGTCCGGAAGGAGCCCACCGGAAACCCACCTCTCTCGAAGAGGGCGTCGAGGTACATGGCCGACTGCGGCACGTTCGACGCATGTTTGAGCAGGCCGGTGTTACCTGCCATCAGAGCGGGCGCAGCGAACCGCAGGACCTGCCACAGTGGGTAGTTCCAAGGCATCACAGCCAGCACCACGCCTAACGGCTGCCACATCGCGCCTGCCTCGGACGCACCAACTGCAGAGGGATCCGCCAAAGAGTCGGTGGCGAGGAACGATTCAGCGTGCTCGGCATAGAAGCGCATGCTTTTCGCGCACTTGAGAACTTCGCCGCGCGACTGGGCGATGGGCTTACCCATCTCGCGGGTGATCATCTCGGCAACCGGCTCGATATCGGCTTCCAGTAGGCCGGCCGACGCCTTCATCAACTCGGCGCGTTGGGCGTACGTCGTTTCACGCAGCGCCTGTGCAGCGTCGGCGGCTTCGGCAATACGTCGCTGCACCTCGGCGTCGCCATGCGCATCGAAAGTTTCGATGATCTCACCGGTTGCCGGGTTGACGCTGGCGATGGGCATGTGGGAATTCCTCCGTCGTGAGTTGGTTCGGGCGCGATCCTCGACGCGAGTGGGAGACCGGTGCGGCATGCCCTTGACGCGTCGCTATCCGCCACGGCCGCTCTGCGCAGCCATCTGCTTGCGTGGTCGAAGTTCGAGGTGCGGGTTCAGATCTCGTCTGCGACGAATGCTTCCAGCACATTGCGGGTGATGCGGGAGACGTTGTTGTCATATCCGTTGTACGACAGGCAACCGGCCCACGCGATGGAGCTGACTGAGAACACCGCTCCCCCGGCGGGATATTTCAGGAACGTCATATCAGCGCGAACCAGGGGACTCTGGGTGCCGCCTTGACTGGAATCGGACAGCAAGACATCGTCAATGGCTCCTTGAGCGCCGTCGTCGAACCCGTCGGCCGTGGCCAGGATCACGGTCTCGGCTGGGGTGCCGAGCGCCAGATCGGCACGGTCGAACTCGAATCCTGCTGCGCCATAGGAATTGACAAGACATGGGAAGTCACCGATCAGCTCTCCCCCGACACCGTCGAAGATGAACGCGACGTCCTCATCGTGGCTTCGGTCCGTGCGCCGGAAGGGACGACCGATCCCCGCCGTCTCGGCGGTGTAGCCCGCACCGATCCACGATTGCGGACCGCGACCGCGGAAGCGCCAGGTGCCACCCAGCTCGCCGGTGCTACTCAAATGCGCCTCGCCGGGTTCGGGCTCCCACATTCGCGTCGCTGGGCCGCGCCGGCGGATCTCGACACTGGTACCGGTCTCCGGATCGAGTTGGGTGACCCAGTACATCCCGTTGCCGCACAACGACAGCAAGCGGCCTCCGCCCTGCAGATACCGCTGCGCAGCGTCGAGCATCTCGCCCGACCAGTACTCGTGATGCGAGCCGGTCAGAACCGCCTTGTAGGGCGCCAGCAGCGCATGACCCTCGCGGTGCAAGTCCTCATCGGTGAAAACGTCTACTTCGTAAGCGTTTTCCTCCAGCCAATCAACGATGTGCAGGTCGGCGTTGAACTGGTGCGGCGAACCCTTTCCGCCGTCGAGCCAGGCCATGTTGCATTTCGGGCGCATATTGACCACCGGCCGCAACCGCGATGAGTAGCAGACGCCCGACCCGTCGCTGTGCTTGTCGTAGAGGCTCAGCAAGCGGTTCTCGACGATGTAGCGGTCCTGAATTTGTGCCGGGTAGTCACCTTTGTCGAGGAGGGGGCTGTTGAGGAGCTGTTCATTGGCATATGCCAGGTAGCTGAACGTGGGGATGAGGAGCGCGATCTTGGCCGTCGGGTGGCCGGCACGTGGCCGGACGAAGATCGGTAGATAGTCTTCCGCATCACCGGCGGTCACGTGTGCCGCGTAGACGCCACTCGAGAGATCGTCGGGAACCGTCCACTGGAACGTTGTCTCCCAGCCCGCATCGGCAAGGTCGTCGTCGTGGAAGTGGATTGCGCCGTACTGCTCAGGCGCATGCGCCCACGATGTCTCGCTTCCGTCCCAGTTGTGCCCGGTGGCACCGCGCATCGGTTTGTTGACCGTATGCCCATGGAAGCTGCCGCACGCGTCGTTCACTGTCCAATTGCTGATGTCGCTGGCGAAGTCCCACGCGGCGAGCGCTGAACCCGCGGCGCGCTCCGGAGTGTCCTGCCTGGTGACCTCCATCGCAGCCTCGGTCAGCGCAGCCGGGTAGATGCGGGGCGAGTCGATCTTGCCGTTGTAGAAGTTTCCGGTCAGACCGTCGCTGAGCTGTTCAGCAGCGATGAGGACGTCGGCCGGGCCGGGTTGCGGCATGGTTATTGCACCGACCGCGCGATGGTGTTGCGGACCCTGGTTGATCGCCCTGGGCACTACGTCGAGTCGCACCTCGCCCGCAGCGGCATCGAACACCGCCGCGACCGAGTACCAGCGACGGGGCAGAATCGGGCTGGACACGGTGACCACCTGATCGCCGATCCCCGCCGCGATCCGACCGTCCTCAAGGCGTAAGGCGTAGCCGCCGGCGTCGACCACCCCTTGAGACAGCAGGGTCTGTCGGCCATCGGTGGACGAATTGATCCACATCCACAGGTGAATGGAGAAGCTGGCAGCAGGTGTCAGCCCGACGCGGTGCGGTATGCGGACGTAGGACCCTGGGCGCAGCGGCTGGTGATTGCCAGGATGTACACCTTCGATCGTCGACGGCACGTGTCGCGACTTGAATCCCGGGCCTGCCGGATTGGTGTCACCGTGGATCAGGCGTACCAGCGAAGCGCTGAAGTCCGTCTCGACACAGCTGATCTTGAATTCCACCGTCTCCCCCGGCTCGACCGTGAGGCGATCCGTGTAACCGACGATCGGCATACTCATCGACAAGCTCCCAACGCAGTTCGGCGATCCTGAGCAAAATATTGCGCCACGTTGGTGGGCCACCCCAGCAGCGCCGTGTCAAGCGTCTTCTGCGTAAGCACGACGGAATGTCAGAACCTTGATCCGTTCACCTGCGATGAGCGACGAGTCAGCCACAATCGGTGGGTGTCTGAAACCTTGACGGTCCGCCGGGCCCTGCAGCTGCCCGCTCTCCGCGGGGGTGCGCCCGAAGTCGTCGCCGGGAGGGAGAGCTTGGACCGCGCCATCCGTTGGGTGCATGTGGTGGAGGTCCGCGACATTGCGTCGGTTCTGCGAGGCGGAGAGCTGGTCCTGACTGAGGGTCGGATGTTTCAGGGCCCGGAAGCGTCCGACCGGCGACTCATAGTGGAGTTGGCCGAACGCGGAATCGCCGCCATGGTCCTCGAGCTCGGCGCGAACTTCCACAGCGTGCCACGACACCTCATCGACGAGTGCCACAAGCGCAACCTGACCCTGGTGGCGCTGCATCTACCGGTCGCGTTCATCGAGGTCACCGAGGCGATTCACACCCAGATCGTCAACCAGAAGATCACCCTGCTGGACCATGCGCAGGAGTTTCAGCACCAGCTGACGCAACTGGTGCTCGAAGGTGGCGGGATCGCCGAGGTGCTTGACGCCTTGGCCGCAACTCTCGGCGAGCCCGTCCTCTATGAGCGGGCCGGTGGTGGATTCGTGTATCGAGCGCTGAACGGGCTCACCGAGCGCGACGTCACCGCCGGCTGGGAATTGATCACTCGGTCGGTCGACGGTGCCGCACCGTTCATCGAGAAGCATCTGACCATGGACGGCGCGCGGGACGGCCGCCTCGTCGCGCTCGGTCTCGGCATCGCCGATGGTGGTTGTTTCGACGAGGCGGCCCTCGTGGCGTTGGAACGAGCCGCCCAGGTGGTGAGCTTGCTGGTGATCGGCAATCGTCGCCGCGATGCGGTGTTCGCCAGTAACGGCCGGCACGGCGGTTTCCTGGCCTCCCTGCTGGCCGGCTCGACGGAACCGTACGCGGCCGAGGCCCGCGCCGTGGCGTTCGGGTTCACCCCGCCGGTGATGATTCCGGTCGGCATCCGGCGGGCACGCCATCATCGGGCGACGACGGTCGCTTCAGAAGATCATCAGTGGCGGCTTGTGTGGCGCGATGTCCACTCCGAACTGGACAACGTCGGTATAGCCGCACTGATCGACGAGGCCGCTACGGCGGACCCAACCCTCATGATGATCGGCGTCGAGGATGTTGCCCACCGCGGCCGCATCGTCGACAGGGTCGCACAGGTGGTTCAAGACGCGGCCAAGCGCCATCTCGTGGAGCCGCGGGCAGCGGTGCTGTCGGTCGGTCCTGCGGTGCACACGTGGCAGGCAGCGATCGAAGGTCTGGCCGTCTCGGTAGATGCCTTGGACGGCGCTTTGCACAGTCCGCCCCGCAGCTGGCATGACGCCACCGATCTCGATCTGGACAGGCTGATCTGGAGTCTGCGCGACAATCCCGATCTCGAGCGCTTTGCCCGGTTGCGACTGGAACGTTTGGTCACGTACGACGCTCAGCGACACACGCAGCTGGTCAAGACCCTGGAGGTCTTGCTAGACCAGCGCGGTCAGAAGACCGAGACCGCCCGTGCTCTGCACCTGGAGCGGCAGTCGCTGTACAACCGGGTGGAGCGCATTCAATCGTTGCTCGGCGTCGACCTCGACGACTCGGACGTTCGGCTTGGGCTGCACCTCGCGCTGCGCGTGCTCAAGCACATCCCCACCGGGCAACTCTGACCACCGAGCAGGCTCATCTCGGCACCGAACGACAGCTGCCGCCGCGGAGCAATGCCCGCGGCGGCAGCTGTCGTTCGCGAGGTCACTGCAGATTGATGAAAGTCGTCTTCAGTTGCGTCCAGTTGTCGAAGGCATGGTGTGAGTAGTCGCGGCCGATACCGGAGAGCTTGAAGCCGCCGTGCGGCAGCGTGACGTCGAAGAGTTCGTCACCGTTGACCAGGACAGCGCCGGAGCGCAGCTCACGGGAAAGACGGTGGGCTTTCGTCAAGTCGCCGGTCCACAGCTTGGCCGCCAACCCGTAGGTGGTGTCGTTGGCGATACGCAGACCCTCTTGGTCGTCGGAGAACGTGATGACCGAGAGCACCGGACCGAAGATCTCCCTGCGCGCGATGTCCATGTCATTGGTGACACCACGGACGACTGTCGGCTCCACGTAAAAGCCGCCCGTTTCCTGGCGAACGCGATTGCCGCCGTGCGCGATCGATGCACCGCCGGGTGCGACACCGTCGATGAAGCCCATGATCCGGTCCAGCTGACGGGAATCCACGATGGCACCCATCGCGGTGGCATCGTCGAACGGGTCCCCTGGCTGCCATTCGGCTGCGACGGCGCCCATCCGGTCGATCAATTCATCGGCAAGCGATTCGTGAACGATCAGGCGCGAACTCGAATCACACATCTGACCGGCATTGCCGAAGATCGACATCGCAGTCTTGACCGCGATCAGGTCCAGCATGTGTTTCGCATCTTCGAGAACGAGTGCGGGCGACTTGCCGCCGAGCTCGAGGGAGATCTTCTTGAGGTTCGATTCTGCGGCCGCTTTTAGAATGATTCGGCCGACCGTCGTCGAACCGGTGAATCCGAGCGCCTCGACATCGGAGTGCTCGGACAGTGCCTTGCCGGCGGTTTCACCAAGTCCGGGCACGACGTTGAGCACACCGGCGGGAACGCCGGCTTCCAGCGCTAGTTCGGCGATTCGCAAGGCGATCGCCGGTGACTGCTCGGCAGGCTTGAGAACCATCGAGTTACCAGCGGCCAGTGCCGGTGCGATCTTGACCGCGGGCATCAGCAGCGGGTTGTTCCACGGCGTGATGGCGGCGACGACGCCCATGGGTACGCGGGTGATGGTCGCGTGGCCGACCTCTCCGATGGGTGCAACCTCGTCGTAGAGATGGTCGACGGCTTCGCCGAACCACTCCAGAACTGTCGCGCTGTAGTCGACCTCCCACCGGCCGTCCTTGATCGGTTTGCCCATCTCGACGGTCTGCAGGGCAGCGAGCTCCTCGGTGTTGTCCCGGAGATTGCGGGCGAACTGCTGTAGAACGACTTTGCGCTCGCGCGGCGAGCGACGCCGCCAGTCACCGGCATCAAAGCTGTCGCGGGCCGAGGCCACCGCGGCATCGATGTCGGCGGCATTGCCGGAGGCGAGATCGGGTAGGCGGTCACCGTTGACGGGACTGATGTTCTCGAACGTCTCAGCGGACTGCGCGTCGACGTAGGCACCATTGATGAACGGCCGGGTCAGCCTCTCGAGACTCGGAACTCGTTCGGTGAGCGTACTTTTCATGGTCTGCGTCATGGGTCTTCCTCTTCGTTGCGGGAAAATTGTGCTCGGTCGGGTGCGTCAGTTGCCGGAGCGGACCGACGGTCGGGTGACGTCCAGCGCTGCCGCCATCCGCCCGGTAATGGCGTCGATGTCCTCGGTGGTCAGGGTCAGCGAGGGCAATAGACCGATGGTCTGATTGGCGCGGTATGTCCGTACGAAGACGCGCTGCTTGAGGAACTCGGCATGCAGGGCTGCCCCGTAGTCAGGGTCGACGGCCTCCGGGTCGAGATCCACCGCATGCATCATCCCGATTCCGCGGACGCTGCTCTTGTCCAGGACCGGGTAGCTGTCGGCGAGTGCATGCAGCTTCGTCGACAGGTACCGTCCGGCGGTGACGCTGTTCGCCAGGACGTTCTCCCGCTCGTAGATGTCCAAGGTGGCCAGGGCGGCGGCGCAGGCTGCCGGGTGTCCACCAGCGGTCACGCCGTGAACGAAGGCGTCGCTGCTGGCCGACAGCTTCTCCCGGAGCTCACCACTGATCGCGACGACCGCGAGCGGGAAGAACCCTGCGGTGATGGCTTTCGACATGGTCAGGATGTCGGGGCGCAGATCCCAGTTCTCCACCGCGAACATCGTTCCGCTGCGCCCGAATCCGGTGAGCACCTCATCGCTGATCAGCAGGATGTCGTAGCGATGGCAGATTTCTCGAATCTGGGCCCAGTAGTCCGCCGGCGGCACGACGATACCGTTCGGAGTCGAGATGGGCTCGGCCATGAACGCGGCAACCTTGTCGGCGCCGATGCGCAAGATCTCGTCCTCCAACAGACGCGCGGCGCCGACGGAGTCGGTCTCCGGCTGGTCGATGTGGGAGAACCCTTCCAGCCTCGGGCCAATATTGCGCCACATCGCCGGATCGCCGGTCATGCTGGACCCGGCGTAGGTGACGCCGTGGTAACTGTTCCACCGGCCGATGATGTGCATCTTCTCCGGGCGCCCTATGGCGGCGTTGGAAAACCGGGCTATCTTGATTGCCGTCTCCACGGCATCGGATCCCCCGAGCATGTACACGAACTGGTCGAGTCCGGCCGGAGTGATTCGAGCCAGGCGTTCGGCCAGGCGGGACGCGCCCACGTGGCTGCGACGCTGGTAGAAGTGTGTGCCGAAGGTCAGCTCGCGTAGCGCATCGGCAACTGCATCGGCGATGTCGGTCCGGCCATACCCGAGGGCGACGTTCGCCTGGCCGGCGCAGGCGTCGAGCCAATCCTGGCCTTCTACGTCGGTCAGCGTGATTCCGCGTCCCGACTTGAAGATCGGTCCGGGCGTTCGGTCACCGAATGGACTGAAGCCGTGGATGACGTGCCGCGAGTCTGCGGCAGCAAGGTCCGCAGCATCCGGCATGCTCGCGAGTGCGGAAGTGGCATCTCTCAGTGACGAACTCATGACCTAAGTGTGGTCAAACAGTACAGCGGAGTCGAAAGGCGAAACGTCGGCAATGCCGCCTCGGGGGGCGACACAGTGTCCACAACTTCGAGTGGACGGAGCAACTGGGGGCAGCAGTGCGCCCGTCGGTGTCGCGGTTGCCCGTGAAACCGACCGACCGACCGACCAGTCCGGACGGTGGCGACCACACGGCTATTGCGAGCGGCGACCGGGACCCGGGGTCGGGCAGCGTCCCGCTGGAGGGAAGTCCGGCGAAGACCGAGATCAATCCCACGCGAAAGCTGGATCGGCCCTGATCCGTACAGTGCGGTAGCGGCGACACCCCGATACGGACTGGCGGTGTACCGCCCGCCCGCGACGCCATTCTGGGCAACAGTCGTTATCCGTCGATCCGCGGCAGGCGAAACCAATCACTGCCGCACCCTTCACCGCAGAGAAGGCACCCGGCCAGATGTGCTAGGAGATCGGTAGAGCTGCGGAGTCATGGTGCGCGGTCGTGACACCGGACTGTTGCTGTCCGGTGAACGCGAAGCCGGCGTATCCCTGATCGGCGATGCGGTTGGCAATGTCGACATAGGTCGACCAACCTCCGGCGTACGGTATGAAGACCCGCGAGCCGTCATCGTTGACGTGCACCATGTAATTCTTCACCTGTTTGCGCAGCAGACCCTCGGCGGCATCCTGGGTCTGGATGTGCCAGAGATCTTGGGCCTCACGAGTCGCCTCGACTGCGACGTAACCGTGCTTGTCCATGAAGGAGATGAGGTCTGCCACGTAGTCAACGTGAAAGACATTGTGCACGTTGAAGTTCACCAGTACCGAAGGAGACCCGGGTCCGGTGAGGACATAAAGGTTCGGAAATCCATGCACCATCAAGCCGAGGTAGGCGTGCGGACCGCGCTCCCATCCATCAGTCGGCTTCTGACCGTCCGCATTACGGATGTCGATGGCATCTAGAGCACCGGTGAAGGCATCGAAGCCAAGGGCTGAGACGATCACGTCGACTTCGACGAATCCGGAACTTGTTTGGATTCCCGTTGCGGTCACTCGACTGATGGACTCGGTCCGCAGGTCCACCAAGTGGACGTTGTCCTGGTTGAATGCCTCATAATAACCGTTGCATACCACCAGACGTCGAGTCCCGATCGGATAGTCACGGGGTTCGAGCTTGTCAGCCAGAGCCGGATCGGCAATCGCCGCCCGGATTTTGCCGCGCACGAAATCGGAGACCAGGTCGTTGGTCCGCAGATCCGACTTCTGATCGGGAAATGCGAATGTCATCGACAGTCCGCCGAAAGACCACTGGTCCTCGAGGCGCTTTTCCTGCTGTTGCGCGGTCATCGCCGATGCGGGCACGTCGGTGGTGGGGCCAACGTAGGCCACCGCGGTGCGCATCACCTGGTTCCACAGATCGTCGAGATTTTCGCTGTAGTGACGGTATCGCTGCTGGTCCATCGGGGCGTTCTGGGACGGAACCACGTAATTGGGAGTGCGTTGGAATACGTGCAGGCTGTCAACTTGTCCGGCGATCGCCGCGATCACCTGAGCGCCTGACGATCCCGTTCCTATGACGGCGACCCGTTTGCCTTTGAGGTCCACGGGTTCGGCGGGCCAGTGTGACGTCTCGAGCCATTGGCCGGCGAAATCGGCTACGCCGGGGAACGGGAGCTCACGAGATTTCGAAAGCTGGCCCGTCGCCATCACGATATGGCGCGCATACACCGTCGCACCGGTATCCGTGGATACCCGCCAACGATCGATCTGAGGCTGCCAGTGCAACTTCTCCACCCGGGTGGAGAAGTGGAAGTACCGCCGCAGTCCATAGTGGTCTGCGTAGTGCTGCAAGTACGCCAACAATTCCGCTTGAGGTGGGTAACGCTGCGACCACTGCCACTGACCGTAGATGTCGGGATCGAAATAACTGTAGTAATACGCCTCGATGTCGACCCGGGCCCCCGGGTAACCATTGTGTCGCCACACCCCGCCGACGTCGGTGGCGCTGTCGAAACCGATGACACTCAGCCCGTCGGCAGCGAGCCGGCGTACGGCATATAGGCCACCAATGCCGGCGCCGATGACGACAGCGTCGACCTCGGTCGTCCCGTCGCCTGACACCTGCCCCAGGGAGGTCGGTTTCATTGCGCATACCCTTTCTATGGTTGAACGCCGGAAGCGGCTTACACGGCAATCCTGTGATCGCAGGGTGCCCTACCGTCAGACCATTCCTGTCAGGTGTTCTGTTCCATCCCATGGCGTTTCGTCAAGCCCGCTGAACAGTCAGCAGCGGCAGGTCACGCGCAATGGGCCGCTCGCGCAGGTAGGGCAGTGGCGTCGACGGATCTGCCGAGTCAATCTCGCGCGCCAGTCGGTGCCCGTCAAAAATCGACTCCGCCACGATCCGTGGCGCCACACAGTCTCCGATCCTGTACACCCCCGTAATGCCTTCCTCGGCCAGTTTTTCCGCACCGAAGCCGTCGAGGATGGCGCGGTAGAGGGCGGTGTCGGAAACCCGTTGTGTCACCAGGACAACCGCATCTGCGGCGAAGAGTTTGGCGTCATCGGCATCGGCGTAGGCGTAGTGCGCCCACACCCCCTCCGCGGTGATGCGGGTGGGCACCATGGAGGCCGCGATACTGACTCCTTGCGCGTAGAGCTTTTTGCGGAGGTGGGTCGCTTCCAAGGTGTAGTGCGTGTAGGGCGCGAGCTCGCCGAGATGCGTCAGCACCGTGACCGACTTGCCCGCTGCCGAGAGCCGGTCGGCCAACGCGGCCCCAACGTGGTACCCCTCTGCTTCGATGATCACCACCCGCTCACCGGGGACCGGTTTGTTCTCCGCCATGATCTGCTCGGGGGTGAGGACGTGAGGCATCCGGGTGTCCGCACCTGGAATACCGTTGCGGGTGACCGGTCCCAGTCCTTGGGGCGACCAATGCGCACCCGAGGCGACGACGACCAGGCTGGCCCCGTAGTCGACGATGTCCTGGGCCGTCATCCGGGTGTTGGGGATGACGGAGACGTTGTCGAGTTTGGCGAACTGCGTCAACCGGTAGTCGATGACGCGGCTCCATTCTCGCAGTCCCGGCAGGTTGGCCATCCACTTGAGGTGCCCGCCGAGTTCGACATCCGCGTCGACCAGATGCACGTTGCGCATACCGCGCTCGCCGAGGACTCGAGCGCATTCCATGCCGGCGGGACCTGCTCCGACGACGAGCACGTCGTTCTCAGCGTTGGTGGCTCTGGAGAAACGTTCGGGGTGCCAGCCGCGGCGGTACTCCTCGCCGGACGTTGCGTTCTGAGTGCACACGATCGGCGGTCCGCCGTGCTCGAAACGTGAGACGCAGATGTTGCAGCCGATACACTCGCGGATGTCTTCAAGCCTGCCGGCCTTGATCTTCTCGGGCAGGAACGGATCGGCGATCGATGGGCGCGCGGCACCTATGATGTCGAGTACACCATCGTTGATGACGCGGCACATCTCGTTCGGATCGGTGAAGCGCCCCACCGCCACGACGGGCTTGCGTGTCGTCTCCTTAACCGATTTCACCCAGTCCATCGCTCGTGCACTTTTGAAGAAGCGCGACGGTGTCGCGTCGTCTCCCCAATCACTCCCGCCGATGTGCACATCCCAGAGGTCGACCACCCCGTCACACATCTCGACGAACGGCAGCACGTCCCGTTCGAGAAGAACGCCATCCTCGCCGCGCATGGTGTCGGCCGAAAGCCGCACTGAGATGGCGCAATCCGACCCAACAGCGGCGGAGATACCCTCGACGACCTCACGCCACATGCGGGCGCGATTAGCCAGCGAACCGCCGTATCCGTCGGTCCGCTTGTTGTAGTGCGGTGAGAGGAACTGTTCGAGCAGTCCTTCATGACCGCCGTAGATACAGATGATGTCGAAACCCGCGTCGCGTGAGCGCAAGGCGGCATCCACGTAGAAACCCTGCACCGCCTTGATGTCGTCGAGATCCATCTCACGGCAGGGCGACATCGGAACGAGATCGCTGGCAATCTGCGACGGCGCCCGCTGCACGGCCCTGGACTCCATGCTCAGTCCGTGGATGCCGCCGTACCACAACTCGATACCGGACAGGGCTCCGTTCTCGCGCACGGCGTCAGTCATGAGGGAGAGGTTGGCCGCGTCGTCGTCGTCCCAAAGGCGAGCCAGCACCATCGGCATCTGATCCGCCTCGGGATGGATCGAGCATTCCTCGGTGCACACCGCGCCCCATCCGCCCTCGGCCTTCATTCCGCGGAACGCCGCTTGCGCGCGTGGCCGGATGACGCCGAAGCTCGTGCAATGCGGCACCTGGTAGAAGCGATTTGGTAGAACCTTCGGGCCGATCTTGATGGGCTCAAACAAGATCGCGTGCCGCGGATCCATCACCGTGATCACCTGTTCCTTCGAGTGCTTCGTGTAGTGCCCGCCTGACGCATGCTGTCTCTCCTAGCTTCCGTGTTGCCCATCGGGCGGAGTCGAGCAGCCGGACGCGTCGATCTCGATAGTTCGGCGCCAGTCTCGCCGGGCGGGGCGGCCCTGCCGGCTCGGCTGCGCGGCCCGAGACCAGCACACTAAGACTGACGTTCCGAACAACTTTGCTCGACATCCCGTCGCCGGCACACACGCGAAGTGTCAAGTACGCGGACCCCCACGCCGACAGTCCGTAAAGTACCTGGTCCCGGCCGCGGCGGCCGACTTTGATGCGGCACACCTGGCCGCGTCAGTGGCTGTTCACGCGTGCCAGATCAATGACGAAGACCGAACTACGTAACCGGCGTCCGACCTGCATACCGCCAGTACGGAGATGACAAGTTCACTGAGACGAGCGGCGCCAGCACTGTCTCAGCGAAGTTGGCACCTTCGCACCTAGTGAGTGCGTCGCTCGCTTCTGAGGAAACGACGGCGCACCGCGATCATCGTCCCGAAGAACGCAGCCAGACACAGGTCGATGAGCCGCGGCGACACCGACAACAGCGTGCGCGCACCGAGAACGGCGGCAGGAACGCCCGGAACGGCGTCCGCCGACACGGCGGTCCAGTCGATCTGTCGCCACCACGCCGCGACGCGTCCGACGTTCGCAGGGACGGCGGCGATCGCCATGATCGGCACCGCCTCGCGCGGGCCGTGAACGACCACCAACAGCGGCAGCAGAAATGAACGACGGAGCCGGTACACCAGCCCGCCGAGGACTCCGGCGGCAAGGGCAACGATGAACAGAACCGCGAACATGGTGAACCTTCTCGGTGCCGCGGGCGCTTCACCGGAGATCCTCCAGGCTTTATCCGGTCAGATGACCCCGCCCGATCGGCGCACGGAGTGGCGTTGCTTGGACCAGGCGTGCCTGCGGCACCGGAACCCTAGACGCTGTCGACGCCAGCCTGCGCGCCAGGCGCTCAGCCATTCGGGAGCACAGGGTGCCCGATCGGCTCTCGGATGGCGTGTACGCCGGTCAGCGGTCCGTCCACTTGTAGGAGCCGACCGTTTTTCAGCGGGCCGAGATCGATCGGAGCGAATCCGAAGCTGTCGACCAGCGCCCGGAACCGCTTCTTGGCCGCGCCGTCGTCGCCGGCGTAGAACAGAATCCGTCGGCCGGCGTCGGTGACCGGATCGGCGGCGATCACCGGCCCATACATGTTGCCGAAAGCCTTGATGACGTGTGCGTCGGGGAGCAGCGATGCCACCAACTCACTGCCGCCCACCTCGAGGCGGTCCATGATGGCCTGTGGTGGCGGGGCGAGCCACTGATTGGTGGCGTCGACGAGTATTCGCCCCGGTCGCGGCGGCAGGCCCGCCAGCGCGTCGGGCACGTGGGTCCAGTTGACGGCCAACACGACAATGTCGGCGGCCGCGGCCTGGACCACGGTACCCGCCACGGCGCCGGCGCCCATCTCGGTGACGAGGTCGCCGAGCGCGGCCGTACCGCGGGCATTGCTGAACATCACCTGGTGGCCTGCTCTCACTGCGTGCACCGCGATCGCGCGCGCCAACGTCCCCGAACCGATCATCCCGACCGTCGTCATGTCCTACTCCCCCACTCAGAAACGGTGCCGAGACCGTCGGTGCGCAGCCACGGCGGAGACCTTTCCCAGCAGCGCAGCGAGTTCACGGACGGCGATGTCCCCGAGGCCGTGGACGCCATCGACGATGTCGGCCCGCAGGGCGGCATCGCAGAACGGCTCGGCAAGCCAGTCGAACTTCTCGACGACCCGATCCCACGACATGGGCCGCGTCGGCGATCCCTCGAAATCGGCCTGCTCGACGCGGAGTTCGCGACGACCGGAGGTGGTGATCTTCACCCGGACCGACGTCCGCTCGGGATAGGCCGCGGTGAGGTCGGCGGCCGCACTCACCTCGACTCGTTGCATCATCTCCTGAACATCTCGGCGGCGGACCCGCTCGGTCTCCAATTGCGCGGGACCGACCGCACCATCGAGCAGCGCGACCGCCGTGAGGAACTTCAAGTTGTAGTCGGCCTGCTCCTTGGTCCACGCGTGCGACTTGTCGCCGTAGGTGCCGCCGCCGGCGAAGTCGTACGCCCCCTGGAAGACTTCCACGCCGACGTGCGCGACATCCGCTCCCGACAGGCGGTGCGCGGTACGCACCTCGAGGGTGGCGTCGATGACGGCCTGGCCATGAATGAGCGAGGAGTACTGCTTGAGATAGGTCTGATTCACCGCGTCGAGGGTCCGGTCAGCGGTGCGGAAGTCCAGTGGCTGGTCGAGAAGCTGCGCCAAGCCGAACGGTCCCTCGAAAACGGCCTTGGGGCCGGTGATTCCGCGCGACGCAAGAAAGGTGGCGTAGACCGCGCGCATCGCGGTGATCGCCGGTGAGATGCCCTTCCAGTTCGACACCGGCTCGGCATGCACGGCGGCCAGCGACACGTTGTCGACCGTCGCAGCCGCGATCGCCGAAGCGGTCGCCGACACGTCGAGTCCGAGCAATTTGGCCGATGCCGCACTGCTGGACATCGCCAGCGACAGAGCGTGATTGAGTCCCTCGGCCATGAGCGGTACCTGAGCGCTGAACCGGCATTGGATCTCATAGGCCAGTGCGAGGGCGAGCAGGAAGTCCGTTCCTGACGCGTCGACGTGCTCGGCGACGGCCAACACGGCACCGAAGTTGTCGGCCGGATGGCACAGACCACCTTCGGTGAGGAACGTGTCGAGTAGATCGGGATAGCGGACCAGCACGGAGTTGAAGAATGTCGCCTGATCCACCGACAACCGGCCGCCTCCGACGGCCGTGGCGCTCGGCGTTCCGCTGAACTGCTCGGCATGCTGCCGCAGTGTCGCTATCGGCTCGCCGTCGAGGGCGCCTATTGCGCACGCGATGCTGTCCAGGACGTTGCGTCGGAGAGTCAGCGACGACATCGAAGTCAGGTCGGAACGCGTTGCGTTCACGGTGAAGTCTGCCAACGCATCTACGGTGTACGTCATCGGGACCTCCTATGGTCACCGACGAGTCAAGTAGCGCCGCCGGCGCTCGTCCAGGTGCGGCCGCTTACCACAGCTCAGTCCGGCCTCGCAGTGCAGTTCAGGAGGACTGCCGGCGGCCGGCGACCAGTCGGCCGCGATGCGGATCGTCTGACGGCGTCCACCAGCGAGGCGCGGACGGGATGCTCCAGGCCAGCGTTTCGGCGTGCGCGCGCAGAGCTTCGACGACATAGCCCACGGCTGGACGCTCGTCATCCGCGCGGGACAGCAGCGACCACGTCCACAGCGGCGTCGGGTCGACGGGGCGAACGCCCATCGTCGGCGGCGTCGCGGCGGTGTGTCGTTTCGGGGAACACAGCACGGCCGTTCTCGCCTGCCGCACGTGGCCGAAGAACGCCTCTCCGACGATGCCACCGTCGTCGATCCGTGTGATGCGAGCTCCGGTGTCCACGGCGAACTCTCCGACGAATCGGTTCCAGGACGACCATGCCGACTCGTCGGCGTCGGCGAGCACGGTGACGCGGCGTGCGGGTACGGCGTCATTGGAAGTGGCGCCTGGGGCGACGGCATGGAGTGGCTCGGCATACAGCAGGTCGGCCCGCAGGGCGCGCTGCAGGGCATCAGCCCCCGTGATCCAGGCGATGGCCAGGTCCAACGTGCCTTCAGCCACGCGGTCGGCCTGCGCGTGCGACGGCAGAACCCATTCGTCTACTCGCATCGCCACCGACGGACCGATGAGCGCGGTGACATTGTCGGGTAGCCAGCTCACGTAGCCCAGTCGCAGTGGGGCTCCGAGAGTGGCGGCCTCCCGCAGCCGCCGGCGCGCCGCATCGGCCAACCCCAGGATCTGCCGTGCGTCGTCGCGCAAGGAGTGTCCGGCCGCCGTGAGCGCGACGGTGCGCCGATCCCGCACGAACAGCTGGGCGCCGACGTCGCGCTCGAGCGCGATGATCTGTTGGGACAACGCGGGACCGGAGATGTGCAGCCGCTCAGCGGCCCGGCCGAAGTGCAGCTCCTCGGCGACTGCGAGGAAGTAACGCAGCTGCCGCAATTCCATAGGTCGAGCTTAGGTGGCACTGTTGGACCGAGCCGGCGAATGACCGCCCGGACAGCTGAGAAGCAGGTGTTACCAATGTTCAGCGAGGTGTCATGGACACGGTTCGGGCGCACGGTTGTCTTGGCGAGGCGCAACCGGCAGGAGGAGTGAGTTGTCGGCGGTAGGCGTACATCGAGTCGTGGCGCTGGCGATTGCCGACGTCGTGGCATTCGACTTGTCCATCGCTGCGCAAGTATTCGGCCACGACGACGAACGCGACCGATACAGCTTCACGGTGTGCGCGCGGCAGCCCGGAGAAGTGCCGACCTCGACCGGCTTCTCGATCAGCGCACCCGCCGGCGTGGCCGCTCTTGGCGACGCCGACACCATTGTGGTGCCCGGGTTCCACCCGTGCCAGACACCGCCGGCCTACGCTGTCGACGCGCTGCGGGAGGCTGCCGACCGAGGAGTTCGGATCGCGTCGGTGTGCATCGGCGCCTTCGCGTTGGCGTCGGCCGGCCTGCTCGACGATCGCGTCGCAACCACACACTGGCAGTACGCCGACGAGCTGCAGCGGCTCTACCCACGGGTGAAGGTGAACCCGCACATTCTCTACGCCGACGAGGGTCGAGTCCTGACCAGCGCAGGCATCTCCGCGGGTATCGACCTGTGCCTGTACATCGTGCGCCTCGATCATGGCGCCGACGTGGCGGCGGAGGTGGCCCGGCGCATGGTGGTCGCAGTGCACCGCAGCGGTGGTCAAGCTCAATTCGCCCAACGCTCGGTGCCCGATGAGGGCGGCCTGGGCGCCACCATGGAGTGGGCCATCACTGAGATGAGGCGGCCACTGACCGTCGAACGTCTGGCCCGCCACGCCGGACTGTCCCGTCGGACTTTCATGCGTCGCTTCGCCGAGCAGACCGGAACCACGCCGATGCGGTGGCTGACCACTCAGCGAGTGCTGGAGGCGCAACGGCTCCTGGAAGCGACCACACTTCCTGTCGACAAGATTGCGGAGTATTGCGGCTTCGGCAGCGCCGGGGTACTTCGAGTGCATCTGGCGCGTGAGATCGCGACCACCCCGACCGCTTATCGCCGCATATCACGCGAGAACACGCGCCCGTGAGCGCCGACGCCTCGACTTTGGCACGGACCAGACCAGAAGTGGCCCTGACGGCTCTCGTCCCCTGCGCCTGACGCGCCGATGCTGTCTGCATGAGCACTTTGACCGAACTCTTGCCCAGCAATGCCCGATTCGCCGCCACCGACGCCAAGGACCGCGTGCCGGGCATTCCTTTCCTTCCCAATCAGCAGATCTACCTGATCACCTGCATCGATCCCCGCGTCGACCCCATGGCATTGCTCGGGCTCCACCTCGGTGACGCCATCGTCGCTCGCAACGTCGGCGGCC
Organism: Mycobacterium sp. WMMD1722; assembly: GCF_049315205.1. NCBI lineage: Bacteria > Bacillati > Actinomycetota > Actinomycetes > Mycobacteriales > Mycobacteriaceae > Mycobacterium > Mycobacterium sp. WMMD1722. Next base: position 1,077,105 of record NZ_CP186056.1, on the reverse strand, counting down.
GGGTGACTGACGCGGTCTTGGCGGACATGGCGTGGATCAGCTACCTGCATGAGGTGAAGACGCCTGACGCACCATGGTTCGAGATCGGCGTCATCCACCACACCGACTGTGGCTCAGGGCTGATGGCCGACGGATGCTTACGGGCCGGCTTCGTCGACCGTGGCTTCGATGACCAGACATTGCGGGACACCGCCGTCCTCGACCCGGCGACGACCGTCGCATCCGATGTGCAACGCATACTGGACGCCGCACACATCAGTCAGCTCATACGCGTGTCCGGGCTCGTCTATGACGTCCGCACCGGCCTTCTCACCGAAGTCGTGAAGGACCATCGATGAGCACCGTGACCCCTATTGGCAGTGGCCTCGACTCGATGTCTCAGCCAGCCGGTTGTCCTGAGTTCGAGGCTTCGAGGGTGACGGAGTCATTCGTCGAGTTTCATATTCGCGTCCGATAGTCCCCCACGTGGCCGGACCACCACCGTTTCGCATTCTTCTCGCGGTCGGCACGGTGTCCGCTCTCGTCGGAGTGCGCCCTCCCACTCGGTCGCGTCGGGGGAAGCGATCGTTTAGCCGCCATTACGGAGATGACAACACCGATGAGACGTCCTCCCCGGCCTTCGTCTCAGTGCAGTTGGCATCTTCACAGGTCGCGAGTGACGACTTCATTGAGAACGGACAGCCTGGCCGCCTGCAGACCGTCGGCGTCTGGCTGCCGCTATGGCGGCCTTATCCGGCTGGTTCGTGGTACTCGTTCAGGTCGAGGAAGTCGTCAACCGCCAACATGCCCAGTACCCGTCGTTCGAGTGGTCTGATGCTCGTGCGCTCTGGGTCGTGGACGATCCGCGGCTCGGACAGGGTCAGCGTGCGGCCCTGGGTTCGCAACGTACAACCCTGTGCCGCGAGAACATTCTTCACCCATTGGCTATCGGCGCCGTAGGTGAGGGCGATGCGTACCCCGGTTGGCGTCCGAAAGACATTGACGGGGGTTGTATAGCTTCGCCCGGAGCTGCGACCCTGGTGAATCACCAGTCCAAACCCGGGTGCCCAGGGCGCAATATGTTGGGTGACCTTATTGAGGCCCACTCGATTCAACCGGGCCACCGACTTCGGAATCGGCATTCGCCACCCCTCCCCAAGTTGGGACACGCGCACTGTGGACTACCGCACACCCGAATACTGCCACAGTCCGATGGTGTCCACTCAACATGTTGAAACGGCCATGTGCCGAACGTCGGCGATCAGCGCCAAGGACGCAACCCCCACTGATCGGCGACAACCCGGCGGTACCCACGCTGTCTCGCGCTACTACCGCCACCCATCACCTTGTTGACCAGGGTTGGCCATCTCCCCCATACCGCCAGACTTCAATCATGCGATCTGTCGAGCGCACGCAGACGCCGCTGCAGCCTGCTGCAACGCGACGCGGACGGTATCTGAAACGCCGGACGTCTTGAGTTCCTTCTGCGCGGCGGCCAACAAGTCGTCATCGAGGTCAATCAAACGCTTGGTCATCTCGCCACCCTCACGTATATACGAATTCTTGATTGAGTATGTACGCCCGCGTCCTCAATCGGCGACAGCCGGTGTCGCTGGAAGGGATCGCGCGGCGGCCGGCGACGGGATCGGCACGCTCTACCGGCACTTCCCCACCCGCCAGCGCTCATCGAGGCCGCGCTGACCTCGCCGAGGTGTGCGAATCGGCCACGACGCTGCCGGGCCGCGAAATCAAGGCAAGACGAGATTCTACGGGCTGCACCATCTTTCGAGAGACGACGCATTGCGGGTTTGCCCCAGCTCAATTCTCTTTGAGAATGAGTCCAGTCAGGGCGTGCAATCCAGCCGGCCTGGGACGTGACAATCGGGTATCACCCAGGCGCTCAGAGGGTCGTTGGGATTGACGCGAAACGAGCCGATCGGGAGTTGCAGCGCCGAACCCGGCTTCATGACCTTCGTATTGGCCATCATCGTCGGCATGGCATTGGCCAGTCGCTCGAGGACTCCGCCGGGCCGGACGCACACGAAAGCATCGTCAGGCTCACTTGGACTGGGCATCGCCTGCGACGCCGGCCAGGCCAAGTTGCACAAGTCCTGCGCACTGAGGATATGAAATCGCGGTTCCTCAGCGACTGCCACCGATGGCGTCAATAAGGGATGTGCCGCAATAGTGCCGGCCAAGACAGCCACGCTCGCAATGGTTTTCATAACGGTTCTCCTATTTGTGTCGTTGTGCGCCTCTGGCGTGGTGCTGAACGTCTCACTCCGATCGCTACCGGAGTAGTGAACGAGCCATGACAACCCGCTGAATCTGATTGGTTCCCTCATAGATTTGCGTGATCTTCGCATCACGCATCATGCGCTCGACCGGAAAGTCTGTGGTGTATCCGGCGCCGCCGAACAATTGCACTGCGTTGGTTGTGACTTCCATGGCCACATCGGAGGCGAAGCACTTCGAGGCGGCCGAGATGAAGCCAGGGTTCTCGCCACCCCGTTCGGCCCGTGCCGCGGCTGTGTAGACCATCAGCCGTGCCGCCTCGATCTTCATCGCCATGTCGGCGAGCATGAATTGCACGCCCTGCAGGTCGGCGATGCGCGTTCCGAATTGTCGGCGGCCCTTCGTGTATCCGATTGCCGCGTCCAGTGCCCCCTGAGCGATGCCGACCGCCTGTGCGCCGATGGTGGGTCGGGTGTGATCGAGTGTCGCGAGCGCGGTTTTGAATCCGGTGCCGGGATCCCCGATGATTCGATCCGCCGGTACGCGACAGTTGTCGAAATACAGTTCGGCCGTCGGCGAACCTTTGATGCCGAGCTTCTTCTCGAGGTGTCCGACGGTGAACCCCTCGTCGCTGGCGTTGACCATGAAAGCCGAGATTCCGCGGGCGCCCTGGTCGGGGTCGGTCACCGCCATCACGGTGTACCAGGACGATCTGCCGGCGTTGGTGATCCAGGCTTTCGTGCCGTTGAGAATCCAGTGGTCGCCGTCGGCCCTCGCGCGGGTCTTCATGTTGGCCGCATCGCTGCCGGCCTCACGCTCGGACAGCGCATACGACACCATCGCCCCGGCTGCCAGATCAGGCAGGACTTGTTTCTTCAAGTCGTCTGTGCCGCGCAGGATCAGGCCCATGCTCCCGAGCTTGTTGACCGCCGGGATCAGCGATGCTGATGCGTCAACGCGTGCGACTTCTTCGATGACGATGCAGGCTGCCACTGCATCGGCGCCTTGCCCGCCGTACTCGTCAGGGACGTGCACAGCGTTGAAGCCTGACGTGTTCAGTGCTTCCAACGCCTCAGTCGGGAAGCGTGGTCTCGCATCGACTTCGGCGGCGTACGGTGCGATTTCCCTTTCCGCAAGGGTCCGGATCGCCGATCGCAATTCGCGGTGAACGTCGGGGAGTTCGAACAGGCCGGTTGGCGTTGGGTCGAGTGCCATGAAATCTCCAGGGTGCTAGGCGTCGAGGATCAGTTGGGGTGAACGCGCCCGCGATACGCAGATCATCAGGCTCGAGCATGCGCGGCGTTGTTCGTCGGTCAGGACGGAGTCTCGGTGATCGGGCAGGCCCGCGAGAAGGGGGGTCTCACAGGAACCGCAGGTGCCTTCTTCGCAGGAGTACACCACCGGGACCCCGGCTTCTTCGGCGACTTCGAGAATTGACCTCTCCGGTGGAATAGTTAGCGTGACACCGCTTTTGGTGAATTGAACCTCGAAGGCGGTATTGGATTGGAGGGTTCCGGTGTCCGGGATGGGAGAGAACCTTTCGGTGTGTAGTGACCCTGCGGGCCAGAGCGCGCACAGCGTTTCGACTGAGCGCAGTAGCCCTTCGGGCCCGCAGCAGTAAACGCTGGTTTCTGGAACCGGTTCCGCGAGAAGGGCATGGAGGTCAATCTGCCCGCAAGTGTCCTCGGGAATTAGTTGGACCCTGGCCCCGTACTGCTTGAGGTCGTCGACGAAGGCCATCGATGCGGCGGTGCGTCCGCCGTAGACCAATCGCCAGTCCACGCCTTTGCGTTCGGCGGCCTCGATCATCGGGATCATCGGGGTGATTCCGATACCGCCGGCGATGAAGACATACTTGGCCGCGTCAACTTGCGCGAAGTGGTTGCGCGGAGGGCTTATCCGGATGCGGTCTCCGACGGTGAGGCGGTCGTGGATGTGCGACGATCCGCCGCGGCTGGACGGCTCTCGAAGTACTGCGATCTGATAGTGATCGCGCTTCTGAGGGGACGAGCACAGGGAGTATTGCCTGATAAGCGGTCCGAGGTGCACATCGATGTGCGCACCGGGCTCCCACTCGGGTAACGCGCGCCTGTCCGGCGCTCCGAGGGTGATTCGGACCACGCCATGGGCAACGGATTCTCTGCCCAGCACGACTGCGTCAAGAAGCTGCATTCCTGGCACGGTTTCTCCCTTCATGAACACGCCGCCGGCGTTGGCCGGTCTCGTAGTAGAAGTCCAAGAGTTCTGGCCGGTCAACGGCATGGGGGTGCACTGCACTGCCGGAATCGCGCAGGATGTTCTTGACCGGTATCTCAAGTTTCTTGCCGGTATGGGTGTGCGGGATCCCCGGCGCTTGAAGCACTTCGTCGGGAACGTGGCGAGGCGAGAGCCGTTGGCGAACGGCTGCCTTCACGCTGGCGACGATGTGGTCGTCGATCTGTCGTCCATCGGCGAGAGTGACGAACATCGGCATCCAATATCCCCCGTCGTCTTCTTCGATCCCGACAACCAACGCCTCCTCGATCTCGGGCAGATCCTCAGCCGCCTCGCAGATGTCCGCGCTCCCCATTCGGATTCCGTGCCGGTTCAGGGTGGCGTCGGATCGTCCGTGCACGACGACTGATCCCCGGTGGGTCACCGTGACCCAGTCCCCGTGGCGCCACACTCCCGGGAATTCGTCGAAATAAGCTTCGCGGTAGCGCCTTCCGTCGGGGTCGTTCCAGAAGGCGATCGGCATGGACGGCATCGGCGCCGTGACAACGAGTTCGCCGACGTCATCGACCAACTCCGTGTTGTTCGGCGACCATGCCTGCAAATTCACCCCCAGACATCGCGCAGCAATTTCGCCAGCGCGGATCGGCACGATAACCACGGAGCCCGCGAATCCAGTCGCGACATCCGTTCCGCCAGTGGTCGAGCCGACCATGACGTGTGGGCCCAGTTCCTTGGCCGCCCATTGATGCAACGCGGGAGTCAGCACGGAGCCCGTGCACGACACCGCACGCAGCGCGGTCAGATCGAGGTCGGTGGCCGGGCGCACCCCGGCCTCTCGGGACGCACTCAGATAACCGGGGCTGAGCCCGAGGTGGGTGATGCGGCCGCGTTCGGCGACCTCCCACAATGCGCGAACCGTGGGGGCACCGTCAAAGCAGTGGATCGTTGCGCCGCGAAGTAGGCCGCCGCCACGAAGATTCCACATCATCCAATTCAGGGTTGTGTACCAGAAGAATTGGTCGCCTGGGCCGAGATCGAAGTGCAGGCTCAGCGTCTTGAGATGCTCGACGACGATCCCGCCATGGCTATGCACGATGCCTTTGGGCGTGCCGGTGGTGCCGCTTGTGAAGAGCACCCATAGCGGGTGGTCGGCCGGCAGCGGCACCGGCCGCAGCGGCTCACCGTGCGAGGCCACGGCATCATCCCAAGCAATGGTGCTGTGGTCCATCAGATGACCCGCGCCGACCAGCACGGTGGCCCGCACACTCGGTAGCTGCCTGCGAAGACTCTGCACCTCGTGAGTGCGGTCGATCCACTGTCCGCGGTGGTGATGACCGGCGGAGGCGACGAGAACGACCGGGGTGAGTTGACCGAGGCGGGTGCTGGCGGCACCGGCTGAAAGATCCGTCCCGCACCCGGCCCAGATGGCTCCCAGGCTGGCCGCGGCGAGAAACGCGACCACTCCTTGCGGGCAATCGGCAAGATAGCCCACCACGCGGTCGCCCGGCTGAACTCCGAGCTTCGTGAAAGCCGCTGCCAGACTGGCGACCTGGTCCTCGAGTTCGGTCCAGGTCAGGCGCTGCGCGATCCCGGTTTCGTCATGCCCGACGATCGCAACGCCGTCGCGTCGATGACGAAACACCTGCGTGACGTAGTTGAGGGTTCCTCCGGGGAACCATCGGGTTGCGGGCATGGGCGCACCATCGGTGACGGCGTCCGGCGGCCTATCCCATGCCACCTCGCAGAATTCGGTGACGGCGCTCCAGAATCCCGTCGTATCGGTGACCGACCAATGCCACACCTCGTCGTAAGCCGCGCTCGGGGGCGGGGCCCCGCGCGATGCCGCCCACCGGGTGAACCGGGTGATCGCCGCGTCCGCCACGACCTTGTCCGACGGTTCCCACACGTACGGGGGTTTCGGAAAGTTCATGCCGACTCCGGGACGGTCCACTGGCGGGAGCGGCGGAGCTGCCCGCGACGGGCTCTCGGCACGGCGGACGGCTCGACGCCGGCGACGACCCGGCTGGACAACGAACCAATACCTTCGACGACCAGGTTGACGACGTCACCTGGACGCAACGAGGGCTCCTCGGTACCGGTGTGGGCCCAGTACTCCAGCAGACAGCCCGCGCCGCACGTCCCCGACGCCAGCACATCACCCGGTAGGAGTTCGGCCCCCCGCGACGCGAAGGCCACCATCTCCTCGAACGACCACGCCATACTCGCTGAGTTGTCGCCGCCGGCCGGCAGGGAAGCCCCGTTGAGTTCGGCACGCATATTCAGCGCCAGCCGATCGTCGCGGCGGTACGGCTCCAATTCGTCGGCGGTGACGATCCACGGGCCCAGCGTGTTGGCGAAGTCCTTGCCCTTCACTGGGCCCAAGCCGACCGGGACGACCGGACTCATCAGGTCTCGCGCTGACCAGTCGTTGAAGATGGTGTATCCGGCGATGTGCTCGCCGGCCTGCTCAGGGCTCAGATCTTTGCCTGGTTTGCCGATGACGGCGGCCAGCTCGAGTTCGAAATCGAGTCGTCGGCACCCCGGCGGCACCGCGACCGGATCGTCGCGACCCATCACCGCGTTGGTGTTGGAGAAGTAGAACAGCGGCTGGTCATACCAAGCCGGAGGCGGTGTCTGGGCACCAAGTAGTTTCAGGCTGCCTTCCAGATGCTCCTCGAACGTCAGGAAGTCTCTCAGGGTGCGAGGTTGTACCGGCGCGAGCAATCGAACGTCGGATAATCGCCGCCGGCGGCCGTCGCGCGCCCGTTCCACAAGCTGCGCACGCTGATCGGGGGGCGCGGCCAGCACCTCGAAGATGTCGGTGGTCGCAGTCAGCGGCTGGACCTCGCCGCGACTGACGACGCCAACGGTCGTCGTCCCGTCGAACGTGATTCGAGCAATTTTCATGCCCGCTCCCCCGCTTCTGGCGCCGTCGCTGCCGCGAGTTCGAAGTCGGCAATCCGGCCGAACTGCTCCAACCTCGTGGCGCGCGGGCGGCTGGGGTCGAGTTCCTCGTAGACGTTGAGCACGTTGGCGGCGATGCGACCCTGTTCCGACATCGCGGCGAACCGGCCCAGGTCGATCGACGCGACGGCCTCCTCGACGCTGAGCCCTTGCTCGAACCGTTTGGTTGCCTCGGCTTCGATGAAGGTGAGGTAGTCGCGCACGACATGGACGCCGGCCTTGTCGGTGAGTGGCCCGTGCCCAGGCACGATCGCGGTGAGTTCGAGGTCGAGGATCCGATCACACGCGGCGATGCACCGTGAGATGGGGCCGGCCCACACCAGCGGCGCCCCACCGATGAACAGAATGTCTCCGGTGTAGATGACTCGGGCATCCGGTACGTGGACCATCACATCGCCAGGGGTGTGCGCGGGACCGACCTGAACAAGCCGCACGTGCCGCCCCCCGACGTCGAGGTCCAATTCACCACGGAATGTGCGCGACGGGGGTGTCGCGGTGATACCGGACAGGTCGAAGCGGCTGCCGACCGAGCGGACGAATCCGCCGACACGGTCTTGGCGGTCGGCCATGCCGGCCATCTCGGCCACCGCGGCCGGCGTCATCAGCGCTGCCGCCGCCTCGGAGGCGATGATGTCGACCTCGGGCCCGGCGACCAACTGATTGCCGAACCAATGATCTCCGTCGGAATGGGTGTTGACCAAGGTGCGGATCGGATGCCGCGACGTCAGAGGTGCGTAGGCGTCGAGCATCTCGGCTGTGTGCGGCAGGTCGTAGAGGGTGTCCACCAGGAGCGACACCTTCGAACCGCACACCAATCCGGTGTTGCTCTCGGCCCAACGGCCCTCAGGCAGCAGCCACGCATGACAGTCGCCGCCGAGATCATGGGGCCCTTTGGAATAGCCGGTCATCATGCTCCCCTACCCGGCACCAGTCGAACCGGAAGCGACTCGAATTTCCGTACCGTGCCGCTCGGATGACGCACCGCTTCGCCGGCGCGTTCGAAGCGCACGACGCGGCCGGTGAGTTCGGTCAGCATGGCCGTCGCCTCCATCCGCGCCAACGGAGCACCCAGGCATTGGTGGACTGCGGTACTGAACGACAGGTGCCTGCGCGCGTTGTCGCGCCTGAGGTCGAGCCGATCCGGGTCGGGGAACTGCCTGGGGTCGCGACCCGCAGACGCCAGTAGCACCCCGACTGGTGCACCTGGCGGGATCGTGACGCCCCCGACCTGAGCCTGCGCCCGCGTGCGGCGGTAGAAGATGCGGAAGGGCGCTTCGTAGCGCAGTAACTCCTCGACCGCATTCGGGACAAGCTCTGGCTGCCGGCGCAGCAACTCCCACTGGTCAGGATGCTCGATGAAGGCGTTGATGGCGTTGCCCAGCAGCGCCGCCGTCGATTCGATGCCGGCCAACCAAATCGAAGCAAGCGTCATCAACCGCTCGGGTCCGTCAGCTGCGAGGCCACCGCGCGCGCCACCGGAATCGGTGATCAGCCGCCCTAGGCAGTGCGGCGGAAGGTCTTTGAGCCCGTCCTTGCTCAGCCATGCCAGCGCTTCGCCCAGCATGGCGGCATACTGCGGGTCAGCGGCAGGCTCCTCGGCGCGCACAACCGCGTCGCCCCAGTCGACGTAGGTCTGACAACTCGGCGGATTGATGCCGGTCAGCAGCGCCATCGCCCGGTGCGGCATCGGGTCGGCGATCACCTCGATCGCGTCGATGTTGCCGGAAGCGACCGCCTGGTCCGCGATCGACGCGGCCGCGGCCACGATGCCAGAACGCAGAGCTTCCAGCGCACCCTTGGCGAACGACGGTTGCACCGACCGGCGAATGCGGTTGTGCTCGGGCGGATCGCTTTCGAGAAGCGGGAACCTCTCCCGGTGTTCGCGACCGCGATAGGTCACCCCGTCGCCGGAGACGAAGTCGCTGTGATTACGCAACACCGCCTCGGCGTCCTCATAGCCCGGCACAAGCCAGATGTCGCGCTCCGGAACGAAGACAACCGGTCCTCGCGCGCGCACTTCTTCGTAGTACGGGTAGGGATCGAGGAGGGCGGCCGGGTGGTACGGGTCGAGGCCGGCCGACTGTACCGGCGACGGAGTGTGAGACATGATGAACCTTCGGGGCAGTGGCTGCAATGGCACGCAGCGAACGTGTTCCACCTCATTTGCACTGCAGTGCAGTGAGTGGTGTCACACAGTCTGCACTCGAGTGCATATGTAGTCAAGAGGCCTGTGGAGATTGGTGAGATGACGGTGAGCGAGCGGGATGAAGCAGCAGCGGCGGCACCCACGACCCGGGATCTGCTTTACGACGCGGCGGCGGATCTCTTCGTCGAACAGGGCTACGAGGACACCACCATGGCGGACATCGCGGCGCGCGCCGGAACCGCCCGCCGGACGGCCTTCAACCACTTCCCCAACAAAGGAGACATCCCGATGTTGTGGGCGCGGCGCATGGCCGACCGCGCCGTGGAGGCCTTCGCCGCACACTCCGACGATCGGGCGCCGGAACAGATCTACGCCTACTTTCAGCACATCAGTCGGCTAGTGGAGATGAATCCTGAACTCAGCCGGCAGATGCTGCTCGGTTGGGTCGCTGCGGGAGGCCCCATTCGCTACGAGTCACAGTTCCTGGCCGACCTGACGCCGGTGCTCGAGGCCGGGCAGCTGCGCGGCGAGATCGATGCAAGCGTCGACATTGCCACCGCTGCGCGAGCCCTCAGCGACATGTACACCGGCGTGGTCTTCCGGTGGGTCAGAGAACAGTGGTCGCCCCCCTGCTTGCAGACCGTCACCGACGAAGCGATCGGACTCCTTTGTTCGGGCATCAGGGCCCGCGCCTGACCGGCCGCGACCAGCTCCCCCGTCCGGCCGAATTTGGGCCCCTCGGTTGATTCTGGGGATGTGATGTCAGTGGAGATTGGGTTGAGATCCGCCGGTTGCTCCGGTCGGAGGGGATGCCGATCAAGGTGATAGCCCGAATGCCGGGTGTGGGCCGCAATACCGTGCGGCGGGGGTGAATCGTGGTCGGCTGTCCGCGGTCTCATTCGGCTTCGGGAGGAGTGCAGAGTCGGCCAAGTCAGAACGGGCGGGGTTCGGCGCCACCCATGGACCACACCTGTCGCACTCGTCCGTGCTCGAACGTGAGTTGATCGACGCCACCCACTTCTCGCAGCTGATCCTCGCCGGGTGGAGTCGACCGGAGAGTCCACACCAGCGCACCTCGACCGGCGACCTCATCGACCACCATCTCGCCTGGCGTGAATTGGGCATCAGCGAATTGCGCGCGATAGGTGTTGAGGAAGTCCTGGAATGTCGTCGGATCTTCCACCTCGGCCCCGGCGCCCGGGAAGGCCCCGAACCAGATGCGGAACCGTGGAGCGACGAGCTCGTCTACGAGGTCGTGGTTGCCGTTCCACATGGGCAGCCACCGGTTGAGGACGTCGCTGAGCCGGTCGCGGGTGTTCTCATGTTGCGTCATGACACCCGATCGTGGACGGAGTCCGCGACACCGTCCTGTCGGTGTTTACGACGAATCGTCGACTTCGCTGAAAAGCCGGGCGCCGATCCGGGCAAGTTCGGCCTCGAGGTCGGCGTGACGCTGCCGCACGGCCTCGGGTAGAACCTCGGCGGCGATGATCCGGTCGACCCGGAAGCCACGCACGCCCTCTCGAAGCCGACACCACGCCACCAAGTACCACCGGTCAACGTCGCGAGCCTTCACCCAGCCCATCGGTTCGACCACCCTGCAGGTGAGGTGACCGGCGCCGCCGCGGTACCGCAGCCGTATCACCTGCTCGCGTGCCAACCCCTCGTTGAGCAGGGCTGTCACGGCTGACCCTCCCATGGGGTCGCCGACGAGTGCGATCTGCTCGGAGAGAGCTCGCTGTCTATCACGCACTGGCTTCGGCAGAGTAGCCAAGATTTTTTGCCGCGCACTACGCCCCTCCTTGGCCAATGGAGAGTTCACAAGCCCCGACAATGCGACCATGATGGCCAGTGCCTCGTCGGCGGTTATGCCCAGCGGGGGGAGTGTGTGCGCGGTGTCGACCACGTAACCACCCCGGCGGCCGTTGTGGGCATAGAGGGGCACGCCGGCCTGGCGGAGAGAATCGAGATCACGTTCGACGGTGCGAGTGCTGACCTCAAAGCGATTGGCCAGCCACGTGGCACTGCGCGGCCGGGGCGAGACCGCCCGCAACTCCTCGACAATCGCGTACAGCCGATCGGTTCGGTTCACACCGCCGAACGTAGAGGGTGACATAACTTTTGGTGAAACCGGCCTGTCGGCTCCGGTCGAAAAGTGAGCAGGTAGTTCCGGTCGAAAAGTGAGCACCCTTCTGATTGGAGAGTGATCACTGTGGAGGATTGGGCGGAGATTCGCCGGCTGTATCGGTCGGAGAACCTGTCGCAGGCTGCGATCGCGCGGCGGTTGTCGTTGTCGCGTAACACGGTGGCCAGGGCGATCAGCGCCGAGGCGCCACCACGCTACGAGCGGGCCGCGTCGACGACGTCGGCGTGGGCGCAGATCGAGATGGCGGTACGGGTGCTGCTCGGGCAGTTCCCGACGATGCCGGCCACGGTCTTGGCCGAGCGGGTGGGCTGGACCGGTGGGCATTCCTGGTTCGCCGAGAATGTGGCCCGGATCCGCCCGGAGTATGCCCCGGCCGATCCGTGCGACCGGCTGGTGCATCGACCCGGTGAGCAGGTGCAGTGCGACCTGTGGTTCCCCGGTGCGCTGGTGCCCGATCACGCCGGAGTGCTGCGGTCGTTCCCGGTGCTGGTGATGGTCGCGGCGTATTCGCGGTTCATCGCCGCGATGATGATCCCCTCGCGGGTCACCGGTGATCTGCTGGACGGGATGTGGCAGCTACTTCAGGGCTTCGGCGCTGTGCCGCGAACACTGTTGTGGGACAACGAGTCTGGTATCGGCCAACGCGGTCGCCTAGCCGACGGAGTGGCCGGATTCTGCGGCGTACTTGCCACCCGGCTGATCCAGACCCGCCCGTACGACCCCGAATCCAAGGGGCTGGTCGAGCGGTCCAACGGCTACCTAGAGACCTCGTTTCTGCCCGGCCGGACGTTCGCCTGCGCGGCGGACTTCAACACGCAGTTGTGGGCGTGGCTGGCTGGGATCGCCAACCGCCGCACCCACGCGACCACCGGCCTGATCCCCGCTGATGCGCTCGCGGCGGATCGAGCAGCGATGGTCGCACTACCGCCGGTGGCCCCGAGCACGGGCACTACGGTGACGACCCGTCTTGGTCGCGACTACTACGTCAGTTGCGGCGGCAGCGCCTACTCGGTGCATCCGGAGGTGATCGGCCGGATGATCACCGTCACCACGTCCCTGGATCGGATCATCGCCGTCTGCGGGGACCGAGTGGTCGCCGATCACGAACGGCTCTGGGGCAGAGCCGCTCTGGTCACCGATCCGGATCACCTCGCCGCCGCGGCGGTGCTGCGAGAGCAGTTTCGAACTCGTCCCGCCGCGGGATCACATCTGGCGGTCGACGTCGAGGTGGCCGACCTGAGTGCCTACGACGCGCGGTTCGGGACCGGGGAGGTCGCCTGATGCCCGCCAAGCGCACACCGTCGGCCCCCGGTGACGCCGACAAGCTCATCGCCCATCAGGCCCGACTGCTCAAGGCCCCGCGCATCGCCGAGCACTACGCTCGGCTGGCCGAGCAGGGCCGAGCCGCCGGCTGGTCGCTGGAGGACTACCTCGGCGCGGTGCTGGCAGTCGAATCGAATGCACGTGCGGAATCCGGAGCTCGACAACGAATTCGGTATGCCGGGTTCCCAGCGATCAAGACGATCACCGATTTCGACTTCACCGCCCAACCCGCCGTCGACCGCGCCCAGATCGCCCGCCTGGAAGCCGGCGGATGGCTCGCTCAAGCGCGCAACATCGTCCTACTCGGCCCACCGGGCACCGGCAAGACCCATCTGGCCACCGCCCTGGCGATCGCCGCCGCCCACGCCGGACACCGCGTCGCATTCGCCCCCGCGACCGGCTGGATCACCCGACTGGCCGAAGCGCACCGCACCAACCGCCTCGAGGCCGAGCTGCGCAAGATCAGCCGCTACGGGCTCATCGTCATCGACGAGGTCGGCTACATCCCGTTCGACACCGAAGCGGCCAACCTGTTCTTCCAACTGGTCTCCACCCGATACGAGAAATCGTCGATCATCCTGACCTCCAACCTGCCGTTCTCCCGCTGGGGACAGGTCTTCGGCGAGGCCACCATCGCCTCGGCCATGATCGACCGGATCGTGCACCACGCCGACGTCATCGCCCTCAAGGGCACCAGCTACCGCATCAAACACACCGCGATCGACACGCTGCCCTCCGTGGAAGCCGATCGTCAGGCAGACTCAACCCCGTAAACCTGCTCACTTTTCAACCGGAGCAGGCTGCTCAGGATTCAACCGGAGCCGACAACCGGCCCGCGGCGCTTCGTTGATCGCGATGGGTTCCTCGTTCAACCCCACGCTATTCAGGGGCGACAACGCCCTTCGATGACCGGCGGCCGAACCTGTGCCGCTCCCCCTTCGTATGCCTGCCCCATTCGATGCTGTACGAGACTCGATGCTGTACGAGACGAGGAATACGGCCGGATCGAAACGGCGGGTAGCAGGTAACACCCATGTCTTGCGCCGAGCTGGATCATTCCCTGACAAGCTCGCCCAGTTGGCCTCAAGACTGTGCGTCCGCCAGTCCCTTCAGCGGAAATAAGGTTCCACCGTGCCACTGAGCTTGACGACCATCGGATTTCCGTAGCGATCCTTCGCGGTAGGAACCTCGACCCGGACCCAACCCTCGTCCACGTTGTATTCATGGACATTGGTCTTCTCGGTACCGTTGAAGCGAACCCCCACATCGCGTCGAAGCACCTCTTCGCTGTAGAAGGCGCTGCGCGGATCGATGGACAGCTGATTCGGTGGGACGTCGGTGTACTGATCCTCGGACATGATGACTTTCGTTGAATGCACGGATTGTTCCCAGAGAATCTACGCCACCGCGCCGATCGAGGATCGCGCGTGTGTCCGCCTTCAGGGGGCACCTCACAGTCACTCATCGAAGGAGGCCGCGGGGATGCCAACCTGTGCTCAAGGCGATGCATTCGTGCGCGCCGTAGGCTCGCGGCGTGCACGACGCGACGATGGCCAGTGCCGCATCGACGGCGGCGCTGACGATGGGGCTTACTTTCTATGCGGCATTGATCTTCGCCGGCATCGCGGTGGCGATCTACGACGCGCGCCGGCACCGACGGGGTCGGGCGACCACGGCTGCGGTAATAGTTGGATTGCTGACCCTGGCCGGGCTGGTCGTCGCGATCGTCAGCAGCGTCGCGTAGCCATGGATGTGCGCTACCTGGCCGATCAGCGCGCCTCGTGCGGGCGTTCCAACGTGGCCCGGTCGCCGAACAGATTGAGGTGACCGTCGATCAGCATCATGTGCCGACCCGTGTCGAAATCCCCAGCGTCGCAGGAAAGCACATCAACTGCCACCTTCCAATGTTACGCAGGCAGCGCCACCGCTGCCTAAGGGATCCAATCATTCTGCACGAGAATTGTTTTGCGACGCATCCGTAGCGATATCGGCGAGCGAACCCTAGTACCCACTACGCGGCGAAGCCGCGCTTGAGGGGCCGTCGCAGCCGAACGCGGCTACCAAGTCCGCTACTTGCCGCGAGTATTCGTCCGTCATGGATGGCCGGGCCGGAGGCGCTGAGAAACGCCTCAGCGGTCGGCCGAGCAAGTAGTTACCGACCATGGCTCCTTAGAGTTTGCTTAATGTAGTCTTACTTTTCTTAAAAAATGTTAGTTTGCCTCCTGACAAGAGCTCTCGATGCGCCAGGGAGACCCATGAAAGACGCGTCTGGACACGCTGTCGTCCTCGGTGGGGGTATCGCCGGCTTGCTGGCCACGGCCGCGCTGGCCGATGCGTTCTCGACCGTCACCGTCGTCGAGCGGGACCGATTGCCCGACAGCCCAATCGAGCGCCGCGGAGTTCCCCAGGGCCCGCATTTGCACAGCGTTCTATCCCGCGGATGGCTCACCATCGAGGAGTTGCTGCCCGGGTTCCTGGCCGATCTGTCCGCTCACGGGAGCACTGTGCTCGAGGACGCCCACCTCGGAGCCCGCGTCCACCTGCAGAACGGTCCGTACACCTTCAACCGGACCGCGCCGCTTGCCGATCCCGCTGTCCTCACACAGCATTTGGTGACCCGCCCGTTCCTCGAATTCCACCTCCGCCGGCGGGTCGCCGCGCTGCCCAACGTCACCGTGATCGATGGGCATGACATCGTCGAACTCATCGCGAATCGACCCGATCGCATCACTGGGTCGTCGATCAGTGACCGCCGCACCGGACGGGCGACGACATTGACCGCGGACTTGACCGTCGATGCCACCGGCCGCGGCTCCCGCACTCCCCTGCTGCTTGAAAGCCTCGGCCTCGGCCGGCCACCGCAGCAGTCCTTCACCGCACACGGCGTCTACTACAGCCAGCGGATCACCATCCCCGACTGCCATACGTTCTCCGAGCGCCTGATCCTCGTCGTTCCACACACCGGCGCCGGCCGCGGCGGCCTCATCGCCGGCGAGAACAACACCTGGACGCTGACCGTGGCCAAGCGGCGCAACGACCCCCACAGACCACCAACCACTTTCGCGGACATGCTCACTGCCGCCCAACAGTTCGTTCCGCCACACATTCATCCGGCCCTGCAGCGAGCCAGACCCCTCACCGAGATAATGGTTCACCGCTACCCCGGCGGCACCTGGCACCGCTACGACCGCCACCCCCACCATCCCGGCGGCCTGCTCGTCATCGGCGACGCCTTGTGCAGCCTCGACCCCATTCATGGCCAAGGCATCACCATCGCAGCACTGCACGCCCACACCCTGCGCACCCACCTGCACGCCGACCGGTCCGTCGACCCCAAACACTTTCACCAAGCCCTCACAACCGTCACCGCCCGGGTGTGGGCGATGAACCAGCCCCCGACCCGCCTACCGGCGCGCGGGATCAGACGAGCACTGCACCGCCACGTGACCCGGTGGGCACAACACAAGATCCTCGAAGCCGCCGACGATATCGTCGTCACCGAACTACTCCTCCGCGTGGCCAACCTGATTGACCCACCGCAGAGTCTCCTACGTCCGGCCGTACTGGCCCGCGTGGCCGCACATCATTTTCGGCGCGCCGACGCGAAACGTTCGGCGCGCCGGTGCGAAGCGACCGGCGGCGCGGATGATTGACCTCGTCCGCCGCCACCAACCTCACTGAGACGGCCGGACACGCACAAGGCGGAGAAATGCCATCATTGGCTCGCTCGACTTCGTACTGCGCATCGAACTCGGCTGCACGACATGGTGTGGTCCGCACACGTATGCCATAAGCGGAGGTTATCCACACTCACCCGGGAGGTTATCCCCCGTGACACTGGAATTGTCGAGCAGCAGGCTGTGGTCATGCCCCTCCCGAAGAATATGCGAGCTGAACCCCTGGAGAAACTCACAATGGGACGCCGCAACTTTCTCGGCGGCGCCGCCGCACTTGGTTTCGGCGCCGGGTTGTCCGCATGTGGCGCGATATCCCACGACCCAGGAACCGAGAGTTCGGACGTCTCGTTGCGAGACCAAGACCTCCCGTTCATCGCCACCGAAGAGACTTACACCACCGATGAGCTGATTGCGCTGAACGCGATCAATGCTGATCACGTCGAGTACCTCAAGGAAATCGGTCTCGCCGAACTCGGGCCCAGTCGCATCGGCGCAATGGATACGGCGGGAATCACCGTCGGCGTTCTTTCCGCACATACGCCGGGCGTGCAAGACCTCGTCGGTCCGGAGGGCAACGACTTCGCGTTTCGTCTCAACAAGACGATCGCCGACGGCCCGATGACCCTCTATCCGGGGCGGTACCAGGCCTATGCGACCCTGCCCCTGCGGGACCCTGCGGCATCGGCGGATGAACTGGAACGCGCTGTCCGAGAAGACGGCTTCGTCGGCGCCATGACCAATGGGTTCGTCGGCAGCAAATTCCTCGACCACCACGATTTCGAACCCGTTCTCGCACGTGCCGAGGCACTTGGTGTTCCGATATATCTGCATCCGGGCTTCCCGCCCAAAGAAGTCTTCGATATCTACTATCGTATTGAGCGTCCCGGCTACAACAATGAGTACCAGGATTACATCTTCAGCGGATCGGGATATGGTTGGCACCAGGAGGTGCTTACTCAATGCCTTCGGCTGATCATGTCCGGGGTCTTCGATAGATTCCCTAAGCTGCAGATGATCATCGGTCACATGGGAGAGGGACTCCCGTTCTACTACGAGCGCATCGTCGAAGATTTGGGAGAGTCGACCGAAGGTTCGCTGAATAAGCCTTTGGGGCAATACTTCAAGGACAACTTCTGGGTCACGACGAGCGCATTCTTTCAAGATGACCTGCTCAAGCTCTTGCTGAAGCACGTCAGTGCGGACCGAGTCATGTTCGCCACCGACTACCCGTTTGCGAACATGAAGGAGGGAACCGACTGGTTTCGCGCAGTGGATCTGCCACGCGAGACCAAGGAGAAGATCGCGTTCCGAAACGCAGAACGACTGTTCGGCATATCGGTGTGACCAGCCGCCCGGCATCACCGCTGACCGCGAAACCCTCGGTGATCCATCAACGGAACTACCGCGACAGGTCCACTGCCGTGAGGACGAAGAACAGGAAGTTTGGCTGAGTCGCCAGGGCTTCGAAGTCTTCGGGGAACAGCTCTCTGGCCGCGGGGTCCGGTTGAGGTTCACTGATCCGTGAGAGGGCGAACCCGGCCGCGGTGAAGGCGTCGGTCATCGCATGTAAAGGCCTGCGCCAGAACGTCATCGGCGCGGGTCGTCCGTCGAAGGTCCATTCGAACGAATAGCTGCTTACGGCGAAGTAATCAGGCGATGGCTGCTGAATCATATAGGCGATGATGGGGTGCTCGACCGACACGATGAGACGCCCACTTGGCTTCAGTACTCTCCGCATCTCCGCCAGCGTCGGCCCCCAGTCCTGCAGATAGTGCAACACCAACGACGCCATCACGTCATCAAACGTCTCATCGTCGAACGGCAGCCGATCGCGGAGGTCTACCCGCTCCAGTGGCACATCTCGACCTAGTCGCTGTCTGGCCAGCTGCAGCATCGCGGCGCTGGAGTCGATACCGGTGACTGCTGCACCGCGATCACGCAAGGCAGCGGATAGCGGACCAGAACCGCAACCGGCATCGAGAATCTGTCGGCCGGTCACCTCACCTGCCAGCGCAAGCATCGCAGGACGCTCGTAGTACGCGTTCACCAGGTTGTTTTCGTTCTCAGCGGCGTAAGCGTGGGCGAATTCGTCGTAGTTGTTCGCCCGGGCATTCATCGGAACAGCTTCGCACCCTTTGACCGGCTGCGGACGGGGCCACCCGTTTGGACGGTCCGACGCCGGGTAGAGGCTTGAGGTGAACACCAAGGCGTCGCGGTGGCGGGCAGTGCTCGCGGCTCTGACCGTCTTCGCCCTGTCCTCGTGCATCATCAGGACCGAGGTGCCCACTGATTCCGGGGGCCAGGGCGCAGGTCTTGTTCCGGAGAACCTGCCGCCCGGCGTCCGTTACGCAGGGCCGGGTGCCGAAGCGACGACATACCTGCGCGGAGACATCGCCCGCATCGTCGTCGAGGTCGATCAGGTTCAGGGAGCCGAGATATCCCCGGGCGCGCTCTCGCACTTCCAGACGGTGCTCGGGTCGGTGACCAACAAGCCCGTCGACGTCGAGACGTAGACGATCTCGACGAACCTCGACACCTACACCGCAGAGGACTTGCGAACTGTCGAGCAGGAAAACCGAGACACGGTCACCCGCGGCGATACGGCCAGCATGTACGTGCTCTCGGCCAACGGCACGTTCAGCGATCAACAGGGCGTGATCGGCGTCGCCTACAGCAGCTCGAGCTTCGTGCTGTTTCTCGAACAGAATCAGGCGCGCGGGTTCGGCGACTCGAACGCGGTAGAGCGAGCAGTCCTCGTTCACGAGGCCGGCCACCTGCTGGCCCTGGTGAACATCGGCTACTCGTCCCCGCGCGAGCGCGAAGACCCCGACCATCCCAACCACTCCGCCAGTGAAGAGTCGGTGATGCACTGGGCCGTGGAATCGGTCAGCATTCTCAGCGCTCTTGGCGGAGGGCCGCCCGACGACTTCGACGCCGATGATAGAGCCGACCTCGCGGACATCGCGTCCGGCTCGATCACGCCTGAGTTCTGACACTCGCGCCGGATCTGGCGATGACTCCCGTCGACTCCGATAGCCGCCTCCTGTAACGAGCGACACCGCAAGATGCACTACCCCTGCATGGGTCCTTCTCCCCCGACACCGCCCGCGACCATGCAGTGCCGTCTCGACCGACGCGTCGACGGGGTGACCGGATGACGCGCTTCGGGACGTTTTCGAGCTCACGAAGCACTGCGGTGACCGCTCGGGTGGGCGCCTGGCTGGGTGTGTGCATCGCTGTGTGCATGGTGACGGGGTTGCTCAGTCATTTCATCCAGCATCCGCAGCCCTGGTTCTGGTGGCCTACCCGGCCGGTGTGGCTGTATCGCCTGACGCAGGGCCTGCACGTGATTTCGGGCATCGCGGCGATTCCGCTGGTTATGGTGAAGCTGTGGTCGGTGTGGCCGAAGCTGTTCGAGCGTCCGATCTTGGGCGGCATCGGTCGCCAACTCGAGCGATTGTCGATTCTCGTTCTGGTTGCGACGGTGCTCTTCCAGTTGTCCACCGGCTTGCTGAACATCGCCCAGTGGTACGCGTTCGACTTCTTCTTCACCACGGCGCACTATGCGGTGTCCTACCTCGCGATCGGCGCAGTTCTGGTGCACATCGGCGTCAAACTGCCGGTGATCCGCGGCGCGTTGACGAGGTCGATCGACGGTGCGGGCACCGGCCGCGCCGTCGGTGTGTCCCGGCGGACCGTTCTGTGGGGTACCGGGGTCGCCGCCGCGCTGGCGACTCTGGTCACCGCCGGTCAGTCGGTGCCGCTGCTGCGTCGGGTGTCGGTCCTGGCGCCGCGCACCGGTACCGGTCCGCAAGGCGTCCCGATCAACCGGTCGGCGGCTGCGGCCGGCGTGCTCCGGACCGCGCGGTCCACCGATTACACGCTGACCGTCGCCCACGGCGCGGTGACCCGGCAATTCACGCTCGACGATCTGCAGGCGCTGCCGCAGAAGTCATTTCGACTTCCGCTGGCCTGCGTGGAGGGCTGGAGTGTCGACGCCGAATGGTCGGGCATCGCGTTGGCTGACCTGGTCGCGGCGGTGGGTGGGTCACCCGAGGCCGACGTTCGCATGATCTCACTGGAACCACCCGGCCCCTACTCCCGCACCACGCTGCCGGCCCGCCACGCCCGAGATGCCCGGACGCTCATCGCGCTCCGGCTCAACGGCGAAACGCTCGACATCGATCACGGTTACCCCTGCCGCCTCATCGCCCCGACGCGTCCTGGCGTGCTGCAGACGAAGTGGTTGTCCCGCATCGAGGTCGTCTGATGGCGCCGCTGCGGGTGATCCTCATCGCGGCGGGATCGACGGCCGGTCTCTACGGTGCCACCCTCGCATGGGAACTGCCACCGAGAACGCTCTTGCTCATCGCGGCATGGGCGGCGATCGGAGTGATCCTGCACGATTTCGTCTTGGCGCCGCTCTGCGCCGCGCTCGGCTGGGCCGGCCGACGGATCATCCGGGGTCGATGGTGGACGCCGGTGGTTCTGGCCTCCCTCTGCTCCGCGGTTCTGCTGGTCCTGGCCCTTCCCGTCTACGGCAGACCAGGCGCGAAACCGGACAACATGACGCTTCTCGACCGGGACTACTCGACGGGCCTGTGGCTTTCGCTTGCGGCCGTATGGCTCTGTGTACCAATCTATTACGTCGTAGCGATTTCGGTATCACGGCTGCAGCTGCCTTGGCGACGGACCGAGCGAACGTGAGTCCACCGGAGACGGTCACCACGGCGTTCGGGGATGAAGCGGAACTCCTCGCGGCATTGCGCAGGCGCGATGCGTCGGCGTACGCCGACCTCGTCGATCGTCATACACCGGCGATGCTCAGAGTTGCCCGCGGCTATGTACGGAGCGACGACGTTGCCGAGGAGGTGGTTCAGGAGACGTGGATCGCGCTGATGAAGGGGATCTACTCGTTCGAGGGCCGGTCCTCCTTGCGGACATGGTTGTTCGCCGTGCTGATCAACGTCGCCAAACGGCGTGGGGTGCGCGAGCGACGCGATGCGCTCGTGCCGGTTCGCTCGCAAGCCGACACCACCGTCGATCCGTCTCGCTTCCGTGGTCCGGCCGATCCGTACCCGGGCCACTGGCTGCCCGGCGACGCACCGGTACCCTTTCCTGACACCCCCGAGGGATCGGTACTCGGTGAGGAGATGCTGACCGTGACACGGCACGCGCTCGACCGGCTGCCCGACCGGCAACGCACAGTCGTCGCAATGCGTGACGTCTTGGGTATGGATTCGGCCGAAGTGTGCGCGGTGCTCGACATCAGCGTGGCCAATCAGCGCGTACTGCTCCATCGAGGTCGGGCCGCGTTGAGACAGCTCTTGGAGGACTACTTGAGGGAACCGTCATGACCGCCGATGCGATGGACTGCAACGAGCTGGTGGAGTTGGTGACCGAGCATCTCGACGGTTGCCTCGGGATGGACACACAGCGCCGCTTCGAAGCCCATCTGCTCGAATGCGACGGCTGCGCAAACTACGTGCAGCAGTTCCGCACCACCGTGGCCATTCTCGCCAGACTTCGATTCGACGACGTCGATCCGGCACTGCGCGCACGACTCATGACCGTGATCTCGGATCCGCGCTGACGTGCGCAAGGCGATGCCGTTCATTCGTCGAGCGGCGCAGCGACCAACGGGTTCCACATCTGACTCAGGGATGGGTGCGGCGCGATCACGTGCTGTAGCACCGACAGGGGCACCTTGCCCACGATCGCGGTCGTGGCCGCGTGGACCAGATCGCCGACATCCGGGCCGACCAGCGTGACGCCCAGGAGCGTATCGCCAGCGGCGTCGATCACCAGTTTTGCTTCGGCGTCGAACCCGTCGCGCAAGATTGCCAACTCGGCGATTTCGTCCGAATACCGCGCTGATCGTGTCACCGGGCGAAGACCGGCCGAAACAGCCTCGGCTTCGGTGTACCCGACCTGCACCACCTGCGGATCGGTGAAGACGACCTGCGGAATATGCCCGCGGTCCCGGGCAACGAACTGCGCTCCCCGAAGCGCTTTCCCGCGGGCACGGCATTCCACGACTCTGGCCACGATTCCGGCGTGATATTGCGAAACATGGGACAGGAGTGCCCGCCCCGTGGTGTCACCGATCGCATAGAGCCAGTCGCCGTCGACCCCGAGCGCCGTGAGGTTGTCATCGACGGACACGAATTCCCCGGTGGTCAGTCCGACGCTGTCCACACCGAGATCGTCGGTGTTGGGCGTGCGTCCGGTGGCAAGCACGATTTCGTCGGCTTCGACGTCGAGATCGCCTGCCCGCACCCAGACCCCGCCGCCTGCCTCATCGCGGGAAACCGACGTCAACTCGAGGTCGTGGTGGATCGTCACACCACGACTCTGCAGTGCCTGCATCACGCGCTCCCCCGCGAACGGCTCGAAACCGCGCAACAAACGGGGACCGCGCACCAACAGGGTGACGGCGGATCCCAAGCCCGACAGGATGGTTGCACATTCCACGCCGACCACTCCGCCCCCGACGACGATCGCGCGGGAAGGGACCGAGGACATCACGGCGAGATCTCGGTTGGTCCACGGTGCAGCTGTCAGCAGGCCAGGGACATCGGGGATCACCGGCCGCGTACCCGTGGCCAGGACGACTGCGTGCCGGGCGCGCACCTTCTGGTCGGATTCGTTCGTGCCGCCGACAACGACCGACCGCTCGCCGTCGAGTCGGCCGTGACCGTGGATGACCTCGATACCCGCGGCCCGCATGTTCGCGACCACGTCGTGGTCGGCCAGGTGGTCGATGACGGCATCTCTCTTGGCGAGGACCGCGTCGACGTTCACGCGGTCGCCGGACACCACCTCGCGAACGCCGGGAACCGCCTTGGCCAGTGCGAGGACTTCGATCGGGCGGATGAGCGATTTGGTCGGATTGCAGGCCCAGTAGTGGCATTCGCCGCCCACCAAACGATCTTCCACAACGCAGACGCTCAACCCGCGTCGCGCCAGCCCGAAAGCGGCTGTCGCGCCGCCCGGACCGCCCCCAATGACGACGGCGTCGAACTGCCGGCTCATGACCACTGTGTTTCCTTTCGACCTGGCGGGCACCGCCCGCTGCGGAGCTTCGCCGCGCGGCGTCGTCCTACGGAGGTGAGTGCCACGTCGAGCGACATGCGTTACACGACGGAATGGTGAGCGCCAGGTCGGCGGTTCCGCCCGGTCGTATGGTAGTAATGAGGTCGCATTACTTTGACGAGCTTCCGGGTGGAGGAGTTGGCGATGGGCACTCACGATGTGACCGACGAGGTGGCTGCGCCAGTAGGAGCGCCCAATGTGGTCATGATCGTGCTGGACGATCTCGGCTACGCCCAGTTCGGTTGCTACGGATCAGACATCCGGACACCGGCCATCGATCGTCTGGCTCGCAACGGACTCCGGTACAACCGCTTTCACGTCACCGGACTGTGTTCACCGACACGAGCCGCATTACTCACCGGCCGAAACCACCACTCGGTCGGGATGGGCTTTCTGGCCGATATGCCGACTACCCATCCGGGTTACACCGGCAAGATCCCGGCGTCCGCACCGACGCTGCCGCGCGTACTGCGGGATTCCGGCTGGAGCACGATGGCCGTCGGGAAATGGCATCTCGCACCTCGGGGTGAACGGACGAGTGCCGGTCCCTTCGCCCGTTGGCCGTTGGGGCTCGGATTCGAACGCTACTACGGCTTTTTGCTCGGCGACGCCAACCACTGGGACCCGCAACTGGTCCGCGACAACACCTATCTCGAGGGCCCCGATCTGCGCCCGGATGGCTACCACTTGACCGAGGACCTCACCGACGAAGCGATCAGGATGGTGGTCAGTCAGCAGCAGTCGGCGCCGGACAAGCCGTTCTTCCTGTACTTCGCCACCGGTGCCATGCACTCACCCCATCACGTGCACAAGAGCTGGGCCGACGCGTACGCCGGGCAGTTCGATATCGGTTGGGACGCATGGCGTGAGGAGGTGTTCGCGCGGCAGCTCGCCGAGGGCGTGGTGCCGCCCGACACCACACTCACCGACCGGCCCGATTGGGTCCCGGCGTGGACCAGCCTGACCGCGGACGAACGCGCCGTGTACACGCGGATGCACGAGGTTTACGCCGGCTTCCTCAGCCATACCGACAGTCAGATCGATCGACTGATCCGCACCCTCGAGGACATCGGCATCCTGGACGACACGATCGTCCTCGTGATGTCCGACAACGGGGCCAGCGCAGAAGGGGGCGTCTCGGGAACCAGCAATGAACACCGCTTCACCCATCGGATACCGGAGTCGGCGGCCGACAACATCGACCGCCTCGCGGACTGGGGTGGCATCGCGGGCTATCCGCACTATGCGTGGGGTTGGGCCTGGGCCGGCAATACCCCATTCCGGCTGTGGAAGCGGTATGCGTGGCTGGGCGGGACGCGAGTTCCGCTGATCGTGCACTGGCCGCGCGGAGTCCGCAGCGGCGGCGCTGTCCGCTCACAGTTCGCACACGCCATCGACGTCATGCCGACGGTTCTGGAGGCCTGCGGGGTGCGTTTGAATTCGGACTCCCCCGAGACCGCCGTCCACGGGTCGAGCCTGGTGCCGACATTCGACGACGCGACGGCGCCGGCGCCTCGATCGACCCAGTACTTCGAAGTCGTGGGTTCCCGCTCCATCGTTGCCGACGGCTGGAAGGCCACGACCGATCACGTGAGCCAAGGTGTGCTGGATGAGGAATCTCTGCTCGACGGCAGCCGGGATTTCGCCGCTGACCGGTGGTCATTGTTCCGCAACGACGACTTCTCCGAAGCCCACGACGTGTCGGCAGACCACCCCGACGTCGTATCGCGGTTGACCAACCTCTGGGAAGCCGAGGCCGCGCGCTACGACGTCCTGCCGCTGACCGATTCCCTGGTGGCACGAGCGGCCGAGATGGTGTGGCCGCAATACCCGCCCGGGCAGCGCGTGGTGCTGCGGCCCTCGGGTGGTCCGGTCGTCGACGAAGCACTGCCCCTGCTGTACAGCCGGCTGTCCGCCGACATCGACGTCCCAGTCGAGGGCGCCGACGGCGTGTTGTTTGCCATCGGCAACTGGACCGGCGGGCTGGCGGCGTTCGTGATCGAACGCCGACTGCACATTGCGATCGCCGCCCCCGGCGGCAACATTCGGGTGCGCGCCGATCGGCCGCTGGAACCGGGTCGCCACAGCGCAGGATGCCGGTTACACCGCCTCGACGGTGCAACTCGGGTGGAAGCGGTGATCGACGACATCGTCGTCGGCTCTGCAACCGCCCCGCTGACGTTGCCTCACGTCTGGCAACACGGTGGGACAGCGCTGCTCTTGGGCCGCGACCGCGGGCTACCGGTGTGCGACGAATATCGACCACCATTCGTGTGGAACGGTGAACTTCACTCGGTGACAGTGGAATCCGACCTGCAATCACTACCCGGTCGAGAACTCCTGCGGGCTGCGCTCACGTCCGAATAACGAGATTCGTTCACCGCTGCAACGACTCGAGCGTTGCTGCCGATACCGGCGCGCGGATGATCGCGGCCAGCGAATCGATGAGGTCCGACACGAACGTCGCGGTGGGTGGCGCCTCCGTCGCGGTGGCGTGTTGGCGCTGATGGTCGGCCAGAGAAGTCAGACTGCTGATGTAGACGAAACGAAGCCGCGCCGTCGAGACAGCCTCGGGAAGATGCGAAAGCTGTTTCCACAGAAGTTGATTGACCCGTTGCCCATGCCCGGTCAACGACGGGTCGGCCAGAATCCACGCATGCCCGCCAGGTTCGCCGTAGCCGTGGAAGAGGAGCTGAGCCACCAGCTCGACGTGCCGCTCCCCACGTTCGATGCTGCTCACCTGGGGGAGAACCAAGGCTTCGAGAAGACCCCTGAGCTCGATCGGTTGACTGCCCGACAGAGCCGTGTCGAGAATCCGCCCACGCTCTGCGTCGATACGCTCGAGACGATCTTCGAGAATGGCTTTGACCAGGTCCTCTTTGGAGCCGAAATGGTAGTTCACCACGGCGGCGTTGCTCTGCCCGGCGGCAAGTCTGATCTCATTGAGGCTCACGGCAGCGATTCCACGGTCGGCGAACATCGCCTCCGCAATCGCGATGAGCTTGCCACGTGTCGCTTCTCCGCTGCTGTTGCGGCCGCGGTTGCGCGCCGGTTCTCGATGGTGTTTCGACTCCGAGGGCATCGCCCGATCGTACTCAGAAGATGACGCCCAGTATATAATGAGCTTTCATTACTTTTGGGCGGAACACGACGGAAAGCTCGGGTGCGCAATGTTGTTGGAGTTGGCGTCGCCGGCACTGATCATCGCGGTGTCGCCGGCCTCGGTGGTCCCGGCGATCCTGATGCTGCACACACCCCGACCGCTCGCGGCGGGATGGGCCTTCGCAGCGGGGTGGACACTGTCACTGGCGCTGGCGACCGGGGTGTTCGTCCGAATCGCGGGACAACTCAGCGATGCCGGCGGTCCCCCGCCGCACTGGATCCGGCCCGCGACGATGGTGGCTGCGGTGCTCCTGATCGTCGCCGGTCTCGTCACCTGGACACGTCGGGGCCGGGCCAAACGGGCGCCGGTATGGCTGCGGGCGCTCGACTCCGTTACTCCGCATCGGGCACTGGCCGTCGCACCGGTTCTGGTATCCCTCAATCCCAAAGTGCTCTCCGCCTGTGCCGCCGCAGGTTTCAGCATCGGAGCCACCGCGCCGACGAGCCTCACCCTGTCGGGAGATGTCGCAGGATTCGCCGTGCTCGCCAGTGTGACGGTGATCCTGCCCGTGCTGAGCTACGCCATCTGGCGCGAGCGCATGAACGACCCCCTGCGCCGGCTCAAGGTGGCGCTGGAGCGACATAACGCCGCGATTCTGGCGGTGATCCTCGTCGTCGTGGGGTTGATGTTGTTGCTGCAGGCAGTGTGATCACCCTGCCGTCGATGAATAGGAGAACACCGGTGTCTGATGCCACATCCAGCCGCGCGAGCCGACGGCTGATCGCCTTCCAGAAACTCATCCTGATGGCGTCGGCGAAATCCGGCGGTGGGCACGACCTGGACAAGACCCGCGCCATCACCCGATCCATGGAGTCGTTCCAGCGGCGCGCGCGCGGAGTCCAGGAGGCTACCGCGACGGTGGGCGGTGTACCCGTTCGGTGGTTCCGCCCGAGCCGCAAGGGCGGCGGGTTGATCTTCCACGTCCACGGCGGGGCTTTCGTCTCCGGTAGTTCGCTGGCCGCTCGTGCCCACAGCGGCCTGGCCCGCGACCTCGGCGCGGAACTGATAAGTGTCGATTACCGACTTGCACCGGAGCATCCGTTTCCCGCCGCACTGGATGACGTGTGGGCGGTCTACGACGAGGTGGCGCGCGATCGGCCTACGGTCGTGATCGGAGAATCCGCCGGCGGTGGACTGGCCATGTCGCTGGTACGACGAGTACTCGACCGGGGCGGTGCCGCGCCGAAGGGGTTGGTGACGATGTTCCCTTGGGCAGATCTGACGAACAACTCCGCCAGCTTCCTGCACAACGAACACCGAGATCTGCTGTCGCGCGCGGGCCTGTCGCGCAGCGCCGCATCGTATGCCGGCGACTACGATGTGAAGACGCCGTTGGTATCGCCGCTCTTCGGCTCATTCGCCGAATTCCCCTCCACGTTGATCGTCGTCGGCACTCACGACTGTCTACTCGATGACTCCCGCAACGTGGCCGCGCGCATGCGGACGGCCGGTGTCGACGTCACCCTTGTCGAAATGGCCGGTGGGTTTCACGGTTTCGTCCTGTTACCCGTACCGGAATCGAAGAAAGCCAGGCAGCACATGACATCGTTCGTCGGCACAGCCCTCGGCGATCGATGGTGATCGGCTGATCATCGAGGCCGACAGCCGCCGGCACCACCTGGCCAAGTACCGGTCCGATCGCAGCGTGTCGCCGATGTGACCCCGGAACACGATAGGCACGAGAACCTCGATCGCGCACAATGGGACTCCCATCCGTCGGCGTTGGAGGAGAGCGGTGCCGGAAACGAACCCCGTGGCCGAATTCGACTTCGTCGTCATCGGCGCAGGCAGCGCGGGCTGCCTGCTCGCCAACCGACTCAGCGCCAACCCTGAGCACCGGGTGCTGTTGATCGAGGCCGGCGGCACAGACAACTGGTTCTGGATCAAGGTGCCGGTCGGATACCTGTACACCATCGCCAATCCTCGCACCGACTGGTGCTTCACCACCGAGCCCGACCCGGGGCTGGCCGGTCGCAGCATCATCTATGCGCGCGGCCGGGTGATCGGCGGCTGTTCATCGATCAACGCGATGATCCACATGCGCGGCCAGGCCACTGACTACGAGCTGTGGGCGCAGGCCACCGGCGATGAGCGATGGCTCTGGGGTGGCCGACACCGTCCGGGCCAGACACTGGACATCTACCGGGAGCTGGAGGACTACTTCGGCGGCGAGGACGACTGGCACGGTGTCGGTGGTGAGATCCGCGTCGAGCGGCCACGTGTGCGCTGGAAGATCCTGGACGCTTGGCAGACCGCCGCCGCCCAGTCGGGCATCGAGCCGATCGAAGAGTTCAATCGGGGCGACAACTCGGGCAGTGCGTACTTTCACGTCAACCAGCGACGCGGGCGGCGCTGGTCGATGGCCGATGCATTCCTGCACCCGGTAACCGACCGCCCCAACCTCACCGTCTACACCCGCACCCAGGCTCTGCAGCTGCTGATGGACGATGAGGTCCGGGAGGATCAGCGCCGTGGCGCCTGGACCACAGCACGACACCGCGCCACCGGCGTGCGAGTGCTCAAAGACCGTCAGATCGTCGACATCCGAGCTCGCCGAGAGGTCATCCTGAGCGCCGGAGCCATCGGCTCGCCGCATCTCATGCAGGTCTCCGGTCTGGGGCCGGCCGAGCTGCTCGGGCACCATCACGTGCCGGTGACCGTCGATCTACCAGGCGTCGGCGAAAACCTCCAGGACCATCTACAACTGCGCACCGTCTACCGCGTGACGGGCGCGCGTACCGTCAACACGCTGTACCGGAACTGGATCACCCGGGCGGGCATGGGGCTTCAGTACCTGCTGCTGCGATCCGGGCCCATGACGATGCCGCCGTCCACGCTGGGGGCATTCGCCAAGAGCGACCCGCAGTTGGCCAGCCCCGACATGGAGTGGCACGTGCAGCCACTGTCGTTACCGAAGTTCGGCGAAGCCCTCCACCCCTTCGGCGCCATCACGCCCTCGGTCTGCAACTTGCGTCCCACCTCGCGGGGTCAGGTGCGGATGGCCGATGCGGATCCGCTGACCCACCCGAAGATCTCCTGCAACTACCTGTCCACCGACGCCGATCGTGAGGTCGCCGTACGCGGGCTCCGGATGACCCGGCAGATCATGGCGGCGCCGGCCCTGGCGCGCTACCACCCGGAAGAAATGCTGCCCGGACCGCACCTGGTGAGTGACGACGACCTACAAACGGCCGCTCACGAACTGGGGACCACGATCTTCCACCCGGTGGGCACCTGCGCGATGGGCGCCTTCGACACGCGCGGTCTCCCGCGGTCCGCCACCACCGTGCTCGACACCGACTGCCGCGTCTTTCGCGTCGCCGGCCTCCGCGTGGTCGACGCATCGGCGATGCCCACCATCACGTCCGGCAACACCAACGCGCCGGTCATGCTGATCGCCGAGCGCGCAGCGCGGGCCATGCTGGAATGAGCACGGGGCAACCGCTCGTACCCCGACGCACATCATCTCGACACGCGGCCCTGGCAGGGCGGGACTACGGTCTATCGGGAACCAGTGGAGAGGAACCCCGGCCATGAGCGCGCCCACCCGTGCCACCTACCGCACGATGTCCGAAGGCACCGCCGAGGATTACGCCTTGATCAGCGCCGCCGAAGAGACGAACAATGCCGGCCTGGTGCCCCGCGTCCTCTCTCTGGTCGAAGCACTCGCCGAGGGTGAGCAGGCCTACCCCATCAGCCGGCTCGACCACTCGTTGCAGTCGGCTACCCGGGCCTACGACGACGGCCGTCCGGTCGACTACATCGTCGCGGCGTTGCTGCACGACATCGGTGACACTTATGCGCCCCATGCCCACGGCGCGTTCGCCGCTGCCGTTCTCGCACCCTATGTCCCCGAGCGTCTGGCCTGGATCGTGAAGGTTCATCCCGAGTTCCAGCAGTACTACTACGCCCCGCACATGGGCGGTGTCCGAGACGCCCGGGAGAAGTATCGTGGCCACCAGTGGTTCGACGATTGCGTGGAGTTCTGCGAGAAATACGACCAGAACTGTTTCGATTCCCGGTTCGAGCATCGGCCGCTCGAGTTTTTCGGCCCCCTGGTCGACGAGGTCTTC
The DNA here is from genome assembly GCF_049315205.1 of Mycobacterium sp. WMMD1722. NCBI lineage: Bacteria > Bacillati > Actinomycetota > Actinomycetes > Mycobacteriales > Mycobacteriaceae > Mycobacterium > Mycobacterium sp. WMMD1722. The sequence continues at coordinate 1,046,090 of NZ_CP186056.1, read as the reverse complement.
GCCCGCGAACCGTGGGCCACGCGCTGACGTTCAATAACGGAATGCGCGGGTGCCGGTGACCGACCAGATCGGATCGACGACGCCGTCGCGCACGGTGAGGATGTCGACCCCGCCGATGCCGGCGGATGTCGTTCGCAGCATGGCGACTCGCCCACTGGCGACGTCGACGATCAGTTGCCGGTGCACGGCGTAACCCTTCGCCTGCGCCCACTTCGACGCCTCGGCCGCGAGCACGTCCCGCTCGAGGAGATCGCCGGGCGGCGGGTCCGGCTCATCCCGGTGCGGACCGGCGAATGTCCAGTTCTCTTTGATTCGCCTGCCGTGCTGTACGTTCACGTCGATTCCCGTCATCACCGTCGCGTCTGCAGACCTGACGTCCCAGAGATAGGCGAAGGTATCGCCGTCGATGACGTACAGCCGCGGAACGAAGATGTTGCCCAGCCGGGCGCGGGCCGCTGTGACGAACGCTTCTTGCTGTGCCGGGCCCACGACCGAATCGAGGTCGGGTCCATCGGCGAACCATTGCACGCAGTCGTCGGTCATGAGCTGATGGGCGAGTGCGGAGTCTTGATTCCACATGCGGCACCATGTGGCGGCCAATTCGGTGATCTCAGCGGTGTTCATGACGCAACGATCGCAAGGGTTGGCGACACCGTCGTGTCGGTGTTCCGGATCACATTCCGGGCGTTCAACGGTCCAGTGGAGCCGCTCCGATCCGATCGAGCTCTGCGCCGAACTCGACCTCACGGGCCGGCGCGCGCTCGTCGGTCAATTCCGCAGCGACGATGCGGTCGAGCAGGAAGCCTCGAACGCCGGAACGCAGCCGGCACCAGCCGACGAGATACCAACCGACCGCAGACCACAGGAAGCCCAGCGGCTCGACGTCACGGCGGGTGCGGGCGCCGTCCCGGTCGACGTAATCGAGATGCAGGACGCGGTCGGTGGAGACCGCCTGCGTCACGGCGTCGGTGATCCCGGCGGCTACCCGCGGGCGTTGCTCCCCGAGGGTGTGCACACGCGCCGCCAACGCCTGCTCGCGAGTGCGCATATCAGCGGGCAACACCGCCAGCACCTTCTGGGCGGCGACACGTGCCGAGGCCGCGAACGGCGAACCGGTGACCGATCGCAACGCGACACTGATCGCCAGCGCCTCGGTTGCGGTGAGTGTCACCGGTGGCAAGGTGCGGTCTCGATCCAGGAAGTAACCACCGGCACGGCCCACTCCCCCTCGAATAGCCACACCCGATTCCCGCAGGGCCGTCAGGTCTCGCTCGATGGTGCGTGTGCTGATCTCGAATCGCTCGGCAAGCCATGAGGCCGTGCGTGGCCGCGGCGACACCGCGCGCAACTCTTCGACGATCGAGTACAACCGGTCCGCTCGGTTCACAGCGCCAGCCTATTCGCGAGCTCGATGGACATGCAGTAACCGTTTGTATGACCTGGAAGAGAATCTCGTATTCGAACTGCCGATTTCATTCATGCCTACCCCTTTTGGTCATACACTCATGTCCAGAGTGTCCGAAAGGCGGCGGCAGCATGACCATGATCAGCACTGCATCGAGTGTGTTGGACGCCGATCTGCCCAGGTTGCACTACGACCTGGGCGCCACGCCGCACGACGTCATCGAGGATGTCCGAAGGGCCCAGTCCTGTGCACCGATAGCCATCGGCCCCCTCGGGCCCGAGATCATCTCCTATCGACTCGCCCGGGATATGCTGCGCGACAATCGATTCCGCCTGCCGCCCGGAATCACCCTGGCGGCGCAGGGCATCACCTCGGGTCCGCTTTTCGACAAGTTGACGAGCAGCCTGCTGGGCATGGACGGCGCACCACACACGCGATTGCGCAAACTCGTCTCCAAGGCGTTCACCCCCCGAGCGACTGCCCGGTTGCAGGACACGATCCACGCGGTGCTCAACGAGCTGATCGACCGTGTGGTCGATGCCGGGCGCTGCGACGTCGTGACCGATATCGCGCGTCCCTACCCGACGCCGATCATCTGCGCGGTGCTCGGTGCACCTCGCGAGGACTGGCGCCGCTTCGCCGATTGGACCGAAGACGTGTTCGCGGCCTTCAATTTTCAGACCGGTGTCACGTTCGACGAATCTGCGATCATGCGCGCGTGGGGTGAACTCGACGCCTACGTCGACGGGATGGTCGACATCCGCCGGAACAGGTTGACCGATGACCTGCTCTCCGAGCTCATTCGTGCCGAAAGCGACGGCGACCGGCTGAGCCTCGACGAACTACGCATGCTGGTGGCCGGCTTTCTGATGGCGGGCACCGATACGACACGCAATCAGCTGGCGGCATCGATACAGGTGCTCTGCGAACATCCGGACCAATGGGAGACGCTGCGGGACCGACCCGAACTGGCCATGCAGGCGGTGGAGGAGAGCATGCGCCACTCCCCGGCGGCGTGCATCGTCCCGCGAACCACCGCCGAGGAGGTCGAGTTCGGCGGATACCGGTTCCCGGCGGGCACCTTCATCCTCGTGAACACCTTCGCGGCCAACCGCGACCCGGCGGTCTATGACGAGGCCGACCGCTTCGACATCACCCGAGCGGACGCGCCCGCCATTCTGACCTTCGGCGGGGGCGCGCACTACTGCCTGGGGGCCAACCTCGCACGCCGGGAACTTGCCGAAGCGCTTGCCCTTCTGACCCGCCGCCTTCAGGCACCCGGTCGTGCGGGCCCCGCTCCGTGGAAATCGCTGCTCGGGATGACCGGTCCGGCGACCCTTCCCATCACCGTCGTCCCCCGCACACCGGTGACTGCCGATGCGTAGCCGGGGGTGGGCGGGTTCGACGCCGGCCTCCGACGAGGAGGCGATCGTCCGCATCCTGGATGCGGTGGACGACGTGCTGGCCGACGATGGGCCGACGCTGCGAATCGCCGATGTCGCCCGCCGGCTGGGAGTCACCCGCCAGACGGTGTACCGCTACTTCCCCAATGCCGACGCACTGCTCATCGCCAGCGCCATCCGCGCGGTCGACGGGTTCATCGATCAGCTGGTCGACCACGTCAGCGGAATCGACGACCCGGCTACCGCACTCGTCGAATGCGTATACCTCGCGGTCCAGATACTGTCCGGCGATCCGCAGCTGGAGAACCTCCTGAACTCTCGGCACGAGGATGGGGAACGGGTGACTTCACTGACATCCGATACCGCCACGACGTTCTGCCTGTCGTTCTTCCGCCGCCTTGACGTGAACTGGGAGCTGCACGGTTTCACCGGTACCGCGCTCGACCAATTGGCCGAGATGACCTTACGCACAGTGCAATCCCTCCTGACCGATCCTCCCGGTTCGCGGTCCGACGAACGAGAATTACGCAGCTTCATCGCCCGGTGGCTCGGTCCCGCAATCCTCTATCCACGCTTGACGTCGCTGTCGGCTTACGACCAAGCCTGAAATCCCACTGCGCACGCTATAGCGCAAAGGCCCGGGGCGGCCCGGCGAGCATCGTCTTTGCCTCGATGGCGATCGGATCGAGGATCTCGATGTCACCGGCTTCAAGTCCGTCGAGCGCCAATCGGACCAGATCCGCGGGATCCATGACAGCCCCCTCAGGTAGTCGGATGCCGTTGCGCTCGGCGAAGTCGAGCAGAGTTCGGGTCGCGATCAACCCGGGAACCACGGCGGCGACGAGAGTCCCCTGCTGTTCCAATTCGATGCGGACGCCGTTGGTCAACCCCCACTGCGCGGACTTGGCCGCGGCGTAGGCGGTGTTTCCGGCGACGGTGTTCCACGCGGCAACCGAGAGAACGTTGAGGATGGCTCCACCGCCGTTGCGGGCCAGGATCGGCGCGAACGCCCGGATCATCCCCAGCGTGCCGTAATAGTTCGAATCCATGGTCGAGCGAATGGCGGCGAGGTCACCGGTGACGAGGTTTCCGCCTGCGGTGTCGGCGGCGTTGTTGATCAGGACGTCGACATCACCGGCGCGCGCGGCGACCGCATCGACGGCCGATGGATCGGTGATATCGAGCCGCAGCACCTCGGCACCGGGCAGATCCACGGTCTCGGGCCGCCGTGCCGTCGCATACACCTTGGCGCCGCGCTCGAGGAGTTCACGGGCGAAGTGGTGTCCGATCCCCCGGTTCGCCCCGGTCACCAGAGCCGTCGATCCGCGTAACTTCATGTGCCCTCCAGGATTCGCGCTTCTGCCAGAAACGTGACCGATCGGTCATGTTCCGCCGCGACGATGCCATAATGTGACCGATCGGTCAACTTGGTAACCTGGGTCGATGATTCTGCGTGCCGATGCAGCCCGTAACCGAGAGCTGCTGCTGGTTGCAGCCGAGGAGGAGTTCGCCGAACGGGGCCTGGCCGCGTCGGTGGCCGATATCGCCCGGCGAGCCGGCGTCGCGAAAGGCACGGTCTTCCGCCACTTCGCCTCCAAGGAAGACCTGATCGCGTCCATCGTCTGCACCCACACCGGCGCCTTGACCGCCGTGGCCCGGCGCCTGGCCGACGCGGCCGATCCGGGGGCCGCGTTGCTGGAGTTCCTGACCATTGCAGCAGACCAACGCCAGCGGCACGATCTGACGTTCCTGCAGTCGGCCAGCGAGAGCGATCCGCGGGTCACCGAGGTCCGCCAGGAACTGCTTGCCGCCCTGGGGACGCTCGTCCGACGGGCCCACCAGGCGGGGACACTGCGGCGCGATGTCACCGTAGACGACATCTTCCTGATGATGTGCGCACCGATCCACATCGTCGAAAATCTCTGTGCCCCAACCCCTCTACTGTGGCAGCGTTACCTCGCCATCATCTTCGACGGGCTACGACCCGAAGGTGCACACCCGCTCCCCCAACCGGGTCCCACGGTTTCCTGATCCCGGGTGCACTGCATCCTGGTAGGCGCCGCCAGATCCGCTTACGACGAGGCTGCGGCCGCCAGTCGTGCGAGCGTGTCGGCCAACTGATGCTCGGTCACCAACGGGAACCCGACCTTCTCGAGCAGCTTCTTGTCGGTGACCTTCGACCAGTCGTAGGTGTGGCGGACCAGTGTCTCGTCGGGCCCCTGGGGCTCCAGCTCCCACAGCCACTCCCATCCAGGCGGCTCCGTCCCGGCCGGCGCGGTCTTCCATGCCAGCAGCTTGTCCTTGGCATATCCGGTGACGTGGTTGTCGGTCTTGTACTCGCCGCCCATGTGGTCGCCCTGCATGTTCATGGTGAACACGTCGCCGACCTGCTGGATCCGGTCACCATGATCCACGCCTCGGACGAACCCCGAACCGTCGAGCGCCTGGTGCCGATGAGGATTCGAGAGAACATCGAAGATCGCGTTCACCGGCGCGGCAATGGTTCGTTCAACAGTGACCTTGTCATCGCTCATATCTCCACCGTGCCCACAACGGCTGCACCGGAAACGTCGGCCACGATCACGCCAGCAGCAGCGCGGCCGTGAGCAGCATGATGGCCGCGGTGAGGCCGTAACGCCGGGCCACCGCCCTGCTGCCGCCATGGCGCAGCACGATGACGGCGTCCGCCACCGGGAGGACCGTGGCGGGCGCCCGCAATTTCTAGAACGCGTACACGTCATCGATGCTGACGAACATCCCATGGCCGGTCCGATCGTTGGTGAACAGCGTTCCCGTCGCATCCGGGTAGATCGTCCAGTTGCCGCGGTGATATTCGGTGCCGTACTGCATGGTCGTCGTCGGGTTGTCGACGGCCAGGTTCGCGTCCTGCCAATCGAGATCCCCGTCGCCGTGGGTGACGGCCTGGAACCTCGCGCCCGGCTGGGTGAAGGCGCCCTGGCAGACCACGGCGTCCTGTCCGGCGTCGGCGATCGTGGAGTCCGGGGTGACCGCGCACAGCACCCGGCCGGACTGGGTCACGTAGTTGTCGGCGGCGGCCACCGGCGCGCCCACCAGCGCGACGACGGCAAGCGCGGGTGCCAGCAGATACTTCATGAGGTCTCCTCGGGAATGGGGTGGGATTGCTTGTTCGCTGTCGAATCTGCCGCCCTGGTCTCCTTGATTTCTTGGCAGATCCTTGCCGTGCCGAGTGCCGGTTTGATCACCCCGGCGACGGGTAGGCGCCGGCATGACGACAGCAGCCTTGCGGGTGGTCGTGACCGGCGCCTCGGGCAACGTGGGAACCGGCGTCTTGCGCGCCATGAGCAGCGCGCTCCCCGACGCCGACATCGTCGGCGTCTGTCGGCGCCCACCCACGCACGGTGAGCCGTACCGCAGGGTTCGGTGGCATCCGGTCGACCTGTCCGCAGCGAACGCGGCGGCCGATCTCGGCCCTGCGATGCGCGGCGCAGACGTCGTCGTCCACCTGGCACTGGCGGTTCAGCCGGTGCGCGACCAGGAGTACCTGTATCGAGCGAATGTAGTTGGTACACAAGCCGTATTAACGGCAATGGTGGCCGCCGGGGCGCGGAAGCTGGTGTACGCCTCAAGCCTGGGCATCTACGCGCCCGGTGCGGGCGCACCGGTGACCGAGGACTGGCCTGCGACCGGCCAGGCCAGTTCGGTGTACAGCCGCCACAAAATCGTGGTCGAGCAGATTCTCGACGAGTTCGAACGCCGCCACCCCGACATCACCGTCGCGCGCTTCCGACCGACCGTCGTCGTGCAACGCCAGGCCGCCTGGCTGATCAGATCGCTGTACCTCGGCCCCCTGGTCCCCAGGAGCGCGCTGGGACTGTTGCGACGTCGGGAGTTGCCGCTGCTTCCGCTACCCGCCCAGCTGCGGCTGCAATTCGTGCACTCCGATGACGTCGGGGACGCCGTCGTCCGTCTCATCGAGCAGGACGTCCGCGGCTCGTTCAACATCGCCGCCGACGTGTTGAACACCGGCGACCTGGCCGATCTGGTCGGCGCGCGCGCCGTCGAGGTGAACCCGCGGGTGGTGCGTACCGTGGTCGCAGCACTCAGCGCAGTCCGGGTCGTGGCACTGACCCCCGGGTGGTACGACGTGGCGTTCAACACCCCACTGATGGACACCTCGGCGGCGCGCCACACTCTGGGGTGGTCGCCGGCCCGGTCCTCCGCGCAGAGCGCACGCGAGTTGATCGAAGGTCTGGCCGACGGCGCGGTCGGTACGAGCGCACCCATGGGTTCGGGGGTCGGTCCGCGCATCGATGTCCGGGGGATCCTCGATCGCGCACACGATGTGACCCTCGTCGGATGGGCCACCGTGACGCTACTGCGTGCGCTCGGCCTACGCCGCGCCCGCGCGCTGGACGCTCTGGTGGTGATGGCGAACCTGGTGACCGGCACCCCCTGGCGGTGGATCGGGTCTTCGATCGGCGCCGGGATCCGGTGGCACTGCTGGCGCCGGTCGCGGTGACCGCGGCGCTCGGCGCGACGCGCCGCGGCGGTTGGCCGGCGGTCGTCGCCACCGCTGCGCTGCAGTGGCTGCGCGCGTCCGAACGCATCGGGAACCGAGCCCGGCTGTAGCGTGGCCCCCGTGAAGCTCACCGGCCTGCCTTCCTCCGTCGCACTCATGACCGGCGCCGCGTCGCTCGTAGTGACGCTGTCCGCGTGCGGCTCAGACGCCTCGGACACGTCGTCGAGCGACCCATCGTTCGACGACCTGTTCTCGTCGTCGGTCACAGCGCAGGCGGCCAGCACGTGTCCGGCGGCCGCGCCCCCGCGCGGCGGTACACCCGAGTGGACGGTGCCCGGCACCACGGGCAGCGTGGCCGTCACCGGATCCACCGACGTCACCGCACCCCAGGTGGAGGTCACCGCACCGTTCAGCGTGGACGAGACGCAGGTGCACACCCTCACCCCCGGCGACGGACCGGTCGTCGCCCCCACCGCATCGGTGTCGGTCTGCTACATGGGCGTCAACGGGCGCGACGGGTCGGTGTTCGACACCAGCTTCAAGGGTGGGCCGCCCGTGGAGTTCCCCCTCGACGGGGTCGTCCCCGGCTTCCAGAAGGCCATCGCGGGCCAAAAGGTCGGCTCGACGGTCGCGGTGGCGATGGTGCCCGCCGACGGCTACCCCCAGGGACAGCCGGCCGCGGGAATCGAGCCCGGCGACACCCTGGTGTTCGCGATCGAGATCGTCGACGCCACGAACTGACCGTTCACAGCGCGACCCGGTCCCGGCTGGGCAGCGCCAGGCCCGTGTCATGGTCGAACAGGTAGGTCCGCTCCGCAGGTAACGTCAGCCCGATCGCCGCGCCGGGATCCATGACGGTGCCCGCCGGGGCCTGGGCGATGACACGCACCTCCCCGGAACCGGTCGGCAACGCCTCGTCGCGCACGTCGACCAGCGCGGTGATCAGGACGTGACTGCCCAGTGGCTCGACCACGTCGACACGTCCGCCGAGCATCCCGTCCTCCCGTCGTGGGTGCAGTCGCAGATGTTCCGGACGCACTCCCACCGTCACCGGTCCCTCCGGTGCGGACATCGGGGTCACCGGGGCGCCGCCGATGTGCAACACCCCCGACCGGACGACCGCGGGAACGAGGTTCATCGGCGGGCTTCCCATGAAGGCGGCGACGAACGTGTTGGCCGGCCGGTTGTAGATGTCGTCGGTGGTGCCGATCTGTTGCACCTCACCGCCGGCCATCACGCACAGCCGGTCCCCCAATGTCATCGCCTCGACCTGGTCGTGGGTGACGTAGATGGAGGTGACCGGCACCTCGCGGTGCAGCCGCTTCAGGTCGCCGCGAACCTGATTGCGCAGCTTGGCATCCAGATTCGACAGCGGCTCGTCCAGCAGGAACGCCTGAGGCCGGCGGACGAGCGCCCGTCCCATCGCCACCCGCTGGCGTTGACCGCCGGAGAGTTGACCCGGTTTGCGGTCCAAGAGTTGGTCGATCTCCAGCAGTTCGGCGGTCTCCCGGACGCGGCGCTCGACCTCGGCGCGCGGGGTCCGGCGCTGCCGGAGGCCGTAGGCGAGATTGCGATACACCGACATGTGCGGATAGAGCGCGTAGTTCTGGAACACCATTGCGATGTCGCGCTGCCCGGGTGCCAGGTCGTTGACCACCGCGCCACCGATGCGGATCTCACCCGTGGTCGGCTTGTCGAGACCCGCCAGCAACCGCAGGGCGGTGCTCTTGCCGCATCCGGACGGGCCGACCAGGATGAGGAACTCCCCGTCGGCCACCGTCAGATCCAACCCGTTGAGCGCGACGAGTCCTCCCGGGTACCGCCGTGTGACGTCACGAAACTCTACTGCGGCCAACGCTTTTCCTCTCTCCGGCAGCCATGATCAGCCTTTGATGCCACTACTGGCCACCGATTGGACGAAATACCGCTGAGCTCCGACGAAGACCAGCAGCATCGGCAGCAGACTCATCACGTTCGCCGCCATCAGCAGCGGCCACTTCACTCGGTGCGCCCCCTGGAAATAGCTGAGCCCCAGGGGAACCGTCATCTGATCCTGCGAGGTGATGACGATCAGCGGCCACAGGAAGTCGTTCCAGGAGGTGAGCACCGTCAGCGCGGCCAGGGTGGACATCGCCGGCAGTGACAGCGGCAGGACGATCTTGAACAGAACCCCCAGTCGGGATGTTCCGTCCACCCGGGCGGCCTCTTCCAATTCCACCGGCACGGTCTGGAAGAACTGCCGCAGGAAAAAGATTCCGAAAGCCGTGGCGAGGTTGGGCAGCATCAGTGCGCCGATGTGGTCGATGCCCAATCCGGCCCACACGTTGTCACCGAACCACTTCACGATGAGGAACACCGGGATCATCGTGACCTGGAACGGCACCATCAGAGTGGCCATCAGGGTGACGAAAAGCGCTCCGCGCCCGAGGAACCGCACCCGGGCGAACGCATAGCCGGCGAGACTGCACACCAGCAGATTGCTCGCCAGCACCACCAGGGTCACCAGCGCGCTGTTGACGAAGAAGTGGCCGAACGGAGCTGCCGCCCAGGCTTGCGTGTAATTCTCGAAGCGGGGACTGTGCGGCCACAACACCGGTGGGAAGTGGTTGGCCTCCCCCTCGGTCTGCAGCGAGGTGATCAGCATCCACAGCAGCGGCACCACCAGTAGGAATGCCAGCGGGATGAGGACCAGATGCCACGGACTGAACGGTAGCCGCCGCCGCGGTCGCACGGCCGGCTCCGGCTCGTGCACCGTCACCGGTGCCGATGCAGCGGGGGCGATCTCGGTGTCACTCATGAGACGTGCACATGCTTGCGCGCGAGCCGGAACTGGACGGCGGTGATGATGAGGATGACCACGAACAGCGCATAGGCCATCGCCGCGGCGTATCCCGCGTCGAACTGTACGAAGGCGCGGTCCCAGAGGTAGTAGACGATGACTGTGGTGGCCCGCAGCGGTCCGCCACGCGTAGTGGCGTACACCTCGTCGAACAGCTGCAGGGCGTTGATGGTCAACCAGACCACCAGGAACAGGTTCGCCGGACCGAGCAGCGGTACCGTGATGGTGCGGAAGCGCGTGAAAGCACTGGCCCCGTCGATCGCAGCTGCCTCGTGGAGTTCAACCGGAACACCCTGTAGGGCAGCCAGATAGACGATGACCGAGAAGCCGGTCCAACCCCAGATGGTCATCGCCACGATGACGTAGAGGGCCTGCGACGGTGAGGACAGAAACGGTTGGGCCGGCACGCCGACGGCGCCCAGCGCCGCATTGACCAGACCGTAGTCCCGGTCGGTCAACCACAGGAAGATGATGCCCTGCGAGATCGTCGACACGGCCATCGTGATGTACGCCGCGGTGCGGTACACGGAGATGAAGCGCACCGAACGATTCATCGCGGCCGCGACGAACAGACCGACGAGCATGGTGCCCGGCACGAACAGCGCGGTGTAGATCAGCGTGTGCTTGATCGCCTCGACGAACATCGGATCCTCGGCCAGCTTGCGGTAGTTGGCCAGGCCGACCCAGGGCGTTTCGGGGCTGAGCAGATCGGACTGCTGGAACGACAGCTGCAGTGACATCAGCACCGGCAGCAGGCCGAAGACGCCGATCAGAATCGCCGCGGGACTGACCAGGGTCCACCCCGTCGCGGTGTCCGACCGCGCGAGGCGGCCCAGCACCGTCATGCGCCGGTCACTTCTCGCCGAGCGCCGCGTCAGCGGTCTTCGCGGCGGCGTCCAACGCGGCCGCCGGCTGCGACTCGCCCAGCATCACCGACACGATCGCCTGCCCGAGGGCCTCCGAGATCGCGGGATACTGCTCGACGGTGGGTCGGACCTTCTTCACATTGTCGAGGTTCTCCACGAAAGTGGCGGTGCCGGGCACATTCTGGTTGAGGGTGTCCAGTACCGCCCGGTCCTGGCCCACCGATTGCCGGATGGGCAGATCGCCGGTACCCAGCGAGAACGCCTTGACCTGCTCGGGGGCGCTGAGCCACTTCACGAAGTCGATCGCCGCCTGTTTCCTGGCATCACCATTGTCGAATACGACCCAGTTGTCCGGACCGGCGATGGTCTGATGACCGCCGGCCGAACCCGGATAGGTCGGCATCACCTGTACGCCGTAATCGATGTCGGTCAGCGAGCTCAGATCCCATGGGCCGGTCACCAACATGCCGACCTTGCCGCTGTTCATCAGCTTCGTGCCGTTCTCGTTGGTGGTGTCCAGATAGAGCGATTTGTCGGTCACCGCCATCTGCTGCAGCGTCGTGAGTGCCTTGACGCCCGCCTCGGAGTTGAACACGGCACGCTGGTTGTCGGGCGAGAGGATGTCACCGCCGGCCTCCCACAGCATCGGAACGTAGTGCCAGACAGTGTCCTCGCTGCCGTCGGCGGGGATCAGCCACCCGTACTGACCTTTCGCGGGGTCGGTGAGTTTGGCTGCCGCAGCTCGGAAGTCATCCCAGGTCCACTCCGGAGTCGGGGGCGCGATCCCGGCGTCGGCGAAGAGCTTCCGGTTGTAGACGATCGCCAGGTTGTCGACCAGCGCGGGCACCCCCACCACCTTGTCGCCGACGGTGGCGGCCTCCCGCTCGGCCGGGTAGAAGTCGTCCCACGTCCAGTCCGGAGCCTTCACCTGCTCGGCCATGTCGACGACCTGGGGAATCTGTGCGATGTTGGGCGACCACGAGCCGAACATGTAGGCGACGTCCGGAGCGCTTCCGCCGCGCACCGCGGTCAGAACCTTCTGCAGGACCAGGTCGTTGCTGGAGTAGAGCTCGTCGACCTGAACGTCGGGATGCTCTTTGTTGTACTGGTCGATCAGCCCTTTGAACACCTCACCTTCGGTGTCCTGGTAGCCGTGCCACACGGCGATCTCGGTGCGGCCGGACGATGACGAACCTCCTCCCCCGCACGCGGCAACCACGAGAGCCAGGGTGGCGATGAGGGCGATGCAGAGTCGGCGTCGGATCACGGTGAACACTCCTTTGTCGGCGGGGTGGAGCGGGCGGTTTCAGGTCAGCGGAACGGATCGGCGCAGGGCTTCGGGCAGCAAATCGCCGTGGGCGGCGGTCAGTTCGTCGCACAGGTCCCAGATCTGGTCGACGGTCAGGGTGGCGGCGGTGTTCGGATCGACCATGGCCGCCGCGCGCACCAGCCGCGGGTCACCGTCGAGCGCGGCACGCACCGTGAGATCGACGGGTCCGAGGAAGCCGCGGTTGAGGGCGGCGCACTGCGGCGGCAAGTCCCCCACCCGCATCGGGTGGGCGCCCAACGCATCGACCAGCGTGGGAACCTCGACGGCCACACCGTCCGGCAGGTTGGTGATGAGCTGATCATTGATGACGTTGGCCGAGATCACCCGCGGGGTGCCGGTCTCCAGCGAGTGGATCACCTGCGGGGCGTATTCGGTGGAGCCCGTGTCGATCGGGAGGGTGACGGCGTCGGCGAGTTCGGCCCGCACGCGCGCATATTCGGCGAGGTTGGCTTCGCTGATCGACACATACTCGCCCAGGTTGATGCGCAGCCGCTCGACCTCCGCGGCCTGGCGCAGATACCAGGGCACGTACTCGCTGGAGTGCTCGCTGGTCTCGGTCGGGTAGTAACCGAGCCTGCGGTACATGTCCACGCGCACCCGGCGCCGCAGCTCGGGATCACCGGCGATCCGCCGATCCAACAGTGGATAAAGGTCGCGCCCGTCGCGTTCCCACCGCAACACCCAGGCCTGGTGATTGACCCCGGCCGACCAGTAGGACACCTCGTCATACGGCACGTCGATGAGTTCGCAGAGGCCCACCATCGTCCAGTAGACCGAGTGGCACAGGCCGAGCACCTTGAGCTTCGGGGCGACGTGATGCAGGAAACCGACGTTCATCGCCATCGGGTTCGTGTAGTTCAGTAGCCACGCGTCCGGGCAGAGTTCGGCCATGTCCCGGGCGATCGATGCCAGGACCGGAAAGGTGCGCAACCCGCGGAAGATCCCGCCGACCCCGATGGTGTCGCCGATCGTCTGGCCGAGGCCGAATCGGGCGGGGATGTCGAAATCCCGGACGGTCGCTGCGTGCATCCCGACCTGGATGACGTTGATGACATAGTCGGCACCGTCAAGCGCGCGGCGCCGGTCGGTGGTGGCCACCACTTCGGGCTGAGCTCCGGCCGCCCGGGCGGTGGCACCGGCGATGGCGGTTGCGGTATCGAGACGTTCCCCGTCGATGTCGTGCAATACCACCCGTACCGCGCCGAGCTCCGGGAACGACAGGATGTCCCCCAGCAGTTCGCGGGTGAATTCGACGCTGCCGGCGCCGATGATGACGATCGTGGGTTTCACTGCGCCGCCCGGCGATCGGTGGCGCTGCGCGCCTGGGTGGGCACCGCCTCGGTGAGTGACTCGCCGCGCTTCTCGTCGGCGTAGACCATCAGCGTGGAACCGGCGAGGGCGAGCACAATGCCGATCGCCCCGTAGGGGGTGGGCAGTGTCTGATAGGCGATCAGCGAGATGATGACGGTGAGCGCGGGCGCCAGCGCATTCGTCGTCGGCGCCACAATCGAGGCCTTTCCGCGGGCGAGGGCCATCACCAGGAACAATGCTCCGATCGCGTTCAAGACCTGGGTGCCCGCGGTCAACGCCGGCGCCTGCCAGGGGAAGTCCAGCGGGATGCCGCCCAGCGAGATCAGTGCCACAGGAACCAGGATCAGAGCGCTGATGGTCATCCAGCCGAACGTCGTGGCTTCGTTGACGCCGATCGTCGCGGTCTTTCGCATGAAGAACGCCTGCACACCCCAGGCCAGGCAGATCAGCACCGACAGCAGCAGCCACGGGCCCGATGAGCCCTCGGATTCGCCGCCGGTGACGGTGAACAGCACGATCGCCGCGAGCGCCATGATCAGGCCGACCACGGCCAGCGGCGAGATGCGTTCCCGCAGCAGCACCATGGCCATGATCACCGTGATGGCCGGTGAGATCGACACGATCGGGAAGATCAGATAGGCCGGGCCCATCGTGAGCGCCTGGAACAGAACCAGTTGACCGCCCGCGCCGGTGAGTCCGATCAGTAGGCCGTAGACGGTCGCGGCGGGCCGCCGGTCCCACTTCTGTCCGCGGAGCGCCACCGCAGCCGGGATGATCATCGTCAGCGCCCAGATGCTGTAGATCATCTCGTCGGGATAGCCGTAGTTCGTCGCCGGCAGGGCCGAGAAGGCGCCCCAGACGCCCCAGAACAGGATCAGCAGCGCCGCGTAGAAGATCCAGCTGCGGGTTCGTGATGCGGTGTTTGTGGTCATGGTGACGTCACCTCGTCGATTGGTTGTCGGAAAGATGGTGCACGGCATCCGGACTCAGCGGATGGCCGCTGTGTTTGGCGGCGTAGAGCGCAGCGCCCACCGCCGGGTCCAGCCGAGGGGTCTGGAGGTCGTATTTGGCCGAGCAGCCCTCCAGGGCCGTGACGAACTGGGCGAGAAAGCGCTCGTCGGAAAACATTCCGCCGGAATAGGACACCGGCACGGCGTCCTGATCGGTGAAACCGATCAGGATCCGGGTGGTTTCGATCAGCGTGACCAGTTCCTCGACCGCGTGGGTCAGGATGCGCGTCGAGGACTCGTCACCGGCTTTCGCCGCCGCGCATACCGTCGTCGCCAACGCAGCGATCTTGCTGCGGTTTCCCTTCCACGTGTCGATCACCAGACTGACCACGTCGAGGTCCCCGGAGAGCTCGAGGCGGTCCTTCAACAGCCCGTGCAGCGGCCCCTTGGTCAGTCGGCCATCGCTCATCCGGGAAAACGCGTTGAGGGCCTGGGCGGCGATCCAGTAGGCCGATCCCTCATCGCCGAAGAGTTCACCCCAGCCACCCACCCGGTGGCCGACACCGTGGCGCTCGCCGTAGGTCATCGATCCGGTTCCGCTGATGACGTTGATCCCGTCCTCGCCGGCCAGCGAGCCGGCCCAGCCGCAGACCATGTCGTTGTCGCAGCTGTATCGGTCATGGCCGAGAACCTGCTGCGGGACCGCGTCGAGTCTGGGGATGTCGGCGCTGGCCTCTCCGTAACCCGGTATGCCGAAGAACGCCGCATCGATATCGCTCGGTTGGATCGCGGCGTCGGCGCAGATTTGTGAGACACCTTGCGCGAGTACGCGTTCCACGACGTCGAAACCCTCGTTGAAGTAGTACGAGGTGGGGGCGGTGGCCCGGGCCAGCACCTGTCCGGCGTGGTCGATGAGGGCAAAGGCGGTCTTCGAACCGCCACCGTCGACTCCCAGGTAGGTCGCCATGTCACTCACCCCCGCGTCGAATCATCGGTCGGCTCGACCGGATAGATCGTGACGCCTTTGACGACGCGGCTGACCTCCCCGGACGGGAAGGGGTTGTCCGGCGTCTTACCCAGCTCCAACGAGGTGAACAACGCGAGGTACTGCGCGAACACCAGATAGGCGATCGCCACCACGGCGTCGTCGACTCCGGTCAGGCCGGGCAACACCACGGCCGGCCCGAGGGCCTCGGGGATCGGCTCGGTGCTGATCACCGTGACGGCGTCCTGGCCCAGCTGGGTGCGGATCTCGGCGATGATGTCGAGGTCGTAGCGCCGCGTGTAGGGATCCGTCGATACGTACACCACCACGAGGGTGTCGCTGTCGAGCACGGATTTCGGCCCGTGCCGGAATCCCAGCGGCGAATCGAAGTAGGTGACCACCTCGCCCGCGGTCAGCTCGAGCAGTTTCAGCGCCGATTCCCTGGCCAGACCCTCGAGCGGACCGCTGCCGAGGTAGACGAAGCGCTGCTTCTTGGCCCCGGCGAGGGCCCGGATGTCCGCCTGTAGACCGGTGAGGTGTTCGGCGGCCCGAGCCAGCGCCTCCGCATCGGTCCGGCCGGCCGGCCCGAGGATCGACAGACAGGACAGCAGCATCGACGTCAGGCTCGAGGTCATCGCGAACCCGGTGTCGTTGGTGCGCACGGGCATGCACACGACGGCCGAGTCGGCGCGACCGGTGTGCGCCCGGGCGAGTTCGCCGTCCGGATCGCAGGTGAAGACGAGATGCCAGACCTCGTCGACGAAAGAGTCGGCCAGCGCGGTGGTGGCCAGACTCTCCGGGCTGTTGCCGGACCGGCCGAACGACACCAGCAGTGTCGGCGTCCCGGGTTCCAGGTGGTCGCGGGGGCTGGAGACGATACTCGTGGTGGCGATGGCCTCGACGCGGCGGCCGTTCATCCCGCGACCGAGGTGCCGCCGCAGCGCCGGTGCGGCGATCTCACCGGCGAAGGCCGAACTGCCGGCTCCGGTGAGGATGATGCGCAGATCCGGTCTGCTGAGCGGCTCGCGCAGGAACGCCGCCGTCTGCTGGTCATCGCGGGAAGCGACCTCACGCCAGGCTCCGGGCTGTTGCTCGATCTCGAGGATGGTTGCGCCGCCCTGTGTTTGGGCTGGTATGGAGGAAGAGGTCATCAGTGGTCTCCAAGGGTGGTTTCGTGGTCGCCGGCGCCGAAGGACCGGCAGGCTGTCGCGTAGGGCCGCAGGGCGTCGCGTATTCGGTCGATCACCAGATCGTGGGCGGCCGGACGGAGTTCGCCGGCGCGAACCCGCTCGTACTGCACGGGAAGGAACTGGCTGATCAGCGGCAGGGGGATGCCGACGCGATCGAGATTCGCCAGCAGCGATGCCCGCGCCGCCTCCACCTCGGCGTCGGCCCAGTAATAGCGCAACCGGTCGCTGTAGCTGTAGCGGCGGGCCGTGCGCTGAGTCAGCGGATCACCTCCGTAGTAGTTCTGCCACTGCTGCGGTTCGGCGAGCATCCGGCGCTCGATCACCTCGATGAGGTTGGACCGGGACGGCCGCGCAATGATCTCCCGCTCGATGTGCGCCAGCGCGAACAGCGCTTCCCGCATCGCGAAGGTCAGGCCGGGGCCCACCTTGAGGATGGCCCAGTGATCCTCGACGAGCTCGCGAAGTTGTTGGGGCCGTTGGTAATCGGTGGAGTGCGCTTCGAAGACCAGGTGGTCCTCGTCGTCGAGCACGCGACGCAGCTCGGTGGTGCCAGCCCGGTCGTAGTCGATGACGTTGAGATGGTCGAATTCGACGCCGGGCTGCACGACCAGCGCGATGATGCGCGGCCATACCTGGTCCAGACCGGCTCGGGCGAAGGCGTCCCGGTGCACCGCGATGGTCCGGCGGGCTCGATCTGCCGGAGTCGCCATCAGGCGGTCCAGTGTCTCGTGGGCGCCGCCCGGCACCGGCACCTCCGTGCCGATCACGTACACCGGTTGCCCGCCGCCGATCCGCGCGGCGGTGTCCTCGGCGACCCGGAGCAGGCGGGCCGCGCGTTCGGCGACCACCTCATCGGGCAGCACGGCGGGGTCGTCCGCGCAGGACATGCTGCAGTCCAGGTGGATCTTGGTGTATCCGGCCTCGACATAGCTCGCGATCAGCACATCGGCCTTGGCCATCGCCGCATCGGCGGGCTCACGCTGCCAGCGGTTCGGGCCGAGGTGGTCGCCGCCGAGTACCACCCGCTCCCGCGGGAAGGCCGCGCGGTCGGCGATGGCCAGCACCAGGTCGCGAAACTCATTCGGTCGCAGGCCGGTGTATCCGCCGAACTGGTCGACCTGATTCGACGTCGCCTCGATCAGCACGTATTCGTCGTCGGCGGCGGCCTGTTCGACGGCCGCCTGCAACACCATCGGATGCGCCGAGCACACGGAGTACACCCCGATGGCTTCGCCGGCCTTGTGTCCTTCGACGGTCTGCGCCAGCAGCGTGTGCGATATGGCCGGGGCGGCGTGGGTCATGGTCGGTGCTCCTGTCCGGTTTGCGCCGCAGGTTGGCAGGCAGTGACAACTCGGCACAGTGCGGCTACGACGTCGGAGATGGCGGTGCGACCCGCGCTCTGATAGATGCGGGGATCGGTTGCGGTCGAGTCGGCGGACAGTGCCCTGCGCACCGCAGCGGTGTACGCCACATTGAGTGCGGTGCCGATGTTGATCTTGGCGATGCCGCCACCGGCCGCCCGCGACAGTTGATCGTCGGGCACGCCCGACGATCCGTGGAGAACCAGGGGAACGGCGAGACGTGACGCCAGACGGGAGATGAGCTCGTGGTCGAGGCTGGCGTCGCGGGTCGTCATCGCATGAGTACTGCCGACCGCCACGGCCAGACCGTCGATGTCGGTGTCCGCCGCGAACGCCACCGCCTCGTCGGGATCGGTTCGGACCCCGGCAGCGTGCGGATTGCCTTTCCCGCCGATCTCCCCCAGTTCAGCCTCCACCCACAGACCCTGCTCGTGCGCAAGCGCGGCGAAGGACCGGGTTCGTTCGACGTTGTCGCGAAACGGCAGATGGGCGGCGTCGACCATGACGGACGTGACGCCGAGGTCCCGGGCACAGGCGATGCCCTCGGTGAGCAGCTCGACGTTCTGGAAGTGGTCGAGATGGACGGACAGCGCCACCGACGAGCGGGTCGCGATGTGCCCGCAGGCCGCCACCAGCGGGGCCAGATCGCCGCCGTGATAGCGCACGGTGTTCTCACTGACCTGTAACACCGCGGCCACCCCGGCACGTTCGGCGCCCTCGGCGATCCCTTCGGCGTGCTCGACGGCGACGACATTGAACGCCGGAACCGCGTTGCCGCGGGCGGTCGCCGCCGCGACGAGATCGGCTGTGGCGGCCAGAGTCATGATCTGCACCACCGCGGTCGACCGGATATAGGCAACATCACTCGATCATGAGAAGCTCGCTCAGAGCGCGCAACGGAAACCCGCGAAACGCTCAGTAAAACTGATCGCCGTCTCGAGGAGCCACCTGCGATGTCGTTCAAGCGCACCGATCGGATGCGGGAGGTGCTGTCGCTGCTGCGCGATCGCGGCGAGGTGACGGCACAGGTGCTCTGTGCCGAATTGCGGGTCTCGGCAGCGACATTGCGGCGCGATCTGGCCGACCTGGAGGAGCAGGGGCTGCTGGTCCGGACCCACGGCGGCGCCCGCGCGCTCGATCCGAGCGGCAGCGAGATCCCGGTGCGCCTGCGCGATCACCGGATGATCGCGATCAAACGACGCATAGCCCAGCACGCGGCCGCGCTCATTCCCGCCGGCCCGCAGGCGGTCGCGCTGACCGGCGGGGTCACCACCGGGGAGGTCGCCCGGTCGCTGCGCGGGCGGCCGCACATGACGATCGTGACGAATTCGCTCACCATCGCCGCCGACTGCGCGGTGGACGCACACATGAAGGTCGTGGCGACCGGCGGACTGGTCCGGGCGAATTCGCTCGAGGCCGTCGGCCCGATGTCCGAGCACGCCTTCCAGGTGATCACCGTCGGCACCGCTGTCCTCGGAGCTGATGGCATGTCCGCCGAGGTCGGCGCGACGACCTTCGACGAGGCCGAGGCGCGCACGGCGATCGCGATGGCGACCAACGCCCAGCAGGTGGTCGTCGCGGTGGACGGGTCGAAGATCGGCCGGATCACCTTCGCGAAGATGGTCTCGCCCCGGCAGATCCATCATCTGGTCACCGATTCGACGGCCAATGTGGAGCAGCTGGAGCGGATCTCGTCCGCCGGTGTGCATGTGCACGTCGTCGATGTGGGCGACGCGTGAACGCTCGGCCGATCAGGCGGTACGGCTGGCCGCCTGTCCGCGGACCCCGGACCGTCACTGCACTTATGGGCCCAATGGAACCGGAATGGTCGATTTTGGGCCCTCGGTGGTTACCATCGAGAGGTTCCGGCTGCGTTGCCGGAAGGGGCGGCTCGCGGGGAGGCTGAATCAGGTGTTGGTCTGGCTGAGGGCGTGGTGGACTCAGCCAGACCAATTCGACGGCATCACCGACTTTCTGCGTCAACGGGATTTGCTGCGCTCCGCCCAGATCATCATGGCCGTCGTCGCCTCGTCTGCCGGATCGATCCCGCTGACGATCCTGGCCAGTGAGCGTCAGGCCAGCGCCCTCGCCCTGACACTCGGCGTGACCGGCGTGCTGTTCACCGCGGGCATGGTCCTGTTCTGGCTGACGCGGTGGCCGAGTCGCGCCCAGTCGCGGGCCGCGGTGGTGGCCGGCGCCATCTGCGTCGCGCTGTGGAGCGTCTCCCAGGCGTCCGCGCCGATCGCTGCTCTGGGATGTACGGCCATGGCGGTCACCGGCGGCTACATCGCGGTCTTCCACAGTGGCAAGGTGATGATCCTCAACGCCGCCCTCACCATCGGGATCACCGCGGTCACCACGGCGAACATTGCGCGCGGCAGTGGAGGCGCCGCGGCGATCGCCGCCTTCGGCCTGATCTTCCTGCTCAACGTCTCGGCACCGCTGACCATCCGTGCCCTGTCCCGGGCTTTGGTGATCTACGCCCAGCGATCGGAGGAAGATCCCCTCACCGGTCTGCTCAACCGGCGCGGCTTCGTCGACGCGGTCACTCGACAGGTGATGGTCCCGGCGCAGGCCCACACCCATCTGACCGTTCTGATGCTCGATCTGGACGACTTCAAGCGGATCAACGACACCTACGGTCACGCGGTCGGCGACCGCACGTTGCTCGACGTCGCCGGGGTGCTCAAACTCCGTTGTCCGCCCGCCGCGGTCATCTGCCGGGCCGGCGGCGAGGAGTTCCTCGTCGCGCTCACCATGACCGCGGCCGAACGGGAGGCGACCGCTCTGGCCCGGGATCTGTGCGAGGGCATCCGCGAGCTGCCTTACCGGGTGACGGTCAGCATCGGCACCGCTCATCACGCGCTTTCCGACCTGACCGGCCCTGACTCGAAACGGCGAATCGACCGCCTGACCGAGATCGCCGACGAGGCGATGTACTCGGCAAAGCAATGCGGCGGCAACCAGGTGCGCCACGGCTGAACCGGTCACCCGGGCGCCTGCCCGTCCGGCTCGTCGACGTGGGTCTGCCAGCGTGCGGTGCGTTGCGCGTCGGACTGTTCCCACCAGGGCGGCGACCCGCGCTCGCCGAGCGCGACCTTGGCGGCCTGCACGCCGGCCCGGGCCGCCTTCTCCTCGGGCGTGCCCCGCGTCCGTCGGACTTCCCGACGCCACGCCATCAGGATGCGGGTGAGTTCGCTGCGCCGCCCCTCGGGAATCGCTGGATCGGTCGCGCGCCAGCGCCGGCCGTCGACGATGAGGTAGCGCCCGTCGTCGGTGGTCTCCGGACCCGGCATGGCGCCAGCGTAAGGGCGTCGCAGGACGAGACTGCTTCGCCCCGGCTCGAAATGGGTATGAACCCCGTCGCATGTATACGCCTCGAACACAGGAGCCGAACCGAGCATGAAGACCGACCGCAGTACCCGCCGAGCCCCCTTCGTCGCGGGAGTCGCCGCCGCTGCCATCGCGTTGAGCTTCACCGCGGCATGCGGGTCGAGTGACAGCGGCAGCGAGGAAACGTCGTCGACGTCGTCCTCGTCGGCCACCACGACCACTCCCCCCGCCGTCACGACGAGCGCTCCGGCGCCGGCCCCGTCCGGCACCGGTGAACCAGGCGCCCCCGGTGCCGGCGCGGGGCCGGGTGGAGCATCGGCTGAGGTGCCGGGCGCCGGTGCGGGTGCGGGGCCGGGTGGAGCATCGGCTGAGGTGCCGGGCGCCGGTGCGGGTGCGGGGCCGGGCGGAGCCTCGGCCGGCGTTCCCGGCGCGGGCGCGGGTGCGGGGCCGGGCGGAGCCTCGGCCGGCGTTCCCGGCGCGGGCGCGGGCGCAGGCCCCGGTGGCGCGGAGGCCTGTGCGGGCGGCATCTGCGTCGGTACCGGAGGCTGACACCCGGCTGAGCGCCTCAGATCACGGACGCGGCAACCTGATCCGGCCGCTCACTCGCGATAGTGGGCGATCTGGATCAGGTTGCCGCACGTGTCTTCGAACACGGCGGTGGTCACCGGACCCATCTCGGTGGGCGGCATGGTGAACCGCACCCCCAGGTCCTGCAGCCGCTCGTATTCCGCGGCGACATCGTCGACGGCGAACGACGTGAACGGGATCCCGTCGGCGACCAACGCCTCCTTGAACGCACGGGCCGCCGGATGCTGGTCGGGTTCGAGGACGAGTTCGGGACCCTCGGGCCGCTGCGGTGAGACGACGGTTATCCACCGGTGCTCACCCATCGGGATGTCGCGGTAGGGCTGAAAGCCAAGCATCTGGGTGTAGAAGGCGAGTGCGCGATCCTGGTCGTCGACCAGGACGCTGGTGAGATTGATGATCACGGCGAACCTTTCGGCGGAGTCGGCCACCGCGCGACGATCTGCGCCAGCGGTGACGTATCGATGTCGTGGAACTTGTACCGGCCCTCGCGGCGGGTGACGATCAACCCGGCCGCCTCGAGGACGTCGAGGTGTTGAGATACCGCTTGCCGGGACGACGCCATACCGTGTTTGGTGGCCAGGCGCGCACAGATCTCGAACAACGTCTGCCCCGTCCGATGGGTCAACTCGTCGAGAATGGTGCGGCGGGTGGGATCCGCCAGCGCCTTGAAGACGTCACCCACCGGGGCGACGTTATGCAAGTGAATACTTGCCTGTCAAGGTTCGGTCGGCGAGGCCATGATGGTGGCGTGGAATCAACCCGGGTGGACCGCTGGCTCTGGGCGGTCCGGCTGACCAAGACCCGCCCCGATGCCGCCGCCGCGTGCCGCGGCGGACACGTACGGGTCAATGACCGGCCCGCCAAGCCCGCGACGACGGTCACCCCCGGCGACGAGGTGCGCGCGCGGATCGGAGACCGGGAGCGCATCGTCGAGGTCGTCCGGGTGATCCAGAAGCGAGTCGGCGCACCCGACGCCGCCACCTGTTTCCTGGATCGGACGCCGCCCGAACCGCCGCGCACATCCGTTCCGCTGGCAGTCCGAGACCGGGGCGCCGGGCGGCCGACTAAGCGCGAACGCCGGGTCCTCGATGCTTGGCGGGCGAGCCAGCGGCAACAATGGTGAGGTGACGGAAAACGCTTCGACCCGGGTATTGATCATCGGAGGCGGCTTCGGCGGACTGTTCTGTGCGCGCCGGCTCGGCCGCGCCGACATCGACGTCACGCTGCTCGACCGGGCGGCCTGTCATGTCTTCCAGCCACTGCTCTATCAGTGCGCCACGGGCACCTTGAGCATCGGACAGATCAGCCGGTCACTGCGCGAGGAGCTGGCTCGGCACCCCAATGTGACCACCCTGCTCGGCGAGGCATTCGAACTCGATCCCGACGCTCGACGGGTGAGCGCCCGCCGCCCCGACGGCACCACCTTCGACCTCGACTACGACGTTCTCATCCTCGCGGCCGGGATGCGTCAGGCCTACTTCGGACACGAGGAATTCGCCCAGTGGGCCCCTGGGCTGAAGACCCTCGACGATGCGGTGAGCATCCGTCGCCGGGTGTTCGGAGCGTTCGAGGTGGCCGAGACGCTGCCGCCAGGTCCCGAGCGCGACGCCTGGCTCACCTTCGCCGTCGCCGGGGGTGGCCCGACCGGGGTCGAGCTGGCCGGTCAGATCCGCGAGGTGGCGACCCGGGCGCTGGCCAACGAGTTCCACAGCATCGATCCACAGGATGCCCGGGTGATCCTCTTCGATGGCGGCGAACGCGTTCTGAGCAGCTTCGCTCCGGCGCTGACGGCAAAGGCGACCGATGCACTGGAGACCCTGGGGGTCGAATTGTGCATGGGCGTCCACGTCACCGATGTCCGCTGCGACGGCATCACCGTCTCGCCGAAATCCGGTGGCCCCGTGCAGGAGTACGCCACCCACACCGTGCTGTGGACGGCCGGCGTCGAGGCGGTGCCGTTCGCGCGGCACGCCGCGGAGGCGCTCGGCGCGAGCGCCGACCGGGCCGGCCGCATCGCGGTCGAGGCGGATCTGTCGGTCGCCGGACACCCCGAGGTGTTCGTGATCGGCGATCTGGTGGGCCGCGACCATCTGCCGGGCGTGGCCGAGAACGCCATGCAGGGAGGTATGCACGTCGCCGCCTGCATCCGGCGCGAACTCGACGGAAAGCCGCGGCGGCCGTACCGTTATCGCGATCTCGGCTCGGCCGCCTACATCAGCAGGGGCCATGCGCTGCTGGAGGCCGGGCCGGTGCGGGTGGCCGGTGTTGTCGGCTGGCTGGCCTGGGGACTGCTGCACATCGCGTTCCTCACCGGTGTGCAGAACCGCATCAGCACCGTGGCCACCTGGCTGGCCGCGACGGCGCGCACCCGGCGTACCGACCGGACGTTCATCCTCGGCACCACCACCTCACCCCAACACCCCTACCTGTGGATGACATCGGCGCACCCCGGCACGTTTCAGCCGGCCGACGATGCCGACGTCCGGTCAACGGGTCCGGGCTGACAGGTCGGGCACCACCACGTCCGGCGCCGTTCCGGATCGTTCGGAACCTCGGCCACCACGCGTACCCGGGTGCCACATCGCAGGCACGGCCGTCCGGCACGACCTGCCACCCAATGCTGCTCACCTCTGCGCCGGACCCCGGTGGTGACCTGCATGGCACCGGGCATCTTTGCGGAGTGACGTAGCGCCCGGGCGCCGAGATCCAGCAGCGCCGGGACGTCCACGGCGCCGACCGGTGTCCAGGGGCGATGGCCGCGCAGGAAGCACAACTCGTTGGCCCAGAGGTTGCCGAAGCCTGCGACACACCGCTGATCCAGCAGGACGGCGATCAGCGGGCGGTCCGGGTCGGTCGTCATGCGGCGGGCGGCCTCGCCGGCATCCCAGTCTTCTCGCAGCGGGTCGGGACCGAGATGGCCGATCACGTCGGCTTCGTCGCGAGTGCGCAGCAGTTCCACCACCGGCAGCCGGAGCCCGTAGGCGGCGGGGCTGTCGGTGCGCAGCACGACGCGCACGTCGGGCATCACGGTCCTCGGCAACCATCGTCCGGCGGCCGATATCGTCCACGATCCGGACATCCGCAGGTGGGTGTGCAGCGTCAGCCCGCCGGACAACCGGGTGAGCAGGTGCTTTCCGTGGGTGTCGTGCGCCAGGACGTCGAGCCCGGCCAGATCCGCGGTGGCGTGGGCCGCCACCCGCAGCTCACCCCGGGTCAGCGTGCGACCGCGCAGCGCACCATCCAGCCGGCGCGCCAACGCATAGACGGTGTCACCTTCGGGCACGCGCCCGGGGTTCCCCCGAAGACGGCCCGGGAAGCACGACGACTATGGCGCCGTGGAACCCAGACCCATCACCCCGACCGACGGCTCAGCCTCACCCGGAGGTCTTCATCAGCTGCTCGGAGACCATCGCCAGAACGGGCCGGGGCGCAATCCGGTAGCCGAGCGCCATGATGCGGTTGTGCAACCCGGACACCACCGTGGGGAACGGGCGGTCGAGCGCCTTGAGCGCGGTGTCGACCACCTGGGCAGCAGTCTGTCGGCCCCGGGTCATGAACGACTTCCCGGTCCGGTCGAAGAATTCGGTCTCGGTCGCGCCGGGACACAGCGTCAGCACTTTCACCCCGGTGCCGCGGGTCTCCTGCCAGAGCGCCTCGGTGAACGACAGCACAAACGCCTTCGTCGCGCCGTACACGGCCATACTGGGCACCGGCTGGAACCCCGCCGTCGAGCCCACGTTGATGATCACCCCGCGCCGCGCGGTGATCATCGCGGGCAACACGTGGCCGGTCAGCTCGACCAGGGCGACACAGTTGAGTTGAATCATCGCCGCGTTCGCCGCGGGATCCTGCTCGGCCACCTTGCCGTGCAATCCGATGCCGGCGTTGTTGATCAGGACGTCGACGCGCCGTCCCAGGGCGGTGATCTGGGCGGCCAGGTGTGCCGCTGCCCCGGGTTCGGCCAGATCGGCCGGCACGATGTCGATCGTCAGCCCGGGATGGCGAGCGAGCAGTCGGTCGCGCAGGCCCTCGAGCTTGTCGGCGCGCCGGGCGACGAGGATCAGATCGACCTGCTCACCGGCGAGTCGAGTGGCGAATTCCTCGCCGATCCCCCCGCTGGCGCCGGTGATTAATGCGGTGCTTCCGGTGAGTCTCATGAGAGCAAGGTAACGCTCACCGCCGAGCGGGCAATCACGCCGCCCCCACGACCTCGTCGAGGGCGACCGTCACCCGGAAACCGCAGAGCACCAGGATGTGCAGCAGATACAGCCACAGCGACAGCGCGGACACCGCCCCGACGATCGGCAGACCGCCGAACGGCGCCGACCAGGGAATCGGGATAGCCAGGAACAGCACGAAGCCCTGCAGGAACCCGGCGAGGATCGCCCCGGTGCCGAACGATCCGAGCGCGAGAGCGCGCCAGCCGATGCGACCCGGCCCGATCAGCCCGAACACCCCGAGCAACGCGGTCGACACCGTGAGCCACACGATGTGGAACGCCACGACGATCCCCCAGATCAGTGATCCGCCGCCGCGCTCGTACAGCGGTGCGACGTAGGACGCCGACGCCAACACCGCGAGCACGAGGAACGGCGCGACGGCGGCGACGGCGAGCAACCCGGCCCGACCCCGCCAGCCGGTCAGGGTGTCCGGAGCGGCCGACATCTGGACGAACGCCCGGCGTAGACCCTCCCCGTACAGACTCGCGGGGAACAGCACCACGAGCGCCTGCACCCACGACATCGACAGCGCCACCGACGTCAGCGTGCGCAACGCCTCGGGTGTGCCGTGCCCGTCGGGCAGGCCGCCGATGGCTGACTCCATCGCGGCCGTGACGGCGTCGTGGCCGACGATGGCCCCGACCGCCCACAGCGACGCCAGCGCCAGCGGGACCAATCCGATCACCCCGAAGAAGGTGGCACCGGCCGCCCACAGCGACAGATCGCTGCCGGGGAACGTCTTGCGCACCCCGGACGCCAGCGCCGTCACGCGGCCCATGGCGCGTCCCGCCGCGTGTCCGGGATTCTTTGGCAGGCTGGACCCATGGGGGCGAAGGGTCGACCCGGCGGCGCGCCGGACGACGCCGGATGGTCGTCGCTGCACGGTGGCGTGCGGCCGTCGCCGGTGGTCCGCGGCTGGTTGCGGATGGTGTGGTTCCTCTCATCGGGTCCGGTCGCGCGAATCCCCCCCGACCTGCTGTCCGCGGCCGGGGTGCTGGCGCTGGCCGGCGCCTGGGGGTCGGTCGCCACCCGGCACTGGCCGGCGGTGACGGTGGGGCTGATCGCTGCCGCCGGCCTGTTCGACGGTCTCGACGGTGCGGTCGCCCTGCGCACCGGCCGGGCACGACCCCTGGGTGCGGTGGTGGACGCGGTCGCCGACCGGCTGGGCGATCTGCTGCTCGGTGCGGTACTCGTGGCCCTGGGCGCACCGCCCGGCTGGACGTGCGCGGCGGTTGCCCTCGTCTTCGTCCACGAATATCTCCGGGCCCGTGCGCAGGCGGTCGGGATGCCCGGCGTGGGCGCGGTGACCATAGCCGAACGGCCGACCCGACTGATCATCGTGGGCATCGCGGCGGGCGGCGTCGCGCTGTCGCCCACCGGCGTTCCGCCGGTCGGCTGGGCCTGGGGCTCGACGCTGGCGGTCACGTGGATCGCCGTCGGAGCCGTCGGATTGGGTCAGCTGGTGATCGGGGTCCGTCGCTCGATCCCGCGGATGTATCCGCCGGGCCGATGAGCCCGGCGACGATCTCCGCCGACATCAACACCAGCGGGATGCCGCCCCCCGGATGGGCCGAACCGCCGACCAGGTACAGGCCGGGCAGCGGGCTGCGATTGGCGGGCCGGCGCAGCGCGGCGCGCGGACCGTGCGACGCCGTGCCGTAGATCGCGCCGCCGGGCGCACCGGTTCGGCGCTGCAGATCGGCCGGGGTGATGGTCTCGGCGAACCGGATCCGGTCGCCGATGTCGGCGCCGCGGCGAGCGAGCGTGTCCAGCACGAGCTGCGTGTAGCGCTCACGCAGGCCCGGTTGGTCCCAGTCCACGCCCCGGGCGGGATCGTGGGCCGGCGCATTGACCATCACGAACCAGCCCTCGGAATCGTCGTCGGGTCGCAGGGCGGCGTCGTCGGGGGCGTGTACGTAGACGGTGGGTTCGGCGACCGGCCGCGGCCGGCGGCCGAAGATCGCGTCGAATTCGGCGTCGTAGTCGGCCGGAAAGAACACTCGGTGCGCCGGCCCCGGCGTACGGCCCGAAAGTCCCAGCAGTACCACGAATCCCGCCATCGAACGCGGAGTACGGCGCACCCGCCGGCGCAGCGCCGGCGCGGCACCGGCCGGCAGCAGCCCGTCGTAGAGTGTTGCGGCATCGGCGTTGCACACCACCACGTCGGCCGGGATGGCCGCCCCACCGACCACCACGCCGCGGGCGCGGCCTGCGCCGAGCGTCACCGCCCGGACTTCGGCGCCGGTGACGATGTCGACACCCAGGTCTGCGCAACGCTGTGCCAGCACCTCGACGATGCGCCGCAACCCGCCGCTGACGTACCAGGCGCCGAATTCCTGCTCGACGAACGCGGTGACCCCCAGGACGGCCGGCGTGCGTCGAGGATCCGAGCCGGAATACGTCGCATACCGGTTGAGCCACATCCGCAATCGCGGATCCGGCAACATCCGGCGACCCACCCCGTCGATCGTCCGCCACGGTGCGACGGCCCGTAGATCCGCCGGGCGCGCGCTCATCCGGATCAGCGAGGCGAGGCTGACCGGCCGTCGCAGCACCGGTTCGCCGACCAACTCCCACAACCGCCGGGCCCGCTCGTGCAGCCGCTGCCAGGAGGCACCCGCGCCGTCGCCGAGAGCCGCGTCGAGGGCGTCCGGGACCTGCGCCGGGTCGTGCGGCAGGACCAGTTCGGTGCCGTCGGGAAAGACGTAGGCACATGCGGGGTCGACGGCGGTCACGTCCAGTTCGGCAGGTTCCCCGGTGCCGACGAACAGGTCTTCCAGCAGCGACGGGACGGTCAGCAGCGAGGGACCGGTGTCGAAGGAGAAGCCGTCGCGCTCGACGATCCCCAGCTTGCCGCCGACGGTCGGGGCGCGTTCGAACACGCGGACCCGATGGCCCGCCGCGGCGAGCCGGGCGGCCGCCGCGAGCCCGCCCAGTCCCGCGCCCACCACGACGACGCGACTCATACCGGGCGGCCCTTCCACGTCAGCGATCCGCGGACCCGCCCGACCCAGGAGGAGGCCAACAGCCACAGCAGCATCGCTACCGACACCGGGTGGGCCGGGGCGCTCAACGTCCCCGCACACCACCGCGCCGCCGACAGCCGTCCGAGGACCGCGGCACCGTATCCGAGCGCACCGACCCGAGATCCGGCCAGTGCCGCGGCCGCCGGCACCATGTACACCAGGGCCAGCAGCGTGCCGACGGCGACGGCACCCGCCGGTGAGCCGAACGCCGCCCACAGCGATTTGCGGTAACCGTCGCGGAGTTCCGAGCCGGTCTCATACATCCGGCAGGTGGCCAGCGACGAACCGTCGGCGATCCCGGTCCGCCCGCCGGCGACCCGCACGGCCCGGGCCAGCCCGATGTCGTCGAGCACCGCCCCCGACACGGATTCCCAGCCACCCGCACGGGCCAGCGCGCGCGCCTCGACCACCAGAAACTGGCCGTTGGCCACCGCCATCGAGGGGCGCGCCGACCGTTCTGCGATTCGCAGCGGCAGCGTCGTCAGCCACGACCACGCCAGCAGCGGCTGGACCAACCGGCCGGCGACCCCGGCGGGGATCTGCCGCGGCCACGGGCACACCAGGTCGAGCGGCCGTCGACCTCGAAGCACCGCCACCGCCGCGGCCACCGCGTCCGCCGAAAGCACGACGTCGGCGTCGACGAAGACGAGGATGTCGCCGCGGGCGGCGGCGGACAGTTGCGCACATGCATGCGGCTTTCCGAGCCGGCCCTCCGGCGGCGGGCTGCCGGTGAGAATGGCCAGTCGCGGGTCGGCGCCGGCGATTCGCCGCACCACCTCGGCTGTGCCGTCGGTCGAACCGTCGTCGAGCACCAGGATCTCGGCGTCGGTCAGTCCGCGCTGGCCCAGCAGCGATGTGATCGTGGGTCCGATCCGATGCGCCTCGTCGCGGGCCGGAACGAGCAGCGAGACCGGCACAGTGACCGGCGGTGGGTCGGCGGGCGGCCGGCGCAGCAGACGCTGATTGATCAGCTGGTGCGCGGTGCCCAGGCAGGCAAGTGACGAACCCGTGACGACGAGTCCGCGTAGAGTTTCGGCGAAACGCGCATCGGGCACCTGCAAACTCTACGGAGTCCCGCCCGGCTGCACCGCCGACGGGTGCGGGCGCCGTCGTTCTGACCGCGGAGGTATCCCTTGGCGCTGGCCATGCCGGACGTGCGGGTGCGCACGGCGCCCATGGTGTGGGCGCTGGTTGCCGCGGCGATTCTCGTGCAGATCGCCTATCCGCTGATCCCCGAGGTCTGGCGGACCCAGGTGACGGTGACCAGTGTGGTGGTGTTCTTCCTGGCCTCGGTTGCCGATGCCGGCCGGGTGTACGGGGCGTTCGGCGCGGCGACCCTGATCGCGGTGGCCGGCGGCGGTGGTCTGCTGGCCGAGGCGGTGGGTGTGGCGACCGGGTGGCCGTTCGGTGCCTACGCCTACACCGGAACCCTCGGACCCGAGGTGCTGGGAGTGCCGGTCGTGGTGCCGATGGCGTGGGTGATGATGGCGTGGCCCTCGCTGGTTGTCGCGCGCACCCTCGCGTCGCGCACCCCCGCCGTGATCGCGGTGGGTGCGGCCGCGCTGACGGCCTGGGATGTCTTCCTCGACCCGCAGATGGTGTCGGCCGGGCACTGGACGTGGTTCCACCCCGAGCCGGGGTTGCCCCTGGTCAGCGGCATCCCCCTGACGAACTACGCCGGCTGGCTGCTGGTGTCGTCGCTGGTGATCGCCGCGCTGCACACCGTTCTGCGCCGGCGCCACGGCGACCACCCCGACGTTCCGTCGTGGCCGGCCGCGGCCCTGTATCTGTGGGTCTATCTCTCTTCGGTGATGGGCCATCTGGTGTTCTTCGGGCTGCCCGGATCCGCCGTGACCGGCGGCATCGTGATGGGCGCGATCGCGGCGCCGTTCGCGATCGTGCTGGCGCGCCACGCGCGAGCGGCCCGGGCCGGGCGGCGATGAGCGATCCGTTGACCAGCCGGGCCGCTCCACTGCGGATGCGTCCACGCCCGCTCGTGTCCGCCGACCCGCTGTTGCCCCGCGACGCTCCGGCCGGGTCCGAGGCGGTGGTGGTCGGCGGCGGGATCGCCGGCATCTCGGCGGCAGTGGTGCTGGCCGAACGCGGTGTGCGCGTCACGGTCCTGGAAGCCGCCCATCACCTCGGCGGCCGGCTCGGCGCCTGGCCCGAGGCCATGCCGGACGGCACCGAGCAGATCGTCGAACACGGATTTCACGCGTTCTTCCGCCACTACTACACCTGGCGGTCGATCCTGCGCCGCGCCGATCCGCAGCTGTCGTTCCTGGCCCCGGTGCCGAGCTATCCGGTGATCTCCCAGATCTGGCCGGACGAGGATCTGTCGGGTCTGCCCGCGGCGCCGCCGTTGAACCTGCTCACGCTTGCGCTGCGGTCCAAGAGCCTGGGCCGCCGTGACCTGATGAAGGCGGACCCGGCCACCGGGCATGCCCTGCTGGCGTACGACCGGGCCACCACCTACGCCGAGTACGACTACCTCGACGCGGCCACGTTCCTCGACCGCTTCGGGATGAGCGACCGCACCCGCAGCATGCTGTTCGAGGCATTCGCGCGCTCGTTCTTCTGCAATCAGGGCGAACTCTCGGCGGCCGAGCTCATCGCGATGTTCCACTACTACTTCCTCGGCAACCCCGAGGGCATCGGGTTCGACGTGCCCGACACCGACTACGCGACGGCAATCTGGCAGCCGCTGCAACGCCACCTCGAGCGGCACGGCGCCACGATCGCCACGGGAACGCCGGTGAGCGGCGTCGAGCCCGAAGGCCGGGGGTGGCGGGTGCGGACCGCACATGGGCAGTTCGACACCGCCAATGTGGTCCTCGCGGTGGATCCCGGTGCGCTGAGCAGACTGATGGCCGACTCGCCGGCCACCGCCGCGGCGGCTCCGCTACTCGCCAGGCGGTGCGAATCATTACGGGTGGCACCACCTTTCGCGGTCAGTCGGCTCTGGTTCGACCGTGACGTCGCACCGCATCGCGCGGCATTCAGCGCGGTCAGCGGGCAACCGAACCTCGATTCGATCGCCGTCTATTCGCGACTGGAGCGGCCCAGCGCCGAGTGGGCGCGGGCGACCGGCGGCTCGATCGTCGAACTGCACTCGTACTCCTGCCGGCTGGGTGACGTGTCCGAAGCGGCCGCGGCACTGCGGGCCGAGCTCGCCGCACTGTGGCCCGAGACCGCCGATGCGGCCATCTGGCACCGCCACGACCGGATGGAGGCCACCGCCCCCGCCTTTCCGCCCGGTTCGGCCGGGTCCCGGCCCGGGGTGCGCACCGATGCCCGGGGACTGCGCCTGGCGGGCGATTTCATCGAACTGCCCTATCTTTCGGGGCTGATGGAACGCTCTGCGATGTCGGGGGTGCTCGCCGCCAACGACGTCCTCGCCGAACTCGACGTGGCGGCCGAGCCGATCGTCGGGGTGCCGCAGCGCGGCCTGTTGGCCGGGCTGCCTCGACTGCCGAGGTGACGCGGCCACCACCGTCGGCGTTTCGCGTGATCTTCGTTCGGGTAGATGTCGTCATCCGTTGACACGACGAGGGAGACCCGGCCCATGACTTCTTCCGAGAGCGCCGCGACCGAATCCGCCAAGCGCCGGGAGAACACGCCGGGCCAGCTGACCGGTGCGGCCATCGTCGTCGCCCTGGTGTCGGCGGTATCGGGAATGCTCTACGGCTACGACACCGGCATCATCTCCGGGGCGCTGCTTCAGATCACCGAGGACTTCCACATCGCCGAGGGCTGGAAACAGGTGATCACGGCGAGCATCCTGCTCGGCGCGGTGATCGGAGCGCTCACCTGCAGCCACCTCTCGGAACGGCGGGGCCGCAAGGGAACCCTGGTGATGTTGGCCGTCGTCTTCGCCGTCGGATCGTTGTGGTGCGCCCTGGCGCCCAACCCGGTTCTGTTGTCGGTGGGCCGGCTCGTTCTGGGCTTCGCGGTGGGCGGGGCCACCCAGACCGCCCCGATGTACGTCGCCGAACTGGCGCCGCCCAAGTATCGCGGTCGGCTCGTGCTGTGTTTCCAGATCGCCATCGGCGTCGGAATCGTGATCGCCACCATCGTCGGTGCGTCCGAGTCGATTCCGTGGCGGTGGTCGATCGGCGCGGCCGCCGTCCCCGCCGCGATCATGCTCGTCCTGTTGCTTCGGCTGCCCGAAAGCCCGCGCTGGCTGCTCAAACAGGGCGAGCGCGACAAGGGACGGGCCGTACTGGAGCGGGTGCGGCCGCAGAATTACGACATCGACGGCGAGGTCCAGGAGATGGCCGACCTCGCCCGGGCCGAACGCAAGGCCAGCACTCGAGGGTGGTCCGGGCTGCGTGAGGCCTGGGTCCGGCCGGCCCTCGTCCTCGGTTGTGGCATAGCGATTTTCACCCAGCTCAGCGGTATCGAGATGATCATCTACTACTCTCCCACCATCCTGACCGACAACGGGTTCGACGAGTCGGTGGCCCTTCAGGTGTCCGTGGCACTCGGGGTCGCCTATCTGGTCGCTCAGCTGGTCGGTCTGACCATCATCGACCGGGTCGGCCGCCGCCGACTCACCCTCATCATGATCCCCGGCGCGGCGGTCAGCCTGTTCGTTCTCGGCACGTTGTTCGTCACCGGGAACAGCGGCCGGGATTCGGTGCCGTTCATCATCGCGTGCCTGGTGGTGTTCATGTTGTTCAACGCCGGCGGTCTGCAGCTGATGGGCTGGCTCACCGGATCGGAGACCTATCCGCTGGCGGTCCGGCCGGCGGGCACCGCCGCGCAGTCCGCGGCGCTGTGGGGCACCAACCTGCTGATCACCCTGACCCTGCTCACGCTGATCAGTGGGATCGGAGTCGGGCCGTCGATGTGGCTGTACGGGTTGTTCAACGTCGCCGCATGGATCTTCGTGTATCTACGGATGCCCGACCTCACCGGCCGCAGCCTCGAGGAGATCGAGGGCAAGCTGAGCGAGGGCCGGTTCAAGCCGTCAGACTTC
Organism: Mycobacterium sp. WMMD1722; assembly: GCF_049315205.1. Taxonomy (NCBI): domain Bacteria; kingdom Bacillati; phylum Actinomycetota; class Actinomycetes; order Mycobacteriales; family Mycobacteriaceae; genus Mycobacterium; species Mycobacterium sp. WMMD1722. Next base: position 1,011,801 of record NZ_CP186056.1, on the reverse strand, counting down.
GCCTCCTGAGCCCGTCCGTTCAGGCCGGAGCGCCGAGTCCCACCCCGATCTCGATCTGGGGATGCTGGGCGGGGTCGAGCCACTGCAGCACCGTCCGCATCTGGTCGCGGTCGATGGCCACACAGCCCCAGGTCGGATCGCCGTCGGTGACATGCAGAAAGATGCCCGCCGACCGACCGGGGATGCGCTGCGGATTGTGGGCGATGTTCACCGCGTAGTCGTAGATCGGCCCGGAGTCGTAGAGGTTCTCGGCGTCGCCGGACGGCTTGTCGACGCTGCGCACGTGGGTGTTGTAGGTCGGGGAGTCGACGTCCTCGTCCCACCAGTCCTCGTCGGTGGCCTGGAAGAACGGCATCCGGGTGCCGGGGTTCGGTTCACGGCCGAACGCCTGATCCAGGGGAAAACGACCGATCGGTGTGCGGAAGACGTCGTCCTGGGAGACACCGACACCGAGTTCGCCGAACGTCGCGGGCGTCGGTCCGATCACCGCCCGCCATTGCGTTCCCACGCGCTGGTATGCCGTGAGCGTGCCGGTCACCGAGTCCTCGGTCGGTGCGCTGGCGACGATCAGTTGAGCGCTCGAAACAGGTTGTGCCGCCGAGGGTGCGGCGAAGAGCACACCCGACAGCGCTGCGACGGTGAGAGCGAGGACCGCAGGCCGTTTCACGATGTTTGCCGGCTTCCGGCGGACCGGGCATCACGGCGTTGGGCCTTACGCCGGATGTCGGCCGGCAGGGTGTCGAGGTGGCGCAGCTGGGCGAGCAGCTCGGGTTCGCGCAGGATCGCTTTGAACACCGTCTGGACCGTGATGCCGTGGTCAGGGCGCTCGGCGACGACGATGGCATCGCCGGCACGCACCGTGCCCGCATTGATGATCCGCAGATACGCGCCGGGTTCGGCGATGTCGGTGAAGGTCCGGATCAGATCGGGCACGTCGAGCCACGCCGCGAAGGTTTTGCACGGGGTGCGCGGCGACGTCACCTCGAGCACCAGACCGTCGTCGCCGACCTGCCAGCGCTCACCGATCACGGCATGGGTCACGTCGATCCCCGAGGTGGTGAGGTTCTCACCGAAGTTCCCGTTGTCCAGTGTCCGGTCGAGTCGTGTCTGCCAGCGGTCGAGATCCTCGCGGGCGTAGGCGTACACCGCCTGGTCGTCACCACCGTGCAGCCGGCGATTTCCGATCGTGTCGGATTCCAGGCCGCTGCCCAGGCCTGCGGGCGACGGACCGGGCGCGCGAACAGCGACCGCGCCGTCCGTGGGCACCTTGACTATGCCGGTGGTGACAGACGGCTTCGCGGGATTCGGCCGGGGGCTGGCCACGTTCACCGTCAAGACGGAGGTCATGCGGTCAACCTTAAGTGCTCGCAAGGAAACACCAAGGATCCGCCGAGCGCGCGACCGCACTCTTTCCTCAGCCGGCGCCCCGCCGGGCGTCATCGAAAGAGGAGCCGCACATGACCTCCACCAGCAAGTTCTCGGCCGCTGTCCGCAGCGTCGTCGTCGCCGGCATCCTCGGCGCGGCCACCATCGGACTGGCCGGCACCGCCGAGGCCGCTGTCCTGGCACCGGCCCCCGCCGCGTTCTGCAGCCACCACACCGCCCTGATGGTCGGCGACTACGACGACGAGGGCGGCAGCGGCGGCGACGGCGGCGCCTACGCCGAGCAACCGGCCTACGAGGCGCCTGAGGTGCCGGCCGACAACTACGTCGCCGAGGAACCCGCACCCGCCGAAGAGCCGGCACCGGCGGAAGAGCCGGCACCGGAGCCCGCACCCGCCGAGGAGCCCGCGCGGGCACCCGCCGAAGACCCCGCACCCGCCGAGGAGCCCGCGCCCGCACCCGCCGAGGAGCCGGCACCGGCCGACGAGCCGGCGCCCGCCCCCGCTGAGGAGCCCGCGCCCGCACCCGCCGAAGAGCCGGCACCGGCCGACGAGCCGGCGCCCGCCCCCGCCGAAGACCCCGCACCCGCACCCGCCGACGAACCCGCACCCGCGCCCGCCGATGCACCGGCGCCCGCCGACGAGCCCGCGGCCGACGCGGCGGTCACCGAGGCCAGCCAGGCCGACGTGACCACCGCGCAGAGCTCGACCGTGCTCGACGCCAACGCCTCGACGGTGTCGTCGACCACCGTCGACGACCTACGCTCGGAGATCCTCACCGAGATGACCAGCACGACGTCGATCACCAGCACGTCGTGGAACCGTGAGATCACGCAGTGGAACACGTCGTGGATCTCCTACGACGAGTACTACCGTCCGGTGCTGATCAACCCGTACGCCACGCCGCTGCAGCTGTTCTACACCTATGGCGGCGCCACGCGGACCGTCACGGTGCGGCCGTTGTCGCGGGTGGTATTCGACGTGCCCACCGCCGGTGTCTACAACTTCACCGGGGTCCGCCGCTCCCCCTCCGGTGCGTTGACCAACGTCTCGGTCGGCAGCTTCACCGGCGGCGGGTTCGTCCCCGCGCCGGGACGCCCCGGCCCGGCCAAGCCCGTCACGCCGCCGTCGTCGAAGAACGTGCTGGTGCGTATGCAGTTCGCCAACGGCAGCTCGGTTCCGTTCCGGGTCCGCCAGCTCACCGACCTCGGTGACGACAACGCGGTACACGCTCGCCGGGTCCTCATCGACGGCGCCACCTCCGCATGGGGCCGCTGGACCCGGACCGCCAGCGGCGAAAGGGAATTCGACATCACCAAGACCCTTGCGCTACCGGGTCTGGCCGGACCGGGTCAGACGTCCCTGCCGGGCTACAAGGTGGTGGTCCAGAAGCGCTGACCGACGAATCCGCCTGCCGTGCGGTCGCCTCGAGCGACCGCACGGCTTTCGTCGTCAGAAGGCGTAGCGGATCCGGCAGTCGGGCAGGATCTCGCAGATCAGCCCGGTCAACTGCTCGACCCAACGGCCCTTCCACGGGCTCTTGTACCGGACGTTCCACTGGCCGCTCTGACTGCGCTTGAGCTGCTGCAGATCAGGTCGCCACAACAAATCCTCACCCTTGGGGTGCCAGCCCAGGTTGACGGCGTGCAGACCCTCGTTGTGGGTGAGAAAGATGATCTCGGCGGCCAATTGCCGGCGGGTCCGTTCGTTCGTGCCGTCGGCGATCTGCTCGAGCAGCTGCGCCCAGTCCGTCAGCCAGTTCTCGTGCACGATGACCGGGCTGAAGTTCAGATGCACCTCGTAGCCCGCGTCGACGAAGTCGTCGAGCGCCGCAATACGATCGGCCACCTTCGAGGTGCGGACGTCGACCACCCGCGAAGTCTCCTCCGGCATCAGGCTGAAGCGGATGCGGGTGCCGCCTCGCGGGTCATAGCCGAGCAGCTCGCGATTCACGAGTTTGGTGGCGAAGCTGGCCTTGGCGTTGGGAATTCGCGCGAAGAGCTCGATCAGATCGCGCACGTTGTCGCACACCATCGCGTCGACCGAACAGTCGCTGTTCTCGCCGATGTCGTACACCCAGTCGACCGGGTCGCACTGGTTGGGCTCGGGTTTGACACCCTGCCGGGCGGCGTGGCGCTCGAGGTAGCCGGTGATCTTCTCGATGTTGGTGAACACCGTGATCGGATTCGCATAACCCTTGCGACGGGGGACGTAACAGTAGGAGCAGGCCATCGCGCAGCCGTTGGCCGTCGACGGCGCGATCCAGTCGCTCGAGCGCTCGTTGCGACGGGCCGACAGACTCTTCTTCTCCCCCAGCACGAGTACCTCGCGCTTGTTGCGCACCCAGTCCCCCACGTTCCCCTCGTTGCCGTAGAGACCCGGAATGGCTTGATGCGACAACACTTCGATGCGTTCCGCGGCGGGAAATCGGTCGAAGACCTGCACGGCACGCGGGAACCGCTCGATGCTGGGCTCGTGATAGATGCGTTTGACGTCGAGCAACCGATCGGCCAGATCCATCGGCGTGCGGCGAGCGGACTCGGCTGTCTCGGATGTGGACATCACCGAGCACAACGAGCGAAAGCGACACGGGGTTCCGACTGATGCGCGTCGGCTGCGCCCCGATCCGACAAGATCGGGTGGTGACAGACCAACGGCCCACCATTCCGGCGTTGCTGGCGCGCAGCGCGCGCGATTTCGGCGCGCACGCCTACCTCATCACCCCGTCCGATCGGGTCAGCTACGCCGAGGCCCGGCAGCGGTCCGGGGAACTCGCGCGCCGGCTGTTGCGTCGCGGGATCGGCAAGGGCACCCGGGTGGGGCTGTTGTTCGCCAACGATGTCGAGTGGGTGCTCTGGTGGCTGGCACTGTCACGGATCGGGGCCGTCGTCGTCCCGCTGAGCACGTTGTACCGACCGGCGGAGATCGGCAAGGTATTGCGACTGGCGGACGCCGCAATGCTGATTGCGCCGTCGAAGCTGCTCGGAAACGACATCGCCGACGGTGTCGAGGCCGCACTGCCGAAACTGGCCGGCCAACGGGCCGGGGACATCGCCCTCACCGGGGCGCCCTATCTTCGCGAGATCCTGATCACGGACGGCTCGGACCGGTCGTGGGCGAGCCCGCTGCCAGCTGCCCATGTCGCGGCCGAGGTGCTCGCAGCTGCAGAGCGCGAGGTGTCGGCCGCGGATCCGGCGGTGATGATCCACACGTCCGGATCCACCGCTGATCCCAAAGGGGTGTTGCACACCCACGGCACGCTGGTCCGGCAGACCTCGGGCTGGCCTGACGCGGTTCGCGCAATCACCGGATCGGGTGACGAGGCCAGGGTGCTGTGCGCCATGCCGTTCTTCTGGGTGGGTGGTCTGCTCGCGGTCACCGGGGCGTTACATGCTGCGACCGCCGTGGTCACGATGCCCCGGTTCGACGCCGGAACGGCACTCGATCTGGTGGAACGCGAGCGGGTGACGGGGATCATCGGCTGGCCCAGCTTCACCCAGCAGCTGCGTGAACACCCGAGTTTCGCCACCCGCGATCTGTCCAGCGCGCCGATGCTGCGCGACGGTCCCCTGGACATCGCCATGACCGACGTGCCCGACGGATATCCGGTGCACCGCACCATGACCGAGACTGCGGGCGGCTTTGCATTCACCGATCTGGCCATCGTCGACGAGACCGGCGCCCCGGTGCCCGAGGGAACCGTCGGCGAGCTCCTGGTCCGCGGCATCGGTGTGATGGCGGGCTACAACAAGCGCGAGCGCTGGGACACCTTCGACGCCGACGGCTGGTTTCACACGGGGGACCGCGTGTATCGCCGCGAAGGTGACCCCCGGCTGTTCTACGTCGGGCGGAGCACCGACCTCATCAAGGTCGCCGGTGCGAACGTCTCGCCGCTGGAAGTCGAGGCGGTGATCGATGAACTTCCCGCGGTGGCGCAGTGTGTGGTGGTCGGTCTGGATCACCCGCAGCGGGGCGAGCAGGTGTGCGCGGTGGTGGTCCCGCAGGGGCCCCGCGAGAGCGTCGACATCGCCGTTCTGACCGCCGCCGCACGCGACCGGCTGTCGGCCTACAAGATCCCAACTCAGTGGGTGGTGACCACCAGCGACCGGATACCGACCCTGCCGAGCGGCAAATTGGACCGTCGCGCGCTTCGGTCGTCGATCGCCACCGGAGAACTCATCCGGGAATAGGTGACATGTCACGCACGTTGGACCGGCTGTCGCAGAACAAAACCGACCCAGGAGATCCGACATGCCACAACTCACCGACAAAACAGCCCTGGTCACCGGCGGCACGTCGGGGATCGGACTGGCCACCGCGCAGCGCCTGGCGGCCGAGGGCGCTCACGTCATCGTGACCGGACGCGACCAGGCCAAGGTCGACGCCGCCGTGACCTCCATCGGAGCGTCGGCAACCGGCGTCCGCGGCGACGTGGGGCGACCCGACGATCTCGACGCAGTCGTCTCCGCCATCGAGGCGCGGGGGCGCGGACTCGACATCGTGTTCGCCAACGCCGGCGGTGGCGAATTCGCCGCGCTCGAGGACATCACCCCCGGACATCTGCAGGACACCTTCGCCACCAACGTGTTCGGCACCGTGTACACGGTCCAGAAGGTCCTGCCCCTGCTCAACGAGGGCGCCTCGATCGTGCTGACCGGTTCGACCGCCGCGCACAACGGCACCCCGTCCTTCAGCGCCTACGCCGCGTCGAAGGCCGCAATCCGGTCCTTCAGCCGCACCTGGGCGGCCGAACTGGCCGGACGCGGAATCCGCGTCAACACCGTCACACCGGGACCCATCGAAACGCCGGGACTGAAGGGACTCGCACCCAGCGGAGGGGAAGCCGCCCTGCTCGAGGAGTTGAGCGCCGACGTGACGCTGGGCCGCCTCGGCCGCCCCGAGGAGATCGCCGCCGCGGTGGTGTTCCTGGGCTCCGACCAGAGCAGTTTCGTCACCGGAACCGAACTCTTCGTCGACGGCGGCGAGGTGCAGGTATGAGTCAGGGCGCGTGCCGCGGCCGGTCCTCGTCGATCTCCGGCCGCGGCAACGTCCCCCGTCGCAGCACAGACTCGTAGACCTCGGTGAGGAGGTCGGCGAGGTCGCGCTCCTGAGCCCGGCTCAGATCGGAAAACACCAGCGTCTTGACCCATTCCGCATGCGACGGTGCGGCCGCGGTGAACGCATTCCAGCCGCCGTCGGTGAGCACGGCGTCGGTCGCGCGGCCGTCGCTGGCAGACGGGCGGCGCTCGACCAGTCCGCGGCGGGCCATCCGTTGCAGGTGGTGGGACAGCCGGCTGCGTTCCCACCCGATGGTGGTGGCCAGGACGTTGAGCTGCGCACGGCCGCTCGCGGCATTGGTCAGCGCATTGAGCACGGTGAAGTCACTGAGTGACAGGCCGTGATCTGCCTGCAGCTGCCGATTCATCTCGTACTCGAGTCGGTGGTAGACGCGCATATAGGCCAACCACGCACGGCGCTGCGACGCATCGAGTTTGGTTGACATGTCACCAGCCTAGGTGCCCGCACGGGAATTAGGGTGCGACCCATGAGCCTCGTGACCTATGAGCAACAGGACCACATCGCCACGATCACGCTGAACCGGCCCGAGGCGCGCAATGCGATCAACGGGCCACTGCGCCGCGAGCTCAACGCGGCCTGGGACCGGTTCCGCGACGACGAGGACGCCTGGGTAGGCATCCTGACCGCCAACGGCGACGTGTTCTGCGCGGGCGGCGACCTGAAGGACGGTGAGGGCGCGGTCGGCACGTTCGGCGGCACATTCTGGGAGAAACCGACCATCAACTCGTTCGAATCCGGTATGGAGCTGTTCAAACCCGTGATCGCCGCGGTGCACGGCCCCTGCATCGGCTACGGGCTGACCGGAGTGTTGTTCTGCGACTTCGTCATCGCCACCACCGCGACCACGTTCTCCTATCCCGAGGTCGCGATCGGCGTCCCGACGATCGTCGGGGCGATCCGGCTCCCCCAGCGCGTCGGCTGGGCCAACGCCATGGAACTCCTGCTGACCGGCAAGCCGATCAGCGCAGAACGCGCCAAGGAGATCGGGCTGGTGTGGCGACTGGTCGAGCCGGAGGACCTGATGGCCGAGGCGACGTCCTGGGCCCGCACCCTCACCGCGGCCGCACCGCTGGCGCAGCGCGCCACCAAGGAGGTCGCGTGGCGGACCGCCGACATGGGCTGGATCGAATCGGTGCGGTTCGGCGAGACCATGCGCAAGGTCGCCGGCGCGACCGATGACGCCGCCGAAGGTCCGCGGGCCTGGTTGGAGAAACGCCCGCCCCGGTGGACCGGCCGTTGACTACCGGTCACCTTCGTCTGCGGGTGACTCCGGTGCGGCACCGCCGTCCTCGGGTTGCATCTCGGCTGATCCGTCGTCCTCTGAGGCGTCCACATGGGGTTCGGTCACCGAGATCCTCTACCCCGCGCGCCGGGGGCCGAATCACACCGGGCACTCACCCGTGGGCGTCGTCTTTGCGGTGAGCGAACGGCAGCACGCTGACGACGGCGACCACGATCGCGCCGACCACGAGTCCAATGACGGCCGAGGCCCCGGTGTTGACCAGCCATGCCAGTACGGCACCCACTCCGGCCACCGCGTGATGGACGGCCTCCTCGAGGTGGTGGACGACTCCGTAGGGCGCATGCCAGCCGAGTTCATCGGTGCCCACCAGCAGAATGTGGCCGCCGACCCACAGCATCGCCACGGTGCCGATCACCGTGAGGGCGGCGAGCAGCTTGGGCATTCCCGCCACCAGGCCACGCCCGACCTTGCGGGCGAACCCGGACCTGCGGCGTGCGAGATTCAGGCCGATGTCGTCCATTTTGACGATGGCCGCGACCACGCCGTACACCCCGGCCGTGATCACCAACGCCACGACCACCAAGATGATCAGCCGCGGCAGGAACGCCTGATCCGCCACCTCGTTGAGGGCGATCACCATGATCTCGGCGGAGAGGATGAAGTCGGTGCGGATGGCACCGGCCGCCATCTTCTTCTCGGCGTCTTCGCCCGCCACCACCGCGGGTACCGCCTTGTGGTGGTGTCCGCGAATCCGGCCCCACACCTTCTCCGCGCCCTCGTAACAGAGGTAGGTCGCGCCGAGCATGAGGATCGGGGTCAGCAGCCACGGCACGAACTGGCTCAGCAGGAGCGCCGCGGGCAGGATGAACAGGAGCTTGTTGCGCAGCGACCCGATCGCGATCCGCTTGATGATCGGCAATTCGCGGTCGGCGGTGATCCCGGTGACGTACTGAGGGGTCACGGCGGTGTCGTCGACGACCACCCCGGCCGCTTTGGCGGTCGCGCGGCCAGCCGCCGCGCCGATGTCGTCGACCGATGCCGCGGCCATCCGTGCCAGCACGGCGATGTCGTCGAGGAGTCCGAACAGTCCGGCGCTCATGCGGCGAAGGGTACCCGCAGACAATTCACAGCAAAATGCTGAGATTTTCTGAGAAATGCCGGGTGTTACGCCGAATGATCATGGGACTCGGTGCGATGATGCGTATCCCGACTACGGGGACCATCGACGGAGGGGCGGGAAGATGAAGCCGAGACTCAGCGCGGCTTGTTACGTGGGCCGGATCGGCGGATTGGCCGTCGCCCTGGGCATCGGAGCCGCGGTATCGCTCGGACACGGTGTCGCGTCGGCCGAACCCTCGAGCTCGGGGGTGTCGTCGGGGTCCTCCTCGTCATCGAGCTCGTCGTCGAGCAGCGCCCGGTCGTCCGGTGGCGTATCGGCCGGTCCGTCGAGCACCCCGAAGAGCTCGGGCACCGCAAAGAGTTCGGGCACAGCCGATCGCTCCGCGACGCGGTCGTCGCGCACGACGGAGGCGGCCGACGACACCTCATCGTCGATCAACCGGTCACGTGGCATGAGCCGTGCCGAGACCCGGGCCGACAACGCCGAGAGGTCCGCCGCCCGGTCGGCCGACCCGGTCACGGCGAGCAGCCGGACGAGCGCGCCGACCGAACCGTCGGCCGGCGCTGCGCCCCCGGGCAGCGCGAAGGTCGCCACCTCCGCGCTGTCGGCGGCGGTGCCCGCACCGCGGGCCGGCGGCGACGGGGCTCCGGTGGCACCGGCACCGGACCCGGCGCTGCTCGCCATGGCGGCGACCGCGCGCCGAGAGACCGCCCGCGAGATGACGTCCACGGCGGAGTCGACCGCGCTGGCACAGTCCACGACGCTGGCCGCCGCGGCCACGACAACGACGACGGCTGCGACGCGGCCGTCGGCCCTGGCGTCGACGCCGCTGGGCTGGGTGACCGGTGTCTCGAATCAAGGTGTCCTGGGTGGTTACGAGGTGCCCCAGACCAATGACACCTCGAGCTTCAACATCTACGGCACCGACCTGGGCATCATGTGGGACGGCGGCACCATCGACGGCGAGCGGTTCGTCCACCTCGCGTTCGGCGATACCTTCAGCGGGCCGCGAATGACCGGAGACTGGCGCAACAACGTGTTGCTGATCAGCTTTGACACCGACTTCTACACCGGTGAGCAGCCCGGCTTGGAACTCGCGCAGACCGGCCCCGCGTATCAGTTCATCGACCGATCGACCACGCAGCTGGGCTTCCTGTTCCCCACCGAGGTGACCGTCATCCCCACTGCGGGCACCCAGATCAACGGCACGCAGTACGTCAACTACATGTCCGTCCGGTCGTGGGACACACCGGGGCGCTGGACCACCAATTACTCGGCGATCTCGCAGTTCTACCCGGGAGCCAACGGCGGTGACTGGCGGGTCGTGCCGTCGACGATCCGCTCGGCCGGCTGGTTCCGGTCCTCCACGCCCTACGTGGCCGGCAACCAGAATTTCCAGCAGTTCGCCTATGTGCTGCAGCCGGAGGACCAGGTCGGCGAGAACGGCGTGCGGTATTTGTACGCCTTCGGCACCCCCTCTGGCCGGGCCGGATCGGCCTATCTGTCCCGGGTACCCGAAGGCGCCATCACCGACCTGTCCCGGTACGAGTATTGGGACGGCAACTCATGGGTCCTCGGCCGGCCGGCCGCGGCGGTCCCGGTGATCGGCGATTCGACCCGATCGGCCGGGCCCCTGGGATTCATCGTCGACTTCGCCAACGACCCGAACGTCTTCGGCGGCTACCTGGCCGGTCTGTTCGGCGCGAAGACCGGCGGCAACGTCAGCGAGATGTCGGTGCAGTACAACGAATATCTCGACCAGTACGTCGTGCTCTACGCCGACGGCAACAACGACATCCAGATGCGGACAGCCAATCAGCCGCAGGGGCCGTGGTCCGCACCGATCACGATCGCGCGCTCGGCGAACTACCCGGGGCTCTACGCCCCGATGATCCATCCCTGGTCGGGGACCGGACTGTTGACCGGGCAGGACGGGGAGCCCGACGTCAGCACCCTCTACTGGAACATGTCGATCTGGGGCGACTACAACGTCGTGCTCATGGAGACCGACCTGTCTCCGCTCACCGTCGAACAGGTCTGAGGACCGCCGAACGGCATCAGGGCCGTCACCCACGCGGGATGACGGCCCTGATGCCGGAACCGGGAACTCAGTCGATGTAGCGGGCCAGATACGGCGTCATGTCTTTGGTGCGCACGGGCGTCACCTGGACCGAATCGCCGACCTCGATCATCTGACCGTTGCCGATGAACATCGCCACGCTCTGGCTGCCGTTGGGCCCGTAGAAGAGCAGGTCCCCAGGCAGCGCCTGCGACGGCAGCACCTTGCGTCCGGCGAGGTACTGCTCGCCCGACGTGCGGGGCAGCTTGAGTCCCACACCGGCGAAGGCATAGACCATCAGGCCCGAGGCGTCGAACCCCACCACCTTGGGCGCGGGTGCGGGCACGGGCGCCGGGGCCGGCAACACCGGAACCGCCGTCAGACCGGGCAGTGCGGCGGGCGGGACTGCGCCGGGGCCACCGACCGCGGGGATCGAGCCCGGCACCGTGGCCGCGGACTGATTCACCGTGGCTGTGCTCCCGCTGCCCAAGGACGGGCCGGCCACGGTCCCCCCGCCGTAGGCGAACGGCACGCCACGCTGGGACAGCGCCCGCGCGATCACCAGGTCGACCGCCTGCTGATTGCGAGCGGGAAACATCAGTTCGGCGTTGGCCACCCCTGCGGTCGCCAACGACATGGCCAGACAAACGACGAACGCGAAGATCCGTCTCATCCCAACTCACCTCTTCATATGCATGCAGATGTCGACCGGGGAGAACCGGTCAAGATCACTTCTACCGCCTGCCTGCGATCGGAGACGAATCCACAAGCGCCGCAGGGCGAAAAGATGCGTGAGTGAGATGTAACGGTGACCGGAAGTGGGCGAACGCGGCGCCGCACGTGTGAGATGCCCGCCGCGGGGTACCACCAACCACCATGACAGGTATGCCGCCGCAACCCGAGCCCGAGGAAGTTCCAGGTCTGGAACCGGGCGGCGGCGTGACGCCGGGCGACACACCGCCCGACGCGGGTTCGACCGCCGTGGGCGAAGAACCCGGTCCGGTGCCGGCCCGCAGGATGACGACCGGCTCGGTCCTGTCGATCATCCTGGTCGCGATCTTCGCGATCGCGTTCATCGCCGTCGCGGTCGGCATGGTGCTGCACATGACCGGCGTCACGGGCTGATCGCCACCGCGCCAGGAATCGCGTCGTCGCACCTATCGTTGAAAACCGCACATGACCACGATCGCGCCTTCGGCAGCCACCTCGCCCACCCTGTGGACCCCGGCCCGGGTGCTGGTGACCCGCTCGGCGGCCGAACTTCCCCATGGTGCGCAGATCATCGCGCGGTGTGAGGCCGCCGGTGTCGACGAGCTGACGGTGCTCTCCGGCGACCGCCTGCCCGCAGTGACCGCGGACAACGACCGCGCCGCCTACACCCTGGCCAAGCGCACCCTCGCGGTCGTCGTCGCACCGCCCAGCAAGCGCCGCCTGCAGCCGATCCCGCCCAGCGCGGACTGGCGCATCGACCTCGCGCAGGGCTGCCCGGGCCACTGCCAGTACTGCTACCTGGCGGGCTCGCTGTCCGGGCCCCCGATCACCAGGGTGTATGCCAACCTGCCGGATATTCTCGCCGAGATGGACGCCCACGTCGGTAAGGGCACGATCACCTCGACGTCAGCGCAGCGACGCGGCGAGGGGACGACGTTCGAAGCGTCCTGCTACACCGACCCGCTGGCCCTCGAGCACCTCACCGGGTCACTGTCGGCGACCATCCGCCACGTCGGCACCCACGACTGGGCGGCGCCGGTCGGCCTGCGCTTCACCACGAAATACGACAACGTGGCGCCGCTGTTGGAGCTGCCGCACGCCGGACGCACCCGGGTGCGGCTGTCGGTCAACACCGGCGAAGTGGCCCGGCGGTTCGAGGGCGGCACCGCCCGCCTGGCGCAGCGGATCGCCGCCCTGCGGTCACTGGCGGCGGCGGGCTACCGCATCGGTCTGACCATCGCCCCGATCATGCCGATCCCCGGCTGGCGGGAGGGCTACGGCGCGCTGCTGCGGCAGGTGTCCGATGCCGTGGCCGACGTCGCGGACGTCGACCTCACCGTCGAGTGCATCACCCATCGGTTCACCGCCACCAGCAAGGACGTCCTGCTCGGCTGGTATCCACAGACCAAGCTCGACATGGACGAGGCCGGCCGTACCCGCAAGTTCGGCAAATACGGTGCGGCCAAATACGTCTACCCCAGGGACACGATGAGCGATATGCGGGCCTGGTTCGACGCCGAGATCGCCGACGCGTTGCCCGCCGCGCGGACGCTGTACTGGACGTGATGCGCCAGTGAAGGTGCTGGCCATCCATGTCGCCAAGGGCCGGCGACTGCCGGTGCGTCCGGTCCACACCGTCATCGCCGAGGCGGGCGCCGGCCTGGTCGGTGACCGCTACCACGGCACCCGGCACCGCCATGTGTCGATCCAGTCCCTGGAGTTCCTGCAGCGGGCCGCAGCCGATCTGGGCCATGACTTCGATCCGGGCGCGACCCGACGCAACATCACCGTCGACGCCGGGGAGATCCCGACCAAGCCGGGGACCCGCATCACGATCGGCGACGTCGAACTGGAGGTGGTGCGGCTGCTGGCGCCGTGCCGCCTGCTCGACGACGACATGGGCCCGGGCGCAGCAGCCGCCATGCGTGGCCGCGGCGGGTCGGCGTGCCGGATTCTGACCTCGGGCACCATCCGCACCGGCGACGAGGTGACCATCGTGCCGGTTCCGGTGCAGCCCGGCTGACTCGCGGCTAGCGGCGCCGCTCACGCACCTTGTAGGTGGCCGGCCAGGACTGCCGGTCCTCGTCGCCGACCAGCGGGGTGCCCTTGCCGCCGACCTTGACGTTGTAGGCCTCCTGGCCGGCGCCGACCTCGCGATTGGCGTGCTCCTGGGCCAGGTAGTACAGCTCGTCGATGGCCGCCTCGCTGTAGGCGACGAACGTCGTCTTGCGCTCGATGTCCCCCGCTTCGGCCACCATGCGCTCGGGCAGCACCCGGGAGGCCAGCGCCGCCAGAGCCAGCAGCACGCCGGGCACAATCCAATAGCAGACGACCGACAGCGGTGACTTCGTGTCGAGGATGGTGGCGTCGCCCTGCAGGACCGGGGGGATCGCCGACGAGAGCGTCATCAACCCGAACGCCGCCACCCAGATCCACGTCAAGCGGATGGTGATGGTCTCGAAGAGGTCGGTGGCGACGAGTTCCTTGGGCTGACCCGCCGCGGCGAATTCCCGCACGAAGGGCCGGCCGGCCAGCAGGCCGAGGAGAGCGACGAGGAAAATCCCGGCGGTGCTCAGCGGTTGCAGCCAGCGCTCCAGGAAGCCCTGATCGGCCACCAGGGTGACCCCCGTCAGCAGGGCGAACGTGGCCACTGCACCGATCTCGAGCGTCCGCCCCGGGGTGTGGCGCCCCACGCCGACGGCCAAGCCGGCCACCGCGACAGCCAGCGCGACCGCCACCGCGGCCAGGAACGGCACGTTGCCGACCAGGATCCAGTAAACGATCCACGGCGCGAATCCGATCACAATCCCCACGTGCCGAAGTCTAGGGGTGCCCTGCGGCCGGTGGTCGGCGCTCGTCGCGGGGTGTACAACGGCGAGTGATGAGATATCTGCTGATCGCCCTCTACCTGGGCGGCTGGCTTCTGACCACGGTGCTGCTGCTGCGGCGGCAATTCGGCCACGACGACCGCAGCCGCCGAACCCGCATGGTCGTCAACGCGGTCAGCGTGGCATGCGCCCTGGCGCTGGCTGCGGTGTGGCCGGTGTCGGCCTGGTTCCTGCCGATGATCAGGGCGGCGTTGGGCAACGACGACCGCGATTGACGCGAGGTGTCGGCGCGCACCGCCGGTGGGTATACGAGCCCGCATGCGCGAAGACAACCCCTCGGCCGATAAGTCTCAGACCGCGACCAGCCACGAGGACGAGATCAGAGAGGCCAGCGACCGGCCGGCCGATTCCGGTGACGACGTGGGCCCGTCCGCCCAACGCTAGCGGGTCACGGTAGGCGCAGCGCCCGCATCTGCGGGCTGAGCACGTCCTCGAGGGCCGGCCAGGGCACCGTGATCACCGGTGTGCCGTGGAAGAACTGGTAGTCGTCGAAGTGGATCTCCAGACCCGCGGGCGTGGGGATCCAGTTGGCGAAGTTCGCCTCGACCGGCGCGGCCCCCGGATCGTCGTCGAACGTTCCCGGCGGCTGACCGGATTCGGCGGGCAGCAGGATCTTGGTCTGCTCCGCGAGCCGATTCAGGCCGGCCTGCTCGTCGATGAACAACGCGCGCAGTGTGATCGGCGCGGCCGTGCGCGAGTCGATGACGACTGTGCTGACGTAGTTCACCGGATGGGCCGAGGGCACCGCGTTGAACAGTCCGCTGATCAATTGCGCGACCGACGCGGCGCCGAACTGGATCCGCGGGTTCGTGTCGAACGACCAGGTGCCGTCGGTGGTGGCCCCCGCCCGCGCCTCGTCGAGCTGACCCTGAGCCGAGGCCTCCGAAGCCCGGTTGAAGGCGTCGGCGACGGCACCGTCCCCGCCGGCGATCGTGTTCACCGTCAACCACCAGGTTCCGGTGCCGTCCGCCGTCGCCCCGTCGGAGGTGCGCTGGGTGACGGTGTAGAGCGTGCCGTTCGAAACCCCCTGGGGCACCGGCGGATCGGGTGTGACGGGTTGCGCGCCGGCGGCACTCGGGCACAGTATCGACGCCGCGCAGACGGCACTGGCAACGGCGGTGATCCTCTTGAGCATGTGGGGCATTGTCGCCCACCGGCGCCGCCGCGCCGCCCTGATCGGCGCAGATCGTCGCCCCGGTCTCACTGCGGTGGCGGCGACCAGTGCACAACTTTCACCGCGGTCATCTCGTCGAGCAGCTCCGGGCCGTAACCGAAGCCGCTGCCACTGGCCCGCCGAGGTTCCGACGCCCCACCAGGTGCCCCGCCGAACACCGCGTTGATCTTGACGGTCCCCACCGGCAGTGTGCGCCAAGCGGTCTGAGCGTGTGCCATATCGGGCGTGAGCACGGTGGCCGCCAGCCCGTACCGGTCTGCTGCCGCCTCGGCCAGTGCGGTGTCGAAGTCCTCGACCACCCGCACCGGGGCGACCGGACCGAACGTCTCCTCGCGCAGTACCAGCATGTCCGGAGTGCACCCGGTGAGCACCGTGGGTGGATAGAACGAACCGGGGCCAGGGGTGGGTTCGCCGCCGACGCGCAGCTGGGCACCGGCGTCCACCGCCTCGGTGACGTGACCGTGCACCACCTCGCGCTGCCGCTCGTCGACCAGCGGACCGATTCGCTCGCGCCACTGCCGAGCCTGATCGACCAGCGCCTCGATGAAAGCGTCGGCGATCGCCCGATGGGCGTAGATGCGTTCGACCGACACACAGATCTGGCCGGCGTTGGCGAACGCCCCCGTGGCCGCCTGCTCGGCGGCCCACCGCGGGTCGACTCCGGCGTCCACGATCAGCGGGTCGTTGCCACCGTTCTCGAGTACGGCCTTGGCCCCGCGCCGGGCGCAGGCGGCCGCGATCTCCCGGCCGGTGACGCTGCTGCCGACATGGGCGACGACGTCGACGTCCTCGGCGCCGGTCAGGCGAGCCCCGACCCGCGCGTCACCGTCCACGATCTCGAGCACGCCGTCGGGAAGCTCCGCGGCCAGCAGTTCGGCGAAACGCCGACCGGTCGCCGGACAGCGCTCGCTGGGTTTGTGCACGACCGTGTTCCCCGTGACGAGCGCGGCGCCGAGCAGCCCGGCCGCCACCGCCACGGGATCGTTCCACGGCGTGAGCACCGCGATGACGCCGCGCGGCTCGGGAACCATGAGGTCGGTCGCCGACCACTGTCCGTGCAAGGTCCGGCCCCGGTGCAACGGCCCCAGCTCGGCGTACTGCACCAGGGTGCCGGCGCCGGCCTCGACACCGCCGAGCGCATCCTGGCGCACCTTGCCCGTCTCGCGTTCGTTGAGCTCGGCGAGCTCCTCGGCGGCGGCCCGGACCGCGGCCGCGGCGGCGGTCAGGGCGGCGGCCCGCTCGGCTGCCGGCGTACGCGCCCACGCGGGTGCGGCGGCACGGGCCCGTTTGACCGCCTCGTCGCAGGTCGAGGTGTCGGCGACCGGGACCCGGCTGGCGGTCTCGCCGGTGCGGGGGTCGGTGACGATCAATTCGGTGGACTCGGACACGGGTCAGAGGTACCCGCCGCGAGATCACCGAATCACGCGGTGACGCGTCAGGCGTAGAGCTCCTCGAACCGCTGGATCGACCGTTCGATGTCGCCCTTGACCGCACGTGCGGCGGCGGCCCCGATCGGCCCGAAGAGCGGCGCACCCCCGAGTTCCAGGGTGACCGTGAACGCGCACCCCGACGTCGTCGGCCGCACCGCAAGCTTGAGGCCGTATCTCGTACCGCCCACGCCGCTGCCCTTGGCCTCGAGCAGCGCGGGCGGATCGAAGCGCTGGATGGTCCAGGTGACGCGATTGCGCATGCCTTTGGCGCCGGCGACGCCCACCACCGTCGTGCCCTCGGTGACCTCGTCGGGAATCTCGCTGCGCCACCCTTCCTGCATGACCAGCCAGTCGCCGAGCGCGGCCAGATTGGACGCGTGCGTCCACGCGTCCTCGGGGCTCAGCGTCAGCTCGCGGGACATCTCGAGTTTGGCCATTGGGCGATCTTAAACGGACGTCGGTCCGGTGACGTGCGGAAATGCGGGTGTCGACGGCCTGACACGCCGTCCGTCGGCAACTCTTGACTAATTCCAGAAAACGGGGTTGTGTGGTTTTCATGGATTCGACCGCCGACTACGCCGATCGGCTGCGCGCCGCCGATCTGCGCGTCACCCGACCTCGGGTCGCGGTCCTCGAGGCGGTCGGCGCGCACCCGCACTCCGACACCGACACCATCTTCGGCGCCGTCCGCGCCGCCCTTCCGGACGTCTCCCGACAGGCGGTCTACGACGTGCTCCACGCCCTGACCGGGGCCCGGCTCATCCGCCGTATCCAGCCGTCGGGTTCGGTCGCCCGCTACGAGTCGCGGGTCGGCGACAACCACCATCACGTGGTCTGCCGCAGTTGCGGGGTGATCGCCGACATCGACTGCGCTCAGGGCGACGCGCCCTGCCTGACCCCCTCCGACGAGTCCGGTGCGCTCGACGGGTTCGTCCTCGACGAGGCCGAGGTCATCTACTGGGGCCTGTGCCCCGACTGCGTCGGCACCAGAGCCGACGCCACCCCCTAGTTTCCGCTCAGCCCAACCACCTATCCGAAAGGAACGCCGCTGTGTCATCCGATACATCCGACGCCCGCCCGCCGCACTCCGACGCCAAGACCCACAGCCACAGTGAGTCCGAGAACCCGGTCATCGAGTCGCCGCATCCCAAGTCGAGTGCGCCGCTGAAGAACCAGGACTGGTGGCCCGAGCAGGTCGACGTCTCGGTCCTGCACAAGCAGAACGAGAAGGGCAACCCGCTCGGCGAGGACTTCTCCTACGCCGACGCGTTCGCCCAGCTCGACGTCGAGGCCTTCAAGGCCGACGTCATCAACGTGATCCAGACTTCCCAGGACTGGTGGCCGGCCGACTACGGCAACTACGCCGGCCTGTTCATCCGCATGAGCTGGCACGCCGCCGGTACCTACCGGATCTTCGACGGGCGCGGCGGCGCCGGACAGGGTGCGCAACGGTTCGCCCCGCTCAACAGCTGGCCGGACAACGCCAACCTCGACAAGGCCCGCCGCCTGCTGTGGCCGATCAAGCAGAAGTACGGCAACAAGATCTCCTGGGCCGATCTGATCGCCTACGCGGGCAACGCCGCACTCGAGCAATCCGGGTTCGAGACGGCCGGTTTTGCGTTCGGTCGCGAAGACATCTGGGAGCCCGAGGAGATGCTGTGGGGCCAGGAGGACACCTGGCTGGGCACCGACAAGCGCTACGGCGGCACCAACGACGACAAGCGAGAACTCGCTGAACCGTTCGGCGCCACCACCATGGGCCTGATCTACGTCAATCCCGAAGGCCCGGAAGGTAAACCGGATCCGCTGGCCGCCGCACACGACATCCGCGAGACGTTCGGCCGGATGGCGATGAACGACGAGGAGACCGCCGCGCTGATCGTCGGCGGTCACACCCTGGGCAAGACCCACGGTGCCGCGGACGCCAACGTCGGACCCGAACCGGAAGGGGCGCCGATCGAACAGCAAGGTCTGGGCTGGAAGTGCCCGTTCGGTTCCGGCAACGGCAACGACACCGTCACCAGTGGTCTCGAGGTCATCTGGACCGGCTCGAACTCCCAGTGGAGCAACGCCTTCCTGGAGAACCTGTACGGCAACGAGTGGGAGCTCACCAAGAGCCCGGCCGGCGCCTGGCAGTTCGAGGCCAAGGACGCCGAGGCCACCATCCCGGATCCGTTCGGCGGTGCGCCGCGCAAGCCCACCATGCTGGTGACCGACGTCGCGATGCGCGAGGATCCGATCTACGGCGAGATCACCCGCCGCTGGCTCGACCACCCCGAAGAGATGGATGAGGCCTTCCGCAAGGCCTGGTACAAGCTGATGCACCGCGACATGGGCCCGATCAGCCGTTACCTCGGCCCGTGGATCGCCGAGCCGCAGCTCTGGCAGGACCCGGTTCCCCCGGTCGAGGGTGAGTTGATCGGTGAAGCCGAGATCGCCGAGCTCAAGGGCAAACTGCTGGATTCGGGTCTGTCGCTGCAGCAGCTGATCAAGACGGCGTGGTCGTCGGCGTCGAGCTTCCGCGGCACCGACAAGCGCGGCGGGGCCAACGGGGCCCGGCTGCGGCTCGAGCCGCAGAAGAACTGGACGGCCAACGAGCCCGCCGAGCTGGCCAAGGTATTGCCCGTGCTGGAGCAGATCCAGCAGGAGTTCAACGGTTCCGGCAAGTCCGTCTCGCTGGCCGATCTTATCGTCCTCGGTGGTACCGCGGCGATCGAGAAGGCAGCCAAAGACGGCGGCTACGACGTCTCGGTGCCCTTCACCCCGGGCCGCACCGATGCCTCGCAGGAGCAGACCGATGTCGACTCCTTCGCGGTGCTCGAACCGCGGGTCGACGGCTTCCGGAACTTCTTCCGCCCCGAGGAGAAGAACCCCCTGGAACAGCAGCTGGTCGAGAAGGCCTATCTGCTCGACCTGACCGCTCCGGAGCTGACGGTCCTCATCGGCGGTCTGCGGGTGCTCGACGTCAATCACGGCGGCAGCAAGCACGGCGTGTTCACCGACAAGCCGGGTGTGCTGAGCAACGACTTCTTCACCAACCTGCTCGACATGCGCACCGAGTGGAAGCCGTCGGAGAACAGCGCGAACGTCTACGACGGCCGTGACCGCGTTTCGGGCGAGGCCAAGTGGACCGCCACCGCCAACGATCTGGTGTTCGGTTCGAACTCGGTGCTGCGCGGCATCGCCGAGGTCTACGCCCAGGACGACAGCAAGGAGAAGTTCGTGTCCGACTTCGCCAAGGCGTGGGCCAAGGTCATGGACAGCGACCGCTTCGACGTGAAGAAGTAACCGCAACGCAGACCGGGACACCCCGCGAGTCGCAGGCGGCTCGCGGGGTGTTCTGTGTCCCCGCCACTTTCGACAGCCAGGTCATGTGATCGAACTCCCCGAGGCCGTCCTCGCGATGGCGCACCGCGGACCCGAGTGGCAAGAGTGGGTCGACTCGCTGGCCGCCCGCGGCCAGGCGCAACTGCGCGATTGGGATCTGCGCGTCGACGGTCCGCCCCGACACGGCACGACGTCGCTGGTGCTGCCGGTGCGCTCGGCACAGAATCAGCCGGCCGTGTTGAAACTGAGCTTTCCCGACGACGAATCCGAACACGAGCACCTCGCGCTGCGCCGCTGGGGCGGGCAGGGCGCGGTGCGGCTGCTCAGCGCCGATCCGCGGCGGCGCGCGGTCCTGCTGGAACGGCTGGGCGGCGAGGATCTGACCCGCCTGCCCGATGACGACGCCTGCCGCATCGTCGCCGCGCTGTACCCCCGCATCCACGTCCCCGCACTGCCCCAGCTGCGCAGCCTCGAGCGCCAACTCGAACGGTGGACCGCAGCGCTGGAGGCCCTTCCGCGCAACGCCGCGGTGCCGCACCGGCTGGTCGAACAGGCCGTCTCGCACAGTCGCGACCTGCTGGCCGACCACGCCACCACCGGCACCCTCGTGCACACCGACCTGCACTACGCCAATGTGCTTGCCGCACAGCGTGAACCGTGGCTGGTGATCGACCCGAAACCGCTCGACGGCGACCCGCACTACGAGGTCGCCCCGCTGCTGTGGAATCGCTGGGACGAACTGGCGGGAGACATCAGAGAGGGAGTGCGCCGACGGTTCTACGCCACTGTCGACGCCGCCGGTTTCGACGAGGACCGCGCCCGGGCATGGGTCGTGGTCCGGATGGTGCACAACGCGATGTGGGAGCTCACCGAATCCGCGCGCCCCGACCCGAAGTGGCTGACCGTCTGCGTGGCGGTCGCCAAGGCCGTGCAGAATTAGCACGCTATGGACGCGGTTGCGAATGTGGTGAGGACACCCGACGAACGCTTCACCGATCTGCCCGGCTACGACTTCGCGCCCGACTACCGGCCGGTGCAGACTCGTGGATTACCGCCGCTGCGAATGCATTTCGTCGACGCCGGCCCGCCCGACGCGCCGGTGGTGATGCTGCTGCACGGACAGCCGACGTGGTCGTATCTCTACCGGCACACCATCAGGGTGCTCGTCGAGGCCGGCCTGCGGGTGATCGCCCCCGACCACATCGGCTTCGGGCGCTCCGACAAACCCACCGACCCCACCGACTACACGTTCAGACGCCATGTCGACTGGGTGCACTCGCTCATCCGGGAACTCGACCTGCGGGAGGCCACCCTGGTCGCCCAGGATTGGGGCGGGCCGATCGGACTCAGTGCGCTGGCCCGCGATCCTGACCGGTTCGCCGCCGTGGTGACCACCAACACGATCCTGCACACGTGTGATCCGGCCCTGGCCGGAGCGCTGACCTGGCCCCACCACGGCGTCGGCGACAGCCAGGTGCTGCACGAGGAGACTCTGCTCGACTATGTGGCGTTCTATCAGCGCTCTCCCGACATCACACCGAGCGTCTTCCTCGACGCGGTGGCCGGTCCGCTTCCCGGCCCGGTACTGGCCGCTTACGACGCGCCATTCCCGGACCGCTCCCACAAGGCCGGACTACGTCAGCTGACCGCCCTGGTGCCGCTGACCCGCAACGATCCCGGCGCGGTGATCGGTCGGGCCACCATGGCCGTCCTCGAGCAATGGGACCGGCCGTTCCTCACCGCCTACTCCGACGGCGATCCACCGACCCGCGGCTGGGAGCGGGTGTTCCAGGAGCGGGTGCCCGGGGCGCGCGGCCGGGACCACCCGACCATCCCCGGCGCGGGGCATTTCGTGCAGGAGCAGCGCGGGGAGGAGTTGGGCCGCATCGTCGCCGGCTTCGTCGGCGAGCTGCCTTGATCAAATGTGGCGCGGCAGCCGGCCGGCGATCAGCGGTGCGATCTTGTCCGCCAGGTAGATGTGACCGTCGTCGGTCGGGTGGACGCCGTCCTTACCGATGAGCTCCGGCTCGTCGACGAACCACCGCAAGGCGATCGGGTCCACGAAGTCGGCCTTGGCCAGCTGGGCCTGATAGGCCAGCGTGTCCCGGATCCGCAGGATCGCGGGCGGCGGATCCGCCGTGGGCCAGGCGGGGCCGATGATCAGGAAGCGGGCGGTGGGGGCGGTGCGGCGGGCCATCTGGAACACGCCGTAGACCATGACCGACAGGATCGCGGGTTCGACCTTCTCGTCGTTGCGCGAGCCGAAGAACACCACCAGGTCGTCGTCGGGTTTGACCGCTCGGGCCGCCAGATCCTCGAAGACGTTGCCGCGGTTGCCGCGGGTGGCGTACCCGGCGCCGCCTTCGGCGGCGACGTCCGCCATGACCGGCGTGCCGCTGCGGGCCAGCGTCTGCCAGGCGCGGGTGGGCCAGCCGCGGTCTCCCTCACCACCCTCCTTGGTTCCGGTGGTGTACGAGTCACTGACTACGGCGATCCGGCTGACCGTGACCTGCAGTGTGACGGTGTCATCGGCTCTGGGCTGGCCGGCCCGCTCCCCGGCCACGCCGGCCAACAGTGTGATCGACAGCAGCAGCGTGAACAGGCGACTCACTGCTAACTCCCCCCTCGACGGCACCGAGACGCCGCAGCACCCCCAGATCGGGACGAACGCCGAAATCTTAAGGCCACTTTCTGGGAACGGCTGTCGCGACGCGCGTGTCGGGCCGGTCAGCCGACGTGGCCCGCGACCGCATCGTGGCGGTGCTGCCGGGTATCCGAACCGGTGGACCCGGCACTGCTCCCGGCCAGGATCGCGTTGGCCGGGCTGTCGATCGCGTTGGCCGGGGTGTCACGGACGTCGACCATCCGGCGCATCCACAGCCGCGCCGGCTCCTCCACCAGGTGGTAGAGGGCGACCGCGGCGAGCATCGAGACACCGAGCAGTCCCGCGACGACGAACTTCGCCGCCGGACCCGGCGTCAGCGTGATCTCGAACTGAATGACCGCCCAGTTCCACGCGGTGTGCACCAGTTCGTGCACCATGTAGAGCCCGAACGACACATGCCCGCAGTAGACCATGGCGCGGGTGGACAGCAGCCGCGGCAGCGTACCCGCCCCGATCGCCAGGGTGACCACCAGCGGGACGAACAGCAGATCGATCAGGCCGCTGGCGTCCCGGATCGACGCGGGAGGATGCGCGTCCAGATAGTAGATGCCGGCGACGATGGCGACCACGATCAGCAGTGACAGCATCCCGGCATGGCTCCGGGCCCGGTCGGTGAGCCGGAGTTTGCGCACCGCCGCGCACGCCAACGCACCGGCGGTGAACTGCATGACGATGCGGGGAAGCCAACTCCACGGCGTATAGAACTCCCCCGTCGCCATCAGCAGCAACGTCGGGGGCAGCGATGCCGCGAATGCGAGCCAGATCAGGGCGCGAGCCCTGGTCACCCGCGCCACCCGGAACACCACCAGGACCAGTGCGCCGAACAGCAGATAGGCCAGCCACTCGGCGCTGATCGACCAGGCCGGCCCGTCCCAGCTCGAGCCGTCGAAGAAGGGCTGGAACCACAGTTGCACGAGCAGGATCTGTCGCAGATAACTGACGGCGGTGAGCTGATTCGCTGCTTCTGAGGGCACGTGGCCGACGTTGAGGGTGAAGATGATCCACACGGCCGCCAGATGCATGGTGACCAGGTACACCGGCCACACTCGGGCCAGACGCAGCCAGAGGAACCGCAGCGTCGTGCGCGTGGACCACTGCGGACCCATCCGGTCGAGATACGTCCAGGTCAGGACGAAACCGCTGAGGATGAAGAACAGGTCGACACCCTGGGCTCCGCAGTCGAGCACCGGCGCCAACGTCTCGGCGAATCCGGGCGCGGCCTGGTGGAGCAGCGGCCGGAAATGGAAGAGCACGACCCACACGGCGGCCACGATGCGCAGACCGGACAGGGCCTTGATCTCTCCGCTGCGCACAACGCTCTTTTCGTGAGGGAATCTGCTGTGTTCGTTCGTTCTGGTTTCGTAGTACCGACGCGATCAGGCCGGCGGCGATGGGCAGATTACCAGCGGCGGGCGGCGATTCGTGTGCGCGAAACCTGTGGGTCGCCTGGTCGCCTCGCCGATCCGGTCATGGTCGCTCGAAATGCTGGTAGTCCTTGGGCGTGCGCCAATGGCCGCCCCAGCGCCAGCCCCGCGAGGTGAAGAGCTCAACGACCGGGTCCCCGGCGTGCAGCATGCCCGGGTCGGTCCGAGACCGGTCCACGTAGGGTCCGGCGTTGGCCGGCTCGATCTTTCCTGCGCTGTCGACGGACGGATTGAGCAGTGGGTTGAGATCGATCGCCCGCCCGTAGGCGTGTTCGGACCACCGGCTCGACCCGGGGATCCCTCGGCAGTTGAACGCCGAGGTGTTGTTGTCGGCCATGGACAGTTCATCCTCGGCGCCGGGGTATTCGTCGACGGTCCGCATCCTCGCGATCGCATACCGCTGCGCGTGAAGCTGCTCGAGGAGGTCGATGACCTCGGCCACCAGGTCTTCGTGGACCACCAGCGCTCCGCGGTGGGTCTGACCGTCGAAGCCCAGGTAGGTGGTCTCGACACGACGGAGCTCTTCGGGCCCGACGGGGCAGCCGGGTCGCCAGGTCGCACCCAGGTCGGCGGCGGTCACCCAGGTGACCCTGGCGCCGATGGTCGCCGGTGGCTGGGAGGGGGGCGTCGCGGCTGCGACCGAGGGGGGCGCGGGGGGTGGGCTCAGCGGCCGGGCCGACGGATCCGGCGCCGGCGGCTCAGGGGCCGGCGGGACACACGCGACTGAATTGGCGACGACGGCGACGCTCAGGACCGCGACGGCAGCGAACTTTGCCGCGCGGCCTCGGGTGCCCCGGCGGGAAGCCGTGGAAAGGGACGTGATGTGTCGGCGAGCCATGGATCCGTCGACCGACGCTACCCGTTTGCCGACTCGGCCGGTGGCGAGCGCGGCCGCGTTGACGCGCTCGACGATGCACTTCGGTATGGTCAGAGAGCTATCACTGAAGCAGAGGTCAGCGCGACCGCGGTGATTTACGAGAAGGACGTGATTGTCAGTGCTCGCGCCGCATGACCCAGGAGTGAGGCATGTTCCAGATTCGGGCGTTGCTCCCGGTATGCCCTTGACGCGCTTGACCGTGCTCCTCATCGAGGATGACCGCGGGGATGCTTTGCTGGTCGAGGAGCTCATCGCCGATTCGGTGGCCGACATCGAGCTGCGCTGGGCCGAATCCATGGCCGCGGCCGAGCGGGAGATCACCAGGTCCCGCCCCGATTGCGTCCTGCTCGACCTCAATCTCCCGGACAGCAACGGCACCGAC
The DNA here is from genome assembly GCF_049315205.1 of Mycobacterium sp. WMMD1722. NCBI lineage: Bacteria > Bacillati > Actinomycetota > Actinomycetes > Mycobacteriales > Mycobacteriaceae > Mycobacterium > Mycobacterium sp. WMMD1722. The sequence goes on along the minus strand of NZ_CP186056.1, from coordinate 986,040 downwards.
GCCTTGGACCGGGTGTGCACCATGGACATCACGCTGCCGATCGTGGTGCTCACCGGCCATGTCGACGAGCATTACGGCGTGTCGGCGGTGGCGTCGGGCGCGCAGGACTATCTGGTCAAGGGCCGCGTGGAACCGGAGATGCTGCGACGCTCCCTGCTCTACGCGATCGAGCGCAAACGCTCCGAGCTCACCGCGGTGGATCTCCATGCCAGCCAATTGCGCGCGCAGGAGAACGCCCGGCTCGAACGCGGGCTCCTCCCGTCCCCCCTGCTCCTGGACGACCCCGGCGTCGACATCATCGCCAAGTACCGGCCCTCGCGACCGAACGCTCTGCTGGGCGGCGACTTCTTCGACTTCGTGCAGACACCGGACCGCACGGTGCACGTCATGGTGGGCGACGTGTCCGGTCACGGGCCCGACGAGGCCGCGCTCGGCGTGGCGCTGCGCATCGGCTGGCGGGCGTTGACCTTCGCCGGTTTACGCGGGCACGAGCGGATGCACCAGCTCGAACGGATCCTGCGCGCCGAACGCCCCGGTAAGCACATCTTCGCCACGGTGCTCAGTCTGGCCTTCTCGCCGCACGACCGTACCTTCGACGCCGTGCGGGCCGGGCACCCCGGAATGCTGATCCAGGGTCCCGACACGGTGGACTGGCTCGAACCCCCCGCCGGGCCCGCCCTCGGTCTGGGCGGCGGCCAATGGCCGCTCAACGAGCTCGAACTGCCAGCCGGCCACGCCCTGTTGCTGCTCACCGACGGCCTTTTCGAGGGCCACTCGGGGGTGGGCAATCAGCGGCTCGGGGAGGAGGGTCTGCTGACGCTCGCCCGGTCGCTGACCGCACTGCCCGGGACCGAATTCGTCGAGACGCTCATCAGGGAGGCCGAGAAGCGAGCCGAGACCCACGGCGGGCTGACCGACGACATCGCCGTGGTGCGCGTGGAGCGCACCGGGTGACCACCGCTGCGCAGCGGCGCGGACAGGCGCTGACCGTCCAGGGCTGGCAGAACATCGTGCTGCTCACCCTCGGGTTGCTCGTGCTGGCCGGGGCGCTGACCGGGGCCCTGCTGATGAAGCGGACCGACGCGGTGTCGCGCGAACTCATCGACGAGATCCAGCCGGCCCGGGTAGCCGCCTATCAGCTGCAGGCCGCGCTGCGCGACCAGGAGACGGCGGTGCGCGGCTACGCCATCGCGGCCGATCCGCAATTCCTGCAGCCGTATTACGACGGCCGGATCGCCGAGCAGGACGCCGTCGACCGAATCGCCGGACTGGTCCCCGGCAATGAGGCCTTGATGGCCGACCTCACGGCCATCGAGCAGGCCGCCGACGGATGGCGCACGAATTTCGCCGAACCCCTGGTCGCGATGGTGCGCCCGGGCGTACCCGGGCTGGCCAACAGCGACCTGGCGCAGCGGGGAAAGGCCGAATTCGACGCCATTCGTGCGTTGTTCGAGACGCAGAACCGGGACTTCACCGCCGCCCGCACGCAGGGACTGGACGATCTCGATGCCGTGCGGGCCTGGCGTGACCGGGTGCTCGGCGCGATGATCGTCACCCTGGTGGTGATGGCGGCGTTGCTGTCGCTGGTCATGCGCCGGGCGGTCGTCCGTCCACTGGCGGCGCTGGCGGCCTCCTGCCGGCGTATCAGCCAGGGACATTTCGACGAGCAGATCACACCACAGGGGCCCCGCGACATCCGCAACATCACCCTCGACGTCAAGGCGATGCGACGGCGAATCCTCGATGAGTTGGAGGCCTCGCAGGCCGCGCAACGAGCACTCGACGAGCAGACGATCGAACTGCGCCGCTCCAATGCCGAACTCGAGCAGTTCGCCTACGTCGCCTCCCACGACCTGCAGGAGCCGCTGCGCAAAGTCGCGTCGTTCTGCCAACTGCTGCAGAAGCGCTACGGCGACAAACTCGACGAACGCGGCGTCGAATACATCGGATTCGCGGTCGACGGCGCCAAGCGGATGCAGGTGCTGATCAACGACCTGCTCACCTTCTCCCGCGTCGGCCGCCTCAACGCCGAACACGGCGACGTGTCACTCGCTGCCGCCCTCGCCGAGGCGTTGACCAATCTCAGTGCCGCGCTGGAGGATTCCAACGCACAAGTCGTGCGTCCCGACGCAGCTCTGCCCGAGGTCACCGGCGATCCCACGCTCTTGACGATGCTGTGGCAGAACCTCATCGGCAACGCCGTCAAGTTCCGCAAGCCCGACACCACACCCAGGATCGTCATCGAGTGCGAGTCGGGCGTCGGCGAGCGCGCGGGTTACTGGCTGCTCACGCTGTCCGACAACGGGATCGGCATCGCCCCGGAATTCTCCGAGAAGGTGTTCGTGATCTTCCAGCGTCTGCACGGCCGCGACGTCTACAGCGGTACGGGTATCGGTCTGGCGTTGTGCAAGAAGATCGTCGAGTACCACGGCGGCAGCATCTGGATCGATACGTCCTACACCGAAGGCACCCGGTTCCACCTGACCCTGCCGGTCGCCGTCCACGAAGAACCACAAGCCGTTCTGGAAGGAGCGCACCAGTGACCACCCCCAGCCGACCGATCGACGTCCTGCTCATCGAAGACGACCCGGGTGACGAGCTGATCACCAGGGAGGCCTTCGAGCACAACAAGATCAGCAACACCCTGCATGTCGCCCACGACGGGCAGGAGGGGCTGGACTTCCTGTACCGTCGCGATCCCTACGGCGATGCTCCGCGACCGGATCTGATCCTGCTCGACCTGAATCTGCCGAAGTACGACGGCCGGCAACTGCTCGAGACGGTGAAATCAGATCCCGATCTCAGCCACATCCCGGTCGTGGTGCTCACCACCTCCTCTGCCGAGGAGGACATCTTGCGCAGTTACAAGCTGCACGCGAACGCCTATGTCACCAAACCGGTGGACCTCGACCAGTTCATGAATGCGGTACGCCAGATCGACGAGTTCTTCGTCCAGGTCGTGCGGCTGCCGCAGGGCCGTCGCTGACGGCTGATTCGCCGGCCGCCGTCGGGGAACTGCTCGAAGATGGAGACACGCGAATACGCTCCCGGCCGCCGGGTCGATCTGTTCGGCGAGCCCGGACAGCCGACGGTACTGCTCTGGCACGGCATGCAGACCGATTCCCGGACGGCGGTGCGGCCGCTGGCCGAGCGGATCGCCGGACGCGGCCGGTTCGTGCTCGCACCCGACTGGAACTCGCACGCCGACGACCGTGGAAGATCCGACCTGCTGGCGTCGGCGCATTTCGCCGCCGAACGCGCGGGCGGTGAGGGATCGCTGACCGTGGTGGGGTGGTCGCTGGGTGGGACGGCGGCCGCCGGGTTGACACTCGGGTCCGACCGGTACGGCGTTGCCGTGGCGCGGACGGTCACCCTCGGCGGCGCCTTCACGGCCCCCGATCCGCTCTCGGACGGTCCGCTTCTCGACCTGGCGCGCGGCGCCGATCCGATTCCGTTGCTGCTGTTGCACGGCGCCGCCGACGATGTGGTGCCCGCGACGGCCAGCCGCGATTTCGCCGAGGCGCTGCGCGGATCCGGTTGGCCGGCGCAGTTCGTGGAGATCACCGCCGACCACGGGGACATCGCGGGCGCGCGCTACGACGCGACGGCCGACCGGTACGAACCCGCCGGTGATCCGGCCGCGCTGTCGGTCGCCGACAGCGTCGCCGCCCGCATCGTCGGTGGCGTCGCACCGACAACATGACCACCCGCTGGCAGGGCGCCGACGCGCCGCGAGGCGACGACTACGACGCGCGGTGGCGTCGGATGGCCGACGCCGGAGCCAATGTCCACGGCGAAGCGGATCTGGTGGAGCGCCTGCTGCGCGGCAACGGCGGCATGCGGGTGCTCGATGCGGGCTGTGGCACCGGCCGCGTGGCGGTCGAGCTGGCCACCCGCGGATTCGAGGTCGTCGGCGTCGACGCCGACCCGCGGATGCTCGACACCGCCCGGGGCAAGGCGCCGGACGTGACCTGGCTGGAGGCGGATCTCGCCGATCCACCGGATTCCATGGGCGCCGACTTCGATCTGATCGTGTTGGCCGGCAACGTGATGATCTTCGTCGCACCGGGCACCGAGGGCGCCGTGCTCACCGCGCTGGCGACCAGGCTGCGGCCGGGGGGTCTGCTGGTGTCCGGTTTCTCCGTGCGCCCCGACCGGCTCGCGGTGACGTCCTACGACGAGCTGTGTGCGCAGGCGGGCCTGCAGCGGTTGGACCGCTGGGCCACCTGGGACGGTGACCCGTTCAACGGCGGTGACTACGCGGTCAACGTGCACCGCCGGCCGTGACCGGCGCACCTCACCTCAAGCCCCTTCCAATCCGCTCTTGAGCGCCGAGAGCGTGTACGGCCATCGCCGGCAGATCCACCGCAGCACGACGCTTCCCGGCTCGAATCCGTCGTGCACGACCGTGAGTCGCACCAGGGCGTCGACCGGTTCGATATCCATGACGACGCGCGATCGCGGCTCTCGAGCGGCGTGCTCCAGCCGCACGGCGTCGAGATCGGCGACGGCGGCGAACTCGGGGACGACGGTGTGGAAGCTGAACGCGAGCCGACGGTACGGGTCGGATTCGAGCACCACCTGCTCGGGGTCGGCAATCTTCAACCCGCGTTCCACCCACGTGTAGGTCGCGCCCTTCTCCCAGCTCGACTCCATCGCATGACCGGTGTATCGCTGCGAATACGCCGGGTCGGTGATGGCCTGCCACAGCCGCTCCGGGGTGCTCTTGAGGTAGATGGAGTAGGTGAAGCGGTGATCCCGCGATGCCAGGGTCGGCGGTGTGCGCGGCTGAAGGTCTGGGGGGTCTGGACGACGCGCTCGGGTGTACTGGTCGATCCATCGGTCGGACAGGGCGGCGATCGGTTCGGCGTCGAGGTGGTGCAGCTTCTCCCTGCCGCGCCGAACGGTTCTGACCAGCCCGGCTCCTTCCAGAACCGCCAGATGCTTGCTCACCGACTGCCGGGACATCGACAGTTGGGCGCACAGTTCGCGCAGGGTCTGGCCGTCGCGCAGGTTGAGATTGTCGAGCAGGCGCCGACGGCTCGGGTCGGCGAGCGCCCGGAACACCTCATCCATGTCCGAGATCCATCTGCGAGCCTCCGTAGGCAACTCTCTGGCTGCATGAGTCAGGATAGGCAGCCGTCTGGTTGCCGGTCAACGAGCGGTGCGGTGGGTTCGGCTGGGCCGCCGACGCCCGCGGTCGAGCGAAGTCTGCGTTTGCCAGAATCAACTGCTGGCCGCCCGTGCGGTAACCGCCCCTGCGAAGCGCCGGTCCGGCGAGCGCGGACGACGGCCGGCTTCCAGGGACGAACTTCGAGGTGGCGGTGGTCACCAGCATGGCGAAACATGAAGGGCATCACACCATTTGGCGGCGTCGAACACCGCTGCTACTGTCCGGCCGCATGTTTGCTCTTGCTTCATTGTTGACACTGGTCAACGCGGTGTCGGGTACCCCGTACATCACCGGCGGAGATACCCCGGCCGGCACCGACTGCTCCGGCCTGGCCTCGTGGGTCAGCAACGCCGCGACCGGCCGTCCGGTGTACGGCGATCGCTTCACGACGTCGAATATGGAAAGCGAACTGCTCAGCCGCGGCTTCCAGCACGGCGCCGAGCCCGGCACGCTGGTGATCGGCTGGAACAGTGGCCACGCTGCGGTCACCCTGCCGGACGGCACTCCGGTCTCCTCCGGCGAGGGCGGCGGTGTGCAGATCGGGGGCGGTGGCGCCTACCAGCCGCAGTTCACCAACCAGATGTATCTGCCTGTTCCCGACGCTCCCCCACCGCCTCCCGGCGCACCGCAGCCGCCGCCACCGCCTCCCGGCGCACCGCTGCCGCCCCCACCGCCTCCCGGCGCACCGCTGCCGCCGCCCGCCCCGTTGGCAGCGTGACGACCGACCGGATGTGACAGGCTCCGCTGATGGAGCAGACGGAGCTGCCGCGGCCACGTCCCGAGGTACCGCATCTGGCCGACGTGGTTCCCTCGATCCTGGCCGCGATGAACGTCCCCGGCTTCGAGCGGCGCCTGGATATCGCCAGTGACGTCCGGTCGGCATGTCTGCTGCTGATCGACGGGCTCGGCGCCGACTTGCTCAGCCGGCACGCCGCCGACGCCCCGGTGCTCAGTGGGATGCGCACAGAAAGCCTGCAGGTCGGGTTTCCCTCGACCACCGTGGCCAGCCTCGCCGCCGTCGGCACCGGCTGCCGCTCCGGCGCGCACGGCATGGTCGGCTACACCTTCCGGCTGGCCGGCGCCGGCGTCATCAATCCCCTGCGGTGGCGTTCGCAGCCGGGGGGCGCGGATCTGCTCGGCGATGCGCCACCTGAGGTCGTGCAGTCTATGCCGACGATGTTCGAGCGGGCTACCGCGGCCGGGATGGCGGTCAGCGTGGTGTCCAACGCCGAATTCGCCGGATCCGGGCTGACCCGGGCCGTGTTGCGCGGTGGCCGGTTTCTCGGTGTCCACGGCCTCGGCGATCTGGCCGCTTCGGTGCGCGGGGTGCTCGCCGACGGTGGCTTCTGCTACGGCTATCACGGCGATCTCGATCTGCTCGGCCACCTGCACGGACCGGGGTCGACCGCCTGGCGCATGCAGTTGCGCCAGGTCGATCGGCTTGTCGAGTCGGTGGTCGCCGGGCTGCCGGCCGGCAGTCTGCTCGCGGTCGTCGCCGACCACGGCATGGTCGAGATCGACCCCGGCGCGGTCGTGGACATCGATGCCGTGCCCGCCCTGCGCGACGGCGTCGTGGCCCTCGCAGGCGAGGCGCGCGCCCGCTACGTCTACGTCGCCGACGGCGCGGCCGCCTCGGTGGCCGCCACCTGGCGCGAGGTGCTCGGGGACCGGGCGTGGGTGGCCACCCGGGAGGAGGCCATCGCGGCGGGTTGGTTCGGTGACGTCATCGCCGACACCGCTCGCCACCGGATCGGCGATATCGTGGTCGCGGCAAGGGATTCCGCGGCCATGCTCCGCCGGTCGACCGAGCCGCTGGAATCGTCGCTGCGGGGCCATCACGGCTCGCTGACCGATGCCGAGCAACGCGTTCCGCTGCTGCTGGCGACCGCCTGAGAACGTGTGGCGGAAGTCGCCCGCGGGTACGCCATGCGCGATGCAGACCTTCCTGCCCTGCCCGGGATTCGACGACAGCGCGGCCGTGCTGGATCTGCGTCGGCTCGGCAAGCAGCGGGTGGAGACCATCCAGGTGCTACGCGCCCTGACGGTGCCGGGTTACGGCTGGCGGCGCCATCCCGCCGCGACGATGTGGGCGGGGTACGAGGAGGCGCTGGTGAGGTACGGCCTGCAGATCTGCGAGCAGTGGTGCCGACAGGACCGGGCCGACACGTGCGCGACCACGCTGGTGACCGATCTGGCCGCCACGGTGGGGATTGCCGCCGTCCGGACCGAGCCGGAGTTGGCCGCCGAGGGCGAGTTGCCCCCATGGCTGGGCGACCAGGACGTCCACAACAGCCACCGCTCGGCGCTGGTCCGCAAAGACCCTGAGCACTATCGGCGGTTCTTCCCGGACGTCCCCGATGATCTGCCGTATGTGTGGCCGGCTTCCGACCGGCAGCGCCGCGTGCCGGTGTGACCCGGCGCGAGCACTAACGTCGTCGGGATGCTGGTGCTGCTCCCCCCTTCTGAGACCAAACGCGTCGGCGGCGACGGACCGCCGTTGCAGATCGACCGCCTCGGGTCCCCGGAACTGGCACCGCTGCGCACCGCGCTGGTCGACGAGCTGGTCGCACTCGCCGCAGACCCGGAGGCCAGCCGTCGTGCCCTGGGCCTCACGGCGGGACAGGACGCCGAGATCGAGCGCAACGCCGCACTGCGCACCTCGCCCACGCTGTCGGCGATCGACCGCTACACCGGCGTGCTCTACGACGCATTGGACATCGGTTCGCTGCGTGGCCACTCCGCCGCGCGGGCCCGCTCCCGGCTCGCGGTCGGATCCGCACTGTTCGGACTGCTGCGTGCCGACGATCCGGTTCCCGCCTACCGGTTGTCCGCATCGGCGAAGCTGCCCGACCGTCCTACGCTGGCCGCACGCTGGCGGCCGAAACTCGAACCGCTGTTGGCCGGCATCGCCGAACAGGAACTGATCGTCGACCTGCGATCGGGATCGTATGCCGCGTTGGCGAGGATCCCGGCCGCGGTCGAGGTGAACGTCGTGGCCGAACACGACGACGGCAGACGCACCGTGGTCAGTCATTTCAACAAGGCGCACAAAGGCCGGCTCGCGCGGGTACTCGCCACGACGCGCGCCGAACCCGGTGATGCGGCGGCCGTGGCGACGATCGCCCGGCGGGCCGGGATGCGGGTGGAACGCTCGGGTCGCGAGCTGACCGTCGTCGTGCCCGCCTGAGTCACCGGCCCAGCGGCCGGCTCAACATGATCGGCGTCTGGGCCATGAAACGCGGTGTGACGCCGCGATGTTCGTCGGCGGCGTGGACGGTGAGCGGATGGAGGAGGTACATGTCGCCCGGTCGGCCGGTGGCCGTGACAACGGCGCAGTCGGCGCTCGCCCGTGCGGCGATCTCGGCGGCGGCCACGGCGTCGAGCACTCGGTCGCCGAGGGCAGCGGACACGGCGCGGTGCGATCCGACTCTGATCCGAGTAGGGGCGTCGTCGACTCCCACCTCGGAGAGCAGCGTCAACAGCAGCATCGTGTGTGACCGGGCGCTCACCAGCCAGGAGCCGTCGGGCTGCGGAGTGTTCAGATCGACGTGCCAACCGCGGTCGTCGGCGGCGGGCCGCACCGGAAAGCGCACCGCGATGTTGCCCAGCGCGCCGCGCGGCCGCCAACCCGCCGGCTCGCACACCGCGTCCAGCACCGCGGTCAACCGCACACTGCGGACCAATGCACCGAACGGCCCGGCTCCGGTCGCGTCCGACATCCACATCACCGGTTCCGTCCAGGTGTCGGGATCGTCGGGCGCCGGCCCGAGCTGTCGCCACAGCTGCACGCGGGCGGCGTCCGCGGCACCACGCAGGTCGGGCTGTTCGATCTTCAGATAGCCGTCCGCCACGAAGGCTCCGGTGTCCACCACGGGGTCGACGCTGCCCCACATCGGGCTGTGCGCCAATCGATTTATCGCAGATTCGCCGCGACGGCGGTGACGGTGGCCGGATCGGTGACGCAGGTGAAGTGGTTGCTCTCGGCGGTGTCGACCACCCGCACCGCCGGATTGACCTGGTGCAGCGCGGCGACGGCGTCATCGCCGATGAGTGCCGCGCCGTTGATCGGCCGGGTCGCCCGCACGGCGACGGTCGGCATCCGCAGCGCGCGCCAGAAGTGCGACCAGTCCCGCGGCCACCGCTGGAACAGATCCTCTTCGGCTGCGGCGCGTGACGACGACGGACGCCACGTGCCGTCGGGCAGCTCGGCGAGTTCGTAGGTGTAGTGCTCGTCCCAGAACGGCGTCCACGGATCGATCACACCCGTGGCCCGCACGGTGTCGAGATACTCACCGGGGGTGCCGACCACCCGGTCGAGCCGGGCGAAGCCGGCGCGCACCGGCGCCAGGGCAGCAGCCTGCGCGGGGCCGATGTGGTCGATCAGCGCGACACTGCGCAGACGGGCACCGGCGTCGACGGCCGCCTGCATGGCGATCAACGCGCCGAGAGACCACCCGGCCACGTCGAAGGTGGGGGCGTCCAGCGCGGTGGCGAGGTCGAGCACGTCGCGCGCGTGGGCCTCGAGTCCGTAGCTGCCCGGCGGGGTGGTCTCGCTGCGCCCCCGCCCCCGCAGGTCGAAGGCGACCACTCGCCGGTCCGGTCCGGCGATCCGTTCGGCGAGATACGTGAAGGCGGTCAGATTCGCGGAGATGCCGTGTATGCACACCAGCAGTGGCGCCCCCTCGCGACCCCAGCTGCGGGCGCGGACCCGTCCGGCCCGGAGCGCAATGTCGACATCCATCGAGCGGACTCTACGCGGCAGCCCGAAGCCTCTCGAACCCCTCGAAACCTCTCGACTCTGCGCTGGGCGCACTCCCCTTCGGCATCAGGCCTTGGTGAGCTGTTTCTCCTCGTACAGGCGGGCCCACTCCGCGCGGGAGCGAATGGACACGTCGACGTCGGCGCCCTTGGCGCGCAACGCACCGACCGTGGCGTCCGCTTCGGCGGTGTGCTCGAACGGATCCCAGCCGAAGAACCGGCAGGAGTTCTGCCAGGTGATCTTGTTGATGTCCGAATCGCTGGCGCCCGCGGCGTCCAGTTCGGCCAGCACCTGCTCGGGCGCATCGGGCCAGAAGCAGTCCGAGTGCGGATAGTCGCACTCCCAGGCGATGATGTCGATGCCGATCTCGTGACGGAGCTTCAGCGACGTCTTGTCGGTGACGTAGCAGGCCAGCGAGTGCTCCCGGAACACGTCGCTGGGCAGCTTGTCGCCGAAGTCGCGGCGTAGCCACTTCTGGTTGGTGTAGTGCCGGTCGCTGCGGTCGAGATAGAACGGAATCCAGCCGATCCCACCCTCGGAGAAGGCGAACTTCAGATCCGGATAGTTCCGCATCGCCGGACCCCACAACAGATCCTGCGCGCACATCGCCGACACCTGGGTGGCCAGGATGATCAGGTTGTCGATCGGCGCGTTGGGCGCCATGCTGATCGCCCCGAAGCCGGTGCCGATGTGCAGGCACATCACCACATTCTGTTCCGACAGCGTCCGGAACACCGGCCCCCAGTACTCGTCGTCGTGGTAGCTGGGCAGGCCCTCGAGGTGCGGCAGCTCCGGCATGGTGACCGCGCGGCATCCCTTGGCGGCGACGCGGCGGATCTCCCTGCACATCGCCTCGGGGTTCCAGGTGGGTAGCACCGCGATGGGGATGAAGCGGTCGGGATAGGAGCCGGCCCATTCGTCGAGGTGCCAGTCGTTGTACGCCGACACCATGACCAACGTGACCTCTTCGCGGTGCATGTTGAGGTGGCGCGCGGAGAATCCGGTGAAGGTGGGGAAACACATCGAGGCCAGGATGCCGTTGCGGTTCATATCCCGGACGCGCTCGTGGACGTCGTAGACGCCGGGTCGCATCTCGGCGAAGCCGGCGGGATCGCGGCCCCACTCCTCGGCCGGCCACGACACCACGGCGTTGAGACCGCTGACGCCCTGCGGACGGCCCTGATACATCCACTGGTCGACGCCCTTGTCGTCGGTGACGACGATCGGCGCATCGGCTTTGTACTTCGCCGGTACGTGGTTGAGGAACATGTCCGGCGGCTCCACGACATGGTCGTCGATGCTCACCAGGATCAGGTCGTCGACATTCATATCCCAGTAGTACCGTCTGAATACGTGACCGTCTCTGCATCAGCGGACAGAGTCTTGTCCGAATCGGCCAACCTCGGAGCGAGCGACGTCCCCCGCCGGGTCATCGAACTGCGCCGGGGTGGCCGCGCGCTGGGCGGCAGCTACCTCTACGAGGGCGACGCCCTGATCACCGGATGGCATTCGCACGAGGTGCACCAGATCGAGTACGCGCTGCACGGGGTCGTCGAGGTCGAGACCGATTCGGCCCACTATCTGCTGCCGCCCCAGCAGGCCGCGTGGATCCCGGCGGGCCTGGAGCATCAGGCCGTGATGAACCCCGACGTCAAGACCGTGGCGGTGATGTTCGACCCCGCGCTGATCGCCGACGGCGGCGACCGGGCCCGGATCCTGGCGGTCTCCCCCCTGATCCGCGAGATGATGATCTACGCCTTGCGCTGGCCGATCGACCGGGCGTGTGGTGACGACGTCTCCGACGGCTTCTTCCGCACATTCGCCGCGTTGGTCACCGAGGCGCTGGATCACGAAGCGCCGCTGAGCCTTCCGACGTCGGACCACCCCATCGTCGCGGCCGCGATGACCTTCACCAAACAGCATCTGGACACTGTGACCTGCGAGCAGGTCAGTCGCGCGGTGTCGGTGTCGGAACGCACGCTGCGCCGGCACTTTCAGGATGAGCTCGGATTGTCCTGGCGCACATACCTTCTGAACGCCCGGATGCTGCGGGCGATGGCGCTACTGGCCGGGCCGGGGGTGTCGGTGCAGGAGACCTCCAGCTCGGTGGGATTCGACAGCGTCAGCTCGTTCACCCGGGCATTCACCCAGTTCTGCGGCGAGACGCCCTCGGCCTACCGTCGACGGACCGGTCAAGCGTCCGGTTGACCGCTCAGAACGGGTAGCCCAGTTCGGCGGGAACTGCACTGGTGAAGGCCACGTCCAGACCGCGGACGAGCTCGGAATTCGTGGCGCGCAACCGGTTCGCCGCGGCGAAAGACGAGGCCCGGTGGGCTCCGAGGTAGAGGGCGCCGAGGACGTCGAGATCCAGAGCCGCATCGGCGGCGCCGTCGGTCGGGACGCACCGCGCACGTCCCTCATCGATCTGCAGCGCAAACCGGCCGCCGTCACCGCGGAAGCGGTCGGCCACCTCGATGACGATCGAGAGGTCCGCGGCGTAGCTGCGGGCCTGCAGCGCCGTCGGGATGTCGTTGAGGCGTAACCACAGATCGTCGGCGGATGCGGTCGTGCTGACCGCGCGCGCGTCGGTCAGCAGATACGGCAGCGGGTCGGCCGGATGGGTGCCGATGTCGATGCACTCCATGAGGTCCAGCCCGCACAGTGCCCGCCACAGCGCGATATCTGCATGCCCGGTGGCCGCGACCTTCTCGACGACCTTGACAGTCCTGGCTCGCTCTCCGTGCGTGCGGTACAGCAGATACCCGTCGGGGTGCAGCATGGCGAACAGTGGGCTGCCGCCTGCGCGGTCGGTGTCCCGGTCGGCCAGCAGTTCGTCCCACAGGGCACGCGGCCGGGCCAGCCCGCCGGGGGTGATGGCCCGCCACCGGTCATAGCGGTCGACGAAGTCCTCGCGGTGTTCGGCGGCAGTCACGATCTGCACACCCCCGGGATCCGGTGCGTCCGTGCGGAACCGCGCACGCCTACGATCGACCGACCAGTTCTGATCCACCGTGGCGGGTCCATAGCCGAACCGGCCGTAGATGCCGCCCTCGCTGGCCGTGAGCGCGGCAATCGGATATCCCGCTGCGGTGATCCGGTCGTGCAGTTCGGTGAGCATCGCCCGCAGCAGACCGCGCCTGCGGTGGGTCGGGGCCACGGATACCCAGCTGATGCCGGCCACCGGTACCCGGACGCCGCCCGGCACGGTCAGCTCCATGTCGAGATACAGCGCCTGAGCGACCACATCGCCGTCGTCCTCGACCACCAGTGCCCCGCCGGCAGGAATCATCGAGCGCCACGCCGCCACCGTGCAATCGCCGGAGACGTGCCCGAAGCTGACCGCGTCGAGGCGCCGCATCGCCGACCAGTCGTCGTCCTCGGCCGAACGGGGGATCAGCGTCGCATCAACCACAGGGTGTGACAGTGCCACAGCCGCCTCGCCTTGCGCATTCCGATTTCCCGCCGGTGCGGCCACCGCCGGGCTTGGACCGCCGCCGCGGCGGGCTGACCCGTCAGACCTTGGCGATGAAGTCGCTGCTGTAGAACTCGACCGGCCACTGCGCCCCCGGCTGCGGACGCTCGACGGCCACCCACGCGCCGGTCGCACCCGGCATCAGCGGCGCCGACAGCGTCACCGCGCCGGCGCCGGCGACGTCGGTGCGCAGATCGGCGACCGCGGTGCCGAACGCGCCGGCATGGCATCCGTCCGACGATTTGCGTGGCATCTGGATGAGGCGCACCTGATAAGACGAATAGGGCTTGGCGGTGGCGAGCTGGACGTCGGCGGTGACCTGTCCCCCGCCCGAGCGCACCGTGGCCGTCGGCCGGCCGTCGCCGAATGCGTCGTAGTAGTCCAGCGTGCTGAAGTCGCAGCGCCGCAGCACCGAGGCGAACGGCAGAAACGTGCCGCCGTTCTCCGCCACGGCGGACGTGACGGCGAAACTCGCCGCCGGTGCGGTCGCCATCGCCGTGGCGGCGGCGGCCAGTGCAAATCGGGTCAGCGCGCGCATGGTTGTCCTTCTCTCCCGTGGTGACCAGCCGTATTACCACTGAGCTCCCCACCCAACCACGAGACCTGCCCGAACGGGTCCACACCCGGCGAATATCCTCGAAGCCGTCCGTACGCGACAACCGTCTTCAAAGGAGTGGACAGCACCGATGGCGAATCAGCAGCAGATCGACAAGTTGGCGGCGGGCAAGGGGTTCATCGCCGCGCTCGACCAGAGCGGCGGATCGACGCCCAAGGCGCTGCGCCTGTACGGCGTCGAGGAGAACGAGTACTCGTCGGAAGACGAGATGTTCGACCTGATCCACAAGATGCGCTCGCGCATCATCACCTCCCCCGTGTTCACCGGTGACCGGGTGCTCGGCGCGATCCTGTTCGAGCAGACGATGGACCGTCAGATCGAGGGCAAGCCGTCCGCCGCGTTCCTCTGGGAGGACAAAGGTGTGGTGCCGTTCCTCAAGATCGACAAGGGTCTGGCCGACGCCTCGGACGACGTGCAGCTGATGAAGCCGATGCCGGCGCTGGACGATCTGCTCGAGCGCGGCGTGAGCAACGGCATCTTCGGTACCAAGGAGCGTTCGGTGATCGGCGGCGCGAACGCGAAGGGCATCGCAGCGGTGGTGGCCCAGCAGTTCGAGATCGCCCATCAGGTGCTCTCCCACGGCCTGGTGCCGATCATCGAGCCCGAGGTCACCATCTCGATCGACGACAAGGCCGCCGCCGAGGACATTCTGCTCGACGAGATCACCAAGAACCTCGACTCGGTTCCCGCCGACCAGCAGGTGATGCTCAAACTGACGCTGCCCACGACCGCCAACCACTACCGGCCGCTCGTGGACCACGCCCGGGTGCTGCGGGTGGTGGCCCTCTCGGGCGGCTACTCACGCGAGGAGGCGAACGCCAAGCTCGCCGAGAACACCGGCGTCATCGCCAGCTTCAGCCGGGCACTGACCGAGGGGCTGTCCGCTCAGCAGTCCGACGAGGAATTCGACGCCACCCTCGACGCGGCGATCCAGGGCATCTACGACGCCTCCGTCGCCGGGTAGCCGATCGCCGGAAACCGCACCTGCGGTGCGTCGGGTTGCCAGTCGGCCCGGCGCCCTGCAGGATCGCCGGATCATGGACACCAATTCGGCTTTCGAACTCGCCACGGTCGACGCGCTGGGTCAGGCGGCACTGGCCCGCTCCGGTGAGATCTCGGCAGTCGAATTGCTCGACGCCGCGCTGATCCGGTTGGCCGCCGGGCGATCGCTGAACGCCGTCGTGCACGAACTGGCCGACCGGGGCCGCGCACAGGCCGAGGCGCTCGACGCGTCGGGGCGGTTGCGCGGCGGCGACTCCGGACCCCTGGCCGGGGTGCCGTTCCTGCTGAAAGACCTCGGCGCGTCGCTCGGCGGGGCGCCCGAATCGATGGGATCGCGGGCGCTGCGCACCCGCGTCGCCCCGCACAACGCCTGGATCGTCGACCGCTACCTGGCTGCCGGGCTGGTGGTGTTCGGCAAAACCAACACCCCGGAATGGGGCAACCACTGCACCACCGAACCGTCGCTGTTCGGGCCGACGGTAAACCCGTGGTCGCCGGACGTCACACCGGGCGGGTCCAGCGGCGGATCGGCCGCCGCGGTGGCGGCCGGCGTGGTGCCCGCGGCATCGGGCGGTGACGGAACCGGATCGATCAGGGTGCCGGCATCCTGTTGTGGTCTGGTGGGGCTCAAACCGCGCCGCGCCCGCACCTCGTTCGGGCCGGATGCCGGGCACCTGCTCGAGGGTCTGGCCGTCGAACACGCGCTGACCCGCACGGTGCGCGACAGTGCGGCCCTGCTCGACGCCGTGACCGGGTCCGATCCAGGCGACCCCTACAACGCGGCGCGGCCCCCGACGCCGTACCTGCAGGCCATCGCCACACCCCCGTCCGGGGTGCGGGTCATGCTGGCGACGGGGACGCCGTTTCCCGCACCCGCGATCGACCCCGACGTCACGGCAGCCGTCGACGCCACCGCGCGGTTGCTCAGCGAACTCGGTCACCACGTCGAACCCGGGGCGCCCGCATTCGACGCCGATGCGGTGGCCGACGCGATCGCGGTCCTGCACAACGTCAGCAATGCCGGGTTGCACGCGCTGGCGACCAGCCACCTCGGCCGCCCGCCGCAGGAGGACGAGTTCGAGGCCAGCACCTGGGTGATGGTGCGCGAGGGCTTCACCACGACCGGTGTGCAGTACGCCGCGGCGATCGAGACCGTGCACGCCGAAACCCGCCGGTTCGCCGCGGGCATGGCCGGGTTCGACGTTTTACTGGCCCCGACCCTGCTGACCGGGCCGCCGCCGTACCGCATGCTCGATCAGCCCCGCGGCACCACCCGGGCGTTCTTCGACGTCGAATTCTCCACCACCGGGTGGACCACCATGGCCAACGTGACCGGCTGGGCGGCGATCTCCCTGCCGCTCGGTGTCACCTCGGCCGGACTGCCGATCGGCGTGCAGCTGATGGCGCCCGAGGAGACGGTCCTGCTGCAGCTGGCCGCCCAGCTCGAGGCGGCCGCCCCGTGGGCCCAGCGGCTCCCGCTGGGGTGGGTCAGCCCGTAGATCCACTGAACTGAGAGGCCAGGTCCGGGTGCCGCGGGTGACGTGCGACACTTCGATCATGACGCCGCCCATCGCCCGGCCCAAGTTGGAAGGCAACATCGCGGTCGACGACGACCGGCAGATCGGATTCGCCGAATTCGGTGATCCCCGTGGGCGCGCCGTCTTCTGGCTGCACGGCACCCCGGGCGCGCGCAGGCAGATCCCGGCGGAGGCGCGCGCGTTCGCCGAGGAGCAGAACATCCGGCTGATCGGGATCGATCGACCCGGAATCGGGTCGTCCACGCCACACCAGTATCCGAACGTGCGGGCGTTCGCCGACGATCTGCACGTCATCGCCGACACCCTGGGGATCGACCGGATGGCGGTGATCGGGCTGTCCGGCGGCGGGCCGTATGCGCTGGCATGCGGGGCGGCCATGCCCGAACGGGTGGTCGGCGCCGGCATCATCGGCGGCGTCGCACCGACAGTCGGCCCCGATGCCATCGGCGGCGGGTTGATGAAGCTCGGTTCCCGGGTGGCCCCCTTCCTCGAGGTCGCCAGCACGCCGATTCGACTCACCGCCGGCACGCTCATCCGGATGATCCGGCCGGTCGCCGATCCGGCGCTCTACATCTACGCGGCGGTGTCCCCCGAACCCGATCGCCGCATGCTGGTACGGCCGGAGTTCCGGGCGATGTTCCTCGATGACCTGCTCAACGGCAGCCGCAAACAGCTGGCCGCCCCCTTCGCCGATGTCGTCGCGTTCGCCAGGGACTGGGGGTTTCGCCTGGAGGATGTGAAGGTGTCGGTGCGTTGGTGGCACGGCGACGTCGACCACATCATCCCGTTCGCGCACGGCCGGCACTGTGTGTCGCGGCTACCCGACGCGCACCTGTACACCGTGTCGGGCGAGAGCCATCTGGGCGGGCTCGGTCAGGCCCGGGCGATCCTCACCGCGATGAACGAGTTGTGGGACCGCGCCGACCGCACCTGAGTCAGCGTCCGTCGGCGAGCAACCGGCGCAGCATGTGCATGGCAACGGTGGTGGAGCGTTCCCGGACATCGGCGCGGTCCCCGGGCAGCCGCAGCGTGCGGGTCTCGCCGCGGCCGTCGGCGGTGCGCACCGAGAAGCACACCGTGCCCACCGGCTTGTCCGCACTGCCGCCGCCGGGACCGGCGATACCGGTGATCCCCACGCCGACATCGGCGCCGAAACGGCGCAGCGCACCGTCGGCCATGGCCTCGGCCACCGGTTCGGAGACCGCCCCCAGTCGGTCGATCAGCTCGGCGGGGACTCCCAGCAGGTCGCGTTTGGCCGCGTTCGAATAGCTCACCACACCACCGGCGACATAGGCCGACGAGCCGGCACGGTCGGTGAGCCGGGCGGCCAGCAGACCGGCGGTGCACGATTCGGCGGTGGCGATGGTGCGGCCGGCCAGCAGTTCGGCGACCTGGTCGTCGACCAGCGAGCCGTCCTCGGAGAACAGCGCCGAGCCGTGCCGTTCACGCAGCAGTCTGAGCAGCGCGCGGTAGGTGCGCGCGGCGCCCGGTTCGTAGCGGGTGACGATCTCCAGCTCGCCGCGGCGCAGACAGGTGGTGATCTCGAGGTCGGCAAACCCGGGAATGTCCCGTTCGGCATCGCGCAGCGTTTCGGCGAGCCCGG
Organism: Mycobacterium sp. WMMD1722; assembly: GCF_049315205.1. Taxonomy (NCBI): domain Bacteria; kingdom Bacillati; phylum Actinomycetota; class Actinomycetes; order Mycobacteriales; family Mycobacteriaceae; genus Mycobacterium; species Mycobacterium sp. WMMD1722. Next base: position 967,877 of record NZ_CP186056.1, on the reverse strand, counting down.
ACTCCGGCAACCCGAACATCCGCACCGTCTCCTGCTCGTAGCTGGTGCGACCCTCGATGGCCCGCTGCACGGCGTCGGTCTGAACGGCGGTCTGCCACATGGGCTGCAGTTCGCGTGGGGGCCCGGGGAGCACGAGCACCGTCGGCGTTCCCGGCATCACCACCCCGGGGGCGGTGCCGACCGGATCGAGCACCGTGGCGCCCACCGGGACCATGGCCTGTTTGCGGTTGGCCGCCATCAGGGCCGGGAAGTCGACGTCGGCACTGCGATGACGCCCCATCAGCGAGCGCAGGATCTGGGCGATGCGTTCCTCGAGTGCGGCGTCGAGCACCAGCTCGGCACCGCAGAAGCGGGCGACGGTCGCGACGGTCATATCGTCGGCGGTGGGACCGAGTCCGCCGCTGGTGACGATCAGGTCGACGCCCTCGGCGGCCAGGAAGCGCAGTTGCGCCTCGATGTCGCCGGGCCGGTCCCCGCAGATGGTGATGTGGGCGAGTTCGACGCCCAACTCGAGGAGACGGTCGGCCAAGTACGGCCCGTTACGGTCCTGGACCCGTCCGGTCAGCACCTCGGTACCGGTGACGACGATTCCTGCGCGTGCGCTCACCCGTCCAACCTACGTCGGGCGCTCAGCGCTTGAGCCAGCCGCTCACGGTGGGCAGATCGCGGGTGTAGGTCATCATGATGTCGTCCTGGTAGAGCGTCGCCCCGCTGATCGCGTCGTCGCCGCGCCACAACACCCGGACGCGGGTGTCGCCGCGCAGGTACAGGTCGACCCGGCCGAGGTCGTTACGCCGCCAGCCGATCTGCTCGGCGAGCTGCTGCAGATCCTGACGCTGGTCGCCTTCGGGCATGGGTGGTTCCTCCTGTGGGCCGGCCGACCCGACGAGCCTACGGAATCACGCCCTGGCGCTGTTCGTCCGGGCGGCGCAGGGCCGCCTCAGATCTTGTGCGGGACGTCGTTGACCAGGCCGCCGTCCATGACGAACTCTGCTCCGGTGGCGTAGCGCGATTCGTCGCTGGCCAGGAACACCACGAACGAGGACACCTCGTCGGGCTGGCCGGGCCGGCCCAGGGGGATGGTCAGCATGTCGTCGGGGAAGAACTTGGTCATGGGCGTGCGAATGAAACCCGGGTGGATGGAGTTGACCCGGATCTGGTGCGGCCCCAGTTCCAGCGCGGCCGATTTGCTCAGCCCGCGCACCGCCCACTTCGAGGCCACGTACGGATGCACCATCACCGCGCCGCGCATGCCCTCGATGGACGAGACGTTGATGATCGATCCGCCACCGGCGGTCTTCATCGCCTCGACGCTGGCCTGCATGCCCAGGAAGGTGCCGGTCAGGTTCACATCGAGGACGTTCTGCCACTTGGCCATGTCGAACGCACCGATCTTGCCGAGCGCGACAATGCCGGCGTTGTTGACCAGGACGTTGAGGGCGCCGAAGTCGTTGACGGCGGTCGCCACCGCGGCGTCCCACTCTTGCGCCGAGGTGACGTCGAGGTGCACGTAGCGGGCGGATGCGCCGAGTTCGTGGGCCAGTGCCTTGCCCTCATCGTCGAGGATGTCGCCGATCACCACCTTGGCGCCCTCGGCCACCAGAGCGCGCGCATGCTCGGCGCCCATTCCCCGGGCGCCACCGCTGATCAGTGCAACTTTTCCATCTACCCGTCCCATGACCGGCAGGCTACCTTAGGCTGTCGCGAACTAGAACCTGTTCCAGTTCGGCCTTGGTGTGGAGGAGTTGTCGATGGTCATCCGGGTGGCTCACGTCGGTACGGGGAACGTGGGGCGGCTCGCGCTGGCCGCGCTGTTGGGCAACCCGCAGTACGAACTGACCGCGGTATCGGTCTCCTCGGACGAGAAGGTGGGGCGCGACGCCGGCGACCTTGCCGGACTGGACATCTCGACGGGCATCACCGCCACCAAGGGCCTCGACGAGGCGTTGGCCACCGACCCCGACTGCATCGTCTACTGCGCGATGGGTGACACCCGCCTGCCCGAGGCGATGGCCGACTGCCGCCGCATCCTGCAGGCGGGCGTCAACGTCGTCGGTTCGGCGCCGGGCGTGCTGCAGTATCCGTGGGGCGTCATCCCGGACAAGTACATTGACCGCGTGGAAACCGCTGCGCAGCAGGGAAACTCGAGTATCTTCATCAACGGCGTGGATCCGGGCTTCGCCAACGATCTGATCCCGTTCGCCTTCGCCAGCACGTGCAGCCACCTCGAGCAGGTGCGGTGTATGGAGATCGCCGACTACGCCACCTACGACGGCGCCGAGGTGATGTTCGAGGTGATGGGCTTCGGCAACCGGATCGGCGATCTGCCCATCCTGTTCCAGCCCGGAGTGCTGAGCATCGCGTGGGGTACCGCCATCCGCCAACTCGCCGCCGGATTCGGCGTCGAGGTCACCGAGATCCGCGATTCGGTGGAACAGGAGCCCGCGCCGGAGGACATCGACGTGGCCGTCGGCCGGATCGCGAAGGGCACCGTGGCGGCGGTGCGGTTCCAGATCGAAGGCTTCATCGCCGGCGGACCCGACGAACGACCGGCCATCGTCATCGAGCACATCACCCGACTGCGCGAGGATCTGCGGCCCGACTGGGCCCAGCCGGCCCAGCCCGGAGGGTCCTATCGGGTGGAGATCGTCGGCGAGCCCAACTACGCCGTGGACATCTGCCCCACCAGCCGCCGGGGTGACCACAACCACGCCGCGATCGTCGCGGCGGCGGGTCGCATCGTGAACGCCATCCCGGCGGTGATCGCCGCGCCGCCGGGTATCCGGACCCCGCTGGACCTGCCATTCATCACCGGCAAGGGTCTGTTCGCCGCGGGCACCCGCCGCTAGGTTGGCCGCTCTCAGGCGGGTTCGGCCGCCGCGGCGCCGGTGATGCCGGTCCACTGCAGCCGCACCCGGGTGCCCTCGGAGGTGCGGTCGATCGCCGAGCGGTCGGTCAGCGCCTCCATTAGCGGGATGCCCCGCCCGCGGGCCTTGTCATCGAGCTCGGGAGTGCGTTCCCGCCAGGATCCGCGGTCGACGATGGTGACCGTGAGAGTGCCCTCGGCGGATTCGAACTGCGCGTGCAGGTCCATGGTGCCCGCTTCGGAGGAATTCCAGTAGGCGAATTCGGCGGCGTTGGCCAACGCCTCGTTGGTCGCCAGCAACAGATCGCTGGACCTGATCGGGTCCAGGTCGAAATTCGCCTGGAGCCACCGAGCAAACTCCTCACGGAGCCGTGCGGCCGCCTCCCCGTCTGCGGCGACGCCGACCCGCGCGAACGGCTCGGTGAGCGCGGTGTGGGCGGGGTGAGCCGCGGAAGCGGAATCGATCATGGCTGTCGCTCTATACCCGAACCGTCTGCCACCTAAGCGCGGAGTGCCGCGATCGCCTCATCCACCGTGGCGTAGAGCGGAATGATGTCCGCGATGCCCAGCAGCTTGAGGGGCCGGCTGGTGGCCGGTCCCTCGGCCACCACACAGAACTTCACGTTCGGCGCCACTTCGTCGTGTACCGCAACCAGGATCCCCATACCCGCGGAGGCGAGGAACTCCACGGCGGAGAAGTCGACCACGACACCGGCCGGATCCTTGGCCAGGCCGGCCCGAATGGCCGATTCCAGCTGCGGTGCCGTCAGCATGTCGACGACCCCGGATACCGAGACGACGACGTTGCGGTCAACCCAGCTCTCGTTGGTCTCGCAATTGGTCGCGTCCGCAGAGGTCGCCCCGGTTGCGGCTTCGCGCTGTTCCTCCAATGGTCCACCTCCCGCGTGGCTCGCTTCCGTGCCGGAGCGTGCACGCATTCACGCTCGCAAGGCTGCGGGCTGAACCTGGCAAGACATCCAGCGACGCCGACTCGTCCGGCGCCGGGAGCGCCAGCTATCCAGCTTGCGCAACCGTGTCAGATTAAACCAGGTGTGGGTTACTCACGGGTCAGCGGTCAGTGCCAGCAGCGCGATGTCGTCGTCGGGCCGCAGCGTATGCACCAGATCCGACAGATTCTCGATGAGATTCGCGGACGACAGACCCACCCGCTCGGCCAGGTGCGCACGCAGGTCCTCCTCACCGAAACGTCCGCCACCCGCGCGGCGGGCCTCCGTGATGCCGTCGGTGTAGAGCAGCAGACTCTGGCCGGGCAGCAGGGTGAACGCGCACTCGTCGAACGTGGCATCGGGCACCGCGCCGACGAACATGCCGCCCACCGGACGCACCGGACGCACCTGGCCCGCGGCCGGATCGAGGAGGAGGGCCGGCAGGTGGCCGCCGGTGGCGAGGCGGACGTGATACCCACCCCCGTGGCGGGGCTGCAGCGTCCCGAACAGCACCGTGCAGAACTTCCGTTCGTTCGGGTCGCCGACGAGGACGGCGTTCAGCTCCGCGAGTACCTCGGTCGGAGTGTGGTGATGCAGCGCAGCGGCCCGCAACGTGTAGCGCACGAGCGATGTCACGGCCGCGGCGGTGGTGCCGTGGCCCTCGACGTCGCCGAGAAAGAACGCCCAACGGCTGCTGTCCAGGGCGAACACATCGTAGAAATCGCCGCCGACCCGCGCCGCCGAGGCGGGGTGGTAGTGCGCGGCGAGGGACAGCCCGGCCACCCGCGGTAACGCCGGTGGCAGCAGTGAGCGCTGCAGCGCGGCCGCGTAATCGGCCACTGTCGCGCCGTCGTCCTCAGCGCCGTCCCAGAGTTCGCGGCCGGAGCGCGCGGCGCCGAGCACCGTCGACCGCAGGTCCAGTTGGTCCATCGCCAGGGCCGCGAGATCGGCCAGGATGTCCAGTTCGCGGTCCGACGGCTCGTACGGATGCGATCCGAGGACGTTGACCGACCCGATGCGGTGACCGTCGGACGTGGTGATCGGCGCGCCCGCGTAGAACCGGACCCCCCATCGACCGACCACGAACGGATTGCCCGCAGTCGCCGGATCCAGCCGGGTGTCCGGGATGACCGACGGGGCGGCCGAGCGGATCGCCAACTCCGAAAAGCTGCCGCGGCGGTCGACCTCGCCGAGATCGCCGACCCCGTGGCCGGCCTTGAACCACGCCCGGTCGCGGTCGACGATCGCGATGGTGGCCATCGGCGCGCGGAATGTCCGGGCAGCCACCCTGGCAATGCGGTCAAAGGCGTCGTCGGCCGGGCTGTCGAGGATGGCGTACCGCGCGACGGCCCGCAGGCGCGCCGCCTCGACCTCATCGGCCGAGTGTGCGGACGCCTGAGTGATGGACACGCTGACTGCTCCCCGCGGGTGAGGCGGTCTCACGCAGGTCGGAGGCCGCTGACCGCAGGGTACCTCCGCTCGGCGGGGCCGTCACCGGCCCGGCCGAGGCGTCAGCTGCGCCGGGAACCGGCCGTCCGGGAACCCAGGAACGCCGAGCCGACGAGCACCAGGGCGCCGATCACCGCGACCGGAATCGTCCAGGTGCGGCGACTGCTGATCGCCGAATCGCACAGCGCGACGAAATCGGTGTGCGGCACCAGCTGGTTGAGGACCGGCACATTGGCCACACCGTCGTTGTTGGCCGCCTGCGCGCTGGACTTGTCGGCGACCAGGGCGTTGCCGCAGCCGACGCTGCGCTCACCGTCGGATGCCGAGACCGGTACGAGCAGACCGATGACGCCGACCGCCAAAAGGATGGCTCCGATCGCCATGGCCAACCGTCGTGCCGTCACGTGCGCTCCCATCGTCAGGCTCCCTCGAACAGCGCGAGGCTACCCAGCCGAATCCGGCTTCAAACGAGGCCCACCGAGGAGGCGCGCGAAAAGCTGTGGGGCACAGCACACCTGGCTAGCCGCGGCGGCGCAGCCGGGCGATGCGCAGCACCGGCCAGTCGCGCTGGGTGGCGGTGGCGGCCAGACCGGCCCGCGGATTCACCGGCCGCGGACGGCCGACCAGTTTCATCAGCGCCGCATCCTCGTCGCCGTCGGCGTAGAACCAGCTGGTCGAAAGATCCACCCCGTGCTCGGCGCAGTACCGCTCGACCGTGGTCGCCTTCTGCGGACCCCAGATGACCGGTCGCACGATGTCGCCGGTCAGCCGGCCGGCCTCGTCGACCGCGAAGTGGTTGCACAGCACCTGGTCGATGCCCAGGAACCGCGCGACCGGTTCGGCGTGGATGGTCAACGCCGAACTGCTGAGCACCACGGTGTGGCCGCGCTGCTGATGGGCGGCCACGATCTCGCGCATATGCGGATAGACCCGCGCCGCCACCCGGTCGACGAACAGCCGCTCGCCCAGTTCGTCGAGTTCGGCCAGCGATTCGCCCCGCAGATAGCCGGCGGCACGCACCACCAGACGTTCGAACTGCATCCGGCCGAACCGGTAGCGAATCGACGCCTCCATCACGCCGAGGACCTCACCGATCCCGGCCTGGCGCCGACGGATCCGGTCGCCGGCATGTGCGGTCGCGGTGAACCCGTCGACGAGCGTGCCGTCCAGATCGAAGAACGCACCCACGTCGGGGCCGCCCGGTCCGTCACCGATCTCGGCCACCGAATCGGGCAGGGTCAGCAGGCGGGGCACCACACCATCATCACGTGCCCACGATCGGGTGCGAACCCGGCGGTCGCGTGACGGCGAGCACATGTACTAAACTAGAACACGTTCTAATTCGCCGACCGGCTTCCTGAGGAGCGCGCATGCACACCGCCATCTGCGACGAGCTCGGCATCGAGTTCCCGATCTTCGCCTTCACCCACTGCCGCGACGTCGTCGTGGCCGTCAGCAAGGCCGGTGGCTTCGGCGTGCTGGGCGCGGTGGGATTCACCCCCGAGCAACTCGAGGTCGAGCTCAACTGGATCGACGAGCACATCGGCGATCACCCCTACGGCGTCGACATCGTCATTCCCAACAAGTACGAGGGTATGGACGCCAACATGTCGGCCGACGAGCTCAAGGGCATGCTGGCCTCGCTGGTCCCCCAAGAGCATCTGGACTTCGCCAAGAGCATCCTCAAAGACCACGGGGTGCCCACCGACGACAGCGACGACAACGCGTTGCAGCTGCTCGGCTGGACCGAGGCGACCGCGACCCCACAGGTCGAGATCGCGCTGCGACACCCCAAGATGACCTTGATCGCCAATGCGCTGGGCACACCGCCGGTCGACATGATCAAGAACATCCACGACGCCGGCCGGAAGGTCGCCGCGCTGTGCGGCTCGCCGTCGCAGGCCCGCAAGCACGCCGACGCCGGTGTCGACATCATCATCGCCCAGGGCGGCGAGGCCGGCGGCCACAGCGGCGAGGTGGGGTCGATCGTGCTGTGGCCGCAAGTGGTCAAGGAGGTGGCGCCGGTTCCGGTGCTCGCCGCCGGCGGGATCGGCAGCGGTCAGCAGATCGCCGCGGCGCTGGCGCTGGGCGCCGCCGGTGCGTGGACCGGATCGCAGTGGCTGATGGTCGAGGAAGCCGAGAACACCCCGGTGCAGCAGGCTGCCTATGCCAAGGCCGGTAGCCGGGACACGGTGCGCAGCCGATCGTTCACCGGCAAGCCGGCTCGCATGCTGCGCAACGACTGGACCGAGGCCTGGGAGCAGCCGGAGAATCCGAAGCCGCTCGGTATGCCGTTGCAGTACATGGTTTCCGGGATGGCGGTGGCCGCCACCCACAAGTACCCGAACGAGACCGTCGACGTCGCGTTCAACCCGGTGGGCCAGGTGGTCGGCCAGTTCACCAAGGTCGAGAAGACCTCCACGGTGATCGAGCGCTGGGTGCAGGAGTACCTCGACGCGACCACGACGCTCAACACGCTCAACGAGGCCGCCGGAGTCTGATCGGTCGGGACCGCACGGCCGCGCCTCCCCCGATGGCGCGGCCGTGCGGGTTACCGTGGCGCCATGCGAGCTGCTTCGGAGCCCTGCCGGACCCTTCTGCGCCGCACGGGATTCGGCGTCCTCGGCCTCGCGGGCGCGCTGGCGGTCGCGACACCCGCGGGTGCGCAGCCCCCCGATCCCGCCACCGATCACAACGGCTACGTCGGCACCGCCGCGTACTGCCAGGGAACGGCGGCCGCGGTCGCATTCGGCCGCACCGAAGAGGCGCTGGTGGCGATCTGCCGAGGGCCTGAGGGTCAGCTGCAATACCGCGGAGTGCGCCTGCGTGACGAATCCGCGTTGATGCTGACCGCCACGGCCGACGGGTCGGGCGGATTCACCGCCGCCAACGGCGATGTGGTCTATACCGTCTCATCGGCCGAACTCGTGGTGACCGAGGCCGGCACGACCGTGGTGCGCCAGCCGATGCTGCAGTTCTACGCGCCGAATTCGGACTGGTCGGCCGAGTAGCCGGGGCGCCGGGCGAGGCCGGCGACCAGGAGGGTGTCCACCCCGATCCGGCCTACCGCTGCGGCGCCACCAGGGTTGCCCAGCGGCGTCTCCCGGCCGGGAAGCACCTCGGTGAAGAATGCGGCGTCGTCAGCCAGATGCTGCTGTTGATCTCCGGGAAGGTCGCCCTCCCAGTAGATGGCGTCGACCTTGCACAGGAGTTTGCAGGCGCCGCAGTCCACGCATTCATCGGGGTTGATGTAGAGCTTGCGGTCGCCCTCGTACATGCAGTCGACGGGGCAATCCTCGATACAGGACTTGTCGACGATATCGACGCAGGCACTACCGATCACGTAGGTCATGACCCGACCGTAGGGGGCGGATGCGGTGCGGCGCTGGGGCCGAAAGTCCTCGATCCCTTCCGCATCGGGCCCCCGGGCGGAGACCGCGCCGCGGTTACGGCGCGGGCACCGGGGCGGCCGCCGGCGCCACCTCGGCGGTGGGCGGCAGCGGGGCCTGCGGACCGGCCGGCAGTCCGGCCGGCGGTGTGGCATTCGGGTCGAGCGGACGCTGGGTCAGCAGGAACAGCGCGTCGCCGCCGCTGACCTCCTGGGTGCGAACGGCGTGCCACAGATCCCGGATGTAGGAGAGCCCCCGGCTCCCGGACGGCGCGACCGGCGTGGCCGACGTGCCGGGCGGCAGGTTCTCGGGGCTGAGCAGGTGCGGCACCTCCGCGGGTCCGGCGGGCGCCGGGGCGGGCGCGCCGAGCGGCGCGGCATCCGGGGTGGCCGGGGCCGCCGGAACCGGCACCGGGGCGGGCGGTCCGGGCTCGGCCACCGGATCGGCGGATGCGGACGGCGCCGAAAGCGCTGCGGCCACACCGAGCCCCACGCTCATCACCGTCCACGCAGCCGCCGTGGACATCGCCCGTCGAAGATCTCTCGCCACCGCAGGTCTCCCTTCACCTCAGCCGGCATCACTATCGACTTCTTCTCCGGCGATTCCCGTTCTGTTACAGGAGAGGCTCGCCGGTTTCCCCGAACCCGGCCCCGCACGGGCGTTCGGTGGTGTAGGCAGGTGCTATCGGCACGAGAACATCGCTCCAGGAGACGCCCGTGGTCATGAGCAGCGCCGCATCCCGCCCGACCCTTCCGCCGGGGTTCGATTTCACCGACCCCGACATCTACGCCGAACGGTTGCCGATCGACGAGCTGGCCGAGATGCGGCGGGTGGCGCCCATCTGGTGGAACGCCCAGACCTCGGGGAACGAGCCGTTCGACGACGACGGTTACTGGGTGGTCACCAAACACAAGGATGTCAAGGAGATCTCGCGGCGCAGCGACGTGTTCTCCAGCAACGCCAAGACGGCCTTGCCGCGCTACCGCGAGGGGGCCGAGCCGGAGTCGATCCAAGGCGGCAAAGCCGTGCTGCTGAATCAGGACGCACCGCACCACACTCATCTGCGCAAGATCGTGTCGCGTGCCTTCACCCCGCGCGCCATCGAATCGCTGCGCACCGAGTTGCGTGAGCGCGCGCACCGCATCGTGCAGAACGCCAAGGCGGCCGGCTCCGGCGATTTCGTCGAACAGGTCTCCTGCGAGCTGCCCCTGCAGGCGATCGCCGGACTGATGGGGGTGCCGCAGGAAGACCGGATGAAGCTGTTCGACTGGTCGAATCAGATGGTGGGTGACCAGGATCCGGAGTACGCCCGCAACGACGCCATGGGCGCCTCGGTCGAGCTGATCATGTACGGGATGCAGATGGCCGCCGATCGCGCCGCCAACCCGGGCGAGGACCTGGTCACCAAGCTCGTGCAGGCCGACGTCGAAGGCCACAAGCTCACCGACGACGAATTCGGCTTCTTCGTCATCCTGCTGGCCGTCGCGGGCAACGAGACCACCCGCAACTCCATCACCCAGGGAATGATGGCCTTCACCGAATTCCCCGACCAGTGGGAGCTGTTCAAGCGGGAACGCCCGGCCACCGCGGCCGACGAGATCGTCCGATGGGCCACCCCCGTCACGTCCTTCCAGCGCACCGCGTTAGAGGACACCGAGCTGTCCGGGGTGCCGATCAAGAAGGGCCAGCGGGTGGTGATGTTCTACCGGTCGGCGAACTTCGACGAGGACGTGTTCACCGATCCGTACCGCTTCGACATCCTGCGCGACCCCAATCCGCATGTCGGGTTCGGCGGCACGGGCGCGCACTACTGCATCGGGGCCAATCTGGCGCGCATGACCATCGACCTGATCTTCAATGCCATCGCCGACGAGATGCCCGACCTCACTCCCCTGGCCGAACCCGAACGGTTGCGCTCGGGCTGGCTCAACGGCATCAAACACTGGCAGGTGGACTACACAGGCTCGTCGAGACGGGCTTCGGCGCCGCAGGCGTCGGCGGGTAGTCGATGAGCGAGCGCCAGTAGTCCTCGGAAATCTCGACGTCGGACTTGAGCACGATGGCCAGGCCGGCGGCCATGGCGATGCCGAGCAGGCCCAACCACAGCCCCACCAGTGCGATGAGCAGCCACATCGCCGCGGTGCGCGGGCCACGGCGACAGCACGACCAGGACCGGCGCAAAGAAGAACCCGGTACCCACGTACCAGGCCGAGCCGGTGCGATCCGAGGCCATGACCAGCCGCAGCCAGCGCGGCACGGCGGGTGCGTCGATGCGGGTAGCGGTCGGTGTGTGCATGCCGTCCTCCTTCCGGAACACCTCCACGTTCGGCTCCCCCGGTAATCGGCGCAATTACCTCTCGGGTAATGGCAACGCCGCACGAGTCCGGCCACACTGACCGGGTGACCGCCGTACCGACGACCGCTGCGCGCGACGCGTCCTTCGGCCGAGCGTTGCGCACCTGGCGGGTCCGGCGGCGACTCAGCCAGCTCGAGCTGGCACTGGCCGCCGACGTCTCCGCCCGGCACATCAGCTTCGTCGAGACCGGCCGCGCGACGCCCAGCCGGGCTATGGTGCTGCGCCTCGCCGATGCGCTCGGCGTCCCCGCGCGTGCGCGCAACGAACTCCTGTTGGCCGCGGGTCTGGCGCCCGCGTATCCCGAACGTCGGCTGGACCATCCGGATCTGGCCGCGGTGCGCGCCGGACTCGACCGGGTCCTGGCCGCCCACGAACCGTTTCCCTGCGTCGCGGTGGACCGGGGGTGGGACGTCGTCGCGACCAATGCCGCCGCCGGCGTGCTCCTCGAGGGCGTGTCCCCGGCGTTGCTCGAGCGGCCGAACGCGCTGCGGATCGCGCTACACCCGGACGGGTTGGCCCGGCGGATCGTCAATCTCGGGCCGTGGCGTCACCATCTGCTGGGCCGGCTGCGTCGTGAGGTGTCGGCCGGCGCCGAACCCGCACTGCGAGAACTCCTGGCGGAGCTGGAGTCGCTGCCCGGCCCGGAGGAGGTCGCGTCCGATTCGGCGGTGGTCGCCGTCGAGCTCGAGATCTGCACTGCGCGTGGGGTTTCGCTGCGCCTGCTGAATACGGTGACGACGTTCGGCACGGCTTTGGATCCCACCGCCGCCGAACTCAGTGTGGAGACATTTTTGCCGGCTGACGATGCGACGGCGGCCGCTCTGGTTTGCTTGGCGACGACGTCGGAAAGGTCGACGTGACCGAACGGAACAGGGGTGGCCTCGTGGACAACCGAATCATCGCCGTAGTGGCCGCCGCAGCCGTCGGCGCCCTGGCCGCGTGCAGCGCGCCGCCGGCGGCGCTGGGCACCCGGACCGCGGAGGTGGTGGTCAACGGCGACGGAAACGGGACCAAGTATCCGGTCGAGTGCAGCCAGTCCGGCTGGACCTGGCTGATCTCCACATTCGACGAGGCCAAGCCCGGCTTCACGGCGTCCATCCAGACCGGGGACACGGTGGATGCGCACTCGGTACAGATCCGGGACCTGGAGGGCTTCACCGGTTCCTATTGGCAGGGCACCGTCGGCGAGGGCAAGGCCACCGTCGACGGGGACACCATCATGATCACCGGCACCGCCGAGGGCTCCTTCGCCGACAACCCGTCCGGTGAGGCGAATGCGACCTATCGCATCGAAACCACCTGTTAGTGGTCTGACCACTTGACCTCTTGACCTGTCGAGTGCCATGGTGGGGTCATGGCGCTGCAACCGGTGCATCGACGCTCGGTCCCCGAAGACGTCTTCGACCAGATCATCTCCGAGGTGCTGCGCGGCGATCTGGCGCCCGGCGAGGCCCTCCCCAGCGAACGGCAGCTGGCAGAGGTGCTCGGGGTGTCCCGGCCGGCGATCAGAGAAGCCCTCAAACGGCTCTCGGCCGCCGGGCTGATCGAGGTCCGGCAGGGCGACACCACCACGGTGCGCGACTACCGCCGTACTGCCGGTCTGGATCTGCTTCCCCGACTGCTGATGCGTGACGGTCAACCGGATCTGACGGTTGTACGCAGCATCCTCGAGACCCGCCTGCACAACGGCCCCAAGATCGCCGAACTCGCCGCGTCACGGGGCGGCCCCGAACTCGCCGACCGCCTCCGCGCAGTCGTCGAGACATTGGCCGACGAAACCGATCCCGTTGCCGCACAACAGCGCGCGCTCGACTTCTGGGATCACGTCGTCGACGGCGCCGACTCGATCGCGTTCCGGCTGATGTACAACACGCTGCGCGCGACCTATGAGCCGGCGCTGCCGGCACTCGCCACCATGATGGCCGAGGAGGTCGGGCGTCCCGAGGCCTACCGCGCGATCGTGGACGCCGTCGCCGGCGGTGACCCCGCAGGGGCCCGTGACGCGGCCGTCCGTCTGCTCGAGCCGGCCACCACCGCGTTGCTCGATGCGCTGCACACCTTGGAGAACCGATGAACCGAACCGCATTCACCCTGACCGACGCCGTGCGGGAGTTCCGGCGTCATCCGAGCCCGTGGTTGATCGGCGCCGTCTTGCTCGCCGCCGCCGTCGTCCGCGTGCGTCTGGGCGACTGGCAGCTCACCGACGCGCTGGTCCCGCTGGCGATGCTGGCGGCGTTCCCCCTCGTCGAATGGCTGGTACACGTGGTCATCCTGCATTGGCGACCGCGCCGGATCGGGCCGCTTCGCCTGGACCCCCTGGTGGCGCGCAAACATCGCGCGCACCACGTCGACCCGCGCGACGTACCGCTGATTCTCATCCCGTGGCAGACACTGTTGTGGTTGCTCGCCGCCGCGGTGGCCGTCGCCCTGCTGGCGTTCCCGCGGTCGGCGCTCGGGCTGACCTTTCTCGTCGCGCTGGCGCTGATCGGACTCATCTACGAGTGGTGCCACTACCTCATCCACAGCGACTACAAGCCGAAATCGGCCGCGTACCGGGCGGTGTGGCGCAACCATCGACTGCACCACTTCAAGAACGAGCACTACTGGTTCACGGTGACCACCGCGGGCACCGCCGACCGGGTGCTGGGCACCTGTCCCGACGCCGCATCCGTACCGACGTCACCGACGGCCAAGAACCTCCACGGCGCAGGGGCGGTTACGCCTGCACGATGACCGGATCGCCCATCCGCACGGTGTTGAAGTACCAGTCGGCGTTGTCCGGGCTGAGGTTGATGCACCCGTGGCTGACGTTCGCATAGCCCTGGGAACCGGTCGACCAGGGCGCCCCGTGCACGTAGACCCCGCCCCAGGTCACGCGTACCGCGTCGTAGACGGTCAGTTTGTAGCCTTCGGGATCGTCGAGGGGGATGCCGATGGTCCGGGAGTCCATCACCACGACCGACTCTTTGCCCAGCACCCGGAAGTTTCCGATCGGCGTCGGGAACTTCGGCTTGCCCATGGAGGCCGGCATCTCCCGCACCACTTCGTCGTCGATGCTGACCGTGAAGGTGTGGGCATCGATATCGGCCACACCGACGACCGCGGCACCGGTCTGGAAGCTCAGCGGCGCGGCGCCACCGACGCGCACCGAGACGGTGGAATGCGCCGGCCAGAATCCGCTCGGGGTCCATTCGACGGTGGACTGGTTCAGCCACGCGAAGTCGCCCTCCGGCGTGGCCGGCGAGTCGAAACGAATGGCGCGCTGGGCGGCGGCGCGGTCGGCGACCGGCGCGGTGAACCGCACAGTGACCGGAGCGGCGACGCCGACGACCTCACCGACCGCCGGTTGTACCGCGGCAACCGTGAGCGCCGTGCTCACTGCCGCCGATCCGGTGGCCACCGGACCGGCCACCGCGGCCGACATGGCCACCGCAAGTGTTCCGGCGATCGCGGCGGCGGACCGCCCTACCGTGCGCAGCATGGCGCCAGTGTAGGTCGACCGGACCGCGGCGTTCGGCGGACGGAGTTCACGCAATTCCATACCTGTTCATCGTCGCGGACCCATCCGAACGTTTCATCCGGCCGCCTCACGGCGCGCCGCTCACCGCGGTCGCCGGTGTCCGCCCGATCGCCATCAGGGCGTATCCCAGCCCTACGAAGATCGCCGCGAGCAGGCCGATGTTGAGCGCGACGGTCCACGATCCGACGCTGTCCGGGTCGAGGAAGTAGTAGGGCGCGCGACGGCCGGCACGGTTGAGCACCACGAGCGCGACCGCGACGTATGCCGCCGGATAGGCCAGCCACAGCCAGGGGTGCCACCAGCGCAGCGTCGCCCGGCTGCCGAGCGCCAGCATCCACTCGCCCACCGCGAGAACCGGCACCACCACGTGCAGCAGGAAGTTCGCCGGCGTGTAACCCATGCTGTGGCCGGTGAGGAAGAGGTTCCACACCAGGCCGGCCACCACCACGTAGACCACCACGGCCCCGCGCAGCGCCGCATCCGCATCGGCACGTCGCGAGACCAGGGTCGCGGCGTAGAAGGCCGCCGCGAAGACATTGGCCTGGTAGGTGAACGTCACCAACCGCCACAGCACACCGGAGCGCGACGACATCTCGACCACCACGATCGCCGCCACCACGGCCGCGACGACACCGACCCGCAGCAGCACGCTGACCCACCACCGAAATCGGGCGATGGGCGATCTGATCACCTCCGCGAGGGTAACCGTGGCAGGGTGACCTCTATGCCAGATGCTCGCCAGACGGTGGACTCCCCCGCCGGCCGGACCCTGTTCGGCCATCCGATCGGCTTGACCAATCTCTTCGGCGTCGAGTTGTGGGAACGCTTCTCGTTCTACGGGATGCTGACCATCCTGGGTTATTACCTGTACTACTCCGTCACCGACGGTGGTCTCGGGCTGCCGCAGTCGACCGCGACCGGGATCGTCGGCGCCTACGGCGGGCTGGTGTACCTGTCGACCGTTCTCGGCGGCTGGATCGCCGACCGCCTGCTCGGGATGGAACGCACCGTCTTCTACGGCGGGGTCGTGGTCATGCTCGGCCATATCGCCCTCGCCGTGTTGCCCGGACTGACCGGAGTGGGCGCCGGCCTGATCCTCGTCGCGCTCGGTTCGGGCGCGCTCAAGGCCAATGCGTCCTCGTTGCTCGGCACGCTGTACTCGAAGGGAGACCCCCGCGCGGACGGCGGCTTCACGCTGTTCTACCTCGGCATCAACCTGGGCGCCTTCACCGGACCGCTGATCACCGGACTGCTCCAGACCAGGGTCGGATTTCACTACGGGTTCGGCGCGGCGGCCATCGGGATGGCGTTGGGTCTGATCCAGTACGTCGTCTTCCGGCGAAATCTCGGCGAACATGGCCGCGACGTACCGAATCCGCTGCCCCGCACAGCGATCGGCAAGGCCGCCGGCGTGTTCGCGGCCGTCCTGATCGTCGTGGGTCTGGCCGTCGCGTTCAGCCTCGTCACGCTGGCCAATCTCTCCCAGGTCACCACCGGTGTCATCATCGTCGCGTCGATCGCCTACTTCGTGATCATGTTGCGCAGCCCGGTGGTGGCGGCGACCGAACGCGTGCGGGTGCGGGCGTTCATCCCGCTGTTCGTGGCCAATGCGGTCTTCTGGTCGCTGTTCCAGCAGATCTTCACGGTGCTCGCCGTCTACTCCGACGAGCGGATGAACTGGTCGATCTTCGGCTGGATCGCGCCGTCGAGCTGGATCGGTTCGATCGAGCCGGTGTGGATCATCGCGCTCTCGCCGCTGTTCGCGATCCTGTGGACGCGGCTGGGTAACCGGGCGCCGACCACCCCGCGAAAATTTTCCTACGGCGTCATCGGCATGGGCCTGGCGTTCCTGTGCTTCGTACCGCTGGCCAATGTGACCGCGGTGCCGGCGCTGCTGGTCATGGCGATCCTGGCTCTGTTCGCCGTCTCGGAGCTGCTGCTCTCACCGATCGGGCTGTCGGTCACCACCAAGCTCGCGCCGGAGGCGTTCCGGGCGCAGATGATGGCGCTGTACTTCTTCTCGGTGGGCCTGGGCACGGCGATGTCAGGTGTGCTGGCCGGCTACTACGACGCGTCCCATGAAGCCGCGTACTTCGGCATCCTCGGCGCGGTGGCGGTGGTCGCCGGCATCGTGGTGTTCGCGATCGCCCCGTGGATCAGCCGTCAGATGGAGGGCGTGCATTAGCAACTAGCCGGCCAGGATCTCCTGCAGCAGGACGGGTTCGATGTTGCCTCCGGACAGCACCACCGCGGTGCGCCCGGGCGGAGCCACCCGCCGGTACCCGGCCAGCGCGACCGCGCCGCTCGGTTCGCTGATCAGGTGGGCGTGCACCGCGATGTCACGGACCGCGGCGCGGATCTCGTCCTCGCCGACGGTGACGGCGTCGTCGAGCACCCGTTGCAGGTGGGCGAACGTCAGATCCGACGGTTGCGAGCGCAATCCGTCGGCGATCGTGCGGTTGCGGTCCTCGATCGGCCAGTTGACGCGGTGGCCCGCCCGCAACGCTTCGGCGGTGTCGCCGGCCAGTTCCGGCTCGACCCCGAAGATCCTCGCCTCGGGGCACAGTGCCCTGATCGCCGTGCCGACGCCGGAGGCGAGCCCGCCACCACTGACCGGGACGAAGACGTTCTCGACGCTCGGGAGATCTTCGGCGATCTCGAGGCCCAGGGTGCCCTGTCCGGCGATGACGTCGACGTGATCGAAGGGCGGCACCAGCACACCGCCGGTGCGCTCGACCAGCTCTGCAGCCACGATCTCGCGCTGCCCGGCCGCGCACAGCACCACCTCGGCACCGTGCCTGCGGGTGGCGGCCACCTTGACCTCCGGTGTTTCCTGGGGCATGACGATGTGGGCGCCCACGCCGTAGCGGGCGGCCGCGTAAGCGACCGCCTGGGCGTGGTTACCGCTGGAGTAGGCGACGACGCCGCGCGAACGCACCGCCGGGTCGAGGCGGCCGATCGCGTTGAACGCCCCGCGGACCTTGAACGCCCCGATGGCTTGCAGGCTCTCGGCCTTGAGCCACGCCGGGCCGGCCCACGGCGCGGGGATCAGCGGGGTGCGGAACACGTCGCCGCGAATGCGTTCGGCCGCCGCGCGGATGTCGTCGATCGAGATCAGTTCCACCGGTCCAGTGTGCTGGGTGGGCGGAGTCCGCACCGTCCGGGGTTATGCTCGCCGGGTCGTAGGTTCCTCGCGTGCCCGCACTACGGTTGCCGTCTGCGATAGCACCACTAGCGACGGGAGCGTCTGCCATGACGCCCACAATCTCTGATTCGACCTGCCGCAATGACGGTCCGGCCGTCCTGGCGTGAGCACCTTCACCGAGCGGATGTTCGCCAACGCCGTGTCCAGCGCGAACGGCATGACCACCGGGGAGCCGCATCTGCCGGAGCGCCGGACGTGGAGCGAGGTGCACCACCGTGCGTCCTGCTTGGCGGGCGGGTTGCGCGACGTCGGCGTCGGCCGCGGCGACGTGGTCGCGGTCCTGGCCGGGGCGCCGGCCGAGATCGCACCGACCGCCCAGGGCGTCTGGATGCGGGGCGCCTGCCTGACGATGCTGCACCAGCCGACCCCGCGCAGCGACCTGCAGTTGTGGGCCGCCGAGACCGCCGGGGTTGTCTCGCTGATCGGGGCGAAGGCGGTGATCCTGTCCGACCCGTTCATGGCCGCCGAACCGGTGCTGCGTTCGCTCGGCATTCCGGTGGTGACGGTCGACGAACTGCTCGCCGCCGATCCGGTGGCCGCCGTCGACACCGATGACGACGACGTCGCGCTGATGCAGTTGACGTCGGGGTCGACCGGCTCCCCCAAGGCCGTGCACATCACCCATGCCAACATCGTGGCCAACGCGGAGGCGATGTTCCGTGCCGCCGACTACCGCCTCGACACCGACGTCATCGTCAGCTGGCTGCCGCTGTTTCACGACATGGGGATGACCGGCTTCCTGACCGTGCCGATGTACTTCGGCGCCGAGTTGGTCAAGGTCACGCCGATGGACTTCCTCGGCGACATCCTGCTGTGGCCGCGGCTCATCGACAAATACCGCGGCACGATGACCGCAGCGCCGAACTTCGCCTGGGCACTGTTGGCCAAGCGGCTGCGCAGGCAGGCCGTTCCCGGCGAATTCGACCTCTCCACACTGCGTTTCGCCCTGTCGGGAGCCGAGCAGGTGGATCCGGCCGCGGTCGAGGACCTGTGCGAGGCGGGAGAACCGTTCGGCCTCAACCCACGAGCGGTCCTGCCGGCCTACGGGATGGCCGAGACGACCGTGGCGGTCTCGTTCTCCCGGTTGGGCGCCGGCTTGGCCGTCGACGAGGTGGACGCCGATCTGCTGTCGTCGCTCGACCGGGCGGTACCGTCGACGTCCGGGCGCACCCGACGGCTGACCTGTCTGGGTGTACCGCTGGACGACATGAGGGCCCGCGTGGTCAACGACGACGCCGACGTGCTGGCACCGAGGGCCATCGGCGTCATCCAGGTGCAGGGGTCCTCCCTGACCCCGGGGTACACCACCATGGCCGGGTTCCGGCCCGCGGCAGACGAGAGCGGCTGGTATGACACCGGTGATCTCGGTTACCTCACCGAAGACGGCCGAATCGTGGTGTGCGGCAGGGTGAAAGAGGTGATCATCATGGCCGGGCGCAATATCTACCCGGCCGACGTCGAACGGGCGGCAGCCCGAGTGCACGGTGTTCGGCCGGGATGTGTGGTAGCCGTGCGACTCGATGCGGGACACCCTCGCGAGACGTTCGCCGTCGTGGTGGAGGCCGGCGAGTGGAACGTCCATGGCGAGGTGCGGCGGATCGAACACGAGGTCGCTCACGCCGTCGTGTCAGAGGTCGACATGCGACCGCGGAAGGTGTCGGTCGTGGCACCCGGCACAATCCCGAAGACGCCGTCGGGCAAACCTCGTCGCGCATTGGCATCGGGTCTGGTGCCCTGACGCTGCTCGCCGCGGTTACGGTGACGCGATGCCGTTCTCGATGCCGATCCTCGTGCGCTACGCCGAGGTCGACCAGCAGGGCGTCGTCTTCAACGGGCACTACCTGACCTGGTTCGACGAGGCCTGCACCGCGTTCCTGGAGGATCTGGGGGTGTCCTACCCCGCGCTGATCGCCGACGGGGTGGACTTCCAGGTGGTCCATACCGAGATCGACTATGCCGCGGGTGTCCGCTGGCGTGACGACGTACGCATCGAGGTGCGCTGCGAACGGATCGGCACCACCAGCTTGACCCTCGGCTTCACGGTGCTGCGCGGGGGCACACCGGCCGTCACGGGGCGGACGGTGTATGTCGTCGTGTCGACCACCGACTGGTCGAAACGCGCCCTGCCCGAGACGTTGCGGATGGCGCTGTCGCGGGCCGGCTGATCGGCACGCGCCCGAGCGCGCCGAGCGGTACGGTCAGGCGCATGGGCCACCAGCATGACGAGCCGCAGCGCGAACTCCCACCCGGGATGGCCGAGCAGCTCGATCTGCCCTATGCCGGCTTGGCGTCCTTCGGACAACGGCCGTTTCTGACCGAACCGGCGCAGCTGGACTCCTGGCGGCCCGATGTGGCGATCGTCGGCGCCCCGTTCGACGTCGCCACCACCAACCGGCCCGGCGCCCGGTTCGGGCCGCGGGCCATCCGCGCCACCGCCTACGAACCGGGCACCTACCACATGGATCTGGGCCTGGAGATCTTCGACTGGCTCGAGGTGGTGGACTTCGGCGACGCGTGGTGTCCGCACGGACAGACCGAGGCGTCCCACCACAACATTCGCGAACGGATCCACGCCGTCGCATCCCGCGGCATCGTGCCGGTGATCCTCGGTGGCGACCACTCGATCACCTGGCCGGCCGCGACGGCGGTCGCCGATGTGCACGGGTATGGCAACGTGGGCATCGTCCATTTCGACGCGCACGCCGACACCGCCGACATCATCGACGGAAACCTCGCCAGCCACGGCACCCCGATGCGCCGGCTGATCGAATCCGGAGCGGTGCCCGGCACCCACTTCGTACAGGTGGGTTTGCGCGGCTACTGGCCACCCCAGGACACCTTCGAGTGGATGCTCGAACAGGGCATGACCTGGCACACCATGCAGGAGATCTGGGAACGCGGTTTCAAAGAGGTGATGCGCGACGCGGTCGCCGAGGCGCTGGCCAAGGCGGACAAGCTCTACGTCTCGGTCGACATCGACGTCCTCGACCCCGCGCACGCGCCCGGTACCGGCACCCCGGAGCCGGGCGGCATCACCAGCGCGGACCTGCTGCGCATGGTCCGTCAGCTCTGCTACGAACACGACGTTGCCGGGGTCGACGTAGTGGAGGTCGCACCCGCCTACGACCATGCCGAGTTGACGGTCAATGCGGCGCATCGGGTGGTGTTCGAGGCGCTGGCCGGGATGGCGGCGCGGCGGCGCGACGCGGCGGGCACCGAGCCGGGGCCGCCGGCCCGGTAGCTGCCGGTCAGCCCTTCTGGCAGGTGAACTGGCAGACGTCGATGTACCCGTCACGGAACAGGTCGGCGCAGCCGGTGAGGTACTTCATGTACCGTTCGTAGACCTCTTCGGACTGGATGGCGATGGCCTCGTCCTTGCGGGACTCCAGAGCGGCCGCCCAGGTGTCCAGCGTGCGGGCGTAGTGCAGGCGCAGCGGCTGAACCCGAGTCACCTCGAAGCCGGCCGCGGTGGCCCGGTCCTTGACCAGGTCGACCGAGGGCAGCCGGCCCCCGGGGAAGATCTCGTCCATGATGAATTTGAAGAACTTCAGGTGCTTCATGGTGATTGGCAGCCCGCGCTCCTCGACCTCTTCCTTACTGGCCTGCACGATCGTGTGCAGCAGCATCACGCCGTCGGCGGGCAGCGCCTCGTAGGCCATTTTGAAGAAGTCGTCGTAGCGGTCGAAGCCGAAGTGTTCGAAGGCACCGATCGAAACGATGCGGTCGACCGGCTGGTGGAACTGCTCCCAGCCCTGCAGTCGCGCCTCGCGTGAGCGGGGCGTGTCCAACGCGTCGAACGTCTTCTGCACGTGGGCCTGTTGGTTGCGGCTCAGGGTCAGACCGATCGCGTTCACGTCGTAGCGCTCGATCGCACGGCGCAGCGTCGCACCCCAGCCGCAGCCGACGTCGAGCAGCGTCATCCCGGGCTGCAGACCGAGCTTGCCCAGCGACAGGTCGATCTTGGCGAGCTGCGCCTCTTCCAGCGTCATGTCGTCGCGCTCGAAATAGGCGCAGCTGTAAGTCTGCGTCGGATCGAGGAACAGTCGGAAGAAATCGTCGGACAGGTCGTAATGCGACTGGACGTCCTCGAAGTGAGGAGTCATGTCCTTGTCGTCGCTGGTGGTGTTGGGCACAGCTGAAACCTTCTGACGTGTCGTTTCGGTGTCTTGTCCGGCGTCCCGCGTCTCGAGAACCGCCCCGGTCGCTGGGCTGCAGACTACCCGAGGCGGATGCTGGTCAGACACCAGCGGGCGGGCCCTGCCGCGCCGGCGCGACGTCATTATCGTGGAGAGGACCTGTCCAGACCGGCTGTCACAGCCAGGGAGGAAGACCGGAGATGAGCACCCCGAACGATCCGGCATTCGGTCACGAGGCGACCGAGGCCGACGTCGCTGAACAGCTGATTCCCGTCGACGTGGACGACGAGGAGGGCGGCCTCGATCCCGCCCGTGTCGCCCTGTCGCGCCACTTCGACGCCGACGAGGCCGACCTCATCGAACAGTCCATCGCCGTCCCGCTCGCCGACGACGACGATCCGGACTTCGACCGTTGATCCGGCGGGCCCGGCTGCGCCGAACCGTTGCGGCGCTGGCCATGGGAATCGTCGCCGGCGGTGCCGCACTGACCGGTGCGGCGCCGGCCGCAGCCGACCCCGGCCCGCTGCAGCCGCTGGTGGATGCGGCGGCCGAACGCCTGGCGGTGGCCGAGCCGGTCGCCGCCAACAAGTGGGTGACCAAGGGGTCGATCGAGGATCCGGTTCGGGTCGACCAGGTGTTGGCGGCGGTCGAGGCGGATGCGAACGCGCGCAGTATCGACGGCCAGCGGGTGCGCCGGGTTTTCGCCGATCAGATCGCGGCCACCGAGGGCATCGAGTACACGCGGTTCGGCCAGTGGAAGCTCGACCCGGCTGCGGCCCCGGTGGCCGCCCCGGAGCTGGCCGCGTCGCGGGGGGTCATCGACGGGCTGAATCGGACGATCGTCGAACAGCTGGCTTCCAACTGGCCGGTGCTGAACTCCCCGGAATGTCCGGCCAGCGTGGCCGATGCGATCGGAGCGGTGTCCACCGCCAGATCGCTGGACCCGCTCTATCGGCAGGCCCTGACGTTCGTCACCCGCAACTACTGCACGCCCTGACGGGGCTGGGTCAGCTGCCGCGCCGCGGCGACGTCGTACTCGGACACCTCGGCCGCTTCGATCGCAGCACCCTGTTCGGCGTCGACGCCGTCACCGCGGAACGCCTCGACCGCGGCCTGTGAGGCCCACCGCTCGAAGACGGCGATGCGGCACGGGTCGATGAGGTCGGGCGACACCGAGAAGTCCAGGCAGCCGGGTGCTCGGCGCGCCCGCTCGACGACGTGACGACAGCCGCGCAGATATCCGTCCCGAGCCGACGCGTCGACGATGAGATGTCCGGCGACGATGACCATCGTGCACCTCCCTGGTTTCGCTGGGTCCGTCAGCTGTGACGACCCGCCGCGGCCCGGGAATTCATCGGCCCTTTTGGCCGGCGCGCTCAGTTCTGCCGTGGCAGCAGTTCGGCGACGAACCGCTCGATGAAGACGTCACCGGGCGTGGCACCCGCCGGGCGGATGACGAATTTCGTGAGCCCCGCCGCGACGTAGGCGTCGAGCTGGCGGTGCAGCGCCGGCCAGTCGGTGGCGATCAGGTCGCCGGGGTCGACGTCCGGGCGCCGGCGCCGCACCACGTCGATCAGCCGCTCGGACAGTTCACCGTCGGCGACCGCCAGGCTGATGCCGTAATGGTCGGGTTCGATCTCGCGGCCGCACTCCCGGGCTGCCCGCTCGATCTGCTCGCGGCCGGTCCGGGCCTCGTCAGGGGTGAGGAAGCTGCCCAGCCAGCCGTCACCGAAGCGCCCTATGCGCCGCAGTGCCGACGGGGCGGAGCCGCCCAGCCAGATGTCCAGTGGCCGGTCCGGGCGCGGGGCGACGGCGGCGCCGTGCACGGTGAAGTGCTCACCCTCGAAGTCGACTTCGGGATGATCCAGTACCGCCCGCAACAGCCGCAGCGATTCGTCGAACACCGCGGCCCGCTCACCGGCCGGGACCACGAAGACCTCCCGTTCGGCGGGGATCGCCGAATGCAGACCGAACGCGGGCAGCACCCGTCGGGGGGCCACGGCCGCCAGCGAGGCCAACTGCTTGGCCACCAGCACCGGATGCCGTCCCGGCAGGATCGCCACCGAGGTTCCGACCTTGAGCCGCTGGGTGCGTCCGAGCGCATACGCCATCCCGACGAACGGATCGATCGCCTCGGAGTAGACCAGTTCGGAGAACCACAGCGAGTCGACGCCGCGGGACTCGAGGTGGTCGACGATGCCCGCGAGGTCGTGTGCCCTGGTCTCGGCAGCCAGCCCTACTCCGAAGCGGATCTTCACCTGCACTCCCATCGCCGACGTTCCGCTCGGGTAACCGGGCGGTACGCGCGGGCATTCCCGTCGACCGTCGACGACAGTCAACGCCCTTGGCGCCCGCTTCGCCGCAATGCCACTCCGGATCTGGCACGGTGAGCGCATGGTCTGGCAACGCCTCCTCACCGTGACCGCCGCTGTTGTCCTCGCCGTCTGGGGTCCGGTGGACCCGGTGGCCACCGCGACGCCGGGCCTGGCACCCGAGCTGGCGGCGCGTCTGGACGCCGCGATCGATCAGACGATGAGAACCGCCCGCATCCCCGGGGCGGTCGTCGGAGTGTTCGGTCCGCAGGGCGATTACGTACGCGCGGTGGGCGTCGCCGACGAGACGACCGGCGCCCCGATGCAACCCGGCTTCTTCCAGCGCATCGGCAGTCTCACCAAGACCTTCACCGTCACCGCGATCCTGCAGCTGGCCCGCGACGGCCGACTGTCGCTGGATGATCCGATCGACCGGTACGTACCCGGGGTTCCGCAGGGTGCGCTGATCACGCTGCGCGAACTGGCGCGGATGCAGAGCGGCCTCCCGAACTACACGGCCAACGACGAGTTCGTGCGCGCGCTGCTGTCGGACCCCCAGCGGCCCTGGACTCCTCGAGAGCTGCTCGGCTACGCGTTCTCCCAGCCGCCGACCTTCCCGCCCGGGCAGGGCTTCGAGTACAGCAACACCAATACGGTGTTGCTGGGGCTGGTGGTCGAGACAGTCACCGGCCAGCGGTTGGGCGACTTCATCCACGACCGGATCACCGCGCCGCTGGGGATGACCCGCACCGCGTTCCCGACCGGCAACGACTTCCCGCAACCGCATGCGCAGGGCTACACCGTTCAGACGCTCGACGGCATGCAAGCCGTTGCCACCGAATGGAATCCGTCGTGGGGCTGGGCGGCGGGCGCGATGACCTCCACGCTGGAGGACCTGCGCATCTGGGCACCGGCACTGGCCACCGGCACCCTGCTCGACCCGCCGCTGCAGGAGCAGCGCCTGCAGGTGGTCAGTCGGGCCGGCGTGCCGGCGCGCACCGGCTATGGGCTGGGCCTGTTCAACGCCGGCGGGTGGATCGGACACAACGGCAGCCTGCCCGGCTACCAGACCGTCGCAGTGCATCTGCCCGCCCGGAATCTGACCCTCGTCATCGAGATCAACACCGACGAGGCCGTCGACGGGACCGAGCCCTCGACGTTGTTGGCCGCCGCGATCACCCGGGAGCTCACCCCGGACAACGTCTACGCGCTCGGCTGACACCGACGACCTTGGGACGTCAGTTTTTCCGCCGCCGGCGTGGGTATCTGTGGATCCGTGACCGAGAACGACGACCGCCCTGCCGACTACGACCGTCAGCTTCCCGACGACATCAGCGACGACACCGTCGAAGCCGCGGGCAAGGTGTCGGAGGCGCTCGAGTGGGTGGAGCGCGCACGCGGGCACCTCTACAGCTTCCACCAGCTCATGGGCCGGGCCGACCTGCTGCTCGGCGAGGCCTGCGACGCCCTGCGCGACGCCGGCCACGGTGCGGTCGCCGACCGGTTGGACACGGAGATGGTCGGACGCAATGTGCTGCACGGCCGCTGGACCTTTCAGATCGTCGAGGACTTCGACGACAACTACTGGTCGGTGCTGCGCGACCACGAGCGCACGGTGCGCGACGAACTGACCGAGGGCCACCGCCACGTCTTCGAGGCGCGGATGAAAGAAGACCGCCGCACCCACGGCCGCCGGGGTCACGAAGGGCGGCCCTGACGCTAGGCTCGTCGAGATGGGTATCGCGACGCGGGTGAACGGGACGGCTCCGCCGCACATTCCGCTGGGCGATATCAATCTGGCGTCATGGGACTTCTGGGCGCTCGACGACGACGTCCGCGACGGCGCATTCGCCACCCTGCGTCGCGAGGCCCCCGTGTCGCACTACCCGGAATTCGTCCAGGACGGGTTCGCTGCCGGCCGGGGGCACTGGGCGCTCACCCGCCACGACGACGTGTTCTACGCCAGCCGCCATCCGGAGATCTTCAGTTCGGCCGGCGGCATCACGATCGGCGACCAGACCCCGGAGCTCAACGAGTACTTCGGCTCGATGATCGCGATGGACGATCCCCGGCACACCCGGCTGCGCAACATCGTGCGCAGCGCGTTCACCCCGCGAGTGCTCGCCGTGATCGAGGATTCGGTGCGCGAGCGGGCACGGCGTCTGGTGACGGACATGATCACGGCCCATCCCGACGGCACCGCCGACCTGGTCACCGAACTCGCCGGACCACTGCCGCTGCAGATCATCTGCGACATGATGGGCATTCCGGAGGACGACCACCAGCGAATCTTCGGCTGGACCAACGTCATCCTCGGCTTCGGCGACCCCGACATCGCCACCGATTTCGACGAATTCCTGCACGTGGCAATGGATATCGGCGCCTACGCCACCGCCCTGGCCGAAGACCGCCGGTCCCGCCCGGGCGATGACCTGACGACCAGCCTGGTGCAGGCCGAACTGGACGGCGAGCGCCTGACGTCCAGCGAGGTGGCGTCGTTCTTCATCCTGCTGGTGGTGGCCGGCAACGAGACCACCCGCAACGCGATCAGCCACGGCGTCCTGGCGTTGAGCCGGTATCCGGAACAGCGGGCCGATTGGTTCTCCTCCTATGACGAGGTGGCGCCGACGGCGGTTGAGGAGATCGTGCGCTGGGCGTCGCCGGTGGCCTACATGCGCCGCACCCTGACCTGTGACACCGAACTGTCCGGAGTGCAGCTGCACGCCGGGGACAAGGTCACACTCTGGTACGGCTCGGCGAATCGCGACGAGACGAAATTCGACCGGCCGTGGACGTTCGACGTGCGCCGGCAACCCAACCCGCACGTCGGTTTCGGTGGTGGCGGCGCGCACTTCTGTCTGGGCGCCAACCTCGCGCGCCGCGAGATCACCGTGGCATTCGAGGAGCTGCACCGCCAGATCCCCGACCTCACCGCCGCCGCGGAACCCGACCGGCTGCAGTCGGCGTTCATCCACGGAATCAAACGGCTGCCGGTGGCCTGGACACCGCCGCGGTAGCGGTTCGCGGCGTTTGTGCGGCCGGTGTGCGGGCACCCAACGAGGGTCCACTCAACAGTCGACGACGGGAATCTCCATGCAATCCGAACGCTTCCGTACGCTCGCGGAGTCGAAGGGTCCGTTCGCCTCGGTGTACTTCGACGATTCGCACGACACCGAGGACGCGGCGGCGCAGCGGGACCTGAAGTGGCGCGCCATTCGCGACGAACTCGAACAGCAGGGCGCGACGGGTGAGGTCATCGAGACACTGCAGCAGGCGATCACCGGTACCGCCCCCGCGGTGGGCCGCAGTGGCCGGGGCATCGTGGCCGGTCCGGACGGCATCCTGCTCAACGAGCACCTGATCCGGCCGATCGAGACGCCGGTGGTCCGGGTGTCCCCGCTGCCGTTCCTGATGCCGGTGGTCGAACACGGCGCCCAGCACGTCACCTATGTGATCGTCTCGGTCGATCACGCCGGCGCCGATGTCGAGGTACACCGCGACCGGTCGGTGGCCTCGGAGCAGGTCGACGGCGGCGGCTATCCGATCCACAAAGCCGACAGCGCGGAAACTCCGGGATACGGCGATCCGCAGCGACGCACCATGGAGGCCGGCCGCAAGAATCTGCGCGCCGTCGCCGAGGAGCTCGCTGCGCTGGTCGACGAGGACTCCCCGGAGGTCATCTTCGTCGTCGGGGAGGTGCAGTCCCGCGCGGATCTGATGCCGACGCTGGCAGACCGGGTCGCCGAGCGCGTCGTCGAACTCGACCTCGGTGCCCGCAACAGCGGGGTCGACGACGCCGACCTTCGCCACGCCGTCGACCAGGAGTTCCTCAAGCACCGGATCGCGGCGATCGACCATGCCGCCCAGCAGTTCTCACAGGCGTCCGGGCAGGGCTCCGGGCTGGCCGTCGAGGGGCTGCACGGCGTGACCGCGGCGCTGCGGGCCGGGGCGGTCGAGACGTTGATCCTCGGCGACGTCGGTGACGCCACCGTGATGGCAGACGACGACCTCTCGTCGGTCGCACCGAACGAGAATGTCCTGTCCGAGTTGGGGTCGGCCGCGACCCGGACGCTGCGCGCCGACGAGGCGTTGCCGCTGTTCGCGATCCGGACCGGCGCCGCGCTGATCCGCACCGACGAGCGCATCGCTCCTACCGACGGTGTGGCTGCGGTGCTGCGCTATCCGCTGCCCTGACGCTCACGCCGCCTCGGTGGTCACCACGACCGCGTGGTAACCGGCCGCCCAGGCCGACTCGAACACGTCCATCGGAACCACCTCGTCGGCTCCGTCCTCGGTGCCGCTGTCGTTGAGCATGACGACGCCGTCGTCGGTGTCCAGACCGGTGACGACCACCGCATGGTCACCGTGGGTCCGGTCTCCGTCCTGGTTCCAGATGGTCTCGGCGTTCACGGACACGATGATCCGATGTCCCCCGTCGAGCGCCTTCTCCAGAACGTCGAGGTTGGTCTGGCCGGCCGGCACATCGTCCTCGTTGGTCGCGGTCGCGTGCACACCGTAGTGCTCGAGCAGCACGGGCAGGTCGAAGATATTGGTGCCCTGGCCCGAATCGGGGTCGTTCGGATCGGGGGGCGGCAGATAGATCGGCTGCCCGTCTCGGATCCGACTCGGGGTGTGCATCGCGGCGTCGATGATCTCGGCCTCGGACGGTTGGTGGCCGGTGAGTTCGCCGATCACGTCGGCGGTGGCCATCAGCGCGCAGTCGTCGCCGCTCTGCAGCACCCAGAAGTCCGCCGCGCCGGCCGGATCGCCGAAGAACTCCGCGTCGGCGTTGGCCGCCAGTCCGAGGGCCGCACCGCCCACTGCGGCGGCGACGACGGCGGTACGAAAAGCCCGGATGACCTTCACGATGACTCCTTCTCTCCGTCACGGGCGAGGGTGTCGCCTCATGGGAGAGAAGAGTCGTGGATCGGGCTCGACGAATACTTGCCGAATTCTTGTCGGCCGGCTACTGCAGCTTTCCGATCGGGCTGTGCTGCAGGTGTGCGCGGAGGTCTTCGGCGTTCTCGAAGACCTCCGCCGCACCCGCCTCGGTCAGCTCGCCACGAGATACCCCGCCGCTGAGCAGACCGATCGAGATCACGCCCGCACGCTGGCAGGCTTCGATGTCCCAGACGGCGTCACCGACGAACACCGCGCGGCCGGCGTCGACCCCGGCTCGCTCGAGGGCGATCTGGACGATGTCGGGTTTGGGCTTGGCGGTTTCGACGTCGCCTCCCGAGGTCAGCGTGGAGATGACGTCCTCGCTGTCGAGCACCTCGCGCAGCACCTTCAGCTCGTCTTCGGGGGCCGAGGTGGCCAGCACCGCCTGAAGACCGAGTTCCTCGACGGCCTCGAGCAGCGCCCGGGCCCCCGGCAGCAGCCGCAGCAACCCCTTGCTGTCCAGGTAGTAGCGGGAATGGGCATCGGAGAGTCGGCTGCGGGTGTCGTCGTCGGCGTCGGGCACCAGTGCTTCCTGCAACTGCGACCCGTCCATGCCGATGCACCGGTGTACACGCCAGGACTCGACGATCAGACCCTCGTCGGCGAAGGCGCGATGCCAGGCGTAGACGTGCAGATAGTTGGAGTCGACCAGTGTGCCGTCGATGTCGAAGAGGACGGCGGGGGCGTTCTGCGCCGTCACCGGAGACGCTGTTCGGGGGTCGGCTGCTGAACCGGTGCACCCGGCTGGCCCGGGTGGCCGGGCTGGCCGGGCTGGCCGGGCTGGCCGGAATAGCCCGGTGCGCCGGGCTGGGAGTGCTGGCCGGGCTGGTCGGAATAGCCCGGTGCGCCGGGCTGGGACTGCTGGTCGTCGGCGGCGGCGGTGTGGTCCCGCGGGTCGAGCTTGTCGGCGTGGGCGCGCCGCTCGTCCAGTTCCGCGCGAGTGCTGTCGACCGCCTCACGGTGACCGGTCGCGACGTCCCGCAGCCGAGCCGCCTCGGCCTTTTTGGCTTCCGCTTCGGCGGCCTTGGCCTCGGCCTCCGCGGCCGCGGCGCGGGCTTTGGCGTCGGCCTGATCAGCCACCACGGCCCGCTTCTCGACCCGCTGATGCTGTTCGTCCACTTCCGCGCGGATACGGCTGGCTTCGACGCGGCGACGCTGGGTGCGCTGTTTGAGGGCCAGCGCCACGACGGCGGCGATCAGCAGGACCGCGACGACGGCGACGACGATCCAGACGACGGTGTTGGTAGCCACGTCGGCTCCTTCGGTTCTGTGGGCGCGGTCGGGCATCGACGCTCCCCCTGCCGGAGCGGGTGCCCGGCACCGGTCGTGGTTAAACGACGAGAAGTGCCCGCCGGCCCGGGTGGCGCGCGTGAGCTCAGCGCCGATGGTGCTCATCGATCACGAACAACACGAGTGTCGCCCAGAGAATCGTTGCGGCACACCAAATCGCATGTACCCCCCAGGCCCGGCTGGTGACCGCACCGATCAGCGCACCGGCCGCGAAGGTCGCGATGAGCATGGCGTAGATGCCGAAGGCTCGCCGGGACGGGCCGTGCTTCTCGACGAGACCGTCGTATCCCGCCTCGACCATCCGCATCATGTTCCCGGTCGTGGCCACCGGCATGTAGTTGAGATCGCCGATGTTGCGGAACAGCCCGATCTGAACGGCGGCGAGAAACGAGATGGGAACGGTCACATAGGAATGCGGGACCGCCGCCGGGACGAATCCGATCGCGGCCAGCGCGGCGACCTGGACGGTGATGGTCCAGCGCAGTGATTGCGGCAGGAAGCGTTCGACCCGGCCGGATTTGATGTGCGCGGCCAGCGCGACGCCCACGATGAAGGCGAGCAGCGGCCACACGTGGTTGAGGGCGGCGCCGATCTTCCGCTCGGAGACGTCGATGGCGAAGAAGATGACGTTCCCGGTCTGCACATTGGCGAAGACGCCGCCGCGAATGAAGTAGGTGTGCGCGTCGAGGAAGCCGTTGGTCAGGGTGAGCAGCAGGGCGAACCACACGGTTCGCGTCCGCTCGGTGTCCGCCGGGACCGCTACGCCCATGCGCACAACGTAGTCAACGCGTTGGCCCGACTACCTCAGTCCCGTCTCACCCACTCCCATCTCACCCACTCCCATGGCGGCCAGCATGCCCTGGGCGGCGCGAGGCCAGGTGAAGTCCTCCGCCCGGCGGCGGGCGTTGCTGCGCCGCAGCGACTCGGGCGTGCCGATCACCGTGCTCACGGCCGCGGCGAGCGCGTCGGCGTCGTTGTCCGCCGCGACGCCGCTGTCCGCCGTGAGGATCTCGGCGAGCGCGGACGTGCGGGATACCACTGCCGGGGTTCCCGAGGCCAACGCTTCGAGTGCGGCCAGGCCGAACGTCTCATGCGGGCCTGGCGCCAGGGCGACGTCCGCCGACGCCAGGATGGCGGCGACGGTGTCCCGGCACCCGATGAAACCAGTGAAGGCGACGGGCAGGCCGGCCGCCTGGCGCTCGAGGCGGGCGCGCAGCGGACCGTCCCCGACGACGACCAGCCGGGCATCGGTGCCCGAGGAGCGCAGCGCGGCGACGGCGTCGATGCTGCGGTGTGCGTGCTTCTCGACCGACAGCCGGCCACAGTGCACCAGCAGGGTCTGCCCGGGACCGGCCCACCGGCGCCGGACGTCGGGCGAACGCCGGTCGGGGTGGAACTGGTCGAGATCGACGCCCAGTGGCACGGTGACGACATTCGTGGCGTCGATCCGGTCGAACTCCTGGCGGGCGAAGGCGGTGGTGCACACCACCGCGTCGTAGTCCGACGCCGTGCGCCGGTTCGCGAGGTCGGCGACCGCGCGGGCCATCGGCCCAGGGAGCACCTGCCCGACGAGGCGGTCGAGTCGTTCGTGCGAGATCATCACGGTGGCCACGCGGTGGCGCCGGCCCCATCCGCCGAGAGACCGCAGCGTCAACCGGTCGCTGACCTCGATCGCGTCGGGTCCCAGCCGCTGCAGCAGGGCGGTGACCGGGCCGGGGAGCGCGGCGCGGTAGCCGCCGGTGAACGGAATCAGTCTGGCGGGCAACGATATCCGGATGACGCCGGTGTCCAGGCGGCTTTCCTCGGCGTGCTGACCGGGGACGACGAGAAAAACCTCGTGGCCGGCTGCGCAGTATTCGGCTCCCAACCGATCGACGGCGGTACGCAGGCCTCCCGAACGTGGCCCGTAGAAGTTCGCCACCTGCACCACCCGCATGTCCACGATGACACCGGCCACGGATGTGTGAACCGCTACCACCGACCTTCGGACGGCTGAACGGCGGGTGAACTCGCCGCCCGAAAAAGGTTGCCCGGAGGCAGGATTCACCGTCCGATCTTGTCGGTGCTTAGCACTAGTGTTCGAAGCATGGACAGGGAAGATCTGCAGTCAGCGCTCGAGCGGTGGGACGCCGCCCGCGCCGAACTGGCCGCTTTCCCCTTCTACACCCTGACCACCCACGAGAAGTTGGCGATGCTCGAACACGTCGACCACGCCCAACGCCAGGACCTCGCGTTGAGCCACAACGTGACAGCCGCCTTCCTCGACGACGCCGACCCGAAGGTGTTCGGAGAACGCAGCATTCCCAAGGTGATCGCCACCCGGCTGCGGATCAGTGATGCCGACGCCGGGCATCGCATCAGCGACGCCCGCGACCTGGGACCGCGCTGGACGCCCACCGGCGAACAACTGTCTCCGCGACTGTCGGAGACGGCGGCTGCCCTGGCCCGGGGGGACGTCGGCGCCAAACACGTCGCCGAGATCCAGAAGGCTCTCAAGAAGCTTCCCCCGTGGGTCGGCGCCGCGACCATGGTGGAGGCTGAGCAATTGTTGGCTCGCCTCGCCGTGGGTATGGACCCGGAGAGTCTGCGCAAGGCCGCCGAGCATCTGCTGGTGCTGCTCGATCCCGATGGCGATGAACCCAACGACGAACTCCACCAACGCAAGCGCCACCTCACCACCGGTCGACAACAGCGCGACGGCATGACCCCCGTCCACGGACTGCTCGACCCCGAAACCGCCGCCCTGCTCGACGTCGTCCTGGCCAAACACGGCAAGCCGGGCCACAACCTGCCCCACGACCCGGCCGGGCTACCCGACACCCGCAGCCAAGGCCAACGCCACCACGACGCGCTGAAAACCGGGCTGCGCGACCTCATCGGCTCCGGAACCCTCGGCCAGATCAACGGCTTGCCCGCCACCATCGTCGCCACCACCACCATCGACCAACTCGAACAAGCCTCAGGGTGGGCCGACACCGCCAGCGGCACCCGACTACCCGTCCGGGATTTGATTCGCATGGCCGGCCAGGCGCGGCACTACCTCGCCGTCTTCGACCACCACCACGAAGAAGTGCTCTACCTCGGCCGGGCCAAACGCTGCGCCACCACCGCCCAACGCCTCGCCCTGTTCACCCGCGACAAAGGCTGCACCCGACCCAGCTGCACCCGATCCGCCTTCGACACCGAAGTCCACCACACCACCGACTACGCCAAAGGCGGCCACACCAACATCGACCAGATGGCCCTCGCCTGCAAACCCGACAACCTCACCATCGAAGACACCGACTGGACCACCCGACACCACCACGGCAGAACCGAATGGCTCCCCCCACCCAAACTCGACACCGGCCAAACCCGGGTCAACAACTACTTCCACCCCCAGCGCTACCTCGAGCCCGTGGAAGACGACGACCCCGAATGACTGGCGAGGTAGCGACTGACTGGCGAGGTAGCGAATGACTATGCGAGGTAGCGAGCGAACCAGTCCTGCACGCGTTTCCACGCGTCTGCCGCGGCCACCGGGTTATACCGGTCACCGGTGTCGTTGAAGAACGCGTGGTTGGCATCGGGTTCGGTGACGAGGTCGAAAACCATGCCGGCCTTTTCGAGCGCCGCACGGGCAACCGGTTCGGTGGCGTTGACCCGCTGATCCTGGGCGGCGTAGATGCCGAGGACGGCGACGTCCTTCGACCCGGCGAAGTCAGGGTCATCGGGGGTCGGGCCGTAGAACGGCACCGCCGCGGCCAACCGCGGTTCCCCCGCTGCGAGCAGGCGCCACACCATGCCGCCGCCCATACAGAAGCCGACGGCGGCGAGCTTGCGACCGGGTGCGCGGCGCGCCAGTTCGTCGATGCCGGACCGCAGGTCCGCGACCGCGTCCTGCGGCGCAATCCTGCTGAGCGCCGCCGTCGCCTCGGCCGGGTCGGCGAACGCGCCGGTGCCACCTTGCGCCGACAGGAGATCGATCGCCAGCGCCGAGTAGCCGACCCCGGCGAAGCGTCCGGCGACGGAGCGGATGTGGTCGTTGAGCCCCTTGTTCTCGTGGATCACCAGCACGGCCCCGCGCGCCTGGGCGGCCGGCGCCCACGCACCCTGCAACGCACCGCGCGGCCCGGCCCAGGTGATCGGCGTGGTGGCCACCGCGTTCTCGGCGCCGGGGGGCGCGACGGTGACCGTGGCCGCACCGCTGGAGGTCACCTGGGGGTCGCTACCGGCTTGCCGGTTCTCACCGCACGCCGCGATCAGCGCGGCGGACGCGCCGGCGGTCATACCCAGCAGCCCCAGCCGCCGCATCGCCTCCCGCCTGGACAGCAGTCCGTCGACGTGGTCGGTGGCGATCTCTTCGGCGATGTATTGCTGTAGCGACGTCACTCCCCCGAGTATGCCCGAAATACCAGGTCAAGCCCTGAAATAGACACAACCGAAAATCTGTTCACCGAATTCGTTGACACCCGCCCACCGCGGACTGTTCTATGGCAGACGTGACCTACGACACCATCATCCGTAACGGCCGCTGGTTCGACGGCACCGGCGCCCCGTCGGCTGTGCGCACCATCGGCATCCGCGGCGGCCACGTCGTCACCATCACCCCGGACGATCTCGACGAAACGGACTGTCCGCAGGTCATCGACGCCACGGGAAAGTGGGTCATGCCGGGCATGCTCGACATTCACACCCACTACGACGTCGAGGTGCTCTGCGGCCCTTCCCTCAGCGAATCGCTGCGCCACGGGGTCACCACCGTGATGCTCGGCTCATGCTCACTGTCCACCGTGTATGTCGACGGCACCGACGCCGGCGATCTGTTCGGCCGCGTCGAAGCCATCCCCCGCGAGCACGTGATCGCGGCGGTCGACCGGCACAAAACGTGGAGCACCTGCGAGGAATACGTCTCGGCGCTGGAAAGCACTCCGCTCGGCCCGAACCTCTGCGCCTTCATCGGCCACTCCGATATGCGGACCGCCGTCATGGGTCTGGACCGGGCCACCCGCACCGACGAGCGGCCCACCCGCGCCGAACAGGCCCGGATGGAGGACATGCTGCGTGAGGCCCTCGAAGCCGGATTCGTCGGGTTGTCCTCCCAGCAGCTGCTCTTCGACAAGATAGACGGCGACACCTGCCGATCGCGCACACTGCCCTCGACCTACGCCAAACCGCGCGAACTGCGGCGACTCAAGGCGCTGTTGCGCCAGGCCGGTCGCGTCCTGCAGTCCGGACCCGACATCGCCAACCCGCTGAACCTCGGCTCCCAGCTCGCCCAGTCGCTCGGCCTGTTCCGCAATCCGCTCAAGACCAGCCTGCTCTCGGCGGCCGACGTCAAGTCCAACCCGTACGCCATCCGCGCGATGGGACCGGCGGCCCGCCTGATCAACAAACTGGGCGGCAACTTCCGCTGGCAACATCTGCCGGTCCCGTTCGAGGTCTACGCCGACGGCATCGACCTGGTGGTGTTCGAAGAGTTCGGCGCCGGCGCAGCCGCCCTGCACCTGCGCGACGAGGTCGAGCGCAACGCGCTGATGCGCGACGAGGGATACCGCCGTCGCTTCCGCAAGGACTACGAATCCAAGATGGGCGTGCGGGTGTGGCACCGCGACTTCTTCGACGCCGAAATCGTCGGCTGCCCGGACCATTCGCTCGTCGGAAAGTCATTCGGACAGGTCGGCGTGGAACGCGGTCTGCACCCCGTCGACGCCTTCCTCGACCTGGTGCTGGACTACGGCCGAGATCTGCGCTGGCGCACCACCATCTCCAACCATCGGCCCGAGGTGCTCAAGCGGATGGCCCGCGAACCCGGTATCCAGATGGGCTTCTCCGACGCCGGAGCCCACCTGCGCAACATGGCCTTCTACAACATGGGTCTACGTCTGCTGCGTCATGTTCGCGACGCCGAGCAGGCCGGCCGGGAGTTCATGAGCGTCGAGCACGCCGTGCACCGGCTGACCGGCGAGCTCGCCGACTGGTATCGCCTCGATGCCGGGCATCTGCGCATCGGTGACCGCGCCGACGTGGTCGTCATCGACCCCGAGCACCTCGACGCCTCGCTCGACGCCTACGCCGAAGCACCCGTCGAGGAGTACGGCGGTCTGTCCCGCATGGTCAACCGCAACGACGACACGGTCACCGCGGTGCTCGTCGGCGGGCGCACGGTGTTCCGCGACGGCGAGTTCACCGAACTCGTCGGCACCCGACGCACCGGCCGCTTCCTACGCGCCGCCCACCAGGTGCCCGCACTGCCGGCCATGGAGCTGACCGGTGTCCGCTGACGACGTGGTGCTCGGCCTCTGGAAAGCCCTGTCCGCCAGGGATTGGGACGCGGTGAAGACCCACCTGTCGGCCGACTGCATCTACGCCGACATGCCGGTCGGGCCCGCGCTCGCCGCGCGCGGACCCGAGGACATCGTCAAACGCCTCAAGGTCGGCTTGGAACCGCTGGCCGGCTACGAGAACCACGACGGTGTCCTGGTGAGCAACGGCGCCGATGTCCTCTACGAGCACTCCGAGACCTGGAAGTGGGCGACCGGCGAGACGGCGCACCTGCGTTTCGTCACCGTGCACCGGGTCGAGGACGGCAAGATCACGCTGTGGAAGGACTACTGGGACATGTCGGGCCTGACCGCCACCGCACCGCCGACGTGGATGGAGGAGCTGGCCACCGCCGACACATCGTGGGTGTTCGACGCCACCGGGCTCATCTGAATCCTCAGACGCTCCAAGCCATCCGGAGCCGGTCGGCGAGTTCGTCAGGGCCGAGGCTGCCGAAGTGCTCCTGCTCGTAGCTGCGCACGCCGACAACCGCGCCGACGATCTCGTCGCCCAGAATCCGCCGCATCGTTGCCGACGTGTCGAGTGCGCGCAACGCTTCGGTCTGCGCGTCTGGCAGCAGCACGGTTCCCGCCTGCCGGCGCTGCTCGTCGGACAGGGTCGCCGGGTCGACGGTCGTCTCGGCCGGCAACGCAAGTTCGCGTTCGATGCCGTCGAGTGCCAGACCGAGGATCGCCGCAGAAGCCAGATACGGGTTCGCCGACGGATCGACGATCTTCACCTCGACGTTTCCGCCGTGCACGTTGGCCGGGCCGCCCTGCAGGAATCGCACTGCGGCCTCGCGGTTCTCGGTACCCCAGCAGACATAGGCCCCCGACCAGTGCCCCGGCAGCATGCGTTGGCCCGAGAGGATCGACCCACACAGCACGCCCTGGGCTTCGGCGAGCCCGGCCACCAGCCCGGCGACCGCGTGCTCTCCCTCGACCGTCATTCCCTGCGCGCCCGCACCCGCGGCGAACAGCGGCTCGTCATCGCGGCGCAGCGAGAAGTGTTGGTGCGCACCATTCCCGACCGCTCCGGCGAACGGTACGGGCGACAGGCTGACCCGCATGCCGTAGCGCCGGGCGACCCGGCCGACGATGATGCGCATGAGCACCAGCAGATCCGCGGCGGCGACGGGCCCCATCGGTGGCAACGAGATCTCGAACTGATTCGAGCCGTATTCGGGGTGCAGTTGTTCGATGGGCACCCCCGAGCTGGTCGCCGCGTCGGTGACATCCCGCACGAAGCCCTCGTGCTCCAGGACACCGGCCAGCCCGTACTGCGCCCACAGCTGTGCGGGCAACCGGGCACCGTCCGGTCCGACGAGGACGAACTCCATCTCGTGACCAACCAGCGCGGTCAGCCCGGCGTCGGACAGCCGCTCCTCGACGCGGCGCAACACCGCGCGGCTGCAGTAGGGGTCGGACTCGCCGCGCTGATCGAAGAAACCACCGGGCGCCCAGGCCAATCCGTCACCGAGGATGCGTAATGCGCTCAGGTCTATCCGGATTCGCTGATCGCCCACCACGGAGATGTCGTCGCTCAGCACGATGCCGGTCTGATCGACGGTGAAGCCGTGCCATACCGGACTGGCGCCCAGACCCGGATCGGCGAAGGTTCCCATCCGGCGCAGCGGCACGGTCTTGGCGTGGATCAGGCCGGCCGGATTGACGACGGTGCCGATCAACGTGGCGACACCGTCGGATTCGAGCTGAGCGATCGCGGCGGCGGCGAGCGGTTTGGCGGCCGGGGTGGTCACACCAGCCATTCTGCACGCGCGCGACCACTCACAGGGTGATCTTGCAGCTCTGTCCGATGTCGAGGGTGCGCAGGACGCGGCCCATCCCGAGCCACATGGCGCAAGAGATCGCGAGGTCGGTGAGCAGATCGGCGTCGAACTGCTCGGCCGCGCGCGCCCAGAAGTCGTCGTCTTCGCGCAGCCCGACGTGATCGGTGGCGAAGCGGTGCGCGAATTCCGCGGCGATCCGCTCCGCGGCGCTGTAACCCTCCCAGGTGCGCCACTCGCCGGCGTGGTCGTAGAGGTCCTCGTCGACACCGGCGGCCACACCGTCGGAGTCACGGGTGTTCTGGCACACCACACACTCGTTGGAATTGGCGATCACGATCCGGGCCAGCTCCCGCACCCGCAGCGGCAATCTGCCCTTGGTGTAGACGGCGTTGGCGAAAGTCGCCATGGCGGCGCCGAGGTCGGGCGAGCGCACCGCGAAGGACGTGACGTCGTCGTCGGCGAAATCGTGGTCGGCGTCTCCGATTCGGCTCATGGCCGCATGCTACGCCGGTGACGACGATTCTGGAACATGTTCTAGTT
The DNA here is from genome assembly GCF_049315205.1 of Mycobacterium sp. WMMD1722. Classification (NCBI taxonomy): domain Bacteria; kingdom Bacillati; phylum Actinomycetota; class Actinomycetes; order Mycobacteriales; family Mycobacteriaceae; genus Mycobacterium; species Mycobacterium sp. WMMD1722. The sequence goes on along the minus strand of NZ_CP186056.1, from coordinate 928,834 downwards.
TCAGTTCCCGTCTCGTCGCCACCGGATCGTCGGCGAACGCTACTTGGGCGGCCGCGAGACGCACTGCGCGCTGTAGAGCGGCTCGCCGAGCCGGTCCATCAGATCGAGCTGCGTCTCGAGGTAGTCGATGTGCTTCTCCTCGTCGGCGAGAATCGTCTCGAAGAGGATCGCGGTGGTCGAGTCACCCTTCTCACGGCACAGGATGATGCCCGGGCGGAGCCGTTCGACGACCTCGCGTTCGATGGCCAGGTCGGCCTCGAACTGCTCGCGGATGGTCTGACCGACCCGCAGCGAGAAGAGGCGCTGGTAATTCGGCAGGCCGTCGAGGAGCAGGATGCGATCGGTGATCGCCTCGGCGTGCCGCATTTCTTCGAAGGATTCTTCGCGGGTATGTGACGCCAATTCCGTGTAACCCCAGCTTTCCTGCATCTTCGAATGCAGAAAATACTGATTGATCGCCGTCAATTCGCTCGTCAATTGCTCGTTGAGCAACTTGAGAACGTCCGGATCGCCTTGCATGTGATGCTCCTATGACGGGGGTCGGCTGGGTCGTCGGCGGCGGGGGTCTCGAGCTGGCCGCGCGGTTCAACCTACTGCAGGGCAACGATATTAGGACAGCATTAGTGCCTGATGTCGGCCTGTTTTCGGGCCCGGGGACCCGCTGCGCCGACCGGTGCAGCAACTTCTCTGGACTGCCTGTCCTAACTAAGGTTAGACTGCACTAACATGCTGGTCGAGACATCGGAGCGATGGGAAACAATGGACGAGGACGAGCTGCATTCGCTCATTCTCGCCTGCGATTACCGGGTCGATGACGTCGACGAGATGTGGCAATGGCTCATAAAGCACAAACGGGGATTGCATTCCATCGGAGCGCATCACGTGGTGCTGTACAGATCGATTTGGGAGCCCGGCCGGGTTTTGGTCACTATCGGAATTCGGCACCCCCGCTCCATTCGCGACGTCCTGCGTTCTCCGGCGATCTTTGAATGGTTCGACATCTCCGGTGCGCAGGACATCCCGCCGATCTTCGGCGGCGAGGTGGTCGAGAAGATCGACCTCGACGAACCCCGGCCCGCACTGCACGTGGCCGGCGTGATCGTGGGGGCGATGGCCTCGGTCGACGGCGTCGGACCTCTGATGGAGAAGGTGCACGACGGTCTCGAGCGGTTCCGGGAAGCCGGCGTCCGCAAAGTCTGGGTGTACCGCGCCCTCGACGACGGCCGAGAGGTGATGATCCTGCAGGAGATCGACGACGAGAAGAACGCGCGGCAGTGGATCGACCACCCCGACGCAGCCGCCGAATGGATGTCCCATGCGGGGTTCGGCGCGTATCCCACGTTGTTCGTCGGAAAGCTCGCCCACGTCATGACCGTGGACGACGGGGAATAGCGGCGCCGATCATGTTCGTCTGCCTCTGCCACGGAGTCACCAGCCACGTCGTCAACGACATCGTGGCGGCAGGAGCGTCGACATCGAAGGAGATCGCCGACGCCTGCGGGGCGGGCAGCGAATGCGGCCGGTGCCGGCGCACCCTCCGCGCGATCCTGGCTGCGCACCAGGTCAACGGCTGCCCAGCCGCCGACGGATGCGCCGCACAGTCACCGGCCCACCGCAACGGCTCGTCGCGCGCCGCACACTGAGCGCTGGGTCAGCCCTTCGGGCGGTCGGCGAACGCGGCCAGCGCGTCGCTGTTGGCGGCGCTGCCGAGCAGCGTCTCGAACTGCGCGTACTCCCGGCTCAGCGCGGCACGGATCTCGTCGCGCAGCGGGTCGACCATGGTCTGCTTGACCGCCATCAGGCTCGGAATCGGCCGGGAGGCAAGCAATTCGGCGTGTTCGCGGGCCTGCGGCAGAAGCTCGTCGGGTTCGCACACCCGCCAGGCAATCCCCATGCGGTGCGCCTCGTGGGCCGAGACCCACTCCGAGGACAGCAGCAGCCAAGCCGCGTTCTGGCGTCCCATCAGTTGTGGGAGCAGATAGGACGAGGCCGCCTCCGGTGCGACACCGAGGCTGGTGAACGGACACTTCAGCCGGGCCTCGGTGGACATGAACACCAGGTCGGCGTAGCCGAGGATGGTGGTGCCGATGCCCAGGGCCACTCCGTTCACCGCGCACACCAACGGCTTTCGCAGCTCAAGCAACGCTTCCATCAAACCCGGGAAACCGTGTTCGCCGGACTGGAAGTCCGGATCGGTCACCCGGGCGGCCATCTCGTGCAGATCGTTACCCGCGCTGAATGCCCGGCCGTTGCCGGTCAGAAGCACCACCGCGACCTCGGGGTCGGCGTCGGCATCGCGCAGCGCCACGGTCGTCGCATCGTAGAGCGCTTCGTTGAAGGCGTTGAGAGCCTGCGGACGGTCCAGGGTGACGGTCCGCACCCCGTTGTCGTCGCTGATCGTGACGGTCACGGCAGCAGACTACGCGCCGGACGAGAACGGGGTACGCAGCACGTAGCGACTGGTCGGCACGGTGTCGACGTCGCGGTCCGCGCCGAAAGCGCCGGTGCTGGCGAGCATCCGCTGCATCCGGTCCGACAGGTCGTCATCGTCGGCGGCACCGAAGAAGGCGTGCAGATCCGACACGGCCGCCGACGGGAAGAGCTCCTCGACGATCGCATCGACCGGCGGAGCGCCCGCGGTGAGCGCGCGGACCACGGTGTTCTGCACATAGCCGAAGGTGGCCTGGGTGGCGATGGCCACCGGGGTGTGGTCGACGTGCCAGCGGGTCAGCCAGGTCTGCTGGTCGAGGTCGGCGGGCCTGCGTAGTAGCGCCACGTTGGCCAGCCCTTCGGTGCGCTCCCCCACGACGTCCGGCGGTGGCATCGGCTCGGACTCGGTGACCAGATAGGCGGCCGACGAAGCGCATTCGGCCGCGAGGATCTCAGTCGCCGCGCGTAGTTCGGCGCCGTGGTACTGCCGCGTCCACACGCTCACCACCGCGACGACCGGTGGGTCCAGCGTCGTCAGCGTCATCAGCGACTCCCGGACTGGCGCGTCGCCGACGTTGACCGTCAATCCGGCCATCCCGGTGTCCAGCAGTTGGTCCGCCACGTCAGTCCGCAGCCGTGCGCACCAGTCGTCGTCGGCGTCGTCCCGGCGTAACGCGAACATCACCTTCTCCACGCCTGGAACGTACAGGCGGGCGCGTAGGCCACAATCGAGAGGTGCTCAACGGCGACCGGGTGATGAACGTGCTGCGGCTGACCACGCCGGCCGCCGGTGCCGTCATCCGCAGCCTGCTCGGCGTGCTCGCCATGACCGCGGTGTCGCTGTATTTGATCTCGCCGGCGGCGGCGATGTGGACCGCCGGTGCGGGCATCGTCGCCGCGGCCGTCGCATTGCAGGACGTGCCGGGGCGGCGCTGGCCGATCGTGGTGATCGCCTCCGCCGAGCTCGGCGCCGCGGTGCTGCTCGGAGGCTTGACCGGCGCCCACGACATCGCGTTCGTCGTGGCGGTGGCCGGCTGGGGTTTCCTCGCCGGAATGCAGTGGGCGCTCGGTGCCCACGCGGCCTTCGTATCGGTGGCCGCCGGCGCGATGCTGGTGATCGCGCCGCCGGTCGCGACGGGGTGGGTTGACCTGCTGGCCGGCACCGCGATGGCCGTGACCGCGGGGCTGCTGCAGGCGGCGCTGGTGTGGCTGCGCCCGCCGCAGCGCTGGCGTGTCCAGCAGCACGCCCTGACCCGGGCACACCGGTCGCTGGCCGAGGACGCGCGCAGTATGGCCGCCGCGCGCGGCACCGCCCTCGATCCCGCGCAGATCACCTGGCTGCGCGAGGTCTTCCTCGACATCCCGGTCAGCCAGCGTCCGAAGGCCTACCAGGTCGGTTACCGCCTGCCGGAACGGATCTCGGCGACGCTGACGGCACTGCGGCGCACCGACACCGACTGCTCCGAACTGCTCTCGGCTGCCGGTGACTTCCTCGACGCGATCGCCGGCCACGGTGTCACCGCCCACCGCGACGCCGAGCGAGCCATGCATCGGGTGGACGAGGCCGTGGCCGCCATCGACGGTCCCGGTGCCGATGCCGCACAGCAGTTCTCACAACAGTTGCACGATGCGGCAGTGTTGCGCTTCGGCCAGTTGCGTGGTCCCGATCTGGCCGGATCGCTGTCGGATGCGGCGGCATCGATGCGTCGCCATCTGGATTGGACCTCGCCGGTGCTACGGCACGCCATCCGCCTGGCCGCTGCCGTGGCGATCGGGGCCGGCGTGGCTCGGTTCGGTGGTCTGCACGAGGGCTTCTGGATTGCGCTGTCGGTCCTGCTGGCGTTACGACCGGAGACCTCGCACACCTATACGCGCAGCGCAGGCCGGTTGGCGGGCACCGCAGCGGGTATCGCGCTGGCTTCGGCTCTGAGCCTGCTGTGGCCGCCATCGGGCATGGTGGCGGCGGTCGGCGCGGTGGTGTTCGCGGGGTTGGCCTATCTGGTCTGGGAATTCGGCGACATTGCGGTGAGTGCGGCGATCGCCGCGGCGGCCGTCTTCGTGGTCGGTATCGACGCACCGGTGCAGGCGCTCGCCGTGACCGACCGGTTGCTCGCCCTCGTGATCGGCGGCGGTCTGGTCCTGGTGGCTCACGTGGTGCTCCCCGACGACGAGCTGATCCGGTTGCGCCAGCGCGCCGGCGAACTGCTCAAGACCGAGATCGACTACGCCGCGACGGTCGCGCGGGCGTTCGTCCACCAGATCGACCACCCCGCGGGCGCCCTGGCCACGGCCTGGCAGCGGGCCATGCGGGCGCGCGCCGCCTTCGAAGCGGCGTCGGGGGCGGTTCGGCTCGACGAACCCGAACTGCGGCAGTGGCTGCGCTCGCTCCGGTCCGCACTCAACGCGATCACCGGCGCGTGCACCACGATGGAAGCCGGGCTGCCGCAGCTGCCGCCGAGCGGATTGCGACCGGAATTCGTCGCCGCTGTGGACGATTACATCGACGCGCTGCGCGGTGCCCCGCCCCATCCGGCCGCACCGTGGACGGTGAATCTCACCGAACTGACCGCCGCCGACCAGCTGGTCCGCCGGATCGCGCCGGGCGACAGCGCCGCGGCGCGGGTGCTGGTCACCGGGTTGGGCACCATCACCCGCAGCCTCGCCGGGATCACGGTGCTTCCCGCGCCCACCTGGGCTGGATGAACACGCCCTGGGCTTCGACGGTGACACCCTGCTCGTCGGCCAGGTGGCCCTCGGCGAACGCCTTGACCCCCTCGGTGCGCACGATCCGGGCTTCGGCGTGCAGATGGCCCAGCCGGGTGGTCCGCAGATAGCGCAGCGTGATGGTGCCCGTCAGACGTGGCTTCTCGAGATTGCTCGCCGCTTCCCCGAGAAGATGGTCGAGAACCAGGGCGGCGATTCCGCCGTGGACGTGTCCGGGCGGTCCCTCGTAGGCCGCGCCGAGGTCGAACTCGGTGACCACGCTGCCATCGTCGCGGCGGTGGATCACCAGGGGCGGCGCCATCGGATTGCGCACCCCGATCACCGGATTGCCCCACGGCATCTGCTTGCCGTCGCTGGTGAAGCGGACCCCGAACGCGCCGTCGAGCTGGTGGCTGCGCAGCCGCGCGGTGGCGGCGTCGATCTCGGCCTTGGCGATCGCGACCGCCTCGGCATCGGCCTCGGTCCGGATCGTGGCGTCGATCAGCTCGCGCACCGATTGCGTCAGCGGCTCGTAGATCGCTCTCAGCCGGGTGACATGATCCGCGCCGAGCCCGTCGACGTGGGTGTATTCCAGCATTCCTGCACTAGAACACGTTCCAGACACCGGTGTCGAATCCGGTCGGGCTACGTCGCGACGAAGGCCACCTCGACGTTGTCGGCCAGCACCACATACATCCGGCGCCACGGGTCGGCGCCCTCCAACCGCCACTGGTGGCCGGAGCCGGCGGTGTCCTCGGCGAGCAGCACATCGCCGGGTCCCAGCGAGAACTCCTTGCCGTCGCGGGTGGCGAAGATCAGCGATCCGGCCAGTGTCACGACGAGTTGTCGCACCGGCGCGGTGTGCCACGCCAGCGTTCCCCCGGACGCGGTCTCCTCGACGGTGACGTGAGTGGTCGGCATGACTGCCGAGACCAGATCGTCGTTGCGGCCGGGCCGCATGTCGAGGCGGCCGACTTCGAAGTGCGACGCGTCATCCGAACCCGTCCACAGCCGCACACACCGGATCATTTCGTCAACGTAGTGGTCAAGACCGCACAGCGCGCGACAACCGACCGCGACGCGCCGCTCGCTGGCCGGGCGGTGCGTCGATTAGTCTGCCGGACATGTCCGTTTCGCTGGGCAGCGAGGCCGAGCCGTACTACGACCTCGGCGACTACCACCGGCCGGTCGACACCCCTTCGGCCCAGGCGCAGACCTGGTTCGACCGCGGCATGGTCTGGGCCTACGCGTTCAACCACGAGGAATCGATCCGCTGCTTCGAGCGCGCACTGGAACTCGACCCGCAGCTGGCGATCGCCCGGTGGGGTATCGCCTACGCGGTCGGACCCAACTACAACAAGCCCTGGGAGGCGTTCGATCCGGTCGATCTGACCGCCTCGCTGGCCCGGGCCGGGATGGAGCTCGACCTGGCCGCCACCGGCCGAGCCTCGACAGTGGAGCGCGAGCTCGTCGAGGCGCTGAAGGCGCGTTTCGCCACGGGCGACCCGCACGACACCGACGCGCTCGCGGCCGGCCACCACGCCTATGCCGACGCGATGGTGGCGCTGGCCCGGACCCGGCCCGAAGACGTCGACATCCAGGCGCTGGCCGCCGACGCGCTGGTCAACGTCACCGCGTGGGCGCTGTGGGACACCAGAACCGGGGAACCGGCGCCCGGCTCGCGGGTGGTGCAGGCCAAGGAGATCCTCGACGCCGCGCTGCGCACCCCGGCCGGGCGCCGTCACCCCGGCATTCTGCACCTGTATCTGCACACGATGGAGATGTCGGCGACCCCCGAGGAGGCACTGCCCGCTGCGGATCTGCTGCGCGGACTGGTACCCGACGCCGGCCACCTGCAGCACATGCCCAGCCACATCGACGTGCTGTGCGGGCACTACCGCGCCTCGGTGGTCGCCAATTCCCTTGCGGTGCAGGCAGATCGGCGATTCGTCGAACGCACCGGTCCGCTCAATTTCTATTCGCTCTACCGCGCGCACGATCTTCATTTCGTGGTGTACTCCGCGATGTTCGAAGGCGCGTCGCAGGTGGCGCTGCAGGCCGCCGACGAGCTGGCCGGCCAGCTCACCCCAAAGCTGCTGGCCATCGAATCACCGCCGATGGCCGATTGGCTCGAGGCATTCGTCCCGCTGCGGGTCCACGTCCTGGTGCGCTTCGGCCGGTGGGCCGAGCTGATCGCCGAGCCACTGCCCGCCGACCAGCAGCTCTACTGCACCACGACCGCGACCGTCCACTACGGCCGTGGCGTGGCACATGCGGCCCGGGGTGAACTCGACGCCGCCCGCTCCGAGCGCGACGCCTTCGCCGCTGCCCACGAACGAATCCCGGCGAGCCGCTATCTGTTCAACAACACCGGCCGCGACATCCTCGCCGTGGGCCGTGCCATGCTCGACGGCGAAATCGCTTACCGCGAAGGTGCTGTCGAGGAGGCCTTCGCCCACCTGAGGCGGGCGATCGAGCTCGACGACAACCTTCCGTACGACGAACCCTGGGGCTGGATGCAGCCGACCCGCCATGCCTACGGCGCCCTGCTGCTCGAGCAGGGCCGGGTGGCCGACGCCGCCGCTGTGTACGCCGCCGACCTCGGGCTCGACCCGACGCTGGCCCGCTCCAGCCAGCATCCGGGCAATGTGTGGAGCCTGCACGGGTACCACGAATGCCTGCAGCGGCTGGGGCGCACCGCCGAGGCGGCGATCATCGGCCAGCAGCTCGCGCTGGCGGCCGCCCGGGCGGATGTGCCGGTGACCGCGTCGTGCGCCTGCCGGCTCGACGTCGCGAGCGGTTGCTGCAGCTGAAACGCGACATCGTGGGTGCTGCGGTCGCAGCGTGGTCACGCCGCGTCGGCCGATTCGTGGCCGCCGCGCCGCTGACCTACGCCTGGCTGACCGCCCTGCTGGTCACCACCCTGCTCGGGCATGCCATGCCGGCAGCCCGACTGCACGCCCTGCTGGCCAGCGACTCGACCAACCTGCACCATCTCGCACGCGATCCCGAACGGGTTCTTCTCACCAGTCTGTTCTGGATCGACGGCCGGTACTGGTGGCCCTATCTGCTGCTGTTCAGCGCGATCCTGGCGCCGGCCGAACGCTGGCTCGGATGGTGGCGGTGGCTCACGGTCGGCCTGGTCGCGCACGTGCTGGCCACCTATCTGAGCGAGGCGTACCTGTACTGGACGATCGCCGAGGCGCAGGCCTCGCCCCGGCTGATCGACGCGCGGGACATCGGGGTGAGCTACTTCCTGGTCGGTGTCGCCGGCGCGCTGACCTACCGGATCCCGCGGCCCTGGCAGTGGATCTATCTCGGCGCGATCGCGGCGCTGGCGACCGCCGCGCTGATCGCGCGGCCGGACTTCACCCAGCTGGGTCACCTCTGCGCGCTGCTGATCGGGCTCGGGTGCTACCCCGTGGTCCGTTCCCGCCTCGACCGGCCGCCCCCGCCGGCTGCGTAGACTCCGGGACGTGTCGATCAGCGCCTCGGACCTGGACCATCTGCGCCGCTGCGTGGAGCTGGCACGCGAGGCGCTGGACGCGGGTGACGAGCCGTTCGGGTCGGTGCTCGTCGACGCTGCCGGCGAGACGCTCTTCGAAGACCACAACCGTGTCAGTGGTGGCGACGCGACCCGCCACCCCGAATTCGAGATCGCGAAGTGGGCCGCCGGCCACCTGGATCCGGCCGACCGCGGCGCCGCCACGGTGTACACCTCGGGCGAACACTGTCCGATGTGCTCGGCCGCGCACGCCTGGGTGGGATTGGGCCGCATCGTGTACGCCACGTCGTCGGAGCAGCTGGTCGAATGGCTGACCGGATGGGGCGCCGCGCTCCCCCCGGTGGCCACCCTGCCGATCGCCGCAGTGGCCCCACGGGTTCCGACCGACGGCCCGGCCCCCGAACTCGCCGACGTGATGCGCGGCCTGTACGAGGCACGGTTTCGCCCATGACCGGGTCGTCGCACGAATACCCGTCGGTGCACACCCCGGGGTGGGTCGAGCACGCCATCTGGTGGCACATCTATCCCCTGGGCTTCGTCGGCGCTTTCCCCGCCGACCCGGCCCCGTCGGCCGACGAGCACCGGTTGCGCCGGGTGATCGACTGGCTCGACCACGCGGTGGCGCTGGGCGCCTCCGGTCTGGCACTGGGCCCGGTGTTCGCGTCGCGAACCCATGGCTACGACACCACCGACCACTTCCGCATCGATCCCCGCCTCGGCGATCTCTCCGATTTCGACATGCTGGTCACCGAGGCGCATGCGCGTGGACTGCGGGTGCTGCTCGACGGGGTCTTCAACCACGTCGGCACCGATTTCCCGAAGTACCGCGACGCCCTCGACGGCGGCCCGGGCGGGCAGTGGTTCCGCAAGCGGCGCAACGGTTTCGACACCTTCGAAGGCCACGGGGAACTGATCGCGCTCGATCACCGCAACCCGGAGGTGGTCGACTACACCGTCGAGGTGATGTCTTACTGGCTGGACCGCGGCGCCGACGGCTGGCGCCTCGACGCGGCCTACGCGGTGCCCGACCAGTTCTGGGCGCAGGTGCTACCCCGTGTGCGGGAGGCGCATCCGGACGCCTGGTTCGTCGGGGAGGTCATCCACGGCGACTACGCGGAGCGAGTGGCCGCCGGATTCGACTCGGTCACGCAGTACGAACTGTGGAAGGCGATCTGGAGCAGCCTCAACGACGGCAACTTCCACGAACTCGATTGGGCGCTCAAGCGGCACAACGACTTCCTCGAGAATTTCGCGCCGCTGACCTTCGTCGGCAACCACGACGTCACCCGCATCGCCAGCAAGCTGGAGAACCCGGCCCATGTCGACCAGGCGCTGGCGCTGATGTTCACCATCGGTGGCGTGCCCAGTGTGTACGCCGGGGACGAACTCGGGTACCGCGGCGTCAAGGAGGACCGGGCCGGCGGTGATGATGCGGTGCGCCCGGAATTCGGGCCGCCCGCCGGTGATCACAGTGACGTCTTCCGGCTGCACCAGTTCCTGATCGGGCTGCGCCGCCGGCATCCCTGGCTGCACCGGGCGAGCACCACCCCGGTCGTGCTGACCAACCGGCACTACGCGTACGTGAGCCGCCGCGGCGACGACGCGCTGCTGGTGGCGCTCAACGTCGACGACACCGAACCGCTCACGGTGTCACTGGCCGACGCCGGGCTGGCCCGCGGCACCGTGATCGCCGGAGCCGGCGCTCCGCCGCCCGACCAGGTCGACCAAGTCACCGTCGCCCCGCAGAGCTGGGTGGTCGTCAAACCGGCCTGAGCACCGGCCTGATCAGTCGAGCCGTTCGACGGTGACCGGATCCTCGGCGCCGTCGTAGAACTTGTCGAGCACGGCCCGGAACTGGCCGCCGTCCTGGGCGCACCGGCCGAACAGCGTCATCGACGAGCGCAGTTTCAGATCGTCGGGCGAGCCGAAGATGTCGGTGGCCGAGCGTCCGTCGATCGCCAGCACCAGCCCGGTGCACTCCCGCAGCCGTCCACCGAGTATCGGTTCGGCGAGGTAGGCCTGCGCCTCGGCGCGGGAGGCGATGCCGAAGTGCACCGCTGTCGGGCTGTGGCCGAGGCCGCGCAGCTGAGGGAATACGAACCACATCCAGTGGGTGCGTTTGCGTCCGGCGCGCAGTTCGGCCAGCACGGTCTCGTACACCGGATCCTGGGCATCGAGAAAGCGCGACAGATCGACAGCGTCGGGGCGCTCGGCGGTCTCGGTCATGCGGTGCGGGTACCCGCACCGCCCCATCGGCATTCACCGTCGCGCGTACACCGTGGCCACTCTGCCCGCCCCCCTGGTCTTTTCGTAACGGCCCGAGTCGCAATCGTTGTGGTTTCGCGATCGGTGATGTCCGTGTCGAGCGGGTCCGCAACCGCGTGTCGGCTGTTTCATGAAGATCGAAAAGCGACGGCAATTGCTTTGAACATGCAACGGAAAGGTGGGTGGGTTGCCGTTATGAAGATCGGTGGATTGAAGGTGCGGGCACGGAGAGGGACCCTGCGGCGGCGGCTGGCTGCCATCGCGCTGTCGATGGTCGCGCTGCCCGGGCTGATCGGATTCGCCGGAGGTTCGGCGACCGCGGGTGCGTTCTCCAGGCCGGGACTGCCCGTCGAATACCTCGACGTGTTCTCCGCAGCGATGAACCGCAACATCCGGATCCAGTTCCAGGGCGGCGGACCGCACGCGGTGTACCTGCTCGACGGACTGCGGGCCCAGGACGACTACAACGGCTGGGACATCAACACCCCGGCCTTCGAGTGGTACTACCAGTCGGGTCTGTCGACGGTGATGCCCGTCGGCGGTCAGTCGAGCTTCTACACCGACTGGTACCAGCCCTCCCGCGGGAACGGACAGGACTACACCTACAAGTGGGAGACGTTCCTGACCCAGGAGCTGCCGGCCTGGCTGCAGGCCAATCGCGGCGTCTCCCCGGACGGTAACGCGGTGGTCGGCCTGTCGATGGCGGGCAGCGCGGCGCTCACCTACGCGGTGTACTACCCGCAGAAGTTCATCTACGCGGCGTCGCTGTCGGGCTTCCTCAACCCCTCCGAGGGCTGGTGGCCGATGCTGATCGGCCTGGCGATGCAAGACGCCGGCAAGTTCAACGCCGAGAGCATGTGGGGTCCCAGCAGTGACCCGGCGTGGAAGCGCAACGATCCGATGGTCAACATCAACCAGCTCGTCGCCAACAACACCCGCCTGTGGATCTACTGCGGCACCGGAACTCCCTCGGAGCTCGACGCCGGAACCCAGGGCGGGAACCTGATGGCCGCGCAGTTCCTGGAAGGGTTCACACTGCGCACGAACATCACCTTCCGGGACAACTACATCGCCGCGGGCGGGCACAACGGAGTGTTCAACTTCCCGCCGCAGGGCACGCACAGCTGGGGTTACTGGGGTCAGCAGCTGCTGCAGATGAAGCCCGACATCCAGCGGACGCTGGGCGCGCAGGGCGCCGTCTAGAGGGAGTACCGAAGAACCGAAGAACCCCCCACACACAGGGAGCCTGCCGTCCCCCCGCGGCAGGCTCCCTGTCCCTGTGTCGGGACCGTTCGCCGCCGGCGAACGCGAGACGGAACAAACACCGCACCGCCAAGGTTGAGTCGATCTGACTGAACTTTGGAGGAACACATGGCTCAAGCCAACGGCACCACACGTGCTGTGCCCGTCTTATTCAGCAACGAGGCGATCGTGCTGCCCGGCATGGTCGTGCCGATCGAACTGGACGACGCGGCGCGCGCCGCCGTCGAAGCGGCCCGGGCCACCGAATCGGGGCTGCTGCTCATCGCACCGCGTCTCGACGACCGGTACCCGTCCTACGGCGTCCTGGCCACGATCGTGCAGGTCGGCCGCATTCCCGGCGGGGACGGTACCGCGGCCGTCGTGCGGGGCACCACCCGCGCCCACATCGGCGCCGGTACCACCGGTCCGGGCAGCGCGCTGTGGGTCGAGGTGACCGAGGCGGCGGAATCCGAGATCACCGACGAGGTGCGGGCGCTGGCCGCCGAATACAAGAAGCTGCTGCTGGCGATGCTGCAGCGCCGCGAAGCGTGGCAGATCATCGACTTCGTCAACCAGCTCACCGACCCGTCCGCGCTGGCCGACACCGCCGGGTACGCCAGCTACTTCACCGGCGTGCAGAAGCGTCAGCTGCTGGAGACGCCCGATGTCGCCGAGCGGCTACGGGTGCTCATCGAGTGGACCGGCGAGCATCTGGCCGAAGTCGAGGTGAACGAGAAGATCGCCGAGGACGTCCGCTCCGGCATGGACAAACAGCAGAAGGAATTCCTGCTGCGCCAACAGCTCGCCGCGATCCGCAAGGAGCTCGGCGAGTTGGGACCCGAAGGCCAGGAAGGCGACGCGGACTACCGGGCCCGGATCGACGCTGCCGAGCTGCCCGAGAAGGTGCGCGAGGCGGCGCTGCGCGAGGTCGGCAAGCTCGAACGCTCCAGCGATCAGAGCCCCGAGGGTGGCTGGATCCGCACCTGGCTCGACACCGTCCTCGACCTGCCGTGGAACACGGTCACCGAGGACTCGACCGATCTGGCCGCGGCCCGGCAGATCCTCGACGCCGACCACCACGGCCTGGAGGACGTCAAGGACCGCATCGTCGAATACCTCGCCGTGCGGGCACGTCGTGCCCAGCGCGGACTGCAGGTCGTCGGCGGCCGCGGGTCCGGTGCGGTGATGGTGCTGGCCGGCCCTCCGGGCGTCGGCAAGACATCGCTGGGTGAGAGCGTCGCCCGGGCACTGGGTCGCAGATTCGTGCGCGTCGCCCTGGGCGGTGTGCGCGACGAGGCGGAGATCCGCGGTCATCGGCGCACCTACGTCGGTGCCCTGCCCGGCCGCATCGTGCGCGCCATCGGCGAGGCCGGATCGATGAATCCCGTCGTGCTGCTCGACGAGATCGACAAAGTGGGTTCGGACTACCGCGGTGACCCCGCGGCGGCCCTGCTCGAGGTGCTCGACCCCGCGCAGAACCACACGTTCCGCGACCACTACCTGGACCTGGATCTCGATCTGAGCGACGTGGTGTTCCTGGCGACGGCCAACGTGATCGAGAACATCCCGCAGGCCCTGCTGGACCGGATGGAGCTCGTGCAGATCGACGGCTACACCGCCGACGACAAGGTGGCCATCGCCCGCGACTTCCTGCTGCCCCGGCAGCGGGAGCGCGCAGCGCTGACCGCCGATGAGGTGACGGTGACCGACGACGCGCTGCGCAAGATCGCCGCCGACTACACCCGCGAACCGGGTGTGCGGCAGTTCGACCGGCTGCTGGCCAAGGCGATGCGCAAGGCCACCACGAAGCTGGCTGAGCGTGGTCCCGAGATCCAGGCCCGCTTGACGATCGACGAATCCGATCTGGTCGCCTATCTCGGTCGCCCGCGGTTCATTCCGGAGTCGGCCGAGCGCACGGCGGTGCCGGGGGTGGCGACCGGTCTGGCCGTGACCGGGCTCGGTGGCGATGTGCTCTACATCGAGGCCGGTTCGACTCCGTCGTCCTCGGGCGAGGGGGCCCTCCAGCTGACCGGTCAGCTGGGTGACGTGATGAAGGAGTCCGCGCAGATCGCGCTGTCCTATGTCCGTTCGCACGCAGCCGAACTGGGCGTCGACCCCACGACGCTGGATCGTCGCATCCACGTGCACGTGCCCGCGGGCGCGGTGCCCAAGGACGGTCCGTCGGCCGGTGTGACCATGGTGACCGCGCTGGTGTCGATGGCCACCGGACGGCAGGTCCGCTCCGATGTGGGCATGACCGGTGAGGTCACCCTGAACGGGCGTGTGCTGCCGATCGGTGGGGTCAAGCAGAAACTCCTCGCCGCCCAGCGGGCCGGACTGTCGACCGTGTTCATCCCCCAGCGCAACGAGGCCGACCTGGACGACGTTCCGGCCGAGGTGCTCGAGGCGCTGGACGTGCGGCCGATGACCGACGTGGCCGAGATCGTCGCACAGGCGCTGGAACCGGCGGCCGAGGCGGCGGTGACCGCGGCCTAGCCCGAGCCCCGAACCTCGCCGAGCAGACACAGATTCGCGTGATCCACCCCGAAAGGACGCGAGTTTGTGTCTGCTCGCGGGGACCTCACCGAACTCGAGCCCGGTTGCGGGACAATTACCCCGTGGCCTACGACCGGGACCTCGCCGACCGCATCCGGGAACTGATCGCCGGCGAACGGCACGTCACCGAGAAAGCCATGTTCGGCGGATTGGCGTTCCTCATCGACGGCAACATGGCCGTCGCGGCCAGCGGTCAGGGCGGGCTGATGGTGCGGATCCCACCCGCAGACACCGAGACCCTGCTGGACCGCGACCACGTCGAGCCGATGGTGATGTCCGGCCGCGATGTCCGCGGGTGGGTGCGGGTACACGCAGACGGCGTACGCACCACCCGCCAGCTGCACACCTGGGTACGGCGCGGTGTCGAATACGCCAGGAGCCTGCCGGCCAAGTGAGCCGGTTCGCGGCCTCCCGGCGCGGGTACCGGTCCGTCATGGCCCCGACCCATGCCGACAAGACCGATCCCGAGCACACCGCGCGCCGCCTGCTCGACGAAGCGGGCACGACGTACGCCGAGGAGGCGGGCATCCGGCTCAACGACAAGCCGATGCCGCTGTTCGAACTGCTCACGCTGTGCATGCTGGCCAGCAAGCCCATCGACGCGGGGATCGCGGTCAAGGCCGCCCGCGAGATCTTCGCCGCCGGCCTGCGCACCCCGGACGCCGTGCTGAAGGCCGACCGCAAGACCATGATCGACGCGTTCGGCCGCGCCGGCTACGCCCGCTACGACGAGAGTTCGGCCACCCGGCTGACCGACATGGCCCAGGCCGTGAACGACGAACACGGTGGCGACCTGCGCGGCCTCGGTGAAGCCGAAGACGTCGACACCACCCGAAAGCTGCTGAAGGAGTTCAAAGGCATCGGCGACACCGGCGCGGACATTTTCCTGCGCGAGGTGCAGGACGTCTGGACCTGGGTGCGGCCGTTCTTCGACGACCGGGCCACCTCGACCGCCGAGACGCTGGGCCTGCCCACCGATCCGGCGACGCTCGCCGGCCTTGCCGACGGCCGGTGTGCCGCCCTGGCCGCGGCGCTGGTGCGGGCCTCGCTCGACGACGACCTGCGGGACAAGATCAACAAGGACTGACGCGGTGACGGTCAGGATCGGCACCTCCGGCTGGTCGTACGACCATTGGGCCGGCTTGCTGTACCGCCCCGGTCTGCCGGCGGCCAAGCGCCTCGCCCGCTACGTCGAGGAATTCGACACCGTCGAACTCAACGCCAGCTTCTACCGATGGCCGCGCGACACCACCTTCACCGGGTGGCGGGACCGCCTCCCCACGGGCTTCACCATGTCGGTCAAGGCGCACCGCGGGCTGACGCACTACCGCAGGCTGGGCACACCACAGCCGTGGGTGGAGCGCTTCGAGAGGTGTTGGACCGCTCTCGGTGACAAGCGCGAAGCCCTGCTCGTGCAGGTGCACCCGGCGATGGAACGTGACGACGCCCGCCTCGATGACTTCCTGACGCTCATGCCGGACTGGATACCGGTGGCGATGGAGCTGCGCCATACGTCGTGGAACCACCCCGCCGTCTTTTCTCTGCTCGAACGCCACCGGGCGGCGTACGTGGTGATGAGCGGCGCCGGGATGCCGTGCGTACCGCGGGCGACCAGCGACCTGGTGTACCTCCGGCTGCACGGCCCGGAGCAGGATTCGCTGTACGCCGGGTCCTATCCGGACGACGCGCTGCGCTGCTGGGCCGACCGGATCGCGGCGTGGGACGGCGAGGGCCGACGCGTGGTGGTGTACTTCAACAACGACCTGGGCGGCCATGCGGTGCGCAACGCCTGGACGCTGCGGGAGCTGCTGACCGCGCGGATGAGCTGACCCCGGCGGCCGGCTCGGCGCCGGCATCCGGCACGCTGGGGCATCGATATGCGAGCGAACATCCTGACGACGCTGGCCCTCACGCTGCCCCTGGCCCTGGCGGGGTGCACGACGCCCACGATCGTCAACAACGACGAGCCACGCCCCGAGCCGGCGGCCCAGCCCACCACGACGGCCGCCCCGGCACGCAACAGCACCAACCTGGTCAACGCCTTCGACTACGGCGTACCGGTCGACGGGGTCACCCGGTACTTCTTCACCACACCGTCGGGCCGCTGGCAGTGTGCGATCGTCCCGCGGGTCCGGGCGGGCTGCCAGGCCGCCGGCGGCGCCGATCTCGATTTTCCCGGTACGCCCGAGTCGGTTCCCGGTCCCGACGGCGAGCCGACCGCGCCGAATGTGATCGAGATCAGCCGCGACGGCGATACCGCCTTCGCCGCTGTCGAGGGCACCCCGTTCGAACCCGAGCCGGGTCCGGCGAACGTCCTGCAGTTCAACCAGATCCTGGCCGCGGCCGGGTTCCGCTGCAACGTCCAGGAGGCCTCGGGCATCTCGTGTCTGAGCGAACGGTCCGGAAAGGGCTTCGCCTTCTCCACCGAGGCGTTCACCCCCCAGTATCTCGAGGTGCCGGCCGGTGCGCCCACCGCGACGCCGACCACCACGAGAACCACCGGCTGACGCCGCCGGTGTGAAGCTGTTGCGACAAACGGGCCCGATTCTCGCAACCCGTTCACACTCGCGGGGGCCGCGCATGGAAACGGGGCCGGCCACCAGCTCATCCGCAATGGTGACCGGCCCCGCGTTCGTGGGGGCTAGGGCGCAGGCTGCTGCTGACCCGGAATGCCCTCGTAGGCGATGTCACCGGTCTTGAGATTCTTCTCGGTGAGCTCGACCAGCCCGTCGAGGAACTGCTGCCGTTCGGTGACCACATGCTGGATGGCCACGTCGACGTTGTCCTGGGTGATGGCCGGCATCACGTAGACCGGGTCGCTCTTGACCTGTTCGCCCTTGACCAGCGCATCGGCCACCGCCAGACCGGCGGACAGTTCGACGGTGCCGTTCTGCAGCGAGGTGCCGATGAACTCACCGCTCTTCACGGCGTTGAGTCCGTCCTCGATACCGTCGATGCCCACGATCGGCACGTCGGTGCGGCCGGCCTCCTTGAGTGCCTGCAGCGCACCCAGACCCATATCGTCGTTCTGCGATACCACGCCGTTGATCTGGGGGCCGAAGCTGGAGATCCAGTTCTTCATCTTGTTGACGGCCTCGTCGCGCTTCCAGTTCGCGGTGTCCTTGGCGAGCACCTTGATGTCCGGGTAGCGGGCGAGAACGTTGTCGATGCCCTTACCCCGGTTGATCTCACCGGAGCCGCCGAGCGGGCCCTGCAGGATCACGATGTTGCCGCGGCCACCGAGCCGGTCGGCCATCATCTGCATCTCCTGCTCACCGGCGGCCACGTCGTCGGGCTGGACGTTGCCGGCCAGATCGGTGGACTCCAGGGCGGCATTGACCGCCAGCAGCGGAATCCCCTTGGCTTTCGCCGAGGCCACCTGCGGGCCGAGCGAATCCGCCTGCACCGGAACGACGATGATCGCATCGACGCCCTGGTTGATCAGCGAGTCGACCTGACTGGCCTGAGTGGCCACATCGTTGTTGGCCGAGTTCCACACCAGCTCGATGTTCTTGGCCTTGGCGAAGGTCTCCATGCCTTCCTTGCCGGCCGTGATGAACGAGCTCATGTCGTACACCGTGACGCCGATGCGGGTGGTGTCGCTGTTGGCCTCGGTGTCCCCGGCGCCACACGCGGTCAGTCCCAGTCCCAACGCGCCCGCCGAGGCGATCGCCAGGATCTTTCTGGTCAGTTTCATGAAATCAGTTCTCCTCGAAGAATTGTCGGTCGGATCAGGGCTGCTTCTGGCCGGGGATGCCCTCATAGGCGATGTCGCCGGTCTCCAGGTTCTTGTTGGTCAGCTCGGTGAGGCCGTCGAGGAACTGCTGCCGTTCGGTGACCACGTGCTGGATCGCCACGTCGACGTTGTCCTTGGTGATGGCCGGCATGATGTAGACCGGCTTGGTGTTCACCTGCTCCCCCTTGGCCAATTTCGCCGCCACGGCCAGACCGGCGGACAGTTCGACGGTGCCGTTCTGCAGCGAGGTGCCGATGAACTCACCGCTCTTCACGGCGTTGAGTCCGTCCTCGATACCGTCGATGCCGACGATCGGCACGTCGGTGCGGCCGGCCTCCTTGAGTGCCTGCAGCGCACCTAGACCCATATCGTCGTTCTCGGCGACCACACCGTTGATCTGCGTTCCGAATCCGGAGATCCAGTTCTTCATCTTGTTGACGGCCTCGTCGCGCTTCCAGTTCGCGGTGTCCATCGCCAGGATCTTGATGTCGGGGTAGCGCGACAGCACGTTGTTGATGCCCTTGGTGCGGTCGAGCTCGCCGGACTGACCCAGCGGACCCTGCAACACGACGATGTTGCCGCGGCCGCCGAGGCGGTCGGCCATCATCTGCATCTCCTGCTCACCGGCGGCCACGTCGTCGGGCTGCACGCTGGCGGCCACGTCGGGGCTGTCGAGCGCCGCGTTGACCGGCACCAGCGGGATCCCCTTGGCCTTCGCCGAGGCCACCTGCGGGCCGAGCGAATCCGCCTGCACGGGGACGACGATGATCGCGTCGACGCCCTGGTTGATCATCGAGTCGACCTGGCTGGCCTGGGTGGCCACGTCGAGGTTGGCCGAGTTCCACACCAGCTCGATGTTGTTGTCCTTGGCGTACTGGTCCATCCCCTCCTTACCGGCGGTGATGAACGAGCTCATGTCGTACACCGTGACGCCGACGCGGGTGGTGTCGCTGTTGGCTGCGGTGTCGCCCGCTCCGCAGGCCGTCATGCCGAGGCCGATCGCCGCGGCCGAGGCGACTGCGAACATCTTCGTTGGCAATCTCATGTGCATTCTCTCTCTCGTTGGTGTGCCTGGTTCTTCGATCCGATGAGCGGTGTCACGTCCGCCGGGTCACGTTCGTCTGCGGGATGACCAGACGTCGACGGCGACGGCCGCCACGATCAGCACACCCTTGATGACGTCCTGCCAGTAGGCCGGCACCACGAGGATGTCCAGCCCGTTGTTGAGGGTCTGGATGATGAACAAGCCCAGCACCGTCCCCCAGATCGTGCCGCGTCCGCCCATCAGGCTCGCGCCGCCGATCACAACGGCGGCGATGGCGTCGAGTTCATAGCCCTGGCCGAGGTTCGGCGGACCCGAGATGACGCGTGATGCCAGCATGACGCCCGAGAGCCCGGCCAACAGACCGGAAATGGCGTAGACGCTGAACAGCACGTTGCGGGCGTTGATGCCGGCGATCTCGGCGGCGTTGCGGTTACCGCCGACTGCGTACACCCGCATGCCGTAGGTCGTCCGCTTCATCACCACAGCCAGGACGATGATGCCGACGATCATCAGCAGCACCGGGATCTGCAGACCGAGGATCTTGGTGTTGGCGATCGAGCCGAATTCGGCGGGTAGACCGTTGATGGGCGCGCCGCCGCCGATCACATAGGCCAGACCCGACCCGGCGGTCAAGGTGCCCAACGTGGCGATGAACGGTGGAACGTTGATGCGCGACACCAGGATTCCGTTGAGCGACCCGACAGCCAGCCCGACCAGCATGGCCACCAGGACGGTCATCCAGACCTGGCCCGGATTGGCCTTGGCGGTCGCCGCACCGGCCATCGCCGACACCGCGATCACGCTGCCCACCGAGAGGTCGATGCCGCCGGTCAGCACCACCAGGGTCTGCCCCAGTGCGATCAGGGCGAACGGTGCGGCGGCCACCAGGATGGTGACCAGATTGTCGACGGTGCCGAATCGCGCACTGCGGTAACTGAAGTACGCGATCACCAGCAGCATGATGATGACCATCGCGTAGCGCAGGGCGATGCCGCCCAGCCACTCCTTGGAGAACAGCTTGACCGGCGCGCCGGTGATCGGCGACGCGACCGTGGTGCCGCCACCGGAGTCCTTCGGCGCGGTGTCCTCGCTGTCGAGTTTCGTGGTCACGATGCTGCCTCCTGATCGTTTCGCCGGGGTTTGGCGTCCAGCGCGGTCGCCAGCCGGAACACCGACTCCTGCACTTCGGGGTGGTCGAGCGCGTCCCGGTCCAGTTCGCCGACGAACGCGCCACCGCGCATGACGAACGCCCGGTGGGAGAGCCCCACGACTTCGGGCATGTCCGAGGACGCCATCACCACGGCCATCCCCTGGGCGGCGAATTCGGTGATGATGCGGTAGATCTCGCTGCGGGCGCCGACGTCGACCCCGCGCGTCGGCTCATCGAGCAGCAGCACGTTGACGGTGCCGGTCAGCCAGCGGGCCAGCACCACCTTTTGCTGGTTACCGCCGGACAGGGTGCCGACCTCCTGACTCAGCCCGCGGCTGCGCAGCCGGACGGACTTCATGACGTCGGACACCGCGGTGTTGCGGGCCTTGGCGCGCAGCCAACCCGCGACCGAGAACGACGAGAGCCGCGGCAGGGAACCGTTGTCCAGCACGCTCATCGAGAGCACCACCCCGGAGATCTTGCGGTCCTCGGGCACCATCGCCATACCCGTGGTGATGGCGGCGGCCGGATGGTTGCGCTTCAGCGGCTTGCCGCGCACCAGGATGTCCCCCGAGCTGGTGTGCCGGGCCCCGAAGATGGCCTCGAGCAGTTCGGTGCGGCCCGCCCCGACCAGGCCGGCCAGCCCGACGATCTCACCGGCGCGCACGCTGAACGACACGGGTTCCGATGCGCCGTCGACCTGCAGGTTGCGCACCTCGAGGACGGTGTCGGCACCCGGTTGGGCGCGCTCGGGGAACAGGGTGTCCAGTTCGCGGCCGATCATCGCGGTCACGATGTCGTCGTCGGAGACCTCGGCGATGCTCTTGTCCAGGATCAGCCCGCCGTCGCGCAGCACCACCACCCGGTCGGCGATGGCGCGGATCTCGGCCATCTTGTGGGTGGTGTACACCATCGCGACACCGTGTTCGCGGAGCTGGCGGACGATCTTGTACAGGCCCTCCACTTCGCGCTCGGAGATCGCCGAGGTGGGCTCGTCGAGCATCACCACCCGAGCGCCGGTCCGGGCCGCCTTGACGATCTCGACGATCTGGCGCAGCCCGACAGGCAGGCTGCCCATCCGCGCTGCGGGGTTGATGTCCACACCGAACACCGCCAGGGCGTCGCGGGCCTCGTCGATCATCGCGCGCCGGTTCAGGAACGGGCCCACTTTGAGTTCCCGACCGACGAAGAGGTTCTCGTAGACGGTCATGTCCTCGATCGAGGCCAGCTCCTGCGGCACGATCGCGACACCGTGGCGGACGGCGTCTTTGGTGTTCCCCGCCGCGAGCTGGTTGCCCTGCACGACCACCCTGCCGTGATCGGCGGTGTACTGCCCGCTGACGATCTTCATCAGCGTGGACTTGCCCGCACCGTTCTCACCGGCCAGCGCGGTGACCGTGCCGGGTTCGAGGTGCAGCGTGATGCCGTTGAGCACGGGTACCCCGCCGAAACTCTTCCGGATGTCGGTGCACTCCAGCAACGTCTCGGTCATGGTGTGCCTCCTGTCTGAGCTCCCCCGGCGGAATTCACCGTGACGAGCACCTTGACGTTCTCGGCGTCCGCCGATGCCGCGAACGCCTCGGCGGCGTGGTCGAGATCGAACGCGGCGCTGATGATCTCGTCGACGGGCACGGCGCCACCGGCCAGCAACTCGAGCGCCGCGGTGAAGTCCTCGCGCACGTACATGAGGTTGCCGACCAGCGCCAGCTCACGGTCCTGGATCAGGCCCAGCGGTACCGGTGTCGCACCTTCGGCGACGCCGACGATCATCACCGCACCGCCCTTGTCGACCAGCTCGACGGCCTGGGCGACGGAGCTCTCCCGCGAGACGCAGTCGATGACCACCGCGGCGGGCCCGTCCAGCAGCCGCAGTGCCGTCTCGACGGCGTCGGGTGCGGCCGGATCGAATGTGCCGGTGGCTCCGAGACGTTCGGCGCGGGCGCGCTTGGACGCCAGCAGATCGGCGACCACCACCTGCGCGCCGGCGTGGCGGGCGGCCAGCAGCGTGAACAATCCGATCGGTCCGGCCCCGATCACCACGACCGACCTGCCGCGCAGATCGCCGACGAGTTCGGCGGCGCGGCGCACCGTGTGCACCGGGGTAGCCAGGGGCTCGACGAGTATGGCGTGGCGGTCGTCGAGATCGTCGGGCAGGGCGACGAGCCGGTCGGCGGCGATGGTGAACGTGTCGGCCAACGCGCCCGCAGTCTGGCAGCCGAACACCAGCAGATCGCGACAGATGTTGTAACGGCCGGCGCGGCACTGGCTGCAGTGGCCGCAGGCCAGATTGGGCTCGATGGTCACCCGCCGGTCCAGCCACCAACCGTCGACACCGGCGCCCACGGCGTCCACCACGCCGACCGCCTCGTGCCCGGGCCGGTACGGCAGCTCGATGAACGGGTGGCGGCCGCAGGCGGCGTGCAGATCCGAACCACAGATGCCCACGACCGTGGTGCGCACCCGGACCTCGCCGGGGCCCGGGTCCGCCTCGACGGCCGTTTCGAGCACGACGTCGTCGATCGCGTTGACCACCACCCGGCGGTTGAGTGCGGCGGTCACCATACGGTGTATCCCCCGTCGGCGACCAGCACGGAGCCGGTGATGAACGAGGCGGCGTCGCTGGCCAGGAACACCACGCTCGGGGCGATCTCCTCGGGCATCGCGTAGCGCATTAGCGGCGCATCGTCGATCCAGTGCTGTTTGAACTCCGGGCGGTCCACCGGCGCCATTTCGGTCTTGCAGTAGCCCGGGGCGACGGCGTTCACCCGGATACCCAGCGGGCCCCATTCGGCGGCAAGGGATTTGGTGAGGTGGTGGACGGCGGCTTTGGAGGCGTTGTAGGCCGGTTGCCACTGCGGCCGGTTGACGATCATGCCCGACATCGAGCCGATGTTCACGATCGAACCCGACCGACGTTCGCGCATGTGCCGGCCGGCTGCCAGTGAGCAGGCCCAGAGCGCCTTGACGTTCAGGTCGAAGACGTCGTCCCACTGCTGCTCGGTCACGTCCCACGATTCGGCGTGATAACAGGTGCCGGCGTTGTTGACCAGGATGTCGAGGTGGCCGAGCGCGTCGATGGCCTCGGCGGTCATCCGGTCGACGTCGGTTCCGCGGGTGATGTCGGCGGTGATGGCGTGCAGCGTGATTCCGGCGTCTGCCGCGTCGGCCACGGTCGCGGCGTTGCGTTCGGCGTTGCGGCCGGAGATCGCCACCTGCGCGCCGGCCTGGGCGAGTCCGAAGGCAAAGGCCCGGCCCAGTCCCTGGTTGCCGCCCGTCACCAGGGCGGTGCGGCCGGAGAGGTCGAACGGGTTGGACGAAGGCGCGGTCATACAGGGCTCACAATCGATTTGAGGCTGGCCGGGTCGGTGTCGCTGTCGAGGGCGTCGGCGACGTGGTCGAGGTCGTAGCGGCCGGTCACCATCGCATCGAGGTCGACGGCACCGGAGTTCACCAGATGTATTGCCGCCGGCCAGGTGTCGGTGTAGCGGAACACCCCGGTCAGGGTGATCTCCAGATTGGCGATGTGACTGACCGGCAGGGCGTACTCGTCGGCTCCCATCCCGACCAGCACGACGTGGCCGGCGGGGCCGACTGCCTTGATCCCGCTGACCACCGCCGCGGGCACGCCGGTGGCGTCGACGAATGCGTCGACCGGTTCGATGGCCGTGACGTCCACCGCGGTGGGGTCGAGCACTTCGGTGGCACCGAACTGCAGGGCCTTGTCGCGGCGGGATTCCAGCAGGTCGGTGACGACGATGCGCGATGCACCGAAGGCCCGCGCGGTCTGTGCGCACAGCACGCCGATGGGTCCGGCGCCCGCGATCAGGATCGAGGTGCCGGGCGCCACCTGCGCCTTGCGCATCGTGGTGATCGCCACCGAGAGGGGTTCGAGCAGCGCGGCTGCCTCATCGGACAGCGAGTCCGGGACCGGGTGGGCCATATCGTCGTCGATGGTGACGTACCGGCAGAACGCGCCGTCGACCGGTGGGGTGGCGTAGAACTCCATCTGCGGGCACAGGTTGTACCGGCCGGCCTTGCACTGCCGGCAGCGCCGGCAGGGGTGTTGCGGCTCGACCGCCACCCGCTGGCCGATCCGGCCGGGATCGACGCCGGCGCCGACCGCCGCGATGCGTCCGGACAGTTCGTGGCCCAGGATCATCGGCTCGTCGACCACGAAGTCGCCGATCCGGCCGTGCCGGTAGTAGTGGACGTCGGATCCGCACACCCCGACCGCGGCCACCTCGACGAGCACCTGGTGTTCGCCCGGGGTGGGCACCGGCCGCTCCTCGATGCGCAGCGCACCGACTCCCGTCATGACGCTGGCCCGCATGGTGGCCGGGGTCGCGACCTCAGTGCTCATCCTGGGGGTCATGGGGTTCTTCCTTTCGCCGGATCGGGCAACAGCGCACGCCCGACCACCATGGATTCGACGCCGGCTGTGATGCACAGCGGCGCCAGGTCTTCGGTGACGCCGCCGTCGACGATGACGGGGAGCTGCGGCGCGCATGCCGAGACGATGCCCAGCCGGTCGGTCCGCGCGCGGTCGGCGGTGCCCGGCTCGATGAGCATGACCAGCACACCGTCCGGGGTTTCGGGCCAGACGGGTGGGGATCCGTCCCACTCGTCCCACACCGCGATCCACGCCGCCCCGCCCGCCGCGCGCACGGCCTGGACGCGCGGCGCGCTGAACGCCGCCCAGGGCAGGAACACCGTCGCCGGCCGGTGCGCCAGCACCGCGGGGAGCGTCGCGTCGACGAAGGCCGGGGAACCGATGAGGTGCACACCGAGGCGGGCGGAATCCACCACGCCGGCGATCCTCGACAGCTCGGCCAGACTCACCCCGGCGGGCAGACCTTCGGCCTCGGCCATCACGTCGACGTGCACGTCCAGGCCGGCGCCGGCCAGGTCGCGTGCGGCCGCGATCCGCTGTCGGGGCGCGACGGCGTAGACCGATCCGGCGATACGGCCGCCGAACCGTTCGTGCCAGGGCGCCAGGATCGTGGTGGGCGTCATGCCGGTACCCCGCTGTCGAGGACCGCGGATTCGGCGAGCTGGGCCCAGCGCGCCCGCAGCGCCGACAGGTCGCGCCCGGTGTTGCGCGGTGAGACACGTTGCCGCACATCGGGGGTCCACTTCTCGGCCAGGTCGATCAGACCCGCCACATCGGCTCCGGTGGCGATCGCCGCGGCCTGCACACAGGCGCCTCGGGCGGTCGCCTCGTCGGCGTCGAGCACGGTGACCTCGTCGTCGAGCAGGTCGGCGAGTAGCTGCAGGGTGGCCTTCGAGCGGGTTCCCCCGCCGACGGCTGTGGGCGCACCGGACAGGTCGACGCCGCAGGCGCGCAGGTGGTCGCGGGCGTTCATCAGCGACAGCAGTGGACCCTCGAGAAATGCGCGCGCCACCTCCTCGCGGGAGGTGTGCGAGGTCAGGTCGGCGAAGGCGCCACGGGCGGCCGGCCGGTCGGGTTTGCGTTCACCGTCGAGAAACGGCACGAGCACCGGTCCGCGGGTGGTCCCGGCAGCCAGCGCCAGCTGCGCCAGGCCGGTGAGGTCGGTGCCCAGCAGCCGCGCCGCGACGTCTCCGACCCGTGCCGCGTTGAGGGTGCTGACCAGCGGGAGATAGCCGCCGGTGAGGTCGGCGACGCCGTCGACCATGCCGGTCGGGTCGTAGACCGGTGTGCGGCATGACGTCGCCACGACGCCCGAGGTGCCGATCCCGATGTACTGGTCGCCGTCGCGCAGGCCCAGACCGAGATACGCGGCGTGCTGATCGCCGCCGCCGGGTCCGACGAGGGTGTCGATCCCCAGGCCGAGGGCTTCGGCCGCCGCGGGACGCAGGTAGCCGGCGGGCCGGCTCGGCCCCAGAACCGTGGGCAGCATCGCGGCCCAGTCGCGCCGGCCGGCGGCCAGGTCCAGGTAGTCGGTGACCCATTCACCGGCGGCGGCATCGAAATACCCGGTGCCCGAGGCCTCGGAGCGGTCGGTCACGCGCATGCCGGTGAGCCAGTAGGTCAGGTAGTCGTGCGGCAGCAGCATCGTGGCGGCCCGGTCCAGCACGTCGGGCTCCCGCTCGGCCACCCAGGCCAACTTGGCGATGGTGAACGCCGCGGTCGGCAGTGATCCGACGCGGCGGGTCCACCGCTCGGCGCCGATCCGGGCGACCAGCGCGCCCAACTGCGGCGCCCCGGTGGTGTCGTTCCAGAGCTTGGCCGCCCGCAGCGGGACACCGTCCGCGTCCAGCAGCACCAGACCGTGGCACTGGGCCGCGACGGAGATGGCCTCGACGACGGGGCGTCGTGCGCACCGGGTCAGCGCCGCACGGGTGGCCGAGATCAGCGCCTGCACCCACGCGGCGGGATGCTGCTCACTGCACGGTGGGAAAGCCGGCGGGTGGGGTGCCGCCCCGGAGGCCAGGAGCCGCCCGGTGGTCAGCTCGCGGATCTCCACCTTGCAGGACTGGGTCGACGAATCCACCCCCAGGACAACGGCATTCGATTCCGGAGCGGTCATAGCCGCACCACCGGGGCCGATTCGTCGCCGGGCCGGTGGCCGCGGGAGCCGACGCCGCCGGCCGGATGGCTTTCGACGACGTCGCGCAACGTGTGGCCACGCATCGCCATCGCGACGACCGCCAGCGCGTCGCCCCAGGCACCGACGGCCAGGGTGCTGGCCATCGCGATCATGTCGCCGGGGTCGGCGTCGGACGGCGTGGGTGGCAGCGCCGCGACCAGGGTGGCCGCGTGGGCGAACGGGGACTGCGGACTCTCGGTGACGGCGACCACCGCAACGCCCCGCCCGACGAGGCGTTCGGTCAGCCGGGTCAACTCGCCGGACCGGCCGGTCTTGGACACCGCGAGCACCAGGTCGTCGGCGGTGATGGCGCCCATGCCGCCGTGCAGGGCGTCCATGGCCGGCAGATAGACCGCGGGGGTACCGCAGACCGACAGCAGATGCGCCAATCGTTCGGCCATGATGCCCGAGGTTCCCGCGCCGGTGGTGACCACTTTCCCGGCGATGCCGAGCATCCGGCGCGCGACGGTGACCACACCGCTTTCCACCGCGTCGACCAGCGCGGCGACCGCCGCGGATTCGCGGGACAGCACCGCGCCGGCCAGGGTCGCCAGGCCCGCGTCGTCCGTGCTCATCCGCTACTGTCTCCACTCCGCGCGCTGCTCGTTTGTCGGGTCGACCACTCATCTGAGTGCTTGTGTCCTGGATCATGCAATGCCTATGCTCACATGTCAATGTTGCTGCACATATGTGCAGCGGCGGACTCGGCAGGTCGGAGAGGAACGCGATGGGACCGGATGAGTTGTTCCAGCGCGCGGTGATCGCCCGCCGCTACTACCTGGAGCGCAAGACCCGTATCCAGATCGCCGAGGAGTTCGGGCTCTCCCGTTTCAAGGTGGCCCGCATCCTCGACGACGCCGTCGAATCCGGGATGGTCGAGATCAAGATCCACAACCCGGCCTCGATCGACGTCGATCTGTCCACCGAACTGCAGCGCCGCTACCAACTCGAACACGCCTACGCAGTCACGCCCGACTCGACCGACAAACCCGACCGCGTCGCGGCCGTCGCCAAGGCCATGGCCGAACTACTGCAGTCGATCCTGCGCGACGGCGACGTCGTCGGCGTCGACTGCGGCCGCACCCTGACCCACATCGCCGGGTACCTGAGCCGGTTGCCCGCCTGCGAGGTCGTGCAGCTGACCGGAATGGCCGGCGCGATCACCGCCAACGGCACCGATCTGGTGCGCCGGATCAGCGAGGTCAGCGGCGGGCGGTCCTGGCCGATGTACGCACCCCTGGTGGTTCCCGACGCCCGCACCGCCGAGAGCCTGTCGGGCAATCAGCAGATCACCGCGACGATCAGCCGGCACGCCGAGGTCAGCTGCGCGATCGTCTCGGTCGGGGCGTGGAGCCCGGGCGCCTCTCAGGTCTACGAATCGTTGTCGGCCGCCGAGGTGCGAACCCTGGAAGCCGAGGGTGTGTGCGCGGAGACCTGCGCACTGCTGCTCGACCGCGACGGTAACCGCGTCGCCGGACTCGACGAACGCAGGATGGGCATCAGCGAGTCGACCCTGCGGGCGATCCCGACCCGCATCGCCCTGGCCACCGGACCCGAGAAGATCGCCGCCACCCGTGCGGTGCTGAAATCCGGTCTGGTGTCGTCGCTGGTCACCGACACCGGTGTGGCCGCCGCGGTACTGGACTGAACCCGAGCGCCCGACAACCGACAGGAGTGCAATGACCGACACATCCCGAGCCGCCGTCGATCTCGACTTCGGACTCGACGGCAAGGTGGCATTGGTGACCGGCGGGGCCTCCGGGATCGGCGCGGCCATCGCCTCGGCGTTCGCCACGAAGGGCGCCCGCGTCGCGGTGGCCGACCTGAACGAGGCCGGCGCCGCGGAGGCCGCGGCCGCGCTGCCCACCGACAGCCGCGGATTCGGGTGTAATGTCGCCGATCCCGAATCGGTGCGGGGCACCGTCGAGGCGGTCGCCGACGCCTTCGGGGCGATCGACATCCTGGTCAACTCCGCGGGCGTGGCACGCCTGGCCCCGGCCGAGGAGCTGTCGCAGAAGTTCTGGGATGACACCATCGCCATCAATCTGTCCGGCACGTTCCAGATGAGCCAGGCGGTCGGCAGGCATATGCTCGCCGCCGGCCGTGGCGTCATCATCAACATGGCCTCGCAGGCCGCCACCGTGGCGATCGACGAGCACGTCGCCTACTGCGCCTCGAAGTTCGGCGTCGTCGGGATCACCAAAGTGCTCGCCGCGGAATGGGGTGGCCGCGGCGTCCGGGTCAACGCCATCTCCCCCACGGTGGTGCTCACCGACCTCGGCATCAAAGCCTGGGACAACCCGAAGGGCGACGCCCTCAAGCAGCTGATCCCGGTCGGCCGGTTCGCCTACCCCGACGAGATCGCCGCAGCCGCAGTGTTTCTCGCTTCCGATGCGGCCGCCATGATCACCGGTGCCGATCTGCTGGTCGACGGCGGCTACACCATCAGATGAGGGTCGCCGTGCCGTCCTCGTGCACGTCCACCCCAGCACCCGCGATATCGCGCTCGACGACGTCGCCGGCCTGCGTTGCGTCGATGACGACCGCGAGCGTGCGAGCGTCCTCGGGCGTACGCACCGCGAGGAACACCTTCTCGGCGTTGCCGTCCCGGCTGACCGGGATCGTCCACGACTCGACGGTCCCCCGGCCGGACCACTGCACCTCCAGTGCCCGCGACGGCTCCGCGTCGACCTCGGATTGCACGTCCTCCCAGCGGAATTCGTGGGTGGGCGGCTCGGTCCCGTAAACGCCCATGCTGTGTTTGGTCAGATACCCGCCGTTGGCCGTGACGAGCCCGCGCTGACCGGGGTTGGCGGTGAGCCGTTCGGCCATCGTCGCGATCGAGTGGCTGACGTAGTTGTTCCACGGCCCGCCGGCGAAGGTGAGGCCCCCGGTGACGGTGAGCGGTCGCGCCGGATCGCCGGCGGGCAGACCCAATTCGATCGCGGCCACCTGCACCGCGGACGGAAAGCAGGAGTAGAGATCGATCTGTTCGACATCCTCCAGCGAGGTCTCGGCGAGTTCGAGGGCGCGGCGCCCGGCGATCCGGATGGCCGGCGAGCGGTGGAACTCGGCGCGCTCGCCGATCGCATAGGTGTCATGGGCGTCGGTGCCGGCGTACGGGAAAACCCACCTGTCGGAGGGGATCTGGAGGTGGCGCGCGGTCTCCACCGAGGTCAGCACCAGCGCCGCGCCCTGATTGACCATGTTGTTGGAGTTCATCAGCTTGGTGTAGGGCCAGCTGATCATCCGGTTGTCCGGGCCGGGCTGCCAGATGGCGTCGGCGGTCAGCGCGTCCCGGCTCCAGGCGTGCGGGTTGTCCGCGGCGACCGCGGAGAAGCCGGACCACAGCTCACCGATCCGGCGTCGGTGGTGCTCGAGGGTCTCCCCCGCGGCGATGCGCACCGCCTGTTCGAACATCGGGTAGACGTACGACGGCCGGTCGAGCTGGATGCGGATGTCGGCATCGTGGGCCATCGGCACGCTCTCGTCCGAGCCCTCGGGCAGCGGAACCGATTCGTCCTGGCGGGTGTAGGCGAACCGCTCCCCGCGCTTGCGGAGCTTGGTGCGGGTGCGCCAGGTCTCGGCCCCCGCGATGAGCACGACCCCGGCCCGGCCGTTCTGGATGTCCAGGCAGGCCCGGTTCACCAGGGTCTGCGGCACATTGCCGCCGATGCCGCTGTAGCGGGTCGCGGCCTTCGCCGCGCCGATGCGTTCGGCCAGCAGCAGTCCGGGGTCGCGGTAACGCGCCGAGAGCAGATTGACCACCCGCACCGAGTCGACGGCCGTGAGCACCCGGGGATCGGCGGCTTCGCGCGCCGCGGCCGCCATCAGGTCAACGGGTTCGAGCCCAGGATCGTCGTCGCGATCGTTGACCTGCCCGTAGCCGATGAGCACGGGTGTGTGGGCGGTCGACGGCATGAAGGCTCCTCCAGCGCAGTTGACAGGTGTCAAGACAGCTTAGCGGTCACCCGCCGGGGTAACCGAAGGCCACGCGATGTTCACCCGATGCGACCAGAATGGCGGAGATGAGCAGCCAGACCAGCAGCGCCCCGACCAACACCCCCACCCTCTCCGACGACGACGTGCGGCTCCTCGACGCCTACTGGCGGGCGGCGAACTATCTGTCGGTCGGACAGATCTACCTGCTCGACAATCCGCTGCTGCGGGAGCCGCTCGCAGCCGAACACGTCAAACCCCGGCTGCTGGGCCACTGGGGCACCACGCCGGGCCTGAACCTGCTCTACGCACATCTCAACCGGGTGATCCGCCAGCGCGACGCCGACGTCATCTACATCACCGGGCCCGGCCACGGTGGCCCCGGTCTGGTCGCCAACGCCTACCTGGAAGGCACCTACAGCGAGATCTACTCCGCGATCGGCCAGGACACCGAGGGCATGCGGCGGCTGTTCCGCCAGTTCTCGTTTCCCGGGGGTATCCCCTCCCACGTCGCCTCGGAGACGCCCGGTTCGATCCACGAGGGCGGCGAGCTGGGCTACGCGCTGGTGCACGCCTACGGCGCGGCGTTCGACAACCCCGATCTGGTGGTGGCCTGTGTGGTCGGCGACGGCGAGGCAGAGACCGGTCCGCTGGCGGCCAGCTGGCATTCGAACAAGTTCCTGGATCCGGCGGTCGACGGCGCGGTGCTGCCGATCCTGCATCTCAACAGCTACAAGATCGCCAATCCCACGGTGCTGGCGCGGATCCCGGCCGAGGAGCTCGAGTCCCTGTTCTACGGCTACGGCTACCGGCCGATCACGGTGGCCGGTGACGACCCGGCCAATGTGCACCAGCAGCTGGCCACCGCCCTCGACGAGGCATTCGACCAGATCGCGGCCATCCAGCACGCCGCCCGCGTCGACGGCGAGGCGGGCCGTCCCCGGTGGCCGATGATCGTCATGCGGACCCCGAAAGGCTGGACCGGTCCGGAGAAGGTCGACGGTAAGAAGGTCGAGGGCACCTGGCGGGCCCACCAGGTGCCCCTGTCGGAGACCCGTACCAATCCCGAGTACATGGCTCAGCTCGAGGAGTGGCTGCGCAGCTACCGGCCCGACGAGCTCTTCGACGACGACGGTGCGCTGATACCCGAACTGCGGGCGCTGGCCCCGTCCGGCACCCGGCGGATGAGCGACAACCCGCACGCCAACGGCGGGCTGCTGCTGCGCGATCTGGACCTGCCGAACTTCGCCGAGTACGCCGTCCCGGTCGACCAGCCGGGCGCGGAGACCGCCGAAGCTACCAAGGTGCTGGGCACCTTCCTGCGCGACGTGATCGCACGCAATCAGGACCGGTTCCGGCTGATGGGCCCCGACGAGACCGCGTCCAACCGGTTGGGCGCGGTACTCGAGTCGACCGACAAGGTCTGGCTGGCCGAAACGACACCCGACGACGAGAACCTCGCACCCGCCGGCCGCGTCATGGAGGTGCTGTCCGAGCATCTGTGCCAGGGCTGGCTCGAGGGGTATCTGCTGACCGGCCGGCACGGTCTGTTCAACTGCTACGAGGCCTTCGTCCACATCGTCGACTCGATGCTCAACCAGCACGCCAAATGGCTGAGCAGCAGCGCGCACCTGACGTGGCGGCGACCGATCGCCTCGCTGAACTATCTGTTGACGTCACACGTATGGCGCCAGGACCACAACGGGGCCTCGCATCAAGACCCCGGGTTCATCGACCACGTCGCCAACAAGCGCCCCGAGGTCGTGCGGGTGTATCTGCCGCCGGACGCCAACACCCTGCTCTCGGTGGCCGACCACTGCCTGCGCAGCCGGCACTACATCAACGTGATCGTGGCCGGTAAGCAGCCTGCGCTGACCTATCTGCCGATGGACGAGGCCGTCGCCCACTGCACGCGGGGGCTCGGAATCTGGGAGTGGGCGGGTAGCCCGTCCCTGCGCGACGGCGGCGCCCCTGATGTGGTGCTCGCCTGCGCGGGTGACATCCCCACCCTGGAGACGGTGGCCGCGGCCGACATCCTGCGCCGCCGGCTGCCCGAGCTGAAGGTGCGGGTGGTCAACGTCGTCGACATCATGCGGCTGCAGCCGGACACCGAGCATCCGCACGGGCTGTCGGATCGCGAATTCGACTCCACCTTCACCGCCGACAAACCCGTCCTCTTCGCCTACCACGGCTATCCGTGGCTGATCCACCGACTGGCCTACCGGCGGTCCAACCACGCCCAGTTCCACGTGCGCGGCTTCAAGGAGCGCGGCACCACCACCACGCCGTTCGACATGGTCATGCTCAACGACCTCGACCGGTTCCACCTGGTGATGGATGTGATCGACCGGGTGGACGGCCTGGGCAGCGACGCCGCGGGCCTGCGCCAGGAGATGGCCGACGCCCGACTGGCGGCGCGCGCCTACACCCGCGAGCACGGCGAGGACGACCCGGCGATCTCCGGGTGGTCGTGGGATTCGGGATACCGCCCGGACGGCACCGCGTCGATGGCCCAGGACACCGGCGACAACGAGTGACCGGGAGCTGACGGCCGGCGTCGGTACCATCGGCGGGGATGTCTACCGCCGCCCTGACCTCGTCGCCGCCCCGGATCCGGATCTACGTCGACATCGCCGTCGTCGTGGCGGTGCTCGCGGCGACCAATCTGGTCGCACACTTCACCACCCCGTGGGCCAGCATCGCCACCGTCCCGGCGGCCGCGCTGGGGCTGGTGCTGCTGGTGCGCCGACGCGGGCTGGGCTGGACGGAGCTGGGCCTGGGGCGTGAACACTGGCGCTCCGGTGCCGGTTACGCGGCCGCGGCGGTGGGCCTGGTGCTGACGGTGATCGCGATCGGCGCCCTGCTGCCGTGGACGCGGCCGATGTTCATGAACAACAACTACGCCACGATCTCGGGCGCGCTGATCGCCTCGATGGTCGTCATCCCGCTACAGACGGTGATTCCGGAGGAACTCGCATTCCGCGGGGTGCTGCACGGGGCGCTGAACCGCGCCTGGGGTTTCCGCGGGGTGGCGGCCGCCGGGTCGTTGCTGTTCGGCCTGTGGCACATCGCCACCTCGCTGGGGTTGACGGCCAGCAACGTGGGCTTCACCCGCATCTTCGGCGGCGGCGTCATGGGCACGATCGCCGGCGTGGTACTGGCCGTGGTGGCGACCGGGATCGCCGGGTTCGTCTTCACCTGGTTGCGCCGCCGCAGCGGGAGCCTGCTCGCACCGATCGCGCTGCACTGGTCGCTCAACGGCATGGGGGCGTTGGCGGCCGCGCTGGTCTGGCATCTGTCGACATAGTCCCCCGCCGCGGTCCCCGCCGAGACAGTCCCTCGCGAGCAGACGCAAAAACCCCCCGACACGCGGGTGTCGGGGGGTTTTTGCGTCTGCTCGGCGAGGGTGCCGGCGCGGCGGTCAGGCCGGCGGCAACATCCCGGGGGCGGCGTCCGGTGCGACGGGGACCGGCACACCCACCGCGGGACGCGGCGGCGGCGCATTCGGATCGGCCGGCGGCGGCGGGGCATTCGGATCCGGCGGCGGCGGCGCGGCCGGCGGGGTGTACGGCCGGATCGAATTCGCCAGCGCCGTGGCGGCGTTGGTGTCGATCGGGTTGTTGGCCGAGCCGAGCCATACGACGAACCAGCGTTCGGGGGCGCGCTGGCCACGGGGCAGCCCGGCCGGGGTCGGGGCACCGACCACACCGGCCCACACCTGGCCGTTGGGCCGCGTGGTGTCGGTGAACTTCACCTCGTAGTAGTGCGCCGCCCCCGGCATCCCGTTGGCGTCGAGGGTGGCGTTCTGCTGGTTGATGCGGGTACCGGGCAGCGGCATGAAATACACGCCCATATCGGAGGCGAGCCGGTTGGCCGCCTTGACATTGTCGGCCTCGGCGCCGGCGAAGACCTTCAGATCCAGCCGGCCGATCAGCACGCTGGTGTCCTTGGGCGCCTCGGTGCTGCCCTCCGGCGGGATCTTCGTCAGCAGCGCCTGCCCGTAGGACAGATTGGTCGCGTCGGAGACCTTCCAGCCCTCCGGCACCACGTAGCTGAACCCGCCCGCGGCGTTGTCGACGCGACCCGGTTCGGGTGCCGGCGGCGGAGGCGGAGCCGGCGGGGCGTTGGGGTCGACAGGCGGCGGAGGCGGGGCGTTCGGGTCGGCCGGCGGCGGCGCGGGCGCGGCCGGACCGGGAGGTGGCGCAGGCGCGGGACTCGCCGGCGGCGCGGGAGCGGCCGGAGCCGGCGGGGCGACCGTCGGGGACGGCGGCGGCGGGGGTGGTGCGGGTTGCGCGTGCGCCACCGAGGGCATGGCCAGCGCCACCACGGTGGCGCCGGTAACAGCGGTGGCCAGCGTCCTCGACAGGCGCCTGCGTCGTGTCGACATCGCGTCCGGCTCGTTCATGACCACAGAAACTACCGTGTCATCGGTGTGACACAAGTGGGAAATGCTGTGGATGTGCTTAGAACGACGATTGCTGGCCATGTGAACTCCCAAGATCAACGCGGTTCGGTACGTTGCTGGCAACGTGTCGTCCCAGCCGCCGCGCCGGGACTGTCGGCCGGCGCCGTCCGATCGGGAAATCGCTGCGGACGCGTCGGCCGTTACGGCGCCGGTCGACCTCGCGGGCGCAACGGGCGCCAGCCGGGCACGGATCGGCTCACGGCGGCGCGTCGCGATTTCACGGGCTAGCTACCGTCCAGTAACATTGTCGGTTGCTGGCCGCCGCGCTGCGCGGCGACCACGCCGATAAGGAGGTCATGGCCATGGAGGTGCTGGTCACCGGAGGCGATACGGATCTCGGCCGCAGCGTCGCGGCGGGATTCCGCGACGAGGGCCACCGGGTGCTGATCGCCGGCGCCCGGCGCGACGACCTGGAGATCGCCGCCAAGGAGCTCGACGTCGACTGCATCGTCTTCGACAACAGCGATCCGTCCAGCCTCGAAGAGGCCAGACCCCTGTTCCCCCACCACCTCGACACGCTGGTGAACATCCCGGCCCCGAGATTCACCGCCGGGGACCCCCGCACCTTCACCCTCGCCGACCACGCCGCCGCGTGGCGGCACGCCCTCGATGCGACGCTGCTCTCGGCGGTGCTCACCGTCCAGATCGTCGGCGACCACCTGCGCTCGGGCGGGACCATCGTCAACGTCGTCCCGGATTCGCCGCGCGAAGGCAGCGCACACGCCGCGATCAAGGCCGCCGTCGCCGACTGGACCGCGGGCCAGGCCGCCCACTTCGGCACCCGGGGCATCACCGTCAACGCGGTCGCCACCGGCAAAAGCGCCGCGGCGTCCTACGAGGGGCTGAGCAGCACCCCGCCGGCCGTTGCCGCCGAGATCGCCCGGATGGCCCAGTTTCTGGCCACCCCCGCCGCGCGGCACATCACCGGCCAGACCCTGCATGTCAGCCGGGGCGCCCTGGCCGACGTGAGCTGACCGGCCGCCGTTCGCCCACAGCGAACCGGGGTGTGCGTTCCGGTTAGTCGTCGTAGGGTCGACGCGTGACGATTCGACTCGGACTCCAGATCCCGAACTTCAGCTACGGCACCGGCGTCGGGGAGATCTTCCCGACCGTCATCGCGCAAGCCCAGGAGGCCGAGGCCGCCGGTTTCGACTCCGTGTTCCTGATGGACCACTTCTACCAACTTCCCGGCCTGGGTACGCCCGATCAGCCGATGCTGGAGGCGTACACGGCCCTCGGTGGTCTGGCGGCCGCGACCGAACGCGTTCAGCTGGGCACGCTGGTCACCGGCAACACCTATCGCAACCCCACCCTGCTGGCCAAGGCGATCACCACGCTCGACGTGATGAGCCAGGGCCGGGCCATCCTCGGCATCGGCACCGGCTGGTTCGAACTGGAACACGATTCGCTGGGCTACGAATTCGGTACCTTCACCGACCGCTTCAACAAGCTCGGCGAGGCCCTGCAGATCATCCTGCCGATGCTGGCCGGCGAACGGCCCACCTTCGAGGGCACCTACTACCGCACCCGCGAGGCCATGGCCGAGCCGCGCTTCCGCCCGCACATCCCGCTGATGATCGGTGGCAGCGGGGAGAAGAAGACCATCCCGCTGGCGGCGCGGCACTTCGACCACCTCAACATCATCGCCGGCTTCGACGAGCTGCCGCGCAAGATCGAGGTGGTACGACAGGCCTGTGAAAAGGTGGACCGCGATCCGGCCACGCTGGAGACCAGCATGCTGGTCATCGCGCTGATCGACCCGAACGTCACCGAGGACGTCATTCCGGAGGACTTCCGGCAACAGGCGGTGTTCGGCAGCGCTGAACAGGTCGCCGAGCAGATCAAGACCAAGGTGTTCGACGCCGGCGTCGACGGGGTCATCCTCAGCCCCGTCACCAGCCTCAGCGGATACCAGCCGGGTGCGATCACCGATGTCGCCGAGGCGCTGAAGCCGGCGTTGGGCGTTTAGACCCCTCCCCGGCGTGGCATAAGCCACAACCGACCGAGTGCCCAACGCCGGGCGCGCCGACTACCGTAGAGGGCGAGACCAACGCATTGCCACGCCCGTCGAGGAGCACTGATGAGCCATCCCGGAGCCACTGCGTCGGATCGGCACAAAGTCGTCATCATCGGATCCGGATTCGGCGGCCTGACCGCCGCCAAAACCCTCAAGCGCGCCGATGTGGACGTCAAACTGATCGCCAAGACCACCCATCACCTCTTTCAGCCGCTGCTGTACCAGGTGGCCACCGGGATCATCTCCGAAGGTGAGATCGCCCCGCCGACCCGGCTGATTCTGCGCAAGCAAGACAACGCGCAGGTTCTGCTGGGCGACGTCACCCACATCGACCTGGCCAATCAGGTCGTGCACTCGGAGTTGCTCGGCCACGACTACGCAACGCCGTACGACAGCCTGATCGTCGCGGCCGGGGCGGGTCAGTCCTACTTCGGCAACGATCACTTCGCCGAGTGGGCGCCGGGGATGAAGACCATCGATGACGCGCTCGAACTGCGCGGCCGGATCCTGGGCGCGTTCGAGCAGGCCGAGCGCTCCAGCGATCCGGTGCGCCGGGCCAAGCTGCTGACGTTCGTCGTCGTCGGTGCCGGGCCGACCGGTGTGGAGATGGCCGGTCAGATCGCCGAACTGGCCGATGAGACCCTGCGGGGCAGCTTCCGGCACATCGATCCCACCGAGGCTCGGGTGATCCTGCTCGACGCGGCGCCTGCCGTGCTACCGCCGATGGGTGAGAAGCTCGGCAAGAAGGCGCAGGCGCGGCTGGAGAAGATGGGCGTGGAGATCCAGCTCAACGCCATGGTCACCGATGTCGATCGCAACGGCATCACGGTCAAGGAGAAGGACGGCACCACCAGGCGTATCGAGGCCGCGTGCAAAGTCTGGTCGGCCGGGGTGTCGGCCAGCCCGCTGGGACGGGATCTGGCCAACCAGTCCGAGGCCGAGGTCGACCGGGCCGGCCGCGTCAAGGTGCAGCCGGATCTCACGATCCCCGGCCACCCGAACGTGTTCGTCGTCGGCGACATGGCCGCGGTCGAGGACGTTCCGGGGATGGCCCAGGGCGCGATCCAGGGCGGCAAGTACGCGGCCAACCTGATCAAGCACGAGGTCAAGGGCGCAAACCCGGCCTTCCGGCAGCCGTTCGAGTACTTCGACAAGGGCTCGATGGCGACGGTGTCGAAGTACAACGCGGTGGCCAAGGTCGGCAAGTTGGAGTTCGGCGGGTTCATCGCCTGGCTCGCCTGGTTGGGTCTGCACCTCATCTATCTGGTCGGGTTCCGCACCAAGATCGCCACGTTGCTGTCCTGGTCGGTGACGTTCCTCGGCCGCAATCGTGGTCAGCTCACGATCACCGAGCAGCAGGCCTACGCCCGAACCCGCATCGAGGAACTCGAGGAGATCGCCGCGGCGGTCACCGACACCGAACAGCGGGAGAAGGAACGCGCGGCTAGTTAGTCAGCCGTTCGCCCTGCCAGGTCGACAGGCCGCCCCCGGCCGCCAGTGCCAGCACGGTGCCGGGACTGTCGAAAGCCGGTTCGGGATAACGTAATTCGCTCACGCAGGCCATCGGCCGGCCCAGTGCGTCATCGGCCACCGAGGCGGTACCGAGCTCGACGCGGTGGCGCAGCAGCGGCGCTCCGTCGACGTCGGCGTGCAGCGCGCCGGACCAGAAGCCGTCACGCTCGCCGGACCGGCCGATCTGCACCCGTTCCCGCAGCCGCAGGCGAGTCGCGCCCGACAGGCTCACCCGCGTGGTCGCGACGTGCCGGCAGGCACCGGCCACCACGGTGGGCTGCGGATCCACGTCCAACTCCCCCGCCGATTCGATGTGCCAGTGGGTCCGCGATTCGGTGGTGGACGAACCGGGCAGTGCGACCGTCGCGGCGGCGCTGCGCACCGTCAGGCGCGCGCCCGGTTCGACCACGATGCGCACGGTGATGAGGTCACCGCCCAGCGGCGTGGCCGCGGCCGACACCAGATGCACGGTGTCGGGCCGCGTCCGCCGCGCAGCCATCCCGCCGGTGTGCTCGATCCGTGGCGGACCACCGGGCCGCGCCACGATCGTCACGAAAGAACGCATCGTCAGTTCTGCACCGGAACGCGCAACTGCTCCCGCACCCAGGCCAGCACCGGGCCGGCCGCCGGATCCTCGGTCAGTGAGACCAGGACGAACGGCCGGTCACCGCGCACCGCGGCGGCGTCGCGGCGCATCACGTCGAGATCAGCACCCACCATGGGTGCCAGATCGGTCTTGTTGATGACCAGCAGATCCGAGAACGTCACCCCCGGCCCGCCCTTGCGCGGCACCTTGTCGCCGCCGGCGACGTCGATGACGAAGATCTGGACATCGATCAGTCCACTGGAGAACGTGGCGGTCAAATTGTCGCCGCCCGATTCGACCAGGATGAGATCGAGGTGGTCGTGCCCGGCGATCAGATCGTCGATCGCATCGAGGTTGGCGGTGATGTCGTCGCGGATCGCGGTGTGCGGGCAGCCTCCGGTCTGCACCGCGGCGATGCGCTCGTCGGGCAGCACGGCGTGGCGGCGCAGGAAGTCGGCATCCTCGGTGGTGTAGATGTCATTGGTCAGAACCGCCAGCGACAACTCGTCGCGCAATTGCCGACACAGCGCCGCCACCAGCGCCGTCTTGCCGGAGCCGACCGGACCGCCGATCCCGATCCGCAGCGGCTCGCCGGGTGTGCGCACCCGCTTCGGGCGATCGGCGTGGTCGTGGGGTTGACCATCCAAAAAATGTGGTGGCATCGGCTGACCTTTCTAGGACACGAATAGCGGGCGCTCCCGCTCGGCATGGCGCTGAGCCAACACGTCGAGCAGCGGATCGGACAGGTCGGCGGGTTCGTGCGCGGCGGTGGCCGCGACCTCATCGCACAGGCCGGCCATCTCGAACGTCAGCGCGGCGACATCACCGGGGTCGAGCGCCAGCAACCGCTGGGCGGCGGTGGCGGTGCCCGTCATCGTCGTATAGACCACCGACAGTGCGGTCTGCTCGGCGGTGAGCCCGCCGGCCGCACCCGCCGCGCCCGCCGCGACGGCCAGATGGGGCGTGCGGCCCAGCGGTGACCAGTCGTACTGCGGCCATACGCGGCGGGCCAGCCGGAGCAGTCCCCTGCCCTGCGCGCGGGACGCGGCCCGGGCGGCCGGTGCCGGGGTGCGGGCATCGGTTTCCCGGTCGGCGGCATCGATGCCGAGCGTGCCGGCGTGCACGGCCGCCGCCAGCGAGGCCGCCACCAGGCCCTGACTGCGCACCCGCCGGATCAGATAGGCGCGCAGGGTGCCGAGATCCCCGACCAACCCACTGGTGATCGCCTCCTCGACACCGCCGGAGTGCACGTGCGAGCCGGTGGGTAGACGCGAGTCCGCCAGCGCGAGCAGGGTGGTCAGCTGAGACATCGCCCGCTCAGAACAGGAAATAGCGTTGGGCCATCGGCAGTTCGGTGGCCGGCTGCTCCTGCCACACGTCGC
This sequence comes from Mycobacterium sp. WMMD1722, assembly GCF_049315205.1. Lineage (NCBI taxonomy): Bacteria > Bacillati > Actinomycetota > Actinomycetes > Mycobacteriales > Mycobacteriaceae > Mycobacterium > Mycobacterium sp. WMMD1722. The sequence continues at coordinate 887,732 of NZ_CP186056.1, read as the reverse complement.
CGTCGATCCGCACCGTGAACGTGTCGGGGTCCACCTCGATACGCGGTAGGGCGTCGTTGAGCGGCATCTGGGCCTTCCCGATGCGCCGACAGTTTTCGACCGGAACCAGCCGACGGCGGACGTCGATGCGATCGGCCAGCCCGTCCTCGATCGCCTGGGGCGACACGAAGTGCAGCGACGTGGCGGCAGCGGCGGCCGGCGCCGCACCGAACATCGGCCGCGGCAGCACCGGTTGCGGCGTCGGAATCGATGCGTTCGCATCGCCCATCGCCGCCCAGGCGATCATGCCGCCCTTGAGGACGGCGTGTGGGCGCACCCCGAAGAACGCGGGCTCCCACAGCACCAGGTCGGCCAGCTTGCCCACCTCGATCGACCCGATCTCGCGGTCCAGACCGTGCGCGATCGCCGGGCAGATCGTGTACTTGGCGACGTAGCGGCGCGCCCTCATGTTGTCGGCGGTGGTGTCGCCCGGCAGGAATCCGCGGCGGCGCTTCATCACGTGCGCGGTCTGCCAGGTGCGCAGCACCACCTCGCCGATCCGGCCCATCGCCTGGGCGTCGCTGCCGATCATCGAGATCGCCCCGATGTCGTGCAGCAGATCCTCCGCGGCGATGGTGGACGGCCGGATCCGGCTCTCGGCGAACGCGAGATCCTCCGGGACACTCGGATTGAGGTGGTGACACACCATCAGCATGTCGAGGTGCTCGTCGAGGGTGTTCACGGTGTGCGGCCGGGTCGGGTTCGTCGAACTGGGCAGCACATGCGGCAGTGCGGCGACGGTGATGATGTCGGGCGCATGCCCGCCGCCGGCACCCTCGGTGTGGTAGGCGTGGATGGACCGGTCGGCGATGGCCCCCACGGTGTCCTCGACGAAGCCGGCCTCGTTGAGCGTGTCCGAGTGCAGGGCGACCTGGACACCGGCGGCGTCGGCCACCGTCAGGCAGGCGTCGATGGCCGCGGGCGTCGAACCCCAGTCCTCGTGCAGCTTGAATCCCGATGCGCCGGAACGCAACTGCTCCCACATCGCATCGCTGCTGACGGTATTGCCCTTCCCGAGCAGCGCGACGTTCATCGGCCACGAGTCCAGCGCCTCGAGCATTCGGGCCAGATGCCAGGCGCCCGGGGTGACGGTGGTGGCCTTGCTGCCCTCCGCGGGTCCGGTACCGCCGGCGATGATCGTGGTGATACCGCCGCCGAGCGCCTCTTCCATGATCTGCGGGCAGATCAGATGCACATGGCAGTCGATGCCGCCCGCGGTGACGATGCGCCCGTTACCGGCGATGATCTCCGTCGACGGCCCGACCACCAGGTCGGGGTGGACGCCGTCCATGATGTCGGGATTGCCCGCCTTGCCGATCGCGGCGATCCGACCGTCCCGGATGCCGATGTCGGCCTTGATGATTCCCCAGTGGTCGAGGATCACCACACCGGTGATCACCGTGTCCGGGGCGCCGTCGGCCCGGGTGGCCCGACCCTGGCCCATCGATTCGCGCAGCACCTTGCCGCCGCCGAACACCGCCTCGTCGCCGGCCAGCGCCGGGCCGCCGCTGCGATCCTCGGTGATCTCGATGAGCAGATCGGTGTCGGCCAGTCGGATGCGATCGCCGACGGTGGGGCCGAACAGATCGGCGTAGCGCTCGCGCGAGAGTCTGGTCACGAGGTCTGTCTCCTCTTCGCGCAAGCGCTCATCGGGCGTCCAACCGACCGGGGGCGTCCAGGCTCAGCCCGTACACCTCGCGGCTGCCGCGCAGGGGCACCAGCGACACCTGTTGGGCGATGCCGGGTTCGAACCGCACGGCGGTGCCGGCGGGGATGTCGAGGCGGTGCCCGCGCGCGGCCGCGCGATCGAAGTCCAGGGCAGCGTTGGCCTGCGGCAGGTGCACGTGGCTGCCGACCTGCACCGGACGGTCGCCGGTGTTGACCACCGTCAGCTCCAGCCGGGCAGCACCGGCGTTGATCTCGATGTCGCCGGCACCGAAGAGGATTTCGCCGGGAACGATCGCCGACCCGCTCATGCGATCGGGTGGTGGACGGTGACGAGCTTGGTGCCGTCGGGGAAGGTGGCCTCGACCTGGACGTCGTGCAGCATCTCCGGGACACCGTCCATGACGTCGTCGCGGCCCAGCACATCGCATCCGCTGACCATCAGCTCGGCGACCGAGCGGCCGTCGCGGGCCCCCTCGAGAAGATGGTCGGTGATGACGGCGACCGCCTCCGGGTGGTTGAGCCGCAGACCGCGGGCTCGACGCCGGCGCGCGAGTTCGGCGGCGTAGGAGATGAGCAGCCGGTCCTGTTCATGCGGGGTTAGACGCATAGACGGCGATCCTGCCACGAGGCGCCGGGCTCAGCAGCTCAGCCGCGATCAGCCGCGCTCGTCGGGGATGTTCTGCAGCCGCACCTGACCGCGAGCCACCACCTTGCCGTCTTCGGTGGTGATGGTGATGAGCCAGAGCTGCTGACGGCGGCCGCGGTGGATCGGGGTGGATTCCGCGGTGACCGTGCCGGCGGACACCGCCCGCAGGAAATCGGTGTTGTTGTTGACCCCGACGACGGTCCCGCCGCCGTTCACCGACAGCCACACGTGAGCCGACACGCTGGCCAGGCTCTCGATGACCGAACAGTAGACGCCGCCGTGCACGATGCCCCACGGCTGGAGCAATGTGTCGGTGAGCGTCAGCTGGGCTCGCCCGCCGTCGGGAGTGACCTCCAGATACTTCAGTCCGATCTCCCGGTCGAAACCGTTTCCGAGGTCTTCGGGCACGTGGTCTGTCACAGCTGTCGTGTCTACACGGCCGGGCCGCCGACGAGAACGGGCGGGCCCCGCACAGAATGCGGGGCCCGCCCTTCGAGTGGACCGGGGGTCTCTGCAGCCCTCAGGACTCCGGCGCGGTCCGGTGGTTCTCGATGATGACAGGATAGGCAAGGCTGCCCTAATTACACAAGACCTTCCCTCCGCGGGCGGCGCCGCGCACCGGCAGGCCGAAGCTGACCAGCGCGTCGAGGACCGCCTGACCGCGCCGCATGCTGGTCCATTCGCTGGACCCGGCCAGCAGCGGCACCTGCGTCGCCGCGCCGACCACGGCCGCACCGACGACGTGCCACATGGCCGCCACCGACATCGCACCGCCGCAGATCGACTCCAGGTGGTTGAACAGCGGAGCCAGCGCGCGATGGCTGCGGTGGGCCACCCAGGTGGTCAACGCGCCCTCGCTGGGCAGCGCGACGATGCCGTTGGGGCCGTCGGTCCGCCGGCGCCCGCCGATGAAGAACGGATCCTCCGGCAGCGCGCGCAGGGTCGGGTCGACGACACCGACCCAGTCGATGGCACCTTCGGAGTCGACGTGCACCCACAGGTTCTCCAGTCCGGTGTCCCAGGCCCGGCCCTCCAGGACCACGAGCGGGATCACCCGGCCGAGCACGACATGGGCGAGGGTGGCCGCCAGCTGCTGGGCGACCGCCGCCCGGTTGTCGGTCTCGGCGGCGGCGAGATCGAACATGCCCTGCAACCGATCCGCGCTCAGCGCCTCGGCCAGCGGCCACCAGCGGCGCCGCGACAGGTCGCCCATGACCGCGACGCCGTAGACGCGCGGACACTCCGGATACAGCTCGCGCAGCCGGCGGCTCGACTCGTGCAGCGGCAGCGCCCGCTTGATGGTCATACCCGCGATCAACGGATCCTCGATCAGCACCGTCACGGCGTCTCCCAGGAACTCATGGGGGTTAGGTTAGCCTTACTATAGTGAGACGCAAGTACCGATGGTTCGCTGTGACCGGTTTCACAAGGGGAGCAGTCGAGCCCGGCGGGAATGCGCCGGACGGGGAAGACTGTTGCTTCTCGGCATCAGATACGACGCTCGGTAGTACGACCGTAGTACTCTGGTTCTACTGCTCAGGAGATGAACGGATATGGCCAAGTTGACGCGCCTCGGGGAACTGGAACGTGAGGTGATGGACCATTTGTGGTCCGCCCGCGAACCGCAGACCGTGCGACAGGTGCACGAGGCGCTGGCGACCCGCCGCGACCTGGCCTACACCACGATCATGACCGTGCTGCAGCGGCTGGCGAAGAAGAACCTGGTCGTCCAGCACCGCGACGACCGCGCGCACCGGTACGCCCCCACCCACGGCCGCGACGAGCTGGTCGCCGGCCTGATGGTCGACGCCCTGGACCAGGCTGCGGATTCGGGCAGCCGCCAGGCCGCACTGGTCCACTTCGTCGAGCGCGTCGGCGCCGATGAAGCCGCCGCGCTGCGCCGTGCGTTGGCCGAACTGGAGAGCAAGGACCGGGTCGGACCGCCCGCTGGCAATCCGGGTACCAACTGAGGGACAATCAGGGGGTGTCCGCGCTGGCATTCACCCTCCTGGCGCTGGCCCTGGTCGGGCCGGTACCCGCGCTACTCGCCCGCGCCTCGTGGCCGATGCGCGCACCCCGCGCGGCGATCGTCCTCTGGCAGGCCATCGCGCTGGCCGCCGTACTGTCGGCCTTCTCCGCCGGAATCGCCATCGCCAGCCGCCTTTTCGTCCCCGGCGCGGATGGGCGCCCCACCGCGACGGTCACCAGTGAGATCAACGCGCTGGGCTGGCCGCTGTGGACGCTCTACGTCATCGTCTTCGCGCTCACCCTGCTGATCGGCGCCCGGCTGATCCTGTCGATATTGCAGGTGGCCGTCGCCACCCGCCGCCGGCGCGCGCACCACCGGATGATCGTCGATCTGCTCGGACTGTCCCGGGACGCCGTGTCCAGCCGCCCCTGCCGGCACGCCGCCGGACTGCGGGTTCTCGACGTGGCCCAGCCCCTGGCCTACTGCCTTCCGGGCGTCCGCAGCCGGGTGGTGCTCAGCGAGGGCGCACTCAACACGCTGTCCGACAGCGAGGTCACGGCCATCCTGACCCACGAACGGGCCCACCTGCGGGCGCGCCACGATCTGGTGCTCGAGATGTTCACCGCCGTACACGCCGCCTTCCCGCGGTTCGTCCGCAGTGCCAGCGCCCTGGACGCGGTGCGCCTGCTGGTGGAGATGCTGGCCGACGACGCCGCGGTGCGCACCGCCGGGCGCACCCCGCTGGCCCGGGCGCTGGTGGCCTGCGCGGCCGGACGCACCCCGTCGGGCGCGCTGGCCGCCGGCGGTCCGACGACGGTGATCCGGGTGCGCCGCCTCGGCGGACGCCCCAACAGCCTCGCCCTGGCCGCCACGGCCTACCTGGCCGCCGCGGCCGTGCTGGTGGTGCCGACGGTGGCCGTCGCCGTACCGTGGCTGAACGAACTGCACCGGCTGTTCATCCGCTAGGCCGGCCCAGACCCCTGTGATGCCCGATTCTGCTGTGTGACAACCAAACAACGAAAGGCTGCCGTATGAGCGACTCCGATGAATCCACCACGGGTACGGCACAGATCGGGGTCACCGGCCTGGCCGTGATGGGCTCCAACCTGGCCCGTAACTTCGCTCGTCACGGTTACACCGTCGCGCTGCACAACCGGTCGATCGCCAAGACCGATGCGCTGCTGGACCAGCACGGCTCGGACGGCACCTTCGTCCGCACCGAGACCATCGAAGAGTTCCTCGACGCCCTGGAAAAGCCGCGCCGGGTGATCATCATGGTCAAGGCCGGCGACCCCACCGACGCCGTCATCAACGAGCTCGCCGACGCGATGGAGGAGGGCGACATCATCATCGACGGCGGCAACGCGCTCTACACCGACACCATCCGCCGCGAGAAGGCAATCCGCGAGCGTGGACTGCACTTCGTCGGCGCCGGCATCTCCGGCGGTGAGGAGGGCGCCCTGAACGGGCCGTCGATCATGCCCGGCGGTCCGGCGGAGTCCTACAAGAGCCTGGGCCCGCTGCTCGAGGAGATCTCCGCGCACGTCGACGGTGTGCCCTGCTGCACCCACATCGGCCCCGACGGCGCCGGTCACTTCGTGAAGATGGTGCACAACGGCATCGAATACTCCGACATGCAGCTCATCGGCGAGGCCTATCAGCTGCTGCGCGACGGGCTGGGCAAGTCGGCCGGGGAGATCGCCGACGTGTTCGACGAGTGGAACTCCGGTGATCTGGACAGCTTCCTCGTCGAGATCACCGCGAAAGTCCTGCGTCAGACCGACGCCAAGACCGGCAAACCGCTGGTCGACGTCATCCTCGACGAGGCCGAGCAGAAGGGCACCGGCCGCTGGACCGTGAAGTCCGCCCTCGACCTGGGCGTGCCCGTGACCGGTATCGCCGAAGCGGTGTTCGCCCGCGCGCTCTCGGGCTCGGTGGCCCAGCGCCAGGCGACCACCGGGCTGGCGTCCGGAGACCTCGGCAGTCGGCCGGGTGCCACCGAAAAAGACACAGCGCAGTTCACCGAGGACATCCGCCGGGCGCTGTACGCCTCGAAGATCATCGCCTACGCGCAGGGCTTCAACCAGATCCAGGCCGGCAGCGCCGAGTACGACTGGAACATCAAGCCCGGCGACATGGCCCGGATCTGGCGCGGCGGCTGCATCATCCGGGCGAAGTTCCTTAACCGGATCACCGAGGCGTTCGACGAGGACGCCGAGCTGCCGACGCTGATCGTCGCGCCCTACTTCCGCGATGCGATCGAGAACGCGATCGACAGCTGGCGCCGCGTCGTGGTCAAGGCCACCGAACTGGGCATCCCGATCCCCGGCTTCAGCTCGGCGTTGTCCTACTACGACGGGCTGCGTACCGAACGCCTGCCGGCCGCGCTGACCCAGGGTCTGCGCGACTTCTTCGGCGCCCACACCTACGGACGCATCGACACCGACCGCGACCAGCGGTTCCACACCCTGTGGAGCGGCGACCACAGCGAAGTCCAGGCCTGAGTTCTTCTGGCGAGCAGACGCAGAGTTCCCCGGCTGACGGCGTGTCGCGGGTACTTTGCGTCTGCTCGGCGGGGTGAATTCCCCCACTAGACTGGCGGGCGATGAGATTCCTCGACGGGCACCACCCGCCCTACGACCTGACCTACGACGACGTCTTCGTCGTCCCCGGACGGTCGGAGGTGACGTCCCGATTCGACGTCGACCTGTCCACCGTCGACGGCTCCGGCACCACCATCCCGGTGGTGGTGGCCAACATGACCGCCGTCGCCGGCCGCCGCATGGCCGAAACCGTGGCCCGTCGCGGCGGCATCGTCGTGCTGCCCCAGGATCTGCCGATCTCCGCAGTGCAACAGACCGTCGACTTCGTCAAGACCCGCGACCTGGTGGTCGACACCCCGGTCACCCTGGCCCCCGACGACGCCGTCTCCGACGCGCTGGCGCTGATCAGCAAACGCGCCCACGGCGCGGCGGTGGTGGTCGACGACGACCGCCCGATCGGTCTGGTCACCGAGGCGTCCTGCGCCGGGGTCGACCGCTTCAGCCGGGTCCGTGACGTGGCGCTCGGCGACTTCGTGTCCGCCCCCGCCGGCACCGAACCCCGCAAGGTCTTCGATCTGCTCGACCACGCGCCCAAGGACGGCGCGGCCCTGGCGGTGCTGACACATCCGGACGGCACGCTGGCCGGCGTGCTGACCCGCACCGGTGCGGTGCGGGCCGGCATCTACTCCCCCGCCGTCGACGCGCGTGGCCGGTTGCGCATCGCCGCCGCCGTCGGCATCAACGGTGACGTCGCGGCCAAGGCGCGCGCACTGGCCGAGGTCGGCGTCGATCTGCTGGTGATCGACACCGCCCACGGCCACCAGGTCAAGATGCTCGACGCGATCCGGGCGGTCGCCGCCCTGGACCTCGGTCTGCCGATCGCCGCGGGCAACGTCGTGTCCGCCGAGGGCACCCGCGAGCTGATTAGCGCCGGAGCCTCCATCGTCAAGGTCGGCGTCGGCCCCGGCGCCATGTGCACCACCAGGATGATGACCGGCGTCGGCCGGCCGCAGTTCTCGGCAGTCCTCGAATGCTCCTCTGCGGCAAAGGAATTGGGCGCCCACGTATGGGCCGACGGCGGTGTCCGGCATCCCCGCGACGTCGCGCTGGCACTGGCCGCCGGCGCATCGAATGTGATGATCGGGTCCTGGTTCGCCGGCACCTACGAATCCCCGGGCGACCTGATGCGCGACCGCGAGGGCCGGCCGTACAAGGAGAGCTACGGGATGGCATCCAAGCGGGCGGTGGCCGCCCGCACGGCCGCCGACAGCCCGTTCGACCGGGCTCGCAAGGGACTGTTCGAAGAAGGCATCTCGACCTCGCGGATGAGCCTGGACCCGACGCGCGGCGGCGTCGAGGACCTGCTCGACCACATCACCTCCGGCGTGCGCAGCACCTGCACCTACGTCGGCGCCGCCACCCTGCCCGAACTCCACGAGAAGGTGACGCTGGGTGTGCAGTCGGCGGCCGGCTTCGCCGAGGGCCACCCGCTCCCGACCGGCTGGTGAGGGCTGCGGTTACGATTGTGCTTTCCGCCGACCATCAACCCTGAAGGGACGACGTGCCGCAGGCACCCATCGTGGCCAGGGGTTCAGAGTGCTCGGCCCCGGGCGAACACCTGACGCCCGAGGCAGCCGACGCCGAACCTTCCCCTAGTCGGCCGGGCTCGCGGCCCGGCGCACCGGTGAGCATGCGATGAGCGTCCTCACCACCATTCTGTCCCTGCTCGCGATCGTGGTGCTGACCGCGGGGACGGCGGTCTTCGTCGCCGCCGAGTTCTCGCTCACCGCGCTGGAGCGCAGCACCGTCGAGGCGAATGCGCGCGGTGGCCACAAGCGCGACAAGATGGTCCGACGCGCACACCGGACGTTGTCCTTCCAACTCTCCGGCGCGCAGGTCGGCATCTCGATCACCACCCTGGCCACGGGATACCTCGCCGAACCGGTGGTGGCCCGTCTGCTGCACCCGGCGCTCAGCGCGGCCGGGTTGCCCGAGAGCGCCGCCAGCGGCGTGGCCCTGGTGCTGGCGATCCTGATCGCGACATCGGTATCGATGGTGTTCGGCGAATTGGTGCCGAAGAACCTCGCGGTGGCCCGGCCGGTGCCCACGGCCCGCGCGGCCGCCGGCCCGCAGCTGCTGTTCTCCACCCTGTTCACCCCGCTGATCAAGCTCACCAACGGCACCGCGAACCTGATCCTGCGCCGGCTGGGCATCGAACCGGCGGAGGAACTGCGCTCGGCCCGCTCCCCACAGGAGCTGATCTCCCTGGTGCGCAACTCCGCCCGCAGCGGCTCACTGGACCCGGTCACCGCGGTGCTGGTGGACCGCTCGCTGCAGTTCGGCGACCGCACCGCCGAGGAGTTGATGACCCCGCGCACCGAGATCACGGCGCTACAGGCCGACGACACCGTCGCAGATCTCATCACCGCCGCGATCGACACCGGGTTCTCCCGATTCCCGATCGTCGAAGGTGACCTCGACGAGACGATCGGGGTCGTCCACGTCAAGCAGGTGTTCTCGGTGCCGCCCGACGACCGGCAGCGCACCCGGCTGGCCGCACTGGCCATCCCGGTCGCGACCGTGCCGTCCACCCTCGACGGCGACGCGGTGATGACCCAGATCCGGGCCAACGGGCTGCAGACCGCCCTGGTGGTGGACGAGTACGGCGGCACCGCGGGCATGGTCACCGTCGAGGACCTGATCGAGGAGATCGTCGGCGACGTGCGCGACGAACACGACGACGCCACCCCCGACGTCGTCGAGGAGGCCGGCGGCTGGAAGGTCTCGGGTCTGCTGCGCATCGACGAGGTCGCCACCCAGACCGGATTCCGGGCGCCCGAAGGCGAATACGAGACGATCGGCGGTCTGGTGCTGCTGGAGCTCGGCCGCATCCCCGACCCCGGCGACGAGGTCGAGCTCACCGCCTTCGATCCCGACGGTCCGCCCGACGACCCGATCCGCTGGCGCGCCACCGTGGTGGCGATGGACGGCCGGCGGATCGACCAGCTCGAACTCACCGAACTGGGCCGACGCGGCGACGGCGACGGTGACGGTGACGGTGACGGTGACGAGGGCCACGATTCCGATGGCGGCGGGCAGGATCAGAAATGAGCGGTGACCTCTTCGGTGTCCTGCTGACGGTGCTGCTGCTGGCGCTCAACGCCTTCTTCGTCGCCTCGGAGTTCGCGCTGATCTCCGCGCGGCGCGACCGGCTCGAAGCCCTGGCCGAACAGGGTAAGAACAGTGCGGTCACGGTGATCCGGGCCGGTGAGCATCTATCGCTGATGCTGGCCGGATCACAGCTGGGTATCACGATCTGCTCGATCCTGCTCGGCCGGGTCGGCGAACCGGCCGTCGCCCACCTGCTGGAGAAACCGTTCGGATTGCTCGGCATCCCCGACGCCATCCTGCACACGGTGTCGTTCGTGGTGGCGCTGAGCGTCGTGGTGACCCTGCACGTGCTGCTCGGCGAGATGGTGCCCAAGAACATCGCGATCGCCGGGCCGGAGTCGGCGGCGATGCTGCTCATCCCGGTCTACCTGGTCTACATCCGGGCCGCTCGCCCCTTCATCGCGTTCTACAACTGGTGCGCCAACGCCACCCTGCGCGCCGCCGGCGTGGAGCCCAAGGACGAGCTCGACGTCAACCTCTCCACCGTCGAACTGTCGGAGATGATCGCCGAGTCGTTGTCGGAGGGTCTGCTCGACCGGGAGGAACACACCCGGCTCACCCGGGCGCTGCAGATCCGCAACCGCGCGGTCCGCGACGTCGCGATGCCGCTGGACACCATCCACGCCATCCCGGTGACCGACGAGAACAACGGCCCGACGGTCGGCGCGGTACAACGGGCCCTGGCCGAGACGGGATACTCCCGGTTCCCGGTCGCGGCGCCGTCTGGACAGTTCATCGGCTATCTGCACATCAAGGACGTCCTGACGCTGGTCGACGATCCCGATGCGGTGCTGGACCGGTCGATGATCCGCCCGCTGCCCCAGCTGCCCGCCTCGCTGCCGCTGCCCGATGCGTTGACCCGGCTGCGCCGCGTCAACAGTCACCTGGCGCTGGTCACCGACAACGGCGCCGTGACCGCGATGGTCGCCCTCGAGGACCTCGTCGAGGATCTCGTCGGCACCGTGCGAGACGGAACCCACCGGGTGTGAAGCTCGACGAACAGGTGTGGACGCGCCGCGAGCGCGCCCACGCCGAACGCGTCGACGCGTTCTGCGCACCGCACCTCGCCCGCCGGCGCTCCGGTGAGCGCCATCCGGTGTGGGACTTCCTGTTCACCTACTACAGCCTGCGGCCGCGCCAGTTGCGCTGCTGGCACCCCGGATTCGGCGTCACACTCACCGGGGACGCAGCGCGCGGGCGGCTGCATCGCAGCGGCTACGGCGCCGTCGCCGGCGGAGTGGCCGTCACCGGAGAACACCTGCACGCCCGCCTCGACACGGTCCGCTTCGTCGCCGGCCTGCTGCACGCGACCGCCGGCCGACCGGCCCGGCTGAACTGTTTCGGGCTGCACGAGTGGGCGATGGTCTACCGCGCGCCGACGGTGCGCCACGACGCCGTGCCGCTGCGGCTGGGCGCCGCGGGAACCGACGCGGTCGTCGACTCGATGCCGTTGCGGTGCAGCCATTTCGACGCCTACCGCTTCTTCACCGAACCGGCCGCCGCCCGCAACACCGAGCCGCTGAGCCGGGACCGCCAGAACGACACCGAACAGCCAGGTTGCCTGCACGCCGCGATGGACCTCTACAAATGGGCGTACAAACTGAGCCCGCTGGTGCCCTCCGAGCTGACCCTCGACTGCCTCGAACTGGCCGCCGAGGCCCGGGTGCTCGACATGCGTGCGAGCCCGTACGATCTGGCCGCCTACGGCTTCACCCCGATCCCGATCGAGACACCGGCCGGCCGCGCCGAATACGTACGCATCCAGCAGGACATCGCCGCCCGCGCCGCCCCCCTGCGGGCCACCTTGGCGGGCCGGTGCGACGCACTGCTCACCGCCGGTGTCACTGGGCAGCGCCCACGTTGACGACCGGAATCGTCGGTGAATCGCTGGCGATGACGGTCAGCAGATTCGCCGCGAAGCTCGCCCGCCGGTCGCGGTCGAGGGGCACCGCGTCGTGCTCGTCGGTGCCCCGCTCGAGTGCCGAAAGAGCCTGGCGCACCATGCCCACCGCGCCCTCCACGATCTTGCGACGCCCGGCGACGATCGCTGCCGCCTGCTGACGACGCAGCATCGCCTCGGCGACCTCGGCGGCATAGCTGAGGTCGGTGACCCGGGCCTCGAGGATCCGCACGCCCGCGGCGTCGGCCCGCTCCTGCAGTTCTTCGAGCAGGCTCTGATTCACCTCGGCCCGGCCGCGAGCGCCACCAGAAGCACTTCGACCAGCAGGAACGGAGCCCCACTGGCCGACCTCGCGGGCCGCTCCGTGAGATCGGGATCGGGCGGGTCTCGCCGGTCGCCGGCCGGGCATTCGTCGCCGATCGGTGCGACCGGCGCCCGCCGTTCAGTGCATCAGCGCCTTGATCTGCGCCACATAGCGGTCCCGCTGGGCCGCTGGAACGGACGGCGCGAATGCGACGACGACGGTCTCCACCTGGAACAGGCCGCGCTGCCCGGCGTAGACCTGCGCACGTCCGGTGGTGGCGAAGGAGTCGACCCGCAGGGTGTCGGTCACGACCGCCTGGTCGCACCCGGCCGCCGGGCACTCCTGGGCCGTGGCGTCCCGCGGGTTCGGGACGGCGGCGCCCGCCCGGTGCAGCGCGTCCACCAGACCCCGCGCGGTCAGCGCGTCGAGCTCGCCGCCGCGCGTGGCGGACGGGCCGGCAGCCGGTGAACCGGCGACCGACGGCGGCACCGGGTCTGGATCGACGGCCCGGTCCGGTGAGCACGCCCCGAGCAGGCATCCGGCCGTAAGGCCCGCCAGCGCAACACCTCCGGACAGGACTCTGCGCATACCCGTCGTTCGCTGCCAACCGCGTCCGCTCATCCGACGAGGCTACGTCCGCACCGGGTCCGCACCGGATCACCCGGTGTGACGCACAGCTCACCGTCGGCGATGCGGCCGACCCCGTGGGGCGGACGCGGGATTCGGCCTGATTACCCGCGGGTAAGCTGGACCGACGGCGGCGTGCCGGATGGTACGCGGGAAAGACGGCCGAGGAGGCAGACGATGACCGATCGCGTCGAGGTGGGCAACCTGCGCGTGGCCAAGGTGCTCTACGACTTCATCACCGACGAAGCGCTGCCGGGCACCGGCCTGGACCCGGACAGCTTCTGGGCCGGCGTGGACAAGGTCGTCGCCGACCTGACCCCGCAGAACCAGGAGCTGCTGGCCCGCCGCGACGAGCTGCAGGCCCAGATCGACAAGTGGCACCGCCAGCGCGCGATCGGCCCCCACGACGCCGAGGACTACAAGCGCTTCCTCACCGAGATCGGCTATCTCCTGCCCGATCCCGGCGATTTCACCATCAGCACCACCGGTGTCGACGACGAGATCACCCGCACCGCGGGACCGCAGCTCGTGGTGCCGGTGCTCAACGCCCGCTTCGCGCTCAACGCCGCCAACGCTCGGTGGGGTTCGCTGTATGACGCGCTCTACGGCACCGACGTGATCAGCACCGAGGGCGGCGCCGAACCCGGCACCGGATACAACCCGGTGCGCGGCGACAAGGTGATCGCCTACGCGCGCGAATTCCTCGACGGCGCAGCGCCATTGGCCTCTGGTTCGTACAGCGAGGCCGGCGGCTTCACCGTCGATGACGGACAGCTGCTCGTCACCCTCGGCGACGGGATGTCGGTCGGACTCGCCGAGCCCGAGCAGTTCGTCGGATATCTCGGCGAACCGGCGACGCCGACGTCGATCCTGTTGCGCAACAACGGTCTGCACATCGAGATCCTCATCGACCCCGACTCGCCGATCGGTTCCACCGACCGGGCCGGCGTCAAGGACGTCGTGCTCGAGTCCGCGGTCACCACCATCATGGACTTCGAGGACTCCGTGGCCGCGGTGGACGCGGAGGACAAGGTGCTCGGCTACCGCAATTGGCTGGGCCTCAACCGCGGCGACCTCGCCGAAGAGGTCAACAAGGGCGGTAAGACGTTCACCCGGGTGCTCAACCAGGACCGCACGTTCGTCTCACCGGACGGCGGCGAGCTGACGTTGCCGGGCCGCAGTCTGCTGTTCGTGCGCAACGTCGGTCACCTGATGACCAACGACGCGATCGTCGACTCCGACGGCAACGAGATCTACGAGGGCATCCAGGACGCCCTGTTCACCGGGCTGATCGCCATGCACGGTCTGCAGGAAAGCGATGAGCGGGGCCCGCTGCGCAACAGCCGCACCGGGTCGGTGTACATCGTGAAGCCGAAGATGCACGGTCCCGACGAAGTCGCCTACACCGCGGACCTGTTCAGCCGCGTCGAAGATGTGCTGGGCCTGCCGCAGAACACCCTCAAGGTCGGCATCATGGATGAGGAACGGCGCACCACACTCAACCTCAAGGCCTGCATCAAAGCCGCCGCCGAACGCGTCGTGTTCATCAACACCGGATTCCTGGACCGCACCGGCGACGAGATCCACACCTCCATGGAGGCGGGGCCGATGATCCGGAAGGGCGCCATGAAGAGCCAGCCCTGGATCAAGGCCTACGAGGACCAGAACGTCGACGTCGGCCTGGCGACCGGCCTGTCCGGCCGCGCCCAGATCGGCAAGGGCATGTGGGCGATGACCGAGCTGATGGCCGATATGGTCGAGCAGAAGATCGGCCAGCCCAAAGCCGGTGCCACCACCGCGTGGGTGCCCTCGCCGACGGCGGCCACCCTGCACGCCATGCACTACCACCAGGTGGACGTGTACGCGGTGCAGCGCGAACTCGAGGGTCAGCAGCGCACCACGATCGACGAACTGCTCACCATCCCGTTGGCCAAGGAGCTGGCGTGGGCCCCGGAGGAGATCCGCGAAGAGGTTGACAACAACTGCCAGTCGATCCTCGGCTACGTGGTGCGCTGGATCGACGCGGGTGTCGGATGCTCCAAGGTTCCCGACATCCACGACGTCGCACTGATGGAAGACCGCGCCACCCTGCGCATCTCCAGTCAGCTGCTGGCCAATTGGCTGCGCCACGGCGTCATCACCGAAGAGGACGTCAAGGCCAGCCTGCGCCGGATGGCCGCGGTCGTCGACGAACAGAACGCCTCGGATCCCGATTTCAAACCGATGGCCGCCGACCCCGACGCCAGCATCGCCTTCCAGGCCGCCCAGGAGCTGATCCTGTCCGGCGGAGCGCAGCCCAACGGCTACACCGAGCCGATCCTGCACCGCCGCCGTCGCGAGTACAAGGCGTCGGTGAGCTGCTGAGGCCACCGGGAAACGCGTGCGCGGCGGGCCACTAGACTGCCCGCAGCGACGACTCCTGACGACTGATGACCCGGCGATGACCATGCGACGACGCGAATGCGGGGGTAGGGCTAGGCATGGGTAGGCACAGCATTCCCGATCCCGAGGATCGCGACGACCGTCCCGGCGGCGATGAACAGCGGTACAGCGACGACACCACGGTGTCCATCCCGGCCGCCGGCGAATCCGGCCCGGCGACCGGCCCGCAGCGCAGCGGCTGGGACAGCGGCGAATGGACCGGCAGCCACCGCGCGCTGACACCGAAACGCCGGGGCGTCAGTATCCCGGTGATCGCGGTGCTGGTCGCAGTGGTGGTACTCGTCGGCGCGGTGATCGCCTGGCGATTCTTCGGCGACGCGCTGTCGAACCGTAGCGACGCCGACGCCGCGCGGTGCGTCAGCGGTGATCTGTCGGTCGCGGTGCTGGCCGACCCGTCGATCGCCGACCAGATCTCCGCATTGGCGACCGCGTACAACGACACCGCGAAACCGGTCGGCGACCGGTGTGTGAAGGTGGGCGTCCGGCCGGCCGGTTCCGGTCAGGTGCTGGCCGGGTTCGAGGGTGACTGGCCCGGCGACCTCGGCGACAAGCCCGCGCTGTGGATCCCCGCCAGCGGACTGTCCGCCGCCCGGCTGGAGGCCGCCACCGGACCCCAGACCATCGACGACAGCCGATCACTGGTGACGTCGCCGGTGGTGCTGGCCGTTCGGCCGCAGCTGCGCGATGCCCTGGCCGAGCAGAGCTGGTCGACGCTGCCCGCACTGCAGAACAACCCGACCGGACTCGACGGGCTCGGCCTTGCGGGGTGGGGGTCGCTGAAGCTGGCGCTCCCCCGCACCGGCGACAGTGACGCGTCGATTCTGGCGGCCGAGGCGGTCGCGACGGCGGCCGCTCCCGCGGGCGCCCCGGCCACCGACGGCCTCGGCGCGGTGACCACCCTGGCCGCCGGCGCACCCGAACTGCCCGCCGACACCGCCGACGCCGCGATGGACGCGCTGCTGGGTTCCGGTGACCCGGCCGCGGCACCGGTGCATGCGGTGCCGTTGACCGAACAACAACTGTTCCGCCGGGCCGCCGAACTGCCCGACGCGAAGAACGCCGTGGCGGCCTGGCGCCCGTCGGGGCCGACGGCCACCGCCGACTATCCGACCGTGCTGCTGGCCGGTGACTGGCTCGACCGTGAGCAGGTCGCCGCGGCCAGCGAGTTCGCCCGCTTCATGCGCGACCCGGAGCGACTGTCCGAGCTGGCCGCGGCCGGCTTCCGCACCGGCACCGGCAGCCCGCCCGCCAGCGATGTCGTGGACTTCGCCGCGGTCCCCGCGCCGCTGCCGGTCGGCGACGACGCGCAGCGCGCCAGGATCGCCGACGCGCTGGTCGCCCCCGCCCAGGCCTCGACGTCGACGATCATGCTCGACCTGTCGATGCCGGCGGCGGAGGGGACGAACTCGCGCATGGGCAACGTCGTCAACGCGTTGATCCCCCGCATCGAGGCGTTACCGCCCACCTCGGCGGTCGGGCTGTGGACGTTCAACGCGTCGGCGGGGACCTCGCAGGTGCCGCTGGGACCGCTGGCCGAGCGCCGGGATGCGCTGACCTCGACCCTCGACCAGCTGTCCTCGACGTCGGGGGGTGCCGTCTCGTTCACCACACTGCGGCTGGTGTACACCGAAGCGCTCGCGAATTTCCGGGCGGGACAGCCCAATTCGGTCACCGTGATCACCGAGGGACCGCACACCGACCAGACGCTGGACGGGTCCGGCCTCGAGGCGTTCATCCAGGGTGCTTTCGACCAGGCGCGACCGGTGGCGGTCAACGTCATCGACTTCGGCGACGACCCGGACCGCGCCACCTGGGAGGCCGTCGCACAGGTGACCGGCGGCACCTATCAGAACCTCGCGACGTCCGACTCCCCCGAGTTGGCCGCCGCGCTGTCCTCGATGGTGCGCTGAGTCGCCGGTCGCTCAGGCGAACGCCTCGATGGGCGGACACGAGCACATGAGGTTGCGGTCGCCGAAGGCGCCGTCGATCCGCCGCACCGGCGGCCACACCTTGGCCCGGTAGCCCTTGCCCAGCGGATAGGCCGCCTGTTCGCGGGTGTAGGGGTGGTTCCATTCGGCGACCAGCAGGCTTTCCGCGGTGTGCGGCGCATTGCGCAAGGGATTGTCCTCAGCCGGCCAGGCGCCCGATCCGACCTGGTCGATCTCGGCGCGGATGGCGATCATCGCCTCGCAGAACGCGTCCACCTCACGCAGCGACTCACTTTCGGTCGGCTCCACCATCAGCGTGCCGGCGACGGGAAAGCTCATCGTCGGAGCGTGGAATCCGTAGTCGGCCAACCGCTTGGCCACATCGTCGACGGTGACGCCGGTCTGCTTGGTGATCGGGCGCAGATCCAGGATGCACTCGTGGGCGACCATGCCGTTCTCACCGGTGTAGAGCACCGGGAAGTACTCATCCAGGCGGCGGGCGATGTAGTTCGCCGACGCGATCGCGGTCAGCGATGCCGCCCGCAGGCCCGCAGCCCCCATCATGCGGATGTACATCCAGGTGATCGGCAGGATCGACGCCGAGCCGTAGGGCGCCGCGGCGACGGTGTGGTCGTCACCGAGTTCGGCGGCCAGCGGATGGCCCGGCAGATACGGCGCCAGATGCGAGCGCACGGCCACCGGGCCGACGCCGGGACCGCCGCCGCCGTGCGGGATGCAGAACGTCTTGTGCAGGTTGAGGTGGCTGACGTCGCCGCCGAACCGGCCGGGCCGGGCCAGGCCGACCAGCGCGTTGAGGTTGGCGCCGTCGACGTAGACCTGGCCGCCGGCATCGTGCACGGCCGCGCAGATCTCGGCGATGTCGTGTTCGTACACGCCGTGGGTCGACGGGTAGGTGATCATCAGCGCGGCCAGCCGCTCGGCGTGCTCGGACACCTTGGCCCGCAGATCGTCGAGGTCGACGTCACCGTTCTCCCGGCACGCCACCACCACCACCCGCATACCGGCCAGTGCGGCCGAGGCGGCGTTGGTCCCGTGCGCACTGGACGGGATGAGGCAGACGTCCCGGTCCGGATGGCCGTTGGCCTCGTGATAGGCCTTGATCGCCAGCAGACCGGCGTACTCCCCCTGAGACCCGGCGTTGGGCTGCAGCGAGATCTCGTCGTAGCCGGTGAGCCCGGTCAGCCACTGCTGCAGGTCGGCGATCAGCCCGCGGATACCCGGGGTGTCACCGTCGGGGGCGAACGGGTGCAGCCGGCCGAATTCGGGCCAGGTGATCGGTTCCATCTCGGCGGCCGCGTTGAGCTTCATCGTGCACGATCCGAGCGGGATCATGCTGCGGTCCAGCGCGATGTCCTTATCGGCCAGCGAGCGCAGATACCGCATCATCTCGGTTTCGGTGCGGTAGCGGGTGAACGCCGGGTGGGTGAGGAATTCGGTGGTGCGGGTGGCGATCTCGGGTCCGGTGAACGGCTGACCACCGCGGTCGGCGCCGAACGCGGCGAGCACCGCGGCCACATGCTCGGCGGTGGTCGCCTCGTCGGCGGCGACCGACACGTGGTCCTCGTCGACGAGCCAGATGTTGATACCCCGCTCTTTGGCGGCGTCGCGGATCTGCGCGGCGCGGCCGGGGACGCGGGCGAGCACCGTGTCGAAGAACGCGGCGTGCACCACCTCCACACCGGCGCCCGCGAGTCCCGTCGCGACCGCGCGGGCGTGCCCGTGCACGCGCCGGGCGATCGCGGTGAGGCCCTCGGCGCCGTGGTAACTCGCGTACATCGCCGCCATCACCGCCAGCAGCACCTGCGCGGTGCAGATGTTGCTCGTCGCCTTGTCGCGGCGGATGTGCTGTTCACGGGTCTGCAGCGCCAACCTGTACGCCGCCGCGCCGTCGTCGTCCCTGGACACCCCGACCAGCCGCCCCGGCAGTTGCCGGGCATGCTTGCTGCGCACCGCGAGGTAACCGGCGTGCGGGCCGCCGAAGCCCATGGGCACGCCGAAGCGCTGTGTGCTGCCGAAGGCGACATCGGCGCCGAACTCCCCGGGCGGGGTCACCAGCGTGCAGGCCAGCAGATCCGCCCCGACCGCGACCAGGGCCCCACGCTCGTGCGCCTGCGCCACCAGCGGCGCCCAGTCGACCAACGAGCCGCCAGCGCCGGGCAGCTGCACGATCACGCCGAAGAAGTCGCCCTCGGGCAGACCCTCGCGCAGGTCCGCGGTGACGAGCTCGATGCCCAGCGGCCGTGCCCGGGTGGCCAGGATGGCTGCGGTCTGGCGGTACACGTCGACGTCCACCGCCAACCGCCGGGACGTGCTGCGCACCGCGCGCTGCATCAGCGTCATCGCCTCGGCGGCGGCGGTGCCCTCGTCGAGCATGGAGGCACCCGCGACCTCGAGGCCGGTCAGATCGCACACCATGGTCTGGAAATTCAGCAGCGCCTCGAGGCGGCCCTGGCTGATCTCGGGCTGATACGGCGTGTACGCGGTGTACCAGGCGGGGTTCTCCAGGACGTTGCGGCGCAGCACCGGCGGGGTCAGGGTGTCGGAGTATCCCTGTCCGATCATCGAGACCGCCACGGTGTTGGTCTCGGCCAACGCCCGCAGCTCGGCGAGTGCCTCGGTCTCCGAGGCCGGCGCCGGCAGCACGTCCAGTCCGGGCGCCACACCCTCGGCGCCCAGTGCGTCGAGGATCCCCGCGGGCAGCGCCTTGGCGGCCAGATCGTCCAGCGTGGGAACACCGATGGTGTCGAGCATGACGGCGACCGCATCGGAGTCCGGGCCGATGTGACGATCGGCGAACCGGGGCTGATGGGAATCGAGCACGGGCGTCTCCTCTGAGGGGCCACGGATGGGAAAAGAACCGCTGGGTTCCCCTCCCTCTGTCGTCGACCCGTCGCGGGCGCCTGAGAGATTCACCGCACCCAGCGGACCGGTGTGCGCCTTTCCCCATGGGCGGGTGGACTGTGTCCACCACTTTCCAGAGGCATCGTCGCCGTGAACGGTCCTGGGTGCCTGAGAGGTTGACGGAGAGGTGTTGCTCCTTCGGCGTCCGTGACCGGCTGCCACGGAGCTCTCCCGCACACGGGTGATGCGTGGGCGAGTCTACCGGGCGGTCGGTCCGACCGCCGCCCGAGGAGGTGTGAGCCGCGTCAGCCGATCTTGCGGTCGCGATGCTTACGGCGCGAGGCCAGCTCGTCCTCCGGTGCGGCGATCGACTCGCCACCGTCGGCGCGCTCGCCGGGGAAATCGGCGATCGCGCCGGTGAGCTCGCGCATCGCCCCCGACACCGCGATGCCGAAGACGCCCTGTCCACCCTGGAGCAGGTCGACGACCTCTTCGGCGGAGGTGCACTCGTAGACGGTGGTGCCGTCGGAGAACAGGGTGATGTTGGCCAGGTCGCTGACCCCGCGCTGGCGCAGATGGTCGACCGCGACCCGGATGTTGTGCAGCGAGATGCCGGTATCGAGCAGCCGTTTGACGATCTTGAGGACCAGGATGTCCTTGAACGAGTACAGGCGCTGGCTGCCGGATCCGGCCGCACCGCGGATCGACGGGACGACCAGCGAGGTGCGGGCCCAATAGTCCAGCTGCCGGTAGGTGATGCCGGCGATCTGGCAGGCACTGGGACCGCGGTAGCCGACGAGTTCGTCGGGCACCGAGTCGTCCGGGAACAGTCCGGCCTGCACCGGTTCACCCGCCGGCGCGACAGACTGCGCCGGGGTGCCGTCGGTGGACAGGTCGAGCTGCTCCTGACGTGGCGTGTCGCCCACTACCGATTCCTCTCGCCGATCGAACTCGCAAACCCCGCCACAACCGTGACCTGCACTGCAACGGTTCCGCCACCAGCCCGAATGTGTCCGAGCATACGCTTGTCGCGACGTCGTGACTGCCCGTCGCCCCCAAAGTATTACCCCGAAAACGGGGTGGACCGAACGCCCTCGCCGCGTGTCGACCGGCCTGCACCGAGTTGAGACGCATCCGTGACCAACGGCAGGTTTCGCACGATCACGTCGCCTTGAAGTCGTCGGGCGAGACGCTGTCGAGGAACTCCTTGAACTTCTCGACCTCGTCCTCGCGCACCGCACCGGTGGCCTCTTCGTCGTTCTCGTCGGGGATCAGCAGCCCGGCCTCGGCCAGCACCGCCTCTTCGACATAGATCGGCACGCCGACCCGCAGCGCGATCGCCACCGAATCCGACGGCCGCGCCGAGACCTTGATGTCCCGATCGAAGATCAGATCGGCGTAGAAGGTCCCCTCCTGCAGATCCACGATGCGCACCTCTTTGAGCGAGTGGCCCAGCGCCGCGATCACGTCGCGGATCAGATCGTGGGTGAGCGGGCGTGCCGGTTCGACACCCTGCTGTTCCAGTGCGATCGCCGCGGCCTCGGATTGGCCGATCCAGATGGGCAGATAACGGTCGCCGTTGGATTCGCGCAGCAACAGCACCGGCTGGTTCTGGGGCTGTTCCACGCGGATACCGATCACACGAACCTCAGCCATCAGATACTGCCCTCCGCACCGGTGTGCTCGTTGTCCTCATCGGACGGTCCTGCCTGCCAGATACGGGATCTGACGTCGGAGCCGAATCGTCTTCAACTCGTCTGGACGAGTCTAATCCTCACCGATCCAGTACGTCGCGTACGGCCGATTTGATCAGGGACGTGTGCAACGTGATGGCCAGCGCGGCCACCTCGCGGGCCAGGTCGTCGGCCCGGTCGCGCGCACCGGCCTTGCCCGCCTTGACCATCGGGCCCGCGATCTGGGCGATCAGATCGGACTGCCGGTCGGCCGCCGACCGGAAAGCCCGCAGATGCCGCGGCTCCACGCCGTAGTCGGCGAGCGCTCGGGCGCACTGGGCGATCACCACCGAGTGCTCGTCGAACAGAATCGTTCCGGCGGCCTTGAAGATCGGCGTGATCACCCCGGCCTTGAGCAGGGCGCCCAGCAGCTCCTCCCCGACGCCCGAGCGCTCCAGCAGATCCTCGCGACTCAGCCGCACCTGCGCCGGCCCCACCCCGGCCAGCCTGCCGGCCTCCCCGCCGACCCCGTCGACGGTCACCAGACGCGGTACCCCGTAAGGGGTTCCGCCGTGGGGCAACTCACCGTCGGGCTGCGCGTCGAGCTGCGCCTTGATCACCTTCAGCGGTAGGTACTGATCGCGCTGCGCGGTCAGGATGAAACGCAGCCGCGCACAGTCGTAGGCGGTGAACCGCCGGTAGCCCGACGCCGTCCGCTCCGGGGTCACCAGCCCCTCCGCCTCCAGAAAGCGGATCTTGGAGATGGTGACGTCCGGAAAGTCCGGCCGCAGCAGATCCAGCACAGCTCCGATGGACATGCCGGCCAGAGCCGGCCGTTCGGGCTGTGTCATGGGCTGCTGGGACGGGACGCGCGACTAGCCGGCCGCGCCACCGTCGTCGTCGGCGGGCCCGGTCAGGAACACCAGGCGGAACTTGCCGATCTGCACCTCGTCGCCGTTGGCCAGCACGGCCGAATCCACCGGCTCACGGTTGACGTAGGTGCCGTTGAGGCTGCCCACGTCGACCACCTGGAACTCGCCGCTCTCCAGCCGGAACTCGGCGTGGCGACGGCTCACGGTCACGTCGTCGAGAAAGATGTCACTGTCCGGGTGCCGGCCCGCCGACGTGGTCGGCTGGTCGAGCAGGAACCGTGAACCGGCGTTCGGACCGCGCTTGACGACCAGCAGTGCCGACCCGACGGGCAGGCCCTCGACACCCGACACGGCGCTTTCCCCACTCGGCGCCGCAGGAGCGTCGAGTTCGTTGAGGAAGTCGGCGCGGAAGACCGATGTCGTCTCCACGGTGACTTCGTCAGACGTCTGGTCAGCCCCAGAGTTGATGTCCTTGTCCGTCACCCGCTGCTCCTCACTGGCTGCTGTGGCGATACCCGGCCGGTCCCCGGTCGTCGTGTCACATTCGACCGTACCGCGCAGCAGACGTCGTTGTGTCCACCACGGCCGGATCCGCCTCTTGGTCTGCAGAACCCTAGCAACTGCTCACTCGCTCGCCACGGCACGGTAACCGTCGGCGTCGAGCAGGCCGCCCAGAGCGGCCTCCATATCGTCGGTGTCGAGCTGGAGATCGACCAGCCAGCCCTCGCCGTAGGGGTCGGAATTCACCAGATCGGGGCTACCGTCCAGATTCGCGTTGACGGCAAGCACTTTCGCGCTGACCGGGGCGTACAGGTCCGACACCGACTTGGTCGACTCGACCTCACCGAACGTCTCCCCGGAGGTCAGCTCCGCACCGACGTCGGGCAGCTGCACGAAGACGACGTCGCCGAGCGCCGCCTGCGCGTAGTCGGTGATCCCGACCCGCACGGTGTCGTCACCGGTACGCAGCACCCACTCGTGTTCCTCGGTGTAGTACAGCTCGGCTGGGATGTCGCTCACGGGGCTCCTTCGTACTTCGGGTGGGGTCCGGACACGCTGCGGCTCATTTGACTGGCTGAGCGTATTGGCGCGGTTTCGGTTGCCGCAAGGCGGCCACGTCGACGCGATCGGCCTGCTGCACCACCATCGTCCCACCGACGCGCTCGACGCTGTCCATGGCGCCGCCGGGGATGTTCATCGCGGCGGCCAGGGTGGGCGGATCGCCGATCGCCAGAACCGTGTAGGGCGGGTTCAGTGTGGCACCGTCGACGATCAGGGCCCCCGGTCTGCCGACCACCCAGGTGTCCACGCCGACGCGCACCGCGGTGCGCTGATCGCCGGCGCCGCCCTGGCTCACCCCCTGGATCTCGATGGCCTCCGCCCCGGCCGCCCGCAGCTCGTTGACCACGTCGAGCAGGGTCTCTGCCGGCACCCCCGGGGTGGTGTCGGAGATGGTGATCGTCACACCGGGGCCGGTGGCCGCCACGGTGCCGATGAGGATGGACAGCGCCGCCAGCCGGGCCTGCGCGTTCTCGATCGCGGCCTGATCGGTACTGCCGGTGGCCTGCAGCTGTTCCAGCGTCCGGCGCAGGTCGTTGACCTCGCTGTTGAGCGAGGCCTCCCGCTGTTGCAGCGAGTCGAGCAGCACGAGCAGATCCGCGGGTCGGGCGGTCTCGAGATTGTCGCCGGAGTCGTGCTGACGGACCTGGGTGACGATCGCCACGCCGAGCAGCAGGCACAGCAGCACGGCCAGGACGCCGAACACGGTGCGGCCGCGGCGGTGCGGCCGGTGGTGGGGCGCGGCGGCGGGCGGAAGTTCGTGCCGGCCGTGTTCGCGGGCCCGGTCGCCCGAGTGGTCGCCTGAGTGGTCGCTTGAGTGGTCGCGAGAATCGGCCATCTCAGGCCCCGAACAGCCGGCGCCGGAGGGCGGCGGCGTTTCCGAAGATGCGGATGCCGAGCACCACGATGATGGCGGTCGAGAGCTGCGTCCCGACCCCGAGCTGATCGCCCACGTAGACGATCAGGGCGGCGACCAGCACGTTGAAGACGAACGACACCACGAAGACCTTCGCGTCGAAGATCCGCTCCAGATATGCCCGCAGGCCGCCGAATACCGCGTCCAGCGCCGCCACCACCGCGATCGGCAGGTAGGGCTCGACGACTTCGGGCACGCTGGGCCGGAACACCAGGCCCAGCACGATGCCCACGACGAGGGCGGCGATTCCGATCATCGGTGATCCGTTCGTGGTCGGGTCATGTCAGCCACCGCGCCGTTCGGCGAAGTTGACCTCGCGCACCGACCCGGCGGGGACGGTCAGTGCGTCGGCGGTGGCGACGGTGACCCCGACACCGTAGGAGGCCTCGAGCAGCCGCAGACGTTGCAGTCCGCTGCTGCGTTCGAACGACTCGGCCATCGTGTTCGGTGGACCGATCGCCTGCAACACGTAGGGGCTGCTGACGGGCTGGTTGTCGACCAGGATGCCGCCCCCGGCCTGCCGGATGGTGACGTTGGGGCCGATGCGCACATCTCCGATCGCGATGGCCTCCGCCCCGCTGACCCACAGCGAGTTCACCACCAGCTGCAGATCGCGGTCGAGAATGACCTGACGGCTGCCCTCGACCCGCTGTTCGGCGACGTCGGAGAGGTTCTTGGACATCCCGGGTTCGGTCACGGTGACCACCAGACCCGGTCCGATCGCCGCCGTGGCCGCCGCCTCGGCGTCGGCGACGTCGAGTTCGGCGAGCAGCCGGCGGCCGAGTTCGTCGCCCTCAAGCCGGCTGCGCCGCTGAGCGGCCACCGCGGCGGCCAGCGTGCTGCGCTCGGCGGCCAGTTGGTCGTCGGTGGCCTCGGCCGAACGCACGCTGCCGGCCAGCACCTGCTGGGCCTCCCGGGCCGCCGGTGCGGCGATCTGCGCCTGCGCCGCGGCGACCGAGAACACCGCCGCCACCGCGACCGCGGCCGCGATCTGCCAGGTCCACTCGCCGGCGCGGCCACGGCGCGCGCCCGCCCGCCGGGCCGATGCTGCAGCGGCGTAGCCGGGATCGTGGTGGTCGGTCAACAGCGAACGCAGCAGCGAGGGCACCGGGATCCGCGTCGGGGCGCCGGCAGCGTGTTGACTGCGCCCGGCCGACGGATCGAACCCGCCGAGCGTGCGGTCGACGTCGGTCGGCGGCTCAGCCACCGGCGCCCACCTTCGGCATCCGCCGCAGCACCAGCCCGACCTGCATCAGGTACAGCACACCCGACCACAGGTACAGCGCCAGCCCCCATCCCAGAAATCCCCAGCCACAGGCGAGCACCAGGCGGCTCCACACCTGGTCCCACTGCCCCAGCAACACCAACGGGAAGCCCGACATCAGCGCGAACGTGGCGGCTTTGCCGAGATAGGTGACCGGCAGGGCGGCCAGTCCGCGGCTACGCAGCAGCGGCAGCGTGGCGGCCAGCACCAGATCGCGCCCCAACAGGGTCACGACGAACCACCACGGCACCGTGCCGTGCGCGGCGAGCGCCAGCGGCACCGTGATCATGTAGATGCGATCGACCAGCGGATCGAGCAATTCGCCGAGCCGCGAGGACTGGTTGGCCACCAGCCGGGCGATCTTGCCGTCGGCCCAGTCGGAGAACCCGCTGAACATCAACACCCCGACCGCCCACCCGTTGGCGTGCGCACCGAACAGCAGCCAGAGGAATACCGGCACCAGCGCCAGGCGCAGCACCGACAGCGCGTTGGGCACCGTCACCACCCGGTCCTCGGCGCCCGCCCCCGGAGCGTTCATGGCCTGAATCTATCGGAACACCCCGGGCAGGCTCAGCGCCGCCATCGTGTCGTCGGCCAGCGGATTGTCGTGCACCATGTAGGTCCACGTCGAGGTCGGGCGGGCCAGTTTCGACAGGTCGACACCCGGCTCGTCCTCGATGGACGGGGCCGTCTCGAACGTCTGCTGGGCGGCCTCGATGGCGTCGGCGGCCAGTGAGGCGAACGCGTCGACGGCCATCCGGTGGAACTCGTCGAGCGGATTCTGCCGGCCGAGTGCCCGCAGATGGATGCTCTCGCGGATGTCGGCCAGGTAGGCCAGGTGTTCACACCAGCCCCGGTCGAGGTGGTACAGCATGATCAGCCGGCAGATCTTCTCCAGCCGCTCCTCGGAGAGCTGCTCGGAGAGCTCCTCGTAGCGTTTCGGGGACAGCTCGGCGAGCTCTTCGCGGGCGGCCGCGGTGCGCAGCAGCGTGTCCCGCCGTTCGACGATGATCGCGCGCTGCTGAGCGGTGAGCTGGTTGTAACGCCAGGTGTTGGCGTGCACGTCCAGCAGCCGCCCCTCGGCGATGCGCTGGGCATGGTCGAGCAGCCCGGCGGCCTTGTCGCTGAGCACCCGGCCGTCCTCGTCGGCCTGCATCGGCAGTTTGGTGGGGTCGAGATGGGCGAGCACCAGCTCGTCGTCCCAGCTGGAGAAGAAGACCGACGACCCCGGATCGCCCTGTCGCCCGGCGCGCCCGCGCAGCTGGTTGTCCAGCCGCTCGGTGTGATGGCGCCCGGTGCCGACGACGTGCAGCCCGCCCAGCTCGGCGACGCGTTCGTGTTCGGCGGCGTGATCGTCGGCGTCGGAGCCGCCCAACCGGATGTCGGTACCGCGACCGGCCATCTGGGTGGACACCGTGACGGCGCCCAGCGAGCCGGCCTCGGCGATGACCGCGGCCTCCTCGGCGTCGTTCTTGGCGTTGAGCACAACGGCCGGGATCCCGTGCCGAACCAGCTTCTCGTGCAGTTCCTCGGATTCGGCGACGTCGCGGGTGCCGATCAGCACCGGCTGCCCGGTGGCGTGCACGTCCTCGACGTGGGCGATGATCGCCTCGGTCCGGGCGGCTGCGGTCACATACACCCGGTCGGCCTCGTCCTCGCGCACGTTGGGCTTGTTCGGCTCGATCGGCGACACCCCGAGCTTGTAGAACTGGCGCAGCTGCTCACCGGCGGCCAATGCGGTGCCGGTCATTCCGCACACCGTCGGGTACCGATTGATCAGCGCCTGAACGGTGATGGTGTCGAGCACCTCACCGGTCTCGGTGGTCTCGATGCCCTCTTTGGCCTCGACGGCCGCCTGCAGACCGTCGGGCCAGCGCTGTAGCTGCGCGATGCGGCCGCGGGAGGCGTTGATGAGGTGGACGGCGCCGTCGCGGACGATGTAGTGCACATCGCGCTGCAGCAGTACGTGCGCGTGCAACGCCACGTTGACCTCGGTCAGCGTCGAGACGACGTGTTCCTCGGAGTAGAGGTCGATCCCGCCGAGCTTGGCCTCGAGTTTGCGGGCGCCACGGTCGGTGAGGTGGACGTTGCGGCTCTCGGCGTCGGTCTCGTAATCCGTGCCGGCGGTCAGCTCCCCCACCATCCGGATCAGCTCGACCCGCGGTGTCTCGCGGTGGCTCGTTCCGGCCAGCACGAGGGGCACCAGCGCCTCGTCGACCAGCACCGAATCGGCCTCGTCGATCAGCGCCACGTCGGGGCGCGGCGAGACCAGGTCGTCGACGTCGATGACGAGCTGATCGCGCAGCACGTCGAAGCCGATCTCGTTGACCGACGCGTAGGTGACGTCGCAGGCGTACGCGTCCCGGCGCTGTTGCGCGCTGGACTCGGCGGTGATCCAGCCGACGGTCAGCCCGAGCGCCTCCAGCAGCGGACCCATCCACTGCGCGTCGCGGCGGGCCAGGTAGTCGTTGATGGTGATGACGTGCACGCTGCGTCCGCCGATGGCGTAGCCGGCGGCGGCGATCGCACCCGAGAGCGTCTTGCCTTCACCGGTCGCCATCTCCACAACGTCGCCGGCCAGCATCCGCAGCGCGCCGAGCAGCTGGACATCAAAAGGACGGAGCGAGGTGGTCCGCTCGGCCGCCTCCCGGGCGATCGCGAGGAACTGCGGGATGTCGGCGGCCTCGGCGAGGTCTTCCAGGCGCAGCAGTCGTGCGGCTTTGCGCAGCTGTTCGTCATCGAGGTCGGCGGCCTTGTCGTCGAAGTCGGCCGACGCGGTGACCTGTGCCAGTGATCGGCCCTGGTTCTTCTCGGTGGCGGCGCCGAGCAGCTTCCAGAACTTGCCGCTCAGGCGGCCGGTGGTGCGGGAACTCGTCTTGGGCACACGTTTACGGTACGCGGAGGTCCACGATGAGCGAATCTCCCACCGGGACGAATCCGAGCTTGCGGTAGACGTGGTTGCTCGCCGGATTCGCCACATCGGCGAACAGCACGACGTGCCGGGCTCCGGCGGTCAGCGCCCAGCGGCAGGCCGCCGCGGTCACCGCCGACCCGAAGCCGCGGCCGCGCACCTCCGGCGGGGTGTACACCGGCCCGATCCGCGACACCCCGGCGGCCGGCGCGCGCACCGCGGCCATGCTGACCGGCGCCCCGTGCGCGGTCCACAGCAGATACGCATCGCCGACGGCACCGGCGGCCGCCACCGCAGCCGCGGCCCGGTGCGGGTCGGGTTCGTGGCCGAGCGCCTCCGCCGCGAAGTCGCACTGGTACCGGATGAGCACCGGCAGATCGGCCGGGCGCGCCACCCGGTGCACACCGGCCACCCCGGCCGGACCGGTCAGCGTTCCCAGCCGGTAGAGCCGCTCCTCGACGGTCCCCTCGGCGACCGACCCGGTGTGCGCACACCACCGCCGGCAGAACCTCTCGGTCGTCGCCCGCGGACCGCGCACACCCGGCACGGCGAGGCCCGCACCGTGCACCGCACGCACCGTCTCGTCCAGCGGGGCGCCGGTCAACCCGCCGCACAACAGCGCCAGCGGCGGCGTCCGCATCGCCGCACCCACCAGTTCGTCGCCCTCCCACACGGTCAGCAGCAGCGGATCCTCCGGGCCCGGCAGTGCTCGGCGGAGCAGGGACAGTTCGATCGTGTGCACGATCGGGCTGCGCCGGTACCAGTCGCCGGCGGACGCCAGGAAGTCGTCGGCGTCGGTGTGCACCCGTAACCGCATGACCCCAGCATGGGTGGCGATCGGCGGGATCGTCGAGAGCACTGCCGGGACCCGCACGCCGGACGTGTTCGCGCGTCCGGCGCCGCGCGGACAGGCCGACGGCAGGTCCGCGCGGTACCTTCCCCCGGTGGAGATGTTCACACCGACCCTCGACTGGGGCAACGAGATCTGGACCTCGCTGTGGTGGATCGCCCGGGCGTGGGTCTATGCGGCGGTGGCGACCATGGTCGCCCTGTTCCTCATCGTCCGGTTCACCGAGTGGGGCAGGCAGTTCTGGCGGGTCACCCGCGAGTACTACGTCGGCCGCGATTCGGTGATCGTGTGGGTGTGGCTGGCCGGGTTGCTGCTGTCGGTGATCGTCGGGGTTCGGCTGTCGGTCCTGTTCAGCTATCAGGGCAACGACATGTCGACCAGCTTCCAGGTGATCGCGGCCGGGCTGGGCAGCAACGACGACGCGGTCCGGAGTTCCGGCGGCGAGGGCTTCTGGCTGTCGATGTTGATCTTCACCATCCTCGCCACGATCAACATCGCGCTGGTCATGCTCGATCTGTATTTCGCCCAGCGGTTCATGCTGCGCTGGCGCGCGTGGCTGACCGACAAGCTCACCGGCAACTGGCTCGAGGGCAAGGCGTTCTACCGGTCCCGGTTCATCGACGCCACGATCGACAACCCGGACCAGCGCATCCAGGCCGACATCGACATCTTCACCGCCGGGGTCAACTCGCAGCCCAACCGGCCCAACCAGGGTTCGGAGACCACCCTGCTGTTCGGCGCGGTCTCGTCGATCGCCTCGATGATCTCGTTCACCGCGATCCTGTGGAACCTGTCGGGCCCGGTCACCCTTCCGCTGGTGGGGTTCACCCTGCCCAAGGCGATCTTCTGGATCGGCATCGTCTACATCGCCATCGCCACGGTGATCGCGTTCCGGATCGGCCGGCCGTTCATCACGCTGTCGTTCAACAACGAGAAGTTCAACGCCGCGTTCCGTTACGCGCTGGTGCGGTTGCGCGACGCGTCCGAAGCCGTGGCGTTCTACCGCGGCGAGGCGGCCGAGCGTTCGGGTCTGCGCCGCCTGTTCGCCCCGGTCGTCACCAATTACCGCAAGTACATCAACCGGACGATGGGCTTCGCCGGCTTCAACCTGTCGGTCACGCAGGCCCAGGAGCTGATCCCCTACGTGGTGCAGTTCCAGCGGTTCTACAACGGCGAGATCACCCTCGGGGCGTTGGGTCAGACGGCCTCGGCGTTCCGTTCGATCCTGAGCGGGTTGTCGTTCTTCCGGACCGCGTACGACGACTTCGCCGGCTACCGCGCCGCCATCATCCGGTTACACGGCCTGGTGGTCGCCAACGACGAGGGCCGCGAGCTGCCCACCCTCGCGGTGGCGGCCAGCACGGACGGCGCGGTCGAGTTCGACGACGTCGAGGTCCGCACACCCGACGGCACCCAGCTCATCGATCCGATCGACCTGCGCCTCGAAACGGGTGACACCCTGGCCGTGACCGGCATGTCGGGCACCGGCAAGACGACGCTGCTGCGGAGTCTGGCGCAGCTGTGGCCGTACACCAGCGGCACGCTGCGCTGCCCGTACGGGCCGCACGAGACGATGTTCCTGTCGCAGATGCCCTACGTGCCGCTCGGCGATCTGCGGGCCGTGTTGTCCTATCCCGGCCAGGTCGGGGACTTCTCCGACGAACAGTTGGCCGCCATGCTGAACAAGGTGGCGCTGCCGCATCTGGTGTCACGGCTGGACGAGGTGCAGGACTGGGTCAAGATGCTCTCCCCCGGTGAGCAGCAGCGGGTCGCGTTCGCCCGCATCCTGTTGACCAAACCCAAGGCGGTCTTCCTGGACGAGGCGACCTCGGCGCTCGACGTCGGCCTGGAGACGATGCTGTATCAGATGGTCCGC
Source organism: Mycobacterium sp. WMMD1722 (assembly GCF_049315205.1). Lineage (NCBI taxonomy): Bacteria > Bacillati > Actinomycetota > Actinomycetes > Mycobacteriales > Mycobacteriaceae > Mycobacterium > Mycobacterium sp. WMMD1722. The sequence goes on along the minus strand of NZ_CP186056.1, from coordinate 856,212 downwards.
GACGAGCTACCCGACACCATTCTGGTCAGCGTCGCGCACCGCGGCACCGTCGTCGACCTCCACGAGCAGGAGCTGGCGTTGCTCGGCGGCGGCGAGTGGCGGCTGGCCCCGGTCGGGGCCGCCGCGCCCTAACCCGCGGTGGTGTGCGCGTCCGCCCGCCGGGCCGCGTGCGCCCCGGCCCGCCGGCCGAAGAACGACCCTTCGCCCAGCTGGGTGCCGCTGGCGTAACCCTTACCGTCCTGGGCGATGTTCGACGCACAGGCGCCCGCCGCGTAGAGGCCGGGCACGACCGAGTCGTCGTCGCGCAGCACCTGGCCGTCGACGGTCACGGCGAGTCCGCCCATGGTGAAGCCCGAATACATCGCGACGCCCAGCGACAGGTCGAACGCCGCATAGGGCCCGGTGTCCTGCGCCGCGAGATAGTCCGGCTGCTTGTGGAAGTCCGGGTCCTCGCCCCGGGCGGCGTGGGCGTTGTAGCGCTCCAGGGTGGCCGCGAGATTGCCCTGCGGGATGCCCAGCGCGGCCTCCATCTCCGCGACGGTCTCCCAGCCGTCGATGAACTTGATCAGCGGCATCTCGGGCATCTGCATGTGCGCCTCGTCGACGACCAGATAGGCCCGTTGATCCGGCTGTTCGAGGACGAACGCCGAGGTGCGCGAATGGTAGGAATCCTCGGCGACGAAGCGCTGCCCGTCGGAGTTGACGATGACGCCGGTGAGCAGGATCTCCGGCGGGTAGGCCGCAGCGGTGATGAACAGCTGGTCCAGGTCTTTGGCCACGCCGCCGGCGGACACGCCCAGCCGGATCCCCAGCCCGTCGTCGTTGGGGTTGCCCAGGATGTAGGGCTCGACCTCACCGTGGTGTTTGGTGCGCCGTCGCTGCCCCAGCGCCGGGGTGAACTCGGCCACCATCTGCGGGTTCATCGCGAAGCCGCCGGCGGCGATGACGACCGAGGCGGCCCGAACGGTGCCGGTCTCGGTGAAGTGCTTCCACCGCACACCGACGACGCGACCGTCCTGCACCACGAGGTTGGTGGCGCCGGTCTCGTAGCGGACCGCGACACCGACTTCCTCAGCTCGCTTGATGAGGAGTTTGATCACCATGTCGGCGCCGCCGAGCTCGCCGGGCACCGGCACGGAATGCCCGCGCGGGGCCGGCCGGGCCTGTTCGCAGAACGGCCACACCTTCTCGTTGCCGGTGTAGGACAGGCCCTCGGTACCGGGCGGCACGACCACCTTGCCGGGGTAGTAGCTGCGCTCGAATTCGAATCCGAGCGCCTCGAGCCACTCGAAGTGCTCGACGCTGCCCTCGCAGTACGCGCGGATTTTGTCGTGGTCGGGCTCACGCGCCTGGGAGACCAGATACTTGTACATCTCCTCGGCGGAGTCGTCGTGACCCGTCGCCCGCTGTACCGCGGTGCCCCCGCCGAGGTAGAAGTGTCCCCCGGCCATCGAGGTGGTGCCGCCGGCGCCGGCGGCGCGTTCGAGGACCAGCACCCGCGCACCGGCCGCGGCGGCGCTGACCGCCGCGCAGCCACCGGCGATGCCGAAGCCCACGACGACCACATCGACGTCGTCGGACCACTCGGACACCGATGCGGCGTCGATGATGTCGGGGATATCGGGCACGTTGGGGCTCACTGCTGCTCCTGTTTGACGTAATCGAAGAAGGACCGGATCTCATCGGAGATGTAGGCGATCTCCAGGTAGGGCACGCCGGCGTGCGCGGCGCCGACATAGGCGAAGCGCATACCCCCCGCCATGACCCCGTCGCACACCAGGTCCGCGCCGGCCTGGCGGGCGTCGTGGACGGCGGCGTCGAAGGCCGGTTCGTCGAGGGTCTCGACGCAGATGTGGTGCAGACCGGGGCCGTGCCGGTCGAGGAATTCAGCGTAGAGACTCGCACCCCGCACGGGGGTGATGAGCTCCAGTTGGGTGTCGCCGGCGTAGCTGAGTGAGACGTCGGCGACGAAGTCGGCGGGTTCACCGCGGAACCGGCAGCTGTCGGGCCCGAAGTGGACGCCCGGCATCCGCACCCACCGACGGGCTCCGAGCAGCGTGGTGAGTGCGTGTTCGGTGGCGTCCTGATCGTCGGTGACCCAGGCAATCTGGACAGGTGTCTGGGCAAGCATCGACACGACAATATCGCCCCACCGGCGGCTGCGCTAGAACGTGTTCTAGTTGTCCCCGGCCACCATCTCGATCAGCAGGCGGAGTTGCCGGTCGAACAGGCCCGGCGGATCGCTGAACGTATCGGCACCGTACTGCCCGAACACCTCGAGGCTGATGGCGCCCACCAGACCCGCCCACAGCGCAGTGCAGCGGATGACCAGATCGTCGCCGCCCCCGAAGCCGAACTCGTCGCGCAGCCGGTCGAAGTCCGACGGGACATCGTGCGGCGCAGGCGGTTGCGTCGTGGCGACCAGCCCTTCGGCGACGGTGTCGAAGATCGCCTTGACCACCCTCGTCCCGGGGATCACGGTGCGCTCGGCCGGCGCCTGGTACCCCGGCACCGGGCTGCCGTAGAGCAGCGCCCACCGGGCCGGCTGCGTGACCGCCCACCCACGCGCCGCGTGCGCGATCGCCAGCACCCCCGCGCGCCAGTCCCCCCCTGCCGTCGCCCGCTCCCGGTCCGCGCAATCCGCGAGTTCGCCGTAGGCGTCGACCAGCAGCAGGGTCAGCAGGTCGTCGCGGCTGGCCACGTAGCGGTACACCGCCGAGGACACCATGCCGAGTTCGCGGGCGATCGCGCGTAGCGACAGCCCGGCGGGTCCGTCGGTGGCCAGGTGGCGACGTCCGACCTCGACGATCTGGGCCTCGATGCGTGCCCGGCTGTCCTCCCGTTTACCCACGGCACCGAGTGTGACAGAAAAGTGAGCAGTGCTCTTGCTTATTGGGCGAGTGTGGGGCATCGTGAAACGAGAGCACCGCTCACACATTCATCGACCGAGGAGTGACCGTGACACCGCGCTACGACGAACCGAATCTGGCGGCCAGGGTCGCCAACGAGATCTTCCGCAGGCTGGCCGAGGCCGGGATCAGCATCGCCGGGACCAGATCACTGCGGGTCCGGGGACGCAAGACCGGTGAGATGCGCGGCGTCGTCGTCAACGTGCTCACCGTCGACGGCCGCGAGTACGTCGTCTCCCCCCGCGGCAACACCCAATGGGCCCGCAACGCGCGGGCCGCGGGTGAGGTGGAGGTCGGGTCGCGCAGGCGCCGCCACACCGTGCGGCTGGCCGAGGTGGCCGACGACGACAAGCCCGAGCTGCTGCGGCGCTATCTGAAGCGGTGGTACTGGGAGGTCAAGGGCCACGTCGGCGGTCTGACGCCGGAGTCCGGCGAGAACGAACTACGCGCCACCGCTCCGTCGATCCCGGTGTTCGAACTGCTGAGGTAGCGCTCAGGCGGCGCCCGAGGCGACCAACACCGGCGCGCCGGCCTGCGCCAGCGCGGACTGCCAGGAGACGGCGGCCGGGAAGCTGCCCCAGGTGCTGTTGTAGATGCCGAGGATGACGGCCCGACCGTCGGGGGCGTTGAAGTACACCGGCCCGCCGGAGTCACCCTTCTGGCTGCGCACACCGTTGGCCATGGTGAACCAGCCGTTGTTGACCGACTCGATGGTGCCGCACGACTCGCCGGTCATGATGCCGAAGTGGCACACCGGCATGCCCGGCGCCACCACCACCGAGGCGTCCTGCACCAGCGGCCGGCCGTTGGGCAGCACATTGTTGACCTGGACGTCGGACGCCAGCGCGATGGTCTGCCAGTCCGAGATCTGGTGGTTGGTGTCGATCGTGGTGCCGTCGGGCGTGTTGTCGGAGAACGCGACCTGGCTGCCCAGGAATCCGTTGGTCTTGTCGGTGACCCCGGCGCCGCCGCGGCAGTGTCCCGCGGTGTAGGCGACGCGGGCCTCCACGTCGACGAAGGCCAGGGTGCACAGATTGGACCCCTGCCGGATCTCCATGCCGGGGAACACCAGCACTCCGGGGTCGGCCTTGGCGTGCACCGGCGGGCCGACGAGGGTGGCGAAGAATGCGGCCGCAGCGGCCAGGACACCGATCAGTGTGCGACTCAGCATGCGACGCATGGTGGCTCCCCTCCCCGGTGGGTTGCGTGATTCGTGAGGTGTATCGCCCCATTGTCAAGCACCGTTACCGAAGCGTGTCGTCACGGGTCGGTCAAGAGTCGAAACCGAGCCCCAACCGGTCGAGCGTGCGCAGCAGCAGGTTGCGCCGGCCCGCCGCATGATCGGCCCGGTCCAGTGACCAGCGGGTGGCCTGGATGCCGATCGAGGCGATCGGTTCGGGCGGGAACGGCAGCGGTTTGCGGCGCACCATGGCCAGCCGGGTGCGCGGCGTGTCACGGCGTTCCAGCAGGTCCAGGCATACGTCGGCGGCGAAGCGGGTGGCGCCGACCCCCAGGCCGGTGAACCCGTTGACATAGGCCACCCGGCCGCCGCGGGCCAGGCCCCAGTGCGCACAGAAGCGGGTGTTGGTGTCGATCGCGCCACCCCAGCGGTATGCGAACCGGACATCGGCCAGCTGCGGGAACGTCAGGTAGAAGTGGGCGGCCAGCTTGCGGTAGGTCTGCGGCCGGTTCTCGTAGTGCGGCTTGATCCTGCGCCCGGGGAAATAGACCGCGTCGTAGCCGCCCCAGACGATGCGATTGTCGGCCGACAGCCGGTAGTAGTGGAACTGGTTGGCGCTGTCGCCGATGCCTTGCCGGTTGCGCCAGCCGATGCGTTCGAGCTGTTCGGCGGTCAGCGGTTCGGTCGCCAGCACGTAGTCGTACACCGGAACGGTGTGCAGCCGGTTCCGCCGCAGCAGGCTCGGGAAGACGTTGGTCGCCAGCACCGCCCGGCGCGCGGTCACCCGGGCGCCGGGGCTGTCGATCCGCACGCCCGTGCCGTCGGTGTGCAGTGCCGTCGCCCGGGTGTGCTCGTGGATCTGCACGCCGGCGTCCACGCAGGCCCGCGCCAACTCCAGCGCCAGCTTCCCGGGGTCGACGATCGCGCACGTGTCGGGACTGAACAGACCCGCCAGATACGTCGGCGAGTGCACCTCGTCGCGCACCTGCGCCTGGTCGAGCAGCATGCCCTCACCGGCGGCGGCCGCCTCGGTCAGCCAGCCGACCTGGTGCGGTTCGGTGGCGACGGTCAGCATGCCGGTGCGCTGCCAGTCGACGTCGAGACCGAGGCGCCGGATGTCGGCCTGCATCCCGTCGAGGTTCTCCCGGCCCATCCGCTCGAGCTCGTCGAGTTCGTCGGGCCAGCGGGACCGGCCGTTCTCCAGTCCATGGGTGAGGCTGGCCTCGACGAAGCCACCGTTGCGTCCCGACGCCGCCCCGCCGATCCGATCGGCCTCGATCAGCACGATGCGTCGGTGCGGGTGCTGCTCGGCAGCGTGCAGAGCGCTCCACAGGCCGGCGTAACCGCCGCCGACCACGACCAGATCGGCGTCGACGTCCACGCTCAGCGGCGGGTGCTCCGGCCGCGGCACGTCCAGCCAAAGGGATCCGAATTTCGCCGGCGCCAGCCCCCGGTCGACGAGGGCGGGGTCGACATGGGCGTCGAAGACGGTCTGCACACCGCGGAGACTATCCGGCGCGCGACCGCTTGGGCAGTCGAGCGCCCGTGAAGCGCGTGATCACCGGCCCCACCATCGCCAGGATGAACACGTAGGGCATCGCCACCGCCTCCAGCGACGCGACGGTGGCCCCCACCAGACCGATGATGACCAGCGAGAACTCCCCGCGCGCGATGAGCGCGGTGCCGGCACGCAGCTGACCCGCGCGGGCCACGCCGTCGCGCCGGGCCGCGAAGCGCCCGGTCAGCACCTTCGTCAGCGCCGTGACCACCGCGAGGGCTGCGGCGACCGGCAACATGGGCAGCAGTTCGGCCGGCGACACCGACACCCCGATGGCGAGGAAGAAGATCGCGGCGAACAGGTCGCGCAACGGGGTGAGCACGGTGCGAGCCCGGTCCGCGGCCTCACCGGTCAACGTCAGCCCGACGAGGAAGGCGCCGACTGCCGCGGAGGCGTGGATGAACTCGGCCACCGCGGCGACCACGAGGGTCAGCCCGAGGATGCGCAGCATCAGTTGCTCGTTGTCCGGGTGGGCGATGAGGCGACCGACATGGTGGCCCCACCGGTAGGACACCACGAACGCCGCCACGAGTGCGGTGACGGCGACGGCCATCCCGACCATCGCCTGCACGACGGTGCCGCCGGCCGCCAGCACGGCCAGCAACGGCAGGTATGCCGCCATGGCGAAGTCCTCGAGCACCAGCACCGACAGCACCGCGGGCGTCTCCCGGTTACCCAGTCGCCGCAGATCCGTCAGCAGGCGTGCGATGACGCCGGACGAGGAGATCCAGGTGATCCCGGCGAGGGCGAGGATGCCCACGGCATCGAGGCCGATCAGCCACCCCGCCAGCGCGCCCGGCGCGGCGTTGAGCACGAAGTCCACCCCGGCCGAGGGCAGATGCCTGCGCAGGCTGCTCGCGAACTCCCCGATCGAGAACTCCAGGCCGAGCGTCAGCAACAGGAGTACGACACCGATCGAGGCGCCGGTCTCCAGGAACTCGCCGGCTGCGGGCACCGGCGCCAGTCCGCCCTCGCCGACCGCCAACCCCGCGGCGAGATACAGCGGAATGGGCGACAGGGCATATCGCCGGGCGACCGTTCCGAGCACCGTGAGCACCGTGAGCAGGACGCCGAGCTCGAGCAGCAGCGTCGCCGAGACCTCCACGGATCAGGTTCCGGATGGCGGGCCGCTGGGGTGATCCCGGGCCACGATGGCCTCGACACCGGCGATGCCGTCCTCGGTGCCGATGATCACCAGGACGTCGCCGGCATGCAGGATCTCCGCCGGGCCCGGCGATGCCATGACCTCGTCATCCCGCACGATCGCCACGATCGACGCACCGGTGCGGGTGCGGGCCCGGGTCTCCCCGAGGGGTCGGTCCACGAACGCGCTGCCCGGGCGGATCGACACCTGCCCGGCGTCCAGTCCGGGCACCTCGCGGGTCAGATCGGCGAAGCGTTCGGCGATGCGTGGGGCGCCCAGGATCTGGGCGAGCGCCTCGGCCTCCTCACCGGTCAACCGGAACACCTGCTCGGCCTGGTCCGGGTCCTCCCGCGGGTAGACCACGACCTCGAAATCCCCGCTGCGCCGGGCGACGACACCGATGCGGTCGCCGTCGCGGTTGTCGAACTCGAAGCGCAGCCCTACACCCGGCAGCAGTACTTCTTTGACGTCCATGCGTTTCATCCTGGCGGTCCGCGGGCCGGATCAGGAACCGACCCCGGCGACCGGTTCGACGGATCGCCGCGCGGCCGGCTGCCAGCCCGGCGGCCCGAAGGTGTACCCGAACCGGTCTCGCCAGCGGGTCGCCCGACGGACGTCGCGCGAGATCGCCGCGTACTCGTGGGTCTGCAGGGTCCAGATGTTGTAGGTGCCGACGGGCTTGGTCAGCCCGTAACGGGGCCGCGCCACCTCGGGGGCGAACGTGCCGAACAGCCGATCCCAGACGATGAACACCCCGCCGTAGTTCCGGTCCAGGTATTCGGGATCCATGCCGTGGTGCACCCGGTGGTGTGACGGGGTGTTGAACACGAACTCCACCGGTCGCCACAGCTTGTCGATGCGCTCGGTGTGCACCCAGAACTGGTAGATCAGGTTCAGCGAGAAACTGGCGAACACCATCCAGGGCGGGACCCCGAGCAGCGGCAGCGGAACCCACATCAGGATCTCGCCGCTGTTGTTCCACTTCTGGCGCAACGCGGTCGCGAAGTTGAAGTACTCGCTGGAGTGGTGGGCCTGATGGGTCGCCCAGATCAGCCGGATCCGGTGCGCCAGCCGGTGGTAGGCGTAGAACAACAGGTCGACCCCGACGAACGCGACCACCCACGTGTACCACTGCGTGGCCGGTAGGTGCCACGGCGCGACGTAGGTGTAGAGCGCGGCGTAGCCGAGCAGCGCGACGAACTTCCACGCCGCCGTCGTCGCGACCGACACCAGACCCATCGAGATGCTGGTCCACGCGTCCCGGCGGGCGTAGGAGCCGGCCGGGCTGCGCTGCTCGTCCTCCAGGGCCTCCAGCTTGCGCGCCGCGGTCCACTCGAGGGTCAGCAACAGCAGGAAGAACGGGATCGCGAACAGCACCGGGTCGCGCATCTGCGGCGGCAGGGCGTCCAGAAACGCCAGATCCACGGGTCACACCTCCGCGTGGAGTCTATCGGCCGGTCGCACACCACCGGGCACACCTCACCGGAAGCTGAGCACCTCGTCGCCCCAGGCGGCGCGCAGTTCGCCGTCGAGGTCGTCGACCACCCGGTCCTCGCTGTCGATCACCAGGGTCGCGCGGTCCCCGGGCCGGTACGGCCGCCACCGCGGCGCGCCGCCGGGCTCGCCGGCCCGGGCCAGGCCGGTCCAGCGCTCGCGCACCCGCCCCGACAGCGCCGTACCCGTCTTGAGGCCGCCGAGCTTGAACGTCGGATCCTTGGGTCCGGCCGACAGATTGCCCCACACGAAAGGCAGCTCGGTGGCGTGCGCGGCGCCCAGGCGCAGCAGCCGCATCATCGGGGTGGCGTAGTCGAACCGGTAGAGATACACCGGGGCCACCGCACTGTGTCCCTCGGCGAACCACACCGACGGCATCCGGAAGCCGATGTCACGCGCCACACCCATCCCGCGGGCCTTGCCCTTGAGGCCGGGATAGGCCGAACCGAGCTGTTCGTCGGAGGGGATCTGCAGGCCGGGCTGTTCGACGGCGATGTCGGCGAACATCGCGGTGATCGCCTCGGGTGTGATCGGCATCAGCGGCGACTTCATCCACCGGAACAGCGCCGCCTCATGTTTGTTGGACCCGATGATCAGCGGGACGGGCAGCGACCGCCCGGCCCGCGCGGCGTGGGCGGGGAAGTCGGGGACGATGTCGCCGTCCACCACCGGCGCGAACGCCAGGGTGCCGGGCATCTGCACCGGCACCTCGTCGAACAGCTTCTTCGAGGCGGCCAGCACGGCGGCCAACGGCGCATCGGGCAGCCGGTCGCCATCGGCGGGCGCCACCCCGAGCCGCTCCAGGAACTGCTCGGCGGTCCGCCGACCCCGGTCGGCGCTGTAGACCGATGTCACCGGGGAGCTCTGCGCGATCGCCGCCGAGAAGAGTCCCTCGGCGGCCGGGCTGGTCAGCAGCGTAGTGACGATGCCGCCGCCCGCCGACTCCCCGAACAGCGTGACCCGTTGCGGGTCGCCACCGAAGCCGGCGATGTTGTCGCGGACCCACTGCAGCGCGAACAGCACGTCACGCAGTCCCGGATTGGTGTCGAAGCGGGTGCGCGGGGTGCTCAGCGACGACAGATCGAGGAAGCCGAATGCGCCGAGACGGTAGTTCACCGTCACCACCACGACATCCGCGTCGGACGACAGGGCGCGGCCCCGATAGAGCGGCTGGGTGGCCGCGCCGATCAGGTAGGCGCCGCCGTGCACCCACACCAGCACCGGCTTGGCGTCGGCGGCCGTGGTTCCCGACGGCGCCCACACGTTGAGCACCAGGCTGTCCTCGCCCTGCGGGGCGCCCAGATCGAACGGGATCCCCGGGAACACCGGTTGCGGAGCGGCCGGTCCCACCCGGCGGGCGTCGGCGACCTCGCGCCACGGCTCGGGCGGCTGAGGCGCACGCCACCGCAGTTCCCCGACCGGAGCGGCGGCGTACCGGATGCCCCGCCACACCGCGGCGACCCCGTCGTCTCGCCCGCGGACCGGCCCGTGCACCGTCTCGACGACGGGCTCGGCGACCGGGATCGCACTGGATGTCTCGGCAGTCATGCGCTGCCCTCCTCTCCGTACTCGCTTCGCCGGTCTCGGCAAATCCGCACCGAGCGTCGGCCCATCCAGGCTACCCACCCTCGGATAGGTTGAGCCGGTGCAGAAGTCGGTGCTCCTGGCAGGAGCGATCGCCAGTGAGGTGGCCGCCACACTGGCCCTGCGGGCGTCCCAGGATCACAGTGGCTGGCTCGTCGCGGTGGTGTTCGGCTACCTCGGCGGGTTCGTCTTGCTGACGGCCGTACTGCGGGCGGGTATGCCCGTCGGCGTCGCCTACGGCATCTGGGGCGCGTCGGGCACCGCGGCGACGGCGGTGCTCGCGGCGGCGATTTTCGGCGATCCGTTCACCTGGCCGATCGCCGCGGGGATCGGCTTGATCATCGCGGGTGTGCTGCTCGTCGAGTTCGGCTCCCACGCCCGCGCAACCGGCGACGTTGCCTCGTGATCTACCTGGTCCTCGGGTCGGCCATCGCGCTCGAGGTGATCGCCACCCTGGCGTTGCGCGCATCGGAGGGTTTCCGTCGCAAGGTGTGGATCGCTCCGGTGGTGATCGGCTATCTGGCGTCGTTCTATCTGCTGTGGCTGACGCTGTCGCTGGGTGCGCCGGTGGGTCTGGTGTACGGCATCTGGACGGCGTGCGGAGTGGCGCTGGTGGCGGTGCTGGCCAGATTCCTGTTCGGCGAGCGGCTGACGCCGATCATGGGGCTCGGGATCGCGCTGATCGCGGCCGGTGTGCTCACGATCGAGCTGACCGGCCTCTCGCCCTGAGAGCACCGGCCGCGACGATCACCACGATGCCGGCGACCGGCACGCTGAGCAGACCGATCCGCAAGCTGGTGGTGTCCGCGATGAAGCCGACCACCGGCGGCGAGGCCAGGAAGCCGATCCGCAGCAGCCAGGTCAGCAGGGTGAGGCCCGTGCCCGGCCGCAGGCCGGGGAGTTGATCGGCACGGTTCATCGCCGCCGGAATCCAGGTGGCCACGCCCAGCCCGGCAGCCGCGAAACCGGCCAGGGTCCCCGGCACGCTGGGCACCGCCAGCGCGGCCCCCATCCCGCCGGCCACCAGCAGTCCGCCCGCCCTGGCCACCGTGACGTCACCGAAGCGGTCGACCAGTCGGTCGCCGGCCAGCCGGCCGACGAACATGGCCCCGGCCAGGGCGACGTAGCCCAGGCCGGCGACCGCGGCGGGCGCGCCGACGCTGTGGCTCAGATACAGCGCCGCCCAGGAGCTGCCGGCATCCTCGACCAGCGCCCCGGCGATCGCGATCGCCGCCAGCGCGGCCAGCGCGGCCAGCAGCAGATACCCCCGCGGGCCGGCGCGTCCGGTCGCGCCGGGTGCGTCGGCGAGGTGTTCGTCGTGGTCCGCGCCGGGCAGCATGAACCGGTAGGCCACCAGGACGACCATGCTGAACAGCACCGCGGCGACCCCGAGGTGCACGCTGCGCGGGATGTGCAGCGCGATGGCCCCGGTGGCCATCAGACCGCCCAGCACCGCGCCGGCGGCCCACACCGCGTGCACCGAGTTGATGATCGACCGGCCGTAGTGGCGCTGCACCCGCAGAGCGTGCGCATTCTGGGCCACATCGGTGCACGCATCGCAGGCGCCCGCCACCAGCAGCGCCGCCGCCAGCCACATCGCCGACGGCGCCACCGCCGCGGCGAGGACGAACACCGCGATGCCCACCGTGCCGCCGACGGCGACGCGGGCGGAGGTGAACCGCCGGATCAGCGCTCCGGCACCCAGACCGGCGACGAAGGCGCCGGTCGAGAACGCCCCGATCGCCAGGCCGTACACGGTATTGGACAGGCCCAGATCGGATTTGATCTCGGGGAAGCGCGGCAGCAGGTTCGCGAAAAGTGCGCCGTTGGTGAGGAATTGGGCCGCCACGGCGATTCGCGCGCGCCGGATCAGCGGGCCGGAACGGTGATGCACCTCCGCCGCCATAGCCCGCGACCCTACCGGGCGCGGGCCGCCGCCGGCCGAGGCGGGAATGCCGTCGCACGCCGGTCCCGGCAGGATGGCGGTCATGACTGCCGACACGCCGCTGTCTCCCGCGCTGGTCGAACTGGCTGATCGCCACGGCGTGGCCACCCACTACGAGGACTGGAGCGGCGCGACGGTGGCAGCGCCCGAATCGACCCTGGTGGCGGTGCTGGCCGCGCTCGGGGTGCCGGCGGGCGACGAGGATGAGCGCACCGCGGCGCTGACCGCCGACCGCCGGCGCCACTGGCAGCGGTCGCTGCCCCCGACGATCGTCGCCCGCCGCGGGTCGGCCACCCCGTTCTGGGTGCATGTCACCCACGGCGATGCCGTCGATTTGTCGGTGCAGCTGGAGGACGGTTCGATCCGCACCGGTCTACGCCAGCTCACCAACGACACACCACCGTTCGACCTCGATGGCCGCCTGGTCGGTGAGGCCAGCTTCGAACTGCCCGCCGACCTCCCCCTCGGCTACCACCGGGTGCGCCTGCGGGTCGGATCGTTCGAGACCGACACCGCGCTGATCGTCACCCCGGACCGGCTGGCCTTGCCCCCGCGCCTCGGGGAACGACGTAGCTGGGGGTTGTCCACCCAGCTCTACAGCGTCCGCTCGCGGGATTCGTGGGGCGTCGGCGACCTCACCGACCTCACTGACCTCGCCGTATGGTCGGCGACCCGGCACGGCGCGGGCTTCATCCTGGTCAATCCGTTGCACGCCGCGGTCCCGACCGCTCCGATGGAGCCTTCGCCGTACTTGCCGACCTCGCGGCGCTATGTGAACCCGCTGTATCTGCGGCCCGAGGCGGTCGCCGAGTTCGCCGGGCTGCGTCACCGGGGCAAGCTGCGCCGATTGCGGACCGAGGTCCAGTCGCGCGCCGCCCGCAAAGACCTCGTCGACCGCGATGCCGCCTGGCGCGCCAAGCGGGCCGCGCTGGAGGCGGTGTACCGGGTCGAGCGCTCGGCGGGCCGGGAATTGGCCTACGCCGGGTACCGGCATCGCGAGGGGCGCAGCCTCGACGATTTCGCGGTGTGGTGCGCCCTGGCCGACAGACATGGCAACGATTGGCACGCCTGGCCGCAGGACCTGCAGCATCCGGCCAGTCCGGCCGTCGCGGCCTTCGCGGCCAAACGCGCCGACGACGTCGATTTCCACCGGTGGCTGCAGTGGCAGCTCGACGATCAGCTGACCCGGGCGCACGCCACCGCGTTGGGTGCGGGAATGGATCTGGGCGTGCTGCACGATCTGGCCGTGGGCGTCGACCCGGACGGCGCCGACGCCTGGGCGTTACAGGACGTCCTCGCACTCGGGGTGACGGCCGGGGCGCCGCCGGACGAGTTCAACCAGCTCGGCCAGGACTGGTCGCAGCCGCCGTGGCGGCCCGATCAGCTGGTGGAACGGGAGTACGAACCGTTCCGTGCGCTGGTCAACGCGGTCCTGCGGCATGCCGGCGGGGTGCGCATCGACCACATCATCGGGTTGTTCCGGCTGTGGTGGATCCCGCGCGGCGCGTCGCCCACCGTGGGCACCTACGTCCGCTACGACCATGAGGCGATGATCGGCATCGTCGCGCTGGAGGCGCATCGCTGCGGTGCGGTGGTGGTGGGTGAGGATCTGGGCACCGTGGAGCCGTGGGTTCGTGAGTACCTCCGCGACCGCGGGTTGCTCGGCACGTCGATCCTGTGGTTCGAACACGACCGCGGACCGGGCGGGACGGGCGGCCCGCTACAAGCCGAACGCTGGCGCCAGGACTGCCTGTCGGCGGTGACGACCCACGATCTGCCCCCGACCGCCGGCTATCTGGCCGGTGAACACGTCCGGCTGCGCGACGAACTGGGCCTGCTGACCCGCCCGGCGGCCGACGAACTGGCCGACGACCGGGCCGCCCAGGCCGCCTGGCTGGCCGAGCTGCGGCGGGTCGGTCTGCTTCCCCCCGACGACGGAGCCGAGACCGACACTGACAGCGTCGTGCTCGCGCTGCACCGCTATCTGGGCCGCACCCCGTCGCGGCTGCTGACCCTGTCGCTGGCCGACGCCGTCGGTGAGTTGCGCGCCCAGAATCAGCCGGGGACCAGCGACGAATATCCGAACTGGCGGATCCCGCTCGGCGGGCCGGACGGCCGGCAGCGGTTGGTGGAGGACGTGTTCGACGACGTCCGCGCCGCCGCGCTCGGCGAGGTGATGCATGCGCTGGTCGATCCCGGCGTCGACCGGCGGATGTAACGCCGGGCGGCCGCGCTCCGGTTTCACATAGGTCACGGCTGCGATATGTTCGCACCGCACCACAACCGACGGAGGCCATGTGAAGAAGCTCGTGATGCTCGGCGCCGGGGTACTGGCCGCCGGATCCGCAGCGGTGATCAGCTCCGCTGTGGCGTTCTCCCAGCCCGGTGGCACCTACAACGTGATCGGTGAGCCCTACGCGAAGGCGCTGGCGATCCTCAAATCGCAGGGTGTCAGCACGGGTTTCGGCGGCTCGTTCGGCAGCGTGCTGCCGCAGGCGCAATGCCTGGTCGACACCCAGAAGGTCACCTCCGGCGGGAAGATGCTGCTCTCCCTCGACTGCTCGCAGGCCGCGGCCGATGCGATCGCCGCGATGGGTCCGGCCGCCGGGCCGCGGGTGGGCAGCAACGGCATCACCACGATCAAGGCCACCCCGGTCGCCCCGCGCCCCGCGCCCGCCGCTCCCCCACCGCCGGCGGGCTGACCGCTCAGCGCGGTCTGGCGATCAGCCGGTTCATCGCCGCTTTGACCGCATCCGGCAGCACGGTGTTGAGCGTCCCGAGCGCCTTGGACATCGCCGAGGCCGCCACCACCTTCTGATCGCCACGCATCATCGCCTCGAAGCCATGCCGGGCCACCTCGGCGGGATCGTCCTTGGGCAGCAGCCCTCCGATCACGGTGTTGTCCATCTCGGCGCGGTCGAAAAAGGCGGTGTCCACCGGGCCGGGCATCAGCGCGGTGACGGTGACGCCGGTGCCGCGCATCTCGTCGTGCAGGGCTTCGGCGAAACTCTGCACGAACGACTTCGACGCGTTGTACATGCTCTGGTACGAGCCGGGCATCGCCGCGACCGTCGACGAGGTGAACAGCACCCGGCCCGCACCCGCGGCGGCCATATCGCTGAGCACCAGCCTGGCCAGGTGGACGGTGGATCTGACGTTGAGGTCGATGATCGACATGTCCTCGTCCAAGTCGCCGTCGATGAACCGGCCCGCGCGGCCGATCCCGGCGTTGAGCGCCGCGGCATCCAGCTGCCGACCGCCCGAGGTGGCCGTCCGGTAGAGCCCGGCGACGCCGTCGGCGGTCCGCAGGTCCGCCTCGACCGCAGTCACCGTCGGTCCGAGAGCCGAGAGTTCCTCGGCCGCACCGTGTATCCGCGGTTCGTCAGCGGCGATCACCAGGTCGTAGCCGTTGGCCGCAAAGAGCTTGGCCAACTCGAATCCGATTCCGGTGGAGGCGCCGGTGACCAGCGCGAGCCTCGTTGAGTCAGCCACCCCGGCGGACTACCCGCGACCGATGCCGCCAAACGACGCCGAGCCAGGTCAGCCGTCGACGAGGGTTTTGAGTCGTTTGAGCGTCTCGGACATGTTGCGACCGACCTGCCGGGCCGCGACCCGGTCGGCGAGCAGCCCCAGCAGACCGCCCGGCGCCTCGTAGGAGAGCCGGAACGTCACCTTGGTGCGCCCGTCGGAGGATTCCCGCAGGCGGAACCGTCCGCGCAGAGTGATTCCGGTGATGCCGATCCAGGCCAGGTCCCGCGGCTCGTCGAACTCGACGATCTCCACAAGCCCACCGATCGGCACCGAACCGACCTTCCAGTGGACGGTGAACCGGGAGCCGACGGCCACCGGCCCGTCGGTCGCGGTCTCCCAGCGCTCGAGACTGGCCATGAACTCCGGATAGCAGTCCGGGTTGCTGACCGTCTTCCACACCGTGGCCGGGTCGGCGTCGAGCACGCACCGCCGTTCGAGTCTCATCGGGACCCCTTGCTCTTCGCGCAAGCGCTCATCGGGACACCTTGTTCTTCGCGCAAGCGCTCATCATCAACCCACCAGGGGGAAACGTCGTTCGGCCGCCAGCCGGTCCACCCCGTCCTGCAGGCTGGCCACCACCTTGTCGTTGATGACGTCGTCGTCGGCGCCGGCGATGTCGGACGCGTCGATCGGATCCTGCACCTCGATCACGATCTTGGTCGGCAGCGGAAGCCGGGGGATCAGATCGCTGACCACCAGACCCCACGGTGGGGCCAGCAGGATGGGCACGCTCTTGAGCCGCGCGAGCTTGTCCACCATCAGCAGCTTGGCCAGCCACTGACCGCGGTCGAGGAACAGGGCCGCCTCCTGACCGCCGACGCTGGCGACCGGAACGATCGGCACCCCGGCCTCGCGGGCCAGCTTGACATATCCCTTGCGCCCGCCGAAGTCGACGCGGTGACGCTCCCAGGACGGCCGGAACACCTCGTAGTCGCCGCCCGGGTAGACCAGCAGCGCCGCCCCGGATTCCAGGGCGAGCCTTGCATTCTCGTGATTGGCCGCGACGGTGCCGAATTTCCGCAGCCACCCCAGCCCCGGTGCGGAGACGACCAGGTTGTGCGCGAGTTGGTAGAACGGCCGCTCGACGCCGAAATAGGAGCAGAACGCGAGGGTGAAGACGAACGTGTCGGGCGGGATGTTGCCGCCACTGTGGTTGCCGACCAGCAGGACCGGACCGTCCTTGGGGATGCGGTCGAGCCCGCGCACGTCGGCCCGGAAGTACAACGACGCCAGCAACCAGGTGCCCGGCAACTGCTCGAGGATGTAATCGGAGTCGCGCTGATCGAGGTCCGCTTTCGGTACCCGGGAGGACACCTGGTGTTTGGCCCACTCGAAGACGTCGCCGATCCCAGCCATGGCACGCGTATTGCCAGCGCGCCGAAAACCGAAACCAGCGTTCCCACAAACCCTGGCGGGGTCGTGCTACCGGTGTTCGGCGAACGGCCACCAGAGGCCGTCGCTGCCGCGCACCCCGTTCGGGGTGTCCATGGCGGCCGTGATCTCGTCGATCTGCTCGTGGCCGAGCGCGACCGGGGCGATGCGCTCACCGGAGCCGTCGACGACGTCGAAGGCGAAGCTCACCGGCAGCGCCGGATGCAACCAGTGGCTGACGGTCGCCTCGGCCCCGTCGGCGCCCGGTTCGGTGGTGGTGAGGAAGAAGCCCTTACCCGTGGCGAACCGCGCCGCGGTGGCCGCCTGCAGGTGCGCCAGGAACTCGTTGGTGAAGGTGCCGGCCAGCGGTTGCCCGCCTACGTGAACCGTTGCCACCGATCCGCCTTTCTGCTCAGGTCGAACGCCGGTCGGTACTATCGCGCCATGCCGTTGGCCGAGGGGGCGACGTTCGCGGGTTACACCGTCGTGCGACAGCTGGGTTCGGGCGGTATGGGCGAGGTCTACCTCGTCCAGCATCCGCGACTCCCCCGGTTAGACGCGTTGAAGGTGCTGCCCGCGACCGTATCAGCGGACGCGGCCTACCGAGAGCGGTTCCACCGCGAAGCCGATATCGCTGCGACACTGTGGCACCCCCACATCGTCGGCGTGCACGACCGCGGGGAATTCGACGGGCAGCTGTGGATCTCGATGGATTTCGTCGACGGCACCGACGCCGCCGGTGAACTGCGCGACCGGTACCCCGACGGGATGCCGCCGGCCGAGGCGCTGGCGATCGTGCGTGCCGTCGCCGACGCGCTGGACTACGCCCACCAGCGCGACCTGCTGCACCGCGACGTCAAACCCGCCAACATCCTGCTGGGCCAGGGCGGGTCCGGTGAGCGCCGAATCGCGTTGGCCGACTTCGGTATCGCACGCTGGGTGAACGACATCAGTGGCCTGACCGAGACGAACATGACGGTGGGAACGGTCTCCTACGCCGCCCCCGAACAACTGATGGGTGGCGATCTCGACGGCCGCGCCGACCAGTACGCCCTGGCCGCCACCGCCTTCCATCTGCTCACCGGCAGGCCGCCGTTCACCGGCACCAATCCGGCCGTCGTGATCAGCCGACATCTGTCCGCGGCTCCGCCAGCGCCCGGCGAGCACCGCGCCGAACTGGCCGCCGCCGATCCGGTTTTCGCCAGGGCACTGGCCAAGGACCCGGCCGATCGTTTCGAGCACTGCGCCGATTTCGCCCGCGCGCTCGGCCATCATCTGGACGGTGACAGCCCGGCGTCGACCCGGCCGGCACTACCCGCGGCGGGCGGCACCAAGCGGACGCTGAAGAGCCCGGCGGTGCTGATACCGTCCCTACTCGCCGTGCTGTTGGTCGTGGCTGTCGTCGTCGCGGTCGCCGAGTTCCGCCGCGCCGACGATGAACGATCAACGGCGGCAACCGATGCCACCACCGTGACCACCAGCCGGACGCCTACCCCGACCACCAGCGGCGCGCTGTCACCCACCGCGGTCGCGCCGCCGCCGGCCCCCGCCACCACCGAAACACCCACCATCACGACCACCTCGACCGCGCCGGCGGTCGCCGTCGTGGGCTCCGCCTGCGCCACCGTCGGCAGCACCGCCACCACCGCCGACGGCACCACCGCCTACTGCGGGACGCTGCAGTCCACGGGTGCGGCGATCTGGTCGCTCACTCCCGGGGAGATTCCCGATCCGACCGTACTGCCGGGACCCGGCGATGAGGTGTTTCCACCCGAACAGGAGAATCCGGTGCGAGTGTGTATGCAGCAGACCGGGATGACCCGGCGTGAATGCCGTGAGTCGATCCGCCGCGGCAACGGGTTGCCGTGAAATACGCCGTCGTGGCGCCGGTCGGCGCCGGGGTCACCGCCGATCCCGGGTGGATGGCGGCCTTCGCCCGGCACGTCGAGGAATGCAATTTCGAATCCCTCGTGGTGGTCGAGCACACCGTGCTGATGACGCAGTACGCCAGCGTCTATCCCTACGACCGGTCCGGGCGCGTGGAGCTCTCGGCCGATACCCCGGTGCCTGATCCGCTGGACCTGTTGTCGTTCCTGGCTGCGCACACCACCCGGCTCGGGCTGGCCACCGGCGTGCTGGTGCTGCCCAACCACCACCCGGTGGTGCTGGCCAAACGGGTGGCCACGGTCGACGTACTCTCCGGCGGTCGAGTGCGCCTGGCCGTCGGGACCGGCTGGCTGGCCGAGGAGATCGCCGCCTGCGGCACCGATTTCGCCACGCGGGGACGGCGTGCCGACGAACAACTGCAGGTGCTGCGCACCCTGTGGGACGACCACCCCGACGGTGCCTCGTTCCACGGCGAATTCTTCGATTTCGACCATGCCGCGTCGTATCCGAAGCCGGTGGGCCGCATCCCGATCCACATCGGCGGCCACAGCCGCGCGGCAGCCCGGCGGGCGGGCCGCGTCGGGGATGGTCTGCAGCCGCTGGGCGTCGGCGGCGACGACCTGGCCCAGCTGGTCACCGAGATGCGCGCGGCCGCCGAACGCGCCGGGCGGGATCCGGACCTGCTCGAACTGTCCCTGGGTCACGCCGTCGACCGGATCGACGCCACCCGCGCCGAGCGGCTCGCCGAACGGGGAGCTCAGCGTGCGGTCCTGGCGATGCCGCCGGTGACCGAGATCGACCAGGCCACCGACCTGCTCTCCGCATGCGCACAGCGCCTGGGCCTGACGGCATGAGGCTGCCCATCGGCGACCGGTTGGCCCTGGCCGACCTGGTCCACCTGTACGCAGCGGCCGTCGACGACCGCCGCTTCGACGACGTGGTGCGGCTGTTCACCGACACCGCGCAGCTGCGGCTGCCCGATCCGCCGCGCGCCCTGGACCCGGTGCGGCGCCTCGACGGCCACGACGGTGTCCGGGCCGCGATGGCCGCGCTGTCGGACGTCGAGCGCACCGAACACGCGATCGTCGGCGAGGTGTACGCCGAGACACCGGATCCGGACTACGCCCTGGGCCGCATCACCGCCATCGCCCACCACTGGACCCTGACCGAGCGCGGTCCGACCGATCTGGTGTGGCATCTGCGCTACGACGACGAATATCAGCGCACCGCGGCGGGTTGGCGCTTCCACGGGCGGGCGCTCACCGTCAACGCTATCGAGACGTGTGCGACTCGTCGTGTACGCCAACACCTTCGGAGTGACCGCGGACGTCGGGAAGCGCCATGAGCTGGTCGAGCACGGGCTGCTGACTTTTCAGCAGCTTCGTGCGGGCCAAGGCAACCGACATCCAGCCCACCCGGTCGATCTCCGGATACTCGCGCAGGACGCCCGAGCCCTTCGGCCACTCCAGGGTGAAGGTGTTGCTGACGGCGCCCTGCAGGTCGAGCTCACCGTTCACCGCAAAGACCGTCACCACTTTCCCACCGGACTGCCGGATGGGTTGCAGCCGGTGCGGCTCGCCCGGCGGGACCGATTCGCCGATCTCCTCGGCGAATTCGCGCTGGGCCGCCGCCCACGGATCCTCATCGTCGAGGTATTCACCCTTGGGGATGGACCAGGCACCCTCGTCCTTCTTGGCCCAGAACGGTCCCCCCGGATGTCCGATCAACACCTCGACGGTGTCGGCGGAGATCCGGTAGAGCAGCAGCCCCGCACTGAGTTTGGGCACCCGCGCCCGGTCAGTATTTGCGGTCGCCCTCGCTGTCGTCGAAGAACGACCACTGCCCGTCGTCACCCTGGACCTCCATGCGCCAACCCAACTCCGGTTCGGCCTTCTGATCGACGAACCAGGCGTGCGCGTCGTCAGCGCTCTCGATGTCCTTGGTGTCGACGACGTCGCCCTTGGGGTTCAACACACGGTAGGTAGCCATGGCTATCAAGATTCCCCATCTGCGGCCGATTAATCAGTCGGCTTTGGGCATCGGGATGCCCTCGCTGGCCGAGAATCGGGCGTCGTCGGCCGAGGACAGGCCGATGGACACCACCGAACGCGCGAAGAACACGTCGGTCAGATAGGCCAGGGACACCGCCCAGCGGTTGACGAACCGCGGGATGGCGTAGAGGTGGTAGGCCCTGGTGACGGCTTTCGCCGGGAACCCCGACAGCTGCACCCCCAGCGGATTGGCCACCGCATTGCGCGGGCCGAGGTCCACGACCAGACCCATGTTGCGGTGCTTGTAGAGCTTCTTGGTGCCGTATCCCAAGCTGGCTGCCACGTTGCGCGCCAGCGTCTTTCCCTGCCGAGTGGCGTGCTGCGCAGTCGGCGGGGTGATGGCACCGGGGTCGGTGAGATCGGGCACCGCGGCAGCGTCCCCGGCGGCGAAGACATTCGGGTGGCCGGGCACCTGCAGGTCGGCGTCCACCTTCAGCCGGCCGCGCTCGGTGGGCAGGCCGAGCTTCTCGATCAGGGGGGCGCCGGTCACCCCGGTCACCCAGGCGACCGTATGGGTGTCGATCCGGGATCCGTCGGTGAGCACGACATGGTCGGCGTGCACCTCCTCGAGGGTCACTCCCAGCCGGACGTCCACACCGCGGGCGTGCAGCACCCCTTGGGCGGCCTCGCCCAGCCGCTCCCCCACCTCGGGCATCACCTGTTCGGCGAGGTCGAGCAGCACGAAACGCACGCTGTGCGCGTCGAACCCCATCTGCTGGGCGGCCGCGTCGGCCAGCGCACGCAGCTGCAGCGCGAGTTCGGTTCCCGAGTACGAAGCGCCGACCACCACGATCGTGCGTCGGGCGGCGGCGAGCGCGGGATCGGTGTCGATCTTGGCCAGCTCGAGCTGGTCGAGCACGTGATCGCGAAGATAGAGCGCCTCGGCGGTGGATTTCAGCCCCCTGGCGTGCTCGGCGAGTCCGGGGACGTCGAACAGCTTGGTCACCGAACCGGGCGTGAGCACGAGGCGGTCCCACGTTCTGGTGTGCGTCCGGTTCTCCGGGTCGACGAAGCTGACCGTGCGCGCGTCGAAGTCGACGTCGTCGACGCGGCCCCGGACCACGTCGACCCCCCGCAGCGCGTTGGCCAGCGGAATCGTCACGAAGCGGGCGTCGACCAGACCGCCCGCGACATCGGGCAGCAACGGGGTGTAGAGCATGTAGTCGACCGGCGAGATGAGCGTGATGTCGACCGAGTCCCCGCCCGGCCGGCGCAGCCGGCGGGCCAGATGCCGCGCGCACTCGAACCCGGTGAAACCGCTGCCTACTATCACCACAGACGTCACCGGCCCCACCTTACGCAGCGGATGGAATGCTGGTGTGGTGACGCATCCCGGCCGGCAGCAGCGTCGCGAGTCGATGCGACTGCTGCGCACGCTGTTCGTCACGCTGCCCCGGCTGGTCGTGCGCCGCCGAGTGACGGTACAGCTCAACGAGGGTGAGTTGAGCGCCACGGTCACCGCCTTCGATCCGCGGCTGGACGTTCGAACGCTGCCCAGCGGGAACCTCGGTGACGTCCGTATCGCCGCCCGGGACGTGCGGTTCAACGACAGCCGCTTCGACCGGGCCGAGATCGTCCTGCGCGGCGTGCATCTGCGCCCCGCGGTGGCACCGGTGCTGTCGGCGGCTCCGGTGGAAGCGACCGTCCACGTCCACGCGGACCGGCTGCACGAGTTGTTCCGTTGGGCCGCACCACGTCTGGCCGGCGAGGTGGGCGCCGACGCGGTCGCGCGGCTGCGCTGGGCCCGGCACCCCGGCCTGGGCCACCTCGAGGTCGACGCGCGTCTGGACGGAGCGACGCTGTGCCTGCAGCCCAGGGCGGTGACGATGCGCCGCGCCCGCTGGGAGCTGCCGCAGCGCACTCCCGCCTACCGGGTTCAACTGCCCGAGCTGCCCCGGGGGCTGCAGGTGACCGGGATCGCGTTCGCGCCCGATCTGGTCGCGGTGAGCGCGACGCTGCCGCGCTGGCAGGTGCAGATGCCGCGTACCCGGCTCGAGCACCTGCTGGCCCAGCTGCGGCTGCGCTGACCTCAGGTGTGCGCCGGGGTGGTGGCGAACTGGTCGGTGATGGCCTGACAGAACGCCGGGAGATCCTGGGGTGACCGGCTGGTGATCAGGTTGCCGTCGATACAGACCTGCTGGTCGACGACGGTGGCGCCGGCATTGCGCAGATCGGTGCGGATACTCGGATACGACGTCAGGGTGCGATCCCGGACGACGTCGGCCTCGACCAGCGTCCAGGGGCCGTGGCAGATCGCGGCCACCGGCTTACCGGAGCGCACGAAGTCGCGCACGAAGCCCACCGCCGATTCGTCGAGGCGCAGCTTGTCCGGATTGACCGTGCCGCCCGGCAGCACCAGTCCGTCGTAGTCCTCGACCGAAGCGTCGGCGACCTTGCGGTCGACGGCGATTTCGCCGGCCGCCTCGAGGTCGTGGTTCATCGCCTGGATCTGTCCGTCCTTGACCGAGAGCACCTCGACGGATCCGCCGGCCTCCTCGATGACCGTTCGCGGCTGTTCGAGTTCGACCTTCTCGACCCCGTCGGCGGCCAGCACGGCGATCCGGCGGCCCTGCAGTTCGTTGGGCATGGGTGGTCATCCCTTCTGTTGACGTCCATCTACTGGCTACCCGCGACGGAGCGTTCGAACCCGTCGCGCTCCGTACGATCACGGGGTGGATTTCGTCGACGGCTACCGCCGTTATGTGGCGCTCGGAGACAGCCAGACGGAGGGCCTCTGGGACACCGACGGCCGGGGCGATCTGCGGGGATTCGCCGATCGGCTTGCCGCGCAGCTCGACTCGCTGTACCCGGGCCTGGAGTACGCCAACCTCGCCGTCCGCGGCCGCCGGATCGACGACGTGTGCCGCGAGCAGCTGCCCGCGGCACTGGCGATGCGGCCGGATCTGATCACCGTCTGCATCGGCATGAACGACGTGACCCGGCCGGGCCGACGGTTCGACAGCGCGCTGGCCGAGCTGGAGGATCTCTACGATCGGTTGGCGCGCTGCGGGGCGACGGTGGTCACCACGACGTTTCCCGACATCGCCCGGATCATCCCGGTGGGCCGGGTGCTGGCGGGCCGGGTGCACCGGATCAACCGCACCATCCGGGTGGCGAGCGCCCACCACCGGTTCCGGCTGGTCGATCTGTACGCGGCCGCCTCGATGACCCAGCCAGGAACCTGGAGCGCCGACCGCGTCCACGGTTCGGCGCGCGGCCATGCGCTGTTCGCCGCGGCGGCGGCCGAAGCGCTGGGGCTGCCGGGCAGCGACCACCGGTGGGCGGCGGCCGACGCGGACGCCGCCCGGCCGACTCCGGCGGCTCGGGCCCGTTCACAGGTGCAATGGACTCAGAATATGCTGATGCCGTGGGTGTGGCGGCACCTGCGCGGGGTGTCTTCCGCGCAGGGACGGGGACCCCGTCGGCCGGCACTGGAACCGGTCAGCGGCTGAGCCGCCACCGCGAGGCGTCGCGTCGTCATCACAGCCCTTTCCAGCTCTCGTCGATCATGTCGCCCACGGGAATCACCTTCGCCTGCTGGGATTCCGGGCTGTCGATCTCCCCGGCGACATGCATGGCGATGAACCGCTTGATCTCCGAGTCGATGTTGCCGATGATGCGGACCACCTCGGCGCGCAACGTCTTCGAGGTGACGTGGATCGAGATGTCGCTGGCGCGTGGCTTCTTCACGTCGAGGATCAACAACAGCGGTTCGGCGGCCAGAGCGGACGCACGCAGCGAGATCTCACCGAACACCACGAACCGCGGTTTGTCGATCCGCAGGTCGACCACCATGTCGATCTCGAGCGGAATGCGGATAGCGAAGGTGATCATCTCGCCGACATGGCGTTTCACCCGCGGCGTCTGCACCTTCACCCGCGCGGTGACCTTCGCCAGACCCCCGGGACCCTGCCCCATCGGGCCCATCTCGAACGCGTCGCCGGCGATCTGCCCGATCGCCTCGCCCACGCGCTCCTCGGTCACGGCGACCTCGAAGAATTTGCGGCCGAATTCCTCATAGGTCATGTACTGGTGGTCAGGCATGGTTCTCATACCGTCTCACGCCGGCGCGGCCACCCGGGGCAACTCGCCGTATCCCGGGACGTATCCCTGCCGCACCCGAGTCGGTCAGTTACCGCCCTGCTGCGCGCGGGCCTCGGCGCCGGTCTGTTCGTCATCGAGGGCGTCGTCGGAGAAGGTGCGGCCCACGTATGTGCCGTCTTCACCGTCGTCGCCGTCCTTGCCGGCTCGCGACGCGGCGACCTTGTCGTCGTCGTCGACGTCCGACTCGCTGTTCTGGTTCTCGTCACTGGGGCTGCTCACCCGGTCGTACTACCCGCCGGACCGGGCGACTAACCGCCGCTCGACGTGTCGGGGCGGTCAGGCGCTCTCATCGTCGAAGTAGCGAATCCTGGTGATGGCGAAGGGGTTCTTCGCCACGTCGGCCAGCAGGACCGCGGCTCCCCGGTCCGACCGCAGCCCGGCAGCCACATGCCGCCCGGCGACGATGACCTTGTGCTCGTCGGCGCCGGTCAGGCGGTCGAGCAGGTCGGCAGCCGGCAGCGGGCGGCTCTCGCCGCGGGTGATGCGGGCGCCCCTGGCCAGTCGCCGCCGCACGGCGACCTCATCTCCGGTCCGCGCATCGGACAGGAACCGGGTGAATTCGCGCCGCCCGGACCGGCCGGCGCCGCGGAATCCGGCGAGGAATCCCCCCGCACCGGTGAGTCCCTGGTTGCGCAGCAGAGCCAGACTCAGAGCGCCCCCGACGGGAACCGCGGCCGGCCCGGCCCGCAGGAACTGGGCGACCATCGCGGGCAACTCCCAGAAGGCCTGCAGCCGAGTGATCTTCAGATCCGAGCCGGTCGGTACGAGGTCGTATCTCAGGACGGCGGGGATGCGCATGCTCACCGCATCCGACATCCGTACCTCCAGCTCGAGATCGCGCACGACGGTGTCGTCGACCACCAGATCCGACCCGCGGTGGAAGGTGATCTCCCTGGGCGCGATGAAGGTGGCGTAGAAGCGGTCGATCTCGGTGGGACCACGATGCGGCCGGGAGCCGACCGGATCCTCGATCTGCGCGTCGAGGGTGTAGAGGCCCACCCAGCCCGCCCGGTCGCGGGCCGCGACCAGCTGCGGCGAACGTTCGACGACGGCAAGCATGTCGGCACGTGCGGGACCCATAGGTCACGCATTATCCCTCCTCGACGGTTCCCGGTGCGGCACCCCGCGCGGTGCGTACCGTGGAGTGATGAGCAACAACGGACCTTTCGGCTTCGATCCGGAGGACCTCGACCGCGTGGCCCGCGAGGCGCTCGAAGGGGTCGGCCGGTTCTTCGCGACGTCCGGTGAGCGCGCGGGCTGGGGTGCGCTGCTCGACGAGCTCGGACGATTCTCCCGGCCCCGTACCGAACCGGAGACCACCGGGGAGACCGGCGACGGGGTGTGGGCCATCTACACCGTCGACGACGCCGGCGGCGCGCAGATCGAGCAGGTGTATCCGAGCGAACTCGATGCGCTGCGGGCCAACAAGAACAACACCGACCCCCGGCGCAAGGTGCGGTTCCTGCCCTACGGCATCGCGGTGAGTGTGCTCGACACGACCGGCCGCGCGGGGACCGAGGAGTAGGCGCCACCGAAAGCCGACCGCGCGGTGACGCCCACGGGCTACTCTTCCCGCATGGTTCGCGAACTCCTCGTCGCCGCGGCGGTCGCCGGCGCCGCCGTCGGCCTTGCGCCGGGCGCGCTCGCCGATCCGTCGAACGATTTCCCCGACGATCCGGGCCGCTACTCGACCGACGTGCCGGGGATGAGCTATGACGCCCATCTGGGCGGCCCCTGCTACAGCTGGGACCGCAACGTGTTCGGCCGCGGCCGCGGTGGAGAACCGTTGCAGTGCAAGTACATCCCGAACCAGTGGCCGCCGGTCTACACCGGGTTCTGGACCACCACCTACGCCCTCTACGGCGTGCAGGACATCGGTGCGCCGTGCCCGAATCCGCAGTCGACGGCCCAGGCTCCGGACGGTAGGCCGCTGCTGTGTGTGGGCTCGCAGGGCTGGCAACCGACGGTGTTGACCGGTAGCGGTCTGCATCCGGCCTGACAGCCGACCATACGCAGAAATGCCCGATGTATGGTCATGCGCATGACGAGCGAGGGCGCGGGTTTCAATCTGTCGGAGGTCTTCGCGACGGTGGCCCGAGCGGTGCCGGAGCAGACCTTCCTGGTCTGGCGCGATCGGCGGCTGAGCTATGCCGACATCGACGCCCGGATCGACGGCGTCGCGCACTATCTGACGTCGCTGGGGCTGGGTTGCCACACCGAACGGACCGCGCTGGCCGGTCACCAGTCCGGCCAGGATCACCTGGGCATCTATCTGCGTAACGGCAACGAGTATCTCGAGGCCATGATCGGCAGCTACCGCGCACGGGTCGCGCCCTTCAACGTCAACTACCGCTACGTCGGCGAGGAGCTGGTCTACCTGCTCTCCGATGCGGGGGCCACGGCGTTGGTCTACGGAGCGGAGTTCGCCCCGCAGGTGGCCGCGGTCCGTGACCAGCTGCCCCAGCTTCAGGTGCTGATCCAGGTCGACGACGGATCCGGTCACCCCCTGCTTCCGGGGGCGGTGGACTACGAGTCGATCATCGCCACCCCGGCGCCGGCCGCCGGGATGCCGACCCCGTCGGCCGACGATCTGTACATCCTCTACACCGGCGGCACCACCGGGATGCCCAAGGGCGTGCTGTGGCGTCAGCACGACATCTTCCTGTCCTCGATGGGCGGGCGCCCCTTCGGCAGCGACACCTTCCTGCAGTCCTACCAAGAGCTCGCCGAGCGGGCGGTGTCCGGCGGCGGGGCGATGGGCCTGCTGATGATCCCGCCGTTCATGCACGGCGCCGCGCAGTGGGCGGCGTACAACACCGTCACGATGGGCGGCAAGATCGCCATCCCCGATTCCGTCGAGCGCCTCGATCCCGCCGACGCGCTGCGGGTGGCCGCCCGCGAACGGGTGCTGAGCATCCCGATGGTGGGCGACGCGGTCGCCCGGCCCCTGCTCGACGAGATCGAGAACGGCGACCACGATCTGTCCGGGCTCGTCACCGTCACCAACGGCGGGGCGCCGCTGTCCCCGACGGTGCGCGAGCGCATCCTCGCGGCGCTTCCCCACGTCATCGTGCTCGATGCGGTGGGCTCGTCCGAGTCGGGCGCGCAGATGAGCACCTATGCCGCCGCCGGTGCCGAAGTCGAGGCTGCGACGTTCAATCCGCAGAGCGACACCGCAGTGGTTTCCGCGGAGTTCGACCGGGTGCTCGGCCCCGGGGAGGGTCCCGGCTGGCTGGCCCGGCGCGATCTGATCCCGCTGGGATATCTCGGTGACGAGGCCAAGACGGCCAAGACGTTCCCGACGATCGACGGGGTGCGTTGGTCGGTGCCCGGCGATCGGGCGAATGTGTTGAGCGACGGTCGGATTCAACTGCTCGGCCGCGATTCGGTGACCATCAACTCCGGCGGCGAGAAGATTTTCGTCGAAGAGGTCGAGCGAGCGATCGCCGCGCATCCCGCGGTGTACGACGTCGTCGTGGTCGGTCGCCCGTCGGAACGCTGGGGCAGTGAGGTCGTGGCCATCGTCCAGTTCGCCGACGGGGCGACGGCATCCGACGAGGAGCTCGTCCAGACGTGCAGCCGTGCGATCGCCCGCTACAAGATCCCCAAGGCGTTCCTGCGGTCACCGAAGATCGTCCGGTCTCCCGCGGGTAAGGCGGACTATCGGTGGGCCAAGGCGCTGGCCACCGACAGCGTCGGCTCCTGAGCCGCTGACGCGATTCGACTAAAATTGTCGCTGGCGTAAGCGCGCGGCGGTAGAGTCCGGCCGGTGGCCGGTAGACACCGTTCGACGCATCGGGTCCGGAAAGCAGCTAAGAGGCGGGCCGGCCGTCACCGCGCGGCGCAGCGTCGCGGCGAGGTCGCGGTCTGGCTCGGCACCGGCGCCGTAGCGTTGGGTGTCGCCGCGTCCCTGTCCAGCGGATCCGGTGTCGCCCACGCCGACACACCCGGTCGCGATTCCGCCCCGGCCGCCGGCAGTGACGCCGGTCCCCCCTCCCGCGTGGAGCGCGGCCACCCCTCGTCGAGCGGCGGGCCGACCCGGACCACCGGGGTCGGCGTCGCCGACGGATCGTCGGCCGGCACGGCATCGGCGTCGTCGACCGCCAGCCGCCATCGACGCGAGGACAGCGCCCGCCCGGCCGCCGATCCGGGCTCGGCGGCCCGGATCACCGCCCGCAGCACCGAACCCTCGCGCAGCGAACGGGCCGAGCGACCGGCCACCTCCATCGCCCTCGCCGGCGCCGGCGTGCAGCGCGGCACCGATGTCCGCACCACGGTGGCGGTCGATGACGGGGCGCCCACCGCCCGCGCGGTCGCGTCCCGCACCACCGCCGAGCGGGTGGGGTCCGCGCCGACGGGCGGCACCGGGATCGCCGCGACGGGCGCCGCCGCCGGGGCGCCGACCACGCCACCCACCGCCGCGACGACGACGACAATGGCGGCCACCGGTTCGGGCACCGCCCGCGCCGGCGACGGTGAAGTGACCGCGCTGGCCGGGGAGGTCGACTTCCTGCTCGTCCTGCCCGGCGTGTTGCTCGAACTCGCCGACCAGTTCCAGACCGTGGTCGCCCCGATCACCATTCTGGACATCCCGATCAGGTTCACCGTCCAAGAGGTCTTCGACGCCTGGGGCGCCAACATGTGGCGCGGGCGGCCGATCATCGGCGACGGCGCGGACGGGACGGCGTCGAGCCCCGACGGCAAAGCCGGCGGCTGGCTGTTCGGCAACGGCGGCGACGGCTACTCACCGCCGCCGGGCTCCGGGGAGAACGGCGGAGACGGCGGCCCGGCCGGATTCATCGGCAACGGCGGCAACGGAGGTCACGGCGCAGCCGGCGGAACGCTGCTGGGGGCCGGCCTCGGCGGCGGTGCCGGCGGCAAGGGTGGGCCGGCGTTTCTGATCGGCTTCGGCGGCACCGGCGGCAACGGCGGAGACGGCGGCAGCGGCTCGCTGTCCCGCGGTAACGGCGGGCCCGGTGGTGACGGCGGCAACGGCGGATTCCTCAGTGGCGGCGGCGGAAACGGCGGAAACGGCGGCGCGGGAGCCTGGGGTGGGGCCGGCGGTGACGGCGGTCAGGTGCTCAGCGTCGGCCTCGGCTACCTGGACGGTGCGTATCAGCCGGGCCTCGTGTCCGGAGGAGCCGGCGGCGCCGGCGGCAGCGGGCTCTCCGGCCCGGGCGGCGACGGCGGCGACGGCGGTCTGGCGATCACCATCGAATACGCCCCGTTGAGCACGGTGCTCAACGCCATCGCCGCCATCTTCGGGACGAACGGCGCGCCCAGCGTCACCGCCGGCGGTCCGGGCGGCGCCGGGGGCGACGGAACCACCGCCGGCGGTACCGGCGGCGCCGGTGGCTCGGCCTTCAACCTGCTCGATCAGGCGACCGACATCCCCGGCATGGCCCGTGGCGGCGACGGCGGACGGGGCGGCAATGCCGCCAACCTGCTCACCATCGGCGGTGCCGGCGGCCGCGGCGGCGACGCGTCGGCTTTCGAGCAGCGGGTCGCCGGCGCCGGCGGCGACGGCGGGGAGGGCCGCCTGCTCGACGGCATCGTCGGCGCCGACGGGCAGACGGCCACACCACCGGTCCTGCTGGATCTGATGATCACCATCCTGCAGGCGCTGTTCACCATCTAGGGTGCTCGGCGGTTACCGGCGATCCACTCGCGTCAGACGCCCCTGCCGGTACAGTTCCGCGCACGATTGCCGGCGCACCTTGCCGCTGGTGGTGATCGGGATCGAACCCGGCCCCACCAACACCAGATCGGCGACCGTGAGACCGTGGGCCTGCGACACCGCGGCGGTGATCTCCCGGGCGACCGCGGCCAACCGGTCGGCCACCTCCGGGTCGTCCGCACCACGCACCTTGACCTCGGCGATGGCGACGAGTTGCTCCACGCCTTCGAACGCAACCCCGATCGCGGCGACGCGGCCCTTGGTGATCTCCGAGATCGTCGCCTCGATGTCGTCGGGGGCGTGGTTGCGGCCGTAGACGATCAGCAGATCCTTGATGCGGCCGACGATGAACAGCTGGCCGTCGGAGCGGAACCCGAGGTCGCCGGTGCGCAACCACGGATCCGAAGGGGTGCCTTCGGAGGGTTCGGCGAGGGTGGCGCGGAAGACCCGCTCGCTGTCCTCGGGCCGGTTCCAGTAACCCATGCCGACGTTGTCGCCGTGCACCCACACCTCACCGGTGGTGCCGTCGCGGCATTCGGTGCGTGACTGCGGATCGACGATCCGCACCATCGGCGAGATCGCCGACAGCGGGTTGTCGTAGCCCACCAGCGGTGTGCCGCTCGCGGATCGCTTCGCGATGCCCTCGGCCAATTCGTCGGGTTCGAAGCCGACGACGTCGGGCGGTGAACCGGGTCGGCACGTCGCCACATAGAGGGTGGCCTCGGCGAGTCCGTAGGACGGCTGAATCACCCGCGGGTCGAGGTTGAACGGGGCGAACCGGTCGGTGAACCGGTTGAGCGTCGTGGGATTCACCCGTTCGGCCCCGCTCTGGATGATGAAGACGTCGCCCAGATCATGGTCGGCCATATCGGCATCGGAGGTCTTGCGTGCCGCCAGCTCGAAGGCGAAGTTGGGCGCGGACGAGAAGGCCTGCGGATGGCCGGCCAGCAACTGCATCCAGCGCGCCGGTCGCTCCAGGAACGCCACCGGGCTGGTGAGTACCGTGGGGAAGCCGCCGTAGACCGGCGTGCAGATGCCCAGCAGCAGACCCAGATCGTGGTAGAAGGGCAGCCACGACACGACGGTCATGTCGGGCGGGGCCACCCCGCCGTGGTCCACCGCGTAGTCGGTGGTGATCTGCGCGATGTTGGTCAGCAGATTCGTGTACGAGATCATCACGCCGGCCGGTCGGCGGGTCGACCCGGAGGTGTACTGCAGATAGGCGATGTCGGGCTGCTCGGCCGGCGGGGTGAGCGCGTCGTAGCGGACCGGGGCGTCCAGATCCAGCAGATCGACCTCCAGGATCGCCGGTGCAGCGGTGCCGAGCTGTGCGGCCACCCGTCCCGCGACATCGGAGGCGACACCGGAGGTGGTGAGGACGGCGGCGGGGGCGGCGTCGGAGAGCACCGAATCGACCCGCTCGTCGGTGACGCCGCCCAGGGGCACCGACAGTGGGACCGCGATGAGTCCCGCCTCCAGGGCCCCCAGGAAGCCGACGATGTAGTCCAGACTCTGCGGTGCGGAGATCACCGCACGGTCGCCGGGCGAGGTGCATCCCCGCAGTTCCCGCGCGACGTTGCACACCCGCCGGTACAGCTGCGGCCACGTGAGGCTTTCCGCGACGCCGTCGCGGTCCGCGTCGTAGTCGAAGAACGTGTAGGCCGTGTCGTCCGGCTGCAGGCTGGCGCGCTCGCGCAGCAGCGCTGGAATCGAAGTCTCGAGCACCTCTGTCACGCGGAGAAAATTACCGCAGGCGTCAACGTCGCATGCTTGAAACCGGAAGTTGGCCCCGCGCCGGCGCGTCGGGCATGTTCGCCATTTCCGTCTGGCCACGTGTCGAGCGCCGCAGGCGCGCGGCCACGATGCTTGACCCGAGCCACCTACGTCTGCGTCAATTGGCGGGTGGCTCAGCTCGCGGGAACCGGTCGGCGAGCGATTCAGCGAACGGCGTGCGCGCTGCCGTGAGGAGATGACGTGACTATCTGCGGGACAGACCTTGACCAGGCAAATCCCCGGTCGATGCCGATCCCGCGCAGCCAGTGAGCGCCGATGCCGCCGACCGCGTCGCGGTCATCGGGATGGCCTGCCGGTTGCCGCACGGGATCGACTCACCGGAGCGACTGTGGTCTGCGTTGCTGAACGGCGACGACCTCGTCACGCAGGCACCGGCGGAGCGGGGATTGATGACCCCGAACCAGCCGCCAGGGGCGTTCCTCGACGATGTGGCCGGCTTCGACTGTGACTTCTTCGGACTCGACGAGCACACGGCACGCACACTCGATCCACAGCACCGGCTGCTGCTCGAGACATCCTGGGACGCCCTCGAACACGCCGGTATCGCACCGGCCACGCTGGCCGACTCCCCCACCGGCGTCTTCGTCGGTCTGGCGCAGCGCGACCATCAGCAGGCAGGGTCGGATGCCGCAGCGGCGAACAGCCTCGGCATGGCCTCCGGGCGGATCGCCCGCACCCTCGGCCTGCGCGGTCCGGCCATGACGATCGACACCGCGTGCTCCTCGGGTCTGATGGCCGTACACCTCGGCTGCCGCAGCCTCAGGGACGGTGAGAGCGATCTGGTGTTGGCCGGTGGCGCGCACGTCGCGCTCGGGCCGCAGGCGACCGCCGTGGATTCCGCATCCCCGACCGGGCGGTGCCGGCCATTCGACGCCGCAGCCGACGGATCGGTGATCGGCGAGGCCATCGCCGTGCTGGTGCTCAAACGGCTCGCGGACGCCCAGCGTGACGGCGACCGGATCCTGGCGGTGATCCGGGGTACGGCCGCCAACAGCGACGGCTCCGGCGGGGACGCCTCGACGCCGTCCCGGGCCGCACTGACCGCGCTGTACCGAGCGGCGCTGACCGCTGCCGGGGTGGACGCCGACACCATCGGCATGGTCGAGGCGCACGGCTGCGGCGTCCCGTCGACCGATGCCGTCGAATACGCCGGTCTGTGCGAGGTGTACGGCGTCGGGTCGCCGTGCGCGCTCGGATCGGTGAAAGCCAACGCGGGGCACACGCAGTCCGCGTCCGGGCTGCTCGGCCTGATCACCGCGATCCTCTCGTTGCAGGACGCCACCGTGCCCCCGCATCTGCACTTCACCCGCCTGCCCGCCGCCCTCGCGCGCAGCCGCACCCAGCTGTTCGTGCCGCAGGAGGTGACGCCCTGGCCGGCCGGCGGTACGCGCCCGCGCCGGGCAGCGGTGTCGGCGCACGGGTGGGCCGGCACCCATGTCCATGCCATCGTCGAGCAGGCCCCGGATCCGGTCCCCGCGCCACCCCGCCCGCAGCCCCCGGCGACGGCGCGGCGGATGTTCCCGCTGTCCGCGACGTCGGCCGACGAGCTGCGACACACTGCGGGGCGGCTGGCCGAGTGGGTCCGGGCCCATCCCGAGGTCGGCATCGACGATCTCGCCTACACGCTGGCCCGCCGGCGGGCGCACCGGCCGGTCCGCACCGCGGTCTTCGCCACCGGCCGGCCCGAGCTGATCGACACATTGCGCGAGATCGCCGACGGTGGAGGAGCTTTCGAGTCTGCGGTCGGATCCGACGATCGTGGTCCGGTGTGGGTGTTCTCGGGTGCGGGTGCGCAGTGGGCCCGGATGGGTGTCGATCTGCTCGCAGCCGAACCGGCGTTCGCGGCCACGGTTGCCGCCGTCGAGCCCCTGGTCGCGCACGAAGCCGGCTTCTCGGTCACCGAAGCCATGACGGCACCCGAGGTGGTGAGCGGTGTGGGCCGGGTCCTGCCGACGCTGTTCACCCTGCAGGTCGCGCTGGCAGCGGCGCTGACCGCGCGCGGCGTGTGTCCGGGCGCGGTGATCGGGTATTCCACGGGCGAGATCGCCGCGGCGGTGGTGGCCGGCGCGTTGTCCCTGGAGGACGGGGTGCGGGTCGTGTGCCGCAGTTCCCGCCTGATGTCCGCCGTCGCCGGTTCCGGCGCGATGGCATCGGTCGATCTGCCTGCCAAGAAGGTTCTTTCGGAGCTGACGACGGCGGCGGCCAAGGATGTGGCGATCGCAGCGGTGGCCGCACCGCAGACCACCGTGATCGCCGGCGCCACCGCGCGGGTCCGCGAATTCGTCAGCGCGTGGCGGCAACGCGACGTGCCGGCCGACGAGATCACCGTCGAGGTGGCCGCCAACTCACCGCAGCTGGATCCGATCCTGGCTGAGCTCGCCGAGCTCCTCGCCGAGGTGCGCCCGCTGACCCCCACCGTGGCGTTCTACTCCACCACCGGGTTCGATCCCCGGGAGCAGCCGGTGTGCGACGGCAGGTACTGGGCCCACAGCCTGCGCCGCACAGTGCGTTTCGCGGCGGCGGCGCGGGCGGCATTGGAGGACGGTCACCGGGTCTTCGCCGAGCTGGCCGCCCACCCGTTGCTCACCGCATCGCTGGAACAGATCGCCCAGGGCGTCGACCTGCCGCTGGCCACCGTGTCGCCGCTGCATCGCGACGCCCCACTGCCGGACGGGCTCGAGAGCTACGTGGCGAAGGTGCACGGCGCCGGTGGCGGGGTGGACTTCTCGGTGCTGCACCCGGTCGGGTCACTGGTCGACGCGCCGCTGCCGAGGTGGACGCACCGACGGTTCTCGGTATCCGACGACGGGCAGTGGTCACCCAGCACACACTCCGTGGCCGCCCATCCGCTACTGGGGGCCAAGGTGGGTCTGCAGCAGGAACCGCAACGGTATGTGTGGGAGGCCGAGGTCGGCACCGCCGCCCATCCGTGGCTCGGCGAGCACCGCGTCGACGGCACCCCGACGCTTCCCGTCGCGGCCTACTGCGAAATGGCCCTGGCCGCAGCCGAATCCACCCTCGGCGACCACGTTGAAGTGCACGATCTGCACTTCCTCGATGCGCTTGCGGTCGAGGGGCAGACCGCAGTCGGTGCGTCGGTGTCACTGTCCTCGCCCGACAGCGCCGATTTCGTCGTCGAGCGGAACCGAGCCGGCGAGCACTCGCGGCATGCTCGCGCGATCCTGCGGTGCACAGACGCCCGGCAGCCCCCCGTCCACGACATCGCGGCCGTACTCGCGGCGCATCCGCGGCGCGGCGACGGCGCCGAGGCCCGGGACCGCCTGACCCGTCTCGGTGTGCAGTACGGCCCCTCGTTCACCGGACTGGGCGAGGTGCGCACCGGTGACGAGGCCGGGTCGGTGCTGGCCGAAATCGCCGTGCCCGACGCACTGCAGGCCGAACAGCACACCTACGGTGTGCATCCCGTGCTGGTCGACGCCTGTCTGCAGGCCGTCGCCGCCGGCGCACACCTGCAGGCGTTCGGCGAAGAGGTGCTGGGGCCGCCGCGGGGCGTTCGCCGGCTGCGCCGGTACCGGTCCGCCGGCCAGGCCCGATACTGCTATGCCCGGGTGGGGAGATCGGATACCACCGGGCTGCAGGCCGATGTCGAGATCCTCGACGGCGACGGAGCAGTACTGCTGGGCGCTTACGGACTCACCTACCACCAGGATCCCGCACGCGACGCCGGGGACCGGTTGCTGCGCGAGCGGTTGTTGACGGTCGAATGGCGGCAGCGCCGGCGTCCCGAGCCGTCCGGTGACGATCCCGGCGCCTGGCTGGTGGTCAGCACCGCGGCCACCACGCAGGCGATGGCGGCCGCACTGACCGCATCGCTGGAACGCCACGGCGGTTCCTGCACCACCCTGTCGTGGCCCGATACCGCCGACCCCGCCGTCAAGGCAGCCGAACTCGGCTCGGCCCTGCGCGAGCGTCCGATCGCGGGACTGGTCATCCTCGCCGCGGCAGGCGATTCCGATGCAGCGGGCGGGCCTGCGGCACTCGGGCTGAGCCGGGCGCGACATTTCCTGCAGATCGCCCGCGAGGTGCCGGCGGTGCCGGGCCGGTTGCCGCGCCTGGTCACGGTGACCCGCGGCGCGCAGTGTGTCCTCGGTGCGGACGTACCGGATCTGGCCCAGGGAGCCCTACGGGGCCTTGTGCGGACGATCGGAGTCGAGCATCCGCACCTGCAGACCACCCAGATCGACACCGACGCAACCACCGACGCCGCCCAGCTCACCGCGCAGCTACTCAGCGACTCGCCGGAGGACGAGACCGCTTGGCGGCTCGGCGAGTGGTACACGGCACGGCTTCGGCCCGCCCCACTGGGCGCCGACGATCGGCGCAAGGCAGCCGCTGATCCCGACCACGACGGGATGCGTCTGCAGGTCCGCACCCCCGGCAACCTCGAGACCGTTGAACTGGTGTCCTGCCAACGGGTGTCACCGGGTCGGGGCCGGATCGAGGTCGCCGTCCAGGCGGCCGGTGTGAATTTTGCCGACGTCCTCGTCGCCATGGGCCGCTATCCCGGCGACCGCCCGGAGCTGGGAATGGATTTCGCGGGGGTGGTGACCGCGCTCGGACCGGGCGTCACCTCGCATCGCGTCGGTGACCGGGTGGGCGGCTTCTCCCCCGACGGTTGCTGGGGCACCTTCGTCACCTGCGATGAACGCCTGGCTGTCCGGCTGCCCGACGCGCTGACCGATCAGCAGGCGGCCGCGGTGGCCACGGCCACGGTCACCGCGTGGTACGGGCTGCACGAGCTCGCCGGGATCTCCTCGCACGACCGGGTGCTGATCCATTCGGCGACCGGAGGCGTCGGTCAGGCGGCGATCGCGATTGCCCGCGCGGCCGGAGCGCAGATCTTCGCCACAGCCGGCAGCGACGATCGGCGGGAGCGTCTGCGCGCCGGCGGGATCGAGCACGTCTACGATTCCCGCAGCACGGAGTTCGCCGACCGCATCCGACGGGACACCGGTGGTTACGGCGTCGACATCGTGCTGAATTCGCTGACCGGCTCCGCACAGCGCGCCGGTTTCGAGCTGTTGGCGGTCGGCGGACGGTTCGTCGAGATCGGCAAGCGCGACGTCTACGCCGACACCCAGCTCGGGATGTCCCCGTTCCGCAACAATCTCAGCTTCCACTACGTCGACCTGGCGCTGCTGGCACGCAGCCGTCCCCAGCGGACCGGCGACCTGCTGCGCACGGTGTACCGCCTGGTCGCCGACGGCCGGCTGCCCCGCCCCGCGCACACCGCCTACCGGCTGGCCGACGCCACCGAGGCGATCCGCACGATGAGCCGGGCCCGGCACACCGGCAAGCTCGTGCTGGACGTCCCGCGCACGGACTCCGCCACCGTGGTGATCCCGCCGGAGCGGGCCCGGGTGTTCCGCCCCGACGGTTCCTACGTCATCACCGGTGGACTCAGCGCTCTGGGACTCTTCCTCGCCGAGAAGATGGTCGAGGCGGGCTGCGGGCGCATCGTGCTGACGTCGCGCTCACAGCCGACGCTGCGGGCGTTGGAGACCATCGAGCTGATCCGCGTGATGGGTGGTGATGTCGTCGTCCAGTGCGCCGACATCGCCGACCCGGCGACCGCACCGGCTCTGGTGCAGACCGCCACGGCCACCGGTCTGCCGGTGCGCGGCGTGGTGCATGTCGCGGCGACGGCCGGGGACGCCATGCTGGCCGACATCACCGACGACCTCCTCAAACGGGATTGGGCGCCCAAAGCGCTCGGAGTGTGGAATCTGCACTCCGCCACCGCCGGTCAGCCGTTGGACTGGTTCTGCGTGTTCTCCTCGGTCGCCGCGCTCATGGGCATGCCCGGTCGGGGCGCCTATGCCGCCGCGAACAGCTGGGTGGACACCTTCACCCGGTGGCGCCGGTCACGGGGCCTACCCGCCACGGCGATCGCCTGGGGTGCGTGGGGACAGATCGGACGGGCGTCGGAGTTCGCCGCGGGCGCGGGTGCGGCCATCACTCCGGACGAGGGGGCGTACGCCTTGGCGGCTCTGCTCCGCCACGACCGCGCCTACAGCGCCTACACGCCGGTGGACGGGTCGCCATTCCTGACGGCGTTCGCCCACCGCAGTTGCTTCGCCGAAGCGTTCCGCTCCGACGGCGACGACGCCGGCGGGACCGCGAAGTTGCGCACCATGCTCGACGATCTGCCGGAGGCCGAATGGCCGGGCCGGCTGCGCCGGCTGATCTCCGACCAGATCAGTCTGATTTTGCGCCGCAACATCGACCCCGACCGCGCGCTGGCCGAGTACGGCGTCGACTCGCTGGGCGCGCTGGAACTGCGGACCCGGATCGAGAGCGAGACCGGGATCCGCCTGGCGGCCGGCGATCTGGCCGTGGGAACCGTTCGCGAGCTGGCCGACGTGCTGTGCCGGAGATTGGCATCCGGGCGCGACGCGGACCGCGGAGCGACGGCGTGACCGCCGGCGCCGCAACCACCACCCGGATGAGCGAGGAGAGGAAGTACGCGTGAGACCTCTGGTCACGGTGTTGACGTCGGGGCTCGTCCAGGCGGTGGCGATCGCGCTGCTGGTCTTCCCGCCCGCCGGCACGTTGGACTATCCGCAGGCCTGGCTCTTCCTCGCGGTGTTCACCCTGTCGGCCTGGCTGCCGAGCATCGTCGTGCAGCTCACCGATCCCGCTGCGCTGCAACGTCGTCTGCGCGGCGGTCCGGTCGCCGAGGGTCGTACCGTGCAGAAGGTCGTCATGGCCGGGCTGTACCTGTCGCTGGCGGCGATGTGTGTGGTCAGTGGGCTCGACCATCGGTTCGGCTGGTCGACGGTGCCGACCGCGGTCTGGGTGGCCGGTGACCTCCTGGTCGCGCTCGGCCTGGGCGCAGTGGTGTTGGTGGCCCGCCAGAATCATTACGCGTCGACCACCGTTCAGGTGGAGGCGGGTCAGGCCGTCGTCTCGACAGGTCTGTACGGGCTGGTGCGCCACCCGATGTACTCGGCCAACGTCGTCATGCTGGTGGGTATCCCGCTGGCGCTCGGCTCCTGGTGGGCACTCGTGTTCGTCGTCCCGGGCCTGCTCGTGCTGGTCTCCCGGATTCGCGACGAGGAGACCATGCTGCGCCAGGAACTGGCCGGCTACCGCGACTACACCCTGGAGGTCAGATACCGTCTCGTGCCGTGTGTCTGGTGAGCAGCTGACACAACTGCGCGACGCTGGGGGCGTCGAACAGTGCGCTGACCGGTAACTCGGTCGCGAACACCGCGTTGACCTTCGCGACGGCCCTGAGCGCGGTGAGCGAATCCCCGCCGAGGTCGAAAAACGAGTCGTCGACCCCGATCCGGGGGAAGTCGAGCAGCTCGGCATAGATGCCCGCCACGGTCCGCTCGGAAAGCGTCTGTGGCGCAGCGTATCCGGGCCGGTAGCCGGGCCCGGGCCGCTCGGCGGCGCGGGTCGCCCCGTCACAGTCGGGCGGATCGGCCGGCAGCAGCGGCTGGGTGGGGTCGGTGATCATCGCCACCACGGTTCGCTGGATCTGCTCGGCGAACCCGGCGATGCGCTCCCGGTCGAAGATGTCGGCGCGGTACTGGATCCGCAGGTCGAGCTCGGGGCCGGGCACGGCCTGGACTGCCAGCGGGTAGTGGTAGAGGTCGTGGTGGGCGATTCCGGTGACCGCCAGTCCGTCGGTGCCCGACAGTTTGGCCGCATCGGTCGGATAGTTCTCGTAGACGAAGACGGTGTCGAAAAGCTCGCGATGGCCGGTGCTGCGGTGAATCTCGGCGAGCGCCAGATGCTCGTGGTCGAGGGTGCGGTTGCGTCCGTCGTGCAGCTGGTCGAGCAGTTCGGCGGTGCTGGTCGTGGACGTGATGACGGCCCGCACCGGAACGGTGTTGATGAAGAGCCCGACCATGGAGTCGGCCCCTGTCACATCGTCGGGCCGGCCGGAGACGACGGCTCCGAAGGCGACGTCGCGGCGGCCGGTGAGGCCGCACACCAGCTGTGCCCACGCCGCCTGCAGCACGGTGCTGACCGTGGTGTGGTGCGCCCGCGCCAGTTCGCCCAGGGCCCGGGTGGTCGGCTCGGTGAGGCGGTGGCACAGCACGTCGCGGGGGCCGGGCCGCAGCGGGTCGACGGATCCCACCAGCGTGGGGGTGTCGAAACCGGCGAACGCCTCGGCCCACGCGGCGCGGGCCGCCGATACGTCGCGCTCGGCCAGCCGGGCGATGAATCGGCGGTAGGGCTCGGCCGCGGGAAGCCACTGTCCGTAATACCCGGCGAAGATCTCGCCGAGCAGGATCGGCACGGACCAACCGTCGAGCACGATGTGATGGTTGGTCAGCAGGAACCGGTGCTCGTCGGGGGCGGTGCGGATCAGCGCAGCCCGCAACGGCGGCCGGCCGGTCAGATCGCAGACCGCGGCGCGTTCGAGCGCGCAGAGCTGCGCGATCCGCCCCTGGCGGTCGCATCCCGGGGCGCTGAGATCGACGTACTGCCATGGCACGTCGGGGTGGTCGGGAACGATCTGGACCGGCTCGTCGAAGTCGGCATGAAAGCGCGCCGCGAGGTTCGGGTGGCGCTGCACCGCCGACTGGACCGCCTCGTGCAGTCGGTGCGGATCCAGTCGGCCGGTCAGCGTGACGTCCAGCTGAACCGCGTACACGTCGTCTCCGCAGCCGCGGGCGACGCCGGCATGGAACAGCAGCCCCTGCTGC
The DNA here is from genome assembly GCF_049315205.1 of Mycobacterium sp. WMMD1722. Lineage (NCBI taxonomy): Bacteria > Bacillati > Actinomycetota > Actinomycetes > Mycobacteriales > Mycobacteriaceae > Mycobacterium > Mycobacterium sp. WMMD1722. The sequence continues at coordinate 815,299 of NZ_CP186056.1, read as the reverse complement.
AGCGGGGTCAACGGCAGGATGTCGGCGACCCCGCCGCCGGGCGACAATTCATCGATCTGTCGCTGAGTCAGGCGGGCGGGCCGGATGTCCGACGGCGTCAGCCCTCCGCCGCCGGCGCGGACGTGGGCGCAGATGCCGGCCAGTGCGTCGAACCACAACTCGCTCAGTCGGTTCACCTGGGTCTGGTCCAGCGCCGAGCGGGCCCAGGTCCAGCCCGCCCGCAGGCGTGGGCCCACCGCGGTGTCGACCGTACCGGCATTGAGTTCGACGGTGTGCATCAGCGGCATGGGAATGGCGGCGGCGGCGCCGGTCACCGTCCAGCCGTCCTGCCTGATCTCCCAGATGTCTCCGGATACCTCGCCGGCCCCGGCACCCAACCGGCCCAGATAGTTGAACCCGATGGTGGGATCGGCCCCGCTGAGGTCGACGTCGTCGTTGAGGTAGCGCAGCAGGCCGTAGGTCAGCCCGTCCGGGAGGCTGCGCAGCTGCTCCTTACCGTCCTTGACCAGCGCCCCCATTTCGGGTCCGCCGGCCCGCACCTGGGCCCAGGTCAGGTCGCCGCCGATGGTCAGTGCCACCGGGTATTTCGTGGTGAACCAGCCGACGGTGCGGGACAGGTCGATCGCCTCCTCGGCGACGGCGTCGGGCAGCTCCTCCTGCCGGCCGTGACCTTCGGCGTCGATCACGATGGGAGCCGCGGCGCTGTCACCGAGCGCCCCGCAGAACTCCGCGAGCGCCAGACCGTAGGCGATGAGCAGGATGTCGTTGATCCCGGCGTGGAAGGCCGCGGGCACCTCGCCGAGCAGCAGCCGGGTCGTCTCGCAATCCAGCTCGACGGTGAGGCTGCCGGCGTCGGCGTAGGTGTCCAGATCCGGTCGCACGGCGGGCAGTGGCGCCGGGACGGTCATGATCTCGCGCCACACCGGCGCGTGCGCGACGATCCGCGGGTGCCGCGCATGGTCGGCCAGCACCGCCGCCCACCGGGCGAACGACGTTCCGGGCGCCGGTAGCTCCACCGGCTGTCCGCCCCGGTGTTGCGCCCAGGCGAGGTTGATGTCCTCCAACAGGATTCGCCATGACACCCCGTCGACCACGAGATGGTGTGCGATCAGCACCAGCTGACCGGTGGTGGGCACCCACAGTGCCCTCACCATGTCACCTGCGGCCGGATTCAACCGCGACCGCGCGGCGACCACCGCGTCGTCGGTCAGGGCGTCGACGGTGTGCAGACACGACAGCGCCTGTACCGCTCCGGGTTCCGGAACCGTCATCGACCAGTCCGCATTCTCGGCGCCGTCGTCGCCGGCCACCCGCAGCCGCAACATCGCGTGGCGGTCCAGCACGGCCTGCAGCACCAGCGCCACATCGGCTTCGGTGGCACCGACCGGTGCCTGCACCACCACCGTCTGGTTGAACTGGTCCACCGGCCCCGGCACCTGCGCCAGCCAGTGGATGATCGGTGTCGCGCACAGCGTTCCGACACCGTCGTCGACGGCCTCGTCGGAACCGGTGGCCACCCGGGCCACCCGCGCGAGCCGGGCCACGGTCTGCTCGACGAAGACGTCGCGGGGCCGGCACAACACACCGGCGGCCCTCGCCCGGGCAACCACCTGCATGGACAGGATGCTGTCGCCGCCGAGTTCGAAGAAGGATTCGTCGACGCCCACCCGCGCGAGTCCGAGCACCTGGGCGTAGATACCGGCCAGGGTTTCCTCCAGCGCGTCGGCGGGCGCGCGGTAGGAGTCGACGTCCTGGTATTCGGGTGCCGGCAGGGCCCGCTTGTCGAGTTTGCCGTTGACCGTCAGGGGCATGGCGTCGACCACCACCACCGCCGACGGGATCATGTAGTCGGGCAGTCCCTCGGCCAGCGCGGCCCGCAGCCGCACCGGATCCAGCGACGGTGCACCGGTCACGTAGCCGACCAGACGTTTGTCCCCGGGACGGTCTTCCCGGGCGATCACCTCGGCCTGGGCGACACCGTCCAGCGCGGCCAGCGCAGCCTGGACTTCGCCGAGTTCGATGCGGTAGCCGCGGATCTTGACCTGCTCGTCGGCCCGGCCGAGGTAGCGCAGCTCGCCGTCGGGGCCCCAGCACATCACGTCCCCGGTGCGGTACATGCGTTCCCCGGCCGCCCCGAACGGGCAGGCCACGAACCGGGTCGCGCTCAGACCGGCACGCCCGATGTAGCCGTACGCCAATCCCGCACCGGCGACGTACAGCTCACCGACCACCCCGGGTGCCACCGGACGCAGCGCGTCGTCGAGCACGAAGAATCCCAGATGGGCCAGCGGGACCCCGATCGGACTCACGGCTGCGGCGACGTCCTGGCCGGAGATCTCCCGGAACGACGCGTGCACCGTGGTCTCGGTGATGCCGTACATGTTGATCAGGCGGGGCGCTTCCGGGTGGGTTTCCAGCCATGGACCGAGCCGGTGCGGTTCCAGCGCTTCCCCACCGAACACGACCGCCTTCAGGGTCAGCCGCACCTGCGGTTGCAGCGCATCGGCCGCCTGCAGCGCGTAGAACGCCGACGGGGTCTGGCTGAGCACCGTCACCTGTTCGGCGGCCAGCAGCGCGTGGAGGTCTTCCGGGGATCGCACCACCGCGTCGGGTACCACCAGCAGCCGGCCGCCGTAGAGCAACGGACCCCAGATCTCCCACACCGAGTAGTCGAACGCCAGTGAATGGCACTGGGTCCAGACCTGATTCGTCAGGTCCATCTCCACGTCCAGCGTCTCGAGGAGCCTGGTGACGTTGCGGTGCGGGATGGCCACGCCCTTCGGCATCCCGGTCGTGCCCGAGGTGTAGATGATGTAGGCGACCTGGTCGGCGGCCGGCGCGGGAAGCGCTGCTGGGCTGCACTGTCCGACGGCCGGGTCGGCGACGTCGAGGACGGGGATGTCGAAGCCGGCGAACCGGTCGGCCAGCTCGGCGGTGGTGATCGCCGCGACCGGCGCGGCATCGGTCAGGACGTGTTCCCGGCGCGCCGCCGGTACCGCGGGATCGATCGGCACGTAGGCGGCACCGGTCTTGACGATCGCCAGGATCGCCGCCACCGCCTCGGCGGTGCGCGGCATCAGCAGCGCCACTCGCTGGCCGGTGTGCACACCACGACTGATCAGCAAGCGCGCCAACCGATTCGATGTTTCGTCGAGCTCCCGGTAGGTCCACGACCGCTCGCCGCAGGTGATCGCCACCGCATCAGGGCTGCGGTGCACCTGAGCGGCGAATGCCGACGGTATCGAGCGCGGCGTGGCGGCCGGCGCGGTCAGCGCCGCCCGGTTGCCCCAGCCGTCCAATCGGGCGTGTTCGCGCTCGTCGAGTACATCGACCGAGGAGAGCCGCCGGGCCGGATCGGCGGTCATCGCGTCGAGGACACGGCGCAACCGCGCGATCAGCGCCTCGATGGTGGATGCGTCGAAGACGTCGGTGCGGTACTCGACGAATCCGCCGATCCCGGTGGCCTGCCCTGCCGCGTCGAACCGTTCGGCCAGCGAGAACGACAGATCCATCCGCGCCGCATGGGTGTCCACCGGGATCCGGGTGATGTCCACCTCCCCCAGCGACAGTCCGGCCGTCGTGGGATCGGTGGTGTCGGCGGGCAGGTTCTGCCAGGCCAGCATCACCTGCACCAGCGGATGGTGAGTCAGCGATCGGGTGGGGTTGAGCCGCTCGACCACCACCTCGAACGGCACATCCTGGTTTTCGTAGGCGGCCAGCGACTGCGTCCTGACCTGGTCGAGCACCTCGGCGAGGCTGGGGTCACCGCCCAGATCGAGACGCAGCACGAGGGTGTTGATGAAGAATCCGACCAGCCCGTCGAGTGCCGGGTCCCGCCGGCCCGCGATCGGGAAGCCGACCGCCACATCCGAACTCCCGCTGAGCTTGGACAGCAGCACCCCCAGCGCGGCCTGCATCACCATGAAACCGGTGGCGCCGCGTTCGCGTGCCATCCGGTTGATCCGCTGCTGCAGATCGGCCGGCCAGTCCACCGCCACGGTGGCGCCCCGCTGATCGGCGACCTGCGGGTAGGGCCGATCGGCCGGGAGCACCAGGCGTTCCGGGAGTTCTGCCAGCGTCTGCTCCCAGTAGGCCAGCTGGGCGGCGATGCGGCTGTCGGCGTCGGTGAGCTCGCCGAACTGCGACCGTTGCCACAGCGTGTAATCCACGTACTGCACCGGCAGGTCGGCCCAGCCGGGAGCTGTTCCGGCGCAGCGCGCGGTGTAGGCCAGGCCCAGATCCGTGACCAGCGGACCGATCGACCAGCCGTCGGCGGCGATGTGGTGCACCACGGCCACCCACACGTGGTCGTCTTCGCTGACCCGGAACAGCCTGGTGCGCAGCGGGATCTCGGTGGCGAGGTCGAAGGTGGCCTGAGCGGTCTGCTCGATGGCCGCACTCAAGCGGGCATCGGACCAGCCGGCGGCGTCGACCACCTGCCAGCCCACCTCGGCGTCGCCGCTGTCGATCACCACCTGCCGCGGGACACCGTCAGGTGCGTCGAACAGCGTGCGCAGGCTTTCGTGGCGGCCCACCACGTCGGCCAACGCGGCGCCCAGCACATCCGCGTCCAGGCATCCACGCAGCCGCAGGGCGACGGCGAGGTTGTACACCGCTGACGGGCCCTGCAATTGGTCGATGAACCAGAGTCGGCTCTGCGCAAAGGACAGCGGGATCACCGGGGGTCGCCGCTGGGGTGTCAGCGGCTGGAGGTGGCCGGATTCCGTACCGACGCGCAGCGCCAACTGGGCCACCGTCGGCGCTTCGAACACGGTACGGACCGCCAGGGTGGCCCCCATCGTGGCGTTGACGGCGGCGATCAGGCGCATCGACGACAGCGAATCCCCGCCGAGGTCGAAGAACGAGTCGTCCACGCCCACCCGCTCCAGTCCGAGGACGGTGGCGAAGAGGCCCGTCAGCATCTCCTCGGTCAGCGTGGCCGGGGCGCGGTAGGTCTGCTCGTCCTGATAGTCGGGGGCGGGCAGGGCACGCCGGTCCAGCTTTCCGCTGACGGTCAACGGCAGCGCCGCCAGCGCCAGCACCGCGGCGGGGACCAGGTAGGCCGGCAACCGCTCGGCCAGCGCCGCGCGGGCCTTGACCGGATCGGCCGAACCGGTGATGTAGCCGACCAGGCGGGGGTCGCCGGGGCGGTCCTCGCGGGCGATCACCACGGCGTGCTCCACCCCGTCGAGTCCGGCCAGCACCGCCTGGACCTCACCGGGTTCGATGCGGTAGCCGCGGATCTTGACCTGCTCGTCGGCGCGTCCGACGTAGTGCAGCTGTCCGTCGGAGCGCCACCGGACCAGATCACCGGTTCGGTACATGCGCGCCCCGGCCGGGCCGAACGGGCACGCCACGAAGCGCGACGCCGTCAGATCGGTTCGGCCCAGGTAGCCGATCCCGACGCCGCGGCCGGCGACATACAACTCCCCCACGACACCTTCGGGCACGCGGCCCATCCGCCCGTCCAGGACGAACAGCGCCACGGTGGGCGGTGGTGCGCCGATCGGCACCTCCGCACCGGGCTGCAGGGGTGCGCTCATCGACGCGTACACCGTGACTTCGGTGGGGCCGTAGGCGTTGATCACGACCCGGCCGGGCGCCCACTGCTCGATCACCTCCGGTGGGCACGCCTCGCCACCGAGCAGCAGCGCCACCGATTCCAGACCGTCGGGCCGCAGCGCCGCCACCGCGGACGGAGTCTGGGTGAGGACGTTGACCTGCTCCTCGACCAGCAGGGTGTGGAAGTCCTCCGGTGAGCGCACCACCTCGTCGGGCACGATCACCAGCCGCCCGCCGCCGAGTAGCGCGGCCCAGATCTCCCAGACCGAGAAATCGAAGGCGTACGAGTGGCACTGCGTCCAGACCTGTTGTGCGGGAAGTCCTTCGGGCGGGGAATCGGCGAGGTGGGCGAGGTTGCGGTGCGACAGCGCGACACCCTTGGGTGTTCCGGTGGTGCCCGAGGTGTAGATGAGGTACGCGATGTCGTCGGCCGACGGCACCGGCAGTGCGGTGGTGCGCGGATCGCCGGAATTCTCGTCGAGATGGATCACCCGCGGGCCCAGACCGGTGACCCGCGATGCCCGCGTCGGATCGGTGATCACGGCATCGGGCGCGGCGTCGGCGAGCAGGAACTCGATCCGGGAGTCCGGGAGCGCGGGATCGATGGCCAGGTACGCCGCCCCGGTCTTCAGCGCCGCCAGCATCGCGACCACGGCGTCGGCGGATCGCTCCAGCAGCAACGCCACACATGTTCCCGGGCGCACGCCCCGATCCACGAGTAGCCGGGCAAGGCGGTCAGCTGCCTCGTCGAGTTCGCGATAGGTCAGGTGCCGGCCCGCGTCGCTGATCGCGACCGCCTCGGGGGCGGCGGCGACCCGGGCGGCGAACAGCTGCGGAACGGACGCCGGCGCCGGCGCCGGCGCGGTGAGCACCTCGCGGTTGCCCACGGCGTCGAGCCGGGCCGACTCCGGCTCCCCCAGCACGGACACCGATGAAATCCGTTGGGACGGATCGTCGGTCATCGCGGTGACGACCCGGTGCAGCCGCTCGACCAGTGTCTCGATGCTCGCCGTGTCGAAGACGTCGGTGCGGAATTCCACCGCGCCGCCGATCCCCGCGGCGTCGCCGGTTCTGGTCCAGCGTTCGTTCAGCGAGAAGGCGAGATCGACTCGGGCGGTGCTGGTCTGCAGCGGGATCTGGGTGATCTGCAGATCGCCGAGGGCCATCACGATCTGATCGCTGGCCTCGGCGGGAAGATTGCGCCAGTCCAGCATCACCTGCACCAGCGGGTGGTGGGTCAACGAACGGTGGGGGCTGAGCCGGTCGACCACGACTTCGAATGGGACGTCCTGGTTCTCGTAGGCGGCCAGCGCGCGCTGGCGAACCTGGGCCAGCACGTCGGCGACGGACGGGTCGCCGTCGAGATCGACCCGCAGCACCAGGGTGTTGACGAAGAATCCGACCAATTCGTCGAGCGCCGGGTCGCGGCGGCCACCGATCGGAAAGCCGACCGCCACATCGGTCTCGGCGCTCAGTTTGGACAGCAACACCGCCAGGGCGGCCTGCATGAACATGAAACTGGTCGCATTGTGTTCGCGGGCGACCTCGGCGATCCGCTGCTGGGTGTGGGTGGACCAGCGGAAGGTCGTGGTGGTGCCGCGCTGGTCGGCCACCGGCGGATAGGGCCGGTCGGTGGGCAGCTCCACCCGTTCGGGCATTCCGGCCAACGCATCCTGCCAGTAGCCCAGCTGAGCGGCGATGAGACTGTCCGCATCGTCGAGGTCGCCGAATTGGGCGCGCTGCCATAGCGTGTAGTCGACGTATTGAACGGGCAGTTCGGTCCACATCGGGTCCAGCCCGGCGCACCGGGACAGATAGGCGACCCCGAGGTCCTGCACCAGCGGTGCCACGGATAGCCCGTCGGCGGCGATGTGGTGCGCCACCGCCACCACCACGTGGTCGTCGGCACTGACCCGGAACAGCCGGGCCTGCATGGGGATTTCGGACGCCAGGTCGAACGGGTGCCGGGCGACCGCACCCACGGCCTCGTCGAGGCGGGTCTGCGACCAGCCGGTGGCGTCGACGATCTCCCACCCGAAATCGGCGTCGTCGGCGGGCACCACCAGCTGTTGCGGGACTCCGTCGGGGGCGAGGAAGCGGGTGCGCAGACTTTCGTGGCGGCGCACCACGTCGCCGAGCGCCACCCCCAGCATCTCGGCGTTCAGTCGTCCGTGCAGCCGTAGCGCCACCGGCATGTTGTACGTCGGTGACGGGCCCTGCAGCTGGTCGAGGAACCACAGCCGGTTCTGCGAGAAGGACAGCGGGATCGCGGCGGGACGCTGCGCGACGGCGGTCAGCGGCTCGGGGCCACGAGCCGCTCCGCCGATCCGCGGCGCGAGCTGTGCGACGGTCGGCGCCTCGAAGAGGGCGCGCACCGACAGGGCGGTGTCGAGTCCGGTGTTGACCGCGGCGACCAATCGCATCGCCGACAGCGAATCACCGCCGAGGGCGAAGAAGGAATCGTCCACCCCGACGCGCTCGACACCCAGGACGCGGGCATAGATCCCGGCGAGGATCTCCTCGACGGCGGTGCCCGGGGCGCGGTAACCGTCGGCGCCCTGGTAGTCGGGCGCCGGTAGGGCGCGCCGGTCGAGTTTCCCGTTGACCGTCAGCGGAAGCGCATCGATCACCATGATCGCGGCGGGCACCATGTAGTCCGGCAACCGGTCGGCCACTGCGGCACGTACCGCCGCGGGATCCAGCCGGCCGGTGACGTAGCCGACGAGCCGTTTGTCGCCGGGGCGGTCCTCCCGAGCCAGCACCACGGCCTGCTCCACACCGTCCACCGCGGCCAGGATCGACCGCACCTCACCGATCTCGATGCGATAGCCGCGGATCTTGACCTGCTCGTCGGCGCGGCCCGCATATCGCAGGTCTCCGTCCTCGCCGCACCACACCAGATCGCCGGTGCGGTACATCCGCTGTCCGGGAGCGAACGGGCAGGCCACGAAGCGCGTCGCGGACAGGCCGGCCCGGCGCCAATACCCGAGTCCGGCCTGCGGACCGGCCACGTACAGGTCCCCGATCACCCCGGCGGGGACCGGACGCAGCCACCGGTCGAGGACGAAGAACGCCAGACCGGCGAGCGGACCGCCGACCGGGCTGGCGTCACCGCCCAGATCGGCGTCGACGATCTCCCGGAACGATGCGTGCACCGTGGTCTCGGTGGTGCCGTAGAGGTTGAGCAACCGGGGCGTCTCGGGGTGACGCGTCCGCCAGCTCTGCAGACGCTGGGGCTCGAGCGCTTCGCCGGCGAACAACACCGCCCCGAGGCGCAGCCGACGGCTCACCTCGGGGGCGTGTTCGTCGGCGGTCTGCAACGCGTAGAACCCCGATGGGGTCTGGCTGAGCACGGTGACCTGTTCGTCGGCCAGCAGTGCGTGGAATTCCTCCGGCGCACGTGCGACCGACTCGGGGACGACCACCAACCGGCCGCCGTAGAGCAGTGCGCCCCACATCTCGCAGACCGAGACGTCGAAGGCCAGCGAATGCCACAGCGACCACACCTGGCCGGCCATGTCCAGGTGGCTCTCGAGCGCCCCGAGCAGCTCGGTGACGTTGTCGTGGCTGATGGCCACCCCCTTGGGCACACCGGTGGTGCCCGAGGTGTAGATCAGGTAGGCCAGGTCGTCGGGGCGGGGACCGGCCAACGCATCGCCGACCGGGACCGGCGCCGTGACCACGTCGCCGGCGTCGATGATCGGTATCCCACGTCCCACCAGCCGGTCGGCCAGCTCCGCGGTGGTGATGACCGCTTGCGGCGCGGCGTCGTCGAGGATGAGTTGCATCCGCGCCGCCGGTGCGCTCGGATCGATCGGCACGTAGGCCGCACCGGTTCGGAGCACCGCCAGGATGGACACGATCGCCTCGTCCGAGCGCGGCAACAGCAGGGCCACCCGCCGGCCCGGACCGATCCCCCGACCGGCCAGCAGATGCGCGAATCGGTCCGCGGCGTCGTCGAGTTCGCGGTAGCTCCAGGTCTTTTGACCCCAGGTCAGTGCCGGTGCGTCCGGACTGTGCGCGACCTGTGCGGCGAACCGCTCCGGGATCGTCTTCGGCGTACGGGGGCCGCCGCGCAGCGCGGCGCGGTTGCTCCAGCGCTCCGCGCGGGCGAGTTCGGCGTCGTCGAGGATGGTGATCGCCGACAGCGGGCGGGTGGGGTCGGCGATCATCGCCGCCAGGATGCGGGTGAATCTGGCGGCGAATGCGGTGATCTCGGCGGCGCGGAAGGCGCCGGTGTCGTACTCGACCCGCAGGGCCAGTGCGTCCCCGGGAAGCGCCTGTACGGCCAGCGGATAGTGCGTGGCTTCGCGGTGGGCGAATGCGGTGACCGCCAGCCCGTCGCCGCCCGACACCGCGGTGGCGTCGATCGGATAGTTCTCGTAGACGAAGAAAGTGTCGAAGAGGTTGTCCAGTCCGGTGAGACGCTGAATCTCGTTGAGCGCCAGGTGCTGATGGTCCAGCGTCTGGGTGTAGGCCTGCTGGAGCCGGCCGAGCAGGTCGGCGGTGCTGGTGCGCGCGGTGATATCGGCCCGCACCGGGACGGTGTTGATCATCAGTCCGACCATCGCGTCGGCACCGAACATCTCGGCCGGCCGACCGGACACCGTGGTCCCGAAAGTGACGTCGGCCTGACCGGTCAGCGACATCAGCAGTCGCGCCCACGCCGCCTGCAGCACGGTGCTGACCGTGGTGTGGCAGGTCCGGGCGAGCTCCCCGAGAGCCCGGGTGGTCTGGGGGTCGACCTCGAAGCGGGCGACGTCTCGCACCCCCTGACCCGTGACGCCGGCCGGACCGATCAGCGTGGGCGTGTCGAAGCCGTCGAGGACTTCGGCCCATGCGGTGCGGGCGGCGTCGGAATCCCGGCCGGCCAGCCAGTTGACGAATCTGCGGTAGGGCACCGGTGGCGGAAGTCGCCGGCCGTGGTAGCAGGCGAACAACTCTCCCAGCAGGATCGGTAAGGACCAGCCGTCGAGCACGATGTGGTGGTTGGTGAGCACGAACCGGTGCTCATCGCCACCGGTGCGGATCAGCGTCGCGCGCCACGGCGGCTGATCGGCGAGCGCGCAGACCGCGACCCGCTCGGCGGCGCACAGCCGGTCGATCTCCGCATCCAGGCCGGTCGGCTGCCCGCTCAGATCGCGGTACTGCCATGGCACGTCGGGGTCGGCCGGGATGATCTGCACCGGGTCGGCGAAGCGCTGCGAAAAGCGCGCGAGCAGATGGGGATGGCGGCTGCCCACCTTCTGCACGGCATCGTGTAACCGGTCGTGGTCCAGTGGACCACGCAGGGTGATGTCCAACTGGACGGCGTAGACATCGTCCCCGGATTCGGCCGCGGTGAGATACAGCAGCCCCTGTTGCAGCGGCGTCAGGGGCAGGACGTCAGCTATCCGCATATTGCTGCTGCAGTTCGTCGAGCTGCGCCTGGCTGAGGCCCACCGCGATGTCCGAGGGTGTCAATCCGCCACCGCCGCCGCGCACATGCGCGCAGACCCCGGTCAGCGCGTCGAACCACAGCTCGCTCAGCCGCGTCATCTGCGCCGGGTTCAGCACCGACGTCGCCCAGGTCCAGTCGGCGCGCAGCCGCGGTCCGGCATCGGTGTCGACGGTGACGGCGTTGAGTTCCACGGTGTGCATCAGCGGCATCGGTACCGCCGCCGCGAGCCGGGTCACCGTCGCACCGTCGGGGCGGATCGTCCATCCCGCACCGGTGGCCGTCGCACCTTGGCGGCCCAGATAGTTGAAGGCGATCGGCGGATCGGCGTCATCGAGGTGGATCTCGTCGTTCAGGTACCGCAGCACGCCGTAGGTCAGACCGTCGGGCTGGGAGCGCACCTGTTCCTTGGCCGCCTTGACCGCGGTCCCGAGCCGGGCGTCACCGGAGACCACCTGTGCCCAGGTCAGCCCGCCCACCTCGACCGACACCGGATACTTGGCGGTGAACCAGCCCACCGTGCGGGACAGGTCGAGCTCACCGTCGCCCACCGAATCCGGTTGCCGGCCATGCCCTTCGACATCGATGCAGATCGGCTCCGAGGCTGCACCCAGCGCGCCGAGGAATTCCGCGTAGGCCAGGCCGAAGGCGATCAGCAGGATGTCGTTGACACCGGCGTGGAAGGCGGCGGGCACCTCGCCGAGCAGCATGGCCGTGGTGTCGGCGTCCAGCTCGACAGACAAGGCGCCGGCGGTGGCGTAGGTGTCGGCCTGTGGGTCCGGGGCCGGCAGTCCGGGCGGGGTCGCGGCGATGCGCCGCCAGGCCTCGGCGTGGGAGACGACGTCGCCGCGGTGGGCATACTCCTGCAACAGTGTCGCCCACCGGGCGAACGACGTCTCGGGCGCCGGCAGCGTCACCGGCTGCCCGGCGCGGTGCTGCGCCCAGGCGAGGTCGAGATCCGCGGCCAGGACGCGCCAGGACACGCCGTCGACAGCCAGGTGGTGGGCGATGACCACCACCTGCCCCAGCGGGGCCACCCACAGGGCGCTGAGCATCCGCCCGGCGGCCGGGTCCAGCCGCGAACGCGCGGCGACGATCGCCTCGTCGGTCAGTTCTTCGACGGCCTGTAGAAGTGAATCATCCTGCCACTCAGCGGAATCCGGGACCCGCAGAGTCCAGCCATCGGCGCCGCTGTCCACCCGCAGCCGCAGCATCGGGTGTCGGTCGAGCACCGCCCGCAGGACCACCCGCACGTCCGCCTCATTCGCGCCGGGCGGAGCCTGCAGGACGACGGTCTGGTTGAACTGGTCGACCGGGCCGGGCACCTGTTGCAGCCAGTGCACGATCGGGGTGGCCGGCAGCGGACCGATGCCGTCGTCGAAGATTCCTTCGTCGTCGGTGTCCCCCACCCGTGCCACCCGGGCCAACCGAGCCACCGTCTGTTCGACGAAGACGTCGCGTGGCCGGCACAGCACCCCGGCGGCCCGGGCGCGGGCGACGACCTGCATCGACAGGATGCTGTCGCCGCCGAGTTCGAAGAACGACTCGTCGACGCCCACCCGATCCAGTCCGAGCACCTGAGCGTAGATGCCGGCCAGGATCTCCTCGACGGCATCGGCCGGCGCCTGATAGCTGTCGGCGTCCTGATACTCGGGAGCGGGCAGCGCGCGGGTGTCCAATTTGCCGTTGACCGTCAGCGGGAAGGCCTCGATCGGCACCAGCGCGGCGGGCACCATGTAGGCCGGCAGGCGTTCGCCGAGCGCGGCGCGCAGGCGTACGGGATCGGCGGTGCCGGTGAGATAGCCGACGAGGCGTTTGTCGCCGGGGCGGTCTTCACGCACGATCACCTCCGCGCCGGTCACACCGTCCAGCGCCGCCAGCGCAGCCTGGATTTCGCCCAATTCGATGCGATAGCCACGGATCTTGACCTGTTCATCGGCCCGGCCCACATACCGCAGCTGACCGTCGGGACCCCAGCACATCAGGTCCCCGGTGCGGTACATCCGCTGGCCGGGCCGGCCGAACGGGCAGGCCACGAAGCGTGAGGACGACAAGCCGGGTCGGTCGACATAGCCGGTCGCCACCCCGGCACCGGCCACATAGAGCTCACCGACCACGCCGACCGGTACGGGTTGCAACCAGTTGTCGAGGATCACGAAGCCCAAGTGGCCCAAGGGCACCCCGATCGGGCTGCCGGCGCCCTCGGTATCGGCGGCCACGATCTCCCGGAAGGATGCGTGCACCGTCGTCTCGGTGATCCCGTACATGTTGATCAGCCGCGGCGAGTCCGGATGCGCCGCCAGCCATGGTCGCAACCGGTGTGGTTCCAGGGCCTCCCCGCCGAACACCACCGCCGCCAGCGACAGCGGCTCCAGGATCTGCGCATCGTGCGCGGCCTGCAGGGCGTAGAACGCCGACGGCGTCTGACTGAGCACCGTCACCTGTTCGCGGCTCAGTACGGTGTGCAGATCTTCGGGCGAACGCACCACAGCGTCCGGCACCATCACCACGCGACCGCCGTAGAGCAGCGCCCCCCAGATCTCCCACACCGAGAAATCGAAGGCGAGCGAATGGCATTGCGACCACACCTGACCCGAGAGGTCCATCGCGGCGTCCAGGGTCGAGAGCAACCGCGTGACGTTGCCGTGCGGAACCGCCACCCCTTTGGGGCGACCGGTCGTCCCCGAGGTGTAGATGACATACGCCACCTGGTCGGCACCCGGATCGGGCATTGTCGCCTCGGCACCGACTGTGCCGGCTGGACCGTCGGTGGCGTCCTCCCACACCATCACCGGGAATGGCTGTCCGGCAAGATCTTCGGCGCTCTGCCGAGTGCCCACCACCACGACCGGGTCGGCATCGGCCAGGACGAAGTCACGCCGCGCCGCCGGCACGGCCGGATCCACCGGGACGTACGCCGCACCGGCCTTGAGCACCGCGAGCATCGCCACCACGGCCGGTCCGGTGCGCGGCATCAACAATCCCACCCGCGCGCCTTCACCCACGCCCGTAGCCTTCAGCCGCCACGCCAGCCGGTCCGATGCGTCGTGCAGTTCGCGGTAGGTCCACGACCGGTCCCCACAGGACAGCGCCACCGCGTCGGGGGTGCGCGCCACCTGCGCGGCGAACGCAGCCGGAATCGACGCGGACGGCTGCGGGGCCCGGGCCAGTTCGTCCTGGTTTCCCCACGCTTGGAGCCGGGTCCGCTGAGCGGCGTCGAGCACGTCGATCGACGACAGCCGACGCGCCGGGTCGGCGACCATCGACATCAGCACCCGCTCGAGCCGCCGGGCCAGATCGTCGACGCCGGACTCGGCGAACAGCCGGCCGGCACCGAGCGTGCTGAGGAACAGTTCGTCGCCGGCGCCGGAGAAGACCAGTCCGAGACCGCCGACGAAGCCGGAATCGGTCATCGAGGCGGTCGCCGCGACGCCCCCGAAGTCGAGGCTGAAAGCGTGCGGGACGAAGTCGATGACCGCCCGGTCGAGGCGGGCGTCCGCGCCGCGGCGCTTGCGCTCCAGAGCGTGCACCGGATAGAGCTGATGCTCCAGCGCTTCGGCGATCTTGGTGTGGACCCGTTCACAGAGGTCGGCCACCGTGGACGAGGCCGACAGGGTCAGCACCAACGGTGCGACGCCGGCGACCATGCCGGGCAGCGTGCGCATTTCCGGCCGCACCCGCCGGCTGACCGGGAAGTCGAGCACGACCTCGGCATCCCGTGCGGAACGTCCGGGCATCAGTAGTGCACACGCCGCGGTGATGACCGCTGCGCGCGGCATGCCCCAGGCGTCGGCCAACTCCTGGGTGCGCCGGATGACCGCGGGGTCCAGCCGCACCGGTGTCCGGAGCTCGTCGGCGCTCGGCGCGCTGCCGGTCGCCGGGCCGGGCCGGGCCGATGGGTCGCCGGCCGGCAGATGCTCCGACCAGTATTCGTGGTCACGGTGGAAGTCGTTCGAGGCCTCGTAGTCGGCCTCGCACTCGATGAGGTCCTGCAGCGAGCCGAAGAAGGCGGCGGGGACGGGCTCGCCGCTGACCACCGCGGAGTACACCGCGGCAATGCGGTTGCCGATCAGCCCCAGTCCGGCACCGTCGATCACGATGTGGTGGAAGCAGCCGAAGAGCAGGTAGTCGTCGAATCCGAGCTCGAAGAGCGCGAATCGGAACAGCGGACCGTCGAACGACAGCGGCGTCCGCTGCAGCGCCAGGGCCATCTCCTGCGCGGCATGCAGGGGATCGGCTTCCGAGCTCAGATCGTGGAACGCCAGGTCGGCGTCCGGATCGTCGACGGCCTGCTGGAACACCTGACCGTCGGCTTCGAAGATGGCCACCCGCACCGGCTCGGCCTCCTGCACCACCCGGCGGATCGACCACTCGAGGGCGTCGTATTCGACCGGACCCTCGATCCTGACCAGCAGGCCGAATTGCCACTCCGCGCCGAAGTGGCCCATTTCCTGCTCGAGCCAAATGTCCAGTTGGGCGCGTGTCAGCGGATACGCGCGGTGATCCTGCTCCATCTGACTCCCCGACTCAGCCGGTCTACTTATCGCCCGCTCCGCCCGCCGCCAGCCGTTCGCGCAAGCTCTTCGGCCGGATGTCGGTCCAGTGCTGTTCGACGTAGTCGAGGCACTCCGCGCGCCCGGCTCCGCCGTGTACCACCCGCCAGCCGGCGGGGACCTCGGCGAACGTGGGCCACAGGCTGTGCTGCTCTTCGTCGTTGACCAGGACGTAGAACGTGCCCTCGTCGTCGTCGAACGGGTTTGTGCTCACCAGGTCTCCAGAACTTTATTGACGTGCAGGTAACAGTTTGCCAAGTTTCGACGAACATGCGGTGTGTTTCATCCGGTGTGATCCATGTCACGTGCCGAACGCGCCGTTTCCTCGAGCAGGTCCGCCGCCGTCGCCGCCGCGGTCGCGGGATCGGTGATTCGGGCGGCCAGTTCCCGGGCTCGGGCTCGGTACTGCGGACCCAGGATCGCACTGAGATCGCCGATCAGGGATGCCTCCGTCGCGGTCGAGAATCGGCGTGCCGTCCCCACCTTCAACCGTTTGACCGCGCCGCCGTACACGGCGTGCACCATGTCCCAGTAGAGGATCAGCTGCGGAACGCCCGCGCGCATCGCGATCGGGGTGGTGCTCGATCCGCCGTGATGGACCAGCGCCCGACACTTCGGGAAGACGGCCGGGTAGTTGAGGGTGCCGACCACCTTCACGTGGTCACCGTGCGGAACTTTGCTGAAATCGGTGCCCGCGGCGCCGATCAACGCGCGCTGCCCCAGCCGGGCGCAGGCGTTGGCGATCATCGCGATGGTGTCCGCAGGAGACTCGACGGGGATGCTGCCGAACCCGAAGTAGATCGGCGGTGGGCCCGCCGCGATCCACCGCATGACCTCGTCGTCGGTCTCGGTCGCCAGTCCCAGGGTCAGGGTTCCGACGAACGGACGGTGGAACCGTTGACCGCGTTCGCCGCCGGCCCATTCGGTGGCCAGGCCCGGGAAGCAGGCCTCGTCGTAGGCCTGCATCTCGAGTGATCCTCGGGCCGTGATGCGGCGCGGTGCCGACCCGCTGGCCTGCGGCAACCCCAGGTCGCGCCGCTGGGCATCCTCGACCTGTTTGGTCACCCGCCACGACAGCCACCAGAACGCCCGGACGGCCGCCCGGCCCAGCGCGGGCGGCAGAAAGGTCAGGATCTGCCCGTTGGGACGCAGCGGGAAGTAGTGCAGGGTGGCCAGCGGAATACCGTGATATTCGGCGACATTGGCCGCGGCGTCCTCGAAGTTGATGCCGGTGAAGATCAGGTCGGCGCCGTCGGCCAGCGTCGTCAGCGTCGCGCCCATCTCCTGCCAGCCGGCCAACAGCGGGCCCGCGATCTCCACGCGGGAGCGGATCATCTCCCGGACCCGCCACGGCGTGCTGAAGAAGCACGTCCAGAAGTCGCGATGAGCGTCGAGGATGCTCGCCGAGTCCGGGCCGAACCCGACCGCGGGTATCCCGGCGGCCTCGGTGAAGCCGACCAGATCGGGCGGCACGGCCAGACAGACCTCGTGCCCTCGGCGCACCAGCTCACGGCCGACCGCCGCGGAGGGTTCGATGTCGCCCCGGCTCCCCCACGTCGCCAATACGAACTTCATGCCGGCCGGCTACTTCGGCGCCGCATTGGCACCGGCGGCCAGGAACTCGTCGAGATAGCGGGGTGGTTTCAGATTGAGCAACCGCTTGCGGTCGGCCTTAAGATCGGCGTAGGTGAGCGCGGCAACCTGCTCGGGCGAATACGGCAGTGTGCTCTGCGGGGTGGCCCGGCGGACGAAGCCGACGCCCTGATCGCAGCGCAGCACTCCCACCAGCAGGTCGGGCCGGGTGCTGCGCAGGTGCACGATCGCCTTCCACACATCGCCGTTCCACAACCCGATCACCAACGGCCCCTTCTGGGTGGCGATGAAGGCGTCATAGGACTCCGCGCGCCGGCCGGCCAGCTCGAAGGCGGGGTTGCAGTCGTGCAGGAAGATCACCCCGTCGTCGCGCAGGTGGCGCACGGTGTACTCGACGTCGCGCACCACCTGCTCGTAGGTGTGCAGCCCGTCGATCAGGGCGACGTCGATCCGGTGGCGATCCAGCAGTGCCGCCTCGTTCTCGAAGAACTCGTCACTGGTGGTCTCGAAGTAGTGGGTCCGGCGGGCTTTTGCGTCGGCTGCCGCGCGGGTGCTCGCGGTGAGCTTGAACGCCGGGTCGACGGCGATCTTCACGTCGGCGGAGATCTGCCGGAACGCCTGCCCGCGGGACACCCCGATCTCGAGATAGACCGGATCAACTCGCCCGTCGAGCGCACGCTGCACGGCCTTGATCCGGTTCATGCCCGGCCAGGCGTCGGCCAGCATCACCAGGGCATTGTTGATGTCCACGCGACGATCCTGCCCTAAATTGACGGGCTCGCCAGTAAATTGGGCAACTCGGCGCCACAATGGTCGGCATGCCACGGTCGTTTCGCGGACGGGCCGATTCACCGACCGCCGTCGCCGACATCCATGGAGCATTCGCCCGGGAGGAGTACTGGGCGGCGCGGTTGGCCACCGGCGGCCCCGGCACCACGTTGAATTCCCTGGTCGTCGGTGACGACGGGGCAGTGGCGGTGCGCTACACCCAGCAGGTGGGCCGCCAGCTGCTGCCCGCCGCGGTGGCCGGGCTGGTCCCCGGTGAGGTCCGCATGGAGTACACCGAGAGCTGGTCGCCCGTCGAGCGAGGTCAGGCCGATGGCCGCATCGACGTCACCGTCTCGGGGAATCTGGGGTCGTGTCGGGCGAACACGTGGTTGGAGCCGGCCGGTCGCGGCTCCCGGCTACGCTTCGAAGGCACGGTGAAGGTCCGGATACCGCTGGTCGGCGGCAGCCTCGAGAAGGCGATCGGTGCCGAGCTCGCTGCCAGCGTCCCTTCGGTGATGTGCTTCACGACCACCTGGATCGCCGACAACGCGTGACGGCGGGAATCAACGGGCGAGATCGCCCAGACCGGTGATCTCGAGGCTGACCGACTTTCGTTGACCGGTGGCACCGAGCATGAAGAGGATGTCGCCGAGCGGAGCGCCGAGCCAGAACCGCCAGAACCGCTTGTCGAAGAACGCCCACACGTATCGGCCGTCGCCCAGCGTCCAGTAGCCCGCGATCAGGATCAGGTAGTACGCCAGGCGCTTCCAGCGCGCGGCGACCATCTCGACGTTCATCTCCCAGATCTCCAGGCCCCAGCACCGGTACCGCCATTGCAGGTTGTACCTGCGCTGGAATTCGTAGAACGCGCGCATCTCACCGTTGGTGACCAGGTATTCGTCGAAGACGAGGACGGAGCCTTCGACGAAGCGGTCACGGCAGGTCTCCAGCGCGTGCAGGCAACTCTCGTAGGTGTCCAGGTCCATGTGGAACAACGAGATCGGCGCGTCGGGCCTGGCGGCGAGAAAGGGTTCCAGCGTGTCGTAGGTACTGCCTTTGATGAATTCGACTGTGCGCCCGAGCGCCGGCGGTAGCCCGTCGTGCAGCGTCACGCCGGTATCGGCGATGAAGCGCTGCGCCAGCGGTTCGGTCAGCGAGAAGGTGCCGCGCTTGATGACCAGCTGATCGTCCACCTGCCAATCCTCGACCAGCCCTTCGAAGGTGTCGAAGCCGTACACCGTGCGGCCGCTGGCATCGGCGGCCAACCGGGTGGACCAGCCGATCCACACGCCCAGATCCAGCACCAGCTCGCGCCCACCCGCGGCCGGCGGCAGCTGCGACGCTTCCCGCAGCAGGGTGTGGTCTCGGATGCGGCACCGCCGCAGAGCTGACATGGAGGCGCGGATGAACCTCTGGTAGTCGTCCTCGTAGACGCGGGTGTCGCGGGCGTAGAGGTTCGGAATGAAGCGATCCCGGCCGCGATAGGCGAGCCGCGCGCAGCCGAGCGCCACCAAGAGGGCACCGATCACGACGAGCACGGCCGGGACGACGTAGCAGACCGCGGCGACGGCCAGGGCGATCACGGCGAGCACCACATGCCACACCCGATGCAGCGAGGTCCGGTCCACGGACCGTCCGCCTGTGCGGTCCGACGTGTGTCCGTCGACTACGCTCACCAGTTCTCCTCTACGTCCTCGGCTAGCACACTAAGGTGTCGAGGCCGGATTTTGTCCCAGTCCGATGCCTAATACTGACGGATATGATAATTTTCCGACCGAGCGGTCGGATTCCCTCCGGGTGCTCCGCTGTGAGGACGTCGCGCGGGCGTCGAGGGGTTGCGCGCTGTCCTCCACCCGGACCGTGACCGACCGCGGCGACCTAGGGGACGACAGTTGACGACTTCCGTACTGATCAGTGGCGGAGCGGGATTCATCGGATCCGCCCTCGCGCGCCGACTCGTCGACGCCGGCTACGACGTCGCAGTGATGGATGTCCTGCACCCCCAGGTGCATCACCTCGGCACGCCGATCGACCTGCCGCCCGCCGTGCGGATGTTCACCGGCGACGTCACCCACGCTCCCGACTGGGATGCTGTGCTGCGGCTGTTCCGTCCCGATCAGATCGTGCACCTCGCCGCGGAAACCGGAACCGCCCAATCGCTTTCCGAGGCGACGCGGCACGGCTCGGTGAACGTGGTCGGCACGACACAGCTGCTCGACGCCCTGAGCCGCGCGGCGTACGTTCCGGAGCAGTTCGTGCTCGCCTCCTCGCGAGCGGTCTACGGCGAAGGGGCGTGGCAATCGGAGTCGGGGATCTTCTATCCACCGCCGCGCAGCCATGCCCAGCTGGTGGCCGGAGCATGGGATCCGCTGGGCCACAACGGTGAGCCGGCCACACCGCTACCCAGTGCGGCCGGACGAACCGAGCCCCGCCCGACGAATGTCTACGCCTCGACCAAACTCGCCCAGGAGCACATCCTGGCCGCGTGGACGGCGGCCCACGACTCCAATCTCAGTGTGCTGCGCCTACAGAACGTCTACGGACCGGGGCAGTCGCTGACTAACTCGTACACCGGGATCGTCGCGTTGTTCGCGCGGCTGTCCCGGCAGCGGTTACCGCTGGAGGTGTACGAGGACGGCCGGATCCTGCGCGACTTCGTGTTCATCGAAGACGTGGTCGACGCGCTGTTCGCCGCGATCACCCATCCGGCCACCCGGATCCGTTGCCTCGACATCGGATCCGGCGTGCCCACCACCATCGGCGAGCTCGCCGCGCTGGCGGCCACCCTGTGCGGCGCGCTGGAGCCGACGATCGTCGGGAAATTCCGCGACGGTGATGTCCGCGCGGCGCGCTGCGATGTCGAGCCGGCGATCGCCGAACTGGACTGGCGGCCGAAGTGGTTCCTCGAGGACGGCCTCGAGGCACTTCTGGACTGGATCGCCGGTCAGCCTGGGTGAGCCGGGACGGCCGAGGGAGGCACCGGTCCACAGTCGCCGGATTCAGCGGGCCGGCACGGTCTTCGATCGAGCGAAATCCTCCACCAGGGTTGCCGCGCGCGCCGCCCCCTCGGCGGGCTTGGTCATCCGCGCGGCGAGTTCCCGAACGCGCACTCGGTAGTGCGGCTGCAGTATCGTCTGCAGATCGGCGACGAGCGTGTCCTCGTTGGTCGCCGAGAACCGCCGTCCGGCACCCACTTTCAAGCGCTTCACCTGCGCTCCCCAGAGCGCCTGGTTGGCGTCGGTGGAGAGGATCAATGTCGGTACCCCTGCCCGCAGCCCCAGTGCCGTCGTACCTGAACCCCCGTGATGAACGACCGCGCGGCACCGGGGGAAGACCTCGGCGAAATTCACGACGCCGACCACCTTGACGTGATCGGAAAGCGCCAGGTCGCCGAAGTCGTCCCAGCCGGCACACACCAGCGCCCGCTGGCCCAGCCGTCTACACGCCGACGCGATCATCGCTAGTGTCTCGGCCGGCGACTCCACCGGCATGCTGCCGAATCCGAAGAAGATCGGGGGCGTTCCTGCTTCGATCCACGAGGCGACCTCCTCATCGGCGTCGGTCTGCAGTTCCAGCGTCAGCGCACCGACAAAGGGCCGCTGCGTTGTCCACTGCGACCATTCGGCGGCCAAACCGGGAAAGCAGACCTCGTCGTAGGCCTGTATCTCCAGAGGCCCACGGTCGACCACCCGCTGCGGCCACGGGCCGCGCGCTTTCGGTAGGCCGAGTTCGCGACGCTGTTGGGTCTCCACCTTCCTCGCCCAACCACCCCTGGACAGCCAGTCGTATGCCGCCATCGCCGACCGCCCCACGGGAGCCGGCAGAAACGGTGCCAGCTGCCCGTTGGGACGCATCGGATACCAGTGCAGCGTCGCCAGTGGAATCTGTTGATACTCGGCCACATCGGCAGCCTGGACCTCGAAACCCACATTGCTGCTCAGCAGTAGATCCGCGTCTGTGGTCAACGATGTCAGCGTCCGGCTCATGTCCAGCCAGCTGCTGTTGAGCGGCCGCCACATCTCCTGCAACAAGGTGTTCATCTCCCGCACCCGCCAGGGTTTGTGGAAGACGCCGGTCCAGAAATCGCGGTAGGCGTCCATCATGGCCTGCAGATCCGCGCCGAACCCCACGGTGTCGGGGACCGCCGCGGACGCGTAACCGACCAGATCCGGCGGAACGGCCATCCGCACCTCATGGCCGCGGCGCACGAGTTCACGGCCGACTGCCGCACACGGTTCCACCTCACCGCGACTTCCCCAACTGGCGAGTACGAACTTCACAAGCGGTCACCTCCTCGTCGACCGGGGCGTTCGGCTCCGGCGAACTCCTCGACCAGGTCGGCCGCCGCCACCACGCTCTCGTCGGGTTTGGTCAGTCGCGTCGCCACCTCCCGGGCGGCATGTCCGCACTGCGGTGCCAGCACAGTGCGGAGATCCTCGAACAGCGTCTCACCGGTGGTCCGCGAGAAGTGGCGTGCGGTACCGACTTTCAAACGCTTGATCTGCGCACCCCACAACGTCTGATTGAAGTCCATCGACAGGATCAGCGTGGGCACACCGGCGCGCAGGCTCGCGGCCGTGGTGCCCGCCCCACCGTGATGCACCACGGCGCGGCAGACCGGGAAGATGGACGCGAAGTTGACCACACCGACGACCTTGACGTGCGGGAATTCCGGGACGTCGCTGAAGTCGCTGAGTGCCGCGGCGATGAGCGCCCGCTCACCCAGTCGAGCACAGGTCGAGGCGATCGTGGCGATCGTGTCGGCGGGCGACGCGACCGGCATGCTGCCGAAACCGAAGAAGATCGGCGGTGTGCCCGCCGCTATCCAGGACAGCACGTCCTCGTCGGCCGCGGTGGCCATCTCCAGGGTCAAGGCGCCGACGAACGGCCTTCGCGGGGGTCGCCCGGCGTTCCAGCTCGCCCATTCGGACGCCAGCCCGGGAAAGCACTCCGCATCGTAGGCCTGGATCTCCAGCGACCCCCGCCCGGCGATGCGGGACTGCCACGGGCGCAGGGCCCGGCTGAGCCCCAGCTCGCGGCGTTGGACGTCTTCGATTCTCTTGACCCCGCCCCACGCCAGCCACTCGATCACCGTCATCACGCGCCGGCCCAGCGGCTTGGGCAGGAACGGCAGCAGTCGGCTGTTGGCCCGCAAGGGGAACCAGTGCAGCGTCGCGAGCGGGATGCCCTGCGCTTCTGCCACATTGGCAGCGGTCTCCTCGAAATTCATGCCGGTCACCAGCACGTCGGCGCGCTCTGTCAAGCCCATCAGGGTGGCGCTGACCTGAGGTCGTGAGTGCAGCAACGGATCGGACACCGCTCGCCACATCCGGCCCAATGTCATGATCCGCCAGGGGTGGCGGAAGAAGTAGGTCCAGTAGTCGCGATAGGCGTAGGTGAAGGTGTGCCAGTCGGGGCCGTAGGCGATTGTCGGCAGGCCGGCCGATTCGCCGAACGGCACCATGTCCGGGGCGACCGCGAGCTCTACGTCGTGCCCGCGGCGCAGCAGTTCGCGAGCGAGCGCGGCCAACGGTTCGACCTCTCCGCGGCTGCCCCAGCTCGCCAAGACGACCCTCATCGTCAAGACGCTCTCTTCCTTGTCCATTCGGTGTGCGCGAAAGCTTGTCTGCTGACCCGGTGGCGGACTCCTCTCAGCTGGAAGGCATGTCCGCATCCTGACGCTGTCGATCGTCGACACGTTGGCGCCTCCGTAGGACGCGGGCCTTGAGCGACAGCGCAGGCTTCTCCACGACGAACCAGCTCAACGCCGCCAGCGGCACGGTCGCCAGCGCGGCGATGCCGGCGAAGACCACCACGCTCAGCCCGCCCAGCCCGATGATCACCAGCAGCTGCTGAACGGGGAAGGCGTAGATGTACACGCCATAGGACAGATCGGTTCGCAGCGTCATCGAACGGCGCCGGATGAGAGCGCCCGAGGTGATGAGCAGGTAAGCCAACGGCAGCGCAGCGAGCACGCGGTAGTTGGGTAGGAATGCCGCGCCCAGCAGGATGGCTGCGCTGAGCGCGACCAGCGACCACCGGGCCGGGATCACGTGCCGGAACTGATACAGCAGCGCGCCGGCGAAGAACATCACCGCGAAACGCGCTGCGGCCTGCTGCATGAACAGCGATATCGCGTCGGCATCGATCGCCGACCGGTCGTTGGGAGCTGTCTCCGCGAACGGACTGGCCGCCGGCAGGGCTGCCGAGGCGCATACGGCCAGGGCGAACAGCGACGGGATGAGCCAGCGACGTCGCAGCAGACCTGTCACCCCGAGCACCGCTATCAGCAGATAGCACAACATCTCCCAGGACAGCGTCCAGAGGGACCCGTTCCACTCGCCGGTCCACGGGACCCCAGCCGGTGTGCCGGCGATCCCCGGTTGTTGGACCAGCACCGCACTGTTGGCCAGGACGTAATGCAGCGGCGCGCCGGTCGCCAGCAGGGAGCTCACCGAGCCACCGCGGAGCATGACCGAGACGGGGGCGATGACGAAGGCGACGACCACCAGGCAGACCCACAGCCCGGGGAGAATGCGCAACGCGCGGGCCACGAAGTAGTCACGCAACCGCGGATTCCGGAACCAGCTCCAGGTGATGAGGAAGCCGGACATCGCGAAGAATCCGTCGACGAATCCGTCTCGGAGAAGCTGGTGCATCGGTTCGATCGTCAGTTCACGGCCGGTGAGGGGCCACGAATGCCACAGGATCACCCCCAGCGCCATTGCCAGCCGCCACGCGTTCAGTGCATTGCACTTCGGGTCGAACGCGTGCTCGAGACGTCGGCTCATCGTCAGGACGGATCCCCGCCGCGCTCCTCGAGATACCAGGGATTGGCCCGAGCCCAGTCGATGGTGCGCCGGATCCCCTCCTCGAGGTCGACCCGCAGACGCCAGCCCAATTCACGCTGCGCCTTGGTCGAATCGGGGACGCGGCGCGGGATGTCCTCGTAACGGGCGCCGTAGCGTTCGGCGGTGTCGAAGGCCACGCTGCCCGACACCCCGTCCACACCGGCGATCTTGATCGCCAGCTCGACGGCCTCACGCATCGTGGTCTCGGTCATGCTGCCGATGTTGAACGCCTCGCCCACGGCCGCCGCACTGTCCGCGGCGAGCAGGGTTCCCGCGACGGCGTCGTCCACGTAGGTGAAGCAGCGGGTCTGGTCGCCGGAGTCGTAGAGCAGCGGCTCGCGACCGTTGAGGATCCGGTGGATGCTCTTGGACAGTACGAAGATGGGGTTCTGCCGCGGCCCATAGACATTGAAGAAGCGCACGACGGTCACCGGCAATCCGTAGGCGTCGTGCATCCCGAAGACCATGTGCTCGGCCATGGCCTTACTGGTGCTGTAACTCCAGCGCGCCGTGCGGGTGGACCCGAGGACGCGATCGTCGTCCTCGCCCCACGGGGTATCGGGATTCTTCCCGTACACCTCCGAGGTGCTCGTGAACACCACCCGGGTTCCGTGTCGGCGGCTCAGCTCGAGGACGTTGCGGGTCCCGATGACGCTGACGTCGACGACCCGCAGCGGGTCTTCGACGTACTTGTTCACCCCGACGATCGAGGCCAGGTGGAAGACGGTGTCGGTGTCGGCGGTCAGGGCCTCCTCGAGCGCACGCAGGTCGGTCACATCGCCCTGGACGAACCGGAATCGCGGATTCCGGTCGAAGTCGATACTCGTGTCACGGGTGTTCTTCGCGAAGTCGAAGACGGTGACCGAGTCGCCACGCTCGAGCAGAGCGCCGACCAGGTGCGTACCCACGAAGCCGTAGCCGCCTGTCACCACGACATTGGACATGGCTGTTCTCTCTTCTCTACCGGATCGATCCGACCTACCGGCCGATCCCCTTGTAGGCGAATCCGGCGGCGCGCACGGCAGCCGGGTCGAAGCTGTTGCGACCGTCGAGGAACACGCACCCGTCGGCGGTCAGATCCGCCAGCCGGGTCAGCGGGATCTGATGGAACTCGCGGTGCCCGGCGAGGACCACCACTGCGTCGGCATCCTTGACCGCCGACTCGATGTCGGGGGTCAGCGCGAGGCTGGTGACCGACAGCGCCTCCTGGTCGGTCACCCAGGGATCGTGGATACAGAGCTGGCAGCCGGACTTCTCCAACAGGGAGATGACGTGTCTGGTCGGCGTCAACCGGCAGTCGCCGGTGTTGTTCTTGAAGGCGATTCCCAGCACCGCGATCTTGCTGGTGCTGACCGTCTTACCGTGATCGGCCAGCAGCTGCCCCAGCAGCGAGTAGGTATATCCCGGCATGGTGTCGTTGACCGTCCGCGACGTTCGCGGGATCGACAGGTCCAGCCCCAGCGACTGTCCGAGATGGTTGACGAACCACGGATCCTTGGTCAGGCAGTAACCGCCGACGCCCATGCTCGGACGCAGGATGTTCACCGGGTGACCCCCTTTGGGCATCGTGTTGGCCGCCTCGATGACCTGCAGCGCATCCATCCCGAGCCGGTCGCACACCTTGGCCAGTTCGTTGGCCAACGCGACGTTGAGGTCCACCCACAGGTTGTCGGCGAGTTTGACCATCTCGGCGGTCCGCGGGTCCTCGACGATCACCGATTCGACACCCAGCGCATGTCGCCACAGCGTCGCGCAGGCGCGGGCGCTGCGCTCGTCGACCGCACCCACCACCACGGGAATCGACGTGAGCTCGTGAACGGCCTGGCCCTCGGCGAGCCGTTCGGGGCAGAACGCCAAGCCGAAGTCGACCCCTGCTCGCAATCCGGAGGCCTCTTCGAGGATGGGCCGGACCAGCGTCTCGGTGGTGTCGGGCGGCACCGTGCTCTTGAGGATCACCACGTGTCCGGGTTGCAGATGCTCACCCACCGCACGCGCCGCGGCCTCGATGTCGTCGACGATGGGTTCATAGTCGGGCCCCAGCGGCGTCCCGACGTTGACGATCACGAAGTCGTTGTCGACGATGGCGCCGAAATCCGTTGTGGCGCGCAACCGCCCGTTCCGCACACTGTTGGCGACCAGTTCACCGAGGCCGGGCTCGGCCACCGCGGTCCGGCCCGAGTTGATGTCCTCGACGACGCTGTCGCGCACGTCGATGCCGGTCACCGGCCACCCCCGGTCGGCCAGCACGGCGCCGATCACCGTGCCGATGTACCCGAAGCCCACGACGGCGATACCGGACCGCATGCCGCGGACCATCAGGTCGATCTCCGCGTCGCTGCGTCCGAATGCGCCCCTGGCCATGCGGTACCACACCTTTCAGTCCCTCGCGGCAGTCGGCGAGATGGCGGTCAGGCGATCGGTCCCGACTCGGCGGCAGTCTAACTAACGCTACCGTCAATCATCGCCGTTTCGCGTTTTTGGCGAAGCTGTTCACCGGCATTCGGCGGGCCGGCCGGTCACGGGTCGACGCGCGAACCCGCGGTCCGAGGTCGGCGCCGCAGAGTTCGCCCGGTGTGCCGACGCACGACGTCGGCTGCTGTTACTCTGCGGCCGTGCTACGGCGTCAGAGACAACAAGAGCGCAATCCGGGTCACACCAATCTGGCGCTTCGGCGCGAGGGACCCAGCTACAAACCCGGCCAGTTGGATGGGAAAGCTGCCGGGCGGATCGCGGTGGACACCCTCAAGTCATTGCGGCGGCTGGTCAATTCCGCGGTGTCCATCGTGCTGTATCAGCCCACCGGATCCGAACCCGAGGAATACCACAAGTGGTACTACAACACCTTCGTGTGGAACAAGACCACCTGGCTGGGGATAGAAACCTGGAAGTCCGTTTCGGACATGTGGAATTACCAGGAGATACTGTTCGACCTGAAGCCCGCGCTGATCATCGAATTCGGTTCGAACCGGGGTGGCTCGGCGCTGTTCTTCGCGCACGTCATGCAGCGTATCGGCGCACCGTTCAAGGTGTTGTCGGTGGACATCAGCCACCAGCGACTCGATCCGGCGGCAATGGCCGAGCCCGATATCGAATTCATCGAATCCTCGTCTACCGAACCGGCGATCGCACTGCGCATCGAACAGCTCAAGAAGGAATACCCGGGCACCATATTCGCCATTCTGGACAGCGATCATTCCAAAGAGCACGTCCTGGCGGAGATGAAATTACTGCGGCCGCTTCTCGCATCCGGTGATTACCTGCTGGTGGAGGATTCGTGCGTCAACGGCCACCCGGTACTGCCCGGCTGGGGCCCGGGTCCCTACGAGGCGATCGAGACCTACGAACAAGAGTTTCCGGACGACTACACCCATGACGTCGAGCGGGAGAAGAAGTTCGGCTTCACGTTTGCGCCCTACGGGTTCCTGCTCCGCAACTAGACGCCCAGCACACACCGGCCGGCGGGCACGAATGGACCGCGCGGCCCGTCGTCGGCAAACGCGTCGGGGTCACACCCGGCAGGCGACGCGGGCGAAATCCTCGACGTGGTCCGCGGCCGCCGCGGCACTGCGCTCCGCGGTGATCAACCGCGGTGCGAGCTCTCGGGCGCGCCCCGCGAACCGCGGTGTCAGGATCCGGCGCAGATCGCGTTCCAGCGAACTCTCGGTGGTGGTCGAAAAGCGGTGGCCGACACCGACTTCCAGCCGTTTGATCGCCGCAGCGAAGAACGGCTGGTCGGGTAGCGTCCAGAGCACCAGCTGCGGGACACCGGCCCGCAGAGCCGCCGCCAGCGTCCCGGCTCCGCCGTGGTGCACCACCGCGCGACACCGCGGGAAGATCGCTGCGTAGTTGACCTGGCCGACCACCTTCACATGGTCGAGCCGGGGAAGATCCCGCACCTCGGTGCCCCCGGCCCCGATGACGGCGCGCTCGCCCAGGCGCGCGCACACCGCGGCGATCATCGCGATCGTCTCGGCCGGCGAACCGATCGGAACGCTGCCGAAACCGAAGAAGATCGGCGGGCTTCCCTGACCGCACCACGCGGCGACGTCATCATCGGCGTCGGTGGGCGTGGCCAGTGCCAGTGCCCCGACGAACGGCCGCTTGGCCGGACGCTGGGCATTCCAGGGCGCCCACTCGGCGGCGAGACCGGGAAAGCACACCGGGTCGTACGCCTGGATCTCCAGCGAGCCGCGCCCGGCGATCCGGTGCGCGGCGCATCCGGAGGCCTCCGGCAGGCCGAGCGCGCGCCGTTGGCCGTTCTCGGCCACGCGGGTCCCCCGCCAGGCCGCCCAATCGTTCGCCTTCATCACCAGGCGACTCAGCGGGCCGGGCAGTGCCCGGAGCAACTGGCCGTGCGGGCGGCACGGGAAGTACTGCAGGGTGACCAGCGGTAGTTCGCGACGCTCGGCGACGTTGGCGGCGGGCTGTTCGAAGATCAGGCCAGTGAGCAGCAGGTCGGCGCCCTCGGTCACCGACGCCAGGGTCTCGGTCATCGACGACCAGCAGCGGGCCGCGAATTGCTCGGTCTCGCGAGCCATTTCGTTGAGCTCGCGCAGCTTCCACGGGGTACGTGAGTAGCAGGTGAAGTATCGGCGCTGCAGGTCCAGGATCGGTGCGGAATCCAGGCCGTAGGAGACCGTGTCAAGACCCGCCGACTCGGCGAAAGCGACGAGGTTGGGCGGCACGACCATGAGGATGTCGTGTCCTCGGCGGCGCAACTCCCGGCCGACCACGACGGCGGGTTCGACGTCGCCGCGACCCCCGTAGCTCGACAACACGAACTTCATCGCAGGTCTCCGCCTTTCGTCTGGCCCGATCGCCGGGAAAGCCGCGACCATTATCACCAGTTTTTTGACGTTGTCGTCAGCATTCGTTGATACGATGCCGTGGCGCCAGTACCAGGCCGAACCGTGGGCCGCAACGTTGAGGAGCTCGAGTTTGGTTGTCGGCGAATTCGACGTCCACGACGCGGAACGCACCGTGTTCGACGTCATCGTCATCGGCACCGGGATGGGCGGAGGTGTACTGGGCCACCGGCTTGCCGCGTCCGGACGCCGCGTGTTGTTCGTCGAGAAGGGTCGCTCGACACTGCCGGGGGCTCCCGACACCATCCGCGCCGCGGTGCCGGAGTCGGCCGAACCGCAGGCCGCCCGGTCGGTGGCTGCCTATCGTGATGCCCTGGCGCGCGCGGGTCGATCCACCGACGAGGTAGAGGACATCAGCGGACGCTTCCCGAAGCGGTTCACTCCGTTCATCGGCAGCGGCACCGGCGGATCGTCGGCGCTCTACGGCATGGTCTGCGAACGCTTCTTCGCGCAGGACTTCACCCCGCGGCAGAACTTCGCCGATCCGGGTGATTCGACCGTGCCCGAAGCGTGGCCGGTGAGCTACGAAGAGCTGGCGCCGTGGTATGCACAGGCCGAGCGGCTGCTCGGTGTCCGCGGCCAGCCCGATCCGCTCCGACCGGAGGCTGCTGCGGTCGGTTTACCTGCTGCTCCGCCGTTTTCACCCGACAACCAACCACTCGTCGACTATCTGACCGACCGCGGCCTGCACCCCTACCACCTGCCGATGGCATGCGACTACACCGCCGGCTGCGTCACCTGCCAGACCTACCTGTGCGACCGCGGTTGCAAGAACGACGCCGCGCGCAACTGCGTCCTGCCGGCCGTCACCGAGTACGGGGCGCACCTGCTGACCGACTGCCGAGCGCTTCACCTCGCGGCCGACCGCCGGCGGGTCAACGAGGTGATCTGCGCACACCAGGGCCGCTCCCTGACCCTTCGCGCTCGAGTGGTGGTGCTGGCCGCCGGGGCATTGGCCACCCCGTTGCTGCTGCTCGCTTCCCGGTCCGGACAGTGGCCGCGGGGTCTGGCCAACAGCTCGGATCTGGTCGGGCGCAATCTGATGCGTCACCTGCTGGACCCGGTCGAGATCTGGCCGCAGCCCGATTCGGCGATCACCGATGCCAATAAGGAGATCGGCCTCAACGACTTCTATTTCCACCAGGGCCAGAAATACGGGACGGTACAGTCCTTCGGCGCGATCCCGCCGATGGAGTGGCTGGTCAACCGCCCGGGCGCGCAGGGTCGGGCACTGCGCCTGATGACGCCGGTGGTGCGCCGCGTCTACGAGCGGTTCTTCACCGGCGGTCTGGTCCTGGCGGCGATGATGGAGGACCTTCCCTATCTGGACAACCGGGTGCTGCCGCCCGATCCCGCCGGCGGTCGCCCGCACGCCCGGATCCACTATCGGCTGCACGCCAACGAGATCGAACGGCACGGCGCCTTCATGCGTCTGTTCCACGAGCTGTTGAGCCCGTTCCGCAGCCGGTCGCTGGGCAGTGGACGCAACAACGCCAATCTCGGGCACGTCTGCGGAACCTGCCGGTTCGGCACCGATCCCGCGACCAGCGTGTTGGATGCGCACAATCGGGCCCACGAGCTCGACAACCTCTACGTCGTCGACACCTCGTTCTTTCCCTCCAGCGCGGGCCTGAATCCGAGTCTGACGGTGGCCGCCAATGCCCTTCGCGTCGCGGGCCACATCGATCAGGCGCACTTCGCCTGACCGGTCTGGTCGCGCGGCGGCGTCAGCTGGGTTCGCGCACCGGTAATCCGGCCGCCCGGTAGACGTCGTCGATGAGGGTCATGTTCTCGACCGCGTCCTGCGGTGTCGTGCGCACCGGGACACCACGCTGCACCGACGCCGCGAAGGCGTCGAGCTGGTAGGCGTAGGTCGCCCGGCGTGGGAAGCGCTCGACCCGCTTGCCCGCAGCCGAACGGACACGCAGCAGGGGCAACAGATGGGGCGCGGCGGGGCTGAGGATCCGCAGCTCGCCGCGGTCTCCGACGATCCGGGCGCTGGCGCGGAACAGATTCGACGACCACAACGCGCAACGCAGCCGGCCGACGTGCCCGCCGGGATACCGCAATTCGGCACTCATCGCCCGGTCGACCCGCGGATCACGCAGTCGCGCCTGTGCGGAAACGACTTTCGGGGTCGATCCGCCGAATGTGCGGGCCATGTTGGCCACGTAGCTGCCGGCGTCCATCATGGCCCCGCCGGCCATGTCGAAGTTGTAGCAGTTGGCGGAGAAGGGCCGCAGCATCACGCACAGGGCGATGTCCACCAGTTGCAGCCGGCCCAACTCCCCCGACGCGATGATCTGTTCCACCCGCAGCGTCAGCGGGTGGTGGCGGAATTGGATCGCCTCCATGACGACGCGGTCCGACCTGCTCGCCAGCTGGGCGATCTCGCGCGCCTCCGCACCGTTGGCGGTGAACGGTTTCTCGCAGAGCACATGCTTGCCCGCAGCCAGCGCGGCCCGGGTCCACCTGCCGTGCATGCTGGTCGGCACGAGCACGTAGACGGCGTCCAGGTCCGGGTCGTCGATCAGTGCCTCATAGCTGCCGTGCGCACGCGGGATACCGTGTGCGGCGGCGAATTCGTCGGCGCTCGGCTGGTCCCGGGCGCCCACCGCCGCGACGACGACGTCGGGATTGTCCCGGGCCGGGTTGATCATCGTGGTGGGTGCGAAGCTCGACGCGCCGAGGATGCCGATCCGCACCGGCGCCACGGTGTCGGACATCGGCCGGTGCCGGGAGTGGCCACCGTCGGGGGAAGCGCTTGGACTGCGGTCGGGTGCTGGCATCTCAGTGGTCCTCCGCTCTCATGCCGGGTGCCGCACCGGTAGTCCGGCGGCCCGGTAGATGTCGTCGATGACGGTCATGTTCTCCACCGCGTCCTGTGCGGTCGTCGGAAAGGCGGCCTTCCGTAGGACGGCCGCGGCAAAGGCGTCGAGCTGATACGCGTACGAGGTGCGCTTGCCGAAGCGTTCCACGCGATCACCGTCGGCCGACCGAACCCGCAGCCGGTGAAACAGGTGCGGCAGCACGGGATTGACCACCCGAAGCGCACCCCGGTCCCCGATCACCCGGGCGCTGATCCGCAGAACATCCGACGACCACATCGAGCACCGGATCCGTCCGGTGTGCCCCGCGGCGAATCGCAGGTCTGCGGTCATGGCGCGATCGACCCGCGGTCCGCGCACCTTCGCCCGCGCTGACACGACCTGCGGAGTGGAACCGCCGAACGTCCGGACCAGGTGTACCGCGTAGCACCCGGCGTCCATCGTGGCGCCGCCGGCAAGCGCGTAGTCGTAGCGGATGTCGCCGAATTTCGGCAGCGGGAAGCAGAATGTCGCCTCCACATGCTGCAGGGCGCCCAATTCCCCCGACGCGATGATCTCCTCGACCCGCCGGATCAGCGGGTGGTACCGGTGGTGGAACGCCTCCATGACCACCCGGTCGGATGACGCCGCCTGCGTCGCGACGTCGCGTGCTTCGGCGGCGTTGGCGGTGAAGGGCTTCTCGCACAACACGTGCTTGCCCGCCGCGATGGCGGCCCGGGTCCATCGGCCGTGCAACGAGTTCGGTAGTGGGTTGTAGACCGCGTCGATGTCCGGGTCGGCGATCAGCGCCGCGTAGTCACCGTGCACGCGGGCGATCGCGTGCCGGGCGGCGAACGCGTCTGCGCGCATCCGCTGCCGGGCAGTCACCGCGGTCACCGCCACCTCGGCGGTGTGGCGGGCCGGCTCGATCAACGCGGCCGGGGCGATGCGCGCCGCTCCCAGTATTCCGACCCGGATCGGACTTCTGCGCTCAGACAACAGCGTGCGGCGATGATCCGACGCCGGCGCTCAGCGGCGCCAAAACACACCGGTGCCGTCGATATCGACGATCGGCGCGCTGATCCCGTGATCTCGGCGGTAGTTGGTCACCGCGCGCTCGCATGCCTTGACCGCCCGGTAGTCATCCACGATGCAGAAACCCCCGGGCGACAGCCGCGGATACAGCGCATCCAGTGCCTGGATCGTCGATTCGTAGAGATCGCCGTCGAGCCGCAGCACCGCGATCTGGTCGATCGGCGCATCGTGCAGGGTGTCCTTGAACCACCCCGGCAGGAACCGCACCCGACTGTCGAGCAGACCGTAACGTTCGAAATTGGCCTTGACCTCCGCCTCGGACACCCCGAGGATGCCGGCGGCGAAGTCGGCTCGGATCCCCTTGTCGGCGGCATAGCTGTCGGGGTCGGAGCGCGGAACGCCCTGGAACGAGTCGGCGAGCCACACCTTGCGGGTCTCGTCTCCGTAGGCCGCCAGCACGCCGCGCATCAGGATGCACGCGCCCCCGCGCCAGACGCCACATTCGACGAGATCGCCCGGAACATCCTCGGCGAGCACGGTTTCGACACAGTGCTGAAGACTCGTCAGACGCTGCATCCCGATCATCGTCTCGGCCTCGGCGGGCCAGTCCAGGCCCAGCTCGCGCTTGTTCTCGGTGAACGGGCTCAGGCCCAGCCGCAACGGGCTGACGGTGTTCACCGCCTTGAACAGCAGGCGGCGGCGCAGCGGCCATTGCGACGGGATGCGCTCGTGCATCCCGGACCGGGTGAGGTTGCGACGCAGCAGGTCCAGATACAGCGATCGGACGTCGTAGCCGGTGACGGTCAAAGCTGCCCCTATCTCAGGTGGGTTCCCGCGCAGAGTGTAGACAGCCGGGCCCCACCTGTTCGCCAAAATTGACGCAAAAGTTAGTTAAGGTCCGTTCTCGGCCGCGGCGCGATAGCCGTAGACGGCGACCGGCAGGATCACCGCGGCCAGTGCCACCGCCCACACCGCCGTCAGGAGCATCGGCCAACCTGCCGGATCACCGTGGGCCAGTGCGCGCATCGTGCCGATGGTCGCGGCCATCGGCTGATACTCGACGAGCGGCCGGACTCCTGCGGGAAGCAGCTCGACCGGGGGCGATCCCGAACTGGCGAACACCGCGCTGATGGCCGGCACCGCGAACCACATCAACGCCACGCTGTTGGCCGTGCGCACGGCGATGGCGATCAGGGCGGCCGAGAAGATCACCCCGACGACCACCGGCACCGCCAGATACAGCGCCATGTCGAGCCACCCACCGCGGAATCGCAGACCCAGCCCGACGCCCACCAACGTGATCAAGGCCGATGCGCCCAGGGTGCGGACCGCTTCGGCGATCAACCGTCCGGCCAGGGCGCTGTATCGGTGCACCGGCAGCACCCACAGCCGGCCCAGCAGTCCCACGTCCCGTTCGATCCAGACGTTCATACACGCGGCGAGTGCGCCGAACATCGCCCCGGCCACCGCGCAGGTCGGCACCAGCCCGTAGAGACTGTCCTGCCCGGTGACGTTCATGACCGACTCGCCGACGAGCAGGTAGTACGTGATGAGCAGGAAGGTCGGGAACAGCAGCGACTGCACGGGCACCGTCGGTTGGCGCCGCCAATGCGTGAACAGCCGGCCGGCGAACACAAGACTCTCGGTCACCGGATTGCTGCGCACCTGCTCGGTAGTGGTCATTCCGATCGCCGCTGCACCCGAACGGCCAAGGCGCCGAAGAGCACCAGCAGTCCCAGACACCACGCCAGGCTGATCGTGAGGTTCTCGCCGACCACGTGCCCGCCCGCCAGGTCGCGCAGCGTCTCGGTCACCTGGGAGACAGGCTGGTAGCGGACGAAGGAGTGCAGCCAGTCGGGGAAGGACTCGACCGGCGCCATACCGCTGGACAGCATGATGAGCAGCAGCTGAGGGATCAGCAGCAACTGGCTCGAGGTACCGCTTCGGCCCATCTCGGTTCCGGCGATGCCGGCACCCGCAG
The DNA here is from genome assembly GCF_049315205.1 of Mycobacterium sp. WMMD1722. Taxonomy (NCBI): domain Bacteria; kingdom Bacillati; phylum Actinomycetota; class Actinomycetes; order Mycobacteriales; family Mycobacteriaceae; genus Mycobacterium; species Mycobacterium sp. WMMD1722. Next base: position 779,847 of record NZ_CP186056.1, on the reverse strand, counting down.
CGTCGGCGCCCAACGACAGCGCCAAGGTGAAGACCAACACGAAAAGGGCGAAGGCGACGGCGTATCCGACACCGAGGATGCGGAACCCGAAGAGGTATCCGACGGTGACCGCCACGATCAGCGCGATGGCACCGCGCAGCAGGCAGTACAGCATGCGTGCCAGCAGCGGCGCAGCAACCGGGATGGGCAGCGTACGCAGACGCACGCCGAATTCTGACTGCTGGTCCACCGCAGCGGTGTCCACGGTGGTCAACGCGCCCAGCAGCATGACCTGAACGATGATGACCGGCAGCAGATATTGGGCGTAGGTGATGTCGCCGGTGTCGATCACGTTGCGCAGCGCGAAGTGGAAGACGACGAAGAATCCGATGGGCGCCAGGATCGCGAACGGCAGGTCGTCGCGCAGCTTTCCGATCACCATGCGCTCGGTCAGCGCGGCAAGCGCCGTCATGTGCTCGCGCTGTCGCGGGCGACGGCAGGAGCTGCCGGGGTGTCGCCGTCGGTCAGCTGGAGGAAGGCTTCGTCGAGCGAGGGTTTGCGCAGCGAGATGTCGGCCAGATCGATACCGAGCCGGTCGAGGCGTCGGAGCACCTCAGTGAGCATGGCGACACCCGTGGGTGCCGGCACCGAGACCGTATTGGCTTCGGCGTCGGCTTCCACACCGTCCAGATCGGCCACCGCCAGGCGAATTCTGGACAGATCGGCCGGGTCGACCGGACTGACGGTGCAGTAGCTGTAGCCGACGCGATGTTTGAGGTCCTCGGCGGTTCCGGTGGCGATGACGCGGCCATGGTCGATGACGACCACCGAATCGCTGAGCAGGTCGGCCTCTTCCAGGTACTGGGTGGTGAGCAGCACGGTGACGCCTTGATTCTTCAACCCCGACACCAGATCCCAGACCGCGCGACGGCTGCGCGGGTCCAGCCCGGTCGTCGGCTCGTCGAGGTAGAGCACCTGCGGGGGAATCACCAGGGCTGCGGCGATGTCGATGCGCCGCTGCATACCGACGGAGTAGGTGATGACCCGCCGGTCGGCCGCGTGGGCCATGTCGAACTGCTCGATCAGCACGTCGGCCCGCTCCTGCGCGCGTTTGCGCCGCAGCCCGCGCAGCCGGCCGAACAACACGAGGTTCTCCCGCCCCGTCAGCTGCCAGTCCAGTGCCGCGAGTTGCCCGGTGGCGCCGATGCTGGCCCGCACCTTGGCTGGTTCGGCGACGACGTCGTACCCCGCCACCCGGACGCGCCCCGAGGTGGGTCGGAGCAGGGTGGACAGGATCTTGATCGTCGTCGTCTTGCCAGCGCCGTTGTGTCCCAGCACCGCGCATACCGTTGCGGTCGGGACCGAGAAACTGACGTCGTGCAGCGCGCGGACGTTCCCGCCGAACGTCTTGGCGACGCGGTCCACCTCGATCACGAGTGCCGATCGTAGGCGGGTCGAGGGCCGGCCGACCGTGAATTGACGTAAGCGACACTTCTCACTGCGCGGCGAACTCCTCCAGCCGGTCGGCTGCCGCCGCGACGCTGTCGGCCGGCGAGTTCATCCGGGCCGCGACCGCCCGGGCGCGCGCCCCGCACTCCGGGGCCAGGATGGTCCGCAGATCGGCCACCAGGCTCTTCTCGGTGGTGAACGAGAACCGCCGCGCGGCACCCACTCCGAGTCGTTTGATCGCCGCGCCCCACATCACTTGGACGTCGGCCATCCACAGGATGAGCGCGGGCACCCCGGCGCGCAGACCGGCGGCGGTGGTACCGGCGCCGCCGTGGTGGACGACCGCACGGCACAACGGAAAGATCGTCGCGTAATTGACCGCGCCGACGACTTTCACGTGCCCGGGCAGCGGCACGTCGCCGAAGTCGCTCCATCCGGCGCCGACCAGAGCTCGCTCGCCCAGCCGGGCGCAGGCCGCACCGATCATGGCGAGGGTGTCGGCCGGGGATTCGACCGGGATGCTGCCGAAGCCGAAGAAGATCGGAGCGGTACCCGCCGCGATCCACGAGACGACGTCGGCGTCGGCCTCGGTGGGCGCCTCCAGGGTCAGTGTGCCGACGAACGGCCGCTGCGCTCGCAGGGGGGCCCATTCCGCCGCGAGGCCCGGGAAGCACACGTCGTCATAGGCCTGGATCTCGAGCGCCCCGCGGGCCACGAGTCGCGCCGGCGCCGGACCCGCCGCGGCGGGGAGGCCGAGTTCCCGCCGTTGGCGCTCCTCCACCTTCTTGACACCGCGCCACACCAGCCAGTCGTAGGTCCGCATCGCCGCCCGGAGCACCCGCGGCGGCAGATGCGGCAGCAGGTGCCCGTTGACCCGGACCGGGAACCACAGCACCGTCGCCAACGGAAGCCGTTGACACTCAGCGACGTTGAGCACCAGTTCCTGATAGCTCATCCCGGTCACGAGCACGTCGGCACCCTCGGCCAGACTCGCCATCACGGTGCTCATCTGCGCCCATGCGCGGGTGCCGGGCTCGCGCGACTCCCGCAGTAACCGCTTGACCTCGTCGACCCTCCAGAAGTTCCGGAAAACGCGCGACCAGAGGTCGCGCGTCGATTCCAGCCACGCTTGATTGTCGGGCCCGTACTCGACCGCCGTGAGGCCGGCGGCTTCGGCGAAGCCGAGCAGATCGGGCGGGACGGCCATGCACACATCGTGGCCGCGACGCATCAACTCGCGGCCGAGCGCGATGCCGGGCTCGACGTCGCCCCGAGTGCCGTAGAAAGCAAGAACGATGCGCACCGCGACCTCCGCGCGCCGGGTCAGGACCAGGTCCCGCTGCGCCGATGGGCCAGCGCGAGAACCTCGAGTCCGACTTTGACCAGCGACGGCAGCATCAGCCGGTTCAGGCGGCGATAGCGCTGCGAATCCTCGGTGGCGATGCGGAAACCGCGCTCGCCGGCCAGGTATGCGTCGTAGACCCGGTCCAGGACGGACTCATCCCACGGTTCGTCGCGAGCGGCGGCGCCGAGCGCCTCGTAGACCGAGGACACCCAGTCCGTGCCGAACGGTTCGGGCACCGGGCCGCTGTGCCGATGGTGCCGAAGGCCTGGGTTCAGGAACTCGTCGACCGCCTTCTCGTCGGCGGTACCGAGATCGACGCCCACGGCGGTGCCGATGCGCTTGACCTCCCGGCGCCAGTCCTCGAGCAGATTGGCGTATTCCACGATCACCCGCGGCACACCGCGGGTGTCCCGCTCGCCCAGCAGGGTGTACTTGAGCCACCAGGCGCTTGCCAGCTCGGGCGACGACCGCACGTAGATCTGCCGTCGCGCACGTTCCTCGATCGAGGCCGACGCCTCGGCGGGGTGTCGCAGTGCGACCACCGCCGCGACATCGAAGCCGGCCGAGCGCGCCCCTTCGAACCACAGGTCGATCAGCGCCGTGATCTTCGGTTCCTTGATCACCACCAGCGGCTCCGGCGGCAGAGCGGCGAAGAACGACGCGATCTTGCGCACCCAGACCTGATCGCTTCCGGCGCCTGTCCGGTCCGCGGCGCCCAACGCGAGGTCGTAAGCGGAGCTGCCCCGGCTGCGCAGGATCTCCTCGTTGAGGTGGATCGCGGCCCGCGGTTCCCAGAATCCGCGCGGATTGTCCCTGGTGGCGCCCAGCAGTCGCCGCGGCAGCGCCGCACCGCACAGCGCGAGCACCCGTGCCAACGCCGAGGTCCCCGACCGGCCGAAACCCAACACGAACAGGGCCACGGGGCGGGTGCCGGTCGGGGTGTGCGCGTCCTGGCGCTCGGGGAACATCCGTCAGCGACGCGGGTCGCGACGGTCGGGATGGACACCCGACCGGGACGTCGAGTCTCCGCCACTGGCGGTCGGACGCTCCGCGGCATCGCGGTGGCAGCTGTGCACGGCGACAGGATAGGGATACCGCGGTTCCTTCTGCAAGGAAACGAGCACACCGGCCACGTCCTCGAACTCCCAAGTGCCGGTATCGATTGACGTCATGGCAAATTTTGCCGGTACGGTCCGCCCGACTCGGCTACCCTCGATGCCGAGGACAACGATCCGTACCCGCCGCGACTGGACGCGCGGCGGCGCTCACCAATGGCCAAACGGCGGCTTCGCCGAGCGCCGCGGATGGATCCCATGGTCATGGAGGCGCAGTCGTGGCAGTGCAGATACGTTCGGGCCGAACACCTTCGGATCGCAGCCCGGTCACCGGCGCGGCCCGCGCCGATCATCGCCTGGCACTGTTGGACCAGGCTTTCTACGAAGGACATCGGGCCGCCGGGCAGCGTGAGGTGATGCAGGTCGGCTGGGTGTACGAACGGGCCGTGGACCTCGATCATCTGGAGCTCTTCCGGACCAGGCTGGCGCAGGGCTTACTGGGGCGGCTCATCGAGCGCTCGCCGCTGCCGTTCGGCCGGCACCGCTGGGTGCGAGACCCGCACCCCCCCGGCCTCGACATCTCCCTGGGTGTCCGCCCCCGCTCCGCACTCACCGACTGGTTCGACGAATGCACCCAGCTCCCCATCGATCCGGAGTCGGGACCGGGCTGGCGGATCAGCGTCACGCCCCTGGCCGACGGCGCCACGGCGGTCAGCCTGGTGCTGTCCCACTACGTCATCGACGGGATCGGCGCCGCGATCGCGGTCACCGAGGCCCTGATGAACTTGCCGCGCCCGCTGGACTATCCGCCGCCCCGGTCCCGCGCCGTTCTGCCGGCTCTGGCGCAGGATCTCGGCGAAACGTTACGGGACGCTCCGAGCGTCGGACGGGCGCTCTCGGCAGCGGCCCGGGAAGCCCGCCGTCGTGCGCGCGACGCCGAGCGGTCGCATCCGGCCCCGACCGTCGCCATGCCCACCGCCGGTTCCGACGACCCGGTCATCGCCCCCAGCGCCTGGGTGCGGATCCCGTTGGACGAGTGGTCGGCGTGTGCCGAACGGCTCGGCGGTACGGCCGGCACCTTGGCCGCGGCGTTCACCGCGAAGCTCGACGAGCGGATGGGTCGCACTCACGGAACCGCGGACGGTGTCAGCATGTTGCTCACCGTCAACGACCGGACCACGGCCGACGATGCGCGGGCGATCGCCGTCAAGTTCATCCGGGTCGGTATCGACCCGACGACGGTCACCGGCGATCTCCGCAGCGCCCGTGCCGCCGTCAAACAGGCGCTCAAGGCGGCACAGGAGACACCGGACGAGGCGGCCGATCTCGTTGCGCTGACCCCGTTCACCCCGGCGCGCGGCTGGCGGCAGCTGGCCGAGTACGCACTCAACGATCCGGAGCAGCCCGCGGTCTGCTCCAACCTCGGCGACACCGGACCGGCCGCCATCCGGCCCGACGGCACGCTGTGCGACGTCGCCTTCGCCCGCGGCGCGAGCCAGCACCTCACCGGGCGCCGGCTCGAGCGCATCGGCAGTCAGCTGCATGTCTATTACGGAACGGCGATGGAGATCAATCTGGTCACCATCTACCTGTGCGGATTCCAACCCGCCACGGTGTCCACCAAGGCGGATCTGCGTGGGCTGACGGCACAGGTGCTCGACGAATTCAACCTGTCCGGCGACATCGAGTGACCCTCTGATCAGCCGAACGGCCCCGCGGGCCGCTCCGCGGCGTCGCTGACCTGCTGCGCGTGCGCAACCTGCTTGGCGGTGTATCCGATGAACAGCGCCGAGACACCCAACAGCGCCACTACCGCGGTGAGCCACATGAGACCGTCCGTGTAGCCCTGTTCGAGGGCGTGCAGTTGGCTCTGGTTCATCGCGGCCACGGGTCCGGTGGTGCCGCCCAATTGCAGTGTCCGCGAGGTGATCACCACCTGGATCACCACCAGGACCAACGGCCCGGCGAGAGTCTGGAGCATCACCGCGATGGCCGATGCGGGTCCGATCCGATCCACGTCGACACTCGCGATCAGTGCCAGGCCCAGCGGCACGCCCACCATGCCGACACCGACGGCGCCGACGGCGATGGGCACGACCAGATAGGGGAAGTAAGACACTCCCGGTCCGAGCGTCGCGGCGCCGTAGCCGATGGCGCCCGCCATCAGGACGGCCCCGGTGAGCACCACCGCGCGCGGGGAGAACCACGTCACCAACCGCGACGCCGCCACCACACCCAGGGCGATGGCGATGGTGAACGGGATGAAGGCGATACCGGCTCGCAACGCGGAATAGCCCATGACGTTCTGCACGTAGACCGCGATGAGCACGGTCATGGTGAAACCCACACCCCGGACGAGGAACATTCCCGCGAAGGTGGCCAGTCGGCTGCGTTCGGTGAACAGGCTGAACGGAACGATCGCATTGTGCGCCGACCGTTCCACCGCGACGAAGGCGGCGAACGCCGCGACCGCAACCACACCGGAACCCACCGTGGCCGCCGACGTCCAGCCCCGCTCGGGACCCATCGAGAGACCGAAAACCGTTGCTCCGCAGACCAGGGTGGCCAACACTGCACCGCCGACGTCCAGCTTCACCCGGTCTTTCTGGGTCTCCTCGAGCATGGTGCGGGCCAGATGGATCACCAGCAATCCGATCGGCACGTTGACCAGGAAGGCCAATCGCCACGAGACCCCGGTGAGCGTCCCCCCGACCACCAGCCCCAGCACCACACCGATACTGGCCATCGCGCCGAAGGCCGCGGTCGCCGCATTGCGGGTGGGGCCTTTCGGAAAGGTGGTGGCCACCAGTGCCATACAGGTCGGGGTGACGACTGCGGCGGCCACGCCGTGCAGCAATCGGGCGACCACCAGCGAACCGCCGTCCCAGGCGACACCGCACAGCACCGAGGCGATGGTGAACAGCGTGACCCCGCCGATGAACGTGCGCTTCCTGCCGAATGTGTCGCCGAGCCGACCCCCCAACAGGATCAGGCCCCCGAAGGTAAGCATGTAGGCCGTGACCACCCAGGTGAGCCCGGCGTCGGACAACCCCAGATCGTTCTGGATCTCCGGGAGCGCGAAGATCGCGACCGGCCCGTCCATCGTCGCCATCAACTGGATGCCACCGATGGCCACGACCGGGCCCAGGAAGCGACGAGAGCGCAGCCAACCCGGGACGTACTTCCCGGTTGCCTGCAGCGCGGTCGATTCGGCCGGCATCGATAGAGCCCCGCTCTGCGCGTCGTGTTCCCTCCGCTGTAGCGGACGACTCTAGCAGCCTCGGCGGCGGTGTCGACGTCCAAATGTGACGCTAACGAAAATTATGTGGCGCGCCGCCCGCAAGATTGCCGGGTGTGGCGCGGGGTGGCTGTCAGCGTGCACCGCACCCCGGCCCCGCGACCGAGAAATCTTTGCCGCGACAAATTCGCAGGTCCGGCCCGATCGGCACCCGCATGGTCAAACGCCCAGCTCACAGGCACTGACCAGCTACCGTCGAGGTCAGCGGTGGACGCACAGCACCCCAGACAACGCCGCGTCACTCACCGGCTCGTGACGACACGCACGCGTTTGCGAAAAATGCCGCTACGGTGACGGCCATCGTGATTGACTTACGCGTCAAATGCGCGCACTCCCCTTGACGTGCTCGGCGGCGGACACCTCCCTGCCGCACCGAGAATCCTGCGGCGGATCAGCGTGGCGTGCGAGTCAACGGCCTGGCAGAGCGCCAGGCGCGAAGCCCGGTGGGAAGGTGGAAGGTGGGTCCGGTGGTCGACGGCAGCTTGCCCGACGTTGAGCCAGCGCCGTCCGATATCGACGACGCAAGCGCCCCGGACGCCGGACGCCCGGCCGCGACACCCGCACCGACGTCCGCCCGGCCGCGCCGTCGCCGCAAGCCCGGTGCCGCATTGTTCGCATTGTTTCGACGGCTGTGGATCCCGCTCGTCATCGCGGTCGTGATTGCCGCCGGCGGATTCACCGTGTCCCGGCTGCACGGGATCTTCGGCTCGGACACCTCGCTGCCGTACGGCGACACCGCCGGGAACTCCAGCACCGCAGTCAATCCCAAATACCTGAAATACGAGGTCTTCGGCCCCGCCGGGACGACCGCACAGATCAGCTACTTCAACGAGAACGGGGACCCCCAATTCCTGGACGGCGTACCGCTCCCGTGGTCGTTGAGCTTCCCGATCACCGGCGCCGCAGGCGTGGGAAGCATTGCCGCCCAGGGTGACAGCGAGAGCATCGGATGCCGGATCCTGGTGGACGACATCGTCAAAGCGGAGAAGATCGCCACTCATGAGGTGAGCACGTTCACGTCGTGTCTGCTGAAGGCCGCATGAGCAATCACCAGCTGCCGAACCGGCGTCCGTTCGTGGCGCGCACGATTCACCGATTCTCCGCGCTGATCGTCCTGGCGTGGCTGGCCATCATCGTCGCGCTCAGTGTCGGCGTTCCGTCGCTCGAACAGGTCGAACAGCAGCACTCCGTATCGCTCAACCCCGTCGATGCGCCGTCGCTCAAAGCCGCCGACCGGATGAGCGAGGCCTTCCGGTCGCCCGACGGTGCCGGTGTGGTGATGATCGTGCTGGAGGGGCAGGAACCCCTGGGCGCAGCCGCCCACGAGTTCTACGACACCATCATCGGAGAACTGCGCGCCGACACCGAGCACGTCCAGTACATCCAAGACTTCTGGGGTGACCCGCTCACGCAGGGCGCGGCTCAGAGCGCCGACGGCAAAGCGGCCTATGTGCAGGTCAGTCTGGCCGGCGAGCAGGGGCAGGCGTCGGCCAACGCATCGGTGGCCGCGATCCGCCACATCGTGGACCAGATCCCCCCACCCCCGGGGGTCAAGGCCTATGTCACCGGGCCGTCGGCGATCGCCGCCGACGTCGGACAGAGCGGCAATCGCACCGTCATCCTGGTGACCGCGGTGAGTATCGCCGTGATCTTCGTGATGCTGCTCCTGGTCTACCGATCGGTGTTCACCGTCCTGCTGTTGCTTCTGGTGGTCGGCATGCAACTGCAGGCCGCGCGCGGAGTCGTCGCCCTGCTGGGCCACCACGGCATGCTGGGGCTGACCACATTCGCGGTGAATCTGCTGGTGGCCCTGTGCATTGCGGCCGGCACCGATTACGGGATCTTCTTCATCGGGCGGTACCAGGAGGCGCGTCAGGCCGGTCAGGACCGGGTGACCGCCTACTTCACCACCTACCGCGGCGTGGCCAAGGTGGTGTTGGCGTCGGGGCTGACGATCGCCGGCGCTCTCTACTGTCTGAGCTTCACCCGGCTGCCGCTTTTCAATGCGATGGCGCTGCCCACCGCGATCGGGGTCGTGGTCGCCGTCGCGGTGGCGCTCACGCTGTTCCCGGCCACGCTGGCCCTGGGCAGCCGTATCGGACTCTTCGACCCCAAACGCAACCTGGCGGTGCGCGGGTGGCGGCGGCTGGGTACCGCCATCGTGCGGTGGCCCGCACCGATTCTGGTGGCGACCCTGGCCATCACCCTGTTGGGGCTGCTGGCGCTGCCGGGATTCAAACCCAGCTTCAACGATCAGAAGTATCTGCCCGACGACATTCCGGCCAACGCCGGCCTGGCGGCCGCCGCCCGGCATTTCCCACCCTCGGCGATGATGACGCCGGAGGTGTTGATGGTCGAGACCGACCACGACCTGAGGAACCCGGCCGACTTCCTGATCCTGCACAAGCTGGCCAAGGCGGTGCTCGCCGTCCCCGGCATCTCGAACGTCCAGGCGGTCACCCGCCCGGAGGGAATCCCCATCGCCCGCGCCACGATTCCCTACATGCTGAGCATGCAGCAGGCCGGCCAGCAGCAGTTCATGCAGTTCCAGAAATCGCGCATGAACGATCTGCTGCAACAGGCCGACATGATGACCGAGATGATCGCGATCATGCAACGCATGAACGGGTTGATGCAGCAGATGGTGACCACCACGCACGACATGGTCACCAAAACCCATGAGATGCAGGAGATCACGACCGAGCTGCGAGACAACGTCGCAGACTTCGAGGACTTCTGGCGGCCCATCCGCAACTATCTGTACTGGGAACCGCACTGCTTCAACATCCCGCTGTGCTGGTCGATTCGCAGCGTCTTCGACGTGCTCGACGGCGTCGATCAGCTCAGCGCGAAGCTGGACAGCCTGGTGGACAACCTCGACCAGCTCGACGCGCTGCTGCCTCAGATCGTCAGTCAGTTCCCCGAGATGATCGCGATCATGCAGAACATGCGCACGATGATGCTCACGATGCACAGCACCATGGACGGCATCTTCGGCCAGATGAACGGCACCGGTGAGAATCCCACCGCCATGGGCAAGGCGTTCGACGCCGCTCAGAACGACGACTCGTTCTTCATCCCGCCGGAGGTCTTCCAGAACGAGGACTTCAAGCGGGTAATGAACGTCTTCCTGTCGCCCGACGGCAAGGCGGTCCGCATGCTGATCATGCAGAACGGGGACCCGGCCTCGGCCGAGGGCATCTCGCGGGTCGATCAAATCACCAGCGCCGCAGATGAAGCGCTCAAAGGGACGCCGCTGGAGGGGTCCAAGGTCTATCTCACCGGGACCGCCGCGATCACCAAAGACCTCGTGGTGGGGTCCGAATTCGACCTCATGATCGCCGTCGTCGCCGCCATCTGTCTGATCTTCATCGTGATGCTGATGATGACCAGGAGTCTGATCGCCGCATTGGTCATCGTGGGCACCGTGCTGATCTCGCTCGGGGCGGCGTTCGGGTTGAGTGTCTTCGTCTGGCAATACGTTCTCGGCGTCCAGATCCACTGGGCGGTGCTGGTGATGACGGTGATCACCCTGCTGGCTGTCGGGTCGGACTACAACCTGCTCCTGGTCGCCCGCATCAAGGACGAACTCGGCGGCGGGATCAACACGGCGATCATCCGCGCCATGGGCGGCACCGGCAAGGTGGTCACCACGGCCGGGCTGGTCTTCGCGGCCACCATGGGTTCGATGGTCGTCAGCGATCTGCGCAGCATCGGTCAGGTCGGCACGACCATCGCGATCGGCCTGCTCTTCGACACCCTGGTGGTGCGCGCGTTCATGACTCCCGCGATCGCCGCCCTGCTGGGCCGGTGGTTCTGGTGGCCGCAACAGGTGCGTCCGCGGCCGGCCAGCGCATTGCTGCGCCCCACCGGAGCTCGTCCACTGGTACGGGCCCTGCTGCAGAACCCGCAACAGTAGTGACGGCGGTGTCCCGGTGGTGGCGGTGGTGGTGAGCGCGCGGTGAGCACACATCAGCTCCGCAGGCGACGGCCGCTGGTGGCCCGCACGATCCGCCTGCTGGCCCCCCTTGTCATCCTCGCCTGGGCGGCGCTCACGCTGGTGGTGACCTTCGGGGTGCCGTCCCTCGAGCAGGTGGGCCGTGAGCAGTCGGTGCCCATGAGTCCCAAGGACGCACCGTCGGTCGAGGCGATGTCGCGGATGGGTCAGGTCTTCGGCGAGTCGGATTCGGACAGTACGGCGATGATCGTGCTGGAGGGAGAACAACCGCTCGGCGACGACATCCGGAGCTATTACGAGGGACTGGTCCGCGATCTGCGTGACGACCCCGAGCACATCGAGCACGTGCAGGATCTGTGGGGCGATCGACTGACCGCCGGCGGAGCGCAGAGCCCCGACGGCAAGGCGGTGTACGTCCAGCTGAATCTGGTCGGCGATCAGGGATCGTCCACCGGGATCGAATCGGTCGCCGCGGTCCACCACATCGTGGACCGGTCGCCGCCGCCGCCGGGCGTCACCGTCTACGTCACCGGAGCGGCTCCGCTGCTGGCCGATATGCAACACAGCGGTGAGAGCTCCATCCTCAAGATGACGCTGATCGGCGCGGTCATCATCTTCGTCGTCCTGATGATCGTCTATCGGTCGGTCGCCACGGTCGTCCTGCTGTTGATCACCGTGGGCATCGAGTTGTTCGCCGCCCGGGGCATCGTGGCCTTCCTCGGTCACCACGACGTGTTCCTGCTGTCGACATTCGCCATCAACCTGCTGGTGGCCCTGGCGATGGCAGCCGGCACCGATTACGGGATCTTCTTCTTCGGCCGCTATCAGGAGGCGCGTCAGGCCGGTGAGGATGTCGAATCGGCCTACTACACGACCTTTCGTGGCGTGGCGCCGGTCGTCCTGGGCTCCGGGCTGACGATCGCCGGTGCGCTCCTGTGCCTGAGCTTCACCCGGATGCCGATCTTCCAGACGATCGGTGTGCCGTGTGCGGTCGGCATGCTGGTGGCGGTCGGCGTCGCACTCACCCTGGTGCCGGCCGTGTTGACCGTCGGCAGCAGGTTCGGGCTGTTCGATCCGCGCCGCAAGATGGCCGTCCGGCGGTGGCGTCGGGTGGGTACCGCGATCGTCCGATGGCCCGGGCCCATCTTCGTCGCGACGCTGACCGTGACGCTCGTCGGCCTGATCGCCCTGCCCGGCTACCGCACCAGCTACGACGACCGCCGATACATCCCGCACGATGTTCCGGCCAATCAGGGCTATGCCGCCGCCGACCGGCACTTCTCCCAGGCGCGCATGATGCCCGACATCCTGGTCGTCGAATCCGATCGCGATATGCGCAATCCGGCCGACTTCATCGTGCTGCACAAGATCGCAAAGGCCATCTTCGCAGTCCCGGGAGTGTCCCGGGTGCAGGGAATCACCCGCCCGGAGGGCACACCGATCGAACGGACCTCGATACCGTTTCTGATCAGCATGCAGACCGCGGGTCAGCAGCAGATGATGGAGCACATGCGCGGCCGGGTGGCCGATATGTACGCCCAGGCCGAGATGATCGACCGGCAGATCGTGCTGGCCCAGAAGATGTACGACCTGCAGCGTCAGATCACCGACGTGACGATGAACTCGGTCAAGCTGATGCACGACCTCAACCTCGTGATGGACGACGTCCGTGACGGGATCGCCAACTTCGACGACTTCTTCCGGCCGATCCGCAACTACTTCTACTGGGAACCGCACTGCGTCAACATCCCGATCTGCTGGTCGCTGAGAAGCCTCTTCGACTCAATCGACACCATCGACGCGATCACCGGGAAATTGCACGAACTCGAAGGCGAACTCGATCGTTTCGTCGAGGTGCTCCCGCAGCTGCTGGCGCAAATGCCGCGGATGATCGCGATCATGAAATCCATGCGGGACATGCTGCTGACGATGCACGCCACCATGTCCGGGACCTTCGCCGTGATGGACGACTCGACGCGCGATGCGACGGCCATGGGACAGGCGTTCGACGCCGCCAACAACGACGACTCGTTCTATCTGCCGCCGGAGGTGTTCGAGAATCCGGATTTCCAGCGCGCGATGAGCTCGTTCCTGTCCCCCGACGGGAAGGCCGCGCGGTTCATCATCTCGCACCGGGGTGATCCGGGGTCCCCCGAAGGCATCGCCCGCATCGACGCCATCAAGGCCGCGGCGGAAGAGTCCCTCAAGACCACACCGCTGCGCGGTGCGAAGATCTACATGGCCGGCAGCGCATCGACATTCGACGATTTCCAGGAAGGGTCCAGATACGATCTGCTGATCGCCGGGGTGAGCGCACTGTGCCTGATCTTCCTGATCATGCTGCTCATCACCCGCGGTCTGATCGCCTCGCTGGTCATCGTGGGTACGGTCGCGCTGTCACTGGGCGCGTCGTTCGGCTTGTCCGTGCTGATCTGGCAGTACATCCTCGGCATCGATCTGCACTGGATGGTGCTGCCGATGGCGGTCATCGTGTTGCTGGGCGTCGGTTCGGATTACAACCTGCTGCTGGTGTCGCGGATGAAGGAAGAGCTGGGCGCCGGGATCAACACCGGCATCATCCGCGCCATGGGCGGCACCGGGAAGGTCGTCACCAACGCCGGTCTGGTGTTCGCATTCACCATGGCCGCAATGGTTTTCAGCGATCTTCAGGTCATCGGTCAGGTGGGCACGACCATCGGCCTCGGTCTGCTGTTCGACACGCTCGTGGTCCGGGCGTTTCTGACCCCGTCGATCGCGGCGCTGCTCGGCCGGTGGTTCTGGTGGCCACTCGTCGTACGTCCCCGTCCGGCCAGCCGCATGCTGCGCGACATCGGACCGCGTCCGCTGGTGCGGGCCACCCTGTTGCGCAAGGAAGGCCAGTCCGACGACGCCATCACCGACCCCTTCCCGGCGCCGCCGGGCTGACATCGCAACGCCGCCGGGCTGACACGGCCGCCGAGCCGGACCCGGCCCAGCGGGTCAGCGGACGCGCACACCCATCTGGGTCGTGGAATAGATGCACAGGTCGTCGACCCAGAACGCGCCGTCGAACACGACCAGCACCCCGCCGTCATCGGTTGTCACCGAGGTGATCTCGATCTCCGAGCGGGTCCGCCGGTTGGTCGGTATCACCTGACCGCGGAACTTCCAGCTGAACGACTGACCCACCGCCACGGGTTCGAACCCCGACCTGCCACCGGCCAGCCCCGAGAGCCGCACCGCCGCGCGGGCCGCCTCCTGCATGGCCTCCAACCCCAGTGACCCGGGCTGCACCGGGTCCTGGAAGAAGTGCGCTTTGAAGAACCACGCTTCCGGACGGACGTCGTACTCGGCGACCAGCCGTCCCAACCCCGCCGCTCCCCCGCCGGGCCAGAACTTCACCCGGTCGATGACCTGCAGCCGGCCCTGCGTGAGCCACGGTGCGCCGTCGAGCTGCTCGTCGCGGTAGGCCAGCGACACCGGCGCCGGCGCTGACAGCGCCTCGAGCGCTCCGGATTCCACCCGCAGACCCACCTGGTTCTTGAGTGCTTCGGGGCTGAAGAAGCCGAACGCCGTCTTCATCGTCATGACGGTGTCGTCACCCTGGGTGCAGACGACATCGAAGAAGACGATGGTCGATCCGCCGCCGTCGGCGAATCGCTCCAGCCTCGAGGTCACCCGCAGCGTGCCCACCCCCGCCGGCTTGTGCAGGATCACCTCACCGCCGTCGAGATTGCGGAACACCACGTCGTCGGGGCGGTTGGCCGCGAACCCGTTGTAGGACGACAGCCAGCCGCACGGCTGCAGCAGGATCTCGATGAGCACCGACATCGGCACCGCGTCGGAGTGGGCATCGTCGAAATACCAGGCGTCGGCGGGTACGTCGTACTCCGCGACGACGACACCGTCCTTGGTCGGCACCCCCGGCGGGCTGCTGACGCTGATGATCCGCGACATGAAGTGGTAGGGCT
The DNA here is from genome assembly GCF_049315205.1 of Mycobacterium sp. WMMD1722. Lineage (NCBI taxonomy): Bacteria > Bacillati > Actinomycetota > Actinomycetes > Mycobacteriales > Mycobacteriaceae > Mycobacterium > Mycobacterium sp. WMMD1722. Next base: position 764,813 of record NZ_CP186056.1, on the reverse strand, counting down.
CGTCGGGCAGCCGCGGCGCCCGGCGGGTGCCGTCGAACGGCGCGTACAGCGCGCCGAACGCATCCGACGGCATACCCCGCCCACACGCCAGCAGGGCGCCCTGATCACCTCGGACATCGCTGGTGCCCGCCAGGATCCGCACCGGCCCCGGCGCGCCGGGCGGCATCGGCCAGTCCGGGACCAGGCGCATCCCGAACCGGCGGCAGTGGAACACCTTGAATCCGTCACTGCTGCACAGCAGCGCCGCGAACACCGTGGGGGTGGGTCCGTCGATGATCTCCTCGATGAACACCTCGTAGTCGAGGCTGTGGTCGCCGTCGGGGATCACCTGTCCCCGGCAGACGAAGCGTGCGGTCTCGTCGGGCACCGGCTCGAACCGCCAGCCGTCGCGCTCGATCGTGAACCCGTAGGCGGCCATCGCGAAGGACAGCGCCTGGGTGGCCGCGTCGGCCATCAACGTTCCGGGCATGCACGGGTCGTTCTTGAAGTGCCCGTCGTAGAACCAAGCGTCTTTCGGCACCGCCGCCGTGGCCCGCAGATACCCTCTGCCCCACGGTCCGCCGGTCGGGTCGAACTCGGCGACCTCGTCGAACAGTCGCAGCCGTCCGGTGGGCAGTGACGGGGTGCGTGAGTGCGCCGCCGCCATCTCGAATCCGTCGCCGAAGCACGCATACGCGTCGCCCCCGGTGTAGGCGTCGAGATCCGCCCGGGAGAAGGAACGCTTCTTCGTCACTCGCGGTGGTTCGTCGCGGCGGGCACCCTCGCGCGGCACGTCGTCGGCCGCATCCCACAGCACCCCGTCGGAATTGGCCAGTTCCGCGTCGGAGAAGAAACCGGCCTGCCCGTTGCGCACCGAGATCGCCAGCCGCTCACCGATGTAGCAGTCGTAATGGAAGAAGAACAGGCGGGTGTCCCCGGTCTTGGCGTGACCGTCGATGTGGATGTCGTAACGCAACGTCTCCCCACCGCGCGGCAGGCCGCCCATGAAGGTGAGATCGCACCCGAGCAGGCGGTACACGCGTTCACCGCGATTGCTGAAATCCGCGCCCAGCCAGGACGCCAGCAGCAGATCAGCCTGGCCGGATTCGATCACCACGCCCGGTGACATCCGTCCGTTGTGCAGGTACCAGGCCGCCGGATCGACGTCGGTCTCGGTGACGATGCGGCCCGTCCCCATCGTCGCGGGTTCGCCGTCGATGCTCATCACGCGGTCGGCCAGCAGCAGCGGCGGCTCGGGCATCCGCACCAGACGGTCGTATCGGTCCAGCTCGGCGAACAGCGGTCCGAGCACCTCGGAGATGTTGCCGCCGGCGAGGACCTCCAGCTGCGCCCTGGTCCAGAGCGGCTCGGCACCGACCGGGGGCGGCGGCGTCACCGGCTGCGGCTCCGGTGTCGGCGGTGCCGTCGGTGCGGGCGCCGGTGGCTGGGCGACCGGCGGTCGGACGGCCTGCGGTGGCGCCGGCGGACGTGGGATCGGCGGCGGCGCCACCGGCGCGGCACCCCGGCCGGTGGTCAGCGCCACGGCCGCACCCCGCGCGGCCAGGAACGCCGCGTGCGCCTGCGCCTGCCGCTCGACGAACGCCGTATGCGCCTGGCTCACCGACGCGACGAGATTGAGCGCCGCGGTGGCCCGGCTGCTCACCGCAGCCACCGTCGGCTCGATGACGGTCACCGGATGAGGCTGGGCGACGGGCACATCGGCGAACACCAGCGGCTCGATGCCTGCCGGCGCCGGCGGCATGGGCTGCAGCTGTGCAGGGTCCACTTCGGGGGTCCTCTCGCGATCCGACTGCGGGTCCGGCGACGGCTGGGTGATATCCGGCCAGTGCGCGGCGAAACTCAACGTGCGGGTGGCGCCCCGCAGCGGGGACATCGATGCCTGCCGAAGCTGCTGCAACCGCGCGTCGAAATCGTCGATTCGCACCGGCACCGAGTGGACCCACAACTTCGAGACCGTCTCGGCGAGCGCGCGTAGGCCACGCCGCTCCTGCGGGTCCAGCGCCACCGCCACGTGGGGGCGATCGCCGAGGATCTTGGGGATGGCGCCGGTGAGGATGGCCCGAGGGCCGTGCTCGACGAAGATCCGGACACCGTCCTCCCACGCCTGCAGCACGGTGGCGGGGAAGTCGATGGGCTCCAGAGCCTGCCGGGTGATCGCCTCGGCCGCGGCCTCGCGGGTCGGGATGTACGCACCGTTGACGGCGTTGGTGTAGAAGCGAACGTCCGGAGCGGGATGTGTGATGCGGGTGTGGATCCGGCGCCAGGTCTCGGCGAACGGCGCCATCGCCTCGCAGTGGATGACCATGTCGAGGCCCAGCGGCATCGCCCGCGCACCGTCGATCGCGTCGATCACCCGTCGGCAGGCGGCGGGGTCGCCGCCGATCACGCAGTCGTCGGGGGCTTGGACGATGGTCATGTAGGCGCGGGGTTCGCCCTCGAGTGCCCGCTCGACCGCTGCTCTCGGCGCGGTGATGCGCCAGCACTCCCAGGGCGCGGGTTGGTGCCCGAGACCCCAGTCCGCCGCCGCCACCCGGCAGGCGCCGGTCAATTCGTCGCCGTACATCCCCGACGCCTCGATCTCGTCGAGCATCGGTTCGAGGTCCTGCCAGATCCCGAACGCCAACAGCGAATTCGTCTCACCCGACGACAACCCGATCGCCGCGGTGGGATGCAGACCCAGGACCGAGCGGGAGAACTCCGCCTGCGCCTGGCAGACCAACGCGCATCCGGTGAGTTGGGTGCGCGGGTCCAGCGTGGAGATGCCGGCCCCGTACAGCGCACGCGCCAATGCGCCGACACCGGAGAATCTCTCGGCCAGCGCGTCACCGAGTTCCGGCCAGGCGAGCAGCAGTTCGCGGCCGGCACCCGGGTACGCGGCCGCGGCGCCGGTGAACGCGAAGGCGAGCTCACCGACGGTGGGGGCGTCCGCGAACGCGACGCCGGGAAGGACCGGTGCCGCACCGTGTTCGAGCCTCTCGATGGCGGCGCGGCGGAGTCCGTCGAGGGTGGTGGCGTTGTCGGCCACCAGAGCGCACCGGACAGAACCCGCACCACCGGGTTCACCGCGCCGCATCCGACTCAGCAGGTCTTCCCGGTCGGCGCCGGCGTAGCGGTGGGTGTCGGGTACGACGCCCACGGACAGCGGCACGGGCGCCGCGTGGCTCGCCGATAGCGCGATGGCGTCGGTACGCCCTCCGATCGACTGCATCTGCACGGTCGAGGCCGAACCCCCCGGTGCGGGTTGCGCACCACTGCGGTCCACCCGCACCCGTGAACCCACCGCCGCTGCGCGCGCGGCGATCTCGACGGCGGCACCGGCGGCATGGGTGCGGCCGAACCGCGCGGCGGCGACATTCGGTTCGGGCTCACCCGCCGAAGGCCGCACACCGTCGACGTCGACCACCGCGATGATGTCGTCACCCGCGGCCTCGGCGTCCGCTCGCCGCTTGAGGACGAACGCCACCGCAGCATCACCGTGCGCTTCGCTCGCGTCCGGGCTGAGCGCGTCGGCCGCGCGGCGGTGGGCGGGTTCGCAGCACATGTCGACGGCTCCGGCGATCACCGCGTCGAGTTCTCGGTGCCGAAGCGCTCGAGCACCGATCCGAAGCGCGTCGATGCCGGAGAGTTCCTCGCTGGAGACGGTGAAGCCGAAACCGAGGAAGTCGCGTTGCGCGTGGATCCGGTTGGCCGGGATGTTGGGCATGGTGCCGACCACACCGTCGGCGGTCAGCTGTGGTGCGGACTCCCGGTTGGCTTCCAGCCAGGCGTGCTCGGCGATGTTGCGCACCCGCAACCGCTGCCGTGCGACGGTGGCATCGCAGCCCATGCCGACGACCACCCCGGTGCGCGCCGGATCGGTCGCCACGTGTTCGAGCGCCTGTCCGGCGGCCGCGAGCATCGCCGTCTGCTGCGACAGGCTGGCTTGCAGCTCTTTGGGCGGGAAGCCGAGTCCGGCCAGTTCGAGTTCGACCGTCTCCAGGGGTCTCGGTTCCTCCGCGGGTCCGAGCGCGCGCCGCCGGAACGCCGTCGCGTCACGGGCGTCGCCGGTCACCACACCCATTCCGCAGATCACGATGTCGTCGGTCGGAGCGGTCCGTCGCGCGGGCCGCCGCATCGGCCCGGTGTAGTTCTGGACGATCAGATGGGCGTTGTTGCCACCGAATCCGAAGTTGCTCACCGCGGCGCGCCTGATGGCACCCTCCCAGGGTGTCGGCGCGGTTGCCAGGGTGTACGGGGTGTCGCGCAGGCGATCTGTCGGCTTGTCGCATCGGGCAGGCGGGATCACCGACGCCGCCATGGCGGACAGCACGTTCACCAGGCTCGCGGCCCCGGACACGGTGATGGTGTGTCCCAGATTGCCTTTGAGCGCCCCCAACCGCAGCGCGACATCGCCGTAGGCGGCGGCGATGCTCTGCAGCTCCGTCGCGTCACCGAGCGGGGTTCCGGTGGCGTGACAGTCCAGGTAGTCGACGTCGGCGGGAGAAACGCCCGCCTGTTCCAGTGCCGCCGTCATCGCGCGGGTCTGACCGTCCACCGCGGGCGCCAGGAAGCCGCTCTGCCGGCCGTCGTTGGACAGACCGACGCCGGTGATCACCCCGAAGATGTGATCACCGGACCGTTCGGCGTCCTCGAGCCGCTTCAGGGCGACCAGCGCGGCACCCGCCGACGGCACCAGACCGTCGGCCTCGGCGTGGAATGGGCGGGAGCGCCCCGAGGCGCTCAGTGCCTGCAACGCCGTGAACCCCAGGTGCAGGAACAGGTCGTCGGCGCCGTTGACCCCGCCGGCGAGCATCACGTCGGCGGTGCCGTCGTGCAAGGCGTCGCAGGCCAGTTTGATGGCATAGAGCGACGACGCACAGGCCGCGTCGAGGGCGAACGCAGGCCCGGTCATGGCCATCGCCTCGGCGATCAGATGCACCGGCAGACCGGACGAGAATCGGTTGCGCGGATCCACCTCCCGCCCGCCGCCACCCAGCCAGACGTTCTCCACGAACGCGGTGTTCATCGTGCTGGGATAGGACAGGTTGCCCACGATCAGACCCGTCCGGGGCGCGGCCGGCGTATGGCCCAGCGCCTGCTCGACACATCGGGCCAGCCAGGACACCAGTGGGTCCAGCCGGTCGAGATCGCGGATCCGGGAGGCGATCTGCGGCGGGTCGCCGGCGGTGTCCAGATAGCCGCCCGTCGCCGACGACACCCTCAGCCCGGCCGCAGCACTGGCCAGCAACGTCGCGGGATCGATGCCGCGCCAATGATCGGCCGGGGTGGGCGTGATGAGGCAGCGACCGGCCAGCGTCGCGTCGAACAGCGCCTCCGGCGTGCGGGCACCGGGCAGTAGACAACTGCGGCCGACGATCGCGATGGGGTCGAATTCGCTCACGAACCGGAGCCCGCGAGATAGAACTCGACATTCTCCAACGTCGCGACCGGGGTGCCGCCCGACGTCTCGAACACGATGTCGAAGTCGACCCGCTTGTCGTTGATCGGGTGCGCCGCCAACCGGCACTGCACCGCGCCCGCGTCGTCGAGAGATCGGTGCAGGACGGCACGGCCGATGCGCACCGGAAGGACCAGCGGGCGCTCATGCGCACTCGCCCACAGGATCCCCAGCTGCAGGCCACCGTCGATCGTCGCGGGGTCGATCGCCCAGCCGCCGCGCGGCCAGTCGACATCGCCGAGGCGCTTGAGGGTCGCCGAGCCGCCATGGGTCCCGAATGCGTCCAGCGTGTCGATGACGGCGAATCGCGGACCGTGGAACAGGGGTCCGGTATAGGCGTCCTCGACGCTCATCGGCCATGTCGATCCGGCGACGGCGGGAACCGGGACGCCGGCCGAGGTTGCGGGCTCGCGCTCGATGACCGCCCGGTAGCGCGCCCGTCCCTCGCAATCGTGAACGGTCACCGTGTAATCGGAGCCGGTCGGCTCGACATCGAGGGTGAGGTCCTGCTGTTCGCACGATGCGAACGTCACCCCGGACAGCACCTGGAAGTCGCGGACGACGACGTCTCCGTCGGCGATCAGCCCGCCGGCCGCCCGGAGCATGGCGTCCAGGACGATCACCACCGGCAGCACCACCCGGCCGCGGACCTGATGGTCCTCGAGTACCGGCAGCTTCTCGGTCGACACGTCCCATTCCAGATGCGCCGCGCGCAACCGCGGTTCGGCCGGCGCCGCGACCACCACCGCGGTGGCCGGGGAACGGCGCAGGGCGTGTTCGGCGAAGAAGCGGGCACCCTCGTCGATCGGGATGACTCCCACCCCGGCCTCGAGGAATCGGCTCTTCAGAGTGGCGTCGACCATGCCACCGTCCCATGGGCCCCAGCCGAATGCGCGCACGACACACCCGTCGCCGCGGCGTGCGGCCTCACGCGCCGCGATCGACTCGAGCGCGGCGTTGGCGGCCGCGTACGCGGATTGGCCCGGGTTGCCCGCGCGTGCCGCGATCGAGGAGAACAGCGAGATGAATCTCAACCCGTCTTCGGCGGTCGCCTGCAGAAGCGCTTCCGCGCCCACCAGTTTCGTCGTGAACACCTTGACGAAGGCATCGTCGTCGAGATCTTCCAGACGCTTGTCGGCGAGCACACCGGCGCCGTGGACGACGCCGACGATCGGCCCGAGGCTCTGCCGGACCTCGTCGAGAGCCGTCGTAAGGGCGGTGGGGTCGGTGATTCCGGCCGAGAAATAGCGCGCCGGCGTGCCCTGGCGTTCGGCGCTCGCCAGGGTGGCGCGCACCTCTCGTTCGGCCAACAGGTTCTCGGCCTGCGCGCGGGCCTGGACGAGGCTCAACTGTTCGCCGCGGGCGCGGGCGGACGACGCCAGAGCGGTGGCGATCTCGGTGATGGTGGTGCCGGTCGGCTCCCCCGCCGACGCGTCCCGCAACGGGGTCCGGCCGAGCAGCGCCAGGCTCAGCCCGTGGCGTTCGGCCAGGGCCAGCGCCGAGGCGGCCGTCACGCCGCGTGCACCGCCGGTCACGACGACCACGCCGCCCTGCGCCACCGCGATGGTCTCCCCTTCGCCGACAGCCGATTCGATGCCGTCGACGGTGACCAACCGCGTCCCGTCGGCTCGCAGTGCGACCTCCATGCCGGTCCCGCCGTCGAGCAGTTCGGCCACCAAGCGTTCGGCGTCGAGATGCTCCAGGTCGATGGCCCGGACGGAGGCATAGGGCCACTCCCATCCGGCGGTCTTCACCAGGCTCGCCACGCCGGTGGGGGCCTGTCCACCGCCGAACGACGCGCCGGTCGACTGGACGGTGACGAACAGCTTGGTCTCCGAATCGCTGCGCGCCACGCTGCGGGCCGCATGGAAGGCGCGCACGTGCATATCGACGCAATCCTGGGGCGAGTGAGCTTCGGCCAGCGCGGCCAGCGAGATGACGGCACTCGCCCGCTCGGGTAGCTCATCGACGGCCTTGGCCTTGACGCCGTGACTGGTCAGGGTGTCTTCGAGGGCAGCGGCGAACTCGGGATCCTCCCGCGTGATGAAGACCTCCCCGTCGCGCAGACCGGCCATCGCGAAACCACTCGGCGGCACCGGTTCCAGCCGGGCCTCGGTGCACGTGAGGCCGCCGGACGGCGGACCCGACGGGGCGGGGTCGTCCTCGTCGAGCAGCGGCTGGTCCGCATCGACGCGGGAGGAGAATCCGCCGACCGCGTCGACCACGTCCTGTAGCGTGCGCAACCCCGCCAACTCCGACGCCGGAATATCCGGCGCCCCCGGATACTTCGCCTGCAACGCCGCCAAGATCTCGACCTGCTTGATCGAATCGATCCCCAGCTCGGCCTCCATCTCCATCTCCAGAGACAACATGTCGACCGGATAACCCGTCTTCTCCGACACGATCCCCAACACCACCGCACCCGTCGGCAACGACCCCGCCGGCTCCGACACCGACGCCGGCACCGAGTCCGGCTGCGCCACACCACCCGAGGACGCGAACCCACCGACGGTGTCCACCACATCCTGCAGCGTGCGCAACCCCGCCAACTCCGACGCCGGAATATCCGGCGCCCCCGGATACTTCGCCTGCAACGCCGCCAAGATCTCGACCTGCTTGATCGAATCGATCCCCAGCTCGGCCTCCATCTCCATCTCCAGAGACAACATGTCGACCGGATAACCCGTCTTCTCCGACACGATCCCCAACACCACCGCACCCGTCGGCAACGACCCCGCCGGCTCCGACACCGACGCCGGCTCCGACACCGACGCCGGCACCGAGTCCGGCTGCGCCACACCACCCGAGGACGCGAACCCACCGACGGTGTCCACCACATCCTGCAGCGTGCGCAACCCCGCCAACTCCGACGCCGGAATATCCGGCGCCCCCGGATACTTCGCCTGCAACGCCGCCAAGATCTCGACCTGCTTGATCGAATCGATCCCCAGCTCGGCCTCCATCTCCATCTCCAGAGACAACATGTCGACCGGATAACCCGTCTTCTCCGACACGATCCCCAACACCACCGCACCCGTCGGCAACGACCCCGCCGGCTCCGACACCGCAACCGGCACCGACACCGCACTGTCGGGCATCATCGGTGCGGCACCGTGGGATACAGGTCGGTCGACCGGCGACGCGGGGACGATCACCGGGGCGGGCGTCGGTTCGGCACCGTTGGCACCGTTGACCAGATCCGGTACTGCGCTCGGCGGCGGCACCACCTCCTTCAACGCCAGTCTCTGCGGCTGCGGCGCGGGAGCGCCGTCGGCGACGATCTCGGCCATCATCTTGGCCGACACGTCGAGGAAGGCCTGATGGCTCTGGGTCATCACCTCGAGATAGTGCTGGTGTTGTTCGGCGGTCTCGCGCTGGATGCGGTCGATGACGCTCCAGGCATCGGTCGACAGCGGCGCCGCCGCGGCGGGTGCCGGCACCTGGACCTCGCTGACCGGCGCCGGAGCCCGCGAAGGAGCCGGTGCCGGTGGTTCCATCCGCTGAACTGCCTGGGTCATCCGTGGTCCTTCTACAGCCGGTTGGGGGGCGGGGGGCGGTGCGCTCGGAGCATTCGCGCGAATCCGCTTGGGCGTGATCGACTTCTTCCCGTCGGCCGGCGGATAGGGTTTTCCGAGATTCGCTCCGCCGACCAGAACCGCGTGTGCGGGCACGGCCACGTGCTTGGCCGGTTCGTCGTACGGCGCGAACAGTGCCGCCAGATCGAGCGCCACCCCATCGGCGGCCAGGGCCGCAAGGCCTCGATGCCAGCCGCGCAACCCGTCGGCCTTCGCATCGTCGAGGGCGACCGCGACGTGGGGCGTATCGGCGAGGATGTGGCCGACCAGGCCGGTCAGCACGCGGCCGGGGCCGACCTCGACGAACCGGGTGACGCCGTCGCGGGCCATCGCCTCGATCATCTCGCGGAACCTGACCGGCTGGCGCACCTGCTGGGCGAGCTGGTCGACCACCTGCTCGCCGTAGGGTGCGGCGGTCGCATTGGCGTAGACCGGGAATGCGGGCACGCCGAGTTCGAGGGTGTTGAGATATTCCGCCAGCGGGCCGGAACTCTCGGCCACCACCGGCGAGTGGAAGGCCGACGCCACGGGTAGCCGGCGGGAGGACCAGCCGGCGGCCTTGGCCGCGGCCTCCGCCCACGCGATGTCCGACGAGAGGCCGGCCAGCACGACCTGCTGTGGCGCGTTGTCGTTGGCGATCACCAGTGATCCGGCGGCCTGCGGATCGGATGCCAGCAGGGCCCGCACGTCATCGACGCCGGCGACGACGGCCAGCATCGCACCGTCCTTGCCCGCACCCGCCTGCGCCATCAGAACTCCACGCGTGCGAGCGGTTTCGACGAGCCGCTCGGTGGGGATGATCCCGGCCGCGGCCAGCGCCGCCACCTCACCGAAGCTGTGTCCGGCCGCGGCGTCGGCGGTGACGCCGAGTGTGCGCAACAACGCGAGCTGGGCCAGGCTGGTGGCCGCGATGGCAGGTTGCGCATTGTCCATCGCGGTCAGCGCGGCCCGTTGCGCGTCCGCGGTGGCGCTGTCGAAAGCCGGTTCCGGGAACACCACCCCGGGCAGATCAGCGAGATCACCGTCCAGGCTGTCCCACACGGCGAGCGCCTCGGGGAAGTCGAGCGCCAGGTCGGCGCCCATCCCGACGTACTGACTGCCCTGGCCGGGGAACAGGAACGCGGTCTTCCCGTCGCGCACCGGTCCCAGACCCACCGCGATATCGGGGTGCTTCAGCGTCGAGGCCGTACCGGCGGCCAGCGCTTCGGCCAGCTTGGTGGCGACCGTCCCGAGGGCTGTGGTGTCGGCGGCGACCAGGCCCGCGCGCGCCGGCTGCACGGCATCGAATTGCTGTGCCGCTTCGAAGGCGATGCGCGCCAGGCTCTCTCCGTGCTCGATCGCGCTGACGATCTCCGACACCCGATTCTTCAGCTCCGTCTCGTCACCAGCGCTGAGGAGCACCAACTCGGTGGGCAGCGTCCGCAGTCGCTTGGCCCGTTGTTCGCCGCGGTACTCCTCCAGCGTGACGTGGAAGTTGCTGCCGCCGAATCCGAACGAGCTGACCGCCGCCCGTCGGGGCTGGTCACCGGTGCGCACCCACGGACGAGTCTGGGCGTTGACGTAGAAGGGCGTCTCCTCGACGCCCATCGCCGGGTTCGGCCGCTCGACCTTGAGGGTTCCCGGCAGGGTCGAATGCTGCAGGGCGAGGACAGCTTTGATCAGACCAGCCGCACCTGCGGCCGCCTTGGTGTGACCGATCTGCGATTTGACCGAGCCGAGGGCGATGCGCGAGTCGGCGTCGGTGAACACGGATTTGAGGGCGGCGAATTCGGCCACGTCACCGGCCTTGGTGGCGGTGCCGTGCGCTTCGAGCAATCCTATCGTGGACGGCTCGTAACCCGCCCGGTCATACGCGCGGCGCAGCGCTTTGGCCTGCCCCTCCGAGCGTGGCGCGTACACGCTGGAGGCGCGCCCGTCCGAGGAGGAGCCGAGGCCGCGGATCACGGCGTGGATCTCGTCGCCGTCCCGCTCGGCATCGTCGAGACGTTTGAGCGCCATCATGCCGACACCTTCGCCGATGATGGTGCCGTCGGCGCCGTCCGAGAACGGCCGGCAGTCCCCGGTCTGGGAGAACGCCGGCGTCTTGGAGAAGCACATGTACATCATCACGTCGTTGAGGGCGTCGACCCCGCCGGTCAGCACCAGATCCGACTCGTGCAGGTACAGCTTGTGCAACGCGACCTGCACCGCCGACAGCGAACTCGCGCACGCGGCGTCGACCACGAAGTTGCTGCCGCCCAGGTTGAGACGGTTGGCCACCCGTCCGGCGACGACGTTGCCCAGCAGGCCGGGGAACGTGCTCTCGACCCACGGCACGTAGTGGTCGGCGATATCGCGGCAGATCTCGTCCGCCTCGTCCTCCGGCAGTCCGTTCTCCAGCATGGCCTTGCGCCACACCGGCTGCTGCATGCGCGAACCCATCTGCACGACGAGTTCGGTGGTGGAGGCGACGCCCAGCACGATGTCGACCCGGTCGAGGTCGACGGCGCCGCTGCGACTCATCGCCTTGTCGAGTACCTGCTTCGCGGCGATGAGCGCCAGCAGCTGGGCGGAATCCGTAGCCGGCAGCGCATTGGGCGGCAGCCCGAACTGCATCGGATCGAACGGCACGGGGTCGATGAAACCGCCCCGCTTGCAATAGGTCTTGTCGACCGCCTTGGGATCGGGGTCGTAGTAGTCCTCGATCAGCCAATGTGTTGGCGGCACGTCACCGATGGCGTCGCGTCCGCCGGTGATGGTGCGCCAGTACCCGTCGAGGCCCGGGCCGCCCGGGTAGATGGCGGTCGCGGCGACGACCGCGACGGGCGTGGCGGTGGGCTGGTGCTTCTGGTCGGTCACTGAACCTCTTATTCGCCGAACGATCGTGTAACTCCGCTGGGGCTTTACCCCAGCGGACGGGGACGGAAGTCGAATGCCGAACCGGGCAGCGCGATTCCGGCGGCGCGCAATTGCCCGGCGCGCGTCACCGATGCCGCCCCCTCGAGCAGGTTGAGCGCGATCTGGCGAACGGTGCGGGCCTCGACCGGCTCGAGGAAGCTGCCCCGCACCCATTCGTTGAACGCGCCCATCGCCGGACCACACCAGATCTGGTAGTCGGCGCGCCGGGCCGCATGGCCGTCGCGAGCCCACTGCGCGCCGTTGAACAGGTACCAGCGGAACACCAGTGCCATGCGATGTTTGGGGTCGGTGGCGGCACGTTCGAGCTGCCTCGGGTCCCGCCGGGCGAAGAATGCCTCGGTCTCGGCCCAGATCTCGTCCACGCTGCAGCCGAGCACCGTCTTCTCGAGATTGGTCAACTCCTGCGCAGGCGCGTCGGTCAACGACGAATACCGGCGGTAGAAGTCGGCCAGCCGCGCACCTCGCTGAGCGAACAACGTGCCGCGTTTGAGCACCTGTACGGTCACGCCCATCTCGAACATGTCCGCCGCGGGCGCCATCGCCACATCGGTCGACTCGGCGTGCGCCAACAGACTGCGCGCATCGGCCGACAGTCCACTCTCGACGGCCGACTGGTTGACCGATCCGGTCAGCACATAGGCCGCACCGGCGGCGTACGCCGCGGCGACCGCCGCGGGGGTGCCCAATCCGCCTGCGGCGCCGATACGTGGTAGCACCGCATACCCGTGGGCCGCGGCGATCTCGTCGCGCAGGGCGATGAGGCGCGGCAGCAGTACGGTCAGCGCCCGGTTGTCGGTGTGGCCGCCCGAATCGGCCTCTGCCGTGATGTCCTCGGCCACCGGGACCCCGGCGGCGAGCCGGGCTTCCTCCGATGTCAGGCGCCCGTCGGCGACCAGCGCGTGCAGCATCGCCTCGGGCGGCGGTGACAGGAACTGGCGGGCGACCTCGTCACGCGACACCTTGGCGAAGATCCGTCCCGCCCGGATCACCTGTCCGTCCGGACCGCGCCGCAGACCCTTCGCCGCGTACAGCACGATTGCGGGGGTGAGACGCATGAACGCCGACGCCGAGACGTAGCGCACACCGAGCCGGTGGAACAGGTCGACCGTCGCCAGCTCGAGACGGTCGTCCTGGACGTTGTGGATGAGGTTCGCGCCCCACCCCCCGGCGTCGCGCCCGAGCGCAGTCTGGATCTCCCGCACTCCGGCTTCGACGGTGTCGAGATCCAGTCCTGCACTGCCGAAAAAGGCCATCACACCGGCGCGGACACCTTCGACGGTCATCCGGGCGGTCGCGATCCCCCGGGCCATCTCACCGATCACGTACGGGAATCTGACGCCGTGGGCAGCGGTGAAGCCTCGTTCGCCGAGCCACTCGGGATAGACCGGCGGAAGTACCGCCAGCAGATCCCGGCTCATGAGTTCCGGAGTGAGTACGCCGGCATCGTCGAGCAGGTTCGGAGCCGGCCCATGCGCCGAGCCCACGACGGCCACCGGGTTGCGAATCGCTGCGAGCGCCTTCGAGACGTCCGAACGATCGAGCAGACCCGACGAGGTGACCTTCGCGAAATCGGATTCAACCAGGGCGGTTCGCACGCTCAGGCACTCTAAACCCAATAATTGACATCGGGGGCATTTTTACCGACTCGACGCAAAACGAGCAACGTCGAGGACCACACCGCGACGGCGCGTCAGCCGCCGTGCGGCGCCCTCGTCGACACCCGCGGCAAACCGATCCGGGACGCCATCACCGGCCGGCGGGCGTGCTGATCGCGCGGAATGGCCGGACCCTCGGGTTCTGAGCTACATCTGTACCCACCGGTAACGGCGCGAAGGGGCCGGCCGGCTCCGACCCCGCCGGAGCGCCGAGCTCCCGACCCGGCCGATCGGCCTCGGTCGTCGTTCGGTTCGAGTTCGCCGCCCGGTGTCAACACGACTGCTGGACACGGCGCCGCCTCCGCCGCAACCGCGCAGCGCAGCGGTGGACGACCCGGTTTGCGCTGTTCAACGCATCGGCAAAAGCTTGCCTGACCGGCGGATCGATTCGAACGACATCGGCAAACGCCCACGTCAATTTTTGCTGTAAAACGCTCCGGTGGTGCTGACCCGACGCGTAGCATCCGCGTCGACATATGCGGGAGGAAAGGGAGTCGATGAAGCCCAGTCGCGGGCGTCACCGAAAGAAGCGTCGTTGCGGAGCCGTCGGCACGGGCGGCGCATTCGCCGCCGCTGCGGTGTCCGGTGCGCTGGTCGCCGGGACGATCAACACCGCTCCGGCGGCCAATGCGTCGTGCATATCGGTGTTCGGATTCGGGAACGGGAACGGCTGCACCAGCAACCCCACGAGTATCGCCATCGGGCTGGGGGATGGCGCATCGGCGGACGCCTCGTTCGGCTATTTCAGCTCCGCGATCGCCCTGGGGAACAACGCGCGCTCCACTGCGGCGCTGAGCCTGTTCACGTTCGCGACGGCGGTCGGTGACTCGGCCACCACCAATGCGCTCTTCTCCATCTTCAGCCTGCTCGGTCAGGTCGGGGCTGGAACCACCTCGGTGATCGGTGGACCGAACCTGGCCCTCGGGCTCTCCAACAGCGGCGGAGCGAGCGGTGCGAGCGTCACCGGCGGATTCAACGTCGTCGTCCAGGTGGGGCCGGGCTCATCGGCAGCCATCGGCGGAAGCAATCTGGTCATCGGGATCTTCAACGGCAGCGGAGAGCAGGCCTCGGGCTCCACCGGCGCTTCGGGATTCGGCAACATCGCCGTCCAACTCGGTCCGGGCAGTACCAATTCCATCGGCGGGTTCAATCTCGGCCTCGGCGTCTCCCCGCTCGGATCGGGTACTCAGAACACCACAGCCGGCATCTTCGGCACCCTCGCACTCAATCTCCTCACCAACGGCGAGGTGCTGGCTCAGGGCGCGCTCAGCACCGCGGTCGCCATCGCCGGCGACAGCAAGGTCGAGATGTCGGGCATCCTCACCTCCGCGGTGGACATCCTCGGGAACCAGAACGTCGTCACGGCCACCGGTCCCCGGCTCCTGTCGGGTGCGTTCAGCGTTCTGGGCAACCGCAACACGGTGACCGCAGGCCCCGGTCCGTTCTCGTTCGCCGGATCGGTGCTGCAGAACGGAGCCACGGTCGAGCAGACCGGGCCCGGGGTCGCGTTCGGTGCGGTGTTCTCGCCGCAGGATGACCCACCGGAGCAGCCGGACCGACCGGTCATCGAAACCACCCGCGCCGCAACGGCATCGACGACCGATGGCGCGTTCCGCACGACGAAGCCGGCGATCACCCGCGCCGGCGCGGCGGACACCGGGCCGGCGGGGGTCACCACCGAGCCCGACAGCGGACCGCGCTACGGTCGACACTCCGTGGAGGCCGTGTCCGAACGGATGTCCAGCGCCGGCGCCGACCGTTCCCCAGGGGGCGTGCGCAGAACCGCGGCGGCCGATGACGGACCTTCGTCGTCGGCGACAGCGTCAACGGCCGCATCGTCCCCGTCGTCCTCGGGCGTGAGTGCCGGCGCCGACAGCGGCGGCCGACATCGCGCCGGACCGAAGCACCTCGCCGAGTAGCGCCATGAAGGGAATCGTGCTGGCCGGTGGGTCGGGTTCGCGCCTGCACCCGATCACCTTCGGGGTCTCCAAACAGTTGATCCCGGTCTATGACAAGCCGATGGTGTACTACCCGTTGTCGACGCTGATGCTCGCGGGCATCCGCGACGTCCTGGTGATCACCACCCCGCATGACGCTGCCGGATTCGAGCGCCTCCTGGGCGACGGATCCCGGTTCGGGATCTCGATCACGTTCGCCCAGCAGCCGTCACCGGACGGGTTGGCCCAGGCCTTCACGATCGGCGAAGAGTTCATCGGTTCCGAGAAGGTGGCCCTCGTACTCGGAGACAACCTGCTCTACGGACCGGGCCTGGGTACCCAGCTGCGGTACTTCGCCGACGTCGACGGTGGCGCGATCTTCGCCTACTGGGTGGCCGAGCCCTCCGCGTACGGCGTGGTCGAATTCGACGCCGACGGCGTGGGGTGTCGCTGGAGGAGAAACCCAAGCAGCCCAAGAGCAACTACGCCGTGCCGGGGCTCTACTTCTACGACAACGACGTGGTGGCGATCGCGCGCGACCTGGCCCCCAGTGACCGCGGCGAGTACGAGATCACCGACGTCAACCGCGCCTATCTGGAGCAGGGCCGGCTGCGGGTGCAGGTGCTGCCGCGCGGGACGGCGTGGCTGGACACCGGGACCTTCGACCAGATGACCGATGCGGCCGACTTCGTGCGCACCATGGAGCGACGGACCGGGCTCAAGATCGGTGTGCCCGAGGAGATCGCCTGGCGGCAGGGATTTCTCACCGACGACGAACTCTGCGATCACGCCACCCGGCTGGTCAAGTCCGGCTACGGCAAATACCTGCTCGATCTGCTCGAGATGGGGCGGTAGTGCGCCGACTGCTGGTCACCGGAGGCGCCGGTTTCATCGGCTCGAACTTCGTCCACCACGTGGTCGCGCACACCGACCATCACGTCACGGTGCTGGACAAACTCACCTACGCCGGCAACCGGGCGTCGCTAACGGATCTGCCCGGACACCGGGTGAATTTCGTCCACGGTGACGTCGCCGACGCCCAACTCGTCGACGGTCTGGTGCGAGCGGCCGATGCGGTGGTGCACTACGCCGCCGAATCCCACAACGACAATTCGTTGGCTCATCCGCAACCGTTCCTGCACTCCAATGTCGTCGGAACCTTCACTCTGCTCGAAGCGGTGCGCCGCCACGACACGAGGTTCCACCACGTCTCCACCGACGAGGTGTACGGGGATCTGGCCCTCGACGATCCGGGGCGGTTCACCGAAGCCAGCCCGTACAACCCTTCGTCGCCGTACTCGTCGACGAAGGCCGGCAGCGATCTGCTGGTGCGGGCCTGGGCCCGCAGCTTCGGAGTGGCCGCGACCATCTCGAACTGCTCGAACAACTACGGCCCGTACCAGCATGTCGAGAAGTTCATCCCCCGCCAGATCACCAACGTCCTGTGGGGTATCCGCCCCCGCCTGTACGGCGAGGGACACCATGTCCGCGACTGGATTCACGCCGACGATCACTCCTCGGCGGTCCTGAAGATCCTCGACGAGGGCCGCATCGGCGAGACGTACCTGATCGGCGCCGACGGCGAGCGTGACAACAAGTCGGTCATCGAGATGATCCTGCAGCTCATGGGTCAGGACATCGACGCCTACGATCGGGTCCCGGACCGGGCCGGACACGACTTGCGCTACGCGATCGACCCGACGAAGCTACGAAACGAACTGGGGTGGCGGCCTCGGTACCGCGATTTCGAGCATGGATTGGCGGCCACCATCGAGTGGTACCGCAGCCACGAGGAGTGGTGGGCGCCGGCCAAGGAGGCGACCGAGGCCTTCTACGCCCGGATCGGGCAATAGCGCAGAGGCGGAGGAGTTTTGACCGAGTACGGCAAGTCGCTGCGCGCGCGGGACACCCCCATCCCCGGATTGACGGTGTGGGAACTCCCGGTGCACGGCGACAACCGCGGCTGGTTCAAGGAGAACTGGCAGCGCGCCAAGATGATCGCAGCGGGGCTGCCGGACTTCGGTCCGGTGCAGAACAACATCTCCTTCAACGATGCGCCCGGCACCACTCGGGGCATCCACGCTGAGCCGTGGGACAAATTCGTCTCGGTGGCGACCGGGCGCATCTTCGGCGCGTGGGTGGACCTGCGGGACGGGCCGACGTTCGGGGCGGTGTTCACGACCGAACTCGACCCGTCCCGGGCGGTCTTCGTGCCACGCGGCGTGGGTAACTCGTTCCAGACCCTCGAGCCGAACACCGCCTACGCCTATCTGGTCAACGACCATTACCGGCCCGACATCGACTATCCCGCGGTGAACCCCGCGGACTCCATCCTGGCCATCGACTGGCCGATTCCTTTGGAGCGCGCGGAGCTCTCCGAGAAGGACCGCGCGCAACCGGCCCTGGCCGACATCACCCCGGTGGCGCCGCGAAAGACATTGGTACTGGGTTCTGGCGGCCAGCTGGGCCGTGCCCTGCGCGCCGCGTACACCGGTGTCTCGCAGGTCGAATTCGTCGATCAGGACGAACTCGACCTCACCTCAGCTGATCTGAGCTCGGCCTGGCCATGGGCTGACTACGACACCATCGTCAACGCCGCGGCGTACACGAATGTCGATGGCGCGGAGACCGAACAGGGGCGGGTCACCGCGTGGGCGGCGAACGTCACGGCGATCGCTGAGCTGGCACGCATCGCCGCAGCGCATCGCATCACCTTCGTGCACGTGTCCAGCGACTACGTGTTCGACGGCTCGGCGTCGCGGCCGTACCGGGAGGACGATGCGATTGCGCCGCTGGGTGTGTACGCCCAGACGAAGGCCGCGGGCGATCAGCTCGTCACGACGATCCCCCGCCATTACATCGTGCGCACATCGTGGGTGATCGGCGACGGCGGCAACTTCGTGCGGACGATGCTGTCCCTGGCCGCCAGAGGTGTCGACCCGGCGGTGGTGGACGACCAGGTCGGCCGGCTGACGTTCACTTCGGAACTCGCGCGGGCGATCCGGCATCTGCTCGACAGCGATGCACCCTACGGCATCTACAACGTGACGTGCTCCGGTGCGGTGAGTTCGTGGGCGGACATCGCCAAGCGCGTATTCACCCTCGGTGGCTTCGATCCGGACCGCGTGCGCCGCGTGTCCACAGCGGATTACTTCGCCGGAGCGTCCGCACCGGTGGCGCCGCGGCCCGCCAACAGTGCACTGGACCTGACGAAGATCACGACCACCGGGTTCGTTCCGGCCGATGCCGACCGAATGCTCGAAGACTACGTGGCGGCGGAGGCCGACAGTCGAAAGTAGTTGTCCACAGGCAGGATTCACGGGCCGATCTTGTCGGTGGTTCGTACTAGTGTTCGAAGTATGGACAGGGAAGATCTGCAGTCAGCGCTCCAGCGGTGGGACGCCGCCCGCGCCGAACTGGCCGCCTTCCCCTTCGACACCCTGACCACCACCGAGAAGCTCGCCCTGGTCGAACATGTCGAACGCGCCCAGCGTCAGGATCTCGCCCTGAGCCATACCGTGCTGGCCGCCTTCGCCATCGACGCCGACCCCCTGGTATTCGGGGAACGCTCGCTGCGCACCGTGATCGCCACCCGATTGCACCTGACCGACACTCAGGCCGGCCAACGCATCAACGACGCCGAAAAGCTCGGGCGGCGGCAATCATTCACCGGACAAGCCCTGCCACCGGCCATGCCCGCGACCGCAGCCGCCCTGGCCCGTGGCGACATCAGCGACCGCCACGTCACCGAAATTCGCAAAGCCCTGCACAAGCTCCCCGCCTGGATCGACGACACCACCCGCGACCTGGCCGAACACACCCTGGCCCACCAGGCGGCGGGCCTGGACACCGACCAACTCCGCGCCGTCGCCCAGCGACTCATCGCCCTGCTCGATCCCGACGGCGACGAACCCGACGAACACCTTCACCAACGCAAGCGCCACCTCACCACCGGTCGACAACAGCGCGACGGCATGACCCCCGTCCACGGACTGCTCGACCCCGAAACCGCCGTGAACTACCCCAGGTTTCCTTCCGATCTTTATAGGAGGATTGGAAGTTATGCCCCGTCAGTATCCGCCCGAGTTCCGGGCGCGTGCGATGCGCATGTTGGACGCCTCGTTGGAGGACTCGCAAGTGTCGGAGTTCGAGGCGATTAGGTCTGTTGCGAGCAAACTCGGGGTGGCCGAGGAGTCGGTGCGGCGGTGGCGGCGCAAGGCGCAGATCGATGCCGGTGAGCGCCCTGGCACCTCGACCGCAGAGCATGAGGAGATCCGCCGGCTCAAGCGCGAGGTATCCGAATTGCGCAGAGCCAACGAGATCTTGAAGTCCGCGTCAGCGTTTTTCGCAGCGGAGCTCGACCGCCCCGGGACGAAATGATCGCCTTCATCGATGCTCATCGGGATCAATTCGGGGTCGAGCTCATCTGCCGGGTTCTGCGGGCAGCTATCCCAGGGTTCATGACCTCACGGGGGTACCGGTCAGCGATCACCCGGGCGCCGTCAGACCGGGAACTGCGCGACGAGCAGCTCATCGATGACCTGCGCACCGTGCACCGTCAGAACTACTCGGTCTACGGCGTCAAGAAGATGCACCAGGCGATGAAACGCCGCGGCTGGGTCCTCGGACGCGAGCAGACGCGCAGGTTGATGCGCAAGGCCGGCCTGCGCGGTGTCCAACGCGGCAAACCGGTGTTCACCACAGTCAGCGATCCGGCTGCCCCGCGGCCCGCCGACCTGGTCAACCGCCGCTTCGGCACCGCCGCACCGAACCGGCTGTGGGTCGCCGACATCACCTACGTGCGGACCTGGCAGGGCTATTGCTACACCGCCTTCGTCACCGACGCCTGCACCAAAGCGATCAAGGGATGGGCCGTATCGGCGACGATGCGCACCCAAGACCTCCCATTGCAAGCATTCAATCATGCTGTGTGGCAATCGAACTGCGATCTATCCGAGTTGGTCCATCATTCCGACCGCGGATCGCAGTACCTATCGCTGACCTATACCGACCGGCTCGCCGAACTCGGGATCGCCCCGTCGGTCGGCTCGCGCGGCGACAGCTATGACAACGCCCTCGCCGAGTCGGTCAACGCCAGCTACAAAACCGAGCTCATCCACCCCAACCGACCGTGGCGAAGCATCGCCGACGTCGAGTTGGCAACTGCCGAGTGGGTCGCCTGGTACAACCAAGAACGCCTGCACGAGAATCTCGACTACACGACCCCAGACGAACACGAGGCCGCCCTGACCGGCACCTCACCCCATGTGAGCCAGCCCGTCCCGGCCCTCACACAACCATAGGAAGAAAACCTGGGGTAGTTCACCCCCCACCCAAACTCGACACCGGCCAAACCCGCGTCAACAACTACTTCCACCCCCAGCGCTACCTGCGGGACACCGACCGCGACGACGACCCCGGATGACTGGGGAGGTAGCACCGACGCTCCGTCAGTCCATCACGACGATGGGCCGCGATACGCGGTCCGCAAAGCGCGGACCACGCTGTGGTAGCCCAAATCCACCTTGAAAGCGTTGTCCGGCAGCGGATTCGCGTCAGCTACGAACATCTCCGCCGCATCGCGGAACGCCGCGTCACCGCACGGTCGGCCGATCAACTGGGCCTCCGCGGCGGGTACCCGCCACGGTCTGGCGGCGACGCCTCCCATCGCCAGCGCCACCGACCGCACGGTTCCGTCGACGATGTCGAGCCCGGCCGCCACCGACACCAAGGCGAAGGCGTAGCTGTGGCGGTCGCGGACCTTCAGATACCAGCTGTGCGCGGCGAACGGCGATGCGGGCAGTTCGACCGCGGTGATCAATTCGGCGGGGGCCAAGGTGTTGTCGCGGGCGGGATCGTCATCAGGCAGCCGGAAGAACTCGTCGATCGGGATCACGCGTGCACCGTCGACGCCCGTGACGTGCACAGCGGCGTCCACGGCGGCCAACGCGACAGCCATATCCGACGGATGCACCGCGATGCAACCCTGGCTGGCACCGAACACGGCGTGCTCGCGGTGAAAGCCCGTGACGGCGGCGCATCCCGAGCCGGGGTTCCGCTTGTTACAGGCCTCGAATGCCGGATCCATGAAATACGGGCACCGCGTCCGTTGCACCAGATTGCCGCCGACGGTCGCCATATTGCGCAGCTGAGTCGTCGCACCCGACAGGATCGCCTGTGACACCATCGGATACCGCTGCCGGATCAGCGGGTGGTTCGCCGCAGCGCTGTTGGTCACTCCTGCACCGATGACCACGCCACCTCCAGCCGTCTCGGTCACCGCGTCCAATCCCAGCCGTCGCACGTCGACGACCTCGCCGGGGCTGACCGCTCCGGTTTTCATCAGATCGAGCAGGTTCGTCCCGCCGGCGAAGTACATCGCGCCACCCGCGGCCAGCTGAACCGCATGCTCGACACTCGCGGCTCGCTGGAAACCGAACGTCTTCATGTCCGGTCCGCAACCGAGGCGATCGCCGCCACGATGTTGGCGTAGGCACCGCATCGGCAGATGTTGCCCGCCATCCGCTCGCGAATCTCGTTGTCCGACAGAACCACCGGACCGTCCGATGACACGCATCCGGTTTCGAACGACGCCAGCGACACATCCCCTCGGGCATGCTCGCGCAGCATCGCCGTGGCGGACGCGATCTGCCCGGGCGTGCAGTACCCGCACTGGAACCCGTCGTGGTCGATGAACGCCTGCTGCACAGGGTTCAGCTCGTCACCGTCGGCGATGCCCTCGATCGTGACCACCGCACTGCCCTCGACAGACGCGGCGAGCGTGAGACAACTCAACACCCGCTCACCGTCGACGGTGACGGTGCAGGCACCGCACAACCCGTGATCGCACCCCTTCTTGGTGCCGGTCAGGTGCAGCCGCTCGCGTAAGACGTCCAGCAGGGTGGCACGGATATCGGCCGCCACCTCGTACCGCGTGCCGTTCACGGTCAACTCCACTTCACTGCCCTCCCGGTCGGGTCGTCAACAAGCTCTCCAGCGTGATCGGCAACTCCCGCAGGCGTTTTCCCGTCGCGTGGCACACGGCGTTCGCGATCGCCGCCGGCACACCGCAGGCGCCGATCTCCCCGATCCCCCGCACGCCGACGGGATCCAGTCCGAAATCGGGCACGTCGACGAAATCGATGTCGAACGACGGCCGGTCGGCGTGCGTCGGCACGTAGTACTCGCCGATCGATCGCGCCGTGCGAGCGTCGTAGGGCACCCGCTCCAGCAACGCCATCCCGAGCCCGAACAGGATCCCACCCATCACCTGGCTGCGGGCCAGCGCGGGGTTCAGCACCCGGCCACAGTCGAGGACGGCCACCCACCGTGTCACGGTGGCCCTGCCGATCTCCTCGTCGACCTCGACCTCGCAGAAATGGGCGCCGAAGGACTGGGACACCGCAGCGGACTCCGGACCCCCGTCGCTGCGGACCTCGAAGCTGAGCTCGGCCGCCAGGTCGTCGTTGTCCCGAAGGGCCGCGGCCACGGCGGCGATACGGCGGCCGGTCCCGTCGACGACGTGGCCGTCCTGGACCTTCACTTCCTCGCCGCCGCCGGTCCGGGGGTATCGGGCCAGCAGCCGGCGCTGCCATTCGCGGGCCGCCAGATGTACCGCCGATCCCACGGTCGCCGACGTCTGCGACGCCCCGGAGTAGGGCGCCTCGGGGAACAGCGAATCCCCCGACAGAAACGACACCGCGTCGATCGGCATGCCGGTGCCGTCCGCGGCCACCTGAGCCATCACGGTACGCACGCCGGTGCCGATCTCGTGGGTCGCCGACGAGAACGTCACGCGGCCGTCGACGCCGGTCTGGACGCGGCAACCGGCCGGCAACCGGCGGCCCGGGTAGGTCGCTGTGGCCATTCCCCAGCCGACCATCAGACCGTTACGTCGCATGCGTCGCGGAGCCGACGGCCTTGTCTCCCAACCGAATCGATCGGCACCCTGCAGGTAGCACTCCCGCAGGTGTTTACCCGACCACGCCCGGCCGTTGGTCTGATCGACGTCGGCGTGGTTGCGCAGCCGGAGCTCTACGGGGTCGACGCCGGTGGCGTAGGCCAACTCGTCCATGGCTGATTCGAGCGCGAACAGGCCGGGCGCCTCACCCGGTCCGCGCATGAAGCACGGGGTGGCCGTGTGGGTCCGGGCGACGACGTGGGAGACGGCCAGTCGGGGTGAGCTGTAGAGGAATCTGGCCGACAGTCCGACCGGCTCACAGAAGTGTGCGACGGTCGACGTCTCGGTGAGCGTGTGCTGCTCGGTACTGACGAGCACACCGTCCTCGCCGGCGGCCAGCGACAACTGCTGCTCGGTGCTCGGGCGGTGGCCCGTCGAGGTGAACATCTGCGCGCGCGTCAGAACCAGTTTGACCGGCCGGCCGACCGCGCGCGCTGCGACCGCACACAGCACCACATGCATCCACAGGAAGCTCTTGGATCCGAACGCGCCGCCGACGAGCGGCGACACGATCCGGACCCGCTCCTCGGGGATGGCGAGACAGGCGGCCAACAGCCGCCGTTCGCCGGCGATCCAGCGGGTGCTGTCGTACACCGTCAGCTCATCCCCGGCCCAGGTCGCGATCACCGACGAGAGCTCGATCGGATAGTGCGCATTCTCGGGTGTCCGATAGAGCGCACGGACATGGACCGCTGCGTCGGGTTCGGTGTCCGGCCCTCGGCGGTCCTGCAACTTCTCCTCGTCGAGCTTGACGAAGTGATCCGGCCGGTAGGCACCGTGGCGAATCCGACCATCCGGTTCGTCGGGTTGCGCGGGTTCGTCGAGCACCTGGCGCGCCGTCAGCTGGGCAGGCAGGGCGCAATAGTCGAAGCGCATCGACGCGGCGGCCCCGGTCGCGTTCTCCAGGGTGTCCGCGACGACGACGGCCAGGTGTTGGCCGACGTGTTGAACGGTCAGATCCGACAGCGGTGGCCGGCGCTCCATCGGGAAGTCGAAGGTGAGCTCCCGCGTGGGTGTCTGAAGCGGCGGGCAGTTCAGCGGCGTCAGGACATGCAACACCCCGGGCGCCGACGCAGCCTCGGCCGCGGCCTGCACCACGGATTCGCCACTGACGGTGCCGTGCGGGATGTCGGCCTGGACGAGCACGGCGTGAACCAGATCCGGCATCGGGGTGTCGGCTGCGTACCGGGCCGCGCCGGTCACCTTGTCGCGACCCTCGACCCGGCGGGTCGGTGTGCCGACGGACTGCGGCGGGCCGCTCACCGCGGGTCGATCGGATTGTGGCGGTTGACGATCAGCGGGTCGGTGGAGGTGAACGGGAACACCGGCAGATCGTCGATATGGGTGTTGAACGTGGCTGCCAGCACCTCGCGGGAGTAGGCGCTCGCCGATGCCCGGTAGCCGATGTCGCCCGGCGTCGGCTGGTCGAAGAAGATCAGGAAGTGCATCTGGTCGGCGTCCACGACCTCGATGTGATGCGGATACGCGCGGGGGATGAAGTAGACGTCACCGCGGCGCAGATACCACGTGTCGAGGGAGCCGTCCGGGTCAAGCACCGTCATGCGTGCCGATCCGCTGTGGACATAGCCCATCTCCGCGGTGACCGGATGCCAGTGCGGTTCGCGCATCCCGTCCTCGCGGATGCGCAGGGAGTACATCGACATGTCCTTGAGCGCAGGCCAGTACTGGACGCGCGCCAGCCGCGCCGAACCGACCGCCAGCCCGATCGGTGGCGTCTGGGCCTCGACCGAGAACTTGTGCGGATCGTTGAAGCGCGCCGTGGTCGGCACCTCCGGCGCCCCGGACCGCGCAACGAGGGCTCGGTCGGTCAGGTTCCGCCGCAGCGCGGTGAACTCCGCGGCGTCGAGGTCGTAGGTGTTGCCGAGCACCGCGTCGGTCATCGCGCCGAACGAGGCCGCAAGCCCGAAATCCTCGGGCCGCTCGCTGCGGAAGGCGATGATGAACTCGGCCGGTTCCGCGCCCAGATTCTCGATGTGGTGCAGGCTGCCGGAGTCGATGTGGAACATCTCCCCCGCGGTGACGACGAACGACGAGAACTGGCTGCCGGAGTCGAGCACCGACACCAACGCCGTGCCGGCGACGCAGTAGGTCAACTCGTTGGCGTTGGCATGCCAGTGCGGCGCCCGCATGGCACCGGGGTTGAGCACGACTCGCTTGATCGACAGGCCGCGCAGGATCGGGAAGTTGTCGGCGGTGACCCGCCGCATCGACCCGAGGTCGTTCTCCTCGACGATCTCGCCGTCGAGCAGGGAGGTGGCGTGAATGCTGGGGGTGGCGATTGCGGACATGCCGACAATTTAGGTCGATTTCGACGCCGGAGTCGTCCGCGTTGCCCACAAAGGCCGCTACCGGCTACCTGCAACATCCGATGCAAAGCCCACCGACGCGCTCTACCATCAGCCGGTGCCCGCAGTGACCCGGCGTTCGCAGTCGGTGCCCGGCCGGTTGCTGCGGTTGCTGCTGCGCCCGACCGCACCGCCGCTGTGGCTGGGCGTGGTGGTGGCCGTCGGCTTCATCGCCTTCGAGACGCTGCTGGTGCTGCAACTCAAGCGGGTGGCACCGGAGAACGCCTTCGGCGCGGTGTTCCTGCTCGGTGTGCTCGTCGTGTCGGCGGGCTGGGGTTTCGGTCTGGCGGTGACCACATCGCTGTGCAGCGCCCTGGTCTACGTCTACTTCCACCTCGAGGGCGCCGACAGTTTGGTCCCGGCGCTGTCGGTGTTCCTACCGCTGGCGCTGTTGGCGAATCTGCTCGCCGGACAGGCGCGACTGCGCGCCGCCGAGGCCGAACAACGCCGGCTCGAAGCGGATCTGTCAGCCGAATTGGCGCGCTCGACCCTCGGTGCGGGTGATCTGCAGGCCGCCCTCGACAGCGCCGGGCAGCGCATCGCCGACGTGCTCGAGCTGCCCTTCGCGGTCCTGACGCTGGAACAGCTGACCGGGGACGAGCAGCGCACCGCGATCGCATTGAGCGACGGCACCGCTCAGATCGGCACCCTGCTGATTCCGGCCGAGCTGCCCGTCAGCGCCCGGCAGCGCGTCGACCGCATACTCGGCTCGCTGGAGGCCCTGCTGGTCGCGACCCGCGACCGGCAACGGATCAACGCCGAACTGCAGGCGAGCCACACCGAGGTCAGCGCGCTGGCCGATCAGCAGACGGCCCTGCGCCGGGTCGCCACCCTGGTCGCCCGCGGCGCCGAACCGGCCGAGGTCTATCCCGCGGCGGTGTCGGAACTTGCCGTCGGTCTCGGTGTCGAGCACGTCACGCTGGTCAGCTTCGACGACGACGGATGTGTCGTGCTGGCCGCCCGGGACGACATTCCTCGCGAAACGCTGCACGTCGGGGAACGGTTCGCACTGGACGGGGACAGCATCAGCGCACGGGTCCTGCGCACCGGCGGCACGTCGCGGATCGACGACTACGAGTCGGTGCCGGGATCGATCTCCGAGCGGTTGCGCAGGCTCGGGTTGCGGTCGGGGGCCGGCGCGCCGGTGATCGTCGACGGCCGGGTGCGCGGGGCACTGCTCGTCGGTTCCTCCACGCCGGATCCGCTACCGCCGCAGTGCGAAGCCCGAATCGGCGACTTCGCCGATCTGATCGCGACGGCCATCGCCAACTCCGAGACCCGCGCCGAGCTCAAGGCTTCCCGCGCTCGCATCATCACCGCCGCCGACCACGCCCGCCGCGGCTTCGAGCGCGATCTGCACGACGGCGCCCAACAGCGCATCGTCGCGATGGGCCTGCAGATCCGGGCGCTGCAGGAGTCGCTGCCCGACGAGGCGGCCGCCGAACGGGCGGCGCTCGGGCAGGTTGCCACCGGGCTGGGCGAACTGCATCGCGACCTGCAGGAGCTTTCCCGCGGAATACATCCGGCGATTCTGTCCCGGGGCGGCCTCGGTCCGGCGATCAAGACGCTGGCACGCCGTTCGCCGGTGCCGGTCGCACTCGACCTCGCGGTGGACCGCCGGCTGACCGAACCGGTCGAGGTCGCCGCGTACTACGTCGTGGCCGAATCGCTGACCAACGCCGCCAAGCACGCGGCGGCCTCGGAGGTGACGGTGCGGGTCCACGCCGACGTCGACGAGTTGCGCCTGGCGGTGTCCGACGACGGTGTCGGAGCGGCGGATGCGTCCGCCGGATCGGGGCTGATCGGCCTCAAGGACCGGGTCGAGGCGGCTTCCGGCCGGCTCGAGGTGGTCAGTCCGCCCGGTGCGGGTACGACGCTGACGGTGACCTTTCCGCTCTGAGCCGCCGCGCCGGGATGACACAATGCCGGGGTGGATGTGCAGACCCGCAACAATGTCCGGATTCTCGATGCCGGAGACGGGCCGACCATCGTCCTCGCACACGGATTCGGCTGCGATCAGAACCTGTGGCGTCTGGTGGCTCCGCTGCTGGCCGAGGAATTCCGGATCGTGCTGTTCGACCACGTCGGTTCGGGCGCCTCCGACTCCTCGGCGTGGGACGCCGGGCGGTACTCCACGCTGCGCGGGTACGCCGACGACATCCTGCGGCTGGTGCGCGAGCTCGATCTGGACGACGTGGTGTTCGTCGGTCATTCGGTCGCGGCGATGATGGGTGTCCTCGCCGTGACCGAGGACCCCTCGCGATTCGCCAAATTGGTGTTGCTGACCCCGTCGCCGCGCTATGTCGACGACGCCGGCTATCGCGGCGGCTTCACCAGGGCCGACATCGACGATCTGCTCGACTCCCTGGAAAGCAACTACCTGGGCTGGTCACGGGCGATGGCGCCGACCGTGATGGATCACCCCGACCGGCCCGAGCTGTCCGACGAGCTCGCCGACAGCTTCTGCCGCACCGATCCGGCCCGCGCCCTCGTCTTCGCCCGAGCCACCTTTCTGTCAGACAACCGCGCAGACCTGCGCAAGGTGGATGTGCCCACGCTCATCATCGAGTGCGCCCACGACGCCCTGGCTCCCCGGGAGGTCGGCGCCTACGTGCACGACCAGATCGCGGGAAGCACCCTCGTCACCCTCGACACCACCGGCCACTGTCCGCACCTGAGCGCACCGCGCGAGACGGCCGATGCCATAGCCGCCTTCGCTCGACAGACGTGAGCCGGCTGTCCGAGGCGCTCTACGAGGAAGCGCCCTGCGGGCTCGTCGCGATGCGGGCCGACCGCACGATCGAATCGGTCAATCGGACACTGTCCGCATGGCTGGGCTATGCGCCGGAGGAACTCCTCGGCCGCAGCCTCACCGAACTGCTCACCGCGGGCAGCCGGATCCATTTCGACACCCACTTCGCTCCGCTGCTGGAGGTGTCGGGGCAGTTGCGCGGCATCGCCGTCGATCTGGTGACCGCCGAGGGTGCCTGGTTACCGGTGCTACTGGCCGCCGACCTCCGACGTGACGCGCCGGAGCCGGCCGGCGACGGAAAGCCGATGGTCTATCTCGCCGTTCACGACGCGCAGGACCGCCGGCGCTACGAACGGGAGCTGCTGGCCGAACGGCGCCGCGCCGAGAAGGAACGCAACCGCGCCATCGCCCTGGCGCGCACGCTCAAGGATTCGCTCCTGCCCCCGGCACTGGTGCCACCGGACGGCCTGCACGCCGTCGCGCATCTGCACGCCGCCTCCCCCGACGAGGTGGGCGGCGACTTCTACGACCTGTTCGCCCTGTCACCCCAGCGGTCGGCCTTCTTTCTCGGCGACTCGTGCGGCAAAGGCGTCGAAGCTGCGACGGTGGCGTCGTTGGTCCGATACACCATGCGGGCGGCCGCGGTGTTCGACGACGACCCTGCCGCCGTGTTACACAATCTGAACGTGGTGCTGCGCAACAGGTTCGGCGCCGACCGCAGCCACTTCTGCAGCGTGGTGTTCGGCCTGCTGACCCGCGACGACGACGGTTTCGAGGTGCGCCTCGCCGGCGGTGGCCACCCTCCGGCGTTGCTGATCACCGCCGACGGCGATGTCCGCGAGACCGGCACGGAGGGGGGCCAGGCCGTCGGAATGATCGACGACCCACACTTCGTGTCCAACCGCTTCCGGCTCAGCCCGGGCGACACGCTGGTGCTCTACACCGACGGTTTGACCGAGGCCCGCATCGGCCGGGGACCCGAGCGCTACGACGATCACCATGCGCTCATCGACTTCGCGCGCGCACACGCCCCCACCACAGCGGCCGCCATCGTCACCGCGCTACGGGACCTGCTGCGGGCACTGGGTGAGGGTGTCGAGGACGATGCCGCAGTACTGGCACTCGGCGTCCCGGGCTGATCGATGCTCCTCCACGAACTGGTGAGCGCAGCCGCCGCCGACCATCCGCACCGTCCGGCGGTCATCGCGCCGGACGGCTCCCTTCGCACCTTCGCCGAATTCGACCGGGACATCCGCGCGGTGGCGTCGTGGGTTCGCGCCCACACCGATCCAGGCGACCGGGTCGCCGTCATCGGGGACAACAGCCTGGCCTATGCGCAGTTGTACTACGGCGTTCCGCGTGCGCGGCGGCTACTCACCCTGATCAACCAGCGCCTCGATCCGGCCGAACAACTGGCACAGCTGCTGCGCACCGAGCCCGCCGTCCTGGTCGCCGACCGCGTCCACCTCGAACGTCACACCGAGCTCAAGGCCGTGCGCTCGCTGCGCCAGATCGCGGTGACCGATCCCCCGCCGTGGCGGGACGCGGCGGCGACCGAGGAGCCCGAGCCCACAGCGGATCCGGCGGACGCTGCCTGGCTGCTGTTCACCAGCGGATCGACCGGTTCACCCAAAGGGGTTGTCCACAGCCATGATTCGATACTGGCGGCGGTGCGTGGGTCGGTCGAAGGGCGGGCAGTCGCCGCCGGTGGTGTCTATCTGCTGCCGTTTCCGATGTGTCACATCGCCGGCTACAACATGCTCGTCCAGCACGCGGTCGGCGCGACAGTGGTCCTGGCCGCGCAGTTCCGGGCCGAGGCGATTGCGGCCACGATCCGCACACTCGGCGTCACGTCGTGTTCGTTGGCGCCGACCATGCTGCATGCACTGCTGACCCACCTGGACCAGACAGGCTCGGCTCTGCCGACGCTCCGGTCGATCGCCTACGGCTCGGCAGCGATCCCGGCGGATCTGCTACGCCGCGCGCTGAACCGGCTCGACGTGGACTTTCACCAGGGCTACGGCATGACCGAGACGGGCGGCAACGTCACGTTTCTCGGACCCCAGGAACACCGCGCGGGCGCGGGCGGCGATGCGGACGTGCTCAGCGGCGCCGGACGTCCGCACTCGGGAGTGTCGCTGCGCATCGCCGAGGATGGCGAAATTCTGATCCGCGGCCCCCAGGTCGCCGCGCGGTACTGGCCCGATCTGCCCGCGACCGACGAGCAGGGCTGGCTGCGAACCGGAGATGTGGGCCGCATCGACAGCGTCGGCCGGCTCTTCGTCGTCGACCGGCGCAAGGACATTGTGGTGACCGGCGGGGAGAACGTGTCATCGCGTGAGGTGGAGGACGTCCTGACCGGCCATCCCGGGATCGAGATGGCCGCCGTGGTGGGAGTTCCAGACGAGTACTGGGGTGAGGCCGTCTGCGCCGTGGTGGTACCCGCGGCCGGACACGATCTGAGCGAGGACGGGGTGATCAGGCATGTCCGCGAGCGCCTCAGCGCGTTCAAACGGCCCCGCCACGTGCTGTTCGTCGGCGAACTCCCGATGACCACCAATGGGAAGATCGCCAAGGACATGGTCCGATCGCAGGCGCGCGCGACGCTGTCTCGGGATGCGTGAACACGACAGCGCCCGCACCGGTTCCGGTGCGGGCGCTGCTGGGGACGGTGGTCAGTTTCCGGTCTGCTCGGCCTTCTGACGCTCCTCGGCGACCTTGGCCGAGCCGCGGGCGGCCTCTGCTTCGGCTTCCTTCTTGGCCGCGTTGCGCTGCGCGTCGGCCTTGTCCTGCTGGGCCTGGCCCTCGCGGTAGAGGTCGTCTCGGCCGAGAACCGCCCCCGCAACCTCCTTGGCCTTACCCTTGACACCTTCGACCGCGCCCTTGATGGCTTCTTCCGGTCCGCTGTTGTTGTCGTCGGCCATGTGCCTGATTCCTCCTGTCGGCCGCCCCCAGCGGGGCGTTCGCAGCATTAGTTCCCGCACCTGATCATGAATCAAACCTGACCGGCCCCGGAGCGTGCGAGACGTCACATGAGCGGGGTTACGATCCCACCATCCCGTCGCGGAGTTGCTTGAGCGTCTTGGCCAGGATCCGCGACACCTGCATCTGCGAGACACCGATCTGCTCGGCGATCTGGGTCTGTGTCAGTGAGGCGAAGAAGCGCAGGCTGATCACCGTGCGCTCACGCTCGGACAGCGCGGCCAGCAGGGGCTTGAGCGATTCCCGGTCGGTGATGTGCTCCATGTCGGGGTCCACCGCGCCGAGCGTGTCGGCCAGCGAGCGCGCCGAGTCCTCGGTGCCAGAGACGGGACTGTCGATGGAGCGCACACTGTAGGCGTCTCCGGCGACCAGACATTCGACGACCTCCTGCCGGTCGGCGCCGAGCTCGCCCGCCAAATCGGTGGCCGTCGGCGCACGGCCCAGCGTCTGCGTCAAATGTGGTGTCACCCGGGTGATCTGGACGTGCAGGTCTTTGAGCCGGCGGGGCACGTGCATGGCCCACCCGTTGTCCCGGAAGTGTCGGCGAATCTCCCCCAGCATCGTCGGCACCGCGTACGACAGGAAATTCGAGCCGGTGTCGGGGTTGTACCGATTCACCGCGTGCATCAGGCCGACGCGGGCGATCTGCACCAGATCGTCGAGGTTCTCTCCCTTGCGGTGGTAGCGGAAGGCGATGTGATCGGCCAGCGGCAGGCACCGCGTGACGATCAGCTCCCGCTGGCGGGCGAACTCGTGCGACTCGGCCGGCATGGCGTGCAGCAGTCGGAACAGATCGGGGACATCGGCGTAGTCATCCTGCGCCCGGCTCGGGCGGCTTCGGATGGTGATCGGGGGGGCTTCGGCGATCGTCATCTCGGGTCCTTCCGGACTCGGCGGGGACGCGAAGGCAACGCCGCTGCTACGCGGCGGTCCTCGGCGTGATCCGGGCGAGCGCAACTGCCGCCAGATCCGTCGGCCAGACGTGGCCGACTCTTGGCGCGGCGGTGAGGTGACCGTGGGCTCGATCGAGGCCCGCCTATAGCGGTCCGCTTTTAACTAAACGGTCAGCGCCTCCCGAATGGGATGCTCCCACCCTACGCTCACTCGATCACTTGCCGTCACCCGGATTTGATAAGAATTCGCCGGCTACGCATTCCGTCGCGTGAACGCCGCCTGAGGTGCTGATCACGGCACCAGAAAACTTGACGTAAGTGTAAATAAGCTGCTGGGAGGGCCTTTCTGAGAAGCTCCTTAACGCTGTAGGAAAGCGACGCGATCCGTAGTAATCTCCGTCACAGGTTGAGGTAAACAGCTGGACACCAGCGGTTGACACCGCGTATCGGGGCACGCGACAAGGGAGTCCGCGCATGGCTGACATCGGCACAGTCCGCATCTTCCGGCCCGATCCTTCGGCGGTCGAGAAGCCGGAGAAGCGCGGACGCGCCTCGTACGCGATCAACTCGTTGACGCCCACCCTCTCGGTGATCGCCGTCGTCGGCGAGATCGACGCAACCAACGGCCGGGATCTCGGTCGCTACGTCGAGCGCCACACGGCCACGTCCACCCAGCTGATCGTCGACTGCAGCGGTGTGGAGTTCTTCGGCTCACAGGGCTTCAGCGCTCTGCATTACATGAGCGTCAGCTGCGCGCGGATCGACGTCGACTGGGTCATCGTTCCCGGCCGGGAGGTGCGCCGATTGCTGCGCATCTGCGATCCCCACGGTGAGCTGCCGCTGGCCGATTCGGTCGAGTCGGCCAGAGCCCGTCTCGACCGTGCCGCCCGTCGGATGACCCCGGTCCCCTGGGCGGGCTGAATCAGCTCGTCGCGAGTTCCACCTCGTAACAGACCGCGTAACGGCGGAAATTCGGTGTGGGCGAGAAGAGATGCCCCGCATCGGGCGACCAGGTGACCACCCGCAGCAGCCGCTTGCAATCGGGCAGCCGCCGGGCCACCAGTTCGGCGAGCACCGCGCGCGGGGAGTAGCCGCAGCGTGCGTCGACATCTCTCGGAAGCAGTACGTCCCACATGGTTTCCTCGACCCGCATGCGGTAAGTGTCGGGACTGCCGCGACGGATTCGACGCAGTCCGCGCCGCACCGCGGCGAATCGAGACCATTTAGTGACCATCGTCACAACCGGACGCAGCGAGGTCAGCCCTCGGGAATCATCCGCACGCGGTAGGTGGTCGGCCAATTCTTGCCGGTCAACAAGAACTCGTTGCCGTCCACATGGGCGATTCCGTTGAGCACGTTGCGCGCCGGCTGCCCGCGGCGCAAAGAGGATCCGTCGATCGATGCCGTCATGGCGCCGGTCTGCGGGTCGATGCGCACGATCTCGTCGGTCGGGAAGACATTCGCCCACACCTGCCCGTCGACGCACTCCAGCTCGTTGAGGCCCTTGACCGGGTAACCGTTGGCGTCGGTCACCGACACGCTTCCGGTCTGGGTGTAATCGGCGGGGTCGTAGAAGCGCAGCGTGTTGGTGCCGTCGCTGTGGATGATGCGGGCGCCGTCCTCACACACCCCCCAACCCTCGCCTTCCACGGGCACCTCGCGCTTCGGCGTGAACGTCGCCTTGTCCCATTCGATCGCGACGCCGTCGCGCCAGGTGACCTGCCAGATACGGTCACCCACCACGGTCATGCCCTCGCCGAAGTACGCGTCGGGCAACGGAACGGCGCGGCGGACCGCGCCGGTGACCGGATCGAGTTCCCGCAATTGCGATTTGTCGACGATGCCGGTGGTCTCGTACAGGCTCTGGCCGTCCATCTCGAAGCCCTGGGTGAACGCGGCCGGATCGTGCGGCTCCTCCCCCACGATCTCGATGTGGAAGCGCTCGACCGGCGGACGGGCGTCCTGCGCAGGAGCCTCTTTCTCGCCGGCACACCCGGCCAGGACGACAAGGACGACGGGGGCGGCGGCGAGGGCGCGGAGATTACGCATCACGGACATGATGCCTCATCCGGTCGGCGGTCAACCCCGATAGAACAGAGCCGGCGGCAACGGCCGCAGACCACCGCCGGTGTGCGATGCCGCGAACCCGACCGAGGCGTGCTGGATCTCGCTGCCGAGCTGGATGTCGCCCACCCTTCTGAACCGACCGACCACCCCACCGATCAAGAAGTCCAGATGGTCACCACGGCCGAGGACGCCGGGCTGCGCGCCCGCCGGAGCGCTGGCCCCGAAGACCACGGGGCGGACGCCGGCCAGATACAGCCACAGCGAGGAGTAGAGCTGCTCGTCGGCCCGCTCGCTGGGCCAGGCGACATGGTGCAGCGGTGCGCCGTCGCCGGATGACGCGAGGAGGAAATCCTGATCGCGGCCGGGGCCGTACGCATCGGGGAATTTGACGCACACGGTGCGGACCGCGGCGTCCGCTCGCGTGGGAGCGACCCGGACGAATGTCGTGTACCGCCTCCCCTGACGGAGCAGATGGGTCATTCCGGGCAGCGGTGCGTCGTCGTCGAAGGTCACGTCGGCTTCGTAGACCGGTCCGGGTTCGGCGAACACTCCCAGGGGATCGCCGAGTGCGCCCGACACGGTTGATCGGAGCGCCGAGGGCAGCCCTGCCAGTGCGGTCCCAGTTGAGATCATGCCCGCTGTCTACCCCGGAGCGCCGCGCCAGCAACCATGCGGTGCCGTCGCGCTCCTCGCCGGCGAGGAGCTCGAGAGCGGAGAACGCCCGCGGAAGTTCGCCGCGCCGAACACGATAGCGGCCCGGCTGCGCGCCGACCTCGCTGAGCGCCGCGACCGCGAGCAACCCACCGGGAGCCAACCGGGCGATCAGTTCGCCGTCCAGAGCAGGGTCACGAAACAGCTGACACATCGACCCGCGGCCCGGGTGGCAGGCCGGCATCGAGATCCCACACCGCGAATCGGCAGCGTGACGACACGTTCTGGGCGCGCGCGAAGTCGGTGGCCTGCGCCACGGCGACCGCGGAGATGTCGACGCCCAGCACGTCCAGACCACGGCCGGCCAACCACACCGAAGCGTGGCCCTGTCCGCAAGCGATGTCGAGAGCGCTTCCGGCACAGGGGAATTCGTCGGCATATGGACGGAAGACCGACCCCAGACGCGCCGCATCCGGCTCCGGGGCGCCGCGCCGGGAGTAGCGATCGTCCCAATGATCACCGTCACGCCCGGCCACGCGTCGACTGTAGGCGTACGGCTACTGCCCGCTGCGTCGCAGGGCGCCCCACACGCCGACACCGATCCCCACCACCGCGCCGCCCAGACCGATCACCTGCTGCCCGCGGGTCAGATCGGCATGCACGCTCATCCCGCCCAACAGATCCGCCGCATCGGCTCCACCGGAGGCCAGGAACCAGCCTCGGGTGTCCCGCCCACGCACCGCGGCGGTGATGAGCAGGCCACCGATCAGAGCGTCGCGATACCCCATCGAGCGCAGCAGCAGCCGCGCGGACGGCCCAGGATCGTCGGGCTGCCCCCACCACCGGTTGGCCCGAAGCGGATCGGCCAGGAAGGAGACACCCGACACCAGGCGAATGGCGCCGGCGGCGAGAGCGGGACGGTCGATGGCCATGGCCGCAGCCTAGGGGTCCGCCCGCAGCTCAGCGTCCGAAACCGGCATCGCGCAACGCCTGGGCCATCGATCCCGACGGCGCGCGCGTGTCACGACGGGGCCCCCGGCCCGGCGTGGCGTTGCCCTGTTTACGCGGACCCTGCTTGGCGTTGCGTGGCGCCTTCTTGCTCGCACCGTCGCGCTGCGGCGTGTCGGTCAACCGCAGCGTCAGCCCGATGCGCTGGCGGTCGACGTCGACCTCGGTCACCTTCACCCGGACCACCTGCCCGGAGCGGACGACCTCGTGTGGATCGGAGACGAACCGGTCGGCCATCGCCGAAACGTGCACGAGGCCGTCCTGGTGCACGCCGATGTCGACGAAGGCACCGAACGCGGCCACATTGGTCACGACCCCTTCGAGGATCATGCCGACCTGCAGGTCGGCGACCTTCTCCACCCCGGCGGCGAAGGTGGCCGTCGAGAAGGCCGGCCGCGGATCGCGTCCCGGCTTCTCGAGTTCGGTGAGAATGTCGGTGACCGTGGGGACGCCGAACCGTTCGTCGGCGAAATCGTCTGGACGCAACGACCGCAGCGATCGCTCGTCACCGATGAGCTCGGCCAGGCTGACGCCCGAGCGGTCCAGGATTCGGCGCACCACCGGGTAGGACTCGGGGTGCACCCCCGAGGCGTCGAGCGGGTCGTCGCCGCCGTTGATTCGCAGGAAGCCCGCACACTGCTCGAACGCCTTGGGACCCAACCGCGCCACGTCCAGAAGGGCCTTTCGGGAGCGGAAGGCGCCCGCCGTCTCACGGTGCGCGACGATCGCCTCAGCCAGCGAATCGGTGATGCCGGAAACCCGGGCGAGTAGCGGGACCGATGCGGTGTTCAGATCCACCCCGACCGCGTTCACCGCATCCTCGACCACGGCGTCGAGGCTGCGCGCCAGCGTCCCCGGGGTCACGTCGTGCTGGTACTGGCCGACGCCGATCGATTTCGGCTCGATCTTGACCAGCTCGGCCAGGGGATCCTGCAGGCGGCGCGCGATCGACACCGCACCACGCAGGGTGACGTCCAGATCGGGCAACTCCCGCGCGGCGTAGGCCGATGCCGAGTAGACCGATGCACCAGCCTCGCTGACCATCGCCTTCACCGGTGCGGTGGCTCCGGCGGCCCGGATATCGGCGATGAGTTCGGCTGCCAGCGCATCGGTTTCGCGGGAGGCGGTGCCGTTACCCACGGCGATCAGCTCGACGCCGTGGCGGGCGACGAGCGCGGCCAGCGTCGCCTTCGCGGCATCCCACTGCTTCTGCGGTTGGTGCGGGTACACCGCGCAGGTGTCGACCACTTTGCCCGTGGCGTCGACCACCGCGACCTTGACGCCGGTGCGGAAACCGGGGTCCAGCCCGAGGGTCGGGCGGGTGCCCGCCGGCGCGGCGAGCAGCAGATCCTTCAGATTCTTCGCGAAGACGGCCACGGCGTCGACCTCGGCGCGCTGGCGCAGCCGGATGCGGGCGTCCACCGCGGCGGCGATCATCAGCTTG
Source organism: Mycobacterium sp. WMMD1722 (assembly GCF_049315205.1). NCBI lineage: Bacteria > Bacillati > Actinomycetota > Actinomycetes > Mycobacteriales > Mycobacteriaceae > Mycobacterium > Mycobacterium sp. WMMD1722. The sequence goes on along the minus strand of NZ_CP186056.1, from coordinate 727,188 downwards.
ACCCGCCACGCCAACCGCACCGTGACGGCCAGCCACGGTGTCGCCGGCGCCGAGGATGTCAGGTCGACGCCGAGTGTGCGCGCGATCATCGCCTCGTAGCCGGCGTCCTCTCCCCCGTCGAGGTTGAGTGCGAGGACCTGCTCTTTCTCCCCGCGCAACACCGCCAGCACCCGGTGTGACGGCATGTTCTCCAACGGTTCGGCGAATTCGAAGTAGTCCCGGAACTTCTGCCCGGCCGGACTCTTGGCCACCTCCTCGGAGGTCGGCCGCGTGCGCAGCGATCCCTCCGCCCAGAACTTGGCGCGCACAGCGCCGACCAATTCGGCGTCCTCGGACGCCCGCTCGATGATGATGTGGCGCGCGCCCTCCAGGGCGGCGGCCGGGTCGGCGACATCCGGACCGACGAACGCCGCGGCGGCCTCTTCGGGCACCGCATCCTGGTCGGCTAACAGCCGGTCGGCCAGCGGTTCGAGGCCCGCCTCCCGGGCGATCTGCGCCTTGGTCCGGCGCTTGGGCTTGTAGGGCAGATAGATGTCCTCGACCCGCGCCTTGGTCTGCGCCGTGAGCAGTGCCGTCTTCACCTCGTCGGTGAGCTTGCCCTGCTCCTGGATGGATGCCAGGACAGCGGCGCGCCGCTCGTCGAGCTCCCTGAGATACCCGAGCCGTTCCGCCAGGGTGCGCAGCTGCCCGTCGTCGAGGCTGCCGGTGACCTCTTTGCGGTACCGGGCGATGAACGGAACGGTCGCACCCTCGTCGAGAAGTCGGACGGCGGCAGTGACCTGCCCTTCGCCGACGGCGAGTTCCTCAGCGAGACGGGCGGTTACGGTCTTGACGGTGGGGCTCGAAGTCACGCCGGGACCTTATCGGACGCCGCCGACACCGACCCCTGCGGCGCGCCGCACCGCGTCGGGCACCGGCGGGTCATCGTCGCGCAGCGCGTTCGACGAAGATCTCGTCCGCGGAGCCGAGCAGCTGGATCGCGACGAATGAGACCAGCGCGGCCTCACGCCTGTCGTACCAATCCACGCCGTGCGCCCGCGCTGAGTCGGGCGCACCCCATCGCCGCCAGGAACACCCCCAGTGCGACGAGTCCGGCGGTGTCGCCCATACCGTTCTTGGCCAGCAGCACCATGGCCGCTGCGCCGACGCAGACCAGGGCGCCCGCCCACCGTGACGGCGTACCGGCGGCCACCGGTGCGGCATCCCACCACCGGAGTGGCCGGTGCTCCAGTGGGGACAGCAGCCGGAACGCGACGACCATGACGACTGCGAAGACACCGGCCCGGAGCATGAGTAGCGCCCAAAACCCTTCGGCGCCAACGTCGTAGGCGTCCAGATCGAACGCATGCAGGGTGAACGCCGCCACCGCGATGGCCGGGATGTGCCACAGGTAGATGGTCATCGCACCGGCGTTGCCGGCCGCGACGACGCGCCAGACCCGCGGGCGAGCGGCCCACCTGCGGATCGGCCCCGCGGCGGCGACGAAGGCGAAAGACATCCAGGTGCACTGCAGCCCGAGCAGCAGCGTTGGCGGCGAGACGTTCGACATCCGCTCGGCTCCGGTGACAACCAGGGAGATGTCATAGACACCGGTGCGGGCGAGGGCGATCTGGGCGACGAGCGCGGCGCCGGCAGCCAGCAATGCGAACTGCACACCGACCAGGCGGCGGGCATAGCCCACCCCGATGACCACCGGGATCAACCACACGAGCAGGAGGTTCGCCGCCCCCGCCCACGGATCGTTCAGGACGACGCGGACCGCATCCATGGCCGCCGCTGAAGCCAGCAGCGTGACGACGGTGACCGTGACCGCGCGACCAGTGCGCAATCGGGTCAGCACCGGGACGAAGGCCAGCACCACCAGGTAGACCCCGATGAACCAGAGCAGCGCCACGCTCTCCCGCCCGAGTCGCAGCGCAGAGTCGGGCCCGAGAGTGAGACGGACCGCGACCAGGCCGATCCCCCAGACGGCGAGATACCAGAAGACGGGCCGGCACAGCCGCTGGGCCCGCCGGAACAGCCAGTTGCCCCAGGACATTTCGACTCGCCAGCCGTAGGCACCCGCCGCGCCGCCGGCCAGGAAGAACAGCGGCATCACCTGGGCCACCCAGGTGAGCGGCTGAATGGCGGGCAGTTCGCCCAGGAGATTCCCGATCCGGAAACCGCCGGTGTCGATCGTCGCGAGCAGCAGTGCGCAGTGGCCGAACATGACGACGACCAGAGCGCCCAGCCGGGCGACGTCGATGGCGCGATCGCGGACGGACTCGACGTCCGCGCGCCGGTCCGGCGGAAACCCGTGACTGTGCGGCATGGTTCCAGCATGCCGGTCACCCGCGGTGGCCGGATGAGTAGGACTACCCGTCGGCCGCCGAAGCGTCATCGCCCGGAGTGAACACCTCCACGCTGCGTACCGGGGTGAGCATCACCAGGGGGATGTGCCTGGTGGTGGCTTGCTGATAACTGACGTAGGGCGGGTAGAGCTGACACATGTACTCCCACACCTGGTGGCGTTCTTCGCCTTCGGGTTCCCGCCACGTCGCCTCGAACGCCTGGGTGGCGATCTGGACACCGATCGTCTCCGCGGCGACGATGTTGCGGTACCAGGCGGGATCCTCGTCGGCACCGCCCTTGGACGCGACGATGACGACCTCCCCGCCGACGTTTCCGTAGATCAGCGGCCTGACGTACGGCCGGCCCGAACTGCGGCCCCGGCATTTGATCAGGCAGTGGGTGGTCACGCTGCGACCGCCCACCGAACTCAGATCCAGGATGTGGCCACGCGTGCCCCCGGATTCGAGATACGACGCGAGGTGCTCGCGCATCCAGTCACTCATCCACAACCTCCTGGACCGAGCTTCGCACAGCCCTCGCGCGCGCGGCCACCGACCCTCCGCCGATGACCAGGACCATGCCCAGGTGGGGCCAGCCGTGCCGGCAACGACTGTGCGCAGCGACCAGTCACCGGGACAACGCCGACACCGCCTCGCGGAGCGGATCGGGAGTCGTCGACACCACCCCCAAATAGGGATGGGACAGTTCGAGAACGAGGAACAGATTGATCGCGACGATGACGCCGACTATGGCGACCATCGGATAGTGCAGGGAGGCTTTCTCGACGCCGTAGAGAATGGCCGTGCCGAGCACCATCGCGCTGGTCGCGGCGATGACCACCCACAGCGGCCACGGCGGGCCGGTGTCATCCCGCGCGGTCAACAATCGTTCGGTCCTGGCCTGGCTCAACGCGTCCAAATTCGACCATGACGACGCGAGCAGTGTCTTCTGCGTGTCGGTGGTCGCCCCGACCTGTCCGTAGGCGGTGTACACATCGCGCAGCGCGGCATCAGCCGCACCAGATCGCGCCCCCTCGCTGTCCCATTCAGCGATGGCGGCGTTCTCGTAGGTCAGCAGAGCCGCCTTGACCCGGTCAGCGTCGCCGGGCGCGAATCCATCGGCGACGATGGCCAATTGGACGGCGGCCGCGCCTTCGGCGCGAGCGTTGCCGTCGGCGGTGTTGAAGGCGCCCCACATCGAGGACACCATGAAACCGATGAAGAAGGCGTAGATGAAGCCGATGAAACTGTAGGTGAACCGAGTGACGTCCTTGTGCTCCTCACCGGTCAGGGTGGGGAAGCGTCGCCGGACGTAGTTCTGCACCAGGACGGCGCCACCGGCCATGATGACGACAAGCCCGAGCAGCAGCACCCACGCCGGCAACGCGGTCACCAGCCAGCGGGTCACGAGTCTGGCTCAGCGTTCGTCGCGCACGGCGTCGAGCCGCTCGCTCACCCGGGCCAGCGCCTCGTCGATGGCGTGCACCTTCTCCTCGCGTCGTTCGTTCGCCGGTGCAGCGGCGCCACGGGCGCCTTCGGCCTCGACTCTGGCCGCACCCTGACGCCGCAGCAGGCTGAAGTTCTTCTCGCGCGCCTGACGCAACCGGCCCTGCAGGTCTTTCAACTGCCCGGCGTCCATCCTCGTCAACGCCTCGGGATGGCTCTCGGCGACCAGGGACTGCTCGTTCGGAGTCAGGTTCACATGGTGGTTGCTCACCGTAGATTCATAGACCTCGGCGGTGATCCGGGTATGGCGAATCGCCGAACGGCGTGCGGCGGCCTCACGACAGACTGATCAGCAGTACTCCGACCAGAACCACCGCCGCGGCGACGGCCCGGCGTCCGCCCATCCGTTCGCCGAGAAACCAGGCGCCGATCAGGGCACCGAAGACGATGCTGGTTTCCCGCAGCGCGGCGACCGCCGCCAGGGCGCCACTGGTCTGAGCCCAGAGCACGATCGTGTACGCCGCAATCGAGATGGCACCTCCGGCGATGCCGGGCACCGCCGACGTCCGCAGCGCGCCGATCAGCTTGCGCCGTCGCTTGACGACCGTGATCGCGGCGATCGGCGGCCCCTGCAACAGGAACATCCAGCCGGTGTAGGCGAACAGTGGCGCCTGCAGCACACCGACGCCGTCGACGACGGTGTACGCGGCGATTGTCAGACCCGTCACCGTGGCGGCCACCAGCGCCGGAACGTCGCCGCGGGCCGGACGTCCCCCGGCCACCACCAGACCGATCAGGCCTGCTGACACCAGCAGGATGCCGACGAGCTCCGAGGCCGGCAGATCACGCCCCAGAACCAGCACCGAGATCAACGCGACCACCCACGGTGAGGTGCCCCGCGCCAGCGGATACATCTGGCTGAACTCGCCGAGCTGATAGCTGGCGAGCAGCATCAGGTTGTACACCACGTGCAGGGCGGCCGAGGCGATGATGAACGGCCACGCCCCAGCGGGTGGCAGGCCGGCGAGCGCGGCCATCGCCGCACCGCCGGCGCCGTCGACCAGGCCGATGAGAGCGAAGCCCGTGAGGCGGTCAGCAACGTTGTGGGCCAACGAGTTCCAGATGGCGTGCAACAACGCCGACAGCAGGACGGCGAGAACGACCGTCGGTGTCATCGCGGGACGCAGGGTATCGACGAGACGGAGGCGACAGAACGCATCATCGGACCTTCTCGGCGGCGTGGGGCACGCCGCCGGAGATCCTCCAGGCTTTTGTCCGTTCAGATGACCGCGGCCGGTCGGCCGGACGCGGTGGCGTCGCTCGGACCAGGCACGCTCGGGGCGCCGGAACCCTAGACGCTATCGGGTCGAACGTAGCATGCGAGTGCCCGGCTCAGCCGTTGAGCAACGCCGCGACCGCCTGCGCCTGCCTCATCAACCCGACACACATGCTGCTGAGATTGACCACACCCAACTGGATGCCGGAGATGAGTCGGCACGCGTTCCCGGTGCCGGGCGCAGCGGTGGACCGCGGTGACAGCGCGAAGGCGCCACAAACCGGCCAGGCACCGATGCCCTGGGTCCGCAGCACCCGCTCGGCGACGAGGATCTGCGTCTCGCGCGGCGCCTTGTCCGGCATGCCGACGCCACCGTGTTCCCTCCAGGTGGACGGCAGGAACTGCAGCCCCCCGTAGAACCCGTTGCCGGTGTTGATGTCCCAGTCGCCGCTCGATTCACACTGGGCGATCGCGTCCCAATTGACCGTACTGGCGTTGGCGGTGGGCGCGGCAACCGACATCGACGCCACCGACAGCGCTGTCGCGGTGGCCGCGACGCCTAATCCCCTGACCAGTTGCACGGGAATCCCTTTCAGTCGCGGGGCAGATGCGAGGCATGCGCCCTGACTGGTGGTCCACTTCCGACGAGGGTCATTGTTACTGCTGTTGTCGTAGGGAATTGTGAGGGGATTGTGATAGTTGTTCACAATTTTGCGGCCTCCGAGCAAATTACGTCGGTGTGGTTTACCGGCCCGCACGGCCACGCGAGCAACCGCCGACAAGATCGACTCATCCGGTCACGATCAGATTACTTGTCGGAAACGTTGCGTGATGGCGATCACCAACCCGCTTAAGGTGGCATGGTTGACGTGGGTATAGTTCACCTGGCGTTGGAAACAGCAACCAAAGGCACAGATCGGGATGGCATCAGGATGGCATTGAGAGACCTGTACTTCCACGTGGTCGGCCTCACCGGCGGGGTGCACGCCTGCCTGTCTTCCCATGACCTGCCCCCTCAGCGGGCCAGCCATCGCCGCGGCTTACGTCTCGAACCGGGGAAGCTGCGAGGCTGGGCTCGCGACGTCGGGCCGGTCACCGTCACGGCGCTGCGCACCTGGTACGACCCACTCGTGGCGCACGCCCAGGCCGTCGAGCAACTCTCCGACGACCCGGCTCTGCGCGCAGCCGCGCGCAAAGCCAAGCTGCTGGCCGGCGTACACGTCGAGAATGAGCGTGCGCTGATCGCCGAAGCGGGGCAGGCGACTGCGCGTGGCGACGGCGTCAAGCTGTGGGGCCACGCGGCGAAGAGATCGCTGGCTGCGCCGACGAGGAAACGGCAACTGCGCGAGGTGCTCGCGCAGCTGGAGGCGTTCCTCGCCGATGCCGAACAGGAGCGGATCGAGCGCCAGCTCGCGGCGATGTGACGACGAGCCCGCGATCGAGGGTGCACTGGACCCGAGCAGGCCGCTAGCGCACGTCAGGTGCAGCAGTTCGGGTCGAGCACCCGGCACAACGCCGTCAGCGCGTCCCGGCGGGGAATGTGGTGCACGCTCATCCCCTGCCGCTCCGATGCGACGAAACCGGCGGTGCGGAGCTGGCCGAGGTGATGGCTGACCGTGGATTCCGACAATCCGACGGCGGCGGCGAGCGAGCCGGTGGTGCACGGCCGATCGGCCGTGCAGAGCAGCGAGATCAGTTTGACCCGCGCCGGGTCGGCCAAGGCCTTGAGGCGCATCGCCACGTCCAGAGCCGACGCGTCGTCGGCGGGCCTGGCGGCAACGGGCGCACAGCACACCGGCTGCGTCATGTCGATCACCGGAAGCGTCTTGGGCATGCAGCCATCATGCCAGTTATTTGACATTTATCAAAAGGGTGGAGTACACCGGATCACACCAACCCTTTTGGCATATGTCGCACACCTCGGAGGTGCCCATGTCCCGCGTGCAACTGGCGCTCAATGTCGATGACCTCGACGCGTCCATCGCCTTCTACACGACGCTGTTGGGCACCGAGCCCGCCAAGATCAAGCCCGGTTACGCCAATTTCGCCGTGTCCGAGCCACCGCTCAAGCTGGTGCTGATCGCCAACCCCGGTGAGGGCGGATCGATCAATCATCTTGGCGTGGAGGTCGATTCGACCGAGACCGTGCATTCGGAGATCGCCCGGCTGACAGGGGCCGGTGTGTTCACCGAGGAGGAGATGAACACCACCTGCTGCTTCGCCACCCAAGACAAGGTCTGGGTCACTGCGCCGGACGGCGAGAAGTGGGAGATCTACACGAAGCTGGCCGATGCCGAGACCTTCGGCGCCTCCGATCCGGCGCGCGGGCACGCCGACGCGTGCGCGTCCGGCTGCGCGCCGACGGCTACCGAGTGAGCGCGCCGGCCGCCGCGGACGCCACCCGCCCCGCCGGCGAACTGTCCACCCTCGACCGCTTTCTGCCGTTGTGGATCGGTGCGGCGATGGGCCTCGGGTTGCTGCTGGGCCGCGCCGTGCCCGGTCTCGATCGGTTGCTCAGCGCCGTCCAGATCGACGGCGTCAGCGTGCCCATCGCCGTCGGGCTGCTGGTGATGATGTACCCGGTGCTGGCCAAGGTCCGCTACGACCGGCTCGACACCGTCACCGGCGACCGCACGCTCATGGCCGCGTCGCTGGCGCTCAATTGGCTGGTCGGCCCGGCGGTGATGTTCGCACTGGCGTGGCTGCTGCTGGCCGATCTACCCGAATACCGCACCGGCCTGATCATCGTCGGCCTGGCCCGCTGCATCGCCATGGTCATCATCTGGAACGACCTCGCCTGCGGGGACCGGGAAGCCGCCGCCGTCCTGGTCGCACTCAACTCGGTGTTCCAGGTGATCATGTTCGCCGCGCTCGGCTGGTTCTACCTCTCGGCGCTGCCCGGCTGGCTCGGCCTGGAACAGAACTCGATCGGCGTCTCGCCGTGGCAGATCGCCACGTCGGTGCTGATCTTCCTCGGTCTGCCCCTGCTGCTCGGCTACTCGTCACGGCGAATCGGCGAACGGACCAAGGGCCGCGACTGGTATGAGAATCGGTTCCTGCCCACGGTGGGGCCGTGGGCGCTCTACGGGCTGCTGTTCACCATCGTGATCCTGTTCGCACTCCAAGGCGCTCAGATCACCGCGCGCCCGCTCGACGTCATCCGAATCGCCCTGCCGCTGCTGGCGTACTTCACCGTGATGTGGGGCGGCGGATATCTGTTGGGGGCGGCCCTCGGCCTCGGCTATGAACGGACCACCGCGATGGCGTTCACCGCGGCCGGCAACAACTTCGAGCTGGCCATCGCCGTCGCCATCGCGACCTTCGGCGCGGCGTCGGGTCAGGCGCTCGCCGGGGTCGTCGGACCCCTCATCGAGGTGCCGGTGCTGGTGGGCCTGGTCTATGTCTCGCTGGCGCTACGCCGCCGCTTCACGGCGAAGGTGGCCGCGCCGTGACCGCGAAACCCAGTGTGCTGTTCGTCTGCGTGAAGAACGCGGGCAAGTCCCAGATGGCCGCCGCCCTGCTGCGCCAAGCCGCGGGCGACGCGGTGGAGGTTCACTCGGCAGGCACCCGGCCGGGCAAGGATCTCAACGCCGTGGCCGTCGAATCGCTCGCCGAACTCGGCATCGAGGTGGGCGCCGAGTATCCGAAACCGCTGGACCCCGAACTCCTTCGCCGCGTCGATCGGGTGATCGTGCTGGGCCGCGAGGCACGGGTGGAGGCGCCCGCAGGCGTCGACGTCCAGACCTGGATCACCGACGAACCGTCCGACCGCGGCATCGACGGCATCGAACGGATGCGACTGGTGCGCAACGACATTGCCCGGCGGGTTGAGGCGCTACGCCGCGAATTGATCTAGCTGGCTGGGCCCGTCGGACGGGGGCGGGCCGGCGACTGCTGCCAACCGACAACAAACCCGCTCCGACATTGGTCGGAGCGGGCTTTCGATGGTCGGGCTGACAGGATTTGAACCTGCGACCACTTGACCCCCAGTCAAGTGCGCTACCAAGCTGCGCCACAGCCCGCGCGCTGCCGAGGATCGCCCGGCAGCGGTCGAAATGCTACCGCAGACCCGGACCGAGATCCCAACCGCTATCCATCTACGGGTGCGACCACGCTCGCGCATTACGTCACGATGGCGGTGGCGTTCCTCCGTGTGCGAGTTCAGTGCATGTACTTGCCGCCATCGATCTGGATGGTCGCTCCGTTGATGTACCCGGCTCCCTCGGAGAAGAGGAAGGCCACGGTGGCCGCGATCTCCTCCGGCTGGCCGACGCGGCCCAGCGGTATCCCCGCCGACATCGAGGCTTTTCGGTCATCGGTCAGCCGGCCACCCATGATCTCGGTGTCGATCGGCCCGGGCGCCAGCACATTGACCGTGATCCCGAACGGCCCCAGCTCACGGGCACCGCCGTGGGCCATGCCGATCACGGCGGCCTTGGCGGTCGCGTACACCCCCTTGGAGAAGGTGCCACCCCCGTCGAACGCCGTGATCGACGAAACGTTGACGATCCGCCCGAGGCCCTGGGGGATCATCCGTGCGGCCGCCGCCTTGAGCGTCAGATACGAGCCGGTGACGTTCACCGCCATCACTCGCTCGAATTCATCGAGTCCGCACTCGTGCAAAGGGGTCGGGGACGCGATGCCCGCAAGGTTGACCAGGCCGGCCACCGGAGGTAAATCCGCGTCGATGCGCGCGAAGAGCTCGTTCACCGAATGTTCCGACGCGACGTTCGTCGGCACCGCGACCACTCATTTGTGGCCGGCGTCGCGCAGTTCGGACTCCACCGCGGCCAGTCCCTCGGCGTTGATGTCGGCCAGGGCGACGTGCCAGCCGTTCTCAGCCAGGACGCGGGCGGTGATCCGGCCGATCCCCGCGGGTCCACCGGCCCCGGTGACGATTGCGGTGCGTCGTTCAGGCAGGCCGCCGGCGCCGGCCGCGTCTGACGTCATTGGTTGTGCTCCTCAACGATTGGGTGGCGATCGAACAGCTGGGGAACGCATACCCATTCGCGCTGGGACCCACGTTGCACAGCGGACGCAATTGTGACGTGTTCGCGCATGAAATCCCCGAGCGCCCATGGCGGGGCAAGCGAACCTGGTAACTCCTACTCTCGAAAGGTGACCCGAGACAACACCCCGCTCTGGCTGTTCGCCGATCAGCTCGGCCCGGCCGTGTACGGCGGTGAGCATGCCCACCGCGAGGTGGTGCTGATCGAGTCCACCGCGGCCCTGCGCAAACGCCGCTACCACCGCCAGAAGCTGCACATCGTGGTCTCGGCGCTACGGCACGCCGCCAAGGATCTCGGCGATCGCGCCACTCTCATCCAGACCGACAACTACACCGACGCCCTCGAGCGGATCGGCCGACCGGTGCTGGTGCATCAGCCGACCTCCTTTGCCGCCGAGCGCTTCGTGCACCGTCTCAAACAACGCGGGCTGGTCGCCGACGTACTGCCCACTCCGACGTTCGCGCTACCGCGCGCCGAGTTCGAGGCGTGGGCCGGTGAGCGCACCCGCTTCCGGATGGAGGACTTCTACCGCGACCAGCGCCGTCGCTTCGACGTCCTGATGAACGGCGCCGACCCCGTCGGCAACCGCTGGAACTACGACGAGGAGAACCGCGAGTCGCCACCGAAGAAGCAGCAGGCCCTCGACATCCCGGCGCCCTACCGCCCCCGCGAGGACGAGATCGACGAGGAGGTCCGCCACGACCTCGACCGGATGGACCTGCCGACGGTGGGCGCGGACGGACCGCGGCTGTTCGCAATCACCCCCAGCGAGGCACGGCGCGCCTTGAAACGCTTCGTCGACACCCGGCTGCCCACCTTCGGCCGCTGGGAGGACGCCATGATGGGCCAAGACTGGGCGATGTCGCATTCGCTGCTGTCGGTTCCGCTCAACCTCGGCGTCCTGCACCCGCTCGATGCGGTCGAAGCCGCCGAACAGGCCTACCGCCGCGGCGACGCCCCGCTGGCCGCCGTCGAAGGGTTCATCCGGCAGATCCTCGGCTGGCGCGAATACATGTGGCATCTGTACTGGCATTTCGGCGAGAAGTACGTCGACAGCAACGCCCTGGACGCCCGCACCCCGCTCCCCGACTGGTGGGCCGACCTCGACCCCGACGCCGTCACCGCCGAATGCCTACGCCACGCCCTGCTCGGGGTGCGCGACCGCGGCTGGAATCACCACATCCAGCGGTTGATGATTCTCGGCAACCACGCCCTGCAGCGGGGGTACGACCCGCGCCAGCTCACCGAGTGGTACGCCACCGCCTACGTCGACGGGTTCCGCTGGGTGATGCCCACCAACGTCGTCGGCATGAGCCAGCACGCCGACGGTGGCCGACTCGCCACCAAGCCGTACGCCGCGGGCGGTGCCTACATCAACCGGATGAGCGACCACTGCGGAGACTGCGCGTACGACCCGAAGAAGCGCACCGGTGCCGATGCCTGTCCGTTCACCGCCGGTTACTGGGACTTCGTTCACCGGCACCGCGACCTGCTCGAGCGCAACATGCGCACGCGCCGCGCCGTCCAGAACATGAACCGCCTGAAGGATCTCGACGAGGTGCTCGAGCAGGAGCGCACCCGACAGCGGTTCTAGAGCGACACCAGCCGCCAGAGGCCGATCAGGCCGACCACGACGATGACCGCGCGCAGCGCGTTCGGCGACAGCCGACGTCCGTAGTGCGCACCGAGGAAGCCGCCGAGCAGCGATCCCGCGGCGATGAGACCGGCCGCCGCCCAACTGATCCGGTCGAACGCCACCAGGGTGTAGCCGACCGCCGCCACGATGTTCACGAACAGCGACAGCAGGTTCTTCGCGGCGTTCATCCGCTGCATCGACTCGGGCAGCAACGCACTCATCGCAGCGATGAGCAGGATGCCCTGCGCAGCGGTGAAGTAGCCGCCGTAGACGCCGACCGCGAAGGTGGCGGCCACCAGGGCGACCATCCGGCCCCGGCTGACGTGGTCGGCCGACCGCCCGCTGTCCTCGGCCCGCCGTCGCGCCCACGCCTGGATGCGCGGGCCGACCACCACGAGGATCAGCGCCAGGATCAGCAGGACGGGGACGATGGTCGTGAACACTGTCTCGGGCAGGTGCAGCAGTAGCCAGGCACCCAGCGCCGCCCCGAGCAGCGATCCGGGGATCTGCCAGCGCAGCCGCTTCCACTGGCCGCGCAGTTCCCGCCGGTAACCCCAGGTTCCCGACACTCCCCCGGCCACCAGACCGACCGCGTTCGACATCGTCGACGTCACCGGCGGATAGCCGAGCGCGACGAGGGTCGGGAAAGTGATCAACGTGCCCGAACCGACGATCGCGTTGATCGCCCCGGCCCCCACGCCGGCCAGAGCGATCAGGACCATGTCGAGGACGGGCACCCGGGAACCCTAGCGGGCGGCGGTCACGCGGTGCTCAGCGCACCGAGGCGGGCGCCTCGACCGACCCCTCGGCGACCGCGGCCTCGACCCGCCGCGCCTTGGACGTCCGCCAGGCGATCACGACGAACACCGCCCAGGCGACCACGATCGCGCCGTAGATCAGCGACGACCAGGGAACTCCGATGGCGAAATAGTCGACGAGTTTCTGGGAGTTGGTCAGAACCACGACGCCGCCGACCGCGGTGCCCAGCAGCGCCGGACTGATGCGGCTGACCAACCAGGCCGCGATCGGCGCCGCGATGACCCCGCCGAGCGCCAACCCCACCACGACGAGCAGGTTGTCGAAGAATTGGTCACGCAGGCCGATGAGAAAGCCCAGCGACGCCGACAAGGCGACCAGGAACTCCGAAGCGCTGACCGACCCGATGACCGTGCGTGGCGCGGTCTTCCCGCTGGAGAGCAGCGTGCTGGTCGTCACCGGACCCCAGCCGCCGCCGCCGGAGGCGTCGATGAAGCCGCCGAACAAGCCCAGCGGAGCGAGGAACTTCGCGGTGTGCTTGGTCTCGCCGACCTTGACCTCAGGCGGGTTGCGTAGGGAGAAGCGCAGCAGCACGTACACGCCGATGCACAACAGGATCGCGGCCATCAGCGGCGCGGCGTGCTCGGTGGACAACGAGGACAACACCGTCGCCCCGGCGAATGCGCCGATCGCCCCCGGGATTCCGAGCTTGGCGACGATGTGCCAGTCGATGTTCTTGAACTTCCAGTGCGACAGACCGGAGGCGAAAGTGGTTCCGACCTCGGCGAGGTGCACCGCGGCGCTGGCCTGAGCCGATGCCACACCGCTGAGCACCAGCAGCGTCGAGGCGGTCACCCCGAACGCCATGCCCAGGGCGCCGTCGACCAGCTGTGCGCCGACGCCGACCAGGGTGAAGATGATGAGTGAGCGCATGGGCTGCTTTCGGACTGCGGGCGCCGGTGTGGCCGGCCCGTGACATGGTCATGGACGCGTATCAGCTACGCGGACAACACCATTCGTCGAAAGACATCAGCCGGCGGGAAGGCCAGAACGGCTCCAGTGCGCAGGCATGCGAGGGGGCGGCGCGGAACGCGTTCTCGGCCACCGGCTGCTCCTCTCTGCTGCGCTGCTGGACGCGGATCTGGCTCACTCTACCCCCGCGAACGCTGGCCGCGCTTCTCGCGTACCCGGACGTTGATCCGGATGGGGGTGCCCTCGAAGCCGAACGTCTCGCGCAGCCGCCGCTCCAGGAAGCGCCGATAGCCCGCCTCGAGGAAGCCGCTGGTGAACAGCACGAACGTCGGCGGACGCGATGCCGCTTGGGTGGCGAACAGGATTCTGGGTTGCTTACCGCCGCGCACCGGCGGTGGGGTGGCCGCGACGATCTCCTTGAAGAACGTGTTGAGGCGGCCGGTGGGGATGCGTGCGTCCCAGGACTGCAGCGAGGTCTCCAGCGCGGGCACCAGCTTCTGTACGGCCCGCCCGGTCATCGCCGAGATGTTCACCCGCGGCGCCCACTGGACCTGCGCAAGTTCCCGCTCGATCTCCTTGTCCAGCAGATAGCGGCGATCCTCGTCGACCAGATCCCACTTGTTGAACGCCAGCACCAGCGCCCGACCCGCCTCGATCACCATCGACAGCACCCGCTGGTCCTGCTCGGTCAACGACTGGGAGGCGTCGATCAGCACCAACACCACCTCCGCGGCGTCGATCGCGCCGTGGGTACGCACCGACGCGTAGAACTCGTGCCCACTGGCCTGACCGACCTTGCGGCGCAACCCCGCGGTGTCGATGAAACGCCACGTCTTGCCGCCCAGTTCGATCAGTGAGTCGACCGGATCGACGGTGGTGCCCGCGACGTCGTGCACCACCGAGCGCTGATCACCGGCCAGCCGGTTGAGCAGGGAGCTCTTGCCGACGTTGGGCTTACCGACCAGCGCGACGCGCCGTGGACCGCCGCTGACGGCCCCGACCTCGGACACCTCCGGCAGCTTCTCGAGCACCCGGTCCAGGAGGTCGGCCACCCCGCGCCCGTGCATCGCGCTGATCGGGTGCGGCTCGCCCATACCCAGCGACCACAGCGCGGCGGCATCGGCCTCGCCGCGCTCGTTGTCGACCTTGTTCGCGGCCAGGAACACCGGTTTGCCCGATTTACGCAGCATGCGCGCCGCGGCCTCATCGGCCGCGGTGGCCCCGACGACCGCGTCGACGACCAGGATGATCGCGTCAGCGGTGCGCATGGCCACCGTGGCCTGATCGGCCACCAGCTGCTGCAGCCCCTTGGCGTCCGGCTCCCATCCGCCGGTGTCCTGCACGACGATGCGGCGGCCCGACCACAGCGCGTCGTAGGACACCCGGTCGCGGGTGACGCCGGGAACATCCTGGACCACGGCTTCGCGACGGCCCAGGATCCGGTTGACCAGGGTGGACTTCCCGACGTTGGGTCGCCCCACCACGGCGACCACCGGTGGCGGTGCGGACGCCTCCTCGATGGCGTCGGCCACCTCTTGGGCGCCCAGTTCCCAGTCGCCCTCGTCGACCCAGGTGCCGTCGGCGTCGGTCATCGGCTCACTCCGGCCCGCTGCTGGACGAGGTCCTGGAGGTGCGCGACGACCTCGGGTTCGGACATGTCGCTGGTGTCGACGACCAGAGCGTCCTGCGCCGCCCGCAGCGGCGAGACCGCACGCGTCGAGTCGAGGTGGTCGCGGCGCTGGACGTCGGCGAGCACGGTCGCATAGTCGTCGGCCAGCCCGTTGGCGATGTTCTGGTCGTTGCGTCGGCGCGCGCGCTCCTCGGCCGATGCGGTCAGGAAGATCTTCACCGGCGCCTCAGGCAGTACGACGGTGCCGATGTCGCGTCCCTCCACGACCACGCTGTCCGGACCGGTCGCGAGGGTGCGTTGCAGTTCGACGAGCCGGGCGCGCACCCGCGGCACCGCGGATACGGCCGACACCGCCCGGGTGACCGCATCGCCGCGGATCTCCGACGAAACATCCTCTCCGGCAAGGTATGAGCGGTCGTGGTCGGGGTCGTATCCGACGGACAGCTCGACGGTGTCCGCGGCGGCGGCCACTGCGTCCGCATCAGCCGGGTCGATACCCGCCCGCAGCACAGCCAGCGTGACGATGCGGTACATCGCCCCGGTATCCAGATAGCGGGCCCCCAGGGCTCGCGCCAAACCCCTTGAGACAGATGACTTCCCGGTGCCGGCCGGCCCGTCGACGGCAATCACCAGATTGTCCGGGTTCCCGTCCGTCACATGCCCACCGCCTTGTACAAGTCGCCGATCTCCTTGCGGGTCAACACCCGGATGCTGCCGGGCCGCTGATCGCCCAGTGTCACCGCGCCGATATCGGTGCGCACCAGCTCCTGCACCGGGAAACCGACCTCCGCCAACAACCGACGAACGATACGCTTACGGCCCTCGTGCAGGGTCACCTGCACCATCGACCGGCCGGGCAGCGCGTCGACCACGGCGAAGTCGTCGACCCGGGCCGGTCCGTCGTCGAGCTCCACCCCGGCGCGCAGCTTCCTGCCCAGTCCGCGCGGCACGGTACCCAGCACGGTCGCCACATACGTCTTCGGCACCTCGAAGGACGGATGCATCAAGCGGTGCGCGAGTTCACCGTCGTTGGTGAGCAGCATCAGCCCCTCGGTATCGGCGTCGAGCCGGCCGACATGGAACAACCCCTTGTTGCCGCGCACCCGGTGTTCGACCAGGTCACCGATGCACGGCCGGCCCCGGTCGTCGGACATCGTCGAGTGCATACCGCGCGGCTTGTTGATGGCCAGATGCACCAGCGTGTCGTCGACCAGTACCCGTGTCCCGTCGACCCGGATGTCCGACGTCGCCGGATCGACCCGGGTGCCCAGCTCGGTGACGATGGAGCCGTCCACCTCGACGCGTCCGTCGAGGATCATCCGTTCGGCCACCCGCCGCGATGCGACACCGGCCTGCGCGAGCACTTTCTGCAGCCGTACACCCTCGGGTTGGTTCATCGTTCTTCCCGGTCCACGTCGAAGGACACCGACGGGTTCGCCGGCGCTGGATTGCCGGCGAGTTTGGCGAATCGCGGTTCCTCGCCCAGGTTTTCGCTCAGGTCGTCGATCACGTCGACATCGGGCAACAGCGGCGCGATGTCGGGCAGATCCGTCAGCGACGACAGCCCGAGCCGCTCGAGGAACAGCTCGGTGGTCCCGAACGTCACCGCCCCGGAGTCGGGATCGGTGCCCGCCTCGGTGATCAGACCGCGCGCCACCAGCGTGCGTATCACCGCGTCGACGTTGACCCCGCGCACCGCACTGACCCGGGCCCGGGTCACGGGTTGGCGATAGGCGATGACGGCCAGCGTCTCGAGCGCCGCCCGGGTCAGCTTGGACCGGGCACCGTCGAGCAGGAGCCGCTCGACGTACGGGGCGTACCGGGCGCGGGTGTAGAGCCGCCACCCGCCGCCGGCTTCCCGCAGGTCGATTCCGCTGTCGCGCGCAGCCAGCTCCCCGGCCAGCCGGGTCAGCGTCGCCTCGATCAGGTGCGCCGGCTGATCGGTCGCCGCGGCGAGCGCCTCGATGGTCACCGGGGTGTCCACGACCAGCAGCAGCGCCTCCAACACGGCTTCGAGCTCGGCGTCGTCGAGATCGGGAGCCGTCGCGACCTCGACGCCCAGATCGGCATCGGATATCTCGTCGGTCATCGGTCCGTTCATTCTTCCGCGTCGACGGTTGCCAGGTGTTCGTTGGTCGGCCGGTCCCCGGTCCACGAAACCTGGAGCACACCAAGCGGTTCTGATTGCTCGAATGCTACCGCCCTGGCCTTGAACAGTTCGAGCAGCGCCAGGAAGCGGCCGACGATCTGCAGACCGTCCTGACATTCGGCGACCAGCTCGCCGAATGTGGCCCACTCGCCGATCCCCCGGTCCTCCAGCAGCGCCATCAGCCGTCTGGCCTGCTCGGGCACCGACACCGCCTGCATGTGCAGGTGGCCGGTGCCGACGGTCGGCACCGGCCGGGGTGTGAAGGCGGCGGCCGCGATGTGGGCGAATCGTTCGGCGTCGACGCCGAGCATCACCTCGGGCAGCAGGTCGGCGAACTGTTGTTCCAGCGACACCGCACGCGGATAGCTGCGCAGCGCTGCTGCCTCCAACTCGGCGAACATGATCGCGACATGCTTGAACGCGCGGTACTGCAGCAGGCGTGCGAAGAGCAGGTCACGCACCTCGAGCAGGGCCAGATCCTCCTGGTCGTCGACCTCGCCGGCCGGCAGCAGACGCGCGGCTTTCAGGTCGAGCAGGGTGGCGGCCACCACCAGGAACGCCGTCGTCTCGTCCAGCCCGAGCTGTGCGCCGATCGACTTGGTGTAGGCGATGAAGTCGTCGGTCACCTGGTGCAGCGCGACCTCGGTCACGTCGAGTCGGTGAGCGAAGATCAGTTGCAGCAGCAGATCGAACGGCCCCTCGAAATTGCTCAGCCGTACCTGGAAACCGGTGGAAGGCGATGCGTCGGTGCCCGTGGTGTCGCTGCTGGTGTCGAGGCTCACGCGCCGAACCGGTGGATGACTTCCCGCGCCAGCGACCGGTAGGCCTCGGCGCCGGCCGACTTGGGCGCCCAGGTGGTGATCGGCTCCCCGGCGACGCTGGTCTCCGGGAAACGCACGGTGCGCGAGATCACGGTGTCGAACACCAGGTCTCCGAAGCGCTCGACCACCCGGGCCATCACCTCGCGGGCGTTGACCGTGCGCGGGTCGTAACGGGTGACCAGGATGCCGCTGATGTCGAGTTTGGGGTTGAGCCGGTCGCGCACCTTGTCGACGGTGTCGGTGAGCAACGCCAGCCCACGCAGCGAGAAGTACTCGCACTCGGTCGGGATCACCACGCCGTCACTGCAGGCCAGGCCGTTGACGGTCAACAGACCCAGGGACGGCTGGCAGTCGATCAGCACATAGTCGTAGCGGTCGAGAACGGGGTGCAGCGCCCGGCCGAGGGTTTGCTCGCGGCCCACCTCGTTGACCAGCTGGATCTCCGCGGCGGACAGGTCGATGTTGCTGGGCACCAGATCCAGGTTGCGGACCCGCGTGTTGATCAGCACGTCGTCGATGGACACCCGGGGTTCGACGAGCAGATTGTGGACGGTGTTGTCGAGTTCGTAGTGCGGAACGCCCAGACCGGCAGACAGCGCCCCCTGCGGGTCGAGGTCGACCAGCAGCACCCGGCGCCCGTATTCGGCCAGGCTGGCGCCGAGGTTGATCGTCGAGGTGGTCTTCCCGACGCCGCCCTTCTGGTTGCACATCGCGACGACCTTGGCCGGGCCGTGGGTGGTCCGCGGGGACGGTTCGGGAATGGTGCGGGGCGGTCGCCCGGTCAAGCCCAACTGCACCGGCGCGTCAGCGGCCGCGGCGTCGTCGGTCATGCCGGGCCGCCGCCGGCCAGGCAGTCCATCCGCAGGGCGAACATCCGGTTGAGTTTAACGGCGCGCCGCGGCGCCGCGGGGCAGACCCGCGGTGATCGGGTCGTGGGGCGTCAGCGGGCCCGCGGATGGGCGCCTGCCCACACCTCGCGCAGGGCGTGCACGGTGACCATGGTGTAGATCTGCGTCGTCGTCACCGAGGCGTGCCCCAGCAGTTCCTGGACGACGCGGACGTCGGCGCCACCCTCGAGCAGATGGGTGGCGAAGGAATGCCGCAGGGTGTGCGGTGACACCGCGGTGGTGATGCCCGCCCGTTCGGCCGCATCCTGCAGCACCTGCCAGGCACTCTGCCGGGACAGCCGGCCGCCGCGGGCATTGAGAAATATTGCCGGGGTCCCGCGACCGCGTCGGGCCAGATCGGGCCTGCCACGCACCAGGTAGGCGTCGAGCGCGCTGACCGCCGGTCGACCGA
Organism: Mycobacterium sp. WMMD1722; assembly: GCF_049315205.1. Classification (NCBI taxonomy): domain Bacteria; kingdom Bacillati; phylum Actinomycetota; class Actinomycetes; order Mycobacteriales; family Mycobacteriaceae; genus Mycobacterium; species Mycobacterium sp. WMMD1722. Next base: position 707,864 of record NZ_CP186056.1, on the reverse strand, counting down.
TCGGCACCAGCCGCTGCTTACCGCCCTTACCGCGCAGCAGCACCGAACGCGCCTCGGTGTCGACATCGTCGATGTCGAGCCCGACGGCTTCGGAGATGCGCGCGCCCGTGGAGTACAGCAGTTCCAGCATCGCCCGGTTGCGCAGCGCGAGCGGCCCGTCGGCCTCACTGTCGCCACCCGCGCCGTCGAGCAGCGCGAGCACCTCGTCGATCGACAAGCTCTTGGGCAGCCGGCGGCTGGGTGTGGGCGGTTTGACGGCTCGGGCGACGTCGCAGTCGGTGAGTCCCTCGGCGGCCGCGAAGCGGTGCAGACCGCGCACGGCGATCAGCGCGCGAGCGGCGGAGACCGCCGACAGGGCTGCGGTGCCGGCATCCGGGTCGCCGCTGCGCAGCGCGACCAGGAATTCGCTCACGTCCCTCTCGGTGACCTTCGCCAGGTCGTCCACTCCGCGGGCGACAAGGTGCTCGGCGTAGCGCCGCAGGTCGCGGCGGTAGGAACTCAGCGTGTTGGCGGCCACGCCGCGCTCGATGGTCAGGTGGTCGAGGTACCCCTGCAGTTGGTCGTCGAGCGCGCGGACAACGGACGCCGTCACTGCGTGTCGTCCTTCCGCCGCGCGAACGCGGTGGGCCGATCGATCCAGGGCGCGTCCACCGGTCGCAACTGTTCGACGTCGCCCATGGTGTGGGCCGCCAGGATCCCGGCGACCGCGATGCAGTTCACGATTTCGCCGGCCAGCACCTTGCGTACCGCGTCGCCGAGCGGGACCCGGTCGATGGTCAGATCGGCTTCCTCGTCGTGCGCGTCGGGGCGGCCGATGTCGGTGAGGCCGGTGGCCAGATACACCCGTACGCCCTCGTCACTGAACCCGGGCGCGGAGATGATGTCGACGAGCACCCGCCAGGTCTGCGCCGAGAGCCCCGCCTCCTCCTCGAGTTCGCGCGCGGCGGTCAGATGCGGCGCCTCCCCGCCCACGTCGAGGATCCCGGCCGGAAGCTCCCACAGCCGCCGGCCCACCGGGTGGCGGTACTGATAGATCATCACCACGTTGCCGTCGTCGTCGAGCGCGACGATCGCCACCGCACCGAAGTGTTCGACGACCTCTCGGCGCGCGGTCCGCCCGCCCGGCATCCGCACCTCGTCGCCACGCAGGGCGAAGATGTTGCCGACGTAGATCGTCTCGCTGTCGACGGTCTCGAAATCGTGGTCAGCCACGGGACGCGGGTTCTTGCAGCAGCTCGCCCGCCCCGTTGGACCGCTCAGCGATCCGATCGTCGGCCCGCTCGGGGATCTCGACGGGCAGCCGTTCGGCGGCCTTGTAGTCCAGCGCCGCCCCGATGAACGCCGCGAACAGCGGATGCGGCCGGGTCGGTCTGCTCTTCAGCTCCGGGTGCGCCTGGGTACCGACGAGGAACGGATGCGATGCGGCGTCGTACTCGACGAACTCGACGAGATGTCCGTCAGGTGAGGTTCCGCTGAAGCGCAGGCCGCTCTCGGCGATCCGGTCGCGGTAGCTGTTGTTGACCTCGTAGCGGTGGCGGTGCCGCTCGGACACCTCGGTGGCCTGATAGGCGTGCGCGACGATCGAATCCGGCTGCAGGACCGCCGGATACGCGCCCAGCCGCATGGTGCCGCCGAGGTCGGCGTCACCGGCGACCGCATCGCGTTGATCGGCCATCGTCGAGATCACCGGGTCGGGGGTGTCGGGTTCGAACTCGGCGGAGTTCGCCTCGGCCAGCCCGACCGAGCGGGCCGCCTCGATCACGATGCACTGCAGTCCCAGACACAGCCCGAGCACCGGCAGGCTGCGCTTACGGGCGTAGGTGATGGCGCCGATCTTGCCCTCGATCCCGCGGATCCCGAATCCGCCGGGAATGAGCACGCCGTCCACATCCTCCAGCGCCGCCGCGGCGCCGCTGTCCAGTTCGCAGTCGTCGGAGGCGACCCAGCGCATCTCGACCTTCGCGTGGTGGGCGAAACCGCCCGCGCGCAGCGCCTCGGCCACCGACAGATAGGCGTCGGACAGGTCGATGTACTTGCCCACCAACGCGATTCGTACGGTTTCGCGTGGCTCGTGGACGCGTTTGAGCAGATCGTTCCACTGCGTCCAGTCGACGTCACGGAACGGCAGGTTCAACCGGCGCACCACGTAGGCGTCGAGTTCCTCGCGGTGCAGCACCTTGGGGATGTCGTAGATCGACGGCGCGTCCGGAGTGGAGATGACACCGTCGATGTCGACGTCGCACATCAGCGCGATCTTGTTCTTGAGCCCTTCGGGCACGTCGCGGTCGCACCGCAGGATCAACGCGTCGGGGGTGATGCCGATACTGCGCAGCGCGGCGACCGAGTGCTGGGTGGGTTTGGTCTTGAGCTCGCCGGAGGGCGCCATGTACGGCACCAGCGAGCAGTGCAGGAAGAACACGTTCTCGCGGCCCACATCGTGGCGGATCTGACGCGCCGCCTCGAGGAACGGCTGCGATTCGATATCGCCGACGGTGCCGCCGATCTCGGTGATCACCACATCCGGGCGGTTGCCCTCGCCGTCGGGCAGCGCCATCGCGAGGATGCGTTCCTTGATCTCGTCGGTGATGTGCGGAATCACCTGGACGGTGTCACCCAGGTACTCCCCACGCCGCTCCTTGGCGATGACCTTCGAATAGATCTGCCCGGTGGTCACATTCGCGAAGCCGGTGAGATTGCGATCGAGGAACCGCTCGTAGTGACCGACGTCGAGATCGGTTTCCGCGCCGTCCTCGGTGACGAACACCTCACCGTGCTGGAACGGATTCATGGTGCCGGGGTCGACGTTGAGATACGGGTCGAGCTTCTGCATCGTCACCTGCAGGCCACGCGCGGTCAGCAGCTGCCCGAGGCTCGAGGCGGTCAGGCCTTTACCGAGTGAGGAAACGACACCGCCGGTCACGAAGAGGTGCTTGGTGGCCGCTTGCGGATGCTTGCGAAACGCGGGCAAGAACAACCTCCGTGACGACGGGCAGGGCTTCACTTCTCTAGGCTTGGTCCTAGCTTTGGGGCCTGCCGACCCACGGAACCCAACCCTAACACCGACGCCGACAAGCCGTCGCTGACGCGCCGCATCGTCGCAGCGGCCTACTGCGGAACGGTCACCGCCGAGGCGCCCTGGCCGATGCCGTACTGGCCGGGCTTGCCGCCGCCCAGCAGGTCGGCCAGCGCGAGGACCGAGGTGATCCGGCCCGATTCGGAGTCCACGTCGTCGACGGTGCTGACCGCCGAGGCCAACGCCGCATCCGAGCGGGTCACCGCCACCGCGCCGGTTCCCGAGGCCGAGCCGTCGCGACCGACCAGCACGGTCCCCGACCCGTGCGCGGCCATCCCGGCGGCGAACCGTGCGACGGTCGAGCCGCGGTTGCCCGCGTCGTCGGCAAGTGGCCCGCCCGTCACGATGAGCGCGGTGTCGGCGGCGCCGACGGGATCGGCGCCGTAGGTGAGGAAGCCGGTGTCCCGCAGCGCGGTGAGCACCGTGTCACGTTGCGCGTCGTCGACCACCGGAGCTGCCGGGTTCCGGTTGCGCAGCAGCGCGATGCCCAGCAGATCCCCGGCCTGGGAGCCCTGGTCCACCGAGGTGGTACTGAGTTGGGTGCCGGCGGGGACGATGGGCGAGTTCACCACCGAGAGCAGTTTCTCGGCCGAGTTGGCCTCGACGAACTCCTGGGTCAGCGACACGGTGCCGCTGACCGTGCCGCCGGCCTGGCCGACCAGTCGGCTCAGCGCCTCGACGTCGTCGTCGGCGGCGTCGGGCGTGCGGAAGAACACCACGGATTTGCCGCCCAGCGTGTCGCGCAGCACGCGCGGCGCCAGCAGCGCGTCGAACTCGCCGGCCGCACTCAACTTCTCGTTGAGCGCATTCTTCTCCTCGGTCAGTCCGTCGATCTGGTGCTGCAGGTCCTGCTTGTCGTCACGCAGACCCGACAGCACGGTGTTGGACAACAGCCCGGAGCCCAGCGCCACCCCGATGGCCAGCGCCAGGAACACCGCGGCGAGCGAAATGGCGTGGGTGCGTAGCGAGATCATGGGTCAGCTCACAAGCCCCTGGGCCCAGAGCAGGAACTGGTTCCAGTAGTGCTGGAGCCACTCGAGCACCGCGGCATCGGCGCGCGACACCCACAGCGCTGCGATGACCGCGATCAGCATGGCCAGGATCAGCAGGGCGATGGCCCCGCCGGAGACCCGGCTGCGATACAGGGTGGCGACCGCCTTGGCGTCGACGAGCTTCTCCCCCACCTTGAGCCGGGTGAGGAACGTCGACGGATTGCTGCGCTGGCGGGTGCGGTCGAAGAACTCCTCGATGCTCGCGGTGTGACCGCAGGTGACGATCAGCGACGCGCCATGGTGGTCGCAGAGCAGCAGCGCGAGGTCGGCCGCCGAGCCGGCGGCCGGAAATGTCATCGCGCCGACACCGAGATCCTGGATGCGCTCCAGTCCGGCCGCGTGGCCGTCCGCGTCGGCGGGGAGTACCACCTGGGCGCCGCTGCGCAGCACCTCGGTGCTGATCCGGTCCGGGTCACCGACGATCAGGGCCGGCCGGTAACCCGCCTTTCGCAGCACATCGGCGCCGGTACCCACGCCGACCAGCACCGGCTGGTACTCCTTGATGAACGGTTTGAGGGCCTTGAGGTCTTCGGCGGTCTGAGGCTCCTCGGCCACGATCACCACGTGCCGACGGTTCAGATCGACGTCGATGTCCGGGATCCCGATGCCGTCGATGAGCAGCGGGCTCTCGCTGCGGATGAATTCGATGGTGTTGCCCGCGAACGCTTCCAGGTGAGCCACCAGGCCGCTCTTGGCCTCGTGCATGAGCTCGTGGATCTCCTGGTCGGTGCGCTCGGTGCCCAGGCCGATCCTGCGGTCGCCGGAGTAGACGCCACCGTTGTGCAGGCGGATCCGCCCGCCGTCCTTGATCTTCTTGAAGACCTCGGGGCCGGTTTCGTCGATCAGCGTGATGCCGTTGGCGACGAGCACCTCGGGGCCCAGGTTGGGGTAACGCCCGGAGATGGACGGGGAAGCGTTGACCACACCGGCGACGCGGGCCTCGACCAGCGCGTCGGCGGTGATGCGATCCAGGTCGAGGGCGTCGAGGACGACGATGTCGCCGGGCCCGATGCGCCGCAGCAGGCGGTCGATGTCGCGGTCCACGCGGGCAGTGCCGGTGATCCCCGGCCGTGAACTGGCATTGCGGGTGAGCAGCGCTGACATCTTCATGCGGTGGATTCTGTAGTCGAACCCTCAAGTAGAGGTGGAGGCGCGCCGTAACATCAGCCCCAGAAGTTATCTCCAGTCACACCAGTAACACCCTCAGGTGGCGTCGGCCCGATCCTGTCGCGCGGCTTCGAGCAGTTCGCGAGCATGGGCGCGGCCGCTGTCGGATTCGCCCAGACCGGCCAGCATGCGGGCCAACTCGGCGACCCGGTCGTCGTCGTCGATCCGGCGCACGCCGCTGGACTTCCTGCCCTTGGCCTGCCCCCCGCTGTCGACGACGAGATGGACATCGGCGTAGCACGCCACCTGCGGCAGGTGGGTGACGACGATGACCTGGTGGGTGCGGGCGAGTTTGGCCAGCCGGCGTCCGATCTGCACGGCCGCCCGGCCGCCCACGCCGGCGTCGACCTCGTCGAAGACCATGGTGGTGCCCTCCGCCGACGCGGCCAGCACGACCTCGATCGCCAGCATCACGCGGGACAGTTCGCCACCGGATGCGCTCTTCGACAGTGGCAGGACGTCGGTTCCGCGGTGCGCGGCGAACCCGAAGTCGATCGCGTCGACGCCGTCGTGGCCGGCGTGCGCGACGGTGCCGTCGCCCAGTGGGAGGGGTGCGGAGTCGTCGCCGCGAACCGGGATGGGCGCCACGCTGACGGTGAATTCGGCGCCGGCCATGGCCAGTCCGCTCAGTTCGGCGGTGACGGCCTTGGCCAGGCCCTTGGCCGCTTTGCCGCGTGCCCGGGTCAGTTCCGCCGCCGCCGAGACGACGTGTGTCTCCGATTCGGCGACCCGTCGTTCCAGACCGGCGAGCGCCTCCTCGGACACGTCGAGCTGGTCGAGGCGCTCCCGCGCTTCCCGGGCCCAGGCCAGGACGCCGTCGATATCGGCTGCGTATTTGCGGGTCAATGTCCGCAGCTCGGCCTGTCTGGCGAGTTTGGTCTCCAGGGTGCTCGCATCGCTGGGCAACGCGGCCAGATAGTCGCCGAGCTCGCCGGCCACGTCGCCGATCACCGCAAGCGCCTCGCCGAGCTGGGCGCCGAGCGAACGCAGGGTTGCGTCGTCGGTGGCGTCGAGCGCCGAGCGGGCGAGCCCGACACCGTCGGCGGCCGAGGACGATTCGGTGCCGGCGTCGTCGTCATCGCCGGTGAGCGCGGAGCGGGCGCCCTGAGCGGCCTCGCGCAGTGCGTCGAGCTCGGAAAGCCGCCGGATGTCCTCGACGAGGCTGTCGTCCTCCCCCGGCACCGGATCCACGGCGTCGATCTCGTCGAGGCCGAACTTGAGCCGGTCGGCCTCCTGGGCGAGTTCACGTTCGCGGTGCCTGCGGTCGGCCAGATCGCGCCGCGCGGCCAGCCACTCCTCCCGCGCGCCGCGATAGCGCTGCAACGGCTTGTCCACACCGGCGAAGCGGTCGACGGCCGAGCGCTGTTCGTCCGGCCGCATCAACCGCAGCTGGTCGTTCTGACCGTGCAGTGTCAGCAGTTCGGCGGTGAACGTGCTCAGGGTCTTGGCCGGGACGCTGCGCCCACCCAGATAGGCCCGCGACGGGCCGTCGCGGCTGACCGAGCGGGCCGCGATGACGCTGCCGTCGTCGTCGCGATCGGCACCGGACGACTCCAGGATGTCGTCGACGCGGCCGCTGACGCCGTCGCCGAGGTCGGTGGTGAGGAAGCGGCCTTCGACCACCGCCCGCTCGGCGCCGGAGCGCACCCGGTTGGCGTCCGCCCGGGCACCCCCGAGCAGGTGCAGCCCGGTGACGACCATGGTCTTACCTGTGCCGGTCTCCCCGGTGAGTACGGTCAGGCCGCGGTCGAACTCCGCCGTGGCCGTGCTGATCGCGCCCAGGGACTCGATGCGTATTTCGGCGAGCACGATGGCTACTGCCCCCGCCAGCCGGTGACCGGCAGCCGGAACTTGCGCACCAACCGGTCGGTGAACGGGGCACTGTCGAGCCGCACCCACTTCAGCGGCGTCCCACAGCGGGTCACCTCCAACCGCGCGCCGGCGGGCACCACCATCTCGCGACGGCCGTCGCAGAAGACCAGCGCATCGTGGCCCTGCGCCTCGATCTCGATCGCGATGGCAGCGTCGGGGCTGGTGACCATGGGTCGGGCGAACAGGGCGTGGGCGTTGTTCGGCACCACGAGGATGGCTTCGAGGTCCGGCCAGAGAACGGGACCGCCCGCGGAGAACGCGTAGGCCGTGGAACCGGTCGGGGTGGAGACCAGCACACCGTCGCAGCCGAAGGCGGACACCGGGCGCCCGTCGATCTCGACCACCACGCCGAGCACCCCCAGCCGCGGCCCCTTCTCCAGACTGGCCTCGTTGAGCGCCCAGCCGCGGTTGATGATGCGGCCGTCGGCGCGCACGACGACGTCGAGCGTCATCCGCTCCTCGACCCGGTAGTCACGACGGATGACGTGATCGAGCACCAGATCGATGGCCTCGGCCTCGGCCTCGGCGAGGAAGCCGATGCGACCGAGATTCACGCCCAACACCGGGATCTCGACGTTGCGGGCGAGTTCGGCGGCGCGCAGGAAAGTCCCGTCACCACCGAGCACCAGCACCAGCTCGCAGCCCTCGGCGGCCCGTTCATCGGCGTCGACGACGTCGATGTCCATTCCGATCGAACGGACATCGGAGGCCGACAGATTCGCCGGTCCGCGGTCGACGGCCTCCGCGGCCAGCACCCGCAGCCCCACTTCCTGCGCCCCGCACATCTTCTGTACCTTGCGCGCGACCTCGGTGGCCTCTTCGCGTCCGGTGTGCACCACCAGCAGGATGGTGCGCTCGCTTGTCATTGCGGTCCCTCCGTCACGGCACGATGTACCGCCTGGTCGAGGTCGTCACCGCGCAGCGCCGCATCCGCGCGGGCCCGCAGCCACAGAAAGTATTCGACATTGCCCGAGGGCCCGGGCAGCGGACTGGCCGTCGCCCCGACCGTGTGCCAGCCGAGTCTGGCCGCGCCGGCGGCGACGGCCAGCACCGACTCCGCACGCAGCTGCGGATCGGTCACCACACCGCCGGCGCCGACCCGGTCCTTGCCGACCTCGAACTGCGGTTTCACCATGGGAACGATATCTGCGTCGGGTGACGCGCACGCGGTCAGCGCAGGCAGCACCGTGGCCAGGGAGATGAACGACAGGTCGGCCACGATGACGTCGGCCGGGCCGTCGATCGCCTCGGGGGTGAGCTCACGCACATTGGTTCGTTCCACGACGACGACCCGGCTGTCCGAGCGCAGCGACCAGGCCAGCTGGCCGTACCCGACGTCGACCGCGACCACCTGGCGGGCACCGCGGTCGAGCAGCACCTCGGTGAAGCCCCCCGTCGACGCGCCGGCGTCCAGGCAGCGCCTACCCGCCACGTCCACACCGAACGCGTCGAGTGCACCGATGAGTTTGTGGGCGCCCCGGGAGACCCAGGTACGTTCGCCGGCCGTGTCGACGGTGATGTTGGCGCTGACGGCGACGGCGGTCGCGGGTTTGACCGCGGGCATGCCATCGACGCTGACCCGCCCGGCGACGATCAATTCGGCCGCCTGCTGGCGGGATCGGGCCAGACCGCGGCGCACCAGCTCGGCGTCAACACGCGCGCGCCGTGGCACGGGCGGCTCACCCCTTCTCGACCGATGCCAGTGCCTGCACCAGCACGTCGTGGGCTTCCTCCAACCGGACGGCGATGCTGTCGATGTCGCTGTCGGCGAGGTCGGTGATCTCTCCGGGCTCGGGAACGTCGCCGAGCAGAGCCGCGACCCGGGTTCGGATCTCGTCGGGATCGGTAGTCATCTCACGCAACGCTAGCCGACGCCGGGTGTGAGCAGCGACCACCGTTGCAGTGCGTCGGTGGCCACGTCGTCGCCGCCTCGGATCGTCACGACGTCGCCGTCGAGATCGGCGGTCCACACCGCGTGGGCCGTCGCCCGCACCACCGATACGTCGTCTCCGGGGTCCGCACCGGTCGCATGAACGGTGAGGACATCGCCGTCTGCAACGCGTCGAACATCGATGCGCCAGGCGGGGTGGGCCGAGACACGCAGCGACTCCACCGGCGCGTCGAGGGATCGAAGGTCTTCGGCGATGTAATCGGGGCGCTGGTCGGCGGCGGCTCGCACGGTGTCATCGGCGGTGCTCACGCCGGTCAGCACCAGCAAGCTCGGCAGCGAGGCGGCGACCGCACCCGCGATGTCGGTGTCCAGCCGGTCCCCGACCACCAGCGGCGCATCGAACTGGCCGCGACTCAGTGCGTTGGTCATCAGCGCGGGTTGGGGCTTACCGGCCACCTGCGGTTCGCACCCTGTCGCGATCCGCAACGCCCCCACCATCGAGCCGTTTCCCGGCAGCAACCCGCGTTCGGACGGCAGCGTGAGGTCCACGTTGGCAGCCACCCACATCGCACCGGCCCGCAACGCCAGGGCGGCTTCGGCGAGTTGCGGCCAGCCCGTCTCGGTCGAGTGTCCCTGCACCACCGCAACCGGATCTTCGTCGAACCGCCGGACCGCGCGCAGACCGACGTGACGGATTTCGTCGGCCAGGGCCTCGGTGCCGACGATCAGAACCGGTGCCCCGGCGGGCAACTGATCGGCCAGCAGCAAGGCGGCGCTCTGCGCGCTGGTGACGACGTCGTCGGTCTCGGCCTGGAAGCCGAGCTCTCTGAGGTGACCGGCGACATCACCCGGACTACGCGATGCGTTGTTGGTGACGTAGAGGACGCGGGCGTCCAGAGCGGCAAGACTCTCGACCGATCCCGTCGTCGGTTCGTGCCCTCGGAACACCGTGCCGTCGAGGTCCAGCAGCAGGCAGTCGTACTGCTGCGCAAGCGTCGCCACGTCAGCTCAATTCCGTGATGCGGTCCTCGGCGTCGGTGACGCCTTCGAGGTCCGCGGCCGCCGCGCTGAGGAACCACTCGAGCGCCTCGTCCCGGCGACCGAGTGCAAGCAGGGTGTCGGCATAGGCGTAGAACAGCCGGGCCGCAGTCTGGCCCCGACGGGTCCGGTCGAGTTGCGGTGACGACAGCACCGCGAGCGCCTGTTCGGTCTGGCCGAGATCCGATCGGGCGCCGGCCACGACGATCCGCAGCTCATCGGCGTCGTCGCCGGTCAGTTGTTCGGCCTCGGGCGTGCGAGCCAGCTCGATGGCGCGCTCGGGGCGCCCGACGCCCCGTTCGCAATCGGCGATCAGCGCGAGCAGCGGGGATTTGCTGCCCATCCGGCGGGCAGCCCGCAGCTCCGCGAGCGCCTGTGCCCAGTCTCCGCAGTAGTACGCGGCGATGCCGACCGCTTCACGAACGGCCGCGATACGACCGGACCGCGCTCGGGCGGCGCGGGCGTGCTCCAGTGCCGCCTGCGGATCCTCTTCGAGCAGTTCGCCCGCGGCCACCAGATGCCGGGCCACCGCGTCGGCGGTGGTGCGGTCGAGGGTGGTCAGTTCACCGCGGATCTCCGGCGCCAGTTGGCGGGCCTCGATCTCCGGCGGGATGCGCGGGCCGTCGGCGCGGGGTTTATCGGCCACGGGCTGGGTGGGACGAGCCCTTCCCGGCCCGGAACGTTGATCTCGGGGCCGGCGGGGACCGCCGGATTGCGACGTATTGCGTGCGCGACGCTCGTCGCGCCCACCCTGCCTGTCCTCGCCCACGTCAACCTTTCGCCGCCCCCTGCTCGAGACGAGTTTACGTGTCTCGAGAAATGGGCGGCAATTCGCCAATTATGCAGCCATTTACCGGAGAAATGCCGGAGCCCCCGACTTGTGATCGGGGGCTCCGGACTTAAAGGGTGTTCGGCGGTGTCCTACTTTTCCACCCGTGTGGGTAGTATCATCGGCGCTGGCAGGCTTAGCTTCCGGGTTCGGGATGGGACCGGGCGTTTCCCTGCCGCTATGGACCGCCGTAACTGTATTCACTCGTTTTTGAGTGATCCCCCGTGGTGGGGGAAGTGTTTTTTGGTGGTGGGGTGTGAATCGTGGTTGATTCTGGTGTGGGTGTGGTTGCGGGCGTCGTTGGTGTTAACACACTCACCGTTGGTTTTGGGTGTGTGTAAGTTTTCGGCCGGTTAGTGCCAGTTCCCTACGCCTATTACTAGGTGTGCAGGTCTGGTCTATCGATCCCGTGGTCTGCGGGGGGCCTTATCCCACTTAATGGGTGAGAAGCCTGGTCTTGGAGGGGGTTTCCCGCTTAGATGCTTTCAGCGGTTATCCTGTCCGAACGTGGCTATCCAGCGGTGCTCCTGGTGGAACAACTGGTAGACCAGAGGTTCGTCCGTCCCGGTCCTCTCGTACTAGGGACAGATTTCCTCAAGCTTCTGACGCGCGCGGCGGATAGAGACCGAACTGTCTCACGACGTTCTAAACCCAGCTCGCGTGCCGCTTTAATGGGCGAACAGCCCAACCCTTGGGACCTGCTCCAGCCCCAGGATGCGACGAGCCGACATCGAGGTGCCAAACCATCCCGTCGATATGGACTCTTGGGGAAGATCAGCCTGTTATCCCCGGGGTACCTTTTATCCGTTGAGCGACACCCCTTCCACTCAGAGGTGCCGGATCACTAGTCCCGACTTTCGTCCCTGCTCGACATGTACGTCTCGCAGTCAAGCTCCCTTGTGCACTTACACTCAACACCTGATTGCCGTCCAGGTTGAGGGAACCTTTGGGCGCCTCCGTTACATTTTAGGAGGCAACCGCCCCAGTTAAACTACCCACCAGGCACTGTCCCTGAACCGGATATACGGTTCGAGGTTAGAAGCCCAATACGACCAGAGTGGTATTTCAACAACGACTCCACACTCACTGGCGTGAATGCTTCACAGTCTCCCACCTATCCTACACAAACCGTATCGAACTCCAATACCAAGTTGTAGTGAAGGTCCCGGGGTCTTTTCGTCCTGCCGCGCGTAACGAGCATCTTTACTCGTAATGCAATTTCGCCGAGTCTATGGTTGAGACAGTTGAGAAGTCGTTACGCCATTCGTGCAGGTCGGAACTTACCCGACAAGGAATTTCGCTACCTTAGGATGGTTATAGTTACCACCGCCGTTTACTGGGGCTTAAATTCTCAGCTTCACCCCGAAGGGTTAACCGGTCCTCTTAACCTTCCAGCACCGGGCAGGCGTCAGTCCGTATACATCGTCTTGCGACTTCGCACGGACCTGTGTTTTTAGTAAACAGTCGCTTCTCACTGGTTTGTGCCACCCCCTCACGCTCGAGACCGTAAAGATCCGTCACGCCATGGGGGTCCCCCTTCTCCCGAAGTTACGGGGGCATTTTGCCGAGTTCCTTAACCATAGTTCACTCGTACGCCTTGGTATTCTCTACCTGACCACCTGTGTCGGTTTGGGGTACGGGCCGTGTGCGCACTCGCTAGAGGCTTTTCTTGGCAGCATAGGATCACCGAATTCGCCTCAAACGGCTATGCATCACCTCTCAGGATCTGTGAACGACGGATTTACCTATCGCTCTCCCTACAGGCTTACCCCAGTACAACCACTGACTGGTACGGCTACCTTCCTGCGTCACCCCATCGCTTGACTACTACCACCGAAGGTCCCACGCAGCGGAGAAGACCCGCACCCCGAAGGGATTGGTGACTCCTCGTTTGGATGGTTAGTACCGGTGATTCATCAGGGACGCTCACACACGGGTACGGGAATATCAACCCGTTGTCCATCGACTACGCCTGTCGGCCTCGCCTTAGGTCCCGACTCACCCTGGGCGGACTGGCCTGGCCCAGGAACCCTTGGTCTTTCGGCGGGCAAGGTTCTCACTTGCCTTATCGCTACTCATGCCTGCATTCTCACTCCCACACCCTCCACAACACGATCACTCGGCTGCTTCACCGGATGCAGGACGCTCCCCTACCCATCAACAAAAGTTGATGCCGCGGCTTCGGCGGTGTGCTTGAGCCCCGCTACATTATCGGCGCACAATCACTTGACCAGTGAGCTATTACGCACTCTTTCAAGGGTGGCTGCTTCTAAGCCAACCTCCTGGTTGTCTTCGCGACTGCACATCCTTTTCCACTTAGCACACGCTTAGGGGCCTTAGCCGGCGATCTGGGCTGTTTCCCTCTCGACGCACGGAGCTTATCCCCCGCCGTCTCACTGCCACACTTTCACTTGTCGGCATTCGGAGTTTGGCTGACGTCAGTAACCTAGTAGGGCCCATCGGCCATCCAGTAGCTCTACCTCCAACAAGAAACATGCAACGCTGCACCTAAATGCATTTCGGGGAGAACCAGCTATCACGGAGTTTGATTGGCCTTTCACCCCTACCCACAGCTCATCCCCTCAGTCTTCAACCTAAGTGGGTTCGGGCCTCCACAACATCTTACTGCTGCTTCACCCTGGCCATGGGTAGATCACTCCGCTTCGGGTCCAGAACACACCACTACACACGCCACTATTGACGTGATACGCCCTATTCAGACTCGCTTTCGCTGCGGCTACCCCACACGGGTTAACCTCGCGACATGTCCCTGACTCGCAGGCTCATTCTTCAAAAGGCACGCCATCACCCCACGTTAAAAACGAAGGCTCTGACGGATTGTAAGCGCACGGTTTCAGGTACTATTTCACTCCCCTCCCGGGGTACTTTTCACCATTCCCTCACGGTACTATCCGCTATCGGTCACTGAGAAGTATTCAGGCTTACCGGGTGGTCCCGGCAGATTCACAGCAGATTCCACGGGCCCGCTGCTACTCGGGCATCCATCACTACAGAGCACGTGTTTTCACCTACGGGACTCTCACCCTCTACGGCCGGCCATCCCAAACCAGTTCGACTAACACGAGCTTTTCTCACTGCAGCCCAGACCGGCAGATCTGAGATTGATGAACCCCACAACACCACACACACAACCCCTGCCGGGTATCACATGCATACGGTTTAGCCATCCTCCGCTTTCGCTCGCCACTACTCACGGAATCACTTTTGTTTTCTCTTCCTACGGGTACTGAGATGTTTCACTTCCCCGCGTTCCCCCCCGTACCCTATGTATTCAGATACGGGTGACACGACATCACTCGTGCCGGGTTTCCCCATTCGGACATCCTCGGATCCACGCTCGGTTGACAGCTCCCCGAGGCATAACGCAGCCTCCCACGTCCTTCATCGGCTCCCAGTGCCAAGGCATCCACCATGCGCCCTTAAACACTTACAACACAACACCAAAAAATGAGTTCAGAAAAATTGCATTAACACCAACAACACACCACACCCAGAAGCACCCCCACCCCACAAGGAGGAAGAAGCCCTCTACGCGCAGTACATCGTTGAGATGCTCGCAACCACTATCCACAAATCAAACACCACACCCCACCACCAAAGCAGGGCAGCAACCAGAACCCCCACCCCCACAGGGGAGAGAGCCGGCACCCACCCCCATTCCGGAGTGAGCCCGCGGGCCTGTTGCCTCAGGACCCAACAGTGTGTCTGGCAATCTCTTTCACCGACATGGGCTTTCCCCACCCACCGGCACGGCTTGTTGTGCACCAAACCCCCACCCACTACAGGTGAGAGCTATTCACACGAATCGCCCGACAACAGCCGATCCCGCGATCTGCGGGGACTGGCCGGGTCTCGTGGTGCTCCTTAGAAAGGAGGTGATCCAGCCGCACCTTCCGGTACGGCTACCTTGTTACGACTTCGTCCCAATCGCCGATCCCACCTTCGACGGCTCCCTCCACAAGGGTTAGGCCACCGGCTTCGGGTGTTACCGACTTTCATGACGTGACGGGCGGTGTGTACAAGGCCCGGGAACGTATTCACCGCAGCGTTGCTGATCTGCGATTACTAGCGACTCCGACTTCACGGGGTCGAGTTGCAGACCCCGATCCGAACTGAGACCGGCTTTCAAGGATTCGCTCCACCTCACGGCATCGCAGCCCTTTGTACCGGCCATTGTAGCATGTGTGAAGCCCTGGACATAAGGGGCATGATGACTTGACGTCATCCCCACCTTCCTCCGAGTTGACCCCGGCAGTCTCCTGCGAGTCCCCACCACGACGTGCTGGCAACACAGGACAAGGGTTGCGCTCGTTGCGGGACTTAACCCAACATCTCACGACACGAGCTGACGACAGCCATGCACCACCTGCACACAGGCCACAAGGGAACCCATATCTCTATGAGCGTCCTGTGCATGTCAAACCCAGGTAAGGTTCTTCGCGTTGCATCGAATTAATCCACATGCTCCGCCGCTTGTGCGGGCCCCCGTCAATTCCTTTGAGTTTTAGCCTTGCGGCCGTACTCCCCAGGCGGGGTACTTAATGCGTTAGCTACGGCACGGATCCCAAGGAAGGAAACCCACACCTAGTACCCACCGTTTACGGCGTGGACTACCAGGGTATCTAATCCTGTTCGCTCCCCACGCTTTCGCTCCTCAGCGTCAGTTACTGCCCAGAGACCCGCCTTCGCCACCGGTGTTCCTCCTGATATCTGCGCATTCCACCGCTACACCAGGAATTCCAGTCTCCCCTGCAGTACTCCAGTCTGCCCGTATCGCCCGCACGCCCACAGTTAAGCTGTGAGTTTTCACGAACAACGCGACAAACCACCTACGAGCTCTTTACGCCCAGTAATTCCGGACAACGCTCGCACCCTACGTATTACCGCGGCTGCTGGCACGTAGTTGGCCGGTGCTTCTTCTGCACATACCGTCACTTGCGCTTCGTCTGTGCTGAAAGAGGTTTACAACCCGAAGGCCGTCATCCCCCACGCGGCGTCGCTGCATCAGGCTTGCGCCCATTGTGCAATATTCCCCACTGCTGCCTCCCGTAGGAGTCTGGGCCGTATCTCAGTCCCAGTGTGGCCGGACACCCTCTCAGGCCGGCTACCCGTCGTCGCCTTGGTAGGCCATCACCCCACCAACAAGCTGATAGGCCGCGGGCCCATCCCACACCGCAAAAGCTTTCCCCCCAAGATCATGCAACCAAGGAGGTATATTCGGTATTAGACCCAGTTTCCCAGGCTTATCCCAAAGTGCAGGGCAGATCACCCACGTGTTACTCACCCGTTCGCCACTCGAGTACCCCGAAAGGCCTTTCCGTTCGACTTGCATGTGTTAAGCACGCCGCCAGCGTTCGTCCTGAGCCAGGATCAAACTCTCCAAACAAAAACAACCCAACCGGCCAAGCCGGCAGGCGAATTCGAATCAGAAAAATCCGATCACAACCAGAAACATCTGGCAAAAAACCACACCCCCTAAACGGGAAAAAGAAGGCATGGCACAACAAAAACAACAAACAAAAACCACCAAACACACTATTGAGTTCTCAAACAACACACCCGCCCGATCCGCGCGACGATCCCGCGGCTAAAAGCCGCGTTCTGTACTGCGGACGGTCAGGAACCCACCGTAGTGGATTTCCCTCTGGGAGTCTGCCGCGCTCCCCGGTCCGGAGACCGTGTCGCGGCGACCTGAGATAAGTTACGTCAGACCAAACTCGGAGTCAAATCCCCTGCTAGACGCTGGTTTTCAACGGCGTCCGGCACAGTCGTACGTCCGTACCAGATCATCCAACGAGCTGAACGCCGGCGATATTCCGCTTCCCCCGACGCAGCACCAGCCACGTGCCGTGCAGGAAATCCGACGCCTGCGGCGACCAGTCGTCGTCGTCGATGCGGGCGTTGTTGACATAGACGCCGCCCTCGCCGACCGTGCGCCGCGCGGCGCCCTTGCTCGCCGACAACCCGGTCGCCACGAGGAGGTCGGTGATCGAGTCCGGGCCGCCTCGGGTGAGTTCGGCCACGGAGGCCTCCCGCAGGGCGGCCTCGAGCGTGGGTTCGTCGAGCGCGTCGAGTTCGGCCCGACCGAAGAGCGCCTGGCTCGCGTGTTCGACGGAATCCGTCGCCGCCGATCCGTGGACCAGGGTGGTCAGTTCCCGCGCCAGGCGGCGCTGCGCCGCGCGCTGATGTGGACGCTCCTGGGTCTCCTGCTCCAGCTCGGCGATCTCGTCGGCGTCGAGGAAGGTGAACCAGCGCAGATACCCGATCACGTCGGCGTCGGCGGTGTTGATGAAGTACTGGTACCAGGCGTACGGGCTGGTCATCTGGGGGTCGAGCCACAGATTGCCGCCGCCGGTGGATTTGCCGAACTTCTTGCCTTCGGAGTCGGTCACCAATGGGGTGGTCAGCGCGTGCACGGTGTCCCCGAGTTTCTGGCGCACCAGCCGCACCCCGGCCACAATGTTGCCCCACTGATCGGAGCCGCCGATCTGCAGCGCGCACCCATGCCGTTGCCGCAGCTCCACGAAGTCGTTGGCCTGCAGCAGCATGTAGCTGAACTCGGTGTAGGAGATCCCGTCTCCTTCGAGGCGGCGACGCACGGTGTCGCGGTCGAGCATGACGTTCACCGAGAAGTGCTTCCCGACATCGCGCAGGAATTCCACGGCCGACAGTGCACCGGTCCAGGTCAGATTGTTCTCCACGATCGCCCCCGTGGGCGACTCGTCGAACTCGACGAAGCGCGAGAGTTGCCCGCGGATGCGGTCGGACCACTCGGCGATGGTGTCGACGGTCTGCATGGTGCGCTCACCGGTGTCGCGGGGATCGCCGATCATTCCGGTCGCCCCACCCGCGAGCACGATCGGACGGTGACCGGCCTGTTGGAACCGGCGCAGGGTGAGTAGCGGAATCAGATGGCCGGCGTGCAGGCTCGGCGCCGTCGGGTCGAAGCCCGAATACAGGGTCAGCGGTCCCTCGGCGAGGTCGGCGGCCAACGCGTCCCGGTCGGTCGATTGGGCGATCAAGCCACGCCAGTCCAGCTCGTCGAGGATGCCGCTCGTCATGACCACGATCTTTCCTCACGCTGTCCGGTCAGTCGCTGCCGCCCGGTGCGGGCGCCCGTGGGCTGCGGCGGTACGCCGACAC
This sequence comes from Mycobacterium sp. WMMD1722, assembly GCF_049315205.1. NCBI lineage: Bacteria > Bacillati > Actinomycetota > Actinomycetes > Mycobacteriales > Mycobacteriaceae > Mycobacterium > Mycobacterium sp. WMMD1722. Next base: position 689,778 of record NZ_CP186056.1, on the reverse strand, counting down.
CTCGGGACGCCCGGGAGTCCAGAACCGCCACGGCCGGTCGGCGGCCTTACTCACCCCCACCCGCGGTCCGGCGGCGTGCGCCGGCGGCTCTCCCAGCTGTAACCGGACCTCGGCGGCGGGGTCGAACACGTCCACGCCGTTGTCCTGCATCGTGATCCCCAGGGCCGAGCAGAGGTTCCCTGGCCCTCTGGCCAGGGCGGTCTCGCGGATCGTCTCCCCGCGCCGTCGCTGCGCCAGGTCGTGACCGGATTCGACGGCCGCCGCCCGCAACAGCACTGCCGCGGCCTCACCGTCGTAGGCACACACCACGTTGGCACAGACGTGGATGCCGTGACTGCGGTAGGTGTAGAGCCGGCCGGCGGGGCCGAACATCACCGCGTTCCGGATTCCCGGCCCGCGATAGGAGTGGGCCGCGGCATCCGGCCACGGTCCGTATTCCGGTCCGCCGTAAGCCTCGGTTTCGACGATCACCGCACTCACTCCACGGCATACGATCACCGCACCGAGGAGCCGGCGGGCGGCGGTGAGGGGATCGACGGCGAGGCTGTCGGCGGTCATCAGCGGGATGCAAAGCGATCAGCGAGCGCTGCGGCCACCACCTCATAGGCCACCTGTTCCTCCGGGTGGACACCCGGGAAAAAGTAGAAGCCGTGCGGCATCCCCTCGGGGAAGTAGTCGACGGTCCGGCCGCCGGCCGCTCTGATCCGTTCGGCGAACGCCCGGGCCGAGTCGACGATCGGATCGTGCGTGCCGGCGATCACGACGGTCAACGGATAGCCGGTCAGGTCGCCTTCGATCGGACTGACCCAGGGATGGTCCCAGGGGGCGGTGGCCACGTACGCCCCGCGGATGAACCCGGCGAAGGCCATGTCGTACACGATGCCTCGCGGCGCGTGTCGCAGAAAGGACGGCCACCGCTCGAACTGGAAATCCGCGAACGCGCCCAGCATCACCACAGCGTCGGGCAGCCGGACACCCTCGTCGCGGGCCCGCAGCGGTAGGGCCGCCGCGAAGTTCGAGCCCGCCGAATCGCCCGCCACGGCCACTGTGCTGACATCCCCGCCGATCTCCCCCGCGTGGTCGACGATCCAGCGGTACACGTCGAAGGCGTCGTCGAGCGGGACCGGGAAGGCGAATTCGGGCGCCGAGCGGTAGTTGGCCGACACCACCAGCGCGGTGTTGGTCACCGCGAGCTTGCGGGCCAGGAAGTCGCAGTCCTCGGACGATCCGACGGTGAAGCCACCACCGTGGTAGTACACGATCACCGGCAGCGGACCGTCCGGAATCCGGGAAGGGCGGTAGAGCTGACAACGCGCGACCCCATCGCGCACCGGTAGGTAGACCGGCGTGACGTCGACGTCGGGGACCGCCTCAGCGCCGGTGGGCGGCACCAGCGCCGGATCCGGTTGGCTGCCGTCACCGATGTAGCCCGAACGCACCGGCGCGATCATCAGATCGCGGAGGGCGACCGGCCTGCGGTTGTTGGCGATCACCCGGTACATCGGCATCGCCGGATCGTCGGCCGCGATATAGCTCAGCCCGTCGATTGTCACCGGTGCGGTGACGTCGGACAGGCCGTCGGGTATCTCGCGCAGCGATTTTCTGACCACCGGCCGATCCTACGAAGGTCTTGACGCGACGCCGTCGACGGCGCATTATTCATCACATGATGACTTCATCATCCGATGAATTAGGCGCTGTTCCCGCCGTCGACATCGAAGACCTTCGGGTCGTGCGCGGCGGCCGCACGGCACTCGACGGTGTCACCGTCGGCATCCCCCGCGGCGCCATCACCGGGATCCTCGGACCGTCCGGGTGCGGCAAGACCACCCTGATCCGGTCGATCGTCGGTACCCAGATCGTGACGGCCGGCCGTGTCACCGTGCTCGGCCGTCCGGCCGGTTCGGCCGAACTGCGCCACCGCGTGGGATACGTCACTCAGGACGCCACCATCTACCCGGACCTGCGAGTCATCGACAACGTGCGCTACTTCGCCGCCCTCTACGGCTCGGACGCCCAGTCCGCGGACGACGCGGTCGAGGCGGTCGGACTCGGCGACCACCGCCGCGCACCGGCCGCCGATCTCTCCGGGGGCCAACGCACCCGGGCATCGCTGGCCTGCGCCCTGGTCGCCCAGCCCGACCTGCTGGTCCTCGACGAACCCACGGTCGGACTCGACCCGCTGTTGCGGGTCGACCTGTGGCGCCGGTTCGCCGACCTCACCCGCGGCGGAACCACCCTGCTCGTGTCGAGCCACGTGATGGACGAGGCCGACCACTGCAACGAGCTGCTGCTCATGCGCGAGGGGCGGCTGCTGACCCATTCCACACCCGACCAATTGAGGGAGGACACCGGATGCACGTCACTGGAGGACGCGTTTCTGTCCGTCATCCGGCACAGCACCGCAGCCTGAATCCGCGCCGGCCCGGCGCCCGGCCCTATGCCGCCACCACCGGCCGGATCCTGCGGCAGCTCGCCGCGGACCACCGCAGCGTGGCCATGATCCTCGTGGTGCCGAGCCTGATCATCACGCTGATGTACTTCCTGTTCGTCGACGTCCCACGCCCGCCCGGCGCGCCGTCGGGCTTCGACAACGCCTGCCTGATCATGCTGGGTGTCTTTCCGCTGGTGGTGATGTTTCTGATCACCTCGATCACCATGCAGCGTGAACGGGTGTCGGGAACTCTGGAGCGCATCCTGACCACCCCGCTACGCCGGATCGATCTGCTGGCTGCCTACGGAACCGCCTTCTCACTAGCCGCCGCCGCGCAGGCGACGCTTGCCTGCATCGTGTCGTTCTGGCTGCTGGGCCTGCAGACCGCGGGAAGCGCCCTCTGGGTGTTCGCGATCTCCATCGTCAACGCGGTGCTCGGCGTCGGACTCGGCCTGCTGTGCAGCGCATTCGCCCGGACAGAATTCCAGGCCGTGCAGTTCATGCCGGTGGTGATCGTGCCGCAGCTCCTGCTGTGCGGCATCATCGTTCCGCGGGAGTTGCTGCCGGTGTGGTTGCAGTGGGTCAGCAATGCGATGCCGGCCAGCTATGCGCTCGAGGCACTCCGGGAGGTGGCTGCGCATCCGGAGCTGACGAGCACCGCGATCCGCGACATCGCTATCGTGATGACCTTCGCGGTCGCTGCTCTCGGTCTGGCGGCGGCGACCTTGCGACGAAGGACCCCCTGACGCCGAAGGACACCCCGTAGGACTGTGACGACCAGCGCCGACAAGAGACGACGCGGGCGGCCGCCCGGTACGTCGGACACCCGCGAACGCATTCTCCTCAGCGCGCGGGACCTGTTCGCCCGCAACGGTATCGACAAGACCTCGATCAGGTCGATCGCCGCTGACGCCGGTGTGGACGCGGCGCTGGTGCACCACTACTTCGGCAACAAACAGCAGCTGTTCGCCGCCGCGATCCGGGTGCCGATCAACCCGATGGACGTCATCGGACCGCTGCGCGAAGTGCCCGTCGAGCGGATCGGCCACGTGCTGCCCACTCTGCTGCTGCCGATCTGGGATTCGGAGATGGGCAAGGGGTTCATCGCCACACTGCGCTCGCTGCTGGCCGGCTCCGAGGTCAGCCTGATCCGCTCATTCCTCCAAGAGGTGATCGCCGCCGAGATCGGTCCGCGGGTGGACGATCCGGTCGGAACGGGCCGTATCCGCGTCCAGTACGTCGCGTCGCAATTGGTGGGGGTGGTGATGGCACGCTACATCCTCGAACTGGAACCCTTCGCCACGCTGCCCGTGGAGCAGATCGCGGCCACCATCGGTCCGAATCTGCAGCGCTACCTGACCGGCGAGATGCCGGGTTACCCCTAGGCGTCGGCGCGGTCGAGCAACCGCTGATGTTCGGCGTCGTCGGTGATCTCGACGGCCTCGTCGATCAGCAGCACGGGAATGCCGTCGTCGATGCGGTAACCCCGGCGCAACCGCGGGTTGTAGAGCATCTCGTCGTCGATGAGCAACAACGGGCCGCGATCCTGGGGACACACCAGGATCTCGCGCAATCTCGCGTCGAGCATGCGGCTAGTCGTACGGGTTGATGTTGTATTCCGGACCCAGGAACGGGTTGCCGTCCTCCGGCGGCACCCACGCCGGCGCCTTGGTGGACGGTCCGGTTCCCGGCGCCGTCATCTGACCCTGCGCCATGAGCTTGCGCTGGTAGGCGACCGTGTTCTGAAGTGCCGAGATGAGCTTGGACTGGTTGGGCAGGAAGTCCCAACCCTCCTGCAGGGCCGCCAGATTCGCCGGGGAGGGACGGGCTCCGAAGGAGCGCAGCCGCAGCGAGTCCTCGACGAAGACGGAGAGCTGGCCACCAGCGGCGCCGGTCATGTACTTCTCACCGATCTGATCGAGAATGTCGGCCTGCGACGTGGGGGCGGTGATGAGCATGCCGGCCGTGAGCGCGGCACCGGCAAGGGCGCCGGTGACGGCGCGACGCCAGCCGACGCGGTCGGTGTTCGAGTTCATCAATCCTCCAGTCGATGCAAACGCCAGCGGGAGCCTATCAAGGCCGACACGGTCCGGCAGGACGTCACTGCTGGGCACTCGGCGCGATCTGCACCTCGAGCTCAGCATGGTCGGGCGCCTCGTCAAGCTCCTGCCCTCCGATGAGTTCCGCACGCACGGCCACGGTCAGCCGCTTGTACCCCTTGGTATCGGTATCGAGGTACCAAGAGTTACGCCGCGACGGTTTCGGCAGGCCGGCGGCGCGCAGCGGACTGATCAGCGGACGATAGGACGCACTCAGTTTGATGTCCGGCACCACATGCACGAGGTCGGGCGGAGTGCCGGCCGGCAGGTCGGCCAGCGCCTCGGTGAGGTCCGCCGACGGGATGCTGCCGCCCGGGCGGAGCTTCACCGCCGTCACGGCCAGATCGCGGTCACCGGCCCGGACGCAATAGGTGACGGCGAGGTCCACGCCGCCCAGCCGGCCGAGGGCGTCGCCGACGGCGGTGGCGTACACGGGTCCCCGCGCGGTGTGGATGACCGCGCTGCGGTTGTCGACGAGCCAGAAGTCGCCGTCCTCGTCGCGCCGGAACAGGTATTCGGTCGACACCCAGGTGTCGGCCGGCGCGAACACACCACGCTTGATCGACGCCGTCGGATCCACCGGACCGCGTGGACGCGCGAGCAGCACCCCCACCTCGTTGACCTGCGCGCGGCGCACGAAGCCACGGTCGTCCTCGAGGATGAGGTCGTCGGCGGTGTCATAGGCCGCCAGTTCCACCTGTCCGCCGCCCGGCAGCGCGCGGCCCTTGCTGCCGATCTTGGCGCCGGACACGTTCGCGAGCACCGCCTGCCCGTCGGGGGTGGCGAAGAATTCGACGACCTGCGCCGGCTCGAAGACCTCCACGACGCGCTTCCACAGCCCGGTCGGCATACCCGATCCGATGAACAGCCGCACCGGGTGATTGCCGGTCAGTTTGAACGACGGATCGTCGATGATGTCGCCGAGCATGGCCCAGGTGTAGGACACCACGGTGACGCCGTACTGCCGGATCTCCTGCACGAAGCGATCCGGGTGCAGACCCCGCGACAGCGCGATCCGCGTCCCGCCGACGACCGCGCCGCCGAGGCTGACCAGCAGTCCGGACTGGTGGTGCAGTGGCGTCAGGCAGTACACGGTGTCGCCGCGGTCGAGGTTGGCCGCCGAGGCGGTGCCGAACGCCGACAGCGCCCACCGGTAGTTGGTGATCTGCCGGGCGACCAGTTCACCACCGATCGAACTGAACGCGATGAAGGCGAGGTCGCGGGCCAGCCCGGGGTTGGGCCGGTACCAGCCGGGCAGCGCGACCTGGTCGGGGTCGATCTGCTCCATGTCCACCACGTCGGCATCGTCGGGCAGATGCAGATCGCGGGATTCGCCGCCGCCGAGGACCAGCACCCGCATCGGCAGCTTGCGCGCGGCGTCGAGGTGACTGGGGTCGGCGATGATCTCCGACACCGCACCGAGGCGGGCGGCGGCCGCCAGGTCGACGTCGGGGGGCATGAGGACCGCGACGGCGCCGAGCCGGGACAGGGCGGCGATCGCCACCAACGCGCTGGGCCGGGTCTCCATCAGCACTCCGACCCGGGTGCCCTGGCGGACGCCGACGTCGATGAGCCCGCGCACCACGTTGTTGATGCGCCGGTCCACCGCCTCGTAGGTGTGCACCCTGCCGTCGAACAGCAGGAACTCCCCGCCCGGCGCCCCCCGTGCCTGCTCACTCATGATGCGGCCCAGCGAGATCCGGGTGTGGTCGTTGACCTGGCCGAGCCGGGCCAGTCGCGGCAGGGTCCGGGCGGTCTCGATGGCCAGCGTGCGCGCCGATTTGTTCGCCGTGACCAGAGCGCCGGCCGCCGAGCGGGCCGCACCGAGCGCCAGTTCCGTTGCGGCGGTGGCGCCGTGGGCGACCCGCGAGGTCAGCGACACCCCACTCTCGACGTGTTCGGCGGGTTGCAGGGCCATCGGCACGACCTGGTCGGGCATATCGCCGGAGCCGTCCAGCCAGTTGACCCACCCGGCGACGGTCGGCAGCGTCTGCTGCGACGCCTTCGACCCGACGACCAGCCCGAAATGTCCTGCCCGAATGAGGAACTCGTAGACATCGGCCTGCGGCGCAGCGCGCTTGATCCCCCGTACGGCAGCCGGCTGACCGATGTCGTCGACCTCGCCGACGACGGCGAGCACCGGGCAATCGATATCGGACAGGGTGACGAGCTGACCGTGGATGGAGAAGCCACCGGTCATCATCCGATTGTGGGCGATGAACTGCTTGAGCAGCTCGGAGATCGCCGGCCCCGACCAGGCGATCCAGCCCTCCGAGGCCAGGAAGCGCCGCTGCTGCTCCCGCGGCAGCAGCGCCTCACGGTCGTGCAGCTGCAGCAGGAAGTCCAGCCGCGCCTGCGCGGTCTTGATCGGGTCGAGCATCTGGAAACCGGTGCGCGCCAACCATCCCGGGATGTCGATGCGGCTGAACACGTGGTCGGCCATGAAATCGGCGGCCCCGACGGCCAGACCGGCGGGCAGGTTCATCGGCAACGCGGCCAACGTGTCGACGGGTGCGCCGAAGGTGATGATGCTGGCAAGGTCCGAAGACCGGCGGTAGGCGGCGGTCTGGTAGCAGAACATGCCGCCTTGGGAGTACCCGGCGAGGTGGACGTCGCGGCCGGTGACCTCCTTGACGGTGTCGATCGCCTTGGACAGAGCGACGACGTGGTCGGCGAGGTTGCGCTGCATCCCGCCCTCGATCTTGTCGGGTGAACCGAAGTCGATCACCCACGGGTCGATGCCTTCCCGGTGCAGGATCCCGACCGCCCCGTCAGCGCGGGTGACGTCCCACATGTCCGCCGACATCATCATCGGGTGGACCATCAACACCGGCGGGCCCGCCGGCTTCGCACCCGGCCGCGCATCCGGCGGAAAGTAGCGGCGTAACCGGTACATCGGCACGCTCTGGATGATCTGGAACGGCGACGGGACGGCGCCGGTCTCCAGACCGCCGTAGCGGAGGACCTCCAGGCCGTTCTGTGCCGTCGCCACCAGACGACCCACCGGTCTGGTGAAAGCCGAGAGGTCCACCACGCTGACTCCCCTTCGCGTCTAGTGCCTGGTCATCATGGCACAGCAGCCTCGATCGGCCGCCGTGTATCCGCAGCGCCGCGTCCGCATAGCCTGGAGGAGACATGGCGCATCTGCTCGGGGCTGAAACCCTTCATCTCGAATACCCCACCAAAGTCGTCTTCGACGCGGTGTCCCTCGGGGTCAACGAAGGCGACCGCATCGGAATCGTCGGCCGCAACGGCGACGGCAAATCCAGCCTGCTGGCCATGTTGGCCGGTCGTCGTCGCCCCGACTCGGGACGGGTGACGGTGCGGGGCGGGGTGCAGATCGGGGTGCTCGAACAGGGCGACCACCTCGACGACACCGACACCGTCGGGCATGCCGTGGTCGGTGACACCCCGGAGCACGTCTGGGCCGGGGATCCGCGCGGACGCGACGTCATCGGCGGGCTACTCGGAGACCTGTCCTGGGACGCGCCGGTGAGCACGTTGTCGGGAGGGCAGCGCCGCCGGGTGTCACTGGCCCGCCTGCTGGCCGGCGATCACGACGTGCTCGCCCTCGACGAGCCCACCAACCACCTCGATGTCGAGGCCATCACCTGGCTGGCCGAGCATCTCAAGCGACGCTGGTCCCCGTCGGCCGGCGGACTGCTGGTGGTCACGCACGACCGCTGGTTCCTCGACGAGGTGTGCACGGTGACCTGGGAGGTGCACGACCGCATCGTCGAACCGTTCGACGGCGGGTACGCGGCCTACATCCTGCAGCGGGTGGAACGAGACCGGCAGGCGGCCGCGGTCGAGGCCCGCCGCCAGAACCTCGCCCGCAAGGAGTTGGCGTGGCTGCGCCGCGGCGCGCCGGCTCGGACGTCGAAGCCGAAGTTCCGGATCGACGCGGCCAACGCTCTGATCGCCGATGTGCCCGAGATCCGCGACAGGGTCGCCCTGCAGTCGCTGGCGGTCACCCGGCTGGGCAAGCAGGTGGTCGATCTGCTCGACGTGTCGGTGTCCTACGGCGACCGCGAGGTCCTGCACGGGGTCGAGTGGCGCCTCGCTCCGGGTGAGCGCACCGGCATCCTGGGCGTCAACGGAGCCGGCAAGTCGACGCTGCTCGGTCTGATCAACGGTGCGGTGGCCCCGACCGCGGGCCGGGTCAAACACGGAAAGACCGTCAAGGTCGCCACCCTGACCCAGACCCTCGACGAACTGCAGCCCCATCTGGACGATCCGGTGCGGATCGTCTTGGACAGCCTGCGCACCACCTACACGTTCGGATCCGGCGCCAAGGCCCAGGAACTGACACCGGGTCAGCTGCTGGAACGGCTCGGATTCTCCAGTGCCCAGTTGTCCACGCCGGTCAAGGATCTCTCCGGCGGCCAGCAGCGCCGCCTGCAGCTGTTGCTCATCCTGCTGTCCCAGCCCAATGTGCTGATCCTCGACGAGCCGACCAACGACCTGGACACCGACATGCTCGCCGCCATGGAGGATCTGCTCGACTCCTGGCCGGGCACGCTCATCGTCGTCAGCCACGACCGGTATTTCCTCGAGCGGGTCACCGATCAGCAGTACGGCATCCTCGGCGGCAGACTGCGGCACCTGCCCGGTGGCGTCGACGAATACCTGCGACTGCGGGCCGCCCACGCCGATGAGACCGGCCCAGCCCCCGTCGCCGCCGACGAACCGGCCGGGCTGTCCGGCGCAGAGCTGCGGGCGGCACAGAAGGAGGTCGCCGCACTCGAGCGTCGGCTGGAGAAGTTGCAGGCCCAAATCGACGGCGCGCGTACCGCATTGGCCGACCACGACCAGTCCGACTTCCAGGGACTGGCCGTCGAGATGGCCGCCATCCGCGCCATGGAAGACGAAGTCACCGAGGTCGAGGGACGCTGGTTCGAGCTGACCGAGCAGATCGGTTAGCCCTGCAACCAGCCACCGGCTTGGCCCGCGTTGGCCGACCAACAGCGACTTGGTCTGCCTATTCTTGTCACCGTCTGATGGTCGAATGAGAGAGTAGGCGCCGTGGGTCTTCGGTGGCGCGCGCTGGTCGGGGTCGTCCTGCTGGTTGGCGTGATCGCGGGTGCACCGGCATTGGCGGCGCCGGCAGCGGCGGAGCCGCGCACCGTGACGGTGTCGATCGCGCCGATGCCACCGTTCGTGATGGCAGTGGGCGACGGATGGACCGGCTTCACCATCGACCTGTGGGCCGAGATCTCCAAGCGACAGGGTTGGACCACCCGTTGGATCGTGGACGACTCCCCCGACGAACAGTTGCAGACGATCGCTGCCGGGGAGGCGGACGTCGCGGCGAGCGCGTTGACCGTCACCTCCGAACGCACCGCACGCTTCGACTTCTCGCAGCCGTTCTTCGACGCCGGACTGCAGATCATGGTGCCTGCGCGGACACCGGCCGACACCTCCCCCGGGATAGTCGACTTTCTCAAACTGTTGTTCTCCAAGACGATGCTGACCTTCCTGATGGTCGCACTCGTCGTGACCATCGTTCCCGCACACCTGGTCTGGCTGGTCGAACGCCGACACGCCGACCCCTCGGTGTCGCGCTCCTACTTCCCCGGCATCTTCAACGCCTACGGCTGGGGTCTGGCGTCGCTTGCGGCGCAGGGAGATAGCTCCCCCCGGCACTGGATCGGACGGTCGATTGCGATCGTGTGGGCCTTCGTCGCCATCATCTTCGCCGCCTTCTACACCGCAAACCTGACCAGCGCCCTGACCGTCCAGCGCCTCGACACCCAGATCAAGGGGCCGGCGGATCTCTATGACAAGGCGGTGTGCACCGTCGCCGGAACGACCGCTGTGCAATATCTTCAGTCAATCGATGTCGCGGCGACCGAGGTGACCGCCATCGACGAGTGCTACGACGGTCTGCGGGAGGACAGGTTCGATGCGGTCGTGTTCGATTCGCCGGTGCTCCGCTATTACATCGCTCACACCGGCGCCGGCGTGGCCGCGACCACGGGCCCCGTTTTCGACGACGACGACTACGGATTCGCGATGAGCCGGGACAATCCGCTGCGGCAGCCGATCGATCAGACACTCCTGGAGATCCGTGAGGACGGGACCTATGACGCGATCGTGAAGAAATGGCTCGGCGACAGTGTCTCGGACACCGCCGGATAACCACTATCCGCGCAGGTGAGCCCGCAATCGGTCGGCGGATTCGCGGACCACCCCGAGCTGCTTGGCGACCTGCACCGGCGCGGTACCGCCGCGGGCGTCGCGGGAGTTGACCGAACCCTCGATGGTCAGCACGTCGCGCACCTCGCCGGTGAGTTCGGGGTGGATGCCGGTCAGCTCGGCGTCCTCGAGGTCCTCCAGGCCGACGCCGCGGGCTTCGGCGGCGCGCACGGCGGCACCGGCCGCCTCGTGCGCCACCCGGAACGGGACGCCGCGGCGCACCAGCCACTCCGCCACGTCGGTGGCCAGCGTGTAGCCCAGCGGTGCCAGGGCGGCCATCCGATCGACGTCGAACCGCAGCGTGGCGATCAGACCAGCCACCGCCGGCAACAGCAGTTCGAGCTGGGCCACCGAATCGAAGACCGGCTCCTTGTCCTCCTGCAGGTCCCGGTTGTAAGCCAATGGCTGCGCCTTGAGCGTCGCGAGCAGACCGGTCAGGTTGCCGATCAGGCGCCCGGATTTACCGCGAGCCAGTTCGGCGATGTCGGGATTCTTCTTCTGCGGCATGATCGAGCTGCCGGTCGACCAGGCGTCGTGCAGTTCGACGTAGCCGAATTCCGTGGTGCTCCACAGGATCACATCTTCGGCCAGCCGGGACAGGTCGACGCCGATCATGGCCAGGACGAACGCTGCCTCGGCCGCGAAATCCCTTGCCGCCGTGGCGTCGATGGAATTGTCCGCGGCGGTGTCGAAGCCGAGTTCGGCGGCGATCGCGTCGGGGTCGAGTCCCAGCGACGAACCGGCCAACGCCCCCGACCCGTACGGCGACACCGCGGCCCGGGCGTCGAAATCGGCCAGCCGGTCGACGTCGCGCAGCAGCGGATGGGCGTGTGCGAGCAGATGATGGGCGAGCAGCACCGGCTGCGCCGACTGCAGATGGGTCTTGCCGGGCATGATCGCCGTCGGTTGCGCAGCCGCCTGGGTCGCGAGGGCGTCCACCACGTCGAGCACCCCGCCGGCGACGCGACGCACGGCGTCGCGCAACCACGCCCGGAACAGGGTGGCCACCTGGTCGTTGCGTGACCGGCCGGCCCGCAGCCGGCCGCCCAGTTCGGGGCCGACCCGATCGATCAGCCCGCGCTCCAGCGCACCGTGGACGTCCTCGTCGGTGACCAGTGGGCCGAAGCTGCCGTCGGCGACGTCGGACCCGAGGTCGTCGAGACCGGCGAGGAGACCGTCACGCTGGTCCTCGGTGAGCAGACCGGCCGAGAACAGCACCCGGGCATGGGCTTTCGACGCCGCGATGTCGTACGGCGCCAGCACCCAGTCGAAGTGCGTGGACTTGCTCAGCGCGGCCAGCGGATCCGCGGGGCCGTCGGCGAACCGGCCGCCCCACAGCGAGCCCTCGTTGGTGCTGCCCCGCTGTTCGGAAGTCATCGGATGCCGAGGTCCCGACGGGCGGAGATGCTCGACGACAAGCCGTGCACGTGCACGAAGCCCTTGGCCGAGGACTGGTCGAACGTGTCACCCTCGTCGTAGGTGGCCAGGTTGAAGTCGTACAGCGATTCGGCACTGCGGCGACCGTTGACCGCGATGTGTCCACCGTGCAGCACCATCCGGATCTCGCCGGTCACATGCTCCTGGGTCTTGGCGACGAACGACTCGAGGGCGGTCTTCAGCGGCGAGAACCACAGGCCGTCGTAGACCAGCTCACCCCACTTCTGGTCGGTGGTGCGTTTGAATCGGCCGAGCTCGCGTTCCAGCGTGACGTGTTCGAGTTCGGTGTGGGCGGTGATCAACACCATCGCACCCGGCGCCTCGTAGATCTCGCGGCTCTTGATGCCCACCAGTCGATCCTCGACGACGTCGAGCCGTCCCACGCCCTGTGCGCCGGCGCGGCGGTTGAGTTCCTCGATCGCCTGCAACACCGTGACGTCGCGGCCGTCGATGGACACCGGCACACCCGCCTCGAACCCGACGACCACCTCGTCGGGGGTGTTCCAGTTGATCGTCGGATCCTCGGTGTAGTCGTAGACGTCCTTGGTCGGGGCGTTCCACAGATGCTCGAGGAAGCCGGTTTCGACGGCTCGGCCCCACACGTTCTGGTCGATCGAGAACGGCGAGCGTTTGGTGACGTTGATCGGGATCGCGTTCTCCTCGGCGAACGCGATCGCCTTCTCCCGAGTCCAGGCGTAGTCGCGAACCGGCGCAAGAACCTCGAGATCCGGTGCCAGCGAAGCGAAACCCACCTCGAACCGGACCTGGTCGTTGCCCTTACCGGTGCAACCGTGGGCGACGATGCCGCCGCCGTGTTCCCGCGCGGCATCGACGAGGTGTTTGACGATCAGCGGCCGGCTCAGCGCCGACACCAGCGGATAGCGATCCATGTAGAGGGCGTTGGACTGGATGGCGGGTAGGCAGTACTGCTCGGCGAACTCGTCGCGGGCGTCGACGACGACGGCTTCGACGGCGCCACAGTCCATGGCGCGCTGCCGCACCACGTCCATGTCCTCGCCGCCCTGACCGAGATCGATCGCGACGGCCACCACCTCGCGGCCGGTCTCCTTGCCGATCCAGCTGATCGCCACGGAGGTGTCCAGACCTCCGGAGTACGCCAGGATGACGCGCTCGGACGTCGAATGGGCAGACACGACTAGCTCTCCTCTTATCTCAGGTTCTCGATGGTGGCGGCCAGCTCCGCACCCGTCATGGGTTCGCGGGCCACCACCAGGATGGTGTCGTCGCCGGCGATGGTGCCGACCACGTAGGGCAGCGCGGCGCGGTCCATCGCGCTGGCCAGGTAGTGCGCCGCACCGGGCGGCGTGCGTAGCACGGCGAGGTTGCCGCTGGCATCGGTCGACACCAGCAGATCGCCGAGCAGACGGGTGACGCGTTCGGTTCCCCCGGTGACCCCGCGGACCGGACTGCCGTCTTCCGGCACCACGTACACCCCGACCCCGCCGTCGGCGCCACGCAACTTGACCGCCCCGAGTTCCTCGAGGTCGCGCGACAGCGTCGCCTGGGTGACGTCGATGCCCTCGTCGGCGAGCATCGCGGCCAGCTCACTCTGGCTGCGTACCGAATGGGCCGACAGCAGCGCCACGATGCGCGCCTGCCGTCCCGCCCGGGTCGCCGCGGAAGTCACGGCTCGACTGCGCTGCGTTCGAGCAACCACACCAGCAGCGCCTTCTGTGCGTGCAGCCGGTTCTCGGCCTCGTCCCACACGGCGCTGTTCGGCCCGTCCAGGACGTCGTCGGTGATCTCGTGGCCGCGGTGCGCGGGAAGGCAGTGCAGGACAACGGCATCCGGGTCGGCTCGGTCGAGCAGTCCGGCGTTGACCTGGAACGGGCGGAACGGGCGGACGCGGTCGAGGCCGTCGTTCTCCTGGCCCATCGAGGTCCAGGTGTCGGTCACCAGGACATCGGCGCCGTCGGCAGCCTGGTGCGGATCGGTCGTCAGCGAAACCGACGCCCCGGTCAGCGCGGCCCGTTCCTCGGCGGCCGCGACGAACATCGGATGCGGTTCGAATCCGCGTGGCGCGGCGATGGTGACGTGCATACCGGCGGTCACGCCGCCGAGCATCAGCGAGTGGGCCATGTTGTTCGCGCCGTCGCCGAAGTAACTCATCCGCAGGCCCGGAAGCGCACCGCGCCGCTCGGCGAGGGTCTGGAGATCGGCGAGCACCTGGCACGGGTGGAATTCGTCGGACAGTGCGTTGACCACCGGAACCGTGGCACCGGCGGCCATCGCGGTCAACCGCTCCTGGGCGAATGTGCGCCACACGATCGCATCGACGTAGCGGGACAACACCTTTCCGGTGTCCTCCAGTGTCTCCTCACGGCCGAGCTGGGTGCTGCGTCCGTCCACCACGATGGCGTGTCCGCCGAGCTGGGCGACCCCCACCTCGAAGGAGAACCGGGTACGGGTGGAGTTCTTGTCGAAGATCACCGCGACCGCCCTCGGCCCGGCCAGCGGGCGGTGCAGCAGCGGATCCTTCTTCATCTCGGCCGCCAGGGCCAGCACCTCGGCCTGTTCGTCGGGGGTCAGGTCGTCGTCGCGCAGGAAGTGTCTCATCGGCCGACCTCCTCGGCGGCACGGTCGAGTACGCCAGGTAGCGCACCGAGGAATTCGTCGATCTGCGATTCGGTGATGACCAGCGGGGGCGCCAGCCGAACGACGTCGGGTGCGGCCGCGTTGACGAGGAACCCGGCCTCGCGCGCCGCGGCCTCGGCCTGTTTGGCCGCGGGTGCGTTCAACGCGACACCGCATAGCAGGCCCCGGCCGCGGACGTGGTCCACCAGCGGGTGCCCGATCGACTCGATGCCGTGGTGCAGCGTCTTGCCGAGCACCTCGGCCCGCCCGATGAGGTCATCGTCGGCCAGCACGCGCAGCACCGCCAGGGCGGCGGCGGCGCACACCGGATTGCCACCGAAGGTGCTGCCGTGCAGTCCGGGGGTGAGCAGATCACCGGTCGCGCCGACGGCCAGGCAGGCGCCGATCGGCAGACCACCACCGAGCCCCTTGGCCAGCGTGATCACGTCGGGGACCACGCCGTCGTGCTGATGGGCGAAGAACGCGCCGGTGCGGCCCATTCCGGTCTGCACCTCGTCGAGCACGAGCAGGGCGCCGTGCGCGCTGGTGATCTCCCGGGCGGCGGCCAGATAGCCGGCCGGCGGAACGACGACGCCGCCCTCCCCCATGATCGGCTCGAGGAACACCGCGGCGGTCTGGTCGTCTACGGCGTCGGTCAGTGCCGATGCGTCTCCGTAGGGCACGTGCACGACATGGCCCGGCAGCGGTTCGAACGGCGCCTGCTTGGCGGGTTGCCCCGTCAGCGCGAGCGATCCCATGGTGCGGCCGTGGAACGCGTTCTGTGCGGCGACGATCTTCGTGCGCCCGGTCAGCCGGGTGATCTTGAAGGCGACCTCGTTGGCCTCGGTTCCGGAGTTGCAGAAGAACAGCCGGGCCGGAGCACCGAGATGCCCGACCAGCGCCTCGGCCAGTGCGATCGCCGGCTCGGTGGCGTACAGATTCGAGGTGTGCCCGAGTGTCTGGAGTTGCCGGGTCACCGCGTCGATGACCGCCGGGTGACCGTGCCCCAGCACGTTGACCGCGATACCGCCCAGCAGATCGACATAGGTCTTGCCGTCGGTGTCGGTGACCATGGCGCCGGCACCGCTGGCCAAGGCCAGCGGCGGGGTGCCGTAGTTGTTCATCATCACCGCGTCCCAGCGGTCCTGCAGGGTGTGAGTCATGCGCTGACCACCTTCGTGCCGGTCCCTTCGTCGGTGAACAGTTCGACCAGCACGCAGTGCTCGACGCGGCCGTCGATGACATGCGCGCTGGGAACACCGTCGTTCACCGCGCGCAGACAGGCCTCGATCTTGGGCACCATGCCGGATTCCAGGCGGGGCAACAACTCCGCGAGTGTGGTGGTATCGATCTGGCTGACCAGCGAATCGCGGTTGGGCCAGTCGGTGTAGAGGCCCTCGATGTCGGTGAGCATCACCAGCTTCTCGGCACCGAGTGCGGAGGCCAGGGCGGCCGCAGCCGTGTCGGCGTTGATGTTGTGCACAACGCCGTCGACGTCCGGGGCGATCGTGGACACCACCGGGATGCGGCCTGCCGCAATGAGATCGAGCAGCGAGCCGGCGTTGACCTTCTCGACATCGCCGACCAGCCCGATGTCGGTGGCGACGCCCTCGACCGTGACGCTGCGGCGGACCGCGGTGAACAGATGGGCATCCTCACCGGTGATGCCGACGGCGTACGGGCCGTGCGCGTTGATCAGGCCGACCAGCTCCCGGCCGACCTGGCCGAACAGCACCATCCGCGCGATGTCGAGCACCTCGGGGGTGGTGACCCGGAAGCCGCCCTTGAATTCGCCGGGGATGCCGAGCCGTTTGAGCATCGCGCTGATCTGCGGACCGCCGCCGTGGACGACGACGGGTTTGATGCCGCAATTGCGCAGGAACACCATGTCGGCGGCGAACGCGGCCTTGAGGGTGTCGTCGGTCATCGCGTTGCCGCCGTATTTGACGACCACGATCTTGCCGTTGAGCTGCTTGAGCCAGGGCAGTGCCGCGGCGAGCACCTGCGCTCTGGTCTGGGTGGGTGCGCTCATGAGCTGTAGGCCGAGTTCTCTTCGACGTAGGCGTGGGACAGGTCGGTGGTGCGCACGGTGGCCTCCCCCGCGCCCAGACCGAGGTCGACGGCGATGTCGATGTCCGGACCCGACAGGTCGACCTCGCGCGCGGCGGGCGTACCGGCGCCGTCGGCGTACGTGGGGAATCCGTTGAAGGACACCACGATCCGTTGCGGATCGATGGTGAACGGCACCATGCCGACAGCCGCGAGCACCCGTCCCCAGTTGGGGTCGGAGCCGAACATCGCCGTCTTGACCAGGCTGTCGCGGGCCAGCATCCGCGCCGCGGTCAGTGCGTCGTCCTCCGACGGGGCGCCTGTGACGGTGATGGCGATCCGCTTGGTCACGCCTTCGGCGTCACCCTGCATCTGCGCGCAGAGGTCGTGACAGACCCGCAGCACCGCCTCGTCTAGGTCTTCCTGGCTGGGTGCGATCTCGCTGGCACCGGACGCGAGCATCAGCACCGTGTCGTTGGTCGAGCAGCTGCCGTCGATGTCGAGGCGGTCGAAGGTGCGTGCCGACGCGCGGCGCAAAGCGGTGTCGAGCGCTGCCGCGTCGACCGCCGCGTCGGTGGTCAGCACGCAGAGCATGGTGGCCAGCGAGGGCGCGATCATGCCCGCCCCTTTGGCCATTCCGCCGACCGTCCAGCCGCCGGGATGGTGCAGCGCGACCTGTTTGGGCACCGTGTCGGTGGTCATGATGGCGCGCGCGGCCTCGTCGCCGCCGGTGAGCCCGCCCGCCATCTCGTGGACGATCTCGGTGACGCCGGCAAGCACCTTGTCCATCGGCAACCGGTCACCGATCAGACCGGTGGAGCAGACGGCCACCTCGATGGCGCCGGTCTCGGTGCCCCAGTCCGACAGGGCCGCGGCCACGGCTTCGGCGGTGGCGTGCGCGTCCTGGAAGCCCAGGGGGCCGGTGCAGGCGTTGGCGCCGCCGGAATTGAGGATCACCGCCCGCAACCGGCCGGTAGTCAGCACCTGCCGGCTCCACAGCACCGGCGCCGCCTGCACCTGGTTGCGGGTGAACACGCCCGCGGCAGCGTGGTCGGGCCCCTCGTTGACCACCAGGGCGAGGTCCGGCGCGCCGGAGGCCTTGATCCCCGCGGCGATCCCCGCGGCACGGAATCCGGCGGGTGCGGTGACGCCCTGGGTGCGCACCAGCGCAGCGGATCCCGTCACGGCGCGACTCCCACGATCGACAGGCCCTCGGTCTCGGGCCAGCCCAGGGCGAGGTTCATCGACTGCACGGCAGCGCCGCCGGTCCCCTTGACCAGGTTGTCGATCGCCGCGATCGCCACGAAGGTGCTGGCGTCCTCGTCCACCGCGACCGCGATCTGGGCAGCGTTGCTACCGATCACCGCGCCCGTCTTGGGCAGCTGCCCTTCGGGCAGGAGATGAATGAACGGCTCTGAGTCGTATGCCTTTTCGTAAGCGGCTCGCAGCTGGGACAGCGGCGCGTCGGTCCGCGCGGTGCAGGTGGCCAGGATGCCGCGCGAGGTGGGGATGAGCACCGGGGTGAAAGACACGGTGACCTCGCGGTCGGTGACACCGCGCAACCCCTGGGCGATCTCCGGGGTGTGCCGGTGCTTGCCGCCGACGTTGTAGGCGCGGGCGGAGCCGATGACCTCCGAGCCGAGCAGGTCGGTCTTGGCGGCACGGCCGGCACCCGACGTGCCACTGACCGCCACCACGGTGACCGCGGGTTCGATCAGATCCTCGGCGACGGCGGGCAGCAGGGCCAGCAGTGCGGCGGTGGGATAGCAGCCGGGCACCGCGATGCGGGTGGCGCCGGTCAGCCGCTCCCGCGCCCCGGGCAATTCGGGCAGACCGTAGGGCCAGCTGCCGGCGTGGGCGGACCCGTAGAACCGTTCCCAGGCTGCGGCGTCGGTCAGGCGGAAGTCGGCGCCACAGTCGACGATGAGCACCTCGTCACCGAGCTGGGCGGCCAGTTCCGCGGAATGTCCGTGCGGGAGGGCCAGGAACACGACGTCGTGGCCGGCCAGCACGTCCACGTCGGTCGGCTCCAGGACGCGCCCGGCCAGCGGGAGCAGGTGGGGATGGTGATCGGCGAGCGGGGTGCCCGCACTGCCGGCCGCGGTCAGCGCTCCGAGGGTCAGCCGCCCGTCGGCATAGGCGGGGTGGCCGAGTAACAGCCGCAGGATCTCACCACCGGCGTATCCGCTCGCTCCGGCCACGGCGACACGTGTCATACCGACGATTCTGCATGGTTATGCATCTATCTGCAAACTCATTATGCGTCGTCCGGAACAGCGCCATCAGCGCCGTTGGACGGCGCCGACGCGGTCGGCCGCGGACTGTACGGCCGCGTCCCGGGCTGCACTCGCCTCGTCCTCGGTGAGCGTCCGGTCCGCGGCCCGGAACCGCAGCGCCAGCGTCAGCGACTTACGGCCCTCTCCGACCTGCGGACCGGTGTAGACGTCGAACAACCGGACGTCTTCGAGCAGCTCGCCCGCACCGGCGCGCACCGCGTCGACGACGCGCTGGGCCGCCACTTCGTCGGCGACGATCAGGCTCACGTCTTGGAACACCGCCGGGAACGGCGACACCCGCGGGGCGGGCAGTCGCTCGGTCAACGGCACCGCGTCGAGGTCGATCTCCACCGCGCACGTACCCTTCGGCAGACCCGACCGCTCGATCACCGCCGGATGCAGCTGGCCGGCGTGTCCGACGACGATTCCGCGGTCGGCGTCACCCACGACCACCTCGGCGCAGCGGCCCGGATGCCACGGCAGGTACTGGGCGGCGCGCAGGGTCAGCTCGACCCCGGCGGCGCGCGCCACGATCTGCACCGCCTCGAATGCGTCGCGGGCCTCGACCGGGCGCCCCGGCCCCCACGGTCCGGCCGGTTCGCGCATTCCGGTCAGGACCATGCCGACGTGCTGGGGCTGGCGGGGCAGCGACGCATCGAGGGTGGCGATCTCCTCGTCGGTCGGTCTGCGGTCGTTGGGGATGCGCTCGACGGGCCGGGTCCGGTCGGTCGGCTCGACCACCTGGGCGACAGCGAACAGCGCGGTGTCGACGGCGCCGCGGGAGACGTTGCGGCTCAATGCCTCCAGCAATCCGGGCAGCAGCGTGGTGGCCAGCTCCGGACGGTCGGCCTCCAGCGGGTTGAGCACCCGGGCGGCCGAGCGCCGGGGGTCCTCGGCGGGCAGGGCCCACAGATCGAAGATGCCCGCCGGCAGGAACGGCGTGGGCAGGATCTCGACGTATCCGCCGAGGGCCAGCGATTTGCCGATCGCCCGGCGGCGCTTCTGCGAGGGGGTCAGGCCCCGGCCGGCAGGTGCGGGCGGCAGCACCGAGGGAACCTTCTCGAGGCCTTCGAGGCGCAGCACCTCCTCGACCAGGTCGGCCGGCTGGCGCAGATCGGGCCGCCAGCTCGGCGGTACGGCGGTCACCCGGTCACCGTCCACGGTCACGCGGGCGCCGATCTGGGTGAGGCGCCGCTCGGTGGTACCCGCCGGATAGTCCACACCGGCCGTCCGGTCGGGCCGATCGATCGCCATGGCGACCGGCACCGGCGACCAGTCGTCGCGGGGCGGATCCCCGCGCCAATCGGTGAGCTTGGGTTCGACAGTGCCGCCGGCGATTTCGGCGAGCAGCGCGGCGCAGCGGTCGAGCGCGGCCACCGAGATCGCCGGATCGACGGTGCGCTCGTAGCGGCGGCCGGCCTCGCTGGCCAGATGCAGGCGCCGCTGGGTCCGCGACACCGCCGCGGGATCCCAGACCGCGGCCTCGAGCAGGACGTCGGTGGTGGTGTCGCGGACCTCGGTGGTCCCGGCCCCCATGACGCCGCCGATGGCCGCGGTCGCGACGTCGTCGACGATCAGCACGTCGGCCGGGTCCAGGCGCCGCGTCACATCGTCGAGCGTCACCACCGTCTCGCCGGGCTCGGCGAAGCGCACGCGGAATCCACCGCTGATCAGGCTGCGGTCGTGCGCGTGCATCGGGTGACCGATCTCGAGCATGACGTAGTTCGTGACGTCCACGGCCGGCGAGATCGCCCGGATACCCGACAGCAGCAGGCGCCGCTGCAGCCACCAGGGCGACACCGCGGCCGGATCGATGCCGGTGACCGGGCGGAGCCCGAAGCGCTGGACGCCGGTGCCCGGTTCGATGGTCACGGGCAGCGCCTCGCCGTCGGCGGGCAGGGCCGGGACGGCGGCGGGGTCGACGAAGTCCAGGTCGTAGGCGCAGGCGATCTCGCGGGCCATGCCGCGGATCGACAGGCAGTAGCCGCGGTCCGGCGTGATGGCCAGATCGAAGACGACGTCGTCGAGTCCGAGCACGTCGGCCGCGGGCGCACCGGGCTCGGCGGTGTCCGGCGGCAGTACCAGGATGCCGGAATGGTCGGCGCCCAGCCGCATCTCAGCCACCGAGCAGATCATCCCGTCGGAGGTGCGCCCATAGGTCTTGCGCGTGGCGATCGTGAAGTCACCCGGCAGCACTGTGCCGGGCAACGCCACGACCACCAGATCTCCGACCGCGAAGTTCGTTGCGCCGCAGACGATATCGCGTGGCGCAGGCTCACCGACGTCCACCTTGACCGCGCGGATCGGCTTCTTGAACTCGGTCAGTTCCTCGATCTCGCTGACCCGGCCGACGGTGAGCGGACCACGCACCGGTCCGACCGGGATGATGTCCTCGACCTCGTGTCCGATCCGGATCAGGGCCTGCTCGAGATCCTCGACCGATGGATCCCAGCCGGGAGCGCCGGCAGTCACGACGTCGCGCAACCAGCTGTACGGCAACCGCATCAGGCGCCCACCCCGAACGGCAGTGAGAAGCGCACGTCACCCTCCACCATGTCGCGCATGTCCGGAATTCCGTTGCGGAACTGCAGCGTCCTCTCCAGACCCATCCCGAAGGCGAAGCCGGAGTACACCTCTGGATCGATACCGCAGGCCCGCAGCACATTCGGGTTCACCATGCCGCAGCCGCCCCACTCGACCCAGCCCGGTCCCCCCTTCTTGTTGGGGAACCAGACGTCCACCTCCGCCGACGGTTCGGTGAACGGGAAGAAGTGCGGACGCAACCGGGTGCCGCCCTGGGGTCCGAACTGGGCACGGGCGAACGCGTCGAGCGTGCCCCGCAGATTCGCCATGGTCAGCCCCTTGTCCACCGCGAGTCCTTCGACCTGATGGAACACCGGAGTGTGGGTCGCGTCGAGTTCGTCGGTGCGGAACGTGCGCCCGATCGAGATGATGTACACCGGCAGCTCGCGCTCGAGGAGGGCGCGGATCTGCACCGGCGAGGTGTGCGTGCGCAGCACTTGCCGCGACCCGTCGGGCGCCACGTGGAAGGTGTCTTGTTCGCTGCGTGCGGGATGGTCGGGCGGGAAGTTCAGCGCGTCGAAGTTGAACTGCTCGGTCTCGACCTCGGGCCCCTCGGCCAGCTCCCACCCCATCGCAACGAACGTATCGGCGATGTTCTCGGCCAGGATGGTGATGGGATGGCGCGCACCGACGGGTTGACGGGTCGACGGCAGCGTGACGTCGATGCGTTCGGCGACCAGAACGGCCGCGTCGCGTTCGGCGCGCAGAGCCCCTAATCGGTCGTCGTAGCTGCGCTGGACCTCGGTGCGCGCGACGTTGACGCGCTTTCCGGCGTCGGCGCGCTCGGCCTTGGGCAGCGCGCCGAGCGCCTGGCGGGCCAGCGCGATCGGCGCCCGGTCGCCGAGGTGCTCGGTCTTCGCGCGGGCCAGCGCGTCCAGATCACCTGCCTGGTCGAACGCGCGACGAGCCGCGTCGACGGCTTCGGTCAGCGCGTCATCCGACAAATCCACAGGCTGCTCAGCCACCCGGCGATCATAGGCGATGGCCGGCACCCGCTCCGACGCCGTTTCCGGGGCGTCAGTTCTCGTCGAGGTGTTCGGCGGACCGGCGTCGGCGCAGCCGGTACATCGCCAGGTCGGTGGGTACGCCGTCGAGCTTGGTGGTGAACACCTGCCGGCGCTGGCGCTTGGCGTCGACGTCGAGTGCCGCGAAGTCCTCCGGCGAGATCCGGTCGAGTGTGGTCTGTGACACGACGAGTCCGCCGCGGGTCGCACGCTCCATCACCCGGGCGGCGACGTTGACGTCGATGCCCAGCCAGTCCGACCCGATGTGGTGCGGCCGCCCGGTGTGCACACCGACCCGCATCCGCGGGGTGTAGCCGTCGACCTCGACAGCCCGCACGGCCGCCATCGCCGTCAGGACAGCCGTGACCGCCGTGCCGGCATCGGTGAACACGGCCATGCTGCCGTCGCCCATCCGTTTGACGATCCGGCCACCCGCCGCGAGCAGCGGCGGCTCGAAGACCTGTGCGACGCGGCGCAGCAAGCGGAGGGTCGCGTCGTCGCCGGCGCCCAATGACCACGACGAGAAGCCGACCAGATCGCTGAACACCAGGGTCACCTCGGGATTGGCCGGCTTCCCCGACACCCGCTCGGTGACCGCCTGCCAGATCTGCAGCGCGCCCAGACTCACCTCGCGGGTTGCGGCTTCGCGGTCGAGCAGCCGGTCGGCCACCCGCGCCGCGGCCCGCGGGCCGCCGACCCCGTCCACCGAGAGCGGATCCCCGAAATCCGGATCACCGGGCAGCGATTTGCGCGCCCGCCGCAGCAGGGCGATGAGGTCGGGGCGGTGATTGGTCTTGTGCAGCCAACCGAACGGGCCGGGGGACCCCGGTAGCGGCGCCGCACGATCGGCGCGTGCATCGGCAGGTGCGTCGTCGCCGGATCGCTCGTCGAACGATTCGACCTCCACGTCCGCCAGCCTAGGGCGCCGTTTTCTGCGGCGGCAAATACCCGCCGGGGTGGCGCCGGACACGACATAGGGCCGAAGGTGATCGACAACACCCGTTGTCAACACTATCCTTCAGTCAATCGGCACGGCGAAGTGTGAGGACCCCCGATGACCGTCAGATCGCGCGAGACCTCGTCCGACGAACCGCCGACCGATCTGCGGTCGCGTCCGACGCCGCGTCATCCCCTCGGGCCGGAATCGCTGACCTGGAAGTACTTCGGCGATCTGCGCACCGGGATTCTCGGTGTCTGGATCGGCGCCATCCAGAACATGTATCCGGAACTGGGCGCCGGTGTCGAGGACCACTCCATCCTCAAACGCGAACCACTGCAGCGGGTGG
Source organism: Mycobacterium sp. WMMD1722 (assembly GCF_049315205.1). Lineage (NCBI taxonomy): Bacteria > Bacillati > Actinomycetota > Actinomycetes > Mycobacteriales > Mycobacteriaceae > Mycobacterium > Mycobacterium sp. WMMD1722. Next base: position 665,817 of record NZ_CP186056.1, on the reverse strand, counting down.
CCCGGTCGGTGTACCCGATCATGGGCGTGGTGTACGACGGCGAGCGCGCGGCGTCGACCGGGGAGCAGATCAAGAGCTACCACGCCACGATCAAGGGCACCGACGGTGCGGGCCGGCGCTATCACGCGCTCAATCCGGACACCTTCTACTGGGCACACGCCACGTTCTTCATGCTCATCATCAAGACCGCCGAGTACTTCTGCGGTGGCCTGACCGAGGCCGAGAAGCGCCAGCTGTTCGACGAGCACGTCCAGTGGTACCGGATGTACGGGATGAGCATGCGGCCGGTCCCGTCGTCGTGGGAGGACTTCTGCGACTACTGGGACCGCAAGTGCCGCGAAGAACTCGAGATCAACCAGGCGACCCTGGACATCTTCTCGCTGCGCATCCCGAAGCCGTGGTTCGTCCTGATGCCGACGCCGGTGTGGGATCAGCTGTTCCGGCCGATGCTGGCCGGTCAGCGCTGGGTGGCCGCGGGACTGTTCGACCCCGCCGTGCGCGAACGCGCCGGGATGCGCTGGACACCCGGTGACGAAGTGCTGCTGCGCGTGGCCGGCAAGCTCGTCGAGCTCGCGTTCGTCGCCGTGCCCGACGAGATCCGGCTGCACCCCCGCGCGTTGGCCGCCTACCGTCGGGCCGAGGGGAAGGTGCCGGCGGACGCTCCGCTGGTCGAGGCCCCGGCCTTCATGGGCCCACCGCGGGAACGACGCGGACTGCCCATGCACTATGTCCCGAATCGCCGGACGCTGCTCGACAGAGCCGGTTCCCTGGTGCACACGACGTTCTCTCTGGCGGGGCTGCGTCCGGCCCGCGGACGCGATAAGGCAGCCTGAAAGACATGCTGGAGTGGTCTGACACCGATATCGCCGTCCGTGATGCCGTCCGTGAGTTCGTCGACAAGGAGATCCGTCCGCACGTCGACGCGCTGGAGAGCGGCGAGATGGAGCCCTACCCCGTCATCCGGAAGTTGTTCTCGACCTTCGGGATCGACGCCATGGCCAAGGAGTCGCTGGACAAGCGGCTGACCCGGCTGCGCGAGGGCGGCGAGGCGAAGCCCGGTGGTGGTGGCGGCATGTTCGGCGGCGGCCAGGGCGGCATGGGTTTCGTGGTGATCAGCGAACTGTGCCGCGTCTCGATGGGTCTGGTGACCGGCATGGGGGTCAGCCTCGGGCTGACGGTGCCGACCATCCAGAGTCGCGGGACGCTGGCCCAGCAGGAGCGCTGGCTGCCGGAGCTGGTCACCTACGAGAAGGTCGGCGCCTGGGCGATCACCGAACCCGACTCCGGCTCCGATGCGTTCGGCGGCATGAAGTCCTACGTGGTGCGCGACGGCGACGACTACATCCTCAACGGTCAGAAGACCTTCATCACCAACGGACCCGACGCCGACGTGGTCGTGGTGTACGCCAAGCTCAACGAGGACGAGGGCGACGGGGTGGACAAGCGGGACCGCAAGGTGCTGACGTTCGTCCTCGACCGCGGCATGGAGGGCTTCGTGCAGTCCAAGCCATTCCGCAAGATGGGCATCCACTCCTCTCGCACCGGTGAGCTGTTCTTCAACAACGTCCGCCTGGGCCGTGACCGCCTGCTCGGCGAAACCGAGGACAACAAGGCCGGGGACGGCCGCGACAGCGCCCGGTCGAGCTTCTCCGCCGAGCGCATCGGCGTGGCCGCGATGGCGTTGGGGGTGATCGAAGAGTGCCTGCGGCTGTGTGTCGACTACGCGAAGAACCGCAAGCTGTGGGGCCAGGAGATCACCCAGTTCCAGTTGATCCAGCTGAAGTTGGCGCAGATGGAGCTGGCCCGGATCAACGTGCGCAACATGCTGTTCCGCGTCATCGAGGCGTCGGAGAACGGAGTGTCGATCTCCCTGCCGGAAGCCTCGGCGATCAAGTGGTACTGCTCGCAGGCGGCCACCGACGTCGCGATGGACGCGGTGCAGCTCTTCGGCGGCAACGGCTACATGACCGAGTACCGGGTGGAGCAGCTGGCCCGCGACGCCAAGTCGCTGATGATCTACGCCGGCAGTAACGAGGTGCAGATCACCCACGTCGCGAAGGGCCTGCTGCGCGACGCCCAGGGGTAGCCGTCAACCTGCGCGCAGCGCGCGGGCGCTCTGATAGAGGCAGATGGCCGCCGCGGCGGCGACGTTGAGGCTCTCGGCGCTGCCTGACATCGGGATGGTCACCCGGGCGTCGGCGAGCGCGGCGACCTCCGGGGCGAGGCCGTGTGCCTCCGCGCCGAACAGCCACGCCGCCGGGGCGGCCAGATCCGCGTCGTCGAGACTCAGTTCGCCGTCCAGGGTGGTGGCCAGCACGCTCAACCCGGCCCCCCGCAGCGCGGCGATCAATCCGGGGGTGTCGGGCACCTCGACGACCGACACCCCGAAGATGCTGCCCGCTGAGGCGCGCAGACATTTCGCGTTGTACGGATCAACGCTGTCCCCGGCGAGGATCACCGCGTCGGCGCCCATGGCGTCGGCCAGCCGGATCAGTGTGCCGGCGTTTCCGGGGTCCGAGGTTTCCACGCCCACGGCGACCAGCCGCGGCGAGCGACCCAGCACCTCCTCGAGGGAGATCTGGGGCATCCGGCACACCGCGACCAGTCCGACCGGGGTGACCGTGTCGGACAGCACTTTCGCCGCGCGCTCGGTGACCAGGTGCACCTCGGTGTCAGCCAGGACCGCCGAAAAGCGTTGCGCCGCGGCCTCGGTCGCGAACACCTCGGACACGACACCGCGCCGCAACGCGGCCTCGACGAGGTTGGGCCCCTCGGCGAGAAAACGTGCGGCGCGGCGGCGTCCGACGTGTCGGTGGAGTTTGACCGCTGCCGCCACCCGGGCGGAGCGTTCAGTGAGCAGGCTAGGCAGCCTCTCCGGAGGGTGCGTTCACGTCCTCGGGCAGCGCGGCCTTGGCGACCTCGACCAGCGCGGTGAACGCCGCCGCATCGCTGACGGCGATCTCGGCGAGGTTCTTGCGGTCGACCTCGACACCGGCGGCCTTGAGCCCCTGGATCAGCCGGTTGTAGGTGATGTCGTTGGCGCGGGCCGCGGCGTTGATGCGCGAGATCCACAGCTTGCGGAACTCACCCTTGCGGGCCCGCCGGTCGCGGTAGGCGTAGGTGAGGGAGTGCAGCTGCTGCTCTTTGGCCTTGCGGTACAGGCGCGACCGCTGTCCGCGGTAGCCCTTCGAGGCCTCCAGCACACTGCGGCGCTTCTTCTGGGCGTTGACTGCGCGCTTAACGCGTGCCATGGGTGGTTCCTATCTCGTACGGGGAAAAGGTCGGGTGCTGCGCGTCAGCCGTTGAGCAGCTTCTTGACACGCCGGGTGTCGTTGGCCGCCACTTCGGTGCGGCCGGTGAGCCGGCGGGTGCGCTTGGTGGCCTTGTGCTCGAGCAGGTGGCGCTTGCCGGCCTTCTCCCGCACGATCTTGCCGGAGCCGGTGGTGCGGAAGCGCTTGGAGGCTCCGCTGTGGGTCTTGGCCTTGGGCATGGGTGTCCTCTTGTTCGTATGTGTTGGGTCGGGTCTCAGGCGTCCGAGCCGGCGGCCGACTCACGGGGACGTTCTGCTTGCTCCGCCGCTTTGGCGCGAGTCTTCGCGCCGCGGTGCGGGGCCAGCACCATCGTCATGTTGCGGCCGTCCTGCTTGGCCGACGTCTCGACGAAGCCGTAGTCGGCCACGTCGGCGCCGAGCCGCTGCAGGAGTCGGAAGCCGAGTTCGGGCCGCGACTGCTCGCGGCCGCGGAACATGATCGTCACCTTGACCTTGGATCCGGCTTCGAGGAAGCGGATGACGTGACCCTTCTTGGTCTCGTAATCGTGCGGATCGATCTTGGGACGCAGCTTCTGTTCCTTGACGACGGTCTGCTGCTGGTTCTTGCGAGACTCGCGCGCCTTCTGTGCCGTCTCGTACTTGAACTTGCCGTAGTCCATGATCTTGCACACGGGCGGCTTGGCGTCCGGGGCAACTTCGACAAGGTCGAGATCGGCATCCGCGGCGACGCGGAGTGCATCTTCGATGCGCACGATTCCGACCTGTTCACCACCGGGTCCGATGAGACGGACCTCGGGAACCCGGATGCGCTCGTTGATGCGGGTCTCAGTGCTGATGGGGCCTCCTATGTCGTGGTCCAGGAGCCATCCACCACCACCGCCGCCCGTAATGAGCGAAGGCCCTGCATCAGCAGGGCCCGGTGCCGACCGATCACGGCGTTAGCCGCCCGCACCGAACGGTGCGGAACCGGCATACTCGATGCCGGTGACCGGACCGCTGTGCCGAAGTGGCCAGCGGTGGGAGTGGGACTCCACTTGCTGTCCTGGCGTCGGCCAGGACGGTCGCGCATGCCAGTCTAGCAGGCATGACCGATGATCCCACACCACCCGATTCGGCGGCTCCGCCACCGGCGCCCGATTCGGCGGCTCCGCCACCGGCGCCCGATTCGGCGGCTCCGCCACCGGCACCCGATTCGGCGGCTCCGCCGCCGGCGCGCGACCTCGCCGATATTCCCGCCGTGGAGGTGATCACCCGGTCGGCCGTCATGCTCATGAGCGCCGCGGCCGAGAAACTCGGGCTGTCCGACCCGGATCCCGACGACAGTCCGCACCGTGATCTCGACGAGGCGCGCCGGCTGATCACGGCGCTGGCCGGTCTGGTCACCGCGTCGGTGGAATACCTGGGTCCGCACGCCGGCCCCGTGCGCGACGGTCTCAAATCGCTGCAGCTGGCCTTCCGAGAGGCCAGCGCGGCACCCGAGGAACCCGGTAAGGGCCCCGGCGAGAAGTACACCGGGCCCGTCTGGTGATCACGTCCCCACATTAGGGCCGCCGAGCGAATATCCTCCCGCCCTATGACCCTCACCAGCCCGCCGAGGACGCGGCCCTCCCCCCGATACTCCTGGGTGCCCGCGGCCGCCGGGTGGGCGGTCGGTGTCATCGCCACCCTGTCGCTGTTGGCGAGTGTGTCACCGCTGGTGCGCGGGCTGATCCGGACCCCGCGGGAATTCGTCAACGACTACATCTTCAACTTCCCCGACACCAGCTTCGCGTGGGCGTTCGTGCTGGCGCTGCTGGCGGCAGCCCTGGCTGCCCGCAAACGCATCGCCTGGTGGGTGCTGCTGCTGTACATGGTGGCCGCGATCCTGGTCAACGTCATCGACCTGCTCAGCGGCGACGAATCGGTGGTCGAGGACATCGGCGAGGTCATCGGCCTGGGCGTGCACCTCGCAGCGATCGCGTTCCTGCTGCTGGCCCGACGACAATTCTGGGCCCGGGTGCGGCGGGGGGCCCTGTTCAAGGCCGCCGGTGTGCTGGCCGCGGGGATGGCCATCGGCATCCTGGTCGGCTGGGGGCTGGTCGAGCTGTTCCCCGGCACGCTCGAGAGCGACTACCGGCTCGGCTACGCCGCCAACCGGGTGCTCGCCTTCGCCGGAGTGGATTCGGACGCCTTCAACGGCCAGCACCCCCATGTGCTCATCAACGCGCTGCTCGGTCTGTTCGGGGCGCTGGCGTTGATGGTCGCCGCGATCGTGCTGTTCCAGTCGCAGCGCTCCGAGAACGCCCTGACCGGACAGGACGAGTCGGCCATCCGCGGGTTGCTCGAACTGTTCGGCAAGAACGATTCGCTGGGCTACTTCGCCACCCGGCGCGACAAGTCGGTGGTGTTCGCCCCCAACGGCCGGGCCGCCATCACCTACCGCGTCGAGGTCGGAGTCTGTCTGGCCAGCGGAGATCCGGTCGGCGACCCCAAGGCGTGGCCGCAGGCCATCGAGGCGTGGCTGCAGCTGTGCGAGACCTACGGCTGGGCACCGGGCGTGATGGGCGCCAGCACGATGGGTGCCGAGAGCTTCCGCGCCGCCGGGCTCAACGCGATCCAGCTCGGCGACGAGGCGATTCTGCACCCCGACAGCTTCCGCCTGTCCGGGCCCGACATGCGGGCAGTGCGCCAAGCCGTCACCCGCGCGCGCCGCGCCGGTGCGACGGTGCGGATCCGCCGCCACCGCGAGATCAGCCCAGAGGAGATGGCGCAGGTGATCTCCCGGGCCGACGCCTGGCGGGACACCGAGACCGAACGCGGCTTCTCGATGGCGCTGGGCCGGCTGGGTGATCCGGCCGACGGCGACTGCCTCCTGGTCGAAGCCATCCAGGGCGATGTCACCGACGGAACCGTGGTGGCGATGCTGTCGCTGGTGCCGTGGGGCGGTAACGGCGCGTCGCTGGATCTGATGCGCCGGTCCCCGCAGTCCCCCAACGGCACCATCGAGTTGATGGTCAGCGAGCTGTGCCTGCAGGCCGAGAGCGTCGGCGTCACCCGCATCTCGCTCAACTTCGCGATGTTCCGCTCGGCGTTCGAACAGGGCGCCCAGCTGGGCGCAGGCCCGGTGGCCCGGCTGTGGCGCTGGCTGCTGGTGTTCTTCTCCCGATGGTGGCAGTTGGAGACGCTGTACCGCTCCAACATGAAGTACCAGCCCGAGTGGGTGCCGCGGTACGCCTGCTACGAGGACGCGCGCCTGGTACCGCGGGTGGGTGTCGCTTCGGTCATCGCCGAAGGGTTCCTGGTGCTGCCGTTCTCCCGCCGCAACGAGCAGCACACCGGCCACCACACCGCCGCACCGGAGAACCTCGTCGCCAGCGGTCTCCTGCACGACGACGGCAGTGCCCCGGACGTCTCGACCCTGCAGTCCGAGGCCGACGGTGACGACCGCCACCGGCTCCCCGAACAGGTCCGGGTGCGGATGGCGAAGCTCAAATCGCTGCAGGCCAAGGGCGTGGACGCGTATCCGGTGGGGCAACCGCCGACCCACACCGTGGCCGCGGCGCTGGAGGCTGCCGACGACGTCGAACTGTCGGTCGCGGGCCGGGTGCTGCGCCTGCGCGACTACGGCGGGGTGATGTTCGCCCAGCTCCGTGACTGGTCCGGGGAAGTGCAGCTGCTGCTCGACAACTCCGCCCTCGAGGAGGGGACCACCGCCGAATTCACCGCGGCCATCGACCTCGGAGACCTCATCGAGGCCACCGGCCACATGGGCTACAGCAAGAAGGGCACCCGCTCGCTGCTGGTGCGGCGATGGCGGCTGACCGGCAAGTGCCTGCGCCCGCTGCCCGACAAATGGAAGGGCCTGTCCGACCAGGAAGCCAGGGTGCGGGCCCGGTACGTCGACCTGGCCGTCAACACCGAGGCACGCGATCTGGTGCGGGCCCGCAGCGGAGTCCTGCACGCGATCCGGGACACGTTGTACACCAAAGGTTTTCTCGAGGTCGAGACGCCGATCCTGCAGCAGATCCACGGCGGCGCGAACGCCCGGCCATTTCTCACCCACATCAACGCCTACGACCTCGACCTCTATCTGCGCATCGCCCCCGAGCTCTACCTCAAGCGGTTGTGCGTGGGCGGCGTCGAGCGGGTCTTCGAACTCGGCCGCGCCTTCCGAAACGAGGGTGTCGACTTCTCCCACAACCCCGAATTCACCCTGCTGGAGGCGTATCAGGCGCACGCCGACTACAACGTATGGATCGACGGGTGCCGGGAGCTGATCCAGAATGCGGCGCTGGCCGCCAACGGTGAGCACGTCTTTCTGCGACCGGGCGACCGCGGCGTTCTCGAACCGGTCGACATCTCCGGCGAATGGACGGTCAAGACCGTGCACGGCGCGGTGTCCGAAGCACTCGGTGAGCACATCGACGCCGACACCGAATTGCCGGTCCTGCGCAAGCTGGCCGACGCTGCGGGCATCCCCTACCTGACGCACTGGGACGCCGGCGCCGTGGTGCTGGAGATGTACGAGCATCTGGTGGAGGACCGCACCGAGAAGCCGACGTTCTACAAGGACTTCCCGACCTCGGTGTCGCCGCTGACCCGTCCGCACCGCAGTATCCCCGGCGTGGCCGAGCGGTGGGATCTGGTGGCCTGGGGGGTCGAACTGGGCACCGCCTACAGCGAACTCACCGATCCGGTCGAGCAGCGCAAGCGCCTCGAGGAGCAGTCTCTGCTGGCCTCGGGCGGCGATCCGGAAGCGATGGAACTCGACGAGGACTTCCTGCAGGCGATGGAGTACGCGATGCCGCCCACCGGTGGTCTCGGGATGGGCGTCGACCGCGTGGTCATGCTGATCACCGGCCGCAGTATCCGCGAGACGCTGCCCTTCCCCCTGGCCAAGCCGCGGTAGCCGATCCCTACCGCGACGGAAGCACCTGCGGTGGGCCCCGAGGGGCTGACAGCGGGCACACAGCCGACCCCAAGACTGGTCGGCCACGATGGCGAGCGTGAGTCTGACCGAGTCACTGCGACACCCGCTGTCCCTGCTTCACGGGTGGATCCCGGTGACCCTGCAGATCATGGCCGCGATCGTCCTGCTGGCGGCGCTGGGATGGCGTAACCGGCGCTGGCGGCTGCTGTGGTTACCGTGGGCCGCGGTGATCGGCGCGGCCCTGGCCGTGGTCGCCTACTGCTACATCACCTCCGAGGGCCTGGCCGGTCAGCCCGCGCCCCGATCCTTATGGGTGTGGGTCGCGCTTTCCGGAACTGCCGCAGGGGTTCTCGTCGCGGGCTGGCGCAGCGCGGCGTGGTGGCGGCGCGCGGCCTCCCTGCTCTCGGTCCCGCTGTGCGTCCTGTGTGCCGCGCTGGCGCTGAATCTGTGGACCGGCTATTTCCCCACGGTGCAGACGGCGTGGAACCAGATGACCGCCGGCCCGCTACCGGATGAGACCGACCCGGCGAACGTGGTGGCCATGCAGAAGGAGCACCGGATGCCGGCCAAAGGCACGGTGGTGCCTGTCGACACCGGAGACAGCGCCTCGGGCTTCCGCCATCGCGGTGAATTCGTCTACCTTCCACCGGCGTGGTACGCGACGAATCCGCCGCCCAAGCTGCCGGTGGTCATGATGATCGGTGGCGAGTTCAACACCCCGGCGGACTGGATGCGGGCCGGCAACGCGGTCGCCACCGCGGACGCCTTCGCTGCGGCGCACCACGGCAACGCGCCGGTGATGGTCTTCGTCGACGCCGGTGGGGCGTTCAACAACGACACCGAATGCGTCGACGGCAACCGCGGCAACAGCGCCGACCATCTCACCAAAGATGTTCGGCCCTACCTTGTCTCGCACTTCGGCGTGAGCGACGACCGGTCAGACTGGGGTGTGGTCGGCTGGTCCATGGGCGGCACCTGTGCCGTCGATCTGACGGTCATGCACCCCGACCTGTTCAGCGCCTTCGAGGACATCGCCGGCGACATCAGCCCCAACTCCGGCACCAAAGACCAGACCGTCGAGCGGCTGTTCGGCGGCAACACCGCACAGTGGGCGGCCTACGATCCGACCACCGTGATGACCCGACACGGCCGCTACACCGACATCGCGGGCTGGTACGACGTCAACACCGCGGGCAAGGACCAGGCGGGCGCCGCGGAGGCGCTGTGCGCGCTGGGTTCGGCCAACGGCATCGACTGCACGGTCGCGACCCAACCGGGGGAACACGACTGGCCGTTCGCGGGCAACGCATTCGCCGCTGCGCTGCCGTGGCTGGCCGGCCGCCTCGGCACTCCCGACGTGCCCGCGGTGGCGCTCCCGCCGACCGGGGCACCGGCCCGGTCTCAGTAGTCGGCTTCCGCGGCCAGCGCCTCGGCCAGGGGCCCGGTACGGCCGTCGTAGGACAAGTGAAGATCCGCCGCTGGGCTACCGATCCCAACAATCTGCGCGGGTACCGTGACCGGCATGGCCGACGACACCAACGCCGAACCGGAGCCCGGCCCCGCTCCGACCCCGGCGCCCCCTCCGACTCCCTCGGAAGCACTCGACACCGGCTACACCCCCGGCGGCGTCCCGACCTTCGAATCGGTGCGCGAGAAGATCGAGAACCGCTACGGAACCTCCATCGGCGCCGCCGAACTGGCCGCCGAGACCCCGGAGGGGCGCGCAGCCGACGAGGAGTACGAGCAGCGGCAACGCGCCGCCGCCGAGCGGCTCGCCCAGATCCGTGAATCCATGCGCACCGAGCCGAACGAGAACCGTTGAGTGGTGCGCTCGTTCACCCGTGAAGAGCGCAGGGCTCGGCTGGGCCGCCGCCACTTCCTGAGCACCGAAGCCACCTCGGTCACCCACGCGGTCTCGGCTTTGATGGGCCTGCATGCCACCGACCCGGCCACTCCCTATCTGTCGCTGTGGGCGCGGGTGCCCGGGTTCACCGTCGCCGATCTCGACGCGCAGCTCTACGAGCGGCGGGAGGTGCTCAAACATCTGGCGATGCGGCGGACGCTGTGGGTGATCGGCCGCGACGACCTGCCGTCGATTCAGGTGGCGGCCAGTGACCGGGTCGCGGCCAACGAACGCAAGCGGCTGATCACCGATGCCGAGAAGGGCGGCGTCACCACCGACGGTGACGCCTGGCTGAACGCGGCGCACCGCGCCGTGCTGACCTTCCTCGATGCGCACGGACCCACCGGGGCGCGGGAGCTGCGCGCGGCACTGCCAGAGCTGGCCGGCGTGTTCGACCCCGCCCCGGGGAAGCCGTGGGGTGGCCAGACACCGCTCAGCCCAAGGGTTCTGACCGTTCTCGGCGTACAGGGCGACATCGTCCGAGGCCCCAACGACGGCGGGTGGACCGTCAGCCGGCCACGCTGGAGCGCCATCGGCGACTGGCTAGGCCCGATCGGCGACCGGCCCTCACCCGAGGAGGCGTCGGGCACCGCGGTGCAGCGGTGGCTGCGGGCTTTCGGACCCGCCACGGTGACCGACGTCAAGTGGTGGTTCGGCGCGACGCTGACCTGGGCGCGCCGGGCCCTCGAGGCGATCGGCGCGGTCGAGGTGGACCTGCACGGCACACCGGGGGTCGCGCTGGCAGAGGACCTCGAGCCCGAACCGCCGACCGAGCCGTGGGCCGCCCTGCTGCCGGGCCTCGACGTCACCACCATGGGCTGGTTCGACCGCGACTGGTATCTGGGCGAGCACCGCCCGCACGTGTTCGACCGCAACGGCAACGGCGGGCCGACGGCATGGTGGAACGGCCGGATCGTCGGCGCGTGGGGACAGGATCCCGACGGCCGGGTGCGCCTGCACCTCGTCGAGGACGTCGGTCATGACGGGGTCCGGGCGCTGACCGCGCACGCCGAACACCTCACCGAGTGGCTGGACGGCACCCGGGTCAGTCCGCGCTTTCCGTCGCCTCTGAGCAAACGCACGGTTCGAACGCAGTGACGGCGGCTAACCTACGGCCACCGACGGAAAGGGGCTGACGTGGAGCACGTCCGGATAGCGATCATCGGCAGCGGCTTTTCCGGACTCGGGGCCGCCATCCGCCTTCAGGAGGCCGGGCACCGTGACTTCATCGTCTTCGAGCGCGGGAACGATGTCGGCGGCACCTGGCGCGACAACACGTATCCCGGTGCGGCGTGCGATGTCCCGTCCCACCTGTACTCCTACTCGTTCGCGCTGAACCCGGACTGGACGCGTTCGTTCTCCCGGCAACCCGAGATCGAGCACTATCTGCGCCGCCTCGCCGAGCGCTACGGAGTCCTGGACCGACATCGGTTCGGGTGCGCCGTCAAGCGGACCGCGTGGAATCCCGACCGCAAGCAGTGGCACATCAGCACCGACCAGGGGGATCTGACCGCCGACATTGTCATCGCCGCCTTCGGGTCGCTGGCCGAACCGTCGCTACCGCCGATCCCCGGCATCGAGTCCTTCGACGGAGAGATGTTCCATTCGGCCCGCTGGAACCACGACGCCGACCTCATCGGTAAGCGCGTCGCGGTGATCGGCACCGGGGCGTCGGCCATCCAGATCGTGCCGGCCATCGTCGACCAGGTCACCCACCTCGACGTCTACCAGCGGACCGCACCGTGGCTGCTGCCCCGCTTCGACCGGCCGTTCACCAGGCTGGAGCGGTGGGCGTTCCGCAACGTGCCCGGATTCCTGCGGCTGGCCCGCGCCGGGATCTACGCCGGCCGGGAGGTCCAGGTCGTCGGCCTGGCGAAGAATCCGAACCTGATGAAGATCTTCGAGTTCCTGTCGCGGGCCAAGATCCGGTCAGAGATCCGCGACCCCGCGCTGCGGCGCAGGGTGACCCCGAACTTCCGGATCGGCTGCAAGCGCATGCTCATCTCGAACGACTGGTATCCGGCGCTCGACCGGGACCACGTCGACCTCATCACCGACGGCATCGAACGGATCGACGGCCGGCGCATCGTCACCACCGACGGCACGAGCCGCGAGGTCGACGCCCTGATCGTGGCGACCGGCTTCCACGTGACCGATTCGCCGATGTTCGAGACGGTCTGCGGCGCCGACGGCGCGAGCCTCACCGACAAATTCGCCGACAAGGGGATGCGGGCTTACAAGGGCACCACGATCACCGGTTATCCCAACATGTTCGTCCTGGTGGGCCCCAACACCGGGCTGGGCCACAGCTCGATGGTGTACATGATCGAGTCGCAGCTCAACTACGTCGTCGACGCCATCACCACCATGGAGAAGCAGGGGTTGGGCACCGTGGAGGTCAAGCAGGAGGCGCTCGACGCCTACAACGACCGGCTGCAGCAGGCACTCGCCGGATCGGTGTGGATGACCGGGCGGTGCGCCAGCTGGTACCTCGACGCGCATGGCAACAACACCACGCTCTGGCCAGACTTCACCTTCCGGTTCCGCAACCAGACCCGCCGCTTCGACCTCGACGCCTACGAGGTCAGCGCCTGATCAGGCGCTGACCTTGCGGCGTTTACGCGCCGGGGCGGGGACCTCGACGAGTTCGGCCAGGAAGTGTCCGGTGTAGCTGTCGGGGCTGGCGGCGACGTCCTCGGGGGTTCCCTCGGCCACGACGGTGCCGCCGCCCGCGCCCCCTTCGGGGCCCATGTCGACGATCCAGTCCGAGGTCTTGATCACGTCGAGGTTGTGCTCGATGACGATCACGGTGTTGCCCTTGTCGACCAGACCGTTGATGACCTTGAGCAGCTTGCGGATGTCCTCGAAGTGCAGTCCGGTGGTGGGCTCGTCGAGGATGTACACCGTCCGCCCCGTCGAGCGCTTCTGCAGTTCGGCAGCCAGTTTGACGCGCTGCGCCTCGCCGCCGGACAGCGTCGGCGCCGGCTGGCCCAGCCGGACGTAGCCGAGACCGACGTCGACCAGCGTCCTGAGGTACCGGTGGATCGAGCTGATCGGTTCGAAGAAGTCGGCGGCCTCCTCGATCGGCATGTCGAGGACCTCGGCGATGGTCTTGCCCTTGTAGTGCACCTCGAGGGTCTCGCGGTTGTACCGGGCGCCGTGGCACACCTCGCACGGGACGTACACGTCGGGCAGGAAGTTCATCTCGATCTTGATGGTGCCGTCACCGGAACACGCCTCACACCGGCCGCCCTTGACGTTGAACGAGAACCGGCCGGGCTGATAGCCGCGGACTTTGGCCTCGGTGGTCGCGGCGAACAGCGACCGGATCTTGTCGAAGACACCGGTGTAGGTCGCGGGGTTCGACCGCGGGGTGCGACCGATCGGTGACTGGTCGACCCGCACCAGCTTGTCGAGCTGGTCGAGCCCGTTGATCCGGGTGTGGCGCCCCGGCACCTGACGTGCCCCGTTGAGCTTGTTGGCCAGCACCGAGGCCAGGATGTCGTTGACCAGCGTCGACTTACCCGACCCGGAGACGCCGGTCACCGAGGTGAGCACGCCGAGCGGGAACGCGACGTCGATGCCCTTGAGGTTGTGTTCGCGGGCGCCGATCACCGTCAGCTGACGCTTGCGGTCGGTGGGCCGCCGGATCGCCGGCACCTCGATGCTCTCCCGGCCGGACAGATACGCGCCGGTGAGCGACTCCTTGTTGCGCAGCAGGTCCTTGTAGGTGCCGCTGTGGACGATGCGCCCACCGTGCTCACCGGCCGCCGGACCGATGTCGACCACCCAGTCGGCGTGGGCGATGGTGTCGAGGTCGTGCTCGACCACGATCAGCGTGTTGCCGAGCTCACGCAACCGCACCAGCGTGTCGATGAGCCGCCGGTTGTCGCGCTGGTGCAGCCCGATCGACGGTTCGTCGAGGACGTAGAGGACGCCGACCAGACCGGATCCGATCTGGGTGGCCAATCGGATGCGCTGCGCCTCGCCGCCGGACAGCGTGGCCGCCGCCCGGGACAGCGACAGATAGTCCAGGCCGACGTCGAGCAGGAACCCCAGCCGGGACTGGATCTCCTTGAGCACCTGACCGGCGATCGCCTGTTCGCGTGGGCCGAGGGTCAGTGCGTTGAGGAAGGCGGCGCAGTCGGCGATCGACAGTTCGGCCACCTCGGCGATCGACTTGTTGCCATAGTCGCCGGCGGCCATCGTCACCGCGAGGATCTCGGGCTTGAGGCGGGTGCCGTCGCACTCCGGGCACGGCACGTCCCGCATGAAGCCCTCGTAGCGCTCCTTCATCTGTTCGGAGTCGGTCTGCTCCATGCGACGCTGCAGGAACGCCATCACGCCCTCGAAGTCGGCGTAGTACGACCGGGTGCGCCCGTAGCGGTTGCGGTACCGGACGTGAACCTGCTCGTCACAGCCCTCGAGGATGGCCTTGCGCGCCTTGGCCGGCAGCTTCTTCCACGGGGTGTCGGTGTCGAAGCCCATCGCCTCGCCCAACCCGGAGAGCATCCGGGTGAAGTACTCCGCGGTCTGACCCATCGACCACGGCGCGATCGCGCCCTCGGCCAGCGTCAGATCCGGATCGGGCACCACCAGATCCGGGTCGACCTCCTTGCGGATGCCCAGCCCCAGACATTCCGGGCAGGCGCCGTAGGGCGAGTTGAACGAGAACGAGCGGGGCTCGAGGTCGTCGACGGCCAAGGGGTGGCCGTTGGGGCATGCGAGCTTCTCGGAGAACCGCTGCTCCCGGTGCGGGTGGTCGTCCTCTCGGTCGACGAACTCGAGCACCACGATGCCTTCGGCCAGGCCGAGCGCTGTCTCGATGGAGTCGGTGAGCCGCTGCTTGGCCGTCGCCTTGACCGTGAGCCGGTCCACCACGACCTCGATATCGTGCTTTTCCTGCTTCTTCAGCTTGGGCGGATCGGTCAGCGGATACACCACGCCGTCAACCCGGACCCGGCTGTAGCCCTGGGTGTTGAGCTTGTCGAACAGGTCCACGAATTCACCCTTGCGGGTGCGAACCACCGGGGCGAGCACCTGGAAGCGCAGTCCCTCGTCCATCGCCAGCACCTGGTCGACGATCTGCTGCGGGGTCTGGCGGGCGATGCGTTCACCGCAGACCGGGCAGTGCGGAGTGCCGGCGCGGGCGTAGAGCAGGCGCAGGTAGTCGTAGACCTCGGTGATGGTGCCGACGGTGGACCGGGGGTTGCGGTTGGTCGATTTCTGGTCGATGGATACCGCCGGTGACAGGCCCTCGATGAAGTCGACGTCGGGTTTGTCCATCTGTCCGAGGAACTGCCGCGCGTAGGCCGACAGCGACTCCACGTAGCGGCGCTGGCCCTCGGCGAAGATCGTGTCGAAGGCCAGTGACGACTTGCCGGAGCCGGACAACCCGGTGAACACGATCAGCGCGTCGCGCGGCAGGTCGAGATCGACGCTGCGCAGATTGTGTTCACGCGCGCCCTTGACGATCAGACGATCAGCCAACTCGGTCCTCTCGATCTCGATGCGCCGCGCGTCACTCCGCGCGCACGCGCCCGACTCATGCTAGGTGTCGTGTCCGACAAGCCCGATACGGTGGCCTCTATGACCGTCATCGACGACAACTACACCGGCCACGTCGAACCCGGCACCGCCGCTCGGCGCACCCTTCCCGGCGCGACGATCATCAAGGTGTCGGTGGGCCCCATGGACAACAACGCATACCTGATCAGGTGTTCCCGAACCGGTCAGAGCCTACTCATCGATGCCGCCAACGACGCCGACGTCCTGCTCGACGTCATCAAGACCCAGGCGCCGCAGCTCGCCCTGATCCTCACCACCCATCAACACTTCGATCACTGGCAGGCGCTGTCGGCGGTGGCCGAGGCGACGGGCGCGCCCACCGCGGCCCACCAACTGGACTCCGAACCGCTGCCGGTGCCCCCGGAGCGGCAGCTGGCCGGCGGGGACACGCTGCAGATCGGCGACCTGACGTTCGACGTCATACACCTGCGCGGGCACACGCCCGGCTCGGTGGCGCTGGCCCTGCACGGCCCGGCCGCCGGCGATGCGGTGCATCTTTTCACCGGGGACTGCCTGTTCCCGGGCGGGGTCGGTAAGACCTGGGAACCCGGCCACTTCGAGCAGCTGCTCGATGACGTGAGCACGCGGGTGTTCGACGTCTACCCGGACTCGACGGTCGTCTACCCGGGACACGGCGACGACACGGTGCTCGGCACCGAACGCCCCCATCTGGCGGAATGGCGTGAGCGTGGCTGGTAGACCGGTCCCCGACATCCCCGGGCCGGGCCAGGAGTCGGTGTGGGACTATCCGCGGCCACCGCGGCTGGAGGAGATCCGCGCGACGATCACCGTGGAGTTCGCCGGCCGCACCGTCGCCTCGACCGCCCGCGCGTGGCGGGTGTTGGAGACCAGTCATCCGCCGACCTACTACCTGCCGATGGACAGCTTCGCCCCGGGCGCCCTGCGCCGGGCCGAGGGCCGGTCGTGGTGTGAGTGGAAGGGCCAGGCCGCGTACTTCGATGTCGTTGTCCCCGACGACGTCGCCGGTGACCGCGTCGCGCCACGCGCGGCGTGGACCTATCCGCATCCGACGCCGGGGTTCGAACCGCTCGCCGATGCGGTCGCCGTGATGGCCGCCCACATGGACCGGTGCACCGTCGACGGCGAAGTGGTGACGCCCCAGCCGGGCGGCTTCTACGGTGGGTGGATCACCAGCCGGGTCGCCGGGCCGTTCAAAGGGGTACCCGGCTCGATGGGTTGGTGAGGGCTCACCCGCCCCAGCCCACCGGCAGCCGCTTGATGCCGTGGATGAACGCCGATCGCAGGATCGCCGGCTCCCCGGTGGCGACGATGTCCGGCACCTGGCGGTGCAGTTCTTCGTAGAGCACGCGGATCTCGCGACGGGCCAGGTTCGCACCAAGGCAGAAGTGCGCACCACCGGCGCCAAATCCGATGTGGGGGTTGGGGTCTCGCCTCACATCGAACATCCACGGATTGTCGAAGACCCGTTCGTCGCGGTTGGCGGAGTTGTACCACATGCTGACCTTCGCCCCGGACTTCATCCGGACACCGCGCATCTCCACGTCCTCGGTCAGGTTGCGGCGCATGAAGATCACCGGCGAGCCCCACCGGACGATCTCCTCCACGGCCGTCGGCGCGACGGCATCGAAATCGTTCCACCACAGGTCCCGCTGTTCGGGGTAACGCGTCAGTGCCACCATGCCGTGGCTGATGGCATTGCGGGTGGTTTCGTTGCCCGCCGCCGAGAGCAGGATGAAGAACGACCCGATCTCGGCCGAGGTGAGGCGTTCACCGTCGACCTCGGCGTGCACCAGATTCGTGGTGAGATCGTCGGTCGGATGGGCCCGGCGGGCTTCGGCCAATTCGACTCCGTACTGCCCCAGCGCCAGCACCGCGCCGACGATGGTGTCGAAGTCGGCGGCCACCTCTTCGTCACCGGCGCCGAGGATGATCGACGTCCAGTCGAAGACCTTCGCCTCGTCCTGTTCCGGGATGCCCATCATGTCGCAGATGATCTGTAGCGGAAACGGTCCGGCGATGGACTCGACGAAATCGGCGCGGCCGTCGGGATGCTCGCGCCGCATCTCGCTGACCAGTCGTCGGGCGCGCTCGCGGACGCTATCCTCGATGCGCGTCAGTACCTTCGGGGTGAAGGCCCGGTTGACGATGCCGCGCAACCGGAGGTGGCGGGGATCGTCCAGCGAGATCATCGACCCCACGTATTCGGAGATCTCGACGGCCACGTCGTTAAGTGCGGTGCTGGTCGGGACCGAGCTGAACACCTCCGGATGCCGGCTCGCATATCGCACGTCGTCGTGGGTGGTCAGCGCCCAGTGGCCGGCCCCGGCGGTGAATCCGGCGAACTCGGGGACCTCGAAGAACGCGATCGGCGCCTCGCGACGCAATGTCGCGAAGGCGCCGTCACGAAGATCGTCGTTCCAGTCCCAGAAGTCGAGCCGGCCCAGGTTGATGTCGTCCAGCGGGACATGCGGTGGGGGCGCGCCGTTCTCGCGCGGCGCGATGCCCCTCGGGTGCAATGTCGTCGTCATCGGATCACCTCCCGGTTCGCCCCGAGTGTGACACCCGGCACGACGCTGCGGTCAGGAATCGACGACGCGCACCCGCGCCGGTCAGGGCGTCGTATGGACGATCAACACGTCGGTCTTGGACCGGCGCGCGACGTTGGCGGGTACCGAGCCCAGCAGCCGGCCGGCGATGGTGCTCAGGCCGACGTTGCCGACCACCAGGAGATCGGCCTTGACCTGCTCGGCCAGTTCGACCAGGGCGTCGACCGGAGCGCCGACGATCGCCTTCTCCTCGATGTCCTTGGCGCCGGCGGCGTGCGCGCGGTCCCGGGCCTCCCGAAGGATGGCGTAGATGGGTGCGTTGCCCGACATCTTGTAGCCCTCGTCCTTGAGGACGTCGGCGGCCCGCTGATCCTCGCTCTGCGGAAAGTACGCCGTGCTGACGATCAGCTTCGCGCCGGATCCGGCCGCGATCTGTCCGGCGCGGTCCACCGCTCGAAGCGACGAATCCGATCCGTCCGTGCCGACGACCACGGTGCGATAGGCGCTCATCCAGTTCCTCCAAGTGTCATTTACTTCGCCATTCGTGACATTAACGCCTCGGCAGAGGCACCCGTGCGCTATTCACGACACCCGGCGAGCCCGCCGCGCGCCGGATTTCCTGCGGTCTACCGGCAGTGATGTTAACTTCCGACGACGTCGGGCAGGCGTTTGCAGTGACCGATGCGACGTCGCGGTACCGCAGTGGCGCACCGGTGCTCACCGGCGGTGAGTGACTCAGCTCAACGCCGGAACGGCGTACCACGACCGATGGCGTTACGGTTCGCTCATCAGCAGGAAGGTCGACGGGACGGTCGAGTGGCCCAACCAGTGGAGACCGCGCTCAGGCTCGGGGACGCGCCGGCCGTCCGGATGCGCAGCGGGCGTTTCGATCCCGCGCTGATGGCGCTGTTCGCCGCAGTGGTCAGTGCGGCCGGTGCCGCGCGGCCGTCACTGTGGTTCGACGAAGCCGCGACCATCTCGGCGTCGACCCGGACCCTTCCCGAACTGTGGCGGCTGCTACACAACATCGACGCGGTGCACGGCCTGTACTACCTGGTGATGCACGGGTGGTTCACCGTGTTCCCCCAGACCGAGTTCTGGTCGCGGCTGTCGAGCTCGCTGGCGATTGCCGGCGCCGCGGCCGGTGTGGTGGTGCTGGCGCGGCAGTTCAGCGGCCGCTCGGTGGCGGTGTGCTCGGGCGTGGTGTTCGCCATCCTGCCCCGCATCACCTGGGCCGGGATCGAGGCGAGATCGTATGCGCTGTCGACGATGGCCGTCGTCTGGCTGACGGTGCTGCTCGTCGCGGCGGTGCGGCGGCGGCGATGGGGCTGGTGGCCGGTGTACGCGGTGGGTGTGGCCGCATCGTCGGTACTCAATGTGTTCGTGGTGCTGATGGTCCTCGTCCACGCCCTCGTCGTGGCCCGGCTCGGCCGTCGTACCGAAATCATTCGTTGGTCGGTAGCCACCGCCGCGGCCGTGATCGCCGTCGCACCGTTCCTGCTCTACTGCCGGACGCAGATCGCGCAGGTCCGGTGGATCTCCCCGCTCAGCGCGGACACGGTGGTGGAGATCGTCGCGCGGCAGTACTTCGACCACTCGCTGGGCTTCTCCCTGCTCGCCGGGCTGCTGCTGGTGGTGTCTCTGGTGTGCCGGCGCACGCTGCGCTTCGGCGAGGGGGACCGAGCCCTGGCGCTGTTGGCTCTCGCCTGGATGACCCTTCCCACGGCGGGACTGCTGGTGTACTCGGCGCTGCTGGAGCCCGTCTACTATCCGCGCTACCTCTGCTACACCGCACCGGCGATGGCGCTGCTGCTGGGGGTCTGCATCGTGGCGCTGGCGCGCACCCGCGAGAGGGTGGCCGCCGTGGTGGCGGTCCTGGCGATTGCGGCGACACCGAATTACCTGATGGTCCAACGCAGCGCGTACGCCAAGGAGGGCATGGACTACAGCCAGGTCGCCGATGTCATCACCGCCTACGCCGCGCCGGGTGACTGCCTGATCATGGACAACACGGCCAACTGGTTGCCCGGGCCCATCCGGCCGATGACCGCCGCACGGCCCGGCGCCTACGCCAAGCTCGCCGATCCCGGCCGCGGCCGCACCGGGCCGCAACGAAACCGCTTGTGGGACGCACACATCGCGATCTGGGCGGTGGCCGACCAGGTGCGTCGCTGCACGGTGCTGTGGACGGTGTCCGAACGCGACACCTCGGTTCCCGATCGGCAGAGCGGCGAAGCCCTGGACCCGGGGCCACGGCTGGGCGGCGCACCGGCCTACCGGGTGCCCGAACGGCTGGGCTTCCACGTCGTCGAGCGCTGGCAGTTCAACTTCGCCCAGGTCACCAAATCGACGCGGTGAGCGGCGCGTGAGGCGCCCACCCGGCGGGTAGTCCGCGGCCATGGCCAGCGCAGCTCCCGGCGCCGCGGATTTCGTGCCCGCCGACACCCGCGACCTGAGCGTGCTCGCCGATGCCGCTCAGGCCTGCACGGGGTGCGATCTGTATATCGACGCCACTCGGGCGGTGCTCGGCGAGGGCCGCCGGCAGGCCAGGGTGGTGATGATCGGCGAACAACCCGGGGATCAGGAGGACAGAGCCGGCCGGCCATTCGTCGGTCCGGCGGGCAAGCTGCTCGACCGGGCGCTCGCGGCGGCGGACATCGACCGCGACCTGGTCTACGTCACCAACGCCGTCAAACACTTCAAGTTCACCCGGCCCGAACGCGGCACCCGTCGCATCCACAAGACACCCAGCCGCACCGAGGTGGTCGCCTGCCGCCCCTGGCTGTTCGCCGAGCTGGACGCCGTCCGGCCCGATATCGTGGTGCTGCTCGGCGCGACCGCCGCCAAAGCGTTGATGGGCAACGACTTCCGGCTGACCGCTCACCGCGGTGAGGTGCTGCGCCTTCCATCGCCCTTAGCGGGGACCGACCTGGACATCGACCCCGAGGTGGTCGCCACGGTGCATCCGTCGTCGGTGTTGCGCGGACCGCCGGAGGACCGGGAACGCGCGTTCGATGCGCTGGCCGACGATCTGCGGGTGGTCGCCCGGTTGATGGCGGCCTAGCGTCAGCGCGAACCTCCACGGCCGAAGTAGATCTCCTGCGTCGCCGTACACACCAGCCCGCCGGCGCGGTTGTACATCGTGGCGGTGGCCAGCCCGCGGCCGCTGACACCGCTCGGTGAGACGGCGTCGGAGAGCACCCAATCGTCCAGGTCGGCGGGTCGGTGGAACCACAACGCGTGGTCGACGAGTGCGGAGAAGCTGTCCACCGGGGTGGTGCGGCGCGCCACCATCGCGGTCTCCAGCAGCGTGGTGCCGGCCACGTAGGTGAGCAGACAGCTGTTCAGCATCGGGTTCTCCGGCACCGGATCGACCGGGCGCCACCACATCCGGATACGCGGATCGGCCTGCGGGTGGTCGACGGCGAGCCGGGGTGGGGCGTCGACGTAGCGCAGATCGAGCGGCTGTCGGCGCACCCAGTGGCCGCCGTGCTCGCCGGCGTAGGCGCTCAACTGGTCCTGCACCGGTGCGAGGGATTCGGGGTCGGGTACGTCCGGGCGGGGCTGCTGGTAGTCGAGGCTGTCCAGCGGCGTGCTGAACGACGCCAGCGCTTCGAGCAGCACCTGACCGTCCTGTACGGCCAGCACCCGGCGCGAAGACAGCACGCCGCCGTCGCGCAACCGGGTCACCTCGAAATCCACCGGGTAGCGCGCGTCGCCGGCACGCAGGAGATACACGTGAACGCTGTGCGCCCGCCGGTCGGCGGCCACGGTGCGTCCCGCCGACATCAGCGCCTGGGCGGCGATGTGGCCGCCGACGATGTGATGGGCCGGGTTGTCCATCTGGGTGCCGACGAATCGGTCGTTGCCGACGTCGTCGACGTCGAGAGTCGCCACGATCTCCGCCAGGTACGCCGATGTCACCGGGGCATCATGCCGGATGCGCCGCCGGGCGGCAGAACCGGTCAGGCAAGATGTGGGGCGTGGACAGTGCTGCGCTCCCGCGACTCTCGCGTGGCGCCGCGGCGTCGGTCAGCTAGTGCCCGACGACGAACGGCTCCGTCGATTCATGCCGATGCCGATGCCGATCCTGTCGCTGCGCACGATCGTCATCGTGGCGGCATTGTCGGTCGTCGTCCTGGTGCTCACGCTGGGCACCTGGGTCTGGATCGGCGTGACCAACGACCAGTACAGCCAGCTCGACCGGCAACTGGACTCGGTGACCAGCCTCGGTGACCTCAGTTCGCTGCTGAGCGCATCCGAGCCCGACGACACCGCCACTCCCCTGCCCGACGGCAGCCTGGTGCGCACCGCCCGGATCGGCGGTATCACGGTGTCGGCGCCCAAGGACATCGTGCTGCCACCGCTGGACATCGGATATGCCAACACCACGATCGACGGCGTCGAATACCGGGTACGCACATTCGCCGCCGGACCGGCGACGATTGCGCTGGGCGCGCCGTTGGCCGACACCCAGCGTCGAATCGACATGCTGCATCTGCGGGTCGTGCTCATCTGTGGCGGGGTCATCGCCGGCACCGTCGTCGTCGGCTGGGTGATGTGGTCGATCATGATCAACCCGTTCCGGCTGCTGGCGCAGCAGGCCCGTGCCATCAACGCACAGTCGAAGCCCGAAGAGGTCAACGTCGGCGGGGTGTGGGAGGCCGCGGAGATCGCCGAGGCGGTGGAGGGCATGCTTGCCCGCATCGGTGAGGAGCAGCAGCGCACCAAGGCGGCCCTCGAGTCCGCGCGCGACTTCGCCGCCGTCGCCTCCCACGAGCTGCGCACCCCGCTGACGGCGATGCGCACCAACCTCGAGGTGTTGTCCACCCTCGACATGACCGACGACCAGCGCGAGGAAGTCATCGGCGACATCGTGCGCACCCAGAGCAGGATCGAGGCCACGCTGACCGCCTTGGAACGTCTCGCCCAGGGTGAGCTCACCACCGCCGAGGATCACGTGCCGGTCGACGTCACCGAACTGCTCGACCGGGCAGCCCACGACGCGCTGCGCAGCTATCCGAATCTCGATGTCTCCCTTGTGCCGTCGGCTCAGGTGCGGATCATCGGGCTGCCCGCGGGTCTGCGGCTGGTGATCGACAACGCGATCGCCAATGCGGTCAAACACGGCGAGGCCACCCAGATCCGGTTGAGCGCGATCCGTTCCGGCGACCAGGTGGAGATCGCCGTGGACGACAACGGCAGCGGTGTGCCCGAGGGGGAACGCACCCTCGTCTTCGAACGCTTCTCACGAGGATCGACCGCGTCGCGCTCAGGTTCGGGGCTCGGTCTGGCGCTGGTGGCGCAGCAGGCCGAATTGCACGGCGGCACAGCAGCGTTGGAGACCAGCCCACTCGGCGGAGCCCGACTGCTCCTGCGGCTACCGGCCAGCAGATGACACGAAGCGGGCCCGGCAGCAGTGCTGCCGGGCCCGCATCGTCCTCAGGGGAATGGTGATCACCAGTCGTCGCGACGGTCCCCCGCCGGGGTGGCGGCCGCCGCGGGGGCGGGGGCACCGGGATTGGCGTTCGCCGACCACAGTCCACCGGTTCCGGCGCAGATGCCGTCGCTCGGCAACTTGATCTCCGTGGGCAGCGGAATCGGCATACCCGGGATCTGCGGCACCGGGATCGCCGGAATCATCTCCCACGGCGTCGCCGCCGCAGCTCCCGGCGCCCCTGCTGCCGGGATGCCCGGCAGCAGCCGATCGAACACCGCGGCCGCACCCTCGAGCGGCGTGCCGGCGCCCGGAGGAATCGCACCCCCACCGGTGACCGGCGCGCCCGGAGCCGGCGGGTAGGGCGGCGTCGCAATATTCACCGCGGTCGACCCGCCTGCCGGAGGAGCCGGCGGGTACGGCGGGGTCGGGATGTTCACCGCGGTGGATCCGCCGCCGGGGGGCGCGGGGGGAGCCGGCGGAGCGACGACCGGCACGTTGGCGGCTGCCGGCGCCGGCGGAGCCGGAGGAGCCGGCGGTGCGACAGCCGCGGCGGGCGTGACCACAGCGGCGGGCGGAGCCGGCGGCGCGGGGGGAACCGCACCGGCGGCAGGCACCACGACCGCGGCCGGCGGGACCGGCGGCGCCGGCGGAACCGCACCCGCAGCAGGCACCACCGCGGCAGCAGGCGGAGCAGGCGGCGCGGGCGGAACCGCACCCGCAGCAGGGGCGACCGCAGCAGCGGGCGGAGCAGGCGGGGCACCGAGCGGCGCCGCGGGGCCCGCACCTGCGCCCGGTCCCCCGGCACCGGCGCCGGCGGGCGGACCAGCCGGCGGAACCGCACCGGCAGCCGGCTCAACCACACCAGCAGGCGGACCAGCCGGAGCCGGCGGCACCGCACCCGCAGCCGGCTCAACCACACCAGCAGGCGGACCAGCCGGAGCCGGCGGCACCGCACCCGCAGCCGGCTCAACCACACCAGCAGGCGGACCAGCCGGAGCCGGCGGGAGCGCAGCTGCCGCGGGCTGGACCACTGCAGCGGGCGGCGCCGGAGGAGCCGGCGGCACCGCACCACCAGCAGGGGTCACCTCAGCAGCCGGCGGACCCGGAGGAGCCGGCGGCACCGCACCACCAGCAGGGGTCACCTCAGCAGCCGGCGGACCCGGAGGAGCCGGCGGCACCGCACCACCAGCAGGGGTCACCTCAGCAGCCGGCGGACCCGGAGGAGCCGGCGGCACCGCACCACCAGCAGGGGTCACCTCAGCAGCCGGCGGACCCGGAGGAGCCGGCGGAGTCACGTTCGTGACCGAGCTGCCGGCCGGGACCGACGGAGCCGGAGGCGCCGGCGGAGTCACGTTCGTGGCCGAGCTGCCGGCCGGGACCGACGGAGCCGGAGGCGCCGGCGGAGAGAAGCGCTCGACCGGGGTGACCGATCCGCCGCCGGGGGCTCCGGGCGAGGGCGGGGTGATGGCCGTCGACGAATCGATGGTGCCGGTGCCCGGGCTGGGCGGGGCGGGCGGGCTGAACCGCTCGACGGGGGTGACCGAGCCACCACCAGGAGCGGGCGGTGCCGGAGGCGTCACCGCCGACTGCGCGTCAACCGTCCCACCACCAGGAGCCGGCGGAGCCGGAGGCGTCACCGCCGACTGCGCGTCAACCGTCCCACCACCAGGAGCCGGCGGAGCCGGAGGCGTCACCGCCGACTGCGCGTCAACCGTCCCACCACCAGGAGCCGGCGGAGCCGGAGGCGTCACCGCCGACTGCGCGTCAACCGTCCCACCACCAGGAGCCGGCGGAGCCGGAGGCAGGGCACCGCCTCCGGAGCCACCCGCAGGCGCACCGGGAGCCGGCGGAGCCGGAGGCAGGGCACCGCCTCCGGAGCCACCCGCAGGCGCACCGGGAGCCGGCGGCGCGGGAGGCGTCGCTGCACCACCGGAGCCGCCGGAAGGTGCACCGGGCGCGGGCGGGGCGGGCGGAAGAGCACCGCCACCGGGGCCACCCGCAGGTGCGCCGGGTGCGGGCGGGGCGGGCGGAAGCGCGCCGCCACCGGCACCGCCGGCAGGGGCGCCGGGAAGGGGCGGGGCAGGCGGAAGCGCGCCGGCGGCAGGTTCGACCACACCAGCAGGCGGACCAGCCGGAGCCGGAGGAACCGCACCCGCAGCCGGCTCCACCACACCAGCAGGCGGACCAGCCGGAGCCGGAGGAACCGCGCCGGCGGCGGGTGAGACCGCCGCAGCCGGCGGGCCGGCCGGAGCCGGCGCAGGCGGAGCGGCGGGAGCGGGAGGAACCGCACCCGCGGCGGGCGAGACCGCCGCCGCCGGCGGACCGGCGGGACCGCCGGCCGGCGGAATCGCCGCCGCGGCCGGCTGGACGGCAGCCGCGGGCGGAGCGGCCGGCACGGGTGGCACCGCACCACCAGCGGGAGTCACGGCAGCCGCGGGCGGAGCGGCCGGCACCGGCGGCACCGCGCCGCCGGCCGGAGTCACCGCGGCTGCGGGCGGAGCCGGCGGAACAGGCGGGACGCCGCCCCCACCGGCGCCGGCCGTCGGCACACCGGGTGCGCCCGGGACCGGCGGCGTGGACAGCGCGGTGCCGTTCAGGGAGCCGGCCGGCGGGATACCGGGAGCCGGCGGGGTGACAGTGCCGGCCGTCGTGCTGAGCGGAGCGCCCGGCGCACCCGGAACCGGCGGCGTCGAGAGGGCCGTGCCGTTGAGCGAACCGGCGGGCGGGATGCCGGGAGCCGGCGGCACCACGCGAGCGGTTCCGTTCAGGGAGCCCGCCGGTGGAATGGCGGGCGCCGGCGGCGTCGAGAGCGCGGTGCCGTTCGCGGAGCCGGCCGGCGGGATGGGCCCGGTCGGTGGCGTGGCGGTGGTGAGTGCCTGGTTCGCGGCAGGCAGGGTCTCAGGCAGACGTCCCGGCACAGTGAGCAACTGCTGCATGATGTTCAAGCACGGAACGCCGGGGCTCGGTTGTGCCACTGCCGTCGTGGGGTTGAACAGCTGCACGACGCAGCAGGCCCCCGCGGTGGCAAGGGCGGTGACACCCAGTCGATTTGTCGTCCGCGACATGTTCCTCAGTTCCTTTGCGCCTCGTGACGTTTACGCGTCCGGGCGAACGTATCCGCGGGTCGGCCGTTTGCCCGGCGCGCCATTTCTGCGGTTTATCGAACTGTTGCAAAGGAGAGGTGGATCGGTGACCGAACGACGCCGGCCAGCCGGCCGCGAGCGGATGACGGGTTCCAACCCGAGTGAACGGCATTGCAGGCGCCGTCTCGCCACTCAGCCACACCCGCGTCAGGTCGTCACCGTGCCAGCCGGCCCGCCCCCGGTCGAGCGTTTCGATCACCGTGATCACGGCCTGACCGGGATACCTTGTCGGCATGGATCTCTGGCTGGCCGCAGACCCACCGTTCTTCGGTGGGCCGGGGCAGGGCATGCGGCAGATCGTCGAGCTACTCGTCGCGTTCGGACTCACGGCGCTGATCGGCCTCGAACGTGAGATCCAGGGTAAGAGTGCGGGATTGCGCACCCAGACCATCGTCGGCACGGCCGCGGCGCTCATCCTGTTGGTCAGCAAGTACGGATTCAACGACGTCCTCACCGCGGGAACCATCGAGGTCGACCCGTCTCGGGTTGCAGCACAGATCGTTACGGGCATCGGTTTCCTCGGCGCGGGAATCATCATCTTCCGCCGCGGCTCGGTCCACGGCCTCACCACCGCCGCCGCAGTCTGGGAGTCCGCAGCGATCGGGATGGCGGCGGGGGCGGGTCTGCTCCTGCTCGCCTGCACCGTGACGGTGCTGCACTTCGTGATCGTGGTCGGATTCATGCCCGTGGCGCGCCGGCTCAACGCCCGCCTGAGCGGATCCATCCGGTTGCACGTGACATATGACGGCGGGCGCGGCGTGCTGACCACCCTGCTGCAGGCGTGCGAGCGACGCAATTGGCAGCTCACCGAACTGTCCGCCGACCCCGACGGTGAGCCGTTGGGCGGCCGGACCGGTCAGGCGGGCGCCATGCTCACGCTGGCCGGCAGCAGAATCCTCACCGCGCCCGCCCTACTGGCAGGCATCGACGGGGTGACCTCGATCCGCCAACTCGACGAAGTTTCGGACTAACCGTCCGACCCCGCCCGGGACGCGCGGGTCGATGCGACCACGCCGACAGCGGCGAGGACGGCGAATACCCCGAACAACAGGCGCGCGGCCTGCGCGTCGCCTCCGCTGGACATGTTCACCAACACACCCGCCAGTCCGGCACCGAATGCACCGCAGATCAACTGCACCGTGCTGATCGCGGCCGCCGCGGCCGGCCCCTCGGCCGGGTCGCGCACGCGACTCATCGCCCATGCCGACAGGTGCGGCCACGCCATACCGATGCCGGCACCGGTGACGACCAGGCCGGCCACCCAGACGCCCACCCACAGCGGTGACATCGCCTCACGCACCGCCACCAGCCCGACGGCGAGCCCCACACCCATGACCAAGGGCGCGACCGCGACGGTGCGGGCGATGATCCGGGCACGTCGAGCCGACGCGCTGGTGATCTCCCCGGCCGTCCAGCCGACGGACAACACGGCCCCGAAGAATCCCGCCAGCACCGGGGCCAGCCCCGCGAGCCGCTGCCCGAACAGCGGCACGTACATGTCGACCATGGTCGCGGCCATCAGCAGACCCAGGGTGGCGTAGATCCACTTGAGGGGGCCCGGCTGAAATGTCGTGGGCGGCAACACCGCTGCCGAGGCACGCCGGTCGACCACGACGAACAGAACCACGATCGCCGCGGCGAGCACCAACAGGCCCGCCGTGAGCCGGGCGTCCCGGGGAATACCCGCCGTGCTGACCACCAGTGCCGCCGCGCCGAGGAGCAGCAGCGACGCCCACGGGATACGCAGCCGCGCCCGGGCAGCTCGCGACGCGTCACGGGCGGGCAAGACCAGCGGCACCAGCACCGCCATCGCAGCCGTGAAGATCGTCAACACCCCGAACGCCCACCGCCAATGCCCGAACTGTGCGAACAGCCCCCCAGCCGCCGGCCCGGCGAGCGTGCCGACGCCCCACATGGCCGACACCAGTGCCGATGCCCGGGTCCACAATCGCTGCGGCAGCGCGGTGTTGATCACGGCGTAGCCGAGCCCGGCGAGCAATCCGCCGGCGCCGCCCTGCACCGTCCGCCCGACGAGCAACAACTCCATGCTGGGCGCGAGCGCGCATCCGAGGCTGCCCACGCCGAATACGCTCAGCCCCAGCAGATACGCCAGCCGGGGCCCCCACCGCATCAACAGCGCATGCACGGTCGTCGCGGCGATCACCGACGCCACCAGATAGACCGTCGTCACCCAGGCGTAGAACCGCTCACCGCCGATGTCGGCGACCGCGTCGGGCATCAGACTGATGGTCAGGAATTCGTTGGTCGCGTACAGCGCGACACCGCCGGCCAGCACCGTCGACGCCCCGAGATGCCGGGGCCCGAGCAGATCACGCCAGGTGCCTTCGGACACCACCGTCGACTCCATCACGTCGGCCAGGCTAGAAGCTCAACCGCCGTTGAGGTCAACACCGAGTCACTTGAGGCCCGCGGCGTCCATACCGCGCAACTCCTTCTTGAGGTCCTGGATTTCGTCGCGGATGCGGGCGGCCAACTCGAACTGCAGGTCACGTGCGGCCGTCATCATCTGCTCGGTCAGATCCTTGATCAGATCGGCCAGCTCGGCGCGCGGCATGTTCGAGGTGTCCCGGCCTTCGACGATCCCTGCGCTGACGGCGCGGCCCGCCTCCCCTGTCGCACGACGGCCTCGGGAGGCGTTGCGGCCGGAACCGCCGACCTCGACGACCTCGCTGTCGTCGGCCTCTCGGTACACCTGGTCGAGGATGTCGGCGATCTTCTTGCGCAGCGGCTTGGGATCGATTCCGTGCTCCTTGTTGTAGGCGATCTGCTTGGCCCGACGGCGTTCGGTCTCGTCGATGGCCTGCTTCATCGAGTCGGTGATCGTATCGGCGTACATGTGCACCTCGCCGGAGACGTTGCGTGCGGCGCGACCGATGGTCTGGATGAGGCTGCGCGGGGACCGCAGGAACCCCTCCTTGTCGGCGTCGAGGATCGCCACCAGCGACACCTCGGGGAGGTCGAGACCCTCACGGAGCAGGTTGATGCCGACCAGGACGTCGTACTCGCCCAGGCGCAACTGCCGCAGCAGTTCGACGCGCCGCAACGTGTCGACCTCCGAGTGCAGATACCGGACCCGGATCCCCATCTCCAGGAGGTAGTCGGTGAGGTCCTCGGCCATCTTCTTGGTCAACGTGGTGACCAAGACCCGCTCGTCGCGCTCGGTGCGCTGGCGGATCTCACCGATCAGATCGTCGATCTGTCCCTTGGTCGGTTTGACGATGACCTGCGGATCGACCAGACCGGTCGGCCGGATGACCTGTTCGACGAACTCGCCGCCGGATTGGCTGAGTTCGTAGGGTCCAGGCGTCGCCGACAAATACACCGTCTGCCCGATGCGATCGGCGAACTCCTCCCACGTCAGTGGCCGGTTGTCGACCGCAGACGGCAACCGGAAGCCGAAGTCGACCAGGTTGCGCTTGCGGGACATGTCGCCTTCGTACATGCCGCCGATCTGCGGGACGGTCACATGGGACTCGTCGATGACGAGCAGGAAGTCCTCCGGGAAGTAGTCGATCAGCGTCGCGGGCGCGGTGCCCGGGCCACGGCCGTCGATGTGGCGCGAGTAGTTCTCGATCCCCGAGCAGAAGCCGACCTGACGCATCATCTCGACGTCGTAGTTGGTGCGCATCCGCAGCCGCTGCGCCTCGAGGAGCTTGCCCTGACCTTCGAGTTCGGCCAACCGATCCTCGAGTTCCTTCTCGATGCTCGAGATGGCCTGGGCCATCCGCTCGGGACCCGCCACGTAGTGCGTGGCAGGAAAGACGCGCAGCGAATCGACCTGACGGATGACGTCACCGGTCAGCGGATGCATGTAGTAGAGCGCCTCGACCTCGTCACCGAAGTACTCGATGCGCACCGCGAGTTCCTCGTAGGACGGGATAATCTCGACGGTGTCGCCGCGCACACGGAAGGTGCCGCGGGTGAACGACATGTCGTTGCGGGTGTACTGCACGTCGACCAGCAGCCGCAGCAGCGCATCGCGCGGCACCTCTTCGCCCACCTTGAGCTCGACCGAGCGGTCCAAATAGGACTGCGGGGTGCCCAGACCGTAGATGCAGGAGACCGACGCCACCACCACGACGTCGCGGCGGGACAGCAGACTCGAGGTCGCCGAGTGCCGCAGCCGCTCGACGTCGTCGTTGATCGAGCTGTCCTTCTCGATGTAGGTGTCGGTCTGCGCGATGTACGCCTCGGGTTGGTAGTAGTCGTAGTACGAGACGAAGTACTCGACCGAGTTGTTGGGCAACATGTCGCGCAGCTCGTTGGCGAGCTGCGCGGCCAGCGTCTTGTTCGGCGCCATCACCAGCGTCGGGCGTTGGAGCCGCTCGATGAGCCACGCCGTGGTCGCCGACTTGCCGGTACCGGTGGCGCCCAGCAGCACGATGTCGCGCTCCCCTGCCCTGACCCGCTTCTCCAGCTCGTCGA
Source organism: Mycobacterium sp. WMMD1722 (assembly GCF_049315205.1). NCBI lineage: Bacteria > Bacillati > Actinomycetota > Actinomycetes > Mycobacteriales > Mycobacteriaceae > Mycobacterium > Mycobacterium sp. WMMD1722. Next base: position 634,609 of record NZ_CP186056.1, on the reverse strand, counting down.
TGGCGGCGGGCTGATCACCGGCCGGGTCGTACGGACTGACCACCTCGAACCGGTTGCCGGCACGCACCATCGCCTCGACCGGGCGGTACTCCGAGTGCGCGAGCACAGGATGTTCGGTAGCGAAAGCCATGATTACCAGGTTAGAACCCGGCACCGACATGGTCTTGTTCCCGCACTTCTATGCTGGGCACATCCACCCACCCAAGCACGAGACATTCGACCTGCAGGCGCGCACGAACACCGACCCGAAGGGCATCGTGCGGGCCGTCGACGTCTACACCGTCCAGCCGTGGGGTCTCTACATGGCCCGGCCCACGCCGGGCCGGGCGCAGTTCCACTACCTCGAGTCCTGGCTGCTGCCGTCGCTGAATCTGCGTGCCACGGTGTTCCACTTCAATCCCGGCCACCAGCGGGACCAGGACTTCTACCTCGACGTCGGGCGATACACCCGCGGCCCGGTGACCTGGACATCCGAGGACCACTATCTGGATCTGGTCGTGCGAACCGGCCGCGGGGTCGAGCTGTGTGACGTCGATGAGTTGCTGACCGCGATCCGCCACGGTCTGCTGAGCCCGGAGGACGGCGAAGAGGCGGTCCGGACCGCGGCCCGCGCGGTCGACGGGCTCGCCGGACACGGCTACGATCTGCACCGCTGGCTGGCAGCGGAGGAAATGACGCTGACCTGGCGGCCGTTGTAAGGTCGGTGATCATGAGCGTTGTGAAACGCGGATGTACCACCGGCGCCGTCCTGGTCGCCCTGGTCAGCGCCTCGCAGACCGTTCCTGCGGCGGCCTTCGCCGATCCCGAGGTGCAGCCCCAGCCGTCGGTCGATGCGCCCCCGCCGGCTCCCGAAGTGCTGCACAACGTCGTCTATCGCGCCCGCATCGACGGCGTCTCCCGGGGGGCCACGATCGTCTACGCGGCCGAGAACGATCAGACGCTCACGGCGAATCCGACGATGCTTCCCGGCCGGGTGTTCGAGGCGAACACCGTCCTGCCCCAGTCGGGGGTGGCGTCGATGAAGGTGTCCGTGCAGTGGCCGTACTCGGCGAACCTGCACTGCGAGGTGCTGGTCGACGATCAGCTCGTCGCCCAGGCCGATGATTTCGTCGCCCCACGCTTCCTGCCTCAAGACCCCGACTACGCGGTGCTGACCTGTGAAGCGCCGGTGACCGCACCGCCCGCGGTCGCCGACCCCGCGGCGCCGCCACCCGCTGAACCCGCGCCGGCTCCGGATCCCGCGGCGCCGCCTCCCCCGGCCTGACCGGTGCGCTACGCCTGCCAGCCGGTCGCGTCGGCCCATTCGCCGGCGCGGCGGTGGGCCGCGGCCAGCCACGGTTCTTTGGCCTCGGCGTAGTCGGCGGCGTCGGCCGCGGCGCGTTTGACCCCCAGGTACTCCGCGCGGATATCGGCGTCCGAGGCCAGCCACGCCGGAAACAGCAGCGCGAACCGCTGGTTGGGCCAGCCGGCGACCCGAAGGTGCACATTCGTCGGCCGTCCGGGGTCAGCCGATGCGTGAAATCGCTTCTGCCAGTTCGTTTCGTCGTCGGTGTGCGGGCTGTCCGCGGTGATCTCCTCCACCCGCGGATAACCGGCGCCGTACAGCGCGTCGGCGAGTTCGTCGGCGGTGGCCAATGAGTCGACCGTCACCTGGATGTCGATCACGTCCTTGGCGGCCAGGCCGGCGACGGCCGTGGAGCCGATGTGGTCGATGCGCTGCGCCCGGTGACCGCACGCGGTGGCCAACCGGGCGACGGCCCGCTTGCCCTCACTGACCCACTCGGGTTTGTAGTCAACGATTTTCGGGTTACCGACAGCCGGGCGGCGGTGCGCGAGGTTTTCCGCGAAGGGCAGGATGCGGTGCTGCCACAGATCGCGTGCCGCGGCGACGAGTTGATCGGCGTCGCCCGAATTGTCCAGCCACACATCGGCGACCGCCCGGCGCTGCTCCTCGGTGGCCTGTGCCCTGATCCGGGCGCGTGCGTCGTCCTCGGTGAAGCCTCGGTACTCGATGAGCCGCGCGACCCGTAGATCCTCATCGGCATGAACGATGATCACCAACGGAAACATCGGCGCCATCTGCGATTCCACCAGCAGTGGGATGTCCTCGACGATCACCGCGTCGTCGGCCGCCGCAGCGATCAACTCCTGCCGGCGCGCGCCGACCAGCGGATGCACGATCCCGTTGAGCGTGGCGCGCTTCTCGTCGTCACTGAAGGCGATCGCGGCCAGGGCGGGCCGGTCCAATGACCCGTCCGACTGCAGGATCCCGTCGCCGAATGCCGCCACCAGTTTCGCGAGGCCCTCCGTACCGGGCTCGACGACCTCGCGGGCGATCACGTCGCCGTCGACGACCACCCCACCGAGTTCACTGAACGTCCCGGACACCGTTGACTTGCCGGCACCGATACCGCCGGACAGACCGATTCGCAGCATCGCACCAGTCTGTCATCCGCACCGACGACGACGGCCCCGGCTCGTGATGAGCCGGGGCCGTCGAGCGTAGCGACGTGTTACGCGTTGCCCGCGAGCTTCTCCCGCAGCGCGGCGAGCTGGGCATCGCTGGCCAGCGTCCCGCCGGAGGACTCGCCCTCCGAACGCGACGACGACGACGACGAACCGTTCGACACCGGACGCGCGGCCTCCTCGGCCTCGGCAGCGGCGAACTTCTCCATCTGCGCGGTGTGCATCTTGTGGCGACGCTCGGCCTCGGCGTAGCGCGACTCCCACTCCTCACGCTGCTTCTCGAAACCTTCGAGCCATTCGTTGGTCTCGGAATCGAAGCCCTCGGGGAAGATGTAGTTGCCCGCGTCGTCGTAGCTGTCGGCCATGCCGTACTTCGACGGGTCGAACTCGTCGGTGTAGTCCTCGTTGGCCTGCTTGAGGCTCAGCGAGATCCGGCGACGCTCCAGGTCGATGTCGATGACCTTGACCATCGCGTCGTCGCCGACCTGAACCACCTGGTCGGGCACCTCGACGTGGCGCTCGGAGAGCTCCGAGATGTGCACCAGACCCTCGATGCCCTCTTCGACCCGGACGAACGCGCCGAACGGCACCAGCTTGGTGACCTTGCCCGGGACGATCTGGCCGATCGCGTGGGTACGGGCGAAGTGGCGCCACGGATCTTCCTGCGTCGCCTTGAGCGACAGCGAAACCCGCTCGCGGTCCATGTCGACGTCGAGCACCTCGACGGTGACCTCGTCGCCGACGGTGACGACCTCGGACGGGTGGTCGATGTGCTTCCAGGACAGCTCGGAGACGTGCACCAGACCGTCGACGCCGCCCAGATCGACGAACGCGCCGAAGTTGACGATCGACGACACGACACCCTTGCGGATGGCGCCCTTCTGCAACTGGTTGAGGAACTCGCTGCGGACCTCGGACTGCGTCTGCTCCAGCCAGGCGCGCCGTGAGAGCACCACGTTGTTGCGGTTCTTGTCGAGCTCGATGATCTTGGCCTCGATCTCCTTGCCGATGTACGGCTGCAGATCGCGGACTCGCCGCATCTCGACCAGGGACGCGGGCAGGAAGCCGCGCAGGCCGATGTCGAGGATCAGGCCGCCCTTGACGACCTCGATGACGGTGCCCTTGACGGCCTCGTCCTTCTCCTTGAGTTCTTCGATGGTGCCCCAGGCCCGCTCGTACTGAGCGCGCTTCTTGGACAGGATCAGCCGGCCTTCTTTGTCCTCTTTGGTGAGGACCAGGGCTTCGACCTCATCGCCGACGGACACAACCTCATTGGGGTCGACGTCGTGCTTGATGGAAAGTTCGCGGGAAGGGATGACACCTTCGGTCTTGTAGCCGATGTCGAGCAAGACTTCGTCACGGTCGACCTTGACGATGGTCCCTTCGACGATGTCGCCATCGTTGAAGTATTTGATGGTCTTGTCGATGGCGGCGAGAAAATCCTCGGCCGAGCCGATGTCGTTGACGGCTACTTGCGGCGAGGTGGCGACGGGACTTGGCATATGGTGGGTTGCTCCGGACAGGTGTGGTCGTAGGTGCTGTTGGTTGGTTTGTCGATCGAACCCAGGCACGGTGATCATGTACACGATCGCGCACACAGGTACATGTCCAGGCTACTCGACTCGGTCCACGCAGGACAAACCCGGTTCCCCGGCGCCGCGCGCCATCGCACAGATCGCGGCGGTGACCCGATCCAGATGCCGCGCCGTCACCGGTTGCCCCAGCGCGATCAGCCGCCAGAACACCAGCGCGCCCATGGCGTCCACGATGACTTCCTGATCAGCGTCGACGGCGAGCTCCCCGCGCACCGCGGCGCGGTCGAACACCGCGTCGGCGCGCGCCCGCCGCGGCCGCCCGACGAAGGTCATCAGCGCAGCCCCGAGCGCCGGCGTGCGCTGAGCCTCGGCGAGCAGGTCCGGGTACACGCGGCGCACCCGCTCGTCGGTCAACCAGGCGACGACGTCCTCGAGCAGGGCCCGGACGTCACCGGCCAACGACCCGGTGTCCGGCCCGGGATCGGTGGAGACGCTCAGGGTGCGCATCAGATCAGCCGTCATCTCGATCTTCGACGGCCACCGCCGGTACAGCGCGCTCTTGCCGACCCCGGCGCGGCGGGCGACGGCTTCCATCGTCAGCCCGCCGAAGCCCTTGTCGGCGAGTTCGTCGAGCGCCGCGGCGAAGATCGCCTCGGTGACCCGCTCGTCTCTGGGGCGCCCGGCGTTCACGCGCGGACCGCTGCGGTCAGGTAGTCGGCGAAGCTGCGCGGCGGCGTTCCGGTGATCCGCTCGACGGTATCGCTGACGACGGATTGGGCGCCGTCGCGGACGAGGATGTCCAGCGCGGCCAAGACATCGGCGAAGGCCTCGTCGTACCCGGCGCCGACGAGGGCGTCGACGAAGCGGTCACGAGCCACGGCGCGGTGCCGGACCGCGCGGCCGGTCATCGCCGACACGATCGCGGCCGCCTCGTCGTAGGTGAGCGCCTCCGGCCCGGTCAACAGGTGCTCGGCGCAGCGCGCGCGGGACGCGGTCAGCAGATGGGCGGCGACCCGGCCGATATCGCGGGCGTCGATGAACGGCAGCCGTCCGATGCCTGTGGCGGTGACGAATTCTCCTGTGCCGCGGATACTCTCGGCGACGGGGTGGGACCCGGTGAAGTTCTGCATGTACCAGCTCGGTCGCAGGATCTCCCACTCACCGAATGTGTCCCGCACCGCGGCGGCGATCTCACCCAGGCCCGGGTCTCCCGTCGCGACGGCCGACGAGCCGAGCGTCACCACCCGCTCGATGCCCGCCTCGGCGGCCTGCTCGAGGAACGGGCCGACCGTGGTCATCGGATCCGGATCGCCGACCGGTGCGACCAGATACATCCGCTCCATGCCCTCGACGGCGGCGGCCCAGGTCGCCGGAGCTGCCCAGTCGAACCGGCGGTGCTCATGCCGGGTGGGTGCGGTGTGCCGGCGGGTCGCCGTGCGGAGGGCGATGTCGGGGAACCGCTCGGGTGCGTCCACGACCGCGCTGCCGGTGTTACCCGTCGCCCCCAGGACGAGGATCGCGCGGCTCACGGTCGGCCTTGTGCATCGAACGCCGCGAACATCTCGGCTACACCGCCGAGTGCCGAAGCGGCCGCAAGCGGGTTCCAGTAGTCGCGGTAGGCGACGATGCCGTGGGCGCCGACGGTGATGAACGCGACGTAGGCGATGTCGTAGGGCTTGCCGGTCTTGACCGCGGTGCCGGTGACCGCCCATTCGAGGACGACGGTGTCGGGGTCGGTGGTGTCGTGACGCGTCATCCGGGTGATCGATTGGATGTCCACGTTCTCCGTGTAGTCCGCGAGGTAACTGCGCACCGACTCACGGCCGCTGAGTTCGGGCCAGCCCGGCGGCGCAAACGGAAACGTCATGGTGCCGTCGGGGGCCCACTGGTCGGCGAAGGTCGACATGTCGTGCGCCAGGAGTGCCTGTTGCAGCCGGTCGATGGTCCGGTGGGCGCGGAGGCGCCGCTCGTCGTCGTTCATGGGATTCCCTTTCCGATTACGGGACGATACCGTCTCGTAATGCGGTCAACCGGCCGGGTTGTCGCTCTATTCCGGCTACCCTGCTCAGGTGTACCGCCCCGGCACCGCGCCTACGCCTCATCCGTATCTGCCGGCCGCTTCGCTAGGCCTGAAGATGCGCCGCGCCGGGGCCCCGCTCGGGCTGGTCATCGCGCTGGCGTCGGTCGTCGGCCTCATCGTCATCCTGCTCACTGCGATCAACCCCGTCGGTACGGCTGTCGGCTTCGTGCTCTCGAGCATCGCGATGACCGTCGTGGTGCTGGCCTATGTCTGGCTGGACCGTTGGGAACCCGAACCGCCCCGATTACTGGTGTTCGCCTTCCTATGGGGCGCATCGGTCGCGATCATCCTGGCGTTCGTGCTGGGCCTGGTGTTCGACGCCGTCGTCAACCCAGCCGGAGAGGAGACCAACCCGGCCTCGGTGGTGCTCGGCGCACCACTGATCGAGGAGGCGGCGAAAGGCCTCTTCCTCCTGCTGATGATGACCGGTGCGCGGCGCAAAGAGCTCAATTCGCTGACCGATTGCCTGGTCTATGCCGGCCTGGTCGGGGCGGGCTTCGCCTGGCTGGAGGACATCCTCTACATCTCCGGCGCCGAATCGCTGGGCGACTCTCTGATCACCGCCGCCTTACGCCTGGTGATGGCGCCGTTCGGGCATTCCCTGTTCACCACGATGTTCGCCGTCGGCGTGTACTTCGCCCTGCAGCGCCGCGACACCGCGACCAAGATCGGCTTCCTGCTGTGCGGCTATCTGGCGGCGGTGCTGATGCATGCCCTATGGAACGGGTCGTCGCTGCTCGGTGGCGGAACCTACCTGCTGGTGTACGTGCTGTGGATGGTGCCCATCTTCGGACTGACCATCGTGCTGGCCATCACCAGCCGACGTCGCGAACAACGGCTGGTGGCAGGCAAACTGCCGGGGATGGCCGCCGCCGGGGTCATCACCCCCAACGAGCTGACCTGGTTGGGATCGATCGCCGGCCGCAAACGAGCCGTCGCTGAGGCCACCCGCCTCGGGGGCCGCCAGGCCGGCCGATCGGTCCGGGCCTTCTCCGCACAGATCGTCGCGCTGGCATTCGTCCGCGATCGGATCGACCGAGGGTTCGGCGACGAGCGGGTGTTCGCCATGCAGGCCGAGGAAACCTACCGGGTCTACGCGTTGCGGGCCGCCACACCGGCGCTGCACTGGTTGGACGGCTACCGCTCGACCGTCTAGTGCGCCGCCGCGTCCCAGCTTCGGCCGTATCCGACGCTGACCTCCAGCGGTACGTCGAGTGGATACGCGGTGCCCATCTGCTCTCGGACCAGCCGCTCGAGGGTCTCGCGCTCGCCGTCGGCGACCTCGAACAGCAATTCGTCGTGCACCTGTAGCAGCATCCGCGACGCCAGCCCGGCGTCTTTGATCGCCCGGTCGACGTTGATCATCGCAACCTTGATGATGTCGGCCGCGCTGCCTTGGATCGGCGCGTTGAGCGCGGCGCGTTCGGCGGCCTCACGGACGTTGCGGTTGCTGCTGTCCAATTCGGGCAGGTAACGCCTGCGGCCGAACACCGTCGAGGTGTAGCCGTCTTTACGGGCCTGATCGACGACGTCACGCAGATAGTCGCGGATGCCGCCGAAGCGGGCGAAATACTGGTCCATCTGGACCTTCGCCTCTTCGGTGGAGATCTTGAGCTGGGCGGCCAGGCCGTAGGCGCTCAGCCCGTACGCCAGGCCGTAGGACATCGCCTTGACCCGGCGCCGCAGATCGGCGGTGACCTCGTCGATGGGTACGTCGAACGCCCGTGAGGCGACGAAGGAGTGCAGGTCCTCCCCGGTGTTGAACGCCTCGATCAGGCCGGCATCCTGGGACAGGTGCGCCATGATGCGCATCTCGATCTGGCTGTAATCGGCGGTCATGAGTTCGGCATAACCATCGCCGACCACGAACGCGTCCCGGATGCGCCGCCCCGCCTCGGTGCGGATCGGGATGTTCTGCAGGTTCGGTTCGGTGGAGGAAAGCCGGCCCGTCGCCGCGATCGTCTGGTTGAACGTGGTGTGAATGCGCCCGTCGGAGGCGATGGAGTTGAGCAGACCGTCGACGGTGACCTTGAGCCGGGTGGCGTCGCGGTGGGTCAGCAGGTGCTGCAGGAACGGGTGCCCGGTCTTGTCGAACAGGCTCTGCAGCGCGTCGGCGTCGGTGGTGTAGCCGGTCTTGGTGCGCTTGGTCTTGGGCATCTCGAGCTCGTCGAACAGCACGGTCTGCAGCTGTTTGGGCGAGCCGAGGTTGATCTGTTTACCGATCACCCCGTAGGCGGCTTCGGCGGCGTCACGGATCTGGTCGGCGAATTCGCTCTGGAGCTGCTCGAGCTGGCCGGTGTCGACCGCGATGCCGACATGTTCGAGCTCGGCGAGCACCCGCTGCACCGGTAGCTCCATCTGGCCGAGCAGCGAGGACGAGTCGATGCGGGCCAACTCCTCGTCGAGCGCGTCGGCGAGATCGAGCACTGCGACGGCGCGCAGGATCAGCGTCTGGACGGCCTGATCGTCGGTGCCGTCACTGTCGTCGAGCAGCGAGAGTTGTTGCTGCTCCGGGTCCTCCGCGCGCAACTCGCGGCGCAGATACCGCAGCGACAGATCGTCGAGGCTGAAACTGCGCTGACCGGGACGCACCAGGTAGGCGGCCAGCGCGGTGTCGGAGGTGACGCCGTTGAGCTGCCAGCCCCGGCCCAGCAGATCGTGCATGGCGAGCTTCGCCTCGTGCAGCGCCTTGGGTGGGCCGGGATCGGCCAGCCAGGAGGCCAACGCGGCCTCGTCCTCCGGATCGAGTTTCGCGGTGTCGATGTAGCGACCCTCCCCGTCGGCCGAGACGATGGCCAGCGCGGTCGCGTCGGCGTCGTAGGCCAGATGGGTGCCCACCACCGCCACCCCGAAGCGGTTACCGAGGCTGTGCTCGGCCAACCAGGCGGGCAGCTCGCCGGGTTCGAGCGCCTGACCGCGCACGTCGAAACCGTGCTCGACCTCCGGCTCGACCGCCACCAGCGTCTCGAACAGCCGGTCGCGCAGAACCCGGAACTCCAGGTCGTCGAACAGCCGGTGGATCTGGTCTCGGTTCCACGGCTGCATCCGCAGGGTGTCCGGCGTCTGCGGCAGCGGGACGTCCTTGACCAGGTCGGTGAGTTCGCGGTTGAGGATCACCGACGAGAGGTTGGCCCGCAGCGCGTCCCCCACCTTGCCCTTGACCTGGTCGACGTTGTCGACCAGAGACTGCAGGGACCCGTATTCGGCGATCCACTTGGTGGCCGTCTTCTCCCCCACGCCGGGGATGCCGGGCAGATTGTCGCTCGGGTCTCCGCGCAGCGCGGCGAAGTCCGGGTACTGGGCCGGGGTCAGCCCGTATTTCTCGACGACGGCCTCCGGGGTGAATCGGGTGAGTTCGCTGACACCCTTACGCGGGTACAGCACGGTCACCGAGTCACTCACCAGCTGCAGGGCGTCGCGGTCGCCGGTGACGACGAGCACCCGGAACGCCTCCTCCTGGGCCTGGGTGGCCAGCGTCGCGATCAGGTCGTCGGCCTCGAAGCCGGGTTCGGCGAGCACCGTGACACCCAGAGCGACGAGCACCTCCTTGGTGATGTCGATCTGGCCGCGGAACTCGTCGGGTGTCGACGAGCGGCCGGCCTTGTACTCGGGGTATTTGTCGACCCGGAACGTCTTGCGCGACACGTCGAAGGCCGCGGCAATGTGGGTGGGCTGCTCGTCCCGCAGCAGGTTGATCAGCATGGCGGTGAACCCGTACACCGCGTTGGTGGTCAGCCCGCTCTGGGTCTTGAAGTTCTCCGCGGGAAGGGCGTAGAAGGCGCGGTAGGCCAGCGAATTGCCGTCCAACAGCATCAGCGTGGGTGTGTCGTCCTTGGTGCCAGGCTTGCCAGGCGCAGACTTCTTGGCGGTGGTGGAACTGGCGGGGCTCACGGACCTCACTCTATGCACCCACACCGACACCCCGGGCGGTGCGGAGCCCCTTCAGTCGGCGCGCAGTCCCCGCGAGCGTTTGGCGGCGTACATGCGCTCGTCCGCGATCCGGATCAGATCCTGCTCGCCGGTGGCGATGCCGGCGCTGAAACCCACCGCGACGCCGCTGCGCGACCAGCGCTCCCGCACCCGGTCGACGATGCGCTCGGCCGCGGACTGGTCGGCGCCCACCAGCAACAACAGGAACTCGTCACCGCCGAGACGGAACACCATGCCGTCGTCGCCGACCGACCCGCGCAGCGTGTCGGCGAACGCGACGAGCAGATCGTCGCCGGCATCGTGGCCGTACTGGTCGTTGTACTGCTTGAAGCTGTCGAGATCGAGCAGCACCACCGCCGATCCGGCCGCGTGCGCCGAGAGCCGGTGCGCGAGCGTGGTCCGGTCCAGCAGCTTGGTCAGCGCGTCGGTCTGCGCGACCTCCCGCAGCAACTCGCTCTGCTTGACCAGCCGATCGATCAGCGAGGCCGGCACCTCGGCCACCAGCACCCACATCACCGCCGTGACGAGCACCGTGGGCAGCGCGCCGGGCAGCTCCTTCATCCCGCCCACCACGAACGCGACCACACCGAGGGGAACCAGAGCCAGTGATCGCCACCGTCCACAGGTCAGCCCGAGGTAGACGAACGCGATGGTGATGGTGCCGGGCAGCAGGCGGGTGGCATCCGGTTCCACCGCGCCGGTCAGGATCGTCGCGACGAGCGCCGCCACCGGCCAGGCGATCAGCAGGGCGCGCCGTCGCTGGTACCCGCGCAGGGCGCCGGCCGCCGCACCGAGGATGCCGAGCACCGCTGCCGCACCCAGCACCGCATAGAGCCGCGGGTCGACCCCGGCGCCGGCGGTATGCCGCCCGGCGGCGGCATACAGGGCGAGCATGCCCAGGTATGCCGCTAGTCCCACGCCGTGCCAACGGGGCGCCGGCGGCCGGGGGTCGACGCGCGTGGGCACGCGCTCAGAATAGGGACACCACAGGCGCGATCCCAGGCGTCGGCGGATCGCACGAACGCGTGCGGATCATGCCGGCGGTCCCCCTCAGCCCCAACTGGAACACGTTTCAGTTCTGTGGCGCGACTGGGTACGCTGACCGACGTGTCAGCTTCCATACAGCCGGCGGTCGAGGGCTGGTTCGCCACCGACGGGACCGGCGGCGCCTACCTGATCGGCGGCAAGTGCCACCAGTGCGGCACGTACGTGTTCCCGCCCCGCGCCAACAACTGCCCCAACCCCGGATGCGACGGTGACGACCTGGCCCAGGTGCCGATGTCACGCCGCGGGAAGCTGTGGAGTTACACCGAGAACCGGTACGCGCCGCCCCCGCCGTACCCGTCCCCCGACCCCTTCGAACCGTTCGCCGTCGCGGCGGTCGAACTGGCCGACGAGGGGCTCATCGTGCTCGGCAAGGTCGTCGAGGGCACGCTCGCGGCCGACCTGAAGGTCGGCATGGAGATGGAGCTGACGACCATGCCGCTGTTCACCGACGACGACGGTGTCGAGCGCATCGTCCACGCCTGGAGGATCTCGGAATGAGCGCTAACACACCAGAACCGGTGTACATCCTGGGTGCCGGTATGCACCCGTGGGGCAAGTGGGGTCGCGACTTCACCGAGTACGGGGTCGTCGCCGCACGCGCCGCACTCGCCGAGGCCGGTCTGGACTGGCGCCAGATCCAGCTCGTCGCCGGCGCCGACACCATCCGCAACGGCTACCCCGGCTTCGTCGCCGGCGCGACGTTCGCCCAGAAGCTGGGCTGGAACGGGGTTCCCGTCACCTCGAGCTACGCGGCGTGCGCAAGTGGTTCGCAGGCCCTGCAGAGCGCCCGCGCCCAGATCCTGGCCGGATTGTGCGACGTCGCCTTGGTGATCGGTGCGGACACCACGCCCAAGGGCTTCTTCGCCCCCGTCGGCGGCGAGCGCAAGAACGATCCCGATTGGCAGCGCTTCCATCTGATCGGCGCGACGAACACCGTCTACTTCGCCCTGCTCGCCCGCCGCCGGATGGATCTCTACGGCGCGACGCTCGAGGATTTCGCCGCGGTGAAGGTCAAGAACGCCAAGCACGGCCTGGACAATCCGAATGCGCGCTATCGCAAGGAAGCCACCGTCGACGACGTGCTGGCCAGCCCGGTCGTATCGGATCCGCTTCGGCTGCTCGACATCTGTGCCACCTCCGACGGCGCGGCTGCGCTGATCGTGGCCAGCAAGTCGTTCGCCGAGAAGCACCTGGGATCGGTCGAGGGGGTGCCCTCGGTCCGGGCCGTGAGTCTGCAGTCGCCGAAGTACCCTCAGCATCTGCCCGAATTGCCGGACATCGCCACCGATTCCACGGCCGTGGTGCCCGCACCGGAGCGGGTGTTCAAGGATCAGATCCTCGACGCCGCCTATGCCGAAGCGGGCATCGGACCCGAGGACCTGAGCCTGGCCGAGGTCTACGACCTGTCCACCGCGCTGGAACTGGACTGGTACGAGCACCTGGGCCTGTGCCCGAAAGGCGAAGCAGAGCAACTCCTGCGCAGCGGCGCCACCACCATCGGCGGCCGGATCCCGGTCAATGCGTCCGGTGGGCTGGCCAGTTTCGGCGAGGCGATCCCGGCGCAGGCCATCGCCCAGGTGTGCGAGTTGAGCTGGCAGCTCAAGGGTCAGGCCACCGGCCGACAGGTCGAGGGCGCCACCGTCGGCGTGACGGCCAACCAGGGGCTGTTCGGACACGGTTCGTCGGTGATCGTCGCGCGTTGACGCCACACCCGTAATCGCGGTGAACGCTCGGAAAACGTTCAGCCGCACCGGCCTCCGACCCGCTCCGGCATCGCGGAAACCAGGCATCATCAGGCCGTGACCGAGGTTGAGCACAAACCCGCGATTCCGCGAACCGTTCAGGAGTACATCGACGAGCGTCCGGTGTGGGCGGATGGCACCAAGACCTCGTCGACGCCGATGACGGTCATGCAGTGGCGCATCTGGTCGCTGGCCTCGGCGGGCAAGTTCTTCGAGGGCATGATCGTGTTCATGACCGGGGTGGCACTGCCACTGATCAGCCGCGAATTCGGTTTGAACGCCTTCGAGAAGGGCATGGTCACCGCCGCATCACTGGCGGGCATCCTGGTCGGCGCGACGGTCCTCGGCGGTCTGGCCGACACGTTCGGGCGCAAGCGCATGTTCATCGTCGAGATGATCCTGTTCGTCGTGTTTCTGGTGGCGCTGACCTTCGCGCCGAATTTCATCCTGCTGGTCGTCTTTCTCGTCGGGTCCGGTCTAGCGTTGGGGTGCGACTACCCCACCGCGCACATGGTGATCTCCGAGAGCATCCCCACCACCAAGCGCGGGCGTCTGGTGCTCAGCGCGTTCGCCTTTCAAGCCGTCGGCGCGCTCACCGGCGCGCTGGTGGGTGTCGTCATCCTCTACGAGAACGACGATGTGGGCGACTGGCGTTGGATGTACGCCACCGCGATCCTGCCCGCGATCCTGGTGATCGTGGGCCGCTTCTTCATCACCGACAGTCCCCACTGGCTCGTCTCGAAAGGCCGCACCGAAGAGGCCGAACGTGAGACGGCTCGGCTGTTGCACCGTGAGCCGCGGTACCCGTCGTCGGTGACGCTGTCGAGGCTGCCCGAGCGTCCCGACCACCGGGCGAGCGGCGGATATTTGACGCTGTTCGCCAAGCGCAACCGCCGGGCGACGATCCTCGCCTCGGTCCCGTGGTTTCTGCAGGATCTGTCGACCTACGGCATCGGCATCTTCACTCCGACCATCATCGTCGCGGTGCTGGGCGCTGACACCGATTCGCACACGCTGTCCGGTGTCATCCACAACGACATGCTGGCCGCGGAAGGCTCCGCATTGATGAGCGTGCTGTTCGTGACCGGGGTGTTGGCGGCGATACTCCTGGTGGACACCGTCGGACGCATCAAACTGCAGACCATCGGATTCCTCGGATGCGCCGCCGGCCTGGCACTGGCGGCCCTGTCCATCCGCTCGGACGGCGGCAACAACATGATCTTGCTGTTCGCCGGGTTCATGCTGTTCTACTTCGCGACCAATCTGGGGCCGAACGCGATGACCTATCTGCTGGCCGGTGAGGTGTTCCCGACGCCGATCCGCGGTAGAGGGGCGGGTTTCGCGGCGTCCTTCGCCAAGGTGGGAGCCGTGCTGACGGCGTTCCTGTTCCCGGTGTTGCTTTCCGAGCTCGGGACCACGGTGTTGCTCTATGGTCTGGTCGCGGCGTCGGTTCTGGGTGCGGGGGTCACGGCGCTGTTCGCCATCGAGACCAGGGGGCTCAGCCTCGAGAAGATCGGCGATCCTCTGCGCGAAGAGCATCTGCGCTTTCAACGGCGCGCCGACGCCGACATCGCCTGAACTCAGGCGACGCCGAGGTAGGCCGCGCGAATGCTGTCGTCGGCCAACAACTCTCGCGCATCACCACTGCGCGTGACCTCGCCGGTCTCCAGGATGTAGGCCCGGTCCGAGCGGCTCAGCGCCTGCTGGGCGTTCTGCTCGACCAGCAGCACGGTGGTGCCGGTGGCGTTGATCTCGGCGATGATCTTGAAGATCTGGGAGATCACCATGGGCGCCAGGCCCATCGACGGCTCGTCGAGCAGCAGCACCTTCGGCCGCGCCATCAGTGCCCGTCCGATTGCGAGCATCTGCTGTTCCCCACCGGAGAGGGTGCCGCCGACCTGGCTACGCCGTTCGGCGAGCCGGGGGAAGGTCTGCAGCACCCAGTCGAGCCGCTCGTCGTGTTCGGACTTGGAAGCGAATTTACGCCCGTAGCAGCCCATTTCGAGGTTCTCGATGATGGTCATGCCGGGGAAGACACCGCGGCCCTCCGGCGCCTGGATCAGGCCGTCGGTCACCCGGTTGTGCGCCTTGACCCGGCTGATGTCACTGCCGTCGAACCACACCGACCCGGAGGTCAACGGGAGCAGACCCGAGATCGCGCGCATGATGGTCGTCTTACCCGCGCCGTTGGAGCCCAACAGCGTGACCAGCTCCCCTTCATGGACGGTCAGCGACACCGAGTGCAGCGCCTTGATGCGCCCGTAGTGGACGACGAGGTCGCGGACCTCCAGCAGCACCGGACGGGACGGGTCAGGCGAGTTCGTCATCAGGCACCCCCAGGTAAGCGGCGATGACCTTCGGGTCCTCGCGGATCTCGGCGGGCAGGCCGTCGGCGATCTTGCGGCCGAATTCGAGCACCACGATGCGGTCGGTCACGCCCATCACCAAGCGCATGTCGTGTTCGATGAGCAGCACGGTGTACCCGTCGTCGCGGATCTTGCGGATCAACTCGATGAGTGCCGACTTCTCGCTGGGGTTGAACCCGGCGGCGGGCTCGTCCAGACACAGCAGCTTCGGTTCGGTGGCCAGTGCGCGGGCGATCTCCAGCCGTCGCTGATCACCATAGGACAGGTTCTTGGCTTTTTCCTCGCCCCGATGCGCGATCCCGACGAAGTGCAGCAGCGCCGCCGATCTCTCGATCGCCGCCTTCTCCTCCCGCCGGTGTCGAGGCGAGCGGATCAGCGCCCCCGGCACCGAGGTGTGATGCCGGGCGTCGGTGCCCACCATGACGTTCTCCAACGCGGTCATCTCGCCGAACAGTCGGATGTTCTGGAAGGTGCGCGCAATGCCCAGCCGGGTGATCTGGTGACGCTTGATCCGGCCGATCGGTGAGCCGTCGAAGGTGACCGAACCCGCGCTGGGCCGGTACACCCCGGTGATGGCGTTGAAGCACGTCGTCTTGCCCGCACCGTTGGGGCCGATCAGGCCCAGAATTTCTCCGCGACGGATGTTGAAGCTGACCGCGTCGAGCGCCGTCAGGCCACCGAATTTGACCGTCAGATCAGTGGTCTGCAGCAGCACCTCGCCGGCGCCGGCCTCGATGGTGCGGTGCACGCCGGCCATCTCGGCGACCGAGGTCTCGAACTCCTCCGGGGCGCTCACTTGGCCGGCTCCGTGTCCGTCGGCTGCGCGCGCAGCAGCCTACGGGCCGCCGTGGCGTACGTCAGCAGATGTTGACGCGCCGGGAACAGGCCCTGCGGGCGGAAGATCATCAACACCACCAGCGCCAGGCCGAAGAACAGATACTTCAGGTTGCCCATGTCGATGCCGAGGAAATGCACACCGAGCAGGCGGTTGGGCAGGTAGACGATGATGAAGGCGCCCAGGATCACACCGAGCTTGTTGCCCTGCCCCCCGAGGACCACGGCGCAGAGGAACAGCATCGAGTTGATGATGTTGAACGTCGGTGGCGCGACATACTGCACCTGTCCGGCATACAGCGCGCCGGAGAGTCCGCCGATGGCCGCGCCGATGGTGAACGCCCACAACTTGAACTTGAACGTGTTGACGCCCATGACTTCTGCGGCGTCCTCGTCCTCACGCACCGCGATCCAGGCGCGCCCGACGCGGCTGCGTTCGAGATTCCCGACGAGCAGCAGGATCACGATGATGAGGATCAGACCGAGCCAGAACCACCACGTGCCGTAGTTGGCGTCGCCGCTGGAGTTCGACACGGAGAACACGCCTCCGGGATGCTGATCGTTCTGCAGGAAGCGCGGGAAGGCGACTTCGTTCAAACCGCGGGGGCCGTTGGTTATGTCGGAGAGGTTGTCGGCCAGCAGTCGGATGATCTCACCGAAGCCCAGGGTGACGATCGCCAGATAGTCGCCGCGCAGGCGAAGCGTCGGGGTGCCGAGGATCAGGCCACTGAGCGCGGTCACCGCCATCGCGAGCGGCACACAGGACAGCCACGCCCACGGTGTGCTGAAGAACCCGTTGGGCCCCAACCTGTTCCAGGGGCTCTCCGGACTGGTGAGCAGGGCGACGGTGTAGGCGCCGACGGCGTAGAACCCGACGTAGCCCAGGTCCAGCAGACCGGCCTGACCGACCACCACGTTCAGCCCGATCGCGATGATCGCGATCATGGCGAACTGGGCCATGGTGCCGCCGAAGCTGATTCCCGGTGTGTCGATGAACCCGGGCTTGAACAACGGGGACAGCGCGACCCCGGCGAACAGGATGATCCCGAACACCCACTTCTGGGCCCGCGTCAGCCCATCCCACCACTGCATCACCCGTGTCATACGCGTGCCTTCCCCAGGCTCTCCCCGAGTATCCCGGTGGGACGTATCAGCAGCACCAACACCAGCAGCACGAAGGCGACCACGTCGCGCCACTGCGTGCCGAACACCGCCTGGCCGTAGTTCTCCATCACCCCGAGCAGCAGACCGCCCAACAGTGCTCCGCGCAGATTGCCGATCCCGCCGAGTACCGCCGCCGAGAACGCCTTGATGCCCAACAGAAATCCGCCGGAGTAGATGATGCCCTGCGGCACCTTCAGGGTGTACAGCAGCGCGGCAGCACCGGCCAGCAGACCGCCGATCAGGAACGTCGTCATGATGATCCGCTCCCGCGAGACCCCCATCAGGGTGGCCGTCGTCGGATCCTGGGCGACGGCGCGGATACCGCGACCGAACTTCGTGCGGTTGATCGCCACATCGGTGAGCACGGCGAGCACCAGCGCCGAGACGATGATCACCAGGGTGATGTTGGAGATCGCCACCCCGAAGATCTCGAACTGGGTCTTGGGCTGCACCAGCACGATCGGTTGTTGGGCGTTCGGTCCGCCGTAGCCGGGGATGATCTTGGGCAGGATGAACAGGACGAACTGCTGGAGCACGAACGACATGCCGATCGCGGTGATCAAGAAGGTGAGCGACCGGGCATGGCGTTTGCGCAGCGGGCGGTAGGCGATGAATTCCAAACCGACGGCGGCGCTGCCGGAGATCACCATCGCGAACAGCATGGCCACCCCCAGATAGAGGACGGTCAGCGCGGCACCTTTGTCGTAGGCGTTACCGCTCGGGGTGAACCCGAGGATGATGTCGAGGGCGAAATACGCCCCGAACATGCCGAGCATGAAGATCTCGGAGTGCGCGAAGTTGATCAGTCGCAGCACGCCGAACACCAGCGTGTAGCCGACCGCGACCAGGGCGTAGATCGCTCCCCAGGACAGACCGTCGATCGTCAACTGCCAGAAGCTGTCGACCAGCGACCCGACGTTGAAGTTGATGTTTGCGGCCGAGTTCATCCGGTGGCGCGCTCCTCAGCGGACGTGTCTGGCGAAGACGGGTCTGAGCGAAAACGCGTCCGAGCCAAATGCTCTCGGACGCGTTTCGCTTCAGCTGTCACTGGACGTCGTAGATCCAGATCAGGTTGGTGGTGAGCTCACCCACCGGGGTCCACTGGTATTCGCGGGCGACGCCCTGACCCTTGTAGTTGCGGACGAAGTCCAACAGCGCCGGGCGGGTGATCGCACCGGAGTCGATGCCTTTGAGCAGGATGGTGCCCAGGTCGTAGCCCTCGGCGCTGTAGGTGCCTGCCGCCTGGCCGAACTTCTGCTCGTACTCCTCGGCGAACGAGCCGGTGGCCGGGCCGCACGGGCAGGCCAGGACGGCGCCCTTGGAGGATTCGCCGGCCTGCTTGACGAATTCCGGGTCCTTGGTGCCGTCGGCGCTGGCGAAGGTGCCCTCGAAGCCACCGTCGCGCAGCTGCTGCACCAGCGGTGCCGCCTCGGCGTAGTAACCGCCGAAGAACACCGAATCCGGGGCGGCGCCCTTGATCTGGGTCACCGCGGCGGAGAAGTCCTTGTCGCCTTTCTTGACCGAGATGTTGCAGGCCGGATCCGCCACCGGACCGAGGGTGTCGCGGACGGCCTGAGCCAGGCCCAGTCCGTAGTCGGTGCTGTCGTCCACGACGCAGACCTTCTTGTGGCCCAACGTGTTCTTCAGATAGTTGGCGGCCGAGGGGCCCTGGACGCCGTCGTTGGCCAGCCCGCGGAAGAAGGTCTTCCAGCCGTTCTCCGACAGCGTCACGTTGGTGGCGGACGCGGTGGTGGCGACCAGGCCGGCCTGATCGAAGACGCCGCCGGTGGCCTTGGTCTCACCGGAGAAAGCCGGGCCCACCAGCCCGATGGTGTACTGATCGTCGACGATCTGCGGGGCGATGGCACTGGCCTTCTGCGGGTCGCCCTCGGTGTCGAACGGCTTGAGCTGCACCTGGCAACCGGGGTTGGCGGCGTTGTGCTTGTCGATGGCGAGCTGCACACCGTTCTTGATGTTGATACCCAGGGCGGCGTCCGGACCGTTGAGCGCGCCGGCCATCGCGATGGACACCGGCGGGCAGGTGGCGTTGCCGTCGCCGGCGGGGTCCGCGGGCGCGGCGCCCGTGCTGGCGGCCACTTCGGCGCCGTTCTCGTCGATCTGCACCTTCTCGACGATCTTCAGGTTCGTCTGCGCCGCGTCCTGCTCGGGCGTCGACTGACTGCAACCGGCAATCCCGAGCACCAACAGCCCCGCGCCGCTGAGAGCAACTGCATTTCGTGTCACGCGACCGCGCACGTTCACCTCCGGGTTCGATTTTGATCGGCCTCGACCGCCACGACCGTCACGGCCAGGGCGCTGATGCTTCCGGTAGAACATAGCCAACCAGTGGCGCCGGTGCGTGATGTTGACGAAGCGGTGCGCCGTGGTGGCGGGTGAAAGCCGACGAACCGGCACCGCTGAAACGCAGTGTTTACGCGCGGGCAGCGCAGCTCACTGTTGGGCGGGCGCCTCGTCGGTCGGCGTGTCGAGGGTTTCCAGCACCACTTCGGCCACCCGCTTCATCGTCGTGCGCCGGTCCATGGCGGCGCGCTGGATCCACTTGAAGGCCTCCGGCTCGCTCATGCCCTGCTTGGCCTGCAGCAGGCCCTTCGCCCGTTCGACGAGTTTGCGGGTCTCCAGGCGGTCGGACAGCGTCGCGACCTCCTGTTCGAGTGCGGCGAGCTCGCCGAAGCGGCTGACCGCCACCTCGATCGCCGGGATGAGGTCCTGGACGTTGAACGGTTTGACCAGGTAGGCCATGGCGCCGGCGTCGCGGGCCCGTTCGACGAGTTCGCGCTGGCTGAACGCGGTGAGGATGACGATCGGCGCGATCCGCTTGGCGGCGATCTCCGAAGCGGCGTCGATGCCGTCGCGTCGCGGCATCTTGACGTCCATGATCACCAGGTCGGGCCGCAGGCTCTCGGCGAGTTCGACGGCTTCCTGGCCGTCGCCGGCCTCGCCGACGATCTCGTAGCCCTCGTCGCGCAGCATCTCGGCCAGGTCGAGCCGGATGAGTGCCTCGTCTTCGGCGATGAGGACGCGGTGCGGCGTGACGCCGTCGGTGGATGACCCGGTCATGGGTGTCATTGTGGCGGTAACCCACGCGATCAGCGACCTCGGGGCCATCCTCTATGGTGGGAACCCGCACGCCCTCGTATCCCAATTGGCAGAGGAAACGGATTCAAAACCCGTGCAGTGTGAGTTCGAGTCTCACCGAGGGCACCAGAAACGACTAGTCGGGAACCGGGTCGAACACCGGCCCCCTGGGTCCGGGTGTCACGAGCGTTCCGCAGAAGACTCTGATCAGGCACCCGGTGCCGTCGCCGAACCCGGGGCGAGGTCCGCCGGGCCGCGGACCCGCGCCCACCAGCACCGGAGTCAGCGTCCCTCCCCAGCCGGGGAGCAACGGCCGTTATGCCGGGGTCGCAGGATCCGGAACCGGATCGAAGATCCCGGATCTGGCCGGTGCCCGGTCGGGTGTGTCGGGGGACGGATCGAAGACGCCCGAACGTGGCCCGGCCGTCGCGTCATCCGGCGACGGGTCGACGACGCCCGAAGTCGGTGCGGCCGCCGCGGCACCGGCACCCGCCATCATCCCGGCGGCCAGTGACACCGCCAAAATCAGTGCGCGGCAGGTGTTCCGCAAAGCTCTCGCGATCGCTGTCTGGTCAGCGGGCGTGGCCACCGTGACCGCCGTCCGCACCGTCCTTGCCGTCGGCGCCGCGCACGCCGTCGACGCCCGGCGCGCCACCCTTGCCGCCCGCTCCGCCGGCGCCGCCGTGGCCGCCGTGGCCGAACAGCCGGCTGAACAAGCCGCCCCGGCCACCGCGTCCGCCGTCGCCCCCATTGCCACCGTCAGTACCGCTCATGCCGATTCCCCCTCCTAGGCCGTGACGCCGTCGGCGCCGTTGGATCCCGCAGCACCATTGTCTCCCTTCGTGCTGCCGGTACCGCCCGAACCGCCGTTCCCACCTTTGCCGCCGGAACCGGGCGCCCCCGCCACCCCGTTGCTACCGTCGACTCCGGTTCCGGCGGGGTTCGCGCCGGACAGACCGCCCGCGCCGCCGGTGCCGCCGTTTCCGCCGTTTCCGCCCCGCCCGCCGGCACCGCCGGCGCCGCGACCGGTCACGAACGGCAGAACTCCGCCGGCGCCCCCCGAACCGCCGGCGCCGCCGCTTCCCCCGTTGCCGCCGTTTCCGCCGGCACCGCCATTGCCGCCATTGCCCGCGGTACTGAGATCACCGGGCTGCAGGTCACCGCCGTTGCCGCCGATACCTCCACTGCCCCCGTTCGCGCCGTGTCCGCCGGCGCCGCCCGCGCCGCCGCGGCCACCGACACCGAGCAGCAGGCCGCTGTTTCCGCCGTTGCCACCCGGTGCGCCGTCCATACCGTCGGCTCCGCGCCCGCCGACGCCTCCGGCGCCGCCGTTTCCGGTGTTGTTGTCGAAGGCGACATTGCCGCCGCCGTTGCCGCCGCGGCCCCCGTCACCGCCGAGGCCGCCGGCACCGCCGTCTCCCCCGTTGGTCGGGTAGCCGAAGGTGGTCACGAAATCGCCGCCGACTCCGCCGTCGCCGCCGTCGCCGCCGTTGCCGCCGAGGACACCGCCGTTGCCACCGCGGCCGCCGGGAAAGTTGCCGTTCGGCCCATTGCTGCCCTGCGGCCCTTCGGTTCCGGTGCCCGGGTAGGAGTTGGCGCCACGGCCGCCGTTCTGCAGACCGACCCCGTCGGCCCCGCCACCCGGCGGGGCGTCGAACATCGCCGGAGGCAGACCCGCGGCCGCAGTGTCGGTGGTGACGAGGGTGAGGCCGTCCAGTCCAGGCGCGCCCGCACCGCCGGCACCGCCGTCGCCGAAGAACAGACCGGCGTTGCCCCCGTTGCCGCCCCGGCCGCGGCCGGGCTCGGTCTGACTGAAGCCGTCACCGCCGTTGCCGGCGAACAGACCCGCGTTGCCACCGTCGACGCTCTCCGCGGTGCCGTCGGCCCCGTTGCCGATGAAGACGTTCAGA
This sequence comes from Mycobacterium sp. WMMD1722, assembly GCF_049315205.1. Classification (NCBI taxonomy): domain Bacteria; kingdom Bacillati; phylum Actinomycetota; class Actinomycetes; order Mycobacteriales; family Mycobacteriaceae; genus Mycobacterium; species Mycobacterium sp. WMMD1722. Next base: position 612,439 of record NZ_CP186056.1, on the reverse strand, counting down.
ATCGGGATGAACCGCGCGATCTCGAAGATCGGGTCGAGGAACGCCGCGCTCAGTCCTCCGTCACCGAACAGCGATACCGATTCGGCGTGCGCGGTGGGCGCCAGCAGTAGCGCCGGTGCCGGCGCCGCCACGATGAGTCCGGCGCCGCCGATCGCCGCCACGGTGGCCACCAAGGGCCGCTTCCCCGATGTCATCCGAACTCCCCTGCCGCGTTGCCGGCGCGCGCCTCTCGCGCGCCGCACAGATCGTCGCAGGAATTTTCGCGCGCGTCAGTCGATTCAGGCGACCGGCACCTCGGCGTCGCCCCGGCTGCGCCGGTCCCATTCAGCCAGCACCTCGGCGTCGGTGGGCCTGGTGAACAGGCTGCCCACCACGAACACCAGCAGGCCGGACGCCAATCCGACATAGATCGGTTCGTTGGCGTAGATATCCCCGAGGACGACCATCGTGGTCAACGTGCCGACGGTGCCGACCGCCATCGCCGCCACCGCGCCGACGTTGGTGCCGCGCCGCCAGACCAGCCCGCCGATGATCGGCACCAGCAGGCCCCCGACCAGGATGTCGTAGGCGACGGTCAACGCGGCGACCACATCCTGCAGCACGCACGCGATCGCCACCATCACCAGACCGAACCCGGCGACATAGAGCCGGTTGCTGCGGATGTGGTCGGGTTCGGAGCCCGCAGCGGGATCCCGGTGACGCACCCGCGCCACGATGTCCTGGCTGAACACGGTGGCTGTGGCGATCAGCGCACCGCTCGACGTCGACATCACTGCCGCCAGGGCCGCGGCCAACACCAGCCCGGCCAAGACCGGGGGCAGCTGCATCTCGACGAACTGCGCGAATGCGTCGTCACGGGATTCCAATTGCGGCAGAACCACTCTGGCGGCCATTCCGATCACCGCACCGGCGATCGCGTAGAGCAGGCAGTACACCCCCGCACCGGCACCCGCCCACCGGGCGACCCCCGGACTGCGGGCGGTGAACACCCGCTGCCAGATGTCCTGGCCGATCAGCAGACCGAAGGTGTAGATGACGAAGTAGGTCAGGATGGTGTCGCCGCCGATCGCGGTCAACGAGGTGGCATCGGCGGGCAGCTTGTCGGCCAGCCCACTCCACCCGCCGGTCCTGGCGAGCGCCACGGGCAGCAGGATGAAGAAGATGCCGATGGTCTTGATGACGAACTGCACGAAGTCGGTCAGCGTGATCGACCACATGCCCCCCAGCGTCGAGTAGACGATCACGACGCTGCCGCCGAGCAGGATCGCCGGCACCTTGCCGATGTCGAACAGGGCGCCGAAGATCGTCGAATAGGCAATGGTCGACGTCACCGACAGCATCAGTGTGTATCCCCACATCACCACCCCCGAGAGCACCGAAGATCCCGGCCCGTAACGCAATTCGAGCATCTGGCTGACGGTGTACACCCGCAGCCGCTGGATCCGTCCGGCGAACAACAGGCTCAGCGCCAGGATGCCCACCCCGATCGCGGTCACCAGCCACATGCCGGAGATGCCGTATTCGTACCCCAGGCCCACGCCGCCGATGGTGGACGCGCCACCCAGCACGATGGCCGCCATCGTGCCCGAGTACAGCAGTGGGCCGAGTCGGCGACCGGCCACCAGGAAGTCCGATTGAGTGGTTGCCCGCCGCTTGCCCCAGAAGCCGAAGCCGATCATTCCGATCAGGTAGATGATGACGATCGCGACGTCCATGGGTGGCTCCTAGCGGATATCGAGGTGGATGACGGTCGGCCGGTCGGCGTCGAGTGCCGCACCGACCAGATCGGTGAGGTCGGCGGTCGAGGTGGTGCGCACCCCGTACGCGCCCATGGCCACCGCCAGCGCCGCGAAATCAGGTGTCCTGAGCCGCACCCCGAGCGGCGCGATGCCCCGGGTCCGCTCCTGGTCCTCGATCTCCCGGTAGCCGCCGTTGTCCACGACCACCACCGGCACCGGCAACCCGAGTTCGATCAGCGTCATCAGTTCCTGCACCGAGAACATGACCGCCCCGTCACCGAGGACCGTGGCCACCGGTTCACCGGGCCGGGCCACCGACGCACCGATCGCGGCGGGTAACCCGTAGCCGAGGGTGGCGAAACCGGGTGAATAGCAGAACCGTCGCGGCGCGGGCATGTCGAAGAAGTGCACCGATCCGAAATAGGTGACCTGCGAACTGTCGCCGGTCAGGACGCCGCGGGCGGGCAGCGCGGCGCGAACGGCGGTGTTGATCGATTCGTGGATGCCCGCGTCGCGGGCCGCCTCCTGCCGACAGGCCGCCCGCAGCGCCGCTGCCCGCTCTTCGCCGTCACCAGCGCGACGTTCGCGGACCGCCTCGAGCAGGGCGGCCACCGTGGCGGCCGCGTCGCCCAGCAACGGGTGATCGGCGGGGCAGTTCTTGTCGAGCTGACCGACCTCGATGTCACAGCGGATCACGGTGCGGCCGCGGATCTCACCATCCCACAGATCGGAGTCGCCCAACTCGCTTCCGATGACCAGCAGTGCATCGCTGTCGGCGGCCGCCCTCTGCAATGCCCGCAGCCGCACCGATGCCCCAACGGACAACCGATGGGCTTCTGCGACAACACCTTTACCGTTGACGGTGGTCGCCACCGGTGCGCCGAGCGCCTCGGCCAGCGCGGTGACCTCGGCGTGCGCGTCGACGGCCCCGCCGCCGGCGATGATCAACGGCCGCTGCGCCGCGGCCAGCACCTCCCCCGCCCGCAGCACCGCCCGCGGATCGGCGATCGGTGCGGCGGGGGCGGACGAGGTCCGCACCTGTCCCGACCAGGGCTGGGTGAGCACGTCGATCGGGATCTCGATGTGGACAGGCCGTGGACGCCGCCCGGCGAACCCGGCGAAGGCGTCGGACACCGCATCGGCGGCCTCGTCGGGGCTGCGCACCCGTCGGCTCCACGCCACCAGTGCGTTCATCGCGGCGCTGGTGTTCTTCGCCTCGTGCAATTGCCCGAGGTCGCGCCCTTCGGTTCCGGTCGGCATCCCCGGCGACAGCACCAGCATGGGCTGCGATTCTGCGTAGGCGGTGGCGGCCGCGGTGATCGCGTTCGTCAGCCCGGGTCCGCTGGTCGTCAGCACCACGCCCGGCCGTCCGCTGACGCGGGCATAGGCCTCCGCGGCGTATCCGGCGCCCTGTTCGTGGCGCGGCGTGATCACCCGGACCACCCCGGCGCGAAGGCCGGTCTCCAGGTGGCGGTAGATCTCGAGGTTGTGGGTGCCCGGGATCCCGAACACCGCGTCGACGCCGTGGGCCAGCAGTGCGTCGACCACGGCCGCCCCGCCGTTGCGGTGGGTCACCGGTTGGCTCCGAGCACCGAGATCAACTCGTAGGCGACATGCGCGGCCGCCAGGCCGGTGATCTCGGCGTGGTCGTAGGCGGGCGCCACCTCGACGATGTCGGCGCCGACGATGTTGGCCCCGACCAGGCTGCGCAGACAGTGCAACAGCTCGCGGCTGGTCATTCCGCCGGCCTCGGGGGTGCCGGTGCCCGGCGCATGTGCGGGGTCAAGCACGTCGATGTCGACCGAGACGTACACCGGCGCCTCCCCGATGCGGGCGCGCATCCGCTCGATCACCGCGGCGAGCCCGTCGAGCTGGACGTCGTCCGATCCGATCACCTGGAATCCGAGAACCCGATCGTCGGACAGGTCGGTGGGTGCGTAGAGCGGTCCGCGGATCCCGACGTGCAGACAGTGCGACGGGTCGAGCAGGCCTTCTTCGCCGGCCCGGCGGAACGGGGTGCCGTGGGTGAACGGGGCGCCGAAGTAGGTGTCCCAGGTGTCGAGGTGGGCGTCGAAGTGCAGTACGGCGATCGGCCCGTGGTCGCGGTGCAGGGAGCGCAGCAGCGGCAGTGCGATGGTGTGATCGCCGCCGAGGGTGACCAGTTTCGTTCCCCCGTCGCGCAGTTCGTCGGAGTTGCGCTCGATGGTCGTGATCGCCTCGGCGATGTCGAACGGGTTGACCGCCATATCGCCCGCATCGGCGACCTGTTGGGTGGCGAACGGTTCCACGTCGAGCCGGGGATGGTAGGTCCGCAGCAACTTCGAGGCGGCACGAATGTGGCCGGGCCCGAATCGTGCGCCCGGGCGATAGGACACCCCGGAGTCGAAGGGCACCCCGACCACCGCGACGTCGGTGCGGGTGACCTCGTCGAGCCTCGGGAGACGGGCGAACGTCGCAGGTCCCGCATAGCGGGGCACCTTCGTGGCGTCGACGGGACCGATCGGTGTATCCATCCACCCAGCCTGACTGAGATGCCGATCACACCGGAAGCGCCGATCTGTCGAATCTCCGGATGCCGTGATCGACAATCTGTCCATGACCACCGTGCGCGAGCTGATCGCCCACCCCGAGCTCGGTCTCACCCTCGTGGCCGGGGCTCGGCACGCCGACCGGGAGATCGACGCGGCCGCCGTCTCGGAGCTCCGCCATCCCGGATCCTGGTTGCAGGGCGGCGAACTGCTGCTCACGATCGGGCTGTTGCTTCCGGACTCGGAGAGCGGCTGCCTCTCGTATCTGGCCGAACTCGACGCCGCGGGAATCCGGGCGGTCGGGCTCGGGCTCGGCGCGGAGCTGCCCCATCAGGCCGCACCATCCGCTCTGATCGGCGCCGCCGAGGAGATCGGGATGCCGCTGCTGACGGTGCCGGATCCGGTGCCCTTCATCGCCGTCACCAAGGCGGTCTTCGCCGCCCGGGCCCGCGCCGAGCGCCAGGAGCTGGAATGGGCGCTGCACACGCAGCGGGCGCTCACCGCGGCCGCGGTTTCCCCGGGCGGGCTGTCGGGCATTCTCGACGCTCACCGTGAAGCGACCGGGCGCAGCGGGGCGGTGATCGACCTGCTGGGCCGACTGCTCGCCGGCACCGCAGCCGACGGTGAGCGCCTGCGGCGCCGCTCCGAGGAGCTGCTGGCGTCGGTGCGCCACCACGGGCTGGCCGCCGCAGCCGGTGACATCCGCGACGGCAACCGGCTGGAGCTGCACGCCCTCGGCGCCCACCGGCTGCGGGGCTGGCTCGTCACCGAGGGGCCGCTCCGGCACTCCGAAAGCGCTGCCGTACAACAGGTTCGCGGAGATCTCGTCTCGTTGCTGTCGCTGGAACTGGAGCGGCGGTTGGGGGCCACCACGGCTCAGCGACGGGGGCGCGCACACATCTTCGATCGGCTGGCCCGCGGCACCGTCGACGACGTGGTCGCCGCCCGCTGGCTCGGTTCGGTGGACCTCGTCGACACCGACCTGCGATGCGCCGTCATCGACGCGCCCGCCGACGCCGACGACCTGGCCGCAGACCTGCTGGGCACCCTTCCAGACGCGCTGGCGCGGGTGGCCGGTGACGTCGTCGAGGTCGCCGTACCGGTGCACACCGATCTGGCCGACGCCCTGGCCGCCCTGGCCGACGGACGGGCCGCGGGGATCGGCATCGCAGTGCGTCCGGGGGCGTTGGCGGTGTCGCTGCGTCAAGCCCGCTCGGCGCTGCCCACCGCGCGCACCATGGCCCGCCATGTCCACGCCGACGATGTCGCCAGCAGCCGGGTGCTGCTGAGCAGCGTGGGCGGGCCGGCCCTGCAGGCCTACGCCGACGCGGTGCTCGCGCCGATCGACGCCGCGGACCGGGCGATGGACCTGATGCCGGCGCTGGTGGCGTTCCTCGACCACAACGGTCAGTGGGCGGGTGCGGCCGCCGGCTTGCGCCTCCATCGCCACACCGTGCGCCAGCGGATCGACACGGTCGAGCGGCTCACCGGCCGCCGGCTCGACGATGCGTCCGACCGCTTCGAGCTGTGGCTGGCCCTGCACGCCAGGGAGGCCGCGCGAATGTCGGCCGAGTAGTCGGCCGGCGGCGATACGCTGCGACGATGGCTGTGAGTGGAAGCCGTCGAACGGTCTGTATGCCCGAGGTCGCGCTGCAGAGCCGCATGCCCGCCCGCACCCGGCATTACGCCGAGGCGGTCGTGCGCCGGCTGCGGGTGCTCACCATCGCGACCTGGATCGCCGCGGTGGTCTCCGCCGCCTTCGGCATCTTCCAGCTGGTGCTGGGCGGCTCGGCCTGGTGGATCGGCCTGCTGAACCTGGCGTTCGGCGTGCTGTTCATCGCCGTCCCGCTGGTCTACCGCTTCGGCGAGCTGATCGCACCGCTGACGTTCTTCGTCCTGGCCTACATATCGGTGACGTTCATCTGCTTTCAGGTGGGCACCGATTCGGGCTTGCAGTTCTACTACCTGGTGTCGGCATCGCTGGTGGTGCTGGTGCTGGGTATCGAGCGCATCGTGCTGTCCGCGACGATCGTGGCTCTCGGCGTCGTGGCCTCGATCGTGATCGAGTTGATCGTGCCCGACGACCGCCAGGTCGGCCCGCCGTGGATGTTGACCGTCGGCTTCATCCTGTCGGCGGTGTCGTCGACCCTGATGGTGTTCGCCACGGTGTGGTACGCCCTGCGCGAGACCGACCGCGCCGAACGCGCCATGGAGGCCGAGTACCAGCGGTCGGAGAAGCTGCTGGCCAACATCCTGCCCACCAGCGTGGCCGCCCGCCTCAAGGATCCGACGCATTCGATCATCGCCGACCGCTACGACGATGCGTCGGTTCTGTTCGCCGACATCGCCGGATACACCGAACGCGCCAGCGATACGTCGCCGACCGAACTGGTGCGGTTCCTCGACCAGCTCTACACCGACCTCGACGCGCTGGTCGACCGCCACGGTCTGGAGAAGGTGAAAACCAGCGGGGACAGCTACATGGTGGTCAGCGGGGTCCCGCGGCCACGGCCCGATCACGTCGAGGCGCTGGCCTGTCTCGCCCTGGACATGGCCGACGCCGTGGCCGATCTCACCGACCACCGGGGCCGAGCGGTACCGCTGCGGATCGGCCTGGCGGCCGGGCCGGTGGTGGCCGGTGTGGTCGGTGCGCGCAAATTCTTCTACGACGTGTGGGGCGACGCGGTCAACGTCGCGGCCCGGATGGAGACGACCGACGTGGTGGGTCGAATCCAGGTGCCGCACAACATCTACGAACGCATCCGGCACAGCTTCGACTTCGAGGAGCGCGGCGATGTCGACATCAAGGGCAAGGGCGTGATCCACACCTGGTACCTGGTCGGCCGCCGCGACGACGGGGCGGTCCGGGCGGCCGTCGAACTGCCCACTAACGCACGAACAGTGACATCACCAGCTGGTTGACCCGCCGTCGCGGCCATCCGGTCACACCGTCGCCGGCCAGCGCGGCGCGCGCCGCGTTTCGGCCGCACACCCCGTGCACGCCCCCGCCCGGATGGGCGCCCGCGCTGCCGAGGTAGAGCCCCTCGATCGGCGTCTCGGAACGGCCGAATCCGGGCGTGGGACGGAAGATCAGCTGCTGCTGCAGTTGTGCGGTGCCGCCGTTGACGGCGCCGCCGACCAGGTTGGCGTCCGAGGCGGTCAGCTCCGACGGGCGCTGGATGAACTTGCCGACGACGGCGTCGGCGAAGCCGGGGGCATGCTCCTCGAGCACCCGGTCGACCGATTCGGACAACCGGTCGGCCGCGGCGTCGTCGGTGACGTCCCGCGGCAGATGCGTGTAGGCCCACGCGCTCTCGGTGCCGGCCGGGGAGCGGGTGGGGTCGGCGGTGGTCATCTGCCCGAACAGCATGAACGGGTGATCGGGCACCGTACGGGTGTTGAGGTCGGCCATCCAGCGGACCAGTCCGTCGGCGTCGGCGCCCAGATGTACCGTGCCCACCTCGTTGAGGTTCTTCGACCGCCACGGGATCGGCGCGTCGAGCGCATAGTTGATCTTCAATACCGGGGTGTCCCAGGTGAAGTGCTCGAGGTCCGCCAGCACGCGCGGCGGCACGACGTCGACGGGCAGCAGGGTGCGGTAGAGCGCGGGCGCCGACACGTCGGCCACCACCGCCCGGCGCGCCGAGACCGACCGGCCGTCGGCGGTGCGGACGCCGACGGCCCGGCCGCCACGCACGTCGATGCCGGTGACCGGCTGATCGCATTCGATCCGGACGCCGGCCGATTCCGCGCGGCGCACCAGGGCGGCGGTCAGCTGTCCGGCACCTCCGACGGGCACCGGCCATCCGCCGTCCTGCGCCATCATGATCAACATCAGCCCCATGACGCCGCTGCCGGGCGCGTCGAGGGGGACGTCGGCATGCAGGGCATTGCCGAGCAGCAGAAGGCGAGCGGCGTCGCCGGCAAACAACTGCCGGGCCATCTCACCGGCGGGCAACACCAACCGGTGCACCAGCCGCAGGGCTTCGGCGGTGCCGAGGCGGCGCAGCAGTCCAGCCGCTCCGCGCACCGGCGGGAACGGCGTGAACAGGCTCGTCAGCAGCGGATCCTTGATCTGCTGCCACAAGTCGAACAGCCGCAGCCAGTTGTCGCCGTCGTCGGGGTGGTGCCGGGCGAGTTCGGCCGCGGTGCGACCCGGATCGCGGTGGATGACGGGCGCGTCCTCGTCGTCGGCGCCGCGGGGATGCCCGACCACCGCGGGCGCGTGGGTCCAGCGCAGGCCGTGGTCTTCGAGATGCAGTCCGGTGAGCACCGGCGATGCCAGCGACAGCGGGTAGAACGCGCTGTACAGATCGCTGATGTACCCGGGGATCCGCTCGGCGCTGCGCACCGCCCCACCCGGTTCGGGCTGAGCCTCCAGGACGACGACATCCCAGCCGGCGTCGGCCATGAGCGCGGCGGCCACCAGCCCGTTGTGCCCGGCGCCGATGACGACCGCGTCGGCGCTAGTCGACGTCACCGTCGTTGCGACGCTCAGCCAGGAATGCCAGTCGGCGCAGTGTCTCGTTGTTACGCGGCCACACCGCGGCGTCGGAGATCTGCCCGGGCAGCAACTTGCCCAGGCCGCTGAGCGGATACTCCTCCATCTGCGCGCGGCACCCGTCGCCCTCGTCGTGCAGCGTCAGCACGATCCGCGCGCCGCCGAACGGCCGCCCCTTGGCGTGCAACACCAGTCGCTCCGGCGGCGTGCACTCCTCCACGAGCGTCTCGTCGTTCAGCAGCACCGGCCAGACGCCGATGGAGTGGTGGATGGTGGAGCCGGGCGCCGGCCAATCGGGGGCGACAGCGCGCATCCGGCTGTTACCCACCACCCACTGCGAATACGTCCACCCGTCGGCGATCACGTCCCATACTTGCTGACGTGTCGCGGCAATGTTGCGTGTCACCGTCACCGGTGGCGGATACCCGCCGCGCGGTGGTTTAGACCTTCCGGTTCTCCGACTTGATCATCCACGCGAGCTTCTCCAGTCCGTCGATCAGCTGATGGAGGATGTCGGCGGTGCTGGGGTCGGCCGCGTCGACGGCGTCGTGCACGGCGCGCATGGTGTCCACCGCGGCGTACACGCGACCGGTGATCAGGTCGACCACCTCGGCGGTGCTGCGTTCGAAGGCCGGGAACTCCGGCAGCGAGGTGGTGGCGGCGACGGTGTCGCTGCGCCCGTCGGGGACCGCGTCGAGCGCGCGCGCATCCGCTCGGCGACGGTGTCACTGGCTTCACGCGCGAAGTCCACGAGTTCATCGAGCTGCAGGTGCAGATCCCGGAAGTTCGTGCCGACGACGTTCCAGTGCGCCTGCTTGCCCTGCAAGTGCAACTCGATGAGGTCGACCAGCACCCGTTGCAGGTTTGCGGCGAATTCGGGGCCGGCGGTGAAGGCTTGGATTTCGGCTTCGGTGCGTCGTGTTGTCGTCATGCCAGTATCAACACCGCAGGTCGAGGATCCTTTCCTGATTGCCGGAGTGATCGGCGTCACGCGGGGAGCGCGCGTTGCCGAGCCACCTATTCCCCCTGGGCGCCGGTCATGGACCCGTTCTGCTCGTCCTGCGCCGCGAGCAGCCGGGCGTAGCCGGCGCCCATGCCGAGCAGGACCAACCCCACGACGATGAACACCGCGACGCGGAAGATGCCGTCGAGCGTGCCGAGGTCGAACAGGAACAGCTTGGCCACCGCCGCGGCCACGAGCGCCATTCCCGCGCCGATCGGCACCGAGCGGTCTTCCCTGGGGCGCCGCGCGGCGTAACCGAGAAGACCTGCGGCAGCACCGATCCAGCAGATCGTCGCGGCCATGTGCCCGGCGAAGAAGCCACCGTCCGGACCCCCGATCAGCACCCCGGCCGTGACCAGAAGCATGGTCGCGGCGTACAGGCCGACCGCCCCGGTTCCCAGCCACAGCACGCGCGCGGCCTCGACGTTGGCGGCGCCGGCGTGGCTCCAGGCGATGGCCGCGGCGGCTGCGGCCAGGAGGACGCTGGCGATCAGGACCGACACCGCGTCCGGTGTGCTCGACTGCGTGGCCTCGATCAGCACGGCCGGCGGGGCGTACGCGAGATAGAGCAGCCCGCCGATCACGGCGAAACCGACCGCGGCCCATCGCGCGACGTCGTCGCGCCGGCCGGCGACCGCGACCACCGTGGCCATCGCCAGCAGAAGCGGTGCGGCCACCTCACCGTCGAAGGCGACGTTGACGGCAACCAGTGCGCTGATCGCCGACAGCGCCGACCAGATCTGCCGGACGACACCCGACACCGCGGGCAGCCAGGCGCCGCCCAGGACGACGGCGAGCAATGCCGCGGCCAGCGCCGCGATCATCAGGGCCGCCACCGTCCGGTCGGCGGTTGCCGACACGCACAGCACGGGGAGCACGCCCGCCGCGGTGAGCAGGGCCAGCGCTGCGCCGTTCGTGGTGCGCGGCAACACGATCAGCCCGCCGGCGAGGGCCAGCAGAGCGGCGATTCCGCATGCCGCGGCGAGCAGCAGATCCGCGCGCTCCCCGATCGCGGCCCCGGCGAGCGCCACCAGCAGCGGCACGGTGACCGCGGCGGTGCGCGCGGCGTGCAGCCAGATCCAGTTCCTGCCCAGTTGCACCGGCAGCGACGTCGCCGACAGCGCGAGCATGAAGCCGAGCAGCGTCAACGTGACGCCGCCGGTGACGACGGGAGCCAGTACCAGCAGCGGGATCAACACCAGCAGACCGAGATGTTCGGAGTTCCAGCGGCGCGCCAGCATCAGACCCGCCCCGCCGATCAAGGCGGCCACGACGAGCCCGACGGGTGCGGAGATCCATTCGTAGACGGTGGTGACGGCGATGACGTCGATGTACGCCGCGGCCACCCCGGTGGCGGCCAGGGCGATGGCGCCGACCCGGCCACCGGGTCGGCGGTCGACTCGGCACCCGGCCGCGACCAGCGCACCCGCGAGGACGGCCCCCGCGGTGACCCGCACCTCGGGGCGCAGAATGCCCGCCTGGGCGGCCAGCACGAGCAGCAGGACGACGCCGATCAGGGTGACGGCGACGCCGGCGACCGCGAGGGCCTTGCCGATCCATCCCTCCGAGCGTTCGCGCGGCGGCGGGGGTGGAGCGGGCAGCGCGACCGGGCGCACGGCGGCTGGTGGTGGGGGCACCGGGACGGGTGGCGGGGCGTAGGGCGGCCATACCGGGACCGGCGGCGGCACCGCGGCGGGCCGCGCCGCCGGAGCCTGCGCGAGCAGGCGGTCCAACTCGACGAGGTCGGCCGAGACGCGACCCAGCTGCTGGGACAGGGCGGCGAAATCCGCCGACAACCGGGCGATCACGGCACGATGCGGTTCGGTCATGAACCGATCGTGGCAATCGAGCGGCGCCTGCGGATGAGTAGGACTACCCCTGTTCGCCCTCGTCGTCGAGTCCGTGCTCGATCGCGTAGCGCGCCAATTCAACCCGGTTGGCGACCTGCAGTTTCCGGAACGTCGCCTGCACATGGTTCTCGACGGTGCGGTGACTCAGCGAGAGCCGCGCCGCGATCTGTTTGGCGGTGAGCCCCTTGGCGACGTGGCGCAGCACCTCGAGTTCGCGGTCGGTGAGGGTGGGCCCGGCCGGCTCTTGCGCGATGCGCCGGTACTCCCCCAGCACCAGCCCGGCCAGCCCCGGAGTGAACACCGCGCGGCCCTGCGCGGTCGCCCGCACCGCAGCGCTCAGTTCGGCTTTCGATGCGCTCTTGACCAGATAGCCGGTGGCGCCGGCCTTGACCGCTTCCAGCACGTCGTCGCGTTCATCGGAGGCAGACAGCACCAGAACGCGGGACTGCGGCGACACGGCCAGCACCTCGGCGGTGGCCCGGCCGCCGTCGCCGTCGGCCAGCCGCATGTCCATGACCACCACCGCGGGTTGGACGGCCAGGGCCCGTCGGCGCGCCGACGCCACACCGTCGGCCGTCGCCACCACCGCGAATCCCTCGTCGGCCAGATCCCGCGCGACGGCGTCACGCCAGATCGGATGGTCGTCGACCACCATCACCGTCGTCTGATCACCGGTCACCGGCGCCCTCCTTCCCCGCCCGCGGCACGGTCAGCTCCCATTCGGTGCCGGTGTCCGGCCCGGTGTGCAGCCGGGCTGATCCACCGAGCGCATTCATTCTCCCCACAATGGATTTCGCGACACCCATCCGCCCGTCGGCGGCCGCCTCGGCCAGCCGTCCGGCCCGGATGCCCGGACCGTCGTCGCGAACGCTGACCGTGACTGCGTCACCGAGATCCTCCACCAGCACGTAGGCGTGCGCATCGGGGCCGGCGTGGGCGGTGACGTTGTCCAGGGCGTTGACCGCCGCCGCGCACAGCTCCTCGGCCACCGCGGGGTCCAGGAGCACGGGGTCGGCGGGCAGGCTCACCGAGACGCGGTCGCAGGCCCGCCGGCGCAGCAGCGCCGACACGTCGGTGCGGGCGTCGGCCGGCACGGGTCCGGCGGCATCGCTGAGCATCCGGCGCAGCGCGCGTTCCTGCTCACCGGCCAGTTCGGCGAGTTCGGCGGTGGGGCCGCCGATCTCGCGTCCCCGACGGGCCACCAGGGCGAGGACCTGCATGGCGCCGTCGTGCACCTGCCGGGACAACCGCTCCCGTTCCTCCAGCGCCGCCGCCAACCGGGCGGCCTGTTCGAGTTCGGCGTGTGCGCGCCGCGCGGTCTGCGCGGCCATCCCCACCGCCAGGCCCACGGCCAGTTCGATGACGATGGTGGCGTTGCGTCCGAGATCGATGTTCACCTGGCCCTTCACCGCCGCCGACGTCGCCATCACCACCACCCCGGCCAGCATCCCGGCGACCGGGCCGCGCAGGATCGCCGCAGAGATGGTCGCGTTGGTCGCCCACAGGGTGGTCGGCCAGGACTGGTTGTCGGCCACCCAGCGGTCCCCGGCCACCAGATCGGTGGACAGCATCAGCGCCACCACGACGACGATCTCGGCCGTCACCCACGCCGGCCGTCGCCCGAAGCCCGACAGGTAGGCCACCGCGCACGCCGCACTCCAGCCGATCAGCACCGCGAACAGCGTCCACGCCACCGCGGGCCGGTCCAGATCGCCGTTGACCGCGATCTGAAATCCCAACGCGTACAGACAACTCAGCAACCGGAACACCTGGGCCGCCCGCCACAGCGGGGTGGCCGGGTCGACCGTCGCCGGCACCTACATCACCTTGGACAGGAAGGCTTTCGTGCGATCGTGCTGGGGGTTGCTCATCATCTCGCGCGGATCGCCGCTCTCGACGATCACCCCACCGTCCATGAAGACCAGCTTGTCCGCGACCTCGCGGGCGAACCCCATCTCGTGGGTGACCACGACCATGGTCATCCCCTCCGCGGCCAGCTTTTTCATGACCCCCAGCACCTCGCCGACCAGTTCGGGATCGAGTGCCGAGGTGGGTTCGTCGAACAGCATGAGCTTCGGGCTCATCGCCAGCGCGCGGGCGATGGCCACCCGCTGCTGCTGTCCGCCGGAGAGCTGCGCGGGGTAGGCGGTCGCTTTGTCCGCCAGCCCGACCTGGTCGAGCAGATCCCTGCCACGGGCAGTCGCCTCGTCTTTTCTGACGCGCTTCACCTGGATCGGCGCCTCGATGACGTTGCCGAGCGCGGTGCGGTGCGGAAACAGGTTGAAGTGCTGGAACACCATGCCGATGTCGCGACGCTGTCGCGCGGCGTCGCGAGGCGACATCTCGTGCAGCTTGCCGCCGCGCTGCCGGTAGCCGACGAGTTCGCCGTCGACGTAGAGCCGCCCGGCGCTGACGTGTTCGAGGTGGTTGATGCAGCGCAGGAACGTCGACTTGCCCGACCCCGACGGCCCCACGACGCACAGCACCTCACCCTTGCCGATCTCGAGGGTGACCCCTTTGAGCACCTGCAGGGCGCCGAAACTCTTGCAGACCTGTTCCGCCTTGACCATTGGGGTCACTGCTGTTCTCCCAACTGCGCCTTGGCCAGCGCATCGAGCTGTCGCGTCGTCAGCTTGCGCGAGGCGCCCCTGGAGAAGTACCGCTCGAGGTAGTACTGCCCGACCATCAGCACGCTGGTGATGACCAGATACCACGTGGCGGCCACCATCAGCAGCGGCACCGGTTCGAAGATGCGCGAGGCGATTTCGCGGGAGGTGATGCCGTAGAGGTCCAGCGCGAACGGCACGCCGGTGACCAGCGAGGTGGTCTTGAGCATGCTGATCACCTCGTTGCCGGTCGGCGGGATGATCACCCGCATCGCCTGCGGCAGCACGGTGCGCCGCATCGCCAGACCCCAGGACATACCCAGTGCGGTGGATGCTTCGAGCTGCCCCTCGGGCACCGAGCTGATGCCGGCCCGGATGATCTCGGCCATGTAGGCGGATTCGTTGAGGGCCAGGCCCAGGATCGCCAGGATGAAGGGCATCGAGAAGGCCTGCATGTTGAATTCCAGCAGCGCGGGCCCGAACGGCACCCCCAGCCGGATGTTCTGGTAGATGGTCGGCAGCAGACCCCAGAACACCAGCTGCACATACACCGGGGTGCCGCGGAAGATCCACAGATACGCCCACGACACCGCCTTGAAGACCGGGTTGGGCGACAGTCGCATCACGGCCAGCAGCACTCCGAGCACGAGCGCGAGCACCATCGAGTAGATGGTCAGCTGCAGGGTGTTCACCACACCGACCGTGATCACCCGTTCGTTGAACAGGTACTCCCAGTAGGTCGGCCAGCGGTAGGCCTCGTTGGTGGCCGCACCGTAGAGAAACAGTCCGGCCAGGACGAGGATGACGACCGCCGCCACCCACCGCCACGGATGGCGAAGTGGTACGGCATCGATAGCGGCCGGGGTGCCGGACGATGACGACGGGTCGGCATCACTCATCGTGTCAGCTGATCGCTCCGTTGATGACGGGCTTGTCGATCATGCCCGCCTCGACACCCCAGTTCTTGGCGATCTCCTCGTACGTACCGTCTTCGATGAGATGCTCGAGGGCCTGCTGCAGCGACTGTGCCAGCGGCGAACCCTTGGCCACCGGCCAGCCGTACGGCGCGGCATCGAAGATCTCACCGGCCGTCTCGAGCTTGCCGTTGCTCTGCTTGACCGCGTAGGCGGTCACCGGCGAGTCCGCCGACATCGCGTCGACCTGTCCGAGCACGACGGCGTTGGTGGCCGCATCCTGGCCGTCGAACGGCGTGATCGCGATCGCCGGCTTGCCCGCGTCCGTGCACGCCTTGCTCTTGGCCGGCAGCTCGTCGGTCTCCTGATAGGTGGTGGCCTGCACCGCGACCTTCTTGCCACAGGCATTGTTCGGGTCGACCGGATTGTCCGGACGCTGCGCCCACTGGGTGCCGGCCGAGAAGTAGGTGACGAAGTCGACCGACTGCTCGCGCTCCTTGGTGTCGGTGAACGACGACATGCCCACGTTGAAGGTGCCGCCCTGCACCGACGGGATGATCTTGGCGAAGTCGGCCTCACGGTATTCCGGGGTCAGGCCCAGCGTGGCCGCCATGGCGTTCATCAGGTCGACGTCGAACCCGACGATCTTGCCGCTGGCGTCCTTGAACTCGTTGGGCGCGTAGGGAATGTTGACCCCGACGATCAACTTGCCGCTGGACTTGATCTCCTCGGGCACGGTATTGGCGATCTCGTCGACCTTGGCGCCGCTGGCGGCGGTGGACTCGCCGCCGCCGGACCCGCCGGAATCACCGCCACTCGCGCACCCGGACAACGCTATTGCACCGCTGGCGGCGAACAGCACGGCGAAGCGCCACATTCTGCGCGTACGGTCGGAACGTCCTGCTGACACGGTTGCCTCATCTCTCTGACTCAGGTGCGTCCCGGGACGCCGATGACGTCATCAGTCGCGACGACGTTAACGGCCGGGAATCCAGTGCGCACTTCCGGTAACGGAACAGTAGTGGAGTCGCCAGCAAGTGGCAGGCGAACGACAGCGCACAAAGCGCTGAAACCCGGGCCGCGGCGCCGCTGCTGTGCCACACTGCGCGCATGTCGACCCCCACCGCGCCCAGCATGTTGCGTCACCTGTGGATCTACACCGTGGTCTCGGGACTGCTCGCCGTGCTGCTCGGCGTGCTGGTCTTCGTCCGTCCCGGCGCCGCAATCCTCGTCACCGCCATCTTCTTCGGGGCCTATCTACTGATCACCGGCATCACCCAGGTGGTGCTCGCATTCAGCGTGCGGTCGTCGTTGGGCGGTCGGGCTCTGTTGTTCATCAGTGGGGCGGCCGCGCTGGTGTTGGCGGTGCTGTGCTTCATCAACCTGTCCAATTCGATCGACCTGCTCGCCATCTGGATCGGCATCGGCTTCATCTTCCGCGGGGTCGCCACGGCGATGTCGGCGTTCTCCGACGCGTCCCTACCCGGACGGATCTGGGAGATCGTCCTCGGCGTCATCAGCGTCATCGCCGGCCTGATCATGTTCGTCGCGCCATTGGAGGGACTGGTGGCCCTGACCCAGGTGACGGGTGTGATCCTGGTGGTGATCGGCCTGTTCGAGGTGATCGCCGGAATCCGGATCCGCACCGAGTCGCGCGGGCAGCGCGCCGTGACGTAAGACACCGCCGGTAGGGCCGAAAGACCCTGGTCGCGGCCGTCCCGCCGCTACTACACTGCGTCGTAGATACCTGTGTGTAGTGGTGAAAGTGGGTCACATGGACGCGTTGGACGTCTCGCGTTGGCAGTTCGGAATCACCACCGTCTATCACTTCATCTTCGTCCCGCTGACGATCGGCCTCGCGCCGCTCATCGCGGTGATGCAGACGGCCTGGGTGGCCACCGGAAACCCCACCTGGTACCGGCTCACCCGCTTCTTCGGCAAGCTCTTCCTGATCAACTTCGCGATCGGTGTCGCCACCGGAATCGTGCAGGAGTTCCAGTTCGGCATGAACTGGAGCGAATACTCACGCTTCGTCGGTGACGTGTTCGGCGCGCCGCTGGCCATGGAGGGTCTGGCGGCGTTCTTCTTCGAATCCACCTTCATCGGACTGTGGATTTTCGGCTGGAGCCGGTTGCCGAAGCTGGTGCACCTGGCCTGCATCTGGATCGTCGCGATCGCGGTGAACATGTCGGCGTTCTTCATCATCGCGGCGAACTCGTTCATGCAGCATCCCGTCGGCGCGACGGTCAACCCGGTCACCGGTCGTGCGGAACTGACCAGCATCGTGGCGCTGTTCACCAACAACACCGCGATCGCCGCCTTCGCCCACGCGGTGGCCGGATCGTTGCTGACCGCCGGCACGTTCGTGGCCTGCGTCTGCGCCTGGTGGATGGTGCGTGCACACCGGCAGGACGGTCCGGACTCGGCGGCGTTGTTCCGGCCCGCCATGCTGATGGGCTGTCTGGTCACGCTCGTGGCCGCGGGCGGTCTCTTCTACACCGGCGACGTGCAGGGCAAGCTCATGTTCGAGCAGCAGCCGATGAAGATGGCCTCGGCGGAATCGCTGTGCCACAGCGAGACCGACCCGGACTTCTCGGTGCTGACCGTCGGCACCCACAACAACTGTGACAGCGTCGTGCACCTCATCGAGGTGCCCTACGTGCTGCCCTTCCTCGCCGAAGGGCGCCTGAGCGGCGTGCACCTCGAGGGCGTTCAGGATCTGCAGCAACGCTACGAGCAGCAGTTCGGGCCGGGCGACTACCGGCCCAACCTCTTCGTGACCTACTGGTCGTTCCGCGCGATGATCGGATTTCTCGCCGTGCCTGCGCTGTTCGCGCTGACAGCCCTGTGGCTCACCCGGGGGGGACGCACCCCGGACCAACGCTGGTTCTCCCGCTTCGCCCTGCTGACCATTGCGACACCGTTCCTGGCCAACAGCGCGGGCTGGGTGTTCACCGAGATGGGCCGCCAACCGTGGGTGGTGGTGCCCAACCCGACCGGCGATCCGTCGCTGCGCCTCAACGTCGCCGACGGGGTGTCCGGACACTCGGTGGGCATGGTGCTCACCTCGCTGATCACCTTCACCGCGGTGTACGCGGTGCTCGCGGTCATCTGGTTCTGGCTGCTGCGGCGGTACGTGACCGCAGGCCCACAGGAGCACGATTCCGAGCCGGCCCCTCCCACCCCTCCCGGTGACGACGACGTCGCCCCCCTGTCATTCGCCTACTGAGTCGTTCGCATACTGAAAGAGACTGCAGCGATGGGACTTCCGGAACTCTGGTTCATCCTCCTGGGCTTCCTCTTCCTCGGGTTCTTCGTGCTGGAGGGGTTCGACTTCGGCGTCGGCATGCTGATGGCCTTCTTCGGCCGAGCCGCCGGCTCGGACCCCGACGCCGCCGAACAGCACCGCCGGGCCGCGCTGAACACGATCGGACCGGTGTGGGACGGCAACGAGGTGTGGCTCATCACCGCGGGCGGTGCGATGTTCGCGGCGTTCCCCGACATGTACGCCACCATGTTCTCCGGCCTCTTCCTGCCCCTGCTGGCCATCCTGCTGTCGATGATCGTGCGGGTCGTGGCCATCGAGTGGCGCGGCAAGATCGACGACCTCCGGTGGCGGCGGTGGGCCGATCTCGGGATCGCGGCGGGTTCCTGGGTGCCCGCGGTGCTGTGGGGTGTGGCCTTCGCCGCGCTGGTGCGCGGACTGCCCGTGGACGCCGACAAGCAGATCCGGCTCGGATTCTCCGATCTGCTCAACGCCTACACCCTGCTGGGCGGGTTGGCGACCGCGACGCTGTTCGCCCTGCACGGCGCGGTGTTCGTGGCGCTCAAATCGGCCGGTTCGGTGCGGGCACACGCCCTGCGTTTCGCCGGTGTCCTCGCCATACCGGTGGTGGTGCTGGTCGGCGGCTTCGGCCTGTGGACGCAGCTCGCGCACGGCAAGGACTGGACATGGCCGGTGCTTGCGGTGGCGGTCGTCGCGCTGCTGGCCGCGGTGCAGCGGATCTGGTCGGGCACCGGCGAAGGCTGGGCGTTCACCTACACCGCCACCGTCGTCGCCGCCGTGGTCGTCCTGCTCTTCGGGTGCCTGTTCCCCGACCTGATCCCCTCGACGCTGAACCCGGCGTGGAGTGTGACCATCCACAACGGTTCGTCGAGCCCTTACACGCTGACCATCATGTCGTGGGCGGCACTGATCTTCGCCCCGTTGGTGATCGGATACCAGGGCTGGACGTACTGGGTGTTCCGCCAGCGGATCTCCGCCGAGCGGATCCCGGCTCCGACCGGATTGTCATGGTGCTCGAACTGACGCTGTGGCGCATGTCGACGCCCATCCGGCGCCACCTGATCGCGTCGGTGGCGTGCGGTGTGGTGCTCAGCGCGGCGACCATCGGCTCGGCGATCCTCACCGCCCACATCGTCGCCGGGGTGATCACCGAATCCGGCGCGCGGGCAACGGCGCAGTGGCTCCCCGCTCTGGGGTTGCTCGCAGCGCTGTGGGCCCTGCGGGCGGCCGCCCAGGCCGTGCAGGGCCGGCTGTCACAGCGGGGCGCGAGCGGGGTGATCGCCGACCTGTCGGACCAGGTGCTGCGGACCGTCACCGCGCTGCCGCCGCGCCGGTTGGCGACGGTGCGTGATGACGCGGTGGTGGTGGTGACCCGCGGCCTCGACGGGTTGCGGCCGTACTTCACCGGCTATCTTCCGGCCGTGTTCCTGGCGGGGATCCTCACTCCCGCAGCAGTTCTGGCGATCGCTGTGACCGATTGGCGATCGGCGGTCATCGTGGTCATCGCACTTCCGTTGATCCCGGTGTTCATGGCGCTGATCGGGCTGGTCACCCGCGACCGTTCGGCCGCGGCACTGGCGGCGATGACGACACTGCAGTCCCGGCTCCTCGATCTGGTCGCCGGGATCCCCACCCTGGGTGCCCTGGGCCGGGCCACCGGCGCGGCGGATCGGGTGGCCGAACTATCGGCCGCACACCGCCGCTCGGCCATGGCCACCCTGCGGATCGCGTTCCTGTCCGCACTGGTCCTCGAACTGCTGGCCACCCTCGGCGTCGCCCTGGTGGCCGTCGGCGTCGGGCTGCGCCTGGTGTTCGGCGACGTCACCCTCGTCGCCGCGCTCACGGCGCTGCTGCTGGCGCCCGAGGTGTTCTGGCCGTTGCGCCGGGTCGGCGTGGAATTCCATGCCGCACAGGACGGCAAGACGGCGGCCGAGCGGGCGCTCCGGCTGCTCGACACCGCCACGCAGACCCCGGCCGGGGACCGGATCATTCCCGATGCAGAGGCGGTGATCCGCCTCGAGGACCTCTCAGCCGACCTCGAGCCGGGTCGCGTCACGGTGCTGACCGGGCCGAACGGCTGCGGTAAGAGCACCACGCTGACGGCGATCCTGGGACTCAACCCGCCGCTGCACGGCCGGATCACGGTGGCCGGCATCGACGTCGCCGACCTCGAACCGCGGGCCTGGTGGCGTCAGGTCGCCTGGCTGGCGCACCGTCCCGTGCTGGTGCCCGGCACCGTAGCCGAGAACCTCGAGCTGTTCGGTCCGCTGACCGACCTCCGAACCGCATGCCGCGATTCAGGTTTCGACGAGGTGCTGGCCGAACTGCCCGACGGTCTGGACACCGTGCTGGGGCGTGACGGCACCGGCCTGTCTCTCGGTCAGCGGCAACGGCTCGGCCTGGCCCGTGCGCTGGGCTCGGGCGCGGCGGTACTGCTCCTCGACGAGCCCACCGCGCACCTCGACGCCCGGATGGAACGCCGCGTGCTGCGGGCGATCTCGGCGCGCGCCCGCGCCGGGGCCACCGTGGTCGTGGTCGGCCACCGAGAGTGCGTGCTGGACATCGCCGATGCGGTCGTGACGATCGGCGGTGACGTCCGTGTCGCCCGATGAGCTGCGCTTCACCCTGGATCTGCTGCGGCCGCGGCTGCCCCGGCTGCTCGGCGCGGTGATGCTGGGAGTGCTGTCCCTGGGCAGCGCACTGGCGCTGGCCGGGATCGCCGCGTGGCTGATCACCCGGGCCTGGCAGATGCCGCCGGTGCTCGACCTGTCCGTCGCGGCGGTCGCCGTGCGGGCGCTGGGCATCTCGCGCGGTGTGCTGGGCTACTGCCAGCGCCTCGCCGTCCACGACACCGCGCTGCGCGCGGCAGGCGAGGCCCGGACCGGTCTGTACCGCCGGCTCGCCGCCGCCCCACCGGATGTCGCGATGCGGCTGAACAGCGGGGAGCTGGTCAGCCGGATCGGGTCCTCGGTCGACGAACTGGCCGAGGTCATCGTGCGGGCGGTGCTGCCGATGGCGGTGGCGGCGGTACTCGGTGTCGCGGCCGTCGCGGTGCTGGCGGTGATCTCGCCACCGGCGGCCGTCGTGCTGGCGCTGTGTCTGCTGGCGGCCGGGGTGGTGGCCCCGGTGGTGTCCGGGCGGGCTGTCGCCGCCGCCGAGGCGGCCGGGGTCGCCGCGCATGCGCAGCGCGACGCGGCCGTGGTACTCGCCCTGGACCACGCCGCCGAACTGCGCGTCAGCGGTCGGCTCGAGTCGGTGATCGCCGAGGCCGCGCAGCGCAGACACGCCTGGGGCGCCGCGGCCGACCGCTCCGCTGCCCGGTCCGCACGTGCCGGCGCCGTCCCGACCGCGGCCACCGGCGTCGCCGTCATCGGCGGCGCGTGTGCTGCGATCGCCCTGGCGGGCGGCGTTGCACCGACCACCTCGGCGATCCTCATGCTGCTGCCCCTGTCGGCCTTCGAGGCGACCGCGGCGTTACCCGCCGCCGCGGTCGCGCTGAGCCGGTCCAGGATCGCCGCGCGCCGGCTCGCCGACCTCGTCGAACCGGACGCCGCCGGACGCCGCCGCCCCGCGCTCACACCGGTGCCGCTGCGCCGTGGCGACCGGGTGCTCGTGACGGGTCCGAGCGGATCCGGTAAGACCACCCTGTTGATGGCGATGGCCGAACAGCCCGACGGCGCGGCCGGCGCCCGCGCGTTCTTCGCCGAGGATGCGCACCTGTTCTCCACCACCCTGCGGGACAACCTGCTCGTCGCCCGGGGCGACGCGTCGGACGCCGAACTGCGGGATGCGCTGCGCCGCGTCGGACTCCTGCCGTGGCTCGAGCAGCTGCCCGAAGGGTTGTCCACGGTGCTCACCGGCGGCGCCGCCGCGGTGTCGGCCGGCCAGCGCCGCCGGCTGCTCCTGGCCCGAGCGCTGGTGTCCGCGTTCCCGGTGGTGCTGCTCGACGAACCGACCGAACATCTCGACGCCGACGACGCCACGCAGATCCTGACCGATCTGCTCACGCCCGCAGCGCTGTTCCCGGCCGAACGGACGGTGGTGGTGGCCACCCATCAGAGACCCCCCGATCTGGACGGCTATCAGCAGGTCCGAACAGCGGATTAGCGGGTAACGTCACGGTCCATGACCGAGCCGGACAAGCCCGAACAGACCCCGTCGGTGCCGCCCCCTCCGCCCCCGCCGGACCCCGCACAGCAACAGCCCTATCCGCCGCAACAGCAGCCCTACGGCTACGGTGCGGCGCCGGGCGGATACCCCCCACCCCCGCAGGGCGGATACGGGGCGGGTGCGCCGGGTGGCTATGGCTATCCGGGCTATGGCGGCCCGGGCAGCCCCGGTGGGTACGGCGGCTACGGCGGGTACGGCGGTGCGCCCGCACCGCAGGCCCCGAAGAACGGGATGGGCATCGCCTCGCTGGTCGTCGCGATCATAGCGCTGCTGTCGGTCTACGGCGGTGTGCTGCTCGGCATCGTCGCGGTCATCCTCGGCGTCGTCGGCCGGGGCCGCGCCAAACGCGGTGAGGCGACCAACGGCGGTGTCGCGCTGGCGGGCATCGTGCTCGGCCTGCTGTCGATCATCGTGGCGATCGTCGCGATCGTGCTCACGGTGCAGTTCGTCAAGGAGGTCGGCGGGACGGATCTCTACGACTGCCTGCAGCAGGCCGGTAACGACTCCGCCGCCCAGCAGCAGTGTCAGGACGAGTTCCAGCAGAACATCGAGGACCAGTTCAACATCTCGCTGACCCCGTCCCCGTAGCGCCGTGCGGCGGGTGACGTATTCGCTGACGGTCTCCCTCGACGGCTACACCACCGACCCGGACGGCGGGCTGGGCTGGGGCGCGCCGGACGACGAGGTGTTCGCGTTGGCCACCGACGAGGTGCGCGGTCTCGGCGTGCATCTGCTGGGCCGGCGGCTCTACGAGACGATGCGGTACTGGGAGGACGCGGAGCGCAACCCGGCGCTCGACGAGGCCGAACGCGACTTCGCCGCGCTGTGGAACGCGCTGCCGAAGGTGGTGTTCTCCCGCACGCTGACGACGGTGCACGGCAACGCCCGCCTGGCCACCGGCACACTGGCCGAGGAGATCGCCCGATGGCGCGCCGAGCCCGGGACCGGGAACATCGGCATCGGGGGTGCGACGCTGGCCGCCGAGGCGGCCGCCGCGGATCTCATCGACGAATACCGGGTCAGGGTTTGTCCGGTCCTGCTCGGCGGCGGCCTACCGTATTTCGCGCGGCAGGAACAGCGCGTGGACCTCGAGCTGCTCGAGACCCGGACCTTCGACTCGGGTGTGGTGTTCCTGCACCACCGCGTGGTGCGTCAGCCGCCCGGGAAGTACTTGACGATGCCTTCCTGAACAACCGTGGCCAGCAGTGCGCCGGACCGATCGAAGAAGTGGCCCCGGCCCAGACCCCGGGATTCCGCGGCCACCGGCGACTCGGTGGAGTAGAGCACCCACTCGTCGAACCGCACCGGACGGTGGAACCACACCGAGTGGTTCATCGTCACCGCGAAGATCCGGTCGAACCCCCACGACAGGCCGTGTGTGGTGATGATCGAGTCGAGCACGGTGGTGTCCGAGGAATACACCAGCGCCGCGGCGTGCAGCACCGGGTCCTCGGGCATCGCGCCCACCGTCTTGAGCCAGACCCGGTTGTGCTCCAGGCGTCCGCCTCGGTCGCGCATCACCCACGCCGGATCGTTGGTGTATCGCCATTCGATGGGCCGCAGCGCACTGACGAAATGCGGCACGGTCTGCTCGTAACCGCGTAGCAGCTCGTCGATGCCGGGCAGCTCTTCCGGTGCGGCGACCTCGGGGGGCGCGACGCTGTGTTCGAGTCCGCGGCCGCCGTTCATGTAGGACACCAGCGCGGTGGTCAGCACCTCGTCGTCCTGACAGACGTCCACCCGCCGGTTGGCGAACCGGCGTTCGTCCCGCAGCCGCGTCACCCGGAACTGCAGGTCGCGGTCCGGATCTCCACCGGCGATGAAGTGCACCGACAGTGCGCTGGGCGCGATGCGGTGGGCCAGCGTGCGACCGGCCGCCACGAACGCCTGGGCCATCATCTGGCCCCCGAAGGTACGGACCGGGTTACGGCTGGGATGACCGCCGACGAACGTGGTGTCGTCGACGCGCCGGAGATCGAGCACGGCCAGCAGCTCGTCGAAGTCCGCTGCCGACACCCGATGACCTCCCTGGGTCAGACGTCGTCCTCGCCGATGCGGTGGACGTGGATCAGATTCGTGGAGCCTACTGTGCCCGGCGGGATACCCGCGATGACCACCACGAGGTCGCCCCGCTTGTAGCGGCCCAACTCCAGCAGCGATTTGTCGACCTGGCGGATCATGCCGTCGGTGGTCTGGATGTGCGGGACGATGAACGTCTCGGTACCCCAGCTCAGCGCCAGCTGACTGCGGACCTCCGGCAGTGAGGTGAACGCCAGCAGCGGCAGCGTCGTGTGCAGCCGCGCCAGCCGGCGCACGGTATCCCCCGACTGGGTGTAGGCGACCAGCGCCTTGGCGTCCAGCCGCTCACCGATGTCGCGGGCGGCATAGGAGATGACGCCGCGTTTGGTGCGGGGCACATGGGTCAGCGGCGGGACGACGACGGAGTTCTCCTCGACCGCGACGATGATGCGCGCCATGGTCTTCACGGCCTCGAGGGGGAACTTCCCCACCGAGGTCTCCCCCGACAGCATCACCGCATCGGCGCCGTCGAGGACGGCGTTGGCGACGTCGGAGGCCTCCGCGCGGGTGGGCCGTGAGTTCTCGATCATCGACTCGAGCATCTGGGTGGCGACGATGACGGGTTTGGCGTTCTCCCGGGCCATCTGGATGGCCCGTTTCTGGACCAGCGGCACCTCCTCGAGGGCCAACTCGACACCGAGGTCACCGCGGGCGACCATGATCGCGTCGAAGGCCAGCACGATGGCCTCGAGATTGTCGACGGCCTCGGGCTTCTCCAGCTTCGCGATGACCGGCACCCGGCGCCCGACGCGGTCCATCACCTCGTGGACGAGTTCGATGTCGGCCGGTGAGCGCACGAACGACAGCGCGATCAGGTCGACGCCGAGCCGCAGGGCGAACTCCAGGTCGTCGATGTCCTTCTCCGACAGGGCCGGGGCCGAGACGTTCATCCCGGGCAACGACATGCCCTTGTTGTTGCTGACGCGGCCACCCTCGGTGACCTTGCAGATGACGTCGTTGCCCTCGATGGACTCGACGACCAGTGCGACATTGCCGTCGTCGACCAGGACCCGGTCACCGGCCTGGGCATCCTCGGCGAGGCGCTTGTAGGTGGTCGAGACCCGGTCGTGGCTGCCCTCGCAGTCCTCGACGGTGATCCGCACGGTTTCGCCGGTCTCCCACACCGTCGGTCCGTCGGCGAACCGGCCGAGCCGGATCTTGGGCCCCTGTAGGTCGGCCAGGATGCCGACGGCGTGTCCGGTGCGGTCCGAGGCGGCACGCACCCGCTTGTAGTTGGCCTCGTGGTCGGTGTGCTCGCCGTGGCTGAAGTTGAGCCTGGCCACGTCCATACCGGCCTCGACCAGCGCTCTCACTGCGTCTTCGGTGCCGGTCGCCGGGCCGAGGGTGCAGACGATTTTCCCGCGTCTATTCACTCGTCTCATCGTAGTCGTTGATCGATTCAGAGGAGGGCTGAGGTTCACGCCGGCCGACTCACACGACGGCGAGCGGGATCGCCCCCGGCCGGACCGGTGCGGGGAGGTCCGACTCCCCCATCAGGTAGGCGTCGACCGCGTGCGCGGCGCTGCGGCCCTCGGCGATCGCCCAGACGATCAGCGACGCCCCGCGGTGGGCGTCGCCGCAGACGAACACCCCGGGCGCGTCGGTCTGCCAGTCCGACCCGCAGGGCAGCGCCCCGCGGCGGCTGAGGCTCAGTCCGAGCCCCTCGAGCAGCGGCATGCGTTCGACCCCGTCGAATCCGATGGCCAGCAGCGCCATATCGCAGGGAATCTCGATCCCCTCGCCGACCGGGGTGATGCGGCGGGCGCCGTGGTCGTCGCGCTCCACCTTCACCTCGGCGATCTCGACGGCGCGCACCCGGCCGTGTTCGTCGCCCAGGAAGCGCTGAACGGCCACCTGATAGCGGCGGAGGCCGCCCTCGGCATGCGCCGGCGACAACCGGGTGCTCAGCACCAGCGGCCAGGTGGGCCACGGGGTGCGGGTGTCGTCGCGGATCTGCGGCGGTTCGGGGTTGTAGTCGAGCTGGGTGACCGACGTCGCGCCCTGACGGTGCGCGGTACCCAGACAGTCGGCACCGGTGTCGCCGCCGCCGATGATCACGACGTGTTTGCCCGTCGCCGAGATCGGCGATGGGCCGTCGCCCTCGCACTCCCGGTTCGCCGGCACGAGGTGCTCCATCGCCAGGTGCACACCCTCGAGGTCACGGCCCGGCACCTCGGTGTCGCGGGCGCGCAGCGCTCCGACCGCGAGCACGACGGCGTCGTACTGGGCGCGCAGCTGCTCTACCGGCACGTCGACGCCGACCTCGGTCTCGGTGACGAAACGGGTTCCCTCCGCGCGCATCTGCGCCAGCCGCTGGTCGAGCACCGACTTCTCGAGCTTGTACTCGGGGATGCCGTAGCGCATGAGTCCGCCGATGCGGTCGTCGCGTTCGAAGACGGTGACGTCGTGTCCCGCGCGGGTGAGCTGCTGGGCGGCGGCCAGACCGGCGGGCCCCGAACCGACGACGGCGACCCGTTTACCGGTGCGGATCGAGGCCGGCTGCGGCTCCACGAAACCCTGGGCCCACGCCTGTTCGGCGATGGTGTTCTCGATGCGTTTGATTGTGACGCTGCCGCCGGTGTGCTCCTCGCTGATCGACAGCACGCAGGCCGCCTCGCACGGGGCCGGACACAGCCGCCCGGTGAACTCCGGGAAGTTGTTGGTGGCGTGCAGGCGTTCACTGGCGGCGTCCCAGCGGCCCCGGCGCACCAGATCGTTCCATTCCGGAATCAGGTTGCCCAGCGGGCAGCCCGCAGAACCGGAGTGGCAGAACGGTATTCCGCAGTCCATGCAGCGGCGGGCCTGCTGGGATACCTCGCCGGCGCGCTGCTGCGGATCCTGGCGTTCGTAGACCTCCCGCCAGTCGCCGACCCGTTCGTCGACCGGCCGCTTGGCGGCCTCGACCTTGGGCACCCGAAGAAATCCGGTGGGA
This sequence comes from Mycobacterium sp. WMMD1722, assembly GCF_049315205.1. NCBI lineage: Bacteria > Bacillati > Actinomycetota > Actinomycetes > Mycobacteriales > Mycobacteriaceae > Mycobacterium > Mycobacterium sp. WMMD1722. The sequence continues at coordinate 584,831 of NZ_CP186056.1, read as the reverse complement.
TCAGCCACGGCTGGCCTCCATGATCGCGGTGTCGACGTCACGCCCTTCGGCCTCGGCCATCCGGGTCGCCTGCAGGACGCGCTGATAGTCGGTCGGCATGACCTTGGTGAACTGGGCGCTGCGGCGCGGCCAGTCGGACAGCACCGAGGTGGCGACGGTGCTGCCGGTGTGGTGGGCGTGGCGGGCCACCACGTCGTGCAGCCAGGCCAGATCCTCCGGTTCCAGCCGCTGCAGTTCGACCATCGCCGGGTTGACCTTCGCCGGATTCAGGCCCAGCACGTAGGCGATACCGCCCGACATGCCCGCGGCCATGTTGCGTCCCACCGGACCCAGCACCACCACACGGCCGCCGGTCATGTACTCGCAGGCGTGGTCGCCGACTCCTTCGACGACGGCCAGTGCGCCGGAGTTGCGGGCACAGAACCGTTCCCCGGCCCGGCCGCGCAGGAACACCTCACCGGAGGTGGCGCCGTAGAGCAGCGTATTGCCGGCGATGACGTTGTCCTCCGGCAGGAACAGCACGTCCTCGGGTGGCCGGACGATGACCCGACCGCCCGAAAGGCCCTTACCGACATAATCGTTGGCGTCACCGACCAGAGTGATCGTGATGCCGGGCGGCAGAAAGGCGCCGATGGACTGGCCGGCGGATCCGGTGAGCGTGATGTGGATGGTGTCGTCCGGCAGGCCCGCGGCGCCGTAACGGCGGGTCACCTCGGCACCGAGCATCGTTGCGACCGTGCGGTTGACGTTGCGGATCGGTAGTTCGAGCCGGACCGGGTGCGCGTCTTCGAGCGCACCCTCGGCCAGCGCGATGATCGTCTGGTCGAGCGCTCGATCGAGCGCGTGGTACTGCTCTTTGACCTTGCGCCGCTGGGTCGGCCCGCCGTGGTGGTCGGCGGGCGTGGCGAAGATCGGGGTCAGATCCAGCCCGTGGCTCTTCCAATGGTCGACGCCTTCGGCGGTGTCGAGCAGTTCGGCGTGGCCGACGGCTTCGTCGATGCTGCGGAATCCGAGTTCGGCCAGATAGCGGCGGATGTCCTCGGCGACGAAGCGGAAGTAGTTCTCCACGAACTCGGGCTTGCCGTTGAATCGGGCCCGCAGTTCGGGGTTCTGGGTGGCGACCCCCACCGGGCAGGTGTCGAGGTGGCAGACCCGCATCATGATGCAGCCCGACACCACCAGCGGCGCGGTGGCGAACCCGAACTCCTCGGCGCCCAGCAGTGCCGCCACGATGACATCGCGCGCGGTCCGCATCCCGCCGTCGCACTGCACGGTGATGCGATCGCGTAAACCGTTGAGCACCAGGGTCTGCTGGGCATCGGCCAAGCCGATCTCCCACGGCGCGCCCGCGTGTTTGAGGCTGGTCAACGGGGCCGCCCCGGTGCCGCCGTCGTTGCCGGAGATCAGCACCACATCCGCATGTGCCTTCGACACGCCCGCCGCGACGGTGCCCACCCCGACGCTGGAGACCAGCTTGACGTGGATACGCGCGCGGTCGTTGGCGTTCTTGAGGTCGTGGATCAGCTGTGCGAGGTCCTCGATCGAGTAGATGTCGTGGTGTGGCGGTGGCGAGATCAGTCCGACGCCCGGTGTGGAGTGTCGCGTCTTGGCGATGTTCGGGTACACCTTGTATCCCGGAAGCTGGCCACCTTCACCGGGTTTCGCACCCTGAGCCATCTTGATCTGGATGTCGGTGGCGTTGACCAGATAGTCGCTGGTGACGCCGAACCGCCCGCTGGCGACCTGCTTGACGGCGCTGCGGCGGCGCGGATCGTAGAGCCGGTCCACATCTTCGCCGCCTTCGCCACTGTTCGACCGCCCGCCGAGATTGTTCATCGCGACGGCCATGGTCTCGTGCGCCTCGGCGCTGATCGACCCGTAGCTCATGGCGCCGGTGTTGAAGCGGGTGACGATGGCCTCGACGGGTTCCACCTCGTCGAGCGCGACGGCCGGGCGCAGGCCCTTGCGGAACTCGAAGAGCCCGCGCAGCGTGCCGCCCTCGCGGGACAGCCGATCCACCTCCTCGGAGTACTGCCGGAACACGTCGTAGCGCCCGGTGCGGGTCGAATGCTGGAGCAGGAACACCACTTCGGGGGTGAACAGATGCAGCTCGCCTTCCCGCCGGAACGCGTACTCGCCCCCCACCTCGAGGCGACGGTGCACCCGCTCGGTGGGGTTCTCCGGATAGGCGCGCCGGTGCCGGAGCTTGACCTCCTCGGCGATCACGTCGAGACCGATGCCGCCCAGCTGGGTCGGGGTTCCGGTGAAATACTCGTCGACGACGTCGCGGTCGATGCCGACCGCCTCGAACGCCTGCGCGGCGGTGTACGAGGCGACGGTGGAGATCCCCATCTTGCTCATCACCTTCATCACCCCCTTGCCGAGGGCCTTGAGGTAGTTGCGCACGGCGGCGGGTGATTCGATGCCGGTGAGCTCACCCTCGCGGACCAGATCCTCGATCGATTCGAACGCCAGATACGGGTTGACGGCGGCGGCGCCGAAACCGATCAGCATCGCCACGTGGTGGACTTCACGGGCGTCGCCGGTCTCCACCACGAGCGCGACGGTGGTGCGTTGTTTGGTACGCACCAGATGGTGGTGCACCGCCGACACGGCCAGCAGCGACGGGATCGGTGCGCGGGTGTGGTCGGAGTCGCGGTCGGAGATCACCAGGGTGTGGGCGCCGTCGGCGATGGCATCACAGGCGCGGTGGCGCAGTTCGTCGAGGGCCTCGGCGAGCCCCTCACCCCCACGCTCGACGTCGTAGAGCGCCTTGAGCACCGCGCTGCGCAGGCCGGGGTGGTCACCGTCGTCATTGATGTGCACGATCTTGCTCAGCTCGTCGTTGTCGAGCACGGGCCATTCGAGCAGGATCTGACGGCACGACGCGGCGGTGGGCGCCAGCAGGTTCTGTTCGGGCCCCATGATGCGCGCCATGCTGGTGACGACCTCTTCGCGGATCGCGTCGAGCGGTGGATTGGTCACCTGGGCGAACAATTCGACGAAATAGTCGTAGAGCGAGCGTGAGCGCTGCGAGAGGACGGCTGGCGGGGTGTCGGTGCCCATCGACCCCAGTGGTTCGGCACCGGAGGCCGCCATCGGGGTGAGCAGGATGCGCAATTCCTCCTCGGTGTAGCCGAACGCGATCTGGCGGCGCACGACCGAGTCGTGATTGGGCTGTACCCGCGCCCGCTCGGGCAGCGTCGACAGCTCGAGGAGGCCGGCGTGCAGCCATTCGCCGTAGGCTTCGGCCGTCGACAGTTCGCTCTTGATCTCGTCGTCGGACACGATGCGCCCGGCGGCGGTGTCGATCAGCAGCATCTTGCCCGGCTGCAGCCGGCCCTTGGCCACGATGTGGGCCGGCTCGACGTCGAGCACCCCGCTCTCACTGGCCAGGATGATCCGGTCGTCGATGGTGCGCCACCACCGGCCGGGCCGTAACCCGTTGCGGTCCAACACCGCTCCGACCAGGGTCCCGTCGGTGAAGGTGACGCATGCGGGGCCGTCCCACGGCTCCATCAGTGATGCGTGGAACTGCCAGAATGCCCGCTCGACGGCCGGCATGGCGGCGTTGTTCTCCCACGCCTCGGGGATCATCATCAGCACCGCATGGGGGAGGCTGCGGCCGCCGAGGTGCAGCAGTTCGAGGACCTCGTCGAACGATGCGGAATCCGACGCGTCCGGGGTGCAGATCGGCGAGAGCCGGGTGACGTCGCCGGGAATGTTCGCGGTGGCGAGCATGGCCTCCCGGGCGTGCATCCGGTTGCGGTTACCGCGCACTGTGTTGATCTCGCCGTTGTGGGCCACGAACCGGAACGGGTGGGCCAGCGGCCAGGACGGAAACGTGTTGGTGGAGAAGCGGCTGTGCACGATCGCGATCGCGCTGGTGCAGCGTTCGTCGCGCAGATCGGGGAAGAACAGCGGGATCTGGACCGTGGTCAGCATGCCCTTGTAGGCGATGGTGCGGCTCGACAGCGACGGGAAGTAGACCCCGGCGACCCGCTCGGCGCGCTTGCGCAACGGATAGACCCGCCGATCGAGGTCGATGCCACCGGGCCGCGCACCTGCCGGCTGCGGTGCCGACACGAACAATTGGGCCATGAACGGCATACAGCCCAGCGCGGTGGCACCCACGTCGGCGCCCGTCGGATCGACGGGCAGCCGCCGCCAGCCGAGCACCTCGAGCCCTTCGTCGGCGGCGATGGCCTCTACCTGCCGGATCGCTTCGGCCCGGTCGGCCGGATCTGTTGGCAGGAAGCAGTTTCCGGCCGCATAGGTGTTACAGCCGTCGGCGGTGGGCGCCGGCAGCTCGAAATCGACGACGGCGGCGAACAGTTCGACGGGCAGCTGCAGCAAGATACCGGCGCCGTCACCGCTGTTGGTCTCCGCCCCGGCGGCGCCACGGTGGTCGAGGTGCTCGAGTGCGACCAGCGCATCGGCGACGATCGAATGCGACCGGCGACCCCGGATGTCGGTGATCATGGCGACGCCACACGAGTCTTTCTCGTGTTCGGGGTCGTACAGACCCTGGGCGCCGGGCAAAGCCGAGAAGAGCATGGCGAACGCCTCCGCAGTCGTGATCCTGGGGTGGTGGGACTGCGGCGGCCCGAGGAACCGAGTGTATCAGCGCAGCTGGCGGAACTACCCGGTGAGAAGTGTCGGCACCAGCGGAAATCCCGGCAGATTACGCACGACAGTCCAGGCGACGACCGCAGCGACGACCACCACGACGGCCGGCGCCGGCAGCACCGTCTCGCCTCGCCGGCGCCGGAGCAGAGCCCACAGCGCCAGCAGCGGGAGGCCGACGAGCAGGAAGACGTTGTCGGTGGCGGCGGCCGCGAGATCGCCGTGCAGCAGGTCGTGGGTCATCCGTAGTCCGCCGCAGCCCGGGCAGAACCAGCCCGTCAGATGAAGGAATGGGCAGGGCGGCGCGATGAAACCGGGCCGGTGCGGGTCGGCGAGGGCGACGTAGCCCAGCGCCCCGGCGAACAGGACGCCGGGGCCCACCGCCATGACGCGCGACGTCGTGGTGCGTCGCGCAGGCTCAGGAGCCATCGCGCAGCGGGAGCCCCTGGGAGTCGCGGACCTTGTCGGTGAAGATGAGGATCGCGTCGACGATGCCCCAGATCACGGCGCCCAGGCCGCAGGTGACCAGCCCCACGACCAACTGGGCGATACCCAGACCGGTCTGTCCGAGGTAGATGCGGCCGATGCCGACCAGACCCAGCAGACCCAGCAGCTGCAGCAGACCGGCGATCAGTTTGGACTTCTCCGAGAGGGGTTCGCCGGTGATCGGGTGGCGGCCGTAGGGCGCCGAGGGGTCGTAGTACGGCGGCGGATAGGCCCCCGGCGGATAACCACCCTGCGGATAACCACTTTGCTGATAGCCACTTTGCTGCGGATACGGCGGCGGATAGCCCTGGCCGGGTGGCACCGATGCTGCGGGAGGGGGCGGGGTGCCTTCGGGATTGCTGCTACCGAACTGCGAAGGGTCGGTCATGCTGCCCAGCATGCCAGACCCCCACCCCGGTGATAAGGAGGAAAACCGGAAAGCACCTATCCTTGCCCAGGTGGGAACCGCCCGATCGCGCAATGCGCCGCAGACGCGCGCCGACATCCTCGCCGCGGCCAGACGCCGGTTCGGCTCCGACGGATACCAGGGCACCACGATGCGCGCGGTCGCCGCGGACGTCGGCGTGGACCCGGCACTGATCATCCGGTACTTCGGCAGCAAGCAGGAGCTGTTCGCCGAGGCCGCCGAGTTCACCATCGACCTGCCCGACCTCGGCGCGCTGGACCCCGCCGACGTCGCCGACGCACTGCTGTCGCGGTTCTTCGCGGTGTGGGAACAGGACACCACGTTCGTGGCGCTGCTGCGGGCGGCGATGACCAGCGAGACCGCCGCGGACACGCTGCGGCGAGTCTTCGCCACGCAGGTGGCGCCCGCACTGGCCGCCGTCACCCCGGACCATCCCGCGCAACGGGCCGGGCTGATGGGTGCTTTCGTCATCGGCTTGGCCACCACGCGCTATGTGCTGGCCAATCCGGCGGTGGCCGATCTCGGCCACGACGAGCTGATCTTCTGGAGCCGCCCGGTGATCCACCAGCTGCTGCTGGGCCCGTACGAGCAATAGCCGCACCACGACCCCGCCGGCAACCCCGCCCGACCTAAAAGTCACCAACTGTTGACATCGCCATGCCCTCGGCATAACGTGCTAAGTCATCAGTCGTTGACATCTGGTCGCGAAGGGGATCCCGATGACGAAGCCAGTCCGGAACCGTTCAGTTCTGCATCGGGTCGCCGATCTCGCGCTCACCGCGCCCCGACGGGTGATCATCATGGCCGCGGTGATCGCCGCGGCCGCCGCGCTGTTCGGCGTCCCGGTCGCGAAGTCCCTGTGCGCGTGTGGATTCGACGACCCTTCGGCCGAGTCGGCCCGGGCCACCGCGCTGCTCACCGAGGGCTTCGGCCAGGGTTCGACACAACTGCTGATCTCGGTGTCCAGCCCGGCCGGCCACCGCAGCGACAACGCCCGCCGCGTCGCCGAGGAGATCATCGGTGAACTCGACCGGTCCCCCGATGTGGTGACCGTCGACTCCGCGTGGACCGCACCCGCCGCCGCAGGACTGGTCAGCGAGGACGGCCGCACCGGGCTGATCGTGGCCGGGATCGCCGGAGACCAGACCCAGGCGCAGCATGCCGCCGCAACGCTGGCCGATCGGGTGGCCCGCGACCGCGACGGCATCACCGTGCGCGCCGGCGGACCCGCGATGGTCGACGTCCAGATCACCGAGCAATCGCAACGAGATCTGCTGCTGATGGAGTCGCTGGCCATTCCACTGAGCTTCCTGGTCCTGGTGTGGGTGTTCGGCGGACTGCTCGTCGCGGCGGTGCCGGTGGCGGTCGGTGCGATCGCGATCCTGGGTGCGCTCGCGGTGCTGCGCGCGGTGACCCTGTTCACCGACGTGTCGATCTTCGCCCTGAACCTCAGTGCCGCACTGGGTCTCGCGCTGGCAATCGATTACACACTGCTGCTGGTGAGCAGATATCGCGACGAGATCGGCGATGGCGCCGGCCCCGCGGACGCCGTGGTCACCACGATGGTCACCGCCGGCCGCACCGTGCTGTTCTCGGCCACCATCGTGGCGCTGTCGATGGCCGCGATGGTGGTCTTCCCGATGCACTTCCTCAAATCGTTCGCCTATGCGGGCGTGGCGACGGTCGCCTTTGCCGCCCTGGCCGCGTTGCTGATCACGCCGGCGGCCATCGTGCTGCTCGGCCACCGGCTGGCCCCCCGCACCACGACCGGCACCCGGCCGGTGCACCGGCAGTTCCTCTACCGCTGGACGGGGACGATCATCCGGCGCGCCGTGCCGAGCGCACTGGCCGTCGTCGCGCTCCTACTGCTGCTCGGCGCCCCGTTCGCCGGGGTCCGGTGGGGATTCCCGGACGACCGGGTGCTGCCCGCCGGCACCTCGGCACACCAGGTGGGCGATCAACTACGCGACGAGTTCGCCCATGACGCAGCGACCACGGTCACCGTCGTGCTCCCCGACGTCGCGGGTCTGAGCGGTGCGGATCTCGCGGCCTACCGCGACGAACTGGCCCGCGTCGCCGAGGTGTCGGCGGTCTCGCCGGCCACCCGGCGACACGACGGGGCGTTCCTGACGGTGTCGAGCACTGCCCCGCTGTTCTCCGACCGCTCGCAAGCGCAACTCGACGCCCTGCACGCGGTGGCCGTCCCCGGCGGACGCGAGGCGCTGTTCACCGGGACCGCCCAGACCAACCGCGACAGTGTCGACGCCATCACCTCCCGGTTGCCGCTGGTGCTCGGACTGATCGGCGCGGTCATGGTCGTGCTGCTGTTCCTGCTGACCGGCAGTGTGGTGATCCCAGTGAAAGCCCTTGTGCTGAATCTTCTTTCACTGTCAGCGGCGTTCGGTGCCATGGTCTGGATCTTCCAGGACGGCCACCTGGGCGGACTCGGGACGACACCGACCGGAACGCTGGTGGCCAACATCCCGGTGCTGTTGTTCTGCATCGCCTTCGGCCTGTCGATGGACTACGAGGTGTTCCTGGTCTCGCGGATCCGCGAATTCCGGTTGGCCGGGGCCGACAACGACACCAGCGTCGCGCTCGGCATCGCCCGCACCGGTCGTGTCGTCACCGCCGCGGCGGTGATCATGTCGATCTCCTTCGCGGCGCTCATCGCCGCCGAGGTGTCCTTCATGCGCATGTTCGGCCTGGGCCTGACCCTCGCCGTCATCGTCGACGCCACGGTGGTCCGGATGGCGCTGATGCCGGCCTTCATGCACCTGCTCGGCCGCTGGAACTGGTGGGCACCCGCATGGTCGACGCGGCTGCACGACCGGTTCGGTCTACGCGAAAGCCCACCTGCCATCGAACAACAACCCCTCGAAAAGGAGAGCATGTCATGAGTGTGATCAGCGCGGTGCGTGGCGAGGTCCCGCAGTACCGCTACACCCAGTCCGAGGTGACCGAAGCGCTGATCGCGCTACCGGGTTACGGTCCCTACGCCGAGGCGATCCGGACGCTGCACCGCAGCGCGCGGGTCGACTCACGCCACATGATCCTGCCGCTGGAGCAGTACGCCGCCGTCACCGATTTCGGCGCCGCCAACGACCTGTTCCTCGAGCACGCCGTCGATCTGGGCGTCGCCGCGCTGACCGGCGCCCTCGACGACGCCGGCATCAGCGCCGAGCAGGTCGACGTCATCTACACCACCACCGTCACCGGCATCGCGGTGCCCTCGCTGGATGCCCGCATTGCCGCACGCGTCGGTCTTCGCCCCGACGTGCGCCGGGTGCCGATGTTCGGGCTGGGCTGCGTGGCCGGCGCCGCCGGCATCGCCCGCCTGCACGACCACCTCGCCGGGCACCCCGACCATGTCGCCGTCCTGGTCGCCGTCGAACTGTGCTCCCTGGTGGCCAAGACCGACCCCACGATGGCCACGGTGGTGGGCAGCGGCCTGTTCGGTGACGGCGCGGCGGCCGTCGTCGCATTGGGTGACCGGCGCGCCGAGCACGCCGAGGGCCCCGAGATCGTCGACTCCCGTAGCCACCTCTACCCCGACTCGCTGCGCACCATGGGCTGGGATGTCGACACCAGCGGGCTGCGTCTGGTGCTCTCCCCCGACGTCCCCGCGGTGGTGCGGCGCCACCTCGGTCAGGACGTCACCGGATTCCTGCGCACCCACGACATGACGGTCGGCGACATCGGCACCTGGGTCAGCCACCCCGGCGGACCCAAGGTCATCGAGGCCATCACCGCGACCCTCGGTCTGCCCGATGATGCTCTGGAACTGACCTGGCGCTCGCTGGCCGAGGTCGGCAACCTGTCCTCGGCTTCGGTGCTGCATGTCCTGCGCGACACCATCGCCAAACACCCGCCCGCCGACACACCCGGACTCATGATGGCCATGGGCCCCGGCTTCTGCTCCGAACTCGTCCTGCTGCGGTGGCGCTGACCCATGGTCTGGTATTCGCTCCTGGTCGGCGCGATCGGCGTCGAACGCGTCGTGGAACTCGTTGTCGCCGAACGCAACCGACGGTGGAGCCGGGATCGCGGTGGCACCGAGTACGGCCGGGCGCACTATCCGACGATGGTGGTGCTGCACGCCGGACTGCTGGCCGGATGCCTGCTCGAGGTCGGGTTGCTACACCGGCCGTTCGTCCCCGCGCTGGGGTGGCCGATGCTGGCGCTGGTGGTGGCCGCCCAGGCGCTGCGCTGGTGGTGCATCACCACGCTCGGGCGTCAGTGGAACACCCGGGTCATCGTCGTGCCCGGCGCCGCGCGGGTCGACGCAGGCCCGTACCGCCTCATCCCGCACCCCAACTATGTCGCCGTCGCGGTCGAAGGCGTCGCGCTGCCACTGATGCACGGCGCATGGCTCACCGCACTGGTGTTCACCGCGCTCAACGCGGCACTGCTGCTCGTCCGGATACGGGTGGAGAACGACGCGCTGGCGGTGCTGCGATGATCGACCTGCTGGTCGCCGGTGGCGGCCCGGCCGGATTGGCGACGGCGATCCACGCGGCCAGGGCCGGACTGGACGTCCTGGTCGTCGAACGCCGCGCCGGGACGCTGGACAAAGCGTGCGGCGAGGGGATGATGCCCCACACCATCGCGCATCTGCGCCGTTTGGGGGTGGCTCCCCCCGGGGTGGCGCTGCACGGAATCGCCTATCTGGACGGCGCGCGGCGGGTCGACGCGACGTTCCGCTCCGGCGCGGGGCTCGGGGTGCGCCGGACGGTTCTGCACGCCGCGCTGCGGGAGGCGGCCACCGCGGCCGGGGTGCGGATCGTGCGCGGTGACATCGGCGCGGTGTCCCAGGACGCCACATCGGTACGGGCCGGTGATCTGCGGGCGCGCTATCTGGCAGCCGCCGACGGGTTGCACTCACCGATCCGGCGGTCACTGGGCCTGTCGGTGCCGTGCCGCGCTGCGCGCCGGTGGGGTATCCGCCGCCACGTTCAGATGGCCCCGTGGACCGATCGGGTCGAGGTGCACTGGGCACCCGGCGGTGAGGCCTATGTGACGCCGGTGGCCGCCGACTGCGTGGGCGTCGCCATCCTCAGTTCCGGCCGCGGCGGCTTCGACGCTCACCTGGCCGCATTCCCCGCCCTGCTCGAGCGGGTGCACGACCGCCCCCGCGGCGCCGATCGCGCCGCCGGACCGCTGCGGCAGAACGCCCGCAGCCGCGCCGCCGGACGGGTGCTGCTGGTGGGCGATGCCGCCGGCTACATCGACGCGCTCACCGGGGAGGGGCTCGGGATGGCGTTCGGCGCCGCCGAACTACTCGTGCAATGCGTTGTCGCACAGCGCCCCGACGCCTACGACGCCCAATGGCGGGCCTTCACCCGCCGCCACCGGCTGCTGACCGCGGGGCTGGTGCGGGCCGGCTCTGTGCCGCTGCTGCGCTCACACATCGTGCCGGCCGCGCGGGTCCTGCCCGCGGTGTTCGCCGGTGTGGTCAACCAACTCGCGGCCTGATCCGTCCGCGTACCTCGAAAGGACCCGATATGGAACTGTCCCCTCGTTCGTTTCTCACCGCGGGTATCTCGCTGACCGCGGCCACCGCCGTGGCATTCACCCCGCTGGTACTCCCGCCGCCCGCACCCGGGGTGAGCGTCCCCGAGGTGTCGGTGTCGGAGGTCCGCCTGGCGGTGACCTCGGCGCAGATCGGCGCGCTGGCCGGTGTTCCCGGCCGGGCGCTGATCGGGGTGGTCGGCACCATCGTGCGCACACTCGACGGCAGCTTCACCGCCCTGATCGACGCCACGAACGATCCGACGGGCACCGCCGCGCTGAGCATCCTCAAGACGTTCTCGGTCGACGCGTTCGCCAAGCTCGAGGAGAATCTCACCCTCGGCAATGCGGTGATCACCTCCACCGCAACCGAAGTCGGCGATCTGGTGGCGAGCGCGGTGAGCGGGTCACTGCGCCACCTCGCCGACGGCGACCTCCCCGCCGCCGGCCTGCTGCTGGCCGGCCATGGTCTGGCGATCGTGCAGGCGCTCGGTGATGCCGCGTTCGAACTGGTGCGCATCGCGGTCGGTGAGGTGACCTTTCAGTTCAACAACGCGGTCACCCGGCTCGGCGAACTGGCGAACACACTGGCCGGCGCCTCCGGCAGCCCGCTCGCCGAGACCGCCGTCGCCGCCGTGCAGACCGTCGCGCCGGCTCCGGCGCGCACCGTGTTCGACGGGGGTTCACCCGTGGCGGTCACCACCGTCGACGTCGCGCACACCGGCTTCGACACCGTCGTGGGAGGACGGCGCCGGACGGTGCAACCCGTCGACCGATCAGACACCACCGCACCGCAATCATCGGGTCCGACAACCGGATTCGTCGATATCGAGCGACCGGCGGTGGACCGGGCCGTCAGGGACGTGCCCGCCGGGAAGGAACCCGTGCGGCGGGGTGCCGAGGTGGCGACCCGGCGCACCGGCGTCGAGGCGGGGACCCGGCCGGCGACGGCGGCGAATGTGACGACCGGCACCGACCCGGGTGCGGGAGTCGGCGTCGGACGCTGAGGCTCCGGCTCACGTCCTCCCCCTTGACGGCCGTGCGAGCGGACGACCCCGACCCCCGTATCACCACCGCCCGCGCAGCCGGTCGCGGTAGGAGCGGCCGTCGGGATCGTAGAACAGCCGATAGGCCGGCTCGGCCCACAGCCGGGTCACCCGGCCGAGTTCCTCGGTGCGGTGCGCTCGCAGCCGACCCGGTGGTCGCGGGCCGCGGCGGCCGCCGTCGTACCAGGCGTCCAGTGCCGCTGCGGCTTCGCTGATCTCACGCACCGCACCGGCCGGATCGCTCAACTCGCCGTCCGAACTGCCGTCCGGGGCCCGGTCCAGATGCTCACGCAGCAATCGCAGGCGCAGATCCCGGGCGAACACCCCGGTGTCATCGAGCACCGCACACGACAGCTCGCTGTCGTGTGTCCACGACCGGCGGTTGAAGTTGTCACTGCCGACACAGGCCCATTCGTCATCGACCACACACACTTTCGCGTGCACGTACACCGGTGTGCCCTGGTGGTTCTCCGGGTCGAAGAGATGCACCCGGTCCGGGGCGGCCGACCGGCACGCCTCGATGGCCAGGCGCCGCCCGATCTGATTCGGGGGAAGCGCCCAGCGGCCGTCGACGTCGGGATACCGCGGGATCACCGCGATCAGGTGCAGATCGGGATTGTCGATCAACGCCGTGGCGAACAGCGCGGCCACCTCTTCGGACCACAGATACTGGTCCTCCAGATAGATCAGGCGGCGGGCCCGCCGCACCGCCTTGGTGTAGCCGCGGGCCACGCTGCGCTCGCCGTGCGGGGCGAAATCGTAGGCGAAATGCGCGTCCGGATAGGTGCGCAGCACCTGCACCGCGTGCGGTCCGCACGGCGGCGGGTCGGGTGGCTGCTCGGGCAGCGGGTCGGGATCGAGGTCAGCGCCGCGAAACTTGTCGCGCAGCCAGGCGAACGGGTTGAGCATGTCCAGCGACGCCGGGTCGTTCCAGCGCTCGCGGAAGGTGACGTCCAGCGCACCGACGGCCGGTCCTTGAATCCGCAGCTGCACGTCGTGCCACGGCGGGTGATCGCCGTAGCGCTGCGACATCTGCACCGCCTGCCGGTCACCCTGGTGCGACGCGTCGTCGCGCCGGGAATGGCACAGGTCGATGCCGCCGGCGAAGGCGACGTCACGCTCCGGCTGACCGGGACGGCGGATGACGACCAGTTTCTGGTGGTGGGAGCCACCGATGCGGACCCGTTGGTCGAGCAGCACCTCTCCGCCGGCACGTTCGATGGCCGCGCCGAGGTGCTCGTTCTCCTTCTGGCTGTAGGAGAACTTGTCGGTGTGCGAGCGCCAGACCAGGCCCTTGACCACGACGCCGCGGGCAGCTGCGGCGGAGAACAGCTCGTCGATGGTCGGCCCGCGGTCGCGCATCAGCTGGTCGGGGTCACCGCGCCAGTCGGTGAAGAACACCTGATCGCCGGGTCCGAGCGATTCGACCTCGGTGGCCAGGGCGTCGAAGTAGGTGGCGCCGTGGATCAGCGGTTCGACCAAATTGCCCTCGCAGTACGCGGGCAGCCGAGCCGCGGGATTGCCGCGCTCCTCTGCGGTGAGGAACCATTCGGACCGGTCGGCCATACCACCCCCTGGGTTCAGGGCATCGTAGTACCTCGTTGCGCCACCTCGATCGGCACGGCGCGGCCGCCGGCGCCATAATGGCGCGGGTGGCACCCACGGTTCTCTTCCTGCACAACGAACACCTCGCGACCGAAGCGCTGCTCGGCGAGGCGTTCGCCGATTTCGGCTTCGACGTCGCGACATTCACGGTGGTCCCCGCCGAACGCGTCGACGCCCCCGCCCACGACGTCACCTTCCCCGACCCGGCCGATTACGACGTGATCGTGCCGCTCGGGGCGCGCTGGCCGGTCTACGACGATGCCCTGCTGGCCACCTGGGTGAGCGCGGAGATGCAGATGATGCGCGATGCCGCCGACGCCGGCGTGGCGTTGCTCGGGGTGTGCTTCGGGGGGCAGCTGCTGGCGCAGGCGTTCGGCGGGACCGTCAGCCGGTCGGCCGATCCCGAGATCGGCTGGTACGACATCACCACCGACCGGCCCGACCTGGTGCCGCCGGGCCCCTGGTTCCAATGGCATTTCGACCGTTTCACGGTGCCTCCCGGTGCCGTCGAGATCGCCCGCACACCGCATGCCACTCAGGCCTTCGTGCTCGGGCGGACGCTGGGTCTGCAGTTCCATCCCGAACTCGACCACCGCCTGCTGACCGGTTGGCTGGGCGACGACCGCGACGGTGAGGTACTCGGATTCGGTCTGCGCCACGACGAATTGCTTTCCCGCACAGCACAGTTGGAGGACGACGCCCGGCGCCGGATCCACGCGCTGGTCGGTGGCTTCCTGAACTACGTGTCGGCTGCGGCGTGCCCGAGCTGATGGGCCAACGCCGCCTGCACCTCGCGATGACGGAACCGGTGTCCCAGGGCGCTCAGCCGGGCCGGTAGTACCCGCTGGTCGGCCTCGGCGAGTTCGCGGGCGCCCTGCGCCCCGAGCAACACCCGGGGGCCCAGCGACGGGACCGGTAGCCGCGCCGGACGGTGCAGCACCCGCGCCAACGCCGCCGTGTATTGCGCGTTGCGGACCGGGTCGGGGGCGACGGCGTTGACCGGGCCGCTCATCCGCTCGTCCCACAGCGCGCGGTAGTACACGTCGAGCAGGTCGTCGAGTCCGATCCACGACAACCACTGGCGGCCGCTACCCAGCCGGCCGCCCAGCCCTGCGGCGAACAGCGGCCGGAACAGCCGCAGCGTCCCGCCCGCCGAGGACTGCACGATCCCGGTGCGCACCGTCACCACGCGCAGCCCACCGTCGGCGGCCGCAGTGGTCGCCGCCTCCCAGTCGGCGACCACGTCGGCCAGGAAGCCGTCGCCGCGTGCGCTGTCCTCGGTGAGGATCTCGTCGGCGCGGTCATAGCCGTAGTAGCCGATCGCCGACGCGCTGACGAAGATGCGGGGGCCCCCGGCGGCGGCCAGTTCGGCGAGCCGGCGGGTCGGTCCGATCCGGCTGTCCCGGATGGCTTTTCGGTGCGCGTCGGTGAAGCGGCCGGCGATCGACGCGCCGGCCAGGTGCACGACCGCGTCGGTGCCGGCCAGCAGCTCCGGGTCGGGGTCGTCGGGATTCCACCGGCGCTGATCGGGGCCCTGCGGGTGGCCGCGCACCAACCGGATCACCCGGTGCCCACCGCTGGTCAGCAGGGCGGTCAACGCCGACCCGACCAGGCCGGAGGCGCCGGTCACCGCCACCACCAGCGGTCCGCAGCCGGCCTGCGCAGCATCGCGGTGCGCGGCGAGGTCGTCGGCGAGCTGTCGGTGCCGGTAGACGAACGTCGGGCGCAGCGCCGCCCCGGGCACGGTGGTGTCCACCCGGTCGTGCACGCGGGTACGGCCCGACCCGGCGTCGTCGAAATCGTGGGTGTGGCGCCAGTAGCCGATGAGGCGTGGCGGCCAGGAGCGCAGGCCGTCGGCCGACAGTGCGTCCACGAACCGGCGCGGCGGATCGTAGGCGCTCGGGTCGTGCTGGGCGATCCAGCGCAGGCCGCCCGGCAGGCCCAACACCGCACGGCCGTCGGCCAGCGACGCGGTCTCGGCCACCACGGTCATCGGCTGCCACGGCGGGACCAGCCGCCGCATCGCCCCGGGGCGGGTGTGCCAGGCGAACACCTCGTCGAGCGGGTGGTCGACGATGCTCTCGTATTCGATGCCCATGAGTCTCCTGTCAGCGCGTGCACCACTGGATTCGCGGGTACCCGCACAGCATGTCCCTGGGCCGGGCCGTCCGGCGCACGTTCGAAAATCGTCACGAGGCCGGACGGGTCCTCGCGCAGCAGTTGGCGCCCCACCGCGGCCCCGGCACGCTGGTTCTCGGCCTGGCCCGCGGCGGCGTCCCGGTGGCCTGGGAGGTCGCCCGGGAGTTGGGCGCGCCGCTGGACGCGTTCCTGGTGCGCAAGCTGGGTGCGCCGCAGTGGCCCGAGTTGGCCATGGGGGCGATCGCCTCCGGCGGTGGCGTGGTGCTCAACGAGCGGTTGATCACGAACCTGCAGATCAGCCAGGTGCAGGTGCGGCGGGTGATCGAACGGGAAACCGTCGAGTTGCGACGTCGGGAGGCCGCCTACCGCGGTGAGCGGCCGCCGCCACCGATCGAGGCGCGCACCGTCGTCCTCGTCGACGACGGCATCGCGACCGGTGCCAGCATGCTGGTGGCGGTGCGGGCGGTGCGGGCGCGGCACCCGGCCGCGGTGGTGGTCGGGGTTCCGGTCGGCCCGAAATCGGCGTGCCGCGAGCTCGGCGGGGAGGCCGATGCCGTGGTGTGTGCGCTCACGCCCACCGCCTTCGAGGCGGTCGGACAGGTGTTCGCCGATTTCCACCAGGTCAGCGACGAGGAGGTCGCCGAGCTGCTGGCCACCCCGACGTGCTAACCGGCCGCCTGGTGCAGGTGCAGGTCGGTCAGACAGATGTGGGCGAGGTCGGCCAGCGGGATGTCCAGCACCGCGGCCAGCGCGGCCACGGTCGTGAACGCGGGGGTGACCAGCCGGCCCGTCTCGATCTTGCGCAGGGTCTCCGGCGAGATCGACGCGGCGTCGGCCACCTCGGCGAGGGTGCGCTCCCCGCGCGCCTGCCGCAGCCGGGCGCCGAGACGCTTACCCGCGGCCAGTTGCTGCCGGGTCAATGGGGATCGCACCATGGCGTCGAGGATACGTCACCGCCCGGCCGGTCTGGTATTTATATACCGGTAGCGATGAAAGGGCGGACGACGCACATGCTGGAATTGAAGACCCCGCGGGAGATCGCGGCGATGCGCACCACCGGTGCCTTCATCGCCGGCCTGCTCGACGACCTGCGGGCCCGAGCGCAGGTCGGGGTCAACCTGCTCCATCTGGAAGGCCGTGCCCGCCAACTGATCTCGCAGCGGGGCGCGGTGTCGTGCTACTGGGACTATTCGCCGTCCTTCGGGCGCGGGCCGTTCCGCAACGTCATCTGCCTGTCGGTCAACGATGCGGTGCTGCACGGACTTCCGCACGACTACACCCTGCGCGACGGAGACGTGCTGAGTATGGACATCGCGGTGTCCATCGACGGTTGGGTGGCCGATTCGGCCCGCACCGTCATCGTCGGCACGCCGCGGCCGGAGGATCAGCGACTCGTCGAGGCCACCGAACGTGCCTTGGACGCGGGGATCGCCGCCGCCCGTCCGGGCGGGCATCTCGGTGACATCTCCGCCGCGATCGGCGCTGTGGCAAGCGAATACGGCTATCCGGTCAACACCGAGTTCGGTGGGCACGGCATCGGTCGCACCATGCACGAGGACCCCCATGTGGCCAACCGTGGGCAAGCGGGGCGGGGGCTGAGATTGCGGCCCGGGCTCACCCTGGCGCTCGAACCGTGGTTCGCCCGGGGTACCGACAGAATCGTCTACGATCCCGACGGCTGGACCATCCGATCGGCCGACGGTTCGCGGACCGCCCACAGCGAGCACACCATCGCCGTCACCGAGGGTGCGGCATTGGTGCTGACCAGCTAGGAGGGGTTGCGGTCCTCGTGACGTTCGTCGAAGGGCACCGCACGTGTGTCGTCCTCGGCGTCGACACCGCGATCGGCGTCGGCCACCGACCCTGAATCGACTGTCGCCGAATCGGTTTCGGATTCAGTCTCGGTTTCGGACACCGGCTCGGGTTCGGCGTCCTCGGGGTAATCGGCGTCGAACTGCTCGGGGTCGGCGGGGTCACCGCCGGGGGTGGATTCGGCGCCGTCCCGGCCGGAGCGCTCGCGGACCGCGTCGACGATCAGCAGAACCACCCCGACGAGGCTGGCACCGATACACACCCACGCGATCAGCTCGTTGCTGGTGACCACGGCGGTCACCAGCGCCGCCAGGCCGATGACGGCCAGGACGAGCGCGATGATCAGCATCGATCAGTGCTGCCGCGTCAGTTGTTGCCCCGGCTGAACTGGTTGAAGCCGCCGCCGTCGTTGTTGGCGCTGGAATCCACCGGTGCTGCCGAGCCGCGCTGTCCGAGCTCTTCGAGCTGAGACTCCAGGTACGTCTTGAGCCGGGTGCGGTATTCGCGCTCGAAGGTACGCAGCTGCTCGAGGCGACCCTCGAGCACCGTGCGCTGCTGATTGATGGTGCCCATGATCTCGGAGTGCTTGCGCTCCGCATCCGCCTGTAGCGCGTCGGCCTTCTCCTGGGCCTGGCGCAGCTGGGTTTCCGAGCGGTTCTGCGCGTCGGCCAGCAGCGCGTCGGCACGCTGGCGGGCTTCGGTGACGGTGGTCTCGGCGGTCTGCCGGGCCTCGTTGACCATGGCGTCGGCCTGGGCGCGGGCGTCGGCGAGCAGCTTGTCCGACTCGGCCTGCGCCGTGCTGGTCAGCCGGTCGGCCGTCTCCTGGGCCAGGCTCAGCACCTTCGCGGCCCGCAACGCGGAGTCCTCGTTCTGCTGCGCCGTGGGCGCGGGGGCGGGAGCGGGAGGCGGAGCCTCGTACACCGGCGCGGGTGCGGGCGTCGGCTCCGGCTCGTACTGCGGAGCGGACTGCGTGGCCTGCGAGCCGGCGCCACCCGAACGGTCCGAGCTCAGCTCCTGGTCCAGCTCGGCGACCCGCTGGCGCAGGTCGGCGTTCTCCTCGATGAGACGCGACAGCTCGTTCTCGACCAGATCGAGGAAGGCGTCGACCTCGTCCTCGTTATAGCCCCGCTTGCCGATGGGCGGCTTGCTGAACGCGACGTTGTGCACGTCGGCTGGAGTGAGCGGCATTGTCTGCCCCCTTGGAGTCTGGACCGTCGACCGATCTCAAAGTGTAAAGCCTGCTCGGAACGCAACTGGCGCCCATCCTGTCACACCAGACCCTGAGGTCGCAGTCGAGGGTCAAAGTTAAGGATGAATTTCAATCATCCTGTGACCTGGCGGTGAGTTGATCAGGCCGCCGCGCCGAAGGCCAGCTGCATGCCGATGAAGGCCACCAGCAGCAGCACCATGATGGACAGATCGAAACGCACGGCACCGATGGTGAGCTGCGGAATCAGCCTGCGCAGCAGCTTCACCGGCGGGTCGGTGAGGGTCATGATGACCTCGAGGACCACCACGGTGAAACCGCGCGGATGCCAGTCGCGGCTGAACGAGCGGATGAACTCCACGACCACCCGCGCGATCAGCAGCAACCAGAAGACGAACAGCGCGAAACCAAGGATTTCGAAGAACAGCGCCAACTGAAGCTCGACCTCACTACCGGCAGATGTATGACATGCGACGCCGGCGGAGCCCGGCGGCTGTCAGCCTACCTGGACGGCCGGACGGGGCGGGGCGGTCACTGGTAGGTGTAGAAGCCGGCCTCGGCGATCCGGCGACGCTCCTCGGCGGTGACGTCGACATCGGCCGGCGAGAGCAGGAACACCTTGGTGGCCACCTTGTCGAAGGAGCCCCGCAGCGCGAAGGCCAATCCTGCGGCGAAGTCCACCAGCCGCTTGGCGTCGGCGTTGTCCATCGACACCAGATCCATGATCACCGGGGTGCCGTCGCGGAACCGCTCGCCGATGGTGCGGGCCTCGCTGTAGTCCTTGGGTCGCAGCGTGGTGATCTTCGACATCGGGCTGCCCTCTTCGAACAACATCGCCATCCGGCGCGGGTCCATCGCCAGCGCGCCGCGGGTCGAGCCGCGCAGGGCACCCAGCCGCGGTGCGGGCCGGTCGAACTCGCGCGGGCCGCGCATCCGAGGCTCGAAGCGGGGTTCGTCGTAGCCGCCCCGGAACGCCGGCGCCTCATCGTATTTGGGGTCGTACTCCCGGGCCGAGGGCCGATCGTAGTCGCGGCCGTAACCCTCGTCGTCGAAGCGCTCCTCGCGCGGGCGGCGGGCATAGCCGCGGGCGGCGCCGCGGTCGTCGTCCTCGTAGTACTCGTCGTCGTAGTCATCCATCGGCGCCATACCGAAGTACGCCTTGACCTTATGCAGTGTGCTCATCGGGCGACCCTTCTCGATGTCCAGCTGTGGTGTCTGTGATGAAGATGTGACTGGAGTGACTACTCAGGGTGACGCTAGAGGACGTTGACCCATAAGCGCGGTTCCGACACGCACACACGTCGAGCCGTGTTGCACCGCCGCCTCGAGGTCACCGGACATCCCGGCGGACAGCTCGAGCCGCTGCGTGTAACAGGGCTGTACCCGATCACGTTCGTCCCGCAAACGCGCGAACGCCGCAGCCGGCTCCGCACCCAGCGGCGGGATCGCCATGAAGCCGACGAAGTCCAGGGCCGGCGCTGCCTCGACGGCGCCACACAGGTCGTCGAGCAGGCCGGATGCATCGACGTCGACGCCGCCGCGCTCGGTGTCCCCGTCCAGGCTGAGCTGCAGATAGATCCGCAGCGGCGCCGTACGGACGCCGTCCTCCAGGGCAGCGGACGCCCCGCGGTCCAGCGCGGCGATCACCTTGGCGCTGTCCACCGAGTGAGCGGCGTACGCCCACCGGCTGACCGCCTTGGCCTTGTTGCGCTGGATGCGCCCGATCATGTGCCAGCGAATCGGCTCCGCCGTCGGCCCGGAGACCGCCGCGCCGACGTCGGCGATCTTGGCCGACGCCTCCTGTTCCCGCGATTCGCCGAAGTCGCGGCACCCGAGCTCATAGAGCGCCACCACATCGGTGGCCGGGAAGAACTTCGTGACCGGGAGCAGGGTGATCTCGGCCGGATCCCGGCCGGCCGCGGTCGCGGCCCGATCGAGGCGGGCCCGCACCTCGGTCAGCGCAGCGGCGAGTTCGGCGCGGCGGGCCGCCGGGTCGGCGCTCATTCCATCCACACCAGTGACGCCAGGCGGCCGGTGCGGGTACCGGCCCGCTGGGCTTCCCGGTGGCTGAACAGGGTGCGATCGGCCACCGTGCAGCGTGGATCGATGTCGACGGCGGTGATACCGATACCTGTGAGCTGACGGGCGATCCCGGCGCGCAGATCCAGGCCTGCGGTCCCGCGCGCGGTGCTGGTCCGGCTGCCGGGCAGCGCGGCCTCCACCTCGGCGGCCATCTCCTCGGGCACCTCGTAGTTCCGCCCGGACACCGCGGGACCCAGCAGCACCGAGATGTCCTCGGTGCGCGCCCCCGCCACCCGCATCGCCTCGACGGCGCGCATCACGATGCCGTGCTGCGCACCCACCCGTCCGGCGTGCACCGCGCCGACCACCCCGGCGCGCGCATCGGCCAGCAGCACCGGGACGCAGTCGGCGGTGACCACCGCGAGCCCGAGACCGCGAGCGGTGGTCACCAACCCGTCGGCGGCGTCGACCGGACCCCCGCGGGCCTGGTCCTCGCCGACGGTGACCACCCGGTCGCTGTGGATCTGGTTCATCCACACCAGCCGGTCACCGAGGCCGGTGGCCTGGCCGAGCCGTCGGCGGTTGGCGGCCACCGCCTTCGGGTCGTCGCCGACGTGGTCGCCGAGATTGAAGGTGTCGAACGGCGGCTTGGAGACACCGCCGGCGCGAGTCGTGGTCACGCGCCGGATGCGAACGGTCACGGTGCCAGTATCTCCCCCGCCGTTGGCGGCGTTCAGTGGCGCATGAAGGGCGGCACGTCGACGTCGTCATCGGAGATGCCGCCGTCGTCGCCGCCGAAGTTCACCGTCGAACCGTTGGTGTGCACCGGGACGCTGACGGCCTCCTGCGGCTCGAACAGCGACGACGACACCTTGCCGGCCCGGGCCGGGGCGATGGGCTGGCCGGCGGCCGGCGCGGTGGCGCTCGGCGTCGCGGCGCCGACCACCGGCTGGCGACTCGGGCCCGCGGAGTCGAAGCCGGCGGCGATGACGGTGACGCGCACCTCGTCGCCGAGTGAATCGTCGATGACGGTGCCGAAGATGATGTTGGCGTCCGGATGGGCCGAGTCCTGCACCAGCGAGGCCGCCTCGTTGATCTCGAACAGGCCCAGATCACTGCCGCCGGCCACCGACAGCAGCACCCCCTGGGCGCCTTCCATCGAGGCCTCCAGCAGCGGTGAGTTGATGGCGATCTCGGCCGCCTTGAGGGCGCGACCGTCCCCGCGGGCCGATCCGATGCCCATCAGGGCGGTGCCCGCACCGCTCATCACACCCTTGACGTCGGCGAAGTCGACGTTGATCAGGCCCGGGGTGGTGATCAGGTCGGTGATGCCCTGCACGCCGTTGAGCAGCACCTCGTCCGCGCTGCGGAACGCGTCCATCAGCGACACCGCGGCATCGCCCATCTGCAGCAGGCGGTCGTTGGGGATGACGATGAGGGTGTCGCAACTCTCGCGCAGCGACTGGATGCCGTTCTCGGCCTGGTTGCTGCGGCGTTTGCCCTCGAAGGAGAACGGCCGGGTCACCACGCCGACGGTCAGGGCGCCGAGCTTGCGGGCGATCGAGGCCACCACCGGCGCACCGCCGGTGCCGGTGCCGCCGCCCTCACCGGCGGTGACGAACACCATGTCGGCGCCGCGCAGCAGCTCCTCGATGTCGTCCTTGGCATCCTCGGCGGCCTTGCGGCCCACCTCCGGATCGGCGCCGGCGCCGAGGCCCCGGGTGGAGTCGCGGCCGACGTCGAGCTTGACGTCGGCATCGCTCATCAACAGCGCCTGGGCGTCGGTGTTGATGGCGATGAACTCCACGCCCTTGAGGCCCTGCTCGATCATGCGGTTGACGGCATTGACGCCGCCGCCGCCGATGCCGACCACCTTGATGACTGCGAGGTAGTTGTGCGGGGGGGTCATCCGGTCGCCCTTCCTGAGTTACTTGTTCTTGAGCGCTACCCGCTTCGGCAAACTCTCAACCTCAACCTGAGGCTTAGTGTTATGTCAAGTTGATCCGCGCAACCAGAACCGTAGGACGACGACCCGGAGGAACCACGAAGGCGCGCCGACGCGCCGACCGATTTCTGCGCGTTCTGCGGGTTCTCAATGGCCCGGGCTACTTCACCGTGGGCAGATCCGGGCTCGACACGTCGTAGGTCCGGCCCGGCTGGGTCAGCAGCGCCGCCAGCTTGAGTGCCTTCTCCTCGGTGCGGTCGTTGGTCCCCCAGACCACCGTGCGCCCGTCGATCAGGGTGAGTGTGATGGAGGCCACCGACGGTGCCGCGATCCGCGCCACCTGACCGGCGACGTCCGGCGGCAGCGCGAGCATGACCTCCAGCGCCGCCTGCGTCGCCGGATCGCTCGGTGAGGGGTTCGCGGTCTCGAGATACGGCAGCACGCCCGGCGGCGGCCCGGTCGCGAAATCCACTCCGTCGCGGTCGAACAGATGCGGTCCGTCGGGATAGTCCTTGACCACCACCGGCACCCGCTCGACGATGGTGATCCGCAACGTCGAGGGATATTCACGCTGCACCCGCGCACTGGCCACCCGCCGGATCGTCGCGACCCGCTCGGCAACCGAGTCGGTGTCGATCTGCAACAGCGGGGTGCCCGGTGCGACGGCCGCCGCGTCGAGCACCTCCTCTCGGGTCACCGCGCCGATACCCACCACGACGATGTCCCGCGCGGACATGATCGGCGTGAAGTAGAGCAGCAGCCCCAGCGCCACCGCGAGCACCGAGAGCAACGCCGACCACAGCAGCGCCTTGAGACCGCCCACCGCGGTGCGGCCCAACCGTTTCGGCTCCGCGAGCGGCACCGCGTCCACGCGCCGCTTGGCCTCCTGCCGGCTGTGCTCGATGGCCCGGGCGCGATTCTCGGCGCCCTGGCGGGCGGCGCGGCGCGCCTCACGCTCGCGGCGGGCCCGCCGCCGCGGACCCTCGAAGTCCTCTTCGGCGGCCGGCGACACCGCGGCTTCGTCGGGCGGCGGTTCGGATGCCGGCTCCGGGACGGGGTCCGGGTCCGGGGCCGCCTCCGGGCGCTGCTGCTCGGGGGTCGGCTCGCTCATCGGCCGCCGGCCCCCGGCCCACCGCGGTTGGCGCGGATCTGCAGCGCGGTGACGATCTCCGGACCGAGCATCGTGACGTCCCCGGCGCCCATCGTGACGATCACGTCACCGGGTCGGACCGCGTCGGCCACGCGGCCCGGGACCGCCGAGAAGTCCGGCAGATAGGTCACCGATGCCTCGACGTGCTCGGCGATACTCGCCCCGCTGACCCCGGCGATCGGCTGCTCGCGGGCGGCGTAGACGTCCAAGACGAACACCACGTCCGCGGCGGACAGCGCGACACCGAACTCCCGGGCGAACGTCTCGGTGCGCGAATAGAGGTGGGGCTGGAAGACCACGACGGCCCGACCGTCGCCACCCTGTTCGGCCACCGCGCGCAGGGCCGACAGCGTCGCCGCCACCTCGGTCGGATGGTGGGCGTAATCGTCGAAGACCCGCACCCCGGCGGCCGTCCCCACCAGCTCGAAGCGCCGACGCACCCCGTCGAAACCGGCCAGCCCGTCGAGCACGGTCTCGGTGTCCGCACCGGCCAGCCGGGCGGCCAGCAGGGCGCCGAGCGCGTTGAGCGCCATGTGCCGGCCCGGCACCGACAGCCGCATGACCCGTGACGCGGACTCACCGGCGAGCCGGATCTCGGCAACCGCGCCGGTGCCGACCTGCTCCCACCCGATCAGGGCGCCCGCCAGATCGTCACCGCGGCTGCCGTAGCGCAGCACCCGCACGCCCAGGGCCTCGCTGCGGTCGGCCAGCGCGGCCGCTCCCGGATCGTCGGTGCACACCACCAGTGCACCGCCGGGCGCCAGCCGCTCGACGAATGCGTCGAAGACCGCCACGTAGGCGTCCTCGCTGCCGAAGAAATCCAGATGGTCGGCCTCGATGTTGGTCACCACCGCGATATCGGGGGTGTATTCCAGCAGCGAGCCGTCGCTCTCGTCCGCCTCGGCCACGAAGCATCCGCCGCTGCCGTGGTGGGCGTTGGTGCCCGCCTCCCCCAGCTCACCGCCGACCGCGAACGACGGGTCGAAACCGGCGTGCTGCAGCGCGACGATCACCATCGAGGTGGTGGTGGTCTTGCCGTGGGTGCCGGTCACCATCACCGTGGTGTGCCCGGCCATCAGCTTGGCCAGCACCACCGGCCGCAGGATCACCGGGACACCCCGCCGGCGGGCTTCGACCAGTTCGGGGTTGGTCTTCGGGATGGCCGCATGGGTGGTCACCACCGCCGTCGGGCCGCCGGGCAGCAGATCCAGCGCGGACTCGTCGTGTCCGATGCGCACCGCTGCGCCCCGGGCCCGCAGCGCCACCACCGTCCGCGATTCCTTGGCATCCGACCCGGATACCGACGCACCGCGGTCGAGCAGGATCCGGGCGATGCCGGACATACCCGCTCCCCCGATGCCGACCATGTGCACCCGGTGCAGTTCCTCCGGCAGCGACGGCGGTTTCACCGGGCCCGCTTCCGGTCCGCGCCAGCCTCGCGCGCCACCTGCAGGGCGACGTGTGCGACCTGCAGCGCGGCGTCACGGTGTCCGGACAATGCGGCGCTCGCGGTCATCGTCTGCAGCCGGCCCACGTCGGTGATCAGCGGCACCACCGTCTCGGCCACCAATCGGGGGGTGAGGTCGCCGTCATCGACCAGCAGTCCGCCACCGGCCTCGACCACCGGCAGGGCGTTGAGCCGCTGCTCGCCGTTGCCGATCGGCAGCGGCACATACACCGCCGGCAGTCCGACGGCGGTGACCTCGGCCACCGTCATCGCCCCGGACCGGCAGATGGCCAGATCGGCTGCGGAATACGCCAGATCCATCCGGTCGAGATAGGGCACCGCCACGTAGGGCGGATCGGCCGGCCGCGGCTCCGGCAGGTCCAGGGTGTTCTTCGCGCCGTAGGCGTGCAGCACCGACACCCCCGCGGCGGCGATGTCCGCCGCCGCGCCCGACACCGCACGGTTGAGTGACTGGGCGCCCTGGGAGCCGCCGAAGACCAACAGCACCAGCGCGTCGTCGCTGAACCCGAAGTGCGCCCGGGCCTGCGAACGCAGCGCGGCCCGGTCCAGATCGGTGATCGCGGCGCGCACCGGTGTGCCGACCACCTCCACCGCACCCAGCCCGGGATCGGCCACCGCGGCGAGCACCCGGCGCGCCGACCGGGCGCCGACCTTGTTGGCCAACCCGGCGCTGGCGTTGGCTTCGTGCACGACCACCGGGACGCGGTGGCGCCGCGCGGCCAGGTAGGCCGGGAGCGCCACATAGCCCCCGAATCCGACGACGACGTCGGCGTGCACGGCGTCGAGGATGCCGCGGGTCTCGCCGATGGCCCGGCGTACCCGCAGCGGCAGGCGCAGCAGATCGCCCGAGGGTTTGCGCGGCAGCGGCACCGGGGTGATCAGCTCGAGGTCATACCCGCGCGCGGGAACCAGCCGGGTCTCCAGCCCGCGCTGGGTGCCCAGCGCGGTGATGCGCACACCGGGCTGCAGGAACCGCAGCGCGTCGGCCACCGCCATCGCCGGTTCGACGTGCCCCGCGGTGCCCCCGCCGGCGAGCACGACCGACAGCTCCCCGTCGTTGGGCTGCTGCCCCGACACGCTTGCGTTCACCCGTAACGCTGACCTTCCGTGGTGCGAGGCCGCCGGCCCTGCTGGCGTTGACCGGTCCGCCTGCCGGTGTGGGCAGCCGCGGACCGCTGAACGCCTACATGATGCCTTGCGCCGCGCGCCCGGCGATCAGCCGCGGGGGGTTTGCGTCGGGACTCCTGCCGCGCCGGCTTACGGGGTTTGGGCGCCGGCTTGCCCGGACGCGAACGCAGCCGGTCCCGCGCCCGCTCGAGGGGCGTGGGGACGTACGGTTCGGGCAGCGGCAGTCGCAACAGCCGGGTCACCCGGTCGTCGCGTCCGGCGCGTAGAGCCGCGACCGCGTCGGGTTCGTGGCGCGCGGCGTTGGTGATGATGCCCAGCATCAGCATCGTCGTCGCCGTCGACGTGCCGCCGGCCGAGATCAGCGGCAGCTGCAGACCGGTCACCGGCAGCAGACCCACCACGTACCCCACGTTGATGAACACCTGGCCGAGCACCCAGGTGGTGGCGGTCGCCGTCAGCAGCCGCAGGAACGGATCGGCCGAGCGGCGGGCGATGCGCATCCCGGTGTAGGCGAACAACCCGAACAGGCCGAGCAGGCCGGCGGCACCGACGAAGCCGAGTTCCTCGCCGATGATCGCGAAGATGAAGTCGTTGTGGGCGTTGGGCAGATAGCTCCATTTCGCGGTGCCCTGGCCCAGGCCGTCGCCGAAGATGCCGCCGTTGGCCAGCGCGAACTTCGCCTGCCTGGCCTGGTATCCGGAGCCCTGGGCGTCGGCGCTGGGGTCCAGCCAGGACTGCACGCGCGCCGACCGGTAGCCCTCGGCCATGGCCAGCACGGCCGCCGACACCATGACCGCGAGCAGCGAACTGAGGAACACCCGCAGCGGCAGACCCGCGTACCAGAGCAGCGCCAGCAGGATGATGCCGAGCGAGACGGTCTGCCCCAGGTCGGGTTGGGCCACGATCAAGGCCAGCGCGATGACGGCCGCGGGCACCAGCGGAATGAGCATCTCCCGCAGGGAGGCGCGCTCCATCCGGCGTGCGGCGAGCAGATGGGCGCCCCAAACGGCGAAGGCGATCTTGGCCAGCTCCGAGGGCTGCATCGAGAACCCGGCGACGACGAACCAGCCCCGCGACCCGTTGGCCACCTTGCCGATGCCGGGGATCAACACCAGGATCAACAGCACGATCGTGAAGGCGAACCCAGGGAAGGCCAGCCGGCGCATGAGCGCGACAGGCATCCGCAGGGCGACGTAGAAGGCGATCAGACCGACGGCGGTCCACAGCACCTGTTTGGCGAACACCGCCCAGGGCGAGCCGTCGGAGTCGTAGGAGTAGACCCCGGAGGCGGACAGCACCATCGTCAGGCCGAGGGTGATCAGCAGCGCCGCCACCGCGATGATCAGGTGGAACGACGTCATCGGCCGGCCGAGCCAGGTCCCGAATCGGGATGCCGGGGCGACCGGGGATGCCGCGCCGCCCTCCGCGCCCTGACCCGCCTCGCTGTCCTCGGGTTTCTGCCGCCGCAGCCGCGACAGGATGGTCGCCACGGCCGGCTATCGGGTGCCGGCGCGCACGGCGGCGGCGAACGCGTCCCCGCGGGCCCCGTATCCGCTGAACTGGTCGAACGACGCACCCGCCGGCGCCAGCAATACCGTGTCACCGGGCCCGGCCAGACCGCGGGCGGCCTCGACCACCGCGGCCATGACGGCGCCGGGCACCGATTCCCCCGTCGTACCCGTCACGCGAGTCACACGTGTCACATCCGACCCATTTGCCCCATGCACCCCAGAATCCTCCCCCGTCACGACCTCGACGACGGGGACATCCGGGGCGTGTCGCGATAACGCCTGCGCCACCACGGCGCGGTCGCGGCCGATCAGCACCACTCCGGCCAGCCGGTCGGCCACCGCGGCCAGCAGGCCGTCGACCGAGGCCCCCTTGAGCATCCCGCCGGCGATCCACACCACCCGCGGATACGCCGCGATCGAGGCCTGGGCGGCGTGCGGATTGGTGGCCTTGGAGTCGTCGACATAGGTGACGCCGTCGATGACCTCCACCACCTGGGCGCGGTGCGGGCCCACCCGGAACGAGCGCAACGCCGCGGAGACCGCCTCGGGCGGCACCCCGTCGGCGCGGGCCAGCGCCGCGGCGGCCAGTGCGTCGAGCACCCCGACCGGACCTGCCACCGGGATGTCGGCGGTCTGGGCCAGCTCCACCCCCGCACCCGTGCGGGTACCCGAGAACGCCCGGTCGACGAGCCTGCCATCACGCACGCCGAGCTCCCCGGGTCCGGGTTCGCCCAGCCGGAAGCCGGCATGGAGCTGGGCGGCGGCACCCTCGAGCAGGCCCGCCGCGATCGGATCGTCCAGGCCGACCACGGCCACCCGGCCGTCGAGGACCCTGGCCTTGTCGGCCGCGTAGGCCGCCATCGAGCCGTGCCAGTCGAGGTGATCCTCGGCGACGTTGAGCACCACGCCGGCGTCGGGCCGCACCGACGGAGCCCAGTGCAGCTGAAAACTCGACAGTTCGACGGCGAGCACGTCGGCCGGCTCGCCGAGCATGTCGAGGACCGGATTGCCGATATTGCCGCACAGCACCGCGCGCCGGCCGGCGGCCAAGAGCATCGCGTGCAGCATCGAGGTGGTGGTGGTCTTGCCGTTGGTTCCGGTCACCACCAGCCAGCGTCGCGGCGGGCCGAACCAGCCGGCGCGGTCCAGCCGCCAGGCCAGTTCGACGTCACCCCACACCGCAACCCCGGCCTCGGCGGCCGCGGCCAGGACCGGTGCGGTCGGCGGAAAGCCCGGGCTGGTGACCACCAGCGCGTAATCGGCGATGGCCGCGACGGCCTCGGCGGTGCCGACCACCCGCGCCGGGGTGACCAGGCGCTGCAGCGCCAGCGGATCGTCGTCGCAGATCGTCATCCGCACGCCGGTCGGCTCCAGGACCGCGCTGACCGAGCGGCCGGTGAGGCCGGCGCCGGTGATCAGCACACGGGCGCCGGGTGTGAGCGGATCGACCACCGCGCGGTCCACCTCAGCCCCCGACGGCGGTGAGCCACTCGCTGTAGAACAGCGCCACCCCCAGCCCGCAGGCGATCGCGGTGAGCAACCAGAACCGGATGATCACCGTGGTCTCGGCCCAGCCGACGAGCTCGAAGTGGTGATGGAACGGCGCCATCCGGAACACCCGCCGGCCGGTGGTCCGGAACGCCAGGATCTGCACCACCACCGAGGTCACCTCCGCCACGAACAGCGCACCCAGCACCACGGCCAGGATCTCGGTCCGGCTGGTGACCGACAGGCCGGCGATCACGCCGCCCAGCCCCAGCGAGCCGGTGTCGCCCATGAAGATCTTCGCCGGCGCGGCATTCCACCAGAGAAATCCGATACACGCACCCGCCGCGGCCGCCGCGACCAGCGCCAGGTCCAGCGGATCGCGCACGTTGTAACAGCCCAGGCCCGGACTGGTGGCGCAGGCGTTGCGGTACTGCCAGAACGTGATCAGCACGTAGGCGGCGCACACCATCGCCATCGCACCCGCGGCCAGCCCGTCGAGGCCGTCGGTGATGTTGACCGCGTTGGACCAGGCGCTGACGACGACGACACAGAACAGCACGAAGATCAGCGGCGCCATGGTGACGGTGGCGATCTCGCGGACGTAGGACAGTTCGGGACTGCCCGGCGTCAGCCCGTCGGCGTTGCGGAACTGCAGCACCAGCAGACCGAACAACACCGCGGCGACCAGGATGCCGACCGTCTTGCCGGTCTTGTTGAGCCCGAGGTTGCGGGCGCGCCGGATCTTGATCAGGTCGTCGGCGAAGCCGACCACGCCGAGCGCGGTGGCCAGGAACAGCACCAGCAGACCCGACGCCGAGGGTCCCTCGCCGCCGAGCGCGACGCCGACCAGATGGGTGCCGAGATAGCCGGCCCAGATGCCGGCGAAGATCGCGACCCCGCCCATCGACGGGGTGCCGCGCTTCTTGTGATGGCTCGGCGGGCCGTCCTCACGGATCTCGTGGCCGAAGCCCTGCCGGGTGAACAACCGGATGAGGACCGGGGTCAGCAGGATCGACACCGCCAGCGCGATGCCGACGGCGATGAGGATCTGCCGCATCAGGCCTCCCGACCGGGTGGGCCGTCGGCGGCCAGCGCGTCGGCCAGCCGACCGAGGCCGGCGGAGTTGGACGCCTTGACCAGCACGACGTCGCCGGGCCCGAGTTCCGCGCGCAGCAGGGCCAGCGCGGCGTCGGCGTCGGGGACCTGCGTCGCCTCCGACCCCCAGGAACCCTCCATGACCGCCCCATGATGCATGGCGCCCGCTGACCTCCCGGATCCGACGACGATGAGTCGAGACACATCTAAGCGCACCGCCAGTCGCCCGATCGCGTCGTGCTCGGATATCGAGTCCGCGCCGAGTTCGGCCATCTCGCCCAGGACCGCCCAACTGCGCCGGCGTTCTCCGCCGGAACGCGCCATCCAGGCCAGCGCCTTGAGCCCCGCCCGCATCGAATCCGGATTCGCGTTGTAGGCGTCGTTGACCACGGTCACACCGTCGGCACGGGTGGACACCTGCATACGGTGCTGCGAGACCGGCCCGGCGCCGGCCAGCGCCTGCGCCACCTGATCGAGGGTGGCGCCGCACTCCAGCGCGACGGCGGCGGCGCTCAGCGCATTGGACACCTGATGATCGCCGTGCACGCCGAGCGCGACGGGTACCGCGCCCTCGGCGGTGTGCAGGGTGAACCGCGGCCGGGCCAACTCGTCCAGGACGACGTCGTCGGCCCAGATGTCCGCACCCGCTTCACGCGACACCCGTACCACCCGGGCCTCGGTGACCTGCGCCATCGCCGCGACCGCCGGATCGTCGGCGTTGAGGATCACCACGCCGGACGACGGCACCGCTTGCGGCAGCTCAGATTTCGTCGCCGCGATGGCTTCGCGCGAACCGAACTCGCCCAGGTGGGCGGTGCCGACGTTGAGCACCACCGCGACCGAGGGCGCGGCGATGGCGGCAAGCGCAGCGATGTTGCCGGGATGGCGGGCCGACATCTCGAGCACCAGGAAATCGGTCGTCGGGCCGGCGCGCAGCACCGTCCACGGGTGCCCGAGTTCGTTGTTGAACGAGCCGGGTGGCGCGACCACCTCACCCAGCGGGGCCAGCACGGCGGCGATCAGATCCTTGGTCGAGGTCTTACCCGAAGACCCGGTGATACCGATGATCCGCAGTCCGCCGGCGACCAGTTCGGCGGCGACGGCGGCGGCCAGCCGACCCAGCGCGGCCAGCACCGCTGCCCCGGCACCGTCGGTGTCGTGTTCGAGGACGCCCGCACCGGCGTCGGGCGCGAGCGCGGCGGGACTGGGCTCGACGACGACCGCGGGGACCCCGACCGGACGGGCCGCCAGCACCGCCGCCGCACCGGCGGCGACCGCACCGGCGGCGAAATCGTGTCCGTCGGCCCGCGCGCCGGGCAACGCGAGGAAGAGTCCGCCCTCGGTCACCGCACGCGAGTCGAATTCGACGGTGCCGGTGATGCGCGTGGCCGCAGCGGCTTCCTCGGTGATGTCGGCAAGGCGACCGCCGACGATCTCGGCGATTCGGGCAAGGGAGAGTTCGATCATCGCTTCTCCAGCAGGTCGGCCAGCTCGGCGCGGTCGTCGAAGGGTCGGGTCTGCCCGCCTACGGTCTGTCCGGTCTCGTGGCCCTTCCCGGCGACGAGCACGACGTCACCGGGACGGGCCCAGGCCACCGCGTGGGCGATCGCCAGCCGGCGGTCTGCGATCTCGACGACGTCGGCGCGGCCGCCGACGGCGCGCGCACCCGCCATGATCGCGGCCCGGACGGCGGCGGGGTCCTCGCTGCGCGGGTTGTCATCGGTGACGACGACCAGATCGGCCAGCTCGGCGGCCGCGGCGCCCATCGGCCCCCGCTTGCCGGGATCGCGGTCGCCACCGGCCCCGAAGACCACGGCGAGCCGTCCGACCGATCCATTCCCCGAGTCGCTTCGCTCCTGCCCGCCGAGCTGCGCGCGCAGGGTCTCGAGCACCGCGCGCAGGGCGCCGGGCTTGTGCGCGTAGTCCACCAGGGCGAGAAAGCCCTGGCCGCGGTCGACCGCTTCGAGCCGGCCCGGCACCGTGGCCGAGCGCAGCCCGGGCGCAGCCTGCTCGGGCGAGACCCCGACGGAGTCGAGCAGCGCGACCGCCAACAGCGCGTTGGCGATGTTGTAGGCGCCGGGCAGATTCAATCGCAGGCCGTGGTGCACACCGGCCGGGTCGACGGCGGTGAACTCCTGGGCGCCCCCGTCGACCGACCGGACGTCCTCGGCGCGCCAGTCGGCGGGCCGGCCGGTGGCACTGACCGTCACGGCGCCGTCGGCCCGCACGGCCATCGCCCGGCCGTATTCGTCGTCCACACACACCACCGGCACCGCCGCGCGGGTGGCCGACCGCGGATCGAACAGCCGGGCCTTGGCGTCGAAGTAGTCCGCCATGGTCGGGTGGAAGTCCAGATGATCGCGCGACAGGTTGGTGAAGCCGCCCGCCGCGAACTGCACGCCGTCGACCCGGCCGAGCGTCAGCGCGTGGCTGGAGACCTCCATGACCACCGTGTCGACGCCCTGCTCGACCATCACGGCCAGCAGCGCCTGCAGATCCGGCGCCTCGGGGGTGGTCAACGCGCTGGGCTGGTCGCGGCCGTCGATCCGGACCCCGACCGTGCCGATCAGCCCCGCCACCCGGTCCGCGGCGCGCAGCCCGGCCTCGATCAGATAGGTCGTGGTGGTCTTGCCGGAGGTTCCGGTGACGCCGATGACCCGCAGTTGCCGGGACGGGTGACCGTAGACCGTCGCGGCGACTTCGCCGAGCACCGCGCGGGGTTCGGGATGGACCAGCACCGGAACCATCGGATCCGGCGCCAGCATGCCCGCGCCTGCCACGTCGGTCAGTACGGCGACCGCACCTGCGGCGACCGCCTCGGCGGCGAAAGCGGCCCCGTGCGCCCGGGCACCCGGCAACGCGGCGAACACGTCGCCGGGCAGCGCATCCTGCCCACGCAGGGTGACGCCGGTGACCCGGATGTCGGGTACCGGCGCGACGGTGGGAACGGCTCGCACCTGTTCGGCGAGGGCGGGCAGCCCGTATCCGACGGGGTGGCTGGGGCGCAGCTTCATGGCCTGAACACAGTACCGATCTGCCGACGCGGCGGAACCGACCGACCGAAGCGGATCAGGTGGCCTGCAGGGTCAGCGGAGGCCCCGGGTCGGCCGACAGCGGCACGTTCTCCCGCTGCAACAGCCATGAGGCGATGTTGTGGAACAGCGGCGCCGCCGACGAACCGGGCGAACCGTCGGCCGCGCGGTGCGGCGCGTCCATCATGATCCCGATGACGTAGCGGGGATCGTCGACGGTGGCCATACCGGCGAAGGTGATCCAGTAGACGTC
Organism: Mycobacterium sp. WMMD1722; assembly: GCF_049315205.1. Taxonomy (NCBI): domain Bacteria; kingdom Bacillati; phylum Actinomycetota; class Actinomycetes; order Mycobacteriales; family Mycobacteriaceae; genus Mycobacterium; species Mycobacterium sp. WMMD1722. Next base: position 550,880 of record NZ_CP186056.1, on the reverse strand, counting down.
GCTGTAGTAGCAACCGCAGGCCGGGTTGATCTGCTGGGCGGTCCCGGTCTTGCCGGCGATCTGATAACCCTCGACGGCCGCCGCCGGCCCGGTGCCCTGCTGCACCCCCATCGGATCGCGCTGCACCACCGCGCGGAACATGTTGCGCACGGTGCGGGCGGTCTGCGCGGACACCACCGGGATGCCTTCGGGCCGCGGCTCCTCGGTGCGGGTGCCGTCGGGTGCGATCGTGGCCTTGAGGATGCGCGGCGGGATCCGGACGCCGTCGTTGGCGATGGCCTGGTACATCCCGGCCATCTGCAGCAGGGTCATCGAAAGGCCCTGCCCGATCGGCAGATTGGAGAACGAACTGCCCGACCACTGGTGAATCGGCGGAACCAGACCAGCGCTCTCACCGGGTAGGCCGACGCCGGTGCGCTGACCGAGACCGAATTTGCGCAGCATCTCCGCATAGCGTTCGGGCCCGATGCGCTCGGCGAGCATGAGCGTGCCGACGTTCGACGACTTACCGAACACCCCGGTCGTGGTGTACGGCATGACGCCGTGGTTCCAGGCGTCGTTGACGGTGACGCCGCCCATATGGATGGAGCCCGGGACCTGCAGGACCTCGTCGGGGTTGGTCAGCCCGTATTCGACCGCGGCCGCGGCGGTGACGATCTTGTTCACCGACCCCGGTTCGAACGGTGACGAGACCGGGAGATTGCCGATCTGACGCGTGTCCTGACGGCCGATGTCCTGACTGGGGTCGAACGTGTTGTCGTTCGACATCGCCAGCACCTCAGAGGTTTTCGCGTCGAGAACCACCGCCGAGACGTTCTTGGCCCCCGATGCGTCCTTGGCCAGCTGAACCTGCTGCTGGACGTAGAACTGGATGTCGTCGTCGAGGGTGAGCTGCACGGTGGACCCGTCGACGGCGTCGTGCCGGTTGCGATAGCTGCCGGGGATGACCACACCGTCGGAGCCGCGGTCGTAGGTGACCGAGCCATCGGTACCGGCGAGCACCGCATCCATCGAATCCTCGAGCCCGAGCAGACCGTGGCCGTCCCAGTCGATTCCGCCGATCACGTTGGCCGCCAGAGATCCGCCCGGATACTGGCGGATGTCCTGGCGCTCGGATCCCACCTCGGGGAACTCGCTGGTGATCGCATCGGAGATCACCGGATCGACGGCGCGGGCAAGGTACACGAACGTCTCGTTGCTCTTCAGCTTCTTGAGCACGGTCTTGGCGTCGGGTTTGTTGCCCAGCCGGGCGGCGACGGCGTCGGCGATCGCGGCGAGCCGGCGGCCGGGTTCCGGCGCCTCATCGGATTTCGCGCGCGCCTCCTCGAGCATCTTGCGCACCTTGACCGGTTGGAACGTCAGCGCGCGGGCCTCGATGGTGAAGGCGAGTTTGTCGTCGTTGCGGTCGATGATGCTGCCGCGCACCGCCTTCTGCACATCGGTCACCTTGAGCTGACCGGCGGCCTCGGCGCGCAGCCCCTCGGCCCGCGGCACCTGCAGGTTGAACAGCTGACCACCGGCGATGAGCAGGAGTACGAAGATCACCGCGTTGCCGGCGCGGTGCCGGAACACGAACGACGAACTCCGCAAACCGGATTCGCTTCCGGTCGCGGCGGCCTTGCGGATTCGCCTGGACTTCGCCGAGTGACCCGGTTCCTGAACCGGCGCACCGGCCTTCGCGCCCTTGCCCCGCGGCGTGGCCCCGCGCGCCGCGCCGCGGCGGCTCACGCGCCGGCTCCCGGTACCGGGCTGAACTGCTCGCCGGCGGGAGCGGGGCCCGGCTGCGGGGATGCGGCGTCGGCCGCCAGGTGATCGGGACCGATCGCGGCCGGCGGTGCGACGGGTGCCGGTGCGGCAGGTGCCGGTGCGACGGGTGCCGGTCCGGCAGGTGCCGGTGCGGCAGGTGCCGGTGCGGGCAGCGCCACCGCGGGGGCGGCAGGCAGCGGCGCAGGCACCGGACCCGGCAGCGGCGCGGTCGGGGCCGTACCGGGGATCGGCGCCCCGGGAACCAGGTGCGGCGCCCCGGGCAGTGCTGCACCCGGCGTCAGGGGGTTCTGGGTCACGCGCACGGGCACCTCCCGAGTATCGACGACGCGCGGGGAATTCCGTGCAGGCGGCGGAGGCGGCGTGTCCTCGGGCAGCGGCGTGTTCAGCGGCGGCGGCGGAACCCCCTCGGCCGGCTTGGGTTTCCCGACGACGACCCAGTTGCCTGCCGGGTCCTGCACCAGATGCGCGGTGTCGCGCGACGGGATCATGCCGAGCTTGCGGGCGGCCTCGGCCAGCGCCGGTGCGGCCTGCGCTTCCAGCACGTCGCGTTCGAGCGCCTCCTTCTGTTGCAGCAGCCCTTGATTCGTCTCCCGCAGTGCACCCAGCTGATAGGACCGCTCGGCCGCACCCGTGGACAGCCACAGCGTGATCGCCAGCCCCAGGCCCAGTGCGCCGATGACCAGCACGACGAAGGGGACCCGCGCGACCAGCTCGCGCGGATTCAGCTCGATGGACGCCAGTTTGACGATCAGCCGCTCGCGCAGCGGCGGCCGAACCACCTTCGGCGCTTTGGCTTTCCGGGCTTTGGCTCGAGCCTTGGCCTGGGTGGCGTTCTTCGGTCGCGCAGGCGGTCCGGCCGGCCGGCCGGTCGGACGCGGAATCGGACTGGTCGCCGGCGCCGACCGCGGATCCCGAGTGGGCCGGGCGCGGCGCGGCGCCGCCTCGGCACCGCGCCGGGTGGCGCGCACCTGCTGACCTGGTTTGCCTCGCTGGTCCCCGCGCACCGGAGCGGATCGCTTGGGCTTCATGACATCTTCCCTCTCCGCAGCTTTCCGGCGTCCTTCTCGGTGTCCTTCTCCAGCGCGCGTAGCCGTACCGGAGCGCTACGCGGATTGCGCTCGATCTCCTCGGCCGAGGCGCGTTCGGCGCCCCGGGTCAGTGCGGTGAATTCGGGTTCGTGGCCGGGGAGTTCCATGGGCAGGCCCTCGGGGGTGCGGGACGCGGTGGCCGCGGTGAACGCCGACTTGACGATGCGGTCCTCCAGCGACTGGTAGGACATCACCGCGATCCGGCCACCACGGTCCAGGGCGGCCAGGGCGGCGGGAATGGCCGCACGCAGCGAATCCAGTTCGGCGTTCACCGCGATCCGCAGCGCCTGGAACGTCCGCTTGGCCGGGTGACCGCCGGTGCGGCGCGCCGGGGCGGGGATGGCGTCATAGAGCAGTTCGACCAGTTCCCCGGTGTGGGTGAAGGGCATGCGGCCGCGGCGGCGCACGATGTGCGCGGCGATCCGGCCGGCGAAGCGCTCCTCGCCGTACTCCCGCAGGATCCGGCTCAGCGCCCGTTCGTCATAGGTGTTGAGGATCTCGGCGGCCGTCAGCGGCACATCCGGGTCCATCCGCATGTCCAGCGGAGCGTCGGCGCGGTACGAGAAGCCCCGCTCGACCCGGTCGAGTTGCATCGACGAGACACCGAGGTCGAACAGGAAACCCGACACGTCCGGGGCCCACGATCCGGATCGGGCCAGCGCGTCGTCGATACCGTCGTAGCGGGTGCGCACCAGCAGCACCCGCTCGCCGAACGGGGCCAGCCGGTCGCCGGCGATCTGCAGGGCGTCGGGGTCGCGGTCGAGTCCGATCAGGCGCAGTGCGGGCAGTTCGGTGAGGAAGCGGTGCGCGTGGCCACCGGCGCCCAGCGTGGCGTCGACCAGCACCGCACCGCGGCCGTCGGCGTGGTGCCGGGTCAGCGCGGGGGCGAGCAGTTCGAGGCAACGGTCCGCCAGGACCGGAATGTGCTGCTCCATCGCCACCCCCCGGGTGCGGGCCCCTGCACCGAGGTCCCCGTCCGAGTCCGCGGTCCTGGCGTCGGGGAAGTACGCCAGGGCCGGCTCGGACAGAGGCCACGATGCACGGGCCGGATCGAAGGCCGGTTCAGATGATGTCGCGCAGAGTTTCATCAGTCGCCGCGGAGAAGTTCTCTTCGTGGGTCTGCTGGTACTCCTGCCAGGCCGCCGCGTCCCAGATCTCGAGGTAGTCGACCGAGCCGATCACCACGCAGTCCTTGGACAGGTTCGCGTAGCGGCGGTGGTCGGACGACAGCGTGATCCGGCCCTGGGCGTCTGGATGTTGTTCGTCGGTGGCCGCGGCCAGGTTCCGCAGGAAGGCGCGAGCGTCCGGGTTGCTGCGCGATGCCTGCGAGGCCCGACGGGCCAGTTTCTCGAATTCCGCCCGCGGATAGACGGCGAGGCTGTGGTCCTGACTCTTGGTGACCATCAACCCCCCTGCCAGTGCGTCGCGGAACTTGGCGGGCAGTGTGAGCCGCCCTTTGTCGTCGAGTTTCGGCGTGTAGGTGCCCAGAAACATCCTGGCCACCTCCTGCCACTCGGAGCCCCGGTCGCTCCGATGCACGCCACTTTACCCCACAATCCCCCACTTTGCGCCATTGATCGGGCCTGGAATGTCGCTACACCCCCACTTCACGCCCCAGCCGGGGCGTTCCGCCGGGTGGAGCTGCGACGCGAGAGACGAAAGCCCAGGTCAGAGTCGGTGGGGCACGGTGGGGGATGCGACGGCGGACCCGGACACGAAAAAGGGGCAGCCCTGGCGGGCTGCCCCTGAGATCGGGTACGGCTATTCGTCGAAGCGGCGGCGGAAGCGATCTTCCATACGACTGGTGAACGAGCCACCCTGCGAACCCCGCTGCCGCTTCTGACGCGAGGCGCCCGACTCCGGCGCCGAGCGATCTCGGCCGCCGGCCACTCGCGGGCCGGTGATCGCGAAGATCACGCCACCGAACATGACGATGAAGCCGAGTACGGACAGAATCGGGAAGCTTCCGATCATGGTGGCCTTGAAGGCCACGCCCGACACCAGCATCGCCAGGCCGACGACGAAGAGCGCAACTCCCTGGAGCCGACGCCGCGCCGACGGCGCACGAAGATTCCCGCCGCGCACACTCGACGCGAATTTGGGATCCTCGGCATAGAGCGCGCTCTCGATCTGATCGAGCATGCGCTGCTCATGATCGGAGAGTGGCATTCGTCCCTCCTCGCCGCCTGCGGCCATTCGTTCAAACGTGGGAGTGCCCGCGTTCACGCGCACTAACAAAATGATACGAGGTCGATCTGGCCTGTACCACCTACTTCGCCCGACGATTGTATGACCTGCACCGCCCGTGGGAGTTCCACACCCGGTCCGCCTGATAATGGACACCGAGCGGACACGCGGCTCACCGAGATCTCCGACAGACGAAGGACACGGCCAGTGGCGACCTTTCTGATCGACCTGTCGCCGGCCGACATGCAGGACCGTCTGACCGACGCGCTGAGCATCTACGTCGACGCCATGCGCTACCCGCGTGGCACCGAGGAGCAGCGCGCGTCGATGTGGCTGGAACACACCCGCCGCACGGGCTGGAAGGCGGTCGCCGCCGTGTCCGTCCCGGACGGCCCCCACGCGCCGGACCCCGCCACGTTGGCCGGCGCACCGATGCTCGGCGTCGCCTACGGCTACTGCGGGGCACCGGATCAGTGGTGGCAACAACAGGTGGTGTCGGGGCTGCAGCGCGTCGGCGCGGCCAACAACCACATCACCGAGTTGATGAGCGACTACTTCGAGCTGACCGAGCTCCACATCGCCCCACCCGCCCAGGGGCAGGGCCTCGGCGAGGCCCTGATGCGCAGGCTGCTGGCCGGCCGAGCCGAAGGGCATGTGCTGCTGTCGACTCCGGAGATCAACGGGGAGGCGAACCGCGCCTGGCGGCTCTACCGCCGGCTCGGGTTCAGCGACGTCATCCGCGACTACCACTTCGCCGGCGATCCGCGGCCCTTCGCGATCCTGGGCCGGGCCCTTCCCCTTTAGCCCTGCCCTTCGAGCCACCCCCCTGCCGGGCATCTGGCACGATGACCCCGTGCGCGCCCGCCGACACCGAACCCGCCTGGTGGCGTGGGTGCTGTTGCTGACGATGCTGCCGATGGTCGTCGGCTGCGTGCGCATCCGCACCTCCATCACGGTCTCCCCCGACGACCGGGTGTCCGGTCAGATCGTCGCCGCGGTCAAACCGCGCTCGGACGACGACAAGGGCCCGCAGCTGCTCAACAACCTGCCGTTCGCCAACAAGGTGGCGGTCTCGGACTACAAGCGCGACGACTACGTCGGTTCGCAGGCGGTGTTCTCCGACCTGACCTTCGCCGAACTGCCCCAGCTGGCCAACATGAACCGCGACGCGGCGGGGGTGGACATCTCGCTGCGCCGGGCCGGTGACCTGGTGATCCTCGAAGGTCGCGTCGACCTCACGTCGCTCAACGACCCCGAGGCCGACGTCACGATCTCGGTCTCCTTCCCGGGCGAGGTGACCTCCACCAACGGCGACCAGGTCAGCGCCGAGATCGTCGAGTGGAAGCTCAACCCCGGGGTGGTCAGCACGTTGAACGCCCAGGCCCGCTACACCGACCCCAGTGCCCGGTCGTTCACCATCGCGGCGATCTGGCTGACCATCGCGTCGGTCGTCGTCGCCGCGGTGATCGGTGGATTGGCCTGGCACAACCGGGATCGCTCCCCCAAGGTGGGCGACCCGGCACCCACCGACGCCTGACGTTCGGCCCGTCCGGCCGGCACAGGCACTACTGTCTACTCCTTGGGGGGCCGAGGAACGCCAGAAAGGGGCGCCTGCTGAGCGTGGACGCAGCGGCACCATCAGCCGTGGAGCTGATTCGGGCCGTCACCGATCAGTTGCGGGAGTATCTGTCGATCCGCCGGCGTGACGCCGCCTACATCGGCACCGACTACGCGGAGCTGACCGCGGCTCTCGAGGAGTTCGTGCTGCGCGGCGGCAAACGGCTGCGCCCGGCGTTCGCCTACTGGGGCTGGCGCGCGGTGACCGACCGGCAGACCGCCGATCCGTCGACCCTGCGGTTGTTCGGCGCACTGGAACTGCTGCACGCCTGCGCACTGATCCACGACGACGTGATCGACGCATCGGCCACCCGACGGGGCCTGCCGACGGTGCACCGCATCTTCACCGACCGCCACCGTGAGCGGAACTGGCACGGTTCGGCCGAACAATTCGGGCTCTCGGCGGCAATCCTGGCCGGGGATCTGTCCCTGGTCTGGGCCGACGACATCGTCGCCACCGCCGATCTGCCGGTCGACGCCCATCGGCGGGTGCAGCGGGTGTGGGCCGACATCCGCACCGAGGTGCTCGGCGGTCAGTTCCTCGACATCGTCGCCGAATCCAGCGGCGCGGACTCGGTGGCGTCGGCGATGACCGTCAACACCTTCAAAACCGCGTCCTATACGGTGTCGCGTCCCCTGCAGCTGGGCGCCGCCGCGGCCGCCGACCGCCCGGACGTCCAGCAGATCTTCCACGAGCTGGGCACCGACCTCGGCGTCGCGTTCCAGCTGCGCGACGACGTGCTCGGCGTATTCGGCGATCCGGCGGTGACCGGTAAACCCTCGGGCGACGACCTGCGTTCGGGTAAGCGCACCGTCCTGCTCTACGAGGCCGTCGAACTGGCCGACAAGACCGATCCGCACGCCGCCGAACTGCTGCGCACCTCAATCGGCACGAATCTGTCCGATGCGCAGGTGCGCGAGGTGTGCTCGGCGATCGAATCGGTCGGCGCGCTGGCCGCGGTCGAGGGCCGCATCGAGCTGCTGTTCCGGCGCTCGCTGGACCTGCTGGACTCCGCCCCGATCACCGCACAGGCGAAGGCAGGGCTGTCCGAGCTCGCTGGATTGGCCGCCAACCGGTCGGCGTAGATCGGCGAACGAGACATGGCGACGCTTGCCCCGAACCCGCCCGGCCACCTCCCGCGGCTGATCGCCTTCGTCAAGTCGGCCGAGGCCAAACCCGCACTGCTCGGGTGCCTCGGCGCGGTGCTGATCGCGGTCGGGGCGCTCGGCGCGGGCAGCACCCGGTTGCACGACCCGCTGCTGGAGTCACTGCACCTGTCGTGGTTGCGCTTCGGCCACGGCCTGGTGCTGTCGTCGGTGCTGTTGTGGGGCGGCGTCGCGCTGATGCTGATCGCCTGGCTGTGGCTGGGCCGGCGGGTCGTCGCCGACGATCCGGCCGAGCGGCCGGACGAATACACGATGGTCGCCACCACCGGGATCTGGCTGCTGCCGCTGCTGCTGTCGGCGCCGGTGTTCAGCCGGGACACCTACTCCTATCTCGCCCAGGGCGCGCTGCTGCGCGACGGGTTCGACCCCTACATCGTCGGCCCGATCGAGAACCCGAATTCCCTGTTGGACAACGTCAGTCCGATCTGGACCACCACCACGGCCCCCTACGGCCCGGCGTTCATCCTGGTCGCGAAGTTCGTCACCATGCTGGTCGGCAACGACGTGGTGGCCGGCACGATGCTGCTGCGGCTGTGCATGCTGCCGGGGCTGGTGCTGCTGATCTGGGCGGCGCCGCGGGTGGCCCGCCACGTCGGCGCCAGCGGGGCGGCCGCCCTGTGGATCTGTGTGCTCAACCCGCTGGTGATCATCCACCTGATGGGCGGCGTGCACAACGAGATGCTGATGGTCGGGCTGATGATGGCCGCGCTGGCTCTGACCCTGGCCCGGCACCCGGTGGCCGGGGTGGGTGTGATCGCGGTGGCCGTCGCGGTCAAGGCCACCGCGGGGTTGGCGCTGCCGTTCATGGTGTGGATGTGGATGCGCCAGTTGCGGGATCGGCGCGGTCACCGGCCACCGTTGGCGTTCGCGATCGCCACCGCCGCGTCATTGTTGATCTTCGTCGCGGTGTTCGCGGTGCTGTCCTGGCTGGCCGGCGTGGGGCTGGGCTGGCTGACGGCGCTGGCGGGGTCGGTGAAGATCATCAACTGGCTGACCCTGCCCACCGCGGCGGCCAACCTGACCAATGCCGTCGTCGGGCTGTTCCTCCCGGTGAACTTCTACGCCGTGCTCGAGGCGACCCGCATCGCCGGCGTCGCGATCATCGCGATCGCCCTGCCGCTGCTGTGGTGGCGCTTCCGCCACGACGACCGCGAGGCACTCGTCGGGATCGCCGCGGTGATGGGCGTGGTCGTGCTGTTCGTACCGGCCGCGTTGCCGTGGTACTACACCTGGCCGCTGGCCGTGGTGTCGGCGCTGGCCCGGTCCCGGCGCGACATCGCACTGATCGCCGGATTCTCCACGTGGATCATGGTGATCTTCAAACCCGACGGGGCCCACGGGATGTACTCCTGGCTGCACGTCGGGCTGGCCACCGCGTGTGCGGTGGCGGCGTGGTACTCGCTCAGGAGGCCGGTCAGTAAGCCGGTCAGTAAGCCGGTCAGTAAGCCAGAGCCTGGGCCCGGCGCACCACCTCACGAGCCTGATGGGAGTGCAGCGCGTCGACCGGCCTGGCGTTGGTCTGCCGTTCGGTCGAACCGTCGCGGCTGATCGTCAGCGACTCATCCGGGGTGAACAACCAGCGGATGATCTCGGTGTCGCCGTAGCCGCCGTCACGCAGGACGACGAGCAGCCCCGGCAGTGCCTTGGCGACGTGTCCACGGTCGTCGAAGAAGATCTTGGGCACCACCAGCTTTCCGTCGCGCCGCACCGCCATCAGGTGGCCTTCACGCAGCTCGTGGTGCACGCGGGTGACCACCATGCCGAGCAGATCGGCGACAGTGGGCAGATCGTAGACGGGCTCGTCGGGGTCGAGGACATCGTCGGCGGCGGGAATGCTCACGCATCGAGTCTAGGGTCCCCGGTCCGGCTCGTAACATGTGTTCGATGCAGCCCAATCCGCCGACGGATCCGCTCCTCGGTGCCGTGCTGGACGGGCGCTACCGCGTCGACGCCCCGATCGCCACGGGCGGCATGTCGACGGTCTACCGCGGACTGGACGTCCGGCTGGACCGGCCGGTCGCCCTGAAGGTGATGGACTCAAGGTATTCGGGCGACCAGCAGTTCCTCACCCGGTTCCAACGCGAGGCCAAAGCCGTGGCCCGGCTCAAGGATCCGGGCCTGGTCGCGGTGTACGACCAGGGCCTGGGGAGCCCCGGCGGGCCGCCGGCCTATCTGGTCATGGAGCTGGTCGAAGGCGGCACGCTACGGGAGCTGCTGCGCGAACGCGGCCCGATGCCCCCGCACGCGGCCGCGGCGGTGCTGGGCCCGGTGCTGTCCGGGCTGGCCGTCGCGCACCGCGGCGGCCTGGTGCATCGCGACATCAAACCCGAGAACGTACTGATCTCCGACGACGGCGAGGTCAAGATCGCCGACTTCGGCCTGGTACGCGCCGTCGCCGAAGCCCAGATCACCTCCACCAGCGTCATCCTCGGCACCGCGGCGTACCTGTCCCCCGAACAGGTGGGCACCGGCAGCGCCGGACCCCGCAGCGACGTCTACTCCGTCGGCATCCTGGCCTACGAAATCCTCACCGGCACCACCCCGTTCACCGGGGACAGCGCACTCGCGGTGGCGTATCAGCGGATGGATCACGATGTGGCACCGCCCAGCCGGATGATCGCGGGGGTGCCCCCGCAGTTCGACGAAATGGTGCTGCGCGCGACCGCCAGAGACCCCGCCGACCGTTTCGCCGACGCCCTCGAGATGGGCGCCGCGCTCGACGATCTGGTCGACGAGCTGAACCTGCCGCCGTTCCGGGTGCCCGCCCCGCGCGACTCCGCCGAACATGCCTCGGCTGCGCTGCTACACAGCCGGCCGCCCGACGACCACGTCCGCACCGACGATTTCCGCCCGGGCCCACCGCAGCAGGCACCGGAACCGCCGCGACAACACACCCGCGTCATGGACGCCGTGCCCGGTCCGAAGACCCGCTTCGCCGGTATCGACATCGCCGACCTGCAATGGGCGCGTCAACGCGCCAAACGGACCCTGCTGCTGTGGGTGATCGCCGTGCTCACCCTCACCGGGCTGGTGGCCGCCGGCGCCTGGACGCTGGGCAGCAATCTGCCCAACCTGCTGTAGTCAGTCCCGCAACATCTCCGCCACGAGGAACGCCAGCTCGAGGCTCTGCTGGGTGTTCATCCGCGGATCGCACGCCGTCTCGTAGCGGCCGGCCAGATCGGTGTCGGAGATGTCCTGGGCACCGCCCAGGCATTCGGTGACGTTCTCGCCGGTGATCTCGACGTGGATACCGCCCGGGTGGGTGCCCAGCGCGCGGTGCACCTCGAAGAAGCCCTGTACCTCGTCGACGATGCGGTCGAAGTGCCGGGTCTTGTAGCCGGTCGACGATTCGTGGGTGTTGCCGTGCATCGGGTCGCACTGCCAGATCACCTGGTGGCCGGCGGCCTGGACCTTCTCGATGATCGGCGGCAGCAGATCGCGGACCTTGTGGTTGCCCATCCTGGTCACCAGGGTCAGGCGGCCCGGCTCGTTGCGCGGATCGAGCCGTTCGACGTACTCGACCGCCGCCTCCGGGGTGGTGGTCGGTCCGAGCTTCACGCCGATCGGGTTGGCGATGGTCTCGACGAACGCGATGTGTGCCCCGTCGAGCTGGCGGGTGCGCTCGCCGATCCATACGTAATGGGCCGACAGATCGTAGAGGCGCGGTTCGGGATGCTCGGTCGGGAAGTCGTTGGACAGGCGCAGCATGGCCCGCTCGTAATCCAGTACCAGCGCCTCGTGGCTGGCGAAGATCTCGGCGGTCTTCAGATTCGGGTCGTTGACCCCGCAGGCGTTCATGAAGCGCAGTCCGCGGTCGATCTCACCGGCCAGCGCCTCGTAGCGGGCCCCCGCCGGCGAGGTGCGGACGAATTCGCGGTTCCAGTCGTGCACAAGATCCAGTGAGGCCAGTCCGCCGGAGGTCAGTGCGCGCACCAGGTTCATCGCCGCGCTGGCGTTCGCATAGGCCCGCACCAGCCGCGACGGATCGTGTTCGCGCAGGGCGGCGTCCGGGGCGAAGCCGTTGATCATGTCGCCGCGGTAGGACCGCAGACCGAGCGCGTCGATATCGGCCGAGCGCGGTTTGGCGTACTGCCCGGCGATGCGGGCCACCTTGATCACCGGCATGCTCGCGCCGTAGGTGAGGACGACGGCCATCTGCAGCAGGGTGCGGATGTTGGCGCGGATGTGCGGCTCGGTGTTGTCGGCGAAGGTCTCGGCGCAGTCCCCGCCCTGCAGCAGGAACGCCTCGCCGCGCGCCACGTCGGCCAGCAGCGACTTCAGCCGCTCGATCTCCGAGGCGACGGTGATCGGCGGCACGCTCTCGAGCACCGTACGCATCGCCGACGCCATCTCGGGGTCCCAGCTGGGCTGCTGCACAGCCGGCTTGGCGAGCGCGGCATCGAGCCGTTGCCGCAGGTCATCGGGCAGCGGCGGCAGGTCTGGCAGCTGTTCGATGGGAACGTCGACGGTCCAGTTCACCCGTCAATGGTAAGTCAGGCCCGCGACGGGCCCTCCAGGCCGACCACGCCGGTCATGATCCGGTAGCGCAGCAGATTGTGCTTGGCGTCGACCAGTGCGTCATGGGCGTCGCGCGGACGCGGCGGCATCCGCGGTGAGCCGCGCTCCTCCCAGAACTGCCGCAGTTCCCGGGTGAACCGCGGCATCTCGGGCGGCAGGTTGGTCATCGGACCCCACAGCTGGCAGAGCACCACATGGTCGTAGGCGCCGACCCAGGCCCACAGCTCGATCGGCTCGGGGCCGTCGATGCCGAAGAAATCCTCCAGCTCCTCGCGGATCTGCCGGCGGGACCGCCAGAGCTTCGAGGCCGGCGACGGCAGTTTGGGCAGCACGTGCTTGCGCACCCAGCTGCCGGCTCGCTCCGGGTCGAACTCGGTGGACACGGCGTAGTACTCCCGGCCATCCTCGGCGGCCACGCCGATCGAGATCAGCTCGATGGTGCGGCCGTTGTCGATGAACTCGGTGTCGTAGAAGTAGCGCATCAGCCTCCGGCCGCCTCACCCGCGGGGACCGGCTGCGGGGCGGGTGCGGCATGGATCTCGCGGTCGAGCTGCTCGTTGACCGTGGCGTCGTCGGGGAAGTGCGGCTCCCCGGCCACCACGTGCTGCACCCACAGCTTGGCCTGGACCACCGGCCTGCGCAGCCGGCGCTCCCGCTCCAGCGCACGGTGCATCTTGCGGGGCCGGGTGGTGTAGCGCCACCGGGCCCACGGCGCGTGCGGGCGGGACAGCCGGATCGCCCCGACGACGAGCAGCGGCATGAAGAACATTCCGACCAGGCCTGTCCACACCTTGCCCTTGAGCAGCACGATCACGGCCACCGCCAGGGTCAGGATCGCCAGCACGATCACACTGGTCCGGGCGGCGATGCTGTGATCGTCCCGCCAGAACCCGACGTCGAAGAACGACAGCGGGTTGAGGCCGAGGATCAGCAGGCCGGCGACGGCCACCGCGGCGAACACCGCATCCACCGAGGTGCGGCCGTCCTCGGACCAGTACACGTCGGACAGGTGCAGGATGAGGGCGAACTCGTCGAGCACCAGGGCCGCACCGATGCCGAAGAAGGTGGCGGCCGCGGTCATCTCCGGCACCCCCCCGTTGATGGCCAGTGTCACCATCGTCAGGCCCGACAGCAGCACCAGCACCACGCCGAAGACGACGTGGTGGATGTGGGTGCCGCCGGCGGCGGAGATGTTGCGGGGCTGCCACCACCGCCGCGGGGCGTCGCTGTCGGCGTGGCTGCGGATGTAGCGCACGATCGTGCGGGTCACCAGGAACGTCAACAGGAACGCGATCAGGCAGAACAGCAGCGGCAGGCGATCGGAGGTCACGAAATCCAACCGCTGTTCAATGGCGTCGTGCACGGTCGAGAACTTACGCCGCGCCCGCCGGATCGCGACCGCGATACCACTCGACTCGCCGGGCCACCGATAGTCTGTTCGGCGACATGAGTACTCGGCGGTCGCCTGCCTGGGCGCCAACCCTCGCGTGGCGGCTGTTCTGCCTTCTGACAGTCGCCGCAGTCGGCTACGTCGGTTGGCGCCTGCTCGGTCACGTCCCCTATCGCATCGACATCGACGTCTACCGGATGGGTGGACAGGCGTGGGTGGACGGCAGACCGCTCTACGCCGACGATGCGACCTTCCCCACCAAGATCGACCTCGATCTGCCGTTCACCTATCCCCCGTTGGCCGCGATCGTGTTCGCCCCGTTCACCTGGATCTCGCTGGAGGCCGCCAGCATCGCGATCACCGGCATCACGCTGGCGCTGCTGATCGTGGCGGTCACGATCGTGCTGACCCGCCTCGACGTCGCGCCGCCGGACCGGGTGACCTCGGAGCCGATGTGGCTGCGCCGCGGCTGGCTGGCCGCCGCCATCGTCACGTTCGCGGCGGTCTTCTGCGAGCCGATCGAGGCGAATTTCGACTTCGGGCAGATCAACGTCGTGCTGATGACCTTGGTGATCGCCGACTGCGTACCGCGGCGCACGCCCTGGCCGCGGGGTCTGCTGCTCGGGCTGGCCATCGCGCTGAAGCTGACGCCGGCGGTGTTCCTGCTGTACTTCCTGTTGCGCCGCGACTTCCGGACGGTGCTGAGGACCGTCGCCGCGGTGGTGGTGCTGACGCTGCTCGGATTCGCGTTCGCCTGGCAGGATTCCTGGGAGTACTGGACGCACACGCTGCGCGACACCGACCGGATCGGCGCGGCGACGCTGAACACCAACCAGAACATCGCCGGAGCGCTGGCCAGGGTGGGGTTGGGCGTGGACGTGCGCTTCGCCGTGTGGGTGGCGGCCTGTTTCGTCGTGCTGGGTCTGACGATCTGGGCGGCGCGGCGGGCGCTGCGCGCCGGGGAGCCGCTGCTGGCGCTGATCTGCGTGGCCATGTTCGGGCTGGTGGTCTCGCCGGTCTCGTGGTCGCATCACTGGGTGTGGTCGCTGCCGACGGTGCTCGTCACCGCGGTGGTGGCCTACCGGCACCGCCACGTGGTGCTCGGGCTGGTCAGCGCGGCCGGTCTGGCCCTGATGCTCTGGTCGCCGATCACGCTGATGCCGAAACACCGGGAGACCACCGCGCCGCTGTGGCGTCAGCTGGCCGGCGGCTCCTATGTGTGGTGGGCGCTCCTGGTGATCGTCGCGGCGGGCACGCTCGCCGCGATCACCTCGCGGCGCGGCGACGGAGAGGCCGTCGACACGCCCCGAGTCGCCGCGACGCGCTAACCCGCCAGGCGGGGCGCCGGCTTGTCGGTGACCTTGCCGTCCTCGCCGGACTGCCCGTCTTTGACGTCGGCGGCGTAGAGGTCGACGTACTCCTGACCGGACAGGCGCATCAGCTCGTACATCACCTCGTCGATGACGGCGCGCTCGATGAACCGGTTACCGGCCAGCCCCTCGAATCGGCTGAAGTCCATCGGCTTGCCGAATCTGACCTCGACCTTGCCGAACCGCCACATCTTGCTGCCCGGCGGGTTCACCACATGGGTGTTGACCATCGCGACCGGAATCACCGGCATACCGGTCTCCAGCGCCAGCCGGGCCAGCCCGGTCTTGCCCTTGTAGAGCCGGCCGTCGGGTGAGCGGGTGCCCTCGGGGTACATGCCGAGCAGCTTGCCCTCGCCGAGAATGCGCTGCGCGGTGGTCAACGCGCTACGCGCGGAATCGGCATCGGTGCGGTCGATCGGCACCTGGCCGGCGACGGTGTAGAACCACCGGGTGAACCAGCCCTTGAGGCCGGTGCCGGTGAAGTACTCCGCCTTCGCCAGGAAGGTGATCCGCCGGCTGACCACCAGCGGCAGGTAGAAGCTGTCCGCGACGGCCAGGTGGTTACTGGCCAGGATGGCGGCCCCTGAGCGCGGGATGTGTTCTGCGCCATGCACTTTGGGGCGTCCGAACAGTTGCAGCAGCGGTCCCATGAAGATGTACTTGAACAGCCAATACCACATGGGCCCCTCCGAATCGGCTGCACCGGACGGTGCTCTGGGACAACCTTACCCAGGCCGTGTGGAGACGACCACAGCGGAAGAGATCACTCCTCGACGGTCACCGGGATGTTCTGGTAGCGGCCCGGCCCACCGGATGGCGGCGGGTCGGCCGGCGGCGGCGGCGGGGGCGGCTCCGGCCCGTCACCGGGTCCTGCGCCGGGGGCGGCCGGTCCGGGCGCGGCAGCGTCCTGGTCCAGGTTCTCGAGGACGGCGCGCACCACGGTGAGCAGCGCAACGCTGTGCTCGGCGACCACGGACAGCAGCGGGTGGTCTTCACCGCGCACGCACGCGGCCAGCGCGCAGACCGGGCACCACACCTGCTGGCAGGCCCCGGGCCGGTCGGCCGCGGCGGCACGGGCCGCGGCGAACCGGACCGCCGGGTCGACGCGGTCGAGAATGGACCGCGCCAGAGCTCGCAGCTCGGCACCGATCTCGGGGTGAGCCCCAGTCACGCCGGCCATACCTCCGGATTGGGTCGGAAACGTACCGTCAGTTCGCTGCCCCGCAGCGCGGCGTCGGTCACGATGCATCTACGCAGGACGGAGGCCAGCCGGACGCGGCGGCGCATACCCCCCGCGCCGATGATCAGGTCGTCGTCCACCCGCCCCAACGTCAGCTCGCAGGCGTCGACCTGTGGCAACTGTAACCGCATCCGGTAGACGGCCTCCAGGCCCGTACCCGACTCGCGGTCCACCACCGGGCGCAGCGGCGCCGGGAGCGCCGAACCGTCCCGCCGCCGGGCCGCCTCGAGCAGTTCGGCCAGCGCCTTGGGTCCGATCGGCTCGCCCGCCACGTGGGGCACCAGCACCAGCGCCACGTCACCGATCACCGAGTCGAGATGGTCGAGGACCGATCGCTGTTCGGCGATCCGCTCGGCGTACCAGTCGAAGGCGGGATGCTCGGGCAGATTGCGATACTCGAATGAGTCGTCCTGCAGCAGCACCTGGTTGACGATGAGCTCCTCGACCCGCACCCCCATCAGCGCCAGTGAGCCCAGGGTCCGGGCGGCTTCGGCGGCCACCACCCGTTCGGCGGTGAGCACGAGGTGGGCAGCCACGCGCTCGGCGTCGGTCAGCAGTTCGCCCAGCCGCCCGGTCGCCGCGTCCACCCGCTCGATCAACGCGACCATCGCCGCGGCGGCGGCGTCGTCGAAGGCCCCGGACAGCCTGCGGTGGCGCGGCCACGCCCGCTCGAGGTACAGCCCGAACGTCGCGGGCAGGGTCAGCATCCGCAGCGCGTCGGCCGTCGACGCGCAGTCGACCACGACGTGATCCCAGCGGCCGGCGGCGGCGAGCTCGCCCACCTCGTGCAGACCCAGCACCTCCTGGATGCCGGGCAGGGCCGAGAGTTCCTCGGGGGCAATGTCTCCCACATCGGACTCCGGGAACCGCTCGGCGATCGGACCGGCGATCTCGCGCCAGCGTTCGGCGAGCACGGCCAGGGTGTCCAGCGCCAGCGCGTCCAGGGAGCCGCCGGCGGGCGGGGCGCCGGTCGGCAGATCGGTGAGGATCCGGGTCGGTTCACGGCGGCCGGTCGGGGTGACGGGCACACCCAGGACGTCGCCGGTGGAATGCGCTTGGTCGGTCGAGACGATGAGCACCCGCTGCCCGGCGGCGGCGTCGCGCACGGCGGTGGCGGTCGCCAGAGTGGACTTCCCTACCCCACCCTTGCCGACGAACAGGCTGATCCGGGCCGCGACGTCACTGGGATTCACTCAGCCTCGACCCGTTTCTTCAGGTCTTTCAGCGCGGTCTCGATGAGCCGCCGCTCCGCCTTGCGTTTGAGCAGACCGATCATCGGGATCATCAGATCGACCGCCAGTTCATAGGTCACGTCGGTACCCGAACCCTTGGGCGCCAATCGGTACGCCCCGGCCAGGGATTTCAGCAGCGAACTCGACACCAGCGTCCAGGTCACCGAGCCGCGGTCGGCGGGCCACTCGTAGGCCAGCACCATGGTGTCCTTGAGCACGGCGGCGTCGAGCACCAGGCGCGCCGTCTTCGGGTTGCCGGCGGCGTCGGTCTCGAGCACCTCGGTCTCCCGGTACTCCTTGACCCAGTCCGGGTAGGACCCGATGTCGGCGATGACGTCCATCACCGTCGCAGGATCGGCATCCATGTAGATGGTCTGCGCCGTCTTGTCCGCCACGTGCCCCGCCTCCTTACGCAGAAATCTACCCTGACGTGCCGACCGCCCGGCCCGGCTCAGGCCAGCCGGGACACCCCCACCGGACGTCCGGCCTCCAGCACGGCCTTCAGTTCGAACGCCATCCGCTTACCGGCGACCCGGCGCTCGTGGTTGAGCTTGGCCAGGTTCATCCTGGCCAGCTCCCACGCGGCCGCGCCGGCCGGTTCGGCATGCAAAAAGTAGTGCAGGACGACGCCGTCGAGGGCGGGCTCCAGCCATACCTCCATGGATCCGGTCAACGCACCCGTCACCGTCCAGCGCTGACCGACCGGTCCGCGGTCCTGAACGACCGTCAGCCGCAGATCCGGCCACCACCGCCGCCAGTTGGCCTGGTCGGCGACCAGCCGGCCGACATCGGCGGGGTCGGCGGCGACGAAGGTGTCGTCGGCGATCTGGACGCTGTTCATCGCCGTCAAGCTTCACATACGCGGCGCTGTCGCGGCGCCGGGGCCGACTAGGCTTTCGAAAGTACAGTCCCGTACCGCCTTCGGAGGGTCCATCGTGCGTGAGTTCAGTGTTCCCGCGACGTTCACGGTCGGCGAGCACGACACCGTCGTCAGCTCGGTCTTCGAACATGAACGCGACGACCCGGCTCATGTCATCTTCCACCGGCTGGTCGACGGCCGCTGGACCGATGTCACCTGCGCCGAACTCGCCGCCGAGGTGCGCGCCACCGCGCTCGGTCTGATCGCCTCCGGGGTGCAGCCCGGCGACCGGGTCGCGCTGCTGTCGGCGACCCGCTACGAGTGGCCGATCATCGACCTGGCCATCCTGGCGGTCGGCGCGCTGACCGTCCCGATCTACGAGACCAGCTCGGCCGAGCAGGTGCGCTGGGTGCTGTCGGACTCCGGCGCCGTCCTCGCCGTGGCCGAGACCGACGAACACGCCGAACGGATCGAACGCCTGCGCGACGATCTGCCGGAATTGCGGACCGTGCTGCGCATCGCCGGATCGGGCGCCCCCGCGCTCGGCGCGCTGGCCGAGGCCGGGCGGTCGGTCGAACCCGCCGAACTCGACGCCCGGCTGGCCGGCATCCGGTCGGCCGCCCCGGCCACGATGATCTACACCTCCGGCACCACCGGGCGTCCCAAAGGGTGTCAACTGACGCACGCGAACCTGGTCTACGAGGTGCGCGGCGCGAAGAGCTGCTTTCCCACCCAGCTGCACAAGGGCGAGCGGATGCTGGTGTTCCTGCCGCTGGCGCACGTGCTGGCCCGCGCCATCACCCTCGCTGCGCTGGCCAACAAGGTCACCCTCGGGTTCACCGCCGACATCAAGAACCTGATCCCCTTGTTCGGGGAGTTCCGGCCGACGCTGGTGGTGTCGGTCCCGCGGGTGTTCGAGAAGGTCTACAACACCGCCGAGCAGAACGCCCGTAACGACGGCAAGGGCCGGATCTTCGACCTCGCCGCGGCGACCGCGATCGACTACAGCCGAGCGCAGGACTCCGGCGGACCGGGGCTGCCGCTGCGCGCCAAGCACGCCGTGTTCGACCGGCTGGTGTACGGCAAGTTGCGGGCCGCCCTCGGCGGGAACTGCCACGCCGCGATCTCGGGCGGCGCACCGCTGGGCGCACGGCTGGGCCACTTCTACCGCGGCGTCGGACTGACCATCTACGAGGGCTACGGGCTCACCGAGACCAGCGCCGCCATCACGGTCAACCGGGTGGGTGATCTGAAGATCGGCTCGGTCGGAAAGCTGGTGCCCGGCAACAGCATGCGGCTGGCCGATGACGACGAGCTGCTGGTCTCCGGCGGCGTGGTGTTCGGCGGCTACTGGCGCAACCAGTCCGAGACGGACAAGGTGTTCTCCGACGGCTGGTTCCACACCGGCGACCTCGGTGCGATCGACGAGCAGGGCTTCCTGACGATCATCGGCCGCAAGAAGGAGATCATCGTGACCGCCGGCGGCAAGAACGTCGCACCGGCGGTCATGGAGGATCAGCTGCGGGCCCATCCACTGATCAGCCAGGCGATGGCCGTCGGCGATGCCCGCCCGTTCATCGCCGCGCTGATCACCATCGACCCCGAGGCGTTCGAGGGCTGGAAACAGCGCAACGGCAAGGACGCCGCGGCCACCGTGGGTGACCTGGCCACGGATCCGGATCTGCTCGGCGAGATCGACACCGCAGTCGAACAGGCCAACCAGCTGGTGTCCAAGGCCGAGGCGATCCGCAAGTTCCGGATCCTGCCCGTCGATTTCACCGAGGACACCGGCGAACTGACCCCGACGATGAAGGTCAAGCGCAAAGTGGTCGCCGAGAAGTTCGCCGCCGACATCGAAGCGCTCTACAGCACCTAGAGCAGCTCACCGAGCCGGGCGGCGCGGGTGGGCCACTGCCAGTGGTCGACGGCCCAGCGTCGGCCCTCGGCGCCCATCGCCGACGCGCGGTCGAGATCGGCCAGCAGCCCGGCGACCTGGCTGGCGACGGCCTTGACGTCGGTGCCGTCGACGACCACGCCGGTCTCGCCGTCCCGCACCGTCTCGGGGGCGCCCCCCGATCGGCCCGCCACCACGGGCACGCCGGTGGCCGACGCCTCCAGATAGACGATGCCGAGTCCCTCGACGTCGAGGCCGGCGCCACGAGTCCGGCACGGCATGGCGAACACGTCGGCCAGGGCGTGGTGGGCGGGCAGTTCGTCGGCGGGGACGCCGCCGGTGAACCGCACGTGCTCGACGACGTCATGGCGCTCGGCGAGCTTGTGCAGCGTCGCGCGGTAGGGCCCGCCGCCCACGATGACCAGCGTGGCGCCCGGCACCCGGCGCCGGATCGCGGGCAGCGCCCGGATCAGCGTGTCCTGCCCCTTGCGCGGCACCAGCCGCGACACGCACACCACGACGGGCCGGTCCCCCAGCCCGTAGCGCCGGCGCAGCTCGTCACGGGCGCCGGCGTCCGGGGCGAACCGGTCGGTGTCCACGCCCGGGGGCAGGTGTTCCAGGGCGGCGCGCGGCCCGAACGCCCCCGCGAACCGGCCCCGGGTGTAGCGGCTGACGAACGTCACGACGTCGGTCTGGTCGCCGATCCGCCGCAGCGCCGTGCGGGCGAGCGGCAGCATCGACCAGCCCACCTCGTGGCCGTGCGTGCTGGCCAGAATCCGCCGGGCCCCGGCTTGCCGGGCCAGCGGAGACAGCAGCGCCAGGGGTGCCGCAGCGCCGAACCAGACCGTCTCGATATCGCGCTCGGCGATGAGCCTGCGCATGCGCGCGGCCACCGACGGCTCGGGCAGCATGAGCGTGGTGGGGTGGCGGATCACCTGGTAGGGGGCCGCGTCGTCGTAGTCCTCGGCGCCCTTCCATGCCGGGGCATAGACGGTGATCGGATGGCCGCCCGAGGTGACCAGGTGGTCGACGAACGACTCGAGGTAGGACTGGATACCGCCGCTGCGCGGCGGAAAGTCGTTGGTCACCAGCAGGACGCGGGACATCGGTGCAGGCTAGCCCTGCCGGCGGGCCCAACCGCCCACCACGTCGTCCAGGTCGGCGCCGAGTACCTCGCGCACGGCCGTCGGGATGCCGGGATGGCCGGGGCCGCAGGCCCGCCGGTAGAGCGCACGCAGGGTCTGCGGGCTGTACCGCTCGGCGACGTAGGTGGCGAACCGCCAGGCCCGGTCGTATGCCGAGGAGCGGATGGCGCCCGGGGTGTCGAGGTCCACGTCGGTCGGCAGGGTCGTCGGCTGGTCCGACGCCGACGCCGGACTACGCGGCCGGGCCACGTAGTCGGCGACTCCCTCGGTCAGCCAGCGAGGCGCGTCGGCAGCGGTCGCCTCTCGGGCCGCGAAGTGGAACAGCTCATGGCGCAGCACGATCCGCAGATCCTCGGCGTTCATCGCCGCGGCGCCCGGGGCGAACAGGATGCGATCGACGGTGGTGGCGGCCGCGATGTCGCCGCCGCCGCCGGCCAGGGCGGCGAACTGGGGATCCGATCCGGTCGCCACGACGGTGATGTCCCGGCGCCACTGGGGTCCCCAGAAGCCGGTGACGACGGCGGTGGCGGCGCCGAGTTCGGAGGCGATGCGGCGCAGCAGGGCTTCACTTTCGGCGCCGCCGAGCGAGACCAGTTTTGCGGTGCGGCCGTCGGGCAGGGTGATCGTCGTGCTGCCGGCGGCGGCCGCGGGCACCGGGACGACGGCCGGAGCCGCCGGCACCGGTGTGGACGTGGGCGCGGGTCGCCCGACCAACAGCACGGCCGAGACGAACTCGGCCAGCAGCAGGGTCAGCAGCAGGCGCCGGGAGGAAATGCCGGGGGACCTAATACCGGCGGACGTTGTAGATCGGGGCGTTGTTCACCGGGGCCACCCGGACCGGGGTGCCGTACGTCGACGCATGCACCATCATCCCGTCGCCGATGTAGATCCCCACATGGGAGGCGTCCGAGTAGTAGGTGACGAGGTCACCGGGCTGCATCTGGTCCATCGACACGGGCTGCCCGCCCGCGGCGAGCGCCTGGCTGGAATGCGGCAGCGACAGGCCGGCCTGCTGGAAGGACCACATGACCAGGCCGGAGCAGTCGAACTGGCCGGGGCCGGAACCGCCCCACGAGTACGGCGACCCGATACGACTCAACGCGGCCTGCACCGCGATCGCGCCCTGGCCGCCGACGGGCGGGGCGGGCGGGGCGATGTCACCGGGCGGGATGGCGCCGGGCAGCCCGGGAGCGGGCGGCGCGGCCAGCACACCGGGATCGGCAGCGGGGGGAGCGGCCGCGGGCGGCGGCGGGGGCGCGGCGGGTGCCGGCGGGAGCGCGGCGAGCGTTTCCCGCTGCGCCGGGGTGAGCGCCTCGTACTGCGCCTTGACGATCGCGATCTGGGTCTGCAGCTGGCTCTGCTTGTTCTGCAGGTTCGCCCGCACCTGCGCAGCCTGCTCGGCGGCGGTCTTGGCGTCGGCGGCGGATTGGGCCGAGGCGCGTTCGGCGACGGCGGCGCGCTCGCTGACGGCCCGGAAACCGTTCATCCGGTCGGTCACCTGTGCGGCCATCACGCGCTGGATGGACAGCTGATCGATGAACTGCTGCGGGGAGTCGGCGGTCAGGATCGCGCTCATCCCGTCGGTGCGCCCGCCCATGTACTGGGCGGCGGCGACGTGGTTCACCGCGACCTGAAAGGTTGCCAGTTCGTTCTTGGCGGCGTCCGCGGCGGCCAGGTCGGCGCCGTGCTTGGCTTCGGCGGCCTGCTGCGCAGCCAGCTTGCCGTTGAGATCGAGCTGGGCCGAATGCATCGCCTCGGTGGTTTGCTCGGCTTCACGCGACAGCGAGTTCAACTTTGCCAGCGCATCGTCTGCCGGGTCAGCCTGCACACCCGAGGCCAACACCCCGGAGAGCACGGCCATACCCGCTATCGCAGCGAATGCGGGTCGTTTGAGAACACGGATTCCCCACTGCTTGCGATCGAGCCTCAAGATTTCGCGTCCTTCAACTGGCGTAACGAGCCGGATCGAACTGCCCTCAGGTCTCAAGTAGGTTACGAAACGGCAACGGCGTTGTCCAACAGAAGAGCCAAATTTAACAGCCGCCCAGGGTGGTTTTCTTCCCGACGGTGTCGGCGATCCGCTCAGGCAACGCCCGGACGGGTTTGCCGGTGAACCGGAACGAGCCGCAGCCGCGGGGCCAACCCGGCCTCAGCCAGCACTTCCAGCGCGCGACGCTCGTCGTCCAGCAACGTCTCGGGCACCCCGAGCAGCACACTGACGACACAGTCCTGACAGCCGGGTCCCCGGACCGCGCAGTCGTCGCAGTCGATGACCACGGTGCCCTCCGGATGCGGGGCCGTGCCGTCTGATGCGCCGTCTGCCATCACGCCGTCTGCCATCACGGCTCTCCTCTCACTCGATGTTGGCGCCGACGCTAACCGGCCCCTCCGACAAGTCCGCCCGGCCCGCGTGGCGGGGCGGGAACTGTCGGTCCGGTTCCCTACCTTTCTCGCATGGGTCCGCGCGCAGGCGTCACGATGGAAGATGCCGAGCAGTTGGCGTTCGACATGGAGGCCCTCTCGCTGCGGGATACGACGTTCGTGGTGGTCGACCTCGAGACCACCGGCGGCCGGGCCAACGGCGACCACGCCGACGCGATCACCGAGATCGGCGCGGTCAAGGTGCGGGGCGGGGCGGTGCTCGGGGAGCTGGGCACACTGGTGGACCCGGGACGGGCCATCCCGCCGCAGATCGTCGCGTTGACCGGCATCACCACGGCCATGGTGTGCGCCGCCCCGCGCATCGAGGCGGTGCTGCCGGCGTTCCTCGAATTCGCCAGGGGCGCAGTTCTGGTCGCGCACAACGCCGGCTTCGACATCGGCTTCCTGCGCGCCGCGGCGCAACGGTGCGACATCGCCTGGCCCCGCCCGCCGGTGCTGTGCACCGTCAAACTCGCCCGCCGGGTGCTGACCCGCGACGAGGCGCCCAGCGTGCGGTTGTCCGCCCTGGCCCAGCTCTTCCACGCCGGCACCACACCCAACCACCGCGCCCTCGACGACGCACGGGCCACCGTCGACGTGCTGCACGGGCTCATCGAACGCGTCGGGAACCAGGGCATCCACACCTACACCGACCTGCGCGCCTATCTGCCGGACGTGACTCCGGCCCAGCGCCGCAACCGCAGACTCGCCGAGGGGGTGCCGCACCGGCCGGGGGTGTATCTGTTCCGGGGGCCGTCGGGTGAGGTGCTCTACGTCGGGACCGCCGTCGATCTGCGCCGCCGGGTGAACCAGTACTTCAACGGGGCGGATCCGCGCACCCGCATGAAGGAGATGGCGTCGCTGGCCACCGCGGTCGATCACGTGGAGTGCGCCCACGAGCTCGAGGCCGGGGTGCGGGAACTGCGGCTGCTGGCCGCGCACGCGCCCCCCTACAACCGCCGTTCGAAATTCCCGCACAAATGGTGGTGGATCGTGCTGACCGACGAGCCGTTCCCCCGCTTCTCGGTGGTGCGGGCGCCGCGTGGGGCGTCGGCGGTCGGCCCGTTCCGCGCCCGTGCCGACGCGGTGGAGACCGCCGCGCTGCTGGCCCGCTTCACCGGGGTGCGCACCTGCACCGCACGGCTGGGCCGGTCCGCCCGCCACGGCGCGGCCTGTCCGGAACGTGAGCTGTCGCCGTGCCCGGCGCCGCGCGATGTCGACGCCGCCGCCTACGCCGCGGCGCCCGCCCGCGCGGCGGAGCTGATCGACGGACGCGACCACGGCACGCTGTCAGCGGTGGTCGGGCACATCGGCGAGCTGGCCGCAGCCGGCCGCTACGAGACCGCGGCGCGGCTGCGCGATCACGCCGCCGCCGCCATCGACGTGCTCTGGCGGGGACAGCGGCTGGCGGCGCTGGCCGCCCAACCCGAGCTGGTGGCCGCGCGACCGGACGGCGCGGGGGGCTGGCAGCTGGCCATCGTGCGGTGCGGTCGGCTCGCGGCCGCGGGCTGCGCCCCGCGCGGAGTGCCGCCGATGCCGGTCGTGGCGGCACTGACCGCCGGGGCGCAGACTGTGCTGCCCGAGGCCGCCCCGCTGGGCGGCGCCCTGGTGGAGGAGACCGCGCTCATCGCCCGCTGGTTGGCCACCCCCGGTGTGCGCATCGTGCGGTGCGAGCAGGGTTACGCCTCGCCGGCGGGCGCGGCCGGCCGCTGGCGGGAGTGGGCGGCCACGGCACGGTCGGCACGGGTGGCCGCCGAACAGGCCGAGCGCTCAGAACTGCTGGGTGACCCGCACCCATCGCGCGAGCAGCTTCTCGGCCGCTCCGGAGTCGATCGCCTCGGCGGCGCGGGCCAACCCCGCCTCCCAGGCCGGCACCCATTTGGCGTCGCCGGCTAGCCCGGCGTGGGCGACCATCGCGCCTGCGGCGTTGAGGACGACCGCGTCGCGCACCGCCCCCGGGGCGCCGCCGAACACCGCCCGCACCGACGCCGCGTTCGCTTCGGCGTCACCACCGACCAGTTCGGACAGCTCGGCGCGTTTGAAGCCGAATGCGGCCGGGTCGAACGTGAGCCGTTCGACCGTGCCGGCCTGCACCCGCCAGATCGTGCTGGTGGTGGTCGTGGTGAGCTCGTCGAGCCCGTCGTCGCCGTGCACGACCAGCACGCTGGAGCGACGGGAGGCGAACACACCGGCCATCACCTCGGCGAGGTCACCCCATGCACAGCCGATCAGCCCGGCGCGCGGTGTCGCCGGATTGGTCAGCGGACCCAGCAGGTTGAACACCGTCGGTACGCCGAGTTCGCGGCGTACCACCGACGCATGCCGGTAGGACGGGTGGTAGTGCGGCGCGAAGGCGAAACCGATACCCACCTCGGACACGCTGCGCACCACCTGGTCGGCGTTCAGGTCGATCCGTACCCCGAGCGCCTCCAACGTGTCGGCACCGCCGGACAACGAGGACGCCGCCCGGTTGCCGTGTTTGACCACGGGCACCCCGCAGGCCGCCACCACGATCGCGGCCATGGTGGACAGGTTGACGGTGTTCGAACCGTCGCCGCCGGTGCCGACGATGTCCACGGTCTCGGTGCCGATCACCTCGGTCGGTACCCGGCGGGCGTGCCGCAGCATCATGTCGGCCAGTTCGGTCACTTCGGCCGACGTCGGCCGCTTCAGCTTCATGGCCACGGCGAAACCGGCGATCTGCGCGGGTGTCGCTGCGCCGGACATGATCTGGTCCATCGCCCACCCCGCCTGGCCGGCCAACAGGGACTGTCCGGTGGTGAGCCGCCCCAGGATCTGCGGCCAGGTCGGCGTCCCGGTCGAGGAGTGGTCGGGGTGCGGTACCGGGGCGTGGGAAGACGTCACCGGAAGATTATGACGAAATGGACGACCCGGGTGGAGTTCAACAACTACAAAGCGTCATACTTCTCTTGTGACGAGTGCTGTTGGTACCTCGGGAACCGCGATCACTTCGCGCGTGCATTCGCTGAACCGGCCGAACATGGTCAGTGTCGGCACCATCGTATGGCTTTCCAGCGAGTTGATGTTCTTTGCTGGGCTGTTTGCGATGTACTTCACCGCGCGCGCCCAGGCGGGCGGCGACTGGCCGCCGGAGCCGACGGAGCTGAACCTGGCGCTGGCGGTGCCGGTCACCGTCGTGCTGATCGCGTCGTCCTTCACCTGCCAGATGGGTGTCTTCGCCGCCGAGCGTGGTGACGTGTTCGGCCTGCGCCGCTGGTACGTGCTGACGTTCTTGATGGGCCTGTTCTTCGTGCTCGGCCAGGGCTACGAATACCTGCACCTCGTCGAGCACGGCACCACTATCCCGGGTAGCGCCTACGGCTCGGTGTTCTATCTGGCCACCGGATTCCACGGCCTGCACGTGATCGGCGGTCTGGTCGCCTTCCTGTTCCTGCTCGCCCGGACCAGGATGAGCAAGTTCACCCCGGCCCAGGCCACCGCGGCGATCGTCGTCTCGTACTACTGGCACTTCGTCGACATCGTGTGGATCGCGCTGTTCGCCGTCATTTACTTCGTCCGATGAGTCCGATGAGAAGGGGTTCGATGACCAGCAAGCCCCGCCGACGGTTGCGCCGGCGCCTGTCAGCAGCGGTGCTGCTGCTGATCGGACTCGGCGTCGCGGGCGGCGTTGCCGCCACGCTGACCCCGGCACCGCAGGTCGCGGTCGCCGACGAGTCCCAGTCGGCTCTGCTGCGCACCGGCAAGCAACTGTTCGACACGTCCTGCGTGACGTGCCACGGCGTCAACCTGCAGGGTGTGGCCGACCGCGGCCCCAGCCTGATCGGCGTGGGCGAGGCGGCGGTCTACTTCCAGGTGTCCACCGGCCGGATGCCGGCGATGCGCGGCGAGGCCCAGGCCCCGGACAAACCGTCCCACTTCGACGAAGCCCAGATCGATGCGCTCGGCGCGTATGTCCAGGCCAACGGCGGCGGACCCGTCGTCCCACGCGACGAGAACGGTCAGGTCGCCAACGAGTCGCTGATCGGGGACAACGTCGCCCGCGGCGGGGACCTGTTCCGGCTGAACTGCGCGTCCTGCCACAACTTCACCGGTCGCGGCGGCGCGCTGTCGTCGGGTAAATACGCGCCGGAGCTCAACGCGACACCAGCGCAGGTCTACACCGCGATGCTGACCGGTCCGCAGAACATGCCCAAGTTCTCCGACCGGCAGCTCTCGCCGGAGGAGAAGCGCGACATCGTCGCCTACGTCGAGGAATCGCGGGAGACGCCGCCGCCCGGCGGCTACGGACTCGGCGGCTTCGGCCCCGCGCCCGAAGGTATGGCGGCATGGATCATCGGCATGGTGGCCGTCATCGGCGCGGCACTCTGGATCGGGGCACGGGCATGAGCGAGCGCGACGCTGACAACGACCGCGACGTCACCAGCGACGCCGGCAGCGACAAGGTGGACGGCTCCCCCAAGGGGACCGACGCCCCCGGCCACGGTGGCGTGCCCGGTCAGCCGACCGATGCCGAACTGGCCGCGATGAGCCGCGAAGAACTGGTCGAACTGGGCGGCAAGCTCGACGGTGTCGAGATCGTCTACAAGGAGCCGCGCTGGCCGGTGCCGGGCACCCGCGCCGAGAAGCGGGCCGAACGCGGCGTCGCCACCTGGCTGATGCTCGGTGGCCTGGCCGGTCTGCTGCTGCTGGTGGTCTTCCTGTTCTGGCCGTGGGAGTACAAGCCCTACGGTTCCGAGGGTGAGTTCATCTACTCGCTGACCACCCCGCTCTACGGTCTGCTGTTCGGCGGGTCGATCCTGGCGATCGGCATCGGCGCGGTGCTCTACCAGAAGCGGTTCATCCCCGAGGAGATCTCGATCCAGGACCGCCATGACGGCTCCTCCCCCGAGATCCAGCGCAAGACCGTCGCCGCCAACCTGACCGACGCGCTCGAGGGCTCGACGATCAAGCGCCGCAAGATGATCGGCGTCTCACTGGGCGTCGGTCTGGGCGCCTTCGGCCTCGGAACGGCCATCGCCTTCATCGGCGGCCTGATCAAGAACCCGTGGAAGCCGGTCGTCCCGACGGCCGACGGGCTCAAGGCCGTGCTGTGGACCTCGGGCTGGACGCCACGGTTCACCGGCGAGACGATCTACCTGGCCCGCGCCACCGGCAACACCGGCCACGGATCGGCATTCGCCAAGATGCGCCCGGAGGATCTCGACGCCGGCGGTATGGAGACCGTCTACCCCTGGCGGGAGTCCGACGGCGACGGCACCACCGTCGAGTCGCACCACAAGATCAACGAGATCCTGATGGGTGTCCGCAATCCCGTGATGCTGATCAGGTTTCGTCCCAACGACATGGCCAAGGTGGTCAAGCGCAAGGGGCAGGAGAGCTTCAACTTCGGCGAGTTCTTCGCCTTCACGAAGATCTGTTCACACCTCGGTTGCCCGTCGTCGCTGTACGAACAGCAGACGCACCGCATCCTGTGCCCGTGCCACCAGTCGCAGTTCGATGCGCTGCATTTCGCGAAACCCATATTCGGTCCCGCTGCGCGAGCTCTCGCGCAGTTGCCCATCACCATTGACCAGGACGGGTACCTGGTCGCCAACGGCGACTTCATCGAACCCGTCGGGCCGGCCTTCTGGGAACGGAAAACAACATGAGTCCACAAGCGGAATCGAAGCTCGGCGCGCGGTTGGCGGCCCAGGGTGACGCGATCGACTCGCGCTACCACCCGTCGGCCGCGGTACGGCGACAGCTGAACAAGGTCTTCCCGACGCACTGGTCGTTCCTGCTCGGTGAGATCGCCCTGTACAGCTTCATCGTGCTGCTGCTCACCGGCGTCTGGCTGACCCTGTTCTTCGACCCGTCGATGGCAGAGGTCACCTACGACGGCGTGTATCAGCCGCTGCGCGGTGTCGAGATGTCCAAGGCCTACGAATCGGCGCTACACATCAGCTTCGAGGTGCGCGGCGGGTTGTTCGTCCGTCAGGTCCACCACTGGGCCGCGCTGCTGTTCGCGGCGTCGATCATGGTGCACCTGGCCCGCATCTTCTTCACCGGCGCCTTCCGGCGGCCGCGCGAGGCGAACTGGGTGATCGGTTCGCTGCTGCTGATCCTGGCGATGTTCGAGGGCTTCTTCGGCTACTCGCTGCCCGACGACCTGCTCTCGGGTACCGGCCTGCGCGCCGCCCTGTCGGGTATCACGATGGGCATCCCCGTCGTCGGCACCTGGATGCACTGGGCGCTGTTCGGCGGCGACTTCCCGGGCACGATCATCATTCCGCGGCTCTATGCGCTGCACATCCTGCTCATCCCCGGCATCATGCTGGCCCTGATCGCGGCGCACCTGGCGCTGGTGTGGTTCCAGAAGCACACCCAGTTCCCCGGACCGGGCCGCACCGAGAAGAACGTCGTCGGCGTGCGCGTCATGCCGGTGTTCGCGGTGAAGTCCGGTGCGTTCTTCGCCATGACGGTCGGCATCCTCGGTCTGATGGGCGGTCTGCTGCAGATCAACCCGATATGGAACCTGGGCCCGTACAAGCCTTCCCAGGTGTCGGCGGGTAGCCAGCCGGACTTCTACATGATGTGGACCGACGGCCTGATCCGCCTGTGGCCGGCGTGGGAGTTCTACATCGGCAGTTACACGATTCCCCAACCGGTGTGGATCGCGGTGCTGATGGGCCTGATCCTGGGGCTGCTGACGGTGTATCCGTTCCTGGAGAAGAAGTTCTCCGGCGACACCGCCCACCACAACCTGTTGCAGCGTCCCCGCGACGCCCCGGTGCGGACGGCGATCGGCGCGATGGCCATCTCGTTCTACATCCTGCTGACCTTCGCCTGCATGAACGACATCATCGCGCTGAAGTTCGACATCTCGCTGAACGCGACGACCTGGATCGGGCGTATCGGCATGGTGGTGCTGCCGGCGATCGTCTACTTCGTCACCTACCGGTGGGCGGTGGCCCTGCAGCGCAGCGACCGGGA
Organism: Mycobacterium sp. WMMD1722; assembly: GCF_049315205.1. Taxonomy (NCBI): domain Bacteria; kingdom Bacillati; phylum Actinomycetota; class Actinomycetes; order Mycobacteriales; family Mycobacteriaceae; genus Mycobacterium; species Mycobacterium sp. WMMD1722. The sequence continues at coordinate 520,031 of NZ_CP186056.1, read as the reverse complement.
GGTCCTGGAGCACGGCATCGAGACCGGCATCCTCAAGCGGCTGCCGCAGGGTGCCTACATCGAGCTGCACCAGCCGCTGGGACCGGTCGACGAGCACGGTCACCCGCTGCCGCTGGAGTACCAGGGCGCTGCCCTGCCGAAGCGGATGAACAAGCTGGGTTCCGGTGGCGCACCGGGCACCGGCAGCTTCCTGCGGGCCGATCCAGCGGTCGAGCACGAGGCCATCACCGAGGCCGCCCACGCGGCGCACCGCCGGTCGCTGACCGCCCTGCGCGAGCGCCAGGGCACGAACGGCCACGGGAACGGCAACGGCAACGGCAACGGGAATGGGAACGGTCACGGCGACGGTAACGGAGCCAACGGCCACCACTAGATAGATCCGCGCGACGGCCGCCGCGGTCCTCCTCCGGGAGGGCCGCGGCGGCCGTTTCCGTATGCGCGGGACCACATCACGTGTGCGCGGAGCGGCGCGGGCAGGCCCCGACAACTCCCCCACCCCGCGCAGCGGGAACCGCGCGTAGCGAAGGAGAGCCGTCAGGCAGCCGGCTCGAGCAGCTCGCGCAGTCGGCGCAGATACCACCACGGCGCGATCGGCATGGCGAGGGTGACCACTGCGGCCAGCCCGTACAGGACCCAGGCGACGGTGTCGTTGTCGACGGCCATCGAATACGTGGCAGCACCGATGGCGATCAGGGCGACCCCCATCGCCGTCGCGATCAGCAGGACGCTGCGCAGCCACAGCCGGTCGACCGCTTCAGCCGGGTAGCCGGCCGGCAGACTCGCCGGAACCGACGTGGTCGGGAGGACCTGGCGCATCCGCTCGGTGGGCGGCTCCGCGACGGCGACGGGCTGCTGCCGGTCCCGTGTCAACGATGCGGGTGCCGGATCGGCTTGCGCGCTGCGACGCGCCCGCAACAGCAGCGGGACCGCGGCGATGATGACCACCGCGGATACGCCGATGACCGTGTACAGCAGCCACGGTGTCCCGGATTCACTCGGCACCCGCGGTGCCGTCCGACCCAGGTCGGTCAGGGCGACGGTCGCGGCCACAGCGGTGCCCAGGGCCGCCAGCCAGGCCGCCGCGCACACCCCCATCAGGATGCGGTCGAGGTTCTCGCCGCCGGGCTGCGCCGCCCCGGTGGTGTCATCGGTGTCGGCCATCAGCAGCTGGTCTGGGGGGTGTTGGCGGTGTTGGAGGACAGCACCGTTCCGTCGCTGGTTGTGATGGAGCAGTTGAGCCGGCTGACCAGGAACAGACTGGACGCCTGGACCGAACCGACCTCCGACTGGGAGATCGGGGTGACCGTCAGCGACCACGGGATGTAGACGTTGCGCTGGGTCCGCCTACGTCCGGAGGCGTCGACGTAGGTGACGGTGATGATGTCACCGGGCGCCTTGGTGCCGGTCACCGTGTAGGTCACCTGTCGCGGACCGGCCGGGGTGGTCGACGTCGGCGGTGGCGGCGGTGGCGGCGATGTGGTTTCCGGCGCCGGCGCGGGCGGTGGCGGTGGCGGTTCGACGGGCACCGGGGCCGGGGGCGGCGGCTCGGTCACCGTCACCGTCTCCGGTGGTGGCGGCGGAGGCGGCGGCTCGGTGGTCGGCGGGGGCGGTGGGGGCGGGGGCGGTGTGGTCGTGGTGATCTCGTCCTGCACGGGCGGCGCGGACGACGTGGTGGTCTCCGGATTGGCCAGCTGATCGGTGTCGGTGCTGGTGACCAGCAAGGCGACGGAAACCACCAAGGCGATCGCCGCGATGATCGCGGTGACGCCCACCACCCACGGCCATCGCGGCGGCGCCGACTCGTCGACCGCCACCGGGGCGGCCTCGTAGCTGTCGTAGTCGTAGAGCGCCGAATCCGCGGGCACGTACGGCCCGCTGGTGAAGTGTTCGGACTCCGGGGCCGAATACGCCTGGGAGTGCAGATCGGTCGAACCGGTCGACGGCGCGTCGGGACCGCCGGTACCGGCGTCGGAACCGGAACCGACCTGTTCGGTCGGCTGCTCCTCAGGTGCCGAGTGCCTTCCGCCCTCCCGTTCGGGCTGGTCCGGTCCCGGCGAGTCGGCCCCTGGGGGATTCGGCCCGCTCATCTCACGCCTATCCTTCTCGCACTGCGAAACCCGGCGCCCGGCTACGTCAGCCGCAGCCGCTCAACGCGCCTCGGCCACCCTACCCAACGACTCGGGATTGCCGGACCAGACAGCGCGCTCGGCCGGCCAAGTGGTGATCGTTTCGTGATCTTCGCCCAGCAGAACGCGTCAGTGTTTCTCGGGGCCCCAGTAGTACTCGAAGACCAGGCCGCCTGCGGAAGTCAGGACGAACACGATGCCGGCGACGATCAGCCACGGCAACCACAGGGCGGCGCCGACGGCCGCGGTCGAGAACGACAGCGCGATCAGGATCGGCCACCAGCTGTGCGGGGCGAAGAAGCCCAGTTCGCCGGCGCCGTCACTGATCTCGGCGTCCTCGTAGTCCTCCGGCCGGGTGTCGAGCCGGCGCGCGACGAAGCGGAAGAACGTGCCGGTGATCAGGGTCAGACCGGTGGTGAGGACGAGTGCCGTCGTGCCGGCCCATTCGACGCCGCCCTCCGCGAACACCGCCGTCAGGACGGCGTAGACCACGGCGGCGAGCGCGAAGAACGCCGTCAGGAATTCGAACAACCTGGCTTCGATATGCATGGAGAGGTCCTACCTGCTCGCCTGGGGGGCCATCTCGCCGCGGCGGGACTCGAACGGGCGGGTGGTGGTGGCCGTGGGTGACTGGTTGATCGCCTGCAGCGCCTCGGCGTTGGTCTTACCGGCGATGCGCTGATCGAGATACGCCTTGAAGTCGTTCGGCTCGACCACCCGGACCTCGAAGTTCATCATCGCGTGGTAGGTGCCGCACATCTCGGTGCAACGGCCGACGAACGCCCCGGTCTCGTAGATCTCCGCGACCTGGAAGATGTTGTCGGAGTTGTTGGCCTGCGGGTTCGGGATCACGTCCCGCTTGAACAGGAATTCCGGCACCCAGAAGCCGTGGATCACGTCGGCCGAGGCGATGCGGAACTCGATGCGCTTCCCGCTCGGCAGGACCAGGATCGGGATCTCCTCGCTGGTTCCGAGCGTCTCGATCTTGTCGAAGGCCAGGTAGCTGCGGTCCTCGGGATTCTTGCCGGCGATGGCCCCGAACTCGGAGTGCTCGCCCTCGGCGGTGGCGGTCTCGCCGCCGGCCTCTTCTCCCAGGCCCGGCTGCGACGCGACGGCCGCGGACCGCTCGGGATCGGTGCCGTCGTAGTTGATGGTGCCGTCGGCGAACCGCACCGAGTTGTAGCCGAACTTCCAGTTCCACTGGAAGGCCGTCACGTCGATGGTGACCTCGGGGTTGTCCTCTTTGGCGAGCATCTGCTCCTGGACGACCACCGTGAAGTAGAACAGCACCGAGATGATGAGGAACGGGATGACCGTCAGCGTCAGCTCGAGCGGCATGTTGTAGCCGAACTGGCGCGGCAGTTCGGTATCGGTCGCCTTCTTGCGGTGGAACAGGCTGGTCCAGAAGATCAGCACGTACACGATGCCGCCGACGACCAGCGCGGCGATGACCGAGCCGATCCACAGCTCCCGGTTGACATGCGCTTCGGGAGTGATGCCGGTGGGCCAGCCCAGGCCGAGCACCTCCGACCAGCTGCAGCCACTGAGCAGCACTGCGGTGGCCCCCAGGACCAGTGCCAATGCCGCTGTGCGTGCCTTCGCCTTCCGACCACGAGGGGTCACGTTGGCGCCTCCTAAGAACTCCGTGAAGCCAGCCGAATACTACGCAGCGTAGACCACCCGTGGGCGGTGGTCTCGACACACCCGGCCTTTGCGTGCCGTCGCACCCCGTCGCCGGTGCATTGGGCATACTTGGCGCCGTGTGCGGACTGCTGGCGTTCCTGAAAAACCCGTCCGCGCAGCCCTCCTCCGCGCTGGTCGAGGCGGTTTCAGGGGCTGCTGACCTGATGCGGCACCGGGGGCCCGACGAGCCGGGGACGTGGACCGACGATCCGGCCGCGCCGTCGATCGTGCTCGGCTTCAACCGGCTGTCGATCATCGACATCGCCCACAGCCACCAGCCGCTGCGCTGGGGCCCGCCCGAGTCGCCCGAGCGCTACGTCCTGGTCTTCAACGGGGAGATCTACAACTACCTCGAGTTGCGGGAGGCGCTGCGCGCCGAATTCGGTGCGGTGTTCGTCACCGACGGGGACGGCGAAGCGATCATCGCGGCCTATCACCACTGGGGTACCGCGGCGCTGACGCGGTTGCGCGGCATGTTCGCGTTCGCCCTGTGGGACACCGTGGACGGGGAGCTGTTTTGCGCCCGTGACCCGTTCGGCATCAAGCCGCTCTATCTGGCGGCCGGCCCCGGCGGCACCGCGGTGGGCAGCGAGAAGAAGTGTCTGCTGGCGGTCGCCGATCAGCTCGGTATCGACCTGAGCCTGGACCAGCGGGCGGTGCAGCACTACACCGTGCTGCAGTACGTGCCCGAACCCGAGACCCTGCACCGCGGGATCCGCCGGCTGGAGTCGGGCAGTTATGCGCGTATCCGTCCCGGTGCCGAGCCGGTCGTCTCGCGATATTTCGCGCCGCGCTTCGACGCGCGTCCGTTCCGCACCGGTTCCGGCGACGATCAGGCCCGTTACGACGAGATCACCGCCGTTCTCGAGGATTCGGTGGCCAAGCACATGCGCGCCGACGTCACCGTCGGCTCCTTCCTGTCCGGCGGGATCGACTCGACGGCGATCGCCGCGCTGGCGATGCGGCACAACCCCCGGCTGATCACGTTCACCACCGGATTCGAACGCGAGGGGTTCTCCGAGGTCGACGTCGCGGTGGCGTCCGCCGAAGCGATCGGCGCCCGCCACGTGACCAAGGTGGTCAGCCAGGCGGAGTTCGTCGAGGCGCTGCCCGCGATCGTCTGGTACCTCGACGAGCCGGTCGCCGACCCGGCGCTGGTTCCGCTGTACTTCATCGCCAAGGAGGCCCGCAAACACGTCAAGGTGGTGCTGTCCGGGGAGGGCGCCGACGAGTTGTTCGGCGGGTACACCATCTACCGCGAACCGCTGTCGCTGCGGGCCTTCGACTATCTGCCGCGGCCGGTACGCCGGTCGCTGGGCCGGGCGTCGGGTCCGTTGCCGGAGGGTCTGCGTGGCAAGAGCCTGCTGCACCGCGGGTCGTTGACGCTCGAGGAGCGCTACTACGGCAATGCCCGCAGCTTCTCCGACGCCCAGCTGCGCTCGGTGCTGCGCCGCTTCTCCCCCGACTGGACCCACACCGATGTCACCGCACCGGTCTACGACCAGTCGCAGGGCTGGGATCCCGTCGCGCGGATGCAACATCTGGATCTGTTCACCTGGTTGCGGGGCGACATCCTGGTCAAAGCCGACAAGATGACCATGGCCAATTCGCTGGAACTTCGGGTGCCGTTCCTGGACCCGGAGGTGTTCGCGGTGGCCGCGCGGCTGCCGTTGGAGCAGAAGATCACCCGGGCGACCACGAAGTACGCGCTGCGCCGCGCGCTGGAACCGGTGATCCCGCCGCATGTCCTGCATCGACCCAAACTGGGCTTCCCGGTGCCGATCCGGCACTGGTTGCGGGCGGGCGAACTGCTCGAGTGGGCCTATGAGACCGTCGCGGCGTCACAGACCGGTGAGCTGATCGACCTGCAGGCCGTGCGCCGGATGCTCGACGAACACCGCAACGGCGAGAGCGATCACAGCCGGCGGCTGTGGACGGTGCTGATCTTCATGCTCTGGCATGCGATCTTCGTCGACGGCAGCGTGACCCCGCAGATCAGCGAGCCGCACTATCCGGTGCAGCTCTAGGTCTTGGGCGCGAAGCCGTAGTTCACGTTGGTGCCCTCGACCGTGTTCACGGTCAGCACGAAATCCTGCGTGTCGGCACCGAGGGTCACGGTGCATTCCGTGGTCGCACCGGGTTTGCCCTGCAACTCGCTCGCGCAGTCGACCGTCTCGGGCCGCGCACCGAGCTGCTGCTCGAGCTGATCGGTCAACGAGGCCACCACCTCGTCGACACTGAGCACCGGCAGCACGCTGTAGTCCACCAGCAGACCCTGGACCCGATCGACGGTCACCTCGCGCTGCACCGGGACATCCTCGGCGGTGACCGTGCAGAACGTGCCGGTGCCGACGGTCGGTTCCAGACCCGCGTCGCAGGCCACCGAATCCACCGGCGCGGACTGGGACAGCAGGGCTGACACCGACGCCTCGAGTTGCTCCTGGGTCACCGAGGGTGTGGCGTCGTAGTCGATCGTCGAACCGTCGACGCCGGTGACGGTGATCAACGCCTCGATGCTGTCGGTCGGGCCCAGGTCGAGTGCACAGCGGCTGGTCTTGCCCACTTCGCCGATCAGATCCTGCTCGCAGGTGACCGAGTTCGGTGTCGTGCCGGCCTCGGTCAGCTTCGTGGTGAGGTTTTTCTGCAGCTCGTCCTTGGTCACCTTCGGCGTGGAATCCGCGCCGATGCTGAAGCTGCAGCCCGCCAGGGCTGCCGCGCCGATCGCCGCGATGCCAACGGTCACCGGCACAGTCCGCACAACGTCTCCTCGCACCTCGCTCGATGAGCGGGGCGGTCGCCGCGCGTCGGGCGAATGCTAACAGCGCATCCGACGCCGGACGGCTAGTTCAACGCCTCGGCGATCTCGCGACCGGCGTCCTCGCCGTAGGCGTCGGTCAGCCGCCGCACCGCCTCGTCGCGGTCCCAGGTCCACTCCTGCGGGCCGGGCGCCTCGAACACCAGCACCGCAACCAGCGATGCCAGCTGCGCCGAGCGTTCCAGGCTCAGCCCGGCCGCGCGGCCGGTCAGGAAGCCGGCGCGGAACGCGTCGCCGATGCCGGTCGGATCGGCCTGGTGTTTCTCGGGGACCACGTCGACGTGGATGAACGTGCCGTCGGAGCTGACCAGGTCGACACCCTTGGGACCCAGGGTGGTGACGCGCAGCCCGATCTGGTTCATCACCTCGGCTTCGGACAGACCCGACTTCTGCAGCAGCAGATCCCATTCGTAGTCGTTGGTGAACAGGTAGGCGGCGCCGTCGATCAGGGCGCGGATCTGCGCCCCGTCCAATCGGGCCAGCTGCTGGCTCGGGTCCGCGGCGAACGCCAGGCCCAGGTCACGGCATTCCTCGGTGTGGCGGAACATGGCGTCGGGGTCGTTGGCGCCGACGATGACCAGCTCGGGGGTGCCGACCCGCTTGACCACGTCGGCCAGCGAGATGTTTCGGGCCTCCGACATGGCGCCCGGGTAGAACGACGCGATCTGGGCCATGGCCTCGTCGGTGGTGCACACGAACCGGGCGGTGTAGGCCGACTCGGACACCAGCACGCTCTTGGTGTCGACGCCGGCGGACTCCAGCCAGTTGCGGTAGTCGTCGAAGTCCTGGCCGACGGCGCCGACCAGGGCGACGTCCCCGCCGAGCACTCCGATCGCAAAGGCCATGTTCCCGGCGACGCCGCCGCGGTGCATCACCAGGTCGTCGACCAGGAAGCTCAACGACACCTTCTGCAGGTGATCGGGCAGCAACTGTTCGGAGAATTTCCCGGGGAAGCGCATGAGATGGTCGGTGGCAATGGAGCCGGTCACCGCGATGGTCACGAACCGTCACCCTTCATTTCGTTACCTTGTCTATCTGACTGTAGCCCCCAGCGGCTCACCCGACGGTCCGGCGGTCGTGCGCTAACCTGCCTACGAATGCCCGCGCGGTCACTGTAGACCGGTGATCCGACCGCACGACCCGGGGAGCGAATTACTCGATGGCCGGCCCGTATCCGTATCCGGAGCCCTACCCGGCGCAGCCGGGTGGACCGCCCGCGCCACCGTATCCCGCCCAGGGCGCACCGATGTATCCGGGCACGTTGCCGCCGCCGGTGCCGTATCGCAAGCGCGGACGCGGACCGCTGATCGCGGGGGTGGTCGCCGTACTGGTGATCGCCGCAGCGGTGGTGGCGGTCGCGGTCGGCACCCGCGACAGCGGCGGCCGGCCGGCCGTCGGTCCGCTCAGCGACGAGACGGCGCGCACGGCGATCCAGAACTATCTGAACGCGCTGTCCGACGGCGACGACGAGACGATCGCCCGCAACACGCTGTGCGGGCTGTTCGACGCGGTCAAGGAGAAGCGCTCGGACATGGCGCTGGCCGGCCTGGCCGGCGACGCGTTCCGCAAGCAGTTCAGCAAGGCCGAGGTCAGCTCGATCGACACGATCGTGCCGTGGTCGAGCAATCAGGCCCAGGTGTTGTTCACGATGCGGGTGGCGCCGGCGGCGAGTTCATCGCGCGGTAAGCAGCCTCCCGCGGAGGAGGTGCAGGCCGTCGCCCAGCTGCTCATCCAGCCCAGCGACGTCCTGGTGTGCTCGTATCTGCTGCGCAGCGGCGGCCAGTACTAGCCGCCGCTGCGATCAGCCGGCGCTCAGTTGAACGAATCGCCGCAGGCGCAGGAGCCGGTGGCATTCGGGTTGTCGATCGTGAAGCCCTGCTTCTCGATGGTGTCCACGAAGTCGATGGTGGCGCCCTGCACATAGGGCGCGCTCATCCGGTCGACGGTGAGGTTGACCCCACCGAATTCGACCGTCAGATCGCCGTCGAGGGCGCGGTCGTCGAAGAACAGGTTGTACCGCAGACCGGCGCACCCGCCCGGCTGCACCGCGATCCGCAGAGCCAGGTCATCGCGGCCCTCCTGATCGAGCAGAGCCTTGGCCTTGGCCGCCGCGGCGTCCGTGAGGAGCACACCGTGGGTTGCGGTGGCGGTCGCCGACTCGTCCTGAACAGTCATTGCTCTCCCTTTGCATCCCTGCTGTGGTTCATGGCCAGATCACTGACCACGACACTGGCCAGACATCTCAACGGTACCTTGCTTTCGACCTATTCCCGAGGTGGCTCCCGGCCGGTCTGCGGTCCGCCACGGGCAAGTAACCTGGGGGTGTGAAATTGCTGGGCCGCAGAAACGACGATGAGCACCCCAGGGACACCGCTGGCGACGGCGCCGTGGTTGCCTCGCCGGCGGATTCGGCGGCCGACGAGGATTCGCGGGAGCGCAGCACGGCGCCCAAGGGCCGACCGACCCCCAAACGGGACGCCGCCAAACGCCGCGGTCCGGTCGCCCCGGCCCCGCTGACCGCCGCTGAGGCCCGCAAGCGCCGCAAGGAGCTGCGCGGTCCCAAGCTCAGCCGCGAGGAACGCAAGGCCGAACGGCTGGAACGCCGGTCGGGCATGGCCGAACGCCGCGAGCGGATGATGGCCGGTGACGACGCCTATCTGCTGCCTCGCGACAAGGGTCCAGTGCGCCGCTACGTTCGCGACGTGGTCGACTCGCGCCGCAACGTGTTGGGTCTGTTCATGCCGGCCGCGCTGGCGCTGATCTTCATCATGCTGGCGGTGCCGTCGGTCGAGGTGCAGCGGCTGCTGTCCCCCGCCATGCTCGTTCTGGTGCTGATCATGATCATCGACGGTTTCCTCATCGGGCGCCGGGTGAACCGCCTGGTCGACGAGAAGTTCCCGGGCAACACCGAAAGCGGCTGGAAGCTCGGCTTCTATGCGGCCAGCCGGGCGTCGCAGCTGCGCCGGATGCGGGCGCCGCGCCCGCAGGTCGAGCGCGGCGCCAAGGTTGCCGGCGCCAAGGTTGCCTGAGCCCCCTGCGGTGCGCACCCTGGTGCTCGGGGGGATCCGGTCGGGCAAGTCGCGCTGGGCCGAGACCGCCATCACCGTGTCGGCCGGGACCGATCCGGTCCGCTATCTGGCCACCGGCATGCCGGCCGGCCAGGACGCCGAATGGGCGCGCCGGGTGGCCGCACACCGCGAACGCCGACCCTCGCACTGGGTCACCGAAGAGACCACCGACGTCACCGCCCGCCTGCGCGCGGACCGGACCGCGGCGCTGGTCGACGACATCGGCGGCTGGCTGACCGCCGAGATGGACCGTTGTGGAGCGTGGACCGGCGCGTCGGTGGCGGCGGCCACCGGCGCCCTGGTGGACACCGTGCGCGACTTCGCGGCGCCGCTCATGCTGGTCAGTCCCGAGGTCGGGCTGACCGTGGTTCCCGCGACCTCATCGGGACGGCGCTTCGCCGACGAGCTGGGTCTGCTCAATCAGCGTCTCGCCGAGTGCTGTGACCGCGTCGTCCTCGTCGTCGCGGGCCAGCCGATCACCGTGAAGGAGCCAGCGTGACCGAACCCGCGTTCACCGCGGTGGTGCCGCCCGACGCCGCGGCGGTGGCAGCGGCGCGCGCCCGCCAGGACTGGTTGACCAAACCCCGCGGCGCCCTGGGCCGGCTGGAGGAGTTGTCGGTGTGGGTGGCCGGATGCCAGGGCGTATGCCCGCCCCGACCGTTCACCCGTGCGCGGGTGGTGGTCTTCGCCGGCGATCACGGCGTCGCCTCGGCGGGGGTGTCCGCCTATCCCGCGGAGGTGACGGCACAGATGGTGGCGAACATCGCCACCGGCGGCGCCGCGATCAACGCGCTGGCCGAGACGGCCGGCGCCGGGGTGCGGGTGGTCGACGTCGCCGTCGACGCCGACGAACCGCACTCCGCCGCGATCGGCGCGGTGAAGGTGCGCCGGGGCAGCGGGAACATCGCGGTGGAGGATGCGCTGGGCGACGAGCAGACCGTCGCGGCGATCGCGGCCGGCCGCCGGATCGCCGACGAGGAGGTCGATTCGGGGGCGGATCTGCTGATCGCCGGTGACATGGGCATCGGCAACACCACCGCCGCGACGACGTTGATCTGTCTGCTGACCGGCTCGGAGCCGGTCGCCGTGGTGGGTCGAGGCACCGGGATCGACGACGCCGGTTGGGCCCGCAAGACCGCGGCGGTCCGCGACGCGCGCTACCGGGCCAAGAAGGTGGCCACCGATCCGGTGGCGCTGCTACGGGTGTGCGGTGGCGCCGATCTCGCGGCGATGGCCGGCTTCTGCGCCCAGGCCGCGGTGCGGCGCACCCCGCTGCTGCTCGACGGGTTGGTCGTCACCGCGGCCGCGCTGGTCGCCGACCGGCTCGCGCCGGGGGCGCGGCAGTGGTGGCAGGCCGGGCACCGCTCCCCCGAACCCGGCCACACCCTTGCGCTGGAGCGCCTGGAGCTGACACCGATCGTCGATCTGGGGATGCGGCTCGGCGAGGGCACCGGTGCGGCGGTCGCGTTGCCCGTCGTGCGGGCGGCGGTGGCGGCGCTGTCGGGGATGGCGACGTTCGACGAGGCCGGCGTCTCGTCGTGATCGGTGCGCTGGCCGGGGCTTTCGCGTTCGGCACGGTGCTGCCGGTGCCCGCGGGCCGGGGCGGCGCCCTGGGCCGGGATGCGATGTCGGCGCTGCCCCTGGTGGGGGTGGCGCTGGGCGCCGTGGCCGCCGGAGTGGTGTTCGCCGGAACGTGGGCGTTCGGCGTGCACAGTGCATTGGCCGGACTGCTCGCGGTCGCCACGCTGCTGCTGCTCACTCGAGGTATGCACATCGACGGTCTGTCCGACACCGTCGACGGGCTGGGCTGCTACGGACCGCCCGCGCGCGCACTGCAGGTGATGCGCGACGGGTCGGCCGGCGCGTTCGGCGCCGCCGCGGTGGTGGTGGCGGTGGGAGCTCAGGGTCTGGCGTTCGCGCAGCAGCCGGGCGGCTGGCAGGGGGCGGCCGCGGTCGTCGTGGCCGTCACCGCGGGCCGCGTCGCGGCGGTGGCGGCCTGCCGGCGCGGCGTCCCGGCCGCCGAGGGCAGCACGTTGGGCGGGGCGGTCGCCGGCACTCAGCCGGCCGTGGTGGCGGCGGCGTGGCTGGTCGCGCTGGCCGCGGCGGCGACGGTGGCGACACCGCGGCCCTGGCAGGGTCCGCTGGTCATCGTGGTCGCCGTCGGGTGCGCCGCGCTACTGGTGCGGCACTGCGTGCGCCGATTCGGCGGCATCACCGGCGATGTGCTGGGCGCCTCGATCGAGGTGACGACGACCCTGGCCGCGGTCGGTCTGGCGATCGGCTAGCTGAGCTTGGCCATCCAGCCGTGGGTGTCGGCGAAGGTGCCGCGCTGAATGCCGGTCAGGGTGTCGCGCAGCGCCATCGTGACCTCACCCGGCTGACCGTCGGCGATGGTGAATTCCCCGTCGGTGTGTTTGACGTGGCTGACCGGGGTGATGACCGCGGCGGTCCCGCAGGCGAACACCTCGGTGATCTCCCCGGCGGCGGCCTTCTTCTGCCACTCGTCGACGTCGATCTTGCGCTCTTCGATGGCGAAGCCGGCGTCGGTGGCCAACTGCAGCAACGAATCCCGGGTGATGCCCGGCAGCAGTGACCCGCTGAGCTCGGGGGTGACCAGACGGGCCGAACCGCCGCTGCCGAAGACGAAGAAAAGGTTCATCCCGCCCATCTCCTCGACGTAGCGGCGTTCGATGGCGTCCAGCCAGACCACCTGGTCGCAGCCGTGATGGGCGGCCTCGGCCTGGGCCAGCAGTGAGGCGGCGTAGTTGCCGCCGAACTTCGCCGCACCGGTGCCGCCGGGGCTGGCCCGCACGTATTCGTGGGACAGCCACACGCTCACCGGCTTGATCCCGCGCGGGAAGTACGCTCCGGCCGGAGAGCCGATGACCAGGTAGCGGTACTCGTTGGCCGGCCGCACCCCGAGTCCGGGTTCGGTGGCGATGACGAAGGGCCGCAGATACAGCGACTCCTCGCCGCCGGCCGGCGGCACCCACAGCTCGTCGACAGAGATCAGCTCTCGCAGCGACGCGAGGAACAGCTCCTCGGGCAACTCCGGGATCGCCAGCCGCCGCGCCGACGCGCGCAGCCGCGCGGCGTTGGCCTCGGGCCGGAAGGAGACCACCGACCCGTCGGCCCACCGGTAGGCCTTGAGTCCTTCGAAGATCTCCTGCGCGTAATGCAGCACGATCGCCGACGGATCCAGTTCGATCGGGCCGTAGGGCAGCACCTGCGCGTTGTGCCAGCCGCCGTCGGACGTCCAGTCGATCGAGACCATGTGGTCGGTGTGGTACCGCCCGAAGCCGGGGTTGGCCAGGATGCCGGCCCGCACCTCGTCGGTCGCCGGCTCGGCGTTGCGCGCCACGGTGAACTCGAGAGGGCCGTCAGTCATGGGGGAATTGTATCGGGCTGCGCTAGCGGGTTTTCGCCGTCAGGAACGGCGGCTTGACCACGTCGCACTCCACCCGCCGTCCGCGGACGTCGACCTCCACCCGGCTGCCGTCGGCGACCTCGTGGGCGGTGTCCAGCAGGGCCAGCGCGATGCCGACCTTGAGGCTCGGTGAGAAGGTGCCCGACGTCGTCACCCCGATCGCGGTGTCCCCGTCGTAGACGGTCAGATCGGGTCGCAGCACACCGCGGCCGACGGCGCGCAGCCCGCGCAGCAGGCGCTCCGGTCCGGCCGCCTTTTCGGCCAGCAGCGCATCGCGGCCCCAGAACGCGTCCTTACGCCACCCGATCGCCCAGCCGACCCGTGCCTGCAGCGGGGAGATCTCCGGGGACAGTTCGTGACCGTGCAGCGCGTAACCCATCTCGGTGCGCAGGGTGTCGCGGGCGCCGAGGCCCGCCGGTTCACCGCCGGCCGCGCGCACGGCCTCCAGCAGCGCGTCGAACACCGGCCCCGCGTCGTCCCACGGCGGCAGCAGCTCGTAGCCCTGTTCCCCGGTGTATCCGGTGCGGCAGACCCGCACGGGCACGCCGGCCAGGTCGGCGTCGGCGTACCCCATGTAGTCCATGTCCGTCGGCAGACCCAGGGCGGTGAGCACCTCGGTGGCCTTGGGGCCCTGCACCGCCAGCACCGCGTAGGAGCGGTGTTCGTCGGTGACGGTCACCCCGTCGGGCGCCCCCGCGGCCAGGGCGGCCACCACGGCCGCGGTGTTGGCCGCATTCGGCACCAGGAAGATCTCGTCGTCGGCGACGTAGTAGGCGATCAGATCGTCGATCACACCGCCGGACTCGTTGCAGCACAGCGTGTATTGCGCCTTACCCGGTCCGATGCGGCCCAGGTCGTTGGTGAGCGCGGAGTTGACGTAAGCCGCGGCCCCCGGACCGCGCACCAGCGCCTTACCCAGGTGGCTGACGTCGAACAGTCCGACGGCGTTGCGGGTGGCGGTGTGCTCGCTGACGGTGCCGGCGTAGGAGACCGGCATCAGCCAGCCGCCGAATTCGGCGAAGGTGGCGCCCAGCGCGCGGTGACGGTCTTCGAGTGGGCCGTGCAGAGGTTCGCTCACCCCAAAGAGCTTAGGGTGGATTCCCGTGAGCAACGATCCCGGCTATCAGGCCCCCGCCGTCACCGTCAGTTCCTCCCTGCCGCGCCGCGGCATCGGCGAGGCCGTGCTGGTGGTCCCGGTGGTGAGCGCCGACGACACGGCCGCCGTACTGGCGGGTGACCCGTTCCTCGACCGGGCCCAGATCGCCGACATCGAATCGGCACTCGCGGCGGTCGGCGGCACCGGTAAGGAAGGTCAGATCCACCGGCTGGTGGTCGGCTCGCTGCCGGTGGCCAGCGTGCTGACCATCGGGCTGGGCAAAACCCGCGACGAGTGGCCGTCCGACACCGTCCGCCGCGCCGCGGGCACCGCCGCCCGCTCGCTGGACAAGGTCTCCGCCGTCCTGACCACCCTGTCCGCCGTGGATCTGAGCGCGACGATCGAAGGGCTGATCCTCGGCAGCTACCGGTTCACCGAGTTCCGCAGCGCCAAGACCGCACCCAAGGACGAGGGACTGCGATCGATCACCGCGCTGTCGGAGGAGCCGAAGAGTCGCACCCGCGACATCGTCCAGCGCGCCATCGACATCGCCAGCGCCGTCGCGACGGCTCGGGATTTCGTCAACACCCCGCCGAGTCACCTCTACCCCGACGAATTCGCCAAGCGCGCAAAGGCTCTGGGCGAAGCCACCGGCCTGGACGTCGAGATCCTCGACGACAAGGCGTTGGCCAAGGGCGGATACGGCGGCATCGTCGGGGTCGGCAAGGGCTCCTCGCGCCTGCCGCGCCTGGTGCGGCTGAGCCACAAGGGCGCCAAACGCAAGGGCAAGCGGGTGGCGCTGGTCGGCAAGGGCATCACCTTCGACACCGGCGGCATCTCGATCAAACCGGCCGCCAACATGCACCACATGACCTCGGACATGGGCGGTGCCGCCGCGGTCATCGCGACCGTCGTGCTCGCGGCCAGGCAGAAGTTGCCGATCGACGTGATCGCCACCGTACCGATGGCCGAGAACATGCCGTCGGCGACCGCGCAGCGCCCCGGCGACGTCCTCACCCAGTACGGCGGCACCACCGTGGAGGTGCTCAACACCGACGCCGAGGGCCGACTGATCCTGGCCGACGCGATCGTGCGCGCCTGCGAGGACGATCCGGATTACCTGATCGAGACCTCGACGCTGACCGGCGCCCAGATCGTGGCATTGGGTTCGCGCACCCCGGGCGTCATGGGCAGCGACGATTTCCGGGACCGGGTGGCCTCGCGGTCGCGTGAGGTCGGCGAGAACGGCTGGGCGATGCCGCTGCCGGAGGAACTCCGGGAGGACCTCAAGTCGACGGTCGCCGATCTGGCGAACGTCAGCGGCTCGCGATATGCCGGCATGCTGGTCGCGGGCACCTATCTGCGTGAATTCGTCGCCGAGGGTGTCGAATGGGCGCACATCGACGTCGCGGCGCCGGCCTACAACTCCGGCCTGCCCTGGGGTTACACCGTCAAGGGCGGCACCGGCGTGCCGACGCGCACCATGTTCGCCGTCCTGGAGGACATCGCCCGCAACGGCTGAATCCCGGCCTCCGCCGGCGGGGCTGAATCCCGGCCTCCGCCGGCGGGAGCTGTTCAGAGCACGCGGCCCCGCGCGGTGCTGCGCAGCACCTGCGGCGCCACCCGGGACACCCCGTAGACCAGGTAGGCCTCGGGCATGACGGGGCGAATCGCCTTGTCGGCCTTGACCGCTGAGACGATCGCCTGGGCTGCCTTGTCCGGCCCGAACCGGCGCATCGCGAACATCCGCTGCAGCTGACCGCGCCGGCCGGCCACGTCGGCGGTGCGGCCCGCCGGCGCCGAGAAGCGGGTGTCCCGCACGATGTTGGTGTTCACGGTGCTCGGGCAGACGGTGGTCAGCCCGATGCCCGCGGAATCGAGTTCGGCTCGTAGACAGTCGGAGAACATGTACACCGCGGCCTTGGACGTGCAGTAGGCGTTGAGCGATTGCAGCGGCGCGTAGGACGCCATCGACGCGACGTTGACGATGTGTCCGCCGGCTCCGCGTTCGACGAGCCGGCGCGCGAACGCGCGGCAGCCGTTGACCACCCCACCGAGGTTGACGTCCAGGACGCGGTCCCACAGCTCGGGCGGGGTGTCCAGGAAGCTGCCCGCCTGGCCGATGCCCGCATTGTTGACGACGATGTCGGGCACCCCGTGTGCGGCGCACACCTCGTCGGCGAAGCGTTCGACCGCCTCGGCGTCGGAGACGTCGAGCCGGTAGGCGTGGGCGGTGCCGCCGCCCGTGGTGACGGTCGCCGCGGTCTCCCGCGCCGCGGCCTCGTCGATGTCGCTGACGATCACCTCGGCGCCTTCGGCGGCGAAGGCCAGCGCGGTCTCCCGCCCGATTCCGCTACCGGCGCCGGTCACCGAGACCAGTGTGTCGGTGAAGTGGTCGCGGACCCGGCCGACCTCGGCGCGGCGCAGCTCGCGGCAGGCCGGGGCACCGTCGATGTGGTCGGCGAATTGGGCGGCGGCGCGGGCGATCACCTCAGGATGCGAGATGGGTGACCAGTGGCCGGCCTTCAGTTCACGCCGCCACAGCCGCGGCGCCCACTGACCGATGGCGTCGAAGGCATGGGGCCGGATGAACGGGTCGGCGGTGTTGACGATCAACTGCACCGGGGCCTCGACGTGGTGGTCGGCTTTCGGATGCAGCAGCGAGGGCAGTGCGTTGGCCCGGTACACCTTGATGCTGGCGGCTGCGTCGGCCGCGGTGGACGAGGCGATGAACGGTCCGCCGAAGGCCCGCACCGCCAGTCCGGGCAGCACCGGCACCGAGAACAGCACCATGTAGGCCAGCCGGGCGAGCTGGGACACCCCGCGGGCGAAGCGGATCGGCCGCCACGGGCGGGCCAGCGCGCCGCGGACGTAGCGCATCGCATGGTGGGCGCTCGGACCGGAGATCGAGGTGAACGACGCGACACGGGCGGTGGCCTCGGGACGGCCCAGGTACTCCCAGGTGCCGATCGATCCCCAGTCGTGAGCCACCACATGGGCCGACCGGCCGGGACTCACCGCGTCCAGAACCGCGGCGAGGTCGTCGGCGTACCGCTCCAGCGCATAGGCCGACGCCGGTTTCGGTGTCGAGGTCGCTCCGACCCCGCGGTTGTCGTAGCGCACGATGCGGAAGCGGTCGGCCAGCAGCGGCACCACCTGATCCCACAGCGCGTGCGAATCCGGCCAGCCGTGCACCATGACGAGTACGGGGCCGTCCGGGTCGCCTTCCTCGTACACCGCGATGCGGACGTCGTCGGTGCTGTCCACGAAGCGCGGGCCGGTCCGGGTGGGCGTCATCCGTCCAGTTCCTGACGGGCCGCACGTTTGCGCTCGATGCGCTTGCGCGCGTCGTAGTCACGCATCCGTTGCGGATATCCGACCTTCTGCACGTCGTAGACCGGGATCTTCAGCCGGTCGGAGAGTTTGTGCGCCCCGGCGTCTCCCCCGGCGCGGCGCCGGGTCCATTCGCCGTCGGCGGCGACGAGCACCACCGTGACCTCGGTGACCGCGGTCTGCGGTTCGATGAACGCCTCCACGCCCTGGTGGTCGGCGACCCACTGCCGCA
Organism: Mycobacterium sp. WMMD1722; assembly: GCF_049315205.1. Lineage (NCBI taxonomy): Bacteria > Bacillati > Actinomycetota > Actinomycetes > Mycobacteriales > Mycobacteriaceae > Mycobacterium > Mycobacterium sp. WMMD1722. Next base: position 502,251 of record NZ_CP186056.1, on the reverse strand, counting down.
GATAGCGCAGATCGGCGGCGGGGTCACGGCCGTCGGCGCGACCCGAGCGTCGGCCCCGGAATTTGCTGAAGATCCCCACCTGCGCACGGCTCCCTTCTCGTTCCCTCTCTGTCGATAGTGCCAGAGCAGGCACTACCCGAGTCTGCGGCGAACAGCGAGACCAGACGTGGAAGGATGGGAGCCGACATTTCGACCCGGTACCACCGAGCCGTTCGAGGGAGTCAACACACATGGCCGTCTCTGTTCAGATGCCCGCTCTCGGTGAGAGCGTCACCGAAGGCACCGTCACGCGGTGGCTGAAGCAGGAGGGCGACACCGTCGAACAGGACGAGCCACTGCTCGAGGTCTCGACCGACAAGGTCGACACCGAGATCCCGTCACCCGCTGCGGGTGTGCTGCAGAAGATCGTGGCTCAGGAGGACGACACGGTCGAGGTCGGTGGCGAGCTGGCCGTGATCGGCGAGGGCGGTGAGGAATCCGGGGACTCGAAGGATTCCGGCGACGAGGGTTCCGGCGACGAAGAGTCGGGTGACGAGGACTCCGGCGAGGAGCAGGAGAAGCCCGCCGAGGAGGCGTCCGAAGACACCCAGGACACCGAGGACGAGCCCGAACCCGAGCCGGAATCCAAGCCCAAGTCCGACTCCAAGCCCAAGAAGTCGGGCTCCGGCACGTCGGTGACCATGCCCGAACTCGGCGAATCGGTCACCGAGGGAACCGTCACCCGCTGGCTGAAGAAGGTCGGCGACACCGTCGAGGTGGACGAGCCGCTGCTCGAGGTGTCGACCGACAAGGTCGACACGGAGATCCCCTCGCCTGTGGCCGGGACGCTGATCTCGATCACCGCCGAGGAGGACGACACTGTCGAGGTGGGCGGTGAGCTCGCCAAGATTGGTGACGCGGACGACGCGGACGACGCGGACGACTCCGACTCCGACGACGAGCCGGAACCCGAGCCCGAACCGGAACCCGAGCCCGAGCCGGAACCCGAGCCCGAGCCCGAGCCCGAGCCCGAACCGGAGAAGAAGCCGGAGCCCAAGCAGGAGAAGAAGCCCGAGCCCAAGCAGGAGGACTCCGGCGATTCCGGCCCCTACGTCACCCCGCTGGTTCGCAAGCTGGCCGCCGAGCACGATGTCGACCTGGCCACCCTGAAGGGCACCGGTGTCGGTGGACGCATCCGCAAGCAGGATGTGCTGGCGGCGGCTGAGGAGAAGAAGGCGCCGAAGTCCGACACCGAGCAGGCCGCGGAGGCACCGTCGAAGTCCCCGGCGGCCGCGATGGCTCCCGCCGATGCGAATGCGGCGAACGCACCGCTGGCCCACCTGCGCGGCACCACCCAGAAGGCCAACCGCATCCGGCAGCTCACCGCCAAGAAGACGCGTGAATCCCTGCAGGCCACTGCGCAGCTGACGCAGACCCACGAGGTCGACATGACCAAGATCGTGGCGCTGCGGGCCCGGGCGAAGAACGACTTCGCCGAACGCGAGGGCGTCAACCTGACCTATCTGCCGTTCATCGCGCGCGCCGTGATCGACGCACTCAAGGCGCACCCGAACGTCAACGCCAGCTACAACGAGGACTCCAAGGAGATCACCTATTACGACGCCGAACACCTCGGCTTCGCGGTGGACACCGAGCAGGGTCTGCTGTCTCCGGTGATCAAGAACGCCGGCGATCTGTCCCTGGCTGGGCTGGCCCGGGCGATCTCCGACATCGCGGCCCGGGCGCGCTCGGGTGACCTCAAGCCCGACGAGCTGTCCGGCGGCACGTTCACGATCACCAACATCGGTAGCCAGGGCGCGCTGTTCGACACCCCGATCCTGGTGCCGCCGCAGGCGGCGATGCTGGGTACCGGGGCGATCGTCAAACGGCCTCGGGTGATCGTCGACGAGTTCGGCAACGAGCTGATCGGTGTGCGGTCGGTGGCGTACTTCCCGCTGACCTACGATCACCGGCTCATCGACGGCGCCGACGCGGGCCGGTTCCTGACCACCGTCAAACGCCGCCTCGAAGAGGGTGCGTTCGAGGCGGACCTGGGGCTGTAACCGTCGTGGCCAGGCCATCGGGTTCGGTCATCGCGATAGCGGGTTCGTCGGGCCTCATCGGCTCGGCACTGGTGTCGGCGCTCCGCGCGGCGAACCACCGGGTGGTGCGGATCGTGCGCCGCGCGCCGTCCAACGCCGACGAGCTGTTCTGGAACCCCGACTCCGGCGAGTTCGACGCCGGCGCGCTGCAGGGGATGGACGCCGTGGTCAATCTGTGCGGCGTGAATGTCGGTCAGCGGCGCTGGTCGGGCGCGTTCAAGCAGAGCCTGCGGGACAGCCGGATCGCGCCCACCGAGGTGCTGTCGGCCGCGGTCGCCGACGCCGGGGTGCCGGTGCTCGTCAACGCCAGCGCCGTCGGCTACTACGGCGACACCCGCACCCGGATCACCGACGAATCGGCGCCCGCGGGTTCGGGTTTCCTGGCCCGACTGTGCGTGGATTGGGAAGCCGCGACCCGCATGGCGGCCGCGGCCGGCTCGCGGGTGGTGCTGCTGCGGTCGGGTCTGGTGCTGGCTCCCGCCGGCGGGCTGCTGGCCAGGATCAAGCCGCTGTTCTCCCTCGGCGCGGGCGCCCGGCTCGGCAACGGCCGCCAGTACATGCCGTGGATCAGCCTCGAAGACGAGGTGCGCGCGATTCTGTTCGCGATCGACGACGACGAGGTGTCGGGCCCGGTGAACCTGACCGGACCCGCTCCGGTGACCAACGCCGAGTTCACCGCGGCGCTCGGCCGGGCGGTGCGGCGGCCCACGCCGCTGATGGTGCCGGGTTTCGCGTTGCGCGCCGTGCTGGGCGAGTTCGCCGACGAGGGACTGCTCGGCGGGCAGCGCGCGATCCCCGCCGCGCTGGAACGGGCCGGTTTCACGTTCCACCACAGCACCGTCGGTGAGGCCCTGGCGTATGCCACCGGCCCGAAAGACGCCTGACGAGTAGCGTTTCTGACATGGCGGTTTCCATCCGGTCCTCGGCCGCTCCGGTCGAGGTGCGTCGGCTCGGCACGATCGACTACCTCGATGCCTGGCAGCGGCAATGCGAGGTCGCCGACGCCCGGGTCGGCGGCGGTCCGGACACCCTGCTGCTGCTCGAGCATCCGCCGGTGTACACGGCGGGCAAACGGACCGAGGCGCATGAGCGGCCGCTGGACGGGACGCCCGTGGTGGACACCGACCGCGGCGGCAAGATCACCTGGCACGGCCCCGGTCAGCTCGTCGGTTATCCGATCATCGGGCTGGCCGAACCGCTCGACGTGGTCAACTTCGTGCGCCGCATCGAAGAGGCGCTGATCGCGGTCTGCGCGCAGTTCGGCCTCGCTGCCGGCCGGGTCGACGGACGGTCCGGGGTGTGGTTGCCGGCCGACTCCCGGCGTCCGGAGCGCAAGATCGGCGCCATCGGCATCCGGGTGTCGCGCGGAACCACCCTGCACGGGTTCGCGCTGAACTGCGACTGCGATCTGTCCGCCTTCTCCGCGATCGTGCCGTGCGGGATCACCGACGCCGGGGTGACGTCGCTGACCGCCGAGCTCGGGATGCGGGTCACCGTCGAGGACGTGGTCGCGGCGGTGGCCGAGCGGGTGTGCGATGCGCTCGACGGGCGGCTCGCCCTGTCGGGCGTACCATCGACCCAGTGACGGTCACACCTTCTGAGCCCAATGTCGCCGGCTCCGCAGCTCCGGAAGGCCGCAAACTCCTGCGTCTGGAAGTTCGCAACGCCCAGACGCCCATCGAGCGCAAGCCGCCGTGGATCAAGACCAGGGCCAAGATGGGCCCGGAGTACAAAGAGCTCAAATCGCTGGTCAAACGCGAGGGTCTGCACACGGTCTGTGAAGAGGCCGGCTGCCCCAACATCTTCGAATGCTGGGAGGATCGCGAGGCCACGTTCCTCATCGGCGGCGAACAGTGCACCCGGCGGTGCGACTTCTGCCAGATCGACACCGGTAGGCCCGCCGAACTCGACCGGGATGAGCCGCGCCGCGTCGCCGAGAGTGTGCAGGCGATGGGGCTGCGGTATTCGACGGTGACCGGCGTCGCGCGTGACGATCTGCCCGACGGCGGCGCATGGCTGTACGCCGAGACGGTGCGTGAGATCAAGCGCCTCAATCCGAACACGGGCGTCGAGTTGCTCATCCCGGATTTCAACGGGGATCCCGTGCAGCTGCAGACGGTGTTCGAGTCCCGTCCCGAGGTGCTGGCGCACAACGTCGAGACGGTGCCGCGCATCTTCAAGCGGATCCGCCCCGCGTTCCGCTACGAGCGCAGCCTGGGGGTGCTGACCGCGGCCCGCGAGGACGGGTTGGTGACCAAGAGCAATCTGATCCTCGGCATGGGCGAGACCCCGGACGAGGTCCGCACCGCGCTGGTGGACCTGCATGAAGCGGGCTGCGACATCATCACCATCACGCAATATCTGCGCCCCTCCCCTCGCCACCACCCGGTGGAACGCTGGGTCAAGCCCGAGGAGTTCGTGGAGTTCGCCGAGTTCGCCGAAGGGCTCGGCTTCGCCGGCGTGCTGGCCGGTCCCCTGGTGCGTTCGTCCTACCGGGCCGGGCGGCTGTACGCGCAGGCCGCGCGGCTGAAACCGGCCGCCACACCACCCGTATCCTGAGCACATGGCGAAATCCCGCACCCCTGCTGCGAGCAAGGAAGCCAAAGCCCAGGCGAAGGCGGCCCGCAAGGCGGCCAGCAAGCAGCGGCGCAGCCAGCTGTGGCAGGCGTTCCAGATCCAGCGCAAAGAGGACAAGCGGCTGCTGCCGTACATGATCGGCGCGTTCGTGCTGATCGTGGGCATCTCGGTGGCGGTCGGCGTGCTGGTCGGCGGGTTCACGATGTACACGCTGATCCCGCTCGGCGTGATCCTGGGATTGCTGGTCGCGTTCATCGTGTTCGGTCGCCGCGCGCAGAAGTCGGTGTACCGCAAGGCCGAAGGTCAGACCGGCGCCGCGGCCTGGGCGCTGGAGAACTTGCGTGGCAAATGGCGTGTGACGCCCGGCGTCGCCGCCACCGGTCACTTCGACGCGGTGCACCGGGTGATCGGCCGCCCCGGGGTCATCTTCGTCGGCGAGGGCTCCCCCGCCCGCGTGAAACCCCTTCTCGCGCAGGAGAAGAAGCGCACCGCCCGGCTCATCGGTGACACTCCGATCTACGACATCGTGGTCGGCAACGGTGAGGGTGAGGTGCCACTGTCCAAGCTGGAACGGCACCTGACCAAACTGCCCGCCAACATCACCGTCAAGCAGATGGATGCCCTCGAATCGCGGCTCGCGGCCCTGGGCACCAAGGTCGGCCCGGCGGCCATGCCGAAGGGACCGCTGCCGACGCAGGCCAAGATGCGCGGCGTGCAGCGCACCGTCCGCCGGCGGTAGCGGCGCGCCGCACCGCACCGCGCCTGGGCATCGGCCATACTTCGGCGAATGTGCACAGCATGTGAGTGGGCGCCGCATTTCGCCCGGTTCGGCCGGACGACGCGCCGGACAGCGCTGCGCGGCGCGGTGGTCGTCGCCGCGGCCACCGCACTGGCCGCCTGTTCGTCCCCCGGCGAATCCTCGTCGGCACCGCAGGGACAGGGCGGCGATGACGGCGGCTCCGACCAGGCCGATGTCGTCTTCCGCAACGGCAAGGTCTACACCGTCACCGGTCCCGAGCGGTGGGCGCAGGCGGTGGCGGTCAAAGGCAACTCGATCGCCTACGTCGGTGACGATGCGGGCGCCATGGCGCTGGCCGGCTCAGCGACCCGGGTGATCGATCTCGGTGGCAAACTGCTGATGCCCGGGTTCGTGGAGGGGCACACACATCCGTTCCTGGGGTCGTTCCTCACCTCCGGGGTCGACCTGCAGGTGCCGACCAGAGAAGACGCCCTGGCCGCCATCGCCCAATACGCGAAGGACAACCCGAACGGTCCGATACGCGGATTCGGTTGGCGGGTGGACATGTTCGGGCCGGAGGGCCCGACGCGGCAGGATCTGGACCGGGTGCTGCCCGACCGGCCGGGGTTCTTCTTCGCCATCGACGGACACAGCCTGTGGGCCAACAGCAAGGCGTTGGAACTGGCCGGCGTCAACCGCGACACCCCCGACCCGATCCCCGAGTTCAGCTACTACGCCCGCGATGTGAACGGCGAGCCCACCGGTTACGTCCTGGAGGTCAACGCGGTGCTGAGCCTGGTCGACGCGGTGGAGCCGATCTCGCCGGAGACCATGGGCACGCTGGTGGAGGGCTGGCTTCCGAAGGCGTCCGCGGCGGGGATCACCTCGGTCTTCGACGCCGGTGTCCCGCCGATCGGCGACGATCAGGCCGCGATCCTGCGGCTCTACACCGACGTCGAGCGGCGCGGCCTACTGCCGTTCCGCGTCGTCGCGTCGTACTCCGTACGCACCACGCCGATCGAGGGGACCGTCGAGAAGTTCCGCGCGGTGCGTGACGAGGTCTCCAGTGAGTTGGTGTCGGTGAACGTCGTCAAGATCATCGGCGACGGCACGCAGGGCGGATACACCGCCTGGTTGATCGAGCCCTACGCCGACAAACCCGATTCCACGGGCGCCTCCCCGTTCAGCGAGGAGCAGTGGCACCGGCTGGTCGGCGACGTCGACGCCGCCGGCTTCGACGTCCACATCCATGCCTGCGGTGAGCGCACCGCCCGGGTGGGGCTCGACGCGATCGAACGCGCCATCGCCGCCAATCCGGCGCGCGACCGGCGGCACGCGGTCGCCCACCTGGTGTACCTCGAGGACAGCGACGCCCCGCGGTTCGCCGAACTCGATGTGACGGCACAGTTCTCGGCGAACTGGATGTCCGCCGATCCGGACACCATCCAGAACATGGGCGCCCGCTACGGGTCGCCGCGCAAGGAACTGCTGTACCGGGTGCAGGACGTCCTCCGGTCGGGCGGGCGGGTGTCGCTGGGCACCGACTGGCCTGCGGCTGGCTATTTCTCGACCTACAAACCGCTGGACTCGATCCAGATCGGCGTGACCCGGCGGCTGATCGGCGACCCGGCCGCCGCGGTGCTGGCACCGGCCGATCAGAAGCTGTCGGTCGAGGAGGCGGTGCACGCCAACACCCTCGGCGCCGCCCATCAGATTCGGCTGGACGACAAGGTCGGCTCGCTCGAGGTCGGCAAATTGGCCGACCTGATCGTGCTCGACCGCAACATCTTCGAGATCGACCCGCAGGAGATCCACGCCACCAACATCTCGCTGACCATGATGAACGGCCAGGTCCGGCACGAGTCCTGACGTGTGGGCCTCGAACGTGAGCTTGCGGTCGAAATCCGGGCCGAACATGGGGCGCGAGTTCACGTTCGGCGGCGTCGGAACCGTCCGGGCGTCGCCTCCGTCCTACCTGAGTGCAGCGACCCTTTCTCGGCAGTGAAGCCCTGGCGGCCGGGGTCGTCAACAGGTATCAGCTTTCGACGCGGTACGACACGGTGTTCCGCAACGTCTACGTTCCCCGCGGTCAGATTCTGACCTGCGTCGACAGGGCGGTGGCGGCGTGGCTCTGGTCGGGCCGACGGGCCACCGTCGCAGGTGTTTCCGCCGCGGCGCTGCTCGGCACGAGGTGGATCGACGCGAAGCTGCCTGCCGAACTCAACCAGCCGAGCCGTCACAGGACCACCGGCATCCTGCTGCACAGCGACGTTCTCGCCGAGGACGAGAGGTGCGAGATCGGCGGCGTCCCCATTACGACTCCGGCCCGAACCGCATTCGACCTGGGCCGTCGGAAAGGGCTGACGACGGCCGTGGTGCGACTGGATGCGCTCAGACAGGCCACGCGTTTGGATCCGGATGCCGTGGAAGCGCTCGCCTCACGCCATCACGGTGTGCGCGGTCTCGTGCAGCTGCGGAGGGTGCTGGCGCTGTCGGAGGCCGGGGCGGAGTCGCCGCAGGAGACCCGTACGCGGCTGGTCCTCACCGCGGCCGGTCTGCGCCCGACGCACACGCAGATCGAGGTCTTCGACCGCGACGGCTTCGTCGCGCGCATCGACATGGGCTACCCACGCTGGAAGGTCGGCGTCGAATACGACGGCGCACAGCACTGGACGGATCCGGCCGTCCGCGATCGCGACCTGGAACGGCGGGCCCGCCTCACGGCGCTGGGCTGGCGGATCGTGCACGTCAATGCCGAGCTGCTGCACCGTCGTCCGGCGGTCCTCGTCGCAAGAACCGAAGCCGCGCTTCGCGAAGCCGGTCGAACGTGAGCTCGCGCCCGAAACTCGGGCCGAATCTGGGACTTCAGCTCACGTTCGGCGCACCACCGCCGTCTTCGTCGCCAGGTCGTGCAGGCCGCGCAGGTCGGCATCGGTGAACAGCGGCGGGATGACCAGGGCGATCAGCAGGCCCCGCGCGGCGGCCCGCCCCAGCCCGACGTGCATGCGCTCGTCCATCGACGCCACCGACAGCCCGAGCGCGAGCTGACCCGGGGTGAACCCGAACAACCGCACCGACGCGACACCGATGACGAACCAGATCGCCAGGATCGCGGTGGACATCGCGCCGACCGAGATCCAGCCGAACGCCATGGCCAGCGCGGCGAGACCATATCCGATGAACCAGTCGACGAGCATGGCGGCCACCCGCCGGCCGAACCGGGCGATCGACCCGGGGCCGTCAGCCGGCAGTCCGAGCCGCTGCCCCGGATATTCGTTGGGTGGTTGGCCCGGGCCGCCGGGTCCGCGATGGGATTCGGGACCGGACAGCCAGGAGCCGAGCGCGCGGGCCATACTGTCAGCTTAGGCGGCGCCTCCGCGGACGTGAGCCGACGGTTGTCGGTAGCTCCGTAACGTCCACGCAACATGCGGTTGACGACCGTGCAACATCGTGTCCATAGCGTCAACGCGCGGGTTCACCAGTAAAGGAGACAACTCAGTGGCAGAAAAGACGGCCGACGACATCATCAAGCAGATCAAGGACGAGAACGTCGAATACGTCGACATTCGCTTCTGCGATCTGCCCGGTGTCGTCCAGCACTTCTCGATCCCGGCGTCGGCGTTCGACGAGAGCGTCTTCGAGGACGGGCTCGCGTTCGACGGCTCGTCGGTGCGCGGCTTCCAGTCCATCCACGAGTCGGACATGATGCTGCTGCCCGATCCCGAGACCGCGCGCATCGACCCGTTCCGGCACGCGAAGACGCTGAACCTGAACTTCTTCGTGCACGATCCGTTCACCCGCGAGGCCTACTCCCGCGATCCGCGCAACGTGGCCCGCAAAGCGGAGAACTACCTCACCAGCACCGGCATCGCCGATACCTGCTTCTTCGGAGCCGAGGCCGAGTTCTACATCTTCGACTCGGTCACCTTCGATTCGAAGATGAACGGCACCTTCTACGAGGTCGATTCCGAATCCGGCTGGTGGAACAGCGGTGAGCCCTTCGAGGCCGACGGCAGCCCCAACCGCGGTTACAAGGTGCGCCCCAAGGGCGGCTACTTCCCGGTCGCGCCGTACGACCACTATGTCGACCTGCGCGACAAGATGGCCACCAACCTGATCAACGCCGGCTTCGTGCTCGAGCGCGGCCACCACGAGGTGGGCACCGCCGGCCAGGCCGAGATCAACTACAAGTTCAACACGCTGCTGCATGCGGCCGACGATGTGTTGTTGTTCAAGTACATCATCAAGAACACCGCGTGGCAGGAGGGCAAGACCGTCACGTTCATGCCCAAGCCGCTGTTCGGTGACAATGGCTCGGGTATGCACGCCCACCAGTCGCTGTGGAAGGACGGCCAGCCGCTGTTCCACGACGAGTCGGGCTACGCGGGGCTGTCCGATGTCGCCCGCCACTACATCGGCGGCATCCTGCACCACGCACCCTCGCTGCTGGCATTCACCAACCCGACGGTGAACTCCTACAAGCGCCTGGTGCCGGGCTACGAGGCCCCGATCAACCTGGTGTACAGCCAGCGCAACCGCTCCGCCTGCGTGCGCATCCCGATCACCGGCAACAACCCGAAGGCCAAGCGCCTCGAGTTCCGCTGCCCGGACAGCTCGGGTAACCCGTACCTGGCGTTCGCGGCGATGCTGATGGCCGGCATCGACGGCATCAAGAAGAAGATCGAGCCCCAGGCGCCGGTGGACAAGGATCTCTACGAGTTGCCGCCGGACGAGGCCGCCAACATCCCGCAGGCGCCCACCTCGCTGTCGGCCGTGATCGACCGGCTCGAGGACGACCACGAGTACCTCACCGAGGGCGGCGTCTTCACCGAGGATCTGATCCAGACCTGGATCTCCTACAAGCGGGAGAACGAGATCCTGCCGATCCAGATCCGGCCTCACCCCTATGAGGTCGCGCTGTACTTCGACGTGTAACCGACAGCATCGAGCAGGGGCCGGGTGGAGCACTCCACCCGGCCCTTGGCTTTGATGGACCCATGCGAGTTCTCGTGCAGCGGGTGACCCGCGCGAAGGTCGTCGTCGACGGCGCGGTGGTCGGCGCGATCGAACCCGAGCGGCAGGGATTGCTGGCCCTGATCGGTGTCACGCATACCGACGACGCGGACACGGCCGCCAGAATGGCCGAAAAGCTGTGGCGGCTGCGGATTCTCGACCAGGAGCGGTCGGCCGCCGACGTGGCGGCGCCGGTGCTGGTGGTCAGCCAGTTCACTCTCTACGCCAACACCGAGAAGGGACGCAGGCCGTCCTGGAACGCCGCGGCCCCGGGTGCGGTGGCCGAGCCGCTGGTCGCTGCGTTCTGCGCGGCACTGCGAGGGTTCGGCGCCGAGGTGCAGACCGGAGTTTTCGGTGCGGACATGAATGTGGAACTGGTCAACGACGGTCCGGTAACGGTGCTGCTCGAGCTGTGAACATCCTGGACCGAACCGCGTAGCGTGACCCCATGGCGACCACATTCGACGCACGGCTCGCGCAGTACTCGTCCCCCGTTCTGAGCATCTTCCGCATCGTCTTCGGACTGGCGTATCTGATCCACGGTTCCCAGAAGCTCTTCGGCTGGCCGGTGGCGGCCCCCGGTCCGATCGCGGTCGGCGACTGGCCCATGTGGTGGGCCGGTCTGCTCGAGTTCGTCCTCGGACTGCTGATCACCATCGGGTTGTTCACCCGCATCGCGGCGTTCATCGCCTCGGGTGAGATGGCGGTGGCGTACTTCTGGATGCACTGGCCGCCGCTGGAGGGCCCGAAGGGCAGCTTCTGGCCGCTGGCCAACAACGGTGAGCCGGCGCTGCTCTACTGCTTCGGATTCCTGCTGCTGGCCACGCTCGGGGCGGGCGCGTTGTCGGTCGACGCGCGCCGCCGCGGCCGCACCCTGGCCGGCAATGTTGGCGCCAACCGGGTGGTGACCGGCACCGCCGCGCCGGCCGGTTACGCGACCGGACAACCGGTTCGGCAACCGGTTCGGCGAGGTGGGCTGCTCAGCCGGTTCCGTCGCCCGCGCTACTAGAGACCGAGTTCGCCCAGCGACGCATGGTCGTCGGGCCGCCGGCCCAGCGGCCAGCGGTACAGACGTTCGGATTCGGCGATCGGCAGGTCGTTGATCGAGGCGTGCCGCGCGAGCATGAGTCCGTCGTCGTCGAACTCCCAGTTCTCGTTGCCGTAGGACCGGAACCATCGGCCCGACGCATCGTGGCTCTCGTAGGCGAATCGCACGGCGATGCGGTGACCGTCGAACGCCCACAGTTCTTTGATCAGCCGGTAGTCCAGTTCCCGCTCCCACTTGCGGGTGAGGAAGGCGACGATCTCCTCGCGACCGGTGACGAACTCCGACCGGTTCCGCCATCGGCTGTCCACGGTGTAGGCCTGCGCCACCCGCTGCGGATCGCGGGTGTTCCATGCGTCTTCGGCGAGCCGGACCTTCTCGATCGCGCTCTGGCGGGTGAACGGTGGTAGCGGTGGGCGTGGTGACATGTCAGATGTCCAGTCCGAGGTCTTTGCGGAACCGCTTCATGCCGTCGATCTTCTCGGCCGTACTCGCGTCGGCACCGGTGTAGAACATCCACGGCATGGTCAGGATGTGGGTGATGCCCGCCGCCTCGGCGCGGTCGTAGTCGGCGCGGACGACGGCATCGGTGAGCGGGGTCAGGATCGTGAAGTCGTCGAGCGGAAGACCCGCCGCGGCGCGCATCTCGCGCACCCGGGTGGCCGACTCGATCGCCCGGTCGGTGGAGATGAGGTCGCCGATCCAGCCGTCGTTGCGCGCGGCGCGACGCAGCGCGACGTCCGACAGGCCGCCGACGTAGATCGGGATGTGCGGCGGTGAGGGCTCCATCTCCAGGCGCGGCGCCGAATAGAACCCGCCGTCGAATTCCGTCCAGCCCGGCTGCCAGAGCGCCCGGAAGAGCTCCAGCATCTCGTCGGTGCGCTTGCCCCGCCGGTCGAACCGCTGGCCCATCAGCGCGAATTCCTCTGCGCACCAACCGACGCCGATACCGAGTTCGACGCGGCCCCCGGTCAGATAGGCGGCGGTACCGATCGCCTTGGCCGCCCCGTAGGGGTCCCGCATGGCGGGGATGTAGACGGTGTTGACGAACCGCAGCCGCGTGGTCACCTGCGCGAGGGCGCCGATGAGCACCCAGGGATCGGGCCAATGGGTGAACGGTTGCCAACGCCGTTGGCCGTCGCGGGTGTACGGGTACGGCGTCGCCAATTTCTCGAGGTTCACCACGTGATCGGGAATGCCGACCCCGTCGAAGCCCAGTTCGTCCGCGGCGCGGGCGATCTCGATGACCTCGCTGGTGTCCAGAAAAGCCAGGCTGATGTAGAACTTCATGACTGCTTCATCCGGCGTCGCGCGCCCAGGCCGGCATGATGAAGACCCCGTCGGCCTCGGCGGTCACGCCGTCGGCGTCGCGCACCTCGCCTCGGGCGAAGGTCTTGATGCCCTCGACCCGGTCGATCCACGCCTCGGCGCGCACCGGCCCGAGCGGCGTGCCGCGCAGATAACGCACCGTGATGGTGCCGGTGAACAGCGGACGGGTCAGCCCCTCGCTGGCGGCCTCGCCGAGGAGGTGGTCGAGCACCAGAGCGCAGATACCGCCGTGCACCAGTCCGGGCGGTCCCTCGTAGGCGGCGCCGAGGGTGAATTCGCTGACCCACCGCCCGTCGGCGGCCCGTTCGATCGGCATCGGCGGCGCGATCGCGTTGAACAGTCCGACAGCGGGATTCGTCCAGGTCAGCGGACGGCCGGTGGTGGCGTGCCGGACAGGGACGGTGCGGTCGCGCTGGGCGCGGCGCAGCGTCTCAGTGACCGCCTCGATCGCCGCCTGCGCCTCGCGCGCTGTCACATCGTCGACATCGGTGTGGATGCCGGCCTCGACGAGTTCGCGGATCGCCCGGGTCAGCGGTTCGTGCACCGCCCGCAGCCGCTCGTACTCCTCGTCGTCCATGTCCCGGAATGGAACGGTCATGCGTTTCCAGTCACTCACCGAACACCTTTCGCACCACCGTCTTCGCCCGCCGCGTCACGCGCAGATAGTTGTCGAGGAATTCGCCGCCGTCGTCGTCGTCCCATCCGGCCGCCACCGCCACCGCGTTGAGCTGACGGCCCGGGCCGGGCAGCTGGTCGGTCGGCTTGCCGCGCACCAGCACGAGCGCATTGCGGGCGCGCGTCGCGGTCAGCCACGCCTGGCGCAGCAGGTCCACGTCGCCTTCGGCGATCAGTTCGGCCGCACCGATCGCGTTCAGCGCATCGAGTGTCGACGTCGTATGCAACGCGGGCACCTTGTCGGCGTAGCGCAGCTGCATCAGTTGAACCGTCCACTCGATGTCGGTGAGACCGCCGCGCCCGAGTTTGGTGTGGGTGTTCGGATCGGCGCCGCGGGGCAGCCGCTCGGCATCCACCCGCGCCTTGATCCGCCGGATCTCGCGCACCGCGTCGGCCGACACCCCGCCCTTGGGATACCGCGTTTTGTCCACCATGAGCAGGAACCGTTCGCCCAGGTCGAGGTCGCCGGCCACCCGGTGGGCCCGCAGCAGCGCTTGTACCTCCCAGGGCTGCGCCCACTGGGTGTAGTACGCCTCGTAGGACGCCAGGGTTCGCACCAGCGGACCGTTGCGGCCTTCGGGTCGCAGGCCGATGTCGACCTCGAGCGGCGGGTCGGAGCTGGGCGTGCCGAGCAGGGTGCGGACCCGTTCGGCGACGCTGACCGCCCACTTCACCGCGACGGATTCGTCGGCTCCGCTGCAGGGTTCGCAGACGAACATGACGTCGGCGTCTGAGCCGTAGCCCAGCTCGTGCCCACCGAGGCGGCCCATACCGATCACCGCGATCCGCGCGGGCGGACCGCCCTCGTGCGCGTTGGCGCGCATGACGGCGTCGAGCGCGGCCTGCAGCACTGCCACCCACAGCGCGGTCAGCGCCCGGCAGACCTCCGTCACGTCGAGCATGTTGAGCAGGTCGGCCGAGGCGATCCGGGCCAGCTCGCGGCGGCGTAGCGTGCGCGCGGCGGCGATGGCGCGCACCGGGTCGGCGTGTCTGCCGGCCGAAGCCACCAGTCCCCTGGCCATCGCGTCCGGCTCGGTCTCGAGCAGTTTGGGTCCCTTGGGCCCGTCGGCGTAGAGCTGGATGACTTCGGGGGCACGCAGCAGCAGATCGGGGACGAACGCCGAGGTGCCGAGGACGCGCATCAGCCGCTTGGCCACCGCGCCCTCGTCGCGCAGGGTCGCCAGGAACCAGCGCTGGTCGATCAGCGATTCGCTGATCCGCCGGTAGGCCAGCAGACCCGCGTCCGGATCGGGGGTGTCGGACAGCCAGTCCAGCAGGGTGGGCAGCAGCACCTGTTGCACCCGCCCACGGCGGTCACCCCTGCCGGTCAGGGCTGCGAGGTGGGTCAGCGCACTCTGCGGGCCTTCGTAGCCCAGCGCGGCGAGCTGACGCTCGGCGGCGGCGGTGCTCATCCCGGGTTCGATGCCCAGCGCCGGCTGGCCCACCGATTCCAGCAGCGGTTGATAGAACAGCTTGGCGTGCAGCCGCGACACCCGCAGGCTCTGGCGTCGAAGCTCCTCGCGCAGCACGCCCAACGCGTCGTGCTGCCCGTCGGGGCGGACGTGGGCGGCGCGGGCCAGCCACCGCATCGCCTCGTCGTCGTCGGCCTCGGGCAGCATGTGGGTGCGTTTGAGCCGCTGCAGTTGCAGCCGATGCTCGAGCAGACGCAGGAATTCATACGACGCGGTCATGTTCGCCGCGTCGTCGCGCCCGATGTAGCCACCGGTGCCGAGGGCGGCCAGCGCGTCGACGGTCGACGCGACATGCAGGGATTCGTCGTTGCGGCCGTGTACCAGCTGCAGCAACTGCACCGCGAATTCGACGTCGCGCAGCCCGCCGGTGCCGAGTTTGAGCTCACGGGTGCGCACCCCCGCCGGCACCGTCTCCTCGACCCGCCGGCGCATCGCCTGGACTTCGGGTACGAAATCCTCACGCTCGCAGGCGGTCCACACCATGGGCATGAGCGCCTCGACGTACTGGCGGCCGAGGTCGGCGTCGCCCGCGGCCGGCCGGGCCTTCATCAGGGCCTGGAACTCCCACGTCTTGGCCCACCGCTGGTAGTAGGCGACGTGCGATTCCAGGGTGCGGACCAGCTGGCCGTGCTTACCTTCCGGCCGCAGCGCCGCGTCGACTTCGAAGAAGGCGTCCGCGGCGAACCGCATCATCTCCCCCGCGACCCGGGTGGCGATCGCGTCGGCCGGGTCGGATACGAAGATGACGTCGACGTCGCTGACGTAGTTCAGTTCCCGCGCACCGCATTTGCCCATCGCGATCACCGCGATGCGCGGGCGGTCGCCATCGCCGCACACCGACCGCATCGCCACCTCCAGGGCGGCTCCCAAGGCGGCGTCGGCCAGATCCGAGAGGTGTTCACCGACGGTCGGGAACGGCAGTACCGGCTCGTTCTCCACCGTCGGCGCGACGTCGAGCGCCGCCAGGACCAGCAGTCGGTCCCGGTAGTGGTCGCGCAGCGGCGCCATCGCCGCCGCGCCGTCCGCGGCGTCGGTGGCCAGTTCGGCGAACGCCGTGCGCAGTGCCTGCGCCGACGGGAGCTCCACCTTGCCGGCGAGCAGCCGCCAGCGGTCGGAATGGGCGACCAGGTGATCACCCAGTGCCAGTGACGATCCGAGGACGGCGAACAGCCGTCCGCGCAGACATTTGTCGACGAGCAGCGCATCGTCGAGTTCGCGCCAACCGTCGCCGAGCGCCTCGGCCAGTCGGACCATGGTGTACAGCGCGCTGTCCGCATCCGGCGCACGCGAGAGCGACCACAGCAGTTCGACGTACCGGTCGGTGTTCCAGCCCAGCTGCGCCAGGTGGCCGGCGGCCTGCTCCCCGACCAGTCCCAGCCGACCGACGCTGGGCAACTTCGCGCGTTCGGTGGAGGGTCGGGTCACACCGCAAAGGTAGCGCGCAGGACCTGTTACCCGGACACCCCGGTCACAAACTCAGGTAGGTCTTGAGCTCGTAGGGGGTGACGTGGCTGCGGTAGGTCTCCCACTCCGAACGCTTGTTGCGCAGGAAGTAGTCGAACACGTGCTCGCCCAGGGCCTCGGCGACCAGTTCGGAATTCTCCATATCGGCCAGCGCGACGCCCAGGCTGCCGGGCAGTTCCTTGTAGCCCATGGCTCGCCTTTCCTCGGCGGTCAGGCTCCACACGTTGTCCTCGGCCTGCGGGCCCAACACGTAGCCCTTCTCGACGCCGCGCAGCCCGGCGGCGAGCAGTACGGCGAAGGTCAGGTAGGGATTGCACGCCGAGTCGGGGCTGCGCACCTCGATGCGACGCGACGACGCCTTGCGCGGGGTGTACATCGGCACCCGCACCAGCGCCGAGCGGTTGGCCGCGCCCCACGACGCGGCCGTCGGGGCCTCGCCGCCGTGCACCAGCCGCTTGTAGGAGTTCACCCACTGGTTGGTGACGGCACTGATCTCGTTGGCGTGTTCGAGGATGCCGGCGATGAACGATTTGGCGACATCGGAGAGTTGCAGCGGGTCGTCGGGGCTGTGGAAGGCGTTGGTCTCACCCTCGAACAGACTCATGTGGGTGTGCATCGCCGAGCCCGGGTGTTCGGCGAACGGTTTGGGCATGAACGACGCCCGCACTCCGTCACCGAGCGCGACCTCCTTGACGACGTAGCGGAACGTCATCACGTTATCGGCCATCGAGAGGGCGTCGGCGTAGCGCAGATCGATCTCCTGCTGGCCGGGCGCACCCTCGTGGTGGCTGAACTCCACCGAGATACCCATCTGTTCGAGGGCGTCGATGGCGTGTCTGCGGAAGTTGGGCGCCGAATCGTGGACGGCCTGATCGAAGTAGCCACCGTTGTCGGCCGGAGTCGGCGGGGTGCCGTCGTAGGCGCCGGGTTGGAGCAGGAAGAACTCGATCTCCGGGTGCACGTAGCAGGAGAATCCGAGATCGGAGGCCTTGGCCAGCTGGCGGCGCAGCACGTGGCGCGAGTCCGCCCATGACGGGGATCCGTCGGGCATCGTGATGTCGCAGAACATGCGGGCCGAATGGTGCTTCTTGGAGCTGTCGGCCCACGGCAGAACCTGGAAGGTCGACGGATCGGGCCGGGCCACCATGTCGGCCTCGGAGACGCGTGCGAAGCCCTCGATCGCCGAACCGTCGAAGCCGATGCCCTCCTCGAAGGCGCCTTCGAGCTCGGCCGGGGCGATCGCCACCGACTTGAGATAACCGAGGACGTCGGTGAACCACAGCCGGACGAAGCGGATGTCGCGTTCTTCCAGCGTGCGGAGCACGAATTCCTTCTGGCGATCCATGAGCGCAGCGTAGGTTCCAGCTGTTAATTCTGTGTTACGGCGCTGCTAGCTCGGCGATTTAGGTGTGACAAACGAGCCCGTTGGGCGGGACCACGGCATCGACCAGGAAGCGCACCACGGCGGTGTCGACGCAGGCGTCGCCGTTGAACACCACGGTGTGCTGGGTGCCCTGGAAGGTGATCAGCGAGGCGTTGAGCTGTTTGGCCAGCGCCACGCCCGCGGCGTACGGCGTCGCCGGGTCTCCGGTGGTCGAGACCACCACCACCTTGCCCGGGCCGGGGCTGGTCGCCGGGGCGGGCGCCGAGGTCGGCGGCACCGGCCACAGGGCGCACACGTCGCGGGGGGCGTATCCGGTGAATTGACCGTAGGCGAAGAACGGCGCCACCTCACGCGAGCGGCGGTCGGCCGCCGCGTAGACCGCCAGGTCGGTCGGATACGTCGCGTCGACGCAGCGGATGGCGGTGAAGGCGTCCTGGGCGTTGGAGTACTGCCCGGCGGTGTTGCGGCCCTGGTAGTCGTCGGCCAGGGTCAGCAGGTCACCCGGGTCGGTACCGCGCTGCAGGCCGAGCAGCCCGCTGGTGAGGTAGGGCCAGTAGCGCGCGCTGTAGAGGGCGTTGCCGGTGCCGGTGATGGCGTCCTGGTAGCTCAGGCCGCGCGGATCCGGCGTGGCCGCGGGTCGGGCCACCAGCGGATCGACGAGTTGGTGGAACCGGTCGTTGAAGCCGGCCGGGTCGGTGCCCAGCGGGCAGCCGGCGGATTCGGCGCAGTCCGCGGCGTAGGCGTCGAACGCCTTCTGGAATCCGGCCTGCTGCTGCAGATTCTTGGCGATCGGGTCCTGGCTGGGGTCGACGGCACCGTCGAGCACCATCGCGCGCACCCGCTGCGGGTATTGCCCGGCGTAGGCGGCGCCGAGCTGGGTGCCGTAGGAGAATCCGAGATAGCTGATCTGGTTCTCCCCCAGCGCGCCGCGCACGACGTCCATGTCGCGGGCCGCCGATGCGGTCCCGATACCGGCCAGGAAGTCCAGCCCCATCCGGTCGGCGCACTGCTGGGCGAACTGCCGATAGAGCTCTTCGATGTGCGCGACACCGGCCGGGCTGTAGTCGGCCAGCGGTTCGCGACGGTAGGCGTCGAATTCGGCATCGGTGCGGCAGCGCAGCTGCGGCGTGGAGTGTCCGACCCCGCGCGGATCGAAGCCGACGAGGTCGAAGCGGCGGGTGATCTCGGTGTCGGCCAAGCCGACGCCCATACCGGCCACCGTGTCGACCGCCGACGCGCCCGGCCCGCCCGGGTTGACCATGAGGACGCCGATCCGGTCACCCGACGCGGGCACCCGGATGACGGCCAGCTGCGCCTGCGGGCCGTCTGGGCGGGCGTAGTCCACCGGAACCGACACGGTGCCGCATTGCGCGGTGGGGACGGTGTCGACGATTCGCGTACACGGCCCCCACACCGGCGGCTGGCCGTAGGACCCGACCGCGCCACCTTCGGGGCTGGCCGCCGCGGGCGCGGCGACCAGACCCGCCAGCACGGCCGTCGCCACCGCAGCCGCCAGCGACCGCCGGCCTCCCCACCACATGGCGATCATGGTCGCACGGCTGACGCCGGTGGGACCGTCCTCGGGGTCAAACGGTGACCTGGCTGTGATCAGGCGTCGAGTTCGTAGCTCAGCCAGGACGACTTCTCGGCGCCCAGCGAGTCGTAAAGCCGCTGTGCGGCAACGTTGTCCGGCGCGGTCTCCCATACCAGCTTCGGGACGCCACGGTCCCGGCACAGCTGCAGGCAGCGCTCGATGAGGGCACGTCCGATGCCGCCGCCCCGGGTTCCCGGCACCACGTAGAGGTCGTTGAGCACGCCGACCCGGCCGGCGTGCAGTGTCTGCCACGTCCAGTAGATCGTGGCGAACCCCACCGGTGTTTCCGCGCCGTCGCGGGCGATCAGCTGGACGCCCTCGTCGGGGTCGTCCAGCAGCGCCAGCGACAGCGTCCGCAGCGCCTCGTCGGTCGGGTCGACGCGGTAGAAGTCGCAGTAGCCCCGCAGCAGCGGCCTCAGATCGTCGAGGTCGGCCGCGGTCACCGCGCTGATCGTCAGCTGGTGCACCGGGTGTCCGGCGGCGGCACGGTCACATCGATGAGGTACTTGGCGGCGATCTCGTCGACGCAGGAATTGCCCTGGAACGCGACGGTGTGCTGGGTGCCCTCGAAGGTGAGCAGCGTGCCGCCGAGCTGACGGGCGAGGTCCACACCGGCCTGGTACGGCGTGGCCGGATCGTTGGTCGTGGAGATCACCAGCAGCGGCGGCAGCCCCTGTACCGCGATCTCGTGCGGTTCGCTGCTGGGCTTGATCGGCCAGAACGCGCAGGTGCTCATGGGGGCGTGGCCGGTGAACTCGCCGTAGCTCATGAAGGGGGCGACCTCGCGCAGCTTGCGGTCCTGCTCGACGACCTTCGCGGGATCGGTGATGCGCGGCCGGTCCATACAGTTGACCGCCACCCGCACGTCGGTGGAGTTGTTGTAGTGCCCCTGGGCGTCGCGGCGCATGTACAGATCGGCCAGCGACAGCAGGGCGTCACCGCGCCCGGCCCGCAGCTGGGTGAGGCCCTGGGTCAGATAGCGCCACAGGTTCGGCGAATAGAGCGTCTGGATGGTGCCGACGATCGCGTCGCTGTAGCTCAGCCCGCGCGGGTCGTCGGTCGCCGCCGGCTTCTGCACCAGCGGATCGACCAGGCTCTTGTAGACCTCGACGGCCTTGGCCGGATCGGTGCCCAGCGGACAGCTGGGGTCTTTGGCGCAGTCGGCGGCGTAGTCGTTGAACGCGGTCTGGAATGCGGTGGCTTGGCGGATGTCGGCCTCGAGCGGATCGGCGTTCGGGTCGACCGCGCCGTCGAGGATCATCGCGCGCACCTTGTCCGGGAACTGCTCGGCGTAGATGGCCCCGATGCGGGTGCCGTACGAGTAGCCCAGGTAGGTCAGCTTCTCGTCGCCGACCGCCTCGCGGATCGCATCGAGGTCCTTCGCGACGTTCTCGGTGCCCACGTTGGCGAGGAACTCCTCGCCGGACTTGTCGAAGCAGCGTTGCACGAACGCCTTGAGCTCACCTTCGATGTGCGCGACACCCTCGGGTGAGTAGTCGACCATCGGATCGGCCCGCTGGCGGTCGTTGTCGGCGTCGGAATTGCACCACACCGCCGGGCTGGACGATGCGACACCGCGCGGGTCGAAACCGACCAGGTCGAAGCGCTCGCGGACCGAGGACGGAATGTTCGGGAGCATGGACACCGCGGCCTGCACACCGGACTCCCCCGGGCCGCCGGGGTTGATCATCAGGGAGCCGATCTTGTCGCCGGTCGCTTTGAACCGGATCAGCGCGAGCCGCGCCACCTCGCCGTCCGGCTTGTTGTAGTCGACCGGCACCGAGAGCAGTCCGCACTCGGCGTCGCCGGGGATGCGCACCGCGTCCGACGGGGCAGCCGCTTCGCAGGGACCCCACGCGACGGGTGAGCCGGGCCGGGGCACCCCGACCGTCGCCTCGCCGTCGGTGGACTTGCTGCAGCCCGAGGCGAGCAGCAGCCCGATCGCGGCCGCCACTACGACCTTGCGACCGCCCTTGCGACTGCCGTTCCCAAGCCTCATGGCAACACATGCTGCCATGAACTCCGATCGTCCCCGGTGAGGGCGCTCGCCGGGGCCCGGCGGCCGGGCGCTACCCGGTGGCTGCGAGCAACTCTGCGAGCGCGGGACCGAAGTCGTCGGCCAGAGTCCACAGGTCCGGCAGCAACTCCGGACACGACACGATGCCGACGTCGAGCTTGCCGTTGAGCGACATGACGGTGATGTTGAGTCCGGCGCCGTGGAAGACCGGCCCGATCGGGTACATCGCCGTCACCTCGGCGCCCATGTAGTACAGCGGGATCTGCGGACCCGGCACGTTCGAGATCACCAGGTTGAGCACCGGCCGGGCGCCGGAGAGCCGGCTGGCCGCGTAGACGCGCATGGCGGTGCCGAACACCGCGGGTGCGGCGAATTGGGTCCAATCCTGCAGCAGCGTGGCGCCGATCGCCGAACTGTGTTGTTTGGCAACCGAATTGGCGTCGGCGATGGACTTGATGCGTTCGACCGGATCCTCGATGTGGGTTTCGAGGCGGGAGAACATGCCCGAGACCTGGTTGCGACCGGGGCGGTCGGACTTGTCGTGCACGGACACCGGCACCATGCCGATGAGGGAGCTGGCCGGCAGCTCACCGCGATCGAGCAGAAATTTGCGGAGCACGCCGGAGACCAGTGCCATGACCACATCGTTGACCTTGACCCCGAAGTGGTTCTTCACCGTCTTGATGTCTTCGAGGTCCAGCTGCGCCCAGGCGATGTTGCGGTGTCCGGTCACGTTGGCGTTCCACGCGGTCTTCGGCGCGGCGAACGGTGCGGCCATGGACGCACCCGCGCGCACCCGTTTGACGGTGTCGACGACGGTGTTGAGCGTGCTCGGCACCGCGTTGACGAACTTCAGTGGCCGGGTGGCGTATTTGACCGCTCCGGTGACCGCGATCTCCACCGAATTGCCGCCGCCGACTCCGGCGACCGGCTCCGGCGCCGGCGCGTCGGGTTCGGTGCTGCACAGCTTCGACATCAGGCTGGCGCCGGTCACGCCGTCGACGGCGGCATGGTGCACCTTGGTCAGCACCCCGACCCGGCCGCCTTCGCGGGGGTCGACGCCGTCGATGCCCTCGATGATCCATTTCTCCCACAGCGGCCGGCTGCGGTCGAGCGGCTGAGAGGCGATGTGGCCGTAGATCTCCGAGAGTTCCTCGCGGCCGCCGGGCACCGGGACGGCGATTCGGTGGACGTGCCGCTCGATGTCGAAGTTGTCGTCCTCCACCCATACCGGGTGGTCGAGATTGAAGCGGGAGTCGGCGAGCTTCTCGCGGAATTCGGGCATCGCGGCAATGCGTTCCTCGAGCGCGTCGCGCAGCTTGGCGAAGGTGTAGCCGCCGGGCATGGTGGTGGTGTCCAACTCGAGGATCGAGCAGACGTGCAGCAGCTGCTGGGGGGTTTCGAGGTAGAGGAAGCTGGCGTCGAGTCCGCTGAGCCGTTGCATGCGCCCAGCGTAAAGCGCCTGCGGGCCGGTGTGAGGAAATCCACTTAACGCGCCGTTCACCTCCAGGTGACGAAGTGGCAGACTGGCGATGTCAGACGAACCCGGGGACCCGGTATGTGGCCTCGAGGATCGACCCGACCTTTCGACGAAGGACAACGATGTCTGAACAAGCCGTCTACGGTGCTGCCGACAATCCGTCCGCCGACAAGCCCCGCACCAAGGTGCGCGTCACCCATCTGCAGAAGTGGAAGTCCGAAGGCCACAAGTGGGCGATGCTCACGGCCTACGACTTCTCCACCGCCCGCGTCTTCGACGACGCCGGTATCCCGGTGTTGCTGGTCGGCGATTCCGCCGCCAACGTGGTGTACGGCTACGACACGACGGTGCCGGTGACCGTCGACGAGCTGATCCCGCTGGTGCGCGGGGTGGTCCGAGGCGCACCGCACGCACTGGTCGTCGCCGACCTCCCGTTCGGCAGCTACGAGGAGAGTCCCCGCCAGGCACTCGCGACGGCCACCCGGTTCCTCAAGGAGACCGGCGCCCACGCGGTCAAACTCGAAGGCGGTGAGCGGGTCGCCGAGCAGATCGCGACGCTGTCTGCAGCCGGCATCCCGGTGATGGCGCACATCGGCTTCACCCCGCAGAGCGTCAACGGTCTTGGCGGCTTCAAGGTGCAGGGCCGTGGGGATGCGGCCGATCAGACGATCGCCGACGCCATCGCGGTCCAGGAGGCCGGGGCGTTCTCGGTGGTGATGGAGATGGTGCCCGCGGAGTTGGCCACCCAGATCACCGGCAAGCTCACCATCCCGACCATCGGCATCGGCGCGGGTCCCAACTGTGACGGCCAGGTGCTGGTGTGGCAGGACATGGCGGGGATGACCGCCGGCCGCACCGCCCGGTTCGTCAAGCGCTTCGGCACGGTCGGCGACGAATTGCGCCGGGCGGCAACGCACTACGCCGACGAGGTGGCGGCCGGGACGTTCCCGGCCGAGGAGCACTCCTTCTAGTCCGGTTCGGCTCAGGAGTATTCGGCGCGGCGTTTGGCCAGGAATGCGTCCACGCCCTCGTGGCCGTCGGCCGAGTCGGCCTGCCGGGCGATCGTGCGGCCTTCCAGCTCCATCTGTTCTTCCAGGCCGTTCTTCAGCGACGCCAGCAGCAGCGTCTTCACCGCCCCGTGTGAATCCCTCGAGCCGCCCGCCAGCTGCTCGGCCAGCTGCGCGGCCCGGCCGGCGAGCGCGTCGTCGGGAACCACCTCGGTGATCAGACCCCAGTCGAGGGCTTCGGCCGCCGAGAGCGTGCGGTTGGTGAGCATCAACTCCTGTGCGCGGCGCAGACCGACCAGCCTCGGCAGATAGTAGGAGGAACTGCCGTCGGGGGTCAGGCCCACCCTGGTGTACGCCATGGTGAACGACGCCGACTCCGACGCGAGCACCAGATCGCCGGTGATGGCCAGGCTGAAGCCGGCGCCGGCGGCGGTGCCGTTGACGGCGGTGATCAGCACGGCGTCCATCCGGGCGAACGTCGAGATGGCGCGGTGCAGATCGTCGGCCACCCCCTTGATGAAGCGGCCGCGGCCGGGTGCGGCGGCGAAGGCCTTGAGATCGCCTCCGGCGCAGAAGAATCGCCCCGACCCGGTCAGCACGACGGCTTTGACCGCGCGGGTGTCGCAGCGGGTGGCGGCGTCGGCGAGTTCGGCGGTCATGGTGTCGTTCATGCCGTTCGCGGCGTCCGGACGGTTCAGCGTGATCCGGGCGACTGCTCCGGTCTGCTCGAAGGCGATGGTCTGGTATTCGGTCACACCGGGACTGTAGCGAGTCACCGGAGCGGGCCCGTTCACCTTCGTATGGCACCCTTGGGCGCATGGCGGCGAAGAAGTCGAAGACCTCCCGGTATACCGAGGTCGAGCGCAAGTTCGAGGTGGTCGACACCACCGGATCGCCGTCCTTCGAAGGACTCTCGGCAGTGACCCGGGTGGAGCGGCTGCCGGTCGAGCAGCTCGACGCCGTGTACTTCGACACACCGGGCCGGGATCTGGCCGCCCGCCGGATCACGCTGCGGCGGCGGACCGGGGGCACCGACGCCGGCTGGCATCTCAAGCTGCCGGCCGGGCCGGACTCCCGTACCGAGGTGCGGGCGCCGCTCGAGGGCAACGATGACGTCCCCGCCGAACTGCGCGACGTGGTGCTGGCGATCGTGCGGGACCGGCCGCTGTCACCGGTGGCGACGATCAGCACACAGCGCACCATCGACCTGCTGTACGGAGCCGACGATGACCCGGTGGCCGAATTCTGTGATGACCGGGTCACCGCGTCAGCCGAGGACGGTGACGAAAAACGCTGGCGGGAGTGGGAACTCGAGCTCACCGAGCACGCCTCGGACACCCCCGAGCTGCTGGACCGCCTCGCCAACCGGCTGATCGACGCCGGCGCGGGGCCCGCCGGGCACGGCTCGAAACTGGCCCGCGTGCTCGATACCGGCGAGGAGGTCACCGAGGTCGCCACGCGCAAAACGGATCCGGTGCATCAAGCCGTCGCCGAACAGGTCGACGAACTGGTGGCCTGGGACCGTGCGGTGCGCGAGGACGTGTGGGATTCCGTGCACCAGATGCGGGTGACGACGCGCAAGATCCGCAGTCTGCTGCAGTCCTCCGAGGGGGCCTTCGGCATCTCCGACGACGCCTGGGTGCTCGAGGAGCTGCGCCAGTTGGCGGCGGTTCTGGGCGTGGCGCGGGATGCCGAGGTTCTGGCCGAGAAGTACGAGAAGGCGCTCGAGTCGTTGGCGCCGGAGCTGGTGCGGGGGCCGGTGCGCGAGCGGCTGGTCGAGGGCGCGAAGCGCCGCTACGACGCCGGTCTGCGCCGGTCGCTGATCGCCATGCGCTCGCAGCGATATTTCCGGCTGCTCGATGCGCTGGACGGTCTGGTCGCCGCCGACCCGTCGGCCGGCGGATCCGGCGCGGCGCCCGAACCGGTGACGATCGACCATTCCTACAAGCGCATCCGCAAGGCGGCCGCCAAGGCCGACGAAGCGACCGGGCACGAACACGACGAAGCGCTGCACAAGATCCGCAAGCGCGCCAAACAGCTGCGCTATACCGCCGCGGCCACCGGTGCGGCGAAGGTGTCCGACAAGGCCAAGGCCATCCAGTCGCTGCTCGGCGACCATCAGGACAGCGTGGTGAGCCGGACCCACCTGCAGGAGCAGGCCACCGCGGCGCACGCCGCCGGCGAGGACACCTTCACCTACGGAGTGCTCTACCGGATCGAGGACGAGGTCGCCCAGAGCGCGGCCGAACAGCTCGACGATGCCCTGGACGATCTCCACAAGTCGGTGCGTAAGGCGAAGAAGGGCAAGTAGAGGGCGGACGAGCTGGCCTGTAAGCCGGATTCTGTCCCGCACCGCACAGGCGGCGCGGCGGCGACCATCCATCTGGACACTCCGTTGCCGGGTGCCTCGAGCGGCCTACCCGCAGGCTCGGGCGAGCAACCCTCGAGCGCCTGCGCGACCGCACTCGCGTGCGGCCTTCTTGGCCTTGCTTCGGGTGGGGTTTACCAAGCCACTCCGGTCACCCGGAATGCTGGTGCGCTCTTACCGCACCGTTTCACCCTTACCACCGCAAGCGGTGGCGGTCTGTTTTCTGTGGCACTTTCCCGCGAGTCACCTCGGATTGCCGTTAGCAATCACCCTGCTCTGCGAAGTCCGGACTTTCCTCGAACCGTGTCGGGTCCGCGGCCGCCCGGCCAACTCGTCCGCCCCCATACGGTAGCGGTCAGGACGCTCACGCGGCGCGCAGGCCGGCGAAATATGCCGCGATGCCGATCTCTATTCGGCTCATCGCCACGGGAGTCGTCCCGGGAGCCGGTGGCGCGGACGAGCGGTAGGCGGCGCCGGTCGGTGTGACGAAGGTGGCGCGGTGGCCGTCCGTGCGGTCGTCGGTCGTCACCGTCCATCCGGGCACCTCCTTGACGTAGTTGCAGTGCGCGCACATCCCCAGCCCGTTCCTCGAGCTGGTCGGTCCGCCCCGCCGGTGTGGATCGGCATGGTCGATGTGGCGGACCGGTGCATCGCAGAAGGGGGTACGACAGGTGCGGTCCCGCAGCTTCACGAAGGCGGCCAGCCCCGCCGGGAACCGCCGCGACCGCGACTCCATCGCGAGCAGCGCACCGCCGACCGGCCGACGGTAGAGGCGGCGAAGCGTCGCCTTCGACCGCGCATCGCCGGCCGCATCGTCGACGAGCCGGCGGGCCACCGCCGCCGGAATCGGTCCGTACCCCTGCATTTCGGCGGGTGTCGACGTACCACCGAGCAGGGCTTCGTCGGTCATCACGAGGTTCACCTCGACGGGAACCGGTACCTCGGCGGGTCTGCCCGTGACCCGCTGCACCAGGGTGTCGGCCATGATCTGGCTGCGCGACCGGTCGTCGAAGGTGGTGTCGGCGGCGCGCCGCAACGCCGCATAGACGCTGACGCCCTGCGCGACGGGTAGCAGCGCGGTCAGGTAGACCATCGCATCGGGCGCCGGGCGACACGTGATCTTTCGTTCAGCAGGCGCTTTGGCCATCCTGTCGACCACCGCCTGGGCGTCCAGCCGGTAGGCGATCTTCTTCGCCTCGGCCTCGATGCGGGCATCGCCCCAACCGTCCAGCGCGGCGACGTCGCCGCACAGTTCGGCGTCCAGCATGCGCCGGTGCGCCACCGACAGGCACGCCGATTCGCGCACGATCACCGTCGCTCGCCACTCCGACAGCGCGCCACACTCCAGCGCGGCCAAGGTGTTGGGCATCTCTAGCACCAGCGCCTTGGCCAGACCCAGGTGCCGGCCGCCCCGATTGGGAGAATCCCGACGCGCCAGGGCGATCTCGCCGGCCACTCCCCGTCCCCGTTTGGCCGCCGGCACGCCCTCGGCGCGCTCGCGGGCCCGCCGCGCCGCGTCCAGGGTCGCCGCGGCACGAGCCTGACCGGCCGCCGCGGCCGCCTTGACCCGCTCCAGCTCGGCGATCCTGGCGATCAATGCGTCTTCCTCGGCGAGCGGATCCACCGCCGCCAGCTCCGCTGATTCGAACATACGTTCACACTAGACGGGGCCACCGACATTATCGTGTTCAACCGGGGTTGGGGTGAGGATGGTCTTGCTCGTTCGCCGCTGGCGATAACTCAGGCGCAGGTGCGGCCGGGTGGATCACCGACGTGATGCACGATTCCGGCGACGCGTCCTACGCCGGGGGCTTCCGCAGGCAACTCGCCCGTAGGCAGCTAGCGAGCCTCGTCGGATCGTCGTAAGAGGATCACGCTGTCCCGTTCGACCGCTTCCACCCGCACCCGTTCCCAGCACGCCGGGTCGAGCGCCAGCTTTTCGACGACCTCGTGTGCGGACGGGAAGTCGTGGTGATGGTCATCGGCCATTCCGGGTGGCGCCGAGGCGTGATCGACCACCAGCAGTCGTCCGCCGGCCGCCACCGACTCCGCCAGCCGGCGCAGGATGGCCTCCCGGTCCCACTCGTAGGGGGCGTGGAAAAACTGTGCGGACACCAGATCGAAACGGCCGGCCGGGATGTCCGCCGTCAGGTCGTGGCGCTGAAACGAGATCCGTTCGGCGACACCAGCGGCGGCGGCATCCTCGGCGGCCCGGCGCAGCGCGGTGGGCGAGACATCGACGCCGACCACCCGCCAGCCCCGCTGGGCGAGCCAGATCGCATCGGCACCTTCCCCGCAACCGACGTCCAACGCTGTTCCCGGCGTGAGGTTCTCGGCGATCTCCGCCAGACGGGCGTTGACCCGTCCGCTCCACACCCGCTCGGCGGCTCCGTAATGCCCCTCCCAGAATTCGACGGTCATGCCGGCACCGGCAATCCGTACTCGTCGGCAAGTAGGCTCTGCACCACTGCCGCCGCGGTTTTCGACCCGGCCGCGATCGCCGCGGCGACCTGCGGCAGCTGGACCGTCACGTCGCCGGCGGCGAAGACACCGCGCAGTGAGGTGCGACCGAATGCGTCCACCCACACCGCATCCGCCGACATCGGATTCGCCGCGTCGAGGCGCACGCCGAGCCGCTGCGCCAGCGGTGACCGTTGCCGCAGCACCGGGGCGGCCATCAGGCCGCGGCGCGGGAGCACCGTGCCGTCATCGAACTCGATCTCCACGCCGCCCCGTGCAGCGCGCACCTGCGACGGCCGCCGGGGATCGACGACGATCCCGGCTGCCTGCACCAGGGCGGCTTCGTCACCGTCGAGCGAGTCGGTCAGCAGGACGATGTCGTCGGTCCAACCCCGCAGCATCAGCGCCGCGTGCACCGCCCGGGCGCCGTCGGCCAGCACAGCCAGCGGCGCCTCCCGCATCTCCCACCCATGACAGAACGGGCAGTGGAACACCGCATCGCCCCACAGGTCGGCCAGCCCCGGCAGGTCGGGCAGCCGGTAGTCCATTCCGGTGGCCAGCAGCAGGCGGCGCGCGGCCACCGCACTACCGTCACCGAGCCGCACGTCGAACAGCTCGCCATCACGCGCGTCGACCACCTCGCCCGTGCGCACCTCGACGTTCGGATACCGCGTGAGTTCGCTCCGGCCGTCGGCGTACAGGTCGGCGGGCGGTCGGCCGTCATGGCCCAGCAGACCGCCGATGCCGTGCGACACGGCGTTGCTCGGCGCACCCGTATCCACCACCAGCGTGCGGCGCCGCGCACGGCCGAGCACCAGCGCGGCGCTCAATCCGGCGGCACCACCACCGGCGATCACACAATCCCAGGTCTCATTCATGCCTCGAGGTTGCCCCCGGTTCCACATCAGTGCCAAGCTGGTTTGCCATGCAGGCAAATGGCGCGGAAGACAGTGTCGATCAGCGGGTGCGTAAGCGGCTCCGGGAGCTGCGTACCCAGCGTGGGCTCACCCTCGAGGAGGTGGCGAGCGCGTCGGCGATCGACGTGTCCACGCTCAGCCGTCTGGAATCGGGCAAGCGGCGATTGGCGCTCGACCATCTGCCCAGACTCGCCGCCGCACTGGCGGTCAGCACCGACGAGCTGTTGCGCGCACCCGAGGCCGAGGACCCGCGGGTACGCAGCGATTCTCACACCCGCCACGGTGTGACGTACTGGCCACTCACCCGGCAGGGGCCGGCGAGCGGTCTGCACGCGTTCAAGATCAGGGTGAGCGCCCGGCGCCGCAAGCCGCCGGCCGAGTTACCGGTGCACGAGGGGCAGGATTGGATGTACGTACTGTCGGGCCGGCTGCGACTGCTTCTCGGCGAGCGCGACTTCATCCTCAAACCCGGTGAAGCAGTGGAGTTCTCGACATGGACACCACACTGGTTCGGCGTCGTCGACGGGCCGGCGGAGGCGTTGGCCATCTTCGGTCCGCACGGCGAACGCCTGCACCTGCGCTCCTAGAGGTGGGAGGTCTGGTTCACCAGCCGCACCGACGATCCGCCGTCGGGATAGAACTCGGCGATACTCAGCGACGCCAGGTCCAGGTGCAACCGGTACAGGATCCCCGGCCCGGCGTCGAGTGCCATGCGCAGCATGGTCTTGATCGGGGTGACGTGCGAGACGACGAGCACCGTCGCCGCCCCGTGGTCGGCGATGATCCGGTTGCGGGCTCGCCGCACCCGCTGGGCGACGGCGTCGAAACTCTCGCCGCCGGGCGGATCGACGCTGGTGTCGCGCAACCACCGTCCGTGCAGATCCGGATCGCGCCGGTTGGCTTCGCCGAAGGTCAGTCCCTCCCAGTCGCCGAAGTCGGTCTCGGTGAGATCCTCGTCCACGGTCACATCCAGGCCCAGGAGCTTGGCCGCGGCCGACGCCGTGTCATGCGCGCGCTGCAGCGGGGAACTGATGACCGCGTCGATGTCGCCGCGTCGGGCCAGATGTGCCGCAGCCGCGTCGGCCTGTCTGCGCCCCAGATCCGTCAGCGCGGGATTGCCCCGGCCCGAATACCGCCGCTCGACCGACAGTTCGGTCTGACCGTGGCGCAGCAGCAGCAGCCTGGTCGGTTCACCCCGGGCGCCGGTCCAGCCCGCCGGCGAGGTGCGCTCCTGCGCCGAGGCCGGTTGGCTCGGTGGGTCGATCCCGGCCGCGGCATCCATCGCCTCGTTGGCCAGTCGGTCGGCATATGCATTGCGGGCGCGCGGGATCCACGTGTAGGTGACCTGCTCGAATCGGTCCGCCAGGGCGCGGGCTTCCTGATGCAGGGCGATCAGATCCGGATGCTTGACCTTCCAGCGGCCCGACATCTGCTCGACCACCAGCTTCGAGTCCATGGACACCGCGACCTCGGAGGCGCCGAGTCCGGCCGCGTCGGCCAGTCCGGCGATGAGACCGCGGTATTCGGCCACATTGTTGGTGGCCACCCCGATCGCCTGCTTGCTCTCGGACAGCACATCGCCATCCGCTGAGAGCACCACCGCCCCGTATCCGGCGGGGCCGGGGTTGCCGCGGGATCCACCGTCGGCTTCGACGAGGACCTTCACGTGGCGAATCCCGTCAGCCGGATCAGGATGGCGCCACATTCGGGGCAGCGCAGTACCTCGTCGTCGGCGGCGGCCGTGATGCGCGCCATCTCGCCGCGGTCGATCTCCAACCGGCAGGCACCGCACCGGCGCCCCTGCAGCTGACCGGCGCCCGGCCCACCGTTGGAGCGCTGGCGCTCGTAGGCGGCGAGCAGGTCCTCGTTCAGTCCAGCCGCGAGCTCGTGGCGCCGGGACGAACTCTGCTCCCGGGCGCGGTCGAGTTCAGCCACGGCCTCGGTGAGCGCATGGCGACCGGTCGCCACGGATTCCTGCAGCTCGGCCAACCGCGCCTGGGCGGTGGCACGTTGCCCGGCGAGCTCCTCACGACGTTCCATCACCTCGATCAGCGAATCCTCGAGGCTGGCCTGGCGCCGCTGCAGCGTCTCGAGTTCGTGCTGAAGATCGCCGACCTGTTTGGCGTTGACCGAACCACCGCCGATCAGCGCCCGATCGCGGTCCTCGCGCTGGCGCACCGCGTCGATCTCGGATTCGAACTTGCTCACCTGCGCGTCGAGGTCCTCGATCGCCAGACTCAGCGCCGCCGCGCTGTCCTCGGCTGCGCGCTGCTGGGCCTGCGCCTCCTCGAGCTGCTGCTGTTCGGGCAGCTTCTTGACCCGGTGGGCGATACGCGCCAGCTCGGCGTCGACACCCGCCAACTCCAGCAGCGAATGTTGCTGCCACACATCAGCTTTCATGTGAACCCCCACAGTCTCCCAGATTCCACGGATCGGTTCGGACATCGCACACCTGCACGGCGAGCTGGTCGCCGAAGTGGTCGCGCAAGAGGCCGGCCGCCTGTGCACACCAGGGGAACTCACTGGCCCAGTGCGCGACATCCACCAGCGCCACCGGCGAAGAGCGCCGGTGTTCGTCGGCGGGGTGATGGCGCAGATCGGCGGTGACGTAGACGTCGACGCCGGCGCGGGTGACCGTGTCGAGCAGGGAATCGCCCGCTCCCCCGCACACCGCGACCCGGGCGACCGCCAGATCGGGATCACCTGAGGCGCGCACCCCCCACGCGGTGGCGGGCAGCGCACGCCCCACGCGGGAGACGAACGCCGACAACGGTTCCGGCGCCCCGAGCGTGCAGATCCGACCGAGTCCGACGTCACCGGGGATCGACGCGATGCTGAAGACGTCGAACGCCGGCTCCTCGTAGGGATGGGCAGTCCGGACAGCGCGCAGTACCTCCCGGCGCAGGCGGGCCGGGGCGATGACCTCCACCCGTTCCTCGGCCACGTGCTCCATCGAGCCGACGCGCCCGATCGCCGGCGCGGCCCCGTCGTGCGGCAGGAACTGGCCGGTCCCGGCGACGCTCCAACTGCAGTGCGAATAGTCGCCGATCTGCCCGGCGCCGGCGGCGAAGACGGCCGCACGCAGGCGGTCGGCATCTCCGTCCGGGACGTAGACCACCCATTTGTCGAGCTCGGTATCCGCGGCCACCGGCGACAGCACCGACGCGACGGTCAGTCCGAGCGCCGCCGCGAGTGCGTCCGACACCCCGGGCGCGGCCGAATCGGCATTGGTGTGGGCGGTGAACAACGACCGGCCGCTGCGGATCAGGGAGTGGATGAGCGCACCCTTGGCGGTGTCCGCGGCGACGGTGTCCACCCCGCGCAGCAGCAGCGGATGGTGGGCCAGGAGCAAGCCGCGTTCGGGCACCTGATCGACGACGGCCCGGGTGGCGTCGACGGCGACGGTCACCGACTCGACGGGCTCGCCGGGGTCCCCGCAGACCAAACCGACCGAGTCCCACGACTCGGCGAGCCGGGGCGGATACGCCGCGTCCAGCACCGCGATGACGTCGGCCAGCCGCACACTCACAGGACGACAGTAGGACAATGGTGTGCGTGACCGACACGCTGGACCGTTCGACGCTGACCCGCCCGCAGCTGGTGCTGTTCGATCTCGACGGCACGCTGACCGATTCGGCACAGGGCATCGTGGCGAGTTTCCGGCATGCCCTCGGCGAGGTCGGCGCCCCCGTGCCGGACGGCGACCTGGCGGCCAGGATCGTGGGTCCACCCATGCACCACACCCTCGGCGCCATGGGTCTGGGCGAGCGCGCCGACGCGGCGATCGCCGCGTACCGGGCCGACTACACGTCACGGGGCTGGGCGATGAACCGCACCTTCGACGGCATCCCGGCGCTGCTCGACGATCTGCGGACGGCCGGTGTACGGCTGGCCGTGGCGACCTCGAAGGCCGAGCCGACCGCCCGCCGGATCCTGGCCCACTTCGGATTGGACGGCTATTTCGAGGTCATTGCCGGCGCCAGTGTCGACGGTGCCCGCGCGGCCAAGGCCGATGTCGTCGGGCACGCCCTGGCCCAGCTGCAGCCGTTGCCCGAGCGGGTGCTGATGGTCGGTGACCGGTGGCACGACGTCGAGGGCGCAGCGCGCCACGGCATCGACACCGTCGTCGTCGGCTGGGGCTACGGAGCCGCCGACTTCACCGGACCCACTCCGGTTCCCGCCCTGGCGCACGTGGACACCGTGGCTGATCTGCGCGGGGTGCTCGGTGTCTGAGCCGCTGCACGTGACCTTCGTCTGTTCGGGCAACATCTGTCGTTCCCCGATGGCCGAGAAGATGTTCGCTCACCAGCTCGACGAACGCGGCCTGGCCGCCTCGGTGCGGGTGACCAGCGCCGGCACCGGCGGTTGGCACGCCGGCGATCCGGCGGACCGCCGGGCCGTCCACGTCCTGCGGGAACACGGTTATCCCAGCGCGCACGAGGCCGCCCAGCTCGACGACGACCACCTGGGCGCCGATCTCGTGGTGGCGCTCGGCCGCAACCATGCCCGCATGCTGGTCGATCTCGGGGTGCCGACCGATCGGGTGCGGATGCTGCGATCCTTCGACCCCCGCTCCGGAGCGCACGCGCAGGACGTCGAGGATCCGTACTACGGCACCCAGGACGACTTCGAGGACGTGTTCGCCGTCATCGAGTCGGCGCTGCCGGGTCTGCACCGATGGGTGGACGAGGCACTCGCCACCCGGGAAGCCGCCGGCTGATGCGGCGCTGGGCGTTCCTGCTGCGGCCGGCGTGGTTGGCGCTGTTCGTCGTGGTGCTCGCGTTCGCCTACCTCTGCTTCACCGTGCTGGCCCCCTGGCAGCTCGGCAAGAACACCAAGACTTCCCGGGAGAACGCCCAGATCTCGCGGTCGCTGACCGCCGATCCGGTGCCGCTGACCGACGTGCTGCCACAGCAGGATTCGGCAGCCCCGGACGAGCAGTGGCAACAGGTGACGGCCACCGGGCGTTATCTGCCCGATGCGCAGGTCCTTGCCCGGCTGCGGGTCATCGACGGCGACCCGGCCTACGAGGTACTGGTGCCGTTCGCCGTCGACGGCGGGCCGACCGTCCTGGTGGATCGCGGCTACGTCAAACCGGTGGCCGGCACCGCGGTGCCGCCGATCGAGCCGGCGCCGCGGGAGACCGTGACGATCACCGCGCGTCTGCGTGATCCGGAGCCGGTGGCCACCGGCAAGGAGCCGCTGCGCGAGGACGGCGTCCAGGTGTACTCGATCAACACCGGGCAGATCTCGGCGCTGACGGGGGTGCCGCTGGCCGGGTCCTATCTGCAGCTCGTCGAAGACCAGCCGGGCGGGCTCGGGGTGATCCCCTTGCCCCACCTCGACGCCGGGCCGTTCCTGTCCTACGGCATCCAGTGGATCGCGTTCGGGATCATCGCGCCGATCTTGCTGGGCTATTTCATCTACGCCGAGATCCGCCAGCGCCGCCGCGACCGCGCCGCCGCCGCAGCCGGGCCCGAGGTGCCGCAGACCCCGGAGGACAGGCTCGCCGACCGGTACGGCCGGCGGCGCTGACCGCGACGACCGCGAGCGCCCCGGCCGTGAGCTGCACCGACCGACTCAGCCGAACCGCCCGACGCAGGTCAGGCACCCCCGGAGCGGGCCCGTCTCCCAGCGTCGGCCGGATCTCGAGCGCATGGGCGTACTGCGTCGGACCGCCCAGCCGCACCCCCAGCGCCCCGGCGAACGACGCCTCGGCGACCCCGGCGTTGGGGCTCGGGTGCCGGGCCGCGTCACGGCGCCACGCGGTCAGCGCAGCGCCGGGGGCACCGCCCACCAACGGTGCGCACAAGGCGGTCAGCACGCCGGTGACCCGCGCCGGCAGCAGGTTGAGCCCGTCGTCGAACCGCGCCGCCGCCCACCCGAAGCGGCCGTAGCGCGGCGACCGGTTGCCGATCATCGCGTCGAGGGTGTTGGCGCCGCGGTACACCAGCATCCCGGGCACCCCGGCCGCGGCGGCCCACAGAAGGGGTGCGACGTGGGCGTCGGAGGTGTTCTCGGCGATCGACTCGGCGGCCGCCCTGGCCAGCCCTTCGGCATCGAGCGCGCTCGGATCACGGCCGCACAGTGCGGGAAGCAGCCGGCGCGCATCGTCGACGTCACCGGACTCCAGCAGGCCCGACATCCGGGAGCCGACGCGGCCGAGCGAGGTGCCGCCGAGAGTGAAGAAGGTGACCAGGCCGGTCACCGCCGCCGTGGCGAGCGGGCCCCGGCGCGCGGCGGCACGCTCGGCGGCGACCCCCCCGACAGCCAGCGCCGTCACCAGTAGACCGGTGTGGACAACCCCCGCGACCCGGGAGTTCGCGTAGGTACACCCTTCGAGACGCGCCGCGATCGAGCCGAATCCGGCGACGGGATGGCCGCGGCGCGGGTCGCCGAGGATCGCGTCGGCCAGGATCCCCACGACGACACCCAGGGCGCGCCCGGTGCTGTTCGGGGAAGACACCACCGGAGCGTCTCACACGGTGATGAGTAGCCGTGTCGTCACTTGGCCGGCGGCCAGAGCAGGCTGACCGCGCCGGCCCCGATGTCGGGTTCGCCGGCCGCGTCGGCGAAGCCGGCCATCGCTTCGGCCAGCACCGCGCGTTCGGCGGGCTTCATCTTGCGCAGCACGCGCTCGAGTGACTTACGGCGGTGGTCGGTCACCCGCTCCACCAGCTGCCGGCCGTCTTGGGTGAGGGTCAGCGTGACATTGCGCCGGTCGACCTCTGATTCGCGGCGGTCCAGCAACCCTGCTTTGAGCAGCCGGTCGCAGGTGCGGCTGGCATTGGACGGATTGACGTCGAGCGCAGCGGCCACCGCCGCGAGATTGAGCGGTCCCCGGGTGTAGACGAGAACCAGCACCCGCCACTGCGGCGGCGTGACGATGTCGTCGACCTCGGTGAGCGACTCCGCTGCGATCCCCACCAACGCCCGCGACGCCCGCAAAACCGCGTCGACGTGCGTGGAAAGCCGATCGGCACGGGGGGCGGATCGGACGCGGCCAGAAGTCATTCCACGATAGTGCTTTCCCCCGTCACCCGAAGCAAGCCACGACCGCGCGACACGCCGCGAATTCAGGTTTCGGTTAGTTGCGGTCGGGCAACAGTGCCTTCATACAAACCGTTCCCGCGGGTGCCGGTGTGACGGCACTGCGGGGACGGTCGGGACCGAGAGAACGGAGCGACGCGATGGCATTGACCAAGACCGTTCGACGCTGGCGGGACAACATGGAAGTCCGCGATGACACCGATTACGTCGAGACGCTGGCGACGCTCTCGGCAGGCTCGGTCCGCCGGAATTTCAACCCCTACACCGACATCACGTGGGATGCGCCCGAGTTCGCGGTCGTCGACGGCGACGAACGCTGGGTGCTGCCGCAGACCGATCCGATCGGCCGGCATCCGTGGTACCTGGCGCAACCCCGCGACAAGCAGATCAAGATCGGCAAGTGGCGGCAGGCGAATGTGGCCAAGGTGGGCCTGCAGTTCGAGATCATCCTGATCCGCGGGCTGACCAACTATGCGTTCTTCGTGCCCAACGGATCCCCCGAGTACCGCTACTGCCTGCACGAATCGGTCGAAGAGTGCAACCACACCATGATGTTCCAGGAGATGGTCAACCACATCGGCACCGACGTGCCCGGTATGCCGCGGGTGCTGAAATGGCTGGCGCCGTTCATCTCGCTGGTGGCCGGCCCACTGCCGATTCCGTTCTTCTTCGGCATCCTGGCCGGCGAAGAACCCATCGACCACACTCAGAAAGACATCCTGCGCGAAGGTAAGACACTGCATCCGATCATGGAGCGGGTGATGGCCATCCATGTCGCCGAGGAGGCGCGGCACATCTCTTTCGCCCACGAGTATCTCCGCAAACGGGTTCCCGAGATGGGGCGGCGGCAACGATTTGTGCTGTCGCTGTACGTACCTGTGGTGATGAAGGTGCTGTGTAAGGCGATCGTCGTGCCGCCCAAGGCATTCTGGCAGGAGTTCGACATCCCGCGGGCGGTCAAGAAGGAGCTGTTCTTCGGATCGGCCGAGTCCCGACAGTGGTTGCGCGACATGTTTGGCGACGTCCGGATGCTGTGCTATGACACCGGTTTGATGAATCCGGTCGCCAAACTGATGTGGCGATTGTGCAAGATGGACGGACGCCCCAGCCGCTTCCGCAGCGAACCGCACCGCCGGCACGTCGTGGCCGCGGCCTGAGGGATCCGGTCATGCCGCACGTGATCACCCAATCCTGTTGCAGCGACGGATCGTGCGTCTACGCCTGCCCGGTCAACTGCATCCATCCCACACCCGACGAGCCCGGCTTCGCGACCGCAGAGATGCTATTCATCGATCCGGCGGCCTGTGTCGACTGCGGTGCCTGTGTGAGCGCGTGTCCGGTCGGTGCGATCGCGGCCGATACCCGGCTCGACCCGCGCCAGCTCCCGTTCGTCGAGCTCAACGCCGCGTTCTACCCCGAGCGGGAACCCGGCGAAAAGGTGCCGCCCACGTCGAAGTTGGCGAAGGTGCTCGAGGCGCCGGTGATCGGCCGGCACGACGGCGCCCCACTGACGGTGGCGATCGTGGGCTCCGGCCCCGCGGCCATGTATGCAGCCGATGAACTGTTGACCCAACAGGGCGTCCGGGTCAACGTCTTCGAGCGGCTACCGACCCCGTACGGGTTGGTGCGGGCCGGAGTCGCACCCGATCATCAGCACACCAAGGAGGTCACCCGGCTCTTCGACCGGATCAGCGCCGCGCGCGGATTCGGGTTCTATCTGAATGTCGATGTCGGGAGCCACCTCGACCACGCCGACCTGCTGGACCATCATCACGCCGTGATCTACGCCGTGGGCGCGCCGAACGACCGTCGCCTCGACATCGAGGGCATGGATCTGCCCGGCACCGCTACCGCCACCGAAGTGGTGGCCTGGTACAACGGCCACCCCGAGTTCGCCGACCTGGACGTCGACCTGCGGGGCGATCGCGTCGTCATCGTCGGCAACGGCAACGTCGCCCTCGACGTGGCGCGGGTGCTCACCGCGGCGCCGGACGAACTCGCCGACACCGACATCGCCGACCACGCCCTGGCCACGCTGCGATCCTCCGGTGTCCGGGAGGTGGTCATCGCCGCGCGGCGTGGCCCCGCACAGTCGGCGTTCACACTGCCTGAACTCATCGGGCTCACCGCGACTCGCGAGGTGGTGCTCGACGACGCCGACCACCAACTGGTCGAGCAAGACCTCGAGCAGACGACCGACCCCCTGACCTGCCGCAAGCTCCAGATCCTGCGCGGCTTGGGGCGCGCCGCCGACGCCGCGCACGGGCCGAGGATCCGGTTCGCCTACCGGCTGACACCGAGTCGCATCACCGGCGCCCCGCACGTCGACGGTATCGAATTCACCGTGACCGGTAGCGACGACCGCCATCGCATCGACACCGGGCTCGTGCTGACCTCCATCGGGTACCGCGGCAGGCCGATCGACGGGCTGCCGTTCGACGAGAAGCCCGCGGTGGTGCCGAATGAGGCTGGGCGCGTGGTCGATCCGCACACCGGCGAAACCATGCGCGGGACCTACGTTGTCGGCTGGATCAAACGCGGCCCCACCGGCTTCATCGGCACCAACAAGTCGTGCGCGCGCGAAACGGTGCACAACCTGGTCGACGACTTCAACAACGGACTGCTTCCCGACCCGGCGTCATCTCAACGGCATCTCGCCGAACTGGTGCGCCGGCGGCAGCCCGATGTGGTCGACGGGGCGGCGTGGCGGGCGATCGATCGGTCGGAACGCGCGCGCGGCGGGTCCACGCGGCCGCGCAGCAAGTACACAAGTGTCGCCGACATGTTGGCCGCCGCCGAATCGGAGCCCACGAGTATCGGCCTGCTGGGTAGGGTGCGCGACGTGCTGACCCGCTAGTCCACCGGGTTGCGATGCCGACGAGTCGGAGTCGCATGCAAGACCACTCGACCGCCGGGGACGTGTCGCAGCACGGCCCGGGCCAGTCGGTCCCGCACCCGCTGGTGCTGCACCCGGGCGGCTGAAGTCCCGATCAGGTCATGCCATCCGGCGCCACCCCAGACTGTCGCGAAGGCAGCGTCGGCGAGGCCCAGACGTGCCCGCCGGCGATCCGCCAGGGCCAACAGCAGAGCGGTCAGCGCGTGTACTCCGTCGACCCACACTCCGGCCGCCAGTACCTCCGGGCTGGGGCGGCGGCCCGACAGCAGCGCCTGCAGCAGGTGGCGCGCTCCGAGAATCCGCGCGACGTTGATCGCCCAGCGGTCGGGCTGATCGTCGCCGGCGACGGTATGCAGGACGGCGACCGGCGCTGTCACCAGGGCCGCGCCCCATCCCGCGCGGACCACTTCGAGGTAACGCGTGCTCATCGGGTCACCTTCTCGTCGACGACGCGTGTCCGAAGTCGGTCGAAAACCTCTGGCGGCCTGGCCAATACCAGCGATGACTCGATCAGCAGAGCATGCACGAAGGCTTGCGGCAGGTTGCCCCGCATCTGCCGCTGCACGACGTCGTACTCCTCGGACAGCAGCCCCGGAGGCCCGCATGCGGTCCGGTTTCGCTCGAAATACCGGAACGCCGAAACGGGGTCACCCTGCTGATGGGTGGCCAGCGCCATCAGGAATCCGCACAGGGCGAAGGCGCCCTCTGCCTCGTGCAAAGGCCGCCCGTCATGGCGGAACCGGTAGACGTAGAAATCCCGAGACAGCTCGTCGGCGACCGCGGCCACCGTCGATCGGCTGCGCGGATCGTCGGCCGGCACTGCACCGCGCAGCGCCGCCAGCAGGAGCGCCGCATCGACGCGCTGATCGCCGGGAGCGCGTTGCCACCGTCCGTCCGGGTGCGAGCAGTCGGCGGTGTCGGCGATGATCGCATCGGCGAGCGAACTCCACTGCGCGGCGTCGGAGCGCGAAGCCTGGGCGGCCGCGGCGCGCAGACCGCCCACGCACGCCAACCGCGACTGCGCCCAACGCCTCGGGTCGAGTTCCCAGATTCCGGCATCGGGCCGGTGCCACTGGTCGGCGATGGCCCCGGCAGCTGTTTGCATCGCGCGGTATCCGGTGCTGTCGAGGTGGTCCAGCCGGGCGGCCGCGGCGAACAGCTGAAGTGCCTCTCCGAACGCGTCGAGCTGGAATTGCGTGCCGGCCTGATTGCCGACCACA
This sequence comes from Mycobacterium sp. WMMD1722, assembly GCF_049315205.1. Lineage (NCBI taxonomy): Bacteria > Bacillati > Actinomycetota > Actinomycetes > Mycobacteriales > Mycobacteriaceae > Mycobacterium > Mycobacterium sp. WMMD1722. The sequence continues at coordinate 461,463 of NZ_CP186056.1, read as the reverse complement.
TCGTTGCCGCCCGGATAACCCGGCAGATCCAGCGATCGCTCGGCGGGGACGGCGTCACCGTCCACGGTGTAGGCGGGGCGCAGGTCCGCCCCGTCGGCGAGTAGGCGTTCACCGACGAACGCGACAGCGTCGTCGAGAAGCGGCAGCGGCTCTTCCACCGCGACCGACAGGCCGGCGTAACACTGGTCCCGGATCCAGACGTATCGATAGTCGTAGTTGCGCCCCGCCTTGGCGCGCTCGGGCAGGCCCAGGGTGGCGGCGGCGACCATGCCGCCGCCGGGCGACGTCAAACCTCTCAGCACGGCATAGGACTGACGCGCATCGTCAACAGCGACGCTGGCGTCCAGCCGGGGAACGGCCCGGCCCCAACTCATCTCGGTCGATCGCCACGACAGTTCGGCCTCCGGCGGCCGCTCCGGTAACGCCTGGTCGGACATCTCCAGGATGATGTCGTGGCGGTCGCCCTCGGCGAGTGTCAGTTCAGCCGTCAGCGCGGGCGCCGCCGCCGTGTAGTCGGGTCGTGCCGCCGGCAACCCGCTGACGCGCATCCTCAGGGTGTCGATCTCCGCGCGCCACGAACCGTCGTCGTCCTGCTGCAGCCGGCGCATCCGGTCACGTCCGAAGTGCGCGACCGGCTGCACCTCGATGCCGACCCGCGTCGGCCCGCGGACTGCCAGTACCCGGCGAAGGAGAACCAGGCGATGGGGATCGCCGGGGTAGGCGAGCGCCTCCCGGCACTCGGTGATGCCGTCGTCGGTGACCCAGCGCGAACGCCAGATCAGACCGCCGCGCTCGTAGTGACCGCCCCACACGAAGCGCGACAGCGGGCGGATGACGAAAGACCCGGCACCGCCGATCAACGCGGAGAACACCGCGTCGTCATGCCACCGGGGAGCACACATCCACGACACGTCACCCCGGGGGCCGACGAGCGCGCCGCGGTGCCCGTCGGCGAGCAGCGCATAGTCGCGCAGGACGTGGGGGCTCTCGGACACGGTCATCGCCGCCGGCCGACGTCGGTGCCGGTTCGGCGTTTCACCCACGCCGGGCCTTCGATCTCGTCGGCGTTCAACCAGTACAGCAGGGCGAGATTGGCCGCGCCCAGCACGCCGTAGAGCAGTATGTCGCGCCGGTCGAAGCCCATCGCGCCCGGTTCGGAATTGGCCGAGGCCACCGCAGCGACGATCAGCAGACACAGCGCTACGGTGCTCGCCGCTGCGGTGAACCACACCGCCGACCGGCGGGACAGCGCCGACAGTGCCGCCGCCATGCCCCAGATCACGAGTACTGCACCCTGGGCCAGGGTGATCCTCAGCCCGAGCACCGGCACATCGCCTGAGGCGGCGCCGGTGAGCGCGAACCCGACCCATGCCCAGGCGCCGAGCGCGACCAGCACGACCGCTTCGCCGACCAGGAGCCGGCGCCCGGAGCGATAATGCGCCGGATCGATCGGCACGCAACGCATCTCGGTGTCCATCTCGGGGTCCGGGTCCCGAGCCACCTTCGTGGTGGACTGGTCGGTAGTCACCGGCCCGAGGTCCCGGCGGCCACGGCGGCGGAGACTGCGGCCAGTCCGGCGGCGACCGCTCGCGGGTGGCTGCGTATCCACCAGGCCGGGCTGCGCCCGATGGCGCGCCCGTCGAAGACGCCGTGCGCACCGTAATCCTGACCCGCTTGCTCATCCATGGCGGTGAAGAGATTGCCGCCGTCGCGCTCGACCCGTTCGTCGGTCTGCTGGGAGCTCACTCCGGTCTTGGCCAGGTACCGGTCCAACAGCGGTGGGCACACTCGCTGGCCGATCAGGGTCGCGACGGTGCTGCCACCGACCCAGTATTGCTTGTGTCCGGGATGGTCGGCGGCGTAGGCGATCGCCCGCGCGGACACCTCGGGCTGATACACCGGGGCGACCGGCTGCGGATGACGGGGCAGCCGGGACCGCACCCAGGAGAACTGTGGGGTGTTCACCCCGGGCATCTGCACGACGGTGACCCGAACGTCGCTGCCGTCATACATCAACTCGGTGCGCAGCGATTCGGTGAATCCGTTGATGGCATGTTTGGCGCCGCAGTACGCCGACTGCAGCGGCACCGACCGCTGCCCCAGCGCCGAACCCACCTGAACGATGGTGCCGCGGTTGCGTGGCTTCATCCGTCGAAGCGCCACCATCGTGCCGTGGACGAAACCCAGGTAGCTCACTTCGGTGGCGCGCCGGAATTCTTCGGGTTCGATCTGCTCGAACGGTGCGAAAATCGTGGCGAACGCCGCGTTGACCCAGACGTCGATCGGCCCGAGCCGTTGTTCGATCTCGTCGGCCGCCCGGTCCAGCGCGTCGCAATCGGCCACGTCGGCCGCGACGACGAGCGGGGTGCCCCCGGCGTGGGTGACGTCGGCTGCCGCCGATTCCAGCCCGCCGCGCCCCCGGGCGACGAGCGCCACCCGCCAGCCTCGACGCCCGAATTCGCGTGCGGCCGCGCGGCCGATTCCGGCGCTCGCGCCGGTCACCACCACCGTCTTGACCGGCGTGACACGGTCGGCCCCGGACGCACCGAATTGCGCCGACGCCCGTCGCAGATTGTTCGACATCTGACCTCCTCATCCTCGAACCGAGGTGACGTGCCTCACTGTTCGCCCCAGGCGGAACACGCAACTGTCCGTTGCGATTCGATTGCCACCCCGCCGCACGAGGCAAACGCCTCATACCAAAGCCACAGCAATCGTTGCGCTTTCGTGATGCTTGCACGGCCGCATATATTGCGGGTAGTACGGATGTGTACGGGAAGATGAGAGCAGCCCGCCCCAGAGTCGATGGACGTCGATAGGTGCCGACATGACTGTCACACTTGGTACACAACAGCCCACCGAACACAGGTCCGCTTCAGACGAATACGGCGATGTCGCGCCGATGATCAGCGCGCTGCGCGAGTTGCCCCCCGACTCCGAGGACTTCTGGTCTCAGCGCGAACGCATCGTCGAGCGCTGCCTACCCTTGGCCGATCACATCGCATACCGCTATTCCCACCGAGGCCAGGACGTCGACGATCTCATGCAGGTGGCGCGGCTGGGCCTGCTCAACGCCATCGCCCGTTTCGATCCTGCGCTCGGCTCGTCGTTCGCCGCCTATGCCATCCCCACCATCATGGGTGAGGTGCGCCGCCACTTCCGGGACCAGACCTGGGCGATGTCGGTGCCCCGGCGGATGAAGGATCACCACGTCGAGATCACCAGGGCGATCCCAGAGCTGGCGCAAGCGCTGGGACGGGCGCCGACGGCCACCGAACTCGGCACCTGGCTCGGTCTGAGTCGGGAGGAGGTACTGGAAGGGCTGGTGGCCGGAGATGTGCGCAAGGTGAGTTCGTTGGACCATGCGGTGCGCCCGGAGGACAACGCGCTGACGCTCGCGGACACCCTCGGCACCGAAGACGACCGCCTGCAGGCGGTCACCGATCGTGAATCGCTGCGCCCCCTGCTGGCCGCGCTCCCCCAGCGCGAACGGGACATTCTGTGCCTGCGGTTCTTCGAATCGCAGACGCAATCCCAGATCGCGCAGCGGGTGGGGCTGTCACAGATGCATGTGTCGCGGCTGTTGCAAGCCACCTTGGAGAAGCTGCGCAACCAACTAGGCTGATCCTCGTTGGCGCAGAGCCGCTGCCATCAGTTCGGCCGTGTGCACCGGGCGGCGGCCGCCGAGTAGCTCGTCGACCTGCGTGCGGCAACTGAAGCCGTCGGCGATGACGACAGTGCCCGGATCAGCCGCCCGGATGGCCGGCAGCAGCTTGTCCTCCGCGACCGCGACCGACACGTCGTAATGCCCGCGTTCGAAGCCGAAATTCCCGGCCAGACCGCAGCATCCGGCGTCGAGCACATCGACCTGGACGCCGGCCGCTTCCAGCAGGCCCTGCTCCTCGGTGTAATGCAACACGGCGTGCTGGTGGCAGTGCGGCTGCACCATTGCTCTGGCGGGGTGTTCGGGAATCGCCCAATCGGGTGCGTGGCGGCTCAGCACTTCGCCGATCGTGTACGTCTGCGCCGCGAGCCGGTGCGCATCCTCATCACCGTCGAGCAGATTCTCCAGGTCGGATCGGAAGACCGCGGCGCAGCTGGGTTCCAGCACCACCACCGGGGTGCCCGCCCGCAGGGCCGGGGCCAGGATTCGCAGTGTGCGGCGCAGGATGTGGGTCGCTACGCTCAGCTGGCCGGTCGAGATCCACGTGAGTCCGCAGCACACCGTCTTGTCGGGCACCTCGACTTCGAAGCCCGCGGCCTCCAGCACGGTGACGGCAGCACGGGCGATGCCGGCGTCGAAGTTGTTGGTGAAGGTGTCCGGCCACAACAGGACCTTTCCCCGCGGGGCGGGACGGCCCGGCGGTGGGCGGTGGGCGAACCAGCGATCGAAGCGCTCTGCGGCGAATCGGGGTACCCCGCGATGTTCGTCGATGCCACCGAGCTTCTTCAATGCCGTGGTGATGCCCCTGGTGTGGGCGACGGCGTTGACGATTCCGGGCATCGTCGAGGCAACACGTGCCAGCAGCGGGATCCATCCCATGGAGTAGTGCGCCATCGGCCGGAGCCGCCGCTTGTAGTGGTGATGGAGGAATTCGGCCTTGTACGTGGCCATGTCGACGTTGACCGGGCAGTCCGACAGGCAGCCTTTGCAGGCCAGGCACAGGTCGAGCGCGTCACGCACGTCCGTCGACCGCCAGCCGTCGGTGATGACGTCGCCCTGCAGCATTTCGAACAGCAGACGCGAGCGACCGCGGGTGGAGTGTTCCTCCTCCCCGGTGGCCCGGTAGCTCGGGCACATGACGCCGCTGTCCTCGCCCCGGCACTTGCCCACTCCGACGCAGCGGTTGGCGGCCTGGCTGAACCGGTGGCCGTCCTCGGCGTAGGAGAACGCGGTCGTGGGTTCGATCGGCAGGTATCCGACTCCCAGGCGCAGGTTCTCGGTCATCCGGTAGGGCTTGACCACCTTGCCCGGGTTCATCCGGTCCTGCGCGTCGAACAACTCCTTGACCTGTTCGAACGCCTGAATGATGTGGTCTCCGAACATGATCGGCAGAAGCTCGCCGCGGGACTGGCCGTCACCGTGCTCGCCGGACAGCGACCCGCCGTAGCCGACGACCAGGCGTGCGGCGTCCGTGACGAAGGCGCGATAGTGCTCGATGCCCGCTGCCGTGCGCAGATCGAAGGGGATGCGGGTGTGCACACAGCCCTGGCCGAAGTGCCCGTACACGGCGGCGTCGCCATAGTCGTAGCGATCCAGTAGCCCGCGGAAGTCACGCAGATAGTCACCCAGCCGGTCGGGTGGCACCGCCGCGTCTTCCCAGCCGGCGTGGGTAGGTGGACCCTGGGGCGGAAAGGCGGTTGCGCCCAGACCGGCTTCCCGCGCGGCCCAGATCGCCTGCTTGCGCGCCGGATCGTCGATCACCGCCGCGTCGGTGGCGGCGGCGTTGCGCACATCGTCGACCATGATCTTCGACTTGCGGTCCGAATCATCCTGGTCGTCCCCGTCGATCTGCACCATCAGCCATGCCTGCCCATCGGGCAGCTCGTCGAGTGCCTGCTGGGCAAGGCGTTGGCTGTGTTCCAGCGAGACCAACCGGTGATCGATCCCCTCCAGTGCGGCCGGATGATGCGGCAGGACCGCCGGGACCGCGTCGGCCGCGGCGGCGACATCGGGAAACCCCAGGATCGTCAGCGTGCTCGCGGCGGGAACCGGAACCAGGTCGATTTCGGCGCGCAACACCGTGACCAAGGTGCTTTCGCTGCCGACGAGCGCCTTGGCGAGATGAAAGCCGCCTTCGGGCAGCAACGAATCCAGGTTGTATCCGGACACCCGGCGCGGTATATCGGGGTAGCGGTCGCGGATTTCCTCGGCGTGCCGGTCGACGATGTCCTTCAGTCCGCGATAGATCTCCCCGCGGCGCCCGCCCTCGCCGATGATGCGCTCGAGTTCGGCATCATCGGTTTCGCCGACCCACATGCGCAGGCCGTCGTAAGTCAGAATCTCCAACCGGCGCACCGAGTCGACCATCTTCCCGTAGGCCTGCGCGGTGGAGCCGCAGGAGTTGTTGCCGATCATCCCGCCGATCGTGCAGTTGTAGTGGGTGGACGGTTTGGGACCCACCATCAGGCCATGCGGCCGAAGCTCCTTGTTGAGGGCGTCGAGTTTGATACCGGGCTCGACGATCGCCGTGCGGTTCGACGGGTCGACCGCATGCACGCGCGTGCAGTACTTGCTCCAGTCGATCACGACACCGGCGTTGCAGCACTGACCCGCCAGGCTGGTGCCGCCGCCGCGGGACAGCAACGGCACGTCATGGTCACGGCAGACCGCGACGGTGGACACGGCGGCTTCCACGGTGCGGGGCACGACGACCCCGATGGGTATCTGCCGATAGTTCGACGAGTCGGTGGAATAGGCCGCCCGCGAACCGGGGTCGAAGCGGACCTCCCCGTCGACGCGGTCACGCAGATCCGCAGCCAGGGAGTCGTAGGCGAACGTGCTGCGGCCGGGCCGCTGGTCGGTGCTGGTCATCGATGAACTCCTGTGGCTCCTGCTCGTTTCAGCGGATTCTGAATTTCTCGAGATCGGTGGTTCTCGGCGCCAATCCGTTGCCGGCCACGGCGGGATCCAACCAGAGCACACCGCCGATCGGTTGATCTGCACCCTCGAAGGCCATCTGCTCGATGCGGACGTGGTCGTGAAACCATTCGAGGTGGCGGAAATTCGGGGTCGCCGCCGCCGCATGCAGATGCAGATACGGCGCGCAGTGCCCGGAGATGTCGAGATTGTGCGCGGCGGCCACCGCCGCGGCGCGCAGCCATTCTGTGATGCCGCCGCACCGGGAGGCGTCCACCTGTAGGCAGTCCACCGCCCGCGCCGCGCACAGTCGCCGGAAATCGTAGAGATCGTAACCGTATTCGCCGGCTGCGACGTCAGCGCCGACGGAGTCGCGCACCGCGCGTAGTCCATCCACGTCGTCGGAGGACACCGGCTCCTCGTACCACCGCACATCCAGATCGGCCACTGCCTGCCACACCCGCACCGCCTGCTTTCGCCCATAGGCGCCGTTGGCGTCGACGAACAACTCGATCGAGTCGCCGATCACCTCGCGCGCCTGGCGCATCCGGGCGACATCGCGATCCGTTCGCCGCCCCCACGATTCACCGATCTTGATCTTCACCCGCGGAATCGCCAATTCAGCTGTCCAGTAGGTCAACTGGTCGTTGAGTCGGTGGTCGTCGTAGGTGGTGAACCCGCCGCTGCCGTAGACGGCAACGCTGTCGCGGACCGCGCCGAGCAGACGGTAGAGCGGAAGGCCCATGAGTCGCGCCTTGAGATCCCACAGGGCCGCGTCGACCGCTGAGATCGCTTGGCCGCCCGTGCCGGACCTCCCGATGTTGCGGATCGCGCACACCATCGTCTCGAACGTGCCGGGCACGTCCATCGCGTTCGACCCCGTCACCAGGGGCGCCAGGGTGTCGCGCACCAGGTCGGCGACCGCCGCCGCGCCGTAGGTCCATCCCACGCCGGTGCAGCGGCCGGCGTGCACCGAAACCATGACCATGGTGGTGGAATCCCAGCTCAGCGTGCCGTCGCCTTCTGCAGCGTCCGTGGGAAAGGTGTACGCCGATACGTCGACCTGGGCGACTGTGGTGTCGTCGCTGAGAATCACGGCCATCGAGAGCCTTTCGTCGGGGGTCGATGATCACAGCTCTACCCGCAATCTTTGCGTTGGAACAACTATCTGGCTGTCAATTCCCTCCGTGTTTGAGCGGTCGTTGTCGTGGAATGACTGTGCGTGCGGGTGGGGCGATGAAAGGACAGCAATGAACAGCGCCGATGTGGTCGTCGTCGGCACCGGACCCAACGGACTCGCGGCGGCCGTCATCCTCGCCGCGGCGGGGCTGTCGGTCTCGGTCTACGAAGCTCAACCGGTGCCCGGCGGTGGAGCCCGTACCGAAGAGCTCGATCTCGGTGTACCGCTGCGGCACGATCTGTGCTCTGCCGTGCACCCGATGGCCGCGGCCTCCCCGTTCTTCCAGCGTTTCGGGTTGACCCGGCGCGTCGAATTCGGTTTTCCGGAGATCTCCTACGCCCACCCGCTAGACGACGGACCGGCCGCGGTGGCCTACCGCGACCTCGACCGGACGATCTCGGAGTTGCGCGCCGTCGATCGCGATGACGGTCGCCGGTACGCCAAGGTCATGCGGGGCCTGGTCAACGCGGCGGGCATCGTGCGCGACGTCGGCCTGTCCGATCTGCGCCACCCTCCGCAGTCACTCTGGTCGGGCACGGGGCTGGCCGGAGCCGCCACACTGGGCGCGCGGGCTCTGGAACTGGGCACCCGCGCCTGGGGGGTATGCACCGCGGCCGAACGGTGCGGCGCCATGCTCACCGGGGTGGGCGCCCACGCCAACACCCCGATCCCCTCGCTCGCCGGCGCCGCGACCGCGCTGTTGCTCGGCTCGCTCGCCCACGCCCCGGGCTGGCCCCTGCCGATCGGCGGCAGTCAGGCGATCAGCGACGCGCTGGTCGCCGATCTGCGCGACCGCGGCGTCACCATCACCACCGACCGGCCGGTGGTCGACGCGCAATCGCTGCCGCCCGCCACCGCCTATGTCTTCGACACCGCACCGTGGACGCTGGACACCGTCTTCGGGGATCGCCTGCCGGCCGGGTACCGCCGCGCACTTCGCCGGTTCACCCCGGGAAACGGTGTGGCCAAGGTGGACTTCGCGCTGCGAGAGCCGGTGCCGTGGAGCGACACCCGGCTCCGGGGCGCCGGGACGGTCCACCTCGGCGGCACGCGGGCGCAAATGGCGCGCGCCGAAGCCGACACCGCCTCGGGGCACCACAGCCCCACCCCGATGATGCTGCTGAGCCAGCCGACCGTGGTCGACTCCACCAGGCTGGGCCCCGCCGGCGAGCAGCCACTGTGGACCTATGCGCACGTCCCGAACGGGTCGCCGCGCGACATGACCGCCACCGCCACGGCGCAGATCGAGCGCTTCGCGCCCGGGTTCCGCGACGTCGTGATCGGGTCCCGGTGCATCCCGGCCGCCGACATGGCCAAGCACAATGCCAACTATCGCGGCGGCGACATCGCGGTCGGGCAGGTGTCCATGTATCGGATGCTGGCTCGCCCGGTCCTGAAATGGGATCCCTATCGGACGCCATTGCACAACGTGTACCTGTGTTCTGCCGCGACACCACCTGGCCCCGGGGTCCACGGCATGTCCGGAATGCACGCGGCAGCGCGGGTGCTCGGCCAACAGTTCGGTGTGAAGACGCTTCCCGAGTTCGGCCCGCGCTGAATGTGCCCAGCGCACGTTTACCACCCGATCGCGCGGGTAGCTCCTTCGCGGCGTGGGGCGGCCCGAGCGAGTCCACCTCGAGGCCACCTCGACGTCACCGCCATCCGTCACCTCGATCCGCTCGCCGCCCACCTCCACGGCCCCGGATTCCGATACCCGAGGAGATCATGCGTCCGCAGCCCAGTCACCACTGTCGCCGGCTCTGGCACCGCTGCGGGCCGGCCCCGAGCACGACGCGCTGATGCCACCGACCTGGCTGATCGTCATCGCGTGGATCGCGCTGGCCGTCGCATTCGTCTGCGCCGCGGTCATATTGGCCGACATCTACGGCCGGGGGTACCGGCAGAAGATGACCGTCATGGAGATCGTCTGGCCGGTCACCGCCTTGTATTTCGGCCCGGTGGCGGTCTGGATGTATCTGCGGTACGGCCGCCCCCAGAGCACTCGCTGGCTCGCCGAGCATGATCGCGACAACCCGCCCGAAAAGCCCCGCTGGGCGATCACGGCGGTCGGGGTCAGTCACTGCGGCGCCGGATGCACGCTCGGCGACATCCTCGCCGCGACGCTGATCTTCGTCGTGGGCATCGAAATGTTCGGTCGCGCCTTCTGGCCGGAGCTCATCGGCGACTACACCGCGGCACTGGCGCTGGGAATCCTGTTCCAATACTTCGCGATTGCGCCGATGCGCGGTCTGGGCGTGCGGGACGGGCTCACCGCGGCCGCCAAGGCCGATGTGCTGTCGCTGACCGCGTTCGAAGTCGGCCTGTTCGGGTGGATGGCGGTGATGGCGTTCGTTCTGTTCCCCGCGTCGCCGCTGCAGCCCGACAGTCCGGTCTACTGGTTCCTGATGCAGATCGGCATGATCATCGGCTTCTTCACGGCCTGGCCGGCGAACGTCTGGCTGATTCGCCGCGGCATCAAGGAGGCCATGTGACCTCGATCGGAGCGCCGCCATGGCGTTAGTCCTCGCATTCGGCCTCGTGCTGCTGATCAGCGTGTCACTGTCCGGCCTGGCCGCCCGCAGCATCCTGTCGACCGCACTGCTGTTCCTGGTGGCCGGTGCGGCCATCGGCCCCGGCGGTCTCGGTATCTCGTCGATCGGGCCCTCCGACACGATCGTGTCCCTGTTGGCCGACATCGCGCTGTTCACCGTGCTCTTCACCGACGGGCAACGGGCCTGTCTGCCCGCCCTGCGGGAGAACTGGCGACTCTCCGGCCGGGCGCTGGGACTCGGGATGCCACTGACCATGGTGGGTATCGCCGTTCCGGCGCATCTCCTGGCCGGGCTGGACTGGCCGACAGCATTTCTGGTCGGGGCCATCCTGTCGCCCACCGATCCCGTCTTCGCCGCCGCCCTGGTCGGCCGATCCGATGTCCCGTTGCGGTTGCGCCGGCTGCTCAACGTCGAATCCGGCCTCAACGACGGCCTGGCACTTCCCTTCGTGCTGATCTTCCTCGCGACGGCGCAGCACACCGATTCACATCTGACCGAGGTCTTCGTCGAACTCATCGGCGGCTTGGTGATCGGTGGTGCGGTCGCTGCCGCGGTGGCGCTCGCGTGGCGGCTGAAGTGGCTGACGGCAGAGCCGCGGTTGCAGCCGCTGGGACCGGTCGCGGTCGCGGTCATCGTCTACGGGGGCTGCCACCTCACCCACGCCAACCCGTATCTGGCGGCGTTCGCGGCCGGATCCACCCTGGCCACGCTCGACGGCATGGCCACCGATGCGTATCAGCCGTTCGGCGAACTGCTTTCGGAATTGACGAAGTTCGCGGCCCTGCTGGTGTTCGGAGCGTTGATCACCCTCGATCGACTGGGTCACCTCACCTGGCGTCAATGGCTCGTGCCGATCATCGCCATCGTCCTGGTACGGCCTGCTGCGCTGATGCTTTCCCTGCTGTGGACGAAGCTCCCCGCGCGCGAACGGTTGTCGGCGGCCTGGTTCGGCCCCAAGGGCTTCGCCTCGGTCGTCTACGGGCTGCTGGCTTTGCAGTCGGGCATCGACCATCGTGGCGAGGTCTTCGATCTGGTCGCGGCCACCATCGCGCTGTCGATCCTGTTGCACTCCACCACCGACGTCCCGGTCGCCAAGGTGCTGCGCGTCGACCCGCCGGGCGATCTTCCGGCCGGTTCCTCGCCCCCAGAGCGACGCTCCGAGCCGTCCGCTGCAGCGACCGGGAGCGGATGACGTGAGCGGGCTCTGGCACGCCCTGCTCGGCGGCTGGCCGCAACCGGTCTATGCCGTCGTCAAAGCACTCGCACTGTTCCTCACCGCCGCCGCGGCCTTCCGCTTCGGCCAGCGTCGAACGCTCGCGGAGTTCACCCCGTTCGACTGGGTGACCGCGGTGGCGGTCGGCGCCATCGTCGGGCGTACCGCCACTGCGGCCGACACCTCGTGGGCAACCGGCGCCGCGGCGCTGTCGACGCTCGTCGGCGCGCATGCCCTGGTGGCGCGGCTGCGGTTCAGCGACCGCATCCGCGCGGTGATCGATCCGCCCGTGCGGGTGCTGATCCGCGACGGCGAACTGGATCAGGCGAATATGCGGCGGGCCGGGTTGACCCGTGCCGACATCGACGAGGTGCTGCGCCAGCACGGAGTTCGCAGCGCAACGGAGGTGGAGTTGGCCCTTTACGAAGCCAAGGGTTCGGTCTCGGTGTTCACCACATCTCGACCATCTGGGCACGCAGAGCCGCCCAGCGCGTAATGATTGCCTACGCACTGGTTGAATAGCCCGCTGCCGCAGTTCGACTGGACGCCGATCGACGAGGAGGTCATGGGTGATGATGCCGAGCCGCGCCGGTATCGCCGACGCGGTGCACTCGCGACTGTGGCCGATCCCGATGCTCGCGCTGCTGAGCGCTCTGGTCCTGGGCATTGCGATGCCCTCGGTCGATGAGGCGCTCGACACGTGGCTGCCGACGTCGGTGGCAGGCTTCCTATTCGGCGGTGGCGCGGACGCCGCCCGGGAAGTGCTCAGCGCGATAGCGTCATCGCTGATCACCGTCACCTCGCTGACGTTCTCGCTCACCCTGGTGACCCTGCAGTTGGCCAGCAGCCAGTACAGCCCTCGACTGCTGCGAACCTTCGCCGCTGACCGCGTTGTCCATCGCACCCTGGGACTGTTCCTCGGAACCTTCATGTACGCGCTGACCGTTTTGCGCACCATCCGCAGCAATGACGAGACCGGCGATTTCGTGCCGCGCCTGGCGGTGACGGTTGCCTACCTGCTGACCGTGCTCAGCGTGGTGATGCTGGTGGCTTTCCTGGCCCACCTGGTCAAACAGATTCGCATCGAAGCGATCCTGGACCAGGTGCGTACCGATACCGTCTCGACCGCCTCGCGGGTATTCGAGCGCAACGACGATGACGACGCACACGAGCCCGTCGCCGCCGCCGTTGTTCCGACCGGTCGCGCCGAGGTGATCGAGTCGAAGTCCTCGGGGTTCCTCGTCGAGATCGACGCCCAGACGCTACGTGACGTGGCGGTGGACGCCGATGTCGTGGTGTGGGTGGACAAACCGGTGGGCAGCGCGGTAACCGCAGGCACCCCGATCGCCCGGTGCTGGCCGAAAGGCGGAGCGCCGCTCGACGATGAGACGGTGCGCCACCTCCAGCAGCAGGTGACCGACGCGCTGCGCACCGGGCGGGAGAGGACGAGCGCCCACGACGCCGAATTCGGCCTGCGCCAATTGGTCGACGTGGTCATTCGCGCGCTGTCCCCCGGGATCAACGACCCCACAACGGCGGTGCACGGATTGCACTCCTGCACTCTCGTGTTGTCCGACCTGCTCACCCGGCGACTGGGCAGGTGCACGCTCGTGGACGACGACGGCCGCGTTCGGGTCGTCGTCGACCGCCCCACCTTTCGGGACCTGCTCGAGCTGGTGTGCCGGCAACCACGCGTCTACGGTGCGGGTGATCCCGCAGTGCTCGAGGCGTTGATGTCGCTGCTGCGCGACCTGGCCTGGCAGGCGAGATCAGAAGAGCACCGCAGCGCCATCGTCGAACAGCTCGATGTGCTGCGCGAGCCCAGCCCGGGCCAGACCTTCGCGCTCAGCGCCGACCGGATGGCGTCGCTCAGAGGAGAGGTGCTGTCAGCATTTCGCCTCGATGCGGAACGGCGCGCTGACGCCGAGGGCGGCCGGACGTGATTCGTACACACCGTAGGCAGAACCGGTGACGACATAGTCGTCCGCCCGCCTGACCACCTCCGCGCTGCCAACCCCGCCCTGCCAGACGTCGCCGGTGAAACCTGCCACGTCGCGGATCTTCGTCCACTTCGCGACGGGAGAGGCACCGCTGACGTCCAACACGGTCGTCCACCGGCTCGGACCCCGATCGACACCCACGGTGAGATAGCTCTGCGCCCGGCTACATCGCAACGCGTCGTAGTGCACGGCAACATCGTTGACCGTCACGGTGGCGTGGCTGTCGGGGGCGGTTTCGACACTGGCGGCGCATCCGGTCAAGCCCGTTGCCATCATTGCCGCGAGGGCGAACCGCCACCGGGGATGTGCCATGGCGATCGCGCGGGCTGGGCGAATCATCAGCAGTCCGTGCGGATCTCGAAGTTGGCGGTCGAGCGGTCGGTCGGCGACTGCTCGTAGTACCCCTCGGCCACTCCCGTCACGATGAACGTGCCGTCGTCGACGGCCGCCTCGGCGCTTCCTACCGTGACGTCCCAGAAGCTACCGGTGAAGCCGCCCAAGCCCTCGATCTGCACCGCCCTGGGCTCGATGCTGTCGCCGGTCCGGATCTGCGCGGTGAAGCCCGGCGAATCCTGCACCGTCCGGATGTGCCAGACCCACTGGATCTGGTCGCAGCTCACCCGGGGCTGCTCGCCGATATCGCGGCCGTTGATCGACACCTGCGCGGTGTGGGTGCCCAAGGCCCGAAAATCCCTGCCGCAGCCGGTGATCGCCAGAATGGCCACGGCGATGACACCGAATGTCCGCACCAGTGACCCGCGCCCGCAGGGGCGCTTGCTCATCGGACGGGTCTGCCGCGCGCTCATGACGACAGGTACCCTCGGCAGCCCGGCCGATACGTGCGAATGCACAACGATTTCCACAGGTCATGTATCAACGTCGCGGCGCCGGGGTACGACCTGTCCATGGTGATAGGAAAAGTGATCGCCGCTGTCGGAGCCATCGCCGTCCTGACGGGAATCGTCGGCCTCTTGTCGCCGGTTTCGGTCGACCCCCACCTGGCGGTCGTCGAATGCGGCAGCGTGGTGAATCCTGACCTGTCGGCGGCCCGTGCCCACGACGACGGCGTCCCGGTAAACGCTCCGGTGGGCGGCGAAGTGGTGGTCGACGCCGACTACACCGAGCTGTGCAGCATGGAGCTCGAGGACCGGGCACTGTGGACGCTCACGCTGGTCGTGGCGGGCGGCCTCGCCGTCGCCGGCTCCATTGCATACGGTCTGGTCACTCGACGCCGGCACCGGTCGAGCGCCGCGCTGTCCTGATGTTTCGCTGTCCTGGCGCCTCGGTGTCCTGATGCCGCGGCGTCAGCGGCGCCCCGTCGGTGGCGGGTCTCACCGGTCGACGCCCGACAACGCCGAACCGTCGCCGAGTGCGTCGGCGGTGATGACGCTGAGCGACCCGTCCGATTCCACCACCACCGCCGCGATGCCGGCGAGACTGCCCGAACCGCTCGCCCGGACAGCCTGACGAATCTCGTCGACACTGATTCGCTGCCGACGCGCAGCGTCATCCAGGATGCGGCCGTCGCGTAACACCGCCGTCGGTCGCGCCGTGATGACCGCGCGGCCCCACGGCACCCGCGATGAAATCAGTGCGACGATGTACTGCAACACGGCCAGGAGCACCAGCGCTGTCGCTCCCTCGACGAAGGACACGTCGGAGCTCAGCAGAATCGTGGCAAGCGTTGAACCCAGCGCGACGGTGACCACGAGGTCGAAGGCATTCAGCTTGGCCAGCGTGCGTTTACCCGACACCCGGAGCACCACCACGACGGTGACGTACGCGGCGGTGCCGACCAGCAGCACCCTGGCGATGTCGTCGACGCTGTCGAACCACACTGCGCTCATCGGATCCGCCTACCCCGGTCGGGTCACCGGGAAACGGCCGGGAGTCGGCATCGCACATGGTTGCCCGTATACGTCGCTACGCGCTGGGTACCACCGTCATACCTGGCGATTCCGACCCCGAGGAGGCGATATGAACGATGCGCGTTGAGCCGATGCCCACTCGCGCCGTCGCCGGTTGACCGCGGCGCGCGTCACCACAGCAGGGTGGTGACCGGGCCGAGGAAACACAGCATCGCCGGCACGTCGCTGTTCATGCGGTCGCGCACGCGGGTGAGGGTTCCGTTCAGGAGTCGGCAGACCTGCACCTGTGAGATGCCAAGCCGTCTGGCGATCTCACCCTGGGTCAGGCAGTCGAAGAATCGCATTCCCAGGATCGCGCGTCGGCGCGGATCCAACTCGGCAATGGCTTCGCGCAACACAATCAGATCCTCGGTCAACGTGTAATGCGGATCGTCGACGCCGTAGCGCGAACCGATGGTCTCGGCGGCGCTGTCGCCGGTGCCCATCGGGGCGTCCAGCGAGACCGGGCTGTATGCCGAACTCGCCGAGGCCGATTCGGCGACGACGGCGTCGTCGATGTCGAGTTCTTCGGCAAGTTCGGTGGTGGTCGGCGTCCGGTTCAGACGTTGCGCCAGGACGTCGAACGCCTCTCGGCTCTTCAAGTGGGTTTCCTGCACCTTGCGGGGGACGCGGATGGACCACGTGGCGTCGCGGAAATACCTTCGCACCTCGCCGGCGATGGTCGGCACCGCGAAGGCGAGAAAGCGGCCCTTCTGCTCGTCGTATCGGTCGATCGCTTTGATGAGCCCGACGCGGGCAACCTGGATGAGATCGTCGAGGGGCTGACCACGTCCGACGAACCGACAGGCGATGTGGTCGGCGATGGGCAGGCAGGCGGTGATCGCGCGGCGTCGGCAGTGTCGACGCTGCGCCGGACTCGTGCAGCGGCTGAGTTCGGCGAGGATCGACTCGATTTCCGCGACGTCGACTGAGTCCGCCTGGGAGTCTCGATTCGGTGGTGGTGGTGAAGCCGTTGTCGGAGAAGGTTCGTCGATCCGGTCGGGCGCAATGGTCACGGTGATCTCCTCGGCCGACAGAGCGAGTCCGGAAACCCCTCCGTGCGCTTTCAGTTCTATGTCCTGCCTACCCGGGCTTCGCGCCGGTTTTTGACGTCGATGCAATCGTTGCCAAATCGCAATATTTCTTGTGTCGTCAGAGTCTGCTGTGACGTCTGTGGCTTCGCCGCCGGTGCTCGGCCGGATCAGTTCGCGTGCGGCGCACCGGACGAGGCGATGTATGAACCCGTTGTTCCGGGGAACCCGAGGGGCACCGATGTCCACCGGAGAACGAGAAGACAAACGAGATGACAAGGAGTGGTGATGTCGATCGCCCTGCCCGTCCGGATGACCATCACAGGTGTCACGCTCGCCGCGCTCACCTCGGCCTGCGGTGGCGAGGACGTGGTCCTCGACTCGTCCAACCGCGGCTCGGGCTCGCACACCGATGAGGTCACGGTGGAGAACGCCTACATCGTGCCGGCATTCCTGCCCGGTCGATGCGCCATCCAGGTGGAGGCCGGAGCCGCGATGCGGTTCACCGTCACCAACAACGATCCCGTCGAGACCGCGCGACTCGTGGGCGTGACGACCGCCGCGGCGGAGACGGCGCGCATCGTCGCGCCGGTCGAGATACCGCCGCAATCCACCGTCGCCTACGGCGAACCCAATCCGGAGATCGCCGACTCCGGAGGACGCGTGGCGCCGGTGCGACTCGAAGACCTGGCACCCGGACTGGTACCGGCCACCACGACGGACGTGACCTTCCGCTTCGAGCGTGCGGGGGATATCACGATGCCCGTCCCGGTCGAGGCATGTCCCAGCCAGGTGCCCTGATCCGGCCGGTGAACGAGTGGGCGCGGAGGGTTTCGAACCCCCGACCGCTGGTGTGTAAAACCAGAGCTCTACCACTGAGCTACACGCCCCGTGCCGGGCAGGCTACACGGCCGCGAGCAGCGACCGGAAATCCGTCAGCCGGCGCGTAACGCTGCCAGCGCGTCGGTCCACAGCGCCTGATCGCGGGCCTCGCCCGGACCCTTCATCTCGGCGAACCGGATGATCCCGGAGCGGTCGATGACGAAGGTGCCGCGGTTGGCGATGCCGGCGTCGTCGAAGAACACCCCGTAGGCCTGTGCGACGGCGCCATGCGGCCAGAAGTCCGACAGGATCGGGAAGGTGAACCCGCTCTGGGTGGCCCACACCTTGTGGGTGGGGGGCGGGCCGACCGAGACCGCGAGGGTGACGACGTCGTCGTTCTCGTATTCGGGCAGGCGGTCGCGGATCTCGTCGAGCTCCCCCTGACAGATGCCGGTGAAGGCCAGCGGGAAGAACACCAGCAGCACGGTCTTCGCGCCGCGGAAGTCGCTCAGGCTGACCGGTTGCCCGTTCTGGTCTTTGAGCGTGAAGTCCGGCGCTTCGGCCCCTACCTCGAGCACTAGTGCTTCCCCGCGGCCTTGGACTTCGGCTGCACCAGCCGGCTGGCGATCCAGCCGCCGAGATTGGCCGACGACGTCTGCATCAGTCCCGCCGTGGGCGCCGATTCGGCGATCTCCGCGGGCTGGACGTGTCCGGGCTGGCCCGTCTTCGGGGTCACCACCCAGATGACACCGTCGTCGGCGAGCGGGGTGATGGCGTCCATCAACCGATCGACCAAGTCTCCGTCATCGTCGCGCCACCACAGCAGCACCACATCGACGACATCGTCGGCGTCCTCGTCGAGGAGCTCACCGCCGCACGCGTCCTCGATGTCGGCTCGGATGTCGTCATCGACGTCCTCGTCCCAGCCCAGCTCCTGAACAATCTGGTCATTTTCGATGCCCAGTCGCTGGGCGTAGTTCGGGGCGTCTTCCGCCGCCACCACCGTGTCCTCCTTCTGCCCTGCCCGTGAATGAAGCCCTATCGTTGCACGCATCGCGTCGATGCGGGCGGTGGCTACCCGGGATCGGTCAATATGACGCGTCGCACAGTTCCAGCGCGATCTCTTTGGAATCGTTGAGCCGGTTGATCGCCTCGTTGAATTCGACGGGGCCGGCATTGCGCTGGATCGTCCCCGCAACGTCGCGCGCCGCCCCCACCCATCCGTCGAGCGCGGCGCGCAAGGCCGGGGACAACACCTCGGTGTTGCCGCTGCTCACCAGGTCCGCGCTGATGTTCAGGGCATCGATGGCCGGCCGGGCGCGGGCGCCGACGTCGGCGGCGTTCTCGTTGAACGCATCGACGTACGCGTTGACCGCGTTGATCGCGTCCACGCTGGAACTGCTCAGATCCTCACACGAGGTGTGAATCGCCGCGGTGGTCAGCGACGCCTGACGCTCGGACTCCCTGGCGCTGGACTGGGCGATCGACTCCTCGACCGACGCCGACACCGAGGCCCGGTACTCCGGCGCGGCCGCCCGATCCACCTCGGCGGTTCCCCGCGTCACCGAGGTGCAGCCGACGACGATCATGGCGCCGACGGCGATACAGCCGAGTACCGCGGCGACCAACCGCAGTCGTCTCCCCGCGCACCGCCCACCCATCAGCACGGCTGCAGACGTTACCGGTTGCATGCCGTCATCGCGGGATCATTCCCCCACCGGTGCGCATCGGGTACGAAGAAGGAAGGATGGAAAGCGCATCAAGGTGCCCTGCCGATCGTGGAGCACCGCAACCGCCTGACAAGGAGCGGAAGTTGACCACCGAGTTCGTGCGCCAGGATCTGGCCCAAAACTCCTCCACCGCAGCCGAACACGACCGTGTCCGGGTGATCCGTGAAGGTGTCGCATCGTATCTGCCCGACATCGACCCCGAGGAGACCTCGGAGTGGCTCGAATCCTTCGACGCGTTGCTCGAGCGGTCCGGCCCGGCCCGCGCGCGCTATCTACTGCTACGGCTGCTGGAACGCTCCGGTGAGCAACGCGTCGCGATTCCGGCCCTGACGTCGACCGACTACGTGAACACCATCCCCACCGAGCTGGAGCCCTGGTTCCCCGGGGACGAGGACGTCGAGCGCCGCTACCGCGCCTGGATCCGCTGGAACGCGGCGATCATGGTGCACCGTGCACAGCGCCCGGGGGTCGGCGTCGGCGGACACATCTCCACCTACGCATCCTCGGCAGCGCTCTACGAAGTGGGCTTCAACCACTTCTTCCGCGGCAAGTCCCACCCCGGCGGCGGCGATCAGGTCTTCATCCAGGGTCACGCGTCGCCGGGTATCTACGCCCGCGCCTACCTCGAGGGCCGGCTGACCGCCGATCAACTCGACGGGTTCCGCCAGGAGCACAGTCACCCCGGCGGCGGCCTGCCCTCCTATCCGCACCCGCGGTTGATGCCGGATTTCTGGGAGTTCCCGACGGTCTCCATGGGTCTGGGCCCGATGAACGCCATCTACCAGGCCCGGTTCAACCACTATCTGCATGACCGGGGCCTCAAGGACACCTCCGATCAGCACGTGTGGGCCTTTCTCGGTGACGGCGAAATGGACGAGCCCGAGAGCCGGGGCCTGGCGCACGTCGCCGCTCTGGAGGCACTGGACAACCTGACCTTCGTCATCAACTGCAACCTGCAGCGCCTCGACGGCCCGGTCCGCGGCAACGGCAAGATCATCCAGGAGTTGGAGTCGTTCTTCCGCGGCGCCGGCTGGAACGTCATCAAGGTGGTGTGGGGCCGCGAGTGGGACGCCCTGCTGCATGCCGACCGCGACGGAGCGCTGGTCAACCTGATGAACACCACGCCCGACGGGGACTACCAGACCTACAAGGCCAACGACGGCGGATACGTGCGCGACCACTTCTTCGGCCGCGACCCGCGGACCAAGCAACTGGTGGAGAACCTGTCCGACGCCGACATCTGGAACCTCAAACGCGGCGGCCACGACTACCGCAAGGTCTACGCCGCCTACCGCGCCGCGATGGAGCACAAGGGTCAGCCGACGGTCATCCTGGCCAAGACCATCAAGGGTTACACCCTGGGTAAGCACTTCGAGGGACGCAATGCGACCCACCAGATGAAAAAGCTTGCGCTCCAGGACCTCAAAGACTTCCGCGACGCCCAGCGCATCCCGATCAGCGACACGCAGATCGAGGAGAACCCCTATCTGCCGCCGTACTACCATCCCGGTCCGGAAGCACCGGAGATCCGGTATCTGCTCGACCGCCGGCGCGCACTGGGCGGCTTCGTGCCCGAGCGTCGCACCAAGAGCAAGGTGTTGCCGCTGCCGAGCAGCGACGCGTTCAAGGCGCTGAAGAAGGGATCGGGTAAGCAGGAGGTCGCCACCACGATGGCGACCGTGCGCACCTTCAAGGAGATCCTGCGCGACAAGCAGATCGGTCACCGGATCGTCCCGATCATCCCCGACGAGGCCCGCACCTTCGGGATGGATTCGTGGTTCCCGAATCTGAAGATCTACAACCGCAACGGGCAGCTCTACACCTCCGTCGATGCCGAGCTGATGCTGGCGTACAAGGAGAGCGAAGCCGGGCAGATCCTGCACGAGGGCATCAACGAGGCGGGCTCGATGGGCACGTTCATCGCCGCGGGCACGTCGTACTCGACGCAGAACGAGCCGATGATCCCGATCTACATCTTCTATTCGATGTTCGGCTTTCAGCGCACCGGCGACAGTTTCTGGGCCGCGGCCGACCAGATGGCCCGCGGCTTCGTGCTCGGCGCGACCGCCGGGCGCACGACGCTGGTCGGTGAGGGTCTGCAGCATGCCGACGGGCATTCGCTGCTGCTGGCGTCCACCAACCCCGCGGTGGTGGCTTACGACCCGGCGTTCGCCTACGAGATCGCGCACATCATCGAAAGCGGTCTGCACCGGATGTACGGCGAGAACCCGGAGAACGTCTACTTCTATCTGACGATCTACAACGAGCCGTACACGCAGCCCGCCGAGCCGGAAGACCTCGACGTCGAGGGTCTGCTGCGCGGCATGTACCGCTACCAGACCGTGTCGGACAAGAAGGCGAACACCGCGCAGATCCTGGTGTCCGGGGTGGCGATGCCCTCGGCGCTGCGGGCGGCCGAGCTACTGGCCGAAGACTGGGATGTCGCGGCCGACGTCTGGTCGGTGACCAGCTGGAACGAGCTCAACCGCGACGGGGTCGAGGTGGAGAAGCAACGACTGCGCCATCCCGACCAGGAGGCGCCCACGCCGTACGTGACGAAGGCGCTGGCCGATGCGGCCGGGCCGGTGGTGGCGGTGTCGGACTGGATGCGGGCGGTGCCCGAGCAGATCCGGCCGTGGGTGCCGGGTACCTACATCACGCTGGGCACCGACGGGTTCGGTTTCTCCGACACCCGGCCCGCGGCGCGCCGGTACTTCAACACCGACGGCGAATCCATCGCCGTGGCCGTCCTCGAAGGGCTGGCCCGGGACGGCAACATCGATGCGTCGGTCGCCGTCGAGGCGGCCAAGCGCTACGAGATCGACGATGTGCTGGCGGCACCGGAACAGACGTCGGATCCCGGAGTCGCGTAGCGACGACATTCAGCTGAGGGCATTCGCCTGAGTTGGAGGTTCCCACCAGAAGGTCGGCGTAGATTTTAGGGATGACCGACAACGGGCAGGATCCGCCGTCGCTGGAGCTGCTGGATTCGGTGCCGGAGTCGCTGCTGCGCAGGGTCAAGCAGTACTCCGGCCGACTGGCGACCGAGGCCGTTCACGTGATGGGCGACCGGCTGCCGTTCTTCGCCGAATTGGAGGCATCGCAGCGGGCCAGCGTCCAGCTCGTCGTACAGACCGCGCTGGTGAACTTCGCGGAGTGGATGCGCGATCCGCGCGGGGACGTCGGATACACCGCCGAGGCGTTCGCGTTGGTGCCGCAGGAGTTGACCCGCCGCATCGCTCTGCGCCAGACGGTCGACATGGTGCGGGTGACCATGGAGCACTTCGAGGATGTGGTGCCCCAGCTCGCCCGCAATCAGGCCCAGCGCACCGCGCTGACAGTCGGGATCCTGCGGTACAGCCGCAATCTGGCCTTCGCCGCAGCGTCCGGATATGCCGACGCGGCCGAAGCGCGCGGCGCATGGGACGTCCGGATGGAGGCCAACGTCGTCGACGCCGTGGTCCGCGGCGACATCGGACCCGAGCTGCAGTCCCAGGCCGCGACGCTGAACTGGGACGCGACCGCGCCGGCCACGGTGATCGTCGGACTCCCCCAGGCCGACCGCAAGGAGGTCGCCAGCGACGACGTCCGGGAGGTGGTCGGCCGCCATGACCGGGCCGTGCTCTCCGACGTGCACGGCACCTGGCTGGTGGCCATCGTCTCCGGACCGCTGTCGCCCACCGACCGCTTCCTGCGGGATCTGACGCAGGTGTTCGCCGAGGGCCCGGTCGTCGTCGGCCCCACCGCACCCACGCTGTCGGCGGCCCACCGCAGCGCGACCGAGGCGATCTCCGGGATGAACGCGGTCGCCGGCTGGAGCGGTGCACCGCGGCCGGTCGCGGCCCGGGAACTACTGCCCGAGCGCGCCCTGCTCGGGGACGCCACGGCGATCGCAGCACTGGAAACCGAGGTGATGCGGCCCCTCGGCGACGCCGGACCGGCCCTGACCGAGACCCTGGATGCCTACCTGGATTTGGGCGGCGCCATCGAGGCATGCGCGCGTCAATTGTTCGTTCATCCAAATACCGTGCGCTACCGGCTCAAACGCATCGCTGACTTCACCGGACGCGACCCCACCGTGCCGCGCGACGCCTACGTCCTGCGGGTGGCGGCGACCGTCGGGCGGCTCGGCCGGCAGGCACAGCAGGCGAGCCCGCCGAACGGGGTGTCGGTGCAGGTCCCGGCGGTGCGGCCGGCCAGTGCGGCCTTGATCCGACCCTGACCCGACCTGGTTGACAGATAGCGGACCGGTCTCGATGGAGTCGCATCACATGCCGTTTTGTGGGACCTCTACAAAATCCTAAGACGAGGTTCATAATCTCTTACACGGCGCGAAACCGTCTTCACAGTGTTCTCTTAAAGATGTGCCAAACGGACCCATTGCGCTGCTCGCTCCCGGACAGGGGTCGCAGACCCCCGGAATGCTCGAGCCGTGGCTGGAACTCCCGGGTGCGCGCGAACGCCTCACCACCTGGTCGCAGATCAGCGGACTCGATCTGGCCCGTCTCGGCACCACCGCGACGGCGGAGGAGATCACCGACACCGCGGTGACGCAGCCGCTGGTCGTGGCCGCGACGCTGCTGACCCACGAGGAGTCGGTCCGGCGCGACCTGTTCGGCACCGAGACCATCGTCGCGGGCCACTCCGTCGGGGAGATCGCCGCCTACGCCATCGCCGGCATCATCTCCGCCGACGACGCGGTCAAGCTGGCCGCCACCCGCGGCGCCGAGATGGCCAAGGCCTGCGCGCTCGAGCCCACCGGTATGGCCGCCGTACTGGGCGGCGACGAAGCCGAGGTGCTGGCCCGGTTGGAGGCGCTCGACCTGGTGCCGGCCAACCGCAACGCCGCAGGGCAGATCGTGGCCGCCGGAGCGGTCTCCGCGCTGGACAAGCTGGCCGAGGATCCGCCGGCCAAGGCCCGGGTGCGGGTGCTCGCCACCGCGGGCGCGTTCCACACCCACTACATGGCCTCGGCGCTGGACGGCTACGCGGCCGCCGCGCAGGAGGTGGCCACCGCCGAGCAGCTGGCGCCGAACGTCACCCTGCTGTCGAACTCCGACGGCGCGCCGGTGACCTCGCCCGCCGATGCGATGGACAAACTCGTCGCCCAGCTGACCCGGCCCGTGCGCTGGGATCTGTGCACCGCCACGATCCGGGAGCGCCAGCCCGCCGCGATCGTCGAATTCCCCCCCGCCGGCACGCTGGTCGGGATCGCCAAACGTGAACTGCGGGGCACACCGACACATGCGGTGAAAGCCCCCGCCGACCTGGACGGGCTCGCCGAGCTCTGACCGCCATGTCCCGGCCATCGCTGTCCGGGGCGGACAACCGAACGTCCATCAAGTAACACCAACGAATAGAAGGAGCCCCTGTGGCCGCCAGTCAGGAAGAAATCATCGCCGGTCTCGCCGAGATCATCGAAGAGGTCACCGGTATCGAGCCCTCGGAGGTCACCCCCGAGAAGTCGTTCGTCGACGACCTGGACATCGACTCGCTGTCGATGGTCGAGATCGCCGTGCAGACCGAGGACAAGTACGGCGTGAAGATCCCCGACGAGGACCTGGCCGGTCTGCGCACCGTCGGTGACGTCGTCGCCTACATCCAGAAGCTCGAGGAAGAGAACCCCGAGGCTGCCGCTGCGCTGCGCGAGAAGTTCACCCAGTGACCAGGCCTTCCACGGCTAACGGAGGGTTCCCCAGCGTAGTCGTGACTGCCGTCGAGGCCACCACGTCGCTCGCCGCGGACGTCGAGAGCACGTGGAAGGGCCTGCTGGCCGGCGAAAGCGGCATCCGCGTTCTCGAGGACGAGTTCGTCACCAAGTGGGACCTGCCCGTACGGATCGGTGGCCACCTGGTCGACAACGTCGACGACCACATGACCCGGATCGACATGCGCCGCATGTCCTACGTGCAGCGCATGTCGAAGCTGCTCGCGGGTCGCCTGTGGGAGAACGCCGGAAAGCCCGAGGTCGACCCGGACCGGTTCGCCGTGATCATC
Source organism: Mycobacterium sp. WMMD1722 (assembly GCF_049315205.1). Taxonomy (NCBI): domain Bacteria; kingdom Bacillati; phylum Actinomycetota; class Actinomycetes; order Mycobacteriales; family Mycobacteriaceae; genus Mycobacterium; species Mycobacterium sp. WMMD1722. Next base: position 436,451 of record NZ_CP186056.1, on the reverse strand, counting down.
GGCACCGGTCTGGGTGGCGGCGAGAAGATCGTCGAGACCTATGACGCGATGAACGAGGGCGGGCCCCGCAAGGTGTCCCCGCTCGCCGTTCAGATGATCATGCCCAACGGTGCGGCCGCCGTCGCCGGCCTGGAACTGGGCGCCCGCGCCGGGGTCATCACCCCGGTGTCGGCGTGCTCGTCCGGGTCGGAGGCGATCGCGCACGGGTGGCGTCAAATCGTCATGGGTGACGCCGACTTCGCCGTCGTCGGTGGCGTGGAAGGTGGCATCGAGGCGCTGCCCATCGCGGCGTTCTCGATGATGCGCGCCATGTCGACCCGCAACGAGGATCCCGAGGGCGCCTCGCGACCGTTCGACAAGAACCGGGACGGTTTCGTCTTCGGTGAGGCCGGCGCGATGATGATCATCGAGACCGAGGAGCACGCCAAGGCTCGTGGCGCCAAGCCGCTGGCCCGGTTGATGGGTGCGGGCATCACCTCCGATGCCTTCCACATGGTGGCTCCCGCTGCGGACGGATTGCGCGCCGGCGCGGCGATGAAGCGGGCGTTGGAGACCGCGGGGCTGTCCGCCAAGGACATCAACCACGTCAACGCACACGCCACCGCCACGCCCATCGGTGACACGGCCGAGGCCAACGCCATCCGGGTCGCCGGGGTGGAGCACGCCGCGGTGTATGCGCCGAAGTCGGCGCTGGGCCACTCCATCGGTGCGGTCGGCTCGCTGGAGTCGATCCTCACCGTGCTCGCCCTGCGGGACGGCGTCATCCCGCCGACGCTCAACTACGAGACCCCCGATCCGGAGATCGATCTCGATGTCGTTGCAGGCGAGCCACGGTACGGCGACTACCAGTACGCCATCAACAACTCGTTCGGATTCGGTGGCCACAATGTGGCCCTGGCGTTCGGTCGGTACTGAGTAACCGCCGGGCGTAGAACATCTCACTGGAGTAGTGGTAATGGCACGGTCAAAGGGTCTGTCGACGGGGAACGGCTTCCCCAACGTCGTCGTCACCGGCATCGCCATGACGACGGCCCTGGCCACCGACGCGGAGACCACCTGGCAACGTCTTCTGGACGGGGCCAGCGGTATCCGCAAGCTCGAGGACCCGTTCGTCGAGCAGTACGACCTGCCGGTGCGCATCGGTGGGCATCTGCTGGAGAACTTCGATGGTGACGCGACTCCGCCCGAACTGAGCAAGTTGTCGTACCTGCAGAAGATGTCCACCGTGCTCAGCCGGCGGGTGTGGGAGCGGGCCGGATCGCCGAACGTCGATCCCCGTCGGCTGATGGTGTCCATCGGCACCGGCATGGGTTCGACGGAAGAACTCCTCTACGCCTACGACGGCATGCGGCGCGAAGGCCTCGAGGCCGTGTCACCGCTGGCCGTGCAGATGTACATGCCCAACGCCGCTGCGGCGGCGGTCGGACTGGAGCGCAAGGCCCGCGCCGGGGTGGTCACCCCGGTGTCGGCCTGCGCCTCCGGTTCCGAGGGCATCGCCCAGGCGTGGCGCAACATCGTCCTGGGCGAAGCCGACGTCGCGATCTGCGGTGGCGTGGAGACCAGGATCGAGGCGGTGCCGATCGCGGGATTCGCGCAGATGCGGATCGTGCTGTCCACCACCAACGACGACCCGGCGGGGGCCTGCCGGCCGTTCGACCGGGACCGCAACGGGTTCGTGTTCGGCGAGGCCGGCGCGCTGATGGTGATCGAGACCGAGGAGCACGCCAAGGCCCGCGGCGCCGACATCCTGGCCCGCATCATGGGCGCGAGCATCACCTCCGACGGCTACCACATCGTGGCGCCCGACCCCAACGGCGAGCAGGCGGGCTGGGCGATGACCCGGGCCATCCAGCTGGCGGGTCTGCAGCCGTCGGACATCGACCACGTCAACGCGCATGCCACCGGCACCAGCGTCGGCGACGTGGCCGAGAGCAAAGCCATCAACAACGCGATGGGCGGACACCGGCCGGCGGTCTACGCCCCCAAGGGTGCCCTCGGGCACTCGGTGGGAGCCGTCGGAGCGGTCGAGTCCATCCTCACCGTGCTGGCGTTGCGCAACGGGGTCATTCCCCCGACGCTCAACCTGAAGAACCTGGACCCAGAGATCGACCTCGACGTGGTCGCGGGATCGCCGCGTCCGGGCAACTACCAGTACGCGATCAACAATTCGTTCGGATTCGGCGGGCACAACGTAGCGGTCGCTTTCGGGAAGTACTAGGAGGAGATAGATGACGACCATGCAGAGTCGGCCCGCCACCGAGAACACCGGCGAGCCGGTCGACCCGCGTGATCCGCTGCTGCGCCTGAGCACTTTCTTCGACGACGACAGCGTCGAACTGCTGCACGAGCGGGACCGCTCCGGTGTCCTGGCCGCGGCCGGCACCGTCAACGGCGTGCGCACCATCGCCTTCTGCACCGACGGCACCGTCATGGGTGGCGCCATGGGCGTCGAGGGCTGCAGCCACATCGTCAACGCCTACGACACCGCCATCGAGGAACAGAGCCCGATCGTCGGGATCTGGCATTCCGGCGGGGCCCGGCTCGCCGAGGGCGTCAAAGCCCTGCACGCAGTCGGTCTGGTCTTCGAGGCCATGATCCGCGCGTCCGGTTACATCCCCCAGATCTCGGTGGTCGTCGGCTTCGCCGCCGGCGGCGCCGCCTACGGCCCGGCGCTGACCGACGTCGTCATCATGGCGCCGGAGGGCCGGGTGTTCGTCACCGGACCCGATGTGGTGCGCAGCGTGACCGGCGAGGACGTGGACATGGCGTCGCTGGGCGGTCCGGAGACCCACCACAAGAAGTCCGGCGTATGCCACATCGTCGCCGACGACGCCGACGACGCCTATGAGCGCGGCCGTCGCCTGGTCGGCCTGTTCTGCCAGCAAGGGCATTTCGACCGGAGCAAGGCCGAGGCCCAGGACTCCGATCTGGCCGCACTGCTGCCCGAGTCGGCCCGCCGCGCGTACGACGTCCATCCGCTGGTGACCGCGCTGCTCGACGACGGTGCACCGTTCGAGGAATTCCAGGCCAAGTGGGCGCCGTCGATGGTCGTCGGTCTCGGCCGGCTGGCCGGTCGCAGCGTCGGTGTGCTCGCCAACAATCCGCTGCGCCTCGGCGGCTGCCTGAACTCCGAATCCGCCGAGAAGGCAGCCCGATTCGTGCGCCTGTGCGATGCGTTCGGCATCCCGATCGTGGTCATCGTCGACGTGCCCGGCTATCTGCCCGGGGTGGATCAGGAGTGGGGCGGGGTGGTCCGTCGCGGCGCCAAGCTGCTGCACGCCTTCGGTGAGGCCACCGTTCCGCGCGTCACGCTGGTCACCCGCAAGATCTACGGCGGTGCGTACATCGCGATGAACTCCCGCTCGCTCGGCGCGACCAAGGTCTTCGCCTGGCCGGACGCCGAGGTCGCGGTGATGGGCGCCAAGGCCGCGGTCGGCATCCTGCACAAGAAGAAGCTGGCCGCCGCCGCGCCCGAGGAGCGCGAGGCGCTGCACGAGCAGCTGGCCGTGGAACACGAGCGCATCGCCGGTGGGGTGGATTCGGCGATCGAGATCGGCGTCGTGGACGAGAAGATCGACCCGGCCCATACCCGTAGCAGGCTGACCCAGGCGCTGGCCGAGGCGCCCGCGCGCCGGGGACGCCACAAGAACATCCCGCTGTAGGGGTTCTTGCGCGTCCCGTCGGCGGCGGCCGCGCCGCTGTTGATGGTGCTCAGCGGCACGTCGATGTACGTCGGCGCGTCGGTCGGTGTCCTGCTGTTCGACGCCATTGCACCGGCCGGGGTGGCCTGGCTGCGGGTGGCGGCCAGCGCCCTGGTGCTGGTGGTGTTGGTCCGTCCCCCGGCGCCCGCGTGGCGAGGCCGACCACTCGCGCTGGCCGCCGTCTTCGGGGTGGTCACCGCGCTGATGAATGTCTGCTTCTACGAGGCGGTGGCCCGGCTGCCGCTCGGCACCGCGGTGGCCATCGAGTTTCTCGGGCCGATCGCTGTGGTGGCCGCCGAATCACGTTCCGCGCGAGGACTTTCGGCGCTGGCCGCCGCAATCGCCGGGGTGGCGTTGATCGCCGACGTGCAGTTCGCCGCCGAACCCCTGGGCATCGCGTTCGCCCTGCTGGCGGCCGCCCTGTGGGCCGGTTACGTGCTGCTGGGCAAGGCGGTCAGCGATGCCGCGGGCGCCGATCGCCGAGCGTCGCTGCATTCGCTGGCGGTCGGCTGGACCGCCGCGGCGGTGCTCACCTCACCGCTGGCGATCTCGCTGTCGCGCGCCGACCCCCATGTCGGGCTGCACCGGGTCGCCGGCATGGTGGCGGCGCTGGCCGTGCTGTCCAGCGTCGTACCGTATCTGCTCGATCAGCAGGTGCTGCGCCTGGTCGGGCGCGGGCACTTCGCACTGCTGCTCGCCGTGCTGCCCGCGTCCGCGGTGCTGGCCGGTCTGCTCATGCTCGGGCAGATCCCGACCCGCCCGGAGCTGATCGGCATCGCCCTGGTGGTCGTCGCGCTGGTGGTCAGCGACCACCGGCGCTCGAGACCGCATCCTCGCGCCGCGCGTCGCGCCGCCTGAGGACATACCGGCTGGCCGCGTAGAGGCCCAGCGCGACCGCCCAGGACAACAGGCTCAGAACCAGTTGCGAGCGCAGCGAGTCGTCGAAGAACATCTGCAGCAGAATCGCCACGATCCCGACCGCCGTCAGGATCGACAGCACCGGGAAGAGCCACATCTTGACCTTCAGCTCGGAATCCGGTGTGCGGCGACGCAACACGATCTGCGAAACGGCGATCAGCAGATAGACGAACAGGATGATCGCGCCGCTGGAGTTCAGCAGGAAGGCGAAGATGGTGTCCTCGGCGAACGCCGCGGCGATGACACAGAGGAAGCCCACCACCGACGAGGCCAGGATCGCGTTGGCCGGTACGCCGCGTGGGGTCAGGCGAACCAGCAGGCGGGGCGCCTCGCGGCGGTCGGCGAGTACGAACAGCATCCGCGATGCGGTGTACATCCCGGAGTTCAGGCAGCTCAGGACCGCCGTGAGTACCACGGCGTTCATCACGTGATCGGCGTACGGGATGCCCATCGCGGTGAAGGCCGCGACGAACGGAGACTCCTCGAGGCCGTCGTCGGACCAGGGCAGGATCGTCACCAGCAGCAGCACCGCGCCGACGTAGAACACCAGGATGCGCACGATCACCGAGTTGGCGGCCTTGGTCACCGCGCGTTCCGGATCCGACGACTCGGCGGCCGCGATGGTGGCGATCTCCGGTCCGACCATCGAGAAGATCACCGTCACGATGCCGACGGTGATCGCGCCGAATCCGAACGGCATGAACCCGCCGTTGCTCCACAGGTTGGAGACATCGGCAGACCGCCCGGGCCAGAGCCCCAGGACGAAGCAGGCGCCGACGACGATGAACACGATGATCGCGGCGACCTTGATACCGGCGAACCAGAATTCGAACTCTCCGTAGGACTTCACCGAGAACAGGTTGGTCGCGGTCATCAGCACCATGAACACCAGCGCGGTCAACCACAGCGGTACGTCGAGCCAGTACTGCACGATCCGCGCGCCGGCGATCGCCTCGAACCCGACGACGATCACCCAGAAGTACCAGTACAGCCAGCCGACGGAGAATCCCGCCCAATCGCCGAGCGCGTGGCGGGAGTAGTCGGCGAAGGACCCCGTCGAGGGATTGGCCACCGCCATCTCGGCGAGCATCCGCATCACCATGATGATGAGGACACCGCTCATGGCGTAGGTGAGGAAGACGCCGGGTCCGGTGTCGGAGATGACCACCCCGGACCCGACGAACAGGCCGGCGCCGATCACGCCGCCGATCGCGATCATCCGCAATTGGCGCTGGCTGAGCGCCTTTTTCAACCCAGGTGTCTCGGTCATCCGGACGGGTTACCCACTTGTGAGCTGAGTCACTCCGCGGCGGCGGCGAACTCCTGCGCCACCGTCAATACCCGCCTGCGGTCGGCGTCCACCAGGCCGATGCGGGTCCGGCGATCGACGATGTCCTCGGCGCTCAGCGCTCCTTCATGGGTCACGGCGTACTCGAACTCCGCCCGGGTCACGTCGATCCCGTCGGCGACCGGATCCGCCGGACGCGGGCAGGTGGCGCGGGCCAGTACGTCGGGCGCCTCGGCGCCGAACCGGGCCACCAGCGACCGGGGCAGATCCCCCGTGGCGGGCAGGCCCGGCGCCCCGACCAGTGGCAGATCGCGGGTGCGGCACGCACCGGCGCTCAGGCCGCGCACCGCGATCGCGCGATCCAGCACGTCTTGGGCCATGTAGCGGTATTCGGTCAGCTTGCCGCCGATGATGCTGAGCACCCCGGATGCCGATTCCGTCACGGCATGTTCGCGGGAGATGTCGGCGGTGTCGCCGCCGCCGGTGTCGATCAGTGGACGCAGGCCGGCGTAGGCACCGATGACGTCACCGCGGGTCAGGCCGGTGGCCAGCGCGGTGTTGACGGTGTCGAGCAGGAACGCGATCTCCCCCGCTGTCGGCTCGGGGACATCCGGGACCGGTCCCGGGGCGTCCTCGTCGGTCAATCCGAGATACACGCGGCCGAGCTGTTCGGGCATCGCGAACACGAACCGATTGAGCGCCCCGGGGATCGGGATGGTCAGCGCCGCAGTCGGATTGCCGAACGCCGCGGCGTCGAACACCAGATGCGTCCCGCGTGAGGGTCGCAGTCTCAGCGACGTGTCCACGTCGCCGGCCCAGACACCGGCGGCGTTGATCACCGCACGGGCCGACACGTCGAAGGATTCGCCGGTGCGCCGGTCCGTCAACCGGGCCGAGGTCGCGGTGGCGCCGGACGCGGTGACCCGGGTCAGGATGCGGGCGCCGTGCGCTGCGGCGGTGCGGGCGACGGCGGTGACCAGGCGGGCGTCGTCGATCAGCTGCCCGTCGTAGGCCAGCAGGCCGCCGGCCAGACCGGTACGGCGCACCGCCGGCACCAACGCGGTCGCCCGCGCCGCGTCGACGCGCCGGGAACGCGGCAGGACCGAGGGCGCGGTCCCGGCCAGCCGGCGCAGCACGTCGCCGGCCAGGAACCCGGTCCGCACCAGGGCGCGGGCGGGACGAGCCATCTCGGGCAGCAGCGGAACGAGCTGAGGCATGGCCGTGACCAGGTGCGGAGCGGTGCGCGTCATCAGGATTCCGCGTTCGACCGCACTGCGCCGCGCGATGCCTACGTTGCCGGTGGCCAGATAGCGCAGGCCCCCGTGGACCAGTTTCGAACTCCATCTGCTGGTGCCGAAGGCGAGGTCGTGCTTCTCGACCAGCGCCACCGACAGACCGCGGCTCGCGGCGTCGAGCGCGATGCCCGCGCCGGTGATGCCGCCGCCGATGACGAGCACGTCCACGGTGGCGCCGTCGGCGAGGGCGGACAGTTCCGCGGTGCGCCGCGACGCGTTGAGGGAAGTGTTCACGGCTTCAGGTATCCGTTCAGGGCCCGGGCGAGTTCGACCGACAGCGTGGGCGCGTCGATCAGCGGGGCCACCATCTGCGCCGATTGGATCGTCGACTGGGTGATCAGCAGACACATGGCCGCCAGCTGACGCGGCTCGCCGGCACGGACACTGCCGTCGTCCTGGCCGAGTTTGAGGTCACCGGCCAGTGCGTCGATGAGGATCTGCTGGCTGGTGCCCAGACGCTCGGCGATGTAGACCATCGCGAACTCCGGCGTGCTGTGGAACACCGACATCACGACCTCGTCGGTGCGCAGCCGATCGCCCACCCGGACGATCCGCTCCACGAGGGCTTCCCGTGCGACCCCGCGGCTGGGCACCGAATCGAGCACGGCGGCGATTCGCATACTCAGCAGCGCGGCGAGGATGGCTTCGGTGTCGGGCCAGCGGCGGTAGACCGTGGGCCGGCTGACCCCGGCGCGGCGGGCGATCTCGGCCAGCGTCACCCGGTGCACACCGTAGGTCTGCACGCAGTGGGCCGCAGCGTCGAGGATGCGTTCCTCCACGGTTCGCGGCAATTCTTTACGGATTGACGTCATGTGTAATACTGTAACGCATGCTGCCTCCGATGAAGTGGGACGCCTGGGGTGACCCGGCCGCTGCGAAAGAACTCTCGGCGGGGATCCGCTCCCTGCTCGACCAGGCGCTCGGTGTCGGTGAGGGGACGACACCGCCCCTGGCCCTCGAGGACGTCACCGTCCGTCCGTCGGAGCTGGCCGCCGACGATCGCGAGCGGTTCGCCGCCATCGTCGGCGACCAGTTCTGCCGGAGCGACGATCTCGGCCGCCTGCTCCACGCCGGCGGCAAGTCCACGCTCGACCTGCTGCGCCGCCGCGATCCAGGCGTGCAGGATGTCCCGGACGCGGTGCTGCTGCCCGCCGACGAGGACCAGATCGCGGCGGTGCTGGCGCATTGCAGCACCCGGCGCATCGCGGTGGTGCCGTTCGGCGGTGGGACCAGCGTGGTGGGCGGCCTCGACCCGATCCGCGGCGAGTTCGGCGCCGTCGTATCGCTGGACCTGCGCCGGCTCGACGCGCTGCACTGGCTCGACGAGGAGTCCGGCGAAGCCGAGCTCGGCGCCGGGGTCACCGGGCCGGAGGCCGAACGCCTGCTCGCAGAGCGGGGTTTCTCACTCGGGCATTTTCCGCAGAGCTTCTGCTTTGCGACCATCGGCGGCTTCGCAGCGACCCGGTCGTCGGGCCAGGACTCGGCGGGCTACGGCCGCTTCGACGATATGGTGCGCGGATTGCGCGCGGTGACACCCGCCGGTGTGCTCGACGTCGGCCGCGCCCCGGCCTCGGCGGCGGGCCCCGATCTGCGCCAGCTGTTGGTCGGATCGGAAGGCGTGTTCGGCGTGATCACCCGGGTGCGGGTGCGGGTGCATCCGGTGCCGGCGACCACCCGCTACGAGGCGTGGTCGTTCCCGGATTTCGCGACCGGTGCTGCCGCACTGCGTGCGGTGACCCAGACCGGGACCGGACCCACGGTGATCCGGCTGTCCGACGAGGCGGAGACGGGGGTGAATCTGGCGACCACCGAGAACATCGGCGAGCAGCAGATCACCGGCGGCTGCCTGGCCGTCACGACCTTCGAAGGCAGCGCCGAGCACACCGCCAGCCGGCATGCCGAGACGCGAGCCCTGCTCGAGGCCTATGGCGGCACCTCACTCGGTGAGCAACCGGCGAAGGCGTGGGAGCACGGCCGGTTCAACGCGCCCTACCTGCGGGATTCGTTGCTCTCGGCCGGCGCCCTGTGCGAGACCCTCGAGACGGCCACCACCTGGTCGAATCTGCCGACGCTCAAGACCGCGGTCACCGAGGCGCTGACCGCCGCGCTCGCGCCTGCGCTGGTCATGTGCCACATCAGCCACATCTATCCGACCGGGGCGTCGCTGTACTTCACCGTCGTCGCCGCCCAGCGCGGTAACCCGATCGAGCAGTGGCGGGCGGCCAAAGCCGCGGCCTGCGAGGCGATCGTGCGTACCGGCGGCACCATCACCCATCACCATGCGGTCGGCGCGGACCACCGGCCGTGGATGCGCGCCGAGGTCGGGGACCTGGGCGTCGAGATCCTGCGGGCGGTCAAGGCCACCCTCGATCCGGCGGGCATCCTGAACCCGGGCAAGCTGATCCCATGAACCCGCGGGCCGTCGGAAGGGTCACGGTGCTGACCAATCCGCAGTCGGGGCACGGCAACGCCCCGCACGCCGCCGAACGCGCGATCGCCCGGTTCCAGCAGCGCGGCGTCGACGTGACCGCAATCGTCGGCTCCGATCCCGACCACGCCCGCCGTCTGGTCGACGACGCACTGGCCGCGGGCACCGACGCGTTGGTGGTGGTCGGTGGGGACGGGGTGATCTCGTTGGCGCTGCAATCTCTCGCGCTCGGGGACGTGCCGCTGGGTATCGTCCCCGCGGGCACCGGTAACGACCATGCCCGTGAATTCGGTCTGCCGACCGGCGATCCGGCCGCGGCGGCGGACGTCATCGTCGACGGACATCGGGAGTCGGTGGATCTCGGCCGCATCGTCGACGCGGCCGGTCAGCACCGGTGGTTCGGCACCGTGCTGGCCACCGGTTTCGACTCGCTGGTCAGCGACCGGACGAACCGGATGCGGTGGCCGCACGGCCGGATGCGCTACAACGTCGCGATGGTGGCCGAGCTGTCGAAGTTACGACTGCTGCCGTTCCGGCTGCGCTTCGACGGCGGCAACGAGAAACGCGTCGACCTCACCCTGGCGGCGTTCGGCAACACCCGTAGCTACGGGGGCGGTATGCGGATCTGCCCGGACGCCGACCACAGCGACGGACTGCTGGACGTCACGATGGTGCATTCGGCGTCGCGCCGCCGGCTCATCCGGCTGTTCCCGACGGTGTTCAAGGGCACCCATGTCCACCTCGACGAGGTGAGTACGGCGCGCGCGCAGACCGTCGAGGTGGATTGTCCCGGCATCAATGCCTACGCCGACGGCGACTTCGCCTGTCCGCTGCCGGTCACGGTGTCGGCCGTGCCCCGTGCGTTGCAGATCCTGGTGCCTACCCCACGCGCCAGCTGAATGTCGTCGGCTACCCGACTCCGCGCGACAGCCAGCTGACCTCGGCGCCGGCCCCACCGTCCCGGTAGGGCTCCAGCGCTTCGTCCCAGGCGGTGCCGAGCACGGTGTCGAGTTCGGCGGCGAGCACATCGGCGCCGGCGTTCATCAGGGCGCGCAGCCGCATCTCGCCGACCATCGTGTCGCCGTTGGCGCCCATCGCCCCGCTCCACAGACCCAGCTGGGGTGTGTGACACCAGCGGTGCCCGTCGACGCCGGCACTCGGATCCTCGGTTACCTCGAAACGCAGCACCGACCATGAGCGCAGGGCATTGGCCAACTGCGCTCCGGTGCCCACCGGGCCCACCCAGTTGGTGACCGCACGGAGCTGCCCCGGCATCGCCGGCTGCGGGGTCCACTTCAGGTTGGCGCGCGCCGACAGGGTCGACGACAACGCCCACTCGACATGTGGGCACACCGCGGCCGGTGAGGCGTGTACGTACACCACGCCCGTCGCCGACTCGGCGAACTGATTCGACGCACGCATAGCTGCTCCTTCGGCTCCACGAGGGACGTCTTCCCCAAGCGGCCTTGCGGACCCGAATACAGCTGTGTCGTGCGTGTCTATTGTGCCTTGTGGGACGGGTGTTGCGCTAGTGTGGCCCGAATTCTCTCAGAACTCCATCAGAGAGCGCCGGCCACCGCTCGTACGCCCATTCCCCGAAGTCCCGGTCGGCCAGCGCGACGAGCGCCAGCCCGGCCTCCGGATCGACCCATAGAAACGTGCCGGACTGGCCGAAATGCCCGAAGGTGGCCGCCGAGTTCGCGGTCCCCGTCCAGTGCGGCGACTTGCCGTCGCGGATCTCGAAACCGAGCCCCCAGTCGTTGGGCCGCTGCACCCCGAACCCCGGCAGCACCCCGTCGACATCCGGGAACTGCACCTCGATCGCCGCCGCGTGCATCTGCTCGGAGACCAGCCGCGGCACCAGCAGATCCCCGGCAAACGCCACGAGGTCGGCCACGGTCGAGAACGCACCGTATCCCGCCGCCTCGGCTCCGCCGTCGAGCCGGCTGTCGGACATGCCGAGGGGTTCGAACACCGCCTCGCCCAGATACCGGCCGAACTCGATGCCGGCCTCCCGCTCGATCGTCTGGGCCAGCACCCCGAAGCCGTAGTTGGAGTAGACCCGCCGCGCGCCGGGCTCGCACATGATGTCGTCGGAGTGCATCGACAACCCCGAGGTGTGGGCCAGCAGGTGGCGCACGGTCGACCCGGGCGGACCCGCCTCGGTGTCGAGTTCGACCACGCCCTCTTCGACGGCGATCTGCGCGGCGCGGGCGACGAGCGGTTTGGTCACCGAGGCCAGCCGGAAGGAGTGGCGCTGGTCGCCGAAGGAGCCGAGCACTCCGTCGGGTCCGACCACGGCCGCGGCGGCGGTGTCGACCGGCCAGTCCGCGATTGCCTCCAGCGCGCCCACGGGTCGCGATGCTACTTGCGGCAGATGTAGTAGAGGTTCAACGGGTCGCCGTCGATCTCGTGCACGTCGACGTCGGTGAAGCCGGCGTCGGCCAGCATCGATGTCGCCAACTGCCGTCCCCACATGGTGCCCAGCCCGGCGCCGTCGAGTCCGAGCGACACGGTCATGCAGTGCATCGTCGAGACCGTGTAGAGGTAGGTCGCCAGCGGGACGCCGATGTTGTCCTCCACGCGGCTGGACGCCTTGATGTCGACCATCAGCAGCACCCCGCCCGGGCGCAGTGCCTGGTGGATGTTGGCCAGCACCTGCGCCGGCTGGGCCTGGTCGTGGATCGCGTCGAAGACCGTCACGACATCGAAGGCCTCGGTGAGGCCCAGCGCCGTGACGTCCTGGGCCACGAATTGGGCGTTGTCCAGCCCGAGTCGTGCGGCCTCCGCCCGGCCGGCCGCCAGCCCCTCGTCGGAGAAATCGATGCCGGTGACACGACTGGCCGGGAACGCCCGGGCCAGCACGTTGACCGCATGGCCGCTGCCGCAGCCGATGTCGGCCACCTCCGCACCGGCGGTCAGCCGCTCGGGCAGGCCGTCTACCAGGGGCAGCACCACGTCGACGAGTGCGGCGTCGAACACCTCACCGCTCTGCTCGGCCATGATCTCGTGGAACCGTGGATACGCGCTGTAGGGCAGCCCGCCGCCGCGGCGGAAGCACTCGATGATCTTCTGTTCCACCTCGCCGAGCAGCGGGATGAACTGCGCGACCCTGGCCAGGTTGTCGGTTCCGGCCGCGCGGGTGAGCACCGCCGCACGCTCGGCGGGCAGCGTGTAGGTCCCCTCGGCCGCGTCGAATTCGACCACCCGCGCGGCGGTCAATCCGCCGAGCCATTCGCGGACGTAGCGTTCGTCGAGGCCGGCTGCCTCGGCGATCTGCCCGCTGCTCGACGGCCGGAGATGCGCCATGGTGTCGAACAGTGCCGTCTGGTGACCGATCGACAGCAGCAATGCGACGCTGGCGCTGTCGATCGCACCGACGACGCGGTCGGCGAATTCCTCGGTGGTCTCACCCGCGGTGGTCATGAGCGCAAATCTATGACCACCGGCCGCCCCGCTCGAGGAGTTCGCACGCATTAGGTTGTAGTCATGAGTCAGACAGTGCGCGGGGTGATCTCCCGGTCCAAGAAGCAGCCGGTCGAAGTCGTCGACATCGTCATCCCGGATCCGGGTCCGGGTGAGGTGGTGGTCGACATCATCGCCTGCGGGGTCTGCCACACCGATCTGACCTACCGCGAAGGCGGTATCAATGACGAGTATCCGTTCCTACTCGGTCACGAGGCCGCCGGCACCGTCGAGTCCATCGGCGAGGGTGTCACCAACGTGGTTCCCGGCGACTTCGTGATCCTCAACTGGCGCGCGGTGTGCGGCCAGTGCCGAGCCTGTAAACGGGGCCGTCCGCACCTGTGCTTCGACACCCACAACGCCGCGCAGAAGATGACCCTGACCGACGGCACCGAACTGTCCCCCGCGCTGGGCATCGGCGCGTTCGCCGACAAGACCCTCGTCCACGAGGGCCAGTGCACCAAGGTCGATTCCGCCGCGGATCCGGCGGTGGCCGGGCTGCTGGGCTGCGGCGTGATGGCCGGTATCGGCGCGGCGATCAACACCGGCGCGGTCACCCGCGACGACACCGTGGCGGTGATCGGCTGCGGTGGCGTGGGCGATGCGGCCATCGCCGGTGCCGCTCTGGTCGGCGCGAAGAAGATCATCGCCGTCGACACCGATGACAAGAAACTCGAGTGGGCCCGCCAGTTCGGGGCCACCGACACCATCAACGCCCGCAACGTCGAGGACGTGGTCGAGGCCATCGCCGACCTCACCGACGGTTTCGGCACGGACGTGGTGATCGACGCGGTCGGACGTCCCGAGACCTGGAAGAACGCCTTCTACGCCCGGGATCTGGCCGGAACCGTGGTGCTGGTCGGCGTCCCGACGCCCGATATGCGTCTGGAGATGCCGCTGGTCGACTTCTTCTCCCGCGGCGGGTCGCTGAAGTCCTCCTGGTACGGCGACTGTCTGCCCGAACGCGACTTCCCCACTCTGATCAGTCTGTATCTGCAGGGTCGCCTGCCGCTGGAGAAGTTCGTCTCCGAGCGCATCGGCCTCGACGACATCGAGGAGGCGTTCCACAAGATGCATTCCGGTGAGGTGCTGCGCTCGGTGGTGGTCCTGTGAGTTCTGCGGAGCGCAACATCGAGCGCATCGTCACCCACGGCACCTTCGAACTCGACGGCGGCAGTTGGGAGGTCGACAACAACATCTGGATCGTCGGCGACGATTCCGACGTCGTGGTCTTCGATGCCGCCCACGACGCGGCCCCGATCGTGATGGCCGTGGGCGGCCGCAACGTCGTGGCGGTGGTCTGCACGCACGGCCACAACGATCACGTGACCGTCGCACCCGAGCTCGGTCAGGCGCTCGACGCCCCGGTGCTGCTGCATCCGGCCGATGAGATGCTGTGGCGAATGACCCACCCGGACAAGGCCTTCCGTTCGGTCGAACACGGCGCCACCCTGCGCGCGGGCGGGATCGAACTGCGGGCGCTGCACACCCCGGGCCACTCCCCCGGTTCGGTGTGCTGGTACGCCCCCGAATTGGGTGCGGTGTTCAGCGGCGACACCCTGTTCCAGGGCGGGCCGGGCGCCACCGGCCGGTCGTTCTCCGACTTCCCGACCATTCTCGAATCCATCTCGGGCAAACTCGGGGCGCTGCCCGGCGAGACGGTCGTCTACACCGGCCACGGCGACACCACCACCGTCGGCGACGAGATCGTCAACTACGACGAGTGGGTGGCCCGGGGCCACTGACGGAGCGGGACATCACCGCATAGGTCGTCGCCGCCCGGGCTTTGCGACTACCGTCGAAGTGGTCGTCAGCCCCGGCGGGAGGTTGCCTCAGGTGCCCGAATCCAGCATCGTCGTGCGCCCGCAGTCCAAGGACAGCAGCGGATACTCCGCCGCTTCACGGCTGCGCGCCGCAGGACTGGGGCAGGCGATCGCGCTGTTCGAGGACGCCGCGCGGCTGGTGCCGCTGCCGCGGCCGCCGCAACCGATCGTCATCGCCGATTACGGTGCGGCGACGGGCCACAACTCGCTGCTGCCGATCTGTGCGGCGATCGCGGAGCTGCGCAAGCGCACCCGGCCCGAACACTCCATCCTGGTGGCCCACACCGATGTCCCGGACAACGACTTCACCGCCCTGTTCCGCACCCTGTCCGACGACCCGGACTCCTACCTGACCAAGGACGCCGCCGCCTTCGCCTCGGCCGTCGGCCGGTCGTTCTACAGCCAGATCATGCCGTCCAACAGTGTGAACCTGGGCTGGAGTTCGTGGGCGATCCAGTGGCTGAGCCGCGTACCGGCCCCGGTTCCCGACCACCTGCACATCACGCACTGCACGGAGGAGGCGCTGCGCGCCGCGTACGCGAGGCAGGCGGCGCACGACTGGCACGAGTTCATCGCGTTCCGCGGCCGCGAACTCTGCCCCGGCGGCCGTCTGGTGGTGATGACGATGGGTGTCGGCGAGGACGGCGAATTCGGCTTCGGACCGCTGCTGGCCGCGATGGCCGACACGCTCGCTGAACTGGTCGGCGCCGGGGAACTGAACGTCGAGGAACAGCAGCGGATGACCGTGCCCACCGTGGCCCGCAGCGCTGCGGAGCTGCGGGCGCCGTTCGCACCGTCGGGCCGGTTCGAACGTCTCGAGATCGAGCGGTTGGAGATCTTCGACGCCGAGGACCGCTATTTCGACCAGTACCGCAAAGACAAGGACGACAAGGCTTTCGGCGCCCAGTGGGCGGCGTTCGCCCGGGCGGCGGTGTTCCCGGCGCTGACCGGGGCGCTGAACACCGCCGACGAGGGACGGATCCGGCGCTTCGCCGACCGTCTCGACGCCGGGATCGCGGCGCGGCTGGCCGCCGCCCCGGAGCCGACCCGGATACCGCAGGCGCATGTGGTGTTGCACAAGCGGCCGAAGTGAGCGCCCTCAGCCGGCGGCGCGGCCGCGGAACGTGTTGCGGTAGCTCTGGGGTGCCACCCCGGTCAGCCGCCGGAACTGCTCGCGAAAGTTGGCCGGTGAGCTGAAACCGACCTCGCGACCGACCCGCTCCACACCGTAGGACGTCGTCTCCAGCAGTTGCTGAGCGTGCCGGACGCGGACGCCGGCCACCCACTGCATCGGCGTCTGCCCCAGCTCGGCCTGAAAGCGACGATTGAGGGTGCGCACACTCATCGCCGCGTATCCGGCGACGTCGGCCAGGCTCAGGTCGCGGTGGGCCTCCTGCTCGATCCACGCCAGCACCGCGTCGAGTTCGGTCCGTTCGGCGATGTGCCGCACCCGGGCGCCGCGGCGCAGGATGAACTGCGCCTGACCGCCGCTGCGGTGCAGTGGGGCGACCGCCAGCCGAGCGGCGTCGGCAGCCACCGCGGCGCCGTGGTCGCGGGCCACGATGTGCAGGCAGAGATCCAGGCCGGCCGAGGCACCGGCCGACGTCAGCACCTGGCCTTCGTCGACGTAGAGCACCTCCGGATCCAACTCGACCGCGGGATATGCGGCACGGAACGCATCCGCGGCCACCCAGTGCGTGGTGGCGCGCCGCCCGTCGAGTAGGCCCGCTGCGGCCAAGGTGAACGCACCCGAACAGATCGACGCGAGCCGGCTGCCCGCCGCGTACGCCTCCCGCAGGGCGTCGAGGACACGCGGGGGCGGCGGCACCGCGACGTCGTTGCGGCCGGGCACCACGACGGTGTCCGCGTCCGCGAGTGCCTCGATCCCGTGGTCGGTGGCGATCCGCACCGGTCCGGCGGCCACCACCGGGTCGCTGCCGCAGACCAGCAGGCGGTAACCCGGGGCACCGTCGGGCAACCGAACCCGGGTGAACACCTCGATGGGTGTGCTCAGATCGAAGGCGACGGTGTCCGGTAGCGCCAGTACCGCGACCGTGTGCATGAGCCGCAGCCTACTGCCCGCCGAGACCGGATGGCCGTCGCCGGGACGGGAGTTCAGCGAATCGAGCCCGCCCCCGCGATAAGCGGCAGGTCCAGCGCGGTCACCCAGCCAGGACGCAGGTCGTTCACCGCAGGTACCGCGTTGAGCGCCCGCATACCGGTGGCCAGACACCCCGCGGCTGCCGCGTCGCGACCCGATCCGTCGGTGAAGCGGAACGCCGTCTCCTGCCAGATGCTCGGCGTGCCCTCGATGTCGACCCGGTACACGTCGCTGTCGTTGCCCGACGGCCAATCCGGGGCCGCGTCGTGCCCGATGCGGTTGACGTGTTCGAGTTGGATTCGGACGTCGCCGCGATAGACGCCGTTGATGGTGAACCGCACCGCGGCGACGTTGCCGGCCTCGATGACCCCCTTGGCGCTGGTGCGCTCAGTGGGCGTGACCCACTTCTCGTAGGTGGTGGTGATCTCGTCGAGCATGATTCCGGCTGCGTGCGCAATCATCGGAACGGTTGCGCCCCAGGCGAATACCAGGATGTCCGAGGTTTCGAGCAGCGCCCGGTGCCCGGGCGGCCGGCCGATGCCCATCTCGTCCTCGTAGTCACCGGTGTAGTTGGTGTAGTCGAGTAGTTCCGAGGCGCGCACCCGCTTGACCTCCGAGCAGACCCCCATCAGCGTCATCGGCAGTAGGTCGTTGGCGAATCCGGGATCGATCCCCGTGGTGAAGCAGGAGGACTCCCCCAGCTCGCAGGCCTCGGTGATCGGCTGGATCCAGGCGGGTGGGTTCAGATGCATGGTCGGCCACACCCACGGCGTCATCGCAGTGGAGCACACGTCGATCCCGGCCCGCAGGAATCGGGTGATCAGGTCGATGTTGGCGTCGGCGTGCGCGGCGGTCGGGCCGTAGTGCACCAGCGCATCGGGTGCCAGTGCGATGAGCGCGTCCACGTCGTCGGTGGCGATCACCCCGACATCGCGGCCCAACCCGCAGATGTCACCTACATCGCGCCCGACCTTGTCCGGGTCGCTGACCCCTACCCCGACGAGTTCGAACAGCGGGTGCCGGTCGATCTCGGCGATCACCATCTTCCCGACAAACCCGGTGCCCCACACCACGATCCGCTTCGACATACGCTTCCTTTCGCTAGGTTGGTCTCTCATGACGACTGTGAACGGCGCTCCGCTGGCCGACAGACGCGCCCTGGTCACCGGCGGCTCGCGCGGGATCGGCGCGCAGATCGTGCGCCGACTGGCCGCCGACGGGGCCGCCGTGTCCTTCACCTACGGTTCGTCGGTCACCGACGCCGACCAGGTGGTCGTCGATGTGACGCGGGCCGGCGGGCGCGTGCTGCCGATCCGGGCCGACAGCGGTGACGCCGGTCAGATCGCGTCGGCAGTCGACGAGACGGTCACCCGCCTCGGCGGGCTGGACATCCTGGTCAACAACGCCGGTGTGGCGTATCTGGCTGCGGCCGAACAGTTTCCGCTCGACCAGTTCGACCGGCTGGTTGCGGTCAACGTGCGCGGGGTGTTCGTCGCCATCCAGTGCGCGCTGCCCCATCTGGGCGCCGGCGGACGCATCATCAACATCGGCAGTATCAACGCCGACCGGGTACCGGGGCCGGGGCTGTCGGTCTACGCGATGACCAAGGCGGCCGTCGCCGGCCTGACCCGCGGTCTGGCGCGGGAACTGGGCCCACGAGGTATCACGGTCAACAACGTCCAGCCCGGGCCGATCGCCACCGACATGAATCCGGAGGAGGGCGAGTTCGCCGACGCGGCCAGGCAGACCATCGCGGTCGGGCACTACGGCCGCACCACCGACGTGGCGAATGCGGTCAGCTATCTGGCCGGTCCGGACTCCGGATACATCACCGGTGCCAATCTCGACGTCGACGGCGGGTTCCACGCCTGAGCGGCGCTGCCCTAGAAGCAGCGTCGCAGCCCGCCGGGCTCGCAGATCAGGGGGTAGTTGTCCACCGGCAGCGGGGTGTTCCCGATGCGGGCGATCGTGAACGGCGTCTTGATCATGGCGGCGGGGACGGTGTCGTTGCAGGCGGGAGGGTGCAGCGTGGTCCGGGTGCCGCTCATCGTGTCGGTGCTGAATTCGACGGTCTCCCGGATCGGCTCGGTGCTGCCGTCGGGGCACGTCAACCCCTCCAGGTTGGACACCTGATAGGTCCACAGACCGTTGGTCAATCGGGCGGCGCCGCCGGTGATCCCCGGCGAATTGCTCTCGACATGCAGAACGCACCCGACGGGGAGGTACAGCGGCTCGCGCAGATCGCCGACCACCGGCACACAGGTCGGATAGATGGTCCAGTCCGCGGTCAGGCCGTCGGGTTGGGTGTAGGTGAAGACGCCGTCGATCACCTGCGACTCGGCCTGCGCTGGGCCGGAGCTTGCGAGCGCAGCTCCCGCGGTGACGGCGACAGCGGCGAGCACACGCGCGATGATCCTCATTCGAGTGAGTATGGCAGCACCGGCTCGCACCTGTGAACGGTTCCAGAGGTGGGGCGTTTGCGCAGTCGAGGCCACGGGGTACGACCCCACGGTGATCCGTGCCGCCGTCATCCTGACCATGACGATGGTGCTCGCCCTGACCGGTTGCTCGACCGGTGACCGCGTCGACCTCGGCGAGGCCTCGTCGGGCAACCTCATCGCCGCCATCGCCGGCGAACCCGACCAGCTCGATCCGCACAAGACGTCGGCGTATTTCTCGTTCGAGGTGCTGGAGAACATCTTCGACACGCTCGTCGAGCCCGATGCCGATCTCCAGATGCGGCCGGCGCTCGCCGAATCATGGGAGGTCAGCCCCGATCAGCGGGTGTGGACCTTCCACCTGCGCCGCGGCGTCACCTTCCACGACGGCAGCCCGTTCAGCGCTGACGACGTCGTGTTCTCCTACCGCCGCATCATCGACGAGCAGCTGACCAACGTCGACAAGTTCAGTTCGGTCACCGAGGTGCGCGCCGTCGACCCGGTCACGGTGCGCATCACCGTCTCGCAGCCCACCCCGAATCTGCTCACCAATCTCGGCGGTTTTAAGGGTATGGCCATCGTCTCGCGCAAGAACGTCGAAAGCGGGGAGATCGCCACCCGCCCGATCGGCACCGGACCGTTCGCATTCGCGGGCGCGACCAGCGGCGACTCGATCACCCTGCGTGCCAACCCGGCGTACTGGGGCGGTGAGCCGCGCATCTCCGGTGTGACGTTCCGCTTCATCTCCGAACCGTCCACCGCGCTGTCCGCTCTCCAGGCCGGCGAGGTGGACTGGACCGATTCGATACCACCGCAGCGGGTTTCGCAGCTGCGTGACGATGAATCCCTGCACCTGGCGGTGACCCCGAGCAACGACTACTGGTATCTGGCGCTCAACAACGCCAAGCCGCCGTGGAACGACGTCCGGGTGCGCCAGGCGATCGCGTACGGCATCGATCGGGAGGCGATCGTGCAGGCCACCAGTTACGGCACCGCCGCCGAGAACCAGCTCGCCATCCCCGAAGGCAACCCGTGGTTCACCCCCTACGACACCTACTCCTACGACATCGACAAGGCGAAAAGCCTGCTGGCCGAAGCGAATGCGCGGCCGCAGCGCCTCGACATGCTGGTCACCAGTGAGTATCCGGAGACGGTGACGGCCGCCCAGATCATCGCCGACAATCTCGCACCGCTGGGCATCACCGTGGACATTCGCACGGTCGACTTCGCGACCTGGCTCGACGAACAGAACAACGGCAACTTCGACATGCTGATGATGGGCTGGCTGGGCAACATCGACCCGGACGACTTCTACTACGCCCAGCACCACACCGACGGCACCAGCAATGCGCAGAAATTCTCCGACCCGCAGGTCGACCGGCTGCTCGACGCCGGCCGGGTGGAGACCGACCGAGACCGCCGTTACGACGACTACGCGCAGGCGGCCACCCGGATCGCCGACGAGGTCAGCTACATCTACCTGTACAACCCGTCGATCCTGCAGGCCTGGACGCCCGCGCTGTCGGGATACGAGGCCCGTCGCGACGGCGCGATCCGGTTCCGCAACGTCACCCTCGGTGAGGACACGTCATCGTGACCGCCCCGGCGACCCATCCGGTCGTGCGCTTCCTCGCCCGCCGAGTGCTGTACTCCCTGGTGGTGCTGGTCGGTGTGTTGATCGTGGTGTTCGCGCTGATGCAGCTGGTGCCGGGTGACCCGGTCCGCATCGCGCTGGGCACCCGCTACACACCGGAGGCCTACGAGGCGCTGCGCTCCGCGAGCGGATTGGACCGGCCACTGATCGCCCAATTCTTCAGTTATCTGGGCCATGCGCTGACCGGAGACCTCGGAGTCAGCTTCCGCAACGGCAATCCGGTCACCGCCACGCTGCTGGACCGTCTGCCCGCCACGGTGTCGCTGGGACTCGTCGGCATCGTGATCGCGCTGCTGATCGCGGTGCCGGCCGGCATTTACTCGGCGCTGCACGAGGGCCGGGCAAGCGACGCCGTGGTCCGCATCGGCAGTCAGTTCGGCGTCTCGGTCCCCGACTTCTGGATGGGCATCCTGTTCATCGCGCTGTTCGCCTCCACGCTGGGTTGGCTGCCGACGTCGGGATACCGCCCGTTGTTCGACGATCCCGCCGGCTGGCTGCGCCACATCGTCCTGCCGGGACTGACCGTCGGACTGGTCGCGGCGGCCATCATGACCCGCTACATCCGCGCGGCGGTGCTGGAGGTGGCGTCGATGGGGTATGTGCGCACGGCGCGTTCCAAAGGTTTGTCTCCCCGGGTGGTCACGCTGCGTCACACCGTGCGCAACGCCCTGATCCCGATACTCACCATCACCGGCATCCAGCTCGCGACGATCCTCGGCGGGGTCATCGTGGTCGAGGTGGTGTTCGCCTGGCCGGGGTTGGGCCGGCTGGTGTACAACGCCGTGGCGGCCCGCGACTATCCGGTGATCCAGGGCGCGGTGCTGTTGATGGCCGCGCTGTTCCTGCTCATCAACCTCGTCGTGGACGTGCTCTACGCCGTGGTCGACCCGAGGATCAGGCTGTCATGACCGCACCCGAGGATTCGACGCGCGTCTCGTCGTGGCGTCTGCTGTTGGGCAATCCCGTCACGGTGTCCAGTGCCGCCGTGCTCCTGGCCGTCGTGGTGATCACCCTCTTCGCTCAGCTGCTGGTGCCGTACGGCGTCAACGACATCGACGTACCCGACGCGCTGAACGGTCCCAGCGGGTCGCACTGGTTCGGCACCGACGAGCTCGGGCGCGATGTGCTCTCCCGGGTGCTGGTCGCCATCCAGGCGTCGATGCGGATCGCGGTCGTCAGTGTGGCTTTCGCGGTCGTGGTCGGTGTGACGGTCGGCGTGCTGGCCGGATATCGCGGCGGGTGGCTCGACACGGTGTTCATGCGCATCGTCGACGTGATGTTCGCCTTCCCGGTGCTGTTGCTCGCGCTGGCGGTGGTGGCGATCCTCGGACCGGGGGTGACGACGACGATCCTGGCGATCGGCATCGTCTACACACCGATCTTCGCGCGGGTGGCGCGGGCCAGCACGCTGTCGGTGCGCGTGGAACCCTATGTGGCGGTGAGCCGGACGATGGGAACCGGTGATCTGTACATCCTGACCCGGCATGTGCTGCCCAACATCGCGGGACCACTGATCGTGCAGACCTCGCTGTCACTGGCGTTCGCGATCCTGTCCGAGGCGGCGCTGTCCTTCCTCGGCCTGGGCATCCAGCCACCGCAGCCGTCGCTGGGCCGGATGATCTTCGACTCGCAGGGCTTCGTGACGCTGGCCTGGTGGATGGCCGTCTTCCCCGGTGCGGCGATCTTCCTCATCGTCCTCGCCTTCAACCTCTTCGGCGACGGATTGCGCGATGTGCTCGACCCCAAGCAGCGGACGCTGGCCGAGGCGCGGCGCGCGGGGGGTACGCCGTGAGCGCGCCGGTGCTCGAGGTCGCCGATCTGGGGGTGCGGATCGGCCGCCGCGACATCGTGCGCGGGCTGTCGTTCTCGGTCGAGCGTGAGCAGACTCTGGGCATCGTCGGCGAATCCGGCTCCGGCAAGACGCTGACGGTGTTGGCTGCGACCGGTCTGCTCGACGCCCCCGGCGCATCGGTGCGCGGTTCGAGTCTGCTTGCCGGAAAGGCGGATCCGGTGCAGCTGGTCGGTGCGCCGGCTCGGACGCTGCGGCGGGTGCACGGCGGCCGCATCGGCTTCGTCTTCCAGGATCCCGGGACCTCGCTCAATCCGCTGCTGACCCTGGAGCGCCAGATCACCGAATCGCTCGAGGCGCACCGGAACATGACGCGCAGGCAGGCGCGCGAGCGCGCGCTGGAGTTGCTCACCGCGGTCGGGTTGCCGGACCCGGCGCGTCGGTTGGATTCCTATCCGCATCAGCTGTCCGGTGGCCAGCGTCAGCGGGTGATGATCGCGATTGCGCTCGCGTGCGATCCGGAATTGCTGATCGCCGACGAGCCGACCACTGCACTGGATGTGACGACCCAGGCCCAGATCGTCGAGCTGGTGCGGGATCTGCAGCGCGACTTCGGGGCGGCGGTGGTGTGGATCAGCCATGACCTGGGGGTGATCGGTCAGGTGGCCGACGACGTCACGGTCCTGCAGCGCGGCACCGCGGTGGAGCAGGCGCCGGTGGTCGAGGTGTTCGACCGTCCGCAGCACCCCTACACCCGCGAACTGCTGGCCGCGCGGCCGGTGATCGGCGGGGCCGGCCCGGCGCCCGCCGATCCCGACGCGCCGGTCCTGCTCGACGTGCGTGGTCTCGACGTGCGCTTCGGTGTGCCCGGCGCGACCGGACGTTCGACGGTGCACGCGGTACGCGATCTGTCGTTCACCATCCGGCGGGGCAGCACGCTGGGGCTGGTCGGCGAATCCGGGTCGGGTAAATCGACGGTGGCGGCGGCGCTGACTGGTCTGGTCGATCCGGATGCGGGGACGGCGACCATGGGCGAGGCCGACGTGTTCGGCGTGCGTGGCGCGGCGGTGAAACACCTGCGCCGCCGGATCAGCCTGGTGTTCCAGGATCCGTTCTCGTCGTTGAATTCTCGTAACCGAGTCGGTACCGCGATCGCCGAACCGCTGGTTGTGCACAAGCTGGCGGACGGCCGGGCCGCCCGGCGGGACCGGGTGGCCGAACTGCTGGAGCTGGTCGACCTCCCCGCCTCCTTCGCCACGCGCTACCCCCACGAACTCTCGGGCGGTCAGCGCCAGCGGGTCAGCATTGCGCGGGCGCTGGCGGTGGAGCCGGAGCTGCTCATCCTCGACGAATCGACGGCGTCGTTGGACGTCTCGGTCCAGGCCAAGGTGCTCGATCTGCTGGCGCAGCTACAGCGCGATCTCGGGCTGACCTATCTGTTCATCGGACACGATCTGGCGGTGATCCACCGCATGAGCCATGACGTATTGGTGATGCGCGACGGCGCCGCGGTCGAGCACCGTCCGGCCGCGGAACTGTTCGCCGCACCCGAGCAGGACTACACCCGCGCCCTGCTGGCCGCGGTGCCGCCGGCACAGCCCCGCAGCCGCTAGTTCTGCACGGTGGGGCGGATGGTGATGTCGCCGATCTCCACATCCGGCGGCTGGGTGATGGCGAATTCGACCGCCCGGGCGACCGCCCGCGGGTCCAGTCCGTATTCGGCCATGTGGCCGCGGATGTGGTCGCGCAGGGCGGCGTCCTCGATGGAGTCGGCCAGGTCGGTGGCGACCATCCCCGGGGAGATGGCGGTGGTGCGCACCACCCCGTCGGTGTTCTCTTGGCGCATCGCCTCCAGCAGGGTGCGCACGGCGTTCTTGGTCGCGGCGTAGACACCCTGGCTGGGGACGATCTTGAGCCCGGACGTCGACAGCGTCGTCACGAAGTGCCCCGCACCCTGGCGACGGAACACGGGCATGGCCACGGCCAGACCGTGCAGCACCCCGCGCAGATTCACATCGATCATCGCCGACCAGCCCGCCACGTCACCGTCGGCCAGTGGGCCGAGCCGGCTGATGCCGGCGTTGCCGACGAGTACGTCGAGGCGGCCGAACTCGTCGACCGCGGTGTCGACGAACCCGGCGACATCCTCGAACTGGGTGACGTCGGTGGCCCGGGTGCACACCTGTCCCCCCTCGGCGCGGATGCGTCCGGCCACCTCGTCCAGACGTTCGGTACGCCGCGCGCCCAGCACGACGCGGTGGCCTTGGCGGGCGAGGTGTTCGGCCGTCGCGGCGCCGATTCCGGTGCCGGCGCCGGTGATGGCGACGACCAGCGATGTATCTGCGGACATGACCCTCCTCGAGCTAAAGTGGACATTTGTCCGGTTATCCCACGACGGTAGCGGACACGTGTCCGTTCAGCTACCGGGGTCGTGAAGGAGAACTGTGAGCGCCGACCGACGACGTGCGGACGCCATCGAGAACCGCGACCGCATCCTGGCCGCGGCGCGCCAGGCTCTCGTCGGCGCGGGCGAATTGCGACTCAACGCGGTCGCCCGCGCCGCGGGCGTCGGCCAGGGCACGCTCTACCGACACTTCCCCACCCGGGAGCATCTGCTGGCCGAGGTGTACCGCCACGACGTCGACGATCTCGTGGCGACCGCGTCCACCCTGCTCGACGAATACACACCGATCGACGCCCTGGCCCGATGGTTCGAGCGCGTCGCCGAATACGCGCGAGTCAAACGCGGCGTGTTCGCCGCCCTCGAAACGTCGGTCTGGCAGTCCCTTTCGGCGCACAGCCTGGGACCGATCGGCGCGGCCGTGACCCTGCTGCTGGATGCCGGGAAATCCTCCGGAGCAGTCCGGCCGGACGTGGATGCGCGCGACGTCATCCTGCTGATCGGATACCTGACCCGCCTGGAGGAGCAGGAGTGGGAGTCGCGGGCCGGCCATCTCCTCGAGATCGTGCTCGACGGTCTGCGTCGGCGCGACGTATGAGAAGGTCACATCCATGACTGACCTCACGGGCAAGGTGGCCCTGGTGACCGGCGCTTCGTCGGGACTCGGTGCGGCGACGGCGAAGCTGTTCGCGCAACGGGGCGCAACGGTCTTCGGGATCGCGCGGGACGCGGATCGGATGGCGGACGTGTTCGCCGAGGTGCCGGGAGGAGCGTTCGCCTCGGTGGACATCGGCTCACCCCAGGCGTGCCGGCAGGCTGTCGCGGACTGCGTCGAGAGATTCGGACGCCTCGACGTGCTGGCCAATGTGGCCGGTTTCCACCGGATGCGCAACACCCCGACCATGACCGACGAGGACTGGGAACAGGACCTGGCGGTCAATCTCAGCGGACCCTTCTACCTCTGCCGGGCGGCGCTGCCGCATCTGCTCGAGACGGCGGGCAACATCGTCAACGTCGCCTCGATCGCCGGTATCGAGGGCGAGGTCTATTCGGCGGGCTACTGCTCCGCCAAGCACGGCCTGGTCGGACTCACCCGCGCGCTGGCCATCGAGTTCACCGCGGATCGCCTGCGGGTCAACGTCATCTGTCCCGGCGGCATGGTCACCCCGCAGACCACCGAGTTCGCCGCGCCCGAGGATGCGGACTGGAATCTGATCATGCGCATCGCGGCACCCCGCGGGATGATGGACGTCGCCGACGTCGCGAAGACGATCGCGTTCCTCGCCTCCGATGACGCCGCGGTTGTGCACGGTGCGGTGTACATCGTGGACAACGGCAAGACAGCAGGCTGACGCGGTTCCCCACCTGAGGTCAGGCGGCGGCGATGTGCCCGGCCTGCACCACCGGATGCGTCTGATCCAGTTGCCGTTCGAAGGCGCGACGCGCATCGAGGACCACCGCTTGTAGCCGTGTGGTCTTAGCGCTGACGGCGTCGGCGACCGCGTCGATCGCCTCCCAGGTCTGCGGCGTCAGCAGGGTCAACGGCTGGAGATGCCCCGCGCGCACACCGGTGCGCACCGCTTCGTGAAGCCAATGTTCGAAATTGATCCGAACGGTCTCTTCGGGAACTTCACTGGTTTCCACGTCACACCTCCCAGCCGGGTGCAGCCCGATTACCCCCGGCGGTCAGCCGCCAAACCCCTGTGGTGCGGGCCACACGAAGGTGTCGGCGCGAGCTGAGGGGGAATGTCTGCCCTCGACCACCAACCGAGGGGACTACATGACTGAGCACAACCAGGCTGACCAAGCCCGTAAGGGTCTCATCGACTCGGTCAAGGGCAAGGCGAAGGAAGTCGTCGGCGCCGTGACCAGGAACGACTCGCTGGCCAAGGAGGGCCAGCTCGAGCAGACCCAGGCCAAGGAGCGCAAGGAGGCCAATGCCGCCAACGCGGTGGCCGAGGCGCAGGCCGAGGAGGCTCGCCGCGAGGTGGCCGAGGCGCACCGGGATGGCGCACAGGAGCGGGTCGCGGTGAACGCCGAGACGGCGGCCGAAGAAAACGCGGTGCGCGCCGACCAGGCCGCGGCCAAGCGTCAGGCCGAGCAGGCGGCCGCCCAGCGCGAGGCGCGCGACAAGGCCCAGGCCGAATCGGAGGCGCAGCGTAAGGCAGAGCAGGCCAAGGCCGAAGAGCGTGCCGAACTCGACGCGGTGACCGAAGACGTCTCGGCGGCCGTCGAAGAGCACAACCAGACCGCCCAGGTGGCGGCGGGCGCCAAGGCCGAGGCCGAACGCATCCGCCAGCAGGCCGACGCCCTGAGCTCGGACGCCGACGTTCCCGACCAGCGATAACCCGAGGAGTGACCATGAAGATCACCGACCTTCCGTTTGCGGTACTGCGGATGCAGTACCAGCTCGCCCGCTTCCCGCTGCAGGTCATCGAAGACCGCGTGGTGGGACGGCTCGACGCCGAAGCCCCGGCCCGGCTCTTCTACGAGCGCTCGCTGGGCATGCTCGACCTCGCCGTCGGCAATGCGCTCAGCGCCCCCGAGGTCGAGCAGCGCGGCGCTGCGTTGGTCGAACGCAGTGAGGCGTTGCGCCGCGCGGCCGCGCTGGACACCGCGGCCGAGCAGGCACGCGACCAGGCCGACGCCGAGCTGCAAGAGACCGCTGAGCAAGCCAAGCGGGAGCGCCAGCAGACCCGTGAGGAGAAGCAACGCGAGGTCGCCGAAGCCCGCGAAACCGCGCAAAAGCGCAAGCAGGACGCCGCGCAGTCGGCGCAGAAGCGCACCGCCGCGGCCAAAAAGCAGGCGGATCAGGTCGCCGCTGCGCGAATCAAGTCGGCAGAGGAACTGCGTAAGCAGGAGGAAGCCGAGATCCGTGCGGCGGAGAAGAGTGTCGAGGCGGTCGCGGAGGCGAAACTCGACGACGCTGGTGACAAGAAGGCCGAGGCGGCGGAACGGCGCGCCACGGCCGAGCGCGTCGAGGATCTCGCCGACGCGGAAAAGGAGAATCGGCAGGCGCAGAACGCCTCGACGAACGGTTCCCCGAGCTGATGTCTCAGTTCGAGTAGTACTCGAGCACCCGCTCTGACGAGTCGACCCGGCCGTTGCTCACGATGGTGAGCCGGTCGGGTCGAACTTCGTATCGGGCCCCGCCGGACGGATCGACGACGTCGAACCCGCCGCCGGAGCGCGTCGCGTCGTCCAGTTGAATCGTCGCGCCGTCGCGCAGCCGCTGCCCCCGGTAGTAGTAGTTGTCGTCGCCTTGCCGGCAGACGACCGCCAACGACTGGGCCGTGCGCACCATCGCCGCGGCCGTGCTGCCCGATTCGCAGCGGGCGTACTGGCCGACGAAGCCGGCGCCGTCGGCGCCGGTCATCCCGGGCGGTGCCGAGGTCGAGGGTGTGGTCGACGTTGTCGAGGTGCTCGGCGTCGTCGTGGTGGTCGGCGAGGTCGTGGTGGGCGAAGTCGTGGTGGGCGAGGTCGTGGTGGGCGAGGTCGTGGTGCTGGTGGGGCCGCTCTCGTCGTAGTAGCTGGTCGACGGCGGGGCCAGCGGGGTGGCCGTCGGGGTGTCGTCCTGTGAACTGAACGCCAGGATCACCGCGAGGACGGCGGCGAGCCCGAACAGCACGATGATCGCGGCGATCAGCGTGGTCTGGCCCCTTCCGGAGCGGGCCTTGGCGGGCGTCGGCTTCGGCGCGGCAGGCGGCGGCAACGGCGGATACGGCGTCATCCCCGTCGCGACCGGGTTCGGGTACACCGCCGAGAACTGTTTGGTGCTCGGCGGCGCCACCGCCGGCTGGGCCGGTTGGCCGGCCGCCGCGGCGGTGGCCGCCCTGGCCAGCTCCCCGGCCGAGGGATGACGGTCGCCCGGATCCTTGGCCATCCCCCGGGCGACGACATCGTCGAAAGCCCGGCTCACGCCGCGGCGCATGATGCTGGGGCGCGGCGGCGGGGCGAACATGTGGGCGCTCATCAGGGCGCGCAGATCGGTGGTCTCGAACGGCGGCCGGCCGGTCAGGCACTCGTAGAGCAGGCAGGACAGTGAATAGACGTCGGCGGGCGGCCCCACCGGCACACCATTGAACCGCTCGGGTGCCATGTAGGCCGACGAGCCGACGATCATGCCCGTGGAGGTGACACCTGGGTCACCGCCGGTGTGGGCGATGCCGAAGTCGACGAGGTAGGCGAAGTCGTCGGCGTTGAGCAGCACGTTCTCGGGTTTGATGTCGCGATGCACCAGACCATCGGCATGGGCGGCGTCCAGCGCCGAGGCCACCTGCGCGATGATCGAGGCCGCGCGGGTGGGCGGTAACGGCCCGTTCGCGCGCAGCTCGTCCTTGAGGCTCACGCCCTCCACCAGCCGCATGTCGATGTAGAGGACGCCGTTGATGTCACCGAAGTCGTGCACGGGGATGACGTGCGGTTCCTGCAGGCGGGCAGCGACGCGCGACTCCCGCCGAAAACGTTCCTGGAAGCTCGGGTCGGCTGCCATCTCGGTGCGCAACAGCTTGAGCGCGACCATCCGGCCCTTCACCGTGTCGTAGGCCCGGTACACCTCCCCCATTCCGCCGACACCGATGACCGAACGCAGCTCATAGGGGCCGAACCGGGTACCGAGACGCGAGCCGCCGTACGGGGTGGCCATGAAAAACAGTTCCTTTCGGTCCGCCCCGACCGTACCGGGCGACCCTGGCGGAGCCCACTGCGCGCCGTGGGGATCTGGTATGACTATGCCCACACGGCGGCCGGTGGCGCCGTCCGGGGAAGGTTCGACGGTGAGCACTCCGACTCTCGAGCCGGTTCCTGCCGCCCATCACACCCGCGGTCGGCTGGCGACCTGGATTCGCCGCCTCGCCGTACCGATCGTCATCGCCTGGGTCGCGCTGGTCGCTCTGATGAACGTCTCGGTACCTCAGCTCGAAGTGGTCGGCCAGATGCGGTCGGTGTCGATGAGTCCCGACGACGCGCCGTCGGTGATCGCCATGACACGCATCGGCGAGGTGTTCGACGAATTCGACTCCGACAGCTCGGCGATGATCGTGCTGGAGGGCGAGGCACCGCTCGGTGCGGCAGCTCACCGCTTCTACGACGGTCTGGTGACCCGGCTGGAGGCCGACACCCGCCATGTCGAACACGTCCAGGACTTCTGGGGTGACCCGCTCACCGAAGCAGGTGCGCAGAGCAACGACGGCAAGGCCGCCTACGTGCAGGTCTACCTCGCCGGGAACATGGGCGAGGCGCTGGCCAACGAGTCGGTCGAGGCGGTGTCGACGATCGTCGAGGGGATGACTCCCCCGCCGGGGGTCACGGTGTACGTGACCGGAACCTCGGCGTTGGCCGCCGATCAGCAGATCGCCGGGGACCGCAGTGTGCGGATCATCGAATTGGTCACCTTCGCCGTCATCATCACGATGCTGCTGATCGTGTACCGCTCGATCGTGACGGTGCTGCTGGTGCTGGTGATGGTGGTCCTGGGTCTGGCGGCGTCGCGGGGTGTGGTGGCGTTCTTGGGCTATCACGAGCTGATCGGCCTCTCGACGTTCGCCACCAACCTCATCGTCACACTGGCCATCGCCGCGGCGACCGACTACGCGATCTTCCTGATCGGGCGCTATCAGGAAGCCCGGTCGGTCGGCGAGGACCGCGAATCGGCGTACTTCACGATGTTCGGCGGCACCGCGCACGTGGTGCTGGGCTCAGGGATGACGATCGCGGGCGCCACGTTCTGCCTGTCGTTCACCCGGCTGCCGTATTTCCGCTCGCTGGGGATCCCGCTGGCAGTCGGTATGTCGGTTGCGGTCCTGGTAGCGCTGACCCTGGGCCCGGCGATCATCACCATCGCGAGCCGGTTCGGGCTGCTCGAACCGAAGCGCGCGATGCGCATCCGCGGGTGGCGCCGGTTCGGTGCGGCCATCGTGCGGTGGCCGGGCCCCATCCTGCTGGCGACCGTCGCACTGTCGCTGGTCGGTCTGTTGACGCTGCCCGGCTACCGGACCAACTACAACGACCGCAACTATTTGCCGCCCGACCTGCCCGCCAACGAGGGTTTCGCCGCGGCCGAGCGGCACTTCTCGGCGTCCAAGCTCAACCCCGAGATCCTGCTCGTCGAGAGCGACCACGATCTGCGCAACCCGGCGGATTTCCTGGTGATCAACAAGATCGCCAAGGCGATCTTCAAGGTCGAGGGCATCGGCAGCGTCCAGGCCATCACCCGCCCCCAGGGAAAGCCGCTTGAATACAGCACGATTCCCGCGCAGATGAGCGTCGGCGGCACGATGCAGGAACTGACCCGCCCCTACATCGAAGGCCTGACCGACAACATGGCGGCGCAGGCCGACGAGATGCAGAACTCGATCGACACCATGGGCCGGATGATGGCGCTGATGGCCCAGATGAGCGCGACAACGTCGATCATGGTCGACCAGACCCACCGGATGGCGGCCGACATCACCGAACTCCGGGACCACATCGCCGATTTCGACGACTTCTTCCGGCCGATCCGCAATTACTTCTACTGGGAGCCGCACTGCTACAACATCCCGGTCTGCTGGTCGATGCGGTCGATCTTCGATGCCATCGACGGTACGAACATGCTGACCGACGAGATCTGGAACCTGCTTCCCCATCTCGACCGGCTCGACGCGCTGCTACCGGAATTGCTCGCCCTGATGCCCCAGCAGATCGAGACCATGCGCTCGGCGCAGACGATGATGCGCAGTATGCAGTCCACCCAGGCCGGGATCCAGGAGTGGACCGCGGCCCAACAGGCGAATTCGAGCGCCATGGGCGAGGCGTTCAACGACGCGATGAACGACGACACCTTCTATCTGCCGCCGGAGATCTTCGACAACGAGGATTTCCAGCGCGGAATGGAGAGCTTCCTGTCGCCCGACGGCCACGCCGTGCGGTTCATCATCTCCCACGAGGGCGATCCGCTGTCGGTGGAGGGGATCGAGCGCGTCGACGCGATCAAGACCGCCGCCAAGGAGGCGATCAAGGGCACGCCTCTGGAGGGGTCGCGGATCTACATCGCGGGAACCGCATCGGCGTTCAAGGACATGCAGGAGGGTAACGACTACGACCTGCTGATCGCCGGAATCGCCGCCCTGTCATTGATTTTCATCATCATGCTGCTGATCACCCGCGCCTTCGTCGCGTCCGCGGTGATCGTCGGGACGGTGGCGGTCTCGCTCGGCGCGTCGTTCGGCCTGTCGGTGCTGCTGTGGCAACACATCCTCGGTATCGAACTGCACTTCATGGTGATGGCCATGGCGGTGATCATCCTGCTGGCGGTCGGTGCCGACTACAACCTGCTGCTGGTGGCACGCCTCAAGGAGGAGTTGCCGGCGGGGATCAACACCGCGATCATCCGCGCGATGGGCGGCACCGGGTCGGTCGTGACGGCGGCCGGGCTGGTGTTCGCCTTCACGATGATGTCTATGGCGGTCAGTGAGCTGACCGTGGTGGCGCAGGTGGGTTCCACGATCGGGCTGGGCCTGCTGTTCGACACCCTGGTGGTGCGCGCGTTCATGACGCCGTCGATCGCGGCGCTGATGGGACCGTGGTTCTGGTGGCCGCAGCGGGTGCGGCGGCGGCCCGCCACCTCGGGCGCACTGGTGCGGCGATGAAACCCATCGGCCGGTATGGCCGCGTATCGGGGTCCCGGCGGGCGACAATGCACCCACGCCCTGTCCGCACGTTGGAGGTAGTCGTCATGATCCGCACTCTGTCGTCAGCACTTCTGTTCGGCGTCGCCGGGGCACTGGCGACGGCGGCACCGGCAGCTGCCGACGAGGCCGGCTACCTCGAATTGCGGGAGAAGTACGTGTACTTCAGCGAGGATCAGCTGCTGTCCGCGGGGTACCAGGTCTGCCAGGCGACCCGCAGCGGCATGGTGTCCCCCGACATCGTCAACATGGTCAAGCACAACTTCGACGCCGGAACCGCGCCCGCCACCGACATCGTGGCGGGCGCGATCGTCGAACTCTGCTGATCCCGTCCCGGGTCAGGGTGCCGGCGGGGGAGCGTTGGGCAGATTCTCCTGGATGGCGGCGAGCTGCTTGTTGCCGATCTGTTCGATGAAGTCCGGGGGCGGGGCACTCGTGTCGCCGGGCGCACTGTCGAACGAGATGGTCGTGAAGGTGTTCTGCTCGGTGAACAACAGCGCACTCGAGCCGCGGCTCCCGTCGGGGATCGTCCCGTTGACGACGGTGCCGTCGGACCCGATCGCTATCGGCTCCGGGGTGCCGGTGATCACGGTGCCGATGCCCTCCAGGGTCTTGGCCTTGAGCGCCGTCGCCTGTTCGGCGTTGTCCATGACGAAGACGTTGATGGTGATTGTCGCCGCCTTGTCGGCGGTGGCGAACACCTGCTCGGCGCCCTGTGTGCCGTCCGGATTGAGCTTGGCCGGCTCGGCGATGAACTCCACCGGCGCCTCGATGTCCTCGGCCGTGATGAGCAACGAGGTGTAGTCCGCCTGCTCTTCGGCCTCGGAGGTGGTGGCCTCCGCCGGGCTCGCTGCCGCGGAGGTGGACTCGGCGGACGCCGACGACGAGGTCTCCGACGAACTGTCCGACGACTCGTCGCCGCCGCCTCCGCAGCCGGCCAGCGCGAGCGCGACCGCGAATCCTGCGGCTGTCAGCCGGATCCCGGGCGAGAGAGATGCGTTCATTCAGTGGCGTCCTTCCACGAGGGGTCGCTGCCATCCGAATGGCGGCAGATGCGGGATCGACGGTAGTCGGCACACATGTCGCGAACGTCAAAATTCGGCGAAACGTCGAATCGCCGTCTGGGACGATATTCGTCCCCGATCGCAGCTCGGCTTGTAGCGTCTGCCCTTCGGTCAGAAGTACTCGAATGGAGGTCGTCGTGACGACGGTCAAACAGGTGTGTCTGGGTGTTGCGGTGGCCGGTGTGGTCGCCGGTGCGGGCGCCGTCGCCGGCGCTGCGGCCGCCTCCGCTGATTCGACCGGGTCCGATTCGCACAGCGGCGTCGACGCGGGACCCTCACGAGCCTCGACGGCTTCGACGACTTCGGCGACGAGGGACTCCGGAGTCTCCTCGACCTCGTCGAGTCGCGATCAGTCGCGAGCGACGCGCCGCGGGCTCAGCTCCCCCGCCGACAGCGTCGACAGCGTCGATCGGAGCGCCGTGGAGCGCACGGCTACGCGGCGCGAAACCCTCTCCCGGGCAACGTCTTTGACGTCCGGGTCGGCCGGTCCCGCCCGGGAGCGGACGGCCACCCGCCAGGCAGCCAACGCGGTGCCCGACGTCGTGGCCCGCGCCCTCGAGGCGCCGGCGCCCAACCGGGTCCCGCTGCCCGCGCCGTTCGTCCCGGCGGCGGCAGCCGCGGCCAGTGCGTCGACGACCGGGACGAGGCAGGCGGCCACCGGCACCCGCAACACGCCCGCGGGGGTGACCGGGGCCCGGATCGTCGATCCGACCCGCGAGCACGTGCTGGTCATCGGCGTCGACGGCACCAATCTCAGCCGCATCCTGTCCAACCCGCAGAACCAGAACTTCCTGCGGCTGATGGAGACCAGCACCACCGCGGCGTCGAGCATCGTCGGACACACGACCATTTCGAATCCGTCGTGGACGGCGATCCTCACCGGCGCATGGGACAACAAGAGCGCGGTGATCAACAATGTCTTCACCCCGCAGACCTACGACCGCTGGCCCACGGTGTACACCCAGCTCGAGGGCTACAACCCGGCGATCCGCACCAAAGCCATCGCCGATTGGGACGTCATCACCGACATCGCCGGTGCGGGCGCGATCCCGGCCGACGACATCGTGTTCATCCCGCAGGTCGAGGGCGACACCGACTGGGGCCAGACCGATGCCGCCGTCACCGAGGAGGCGGTGAAGTCGATTCTCGGCACCGAGCCCGGCTACGAGGACGTCCCCAACTTCCTGTTCACCTACCTGGTTCAGGTCGACGAGAACGGCCACATGTACGGCGGCGCGTCACCGCAGTACGCGGCGTCGATCGGACGCACCGACGCCAATCTCGGGCGGCTGCTGGACGCGGTCGCCGCACGGGAAGCCGCCACCGGCGAGGACTGGACGATCATCGTGGTCACCGACCACGGACACCAGCCGCAGCAGGGCTTCGGCCACGGCTTCCAGTCGCCCGACGAGACGTCGACGTTCGTCATCGCCGACGGTCCCGACTTCGCCGACGGCGCGATCAATCTGTCCTACGAGATCGCCGATGTCGCACCGACGGTGGTGAGCCTGTTGGGCGCCATCCCCGACGGCAACATCGACGGCGTGCCGCTGATGTCGCTCAGCGGGGACAGCCTGATCCCGCCGGATCTGACCCAGGCGCTCGAGGCGGCGATCGCGGCCAACCAGTGGCCGGACCCCTTGACCAATCTGGCGTTGAGCGTCCGCACGATCTTCGCCACGATTCCCTACTACGTCGTGGACTTCACCGGCAGCCAGAACAATCCGCTCTACACGGTGACCGACATCGTCGCGCAGATCGTCGCGCAGCTGACCGGGGTGCAGGTGTTCCCGCCGGATCGTGCGACCCCGCGCCAGCCGCAGCAGCCCACCACCACGGCGGTGTGACGCTCGTTGACGACGAGCCTGCCCGCGGCGATCTTCGCCGTCCTGCTGACCATGGCCGCGGTGAGCTCCGCCCCGGCCCACGCACAGCCCAGCGCGCCGCCCGATCTGCGGGGTTACACCGCGGTGCCGCCGGACGGATTCATGACCGGGCGGGAAGCCTACTTCCAGACCCCTGACGGACTGCTGTGCGCGGTGCTGCCCGATCAGGGGCGGGCCGGCTGCGACGGACGGCTGCCCGGAACGACCGGCGGCGCCAACGAGATCGTGCTGGCCGCGGATGTCAATGCCCGGGGCCTGCGGACCACCGCGAGTCCTGGCTTCGTCAGACCGCTCGGCGGCGCGGCGCCCGTGCTCCGCGAGGGTCAGAAGCTGGCGGTCGGCGATTACGAATGCGGGGTGGGACCGGGGCCGTCCACCTCATGCACCAAGGGCTCGCCGCCGACACAATGGCTGGTGGTCTCACCCACCGGCACCGGCATCGGTCCGGCCACCACTGGCCTGCCCGACGGGTTCCCTGATCCCAACGATTACGTCGTCGGTGACGAAAGCTACATCGTCGGGGTCGGCGCCAAGAACATGTTCCCCGTGTTCACCGTCGAAGGCGGACTGACCTGTTCCATCGTCGTCTACAGCGGAGGCGAGATCGGTTGCGACGGTCCGCTTCCCGGCGTCCCGGGCGGCGAGAACGAGGTGTACACCCAACTGCCGGGTGCCACCGGGGTTCGCCACACCGACACCCCCAGATTCGCCACCCCGGCCTACCCGGGACCCGTGCGCCAGCTGCCCGTCGGGCACCGCGT
The DNA here is from genome assembly GCF_049315205.1 of Mycobacterium sp. WMMD1722. NCBI lineage: Bacteria > Bacillati > Actinomycetota > Actinomycetes > Mycobacteriales > Mycobacteriaceae > Mycobacterium > Mycobacterium sp. WMMD1722. The sequence continues at coordinate 399,772 of NZ_CP186056.1, read as the reverse complement.
CAACGGGATCGGCTCGACGTGCATGGCAATTGCCGGCGGAGTGGCGTGCTACGGCACACTCGCCGGAGCCGCGCAGGGCTTCGAGGTGTCACCAGAAGGAGTCTCGACGTTCGGCGGCTGACGTCGCCGTCGGTGGGACGCGGGTCAGGCGCGACTGGTTTGATGGACACCAATGCAAAGCGATAGCTGGTTACCATCCGCCGGACAGTCGGCTGAGCCGGTGGAGGACCTCGTCCCGGTGGGCACACCCATCGACCTGGACAACTGCGCTCGCGAACCGATCCACATCCCGGGCAGCATCCAGCCGCGGGGGGTCCTGGCGGTGGTGCGGGAACCCGAGTTCCGGATCCGCCAGGTCAGCCAGAACGTCGCCGAGCTGCTGGATCGGCCCGTCGAGGAGGTGCTCGGCGCCCACCTGTCGGCGCTGATCGGCGTCGAACAGGCTTCGACGATCGAGCAGGCGGCATCGAGTTTCAGCGATCTGCGCCAACGCAATCCGGTCGACCTGGTACTCGATGTCCGCGGCGTTCTCCGTCCGTTCGACGCGATCCTGCACCGTGAGCCGGGTGGCGTGCTGCTCGTGGAACTCGAAATCGCCTACGGAGAGCGGCCGTTCTCGTTCCCGAACACCTACCAGGCGGTGCGCAGTTCCATCGAGGAGCTCAACCGCGCGGCCACCCTGGGCGAGTTGTACGACCTGACGGCCGCGGCGGTGCGCGCACTCACCGGCTTCGACCGGGTGATGGTCTACCGCTACGACGCGGAGTACAACGGCGAGGTGGTCGCCGAGGCAAAGCGCTCCGACCTCAATTCCTTCCTCGGCCTGCACTACCCGGCATCCGACATTCCCGCCCAGGCCAGGGCGATGTACGAGAAGAGCTGGCTACGGCTGATCTCCGACGTCGACTATGTGCCGACCCCGCTCGTGCCGACCGTCGACCCGGCGGTGGGTGTACCGCAGGATCTGACCCACGCCACGCTGCGCAGCGTCTCGCCGATCCACATCGAGTACCTGAAGAACATGGGTGTGCGCGCCTCGATGTCGATCTCGCTGTTGCGCCACGGCCGACTGTGGGGCCTCATCGCCTGCCATCACTATGCCGGTCCGCACCTGCCCCCGTACGGCACCCGGGCAGCCGCGGAATTCCTCGGTTCAGCACTGTCGCTGCGACTGGTCGAAAAGTACGAGGGTGATGAGCTGGAGAAGCGCCTCGCCTCACAGGCGGTGTTGACGAAGCTGACCGCAGCCGCCGTCAACGAGGCGATACCGCTGACCGTCGCCCTGCTCGGAGCGCCCGATCTGCGCGATCTCGTACCGGCCGACGGCGTGGTCGTCGACATCCAGGGTGATCGGCGGGAGCGCGGCATCGTGCCACCTCCCGAGATCGTGTCGGCGGTCGCGTCGTGGGCGCTCCGGGGTGACGACGAGGTCGCCTGCACCGACGACCTGACCGGCGCCCTGCCCGAGGTGGACATCGACCCTCAGGTGGCGGCCGGCGCCCTCGTGCTGAACCTGCCGGACGGTCAGTCCGCGATCTGGTTCCGCCGCGAGGCAATCCGATCGGTGGACTGGGGCGGCGATCCGCACAACAAGGCGATCGCGGTTCAGGAGGGCGACGAGGTCCGGCTCAGCCCGCGCAAGTCCTTCGAGCGGTGGCGGGAAATCGTGCGCCAACGCAGCAATCCGTGGACGCCCAGCGAACTCGAATCGGCGGACTCGCTGCGGCGTTCGCTGGTCGAATCGCTCTACAACCGCACCCGGGACGAGCTACGTGTGGCCGAGATCCTGCAGCGCAGTCTGATGCCGGAGACCCTGCCGAGCCTCGACAACTGGCTGCTGACAAGCCATTACGAACCGGCTGGACAGGGCCGGGTGGGCGGCGACTGGTATGACGCATTCCAGTTGCGCGACGGCCGGCTGATCGTCGTCCTCGGCGACGTCGCCGGGCACGGAATCACGGTCGCGGGCACGATGGCTCAACTGCGAAATGCCCTGCGGGCGCAGCTTTTCGCGGGCAACGATCCGGCGGATGCGCTCGCGCAGCTCAACGATTTCAGCTCACATATGCTGCCCGGCGCGCTGGCCACGGTGGTGATCGCCCGCATCGAACTCGGATCCGGACACGTGGAGGCTGCCAGCGCCGGTCACCTGATGCCCTACCTGACGAACTCGGGAACATCCGCGGTGGCCGCGCCGATCCAGCTGTCCCCACCGATCGGCCTGCGGGGCGCGACGTACTCACAGAGCGAGTTCACCGTCGAACCCGACCACGGGATGGTGTTGTTCTCCGACGGTCTGGTCGAACGACGGGGAGAGGCGATCGACGACGGACTCGCGCGTCTGTCATCGACCCTCGGCCGGGCACGTGACGCACCGGCGTCGTGGCTGTGGACCGAGATGGGGTCGACCGACACCGACGACGACGTCACGGTCGTGACCCTGCGCCGCCTCTGACCTCTTGCGCCTTCACGCCGAAATCTACCGATCTTGAGGGCGGAGCAGCTACGCTGCCCGCCGTGAAGACAGCAGTGCTAACTATTGCGCTCGCGGCGGCGTTCGGGGCTGCCCCGATCGCGCCGGCGTCGGCTCAAGACTCGTGCGACCCGAACTACTCCGGTCCGTGCGTCCCCATCGCCAGTGATGTCGACTGCGCCGGTGGCAGTGGAAACGGGCCCGCCTATGTCTCCGGACCGGTCACCGTGGTCGGCAACGACATCTACGGCCTGGATCGCGACGGCAACGGGACCGGGTGCGAGTAGTCAGCCCTGCAGCGCGGTCATCCCCCCGCGCCGAGGGCGGCCGCCAGATCAGCTTCCGTCTTGGCCAGGAAGTTCTGGAATTCGTCGCCGACCATGAATGTCGTGGTGAACTGGCTCCTATCCAACGCGAGTAAGGCGGGCGGGGCTCGGACCCGCGACCTACGCGTGTCGGGTCTTGCCGTTTCTCGGACATAACCGCCGAACAAACGCCGACCGCGTACGTTATCGGGACCTTGCGGTCTGGGTCTGAAGCATTGGTGGGTAGAGCGTGGGTATCGGCCCCCGGGTGTAGAGCTGGGCCGGTCGTCCGCCATCGGGGTTGACGGTGGTGTGGCCCGTGGGCTGGAGGAATCCCTGCGTGCCCGTCACCTTCCGGTGAAAGTTCCGGGCGTCGAGTGTGGTGCCCCAGACGATCTCGTAGACGCGGCGTAGCTCGGCGACGGTGAACTCCGGTCGACAGAACGACGTGGCTACGGGGGTGTACTCCAGCTTGGCTCGGGCGCGCCGGAGACCGTCGTGGAGGATGCCGTGGTGATCAAAGGCGAGCTGCGCGTTCGCGAGCGCCCGGACCGGTGTCCATGCGGCTGCGGTGGCGTCCCCGCCTGCACACGGCGTCGCGGGGTCGGGAGTCAAACACAGGTAAGCCACCGTGATCACTCGCATGCGCGGATCGCGTTGGGGTGCACCGTAACTCCCGAGCTGTTCGAGGTGTAGGCGCGGGTTGGACAGCCCGGTCTCCTCCTCGAGTTCTCGTCGAGCCGCGTCGTCGAGATCCTCGTCGGGCCTGACGAAGCCTCCCGGTAGCGCCCACATGCCCTGGTAGGGCTCGATTCCGCGGCGTACGAGAAGCACGACGAGAGCGTCATCGCGGATGGTCAGCACCACCAGGTCCACGGTGACCGCGACGAGGGGATATCCCGCGGTGCCAGAGTCCGAGTTGGTCACACACCGAGATTAATCGTCATGTTGACGAGAATCCACCCGTGCAGTTATCGTCTAAGAGACGATAACTAGTGAGAGGACATAACATGGCCGTCATCACGCGCTACCCGTTCCTGCACCACCTCAGGGTTGCCCCGACGGTGCACGTCCGCGCGCTTCGCCGAGGCAAGGTGGTCCACGAGGGCGCCGGTGCGGCGTTCTGGTTCCGGCCGCTGAGCGCGGCGATGTCGGAGGTACCCCTCGACGACCGCGAACTGCCGATGCTGTTCCACGCCAGGACCGCCGACTTCCAGGACGTCGCCGTGCAGGCGACAGTCACCTACCGGATCACCGATCCGGTGCTGGCGGGCCAGCGCATCGACTTCGCGATCGACACCGACACCGGGCGGTGGCGCGCCAGCCCGCTGGAGCAGGTCGCCGGGCTGTTGACCGAGACCGCTCAGCAGCACGGAATGGACCTCTTGGCGCGCATGCCGTTGACCGTCGCGCTCGTCGAGGGCATCTCCGCGGTGCGGGCCAGCATGAGCGCGGGCCTGCGCGCCGACGACCGCCTGGTCGAGACCGGCATCGTGGTGATCGGCGTGCGGGTCGTCGCGCTGCGCCCGGAAGCCGACGTCGAGCGGGCGCTCCAGACACCGGCACGCGAGCAGGTTCAGCAGGAAGCCGACAAGGCGACCTTCGAACGACGTGCGCTGGCGGTCGAACGGGAACGCGCCATCGGCGAGAACGAGCTGCAGACCAGGATCGAACTGGCCCGCCGCGAGGAAGAGCTGGTCGCCCAGCACGGCGCCAACGAGCGTCTCAAGACCCAGGAGACCTGGGCCGCCGACGCCATCGCCACCGAGGCCACCGCACGCCGCGACGTGGCCCTGGCCGATGCCAGGGCGCAGGCGACCCGGCTGGTGGGTGAGGCCGATGCGGCCGCCGAGACCGCGCGCCTGGCCGCCTATCGCGACGTCGAGGAGGCCACGCTGCTGGCCCTGGCGCTCAAGGAGTTGGCCGCCAACCTCCCCCGCATCGACCACCTGAGCGTGACCCCGGACTTGGTGACACCGTTGCTCACTCGGCTGAGCGCCGGTCACGCCGGCGAGGGGGGTGACCGGTGATGCTGGCCCCACGGGTGGTGCTGGTGCACCGGCGTACCGAACTCGACGATGCGATCGCACGCCACGGCACGGCCGGTCAGGCTGCGTTCTTCCTGACCAGCCGCGGCCGCTCCATCGACGAACTCGAGCTCCGGCACGCCCTGGACCAGCGTGCGCTCGCCACCGTCACCGCCGAGATCCCCTCGCATTGGCGACGGGGTCGGGTCGAACGCGGCGATCTGTCCCGGTTTCTGTTCGAACCCGACGACGTCGTCGTGGTCGTCGGTCAGGACGGGTTGGTCGCCAACGTCGCCAAGTATCTCGACGGCCAACCCGTCATCGGCATCGATCCGGATCCGGACCGCCATCCCGGCGTCCTGGTGGCCCACGGGGCCGACGCCGCCGGCGCATTGATGCAAGCCGCGGTCGACGGGCACCCCGACGTCGAGTCCCGAACGATGGTCTGCGCGGTCACCGACGACGGGCAACAGCTCGACGCCCTCAACGAGATCTACGTCGGGCACGCCAGCCACCAAACCGCCCGCTACCGGCTGACCCTGCCCGACGGACGTGGCGAACGCCAGGCGTCCTCCGGGCTGATCGTGGCCACCGGCACCGGTGCTACGGGGTGGTGCCGCTCCATCTGGACCCAGTGCCACAGCGAGCTGACACTTCCCGATCCCACCGAAGCGCGACTGAGCTGGTTCGTCCGAGAGGCCTGGCCGTCTCGGACCAGCGGAACAACGCTCACCGAAGGAGACCTCGCCGGAACCGGGTTGATGATCGACGTCGAATCCGAGACCCTGGTGGCCTTCGGCGACGGCATCGAAACCGACGCCCTCCACCTCTCCTGGGGCCAACACCTCACCGTCGCGTTGTCCCGCAAACGCCTACGCCTGCTGCGATGACGCTCTGAACCGTGTTGCCGGAACGATGACGGTCTATCGCCACGGTCGTTTGCGATAGCGACCTCGACTCGAGGTCCTCGATCGTGAAAAGCAGCCTCTGACGTGGGGCGGGCGGGGCTCGAACCCGCGACCAATGGATTATGAGTCCACGGCTCTAACCGACTGAGCTACCGCCCCCGGGCGCTTGGCGCGCAGACCATGCTGTCACACCGCGTCGGCGAAGACCGTCTGGCCGTCGTCGTCGACGAGATACCGCTCGGTGCCCGACGCCACACGCGGCGCGTCGGCGGCCAATGCCACCGCGATCTTGTTCGTCGCGTTACGCATGACGTCGAGCGTCAACTCGATCCATTCGTCCTGGGAGAAGTGCTCACGCATCCCCGCGGCCACCTCGGCCGGGATCGCCCAGGGCGTCCAGACCAGCGCGTCGACGTAGCGCAACGCCGACTTGTGCCGTTCGGTCAGCTTCGTCGAGCGTTCGAAGTCCTCGATGTCGGCGTAGAGGTCTTCCGTGCCGCCCGCATCGAGGGCTTTACCCTCCCGCAGCGACTGGCACAGCCGGCAGTGATGCGCGGCCGCACCCCGCAGCCGCACCACCTCCGTGGTGACCGGGTCGAGTGCGCGCAACCGCGCCACCGACGGCACGAAATCGCCGAGCAGCACCCCGGCCGGATCTGTCTCGTGATCCCAGGCCACCGGCGCCGCGCTGCCGGGCTTGCTCAACCCGAGTGCGTCGAACCCCGCCCATACCCGCGGGACGAAGTCGGCGACGAAGATCGCCGCCACGACCCGAAAAGCGCTGTCCCCCAGTGCGGTGAGGAATTGCTTGCGTTGGTTCGCACCGATCCCGGCCACATCTGTGGCGAACTGCTCGGCGAACGCCGCCACCACCGACTCGCAGTCGGACTTCGCGTCGAACAGGTCGGCCTCCACCGGTAGCGGCGTCAGCCGCAGGGCCCGTCCACACGTCAACCGGATCACCGTGTCCAGCCGGGGGTCTCCCGACGACATCGTGACCAGACCGGACAGCTGCTCGAACACCGCATCGACGGGCACGAGGGGATTATTGCGCCTGACTGACCGACGACATGTGAAAGTCGGGAATTCGCAGCGTCGGCATGGCGGCCCTGGTCGCCCAGTCGCCCCATTCCCGCGGGAGTGTCACCTCGCTGGCGCCGGCCTCGGTGGCCCGCCGCAGCAGATCCAGCGGGCTCTCGTTGAACCGGAAGTTGTTCACCGCCGCGGTCACCTCGCCGTCCTCCACCAGGTAGACGCCGTCGCGGGTCAGGCCCGTCAGCAGCAGCACCGTCGGATCGACCGCGCGGATGTACCACAGTGTGGTCAACAGCAAGCCGCGCTCGGTGCCGGCCACCATATCCGCCAGGCTCGCCGTTCCGCCCGTCATCACCAGGTTCTCCGCCGGAACGGCCACCGGCTGGTCGAACTCCGCGGCCGCCGCCCGCGGGTAGGCCAGCGCATTCACGGTGCCGTCACGCAGCCAGTCGACCCGGTCGATGTCCATCCCGTTGTCGAACACCGACACCCGCTCCGAGGACGTCGCCGCGACCACGAAGGGCGTGCACGCCAATCCCGGTGCCGCCGGATCGGAGAACAGCGTCAGCGGCAGGTCGGTCAGCGTCTCCCCCACTCGGGTCCCCCCGGGCGCCGACAACGCCGTGCGGCCCTCTTGGGCGCCGCGGCCGTCCATGGTCCAGTTGAGGTAGATCATCATGTCCGCCACCGTGGACGGCGGCATCAGCGTCTCGTACCGCCCGGCGGGCAGCTCCACCGTGCGGCGCGACCAGTCCAGGCGCATCGAGAGATCGGCGAGCAGCACATCGGTGGGCACATTCACGAAGTCCGGCGTGCCGATTCCGGCCCAGGCGCTGCCGCCGCCTCGTTTGGCGTTGATCTCCACCGAGCCCGTCGGCTGGGTGTAGCGCCGCCGCAACCCGGTCGACGTCGCCACGAACGTGGTCTCCAATACGTGACGGGCGAAGCCGTAGAGCGTGTCCGCACCGCGGAAGCCGCGGGCCAGGCTGCCGGCCACCCCGGCGAACACCTCCGTGCCGGTCATCGGCACCGGGGTGCCCCAATCACCCGGCGTCTCGGTCGCCGCCAGGGCCGGCGCGGCATCCCGGGCCTCGGGCGCGGAGACGGCCGCGTCCTGCGAGGCCGCCACCAGAGCGGGGATCGCCGCGGGCTCCACCTCACTGGAGCGCACCGAACCCACCCGAGCCCGATCCCCCTGGCGGACAACCGAAATCACCGTCGTACTGCGGCTCACCGATTCGCCGTTGGTGGTCATCGAATTCCCCGCCCAGCGCAGCGACGCATCCGCCCGGTCGGCCACCAACACCACGGTCTCATCGGCCCGTCCCCGGCGCTGCGCTTCGGCGAGCACCGCCTCGACGACCTCCTGCGGTTCGATCATCGGCGTACCCCGATTGACCTCTTCGCTGCGCTCATCGGCCGGCCTCCTCACGGGTGTTGAGCACGTTGATGCCCCGGAACAGCGCCGACGGACAACCGTGGCTGACCGCCGCCACCTGACCGGGTTGCGCCTTACCGCAGTTGAACGCACCGCCGAGCCGCCAGGTCGACGGTCCGCCCACCGCCTCCATCGCACCCCAGAAATCCGTGGTGGTCGCCTGATAGGCCACGTCGCGCACCTGCCCGTCCAGCCGGCCGTCACGGATCCGGAAGAACCGCTGCCCGGTGAACTGGAAGTTGTAGCGCTGCATGTCGATCGACCACGATTTGTCCCCGACGATGTAGAGGCCGTCGGTCACGCGGGAGACCAGCTCCTCGGTGCTGACGTCCTCGGCCGACGGTTGCAGGGAGACGTTGGCCATCCGCTGGATCGGCACATGGTGCGGGGAGTCGGCGTAGGAACACCCGTTGGAGCGGGCGACCCCCAACCGCGGGGCGAACACCCGGTCGAGCTGATAGCCGACGAAGACGCCGTCGCGTACCAGATCCCAGCTCTGAGCCCGCACTCCCTCGTCGTCGAAACCGACCGAGGCCAGACCGTATCGAACCGTGCGGTCGGCGGTCACGTTCATCACCGGCGATCCGTAGCGCATCGAGCCCAGCTTGTCCGGGGTCGCGAAAGACGTTCCGGCGTAGGCCGCCTCGTAACCGATCGCCCGGTCGTATTCGGTCGCGTGGCCGATCGACTCGTGGATGGTCAGCCACAGGTTGGTCGGGTCGATCACCAGATCCGTCGGACCCGCGGTGACGCTGGGCGCCTTGGCCTTCTCGGCGAGCAGCACCGGCAGCTCGGCCAATTCGTCGGTCCAATTCCAGATCTCGTCACTCGCGAGCACCTCCCAGCCGCGCGCCGCCGGCGGCGCCAGCGTCCGCATGCTCTCGAACGTGCCCGCCGCGGTGTCGACGGTCACGGCCTCCAGCGTCGGCAGAACACGGACGCGCTGCTGGGTGATCGACGAACCGAAGGTATCGGCGTAGAACGTCTGTTCCTTGGCCGTGCTGAGCCCGGCCGACACGTGGTCCACGCCGTCCGCGGCGAGCAGTCGGCCCGAATATTCGCCCAGCACACCGATCTTGTCCGCCGCGGGCACCGCGAAGGGATCGACCAGGTAGTCCGACACCCAGCTGACGTCGCGGTACACCGGTTCGGCGGCGAGCTCGATGCGTTCGGCGTTGAGCGGAGCGAGCGCCTGGGCCACCTGCACGGCGCGTTGCGCGGTCGCCGCCGCCACCGCCGGGTCCAATTCGGCGTTCGACGCGAAACCCCACGTGCCGTCGACGATCACGCGCACGGCCAGCCCGATCTCACGGTCGAGGACGGCGGTCTCGAGCTCACCGTCGCGCAGTTGCACCCACTCGGTGGTGATCGCGTGGACCCGCAGGTCGGCATAGCTCGCACCGGCTGCCAGGGCGGCCGACAATGCGGCGTCGGCCAACTGGTGTCGCGGTAGCGCAAGGAAATCGGCGTCGATGTGTCGCGGCGCTGTCACGCCACCACCGTAGTAGCCGCCGGGCCGTCAGGTCGGGGCGGAGCTCGTCGGTAGCACCGTCAGCTCGACGGCCAGCGCCGCCCCGCACACCACGACGATGATCGCGAGCGCGATCCAATCCCTGGCTTTCGGACCGGCCGGTGCCGCGGCGATCTGGCCGGCCCCGCCGCGGGCGGTGATCGCGTCGCCCATCTCGTCGGCGCGGCGCAACGCCACGGTGATGGTCGCCGCCAACAGGTCGACGACCTCGATCAGCCAGCGCTTGCGGCGGGCCCGCCGGCTGGCCAGGTGCTGTTTGGGCCGCAGCCGGCGAGCGGCGTACAGCGTGGTGAACTCGTCGATAAGCATCGGGAATGCCCTCAGCGCCAACGCGATCGCCACCGACCAGTCGTCGACCGGGATGCGCAGCGAGCGTAAGGGCCGGCCGAGCTTTGCGATCGACGGGGCGATCTCGGCGACATTGGTGGTCCACGAGACCATCGCGCCCAGACCGAGCAGCACGATGGACAGCGCGGTGATGCGCAGGAAATTGAGCAGGCCGCCGAACCCGATCTCGATCGACCCGAAGTCGACCACCGGTGCCTTGCCGGCGAACGTCGCCGTCAGACCGCCGAGGAAGAGCAGGAACCACAGCCACCCCGGGATCGACGGCAGTGCGCCGCGCGGGATGTGCGCGATACGTGCGGCGATGACGATGAGCAGGCCCACGGTCAGGATGGGCACCCACCCTGGGTAAAAGGTCAGGAGCACCCCGATGGCGGCGACGATGATCAGCTTGGTGCCCGCCCACATCTGGTGAATCGCCGAGCTGCCGGGGACCGGGCGCAACAGCACCACCGGGCGGCGCTGCCGTCGTGCGGGTGTGGTCACGACACCCCTCCGGCGGCGGTCTGCGGGGATACCAGGGCACCGTCTTGCAGATGCAGCGTCCGCGAGCACAACTCTTCCATCCCCGAGAAGTCGTGGGAGATGACGACGACGGTCAGCCCGGCGGTCCGGCGCAGATCGGCCAGCAGTCGCAGCAGACCGCGGGCACTGGCGGCATCGAGCCCCGCCAGCGGCTCGTCGAGGATGAGCGCACGCGGCGAGCGGGCCATCAGCCCGGCGAGGACGACGCGGCGCATCTGGCCGCCGCTGAGCTGGTCGATGCGCCGATCCACCAGAGTCGAATCCAGGCCTACGGTGGCCAGCGCCCGCACCACCCGCCGGTGGTCATGCGGCGAGAATCCCGCGGCCGAGGCGATCTCCTCACCGACGCTGGTGCGCATCAGCTGAAGGCGCGCGGCCTGGAACGAGATGGCCACCGATCCGACCTGATCGCTGACAGGCTGTCCGTCAAGCAGGCACTGTCCGACCGTCGGCACCGTCAGGCCGGCCATGATCCAGGCCAGTGTGGACTTCCCCGACCCGTTGAGCCCGTGGATGAGCACACCGTCGCCCTCGGGCACCACGAAGTCGACCCCGCGCAGTGCGGGTTTCGCCCACGGCGTTCCGCTGCCGTATTCGTGGCCGACGTCGATCAGCTCGAGCACCGGGGTGGCCGCGGTGTCGGCGACCGGCGCGGTGGCTGTCGGCGCCTGCGCGGTCTCGACCATGTCCGTGTTGTCGGCGGCGCTGCCGTTGCCGGTGAGGTTGATCGTGCGGTCGGCGCTGCGCGCCTCGTCGTTGTAGTGGGTGATGTGCACCAGCGCCATCCGATGGTGTTCGGTCAGGCCGGACAGCACGCCCATCAGTCCCTCGCGACCGGCCTGATCGACCATGCTGGTCACCTCGTCGGCGATGAGCAGCGATGGTTCGCGGGCCAGTGCGGCAGCGACCGCCAGCCGCTGCAGTTCACCGCCGGACAGGCCGCCGGTGTCGCGCTCGGCCATGCCGTCCAGTCCGACCTCGGCGAGCAGCTTCGGCACGTCGGTCGTGGTGCCCGGCGGCAGACCCCACACGACGTCATCGGCGACCCGGGTGCCCAGCACCTGACTCTCCGGATGCTGCATCACCACCGCGGTGCCGCCGAGCCGGCCGAGGCCGACCGCGCCGGGGCGTTCGATCGTTCCGGAGGTGGGTTCGCGGCCCGCGAGCATCAACATCAAGGTGGTTTTTCCCGATCCGTTGGCGCCGGTGATCGCGACGTGCTCGGAACTCTCCACCGACAGTGACACCGGGCCCAGCGCGTCGTGGCCGGTGCCGGGGTACCGGAACCGGACATCGGTCATCCGGGTCGGTACCGGGGCGATCGGTCCGCTCTCGGGCAGTGTCTCGAGCTTGTGGACGTCGGGGATGCCGAGCAGGCGGCTGAGCACCCGCGACAGCGCCCACCAGCCCACCAGCGTGACGAACAGGATGCTCAGGACGCCCGAGCTGCCGATGAGCAGCGGCCAGTAGTGCAGCGCGGTGGCGAAGTCGTGTTTGAGCCGTTCGGCGACGCCCTCGCCGTCCGGGAGACGGGCGATGACCGCCGCCACGCCGTTGACGTTGGCGGTGATCGAATCGAAGATCAGATTGCGCAGTCGCGCCAGGACCGCCAGGGCCAGCACGGACGCCGCGCCGAAGACGGTTCCGGCGACCAGTGCGGTGATCAGGACCGTCGCGGTGCCCCGTCCGCGCCGTTTGACGATGCCGGTCAGTCCGCCGATGTAGGCGCAGTTGATCACGGTCATCATGCCGCCCATACCGGCGATGAGGAACGCGATCGTGGCGCCGGCGACCGTCGCGGCCAGCAGTACCCGCAACCGGTAGCGGTAGGCCAGCACGCCCATCGGGACCGTGCCGAGCAGCGATAGCGCGGCGGCGAACGGGACGACGACGGCGATGATGGCGGTGGCGGCACACAGTGCGGCCATCACCGAGGCCTGCGCCAGCTCACCCGGGTGCAATGATCCGGCACGTCGAGGTGGGCTCGCCGTCCCGGTAGCGGTCATCACCTGATTCTGCCAGCCTGAGGTGCAGAGGCCGTGCCCGCGGTCGGGCCCCGTCGGCCACTGCATAGCATTCCTATGTATCATGGCGGTCATGACAGGTGAGCATCTGGGCGCCGAACTGCTGTCCGTCGTCGCCAGGTTGAACCGGTTCGCAACCCAACGCACCAAGTTGCCGCTGCCGTGGGCCCAGGCCCGGTTGTTGTCGACGATCGAGGACCGCGGCGAGGCCCGGATCTCCGATCTGGCCTGTCTGGACCACTGTTCGCAGCCCACGATGACCACCCAGGTCCGCCGGCTCGAGGACGCCGGCCTGGTGTCCCGCACGGTGGACCCGCAAGACGGACGAGCGGTGCTGATCCGCATCACCAAGAAGGGCAGGCAGGTGCTGGCCGACGCGCGCATCGACCGCGGCGCGGTGATCGACCCCCGCCTCGAGCGGCTGTCGGCGACGGACCGCGAGACGCTCGCCGCGGCCGTCGGGGTCATCGAGCGGCTGCTGGCCCAGACCGACTGAACACCGACACACCAGAGGAGTCACCACGCATGTGGCGTCAACCCAAAGCCGTCTGGGCCGTGGCCTTCGCGTCCGTCGTGGCGTTCATGGGCATCGGTCTGGTCGACCCGATCCTCAAGCCGATCGCCGACAACCTCGACGCGTCGCCATCGCAGGTCTCTCTGCTGTTCACCAGCTACATGGCCGTGATGGGCGTGGCCATGCTGATCACCGGCGTCGTCTCCAGTCGAATCGGACCCAAACGGACCCTGCTGCTCGGTCTGGCGGTGATCATCGTCGGCGCCGGCCTGGCCGGGATGAGCGAGACGGTCACCGAGATCGTGGGCTGGCGCGCCCTGTGGGGGCTGGGCAACGCCCTGTTCATCGCCACCGCGCTGGCGACCATCGTCAGTTCGGCGCGCGGATCGGTGGCCCAGGCGATCATCCTCTACGAGGCGGCACTGGGCCTGGGCATCGCCGTCGGACCACTGGTCGGTGGGGTTCTCGGTGAAATCTCCTGGCGCGGGCCCTTCTTCGGGGTGTCGGCACTGATGGCCGTCGCGCTGGTGGCCACCGTCTTCCTGCTGCCGGCCACACCGCGCGCCGCGCGCGCGACCACGCTGGCCGATCCGTTCCGCGCGCTGCGCCACCGCGGTCTGCTCGGGGTGGCGGTCACCGCGCTGTTCTACAACTTCGGGTTCTTCACCCTGTTGGCTTTCACCCCGTTCCCGCTGGATCTGGGTGCCCACGAGATCGGACTGATCTTCTTCGGCTGGGGCCTGGCGCTGGCGTTCACCTCCGTGGTGGCCGCCCCTCGGCTGCAACATCGCTTCGGCACCGTCCGCACGCTGATCGTGAACCTTCTGGTGTTCAGCGCGACCCTGGTCGTGATGGCGGTGTGGACCGACAGCAAGGCCGTCCTCGCCACCTGTGTGGTGGTGGCCGGGCTGTTCATCGGCATCAACAACACCCTGATCACCGAGACGGTCATGAAGGCGGCGCCGGTGGAGCGCGGCGTCGCCTCGGCGGCCTACAGCTTCCTGCGCTTCTCCGGTGCGGCGGTGGCGCCCTGGCTGGCGGGGGTGCTCGGCGAGCAGATCAACGTGCACCTGCCCTACTGGGTGGGCGCCGCGGCGGTGCTGCTGGCCGCGGCGGTACTCACCCTCAGCCGCGGCCACCTGGGCGGCATCGACGCCGAGCAGGGTCAACGCGCCGAACTCGAGGATCAGGCCCGCGCGGTGACCGTCGGCGACTGACCACCGCCCCGCTCAGAGAGCGAAGGCCAGCACCTGGGTGATCTGGGTCGCCGAGAAGTTGTCGTCGCTGACCATGACCACCGTGCGCCGCCCATCCGGCAGCGTCGGGCCCAGCGTGATCCCCTCGACGTTGTCCAACGGCGTCAGACCCGGCGTCGTCGTCAGGTCGGCCAGCAGCGTCTTGCTCATCGCCCGGGCGGATTGTCCGGCCACCGCCGGCCGGGCCAGCACGTCGTCGGCGCCCGCGATGTCGGCCCGGTAGATCCGCACCGTCACGTGGGTGCCGTAGCCCCGTTCCACCACCAGAAACGACGAGTCGTCGAGCGCCACCAGATCGGAGAGCCCGTTGTCACCGCCGGGCCCAGCCGTCACCGGATCGAGTGGGTAGAGATATTGCGCTGCGGCGGAACGTGTTTCGGGATCCAACCGGGTCACCCGGGTGAGCGCCCCGCCGCCCTCGGCCGGGGGCGGACCATCCTCGTAACGGGGGCCCTCCATCGCGGCCCACAACCAGCGGCCACTCGGGGTCAGCGTCAGCCCCTCCAGGGCGCTGTTCTGCCGGGGGCCGCGCTCGTCGGCCGACATCCGCAACCCGTCGGGCAGGGTGAACTCACCCAGGTAGCGGCCATCGAGGTCGGCGATGCGCACCCACGGGTCGAGCAGCAGCGGCGCGGCCGGATCGTCGGTGCGCCGCTCCCCCTCGCTGGACCAGTACAGCCGCTGACGCCCCGCGTCGAACGCGATGCCCTCGGCGTCCGGCGGCACCACCGGTGGATCGGAGTCCGCGTCCAGCGGCCGAAAGGCAGCCCCGGAGGCGTCCAGCCAGGGCCGGGTCGAGAGGAGCTGCACGGCGTCCACGCCGTTGCCCGAGGTCGCGATCCGGGCGGTGTAGAAGCGGGCCGGGCTCTTCGCCGAGCGGTCGTCGCTGACGATGTAGTACAGGTCGCGACCCGGGTCGTAACTGATGCCGGACAGGCCGCCGACGACGGTGCCCTCGAACGTCGCGGCCCTCGGCACCTGCCGCTGGCCGAGATAGCGCAGGTCCGGCGGTTCGGCGTGCGCCGGCGCGCAGCCGCTCACTGTCAGCGCACCCGTCAGCAGCGCTGCGGCGACTGCGCGCGTCATCCGGTCACGGTGCCGATCAGCGACCCGACCGCATAGGTGGCCGCAATCGCCACCCCGCCGAGGGCGAGCTGGCGGGATGCGGCCATGACCACGGGTTTGCGGGTGAAACGCGCCGCGGTGCCTCCCACGATGAGCAGACCCACCCCGCCGCAGGCCAGCCCCGCCCACAGCGATTCGAAGCCGAGCAGGTAGGGCAACAGCGGGATCACCGCACCGATCGCGAACATCAGGAACGACGAGATCGCCGCGACCCAGGGGGACGGCTTCTCCCCGGGGTCCACGCCGAGCTCCTGCACCAGATGGAAGTTCAGCGCCCGGTTCTCGTCGCGGTGGATCTCCTCGCTCGCGGCTTCGGCGGTCGTCTCCGACATCCCCATGTCGATCAGCATGGCGGCGAGTTCGGCCTTCTCGGCTTGGGGATGGGCCCGGAACGAACGCCGTTCGACGAGCACCTCGGAGTCGATCTGTTCATTGGCGGTCGTCACCGACGTGTATTCGCCCAGAGCCATGGAGAACGCCCCGGCCAGCAGGCCGGCCACGCCGCTGAGGACGACGGTCTGAGCTGACGCTCCGGCCGCCACGCCGGCGATCAGCGCCGTGTTGCTGACCAGACCGTCCATCGCGCCGAAGGTGGCGGCGCGCAGCCAACCGCCGGTCACGTCCGCGTGCTGGTGGTCGAGGCTGTGCGGTCGGCCGCTCGGCGACGTGCCCGACGGCCGGTTCGACTCGGTCATGGGGATATTGAACGCTGCCGCACGGGGGGCTGCCCGGTCAGGTTGACCTGGGTTTGCCACATCACAGTTTCCGGGAGCGTTCAGCGGGTTACCGTCGAGTATGACCACCACTGCGGATCATCTGCGCAACTCTCTCGACGGCCGCTGGCGCGATGTGAAGAACGCCATGCGGGAGAAATTGTCCGACGAGGTATTCAAGCCGCACTACACCCCGAACACCGTCATCGCCCGGACCAAGGTCAACGAGCAGCTGCGCATCATGGCCGCGGCGGGTGCCGCCGAGGACGGCTTCGCCAAAGAGCACGGCGGCAACGGCGACGTCGGGGCGGCGGTCACCCAGATCGAGATGCTGGCGATGAGCGATCTGTCGTTGATGGTGAAAGCCGGTGTGCAGTGGGGCCTGTTCGGCGGCGCGGTGGAGAACCTGGGCACCGAACGCCATCACGAGCAGTACGTCCGGAAGATCATCGACTGCGACCTGCTCGGCTGTTTCGCCATGACCGAGACCGGCCACGGCAGCGACGTCCAGTCGCTGGAGACGACCGCCACCTACGACGCGTCGACCGGTGAATTCGTCATCAACTCCCCGACGCCGACCGCACGCAAGGACTACATCGGCGGCGCCGCCCAGACCGCCCGGATGGCAGCGGTGTTCGCCCAGCTGATCACCGAGGTCGACGGCGAGCCGGTCGGTCATGGCGTGCACTGTCTGCTCGTGCCGATCCGCGATGAGAACGGCAACGACATGCCGGGCGTCACCACCTCCGACTGTGACTACAAGGGCGGTCTGCCCGGTGTCGACAACGGCCGCATCGTGTTCGACAACGTGCGGGTACCGCGGGACAACCTGCTCAACCGCTACGGCGACGTCGCCGAGGACGGCACCTACAGCTCCCCCATCGACAACCCGAACCGCCGGTTCTTCACCATGCTCGGCACCCTGATCCGCGGCCGGGTCACCGTCGGCGGGTCCGGCGCCGCCGCCGCCCGGGTGGCCCTGGACATCGCGACCCGATATGCGTTGCAGCGCAAGCAGTTCTCCGCGCCCGAGGGCGACGAGGTGCTGATCATGGACTACCTCGTGCACCAGCGCAGGCTGCTGCCGCTGATCGCCCGGTCCTACGCGTTGCAATTCGCGCAGAACGAACTGGTGGCCAAATGCCATGAGCTGCAGAGCGCCGAGCACCCCGACGCCGAAGAGCAACGCGAACTCGAGGCCCGGGCCGCCGGCCTCAAGGCCGCCAACACCTGGCACGCCAGCCGGGCGATCCAGGAGGCCCGTGAAGCCTGTGGCGGCGCCGGCTATCTCGCGGAGAACCGGCTGATCGGGCTGCGGGGTGACATCGACGTGTTCACCACCTTCGAAGGTGACAACCACGTGCTCACCCAGCTGGTCGCCAAGGAGCTGTTGACCGCCTACGCCGACGACGTCAAGGGCATGAGCCCGGTGGAGTGGGTGCGGTTCGCGGCGAACTTCGCCGGCGAGCGGGTGCTCAAACGCACTGCGGCCGAGACGATCATGCAGACCATCCTGGACAGCCGTCAGGACAACGAAGAAGAGGGCAGCCTCTTCAACCGCGGTACCCAGGTGCAGATGTTCGAGGAACGCGAGGAGTACCTCATCTCCACGGTGGCCCGCCGGCTGCAGCGCCGGTCCAAGGAGATGAGCGCGTTCGACGCGTTCAACTCGGTGCAGGACCACGTGTTGCACGCCGCGCGGGCGCACATCGACCGGATCGTCCTGGAGGCCTTCGTGGCCGGCATCGACGCCTGTGAGGACGAGGAGGCCCGCCGCATCCTCGGCCTGGTCTGCGACCTCTATGCGCTCTCGGTCATCGAGGACGACAAGTCCTTCTTCGTGGAGCACCGGTTCCTGTCGACCGAGCGGGCCAAGCGGGTGACCAGTGGCATCAACGAACGCTGCCGCAACCTACGGCCGTACGCCGAGCTGCTCGTCGACGGCTTCGGCATCCCCGAACAGCTGCGCTACGCGGCGATGATGGATCCCAAGGAGTTGATGACGGCCGGACCGGCTTAGCCGCCGGGGATCGGATCCAGGGCCTCGAGGCCGCCGTTCTGCCCGACACCGAAACGCACGGTGCCGATACCCGTCGGGCAGCACGGCGCCTCGTCGCCCTGACGCCACTGGTACTGCACCGTCACCGAGTCCGTACCGCCGGTCAGCACCGACACGTAGGGACGCGGCTGCGCGGTCGCCGGGCCCAGGGGTGTGTCCCGGTCGAAGAACAGCACCTGCTGCGTGCTGTCCGGCCGCTGGGGGTCGGAGGAGATCTGTACCCAGTACAGCCGGCAATCCAGACTGTGGCCGCGGGCGACCTCGGTCCACGGCGCGCCCGCCTGCGGCGCCGCGGCGATCTCCCGTTGCACGGTGGCGGGCCTCGGCCCGTCGCCGGGCACACAGGTGTCCGCCTTCGGGGGCGGGGCACCGGGTGGGCTCCAGCCACATCCCGCTGCTATCAGGCCGAGCATCGACACCGCGTGCACCGTCCAGAAGACCCGCATGCGCCCCAGGTTACGGGCCGGACCAGCACAGCAACGATCCCCGTTTCCCAAGACGGGATAGTCGGCGCGATGCACTATTGACGCGTAAGTCGAACGTTTTGACGGCGTGATCGCCCTGGCAGGCCGCCCGCCGCAGCGAGAAAGGTCAATGAACATGTGGGCCAACAAGAGTTTTTTCCGGCGCGCTGAGCCGTCCACTTGGCACCGGCGGCGGTCCGTTGTGGTGGCGGCGGGTGTCAGCGCGGCGCTGCTCGGATCGATGCTGCTCGGCCACACCGCGGTCGCCTCGGCCGACGGTGTGGAGCGCCCCTCGATGTCCCCGGGTCCGTCCGGTGTCTCCCCGGGTGAGAACGGCACGAACACGGGTAGGACGGGGGTGGCACGCAATAGCATCACCGACGACGGCCCAGACACCCCGCGCCTTCCGGCGTTCCGCACCCAAGGAGGAACGTTCCTGCCCTTTGCCAACCTGCCGCGATTCGCCGACGACGAATTCCTCAGTTGGCTCTCACCGAGACAAATCCGGACCGAAGTCGACGCCGCTGACCACGAATTGGTCAGGATTCAGCGCCGCCCGACCTGGGAGCGCACCGTCCCGCCCGCTGGACTGATCGAGGGGGGACCGGATGTCCCGGTGGATGGCATCGTGAGCAACGAGCTGTTCTTGTCGTTTCCGCGGGTCCAGAACCAGTGGAAATGACGGCGGGGGTCGGCGCCTTGACCGGCCCTCCAAGAATCCCCCAAGAATCCTTGGAGAGCCGGGGGCCAATCTCTTCTTGTGACGCTCGATCGATCAGCCCTTACCTGATCGAGAAGGACGCTCCCCCGGTCGGCCCTTACCTGATCGGGAAAGCAGAAGGCGGGCCCATCGCCACCGACGATGGGCCCGCCTTCTCCTTCTGCTCCCCCGGCTGGACTCGAACCAGCAACCCTTCGATTAACAGTCGAATGCTCTGCCAATTGAGCTACAGGGGACCGTCCCGGCCCCACCTCGATGCGGACCGAGGAGTGACTCTAGCGCATGCACCGGGGGGCTTACCAACTCGCTCCCGGCGGGCTCCCCGACCCGGCGCGCACTGCCCCGCGTGAGGCAGGATGGAGGCACACACCGTCTCGTTGGAGGGTTCTGTTGTTCGGGTATGTCGCCGTATTGGCCGTCGGCTATGTGTTGGGCACCAAGGCGGGCCGGCGCCGCTACGAGCAGATCGCGGGGACCTATCGGGCCGTGACGGCAAGTCCCGCGGCCAAGGCCGTCATCGATTCGTCCCGCCGCAAGATCGCCGAACGTGTCTCACCCGACCCGAATCTGGTGACGTTGACGCCGATCGACGAGAAGACCGCGGTGCTGCGCCCCGAGGAGCGCACCGAGAACAACTGAGCGCAACGATGCGGGGCTACCGCATCCCCCCGACGCCCTGCTTGATGGTCTGACCGGGCGCCAGCGGGCCGGTGGCCACGCCGACCCCGCCACTGCCGAACGCGACCGACGGGGTGCCGATGCTGGCACCGTTGCCGTTGGAGCGGCCGAGGCAGATGCCGTCCTCCTTGTTGCCGTACCAGGCCAGGCACGCCGGAGCGGCGTGAACGCCCGCCTCGGGAGCGGTGAAAGCCGCGGCAGCGATGGGCGCAGCGACGGCGGCGGCCGCGAAGGCGCCGACGGTGACGAAGCGCTGGAAGCGAGTCATGGTTGCCACAGTGAAGATGCCTTCCGCTTTGCCGTTCCCCCGACGGTGTTATAGCGCGCTCACCATATCGCGTTACACCGGCTCACGCAGAGAGGTCGTCCCCGGCCGCCTGTTCGAGCAGGCTGCGGCGGTAGGCCTCCATGGCGACCAGGTCGCCGAACAACGCGTGGTACTCGTCGCCCTGCTCCACCGGAGACATCCGCTGCAGCTTCGATTTGACCTCGGCGATCTGGCGTCCGACCCATACCTCCTGCAGCCGGGCCAGCACACCGGCGATGTAGCGTGGCAGCTTCTCCTCGTCCTCGACGCGAAACGCCTCGGCGACCAGTTCGTTGATCAGGCCGGCGGCCGCGGGCGATCCGGTCTGGTCGCGTACCGCCTCGATCCACTGCGCCCCCGACATCCCCGCGGCGGTGCCGCCCGCGGCACCGAGCGCGGTCCGCACGGCCCGGTAGCCGGGATGGGTGAAGCTGTCCACGGTCAGCGCGTCGAACACCGGGCCGGCGATCACCGGGTACTGCAGCGCCGCTTTGAGCGCTTCGCGCTGCGGCCACAGCGTGGGATCGGTCGGATTGGGCCGGGCGACCGGCTCGTGCGCGGCCCGCTCCTGGCCCGCCGCCGGCGCGGGACGCCGCCGCCCCTTCTCCCGCTCGGGCATACCGCGCTTCTGCGCCTCCTCGCGCACCCGGGTGAGCACCTGCGCCTCATCGGGCCACCCGGTCCACCCGGCGAGCCGGCGGGCGTACTCGTCGCGCAGCGCATAGTCGCGGATGCGGGCGGCCAACGGCACGCACCGGCGCAGCGCATCGACCTGCGCCGACGGATCGTTGTCCAGGACGTCGCCGGCCGGGATCTGGCTGCGGATCGCGAATTCGAACATCGGGATCCGGCGCGCCACCAGATCGCGCAGCGCGTTGTCCCCCGATTTCAGTCGCAGGTCGCAGGGATCCATACCCTCGGCGGCGATGGCGACGAAGGATTTCCCGGCCACCTGCTGATCACCGTCGAACGCCTTGAGCGCGGCGGCCTGACCGGCGGCATCGCCGTCGAAGACGAAGATCAACTCACCGCGGTACCAGTTGTCGTCCATCATCAGTCGGCGTAGCAGCGCGAGGTGCCCGTCGCCGAATGCGGTGCCGCAGGAGGCCACCGCCGTCATCTCCCCGGCCAGGTGCATCGCCATCACGTCGGTGTAGCCCTCGACGACGACGGCCCGGTGCGATTTGGCGATGTCGCGTTTGGCGAGATCCAGCCCGAACAGCACCGACGACTTCTTGTACAGCACCGTCTCGGGGGTGTTGACGTACTTGGCCTCCATGGGGTCGTCGTCGAAGATGCGGCGCGCTCCGAAGCCGATGACTTCACCGCCGCTGGCGCGGATCGGCCACAGCAGCCGGCGGTGGAAGCGATCCATCGGCCCGCGCTTACCCTCGCGCGACAGCCCCGCCGCCTCCAGCTCCTTGAACTCGAACCCCTTGCGCAGCAGGTGTTTGGTCAACCGCTCCCAGCCCGACGGTGCGAACCCACACCCGAAGCGCGCCGCGGCCTGGGCGTCGAAATTGCGCTCCATCAGGTATTTCCGCGCGGGTGCGGCCTCCTCGGAAGTCAGCTCCGCGGCGTAGAACTCCGCCGCGGCGGCGTTCGCGGCGAGCAGGCGGCTGCGGCTGCCGCGGTCGCGCTGCACCGCGGTGCTGGTGGTGCCGGTGTAGGTGACCGTGTAGCCGACGCGGTCGGCCAGCAGCTCGACGGCTTCGACGAAGCTGACGTGCTCGATCTTCTGCAGAAAGGCGTAGACGTCACCGCCCTCACCGCACCCGAAGCAGTGGAAGTGGCCGTGGTTGGGCCGTACGTGAAACGACGGGGACTTCTCGTCGTGGAAGGGGCACAACCCCTTGAGCGAATCCGCGCCGGCGCGGCGCAGCTGAACGTAGTCACCGACGACGTCCTCGATGCTCACCTTCTCCCGGATGGCGGCGATGTCACGGTCGGGGATCCTGCCCCGCCCCCGTGTCGCTTCGCCTCCGGCCACCGAGTCAGTCTAGAGGCCGGTCACAGAGGGCGGGGCGAGCGCGCTTCGTGCACACGCTCCAGCCGACCCTCGGTGTAGGACGCGATCTGATCGACCACCGCGCGCAGCCGGGCTCCGTCGTCGCCGGCAGCGGTGAAGGCCGCCGCGAACTGGGGATCGAGGCTGCCCGGCGCCTGGGCCCACAGCGCCAGCGCCACCTCGTGGATGCGGGTGCGCTGGTCGGTCTGGATACCGAGGTGTCCGTGGTCGGACATGATGAAGTGCAGGGCCAGCGTCTTGAGCAGGGCCACTTCGGCGCGCACCAGAACCGGCACCACCAGATCGGCGTCGAAGCGCCGCAGCGGCGCCGTACCGGCGATCTCCCGCGTGTGGGCGATCGCGGCGTTGGCGAATCGGCCGACGAGTTCGCTGGTCAATCGTTTGAGCGCGACGGAAGCGGCCAGGGTGCCGTCGTACTTCCCCACCGCCACCACCACCGGGACCTCCGAGAGCCGCTGCGCCGCGGCCAACAGATCATCGGGGGTCAACGCCGGGAACGACCGCGCCCCCAGATGGGCCAGTGCGGCGGCCGCGTCGGCGTCGGCCAGCACCCGCAGATCGATCCGGCCGGACACCACCCCGTCCTCGACGTCGTGCACCGAGTAGGCGACGTCGTCGGCCCAATCCATCACCTGGGCCTCCAGGCAGGGCCGCTCGGCAGGGGCGCCGTCGCGCACCCACTGCGCCGCGGGCAGATCGTCGTCGTAGAAGCCGAATTTGCGGCGGTCGCCGAACCGTTGCCACGGATACTTCGTCACCGCGTCGAGCGCCGCCCTGGTCAGGTTCAGACCGGCCGAGTGCCCCTCGGCGTCGAGCACCTTGGGTTCGAGTCGGGTCAGGATCCGGAAGTTCTGCGCATTGCCCTCGAAACCGCCGAAGGACCGCGCGATTTCGTCGAGTGCACGTTCGCCGTTGTGGCCGTAGGGCGGATGCCCGATGTCGTGGGCCAACCCCGCGAGATCCACCAGATCGGAGTCGCAGCCCAGCCCGACGGCCATCCCGCGGCCGATCTGGGCGACTTCCAGGGAATGCGTCAGCCGGGTACGCGGGGTCTCCCCTTCGCGCGGACCGACCACCTGGGTCTTGTCGGCAAGGCGGCGCAACGCCGCACAGTGCAGCACCCGCGCACGATCCCTGGCGAAGTCGGTGCGGTGTTCGGTGTCGGTGCCCGGCAGCGAGGCAGCCTTGGGCGCTTCGGCCACCAGCCGCGCGGTGTCGAAGTCGTCGTAGCTGTCCTGTTGTCGTGGGCTCACCGAGGCATAGTCTGCCAGCCCGCCCGGGGGAAACTTCCGGCCCGGCCGACGCCTCGCACTACATTGGCGACCATGCGATTCGCCCGGCTCTTCGGCCTGCTCGCCGCGATCCTCACCGCTGTCACCCTGGTGGCTCCCGGTGCCGCCGCCGAACCTCCGCTCCGGTTGCCGACCTACATCACCGACCACGCCGGCGCGCTGAGCCCGTCCGGCCAGAGCCAGGTGCAGGCCGCCGTGGACCGCCTCTACAACGACCGCCGCATCCGGCTGTGGGTGGTCTTCGTCGACGACTTCTCCGGCCAGGACCCCCAGAGCTGGGCGCAGGCCACCTATCAGCGCAGCGGTCTCGGGGAACAGGACGCGATCCTCGCGGTGGCGACGGTCGACCGGGCCTACGCCTTCCTGGCTCGCCCCGACGCGCTGGGCGGCGCCGACATCGACGAGGTGCGCCGCAACGACGTCGAACCGCTGCTGCGCCGGGGCGACTGGGCCGGCGCCGCAGTGGCCGCCGCGGACGGTCTGAACAAGACGTCCTCCGGCGCCGGGGTCAGCTGGACCGGGATGCTCGCGGTACTGGGCGTCATCGCGCTCGGCCTGCTCGGGTTGGTGCTGTGGCAGCGGCGCAGGCGGCACAAGCGCCGGGAGGCCGAGTTCGCCGCCGCGCAACGCGTGGATCCGTCGGATCCCGAAGCGCTTTCGGCGGTGCCGCTGGAGGCACTCGACGAGCTGTCGCGCCGGATGGTGGTCGAGGTCGACAACGAGGTCCGCACCAGCGAGAGCGAATTGACACTCGCCGTCGAGGAATTCGGTGATCGTGACACCGCGGCGTTCACCCAGGCGGTGACCAACGCCAAGAACACGCTGGCCCAGGCCCTCAACGTGCGTCACATCCTCGACGACGCCGTCCCCGAGACCCCGCAGCAGCGCCGCGATCTGCTGACCCGGGTGATCGTGGCGGCGGCCAAGGCCGACCGGGAGCTCGAGGCGCAGCGCGATGCGTTCGCCCAACTGCGGGATCTGGTCATCAACGCACCGGACCGGCTGGACACGATGACCCGGCAGATGGTGGACCTGACGGCGCGGTTGACGCCGGCCGAGCAGACGCTGACCCAGC
The DNA here is from genome assembly GCF_049315205.1 of Mycobacterium sp. WMMD1722. Classification (NCBI taxonomy): domain Bacteria; kingdom Bacillati; phylum Actinomycetota; class Actinomycetes; order Mycobacteriales; family Mycobacteriaceae; genus Mycobacterium; species Mycobacterium sp. WMMD1722. Next base: position 374,928 of record NZ_CP186056.1, on the reverse strand, counting down.
TGCGGACCCAATTCGCCGAGGCCGCACTGGTTTCGGTGTCCGACAACATCGACGAGGCCCGGCAGCGGCTCGAATTCGCCGACCACAACATCAGCACCGCACGGGGTCTGGTGGCGCGGCCCGCCGACCGACAGACCGGGCTGGTCGACGCCATCCACGCCGCCGAAGCCGCCCTCGGTCAGGCGCGCACCCTGCTCGACGCGGTCGACAGCGCCGCCACCGATATCAGCCGGGCAGTGGCGGGTCTCCCCGCGGCAATCGCCGACGCACAGAACGGCATCGACCAGGCCGGGTCGCAGTTGGCCCAGGGCAGACTCGCGGTCGCCACCGAGCTCAGCGCGGCTCGCGATGCCGCCGTCGAGGCGGTGGCGCACGCGCAGAGCGCGGGCAGTGCCGATCCGCTGGGCAGCTTCACCCGCCTGACCAAGGCCGACGCCGAGCTGGACCGCATGCTCGCCGACGTGGCGCAGGAGCGCCAGACCACCGAGCGACTCACCCGTCAGTACGACCAGGCGCTGTTCTCCGCGCAGTCACAGGTGCGGGCGGTCTCGGACTACATCGACACCCGCCGCGGCATCGTCGGCCCGGAGGCCCGCACCCGGCTGGCCGAGGCGGTCCGCCAATTGCAGGCCGCGCAGGACAAACGCGCCGACGACCTCGCCGCGGCGATCGCCCACGCCAACGGCGCCGCCATGCTGGCCGGCCAGGCGCAGTCGATGGCCAACGCCGATGTCGTTGCCGCCCAACGCCAGTTCAACGGACCCTACGGTGGTGGCGGGGGCGGTCAAATGGGCGCGGTGATCGGCGGCATCCTCATCGGCAACATGCTGGGCGGTGCGATGCGCGGGGGTTTCGGCGGCGGCGGATTCGGCGGCGGCTTCGGTGGTGGCGGATTCGGCGGCGGCGGAGGGGGCGGCTTCAGCGGCGGTGGCGGCCGCTTCTAGCCGCTCCCATCAGGCGCCCTTGAGCCGCACCGCCAGGTAGTCGCTGACCGCGTCGAGTGCCACCCGGTCCTGGGTCATGGCGTCGCGCTCGCGGATCGTGACCGCCTGGTCCTCCAGCGAGTCGAAGTCGACCGTGATGCAGAACGGCGTGCCGATCTCGTCCTGACGGCGGTAGCGCCGGCCGATCGCGCCGGCGTCGTCGAATTCGACGTTCCACGACTTGCGCAGTTCGGCGGACAGATCCCGCGCCTTGGGCGACAGGTCGGCGTGCCGGGACAGCGGCAGCACCGCCGCCTTGACCGGCGCCAGTCGCGGATCGAGCCGCAGCACGGTGCGCTTGTCGACGCCGCCCTTGGCGTTGGGCGCCTCGTCCTCGGTGTAGGCGTCGACCAGGAATGCCATCAGTGACCGCGTCAACCCGGCCGCCGGTTCGATCACGTAGGGCACATAGCGGGTGTCGGTGGCCTGGTCGTAGAAGGACAGGTCGGTGCCCGAATGCTTCGAATGCGTCGACAGGTCGAAGTTCGTGCGATTGGCGACGCCTTCGAGCTCACCCCATTCGCTGCCCTGGAACTTGAACCGGTACTCGATGTCGACCGTGCGGTCCGAGTAGTGCGACAGCTTCTCCTTGGGGTGCTCGTAGAGCCGGAGGTTGTCGCGATCGATCCCGAGGTCGACGTACCACTGCAGGCGGGTGTCGATCCAGTACTGGTGCCATTCGGCCGCGGTCGACGGCTCGACGAAGAACTCCATCTCCATCTGCTCGAACTCGCGGGTGCGGAAGATGAAGTTGCCCGGGGTGATCTCGTTGCGGAAGCTCTTGCCGATCTGGCCGATGCCGAACGGGGGCTTACGTCGCGCCGTGGTGACGACGTTGGCGAAATTGACGAAGATGCCCTGTGCGGTCTCGGGCCGCAGATAGTGCAGACCCTCCTCGGTCTCGATCGGACCGAGGTAGGTCTTGAGCATCATGTTAAAGTCGCGTGGCTCGGTCCACTGGCCCTTGGTGCCGCAGTCGGGGCACGAGATCTCCGACATCGCGACCGAATCGGGGTCGTCGAGCCCCTTCTTCTCGGCGAAGGCTTCCTGCATGTGGTCCTGCCGGTGCCGCTTGTGGCAATTCAGGCACTCAACGAGCGGATCGTTGAACACCTCGACGTGGCCGGAGGCCACCCAGACCTCACGGGGCAGGATGATCGCGCTGTCCAGGCCCACGACGTCGTCGCGGCCGGTGACGACCGACCGCCACCACTGCCGTTTGATGTTCTCCTTCAGCTCGACGCCCAGCGGACCGTAGTCCCAGGCGGACTTGGTGCCGCCGTAGATCTCGCCGGACTGGAAGACGAGGCCACGGCGTTTCGCCAGGTTCGCCACGGTGTCGATGATCGAGGAAGATGAAGCCACGGTGGACAAGAGTAGCGACCGGCCGCGCGCCCGCCGCCCCGTGTTGGCGCCAGCCCGTTGACATGCGCATGGTCGCATGTATTCTGGGTTCCTAATGAAAACCGTTTCCACGATACCGCCGGCCGATGGCCATTTTCATGCCTCGAGCCCTGCGCCGCCGTTGCCCAGCCGCGAGGTCCTCGACACCGCGGGCGAACTCCTGCGCGCCCTGGCCGCCCCGTTGCGGATCGCCATCGTGTTGCAGCTGCAGCAGTCCGCGCGCTGCGTGCATGAACTCGTCGACGCGCTCGGCGTGCCGCAACCGCTGGTCAGCCAACACCTGCGCATCCTCAAGCAGGCGGGCGTCGTGGCCAGCGAACGGTCCGGCCGGGAGGTGCTCTACCGCCTCGTCGACGCCCACCTCGCGCACATCGTCAACGACGCCGTCGCGCACGCCGCGGAGGGACACCAGTGAGCCCCGCACCGGTCCGCGCCACCCGCCAGCGCGCCGCGATCACCGAACTCCTCGACGAACTCGACGACTTCCGCTCCGCCCAGGAATTGCACGATGTGCTGCGCCAGCGCGGCGAAGGCATCGGCCTGACGACGGTGTACCGCGCACTGCAGTCGATGGCCGAGGCCGGGCTGGTCGACGTGCTGCGCACCGACACCGGTGAATCGGTCTACCGTCGCTGCTCCGACGAACACCACCACCACCTGGTCTGCCGGGCCTGCGGCTCGACCGTCGAGATCAAGGGCGGCGACGTCGAGGAGTGGGCCGCCAGCGTGGCCCGCGAGCACGGCTTCTCCGACGTCAGCCACACCATCGAGATCTTCGGGGTGTGCGGCGACTGCGCACAGATCCCCAAGACCGCCTCAGCCGACTAGCGCGCGGCGCACCTCGGCGCCGCCGGCCAGCACCAGCAGCACCAGCGTACGCAGCGCGTCGTCGCCCAGACCGGTTCCCGGAAAGTTGTAGCGCAGCAACACATCTGCGGTCTTCTTCTTCGCCGCCAACGACACGGTGCCCAACAGGGTGATGTGCGCCTGGGTGAGCACCGCACTGCGTAGCCGGTTGTCCAGCGGGCGGTCCCAGGCCAGGATCTGGGTGAGCGAGACCAGCTCGAGATCCTCGGCGATGGTCACCACCCGCAACGAGGCGATGGTGCCGTCATGGCGGACCGTCAGCGCACCGTCCTCTTCGCGGGTCAGGTCGACGATGTCGGTCAGCACCGCGGCCAGTCGTTGGGAGAAGTCCACCGGTCAGGCCCTACCGAAGCGGCGGTTGCGGTGAACGTACTCCTCGCAGGCGGCCCACAGATCGCGGCGATCGTAATCGGGCCAGAGCTTGTCCTGGAAGACGTATTCGGCATACGCCGACTGCCACAGCAGGAAGTTGCTCGCCCGCTGCTCCCCCGAGGTCCGGATGAACAGGTCGACATCCGGAATGTCGGCGCGGTGCAGATGCTTGGCGAACGTCGCCTCGGTGATCCGGCTCGGGTTGATCTTCCCGTCCACGGCCTCCTCGGCCAGCTGACGGGCGGCCTCGACGATCTCGGTGCGGCCGCCGTAGTTCACGCAGTAGTTGATCGTGATGACGTCGTTGTCGACGGTCATCTGCTCGGCGATGTCGAATTCCTTGATGACACTGCGCCACATCCGCGGCCGCGAACCGACCCAGCGCATCCGCACGCCCATGTCGTTGAGGTTCTCCCGGCGGCGGCGCACCACCTCGCGGTTGAACCCCATCAGGAAGCGGACCTCCTCGGTGCTGCGCTTCCAGTTCTCGGTGGAGAACGCGTACACCGTCAGATGTTTGATCCCGATTTCGATCGCACCGCAGGTGATGTCGATGAGCACCGCCTCGCCCATCTTGTGGCCCTCGGTGCGCCCCAGACCGCGCTGGGTGGCCCACCGGCCGTTGCCGTCCATCACCACCGCGACATGCTGGGGCACCTGGTCGGCCGGGATCTTCGGGGCTGCGGCTTTGGACGCGTGCTGCGGCGGACGGCAGAACCGGCCGTTGGTGTTGGGCGGCAATTCCGGGAAGACGACCGGCCACGTCGACTTGTCCGGAAACTCGGGATAGTCCTCGGCGGGCGCGTCGAGCTGGGGAAACTGCTCCTTCTTGCGCTCAGCTGCCCGCCGCGAGCTGCCCACCCGGTTCGTCACCACGGTGCACATCCTGCCGCAACACGGTGATGCGGTGGTCGGCGACCACATGATCAACCCGCTGGACCCGCTCCACCAGCGGCAACGTCCGTAACTGACGTTCCAGATACCACTGCAGATGAGCGGCCACCAGCCCGCTGGCCTGGCTGCGGTGCGACGTCGTCGACGCCTCGGCGGCGGCCCAGTCACCGTCGTGCAGCGCCGACATCAGATCCAGCACAGCCTGGGGTGGGGTGACCGACCCGGAGGGCCGGCAGTGCACGCACACACTGCCGCCCGCGGCGACGTGGAACGCCCGGTGCGGGCCGGGGGTGGCGCAGCGGGCGCATTCGGTCAGCGCCGGCGCCCAGCCCGCGATCCCCATGGCGCGCAGAAGATATGCGTCGAGCACCAGTTCCCGGGGCCGGCTGGCGTCGGCGACGGCGCGCAACGCCCCGACGGTGAGCCGGTGCAGGGCGGGCATCGGCGCGCGTTCCTCCCCGGCCAGCCGCTCGGCTGTCTCCAGAACCGCGCACGCACAGGTGTAGCGGCCGTAATCGCTGACGATGTCGGAGGCGAACGCATCGATGGCCTGAACCTGGGTGACGATGTCGAGATTGCGGCCGGGATGGAGCTGGACGTCGATGTGGGCGAACGGCTCCAGCCGAGCACCGAACTTGCTCCTGGTGCGGCGCACGCCTTTGGCGACCGCGCGGACCAGCCCGTGGTCGCGGGTCAGCAGGGTGACGATCCGGTCGGCTTCCCCCAGCTTGTGTTGGCGCAGCACGACGGCGCGGTCCCGGTACAGCCGCATTCGTCCAGTGTTCCACCCCGTCGCCCAGACTCCGGCGCGCAGCGCCGATAAGGTTGGGATCAATGGCCGACTCGTCTTCACCCCGATCCCGCCGCATGTCGTTCCCGACCCTGACCGACCAGCTCTATCAGCTCGCCAGCGGGGCGGTGACGGCCGAGGATCTGACCCGCCGGTCGCTGCACGCGATCGCCGCGAGCCAAGCCACTCTCAATGCCTTCCGGGTCGTCCTGACCGAACAGGCACTCGCCGACGCCGCCAGGGCCGACCGGTTGCGGGCCGCGGGCCGGGACCTGCCGCTGCTCGGCATCCCGATCGCGGTCAAGGACGACATCGACGTGGCCGGCGTGCCGACCCGCTTCGGCACCGAGGGAACCGTCCGGCCGGCCACCGCGGACGCCGAGGTGGTGCGCCGCCTGCGGGCCGCGGGTGCGGTGATCGTCGGCAAGACCAACACCTGTGAGCTCGGCCAGTGGCCGTTCACCAGCGGCCCGGCGTTCGGGCACACCCGCAATCCGTGGTCGCGCGAGCACACCCCGGGCGGTTCGTCGGGCGGCAGCGCCGCGGCGGTGGCCGCCGGACTGGTGACCGCGGCGATCGGCTCCGACGGCGCCGGCAGCGTACGCATCCCGGCGGCGTGGACCCATCTGGTGGGCATCAAGCCGCAGCGGGGGCGGCTGTCGACGTGGCCGCTGCCCGAAGCCTTCAACGGGATCACGGTCAACGGTGTGCTGGCCCGCACGGTCGCCGACGCGGCGCTGGTGCTCGACGCCGCGTCCGGCAACGCCCCGGGCGATCTGCACCGGCCTCCGCCGGTGCGGGTCTCCGATTTCGCCGCGCACGCCCCCGGGTCGCTGCGGGTCGCGCTGTCGACCAAGTTCCCGTTCACCGGCTTCCGCGCCAGGCTGCACCCGCAGATCGCCGCGGCGCTGCACGACGTCGCCGGGCAGTTGGAGCTGCTCGGCCACCGCGTGCGGCCCGCCGATCCGGACTACAGCCTGGGAATGTCGTGGAACTTCCTGTCCCGCAGCACGTCCGGGCTTCGGGATTGGGGTGAGCGGCTCGGCTACGACGTCGAACTGGACCCGCGGACCAAGGCCAACATGCGGATGGGCTGGCTGCTGTCGCAGGATGTCCTGCGCAAGGCGCGGGCGCGGGAAGCGGCCGCACAGACCCGGATCGGCTGGCTGTTCAACATCTGCGACGTCGTGCTGGCCCCGACCACCGCGCTACCCGCTCCCCTGGTGCACGATTTCGACGAGCGCGGCGGCCTGTCGACCGACCGCGCGATGATCAAGGCCTGCCCGGTGACCTGGCCGTGGAATCTGCTGGGCTGGCCCTCGATCAACGTGCCCGCCGGGTTCACCTCCGACGGGCTGCCGATTGGGGTGCAGCTGATGGGACCGGCGAACAGCGAACCGCTGCTGGTCTCCCTGGCCGCCGAACTCGAGGCGATCAACGGCTGGGCGGCGCGGCAGCCCGAAGTGTGGTGGGAGACCGCACAGATCCCACCGGGGACTGCGGGCCAGGACCAGACCGCACCGTCCAGCTCAGCCGAGGTCCAACTGCGCGAGACGGCCTGAGGACGTGGCGGCGCCCTTCGCGAGTGTGAAACCATTGCGATATTCGCGCCGGTTTCTCGCGGTGAGTACACACTCGACGACCCTCGCGCGCTCCGGCGAGCATAGAAACCCAAGCGGCCCGACTGTTTCGGGTCGCGCTGCCAGTTCTTGGCGATCAATGCGGGACGCCGCGTGCGTCAGAACACAGGGAGAATCCCTATTCCTCGCCAAACGATCCTGGTTTAGCCTCGATCTGCACGCTCGGGTCGGGGCTCCTCGCGCCTTCGCCAAAGGTAGTAATAGTGAGTATCACCGCCATAAGGGTCGTCGCCCCGACGTTGGGGCTCGTTGCCCTCATCGCCACCGCCTCGGTTTCGCTCGCCACGGCTGACCCACCGCCGCCCGGCTCGTGCGACCCCGGGTCCCTGCCCCGCGACGCGCGGCCCGGGGACGACATGTGCGTCAGCCGCGACTTCGCCCGGCGCACGGCACAGGAAAATGCTGATCCCGCCGCCAACAAGGCACCCGGTGGCGGGGACTACGGTCCGGAAACCTGCCTACCGGGCTTCGTGTGGCGTGAGGCGTTCGCCGGCGACACCATTTGCGTCACGCCCGACATCCGCGCGCAGAACCTGGCGGCCAACGCGAATCCGGGCGCCAATAAGTCAGGGCCTGGCGTAGATGAATTGCAGCCCACGCCAGCGCCACAGCAGGCCGCCTCGCGGACCGTCACGTTTGAGGTGACCGGAGCCGGCACCGTATACGCCATCGAGATGGATCCACCCAGCGGGAAGGTCGGCGAGAACACCGGTGTGCCGTTCACCCGGACCATCACGATAGGTCCCGATGTCGAACTCCTCCAGGTGATCGCGATCGGCAAGACCGGATCGCAGGGCTGTCGCATCCTGCTCGACGGCAGGGTCGTTGCCGAACAGCCGGTCGGCAACTCGCACTGCTCCTTCGCCCCCTGAGAGGCGGCTCAGAAGCCCAGCCGGCCCAGCTGTTTCGGATCGCGCTGCCAGTTCTTGGCGATCTTGACCCGCAGGTCGAGATAGACCTTGGTGCCGAGCAGCTTCTCGATCTGGGTCCGCGCGGCGGTGCCCACCTCCCGCAGCCGGGCCCCGCCCTTGCCGATCACGATGCCCTTCTGGCTGTCGCGCTCGACGTAGAGGATCGCGTGCACATCAATCAGATCGTCTCGGCCCTCGCGGGGGTTGACCTCCTCGATGACCACCGCCAGCGAATGCGGCAGTTCGTCGCGCACGCCCTCCAGGGCCGCCTCCCGGATGAGCTCACCCATCAGCACCTCTTCGGGCTCGTCGGTGAGCTCCCCCTCGGGGTAGAACGCGGGCCCCGGCGGCAGCTTCTGCGCCAGCACATCGGTGAGCACGTCGAGTTGTTCGCCCTTGGTGGCCGATACCGGCACGATGTCGACGTCCGGACCGGCGAGCTCGCTGACGGCCATCAGCTGCGCGGCGACCCGATCCTTCGCGACCTTGTCGATCTTGGTGACGATCACCACCAGGGTGGTGCGCGGCGCGACGGCCCGGATCTGCTCGTGGATCCATCGGTCCCCCGGCCCGATCGCCTCGTCGGCCGGGATGCACAGACAGATGACGTCGACCTCGGAGTAGGTGTCCTTGACCAGGTCGTTGAGGCGTTGCCCCAGCAGGGTGCGCGGGCGGTGCAGACCCGGGGTGTCGACGAGGATGATCTGGAAGTCCTCGCGGTGCACGATGCCGCGGATGGTGTGCCGTGTGGTCTGCGGCCGGTTCGACGTGATCGCCACCTTCGAACCGACCAGCGCGTTGGTCAGCGTGGATTTGCCGGTGTTGGGGCGGCCGACGAAACAGACGAATCCGGAGCGGAATTCGCTCACTGGACGGTGCCCGACCGGTCGGTGACGATCACCGCGGCGCCGGCCGAGAGCTCATGCACGGCGGCGACGCCGGGGTCGTCGGACGACCCACCCACCAGGACGGCCGCTTCCAGTCCGGTCGCCCCGCTGGACACCGCGGCGGCCACCGCGGCCTGCAGCGCGGTCAGGCCCAACGCGGTCAGGCCCACCGGCGCACCGGCGTAGGTGCGGCCGTCGAGATCACGCACGGCCGCCCCGCTGGCGGCCTCCACGCGTCCCATCGCCCCGCGCGCCAACGTCACCAGCTTCGCGTCCTCGGCGTCGAGTTCAGGCACCCCGTTCCTCCGCTTCGCTGTCGTCGTCCTCGTCTTCGGCCGGGCTGATCAGCACCGTGCCGATCCGTACCCGGCCCCGGTGGTCGGGGCCGCCCTCGGCCTTCAGCCGCAGGCGGTCCCACGTGACCTCGGCCCCCGGCAACGGCACCCGGCCCAGCTCCAGGGCGACCAGTCCGCCGACGGTGTCGACGTCGAGATCCTCGTTGACCGGAATGTCGTAGAGCTCGCTGAGGTCCTCGATCGGCAACCGCGCCGACACCCGGTACTGGCCGTCGCCGAGTTCCTCCACCGGCGCCACCTCGTCGGTGTCGTATTCATCGGCGATCTCCCCGACGATCTCCTCGAGCACGTCCTCGATGGTGACCAGCCCGGCGATCGCGCCGTATTCGTCGACCAGCAGCGCCATGTGGTAGCGGTCGCGCTGCATCTCCCGCAGCAGCTCGTCGAGCGGTTTGGAGTCCGGCACGAACACCGCAGGCCGCATCACCTGCTCGACGCTGGTGTCACGGCCGCCGTTGACCGAGTAGTAGGTCTGCTGGACAAGATCTTTCAGATAGACGACACCCACCACGTCGTCGACGTTCTCCCCGATCACCGGGATGCGAGAGTGTCCGCTGCGCACCGCCAATGATGTCGCTTGACCTGCTGTTTTATCGGATTCGATCCACACCATCTCGGTGCGCGGCACCATCACCTCACGGGCCGGGGTGTCGCCGAGTTCGAACACCGACTGGATCATCCGGCGTTCGTCGTCGGCGACGACACCGCGCTGCTGGGCCAGGTCCACCACCTCGCGCAGTTCGATCTCGGAGGCGAACGGACCGTGCCGGAAACCGCGGCCGGGGGTCAGCGCGTTACCGATCAGCACGAGTAACCGGCTGATCGGCAACAGCAGCACCGAGATCGCCTGCAGCGGAAGCGCGGTGTAGAGGGCGATCGGGTAGGCGTTCTGGCGGCCCAGGGTTCGCGGTCCGACTCCGACCGCCACGAAGCTGACGACCGCCATGATCGCTGCCGCGGCGGCCAGCCCCCAGCTGACGCCGAGGTGCCCGTCGAGGTAGGCGGCCAGCAAAACCGTCGCGGTCACCTCGCAGCTGATGCGCAGCAGCACGATGAGGTTGATGAACCGCGGACGCTCGTTCATCACCCGGGACAGTCGGACCGCGCCGGGCCGTTCCTCGCGGACCAGTTCTTCGACGCGGGCCATCGACACGGTGCTCAGCGCGGCGTCCATCGCGGCGAACAGTCCGCCGAAGGCGATCAGGACGAGGGCGCCGATGAGTTGCGGGAGTCCGTTCACCGCGTGTCGCCGTCATCCCAGGGATCGAAATGCCGGGATCGGTCCAGCAGCCGGCGGTCCCGTTCGGTCTGACGGTCCTGGTGGTAGGCCTCGACCTGTTCGGCCACCCACTCCTCGAGCAGTTCGCGCTGCAGGGCGAACATCTCCTTCTCTTCGTCCGGCTCGGCATGGTCGTAGCCGAGCAGATGCAGGACGCCGTGCACGGTGAGCAGCGCCAGCTCGTGACCGAGCGAATGTCCGGCCGTATCAGCCTGTTTCGCGGCGAACTCCGGGCACAGCACGATATCGCCGAGCATCGCCGGGCCCGGATCGGGCGCGTCGGGGCGTCCGCCCGGTTCCAGCTCGTCCATCGGGAAGCTCATCACGTCGGTGGGTCCGGGCAGATCCATCCACCGCATGTGCAGGTCGGCCATCGACGACGAATCGAGCAGCACCATGGACAGCTCGGCGGCCGGATGCACCTTCATCTTCCCGATGACGAACCGGGCGACACTGATCAATTCGTCTTCGGAGACGTCGATGCCCGATTCGTTCGACACCTCGATGCTCATGGAATCACCTTCGCGGACGGCCGGCGGACGCTCGCCGCTGGGCCCGGTTGAGCTGTGCGGGGTCCTCGAACCGGGCGTAGGCGTCCACGATCTCGGATACCAACCGGTGACGGACCACGTCGGCGCTGGTGAGTTCGGCGAAGTGGATGTCGTCGACATTGCCGAGCACCCGGGCGGCGGTCTCCAGACCCGACGCCGCACCCCCGGGCAGGTCGACCTGGGTGACGTCACCGGTCACCACCATCTTCGAGCCGAAACCGAGCCGGGTCAGGAACATCTTCATCTGCTCACCGGTGGTGTTCTGCGCCTCGTCGAGGATGATGAACGCGTCGTTCAGACTCCTGCCCCGCATGTAGGCCAGCGGCGCCACCTCGATGACACCCGCACCCATCAGTTTGGGGATCAGCTCCGGGTCCATCATGTCGTGCAGCGCGTCGTAGAGCGGACGCAGATAGGGGTCGATCTTCTCGCTGAGCGTTCCGGGCAGGAAGCCGAGACGTTCGCCGGCCTCGACCGCCGGCCGGGTCAGGATGATCCGGCTGACCTGTTTGGTCTGCAGCGCGCTGACGGCCTTGGCCATCGCCAGATAGGTCTTACCGGTGCCCGCAGGCCCGATGCCGAACACGATGGTGTTCGCGTCGATGGCGTCGACGTAGCGCTTCTGGTTGAGCGTCTTGGGCCGGATCGTCTTGCCGCGCCGCGACAGGATGTCCAAGGTCAGCACCTCGGCCGGCGACTCGTTGCCCGCGCCGGTCAGCATCGCGACGCTGTGCCGGATGGCGTCGGGGCTGAGCGCCTGACCACCGGAGACGATGGCGATCAACTCGGAGACGACGCGCTCGCCGAGTGCGACGTCGGCTGGTTCGCCGGACAGGGTGAGCGTGTTACCGCGCACATGGATCTCGGCGGCCAGCTGGGACTCGAGGGCTCGGAGGTTGCCGTCGGCCGAGCCGAGCAGACCCATCACGAGGTCGGGCGGAACATTGATGGCGCTACGCACAGGGGCCGAGACCGGGTTCGCGTCAGCGTTCGTTTCGCGGGGCGTCACGTGCGGTGTTCTGCCTGCTTTCTATGTTGTGACGGCGGTGCTACCGCTGGCCATCTTACCGTCGGGTACCACGGCGCCCCACTCCTTGAGCGCTGCTGGTTAACCTGGCCATGCGTATGCCCGCACCACCGACGCCCCGGCCCCGCGCCGCCGCAGCCGCATGGATCACCGGTGCGGTGGTGTATCTGGCCGCCGAGGCTCTCGCGGCCGGCGCATACCGGCCGGCCTACGACTACGCCCACGACTACATCAGTGAGCTCGGCGTGCCCGGCCAACCGCTGGCCGGCCTGATGAACGTCGCATTCGGTGTGCAGGGCGTGATGTTCCTGCTCGGAGCCACCCTGGCCCAGCCCCGCCGCGCCACCTGGCTGACGGCGTTCGCCGCCGCCAATGCGGTGGGAAATCTCCTGGTGGGGGCCGTGCACGCGGGATCGGGACCGCTGCACGTCGTCGGCGCGACCCTGGCCATCATCGGGGGGAACGCCGCGGCGGTCGCGGGCGCGGGTCTCGGTCGCCACCGCGGTTACCGGTGGACGTCCCGGGTGCTGGGCGTGACCGGGTTGGCGGGCGCCGCAGCGCTGGTCGCCCAGGCATGGACCGGCGTCGACGTGTTGCCCGCCGCGGTATGCGAACGCGCCGCGGTCTACCCGATCTTCGCGTGGCAGCTGCTCGCGGCGGCGTGGCTACTGCCAGCGCGGCGTGAGCACCCCCAGCGCGCCTAACGCCACCGCCGCGGCGGTCGACGTGCGCAGCACCGTCGGCCCCATGCGTACGGCGATCGCGCCGGCCTGCGTCAGCTCCGTCAGCTCCTCGTCGCTGATCCCGCCCTCCGGTCCGACGATCAACGTCAGCTCCGGCGCATCGGCCAGCGGCACGGCGGTCAGCGGTTTGGTGGCCGATTCGTGGAGCGCGAGCACCCACCCGCCCGCGGCCACCGCCGATTCCACCCGGCGCACCAGCTCGCTCGTCGTCACCACCCCGGTGACGGGCGGAATGACGGGCCGGCGGGACTGCCGGGCCGCTGAACGGGCGACCGCACTCCAGCGCCGCAACCCCTTGTCGACCTTCGCCGCGGACTCCCATCGCGCCACACAGCGGGCGGCCTGCCAGGCGATCACCGCGTCCGCGCCGGCCTCGGTGGCCAGTTCCACGGCCAGCTCACCGCGGTCGGATTTCGGGATGGCCTGCACGACGGTCACCGTGGGGACCGACGGGGCGACGGCGCGGCGCTCGAGCACCCGCGCGGTCAGCCGGCCCTTCTGGACGTCGGTCACCACACAGTGCGCCACCGCGCCGGCGCTGTCGCTCAGATCGAGGTGTTCACCCACCCGGATCCGGCGCACGGTGGCCGCGTGGTGACCCTCGTCGCCGTCGACCAGCGCCTCGGCGCCGGGCTGCGGGACGCGTTCGACGTAGAACAGCGCTGAACTCACCGGCGAATCCGCTCCGCTGCTCGCTGAGCGCCCACCTCAGCGGCCGGTGAACGTCTCGCGTAGTCGGCTGAACAGGCCGCCGCCGCCGTGCGACGCGGCGGACGCCGCGGTCGACCGGACCTCGGCGACATCCCGGGAACGGTGCTCCTTGAGTTGGCGCAGCAGTTCGGTGTCGGTGTGGTCGAGGCGGGTCGGGATGACCACGTCGATGTGAGCGTGCAGATCGCCGCGCACCCCGGATCGCAGATGCGGCATGCCGTGCCCGCGCAGGGTCGTCACCGCGCCGGGTTGGGTGCCGGCCGGAATGTCGATCTCGACCGGGCCTTCCAGGATGCCCTCCACGGTGACCGTGGTGCCCAGGGCCGCGTCGAACATCGGTACCGACACCGTGCAGTGCAGATCGTCGCCGTCGCGCAGGAACACCTCATGGGGCTTCTCGTGCACCTCGACGTACAGATCGCCGGCCGGGCCACCGCCGGGACCCACCTCGCCCTGGGCGGCCAGCCGCACGCGCATCCCGTCGCCGACACCGGCCGGGATCTTCACGCTGATCTCGCGGCGGGCCCGCACCCGGCCGTCGCCGCCGCAGCGGTGACACGGGTCGGGGATGACCTCGCCGACACCGCCGCAGACCGGACACGGCCGCGAGGTCATCACCTGGCCGAGCAGCGACCGCTGCACGGTCTGGATCTCGCCGCGGCCCCCGCAGGTGTCGCACGTGGTCGGGGTGGAGTCGCCGTGGGTGCCCTTGCCGTGGCACAGATCGCACAGCACGGCCGTGTCGACAGTGACCTGTTTGGTCACGCCGGTGGCGCATTCGGCGAGGTCGAGGCGCATCCGCAACAGCGAGTCGGACCCGGGCCGAACGCGTCCGATGGGACCCCGCGACGCGGTTCCGCCGCCACCGAAGAACGCCTCGAACACGTCACCCAGACCGCCGAAACCGCCGGGGAACCCGTTGGCCGAGGCGCCCGCGCCCTCGAGCGGATCCCCGCCGAGGTCGACGATGCGCCGCTTCTCGGGATCGGAGAGCACCTCGTAGGCGGCGCTGATCTCCTGGAAGCGGGCCTGGGCCTGTTCGTCGGGGTTCACATCGGGATGCAGCTCACGGGCGAGCTTGCGATAGGCGCGTTTGATCTCCTGATCGCTCGCGCCCTTGCTCACCCCGAGCAGGCCGTAATAATCGCGTGCCACGCTTACCTTTCGAGTGCTTACCGGCTGCCGAGTACTTCGCCGATGTAGAGAGCAACCGCAGCGACATTAGCGATCGTTCCCGGATAGTCCATTCGAGTGGGGCCCACCACACCCATGCCGCCGAACACCGTTCCGGAACGGCCGTACGCGGTGCTGACCACTGACGCACCGAGCATCTGCTCGGCCTCGGTCTCGTGGCCTATCCGTACCGTCACCTTGCCCGCTTCCTGCTGGGCGGCCAGCAGCCGCAGCACCACCACCTGTTCCTCGAGCGCCTCGAGGACCGAACGCAGTGAACCGCCGAAGTCCGCGGTGTTGCGGGTGAGATTCGCGGTGCCGCCGAGCAGCAGCCGTTCCTCGGTGTGCTCGACCAGCGTCTCGACCAGGACGGTGGCCGAGCGGCCGACGGCGTTGGCCAATCGGCCCGACAGACCGCTGCCGCCGTCGAGGTGGGAGGCCAGATCCGACACCGCGACCGACGCCGCCGAGAGCCGCTTGCCTTCCAGAGCCTTGCCCAGCAGATCGCGCAGCGTCGCCAGTTCGTGGTCGTCGATCGGGTCACCGAGTTCGACGATCCGCTGGTCGACCCGGCCGCTGTCGGTGATCACCACGAGCAGCAGCCGCGCCGGAGACAGCGCCACCACTTCGAGGTGGCGGACGGTGGACGTCGACAGAGTCGGGTATTGCACGATGGCGACCTGACGGGTCAGCTGGGCCAGCAGGCGCACCGCACGGCGCAGGACATCGTCGAGGTCGACTCCGCTGTCCAGGAACCTCAGGATCGCGCGGCGCTCGGAACTCGACAGCGGTTTGACGTCGTCGATGCGGTCGACGAATTCGCGGTAGCCCTTCTCGGTCGGGATCCGCCCGGAGCTGGTGTGGGGCTGGGTGATGTACCCCTCGGCTTCGAGCACCGCCATGTCGTTGCGGACCGTCGCGCTCGACACGCCGAGATTGTGCCGCTCCACGAGGGTCTTGGAGCCGATCGGCTCCTTGGTGGCCACGAAGTCGGCGACGATGGCACGCAGCACCTCGAAGCGGCGGTCATCGGCACTACCCATGTGTTCACCTCCGTCTCACGCACCTCACGGGCAGGATCAACCGCTATTTTACGGGGACCTGAGCGAGTGTGACGCAAGGGACGCTTCGCTGGACTAACCTTCTGCTGTGATCTTCAAGGGTGTGCGCGACGGAAAGCCATACCCGGAGCACGGCTTGAGCTACCGAGAGTGGTCGCGCATCCCGCCGCGGCAGATCCGCCTCGACGAACTGGTCACCACCACGACGGTGCTCGCGCTGGACCGGCTGCTGTCGGAGGATTCGACGTTCTACGGCGATCTGTTCCCCCACGCCGTGCGCTGGCAGGGCGTCAACTACCTCGAGGACGGTTTGCATCGCGCGGTGCGGGCCGCGCTACGAAACCGGACGGTGCTGCACGCCCGCCTCTACAACATGGACATGCCGTACGCCGAGCAGGTTTAGCCGTTCATGGCTTCTCGCAGGCTGCGCGGGCGCAGATCGGTCCAGTTCGCCTCGACGTAGGCCAGGCAGTCGGCGCGGCTGCCCGCGCCGAATACGACCTGCCAGCCGGCGGGCACGTCGGCGAATTCCGGCCACAGGCTGTGCTGCTCCTCGTCGTTCACCAGGACCAGAAAGGTGCCGTTGTCGTCATCGAAGGGGTTGGTGCTCATCGCTTCTCCTGTTCGCGCGATCGATCGAGGGCTCGCTCGTCCCGGTGAGTTCGGCACCGAGGACGCGGTCGGACAGCAGGCCCAGACAGCTCAGATTGGGAAATCCGGGGCCCTGGTTGAGACCCGCCAGGCCGGGCAGGAACAGCTTCGGCGTCACCCCCGCGACGGCGAGGTCGTGGCCGATCGACTCCTGCAGCGTTTCCCCGTGCAGCGGTCCGCCCAGACCCAGCTCGATCAGATCGCGGGCGTCCTGGCCGAGCAGCGGCACGAACCACAGCGGGTCGGCACCCTGACCGTCGATGACCAGGTCGAAACCGTGCACGGTCTCGAGGCGTTCCCCCGCCCGGTCGGTGTGCAGGGTCAGCCGGATCCGTCCGTCGCGCGGCACGGCGTGGGCGACCCGGCCGCGCAGGTGCCGGATCCGGTCGTCGGCCAGCAGCGCCTCCTGCACGCGCGCGGAGAACACGCCGCGGTCGGTGCGCAACATCGCGTCGCGCCGTTCGCTCGGGGTCAGACTGGTCCAGCCCGTCGGGTCGGAGAACAGCATGTTCTCGAAGAAACCCTCGCCGCGAGTGAACAGTGTGACCTGCGGGCTGATCACCGTGATCGTCGAAACCCGGTGGCGGAAGAGCTCGTTGAGCATCGACGCAGCCGTCTCACCGCCGCCGATCATTGCGACGCGGTCGGCGACGATCAGTTCGTGCGCCGCCGCACGACGCCAGAAGTCGGCGATCGACATGACCCGCGGGTGCCCGGGCAGCAGAGTGCGTTCCGCTTGACCCGGCCCGGTGATCATCACCGCGTCGGCGGTCAGCACGTCGGTGCCGGTGCTCAGCTGCCAGCTCCGCCCGGCCACCGATATCCGCTGCACCTCACCGCTCATCACGGTCATCCCGATCGCCTCGGCGACCCAGCGCAGGTAAGCCGCCCAACGCCGGTGGTTCGGTGCGGGTCTACCGCGGTCGATCCACTCCGCGAATTGGGAGGTGGCGATCAGATAGGCCTGCCAGCTGTGCCGGGTCATCCGTTCGTCGAGTTCGGCGTTGCGCCGGGGCACCAGCGCGGACCGGTAGGGGAACCCGATGTCCTTCTCGGGGCTGGTGCCGAGCCGGTGCTCACCGTCGGTCCAGCCACCGGCGGCGGTCCAGTTGGCGGCCACGCCGGCGCGTTCCACCACGACGACCTCCGGCGCGTCGACCCCCATGGCGCGCAGTTCGGCGGCTTTCGCGGCGACGGCGACGGCCTTGGGTCCCGCGCCGATCACGGCCAGGGTGGCGCTCATCGGGCTACCTCCTGCAGGATGTGCAGCCACAGGGACTGAAGGATCTCGATGTCGGCGGTGGACAGCACGTCGGGCAGGGTGCGCCACTGGGTGGCCAGCACCGGCCCGTCCGCGCCGGCGACCACCGCCGCGGTCACGGTGAGTTCATGTCGGACGGCCAGCTCCGGCTCCGGGATCAGCGACGCGCGGTTCAGCATCGCGCGGTCGACGCCGCCCACCCCGACGTCCACCCGGCCCAGATAGTTCAGCAGCAACTGCGGCTCCGGATACGCCGACAGCCGTTCGGCGGTGTCCGCGCGGAGATAGCGCAGCAGGCCGAAATCGATTCCGTGTCCCGGGATCTCGGGGACCGCGCGGTCACCGGCCACCCGCACCGGGTAGATCGCGCTGAGGAGGCCGACGGTCTCACCGGTGTCGGCCCCGTCGCCGATCGTGGCGTCGGCGCGGCCGTGGATCTCGACGGCGAGCAACGGCGCAGGTGTGTCCTGACCCCGCCGGGTCCGCCATGCGGTGATCGTGCGGGCCGCCGCCGCGGTCAGCAGCTGTGGCAGCGGCCCGGCGGCGAGCAGCCGCTGGGTCAGGGCCGTGTCGGCGTTCGTCACGGTGATCGAGAGGTCGCGGGCCCGGTCGGTGTCTGGCCGTACCCGGCGCGATCCGAGGTCGGGGTCCACACCGTCGAGTTGGGCCGCCCAGAAGTCGGCCGTGTCCAGTTCGGCGGCACGCCGGTGCAGGCGCGCCGACCACTGCCGGTAGGTGGTGTGTTCGCGCCCCGGCACGGGAGCGCGGCCCGCGGCGAGCGCGTGCCGGCCGGTCTCCAGTTCGCCGAGTACGACGCGCCACGAGGCCGGGTCCAGTGCGAGCACGTGCGCACTGAGCAGCAGCAGACCGGCGCCGTCGGCCGGCCGCAGCCACACCGCCGACCAGAGCCGGCCCGCCTCCGGGTCGAGCGCGTCCACGGCGCGCGCGGTCTGTTCGGCCACCGCGGCGGTGAGGTCCCCGTCGACCCGGACCTCGGCGAAGACGCTCTCGATGTTCCAGTCAGGTTGCGGGATGAACGCCATCGCGGCGCGGTCCAGGCGGCAGCGCAGCACCTGGTGCCCGGCGGCGACGCTGTCGAGCAGGGTGCGCACCGTGTCGGCGGTGACGCCGTCGGGCAGGGCGATCGCCTCGGTCTGCGCCAGTCGGCGGGGCTCACCGTGGTCATAGAGCCAATGCACGTTGGGCAGCACGGGAATCGGCGCGTCCGAGGTGGCGTCGGATGGTCCGGCGTCGCTGTGCGGGTCGGCTTCGGCGTCGATCGCCGCGGCGAGTTCGCGCAGCGAGCCACACTCGAGCATCAGCCTGGCGCGCAACGGGATTCCGCGGCGGCGGGCGGCCTGTACCACCGACAGCGCCACGATGCTGTCCATGCCGAGGGTGAGCAGATCCGCGCCGACGTCGATCTCGGGGGTTTCGAGCAGTTCGGCGACCGCCTCGGCCAGCGCCTTCTCGGTCGGGGTCTCCGGTGCGGCGGCCGGTACGGCCACCGCGGTGCCGTCGCGCTGGGCCAGTGTTGCGTCGTCGATCTTGCCGTGCGGGGTCAACGGCAAGGTGTCGAGCACGACGATGGAGTGCGGCACCAGGTAGCGCGGCAGCCGGGTGCTGAGCATCCGACGAAGATCGCCGACCGCCACCTCCTCACCCCCGGTGGCGGCGTAGGCCGCCAACCGCGGACCACCCGGGTGTCGGCGCACCGCGACGTGGGTCGCACGCACGGCCGGATGGGTCTGCAGCACGGCCGCCACCTCCCCCGGTTCGACGCGGAATCCACGGATCTTGACCTGGTCGTCGCTGCGGCCCAGATACTGCAGGGCGCCGTCGAGATCGCGGCGTACCACGTCTCCGGTGCGGTACATGCGGCCACCGGGATGGTGCGGATCGGCCACGAACCGGCCGGCGGTCTCACCGGGACGCCCGAGATACCCGCGGGTGGTCTGTGGTCCGGCGAGATACAGCTCACCGGCGACGCCGTCGGGGACCGGACGCAACCACGCGTCGAGGACGTAGGCCCTGGTGTGCCGGGTGGGCCGACCGATGACCGGGTCCTCGTGCTCGGCGATCGGGGCGACGACGGCTTCCACCGTCGTCTCGGTCGGGCCGTAGCAGTTGTGCGCGGCCATCCCGGTGCGCGCGCATTCGGCTCGGATCGACCGCCACGGGGCGGGGCCGATCGCCTCGCCGCCCAGGGCCAGCACCGCCAGCGGCACCCGGGAGAGCAAACCGAATGCCTGCAGCTGAGCGAACATCGACGGGGTGGTGTCGATCATGTCGATCCGGTGCCGGTCGATGGCCGTCACCAGCGCCTCGGCGTCGCGCTGGACCTCATCGCCGATGATGTGCACGGTGTGGCCGTCGAGCAGCGCCACCAGCGGCTGCCAGGCGGCGTCGAACGTGAACGACCAGGCGTGGGCCACGCGCAGCGGTCGACCGAGCCGCGCCGCGGCGGGCCGCAGGATGTGGTGTACGTGGTCGTCGCCGTAGGCGAGCACCGCGTCGTGGGTGCCGATCACCCCTTTCGGCACACCGGTGGTGCCCGAGGTGAAGACGACATAGGCGGCCTGGCCCGGTGCGGCGGCTGCGGGTGTCCAGTGGTCGTCGCCCGCGCCGGCCGCCGCCAGGAAGGCCTCGTCGACGACGAACGAGGCCGCGCTCTGACGCAGGATCTGGCCGATACGTTCGCCCGCCATCGCGGGATCCAGCGGCACGACGGCACCGCCGGCCTTGAGGATCGCGAGCATCGCGGTGACGTATTCGGGTCCGCGCGGAAGACCAACGGCCACCGGTGTTTCCGGGCCCACGCCGCGGCGGGACAGCTCGGCGGCGAGCCGGTCGGCGGCCATGTCGAGTTCGGCGTAGCTCAGCGCGCCGCCCTCCCAGCTGAGCGCGACGGCATCCGGGCTTCGACGCGCGGCCGCGGTGAAGGCCGTGTGCACCCCGGCCGACTCGACCGCCGAACGGGTGATGGCGGGCTGTCCCGACGGGACTTCGTCGTCGGCCAGGATGCTGAGGTCGCGCAGCGGTCGTTCCCAGCAGTCGATCAGGCGCTGCGTGGTGCGCAGCAATCGCTCACCGAGGCTGTGCGGGGTGATCGAACCGAGCGCACCGGAGAGCGTCTCCACGAGCACGGTCAATTCGCCGTCGCCGAGGTGGGCGGCGATGGTGACCGGGAAGTGCGACAGGCTCTCCAGGGCGGCCGGGGTGAATGTCGCGCCGTTGGCCTCGAACCGGTGGTCGCCGCCGACCAGACCGCCGGGCGGGAAGTTCTCGTAGACCAGCAGCGAGTCGAACAGCTCGCCGACACCGGCGATCGCCCGAAGCTCCGCGTGGCTGAGATGACTGTGTTCGCGCAGGGCAGCGGCCTCGCGCTGCAGCGCGGCGCACTGTTGCGCGACACTGCCGGCGGGATCGAGCCGCACCCGCAGCGGCACCGTGTTGATGAACAGACCGATCATCGTCTCGACGCCGGTGAGCTCGCTCGGGCGTCCGGACACCGTGACGCCGAAGACGACGTCGCGGCGATCGGTGAACACCGAGAGAATCACCGCCCAGGCCATCTGGACGAGGGCGTTCACCGTGACACCACGCGACCGGGCGGCTTCGCTCAGTTGCGCGGTGGCGGCGGCGTCCAGGCGCACCTCGGTGCGGCGCGGCAGCCCTGGGGTGGGTTCGACGGCGCTCAGCGCGGGAGTGAGCAGGGTCGGACCGTCCAGACCGGCCAGATGCTGCGCCCACAGCGCCCGGCCGGCGTCCTGGTCGCGGCCGGCGAGCCAGCCGATGTAGTCGCGGTAGGGCCGCGGCGGCGCGGCCAGTGCGGCCGGATCACCTCCGGCCCGGTAGAGGCCGAGCAGTTCCCCGACGAACAGCGGCAGCGACCAGCCGTCGATCACGATGTGGTGGGCGACGATCAGCAGTCGCCAACGCGCACCGGGCTTCTCGATCAGCACGAAGCGCAGCACCGGTCCGCGGCCGAGGTCGAAGGGCCGCCGCCGCGCTTCGTCCTCGACGTGTGCGGCCTCGTCGTCGCTGCGCACGCGGTGGTGTTCCCAGGGCAGCTCGACGCTGCGGGGCACCACCTGCACCGGACGAGGCAGATCACCCCGGAAGAACGACGCCCGCAGATTGGGGTGGCGCACCAGCATCGCCGTCGCGCACCGCTGCAGGAGCGGAACGTCCAGTCCCCCCGACACATCGGCGGCCATGGCGATCACATACGGATCGCCGTCGGTCCGGTCGGCGAGCACCGTCATGGAATAGAGCCCCTGCTGCAGCGGGCTCAACGCCATGATGTCCTCGATGGTCTGGGTCACGGGGCGCCTCCGTGCGATGCACCCCACGAAGCCGTCAAGGCCGCGAGTTCGTCGGCGGACAGACCCGAAGTGCTCATCGGCGCGTGGCTGGTGTCCACAGCGGGATCGCCGGCGGCCACGGTCGCCGCGTCGACCGCGGCGGCGAGTTCGTGCAGCGTGGGATGCTCGAACACCATGCGCGCGGTCAGCTTCAGCCCGTCGTCGCGGGCCCGGGCGGCCATCTGCACGGCCAGGATGCTGTCCCCACCGAGGGTGAAGAAGTCGTCGTGGCGATCGGTGACCGTGACCTCGAGAACCTGACCCAGCAGTGTCGCCAGGGCGCGCTCGGTGTCGGTGGCGGGCGGTTCGGCCGGTCCGCCCCCCGTCGGGCGCAGGTTCGGTGCGGCCGGCCGGTCGTCGGAACCGACCAATTCGAGGACACCGCGACCGGTCCAGCGTGCCCGGTCACCGGTGCGGTGCAGCCGCGCCCCGGGCACGGTGCCGAACGGTTGGGCGACGAAGCGGGTGGCGGTGAGGCCCGGTGTGTTCCAATGCGCCGCGGCCAGCGGACCGCCGCCGGTGTACAGGTCACCGACCACGCCGACCGGCACCGGCTGCAGCGCCTCGTCGAGGACGTAGAGGCTGTCGCCGCTCCATTCGTCGAGGATGCACTGCCGCTCGCCCGGCTCGCCGATCTGCACGTCGCGCAACGTCAGATCGGGTTGTTCGGCGAAGGTGGCCACCACGCGGGTCAGCCAGCCGACGAATCGCTGCGCAGTCTGGTGGGAGTAGAGCTCCGGCCGGTAGATCACATGGCCGCGGTATCCCTTCGACTCCTCGTCGGCGGCGAAGAAGTTCAGCGACAGGTCCGCGTGCGCGGCGTCGAATGTCGGTTCCAGCACGGTGACCGTCGTGTCGCCGTCGGGGTGGTGCTCGATCACCCGGTTTTCCGGGAGTTGTTCGCGCACATGGACGACCACGCTGAACAGCGGGTTGCGCGCCAGGGTGCGCACCGGGCTGACCGCGTCGACCACCTGGTCGAAGGGCAGATCCTGGTGGGCATAGGCGCCCAGCGCCATCTCGCGGGCGCGGCGGCACACCTCGCGCAGGGTGGGGTTGCCGCTCAGGTCGTTGCGCAGCACCAGGATGTTGATGAAGAAGCCGACGAGCTGATCCAGTTCGGGCTCCGAACGCCCCGCCACCGGAGTGCCGAGCGGGATGTCGTGCCCGCCGCCGGCCTTGTGCAGCACCACCGCGACGGCGGCCTGCAGCAGCATGAACTCGGTGAGGCCGAGATCGCGGCACAGCGCCGAGAGCTTCTCGCGTACCGCACCGTCGATGTGGAACTCGACGGCCTCGGCGCGGCCGCTGGGGACCGGCGGCCGGGCGAAGTCGGGGCGCAGCCCGGTCTCCTCCGGGACCCCGGCGAGCTGACGGGTCCAGTACGCGCGCTGCGGGGCGGCGACGTCGCCGTCCTCGGCCAGCAGCGCGGCCTGCCAGGCCCCGAAGTCGGCGTACTGCACCGGAAGTGGCGCCCACGCGGGCGCCTGACCCGACGTCCGTCCCTGGTAGGCGATCAGCAGATCGGTGAACAGCACGGTCGCCGACCAGTGGTCGCCGGCGATGTGGTGCATGACCAGCGACAGCACGAGCTGGTCGGGTCCGACGCGCAGGATCGCCGCGCGGATCGGCCGGTCGTGTTCGAGATCGAATACGTGGCCGCGTTCCTGGTCGAGTTCGCCGCGCAGCCAGTCCTCGCCCTGGCCCTCGGCGCGGCGCACGTCCACCGGCTCGCCGGCGGTGACGATCTGGTACGGCACGCCGTCGATCTCGCGGTAGACGGTGCGCAGGATCTCGTGCCGGTCGACGACGTCGCCGATCGCCGCGGCCAGCGCGTCGACGTCACACCGCCCGCGCAGCCGC
Organism: Mycobacterium sp. WMMD1722; assembly: GCF_049315205.1. Taxonomy (NCBI): domain Bacteria; kingdom Bacillati; phylum Actinomycetota; class Actinomycetes; order Mycobacteriales; family Mycobacteriaceae; genus Mycobacterium; species Mycobacterium sp. WMMD1722. The sequence continues at coordinate 351,137 of NZ_CP186056.1, read as the reverse complement.
GCCGCGAACGGGATGTTGTTGACCACACTGGGCCCGTCCACGCGGTAGGCGAACCAGGACCGCAGCTGCGCCGACGAAAGCGGCGCCGGCCCATCGAGATGCAGCGGGATCAGCCGCGGCCGGGCGGGCCCACCTCCGCCGGCACGGACCGCATCGACGTGTTCGGCGATCCGCGCCACGGTGGCGAGTTCGAAGACCTGCTGGACTCCGATGTCGACTCCGCACGCCGAACGCACTGCGGCGACGAGTTTCGTGGCGAGCAGGGAATGGCCGCCGAGGTCGAAGAACGAGTCGTCCGCGCCGATGGCTGCGCCGCGGCCGAGCAATTCGGCGAACAGGCCGGCCACCGCACGCTCGGTGTCGGTGCCGGGCTCGCGGAACTCGATCGTCGAGGCAATCTGCGGTTCGGGCAGGGCCGAGCGGTCGATCTTGCCATGGGCGGTGATCGGGATCGCGTCGAGCACGACGTAGGCCGCGGGCAGCATGTATTCGGGCAGCGCCGCGGCGACCCGCGAGCGGATCCGGTCCAGCGCCACCGACGCGCGGTCCTCGCCGCTGACCGGGGTCAGATAGCCGACCAGGCTCTTGCCCAGGCCGGGTAGATCGCTGACCACGACAACGGCCTGCCCGACGCTCGGATCGACCGAGATCGCGGCGGCCACATCGCCGAGTTCGATGCGAAATCCGCGGATCTTGACCTGCTCGTCGGCGCGGCCGACGAATTCGATGTCACCGGCGGCGTTGCGCCGGGCCAGGTCCCCGGAGCGGTAGAGCCGCCCGCCCGGGGTGAAGGGGTCGGCGACGAACCGCTCGGCGGTGAGGCCGGGTCTGCGGTGGTAGCCGTGTGCGACGTGCCCGCCGCCGATGTAGATCTCCCCGATCACGCCGACCGGAACCGGCTGCAGTGCATCGTCGAGCAGATGCAGGGTGGTGTTGATCTTCGGACGGCCGATCGGCACGATGCGGCTGCCCTGCTTGCCCTGCACCCGGTAGCGGCTGGCGTTGATCATCGTCTCGGTCGGCCCGTAGAAGTTGTGCAGCAGCGCGTCGAAGGTGGCATGGAATTTGTCGGCCACCTCACCGGGCAGCGGTTCCCCGCCGATCGGGACGCGTTGCAGGGTGCGCCACTGGTTGACCCCGGGCAGCGAGAGGAACAAGCCGAGCAGGGACGGCACGAAATGCATGGCCGTGATGCCCTCGTCGTGCAGCAGGTTGGTCAGGTAGCCGATGTCGTTGAGACCGCCGGGCCGGTGAACGACCAGCCGGGCGCCGCAGGCCAGCGTGCCGAACACTTCGGCGATGGACACGTCGAAGCTGGGTGAGGCGACCTGCAGCAGCCGGTCCGTCTGGTCGACCTGGTAGTCGCCCTTGAACCAGACGAAGTACTCCGCGATCGGCCGGTGCGGCACCGGGACACCCTTGGGCAGTCCGGTGGTGCCCGATGTGTAGATCAGGTACGCGGTGTTCTCCGGCAGCAGCGGCCGGATCCGGTCGGCGTCGGTGGGGTCGTCGGTGCGCATCCCGTCGAGGTCGCTGACCAGTTCGCGCACAACGATTTTCGCGTCGCAGTCGCCGAGGATGAACGACAGCCGGTCGTCCGGGTAGGTGGGATCGATCGGCAGGTAGACCGCACCGGCCTTGACCACACCGAGGGCGGTGATGACCAGTTCCGGCGATTTGTCGAGCAGGACCGCGACGCGGTCCTCGGTGCCGACGCCCTGGCCGATCAGCCAGTGCGCGACCCGGTTGGCGGCCTCGTTGAGCTCCCGGTAGGTGTAATGCCTGCCCTCGTAGACCATTGCGATGTTGTCCGGCGCGGCCGCGACCTGCGTGGCGATCAGGTCGGGCAGAGTGCTGGCCGGAGTGTGGAACCGCTCCCCCGTGGCGACCTCGTGCAGCCACGCCGAATCGGCGGCGTCCATCACGTCCAACCGGGACAGCACGGCGTCGGGGTGGTCCAGCGCGTTGCACAACAGGACCACGAAGTGGTCCAGCATCTGTTGCGCCAGCGCCGGTTCGATGATCTCGACGAGGTGTTCGACCTCGACCAGCGCGCCCTCCTCGGTGTCGAATTCGATCATCATCCCCAGCGGCAGCTGGGTGAGCTGGCTGCGCAGATCGGCGCGCTCGCACCGCACGCCGGGCGGGGTGAACCCGAAGCGGTCCGGTCCGCGGAATCCGAAGCTGACCCTGGTCATCCGCTCGGCGCCGTGCCTGCGGTCGGGATTGAGTTCGCGCACCACCGTGTCGAGGTCGATGCCCTGGTGGGCGAAGGCACCCAGGGCGGTGTCACGCGTCTGGCCGAGCATGTCGCGGAACGTCATCGCGGCCTGCGGGCGCAACCGCATGGCCACGGTGTTGCCGTAGTAGCCGATGCGCTCCTCGGTGCCCGCGTCGCGATTGAGCACCGGTGTCACCACCAGGAAGTCGTCGGCGTGGGTGTAGCGGTGGATGAGCGTGCCGAAGACCGCGAGCAGCACGGCGTACGGCGTGGCCCCGGTGTCGCGCGCGAGTTCGGCGACCCGTCGGCTCAACGGCGGGGTGAGCCGCGTCGAGGTGCGTGCCGAGCGCCAACCGGTGGGTACCGCCGACCCGGCCGGTCCGGGCAGTTCCAGCGGTTCGGGTGGATCGGCCATCACGGTGCGCCAGTACGCGAGATCCTCGTCGGTCGCCCGCGACGGCGCGGATCGCCGGGCGTCGAGTTCCTCACCCAGCGGAGCACCGGTGTAGGCGCGGGTGAGCTCGGCGAAGAAGATCTCCCACGACCCGTCGTCCCAGGCGATGTGATGGGCGACCAGGAGCATCACGAATTCGCCAACACCGGTGCGGATGAGGGTTATCCGCAGCGGTGCATCGACCGCGAGGTCGAACGGCGCGGCGAACTCGCGCTGGGCCAGCACCTCGAGCCGGAGTCGCTGCGCCTGGCCGGACGGATCGGTCAGCTCGGTGAGGTCGTGTTCAGTCCAGTGCGGTCGAAGATCGGAGTGCACGGTCGGCGCGGGCAGGCCGTTCTCGTCGGCCGCATAGGTGGTGCGCAGCACCGGATGCCGACGCGCCACAGCGTCCAGTGCCCTGCGCAGGGCGCCCGGGTCGACGTCACCGGTGATCCGGTAGGACAGGCACACGTTGAGCAGGGCGCCGGACGGGTCGGCGGCCTGGACGAACCACATCCGCAGCTGTCCGTCGGACAGCGCATCGGGCGAATCGGCGACCGCGGTGCCGCCGGACGACAGACCGCGCTCGGAGAGTTTGCGGCGCAGCAGTTCCAGGCGTGCGTCGGTGGTGTCAGTCACTCGAAGATGTCACTTTCTGGCGGAGCTCGGCGGCCAGTTCGGTGCCCGTGATGCCGCCCAGCAGGGTGGCCAGCGGGACCGTCTGGCCCAGAGTGCTTCTGAATCGCTTACGGAGGTCGAGGGCGAGCAGCGAATCGACGCCGAGATCGAACAGCGAGGCGTCCAGATCGATGCCGTCCTGGTCGGTGATGCTGAGAACGGCGGCGAGGGCGTGACGCACGGCCGACTCGGGGTTCGCCGGTAGCTCGGCCGGTGACGACGCCGCCGGTCGGGCAGGTTCGTCGTCGCCCAGGAAGATCCGCAGGCGGTGCGGATCGGCCGACAGCACCAGGGGGTCGGCCGGGTGATCAGCCATCCCGGCCTCGACGGCGAGCGCCGGTGGCATCGGGCACAGACCGGAACGTTCGATGCGGGCCGTCTCTGCGGCATCCACGATCGCGGTGGCGCCGTCGGTGGCCTGCCACAGACCCCACCGCACGGACGTGGCGTGCAGGCCGTCGGCGCGCAGCCGGGCGGCCATCACGTCGAGCATGCGATTGGCCGCCGCATAGGCGCCGTGCCCGTGGCCACCCCACAACCCGGAGATCGAGGAGCACAGCAGGATTCGGGCGTCGGATCGCAGCGGCCAGGTCTCGGTGATCCGGGACAGGCCGGTGACCTTTGCCGCAAAGGTGTGCGCTGCCGCGGCAGCGTCGAGCCGCTCGCCGGTCGCGAACGCGGCGGCCCCGGCGGTGTGGATGAGCAGGGACGCGCCCGCGGCACCGACCTCACCGGCCGCCTCCGCGAGCCGGTCCGCGTCGGTGATGTCGCAGGGCACCGAGACCACCTGCGCGCCATGGGGTGCGCGGAGCGCAGACAGCACGGCGGGGTCGACGGCACGGCGGCTGAGCAGCACCATGCGCCGGGCCCCGCGCTCGGCCAGTGCCCGCGCGTAGTGCATCCCTATCGCTCCCGCGGCGCCGGTGATCACCACCTCGTCGAGGGCACCGCTGCGCTGCGGCAACGGCGGCCCGGCGGCAGCGCCGGCAAGTCCGCGCCGGAATCGCTGGACCCCCGAACCCGGGTCCCGCAGCGCCATCTCACCGTGACCGGTCAGGACCGCATCGATGACGGTGGTCGCGGCCGAGCTGCGGGCGGGCAGGTCGAGGTGATGAAAGGTCCGCTCGGGACGTTCGAGGGCCAGGCAGCGATGGAGTGCGGCGATCGCGGCCGCCGACAGGTCCGGAACGTCGTCAGCGCGCACCTGCTCCCCGGCGACGGTGATCAACCAGATATCGCGGCAAGCCGGCCCCACCGCCGCGGGATACCGCAGCGCGCCGGCGCCGACCAGGTCGGTGACGGCCGCCACCGCGGAATCGGGATCGGTGGCGGCGAGTGCGGGCGCCACGATCACCGCCACCTCGGCGGCCTCGGGCGTCGACAGCGTGACACCGGCATGCCGGTCCGCGGCCGCCCGCAGGCGCTGTGTCAGCACATCGGCGGCGCCGCTCAGATCGAGGACGGCGAGCCGCGCGGAGGGTTGGCCGAGAGGTACCTGCGCGGCGGGCACCGGCCGCCACACTTCGTGGGCCACGGTCACCGTCGTCGGCGCCGGTAGGGGTTCGGGCCGGGCCCACATCGGCGTCGACCGCATGGGGGCGTAGGGGAAGCCGCGGCGCGAATCAGCCGCGGCCGGTGCGTAGACGCGCCAATCGTGGCCGGGGTCCGACAACGCGGCCGCCACCAGATTCGCCGCCAGGGCCTCGCCGATCGCCATATCGCGCCGGCCCGAACCGACCAGTACCGAGGGGGTGTCGCCGAGCCGGTCACCCATGGCGTAGAGCAGCGACGGATGGGCGGACAGCTCGACGAATGTGGTTGCTCCGCAACGGATGGCAGTGCTGACCGCATGGTCGAAACGCACGGTGTGCCGCAGGTTCGCCCACCAGTGCTCACCGAACGGTGTGCCGGCGGGCACGACGTCTCCGGTGGTGCCGCCGACGAACTGCACCGGGGTGTCGGCGAAGGTCGACTGCGGCAGCGCGGCGAGCAGGTCCTCGCGCAGCGGATCGAGGATGCTGGTGTGGACCGGGAAACCGACGGTGATCTCCCGAGCGAACCGGCCGTCCGCGCGGACCCGGCCGACGGCGGCCGACACGGCGTCCCGGTCCCCCGCGACCGCGACCGAGGTGGCCGAGTTGACGACCGCGAGTTCCAACCAGCCGGACGTGTCGGCGATCAGGTGCTGCGCGTCGTCGGGGCTGACGCCGAGTACCGCGACCGCGTGCTGACCGGTGAGCCGGTCGACCACGCCCGCCCGGGCGATCACCACGCGCACCGCATCGGTCAGCGTGATCGCGCCGGCGATGTAGGCGGCGCCGATCTCGCCGAGGCTGTGCCCGATCGTCAGATCCGGCAGGATGTCGCGTGCGTGCCACGTCCGCGCGAGGGCGACGGCGTGGCTGAATTGGGCCGCTTCGATCTCGACCTCGCTGAACGTCTCACCCGCCCCGGTCAGATAGCGCACCGGTGAGGCGGCTCCCGCCTCGGCGAACTCGGCCGCGCAGGCGTCGATCTCGGATCGGTAGACCGGCAGCAGCTCGTACGCCTCGGCGCCCATCCCCGGCCACTGGGTGCCCTGGCCGGGGAACACGAACGCGATGCGTCCGGTGGTCGCGTCGGCGCTCGTGCAGACCAGTGGATGGTCGGTGCCGTCGACGACCGCGCGCAGTCCAGCGGTGAGTTCGTCGCGGCTGCCGGCGCGGATCACGCTGCGGTGGCGGCGGATCCGCCGGGTATGCAGCAGCCGGCCGGCGACGGCGCCGACCGTCGCGTCCGGATCGCGGTCCAGATGGCGCAGCACCGCGGCGGCAGCGGCACGCAGGACGTCGTCGCCGTGGGCGCTCAACACCACCGGGATCCGGCCGTCGGGCAGCAGCCGGCTCACGCGAGTGCCCCGTGCCGGTCCGGCACCGCGACCACCAGATGGGTGTTGGTGCCGCTCATCCCGAACGCCGAGACCGCGGCGACGCGTTCGCCGTTGCACGCCGGCCATGGTGTCAACTTGTCGGCCAACCGCAGACCCGTGTTCTCCCAGTCGATCTCGCGGCTCGGCTCATCGGCGTGCAAGGTGGGCGGCACGGTGGCGTGCTCAGCGGCGAGCAGCACCTTGGCCAGTCCCAGCGCCCCGGCGGCGGCCTGGGTGTGGCCGATGTTGGATTTGACCGACCCGAGCAGGGGCCCGCGCCCGGGAGCGGCGGCGCCGTAGGTGGCGGCCAGTGCGTGCAGTTCGGTGCGGTCACCGAGCTGGGTTCCGGTGCCGTGTCCTTCGACCAGCCCGACGTCACCGGCGGCCACACCGGCACGCTGCATCGCGCGGGTGAACAGGCGTGTCTGCGCCGGTCCGCTCGGGGCGGTCAGCCCCACCGTGCGGCCGTCGGAGTTCACGCAGCTGGCGCGGATCTCACCGAGGATCGGTCGCCGGTTCCGCACCGCCTGGGACCGGCGCTGCAGGACGAACATGGCTGCGCCCTCCGCCCACACCGTGCCGCTGGCGTGGGCGCTGTAGGGCCGGCAGTGACCGTCATCGGACAGGGCGTGCTGCTTGGAGAATTCCACGAAGTATCCGGGCGACCCCATCACGCACACGCCGCCGGTCAGCGCGAGGTCGCAGTCACCGGTCCGCAGCGCCTGGACCGCCAGGTGCACCGCGGAGAGCGCCGAGGAGCACGACGTGTCGACGGTGACGGCGGGCCCGGCCAGATCGAGCGTGTAGGCGATCCGCCCCGAGATGACGCCCAGCGACGTACCCGTGATGAGATGCCCACTGTGGTGGCTGAACTCGGTCAGTGCGGGTCCGTATTCCAGCGCCGAGGCGCCGACGTAGCAGCCGACGTCGTGCCCGGCGAGGTCGTCGGGGTTGATACCGCTGTCCTCGAGCGCGCGCCAGGCCAGCCGCAGCGCCACCCGCTGCTGCGGGTCCATCGCGACCGCCTCGCGCGGCGATATCCCGAAGAACTCCGGATCGAAAACCGATGCGCTGGAGAGGAATCCGCCGAGATCGTGGATCGCCTTGAAGCCGTCGCGCCGCGACCCGGCGAACAGGTCGGCCAGCGCCCAGCCGCGGTCGGTGGGGAACGGAACGAGTGCTTCACGCTGCTCGCTGAGCAGGGTCCAGAAGTCCTCGGGGGTTGCGATCCCGCCGGGCGCCTCGACCGCCATGCCGACGATGACGATGGCATCGGCGCGGAGGTCTGTGGTCATCGGCCGCTCACCAGCGCCGCGACCGCATCGAGGTGTTCGTTGAGGTAGAAGTGGCCGCCGTCGAACGTCGAGGAGGTGAATCGGCCCGAGGTGTGCGACGCCCAGCGCTGCGACCACTCCCGACTGATGCGGTGGTCGCGGTCTCCGCGCAGGGCATGGATGTCGGCGGCGACGCGATCGTCGGCAGCACAGTGGTACCCGCTCAGCGCTCGGTAATCGGCCTGGACAGCCAGTACCAGCAGCTCGACGAAGTCCTCATCCTCGAGCAGCCGCGGGTCGGTGCCGCCGAGATCGACCATGTCGGCGAGCACGGCCCGCTCGGTGGTGGGCAGTGGCGCCGCCTCGGCGACCGTCGACGGCGCCTGCCCCGCCGACGCCCACAGGGTCTCGACGGGCACGCCGCCGCGTTCGGCGACGCGCGCGAATTCGAAGGCCACCACCGCGCCCATGCAGTGTCCGAACAGATTCAGCGGCGCGACCCGCTCCCATGGACCAGCGTCGAAGAGCTGGGCCGCGAGTTCCTCGATGCTGCCGGCAGCGGGGTGACGCAACCGGTCGGCGCGCTGCGGGTACTGCACGATGAACGTATCGACACCTCGGCCGGTCAGCGCCTTCGCCAGCCCGCGGTACGCCGCGGCCGCGCCACCGGCATGGGGGAACACCACCGTCGTGCTCCGGCCGGTGTCGCCGAAACGTTTGACCCAGGGCGCGAATTCGAGGTTCGTGGCCGTCATCGCTGCCGGGCGGAGGTCGATCCGAGTGCGGACGCCACATCGTCGGAGTTCATGTCGACGACCTCCAGGTAGAGCTCGGCCACCGCCTCGAGGCGTTCGTCCCCGGATTCGTGGCCCACCAGCCGGTCGGCGAGCGCGGCGACGGTGCGGGCGGCGAAGATGTCGGTGACCATGACGCCCGGCGAGTCGAGCCAGTCGCGGATCCGCGCGACGGTCTGGGTGGCCAGCACCGAATCGCCACCGAGTTCGAAGAAATCGTCGTCGATGCCGATGTTCTCGCGGTGCAGTACGGTCGCGACGATGTCGGACAGTGCCCGCTGCAGGGCCGTCGCAGGCATCCGGCGGACCGGGGTCGGATGCTGTGTGCGCGCGGCCATGCTCGCGGCGATCAGTGCGGCCACCGCCGCGCGGTCGATCTTCCCGCCGACGGTGAACGGGATCGTCTCGACGAATGCCAGGTGACTCGGGACCATGTGCGGCGGAACGAGTTCGCTCAACGCACGGGTCAGGTCACCGGTCGTCACGCGGGGATCAGAGGTCCGCACGATCGCGGTCAGCTGCTCCGCGCGGTCGCCGGGTGCGGGCAGCACCGCGGCCACCGCGGCGTCGACGCCGTCGATGCGGCGCAGCGCGGACTCCACGTCGCCGAGTTCGATGCGGTAGCCGCTGACCTTGACGCGGTGATCGGCGCGGCCGACGAAATCGAGCTGACCGTCGGGCAGGTAGCGCACCAGATCGCCGGTGCGGTACCAGGTTCGGCCGTCGCTCTCGACGAAGCGTTCGGCGGTCAGATCGGGCCGTCCCCGATAGCCGCGGGCGATACCGCGGCCCGACACCCACAACTCGCCCGGCACCCAGTCCGGGCAGTCCGACACGTCGACGGCCACGACTCGGCAGACGTTGTTGGGTAGGGGGCGGCCGAACGGCACAGCGGACCACTGAGCGGGCAGGTCGCCGGGCTCACAGATCGTGTTGTGGGTGGCGGTTTCGGTGGCTCCGCCGAGACCGGCGAATCGCACGTTCGGGGCAGCCGCCCGCAGCGCCCGCACCATATCGGTGCGCACCCAGTCGCCGCCGGTCGGCACGACCCGCACCGAAGGCAGTGCGGCCTGCTCATCGGCGAGGACTTCGAGCAGCATCTCCAACCAGCCGGGCATGAAGTGCAGGACGCTGACCCGGTGCTCGTCGATCAGCCTCGCCCAGCTGTCGGGATCACGACGCTGCGCCTCGTCGACCACCACCAGCGATCCGCCGGCGCGCAGCATGCCGAACACGTCGAGCACCGACAGATCGCCCTCGAGCGTGGACAGCGCCAGAGCGCGGTCGCCCGGCCCGATCCCGAAGTGGCCGTTGATGAATTCGACGGTGTTCATCGCCGCGGCGTGGGTCACCTCGACTCCCTTGGGTTCACCGGTGGAGCCGGAGGTGAAGAGCACGTAGGCGACCTGGTCGGGATCGATCGCGGCCGGCCTGACGTCGCGGGCCCGCGAGCCGACCCGCAGCGCCTCCTCGATCGTGAGCGCCGGCAGGGATTCGGGGACCGCGTCGCCGCACACCAGCGCCATGCGGACCGCGGCGCTGCGCAGGATGCTCGCGGCCCGCTCAGCCGGCTGGTCCGCGCCGATCGGGACGTAGACCGCGCCGGCGGCGTGGACGGCCAGCAGCGCGGTGACCTGCTCAGCGCATTTCGGTCCCAGCACGGCGACCGCATCGCCGGGTTTGATACCGGCGACGGTGAGCGCCGCCGCGACAGCCAGCACCTGCTCCCGCAGCTGCGCGTAGGTCAGCGTCCCCGACGAGCCGATGACCGCCGTCGCGTCCGGTGTCGCTGCGGCGCTGCGGAAGAAGCCGTCGTGCAGCGCGTCATCGCTGCGCGGGGCGGTGCTCTCCAGTGCCCGACGCACCGCCAGCTGCGCCGGCGGCACGGCCGGCGGATCGGTCGCATCCCAGGCAGTGTCGTCGATGGCCAGGCGCTCCAGTTCGGCCAGCTGGTAGGCGAACATCGCGTCGATGACGCCGGGACGGAAGGCGTCCTCGCGGACGTCCCAGTTGACCAGCAATCCGCCGGCGAACGGGGTCACCTGCGCATCGAGCAGCACCTGCGGACCCTGGGAGATATGCCATACCGGTGTGCCGAACTGGTCGGTGACGTCACCGGCGAACAGATCGCCCAGACCGAGCGCACTGGTGAAGACGAACGGTGCGAGCGTCGGGGTGCCGTGATGGCGACTCAGGTCGCGCAGCACCGACAGGCCGGAGTAGGTGGCGTGGCCGGCCGAGGTGTGCAGGGCGTCCTGCATCACCCGGGCGCGCTGAGCGGGCGTGTGCGCGTCGGTGAAGTCCACGTCGAGCATCAGCGAGGAGGTGAAGTCACCGACCAGCCGGTCCACATCCGGGTGGTAGGGCTCGCGCCCGAACATCGGCAGATTCAGCAGGAAGTGCCGGCTCGTCGACCAGCGGGCCAGGGTGCCGGCGTAGGACGCCGCGAACGCCATCGCCGGGGTGATCCCCCGGGCGCGGGCCGCGGCATAGAGACCGTCGCGCGCGGTTGCGTCGAGGAATTTCCAGCGCCGGGTCCCCCGGTGCGGATCGCGCTGTTCGGCGCGCGGGACCAGGGGCAGGGCGGGCGGTTCGGGGAGCTCGGGGATGCGCTCGGTCCACCAGGCCCGATCGGCGTCGGCGGCAGCGGGCGATGTCGCGGTGAACGCGCGGCGATACTCGCGGTAGGTGTAGCCCAGCTCGGGCAGCCGGTCGCCGCGGTACAGGGCGGCCAGGTCGGCCATGAAGTTGCGGTAGCTGACGGCGTCGGCGGCCTGCATGTCCAGATCGACGTGCAGGCGGGTCCGGCCGTCGGGGAGCAGGGTCAGCGCCAGTTCCAGGACTTCGCCTTCGAGCAGCTGATGCGACTTGCTCTGGCGGATCTCTTCGAGGCGGGTCTCGGCGGTCGTGGTGTCCACCTCGCGCAGGTCGGTCACCTTGACCGGCAGCGACCTCGCGCCGATGCGCTGCATGCCGTCGCCGAGGATCTCGACGCGCAGCATCGGGTGGCGTGCGGCGAGTTGGGCGGCCGCGGCGCCGAGCCGCGCGGGATCGACGCCGAAGCCGTCGAATTCCACGTAGAGGTGGGCGGCGACACCGCCCAGTTCGGTCAGTTCGTTGCGTCCGACCCAGAGCGCGTGCTGGATCGGGGCCAGCGGGAAGGGCGCGTCGTCAGAGTCACCGGCACCGGCACCGGCACTGGGCTCCTCCGGCGCCGCCGGGCCGTGTTCGCCGACGAGTTCGGACCATGCCGCCACGGTGGGATGCGCCGCCATGGCGGCGAACCCCACGTCGATGCCTTGGCGGCGCCACCGCCCGGACAGCGACATCATGCGGATGGAGTCGAGCCCGGAAGCAATCAGATCGGTGGTCGGATCCAGTTCGGATGGATCGACGCCGAGGAGTTCGGCGACCTCGGCCCGCACCGTTGCCGAATTCGTCGCAACGCTGTCCGCCTGGATGTTCACCCGTCCTCCAAACTCAGCATAGGCTGGCCTAACTTCGTGGAGGCTACCCTATATTCAGGGGACCCGACACTCCTACCAGAGGGGCCCTTCGACCTGATGAGCAGTGGTTTCCCGCACAACCGGGCCGATGCGACCGACGATCTGCTGCGCGGTTTCGTCCCGTTCCCGGCCGATCGAGCCGAGGAATACCGGCGCGCCGGCTACTGGACGGGACGCCCGCTGGAATCGATCCTCACCGACGCGGTGCGCGAGCGCCCTGATCATCCCGCCGTGGTCGATCGGCACCGATCGCTGACCTTTGCGGAGTTGACCGCCCGCGCCGACGGCGTGGCCGCCGCACTGGCCGCCCGCGGCATCGTCGCGGGCGACCGGATGCTGCTCCAGCTGCCCAACTCGGTGGATTTCGCCATCGCGTTCTTCGGTTTGCTGCGCGCCGGTGTGGTGCCGGTGATGTGTCTACCGGGGCACCGCACGGCCGAACTCGGACACTTCGCCGATGTCAGTGGTGCTGTCGGCCTGATCATCCCGGACCGGGCCGGTGGGTTCGACTACCGCGAGATGGCCGCCCAGGTGGCGGCTGGGCGGCCCGCGCTGCGCCACGTCATCGTGGACGGCGATCCGGGTCCATACGAGTCATGGGCCGAGGTGGTCGCCACCGACGGGCCCGGGCCGCAGCGTGGGCCCGTCGACACCTCTGCCCCAGCCGTCCTGCTGGTCTCCGGCGGGACGACCGGGTTGCCGAAGCTGATCGCCCGCACCCACGACGACTACCGGTACACGGCGGTGGCCAGCGCGCAGACCTGCCTGTTCACCCCTGACGACGTGTATCTCGTGGCGCTGCCCGCCGGACACAACTTCCCCCTGGCGTGTCCGGGCATGCTCGGGGCGATGACCGTCGGCGCCACCACGGTCTTCACCGCAGACCCGAGTCCGGAGGCCGCGTTCGCGCTGATCGACGAACACCGGGTCACCGTCACCGGACTGGTGAACGCACTGGGCAAATTGTGGGCCCAGGCGTGTGAATGGGAGCCGGTGCTACCGACGTCGCTGCGCCTGGTGCAGGTGGGCGGGTCGCGGATGAGTCCCGAAGAGGCCCGGTTCATCCTCGACCGGCTGACGCCGGGGCTGTCGCAGATCTTCGGGATGGCCGAGGGCATGCTGAACTTCACCCGACCGGGTGATCCGGTCGAGGTGGTGGTGCACACCCAGGGCAGACCGATGTCGCCGCACGACGAGATGCGGGTGGTCGACGAGCACGGTGTCGAGGTGGCGCCGGGCGAGGAAGGCGAGCTGCTGGTCCGCGGCCCCTACACCCTCAACGGCTATTACCGCGCCGACGAGGCCAACGCGCGCTCCTTCAGTCCCGACGGCTTCTACCGCACGGGTGACCGGGTCCGGATCTTCGCCGACGGTCCGTTGGCGGGCAACGTGGAGGTCACCGGCCGGATCAAGGACGTGATCCATCGCGGCGGTGAGACGGTCTCGGCGACCGACCTCGAGGACCACCTCCTCGCCCATCCCGCGATCCACTCGGCTGCCGCGGTGGCGCTACCCGATGAGTTCCTCGGCGAGAAGATCTGCGCGGCAGTGGTTTTCCGTGGACCCCAACTCACCCTCGCGGAGCTCAACGGGTTCCTCGACCAGCGCGGGGCGTCGACGCACGCGCGCCCGGATGTGCTGGTGCCGATGCCGGCGCTACCCACCACCGCAGTCGGCAAGGTGGACAAGACCAAGATCGTGAGCGCGCTGACCTGACAGCCGGGCGTGGGCGAATCCGTCAGAGTCGGCGGTCGGCCGCGGCCAGGATCGCCCGGAAGTTCCACGGCAGGAGCCGTGACGACAGCGCTTCCATCGGCCGGCCGCCGCCGCGTGCGGGGTGGCGGTAGCTGCTCGTCCAGGTGACGTGCGTACCGTCGCCGGTCGGCGTGAGAGTCAGCGTGCCGCCGTCGTGGTCGAAGGCGGGCCACGAACGCACGATGCGGTAGGAGTAGCTGCTCGGCGGGTCGTAGGCGGTGATCTCCTCGTGGAACCACATGCCGGTGGCCACCACCTTGCGCAGTGCGCCGACCCCGGGGCCGGATACCCCCTCGGCCCACCCGGCCCGGATGACCAGCGGAGCTGTGGTGAGGCTCGCCGGATCCGCCAGCCAGGCGAAGACCTGCTCCCGCGGTGCCGCGATGGTGCGCTCGACCCGGATCTCGACCATGCACCGATGTTAGGCCGCCGGCTCCAGCGGCGGCCGGGTGATGGTGCGAGTCAGCGCGCGTCCTGGGTACGCGCGACTTTCAGATACTTGTCGATGCCGAGACGCTCGTAGCGTCGTCGCTTATTCGGCGGCAGCAGCGGCAGCGCCGCCGCGGCGTCGACCACTTCGGGTTGGGTGACGTCGGTGGTCTCGCCGTCGGCTGTCAGCGTCGCCCGGCCGGCGGCGAGGACGTTGCGCAGCCAGTCGGCCTGGGTGCCATAGGCGAGCGGGATGAGGTAGCCGTCGGCGCTGCGGTCGGCGCCGACCGGCGTCGAATATTGCTTGCCCGACGTGCGACCGGTGTGGCGGATCGACGCGGCGTAGGAGTTCTTCCGCCCGGCGAATCTGCTCATGATCGGGTTGACGACGTACTTGTTCGACGTGCGGATGGCCGTCAAGAGCGGGGCCGGCCAGGAGCTGGGGGCGATCGCCATATCGTCGACACTAGCCAGTCGGTGCTGCGTGGCCACCACCGCAATCCGAGACACCCGATGATCCGCGGTTCTGAGGCGTGTTCAGCCGACCACCATCAACAGGTCACCGCCTTCGACCTGTGCGGTCGCCGAGACCGCGACACGGTCCACCGTGCCGGCCTTGGGCGCGGTGATCGCCGCTTCCATCTTCATCGCCTCGATGGTGGCGATCGTCTGCCCCGCCTCGACCGCGTCACCCGCACTCACCCCGACGGTGACCACACCGGCGAACGGCGCCGCGATGTGATCGGCATTGGTGCGGTCGGCTCTTTCGGCGGTGGGCACGGCCGAAGCGATGGTGTTGTCGCGCACCATGATCGGTCGCAGTTGACCATTCATGATGCACATGACGGTGCGCATGCCGCGCTCGTCGGGTTCGGAGATGGCCTCCAGTCCGATGAGCAGCTGCACCCCCTTCTCCAATTCGACGCGGTGCTCGTGCCCCTGGCGCAACCCATAGAGGAACTGGTTCGCCGACAGCCGGCTGGTGTCGCCGTAGGTGTCGCGGTGCGCCTCGAACTCCGTGGTGGGCCCCGGGAACAGCAGCCGGTTCAGCGTGGCCTGCCGCTTGGGACCCGGCTGAGCCAGGACCGCCTCGTCCTCGAAGGTCAGTGCCGCTTCGGAGGGTGCGCCGCCGCGGCCCGCCACTGCCTTGCTGCGCAACGGTTCCGGCCAGCCACCCGCTGGTTCGCCGAGTTCACCGCGCAGGAATCCGATGACGCTGTCGGGGATATCGTGACGCGCCGGGTCTTCGGCGAAGTCCTCGGCCGACACCCCCGCACCCAGCAGCGCCAAAGCGAGATCCCCCACCACCTTGGAGGAGGGCGTGACCTTGATCAGCCGGCCCAGGATCCGGTCGGCGGCCGCGTAATTGGCCTCGACCTCCTCGAAGCGCTCCCCGAACCCCAGGGCGATGGCCTGCTGGCGCAGATTCGACAGCTGTCCGCCCGGGATCTCGTGGGTGTAGACGCGTCCGGTGGGCGCCGGCGGACCTGCCGCCGCGACGTCGAAGGGGGCGTACACCTTGCGCAGCGCCTCCCAATACGGCTCCAACTCACACACCGCGGTCAGATCAAGGCCGGTGTCGCGGTCGGTGTGCGCCGCGGCGGCCACGATCGAACTCAGGGCAGGCTGACTGGTGGTGCCGGCCAGCGGGGCGGCGGCCCCGTCGACGGCGTCGGCCCCGGCCTGCCAGGCCGCCACATAGGTGGCCAGCTGCCCACCCGGGGTGTCGTGGGTGTGCACGTGCACCGGCAGATCGAACCGCTGCTTGAGCGCACCGACCAGGCGGGCTGCCGCCGGCGGGCGCAGCAGCCCGGCCATGTCCTTGACGGCCAGCACATGGGCGCCCGCCTCGACGATCTGTTCGGCGAGGCGCAGGTAGTAGTCCAGGGTGTAGAGCTGCTCGGCGGGGTCGGACAGGTCCCCGGTGTAGGACATCGCGACCTCGGCCACCGCGGTTCCGGTCGCGCGGACCGCGTCGATCGCCGGCCGCATGCTCTCGATGTTGTTGAGCGCGTCGAAGATCCGGAAGATGTCGATGCCCGCGGCCGCCGCTTCGTCCACGAACGCCGAGGCGACGAGCTGAGGGTACGGGGTGTAGCCCACGGTGTTACGGCCCCGCAGCAGCATCTGCAGACAGATGTTGGGCAGCGCCTCGCGCAGCGCGGCCAGCCGCTCCCATGGATCCTCTTTGAGGAACCGCAGCGCGACGTCATAGGTGGCGCCACCCCAACACTCCACCGACAGCAGCTGCGGCATCGTCCGCGCCACATACGGCGCCACCCGCAGCAACCCGGTGGAGCGCACGCGGGTCGCCAACAGTGACTGATGCGCATCCCGGAACGTCGTGTCGGTGACACCCACCGCGGGGCTGTCGCGGAGCCAGCGCGCGAAGCCCTCCGGACCCAGCTCGACCAGGCGCTGCTTGGAGCCCGCCGGGGGTGGCGCGGCCAGATCGACATCGGGCAGCTTGTCGTGCGGATACACCGTCGAGGGCCGCTCCCCGTGCGGCTTGTTCACCGTGACGTCGGCCAGGAAGTTCAGGATCTTCGTGCCGCGGTCCGCGCTCGAACGTGCCGTGAGCAGTTGCGGGCGTTCACCGATGAAGCTGGTGGTGACCCCGCCGGCCACGAAGTCCGGGTCGTCGAGCACCGCCGCCAGGAACGCGATGTTGGTCGCGACCCCGCGGATGCGGAACTCCGCCACCGCCCGCCGGGCCCGGCGCACCGCCGTCGCGAAATCCCTCCCCCGACACGTCACCTTCACCAGCATCGAGTCGAAATGCGCGGACACCTCAGCGCCCAGCAGGGTGCCCCCGTCCAGCCGGATTCCCGCACCGCCCGGTGACCGGTAGGCGGTGATGCGCCCGATGTCCGGGCGAAACCCATTGGCCGGGTCCTCGGTGGTGATCCGGCACTGCAGAGCGGCTCCGTGCGCGACGATCGCCTGCTGGCTGAGCCCCAGATCCGCCAGGCTCTCCCCCGCCGCGAGGCGCAACTGCGACGACACCAGATCCACATCGGTGATCTCCTCGGTGACCGTGTGCTCCACCTGGATCCGCGGATTCATCTCGATGAAGACATGATGGCCGCGCTCGTCGAGCAGGAACTCCACCGTGCCGGCGCACGAATAGCCGATGTGCCTGGCGAACGCCACGGCGTCGGCGCAGATCTGTTCGCGCAGAACAGGATCCAGATTCGGCGCCGGGGCCAGTTCGATCACCTTCTGATGCCGGCGCTGCACACTGCAGTCCCGCTCGAACAGATGGATGACATCGCCCTGGGTGTCGGCCAGGATCTGCACCTCGATATGGCGTGGGTTGATCACCGCCTGCTCCAGGAACACCGTGGCATCCCCGAACGCCGACTCGGCCTCTCGCGACGCCGCCTCGATCGCCTCCCGCAACGCCGCGGGCTCAGCCACCCGCCGCATCCCCCGGCCACCGCCACCGGCCACCGCCTTGACGAATAGCGGGAACTTCATCCCGTCGGCCGCGGCCAGCAGCTCATCGACATCGGCCGACGGCACGGAGGACGCCAACACCGGCAGCCCGGCGTCGCGCGCCGCGGCGATCGCCCGCGACTTGTTGCCCGTCAGCTCCAACACCTGCGCGGACGGTCCGACGAACGTGATGCCCGCGGCAGCGCAGGCCGCCGCCAACTCCGGATTCTCCGACAGGAACCCGTATCCCGGGTAGATCGCGTCCGCGCCGGCCGCCACCGCCGTCGACACGATCTCCTCGACCGACAGATATCCGCGCACCGGATGTCCGACCACACCGATCTGGTAGGACTCGTCGGCCTTGAGCCGATGGACCGAATTGCGGTCCTCGTACGGAAACACCGCGACCGTGCCCAATCCGAGTTCGTAGGCCGCGCGGAACGCCCGAATCGCGATCTCACCCCGGTTGGCGACCAGGACCTTGGACATCGACGAGATGGCGGGCGACGACCGGATCACCAACCGCCGACCCACCCTTCGAAGATCGCATCGGGTTCCTCGGCCGGACGTTGCGACCGCCCGACCAGGAAGTCGAAGTCACACCCCTGGTCGGCCTGGAGCACCCGCTCGACGTACAGGGCGGCGTAGCCCCGCGCGGGGATCTTCGAGGCGCGCGGCCGCGGAGCCGAGGCGCGGGCTTCGAGTTCGGCATCGTCGACCAGGAGGTCCAGTCGGCCGGCATGGGCGTCGAGGGCGATGATGTCGCCGTCACGCACCAAGCCCAGCGGACCGCCGGCCGCCGATTCGGGACTGACGTGCAGCACACACGTCCCGTAGGCGGTTCCACTCATCCGGGCATCGGAGATGCGGACCATGTCGGTGACGCCCTGCCGCAGGAGCTTGCTCGGGATCGGCAGCTGCCCCCACTCGGGCATCCCCGGTGCGCCCCGCGGCCCGGCATTGCGCAGCACCAGAACCGAATCCGCGCTGACCTCAAGGGCGGGGTCGTCGAACCGGGCCATCATGTCCCGCATGTCCTCGAACACCACGGCGGGCCCCTGGTGGACCAGCAGGCTCGGGGTGGCCGCACTGCATTTGATCACCGCGCCGGTGGGCGCCAGGTTGCCGCGCACCACCGCCAGCCCCTGCGGCGGCTGGAACGGCCGGTCCAGCGACGTGATCACCGCGGTGTCGGTCGCGGCGCCACTGGGCAGATTGTCGCCGACGGTCTTGCCGGTGACTGTCAACGCATCGGTGTGCAGCAGCGGCGCAACGGATCTCATGACCGCCGGGATGCCGCCGGCATGGAAGACCTGTTCGACCAGATGCGCACCGGCGGGCCGTACGTTGACCACCAGTGGTGTGCGCGCGGACAGCTGATGGAACCGGTCCAGGGTCAACGGCACTCCCGCCCGGCCGGCGATCGCGAGCAGGTGGACGATCGCGTTTGTCGAACCGCCGACCGCCAGCATCAGGGTGATGGCGTTGTCGAACGCCTCGGCGGTCAGCACCTGTGACGGCCGCAGCTGCTCGGTGGCCAGACCGACGGCCCTGGCGCCGACCTCCTCGGCCACCTGCAGCCGCCGCGAGTCCATCGCCGGCACCGCGGCGGCACCGGGCAGCGTCATACCCAGGCCCTCCACGAGGGTGGCCATGGTGGAGGCGGTTCCCATCTCCGGACAGTGTCCGCGCGACGGACCTGCCGCCGCCTCGAGCCGCTCGTAGTCGGCCATCGACATCCGGCCCGTCCGGACGTCGTCGATGTACTCCCACAGGTCGGTGCCCACCCCGAGCTGTTTGCCGTCGAACACCGCGGGAGACGCGGGCCCCCCGGTCAGCACGATGGCCGGCACGTCAGCGCTGGCCGCCCCCATGAGCTGCGCGGGCACGGTCTTGTCGCAGCCGCCCAGCAGGACCACCGCGTCGAACGGATAGGCGCGAATGGACTCCTCGACGTCCATGGCCATCAGATTGCGGAACAGCATCGTCGTCGGCTTCATCAGCTGTTCCCCGAGCGACATGGTGGGGAACTCCAGCGGAAAGCCTCCCGCGGCCAGCACCCCGCGGCGCACCGAGTCGGCCAGACCGCGAAAGTGCATGTTGCAGTTCACGACTTCCGACCAGGAGTTGCAGATCCCGACGATGGGCCTGCCCTCGAACGCCATCCGCGAGAACCCGGATGCGCGCATGGCGGAGCGATGGACGAAACCGGGAACGTCCTGGCCGGAGAACCACTTCGCGCTGCGTAGGCCGCTCGTCGGCGTGCTCACCGGACCCGTGCGGCGTAGGCGGTGATCCGGCGCAGTGCGGGTTGTCGGGCGGCCCGGTAGCCCACCCATCGCCCGGGTCTGGTCGACATCAGGGTGCCCACCATCCGCTGTTGCCAGGGCACCTTCACCGCCGACGTCGGGGCCGGCCGGGTGGTGGAGACACCGTCGGCGTCGGCGAGCGCGATCTTGGCCGCGTTGTGGCCGTTGGCGCCCATCACGCCGCCACCGGGGTGGGTGCCCGACCCGCACAGATAGTAGTTCTGCACCGGGGTGCGGTAATTCGCGAGCTCCGGGATCGGCCGGGCGCCGAACAGCTGGTCGAGCATCATGCTGCCGTGGAAGATGTTGCCGTCGGTGATCAGGTATTCGTCGTCCAGATCGTCAGGTGTGATGATCACCCGGTCGAGGATGTGATCGCGCAGATTCGGCGCGTAGGTGAACAGATCCTCCAGGACCAGATCGGCCCACTTCTCCTTCTCCGCCGCCCAGGTGGTGCCGGTCAGCTCCGAGGGCAGTTGCTGGATACCGAGCGTCATGGTGTGCAGCCCGGCCGGGGCCAGTGAATCGTCGGTCACCGACTGGGTGACCGCCTCGATGACGAAGGTGCTCGGGAAGGTGCCGCGACGCTGCGCCTCGTAGGCCTCCTCGAAGGCCTCCCGGCTGGGGCCGAGCAACTGATGCCCGTGGTGCTGCGGACCCTCCGAGGCGTCGGTGAACGGAAGATACTGCGGTAGTTCGTCGACGAGTAGGTGGATGCGGGCCATGGATCCACGGGTGTCGATGTTCTCGACGTCGCGGACCAGCTTGGCCGGCAACACCCCCGGCTCGACCAGGCGCAGCAACGAACGCTTCGGATCGGCGTTGGAGAACACCTGCTTCGCCGTGACCACCGAGCCGTCGGCCAACCGGACTCCGGTGGCGGTCCCGCGTTCGACGATCACCTTCTCGACCGGAGCCGAGGTGCGGATCGTGGCGCCGTGATGGCGGGCGCCGGCGGCCAGCGCATCGCTGATCGCGCCCATACCGCCACGCGCCAAGCCGAACTGCCCGAAGTTGCCGTTGAATTCGCCCCAGGAGTGGTGTCCGTAGGTGTATGCCGTGCCGGGCGTGGAGGGGCCGCCGAAGATCGAGACCATCCCGAAGAACGTGAGCATGCTCTTGAGCCGTTCGTCCTCGAAATAGCGGTCGAGCAGATCACGGACCGAGAGCAGGGTGAATTCGTCGAACAACGTCTGCTCCCCCGCCGCCTCGAAGGCGGCGAACACCTCGGAGCGTTCCGGTGGCGGCTTGAGCAGATAGGGCGTGACGAGACCGGCGAAGCGTTGCAGCCGAATGCCGAAGTCCAGGAACGCCTGCGCGTCCTTCTTGTTCAGCTTCTCGATCTCACGCAGTGTGCGGTCGGTCTCCTTCCACATCGTGAACGAGGTGCCGTCTCGGAAGAGGCTGTAGGACAGTGCATCCCCCTGGTACAGGTCCAGACCGAACCGGCGCAGCTCCAACTCGTCGATGATCTCCGGCCGCAGCAGGCCGGCGATGAAGGCGCACGACGACCATTTCGAGCCGGGGATCAGCTCTTCGGTGACACACGCGCCCCCGACGACGGCCCGGGCTTCGAGCACCAGGACCTTCTTACCGGCGCGGGCCAGATAGTTCGCGGTGACCAGGCCGTTGTGGCCTGCCCCGATGATGATGGCGTCGTACTCAGGTGTAGCCGGCATCTCAGTTCTCCTGCGGAAGCGGTGAATAGCGGGCGAGGACGGTGGTGACGCTGCCCGGTTCCACCAGTTGATCGAATCGCTGCACGACGGGTTTCAACTCCGGTGCCCCGTCTCGCACCTTCTCCCATTCGGGCCAGGACGTCACCGTCATGATCTCGACGACAGCGCCGTCCTCGGACAGATAGACGTCGAAACCACGGACGACGTCGAATCGCAGACATACCGGTCGGTCCAGTTCGGCCGAGAACCGTTCGAAATCCTCGGCGGTGACGCCGGGACGGAGCCGGAATGTGTTGATTGCGCTCACGGTCATGTCAGGCGCTCTCGCGGTTGATCATCACGTGCTTGATCTCGGTGTACTCCTCGAGTGCGTACACCGACATGTCCTTGCCGTTGCCGGACTGTTTGAAGCCGCCGTGCGGCATCTCCGGGGTGACGGGGAGATGATCGTTGACCCAGACCGTGCCGAATTGCAATTCGCTGGACGCCGTCATGGCCCGGCCGATGTCGTTGGTGAACACCGAAGCGGCCAAACCGTATTCGGTGTCGTTGGCCCACCCGATCACGTCGTCGCCGTCCCCGAAGCGGGTGACGGAGGTGACCGGACCGAACACCTCGGTGCTGACGATCTCGTCGCCCTGGCGGGCGCCCACCACCACGGTCGGCGCGGTGTAGAAGCCGGTGCCGGGGTTGTCGCCCTGAATCAGTTCGGTGTGGCCGGTGGCCTTCGCACGGGATACGAAGCCTTCGACCCGGTCGCGGTGGGCGGCGGTGATGACCGGGCCCATCGCCGTGTTCTCGTCGGCGATGTCACCCAGATCGAGTTCCTTGACCGCCTTTTCGAGTCCGGAGACCAGGTCGTCGTGCACCGCGTCGTGGACGTAGAGCCGCGAGGCAGCCATACAGTCCTGTCCGGAGTTGCAGAACGCACCCTCCATGATCTTCGCGACGGTCAGCGTGATGTCGGCGTCGGGATACACCAGCACCGGCGCCTTTCCGCCGAGTTCCAGGTGCAGCCGCTTGAGGTTGGAGTCGGCGGACGCCCGCATCAGGGCGCGGCCGGTGTTCACCGAGCCGGTCAGCGAACTCATCCGCACCACCGGGTGGCTGACCAGCCGGGCGCCGACCTCCTCGCCGTCGCCGGTGACGACGTTGAAGACGCCGGCCGGGAAGAGGTCCTGGGCCAGTTCGGCCAGCCGCAGTACCGAGAACGGGGTGTGCTCTGAGGGTTTGAGTACCAGCGTGTTCCCGGTGAGCAGGGCCGGGGAGATCTTCCAGATCGCCATCAGCAACGGGTAGTTCCACGGCGCCACCGACCCCACGACGCCGAGCGGGTCACGCCGGATGATGCTGGTCTTGCCGCGGACGAACTCGGTCGCCGCACGCCCCTCCATGGTGCGGGCCCCACCGGCGAAGAACCGCAGGTGGTCGGCGATCATCTCCATTTCCTCCAGCGCCAGACCGATCGGCTTGCCCACGTTGCGGGATTCGATCTCGGCCAGGGTGCGCACGTCGTCCTCCACCCGGTCGGCGAGCTTGAGGAATGCCCGCGCCCGTTCGCCCACCGGCGTTCTGGCCCAGTCGGCGAATGCGGCGTGGGCGGCGGCCACCGCTCTGTCGACGTCGGCCGCCGTGCCGTGGGCGATTTCGGCGAATGCCTCACCGGTCGCCGGCGCGGGCACCTGGTCGACCCCGCCGCCGCTGGCCTCGGTCCAGGCGCCGTCGATGAACATCTTGCGGTGAAAGGTCGCCGCGTTGTCAGAGGTCATGGTTTCTCCCGTTCAGAGTTGAGGCCGGCGTGGGCGGCCGTGGTGAGGAGTGCGCGGACCGCATCCTTGGAAATCGGTTGTTGGGCAATGGACATGTGCACCATCAGCCCTTCGATCACGACGTCGAGCAGCCGTGCGGTGGCCCGGTCGAAATGCTGGGCCAGGGCGTCCTCCGCGCGCTCCATCCACTCCTGGGTGATGCGCTTGTTGTCCGCCCGCCGAACGGCATCGCCGTAGAGCTCGTAGGTGATGGCCAGCTCGTTGGGGTGTGCGGCGAGATCGTCGGTGATCGCCAACACGATGCATTCGATGAGATCGTCGCCCGGATCGCAGGACGCCAACCGCTCCTCGAAGCGCGTCGCCAACCTCTCGACGTGCGTCTGGAAGGCGAGTTTGACGATGTCGTCGAGCGTCGCGAAGTGATAGGTGATCGAGCCGAGCGGGACATCGGCGGCTTCGCCGATCGCCCGGTGGGTGATGCCTGCGACGCCGTCGCGCGCGAGCACCGTCAGCGCCGACTCCACGATGCGCTCCTTCCTGTTCGGATCATGACGGCGGGCGCGCCGGGGGGCCGAGGTCATGATCATCCCTTCGTTAGGAACGTTTGTACTTATCGATAAGTACAAACGTACCTAACCATCGATGGATCTGCCGGGTTTCGGCGAACCCGCCCTAGACCGCTTCGGGTGCGGGTTCGGACAGTTCGCGTTCGTTGAGCGCCTTGCCCACCAGGGCGTACTTGTCGGGGGCGAAGAAGCGCAGGTAGACGCCGTAGGCCATGCCCGCCAGCAGGGCGACGAAGACCAGCGAGAGCATCACCGCGGCGGTGGCGCCCTGCACACCCAGCAGGATGTCGAGGCTGTTGAGCGTCAGCACGAAGAAGGCACCGAGCCCGACGATGGCCAGCAGGGGGGCGATCACGGTGTTCCAGGGCCGCTTGTCCACCTGCGAGCGCCGGAAGAAGACGAAGATCGCGATACCGGCGACCAGCTGGGAGAAGATCACCCCGATGGTGCCGATCCCGGTTGCCCAGGTGAACAACGTGGCGAACGGATCCTGGCCGGCCACGGCGAACGCGACGATGACGACGCCGACCATCAGGCTCTGCACGATCGACGCCACCCACGGCGTCTGGCGCCGGGCCAGGGTCCAGCCCAGCGGCTTCCACACCAGCGTTTGCCGCCCCAAGGAGAACAGATACCGCGAGACGTTGTTGTGGAAGGTGACGATGGCCGCGAATGTCGCTGTCACGATCAGGATCTGGAAGAGCAGCGAGATGTTGTGCCCGATGATGGAGTCACTGGCGGCGAAGATGAAGTTGCCGCCGGTATCGGTGGCGATCGCCACCACGTTGTCCAACCCGAGCGCGTTCATGATCAACCATCCGGAGACCGCGTAGAGGACGCCCATGAACGCGATGGACAGATACGTTGCGCGCGGAATCGTCCGTTCGGGATTGCGCGCCTCCTCGCCGTAGATGGCAGAACCCTCGAATCCGATGAACGAGGCGTGGGCGAACATCAGGGCGACCCCGAGCGCACCGCCGAGCACCACGCTGGGAGCAAACGGTTCGAGCGAGAAATCCGACGCCGGCACGGGGCCGCTGAACAGGCTGAACACACTCAGCACGGTGATCATCGTGACTTCCAGCGTCATGAACACACCGAGTACCTTCGCGCCGGAGTGCACACCCTGGATGCCCAGGCCCAGGCAGAGCAGCAGTGCGGTGAACGCGTACACCCACCACGGGATCTCCACCCCGAGCCGGGGGTTGAGCAGCTCGGAGGCGTAGTAACCGAATCCGCCGTACAGCCCGGCCTGGATCGCGTTGTAGGCGAAGATCGCCAGGGACGCCGACCCGAGCCCGGGGATGCGGCCCAACCCGAGTGTGACGTAGGCGTAGAAGGCGCCGGCGTTGGTGACATGGCGGCTCATCGCCACGTACCCGACGGCGAAGATCATCAACACCACCGCGGCGATCACGAATGCGCCGGGCATACCGACGCCGTTACCGGCCCCGATGATGATGGGATAGAGGGCCACCACGACGGTCAGCGGCGACGCCGCGGCGATGATGTAGAAGAAGATGCTCGGAACTCCGAGGGTGTTCTCCTTCAGCCCGTGGTTGCGCCGCCCGCCGCGCGGGAGGCTGTCGGCGGGACGTGCTGACGGCGTGGTCACCGGCCGTCGCGGTGGTGAGGATTGAGTGACGTTCTCCATGATCGTTCATCTCTCGTGACTGGGGAGGATGGCGGGTCGACTGCGTGTCCACGTGCTCGGCGACGGTCGCCGCGCACATAGGCGGGAAATGAAGTCCTCACCTCCTCATGTCGAGTGCGAGATCGGTGAGCAGGTCCTCCTGACCACCGACCATCGAACGACGGCCGGCTTCGATGAGGAGTTCGCGCGGTTCGACGCCGATGTCGGCCGCGACGCGCTCGGCATGCAGCAGGAAGCTCGAGTACACGCCGGCGTATCCGAGGGTGAGCGTCTCCCGGTCGACCCGCACGGGTCGCTGCTGCAGCGGACGCACGATGTCGTCGGCCGCATCCATCAGGGCGAACAGATCACAGCCGTGGTCCCAACCGTTGAGCTCGGCCACCGCGATGAACACCTCCAGCGGGCAGTTACCCGCCCCCGCCCCGAGCCCGGTGAGCGAGGCGTCGACACGGTGAGCGCCCTCTTCGACCGCGGTGAGCGAATTCGCCACGCCCAGCGCGAGATTGTGGTGGGCGTGCACACCGATCGCGGTCGACGGGTCCAGACCGGCCCGGTAGGCCTGCACGCGGTCGCGCATGTCGGCCATCGTCAACCGACCCCCGGAGTCGGTGACGTACACGCAGTGCGCACCGGCGTCCTGCATGATCTTCGCCTGCGCGGCAAGGCTGTCCGGGTCGGTCAGATGCGACATCATCAGAAAGCCGGCGACGTCGAGACCCAGATCGCGGGCCGTCGCAATGTGCTGTCGGGCGATGTCGGCTTCCGTGCAGTGCGTCGCGACCCGGACCGAGGTGACGCCGATGTCGACCGCCGCGTGCAGATCGTCGAGTGTTCCGATGCCGGGGATCAGCAGGGTGGTCAGCTTTGCGCGGTCGATGACCTCGGCCGCGGCCGCGATCCACTCGGCGTCGCTGTGCGCGCCCGCTCCGTAGGTCAGACTGCCGCCGGCGAGTCCGTCGCCGTGGGCGACTTCGATGGCGGCCACCCCGGCCAGGTCCAGTGCCCGGGCGATGCGTTTGACGTCGGACAATCCGAGCGAGTGGCCGACCGCGTGCATACCGTCGCGCAGGGTGACGTCCTGGACGTACACCTGCGCGCTCATCGCGAACTCCCGGTCAGCCGGCCGGCCGGCACCGCCTGTTCGGCGACCCGGACCGCCGCGGCGGTCATGATGTCGAGGTTCCCGGCGTAGTTGGGCAAGTAGTCGCCGGCCCCCTCCACCTCGAGGAACACCGTCACCTGCACGAGATCGTCACCGACGCCGCCCGCGAGCCGTCGCCGCGCATCCCGTTCGGGCACCGGCGCCACTCGGACGTCCTGCCGGAGCCGGTATCCCGGCACATACTGCGCGACAGCGGCCACCATGTCGGTCACCGCCGAGGCCAGCGCCGGCCCGTCGGCTACGGAGACCAGCGCAGCGACGGTGTCGCGCATGATCATCGGCGGTTCGGCCGGGTTGAGCACGATGATGGCCTTACCGCGATCGGCGCCGCCGACCAGCTCGATGGCGCGTGCCGTGGTCTCGGTGAACTCGTCGATGTTGGCGCGCGTCCCGGGACCGGCCGACCGGGACGCGATCGAGGCGACGATCTCCGCGTAGTGCACCCGGGCGACCCGGGACAGCGCCGCCACCACGGGAATCGTGGCCTGACCTCCGCAGGTCACCATGTTGACGTTGCGGTGTGCGGCCAGGTCGGCCAGGTTGACCGCGGGAACGACATAGGGGCCGATCGCGGCCGGCGTCAAGTCGATCACCAGCCGCCCGAACGGCTCGAGGCGAGCGTAGTTCGCACGGTGGGCCTCGGCGCTGGTGGCGTCGAAGATCACGTCGATCTCGCCGAAACCGCTCATCGCGATCAGACCATCGACGCCGTCGGCGGTCACCGTGACCCCGAGCGACGCCGCGCGGGCCAGACCGTCACTGGCCGGATCGATCCCGACCAGCGCGGCCACGTCGAGAACCGGGGATCGGCGCAACTTGTGCAGCAGATCGGTACCGATGTTGCCGGAGCCGATGATGGCCGCGCGGGCGCGCTGTGTCACTGACCCGCCCGCCGTCAGCTGCTCAGGACGGCGGCGCTGGCGCGGGGGCGCGGGGAGACCACCACGTCCGGGGCGCTGGTGCGGGCCAGTTCGTTGAGAATGGCGGCGTGGCGCACCTTGTGCCGGATCAGCTCCTCGTGGAATTCGGGCCGGACCCAGCCGTTGTACATCACCGCCTCGGACTCACCCGGTTCCACCTTGAAGTACACCGGGCCCGCCACCCGGGCGATGTCGCCGGCCTCCCACAGCCGGTTCATCCCACCGAAGGATTCGAAGGTCTCGGCCCAGACGTCGAGGGGAATGTCGACCGACCGCCGGATGGCGGCCAGCATGGGCCGGCTGAGATCCCCGACCGGATTGACACTGTCGGCGCCCAGCTCCTGCATGATCTTGATCGCCGCCGGGTTGGCGTGGCCGGCGTAGACCGAGATCTTGAACTTGGCGTCGGCGGGGATGTGCCCGGCGTCGCGGGCCTTGTTGAGAATGTCCAGAACCCCCTCGTCCCATACCAGGACGCCGCGGATGCCGGTCGAGAAGATCCGCAGGTAGTCGTCGAGCAGATAGCGAACGTTGTCCAGGCCGCGGACGCGCCGTCCGCCGGCCTGCCCCTCGGTGCTCAGGGCCTGACGTCCGAGGTCCCAACCGGTGCGCGGACCGGGGACGGCGATCAGCTCGATGCCGTTCTCCGCGGCGAGCACGGCGACGTCACGCAGTTCACCGGTGTTCAGCAGCGTGGTGCCGCCGCCGAAGGCGATGATGCGGTGGATGAACACATCCTGTCTGGCCGCCTCGTCCAGCAGCACCTCGAGGGTCGAAAGACGTTCCACACCAGAGATTTCCAGACGATAGCTGCCGCCGTCGTCGAACGTCTTCGTCGACGTGGCGAGCGTGTAGTCGTCGGCCGACAACAGGCCCTGCGAAGCCAGGATGCTGGCTCCGTCGACCTTCGTTGAACGGCTGTCGGCTGCGGTGGACATGGTTGCTCCTCTGCGGGGTGTTGCGGGTTTTTCACTAGGTGATATTCAACTTCGCTGGATGAAAACCTAAGGGACGCCGGGTGACCTGTCAACACCAACGCCGGATGTCGCTCGAGGGAACGGCGAGGCCTCACTGGGCACTGGTAGCCTTCACTGGGTGAAAACGGAGGCGCGGCCCGACAAGGGCGCGAACCTGATCGGTGTCGAACGCACAGCGCGCATCCTCAGCGCGGTGGCCGAGGCCGAGAACGGAAATCTGACCGAAATCGCAAGGCGCACAGAGCTCAACGAAGCGACGGTGCTGCGCTATCTGAACAGCCTTGCCGCGCTGGGTTACGTCGAGCGGTTCAATGCGGCCCAGTACCGACTCGGCTGGGAGATCTTCCGTCTCGGACAACGGGCCTTCTCCGGCCAGGTGCCCACCGACGTGGTGGTGCCGACGATGGAGCGACTCATGCTCGAGTTCAACGAGACGGTCAACTTCGCGGCACACAAGGAGCGCAGCGTCGTCATCCTGGAGGTCGTCGAGGGCCGGCGGGCGGTGACGAAGCTCAGCAACGTCGGGCAGTCCGACCCCTGGCACGCCTCGGCGCTCGGCAAGGCGCTGATGGCCAGCATGCCCGACAGTGTCTGGCACGACATCCTGGCCTCGGCCGGGCTGCCGGCGCTCACCGCACACACGATCACCTCGGTGAAGAAGATGTCCGCCGAGATCAAGGAGATCCGCCGCCAGGGATTCGCCGTCGACCGGGAGGAGGCCGCCGAGGAACTCACCTGTGTGGCCGCGGCTGTGCCCGCCGCGAACGGCGGTCCGTCGCGGTACGCCGTGAGCATCAGCTTCCTGACCCACCGGTTGGCCCCGGAGACACTGGAACATGCCGGTGCACAGGTGATCTCAGCCGCCGACGAGATCGCGAAGAAGCTTCCGTGACCGATGCCGCCCCGCGTCTCACCGGTAAGGCGACCCTGGTCACCGGCGCGACCTCGGGTATCGGACACGCCATCGCGGTCCGGCTGCACGCCGAGGGTGCCCACGTGCTGGCCACCGGACGCGACAGCGACCGCGGTCACGAACTGGCCGCATCGCTCGGCGACCGGATCCGGTTCCTGGCGGCCGACCTCACCGAACCCGACGCCGCCGACGTCCTGACCCAGGCGTGCGTACAGACCTTCGGCACCCTGGACGCCCTGGTCAACAGTGCCGCACTCGACCACACCGACGAGCTGGTGTCGGCCACCGACGCCGATGTGCGGCGGACCTTCGAGGTCAACACCTTCGCCGCGATCGCCCTGCTGCAGGCCGCGGCGAGGTCGATGACCCACGGCGGTTCGATCGTGAACATCACCTCCCGATTGGCGCTCATCGGGATGCCGACCATGGCGATCTACGCCGCGTCGAAGGGTGCGGTGCAGGCGCTGACGCTGTCGGCCGCCGTCGAACTCGCGCCGCGCGACATCCGGGTCAACGCCGTGGCCCCCGGAATGACCAGGACTCCGCTGTACGACGCCTGGCTGGCCGAGACACCCGATCCCGCGCGCACCGAGCAGGAGGTGGTGTCGCGAATTCCATTGGGGCGCATCGCCGATCCCGAGGACGTCGCGGCCGCGGTCGCCTACCTGGTCTCCGACGACGCGCGGTACGTCACCGGCACCACCGTCCGCATCGACGGCGGCTACACCGCGCAGTGACGGTCAGGCCGCCGAGTCCGCCCCGGCGCTCAGCAGTTCGACGACGCGCGCGGTCACGGCCGCAGCCGTGGGATGTTCCCACAGCAGCGTGGGGGGAAGCGTCAACCCGGTCTGCTTCTCCAGTGCGCGGCGCAGCGCGACGGTCATGATGGAATCGACGCCGATCTCGACCAGTGGCAGCCGGATGTCCACATCTGCCGGCGCACAACCGAGTTCGGTGGCCACCGCCGCGAGGACCTGGGCCGACGCCCAGTCCTGGAGGTCCACGTCGCCGCGGTCGGCGACGGCGGGCGCATCGGCGTCGCCGACTCCGGCCTGGTGGGGCGCCACGTCGGCGAACATCGGCACGGCGGCGGCCGCGGGCAGCACCGGCAGCACGACCACGTTCGGATCGTCGTCACGCAGCGCCGCGTCCAGCGACCGCATCGCCTCCTCGACGCCGATGGTCCCCATTCCCAGCGCATCGAGCTGGGCGCGCACGAATCCCGACGCCGACCCCATGCCCAGGCCGCGCCATGCCGTCCAGGCCACGCTCACGGTGCGGTCCCCGAGGCCGCGGCGGTGCCGGGCCATCGCGTCGAGATAGGCGTTGCCGCAGGCATAGGCGCCCTGGCCGGGGAAGCCGGCGAGGTAGCCGCACGAGGAGAACAGCACCATCCAGTCCAGCCGTCCCGGCGGGAACACCTCGTGCAGGGTTCGCATGCCGTCGACCTTCGGCCGCATCGTGGCGGAGAGATCGTCGGGGGTGGTGCTCATCAGCAGCGCACCCGCCTCGACCCCGGCGGCATGGACCACCCCGCGCACCGGCGGGAGATCCGCCAGGACGCCGCGCAGTGCGCCGGCCGCGCCGGGCGCCCCGATGTCCACCGCCGCGATCCGCACCGACACGCCCCGTTCTTCGAGCGCCGACACCACCGCGACGGTTTCCCGGTTACCGTCGGCGGGCCAGGCACTGCGTTCGGGCAGACCGGACCGGGACAGTAGCACCAGGCGCCGAGCGCCGAGATCGGCGAGTCGCTGCGCGAGTCGCAGTCCGAGCGCACCGGTGCCGCCGGTGATCAGATAGGTACCCCCGGGCGAACACCGCATCGGTGCCGCGTCGCCGGGCGCCGCGTCGGCCAGACGTGCGGCGTAGGCCACTCCCTCACGGACCACCACGACGCCGTGCCCGTGCAGGACACCCAGCGCACGCGGCGGAAGCCGGTCGCCGTCCACATCCAGCACGCCGCCCCACAGCTGCGGATGTTCGGCCGCGGCGACCCGCGCCAGACCCCACAGCGGCGCGTGGCCGAGGTTGTCGCCCTCGTGCACCCCCCGGGTCAGCACCCACAGCCGCGCCCTGCTCCGCGCGGCGTCCATCCGCTGCAGGATGCCCAGCACGGATTCGGCCGACGCCTGCGGGGTGTCGGCCCCGCGCGGCAGCACCAGCACCACCGCGCCGGGCACCAGATCGCCGAACGCCTCGGCACCGGACGGGCCGAGCATCCGATGCGGCACATGCGCCTCGTCGAGATCACGGGTCACGAACTGCCGGGTCACCTCGTCGCCGCCCACCAGCGCCACCTCGACGGGCGCGTCGCCGGCGGGCCAGGACACCGGATGCCAACTGAGGTGGTGCAGCAGGCGGCCGCTGTCGCGTCCACCCGCGCTCTCCAGCTCTTCGAACGTCATACCGGTCAGGGTGACCGACACCGCACCGGACTCTTCGGCGATCACCACGTCGGTGACGGCGGTGCCGGCGCGCCGGCGTACATGCACCAGCGCGACCGCGGGTGGCTTGTCCCTGATGTGGACGCGTTCGATGCGGGCGGGCATGCGCAGCCGCGGCGGACCGTCGAAAGCGGTGGAGGCGGCCGAGGTCGCCGCGTCGAGCAGGCCGGCCCATGTGGTCGGCGTGGATCCGTCGGGCTCGGCGGCGACCCGGGCGAACAGTTCACCGTCGCCCCGATGCAGCTGAAGGATCCGCCAGCCGAAACCCATCGCCGCAACGCCCAGCCCGGCGAGCGTCTCGACCACGTGGTCCGACGGCAACGGTTCGGTGCAGCGCGACCGGATGTCGGCCTCGTCGAGCGCGTCGGGCCCGGTCTCGGCGGCCGTTGCGGTCAGCGCCGTGCAATGGGTCAGCCAGCCGCTGTCCGGTCCGTGGCCGGATCCGTCGTCATCCTCGTCGACCACCCGCGAGGCCAGCGCCAGCGACCGGTCCTGCAGGACCACCTGGATGTCGCGGGGGCGGCCGGGCGGAACGGGTGTGCGCAGGTGGACGTCGACCAGATCGCCTGCCGCAGCGGCCGAGAAGGTGTTCAACAGCACCGCCGCGGGCACGATCTCGGTGCCCTGGACCGGGTGGTCGCCCGGGTAGGGCCGGGTCGACACGTCCAGCCGGGTCTGCCACACCCGTGACGGCACCGCACCGCTGACGTCCAGCCGTCCGCCGAGCAGGGTGTGGGTGTCTGTCTCGTGGAGGGCGCTCCCGCCCGGCGGTGTGGCGGGTGTACGCCAATGCCGCCGATGCATCCACGGTGTGCCGGGCAGCCCGTCGGCCCAACGGGTTCCGGGCGCGATACCGGGGTCGACGGGCGCGCCATGGCAGTACAGCGATCCCACCGCGGCCGCGATCGCCCGCCGTTGCGGCTGCTCGCGGCGCAGGACCGGCACCACGGCGTGTTCGGCGATCCCCAGATGGCTCAGCGTCTCCGAGATCGAGTGCGCCACCACCGGGTGCGCCGAGACCTCCAGGAACAGCCGGTGGCCGTCCTCGGCGGCGGCCGTCACGGCCTCGGCGAACCGCACCCGCGCGCGCAGGTTGGTCACCCAGTAGCCGGAGTCGCGGGGGGCCGACGATCGCGGGTCGCTCAACGCCGTACTGTACAGCGGCACGGCCGGTGGCCGCGACGGACCCAATTGCCCTGTGGAGCAAGCCAATTCGTCGGTCAGCGCATCCATCGCCGGGCTGTGGAATGCGACATCGGTGTTGACCCGGCGCACGGTCACGCCTTGCTCGGCCCATTCACCGGCCACCGCGGCGACCGCGGCGGGGGTGCCGGAGATGACGGTCGACTGCGGTGACGAGCTGATCGCGGCCACCACATCGGTGCGGTCGGCCAACCGCTGTTCGGCGTCGGCAAAGGCCAGACCCACCAACGCCATCGCGCCGTCGCCCTGTACCGCGCGGAAACCCCGCGCCCGGTAGCACGCGACCGCGGCGCCATGGGCCAGGTCGAACGCCCCGGAGACCACACCGGCGGCCACCTCGCCGACCGAATGGCCGATCACCGCCGCAGGACTCACCCCGCGCTCGCGCAGCACCGCGGCCAGACCCACCTGCATCGCGAACGTCAGCGCCTGCACCCGGTCGGTACCTCCCAGCTGTCCGGTGCGCAGCGCGTCGCGCGCGGAGAAGCCGAGCTCGGCGGCGAACACCGGTTCGACGCCATCGATCACCGCGGCGAACACCGGTTCGGCCGCCAGGAGTTCGCGCCCCATCCCCGGCCAGTGCGAACCGTGCCCGGAGAACACCCAGACCGCACCGTCGGCGGCCGCGACCAGCACCTCGCCGGTGACCACGCCGGGCTCGCGGCGCTCGGCGGCCACCGCGTCCAGCCCGGCGGCGAGTTCACCGCGGTCCTGGGCGATCACGGCGGCCCGGACCGATTCGTGCGAGCGTCGCGTCCACAGTGCCGCCGCCACGTCGGGAACCGAGACCTCCTGCCTGCGAAGGTGTTCGGCCAGGGCGGCCGCCTGTGCGTGCAGCCGGGACCGCGACCGCGCAGACACCGGAACAACCGTCGGCGCGGAGGTTCGGTCCTCGTGGGCCGCCGGCGCGGCGGGCGGCGCCTCCTCGAGCAGCACGTGGGCGATGGTGCCGCCGTAGCCGTAACTGCACACCGCCGCCCGGCGCGGTGCGTCGCCGCGCCGTGGCCAGGGCTCGACGCTCGTCGGGACCCGCAGACCGCTGCTCGACCAGTCCACCGCGGGGGTGAGGGTACGTACGCCCGCGGTCGGGGGAATCTGCTCGTGCTGCAGGGCCATCGCAGCCTTGATCAGGCCCACCACGCCCGCGCCGCCCTCGAGATGACCGACATTGGGTTTGACCGAGCCCACGCGGCACCGCCGGGCGTCGTCGCGCCCGGCGCCGTAGACCGCGGCCAGCGCGTTGAGCTCCACCGGGTCCCCGGTCGGCGTGCCGGTTCCGTGCGCCTCGACGAAATCGACGGTGTCCGGCGAAATTGCGGACAGCTCGCAGGTGCGCCGGAACAGGTCCTCCTGGGCGGCGCCGTTGGGCGACATGATGCCGACCGTGCGGCCGTCCTGCGCGACGGCGCCGCCGCGCACCACGGCGATCACCCGGTCACCGTCGCGGATCGCATCGTGCAGTCGTTTGAGCACGACGACGGCCGCGCCCTCACCGCGGCCATAACCGTCGGCCGCGGCGTCGAAGCTCTTGCATCGGCCGTCGGGCGCGGTCGCCCCGGCCCGGTCGAGCACCCGGGTCAGACCCGGGCCGATCAGAGCGCTGACTCCGCCGGCCAGCGCGAGCGAGGTCTCTGCGGTGCGCAGCAGCTGACAGGCCTGATGCACCGCCACCAATGAGGCCGCGCACGCCGCGTCGAGCGCGACGCTGGGCCCGCGCAGATCGAGCAGATGCGAGACGCGGTTGGCGATGCCGCACAACGAGGTTCCGATACCGGTCCACGCCTCGATGCCGGGCAGGTCCTCCATGACGAGCTTGCCGTAGTCGTCGGAGTTGACCCCCATGAGCACGGCGGTGTCGCTACCGGCCAGCGTCCGCGGCGAGACCCCGGCATGTTCGAGCGCCTCCCAGGACACTTCCAGCGCCAACCGCTGCTGGGGATCCATCAGTTCGGCCTCGCGCGGAGAGACGCCGAAGAACTCGGCGTCGAAGCCGGCGAGGTCGTCGAGGAAGGTGCCCCACGGCGTGGTCTCGCGCAGCACCGCGGCGTTGCGTGGATCGCGGCGACGATAGGGCTCCCACCGCTCGGCGGGAATCTCGCGGACGTCGCTGCCGCCGTCGAGCAGAAAGCTCCACAGGTCGGCCGGGGTGCTGATGGCGCCGGCGAGCCGGCAGCCGATACCGACGATGGCGATGGGTTCGGGAGTCTGGGTAGCCTTGCCTAAGTTCCCGCGCACCATGCGGACATGGTTGCACAGCAGCGTTCGTTCGGGGCGAGCACCTTAACGTTTCCTGTGGGCCCTGCGATCGACGTCACGCCAGCAGGCTGCGGACCACTCCGTCGGCCAGTAGCCGGCCGCCATCGGTCAGCACCAGGTGCTCGCCGTCCACCTGGACCAGACCGTCCCCGACCAGACCCGGCACACGGGACCGTTCCGCCGGCGCCAACCGGGTCAGCGGCAGGCCGCGGCGCAGCCGCAGGCGCAGCATGACGTCTTCGACGTGGACGACGGTGCCGTCGAGCACCTCATGATCGGCGATCGGCAACCCGCCGCCGGCCAGTGCTTCGGCGTAGGCGTTCGGGTGTTTGACGTTCCACCACCGGGTGGCGCCGAGGAAGCCGTGGGCGCCGGGACCCGCTCCCCACCATTCCCCGCCGTCCCAGTAGCCGAGATTGTGCCGGCACTCGGCGCCCGGTCGGGCCCAGTTGGACACCTCGTACCAGGTCAGCCCGTCCGCAGCGAGCCGCGCGTCGAGCAGCTCGTAGCGTGCGGCCAGCACGTCGTCGTCCGGCGCGGCCACCTCACCGCGGCGAACGCGGCGCGCCAGCGCCGTGCCGTCCTCCACCACCAGGGCGTAGGCCGAGATGTGGTCCACCCCGGCGGCGAGGGCGGAGTCGGCCGAACGGCGCAGATCGTCGTCGGTCTCCCCCGGTGTTCCGTAGATGAGGTCCAGGTTGACGTGCTCGAATCCGGCGGCGCGCGCCTCCGCCGCCGCGGCCGGCGCCCGACCCGGTGAGTGCACCCGGTCGAGCACCGCGAGCACGTGCCGGGCGACGGACTGCATGCCCAGCGACACCCGGGTGTAGCCGGCGTCGAGCAGCGCCTCGAACAATTCGGGCCCACTCGACTCGGGGTTGGCTTCGGTGGTGACCTCTGCGCCCGGTGCCAGCGTGAAGTGGTCGCGCACGCCGTCCAGGACGGCCCGCAGGCCCGCGCCGCCCAGCAGCGAGGGTGTGCCCCCGCCGACGAAGACCGTCTCCACCGCGGGTGGCGTATCGAGCGTTCGGGCGGCCAGCTCCAGCTCGCACCGCAGCGCGGCCAGCCAGCCATCCGGATTCGCGCCACCGAGTTCGCCCGGCGTGTAAGTGTTGAAATCGCAATAGCCGCAGCGCGTCGCACAGAACGGGACGTGGATGTAGATCCCGAACGGCCGGCCCGCGGTGGCGGTCAGCGCGGGCGCGCTCTGGGGCAGGGTTCGGACGGTCACCGCGTCCATCCTCCCAGTTGTAGCGACCGGTTGCTAACGGCCGGTGCGCTCGCGGTGCTTGCACCCCGGCCAGCAGCACGGCCTGCGCTTGCCCTCTTCCAGTTCCTCCTGCGTGCGGCGGATGCGGCGCTCCCGCGTCTTCTGCTGTTTGGCGTCCTCCACCCAGCAGATGAACTCGTTGCGGGCCAGCGGGGTGATGTCCTCCCACTTCGCCAGCACCTCGGGGTTGCCCAGCAGCGCCGCACGCAGGTCAGCCGGGAGCTCGTGCACGACTCCGCCGGGGATCGCCTTCACGCCCATGGGCCGAGCTTAGATCGGGTACCCCCGCGGCTCGTGCTGGATCGACACCCAGTGTTCGGTGGTGAACTCGTCGATCGCCCACTTGCCGCCGCCGCGGACTTCTGCTCATCGAGAGCGCAAATCTGGCCGGGTTAGGGCATGTGCGGCCAACCGTGGCACAATAGCCGGGTGACCACTGCCCCCACCCTGAACGCCGGCGTAGCGCTGGTGGTCCGGCGGCATGTGGACTTCAAGCGCGTGTGTACCAGCTGTTGTCTGCCTTGACGCGTTCGATCTAGGACCCAGCCCACCGATATCTCAGCTGGCCGCCGGATCTGCGCCGCCGGCCAGCCCCCGGTGATCCAGCGCGCTCCGAACGCCGGCTCTTGAAGGAGCCAGACCTCCATGACCGAGACTCCGGCCACGCCTCGTCCCGCAAAGCCCGTGAAGCGCCCCCGTGGCGAGGGCCAATGGGCGCTCGGCTACCGCGAACCGCTCAACGCCAACGAGCAGTCCAAGAAGGACGACAACCCGCTCAACGTGCGCGAGCGCATCGAGAACATCTACGCCGTCAATGGTTTCGACAGCATCGACAAAGGTGACCTGCGCGGCCGATTCCGGTGGTGGGGCCTCTACACCCAGCGCAAACCCGGGTTCGACGGCACCTGGACCGGTGACGAGAACACCGACATGCTCGAAGACGAGTACTTCATGCTGCGGGTGCGCAGCGACGGCGGCGCGTTGACCGCCGCGGCGGTGCGCACCCTGGGGGCCATCTCCACGGAGTTCGCCAGGGACACCGCCGACATCTCCGATCGGCAGAACGTCCAGTACCACTGGATCGACGTCAAGAACATGC
Source organism: Mycobacterium sp. WMMD1722 (assembly GCF_049315205.1). Classification (NCBI taxonomy): domain Bacteria; kingdom Bacillati; phylum Actinomycetota; class Actinomycetes; order Mycobacteriales; family Mycobacteriaceae; genus Mycobacterium; species Mycobacterium sp. WMMD1722. Next base: position 313,477 of record NZ_CP186056.1, on the reverse strand, counting down.
CGGAGATCTGGCGGCGGCTCGACGAGGTCGGCCTGCAGACCACCGAGGCGTGCGGCGACTGCCCCCGCGTCGTGCTGGGTTCGCCGTTGGCCGGTGAATCGCTCGACGAGGTCATCGACGGCACGCCGGCGGTCAACGAGATCGTCAAGCGCTACATCGGCAAGCCGGAGTATTCGAACCTCCCCCGCAAGTTCAAGACCGCGATCTCGGGTCTGCAGGACGTGGTGCACGAGGTCAACGACGTGGCGTTCATCGGCGTTGTCCATCCCGAGCACGGGCCCGGCTTCGATCTGTGGGTCGGCGGCGGTCTGTCCACCAATCCGATGCTGGGTCAGCGGGTCGGCGCCTGGGTGCCACTCGACGAGGTGCCCGACGTCTGGGAGGGCGTGGTCAGCGTCTTCCGTGACTACGGCTACCGGCGGCTGCGGTCCAAGGCCAGGCTGAAGTTCCTGATCAAGGACTGGGGCATCGGCAAATTCCGGGAAGTCCTCGAGAACGAATATCTCAAGCGCCCGCTGATCGACGGGCCGGCACCCGATCCGGTCACCCGGCCGATCGACCACGTGGGAGTGCAGAAACTCAAGAACGGGCTCAACGCCGTCGGGGTCGCGCCGATCGCGGGCCGGGTGTCGGGAACGATCCTGACCAAGGTCGCCGATCTGGCCGAAGCCGCGGGCTCGGACCGGATCCGGTTCACGCCCTATCAGAAGCTGATCGTGCTCGACGTGCCCGACGAGAAGCTCGACGAGTTGCGCGCCGGGTTGGACGCCCTGGGCCTGCCCTCGACGCCGTCGCACTGGCGGCGGAACCTGATGGCCTGCACCGGAATCGAATTCTGCAAGCTCAGCTTCGCCGAGACCCGCAGCCGCTCCCAGGTGCTGGTGCCCGAACTGGAGAAGCGACTCGCAGACATCAACGCCCAGCTCGACGTCCCGATCACCATCAACATCAACGGCTGCCCGAATTCGTGCGCCCGTATCCAGGTCGCCGACATCGGTTTCAAGGGCCAGATGGTCGACGAGGGTGACGGTCCCGAAGAGGGCTTCCAGGTGCACCTGGGCGGCAGCCTCGGGCTGGACAGCGGTTTTGGCCGCAAATTGCGCCAGCACAAGGTGCTGGCCACCGAGCTCGGCGACTACATCGAGCGGGTCGTTCGCAATTTCGTGAAACAACGAGAGCAGGACGAGCGTTTCGCTACGTGGGCGCTTCGCGCCGACGACGCGGATTTGAGGTAACAGAGATGACCGAGACGACCGACACGATGACTGAGATCGCCCTGCAGGAACTCGCCGAGCGCGGGGCCGCCGAACTCGGCCCGCACGCCAGCGCCGACGATCTGCTGCGCTGGACCGACGAGAATTTCGCCGGCAACTACATCGTCGCGTCGAACATGCAGGACGCCGTGCTGGTCCACATGGCCGCCGAGGTGCGCCCGGGTGTCGATGTGCTGTTCCTCGACACCGGCTACCACTTCGCCGAGACGATCGGCACCCGTGACGCCGTGCAATCGGTGTACGACGTGAACGTCGTCAACGTCGAGCCGGAGCGGACCGTTGCCGAGCAGGACGCAATGTTCGGCGAAAACCTGTTCGCCCGCCAACCCAACGAATGCTGCCGGATGCGCAAGGTCGAACCGCTGTCCAAGGCGCTGCGTGGATACTCGGCGTGGGTCACCGGCATCCGCCGCGTCGAGGCGCCGACGCGGGCCAACGCGCCGTTGATCAGCTGGGACAAGGCGTTCGGCCTGGTGAAGATCAATCCGTTGGCCGCCTGGTCGGACCAGGACATGCAGGACTACGTCGACCGCCATGGCGTCCTGGTCAATCCGCTCGTCGACGACGGTTACCCGTCGATCGGCTGCCTGCCCTGCACCGCGAAGCCCGTACCGGGCTCCGATCCGCGCAGCGGCCGGTGGGCGGGCACCGGCAAGGTCGAATGCGGGCTGCACGTCTCTTGACGCTCATCCTCACCGCCCACGGCAGCGCCGATCCGCGGTCGGCGGCGGTCACCCACGCGGTGGCCGGGCGGATCCGGCGGCTGCGGCCCTGGCTCGACGTGCGGCCTGCCTTCCTCGAGCAGACCCGACCAGCGCTGGGTGACGTGCTCGCTCAGACCCGAGACGCCGTCGTCGTCCCGTTCCTGCTGGCCGACGCGTACCACGCCCGCGTCGACATGCCGGCGGTGATCGCCGCCTCGGGTCGTCCCGCGCACCGGGCGGCCGTGCTCGGCGAGGATCCGGCGCTGGTGGCCGTCGCGCATCAGCGTCTCGTTCAGTCCGGCGTCTCCCCCCACGACACCGCGGTGGCAGTGCTGGTGGTGGCGGTGGGGTCCTCGGATGCCACGGCCAATGCACAGACCGCAACGGTCGCGTCGGCGCTGTCGCGCGGCACCCGCTGGGCCGGCGCGCAGGTGGCTTTCGCGACGGGCCCACACGCCGACCTCGACGAGGCGGCGGCGCAGCTTCGCGCGCAGGGCGCCACCCGCATCGTGATCTCGCCGTGGTTCCTCGCCCATGGCCGGATCACCGACCGGGTGGCGAAATGGGCTGCGGCACAGAATATCCGGATGGCCGAGCCGCTGGGGTCGCACAACCTGGTGGCGGCAACCGTGTTGGACCGCTACGACGAGGTCAGCCAGGCGCACGCCGCCGCTTGAGACCTGCTCAGGCCGTGGTGAACTCGTCGGCCTCGTCGGCCGCGGGCGCTTGGGTGTCCCCGGGAATCGCCGGTACCCGGGTGGCGCGCACGTAGACGGTGTCGCCTTCCTTGAGCCCGAGCGCCTCGGCGTCGCCGCGGGTGATCTGGGCGGTGAACGGCGCGTGGGTGGCCGCACTGGTCAGCTCGATGCGCACCTCGAAACCCAGCATCACGATCCGGTCGATGGTGGCCCGGGTGACCCCCGCCGAGGACACGCTGCCGTCGGCTTGTGCGATCGCCATGTCCGGGTTGCGGCCGACGCGGATGTCGTGCGGCCGCACCAGGGTTCCGTTCAGCGATGACACCGCGCCGAGGAACGACATCACGAAGGCGGTGGCCGGGGTGTCATACACCTCGGTGGGTGATCCGACCTGTTCGATACGGCCCTTGTTGAGCACCGCGATGCGGTCGGCGACGTCGAGCGCCTCGGCCTGGTCATGGGTGACGAGCACCGTGGTGACGTGGACTTCGTCATGCAGGCGGCGCAGCCACGCGCGCAGATCCTCGCGCACCTTGGCGTCGAGCGCGCCGAACGGTTCGTCGAGCAGCAGTACCTGCGGGTCCACGGCCAGCGCGCGCGCCAGCGCCATCCGCTGCCGCTGGCCGCCGGAGAGTTGATTCGGATAGCGGTTCTGGAAGCCGGCCAGACCCACCACCTCGAGCAGGTTGTCCACCTTCTGTTTGATCTCCGCCTTGGGGCGTCGACGGATTCGCAGCCCGAACGCCACGTTGTCGCGGACGGTGAGGTGCTTGAACGCCGCATAGTGCTGGAACACGAAGCCGATGCCACGGCGCTGCGGCGGCACCTTCGTCACGTCGCGGCCGTTGATGGTGATGGTGCCGGTGTCGGGCAGGTCGAGACCGGCGATCGCACGCAACAGCGTCGACTTCCCCGATCCGCTGGGCCCGAGCAACGCGGTGAGCGAACCCGACGGCACCTCGAAGTCGATGTTGTCCAGTGCGGCGAAGTCGCCGTAACGCTTGTTGGCACCTCGTACGACGATCGCGGTGCCGGTCTGGGCGGTCATCTCAATTCCCCTCCATGCTCACTTGCTCTGGCGTGCCCGTCGGGCGTCCAGCAGCACCTGGACGATGAGGACGATCACCGCGACACCCATCAGCAGCGTCGCGATCGTGTAGGCGCCGTATTCGGCGCCGCGGTTGTAACGGTCGGCGACCAGCAGAGTCAGCGTCTGGGAGGTGCCGGGCAGATTCGACGACACCATGATCACCGCGCCGAACTCACCGAGCGTCCGCGCGATCGTCAGCACCACGCCGTACGTCAGCCCCCACCGGATCGACGGCAGGGTCACCTTCCAGAAGGTCTGCCACCAGGTCGAGCCCAGCGTCGCGGCGGCCTCCTCCTGGTCGGTGCCGATCTCGTGCAGCACCGGTTCGACCTCCCGGATCACGAACGGCACGGTGACGAAGACGCTGGCGAGTACGATGCCGGGGAATCCGAAGATGATCCGCCACCCCAGCCCGCTGTCGACGAAGCCGAACAGTCCCGCCGAACCCCACAGCAGGATCAACGCGACGCCGACCACCACCGGCGACACCGCGAACGGCAGGTCGATCACCGCCTGCAGGATCGTTTTGCCTCGGAATTTGTTGCGCGCCAACACCAGTGCGGTCGGCACCCCGAACAGCACGTTCAGCGGCACCACGATGGCGACCACGAGCAGAGACAGTTGCAGCGCCGAGATCGCCGCCGGCGTGCTGACGGATTCGACGAACGCGCCGATGCCCGGGGAGAAGGTGCGGAACAGGATCAGTCCGACCGGCACGATGACGAGCACGACGATGTAGGCCAGCGCGAGGTAGCGCAGCAGGTGCTTGACCACCGGCGACAGGATCATCCCGAGAGCTCCTCGCGCTTGGCCGCCCGGGCGCCGATGGCCCGCAGGATGAACAGCACCACGAAGGAGATCACCAACAGCACGATGGAGATGGCCGCGGCGCCGGTGCGGTCGTCGTTCTCGATCAGCGTGCGGATCCACTGGGAGGACACCTCGGTCTGGCCGGGCACCGCGCCGCCGATCAGTACGACCGAACCGAATTCACCGATCGCCCGGGAGAACGCCAGGCCCGCGCCCGACAACAGCGACGGCAGCAGCGCCGGAAGGACCACCCGGGTGAAGATCGTCAGGTTGTTGGCGCCCAGCGAGGCGGCCGCCTCCTCGGTCTCGTGGTCGAGTTCGAGCAACACCGGCTGCACCGACCGCACCACAAACGGCAGCGTCACGAACAGCAACGCGACGCCGACGCCCCACTTCGTGTGCTGCAGGTGCAGACCGACCGGGCTCGCGGGGCCGTACAGCGCCAGCATGACCAGGCTCGCGACGATGGTGGGCAACGCGAACGGCAGGTCGATGACCGAATCGACGAGGCGTTTGCCGGGGAAGTCGTCGCGGGTCAGCACCCAGGCGACGATCAGACCGAAGACCAGGTTGATCAGCGTCACGGCCACCGAAATCGTCAGGGTCACCCGGAACGACGACAGCGCCGCCGGCGAGCTGACCGCATCGGCGAACGCCCGCCAGCCTCCGCCGGCGGATTGCCACACGATGGCGGCGAGCGGCAGCAGGACGATGACACTCAGCCAGATCGAGGCGGCGCCGATCCGCAGCGACGTGGTTCCGTACCGGCCGGGACGCAGCGGGCTCGGGGCGGTGTCCGGCGTCAGGGCTGCCGTCATCCAGTCGCCTGCTTGTAGATCTTGGTGATGCTGCCATTGTCCTTGTCGAACAGCGCGGGATCGATCGCGTTCCAGCCACCGAGATCAGCGATGGTCCACAGCCGCTCCGGCGTCGGGAAGTCGTCGGCGAAGTCCTCGGCCACCCCCGGGTCGACCGGCCGGAAGCCCGCCTCGGCCCACAGCTTCTGGGCTTCGGGCGTGTACAGGAAATTCTTCAGCGCGGTCGCCTTGTCCGCATGCGCCGAACTGGTCACCACCGCGACCGGATTCTCGATCTTGAAGGTCTGCGGCGGGTTCACGTGTTCGACGGGCTTGCCCTGCCGCTCGACGTTGATCGCCTCGTTCTCATAGCTGATCAAGACGTCACCGGTGCCCTGCAGGAACACGTCGGTGGCTTCGCGCCCCGAGCTCGGGCGGGTCTTCACGTGGTCGCTGACCAGCTGGTCGACGAAGTCCAGACCGGCTTGCGGGTTCTGGCCGCCATTGCTCTTCGCGGCGTAGGGAGCGAGCAGGTTCCACTTGGCCGAGCCGGAACTCAGTGGGCTCGGCGTGACGACCTCCAGCCCGGGCGCCAGCAGGTCGTCCCAATCCCTGATGTTCTTGGGGTTGCCTTTGCGGACCACCAGCGATACCACCGATCCGAACGGGACGCCTCTGGTGGCGTCGGCGTTCCAGTCCTCGGCCACCTTTCCGGCCTTGACCAGACGGGTGATGTCGGGTTCCACGGAGAAGTTCACGATGTCGGCCGGTTTACCGTCCTGCACGGCGCGGGACTGGTCACCCGATGCGCCGTAGGACGTGGTGACCGCCGTGCCCCTGCCGTCCTCGGTCGCGGCGAAGGCGGGGATGATCTTGCTCCAGCCCGGCTCGGGCACGGCGTAGGCGACCAGGGTCAGCGTGGTCTCGGCATTCGAGGCGCCGTCCCCGCCCGGAACGTCACTGGCGCCGCCACCGCACGCGGCCAGCACGGTTGCGGTGAGGCCGAGCGCAGCCGCGGTACGCCACCGGTTGGCGAACGGGGACAACGAGAACGGCGACCTGCGGAACTGGGGCATGTGTGGCCTTTCCTTGCGGCTGTGGAGGGGAGGACGAGCACCCATCGATGCGGCAAGGGAGAAGATCTCAGGTCACGACAGCACGACAGCCGCCACCGATCCCACACCGCTCACGGGCAGGGTTCAGCGACAACAGTCGACGTCGGCAACAGCGCAATCACCTACGGCGATGAGCGCCAGGATGTGGCACTCGTCGCCGGACGCTGCATACATGGCGCGAACAATAACAGAGCCGACCGACCCGCCTCACCCGAAGTGATCAGCGGGTGACCAGCCACATGACGATGACCAGCAGCACCAGAGCGACCAGGATGAGCGTCACCCGGGACCGGGGCATACCCGTCACAGCGGTTCCCCGCCGTCGTCGTGGCGGGCGCGGCGCAGCACCTTGATGCCACGGCCGAGGATCCCGTCGAGCAGCACCGCCGCCGCGTAGGCCAGTACCAGGACCACCGGCATCACCACCGCGGTCTGCGCGACGAAGCCCAGACCGGTCAGCCACAGCTCGACGCCGTCCCACCAACTCAGGAATGCGCCCACCACGTCAGCCTAGGCGATGCAAAGATCGACCCGTGCCTACTGGGAACGAGGACACCGATTGCATCGTGGCCGGCGGCGGGCCGGCCGGCATGATGCTCGGACTGCTACTGGCGCGGGCCGGCGTACGGGTCACCGTCATGGAGAAGCACGCGGACTTCCTGCGCGACTTCCGCGGGGACACCGTGCACGCCAGCACGTTGCGCATGCTCGACGAGCTGGGTCTGGGACCGGCGTTCGCCCAGGTGCCCCACCGGTTGATCGACACGATCACCATGGAGATCCAGGGCACCCCGGTCGGAATCGACCTGCGCCGAATCCCGGGTCCGCACAAGCACATCGCGCTGGTGCCGCAGTGGGACTTCCTGGAGTTGCTGGCCTCCGCCGCCGAGCGGGAGCCGACGTTCACGCTGCTGCGCAGCACCGAGGTGCTCGGACCGATCCGGGACGGCCGCCGCGTCGCCGGCGTGCGGTACCGCGACCCCGCCGGCGCGACCCGCACGCTGCGCGCCGCGCTCACCGTGGCCTGCGACGGACGCGGATCGACGCTGCGCGAATCGCTGGGGATGACACCGACGAGCTTCGGTGCGCCGATGGACATCTGGTGGTTCCGGCTACCCCGGTCCGCCGCCGATCCGCACGGGCTGGCCGGCATGCTCTCGCGCGGGCATGCCTGTATCGCGATCGACCGCGGCGACTATTTCCAGATGGCCTACATCATCCCCAAGGGCAGCGATGCGGCACTGCGGGCCGAGGGCATCGACAGCCTGCGCCGCCGGGTCGTCGATCTGGTCCCGTTCCTGGCCGACCGCATCGAGGAGCTGACCTCCTTCGACGACGTCAAGTTGCTGGACGTCCAGCTCAACCGGCTGCGCCGCTGGTACACCGACGGCCTGTTGCTCATCGGCGACGCCGCCCATGCGATGTCGCCGGTGGGCGGTGTCGGCATCAACCTCGCGGTGGCCGATGCGGTGGCCGCGGCCGCGGTTCTCGCCGCCCCCCTGCGGGAGCACCGGCTGAGCACCCGCAGCCTGGCCAGGGTGCAGGCCCGCCGCTGGCTGCCCACCGTGCTCGTGCAGGCCGCGCAGCGGATGATGCACGCCCGGGTCATCGCCGCCGCGGTCGGCGACGAGTCGGATGCCCACGGTGCGCCCGCGCCGGTTCGGCTGGTCAATCGCACCCCGGCGTTGCGCACCCTGCTCGGCGCCGCGGTGGCGATCGGACCGTTTCCCCAACACATCCCGGGCTTCGCCCGCCGCTGACAACGATCCGTCACCGAGTCGCCGGGATCGGCCCGCCGCCTGTCCCCACACCCGATCTGTGGACGCCGGGCCGGTCGGCAGTCGATGATGTGCGCATGGTTCTGCAAGACACCGGGTCGTCGGACTCCGAGACCGGCGCCGCACCGCCCACCCTGCTCCGCGACGAACCCGAGACGCCGCTGACGCTGACCTCACCGGTGCCGTACGCCCCGACGCTGCGCAACCCCTTTCCGCCCATCGCCGACTACGGGTTCCTCTCCGACTGCGAGAACACCTGTCTGATCTCGTCGGCGGGGTCGGTGGAATGGCTGTGCGTGCCCCGGCCGGACTCCCCCAGCGTGTTCGGCGCCATCCTGGACCGCGGTGCCGGGCATTTCCGGCTCGGCCCCTACGGCGTCACCGTTCCCGCCGCCCGCCGCTATCTGCCCGGCAGCCTGATCCTCGAGACCACCTGGCAGACGCACACCGGCTGGTTGATCGTGCGCGACGCGCTGGTCATGGGCCCCTGGCATGACCTGGAGCGACGCTCCCGCACGCACCGCCGCACGCCGATGGACTGGGACGCCGAGCACATCCTGCTGCGGACGGTGCGGTGTGTCAGCGGCACCGTCGAGGTGGTGATGAACTGTGAGCCGGCGTTCGACTACCACCGCGTCAGCGCCGAATGGGAGTACTCCGGGCCGGCCTACGGGGAGGCGATCGCCCGCGCCAACCGCGACCCCGACAGCCACCCCACGTTGCGGCTGACCACCAATCTGCGGATCGGCCTGGAGGGCCGCGAAGCGCGGGCGCGCACCCGCCTCAAAGAGGGTGACAACATCTTCGTCGCGCTGAGCTGGTCGGGGCACCCCGCGCCGCAGAATTACGAAGAGGCCGCCGACAAGATGTGGCAGACCAGCGAAGCCTGGCGACAGTGGATCAACGTCGGCGATTTTCCGGACCACCCCTGGCGGGCCTATCTGCAGCGCAGCGCGTTGACGCTCAAGGGTCTCACCTACTCCCCGACCGGCGCGCTGCTGGCGGCCAGCACCACCTCGTTGCCGGAAACGCCGCAGGGCGAACGAAACTGGGACTACCGCTACGCGTGGGTGCGCGATTCGACATTCGCGCTGTGGGGTCTCTACACCCTCGGACTGGACCGGGAGGCCGACGACTTCTTCGCGTTCATCGCCGATGTGTCCGGAGCCAACAACGGCGAGCGTCACCCACTGCAGGTCATGTACGGCGTCGGCGGGGAGCGCAGCCTCGAAGAGGCCGAGCTGCACCACCTTTCCGGCTACGACGGCGCGCGGCCGGTGCGCATCGGCAACGGTGCGTTCAACCAGATGCAGCACGACATCTGGGGCACGATGCTCGACTCGGTGTATCTGCACACCAAATCGCGCGAGCAGATCCCCGAAGCGCTCTGGCCGGTGCTGAAGAACCAGGTCGAAGAGGCGATCAAGCATTGGCGCGAACCGGATCGCGGGATCTGGGAGGTGCGGGGCGAACCGCAGCACTTCACCTCCTCGAAGGTGATGTGCTGGGTGGCGCTCGACCGCGGCTCCAAACTCGCCGAACTGGAAGGCGAGAAGAGCTACGCCCAGCAGTGGCGGGCCATCGCCGAGGAGATCAAGGCCGACATCATCGCCAACGGCGTCGACTCACGCGGGGTGTTCACCCAGCGCTACGGCGACGACGCGCTCGACGCGTCGCTGCTGTTGGTGCCGCTGGTGCGCTTCCTGCCGCCGGACGATCCCCGGGTCCGCGCGACGGTCCTGGCGATCGCCGACGAGCTCACCGAGGACGGCCTGGTCCTGCGGTATCGCACCGAGGAGACCGACGACGGGCTGTCCGGCGAGGAAGGCACGTTCACCATCTGTTCGTTCTGGCTGGTGTCGGCGCTGGTCGAGATCGGTGAGGTGAGCCGGGCCAAGCATCTGTGCGAACGACTGCTCTCGTTCGCAAGTTCGCTGCACCTCTACGCCGAGGAGATCGAGCCGCGCACCGGCCGCCATCTGGGCAACTTCCCGCAGGCGTTCACCCATCTGGCGTTGATCAACGCGGTGGTCCACGTGATCCGGGCCGAGGAGGAAGCCGACAGCTCGGGGGTGTTCGTCCCCGCCAACGCGCCGATGTAATCGGAGATTCAGCGCGTTTTCAGCATCACGGTGTATTTAAAGTCTTGTCGCCGTCGGCATCGACGCGCAGCATGGTCTTGCCAGAGTTAGGGGACAGCATGGAGCACCGCACCGACGCGACATCGCGCCGCGTCATCGATATCGCGATCGGCATCCTGGTGGGTCTGCGCGGGTGCTCGGAGCGCCAGGCCTTCGACGAGCTGGTCTCGGTCGTACGGGCGACCGGGTTGGGCATCGGCCGGGTGGCCTCCGGACTGGTCGCGCTCGCCGGAGGTTCGGCGTCGGCCGACGACGCCGAGGTGTTCACCGTGTGGGGCGAACTGATCCGCGGCGCACGGCGGGTGGCGGTCGCGACCGCCTAGACCCCCGACGGCTGGGCCGGCGCCGATGTGGATGCGGTGCGGGTCTTCTCGGCCAGGGCGATGTCGTCGCGCAGCAGATCGATACCGCGGCTCTCCCGGATCGTCAGCATCGTCACCAGACCCAGCACGCCCATCAGGATGAGGTAGAACGCCGGCATCATCTGGTTGCCGGTCTTGGCGATCAGCCACGTCAACAGGTAGGGCACGGTGCCCGCGAAGATCGCCGCCGTGACGGCGTAGACGATCGACAGACTGGTCTGCCGGGTCCGGGTGGGAAACAGCTCGGCGACGGTGACCGCATGCACCCCCAGCACGATCGCCAGGATCAGGCCCAGCCCGACGGTGCTGACCAACCCGGCCCAGTCCGCGCCGGAATGCATCACCAGGAACAGCGGGTAGGACAGCACGATCAACAACAGCGACGCCACGATCAGCGGGGGCTTACGGCCGACGCGATCGGACAGTGCCCCGAACATCGGCACGGTGATCAGCGCGGCGACCGACGCGGCGGTGGAGAACAGTGCGGCGTTCTGGGCGGTCATGCCCAGCTCGATCTCCTGGTAGGTCAGCAGGTAGACCAGCACGATGTAGAACGTCACGTTCATCATGATCTCGACGCCGCTCATCTGCAGCATCTGCTTCCAGTTGCGGGTGAAGGACTCCTTGACCGGGCTCTGCGGGACGGCGTCGAGCTCGGTCAGTTCCCGGAACTCAGGGGTGTCCTCGATCTTGCTGCGGATGTAGAAGCCGATCAGACCCAGCGGCGCGGTCAGCAGAAACGGGATGCGCCAGCCCCAGGAGGTGATGGCCGCCTCGTCGAGCACCGAGTTCAGGACGAACACCGCCAACGACGCGCCCAGGAACCCCAGCAGGGAACCGACCTCCAGGAAGCTGACTCCGAACCCTCGGCGCTTGGTCGGTGAGTACTCGGCCAGAAATGCTGCGGCGCTGCCGAATTCGCCGCCGGCGGCGAGGCCCTGGATGACGCGGGCGAAGATCAGCAGGATCGGTGCCCAGATGCCGATACTGGCGTAGGACGGCAGCAGGCCGAGCAGCAGTGTCGACGCCGCCATCGCGAGGATGACCAGGGTCAGCGTCTTCTTACGACCGAAGCGGTCACCCAGCGCCCCGAAGAGCAGCGCCCCGAGCGGTCGCACGCCGAACGAGATGGCGAACACCCCGAACACCGCGAGCAGGGCGGCGGTCTTGTCCTGCTCGGGGAAGAAGACCAGCGACAGGGTGGAGGCCAGATAGGCGTAGATGGCCCAGTCGAACCAGTGCACGAAGACGCCCACCGATCCCGCGGCGATGCTCTTACGGATGCTCTTCTGGTCCACCAGGGATTCCGGGGCCGCTGGTTCGGTCATATCTGCTCCCTCACTTGTTCACCCGCGGCCGGGGCCCGAGGGGCCGACCTGTGATGTGGTCAACAGTGCGCTTCGTTGCACGATCCTGTACAGCGGATCTTTCCGAACTTTGAGATCGGTTTTGTTGATACAGTCCGCCGAACGGTGTCGCCGTCCACGGAGGTGCGGGTTGTCCGATTACACGTTGCGGCAGCTCACGTATTTCGTGGCGGTGGCCGAGACCGGCAGCGTGACCAGAGCCGCTGCGGCCGTCCACGTATCGCAGTCGGCGATGTCGGCTGCGCTGGCCGACCTGGAGAACGCGCTTTCGGTGCAGCTGCTGGTGCGTCACCATGCGCGCGGCGTCACCCTGACCCCGGCCGGACGGGAGCTGCTGGTCGCCAGTCGTCAGTTGCTTGCCTCGGCGTCGGACCTGCGCGCGGTGGCCCAGGGCCTGGGCACCTCGCTGAGCGGCACCCTCTCCATCGGTTGCTATGCCGTCGCCGCGCCCTATCTGCTCCCGGAACTGCTCTCGTCGGCGGCCGAACGGCTCCCGAAGCTGCACCTGGAGACCACGGAGGTGGATCTCGCCGATCTGGCCGAGGGTGTCGCCGACGGCACGTTCGAACTCGGTATCGGTTACGACCTGGTCGACGACGTCAAGCTCGCCCGCTGGCCGCTGTTCACGCTGCCGCCGTACGCGCTGGTCGCCGGGTCGCACCGGCTGGCGTCGCGCGATCAGGTCGACCTCACGGAGCTGGCCGGCGAACCGATGGCCCTGCTGGACCTCCCGCACAGCCGCGACTACTTCCAGCGGGTGTTCGCCGCCGCCGACGTGGCGCCGCAGATTCGATTCCGGTCCACCACCGTGGAGACCTGCCGTGCCCTGGTCGGACGCGGCCTGGCCTATACGGTGCTCAACCTGCGAGCCGCCGTTCCGATGGCGCTCGACGGTCACCCGGTGGCGGCGGTGCCGCTCGGCGGACATCCACCCGTGATCACCGTCGTGCTCTTCACCGCCGTGGCCGCCCGTCCCACCCGGCGCGCCAGCGTGGTCGCCGAGCTGTGCCGCGATCTGTTCGGCGGCGGCATCCCGGCTGACGCGCCCTGACGTCACTAGACCGGTTATTTCGATGCCACACATCTGATGAATGAGTTGTACAGATGCTGTGCCCCGGCAGCACGATGGGTGCGTGGTCGCACACACCCCGTCAGAACAGCCCAGGGAGGCCGACGTGCCGATCGAGGACACCGAGGTACTCGTCGTGGGGGCCGGTCAGGCCGGCATCGCCATGAGCGAGCATCTTAGCGCACACGGCGTGCCCCATGTGGTCGTCGAACGTGACCGCATCGCCGAACGGTGGCGCTCCTGGCGGTGGGACTCCCTGGTCGCCAACGGCCCCGCCTGGCACGACCGGTTTCCGGGCCTGGACTTCGACACCGACCCCGACGGCTTCGCCGGCAAGGAGGAGGTCGCCGACTATCTGGTCTCCTACGCGCAGAAGATCGACGCTCCGATCCACACCGGAGTCGAGGTGCACTCGGTGCAGAAGGTCGACGGGCGCAGCGGATTTCGTGTACAGACCTCCGCCGGTGAGCTGCGCGCCCGCTTCGTCGTCGCGGCGACGGGTGCATTCCAGAAGCCGGTCGTGCCCGAGCTGGTGCCCGACAGTGCGGGCATCCACCAGATCCATTCCAGCGCCTACCGCAACCCGCAGCAGCTTCCCGCGGGCGCCGTGCTGGTCGTCGGCGCCGGATCCTCCGGAGTGCAGATCGCCGACGAGTTGCAGCGGTCGGGCCGTCAGGTGTACCTCGCGGTCGGACCGCATGACCGTCCCCCACGCCGCTACCGCGGACGCGACTTCTGCTGGTGGCTCGGTGTGCTGGGCAAGTGGGACGCCGCGGCACCACCGCGCGGCGCCGAGCACGTCACGATCGCCGTCAGCGGTGCGCGCGGCGGGCACACGGTGGACTTCCGCGAGCTCGCCGGGCGGGGAATCGTCCTGCTCGGCCGGGCGACCCGCTTCGACGACGGCGTGCTGCATGTGGCCGACGACCTGCGGACCAATGTCGAGAACGGCGATGCCAACTATCTGTCCATGCTCGACGAGGCGGACGCCTACGTCGCCCGCAACGGACTGGACCTGCCCGAGGAGCCCGAGGCTCGCCTCATCGGTCCCGACCCTGCGTGTATGACCGACCCCCTCGATGAAATCGACCTCGCCGCAACGGGCATCACCTCGATCATCTGGGCCGTCGGCTTCTCCTTCGACTATCGCTGGTTGCAGGTCGACGCCTTCGACGAGGCCGGACGGCCCCGCCATCAGCGAGGCGTCTGCACCGAACCCGGCATCTACTTCCTCGGTCTGCCGTGGCAGTCCCGCCGCGGATCGAGCTTCATCTGGGGGGTCTGGCACGACGCGAAATTCATCGCCGACCAGATCGCGATCCAGCGCAGCTATCTCGCCTATCGGACGCCCGAGCTCACCCACCCTGATCTGAGAAAGGACGCCACACCAGATGAGTGACGTAATGCCGCCGACGACGACCCACCGGCGGATCCGGCCGTTCAACACCAGGGACACCTATCCCGAGCAGGACCTCGACAACGACCTGTGCCAGGCCGTCGTGGCCGGCGGGGTCGTCTACCTGCGCGGTCAGATCGGCCAGGATCTGGACACCCGGGAATCGGTGGGCGTGGGCGACGTCGCAGCGCAGGCGGAGAAGGCGATGGCCAACATCGCCATGCTGCTCGAGGAAGCCGGCAGTGGACTGCGCGACATCGTCAAGGTCACCGTGTACCTGGTGGACATCCGCTACCGCGAGCCGGTGTACCGGGTGATGGGCCGCTGGCTCAAAGGCGTCCACCCGGTGTCCACCGGACTCGTCGTCGATGCGTTGGCCCGCCCGGAATGGCTGGTCGAGATCGACGCGACCGCCGTGATCAGCGAGCCCGCGTCGTGACGCTGTCCCTGGTCGTCCGCGACGGCGACGCATTCGGCATGATCATCACCTCCTCCAGCCCGGCGGTCGCCTCGCGCTGTGTGCACCTACGCGCCCGTACCGGCGCGGTGGCCAGCCAGAACGTCACCAATCCCGGCCTGGGCGCCGTCGCGCTCGACGCGCTGAGCGGTGGCGCCGATGCACACGGCGCACTCGACGCCGCGGTGTCGGCCGATCCCCACCCCGAACACCGTCAGCTCATCGTCGTCGACCGCACCGGGCGGGCGGCTGTGCACACCGGTGCCAGCGCACTCGGTGTCCATCACCAGGTCGTGGCCGAGAATGCCGCCGCCGCCGGCAACATGCTGCGCGACCAGGGCGTGGTGTCAGCCCTGCACGACGGCTACCGCCGGTCGCAGGCGCCGACCCTCGAGCGGCGACTACTCGACGGACTCGTCGCCGCGATCGCGGCAGGCGGTGAAGCCGGTCCGGTGCACTCCGCGGGGCTACAGGTGACCGAAGACGTGCCCTGGCCCGTGACCGACCTGCGCGTCGACTGGCACGACGACCCGATCGGCGAGTTGCAACGACTGTGGGAGGTGTGGGAGCCGCAGAAGGCGGATTACCGCATCCGCGGACTCGACCCGACCGCGGCCCCCTCCTACGGGGTCCCGGGGGATCTGTGAGCACCGGACTCGGCGACGCCGTCAGCGCCACCGCCGCGCAGACCACCGACACCATTCTGGCGCTGTCCCACGATCTGCACGCCCACCCCGAGATCGCCTGGGAGGAGGTGCGGTCCTGCGCCCGGGTCGCGGCCGATCTGGCCGACGCGGGCTTCACCGTCGAGGACCACTTCGCCGGACTGGCCACCGCCTTCGCCGCCCGACGCGGTAGCGGGCCCCTGCACCTGGCCGTATGCGCCGAGTACGACGCTCTGCCGGGGCTCGGACATGCGTGCGGCCACAACATCATCGCCGCCATCTCCACGGGGGCGGCGATGGCGCTGGCACCCTACGTCGACGATCTCGGGATCACGCTGTCGGTCATCGGGACACCCGCCGAAGAAGGCGGCGGCGGCAAGATCGAGTTGCTCGAACGCGGCGGGTTCGACGGTGTGCACGCGGCGGCCATGGTTCACCCCGGGCCGGTGGACGTGGCCCGCGCCGAACCGTATGCGGTGTCGCACAGCCACATCCGATTCGACGGTAAGGCCGCGCATGCGGCGGCCTATCCGGATCGCGGTGTCAACGCCGCCGACGCCTTCACCATCGCGCAGGTGGCCATCGGGCTGATGCGCCAACAGCTTCCGCACAGCGTCCGGGTGCACGGCGTGATGACCAACGGCGGCGAAGCGCCCAACGCGATTCCGCAGCGCACGGAGGGCCGATGGTATGTGCGCGCGGGCACGCTGGCCGAACTGGCCGGTGTCGAACAGCGCGTGATCCGATGCTTCGAGGCCGGGGCGCTGGCCACCGGATGCACCGTGACGGTGACACCGGAGAGCAAGCCGTACGCCGAATTCCGCACCGATGACGGTCTTCTCGCCACCTACGTGCGCCGGGCCGAGCAGCTGGGCCGGCGGTTCAGCACGGGCGCGGACTCCCTGATGAACCGGGCGTCCACCGACATGGGCAATGTGTCCCAACGCATTCCGGCGATCCACCCCTACATCGGAATCGACTCGCTGCCCGCGGTCAATCACCAGCCTGAATTCGCCGCCGCGGCCGTCACACCGGCCGCTGATCGAGCCGCCGTGGACGGGGCGCTCGCCCTGGCGCTCACGCTCCTCGACGCGGCGTCGGACGCCGCGACACGGGCGCACCTCGTCGACGCAGCGGGACGACTCTCGTGACGTCGACAGCTGTGCGGGTGGAACACGATCTGCTGGGCGAGTACCCGGTGCCGCGCGACGCCTACTACGGCGTGCACACCGCACGCGCCCTGGACAACTTCCCGATCAGCGGTGTCCCGATCTCCCGGTACCCCGAACTCGTCGTCGCCCTCGCCTGCGTCAAGATGGGCGCGGCGCGGGCCAACCGCGGATTCGGTCTGCTGGGCGCCGAACGCGCCGAGGCGATCGTCACCGCCTGCGAGGAGATCCGGGACGGCCGGCTGCACGACCAGTTCGTCGTCGACGTCATCCAGGGCGGTGCCGGGACGTCGACGAACATGAACGCCAACGAGGTGATCGCCAACCGGGCCCTCGAACTGCTCGGCCGGGCGCGCGGCGACTACCCCCATCTGCATCCGCTCGAGCACGTCAACCTCGGGCAGAGCACCAACGACGTCTACCCGACGGCACTCAAGGTCGCCCTGCAGTTCGCGGTCCGTCGGCTGCATGCCGCGCTGTCCGAGCTGGTCTCGGCGTTCGCGGACAAAGCAGTCGAGTTCAAGGCTCACCTGAAGATGGGTCGCACCCAGCTCCAGGATGCGGTGCCGATGACCCTGGGTCAGGAATTCGGCAGCTACGCCGTCATGGTCGGCGAGGACGCCGACCGGTTGCGTGAGGCGGCCGAACTGATCGCCGAGATCAACCTCGGCGGCACCGCCATCGGCACGGGCATCAACTCCCACCGCGGATATGCCGCCGCCGTCTGCGCGGAGTTGCGCGCCATCACCGGATTGCCGCTGGTCACCGCGGCCAACCTCGTCGAAGCCACCCAGGACGTGGGGTCCTTCGTGCAGCTCTCCGGTGTGCTCAAACGCACCGCGGTGAAACTGTCGAAGATCTGCAACGATTTGCGGTTGCTGTCCTCGGGCCCGCGGGCGGGATTCGGCGAGATCAATCTTCCTGCCGTACAAGCGGGTTCGAGCATCATGCCCGGCAAGGTCAACCCGGTGATCCCCGAGATGGTCAACCAGGTCGCGTTCGAGGTGATCGGCAACGACGTCGCGATCAGCATGGCCGCCGAAGCCGGGCAGTTACAGCTCAACGCCTTCGAACCGATCATCGCGCACAGCCTGTTCGAATCGCTGTCCCACCTGACGGCCGCCTGCGACACATTGCGGGTCCGATGCGTCGTCGGGATCACGGCCAATGCCGAGCGCATGCGCGCCACCGTCGAACGGTCGATCGGTCTGGTGACCGCTCTGAACCCCTACATCGGCTACGAAGCAGCGACGCAGGTGGCGGCCGAAGCCCTCGCCACCGATGCGGACATCGCCTCGCTGGTCCTGGACCGTGGGCTGCTCACCGCAACCGAACTGCGGGCCATCCTGCAACCGGAATGTCTGACCCAGCCGCGCGACAGCGACCTGCACCGGGTCAGCGGCTGAGCAGCTGGGCCCGCGCGCGGTTCGCCCTCAGCGCTTCGCCGCATTCGCCACCATCTCGGTGGCGATGGTGGCCGCCTCGTCGGTGATGGCGTATCCGCACGCCCACGCCTCCACCGTCACATTCGACACCGCCGAGAGCGCGTGCTGGCAGGCCCAGCCGTCGGCGTCGCGCTGTTCGGACATCTGGGTCAGCAGACCGCCGTCGAAGCTGACCGGCGCCATCTCCCACACGAAGGTCGACGACCCGTCGTCGACGGTGACGTCGCCGTCCTGACACTTCTCCCAGGTGTCGCGGGACGAGTCGAGGAAGCCCTGCGCCTTCTCGGCCGACGGATAGAGCACCGCGGTCTGCTCGACCCAGTGATCGTTGTCGTCCTGCGGCTCTCGGGCCACCTGATCGCGCACCGCGGTCCACCCGCTGTCGGCGTACACCGGATCTTCGGCGCCGTAGATGGCGCCCAGACACGTGGGATCGGACATATCAGCGGAGTGGTCGGTCATCTCGTCGAGCTCACTGGTGACGATCATCTGCGTCGCGCCGACGATGCCGTTCAGCTCGCCGATCGACAGCAGCACCCGGTCGAGCTGCGCTTCGGTCAGCGGCGGCACATCCGCGGGCACCACGCCGGCGGCGCGCACGGCCCGGCCGTCCACGGTGCTGACGCACCCCGACAGCGCCAGCACCGCGGCCAGCGCCGGCAGGACGCCGCGCATCAGCCCGCCACCTTGCCGAGCATGACGTCGGCGACGTCGACCGCATCGTGGGCACCGCCGGCCAACGCATCGGCCACATCGGTGATCTCGATGTCGACGATGCAGTCGTCGGCGACGCCGAGCGCGCGCTGCAGCGTGACACCGGCGTCGCCCGCGTCGTGCACCACCACAGCGGACACCAGTCGCGGATCGACGACGACATCGCTGATCCGGCTCTGCTCACCGCCACCACCGGCTTGCTGCAACACCATGGTGCGGCCGTCGCACTGACGCCACTTCTCGGCAGCCGAGGCGAAGAACGCCTGCGCATCGGCGGCCGAGGCGAACTGCACCACTCCGAAATACCCAGTCACCGACGGTCCGTCGAGCCCGCCGCCGGCCCACGACCGGGTGGCGACCGCGTGCACGGGGCTGTCGGCGTAGGTCATCTGCTGCAACCGGTAGGTGGCGCTGACACATTCGGCCGGCACGGCTTGGGTCTGCTCCACACCCCGCAGCAGCATGTCCGCGCCGCCCTGCACGAGTTGACCCATCAATCCGGTCGGTGCGATCCCCAGGGCCCCGGAGAGCTCCTGCGTCGTCGGCAGTACCTGATCGAGCGCCCGCGCGACGTGCGGCACCGGGGACGGCGGGGGCGCCACCCCCGTCCCCGGTGCCGTCCCGACCGCCCGGCCGTCGACCTGCGACGCGCAGCCGGCCAGCAGCAGGCAGGCGACGGCGACGGGCCACACCGGGCGCGCGGACAGCATGCCCTCTTCTAGCACGCCGGCGCCCGTCGCGCGCTCGTTCAGACCTTTTGCAACATCGCCTCGACAGCGCGCACCGCCTTGGCGCGGTTGTCGCCGCGGCGCTCGCCCGCGGCCGTCACCGCCAGCGACACCTCGGCGATCGTGTCGCCGCGCACCCCCAGCGCTCGTGCGTATTGCGAGCGACCGACCGCGGGCGGCAGCTGCGTCACCACGGTCGCCGACAGGACGGCGTCGGTGGTGGTCACGTCGGTGATCTCGGCGGACAGCTGGGCGCCGTTGGCGCCGCGCAACCGCTTGTCGACCGTCCGGCCGTCACACGCGCGCCACTGGTCCGACATCGCCGCGAAGAGCCGGCGGGCGGCAGCGGCCGTCGACAGCCGCACCACCACCGCGTCGGCACCCGAGACCGCGGCGCCCTCGGCGAGGGTGAAATAACTCTGCCGGGCCGCCTCCAGCACCGGCGCGTCGGCGTAGGCGAACCGCGGTGCGGTGTCGGTGACCGCGACGCAACCGATCGGCGACGCGTCGGCGTCGGTGCGGAACCCGTCGGGCAGGATGTCGGCGCCACCGGTGAACGGGGCGAACCCGAACGTGCTCAAGCCGTTTCCGACGGCCGTGGTGAGCTCCGCTTCGGTGGGCAGCAGACCGAGCGTCGCGGCGGCCGGGCGGGCTGCACCCTCGACCGTCCGCCCGCATCCGGGCAGGCTCAGCGTCGCGCTGCACAGCACGATCGCGACCGCCACCCGGAACACCGGGCTACTTCTTCGGTTTGTCGCCGGCGGCGTCGGTGGACAGTGCCGCGACGAAGGCCTCCTGCGGCACGTCGACCCGTCCGATGGTCTTCATCCGCTTCTTGCCCTCCTTCTGCTTCTCCAGCAGCTTGCGCTTACGGGTGATGTCGCCGCCGTAGCACTTGGACAGCACGTCTTTGCGGATCGCGCGGATGTTCTCGCGGGCGATGATCTTGGAGCCGATCGCGGCCTGCACCGGCACCTCGAACTGCTGGCGCGGGATCAGTTCCTTGAGCTTGGTGGTCATCTTGTTGCCGTAGGCCGACGCGCTGTCCTTGTGGACGATCGCGCTGAACGCGTCGACCGCCTCACCCTGGAGCAGGATGTCCACCTTGACCAGATCGGCCTCCTGCTCACCGGCCTCCTCGTAGTCGAGGCTGGCGTAGCCGCGGGTGCGCGACTTCAGCGAATCGAAGAAGTCGAAGATGATCTCACCCAACGGCATGGTGTAGCGCAGCTCCACCCGCTCGGGCGACAGATAGTCCATCCCGCCCAGTTCACCGCGCCGCGACTGGCACAGCTCCATGATCGTGCCGATGAACTCGCTGGGCGCGATGACGGTCGTCTTCACCACCGGCTCGTAGACGGCTCGGACCTTGCCCTCGGGCCAGTCCGACGGGTTGGTGACCACCAGTTCGGTGTTGTCCTCCTGCACGACGCGGTAGACCACGTTCGGCGAGGTGGAGATGAGGTCGAGGTTGAATTCCCGCTCGAGGCGCTCGCGGGTGATCTCCATGTGCAGCAGCCCCAGGAAGCCGCAGCGGAATCCGAAGCCCAGCGCGACCGACGTCTCGGGTTCGTAGGTCAGGGCGGCGTCGTTGAGCTGCAGCTTGTCCAGCGCGTCGCGCAGCACCGGATAGTCCGACCCGTCGACCGGGTAGAGCCCCGAGTAGACCATCGGCTTGGGCTCGCGGTAGCCGGTCAGCGCCTCGGTGGCACCCTTGCGGGCGGTGGTCACCGTGTCGCCGACCTTCGACTGTCGGACGTCCTTCACCCCGGTGATCAGATAGCCGACCTCGCCCACGCCGAGACCGTCGGAGGCCTTCGGTTCCGGGGAGACGATGCCGACCTCGAGGAGTTCATGGGTGGCCCCGGTCGACATCATCGCGATGCGTTCCCGCGGGGTGATCTTGCCGTCGACCACGCGCACGTAGGTGACCACGCCGCGGTAGATGTCGTAGACCGAGTCGAAGATCATCGCCCGGGCCGGGGCGTCCGCGTCCCCGGTGGGCGCCGGGATCTGGCGGACCACCTCGTTGAGCAGTTCGGTCACTCCCTCGCCGGTCTTACCTGAGACCCGCAGTACGTCCGAAGGCTCGCAGCCGATGATGTGGGCCAGTTCGCCGGCGTAACGGTCGGGGTCGGCCGCAGGCAGATCGATCTTGTTGAGCACCGGGATGATGGTCAGATCGCGGTCCAGTGCCAGGTACAGGTTGGCCAGTGTCTGCGCTTCGATGCCCTGCGCGGCGTCGACCAGCAGCACGGCACCCTCGCAGGCCTCCAGCGCGCGGGACACCTCGTAGGTGAAATCAACATGGCCAGGCGTGTCGATCAAATGGAGCACGAACTGCTCGCCGTCGACCTCCCACGGCAGCCGCACGTTCTGCGCCTTGATGGTGATACCGCGTTCGCGCTCGATGTCCATCCGGTCGAGGTACTGGGCGCGCATCGAGCGGTCGTCGACCACGCCGGTGAGCTGCAGCATCCGGTCGGCCAGGGTGGACTTGCCGTGATCGATGTGGGCGATGATGCAGAAATTCCGTATCTGCGCCGGCGCAGTGAAGGTCTTGTCGGCGAAACTGCTGATGGGAATCTCCTGGTAGACATGCTGGCCGGGCACCGGGTGTGCCCTTTGAAAGGGTATCGACCCGGGGCCCTCGCGGCACAATCGCGGCCGCCGGGTTCCCCTATGCTCGAAGACATGCCGCCGCCATGGAAGAGGTTCCAGCAGGTCGCGGGGACCGTCACGAGAAACCTGGTGTTCAACGAGGCACCGAAGATCATCCGTCAGCTGCAGCAGGCCGAGAACCGCCCGCGCACCGTGCAACAGGGCATCCAGCAGGGCTTGAAACTGGCTGCCGGCGCCGGGCTGTCGGCGCTGGCCGGGGCCGCCGCCGCCAACGTGGCCAACTCCGCCACTCCCGCGATCGCCGCGGGGCGTCCGGTGACCAGCAACAGCGTGCCCACCGCCCACCGAGCCCGCAAGATCGTCTACGCCCCCGACCTGGACGGCCGGGCCGATCCGGGCGAGATCGTGTGGACCTGGGTGGTCTACGAGGACGATCCGACCCGCGGCAAGGACCGCCCGGTGCTGGTCGTCGGCCGGGACCGGCGCACGCTGCTCGGTCTGATGCTCTCCAGCCAGGACCACCACCGCGACGACCCCGATTGGGTGGGTATCGGCAGCGGCGATTGGGACTACGACGGGCGCGCCAGCTGGGTGCGGCTGGACCGGGTGCTCGACGTGCCCGAGGAGGGCATCCGGCGGGAGGGCGCCATCCTCGAGCGGGACCGCTTCGAGGTCATCGCCGCCCGGCTGCGCGCCGAGTACTCCTGGAGCTGACTACCGCGGCGCCCGCCACATCGCCGTCATGACCGGCCCACCGTCGGGCAGCACGATCTCCCCGGTGATCTCGAATCCGAACCGCAGGTAGTACGGGATGTTGTCCGGATTGCTGGACTCCAGATAGGCCGGTGCGTGTTCGGCGTCGACCCGGTCGAGCCGTGACCGCATCAGGGCGTTCCCGAATCCGGCGCCCCGCACCGTCGGATCGCTGCCGATCACGGCGAGATACCAGTGCGGCTCCTCCGGGTGGTGCTGCTTCATCAGCTCGGTCAGCTGCTGCCCGCGCACCGATCGGGCCCCCATCGCCAGCAGGAATGCGGGCAGCATGAGCATTTCCTCGCGCCGCGACTGTTTCCAGCGTCCCGGCGGGTCCCACAGCGCCGCGGCGCCGGTGCGGTTGCCCTGTTCGGCGACCTCGCAACCGCCGCCGCCGAGGAAGTGGTGTCGCACCATGGTGGCGAACATCCGCGGTAGACCGCGCGCACGGCGCCGGCCGTCGGGCATCATCCAGGCCATCACCGGGTCGTCCTGGAAGGCCCGCGCTAGCACCCGGGACAGCCCGCCGATGTCGGTCCTCGCCGCGGGACGCACGTCGACGGCAACCATCCGCCCACCATCGCACAGATCAACCGCCGGTGATGTAGGCCTGCAGGTGTTCCTGTTCGGCCTGCAGCAGCTCCATCCGCAGCTTCACCACGTCACCGATGCTGACGATGCCGGCCAGCCGCCCGTCGACGACCACCGGGACGTGCCGGACCCGGTTGTTGGTCATCACCGCCGACAGGTCGTCGACGGGTTCGTCGGGCGTGCAGGTGACCACCAGGCCGGTCATGATCTCCGACACCGGGCGGCGCAGCAGATCGGCGCCGCGTTCGTGCAGGCGGCGCACCACGTCGCGCTCGGACACCATGCCGACGATGCCGCCGTCGGGTCCGACGACGACCATGGCGCCGATGTTGTGGGTGGCCAGTTCGGCCAGTAGACCCGTCACCGTCGTGGTCTCGGTGACCGTGGCCACCGACGATCCCTTGCTGCGCAGAATGTCCGCGATGCGCATGGGCCCTCCCCTGTGACTCAGCTCACACCAGGTTAAGACTCGGCGGCGGAGAGCGGAACGGAAGCGCGAATCATGCCCAATCCGGCCACATCGATCCGATCGTGGGTTAGGTATGGCAGATGATCGAAGTCACCCTGCTCGGCACCGGCAGCCCGGTGCCCGATCCGCGCCGGGCCGGTCCGGCGACCCTGGTGCGTGCCGGCGGCCAGACTTTCCTGGTCGACTGCGGGCGCGGCGTGCAGATGCGGCTGGCGGCCGCGGGCGCCCCCGCGAGCGGACTGACCGCACTGCTGCTCACCCATCTGCACAGCGACCACATCGCCGACCTCGGCGACCTGTTGATCAGCCGCTGGGTCACCACGTTCACCGACCAGGTGCCGCTGCCGATCATCGGCCCGCCCGGAACCGCCGAGGTGGTGCAGGCGACGCTGGCGGCGTTCGGTCGCGACATCGGCTACCGCATCGCCCACCACGCCGACCTCACCGCACCCCCCGCGGTGGACGTCCGGGAGGTGACCGACGGCGCGGTGTGGGAGCACGCCGGGGTGAGCGTCGTCGCGGCCCCCACCGACCACCGGCCGGTGGCCCCGACCGTCGGCTTCCGCGTCGAGCATGCCGACGCCTCGGTGGTGCTGGCCGGGGACACCGTGCCGTGCGAGAGCCTCGATGCCCTGGCCGACGGGGCGGGCGCGCTGGTGCACACCGTGATCCGCAAAGACCTGATCGAACGCCTTCCGCAACAACGGATCCGCGACATCTGCGACTACCACTCCTCGGTGGAGCAGGCCGCGGCCACCGCCGAGCGGGCCGGCGTGGGGATCCTGGTGCTGACGCACTACGTGCCCGCCATCGCGCCCGGACAGGAAGAGGACTGGCGGGCGCTGGCCGCGACGGTCTTCCCCCGCCAGATCGAACTCGGCGACGATCTGCACCGGGTGGAGGTGCACCCCGGCGTCGGCGCACGGTCCGGCGTCAGGCCAGCCGGGTGATCTCCACGACGACGTCCAGGTCGGTGGACCCCTCGCCGGAGTAGATGCCCTTCAGGGGCGACACGTCGGAGTAGTCGCGCCCGACACCGACGCTGATGTACTGCTCGTTGATCGCCTTGTCGTTGGTGGGGTCGTAGTGCCACCACCCGCCGGTCCAGGCCTGCACCCAGGCGTGACTCTGCCCGTCGATGGTCTCGCCGATGGTGGCCTTCTTGTTCGGGTGCAGATAGCCCGATACGTAGCGCGCGGGAATGCCCATGCTGCGCAACAGGATCAACGTCAGATGCGCGAAGTCCTGGCAGACGCCTTTACCCTCCCGGTGCGCATCGAGTCCGGACGAGTGCACCCCCGTGGTGCCCGGCACGTACTCCAATTCGCTGTGCACCCAGTTGGCCGCGGCCGTGACGGCCTCGTGCGGTTCGTGATATTTGGCGATGCGCTCGGCCACCCTGGCGATGCGTTTGCTCTCGGGCGTGTAGTGGGTGGCGGTGAGGACCTCGTCGAACCGGTCGATGACGGCCAGCCCGCGCAGATCGTCCCAGGTGATCGGCTCGGCCGGCGGCTCGTCGACGTCGGTCTCCACCACCGAGGACGCGGTCACTTCGAGTTCGGCGTGCGGGGCGTGCAGGTCGAACGCGGTGACCGCGGTGCCCCAGTAGTCGACGTAGCGGTATTGCCGGGTGGCGGGCACCGTCTCGATCCGGTTGAGGATGACGTTCTGGCGGGTGTCCGAACGCGGTGTCAGCCGGGCCTCGTTGAACGAGGCGGTCACCGGCGATTTGTAGGCGTATCCGGTCGCATGGACCACGCGCATCCGCCACATCAGCAACTCCTCTTCGCGCAAGCGCTCATCGCCACTAGATCTCCCCCTCTTCGATCACCAGCGCGTTGCGCCCGGCATCGGTCCACGCCACCCAGGGGGCGGAATAGAAGAACTGCAGCGCCAGCGCCTCGGTGACGTCGTAACAGGTCTGCTGCAGGCCGGCCAGGCGGGTTTCGAGCGTCTCGAGCAGCACGCCGGGCTGCAGGAACTCGAGTTCGCTGCGGGCCCGGCCGAGGAGGCGTTGCGCCTCGACGGTCGCGCCGAGCCGGTTGTGCGGCCGGTTGAGCAATTCGTCGAGGCTGTGTTCGGCCAGGCGCAGCGAGTAGAAGATCGACCGCGGGAACAGCCGGTCCAGCAGCATGAACTCGACCACCCGCCCGGCGTCGAGCACCCCGCGGTAGGTACGCAGATACGTGTCGTGCGCGCCGGCCGAGCGCAACAGCGTGACCCATGCCGGTGACGACGCACTGTCACCGACCCGCGACCACAGCAGCCGCACCGTCATGTCCACCCGCTCGAGCGCCCGGCCCAACACCATGAATCGGTAACCGTCATCACGGGAGAGCGTCGAGTCGGCCAGCCCGGCGAACATCGCCGCGCGGCCCTCGACGTAGGACAGGAACTCGTGCGGGCCCAGACGTTTGGCGGCGCGTTCGCGTTCGGCCAGCGCGTTGTATGTGGTGTTCAGGCACTCCCAGATCTCGACCGAGGTGACTTCGCGTGCCCCGCGGGCATTCTCACGGGCCGCGGAGATGGAATCCACGATGGACATGCCGCCGGACGAATCGCGGGTGAACGCCACCCGATCGGTCAGCGACCACACGTCGAGTGCGTGGTCGGGCGCCTCCATGCCGAGAACCCGCAGCAGCGTGCGCGACGCCCAGTCGGGGTCGACGCTGGAGTCCTCGAGCAACTGGTGCACCGTGACGTCGAGGATGCGGGCGGTGTCGTCGGCCCGTTCCACGTAGCGCCCGATCCAGTACAGCGATTCCGCGTTGCGTGCCAGCATCAGATCACCACCTCACTGCTGTTGCTGCTGTTGTTGCTGATCGACCGTCTGCGTCTCGCCGTTGCGAGATGCCTTGCCGCCCTTCGTTGCCCGCGGAAGCGAGCGGACCACCTCGGCGGCGGCCAGCTCGCGATCGGCACCCGAGGTGCGCGACGCCAACACCCAGGTGTCCTTGGAGCCGCCGCCCTGGCTGGAGTTGACCACCAGCGACCCCTCGGGCAGCGCCACCCGGGTCAGCCCGCCCGGCAACACCCACACGTCGTCGCCGTCGTTGACCGCGAAGGGCCGCAGGTCGACGTGGCGCGGCGCGAGTTTGTCGCCGATCTGGGTCGGGACGGTGGACAGCTGCATCACCGGCTGGGCGATCCACCCGCGTGGTTCGTTGCGGATCTTCTTGCAGATGGCGTTCAGCTCCTTGTCGGACGCATCGGGACCGAACACGATGCCGTATCCGCCGGAACCCTCGACGGGTTTGATCACCAGCTCGGCGACCCGGTCGAGGACCTCCTCCCGCTCCTCCTCGAGCCAGCACCGGAAGGTGTCGACGTTGGCCAGCAGCGGCTTCTCGCCGAGGTAGTACTCGATGATCGTCGGCACGTAGGTGTAGACCAGTTTGTCGTCACCGACGCCGTTGCCGACCGCGCTGGAGATCACCACATTGCCCGCCCGGGCGGCGTTGAGCAGCCCGGCGACCCCGAGCACCGAGTCGGGGCGGAACTGCATCGGATCGAGGTACGCATCGTCGATACGCCGGTAGATGACGTCGACCTGCCGCTCGCCTTCGGTGGTGCGCATGTAGACGGTGTTGTCGCGACAGAACAGGTCCCGGCCTTCGACGAGTTCGACACCCATCTGCCGGGCCAGCAGCGAGTGTTCGAAATAGGCGGAGTTGTACACCCCCGGAGTGAGCACCACCACGGTCGGATCGGCCTCGTTGGAGGCGGCGGCGTTGCGTAGCGCGCGCAGCAGGTGTGAGGCGTAGTCGCCGACCGCACGCACCCGATGGGTGGCGAACAGGTTGGGGAATACGCGCGCCATCGTCCGGCGGTTCTCCATCACATACGACACCCCCGACGGGGAACGCAGATTGTCCTCCAACACACGGAAGTCGCCCTTGTCGTCGCGGATCAGGTCGATGCCGGCGACGTGGATGCGCACACCGTTGGGCGGCACGATGCCGGCGGCCTCCCGGTGGAAGTGTTCGCACGAGGTCACCAGCCGGCGCGGGATGACCCCGTCGCGCAGGATCTCCTGCTCGCCGTAGATGTCGTCGAGATACATCTCCAGAGCCCGCACCCGCTGGGTGATACCGCGTTCGAGGCGGGTCCACTCGGCGGCGGAGATGACGCGCGGCACCAGGTCCAGCGGCAGCGGGCGTTCCTGGCCGGACAGCGAGAACGTGATGCCCTGGTTGATGAAGGCGCGGTCCAGCGCTTCGGTGCGGGCGGCGAGCTCCGAGGCGTCCGACGGCGACATCTCGGCGAAGATGCCCTTGTACGGTCCGCGGACGTTGCCCTGCGCGTCGAACATCTCGTCGAACGCCCGGTCGTATCCGCCGACGCGGTTGTACCCGTCGAAGACCCCCTCGTGAGGTTTGGCCTTGGCGGTACCCGAGCGCGATGATCGAGCGGCGGTCCCCGTGGGCGTTGCGGTGGGCACTGTGCGGGCGGTCACGCCACCACTTTGCCTGACCCGGTGCGTTCCGGCAGGCCAGGGGCACTCGCTTTGGGAGATCGGGGACCTCGCTGGTACCCTGAACAGTCGCTGCCCGCCGCCATCGGCGTGGCCGAAAGACTTTGTACGCACACCCGAGAACACATACTCGAGACCAAGAAGGACAGCTCTACGTGGCCAACATCAAGTCGCAGGAAAAGCGCATCCGCACCAACGAGCGCCGCCGGCTGCGCAACCAGTCGGTGAAGTCCTCGCTGCGCACCGCCGTGCGGCATTTCCGCGAGGCCGTGGACACGGGTGACAAGGACAAGGCCGCCGAGCTGCTGGCCAGCACCAGCCGCAAGCTGGACAAAGCCGCCAGCAAGGGCGTCATCCACAAGAATCAGGCCGCCAACAAGAAGTCGGCGCTGGCCCTGGCTCTGAACAAGCTCTGAGCGCCTCGGCGTCAGTCGCCGACCAGTTCGGCCACCCGGCGCACCGCTGACTCGAGTGCGTAATCGGCGTCGGCTGCCGCGCCCTTGACATCGGCGTTGAGCGCCGCGACCACCCGCATGGCCTCGGCCACCGATCCGCGCGACCACCGTCGCGCCTGCTTCTGTGCCTTCTGCACCCGCCACGGCGGCATCCCGACCTCACCTGCGAGCCGGTAGGGATCCCCGGACAGCGGGCCCACCCGCGCGATGGTGTGCACCGCTTCGGCCAGCGCATCGGCCAGCACCACCAGTGGCTCACCGCTGAGCATCGCCCAGCGCAGCGCCTCGGTCGCCCCGGCGACATCGCCCGTCACCGCCTTGTCGGCGATGTCGAATCCCTTCACCTCGGCGCGACCCGAGTGGTAGCGCCGCACCGCGGCCGCATCGACCTCTCCGGCCGTATCGGCCACCAGCTGTGAACACACCGCGGCCAGTTCGCGCAAGTCGGAGCCGACCGCGTCGAGCACCGCGGCGACGGTGTCGTCGGAAACCTTCACCTTGGCGGTCCGGAATTCCCGGCGGACGAAATCGGCTCGCTCGCCGGCCTTGGTGATCTTCGCGCACGGATGAACCTCGGCGCCCAGCTTCTTGAGCTGATCGGCCAGCGCCTTGGCCCGGCCGCCCCCGGAGTGCACCACGACCAGCATGGTGCCCCCCGGCAGATCCGAGGCCGCGGCGGTGATCAGGGCGACGGCGTCCTTACCGGCCTCGGCCGCAGCCTCGAGCACCACCACCCGCTCGTCGGAGAACAGCGACGGGCTCAGCAGTTCGGCGAGCTCACTGGTGCTGACCTCACCGGCCCGCAGCCGATCGACGGGCACGTCGGGGGTGCCCGCGAGCTTGCGCGCACTGCGCAACACCGCCGCCACCGCACGCTCGACCAGCAGTTCCTCATCGCCCAGAACCAGATGGAGACCATCGACCGATCCGCTCACCCGCCGATGGTTTCACGCCGGGCCGACAGCCCCGCCCCCAGTGCCCCCGCCCACGTGGCCCGCCACCGCCCACGCCAGCATGCCCACCGCGACACCGGCCACGATCAGCCGCGCCCAGCGGCGCCGCCACAGCAGCACGGCTCCCCCGCCGCCGGCGGCCACCCATGCCAGACCCGCCCAGCCCGCCGGCACCGGCAGCACCGCCCCCGGCGCCGACGCCGCCCACTCGGCCACCCGCAGCAGCCACCACAGCTGCGGACCGGTGAACCGGATCAGCAGCCCCGCACCTGCCGGCCACAACGGACACAGCGCAGCCGCCGCGGTGCCGATCACCGTGATCGGCGGAATCACCGCGGCCACCGCAAGATTGGCCGCGACGCCCACGATGCTGACGGTGCCGGAGATGGCGGCCACCAGCGGTGCGGTCACCAGCTGTGCGGCCAGCGCCACCGCCACGGCGTCGGCCAGCGCTTTGGGCCAGCCTCGCCCGACCAGCCGGCCCGACCAGACCGGGGCGATCACCACCAGACCTGCGGTCGCCGTCACCGACAGCGCGAAACCGGCGTCGACCGCGAGTTCCGGTGCGGCGATCAGCAGCAGCAGCACGCTGGCCGACAGCGCCGGGATCGCCTGGCGCCGGCGGTGCGTCAGCACAGCGACCAGCGTGACACCGCCCATCACCGCGGCCCGCAGCACGCTCGCCGACGGCTGAACCACGATCACGAACGCAGCCAGGACGAGCGCGGCCAGTACCGCCGCCGCCCGCGGGCCGATCACGCCGGCGCCGAGCAGCACAGCGCCGCACACGATCGTCACGTTCGCGCCCGACACGGCGGTCAGATGGGTGAGGCCCGCAGCCTTGAAGTCGTCGGTCGTGCGCCCCGGCACCGTGGAGGTGTCGCCGAGCACCAGCGCGGGCAGCATCGCCGCCTGGTCGGCGGGCAGTGCCCCCCGTGCCGCCTCGGCGAAGCCGGTGCGCACCGATTGCGCCATCCGCTGCACCTGCGGCGCGGGACCGAGGCTGGGCTCGCCGGTCGCCGAGAGCACCGCGACGGTGAGATCGCGCCGGGCCGGTCGGCCGACCTGGGCGCGAAATGTCGCCGGGCGGCCCGCGCCGACCTGCCCGAAATCCGACGCCGAGGCGAAAACCACCACGCGCCCGAATGATTCGCTGCCATCGAGTTCCCCTAGGACCCCACGAAACATCAGGCGCCCGCCGCCGACGTAGCGCGGACTGTCGCTCGGCGTGACCGTCACCGTGGCAGTGGTGCCGTAGCGACCGGTGAGCGGATGGTCGCGAACATGCTCGGCGCGCAGGATCACCGCCGTGGTGAACGCCACGCCGAGCACCGCGACCGCCAGCACCCCACCTGCGACCCGACGCACCGCCGACGCAACGGTCGGCTCGCCGCTGACCCAGCAGGCCAGCGCGGCACCGCCCACCAGGCAGCCGAGCAGGACCAGCACTGCCGCACCGCGCGGCCACGAGATGCCCGCCGCGGTGACCGCCCAGCCGGTCAGCGCCGCGGGCACCAGCCGCAGATCCAGATGCCGGCCTTCGGGAATTACGGAGCCGATCACACATGGACCAGATCTCGCAGCTTGGCCAGCCGCGCCGGACCGATTCCCTCGACGTCGCCGAGCTGGTCCACGCTGCTGAAGGCGCCGTTCGCGTCGCGCCAGGCCACGATCGCCGCGGCGGTCACCGGGCCCACGCCCGGCAGGGTGTCGAGTTGCTCGACGGTGGCGGTGTTGAGGTTCACCGGCTCGCCCGGCTCGGGGGCACCGGATCCCGGAGCCGGCGGCGCCGGCGAGGCGTCGGCCGGGCCACTGGCCGAGCTGCCCATGGTCGGTGGCGCCCCGGGCGCCGGCGCGACGCCGACGATGATCTGCTCACCGTCGCTGAGCCGACGCGCCATGTTCAGCCCGATCAGGTCGGCGCCCTCGACGGTTCCTCCCGCCGCCTCCAGGGCATCGGCGACGCGGGCCCCCGCCCCGAGTGTCACCAGCCCCGGTTTGTGGACCAGTCCGACGACGCTGACGACGACCTGCGTCTCTGCCGCAGGGTGGTCCGGCGCCGGCGACCCCGACGAGATCATCTGCACCGGCGGCAGATTCGCCGTGGACACCGGAGGCGGGCTGTCCCGCCACACCGTGAACACCGTCACCAGCACCGCCACCGCACCGAGCACTGCGAGCCCGACGACTCCCGCCCGTCCCGGATCCGCCCGCAACGCCGCCAGCCACTCGTACCGGCGGCCTGATCCCGCGGTGTCGGCGGCCTCCGGCAGCCACCTCGACAGCGTGGTGTCCGACGGTCCGGTGTCCGTCGGGGTGGAGTCAGGCGCAGCGCCGTGCTCGTTCTCCAGTTCGGCGCCCATGCGGCGCTGCAGCCGTTCGGCCGGTTCTTCGGTCCGCATGTGCCCGACGGTAGGGAGCCACGCGGTCAGATCCGCGGCGTCGACGCTCCTCCGGGACCGGCTTGTGGATGAACACGGCGCTGTGGATGGTGCGCAGCCCCTAGTGTCGACTGCGCACGCAGACTCGACGAGGAGGCCCACCCTGTGACCGCACCGACGACCCGCCCGCTACGCGTGATCCAGTGGACGACCGGCAACATCGGCCGTCGCTCGCTGCACGCGATCATCGGCCGCGACGACATGGAACTGGCCGGGGTCTACGCCCACGGGCCCGACAAGGTGGGAGTCGACGCGGCAGACCTGGCGGGGTGGCCCGAGCCCACCGGCGTCACCGCCACCAACGACATCGACGCGCTGCTCGCGCTGCGGCCCGACGCCTGCTGTTACAACCCGCTGTGGCCCGATGTGGACGAACTGGTCAAACTGCTGGAGGCGGGGGTCAACGTATGCTCCAGCGCGGCGTGGATCACCGGGGGCAAGCAATCACCCGAGGACATCGCCCGCATCGAGAAAGCTTGTGCGACAGGAAATTCAACGATCTTCGGCAGCGGCGCCCACCCCGGCATGACAAATATGGTGGGGATGGTGCTCTCCGGTGCCTGTGAACGCGTCGACGAGATCCGCATCACCGAATCGGTGGATTGCTCTACCTACGAGTCGGCCGGCACGCAGACCGCGATGGGATTCTCGCAGGACCCGGACACCCCCGGGCTGGCGGAGAGCGTGCGGCGCGAGAGCGAGGTCTTCGCCGAGTCCGCGGCGATGATGGCCGACGCGATCGGAGCGAAGCTCGACCGGATGACCTTCGACGTCGAGTTCACCACGGCGACCGGGGACACCGATCTGGGCTTCATGCAGATCCCCGCGGGCACCGTCGGTGGCGTGTACGGCTATCACCGCGGCTGGGTCGGTGACCGCAACGTCGTCAGCGTCGGCTTCAACTGGACGATGGGCGACCACGTCACCCCGCCCAAGCCGCTGGAACACGGTCACGTCATCCAGGTGTTCGGGCTGCCCAACATGCGCACGGTGCTGCACTGTCTGCCCCCGCGCGACTGGACCGAACCGGGGTTCATGGGGCTCGGCATGATCTACACGGCAATGCCGGTCACCAACGCGGTACCCGCGGTCGTCGCCGCCCCGCCGGGCATCGTGACGCTCAAGGACCTGCCACCGGTGACGGGCCGAGCGGCCAGCGCCGGTTAATTCTCCGGCGCGAGGCTGATCACCACACCCACCGCACCGGCACCGAGGTGGATGGACAGCACGGGTCCCATATCGGTCACGGTGAGCGTCTCCAGCTGCGGCAACCGCTCGGTGAGGGCGGCTCCGAGCGCATCGGCCACATCGTGGTTGTCGACATGGTGGACGGCCACCGCCGCCCGCCGTTCGCCGATCACCTCGACCACCTGGTCCACCAACGCGGTATGGGCCTTTGATGTCGTTCGGATACGTTGGGCGAGAACCAGTCTGCCGTCCACGTCGAGCCGCAACAGCGGTTTGAGCGACAGCGCAGTGCCCAACCACGAGGCCGTCGTACCGATCCGGCCGCCGCGGCGCAGATTGTCCAGTCGGTGTACCACGATGAACGCCCGTCCCCGCCCGACGGCGGCCCGTGCGCCGGCCTCGACCGCGTCGAGATCGGCTCCCTCGCCGGCGCAGCGGGCGGCGGCCAGGGCGACGAACCCGACGCCCATGGCTGCGGACCGGGAGTTGACCACCCGCACCGCCGAACCGAATGCCCGCGCCGCGCCCACCGCGGAGCTCAGGGTGCTCGACAACGCCGCCGAGATGTGAACGGCCACGACGCCGTCCCCGCCGCTGTCGGCGAGTGCGCGCCGGTAGGCGTCGGACAGCTCGGCGGGCGTGGATCCGGCGGTGGTGACCTGGGCGCGGGTGTGGATGTCGTTGGGTATCGCATCCACACCGTCGCGCAGATCGCTGTCCTCGAGCAGGACGTGCAGCGGCACCTGCCGGATGCCGAACCGTTCGAGATCCTCGGGCGACAGCCGCGAGGAGGCATCGGTGACCACCATCACCGTCATGGTCAGGCCTCGGTGAGTGCTTCGGGGACACCGGCTTTCGCCAGCGCCTCGAGCATCAACGCCGCCACCGCCTGGTGTGCCTCGAAATTCCAATGGATCCCGTCGGGGTTGCCACGCCCGCCCAGCACGTGTTCGGCGACGGCCGCTTTGAGGTCGACCAACGGAACATGCTGCGTCGCCGCCCATTCGGAGATCGCCCGCACCGTTGCGGGTCGGCCGTGGTGAGCCTTGCCGTAGGTCTGGGCGATGTGCACCGAGGGCAGCGACGCGACGATCGGGATCCCGGGACGATTGAAATCGATGGCGCCACGGGTCATCTCGAGGTACTCCGCGCTCAGGTGGGGAGGCAGGGCGGAGGCCGCGATCGGTGACAGCCGAGGTTGCACCCAGCCGTACCCGTCGCGCACCCAGCGGCGCAGCCACGGCGGACGGACGTAGCGGATGAGCTCCCGCAGGGCCGTCGGCAGCGGCGAGGGCAGGGAGTCCATTCCCCCGGTCGCGAAGACCACCGCGCCGGCGCGCGGCAGCGCCGCCCAGGCCCGGGGATCCTGCGTCGCAGCCCACCACACGTCCCGGCAGGTCCAGCCGATCCGCCCGATCAGCTCCAGATCCCAACCGAGTTGATCGGCAACGACATTCGGCCATATCCGCGGATCGTCCGACGGGAGGCCGCCGGTCGGGCCGTAGTAGGCCAGGGAGTCGGCGAAGACGAGCAGTGCCCGGCGGGCAGGAGCGGAGCGACCGGGGGAATGTTCCCGGCGGGCCGGAGCGGAGCGACCGGGGGAATGTTCCCGGCGCGGTTCAGAGGACGTCATGGCCGACCTGCGCGGACGCGTTCCACACGTCCAACCGCCATCGGATGCCGTCGAGCGCCATGTCGTCGGCCCCGTCGTCGCCTCCCGC
The DNA here is from genome assembly GCF_049315205.1 of Mycobacterium sp. WMMD1722. Classification (NCBI taxonomy): domain Bacteria; kingdom Bacillati; phylum Actinomycetota; class Actinomycetes; order Mycobacteriales; family Mycobacteriaceae; genus Mycobacterium; species Mycobacterium sp. WMMD1722. Next base: position 278,031 of record NZ_CP186056.1, on the reverse strand, counting down.
GTGGCCGGACAGTTGAACCCAGCTGGCATTACCCATGCCGCCGAGCACCGGCCAGTTGTCGACCGGCAGTCCCAGCAGATCGGCGGTCAGCGCGGCGATCAACCCGCCGTGTGCGACCAGCACCACCGGGCGATCCGGCTCGCCGTCGGCGTCCGAGCCCCAGCCGGACTGGGCGCCGACCAGTTCGGCGACCAGCGGGCGGCTGCGTCGTGCGACGTCCACCCGGCTCTCCCCGCCGTGCGGCGCCCAGCGGGCATCGTCGCGCCAGGCCAGGCGGGCTCCCGGCGCGACGGCGTCCACCTCCAGGTGCGTCATGCCCTGCCACTCACCGAGGTGGGTCTCGCGCAGCCGGCTGTCCACGGCCACCGGCATCCCGGCGCGTTCGCCGAGCGCATCGGCGGTGTCGAGCGCTCGCCGCAGATCCGAGGAGACGATGGCCAGGGGGTGTCGCTTGGCCAGCGCCTCGGCCGCGACCACAGCCTGTGCCCGGCCGAGTTCGGACAACTCGGTGTCGAGCTGTCCCTGCATGCGGCGTCCGGCGTTGTATTCGGTCTGGCCGTGCCGCAGCATCACCAGCCGCCGGACCCTCATGGCTGGTCGTCCAGATGCACCGGCACCACCGGGCAGTCGCGCCACAGCCGGTCGAGTGCGTAGAAGTTGCGTTCGTCCTGATGCTGGATGTGCACGACGATGTCGACGTAGTCGAGCAAGGTCCAGCGGCCCTCCCGGGTGCCCTCGCGCCGGGCGGGCTTGTGCCCGGCCAGGCGCATCTTCTCCTCGACCTCATCGACGATGGCGTTGACCTGGCGTTCGTTGGAGGCCGAGGCGATCACGAAGCAGTCGGTGATGACCAATTGCCCGGACACGTCGATCACCACCACATCGTCGGCAAGTTTCGAGGCCGCCGCGCGGGCGGCGATCGTCGACATCTGGATGGCTTCGTCGGAGGCAGTCATAGCGGTACGTCCTCGGTGGGTGATGCGGGCGGGTCGGGGAGATAGAGCCTGCGCTTGGTCACGTACTGCACGACACCGTCGGGCACCAGATACCAGATCGGCCGGGCTTCGGCGGCCCGCTTACGGCAGTCGCTCGACGAGATCGCCAGGGCGGGCACTTCGACGAGGGACAACGCCTCGGGCGGCAATTCCCGCATGGCCGCCGAGATGTGTTTGCCGTCGAGTTCGTAACCGGGCCGGCTGACGCCGACGAAGCGGGCGATGGAGAACATCTCCTCCCAGTTCTGCCAGGACAGGATCGAGGCCAGTGCGTCGGCGCCGGTGATGAAGTACAGCTCTGAATCGGGGTTGAGGGCCCGCAGGTCGCGCAGGGTGTCTTTGGTGTACGTCGGCCCGCCGCGGTCGATGTCGACCCGGCTGACCGAGAACCGCGGGTTGGCGGCCGTGGCGATCACGGTCATCAGATAGCGGTCCTCGGCGGCGGTGACCGAGCGGTTGTGCTTCTGCCACGGCTGACCGGTCGGCACGAACAGGACCTCGTCGAGATCGAAGAGATCGGCCACCTCGCTGGCGGCGACCAGGTGGCCGTTGTGGACGGGGTCGAACGTCCCGCCCATCACGCCGAGCCGCCGAGGTGGAGAATGCACGAATAGCGAGCTTACGGCAGGCCACGAGCCCGCTCAGACCGGTGAGCGGTCGTCCGTGAGCAGTTCGGAGACCTCGAAGGCGGCGCGATCGGCCCGGTAGACATCGCGCGCGTACTCCACGCAGCGGCCCGTCGTGTCCTCGGTGCGCCGCGTCAGCAGGGTTCCCGCCGAGCCGGCACGCACGCCGAGCTGCGCGCTGGAGGCGTCGTCGAGGACGATCGATTCGAGCACCGCGGTGGACCGGGCGAGCGCTACGCCGTAGCGCTCGCGCAGCACCGCCCACAGGGAGCCCTCCTCGGGGACATCGAGGATGCCCGGGGTGAGCTGGGCGGGCAGAAACGTCGTCTCGAGGGCGAACGGAATGTCGTCGACGCTGCGCAGCCGGTGGAACACATGGACCGAGGCGCCGTCGTCCAGATCGAGCGCCAGCCGCACCGCCGGGGTGGGGTGTTGCTCCTCGGCCCACAGCAGCCGCGCCGCGGGACGGCGTCCGAGCCGCGACACCTCCTCGGAGAAGCTGCCGATGTGGAATCGCACCCGGGGTTCGGCGACGAAGGTCCCCCGCGGGGGCTTGCGGTAGACCACGCCTTCGCTCTCCAGCAGCGACAAGGCCTGACGTGCGGTCATCCGGCTGACGCCGTGCTGTTCGGCCAGCTCGCGTTCCGACGGCAGCAGCGTATGCGGCCCCAGCTGGTCGGTGATGATCCGGTCCCGCACCAGGGCCGCAATGGCGAGGTGCCTGGGCGGATCGGCTGCCGGCATGCCGTCAGCGTAGCCAGCACCGGAGGACCCGGGTCGGACCAGGACAACCGGCCGTACAGGTAAACGTCTCGTTACCGGGTTGACGATGACGTGCGCCACACCCTAGCTTTGGTCCAACCACATGGTCTATACCACCTTGGAGGATGGATGTCCGGTCCCGAATCGCCCCGCGGCGGCGACGCCGCCGAGCTCGCTCAATTCGGTTATTCGCAGTCCCTCGAACGGCGCACCGGGCGATTCGCATCGTTCGCGGTGGCCTTCGCGTTCGTCTCGATCGCGACGGGCATCTTCACCACCTACGGTTCGGTGCTGAACTCCTCCGGGCCGATCGGCATCTGGACCTGGCCGATCGCGGTCGTGGGCCAGTTGGCGGTCGCGTTCGTGCTGGGGGCACTGGCCTCACGCATCCCGGTGACCGGCTACCACTACCAGTGGATGTCGCGGCTGGCCAACCCCGTCCTGGGTTGGATCATCGGCTGGATCTCGTTCACCTTCCTGGCCATCGTCGTGGTCGCTGTCGACTACACGATCGCCTCGACGATCCTGCCCGCCCTGTTGCACTACGAGGGCACCGCGACCATCGCGTGGGTGGTGACCGCCCTGGTCCTGCTGGCGCAGTTCCTGCTGGTCGCCCTGTCCACCCCCTGGGCCGAGCGGGTGAACAACGGCTTCGTCACCCTCGAGCTGATCGGCATGGTGGCCTTGACGGTGCTGTTGCTCGTGGTCGCCGCCATCCGCGGTGACATGGACTTCGCGAATCTGTTCAGCCGCGGCGCCGTGCCGGCGGAAGGCTATTGGAGTTTCGGCGACCTGACCTCAGCCGGGCCCTGGATGCTGGGCTTCCTGCTCGGCGCGTTCACCATCGTCGGCTTCGAATCGGCGGCCAACCTCGCTGAGGAGACCCACGACCCCGAACGCGTGGTGCCCCGCGCGATGTGCCAGGCCGTGCTCGCCTCGGGGATCCTGGGCTTCCTGTTCCTGGTCGCCGTCACCCTGGCCGCCGGGGACCCGATCGCACTGGCCGAATCCGGTACTCCGATCGCCGACGTCATCGCCACCACGCTCGGGTCGGTGACCGCGACGCTGCTACTCGTCATGGTGGTGCTGGCGATCTTCGCCTGCGGCCTGGTCATCATGATGACCGGGGTGCGGCTGACCTGGGCCATGTCGCGCGACGAGCGCTTCCCCGGGTGGCAGCAGTGGAATCAGATCTCCCCTCGTTTCCACACGCCGCTCAAGGCCGCGGTGCTGTACTTCGTTGTCGCGCAGCTGATCCTGGCCATCTTCTCGCAGACCGAGACCGCGCTGTTCACGCTGTTCAGCGCGGCGACGCTGCTGCCCGCGGTGCTGTACGCCGCGACGGTGGTGCTCTACCTGATCAAACGCAAGACGCTGCCGGCCAACGGGAAGTTCGACCTGGGCGCCTGGGAGATGCCGGTGGTGGTCGTCGCGGTGGTCTGGCTGGTGTTCGAGTTGGCGCTGTTCCGCGATTCCAGCTTCAAACAGGCCTGGGCATACGTCATCGTGATGGTGGTGGTGGGTGCTCTGTATCTCGGCTACCTGCTGGTCACCCGCGGCCGGCAGAGCCTGTCGATGCCCGAGATGACCTCCATCGACGCCGAACTCGACCGTGAGGCTGCAAAGGACTGATGACGTATCTGCTGGCGATCGACCAGGGCACGTCGGGGACGAAGGCGATCGTCGTCGACGAACGGGGCACCGTCGTGTCCGTCGCCGAGGTGGGGCTGCGACCGCAGTACCTCGGCCACGGAGCGGTCGAACAGGACCCCAAGGCACTGTGGCGGTCGGTGGTCGAGGCGGGTCGGAAAGCGTTGGCCCACGCCGGTGTCCCCGTCGCAGCGGTGGCGCTGGCCAACCAGGGCGAGACGGTGCTGGCCTGGGACCGCGACACCGGCCGCCCGCTGAGCCCGGCAATCGTCTGGCAGGACCGCCGCGCCGAATCGGTGTGCGCACCGCTGGCCGACTCGGCGCAGCACATCGCCCGGCGCACCGGCCTGGTCCTCGACCCCTACTTCTCCGCACCCAAGATGGCGTGGCTGCGCGGCAATCTCACCGGTGACGGCGTGGTCACCACGACCGACACCTGGTTGGTGCACCGGCTGTGCGGCGCGTTCGTCACCGACGCGTCGACCGCGAGCCGATCGCTGCTGACGGCACTGGATCGGATGGCCTGGGACGAGGAACTGCTGGGGCTGTTCGGGCTGGCCGGCGAAACCCTGCCCGACATCGTGGACAGCGACGACATCGTCGGCACCACCGACGTCTTCGGGCCGCCGATTCCGGTGACCGGGCTGATCGTCGATCAGCAGGCCGCCCTGCTCGCCGAGAGCTGCCTGGAACCGGGCGCGGCGAAGTGCACTTACGGCACCGGCGCGTTTCTGCTGGCGCAGCTCGGGGCGACGGCCGCGCTGTCGTCGACGGGGTTGACGACGTCGGTGGCCTGGCGGCTGCGGGAGCAGACGTCCTACTGCGTCGACGGGCAGGTCTACACGGCGGCCTCGGCGGTGCGCTGGGCGATCGAGTTGGGTCTGGTGCCGGCCGCCGATCAGCTCGACACCGTTGCGGCCGAGTCCAGTGACGGGGTGCTGTGCGTCCCGGCGCTGGCGGGTTTGGCTGCGCCGTACTGGGATTCAGCCGCCACGGCGTCGTTCTCCGGGATGACGCTGGCCAGTGGCCGCGGCCAGCTGGTGCGGGCGCTGCTCGAGGGCGTCGCCGCGCAGATCGCCGCCCTGGCCGAGCTGGTCGCCACCGACCTCGGGCAGCCGCTGACCCGCTTGCGCGTCGACGGCGGACTGACCCGCTCGACGGTGTTGATGCAGGCACAGGCCGATCTCGGACAGATTCCCGTCGAGGTCTACCCGTCGCTGCACGCGACCGCACTCGGCGCGGCCGCCTGCGCTCGCCTGGCGCTCGACGGCACACTGTCACCCGCCGACGCGGTGGGCACGTGGACGCCCGACCGCACGTACGAGCCACGCTGGTCGGCGGACCGGGCCGCCGACCACCTGTCGCGATGGCACACCGCCGCCCGCCATACGCTCACCTCGAAGGAGACACCGCAACCATGACCGCCCCCGATATCAGCGACGTCGTCGTCGTCGGCACCGGCATCGTGGGAAGCGCGATCGCCCGGGTGCTGGCCGGCACCCGGCTGTCGGTAACCATGGTCGAGGCCCGCAACGACGTCGGCGACGGCACCAGCAAGGCCAACACCGCACTGCTGCACACCGGCTTCGACGCCACCCCCGGAACGCTCGAATCCCGCCTCGTCGCACGCGGTTACGCATTGCTCAGTGAATACGCCGAGCAGACCGGCATCCCGGTCGAGTACACGGGTGCCCTGCTGGTCGCGTGGACCGACGAGGAGCGCGACGCGCTGCCCGGCCTGAAGGACAAGGCCGAACGCAACGGGTACACCGCCTGCGAGATCGTCGATGCCGACGGGGTGTACCGGGTCGTCCCCGATCTGGGACCCGGCGCCCTGGCCGGTCTGACCGTGCCCGGGGAATCGATCATCTGCACGTGGACGACCAACCTCGCGCTCGCCACCGACGCGGTGCGGCGCGGAGCCCGTCTGCTGACCGGCGCAAAAGTCACTGCGGCACAACCGGGGAGCGACTACACCACGTTGACGACGGCTGCCGGGGAGGTGCGGGGGCGTTGGATCGTCAACGCTGCCGGTCTCGGTGCCGACCAGCTGGACGCGGCGTTCGGACACCAGCGCTTCACCGTCACTCCGCGACGCGGAGAGCTCCTGGTCTTCGACAAGCTGGCCAGGCCGATGGTGCCGCTGATCGTGCTCGCCGTGCCGTCGTCGCGGGGTAAGGGTGTGCTCGTCAGCCCGACCATCTACGGCAACGTCATGGTCGGCCCCACCTCGGAGAACCTGACCGACCGCACCGCCACCGGCACCAGCGAAGCGGGTTTCGACTTCCTCCTCACCAAGGGCCGCGCGCTGATGCCGACGTTGTTCGACGAGGACGTCACCGCCACCTACGCCGGTCTGCGCGCAGCCATCGACTCGAACGACTACCTCATCGACGTCGACGACGATCAGCGCTACGTCCTGGTCGGCGGAATCCGGTCGACCGGCCTGACCGCGGGCATGGCGATCGCCGAGTACGTCATGGATCTGCTCGGCGGTACCGGGCTCGACCTGACGGCGCGCCCCGAGTTGCCCGCTCCGCCACGGATGCCCAACATCGGTGAGGCGGGCCTACGCGCGTATCAGGACGCCGCTCGCATCGAAGCCGACTCCGCCTACGGGCGCATCGTGTGCTTCTGCGAGCGGGTGACCGCAGGCGAGATCCGCGACACCTTCCGATCCCCCATTCCACCAGGTGATCTGGACGGCCTGCGCCGCCGCACCCGGGTGATGAACGGCCGCTGCCAGGGCTTCTACTGCGGCGCCCACACCCGTGCGTTGCTCGCATCCGGCGGCGTCGAGAACGGCGCTGCCGTGGCGGCCGTCCGATGACGAACGAACAGCACGTGGCGGTCGCGATCGTGGGCGGCGGACCGTCCGGGCTGACCGCCGCGGCCGAACTCGCCCCCCAGGTCACCGGGGATGTCCTGGTCATCGAACGCGAAGCCGAGACCGGCGGAATCCCCCGGCACAGCGACCATCTCGGCTACGGTCTGCGCGATCTGCGGCGGTTCCTGTCCGGGCCGGACTATGCGCGGCGTCTCACCGCCCGCGCACGCGACGCCGGTGCGCAACTCGAGACCGAGGCGATGGTGACCGGCTGGAGTGGTGAACGTCGCCTGAAGATCACCTCGCCGCGCGGCCTGCGCAGCGTCACTGCCGATGCGGTCGTACTCGCCACCGGCGCCCGGGAACGGCCTCGGCCCGCCCGGCTGATTCCCGGCGACCGCCCCGACGGCATCTACACCACCGGGCAACTGCAGAATCTCGTGCATCTGCACCACGCCCGGGTCGGCGACCGGGCGCTGATCGTCGGGGCCGAACTGGTCAGCTGGTCGGCAGTGCTGACGCTGCGCGAGGCGGGTTGCGTTCCCGTTGCGATGGTCAGCGCCTATCCGCGCTCGGAAGCCTATGCGGCTTTTCGCATCCCGGGTCGGGCACTGATGACCGGACCGGTGCTGACCCGCACCCGGCTGGTCGGAATTCATGGCAAGGGCCGCGTGCACAGCGCCACCGTCGAGAACCTCGACACCGGGGTGCGCACCCGGATCGACTGTGACACTGTCGTGCTGACCGGCGACTGGATTCCTGACCATGAACTGGCCCGCACCGCGGGTCTGGCGATGGACCCCGCTACCCGCGGCCCGGCCGTCGATGCCGCGCTGCGCACCAGCGCCTCCGGCGTGTTCGCGGTCGGCAATCTGCTGCACCCGGTGGACACCGCCGACGGCGCCGCGCTCGACGGCCGCCACGTCGGGGCGGCGGTTCGCCGCTGGCTGAGCGACCGGGCCACGCCGCCGGCAGGTGTGCGCATCCGCACCGAGGGACCCTTCAGATGGGTTGCCCCGCAGCTGATCTCTCCCGGTGGCGGGACGCCCGCCCGAGGGCATCTGCTGTTCTGGGTCGACGAGTACCGGCGGATGCCCAAGCTGAAGGCGGCCCAGGACGGTCGCGTGCTGGGGACCGTGCGCACCGCGTGGCCGGCCGCACCGGGCCGGGTGTACCGCGCGCCGTGGTCCTTGGTGGCAGACGCCCGCACCGACGGCGGCGACGTGACGGTGTCGTTCGCCTGACAGTCGCCCGCGAGCAGACACAAAATCGCACTGTTCGACGTCGCATCGTGCGATTTCGTGTCTGCTCGCGGGGGGATCTCCGTCGCTAGATCGGCAGCAGCTGGTCGATCACCCCGGCGAGCTGTTTGGCCGACCGGCATTCGTGCATGGTGATGATGTCGGTGTAGCGCGGCACCGCCGAATCGCCGCTGCCCCACAAGTGCAACGGTTCCGGATTGAGCCAGTGCGCGTGGCGGCTGGCATTGACCATGCGGGCCAGCAGTTCGGTCTCGGGATTGCGGTAGTTGTTGCGCGCATCGCCGAGAATCAGCAGCGAACTGCGGGGCGACAGCGCGGTCGGATACTTGTGCAGGAACGAGACGAAGGCATTGCCGTAGTCCGAATGGCCGTCGCGCGTGTAGACCCCGGCCTCGCGGGTGATCCGCTGCACCGCGACGGCCAGATCCGCGTCGGGTCCGAAAAGTTCGGTGACCTCGTCGGTGGTGTCGATGAAGGCGAAGACCCGCACGCGCGAGAACTGTTGGCGCAGCGCGTGAACCAGCATCAGGGTGAAGTGGCTGAATCCGGCGACCGACCCCGACACGTCGCACAGCACGACGAGCTCCGGCCGGGCCGGATGCGGCTTCTTGAGCACGACGTCGATCGGCACTCCCCCGGTCGACATCGACTTGCGCAGGGTCTTGCGCAGATCGATCTCCCCGGCGCGGGACCGGCGGCGCCGGGCGGCCAGCCGGGTGGCCAGCGTGCGGGCCAACGGTGCGACGACGCGGCGCATCTGGCGCAGCTGTTCTCCGGACGCGCGCAGGAATTCGACGTTCTCGGCCAGCTGGGGCACGCCGTACATCTGGACGTGTTCGCGGCCGAGACGCTCGGCGGTACGTCGCTTCGTCTCGGCCTCGACCATTTTGCGCAGTTGGGTGATGCGTTGCGCGGCGATCGCTTTGGCGATCTGCTCCTGGGTCGGGGTGGGCTCGTCGCCGTAGGGTGCGAGCAATCCGGCCAGCAGCCTGCCCTCCAGGTCGTCGAGGTTCATCGCCTTGAGCGCCTGATACGACGAATACGACGGACCCCGGCTGGAGTCGTACCGGCCGTAGGTCTCGATGATCTGGGCGATCATCGCGGTCAGCCGCGCGTCGAGATCGGCCAGGTCCGGGTTGTCGTCGAGCAGCTCGAGCAATGCCTCCCGCATCGCTTCGACGTCCTCGGGCAGCAGCCCCTGGTCGTCGTCCTGTCCGTCGGGATCCTCGTCGACCAGCACCGTCTTGCCGCCGATCGCCGCCGGGAAGAACAGATCGAACAGCGTGTCGTAGGTGTCCCGGTGATCCGGGCGGCGCAGCACCGCGCAGGCGATACCTTCGCGTAAGGCCTCCCGATCGCCGAGGCCGAGTACCGACATCACCCGTCCCGCGTCGACGGTCTCCGACGGGCCCACCGAGATGCCCTGTCCGCGTAGCGCTTCGACGAACTCCACCAGGTGTCCGGGAATGCCGTGCGGCGCCAGTGGCTGGGGCGGTCGGACCCGGCGGGCAGCCATCAGTTCAACCGCAGCTCGCCGGCAGCGCGCTGCTGGTCGGACTGGTGCTTGAGCACCACCCCCAGCGTCGCGGCGATCATCGCGTCGTCGATGGTGTCCATGCCCAGCGCGAGCAACGTGCGGCCCCAGTCGATGGTCTCGGCCACCGACGGCACCTTCTTGAGCTGCATCCCGCGCAGCACCCCGATGATCCGCACCAGTTCGGCGGCCAGATGCTCGGGCAGTTCGGGCACCCGCGAGAGCAGGATGCGCCGCTCCAGATCCGGGTCAGGGAAGTCGATGTGCAGGAACAGGCACCGCCGTTTGAGCGCCTCGGACAGCTCCCGGGTGGCGTTCGAGGTCAACAGCACGAACGGCTGACGCTCGGCGGTGATGGTGCCCAATTCGGGGACCGTCACCGCGAAGTCCGACAGCACCTCGAGCAGCAGACCCTCGATCTCGATGTCGGCTTTGTCGGTCTCGTCGATCAGCAGCACGGTCGGTTCGGTGCGCCGGATGGCGGTCAGCAGCGGCCGAGACAGCAGGAACTCCTCGCTGAACACGTCGGTCTTGGTCTGGTCCCAGTCCGACGCGCCGGCCTGGATGCGCAGGATCTGCTTGGCGTGGTTCCACTCGTAGAGTGCGCGGGACTCGTCGACACCCTCGTAGCACTGCAGCCGCACCAGCCCCGATCCGGTGGTCTGGGCGACGGCGCGGGCCAGTTCGGTCTTGCCGACGCCCGCCGGACCCTCCACCAGCAGGGGTTTGCCGAGGCGATCGGCGAGAAAGACGGCGGTGGCCGTCGCGGTGTCGGGTAGGTAGCCGGTCTCGGCGAGCCGGCGCGAGACATCGTCGATGTCGGCGAACAGCGGGGCGGGGCGGGCGGGGACGCTCACGCTAGGGTCTCCGATCTATGCGGGGCGGGTGTGGCCGGTAACAGGCGAGCCCCACACGATCCACTTGGTAGAGGTCAATTCCGGCAGGCCCATCGGGCCGCGAGCATGCAGCTTCTGGGTGCTGATGCCGATCTCGGCACCGAAGCCGAACTGCTCACCGTCGGTGAACGCCGTCGAGGCGTTGACCATCACCGCGGCGGCGTCGACCCGCTCGGTGAACCGTTGCGCGGCAGCCAGATCCGTCGTCACGATCGCCTCGGTGTGGCCGGAGCCGTATTCGTTGACGTGATCGATCGCGGCGTCGACGCCGTCGACCACCGCCAGCGCGATGTCCATCGAGAGGAACTCCGTGCGCAACTCGTCTTCCGACGGGTCGGCGTGCACGGTCACCCCGGCGTCCTGCAGGGCCTTGGTCAACCGCGGCACGGCCTGCTCGGCGATGGCGGCGTCGATGAGCACCGACTCGGCGGCGTTGCAGACGCTGGGGCGGCGGGTCTTGGCGTTGAGCAGGATCGACTCGGCCACCTCCAGATCGGCCGCGGCATGTACGTAGACGTGGCAGTTGCCGACACCGGTCTCGATGGTGGGCACCTGGGCGTCGCGCACCACAGCGTCGATCAGACCGGCCCCGCCGCGGGGGATCACCACGTCGACCAGACCCCTGGCCTGGATGAGATGGGTGACGCTGGCGCGGTCGTGGCTCGGCAGCAGCTGCACGGCATCGGGGTCGAGATCCTCGGCGACCAGTGCCGCGCGCAGTGAATCGACCAGCGCCGCGTTGGACTGGGCGGCCGAGGAACTGCCACGCAGCAGCACCGCGTTACCGGATTTGAGCGTCAGCCCGAAGGCGTCGACGGTGACGTTGGGCCTGCCCTCGTAGACGATGCCCACCACACCCAGGGGCACCCGCTGCTGGCGCAGCTGCAGCCCGTTGACCAAAGTGCTGCCGCGCAGCACCTCACCGACCGGGTCCGGTAGCCCGGCGACCTGTCGCAGGCCGGTGGCCACCCCGTCGATCCGTTGCGGGTTGAGCGCCAGGCGGTCGAGCATCGCGGCCGGAGTGCCCGCCGCGCGGGCGGTCTCGATGTCCTGCTCGTTGGCGGCGATGATGATGTGGGCGTCCATCAGGATCCGGTCGGCGGCCGCGCGCAGGGCCCGGTTCTTGGTATCGGTCGACAGGATCGCCAGCGAACGCGAGGCGGCGCGGGCCCGGCGGGCGGCGTCGTGAACCTGCGCACGCAGATCGGCAGCTGCGGGGGCGTGCACACTCATCAGCCCAGGGTATCGGAGGTCTGCGGGTCCGCCCGCGGCGGATCCACAGCTGGTCTAGCGTTGGTTCATGGCGACGACGCGGGTCTGCGTGGTGGGCAGTCTCAACGCCGATCTGCAGTTCCGCGTCCGGTCGCTGCCCCGGCCCGGCCAGACCGTGCTGGCGACGTCGATGACGGCGGTTCCGGGCGGCAAGGGCGGCAATCAGGCCGTGGCCGCCGCGCGAGCCGGCGCACAGGTATGCCTGGTGGCCGCAGTCGGCGAGGACGCGGCCGCCGGGGAGCTGCGCCGCCACCTGGCCGACAACGGCGTCGACCTCACCGCGGTGACGACGGTGCCCGGCCCCAGCGGCACGGCGGTGGTGGTGGTCGACTCGGCCGCCGAGAACACCATCGTGGTCTCGGCCGGCGCGAACGCCCACCTCGACGTCGGATCCGAGCCGGTGCGCGCGGTCATCACGGCCGCCGACGTCGTGCTGCTGCAGCTGGAGATACCGCTGCCCGTCGCGCTCGACGCGGCGCGCACCGCCCGCGCCGCCGGCGCTCTGGTCGTCGTCAACGCCTCGCCGGCCGGCGCCGCTGCACACGATCTGCTGGCGCTGTCGCACGTGGCCGACGTGGTGGTGGTCAACGAGTCCGAAGCGGGCGAATGGCACTGGCCGGTGCCGCACCTGGTGATCACCCGGGGCGCGCGTGGCGCCAGCTATCTGGGTGCCGAGGAACGCTTCGACGTGCCGGCCCCGGCGGTGAACGCCGTCGACAGCACCGGCGCCGGCGACGTATTCGCCGGTGTGCTGGCCGCGTCGTGGCCCGCGGGACACGAGGAGGCGTTGCGACGGGCCTGCGTGGCCGGCGCCCTGGCCACCCTCGTCGACGGCGCGGGCGACTGTGCACCGACCGCGGCGGCGATCGCCGACGCGATGAGGCGACACGCCAACCAACAGTGAGGACAGCGGTGACGTCAGAGCAGACCGAACAGCACACTCCCCGGCCACCCGAGGGCGACTGGCTGGGCACCCAGTTCCTTCGCTTCACCCGCGAAGGCGCCTTCGGTGTGTGCACCCTCGATCGCCCGCAGGCGCGCAACGCGATGACCCCGGCGATGTACTTCGGCATCAAGTACGCGGTCAAACACGTCGACAACGATCCCGATCTGGCCGGGTTGTTGATCACCGGCACCGATGACGTCTTCGCCCCCGGCGGCGATATGGGCGGCGGCGGCGCGGACAACTGGCTGACGTTCGGTGCAGCCCTGGGGATGGACGCGCTGCCCTTCGACACACTGCGCCAGTCCGTCAAACCGGTGGTGGCCGCGGTCAACGGACTGTGCCAGGGCGGCGGGATGCAGATCGCGCTGTGCGCCGACATGGCGGTGGTCAGCGAGCGCGCGACGTTCCGCGTTCCGGAGCTGTACCGCGGGATCGCCGATACGTATTACAGCCACATGCTGGCCCGGTTGATCGGTCCGGTGCGGACCCGCGATCTGATGTTCACCGGCCGCACGCTGTCCGCGACGGAAGCTCTGGATTGGGGTCTGATCGCGCGTGTGGTAGCCCACGAGGAGCTGATCGAGACGGCGAAAGACGTTCTGGCGCAATGCTGCCGGACCGCGCCGAGGGCTCGATCGGTGATCAAGTCCAGCCTCGACGACTACATCGGCCTCTATGACCGGATCGGCATGCAGGCCAGTCTGGGTGCCCCCGAATCGATCGAGGGCTTTCTGGCGTTCAAGGAACGGCGCTCCCCGAACTGGGTGCATCCCGAACTGCGGATCGACGGGCGGCTATGACGAAGCGCCACGCTCACATCAGCCCCGGGGTACGCACCTCTCGATCTCGTCCAGCCACACCCGTGCCGACATGTCCGAAGGCGCCCGCCAATCGCCGCGCGGCGAAAGTGAGCCACCTGCGGACACTTTAGGGCCGTTGGGTAGCGCCGACCGCTTGAACTGGCTGAACGAATAGAACCGCTGGGCGAACACCTGCAGCCAATGCCGGATCTCTTCGAGCGAATAGGTCGGCCGGTTGTCCTGCGGATAGTCGACGGGCCAGTCGCCGCGCTCGGCATCGCTCCAGGCGTGGTAGGCCATGAACGCCACCTTGGACGGGCGGAAGCCGTAGCGAAGCACCTGGAACAACGAGAAATCCTGCAGGACATACGGTCCCACCTTGCCCTCGCTGCTCTGGATCTCCTCGTCCTCACCCGCGGGCACCAACTCGGGGCTGATCTCGGTGTCGAGCACCGACTGCAACACCTCGTTGACCCGGTCGTCGAACTGCTTCGACGAGATCACCCAGCGAATCAGATGCTGGATCAGCGTCTTGGGCACACCGCCGTTGACGTTGTAGTGCGACATCTGGTCGCCCACCCCGTAGGTCGACCAGCCCAGCGCGAGCTCCGAGAGGTCCCCGGTGCCGAGCACGATGCCGCGGCGCTGGTTGGCCAGCCGGAACAGATAGTCGGTGCGCAATCCGGCCTGGACGTTCTCGAACGTCACGTCGTAGACCTTCTCGCCGCGCGAGAACGGGTGGTCCATGTTCGTCAGCATCAATTCGGCCGTCGAGGTGATGTCGATGGTCTCGAAGGTGACGCCCAGCGCCTCGGCGAGCCGGGTCGCGTTGTCCTTGGTCCGCTCGCCGGTGGCGAACCCCGGCAGCGTGAACGCCAGGATGTCGCTGCGCGGGCGGTCCTCGCGGTCCATCGCCCGCGCCGCCACGATCAGCGCGTGGGTGGAATCCAGGCCGCCCGACAGACCGAGCACGATCTTGGGGAACTCCAGTGCACGCAACCGCTGTTCGAGCCCGGCGACCTGGATGTTGTAGGCCTCGTAGCAGTCCTGCTCGAGCCTGGCCTCATCTGCGGGCACGAACGGGAACCGTTCGATCTCGCGGCGCAGCCCGATATCCCCACCCGGCGGGTCGAGGGTGAACTCGATACGGCGGAACGTGTCCTCGTCGATCAGGTGATGGCGGCGGTTGTCGTCGAAGGTGCCCATACGAACTCGTTCGTTGCGCAACATCTCGACGTCGACGTCGGCCACCGACCGCCGCGACCCCTTCGGGAACCGCTCTGACTGCGCCAGGCACACCCCGTTCTCCCAGATCATGGTCTGCCCGTCCCAGGCCAGATCGGTGGTCGACTCACCCTGCCCGGCTGCGGCGTACACGTATGCCGCCAGGCACCGAGACGACGCCGAGCGGGCCATCAGATTCCGGTCCTCGGCCCGGCCGATCGTGATCGGGCTGCCGGACAGATTGGTCAGCACGGTCGCGCCGGCCAGCGCCGCCTCGGCGCTCGGCGGCACCGGCACCCACATGTCCTCGCAGATCTCGACGTGCAGCACGAACGCGGGCAGATCCGCGGCAGCGAACAGCAGATCCGGACCGAACGGCGCCGCGATGCCGGCGCCGCCGCCCACCACGATCTCGCCGCGCTCGTCGTCGCCTGCAGCGAGTTGACGCTTCTCGTAGAACTCGCGGTAGTTGGGGATGTAGGACTTCGGCACGACCCCGAGGATCTGTCCGCGATGAATCACCACGGCGGTGTTGTAAACCCGGTTGCGGTGGCGCAGCGGCGCGCCCACCACCAGCACCGGCAGCAGGTCCGCCGAGCCGGCGACGATGTCGAGCAGCGCCGCCTCGACCGCCTCGAGAAGCGCGTCCTGCAATACGACGTCCTCGATCGAGTAGCCGGTCAGCGTCAGTTCCGGAAACACCGCGAGACCGACACCGTCGTCGTGGCATTCGCAGGCCAGCGCCAGCACCGATTCGGCGTTACCCGCCGGGTCGGCGAGGGCGGTGGTGTGGGTGACCGCGGCGACGCGCACGTAACCGTGCCGGTAGGCCGAGTAGAAATCCATGCCCACATTGTTGACACAAACGGTTCGGGGTATGCCTGCCCCCATGAGTAAGACTGCCGTCCTCGTCGTCGACATGATGAACACGTACGAACATCCCGATGCCGACAAGTTGACACCCAACGTCGCCGAGATCATCGACCCCATCGCCAAGCTCGTATCCGATGCGCGCGGTCGCGATGACGTCGACCTCATCTACGTCAATGACAACTACGGCGACTTCACCGCGGAGTTCAGCGACATCGTCCGCTCCGCGCTCAACGGCGCCCGCCCCGACCTCGTCAAACCCATCGCGCCCGAGCACGGCTATCGGCTGATGACCAAGGTCCGCCACAGTGCGTTCTACGCGTCGCCGTTGGCCTATCTGCTGAACCAGCTGCAACCGGAGCGTCTGGTGATCACCGGCCAGGTCACCGAGCAGTGCATCCTCTACACCGCACTCGATGCCTACGTCCGGCACTTCCAGGTGGTCATCCCCCGCGACGGGGTCGCACACATCGACGCCGAGCTCGGTGCCGCGGCACTGCGCATGATGGAGGAGAACATGAAGGCCGAGGTCATCGCGGCGGCGGACTGCCTGCGCTGACCCGCAATTCGCTGGATTGTTGCTGTGAAGCAACAATTGCCGTTTGTGCCCAGTCCCGCGCGGTAAGTCTGCACGCATGCAGGCACTGACCGTTCAGCCGGGGCACACCGGGACATTGGCCGTCGGCGAGGTCGACGACCCCGAGCACGATCCGGACGAATTGCTGGTAGACGCGGTGGCGATCGGCATCTGCGGCACCGACAAGGAGATCGCCGGTGGTGACTACGGTTGGGCGCCGCCCGGCCGGGACACGCTGGTGCTCGGGCACGAGTCCCTCGGCCGGGTCGTCAGCGCCCCGGACGGCAGCGGATTCACGGCCGGAGATCTCGTGGTCGGAGTGGTGCGCAGACCCGACCCCGTCCCGTGCCCGGCGTGCGCCCGCGGCCAGTTCGACATGTGCCGCAACGGCCGCTACACCGAGCGCGGTATCAAGGAGGTCGACGGATACGGCAGTCAGCGCTGGACCGTCGAGCCCCACTACGCCGTCGCCCTCGACCGCGAACTCTCCGAGGTCGGTGTGCTGATGGAACCGACGACGATCGTCGCCAAGGCCTGGGAACAGATTCACCGGGTCGGCCAGCGCGCGTACTTCGAGCCGCAGCGGGCGCTGATCACCGGCGCGGGCCCCGTCGGACTGTTGGCCGCGCTGCTCGCCGTCCAACAGGGGTTGGACACCCATGTGCTCGACCGGGTCACCGACGGTCCGAAACCCGGCATCGTGGCAGCCCTCGGCGCGACCTATCACCATGACGACATCGACGACGTCGCCAAGCGATTGCAACCCGATGTGGTGATGGAGGCGACCGGCGCTGCTCCGGTGGTGTTCGGCGCCATCGCCAACACCGCCCGCTACGGCATCGTCTGCCTGACCGGTGTCTCCCCCGCAGGACGGCGGCTGCGCATCGACGCCGGGGCGGTGAACCGTGAACTGGTGTTGGAGAACGATGCCGTCGTCGGTTCGGTGAACGCCAACCTCGGCCATTACCGGCAGGCCGCGGACGCTCTGGCGCACGCCGACAAGGACTGGCTGGGCAGCCTGATCACCCGTCGGGTGCCCCTGGCGCGGGCGCATGAGGCGTTCACCGCGGAGCAGGGCGACGTGAAGGTCGTCGTCACGTTCGACGGCTCCTGATCCGACGCCAAGGCCCCGCCAAGAATCCTTACAGCCGGGCGGCTGATCCTCACCTCATCGACATGCTGAGGGAAGGACACCGCAGATGAAGCACTCGACCGCCATGCGCCGCGCCGGCGCCGCCGCCGCCCTGATCGGCGCCGCCACACTGGGACTCGCCGCCCCCGCGGGCGCGGCCCCCGCGACGATGTTCGGCGATCCCGCCGCTGCGGCGGCCTACTGGGCGCCGCAGACCCTCGACGACTGCGCGTTGATGTCCGTGGCCGACGTGGTCGGTCAGGTCACCGGAACCGCCCCCAGCGAGGAGGAGATCATCGGGCTGGCGGCGACCATGCCGAGCCCCAACCACCCCGGTTCGATCTACTTCCCGCCCGATGACGCCGACAACCCGAACTCGGGCAACGGCACCGATGCCGACGATCTACCCGTATTGCTCGCCCACTACGGCATCAAGGCCACCATGACCGACGACGACACCGCCGCGTCCGCCGGAGAACCCACCGGGATACTCGCCCTGCAGCACGATCTGGCCGACGGCCGCCGGGTGATCGCCTTCGTCAACAGCGAGACCATCTGGAACACCGACGGCGACCGCAGCCGACCGGACCATGCGCTGGTGGTCACCGGCGTGGACACAGCCAAGGGCATCGTGCACCTCAACGACAGCGGCACCGACGACGGCTGCGACGAACAGGTGCCGGTCGCGACGTTCGGCGACGCGTGGCGCGACCACGTCATGGTCGTGACCGCATAGGGTCGGTTCAACCCGTCACCCATTACGACGATGGAGAACCCGGTGCTCGACTTCGGACTGCTCGGTCCGCTGCAACTGGCCGTCGACGGCGTCGACACGCCGCTCGGCACGCCCAAGCAGCGGGCGGTCCTGGCGCTGCTGCTGATCAACCGCAACCGCGCGGTGAGTGTGGACGCACTCACCGACGCGGTGTGGGCTGATGCTCCGCCGGCCGGAGCGCGCGCCAGCCTGCACTCCTACGTCTCGAACCTGCGCAAACTGCTGGCGGTGCCCGGTGCGCGGTCCTCGCTGGCCAGCGCGCCGCCCGGCTATCGCCTGACCGTGCCTGCGGGCGACTGCGACTTGGACCGGTTCGTCGCCGCCCGGACCACCGCCGCCCAGGCGGCCGCCGCCGACCGCTTCGAAGCCGCCGCGCGCGAACTCACCGAAGCGCTGACCCTGTGGCGGGGCCCCGCGCTGGACGATCTGCGTGGTTTCGCATTCGCCGATGCCTTCTCCACCGCACTCAGCGAAGACCGGCTGGCCGCCATCACGTCCCGGGCCGAAGCGGAACTCGTCTGCGGCCGCGGCGCCGCGCTGATCAGCGAACTGGAGAAGCTGACCGCCGAGCACCCGTACCGGGAACCGCTGTGGACGCAGCTGATCAGCGCCTACTACGTGAGCGAACGCCAATCCGACGCGCTGGAGGCCTATCAGCGGCTGCGCACCACCCTGGCCGACGATCTGGGCGTCGACCCGGGACCGTCACTGCGGGCGCTCTACGAGAAGATCCTGCGTCAGGAGCCGCTGGACATCCGTCGGGCCGCCCACACCGCCGCCGTCGGCACCGTGACCGTGCTCGAACAACGCACCGCGGTCAGCGCCGCGTCCGCCACCGGGTGGCTGATCGGTCCCGACGGCAGCCGCTATCCGCTGCAGACGATCGCCACCCGGATCGGCCGGCTGCCCGACAACGACATCGTCGTCGACGACGCCATGGTCAGCCGCCACCACGCCGCGGTCATCGACACCGGATCGGGCTACATGCTCAGCGATCTGCGGTCCTCCAACGGTGTCGAACTCGCCGGCCAGCGGATACACGGGAGCGTGCCGTTGACCGACGGCGACGAGTTCACCATTTGCGGGCGCCAGTTCACCTTCGTCGTCGACGGCTCCGACGGGTAGTACCGTTTGCTTCTGTGACCAGCGGCCCGCAATCCTCGCGTGCGGGTTCGATGTTCGGCCCCTACCGGTTGATCCGGTTGCTCGGCCGCGGCGGTATGGGTGAGGTCTACGAGGCCGAGGACACCGTCAAAGGCCGTACGGTTGCGCTGAAGCTGTTGCCCGAAGGGCTCTCTCACGACCCCGTGTTCCGCGAACGGCTGCAGCGGGAGGCCAGGGCGGCCGGCCGCCTGCAGGAACCCCACGTGGTGCCCATCCACAATTACGGGGAGATCGACGGTCACCTCTACGTGGACATGCGGCTGATCGACGGCATCGATCTGCGCAGCGTTTTGCTGCGCGGCGGACCAATGCCACCGGCCCGCGCGGTCGCCATCGTGCGCCAGATCGCCGCGGCGCTGGACGCCGCCCACGCCACCGGAGTGCTGCACCGCGACGTCAAACCGGAGAACATCCTCGTCACCGCCGACGACTTCGCCTACCTCGTGGACTTCGGCATCGCCAGCGCCGCGAGCGAACAGTCCCTCACCGAAATCGGTACCACGGTAGGCACCTTCGCCTATATGGCGCCGGAGCGGTTCGGCAGCGGTTCGGTCACCCACCGGGCCGACATCTACGCGCTGGCGTGCGTGCTGCACCAATGCCTCACCGGGGCCCAGCCCTATCCGGCCGACAGCGTCAGCACCCTGGTCACCGCCCACCTGATGGAGCCACCGCCGGTACCGAGCCGGTTACGGCCGGGCATCCCGTCCGCCTTCGATGCGGTGGTCGCGCGCGGGATGGCCAAGAGCGCCGAAGACCGCTACGGCAGCGCCGGCGAGCTGGCCCGCGCCGGGGAAGCCGCCCTGGGCGATCACGCCGCGCCGCCACCGGCCGGACAGACCGACACGATGCCCGCGATCGCAGTGCCCGCCGTCGCACCCCCGCACCGGCGGGCCAGACGGACCGCGGCGGTGATCGGCGCGGTGGCCGTCGTCGTCCTGATGGTCGCCGGCGGGGTCGCCGTGTGGCTGACCGGGCGCGACGACCACGCGACCGGTATGGCGGCGACGCAGACGATCACCCGCACCGTGTTCCGGCCGGCCGACCCGTTACCGAGTACCGACGAGGATCTGCCGCCCGCCGACCGTCAACTGCTGCAGGCGATCGTGCACGCCGACACCTGCGCACCGGACAAGGAACGCATCGGGGCGGCGGTGGCGGCCGTGAGCTGCGGCCCGACGTCGCCGTCGAGCGGTCAGCAGACCGCGTATTTCGCGCTCTTCGCCGACGTCGACAGCCTCGACCGCGCCTTCGCGGACCTGATCGCCGCCGACGACCTCACCGCCTGCCCGAACTCGGAGGAGTCGCCGACGAACTGGGATTACGAGGACGCCACCCCCGACGAACCCGAGGGGTCGCTGGCCTGCGGCACCTACGAGGGGTTCGCCGACATCGTGTGGACCCGCAATTCCGACCTGGTGCTCGGCACCGCCCGCGGCCGTCACCTCGACCGCCTCTACGACTGGTGGCTCGACAACGCCTGACGCCCGCGGCGATCCGTACCCTGGGCAGAGTGGAAGCCCCGGAATTGGTCGGTCTGCTGGCCGGCCGTCGCGTCGCGGTGCTGACCGGTGCCGGTATGTCCACCGACTCCGGCATTCCGGATTATCGCGGCCCTGACTCGCCGCCCAGCAACCCCATGACGATCCGCCAGTTCACCGCCGATCCCCAGTTCCGGCAGCGCTATTGGGCCCGCAACCACATCGGCTGGCGGCACATGGCTGCGACGCTGCCCAATGCCGGACACCGCGCGTTGGCCGCCCTCGAGCGACTCGGCGTGCTGAGCGGGCTGATCACCCAGAACGTCGATCTGCTGCACACCAAGGCGGGCAGCCGGCACGTGATCGACCTGCACGGCACCTACGCGCAGGTCATCTGCCTGGATTGCGGGCACACCATGTCGCGCGCCGCGCTCGCCGAGCGACTCGAGGCCGCCAACCCGGGATTCCTGGAACGGGCCGAGGCGGTCGGCGGCATCGCCGTCGCACCGGACGCCGATGCCGTCGTCGATGACACCGCCGGCTTCCGCGTCGTGGACTGTCCGGTGTGCGACGGCATGCTCAAACCCGACATCGTCTACTTCGGAGAGAGCGTGCCCAAACAACGCGTCGAACGCGCCTATGCGATCGTGGACGCCGCCGACGCGCTGCTGGTGGCCGGTTCGTCGTTGACCGTCTTCTCCGGCTACCGCTTCGTACGCCATGCCGCGGCGCACCATCTGCCGATCGCGATCGTCAACCGCGGGCCCACTCGCGGCGACGACCTCGCCACGGTCAAGATCGACAACGGCTGCTCCCCGATGCTCGCGCTGCTCGCCGACGAGCTGCCCGCACTGGCGAGTTCCGCTTAGATGGGCGGGGTGCCCGCACTCCCCGACCTCATCGGCCCCGATCCCGACGACGGCCGCTTCGCCATCGGTGTCGGCGATGCACTGGCCCGGCTCGTGCCCGGCCCCGAGGCCCTCGACGACCTGCTCCGCCTGCTCAACCGCTTCGGCGGCATCGCGATCAGCGACGAGTCCATCGAATACGACGGGGACTCCGTCGACTGGGACGACGTCAAGGAGATCCGCACCCACGCGTTGCTCGGATACCTGTTCTCCGGTGCACTGGACCGGCAGGTGGACCGGCTGCCCCTGCCATGGTTCCCGTTCCGCGGCCTGCTGGTGGAGACGGTCGCCCAGGTCGCACTGACGGCGCTGGTCGCCGCGAGCGGGCGGGTGCTCAGGGGAGCCGAGGACGTGCGCATCCCCAGCGACGTGCGCTACCGCGGGCTCCTGCGTGAGCGCGAGCTGTCCCCCGGCGTGCTGGCGGCGTTGCTGCTCGCTGCGCCGGCCGTGCAGCAACAGCTGGCGACGGCCGCGCAGCGCCACGGCGTGGCGGTGACGCGAGCCGACCATGACGCCCTCGACGATGCCAACCGCCGGGCACGTCAGGTGCGCAGCGCGGCCCTCTCGCTGTCGCGGGCGCTGTACCGGACGATCGCGGCCCGGTCCGGCGGTTAGACGGTGAAGCCACCGTCGATGTTGAGGTGTGCGCCGGTGAGATAGCCGGACTCCGGACCGGCCACGAAGCTGACCAGCGCCGCCACGTCGCCGGGGTGGCCGTAGCGTCCCTGTGCGGTGACCTGTTTCAGGCTCTGGGCGAAGTCCCCGCGGTCCGGATTGGCGTCGGTGTCGATCGGGCCGGGCTGCACGTTGTTCACCGTGATTCCGCGTGGCCCCAGATCGCGGGCCAACCCCCGGGTGAACGAAGCCACCGCACCTTTGGTCATGCCGTAGACCGACAGACCCGGTCCCGGTATCCGCTCGGCGTTGATGCTGCCGATGTTGATGATGCGTGCGCCCTCGCCCAGATGCTTGATCGCGGCCCGGGTGGTCCAGTACATGCCGCCGATGTTGATCGCCACCAGACGGTCGAACTCCTCGGGCGGGAATTCGTCGAACGGGGCGATGTGCGCGACGGCGGCGTTGTTGACCACGATGTCCAGCCCGCCGAGCGCGGCGACGGCCTGCTCGACCGCGTCGGCGTTCTGATCCCGATCAGCCGCGTCGGCATGGATGGCCACCACCACGGCCCCCGCGCCGGTCAGATCGGCGACCAGCTCGTCCGCGCGGTCCGCCGAGGCCGCGTAGGTGAATGCGACCGCGGCGCCGTCGGCGCTCAGTCGCCGGACGATCTCGGCGCCGATGCCCCGCGATCCGCCGGTGACCAGTGCTCGCCGACCGGCCAGGGGTGCTGTGCTCATCAGGTGACCTCTCGTTAATTTCGAACCGACTTGTTACTTAGTATGGTGAGGTCAAGTCGGTCGTCGGCGGCATCATTCCCGCTGTGATCGGTATCACAGGAGGTGATGGTCGGTGTCCGTCGGCCGCCCGCGGGAGTTCGATCCGGACCAGGTCGAGGACGCGGCGATGAAGCTGTTCTGGGAGCGCGGCTTCGACGCCGTCTCGATCTCGGACGTGACCGCCGCGACCGGAGTGAACCGCCGCAGTGTGTACGCCGAATTCGGATCCAAGGAGAACCTGTTCGACCGGGCGCTGCGGCGTTATCTCGCCGGACCCAGCGCCTACACGGCCGAGGCGCTGACCCGGCCGACGGCGCGCGGCGTGGCCGAGGCGATGGTGCACGGCGCGGCCGACACGGTCAGCGGGGAGGTGCGCGGCTGCCTCACCGTCGGTGCGGCGCCGGGCCTGGCCGAATTCCGCGAGGCGACGGTGCGCCGCCTGGCCGAACGGTTCGACGCCGCAGTGGCCGGGGGTGAGCTGTCCGGCGTCGACACGGCCGTTCTGGCGCGCTGGATCGCCGCGGTGTGCCAGGGAATCGCGATCCAGGCCCGCAGCGGAGCGGACCGTGCCGAACTACACGCGATCGCGGACCTGGCGTTGGCGGGGTGGCCGGGCGGCGACTCCTGAGGGGTCGGCGAACGTCAGACCGCGACGAGGTCGTCGGCGTGTACGGCCGGTCTGCGCATCTCGGCCGGAAGATCCGACAGGGACCGACCGAGCATCGTCGCCAGTTCGGTGGCATCGTAGGCGACCACGCCGCGGGCGACGGGGGTGGCATCCGGACTGCGCAGTTCCACGACGTCACCTCCGTAGAAGCGGCCCGATATCGCGGTGATGCCCGCGGGAAGCAGCGAACGCCGCTGTCCGACAACGGCTTTGACTGCCCCCTCGTCGAGGGTCAGCGCACCGGCCGAATCGGCGGCATAGCGCACCCAGAACCGCCGCGCCGACATGCGTTCGGCACGCGGGGCGAACACCGTGCCCACCGAGGCGTCCGAGAGCGCGGTGCCCGCGTCTGCGGCGGCGGCCAGCAGGACGGGAACGCCGGCGTCCGCGGCCAGCAGTGCCGACGACAGCTTCGACGCCATTCCCCCCGTGCCCAGGTGACTACCCTGACCAGCGACCACACCGTCCAGGTCATCGGGACCGGCGACCTCGGGGATGAACCGGGCGTTGCCCTTGCGCGGATCGGAATCGTAGAGCCCGTCGATGTCGGACAGCAGCACCAACGCATCCGCGCCGATGAGATGGGCGACCAGCGCGGAGAGCCGATCATTGTCCCCGAAGCGGATCTCGTCGGTGGCCAGGGTGTCGTTCTCGTTGACGATTGCCACCGCATGCAGAGCCCGCAATCGATCCAGCGTGCGCTGAGCGTTGTTGTGCGCCACCCGCATCGAGATGTCATGCGCGGTCAGCAGCACCTGTCCGACGGTGCGCTGGTAGCTGGCGAACGCGGTACTCCATGAGTTGATCAGTGCGACCTGTCCGACACTGGCAGCCGCCTGTTTGGTCGCCAGATCGGTGGGCCGTCGGGTCAGCCGCAAGGGTTCGATCCCCGCGGCGATCGCTCCCGACGACACGATCACCACGTCCGAGCCCGCCCGCATACGCATCTCGATCGCCTCGACCAGGGCAGCCAGCCGGTTGGCGTCGAAGACACCGGACGGCGTGGTCAGTGCGGTGGTACCGATCTTGACGACGATGCTGCGGGCGGTGCGGACCGCCTCGCGGTGCCGGCTCGTCATGTGTCGGCGTCCTCCTCATCGCCTCCGGGCCTGCGACGTTCGCGCCGCGCGGCCTTGCGCTCGGTGGCGCGGACACGATCGGTCTGCTCGAGGCGCACGTCGGTACCGCGACCGGACATCTGCATGTCGACCCCGGCCGGGGTCTGCGGCTCCCAGTCGAAGGTCATGTCACCGATGGTGACGGCGCAGCCGGGCCTTGCGCCCAGGCGTAGCAGTTCCTCCTCGACACCGAGGCGGGCCAGCCGGTCGCCGAGATATCCGACGGCTTCGTCGTTGTCGAAGTCGGTCTGGTTGATCCAGCGCTCGGGCCGGGTACCGCGGACCACGAAACCGCCCTGTCCGTCGGGTTCGACGCTGAAGCCGGATTCGTCCACCGGGACAGGCCGGATCACCGGGCGACGGGGCACCACCGCCGGCTGCGCCTCCTGGTAGGTCCGGACCAGCTCCCACAGCGCGAAGGTCAACGGCCGCAACCCCTCCCGGCTGACGGTCGACACCTCGAACACCGGCCAGCCGAACCGCTCGACGACATCGTCACGGACGAAGTCGGCGAGCTCGCGGGCGTCGGGCACGTCGATCTTGTTCAACACGACCGCTCGTGGCCGCTCGGCGAGGTCACCGAGCGCCTGATCGCCCTGCAGCGTCGGCCGGTAGGCGGCGAGTTCGGCCTCGAGCGCCTCGATGTCCGAGACCGGGTCGCGACCGGGTTCGAGTGTCGCGCAATCCACCACGTGCACGAGGACGGCACAGCGTTCGATGTGGCGCAGGAACTCCAGCCCCAGTCCGCGTCCCTCCGAGGCGCCGGGAATCAGGCCTGGCACATCGGCCACGGTGAACGTGTGATCGCCGGCCGAGACGACGCCGAGATTCGGCACCAGGGTGGTGAACGGATAGTCGGCGATCTTGGGCTTCGCCGCCGAGATCGCCGACACCAGCGAGGACTTCCCGGCCGAGGGGAATCCGATCAGGCCGACATCGGCGACCGTCTTGAGTTCGAGGGTGAGATCACGCGTCTCACCCTGCTCCCCGAGCAGCGCGAAACCGGGCGCCTTGCGCGCGCGAGAGGCCAGCGCCGCATTGCCGAGGCCACCGCGTCCGCCGGCGGCCGCTTCGAACCGCGTGCCCGCCCCGATCAGATCGGCCAGCACCCGCCCGTGCTCGTCAAGGACGACGGTGCCGTCGGGGACCCGGACCTCCAGATCGGCACCGGCCGCGCCGTCGCGGTTGCTGCCGGCGCCTTGTTTCCCGGACGGAGCGACGACATGCGGATGGAAGTGAAAGTCCAGCAGGGTGTGCACCTGCGGGTCGACGACCAGAACGATGCTGCCGCCGCGACCACCGTTGCCGCCGTCAGGTCCGCCGAGGGGTTTGAACTTCTCGCGGTGCACCGACGCGCAGCCGTTACCGCCGTTGCCGGCCCGCGCATGGATGACCACACGGTCGACGAAGCGCGGCATGGGATTCCCTTTCCGTCGAGTGTGAAGCTACTGCGACAATTCAGCCGAGAATTCGCAGTAGCTTCACATTCGCGGCAGAGGCTCAGGCCTCCTGGCGGGGCACCGGCACGATGCTGACGTGCTTGCGGCCGCGTCGGGTGCCGAATTCGACCGCGCCGGGCGCGGTTGCGAACAGGGTGTCGTCACCGCCGCGGCCGACGTTCACGCCCGGATGGAAGTGGGTGCCGCGCTGGCGGACGATGATCTCGCCGGCCTTGACGACCTGGCCGCCGAACCGCTTGACGCCGAGCCGCTGGGCGGCGGAGTCACGACCGTTGCGCGAGCTGGACGCGCCCTTCTTGTGTGCCATGTCTTCGCCTCCAGTTACTTGATGCCGGTGACCCGCAGGACCGTCAGCTGCTGACGGTGACCCTGACGCTTGTGGTACCCGGTCTTGTTCTTGAACTTGTGGATCCGGATCTTGGGGCCCTTGGTGTGCTCGAGCACCTCACCGGTCACCAAGACCTTGGCCAGATCATCGGCCTTGG
Source organism: Mycobacterium sp. WMMD1722 (assembly GCF_049315205.1). Classification (NCBI taxonomy): domain Bacteria; kingdom Bacillati; phylum Actinomycetota; class Actinomycetes; order Mycobacteriales; family Mycobacteriaceae; genus Mycobacterium; species Mycobacterium sp. WMMD1722. The sequence continues at coordinate 251,203 of NZ_CP186056.1, read as the reverse complement.
TGGTGACGTTGGCGCCGTCGACGACGAGCGCGACGGGCAGCGACACCGAAGCGCCGGGCTCGGAATCGAGCTTCTCGACCTTGACCACGTCACCGACCGCGACCTTGTACTGCTTGCCGCCGGTCTTGACGATTGCGTAGCTCGCCATCGTGTCCTTCTTCTTCTTCGTCTCGTCTACAGGCGCGCGCCAAGAGGAGCGGCGCTTGTCTGGGGGTCCGACAGCCGCCGGCAAGGCCTGGCGACAACCGCTCAAGGGTACGTGAGCAGCGGGTTGAGGGTCAAACCACGGTCACTCCGCACTGGGCGGTCCCGCTGGGCGGGCGGCAGCGCGCCGCCGCATCCGCCGCGCCGGAGCCGCGATCACCTGCGGTTCGACGTCGTCATCGTCCTCATCGGAGTCCTCGTCCTCATCGGAGTCCTCGGAGTCCTCGTCGGTGTCGATGACGTCGATGTCGTCGTCATCATCATCCTCGTCGTCGTTGTCGAGGTCGATCTCGTCATCGTCATCGGAGTCGTCATCATCGTCCGTGTCGTCCGTGTCGTCTTCTGAGTCACCGGCCGAGTCGTCGTCGAGTTCCTCGGCAACCGCATCGTGGACCTTGTCGGCGTCGTCGATGGCGTCGGTGTCGTCGATGGCGTCGGTGTCGGCGTCCTCGGTGTCATCCTCGTGACCGCCGTTGGCGGCAGCCATCGCCTTGAACATCGGATGCTCCCCCGCGGGGTGGGCCGGAACCTTGATCACCGGGACGTCCGCCGGCGCTTCTTCGGTCTTGGCACCCTTCTTACCGCGCTTGCTCCGCCGGCTGCCGCTGCCGCCGCCGTTGCCCGATTCCGACTTGCGGCCGTTGGGGGCGGCGTTGTCGACGGGATCGCCGTGCAGCACGATGCCCCGGCCCGCGCAGTGCGGACACTGCGTGGAGAACGCCTCGATGAGCCCGGTACCCAGCCGCTTGCGGGTCAACTGGACCAAACCCAGCGACGTCACCTCCGACACCTGGTGGCGGGTGCGGTCCCGGGCGAGCGCCTCGGTGAGCCGGCGTAACACCAGATCCCGATTGGATTCGAGCACCATGTCGATGAAGTCGATGACCACGATGCCGCCGATGTCGCGCAGCCGCAGCTGGCGCACGATCTCCTCGGCGGCCTCGAGGTTGTTGCGCGTGACCGTCTGCTCGAGATTGCCGCCCGAGCCGGTGAACTTGCCGGTGTTGACGTCCACGACGGTCATCGCCTCGGTGCGGTCGATGACCAGCGTGCCCCCCGAGGGCAACCAGACCTTGCGGTCCATGGCCTTGGTGAGCTGCTCGTCGATGCGATGCACGGCGAAGACGTCCGGGCCGTCGCCGTTGGTCGGCTCGTACTTCGACAGCCGCGGCATCAGGTCGGGAGCCACCGACTCGACATAGGAGTTGATCGTGTTCCAGGCCTCGTCGCCGGAGACGATGAGCCCGGAGAAGTCCTCGTTGAACAGGTCGCGGATCACCTTGACCAGGACATCGGGTTCCTCGTAGAGGGCGACCGCGGCGCCGGCCTTCTTCGCGGTGATATCGGCGGCCTTGGCCTCGATCTGCGTCCAGCGTTCCTGCAACCGGTTCACGTCGGAACGGATGTCGTCTTCCTTGACGCCCTCGGACGCGGTGCGGATGATCACGCCGGCATCGGCCGGCACGACCTCGCGCAGGATCTCCTTGAGGCGCTGACGCTCGGTGTCGGGCAGCTTGCGGCTGATCCCGGTCGACGAGGCGCCGGGGACGTAGACGAGATAGCGACCCGCCAACGAGACCTGCGTGGTCAGCCGCGCACCCTTGTGGCCGACCGGATCCTTGCTGACCTGCACGACGACGTAATCGCCCGGCTTGAGGGCCTGCTCGATCTTGCGGTTCTGGCCGCCCAGCCCGGCAGCCTCCCAATTGACCTCGCCGGCGTAGAGCACACCGTTGCGCCCGCGGCCGATGTCGACGAAAGCCGCCTCCATCGAGGGCAGCACGTTCTGCACGATGCCGAGGTAGATGTTGCCGACCAGCGACGCCGACGCCGCCGACGTCACGAAGTGCTCGACGATGACGCCGTCCTCGAGCACGGCGATCTGCGTGTAGCGGGCGCCTTCGTGCGGCGGTTCGGTGCGGACCTTGTCACGCACCACCATCACGCGTTCGACGGCTTCACGGCGCGCCAGGAATTCGGCCTCCGAGAGGATCGGCGGCCGGCGGCGTCCGGCGTCGCGGCCGTCGCGGCGGCGCTGACGTTTGGCCTCCAGCCGCGTCGAGCCACTGATGCCCTGGATTTCGCCGTCACCGCTGTCGCCGGACTTGCCGCTCTTCTCGCGCGGCGCGCGCTCGTGCACCACGGTGTTCGGCGGGTCGTCGGGAGAACCGCCGTCGGAGTCGTCGGACGACCCGGACTTGCGCCGCCGGCGCCGCCGGCGACGGCGCGACGCGCTGTCGCCGCCGGAGCTGTCCTCGTCGCCGCCGTCGTCGTCGGAATCGTCGTCGCCGGACTGGTCGGCGTCGGCGTCGGTGTCAGGCTCGGACTGACCGTCCGCCGGGGCGGATCCGTTCTCGCCGTCGCCGTCCTCGTTCTGCTCCCCGCGACCGCGTCCCCGGCCGCGGCGACCGCGCCTGCGACGCCGCGCCGCCCGCCGTTCGGCCTGATCGTCGTCCTCGGAGTCGTCCGAGGCGTCGGAGGCCTCGGAATCGTCGTCGTCGTCCTCGTCATCGGCGGATGGTTCGGGCTGCCGGCGCACCGGTTGTGGCGCCACGAACAGCGGCAGATAATCCGCGGGTTCGGCGGGCGGGGTCTCGAGCAGCAACCGCGATTCGGGCTCCTCGGCCGCGGGCTCCTCGGCTGGGGGCGGCTCGGCCGCGTCGGTGGGGGTCGCATCCGGCAGCTCGACGGCCTCGTCCGGCGCAGCAGCCTGGGGTGGCTCGAACGGTGTCGGCGAGAGCGGCTGTTCGGTGACGGTCTCGGCGGCCAGCGCCTCGCGGACCTTGTCGGCCTCGCTCTGGTCGATGGTCGAGTGCGCGCTGCGGGTGCGACCGTCGAATTCGGCCAACGCATCGAGGACTCGCCTGCTGGTGGTGCCGAGCACCCTGGCCAGCGAGTGAACCCTCAGCCGTTCCGGTCGCTTCTCCCGGAGCTGAGGCTGTTCTGTCGAATCCTGGGCTTGAGTATTTTCACTGTCGGCCACGTATTCTCCTCAAGCCCCCGGGCGCGTCGTGTCGACGCGGCCACGCGAGGGCTTCGCTGTTGTGCCCGGGATGGCTTTCCCCGGACCTGTTGTGGTCTCGCTCCGAGCGGCCCCAGGTGAGGGGCCCACACGGTGCCTGGCTGAATGACGGCTGGACGGTCGGCGCCACACCGAGGGCGGTGGTCGCGCTCGTCGAAGTCTTCATTCGGGCGACGGACTCCGGTTGAAGTCCGGCTACCCGCGACCAGTATCCCACATCACGCGGCGCCGATAGACCAGGCGCCGCGAACCGGTCAGCGGCCGGGGAACCAGAGCTCGATCTCGCGCACCGCGGACTCGGGCGAATCGGATCCGTGGACGAGGTTGTCCTGGGTGACCAAGGCCAGGTCACCGCGGATGGTTCCGGGGGTGGCCTTCTCGACCGGATCGGTGCCGCCGGCGATCTGACGGAACGCCGCCACGGCGCGCGGCCCCTCGACGATGGCGGCCACCACGGGCCCGGAGGTGATGAATTCCAGCAGCGACGGGAAGAACGGCTTGCCCTCGTGCTCGGCGTAGTGCTGGCGCGCGAGGTCGTCGCTGACGGACTTGAGCTCCAGGGCCGCGATGGTCAGCCCCTTGCCCTCGATCCGGCTCAGGATTTCTCCCACCAGCCGCCGCTGCACGCCGTCGGGCTTGATCAACACCAGGGTCCGCTCAGTCACGGCGCACAGACTACTAGGAGCGCGGCCAGGTCAGTCCAGACCGTCTTGCTGACCAGGCAGCAGACCCCGGGCCTCCCGCCGCCTGACCTCGGCGCGCAGATAGACGATCATCAGCCAGACCACCGTGAAGACGACGCCCATGACGCCGACGCCCGGATAGATCAGCCAACCCGCCAGCAGGCCGATCTGGACCGCCAGATTCGCCCATATCGCCCACGGTCGGCCCTGGATACCCGACATCAGCACCAGCAGGACCGCGAACCCGACGAGGTAGACCGTCGACGCCGCGGTCAGGCCGCCGCCGACCGACCCGACCACGGGCAGGGCCAGGAGCACGACGATGGCTTCGAGAATCAACGTGCCCGCCATCACCCCGCGGAAGCTCTTCCACGGGTTCGGCGGGGACGGTGTCCGATCGGTCGGCGGTTGATCGGTCATTGCGGGTCCCGCCCGAACAGGGTGCGGGCGGCACCGGCGGTGACGACCGAGCCGGTGATGACCATCCCCGCCCCGGAGAGACCTTCTCCGTCGCTCCCAGCCTCCTCGACCAGCGCGGTCGCGGTCTCGATGGCATCGGCCAGTGTCGCGGCGGTGAGCACCCGGTCCTGGCCGAAGCGCTCCTCGGCGCGCATGGCGAGCACCTCGACGTCCAACGCCCGCGGCGAGCCGTTGTGGGTCACGACGATCTGGTCGAACACCGGCTCGAGTGCGGCCAGGATGCCGTCGACGTCCTTGCCCGCCATCACCGACACCACGCCGACCAGGTAGCGGAAGTCGAATTCGGACTGCACCGCGTCGGCCAGCGCCGCCGCGCCCGCCGGATTGTGTGCGGCGTCGATGAACACCGTCGGCGCGCTGCGCATCCGTTCGAGCCGCCCCGGACTGGTGACCGCGGCGAATCCGGCGCGCACCGCCTCGACATCGAGCTGACGCTGAGCCCCCGCGCCGAAGAAGGCCTCCACTGCGGCCAGGGCCAGCACGGCGTTGTGCGCCTGGTGTTCGCCGTGCAGTGGCAGAAAGATCTCGGGATAGACCCCGCCGAGCCCCTGGAGTTCGAGCAGCTGACCGCCGATCGCGACCTGGCGGGATCGCACGGCGAACTCCGAGTCCTCGCGGGCCACGGCGGCGTCGGCCCGCACGGCCTCGGCCAGCAGCACCTCCATGGCCTCGGCGGGCTGGCGGGCGATCACGGCGACGGTGTCGGTCGGCACCAGATCGTCGCGTTGGCGGGTGATGATGCCCGCCTTCTCCCCCGCGATCTCGGCGATGGTGTCCCCGAGATAGTCGGCGTGATCCAGACCGATCGGAGTGATCACCGCGACCGGGGCGTTCACGACATTGGTGGCGTCCCAGCGCCCGCCCATGCCGGTCTCGACGACCGCGACGTCGATGGGGGCTTCGGCGAACGCCGCGAAGGCCATCGCCGTGACGACCTCGAACTTGCTCATCGCGGGTCCGCCCGCCGCCTCGGATTGGGCGTCGACGAGCTGCACATACGGTTCGATCTCGGTGTAGGTCTCGACATAGCGGGCCGGGCTGATCGGCGCGCCGTCGATCGAGATGCGCTCGACCGCCGACTGCAGATGCGGACTGATGGTTCGGCCGGTCCGGCGGTGCAGCGCCGTCAGCAGCGCGTCGATCATCCGTGCCACCGACGTCTTGCCGTTGGTGCCCGCGATGTGGATCGACGGATAGCCCCGCTGCGGCGAGCCGAGAATCTCCATCAACGCGTTGATCCGCGCGGTGGACGGCTCGATCTTGGTTTCCGGCCACCGCTGGTCGAGCAGATGCTCGACCTGCAGCAGTGCCGCGATCTCGTCGGGGGTCGGTGCGGGCCCGTTCATCACTGCGCCGGCAGACCGGCCAGTCGCGCCGTGATCCGCTCGACCTCTTCCCGAGCCACCTGCTGGCGGTCGCGGATCTTGTCGACGACCTCGGCCGGCGCTTTGGCCAGGAACGCCTCGTTGCCGAGTTTGCCTGTGGTGCCCGCCAATTCCTTCTCCGCGGCGGCCAGGTCCTTCTCCAGTCGGCGGCGCTCGGCGGCCACGTCGACGGTGCCCGACGTATCCACCTCGACCAGCACTGTCGCCGCGGAGAGCCGCACCTCCACCGAGGCCGACGGGGCGAAGTCGTCGTCGGGCTCGGTCAGCCAGGCCAGCGCGCGGAGCGCCGGGACGTGTTCGTCGAGCGCCGCGGCGGTGATGTGCGACAGCCGTGCCGGAACCCGCTGGCGGTCGGCCAACCCTTGATCGCTACGGAAGCGACGCACCTCGGTGATCAGCCTCTGAGTGTCCTCGATGCGTTGCGCGGCAACCGCATCCGGGGCGAAACCCGACGGCTGCGGCCAGTCGGCGATGACCAGTGACTCACCGCCGGTCAACGTCTTCCAGAGCACCTCGGTGACGAACGGCATCACCGGGTGCAGCAGTTTGAGCAGCGTGTCGAGCACCGCCGCCAGAACCGCGGTGGTGTGCGAAACACCCTCCCCCAGCTGCACCTTCGCCAATTCGAGATACCAGTCGCAGAATTCGTCCCAGGCGAAGTGGTACAGCGCCTCACATGCCCGGCTGAACTCGTAGCCGTCGAAGGCGGCGTCGACCTCGGCGCGCACCTCTTCGAGTCGCCCCAGGATCCAGCGGTCGGCGTCGGTCAGCGCGCCGGAATCCGGCAGCGGCGCCGGACTCGCGCCGTTCATCAGGGCGAATCGCGTCGCGTTGAACAATTTGGTGGCGAAATTGCGCGACGCCCTGGCGTGGTCCTCGCCGATGGCGAGGTCACCACCCGGGCTGGCGCCCCGGGCCAGGGTGAACCGCAGTGCGTCGGCCCCGAACATCTCCACCCAGTCCAGCGGATCGATGCCGTTACCCCGCGACTTGCTCATCTTGCGGCCATGCTCGTCACGAATCAGGCCGTGCAGGAACACGTTCCGGAACGGCACCTGAGCCGGCCGGCGGCCGCCGCCGGTGATGGCCGCGTCGTCGCCGACGAACGTGCCGAACATCATCATCCGGGCGACCCAGAAGAACAGGATGTCGTAACCGGTCACCAGGACGGTGGTCGGATAGAACTTGTCGAGCTCGGGCGTGCGGTCGGGCCAGCCCATCGTGGAGAACGGCCACAGCGCCGACGAGAACCAGGTGTCGAGGACGTCGGGATCCTGCTCCCAGCCCGGCGGCGGCGTCTCGTCGGGGCCGACGCAGACGGTCTCGCCGTCGGGTCCGTGCCAGATCGGGATGCGGTGACCCCACCACAGCTGGCGCGAGATGCACCAGTCGTGCATGTGGTCGACCCAGGCGAACCACCGCGGCTCCAGGCTGGCCGGGTGAATCACGGTGTCGCCGTTGCGCACTGCGTCGCCGGAGGCCTTGGCCAGCGACTCCACCCGGACCCACCACTGCAACGACAGCCGGGGTTCGATCGGTTCGCCGCTGCGCTCGGAGTGTCCGACGCTGTGCAGATAGGGCCTCTTCTCGGCGACGATGCGGCCCTGCTCGGCGAGCGCTTCGCGCACCCTGACCCGCGCTTCGAAGCGGTCCATACCGTCGAAGCGGGTCCCGGTGTTGGCGATGCGACCCTTGGTGTCCATGATCGACGGCATCGGCAGTCCGTGACGCATCCCGATCTCGAAGTCGTTCGGGTCGTGCGCCGGCGTCACTTTCACTGCGCCGGTGCCGAATTCGGGGTCCACGTGTGAGTCGGCGACGATGACGATTTCGGTGTCGAGGAAGGGGTGCGGCAGCGCGGTGCCGACCAGCGCGCGGTAGCGCTCGTCGTCGGGGTGCACGGCGATAGCGGTGTCGCCCAGCATGGTCTCCACCCGGGTGGTGGCGACCACGATGTGCGGTTCGTCGTCGGACAGCGCGCCGTACCGGAACGAGACCAGTTCACCCTCGACGTCCTCGTACTTCACCTCGAGGTCGCTGATCGCGGTCTCGAGCACCGGCGACCAGTTCACCAGGCGCTCGGCCTGATAGATCAGGCCGGCGTCGTACAGCCGTTTGAAGATGGTGCGCACTGCGCGCGAGAGGCCTTCGTCCATGGTGAAGCGGTCGCGGCTCCAGTCGACCCCGTCACCGATGCGGCGCATCTGGGCGCCGATGGTGCCGCCCGATTCCCGCTTCCAGTCCCAGACCTTGTCCACGAACAGTTCACGACCGAAGTCCTCTTTGGTCTTACCGTCGACGGCCAGCTGCTTTTCCACCACGCTCTGTGTCGCGATGCCGGCGTGGTCCATCCCCGGCAACCACAACACCTCGAAACCCTGCATGCGCTTACGGCGGGTCAGCGCGTCCATCAGGGTGTGGTCCAGCGCATGGCCCATGTGCAGACTGCCCGTCACGTTGGGCGGCGGCAGCACGATCGAATAGCCGGGCTTGTCGCTGGTCGGGTCGGCGGTGAAGTATCCCGCGTCCACCCACCCCTGATAGATGTCGGCTTCGACGGCGCCCGGCTCCCACGATTTGGGCAGTGCGGTCGCGTCGTTGCCGGCGGAGGGGCGGGTGCTGGCGGTCACCGGTCAATTCTAGGGAGCCGCACCCGCGCCGGCCGAACGGGTCCCGCGGCCCACGGCGGCTCAGGCCAGCCGCGACGTCTCCAGCGTCACCTCGGCGGCGGGGAACCGGGCCAGCAGCGCATCGCCCATCGCCGCGGCCGGGGTGAGAACGCCCCGCAGCTCCGAGAGCTTGTCCCGGTCCAGCGCCAACGCCAGACCGCACTCCCCGAGCAGAACCGCGGTGGCCTTGTAACCGGGGTCACCTCGCTGCGACATCCGGGCCAGGTAGCGCGCGCCGGTGGTCGTGGTGGTGTAGGTCTCGACGGTGTAGTGCCCCTTCTCCCGGGCCTGCTCGCTGGGCCCGGTACCCGGAGCGGGCAACACCCGTTCCAGCAGGGGGCGGGGCACGCGGTGGAAGTAGCGCGAGCCCAGCCCCATCACCGCAGCGTTGCCCCCGGTCATCATCGCGGCCGCGAGCGGCGCGACCGGTGAGCGGCCCACGCTCATCAGCTCCGAGTATTCGAAGCGGCGGCCGTAGGCGTAGTCGAGCAGCGCGTTGCTGCGCCGGACTATCCGGGTGTTGGCCGCGGCCATCACGAACGCTCCGGTCCAATAGCCGGCCAGCTCCGGGGCGATCTCCGCGCCGCGCCGCCACCGGATGTCGGGCTGCGCGCCCAGCTCGGGTTCGGCATGGCGATCGGGGCTCAGCGTGTAGGGGTCGTTCATCTGACGGCGCGCGTCGGCGTCGGTCGAGGCGGTGTTGAGCACCTCGAGCATGGATGCCAACGTGCCGCCGGACACCCCGCCCGCGAACGACCGGACCACCAGGCTGGTGTCGCCCAGTTGCCCCTCGCCGTCCTGGGTAGCCAGGCGATGAAGGGCATAGACCGTGAGATCCGAAGGGACGGAATCGAAGCCGCAGGAGTGCACGATCCTGGCGCCGGTGTCGACGGCCTGTTTGTGGTGCAGATCGATGCTGTCGCGGATGAACATCGTCTCGCCGGTCAGATCGGCGTAATCGGTGCCCGCCGCGGCGCACGCGGCAACCAGCGGCATCCCGTACTTGGTGTAGGGACCCACCGTGGTGATGACCACCTGCGTACGGGCCGCCAGCGCGTTGAGCGTCGAGGGCTGGGAGGCGTCGGCCGAGATCAGCGGCCATTCGGCGGCCTGACCGCCGAGCGAATCACGCACCTTGAGCAGCTTGTCCTGCGATCGGCCGGCAAGCGCGATACGCGCCGGGCCGCCGCGGTCGGCCAGATATTGCGCGGTGAGCTTGCCGGCGAAACCGGTGGCTCCGTAGACCACGATGTCGAACTCACGCTGCGATGCCTGGCTCATGCTCTTCGACGCTACCCGAGCAGCTCGGGCAGGTCGGCGTCCCGTCCGAGCACGTGCTCGGCGAGGAAGGCGAACACCACCTGGTACCAGATCTTCGCGTGCTGCGGCGCCAGCACCCAGTGGTTCTCCGACGGGAAGTTCAGGAAGCGGTGCGGGCCACTGCCGGACTCATCAGCGGGCAGCCGGGATCTGGTCAGCAGCTCGTACCAGAGCCGAAGCGCCTCGCCCATCGGGACGCGATAGTCCTTGTCGCCGTGGATCACCAGCATCGGGGTGGCGATGTGTTCGACGAACAAATGCGGCGAATTGCGTTCGGCCATATCGGGAGTCATCTCGCGCGCCCACCAGTAGGCGCCGTCGGTGGTCGCTCCGAACTGGTCGAGCGCCCACAGGCCGGCGTGGGTGACGATGGCGTCGAACCGGTCGGTGTGCCCGGCGATCCAATTGGCCATGTAGCCGCCGAACGAGCCGCCCATCACCGCGGTGCGACCGTCGTCGACACCCGGAACGGCCGCGGCGGCGTCGGTGGCGGCCATCAGGTCGGTGAACGGTGCTGCGCCCCAGGCGCCCCAGCCGCGTTGCACGAAATCCTGCCCGTAGCCCGTCGACAGCGCCGGATCGGGCAGTAACACCGCGTAGCCCTGGGCCACCATCAGCCAGGGGTTCCACCGCCAGTGCCAGGCGTTCCAGCTGGCCAACGGCCCGCCGTGCACCCACAGCAGCAGTGGTGCGGGGTGCTCGGCGTCGGCTCCGGCGGGCACGGCCAGCCAGGAGCGCACGGCCACACCGTCCTCGGTGACGGTGGACAGTTCACTCAACGCGCCCGGCAGCGGTGGTGCCGCGACACACGCCAGCTCGGTCAGCGATCCATCGGGGTCGATGCGCACGGGGTGCGGCGGCGCGGCGTAGCTGCTCCGCAGCGCGTAGATCACCCCGCCGGGCGCGGCACTGACATCGGTGTAGGTGTAGTCGTCATCGGTGAGCCGCCGGACCCGTCCGCTTGCCGGGTCGACCGAGAAGACCGGTCCGCGGCCGTTCTCGTCGGCGGTGACCAGCAGTGCGGTGCCGTCCCGGGTCCAGGTCACCGAGGTCGGCCACCGATCCCAGCCGGCCGTCAACTCACGAACCTGGCCCCCGAACGTCAGATGACACAGCGTGATCCGAGGCGCAACCAGCGGTGTCGACACGGTTTCCCGGGTGAACGCCACCGCGGTGCCGTCCGGCGAGATGGCCGGGTTGTCCAGGTCGGCGTCCTGATCGTCGGCGAGGGTGGCCCGTTGCCCGCTGTCGAGATCGATGCGGACCAGCCTGCCGCGCAGGGCGGCACCGGGTGACGGGTCGTACCACGAGGTGACGATGAAGCGACCGTCATCGCTGAGACTCATTCGGGCGTCGCGCAGCCCGCCGCCGGGGTGCGGGGCCAGGTCGCGGCCGTCGGCGGAATCGAACAGATGCGGTTGATCGGGCCCGAGGTCGTGATCCCAGTGGCGCACCGGATATCCGCGGTGCAGCACGGCCGACACCTTGTTGTCCTTGCGCAGCGCGCGAAGTCGCTTGTCCTCGTCGAGGTCGGTGGCCGAGGCGAGCACCGGAACGTGCACCGCGGTGCGCGCCGCGGCCCGGGCGGTGAGCACGCCGTTGACACCACCGGGCGAGGTGAACTCCTCGACCGCCTCGCCGCCATCGGCGGGCAGCCGCCACAGCGCCGCCGGCGGCGCCGCGTCGTCCTTGGTAGGCCGCGAGGCGAGGAAGAGCAGATCACCGGTGTCGGTGAAAGCGGGGTTGCGCTCGCCTTTGGCGCCACGGGTCAGCCGGCGTGCGGGCGCCGCGCCGCGCGTATCCAACTCCCAGACCGCGGTGACGAACTCGACCCCGGCGTCATCGATCTCGCTGATGGTGGTGACCACCCGCGTGCCGTCGGGAGAAACGGTCAGCCCGGACACCCTGGGCAGGGTCAGGTAGTCGTCGAGGTCGGCGAACGGCGTCGATTCGGAACGGGGCGTCACGCCTGCACACGCTACGTTCGTCCGGTGACGGACGACATCCTCATCGTCGGCGCCGGCATCGCGGGACTGGCCACTGCGGCCGCGCTGCAACGGCGCGGCGTCCGGGTCCGTGTGCTCGAGGAGCGGACCGATCCGAGCGCCGGCGCAGGCATCAGCATCTGGCCGAATGCGCTGGCGGCTCTCGACGAGATGGGTCTCGGTGATGAGGTGCGGGCCTCGGGCGGCAGAGTGACCGCCGGCGCGGTGCGCTGGCGGGACGGCTCGTGGCTGCGCAAGCCGTCGGCCGATCGCATGGTGCGTGCGCTGGGCGAGCCGTTGGTCGTGACCCGCCGCGCCGACCTGTCCCGCATCCTCTCCGGTGCCCTGGAGCCCGGCACTGTGCACACCGGCGTGCGCGTCACGACGGTTCGAGCGCTCCGGTCCGGGGTGCGCGTGGAGTTCGGCGACGGCGCCGCCCGCGAGGTGAACGCCGTCATCGGCGCCGACGGCGTCGGCTCTGTGGTGGCCCGCCACCTCAACGGCCCGCTGGACCACAGATACGCCGGTTACACGGCCTGGCGTGGCATCGCCGAGTACCGCCTGAGGCCAGAACTCGCCGGGCAGACCCTCGGGGCTGGCACCGAGGTGGGCCACGTTCCCCTGGGTTCCGACCACACCTATTGGTTCGCCACCGAACGGGCGCCTCGCCAAGCGTCGACACCGGACGGTGAGCTCGGCCATCTGCAGCGCAAGTACGCCGGATGGGCGGATCCGGTGCCTGCGGTGCTCGCCGCGACGGATCCGTCGGACGTGCTGCGCAACGATCTCTACGACCGGGAACAGGCGAAGGTCTGGTCGCGCGGACCTATCACCCTGGTCGGCGATGCGGCGCACCCGATGCGTCCGCATCTGGGCCAGGGCGGCTGCCAGGGCATCGAGGACGCCGCCATCCTCGCTCGGTCGGTGGCCGGCGCCGCCGACCTGCCGACAGCCTTCGCCCGCTACGCCGAGTTCCGCCGCAGGCGCGTCCGCGCGCTGGTGCGCGAATCGCAGCTGATCGGGCGGGTGGTGAACCTGCGACCGGCCTTGCTCAGCGGGTTGGCCAGCCGCGCGACGGTCCTGATACCGGAAGCGGCGGTGGCCAGGCATCTGGCGTCCATCGCCGCGCGCTCGGCGTTCGTTCCCCCGGATGAGCCCAGCTGAGCGGTCTCGGCAGCAGCGCGCGCGACGTGTTCAGCGCTGCCGGGTCACCCCGGTCAGCGGGCTGAGCATCGAGCACACCTTCTTGAGGTCGATCACGCCCAACACGCTGCCGTCGCGGACCGCTGCGCACCCGGTCGCGGCGGGGCGGGCGGGAACCGGTGGGGGGATTGCGGAGGGGCGGACGGGGGTGGCGGCGGGACGGGTCGCCGGCGCCGGGGCCGACGGCGGCGCGGGCGGGTTGGCCCAGGCCGCGGCGCTCGCCGATGCGAGGCCGCGCGGGCCGCACTTCGGCCACGCCTTGATGCCCTGCTTGGCCAGCACGCGCTCGGCGACGACGATCTGCTCGCCACGTGAGGCGGCCGCCGGATTGCCGCGGCCGCCGTGGGAGGACCAGGTGGCCTGTTTGAACTGCAGACCGCCGTAGTGACCGTTGCCGGTGTTGGTGGCCCAGTTGCCGCCCGATTCGCAGTCCGCGACGGAGTCCCAGTTCAGGGTGTCGGCAGCGGCGGTGCCGGTGGACAGGAACATCGGCACCATCGCGCACGCGGCTCCGATCACCGCGAGCCCGAAACTTCGAAACAGCGCCTTACGGATGTTGATCATGTGCGGTCCTTCCCCGACCGTGTCTGACACAAGGCCCGCTCTGGAATCGACGCGCGTTTCCGGGGCGGTCATTCACTGTGTCGCGTGACCCACATCACGTGTTATCCAAGTTGCGAAAGTTTTAGGAGTTATTTAACTGACGTAAGAGGCTGGTGAGAGCAAAGAGGCGGTGCCGGGCCGGTAGGCCCTGCACCGCCTCTTTCAGCGCTTTCGGTCGGTCAGCCGTGGCTGCCGCAAACCGGCCACGCGCCGATGCCCTGGCTGTTGAGCACGTTCTCGGCCACGCGGATCTGCTCCTCGCGCGACGCGTTGTGCGCCGAGCCCGAGCCCCCGTTGGACGCCCAGGTGCTCTGGGTGAATTGCAGGCCGCCGTAGTAGCCGTTGCCGGTGTTGATCGACCAGTTGCCGCCCGACTCGCAGGCCGCGATGGCGTCCCAGTTCACACCGCTGTCCGCATTCGCGGTACCGGCGCCCAGCGCCATCGGGGCCACTGCAAACGCCCCGGCGAGTGCTGCCAGTCCAAACGTCTTGCGGATGTTCTTCAACTTCGATCCTTTCGCCAAGCGCGCGCCGACCGCCGCCCGCAAGTGCGGGCGGGCATCCCAGATGGAGTCGGGAGAACTGGGGCCACACCGTCTCGGTCAGGTGCGGCAGTAGGGAGCTGAGATGCTCCGCCGGGCGTCGCCCGGCCTCCGCTCGGCTCTGCTGGCCGGTCCGCGGACTACTCACGCGCAGGTTCTCGGTTAATGAAATTATTTGCTCTCGTTTGGAGCCGTTAGGGACCGTACAAAGCGTCCGGACAGAAGTCATATCCGCACCGCACCGATCTGCGACAGATAACGACAAGATCACGACGCGTTGAATTCGGCGAAATGCGCTGGTCAGCAGGAAAAACAAGGGTGCCGCGGCGGCGACGGGCACGCTGCCGATTCGTGAGCCAACTCACCGCCTTTTTGTGGCGTGGACCACCCGCAACCAGGTTTCGACGTGGGCCGAAGGGGGCAGCGATCATGGTGAACCGCCCCGATGTCGGCACCCGAGACGCGCCGAAGGCCACCACCGCCGCACCGGTTCGCTGCGCACCAGGGAGATCTGCCCAACGGAAAGATCGACCCATATCGTTGTCCGACAAAGCTTTTGAGTACCCCCACCTGAGTCTCGATCGCGGGCGACCGCACACCGGGCCGATCGGCGCACCGTCCGATCGTCGGCTGACCAGTGCGTTTCCGCGCCGACCGGTTCGTCCGGGCGACCAGCCGGGAGGGCACCGCACCGGCTGCGCGGAAATGGTTGTGACACGCGGACTGCATTCCTGCCTATTGCCGAAATGAGCCGTCTGGAGCGGAACGCCACAGCGCGCGCCAGCACGTGCGTGATGCCGCCGAGATATGCACTCCGCTAGGCGATCTCGCCCGCACACCGGTGCGAGTACGCGCTGATGGGGATTGATGAAGAAGAATAGTCCACCACCCGGAAAATGGACCTCGATTACATCAATTTCGCGTCGGAATATCCCGAATTTCAGCTTCGACGCACAATAGCGACATGTCGAGCAATTTGCTGAACGCGGTGCGCCGGGTCAGCTCAGATCGTCGGCGGTGTTGACGTTGGTCAGCGCGCGCTGCGCAGGCAGGACGATCCGCTGGGTGTCGACGGTATCCACCAGCGCGCGCATACTGCGCTCGCCGGCAGCGACCAGGGTGGAGACCCGCCCGGCCAGATCGGTGCGGTACACACCGGCCAGATAATGCACGCGGCCGTCCCACGGCACCACGACGTCGACCCCCAGGCGCGCGGCGGGGATGGCCAGCTGGTCGATCAGCTCGGCGGTCAGGTACGGCATGTCCACGGCGCAGACAAACGCCCACTCGTGGCCTGCCTCGGCGGCCGCACGCAGCCCGCGACCGGTGGCCAGCAGAGGTCCGACACCGCGCACCTCGTCGCGCAGCACGTTCGCCGACAGGTCCGGCAGAGGTTGACCGGGCGCTGCGATGACGAACACCGGGGCGCAGCGCTCCCCCACGGTGGCGACCACCTGCTCCACCAGCGTGGAACCGTTGAGCACCACGGTCGCCTTGTCGCGGCCCATTCGCCGCGACGCCCCGCCCGCCAGCACGACGGCGGCCAGCGGCACGGGGGACGTCACAGGGGTGACGTTAGCGCACCTACTCGACGGTCCAGGTGTCCTTGCCCCGAAGCAGAGATTGCAGGGCGGCCGTGTCGTGCGGCTTCGCCTCACGCGCCGAACGCACCTGCTCCCGGGCCGCGTCGTCGTATGTGGGCCGGTGCACCTGCCGGAAGATGCCCATCACCATGTGATCGAGGTTCTGCTCGGAGAGGCGCGAGAGCGCGAACGCATAGGCCGGATCATCGACCGTGGCGTCGTGTACGACGATCTCATCGGCGGACACGTCGGCGGTCTTGGCCACCTCGAGCCCGAAGCCGGACTTGACCACGCAGTACTCACCGTCGGCGCCGAACGTGATCGGCTCGCCATGGGTGACGTTGATCAGCCGATCCTCGGCGCCTTCCTTGCGCAGCGCGTCGAAAGAGCCGTCGTTGAAGATCGGGCAGTCCTGCATGATCTCGACGAGCGCGGCGCCACGATGGGCCGCGGCTCCGCGCAGCACTTCAGACAGCCCCTTGCGGTCGGAGTCCAGTGCGCGGCCCACGAACGTCGCCTCCGAGCCCAGCGCCAGCGACACCGGGTTGAACGGATAGTCCAGCGACCCCATCGGCGTCGACTTGGTGACCTTGCCGACCTCGGAGGTAGGTGAGTACTGCCCCTTGGTCAGACCGTAGATCCGGTTGTTGAACAGCAGGATCGTGATGTTGACGTTGCGGCGCAGGGCGTGGATCAGGTGGTTGCCGCCGATGGACAGCGAGTCGCCGTCACCGGTGACCACCCACACCGACAGATCCGGCCGGGCCAGCGCCAGACCCGTCGCGATCGTCGGCGCCCGGCCGTGGATCGAGTGAAAACCGTAGGTCTCCAGGTAGTACGGGAACCGGCTGGAGCAGCCGATGCCGCTGACGAAGGCGATGTTCTCGCGGCGCAGGCCGAGCTCGGGCAGGAAGTTGCGGATCGTGTTGAGGATGACGTAGTCGCCGCACCCGGGGCACCAACGGACCTCCTGGTCGCTGGTGAAGTCCTTACCCTTCTGCGGCTGGTCGGTGGTGGGCACCCCGGCCGTCTTTGACAGGGGCGTCAGATTCAGGTCGGACCCGAGCAACTGGGTCGACCCGCGATCCGCTTCGCTTCTCGCTGTTGTCATGCGTTGGCCTCCACACCGGCCGCGGCGCGCTCGATGGTGGCCGCAGCCAACCGCGCGAACGTGGCCTTCTCGTTTTCCTTGTCTGCCAGAGTCCCGTCGAGCGCCGAGTCGATGATGCCCTCCACCTCGTCGGCCAGGAACGCCATGCCCTCGACCTTGGTGACCGGCTGCACGTCGACCAGGAAGCGCGCCCGTAGCAGGAGCGCGAGCTGGCCCATGTTCATCTCGGGAGCCACCACCTTGGGGTAGCGGGTCAGCACCTCGCCCAGATTCGACGGGAACGGGTTGAGGTGACGCAGATGCGCGTGCGCGACCTTGAGGCCCTTGCGCCGGGCCCGCCGGCACGCCTCCCCGATGGGGCCGTAGGAGCTGCCCCAGCCGACCAGCAGCAGCTCGGCGTCACCCGTCGGATCGTCGACCTCGAGGTCGGGCACCGTCACGCCGTCGACCTTGGCCTGACGCAACCGCACCATCAGATCGTGGTTCTTGGGCTCGTAGCTGATGTTGCCCGAACCGTTCGCCTTCTCCAGACCACCGATGCGGTGCTCCAGCCCCGGGGTGCCCGGCACCGCGAACTGGCGGGCCAGCGTCTCGGGATCGCGCGCATACGGCGCGAACGCCTCCCCGGGCTGGGTGAACGTGTGGTCGATGGCCGGATAGCTCGCGACGTCGGGAATCCGCCACGGTTCCGAACCGTTGGCGATCGCCCCGTCGGACAGGATCATCACCGGCGTGCGGTAGGTCAGCGCGATCCGCGCGGCATCGACGGCGATGTCGAAGCAGTCCGACGGTGACCGGGGGGCCAGGACGACGACCGGCGATTCGCCGTTGCGGCCGAACAGCGCCTGCAGCAGATCGGCCTGCTCGGTCTTGGTCGGCAGACCGGTCGACGGGCCGCCGCGCTGGACGTCGACGACGACCAGCGGCAGCTCGGTGATCACCGCGAGACCGATGGCCTCCGATTTGAGCGCGACGCCGGGGCCCGAGGTGCTCGTGACGCCGAGCGCTCCGCCGTAGGACGCACCGATGGCGGCGCCGATGCCGGCGATCTCGTCCTCGGCCTGGAAGGTGAGGATGTTGAAGTTCTTGTGCTTGGACAGCTCGTGGAGGATGTCCGACGCCGGGGTGATCGGATACGTGCCGAGCACCAGCTGGGTGTCGGCCAGCACGCTGGCCGCGACCAGCCCGTAGGACAGCGCGGTGTTACCGGACACCTGCCGGTACTCACCGGCCTTCAGCTTGGCCGGGGCCACCTCGTAGGTGGTCGCGAACGCCTCGGTGGTCTCGCCGTAGTTCCAGCCCGCTTTGAGCGCCAGCACGTTGGCCTCGGCGACCTCGGGTTTGCGGGCGAACTTCTCCCGGATGAACGCCTCGCTGGCTTCGAGTTCGCGGCCGTACATCCAGGACAGCAGGCCGAGCGCGAACATGTTCTTGGCGCGCTGGCCGTCCTTCTTGGTGGCCCCGATGGGCTCGACCGCGCCGAGCGTCAGGGTGGTCATCGCGACGGCCTGCACGACGTAGTCGCTCAGTTCGTCGGTCTCCAGCGGATTGGCCTCGTACCCGACCTTGGCGAGATTGCGCTTGGTGAACTCGTCGGAGTTGGCGATCACCAGGCCGCCCCGCGGCAGGTCCTTGACGTTGGCCTTCAGCGCGGCCGGGTTCATCGCCACCAGGACATCGGGGCGGTCACCGGCGGTGAGGATGTCGTAGTCGGCGATCTGGATCTGGAACGACGAGACACCGGGCAGGGTGCCCTGCGGCGCGCGGATCTCGGCGGGATAGTTCGGCTGGGTCGCCAGGTCGTTGCCGAACAGGGCGGCTTCGGAGGTGAACCGGTCGCCGGTCAGCTGCATACCGTCGCCGGAGTCACCAGCGAATCGGATGACGACCTTTTCGAGCTTCTGCCTCGGTGCGGCTCCGTTGCTCTCGAGACCCATCCCCCTGCCTTTCGCAGTCCGTCTGCGGCCCACCGAGTCGCGGCCGGATTCGACGCGCCGTGGGGTGGCTTCGCGCCGCAGTAAGTTTGATGTCACTCTCAGTACCGATTATTGCACTTCTCTTAGGCATCGCCCTACCACACGGACGGCCCTGCCGCAGCCCTGGGTCGGTGAAATGTCCTGCTCAGCGACGTGAACGCCGCGCGATCACGCCAGCGATGTGGTCTTCGTCACGTTTAGAGAACGCCGTTCTCCTAAGAGATCGGTTACCCAGCGGTAGCTAGCCGCTAGCACCCTCGGCCGGGTCCGCGGTCCGCCGCTCGTGCCACCGGAAGCGCAGCATGAGGAGCTGACGGTGCGCACGCCACCCCACCGACAGCGGATCACGCCAGGCGGCGGAGGGCTGCGGTCGGCGCCGGCGGGCAGACGCATTCATACCTCCATTGTGACGACGTTCGTCCGGTCGGCATCCCGACGCGCGCCGCCGGTGGATGTCGATTCGGTGAACGCCGTACCCGCGGTCACTTCTTGAAACGGCCGGCGAACCCTCTCAGCGGGAGGTCCGCGCTGGTCAGCAGACCCGGCGGAGCGGCAACGACGGACGTGATGGCGTTGAGCGCAGGCAGCCCGGTCACCGTCATCCCGATCGAGGCGAACGATGCCGGGTCGGACAGGTCGACGCCCGGTTTGGGGAAGATCATGTGCTTGTTGTAGATGTGCGGATCGCCGGTGATCTGGGTGATGTAACAGCCCTTGATGTCCCAGCTCGGATCGGTGTGCGGGGTCATCTGCCACTCCAGGTGGGTCTCCACCTTCGGCACGCCGCCGACCATGCCCTGGTACTTGATGTAGTTGCCGCCCAGCGATCCCTTGGGCAGCTGGTACCAGCCCAGGTCGACGTCCTTGGTGCAGGCGCCGAGTTCGTAGGAGAACGTGACCTCGTCGAGTTCGAGGTCGAAGCAGTCGGCCATCAGCAGGACGCTGTCGGCGAATACCCGCGTGTACTTCTCCAGCTTGCCGGGGATCGAGGGATCGTCGACGGGTAGGCCGTAACCGACCTCGATCCAGGTGTCCCTGCTGTGGTGACACGACACGTCCACAGATTCGATGGTGGTGACGTTCTCGATCTCGGCGACGTCGGCTGAGCACACGATGCCGAGAATCTGATTGACGCCCGGATTCATCCCCGTCCCGTAGAACGTCGAACCGCCCTTCGCGCACGCCTCGGCGAGCACGCGACTCACCGGCTCACCCGAGTGGTGCGGATGGTTGTGGTCGCGGTGCCAGCCGGTGATCCAGTCGGCCGTGGTGACGATGTCGATGCCCGCCTCGAGCACCTGGACATAGAGATCCTCGTCGGGGAACACCCCGTGGAAAGTCAGCACGTCCGGCTTGGCGGCGATGATCTCCTCCACCGAGCCGGTCGCGGTCACGCCGAGGGGCGGCAGACCCACCAACTCGCCGACATCGCGGCCGACCTTCTCCGGGGTGTAGCAATGCACCCCGATCAGCTCGAGGTCGGGATGGGCGCCGATGCGCTTGATCATCTCGCTTCCGACGTTGCCGGTGGCGACCTGGAACACCCGGATCGGCGCCCTGGTGGGAGCGTTCATGTTCAGCCTTTCTCCAATGCGGCGTAGACCTCCGCGGCGCTGCCGCCGATACCGTCGGGGTAGAACTGCCTGGCCCAGTTGCGGATCGCGGTGAAGCCCTCGAATTCCGAACTGGCCAGGGCGGGTGGATCCGAATAGCGCTGGTGGCACCAGATGTGGATGTCCTGACTGAACTGCCGGATCACTTCGTCACCGAACATCCGCGCCTTGTCCTGCGCGCGCTGGTCGTCGCGGCCGGGGGTGCGGCCGATGTAGACCATGAACCGGACATCCGAGGTGGATTCGTCGACCGGTGTGATCGCCGAGATGGTCCGGTTGTCCACCATGCCCCAACTCTTGGTCACCGCGATGCCCAGACCTCCGTTGATGGCCTCGACCCCACTGCCGACATCTTCGATCTTCTGCTGGTCATCACCTTCGAAGGTGATGGTGAAATCGACGTAGGAGACGGGTTCGGCGAAATCGTGGCGGGTGAACACCGGGACGATCGGCGTCTGGTGGACGAATTTGAAGTGGGCGAAATCGACGCCGTTTTCCAGCACATACTGCGGATGCAGTTCGAGGGACGCCCGGAACAACCGCTGCTGCGGGTAGTACTGCTCACCGATGGCGCCACCCTCGAACGACGAGAACACATCGGGCACATCGAAGTACGGCTCGCGGCCGTCGACGTCGTGCCAGATGTAGACCGACTCGTTGCGCTCCAGCACCGGATAGGTCCGCATCCGCCGGCCCCGGTTGGGCCGGGGCTCGTAGGGGATGCACACGTTGCGCCCCTCGTGATTCCACTGCCACCCGTGGAACGGGCACGCGATGACCTCGCCCTCGACATGCCCACCGTGCCCGAGATGTGCGCCGAGGTGTTCGCAGTAGGCGTCCATGACCGTCAGCCGCCCGGACTCCGCACGCCAGGCGATCATCTCGCGGCCGAAGTACTTCATCCGGTGCACGTCACCCGTGCCGACCTCGTCCGACCACGCGACCTGGAACCAGCCCGTGGGCGTCATCGACAGCGGCGGCTTGGCCATTGCACGACAATCACAGAACCCTCTACGATTCGTCAAGTGTCAGAACTGACCCGTCGGACCAACCGCCGAGGCCAGGCCACCCGCGACGGCATGCTCGACGCCGCGCTGCGTGCGCTCGCCTCCGGTGACGTCGCCGCCGCGTCGGCCAATCGCATCGCCAAGGACGCCGGAGCCACCTGGGGCGCGGTGAAGTACCAGTTCGGCGACATCGACGGGCTGTGGGCGGCTGTGCTGCAGCGCACCGCGCAGCGCCGCGGCCACCTGCCGTCGCAGGCCACCCCGGACGCCCCCCTGCGGGAGCGGGTGGCGGCCATCATCGATCTGCTCTTCGACGGGCTTTCCGCACCGGACTCCCGGGCCATCGAGACCCTGCGCGCCGCGCTCCCCCGCGACGGCGCCGAACTCGAACGGCTCTACCCGCAGACCGCCGCCGAACTGCAGTCCTGGGGCCGCACCTGGATCGCGGCGTGCCAGACCGCCTTCGCCGACGTCGATGTCGACCCCGAACGCGTTCGCGAGGTGGCGTCGTTCATTCCCGGCGCGATGCGCGGCTTGGTCTCCGAACGCCAACTCGGCAGCTACTACGACCTGGACGTCGCCCGCCGTGGTCTGACCAACGCGATCGTGACCTACCTGCAGCCGGCCACGTCGAGAATCCGCCAAGAATCCGGAGAGCCCGACCGGTGATCCTCATCTGCACCACGGCGCCACCGGCGCCCGCAGTCAGGAGGACATCATGCGCAACCTCGTCACCGTCGCCCGCACCGCCGTCGTCGCCGGTCTGATCGGCGCCACCGCCGTCGGGCTGGCCGGCTCCGCGGCCGCCGCCGATTCGGGCGCCCTGTACGGCGATCCGGCCGGCGCGGCCCAGTACTGGGCACAGCAGACCGAGGGCGATTGCGTGCTGATGGCCGTCGCCGATGTGGTCGGTCAGGTCACCGGCGACATGCCTACCGAGGCCGAGATCATCGCCACCGCGGCGAGCACGCCGAGCGAATCGCATCCCGGCATGATCTACACCCCCGACGACTCCGGTGACCCCAACGCCGGGGCCGGCACCAACGGTGGCGACGTACCGGCGCTGCTGCGGGTCTACGGCATCGACTCGGACTACACCGACGCCGACCGCGGCGGCAAGAACGGCAACATCGATTCCGGATTGGATGCCCTGCAGGACTACCTGGGCCAGGGGCGCAAGGTGATCGCGATCGTCGACGCCTGGACCATCTGGGGCGAGCAGGACCAGTCCGACGGCAGCAACCACGGTCTGGTCGTCACCGGCGTCGACACCGGGTCGGGCATCGTGCACCTCAACGACAGCGGCGTCGAGAACGGCGCTGACGAGCAGGTTTCCATCGACACCTTCGTCAAGGCGTGGCAGTCGGCCGCCGACGAGACGATGATCGTCACCCGGGCCTGAGCTTCGTCACCGCACCGTCACTGGGTCCGCCCGCTGAACGGGTATGGCCACACCATGTCGTTTGTCCGCAGCACCGCAGCCGGTGTGCTCGCCATCGCCCTCGCCGCCGGGTGCGCGTCCGCGCCCCAGCAGCCACCGCCCGCCACGCCGACCACCACCGGCCTGTTGCCGTCCGGGGTGCCCACCGAGGGCAATCGCCCCGCCGCCGATGATCTTCCGCCGCCCGCCGAACCCCAGCGGGCAGCCGCGCCGACGGCCACGCTGCCGGGGCGCACCGTTGCCGTCGGCGCCCAGCCGGAAGGCATCGTCGCCGACGGACCGACCCGCACCGTCGCCGTCCTCAAACGCAACCCCGACGAACTGGTCCTGCTCAACGCCGACACCGGTGCGATCACCGGCCGGACGCCGCTACCCGGATCCGGGCGCCATCTGCAGCTGGCCCGACCCGGCGGGCCGGTGCTGGTCCCGGTGGAGAGCGCCGATGCGCTGGTCCGCGTCGATCTGCCCGACGGTCGGGCGCAGGCACAGATCGTCACCGGCACCTTTCCGCATGACGCGTCGCAAGCGCCCAACGGCACCGTCTTCGTGGCCAACGAACACGGCGGGACGGTCGCCGTGCTGCGCGGCGACGACATCGTCAAGGTCTTCACCGACAGCGTGCAGCCCGCCGGCCTGGCGCCGGTCGGCACGTCGATGGGACTGCTGGACGTCCGTAAGAACGATCTGACCGTCTACGACACCGACGCGCTGACCATCGTCGGGTCGACACCGGCCGGTGCGGGGCCGACCCACCAGGTCGCCGACAAACACGGCCGGCTGATCGTGACCGACACCCGCGGCGACGCGGTCCGCGTGTTCACCCCGCGCCCGCAACCGCGTGAGGTGGGCATGGTGGCCCAATCCGGCGGGCCGTACGGAATCACCTACGACCCGACCCGTGATCGGGTGTGGGTCGCTTCGTCGGGCACCAACGAGGTGGTCGGCTACGACATGGCTCAGCCGACCCCGCGCGAGGTGGCCCGCTTCCCCACGGTCCAGAACCCCTACACCGTCGCCGTGGACCCGGTCACCGGACGTGTGTTCGTGGCGGGGGTGACCACCGGGGAGGTGCAGTTGGTCGACGTCCCCGCCTAGTCTGGACTCATGGGCCGGGTCACCGCGCGCCGGCGCGCGCATCACGTCACCGCGGCCGACAGCGTCGCCCGCCCCGAAACCCTCGTGGTCGAGGAGCCCCTGGAGATCCGGCTGCGCGGTGAGCCCCTCACCGTCACGATGCGCACTCCCGGTGCGGATGTCGAACTCGCCCAGGGCTTCCTGCTGACCGAGGGGGTGATCGGACACCGTGACGATGTGCTCACCGTGCGGTACTGCCGAGGCGCCGACAGCGACGGAGTCAACACCTACAACGTCCTCGATGTGGCGCTCGCCCCGCACGTGCCCGCGCCCAGCACCGACGTCCGGCGGAACTTCTACACCACCTCATCCTGCGGGGTCTGCGGCAAGGCGTCGCTGGAGGCGGTCCGGCTGACCAGCCGGCACAGTCCCGGCGACGAACCCTCGACCGTGGCCGCCACAGTGTTGTCGGCGATGCCGCAACGCCTGCGCACAGCGCAGAAGATCTTCGCCAGCACCGGCGGCCTGCACGCCGCCGCGCTGTTCACCACCGACGGCGACATGCTGGTGGTGCGCGAGGACATCGGCAGGCACAATGCGGTCGACAAGGTCATCGGCTGGGCGCTCGAGGCCGACCGGATCCCGTTGAGCGACACCGTTCTTCTGGTGAGTGGCCGGGCGTCCTTCGAATTGACCCAGAAGGCCGTCATGGCGGGCATTCCGATCATGGCGGCCGTGTCCGCGCCGTCGTCATTGGCCGTCGATCTGGCCGCCCAGTCGGGGGTCACCCTCGTGGCGTTCCTGCGCGGCGAGTCGATGAACGTCTACACCCGGCCCGACCGGGTCACCCGCTGACGTCTCGCTGATCTCCACCGGATCTCCACCGAATCTCCAAGCTCAGTGCGGCGCTCCTGGCCGACCATCGACTTCCCGATGGACAACGCCTCACCAGGAGCACCCCATGTCGCAGATCCTGATCGCCTCGATGTCGCCCATCGGCCACATCGGACCCCTGCTGAACCTCGCTCGCGGACTCGTCGATCGCGGCGACGACGTCACCGTGCTGGCCTCGGCGGCACGGGCCGCACTGATCCGCGCGACCGGCGCGCGGGCCGCGGCCCTCCCGCCCGAGACCGACATCGACGAAACCCGACTCGACGAGCAGTTCCCCGGCCGCTCGGCCACCCGCGGGATCCGGCGGGTCGATTTCGACGTCACCAACATCTTCGTCAGACCGATGCCCGGTCAGGCCACTGCGCTGGCGGAGCTGCTGGCGCACAACCACTTCGACGCGGTGATCGCCGACGCGATGTTCCTCGGCGTCGTGCCATTCCTGCTCGGCGACTCGTCCGCGCGGCCACCGATCCTCTCCTACGCCACCACGCCGCTGATGATCAGCAGCCGCGACACCGCCCCGGGAGGCCTCGGATTGGCGCCGTCGTCGAGCCGGCTGGGCCGGCTCCGCAACCGCGGGCTCACCGCATTGACCCAGCGGGTCTTCCTGCGTGGCTCGCAGAATGCGACCAACCGGCTGCTGGACCGGCTGAACACCCGCCGCCTGCCGGTGCCCGTGATCGAGGCGGGGCTGCTCGCCGACCGCTTCATCGCCCCGACCGCACCCGAATTCGATTACCCGAGAGGCGATCTGCCGGCGAACGTGCGCTATGTCGGGCCGGTCCACCCCGCGCCGACACTCGGGTTCCGCCCGCCGTCGTGGTGGCATCTACTCGACGGCCGCAGGCCCGTCGTTCACGTCACCCAGGGCACCGTCGACAACGCGGATCTGAGCCGGCTGCTGGTTCCGACCATCGAGGCGCTGGCCGGAGCAGAGGTGACGGTGGTGGCCACCACCGGCGGCCGCCCACCGTCCCGGCTCGGCGAGCAGCTACCCGCGAACACCGTTGTGGCCGAGTATCTTCCGCACGACCTGCTGCTACCGCAGGTGGACGTCATGGTGACCAACGGTGGATACGGCGCCGTGCAGCGCGCATTGGCAGCGGGCGTGCCGATGGTGGTCGCGGGTGACACCGAGGACAAGCCGGAGGTCGCCGCACGGGTGGCCTGGAGTGGCGCGGGGGTGAACCTGCGGACCGGAACGCCGTCACCGCGCGCTGTCCGCACGGCGGTCCGTTCGGTGCTCGACACGCCCGGCTACCGCGAGAATGCGCGGCGGATGCAGGCCGCACTGGCCCGCCGCGACGGGGTGGCCGAGATCGCGGCATTGGTGGACGAGGTGATCGCCGAACGCAGTGAGCGCGTGCGGTGATGTCGGGTATGACGAAAATGGTGTTGTCGGCCCGTCGCCGGGTCTTGCCGTGGATCATTTCGCTGTGATTCGCCCGCACCCGTGGCCTCGGGCCGTGAAAGGAGTATCGATGCAGTTTCCCGTGGGGCTGTCCGCGTCACGCCGTCGCGTCGTCGTGGGCGCCGCCCTCGGCTTGCTGACCGCTGTGGTGAGCGCCTGTTCGACGTCCGGCCGGAAGCCCGCCGAGTCGTCGAGTTCCGACGCCGGCGCCGAGCCGGCACCGGGTGCCGCGTTGGCGAAGACCACCGACGTGCCGGTCGGATCGGGTGTCATCGTCGGTGACACCGTGGTCACGCAACCGACGGCGGGGGCCTTCACCGGCTTGTCGGCGACGTGCACGCACGCCGGGTGCACGGTCTCCGAGATTCAGGACGCCGAGATCGTCTGTCCGTGCCACGGCAGCCGGTTCAACCTCGACGGCACGGTGGCGCGGGGGCCCGCGACCCAACCGCTCGAGGCCCGCAGAATCGACGTTCGGGGCGGCGAGATCTACGCGGGCTGAGACGGCCGCTTGTTCCGCGTAAGGTGATCACAAGACCCGGTCCGGCACGGACGGTCTACGGCGTGCGACGGATTCGGCGCACCACCCCACCACAGCAAGGACCCGCGTGGCAATCAGGCAGGTCGCTGCGTTTGCGCACCTCAGCGAAACAGATCTCGAGGCGCTGACCCGCGAACTCGACGCGATCCGCGCCGATGTCGAAGACTCCCTCGGCGCGCGCGACGCCGCCTACATCCGGCGGACCATCCGCCTCCAGCGGCTGCTCGACCTGGCCGCCCGCGTCGTGATCCACCGCAGTCGGTCCCGCCGAGGCTGGCTGCTCGGCACCATCGCCCTGGCCACCGCGAAGAGCATCGAGAACATGGAGATCGGGCACAACGTCGGTCACGGGCAATGGGATTGGATGAACGATCCCGAAATCCACTCCAGCACCTGGGAGTGGGACATGGCGGGCCTGTCGTCGCAGTGGCGGTACTCGCACAACTACACCCACCACGTCTACAACAACGTCATCGGCGTCGACGACGATCTGGGCTTCGGCGTGCTGCGGGTCTCCCCCGACCAGGAGTGGAAACGTGACTACCTGGCGGCGCCGGTACGAAACGTGCTGCTGGCCCTCATCTTCGAGTGGGGCATCGCGCTGCACGGCCTGCACGCCGCCCGGGATCGCGCGCTCGAGATCGGCGGATCCAAGGGCGGTCATGAGCTGGCGGCCAAGGTCGCGCGCCAGGTGGGCAAAGACTACGTCGCCTTTCCCGCACTGAGCGGACTCCGCTGGCGGCACACGCTGGCCGCCAACGCCGCTGCCAACGTACTGCGCAACATGTGGGCGTACCTGGTGATCTTCTGCGGGCACTTTCCCGACGGCGCCGAAAAGTTCGACGCGGACGTCCTCGAGAACGAGACGCGGGGCGAGTGGTATCTGCGTCAGATGCTCGGTAGCGCCAACTTCGACGCCGGCCCGGCGATGGCGTTCATGAGCGGCAACCTCTGCTACCAGATCGAGCACCACCTGTTCCCCGATCTGCCGAGCAACCGGTCGGCCCAGATCGCGCGACGAGTGCGTGCGCTGTGCGACAAATACGGCCTGCCATACACGACCGGTCCGCTACCCCGCCAGTACCTGCAGACGCTCCGCGCCATCCACCGGTACGCGCTGCCCGACCGCTGAGGGTCCGCTTCGCCGAGAAACACTCAGGGCTGTGAATCACGTGGATTCACAGCCCTCAGTGCGGTTGGGTGAACGCTACGCGCTCTTGTCGCGGCGCTCGCTGCGCGAGGGCTTGCGCGGCACGATGGTCGGCAGCACGTTGTCCTGCACGGTCTCCCTGGTGACGACCACCTTGGCGACGTCGTCGCGGCTGGGGATGTCGTACATGACCGGCAGCAGGACCTCTTCCATGATGGCGCGCAGTCCGCGTGCGCCGGTGCCGCGGTGGATCGCCTGGTCGGCGATCGCTTCGAGCGCCTCTTCAGCGAACTCGAGCTCGACGCCGTCCATCTCGAACAGCCGGGTGTACTGCTTGACCAGTGCGTTCTTTGGCTCCGACAGGATCTTGACCAGCGATTCCTTGTCCAGATTGGTCACCGAGGCGACGACGGGCAGGCGGCCGATGAACTCGGGGATCAGACCGAACTTGATCAGATCCTCGGGCATCACCTCGGCGAAGTGGTCCTGGGTGTCGATCTCCGCCTTCGAGCGCACCTCCGCGCCGAAGCCCAGACCCCGCTTGCCCACGCGGTCCGAGACGATCCTCTCCAGGCCGGCGAACGCACCCGCCACGATGAACAGCACGTTGGTGGTGTCGATCTGGATGAACTCCTGGTGGGGATGCTTGCGTCCACCCTGCGGCGGCACCGAGGCCTGCGTGCCCTCGAGGATCTTCAGCAGCGCCTGCTGCACACCCTCACCGGAGACATCCCGGGTGATCGACGGGTTCTCGCTCTTGCGGGCGATCTTGTCGACCTCGTCGATGTAGATGATGCCGGTCTCGGCGCGCTTGACGTCGTAATCGGCGGCCTGGATCAGCTTGAGCAGGATGTTCTCGACGTCCTCGCCGACGTAGCCGGCCTCGGTCAGCGCCGTGGCGTCGGCGATGGCGAACGGGACATTGAGCATCTTGGCCAGCGTCTGCGCCAGGTAGGTCTTACCGCAGCCGGTGGGGCCGAGCATCAGGATGTTGGACTTGGTCAGCTCGACCGGCTCGGAGCGCGAATCGCGGCTCTTCTCTCCGGCCTGGATGCGCTTGTAGTGGTTGTAGACCGCCACGGCCAAGGTGCGCTTGGCGGTGTCCTGTCCGATGACGTAGCTCTCGAGGAATTCGCGGATCTCGGCGGGCTTGGGCAGCTCGTCGAGTTTCACGTCGTCGGCGTCGGCCAGTTCCTCTTCGATGATCTCGTTGCAGAGATCGATGCACTCGTCACAGATGTACACGCCGGGACCGGCGATGAGCTTCTTCACCTGCTTCTGGCTCTTGCCACAGAACGAGCACTTCAGCAGGTCACCGCCGTCTCCGATACGCGCCATGGTGGTGGGGTCCTACTTCCTGTCGACGTCGGACAATCGGATGCGCTGGGTCACATCGCAGATCCGTGCTGGCCGCTTGAGATGGCCTGGTTCTCGACGCTACCCGCTTGTTCTCGCGCAAGGCGACCCTAAAGCCGAATCGCGCCGGTGGTATTCATCTGTGGTGGCGCCAACATATCGCCTGAAGGGTCATTGACCCGCCCAAACGCGCCGCGGTGTCCCTGGCGTGTCGTCGCCGTTACCGGACCGAGAGTACCGACGTCCGCACAGATCTGCCCTCGGCCCGTACGGGGGCCTCGATTGCCCGCACGAGTCCGGATGCGCTCAGACCTCAGCGAGGTCCGGGGCCAGCCGGCCCCGGGCCCACCGGACCCGGACCCACGGGGCCGACGACGCCGCCGACACCTGCCGGACCGACGGGTCCGATCACCGGATTGGGCGGATTGACATATACGGTGACGGGCTCACACTGCGCCAGCCCGGCGTCCCAGTACGTTCCCGCCGGGCACTCCTGCGCCGATGCCACGACGGGCGCCACTGCTTGGGACAACACCCCCGCTGCCATCGCCAGCGTCACTGCGGCCACCACCGACCGACTCCGTATTCCCACCGTCGTCACCTTTCTCCTCCGGCTCGTGCACCGTCACCCCCGTGGATCAGATTCCCACGTCCGCGGGCGTTGCGGCACGGTTTGCCGAAGCTGCGGAAAGGCAGCACCGAGTGGTCGGACCGATGGTCAGGACGTCTGCGCGGACAGCTTCCGGTACTCGAGGACCGTGTCGACGATCCCGTATTCCTTGGCCTCGGCCGCGGTCAGGATCTTGTCGCGATCGGTGTCCTTGCGGATCACCGAGCTCTCCTTGCCGGTGTGGCGCGCCAGGGTGTCCTCCATCAGCGTGCGCATGCGCTCGATCTCCTTGGCCTGGATCTCCAGATCGGAGAACTGACCCTGGATGACGCCGCCCAGCGCGGGCTGGTGGATCAAGATGCGGGCGTTGGGCAGTGCCAGGCGCTTGCCGGGGGTCCCCGCGGCCAGCAGCACCGCGGCGGCCGAGGCCGCCTGGCCCAGGCACACCGTCTGGATGTCGGCGCGCACGTACTGCATGGTGTCGTAGATCGCCATCAGCGAGGTGAACGAGCCGCCGGGCGAGTTGATGTACATCGTGATGTCGCGGTCGGGGTCGAGCGACTCAAGGACCAGCAGCTGCGCCATGACGTCGTTGGCGGACGTGTCGTCGACCTGTACGCCGAGGAAGATGATGCGTTCCTCGAACAGCTTGGCGTACGGGTTGGACTCCTTGACCCCGAAGCTCGAGTGCTCGATGAACGAGGGCAGGATGTAGCGCGATTGCGGCTGCAGCCGGGGGTCAGCCTGAGGATGCACGTGGTCGGTCATTTGTCTAGTCCCGCTCCTGGTCCTGCGCCGTTGACGCTGGCGCTGGTGATGATGTGATCGACGAAGCCGTACTCGAGGGCCTCCTGCGCGGTGAACCAGCGGTCGCGGTCGGAGTCGGCTTCGATGCGCTCGATGGTCTGGCCGGTGAACTCGGCGTTGAGCCGGAACATCTCCTTCTTGATCGAGGCGAACTGCTCAGCCTGGATCGCGATGTCGGCCGCACCGCCGGTGATGCCGCCGAGGGGCTGGTGCATCAGGATGCGGGCGTGCGGCAGCGCGTAGCGCTTACCCTTGGCGCCCGCGGCGAGCAGAAACTCACCCATCGAGGCCGCCATGCCCATCGCGTAGGTGGCGACGTCGCACGGCGCCAGCACCATCGTGTCGTAGATCGCCATCCCGGCGCTGATCGAGCCGCCGGGCGAGTTGATGTAGAGGTGGATGTCCTTGGTGGGGTCCTCCGCGGACAGCAGCAGGATCTGGGCGCACAGCCGGTTGGCGATGTCGTCGTCGACCTGTGAGCCCAGGAAGATGATGCGCTCGGCGAGCAACCGCTCGTAGACCGAGTCCTGGAGCGTGAAACCGCTCGCCCCGCCACGCATGTCCGTCACGACTAGTTACCTGCTTTCTTTACGTCTGGGTCGCCAGTGCGATATCGCCGCCGCAGCGGCTTCGTGGAGTTGCTCTTCGTGTGTTGGTCTGTCAACGACACTAACCAACCTCGGGCAGCCTGCACTCCCCGACGGCCGCGAGTTCGCTCAGAGCGTGGCCCCGAGTCGTCACTCGGACCTGGCGACCTCGTCCTCGGTCTCGACAGCCTCGGTCTCGACAGCCTCGGTCTCGACAGCGGCGGTCTCGTCGCCGGCCGGCTCGGCCTCGGTCGCGCCGGCCTCGCCGGACGGTCCGAAGAATTCGGCGGTGTCGATCTCGTTGCCCTCGGTGTCCTTGACGGTGGCTCCGTGCACGACCGCGGCGATGGTCAACCCGCGGCGCACGTCGGCGAAGATCGACGGCAGCTGGTTGTTCTGCTGCAGGATCTGCAGCAGCTGCTGGGGTTCGATGCCGTACTGACGCGACATCAGCACCAGCCGCTCGGTGATCTCGGCCTGGCCGGGCTGGATCTGCAGTTCGTCGGCCAGCGCGTCCATCAGCAGCTGCGTCTTCACGGCCTTCTCGGCGTTGCTGCGGTTCTCGGCGTCGAACTCCTCGCGGCTGCTGCCCTGCTCGGCGAGCTGCTCGGCGAACTTGTCCTCGTCGTGGTCCATCCCGTGGATGGCGTTGTGCAGCGTGTCGTCGACCTGGGACTGCACCACCTTCTCCGGCAGCGCCACCTCGGTCTGCTCGAGCAGCAGCTCCAGCGCCTTGTCGCGGATCTTTTCGGCCTGCTGCACCCGCTTGACCCGCTTGACCTGCTCGACCAGGCTTTCGCGCAGCTCGTCCATGGTGTCGAACTCACTGGCCAGCTGGGCGAACTCGTCGTCGGGCTCGGGCAGCTCACGTTCCTTGATGGACTTCACCGTGACGGTCACCTCGGCCTCCTTACCGGCGTACTCGCCGGCGGCCAGCGTGGTGGTGAACTTCTTGGTCTCGCCCTCGGAGGCACCGATGATCGCCTCGTCCAGACCGTCGATCAGCTGACCGGAACCGATCTCGTGGGACAGACCCTCGGTGGCGGCCTCGGGGACCTCGTTGCCGTCGACGGTGGCCGACAGGTCGATGGAGACGAAGTCGCCGTTCTGGGCGGGACGGTCGACGCCGGTGAGGGTGCCGAAGCGGGCGCGCAGCGTCTGCAGCTCCGCGTCGACCTCTTCATCGTCCACCTCGATCGGGTCGACCACGATCTCCAGCGCCGACAGGTCGGGCAGCTCGAACTCGGGGCGGACGTCGACCTCGGCGGTGAATACGAGATCCTCGCCGTACTGCTTGTGGGTGATCTCGATCTCGGGCTGACCGATCGGCTGGACGTCGGAGGTGGTGACGGCCTCGGTGTAGCGGATCGGCACCGCCTCGCCGATCACCTGGTCGAGCATCGCCTCGCGGCCGACGCGGGCCTCGAGCAGCTTGCGCGGCGCCTTGCCGGGCCGGAAGCCGGGCAGCCGGACCTGCTGAGCCAGCTGCTTGAAGGCGCGGTCGAATTCGGGCTCCAGTTCTGTGAAGGGCACCTCCACGTTGATGCGAACCCGGGTCGGGCTCAACTTCTCGACGGTGCTCTTCACTGTGGTTACTCCTCGATCTCGATGTCTGCGGTCGTGCGGGCGGGTGCGCGTCGGGGTGACAGGATTTGAACCTGCGGCCTTCCGCTCCCAAAGCGGATGCGCTACCAAGCTGCGCTACACCCCGATGTCGTCTCGGTCCGCGCTGCATGTCGCTGCGCTGACCACGCGAGATACTACGGTGTCACCGCGCGGGAACCTCAATTGGATTTGATGCGGTGCGCGCCGGTACAGTCTCAGATCGCAACATGCGGGCGTAGCTCAATGGTAGAGCCCTAGTCTTCCAAACTAGCTACGCGGGTTCGATTCCCGTCGCCCGCTCCGAGAGAACGCCTGTGGTAGGCGCGTTATTCGAGGTCGATGGGGCTTTTGGCCGCGCTCGATGCCCCACCACCGATCCCCGTCGGCGGCAGCCGCTGCCCCCGGGGCCCGGCCGCACCGTCAGCCCAGGATGGCGGCGTCGCCCGGCTCGTTCTCGAGGACCGCGCGGTCGAATTTCCACATGTACAGGAAGTACGCGGCGCCCACGGCGAACTGACCCGCGACCAACAACAAGGTCGCCGCCGTCGTCGAGGACACCAGCACCACGAACAGCGAGAAGACCACCCAGACGAGGGCCGCGAAGGCGACGGGCCCGTCGAATCGTCCGAGGTCGAAGCCGCCGCGCTCGGAGTGGACGAACTTCTTCCGTGCGGTCAGGTAGAGCACGACCGTCATCAGGTAGAGCGTTATCCCGATGATGGCGCCGGTGGCGATGAGTTGATTGAGGGCGTCGCCGGGCATCGCGACCATCAGGATCACTCCGACCGCGAGCACCAGCAGGGTCGCCGGGATCGGGGTCTGGGTCCGCGGGTTGACCCGCTTCATCACCTGGTGGCCCGGGAACCGCCCGTCCCGCGACATCGCAAAGATATAGCGCGACGTCGACGCCATGGCGACCAGCGCGGCACCGAAGAACGCCACCGCGATCGCGGCGAGGAAGGGCCGTTCCAGCCCCGGACCGATCTGCTGACGCATGATCTCGGCGACCGGGGAGTCGCTCGCCGAGGCGGCCGGGAGATCCCTGATCGCCATCGTCAGGATCACGAGGAACACCAGGCCCAGCGTCGCCGACGCCACCACCGCCCCGATGATCGCGCGCGGCACGGTGCGCGTCGCGTCCTTCGCCTCCTCCGACATGTTGGCGGGTGTCTCGAACCCGACCAGGGTGCTGAAACCCATCAGCGTGGCCGCCATCAGCCCACCGCCGATCGCCAGATAGTTGGGCTCGTTCTCGGTCACCCCGCGCGAGAACACGTTGCCGGCCACCCCGTCGCCGGTGACGATCATCGCGACCGCCAGGGCGATTCCCAGGACGACCAGGATGCCGATCTCGACGCCCACCGACAACGAGTTCACCCAGCCGACGATCTTCGTGGCCGCGATCGCGAGCACTGCCTGGATCACCAACAGCGCCACCGTGAGCACCCGGCCCGTCGTCTCGGAGGGCGCCATGCCGAACAGCGGCATCAGACACTGGGTGGCCAGGGCGTTGTCGATCGCGACCGGTCCGGTCACGGCGCCGAGGAACGCCAGCCACCCGAAGGCCCAGCCCAGCTTCGGGCTGGCCAGTCGCGACCCCCACGCGTAGGCACCGCCGCTCAGCGGTATCCGCGCGGCCAACTGCGCGTAGACCAGCGCCACCAGCAGCTGACCCACCCCGATCAGGGGGAACAGCCAGATCCCCACCGGTCCGGAAAATCTCAGCACATCGTCGTAGGTGGCGAAGATGCCCATCACCACCGAGACCGAAGCGAAGCCGATGGCGAACATCTGGAAGCCGGACAGCGACCGCTTCAGCTCCGGTTCGTACCCGCAGTCTTCGCAGAATTCGTCGGCGACCTCGTCGCCGCTGGCAACGTGCGTCATCGGTTCGTCTCACCTTCTGCAACGATGCTCTGTTCGTAGCTGAAGACGTTGTCGGGGTCGTAGCGGGCCTTGACCGCTCGCAGCCGCTCGACGTTGGCCCCCCAGTACGCGCTCGCCCAGTCGGCCTGTCCGGCGTTCGGCACATTGGAATAGGCGCCCGCGACGAAGGGGGCCAGTGCTGCGGCGAAGTCGGCGAACCAGGCCAGGGCCACCTCGGTGAGCGGATCGTCCGTCGCGCGGACGCCGTCGCCGCGGACACCCCAGCCCGCGCCGGGCTCGGCATAGAACAGTGCGTCGCGATGGGCGAACGCCGAACCGCCGGCGGGCTCGGTGCGCCGCACCGCTCCCCCGAAGGCGTTGGTGAAGTAGTTGCACTGTGGCCCAGGCGCGTTGGCCATGAATGCGGCGACGATGTCGATCGCCTCCGGCGGGAACGGCTGATAGACGAACTGGGACCAGAACTTCCAGTTGGACGCCTCCTCGGCCGGGGGAATCTGGAAACCCGCGTAGGTGTCCGCCCACGGCCCGGTCGTCATCGACACCTCGGGATCTCCGATCGACACCATCGGTGCGAGCAGTTGCGCCGCCTCGGATTCGGATCCCGACGTCAGCACACCGATCAGCGTGATCCCGCCGATGCCGATCTCCAGCTGACTGGTGAGGCGCTCGTCGGTGTAGGGCGCGCAGCGCTGCCACGCGTCGAACACCGCCGCCAGATCGTCCAGCCCGGCCCACGTCGCGGTGACGTAGACCGGCTCGGTCATCGGGTGGATGCGATAGGTCAGGGCGGTGACGATCCCGAAATTGCCGTTGCCCGCGCCCCGCAACGCCCACAGCAGATCGGCGTTGTCGTCGGATGAAGCAGTGATCACCTGCGCGCCACCGTCGTTCGAGGCGACGACGATCTCCGCGGCGATCAGATTGTCCGATGCCATGCCGAAGGTGCGGGTCAGCAGTCCGAAGCCCCCACCCAGGGTGGCGCCGACGAGTCCGACCGATCCTTCGGTGCCGGTCGGCGCCGCCACCCCGGCGTCGCCGAGAACGGTGACGGCTTCGAGCTGGTTGAGCCCGGCGCCGACGGTCGCTGTGCCCGCGACGGTGTCGACGGTCGCCGACTTCAGATCGCTGACGTCGATGACGATGCCGTCGTCCACACTCGACCAACCCTCGAGGCTGTGCCGGCCGCTGCGCACCCGGAGAGGGACACCGTTGCGCCGGGCCCAGGTGAGCGCATTGACGACGTCGGCGGTGTCCTGGGCGAACACGATGACGGCCGGCCGGTGGCTGAACAGGAGGTTGAAACCAGCGCTGGCTGCGGCATATGCGTCGTCACCGGGGACGACCACCCGCCCGGTCAACCCGGTCAGCTTCGTTGCGCTCGACGTCATGACGCCACCCTTCGCCCATGGCGGGCACCCCTGGCCGCGTCCGGAAATGAGTATGGGGCTTCGACGGCGTCGACGATGCGTATCGCGCTACGGATATTTCGAGGCGGTCTCCGGGCAGGCGACTGCGCCGGGCAGCGGCGAACCGTGACCCGTACGCGGAGCGCAAGTATCCACATTCGGCATCGGGGCGCCCTGCTTCCGCGTAATCTCCCCTGCGTTCAGGGGTATTGACGTCGCCGAAGGACGGAAATGAGCGCAGCGCGGTATATCGGTCGGGTCGGCGGTCTTGCCGCCGCACTGGGCGTGGGCGTGGTCATCTTCCTGGCCTCGGGCGAGGCATCGGCCGACACCGCGGACGGCGGCGTCTCGCGGGCGTCGGCCTCTGACACTCGGTCGGAGTCCGCCAGTACCGCTGTGCCGAGGACGGCCGCCGTCGAGCGTGGGCCCGCCCGGACCGGCAACGACGCCGAACCGGCCGCCGATGACGACACCCCGGTCCGCGTCTCCTCCCGGGTGTCAACCAGGGTTGACGGCGCCCAGATGAACGGTGCCCAGGACAAGGGTCCCCGGGACGACGGTGCCCAGGACAACGGTGCCCCGGTCACGCGGCTGTCCGCGTCCCGGGTCGCCGCCGCGGAGGAGGCCGCGACGCCCGAGAGCTCTGACCCGCCTGCGGGCACCTCTGCGAGATTGACTGCGCTGCAAGCGGATGCGGCATCGGGATCCACCCCATACGAGCCGATCGTCGGCCTCTACCAAGGCGTCATCACCGGCGACAACATCGCACCGACCGGCCGGCTGAACTATTCCGTGGTCGGCGATCCCGTCGCCGGGGGCAAGGTCACCCTGGACGCGACCACCGGTGACTTCAGCTTCCTGCCCTACTTCGGCGGGCTGACCGCGGCGCCCACCGACCGCTTCGAGGTTCTCGTCGCCGAGCGCTCGCCGATCGACGATGCGCTCGAGGGGTCCGAGATCGCCAAACTCATCGTCACCCCGCTGATCCGAGAACTCCATCAGATCCCGCTGCTCAGCGATGTGCTCGCGCCGGTGATCGGGCGCTCGCGGGTGTACACCGTCGAGATCCCGGTCAGCGCGTTCACCAGCGGCGACCCGATCGCCTTCACCACCACCATCCAGTCCTTCGACGGCACCCCGATCAGCACCAACTACTTCCCGGCCCTGGGTCTGCGGACCGGCCAGGTCGCGCCGACCATCCTCAACGGCCCCAGCCTGGCGACGGCCGGCTACACCGACCCCACCCAGCTGACCACCGTCTCCGGCCTGGTCCCCGGTCTGGCGCTGCTGCGAGCCAGCGGTTACAACGTCATCAGCTGGGATCCGCGCGGCGAGTTCGCCTCCGGCGGACTGCTGCACCTGGACTCCGAGAACTTCGAGGCCCGCGACGTCTCGGCGATCATCGACTGGATGTCCATGCTCCCGGGCACCAAGCTCGGGCCCGGCCCGGCCGGGCTCGATCCACTGATCGGCATGGTCGGCGGCTCCTACGGCGGTGGGATCCAGCTGACGTCGGCCGGCACCGATCAGCGGATCGACGCGATCGCCCCTGGCATCGCCTGGAATTCACTGACCTCGGCGCTGTATCCGCAGGACACGTTCAAAACGTCGTGGGCGTCGCTGCTGCTGCTCGCGCTGGTGGCCACCGGTGCGCGGATCGACCCGCAGATCTACGTCGGTATCGCCACCGGCGTGCTGTTCGGCGACCTCGGCGACGGATCGTATGACTTCCTCGCCGACAACGCCCCCGCCACAGTCGTCCGCAACATCACCGCCCCGACGCTGTTCCTGCAGGGCACCGTCGACGACCTGTTCACCCTGCAGCAGGCCCTCGACAACGCGATGGCACTGAACCCCGACGTGCCTAGCAAGATGATCTGGTACTGCGGCGGCCACGGCGTGTGCCTTGACCCGGTGAACACGTTCGAGCAGACCAACTTCCTGGTCTCCGAGCAGCTGGCGTGGATGGACACCTACGTCAAGAACAAGGGCACCGGCACCCCCGCGTTCCCTGGCCCGAAGTTCACCTGGGTCGATCAACTCGGCGACTGGTACTCCTCGGACTCGATCCCCTTCGGCGGCGGAGACCGAACGGTCGAGGTTCGCAGCGACGGCGGCCTGCTCCCGGTGCTTCCGGTGCTCGGTGGTTCCGGCCCGCAGTCGCTGGCCGCCTTCCCGGTGTCGCTGGGGCTGGCCTCGAGTTCGAATCAGGGGCTACGGGTCACGGTGCCCTCGCAGGCGGCCACGACACATTTCGTCGGCGCCCCGCAGCTGACGCTGACCTATTCCGGTTTCGGTACCGCTCGTTCGGTCTTCGCTCAACTGGTCGACGATCAGACCGGCCGGGTGCTGGGCAACCTCGTATCCCCCATCCCGGTGGTACTCGACGGTCGCGAACACACGGTCACCGTCCCGATGGAGAACATCGCGTACACGATGAATCCCGGTGCGACGCTCACCCTGCAGATCGTCGGATCCTCCACGGTGTACGAGAATTTCGTCGCGTTCGGAGCTCTCGACATCAGCCGGGTCGGCCTGAGCCTGCCGGCCACCGATCCGGCCAACATGTGGTCGCGCGACATCGTCTCGGCGACGCTGCCGGCGATTCCCGGAGCGAGCGCCTACCCCGGGCCGCTGTTCGGCATCCCGCGCTGAGCTGGTTTCGCGCACCGCGAAACCCTCCGGTGCGTCGGTAGGCTGAACGCATGAACGGCGTTCTGCTCGTCCTGATCATCGTGGTCATCGCGGCGCTCGCGCTGGCCGTGTACAGCTCGTCGAAGAGGTCCGGGCAACGCAACGCCGAATCGCTGGCCGACGCCAAGGCCGACGCGCGCCGCGTCATCGAGCGGCTGGGCGGCCAGGTGCTCAACCTCAGCGGCTCCGATGAGGCGTCCAAGCAGGCGCTCGCCGATGCGTCGGAACGGTATACGGCCGCGTCCTCGCAGATCGAGCAGGCGACGTCGGTACGCCAGGCGCAACTGGCCAAGGAGAGCGCTGTCGAAGGGCTGTACTACGTGCGCGCCGCGCGCACGGCCATGGGTATGGACCCCGGTCCCGAACTCGAGTCGCTCACCGGCCAGCGCTCGGCCGGGACCGTCACCGAGGACCGCCGCGTGCAGTTCGAGGGCCGCGAGATCGAGGCGTCGCCCACACCGTCGCAGCGCACTCCCAACTACTACCCCGGCGGGCAGGTGGCCGGACGACCCGTCCCGGCCGGGTGGTACTCCGAACCGTGGTGGAAGCCGGCGCTGGTCGCCGGGGCGTGGGGCATCGGCTCGGTGCTGCTGTTCGACGCCCTGTTCTCCGGCATGTCGGGCACCGGATACGACGCCGGCTTCGCCCAGGGTTACGACGCCGGGTTCGACCAGGGGCAGGGCGGCGGCTTCGACGACGGCGGCGGCGGCGACGGTGGGGGCTGGGGTGACTTCGGCGGCGGCGACTTCGGTGGCGGCGACTTCGGCGGCTTCTGATCCGACCGACTAGGTCGTCATCACCATCTCGTTGCCACTGGTCTGCCAGGCCGCCAGGAAGGTCTCGATCGGCACCTGTTCGTTGGCGCCGTCCTCGGCTCCACTGTCGTTGAGGTGCACGGTATTGGTGTCGGTGTTGACTCCGGTCACCACCAGGGCGTGGTCGGCCTGGCTGCGGTCTCCGGGCACGTCCCAGATCGTTTCCCCGTTGAGGTTCACGATGACCGCACCCTGGCGGCCCAACACTCCTTTGAGCGCCTCGAAATTCGACCCGCCGACGTACTGGGCCGGAACGCCGTAGTGGTCCAGCACGATCGGCAGATCCTTGAAGATGCTGCCCGCGTTCGGATCGTTGGGGTCGTCTGACTGGTCGTAGATCATATCGCCGGGTTCGGCCACGCTGGGCACCGTCTTGGCCCAGGACGTGATCTCCTCCTCGGTCGGCGCGGTGCCGGTCATCTGGCCGACGACGTCGGCGGCGGCCATCATCGCGCAATCGTCGTAGGACTGCTCACGCCAGTACTCGGCGGCGCCCTCCGGGTCACCGAATTGGTCGGCCCGGGCCATCCCCGCCAAACCGATCGCGGCCGCGGCGATGCACCCGGCCGCTGCCAGGCGGATGACGTTGTCGCCCATGAGAACCCCTCTCCTGACCAGCCCGGTGGCCCGGGCGGTCAGCAGAGACTCACCGCACGCGCTTGGCGGAATCTTGGCAGATTCTTGGAGCCGCAGAGGTCCGATCGCGGGTTTTCGACGGCTCGGTCAGAACCGGCTGTCCAGACGCGCCGACACACCGGCCTCCTGCAGATCGAGGCGTTCGAGCATGGCCCGCACCGCCTCGTCCTCGATCCGGCCGGCGTCGCGTTCGGCGATGAGGGCGTTGCGCTGCGCGCACAGCACCTCCCGGTAGAGCTTCGAGAACGCCTCGGCGCGCGGAGTGTGGGACTCCGGATCGGGCATCTCGTCGGCGTCCTGGGACTGGCGGGCGATCGTGCGCTGAATGTTGTTCAGCGTCATCGGGTCCAAACCCGAGGGCGGGTTCGCGGCGAAGTGGGCCAGCACCTCCCCTGCCGCATCGTGCACCACCGTCTCGGCTTTGCGGGTCTCGTCTTCATCGGACCGCCGGTCTGCCCGGAATGATGGTCGCAGCCACCGGATCAGCACCGGCAGGGTCCAACCCTGCAGGAGCAGGGTGCCCACACTGACCGCGAAGGCGATCGCCTGGATGGTGGCGCGCTCGGGGAATGCCTCCCCCGACACGGTGGTCAGCGGGATGCCGGACGCCGCGGCCAACGTGACCACGCCGCGCATACCCGTCCATGACACCACCACGTTCTCCTGCCACGTCAGGGATCGCCGGTCGGCCAGCACCGACAGGCGGCTGGGCCGCTCACGTCGGCGCGACCCCAACGCCCCCCGGGCGCCGTGGGGCACCGGCACACTGAGCTTCGATTCGACTTTGCGTGACAGCATGTTCCGGCCGAACATCAGGAACACACACACCGGGCGGATCACCAGCACGACCAGCAGGACCACGCCGGAGGCCAACGCGACCTCGACAAGCGATTCGTGTGCCTCGTTGAGGTCCTCGAGGACGAAGCGCAACTGCAGCCCGATGTAGGCGAAGACGAAGGCCTCGAGCATCACA
The DNA here is from genome assembly GCF_049315205.1 of Mycobacterium sp. WMMD1722. NCBI lineage: Bacteria > Bacillati > Actinomycetota > Actinomycetes > Mycobacteriales > Mycobacteriaceae > Mycobacterium > Mycobacterium sp. WMMD1722. The sequence continues at coordinate 209,930 of NZ_CP186056.1, read as the reverse complement.
TCGACCGAATTCCAGACGTACCGCTCCTGCAGTCGGGTCTGGTATCCCGCATCCAGCGACCCGTGCCCCACCACGAACCCGGCCACCACCACCGCCAGCACTCCGGACGCGTGCAGATGCTCCGCGGAGATGAACGCGGCGAACGGCACCACCAGCCCCTGGATGGTCTCCAGACCGGGGTTGGCCAGCCGGCGGCGGATCCACAGCGTGACGAAGCCGAGGGCGGCGCCGACCACGGGGCCCAGCAGCGCACTGTAGGTGAACAGCAGCACCGGATTCTCGATGTAGGCGCGGCTGCCGGCGACCTGCGCGACCGCGATCGAGAACAGGGCCAGCGCGGCCGCATCGTTCACCAGGCTCTCCCCGGTGAGGATGGCCATAACCTTCTTCGGCAGACCGAGCCGGCGGCCCACCGCGACGGCGGTCACCGCGTCCGGCGGCGCCACCACCGCACCCAGGATCAAGGCGGAGCCGAAGGTGAGCGAGGGCACCAGCCAGGACGCCACACCCGCCACCGCGAACGTCGTGATCACCACGAGTCCGACGCCCAGACCGAGGATCGGCCGGATGTTGCGCAGGAAGGTGGGGAACGAGAAGTTCAGCGCGGCCGAGTACAGCAGCGGCGGCAGCACGACCGACAGCAGCACCTCGGATTCGAGTTCGACGCCCTTGAAGTCGGGGGCGAAGGACACCACGAAGCCGACCACCACCAGGACGAGCGCGGGTTCGAGCCCGCGGCGGTGGGCGATGGCGGTGACGACGATGGCGCCGACGACGACGAGGATCAATTCCACCGGCCGATTGTGCCCGACCCGATCAGGCGGCGCTCAGTGCTGGCAGGTGGGGCACCAGAACAGGTTGCGACCTTCGAGTTCGGCGGTGCTGATCGGGGTTTGGCAGATGCGGCACGGTTCGCCGGCGCGGCGGTACACGTAGGTGCGGGGCCGGCCGCGTCGATACGACGGCGCGCCGTGGTCGTCTTCGGGGCGCAGCGTGACGATCCGGCCGCGCCGCACGCCGACCTTCATCAGGGCCACCAGATCGGTCCACATCGCATCGAACTCCCCCGCCTCGACGTTGGTGCCGAGCCGGTACGGGTCGATGCGGTGGCGGTAGAGCAGTTCGTTGCGGTAGACGTTGCCGACGCCGGCCAGCACCGACTGGTCCATCAGCAACGCGCCGACCGGCCGCTTGGACCGGTTGATCCGCGACCAGGCGGGCGCCGGATCGGCGTCGCGGCGCAGCGGATCCGGTCCCAGGCGCGCCAGGATGTCGGACACCTGCGCTTCGTCGACCACCTCACAGGCGGTGGGACCGCGCAGATCGGTGCCGTACCCGTCGCCGACGATGCGCATGCGCACCTGTCCGACCGGGTCGGGCGGCGGTTGGTCGGGGTCGACGGTGAACTCGTCGAACCGCCCGTACAGGCCGAGGTGGACGTGCACGATCCGGCCGTTGCGGTAGTGGTGGAACAGGTGCTTACCCCAGGCGCTGGCGCCGGTGAAGGTGAAGCCGTCGACCATCGCCGCACCTTCGACGAAGCGCAGCTGCGGACTGCTGACCCGCACCCGCTGTCCCTTGAACCGCTTCTGGTGCAGTCGGGCCAGCCGGTGCAGCGTATGGCCCTCGGGCATCGGACCGGATCCGCCTCAGGAGCCGGCGCCGGGCACCGGCGGCGCCTCGTGGGTGCGCTCGTATTCGGCCAGGATGTCGATCCGGCGTTGATGCCGTTCGGCATTCGACCACGCGGTGGTGACGAACGCGTCGACGATCGCCAGCGCCTCGGCTTCGGTGTGCATCCGGCCGCCGATGCCGATCAGCTGCGCATTGTTGTGCTCGCGGGCCAGGCTGGCCGTCTCCACACTCCAGGCCAGCGCGCACCGGGCGCCGGGCACCTTGTTCGCCGCGATCTGTTCGCCGTTGCCCGAACCGCCCAGCACGATGCCCAGACTGCCCGGGTCGGCGACGGTCTTCTCGGCCGCCGCGATGCAGAACGCCGGATAGTCGTCCTGTGCGTCATAGGTGAACGCCCCGACGTCCACCGGCTCGTGGCCGGTGCTGCGGAGATGCTCGATGATCGCCTGCTTCAACTCGAAGCCCGCGTGGTCCGACCCCAGGTAGACGCGCATGGCCGCCATTCTGGCAGACGCGATTCTCAGCCCACGGTGATGGCGTCGAGGCGCTCCTTGATGAAGTCCGCCGACGTCACCGCCGCCAGGCCCGATACCCGGCCCACCGGCGGGCTCAGCGGTGTCACCGTCGCGTCGTGGTTGGCCTCGTAGAAGTAGATGAGCGACACCAGATCCTCCTCGGGGCTCTCCGGTTGCGGGGGCAGGACCCGGTGCCGGCCAGACGGCCAGCGCCGCCCGCTCCAGTACTCGAGGAGGTCGCCGATGTTGACCGTGAGGGCCGCCGGATCGTAGGGCGCATCGGTCCATCCATCGGCGTCGGAGAAGACCTGCAGACCGCCGGCGCCGGGCTCCCGGTCCAGAATCGTGACCGTTCCGAAGTCGGTGTGCGGACCGATCCGGAACTGCCCGGGCTGCGGCTGCCCCACCACGCTGACCGGCGGGTAGTGGTTGATGTTCATCGTCCACGTCGGGCGGCTGGCGAGCTCGGTGAACGGGTTGGCCGCCAGCCCCAGAGCATGGGCGAACAGCGCCAGCAGGTCGTCGGCGACCCGGCGCATCTGCTCGGTGTAGGCGGTCACGAGCTCGGCCAGTTCGGGCACCTCGGTCGGCCAGACGTTGGGCGCGAACCAGATTCGGTCGACGTCGGGATCGCCGGTGGCGGTTTCGGCGCCCAGGCTGTAACTCTCCTTGAGGTCCGGCGGGGTCTCGGTGCCCTCGGCGTATCCGTTGGCCTCGGCGCCCGGTCCGATCCAGCCGTGACCGCCCACCGGAACCGAGTAGCGCTGCTTGACCGGCTGCGGCTGGCCGAAGAACCGCCGGGCCGCCCGGCGCACGTCGGCCGCCAGTTCCGGATCGACGCCGTGGCCCTCGACCAGGATGAAACCAGCTCGTTGCAGCCCGGCGTCCACCTCAGCGGCGACCTCGTCGGCCTGGTCCCCGCCGGCGTACCACCGCCGCAGGTCGACGGTCGCGATCGGACTCACGCGGCGACCCGGCTGGTGGCGATCTTCGACCGGCACAGCGCCAGGTAGCAGCCCCCGGCGATCAGGAAGCCGGCGAAGAACGTGATGTCGCCGAGTTGCGGCGCCACCGAGGTGACCGCACCGACGAAGCGCTGCTGGTTCGAGAACAGCAGCACCGAGACGATCAGGCCGATCAGGAAGGCGCACAGGCCGTTCCAGTTGCTGTAGGACCGGTCGTAGAGGAATTCGGCGATCGGACGACCGCGCCGCAGGTACTGGTCGGCGAACATCACCCCCAGCCAGGGCCCGATCCAGTAGGCGATGATCAGCAGGAACGCCTCGTAGCTGTGAGCGGCGTCGGGCAGGGCCCACCACGCCACCAGGAATCCGGCAACCCCGAAGAACACGGTGACCAGTGCCCGGGCGACATGTGCCGGCAGCTTGATGCCGAGGGTGACGAAAGCCATTGCGCCGGAATAGACATTGATCGAGTTGGCGGCGACGGCGCCGACCGCGATCGCCAACAGCGTCGCCTTGGCCAGCCAGTCGGCCAGCGGGCTGGTGAATGCGGCGGTCGGATCGCCGAGCGCATCGCCGCCGCCGATCGTCACCGACGCGGCGCCGACCGATTCGAGCACGAGACAGGACAGGAACAGGCCTGCTGCGGCGAACATGCCGGTGCGGCGGGTGTTCACCGTCGCCGGCAGATACCGGGTGAAGTCGGCGGCATACGGCGTCCAGCCCGCGGCGTAGCCGAAAGCCGTTCCGACGGTGAGCAGGAATCCACCCATGCCGCCGACACCGCCGGACGGTGCGGCCGCGCCGAGGTCGGCCTGGGTGAGGATCGCCACCGAGGTCGCGGCGAAGATGACCGCCAGCGCCGGGAACGTCCAGCGTTCGAAGGCGTGCACCAGGTTGTGGCCGAAGAACGCCAGACCCGTCTGCAGCGCCACGATGACCAGCAGTCCGACCAGCGGGCCGAAGCCGAACAGCGTCGACAGGGCGTAGGCGCCGCTGACGCTGTTGGTCGCGAACCACCCGACACCGGCGGTGATCGACATCAGCACCGCGGGCACCGCGTTGCCCTTGAAACCGAAGGCCAAGCGCCCCAACACCATCTGCGGCACGCCGTGCAACGGGCCGCGGGCGGACAGGACGTAGTGGGCGATGGCGCCCAGGCCGGTGCCGACGACGATGCCCGCCACCGCCTGCCAGAAGGTCATCCCGTACGCGGCGACGGCAAGCACGCCGACGAACACCGTGGCGAACTCCAGGTTGGGCGACGCCCACGTCCACAGCAGCTGACGGGGGGTGCCGTGCCGATCGGCTTCGGCGATGTACTCGTTGCCACCCGGCTCCACCGCCGCGATCTTGTCGCGGTAGCTGCCGTCGGTCCGGTGCTCGGCCAGTGTCACCCTCATACCGTCGTACCGCCGCACGTCGGCCGCAACCGGGGTTAACCAACCGGAAACAAACCTATCGCCCGATGTCTTCGTTCCACAGTTCCGGATTGGCCGCGATGAAGTCGGTCATCAGCGCCGCACAACGCTCATCGTCGAGCACGGTAACCGCGACGCCGTGCTCGGCCAGCCAGTCGTGACCGCCGGTGAACGTCCGGCTCTCCCCGATGACGACCGCGCCGATGTTGAACTGGCGTACCAGACCGCTGCAGTACCAACACGGCGACAGCGTGGTCACCATGGTGGTGGTGTGGTAGCCACGCTGCCGGCCCGCATTGCGGAACGCGTCCGTCTCCGCGTGGATCGACGGGTCGTCCAGTTGCACTCGCCGATTGTGACCGCTGCCCAACAACGTCCCGTCCGCCGAGAAGAGCGCGGCACCGATCGGAATACCGCCCTCCGCGAGTCCTTTTCGCGCTTCGTCGTAGGCGACCTCGAGCATCTCGGCTGGTGTGCGCATCCGCCGATGGTAAGCCTCTCGGCCCACTCGCGAGTGGCGTCAGGAGTAGAAGGAGTCCAGCACCTTCTTCTGCTGATCCTGCACGACCGAGCGCTTGACCTTCAAAGACGGTGTCAGCTCACCGTTCTCGATCGACAGGTCGTGGTCGAGCAGCTCCCACTTCTTGATCGTCTCCCACCGGTTGAGTTGCGCGTTGAGCTTGTCGACGTAGTCGCCGATCATCGCGCGCACCTCATCGGATTTGACCAGTTCGCCGTAGGACTTGCCACCCAGTCCGTTCTCCTTGGCCCACCCGTCGATGGCCTCGGGATCCAGCGTGATGAGCGCGACGCAGAAGTTGCGCGACTCGCCGAACACCAGCATGTGACCGGCATACGGGCACAGCGCCATGAACTTGCCCTCGATCGCCGGCGGCGCAACGTATTTCCCGCCGGAGGTCTTGAACAGCTCCTTGAGCCGTCCGGTGATGGTGAGGAAGCCGTCGTCGTCGAGTTTGCCCCGGTCACCGGTGCGCAGCCAGCCGTCGTCGGTGAGGGTCTCGGCGGTCTTGTCCGGCAGATTGTGGTAGCCGTCCATCACGCACGGACCCTTGATCTGCACCTCGCCGTCCTCGCTGAGCCGGACCTCGGAGCCGTCGAACACCTGCCCCACCGTGCCGAGCTTGTAGTCGTCGAGGCGGTTGATGAACGCCCCGGCCGCGGTCTCGGTGAGTCCGTAGCCTTCCAGGATCAGCAGGCCCGCCGCGTGGAACCATTCGGCGATCTCACCGTTGAGCGGCGCCGAGCCGGAGATCATGAACCGGACGCGCCCACCGAACACGTCACGGATCTTGCTGAAGACCAGCCGGTCGAAGAGGCCGTGGGCCACCTGCAGCGGCAGCGGAACCGACTCACCCGCGCGGCGGCGCCGGCTGACCTCGCGTCCGACGCCGAAGGCGGCGTTGAACAGCACCTCCTTCACGCCCTTCTGCTGGGTGGCGACCTTGGCGTGGGCCTTCTCGAAGATGCGGGGCGCCGCACCCATGAACGTCGGCTTGACCGTCCCCATGTTCTCCACGATCTTGTCGACGCGCCCGTCGATCGCACTGGCGAAACCGCAGGCGAGCTGCGCGGAGATCAGCACCTTGCCGAATGCGTGGGCCAGGGGCAACCACAGCAGCTGCAGGTCGTCCTCGCCGAGAATGCCGAACCCGGCGATCGTCTCACCCTCGTACACCCAGGCCCGGTGCGCCAGCCGCACCCCCTTGGGCTTACCGGTGGTGCCCGAGGTGTAGATCAGCGTGGCGAGCTGGTCGGTGCCGATGGCCTGGGACCGGTCGCGGACCTCGGACGGGTGCTCCCGCAGATGCGCGCGGCCGGCCTCCATCAGCTCCTCGAGGGTGAGCACCCAGTCGCCGTCACCGCTGCCGTCGAACAGCACGACCTTCTCCACCCCGGGCAGCTCGTCGCGGCGCTCGCGCAGCTTCTCCATCTGCGATTCGTCCTCGGCGAAGACGAACCGCGATTCGGAGTCCCCGAGGATGTACGCCGTGTCCTCCGCGTTCGTCGTCGGGTACACGGTGGTGGTGGCTGCCCCCGCGCACATGATCGCGAGATCGGCCAGGATCCACTCGTAGCGGGTGCTCGAGGCGATGCCGACACGTTGTTCGGATTCGATGCCGAGCGCGAGCAGCCCGGCCGCGAGGGCCTCGACCTGGTCGGCGGCCTCGCGCCAGCTCAGCGATGTCCACGAGCCGCCCTCGAGCCGGCGGAACGCCTCCCGGTCCGCCGACTTCTCGACGCGGTCGAAGAACATCGTGGCGACGTTCGCCTGGGTGGTGGTCGTCGTGTCAGCAGACATCATCGTCTCCGGGGACTTGTGGGGAACGTGGCGTGGGGAACGTGGCCCCCTTTGTACCCGGAGATCGACGATTCGACGCCGTTATGGCAGCCGAAGTCCGCCTCAGTCGAACTCGGGGCTCTCCGTGCGGGTGCGCTTGAGTTCCCAGAAGTGGGGATACGACGCGAATGTCACCGACGCGTCCCACAGCTTGCCGGCCTCCTCGCCGCGCGGAATACGCGAGAGCACCGGGCCGAAGAACGCGACGCCGTTGACATGGATCGTCGGCGTGCCGACGTCCTCTCCGACGGCGTCCATGCCCTCGTGATGACTGCGGCGCAGCGCCTCGTCGTATTCGGTGGACGTGGCGGCCTCGGCGAGTTCGGCGGGCAGCCCCACCTCGGCCAGTGATTCGGCGATGACCTTGGCGAAGTCGGGGTCGGTCTCGCGATAGCCCTGGTTGTGGATGCGGGTGCCCATCGCGGTGTACAGCGCGGGCAGCACCTCGCGGCCCTTGGCCTGTTCGGCGGCGATCGCGACCCGCACCGGGCCCCAGGCGGTCTTCATCATCTCCCGGTACTCGTCGGGCAGATCGCGACCCTCGTTGAGCACGGCCAGGCTCATCACCCGGAAGTTGACGTCGATGTCGCGCACCTTCTCGACCTCGAGAATCCAGCGGGAGGTGATCCAACACCACGGGCACAGCGGGTCGAACCAGAAATCTGCTCTCGACTTCTCGGCCATTCGCGGGTTCCTTTCGGGGGCGTGGACAGCTGTCGTCGGACACAACCGGACGAGCCCGAGCTGTGTTCCCGTTCGAGGTCTAGGGTTGACGGGCGTGGCACTTCCCAATCTGACCCGTGACCAGGCGGTCGAACGCGCAGCGCTGATCACCGTCGACAACTACCGCATCGAGCTGGACCTCACCGACGGCTCCGGAGGGCAGGAGCGCAGCGACCCGGGAAGTGCGCCGGGCGGTCCGGGTGAGAAGACGTTCCGGTCGGTGACGACCGTCGAATTCGATGCGCTGGCCGGCGCCGACAGCTACATCGACATCGCTGCGGAATCCCTGCGCGCGGTGACCCTCAACGGTCGCGATGTCGACGTGTCCGGCTATGACGAGTCGACCGGGATTCCGCTCGACGGTCTGGCCGAGCACAACGTGCTCGTCGTCGACGCCGACTGCCGCTACTCCAACACCGGCGAGGGTCTGCACCGCTTCGAAGATCCGGTCGACGGCGAGGTGTATCTGTACTCGCAGTTCGAGACGGCCGACGCCAAGCGGATGTTCGCCTGCTTCGACCAGCCCGACCTCAAGGCGACGTTCGACGTGACCGTGACCGCCCCCGCGCACTGGCAGGTGGTGTCCAACGGCGCACTGGAGGGCACCCGCGACGATGGTGCGGCCAAGACGCACAGCTACGTCACGACGCCGAAGATGAGCACCTATCTGGTCGCGCTGATCGCCGGGCCCTACGCCCGCTGGGATGACCTGTACCGCGACGAACACGGTGAGATTCCGCTCGGGCTGTTCTGCCGGAAGTCGCTGGCGGAGTTCATGGACGCCGAACGGCTGTTCACCGAAACCAAACAGGGTTTCGCGTTCTATCACGACAACTTCGGGGTGCCGTACGCGTTCGGCAAGTACGACCAGCTGTTCGTGCCCGAGTTCAATGCCGGTGCGATGGAGAACGCCGGCGCGGTGACGTTCCTGGAGGACTACGTCTTCCGCAGCAAGGTGACCCGCGCATCGTATGAGCGCCGCGCCGAGACCGTGCTGCACGAGATGGCGCACATGTGGTTCGGCGATCTGGTGACCATGAAGTGGTGGGACGACCTGTGGCTCAACGAGTCGTTCGCGACGTTCGCCTCGGTGCTCTGCCAGGCCGAGTCGACGGAGTACACCGAAGCCTGGACCACCTTCGCCAACGTCGAGAAGTCCTGGGCCTACCGCCAGGACCAGTTGCCCTCGACCCATCCGGTGGCCGCGGACATCCCCGACCTGCACGCGGTGGAGGTGAACTTCGACGGCATCACCTACGCCAAGGGCGCCAGCGTGCTCAAGCAACTGGTGGCCTACGTCGGGAAGGAATCCTTCCTGGCCGGCCTGCGCGATTACTTCCGCGACCACGCGTACGGCAACGCCACCTTCGGCGATCTGCTCGGGGCGCTGGAGAAATCCTCGGGCCGCGATCTGTCCGGCTGGGGCCGCCAGTGGCTCAAGACCACCGGCCTGAACACGCTGCGCGCCGACTTCGACGTCGACGGTGACGGTCGCTTCACCCGCTTCGCGATCCGGCAGAGCGGTGCCGCACCGGGCGCCGGCGAAACCAGGGTGCATCGGCTCGCCGTCGGCGTCTACGACGAGGACCCCACCACCGGCAAGCTGGTGCGGACGCATCGTGAGGAACTCGACGTCGAGGGCGACATCACCGAAGTTCCTGCGCTGCAGGGGATTCCACGAGGCAAACTGGTGCTCGTCAACGACGACGACCTGACATACTGCTCGCTGCGCCTGGATACCGATTCACTGCAGACGGTGCTCACCCGCATCGCCGACATCGCCGAGCCGCTGCCCCGCACGCTGGCGTGGTCCGCGGCCTGGGAGATGACCCGCGAGGCCGAACTCAAAGCGCGCGATTTCGTGGCGTTGGTGATGAGCGGTGTCCACGCCGAGACCGAGGTCGGGGTCGCGCAGCGGCTGCTGCTGCAGGCGCAGACCGCGCTGAACTCCTACGCCGATCCCCAGTGGGCGGCGACCAACGGCTGGCCGGCTTTCGCCGACCGGCTGCTGGAGCTGGCCGGCGAGGCCGCGCCGGGGTCCGACCACCAGCTCGCCTTCGTCAACGCGCTGTGCAACTCGGTGCTGTCGCGTCATCACGTCGCGGTGCTCTCGACGCTGCTGGACAACGAGCCGGCCGCGGTGAATCTGCCCGGGCTGGTGATCGACACCGATCTGCGCTGGCGCATCGTCACCGCGCTGGCCGCCAGCGGTGACCTCGACGCCGACGGGGTCGACACGCCCTTCCTCGATGCCGAAGCGCGTAGCGACCCGACCGCCGCGGGCCGGCGTCATGCCGCCGCCGCATCGGCGGCACGCCCGCAACGGGCGGTCAAGGACGCCGCCTGGGAACGGGTCGTCGAAGACGACACCCTGGCCAACATCACCACACGCGCGATCGTGGGCGGATTCGTGCAGCCCGGTCAGCAGGAGCTGCTCGCGCCGTACACCGACAGGTACTTCTCCGCCATCTCCGGGCTGTGGGAGCGCCGCTCCAGCGAGGTCGCACAGACGGTCGTGGTCGGGCTCTACCCGTCGTGGGACATCAGCCCCGACGGGCTGGCCGCCGCGGATCGGTTCCTCGACTCCGACGTGCCGCCCGCGCTGCGCCGGCTGGTACTCGAGGGCCGCGCCGGGGTGCAACGATCGCTGCGGGCGCGCGAATTCGACGCGGGCTGACCCCTCTTCCGCGAGCGGGCGTGTCTGCCCGCGACACGCCGACCGACGTCGGCAGTTCGCGCACGCTCGTCGCCGGCGAACGGGCTTAGGCTCACGCCCATGGCGGGCACCAACAGTCGCCGGGCGCGGGCGGCGCGGCGGCGTCAACGTCGCGTCGCGGCGGTGGTCAACGACCTGACCGCGGCACAGTGGGCGGCGATCAAGGCGGCGTGGCCGGGCTGCGCGTACTGCGGGACGACCGGCGTTCCGCTGCAACGTGATTGCGTCATGGCGATCTCGCGCGGCGGTCGCTACACCCTGGACAACGTGGTTCCGGCGTGTGCCGCCTGCAATGCCAGCAAGTGCAACGACGAGGTGACCGGGTGGCTGCGCCGCAAGCGGCTGGACGAGCGGGCGTTCCTCGAGCGGTTCGTGCAGGTGCGTTCCGAACTGCTCGCTACCGCGCAGAGTGGGTCAGCATGACGCTCTGGGGATGGCCGGCCGCGAGCGTCCGCGTCGGGACAGACGGCACTAGCGTCAGACGGCGCTATCGCCGTCGCGACCGAGCCGCCGCCGGCTTCTGCTGATACATCAGCTCGTCAACGCGGCCAATCAGATCCGCGACGTCGCGGTCGTCGGTGGAGGCCTCGACCTGACCGATACTGACCGTCACCCGCAACGCTCGTCCGGTGTCGTCGGTCAGGTTCGCCAAACGGTGCGAAATCGTCCGTTTCAGGGCTCGTATTCGCGCGGGGTTCGCGTCGACCAGTCCGACGCAGAATTCGTCCCCTCCCACCCGCGCCGCGAAATCGTGCAATTGGATCTCCTGGCGCAGCACCGCTCCGATCGATTCGAGGACGCGGTCGCCCGTGGCGTGACCGAAGTGGTCGTTCACCGCCTTGAAGTCGTCGACATCGAGCAGCAGCAGGCTCAACACTGATTCGCCGCGGTGGACGCGAGCCAGCTCGCGGGTGAGTCGATCCAGAAAGCTGCGCCGATTCGACAGCGACGTCAAGGGATCGGTCTGTGCAAGCATCTCCAGTTGGCGCTGCAGCTCTTTGAGCACGGTGATATCGCGGGCGGCGTTGAGGACGGTGCGTACCGATCCGTCGGGGGCGAACTCCGGCACAGCGCGGAACAGGAAATGGCGCGGCCCCTGGGAAGTGGGGAATTCAAACTCTCTCTCGACGGATTCGCCGGTCGCGAAGACCCTGCGATAGTCCGACTGCCACATGTCGACCAGGTGTGCCGGCATCCCGAGCTCCCGGTGGTCTTTGCCGACGAAATCCGCGGCCGACAGCGGTGCGGTGACCTCGTCCAATGCGGGGTTCACGTATAGATGCCGAATGTTGCGGTCGTGCCGGGACACGATGTCGGGCAGGTTCTCCACCAGGGCGAAGAAGGCGTCGTCACGCAACTGTTGGGCGGTGGGCAGCCGCACGAGGATCACGTACTCCGCGCTCCCGGAACCCGCTGCGACGGGCTGGATGACACAGTGCCAGGTCTGAGTTCCGGCACCCGGCAACATCAGTGGAGCGCCGAAACGGCCCGCGGAAACGGCGAGCCGCAGCCCGTCCATGACGACGGTGAAGTCGTCATGGTGACTCGGGGAATCAGCAAGCGCCGCAAGGGCCGGTGTGCGCGAGACGATGACGAGATCTGCGTCGGCGTCGGTGCACAGCAGCGCGGGCACCCCGGCCGCAGCGAGGGTGTCGATCCATCGTTGTCCAGCCCCCATGGGCGAAGTGTAAATGGTCCGCGGGTAGCGGATCGGTCAGCCGGGTGCTTCGTGATCCGGTCGAGCGCGGTGGAATTTGACGTCGTACATCAATGCGTCGACGCGGCCCAGGAGGTGCGGCACATCGCCGTCACTGGGGTCGGCGGCTGCATGTCCGATGCTGACGCGGACCGGCGTGTCGGAAGATCCGCCCACATCCAGCTGCGCGATCCGTGCAGCGATGCGATCGACGAAGTCCGGCACGGTCGATGCGTCGACATCGAAGAGGGCCACGCAGAACTCGTCGCCACCCAGTCGCGCCGCAACGTGCGGAAAGGGGGTCTCGGTGAGCAGACTTCGACCGACCGCCTCGAGAACCCGATCCCCGGCACCGTGGCCCAACCGATCGTTGATCTCCTTGAAATTGTCGATGTCGATCATCAGCATGTGCAGCCGCCCCGTTCCTGCGCGGACCCGCTCCAGCGCCGGCTCGACCCGGTCGACAAAGCTGCGCCTGTTCAACAGCGACGTGAGCGGATCGGTCTGGGCGAGCTGTTCGAGTTCGTACTGCAGGCGCTTGAGTTCGGTGATGTCCCGCACGATCGCCAACACGGTGTTGACCCGCCCGTCGTGGTCCGGTTCGGGTACGGCCCAACCGCTGTAATGGCGTAGGCCCGAGACGCCGGTGTAGTCGAACTCCGCCTCCGCGGGCTCACCGGTCTCGAACACCTGTCGGTAGATCGACTGGAAAGTGGTGACGAGTTCTTCGGGGGTGCCTGTTTCACGATGGTCTTTGCCGATGCGCGCCTCGGCGCTCACGCCGGTGGCGGCTTCGATCGCCGGATTGACGTAGACGTACCGGAACTGACGATCGTGGCGGGTGACGACGTCTGGCAGGTTCTCCACGATCGTGAAGAACGCATCGTGGTGATCGTCGAGACCCTCGGGCATCGCCATGATGCAGACGGCCGTGTCGGGAGGCTCGTCTGCGCGGTGGACGACGCACTTCCACGCCGGATCGGTCCCCGAGATCACCAGCGGTGATTCGGCGCCCGGCGCCGGCCAGCCGCGGTCGAGTTCCGACAGCAGATGACGTTCGTCGAGGTGGTCGGTGAGGGCGTGCATGACGCGGAAGAAGTCCGCAGTGCGCTCGAGGATGACGACGCCGGTGTCATCGCGGCGGCACCGGAAGGCCGCAACACCCGCCGCAGCGAGACTGTTCAGCCACTCGTGTGGCGCCATGGCAGGAGATCGTAGCGATGTTTGCCGAATCCGGCGATGGCGCTCACATCCGCGCGTACCGGGTCAGGGTGAAGCTGTACATCCCGTAGGCAGCGAAGCCCGCCGCGGCGACGGCCATCAGCGCCAATCCCGGCCCGGTCGTGCCGAGCGCCTTGACCGCGGCGTCGATTCCGCGGGCCTTGGTCGGGTCCGCGTCGACGACGGCCACGATCACCAGCAGGCCGGCGATCCCGAGCACCAGTCCTTCGCCGACGTAGCCGACGAAGCCCAGAGTGGTGATGACCGGCCCGACCGGATCGGTGAGATCGGCGCGGAAACGCCGCGACGCACCCTTGTAGGCGTTGTAGCCGCCGATGATCGCGATCGTCGCGCCCGCGATCACGAGCCCGACGCGCCCCCACCCCTGCTGCATCAGCCGGGCGGTGATGCCCGCGCTCTGGTCACCACTGGACTCGCGGCTGCCGAGGGCGTATCGCACCGCAGTGGTGGCGACGCCACAGTAGACGAGCAGCAAGCCGAGCGCTTTGAGCCGGTTGAGCAGGCTGTGGTCGTTGAGGTGCGGTCGGTGACCTTCGGCCGGGTGGAGTCCGACCAGCGCTTCGGCGAGCCGCCACAGCGCGAGCGGGACGATCGCGGCGGCCAGGATCCACAGCGCCGTCACGCCCCCGGTGGTCTGGGCGACCGTCTCCAGCGCGCCCGACGGGTCCGCGTGTGCGCCGCGCGTCCCGACGGCGATCCGCACGATGAGATACGCGATGAGCAGGTGCAGCAGACCGCTGACGGTGTAACCCATCCGGGCCGCGAACCGCAGGCCGTCATGGCGGGTGAGCCGGAGGATGAACGCGGCGCGCCGGACCTGACTCACGGGAGGGGGTTACCCCGATCAAGCCGTGTCAACGTGTCATCCGAGTGACGACGCGCACCGATCTCCCGCCCGCGAGTGTGCGCAAATGTCCGCCGATCACCGGCGTGTCGCGTGCAGACACGCGCGCTCGCGGAAAGGGTTCAGCGGGGCGAGACGCCGGCCGACAGCACGCGGATACCGCTGATCAGCCCGTCGATGAGGTTGCCCTCCTGGAACGACGCGGCAGCGGCGGACACCCCGAGCGGGGCGGCCTCCTCGATGCCGCGGTTCTTGACCTCGGAGCCGTACACCACCTCGATGGCGCGCTGGTCCGGCGAGACGGCCAGCAGCACGGCGTTCTCCGGCGTCGGCACCTTGGCCAGGAGCTCGCGCGCGGTGGCCGCGGTGTCAGCGCCGAGATCACCGATGTAGACCGCGAAGCGGGCCTTGGCGCCCCTCGAGCCATACTTCAGCGCGTCGTCGAGGGTGACCAGATCCCGGGTCGGGAAGGGGTAGTGCACCGACAGCTCGCCGGGCTCGGTGACCCCCGAGAGCCGCCCGCTGGACGTCAGCGCCCAGCCGCGGGGCAGGTCGAGGTCGTGACCGGCCGCAGTCGCGATCTCACCACTTGCCACTTGCGCCGCCTCCTACTGTCACGTGGTCGCCAAGGTGCCCGCCGTGTCCGTGATCGGCCGGCTCTTCGGCCGCCCACAGGATCGGTGCGTGCGTCCAGGGATCGGTCATCTTGTACGTCGCCGGGTGGGCGGGCTTCCCGCGCCAGATGAACAGCGCCAGCACCGCGGCCAGCCCCAATGGCACGAGCAGGAACAGGGAGTGGACTAGGGGGGTCACGAGCACAAACCGTATCCCACCCGGCCGTCAGGCCGCGCCCTCACCCAGATATCTGATCCAGGCGGGGTCGAGTTCCTTGACCGTCGACAGCAGCCGCCAGTGCTGCCCCTTGGGCGGCAGGGGCACCGAGCGCAGCGCCCAACCGAGGTCGGACAGCAGGTGGTCGGCCTTGCGATGGTTGCACGGCGCGCAGGCGGCGACACAGTTCTCCCAGGAGTGGTCGCCGCCGCGGCTGCGTGGCACCACGTGGTCGACGGTGTCGGCCTTGGCGCCGCAGTACGCGCAGCGGAACCGGTCGCGGTGCATCAGCGCCGCCCGGGTCATCGGCACCCGCGCCCGGTAGGGCACCCGAACAAACGTCCGCAACCGGATCACCGAGGGCACGGTGATGCTGCGCGAGGCCGAATGGATCACCGGCCCGGCCGGATCGTCGTGGACGATATCGGCCTTCCCGCACATCACCATGATCACCGCCCGCCGCATCGGCAGAGCGGTCAACGGCTCGTAGGTGGAGTTGAGCAACAGCACCCGGCGGCGGCCCCACAGCGATCCGTCGTGGCCGGGCAGCGGGGGCTCGACTCCGTGCTTCTCGAAGACTCCGTGTTTCT
The DNA here is from genome assembly GCF_049315205.1 of Mycobacterium sp. WMMD1722. Taxonomy (NCBI): domain Bacteria; kingdom Bacillati; phylum Actinomycetota; class Actinomycetes; order Mycobacteriales; family Mycobacteriaceae; genus Mycobacterium; species Mycobacterium sp. WMMD1722. Next base: position 194,396 of record NZ_CP186056.1, on the reverse strand, counting down.
CGACACGGTGCAGGACACTGGGCATCGCCGCGGGGCCCGGAACTCCGGCCGCGGCCGCACGCTTGTGACCAGCCGGTTTCGCCGGGCTTCTCTTGCGATGCGCCATTGGTCCTCCGGTGAGACAGTCCACCACGGATCCACGACGAGCGCACGACAATTCGGGCCGTGTTCGCAGGTCAGTCCGGTGAACTTCCGGTGACGGCCGCGACGCGAGGGGTCCCGAACCCGGCCGGACGCCGCCATGGACCACAATGGATGGGGTGACGCAACCAGCGCGGTCGTTCTACGACGAGGTCGGCGGGCACGACACCTTCACCGCGATCGTGGCCCGGTTCTACGAGCTGGTGCGCGAGGACGAGATCCTGCGCCCGCTCTATCCCGAGGACGAACTCGACGCCGCCGAGATTCGGTTGCGGATGTTCCTCGAGCAGTATTGGGGCGGGCCCCGCACCTACTCCGACCAGCGCGGTCACCCCCGGCTGCGGATGCGCCACGCCCCGTTCCGCATCGGCTACATCGAACGCGACGCGTGGCTGCGCTGTATGCACACCGCGGTGGCCGAGATCGATTCGCAGACCCTCGATGACGACCACCGCCGCGAGCTGATCGCCTATCTCGAGATGGCCGCCCAGTCGATGGTCAATTCGCCGTTCTGATCGGCACAGAGGACAATCGGGGACGATGACAGCCGAGACTCCCTGGTGGTCCAGGGCGACGTTCTACCAGGTCTACCCCCGGTCCTTCCGCGACAGCAACGGCGACGGCATCGGCGATCTCGACGGCGTGCGGGCCGGCTTGGATTATCTCCGCCAGCTCGGGGTCGACGCGCTGTGGCTCAACCCGGTGACCGTCTCGCCCATGGCCGATCACGGCTACGACGTCGCGGATCCGCGCGACATCGACCCGATGTTCGGTGACATCGAGGCGCTCGACCGGCTGGTGTCCGAGGCGCACGAGCGCGGGATCAAGGTAACGATGGACCTGGTGCCCAACCACACCAGCTCCCAGCACCCGTGGTTCCAGGCCGCCCTGGCCGCAGGCCCGGACACCGATCAGCGGGCGCGCTACCTCTTCCGCGACGGCTCCGGGCCGGGCGGCATCCATCCGCCCAACAACTGGGTCTCGGTGTTCGGCGGACCGGCCTGGACGCGCATCGTCGAACCGGACGGTGCCCCCGGACAGTGGTATCTGCACCTGTTCGATCCCGAGCAGCCGGACCTGAATTGGGAGAACCCGGAGATCTTCGAAGATCTCGAAAAGACGTTGCGATTCTGGCTGGACCGCGGGGTGGACGGTTTCCGCATCGACGTGGCGCACGGGATGAGCAAACCGCCGGACCTGCCCGACATGGAACTGGCCGAGCACAAGCTGCTGGCCGACGCGGGCAGTGATCCGCGCTTCGATCACGAAGGTGTGCACGACATCCACCGCGGCATCCGTTCGGTGCTCGACGACTATCCCGGCGCGGTCGCGGTGGGCGAGGTGTGGGTCTACGACAACGAGGCGTTCGCCGCGTATCTGCGTCCCGACGAACTGCACCTGGGTTTCAACTTCCGGCTGGTGCGGGCGGAATTCGTCGCGGCCGAGATCCGTGACGCGATCGAGAATTCGCTGGCCGCGGTGGCCCTGCAGGGCGCCACGCCGACCTGGTGTCTGTCCAACCACGACGTCGAGCGCGAAGTGAGCCGCTACGGCGGCGGCACGGCCGGCCTGGCCCGGGCCCGAGCGATGGCCCTGGTGATGCTGGCGCTGCCCGGCACGGTGTTCGTCTACAACGGTGAGGAACTGGGTCTGCCCAACGTGGACCTGCCCGACGACGTGCTACAGGACCCGGTGTGGGAACGCTCCGACCACACCGAGCGGGGACGCGACGGCTGCCGGGTGCCGATGCCGTGGTCGGGCGACGAACCGCCCTTCGGATTCTCGGCGGCGCCCGAGACGTGGCTGCCGATCCCGCCGGAGTGGTCGGGGTGGACGGTGCAGCGCCAGGACGGCGACCCCGATTCGACCCTGAACTTCTTCCGCCGGGCACTCCGATTACGCCGGGAGCGAACGGAATTCGACGGGACGACGCTCGATGAGCTGAGCGCGCACGGCGATGTGCTCACCCTGCGGACGTCCGCGGGATTGACCTGTGTGCTCAACGCCGGCTCACAACCCGTACCGCTCCCCCCGGGTGAGGTGCTGCTGGCCAGCAGCGCACCCGAGGACGGGCAGCTGCCGGCCGACGCGGCCGCCTGGATCGGCTAGCGCAACACGACCGCGGGGTCGCCACGGCGACGGTAGACCGAACCGAACCGCGCGTCGATGCGCAGCCAACTCGGCAGGGCCCGCACCCGGACGATCTCCTCTGCGCTCAGCATGTCGCCGGTCTGCGGTAGGAAACCCATTGCGGTGAGCGCGAAGACGCAACGCATCGGCACCCCGACGGTCTCCTCGTCCGCACTGACCGCGACCACCTCCTGGTCGAGCAACGATGACGGCGGCCCGTGCGCGCTCCCGTGTTCGCGGGCCAGCGCACCACCGCGTTGTGCCAAGTCGAGCACGGCGCGGGCAGGTATGTCGTCGAGGTGGACGAACCCGGTATCGGGGGGCAGGCCGGTGCGCCATGCCGAATCCATCGGGAACCCGGGGTCGACGTATCCCGAGGTGTCCATCGCGGCCAGCCCGGTCCCGAGCGCGTCGGCGCCGGCGCACATGTCGCCCGGCGACATCCGGCCGGCGACCACCCGGCTGGCCAGCACGTCGAAACCGGTTGACACCCAGGCGATCAGAGCGTCTGGGCGGCGTTCACGCAGCCGCACCACCGCCGCATCGTCGAGTCGCTGCGCGCGCTCGGCGAAGGTGGCCAGGTCGTCGCGATGGCTGCGGTCCGCGAGCCAGATGCCGCGTTCCGGGGTCCTCATCGCTGGTAGCGCTGCAGATATTCGCGCTGCGCCGGCGTGAGGCGCACCAGCCGCTGCTCCTCGATGTGGACGGCGGCCAACTGGGTCTCGGCGATCACCGAGGGCTTGGTTCCGGATTCGGCACCCACCGGCCGCACCTCGTAGCCGATGGTGAAGTCGACGGCCCGGACTCGCTTGGACCACATGGTGACCTGCAGGGGCGAATCGATCAGCCGCAGCTGTCCCTTGTAGCTGATGTTGACCTCGGCGATCAGCAGACCGATGGTGATGATGTCATCGCCGAACGGCTCGAGCAGGAACGGGATCCGCGCCTCTTCGAGGATGGTGACCATGGTCGCGTGGTTGATGTGCTGATACATGTCGATGTCGGACCACCGCACATGCACCGGCGCCACAAAGCCGGCGTTCACCCCGAAGACCCCGTTCCGCTCGTTCTCGTCATGCTCCGGATCTGACGCGCCGCCACCGACAGCGTCGCCAGATCGCGTTCGCCGCCCTCGTATATCTCGGTGAGTGTGCGGCGGGCCCGCGCGACCCGGGAGCTGTTCGTGTGTTCCCACTCGGCGATCTTCTGCTCACCGGTCTCGCCGGGCTCACCGGCGCCCAACACGTCGAAACACAACGAGCGCAGCGAACCGTAGATGTCGTCGCGGATCGCCAGCCGTGCCAGGGAATGCCAACGGTCACCGCGCGGCAGCTGCGACACCGAGGTGAGCAGGCTGTCGGTGTTGAGGTGGTCCATCAGCGCGAAGTACGTGTCGGCCACCTCAGCCGGATCGCGGTCGTCGATGTCGGCGATGTCGATGATGTCGAGCAGACTGAACCGGTAGAGACCCGTGGCCACCATGTACGCCAGATCCCGCGGTGCGCCGTGGCCCGCGAACTCACCGGCCTCCTTCTCCACGATGGCCTGGTCGTCGCCGCGAAGCCACTGCGACATCCGCGGCGTCAGCGCGGCGACCTTCTCGGCGAAGCGGTTGATTTCGGCGCCGACGGCCAGCGGCTGCGGCCGGTAGTTGATCAGCCACCGGCTGGCCCGATCGATCAGGCGGCGCAGGTCGAGGGTCATGCGATCGCTGATCGACACCGGTATGCCGTTGGCCTGGGAGGCTGCGCGGATCTGACGCCAGATATCTCCGACGCCGAAGATGGCGTTGACCGCGACGAAGCTGCGGACCGCGTCGACCGGACCGACACCCATGTCCTCGGTCACTCGGTAGGCGTAGGTGATGCCGCTGGTGTCGACCAGATCGTTGACCAGCATCGTGGTCACGATCTCGCGGCGCAGTTGGTGTGAACGGGTGTCGGCGCCGAACTTCTCCCGCAGCATGGACGGGAAGTATGTCGGCAGCCGCGCGGCGAACGCCTCTTGGTCGGGTAGGTCACTGGCGAGCACATCATCCTTGAGCGCCAGTTTCACGTGAGCCATCAGCGTCGCGAGTTCCGGTGAGGTGAGCCCGATCCCGGCGTCGAGGCGCCTGCGGATCTCCTTGTCGGTCGGCAGCGCCTCCAACTCACGGTTGAGTCCCCGCTCGGCGACGAACTCGCTGATCATTCGAGCGTGCACCGACAGCAGGCCGGCCGCGTTGGCGCGGCTGGTGCCCATCAGGTCGTTCTGGTCCTCGTTGTCGGAGAGCACCAGTCGACCGACCTCGTCGGTCATCGACAGCAGCAGCTCGGTCCGCTCGGCGGCGTCCACCTTGCCCGCAGTCACCAGCGAGTCGATCAGGATCTTGATGTTGACTTCGTGGTCGGAGCAGTCCACCCCGGCGGAGTTGTCCAGGGCGTCGGTGTTGATCCGGCCGCCGGCGAGGTCGAACTCGATCCGGCCGCGCGATGTCACACCGAGGTTGCCGCCCTCCCCGATCACCTTCGCGCGCACCTGGTTACCGTTGACCCGGATCGGGTCGTTGGCACGGTCTCCCACGTCGGCGTCGGATTCGGTCTCGGCCTTCACGTACGTGCCGATGCCGCCGTTCCACAGCAGGTCGACCGGCGCCCTGAGGATCGCCTTCATCAGCGCCGGCGGGGTCATCTCGTCCCGGTCCCCGTCGAGGCCGAGCACCTCCCGCACCTGGGGACTGATCGGGATCGACTTGCCCGCACGGGAATACACGCCGCCGCCCTCGCTGATCAGGGATGTGTCGTAGTCCTCCCACGACGAGCGGGGTTGGTCGAACAGCCGCTTACGCTCTTGGAACGACGAGGCCGCGTCCGGATCCGGGTCGAGGAACACGTGCCGGTGGTCGAACGCGGCGACCAGGCGGATGTGTTCGGAGAGCAACATGCCGTTGCCGAACACGTCTCCGCTCATGTCGCCGATGCCGACGACGGTGAAGTCTTCGGTCTGAGTGTCGAGCCCCATCTCCCGGAAATGCCGTTTGACCGATTCCCACGCACCTTTGGCCGTGATGCCCATGGCCTTGTGGTCATAGCCGACCGACCCGCCCGAGGCGAACGCGTCACCGAGCCAGAATCCGTAGGACAGCGCCACCTCGTTGGCGATGTCGGAGAACGTGGCCGTGCCCTTGTCGGCGGCCACCACCAGATAGGCGTCATCGTCGTCGCGGCGGACCACGCCCGGAGGCGCAGTCACCGCACCGGTGGTCTTGTCGACGTTGTCGGTGACGTCGAGCAGACCGCTGATGAAGAGCTTGTAGCAGTCCACACCGGCGTTGCGCTGTGCCTCGCGGTCGGCGGCGGCGTCGCCGGTGGGCACCGGCGGATTCTTGACCACGAACCCACCCTTGGCGCCGACCGGGACGATGACGGCATTCTTGACTGCCTGCGCCTTGACCAGGCCCAGGATCTCGGTGCGGAAGTCCTCGCGACGGTCGGACCACCGTAGTCCGCCGCGGGCGACGTAGCCGAACCGCAGATGGACGCCCTCGACGCGGGGCGAGTAGACGAAGATCTCGAATTTCGGTCTGGGCAAGGGCAGTTCGTCGATCAGGCCGGGATCGAGTTTGATCGACAGCACGTTGCGGGCGCGCGCGGACTCCTGACGGGTGACGAAGTAGTTGGTCCGCAGAGTCGCCTGGATCATCGACGCGAAGGCGCGCAGCACGCGGTCGGTGTCGAGGCTGACCAGCGCGTCGATATCGGCGGCCACCGCCTTGGCCGCGTCCTGGGCGCTGCGCCGGTCGGTATCGCCGTCGGGATCGAAGAGGGCTTCGAACAGCTCGATCAGCGATGCGGCCGTTCCCGGATTGTCGTTGACGACGGACTCGATGTGCGACTGGCTGTACGGGAAGCCGGCCTGGCGGAGATATTTCGCGTAGGCCCGCACCACGGTCACCTGGGGCCAGGTCAACCCGGCCCGCAGAACCAGCTCGTTGAACCGGTCGATCTCCATACGTCCGTGCCAGATGGCGGTGACCGCATCGGCGAACCGCTGCGCGGTGGCGTCGCGTTGGGCCTCGTCCTCGGATGCCCGGGGCATGGTGGGGTGCGGCGAGATGTTGAACCGGTAGATCCATACCGGCAGGCCGTCCGGGCGGGTGACGGTGAAGGGGCGTTCTTCGAGCACCACGACGCCCATCGACTGCAGCATGGGCAGGAGCTGACTCAGCGATGCCGATCGGCCGCCCAGATACCAGGTCAGCTGACCGACACGGTCGTCGCGGCCCTGCGTGAAGACCAGCTTGACCGAATCGTCGTGCAGCTCCTGCACGATCGCGATGTCGGCGATGGCGTCGCTCGGGCTGACGGCCTGCTTGTAATCCTCGTGGAAGGCCTCGGCGTAGTGCTCGGCGACGCCCTGGCCGAGATCCTGCGCAGCGACCGCCCCCAGCAGGCGGTCCCCCCAGGTGCGGGCCGCCTCGGTGAGCAGCCGCTGGATCCGGTCCTGATTGCCCGGCGAGACGTCGACGTCGCCGGGCCGGGTGCCGCCCGGCAGGCGAACCGTGAAATGAACGACCGCCCAGGGCGATTCGCTGACCCGCGCGGAATAGTCGATGCTCTCGCCGCCGAGTTCGGCGACCAGGATGTCCTGCATCTGCAGCCGGACCGCGGTCGTGTAGCGGTCGCGTGGCAGATACACCAGACAGGACACGAAATGCGCGAGGCTGTCCGCCCGCAGGAAGAGCAGGGCGCGGCGGCGTGAACCGAGGTCGACCACCGCCATGGCCATTTCGAGCAGATCCTCGGCGGTCAGCGCGAACAACTCCGGCCGCGGAACCGTCTGGATGATGTCGAGCAGCAGCTGTTCGGGGTGGCTCGGATCTTCCTGCGCCATCCGCAGCGCGGCGTCCACCCGTCCGCAGATCAACGGGATGTCGAGCACGTTGGCGTTCATGGCCGCGACGGTGAACAACCCGACGAAGCGGTGTTCGACGACGGTTCCGTCGCCGGACTGCTCGCGGATGACGACGATGTAGGGGTAGGTGCCGTAGCGCAGATAGCTCGGAATCGTCGCCTGTGCCAGGGTCAGCAGTTCGCCCTCACGGGTCAGCGGCGGCAGCACGTCCTCGCGACGGCGCAGGGCGCCCAGACGGCTGTCCCGCTGCACCGAGGACTCGCCGTCATCGACGGGGCAGCGCTGGCAGCCCAGCAGGACGAAGTGCCCGTCGGCCAGCCAGCGCAGCAGCGCAGCGACATCCGCGCGATCCGGCGCCCGGAACCGACCGTCGTCGGTGTCCAGGGCATCGGCCAGCGACGTCAGCGCCGCACCCATCGCTTCGCGGTCGCGGGCGATGTCGCGGACATCGGCCAGGATCGCCGGCAGCAGTCGCCGGACGTCGTCGACGGCGTCCCGGTCGGCGGAACGCGACAGCTCGATGTGGATCCACGCCTCGTCGAGCCCGTCGCCGTCGCCGTGGCGGGCGGGGTGGACGTCCTGCAGTTCCCCGGCCGCGTCACGGCGCACCCGGAACACCGGATTCATGATCGCCCGATAGGTGACGCCGCGGCGATGCAGCAACACGGTGATCGAGTCCAGGAGCATCGGCCCCTGATCGGTGACGATCTGCAGGGCGGGTCCGAAGCCGTCCGGGTCGTCGTCGCCGTAGCTGGCGACGAGCGTCTCGCCGGCCTGTCTGTGCTGGGCCAGCCGGCGGTGCGCACTGACCACGTCGTCGGAGATGCCGGCATCGGATGAGCCGGCACCGCCGCGCGGGCTGGACCATTGCGTCGATGCGGTGACGGCGCCGACGTCCGATGCGTCCGCGTGTGGTCCGCGGTAGGTCGCGCGATAGGCACGGGCCAACTCGTCGGTGTCGGCGCTACCAGCCGTCATGCGGACCACTCCTGACTCACCCCGCCGGCGTCCGTCGTTGGACGCGCAGGAGCGACCTTAGTCCCGCGTCAGCCGGCGATGTGTGACCCTGTGCGGACGGGCGGCTTCGACACCGAGTCGTTGCACTTTGTTCTCCTCATAGGCGCCGAAGTTGCCCTCGAACCAGAACCATTTGGCCTCGTTGTCGTCGTCACCCTCCCACGCCAGGATGTGGGTGCAGGTGCGGTCGAGGAACCAGCGGTCGTGGGAGATCACGACGGCGCAGCCCGGGAACTGTTCCAGGGCGTTCTCCAGCGAGGACAGCGTCTCCACGTCCAGATCGTTGGTCGGCTCGTCGAGCAGGATCAGGTTCCCGCCCTCCTTGAGCGTGAGCGCGAGGTTCAGCCGGTTGCGCTCGCCGCCGGAGAGCACTCCCGCCGGCTTCTGCTGATCGGGCCCCTTGAAGCCGAACGCCGACACGTAGGCCCGCGACGGGATCTCGTTCTGGCCGACCTCGATGTAGTCCAGTCCGTCCGAGACGACCTGCCACACGTTCTTCTTGGGGTCGATGCCGGCCCGGTTCTGGTCGACGTAGCTGAGCTTGACCGTTTCGCCGACCTTGACCGTGCCGCTGTCGGGTTGCTCGAGACCGACGATGGTCTTGAACAGCGTGGTCTTGCCCACGCCGTTCGGGCCGATCACCCCGACGATGCCGTTGCGCGGCAGCGTGAAGGACAGATCCTTGATCAGCGTGCGGCCGTTGAAGCCCTTGTCCAGGTGTTCGACCTCGACGACCACGCTGCCCAGGCGGGGCGGCGTCGGGATCTGGATCTCCTCGAAGTCGAGCTTGCGCGACTTCTCGGCTTCGGCGGCCATCTCCTCGTAGCGGTCCAGCCGGGCCTTGTTCTTGGCCTGCCGCGCCTTGGCCCCCGAGCGCACCCACGCGAGCTCTTCCTTGAGCCGCCGCTGCAGCTTCTGGTCCTTCTTGCCCTGGACCTCCAGGCGTTCGGCCTTCTTCTCCAGATAGGTGGAGTAGTTGCCCTCGTAGGGATAGGCGCGGCCACGGTCGAGCTCGAGGATCCACTCCGCGACGTTGTCGAGGAAGTACCGGTCGTGGGTGACGGCGAGAATGGCACCCGGGTAGGAGGCCAGGTGCTGCTCGAGCCACAGCACACTCTCCGCGTCGAGGTGGTTGGTGGGCTCGTCGAGCAACAGCAGGTCGGGCTTGCTCAGCAGCAGCTTGCACAGCGCGACGCGGCGCTTCTCACCGCCGGACAGGTGGGTGACCGGCTCGTCGGGCGGCGGGCACCGCAGCGCGTCCATCGCCTGTTCGAGCTGGGAGTCGATGTCCCACGCGTCGGCGGCGTCGAGCTCCTCCTGCAGCGCCCCCATCTCCTCCATCAGCTCGTCGGAGTAGTCGGTGGCCATCAGTTCGGCGACCTCGTTGTACCGATTGAGCTTGGCTTTGATCGGGACCCCGTCCTCGACGTTCTCGCGGACGGTCTTGTTCTCGTCGAGGACCGGTTCCTGCATGAGGATGCCGACCGTCGCCCCGGGCGCCAGGAACGCGTCTCCGTTGTTGGGCTGGTCGAGACCCGCCATGATCCGCAAGACGCTCGACTTACCGGCCCCGTTGGGGCCGACCACGCCGATCTTCGCGCCCGGGAGGAAGTTCAGATTGACGTCGTCGAGGATGACCTTGTCGCCGTGCGCCTTGCGGACCTTGCGCATCGTGTAGATGAATTCGGCCATGCCGTGGTGTTGCCTTTCGAAAGAGGACGTCCAGTGGTCTAGCTCGCGGACCATCCTAGGCGTGGCCGTCCGGCGCTAAGCCGTCAGTGGCAGGCCCTCGTCGATCTGGTCCGCGTGTTCGGTGCGAATCTCGGTGGCTGCGGCGTCCGCCGATCCGTCGGTATCGACCGTCGACGGCTCGGACTGCTGACGCCGATCCAGACGGGCCCCGCAGCGGGCCAGGTCGGGTCCGACCGCGGTGGCGCGGACCTCTACCGAGGACCGCCGGTTGCCGTCCCGGTCGTCGTACTCACTGGTGTGGATGTGCCCGACGACGATGACCGGATCGCCCTTGACGAGCGCGGCACTGGTGCCGGCGACCACCCGCCCCCAGCAGCTCACCGTGACGAACAACGAATTGCCCGCCTCCCATGTTCCGTCGGCGGTGCGGCGCCGCGAATTGCTCGCCACCCGGAACCGCACCATCTCCTGCTCCCCCACCCGGCGGTGCACCGGGTCGGTGACGATGGTTCCGACGACGTGAAACGGTGTCTCGAACATTGCTGTGCCTCGCTCTTCTCCTCCGTGCGGCACGGTCGCCGCTGAGACACATTCAGCGCGCCGGCACCGACCGAACCGGGTCGCCGAGGCCTCCGGACGGCGGCCCTGTGGATGAACGAGGCGCTGGGGATGGCCCGGCTCAGCGGCCTTCTCGGCGGGCCAGTTCGGCCAGCATCGCGTTGTAGGCGGTCAGATCGGCGTCGTCGTCGCGGTCGGCCGCCCGGTCGAGCCGTTTGGCGGTGCGCTGATCGCTGCGCCGCCACTGGATCAGCAGGGAGAGCATCACCAGCACCAGCGGCACCTCGCCGGCCGCCCAGGCGATGCCCCCGCCGAGTTTCTGGTCGGCCAGCAGATCGCCGTGCCAGGGCAGCTGCAGAGACCGGTAGAAGGTCTCGCCGAGCACCGTCTTGGTTCCCATCAGCACGACTCCGAAGAAGGCGTGCAACGGCAGCGATGCGAACACGATCCCGAGCTTGCCCAGCTGCGGCAACGGCCGCGGGGTGGGGTCGACACCGATCACGACCCAGTAGAAGAGATAGCCGCTGAGCAGGAAATGGACATTCATCAGCACGTGGGCGGCATGGTCGTCGACCGCCGCGTCGAAGATGCCGCCGAAGTACAGCCCGTAGAAACCGGCCACGAACAGCACGAGCGCCACGAAGGGGTTGGTCAGCACCTTCGACACCCGGGAATGCAGGGCGGCCAGCAACCACTCCCGCGGCCCCGGCGGCGCCCCGCGTCCGGCGGTCGGCAGCGCCCGCAGCGCCAGGGTCATCGGGGCGCCGAGTACCAGCAGGACCGGCACGAGCATCGACAGCAGCATGTGCGCCACCATGTGCACGCTGAACATCGCGGGCATGTATCTGCCGATCCCCGATGACGTGGTGATCAGCAGCGTCGCGCAGCCCAGCAGCCAGGCCAGGGTCCGCCCGGGCGGCCAGGCGTCGCCCCGGCGCCGCAACCGCCGCACGCCCACCAGATAACCGGCCGCCAGCACGACGGCCGCGGTGCCCAGAATCAGGTCGAACCGCCAGTCGAACAGCGCCCGCTCCACGGTGAGCGGACCGTCCAGGCCGTACCCGATGGCCACCTCGACCGGAGTGGGTTCGCTGACCGGCGGTGGCGGCGGGGTGCGGCCGAGGCCGACGGCGATTCCGAACGTCACGCCGAAGAGCACCGCCTCCACCAGCGCCAGCCGCAGGAGCGCCCCCCGCGCGTCCGGATCGGTCTGCAGCGCGGCCACCCCGCGGCGCCGCTGCTGCCAACCCAGGATGCCGAGCGCCGTCAACGCCACGGCCTTGCCCGCCACCAGCCGGCCGTAGTCGGTCTGGAACAGATCCGCGGGGGTCATCCGCACCAGCGCGTTGATCACCCCGCTGAACGCCATCGCCACGAAGCACCACAGCGCCAGGGCCGAGAATCGGCGCGCGGCGAGGGCCGCGTGGTCACCCCGGCGCAGCGCGTGCGCGAGCAGCGCCAGCAGCCCGCCCGCCCACAGTGCGCCCGCCACCAGATGGATGATCAGGCTGTTGGTGGCCAGATCGTGGGCGCCGCCCGAGGACGAGTGACCGGTCAGCGCGAGCGGCATGAGCGTCAGCAATGACCCGGCCAGCAGCAGCGGCGTCCAGGACCAGCGCAGCACCGGCAGGGCGGCCAGCGTCACCACCGCGGCGAGCAGGGCGGTCCACCGCCACGCTCCCGCGATGTCGACCAGACTCGCCACCGACCAGATGTCCAGCGGGTTGAGATGGTCGCGGAGCGGCTGGCCGGACACGTCGGAGACCGTCAGCGGCACGAGCAGCGCGGCACACACCGTCCACACCGCCGACGCGCCGGTGCCCAACCGCAAGGCCCGGTAGCCCGACGCGTCGAGCACCCCGTTGGCCTGCGGGGGCACCAGGAACGCCGCGCACAAAAACCCGCCGACAGCCACGACGGCCGCGATCTCGCCCGCGGCACGCACGAACGGCAGGCCGTACGTGGTGACCGGTCCGGGATCGGGCAGACCGGTGGCGGTCAAGGCCTCGGCCAGCGACAGCGCCCCGATGGCGGCCGCGGTGACGCCGGCCAGCACGGCGATGCCGAACAGCAGCGGTGCCACCGGTGCGGTGTGACGGCTGCTGCGCGCCTTGTCGACGACCGTGCTCATGAGTCCAGCGTATGGCGTGTTCGGCGCCACACCGCCGGGCGGCTCACGAGGCTGATGCGCCGTGCCGCCTCGCCTCGCGTTCGAAGAACTGACTGCGCGAATACCGGTCGACCTTGTCCATGTCGGCCAAGATGTCGCGCAATTCGGTGAGGAACGCCGACCGCCGCGCCCCCAGTCCGGCGGACTCGGTGAGCAGGCCCTGGTCGGCGGCCACCTGGCGTGCGGTGGCGAACAGCAGAGCCGACACCGACTCCACACTGCGGAGCCGGTCCTGTGCCACGTATTGGCGACCGATGCCCATCGCCCGGTCGGTCAGCTCCTTCTCGCCGATCTCCGCCGGGGCGTCACACAGTGCGTCGGCGACGAGTTCGTAGGCCTCGAAGTACGGCCGCAGCATGGCCCCGGCGATCAGCGGGCGCTTGGCCCGCAGCAGCTGATCGATCTGCTCGCCCCCGGCAGCGACCTGGGACTCCCAGTCCTCATGCCAGGACATCTCCTCGGCCAGGTGTTCCCGGAAGGCCGCGGAGTCGGCGAAGTAGAAGTCGAACTTCAGCAGATCGCGCAGCCGCGCGGCCTGCGACCAAAACGCGTCGAGCCGGTCGCCGTCGGCCCGTGCCGCGTGGGCCAGGGCGAGTTCGACGATGGACGTCTCGAGGAACGCATGGATCAGCGTGTTGCGGTAGAACGCGGCCTGGTGTTCGTCCTCGGCGGCGATGTACCACACCGGTTCCCTGCCGCTGTCCACCCGCGTGATCGGATGCCCGCCGGACAGTGCGTCGACCGCCGACTGGACCCCTTCGAGCGACCGCAGCCGCAGCGCACTGTTGGTCAGGGGCAGATCTCTGCGCGTCAGGTAGTCCAGCGAGTCCTGCAGCGTGTGGTGCAGCTGCTCGAGGGTGAGCGCCACGCCCCGCGTGGCGAGCAGCAAGGCCGACACCAGCGCGGTCGCATTGAGCGGGGTGACCTGGAGGATGCGCCAGGCCACCTCGAACGCCATCTTCTGCATGGCCAGCCGCTTGGCGGCCTCGTCGGTGGCGGTCGGGCCGCCCGGCTCTCCCAGGTACTGACGCATCGACACCGCTTCGGGGAATCGCACGTAGATCTTGCCGTAGCTGCGCTCCCCCTGCGCCTTGATGTAGTTGTACAGCCAGCTCACACCCTCGGGGGTCTTCTCCCCGCCCCGCGCGTAGGCGGCGTACTCGGCGATCTCGTGCAACTGGTCGAAACTGATCGACACCGGTTGGAGCAGGATGTCGTCGCTGCGCCCGGCCAGATAGGCGTCGGCGACGTAGGCCAGCAGACCGAGCTTGGGCGGCAACATCTTCCCGGTCCGCGATCGGGTGCCCTCGATCGACCAGCTGAGGTTGAAGCGCTTCTCGACGACGTATCCGACGAATTCCTTGAGGACGTACTTGTACACCGGGTCGCCGGCCACATTGCGCCGGATGAAGATGACTCCCGAGCGACGCAGCAGCGGACCCATGAAGCCGAAGGAGAGGTTGATGCCGGCGAACATGTGCACCGGCGGCAGGCGGTTCTCCTGCATCGCCGCGGGGACCACCGCACCGTCGAGGTAGGACCGATGGGAGAACAGCAGCACCGCGGGGTGGGTCTCCAGATCGTGGCGTAGCCGGGCGATTTCGGGCTGGTCGTAGTCGAAGTTGGGATCGAATCCGCGTCGGGTGATCAACCGGCTGAGGTTGGGAATCAGATCCACCGAGACCCGGCTCCACCCGGTGGCGAGTTCGTCGAGCATCTTGCCCGCTTCCTCGACGGTGGCGCCGGGAATGCTCTCCAGCCCGGCCCGGAATCGACTGGATGCCAGGATCTCCGGCTTCACCAAGCGCGGCGACTTGTATTCCGGACCCAGCAGCCGGTATTCGACGCGTTCGATCGCCAGGATGGCCCGCCGCACCACGAATCGCGCGAACTCACGAGGGTTCTCGGCGACGGTGTGTTCGCTCCATTGTTGGCGCAGCTCGGAGACCTTCGCCGGTTCGCCGGCGATGACGCGGGCCCGGGACCGATCGCGCTTGAGGATGCGTCTCTGCAGGATCTCGGGGGGCCGATAGGTGTCACGCCCGGAGATCAGTGCCACCACCTTCGACCGCGTGGGCAGTCCCGCCGGTACCCAGAACACCCGGACCGGCACGACGGTGCGGTCCTCGTCGGACTCGAGTTCCTCGACCAGGGCGGCCAATACGGCGGGCGACGGGTTGTCGTCGACCGGCAACTGCAGCACCTCGACCTTGACGTCGGGGCGGTCGCGCCGCTGCGCCTCCAGCCATTCGTCGAGCAGCTTCACCTCGGCCGGCGACGAGGCCGCGGCCAGCACCAGCGTGTCGTCGGTGGTGCTGAAGCTCGCGTAGTAATCGTCGGGCATTCTCACGGGCGGCCTTTCGCGCCGGGCTTGTCGGTCGTGGCCTGCTGCGAGGCTCTCTTCGCGGGTGCCTTCTTCTTCTTCGTCTTCGCGGGGGTGCGCTTGTACAGCGCGGGTTCCGGCAGCTTGCCGTGCGGCCAGGCCTTGAGGGTGTCGAGGTAGATCTTGCGAATCTCTTCGATGCGCTCGGGCAGTTCGTCGAGAGTCCAGTCGTCGGTCGGGATCGGCGGGTACACCGCGACGTCGACTGTGCCGGGGTTGAACGTGCTGGAATCGCGGGCGGCGACGACCTCGGCATTACGGATCACAATCGGCACGATGGGGACGCCCGCGGCCATCGCAATGCGGAACGGCCCCTTCTTGAAGGGGCCCACCTCGAACGTGTCCAGCCGGGTGCCCTCGGGCGCGATCAGAATCGAGATACCCTTGCGGGCAAGTTCTTCGACCTTGTGCAGGCTCTCGATCGCGGACTGCGGATCGTCGCGGTCGATGAACGCGGCGTCCATGACCTTGCCGATGGGGCCCATCAGCGGATCCTTCTCCAGCTCCTTCTTACCCACCGAGGTGAAGTCGGTCTCCACCAGCCGACCCGCGATCAGCGGATCGGCCTGGTTGCGGTGGTTGAAGATGAACACCGCCGGCCGCTGCGCGGTGAGATTCTCCCGCCCCACGACGTTGAGGTTGATCCCCGCGGTCGCCAGCAGCAGCCTGCTCCAGTTGGACGTGAAGAAATTGACCCCGGTGCGGCGATTGCGGGTCAGCAGTCCGACGCCGAGTGCGCCGGCGGCAACGGGCATCAACGACGCGACACCGGCGACGGTGCGCAGCTGCGAGATCGGGCTGCTGCCACTGCGACTGGTGAACCGCAGCACGGGCCAGCCGCGTTTGGCGGCGACCGCCGCCAGCTTGCCGGCCGGGTTGGTCGGACGCGGGTTGCCGACCAGGTACATCAACGCGACGTCCTCGTCGCCGTCGGCGTAGAAGTAGCTCTTGGCCAGGTCCACGCCGTTGCGCGCGGCGAACGCCTGTACGGCGTTGGCCTTACCCGGACCCCACAGGATGGGCCGCAGCACCTCCCCGGTGATCAGTCCGTCCTCATCGGTCTCGAACTTGTTGCTCAGCACGTTCTCGATGCCGAGGAACCGCGCGACCGGCTCGACCTGCACGGTCAGGGCCGACGAGCTGAGCACCACGGTGTGGCCGCGGGCCATGTGCGCCCGCACCAGCTCGCGCATCTCGGGATAGACCCGATTACGAACATGCTGCATGAACAGTCGTTCGGCCAGCTCGTCGAGATCGGTCATCGAACTGCCGCGCAGCATCCGCGCGCCCTTACCGATGAGGTCCTCGAACTCCGACCGGCCCAGCTGATGGTTGAGCCCGGCCTGCACCATGCCGATGAACTCTCCGACGCTCATCTGGCGACGGCGAAGCCGGTCCTGGGTCATGATCACACCGGTGAAGCCGGCCACCAGGGTGCCGTCGAGATCGAAGAACGCGCCGACCTCGGGTCCCTCCGGTGCGGCCATGATCTCGGCGACCGATCCGGGCAACCGCATCGTCCGCGGATCAGACAGCTGGTCGTCGTCCGAACTCATTGCGGCGCACTCCCATTCGACGATGAAGTAGGTCGGTCGGCGATCGCGGCCGGCGACGCCCGGCCCGGCCCGGCCAGCGCCAGCACCTCGTCGAAACCGTCGAGCAGGCATTCGGCGAACAGGTCGGTGTCGGTGATCGACGCGCGGTCGTAGCGCGCGGTGACGGTGCAGTAGCCCGACCGGGACACCAGGACGACCATCATCGCCACCCCGGGCAGCGGCCCGATTCCGTACTGGCGCAGCACCTTCGCGCCGGCGATGTAGGTGTCGCCCGCGTAGACCGGCACGTTGCTCGCCTGCACGTCGGAATTGACGACCGATCCCGCCATCGCTTCGAGGATCTGGTCGGGCAGCAGGCTGGCGATCGGGGCGACGGCGCCGATCATGTCGAGTGCGCGCTCCTCACGCTTGCGGGTCATCTGCGCCCGGACCTTCACGATGCGTTGCGCGGGGTCGGCCACGCCGACCGGTGCGGCGAGGTTGATCCCCACGAAGCGGTTGCCGCCGGCCGGGTCGGCGTCCGACCGGAGGCTGACCGGTACCGCCATCGGCAGCCTGGCCACCGGGACTCCGAGCGCCTCGTGATAGCGGCGCAGCGCCCCGCAGAGCCCGGCCAGGTAGGCGTCGTTGATGGACCCGCCGGCCGCCTTGGCGGCCTTGTGCAGGTCGGCGAGCGCCATGTCGATGGCCTCGCTGCGAGTGGACAGGCTGCGTCTACGCAACAGTGGCGACGGATCGCCGACCGAACCCATCACCCGAGCGCTGGAGCGTGCGTAGTCGACCACACCACCCACGCTGGAACGCGGGTCGCGCACCACCCGGCCGGCCGCATGGATCGCTCCGCCGACGGCGCCGCGAGCCGCGCCGAACAGCGTGAAAGGCAACCGGTTGATGCCCTGGCGCATCAGATCGTTGGGTGAGAGATCCTGCGGTATCGGCAGCGGCGGTATCGGTTGATCCGGCGGGTCCCGCTCCAGGTCGTAGACGCTGGCGAACATCTCGACGCCACCGACACCGTCGGTGACCGCGTGGCTGAAGTGCAACATGGTGGCGGCGCGTCCACCTTCGAGGCCCTCGACCAGCGTCGCCGTCCAGAGCGGACGGCTGATGTCGAGCGGCGACTGCAGCGCGATCTCGGCCAGGTCGATCAGCTGGCGCATGGAACCCGGTTCGGGGATGCGCAGCCGCCGGACGTGGAAGTCCAGGTTGAAGTCGGGGTCGACCACCCAGCGCGGCGCGACCGTCGGCAGCGTCGGCATCACGACTTTCTGGCGCAACCGCAGGACTTTGCGCGACGCGTACTCGAAGCGGTTGCGGAACCGGTCCCAGTCGGGCGCGGTGTCGAGGATCTCGATGGTCAGGATGCCGGAGCGGGTGCGCGGGTTGGCCTCGCCGCGATGCAGGATCTGGTCGAAGGGACTGAGCTCCTCCGCAAGCCCCGCCGCGTCCGATTCCGGCACGTCGCTCGTCGCCACCTTCGCATCCTCCTCGTCACCCGTGACTGCTGCACACACGCTAGTCCGCGGGCGCGCGGCGCGAGGCGAGATACACTCACCGTCGCTGCCTCCGTAGCTCAGTTGGATAGAGCAAGGGCCTTCTAATCCCTAGGTCGCAGGTTCGATTCCTGCCGGGGGCGCTTCGTGCTGTGTCATCGTCGTGCGCGCTGATTCGACTCCTGACTCGGCGTCGCGCCCAGACCGTGTCGGCCCGGTGTGACGGTCGGCGGCCGCGGCCACGTCGGTCGACCTTTCGCGACGCCCGTCGCGTCGCGCGACGGGATCCGGCCGGAACGTCGGCCCGGGCTGCTCCGATCGCTGCTCCGACGGTGCGGGGCCGACGTCGACCGGGGCGGGTTTGATCGGTCCGCCCACCCCGTACATGCCGGCAGCCTTCGTCCGCAGCGGCCGGCCCAGACCGGAGGCCTGCAGACCGTCGTCGATGCCGACGGGCACCGCACGCAAGACGTCGGCGAGGCCGCCGAGCGGGTCCGGCATGCGCAGAGCCGCCGACGCCATCTCCCCCGGCGACCTGGCACGGTCGTAGCCCTTCTCGACGATCACCCGCAGCGGGGCGTCCAGGGCCAGCAGCAGCGGCCGGGGTATCCCGATCTGCTCCAGCGGCCGCAACATCGGGAGAAGGTCCGTTCCGATGGTGTGGTACTCGGTGTCGCCGTAGCGCCGGACGTCGGTGTCGACCGCATCCTCGGCGAACGCCGTCTCGGGAACCTCGTACTCGTAACTGCCGTGCAGATACAACATCCCCGCGAGGGCGTTCAGGTCGGCCAGCAGATTCTGCGGGTACCGCGGGAAGTCCGACCAGCCGTCGTACTGTCGGCTCACGTCGTAGGTGGTGACGTCTTCGCCATTCCAACCCAGACTGGTGGTCGGCGTCGGGCCGGACAGCGGGATGTCGAGAATCGGAATGGTGAAACCCTGGAAACGCGAGAGGATCCCGCCGTTGGGCCGCGCCGGATTCGACTGCAACACGTAGGCGATCCCAGGATCCTGGCGGCTGGCCTTGTACTGACCGACGATGACCGCACTCTGCGAGTACCCGTACACCACGATGGTGTCGTCGTTCGGCGCGGTGCCGTTCGCCGCCTCTTCGTTGCGTTCTCGCCGGATGCGCTCGCCCAGGCGTTGCACGCCTTGAGCCACCGACGCTCCGTAGGTGATATCGCCCAGTCCACCGTAGGAAAACGGCCAGAAGTCGCCCGCGTATTCGACTTCGTCACCGCTATAGGGATCGTCGCCCTCGTCCACGGTGAGCACGGTGCCGCCGAAGGTATTGGCCAGCACGGTGTTCGCGAACTGGACGAACGCGGTGTCGTCATCGGTGTAAGACCCGATCTTGGTGCCGCGCAGGTAAAGTCCCTGGGCCACCATGGGCACCGGCACACCTGACACCGACACGGCCGCCAGCGCCACCGCATCGACCGGTGAGAACGCCAGCGTGACAACCCCGAGGGGCACCGCAGCGGCCACTCCCCACGACTGCCAGATTGTGTGCATCAGCCTCCCCTTCTGCTGATGGTGCTCCCTTGACCTTGATTGCGAGAGCGAAATGCGGAGAGCCGACGTGACGGGATCGCCGGGGGTTCGGTAATACTGCTCAGATGCCCGAATCGAGGGGACCACACCTCGCCGCTGTCGGCGGCCTCGACGAACTGATGCCGTTCTACGCGAACGCGCCGAAGGGGCTGCGCGCCAACATGATCTTCAGCGCCGACGGCGCCGCGGCCTTCGCCGGCCGCGCCGCATCACTGTCGGATGCGGTGGACCAGGCGCTGGTCCGCGAACTCCGCGGCTTCGCCGACGTGGTCCTGGTCGGCGCGGGGACGGCCCGCGCCGAGGGTACGGTCCCGTCCGGCTGAGTGCTCTGCCGATGAACCGGGTGGTCCCGCCGATCGCAGTGGTGAGCCAGTCCGGGAAGCTGCCGGAGACCCTGTTCGCCGACCCGTCCCAGCGCCCCATCCTGGTCACGAGTGCGCGCGCGGCGCGCGCGCAACTGCTCTCCGACGACGAACGGCGTGACGTGATGATCGCCGGCGAGGACACCGTCGATCTCTTCGACGTCATCCGCCAGTTCCGCGGCCGCGGCAAGCACCGCATCCTGTGCGAGGGCGGCCCCACCCTGCTCGATGCGCTCACCGGCTCCGACCTGGTGGACGAGATCTGCGTGACGGTCGCGCCCCGGCTCGCCGGCATCCAGGACGTCGGGCTCGGGGCGGGCGCGCTGGCGGCGCCGATCGACATGAAGCTCGACCATGCACTGACCCACGACGATGTCTTGTTCCTCAAGTACTCCCGTGCGTGACGACGATGCCTACTGGAACCACAACACGGCCTATCACCCCTGGCTGATCGGTATCGCGTCCCGGCAGCACGGCGATGTACTCGACGTGGGTTGCGGTGACGGACTGCTCGCCGCACGGCTGTCGACGGTGTCGCGGACGGTCACCGCACTGGAACCCGACCCGACTGCCGCACAGCGGGCCCGAGATCGACTGGCTGCCAATGCAACAGTACGAGTGACCGAGTGTGACTTCGCGTCCCTGGATACGGACGGCGCACGCTTCGACCTCATCACGTTCGTTGCCAGCCTGCACCATATGCCGTTGCGGCCCGCACTCACACGTGCGCGCGAGATGCTCCGCCCCGGCGGCGAAATCGCCGTCGTCGGACTGTCGGCGAACCACTCGGCCACCGACTTCGCGTGGGCAGCCGCCTGTTTACCCTTGGTGCGCATCGGTTCGTGGTGGCACCACGAGAGTCGTGACGTCGGTGTGGTGACGACGACTCCCCGGGAGGACCTGGCAGCGATCCGCTGCATTGCACGCGACGTCCTGCCCGGCGCCTCGGTGCGCCGCGCGCTGTACTACCGCTTTCTGTTGCGCTGGCAGCGACCGTGACTCCCACGTGCGTTCGAAAGTAGTTGTCCACAGGCAGCTTTGGTGATCCTACTTTGTCGGTGGTTCGTACTAGTGTTCGAAGTATGGACAGGGCGGATCTGCAGTCGGCACTGAGGCGGTGGGACGCCGCCCGCGCCGAACTGGCCGCCTTCGCCTTCGACACCCTGACCACCACCGAGAAACTCGCCCTGGTCGAACATGTCGAACGCGCCCAGCGTCAGGATCTCGCCCTGAGCCACACCGTGCTGGCAGCCTTCGCCACCGACGCCGACCCCCTGGTGTTCGGGGAACGCTCGCTGCGCACCGTGATCGCCACCCGACTGCACATCGACCCCACAGACGCCGGCCGCCGCTTGAAGGACGCCGAGCAACTCGGCCCCCGGCGGTCATTCACCGGCCAACCCCTCCCACCGGCGCTGCCCGCCACCGCCGAAGCCCTGGCCCGCGGTGACATCGGGGCACGCCACATCGCCGAAATCCGCAAAGCCATCAGGGACCTACCGCCCTGGGTCGACACCGCCACCCGCGACCTCGTCGACGACACACTGGCCACCGTCGCGGCGGGGCTCAACCCCGAACAACTCCGCACCGCGGCCACCCAACTACTCGCCCACCTTGAACTACCCCAGGTTTCCTTCCGATCTTTATAGGAGGATTGGAAGTTATGCCCCGTCAGTATCCGCCCGAGTTCCGGGCGCGTGCGATGCGCATGTTGGACGCCTCGTTGGAGGACTCGCAAGTGTCGGAGTTCGAGGCGATTAGGTCTGTTGCGAGCAAACTCGGGGTGGCCGAGGAGTCGGTGCGGCGGTGGCGGCGCAAGGCGCAGATCGATGCCGGTGAGCGCCCTGGCACCTCGACCGCAGAGCATGAGGAGATCCGCCGGCTCAAGCGCGAGGTATCCGAATTGCGCAGAGCCAACGAGATCTTGAAGTCCGCGTCAGCGTTTTTCGCAGCGGAGCTCGACCGCCCCGGGACGAAATGATCGCCTTCATCGATGCTCATCGGGATCAATTCGGGGTCGAGCTCATCTGCCGGGTTCTGCGGGCAGCTATCCCAGGGTTCATGACCTCACGGGGGTACCGGTCAGCGATCACCCGGGCGCCGTCAGACCGGGAACTGCGCGACGAGCAGCTCATCGATGACCTGCGCACCGTGCACCGTCAGAACTACTCGGTCTACGGCGTCAAGAAGATGCACCAGGCGATGAAACGCCGCGGCTGGGTCCTCGGACGCGAGCAGACGCGCAGGTTGATGCGCAAGGCCGGCCTGCGCGGTGTCCAACGCGGCAAACCGGTGTTCACCACAGTCAGCGATCCGGCTGCCCCGCGGCCCGCCGACCTGGTCAACCGCCGCTTCGGCACCGCCGCACCGAACCGGCTGTGGGTCGCCGACATCACCTACGTGCGGACCTGGCAGGGCTATTGCTACACCGCCTTCGTCACCGACGCCTGCACCAAAGCGATCAAGGGATGGGCCGTATCGGCGACGATGCGCACCCAAGACCTCCCATTGCAAGCATTCAATCATGCTGTGTGGCAATCGAACTGCGATCTATCCGAGTTGGTCCATCATTCCGACCGCGGATCGCAGTACCTATCGCTGACCTATACCGACCGGCTCGCCGAACTCGGGATCGCCCCGTCGGTCGGCTCGCGCGGCGACAGCTATGACAACGCCCTCGCCGAGTCGGTCAACGCCAGCTACAAAACCGAGCTCATCCACCCCAACCGACCGTGGCGAAGCATCGCCGACGTCGAGTTGGCAACTGCCGAGTGGGTCGCCTGGTACAACCAAGAACGCCTGCACGAGAATCTCGACTACACGACCCCAGACGAACACGAGGCCGCCCTGACCGGCACCTCACCCCATGTGAGCCAGCCCGTCCCGGCCCTCACACAACCATAGGAAGAAAACCTGGGGTAGTTCACTGCTCATCAACGCCACCGACTGGACCACCCGACACCACCACGGCA
Organism: Mycobacterium sp. WMMD1722; assembly: GCF_049315205.1. Classification (NCBI taxonomy): domain Bacteria; kingdom Bacillati; phylum Actinomycetota; class Actinomycetes; order Mycobacteriales; family Mycobacteriaceae; genus Mycobacterium; species Mycobacterium sp. WMMD1722. The sequence continues at coordinate 171,472 of NZ_CP186056.1, read as the reverse complement.
GAACCGAATGGCTCCCACCACCCCACCTCGACACCGGCCAAACCCGGGTCAACCACTACTTTCACCCCCAGCGCTACCTGCGGGACGCCGACGGCGACGAGGGTGACCCTGACTAGGCTGGGCTGCGTGTCCGATTCGGTTCTGGTGCAGGTGGACGACCACGTCGCCCTGATCACCGTCAACGATCCCGACCGTCGCAATGCGGTCACCTTTGAGATGTCCGCTGCGCTGCGTTCGGCAGTCGATGCCGCAGAAGCTGATTCCGACGTACACGCGTTGATTGTCACCGGCGCCGGAAAGGCGTTCTGCGCGGGCGCGGATCTGACGGCGCTCGGCGAGGCGACTGAGGAGGGGCTGCGCCGCATGTATGACGGATTCCTCGCGGTGGCACACTGCACGCTCCCGACGATCGCCGCCGTGAACGGCGCCGCGGTGGGGGCCGGATTGAATCTGGCGCTGGCGGCCGATGTGCGGATCGCCGGCCCGGGAGCGCTGTTCGACCCGCGATTCCAGAAGCTGGGCATCCACCCCGGGGGCGGCGCCACGTGGATGTTGCAGCGGGCGGTCGGGCCGCAGGTGGCACGCGCGTCACTGCTGTTCGGCATGCGGTTCGACGCCGAAACCGCTGTCCGTCACGGCCTTGCGCTCCAGGTCGCCGACGATCCGGTGGCAGCGGCACGCGAACTCGCCGCCGGGCCGGCCGCGGCTCCACGCGAAGTCGTCCTGGCGACGAAGGCATCGATGCGAGCGACGGCCAACCCGGGTGCGATCGACATAGACCAACATCACATCGCGGTGGACACCGAACTCGGACCGCAAGCGCAATCCATCGAGTCACCGGAGTTCGCCCGTCGCCTCGCCGCCGCCAAACGGAAGTAGCCGATGGCCGCGGACCCCGTCGACCGTCGGCTGGCTCGACTGCCGGACACCGGCTACGTGTACCGCACGGCGTGGCGGGTGGCGACCGGTGACATCGGCAGCGATCTGACCCTGCGACTCGACGGAGTGGCCCGCTACATCCAGGAAGTCGGCGCCGAGAACCTCGTCGACGCCGGAGAAGCCGAGGCACATCCGCACTGGCTCGTGCAGCGCACCGTCATCGATGTCATCTCCCCCATCGAGTTTCCCAATGAGGTGGCCTTCAGCCGGTGGTGTTCGGCGTTGTCGACACGCTGGTGCACGATGCGCGTCGACCTCGTCGGCAGTGACGGTGGCCGCATCGAGACCGAGGGATTCTGGATCGCGATCAACGCCAAGACCCTCACGCCACAGCGGGCCACGGACTCGTTGATCGAACGCTTCTCGACCACCACGACCGAACATCGCCTGAAGTGGCGGCCGTGGTTGGAGAATCCGACGGCGGCGGGTCAGACGAGGCCGTTCGCCCTGCGCCGCACCGATATCGACCTGTTCGAGCACGTCACAAACACTGCCTACTGGCACGCCGTCCATGAGGTGATGGCCCTGGTGCCCGACGTGTGCCTGCCGCCCTACCGTGCGGTCGTCGAATATCGCAGGCCCATCCGATACGGCGAAGAGGTGACCATCGAGTGGCTGCGCGGCGGCACGGCCGCGGTCCCGGATGTGCACATCCTGCTGAAGGTCGACGAGCAGGTGCGGGCGGTGGCGCTGCTGCGCAAGCTGTAGCTCAGCCGCGAGGCGCCAGCGCCGCGATCCGCTCAGCCCGCCGCAACACCGGCATATCGACCATGAGGCCTTCGAACTGGAAGACGCCGCGTTGATCCCGTGCGGCCGCGAGCACCCGATGCGCCCAATCGGTCTGCTCGGCCGTCGGCGCGTACCCCTCCCGGATGACCGCGACCTGCGTCGGATGGATCGCCACCTTGGCGTCGAAACCGACCGCTACGGCGTCGTCCACCTCCGCACGCAGCCCGTCGAGGTTGCCGATGTTGAGGTACACCGAGTCCAGCGCCAGCCGTCCGTAGGCTTTGGCCGCCAGAAGTGTCTGCGAGCGAACGTGTTTCGCGACGTCGCGGTACGAATCGTCGGGCCACCGGTTGTTGGTGCCGCCCGTGGCGGCGAACAGATCCTCCGCGCCCCACATCACTGCGACCGCATTGTCCGCCCGGGTCGAGTCGACGACGTTGAGCGCTCCGATCGGTGTCTCGATCAGCACCACCACCTCGAGCGGCGCCAACGCCGCGACCTGCTCCGGCCCGTCGGTCTTGGCCAGCATCACCGTCGTGTAATCGGTCTTGCGGATCGCTTCGAGGTCGGGTCCGTGGTCGGGTGTGCCGACCGGATTGACCCGGATCACCGTGCGGGCCGGGTCGAGCCGCGTGCCGACGACCGCAGCACGGGCCGCCTCCCGGTCCTTGGCGGCCACGCCGTCCTCGAGATCCAGGATCACCACATCGGCTGCCGCGGCGGCCTTCTCGAAACGCTCCGGGCGGTCGGCCGGGCAGAACAGCCAACCGGGTCCGTTGGCGCCCAAGGTCATGACTCCTCCGCGGGACGCTTGCGCACCATCGTCTTCCGCGACGCAGTGGCGACGATGTCGCCGTGTTGGTTGCGTCCGGTGTGGGCGAAGGTGACGATCCCCTCCCCCGGCCGGCTCTTGGACTCCCGCTTGTCGAGCACCTCGCTCTCGGCGTACAGCGTGTCGCCGTGGAACAGCGGCTTGGGGAAGGCGACATCGCTGAACCCGAGGTTCCCCACGATCGTGCCCTGGGTCAGCTGCGTCACCGACAACCCCACCAATGTGGACAGCGTGAACATCGAGTTCACCAGCCGCTGGTTGAACGGTGGCAGCGCATCGGAGAACGCCGCATCCAGGTGCAGGGCCTGGGTGTTCATGGTCAGCGTGGTGAACAGGACATTGTCGGCCTCGGTGATGGTGCGGCCCGGCCGGTGCTGATAGCGCACCCCGGTCTCGAACTCCTCGTACCACAGCCCCCGCTGGACGACGATCTTCTTCGCCCCTGCTTCCCGTGTCACAGGCCGGCCTGCCGCGCGATCAGCATCAACTGAACCTCCGTGGTGCCCTCGCCGATCTCGAGGATCTTGCTGTCGCGGTAATGCCGGGCGACGCTGTACTCATTCATGAAGCCGTAGCCGCCGAAGATCTGGGTGGCATCTCGCGCGTTGTCCATTGCGGCCTCGCTGGCCACCAGCTTGGCGATCGACGCCTCCTTCTTGAACGGCTTACCCGACAGCATCAGCGCCGCGGCGTCGTAGTACGCGGTGCGGGCGACGTGGGCCCTGGTCTCCATCCGGGCGATCTTGAAGGCGATCGCCTGGTTGCTACCGATGCTGTGGCCGAACGCCTCTCGCTCCTTGGCGTAGCGGACGCTTTCGTCCACGCAGCCCTGGGCGGCGCCGACCGACAGCGCAGCGATCGCGATCCGGCCCTCGTCGAGGATGCGCAGGAAGTTGGCGTAGCCGCGCCCCCGCTCGCCGAGCAGATTCTCCTGCGGCACCCGCACGTCGTCGAAGCTCAGCGGATGGGTGTCCGAGGCGTTCCACCCCACCTTGTTGTAGGCCGGTTCGGCGGTGAAACCCTCGGTGGGGACCGGCACGAGGATGGCCGAGATCTCCTTCTTGCCATCGTTCTCCCCCGTCACGGCGGTGACGGTGACCAGCTTGGTGATGTCGGTGCCGGAGTTGGTGATGAACTGCTTGCTGCCGTTGATCACCCAGTGACCGTCGTCGAGCTTGGCGGTGGTATTCGTCGCCCCCGCGTCGCTGCCGCCGCCCGCCTCGGTGAGCCCGAAGGCGCCGAGAGCCTGACCGGAGGCCAAGAGCGGCAGCCATTCCTGCTTCTGCCGGTCGGATCCGAAGCGGTACACCGGCATGGCACCGAGCGACACCCCGGCCTCCAAGGTGATCGCCACGCTCTGGTCGACCTTGCCCAGTTCCTCCAGCGCCAGGCAGAGCGCGAAGTAGTCCCCGCCCATACCGCCGTACTCCTCGGGGAACGGCAATCCGAAGAGCCCCATATCGGCCATCCCGCGCACCACTTCGTAGGGGAACGAGTGCTCCGCGTCGTGTTTGGCGGCCACCGGCGCAACCACCGACTGCGCGAAGTCGCGCACCGTTTTGGCCAGTTGTTCGTAGTGATCCGGCAGCGTGCCGGTCGACAGAAAATCGCTCATTACTGAACGGACTCCTTCGTTGCTGCGATGATCCGGGCCAGCGGCTGACCCACCTTGACCTGGTCGCCGACGGCGACGAACAGTTCCACCACACCGTCGACCGGGGCACTCAGCGCGTGTTCCATCTTCATGGCCTCGACGGTCACGACGACGTCACCGGTGCTCACCGTGGCCCCGTGGTCGACGGCCACGGCGACCACCGACCCCGGCATGGGGCTGGCCAGTTCCGCGTCGCCGCTGTGCGCGTCGTCGGGGCGCACCGGCTCTTCCCGCACCTGTGTGACACGCGCCGTGCGGCCACCACCGGACAACCACAGGTCGTCGCCAATGGCGGCGACGACGTAGTCGGTACGCAGGCCGCCGACCTCGACGGCGAGCCGGTCCCCCGCCAGTGTCGCGACGAGCGTCGCGGCCACACCGGCTTCGACGGCAGCCGTCCCACGTCGCGGTGTGCCGGTCAGGTGAACGTGATCGGTCCGGTGACCGGAGCTCAGGCGGTGCGTGGTGGCGGCGGGCTCGCCGATCCGCCAACCCGTCGGCACCGACCACAGATCGGCTCCCGGCGCCGGCCAGGCGCGCAACCAGTGGCAGGCGGCCGCGGCGATGAGTTGATCGTCGCCGACCGGCACTGGCGCGAACTCCGGTGCGCGGCGGTCGAGCAACCCGGTGTCGAGCCGCCCCGCCCGCACGTCCGGGTCGTCCAGCAAGAAGCGGAGGAACTCGATGTTGGTCACCACGCCGAGCACCGCGGTGTCGGCCAGCGCGCGGTCCAGCGCCTTCAGCGCGGCGGCGCGATCCGCACCGTGCGCGATCACCTTGGCCAGCATCGGGTCGTAGTCGCTGCCGATCGTGGTGCCCGCGGCCAGTCCGGAGTCGACGCGCACCCCTGGGCGGCTGGGTTCGACGACGGCGAGCACCGGTCCCCCGGTCGGCAGGAACCCCGCGGCGGGGTCCTCGGCGTACACGCGAGCCTCGACTGCGTGGCCCCGCATCCGCACCTCGTCCTGAGTCAGGCGCAACCGCTCCCCGGCGGCGATGCGCACCTGCTGTTCGACCAGGTCGATGCCCGTGACCATCTCGGTGACCGGATGTTCCACCTGCAGACGGGTGTTCATCTCCATGAAGAAGAACTCGTCGGGCCGGTCGGCCGAGACGATGAATTCGACCGTCCCGGCGCCGGTGTAGTCCACGCTGCGAGCGGTGTCGCAGGCCGCGGCGCCGATCCGGGCGCGGGTGTCGGCGTCGAGCAGTGGTGACGGCGCCTCCTCGATGACCTTCTGATGCCGCCGTTGCAGGCTGCACTCCCGCTCGCCGAGATGGATGACGTTGCCGAACCCGTCGGCGAGCACCTGCACCTCGATGTGCCGGGGGTTGAGCACGAACCGCTCGATGAACAGGGTGTCGTCGCCGAACGCGGCCGCGGCCTCCCGCCGCGCCGAGGTCAGTGCGGCGGGTAGGTCGCCGGCGTCGTGCACCACCCGCATGCCTTTGCCGCCGCCGCCGGCCGACGGCTTCACCAGCACCGGGAAGCCGACCTCGGGGGCGCCGGCGATCAGATCGTCGTCGGTCAGACCCGGACGTGACAGCCCGGGTACCACCGGAACGCCGAACGCCGACACTGCAGCCTTGGCGGTGATCTTGTCGCCCATCGTCTCGATCGCCGCGACCGGCGGACCGATGAACACGATGCCCGCCGCCGCCAGGGCCGCGGCGAATGCGGCGTTCTCCGAGAGGAATCCGTAGCCCGGATGAACGGCCTGGGCGCCGGTACGCCGCGCCGCGGCCACCACCGTCTCGATGTCGAGGTAACTCTGCCGGGCCGGCGCGGGACCGATGCGCACGGCCACATCGGCCTCGGCCACGTGGCGGGCACCGGCATCGGCGTCGCTGTACACCGCGACCGACCGGATGCCCATCGCCCGCAGGGTGCGGATGACGCGAACCGCGATCTCGCCGCGATTCGCCACCAGAACGGTGTCGAAATTCGAGGTATTCATCGTCACATCCGGAAGACGCCGTAGGAGACCGGCTCGAGCGGCGCCTGCCCGGCAATGGAGAGTGCCAGGCCGACAACGGTTCTGGTGTCGGCAGGATCGATGACACCGTCGTCCCACAGCCGCGCCGTGGAGTAGTAGGGGTTGCCCTGCCGCTCGTACTGCTCACGGATCGGCGCCTTGAAGGCCTCGGCTTCCTCGTCCGACATCTCACCGCGGACCGTGGCCAGCACCGATGCGGCCTGCTCACCGCCCATCACCGAAATGCGCGCATTGGGCCACATCCACAGGAAGCGGGGCGAATACGCGCGGCCGCACATGGAATAGTTGCCGGCGCCGTACGATCCGCCGATCACCACCGTCAGCTTCGGCACCCGCGCGCACGCCACCGCGGTCACCATCTTCGCGCCGTGCTTGGCGATTCCGCCCGCCTCGTAGTCGCGGCCCACCATGAATCCGGCGATGTTCTGCAGGAACAGCAGCGGGGTGGACCGCTTGTCGCACAGTTCGATGAAATGCGCTCCCTTGAGGGCGGATTCGCCGAACAGCACGCCGTTGTTGGCGACGATGCCGACGGGGTGGCCGTGGATACGGGCGAAGCCGGTGACCAGCGTGGTGCCGTATTCGGCCTTGAACTCGGTGAATTCGCCACCTTGGGCAAGCGAAGCGCCGGGGGATGGCCCGTCGACGATGCGGGTGATGACCTCGTGTACGTCGTAGGGCACCCGTGAGTCGACCGGCACCACGTCGTAGAGCTCGGTCTGGTCGGCCACCGGGTCGACGGCGGGCAGCACGTCCCACGGGGGCAGTTGTTTGGGGCCCAGGGTCGCCACGATGCGGCGGACGATCCGCAGGGCGTCGCGGTCGTCGTGAGCCAGGTGGTCGGTCACTCCGGAGACCTTGGCGTGCAGGTCCCCGCCCCCGAGTTCCTCCGCGGTGACCACCTCACCCGTCGCGGCCTTCACCAGCGGCGGACCGCCGAGGAAGATCGTGCCCTGGTTGCGCACGATCACGGCCTCGTCGCTCATCGCGGGCACGTAGGCCCCACCGGCGGTACAGGATCCGAGCACCGCGGCGATCTGCGGGATCCCCTGGGCACTGAGCGTGGCCTGGTTGTAGAAGATGCGCCCGAAGTGGTCCCGGTCGGGGAAGACCTCGTCCTGTCGCGGCAGGAACGCGCCTCCGGAGTCGACGAGGTAGATGCACGGCAACCGGTTCTGTCCGGCGATCTCCTGGGCGCGCAGATGCTTCTTCACCGTGACGGGGTAGTACGTGCCCCCTTTCACCGTCGCATCGTTGGCCACGATCATGCACTCGCGACCTGAGACCCGGCCGATGCCGGTGATCATCCCGGCGGCCGGGCATTCGTCGTCGTACATCCCGTCGGCCGCCAGCGGTGCGATCTCCAGGAACGGACTGCCGGGATCGAGCAGGCCGTCGACGCGGTCGCGCGGCAGCAGCTTGCCGCGGCCCACGTGCCGCTCGCGCGACCTGGCGGGTCCACCGAGGGCGGCGGTGGCGAGTTTGGTGCGCAGCTGTGTCACCAGCGCGAGCTGGTCGTCGCGGTGGGACAGGACCCGTGGCACCGAACCTCCAGACCGAAGAGTTAATGATGCTTAACTTCAGCGGAGACGTTAACGCCGATTAACTGACATGTCCAGCCCCCGGCGCGAGTGGCAGGACACCCTCGGCCGACGATACGTGACCTGGACCACATGCCCGATTTCGAGCGGTCGGCGCGGCCCGACTCTGTGCACTTGGTATCGATTTGCCGTCTTCGATTGACCCGATATCCCCGCGCTGGCCACAGTGGATGTACCAGAAGCTGGCTTCAGCAGGCAGCGGTCGAGGGGAGACTGTGGTGACCGACGTACGCGAGACCCCCATCCAACACGCCGACCTGAACGCCCGGTACGCGGCGACGTCGGGGCCGGTCATGCTGACCGGGGTCCAGTCGATCGCACGCCTCCTCGTCGAACAGCACGCGCGCGACACCGCGGCCGGACAGCGGACGGCGACGTTCGTGTCGGGCTACCAGGGCAGCCCCCTGGCCGGGCTCGACCGCCTGCTCAGCGGAATCCCACGCCTGGCCGAGGAGCACGACATCCGGTTGGCGCCGGGAGTCAACGAAGAACTGGCGGCGACCGCCGTCTGGGGCAGCCAACGCGAACTGCCGAAGGGTTCGCGCACCCACGACGGCGTCGTGGGCGTCTGGTACGGCAAGGGCCCCGGCCTCGACCGAGCGGGTGACGCCCTGCGGCACGCCAACATGTACGGCGCCCACCCCCGCGGCGGAGCGCTGGTCCTCGTCGGCGACGATCCGGCCGCCAAGTCGTCGACCCTGCCCTGTGCCAGCGAGGGTTCCCTTGCCGCACTGGGTATGCCGGTGCTGTTCCCCCGCAACGCCGACGAGGTCATCGCCTTCGGCATCTACGGGACCGCGCTGTCCCGCGCCTCGGGCTGCTGGGTGGGCCTGAAGATCGTCGCCGACGTGGCCGACGGCCTGTGGACCGTCACCGGGGACTACGCCGGTCTGCCGGTGCACGTCCCCAGCCTCGAGTGGGAGGGCGCGCCGTGGACCTATCGGCAGCGCGTGATGGCCTCACCGCCGGACAGCTTGCTCGCCGAGGCCGATCTGTTCGGGCCGCGGTGGGCCATGGTCGAGTCGTTCGGCGCCGCCAACGACATCGACCGCATCGAGGTGGACCCGCCGCATGCGCGCATCGGGATCGTCGCCGTCGGAACGGCCTACGATGCGCTGCGCCAGGCCCTCACCGACCTCGGCCTGCACCACTCTGCCCTGATGGACGCCGGCATCCGAGTGCTCCGCGTGGGCATGCCGTATCCGCTCGGCGCCGAACGGTTGCGTCGGCTGGCGCGCGGGGTCGAGCTGATCCTGGTCGTCGAGGAGAAGACGCCGTTCGTCGAGCGGCAGGTCAAGGACCTGCTGTACGGGTCGGGCGCCGCCCCGGTGCTCGGCAAGGCCGACCGCGACGGCCGCAGGCTGGTGCCCGCCGACGGGCAGCTCACCGCGGCCCGCCTGACCGGACCGCTGCGTCGGGTGCTGCGCGGTCATGTGGAGGTCGCCGCGCCGCCCCCGCCGCGACTCGAGCTGACCGTCCTGCCCGCCCGCCGCACGCCCTACTTCTGCTCGGGGTGTCCGCACAACCGGTCCACCACCGTCCCCGACGGCTCGCTGGCCGCGGGTGGCATCGGCTGCCACACCCTCGTGACGATGTCCTCGCGCACCGACTCTCAGGTGACCGGGCTGACGCAGATGGGCGGCGAGGGCGCCCAGTGGATCGGACAGGCGCCATTCACCGACGTCACCCACATCTTCCAGAACATCGGTGACGGAACGTATTTCCACTCGGGTCAGCTGGCGCTGCAGGCCTGCATCGCCGCCGGGGTGAACATCACCTACAAGATCCTGTACAACTCCGCCGTCGCGATGACCGGTGGACAGGACGCCGAGGCAGCCCTCTCGGTACCCGAGCTGACCCACACGCTGCGCTCGGAGGGAGTGGCCGAGATCATCGTGTGCAGCGACGATCCCCGCAGGCACGATCGCACCCGCTTCGCCCGCGGCGTCACGGTGTGGGACCGCAGCCGCCTCGACGAGGCCCAGCGCCGGCTGCGCGAGGTGCCGGGGGTGACCGTGCTGATCTACGACCAGCAGTGCGCCGCCGAGGCGCGCCGGGGCCGCAAACGTGGCACCCAACCCGTGCGGCGCACCCGCGTGGTGATCAACGAGGCGGTCTGCGAGGGATGTGGCGACTGCGGGGTGAAGAGCAACTGCCTGTCCGTTCAGCCGGTCGACACCGAGTTCGGGCGCAAGACCCGCATCGACCAGACGTCGTGCAACACCGACTACTCCTGCCTCGACGGCGATTGTCCCTCGTTCGTCACCGTGGAACTCCCCGAAGATGCTGCGCCACAATCGAAGTCGACTCCCCCGCCGCCCGATGCGCCCGAGCCCGCGCTGCCGTCGATCGACGGTGTCCACAACGTGTTCCTCGCCGGGATCGGGGGCACCGGCATCGTCACCGTCAACCAGGTCCTGGGCATGGCCGCCCTGCGTGCCGGACTGCACGTCGAAGGTCTCGACCAGACGGGACTGAGCCAGAAGGCCGGTCCGGTGACGTCGCATCTGCGCCTCGCACATCATCGGTTCGAGGGCGCCAACCGAGTCGGCTCCGGCGAGGCGGACTGCATCCTGGCCTTCGACCTGCTGACCGCCGCCGACCCGGTGAACGCCGCCTACGGTGCGCCGGGGCGGACGGTCACCGTCGCCTCGACCAGCGCCACCCCCACCGGCCAGATGGTCTACGACCCGTCGGTGGCCAAGCCGGACGAGGCCGGGCTCTACAACCGGCTCGACGTCAACAGCCGGCGTGCGATCGCCTTCGACGCGCTCGCGGCCGCGCAGACTCTGTTCGGCAGCACCGCGGCCGCCAACTTCCTGTTGGTCGGCGCCGCGTTCCAGGCGGGCGCGCTACCGATCCCGGCGCACGCCATCGCCGAGGCGATCGAGCTCAACGGGGTGGCGGTCCGGGCGAACCTGGCCGCGTTCGGGTGGGGACGTGCGGCCGTGGCCGATCCGGACGCCTTCGCCGCGGCCGCCGCGCGGCGGATCGCCGCCGAGCGCAGCGACGATCACCTGCCCGAGGAGTTCCGCGAGGCCATCCGCGTGTCGGGTCCTACCGCCGAGCTGGTGCGCAGGCGCGTCGCACAGCTGGTGGCCTACCAGGATGCCCGGATCGCTCACCGCTACCTGGACACCGTGCACCGGGCCTGGGATGCGGAGCGCTACTGCACCGAGGACACGTCCTTCAGCGAGGCCGTCGTCCGCGGCCTGCACCGCTTCCTGGCGTACAAGGACGAATACGAGGTGGCGCGCCTGCTCACCGATCCGGCGTTCCTCGCCTCGGTGCAGGCCGAGGTCCCCGGCGGCGAGGACCTCACCTACCGGTTGCACCCGCCCACCCTGAAGGCGCTGGGACGGTCGTCGAAGATCGGCTTCGGTCCGCGCAGCCACGGCACGCTGCGGATGCTCGCCAAGGGCAAGCGATTGCGCGGTACGTGGCTCGATCCGTTCGGGCACACGGCGATGCGGCGCCTCGAGCGCAGGCTCGCCGCGCATTACGAGGCGCGGGTACGGGAGTTGTGCGCGGCGCTGACCGCGGAGTCGTATGCCCGCGCGACGGCCGTCGCCGAGGCGGCGGACCTCGTCCGGGGGTACGAGGAGGTCAAGCTGCGCAGCGTCGAGAGCTATCTGCAGCGGCTGCGCGAGCTGGGCGTCGACACCGACGGAGTGCGCGGCTGAGCACGCGGGTCAGCCGACCTGGGTCCGCAGTTTGTCCAGCAGGGGCGTGACGCGTGACGGGATGCGCCGCGACAGCACCAGCTCGGAGCGGGTGCGCAGCACCCCCTTGCAGGCGATCATCGCCTGCAGCACCCGCTCGAAGTCGTCGTGATCACGGGCGACTACGCGGCACAGCAGATCACCTTCCCCGGCAACGGAATTCACTTCGATGACCTCGGGGATGTCGGCCAGCTCATCGCAGGTCGCGTCCATCATGGCCTGGGCGATGTGCACGTGCACGAACGCCAGGATGGAGTAGCCGAGCGCGGTCGGCTGCAGTTGCGGACGGTAACTGGTGATGACGCCGTTGGCGCCGAAGCGGTCGATCCGCGACTGCACGGTTCCACGAGCCACCCCGAGACGACGGGCGTACTCCCGTACGCCGGCCTTCGCATCGTCGACGATCAGCTTGAGCAGATCGAGGTCCAACTTGTCGAGGCGCTGAGCCATCGGATCGCTCCCATCCCAGAACGGGGCACCATTGGTACAGCCACGCTAGCACCGCAGGGAACCATCTCCCAGTTAATCATCACTAACTCGTGCTACAGTTAGCGGTCATTAACCGGAATTTCCGCCAACCCGAGGAGCGCCCGTGACCAGGCCATCCGCGGGATCACCCACCGGGACCCGCCGCAGCCAGGCGAAGTCGGACCGGCGCAGCCAGCTCATCGATGCCGCCGAGCGCTTGGTGGCCGAGAGAGGTTTCCTCGCGGTGCGCCTGGAGGACATCGGTGCCGCAGTCGGTATCAGCGGTCCGGCGATCTATCGGCACTTTCCCAACAAGGAAGCGTTGCTGGTCGAATTGCTCGTCGGGATCAGCACCCGACTACTCGCCGGCGCCCGGGAGGTGCTCGCCGGCGCGACCGACGCCGCCGCAGCGCTCGAGGGACTCATCGACTTCCATCTCGACTTCGCCCTGGGCGAATCCGACCTCATCCGCATTCAGGATCGCGATCTCGGCTATCTGCCGGAACCGGCGAAACGTCAAGTGCGGCGGGCGCAACGGCTCTATGTCGAGATCTGGGTCGACATTCTGCGTGAGCTCGACGAGCAGCTCGGCGAGGCCGACGCGCGGGTGATGGCCCACGCCGCCTTCGGGCTGCTCAACTCGACTCCGCACAGCGTCAAACCCGGGGGACACCGAACGGCCGAGGCCAGCTCGCGCACTGTCCTACGGGCGATGACAGTGGCGGCGCTGGCCCCGGCCGGTCGGCTACGAGATTGACGTCAGGCTAATACCAGACTTTTCGACCCCCCACGGCCCGGCCGGTCGCTCCGAGAATCCAGAAGACCGCACCTACGACGATGAGCACCGCTCCGATGGTCGTCAGGATGTTCATGCCCAGCACGAAGCCCAGTACCACCAGGATGATTCCGAGAATTATCACTGTCTACTCCATCTCCTGTTATCTGTCGGTGCCGCGGTCACTGGCTGGGCTGCGGGAGCTGCACCTCGGCACAGTTCACCTTCGGATTGACCCCGGCGTAATTCAGCGGACCCGCCACGACCGTCAGGGCCACATTCGCCGCGGTGGCGCAGTTCGCGTCCCCGGTCTTGAAATAGTCGCGCTGCCAAGCAGCCACGACGCCGATCACCAACCAGACGAGGACAATAATGCCGATCAGGCCCCTCATGCCGCGCCTCCTCCCTCGTTCGCGTCAACGTGACGCGCAGCACGGTTTACCCTGAGGTCATTTAGGCCAAACCTGACCATCCACGCCGGGGGTCAGCCCACCGACGCCGGCGTGAACGCCTTCACCAACCAGTTGGACATCGCCTCGACCAGCGCCGCGCGGTTCTCGCGCTTGACGATTTCATGGCCGTCGTCGCCGAAGATCAGCAATTCGACGGTGCGGTCGAGCGCCCGCAGCGCCTCATACATCTGCTGCGACTCACTCGGCGGCACGTTCGTGTCGTTGCCGCCGTGCACGAGCAGCAGCGGAGCCGTGAGCGCCGGCGCGCGCAACAGTGGAGACAGCCGCTCCAGCAGGTCGCGATCACCGATTGGATGGCCGTACTTGGGATAGGCCGCGCTCGCGATCCAGGTCTCGGTGTTGCGGTACCAGGTGTTCAGATCGCTCATACCGCAGATGCTGATGCCGGCTGCGAACAATTCGGGGTGAAAGGTCAACGCTGCCTGAGTCAGATATCCGCCGTAGGACCATCCGCAGCAGGCGATCCGATCGGCCGGGACCGCCTCGGACTCGATCAGGTGGTGCACGCAGTCGGCCACATCGTCGATGGCGGCGAAGCGTAGCTCCTTGTCGTCAGCGTGCATGAAGGCTCTGCCGAACCCCCCGGAGCCGCGGACGTTCGGGGTGAACACCGTGATGCCGGCGGCCAGCAGCGGTGGGTAGTACTCGTTGTAACCCGGTCGCGACTGACCCTCCGGGCCGCCGTGCAAGAAGATCATCGCGCCGATCGGCTCGACCGGCGCCGGCGGGCGGTACAGCCAGCCGGTGATCTCCAAACCGTCACGCGTGGTGATGGTTTCGAGAGTCGGATCCGCCGTCAGCGGCCCCTCGCTGGGCTCGCGGTCGACTCGCTGCCATTCCCGCGAGCGAGGGTCGACCAGCTCCACCGTCGGCGGCAGCGAAGGACTCTCCACCGTCATGGCGACCATCGACCCGCCGGCGCTGATACTCAGCTCGGTGGCCACCAGCCCGGGCAACGGGATCGGTTCGGACAGCGTGTTGTCGGCGTATTCCAGAATTTGTAATTCGCTGCAGCCGTTGATGTTCCACAGCAACGCGACCGTCGACAGATCGTCGCTGACCACGAATTCGTCGAGATCGAATCCCGGCTTCTCGGCGACCACGTGATAGGACACGCCCTCGGCCGTCTGCGTGACCTCGATCAGACGGGCGTGGGTTCCGCCGTTGTCGCTGCGGATCAACGCCCGCACGTAGCCCTCGGTGCTGTTGACGCCGTAGGTCTTGGCCGGCTGGTACAGCTCGAAATGGTCACCGATGATGCCCGAGCGCAACCGGCGGGGACTGTGGTCGTCGAGGATGTACCCCATGTCGGTCGTCGAGCCGGGGTCGTAGGGCAGCAGGGCCGTCTCGGTCAGACCCCGCAGCAGCATGAGGTCCCGGTAACCACGCGGACCGACCCGGACCAGCGCCGCGCCCGCCCACGCGTCGACCAGCCGGCCCGCTGTCCGTCGGTCGATGACGATGGCGCTGCCGTCGGACGGATCGATCAGGCAGGACGTGCCGACGCCGTCCTCACCGGTCAGGATGGCCGCGACCTGCGTGCCGTCCCAGCCGATCAACTCGGCGCTGCCCTCGGGTTGACCGGGCGCCCAGAAGTCCACCCGGTGGGCGTCACGGTCATCGGGATCGGTTGTCACGACCCAGATCTGAAAACGGTCACTGCCCTCGGGCGCCACCTGACAGGCCAGCCAGTGACCGTCGGCAGAGTGCATCACCCGCACGACCGGTCCGACGACGGGCAGGTCGACGTCACGTGACGAGCTCGCCCGCCAACCCTGCAGGAACCGCTGGACCGCCGAAGGGTAGCCGCCGTCGTCCACGAGGTGGGCGAAGGCCGTCGCGTCCGGGGACAGCGACGCACCGTAATTCGCGCGCACCTGACGTACCACGCGTCGATTGTCCATCGTCGCGTCAACCGGCGGCGGGCCAGCCCCTCATGATCAATCGGAGACGTCCAAACACCCCACACCGCGACAGAACAGCGGGGACCGCAGGTAACCTGCGACCATGAGGTGGATATGACTGATTCACCACGTCGCGACGGCGGGGACCCCGGCCAGTCGTACGGAAACGGCTATCCGCGCCACCCCGATCCGGCGTATGCCGACCAGGCGCCCTACGGGTCGCCCTATCAGCGACCCATGGGCCAGCATCCCACCGAGCGGCTGGACCCGTATCAGCAGTACGGATACGACCCCAACGCCACCGGACAGTACGGTCCTGGTTACGGCCCGGGATACGGACCCGGCTATCCGCCCGGCGAACCGCAGGAGCCGCCGTCATCCGGTTCGAAGACCCCGACATGGTTGTGGGTGCTGGCCGCGGCCGTGGTCCTGCTCGTCGTCGCCCTGGTGATCGCGCTGGTACTCGCCAACAGCTCGCGCCAGCAGACCGTGCTCGCCCCGGCCCCGTCCGGACAGGAGCCCATCGCACCCACGACGTCACAGATCCGTCCTACGACGCCGCGGACGTCGGCGCCCAGCGCGGCACCCTCGACCACCCCGCGCACCACGGCCACACCGCTGCCGCCGATCGGCGGGTTCCCCGAGCCCGCCGTCATGGAGACCGTGGAGTACAACGTCATCGGCGAAGGCCGGGTCATCAACATCACTTACACCGACACCGGCGGCGTGCCGCAGACCGAGTTCAACGTGATGCTGCCGTGGAGCAAGCAGGTGGAGTTGCCCTCACCCGCTCAGAGCGCCGCCCGGATCAGCATCATCAACGTCGGTCGCGACGTCACCTGCTCGGTGGCCATCGACGGCGTCAAGGTCGAGCAGAGCACCGGCTCAGGGCTGACCTTCTGCGTCGGCACAGGTTGACGCAGGTTGCCGCCGCGGCGGCACCCGGACCGCCAGCATCGCCAGCAGGCCCGCGGTGAGCACCACGCAGAGCCCGCCCATGCCCGCCCGGTCGGTGCCGAACAGATCGATGAAGGTGAAGAACAGCCACGGGGCCAGGAAGGCCACCGCCCGGCCGGTCGTGGTGTAGAGACCGAAAGCGACCGCTTCCTTACCCTCCGCGGCCATCCGCAGCATCAGCGTGCGCGCGGCGGACTGCGTCGGCCCGATGAACACGCACAGCAGCAGTCCGCACACCCAGAACGTCAGCGGACCGGACAGCGCCAGCATCACCAGCCCGACGGCGATCATCGAGATCAGCGATCCGACGATCACCGGTTTGGACCCGATCCGGTCGTCGAGCAATCCACCGGCCACTGCGCCGATCGCCGCGACCACACACGCGGCCACCCCGAACAGCAGGACGTCGGCCGGGGAGATCCCGTACACACTCACCCCGAGGACCGCACCGAATGCGAACACCCCGGCCAGCCCGTCCCGGAACACCGCGCTGGCGAGCAGGTAGTAGACGATGTTGCGGTCGCGCCGCCATTCCCCCACGACTTCGGCCCACAGCCTGCGGTACGCGCCACGCAACGTCACCGGCGGATCCGACGGCGGGCCCGCGGTCGGGGCGGACACCAGCAGCGGCAGTGCGAAGAGCAGGAACCATGCCGCGGTCAGCAGCATCGCCGCGCGTACGTTCTGCCCGTCGGCGGCCGGAACGCCGAGCGCGCCGCGATCGTCCCCCTCGCCGGTGATGAACCCGAAATACACGATCAGCAGCAGCAGTACCGTGCCTGAATAACCCATCGCCCAGCCGAATCCGGAGATCCGCCCGGAGTTCTGCGGTGTCGAGAGCTGCCGCAGCATCGCGTTGTAGGGCACGCTCGCCAGATCGCTGCAGGCCGCCGTACACGACATCAGGATCAGGCCGGCCCACAGATAGCGGTGGTCGTCGCGGATCAAGCTCATCGAGGCGGTCAACAGAACCGCGAGACCGGTCAGCGCGGCGAGCGCGACCCGCCGCCGGTGTGGCGCACCGACCAACACCCCGGTGACAGGGGCCAGTACCGCCACCAGCAGGCCGGCGACCGTCATCGCCCGGCCCAGCCAGCTCGTCGGCGAGGTGTCCCCAGGCAGGTCCGAACCCACCGCACCGGTCAGGTAGACCGAGAACACGAAGGTCACCACGATCGCGTTGGTGGCAGTCGAACCCCAGTCCCACAGCCCCCAGGCGACGACCCGCAACGGCCCCGCGGTCGGCACGGGCGGGACCTGCGGTGAGGCGGAGCGCACGATTGCCCACGATATGCTCCGGCGCATGCCTGTACCCGCTCCCCGTCCCGACGCGCGCGCGGTGGTCACCGGCGCGTCCCAGAACATCGGCGAGGCGCTGGCCACCGAACTGGCCGCGCGTGGCCATCACCTGATCATCACCGCGCGCCGGGCCGAGGTGCTCGAGGCGCTGGCGCAGCGGCTGACCGACCGCTACGGCGTGACCGTGGAGGTGCGCCCCGTCGACCTGGCCGACCCCGCGGCGCGCACCGCGCTGTGCGATGAACTCGCCACCCGGGAGATCTCGATTCTGTGCGCCAACGCCGGCACCGCCACATTCGGACCGGTGTCGCGGCTGGACCCCGCCGCCGAGAAGGCGCAGGTGCAGCTGAACGTGCTCGGCGTGCACGACCTCGTGCTGGCCGTGGTGCCCGGCATGGTGGCTCGTCGCTCCGGCGGCATCCTGATCTCCGGTTCGGCCGCCGGTAACTCGCCGATCCCGAACAACGCGACCTACGCGGCCACCAAGGCGTTCGCCAACACCTTCAGCGAGTCGCTGCGTGGAGAGCTCAAAGGCGACGGTGTGCACGTCACCGTGCTGGCGCCTGGACCGGTGCGCGAAACGCTGCCCGACACCGCCGAACAGTCGCTGGTGGAACGGCTGATCCCGGATTTCCTGTGGATCTCGACCGAGTACACCGCCAAGCTGTCCCTCGACGGCCTCGAGCGCAACAAGATGCGGGTGGTGCCGGGCGTGACGTCAAAGGGTATGTCGGTGGCCAGCGGCTATGTGCCGCGCGCGATCGTCACGCCGATCGTGGGGGCGGTCTACAAGAAGCTCGGCGGCGACTGAGCGATTTCGGGGTGCGCAGGCGCGCGCTCAGCGCGCGTGCGCACGCCGAAACCACACCGTCGGCGCGCGCGCCGAACGCGGGCGCATACCCTGGAACCCCGTGCGCGAAGAATTGGTGTGGATCGACTGCGAGATGACCGGCCTCGACCTCGGGTCGGATCTCCTCATCGAGATCGCCGTCCTGGTCACCGACGCCGACCTGAACATCCTCGGTGAGGGCCTGGACGTGGTGATCCACGCGCCGGACGAGGCGCTCGACAACATGGTCCCGGTGGTCACCGACATGCACACGCGGTCAGGTCTGATCAACGAGGTGAAGGCTTCGACGGTCGACGTCGCCACCGCCGAGGAGATGGTCCTCGACTACATCCGCGGCCACGTCAAGCAGGCCAAGACCGCGCCGCTGGCCGGCAATTCGATCGCCACCGACCGCGGCTTCATCGCCCGGGACATGGCCAAGCTCGACGACTATCTGCACTACCGGATGATCGACGTCAGCTCCATCAAGGAGCTGTGCCGGCGCTGGTATCCGCGGATCTACTTCGGTCAGCCGGAGAAGGGACTGGCCCACCGCGCGCTGGCCGACATCCACGAATCGATCAGAGAGCTCAAGTACTACCGGCGCACCGCATTCGTCACCCCACCAGGACCGTCCACCAGCGATATCGCTGCCATCTCGGCCGAGTTGGGACCTCCCGCGCGCAACGGTAAGGGCACCGATTCGGCTCCGGAGCCCGCGAGCGGCTAGTATCGACGACGCCGCGTGCACGATGCGCGGCGATGGTGGCTGTAGTTCAGTTGGTAGAGCACCAGGTTGTGATCCTGGCTGTCGCGGGTTCGAGTCCCGTCAGCCACCCCGAGAGACAACGCGGGCCTCAGCGAAAGCTGAGGCCCGCGTTCGTCGTTCTGAGGGTGAGTGTCAGACCCCGGCGTTGCCGGCCTCCCACTGCTCCCACGGGATGTTCCAGTCGCCCAGGCCGTCGGTGCCCGGCAGCTCCGAGCCCACCGTGTTGGTGACCTCGACGATGTCGCCGCGCTTGGTGTTGTCGTAGAACCACTTCGCGTTCGACGGGCTGACATTGAGGCAACCGTGGCTGACGTTGCTGTAGCCCTGGCTGCCCACCGACCACGGCGCAGAGTGGACGTAGATGCCGCTGTAGGACATCTGGGTGGCCCAGTCCACCTCGGTGCGATAGCCATTCGGTGAGTTGACCGGCACCCCGTAGGTCGACGAATCCATCACCAGGTGCGAGTAGCGGTCGCCGATGATGTAGGTGCCGTTGTTGGTCGGCGTGCTGTTCTTACCCATCGAGATCGGCATGGTCTTGACCACCTCGCCGTTGCGCCGGATGGTCAGCGTCTTGTTCGAATCGTCGGCGGTCGCGACCACCGAATCGCCGATGGTGAAGTGCGTCGAGACGTTCTCCTGGCCGAACAGCCCGTCGCCGAGATCGACGCCGTAGGTGTTCACGGCCACGTCGACCTTGGTGCCGGGCTTCCAGTACTCGGCCGGACGCCACCGGACCTCACGGTTGCTCAACCAGTAGAAGGCGCCCTCGACCGGCGGATCGGTCTTCACCTTGATCGCCTGCTGGGCGGCCAGCCGGTTGGTGATGTTCTCGTCGAAGCGAATCGCGACCGGCTGACCGATGCCGACGACCTCGCCGTCGTTGGGCAGCACGTAGGGCATCGTCAGGTTTTCCGGCGAGTGCGTCTCGAACGTCATCTCGCGCGACGTCACGCCGCCGAGCCCCATCGACGACGCCGACAGCGTGTAGCGCTCGTTGTAGCCCAGCGGATCGGTGGTCTCCCACTTCAGGCCGTCGGCGCTGAGGTTGCCCGGGACCTGCTCGCCGTCCTCGTCGACCATCGACACCGCGCCCAGCACACCGCCCTCGGCGGCCACCGTCACCGGTGCGTCGACGGCGACACCCACCGCGCCGTCTTTCACCGATGACGTGAGCTTGGGCACCAGGAGATCCCCGAAGGGCGTGCCTTTGTCGGAGATCACCTGCGGCGCCTCCGGAGCGGACTGCGACGAGCACGAGCTCAGCCCCAGGACGACTGCCGGGATCACCAGCATGCCCGCCCACCAGGTACGTTGACTGCGCGGACGGGTCTCGGATCGGACCTGCCACATGGCTCTCTTACCTCTCATCCACCACAATCCGCGTCGTGCGGAAGTTGGGGACAGTCTACGGGCAGCGCCGACACGGGCGCGCGTCTCGAACGGGTGCGCCAGGGGTCACCGGCGGGCGATTTCACGCGGCGGCGCGCGGCCTGTTATCGTCTCTCACGCGCGCCGTTAGCTCAGTTGGTAGAGCAGCTGACTCTTAATCAGCGGGTCCGGGGTTCGAAACCCTGACGGCGCACCACCCAGAAGGCCCCGCCTCGGCGGGGCTTTTGCGGTTCCGGCGCACTGCTCGGCTGCGTCGAGGGGATCCGCCCACCGCGCGATACAGCGGCACGGTGGCTCCGGTCGTCACGATCGCCAGGCCGCACAGGGTCGCGAAGGCGAAGGGACTGATCACTCCGGCCTGGAATCCGACCGAGGCGATGGCGATCTCGGTGACACCCCGGCAATTCAGAAGTACCCCAAGCCGGGCTGATGACGATCGCGACCAATTTCTCGAAACGCCGAAGAGGTAGCCCGCGGCAAGTTTGGACGCGACCGCCGACAAAGCCAGGACGGCCACGCACGCCAGACCACCTCGGCTGGACAGTTCGCGCAGCGCCTCCAGGGGAACCTCCATAGCAGCGCTCACGAAGAAGGCCGGCAACAGCGCGTCGACCACCGCGGTGTATCCCCGTTGCGACACCTCGTCGCCGATGCCGCTCGGAAAGAAGAAGCCCGCGATGACCGCGCCGATTGCCGGGTGCAGTCCCAGGAACTGGGTCGCGGTGGCGCCGGTGAGCGCCGATACCGCCACCACGCCCAGGGTCGAGCCACTTCTTCCCTGCGCGCCGGCCCATACGACGATGCGCGGTAGGACCGCGGTGACGATCCCCAGGAGCATCGCGCCGAGAGCGAGTGCGGGAATGGACACCGCGGACGGCTCCGTGCTCGCGACCTCCAGCACGCTCACCAGGATCCACGCCAGGCCGTCGGTGACGACGGCGATGCGCAGCGCGACCCGCGCGACACCGAGCGATCCGATGTTCAGATCCTCGATGATCGTCATGAGGACCGGCACCGCCGTGACGCCCAGCGCAATGCCGACGTACAACGGACCCGGCACGCCGCCGGCGCCATCCAGCCGCACCGCGAACGGCCATGCTGCAAGTACGCAGATCACGACGGGCAACACGACGCAGGGTAGAGCGCGCCAGCCTACCGACGCGTCATCTGACTTGCCAAAGGTCCGCAGTTCGGCGCCCACCGAGAACATCAGAAGCAGCAGTCCCGCTGTCCCCACCACGTCGAGCACGTGGCGGGAGGTCACCGAAACCAGCTCCGTGGCAGCTGCTTCGGGGCACATGGCCAGTCCGGTGCCCGCCGCGATGCCGACGACGATCGGCCCGAGCACCCTGGGCTGACCGATCGCCCGGAACAAGTTTCCCGCGACCCCCGAGCCGACCACGAGGACGACCAGAGTGGTCAGACTCCGAAGCACTTCACCGAGTGGCATGGCATACGCCCTTGCCGGTGGGCGCGCCGATGGTCATCCTCTGGGGTGGACGAAGGACGGCAGCAACTGCAACAGAGAGAAGCGGAAAGCCACGTCCCGCCGGTTCTCCACGGGTTCGGAGTAGAGATCAGCAAGGGCGGCCGAACCGCTGTTGTGCGGACCGACGATCCGGTAGCAGGCCGGATTGAAACTGCCGAACCAGACCTGCACGAACAACTTCGGATTGACGATCAACTTCCACATCGGGATCAGGCAGCCGACTTCGCGCGCCAGCGCGTCGAGGTAGAGAATCTGCGACGGTGTCGACTCCGTATGCCGCGGACTCAACGCCGTCCAGTATTCCTCCCACTCCTTCTCTCGCCCGATCACCTCATCGAGGTTGTGCGGCAACCGCTTCGTCCCGCTGCACAGTCGCGCGAAATAGCGGGCCTGCATCTCCGCGCACACGGGAATGCCACCGGAGAAGGGACGGACGAACCCGATGAATGCGGCGGTTCCGTCGTATTCCGGGTGGACGAAGTGTTTGTACAGGTTGCGCACATTGCCGTCTTTGACCTGGAGATCTCCGACGGAGATCTCGCGACTGCTGAAGCCGGTACACAGGACGATGGCGTCGAATTCCGCGGACGTGGAGTCGCGAAAGAACACCGTCCTCCCCACGGAACGCTGAATCCCGGTGTCGTTCAAGCCGACTCGGCCACTGACAATACTCGGAACGAAGGTGACGTTCTTTCCGAAGATGCCCCGCTGCCCCCAGCTTCCGTCGGGGTGGGATCGACGGTTCCACATCGCGATGAAGTCCCGGTTCTCCTTCGTGTCGAGCGTCCCGAGGTCGAGTTTCGCTGGTTCGACGGGTTCGCCGAAGGGGTTGGGCGACGAGCCGGCGGGCTGCTTCTTCCACGGCGCCCGGGCCAGGCCGAGCGCGGCCGTGGCGAACCCATAGATCACCGACATCGCCAGGAAGACGGCCTTGGCGATCGAGCTCTCACCCCAGAAGGTGCCGAGGATGAACGGATAGGGACTAGACCGCCGACAGATCTCGTGATGATGCGCCCGAATCGTCCCGTGATCTGTCGTCCGATAGCCGTCGATCAGGCGCGGCAGCAGATAGGTGTACGAGCGGATGGACAGCGTGCAGGCCTCGGCGACGTCGCCGATCTCGCGGACGATGTCGGCGCCCGACTCCGCGAGGCCGACCACCAGGACTCGCTTGCCGCGGAAGCGCTCATTGTCGCGGTACTCCGCGGAGTGCACGACCTCTCCAGTGAAGCCCTCGATACCGGGGACGTCGAGATTCGGAGTCTTGAACGGTCCAGAGCAGATCGCAACGGCATCGAATTCCTTGATGGAATCGACGCCCCCGGTACGCACCGACACATTCCAGGAACTGTGTGCCCGCTCGATGTGGGTGACCTCGCTGTTGAAAGCGATCCGCTCGCGTAGATGAAATCGATCGGCATAGCTTCGGAGGTATTCGAAGTACTGCGCCCGCGTGTAGAACCTGCGCCCACCCACGAATGGATGGTCCGAATACGCCATCAATTTCATCGAGATCGTCAGGTGGAGGTTGTCGAAGGCCTTCGTCTTGCCGCCGTCGCTGTCGTCACGCAGCCAGATCCCGCCGACCTCGGCGTTCTTGTCGAAGCACATGACCTCGTGCCCCTCGTCGAGCAGCTGCTTCACCGTCGTCAGCCCGCAGGGGCCCGCTCCGACGACACACACTTTCATCAGACCTCCGCATTTTCTGCCATTCACTAGCACGGGCGAACGGCAAGATATTAGGGCGGCCTAACGTCGTTTAGGTGAGCTACCTTTTCCTGGGAATTGCCTGTCCGTCGGCTGTGGAACTGCCGTGAATGAAGAGATCGCGATTCGTCCGGGCCGGCCCTGTCATTCGATCACGCCAGTAACGGTCGGCACGCACGCCGATTCGCCGGCGATGGCGTGCGGCCCCTCGGTGCGGTCTGGGCTCAGCGTCGCCGCACGGCGATGACCACCACCACCAGCGTCACCCCGGCGATCGACGCCGCCACGGCGGGCTGGGTGACGAACTGGATCAGCCGAGCCTTGACGTCGTCGGCCAGGCGACGCGGGTTGGCCCGTTCGGCCAGAGTGTCGACGGTCAGCGCCAGTTGGTCACGCGCTGCATCGATGTCCTTCTTGATCGCATCGGGATCCCGGTCCGCCACGTCATGTCCTCCAAGTCCCGTACTGGGCCCACAATCTCGGTCAAGCCTTTGCGAATACCCTAGAGCAGCCGGTACCCCGGCCGCGAAGAAGGGACGACAAGGCATGCCGCAGACCCCGCGCCTCGAGGTGGGTGACACCGCGCCAGACTTCAGCCTGCCCGACGCCGACGGCAACACCGTCAGCCTGTCGGACTACCGGGGGCGCAAGGTGATCGTCTACTTCTATCCGGCCGCATCCACGCCCGGCTGCACCAAACAGGCCTGCGATTTCCGCGACAATCTCACCGACCTCGACGGCGCCGGGCTGGCCGTCATCGGCATCTCCCCCGACAAGCCGGCCAAGCTCGCCAAGTTCCGCGACGCCGAGGGCCTGACCTTTCCGCTGCTGTCGGACCCGGACAAAGAGGTACTCACCGCCTGGGGAGCCTTCGGCGAGAAGCAGATGTACGGCAAGACCGTGCAGGGCGTCATCCGCTCGACGTTCGTCGTGGACGAGGCCGGCAAGATCGCCGAGGCGCAGTACAACGTCCGCGCCACCGGCCACGTCGCCAAGCTGCGCCGCGACCTGTCGGTGTGATCCCCCTGAGTCGCTGCGCTGCTGCCCGCCGAAGCTAGGAAGTCCCCAGCTTTTCCAACAGCAGCGCCTCCGCGGTCGCCGCCCGCTCCAGCACGCCGAGGTGCAGGCTCTCGTTGACGCTGTGGGCCTGCGTGCCGGGATCCTCGACGCCGGTCACCAGGATCGCCGCGGCGGGGAACGCCTCGGCGAACTCCGCGATGAACGGGATCGACCCGCCCATGCCCATGTCCACCGGCTCCGCGCCCCAGGCCTGCTGGAACGCCTCGCGCGCGGCGTCGAAGACCGGACCGCCGGCGTCGATCGCGTAGGGCTGGCCGACGTCGCCGGGGGTCACCGTGAGCTGAGCACCCCACGGCACGTGCGCCTGCAGGTGACGGGTCAGCGCGTCGAGGTGGGCCCGCGCGTCCCCGCCCGGCGCCACCCGCATGCTGATCTTCGCGCGCGCCCGCGGGGTCAGGGTGTTGGACGACTTGTCGATCGGCGTGGTGTCGATGCCGATCACCGTGATCGCGGGTTTGGCCCACAACCGTTGCACCACTGAGCCCGAACCGATTTCGCGGACCCCGTCGAGCATCCCGGACTCCTCGCGCACCCAGTCCGGCCCGCGGTCGACATCCGCCGCGCTTCCCTCGTGCAGACCCTCGACCGCGACGTTGCCGTCGTCATCGTGAAGGCTGGCCAGCAGGCGCACCAGCACGCTCAGCGCGTCGGGCACCACGCCACCCCACAACCCGGAGTGCAGGCCGTGGTCCAGGGTCGCCACCTCGACCACACAGTCCGCCAGGCCCCGCAGCGACACCGTCAGCGCCGGCCGCTCGGTGCTCCAGTTGTCCGAATCGGCGATCACGATGACGTCCGCGGCGAGCAGGTCCTTGTGCGCGGCAAGCAACGCCCCCAGAGACGGCGAGCCGGATTCCTCCTCACCCTCCACGAAGACGGTCACCCCGACCGGGGGCTGCCCGCCGAAGGCCCGGAACGCGGCCAGATGGGTGGCGATGCCGGCCTTGTCGTCGGCCGTACCGCGGCCGTAGAGCCGGCCATCGCGCTCGGTCGGTTCGAACGGCGGGGACGACCACTGCGCGGGGTCGCCTTCGGGCTGGACGTCGTGGTGGGCGTAGAGCAGCACCGTGGGCGCGCCGGGCGGCGCCGGATGGCGGGCGATGACCGCTGGCGCGCCGCCTTCGGCGACGATCTGGACGTCGTCGAACCCCGCCGCGCCGAGCAGGTCGGCGACCGCCTGCGCGCTGCGGTGCACCTCGGGCCTGCGCGCGGGGTCGGCCCATACGGACTCGATGCGGACGAGGTCCTCCAGATCGGACCGCACCGACGGCAGCACCGCGCGGACGCGGTCGACGACATCGCTCATGCGCCCAGGGTAGTGATCGCGCCTGCGGCGCGAGCGTGCGCAACGTGCCGGCATACCGCGGCGCGTCGTGTGCAGACGCGCGCGCTCGCGGCACGTCAGTCGGACTCGGCCTCGCTGCGCTCCTCCTGCAACCGGTCCTTACTGCGCACCAGCCGCAGCAGCGTCACCAGCACCAGACCGCCGACGATGTTGCCCACCAGCGTGTACCCGAACCAGGCCAGCCAGTCCAGATAACCGAACGGGGCCCCGACGATCAGCGCTCCGAAGATCAGCAGCGAATCGAGGATGGAGTGGAACATCTGCAGACCGGCCAGCAGGAAAGCGCCGGCGACTGCGGCGCCGACCTTCCCGACCATCGAATCGGTGCCGTGCTGCATCCGCGTCATCAAGGTGATCACCATGCCGCCGAGCAGCGCCAGCGCCACCGATTCCAGGTTCAGCGGCGCGAAGACGAAGTGGGACGCCGATTCGACCGTCGTCTCGTGCAGCTTCGGGTACGCCGCCATGACCAACCACATCAGGATCCAGCCGCCGACGAGGTTGGCCACCAGCGTGCCACTCCACAGCTTGAGCAGCTGGGCGAAGGAGGCCCGCTTGGCCGCGACGGTGGTCACCGGGACCAAAAAACCCTCGGTGAACAACTCGCTGCGACCGAGCAGCAGCGCCAGGAATCCGATCGAGAACGCCACCCCGGCCAGCAGCTTGTTGTCGGTGGCCTGCAGCACCGACAGATAGGCCAGCACGCCGACGGCGATCTCGGTTCCACCGAAGAACCCGGTCGCCAGGACCTCGCGCCAGCGGCGATGCAGCCGCTGGGTGCCCTCGTCGACCATCCTGCGGAACGCCTGCTCCAGCTCGTCCTCGATCGGGCTGTCGGACTCGCCCAGCTCACGTTGGTTGGCTTCGGCCACGGTGGGTGTCCTCACGGTACGGCGGCAGAAGCCGGCGAGTACCCGCTGGGCGAACGCCCATGCGGGATGAAACCTACGGCTCCTCGATGATGGCGACGGCCGCCGCGGTGTCCGCCTCGTGGGTCAGCGACACATGGATGGTGGCGTCACGCAGGTGTTCGGCGATGTCGCCGGAGAGCCGCACCTTCGGCCGGCCCCACATGTCGGTGACCACCTCGATGTCGCGGTGGATGCCCTCGGGCAGGACCGGACGCTTGGCGAACCGGGAGCCGGACCAGGCCTTGATCACCGCCTCCTTGGCCGCCCACCGGGCGGCGAGATGCCGCGCCGCCGACGAACTCTTGTCGGCGGCGTCGCGGCGCTCGCCCGGGGTGAACGTCTCGGCGAACACCGTGCCCGGCTGGTCGACCTGTTCGGCGAAGTCGGGGATCGAGACCAGGTCGATCCCCACCCCGACTATCGCCATGGGCGCAAACTACCGCACATACACACCGTCTTCGCCGAGGCGGGCGGCCGAGTCGAGCAGCATCGCCGCTTCCTGGCGCTTCTCCGACGAGTCGTCGTCGAACCGGCGACCGGCGGGCCGCTCGTACAGCGGCTTGCCGCCGGCGATCGCCGAGGCCAGCCGGCGCTGCCCCGACAGCGTGCGCTGTTCGGCTCGGCGGACGTAATCGGCACGCTGCTGCTCGCCCAGCGTCGCGAGGAACGCCTGCGGATGGACAAGAGCGATCAGACCCGACACGTGTCCGAAGCCGAGGCTGGTCACCAGACCGGCCTTGAGCGGGAACTTCTCCCCCATCCGCAGGGTCTCCCGCGGCCAGACGAAGTGACCGGAGGTGGCCATCTCGTCGTCGACGCAGTCCAGGCTCCGGTTCGGCGGGATCACGCCGTCCCGCAGGACCTGGCACAGCCCCATCATCTGGAACACTGCGGCGCCGCCCTTGCTGTGCCCGGTGAGCGTCTTCTGGCTGACGATGAACAGCGGTGCGCCGTCGGAACGGCCGAGCGAATCGGCAAGGCGCTCATGCAATTCGGTCTCGTTCGGATCGTTCGCCAGCGTCGAGGTGTCGTGCTTGTAGATCACCGAGATGTCGTCGGCGCCCACGCCCAGCTTGGCCAGCGAACGCGCCAGCACCGAGTCCCTCCCGCCGCGACCTGCGGCCAGCGCGCCGAGCCCGGGAGCCGGGATCGAGGTGTGCACACCGTCGGCGAAGCTCTGCGCATAGCCGACGACCGCCAGCACGGGCAGACCCATCTTGACCGCGAGATCGCCGCGGGCCAGCAGGATGGTGCCGCCGCCCTGCGCCTCGACGAAGCCGAGACGGCGACGGTCGTTGGCACGGGAGAACTTCCCGTCGCTGATGCCCTTCGCGCGCATCATCTGGGTGTCGGCGGTGGCCGCCATGTCACCGAAGCCGATGATGGCCTCCAGTGTCAGGTCGTCGAAACCGCCGGCCACCACCAGATCGGCCTTGCCGAGCCGGATCTTGTCGACGCCCTCCTCGACCGACACCGCCGCGGTGGCGCATGCGCCGACCGGATGGATCATCGCGCCGTAGCTGCCGATGTAGGACTGAACCACGTGCGCGGCAACGACGTTGGGCAACACTTCCTGCAGGATGTCGTTCGGCTTGGCCCGCCCGAGCAGGTTGCCGTGATACATGGTCTGCATCGACGTCATGCCACCCATGCCGGTGCCCTGTGTGGAGGCCACCATGCTCGGGTGCACCCAGCGCATCAGCTCGGTCGGGGTGAAGCCCGACGACAGGAACGCGTCGACGGTGGCGACGATGTTCCACAGCGCGACCCGGTCGATCGAATTGGCCATGTCGGGCGTGATGCCCCACACCGTCGGGTCGAAGCCGGTGGGAATCTGTGCGCCGACGGTGCGGGACAGCTTCGTCTTGCGCGGCACCCGGATCTCGGTGCCCGCCTTGCGGATCACCTGCCAGTCGCCGGAATCCGGCACCGGTCGGGCGACGGTGTGCTCGGGGTCGTAGGTGACGAACTGGCGCGCCTCCTCCTCCGAGGACACGACGAACGAGAAGTCCTTGTCCAGGAACACACTCACCAGCAGCGGCGATGCGTGGTCGGGGTCGATCGCACCGTCGTCGACGAATTCGCGGATACCGCAACGTTGCACGACGTCGTCGTGGTAACGCTCGACGAGTTCCTCCTCGGGGACGAGCTCACCGGAGGCGGTGTCGTACCAGCCCGGCTTCGGATCGTCCTCCCAGGTGATCATCCCGGTCGTCCACGCCAATTCGAGGACACCGGCCGCCGACAACTCGTTGTCGACCTCCATCTCGTAGCGGGTGCGCGACGAACCGTAGGGCCCGAGTTCGGCACCGCCGACGATGACCACCAGATCGGCGGGATCGACGTCCAAATCGTCCCACTCGGGGGCCGGCACCGGGCTGTGTCCGCGCGGCGGCGACGGCAGGGCGGCGATGGTGCCCGGGGCGGGACCGTCGACTCCCCCGTCGGCGTCGTCGGTTCCGCTGCCCGCCATGTCCTCGCGCGCCTTGGCGGCCAGCGCGGCCATGTCGAGTTCGATGTCGCCCAGACCACCGGTGAGGTCGGCCTTGATCGGCTCACGCGCGGCGGCCACCTTGGACTCGACGTCACACAGCGCCAACAACATCGAGGCCATCTCCGCGGTGGTGTACGTACGCACGCCGGCCTGCTCGACGGCGTCGACGATGGCGTCGTTGTGGCCCATCAGGCCGGTGCCCTTGGTCCAGCCGATCAACGCGTGCGCCAACGAAACCCGCTGCGCCCAGGACGATTCGGCATTCCACCGGGTCACCAGGGCGTCGAGAGCGGACTTGGACTCGCCGTATGCGCCGTCGCCGCCGAACATGCCACGGTTCGGCGAACCGGGCAGCACGACGTGTAGGCGCGAGGCGATGTCGCGTTCGGCACCGATGGACGACAGCCCGCCGATGAGCCGCTGAACGGCCCACAGCAACACCTTCATCTCCATCTCCGAGCGCGAACCAGCCTCGGACAGATCACCGGCCACCCGCGGTGCGGCGAAGGGGAACAGCAACGTCGGTGTCTGCGCGTCCTTGACGTGGATGGACTTCGGGCCGAGGCTCTCGACCTGCTCGGTGCCCACCCAGGACACCAGGGCGTCGATGTCGGAGTAAGACGCCATGTTGGCGGGCACCACCCACAGCGTCGCACCGAATCGAGCGTGGTCACGGTAGAGCTTCTTGTAGAACTCCAGCCGGGCGTCGTCGAGGCGGGACGTGGTCGCGACGACCGTCGCACCGCCGTCGAGCAGCTGGCCGACCACCGCAGCAGCAATCGAACCCTTCGACGCCCCGGTGACCACCGCGACCTCGTCGCTGTAGCGGCCGCGGCCGGGGTTCTCGGCGCCTGCGGCGATGCGGCCGAACAGCGAGGCGTGCACGTTGCGCCCCGCAGCCAGCGCCTTGCCCTGCCAGTAGTTGGCCTGCGTGGCGACGACGTGGCCGGCCCCTTCGAACCGCTCCGAGAGGTGCTGCCAGTCGGCGTCGACGTCGCCCTCCTCGGCCAGCCAGATCTTCACCAGATCCTCGCGGGCGCTGGCCCAGCGGTCGTCGAACACCACCGCCTTGCGCGCATCGAACGCCGGCGCCACCAATCGAGGCCAGTCCGAACCGAGCTCGGCGCTGACCAGGTCGATCAATTCGGCGTCGGTCGCCGATTCCGGTGCGCTGACGGCACTGTCGAGGCCGAGCTGACCCAGCACCAGGCGGGCGGCCGAGGCGAGTACGCCGTCCCGACCGGTGACCTTCTCGGCGAACTCGGTCAGCGCGGCCGAATCGACCACGCCGCCACCGGCTCCACCGGCGGAGGGCAACGACACCGTCACACCGCGGCGCCCACCCACGGCGGCGACCGCGGCGTCGATCACCTTGTCGACCGCGGCCACGTCGGCCAGCGCACCGTCGTGCAGGCCGCCCAGGCTGCCGCCGCGCACACTGCTGCCCTCGCGGGTTCCGAGTGCCACCTCGGCGGTGACGTGCTTGACCCAGCCGGGGCCCAGTTCCCATGCCTTGGTGACGCGTTCGGTGATGTAGGCGGGCCGCTTGCCCGACGGTCCGAACACGGTGCGCAGCTGGTCGTTGATCGCGTCGGTCAGCACCGGGCCGAAGGGCTTGTAGGTGCGGGCGAGCTTGGTGACCTGACCCTTGAGCGCACCGAGGTCGGCCTCGGCCGCACCGTCGATGGCGCCGAGGTTCAGCTCGGAACCGAGATCGACCAGCAGCTGGTTGCGTCGCGACGACGCCCCGTCGGTGATGGTCTCGATGGAGTCCAGCGCCTCGATCTGGTCGAGCCGCATCTTGGCCGACTGGGCGATCAGTACGACGGTCGCGTCGGCGGCGTCGAACACCAGATCGTCGGGGCGTGGGCCCGAAACCTGCCCACCCGACGGTGCGGCCGGGGCCGCAGCCGGCGCCGCCGGAGCGGACTCGGCGGCAGGCGCGGCCGGCGCCTCGGCGACATCCTCGACCGGGTCTTCGACCGGGTCCTCGTCGCTGGCGAACAGCACCGCGGCGTCGCGCTCACTGTTGAGCACCTCCACGGTGCTGTGCGAGTACTCGGGCAGCTTGAGCGTGTTGGTGGCCAAGCCGGCCACCGTCGGCGCCGACTTCACGCCGATCTCGACGAACCGCTCGACGCCCAGACCACCGGCGGCTTCCTCGATGAACAGCAGATCCTGGGTCTCGATCCAGCGCACCGGGCTGGCGAACTGCCAGGCCAGCAGCTCGATGACGATCTTGCGGCACAGCTCGCGCGGCTTCTCGTTCCGCCAGGTGTCGTAGTCGGCGAGGATCTCGTCGAGCGGCTCGGCGGGCACCAGATCGCGGATCTCCTGGATGAAGTCGCGGTCGAGCGTGAACGGCCGCGGCACCAGGTTCGGGATGTACTTGCCGATGAGCAGCGCCGGATCGGCGTCCCGCGGCATGACCCGCTCCAGCGAGCGGCGGAAATCGGCGACACCGACGCGCAGCACCGAGGAGTGGAACGGCACGTCGATCCCTGGCACCAGGATGAACGACCGCTTGCCGCCGCTGATCTCGCGACGCCGTTCGACCTCTTCCTCCAGCGCCTCGAGACCGCGGACGGTGCCGGCGATCGCGTACTGCGAACCGCGCAGGTTGAAGTTGACGATCTGTAAGAACTCTCCGGTATTCGCCGCGATCTCGGCGACGAAGTCCGTGACGTCGGCGTCGTCGAGGTCGATCTGGCTCGGCCGGATCGCGGCGAGGCGGTAGTTGGAGCGGCCCAGCTCGTCGCGCGGCACGATGTCGTGCATCTTGGAGCCGCGGTGGAACACCACCTCGAGCAGTGCCTCGAGCTCGTAGACGCCGGACACGCAGGCCAGCGCGGTGTACTCGCCGACGGAGTGACCGCAGGCGATCGCCCCCTCGACGAACGCACCCTGTTCCCGCATCTCGGCGACCTGCGCCGCCGCGACGGTGGCCATCGCGACCTGGGTGAACTGCGTCAGGTACAGCACACCCTCGGGGTGCTGGTAGTGCACGCCGGAGGCGATCAGGCTGGTCGGGTTGTCCCGCACCACGTGCAGCACCGAGAAGCCCAGCGTCTCGCGGGTGAACTTGTCGGCCGAGTCCCACACCTTGCGCGCGGCCTTGCTGCGGGCGCGGACCTCCATGCCCATGCCCTTGTGCTGGATGCCCTGGCCGGGGAAGGCGTAGACGGTCTTGGGTGCGGCCAGCCGCGCGGTCGCCGACATCACCAGAGTGTCGTCGACCTTGGCGGTCACCTCGAGCACCTCGGCGCCGAGGTCGACTCCGACGCGGTCAACGCGGACGTCGATCTGGTCGCCGGGCAGGACCATGCCCAGGAAGCGGGCGGTCCAGCCGATCAGGCGGGCCGGGGGAACGGCCCGACCATCGGTCGCGGTGACCACGTGCTGGGCGGCGGCCGACAGCCACATGCCGTGCACGATCGGCGACTCCAGACCGGCGAGCAGGGCGGCGGCCCGATCGGTGTGAATCGGGTTGTGGTCGCCGGACACCACGGCGAACGGCCGCATGTCGACGGGCGCGTCGACCGTCACGTCGCGGCGGCGCCGGCGCGGGGTGTCGGTGGTGTTCGCCGAGATCGCGCCGCCGGCCCGCAGCGGGTCGGTCAGTTCGACCGCGCCGTTGCGACCGCGGATCGCGAACCGCTCCTCGAGCGTGGCCAGCTCGGTGCCGTCGGGTCCGGTGACCGAGACCGACACCGGGACGACGCGGCCGACCTCGGTGTCGGTGGCCGTGGCCGCGGACGCGGTGACGGTCAGTTCGGCCGGCTCGCCGGGCAGCGCCGACAGCAGGTGGGCGGCGTGGTCGAGGTGAACCAGGCTGAGCAGCCCTTCGACGACGGGGAAGCCGGCGTCGGTGACTGCCGAACCGATGGCCGCGAACACGGCCGGCCAGCATCGCCCGACCAGCGCGTCGGGGACGACGGTCAGCGTCGGCGCCAGCGGTGCGCCGAATGTCGCGGTGACCCCGGTGTGGTCGGCGACCAGTTCTGGATCCCACGTCACGGTCGCGGTGGCGGTGCCGCCGTCGACCGGCGGGAGAGCATCCGGTCCGTCGACCCCGGCGGCGATGGCGAGCACGGCGCGCATCGCGGCGGCGGCGTCGTCGGTGGTCACCAGCGGCGCACCGCCGCTGCGGATGACGTCGGTGAGGGTGAAGGCGATCTCGATCCACGTACCGGACAGCGGGACGCTGAGCACGACGCGGTGCTCCCCGGCGACCTCGAGCCGAGCGCCGGTGGAGGCGTGGGTGGCGGTGCGGTTCTCGTCGCGGACCTGCCAGTCCTTGGCCGCGGCGATGCGGTGCACCGGGTTGATCGCGGTGCGCCCGGCCCACAGCACGTCGGGGGCGTCGAGGACCACGGCCAGCGGTCCGGTCACGTCGGCGCGACCCTGCCTGCGGCTGGTGACCGGTTGGGGAGCACCGTGGCCGGCGAGGACCTCGTCCACGGCGGCCTGTTCGAAGCGGTCGAGCAGCTCACCGACGGGTTCGTCCACGCGGGTGATACCCGCGACGGCCTGGGTGCCCGGAATGATGCAGACCTGATCGGCGGTGTAGCGGGCATCGTGGGCCTGCCACAGCGAGTCCGAGCGCCACCAGCGCCGGACGTCCTTGTCGATGACCGGCACGAAGTTCACCGGCTTGCCCAGCGTCTTGCACAGCTGGATGAAGAACGGCACGTCGGCGGGATGCAACTGCACCGTCTCGGCGTCCGGGTGGCGGCTCAGCAACTCCGCGATTGCCGCTTCCGGATCCTCCAGCAGATCCTCGGCGGCGAACAGCGAGTCGATCGGGCCGTGGTCGGCCGGGTGCAGGCGGGCCTCGGCGCGCTGCAGCATCTGCTGGAACCGGTCGCGCCAGGTGATGTCGAGCCACGGCGATCCGGCTTTGCTGGTGTCGGCGGTGCTGTCGCCGGCGCCGATCGCGAGCTCGACGTAGCGACGCAGCCACTGCAGATAGGTCATGTCGACGACGTCGCCGAAGTAGGGCTTGGCCGTCGCGGCCATCGCGGCGACGATCTCCTCGCGCCGCGCGGCCACCGCATCGGCGTCACCGGCGACGTCGTCCAACAGCCGCCCGCAGCGGGAGGCGGCGTTGTCGATCTCGTGGATGTCGGCGCCGAGCTGGCTGCGCCCGGAGGCCATCCCGCCCTGCGCCTTACCGGCACCGACCCAGTGCTCGGTACCGGTCGTGTCGACCAGCAATTGCTTGACCTGCGGGCTCGTGGTGGCCTCGAGCGTCGCCATCGCCGCGGTGCCGACCAGGATGCCGTCGACGGGCATCGCCGGGAATCCGTAGGTCTGCGACCACCGGCCCGACAGGTACTCCGCCGCGCGCTCGGGGGTGCCGATGCCGCCGCCGACGCAGACGGTGATGTTCGATCGCGACCGCAGCTCCGAGTATGTCGCCAGCAGCAGATCGTCGAGGTCCTCCCACGAGTGGTGGCCGCCGGCGCGGCCGCCCTCGATATGGACGATGACGGGTTTGGCCGACACTTCGGCGGCGATGCGGATGACCGAGCGGATCTGCTCGACGGTGCCGGGCTTGAACACCACGTGGCTGATGCCCAGGGTGTTCAGCTCGTCGATCAGGTCGACGGCCTCTTCGAGTTCCGGGATGCCCGCGGTGACGACGACACCGTCGATGGGCGCACCGGCCGCGCGCGCCTTCTGCACCAGTCGTTTGCCGCCGAGCTGCAGCTTCCACAGGTAGGGATCGAGGAACAGCGAGTTGAACTGGAACGTGTGGCCCGGCTCCAGCAGACCGGTCAGCTCGTCGATCCGGTCGTTGAAGATCTGTTCGGTGACCTGGCCGCCGCCGGCGAGCTCGGCCCAGTGTCCGGCGTTCGCGGCTGCGGCGACGATCTTGGCGTCCACCGTGGTCGGCGTCATGCCGGCCAGCAGGATCGGCGACCGTCCGGTGAGCCGGGTGAACTTGGTCGACAGTTTGACCGAACCGTCGGGCAGCCGCACCGCGGTCGGCGCGTAGCTCGACCAGGGCCGGGCCACCTCGGGAACGGCGCCGACGGTGAACAGGTTGCGCTGACCGCCCCGGGTGGCGGCCGGGACGATCCCCACCCCGAGACCGCGGATGACCGGCGCGGTGAGCCGGGTGAGGATGTCCCCGGGGCCGAGATCGAGGATCCAGCGGGCTCCGGCGTCGTGCAGAGCGGTCACCTCGTCGACCCAGTCGACCTGGCTGACCAGGATCGCCTCGGTCATCTGACGGGCCAGGGCGACGTCGATACCGACGGCTTCGGCCCACCGGCCGACGATGTCGATACCGTCACTCAGCCGCGGCGTGTGGAAGCCGACCTCGACGGCCACCGGCTCGAAGACCGGCGCGAAGACCGCGCCGCCGCGAACCTTGTTCTTGCGGTCGGCTTCTTCCCTCTCGGCGATCTGCGTGCAGTAGAGCTCGAAGCGGGACAGCTGTTCGGGGGTCCCGGTGATGACGACGGAGCGGCGGCCGTTGCGGATGGACAGCACGGGGGGCAGCACCGTGCGCACGTCGGCCGAGAACTCCTCGAGCAGGTCGTAGATGCGTTCGGGGTCGGCGTTGGTGACCGAGACCATGGGCGGCCGGTCGCCGAGCACGGTGATGCCGCGGCGGCGGGCGACCAGGGTGCCTGCGGCGCCGATCAGCTGGGCCAGTGCGAGCAGTTCGACGTCGCGGGCGCCGCCGGCCCGCAACGCCTCGACGGCCAGCACGCCCTGCGAATGCCCGGCGACCGCGACGGGGGGTGTTTCGGCGAGGTCCATCCCCTGACGCGCCAATGCCCGGATAGCGGCGATGTGGGTGAGCAACACGCCCGGTACGGAGACCGCGGCCGACGTGAGCTGCTTGACCGACGGGGTGGCTTCCTCTGCGGCGAGGGCGCGCACCCAGGCCAGCGGTTCGAATCCGATGGGTCGGACCACGACGAGTTCGCGGGCCACCGGCTCGAGCAATAGGTGGGCTTCGCCGGCCAGGGTGGCCAGTTCGGATTCGATGCCGGTGGAGGCCACCAACTCCTCGAGGG
Organism: Mycobacterium sp. WMMD1722; assembly: GCF_049315205.1. NCBI lineage: Bacteria > Bacillati > Actinomycetota > Actinomycetes > Mycobacteriales > Mycobacteriaceae > Mycobacterium > Mycobacterium sp. WMMD1722. The sequence continues at coordinate 135,072 of NZ_CP186056.1, read as the reverse complement.
TGTCCAGCCAGGCGCTGCCCTGTCCGCCGAAGGCGACCGCATACGGTTCACCGGCGGTGAGTCGATCCACAAGTGCGTGGGTGGACGTGGCTGCGGACTCCTCGTCCCAGCCGGTGGACACCCTGTCGTGCTCGTAGATCGTCACGTCTTTCCCATCTCCTCTGCAGTGCTGCTGCGTATCGCTCGTCGAATGTGCGCGGTTGTCTGTGGCGGCGGCCCGGGTTCCCCCGCTGCGGGCCGACGGCGATTCGGCGTCGAATCCGGCGGGCCGTCCGTGGTCTGCACGGCACGACCGGCCCTACTAAGAGTGGCATAAGAAGAGGGGGCCAAATCGGGCCTGAAATGGTTACTGACGAGTTCTACGCTCGGGTAACCGCCCGTTGCATAACACGCCGCTCGAACCACGGATACGACCTGCGGGACAAATGTCCTGCATGCGGGTGGTTACGGTCGAGTAGCCCCAACGCCGCTGATCACAGCAGCATCGTTATCAAATCGTTACCTGTGATTCCGGTGGCGAGAAGCGCGAGGTCAGCGGCTGTATCGGGTCGACAACCCGGCCCCAAGTGTCCAGTCGCAGCGCGAGATTCCGTTCAGGAGTTTGCTGCGTTTACTTACTGATCGGTAAGGTTTTCAATCCCACGCGCCGAAATTCGGCTTGAGGATGTGGTTGACGTCCACGCCGAGTCCGGCGACCTTCCGGTTGTCGATCTCGACCTGGTGCAGGTGCGCCGCCGGGTGCGCCACCCGCCCGGGCGAACCCCAGTTGTGCTGCCAGTAGTAGGAGCCGATGCCGTCCTGGACCGCCCATTCGATGGTCTTGGAGTTGGCGTAGACCCCGACGCGCTGCCGGCCCAGCACTGACTCCCAGCCCCGGAGGAACGGCGCCACCTGTGCCTTGTACTGCTCGAAGCTGGGATCGTCGTCGATGGAGGCGTAGATCGGCGCACCGTAGGATCCGCCCGCTGCGAGATGCAGCTCCCACCCCCGCTTGGCGTGCGCCACACCGGCGGTCTGGCCGCCCAGCCAATCGGCCGTGGCCGCCTTGCCGTACTGATAGCACGACACGATCTTCATACCGCCCTGGTAGAGGTCGCGTGCCTCGGCGAGCTGGATGGGCTTGCCGAGCATCCACTGGCCGTCCGGCCTACGGTCCGAGACGTACCGGATAGCTCCGAGAGCCCCGGCGGCCCGGATGTCCGACGCCTTGAGCACGCCGGCGGCGTAGTCCAGCAGCACGCCCAGCGGCGCCGCCTGCGCCGCCGGTGCGACGACCGCGGTCAACGAGTGCAACCCGACGCCCACGCCGAGCGCCGCCGGCGCAGCGGCAGCGCATCTGAGCACGTCACGGCGGGTTAGGGACACGCCCACAGCGTACGGCGACCGCAACAACTTTCACATCGGTGCCACCGGTCACATCTGTATCACCTTTCGGCTGCCGATGCGCCGGAAGCGACGGGCCTTCCCCCTGGGTGAGTGACGTCACCGGTAAAGAATTGGTTTGAAGCCCTATGTACGGGCCACCATGGGTGCTATCCCACTACTCGGCGAAGGGTCTCGGCGTGCGCCCCTGGATCGTATGGGCCACCGGACTGCTGGCCTACATCGTCGCGGTCATGGACCGTACAACGCTGGGTGTGTCCGGACTCGAGGCGGCCGACCGCTTCGCCGCCAGCCCCAGCGTGCTCTCGACGTTCGTCGTCCTGCAAGTCGTCGTCTACGCCGCCGCGCAGGTGCCCGCAGGGGTGCTGCTGGACCGGTTCGGCTCGCGGGTGCTCATCGTCGCCGGCGCCGCACTCATGGCGAGCGGCCAGCTCACGCTTGCGGTCAGCGAGTCGCTGCCCGCGGCGATCGGTGCGCGCGCGGTGCTCGGCCTGGGTGACGCCGTCACCTTCATCTCGGTGCTGCGGCTCGTACCGCATTGGTTCGCGCCGCGGCAGATCCCGCTGGTCACCCAGTTGACCGGGATCTGTGGACAGTTGGGGCAGGTGTTGTCCGCGGTCCCGTTCCTCGCCGTGCTCGGAGCCGCGGGGTGGACCACCGCCTACTCCTCGGTGGCCGCCTTCGGGATACTCACGCTCGTCCTGGTGCTCCTACTCGTGCGGGATACGCCGGCCGGTCGGCATGTCCCCGAACCCACCGGTTCGATCCGGGAGACGCTGCGCAGCGTGACGACGGTGTGGATGCGCCCAGGAACGCGGCTGGGCTTCTTCACCCATATGGGCACGCAATTCTCGGTGACGGTGTTCGCGCTGATGTGGGGCGTGCCGTACCTGACCGCGGCCCACGAACTCTCCACGTCGCTGGCCGGTGCATTGCTGTCGATCTCCGTGCTCGCCGCGATCTCGGCCGGTGTCGCCATCGGGGTGTTCACCGGCAGGCATCCCCACCGTCGCTCCCGCTTGGTGCTCGCCATCATCGCCAGCAATGCTCTGGTCTGGACGATCGTGTTGGCCCTGCCGGGTCCTGCGCCACTGTGGCTGCTCGTCGTCCTGGTCGTGGTGATCTCGGTCGGCGGGCCCGGCTCGATGGTCGGGTTCGACTTCGCCCGCACCTTCAACCCGAGTTCGACCCTCGGCACCGCCCAGGGCATGGTCAACATGGGCGGCTTCCTGGCCTCGCTGCTGGTGATGCAGGCGATGGGGCTGATCCTCGAGGCGACCGGCGGCTATTCGTTCGACTCGTTCCGGATCGCGTGGACGGCTCAGTACGCCGTCTGGCTGTTCGCCACCGCCGGCATCCTCATCACCCGGCGCAAGACCCGCCGGCGCATGCGGCTGGAACAGGAACAGTTGCTGCTCGAAGGTCTCGACCGACTGGATGTCACGCCCGACAACCGGTGACTATCAGCGATTCTGCGCGGACTCGCGGCGGTTGGCCTTCTTGATCGCCGCCACCAGCTCGTCCTTGCTCATGGTCGAGCGCCCCGAGATGTCCAGCCGCCGGGCGACGTCGACGAGGTGCTTCTTCGACGCGTTGGCGTCGACGCCCTCGGCGGTCTGCCCCTTGGCATTCGGCCCGCCACTCTCGGCCCGCTGATCGGACGGCCCCTTCTTGCCTTTGCGCTCCCAGTGGTCGCCGACCTTCTCGTAGCTGTGCTTGAGTGCGCTGTAGGCGACGCGATGGGCCCGCTCACCCTCGCCGTACTCCTGCGCCGCCGAATCGTGCGCCTTGGCGAACGTACGCTGCGCTTTGGCTTCGGACTTCTTCAACGTGCTCGGAAGCTCGTCCTTCTTGGCCTTACCGTTCTTGGTGGTCTTCGGCATCGTGGACTCCTGGCCTCGAATCGGTCCGCCCGGTGTTCTGTGGAACTACCCGGCCACCGCCGGGCACAAACCGCCGAGCCGACCACTCGCCGGCCAGCACCATCACCACCGGTGCCGCCGCGGTGATCAGCAGGCTCCAGGTCATCGGGGTACCGGCGGCGGCCGTCACCGCCGAGATCGCCGCGACCACCGCGGTGAGTGCCGCCGCGACCAGCGTGGTTCGCGCAGCGGGCGCGCCGAGCAACGCCTGCACCACCGCGATCAGCAGGACATACAACCCCACCGGTACGGCCACCGACAGTACGGTTCCGGTGGCTCCCAGCTCGGAATGGTGCTCGATGTAGTACGCCGCCGCATGCAGACCCGCACCCGTGGCCACGATCGCTCCGAAGACGAGGATGTGCAGATAGCCGAAGGAGAACGAGCGATCGCGCCGCGAGTGCAGCAGCTCGCCGAACGGGACGGCGAAATACACCCACCACATGCCGAAGGTCAGCGCGGTACCCGCCATGACGATCAACACGGCATCGGCGGACCAGCCCTGCGCGCCGACGACCGCCGACAGGGACGCCACCGTGCCGACCACGCCCTCGCCGAGGGCGATGATCGCCAGCAATCCGTACCGCTCGGCGATGTGGTGGGCATGCCACGGTGTGCCGCCCATCCGACGCTCACCGAGATAGGGGCCCAGCATCTCCACGCACACCAGCACCGCGGCGATGAGCAGGCTGACCGCCACCGAGGTGTCGATGAAGATCGAGGCGATCCACCCGACCTGGGCGGTGGCGACGGCAGCGGCGTAGGCACGGCAGGCCCTCCGGCGCAGCGGATCCTGCCTGGCGGCTCGCAGCCACTGGCCCACCAGCGCGACGCGCATGACCACGTACCCGGCGACCACCAGGCGGTTGTCGAGATGACCGCCGTGATCGATCGACGCGAACATCTGCGGCAGCCCGAGCGCCAGGATGAGCACACCGACCATCTGCACCATGGTCGACAGCCGATAGACCCAGTCGTCGGTGTCGTAGGCCGAGGCGAACCAGCTGAAGTTGATCCACGCCCAGCTGATCGCGAACGTGGCGAAGGCGAACGCCATCAGCCCGCCGGCGATGTGTTCCTCGGCCAGCGCGTGGGCGAACTGGGCAGCGGCCACCCCGAAGGCGATCACGAAGGTGAGGTCGAACAGCAGTTCCAGCGGCGTCGCGGCGCGGTGGGGTTCGTGCGGGTCCCGGCCCTGCATCGGGCGCAGCCGGCGTGCCGTGGTCATCGTCTCGGTCCTGGGAACACCGTCACATGAAACCAGCCCGGATCGTTGGTCGGGGTCGGGTGTGACTAGACCGGATCGAACGACGAGATCAGCCAGGTGCCGTCGAGCTTGGTCAGGCCGACCTTCACCGCACTGGCCGCATACGCGCCGTCCGGATTCTCCTTGCTGGTGGTTGTCTGGTTGATGAACAACAACACCTGGGCCGAATCCGGCTGCAATTCCGACACCGCCGCCTGCACCACCGCGGCATTGGTCTTGACCTGCTTGTCCTTGGCCGCGGGAGTGACGATGTCCTGGGTGAATTTGGTGTAGTAGTCCAAGAATTCACCGGTCAGCTTGGCCTTTGCTGCCGCGAAGTCCTGATCGAGCGTATCGGGCGAATACGTGAGAAGGGCGATCGAGCCCTGCGTCGCCGCGTCGAGGGCGACCTTGCGCGCGTCGTCGTTCGTCTGCTGATCGGGCCGGTATTGCATGAAGTACAGGCCGGCTGCCAGCCCGAGCGAGGCGACCAGCGCCACCGCGGCCGCCACCACCCCGAGGTGAATTCTGCGCCGGCGGCGCGTGGGGGCCTCCGCGTCGGCCGCCTCACCGGTGTCGGATCCGGTTGTCTCGAGGTCGTCTTGGGCGGTCATGGCACGAACTCCACTTTCGACATCTTGATCTGGTCGCCGTCGCGTTCCAGGTCCACGGCCAGCCGCCAGGAGCGCGGGTCCTGGCGGGCGCCGGTGGCGTTGGTGACGCGGGAGGTCGCCGATACCAGGACGACGGCGGTGTCGTCGGTCATCTGTTTGACGGCGGTGGAGTTGACGGTCACTTCGGTGACGACCTTCGACTGCTGGGCCACCTGCGCGAACGCCTGCGCCTGCGCCTCGAACTCCTCGCGGAACTGGCCGGTGGAGTTGTCGATGATCCGCTTGACGTCCTCTTCGGCCTTGTTGAAGTCCAGGGACATCAGCGTGACAACACTCTGCCGGGCCGCGGCGGAGTACTCGGCCCGCTGCTGCTGTTCGGCGACGTGCTGACGGTGGCTGTAGATCATGTAACCGCTGACCGCCAGCGCGACGACGGTCAGCAGGCTCAGCACAGCGATGGCCACCCGAGACCATCTCGGCCGTGCGAGGCGGATGCGACGCGTGCGCGTGGGGTTCTTCGCGGGCTCTGGTTCCGGGTCGGCGGCGGTGTTGATTCCGACCGGCTCGACGTGAACGCCCGCGGGCTCGGGTTCAGCCGTCTCCTCGGCTGCCGATAGGACGTCGGTGGCCGCCGGTGCGCCGTTGGACACGGTGGCGGCCGCCGCGGCTTCGCGACGCAGCCGGATCGCGCGCGCCCTGGCCCGCGCGGCGGCAGCGATGGCCTCGGCTTCGGCGGCCTCGGCTTCCGCTTCCTCCGCCAGCGCCAGCGCATCCGCGGCGGCGGGCGCCGGCGTGGACGGTGTGACGTCTTCGACCGGCTGGGGGGCACGGTCAGCGTCGAGCACCGATGCCCGGCGCCTGAATGACGGCACGGCGACCTCCTTGTCGGTGTGCAACTCGATGAGAATGCCGTTCTTCATTTTTGAGTATGCGATTGACGATACCGCATCACAACGGCCGGATTGCCAGCCTTTTCGCAGCTAGGCGCGGTCAGTCGCTGGGCGACCGCTCAGCCGGGGCGGTGACGGAGTGCCTCAGCAAGACGTCCTTCATCACCTTGCCGGTGGCGTTCAACGGTAGCTGTCCGAGGAACTCCACGGAGCGAGGCACCTTGTATCCGGCCATCCGATCTCGGCTCCACGCGATCAGCTCGTCGGCGGACAGGCCGGCAGCGTCGCGGCGCAGCACGACGAACGCCTTGCCCACCTGCCCCATCCGCTCGTCGGGCACCCCGATTACAGCGGCCTGCGCGACGGCCGGATGCTCGAGCAGGAAACCCTCGATCTCGGCGGGATAGGCGTTGAATCCGCCGACGATGAACATGTCCTTCTTGCGCCCGACGATCCGCAGCCGGCCCCCGTCGTCGAACGTGCCGAGATCGCCGGTGTGCAGCCAGCCGTCGGCGTCGATCGCCTCGGCAGTCGCGGCGGGGTCGTCCAGATAACCCTGCATGACGCTGTAGCCGCGCACGAGTACCTCGCCGTCTTCGGCGGTCCGGACCTCGATGCCGTCACACGCAGTGCCGACCGTGGTGGCGATGTCTTCGAACGAGTCCCCCGGGCGCGAAAGTGTCGCGGTGCCGGCCTCGGTCAGCCCGTAGCCGGTGGCGAGCGTCTGAAAGGGCAGTTCCTCGAGCACCCGCCGGATCAGCTCCACCGGGATGTCGGCCGCGCCGGTGACACCGGCCCGCAGGGTGGCCAGCCGGCGCTTGTCCGGCACCGCGAGCAGCGAGTGGTACAGCGTCGGCGGGCCCGGCAGCATGGTGACCTTCTCGCGCTCGATGAGATCGACCACATGGTCGACGTCGAACACCGCCACCGGCAGGATCGTCGCCCCGCGGATCAGCGACGCAATGGCGCCCGCCTTGTAGCCGAAGGTGTGGAAGAACGGGTTGACCACCAGATAGCGGTCGCCTTGGCGGAGGTCGGCCAGCTCGCACCACTCGGTGTACATCCGCAGCGTCTGTCGGTGGTTCATCATCACGCCCTTGGCACGGCCCGTGGTGCCGGAGGTGTAGATGATGTCGGCGATGTCGTCGCCGCTCACCTGCCGCTCGAATGGTGCACCCGCATCGAGGAATTCCGAGCTCAATTCAATCGTCGGTACCCCGGGCGGGCCCTGATAGTCCTGCCCGAGAAAACTCTTGCGGACCAGCACCGCCTTGGCACCGCTGCGACGGATGACGTCGGCGGCCTCGTCGGCCTTGAATCGGGTGTTGACCGGCACCACGACGCCGCCGGCGGTGAGCAGCCCGAACGCGGCGATGATCCACTCGGCGCAGTTGGGCGCCCAGATCGCAATTCGGTCACCCTTGTCGACACCGGCGTCGCGGAAGGCCCCTGCCGCCCGGCGCACCCGGTCGGTGAGTTGGGCGAAGGACAGCCGCAGCGGACCGTCGACGATCGCTTCGGCGTCGCCGAACCGGTCCGCTGCGCTCAGCACCATCTCGGGAATGGTGTCCCAGACCGGTACGTACGTCATCGGCGCGTCAGGTCGTGACGAGGCGCCCCAGGTTGCCACCCATGATCTTCGCCTGGTCCTCGACGGACAGGTGCTCGAGCGCGGTGACGTAGTGCGTCGGTTCGGCCAGCCCCTCGGGGTGGGGCCAGTCGGAACCGTAGAGCACCTGGTCGACGCCGATCAGGTTGATCAGATCGTCGATGCCTTCCTCGTAGAACGGGCTGACGTAGATGCGGTTCTTGATCTCCTCGATCGGGTTGCCGAGGAACGCTTCGGGAGCCTTCTTGTACACCTCGGCCATCGAATCCAGGAGCGGGAACATCCATTTCGAGCCCGCCTCGACGATGCCGACCTTGAGCGTCGGGAAGCGGAACAACGCACCGTGGATGACCCAGGAGGCGACCGCATCCTGGATCGGGCGCCACTCGTTGAGGATCGACATCGCGTTGGTCTGGAAGGGCAGCATCTCCTGCGCAGCGCCGTCCCACTCGGAGGTGTAGCGCGAGTAGCCGCTGTCCGAGGAGTGCATCCCGACGAAGATGTCGTGGTGCACGACCCGCTCCCAGAACGGGTCGAACTCGGGCAGCGCGAACGAGCGCGGGCCGCGGAACCCGGGCACCGGGGCGGGACGGATGAGGATGGCGCGAGCGCCGCGCTTGACCGCCCACTCGAGTTCCTCGATCGCCTTCTCGACGATGGGCAGGGTGATCACCGGGGTGGTGAAGATACGGTTCTGGTAATTGAAACCCCAGACCTCGTGCAGCCACTCGTTGAGCGCGTGGATGAGGACGTGGATGGCGACCGGGTCGTCGGAGAGCCGCTCCTCGATGAGGCTGGCCAGCGTTGGGAACATCAGCGAGCGTTCGATGCCCAGTTCGTTCATCTTCTCGATGCGGGGTTCGGGCTCGAAAAACGCAGGAATCGCCCGCATCGGCTCACCGAACAGTTCGCGCTTGCTCTTTCCGTCCGGGTTGCCGAACTTGAAGTACTCCTCCCACGCACCCGGCTTGGCGACCACCGAGAACGTCGGGTTCGGAATGTAATTCGAGATCTGCCCCTTGAGGGCGATCTTGGTGCGGCCATTGACCTCGACGTACTGGACGACGTCCTTGTACTCCTTGGGGAGGTACTTGGTCATCGCCTCGGGCGGCTCGTAGAGGTGATTGTCGGCATCGAACAGCGGGAAGGGGATGTCGACGCGGTGCGAAAGCTGACCCATTGGAACTCTCCTTATCCTCTTGCGAGAATCCTATTCTCCTGAGGTCACCGTAACAAGAATCTAGGCTTGGGTGGTAATGACGTTCTCACGCAGCGTCCGGCGCACCTGGAACTTCTGGACCTTGCCGCTCGCGGTACGCGGGAAATCATTGTCGGCGGACACTCGGTGCAGTTCCTCTGGCCACTTCTGGCGAGCCACGCCCATAGCCTCGAAATGCGCGCGCACGGCGTCCAGAGTCGGCATCGCTGCGCCGGCCCGCAGCCGCAGCACGGCCGCCGTCCGCTCGCCCAACCGCGCATCCGGCGCGGCGACCACCACAGCCTCGGCGACCTCTGGCATCGCCAGCAGCACCTCCTCGACCTCGAGCGCGCTGATGTTCTCCCCGCCACGGATGATGATGTCGGCCTTGCGGTCGGTGATGGTGAGGTAACCGTCGTCGTCGAGTGTCCCGATGTCGCCGGTGTGGTACCAGCCGTCGGCGTCGAACGCCGTGGCCGTCAGCGCATCGTCGGTGTAGCCGAGGCAGAGATCCGGACCGCGCGAGAGGATTTCACCCTCGTCGGTGAGCCGGATCTCCACCCCCGGGCGGGGGTCGCCGTCGGTGTAGAGGCGCTTGTCCTCCGGGGCGGTGGGCCGGGATCCGGTGATCGACGGATGTTCTGTGCTGCCGTAGGAGCGGAACACGAACAGTCCCAGATCGGCGAGCCGGCGGGTGACCGCCGCCGGAACCGTCGAGCCGCCCAGCCCGACCGTCGAGAAGTGCTTCACGTGCTCGGGGCGGCAGTCCGGATGGTCGAGCAGACTGGTGACGAAGTAGGGCGGCCCACCGCCGATCGACAAGCCCTCGTGCTCGATCAGATCGAGTACCGCGCCCGGGTCCCAGACATCGGCCAGGTCGATCGGCGATCCCTCCAGCACAGGGATCAGGAACGCGCCGACCATGCCGATGAAGTGCCCCACGGGGGTGGCGGTGAGCTGACGGCCCCGGTCGGGCGGATAGTTCGACAGCAGCTGGCGGGTTTCGAACACCAGAGTCTGATGGCTGTGCACCACGCCTTTGGGCGCGCTGGTGGTCCCCGAGGTGAACGCGTAGAGCGCCGGCCCGGCGGGGTCGGTGGCCAGCGTGCCCGGCATCGGTTCGTCGGCGAGGAGCTCCTCGAACGTCTGCCCGACCAGGCCGACGATCGGGATGTCCGCGCACAGGTCCGGCTGGAACCGCATGCGGCCGAACTCCTCGGTGGTGAGGAGCACCGTGGGCCGGACCGATTCGACGATGTGGGCGAGCTCGCGCCGGCCGTAGAAATGCACGATCGGCACGGTCACCGCGCCGAGGAATGCCGAGGCCCAGAACGCGGCCGCAGCCTCCATCCAGTTCGGCAGCTGCAGCGCCACCACGTCGCCGGGCCCGACGCCACGCTCCCGCAGGCCCGCCGCCAATCGACGCGCGGTCCGCTCGACCTCGCCGAACGACCCGTGATACGGCCGAACAGCCGAGTGCACGTGGAACGTCGCATCCGGCGTGCGAGCCAGGCCGTCGGCCAGCAATCCGCCCAGGGTCTCCTGCGTCCACCACCCCTCCGCCTCGTAGCGCTTCTTCAGCTTCTCGGGGATGTCTCGCATATGCGCCGCAGCTCCTCAACTTGTCACGCGATGCTATTCTCCGCAACCGAGAATGCCAATACCGCGACGGGAGAACCAAGAGTGGTCGAACTCGAATCAGACGACGGTTTGGCGATCATCACCATCAACCGGCCGCAGGCCCGCAACGCCATCTCGCTCGACACCATGGGCGAGCTCGAGCAGACACTCGACCGCGTCGAGGGGGCCAGGGCCCTGGTGATCACCGGCGCCGGCGACCGCGCCTTCGTCTCCGGCGGCGACCTCAAGGAACTCAGCGCACTGCGTACGGTCGACGAGGCCGCGGCGATGGCGCGACGCATGCGCTCGATCTGCGACCGGCTGGCGAGTTTCCCCGGCCCGGTGATCGCCGCGCTCAACGGACACGCGCTGGGCGGCGGCGCGGAATTCGCTGTTGCCGCGGACATCCGGCTCGCCGCCGAGGACATCCGGATCGGCTTCAATCAGGTGACGCTGGAGATCATGCCCGCGTGGGGTGGCGCGGAACGGCTGGCCGCACTGGTCGGGCGCGGCCGCGCGCTGCTGCTCGCCGGCACCGGCCGGATTCTCGACGCGGCCGCAGCGGAGCGGATCGGGCTCGTCGACGCGGTATTGCCGCGGTCCACTTTCGACGCGGAGTGGCGAGCCGTCGCCCGCCAGTTGGCTTCCCGCCCGGCCGGCCAGATCAAGCGGGTGATCACGGGCGCCTCCCCAGACGAGGCGGTGGACGCGTTCGCCCGGCTGTGGGTGTCCGACGCCCACTGGGAGGCCGCCGACAGGGTGATGAAGCGGGCGCGGTGAGACCACCGATCGGAGCAATCGGGGGCGGCCGCGCCGCTGCGCGACATATATTGCCGACCAGCTGCTTTCGGCGGACGGAGGAGACGTGAAGAGACTCGCCCTCGGCCTCGCACTCGTAATGGCTGCGCTGGCGCAGGCGCCCGCCGCACAGGCCGAGATGAACATCGGCAACTACGAGGTGCACTGGTCGCGGCCGTGGGACTTCCATACCTACATCGTCGAGTTCACCCCGTGCTATGAGCCGACGGGCCGGGACACGATTCCCGGGTGCCGCAAGGCCAGCATGAATCCCCGCCCGATCGCCAAGGCGACACAGTGGTACTCCGAGGCGCATCTGATCGACGGCCGCTGGGTGCTCGAGGTCGACAACGCGTTCGGGCTGAGCTGCGGTGGCTATTACGGCCCGAGCGTGCCGACCCGCGACGTCTACACCTGGGATGACGTCACCCTCGGCGGCACGATGACGTCGTCGTACGCGCACGGTCCGTGCGGGGAACCGGCGGGCAGCGTGACCTACCCCTTCTCCTTTGTTCGCTACTGAACCGTCCGGCCGTTCTCTGTAGACGAGAATGCCATTCTCGGATATCGTCACCTCGTGTCGAGCACACAGAAGGCCCTCGCGCCCGAGATCTCCACCTGGCCGGACGAGAATCCGCAACTGATCGGCAGTCGGTGCGGCGCCTGCGGCGCCACGGCTTTCCCGGTCCAGCAGTACTGCCCGCGGTGCAGCAGCCCGGACATGTCCGAGCTCAAACTCCCCCGGCGTGGCACCCTGATCGCCTGGACCACGCAGGGCTTCCCGCCGGGTGCGCCCTACCAGGGCCCCACGGGCAAGGACTTCGTCCCGTTCGGGGTGGGGCTGGTGCAGCTCGAAGACCTGATCCGGGTCGAAGGCCGGCTCACCGAGAACGACCCGGCCAAGCTCCGGTTCGGCCAGGAGGTCGAACTCACCATGATTCCGTTCACCACCGACGCCGACGGCAACGAGATCGTCACGTTCGCCTTCCAGCCGTTGTGAGACAGAGGATTTCGCGAAATGACGAACGACGTTGCCATCATCGGAGTCGGCCTGCACCCGTTCGGCCGGTTCGACAAGACCGCCATGCAGATGGGCGCCGAGGCGATCCAGCTGGCGCTCACCGACGCCGGGGTCCAATGGAGGGACATCCAGTTCGGCTTCGGCGGCAGCTATGAGGTCTCGAACCCCGACGCGGTCACACGCCTCGTCGGGCTGACCGGCATCACCTTCACCAACGTCTTCAACGCCTGCGCCACCGCGGCCAGCGCGATCCAGCAGACGGCCGACACCATCCGCCTCGGCAAGTACGACATCGGCATCGCGATCGGCCTCGACAAGCACCCCCGCGGTGCGTTCACCGACGATCCGGCCAAGCTGGCGCTGCCGCAGTGGTACGCCAACAACGGCCAGTTCGTCACCACCAAGTTCTTCGGCATGAAGGCCAACCACTACATCCACAAGCACAACATCTCCGAGGAGACGCTGGCGCGGGTGGCCAACAAAAACTTCCGTAACGGCGCGCTGAACCCGAATGCATTTCGGCGCAAAGAAATATCGGTCGACGAGATCATGGCGTCGCCGGTGCTGAACTATCCGCTGCGGCAGTACATGTTCTGCGCTCCGGACGAGGGCGCGGCCGCGGTCATCATGTGCCGGGCCGACATCGCCCACCGGTTCACCGATAAACCGGTCTACGTCAAGGCCAGCGAGATCCGCACCCGCACGTTCGGCGCCTACGAGGTGCACGCGACATCCGCCCCGCTCGACGAGGACGCGTCCCCGACCGTCTACGCCGCACGGGCGGCTTACGAGACGGCCGGCATCGGGCCCGAGGACGTCGACATCGCCCAGCTACAGGACACCGACGCGGGCGCGGAGGTGATCCACATGGCCGAGACGGGGCTGTGCGCGGACGGCGAGCAGGAGAAGCTGCTCGCCGACGGGGCGACCGAGATCCACGGTTCGATCCCGGTCAACACCGACGGCGGTTTGATCGCCAACGGCGAGCCGATCGGCGCGTCCGGGCTCCGGCAGGTGCACGAACTGGTGCGCCAGCTGCGCGGCGAGGCCGGCGAACGTCAGGTGCCGGGCGAGCCGCGGGTCGGTCTCGCGCAGGTATACGGCGCCCCGGGCACCGCTTCGGCAACCATCCTCTCGCTGTAGCGCAGGCGGATCGCGTCCTGCGGCGATCGCGTTGAGGATCGCCCAGCCATTGCTCGCAAAGTAGCCGATCGGCTAGTCTAGGCCGGGTGCAGTACATCGCCGAGGTCGAGGACTCCCCGCAGACGGCCAACATCAAGACCCAGCGGATCGCCCTGTGGTCGGGTCTGACCGCCGGGATGGTCCTACTCGTCGCCTTCGTCGCTTTCCCCGGCTTCTTCCCGCCGATGTCGCCCCAGATGTCCGCGGCCGAGGTCGGAGACTTCTATCGCGACAACGCGGCAAGCACGCGCTTCACGATGATCACCTGGAACCTCTGCGGCATCATGCTGCTGCCGTTCTTCGCGGTCATCGTCGTGCAGATGAAGCGGATGACGACGCAGAGCCACGCGCTGGCCTACTGCTATCTGACCGCCGTGGTCAGCGGTGCCACGGTTTTCGCGCTGGCCGACATCTTCTTTCTCGTCGCCGCCTTCCGCCCCGACCGCAGTCCGGAATTGGTCCAGTTGCTCAACGACCTGGCGTGGATCACCTTCGTCGCTCCGGTCGGCATGCTGGTCGGCCAGAATCTCCTTCTGGCCCTGGCGATCTACCTGGACCGCGGAGCGGCACCGGTGTTCCCGCGGTGGGCGGGCCACCTCTCGCTGCTCACCGGGCTCGCGATGGCGCCGGCCGCCGGCGCGGCCGTCTTCACCAGCGGTCCGTTGGCCTGGAACGGCGGCGTGTCGTTCTGGCTGCGGGCCGTCGCGTTCGTGTGCTTCGTGGCGGTGATGTTCGTGGTGCTCAACCGGATCCTGCGCCGGCAGGCGATCGCCGAGGGTGTCGCCCGGTGAGTGCCGTCGTCGCCCCCGGCGCCACGTCGCCGAGCCGGGCCGCGGCCGGGCCGGCCAACAAGCGCGACATCTCGATCGTGTTCTGGATCGTTCCCGCGTTCTACGGCGCGTTCGGCCTGATCTTCTTCGCCCTGGCCCGCGTGATGCCGCCGCCGCGCCCGGACATGACCATCCCCCAGCAGGTCGACTTTCTCACGCAGCACTCGAGCACCATCCAAATCGGCTTCGGCGTTCTGATCCTGATCATCGGCGGCGCGGGCGTCGCCAACGGCATCGTCGTCTACCACATGAAGCGGATGACGGCCGGTTCGGTGGGCGCATACATCTACCTGGGCGGCATGGCCGTGGGTGCGCTCCCGGGCTGTCTACTGGTCGCGTTGTGCTTCCTCACCGCGGTCTACCGGCCCGACCGTGACCCGGAACTCCTCGCCCTGCTCTACGATTTGGGCTGCCTGTCCTACGTCGGGTCTCTGGGCTGTTTCACCGCAGCCTATTTCGGCTTGGCGATCGCGATCCTCTACGACCGCAATGAGATCTTTCCGAAATGGCTGGCCTACGTGACCATCTGGCAGATCGTCACCGAGATCATCGCGGTCCCGGTCTTCGTATTCAAGGCGGGTCCGTTCGCCTGGAACGGGTCGATGTCGTTCTGGACGGGTGTGGTGGTGTTCGGGTTCTGGCTGTCCTGCGTGATCTTCTTCCTCAAGAAAGCCAACGAACGTCAGCCAGTCGGCGAGACGGTGGACTGATCCGATGACCGACATCCGGCAGCCGGTCCTGGCCGCGTCCGACGGCGAAGGGACACAGCGGAACACGCACCTACCTGCCGATGGCGCGATGTGGGTGATGGTGCTCGGCGACCTCATCATCTTCGGCGCGTACTTCGTCATCTTCATGGTGCACCGGGCGATGAAACCCGAATTGTTCCTCGCCGACCAGCAACATCTCAATCTCACCATCGGCGTCGTCAACACCCTTGTGCTGCTGACGAGTTCGTGGTTCGTCGCCCGCGCCGTGCAGACCGCGCGGGTGGGTGATCACGCTGCGGCGGTACGACTGACGATCGCGGGTGGCGCCTGCGGGGTGCTGTTCATCGCGATCAAGGCCTACGAATGGTCGGCCAAGGTCGCGGCTGGACAGACCATGCCGAGCAGCGAATTCTTCGGCTTCTACTACATGCTGACCGGCGTGCACCTGTTCCATGTCGCACTCGGGTTGCTGATCCTCGGCGTCGTGATCCGCGAATTGCGCAAGCCACACCGGCGCCGGATGTCGATGATCGAGTCGGGCGCCACCTACTGGCACATGGTGGATCTGCTCTGGGTCGTCATCTTCGGCCTGCTCTACGTGATGAGGTGACGGCGAGATGACGGCGACGCGCAGCATCACCTTCGTGTGGCTCTTCCTGGCGGCCATCACCGTGGCCTCCTGGTGGCTGGCGCCGGGACACGCGGCCGGGGCAGCGCAACCGAGCGTCCCGATCACCGTCACGGTGGTTCTCCTCGGCTTCGTGAAGGGCCGGATGATCCTCCGCTACTTCATGGAGGTCCGGTCGGCGCCGAGGTGGTTGAGACTCGCGACGGACGGTTGGCTGACGGCGCTGTGGGCGGCGGTGCTGGCGATCTACCTGTGGTGACCCCAGCGTCCAATCCGGTCCGACGCCGAAAACTGTGTTCTAAAATGCAGAAATGGCATTTCCGCCGATAGGCCGCGCCTACCGCGGTGCGGCCATCGCGTGCGCGCTGCTGGCCGGAGCGCTCGGGCCCGCCGCGCTCGCCCACGCCCAACCCGCTCCGCCGCCCCCGCCTCCCGGACCGCCCCTGCACCACGTCAAGTACACCGTCACCACGCAGGAGCCGTACTTCGCCGACATCTACTACCGCGAACGGGATCCGGACAACTTCGCCGACTACAGCCACAACCCCTACGAGTTCTCACCCAAGGCCGAGGCGCAGCTGGGTCCCGACCAGCCGTGGATCAAGGAGGTGTGGCTCGCCGATCCGTACCACTGGGCGATGGTGACGGCGACCCGCGGGCTCGACCCGATCAATCCGATGTTCAGCTGCACCCTCGAGGTCGACGGCGCGGTGGTGGCCACCAACGAGGGGCCGAAGGGCGCGCTTTGCTCGATCCGTCACTTCTGAGCGGTCGCCGCCACGCCGTTCTCGCCGGCCGGTTCGGGCTCTCCCTCGAGTTCCCGCAGCCAGGCTTCGATGAACGACAGCGTCTCGGCGTGACCGGTCGACATCCCGAGCGCCTGTTCCATGACCAGCACCCGCGACAGACTGGTGGCGAAGACCGCCCATACCACCGGCGGCACCGCGGTGACGTCCACCCCGTAGCGCTTCAGCGCCTCGGTCAGCGCCGCGCGTTCGGCCTCCCGATAGCGCTCTCCGTAGCGAGCCACCTCCGCGCGCAGTTCCGGGCGGTGACTGGCCAGCGCTGCGAATTCCACGCTGAAGGTGGCGGTGCTCGGATCGGCGTCGTAGCGCCACAGCGACCAGAGCGGCTGCGGAGATCGCAGGGCGTGCTCGAGTGTTTCGAGCCCCTCGTCGGCGCGCCGGCGGAACACCGCGAGATACAGCTCGTCCATCGTGCGGAAGTAGTAGTGCACCAGCTGCGGTTTGAGCTCGGCCTTCTCGGCCACCCGCCGCGACGTCACCGCCGCGTACCCCTCCTCGAGCATCAGCCGCTCGGCGGCATCGAGGAGCACGGTCCGGTTCTTCGCGTCCGGCGCCCCGATCCGTCGCGCAGTGGTCATACCGCTCCGTCACCTTTCACACAACGTCGAGGTCGGCGCCGGGCCGTGCCGAACCGACGCGCCGATCGTAGCCGCGCGTCCTTGACCCTGACCTTAGCGCCATGCTAAGCAGGTGCTCAGCACTTTGGTGGCGCAGCTCACGTTCAGCCGCCGGGAACGACATCAACCGCCGCACATCACGCGCCGACATTGGAGGGCTTGCGGACCATGACCACGGAATTCGACTCGATCGACTACTTCACCGATCCGTCGTTGGTGCCGGACCCCCACCCGTACTTCGATCACCTGCGGGCCAAGGGCACCGCGTGCTGTCCGATCAACAACAACGTCCTTGCCGTCACCGGCTGGGAGGAGTCCAACACCGTCTACAAGGACGCCGTCAACTATTCGTCGTGTGTGGCGGTCGCCGGGCCGTTCACCCCGCTGCCATTCGTGCCCGAGGGTGACGACATCTGCGCTCAGCTCGAGGAGCACCGCACCGAGATCCCGATGTACGAGCACATGGTCACCATGGATCCGCCGAATCACACCGACGCCCGGTCCCTGCTGAGCCGGCTGTTGACCCCCAAGCGGCTCAAGGAGAACGAGGACTTCATGTGGCGGCTGGCCGACCGCCACATCGACGAGTTCATCGGTCAGGGCCGCTGCGAGTTCCTGGCGTCCTACGGACGTCCGTTCTCCCTGCTGGTCGTCGCGGACCTCCTGGGCGTCCCCGAAGAGGACCATGAGGAGTTCCGCGCGGCGTTCGGCGCGCAGTTGCCCGGCACGAACATCGGTGGGCTCGACCATGAGCCGATCGCCGCCAATCCGCTGGAGTGGGCGGACGAGAAGTTCAGTCACTACATCGAGGACCGCCGCAAGAACCCGCGGGACGACGTCCTGACCGGGCTGGCCACCGCGCTCTACCCGGACGGGTCGACGCCCGCCGTCGTGGACGTCGTACGCACCGCCACGTTCCTGTTCGGCGCCGGCCAGGAGACGACCGCCAAGCTGCTGTCGGCGACGATGCGTGTGCTCGGCGACCGGCCAGACATCCAGCAGCAGCTCCGGGAGGACCGCAGCAAGATCCCGACGTTCATCGAGGAGTGTCTGCGGATGGACGCCCCGGTGAAGAGCGTGTTCCGGATGGCGCGCAAAAGCACCACCCTTGGTGACACGCCGGTGCCCGCGGGAACGACGGTCATGGTGAGTCCCGGTGCGGCGAACCGGGATCCGCGCCGCTTCGACAATCCGCATGAGTTCCAGCTGGACCGCAAGAACGTGCGCGAGCACATCGCGTTCAGTCGCGGTATCCACTCCTGCCCGGGCGCCCCGCTTGCGCGCGTCGAGGGCCGGGTCTCGATCGAGCGGCTGCTGGATCGGTTGAGCGACATCAGGATCGATGAGGAGAAGCACGGACCGCTCGGCGATCGCCGATACGACTACGAGCCGACCTTCATCCTGCGCGGGCTGACCGAGATCAACATCGAGTTCACGCCGGCCGGCTGACGGCGGCGCCGCCAGGATGGGTGGCTCGACGCGCTAGTCACCGCGATCCCAGTACGAACGGCCATTCTTCGACGTGCAGAACAGGTACAAACCGTCCGGCGCCTGCGCGACCTTGTTCTCATAGCCGGTGCAACCCGCGTTCAGCTCTTTGATGCCCACCATCGGCGGTGAGCGGAAGTACCGCGGCTCATAGCGGCGCGGTGAACCACAGAAGACCAGCCGGCCCTCCCGCGTCGACGCGCCCGCGACCGCCGTGGCGAAGACATAGTAGGAGGTATCACTGCACGGGGCACCGAGCACGACCCCGCCCTTGATGCCGGGCGTGCAGTACGCGTCGTTGCAGAAAGTCGGCTGCGCCTCGGCCCGTGGCGCCGCCACGGAACCCGGCGCGGACACCAGTCCGGCACCGACCAGGGTGGCCACAGCTACGGCGGGCAGACGCATGGTCTCACCTTCCCACAGACGGAAACGGAATTCTCAAAAAGGGAGAGTGTACGTCTGATAGCCTGCGGATATGCACGCGTCCGCGCTGAATTCGGCTCTGGCAAGCGCGGCGGCCATGATCGCCGCAGGACTCACCGTAGCTACCCCCGCCCACGCCGACGATCCGAGCTCGTGGGGCCTCAACGGCGTCTACGACGCCCTCTCCAACGGCGAATGGGCCAAGCGCAACGACAGCTACTACGACGTGCCCACCGTGCACCAGACCTGGACCATCAACACACAGTGCTCGAGTCCGATGGACTGCGCGGGCACGGTGACGAGTAGCGACGGCTGGTCTGCGCCCATCTACACCACCAATGGCGTCTACTACGTCAAGCGCGTCGTCGTGGGCTGGGTGCCCTGCCCGGACGGTTCCAAGGCCGATGGGCTGCAGGTATTCCGTTTCCAGCCCACCGAGCCGGACACCGGCTTCGTCGCCACCGACGATGAACGACTGCTCACCGGCGAGGACCACACCATCGGTCCCAGTGGCGCCTGCGGCCGCAGCGCCAACATGGACATCCGCATGCCGTTCCGGGCAGTGCTGGTCTCCTGACCCGCTCGACCGCCGATCCGGCTTAGGCCCTCGCCGCCCGCTCACTTGGGCAGCAGGTCCTGCCACGTCTTGGCCGGCGCCACCAGATTCGACTGCCGGTAGGTCTCGCCGTCCGGCCCCACGTACTCACCGGTTCGCGGGTTGTACTTCGCAAAAGACACTGCCGGCCCACCGGATACGTTGCCCCCGAACGCACTCGGCGCAAAGCCGGCCTCCCCCGGCGCCTGCCCCATCGGCACCGGCGCGGTCGGCGGCAGTGCGACAGGGGGCGGCGCGGCGCCCGGCGCGATCGGTACCCCGTTGAGCGAATTGCCGGGCGGGGGTGGCGGGGCGACCGGCGCCGGCGGGGCCGACTCCGCCGGTGCGGGTCCGGGCGCGATCGGCGCGGTGAGCGGCGAAGGTGGCGCTCCGCCGCCGCCCGGTGGCAGCGGGGTGCCCTGCAGCGGCCCGTAGATGTTCTCGTCCAGGGTGACCCGGTCATCCGGCGGCACGCCCTGCGAGATCAGGTTCGGGTCGAACGGATAGGGGCCGGTCACGTGCTGGCGCTGCGCCAGCGGCTCGAACGGCTTGTCGCTGTCGCAGATCTCGACGGTCGGCGCCCGCTTGCCAGGGTGCTCGACGCAGGGATAGTTGCGTGCACCGCGCACCGCGATGGGCGAGTCCTGCGGCAGCTTGCAGTACAGCCCCTCGGGAGTGTCGACGATCGATTCGTCCGCTGGGCTGCGCCACTGCGAGGGCGGCAGGAAGCCGACCGTGCATGGCGGTGGGTCCGACACGGTGATGGAGAAGTCGCCGTTGGGGATTCCGGTCGGATTGTTGCCGGGTGCGATCGATTGAGTGAAGGAAACGAACGGCGGCAGCAGCACCAGCAGCTGCTCGAGCGACGCGTTGTAGGTGACCGCGATCTGAGTGAGGGTGCTCAGATTCGCCAGCAGGATCGGCAGCGTCGGCTTCAGCTGGTTCAGCAGCGCCGATGTCTCGTCGGCGAAAGCGGGCCCGTTCCGCAGGAGCGTCCTGATCTGCGGATCGTTGGTGGCCACCTGGTCGGTGATGCCGGCCAGGCTGCGCGCCCACGTCTTGATCGCGTCGGTGGTCTGGGCCTGCGAGTCGAGCAGCGGCCCGGCGTCGTCGATCAGTGCCCGCATCTGTGGCGAGACCGAATTGGCGTCGTTGCTCACCTTTGCGGCCGAGTCGAGCAGCGACCCGAAGTCGTAGTCCGCACCGTCGAGCCCTGCGTATGTCTCATCCAGCAGCGCGCTCAACCGGTCCTTCGGGATGCTGGCGACTAGCTCGTTGACCTGATCGAGCATCGGCCCGACGGCTTGGGGAATCGTGGTGTCGCCCATCGCGATCACCGATCCGTTCCGCAGGAAGGGGCCGGAGTCCGTCCGCGGACGCAGGTCGAGGTACTGCTCGCCGACCGCGGAGACGCTGCGCACCTCGGCCTCCAGATCCGCCGGGATCTTGGGTGAGGTGTCCAGCGTGAGGACCGCTTCGGCGCCCTTCTCGGTCAGGTTGACCGCCGTGACCTTGCCGACCTGCACACCGCGGTAGGTCACATTGCTGAAGCGGTACAGGCCGCCGCTGGCGGGCAGTTCGACCGTGACGTGGATGCGTCCCAGCCCCAGCAACGTCGGCAGCTGCATGTAGGAGAACACCATCACCGCCACGCCGACGATCGATGCCACCAGGAAGATGACGAGCTGGGTCTTGATGAAACGGGTGAGCATCAGCCGCCACCTCCGGGCGCGGACGGGGCCGGCACAGTCTGCGAGGCAGGTCCGTTCGCGGGATACGGCCCCGCGAAGATCTGGTCGCCCGAAGCCGGCGCCACCGGGACGGGGCCACCCGGTACCGGGTTGAGCACCGGCGGGGACACCGGCACGATCGGTTGGGTGACCGGCGGCATCGGCGGCGCCTCGGGCACCGGACCGGAGTACTCGGTGACCGGCGCACCCATGTTCGCCTGGTCGACCGGCACCTCCTCGGGCGGTGGCGGCGGGGGGTTCACCCCGAGGTTCAGCGGCTCCAAAGTGTAATTGTAGTAGTACGGATCACCTGGCGCAGGAACGAGTTTCGCACCCTCCTGCTCCCACCGGGTGCCCAGGAACAACGTACGCTTCAACCGCGGAATGGTCAGGTCGATGGTGGCGAACAGGTTGTAGTAGTCACCCCGGATACCGCGGTCGATGAACGATTGGGTGTACGGGAAGATCGTCGCGTAACCCAGCACCTTGTTCAGATCGGGCCCGACATCGGCGAGTGACTTGAGCGCCGGCTCCAGGTTCTGCAGATTCTTGACCAGGTCGTTCTTCGTGTCATTGGCCAATCCCGCTGCGGTCTGGCCGAATTCGCCCAACTTGCTCAGCGCCGTCGTCAGCGTCGGACGCTCCTTGATCAGCACGTCCAGCGCCGGTGGGATCTCGCGCAGCGCGCGGGTGATGACGTCGCGCTGCCCGGCGAAGGTGGCACCCAACCGGTTCAACGCCTCGATCGAGGCGATGATGTCATCGCGTTGGGCATCGAGGGTGCCGACAAACCGATCCAGCCGGCCGAGCAGTTCGCGCGCGTCGCCCTCCCGCCCGCTCAGCGCGATGTTGAAGTTGTGGATGATGTCACCGAGCTGCCCGAGGCCGCCACCGTTGACAACCACCGACAGCGACGACAACGTCTGTTCGGTCGACGGATAGCTCATCGACCGGCTCAGCGGAATCGTGGTGTTCGGAGCGAGCCGCCCCTGCGGCTCCTCTCCCAGCGGCGGGTTGAGCGCCAGGTGCATCGAGCCCAGCAGGCTGGTCTGCCCCACCGTCGCCACGGCGTTCGCCGGCACCACGACGTCGGGCTGCACCGATACCTCGACCACGGCGTGCCAGTCCTGGACCGTCATCTTCCCGACGCTGCCGACGGCTACGTCGTCGATGAGGACCGGTGAATTCGATTCCAGCGTGCCGACGTTGGCCACCTCGACACGGTAGGTGACCGCGTCGGGGCCGCGGCCGTCGGCGCCCGGCAGCGGCAGTGAGTTGACGCCCTGGAACGAGCATCCCGTCACCGACGCCACCACACACGAGCCCACAACGACGAATGTGCGAGACCAGCTGTGCCACCTCATCCTCATCACGGTGTGCCTCCGGGCGGCGGTGCCGCTTCGGCGGGCAGCGGCGCCCCGGGCGGGGCGGGCGCGGCGCCGGGAGCCGGCGGCGGCAGGTGATCGACCGGCGGAGCCAACGGGGTGCCTGGCGCTCCCGGCGGCGGCAGCCCGGGCACCGACGCCGGCGGCAACAGCAGCTGATCCGACGTCGTGGGCACGTTCGGCGGCACGATGGCGGGCGCACCGGGAAGCAGTTGCTGCGCGCCGGGGGCCGGTTCGCCGGGCAGCCGTCCGGTGTACGGCTGCGGCGGCAGACCCGGCGCCGGATACGGATTGCCCTGGAATCCGGTATAGGCCGACGTGGCAGGCGGCGGTTCGGGCGGTTGCACGGGCCCGCGCCCGTCGGTGGGCCGCAAGCGCTCCTCGGAGTACTCGATGTCCTGGGGGCTGGCCGAGGGCATCAGGTACAGGTTGAGTGGCACCGGAACATAGTTGAAGTTGATCAGGCGCAGGGCGGGCCCGAGGTATTGCGCGCAGAGCTTGGCGGTCTCGGGGGCGGTGGTGTTCTCGATCGACCCGATCGCCGAGCAGATGAGCTGCACCGGGCTGGAGAAGTTGTTGATCACGAACGCGCCGAGCGCACTTCCCGTCGTCGGGTTGTAGATGTTGTAGCCGTTGGCGAACGCGTTCGGCGCCACATGCAGCACGTTGAGCAGATTCGTCTTGTTGTCGACCAGGTTCTGGGTGACGTTGCCCAGGCGCTGCACCTGTTCGGCCGTCTGGTTGCGGCTGCCCGCGACAAACCGCTGCACCTCGCCGACGGCCACCGACAGGTCATTGAGCGCCGCGTCGAGATCCGACCGGTTTCCGTCCACGACGCTGGTCAGGGTGGCCAGCCGGTTCTCGAACGCCACGATCTGTGCGCTGCTGTCGCGCAGGGCCGTCACGAAAGTCTGCAGGTTCTTGATGATGTCGACGATGTCGCCGCTGCCATTGGCGAGAATGCGCCCGACGCCGGACAGCTGAGCCAGTGTCTCGCGCAACTTCTTCCCGTTGCCGTCCATCGCGCTGGCCGCACTGTCGATGAAGCGGGCGACCGACGTGTCCGACACTCCCGCTTTGGGTCCCAGCTCCGATGCCAGCCGCATGAGCTGGTCCTTGACCTCGTCCCACTCCACCGGGACCGCGGTGCGGTCCAGCGGGATCACCGCCCCGTCGCCCAGCGTCGGCCCGGACGTCCGGTACGCCGGCGTCAGCTGGACATAGCGTGCCGCCACCAGATTCTGGGCGACGATGACGGCCTTGGCATCGGCCGGGATCGGCACCCCGTGGTCTACCTCGAGCACCATCTTGGTCTGGGTGCCCTCGGGCTCGATCGACTCGATCTTGCCGACCTCGACGCCGGATACCCGGACCTCGTCCCCGGGGTAGATCGCGGTTGCCGTCGTGAAGTAGGCCGTGATCGTCTTCGGCCCGAAGAAGGTCTGGTGCACCAGGAACGTCACGCCGGCGAATAGCACGACGGTCAGCACCACCGCAGTGATGCTGACGAGCCGCTTACGGGTTGCCATCATCGGGAAGATCTCCTGGTATCGGAATCCCGTTGTAAGGGAAGGGAATCTCGGCGCGCGGTCCGGCGTCGTCCGGCGGCTGCCCGGCGTCCACCCCGCGGCGGAAGCCGAAGGCATAGTCGAAGAACGGCTGGGTCAGCTCGGAAATGGTCAGATTGGGCACGAAGGCGTTGTAGTAGGCGCCGCTGGCCACCGTCTCGCCCTGGGTGATCTGATAGTTCTTGAAGCCGACCAGCGTGGTGCTGATGTTGTCGCGCTGGCGCTCCAGCATCTCGGTCACCCGGTTGAGTCGCTCCAGCGTCGGCGCGAGCTCCGCCTCGTTGTCGGCGACCAGCTGGGTCAGCTGTTGGGACACCGCCGAGGTGTTGGCGAGCAGGTCGACGATCGCCTGCCGGCGGTCGTTGAGCACCGCGAGCAGGTCGTTCGCGTTGAGCAGCAAGGCGTTGACCTGAGAGCTGCGTTCCGAGAGGATTCCCGACACGTCGCCGGCCGTGCGGAGCAGATTGGCGAGGTTCTCGTTTCGGCTGTTGAGCGATTTCGACAGGCGGCTCAACCCGTCGAACGTCGGCCCCAGCTGCGGGGCGATCTGATCGATGGTCTCCGACAGCGTGTCCAGCGACTGGTTCAGCGACTCGGTGTTGGTCTCGGCGGTATTGGCCGCCAGGTCGCCGACCGCGTCGGTGAGCGAATAAGGAGACGAGGTGCGCGACACCGGGATCGGCGTCGAGGAGTCCAACGACCCGCTTCCCGCGGACTCCAGCGTGAGGACCCGCTCGCCCAACAGGGTGCCGGTGCGGATGTGGGCAGTGGTCTGCGAGCCGAGGCGGTAGCGGCCGGCGATCGTGAAGTCGACCAGCGCATCGCCGTTCTGCAACCCGATCCCGCTGACCGATCCGACCTTGATACCCGAGAGCGTCACGTCGTTGCCCACGACCAGGCCGCCCGCCTCGGAGAAGAGCGCCTGATAGCGAATGGCCGTCGCCCACTGGGCGAGCTTGTCCGGCGACAAGCCGACGGCGATGACCAGCATCGCAAGCACGACACCGATGAATCCGGCTTTGACGAGATGGGTTCCGCGGTACTTCAGCATCAGGGCTCCATGCACCTTCCGGATTCCTGCTTGATCCAGGGGAACACCGCGGTGCGGCCCTCCAGATCGGTGACGCGCAGCGACAGTCCGCAGATGTAGTACATGATCCAACTGCCGTAGGCGCCGAGCCGGCGCAGCTTCTTGTAGTTGTCCGGCGCCTTGTTCAGCGCGGTCTCCAGGCTTGCCTTGTCGGAGTCCAGCAGCACTGCCAGCCGGTTGAGCTGATCGACGCTGCCGGCCAGCGGCGGCCGCGCCTCGTCGAGTAGGTCGGCGATCGATGCGGTGCCGTTGTCCAGAGAGGTGATGGCCTCACCGATCGGATCCCGGTCGGCGGACAATCCGCTCACCAGCTGTTCGAGGCGGTCCACCGTGCCGGAGAACCGCTCGCCGTCTCTGGAGAGCGTGTCGATGGTGGTGTTCAGGTTGTCGATGAGCTGTTCGACCACCTGCCCGTTGTCGGCCAGGGCGTTGGTGAACGAGGAGGTCTTGGACAGTAGCGAGTCGAGCGTGCCGCCCTGCCCCTGGAAGATCTGGATGAGAGACCCGGTGAGTGCGTTGACATCCTGCGGATTGAGGCCCTGGATGACGGGCTTGAGGCCCCCGAGCAGCAGATCGAGGTCGAGAGCCGGTTGGGTGCGCTCGACCGGGATCTGCGCGCCCTTACCCAGGAGCCGTGTCGAGCCCGGCGCGTCGCTGAGTTCCAGATAGCGGTCGCCGACCAGGTTGAGGTACCGGACCGCTGCGGTGGTGCCCGTCGTCAGCGCCACCGACCGGTCGGTGTCGAATTCGACCAGCACCGTGTTGTCGTCGCGCAGACTCACCGAGTCGACGGTGCCGACCCGGATGCCGGCCACCCGGACCGAATCGCCGGATTTCAGCCGCGACGCATCCTTGAAAACCGCCGAATAACCCTCGGTCGACCCGCCGCGGTACTCGCCAAAGACCATGAACAGGAAGCCGGTCAACACGAGCATGATGACGGCGAACGAGCCGATCTTGGCCAGGGTCTTGGGCAGGCTGCTCATCCGGGCTGTCCGATCTGCGAGGTGTTGCGCGGTGGCCCGGCGATGGGTCCGAACAACAGCTGCTTGAGGCCGTCCGAGTTCAGCAGGATGCCCTGATTCCCGTATTTCCAGGGATTGGTACCGGTGTCGGTCACGAGGTAGGGCGGCCGGGATTCGAACGGCAGCTTGGGCAGACCCTGGCTTTTGCAGTGCGGTCCGCCGGTCGCCGCGACCTTGGGCAGATCCGTGGGATACCGATAGCGTTCGACGCCCATGGTGAAGCTGACGTTCACCGCGACGCCGGGATCGGCGGCCGGCGGCTGCTTCAGCTGCACGAGCATCCCGAGCAGGCTGCAGGTGATGCCCTCGTTGTACTCGTTGAGCAGGTCGGTGGTCGGCGTCAGCTGGTGCACCACGTCGGTCAGCGCCGCCCGGTTGCTGCTCACCACGTCGTTGCCGATGTCCGCCAGGCCGATGCCGCTGATCAGGAACGCGTCGAGCTCCTGCTGCTGGTCGACGACCGTCTGGCTCAATCGAGTGGTGTTCTCGAACGTCCGCATCAGATCCGGCGCCGCGTCGGCATAGGCGGTGAACACCGGTGTCGAGTACTCGACGTCGCGCGTGAGGTTGGGCAGACTCGGTTCGATCTCGGCGAGGAACGCGTTGAAGTCGGTCAGCGTCTGGCCGATCTTCTCGCCGCGGCCGTTGAACGCGTTGGCGATCGCGCCGAGCGTCTCGTTCAGCTTCTGCGGCTCGATGCTGGTCAGCACCGAATTCAGCTGCTGGAACACGGTGTTGATCTCGACGGTGACGTGGTCGCCCTGCAGAATCTGGCCGGCCCGCAGCGGCTCCGACGAGGGGTCGACGGGCGCAGCGAGCTGCACGAACTTCGCGCCGAACACCGTCGATGACGCGATGTCGACCTCGACGTTGCCGGGAATCAGCCTCATCTGATCGGGGTTCATTGCCAGCGTGAGCTCGGCGGTGCCGTCGGGGCGGTAGGCGATGTTGTCGACGCGGCCGACCTCGACGCCCCGCATCTGCACCTTCGCGTCCGGGTTCATCACCAAACCGGCCCGCTGGGAGATCACCGTCACCGGAACGGTGGGGGTGAAGCTGCCCCGGAACAGGGCGACGGCAAGGACGAGGACCAAGACCAGAACCGCCAGGGTAGCGAGCCCGGTGACGGGGCGAATATAACTGCGCGACAACGGAACTCCTATCCCGACAGGTTGAAGTTGCCGTTGGAGCCGTAGACGGACAGCGAGACCAGCAGGGTGACCGACACCACGATGATCAACGACGTACGCACGGCGTTGCCCACAGCCACGCCCACCCCCGACGGCCCGCCGGCGGCGAAGTAGCCGAAGTACGTGTGCACCAACAGAATCGTGATGGCCATCAACACCGCTTGCAGGAATGACCACAGCAGGTCGATCGGATTGAGGAAGGTGTCGAAGTAGTGGTCGTAGAGGCCGCCGGACTGGCCGAAGATCACAGTGGTGGTGAATTGGCTGGCCACGAAAGACAGGATTACCGCGATCGAGTACAGCGGTGTGATCGCGAGCATCCCCGCCACGATGCGGGTGCTCACCAGGTACTCGATCGGCGGGATACCCATCGACTCGAGCGCGTCGACCTCCTCGTTGATCCGCATGGCACCCAGCTGGGCGGTGACGCCCGCACCGAAGGTGGCGGCCAGCCCGATGCCGGCGACCACCGGCGCGAGGATGCGCACGTTGATGAAGGCGGCGAGGAAGCCGGTCAGCGCCTCGATCCCGATGTTGCCCAGCGAGCTGTACCCCTGGACGGCCAAGGTGCCACCGGCGGCGAGAGTGAAGAAGCCGACGATCACGACGGTGCCGCCGATCATCGCCAGCGTTCCAGCACCCATGGAGATCTCCGCGACCAACCGGATGATCTCCTTGCGGAAGTGAACCGCGGCGTGCGGCGTTCCGCGGAGCGCCCGCAGATAGAAGAGCGTGTGGTCGCCGAGACGGCCGAGGAAGTCGACCGGCCGCCCCGCGTAGCGCACCGCCCGTGGGAAGCGGGACTTGAGGATCGTGGTGGTACCCATGCCGCCCCGCCTAGCCCGTCGTCATCCGGATGCCGATGGCCGTGACGATCACGTTGATCGCGAACAACGCCATGAATGCGTACACCACGGTCTCGTTGACGGCGTTGCCGACCGCTTTCGCGCCGCCACCGGTGATGTTCAGTCCGCGATAGCAGGCCACCAGACCTGCGATCAGACCGAACAGGGCGGCCTTCACACACGAGATGACGACCTCGGGCACGCCGGTGAGCAGGGTGATGCCGGCCGCGAACGCCCCGGGGTTGACGTCCTGGATGAAGACCGAGAACGTGTAGCCGCCGAGGATTCCGATGATCACCACCAGGCTGTTGAGTAACAGCGCGACCAGTCCTGAGGCGAGCATGCGCGGTGTGACCAGGCGTTGCACCGGATTGATGCCGAGCACCTCCATGGCGTCGATCTCCTCGCGGATGGTGCGCGAACCGAGGTCCGCGCACATCGCCGTAGCGCCCGCGCCGGCGACGATGAGCACGGTCACCAGCGGGCCCACCTGGGTGACCGCACCGAACGCCGCGCCCGCGCCGGAAAGGTCGGCCGCTCCGAGTTCGCGCAGCAGGATGTTGAGGGTGAAGCTCACCAGCACGGTGAACGGAATGGCCACCAGCACCGTGGGCGCCAGGGACACCTTCGCGACGAACCAGGACTGCTCGAGGAACTCCCGCCACTGGAAGGGTCGCCGGAAGACGAACCGGACGGCGTCGAGCGACATCGAGAACAGACCCCCGACAGCCTGCATCGGCTTGCTGCCGCGGCCCAGCGAGATGCCGGCCGACCACCTATCGGCCATCGGTCCCACTCCCCTCGAGAATCGTGACCGCCGCGACCGCAGTCGGGCCGCCGACGTTGTGCGCCAAGCCGACCCGGGCACCGTCGACCTGATTGACCGCCTCACCGCGCAGCTGTCCGAACAACTCGACGCACTGCGCGACCCCCGTCGCGCCCGGCGGATGGCCCTTGGCCTTCAGGCCGCCGCTCGGGTTGACCGGCAGCGCGCCCCCGACGCTGGTCGCCTCCGTCTCGACCAGCTTGTAGGCGCCGAAGCGTTCGGCGAAGCCGAGATCCTCGTAGCTGATCAGCTCGATGCCGGTGAAGTAGTCGTGCACCTCGGCGACGTCGATGTCCGACGGCGTCATCCCCGCCATGGCGAACGCCCGCCGGGCCGCCCGCACAGTGGCCGGGAACGTCGTCATGTCCGGCTTGTGTTGATGCATCACTGCATCCAGGCCCAGTCCGACGCCGCGAATCCAGACGGGGCGATCGGTGAACCGGTCGACCACCTCGTGGCCGGCCAGGATCAGCGCCGCCGCGCCGTCGCTCTGCGGCGCACAGTCGTAGAAGCCGAACGGGTCGGCGACGATGGGCGCGCTGAGTGCCTGCTCGACGGTGATCTCGAAGCGCAGCCGGGCCTTCGGGTTGTTGACCGCGTGCCGGTGGTTCTTGACCGCGATCATCGCCAGGTGTTCACGGGTGGCCGGCGACTCGTGCAGATAACGGCGGACGTGCAGCGCAAAGCCGGCCGGCGCCACCAGCCCGAGCGGGTAATCCCAGGCCATGTCGCGCGCGGTGGTCTCCCACCCCCACAACATGTCCTTGGTCGCCACTTCGCGCAGCTTGTCCGCGCCCATCACCAGCGCCACGTCGACCGCACCGGAGGCGATCCCGTACACCGCGTTGCGTACGGCGTCATTGCCGGTGGCACAAGAATTCTCGATGTGGGTCACCGGACGGTCCGGCAAACCGAGGGTGTCGGCGAGCACACCGGAGGGAAATCCATCGGTCGTACCCATCGCACCGAACCAGACCGCGTCGATGTCGGATTTCGCCAGGCCCTTGTCCACGCTGGCGGCGCATTCGGCGAACGCGACGGGCAGCAGGTCCTTGATGCCGAGGGCGAAATGCTCGGCGAACGGCGTCATCCCCGCGCCGACGACCGCGACACTCCTCATGCGGCCGCGTCCGCATCCGCTGCCGCGGCGAACGGCTCGAAGGCATACCCGTAATCCGGAACACCTGAGCGGATGGCAATGCGGCGCAACACCATCCGGCCCCGGTCCCCGATCCGTACCGAACCGGGCTCGGCACCGGTCACCTTGACCAGCGCGCGCACGTCCACACCGTCGAGCTCGACGATCGCCAACGAGTAGGGCGATCGCAGACCGGGCACCGGGATCTGGACGGTCACCTCGGTGTACACGGTTCCGGTGCGGGGCAGGGGAACCAGCTCGTAGTCGGTGTCCAGGGTGCAGTCGGCACGCACCTGGTAGCGCGGCGGGTAATGCAGGGCGTCACTCCCGGCATGCCGGCCCGCCTCCCACCGCACCTTGGCCTCGAAGGCCCGCTCGTACGCGGCCAGGGAGATCGGTAGATCCGCACCCGGGGTGAGCGTGCCATCCGGAACCGGGCGGGCCGCGGGTTCGAGCCGTTTCACCTGAGCGTCGCCGTGTGCGACTGCGATACCCGACAAACTCGCCTGCTCGACGGCAACCAGTGGGCCGATGGTGTTCGACTCCGCGAGGCTCGCGAGGGCGAAGAGACCCGCACTCGCCCCGTCGGTCGGCAGCCGCGTCGGTGTGCCCGCGCACAGCTCGACGACCTTGTCGTGATCGACACCGGCGACCTGCACGGGGGTGTCCAGCCAGGCCGCCGACAGCGACGCCAGCAGACCCCGCTCGTGCAGCAGGCGGGGATCCCCGTAGTCGTGGACGACACCCACTGAGTTGCGGGTGCGCACCGGCAGACTGCGTGCGACGCGTGCCGCGGTCCGCACCTGCTTGCCGTGGTCGGAGGTCAGGATCGCCGCGGCCCCGGCTGGGTCGATGTCCACCCCGATGACGAGCGAGCGCGGACGCGCCGAGCTCACGGCGTCCAACGTCGCCGGCGCGCCGCCGAGGCGCTCGTCGACCTCGAGTTCGGGGTCCAGTCCGAGTCCGGCCAGCAGCACTGCGGCATTGCTGCTCTCGGTCAACGGCAGATCCCGGCTGACCAGCACCACCCGCTCGACCGAACCGCCGGCCGTCAGCGCCGCGCGACCGGCTTCGACGGCGAGGGTGATGGCGTCCTCGTCGTCGCCGGTGGTCCGGTGATGTGGTGTGCCCCAGCACGGGAGATAGGTCCCGATCGAAGCGATGAACGGCATGGGTGGGTCCTGTCAGGTGACGGCGCCGGCCGTCTTGAGCTCGATGATGCGGTCCCAGTCCAGTCCGAGTTCGACGAGGATGTCGTCGGTCTGCTCGGCGAAGCCGGGCGCCGGTCCGGCACTCGGCGCGGTGACGTCGAATTGCACCGGATTGGCCACGAGCTCGAGTTGGCCTGCCGTGACGAGGTATTCGTTGGCACGCACCTGGGAGTCCTGCGCCGCCTGCAGGGTGTCCTGCACCGGCGCCCACGGGCCGGCCAGCGTCGCGAAGCGCTCGCTCCACTCGGGCAGCGTTCGCTTCTGCATCGCCTGGGTGAGGATTTCGTTGGCAGTCGCGGTGTTCTCGGCGATCGACTCCGCCGTGGCGAAGCGCGGGTCATCGGCCAATTCGTCGAGGTCCATGTGCCTGCAGACGTCCGCCCAGAACTTGGTGGGCTGCATCATCACGAAGGAGATGTAGCGGTCGTCGGCGGTGGGATACAGCCCGACCAGCGGATTGAGCGGTGAACCCTGAGTGCCCGGAGGGAATGCCTCCATCCGCTGATTCAGGTGGTTGGTCAGTGCCACCGTGTGGCCCATCGACCACAGGCCGCTGCCCAGCAGCGAGACGTCGACGACCGACGGTTCGCCGGTGCGCTCGCGTTTGAGCAGGGCGGCCGCGATCCCCCCGGCCAGGTTGGTGCCGGAGATGGTGTCGCCGTAGGCCGGCCCGGGTGGGCCGATCATGCCCGGCATGTCGGGCGGGGTGATCGTGCGCGCCGTGCCCGCCCGGCACCAGAACGCCGTCATGTCATAGCCCCCCTTCACCGACTCCTCGCCGCGCGGTCCCAACGCGCTCCCCCTGGCATAGATGATGGACCGGTTGACCGCCCGGATGTCGTCGATATCAATCCCGAATTTCTTACGGTGTCCGGGCAGGAAGCTGGTCAGGAAGACGTCGGCGCGGCGCGCCAGTTCGAGCAACACCTCGCGGCCCTCGGGCACCGACATGTCCAGTCCGATGCTGCGTTTGCCGCGGTTGGCATGCTCGATGTTGGGGTTGGGGTCGCCCTCGACGCGCAACAGACCGGTCTGGCGCAGACCGCGCTGGGGATCTCCGGTGACCGCATGTTCGACCTTGATCACGTCGGCGCCCCATTCGCGGAGGACCGCACCGGCGGACGGGACGAATCCGTACATCGCGACCTCGAGGACCCGGATCCCCTCCAGCGGACCCGAGCTCATGAGCTGACCACCGTCGCGAACGTCTTCGACTCCAGGAACTCCTCGAGTCCGGCCGTGCCCATCTCCCGGCCGATCCCCGACTGCTTGTAGCCGCCGAACGGGGTGTCGGGGCTGAAGTAGTTACCGCCGTTGATCGAGAACGTGCCGGTCCGGATCCGCCGGGCCACGGCCACCGCCCGGTCCTCGCTGCCGAAAACGGCACCGGACAGGCCGTAGATCGAGTTGTTGGCGATGCGGACGGCGTCGTCGTCGTCGGTGTAGGTGATCACCACCAGCACCGGCCCGAACACCTCCTCCTGGGCGATCTCGCTGTCGGGGTCGACATCGGCCAGCAGCGTCGGCGTGTAGAAGTAGCCGGGTCCGACCTTTTCCCCACCGGTGACCAGCGTGGCGCCGGCCTCGACCGCGCGCTTGACCATGCCGTCGACCTTGTCCCGCTGCTTCTCGCTGATCAGCGGGCCCATGTAGGTCTTCGGATCGGCCGGATCGCCGTAACGAACCAGGCCGAAGTTGTTCTTGATCAGCTCGACGATCTGCTCCTTGTGCTGTGCGGGCACCAGCAATCGCGAGGTGAGCGCGCAGCCCTGTCCCGCATGGGTCACCATCGAGAACGCCGAGAACAAGGCCGCGGTGTTGAAGTCGGCGTCATCGAGCACGATCGCCGCGGACTTCCCGCCGAGCTCGAGGAACACCTTCTTCAGCGTCTCGCTGGCGGCGGCCATGATCCGCCGGCCCGTCGGAGTGGATCCGGTGAAGGTCACCATGTCCACGTCGGGGCTCGTGGTCAGCACGGCACCCACCTCGGGATCGGCTCCGGAGAGAATGTTGACGACCCCGTCCGGAATGTCGGTGTGGGCGGCGATCAACTCGCCGAGGGCCAGCGTGATCAGCGGCGTGTCGGGCGCCGCCTTGAGTACCACGGTGCAGCCGGCGGCCAGCGCCGGGGCGAGCTTGGCCAGCGCGAGTTGATTCGGATAGTTGTAGGCGATGATCGCGGCGACGACGCCGGCCGCCTCTTTCTCGACCCACCGGTGATGCTGCATGCCTCGGCTCTCGATGTTGCCGAGGTCCTCGGTCATCGGATAGGTGCGCAGCAGGTCGGCGTAGTAGCGCACGATGCCGATCGGCTGATCGAGTTGCGCGCCCTGACACAGCGCCTCGGTCGCGCCGACCTCGGCGATGGTCAGGGCGGCCAGCTCGGCCCGATGCTCGACGAGGGCGCTGTGCAGCTGGTCCAGGCAACGGATGCGCAGCTCGGTGTTGGTGGACCAATCCGTGTCGTCGAAGGCGCGGCGGGCGGCGGCGACCGCCGCTTCGGCGTCGGCGACCGAGGCGTCGGGGGCATGCCCCAGTACCTCGCCCGTGGCGGGATTCAGCGACGGATAGCTGCGCCGGGCACCGCGCAGTTCGCCGCCGATGAGCAGGCGACGGTCGACCGCCGGATCCGTGGACGCGGTGTCGGCCGGGGCTGGGTTGTCTGTCGCTGCGGGCGCCTGTCCCATCATCCTCCTTGATGTGATGGAAATTGCATTCTCATCAGAGGCGAATCATACATTCGACAGATGAGAACTCAACCAACCGGAGATCAGCTCGTCGTGGGCTCACGACACCGCTGTGGAGCATAGGACGGCGGTAGCGCGCCGCGGCTGAAATCTTGCAGAATCACGCGTAACGAGATTATCGTTCTCATATTCGGAAGGAAGATTCTTGATCCCTGGAACGGCCGCGATGCCGCCAACGGCGGAAGGTGCCAAGTGAAGAACGCAGTCGTCACCGGCGGTGGCTCGGGCATCGGGCTGGCCATCGTCGAACGCCTTCGCGCCGACGGACTACACGTCGCCACCATCGATCTCCACCCCGGCGACGACGAGTTCGGCCATGCCGCCGATGTCACCGATCGAGCGGCTGTCGATGCTGCCTTCACGGCGATCCGGGCTCAGCTGGGGCCGGTCAGCGTGCTGGTCAACGCCGCCGGCCTGGACTGCTTCAAGCGCTTCACCGATGTCTCCTTCGAGCGTTGGCAGAAGATCATCGACGTCAACCTCAACGGTGTCTTCCACACCATCCAGGCGGTGCTGCCCGAGATGATCGAGGCGGGCTGGGGCCGCATCGTCAACATTTCGTCGTCGAGCACCCACTCGGGCGCGCAGTTCATGACGCCCTACGTCGCCGCCAAGTCCGCGGTGAACGGTCTGACGAAATCGCTGGCCCTGGAGTACGGGGAGTACGGCATCACCGTCAACGCCGTCCCACCGGGTTTCATCGACACCCCGATGCTCCGGGCCGCCGCGGAGCGCGGCTACCTCGGTGACATCGAGAAGAACATCGCGGCCACGCCGGTGCGGCGCATGGGCAGACCCGAGGACATCGCTGCGGCGTGCTCCTTCCTGGTCTCCGAGGACGCCGGGTACATCACCGGTCAGATCCTCGGCGTCAACGGCGGCCGAAACACTTGATGGACAACCGGATATACGAGAGGACACGCTGTGGGAAACGCTGAGGGACGCGTCAAGGGAAAGGTCGCCTTCGTCACCGGCGCCGCACGCGGGCAGGGCCGCAGCCATGCGATCCGGTTGGCCGAGGAAGGTGCCGACATCATCGCCGTGGACATCTGCCGCGATATCGACAGCATCGGCTACCCGATGGCCACCCCCGAAGATCTCGAGGAGACAGCACAGTTCGTCGAGAAGACCGGGCAGCGCGCCTTTACCGCGCAGGCCGACGTGCGCGAAGCCGGCCAGCTGCGCGAAGCGTTGGAGAACGGCATGGCCGAGCTCGGCGACCGGCTCGACATCGTGGTCGCCCAGGCAGGTGTCGCCGGCATGAAGGGCAAACCACCGCTGCAGGCGTGGATCGACGTCATCAACACCAATCTGATCGGCACCATCAACGCCATTCAGGTCGCACTGCCACACCTCAAGGAGGGTGCATCGATCATCGCCACGGGATCCACCGCGGCCCTGATGGACACCAGCAAGAAGGACAACCCCGGCAACGACCCGGGCGGAATGGCCTACGTGCACTCCAAGCGGGCCCTGTCGAACTTCGTCCACGACCTCGCCACCGAGCTGACTGCGCGCGGTATCCGGGCCAATGTCGTGCACCCGACCAACTGCAACACCAACATGCTGCAGAGCGAACCGATGTACCGCTCGTTCCGGCCCGACCTCGAGCATCCGCAACAGGCCGACGCCGAGCCGGTGTTCTACGTCCAGCAGGCGATGAAGGTGCCGTGGGTGGAACCCGAGGACATCAGCAACGCCGTCTTGTGGCTGGCATCCGACGAGTCCCGCTTCGTCACCGGTGCGCAGTTGCGCATCGACGCCGGCGGATACCTCAAGTGGTACGACTACCAGAAGTGACGAATGTCGCGGCCCTACAACGCATCAGGTTCGCGAATCCACCTCGGGAGGGGCTGCAGCAGTGAAGGTCCGGGTAGACAGCCAGCGGTGCCAGGGGCACACGCTGTGCTCGATGATCGCGCCGGAGTCGTTCGAACTCGACGATGTCGACGGCACGGCGTCACCGGCCAACGACGTGGTGCCGGCGGATCAGGAGGACGCGGTGCGCGAAGCCGTGCACTCCTGCCCCGAACAGGCGATCTCGATCGACGACTGACCGCCGTCCGGGCGACCAGAGTGCAGAACGGAGAGGACATTTGAGCACCGTCGACGGCCTCCGCGGCGATCCGGCAGACAGCGAGCGCAAAAAGAATCGCTACCACTTCGACCGGCACACCCCGGAATACCGGATGCAGTTCGAGAAGATCACCGAGGAGATGCAGTCCAGATGCCCGATGGCGTGGACGGACGTCTACGACGGCCATTGGGTGGCCGCGGACAGTAAGCACGTCTTCGAGCTCGCCCGCTGTCCGGTGGTGTCCAACCATCACGACATCAGCGGTGAGACGCCCTTTCAAGGCATCACGATCCCGAAGGCCAGCCGCGCCACCGTCGTCCGCGGCGGCATCCTCGAGATGGACGAACCCGAACACAGCATCTACCGCGGTGCGCTGAATCCGTATCTGTCGCCCGCGGCGATCAAGCGCTGGGTGCCCTTCGTCGACGAGATCACCCGCGCTGCCCTCGACGAGCACATCGCCTCCGGCCACATCGACTTCGTCGAGCATCTGGCCAACGTCGTGCCCGCCGTGTTCACCCTGGCGATGATGGGCATCGACCTGAAGAAGTGGAACGTCTACAGCGAGCCGACCCACGCTTCGGTCTACACCCCCGAGCACGCCCCGGAACGCGAGAAGATCAACGAGCAACACCGTGAGATGGGCATCGACCTCATCACCAACATGATGGAGATCCGCGAGAACCCACGTCCCGGACTGGTCAACGCGCTGCTGCAGCTGCGGATCGACGGCGAACCCGCGCCAGACATGGAGATCCTGGGCAACCTGGGGCTGATCATCGGTGGCGGATTCGACACGACCACAGCGCTGACCGCTCACGCACTCGAATGGCTCGGCGAACATCCCGACCAGCGGGAGCGGCTCAGCTGTGAACGTGACACGCTCCTGCATCCCGCCACCGAGGAATTCCTGCGCTACTTCACCCCCGCCCCCGGGGACGGTCGAACGTTCGCCGAGGACGTCGAGGTCGAGGGCCATCGCTTCAAGCAGTTCGAGCGGTTGTGGCTGTCCTGGGCGATGGCCAACCGCGATCCCGCCGTCTTCGAGGACCCGAACGAGATCATTCTGGATCGGAAGGGCAATCGGCACTTCAGCTTCGGCATCGGGATGCACCGCTGCGTCGGCTCCAACGTCGCACGCACGGTGTTCAAGTCCATGCTCACCGCGGTGCTCGACCGGATGCCCGACTATGTCTGCGACCCCGAAGGCGCCGTGCACTACGACACCATCGGGGTGATCCAGGGCATGCGCAACCTGCCCGCCACGTTCACCCCGGGCCGACCCCTGGGCCCTGGGCTGGACGAGACGCTGGAGAAGCTGCAGCGCATCTGCGACGAGCAGGAACTGGCCCGGCCGATCACCGAGCGCAAGGACGTTGCGGTCATCCCCTGACGCCGCCGCCGCGTTGAGTTTGCTCACAGATCGTCCGAATCGCCAACCCCGCGATCTGTGGGCAGAGTCAACGCTCCGCGCGTTCGCTTCTGGCTGAGCCGCGTTTGTCGGAAGGACTATTTGGTAACAGTCCGGTTGTTAATCTCGACGTATTGATCACCGGGGTGAGTGCTGCCCGGAATGCGAGTCCGAGAACGTCGTCGAAAAGCTAGGGGAAAACACATGCGCAAGCTGTCGCGTACCACTTTGGCCGTCACGCTCGGCGGCTTCGCCGCGGCGCTGCCGATGTCCATGTTCGTCTCGGCGGGCGCTGCGTCCGCCCAGGATCTGAGCCCGATCGTCAACACCACCTGCAGCTACGAGCAGGTCGTCGCGGCGCTCAACGATCAGCAGCCCGCCCTGGCCAACCAGCTGGCGGCCCAGCCGACCAGCCAGGCCATGCTGCGCAGCTTCCTGGCCTCGCCGCCGCCGCAGCGCCAGGCCACGGCCACCCAGCTCGCCGGCTACCCGGGCGCGCAGTCGGTCATCGGGCCGCTGCTCGGCATCGCCGGTTCCTGCAACAACTACTGATCCGCGGTGTGCCGGGGTTGCCGCAGGGTGCTCACCCCCGCGGCAACCCCAGCACCTGTGTGGCGATGATGTTGCGCTGGATCTCCGACGTGCCGCCGGCGATGGTGCCCGAGAAGCTGCGGGCGTAGCGCTCGAACCAGCTGGCGAAGTAGTGGTCGAGATTCATGTGCTCGTACCGTCCGGTGGTCGACGGATGCACCAGCCCCGCTGAGCCGGCGGCGGTCAGAGCCGTGTCCGCGGCCCGCATCTCGGCCTCGGACCCGAACAGCTTGAGCACCGACACCGATGCGGTGTCCATCTCCCCGCGGGCCGCCCGCGACAACGCGACCGAACCCATGGCGCGCAGCGCGTGATAATCCATCACCGTCGACGCGTACTGATCGCGTTCGAGCTCGGAGTCCGGCCGGAAGTCGGCGATCATGTTGTCGATCCGGTCGGCGAAGCCCAGCCACATCATCGTGCGCTCGTGGCCCAGCGAGCCGTTGATGACCTTCCAGCCACCATTGAGCGGCCCGACCAGGTTCTCGCCGGGCACCCGCACGTCGGTGAAGAACACCTCGTTGAAGTCCTTGTTCTCCTCGCCGCACAGGTCGGCGAACGGGCGGCACACCACACCGGGCAGATCGGTCGGGATGATGAGCGCGCTGATGCCCTTGTGCTTGGGAGCGTCGGGATCGGTCCGCACGAACGCCAGCAGGAAGTCGGCGTCGTGGGCGCCCGAGGTCCACACCTTCTGACCGTTGACCACGAACTCATCCCCGTCGCGGGTGGCTCGGGTGCGCAGCGATGCGAGATCGGAGCCGGCACTCGGCTCGCTCATCCCGAGCGACGCCGTGCGCTCGCCACGCAGCACCGGCACCGCCCATCGATGCTTCTGTTCGTCGGAACCGAACGAGATCAGGGATGCCGCAACAATGTTCACCCCTTGCGGGTTGAAGCTGTGGTAGATCCGTCTGCGGCAGAGTTCGTCGAGGTGCACGAATGTCTGCAGGACATTGGCGTTGCGACCGCCGAACTCCGGCGGCTGAGCGGGCAGCAGCCAGCCGTTGTCGAACAGCAACCGCTGCCAGTCCCGCGCCCACTGCGGCATGTGTGACACCGACCGTGGCCGTTCCTGCGTGGCGGTCTCCGGCGGCAGGTGTTCGTCGAGGAACGCCGAGAACTCGGCCCGGAACTGCTCGACCTCGCTGTCAAAAGTCAGCTGCATGAAACTCCTCCGCGATGACGGCGCGATGTTCGGCGGCGCCACCGAGCAACAGCTCGCCGGCCTTGGCCCGCTTGAGTGCGAACTGCAGATCGTTCTCCCAGGTGAAGCCCATGGCGCCGAAGAGTTGCAGGCCGTGGCGGAACACCAGCGACTGGCACTCCCCCGCGGCCGCTTTGGCCATCCGGGCGGCCAGTCGCCGGCGCGGATCGTCGGCGGCGATCGTCAGCGCGGCGAAGTAGCACAGCGCGCGGGCACGTTCGGTCGCCACGTGCATGTCCACGGCCTTGTGCTGCACGGCCTGGAAGGACCCGATCGGCACGCCGAACTGCTGGCGCTGTTTGACGTGGTCCAGCGCCAGATCCAGGATGCGCTGGCAGGCGCCGACCATGGTGATCGCCATTCCGGTCAGGGCCAGGTGATGCGCGCGTTCGGTGTCGGTGGCCACCCGGTCGGCATCGGACACCACCGCCCCATCGAAGGACACCTCGCCGACGTGCAGCACCGGATCGAAGATCGGGCTGCGCCGGGTGCGGGCCGCCGTCGCCTCGACGACGAACACCCCGGCGTCGGTGACGACCGCCAGCCTTTCAGCGCGGTCGGCGTCGAGCACGAAGCGCGACGTTCCGTCGAGCACCCAGCCGTCGGCGACCCGGTGTGCCGTCACCCCGGAGTGGACCGCGGTGCCGGACTGCTGGGCGTCGTAGCGGTCGCCGGCCAGCGGTGCGTACTGGGTCAGGGTGGCCAGAAACGGTGTCGGGTCGGTCGCCCGGCCCATCTCCTCGAGCACGATGGCCAGTTCGACGGCGTTCTCGGGATCGCTGAGTTCGGTCCACCCGGCGTCGAGGTAGCCCTGCCACAGTGGCATCGGATCGGCCCCGTTCTCCGCGATGTCGCGTATCAGCGAGGCTGGACACTGTTTGGCGACCGCGTCGCGGACCGTCTCCTGCCACAACCGCTGGTCAGCATCGAACTCGAGCAGCATTGCGCGCCTCCTGGGTGCGATGTCCGGCGCGTGGGCTCCGGCCCCGCGCCCGAACGAGAATAGCATTCTCGATAAGCGGCGACAGATTCTCTTCGAGCGACGGACGGATTACCGGAGCCACCCGCTGCGCGACTGACCAGCAAACACGTTCACCTGGGCAGATGCCGGGACACCCGATCGAGAACGAAATTCTTGAAATCGAAGAATCAGGACATACACTCAGGATCACCGGACTTCGGAGGTCAGCTTTGGTCATGCAGCATCCGGACGGGAGCACCACACCCGTCATCGACGCAAGCGTGCACATCTTCAGCACGTCCAACAAGGACCTGCGCAAGACCTTCATGCGTGAACCGTTCCGCAGCCGCGGCTTCCCGGATTACGAGATGGACTGGTACGGCGCACCGGGCGGTGAATACGCCCCAGGGACCCAGGGTCCCGACGGTCAGTATCCGGGTTCGGCCCCTGAGGCGGTCGCCCGCGACCTCTTCGACCGCCGCGGCGTGGACGTCGCGATCCTGCACCCGATGACGCGCGGCGTCATGCCGGACCGGCATCTGGGCACCGCCATCGCGTCGGCGCACAACGACATGATGGTGACGCGCTGGCTCGACCACCCCGAGTTCGGCGAGCGCTTCCGCGGAACTCTGCGCGTCAATCCCGACGACATCAGCGGTGCGCTGCGCGAGATCGACCGGTACCGCGACCACCCGCGCATCGTGCAGCTGGGCATCCCGCTGCAGACTCGAGAGCTCTACGGGAAGCCGCAGTTCTGGCCCTTGTGGGAGGCGGCGGTCGAGGCCGGACTGCCGGTGGCCGTGCACTTCGAGGTGGGGTCGGGGGTGATGCTGC
Organism: Mycobacterium sp. WMMD1722; assembly: GCF_049315205.1. NCBI lineage: Bacteria > Bacillati > Actinomycetota > Actinomycetes > Mycobacteriales > Mycobacteriaceae > Mycobacterium > Mycobacterium sp. WMMD1722. The sequence goes on along the minus strand of NZ_CP186056.1, from coordinate 93,656 downwards.
CGCCGACGCCCAACGGCGTCACCCGCACCTACGAGCAATTCGTCGGGTTCACCGCCCTGAACTACCTCTACCACCTGATGAACATGATCGCCGAGGGCGTGTTCGAGAGGCTGCCCCAGCTCAAGTTCGTCTGGGCCGACGGAGCCGCCGATCTGCTCACCCCGTTCATGTGGCGGATGGACTGCTTCGGCCGGCCGCATCTCGAGCAAACCCCGTGGGCGCCCAGGATGCCCAGCGATTACCTGCCGGATCACGTGTACTTCGTCGAAGGCATGCTCGACGGCCCCGGCGACGTCGAATTCGCCGGCGAATGGGCGGGATTCACCGGCAAGGACGACATGGTCATGTTCGGTTCGAGTTATCCGCACTGGCAGCTCAACGAGGTGTCGGTGCCCGGCGCGTACAGCGCCGAGCAACGCGACAAGTACTGCTGGCGCAACGCCGCCGAGCTCTACGGCATCGACGTCGGCGCCGGTGTGCCGACGGTATAGCCGCACAGTCCACCGAATCCGGCACGAGACGAGCACGAGACGAGAAGGCCACGATGACTGTCACAGCCACAGAACGTAAGCCGGCCACCGAGCGCGTCGCGGTCCGGTGCGTCGATTCCGACGTCCACCCCGCTCCGCGCACCGGTGAGCTCGGCCAGTACCTGCCCGAGCCGTGGCGCAGCAGGTACTTCGGCACTCACAAGGTGGGCGATCAGATCTATTACGATGCACCGGACTACGCACACTCCTACGCGATGCGCATCGACGCCTTCCCGCCGGATGGCGAATTCGCTTGCAGTGATCCCGATCTGGCGTTCAAGCAGCTGATCATGGAGGCGGGCGCCGACATCGCGATTCTCGAACCCGCGGCCTATCCGGCGCGGATTCCCGAGGCGCAGCACGCCATGTCGGCCGCACTCAACGACTGGCAGGCCAATCATTGGCTGGACAGCCACAACAACTGGCACGAACGCTGGCGCGGGTCGATCTGCCTGGCGGTCGAGACGCCGCAGGAGAGCGTCGCCGAGATCGAACGCTGGGCCGGACATCCGTACATGGCCCAGATCCTGATCAAGGCCGAACCCCGCCCGGCGTGGGGGAATCCGAAATACGACCCGATCTGGGCCGCGGCGACCAAACACGACATCACGGTGAGCTGCCACCTGTCGCGCAGCCACTACGACGAACTGCCGATGCCGCCGGTCGGGTGGCCCAGCTACAACCACGACTTCATGGTCACGTACTCCCTGCTGGCGGCGAACCAGGTGATGAGCCTGATCTTCGACGGCACCTTCGACCGCCATCCCGACCTGCGGATCGTGTTCGTCGAGCACGCGTTCACCTGGATCCTGCCGTTGATGTGGCGGATGGACCGGCTCTACGAGGCGCGCAAGTCGTGGCTGGACATCAAGCGCAAGCCCAGCGAGTACGTCAAGGACCACATCAAATTCACCACCCAGCCCCTGGACTACCCCGAGGACAAGACCGAACTGTCCCGGGCGTTCGAGTGGATGGAGTGCGAGAAGATTCTGCTGTTCTCCAGCGATTACCCGCACTGGACGTTCGACGACCCCCGCTGGCTGGTCAAGCATCTTCCCGAGCATGCCCGTGAGGCCATCATGTTCCGCAACGGCATCGCGACCTACCATCTCCCCGAGACCGTGCCGGCTCTCGAGGGACAGGTCCGGGTGTTCTGACATCCATGACCGAGAACACCGAGGTGACCTCGACAGGTCCGAAGCGACTGGCCCAGGGACGTGAACACGTCGTCGCCACCGTCGACGAGATCCCGCCGGGTTCGCACAAACTCGTGCCCATCGGACGTCACGGCGTCGGCGTCTACAACGTCAACGGCACCTTCTACGCCATCGCGAACTACTGCCCCCATGAAGGGGGTCCGCTGTGTTCGGGACGGGCCCGTGGCCGCAACATCGTCGATTCCAGCGTGCCCGGTGACGCGGTGATGGTGCGCGACAAGGAGTACATCTTCTGCCCCTGGCACCAGTGGGGTTTCGAGTTGGCCACCGGGACCACGGCGGTCAAACCGGAGTGGAGCATCCGCACCTACCCGGTGCGGGTGGTCGGCGGCGATGTCCTGGTGATGGCATGACCACCACCGAGTCGCCAGGGCCCAAACTCAAACGCGGCGAGAAGTCCATCGAGATCAACGGTGGCAGGGTCGTCTACGAAATCTTGGGCACCGAAGGCGATTACATCGCGCTGACACCGGGCGGCCGGTTCAGCAAAGACATCCCCGGATTGCGGCCACTGGCCCAGGCACTGACCAAGGGCGGTTACCGGGTATTGCTCTGGGACCGGCCCAACTGCGGCAAGTCCGACGTGCAGTTCCACGGCCAGAGCGAATCCCACATGCGCGCCGATACGCTCTATCGGCTGGTCACCGAACTCGGTATCGGACCGTGCATCCTGGCCGGCGGTTCCGGCGGGGCGCGCGACTCGATGCTGACCACCATGCTGCACCCGGAGATCGTGACCAAGCTCGTCGTGTGGAACATCGTCGGCGGGGTCTACGGATCGTTCGTCCTCGGCTCGTACTACATCGTTCCGAGCATCCTCGCGGTCCGCGGCGCCGGCATGAAGGGCGTCGCGAATGTGTCCGAGTGGCGCGAGCGCATCGAGGAGAATCCGGCCAACGAGGCGCGGATCCTCGACCAGGATCCCGGAATGTTTCTCAAACTGATGTTGCGCTGGCTCAACGCCTTCGTCCCCAAGCCCGGGCAGACCATCCCCGGTGTCGAGGACGAGATGTTCGACAACATCACCGTGTCGACCCTGATCATTCGCGGCGGGGAGAACGACCTGGACCACCCCAAACGGACCTCGCTGGAGGTCAGCTGCCTGATCAAGAATTCGACGCTGATCGACCCGCCGTGGCCCGAGGACGCCTGGGAACGCGCCAGCGAGAAGCGAGCACAGGGAAAGGTGAAGCGGTTCAACATGTTCGACACCTGGGTACAGGCCGCCCCGCCGATCCTGGATTTCTTGAAATCGTGACGCCGCCTCACCGGAGCACGATGCGCACCTCACAGTTGAGTGAGGCCTCCAATGCGGTGTGGATGCGGCTCTCGGGAATCCGCTCGAGATCGCCGCGGTCGAGCGTGACCTCGACGATGTCCCAGCCTTGCTCACCGGGGCGGCGATCGATGTCGCCGGTGATGCCGAAGCCGGCGAGTACGCCGAGAGCGTCGTCGTCGGTACCGCGGCTGATGAAGGTGACCACCCCGGGCGCCGGCCGGGTTCCGAACGCCTCTGCGCACATCGTGGCGGCGATGCGGATGAGTTCCGTGGCGTCGTCACCGGTCAGCAGCACTTCCACCTCGCGACGGGCGGGCGGCAACCCCGCCAGGTCGCTGGCCACCACGTCGGCACCCGCGCCGCGGGCGCGCTCGCGCAGCGCCGCCACCCCGTCGGTCAGTTGTGCGGCGGTCAGCTCTCCGGTCGGGTCGACGGCCATGCGCACCACCGCGGTTCTCATGCCGGCCAGCCTATCGGCGGGCCGAGAGGAGAGGCACCCGTGAAAACAACCGCAGCACCAGTCGAACTCACCGTCGCCGTGTGGCCGGGCATCGAGGGCCGGCTGCTGCGCCCCGATCTGCACACCGGGACCGAGGGCATCACCGACTACCTGGCGGGCGGCGGCTATCAGGAGCTCCCTGATCCCGACGCCCTGCTCGAGCAGATCGACCTGGCCGGCCTGACCGGTCGAGGCGGCGCGGCGTTCCCGATGGCGGTCAAGCTCCGCACCGTGCGGGACAACGGCGTCCGAACCGGTGGCGCGTTCATAGTGGCCAATGGTGAAGAGGGCGAACCCGCGTCGGTCAAGGATCGCTGGCTGCTGCGGCACCGGCCCCATCTCGTGCTCGATGGGTTGCGGCTGGCCGGACGCATCGTCGGCGCCGACCGCGCCTACCTGTACATCTCCGATCAGCGCGCCGCGCAGACGGCCAGTGATGCGCTGCGGGAGACCACCGGGCGGTTCGACGGTCCGCCGGTCACGGTGGTTGTCGTCGACCCCGGCTATGTCGCCGGGGAGGAATCCGCCGCGGTGCGGGTCATCAACGGCGGACCGGCCAAACCGACCGACAAGCCACCCCGGACCTTCGAGCATGGCGTGGCCGCGCTCCCGACTGCGGTGAGCAACGTCGAGACGCTCGCCCATCTGCCCTATCTGCTCCGGCACGGCGCGCAGACCTACCGCCGCGTGGGTACGTCCACCTCCCCTGGTACCTTCCTGGCCACCGTCACCGGTGGCGGTCGACCGGCAGCACTCTACGAGTTGCCCTACGGCACATCGTTTCCCGAGCTGCTCGACCGCTACGGCATATCTCGCGAGAACCTTCGAGGCGTGCTGATGGGCGGCTACTTCGCCGGATTGATGAACAGCGAGGTGCTCGACACCACACTCGACCACGAGACCATGCGCCGCCTCGGCAGCGGGCTGGGGTGCGGGGCGATCGCCCTGATCACCGACGAGTGCCCGATCGCCGTCGCCGCCGCGGTGATGGCGTACTTCGACCGCGAGAATGCCGGGCAGTGCGGATCGTGCTTCAACGGCACCGCCGCCATGGCCGCGGTGACCGGCGCATTGCGCGACGGAGCCGCGACCGCCGAGGATCTCACCCGGCTCGAACGCTGGTCGGTGATCCTGCGCGGCCGGGGCGCCTGCGCAACCCTTGACGCCGCCACCAACGTCGCGGCCACGCTGCTGCGTAGCTTTCCTCAGGAGGTGGCACGCCACCTCGAGAACACCTGCAGCGCGTGCGCATCCTCGGTGTACAGCGCGAGCCGGCCCTACGAGGTGGAGGCGGTGATGGCACCGTGAGGGTCCGGCTGGATCGCACGATGTGCGACGGGTTCGGTATCTGCGCGCGGCACGCGTCGGCCTACTTCTCCCTCGACGACTGGGGCTACGCCGCTCTGGTCGGCAACGGCACGGTCCCACCGGCCGACGAACCCGCCGTCCGGCGCGCACTGCTGGACTGTCCGGTGCACGCGATCATCGAGATGGCAGAAGACGACTCCGGATCGGCCCGACCGCTGCAGCCGCCATCGGGCGACGACCGGCGCCGCGACGACGACGGCCATGACCGGGGACTCGATCACGCCGAGGCCCGCCGTGAGGCCCAGATGATGCCGGGAATGTGACATGACAACACCGGGACGCCCGCTCCCGCAGCTCACCGCACTCAACGAATTCTTCTGGAATGCAGGCGCGGACGGCGAACTGCGGCTGCAGCAGTGCCAGGACTGCGAGGCGCTGATCCATCCGCCGCAGCCGATCTGCCGCTACTGCCGCAGCCACGATCTGAAACCGCATGCGGTGTCGGGTAAGGGCACGATCGCCGGGTTCAGCGTCAATCACCGGTTCGGCTTTCCCGCGCTGCCGCCGCCCTACGTGGTCGCCGAGGTCGCCATCCTCGAGGATCCGCGCGTCCGATTGACCACCAACATCATCGACTGCGATCACGAGCAGATCGCGATCGGCCAGCCGGTCGAAGTGGTGTTCGAACCGCTCGAAGACGTGTGGTTGCCGCTGTTCACACCGGCCGCCGACCCGACGCAGCCGACGGCACTGCCCGAGGACCAGATCGCGCCACAGGACTTCACCCGCCACGTGCGCCCGATGTTGACGCGCGACAAGTTCGAGGACCACAGCGCGATCACCGGCGTCGGGGCGTCGCGCCTGGGACGGCGGCTGATGGTGCCGCCGTTGTCGCTGACCATCGAAGCCTGTGAGGCGGCGATCGCCGACGCGGGCCTGACCTTCGACGATATCGACGGGCTGTCGACCTACCCGGGGCTCGATGTCGCCGGGATGGGCGAAGGCGGCGTCAGCGCACTCGAGGGCGCGCTGGGTTTGCGTCCGACCTGGATCAACGGCGGCATGGACACCTTCGGCCCGGGCGGTTCGGTCATCGCGGCCATGATGGCCGTCGCCACCGGCATGGCTCGTCACGTGCTGTGTTTCCGCACGCTGTGGGAGGCGACCTTCGGCCAGCTGATGAAAGAGGGGCGGATGTCACCGCCCGGGGGCTCCCGGACCAGCAGTTGGCAGCTGCCGTTCGGGGCCACCTCCGCCGCGCACACCCTGGCACAGAACGCCCACCGCCACTTCGACCGCTACGGCACCACGCGTGAGACGCTGGGCTGGATCGCGCTCAACCAGCGCGCCAACGCGGCACTGAACCCGACGGCCATCTACCGCGATCCGATGACGATGGACGACTATCTGTCCGCGCGGATGATCACCACCCCGTTCGGCTTGTACGACTGCGACGTGCCGTGCGACGGCGCGGTCGCCGTGGTGGTCTCCGCGGTCGATGCGGCGGCCGACGCACCGAAACCGCCGGTGTATGTCGAAGCGGTGGGCACCCAGATCCTCGAGCGCACGGACTGGGATCAGACCACCCTCACCCACGAGCCACAGGTGCTCGGCCAGTCCGCACATCTGTGGACCCGAACCTCGTTGCGGCCCAGCGACGTCGACGTCGCCGAACTCTACGACGGGTTCAGCTTCAACTGCTTGTCGTGGCTGGAGGCCCTGGGCTTCTGCGGGATCGGTGAGGCCAAGGACTTCCTCGACGGCGGCCACAACATCGCCCGCGACGGGGTGATCCCGCTCAATACGCACGGCGGCCAACTCTCGCACGGGCGCACCCACGGCATGGGCCTGATCCACGAGGCCGTCACGCAGTTGCGCGGGGAAGCCGGCGAGCGGCAGGTGCCCGGTGCGCGCGTCGCGGTGACCAGCAGCGGCGGTCTGACCCCCAGCGGCGTGATGCTGCTGCGGAGCGACGCGTGAACCCCGCTCCCCGGCCCCGCGTGGTGCTGGTCGACAGCCCCGATGGACCCGTGCCGATGTCCGGGTTGAGCGCCGTGGTCGAGCAGCCTCGCGCGGTCATCGTCGCCCTGCACGGCGGGGCCAGCACCGCAGCCTATTTCGACTGCCCCGGTCACCCCGAGCTCTCCCTGCTGCGCCTGGGCGCCGAGCTCGGTTACACAGTGCTGGCACTGGACCGGCCCGGCTACGGCAGCTCCGCCCCCTACGCCGACCGGACGTTCGATCCGGTGCAGCGCACCGCACTGGCCTACGGCGCAGTCGACAAGATGCTGGGTGGCCGGCCCCGCGGTGCCGGACTGTTCCTGTTCGCCCACTCCAACGGCTGCGAGCTGGCGCTGCGCATGGCGACCGACGACACCGCCGAGTGCCGGGTCGTCGGACTCGAACTCGCCGGCACCGGAATGCATTACGACCCCTTCGCGCAGGAGATCCTCGATCGCGCCACTGAGACTCACAGGCCGCCGGGCCTACGGGCACTGCTGTGGGAACCCGCCCAGTTCTACCCGGCCAATGTGCTGACGGGGATCACGAACTCGTCGACCGGCGCGCCGTACGAGGCGACGATGGTCAGGGACTGGCCGCAGACCGACTTCCCGGCGCTGGCCGCGCGGGTCCGGGTGCCCGTGCACTTCAGCCACGCCGAACACGAACGCGTCTGGCGATCCGATCCCGACGCATTGGCCGAGATCGGAGATGCGTTCCGCGCCGCGCCTCGCTTCGTCACCGATTCGGTGGCCGATGCGGGCCACAACCTCAGCCTCGGCCACAGTGCCGAGACGTATCACCGCACGGTGCTGGCATTCGTCGATCAGTGTGTGGCCGCGGGTGGCCCCGCAGCCGGATTGGAGGCAGGGTGATGCGGGTCGGATTCATCGGGCTGGGAAGCCAGGGCGCACCGATGGCGCGGCGCATCGTCGAGGGTGGATACGAGCTGACGCTGTGGGCTCGCCGACCTGCCTCCGTCGAACCGTATGCCGACACCGCCGCCCGGATCGCGGACACCCCGGCAGAACTCGGCGCGGCCAGCGACCTGGTCTGCCTGTGCGTCGTGGGGGACGACGATGTGCGCCAGGTGCTCGATGGTGACACCGGTGTGCTGGCCGGACTGTCGCCCGGCGGCATCGTGGCAATCCACAGCACCGTGCACCCGGACACCTGTCGCGAGATCGCCGAACAGGCCGCGCAGCGGGGGGTGACGGTCATCGACGCCCCGGTCAGCGGCGGTGGGCCGGCCGCCGCCGAGGGCACCCTGCTGGTCATGGTCGGTGGTGAGGCGGACGCCGTGGACCGCACCCGTCCGGTCTTCGCGACCTACGCCGATCCGGTCGTGCACCTCGGCGCGCTGGGCAGCGGGCAGGTCGCCAAGATTCTCAACAACCTGCTGTTCAGCGCCAACCTCGGCGCCGCACTGTCGGCGCTCGAACTCGGTGACGCACTGGGCGTGGCCCGCGACCGGCTGTGCGAGGTGTTGGCCCGCGGGTCGGCGACGAGCAAGGCGGTCAACAGCATCTCGATGTTCGGCGGCACCGTGGAGGGGCTGGCGCCCATCGCCGGGGCGCTGTTGCAGAAGGACGTTCGGCACGCCGCGAGCCTGGCCGCGGCCGCGGAGTCCGCCGAGGGCTCGGTCTTCACCGCGGCCGACACCGCACTGACGTCCATGGAGCATCCGCGATGAACAGCAGAGGGCACCGGTGACCCGGGTCGGATTCGTCGGGGCGGGCCGGATGGGCGCGCCGATGGTGCGGCGGCTCACCGGTGAAGGTCACCACGTGACCGTGTTGGGGCGCACCGCGGAGAAACGCACTGCCGCAGCCAGTCTCGGCGCCACAGCGGCAGCGTCGGTGACCGAGACGGTCACCGATGCCGCGATCGTGATGATCTGCGTGTTCACCGACGAACAGGTGCGCCGGGTATGCGTCGAGGACGGTCTGCTCGACGCGATGCGGCCCGGTTCGGTGCTCGTCATCCACACCACCGGCAGCCCGGACACCGCCCGCTCACTCGCCGCGGCGGCGGCGCGCCGCGGGGTCCGCGTACTCGACGCCCCGGTCAGTGGAGGCCCGCACGACATCGCTGCGGGCACGTTGACGGTCTTCGCGGGCGGCCCGGCCGACGCGCTGACCCAGGCTCGGCCGACGCTCGAGAGTTACGCGAATCCGCTGCTGCACGTCGGGGACCCGGGTGCGGGACAGAGCGTGAAGCTGGTCAACAATGCGCTGTTCGCCGCCCAGATCGGCGCATTGCGCGAAGCCGTACGACTCGGTGCCGAACTCGGCGTGGCCGAGGCGGATCTGCTGGCCGCCCTCCCCCACGGCAGCGCTTCGAGCCGGGTGCTGCACCTGATCGGCGGCCGAGGGGCGGTGTCGGACTTCATTGCCACGGCCGGCCCGTTCGTGGGCAAGGACGTCGAGGTGGTGCGCAGCATCGTTGCCGGGGCGGGCACGGACCTCGGCCTGCTCGACGGTTTGGTGGACGCCGGGGTGCGTTCGTGACGCATCGGCGTTCGCCCGATTCGGCTGAATTCCCAGCCGAATTGCCGCATACTGTACTCGTTACAGTATTACCGCCTTCCGTAAAGTTTCCGGCTCCGAGCTCCACGCCGAGGAGGACGTCATGACCACGCCCGAGCTCGTCTTCGATCCCGTATCCCAGGACTATTTCGACAATCCGTACGAGATCTACCGGAGGATGCGCGACGAGGCGCCGCTGTACTACGACGAACGCGAGGACTTCTACGCCCTGACCCGGCACGAGGACGTCGCGGCGTCCCTGAAGGATCACGAGGCGTTCTCCTCCTCGCGCGGCTGCGATCTCGCGATGGTCCGGTCCGAGGAGCCTCCACAGAAGTCGATCATCTTCATGGATCCACCGGAGCACCGGCACATGCGCAGTCTGCTCAACAAGGCGTTCACCCCGCGGGCGATCCAATCCCAACGCGAGACCATCACCGAACTCGTCGACCACTATCTGGCGCAGGCCGACCCCGACCACTTCGACGTGGTGCAGGACTTCTCGGGGCCGTTCCCGGTAGAGGTGATCACCAGGATGGCGGGCGTTCCTGAGGACTTCCGTCAGCAGGTCCGCACCTGGATCGACGCCAGCCTCGAACGCAAACCCGGTCAGCTCCGGATCAGCGACGCCAACATGCAGGCCACCATCGATTCGGGCATGTACTACTACGGGCTGGTGCAGGAGCGGCGACAGAATCCGCAAGACGACATGATCAGCCGGTTGATCGCCGCGGAGATCCCCGATAATTCCGGCCGGATGCGCAAGCTCGACGACGTGGAGATCACCGGCTTCACCCTGTTGCTCGGTGGCGCGGGCGCCGAGACGGTCACCAAGCTCGTGGGCAGCGCCGTCGTCGAATTCGCCCGGCACCCCGAACAGTGGCAGCTGTTGCTCGACAACCGCAGCTTGGTTCCGGCCGCCGTCGAGGAGTTGCTGCGTTACGTCGGGCCGGTGCAGTACAACGTGCGGTACACCCTGCGCGAGACCGCAGTTCCCAGCGGAGTGATCCCCGCGCACAAGCCGGTGTTCCTGATGAACGCCGCCGCCAACCGCGACCCGCGGGCATTCACCGCGGCGGAGACCTTCGACATCACCCGCGACCGCACCGAGGCCCAGAACCTCGGCCTCGGCTACGGCATCCACAGCTGCCTGGGCGCCGCGCTGGCCCGGCTGGAGACCCAGATCGCCCTGGACCGCCTGCTGGACTTCATGCCGCGCTACGAGGTGGATTTCGATGGCCTGCGGCGGGTTTCGATGCAGAACGTCGCGGGTTACCACCACGTGCCGGTCCGGGTGCTGAGGTGAACGCATGAGCCAGAAGATCGAGGTCGACTTCGGCCTCTGCGAGAGCAACGGGGTGTGCATGGGCATCATCCCGGAGGTGTTCGACCTCGACGACGAGGATTATCTGCACGTCCTGACCGACGAGGTCACGCCCGAGAACGAGAACCAGGTCAGGGAAGCGGTCAGACAGTGTCCGCGGCAGGCCATAGCCATCCGCGACGAATGACGGGAATTCGATGACCACGTCCCAGACGAACTCCGATCTGGTGTTCGATCCCTTCTCCCAGGAGTACTTCAACCATCCCTGGGAGATCTACCGGCGCATGCGGGACGAGGCGCCGGTGTACTACAACGAGGAGCTGGACTTCTACGCACTGTCGCGGCACGCCGACGTCGCGGCCGCCTTCAAGGACTACGAGACGTTCTCGTCGGCGTACGGCCTGGATCTGTCGATGGTGAAGACCGGGGAACCGGCGCCGTTCAAGATGATCATCCTGATGGACCCGCCGGAGCACCGGCAGATGCGCAGCCTGGTCAACAAGGTCTTCACCCCCCGCCAGATCGCGAAGCTGCAGCCGATGGTCGAGGAGACCATCGACTCCTGCTTCCGCGCCGCCGACCCGCGGTACTTCGACGTCGTGCAGGAGTTCGCCGCATTCTTCCCGGTGGAGGTGATCACCCGGATGCTCGGCGTTCCGGAGGACCGCCGCCAGCAGGTCCGCCAGTGGGTGGACACCTCACTGCATCGCGAACCCGGCCAGGAGGAGATGTCCCCGGAGGGGATGCAGGCCATCGCCGAGGCCATGGGCCTGTATTTCGAGCTGATCGCTGCGCGCCGGGAGAACCCGCAGGACGATATGTTCACTCGCCTCGTCCAGGCGGAGATCGAACGTGAGGACGGCCGCATGGAGCGGCTCGACGACCTCGAGATCGCTGGTTTCGCCACGCTTCTCGGCGGCGCGGGCGCCGAGACGGTGACCAAGCTGATCGGCAACGCGGCGGTCACGTTCGCCCGCAATCCCGACCAGTGGCAGAAGCTGCTCGAGGACCGCAGCAAGATCCCCGCCGCGGTCGAGGAGCTGCTGCGCTACGAGGCGCCGGCGCAGTACAACGTCCGGCGCTCGATGAAGGACGTGACGATCCACGGGGTGACCATTCCGGCCGGCAAACCGGTGTTCCTGCTGGGCGGTTCGGCCAACCGCGATCCGGAGGCGTTCACCGACGCCGACACGTTCGACATCGACCGCGACCGCACCGAGGCGCAGAACCTCGGCTTCGGGTACGGGGTGCACAGTTGCCTGGGGGCCGCGCTGGCGCGGATGGAGAGCGCGATCGCACTGGAGCGGCTGCTCGACTTCATGCCCCGCTACGAGGTGCGGTGGGACGAATGTGAGCGGGTGGCGATGCAGAATGTGGCGGGCTGGTCCCACGTGCCCGTACGGGTGCTCAGGTAGCGCAAGGCGATTGCGCGGGCTGTACCTAGCTCAGCCCGTGCAGGATCACTCCGTGGCAGTCGGCTGCGGACTGACGCAGTTTCAGCGCCTCCTGGTAGGCGTCGGAGTAGTACCACTGCCTGGCGGCTTCCTCGGACTCGAATTCGATGAGCACCGTTTGGGTGCCGTGCCACTGCCCTTCGATCACCTCGGGTTTGGCATCGAACGACAGCAGTGTCGAACCCGCCATCGTCTGCGCGGCGAGCTTGCCGTACTCCGCCATCCCGGCCGGATCCCTCACGTCCTCGGTGATGAGGATGTACGCCTTGGGCACTCTTGACTCCCTGTCGTTCAGTCGATTTCGCGGATTGCGTTCTCCGGGCAGTTGGCCACGGCATCGCGCGCCGCGTTCTCCAGCCCAGGCGGGATAAGTTCCGGATCGGCGACCGCCCATCCGTCGTCGGTCATGTCGAACACCTCGGGACACATCGTCAGACACATGCCGTGGCCGGCGCAGCGGTCCTCGTCGACGCGCAGCTTCACAGCGTCTCGCCCGTCACGTCGAACTCCAGGTGCAGCTCGGTGAGACCGCGCAGGATGTAGGTCGGAATGTAGGAGTAGCGGCGCTCCCCCGCCGGTCCGTGCTCGGCCTGCGAGATGCGGATGTCGGTGGTGCGGTCCAGGAGCCGCTCCAAACCGACGCGCGTCTCCGCGCGGGCCAGCGGGGCGCCCGGGCAGCTGTGGATGCCGCGGCCGAATGCCAGATGCTGCCGGGCGTTCTTGCGCTCGGGGTCGAACGCGTCGGGATTCTCGAAGCGCCTCGGATCCCGGTTGGCCGCACCGTTGATCACCATCAGCGTCGAGCCGGCGGCGAGCTGCTCCTCGCCGACCTTCACCGGCACCCGCGACAACCGGAAGTCGCCCTTGACCGGGCTCTCGATCCGCAGGCACTCCTCGATGAAGTTCGGCAGCAGGCTGCGGTCGGCCCGCAGCTTCTGCTGGACCTCGGGCTGGTCACCGAGCACCTTGAGCGCGGTGGAGAGCAGCCGCACCGTGGTCTCCTGGCCCGCCGAAAACACGTTGGTCGCCACCCGGACGACGTCGCCGACCTCGGGCATCGTCCCGTCCGGGAACGTCGCGGTGGCCAGTCCGGTCAGCACGTCGTCGCGCGGTTCACGCCTGCGGTCCTCGACGTAGGTGGCGAAGACGTCGTAGAGGTACTCCAGCGGGGTCTTGGTCAGCGTCTTGTCGGCGTTGCCCAGACCGCTGCCGTGGGTGCCGCGGGCCAGCCGTTCGATGAGATCGTCGCGGTCCTCCTCCGGCACCCCGAGCAGATCGGCGATCACGCGCAGGGTGAACGGCGCGGCGAACCCCTTGATGAATTCGCCGCGACCGGGCGCCAGGTATTCGTCGAGGATGTCGTCGGCCAGCGCCCACATCGCGTCCTCGTTCTCCTTGAGGCGCTTCGGGGTGATCAGCCGCATCAGCAACCCGCGATGGTTGGTGTGCGTCGGCGGGTCGAGCGTCGGCAGCTGGTCACTGAAGGGGATCTCGTCGCGGTGCTCGACGATGAGGTCGGTGACGTCGTCACCCTCCAGCGGGACGGGGAACCCCGGGAACGGGCCCGTGACCGAGATGCACGACGAAAACGTCTCGGCGTCGTTGTAGACGTCGACCGCCTCCTGCCAGCCGGTCACCATCGTCACGCCGTAGTGGTCCTCGCGGCTGACCGGGCACTTGTTCCGCAGCGCCTCGTAGAACGGATACGGGTCATCCAGCACTCGGCTGTCCCGGAAGAAATCGACCGCAATGCGATCCTCGGCGGGACCAGCCATACATCACTCCGTTCGCGCTATGAGAACGTAATTCTCGGTTAGTGCGTATTAGGTTTCCATACCCGCTGAGCGGCGTCAACGAGGCACCCGCAGGCCGACCGGCCGACTCGGCCGATCGGTTCGACACCGAACCCCGCGGAGCCCCGACTCTTCACCGCAGAGTACGGATCTTGGGCAAACGCCCAAGATCCGTCGGCGCGCCAGATAACCTTCGCGAATCAGCAAGCAGTTGGTATCGGAGGGGTGCGCGGCGTGACGATGGTCGGCGAACGGGAGACGGACTTCGCGCAGCCATGGGCGCCGCATCGGCTCCGGATCTACACCTGGACCGGCGGTTTCACCTTTGCCGTCTTTCTTCTGGTCACCATCGGTGTCGCCTTCGGAGTCATCGAGCCCAACTTCACCACCGACGTCGTGGTGAACCTGATCTTCGGTGTTCCGGTGATGGTGCTGCCGTTCGTGATCTTCTGGAACGCTCCCGGCGAGAGGCGCACGAGGCTGGACAAAGCCGTCGAACTCTCGCTGTTCTACCTGCCCTACACCGCGGGCAGCCAGATCGGCTATGAGCTGATGTTCCTCGTCGGCCACCCGCTGGGCCTGTGGGCGCCGACCGACGACCCCGGCTGGAAATGGTTGTGGTGGCAGTACGCCCTTGCCGACACCCGATACGTCAGCGGCAATCCGTGGATCTTCGCGCTCGAAGTCGTCGGTGTCATCACCGGGATCACCGTCTTCGTCATGTGGACCCGCCTCATCCGCCGCGACCTCGCGCCCGAGGATCGCATCAAGGCGCTGTGGGTCGCGTTCGCCGGCTGCGCCATCCTGATGAGCAGCACCGCGGTCTATTTCCTGGCGGAGGTGGGCGCCGGCTTCGACAACATCGGACAGGGCGCCTTCGGCCTGTGGTTCAAATTCATCGGGGAGAACGTCCCGTTCATCGTGCTGCCACCGTTCGTCCTGTACTCGATCCATCTGCAGATCGACCACCTGACCCGGCGCGCGGGTGCGGTCGGCATCGAATCCGGGGGTCCCGTTCGCCGGTGAACACGCCGAACGGCTGCTTCCGCTGCGACACCTCAACTACTCAACATTTCGCGTCACGTGCGCTAAGACTGATGGGATGCTCGAGTCGGAGAAGATCCTCGTCACCGGGGCCACGGGCAAGATCGCGTTCCCGATCGCCCGGGCGCTTGCCGCACACAACGAGGTCTGGGGCGCTGCGCGACTCCGTGATCCGGCGGACCGGCGGAAGTTGACCGATGCCGGCATCACGCCGCTGACCCTCGATATGAGCACCGGCAACTTCTCCACACTGCCTGACGACTTCACCTATGTGTTCCATGCCGCCGTCGACACCGGGACCTCTGACTGGCACCGGTGCGTCGACACCAACGCGCAGAAGTCCGGCGATCTGCTCTACCACTGCCGCACGGCAAAGGGGTTCGTGCTCTGTTCCACCGGTTCGATCTACGGCTACCAAGGACAGCGGCCGCTGCGCGAGGACGATCCGCCGGGGGTGCCATCGCGCGCCAACTACAGTTTCTCCAAGGTGGCCGCCGAGGCGGTCTGCACCTGGATCGCCCGGCGACACTCGATACCGCTGACCATCATCCGGATCTGCTCCACCTACGGCCCGCAGGGCGGAGCACCCGCAGATCGGCTCGCGATGATGCTGGCCCACAAACCGATTCGGCTCTACCCGGGCGGCCCCAACTACTACAACCCGATCTACGAGGACGACTACGTCGACCTCGGCATCCGGGCCATGGAAGTGGCCGCCGCGCCGCCGATCGTGGTGAACTGGGCGGGCAGCGAGACGGTCAGTGTCGAGGACTACTGCGCCTACATGGGCGAACTCGTCGGCGTGGACCCGACCTTCGTCTACACCCCTGACGCTCACACCCCGTTGTGGCCGGACGTGACGTACATGCACCAGATCCTCGGTCGGACCAGAGTGCCGTGGCGCGTGGGCTTCCGACGCATGATCGAGGCCCGACATCCCGAGATCGTGCTGGCGTGAGAGGACATGTCGTGCAGTTACCCGGCACCCCCTCCGACGAGGTCCCCGCCGTCCTGGACGAGGGCCGAGGCGACATCACGACGTTGTTCGTGTCCATGGCGACCCGGCATCCCGACGGCGCGGATGCCGACTATCTGCGGTGGCACACCCTCGATCACCGGCCCGAACAACACCGCTTGAGCGCTGTGCGGGCGTCACTGCGTCTGGTCTCCACACCGCGCTGCCGCGCGGCCAGGGCCATCAGCGCGGATGCCCTCGATGCCGTCGACCACGTGATGACCTACTTCTTCACCGATCCCGCGGGAATGGAGCCGTTTCTGGCGCTGTTCAAGGCACTCGGCGATGCCGGACGAAACCTCGCGCTCCTGCCGCCGGTCGAGCGGGGTGTCTACCACGTCGATCGCCGCACGGCGGCGCCCAGGATCAAGGTGGGCGCCGATGTGCTGCCCTGGTGGCCGGTGCGCGGCGTCTACCTCCTGCTTGAACGCGGGAGCCGGCCGACGAACCAGCTTCTCGACGTCGAGGGAGTCGCGGGGATCTGGTCGGCGACGTCGCTCGGGGTGAGCCCGCGCCTGGCGAGCGCGCCCGCCGGACAGACCATCTCGTACCTGTTCCTCGACGAGGATCCCGTGGAGGTTGCCGGACGGCTGAGCCCGGTGCTCACCCAGCGATGGAGCGGTCGGATCGACCCGCTGTTCGCTGCACCGTTCTATCCGGTCGTGCCGCACGAATGGAACCGACATGTGCCGTGACCGGCGGTCCCGTTGAGAGTCGCTAGGGCTGACCGACGCCCACGATGAGCTGAGAGGAGCCCGCCATGTCCTGGGACTTCGAGACCGATCCCGAGTACCAGCGCGTGCTCGACTGGGCCGACGAGTTCGTCCGGGAGGAGGTCGAGCCGCTGGATCTCGCGTTCCCGCACCAGCAGTTCGTCCCGCTCGACGGTGGGCGGCGCGACGCCGTCGACCCGCTCAAGGAGCAGGTCCGGCAGCGGGGACTGTGGGCCACCCATCTCGGGCCGGAGCTCGGCGGCCAGGGATACGGTCAGCTGAAACTGGCCCTGCTCAACGAGATCCTGGGCCGCTCCCAGTGGGCGCCGATCGTCTTCGGATGCCAGGCGCCCGATACCGGGAACGCCGAGATCATCGCGCACTACGGGACCGACGAACAGAAGGAGCGCTATCTGCGGCCCCTGCTCGACGGGGAGTTGTTCTCCTGCTACTCGATGACCGAACCGCATGCGGGTGCCGATCCGACGTTGTTCACCACCCGCGCCGTCCGCGACGGGGACGACTGGATCATCAATGGCCAGAAGTTCTTCTCGTCCAACGCCGCCACGGCCGCATTCCTCATCGTGATGGTGGTGACCGATCCCGATGTCAGCCCATATCAGGGCATGTCGATGTTCCTCGTCCCGACCGACACCCCCGGCGTGCGAATCGCCCGCAACGTCGGTCTGTACGGGGAAGCCGAGAACCAGGGCAGCCATGCGCTGATCCACTACGACAATGTGCGGGTGCCCGCCGAGGCGCTGCTCGGCGGTGAGGGGCAGGCGTTCGTCATCGCGCAGACCCGCCTCGGCGGTGGCCGCATCCATCATGCGATGCGCACGATCGGCCTGGCCCGCAAGGCGCTCGACATGATGTGCGAACGTGCGCTCAGCCGGCAGACACAGGGAAGTCTGTTGTCGGACAAGCAATTCGTCCAGGGCTACATCGCCGACTCCTACGCCCAGCTGCTGCAATTCCGCCTGATGGTGCTCTACACGGCCTGGGAGATCGACAAGTACAACGACTACAGGAAGGTGCGCAAGGACATCGCCGCCGTCAAGGTCGTGATGCCCACCGTCTTGCACGACATCGCCTGGCGTGCCATGCAGGTCCACGGCGCGCTCGGGGTGACCAACGAGATGCCATTCCTCGGAATGGTCACCGGCGCCGCGGTGATGGGACTCGCCGATGGACCCACCGAGGTGCACAAGACCACCGTCGCCAAACAGGTCCTGCGCGACCACCGCGCCACCGACGGCATGTGGCCGAGCGAGTGGATCCCCGGTAAGCGGGAGTCGGCGCGTGCCAAATTCGCCGAGCACCTCGACGCCACCATCGAACGCACCGTGGGGAACCTGTGAGCGGGATCGACACCGCCCGGCTCGCCGCCTGGATGGACCGCGAAGCGCTTCCCGGCGCGGGCGCACCGCTGCACACCCGGTTCCTCTCCGGCGGTACGCAGAACGTCATCTACGAGCTCCGGCGCGGCGATGAACGCTGCGTCCTGCGGATGCCCCCGCCCGGAGCGCCGCCGGACCGTGACAAGGGCATCCTGCGCGAGTGGCGCATCATCGACGCGCTGGACGGCACCGAGGTGCCGCACACCGCGGCGGTCGCAGTGTGTGCCGACCCAACCGTGCTGGGCCGCCCGTTCTATCTGATGGGCTTCGTCGACGGGTGGTCGCCGATGGACGTCGGCGGCCGGTGGCCGGAGCCCTTCGACAGCGACGTAGCGGCTCGGGCGGGGCTCAGTTACCAACTCGCCGAGGGCATCGCGCTGCTGTCGAGGGTGGACTGGCGAGCGCGCGGCCTGTCAGATCTCGGGCGCCCCGAGGGGTACCACGAGCGCCAGGTCGATCGATGGACCGGATTCTTCGAGCGGATCAAGGGCCGCGAGCTCGACGGGCTGGACGCGGCCACCGTATGGTTGCGCACCCACCGGCCGCTGGACTTCATCCCGGGCCTGATGCACGGGGACTACCAGTTCGCCAACGTGATGTACCGCCACGGCGCTCCGGCCGAACTGGCCGCGATCGTCGATTGGGAGATGGGCACGGTCGGCGATCCGAAACTCGACCTGGCGTGGATGGTGCAGAGTTGGCCTGCCGACACCTCGGCGCCCGGCCCTGACGAGATGTCGTACGTGGACATGGCCGGAATGCCCTCGCGCGATCAAGTGGTGGCGCATTACGCCGATGTCTCCGGTCGTCAGGTCGATGATCTGGACTACTACCTGGTGCTGGCCCGCTGGAAACTCGCGATCGTGCTGGAGCAGGGCTTCCAGCGCGCGGGCGACGACGAGAAGCTCCAGGCGTTCGGCCCGATCGTGCCTGCACTGATGCGCTCGGCGGCCGAACTCGCCGAATCCACCGACTACCGATGAAGGCCGCGGTCTGCCCCGTCCACGGTCCGCCGGAGGTGGTGCAGGTGCGGGAGCTGCCCGCACCGGATCTGACTGCGGGCACAGTGCGGGTGCGGGTCAGCGCCGCCGCGGTGAACCATCCCGACGTGCTGCTGATCGCCGATCGTTACCAGGTCAGGGTCGCCCCGCCGTTCGTACCGGGCAGCGAGTTCGCCGGTGAAATCGTCGAGACGAACTCCCCTGCAGCTGGATTCGAGGTCGGGGACCGCGTCACCGGGACCGCAATGTACGGCGCGTTCGCCCAGGAGGTGGTCGTCGATCCCGCCGCTCTGATCCGTATCCCGGCCGGGGTGGACGATCGGGCGGCGGCCGCGTTCGGCGTGGCCCACCGCACCGCGTACCACGCCCTGCGGTCGGTCGCGCGGATCGGTCCGGGTGACGACGTGGTGGTGCTCGGCGCCGGCGGCGGGGTGGGGCTGGCGGCCGTGCAGCTCGCCACCATCCTCGGCGCGGACGTCACCGCCGTCGCGTCGGCGCCAGAGAAGCTGGCGGTCGCGGCGTCATACGGTGCGCGCCATCTGGTCGACCGGTGCGAGGAACCCCTCCGGGAGGCGCTCAGGGCGGCGGTCCCGGACGGAGCGGACGCGGTGATCGACCCGATCGGCGGGGAATCATCCGAACCGGCGATACGGTCGATGCGCCGGGGCGGCCGGTTCGTCACCGTCGGCTACGCCTCCGGCGCCATACCCCGTATCCCGCTCAACCTCGTACTCATCAAAGGCATTGTGCTGCAGGGATTCCAGTTCGGCGACATCGAGCCGGCTGAATTCTTGCGCAACGAGCGCGAACTGTCCGCGCTGCTGAGTTCCGGGCAGGTGCGGCCGCATGTCGGTGCGGTCTACCCCCTCGACGACGCGGTGGCTGCGCTGCGTTTGGTCGCCGACGGGCGCGCGGTCGGCAAGGTCGTGGTCGATCTGGCCTAACTGGCGGGGACGAGGTCGGTGGCCACCGAGCGGCGCGTCATCATGCCGCAACGGAAGATCTCGACCGCACGGTCGGCCGTGGGGTCGTGTCGGCCGACGGCGGCCAGGGCCTGTGACTTGAAGGCGCGGGCGGCCGCGCTGAGTTCGTGGTGGACGGCGTCGACATCGCGGTCCAGCTCGGGCGGACAGGGGTCACCCCACAAGGTCACTTCGGTGAGCCCGTGGTCGAGGGCGTTGCGGACGTGCCGTCGGACGCGCTCGTCGTTCTCGAAGAGATGCGCCGAGACCGATACGGTTTGCGGGTGCGGACGCTCGGCCCAGGACTCGAGCACCGTCTCGAGGTCGAGTACGCAGGCACCCAGGATCTCCAGCGGACGGATGTCATCGCCGGAAGCCGGAATCAGCACGGTGACGTCCCAACCGGCCATCGCCCGGTCGAAGAGCCAGCCTCCGGCGAAGGTGACGGCATCGGCGACGGAGGGGCTGACGACGTCGAATCGGTATCGCATGTCGGTCTCCGGGTTCATCGTGCGGGCGGTTGCGGAGGTGTCGTATTCGGGTCGAAGTCGCGGGCCAGCGACTCCGCGTACTGCTGGAAGACCTCGGCGAGCGGGATTGTGGGGTCGAGCAGCCATGAGGTCTCCATTCCGTTGACGAAGGCGAGGATCTCCACAGCTTTGAGAGCTGCGTCGATCTCCTGGCGGTACCGACCGGCGACCTGACCGCGTCGGATGATCTCGGTGACAATGTCGACGGCCGCCCGCTGACGCATGAGTAGCCGCTCGTGCAGGGGTGCATCCTCGGCGATGTTCTCGACGAGCAGCACGGTGAAGGTGCCGACGAGTTCGGGGGCCCGCTCGAAGCGTTCGGCCACCTTCGAGATCTGCTCGAACAGATCACCCGAGCGGTCGGCGTGGGTGTCGTCGTCCATGTCGCGGGCGTCGAGCACCGCGTTGAGCAGCTGTTCCTTCGATTCGAAGTGATGAAGCAGACCCGCCGGTGTGACCCCCGCTTCGCGGGCGATCTGCGCGAGCGAGGTGCTGCGCCAGCCGTTGCGGGCCAAGAGCCGCTCCGCGACGTGCAGGATCCGTTGCCGACGGTCTTCGCCCTTGGCGAAGAGGGCCGCATAGGGCCGTGGCGACTGCACTGCGGACACTGAACCCCTTTGTTCGCACCAACGTTAAACCAACCTAGTGAACACACAGTAGGTTGGTTACCAGTGATGTGACAAGGGTCTCAGCGCAGAAATGTTTGGACGCCCGTCACACCGCTGGTCAGGCGGGAATTTCGCTACAGACCGAGAGATTTCGCGATGATCACCTTCATCACCTCCGACGTCCCCGCGTAGATGCGGGCGACGCGGGCGTCGTTGTACAGCCGGGCGATCGGATACTCCATCATGTAGCCGTAGCCGCCGAAAAGCTGCAGACAGCGATCCACGGCGCGGGCCTGCACCTCGCTGCAGAACAGCTTCACGCGGGCGGCGTCCTCCCGGGACAGCACACCGTCGACGTGGTCGGCCACCGCCCGGTCGAGCATCGCCTGAGCCGCCTCGATCTCCGTCGACACCGCGGCCAGTTCGAACTTCGTGTTCTGAAACGACGCCACCGGCGTGCCGAACGCCTTGCGATCTCTGACGTAGTCGATGGTGGCGTGCAGCGCTGAGCGAGCCTGCGCGACCGACCCGACGGCCACGGTCAGGCGTTCCTGCGGCAGGTTGTGGCCGAGGTAGCCGAACGCCTCGCCCTCCTCCCCCAGCTGGTTGGCCACCGGGACACGGACGTCGGTGAACGACAGCTCCGCGGTGTCCTGCACCTTGCAGCCCATCTTCTCCAGTTCGCGGCCCCGCTCGAAGCCGGGCATGCCCTCCTCGACCACCAGCAGCGTCAGGCCGCGTCGGCGGTTGTCGGGATCGGTCGACGTGCGTGCCACCACCACGACCAGGTCGGCCTGGATGCCGCCGGTGATGAATGTTTTGGCGCCGTTGAGGACCCACTCGTCACCGTCGCGCACCGCGGTGGTGCGCATCCCCGCGAGATCCGATCCGGTGCCGGGTTCGGTCATCGCGACTGCGGTGAGCAGTGTGCCCGCGGCCAGTCCGGGGAACCAGCGCCGCCGCTGCTCGTCGTTGGCGTAATGCAGGAAGTACGGGAGGATCACCTCGAGTTGGGTGCGGACGGTGGACAGCGTCACCAGAGCCCGGGCCGCCTCCTCCTGGAGGACGACGTTGTAGCGGTAGTCGTCGATCCCGGCGCCGCCGTACTCCTCGGGGATGGCCATGCCGAGCATGCCGAGCGCGCCCATCTGCTTGAAGACGTCGCGCGGCATGCGGCCGGCCTTCTCCCATTGCGGGTACTGCGGAACCACCTCCTTGTCGATGAAGTCGCGGGCCAGCTCGCGGAAGGCCTCGTGATCCTCGGTGAAGAGCTCTCGACGCACAGCGCCTCCTCGGTGGCGGTCGGGAACGGTGGCGGTCTAGGTGACGAGCTCGACCACGGTGGCGTTGGCGGTTCCCCCGCCCTCGCACATGGTCTGCAGCCCGTAGCGAATTCCGTTGTCGCGCATGTGATGGATCATGCGGGTCATCAAGACGGCCCCCGACGCGCCGAGGGGGTGGCCGAGCGCGATCGCACCGCCGAGCGGATTGAGCCGCTGCTCATCGGCGCCGGTCTCGGCCAGCCATGCCAGCGGTACCGGGGCGAACGCCTCGTTGACCTCGAAGACGCCGATGTCGTCGACCCCGAGACCCGCCTTGCTCAGTACCTTCTCGGTCGCCGGGATCGGGCCGGTCAGCATGAGCACCGGATCGGCGCCGGCGACCGCCCCCGCGCGATAGCGGGCGATCGGTGTGAGTCCGCGGCGTGCGGCCTCGTCGGCGGTCATCACCAGCAGCGCCGCCGCGCCGTCGGAGATCTGCGAGGAGTTGCCCGCGTGGATCACGCCGTCGTCGGCGAAGGCCGGCTTGAGGCCGGCGAGTTTCTCGACGGTGGTGCCACGGCGGATTCCTTCGTCGGCGGTGACCGGCGCCCCGTCGTCGGGTGAGACCGGGATGATCTGCGCGTCGAACGCCCCGGCGTCCTGCGCCGCGGCCGCGAGTTCGTGCGAGCGGGCCGAGTATTCGTCGAGCCGGGTGCGCGAGAAGCCCCATTTCTCCGCGATGCGCTCCGCGGAGATGCCCTGGTTGAACGAGAAACCGTCGTAGCGCTCGAGCACCTTGGGCCCGTACGGCATCCCGGTCGCGCGCGCTGCGCCCAGCGGCACCCGACTCATCACCTCGACACCGCCGGCCACCACGACGTCCTGCTGACCTGACATCACTGCCTGCGCGGCGAAGTCGAGCGCCTGCTGGCTGGACCCGCAGGCGCGGTTGACCGTCGTACCGGGGATGCGTTCCGGCCAGCCCGCCGCCAGAACCGCCCACCGGCCGATGTTGCTCGACTGGTCGCCGACCTGCGAGACGCACCCCCAGACGACATCGTCGACGATGTCGGGATCGGTCCCGGCCCGCGCCATCAGCTCGTTGAGCACGACGGCCGACAGGTCGGCGGCGTGCGTTCCGGCCAGTCCGCCGTTGCGTTTGCCGACGGGCGTTCGCACGGCCTCGACGATCACGGTCTCGCGCATCGCTGTTCTCCTGTTCTGCTCACGTGTGCGCCGGGCCGATCGCGCCCTGCTCGCGCAGTGCGGCGATCTCCGTCTCCGACATCCCCAACCCGGCCAGTATCGCGTCGGTGTGCTGGCCGAGCCCGGGTACCGCCCGCATGGGCTGTTCGTATCCCTCGATCACCGGCGGCGGCAGCAGCGCGGAGATCTCGCCATTCGGCGTCTGGACGGCCCGCCACCGGTCGCGGGCGCTCAGCTGCGGATGCCGGACGACCTCGCTGGGCCGGTTGAAGCGGGAGTTTCCGATCCCGGCATCGTCGGCCGTCTTCTGAATGTGCGCGAGATCGTGCTGGGCACACCAGGATCCGATCGCCTCGTTGAGTTGGTCGCGGCGCGCGACGCGGTCGGCGTTGCCCGCGTACGCGGGATCGTCGGCGAGATCGGGCCGTTCGATGATTTCGCGAGCCAGCCGCTGCCACTCCCGGTCGTTGGTGGTGCCCAGGACCACCGTCTGGCCGTCGCGGGTCGCGAAGGCCCCGTACGGCGCGACCGCCGGTGAACTCATTCCGAGTGGTTGCTGGTCCACACCCGAGTGCTGGGTGTAGGTGAGCTGGTAGCCCATGATGTCGGTCATGGTGTCGAAGAGGCTGACCGCGACCGCCGGTGCGGCCCCGGTCGCACCACGGGCGTCCCGGGCGTAGAGCAGGCTGATGATCGACAGCGCGGCATACAGGCCGGTGGAGATGTCGGCCACGGGCGGTCCGGGTTTGGCCGGCATGTCGGGATGCCCGGTGACCGCGCAGGCGCCCGACTCGGCCTGGATCAGCAGATCGTAGGCGCGCTTGTGAGAGATCGGGCCGCCGGCGCCGTAGCCGTCGATCTCGACCGGAATCACCTGCGGGTGGCGGCTTTTCAGATCCGCCGGCGCGATGCCGATACGCGCGGTGGCTCCCGGGGCGAGGTTGGACACCAACACGTCGGCGCCGTCGAGCAGCCGGTGCAGGACTTCGACGCCTGCCGGTGACTTCAGATCGAGGCTCAGCGACTCCTTGTTGCGGTTCGCCCACACGAAATGTGCGGCCTGGCCGCTGACGACGTCGTCGTAGTGACGCGCGAAGTCACCGCCGTCGGGGTTCTCCACCTTGATCACGCGCGCGCCGAAGTCGGCCAGCACCCGGGTGCACATGGGCGCCGACACGGCCTGCTCGAGGGTGACCACGGTGATCCCGGCAAGCGGAGATGGTGTCATCACATCACCATGCCACCATCCACCGGCAGCACCTGTCCGGTGATGTAGGACGCGGCGTCCGACGCCATGAACACGAAGGCCCCGGCGATCTCGACCGGATCGGCCCATCGCTTGAGCGGGATGCGGTTCATCATGGTGGCCGCGAACTTCTCGTTGGTCCTGATGGTCTCGGTCATCGGTGTGGCGGCCAACGGAGCCAGCGCGTTGACGAGGATGTTCTTGGCGGCGAGCTCGCGCGCCAGCGATTTGGTGAAGCCGATGATTCCCGCTTTCGCCGCCGAGTAGTTGACCTGGCCGAGCGTGCCGGTCAGCCCGGCCGCCGAGGTGACGTTGATGACCCGTCCGGTGCCGTCGGTCGGGAGGTAGGGCAGCGCCGCCTGGGTGACGTTGAAGGCGCCCATCACATGGATGTCGAACAGCAGCCGGAACGACTCGGGGCTGGTCTTGGCGAACATCGCCGGCCGGGTGACGCCGGCGTTGTTGACGACGATGTGCAGAGCGCCGCCGGCCAGTGCGGCAGCCTGCTCGGCCGCGGCGTCGGCCGAATCGCGGTCGGCGACGTCGAGTGCCGCCGCGGCGGCTGTCGCGCCCTGCGCCGAGATCTTCGCGGCCACAGCCGTCGCGGCGTCCTCGTGGAGATCGGTCACCAGCACCGCGGCTCCGGCGGCCGCGAGGGCTCCGGCGACCGCGGATCCGATACCGCCCGCGGCGCCGGTGACGAGCGCCGACCTACCGCTGAGGTCGAAATATCCGTTGGGCACCTGTTCTCCTAGTAGCTCTTCGGCAGACCGAGGACGTTCGACCCGAGGAAGTTGAGAATCATCTCCTGGCTGATCGGCGCGATCTTCATCAGCCGAGACTCGCGGAAGAACCGCGAGATGTTGTACTCCTCCGAATAGCCCATGCCGCCATGGGTCTGCAGCGCCCGGTCCGCCGCGTCGAATCCGGCATCCGCGCACAGGTATTTGGCCATGTTGGCCTCGCGCCCGCAGGACATGCCGTTGTCGTAGAGCCACGTCGCCTTGCGCAGCACCAGTTCCGCGGCGTCCAGGCGGGCCAGCGAGTCGGCCAGCGGGAACTGAATGCCCTGGTTCATGCCGATCGGCCGGTTGAAGACGTGGCGCTCGTTGCCGTATCTGACCGCGCGGTCCAGCGCGACGCGGCCGATCCCCAGTGCCTCGGCGGCGATCAGCATGCGCTCGGGGTTGAGGCCGTCGAGGATGTAGAAGAAGCCCCTGCCCTCCTCGCCGACGCGATCTTCGACCGGGATGCGCAGATCGTCGATGAACAGCTCGTTGGAGCTGACGGCGTTGCGGCCCATCTTCGGGATGGGGCGGATATCGACGTGGGCGCGGTCCAGATCGGTCATGAACAGCGTCATGCCGTCGGTCTTCTTGGTGACCTCGTCGTAGGGGGTGGTGCGGGTCAGCAGCAGGATCTTCTCCGACTCCTGCGCTTTGGAGATCCACACCTTGCGGCCATTGACCACATAGTGGTCACCGTCGCGCTTGGCATAGGTGGTGATGCGTGAGGTGTCCAGTCCCGCACCGGGTTCGGTGACACCGAAACAGACGTGCAGGTCCCCGCTCGCGATGCGGGGCAGGGTGCGTTCCTTGAGCTCGTCGGAGCCGTGCTTGATCACCGGGTGCATCCCGAAGATCGACATGTGAATCGAGCTGGCGGCGTTCATTCCGCCGCCCGAGCGCGCGACCGCCTCGGCGAGCAGCGTGGCCTCGGTGATCCCCAGGCCGTGGCCGCCGTACGCCTCGGGGATGGTCATTCCCAGCCAGCCACCGCCGGCGATGGCGTCATAGAACTCGGTGGGGAACTCGTGCGCCAGGTCTTTCTGCATCCAGTAGTGGTCGTCGAACTTCGAGGCGAGTTCGCCGACGGACGTATAGATCAGCTGCTGATCCTCGGTCAGCTCGAAACTCATCCCGGCAGACACTGCCCTCTCCTCTGCTCGTTGCATCATGGGTGTTTCACCACGGTTCACCGGAGCGACGGTGGACCGTCACCCGGCGAATCGTGGTACCGGCGAACTGTGGCACCGGGGTCAGTCGCGTGCGCCGCTGACCGCCTTGGCGTTGGCCTGGAAATCGGCGAAGCTGGTCTTGTCACCCTGCCGCTCGTGGCTCAGCGCCCGGATGGACACGTCGTGCCCCTCGGCGGCCTTACGCAGTGCGCCGACCGTGGCCTGTTCCTTCGGTACGTGCGTGAACGGCTCGAACTGGTACCAGCGCATGGCGTTCTCGTGGGTGATCTTGTTGATCTCGTCGTCGGGAACCTCGTAGGTGTCGAACACCGCGCCGAGTTCCTCCGGAGCACCCGGCCACATCGAGTCCGAGTGCGGGTAATCCATCTCCCAGCAGATGTTGTCGATGCCGATCATGTGCCGGTTCTTCACTCCGACCGGATCGGAGATGAAACAGGTGAGGAAGTGCTCGCGGAACACCTCGGACGGCAACTTGCCGCCGAAGTTCTGATGCGTCCACGTGGAGTGCATGTCATACGTGCGGTCCACCCGGTCGAGGAAATACGGGATCCAGCCCGTGCCGCCCTCGGACAGGGCGATCTTCAGCGTGGGAAACTCCTTGATCGGCGCCGACCACAGCAGGTCCGCAGCCGCCTGCACGATGTTCATCGGCTGCAGCGTGATCATCACGTCCATCGGGGCATCCGGTGCGGTGATGGCCAGTTTGCCCGACGAGCCGATGTGGACGTTCATGATCGTCTCGGTCTCGACCAGCGCCTCCCACAGCGGCCGCCAGTGCTCCAGATCGTGGAACGACGGATACCCCAGTGTCGAGGGGTTCTCGGTGAAGGTCAGCGAGTGCACACCCTTCTCCGAGACGCGACGGACCTCCTGGGCGCACAGGTCGGGGTCCCAGATCGCCGGGATCGCCATCGGGATGAAGCGTCCCGGGTTGCTGCCGCACCATTCGTCGATGTGCCAGTCGTTGTAGGCCTGCACCAGCGCCAGCGAGAAGTCGGCGTCCTCGGTGGCGAACAGCCGCGCGGCGAAGCCGGGGAACGACGGGAAGTTCATGGTGGCCAGCACCCCGCCGGCGTTCATGTCCTTGACCCGCTCGTCGGGGTCGTAACAGCCCTTGCGGATCTCGTCGAGGCCCTGGGGCTCCAGCCCGTACTCCTCCTTGGGCCGGCCGGCCACCGCGTTGAGTGCGACGTTCGGGATGACGGTGTCGCGGAACTGCCAGGTGTCCGAACCGTCCGCGTTGTGGACGAGCCGGGGCGCGTCGTCGCGGTACTTGGCGGGCAGGTGGTTCTTGAACATGCCGGGTGGCTCGATGATGTGGTCGTCCACACTGATCAAGATCATGTCTTCGTGCTTCACGGCGTTCCTTTCGAGCGGATGTCCGGCATCGCGCCACCCGGATGTTCTCCAAACTAGGAAACTATCTTCTCCGTCTGAGAGAATCAACGCAGCGGATCGCTTCTGCCTGCATTTTCACTACCGCTCGGGCGCGCAGGCGCCGCATCGGGACGGCGTCTATTGACCGCCGACGCAGATGTGTGGAAATCTGTTAGTCGAAAACGAGAACCTGATTCTCGCAGCTGAGAATCGGCGCAATGCGGCCTCGAGAGGAGACGCCTGTGCGGTTGGCCCCCCTAACGGCCGATCAGTGGGACGACGACGTGCGGCGCGGCCTGTCGGTGATGCTCCCGGAGGACCGGCAGAACCCGCAGGCGGCGGGCAACCTGCTGGCGACCCTGGCCCGGCACCCGAAGCTCACGCGGGCCTTCCTGCGCTTCAACGTGCACCTGCTGTTCGACTCGACGCTCCCGCCGCGGCTGCGCGAGCTGGCGGTGTTGCGCGTCGCTCACCTCCTCGATTCCGAGTACGAGTGGCGCCACCACGTCCACATGGGCCGCGACGTCGGCCTGACCGACGAGCAGATCGACGGCGCGGCTCGCGGCGAAGCCGTCGACGAACTCGACCAGGCGGTGCTCACAGCGGCCAACGAGCTGCAGGCCAAGGCCAACGTGAGCGACCGGACATGGGACATCCTGAGCGCCCACCTCGACGAGCAGCAACTCATGGACCTCATCTTCACCATCGGTTGCTATGGCGCCCTGGCCATGGCGATCAACACATTCGGCGTCGAACCCGACCCCACCTGACGCAGAGAGGCAACACCACCGTGGCGTTTTTCAAGAAGCCCGACGTCGGCAGCTGGACCGAGAACTGGCCCGAGCTCGGCACTGCACCGGTCAACTACGAGGACTCGATCGACCCCGAGCAGTGGAAGCTCGAGCAGCAGGCGATCTTCCGCAAGACCTGGCTGCAGATGGGTCGCATCGAACTCATCCCCAAGAAGGGCAGCTACATCACCCGCGAACTCCCGTCGGTGGGCCCGGGAACGTCCATCGTCATCGTGAACGACGGAGAACAGGTCCGCGCCTTTTACAACATGTGCCGCCACCGCGGAAACAAGTTGGTGTGGAACGACTATCCCGGCGAGGAGGTGTCCGGCACCTGCCGCCAGTTCGTCTGCAAGTACCACGCCTGGCGCTACAACCTCAAGGGCGACCTGACGTTCGTGCAGCAGGAACAGGAATTCTTCGACCTCGACAAGCAGGACTACCCGCTCAAGGCGGTGCGCTGCGAGGTCTGGGAGGGCTTCATCTTCGTCAACTTCGATGATGACGCGGTCTCGCTGGAGGAGTACCTGGGCGAATTCGGCCAAGGCCTGAAGGGCTACCCGTTCCACGAGATGACCGAGCACTACAGCTACCGCTCCGAGGTCAAAGCGAACTGGAAGCTGTTCATCGACGCGTTCGTCGAGTTCTACCACGCGCCGATCCTGCACATGAAGCAGGCGGAGAAGGAGGAGGCCGAGAAGCTGGCCAAGTTCGGCTTCGAGGCGCTGCACTACGACATCAAGGGCGATCACTCGATGATCTCGTCCTGGGGCGGGATGAGCCCGCCCAAGGACCTCAAGATGGTGAAGCCGATCGAGCGGATCCTGCACAGCGGCCTGTTCGGCCCCTGGGACCGGCCCGACATCAAAGGCATTCTGCCCGACGAGTTGCCGCCGGCGATCAACCCCGGACGCCACAAGACCTGGGGCCAGGATTCCTTCGAGTTCTTCCCGAACTTCACCCTGCTTTTTTGGGTGCCCGGCTGGTACCTGACCTACAACTACTGGCCGACCGGCGTGGACAGCCACATCTTCGAGGCCGATCTGTACTTCGTGCCCCCGAAGAACCTGCGCGAGCGGCTGTCCCAGGAACTCGCCGCGGTGACCTTCAAGGAGTACGCATTCCAGGACGCGAACACTCTGGAGGCCACGCAGACCCAGATCGGTACGCGCGCGGTCCTCGACTTCCCGCTGTGCGACCAGGAGATCCTGCTGCGCCACCTGCACCACACCGCGCACAAGTACGTGGACCGCTACAAGGAAGGGCAGGCGAACGGCAACGGTACCGCCGCAAACGGCAAGCACGCCGCCAGTGACGACAAGTCCCAGAGGAAGGACGAGGTGAATGTCTAAGCTGCCCGAGGAATTCGCGGATCTGGAACGGTTCTCTGACTGGTGCCTGCCCACCGAGGAGGAGCGCTACCAGAAGCGGCTGAACTCCACCATGGAGGAGATGCAGGAGCTCTACGATGCCGGAATGGCGCGCCTCGAGGACATCATGGTCTACGTCGACGCCCGCTTCCCGCTTGCCGGTATGCCCGACGATGCGAAGGCGCTGGTGCATCTGGGACAGTCGATCGTCATGGTGAGTTTCCCGATCGAGGTGTGGAAGCAGCCGCGGGTGCTCGACAGCGGCGCAGCCTACATCCAACTGGTCAAGGAGCCGGTGGTCTGAGTTGTCTGCTCTTCGCGCGAGCGGCTCATCGCCGGGTGCCGTCACCCTCAGAGCTGCAGGACTTCTCGACGTCGACGCCGGGAAGATCGTCCGGCCGGGCGTCCTCACGATCGACGACGGCCGGATCGTCGAGGTCGGCGGCGAGGTGCCCGCCGGCGCGGAGGTGATCGACCTCGGCGACTCGATTCTGCTGCCCGGCCTGATGGACATGGAGGTCAACCTGCTCATGGGCGGCCGGGGCGAGAACCCCGGGCTGTCCCAGGTACAGGATGACCCGCCGACCCGCGTGCTGCGTGCGGTCGGCAACGCCCGGCGGACCCTGCGGGCCGGTTTCACCACCGTGCGCAACCTCGGTCTGTTCGTCAAGACCGGCGGCTACCTGCTCGACGTCGCGCTCGGCAAGGCCATCGACGCCGGCTGGATCGACGGCCCCCGTGTGGTGCCGGCCGGGCACGCGATCACGCCGACCGGCGGCCACCTCGATCCGACGATGTTCGCCGCGTTCATGCCCGGCGCGCTGGAGCTGACCATCGAGGAGGGCATCGCCAACGGTGTCGACGAGATCCGAAAGGCGGTGCGCTACCAGATCAAACACGGCGCCCAGCTGATCAAGGTCTGCGTGTCCGGCGGCGTGATGTCGCTGACCGGAGAGGCCGGCGCCCAACACTATTCGGATGAGGAGCTGCGGGCGATCGTCGACGAGGCGCACCGGCGGGGACTGCGTGTCGCCGCGCACACCCACGGCGCCGAAGCAGTCAAGCACGCGGTGGCGTGCGGAATCGATTGCATCGAGCACGGCTTCCTCATGGATGACGAGGCGATCCAGATGCTCGTCGACAACGACCGTTTCCTGGTCACCACCCGCCGGCTGGCCCAGGCCATGGACGTCTCGAGGGCGCCGAAAGAGCTGCAGGACAAGGCGGCCGAGATGTTCCCGAAGGCCGAGACCTCGATCAAGGCCGCCTACGAGGCCGGGGTGAAGATCGCCGTCGGCACCGACGCACCGGCCATCCCCCACGGCCGCAACGCCGACGAGCTGGTCACGCTGGTCGAATGGGGTATGCCGCCGGATGCGGTGCTGCGCGCCGCGACCACCGTCGCCGCCGACCTGATCAACGTCACCGACCGGGGACGGCTCGCCAAGGGACAGCTGGCCGACGTCATCGCCGTGCCCGGTGACCCCCTGGCCGACATCACCGTTACACAGCGAGTCAACTTCGTAATGAAGGGCGGTAGGGTCTTCAAGAATGACGCCAACACGAACTGAGGACCTGGTCGACATCCAGCAACTCCTCGCGAAGTACGCGGTGACCATCACCCAGGGCGACATCGACGGGCTGATCAGTGTGTTCACTCCCGACGGCACCTACAGCGCGTTCGGTGAGACCTATACGCTCAACCGGTTCCCCGTGCTGGTCGATGCAGCCCCCAAGGGCCTGTTCCTGACCGGCACGGCGCTGGTGGACCTCACCGAGGGCGCGGACACCGCCTCGGGCACGCAGCCCCTGTGCTTCATCGAGCACTCGCAGCACGATATGCGCATCGGCTACTACCGCGACACCTACCTTCGGACCGAGGGCGGCTGGCGGTTGAAGACGCGGGCGATGACGTTCATCCGCCGCAGCGGCGACCACGACCACGGTCGGCCGCACGCCATTGGAAGGCCCGAAGCCGGATGACCGACCTGCACGAGCCTGCCGCGTTCCGTGCCGCGCTGCGAGAGTGGCTCTCGCACAACGATCTGACCCCGCCGCGGGACCAGTCGCTGCAGGGCCACCTGCAACAGTTCGCCCGCGTCCAGCGGGCGCTCTACGACGCCGGGTGGAGCCGCTACGGCTGGCCGGTGCAGGCCGGTGGTCTGGGTGGACCGGATCTGCTGCGGGCCATCGTCGGTGAAGAGGTCGTCGGGAGAAGACTCGTCGAGCCGGGTCCGTACTCGATGCTCGACGTGCTGGCGCCGACGATGATCGACTATGCGTCACCCGAACTCGCCGCCGAAATGGTGCCCCGACTGCTCAGCGGCGAGGAACAGTGGTGCCAGGGCTTCTCCGAACCGGGGTCGGGCAGCGACCTCGCGTCGCTGACAACGCGGGCCGTCCAGCAGGGTGACACCTGGGTGATCAACGGCCAGAAGGTGTGGACCAGCTTCGCCCAGTTCTCGCGCCGGTGCATCCTGCTGACCCGCACCGGCGACGCGGACACGCCGAATCACGAGTCGATCACCGCATTCTTCGTCGATCTGGACACCCCGGGGATCTCGGTGCGGCCGTTGCGGACCATGCACGGCGTCGACGAGTTCTGCGAGGTGTACTTCGACGATGTCGCGGTCGACGGAGCTCGCATGCTCGGTCAACCCGGAGACGGCTGGCGCCTGGCGATGGACCTGCTGCCCTACGAACGCTCGACGTGCTTCTGGCAGCGCATCGCCTACCTGTACTCGCGATTCGACGCGCTGGTCGAGGGGGTCAAACGGCAAGGCCAGGTCGTGGACACGGACATGGGCGAGGCCTACCTCGCGCTGCACACGCTGCGCTGCCGCTCGCGAGCCACCCAGCACCGGCTGGCCGAGGGACACAAGCTGGGACCGGACACCTCGATCGACAAGGTGCTGCTCGCGACCGCCGAACAACGCCTCTACGACACGGTCCGCGATCTACTGCCGGGAGCCGTCGAACTCGACGACACCGAGTGGCGCACCGAATACCTGTACTCACGGGCGGCGACGATCTACGGCGGCACCGCCGAAGTGCAACGCAACATCATCGCGCGGCGTCTGCTGGACCTCGGAAAGGAGTGACAATGACCTCCATCCTGGACAAGGCCTCACTCGACATGCTCGAAACTGCACTGCGCAAGACCATGTCGTCGACCTCCGGACCTGATCTCGACGCCGCACTCACTCAACTCGGCTGGGCCGACATGCTCGCCGAGGCACCGGAGTCGGCTATCCCACTCTATTTTCGGCTCCTCGGCGAAACCGGTTCGCATGCGTCCATTCTCGTCGATGTGGTGCTGCACGCCACTGGGAACGCGATCGGCGACACTGTGGAGCTTCCGCTGCCCTATGCCGGTAACGCCTGGGTGGTGTGGGACCGGATCAGCCCGGCCAGCCAGGACCCGACACTCGGGGGCCTGCCACTGCGGCGGGAAGACGAGGGTTATCCGATCCGGGTGGCCGAGGCACGGCTGGCCGTCGGCTGGTGGCTCGTCGGATCGGCGCGAGCAATGCTGGCGCTGGCCCGCCGCCATGCCGTGGACCGGGTGCAGTTCGGCAAGCCCATCGCCGGCTTCCAGGCCGTCCGGCATCGGCTGGCCGAGACCTTGGTGGCCATCGAGGGCGCCGAAGCGACGCTGAACCTGCCCGGTGCGGACAACCCCGATCTGATAGCGCTGCTCGCCAAGGCGGCCGCCGGAAAGGCCGCGCTGACGGCGGCCAAGCATTGCCAGCAGGTGCTCGGCGGCATCGGTTTCACCGAAGAACATGACCTGCAACACCACATCAAGCGGGCCTTGGTTCTGGACGGATTACTCGGCAGCTCACGGGAACTCACCCGCAGGGCCGGCGCGGGACTGCGGGCCCGCGGTTCGGCACCGCGCCTCGCCGTGCTCTAGTCACCTCCCCTGCGAGCAGACGCAAAAGACCCGCGACACACCGCGCGGCGGGGCACTTTGCGTCTGCTCGCAAGAGGTCGGCTACGTGACGTTCGACTTCATCTGGTCCAGGTCCACCAGCACCGGCCAGCCGCCGACGCTCAGCGCGTTGCCGTGGCCGGTCTGGTGCACGTCGAAGACCGACTGGATGGCCGCGTAGAACCCCTGTACGTCGAGGGTCTGGTTCACCGCGCGCTTGGCCTGCCGCAGGGCGAACGGCGGCATGGTGGCGATCCGCTCGGCCAGTGCCCGGGTCTCGGCGTCGAGGTCCGCACGCGGCACCACCCGGTTCACCATGCCGGTGCGCTCGGCCTCCTGCGCGGTCACCGGCCGCCCGGTGAACAGAATCTCCTTGGCTTTGCGCGCGCCCAGTTCCCAGGTGTGACCGTGGTATTCGACGCCACCGATGCCCATGAGGGCGACCGGGTCCGAGAACAGCGCGTCGTCGGCGGCCAGGATGAGATCACACGGCCAGCACAGCATCAGACCACCCGAGATGCAGCGGCCCTGCACCGCGGCGATCGACGGCTTGGGCACGTTGCGCCACCGCAGCGTGTACTCCAGATAGCGCTTGGATTCGTGGGCGATGATCAGCTCGAGGGTGACCTTGTCGGGGACCGGCTCACCGCTGCGCAGATCGTGTCCGGCCGAGAAGTGTTTTCCGTTGGCGCGCAAAACGATCACCACGACCTCGGGATCCTCCGCTGCGCGGGTCCAGGCAGCGTCCAGTTCGTCGAGCAGCGCGGTGTTCTGGGCGTTGGCCGCATCCGGGCGGTTCAGCGAGATGGTCGCGATCGAATCCGCGACCTCGTAGTCGATGTACACGTGGTGCCTTTCAATTCCTGGGCAGGCCGAGCAGCCGCTGGGCGATGATGTTGCGCTGGATCTCGGAGGTGCCGCCGGCGATCGTGCCGGCGAAGCTGCGCAGATACCGCTCGAACCAGCCGCATGAGTGGGCGTCCAGGTTCAGCGGCGTCCACGGGCCGATGATCGCGGGGTGGGTGAGGCCGTGGGCCCCGACGGCCGACAACGCATGTTCGGCCGCTATCTGCCCGGTCTCCGAGCCCAGCAATTTGAGTATCGACAGCGCGGCGGGATCCTCGTCGCCACGCGCCGCGCGCGCCAGCGCCACCGATCCGAGCAGCCGCAGCGCGGTCACGTCCATCGCCATCGTGGCGTAGCGATCCCGATCCAACGTGGTCTGCGGGACGAAGTCGTCGACGAGATCCTGCAGCCGGTCGGCGTAACTGAGCCACAACATGTTCCGTTCGTGGCCGAGCGATCCGTTGGCCACCCGCCAACCGTCGTTCTCGGGCCCGACCAGGTTCTCCGCCGGCACCTCGACGTCGTTGAAGAACACCTCGTTGAAGTCGACGTCCTCGCTGTCACACACCGACGGGAAGGGTCGTCGCACGACGCCGGGCAGGTCGGTCGGGATCATCAGCACGCTGATCCCCCGGTGTTTGGCCGCCTCGGGATCGGTGCGCACGAAGGTCAGGATGACGTCGGCGTCGTGTGCGCCCGAGGTCCACACCTTCTGGCCGTTGACGACGTAGCGGTCGCCCCGCGCATCGGAGGTGCGGACGGCGCGTGTGCGCAACGACGCCAGATCTGAACCGGCCCCTGGTTCGCTCATGCCCAGGGCCGCTGTCAGTTCCGCACGCAGGATGGGGATGGCCCACCGCCGCTGCTGTTCTTCGGTGCCGAAAGAGATCAGCGAGGCCGCGATGATGCCGACGCCCTGGGGGTTGAAACTCTGGTAGATCCGCCGTCGCGAAAGCTCCACCTGGTGCACGTACTGCTGCAGGATCGTCGCGTTACGTCCACCGAACTCGGGCGGCTGGCCGGGGAGCAACCAACCGTTGTCGAACAGCAGACGCTGCCAGCGGCGAGCCCACTCCGGAAGGTGCGCCGTCGAGCGCGGACGCTCTCCGGCAGCGGTCGAATCCGGCTGATGCGCGTCGAGGAAGTCGACGAATTCAGCCCGGAAAGCCTCGACGTCGGCGTCGAAGGTGAGTCGCACGGCACTCCAGTCGGTTCTCGACGAAAGGCTTCTCTAATTCCCAGTATGAGAATAGTATTCTCATCGTGAGAAAGTTACAATCTCAGACACGCTGGGTGCGAGGGGGCCTAGCCCAGCGATGCCAAGGCGTTCTCCGGTACAGTTCATCCATGCTCTCCCCCATCGGCCAGGCCACGAGCACCCGGTGACCACCCCCAGCGAAGAGCCGGCCTGGAAGCAACGGGCCGTCGAACGGTCGATCAAGACCGCGAAGTTGCGCGCCGCTCAGCGCGTGCAGCGCTTCCTCGATGCCGCCCAGGCCATCATCATCGAAAAGGGCAGCACCGATTTCACCGTTCAGGAGGTCGTCGACCGCTCGCGGCAGTCGCTGCGCAGCTTCTACCTCCAGTTCGACGGAAAGCACGAACTCCTGCTCGCCCTGTTCGAAGATGCGCTCAGCCGCTCGGCCGACCAGATCCGGGCCGCGACCGCCAGCCACTCCGACCCTCTCGAACGCCTCAAAGTCGCAATTGAACTGCTGTTCGAGTCCTCCCGCCCCGATCCGGCCGCCAAGCGGCCGCTGTTCACCGACTTCGCGCCACGACTGCTCGTATCGCATCCTTCCGAAGTCAAGATCGCGCACGCGCCGCTGCTCGCGCTGCTGACCGAACTGATGGAACAGGCCCACGACGCCAAACAGTTGCGCGACGGCATCAACCCCAAGCGGATGGCCGCGATGACCATGCAGACAGTGATGTTCGTCGCCCAGTCCAGTGGCGGTTCCGACGACGGCTCCATCCACCCGATCACCGCCGACGAGGTGTGGGACTTCTGCGCGCACGGCTTCGCTCGCTGATCTCTGCGACTGAGAACACCATTCTCCGTGAGCGTCCCGTACCGTTTCGCTGACGCGCCGACCTGATCTCGCCTCCGCGTCGGAGAATGTCGTTCTACTAAGCGAAGAGTTTAATTCGCTTCGAATGCATGCGCCATTGACACCGCCCGCGTGACGATGACAGAGTGCTGAGCAATTGCCAAAACAATCGACCGGGGACCGCTGCGCGGCTTACGAGCCGAGCGGGATCAGTGCTCCGCCTGACGAATTGAGGTGCCGATATGACCGGACGCGTCGAGGGCAAGGTCGCCTTCATCACCGGAGCTGCCCGCGGACAGGGTCGTGCGCACGCCGTACGCCTGGCCCAGGAGGGCGCCGACATCATCGCCGTCGACATCTGCAAACAGATCGACAGCGTCCGGATCCCGCTGTCCACCCCAGAGGACCTCGCAGAGACCGCTGACATGGTCAAGAACCTCGACCGCCGCATCTACACCGCCGAGGTCGACACCCGCGACTTCGGCGCACTCCAGGCCGCAGTGGGCGCGGGCGTCGAGCAGCTCGGCCGGCTCGACATCATCGTCGCCAACGCCGGTATCGGCAACGGCGGTGAGACTCTGGACAAGACCGGCCAGGACGACTGGGACGACATGATCGACGTCAACCTCGGCGGCGTCTGGAAGACCGTCAAAGCCGGTGTGCCGCATATCTTGGCCGGCGGCCGCGGCGGGTCGATCATTCTGACCAGCTCGGTGGGCGGCATCAAGGCCTACCCTCATTGCGGACACTACGTAGCCGCCAAGCACGGCGTCGTCGGCCTGATGAAGACCTTCGCCGTGGAGTTGGGCGCTCAGAACGTTCGCGTCAACTCCGTGCACCCGACCAACGTCAACACCCCGCTGTTCATGAACGACGGCACCATGAAGCTGTTCCGCCCCGACCTGGAGAATCCGGGTCCCGACGACGTCAAGGTCGTCGGACAGCTCATGCACACCCTGCCGATCGGCTGGGTGGAGCCCGAGGACATCGCCAACGCGGTGCTGTTCCTCGCCTCCGACGAGGCGCGCTACATCACCGGCGTCCAGCTGCCCGTCGACGGCGGCAGCTGCCTGAAGTAGCGGCGTGCCCGGTGCCGGTGACGCCGGCTGGGTCACCGGCGGCCTGACGGGCCTGCGGTTCCCCGCGCATCCGCGCGCTCTGATCGACGGCGGGGCGGCATTCCTCACCGACGCGATGCGCGCGTGGGGTGTGCTCTCCGACGGCGCCGAAGTGATCGCCATCGGCGCGCCCGAGGAATGGGCCGGCGGCAGCACCGGCCGCAAGCTGTCGCTGTCGGTGACCTACGCACCTGCCACCACCACGCTGCCCGATCAACTGTTCGTCAAGTTCTCGCGCGATTTCGACGATCCGGTCCGCGATCACGGCCGAACCCAGATGGCCGCCGAGGTCCAGTTCGCCGCGCTGGCCCGTGCGGTGCAACTGCCGGTCACCGTGCCCAGGACGCTGTTCGCCGATCATCACGAAGGCTCCGACACGGCCATCCTCATCACCGAGCGGATTCCGTTCGGCGACAACGGTATCGAACACCATCACCCCAAGTGCCTCGACGACGAACTGCCGGACGCCGTGGGGCACTACCGGGCATTGCTGGCCGCGGTCGCGCGGTTGGCCGGCGCTGACCAGGCGGGTCGCCTACCCGCTGGCCGCACTGCCCGGTTCCCGGTCGACCTGGCAACCGCGTCGGTGGGCGAACCTCCCCGGGTCACGCCCGAGCGCACACAGCGGCAGGTGCGGCGCTACGTGGACTTCGCCCGGGCCCGGCCCGCCCTGCTGCCGGAGAACATCCGTACGTCGCGCTTCGTGCGACGGCTGGCCGACGAGGCACCGCGGGTGGCCCGCCACGAAGCCGATATCTGGCGGTTCCTCTCGGCGCGGCCGCAGCTGATCGCGCTGTGCCATTGGAACGCCAACGTGGACAACGCCTGGTTCTGGCGCGGCGCCGACGGTGCGCTGGAGTGCGGGCTGCTCGATTGGGGCTGTGCGGGCCGGCTGAATCTGGCGATGGCTCTGTGGGGGGCGCTGTCGGGCGCACGGACCGAGCTGTGGGACAGGCACTTCGACGAACTGCTCACCGGGTTCGCCGACGAATACCACCGCGCCGGCGGGCCACGGGTGGACCCGCGCGAGCTCACCGACCACGTCGTCCTCTACGTCGCGGTCATGGGGGTCACCTGGCTCCTCGGGTCGCCCGCGTTCCTGGACGGTCGGCTGCCGGCGGTGGTCCAGGGGGCGCAGGCCCCGGCCGTGCGCGACGACGAACCGGTGCGCACCCAACTGCAGATGCTCACCAACGTCCTGAACATCTGGCAGACGCGCGACGTGGCCGGCACTCTGGACCGCTGCCTGCACCAGGCCACTCCGCCGGAAACGCCCATCACACCGGGCTGAGGTGGTTGCATGGATTCCCGGCGGGGACATGGGGCGCGCGGGAGTGAGGTGGGGGCGTGAAGCGGCTCAACGGCATGGACGCGATGCTGCTGTACAGCGAAACGGACAATCTGCACACCCACACGCTCAAAGTGGCGATCGTCAACGCCGCGGACTTCGCGGAGACCCACGGCCATTCGTATTCGTTCGACGACTTCCGGCGCACGATCGCCCGGCGCATGCACCTGCTCGAGCCCCTGCGCTATCGGCTTGTCGACATCCCGCTGCGGCTGCACCATCCGATGTGGCTGGAGAACTGCGACGTCGACCTCGATTACCACGTGCGCCGGGTGCGCGTGCCGAACCCCGGTGGGCGCCGAGAGCTCGACACCGTCATCGGCGACATCGCCGGCACCCCGCTGGACCGCCGGTTTCCGCTGTGGGAGTTCTACTTCGCCGAGGGGATGGCCGATGGCCGGTTCGCCCTGATCGGCAAGGTGCACCACACGCTGGCCGACGGCGTGGCGTCGGCCAACCTGCTGGCCCGTCTGATGGATCTGGTGGGATCCGACCAGGACGACCAGGACGACTATCCGACCTGCAGCGCCCCCACCGCGGCCGAACTGCTGCGCGAGGCCGGCCGCGACCACCTGCATCAGATCGCCGGGCTGCCGAACCTGGTGTCCGACGCGGTGCGCGGGGCGATCCGGTTGCGCCGCCGCGCCCGCGAGCGCGCGGACGACATCGATCTGGCCAAGATGTTCGGCACCCCGCCGACGTTCCTGAATCACCGGGTGTCCCCCGGCCGGACGTTCGCGACCGCGTCGCTGTCGCTGGCGCAGGTCAAGGAGACGGCCAAGCACCTCGGCGTGACCTTCAACGACATCGTGCTGGCCATGGCCGCGGGTGGGCTGCGGGAGCTGCTGCTGCGCTACGACGGACGGGCCGACCGACCGATCATGGCCTCGGTGCCGGTGAGCACCGACCGATCCCCGGACCGGGTGACCGGCAACGAGATCAGCGGGCTGGCGGTGTCGCTGCCGGTGCACATCGACGATCCGCTCGAGCGGGTGCGGTTGACGGCGCTGGCCTCCGCACGCGCCAAGGAGAGCAGCGAGCTGCTCGGCCCCAGCCTGCCCGGCCGGTTGATGTCGTATCTGCCGGGTGCGTTGGCGCCCAGCGCCTTCCGGTGGCAAGCCCGGCACGCCAAACACAATCCGTTGATGAACGTCGCGGTGTCCAGCGTGTTCGGCCCGCGCGAACGCGGCCATCTCGGCGGGCCGCCCGTCACCGAGATCTATTCGGTGGGAGTGCTTTCGGCGGGCAGCGCCTTCAACATGACGGTGTGGAGCTACGTCGACCAAGTCGACATCTCGGTGCTCTCGGACGACCAGACCTTCGACGACGTGCACGAGGCCACCGACGCCATGGTGCACGGACTGGCCGAGATCCGCAGGGTGGCAGGCCTGTCCGAAGAACTCGTCGAAGTCGACAGCGCGATGGGCCCGGCGCCGGCGACCGGCTAATCCAGATGGCTGCGCAACTCGTTGCGCAACACCTTGCCGGTTCCGCCGCGCGGCAGTTCGGAGAGCACGGCGATCTCGCGCGGCACCTTGTAGTTGGCGAGGTTGTCCCGGACGTGCTGCTTGAGCTCTTCCTCACCGAGCGTGGTGTCGCCCGCCGGAACGACGAAGGCGCAGAGTCGCTGACCGTACTGTTCGTCGTCGACGCCGATGACCGCGGCCTCCGCCACACCGGGGTGCGCGGTCAGCGTCTTCTCCACCTCGATCGGATACACGTTCTCCCCACCGGAGACGATCATCTCGTCGTCGCGGCCGACCACGAACAGCCGGCCGGCATCGTCGAGGTAGCCGAGGTCGCCCGACGCCATGAAACCGTCGTGGAAGTCCTTGGTGGCGCCCGAGGTGTAGCCGTCGAACAGGGTGCCGCTGCGCACGCAGATCAGACCCACCTCGCCGGCCGGGACCGGCTGCAGATCCTCGCCCAGGATGCGGATCTCGGTGCCCGGCGCGGGCGTTCCCGCGGTGTCCGGTGCGGCCCGAAGATCGGCGGGCGTCGCGGTGGCGATCATCCCGGCCTCGGTGGCGTTGTAGTTGTTGTAGATGACGTCCCCGAACTCGTCCATGAACCGGATGACCACGTCGGGCCGCATCCGCGATCCGGACGCGGCGGCGAAACGCAGGGTCTTCCCGCTGTAGCGCGCGCGGACCTCGTCGGACAGATCCATGATGCGGTCGAACATCACCGGCACGACGATCAGCCCCGTGGCGCGGTGGCGGTCGATGAGCTGGAGTGTCGCCTCCGGGTCGAACTTGCGGCGGGTGACGATCGTGCACGCCATCAGCGCCGAGAACAGCAGCTGCGAGAAGCCCCAGGCGTGGAACATCGGCGCGACGAGGACCGTGGTCTCCTCGGCCCGCCACGGGGTCCGGTCCAGGATGGCTTTCAGATCGCCCGCGCCGCCGCCACCTTCGGCGCGACGCGCCCCCTTCGGGGTGCCGGTGGTGCCCGAGGTCAGCAGGATCATGCGGCTCTTGGTCGTCGCGGGCTTCGGGCGCCGGCCCAGATTGGCGTCGACCAGCTTCTCGACGGTCTGATCGTCGGTCGGCTCATCGGTCCAGCCGAGGATGCGAGTGGCGCCGGGCGTACTCGACAGCGCGGTGTCGACGACAGCGGTGAACTCCTCGTCGTAGATCACCACATCGGCGCCTTCACGGTCGACCACCTCGGCCAGGGCCGGACCCGCGAACGAGGTGTTCAACAGCAGGATGTCGGCGCCGATCCGGTTGGTCGCCACCAGCGCCTCGACGAATCCGCGGTGGTTGCGGCACATGATCGCCACGCTGCCCGGCGCCA
This sequence comes from Mycobacterium sp. WMMD1722, assembly GCF_049315205.1. NCBI lineage: Bacteria > Bacillati > Actinomycetota > Actinomycetes > Mycobacteriales > Mycobacteriaceae > Mycobacterium > Mycobacterium sp. WMMD1722. The sequence continues at coordinate 51,124 of NZ_CP186056.1, read as the reverse complement.
GCTCCTGCAGCGCGGCGGCCAGGGCGTCGCACCGGTCGTCGAGTTCGCGCCAGGTCAGCGTCCCGATCTCGTCCACCAGACCGGGCCGGTCCGGACATCGGGCGGCCGCGGCCGCGACTCCCATGGTGGCGGTCATCCCGACGCGTCGCCCGGCCAGACCCATCCGCAGATACCGATCGGGGCGCATCGGGGCGATCAACCGCGCGCGCCAGAGGGTGGTGAGCAGTCCAGGGATGTCGGCCATCTCGTCAGCCCAGCACAGGGAAGCGGCGTTCGCGGGCGAGTTGGTCGAGTGCGTCCTGCATGACGCGTCGGACGTAGGCGTCGACCTCGGCGACGTCGGCATCCTCGCCGAACTGTTCGGCGACGTCGATCGGTGCGAGGACCCGCGTGACGATCTTCGACGGCAGGGGCAGGTTCGGCGGGAAGATCACCGACAGTCCGAAGGGGAATCCGAAGGAGACGGGCAGGATCTCCATGCGCGCGCGTTTGAGGCCGAGTCGGCGGGCCAGCGAGTCACCGCGGGCGAGGAACAGCTGGGTCTCCTGCCCGCCGATCGACACCATCGGCACGATCGGTACGCCCGATTCCAGCGCCGCGCGCACGTATCCGGTGCGTCCGCCGAAGTCGATCCTGGTTTCGGTGGTCGGCCGGTAGGAGTCGTAGTCGCCGCCGGGGAAGACGAGGACGACGGCGCCCGAGCGCAGCGCCTTGCCCGCGTTCTCGCGGCTGGCCTCGATCACCCCGGCCCGGCGCAGCAGGCCGCCGAGTGGCCCGATGAAGACCCCGTAGTGGGCCAGCGTGTACACCGGACGGTCGTAGCCGAACCGGCCGTAGAACGCCGGCGCGAAGATCAGCACGTCCGGGGTGAGCATTCCACCGGAGTGGTTGGACACCACCAGCGCGCCGCCTGCCGGCGGGATCGCCTCGAGATTGCGGACCTCGGAACGGAACCACCGCCTGATCACCGGACCGACCGTCTTCGAGATCGCGGCCGTGAACCCCGGATCCCATCGGGCGACCTCGGGCTGGTCGGTCGGCCGATCGTCGGCCTGGTCGTCGGCACCGCCGGTCATGACTCCCCCTGATGGCTATTGATCTGCGGTTACGTTACTCTCCGGAAAAGAGAACGTCATAATCCCCGGTCGCCTCGACCGACCGTACGCCGTCGTCCGCCAAGGAGAAGAATGTCAGACACGGTGCTCGTCACCGGTGGTTTCGGTCTCGTCGGATCCCAGACGGTGCGGCGGCTCGCGGCGCTGGGCCGCCGGGTGATCGCCACGGATCTGCCCACCGATGCGAACCGCAAGGCCGCCGCGACGCTGCCCGGCGGGGTGCAGGCACGCTGGGCCGATCTCACCGATTCCGACGAGGTGTCCGCGCTGCTGGCCGAGGTGTCGCCGGCGGCGATCATCCACCTGGCCGCGGTCATCCCGCCGGCCATCTACCGCAGCCCCGGTGTCGCGAGGAAGGTGAACGTCGGCGCCACGGCGACGCTGGTGGCCGCGGCCGAGGCCATGGCGACGCCCCCGAGGTTCATCCAGGCCTCGAGCAACGCGGTGTACGGGGCCCGCAATCCGTACCGCACCTCAGCGCCGGTGACCGCCGACGATCCTCCGCACCCCACGGAGCTGTACGGCGGGCACAAGCTGGAGGCCGAGGAGATCGTCCGCGGCTCCCGCCTGCAGTGGGTGGTGCTCCGGCTGGGGGGCGTGCTGAGCGCCGACCCGGACGCGATGCCGTTCACCACCGACGCGTTGTTCTTCGAGAGCGCCCTGCCGTCGGACGGGCGCCTGCACTCGGTCGACGTGCGCGACGTCGCGTGGGCCTTCGCGGCCGCCACCACCGCCGACGTGGTCGGCGAGATCCTGTTGATCGCCGGCGACTCGTCGCACAAGATCCTGCAGGGTGAGGTCGGGCCGGCGCTGGCGGCCGCGCGGGGTATGGCCCGCGCGCTGCCGCCGGGGCGCCCCGGGAATCCCGACCGCGACGACGCATGGTTCATCACCGACTGGATGGACCCGACCCGCGCCCAGCAGGCACTCGGCTTCCAGCACCATTCGTTTCCCGACATGCTCGCCGAACTGCGTGACCGGATCGGCTGGAAGCGTTATCTCTTCGCGGTGCTCGCTCCGCTGGCCCGGTTCTACATCGCCCGCCAGGGCGCCTACCGCAACGCGCCCGGACGCTACGCCGATCCGTGGGCGGCCATCCGCACTCGGCTCGGTGAACCAAATCTCGATCGCAGCTGAGTCAGCCCGGCCCCAGGGTGGGCTCGCCGGTCTGCGGATGGTGGTACCAGCCGCCTGCAGCCTGCGTCCCGCCGTCGACGTGCAGGGTCTGGCCGGTCAGATAGCTCGCCAGATCTGAAGCGAGAAAGACTGCCGCCCCGGCGATCTCGTCGACGTTGCCGGGCCGGCCCAGCGGGATCGCGTCGCCGATCCCCGGCGGCAGCCCGACGGGTGAGAGCGCGAGCAGACCCTCGGTGACGACGACATCGGGGGCGATGGCGTTGACGCGGATGCCGTGCGGCGCCAGTTCGAAGGCCGCCGTCCTGGTGTAGTTGATCACCCGGCCTTGGCCGCGGCGTACGCGGCGTAGCGCGGCGCAGCGCGCACACCCTCGATGGAGGTGATGCTGATGACGCTGCCCCCGATACCCGCGGCGACCATGCGCCGAGCGACCTGCTGTGTGCATCCGAGGACGTGTTTGAGGTTGGCGCGATACAGCGCGTCCCAGGCGTTCTCGCTGGTCTCGAGCAGCGGTGAGGCGAAGGTGCCGCCGGCGTTGTTGACCAGAACGGTCGGGGTGCCGAGTTCGGCTTCGGTACGGTCGAGCGCCGCGGTCACCTGGTCGCCGTCGCGCACGTCGGTGACGATGCCCAGACCGCCGGTCGCCTGCGCGGCAGCGGCACAGCTGTCGGCATCGCGCTCCCAGATCGCCACCGTGGCACCGAACGCGGCAAGCCCGGCCGCGACGCCCAGACCGATGCCGGTGCCGCCGCCGGTGACGACGGCGACCCGTCCGGTGAGCATGATGTCCGACGGTGCGATGGCCATGCCGACCAGTCAACCAGTCAGCGCGGTGGCGCGTGACCGATGACCCCCTCGGCTTCGAGGGCGTCGATCTCCTCGCGGGACAGTCCCAGCCCGGCGAGCAGTTCCTCGTTGTGCTGGCCGAGCAGCGGGGCCGGCGCGCGGTGGTAGCGGTCCGGTCCTGCCGACATGCGGAACGGCAGCCCGCTGTGGGGCACGTCGTCGTTGACCGGATGACCGACCGATTCGAAGAATCCGCGGTGTGCCAGCTGCGGGAGTTCGGTCTGGCGGTGCGGTTGCATCACCTTGGCCACGGGAATGCCGGCGCCCCAGAGTGTTTCGACGATCTGGTCACCGGAACGCGTCTCGCACCAACGCTCGAGATGGTCGTCGATCATGTCGTGCCGGTCCCGCCGCCCGGCCGCGGTGTCCAGCGCCGGATCCGCGGCCCACTCGGGGTCATCGAGCGCCCTACGCAGCGAAGCCCACTGGGCGTCGGTGGCGACCGCGATCGCCACCCAGCAGTCCGCGCGGCCGAATTCGTCGGTTCCGGCGCTGCGGTAGAGATTCTGCGGCGCCGCGGTCGGCCCGCGGTTGCCGTCGCGGCTCAGCAGGGCGCCGTAGGCCGTGTACTCGATCACCTGCTCGGCGGCCACATTGAGCGCGGCATCGACCATGGCGGCCTCGACCAGGACGCCCTCGCCGGTGCGGCGGCGGTGCTCCAGCGCGAGCAGCAACCCGTGCAGAGCGTGGATCCCGGCGTTCGGGTCACCGACCGAATACGGCTCGTTGGGGTTGCGGTCGGGATAGCCGGTCAGCCAGCTGATGCCCGCGGCCGCCTCGATGACATAGGCGAACGCCGGGTTGTCCCGCCAGGGACCGTCGAGCCCGAAGCCCGGCATCCGCAGCAGGATCGCGTCGGACCGCAGCGCGATGACGGCGGCGAAGTCGAGCCCGATCTGATCCATCACGCGGGGGGTGAAGTTCTCCACGACGACGTCGGCGGTTGCGATGAACCGGTTGAGCAGGTCGCGGCCCCGACCGGTGCTCAGGTCGAGGGTGATGCCCTCCTTGTTGGTGTTGAGTCCGGAGAAGATCGGCGAGCGCTCCCACCACTTGTCCTCGCTCGCGGGGATGCCGGCGATCAGCCGGGTGCCGTCGGGTCTGCGGGTGGACTCCACGTGGATGACCTCCGCACCGAGGAGCGCCAGGATGTGGGTGCACGACGGTCCGGCCCAGAACGTCGTCAGGTCGAGGACCCGCAGCCCCTCGAACGGCAGCGCACACGGCGCCGCCGACCCGTTGCCATCGCGCTCGGGCGCGTTCTCCTGCCGGTAGTGCTCGGTGTGCTCGCCGAGACGCGGCGCCGGGGCTGGCGCGCGCAACACCGCGGGCATCAGCCGGTACGGCGGCCCCGGCTGGGTGAACCCGTGCCCGGGGTGGCCCACGAACGAACCCCGCTCGACGAAGTGGTCAAGCCGGGCGACGTTCTCGCCGTTGGCGACCGGCGCGTTGGGGATGCGGAACGCCGATGCCAGATCGCGGATCTCGTCGACGGTCTGCTCGGCGACCCACGCGTAGAGCTCGTCGGCTTTCTCCGTGGCCTGCTGGGTGATGGTCAGCGGCGAGTTCTCGTCGATCCACTCGTCGTGCCCGGTCATCGCGCACAGGTCGAACCACTGCTGGGCGGTGCCGCACCCGAGGTCGACGAGGCCGTCCTTGGCCCGGGCGATTCCGGGCACCGTGAGCCTACGGGCGTCGCGCCAGGGCCGGCCCAGCATCCGGTGGTAGGTCACCGGATAGTAGGTGAGCCCGAGGATCTGGGTCTCCAGCATCGACAGGTCGATGAGTTCCCCCACCCCGCGCCGCCGGCTGGCCAGCACGGCCACGCTGGTGTAGGCGCCGGCGAAGTATTCGCCGACCTGGCCGCCGACGAAAACCGGTGCCCGGTCGGCTGATCCGCGGCCCAGTCCGACGATGCCGCCCGACCACGCCTGCAGGGTGAACTCCGTGGCGGGCCGGTCGGCCCACGGCCCGTAGAGACCGAACGGCGTGAGAGCCGCGACGGTCAGCCCGGCGTGGCGGCGCCGGATGGCCGCCGGGGCGAAGTGCGGGTGCTCGGCCAGTTCCGAACCCGGCGACCAGATGACGGCGTCAGCGGTGTGAAGCAGATCGTCGACGAATTCCGAGTCCCCCGGCTCGGCGACGACACTGCGCTTGCCGCCGGACAGGAAACCGAACAGGGCGCCGTCGGTGCCGGTGTCCGCGCCGGACGCCGACCACGACCGCAGCGGATCCCCCTGCGGCGGTTCCACTTTGACAATCTCGGCGCCGCCGTCGGCGAGCAACTTCGTGCAGTAGGCGCCGGCGATCCCGGTCGTGAGGTCGATGACCCGCATCCCGGTCAGTGGCGCGCTGCGCCCCGTCATTCGGAGTGCCTCCGGGACTTGCTCAAGCGGAACTCCGGGGGGAACTTCGCGTCGTTGTCGTTCACGGCGTCGGCGAGGCCCGCGTCGAGGGCGTCGCCGAGGGTGAAGTCACCGGTGTCCGGGCGCACCGTGCCGCCGAGCGATTCGAACACCGCGGACAGCAGGCTGCCCAGATATTCACCCTGGAACTGCTTGACCACCTCGAAGAACATCTTCTGCTGGAACACGCTGTCCACCGGGCGGTTCCGTGCGCATGCCAGTGCGTACTTCTCGACCTCGGCTTCGAGCTGATCCCTGGCGACCACCTTGTTGACGAAGTTGCAGTCCTTCATCTCCTCGGCGGTGAACGGGCGGCCGGTGAACACCATCTCCTGGAATGGCCGCAGACCCATGGTGAGCACCCAGGTCCACATGCGCGGGCCCCAGCCGTAGTAGCGGAACGACGGGTGACCGAAGAGCGCGTCGTCGCTGGAGATCACCAGATCGGCGTCGGCGCACTGGTAGAAGTGCCAGCCGTAGCAGTAGCCCTTGGCCTCGACGATGCTGATCTTCTTGAGTTCCTGCAGCGCCCGGTTGCCCGCGGCGGCGTTGGCGTACCAGGCGCCCATGGTGGCGCCGTGCCGGAAGGAGTCCTTCGGCGGATACCTCACCGCCGGGTCGTCGACGCGCAGTTCGGCCAGGCGGTCCTCCTCGGTGCCGGCCATGAAGTCGGGCAGATCGGCTCCGCTGCCGAGGTTTTCGCCGACGCCGCGGATCACGACGACCTTGACGTCGTCGTCGACGGTGGCTCCGCGGAGCAGATCCGCATAGCGAAGCCGCGCCGCAGACGTCGGGGCGTTCAGATATTCGGGGCGGTTGAAGGTGATCGTCGCGACCTTGGTGGCCGGGTCCTTCTCGTAGAGAACGATGTCTTCCGGTGGCGGCGCCTGCACCATGTCAGGACGTGACGGCCTGCGCCCACGCCGGACTCGACGTCAGCACCTCGGGTCCGTCGTCGGCGATGAGTACGGCGTCTCGGTGGAACACCGCGCCGACGCCGGCTTCCCAGACGTACGACGTGACCGCGAGCACCGTGCCGGGGTCCAGGCGCTCCGACGCCGAGGTCTGCGGCAGGTCCGGCGATACGACGGGCGGATCGAAGCCGAGGCCGAGTCCGTGTGCGACGGGGATCGGCGGCAGTGCCTCACCCGCGGCGTCGTACGCGGCGAGCAGGTCGCCCGCCGGCGCACCAGGGCGGCACGCGGCGAGCAGCCGCCCCCACACCTCGTGTGCGCGCCGGAACAGAGCGTCCGCGCCCGGCACGTCACCCACCGGCCACGTCCGGCCGACCTCTCCGACGTATCCGTCGGCCAGCGCACCGGCGGCGAACGCCACCAGGTTGCCCTCGGCGATCCGCCGGTCTCGCCGCCCGACCCGCCAGGAGTGCTCGGGCGAAGTGATCCAGGCCCCGTCCTGGGTGGCGGACGTGCTGTAACCACCCGCGGTCATCGCCTCCATGAGTACGCCGTTGAGGGCCTGTTCCGTCGTGCCCACCGCGAGCTCGGACACCGCTGCCGCCAGGCCTCGTTCCGCGACCCCCAGTGCGCCGCGCAGCACCACGAGTTCGTCGGCGGTCTTGGTCCGTCGGGCGGCCTTCATCGCGACTTCGGCGTCGACGAGTTCGGCGTTCGGGAACGCGATCGGCAGGAGCTGCGCGAACGACGGGGAGATCGCGTCGGTCCCTACGCGTTTCGCGTCGGCAGCGCCGTCGATTCCCTTGAGCACGTCGATGAGGGTCATCGGGTTCCAGGCCAGTCCGTAGAGGTGATCGTGGCCGATCTCCTCGGGGATGCCCTCGTCCCAGGTGCTGTTCAGGTGGATCTCACCGGTCGATCGCACCAGGACGCAGATCGGCGCGAACGGCCGGGTGCCCGCGACCCACAGTTGCGGAGCGCCGGTCACGTACCGCACGTTGGCCTGGCGACCCAGCACCAGCACGTCGAGGTCGTGGGCCTCCATCTGGGCAATCGCGCGGGCCCGCCGCCCGGTGCGCAGGGTGAGGTCGTCCGGCAGGATTTTTTCAGCCATATCAGCTCAGTCCGTAGGGCGCGTAGGGGTAATCGGTGATCGACTGGTAGCCGTCCTCGGTGATGATCACGATCTCCTCGCCGCGGTAACCGCCGGTGCCGTCCTCCCACACGACGGGCTCGAGAACGAGCAGCATCCCCGCCGGGAACACGAAATTGTCGTCGAACTGCTCGCCGAGATCGGTTCCGATCATCGGCATCTCGGCGGCGTTGGTGCCGATGCCGTGGCCGAGGTAGAAGTGCGGCAACCACGGCTTGGTGCCGCCGTTGGCGGCGATCGCCGCGCGTGCGAGATCGCCGGCGGTGGCACCCGCGCGCGTGACCGCCAAGACGGCGTCGAGGATCGACCGCCACTTCGCGAAGTTCGCGTTCTGCTCGGGCGTGGCGTCCTGTCCCACCACCCAGGTTCGGCCCCAGTCCGAGCAATACCCCTCGAAGGTGATGCTGATGTCGGTCCACAGCACGTCGCCCTGGTCCAACGGCTTCTCCGTGGGTAGCAAAGGCAGTGCCAGATCACCGGTGGTGGTCCAGACAGCGCCGCTGCTGCGGGTCGTCGGCATCACCTGCCAGATGGCTTCGATCATGTTCGTCGTCGCACCGAGTTCGAACGCGCGCCGAACGAACCGCGCCGAGAGGTCCATCTGGCTCACCCCGGGGACCACCGCGGGCTGAACGTCGAGGAGTGCCTCTTCAGTGATGCGGCAGGCCCTTCGTACCGCAGCGATCTGGTCGACGGTCTTGACCAGTTTCGCCGGGCCCACCACCAGAGCGGCGTCGCTCGCTGGCCCCGCGGGAAACAGCTTCCCGGCGGCCCGCCGCATCGCACCGGTGAGTTCGTCGACGGCGACCGTGGCGGTCGGCGGTATCAGGCCCGCGAGTACCGTCGCGAAATGCTCCGCGCCCTCGTCGAATTCGAGATAGAGGGGGCCGTGGACGTGATCGTCGGGCACTTCGGTGTCGAAGGCGCTGCCCTCACGGAAGGGCATGTACAGGTGCGGGTGCTCGTCGTCGGCGACCACGACGGCCACCGGGCGTTCGACGTGCGACAGTCCGGCATCGAGCAGCGGCCAACTCGCCCCGGTCGCGTAGACCACGTTGCCGTTGCCGAGCAGCACGAGGGCATCGACGCCCCTCTCCCGCATCGACGCCCGCAATCGCGCACCGCACTCGCGGTACATCCGGGCGCGGTCCGGCCGTTCGGGAAGGTCGAACAGCGCAGTTCCCGACGCCAATCGGGAAGACACCGCCGTCACGAGACGCCCAGGAAGTTCTGCACGTTGGTGCTGACGATCTTCACCGCGGCCTCGGCACCCACCGCGTCGACGACGGTTGCCAGCGACTTCTCGGAGTAGCCGAACGTCGACTCGTTGTGCGGGTAGTCGCTGGACCACATCACGTTGTCGACCCCGATGCGATCGATCAGCTGCAGACCCAGCGGGTCGACCATGAACGAGGCGCTCATGTGGTTGTCCCAGTAGTGCCGGACGTCGTGCTGCAGTTCGTGGTTGAACATGTGTCGGTAGGAGGCGAGCATGTGCTCGGCATCCTGCAGCGCGGTGGGTACCCAGGCGATGCCGCCCTCGAACCAGCCCACCTTCAACGAGGGGTGCCGGTCGAGGATGCCCGAGAAGACGTACTTGGCGAACTGCTCACGAAACGAGTCGACGTTGACCATCATGCCCACGACGACGCTGTTGTTCTGGCAGGGCGTCTTGGGCGGAGTCTCCCCGATGTGGTGGCTGACCGGCAGCCCGGCGGCCTCGATCTCGTCCCACACCGCGTCCATCGACGTGCTGCCGTAGTCGTAGATGTTGCCCTCGTCGTCCTTGCCGGGGTTCAGCGGCAGCAGGAACGTCTTCAGGCCGAGCGACTTGAGTTCCTCGAGCGTGCTGCGGGTCCCTTTCGGGTCCCACCAGTTGATCAGCCCGACGCCGTAGAAGTGGCCGTTGCTCCGCTCCTGCAGATCGGCGATGTGCTCGTTGTAGATCCGGAACACCCGCTCGCGCAGCGATTTGTCCGGGTAATGGAACAGGGCCAGCACCGCATTCGGGAACGCGAGTTCCTTGTCGATGCCGTCCTCCTTGAGCTCCCGGATGCGGGCGTCGATGTTGTTCGACGCCGCGCCGGCGAGGTCGTCGTACTGCATCAGCACCCGGCCGAAGTCGCCGCCCGTCCAGGCTTTGCCTTTCATACCGACCATGTAGGCGCCGTCCTCGTACCAGATGCGCGGCGCGGCGCCCTTCAGCTCTTCGGGGAAGCGTTCGTAGAAGATGTCGTCGGCCACCGAGATGTGGTTGTCGGCGGAGAAGATCGTGGTGTCTTCCGGCAACCCGGTCAGTCCGTCCGGCGTGGTGTGACCCTTGCGGTGTTTGGGCGCGCCGAAGCCTTCGGGCGGATACAGGGCAGTCGTGGTGGGGGTGGACATGAGGGTCTCCAATCGGCCTATGGCAGAGAAGGCGGTTACCAGGTCACCGGTAGTTCGTAGACGCCGTAGGCGAGTCGGTCGTGTTTGAAGGGGATCTCCTCGACCGGGACAGCCACCCGTAGCGTCGGAATGCGCCGCAGCAGGGTGTGGAATACGATCTGCAGTTCCGCACGGGCCAGCTGCTGCCCGACACACTGATGGCGTCCGTAGCCGAAGCCGAGCTGCTGGCCGGCGTTGCGGCCGAAGTCCAGCCGCTCCGGATCCGGGTAGGCCGACGCATCCCAGTTGGCCGGGGCGAGGTCGATGATGATGCCCTCGCCGGCACGAATGGTCTCCCCCGCAATCTCGATGTCCTCGATCGCGACGCGCCGCTGGCCGTTCTGGATGATCGACAGATAGCGCATGAGCTCTTCGGCGGCGTTGGCGATGAATTTCGGATCGTCCGAATCACGCAGCGCCGCGGCCTGTTCGGGATTCTCAAGCAGCGCCAGCACACCGATCCCGATCATGTTCGCCGTGGTCTCGTGTCCGGCGATGAGCAGTCCGGTGCCCAGCTGCGCGGCCTCTTTGACGCTGATCTCACCGGCGGTGACGCGCTCGGCGAGATCGGACACCGCGTCCTCGGCCGGATTCGCCTGCTTCTCCTCCACGAGGTTGATCAGGTACTGGTGCAGGCTCATCGCGCCCTTCTGCATGGCGTCGGCCGCCGCGAAGCGCGCCAGCCCGGCGTTGGCGTGCTCCTGGAAGAACTCGTGGTCCTCGTACGGCACGCCCAGCATCTCGCTGATCACCTTGGTGGGCACCGGAAGCGCCAGAGCCGAGACGATGTCGGCGGGTTGCGGCCCGGCGAGGATCGCGTCGATGCACTCATCGGTGACCTGCTGGATTGTGGGCCGCAGATTTTCCACCCGACGGAACGTGAACGGTTTGGACAGCATCCGGCGGAAACGGGTGTGCTCCTCGGCATCCGAGGTGAACACCGACCGCGGCCGCTTCTCGACCGTGGAGAGCATGTGTTCGTTCCAGTGCGGGAAGCCCGGGCGGCGGTCGTCGACGCTGACGCGGAAGTCGGCGAACAGGGTCCGGGCGACCTCGTGTCCGGTGATGAGCCACGGCGTGCTGCCGTCCCAGATCCGGACCCGTGACAGCGGTGTGGCCGCGCCCATCTCGAGCATCTGCCGCGGCGGTGCGAAGGGGCAGCGCGCGTCGCGCTCCATCGGGTACTCCGGAATTGCGGGGATCTCCGGGGAGGCCTCCGTCGCTCCGGTCAAGGTGTCCGACACGTGATCACTCCTCGAGATGGATGGCCAGAGCCGGGCAGGCGGCTGCCGCGTCGCGGACCTCCGGCTCCTGTTCGGGGGCGGGTTGCTCGACCAGCAGCTCGACCACCCCGTCGTCGTCGCGTTGGTCGAAGACGTCGAAGGCGTTGAGCACACACTGTCCGGAGGACACACACTTGTCCTGGTTCACCACGATCTTCATCACGGCTCTTCGGTAACCGGGGCCTGCCAGAGGCCGACCATCGCGTCGATGAGCCCGGAAGCTGCTGCGCTCCAGGATGTTCGAGGCACTGGAGCACCTTGGGCCAGACCGCGCTCGCGATCGGCGCAGCTGTGCATCAGCAGGTTGCGGCCCATGATGTTCCGCTCGGCGCGCACGTCGGCGGGCAGGTCCGGCAGGCAGGTGCTGATCCCACTGATCACCTCGACCAGCGAGGGGGACGACAGCGCGTCGCGCACGATGATGCCGTGATAGGCCGGATCGGTCATGACCTGGGCCGCGAAGCGCGCGTACCAGGTCGGGTTGCCGAGTTGCTCGAGATGGTCGGTGAGTGGACGGACCAGGCAGGCCACCCAGTCCCGCATCCCGGGGCGGGGACCCAACTCCGAGACCATCTGCTCGCGCAGACGCTCGATCGGCCCGCGGTGCTTGTGCTCGATCGCCCGCACCAGATCGGTCTTGGAACCGAAGTGGTACCCGACTGCGGCGTTGTTGCCCTGACCCGCCGCTTCACTCACCTGACGGTTGGAGACGGCGAACACCCCGTGTTCGGCGTAGAGGCGTTCGGCGGCCCGCAGAATCGCCTCCTGCGTACCGGTGGCGCGTTCGGCCCGCGCGGACCTGGCTGTGGTCACAGTCACAGTCAACGCCGCCGGTGACTTTAAGTCAAGCGACTGATTTAACACCGGGCTCACGAGACCCCGTCGGGTTTACGGACGATGACCTTGCCGGCCACGGTGCCCCCGTCGACCGGCAGGACGATGCCGGTGACATAGCGGGACCGGTCGGTGGCCAGATACAGCGCCGCCTCGGCGACGTCGGCTGCGACGCCCTCCCGTTTCAGTGGGCGGTCATTGCGCATCTGCTCGCGGATCCGCGCCTCGAATCGTTCCAACCGGGCCCTGTCCTCCCCCGTGGCCGAGGAGGCGAGGATCGGGGTGGGGATGTTGCCGGGTGCGATGCAGTTGACCCGGATCTCGTAGTGCGCCAACTCGATCGCCGCGCACTTGGTGAAGTGCAGGATCGCCGCCTTCGAGGAACGGTAGACCGGTACGCCGCCGCCGGCCTGGATGCCGCCGATCGAGCCGAGGTTGATGATCGACCCGCCACCGTGCTCGGCCATGTACCGGCCGGCGTCGCGGGTTCCGACCATGAGACCGAGGAGATTCACCCGCATCACCCGATCGAACTCGGCGAAGTCCTCATCGAACAGCCCGCGCCGCAGCGGACTGGAGACGCCGGCGTTGTTGACCATCACGTCCAGCCCGCCGAACCAGTCGACCGCCGCGGCCACCATGGCGGCGACCTGTGTCTGATCACTCACGTCGGTGGGACAGAACAGCGCGTTGGGGCCGAGTTCGGCCGCCAGCGCCTCGCCGAGATCACGCTGGACGTCACCGATCACGACTCTGGCGCCCTCGGCGACGAAGCGTTCGACGATGCCCCGGCCGATGCCCGACGACCCGCCGGTCACGATCGCGACCTTGCCCTCCAGTTCAGCCATCAGGCGGACACCTCCTGTTGTGACACCTCGGCGAGGAACCCGGCGAGCAGCTGGACGACCCCGCCGGGCTGTTCGATCTGTGGGCAGTGACCGGCCTCGGCGACCACGGCCGACCCCGCGCCGGTGATCTGCGCGGCGATGCCGGCCGCCCATCCCGGTGCCAGCAGCTTGTCCCGGCCGCCCTCGACGATCAGGGTGGGCATTGTGATGCGCTCATAAGCGCGCTCCGACGACGGCGTCGGCGGCGGTTCGAGACCGGGACGCCGGAAGCGGGCCGCGGCCAGCGCCTCCCAGGCGCCCGGCGCGATGCTCGAGGCATACCGCCGCGCCACGTACGCGTCGTCGGCCGGATAGGACGGATCGGCGAACAGGGCGGTGACGATCCTGCGCATGCCCTCGAGCGTCGCGTCGTAGTCGTACAGTGCGGCGCTGTGTTCGTTGCGCTGGATCTCCCCGCCGCCGCAGATCGCCACCAGGCTGCGCATGGGTAGCACCGGGGCCGGCGACGTCGCGTCGACCAGCAGGTTGATCGCACCCATCGAATTGCCGACGAAGTGTGCGCGCTCCACGCCGAGCGTCGCGCAGAAGCGGCCGATGTGGCGGATGCGCATCCCGCGGCCGTCGTTGAAGTCGACGACCTTCGCCGATCCCCCGAATCCCAGCATGTCGGGCGCCAGCACGCGATGGCCTTCGGCGAGCGCGTCGATGACGCGTTCCCAGCCGAGTTCGGCGCAGGCGCCGAACTCACCGCCGTGCAGCAGGACGACCGGGTCGCCCTGTCCCGCTTCGAGATACGTTGTCCGCAGCCCGTCGACGTCGACGGTGCGGCGGGTCGCGTTCACGTGGCGCTCCGGTAGGCCTGCGCGAAGGTGAGCAGCTGACCGGCCAGCATGTCGAGTTGGTTGCGCACCGGCGCGTCGACGAGCTCGCCGGTGTCGTCCCAGACCCGCTCGGCCGAGTTGATGGCGACTCCGAGCGGAGTGGGCCACGCCCGCAACGCATGCCCGATGGAACGGAGCTGCCCCAGCGTGCCGACTGCAGCCTGCCAGCCGTAGGCGCAGCTGATACACCCCCACGGGGTGTTGTCGAGGTAGACGCGGGGATCTTCGCGCAGGTCCTCGATGTAGTCCAGCGCGTTCTTGACCAGCCCGGAGATCGCGCCGTGGTAGCCGGGCGAGCCGACCACCACCGCATCGGCGCCGCGCAGTGCCGCAACGAGTTCGAGCGCCCGTGGGGTGCGGTCGAGGGAATGAGGTGCGTACATCGGCAGGTCGAGGTCCGGTCCGGCGAACATGCGGATGCGCCCGCCTTGGCGGGCGACGGCGTCCAGGCAGTGGCGCACCGCCCGCTCGGTCGACGAGTTGGCCCGCAGTGTGCCGCCGAGGCCGACGACCAGCGGACCGCCATCGGTGGTCATCGTCTCCCCCGTCATTTGATCGCGATCGGATTCACCGGGGCCCCGACCGCCCCGGTGACCCGAAGCGGTGGAGCGATCAGCTGGAATTCGTACACGCCGTCGGTGGCACAGTCGGCGGCCAGGGCGCCGAGGTCCCAGTACTCGCCGAGCATCAGGCCCATGTCGCGCAGGCACAGCATGTGCATGGGCAGGATGGTGCCCTCGACGCCGGAGGCAGGATCCTCGACCATCAGGTTGTCGGCGGCCACCGCGGCCACCTCGTGCTCGTGCAGCCAACTCGCACAACGCCAGTCCAGACCGGAGTAGGGCTCGGTGCCGTCGCCGGCTTCCAGGAACCTGTCCCACCAGCCGGTGCGGACCAGCACCACATCGCCGCTGCCCACCGTGACGCCCTGGGTCCGGGCGACCTCGTCCAGTTCGTCCGGCGTGATCGGCTCGCCGTGGGCGAGAAAGGTGTCCGCGCCGCGATGGCGCACCAGGTCGAGGAGCACGCCGCGGGAGGTGATGCCCTTACCGTCGACCTTGTCGATGCCGCAGTGGAAGGCACCCTGGCTGGTCACCGAGCCCGCGGGGAACCCGTTGTAGAGCTCGTCGTCGTAGTAGACATGCGACAGCGCGTCCCATTGGGTCGCGGCCTGCAGCGGCATGATGATCATGTCGTCGTTGAAGCGGAACGGGTTGTCGACGAAGTAGCCCGAAAGTTGCTGCGCCACGGCGTTCTTCAGCCAGTCGGGGCCGTACTTGACCAGCGTGTGCGCGTCGCCGCCGTCGACGGTCATGACGTGCATCGGGTTGGGCCGGTACTGGAAGGCGCCCTGCGGCCCGGAGGACCCGAAATCCACGCCCAGCGGGAACACCTTGCCGTGCCGGACCAGGCCGGCGCCCTCGGCCACCTTCTCGGGGGTGATGAAGTTCAGCGTGCCGAGTTCGTCGGCCGCGCCCCAGCGCCCCCAGTTGCGGACGGCCTCGCCGGCCCGGCGGAATTCGTCCAACGTGGCCACCTCACGCTCCCTTCATGGTGGCGGCGACCCGGCCGGCGATGTTGCCGCCGTCGACCCAGACCACCTGCCCGGTGATGTAGCCGGCGGCGGGGCTGCCCAGGAACACCAGCACCGCGGCCTGTTCCTCCGGCGTCGAGACCCGGCCGAGTGGCTTGGGGATGCCGTCGAGGAAGGCCGGACCGTAGGCGGATCGCAGCTGATCGAGGATGGGTGTCTCGGTGACCCCGGGGCCGGTGCAATTGATCCTGATGCCCCTGGCTCCGAGTGGCCCGGCGTTGCACATGGTGTAGAGGATGACCGCCTCCTTGGCCAGCCGGTAGCCCCCGTCGGCGATCGCCTCGGGATGACCGGTGCACCAGGCGATGCCCTCGTCGACGGTGCGGGTGGCCAGCAGGCCCGCGACGGTGTCCCGGTGGTCGAGATAGTCGGCCGCTGCGAGGGACGACACGTTGACGATCGAAGCTCCGGCCCGCATCTGCGGGATGAGTGCCTCGGTGAGGTGGCGCAGTCCGAGGAAGTTGATCTGCACCACCCGCAGGGGGTCACCGATACCCGAGGACACTCCCGCGACGTTGAAGACGCCGTCGAGTTCACCGCCGATCGAGGCGGCCGCATACTCGATCGACGCAGCGTCGGTCAGATCGACCTCGAGGAACATCCCCAGATCGCCCGCCGGGCGGCGCATGTCGAGCCCCACCACGTGCGCCCCCAGCTCGGACAGCTGTCGCGCGACGTGCGCCCCGATACCCGAGGCACACCCCGTGACGACCACCCGCTTTCCGTCGTAGCGCCACAGCTCGTCGATCGTTCCCACGGATCGTTCAGCCCGCCTGCTCGCGAGCCTTCTTCTCCAGCTGTGCGGCCTTGACGCGACCCTCGTTGATCTCGGCCATGGCCTCCGGGATCTCGCCGGCGGTGAACTTGCCGCCGCGGCCGGTGGGCAGGCCGCCGAACGCGTAGGTCTCGTCGAACAGCGGAGCATCGGACGGCTGACGGCGCGCCTCGACCTTCTCGATCACCGGCTCGAGCCGCTTCGCCTTGTCGGCAACGGCTTTCGCGTCCCGTTCGATGAACTCGGGAAGGATCTCCCGGCCCATGATCTCGATCGATTCCATCGTGCCCTCGTGGCTGCGCGGGTTCAGCAGCAGGATGATCTCGTCGACGCCGCTGGCCTCGTAGCCGCGCAGGAACTCGCGCACGGTGTCCGGAGATCCGATGGCGCCGCGGCCGGGCCCGTAAGCCAGCGTCGGATCTTCGTTGACCGCCTGCTCGTAGAGCTCCCACACGCCGGTGCGGCCGGGGGTGTGCATGCCGTTGACGTAGTAGTGCATGATCCCGAACGAGAAGAAGCCGCCGCCGATACCGAGGCGCTCGAGTGCTTCCTCGTCGCTCTTGGCCACCATCATCGACAGGTCGCCACCGATGGCCAGCAGGTTCGGGTTGATCGCCGGAGTGACCGGCGTGCCCTGCTCCTCGAACTCCCGGTAGTAGCCGTCGACGCGGCTCTTCAGCGCCTCGGGCCCGGTATAGGCGAAACTCAGTGCACCGATGGCCTTCTGCGCCGCCATCTGCACCGAGGACGGCCGCGTACACGCCACCCACACCGGCGGATGCGGCTTCTGCAGCGGCTTCGGGACGACGTTACGCGCCGGCATCTCGATGTGCTCGCCCTTGAATCCGCTGAACGGCGCCTCGACCATCGAGCGGATGGTCACCTCGAGCGCCTCCTCCCACTGCGCGCGCTTGTCGGCCGGGTCGATGTTGAACCCGCCGAGCTCGGCGACCGACGAGCCCTCCCCGGTGCCGAATTCCACGCGACCGTTGGACAGGTGATCCAGGGTGGACACCCGTTCGGCGATCCGCGCCGGGTGGTTGATCGCCGGCGGCAGGTGCATCACGCCGAAGCCGAGCCGGATGTCCCTCGTACGCTGGCTCGCTGCGGCCAAGAACATCTCCGGCGCGGTGGAGTGGCAGTACTCCTCGAGGAAGTGGTGCTCGGTCAGCCACACCGTCGAGAAGCCCGCCTTGTCGGCGGCCTCGACCTCGTCCAGGCCATGCTGGAACAACTGGTGCTCGTCGTCCTCGGACCAGGGCCGCGGCAGCGGGAATTCGTAGAACAGCGAAATTTTCACGGACTACCTCCGAGGGAGTGGGCGTTGGACGGGGACTGGGGTTCGTGGGAACTCGCCGCGATATGTCGGGCGGCGACGTAGCCGAACGTCATGGCGGGACCGATCGTTGCGCCGGCCCCGGCATAGCTGCGGCCCATCACCGCCGCGGAGTTGTTGCCCACGGCGTAGAGCCCGGGCAGCGCGGAGCCGTCCTCGCGCAGCACCCGGGCGTGCTCGTCGGTGCGCAGACCACCCGACGTGCCGAGGTCGCCGAGAATGACCTGGAATGCGTAGTACGGCGGCTTGCCGAGCGGATGCAGGTTGGGATTGGGCAGCGTCGGATCGCCGTAGTAGTTGTCGTAGGCGCTGTCTCCCCGACCGAAGTCGTCGTCATGACCGTTGCGGGCCAGTTCGTTGAACCGGTCGGCGGTGCGGCACAGATTCTCCGGCGGAACGCCGATCTTGCCGGCCATCTCCGCCCAGCTGTGCGCTTCCTTGACCACCCCGGATTCCAGCCACGCCGTGGGCACGTTGCGCCCGGTGGGCACGGGTGCGAACGGCACCTTGGGGATCGGGAGATGACCGCCGACGACGTACCGGCGGAACGAGCGGATGTCGGTGATCAGCCAGCACGGGATGTGGGTGACCCCGCTGTTGTGGCCGGCGATCATCGCGTGCGCGAAGTCCATGTAGGGCGCGGCCTCGTTGATGAACCGGCGACCCTCGCCGTTGACGACGAACTGGGCCGGCATCATGCGTTCGTTGAGCATGAACTGCAGTCGGCCGTCCGGCCAGCACATCGCGGGGAACCACCAGGCTTCGTCGAGCAGCTCGGTCGCGCCGCCGGCCTTCTCGCCGGCCCGGATGCCGTCGCCCACGTTCGCGGGATTGCCGAAACTCCAGTCCTTCTCGAGGAGGGGAAGGTGTTCCCTGCGCCAGGCCATGTCGTGATCGAAGCCGCCGGCGGCCAGCACCACACCGCGCCGCGCGCCGATGCGGACCACGCGTCCGTCCCTCTCGACGACCGCACCGATCACCGCACCGCCGGCGTCGGTGATCACCTCGGTCATCGGCGCGTTCAGCCACAGCGGGATGTCCTGTTGTTTCAGCGCCAGTCGCATGCGCGCCGCCAGCGACTGTCCGATCGCAGCCATCCGGTCGCCGAACACCCGGGCCCGCACCATCCGCCAGATCAGCTTGACCAGGACCGCCTTGCCGCGCCAGTTCTGCCGCACCTGGTAGAACAGCCGGAGATCCTTCGGTGCGAACCAGATTCCCTTCGGCGCCAGCGCCAGGGGCTGCAGCAGGTGCTGCTCCTCCTCGCCGAGCGCCCGCAGGTCGATCGCCGGGACGTTGATAGTGCTGCCGAGTCCGGATCCGCCCGGGACTTCCGGATAGTAGTCGGCATAGCCGGGCTTCCAGACGAATTCGAACCAGGGACTGAGCTTCTCGAGGAATTCCATCATCTGCGGCGCCACCTCGACGTAGGTCCGCAGCCGTGCGTCGCTGACCAGGCCGCCGGTGATCTGCCGTAGGTAACCGAACACCGCGTCGGGATCCGGTGTGTACCCCGCGGCCCGCTGCGAGGGCGCGCCGGGCACCCAGATACCGCCGCCGGAGAGCGCCGTGGAACCGCCGAAGTGCGAACCCTTCTCCACGACAAGGGTGTCCAGACCTTCGGACCCCGCGGTCAGTGCCGCCGTCATCCCACCACCGCCCGACCCGACGACCAGGACGTCGACCTCGGTGTCGAACTCCGGGTGTGTCATGCGGGCACCGCCGTGCGGATCGCGAAGCCGGCGATGAGTTCTGGTGCGGCGCGGTAGAACCGGTGCCGGGTCCGGTACGGGCCGCCGGCCGCCAGTGCGGCGAACGCCGCCACCCAGGTACGGATCTCGTGGCCGGAGTTGCCGCCCTCTCGGGTGATGAACACGTTCGACCAACCGTCGAGGTCGGTCAACCACCCCTCGTCGACGATCTCCAGGAACGACTGGTCCCACGCCGGGTTCAGCGGCTGCAGCGAGCTGTTGCCGTGCGCGAACGCCTGCGCGGCGTCGATGACGGCACGGGCGCGGGCCGTCCGCGCTTCGGCGATCATGGGCGCGCCGTGCACGATGCGGTCGAGCGCCGCCGGCGGGGCGGTGGCCAGCGTCGGCACGGGCGGATCGTGGGAGAGGCCGCCAGAGCCGACGATAAGTACCCGCTGGTTCAGCGTCGACAGGTATTCCCCGATGGCCGCGCCCAGGGCCCGGGTGCGCCGTAGCGGTCCCAATGGGGTGGCGACCGAGTTGCAGAAGACGGGGATCACCGGACGGGCGGTGGCGTCGCCGAAGAGTTTCTCCAGGGGCTGTACGGTGCCGTGGTCGACGTCCATACTGGCCGAGATCGCCACGTCCACACCGGCTTCGAGCACCGCGGCGGCCAGCTCGCCGGCCAGCCGCTGGGGCACGTCGAGCGGTCCGGCGTGGGTGCCGTAGTCCCCGACGCCCTGGGCAGAGGTGCCGACGCAGAACGGCGGCATCAGCTTGTAGAAGAAGCCGTTGTAGTGGTCCGGAGAGAACGTGACGACCAGCTCGGGGTCGAATTCGGTGACGAAGTCGCGGACCGCAGCCAGTTGCGCGGCGATGTCGTCAAGGAGTTCCCGCGACGGTCCCGGAAGATTCAACAGCGGGCTGTGCGACATGCAGCACAGGGCGAGTTCCGCCATGGTGACCATCACCTCCCCCCTGGGTCAGATGCAGGACGTCGAAGAGCGCGGCGCTGATCTCCGGGGCGCACTGGGCGATACATGCGCCGGCAATGCAGCGATCGGGACGAAGGAACAGCACCGATTCGCTGTGCCCGTCGAACCACCTCTTCAGCGCCCCGGTGGCGTCGCCGACCACGACGACGTCGGGGTCGTCGTGTCCGGTCCAGTGCAGCTGCGTGATCGGCCGCGCGGCGACGAACCGGGCGCCCAGTGCCCGCCATCGCTCGAACGCCGGTGCACCGAGCAGTGCGCGGGGGTTGTTGTTCCAGCACAGCACCGCGAACCCGTCACCGAGCACCTCGTCGAGCAACACGTTGCGCTCGTCGCGGGTGTCCACCCGCGGCTGCAGGAACAGGGTGCCCGCGGGCGAGATCGCGGTCGGCGCATCGGCGTGGTACACCGCACCCTGCTCGTAGCGCGGCATCGGCTTGAACCGCATCTCCAGCACATAGCGTTTCAGTGTGGGGACGATCGACGCGCCGCGTATCACCCTGTCGCGCAACCCCGCAACATGGCGATTGGTGGGTGAGATGACACGGCCCACGAGCGTGGACAGGTCGATCATGGCGCGGGCGTGCTTGCGGCGTTCGACGTCGTAGGTGTCGAGCAGCGCGTCGCCGGCCTGTCCGTTGACGACCGCGGCGAGCTTCCACCCGAGATTGGCCGCGTCCCGGATGCCACTGTTGTAGCCCTGGCCCTGCCACACCGGCATCAGGTGTGCGGCGTCGCCGGCCAGGAACATGCGCCCCTGGCGGAACGTGCCGGCGATGCGGGAGTGGTGGGTGTAGAGCCGGTGGCGGATGATGTCGACGCGGTCCGGATGGGGAATCAGGCGTCCCAGCATGGATCGGATGAAGGCCGGGTCCTCGGCCTGTTCGTCGGTCTCGTCGGCGTGGATCATGAATTCGAATCGCCGGATCCCGTGCGCGATCGAGATGGACGCGTACGGGCGGGCCGGGTCGGCTCCGACCTCGCTGTTGGGGTGGCCCAGCGGATCGTTGGCGAGGTCGACGACGAGCCAGCGAGTCGGCGAGGTGGTGCCGTCGAACGACACCCCCATCAGGCGGCGGGTGGCGCTGCGTCCGCCATCGCAGCCGACCAGGTAGCGGGCCCGTACCGTCTCGCCGGGGAGATCCACCGTGACGCCGACGGGGGTCTCGTGGCAGGACAGCATCCGCCGGCTCCAGCGCACCTCTACGTGCGCGAAGCGCTGCAGACCGGCGAGCAGCTCGGCGTCGACCATGGGCTGGACGAACCCGTTGCGCTTGGGCCACCCGAAACGCGCGTCGGGCGGGGCCATCTCGGCCAGCAGCCGACGGTTGCCGTCGAAGAACCGAAGGATCTGGTTGGGCACGGTGTGCGGCAGCACGGCCTCGACCAGGCCGATCGCCTGAAACGTCCGCAGCGCCTCGTCGTCGAGACCCACCCCGCGCGGATAGTCGATGAGCGTGTCGCGTTCCTCGACGACGACGGTGCGCACCCCCTGTCCGCCGAGGATGTTGGCCAGGGTCAGGCCGACCGGGCCTGCGCCGATGATGACGACGTCGGCTTCGGTGTCGATGCTCACGGTCAGCGCCCCCTCAGGAAGTCGAGGTGCAGCCGGTTGAACGTCTTGGGGTCCTCGTACTGCGGCCAGTGGCCGCAGCCGGGCATCACCTCGAAGCGGGCGCCGGGGATCATGGACGCCATCCGGCGGCCCTCCTCGACGTCGGCGGTCGGATCGTCACTGGTCCACACCACCAGGGTGGGCGCGCTGATCGCCCCGTACTCTTTGGGGCCGAGCAGGTTTCGCGCCCGGATACCGGTGTCCTGCAGCGCCATGATGTCGCGCATCGCGGCGACGAAGCCCGGTTGGCGGTACACCCGCTGCCGGCTCGCCACGATGTCGGCGTAATCCTTGCTCTTGTCGGCCATCAACCACTTGATGCGGGCGGTGACGGTCTCCCAACTCGGGTCTTCGGCCGCAGCCATCGACAGGGTGATGATGCGCTGCATCACCTCCGGGTCGGCCTGAGAACCGCCCGCGGTGTTGAGGACCAGCCTCTCCACCCGGTCGCCGTGGTCGGCGGCCACCCGGGCCGCCACCCATCCGCCGAGCGACTCGCCGCTGATGTGGGCACGTTCGGCGCCGATGGCGTCGAGGAACGCGAGCAGATGGTCGACATAGTGCGGGATCTCGAGTGGATGGCCCGGCTTGTCGGTATAGCCGTGCCCGAGCATGTCGATCGACCACGTCGAGAAGTGCTCGGCGTGCGCCTCCAGGTTGCGGACATAGGCCTCGGCGTGACCGCCAGATCCGTGCAGCAGAACCAGGGCCGGCCTGGTGACGTCCCCGGCGTGCAGGAAGCGGGTGCGCACCCCACCGGCGTCGAGGTAGCCCTGCGAGAAGGCGACGCCCTGGAGATCGCTCCACACGCTTTCGTGCTCCGCCACCGACCCGACTCCCCCTTGCGCGAAAACAACATTCTCAATTCGAGATAATGGTGTGTGCTACTATCGCTCATTAATGTGCACTATCTTTAGAGCATTGCTCTCACGATGACGTCTGTCAAGGGACCGGACGGCGCCATGCCCGAGAAGTTGGCAGCCGGATCCCAGACCCTGGCCAGGGGCCTGTCCGCGCTGCAGGCGGTCGCCACCGCGCCGGCCGGACTGACGGTGCAGCAGGTCGCCGAACATGTCGGTGTCCATCGAACGATCGCCTACCGGTTGCTCGGCACGCTGACCCAGTTTCGCTACGTGGCCAAGGGCGAGGACGGCCGCTATCGGCCCGCCGCGGGACTGGCGCTGCTGGGTTCGTCGTTCGACAACAACGTGCGGGCCCTGAGCGTCCCGATTCTGCGTGGCCTGGCCGACGAACTCGCCACGACGGTGTCGTTGCTGGTGGCCGAGGGTGATCAACAAGTGGCGGTAGCCGTGATCGTGCCGACCAACGTCTTCTACCAGTTGTCGTTCCACGAGGGCAGCCGCTATCCCCTCGACCGGGGCGCCGCCGGCATCGCACTGCTGGCGAGCATGCCGCCGCGCCCCGGTGAACGTGAGCTGGTACCGCAGACACGTTCCCAGGGCTGGGTTATCACCCACGGCGAGATCGAGCCCAATACCTACGGCCTGGCCGTACCCGTCCGCCGCCGGCCGCCGTCCCCACCGACCTGTATCAACCTCATCTCCCACCGCGAAGACGTCGTACTCGACGGCAGGGACGCGGTGATCAGGGCGGCCAGGCACCTCGCCGCCGTCATCTGACGAGCCGACAGGAGGGACAGCCATGGGCATGTGGAACCACGAGACCGACGTCGTCGTCCTGGGCACCGGAGGTGCGGGACTGGCCGCAGCACTCAGCGCGGCCGTCGGGGGAGCCGACGTCGAGGTGTACGAGAAGGCCGCGACGGTCGGCGGTACCACCGCCGTGTCGGGCGGCATCGTCTGGATACCGGCGCACGATCGGTCGCCGGACGGGCCGCTGTCCGTCGAGGATGCGCTGGCCTACCTGCACGCCCAGTCACTGGGCGTCATGGACGACGAGCTGGTCGAGACCTTCGTGCGCACCGGGCCGGCGATGCTCGACTTCATCGAGGGGAACAGCGATCTGAGATTCGCGGTGGCCGAGGGCTTTCCGGACTACAAGCCCGAGCTGCCGGGCGGGCGCCCCGGTGGTGGCCGCTCGCTGGCCGCCGCGCCGTTCGACCTCAAGCGACTCGGCCCGTGGCACGACCGCATCACCGCTTTCCCCGCGGATTTCAGCAACGTCGGCATCGACGCCGAGACCCGGGCCCGGATCTTCGCATCCGCCCCGGATGACATCGACCCCGACGCCGAACTGTGTGTCGCCGGAACGGCGCTGGTCGCCGGTCTACTCAAAGGACTGCTCGACGTCGGCGTCACACCGCGAACCGGCGCCAGGGCCCTCGAGTTGATCGTCGAGGACGGTCGCATCGTCGGCGTGCGAATCGATCTCGACGGCAACCAGATTCGTGTGCATGCCCGGCGTGCGGTGGTGCTCGGGACCGGTGGCTTCGAATGGGACACCGGCCTGGTGGAGGCCTTCCTGCGCGGCCCGATGCGGGGCGCAGTGTCACCGCCGAACAACACCGGAGACGGTCTGCGGATGGTCATGGCTCACGGCGCCGACCTGGCGAACATGGGTGAGGCCTGGTGGGTGCCGATCGTCCAGATCCCCGGCGACACCATCGACGGCCACCCGCGCAGCCGCAGCGTCCGGCTCGAACGCACCAGGCCCCGCAGCATCATCGTCAACCGGGCGGGCAGGCGATTCCTCAACGAGGCCGGCGAGTACAACTCGATGGCCGGCGCGTTCCAGTACCTGGATCCCCGGCACGGCTACGTCAACGACCCCGCCTGGATCGTCTTCGACTCCCTGCATCTCAAGCACTACGGATTTCTCGGCGTGGACCCCGACGGCCCGGTGCCCGACTGGTTCTGCGCATCGGCGACGCTCGACGAGCTCAGTGAGAAGACCGGCATCGACGCCACCGGGCTGGCCCGCACGCTCGATACGTGGAACGCCGCTGTCGCCCAGGAACGGGACCCGGACTTCGGCCGGGGCGCGAGCGCCTACGACGGCTACTGGGGCGATCCGAAAGCACCCACACCCGCCCTGCAGACCCTCGGCCCCGTCGACACCGCGCCCTACTATGCCGTCCCGGTGTCGATCGGGGCGATGGGCACCAAGGGCGGGCCGCGCACCGACCGCGACGGCCGGGTGCTGCATGTCAGCGGGTGCCCGATCCCCGGCCTCTTCGCCGCCGGCAATGCGATGGCGGGCGCCACCGGCAAGGCCTACGGCGGCGCGGGCGGGACGCTGGGTCCGGCGATGGTGTTCGGCGTGCGCGCCGGCCACGCCGCAGCCACGGGCGAATCGTTGCCGTGCTGAACCGCTAGCCGCGCGGCTACTGTGTGGGCGTGATCTCGGCAGCGCCCCACCAGCGATTCTCGGATACCCGGCGTAGTGCCGCGCAGCTGCGCGTCCTGGACGCGGCGCTGGACTTGATCGCCGAACACGGGGTGAGCGGAACGTCGCTGCAGATGATCGCCGACCGCATCGGCGTCACCAAAGCCGCTGTTTACCACCAGTTCAAGACCAAGGACGCGATCGTCATCGCGCTGACCGAACGCGAACTCGGCTGGCTGGAGGAGGCCCTCGAGGCGGCCGAGTCCGAGCCCAACCGCACCGCCGCTCGCGAACTGCTGCTGACCCGCGTGGTGGAACTGGCCGTCGAGCGCAGGCGGATGGTCAGCGTGTTGCAGTTCGACCCGGTGATCATTCGCGTGCTGGCCGAACACGAACCGTTCCAGCAGTTCATCGACCGTCTCTACACCGCCATGCTCGGCGAGGAGACCGGCGCGCGGGCCCGGGTGCACGCGGCGATGCTGTCGGGTGTCATCAGCGTGGCGGTGATGCACCCGCTGGTGGCCGACGTCGACGACGACAGCCTGCGCCACGAGCTGCTGCGCACCATGCGACGCATCGTCGCGCTGCCGGGCTGAGTTCAGGATTCGGCGGGCAGCGCGAACAACTGCTCGGCGGCGCTGTAGGGGTCGCCGCCCCGTTCGGCGACGAGACCGGCCAACCGGTCCAGATCCGGGTGGGTGCGCAACAGAGTGTGCGCCAGGGACAGGATCTGGGTGCGCGCCCGCGCGACGCGCCGCTCGGGGGTGTCGGTGCGGTGGTGGGCGTCGATCGCGGCGACCAATTCGGGCACCCCGTCACCCTGGGCCGCAATCAGTTTCAGGATCGGGACGGCGACCTCGGCCCGCAGGTCACGCACCGTCTGATCGGCGCCTTCGCGGTCGGCCTTGTTGACCACCACCACGTCGGCCACCTCGAGCAGCCCGGCCTTGGCGGCCTGGACCGCGTCTCCCGCACCGGGATTGAGCACCACCACCGTCGGATCGGCGATCGCGGCGATCTCGATCTCCGACTGCCCCACCCCGACCGTCTCGAGCACGACCACGTCGTAGGACAGCGCCGCGAGCAGCCGGATCGCGGCCGGCACGGCGGCGGCCAGCCCGCCCAGGTGACCGCGGGTGGCCACCGATCGGATCAGCACGTCGGGATCGTTGATGTGGGCGGCCATCCGGATGCGATCGCCCAGTAACGCACCACCGCTGTAGGGCGACGTCGGGTCGACAGCCAGGACCGCCACCCGCCATCGTCGTTCCCGATAGGCGGTGACGAGCGCGGCGACGGTGGTCGACTTGCCCGCGCCAGGGGGCCCGGTGACACCGACGACGCGGGCGTGATGCGCGCCGAGCGACGCGAGGACCTCATCCCGGCGGGCGCCCTCCACCAGGCTCAGCAGCCGGCCCGCGGCGCGGGTCGAGCCGTTGCGCGCGGCGGTGATCAGTTCGTCGATCTGCATCGAGCTGTCCATGTGGCCATCGAGCCTAGGACGCGGACACCTCGATGACCGTCGCCGAGCCCATGCCACCGCCCGCGCACATGGCGGCGACGCCGATCCCACCGCCGCGGCGCCGCAGTTCGTGAACCAGCGTCACCAGCATCCGGGCGCCGGTCGCCGCCACCGGATGGCCGAGCGAGCACCCGCTGCCACTGACGTTCACCCGGTCCGGATCGATGTCGAGCATCTTCACCGTCGCCACGCACATCGCGGCGAACGCCTCGTTGATCTCGAAGAGATCGACGTCGGAGATGGACAGGCCGGCGCGCTTGAGCGCCTTCGGAATGGCCTCGACCGGCGCCAGTCCGGTGAACGCCGGGTCGACGCCGACCGACGCCCACGACTTCACCGTCGCCAGACCCGGCAACCCGAGCCGGTCGCTGGCCAGGGTGAGCACCGCGGCGCCGTCATTGGCCCCGCAGGCGTTGCCGGCCGTGATCGAGAACCCCTCGATCTCGGGGTGCAACGGCCGCAGCGCCGCGAGCCTCTCCATGCTGGTGTCCCGACGCGGGTGTTCGTCGGTGTCGAAGAGACCGTGTGGCGTCTCGATCGGCACGATCTCGTCGGTGAAGCGACCCTCGTCGATGGCCGCGACGGCCTTGCGGTGCGACCCGAGCGCCCACTGGTCCATCTCCTCGCGGCTCACCCCCGCCCGCACGGCGGCGTTCCAGCCGACCGTGATCGACATGTCCATGTTCGGTGCGTCGGCCCGGTCGGGATGCGTCGGGGGAAACCAGTCGAGCATCGCGGCGTCTTTCGCACTGCTCGCGCGCCGGGTGAAGCGCGGTGTGGTGGACGCGGAGTTCACCCCGCCCGCGATCACCAGCTGGTCCATCCCGGCGCGGATACTCGCCGCGGCACTCTGCACTGCGGCCTGGCCCGCCGCGCAGTGCCGGTTGTTCGACAGGCCGGGCACGGTGGTCAGCCCGGCGGTGATGGCGGCGTGCCGGGCAATCACACCTCCGCCGTACAGCCCTTCGCCGAGTACCACGTCGTCGACCTGAGCCGCGTCGAGACCCTCGGCTGCCGCACCGACGACGTGTTCGGCGAGTTGGTAGGCGTCGGTGTCCCGCAGCGTCCCCTTCATGGCGGTGCCGATGGGGGTGCGCAGCGCCGAGACGATGACGGCTTCGGGCATGGATGGACTCCGTTCCGGATACGGGCGAGAATGCTATTCTCGCAAAGAGAGAGTTACCGTTGCAAGAAGGGGACCCACGTGCAGATCGCCGGCAGCTCCGCCCTCGTCGTCGGCGGCGCCGGTGGACTCGGTGAGGCGACGGTGCGCCGCCTGCACGACGCCGGCGCCAAGGTGGTGGTCGCCGATCTGGCCGACGAGAAGGGTGCCGACCTCGAGAAGGAGCTCGGCGTGCGGTACGTCCGCACGGACGCCACCTCCGAGGACTCGGTGAACGCCGCGATCGCCGAGGCGCAGTCGCTGGCCCCACTGCGGATCTCGGTCGACACCCATGGTGGCCCGGCCAGCGGCGGGCGCCTGGTCGACAAGGACGGATCTCCGCTGGACCTCGACGGATTCAAGAAGACGATCGAGTTCTATCTGACCGCGGTCTTCAACGTCATGCGGCTGTCGGCGGCTGCCATCGCGACGACCGATCCGCGCGAAGAGGGCGCGCGCGGCGTCATCGTCAACACCGCGTCGATCGCCGGCTACGAAGGCCAGATCGGGCAGCTCCCCTACGCCGCGGCCAAGGGTGGCGTGCTGGGCATGACACTGGTCGCCGCACGCGATCTGTCGCCGCTGGGCATTCGCGTGGTCACCATCGCGCCCGGCACCATCAACACTCCCGCCTACGGCAAGGCCGCCGACCAGCTCGAGCAGTACTGGGGGCCGCAGGTACCGTTTCCCAGACGGATGGGCCGTTCAGTCGAGTACGCGAAACTGGCACAGAGCATCATCGAGAACGACTACCTCAACGGCGAGATCATCCGCCTGGACGGGGCGCTGCGCTTTCCGCCGAGATGACCCGCAGGTCCGACGTCATCCGAGTGCGTCGATGCCGGCCAGAATGAGATCGACACCGGCGAGGAACTGCTCGCGGTCGTCGTGGTCGCGCAACCGTGCCGCGAACCGCTGGACGAAGGGATGTGTCGCGCAGTCCTTCTCGGTCCACTCGGCGGCTATCGCTTCGAGGAGCGCCGATCGATCGGTACCCGGTGGCCGCAGACGCGCGTTCGCCGCGTTCTGCGTGGCGGCGCCGAGGATGTAGCTCACCAGCGCCGATCCGCAGTCGAACTGCGCCTGTTCGGGAATGTCCATGGCTTCGAACTGAATTCCGATGCCGGTGAAGATGTGCAGCATGGCGGGTTGCCAGGGCGCTCTGGCCAGCTGTGTGCCGACCCAGGGACGGGCGTCGATCGCATCGAACAACCCCGACGCGATGGCCCTGATCGCGGCCCGCGGATCGGTGTTGCGGTCACCCGCGGCCATCACGGGGGCGACGATCGCCTCGGTGGACTCCGCCAGCAGAGCATCTTTGTCGGACACGTGCCAGTAGATGGCCCCGCTGCCGGTGGCCAACCTGGCCGCCAGCGCGCGAAAGGTCAGCGCCGTCTCCCCTTCGGCATCGAGGATGTCGATTGCCGCGCCGACGATTCGCTCCCTCGACAACGGTTCGGAGCGCCGCGCCACCCGCCGCTTGGCTGTCACCGGACCATCTTGACATATCTGGAACGTTGTTCCAACCTATGAATTGGAACAACGTTCCATCGAACCGAAGCGGAGGACTCAGGATGACTGCTCCCGTCACCATCGTCGGCGCCGGCTTGGGCGGCCTCACGCTCGCGCGGGTCCTGGACATTCGCGGCATCCGGGCGACGGTGTTCGAGGCCGACGAATCGGCCGATGCGCGAATCCAGGGCGGCCAGCTCGACATTCACGAGAACGACGGACAGGTCGCTCTCGAGGCAGCGGGGCTGACCGAACAGTTCCGCGCCATCATCCACGTCGGCGGCGAGGCGTCGCGCGTCGTCGACCGGCACGGCACACGGCTGCTCGACCAACCCGACGACGGCACCGGCGGACGTCCCGAGGTGCTGCGCGGCGATCTGCGGCGGATCCTGCTCGAGTCGCTGCCCGAAGACACCGTCCGGTGGGGACACAAGGTCGCCGGTGTCCGCCCGCTCGGCGGCGGTCACCACGAGCTGCGGTTCGGGGACGGCTCGACGCACATCAGCACACTGCTGGTGGGCGCAGACGGCGCCTGGTCGCGGATCCGGCCACTGCTGTCCCCGGCCAGACCCGAGTTCATCGACACGGTCTTCGTCGAGAGCTACCTCTACGACATCGACACGCGCCACCCCGCGGCGGCCGCCCTGGTGGGCGATGGAGCGCTCTACGCGCTCTCGCCGGAGCAGGGCCTGGTCGTGCACCGGGAGGTGCCCGACGTCCTGCACACCTATGCGCTGTTGCGCCGGCCCGCCGAGTGGGTGGCCGACGCGTTTGCCGACCCCGCGGCTGCAACCGCGCGCACCGCCGCCGAATTCCAGGGCTGGGCAGGCGAACTGACCGACCTCATCACCCGCAGCGACACCGTGCCCGTTCCGCGGATGATTCACACCCTGCCGAACGCCCATCGCTGGAACCGGGTGCCGGGGGTGACGCTACTCGGCGATGCCGCCCACCTCATGCCGCCATCCGGGGACGGTGCAAACCTGGCGATGCTCGACGGAGCCGAACTGGGCATCGCGATCGCCGCGCACCCGGCCGACAGCGAGGCGGCGCTGCGCACCTATGAGCAGACGATGTTCGCCCGCAGCGCCGCCGTCGCGGTGGCCGCACACGAGACCCTGGAGCTGTGTCTCGGCGCCCGGGCACCGTTCGGCCTCCTCGACCTCTTGTCCTGATCCCGGCGTGGTCAGGCGCTCCGTGCGCCGACCCACACCGAAATCACTT
Source organism: Mycobacterium sp. WMMD1722 (assembly GCF_049315205.1). Classification (NCBI taxonomy): domain Bacteria; kingdom Bacillati; phylum Actinomycetota; class Actinomycetes; order Mycobacteriales; family Mycobacteriaceae; genus Mycobacterium; species Mycobacterium sp. WMMD1722. The sequence continues at coordinate 20,555 of NZ_CP186056.1, read as the reverse complement.
CTTGGCGTTGAGTTTGGCGACGATCGCCCGGAAGTCGTCGGTCAGGAACGACTGTTCCTCCGCGGTGTTCGCATAGTCCAGACTGGCGAGCACAGCCCGTTCAAGGTGAATGTTCAGCAGCCGCTTGGTCGACTCCAGCGCCTGCCGCGGCAACTCCATCATTTTCTTCGCGCAGGCGATCGCCTCGCCCACCGGATCCTCGACGACGTGATTGGCCAGGCCCAGTTCGAGCGCCCGCTCCGACGAGATGCGGGCGCCCGTCATCGCGAACTCCTTGGCCAGCAGCAGGCTGATGTGCAGCGGCCAGGTCAGCGGACCACCGTCGGCGGCCACCAGACCCACCTGCACGTGCGGATCGGCGAAGTAGGCCGTCGGCGCCATATAGACGATGTCGCTCAGCGCAACCAGGCTGCACCCCAACCCGACGGCCGGGCCGTTCACCGCCGCCACGACGGGGATGCGGGTGCGGCACATGCCCAGCACGATCTCGCGCCCATGCAGAATGGTCTTGCGCCGCAGCTTCGCGTCACCGGCCAACTCCTGCAGGTAGGCGAAGTCGCCACCGGCCGAAAAGGCCCGCCCCGCACCGGTGATCACCGCAGCGCGGGCGTCGAGGTCCTCGTTGAGCTGTGGCCACAACCGGGCCAGACCGCAGTGCAGTGCATCGTTGACCGAGTTGAGCGAGTCCGGCCGGTTGAGCGTGATGATCCGCAGTGGGCCGTCCGCGGTGACCTGGATCTCCTCCGGCATGTCGTACATGTCACTCAACCCTTCTTTCTTCGCGCGAGCGCTCATCGCAATCCCAAATCCAAAATCCGGCCGGCGATGATGTTCTTCTGGATCTGCGAGGTCCCACCCATGACGCTCTGGGCCCGGCTGTACATGTAGGCGCCGAACAGCTCCTCGTCCGAGGTGCCGACGGCCTTGAGCGCGGCGTGGCCGACCGACTGCTCGACCCAGGTCATCAGCAATTTGTCCAACGACCCCTGTGGGCCGTGGGTCAGACCGCCGAGCTGCTCGGAGAGCCGCCTACGCACGTGCAGCCGCAGCATCTCGGTCTGCACCCAGGCCCACAGCAGCTCTTCGGGCGGCGTGCCGTCGAGGCGGGACGCCATCTGACGGACGGTCTTTCCGTAGCGTGCCGAGAAGCCGAGCGTCGAGGGTTCTCGCTCGTGGCTGACGACGGTCATCGCGAGCTTCCAGCCCTCCCCCGGTGCGCCGACCATGTTCCCGGTGGGCACCCTCGCGCCGTCGAAAAGCACCTGGCCGAATTCCTTGGTGACACCACTGATCATCTTCAGCGGTCGCTGCTCGATCCCAGGCTGGTGCATGTCGACGATGAACGCCGAGATGCCCTTGTGCTTGGGCACGGCCCGGTCGGTGCGCGCCAGCACCAGGCACCAGTCGGCGACGTCGGAGTAACTGGTCCACACCTTGTGTCCGGTGATGACGTACTCGTCACCGTCCTTGACCGCGGTCGTCGTCAGCGACGCCAGGTCGGAGCCCGCGCCGGGTTCGGAGAAGCCCTGACACCAGCGCTCGGTGCCGTTGATCATGCCGGGCAGAAAGCGTTGGCGCAGTTCCTCATTGCCGTGATGGCTGAGTCCGACGACCAGATAGCCCAGGCTGGGCCGTGCCGGGGCGCCCGCCTTGGCGATCTCCTCGTCGACGATGACGTCGTAGACCGGCGGCAGCTCCTGCCCGCCGTACGCCTTCGGCCACGAGGTGCCGAAGAATCCGGCCCCGAACAGCGCCTGATGCCATTCGCCCGCCTTCTCCCAGTAGGCGTCACCGGAGGTCGGGAACTTGCCCTGCTGCGCGACGAGCCAGTCGCGCAGGCGCTCCCGGAAGGCGGCTTCGTCGGGTGAGTCACGAAAGTCCAATGGTCAGCTCCTCCAGCTTCGCGGGCCAGGTCTCGGTGGCGGCCAGCACCCGCCGCAGATAGACGTGGGCCAGACACTCCCAGGTGTTGCCGATGCCGCCGTGCACCTGGATCGACGTCTCGCACACCGTCATCGCGGCGCGCGCACAGTAGATCTTGGCGATCCGCGCGGCCTCCACCGCCTCGCGGACCGGCAGTTCGTCGACCGCCCAGGCAGCATGCCTCGAGATACTGATCGACCCCTCGATCAGTGCCAGGCTCTCCGCGAGCAGATGCGCCACCGCCTGATACGACCCGATCGCGGCCCCGTACTGTTCGCGCACCTTGGCGTAATCGGTGGCCAGCGTGTGGGTTCCGCGCGCGGCCCCGACGATGTCGGCCGTCGTCGACGCCAGCGCGAGCGCATACCAGCGCCCGGACTCCTCCTCGGAGAGCTCGCCGAGCCCGGCGGGTGCGGCGTCCACTCCGGCAAGGGAGCCGGTCAGATCGACCGATGGCGGTCCGTCCGCGGCGGCAGCCACCTCGCGCCCCAGGCGACGCCGCAGGTCGTCGACGAGCACCGGCCCGAGGAACGGGACGTCGATCAGGCCGCGGCCGAATTCCTCGGCCACGATCGCCACCTCCACGGCCGACGCACCGTCCGACCGCAGGGTCCGGAAACCGGTGGCGTCGACCGCCTTCTCGAGGCGCGCGATGCGGGTGGCGTCGTCGAGATCGGCCACCGACCCCGGGCCGAGATCGCCTGCCACCTCCGCGGCCGCGTCGCGCAACTGCTGTTGCTCAGCCGTCAGACGGACGTCCATGCTGCTCCTTCACCACTCGGCGCAAGACCTTCCCCGAAGGCAGGCGCGGGATGTCGGGGACGAACACCACCCGACGCGGTCGCTTGTAGGACGCCAGCTGCTCGCCCACCAGTTGGATCAGTTCCTCGGCGCCGACCGGACTTCCGGTCGCCACGGCGGCCACCACCGCCTCGCCGTCGGCGGAGTCCGGCTCGCCGAACACCGCGCAGTCGGCCACCGCCGGATGCCCGTGCAACACGGCCTCGATCTCGGCTGGAGCCACCTGAAAGCCCCGCACCTTGATCATCTCCTTGCACCGGTCGGTGATCCGCAGGAAGCCGTCTTCGTCGAGGCAGCCCACGTCGCCGGTGCGGTACCAGCCGTCCTCGAACGCCCCCGGCGTCGCGGACTCGGGCAGATAACCGGCCATCGCTGAGTCCGACCGCACCTGGATCTCGCCGTCGGCGCCCGGCCCCAGCGGCGCACTGCCGTCGAGGGCGACGATGCGGACCTGCACACCGGGTACTGGGCGACCGACGGTGTCCAGCCGCGCACCGTCAACGGGATTCGCGGCGATCACCGGGACCTCGGTGGTCCCGTAGGCGGTGACCCAACGCAGACCGGCGCGGTCGGAGACGCGCTGCGCCACGGTCTCGGTGACCGGCGTCGCACACCACATGACGTACCGCAGTGACGATAGGTCGTAGCTCTCCAACTTCGAATGTGCCGCCAGCGCAAGGGCGATCGGCGCGACCGCCATCTCGATGGTGATGCCGTCGGCCTCGATGTGGTGGAGCATGGTCTCGATGTCGAAGCGCGGGTGCAGCCGGATCCAGGCGCCGGTCTCCAGTGCCATCACGATGTTGAGCAGACCGAGGATGTGCGACGGCGGCGTCATGATCTGCATCCGGTCGGCAGACGACAGTTCCAGCGCGGCCCGCCAGTGCCGCACTGCCGCCGCGAAGGCGCGGTGGGTGTGCCGGACCGCCTTGGGCATGCCGGTCGTTCCCGAGCTGAACACGAACAATGCGTCGGTGTCCGGTGCGGGGGGATCGAAGACCCGGCATCCCGGTGTCACCGGTTCGTCGAGGGGGCGCATCGGCATCAGCCCGGCCAGCACCGGGTGGTCGCCGACTGCGTGCCGCGGGCGGGTCAGTTCCAGCGCGTGGGCGACCTCGGCGCGCTTCCAGGCCGGGCTGATCAACACGGCCGCCGCGCCGAGCGCCCAGATGGCACGCAGCGCGACGACGAACTCGGGCCGATTGGACGACGCCACCGCGACGCGGTCACCCGCGCGGACCCCGCCGTGTTCGAGGGCGGTGGCCATTCCACTGGTGAGCGCGTCGATCTGGGCGAGCGAATAACCGCGATCGCCGTACGCCAGCGCGACGGGCTGCGTCACGTGTCGGCCATCGCTCACGCCGCCGGACCCTCCTGCACCCGTAAACTACTGTTGAGAACACCCTATCATTTCTGGAGAATAGTATTCTCCTATAGTCAGAACAGCCCTGTTAAAGGAGTCCCATGACGGCCGAACCGATGCCCGCGCCCGGCGGCGAGGTCACCATCGTGCTCGATCGGAAGACGGCCAGCGTGCGGCGCATGCCCGGCGAGACTCTGCTCGAGAGCGCACGGCGCGCCGGGATGGCTCCCCCGTTCTCCTGCGAGGCGGGCAACTGTGGCACCTGCATGGCGAAGCTGACCGAGGGCACCGCACCCATGCGGGTCAACGACGCGCTCGACGAGGACGAGGTCGAAGAGGGATATGTGCTGACCTGCCAGGCCGTGCCCGACACCGAGCGGACCACGGTCACCTACGACGAGTGATCGCTCACCGGCGCGGGCGGTGGCGGCCGGTACTCGGGCCGGAAACCGGCGATCCGGATCGGGCTGCCCACCAACCGGAAGTCGCCCGCCTGGACCACGACCTCGGGGGTCGCCTCCAGCGCCTCGGGCAGGCTGCGCACGGCCGCCGCCGGGATGCCCAGCGGCCGTAAGCGTTTCTCCCACCCCACGGCGGAGTCGCCCGCCAGCGCGGCCTCGACGAGCGCCAGTACCTCGTTCCGGCGCGCGGACCGCTCGGCCATGGTCGGGAAGCCCTCGATACCGGCCTCGTCGGCGAACAGCCGCCAGAACCCGTCGTGGGTGATGAACAGCGCGAGATACCCGTCGGCTGTCGAGAACAGTTGAGCGGGAACATAATACGAATGCGCCCCGTTGGGGTGCCGGAGCGGGTGGACACCGTCGTTGAGGTAGGCCGCCGCCCGGTAGTTGAGTTGGGAGAGCATGACGTCGCGCAGCGAGACATCGACCTGACCACCGCGGCCCGCGACGATCATCGCCAACAGACCCAGCGCCGCGGTCAGCCCGGTCGAGTTGTCCGCCGAGGAATAGCCGGGCAGCGTGGGTGCACCGTCGGGGTCGCCGGTCATCGCCGCGACGCCGGTCGCCGCCTGGATGACATAGTCGAAGGCCGGATCGTCACCGCCGTCGAGGCCGAACCCCGTCATCGCGACGCAGACGATCTTCGGATTGACACGCGACAGATTCTCGTAGGTGAGGCCGAGCCTGCGGATCACCGACGGTTTCATGTTCACCAGCAGCGCATGCGATTCCGCGACCAGCTCCACCAGCCGCTGCCGCCCCTCGTCGGAACGCAGGTCCAGACACACGTTGGTCTTGTTGCGGTTCAGGCTGGCGAAATAGCTGTCACTCACCTGGCGGGAGATCTCCCCGCCCGGGGGTTCGATCTTGGTCACCTCGGCGCCGAGATCGGCGAGCATCATCGTCGCGTAGGGCCCGGCGAGCATCACGCCCACCTCGAGGATCTTGATGCCGGCGAGCGGACCAGAGCTCACTGCACCTGCTTGGCGAGCTCGGCGATCACTTCCCTGGTCCGGTACTTGGACGCGATCAGCTCGTCGCGGTTGTCCCCGATCGGCAGCAGGCGCACCGACAGATCGGTCACCCCGGCGTCGGCGAACTGCTTGAACCGCGCCAGGATCGCCTCTTCGTCACCGGCGGCGCAGAGATCGCCGACGTCGCGGGCGTCGCCGCGGTCGAGCAGCTTCTGATAGTTCGGCGACGTCTCGGCTTCGGCGAGGATCCGGTTCGCCCGCTCCTTGGCCGCGTCGATCTCGGAGTTCGCGCACAGACACACCGGGATGCCGGCGACGATCCGCGGCGCCGGGCGGCCCGCGTTCTCGGCGGCCTTGGTGATGCGCGGCGCGATGTGGTCACCGATCGCCTTCTCGTCGGCCATCCACAGCACGGTGCCGTCGGCGAGTTCGCCGGCGATCTGCAACATCACCGGCCCGAGCGCAGCGACGAGCACCGGCATCGGTGAATCCGCTTGCAGCACGGTCGGGTTGTGCACGGTGAACGAGTCGTTCTCGACGTCGACGTCCCCGGGACCCGCCACCGCGGCGTTGAGCACCTCGAGATAGTCACGGGTGTAGGCGGCCGGCTTCTCGTACGGGATGCCGAGCATGTCGCGCACTATCCAGTGGTGCGACGGCCCGACGCCGAGCGCTAGCCTGCCACCGGTGGCGGCGTGCACCGAGAGCGCCTGACGCGCCAGCGCGATCGGATGCTGGGCCTGCAAGGGGACGACGGCGGTGCCCAACTCGATGCGGGTGGTCCGGCCGCCCATCAGCGCGACCATCGTCAGACAGTCGAAGTCGTTGGGCACCTGCGGCATCCACGCGGTGTCCAGGCCCGCCGACTCGGCCCACTCGATGTCCGAGACCAGCTTGGTGACCTTGCGCATCATGTCGCCGCGCTCGGCCCCGATCATCACGCCGAGTCTCAATGTTCCACCTTCTCCGTCAGCTTGCGCACCTCGGTCACCAGCACGTCGAGCGCGGTTCCGGTCGGGAACACCGCGGCCGCACCGGCTTCCAGCAACTTGGGCACATCGGCCTGGGGAATCGTGCCGCCGACGACGACGGCGATGTCACCGGCGTCGGCCGCGCGCAGCGCGTCCACCACGCGCGTGGTGAGCCCCAGGTGCGCACCCGACAGGATGGACAATCCGACCAGGGCGACGTCCTCCTGCAGCGCGATCGACACGATGTCCTCGATGCGCTGCCGGATACCGGTGTAGATGACCTCGAACCCCGCGTCGCGCAGCGTGCGGGCGACGATCTTTGCGCCGCGGTCGTGGCCGTCCAGACCGGGCTTGGCGACCAGCACGCGGGCGGGAGCGCTCATCAGCTGTGCCCTCGCTTCTTCGCGCAAGCGCTCATCAGTCGCCCCCGCTTCTTCGCGCAAGCGCTCATCAGAAAACCACCGGTTGCTGGAACTCGCCCCACACCGCTTTGAGCGCCGACACCATCTCCCCGACGGTGCAGTACGCGTTCGCGCAGTCGATCAGCTTGTGCATCAGGTTGTCATCCCCCTCGGCCGCCCGGGACAGCGCGGCCAGGCTGGCTGCGACCGCATCGGAGTCCCGCTCGTCCTTGACCTTCGCCAGCCGCTTGAGCTGGAGGTCCCGGCCTTCGGCGTCGAGCTCGTAGGTGTCGATGTCGGCCGGCGGTTCGTCGGTAACGAACTTGTTGACGCCGACCACCGGGCGGCTGCCGTCCTCGATCTCCTTGTGCATCGTGTACGCCTCGTCGGCGATCAGGCCCTGCAGATAGCCGTCTTCGATGCAGCGCACCATGCCGCCGTGCTGTTCGAGATCGTGCATGATCTCGATGATCTTCTCCTCGGTGGCGTCGGTGAGCGCCTCGACGAAGTAGGAGCCGCCGAGTGGATCGGCCACCCGGGTGACCCCGGTCTCGTAGGCGAGGATCTGCTGAGTGCGCAGGGCCAGCGTCGCGGACTCCTCACTGGGCAGCGCGAACGGTTCGTCCCACGCCGCGGTGAACATCGACTGCACGCCGCCCAGCACCGAGGCCATCGCCTCATAGGCGATGCGCACGACATTGTTCTGCGCCTGCGGCGCATACAGCGACGCACCGCCAGACACGCACCCGAAGCGGAACATCGACGCCTTGTCGCTCGTCGAGCCGTACCGTTCGCGAACGATGGTCGCCCAGCGCCTGCGTCCGGCGCGGTACTTGGCGATCTCCTCGAAGAAGTCGCCATGGGTGTAGAAGAAGAACGAGATCTGCGGGGCGAACTTGTCGATCGACATGCGCCCGCGCTCGACCACCGTGTCGCAGTAGGTGACCCCGTCGGCGAGCGTGAACGCCATCTCCTGCACCGCGTTGGCGCCGGCATCGCGGAAGTGCGCACCGGCGACCGAGATGGCATTGAAGCGCGGCACCTCGGCGGCACAGAACTCGATCGTGTCGGCGATCAGGCGCAGCGACGGCTCCGGCGGCCAGATCCAGGTGCCGCGCGAGGCGTACTCCTTGAGGATGTCGTTCTGGATGGTGCCGGTCAGTTTCTCCCGCGGCACCCCGGCCTTTTCGGCCGCGGCGACGTAGAACGCCAGCAGGATCGCGGCCGTGCCGTTGATGGTGAAACTGGTGCTGATCTTGTCCAGCGGTATGCCGTCGAACAGGATCTCGGCGTCCGCGAGGGTGTCGACCGCGACGCCGACGCGGCCCACCTCTTCGCCGTACTCCGGATCGTCGGAGTCGTAGCCGCACTGGGTCGGCAGATCCAGTGCCACCGAAAGCCCGGTGCCACCCTGATCCAGCAGGTAGCGGTATCGGCGATTCGACTCTTCGGCAGTGCCGAACCCGGAATACTGCCGGAACGTCCACAGCTTGCCGCGGTACCCGGACGCGAAGTTGCCCCGGGTGAACGGATAGGCGCCGGGCGCCGGCGGTTCGTGTTCGCGATCGCCCGGCCCGTACACGGGTTCGAGCGGTATGCCCGAGGAGGTCTGCACGAGGTCGCTCATCGATGGATAACGTACTTGCAAAAAATGAGAATGCCAATACCGCTTACAGGGAAACGCCCGCTAGGAGCCGGTGCCGGATGGGACCGCGGCGACCGGGGCACGGTGCGGTCGACCCCGCGTTTCACCTCGACGAGCGGTGCGACACAATCGGTGATTACGCCACTTGCAGATAATGAGAATGGCAATACCATCGAGGGCGAGTCGAGGAGGTCCATTGCCCAGCGAAAACGGGGCGTCCGGCCAGCGAGCGCTGTCCGACCGCACCCTGGTGGTGTCCGGGGGCAGCCGCGGCATCGGACTGGCCATCGCGCTCGGCGCCGCCAAGGCCGGTGCCGAAATCGTTCTGCTGGCCAAGACGGCCGAACCCCATCCCAAGCTGCCGGGCACCGTGCATACCGCGGTCGCCGAGATCGAGGCCGTAGGCGGCCGGGCCGTCGCCGTGGTGGGCGACGTCCGCGAGGAAGACGATGTGCAGCGCGCCGTCGACACGGCCGTCGAACACTTCGGCGGGGTGGACATCGTGGTGAACAACGCCAGCGCCATCGCCACGGAGACGACCGAACACCTCAGGGTCAAGAAGTTCGACCTGATGATGGACATCAATGTGCGCGGGACCTTTCTGCTGACCCAGGCGGCGCTGCCCCACCTTCGCGCGTCCTCGAATCCGCATGTGCTGACCCTGGCGCCGCCGCTGAACACCAGCCCGCACTGGCTCGGCGCGCATCCGGCCTACACCCTGTCCAAATACGGCATGACGCTGCTGACGCTGGGCTGGGCCGAGGAGTACCGCGACGCCGGTATCGCCTGCAACTGCCTGTGGCCCGAGACCTACATCGCCACCTCCGCCGTGGCGAACATGGCCGACGGGCAGCAGGCGCTCGAGTCGGCGAGGAGCCCTGAGATCATGGCCGACGCCGCAGTCGAGGTGCTGTCGCGCCCCGCCCGGGAAGCGACCGGACGGTGCTACATCGACTCCGCGGTGCTGACCGAGGCCGGCGTGACGGACCTCGCCCGCTACGGCGGCGGCGACCGTCCGACCCTCGACATCTTCGTCGACGAATACGTGGACAAGGGCGTGGAAGTGAACGTGGACAAGGCAGCGGCCGGGGTATGAGTATCTCGCTGCTGCTGGAGATGGCGGTGTCGGCCGGGCCCGACCGCACGGCCGTGGTTTGCGACGATCTACGGCTGAGCACAGACGAGCTGAGCACGCTGGCCGACGGCGGAGCCGGTGCCATCGCCGGCTCCGGAGCGGCGCATGTCGTCTACGTCGGCACCGGCGGTGCGCTGCTGCCACTGCTCATCTTCGCCTCCGCGCGCGCGGCGGTCCCCTTCACTCCGCTGAACTACCGCCTGAGCGCCGAGGGCCTGAGTGAGCTGATCGGGCGGCTGCCGGATCCGCTGGTGATCGCCGACACCGAGTACCGCGACATGGTCGCCGGGTCCGGACGGCCCGTCATCGACTCCGCTGACTTCCTCACCGCCGCACGGCAGGCCGAGCCGGCCGCCGAATTCGCCGACCCCGACGCTGTCGCGGTGGTGTTGTTCACCTCCGGCACCACATCGCGACCCAAAGCCGTCGAGCTGACGCACAACAACCTCACCAGCTACGTCACCGGAACCGTCGAATTCGCCTCCGCCGACCCCGCCGACGCCGCGCTGATCTGTGTACCGCCGTACCACATCGCGGGCGTCGGGGCGGCGATGTCGAATCTGTACGCCGGTCGGAAGATGGTGTACCTGCGCCACTTCGACGCCCGCGAGTGGATCCGGCTGGTCCGCAGCGAGGGGGTCACCACCGCGACCGTGGTGCCCACCATGCTCGACCGGATCGTGACCGCGCTGGCCCACGAGCCGGTCGCGCTGCCCACGCTGCGCAACCTGGCCTACGGCGGGTCGAAGGTGGCGCTGCCGCTGGTACGCAGGGCTCTGGAACTGCTGCCGGGGGTGGGCTTCGTCAATGCCTACGGGCTCACCGAGACCAGCTCCACGATCGCGGTGCTCGGCCCGGAGGATCACCGTGCCGCACTGGACTCCGACGAGGATGCGGTGATCCGACGGCTCGGATCGGTGGGCCAGGTGGTACCGGGCGTCGAGGTGCAGATCCGCGCCGAGGACGGGACGGTCCTGGGGCCGGGGCAGACCGGTGAGCTGTTCGTGCGCGGCGATCAGGTCTCCGGGCGCTACACCGAGATCGGCTCAGTGCTCGACGCCGAGGGCTGGTTTCCGACCAAGGATGTCGCCGCCCTGGATGCGGACGGCTACCTGTTCATCGGCGGCCGGTTCGACGACACGATCATCCGGGGCGGAGAGAACATCGCACCGGCCGAGATCGAGGACGTCCTCGTGGAGCATCCGGACGTCCGCGACGTCGCGGTGGTCGGACCCGAGGACCCCGAATGGGGACAGATCATCGTCGCCGTCGTGGTGCCCCGCCCCGGCGCGTCGCCCGACGCCGACGATCTGCGTCGTCACGTACGCAGGCACCTGCGTGGCTCGCGGACCCCCGACCGGGTGGTCTTCCGCGAAGAACTGCCCACCAATGCCACCGGTAAAGTCTTGCGCCGCGAGCTGATCCGAGAATTGCACGCCGCCGCCGACGAACCCACGAAGGAGCCCGCATGATCAAGAACGGCACGCGCCTGCAGAGTCAGGTGTGCGACACCCAGGTGATCGTCGTGCGCAGCGCCGACAGCCTCGACGACCTACGGGCCGGCGGGGTGCCGATGGTCGCGCTGGACGCACCGAAGTCCGACGATGTCGCGCTGGACCCGGCCTTCGGCGGCGGATCCGTGATGGGTAAGCGCTACGTCGACGAAAGCGGCGCGGAGGTCCTGGTCACCAAGGCCGGTCAGGGCACGCTGTCGGTCGGCGGGACTGCGCTGAGCCTCAAGGAGGCCAAGCCACTGCCAGCCAGCGACTGAGCAGCTGACGCGCCGGGATGTTGATTTCCCGGCGCGATCGGGAATGCACAGCTTCACACCATCCGGGGAGCTGCCATGACCATCGCCGAAGGAAGTAAGCGCCGCGACGCCCCACCAGCCGAACTGCGCCGAGCGATCCGTGGCGCGTCGGTCGGTAACACCGTGGAATGGTTCGACTTCGCCATCTACGGCTTTCTCGCCTCCTACATCGCCGACAAGTTCTTCCCTTCCGGCGATGACACCGCGGCGCTGCTCAACACCTTCGCCATCTTCGCCGCCGCCTTCTTCATGCGGCCGCTCGGCGGTTTCTTCTTCGGCCCGCTCGGCGACCGCATCGGCCGCCAGCGGGTGCTCGCCCTGGTGATCCTGCTGATGTCGGGTTCGACGCTGGCCATCGGTCTGGTGCCCAGCTACGACACCATCGGGGTGTTCGCGCCGATCCTGCTGCTTCTGCTGCGCTGTCTGCAGGGGTTTTCCGCCGGCGGCGAATACGGCAGCGGCGCCTGCTTTCTCGCCGAATACGCGCCCGACCGCCACCGCGGCTTCGTGGTGTCCTTCCTGGTGTGGTCGGTCGTCATCGGATTCCTGCTCGGCTCGATCACCGTCACGGCGCTCGAGGCGATGCTCAGCGAATCGGCGATGGACGCCTACGGCTGGCGAATCCCGTTCCTGCTCGCCGGGGCGCTCGGCGGCGTCGGCCTCTACATCAGGCTGCGTCTGGGTGACACGCCGGAATTCGAACAGTTGCGGGAATCAGGTGAGGTGTCGACGTCACCGTTGCGCGACGCGGTCACCACGTCGTGGAGACCGATCCTGCAGATCGCCGGTCTGGTGGTCATCCACAACGTCGGCTTCTACACGGTGTACACCTTCCTGCCCAGCTATTTCACCGAGACCCTGGGATTTTCGAAGACCGACGCGTTCATCTCGATCACCGTGGCCAGTGTGGTCGGTCTGGTACTGATCCTCCCGCTGGGCGCGCTGTCGGACCGCATCGGGCGCAAGCCCGTGCTCATCTGCGGTGCAACAGCTTTCGCGGTGTTCGCCTACCCACTGTTCCTGCTGCTGACCTCCGGGTCGCTGCCGGCAGCGGTGGCCGGGCACGCGGGGCTGGCCGCGCTGGAGGCGCTGTTCGTCTCGACCTCGCTCGCGGCGGGCGCCGAACTGTTCGCCACCAAGGTGCGCTCCAGCGGCTATTCGATCGGCTACAACGCCTCGGTCGCGCTGTTCGGTGGAACCGCACCCTACGTCGCGACGTGGCTGACCGACCGCACCGGCAACCCGCTCGCGCCCGCCTACTACGTGATCGTCGCCGCGGTGATCTCGTTGGCGACGATCCTGACCATGCGGGAGACCTCGCGACGGCCGTTGCGCAGGCAAGTCTGAATGCTGCGCTAACCGGTGATGTCGGTGATCGCCTCGGCGGTGTGCAGATCGGCGTAAGCGGCTGAATACCGTTGCGCCAGTGCGACGGCGATATCCGGCCGCTGCCATAGTTCGCCCGCGCTGGCGGTGCACAGCCACAACGTCAGTCCGTGTGCGACCGACGCCCGGTAGCGCAGCCAGATGTCGTCGAGGGAGGGGATCTCGGCGGCGGGCAGGTCCAGCGCGTCGCGGTACTCCTCGATCAGCTGCCGTTCGGCCGAGCGGCGGTCCGCGATGGTCAATGCGCCCTGGAGGAAATAACCCAGATCCAGCGACCAGTTGCCCCGCCGGGCGACCTGCCAGTCCAGGAACCCCACCTCATCCGACGGCAGCAGGTACGTGTTGCCGATGTGTGGATCCCCGTGCAGCAGCGTCTGTGTGGTGCTGGTCAGCGTGGTGATGTAGGGCTTCCAGATCCCGTCGATCAGCCGCTCGATGGTCAGTGACATGACCTCGTCGGGGGCGACGTCACCGAGGCGGTTGAGCGCCTCCTGCAGCGGCGCGGCTCCCATACCGTCCCACGGGACGAAGGGTTCCAGCCAGCCGAGCGCCGGGTCATCGGTGACCCGCCCCCAGAATCGGCCGTGCATCCGTGCCAGACCACGCACCCCGGTGGCGGCCTGTTCGACGGTCAGCGGTCGGGTGGCGTCGCGCGGATCAGCGCCGCGGGCGGTCAGATCTTCCATGACCAGGATGAAGTCCTCGGCCTGTTCATCGATCAGCGCGGCGTAGACCGTCGGATGTTCCAGCGGCAGTTCGACACCTGAGGTGAACAGTCGCGGTTCATGGAACAGCCCACTGGTCAGGCGCACCAGATCCCGATGCGCCGGATCGACCGCCTTGACGAAAACCGTCGCGGGACCGTCGCCCGTCGCATAGGTCAGCCCCAGCCGGGCCCGCCGGTTGGTCCCGTCGTCACGCAATTCGACGGTGACCGCGTCGACGACCACATCGGGGTGTCGCTTCGACAGCGCCGCGGTCATCCATTGCGGGGTGATCTCCTCCCAGTCCCGCGGGACGGCGAGCTCGACGCTGGTCACCGCAACACCGCAGGCATCGAATCCCAGCCTCGCACAGTCGATGTCGGTGAGATTCTGGCGTTGGCGAGGTCGACGTCCCACTCGGGGAACCGCTTGAGGATCTCCTCCAGCGCGATGCGGCCCTCCAGCCGCGCCAGCGCCGAACCGAGGCAGTAGTGCGTGCCGACGCTGAACGCGAGATGCTGACGCGGTTCGCGGTGGATGTCGAAGACGTCGCCGTCCGGCGGGAACTGCCGATGATCGCGGACGGCCGCGCCGATGAGCATCATCATCACACTGCCCGCCGGCACCGTCTGTCCGTGGACGTCGACGTCGCGGGTGACGTAACGGGCCACGTGCGGAGCGGGCGGCTCGAAGCGCAGCAACTCCTCGACCGCCAAGGGGATCAACGCCGGATTGTCGACCAGTTCGCGGCGCTGCTCGGGATGTTCGGCGAGCACCTTGGCCGCCCAGCCGATCAGCCGGGTGGTCGTCTCGTTGCCGGCGCCGGCGACGACGTTGAGGTAGACGAGGAGCTCGTCGCGACGCAGCCGGCGTTCGACGCCGTTCTCGTCGGTGAAGACCACGTTGAGCAGGTCGGTCATGATGTCGTCGGACGGGTGGTCAGTACGCCAGTCGATGTATGCCTCGAACACCTCACCGGCCACCATGCCCCGTTCGGCGGCGGCCATCGGCTTGCCCGCCTGGGTGCGCAGCTGGGCGTTGCCATAGTCGCGGATCATCTCCTGGTCGTCCTCCGGGATGCCCAGCAGTGAACTGATCACCTTCATCGGCATCTGCGCGCCGAAGTCGGCGATGAAGTCGAAGCCGCCGGACCCGACCAGCGGATCGAGGCTCTGCGCGCAGAACTCTCGGATTCTCGGTTCCAGCGCGTTGACCTTGCGCGGGGTGAACATTCGCGCCAGCAGCTTGCGGTGCACGTCGTGGATCGGCGGGTCCTCGAAGATCACCGTGCCAGGCGGAATGTCGATGTTGGCTTTGATCAGTTCGACGATCGCACCGCGCGCCGAACTGTAGGTCTCGTGATCGACCAGCGCTTCGCATACGTCGGCGTAGCGACTGACGGCGAAGAAGTCGTGCTGGGTGTTGTAGTACAGCGGCGCCTCTTCCCGCAGCCGCTTGAACATCGGGTACGGATCGGCGTTCAGTTCCACATCGTAGGGATCGAAGTAGATGTCGGGGCTGGCGCTCACGGTCACGGCTATCACCTCTCTCCGCGCAGAGATTACACGCGTAAGTGCACGATAATAGTGACATCAGCGGGCTCGAATGTAATCCTCAGGTGGAGGCGCGCTGAATCAGCCTCGCGACGTCACCCGGGCTGGATTCCGGCTCGGCCGGTAGCCCCAGGGCCGTCATCATCGCCGCAACCGCGACGTCGACGATCACCTCCGCGTCGAAGGCGACCGAACTCAGCGGTGGGCCGGCGACCGCGCCCAGCGGCCGGGCGTCCACACCGAGGACGGCGAGATCGGCCGGGCACCGCAGTCCCGCCTCGCGCACACCGTGCAGGGCCACGAACGCCGTCTCGTCGCTCTGGGCGCAGACGGCGGTCACGTCATCGGCCACCCACCGGGACACCACGACTGCGGCGTTGGCGCCGTCACTGATGAGGGTGTCGACCGCCAGTTCGGGCAGCCCGCGCCGCCGCGCGGCGATGCGCAGCCCCTCGAGCCAGTAGTCGCCCAGCGCCCGCAGTTGCGGGACATCCGAATAGGCGAACGCGATGCGCCGGTGACCGCGGGAGACGAGATGCTTGATCCGAAGTTCGCCGATCGACAGGTGGAGTTCGCCGAGTGCACGCAGCTGGGCACTGCCGAGGTGGATCTGCGGGATCCCGGCCGCGTCGGCGGCGGCCCGTGCCGGCCCGGTCAGGGGGAAGACGCCGGCGACCGCCAGTGGGTTGAGATCGTTGATGGCGTCGACGACGTTGCGGTCGTCGTCAGTCTCGAACTGCAGCGACAACACGATGCCGTGCCGAGCCAGGGCGGTGGTCAGCCGGCTGCCCACCTCCATGAGGAGCTCACCGAGGGACAGCCGTGGCACGATGTAGAGCACGACGCCGCTGCCGCCCACCGCCAGATTTCGCGCCGCGAGGTTTGGACGGTATCCCAGCGTTCTCGCGGCATCGCGGACCGCGTCGCGGGTCCGAGTGGAAATACGTTGCGAGGCAACGTTGTTGAGCACATAACTGACGGTGGCTGTCGACACCCCGGCCAGTCGGGCCACGTCGGCCTTGGTCGGCCGGGCCGATCCCCTGGCGCTCACCGAATCATCGTCGCACGTCCACCCCGCCCGTCGTGGCCAGCGGCCGGCCGGCGGTCTCGGCCACGGTGAGCAGCGCGCCCAGCGATACGACGGCCGCGACGCTCAGATACAGCGCCGGCGCGAGTCGGTTGCCGGACGTCGAGGTCAGCCAGGTCACCACGTACGGGGTGGTGCCGCCGAACGCGGCCACCGAGATGTTGTAGCCGATCGAGAACCCGCTGTAGCGGACCCGCGTCGCGAACAGCTCCACGCCCGCGGTCACCGCCGCCGACACGTACACCGACTCGATCGCGGCGAGGAGGCAGTGCGCGGCGACCGCGGCGACCACCGACCCCGAGTTCAGCAAGACGAACAGCGGATAGGCCAGGACGATGTAGGCCGCCGCCCCGCCGAGGAGCAGCGGCCGTCGGCCCACCCGGTCCGACAGCGTCGCCAGCGGGAGGATCAGCACCAGCGCGACCAGACTCGCCAGCGTGATCGACACGAACGACACCGTCTTGCTGAACTGCAGCGTCCTGATGAAGTACGTGGGCAGGAAGGTGAACACCACGTAGTAGCCGACGTTGAACACGATGAACAGCCCGATCACCTGCAGGATCGGCCGCCAGGCCGTGGTCGTGGCCTCACGTAGCGGCGAGGTGGCGACGTGGTCGGCCCGGCTGAGTGCCTCGAACTGCGGCGTGTCATCCAAGCGCAGACGGATGTAGAGACCGACCAGCCCCAGCGGTGCGGCGATGAGGAAAGGGATGCGCCAGCCGTAGCTCTCCATCGCCTCGGCGGGCAGCAGCGCCTGTAGCAGGGTGACGGTCACCGATCCGAGCAGGAACCCGAGCACCCCGGACCAGGCGATGAACGTCACGGTCAACCCGCGCCTGCCGTCGCGGGCGTATTCAGCGAGATAGACTGCACCACCGCCGTATTCGCCGCCTGCGGAGAAGCCCTGCACACAGCGCAGTAGCAACAGCAGCAGCGGCGCCGCGACACCGATGGTCGCGTAGGTGGGCAGCAGGCCGATGCCGAGTGTGGCGGCCGACATCAGCAGGATGACCACGGCGAGCACCTTCTGGCGACCGATGCGGTCACCGAGCGGTCCGAAGACGAATCCACCCAGCGGGCGGACCAGAAACGCCGCGGCGAAGATCGCGAAAGTGTTGAGCAGGGCGGCGGTGTCGTCACCGGACGGGAAGAAGTTCGCGGCGATGAAGGTGGCCAGGAAGCCATAGATGGCGAAGTCGAACCACTCGACGGCGTTGCCGATGGACGCGCCGGTGATGGCTTTGCGCACCGCGGCGCCACGGGCCGTGTTGTCCTCCATGACGGTGAGACGCTACCCGGACTTACCCGCATAAGCGGCCGTTGAGCAGGGCGCTTAGCAGTTGGTGTCGACCAGCCGGGGCCGTAGCCGCGCGGCGTCGATGTCGGCGCCTGCGTCGAGGGCGGCGACGAGCGCCGTCGCGTGGTCGATCAGCCCGGAGACGTCGATGCGATACGGGCCCGCCGACCGGTACGGTGCGATCCGCTCGGCTCCACGGCTCAGCAGGGTGCGCGCGCCGCGACGGTTGCCCCGCTGGATGTGGGTGATGCCGACCATCAACTGGGCCAGCCCCTGCCACAGCGGCTTCTCCCCCGCCGGACCGTCCTTCCAGGCCGCCTCGAGCACTTCATGGGCGTGGAAAGCCCGGCCGCCGTCGAGGAGTTCCTGGGCGTAGGTCAGCGATTCGGCGGGCGCGAGGTGGAGGTCGTCGGGAATACGGTCGACGCCGGTGCTGCCCGGCGGCAGCGGACGGCCCAACGCGTCGCGGGGGCGGGTGTTGCGCGGCCGGCCCTCGTCGTCGCGATCCCGATCGGCCATCGGTCCATCATGCGCTTCCGGTGTCAGGGCGCCGCCACGCCGCCCATGCCCCGGTCGCCCACAGGGCCCAGATCACCAACAGCGGTTGGAACAGCAACCGGATCGCCCGCGCTCGATCGGAGTCCAGACCGAACGCGTCGGTGTGCGTGACGAACTGCGAGATGTTGCCGGGGAAGACCGCCACGAAGAACGCCGCGGCGAGCCACCCGAGCGCAACCCGCCAGCGGCCGAGCAGGACCAGCGCCGCACCGAGGACGATCTCCACCACACCCGAGGCGAGGACGACGAAATCGGCGTCGAGCGGGAGCCATCCGGGCACCTGCGCCTGGAACTCGGTGCGGGCGAAGCTCAGATGCGCGACACCGGCGTAGCCGAGCATGACGCCCAGCAGCATGCGGAACAACGATCGGATCAAGTGCGGGCGGAGGGACTCGAACCCTCACGCTCTTTCGAACACGGGCACCTAAAGCCCGGGTGTCTGCCAATTCCACCACGCCCGCGAGGCGAGCCCACCTTACCGCCCGCGCGGTGGTGGGCGCTGCGGCCGCGGACCAGGCGGTACCGTGGGAGCGTGTCCACTACACGGCGTAGGAGGCCTGCGCTCATCATGCTGGTCGTGGTCGCCGCGGCCGGCTGCCTGGCGCTGGCCTGGTGGCAGTGGACCCGTTGGGAGTCGACCTCGGGTAGCTTCCAGAACCTGGGCTACGCACTGCAGTGGCCGGCGTTCGCGGTCTTCTGCTTCTACGCGTATTTCAAGTTCGTCCGCTACGAGGAATCGCCGCCCGAACCGCGCCGGGCCGATGAGGTGACCGAACTGCCGGCCGGCCTGCTGCCCGAGCGGCCGACCATCACCCGGACTCCCGACGACGGGGCCGACGACCCGGCACTGCGCGAGTACAACGCATATCTGGCGAACCTCGCCGAAGCCGACAACGAAGGCAGAACCCCCTCATGACCGCATCGCCGACGCCCGCGGGCGTGTCGATCGAGACGATCCGCAAGGCCGTCCGCAACTACCGGGTGCTCGCCTGGGCCACCGGCATCTGGCTCATCGTGCTGTGCGCCGAGATGGTGCTCAAATACATCGTCAAGGTCGACTGGCCCTTCCTGTGGCTGGTCGCGCCCATCCACGGCTGGGTGTATTTCGCCTATCTGCTCGTGACCGCGAATCTGGCGGTGAAGGTCCGCTGGCCGATCGCCAAGACGGTCGGCATCCTGCTGGCCGGCACCATCCCACTGCTCGGCATCATCGTCGAGCAGCGGCAGAGCCGCGTGTTCAAGGAGCGGTACGGGATCTGACGAGTTCTCCGACCGAGTCGGCGACGCCCGGCGCGGAATCGGAGCTCGGCTGCGGGATCATCAGCGCGATCACCCCGGCCAGGGCGGCCGCACAGGCGGCGATCATCAGCGCCGCGTGGAAGCCGGCCAGCGACGGCACGAGCTGGCCGGCGAACGACGTCGTCATCCCGGCGAGCACCGCACCCATCACCGCACTGGAGATCGACGTGCCCAGTGAGCGAGCCAACGCGTTGATCCCGTTGGCCGCCGCCGTCTCGGTCACCGGCACCGCCGCGTTGATCAGCGCGGGCAGCGATGCGAAGGCGAACCCGACCCCGACGCTGACCAGGACATTGAGCATCAGCACCTCGATGGGACTGTCCAGCAACCACAGCCCGCCGACGTAGGACGCGGCGATGATCGCGCATCCGGCGACCAGCGTCGAGCGGGGTCCGCGCCGCGCCGCGATCCGGGCCGCGAGCGGGGCGGACACCATCATGGCCAACCCGCCGGGCGCCATCCACAGGCCGGTGTGCAGCATCGACTGGCCGAGCCCGTAGCCGGTCTGCTCCGGCAACTCCAGCACCTGCGGGGCAACCAGGGAGAGCGCGAAGAGCCCGAAGCCGACGCCGACCGAGGCCAGGTTCGTCGTCAGCACGGGCCGGCGCGCCGTGGTACGCAGATCGACGATCGGCGAGCGGGCGCGCAACTGCCACCAACCGAACAGCACGAAGATCACCGGCGAGGCGACGAACATGCTCAGCGTTGCGGCACTGGACCATCCCCACGTCTGGCCCTTCGAGATGCCCAGCAACAGGGTCACCAGACCACCGGCCAGTCCGAGCGCCCCGACCACGTCCACGCGGTCGGGGCTGCGCGCGTCCACGGCCGGGATGAGCGCCGCGAAGGCCACCAACGCGGCCGCGCCCAGGCCGGCGGCGAACCAGAACAGGACGTGCCAGCTGAAGTTCTCGGCGATCACCGCCGACAGCGGCAGGCCGAGCGCACCCCCGACCCCGAGCGACGCGCTCATCAGACCCATCGCCGTGCCGACCTGCTGCGGCGGGACCGCCGCGCGCAACACGCTGATACCCAGGGGGATGATCGGCATGCCGAAGCCCTGCAGGCCGCGCCCGACGATCACCGGGAGTAGCGAGTCGCTCACCGCGGCGACCACCGAACCGGCGGTCAGCAGCGCCGCACACAGCATCAGGATCGGCTTGGGCCCGTAGATGTCGCCGAGCCGG